>OY762209.1:0-5508164 GCA_963665295.1 Syntrophorhabdaceae bacterium | reverse complement strand
TTTCCGTTACGCCCGAGGAAGCGGCCGCCTTGTTGAAGGCACAGAAGATATAAAGCCGACCTAACACAATCGACGGATCGGGTAAAAGCTGATCGTAAAAGAGGATCATAAAAGAAGGGACCGGGCCTTGCGGACCGGTCCCTGAAATATCATGGGAGAGGGTGTGTCGTCATACGGGCGTGTCCCTGTCGGATATTTGACAACCCGTGCCAATCCGTGATCAGCCGCCCACCCGTCCGGGTTTCCTTTTTGAGTTCTTCAGCTCATCCACTGCCGCCATTACCTGGGCGATGTCGGTTCTCATCTTTTCCTGTTCCTTGTTGGATTCACCCAGTTTTGTGTCGATCTTTGTCTGAACGGAGGCTATCTCCGTCTTTGGATCCAGGGAGGCTATCTGCGCTTTGAGGTTTTTGAGGTCGGACAGGTCCGACTTAAGGGTAGTGATTTCCGCTTTAAGTACGGTCACCATGGTGCCGAGGGCAATGACGAGCATTACCATGATCATGCTTACGAAGAATGAAGCCTTGAACCTCGACTCCCCTCTGGTCCGTTTCACGGGCCCTTCTTTCTTCCTGGCCTGATGCTGCACTGCCTGAAGCAGATCTTCAAGGTCTACTGTGGTTTTTTTGTCTTCTCCGTATCCTGGCATAGTATACCTCGCTCTGGGTTAGTTATTTGCTATGCCATACTCTATGCAAATTGAGGACCAAACCTGCGGGCTACTTTCTCCTGCCCATGGAAAGAAGTGTTTCGTAGAATCGTCCCATTGCATCGGCCTGCGCGGCATAGGACCATTTTGTGACAGCAGCCTCTTTTGCGTAGTCTCCGAAAGCCTTCCTGAGTCCGTTGTCGGTGACGAGGGTGGTGATCCTTTCCGCCACCACGCGGGGATCGGTCCCGGCCACAAAGCCCGATTTGCCGTCTTCCACGAGTTCGGGCAGCATGCCCTTGTCGGAAACCACGGCAGGTTTACCCATGGCCATGACTTCCCGAAGGGCCCGGGCGCTTCCATCGCTTCCCGCCCTCATCATGACGAAAATATCGAAGGCGGCGATCATGGAGAAATAGTCCTCCACGCGGTATCCGGCAAGGACCACATGATCGGCGATGCCCAACTCCTCGAGGGGCTTTTTGATGCTGTTTTCGATCTGGGAACTTCGACCCACTATGACGAGCTTCGCCTTGCCCGTCTTTTCCCGCACGGCCTTGAAGGCCTTCAATATCACGTCATAACCCCTGTCGGGCTTCAGCCGCCCGATGACCCCGATTACCGTTTCGTCGGGCGCGATGCCCAGTTCCGGTCTCAGATCATCCACAGGTCCGCGGTAAGGCGTAATCCCCGGGGGAATGACCGAGGTCCGCTCCCGGGGAAACCGGAAGTGGGTGATATCCCTTTCCATGATGGTTTTACTATAGGTGACGAGCCCGTCGGTCCTCGCAAAGGCCCTCGACATGAAGGGGCTGTTTTCAAGGCCGTCCCGTTTATGGTCGCTCCGTATGATCTGCGGTCCCGCACCCCGGAAGGCGAAGGCAAGGAGGGCGGTGAAATGGTCGTGAGACAGGTTCGTATGGACGATATCGATCTTCTCTCTCTTCACGTAGGACCTGATGGCCCGGATGTCGAAAGTCCAGTCCTTGAGGGAAAAATACCTGTTGAGCCTGAAACCCTCGAAGCGCTTTAAATTCGCCTTCCCGGCCTCCTTGCCCACGGTCCTGTCGGGGTAGTCGATGGGTGTCGGGCGGTATGCCATGGTCACGTCCACGCCTGCCGCAATCAACGCCGCGCAGAGGGAGACGGTGGGTTCCGCGGGACCGGTCCATTTCCAGTCACTGAAAAGGTGAAGGATCTTCATGGCCGTCACTTGCGGTAAAACGACCGTATCGCATCGCATACGCGAAAGACTTCATCTTCGCGGAGGGACGGGTACATGGGAAGGCTGATGATCTCCCGGGCAGCCTGCTCGGCCTTGGGGAAAGAGCCCGTGCCGTACCCGAGGTGACGGTAGGCGGGCTGGAGGTGGATCGGCGTCGGGTAATGTATCAGGGTGCCAATCTCCTTTTCCACAAGATAATCCATGAGGGCCTTCCTCTGCCCGGATCTGATCACGTAGAGGTGAAATACGTGGCGCGTCCAGGAAGCTTCGGTGGGCAGGGTGACGGGCAGACCGGCGAGGGCCTCCGTATAGAGGCGCGCAAGGCCCCTCCTCTTCTCGTTCCAAGCATTGAGGAGTCCGAGTTTAAACGTAAGGATTTCCGCCTGGAGGCTGTCGAGCCTTGAGTTGAATCCGTCCGACAGGTGGACGTGCTTGTCCTTTCCCTGACCGAAGTTCCTCAGCTTCAAGACTTCTTCGTAGGTCTCGTCGGAATCGGTGACGACCATGCCCGCGTCGCCGTAGCAGCCGAGGTTCTTTGTGGGGTAGAAACTGAAGGCCGCCGCGTTGCCGAGGCTCCCCACCTTCTTCTTTTCGTCTCCGTAAAGGGCTCCGTGGGCCTGACAAGCGTCTTCGAGGACGTATACCCCGTGGGCCGCGCACACGTCGAGTATCTCGTCCATCCGGGCCGCGTGGCCGTAGAGGTGCACGGGGATGCAGACCTTCACGTCTTTATGCGCGGCGAGGGTTTCGTCGAGCGCCTTCGGGTCCATATTATAGTTTTCCTTTTCTATGTCCGTAAAGACCGGCATGATGCCCTGGGTGGAGAGGGCCATGGTGGTGGCCACGTAGGTGTTGGGGGTGGTCACGACCTTGTCTCCCGGTTTGAGCCCGAGGGCGAGGCCGCCCAGTCTGATCGCGTCGGTGCCGTTGGCGACGCCCACCGCGTGTTTTACGCCGATATACTCGGCAAAGGCATCTTCAAACCGTGTGAGCCTATCGCCCAGTATGTATTCCCCTTCGGTGAGCACTTTGTTAAAGATACCGACGAGTTCGTCTTTTATTCCCTCGTGGTCCCTTTCGACGTTAAAGATGTTTATTTTCACGATAGAGGCTCCTGTATTGCCCATCATATTCTTTCCGCAAAAATGATAAGCGTATTTCCCCCTTCCAGTATTTCGCTGCTCGATGTCTCGGAAAGCCAGTACTGCCTCCGCTTTCTTTCCGACCATAGCCGCCCGTAGGAACGGATCAGCCAGACCAGGGGTTTTAAAAAGAGTTGCTTGGGTTTCTTCTTATCGTAGGTGATCGTCTTGATGGTAAGCCCCGCGTGTTCAAGGGCGAATCTTATAAGTGTGTAGCCGATGGGACTCAGGTGCATGCCGTAGGTCTTGCCCTGGCAGCTGCCCAGGAATGTCTCGCGGTTCATGGGTTTGGTGAAAAAGCCGGTGATGAGGAATTTCAGTCTCCGTTCGATGTTGAGGTAGTTGGGGGTGCTGAGAATGAGGGTGCCCCCCGGTTTCAGTACCCGCGCAAGCTCGCGAACCGCGTTGTAGGGGTTCTCCGTATGCTCTATGGCCTCGAGAAAGCAGACGAAATCGAACTGTCCGTCTCCGTAGGGGATCGTCCCGTTCAGGTCGCCCGGGTCAACGTGTAGCTGGGGTACGCGGAACTGGGAGGTATCGATATCGCAGCAGGAGACATGGAAGCCCATCTCGTGGAGGACCAGGGCGAGGGCCCCGAGCCCTGTGGGAATGTCGAGGATTGCGCCCCGGGGTTTGTCCTGGAGATAGGCGAGGACTTTCTCGTGGACCCCGTCCCGGGCCAGTGCGTGGACACCGGGAGAATCGGCGGTATGGGCATGTGTTGATTGGGGACCGTGGGCGCTCAAGATCACGTACTATAACATAAAGGTCCTGATATTTCCAGACTTTGGACAGCCTCGGGCAGCGCAGGGTCCATGTCTGCGGAAATAGGCGGAGGTCCGGCGGGTTCTGGTGCGGGGTTGTGAAGTTTGTGTGTTTTGTTGTGTCAGTGGTCAGGCATAGGCACGGGGTGCGAACTCCATATAGGCCGCTCTGCAAAGGCGGGGTCCTGTGGCGTACTTGAGTACGCCGTCGGCCTACCCGCCTTCACAGCCCAACCTATCTGAAGCCCGCACCCCGTGCCTACGCCTACTCCACCCGGCACTTGTTGAACTTATTAAGAGGATGCCGGAAATAAGAACCAATTTGAAATAGGGCCTCCTCACCATATTAACGCCCGGCATGTGCGGCGGGCGAATAGCCCGTCGGCACCATGCCGATGTTGGGCCGGCATCCACCAGTTCAGTTGACTGCACGGGTTTAGCCGAAATCGTCCACGACGATCTTAGCCGCCGCCGCAATCACGTCGTCGCGCCGTTTCGCATTTTGCTCCTCCCGCGTGTAGTAAATGGCGAGAACGATCGGCTTACGTTCCGGCGGCCATAGCACCGCGATGTCGTTTGCAGTGCCATAGTCACCCGAGCCCGTCTTGTCACCAATTTGCCAGCCGCCGGGTATGACGGCACGAATACGTTTGGCACCTGTGGTGTTACCGCGTAGCCACTCGTTCAACTGGTTTCTCTGGGCAGGGGGCAAGGCATTGCCGAGAACCAGTGATTGCAGGGTAAGGGCCATTGCAGCAGGGGTAGAAGTGTCGCGAGGATCGCCGGGAATGCAGGTGTTCAATTCTGTTTCCCATCGGTCCAGGCGAAACTCACCATTTCCGATTGATCGCGCATAGGCCGTCACTGCGGGCGGCCCACCAAGAATTCTCATTAGTAGATTGGCCGATGTGTTGTCGCTGTACTGAATCGCGGATGCACAAAGTTCAAAGATGGTCATTCCATCAGCCACGTGTTTCTCGGAAACGGGCGAGTAGGTGACGAGATCGCTCTGCTCGTATTGAATTCGGCGCTGCAATAGGCCGTCGATTTGAGCACTTCGTGCCAATATCGCAGCTGCCACGATCACTTTGAAGGTACTACACAAGGGGAAACGCTCATCTGCACGATGGGCGATCTGCACACGATTAGCCATATTTACCGCATACACGCCGAGGCGGCCACCCGAAGCTCTTTCGAGCTTCGCGAATTTGGCTTGTGGAGAGCCGGCTTGCGCGCTTTCGGAGGCCCTCGCGGTGGCTGCGAGGACAAGAGGAATCGTTGCAGCGGTCAACAAAAATGTCCGACGATTCACAGAACACCTCCCGGAGTCTCATTTCGCAAATGTGTCAATAGCTCTTCCCCCCTCTTTCCGGTGTCAAACTCTTTCTTTCATTCTCCTATTGAGCCGAATCGATGTCAAACAAATTCCGATGTGGGGGAACGGTGGGCAACAGGGGTCGTGAGAAGGAAACCTCATTCGGGGGAGGAATAGTACGTGAAGGGCTGGACACTATTTTGTGGCTTTTACCCAGAGGTTCATGGACATCTCGAAGTAGCCGCATTCTACTTTATGTCTGGAAAAGGGCGTCTTCCGGAGGGTGGATAGCAGGCGGGGACGGGTGTATGCTTCCTTGTGCTCGGCGATCTCCGCCGGACTCACCAGACGAAGGCGGGCCATTCTCTTCAGAAGACGGTTCGTCCACGCCGTGGGGGTGGTGGCCAGGTGTATGCCGCCGGGTTTCAATGCCCGGTAGATTTCCTCCAGAACGTGTACCAACCTGTCGTGCTCGATATGTTCATACACTGCGAGCATGGTTATTACATCGAAATACCCGTCCGTGAAGGGAAGGCTGCCGTCCTCCTCGATATCGTGACGGACAAGGGTAATCCCGTATTCCCGGGAACCCTGGCTATGGTGGTCATTGATGGTCTTATCCAGGCCGTATTTCTCTGCGAAGGTCGTTCGTATAAGGAAGAACGGACTCGCGCCGCATCCCACATCCAGGACCCGCCCTTGCCTGTAAGCAGGAGGTATGTGCCTCTCGGCCTGCCTGCACCTCAGGTTCACGAGGAAACCCTCAAGGAGGCCATAGCCCCGCGTTGCCCGATGGTTTATCATGGACAGTTCTCCCCGGACCTATTGGTTGCGGCCGTCGCGGCATGGGCCTCACTTCCCATTCCCTTTTCCTCCTCCTCTATCCCCCTGCTCCAACAGGCCTGTTTGGAGGGGGAGGGCACACAGCAAAATGAGTCTATCAGAGGCGGTTACATTAATCAAGGGAGCCGGGACCGCACGAAACGAACTACCCCGCGGCAAGCCGCGGAGTATCAAAGACGAACATAACACCTTTAAGGCTATTCCAAAGCGAGCTTCGGGGCATGGACCCGCGGGGGAACCGGATGTCGGCGACAAACCTGACCCAACCATAAATCCGGCGTTCCAATCGAATCCCGCAACTATACCCCGGCCCCTTGACAAATAGGGTAGGGGGGCATAGTATATTGAAAGATGGAGGTGAGAACATGGATGAATTGGAGACTTCCTGTTGCGGTTGCAGTGGGGAATCAGAGGATGGGGTCCGCAGGAGTCATCATGGCGAACAGACTATCCGGGACCTGACGAGCCGGTTGAACCGGATCGAGGGGCAGCTCCGGGGCATCAGGGGCATGATCGAGCGGAGCGTTTACTGCGACGATATCCTGAACCAGATTTCCTCGGCCCAGTCGGCGTTGCACGGGGTGGCACGGCTTCTTCTGGAGAAACATATGAAATCCTGTGTCAAGGAGCAGCTTCAGGCCGGCGACGAGCAGGTGGTGGACGAGGTCCTGAAGACCATGTTCAAACTGATCAGGTGAGTAAAGGGCGACAAGTTTCAAGGAGATGAGGGCATGACTGATACGAAAGGGAATGGACATCAACAGGAGTCGGCAGTCCCGGTATACGGGATGACATGCGAGCACTGCGTGGCGCGGGTGACAAAAGCCATCGGAGGCCTCGACGGCGTGAAGGACGTCCGGGTTTCTCTAGCCGATGAAAAGGCCTTCCTTACCTATGATGAAGACCGGGTAGGAATGGACGACGTGGTCCGGGCGATCGAAGAGGCGGGATACTCCACGAGCCCTGTCCCCGGAGAGGAAAGGGAGAAGAGACATGCGGGAGGCGAGGTAACGGAGGAGGAGCCGTCCCCTGCCGTGGAAGCGACGGCGGAGGCAAGCCCTTCCGGCGACGCCGCAGGAACTGAAACCAAGTCGCAGTTCAAGGTGGGCGGGATGACGTGCGCCCATTGCGCCTTGACCATAGAGAAGAGGCTTGGAAAGACGCCGGGGGTTCGGGCCGCTGCGGTAAATTTTGCGAGCGAGACGGTGACCGTCGATTACGATCCCCACATAATCGATTTGAAAGGCATATTCGACCAGGTAAAAGATGCCGGTTATATCCCCCTGGACAAGGTGGAGGAGGATGAAGACCGCTTTGCCGCGAACCAGCGCAACTGGCTGATCTTAAGCGCCCTTTTCTCCCTGCCTATCATGCCCATGATGTGGTTCCTGCCCATGTCCCTGTTCCTGATGTACAGCACCTTCGCCATGGCCACCATTGTGCAGTTCACTGCGGGGTGGACCTTCTATCGCGGGGCCTATCACGCCCTGAGGAACAGGTCGGCCAACATGGATGTCCTGGTGGCCATCGGGATCACTGCCGCTTACGGCTACAGCGTACTCACGACCTTTCCCCATGTCTTTTTCGAAGGGCCCACATTCTTCGACGCGTCGGCCGTACTTATCACCTTTGTCCGTTTCGGCAAGTACCTTGAAGCCAAAGCGAAAGGCCGGGCAGGACAAGCTCTGAGGAGGCTTCTGGAGCTGCAGGCGGACAAGGCGCGTCTCCTCGTAAACGGCGAGGAACAGGACGTGGCGGCGTCGGACGTGAAAATAGGGGACATGGTCCTGGTCAAGCCGGGAGAGAAGATTCCCGTGGATGGCGAGATTGTTGAAGGAGAAACCAGCATTGACGAATCCATGCTCACAGGGGAGCCCATTCCGGTGGAAAAAGTACCGGGGAGCGCCGTCATAGGCGCCACCATCAACAGGACGGGAAGCATCAAAGTGAGGATCTCGAAGACCGGGAAAGATACGGTCCTTTCCGGGATCATCAAGATGGTGGAGGAGGCTCAGGGTGTCAAGCCCCCTATTCAGCGCCTGGCCGATACTATTTCCAATTATTTCGTTCCAGCCGTGGTGGCCATGGCGATACTTACATTCCTGGCGTGGTACTTCCCCCTTCACGGTTCCTTTGTCTTTGCCCTTACCGCGGGCATTGCGGTCCTGGTCATTGCGTGTCCCTGCGCCCTGGGCCTCGCGACCCCGACGGCGATAATGGTGGGCAGCGGGGTGGGCCTCAACCGCGGCATTCTCTTCAAATCGGCGGCAGTGCTGGAGAGCATCTCGAGTCTCCAGGCTATCGGCTTCGACAAGACGGGGACCCTTACCAAGGGGTCTCCCGAGGTCACGGATATCGTGGCCGTTGCCCCTTACGGGCAAATGGACCTTTTACAGATAGCGGCGGCAGGGGAAAACGCCTCGATACATCCCCTGGCCCAGGCGGTGGTGGCCCGGGCCCGGAAAGAAGGCCTTGCCATCGAGGAAGTCCGGGACTGCAGGGAAGAGAGCGGCCATGGCACCCTTTGTTCCTTCCGCGACAGCCCCTTGTTTATCGGCAATATGAAGCTCATGGAGAAGCATGGGATCGATGTGAGCAACATGGAACAGGAATTTCATAACCTCGCGGAAGCGGGAAAAACGACCATGTTTGTCGCCCTTGACGGCCGTTCCATCGGGCTGATCGCCCTGGCCGACGTGCTTAAGGAGCATTCGAGGACGGCGATCGAACGCCTCCACGGCCTGGGCCTCAAAACGTTCATGGTTACGGGGGACAACAGCAAAGTCGCCCACGTGGTAGGCCGGGAAGTCGGAATCGACGAGGTGGTGGCGGAAGTACTGCCCCAGGACAAGATCAATGTGGTGAGGAAGTACCAGGAGCAGGGGCTGAAGGTCGCCATGGTGGGCGACGGGATCAATGACGCCCCCGCCCTGGCACAGGCGGATATCGGTATCGCCATAGGGTCCGGAACGGACGTGGCAAAGGAAACGGGCGACGTAATCCTGGTCAGAAATGACCTCCTCGACGTGGAGAGGGCAATCCGGTTGGGCAGGAAGACCCTGACCAAGATCAAACAGAACCTCTTTTGGGCCCTTATCTATAATGTGATCGGCATTCCCGTGGCTGCCGGCGTCCTCTATCCCCTGACGGGCACGCTCCTGCCGCCGGAGTGGGCAGGCCTTGCCATGGCCTTTTCCTCCGTGTCGGTGGTGACCAATTCCCTGCTCCTCAAGGGTTACGGCAGGAAACTGATGGATTGAACGGAATTTCGTGCATGGCGACCCCGGGCCGCCATGGGGATTGAAGACTGATTACCGGAAGAGGAGGTGAAAAAGATGGGCGAGAAGGTTCTCAAGATTGAAGGCATGACATGTATGCACTGCAAGATGGCCGTTGAAAAGGCCCTCAAAGGCGTGTCCGGCGTAACCGCCGTGCAGGTGGACCTGGCGGGGAAAAAGGCCGCGGTAAGCGGCTCAGCGGACGAGGCAGCCATGGCAAAGGCCGTGGAAGACGCGGGGTTCAAAGTGACAGGCTGAGCGTTCCCCCGAGGCCCGGGGTTCACGAATACCCGGGCTGAAATCACCCGATCGATGGTTATACGGAGTCCCCACTCCATGTAACCATCTGCTTCGCAAAAAAAAGGGGGCGGCGGAAAACCGCTGCCCCCTTTCATCGATATCCTTTCTTTACGTCCCTGTTCCCGTAAGCTGGATTACCGTTTCAGGCGTCGTGGGGTCATCCGACGGGATGGTGACGGTCGCCGACTTTGGCCCAACGGACTGAGGCTGGAACATAACCTTGAAGGCGCACTTCTTGTTGGACGCAAGAGGCGGGTTGATGTTTGAGCACGTGTCGGAGCCGGGCACGATAACGAATTCACCCGCGCTCGATGCGTCGGGGGTGAGGGTGACGGCCCCTATAGTGAGAGGGGTTACGCCTTTGGTCGTCTTGTTGGTCACGGAGAAGGTCGCGGTGGCTGTTTTGAGGCCTGCCTTCACGTTGCCGAACTTTTTGCTTGTCGGCGAAACGGCGAGGGTCGGATTGCTCGTGAATGTGGCCGTCACCGCCTTGGAGCCGTCCATTATAAGGGTACAGACCGTTTTCGACGTGGTGGTGCACCCGGACCAATTGTTGAAGACGTATCCCGTGCCCGCCTTTGCGGTAAGGACCACCTTCTTTCCTTCCTGAAATGCCTGAGAGCAGTGACCACCTTCGCCCGTGCAGACTATGGCCGTGGAGCTGCCCTTCACGGTGCCGCTCCCGGATACGGTCACTGTGAGGAACCTCGCGGTATTTCCCGCGGCTACGCTTACGTTGGTGAAATAGCCCATGGCCTTTGCATTGATCCCGCCGTCTGTCACTGCGCTGTAGAGCGTTTTCAAGGGCGCCTTGGCGTTGGTCGCGTTCGCCATGTAAGACTGGTCGGGAGTATAGTACATGGTCTGGCTGCCCCCGATGAAAGTGAATTTCGCGCCGTCCCAGGCTATGGACATGTTGTAGGGTTTTCCGAGTTTGATGGGTTTGGGGGCTGTGCCCTCAGCGATTGTTGTCTGCTCTGCGTCGCTGGCGCCGTAAAACCTCGTGACTTTCCACCGGCCGATCAATCCGGCGGGCGACGTCTGAAGCCGGACGAAAGCGCCTATATCACCCACGTAGCCGTCTCCCGGGGAACCGTCGTTGAAGAATCTCCCGCCCAGACCTGCTATGGCGTGTCCTATGGTATCGTCGGAAGATTCCAATATGGGGGCCGCTACGGTGGCCTGGATGGTCCAGATGCTGTCGGGTGACGCTATGGGAAGGAGGCACTCGGTGACGCCCGTGGAGTCCGTGGTGCCCCGGGCGAGGAGGACGAGATGCTTTTCCGAGTCCCTTATGGCCCTTACGAATTCATAGGTGGTCCAGAGGGCGGGATTGATCTGGTCGATGTTGAACTGGTCGTAGGACCCCGCGTCTACCGTCACGTTGTCGAAGTGCGAGGAAATATAGGCTTCCTTGCCGACGCCGTTGAATATCATGCTGTAAAGTCCCCTGTATGTCGTGTTAGGCGGGTTTATGGTCCCCGTCGGAGTGTAGGTCTGGGTTTCACCACTGTCATAGGTAAAGGAGAATTGGCTGCCGTTCCACTGCATGCTCACAGGGTACGCGTTGCCCACCGCCACCGGAGGGGTCGTGAAACCACCTGCACCCAGGATGTCGAAAGTGCTGCAATCAGGGGACGTGAATCTTACCACGCTCCAGTAAACCGCGAGGTTCGCCGGGTCGGACGGGTTGTTGCCTACCCCGATTTGTCCCAGCACATCACCGGTGCAATCGTCGGGCGTACCGGAGGTGCCGTCATTATAGAAGGTTCCCCCTATTGCGGACACGGGGTTCGCAGGGTCCTCGGTGTCGGCGTTGCCATAGTCGAGAGGGGTTATAGTCGCTCCGAAGCGTGTTTTGGCTGAAGGGTCCGCAAACTGAAGGGTGCTCGTTACCGGGCCCGCTGTTGCGGTGCCGCTCCTGACGCCGAGTTGCAGCTTGCCCTCAGTGGGGCTCGACATGTCGATTACCCGTACGGTTTCGTAAAGGTCCCACTTGGCGAGGTCGATAGGCCCTTTTGCCAGCTTGTCATATGAGGTAAGGGCGAAGGCGGCTCCCGGCGCGAGGACGAAAATGGCGCTCACGGCGAAGAGGAGAAGGAAATAAGCGACAAATTCGTGAAGTACGGTTTTTTTGGGCATGGCGATCTCCTTTCATGAACTGTTTGGCCTGCATAGAACCTTACGTGAGAGAAGTCGGGGGGCGTGAATCTCCGCTGTGGCAACCAACTCATATCATGGTGAACAAATGGCCTCCTGTCGGTGAGCGGCTTATCTCGTACTAAACTTTACCACAGAGGTAAAGAAAAGGGAACCATTAGTTCACCTTTCCTGAGAACCATATTCCCGGCGGCGTTTGTTTCCGGGAGCGTCCCCGCACCTTTACCGGGCGAGGGTTGCCGGGCGGCCCCGACCTTATCGTCCCGGCAGGGGACCGGTTGAATTTGACAGGGGGACATTTCGTGAATAGCTTCTTTACAAGCAGGGCCGGGAAAGATGGGCGAAAAGGGCCTTGGAAAAGGGGAAGGGGTTCTCCATGGCGGGAAGATCAATCTGGAAGGGCGTTATCCGGTTGGGAAGCGTCGAAGTGCCGGTCAAGCTGCACAACGCGGTCAAGGAGGAGCGGATTCAGTTCCACCTTCTTCACGACCGCGATCATGCCAGGCTGAGACAGCAGATGGTCTGCGCCTACGAAAAGACGACCGTGCCTCCCGAGGAACAGGTCAGGGGGTTTGAGGTGGAGGAAGGCCGGTACATCCTTATCGATCCCTCGGAACTGGAGCAGACCGAGCCGGAAGAGAGCCGGATGATTGAGATCCACGAGTTCGTGAAGACCGGACAGATCGACCCCGTCTTCCTGGAGCGGGTTTACTACCTGGAGCCGGAGATCCGTGTGAAGGGCTACAATGCCATGGTCGAGGCCCTGAAGGAGATGGATGTGGAAGGTATATGTACCTGGACCATGAGGAAGCGGTCATATGTGGGGGCGTTACTGGCGAGGGGGAGGATTCTCCGTCTCCATACCTTGAGGTACGCCCACGAGGTGCTTTCCGTGAAGGCCCTTGAGCCGCAAGATATTTCCCTGTCGGAAAGGGAACTGAAGGCAGGCATCGATCTGATCAACCAGTTGACGAGCCCTTTTCAGCCCGAAAGATTCGAAGACGAGCATGAACTGAAACTCCGGGATTTGATCGACCGGAAATCGCGGGGGGAAAGGATTGCGCTCCGTGAGCCGAAACGCCTGAGGCCCACATCTCCGGACAAGCTGCTCGAGACCCTTGAATCGAGCCTCGAGAGGGTGGCATAGATGAAGAACGAAAGGTCTGTCGGCCTTCTATCGAAAATGTCTTCAGGCGGCGGCGATGAGGCAGAGGCACAGGCCATATGGAGCGGGACCATAAGCTTCAGCCTCGTGGCGATCCCCGTACAGTTGATCAAGGCCGTGGAGCCCGGCCGCGTCTCTTTTCACATGCTCCATAACAAGGATTATTCCCCTCTTTTGAGAAAGATGGTCTGCCCGAAAGAAGAAAGGACGGTCCCTTCCGATGAGATCATAAGGGGGTATGAAACCGGGCCCGGCGAGTATGTCATGATCACCGACGAGGAACTGGAATCCCTGTCGCCCGAGAGAAGCCGCACCATCGAGATCATCGATTTCATCGACATAGGGGACGTGGACCCCATCTACTATGATCGCCCCTACCACCTCGTCCCTCTGAAAGGGGGCGAAAAGGCGTACCGGCTCCTGGCCGAAGTGATGCGCCGGACGCGCAAGGCAGGGCTCGCGAAATTCGTACTCCGGGAAAGGGAGTACCTCGTGGCGGTGAGGAGCGCGGAGGGGGTCCTCACCCTGATCACCCTTCATTACCACGGGGAGATACTTCCCTATGAGGAGATCGTGCCCGAAGACGAAACAGTGGAAGCCGGGGCAAAAACCCTGATGAAGAAGATCATAATGGAGATGACCACCGACTTCAGACCGGACCGGTATGGGGACGAGCGCCGGAAGAGGCTCATCGCCCTTCTCAGGGAGAAGGCGGAGGAAAGGAGCCCTGTGGAAGCCCCTGAAATTACGGAGGAAGAGGGGGGAGAATTGATCGACCTGACGGCGGCGCTGGAGGAGAGCATGCGCAAGGTGAAAGAAGACCGGTGAACAGGCGGATTGCGGATGTTGAGGGTATACGGTTGCCCCTGTCGAACCTTGAAAAGGACCTCTACCCTTCCTATGGCTTCACCAAGGCCCATATCCTCGAATACTACCGTCGTATCTCCCCGTTTATCCTGCCCCATCTGAAAGACCGGGCCCTCACGTTGAAACGGTACCCCGAAGGGGTGACAAAGGAATACTTTTTCGAAAAGCGCTGTCCGTCCCACCGCCCATCCTGGGTGGCGACCGCGGTGGTCCCCCAGGAAGGCGGGGAGGGGATGACGGTCTGTCTCGTGAACGACCTCAACACGCTCATGTGGGTGGAGAACCTCGCGTCCCTCGAACTGCACGTGCCCCTCGCCAGGACCCATTCGCCCCTGACGCCCGATTCCATGGTCTTCGATCTCGACCCCGGCGAAGGAGCAGGCATCCTTGAATGCGCCCGGGTGGCCCTCATACTCCGGGACCTGCTCTACGGATTGAAGCTCACGGGCTGGGCCAAGACTTCGGGGAAAAAGGGCCTTCACGTATATGTCCCCCTGAACCGGAAAGAGACTACCTTCGAGGAGACCAGAAAATTCTCGAAGGCCGTGGCGGAGGTGCTTCAACGGAATTACCCGGACCTGGTGACCGCGAAGATGGCCAAGGAAGACCGGAAAGGAAGGGTCTTTATCAACTGGTCCCAGAACGGCCGTTCGAAGACCATGGTCTCCGTCTATTCGCTGCGGGCCCGGGAAAGACCCGTGACCTCCTTCCCTCTCGCCTGGCAGGAGCTTGGAGATCTGGCCGGCCGCAATGACCCGGAGAAATTCGAAATCATCCATTCCGAGGCCGTGAGGAGGGCCGAAACGGAAGGCGACCTGTTCCGGGAAGTGATGACCAGGGAACAGGTCCTTCCCTATCTATGATATGGAACTGAAGGACTACGAATCCAAACGAAAATTCGAAAATACCCCTGAACCGAAGCCGGTCTTCCGGCCCACAGGGGACCGGCTTATTTTTGTTATCCATAAGCACGCGGCCCACGCCCTTCACTATGACCTGAGACTCGAACTCGAAGGGGTGCTGAAGAGCTGGGCTATACCGAAGGGACCGTCCCTCGACCCTTCCATCAAGAGGCTGGCCGTCATGGTCGAAGACCATCCCTTCGATTACAAGGATTTCGAGGGTGTGATCCCGGAACACAATTACGGTGCGGGAAGTGTGATCATCTGGGACAGGGGCGTATACCGCCACCCTTCAGACACGGAAGGGCTGGAGAGTGAGGCATTGCTTCTCGAGGGACTCAAAAAGGGGAATATGAAGTTCGTGCTCCAGGGGGAGAAGACTCAGGGTGAATTCCACCTCGTGAAGACGGGGATGGATGAAAAGTCCTGGCTTCTCCTGAAGAAGAAAGACCGCTATGCCTCCACGGAGGACGTTCTCGGGAAGAACCGCTCCGTCGCGTCCGGCAGGACCCTGGAAGAGGTGGCTGAGGCGGAGTATGCGGGGCCGGCCGGCAGGCAAAAGCTGGATCGGGTCCGCCTCCGGGAGGCGATGGAAGGAGGGGATCTGAACGACGCGCCCCTTGCGCCCATGCCGGAGAAGGTGAAACCCATGCTCGCCACCCTGACCAGGGAGCCCTTTGACGACCCCGACTGGATATTCGAGGTGAAATGGGACGGGTACCGGGCCATTGCCGAAATCAGGGATGGAAAGGTTTCCCTCTATTCCCGGAACCTGGTCTCCTTTAACCGGAAGTTCCACCCTGTTACGGAGTCCCTCGGAAGGTTCAGGTTCGACGCGGTTCTCGACGGTGAGATCGTCGTGGTGGACGACCGCGGGCAGCCTGATTTCCAGATGCTTCAGGATTACCGGAAACTCGGAAGGGGCCATTTGCTCTACTATGTGTTCGATCTCCTTTACTTTGAGGGCCGTGACCTGACAGGCTGGCCTCTGGTCAAGAGGAAGGAACTCCTGAAGAAGGTGCTCCCTTCCGTCCCGAAGGTAAAGTTCAGCGACCACGTATGGAAAGAGGGTATCCTCTTCTTTAATGTGGCCAAGGAAAAAGGGCTTGAAGGCGTCATGGCCAAGCATTCTCAGAGCCCGTACCGCATGGGCGCGAGGAACCGGCAATGGCTCAAGGTGAAGACGCAGCTCACCCAGGAGGGCGTAATCGCAGGGTTCACGGAGCCCGGGGGCACGAGAAACGCCTTCGGCGCCCTCGTCCTCGGGGTATTCGAAGGAGACGACCTTGTGTTTATCGGCCACACCGGAGGCGGGTTCAGCGCCGAAGCCCGGAGAGAGATCCGGGTGAAGCTCGATCCTCTGATACAAAAAGATTGCCCTTTCAAGGAAGAGCCGGAGACGAACAGGCCGGTCACCTGGGTAAAGCCGGAGGTGGTGGTGGAAGTCGCCTTCCATGGATGGACCGACGAGGGGATCATGCGTCAGCCCGTCTTCTCAAGGCTCCGCGAGGATAAAGACGCCCGCGAAACGGCGCGCGAAAAACCGTGACCTTCCGGGCGCGGTATTGAGGGAGACAGGATATGAAGATTCATGTCGGTGCGAGCGGATACGGCTACAAGGAGTGGAAAGGGGTATTCTATCCCGCAAAGACCTCAGCCGGGGACATGCTTCGCTTCTATTCGGGGCGGTTCGATACGGTGGAGATCAACAATACCTTCTACCGCATGCCCACGGAAAGGCTCCTCGAATCCTGGGCCGGGCAGGTGCCGGAAGGCTTCATATTCGCCCTCAAGGCGCCCCAGGTCATCACCCACATCAAAAGGTTGAAGAACGTGGAATCGGAGATCATGTACCTCCTCAGGACGGTCTCGGTCCTCCTGGGAAGGCTCGGACCGATACTCTTCCAGTTCCCCGCGACCTTCCGCCCGGACCGGAGACTCCTCGAAGATTTTCTTGGCCTCCTCCCCAACGCCATGTCCATCGCCTTCGAGTTCCGGAATCCGTCCCGGCTCGACGAGGGCGTCTTAAACCTCCTCCGCACTGAGGGGCGCAGCCTGTGTACGGGAGATTCGGAAGAGAACCCCGCAACGGAGATCATAAGCACGGCCCCGTGGGGCTACCTGCGCCTGCGCCGTTCCGACTACACGGACGCCGAACTCGCCCGATGGAGGGACAAGATCATCGCGCAAAACTGGGAAAAGGCCTTTGTCTTTTTCAAACACGAGGGTGAGGCCGGCCCTGAAATGGCGCTGCGCTTTCGGGAGCTTGTAAAGAAAGGGGGGTAACCGTCGGCAGGCCCGGCCCCGGCCGACCCGCAGGGCTGCCGAGGATATCGGATTACGCAGGGACTATTGTAAGCATCAAGAAAAAGGTTAATCTTTCTCCGTTTTGTGATATTATCCTTTGCATAACGCTGACTGCCGACTTGGGGCTTGCGGGACCGGAAATCCGGAGTGAGACCCGGTCTTCGTGGGCATTGGGGTTGACGACTGTGCACCCGACGCGAATCGCCCTGTGTTTTGTCGAAGCCCGACTCGGAAGTCCCAGGAGGATTGTCATGCCCATGAGCAGAAAACATCTATTTGCCGGTCTTGAAGTTTCAGCGCAATTGCCCGGGGAAGTCCGCGTGCCGCGACGTGTGAATCTCCACATGTCCATACGGACAGGGATGCTGCTACCGGTCTTGCTCCTCTTCTGTCTCACCTTTTTGATTCCTGTGGGCGTACATGCCCAGGTGGACTATTGGGCTCCCTGGGTAACGAATACCACGGCAACATCCGCCACGATTAACTGGCGAGGGGCGGACACAGGATCGGGCTCGGTAGAGTACGCCACTTCAGCCTACTACGACGAGCACCATAGCTTTCAAAAGACGATCACTTCCGGGACAACGGGAGCCTACCAGCACGTGGTGCTTACGGACCTCGATGCGAATACCTCATATGTGTACCACGCGAAGCCCTCGGACAGCGCCGACCAGTTCGGAAACCGCACCTTCAGGACGATGCCGGTGAGCGGTCCCTTCACCTTTCTTGTAATCAGTGACAGCCATGCCCAGGAGAAGCGGTTCAGGTATGTGGCGGAGGCTATCGCCAAATATGAAACGGAGCCCCTTTTCGTCCTCGACGGCGGCGACTATGCGGGGTGGGATTGGGAGCCGTACTGGAGTGTGTATTTCCAGGTTGCCGATGGGATGCTCGCGAAATTTCCCATCTTTCACGCTATCGGGAACCATGAATACCACAATCTCGGACATTCGGAGGGCCCTCCGACGGACGCCGCGCAGTACCACCTGACATTCAACGCGGCGCAGGGCGGGGCACTTAACTGGTCCTTTGACTGCTCGGGTGTCAGGTTCGTCGTCCTGAACTCCCCGGACCCGAACAAGGCCAACGGAGACGATCCGCAGCCCTCCCTGGCCCTCGCGAAGAGTCAGGCAGCCTGGCTCGCGCAGGAACTGAACAACAGCATGGCAGGAACGTTCACCATACATCACCATCCCATCTGGGATTACGGCAGGACCGGGATCGATACCCGCCTTCAGCCATGGGAGACCCTGTACCATCGGTACCCCATCAGCGCGAATTTTGCGGGCCATACCCATTGCTACCAGAGGTACTCGGTAAGCGGCATCCCCTATTTTGTCGTCGGCAATGCAGGCGGCAAATTTGACGACCTTAATCCTGATGACCGCCACGCGAAATGGTACCGGTACGGAGAAACGCGGCAACTAGGCTACCTCAAGGTCGCGGTGGACCCGGAGCGCAACACGGCGACGGCGCAGGAGATATTCATTGGCTCCGTTCCATCGGACGACTCCACGGACGTTACGGTCTATGACCCTCCTATAGTCGCCGATGTCGTTACCTTCCCCCTTTCATCGACCCTCTCCACTCTTTCCGTCACCAAATCGGGGCTTGGCGCCGGTACGGTGACCTCATCCGATGCCTCGATAAATTGCGGTCCCACTTGTCAGGCGCATTACAAGTTGACTACCACCGTATCCTTTACCCCAACCGCCGACACGGGCTCCGTCTTCATGGGCTGGACCGGGCCGTGCTCAGGCACCGGGAAGTGCTCCGTTACCATGCGTTCCGGCGCCAACGTTACGGTAGGGACCATCTTCGAGAAGAACTTCTGTACTTATTCCCTCTCACCGGCCAAGAAGACCTTCACAAGCAAGAAAGGGAGTGTGTCCGTGAAAGTGACGGCAAAGGGCCATGGCATTACGGATTGCCCGGAGCCCACCATAGTGAACGATACGGACTGGATCACCTATACGAAAGGTCCCTTCACCGACAACAAGGGCACGGTCGTGGTCACGGTGCCGGCCTACACAGGGACCACAACGCGAAAGGGCATACTGGAGATAGGGGGAACGGATTTTACCGCGCTCCAGAGCGCCAAACCGTAAGGAGCAACGGGACGGTTCGATAACCTCTGATCTGCAGGTTTGTCGGGTAGACATGCCTACAAAAACATGATGCACCATGGGCATTATTGTGATACACTTTGGCGTGGAAAAGGAAGCGGTGGACCTACAGGGAAAGATCCTTCGGGCTTCGGACGTTTTGTCGTCGCCGGTTCACGAGGAGCTGGTAATGTTCGACGTAGATGCAGGCAAATACTATGCTCTTAATGAAATGGCGGCGATAATCTGGCGATCCCTTGAGGCCCCCGTCACGGTTGAGTCCCTTTGTGCAGGATTACTGGAAACCTTCGACGTTCCACCTGAGTTGTGCAGAGTGGAAGTCCTGACCTTCCTGTCAAAACTGGACGAAAAGGGGTTGATCCGGAAAGCGCCATAAAGCGTGATGCAGGTACGGAAGTGAGTGGGCTGGAGCGTTTTTAGTACGACGATTTCCTAGGAAGATGATGCGTACATGAGCGCCATTTTTGGTCTGGTCTATCTTGACGGACGTCCGGTGCAGCCGGATCGAATAGATGCCATGCAAAGGGCTATGGCCGGGTGGGGTCATGACGGGATGGAGGTCCGCGTCGAGGGCTGTGCCATGCTGGGCTACGCTCACCTCTGTACTACTCCCGAGGGACGGCGTGAACGGATGCCCTATTCAAACCCGGAGTCACGTATTTTCATGGTTGCCGCGGCCCGCCTGGACAATCGGGATGAGCTTTGCGACCTGTTCCACATTCCCACGCCTCTTCGGCGCACCCTTCCCGATGGCCGCCTTGTCTCCCTTGCTTTTGAGCGCTTCAGTGAAGACGCTCCGAAACATCTCTTTGGTGACTGGTCTTTTGCTGCGTGGGATGGGAAGCGCCGTCGCCTCTTTGCCGCCCGCGACCACCTGGGCAATACAGGCGTGTTTTACTGCCGTAAACCCCCGGTCTTTGCCTTTGCATCGACTCCCAAGGCTATTCTGGCCTTGCCGGAATTTCGTGGGACCTTGGACGAGGGGCACCTTGCCCGCTATCTCGCGGTCCTTCCCGGCAATGAAGACAGGTGGTCCCATACCTTCTGGAATGATGTCCGGCTTCTCCTTCCCGCTCACAGCCTGAGTCTGACGCCTCGGACCATTCACCTGAGCAAATACTGGAGTCTTGACGAGGTACCGCAAATCCGTCTTTCCTCAGATGAGGAATACTTGGAAGGCTTCCTCGACCACTTCCGCCGGGCCGTGAGGGTAAGGCTTAACTCCAACGGACCGGTGGCGTCCCAGTTAAGCGCGGGTCTCGATTCAGGTTCCGTCACGGCCCTGGCGGCGGAGGCCCTCCGCGGTACAGGACGGACCTTAACCTCCTTTACGTCGGTCCCTTTTTATCCGGCCGGTCATCTCGTTCCCGGAGCGTTGGCCGATGAGTGGGCCATAGCTCAAACTGTGGCGGCAAAATATCACAATATAGAGCATATACCCATCCGGGCCGAAGGCGTCTCACCCCTCGCGGTGATCCGCGACAGCCTCCGCATCTTCGGCTGTCCCCTCCATGCAGCGGGCAATATGTACTGGATTCACGCGACGCACCAGGAAGCGCAAAATCGGGGCATCAAGGTCCTTCTTACAGGGCAACTGGGGAACGGCGGCATCTCCTGGACCGGCGGAAGCAACAGGATCTATTTCAATCTCCTTCAGGGCCGTTTTGGTGAAGGTATTCAGGCGTTGCGCGCATACAAAGCGAAACAAGGACTGTCCTGGTATCGGACGGTCCGCCGCCATCTGCTCGGTCCGATGCTCGGCCCCCTGTGGCACAGCGGGCGGCGGCTTCTCCGCCCCACTGAACCTCCTTGGGGAGCCTACAGCGCCGTCAGCCCGGACTTCGCCCGGCGTATGGCCTTAAGAGAATCCATACGCGACGAGTTCCACGGCCTCACCGTTGTCTCTCCCCGTTCTCCCGAATGGGAACGCCGCCGGACCATAGAAGTTAATGCTCCAGGGGCGTATATCGATCACCACCTGGGCGCAGCATTTCGGATGGACATTCGGGACCCCACCGCGGACGCCTGGTTGCTTACGTTTTGCTTCGGCATCCCCGAAGAGCAATATGTCCGCGACGGCGGGGAACGGATGGTGGCGCGGCGGGCGACGGCGGGCATATTGCCCGACGAGGTGCGCGGCAACGCCGTCAGGGGCAAGCAGGCGGCCGATGTAGGTCTCAGGCTTCTGGATCATAGGGATGAAATGGAGGAGGAACTGCGCTCCCTGGCTTCCCACGGAACGGTCATATCCTATATCGATGTGATTGCCATGCAGAAGGCCTGGCAATCTCTACTCAGGTCGGTTACTCCGGAAACAAACCGGCGGGCGGCGTCGCTTCTTTTGCGGGGCGTCATGGCGGGGCGTTTCATTATGGATTTGTCAAACTAAACAAAAGAGGAGGCAAAAGATGAAGAACAACGGTACGGACGGGAAAGTCGCCGGGGCGACGGACCTTCCCACGACAACGGCAATTGACGCATCCCTCAAGCGGCCCTGGCAGACACCGGAGATCATGGAGGAGGATTACCGGGAGACTGCAGGCGGTGCCGGCCTGAATGACGATGGCTCATTCGCTTATTCATGAGAGGACGCAAATCACCGGCCATTTCGGCGGTCATGCCCGCCTATAACAGCGAGTCCTTTGTCGCGGAGGCCATCGAATCCATTCTCGGACAAACCTTCGGGGACTTTGAGTTTGTTATCGTGGACGACGGCTCAACAGACCGGACGGCGGATATCATCCGTGACTATGCCCGGAGGGATGACCGTATTCTCCCCCTCTTTTTGGAACATGGCGGCAGCCCCTCAGCTGCCAATGCCGCCGTGGGACATGCACGGGGGGCCTGGATCGCCCGCATGGACGCCGATGATGTTGCTCTTCCCCATCGTTTCCAAACACAGCTTGCCCGGATCCGATCGGCGGAATTGGATATATGCGGCGCCCTTGCTGAAACAATCGGTCTAAGGCAGGGCGTTTTCTGGTATCCGGAACAGCATGAAGATATCCGGCGGGAATTGCTCTTTCGCAACGGTCTGGCCCAGTCGGCGGTTATGATGCGCGCCTGCATTCTGAAAGAACATCCGTACAACACAAGGGCGAAGCTTGAAGACTACGAGATGTGGACGCGTCTGGCCTCCAGGTACAGGATGGGCAATATACAGGAAGCACTTCTCCGATACCGCTTCCATGATCAGCAGGCTCACATGGTGTACTACCGGGAAACCAGGTCCGATTTCCAAAAGTATCGTTTCCGTTACTTCTATGAGCTGTACCCCCACACCCCTTTGCACGATTATCTCCCCCTGGCGCGGGTTTCGGACAAGCAACCCTTGACGGGCCTTGGGGAACTGCGTCGGGCCGGTCAATGGCTCGTTGATCTGGCCCGGTCCCCGGACCCTCTTCTGCGTAAGAAAATGGCCCTGCGATGGCAGGAAACCTGTGAACGTTCAATCGGCCTGGAGGACGAATGCGAGGCCATTTTTCAGGAATACCGGAAGCAAATCGATGTTGATGGTGAAAACGATGGATGCTGACGTGATCCACTGTACAAATTGCCGCCCTCCGGAAGTTGAAGCAACGTGCCCAGGCAGGGCGGCAACCTACTCTCTCTATGGTTTGCGGGTCCGAAGCAATCTGTCCCTCCCTCTTCCGGTCATTGAAGCCGACACGGTCGATCTGAACATCCATTTTGAGGACCTCATTCCCCTCCCTGACGGCGAGCCGCCCGGCGCGATGACCAAAGTGTACCGGCGGCAGGGAAAGCGATGGGTATTGCGTTTTCAAAATCCCAACAGACATGTCCTTGAATTTGTCTATGACCCCGGGGGAACAATTATATCCCTCCGCCGGAGCTATCCCGAATGGCGGGACAGCCTGTTGGGCCTGTTCTCCGTTGGTATGGCCATCGTCCTCCATCTCCGGGGGATGCCCGTTCTGCACGCTACGTCTCTGGTGAAGAATGGCATGGCCTACTTGTTCATGGGTTCGAGCGGTGCAGGAAAATCCAGCCTGGCGGCCGCTCTGGCAGTCGAAGGTTTGCCGTTCCATACCGATGATGTGAGCGCCCTGGTCTGGCATGCTACCGACCCTTTTGTTCAAGCGGGGTACCCGCGACTGAAGATCACGCCGAAAACGGCGGATGCTTTGGGTTGGCCGGAAAGTTCCCTGCTTCCCGTATACGTAACGGAACCGGAATGTCCGGAGAAATGGGTAGACGCCTTGCGCCTGCCGGGAGGTTTTCATTATGGCCCGGCGCCTCTCAAGACGATTTATGTTTTGTCGGGACGCAGTACCGATCTCAGAGTTCCGCGAATCGAAACCTTGTCGCGCAGTCAGGCGGCCATCGCCGTCGCCCGATGTCTTTACGGCAATTCCTGGCTGGAAAGACCACCCGCACAGGCAATGGCGCTCAGCGCCCGCATAGCGGCAAAAGTGGCCGTTCGCCGCCTCCGGCTCCCCGAGGGATTGGACCGTCTCCGTTCGGCAGCCAGGTTCGTCATGGACGATATGTGCACGCAGGATGCCCCATCTGGAGGTTATACCGGTTGAAGCGCAACCTGAAGGACCTTCTCTTTGCTCAGCCAAAGGTGCTGCATTTTCAATTGGAAGATCGTTGCAATATGGCATGTCCCATGTGCATGACTCGAAGTCATGGGACCAGTCATTTTGACCGCATGACTCCCGAAGAGATCAAAAACCTGGTGCTGGCGCCTTTCCGCTTTGCCGGCGGCCGCCGGTTTGTCCTGTCCGGCGGAGAGCCGACGCTGTCGCCGGACCTGAATGAGATAGTGGAGTATAGTGCGCGGATCGGGCTCTTTGTCTCACTTACCACGAATTTATACCGGGTGACGCCCGAACAGATGCAGAAGACGCTGAAGACTCTGTCGGACCGCCGGCATTTCATCTTCACTTCATACGATTCCATTTATCCTGATGAGATAAGAGCCGTCCGGGGAGTAGATGCTCACCGTGCCGTGACCTCCAACCTGCTGTCCTTGCTTCGCATCAAAAAGAGACCGGGCATTGAAACCAGAATCGGCGCCATCCTGACTTTGCAGGAAGATAATTGCCGTTCTATTGGTGAGACCCTTGAATTTTTGCAAAATCTTGATCTGGACCGTATTCTTGTCTCCCCTGTCCATTTATACGATGGAATCGATGTCACGAATTACCATAAAGCCAAACCTCCTTGCAGCGGGAAGATGCTTCCCTCTATGCTCGCGGCGGTGGATACCGTTTTTCAGATGGCGAAAAGCGATGAACGGATCTTTCTGCCATACCCGGATATCCAAAGGTGGTACCGCCATTTTGCAGGGCCGTTGCGGCAGCAAGGCCATTGCCGGAGCGACAGGTTGATTTTCGTGAGCCCCCACGGTGACTTAAGGGGGTGCATCCATTCAAAAGCTCTCGGCAATATCCGGGACACAGGCATGGTCGATTTTCTCGCATCGGAACCTTATGCGGAACACCTGCGCCTGATGACCCGGTGCAGTATATGCACGGAGGGTTGTTCGTGAGTCTCTAAGGGACACAGCGCAGAAGAAACCGGCGCACGCATAACACCACGCATTCATCACCCTGCTTTGCGAAGAGTTGCAAATAGTTGCGAAAAGATGCAAGATATATTACTAATTTTATGCGGGAACGACGTATAAGGCATAAAGGTGTCCAGGGGAGCAACGACCCTATCGGCACATCAGCCAGGACACTTTCGATCATGGGCGGGACGATCTCCGTGCGGCCTTTGCGACGGTATTTTCAAGGGTGAAGACCGACAATAATCCAATCTCAAAAGAAGAACTGGAAACGATATCCCTCTTCCAGGGCATATCCGCCGGGACTGCAGCGGCCATTGCCGAACACGTGTCGCGGAGAATCTTTCATACAGGGGAATACGTCTTTTTGCGGGGCGAGCCCGGGCACTCCATGTTTGTTATCCTCAGGGGCAAGGTCGCCGTTACGTTAACCAATGCCGAGGGTCACGACTATACTATCGCCACTTTGCAGGAAGGGAGCTTCTTCGGCGAACTGGGACTCCTTGCAGGGGAACCGCGCTCAGCCCACGTTAAGGCGGTTACCCCGGTACTGGCTGTGGAAATAGGCCAGGAAGGATATCCGGGTTTGCACGTGGTTTTCCCGGAGTTCAGCTCAAGGCTGATGCAGTTCCTGGAAAAACGTGTTGCCAAGGCCAAGGTGAAATGGCAGGGAGAGCGGGTAAAGTCAGTGAAAGGGGTTTCGCGCAGCCTCCTCTCCGTCCGCGAGCCCCTGAATGAGGAGTGTCTCCCGGGGGTTACCACGTGGACCAGAGACTTGAACAGGCTCGTCGAGGAAATAGCCGCCACTGATGCAAACGTGCTGATCTCCGGAGAAGCGGGGACAGAAAGGGTCTTTATCGCGCGGCTCATAATCTCCAAGAGTAACGCGAACTACCGCCCATTCCTCTCTCTGAACTGCTCCACGCCTCCGAAGGTGCGCCGGGAGCCGACGCCCTCAGCCCTCGAGGAGGCACAGGAATCGGGCCTTTTCGGCCATGTTGCGGGAAGCACGGTGTATGCCTGGGGCTGGAGAAGGGGATACCTCGATCTGGCCGACACGGGAACCCTTGTCCTCGACCATGTTGAAGACCTGGTCCCGAAGGTCCAGACCATGCTTTTGCGATACCTTCAGACCTCCCGCTTTTCCAGGGTCGGTTCCGAGCAGCAACGGACAAGCAAAGTCCGTATTATCTCAACGACCACCCGCGATTTGGAGACCATGGTTGAGCAGGGAAGGTTCAACAGGGAATTGTTCGAGTTGCTGCAAGAACGGACCCTGAGGATCATCCCCTTGCGGGAAAGAAGAGAGGATATCCCCGCCATGGCGCAGGAGTTCCTCACCCGGTATAAACGCAGAAATCAGGGGCACGTCGGCAGGTTCTCGAAGAGTGCGATGAAAACCCTCGTCGGCTACGGGTGGCCTTTGAATTTCGCTGAATTGAATACGGTGATCAGCCAGGCCGTATCAGCCTCCCAGGGCAAGACCATAGAGGAAGACCATATATTTCTCGACATCAGGCACTCCTTGTCCCCGTCGACGGGAATAAACCTGTTGAGGAAACTGGCGCTCAGCAAATTTTTCCGGCACAGGCTGGTTCTTCCGGGCATGCTCCGTTATCTCACGATCCCCCTGTTCCTTTGCCTTATCTTCTACACCCTTTTCGGCCCCCGGGAGCAAAATCTGGGCAACATCATCGCCTGGTCCTTGCTCTGGCCCTCACTCCTTCTTTCGGTCGTCGTAAGCGGGAGGGGTTTTTGCTCTTACTGCCCTATCTCAGCGGTAAGCAATACTCTCGTGTATGGCCGGAAGAAGTTCCTGTCTTTCCCGGGGTTGATGAAAAAATATGGAATATGGGCGGGCATTACGGCGTTTATCTCCATTTTCTGGATCGAGCATGTGACGGAGGCATTTCTCAATGGCCGCGTTACGGGACTGGTGTTTCTCTCCATATCGGGCAGTGCGATCATTACGGCATTGCTTTTTGGAAAGAGGATATGGTGTCTTCATATCTGTCCCATGGGGAGGATGCTGGGTGACCTCGCAGTGCTTTCACTCGTGGAACTGAGGGCCAACAGCAGGGTCTGTGTGTGGCAATGTGAGAACCGCACCTGCCTCAAGGAGAAGAACTGTCCCATGGGGATCCACCCGTCATCGGAGAGGACGCGGCACGACTGCATTCTCTGTTTCCGCTGCGCGAAGAAGTGCAAACAGAGATCGGTACACCTCGATATATTATTCCCCCATCAGCGGGTCCTCGCCATGAAGAGCTGGAATCTATCGCGAACCGCCTTTGTGGTGCTTCTCACGGGTTCCGTCCTTGCCTCGCAGACGCTCAGGTGGCTCGGCGATCACAGGACCTTTGCCGTCCCGGCCATTCCTGAAATCCATTTCCACACACGGGGGGAGTATTTTCTCACAGGCGTTGCCCTGACGGTGGGGTTTGCGGCCCTTGCGTTCCTCGCGTCGAGGACAAAGAAACTTGCTGCATGGAGCAAGGACTTCACCTATGCGGGATACGCCTATCTGCCCCTGGCCTTCCTCGGACTTTTCGATATCTACTTCGGCCAATTCATCTCACGGGGCAGTGAAATCCCCCGCCTTCTGTCGCAACTCCTGGGCTTCGGCAACGCCGGCCCGCTGCAGGCCGAATCAAACCTGGCGATCCTTCAGGGCCTTCCCCCGCTGCTCGCTCTCGCGGGAGGCGCTCTTTCCCTGTACCTGCTGAGAAGGCTCCGCGGTCAATATCGCCTTCATTCCCTTTCCTACCGTTTGCACCAGATACTCATCATCCTCACGTGCCTTGCCCTTTTCATCGTTTTTTGATCCCCTTGCAGGCCTGCAAGAGTACCGGACCGACAACCAAACCCCGGGTTCCTTCCTGGAACAGGCCGATACTGTGAAAAAAAAGACATTTTGTGACCAAAAGTATTAAGTTTCGCCAATACAGGTCGATTATATATGCATGGATAGAAACGGGTATAAAAGAGTACAAAAGAAGAAACAAAAGGTAGTTATATAAAAAGCATGGCAATAAGACGCAACGCAGTTCTTGACTTCTCGGGAAGAAGGGAAGGCGTAAAAAGCAATTTCTTTTGAATAAGCAAGAGTCGGGTTCGGACCGATAAGAAGTAGTTCGGCATAATACAGTTCCCGTGAGGGGAAGAGGGCATGATGCCCGATAACGATAAACAGGAGGTTTACCGTGGCTTTCAGGGTCAATACCAACGTCTCATCTCTGAACACACAACGATGGCTCGGAATTTCAGGCACATCCCAGTCGAAGGCCCTGGAAAGGCTCTCGAGCGGCTACAAGATAAATAAGGCCTCCGACGACGCGGCGGGTGTCGCCATTGCCACGAAGCTGAACGTAAAGTCGGTTTCCATGACTAAATCGATCGATAACGGCCACCAGGCCCTTTCCATGCTCCAGACCGCTGAAGGCGGCATGGACCAGATCTCCAATATTTTAACAAGGCTCAAGGAACTCGCCACCCAGGCGGCCTCCGACAATACCACGGACAGAACGGCGCTCGACAACGAGAGGAGCTATCTCGAAACAGAAATCAGCAACATAGCCCAAAACACGAAATACGGCACCACCTCGCTCCTCCAGGGCGCCAAAACCCTTACCTCCACCGGCGCCAGCCTCACCACGGCAAACGGCATCGTGGGTATCGACGTGTCGAACGCGTCCACCTCGGCGGGCTCCACCTTCACCCTCACCATGACCGCGGCTGTGGCAGGGGCCGCCACCGTGACCATCACGAACGGCACCAGCACCGAGATCGTAGGCGTCTCCGGCCTCACCGGGTTCCACCAGGGGACCGCGAATTTCAGCTCCTTCGGCATAAAGGTGACGCTCAGCTCCGCGGCTACAGCCATCGCCGCGGGCGGGGGGTTCACCGTGGGGGGAAGCGGGGGGACGACGACGAGGACCGTGAGCAACGTGGGCTCGGACCTGTCCCCGGCAAAGGGCATCGTGGATATCGACGTGTCGAACGCGACGGCGGCGCACTTCGACGTTAAGGTGCTCATAGGCAGCTTCGACGACGCCAGTGTGAGACTTGGAAACCGGGACACCGGGATGTCCCAGGTTTTTGTGGTGAGCAACGTTTCCGGCCCCGATCAGGTAGTGGACTTTACCGACTATGGCGTAAAGATCACGGTCGGCGCCGCTCTCGCTCATATTGACCCGGCAGACGGCAACGCCGACTTCGACGTCGACAGCACCACTACCGGCGGCTCCGCCGCCTCGTCTTTCGACTTCCAGTTGGGCGACACCAACGCTACGTCCAACCAGATATCAACGGGCATCAAAAACTTCGAGTACGACAGCAGCGATGTGCTTAACCTCGCCGGAGGCAGTATCGCCTCCAAGACCGGCGCCCAGGCCTACATGACCAGGATCGATACGGCAATAAGCAACCTCACCACCGAACGGGGCAACCTGGGCGCGTCCATGAATCAGATCAGCTACCACGTGGCAAACGTGGAGACCATGAACGAGAACGTCAAGTCGTCGGTGTCGACCATCAAGGACGCCGACTTCGCGGCGGAGATGGCGGACTTCACAAAAAACCAGATACTCCAGCAGTCCGGCATCGCCATGCTCGCCCAGGCCAACTCCATGCCCCAGCAGATACTCTCATTGCTCAAGGGGTAACGGGCAAGACGCGCCATTTCTCCGTGGAAGAGGGGGCTTTCGGGCCGGCACGCCCAATGCCTCCGCGGCTATTGTTGAGAGATATCCTGATCAGCGCCTCTCACCGCTCCAGGGTCTTTTCTCTGCCGCAGCCTTTCCGACCCGGGGCGAACAGCGCCATCCCGTGAAGGCCCGGCAGGTTTTCCCCATGAATCCCGTGTGTGCATCGTGGAAACATGGTACACTTACGTGCCGAGGGCGGATGCGCTTTCCGCCTTCCATCCGCAAAGGCGCGCATGACCATGACCGATTGGTACACATATGCCCTGGCCGCATTCTTTCTTATGGGCGCACAGAACTTCCTTTACAAGGTATCCGCCGAGAGAGGATGTCACTCAGGATGGGTTACCTTTTCATTCACCGCCACCGTGGCGGGATTAAGCGGCATCCTGTGGCTGATCCGATGGGAGCCTGTTGCAAGCCCCGGCCTCCTGCTCGCCCTTTCGCTGCTGAACGGCCTTTCTTTCCTCATCGCTACGGTCACCCATATAGAGTCTCTCAAGTATCTGCCCGCCACCACGGTATATTCCATCACGAGGCTGAACCTGGTGGTCGTGACGGCCTTCTCCGTTATCTTCCTGAAGGACCGGCTTTCCTTCGGCCAGATTGCGGGCATCCTTTGCGCCGTCGGCGCCATCCCGATCCTCACGGTGGGACCGGGCAAGGACGAGGCGGCCAAAGGCCGGGGGCGGCAGGGTTTCGTCTATCTCGCCGTCTGCCTGTCGGCAAGCACCGTGGCATTGATTTCGAGTAAGTACGCCGCAATGCACGTGAGCAAGATAGCTTTCATGACCCTCGTATACACTATGGCGACCCTGGCTTCCACCGCGTTCGGAAACCGGTTCCGCACCTCTGTTGCGAAAAATAGTTACGGGTTTACCTTTTCGCTGGGATTCGCCATAGGCATTCTCAATTTTGCAGGCTACCTGGCCTTCCTCAAGGCCCTGTCGGCGGGGCCCCTCTCGCTGGTTGCCTCAATAGTGAGCATGCATTTTGTGGTAGCCATCGTCCTGTCTGTATTCATCTACCGCGAGCGACTGACGACCCCCCGTGTCATCGGCCTCGTCCTCACCATCCTTTCCATCGCCCTCATCGGTTTCCGATGATCCCGACCTGCCGTGAACGGAGCGCCGGCGTGACCGGAAGGTTCCTTCAAACGTCACCGATGTCATATACCCGCCGGAGATCCGCCGAATTTGTCTATTTGCATCCGATGTGATACAAGAGTGGGAAACACAGGTCATTTCTCATAGCGGCGCAGTGCGGGTTGTACACAAACCAGGAGGCTCGATGAACGTTACGGAGGGGTTAAAGGTCATTGAATGCAGCGGAACTGCGTACGAGATAGGTTTTCAGTATGGAGAGGCGTCGAAAGACAATATACGAAGGGGAATGGATACCCTCGTTTCGGCCCTGGAAAGGAGTCCCCTCAAGTGTCGTGTCGATCGCGACCTCGTATTGGAGAGGGCAAGGAAATATCTTCCAAACGCGCGTATTTTCGATTCGGAGGGCATCGCGAGAATCCAGGGGACCGCTGACGGGGCCGGTGTTCCCTTTGATGAGGTCTTTGCCATTAATTGCTACATAGAATTGTTCATCAATTATCCCGGCCTGGCCGGTATGTGCACTTCCTTTGCGGTGGCCGGTCCGGCAACCAAAAACGGCCTTACCATAGTGGGACAGAATATAGACTGGCATCCGGATGCCAGTCTTGATTTGATGCACATAAAACATGCGGACGGGTTGGAGCAATTATCGATCACCTTCTTTGGCTCCCCCTGCTATAATCTCAATTCCGCCGGTATCGGAAATTCTACAACCCTCACGGTATGCCCCATGGGACCGGTAACAACCCATGTACCCGCTTCATTCTATCTCTATGCAGCCATGCGAAGGCATACGTTCCAGGAAGCATTTGACATCCTAAAACGCGGAGCGCGGGGTATCGGTTACTATCATCTGGCTGACGCCGACGGCACCATGGCCGGCATCGAAAGCGTCTACGACGGTTACACGGTCCTCGAGCCGGACCGGGGAATACTGGTTCACGCCAACCATTATGAAACAAGTCGTTACGCAGAGCATGACATGGTGCTTCAATTCATGCCGGATTCATTTCAACGCGCCCCCAGGCTCCGCACGCTGATCCATGAACACTATGGAGCCCTCACGCCCGAAATCATGATGACCCTTCTCGCTGACCACGATGGATATCCAAATTCCATATGCCGTCATTTGGACGAGTCAATGCCCCGTGAGGCTGCGTGCGTATCCACGGCATCCGTGATTATGGTCCCGGCGGAAAGGAGAATGTACCTTTCCACCGGACAGCCGTGCACAAAGGGATACTTCGAATACTCGCTGTGAGGTGATGAGACTGCCTTATAGTGTTTTTGCCCATTATATGTTAATTTTGTCTCTCGCCGGAGAAAAGGGACTTGCGCCTCGGAAGAGGGCTTAAAGAGACGGGCGAGAAGGGGATTGCGGGTCATGAAGAGGAAGCCTAACCCGAAGATTGTTACCGCTGCGGTGATCGAGAGAGACGGGTGCGTGCTTATTGCGAGGAGGATGCGCGGAAAACAGCATGCGGGAAACTGGGAGTTTCCCGGAGGCACCCTCGAGGAAGGGGAAACGCCGGAACAGTGTCTGAAACGGGAGCTCGAGGAAGAACTTGCCATAATAGCGGAGGTGGGCGGTCTCATCTGCACGAGCGAGCACAGCTACACCCCCGATTTTACCATCAGGCTCCTTGCGTACAGGGCAACCGTGATCTCGGGCACTTTCACTCTTAACGACCATGAGGAGATGCGATGGGTCAAACCGGTGGACCTTCCCGGCTACGATTTTTCCCAGGCCGACAGGCCAGTGGTGGAAATACTCCTCAGAGGAGCATCGCATAAAACCGGTCCCGCACGGCCTGCCGGGAATTAGCTTGACATTTCGGCCAAGGGCGCAGTAAATAATACTAATTATGCTCACCGCCTTTCTCGCGCTGGACCTGTTTCTTCTATCAGGCACTGCGCTTCACGCGTACGTGGATCCGAGCGCCTTCGGTTCCATAGGGCAGATTATCTTTGTAGTCTTCAATCTCGTAATCCTTGTTGTCGCGACCTGCTTCAGATCGATCAAGTCTTTCATCGGCAGGATCTGGCGAACAATCGTCAAATGAATTCTCCCGGGGAGGGACGCGGACGAAGGTCGGCGGTAAGCTCATCCTATGTCGACCCCCGGGGAAGGCTCTTCCAGGAAGACGACGGGATGGTGCGACACATATTCCCGGAGCACGCCGCCTTCTACAGGGACCTCTTTGCAAGGGGTGTGATCCCACGATTGATCGACAGGGGCCGGCTCATAGAAAGCACCATTGCCGAAGCAGGGGGCGGCGAAGGGTTGCTCATCAACCATCCCCGAATCGAACCGGTTTCCTATCCCTTTGAATGGTCCCCTGCAATGCTCAAAACCGCGGCGCTCCATACCCTCGATCTGGTGCGGGAACTGACGGAACAGGACCTGACATTGCAGGATGCAACCCCTTACAACATCGTCTTCGACTGCTCGCGCCCCGTATTCGTGGACCTCACCTCCATCGAGCCCGTGAGCGGCGATTACCTCTGGAAGCCCTATGACCAGTTTCTTCGTCTCTTCTACCTTCCCCTTCTCCTCTATTCCCTCGGGTCTTACCGCCTTTCCAGGATGGCGCTCTACAACTATTACACGGGAGTCGAGTACCCGGACATACGCAGGCTTCTGCCCTTAAAGAAAAGGCTTCGGGATTTCATGACCCTCGATCTGCCGTACTTTGCCGAAAGGTTCTGCCCTTCCGTCGGAAAATTGTCCGTCTCCCGATATATGGACCGCAACATGAGGAACCGGTTCTTCCTCAAGCTCAGGAAGAAGGTGGAGGGCATTGAGATCAAGCCCGCGAGCGACGCATGGAGCGCCTATTACGACAATACGGACATTTCGGAAAAGACCCGGATCACCCGGCAGGTACTGAAGGACGTCAGGCCCGCGCGGGTTCTCGATATAGGAGCCAACACGGGGCAACTCTCCTTTCTGGCCGCGGAAGAAGGGGCCCGGGTGACGGCGGCGGAAAACAGTTGGGAATGCACGGATATTATCTTCCGGGAGGCCGTGAAGCGTAATGCGCGGGTCCTTCCCCTGTGCATGGACATACTTACGCCCACCCCTCGTTTCGGCTGGAACCTGCGCCAGTACGCCGATTTCTTCAGCCGGTTCAAGGCCGACCTTGTCATTATGGCGGCTATCGTGCACCACCTCGTTTTGAGACAGTGGCAGGACTTCGAGAGGGTAGCCGACTTTGCCGACGAAACGACGGACAGGCACCTGCTCATCGAATTCGTGGATGCCCGGGACGAGATGTGCCGGGAGATCGCGCCTGTGATGCCCGCTGCCTACACGGCCGAAAACTTTGTCCGCGCCCTGGAGAAACGCTTCAGGATCGTGAGCGAACATGTCCTTACGCCGACCCGAAGGTATTATCTATGCGAGAAAGACTGAAATCCGTCAAGACGTGCTTCGAAGAAACGCGCCCGGTCCTCGTCCTTTACCTGCTCTTCATATTTTATCTGGCCCTCGCTGAGTTGATGATCTATTATCAGGACCTGACGAGACTTCTTTCCACCCTTGAAATCATGAGAGGGACCCTGGCGATCGTGGTCCTCATTGCGCTCCCGGCCTTGGGCCTGTATCTGATCCAGGTACTGCTGCTGATAGGGGCGAAGCGGGTGATGTTCGGCGGAGTGGTCGATAGGATCCCGCGGGTCCTCTTCGCGGGCAACACCCTGGCAGTGTCCGGCCTGTGGGTAAGCTCCCTCCTGATCCTCGCGAGAAAAGCGGTGTTCGCGAGATACCTGCCTGAAGAGATGCCGTTGCTCATAAAGCTGCCCTTTATCCTCATAATCATTTGCGTACCCCTTCTTCTGACCGTAAAGGCGTTCAGGAGCGACCGGCGGTCATTCACCGGGTCCGCCTCGAAGTGGTGCCTTGTGGGTCTCGCGGGCGCATTCCTCTTCGTTGTCGCCACAGGGTTCCTGTCCCGTCCGGTATCCGCAGGATTCAAGGGCGCCGAGCAGGCGGCGAACAGGAAGTATCCCCATGTGGTCCTCATACTTATCGATTCCGCCATGGCCGATTACTTTTCCCTCTACGGGTATGGTGAGAGGACTTCCCCCAACATAGACAGGTTGGCCGGCGACAGTTACGTGTTTACCCGCTTCTACCCGGTCGGTTTCCCTACCTTTCCGTCCGTGGTGTCGATCTATACGTCTCTCTACCCCACCACGCACAGGAAATACACCTGGTTTGACGCCTATGGCCAGCGGCAGAAGAGTATTTTCGATATACTCGGTCCCATGTACGACATACACTTTCTGGGCCTCTCCCCGGAGCGGCTCGGTTTCGGGGAGAACGTGCGTTATCGGGATAAGACGGGCCTTAGTTTCCTCTCCTTTGTGGATCAGAAGATTTTCAGAGACAGGACCGCCATGATAAGGCTGAAGCGGATCACCGTTCTTTTCGAACGTTACTATACGAGGGTGAGAAATGAGTTCGAAATAGTGGCGGATTCCTTCGAGGAGAGCGGCAAGGTGGCCGGTTCCCTCGATGAGGTCCTCAAAGAGCGAGGCCAAAAGCCGCTCTTTCTCCATGTCCATCTCACCGGTGTGCACCCGCCCCTGTACAGAAAGGAATCATCCCCTTCGGTGAAGCCCCACGTGAACCGGTACCTGGGGAAGTTCGACCTGCCCGTGCCCGTATTGCACGACATAGAACATGCATATTGCGAGGACCTGAAGAGCGCCGACGGACTGGTGGGGGAAATCGTGGAGAAGCTGAAGAAGCACGGGATCCTGGATGAGACCGTGATCGTCATAACCTCGGACCACAACTTATTCCTGGGACTGGACAAGGCCCGGTCCGCTCCTTTTCGTTCTTTCAAGGAAGTCCCTGTGCGAAGAATTCCGCTCGTGATAAAAGTGCCCCATGAGAAGGGCGGGTCCATAGGCCATATTTCAGACCATACTGATATAGCTCCGACCCTCCTCGACATTATGGGCATAGAGATACCCCGGAATATGGAAGGATCGAGCATGCGGCCCCTCATGGCGGGGGGAAGTTTCCCTGCGGGGCACCTCAACAGAAAGGAGAAGGAACATGCCTTCTTTTCCTTTTCCGAGGGAAGCGGGGTAGGACTGGACGGTGTCCAGATCATAGACGACCATGTGTACGTGTACAATCCGGCAAAAAGGGCGGGCAGGGTCTTCGACGCGAACCTCAACGAGGTAAAAGGCGGGGCCATGGTTCCGAGGTACGAGGGCATAATAAAGGAAACCCTCGGCGGGAAACGGTAATAGACGGGGGTAATATTGCGGGAAAGCCGGGCCGGGGGTCAGAATCTGTTCATGACCGCGATCACCTCCATGATATCGTCCTCCTTGTGGGCGTACGATATGGGCAGGCTCAGTATAGTCTCGTGGATCTCCTCGGAAATAGGGTAAGGTCCCTGGTCGATGATACCTTCCATGGCCGGCTGCCTGTGGGGTGGGACCGGATAGTGGATATCCGTCTTTATGCCCTTGTCGAGAAGGTGTTCCCTGAGCCTGTTCCGGTCGGGGTGCCGTACTGAATAGATATGATAGACGTCGAAGCAATCCTTACTTAGGGCGGGCTTGATAAAATCGTCCTTCAGGTGTTCGTTGTAGAGAAGGGCCAGTTTCCTTTTATGGCCGTTTATCTCGTCGAGTTTCTTCAACTTGATGGAAAGAAAACCTGCCTGCACTTCATCGAGCCTTGAATTGAATCCCACCAGGTCGTTACGGTACCGGACGAGGGACCCGTAATTCCGGAGTTTCCTGATAAGCTCCGCGTTTGCTTCGTTTGCCGTGGTGACCGCGCCGCCGTCTCCCAGGGCCCCCAGGTTCTTTGTCGGGTAAAAACTGAAGGCACCGAAATCCCCGAAAGCCCCGACCATCTTCCCCCGGTACGCGGCGCCGTGGGCCTGGGCACAGTCTTCGACCACCTTCAGGCCGAATTTAGCTGCGATTTCCATGATGGGGTCCATATCACACGACTTGCCGTAGAGGTGGGTCACGAGGATCGCCCTGGTGCGGGAGGTTATCTTCTCTTCGATCTTCGAAGGGTCTATGTTGTATGTGCGGATATCGGGCTCCACGAGGATGGGCTTCAAGCCTGCGTGGACCACCGCGAGGATCGTGGCGATGTAGGTGTTCGACGGGACGATGACTTCCCCGGTGCGTTTCAGGTCAAGGGCACTTAAAGAGAGGGTAAGGGCGTCCAGTCCTGAGGCGACCCCCACGCACGCGCGGCACCCGAGATACCGGGCGAATTCCTTCTCGAAGGCCTCCACGTTTCTGCCCAGTACAAACCATCCCCTCTTCAGGGTATCCTTGAAACTTTCGACAAAGTCGTCAAAAAAGATCCGGTTGACCCTCTCCAGGTTCTCGTACTCGATCACAGGTATTCCTCCGCGATGTACTCATCAGGGTCATAGTACTCCGAGGCAAGCACCATTAGGATCGCGTCCTCAGAAAAATTATACATTGAATGCCAGTCTTCCGGCGGGAGTATGAGGCCCTGGTCCGGGCCGCTCAAGGTTATCCTTTCCTTCTTTTTGCCGTCGTTTATGTAGAGGTCGCAACTGCCCTTAAGGCAGACCAGGGCGTGGACGGTCCTGTGGTGGCGGTGTTGGCCCCTTATTGACCCGGGCGCCACACCATAGATGTAATAGACCCGTTTTATGTCGAAGGGTATCTCTTTTTCGATTACCGTCAAATGGCCCCTGCTGTCCGAGTTGGTCTTGAACTTGATGAAATACGCCAATTGCAGCCTCCGGGTTTGATTTTATTCCTTATAACAATACAGAGGGGATGTTGTCAATCGCGGGTCTTGTCTTCCCTCTCGATCTCCCAGAGCTTCGCGTGTTTCATGAAGACGTAGAACATGGTGCATGCGATGATGATGATGCCGGGCAATCCGTCAAGGAACCCCCTTTTCATGATGTAATCCCTGAAGAAGCGATAAGGGGGCCTGAAAAGGAGGTTGATCAGGTGGAAGGTTCGCCCCCGGGCGCGGAGGTCATGGGCATAGGTGGCCGAATAACGGTCTATGGTCTTTATCTGGTCCGACGTATCGGAATAGGGGGTGTGCATGTAATGACTCTTCAGCCGCCCCACTTTATCGGCAATGGTGACCTTCGCGTGGAGGTCGCCTTTCCAGTATCCCTTATCTTTCCTGTAGAGCCTTATTTCCTCGTCGGGATACCACCCGCCGTATTTTATCTCTCTTCCGAGATATATGTTTCTCCGGGACACCACGAAGCCGGAGTATGCCGTGTCCGACGTGATTACCCTGCCTATCTCTTCCTTGATGCCTTCTGTGAGCCACTCATCCGCGTCGATAAAAAGGACCCACGGATTCCGGCAGCAGTCCTGTGCGTACTGGTATTTTTCTCTGAAGTTGTTGTTTTCGTATTGAATGACCCTGTCTGTATAGCGTTTCATGATCTCGGGCGAGCCGTCGGAGCTGTGGGAGTCGACTACCACCACCTCGTTTGCCCACCCTGCCGCGCTCTGAAGGGCTCTTTCGATGGTCTTGCCGTTATTGAGGGTGATCATGTATACGGACAAAGGCAGCGTAGGGCGCTGGGTGCCTGTCAACTGTTCCGGGGATTCCATGTTATCTCGCTTGGTCACGTGTTTTCCGCCATGCACGGGTCGCCTTCCTGCACTGGAAGGACCCCGTGTTTTGGTAAATTTACACTAAAAAGTACGTGAAATCAAACTGAAGATACGAGGACGGCCTGGCCGGGACATCCTCTTCGATGCCCGCCACGTCCGGAGACGCTGCCAGGGCTTCGAGGGCCTCGGCGCCGACTGTCATGGCCATATAGGGGGTGTACCTGTACTTGTGTAAGGCAGCAGGTTTCAGTCCTCTGGCGGCCAGTTCCCTCAACACCCTGTCCTGTGCCTTCGTGATGGCGGAACGCCGGTCTGTTGCGTCGCGGGCGGAGGGGGCGGCCTCAGCAGAGAAGGGCACGCCAAGGCGCACGATGACCCGCACTGTTCCCTCATTCTGAGTTTTTAAAAGGAGCCTCTCGTATCCGGCCCGGCCCATGGTTTCCCCTTCCTTGTCCGCCGGGTTTCCCGCAACTGCGTGAGAGACGGGGCATACAGGATGTGCCCCGAGGACACAGAGGATGACGATTACCGTGAGCCGACAGAGGGTTTGACGCGACACGTGAACAACCTCCCTGATTCTGCTTCATTTTATGCACGGTGACCGCTTATTTCAAGGGTAAGCGCCAGGCGCCCGCCCGCGTTCCTCCTTGACTGACTGCCCTTTCCGTCGTAGGATACTTGAATGGACCTCGCGCAAATACTTGAAAAGCACAAGGGCGGGATTATGGAGGAATGGGCCCGGCGTCTCCATACGGAAGCGGGCGAACGCTATTCAAGCCGGCCTCTCGAAGAGCTTGTCAGCACGATCTCGGAAGCGATCGATGCATTCTTCGCAACCCTGACCCAGGCAGACCATTCGAAGATGGACGCCCTTATCGAGAGGATCGCGAAGCTGAGACTCGAAGGGGATTTTTCCCTCTCCGAAGTGCAGATGGCTTTTGAGCTGTACAGGCCCGTACTCCTGCCGATCCTCATGAAGGAATTCGAGGGCCCGCCCCTCTTTGAGGCGCTCGAAAAGGTCAACGACGGCATGAGTTACGCTATCAGGAAGTTCAGTGATTATTTCCAGTCTCTCCACGAAAGGGAAATCAGGAAACGCGCCGAGGCCCTGGAATGCGAGATCGGGGAGAGGACCAGGGAGCTGGCCGAATCGGAGGCAAAGTACCGTGTCCTGGTGGAAGAGATCAACGACGGATATTTTGTCCACCAGAAAGGTGTGATAGTTTTTGCCAACAAGGCTTTTTGCGACATGCACGGCTACGCCCTTGAAGAAGTGGTCGGCAAACCCTTCTTTTCTTTCGTGGCGCCCGAGTCCAGGGCCGAACTGAGGAAACTGTACGAGGCGAGGATGTCCATGGAGGAAACACGGGACCAGTACGTCTATCTCCGGCTCTTCAAGGACGGGTCCCGGCTCTATACGGAGAACAAGGTGAAACTCATCACCTATGAAGGAGAAACTGCGACAGCGGGCATCTGCCGGGATATCACGGCGAGGATGGAGGTCGAAAGACAGCGCCTCCGGGTGGCGGAACTCGAAAACGAGAGAAAGACCATTGCCCTGGAAACGCTCCATCAGCTCATGGTCACCCTGTCTCACTACCTCCTCAACGCGAACGCCATAATCGGCGGGATGGTGAGGCGAAGCGAACGTGCCGACTCCGAAGAGGTAAGGCTCGCCTCCCTCAAGGCGGTGAAAGAGCAGGCGGAAAAAACGGAAATCGTCATCGGGGCCCTGAAGCGGGCCGCGGAGATAAAGACCGCCGCCTACACGCCCGAGAGTCACATACTTATGATCGACATTAAGAAGGAGATCGAGGAGACCCTGGCAAAGGCGGGGGGAAAGGGGCCGTCGGGCGAGGAAGGGCAGTCCTGACGCGGTCCGCCCTTTTCCATGATCCCCCCCCCTTGTGACGGCCGGGAAGGGATTCAGATGCCCATGACTATCATAACCGTGATCACGGGAAGATGCCCCTCAGTTGCACTGCCTCGGCCACCCTTCCGATCCCCAGGATGAGGGCGGCTATTCTCATGTTGACCTTCTTCTCCTCACTGATCCTGAGTACCTCGAAGAAGCTCCGGGACATGATGTTGGTGAGGCGCTGGGAAACCTCTTCTTCATTCCACAATAGTTCCTGCAGATTCTGGACCCACTCGAAGTAAGACACCGTCACCCCTCCCGCGTTGGCGAGTATGTCGGGCACGACAAATATCCCGCGATCACAGAGGATTTCGTCCGCGTCGGGGGTGGTGGGTCCGTTGGCGCCTTCCACCACGAGCTTGCACTTGAGGTTCGGCGCGTTCTCACCGGTGATCTGGCCCTCCAGGGCGCAGGGCACGAGTATGTCGCACTCCAGTTCCAGCAGTTCCTCGTTCGTGATGGTCTCCGCTTCCCCTATTTCCTCCTCGATGAAGCAACTGTAGCGGTCCTTGCAGTCGAGGGCCCTGCTCACGTTGAGGCCCCGGGGGTTATAGGACCCGTTCTTGGAATCGCTGATGGCGATGACTTTGGCCCCCGCCTGCTCGAAGAATCTGGCGGCCACGCCTCCCACGTTGCCTGCCCCCTGGATGGCGACCCTCGCCGACTCCATGGGGATATTGAGGTGCTTTGCAGCCTCCGAGGCCGTTACGAAGACCCCCTTGGCAGTGGCTTCGAAGCGTCCCAGGGAGCCGCCCAGGCAGATAGGCTTGCCCGTGACCACGCCGGGGACGGCATAGCCCTTGCGGATGCTGTAGGTATCCATGATCCACGCCATGACCTGGGGGTTCGTGTATACGTCGGGAGCGGGGATATCCCGCTCGGGACCGATGAAGGAGGATATTTCCCAGGTAAAGCGCCGCGTGATCCTTTCGAGTTCGCCCGGGGAGAGGGATTTCGGATTGCACGCCACGCCGCCTTTTGCGCCGCCGAAGGGGATGTTTACCACGGCGGACTTCCAGGTCATCCACATGGCAAGGGCGCGCACTTCGTCGAGGTCCACGTCGGGATGGTAGCGGAGTCCCCCCTTGAAAGGTCCCCGGGTGTCGTTGTGCTGGATGCGATAGCCTGTAAAGACCTGCACGACGCCATCGTCCATCTTTACGGGAAAGTGAACGATAATGTCCCGCTCCGTGTACTTGATCTTTTCGAGCACCCCGTGGTCGATGTCGAGGTGCTGTGCCGCGAGTTCGATCTGTCGCATGGCCATGTCAGCCGGGTTGATCTTTCGTACGGTCATATGATCCTCCTTGCGTTGAGTTCGTATGGATCTTCAGAGCCTGATGATATTCTACTTCATCCCTCTGCGAATGCAAGGGGAGAAGCGGGAAAAGCGGAAAAGCGGGAAAAGAGCGCAATGTGGGTTGGGTGCTGAAATGGGGCAAGTTGCTTCCGTAATGCAAGTCCTTAGGCGGCCGCACGGAACGGACGCTCCATATAGGCCACTCTGCAAAGGGAGGCGTGCTCTGTCGTACTTGAGTACGACGACGCCCAGCCTCCCTTCACAGCCTGACCCATCTGAAGTGTCCGTCCCGTGCGGCCGCCTATTCCGCGGCTCCAATTAATTTGTAGAAAAGAACAAAGGTCGCCGGGGGCAAACATTATACCGTTCCCCGTATAAATTCAGACACTTCCATAGACAGGCCAATTCAGATCGGAAACCAAGAATGGACCTAAATGCCCTCTGGTAGTGCCTCCCGGCATCTAAGTAAATTGCGCGCCATTTGATAGTAACATCCAAAATGTTTGCATTTGGGTGATAGGGAATTGCAAATCGATGATAGAAATTGCAATCCCCCGGATCGTATCCTTTTTGAGACCTGCTTTACTTGAAATTCGTGATCAGTAGCTCGGTGACTTTTTTCTTTCTATCCGCCCCGGCCGGGGTGCGGATGGTAGCGGGCTTGCCCGTCATGCGTTGGTAGCGCATGGTTTTGAGGGAGCGTAGCTCCCTTGAACTGCTGTCCGCTTTATCCTACGTCCACGTCACCGGGTTTTCGCTCATCGGGTGGGTGTCCTTCCAGGGTTTCAACGGGACCACCTCTTCAAGGAGCCGGCTCGTCCGCTCGCCGTCCGCCATCACCTCGATCTCCCGGGTATTCCTGCACCCTTCCGCAATCCACCGGGTCCAGGCCTCGGCTTCCGACTCGCCGGTACGGGGTAAGATCGCCGCCTCCACGTACATCTTCCGGTGGATGCCGCACAGGTATTCCCCGGCGTGGGCCGTGAGGTAGTCCGCAAGGGCCTGCCCCTCCAGCCTCGGGGTGTTCCCATGCCATTTATAGACCGTGCCGCCCGCCGCGAGGGTAAAATAGGTGACCTGATTTGCATCGTCTATGGGTCTCAAGCCATTCGGGGTGATTGTAATATCCATGTATCCTCCTCTTAATACTGTACTGCGACAATCCCGGCCTTTGTGACGGCCAGGGTGGCCGAGCCCGTGGCGGTGAGGGCATAGGTCAGGCTTCCGTCCGCAGCCAGGGGCACCCATCCTTGAGCCCGCGCCGCCCTGCTGTCGGCGAGTCCTGCGGGTGAACAACAAAAGGGCTGATTGCCGCTTGCCGGACCGAGGTTGGCGCTACAGTCCCCTCCCGCGCTCGCGCTGTCGTTTGCCTCCATACTCAAGTAGACCGCCTTCACGCCCTTCCCGATCAACCCGCCCGCGTCCGGTTCCAGGCTGATGGCGGTGGCGGCCGTGGTGCTGAGGCCTGCCTTGTTATGAAGGGTCGAAAGCCCCACCGGCGCGTCGAGCCATATGGTTTCTCCCGGGCGGGAGCCATAGTTGCCTGCCCCGATCACTGCGCCGAGGATCAACATGGGCTGGGAGAAACAGGCGGTGTTGTCTGTTCCGGGAGTCATCGCCACGACGAGCTGTGTATTGGCGGCAGATACTGCCAGGGGACATTCCAGCCACTCACGATCACCGCTTCCCGTGTGGTAGGGAGACCAACTCCATGTGATTCCGTCATATATCCCCAGACGGGCTTTATTTGCAGCCGAGGTCGTGACCCACATGCCGTAGGCGCATGTCCTGCCGGCAAATCCCTGAAAGGATGGTATATGCTGATATATATATCCCAGCGCAGCCACCCCTATGGCCTTGAGCGAATAGATGCTGCCTCCAGGCGCAATAGATTCCCTATATAGGCTTATTCCGGCGTCCTTCGTCCACCCGTCGGGCCCCTTTGAATCCGCACCCACGCAGCCCGGCGTCACTTCGTAGAAGGTGACGGAGTCAAACAGCATGGTTCCGGCGGTGGCGGTGTTCTTCTCCAGGGATAACATGACGCTTGTCGCGGGGGCGGTAATGATCACTGAATATGACACCCAGGACCCGGATGATACTCCGGATGTGAGGCCATATCGTGTTGCGCCCAATGCGTCGAGGACGGATATATTGAACGGTTCATTGCCGGAGGTACCGCTCTTGACATACACGGTCATCCGGTACAGCTTCCCTATGGTGAGCCCTGTCAGCGCTGCCCTTGCCGTCTGAATACTCCAGCTTGACCGGGTCATTTCAAGGCAGTTCCCGCTTTGCCCCCCGGCTACGCTTGCAAGGGTGGCAAGGTCCGGGGTCCAGCCCGTTGTATCGGCCGTGAATCCCCCGTTCGAGGCCAGATCGGCCCCCACGTTTTCGAGGGTTCCCTGACTCCACTCGCCGAATCGCGCACCGGCGATCTCGTTGGCATGGGTCACGTCATTGTGAGGGGTGAGCATAATCCCGACCCCTCCCTCCGCTTCCATGTAGGTGATCGACCCGTCTGCGTTTGCGAGCTTGAACTTCTTGCCCGCCCCCAGGCGGCGCACTTCGTCCGTGTTGTCCACATCCACCTGACTCCCGTTATTGTACGTATCGTCCATGCTCTGTGATCCTGATCCGGGAGACGGCCAAGTCGAACGCGTCACGCCGCCCAGGGTAATCTCGTTGAAGAAGCCGCCGAGAAACCTCCTGATCGCCGAGCCTATGGAGCGGGTGTTATCGGCGTCGGGAGTTATGTTCTCCGGAAAAACCTCCCCCGTTTTGTGCCGTGCCTGGACTTCCGCGTCCAAAGTGTCGAAGTTCCCGTTGATGTAGCCCGGCCACTCGGTCTTCACCGTGCCCACCGTGGGCTTCTTGAGCTTCAAATTTGTTGTTTCATCGTATCCCATTTATCCCTCCTTGCGTAGGTTGAGAGTTCCCGTGAATTTGTCATATGCCTCTTCCGGGAAGTCAAATTCATCGTTCATGATGCGCACTATATGCTCGTTCCCCTCCGGATCGGCGTAATAGACCTGGTTGGCCTTGCCGTCTGCCGAGGTATCGTAGAACGCTTTCAGCGCCGCCTTATCCGCCCTGGAAAGCTTGAGGGGCACCCCGAAGGAATATTCAGTCAATCCCTTGACGTAGATATAGGGATCGCCCCCGTTCGAGTAATCCACGGGTTGCTTCTTTTTCACGGGGTCATGGTACGCCCTGAGCACCCTTACCGCAACCGTCACCGTGGGATCGTCGGAGGGGTAACCGAATATCCCACGGCCCCCCGCTCCGTACAGGAAACCTCCCCAGGCGCTTTCACCCCAATCCGAATCTGCCGGTAATGCCATCAATACTCCTTTATTACCAGTTGTATTTTGTCGTTTGTCATGTCTCTTCCGCTCCCGGGCGTGATGTTAACCTTTTGGACCTCGGCAAGCATATTCCCGAGGGGCGCGAAAGTAACACCGTCCGCGAATTCGAGTTCTGAATTATCGAGGAATATCTCCATCGTCGCGATCCGCTTTCTGTCTTTGTAGCGGGCGAGATAAAAGGCCTGGAGATCGACGGCCATGGCGGATAGGATCACAAAGTCGAAATTAAAGAGGTCCGCCCTCTCTTTTTCCCCGTAGCGGGCCACGCTTGCCGCATCGTATCCGCCCGTGTGGGTCGCGTCCCCCCGGCAGAGATACTTATAGGCGGCATTGCCCGATCTTGCCCAGTCCCTGCAAAATCTCAGGTTGATCTTATTGATCACTTCATCGAGGCGGGACCGCTCCACTTTCACCGTGGTCTTGAAATTATCCTCCATGCGCACCACGGCGTCCGTGATTGTTTTGTCGCTCGTAATTGTGTCCGGACGATAGAGGAGATAGGCTTTCCCGTGGGCGAAACGGAAATAGCACCTGCATTGAAAGGCCATTTTCGAGAGCCACTCCTTGAGGGTCTTATACTCGTTGAGGAGCACCGAGAAGTGGTATATGGGCGACTCGGTGAAAACAGTGGCCGCATCTGTGATAAAGTTGTCAGTCGACCATCCCGCGTAAGTGACGAGGAAGTTTTTGATGATTATATCGGGGTAATGATAGGCGTTGCCGGTGGCAAGCACATCCACCGTGACGACGCTCCCTACGTTGATTTTCGCGGCCGTCTCAGCCCCGGCGTTGATTTTGTAGGCGTAGACCTTTTTGGGTTTTACCTCATAGACATACGCAGTAGGGGGCTGCACCGTTCCCGTAAATGTGATAGTATCCGTCCTCGCGCCGCCTGTCTTTGTAAAGGTCACCCGTTTTATACCGCCTGTGTTCGTCACGCTCGATGGTGCCCAGCCCGTTGTTACGTTAAGGGTCCGGTTATTCGGCACCTCAAGGACCACTTCCACTTCCTGTTTAATCACCGCATCCTTTCTCGGGGACGCAGAAAAATTGACCTGGAGAGCAACGGCGCTAGAGCCAAACTCCGTTCTAGTGGATTCGTCTCCGTCGATGGAATTGGAGAGGTCCTTTGCATTGCCTGCTGTACTTGCAGGGTTCAGAAACTCCGGACTCGGGTCATAGGGGCCGTGTATCAAAAGCACCTGCGCCTTCGTGGTCCACGCGCCGTGCCCCCCGGGGTATTTGGTTACGCCGTCTGTCACCAGTTCCCCGTCCACATAGACGTTCTCGATCTCCACCACCTGATGATCGGCCACGAGGTAGGTGAAACCGGACGCGGCATACTCGACCACCGCTTCGTCTACCGCGTGGGCGGCGGGCGTGGTATCGTATTCGCCCCTGGCCGCGACATAGATGTACGTGGGACTCGCGCCGGTACACTTTATGATCTCGTCCCCGATCTTTACCCAGAAGGTGCCCGTGTCGGGAAACCGCGATCCGTCCGCTACGGTCCGTGAACCGGTAGCGGTGGCTGTCATGGCCTGAGTGAGGGTGCTCACGCCCCCCGCAATAATGGCATGACAGGGAACCCCTTTTACCGAGCCCATCATAATGTTGGCCATTTTGCCCACATCGGCGGGGTCCATCCTCGGGAAAAGGTCCTGGTTGAGAAGGGTGCCCACATACTTGTTGAGCTTTACCGACTGATCCACAAGATCGAGCTGATAAACCAGTTCGTCGAGCTTCGTGTACTCCGTGATGTTCCCTACCCACATGAGTTGGGGCGGGTCCGTCGAAGGATCGAGGCCCCTGAACCATAGATAGAGTTCGATATCCGTGGTCTCTATGGCGTTCAAAGGATCGTTGATAATCGTCTCGATGTCGGGAGACGCGCCCGGATCGATAATCACCTGAAGCGAGAAATCCGAGACCTTGGTAAGGCTCAAATCCCCGGATATGTCTTCATCGATCGCGCCCCACTCCTTTACCCATGACTTCGTGGCGATCCCCCCGTTCCAGGAGGCGACGGAAAAGACCACGTCGCTTAAGTAAAGGGTCCCGGTCGCGAAGGGGCACTTGAGTAACCATACGGGGGCCGCGCCCGTCTTCTTGCTCTTCTCCGTGGTGAAATTTGCAGGAAAGGTCTTCATGATCTATACCCCAGTCTTTTGAGTTCCCTGTCGAGGGGCTTTACGATGAGGCGGGCAAGCTCCTCGGGAGATTTATCGGCACCATTGATGACAATGGCACCCGCAGAGAAGGTAATGGACGGGCCGGCCGGGATCGGGTTATCCGGTCTCCCTGAGTCTGTCCGGGCATTATCACTTGCCTTTACCACTCGCTCTCCAATGTGCAGCTCATACAGGCCCGTTTGCGGAACGTAATCGGTTCCGGAGGCATAGGAATCGAGTACGGGCGCATAATTGGAGCCTATGTCATACGGGTAGTTGCTCGTGCTTTGTCCTGACGTAACCGGAGAGGTCGCCATACCCTGTCCGGACATGCCGTATATGACTTGAATTGCATTTCTTGCCTCGGCAAGGCTTGCGAGCGCACCAAGCAAATTGTCGACCTGCCCGGGGGACGACGAAGACCGGGAGGACCGGTTCTCTTCCGCAGTCTTGACGGCCTCTCCCTGGTGAAGCTGGTAGATGCCCGTTTGAGGGGCATAGGGTGTGCCGCTTGCATACGATGCAAGGGGCTCATTATCATAGGTGATCGAGTACGAGCTTGTGCCTGACGTCTGAGGTACGGCCGCACTCTGCCCGATGCCGCTCCCGATCTGGTTTTGCAGGTCTACCAGGGCCTTAAGGTTCGCCAAGGCTCCGGATACATCTATGGTAAGTGTGCGCTGTTTTTCGAGCTGCGCATCGAGGATACGCAACTCCGACTCGACGGCCTTTATGCCCGCTTCCATGGTTTTGATGCTCTCGGTGACTGTGTCATAGGCCTCTTTCTGCTTGGTTAGGTTCGCCTCCGCGTCGGCGCGCATTTTTTGTTGTGTCTCGTCGATCAGCGCCCCCGCCTGAGAGATGCGGATCGCCGCTTCGTTCGCCGACTCCGCGAGACTTCGGTATGTCTTTGTGACTGCCACGTCCTGAAAATCGCTCGACATGTTAAAACCGCTCCCGGAAGACACGAGCTGCCGGGAAACGTCCGTGTATTTGACCTCCTTGACCATTTCCGCCCATGCCCGCTGATAATCCTGGAGGGCCTTGATCCTCTCCTCTCCAGACATAGACATAGCTTCCGTATACTGTGCGTCGAGCTGCGAGGCCTTGCGGTTATACTCTTCAACTTCGTTTGTGGCCGGATTGCCCTTGTTCTGCACATCGAGAAGAAGGGCGGCGGTCGTTTTCCGGGACGCGAGCATATCTTTGTCGAGTTTAGTAATGTCCTGGATGGATTTCGCCATCCCGTCATAGAATGTTTTCTGGAGCTTCTTCAAATCCTCATAGTAGGCCCGGTAATTTCCGAGTTTGCCTTCAAGGCCCTTTATTTCAGCTTCCGTAACAGCGACCGTCTGTTTTCCTATCGCTGATTGTTTCGTTTCGTACAATTTCATCTCTTCCAGAATGGCTTTTTGCCATTGAATCTGGTTACTGCTTACGTCGTCAATGACTAGCCCATAGGAGCTATATGCCGTCGCTATCCGGTCGATCTGGGCAACCTGTTTGTCGATGTCGAATCCCACCTTCACGGTGTCCGATAAGGACTGATATTCTAAGGTAAGCGCCCGCATATCAAGCACGTCCGCCTTGATCTGCTCGGAAAGATCGTTACCCGCGAACTTGAGATTCATGCCACCCACCTTGTCGACCATGGACCCCATCTCGGCGAATCCCTTGGTGGTCTTGTCGATCATCTCCTTCGTCATTTGCAGTTCGACTCGGAGGTCTTTATATCGGGTCTGTCCGGATGCGTCGGTATACCGGGCAATCTCCTTTGATTCAATTGCCTTGGCGAGGGCCTGCGCAGATTGGATGCCTTTAATATTTGAGGCGTCCAAGTCCTTTTGAATCTTGTTCCATCGGTCCTTCACGAATGTTCTGTTTTCGTCCACCCATGAATTAGCCGCGTCAAGAGCCTGATTCTCCGGTTTCTTTGACGCGAGATATTGTCCGATCTCGTTACCCACAACAGCGGCGGCAGTGAGGGCCATGATCGCGAGATTTGCCTTTGAAACCGCATTGAGAATCTCGAACTGGCCGACGAGCTTCGCTACAGTGGCCACCATCATCGTCAACCCGCCAAGCGCGATGGGCACCGCGTTATTGCCTATAAACAGCAGGGCCGAAGCTCCCGCCTCGCCCCACTTTGCGAGACTCCCCTCCCGGTTCAATTCGCTCAATTTATCGTTCATGCCCTGGAGTGCATTGGTGGCCATATTTATAAGGGCCGCATATGCGGGTTTGAACAACTCGCCCAGCTTGAGTTGAGCCTCTTCCGAATAACGGGACAGGCTGAGCGCCTGTTTGCCCACCGTGTCCATGGAGGCGGCATAGGCTCCGGAAATGTTCTTCCCTTGGGCAAGCACGGCGTTCGTTCGGGCGGTCATTTTTTCGTTCTCGCTTAGGGCGTCGGTCGACTTTCCGAGCGTCTGAGCGAGCTTTTGATAGGACTGCTCAAAATTCACATTAATACCTATGGTTCTGAGCACCTCGACTTCTCCCGCCTGGATGCCGTGAACCAGCGTCTCCAGCGCCTGGGAGCTGTTGATATTGCCGATGACCGCCGCGTCCTGGGCGATCCTCGCCAGGGCAGATGCTTTTCCAAGGTCGATGTGTGCCTGGGCCATTCTGGTCACCGAGGTCAAAGAGGCTTGGGTAGTAATGCCCATGGCCTTGACCTGATCCACGTAGCCTTTGATCTGTACCGCGCTATAGCCCGCATTCCGACCCACCACGTTTACCACCACGGCGAGAGTTTCCACTCTCGCAGCAAGAGCCGCCTGGTCGATGAGGCTTTTGATAATGCCGATAACTGTTGCCACTGCCGCCGCGATAGCCGCAGTGACCGCAAGCCAATTCTCTTTTAACGCGCCTGCGGCGCTCTGGTGCGCCGCCCGTTGCCCTTCCGCTGCCGCGACGGACCTGGAAGCCATACCGTCAAAGGCGCTCGACACCTGCATGGACGCCTGCTTGCTTGAGCTTTCCAGGGAGGCGAACGCGGACTTAGCGCCGCTTTCGACTGCGCTAAGTCCCGGGCGGGTATTGTCGTCTACTACCACCGCGATTCTTATCTCAGACATTTCCCGTGCCTTTTGGTTTGAGTGCGTTCATTACCTGTTCCACTTTGGCCAACATTTCCAAATCGTCCCTCGTTACCCCATAAGCCACGAGGATCGTTCCCGGATCAACGAGGTTCTTGAGCGTCACAAGCTTCTCCCGGATCGCCATGATCCGCGCCCCGGTCTCTCCCAAGGGAGGAATGATGCAACCCTTTTCCGTTTCACAGGCGGGTATATCTCCATCTATCCGCCGCGCCGCCTCGCACTCCTCACATGACACGCCAGGGAAGTCGAGCCTGGACCTGATGTGCGCGAGGAGGTTATTCAGTCCTGCTCTTTCGCCTCTTCCACGAACTTCGAGAAGTCGATGGCCGCCTCATTCACGAAATTTGCAAACTCGTTGAACCTCTCCATAAGGAAGTCACAATTTTCAGGCGAGTACCCGAAGACTTCACCTCCCATGGTAAAACCCGGCCTGCCCGGCAGGGCGCGCCAGTTCTTCACGCCCTTTCTTCCCAACAGCCTGTCCGCCTCTTTCGCATCCGTTTCCTCGGATTTCTGATGCTTGAGAAACTTCAAGGATGTTGCCTGCTTTCTCAGCTCCCTCAAATCCTCCCGCGACACGTAGGCGATGAGCACCTCCGTATCATCATCAAAGGGCACCCACGCCTGTAAAGTGTCGTTTTTCAATCCTGATAATTCCATGTTTCCTCCTCTCGCTATGTCAGCGGGTCCGTAGACCGCTGGTTGATGCCGGTGACCCAAAAGGGATCGGTGATCCCCGTCATGCCCGTGGGGGCTGTCGCAGCTCCGTAAACCCGGAACTCAAGGGGTTCTTTGATGTTCCCCTCCGCATCGGCGGGGTCATCGTTGATGAGCTGAAGGTGCGGAAACTGGAGCATGAACTGCCGGGCGTATGCGCCACTTATGGTCGCGCCCGTGAACGTCATGTCGAGCTTCTGCCTTGTATCCCCGCCCAGAACGGCAAGATACGTGGTGCTGGTGTGTCTCGCGAACTCCAGTTTTAGGGTAATCTCCGGAGCGCCGTCATTGCACGGCTCGTCTATGAGGTCCTGGCTATTGCTCCCGGATGTATACCTATACTGGCCCGTGTGCTCCCCCTTGAGTTTTCTTTGAAAGGAAAATTCAAAGGAACTCGGATAGATTTTGTCCCCAGCGGCAAGGGCGGCACCGGAGGCCGCGTTCATCCGGATTACCCCATGGGAATACATCACTCGGTTCGCCACTTCCGTGAAAGTGACGTTGTTAAATGTGGTGGTAGTGTTTGTGGTGCTGTCGACCACTTTATTAATGGATATCGTCTTGAAAGTGATCTGCAAGGCCTTGCCCACTTCGCCTTTGATGGTGAAGCCTATCACCTTGAGGCTGCTATGCTCCTCGATATACGCCTTCATGTGCTTCGCGAATGTTGAGAACTTGCCATCCACGTTCGTGGCAGGCTTATATGTATAGGCATAGGCCGTGGTGCTCCCCTGCTGTGTCGGCGCGCCCGCCGTGCCCATGACCTGGGCGATCAAGACGTCCAGGCTGTCATACCTGAGATATGCCGGGAGATCGCCCTCCACTTTAATTGCGCCCAAAAGCCCGTCTTTTGCGAAATAGGTACCCATGCTGTCGTCAACTTCGGCACCCACGTCCTTTTTGAAGCTCGACGGGAGTATGAGTATCCCGTCACCCGCTCCTGCGGCGACCGCCGTTCCCCATGTAGCCGCTTTTTTCAGCGCGGCCTTTATTTCCGCGCCAGATAGTCCGCTCATGTTTTATCCTCCTGTGATGTCGTAATGCCCGTCTTGCCCAGGGTCTTACCGGGCCCGGGCGCGCGCTCAAAGACCTCGTCGCCGAACTCGCCCTCATCGATATCGCATTCTTCGCCCGCTACGAGGGTCTTTCCGCTCGTCGCGTGGATTCCGTCGACCTTTGCCGTTACTCTTATCATGGCCATATGCCGTACCTCCCTTACCGTTATTGCGGGTATGCTGTATCAAACTGCGTTTGAAAATCTATGCCGTAAGCGGCAAACGCTTTGCTGATGAAGAGGGGCGTGACTTTTACGGGCTTCAGGGGTTGTATCTCTTTCCCGAAAGTGCAATTCGCGATCGCATTCAGAGTGTCGATAATCATCCTGTAGCACCCGTATTCGCCTCCGCGCATGCCGGTCTGGCCTCTAAGGTCCTTTGCCACTACAATAACCTTGAAAACCGGGTCATTCTGAAAACTCTGTCCGTCGATCCATTCAAAGTCCGACCCCCCATAGCTCACGAACACCGCGGGAAAGAGTATCGTAAGTTCTTCGATCTCGCCTTCGAGTTGCCCCGCGTAGGTCTCGACCTTCTTGAGATAGGGCATGGCGGCTCTTATTCCGTCCTTGATCCCTTCCTCGATGGCAAGCAGGGTTTCCAGAAACTGGCCGTAGGGTTGCGCCCCGAACTCGTCTCTCCCCCACCCCGGGTCCATTGTGTCTGGCATTTAATACCCCCTCATTTTCGATCGCGTGACAACGCGGTCACTCGCTTCTTTCGTTCCCGATATTTGATCTCCTGTGGCTTGCTCCGTGGGGGCCGGGTCCGCGCCGATCGACACCACTCCTTTTGCGATATTGCTCAATAACTTGACCGCGTTGTTATACCTGTCCACCCGCGTTTCAGGTGTCTTTTCCACGCGCCGGGAATAGAGGTTGTAAATCGCCATGTCCACGGAACATTTCTTGACGATCGGCGGGACCGTAGCGAAGGGAACGGCATATTTTGTCGCGCAGTACGAGTCTATCTCCGCGCCCGCCTGCGCGATCGCCTCATCGACCCGGGCGTCGTTAACCCGGTTCAATCCCTCGTCGTCCGTGAGTTGAATCAGAAGCTCCTCCGGGAGGAGCTTCTTGATGTCATCTATCGTACAATACATAATCTCCTCGATTCATCATAGGGTGGGCCGGGGTTTCCCGGCCCCTCATTCCTACGTTGCGAACGTATCTTTGAACAGGTAGCCCAGGTCGGCACCGGTCTGCACGATGTCCGTCTCTTCCGCGACCTCATATACATCCTGGTGACGACTTGCCTCCCTCCAGGTTGTGGTGCGTCTCGACTGACCGTCTTCGTAGGCGACGCGGGCCTGATACCCTGCGGCAGGAACCTTGAGCCCCGGGGCGGGCGGACGATAGAAGAGAAAACCCATGCCCTTGCCTGCATTCACTTCCCAAACGTAGGAGGCGGTGAATTCCGTCCCTGCTTTGGTCTCCTTCGCCGTATTTACTATGGCCTCACCCACGAGCACCTCTTCCAGTTCAAGAAGCGAGGCAAGGAGGTCCCTCGTTAAAACGCCGCGCTGGGTATATTTGATCTTGTCCAGGATGGACTCCACCTCTGTCAGGCCTATATAGGTCGCGTAATCAAGAATGAGCGCATTGGGCGTCACTCCCGTCCCGCTCTGAACGGCCTTTTTGCCTTTTTTGATATCCGCGAGAAAGGTGTTTGTCGCGCCCACGGGCGACCACAGACCCTCTGCGTCCTCTCCGCCCGCCCCGTTTCCGTCTATCCACGATGAAGTCTTCACCAGATTCGCCACTCTGCGCTCTTTTGAAAGGTCTATTTTGTCCGCGGTGAATTCAATGGCGTCCTGGTCTGGTTTAAGAGGTGGCGCCATCTGCGATTTCGCAAACCGTCTGTCTTCATCGGTCACTTCCTTTGCGAACGCATACTCTTTTGTCGCCAGGGACAGCAAGTCCACCTCATACGTTCCGCGAGGGGCTTCCCCGCCCGCTCCCCTTATAGCTGCTTCGTCCCTGAACCACGATCCCTTGAGATAACGGGCGATTTTTGCCCTCGGGTCTACCTTGTCCAGGATACGAAATACCTTGTCGCCTATATACGACTTGTTGCGGTACGCGAGACTCACGTTTTGGAGAGGCCCCGCTACGATCAACTCTTTTGCATTCGGTCCACCCATATCCTATCCTCCTCTTAATGTACGATTGTGCCGAGACTGTAAATCGTCACGGCTTCCGTTCCCGCGCCCACATCGGTCGCGACGGCCAAAAATCTTTTGCTGTTGTTTTGCGCAATGGTCATGGTGCCCGATAGCGTGACGCTTGCCCCTGCTGTGAGGGTAATGGTTTCGGCCGCATCCGCTGTGTTGCGGATGGTGAATTCAAATGAACTTTTGACCACCGCGCCCTGGATAGCCGCAACGATATCAGCGGCCGCAGGCGAGACGTCGTTTCTGTTGCCTCCCGCTGGATCCCGGAGTATGAGACCTCCGACAAGTTCAGCCGCCGTGTAGGTTTTCGCCCCCGCTGTCGCGTCCGTCGTGACCGTGGTTCGCTGCCATGCGTCCTGCGTGATCGCGGGGACCGGCCCCAACAGAATCACGGAGCCCAGGTCATCCTCCGCTCCGCTGGCCTCGACGACATACCCCCTTGCGTGAGAGAGGTCAGCCGCCGCGGTCTTTCCTTTGCCTGCGTCCGTTGCCGAGACGTATTCCGCTTTTACGAACGCGCCCAGGCCCAGGGCGTCATTCATTTCGAGCTTGCTTCGTCCCGCAAGCATGACTACAGCCGCCTCGTTGATGGCGGGCGCGTTCTGAAGTATGCCGAGGCATATTTCCGTTTCATTGTCCGGCCGTCTCACGCCTGTCGCGGTGAGGACCACGAAGCGGTACTTGTCGTTACTCAAATCCTCGATTGCTTTGTAGGACTCCACCCATAATGCCTTTTCCGTGCTCATCGGTCCCTCCTTATCTGCCGATCTCTTCCGCATAATCGCGGGCAAGATCGGGGTTTTCGCTCTGCACTTCGGTGAATGCGGCTCCGTAGGATAAAGCCTTGTCGCTCCCCATTTTTGCCTTGGTCAGACGATCAAGTTTTTCTGCCGCCTGACCTTTCGGCCCAGTATCCTTGTCATCCGTCGCAACTTCCCCAAATTCTATCGCCTTCGGGAGCCCCCGGAGAAACGCCTGCATGAACTCAAGGGGTGTCTGTGCGAGCTTCTTCTCTCCTTCGTTGAATTCGATCGTGGCCTCGATCGCGCCGATCTGCTCAAGAAAGTTCGTCATGCCCATGCCGACCTTCATCATTGCGGGTGTCAGCCTTCCCTCTTTCTGGAGGGCCTCGCAGAATGAGGCTGTCAGGGTTTTGCGTGTTTCCAGCTCCTGTGTGCGTATCCGTTCCTCACGAGCTTTCAGATCATCGGACGTCTTTTTCTGCGCCTCCGAGAATTCCGCTGTCGCTTTGTCTCGTTCCTCTTTGCGGGCCGCATCGATCCTTCGCTTCAGTTCCTCTTCCGAAAAGGTTCCCCCCGCCGTGGGTAAATCTTCGAGGGTCACCCCCTCTTTTCCTGCTGTCTGTCTGATCCAGTCAAAAAACTTCATCCGGTTACCTCCTTCTTTGGTGTTCGAGTCTGTAAACTCGATGGTGGTTTCAACTCCTTCCCCAAACTGAATGTCAGGGAGTCCTTTAACCGCAGGGGGCTTCGCCCCCAAAAAGCCTATGTGCCTGAGCGTCCCGTCTTCATAGAGGGAAATGGAGCGCTTTTTGAAAAGCCCCTTCTGTATCATGCCGTCCAGCTCCGGGAAGATTTCCGCGTGAGCGTGGAGCACGTCGCCTTCCCGGGATAGATTTTTGACCCACCCGAACGCCGGTGAATTGTCTTTGGGGTGACCTATCACCACGGGAGCTTCATGCTGGGTGGGATCGTAGGTCGAAACCATATGGTCCAGATCGGCCGGGGTCCAGGTCCGTTCCTTGCCATCCGAATCCTTATGCGTGCCCGCCTTAAAGACGGGGAACCGGCGCTCGATGTAGTCTGGCATTATGCGTTCCTCCTCGTGAGATAGTTCTCGATTACCCTCTTGATCTCCGACCAATCCTCATCCTGAACCGCGAGATAAGGTCGGGCGGGAATCGTGACTTTATGGCCTCTGCCTGCTTTGCCTCCGAACTGATGAATGGCGGCATAGACTACTGCATCCGGACCTATTTCCACCCTGTTCGCGTAGGCTTTGTAATTTATGGAGTTCTGAAGCCGGGCGGTGTCGATGAGAACTTTGCCTTGCCGGGGCTTTCTCTTCGGCTTCCACTTCTCCGGGCGACCGCTTTCCTGGAAATTCTTGATTATGGAGCTTCTGACGATCGCACCCACTTCTTTCATCGCCTCGGCTGGGTTCTCGACTCTTTCCTTTAGGCTTTTGAGAAGGTCTTTTAGCCCCTCGTCTTTGATCTCAACTCTTATCCAGCTATCGGCCACTTGACACGTCCTTTTGCTGTGTTATAATTTGACTAATGATGGGGCTGACAACTGGAAAGTCGCCGTGGCCAGTTGGACATGAGGCCTTGATTTCGTCGAGGCTGACCGCCCTATGAGGGATGTGGCGCCCCTCCAGCCCCATCATAATTCTCCTCTTATAAGCTGGTATCTTTTCGTTGTGAGGTTTTTTCTCTGAACCTTCCCCGCGGTCGTAAGGAGATTGACAGGTTCCCGTTCTCCTTTCAGCCTGTAATTTACTCTGACGACAATCTTGATGTCGCGTTCCCGCCCTGCCGACACATACACGAGGGCGGGGTCTTCGGTGTCCCACAGCACCGCGTCATATCCGGCGATAACATCGGGGATGCCCTTTGTCTCCTCGATGGAGAGAGTGCTACCTCTCGCCTCCTTTGCCTCTCGCATCGTATGGAGTATTCTCTTGTCATTAGCGGTAATTACCGGTGATGACAGGTGCACGTCATTCCGAGTCAGGTAATTCATTGTGTCTGAGTCCATCCATCCAATTACACTCGTCTTTCCTCGCGCCTTTCTGTCTTTGGCAATCTCGTCAACCCAATCTGCAAAGGCAGCCCTGCGGGGAGACCCTTTTGCCATGGCGTCCATGAAGGCTTCCTGTAACGGACGAGGGGCTTTCTCCGCTTTTTCCCATGCGACGAGGTCCACTCGGTATGCTTCTCCCGGATTTGTATCGAACCCCGGGTCGGCAACGGAGTCCTGATTTTCGGTGAGGTTCAACTTTTCTCTCCCGAACTCGCTCTCCGACAAGTCCCGCACCGCGCAGCGACATCTAAAACCATTCGGCGGATAGGACGTTTCCCAGAATGGATCGTCATACCGCATCACTTTACCGTTCATCCGCGCATGGGCGGGCCGGGTGCGGGAATCCATCACCGCCACGTACTGCCAATACGGACGGCGGTCGGCGAGCCCCATCTGTTTCTGAAAGTGCCCGGCCTGATACGCCTGTTGTATGTTGGTGCGAAAGACATTATCCAGACGATACGGCGTCATCCCCGTCCATCCCCGCTTCTCCATTATGCCCGTCACCGACTTTTGAAAATCCGCGAAAGTGGTCCCCTCCGAAATAGCCTTGTCGATCCCCGTGTAGAGGTCCGTCAACACGTCCATCTTCGCCACGCCCGCCACCGTGAACGCCTTCGCCCTGGCCTCTGCGGTGAGGGCTCTGTATTTGTCCGGAGCGAGGGTTACCTTATCCCCGAAAAACCGGATTGCTTCATCAAACGGAAGAGGGGTGAACTCGATCATGGGAGAGCCCTGCCTTTCAGGCCCGCCATGAACAGCGCCCGTTCAAGGGTCTGTTGAAATTCCGCCAGACCGATAGACCGGTACGCCTCTGCAAGCCTTGACTGCAAATCCTCATAAGACGTCGCCGACTCGACAATTCTCTCCAGGTCCGAGAGATCAATTTCACCCTGTTTCACGGCATTACCCGTGAGAGCGTCTATGTTCCGTTGCGCCTCGATAAGCGCGGCGATCCCGGAGGTCTGCTCTCCAAAATTTGCGGACTTATCATTTTGTGGGTTTGGCTGATCCGGTTGTGGGCTTACAGGCTCCTTTGCAGGAGCATTTATAAGCTTCTCACCGTCCTCGGGCTTCGGAATCCCATAGGTGTTATAGATGTAATCGGCGGTTACGGGCACGCCCATGTCTACGATGATAAGCTTGTCACGGTCCGCGAGTGGCTTGAGGTCCTTCTCTCCCTCGGTCCTGATCCAGACCTTTGGGTACCGGGTCACGCCGGGGAAATTATAGTCCACGATCCAGCGCACCAGTTGGCGGTTGAGCGCGGCCGACAGGGAGTCCGCGTCCGCCTTGATATAGTCCTCCCGGACTGTTTCATGGGTCTGGCTCGCCGCATAGCTGCCTGTACCGCCTATCTCCGTGGTCAAGGTTTGCCCAAGGAGGACCTTGGAAATGGACGCGTTCATGAACGCGCAGAGGCCGTCATAGCAGCTTATCGATCCTCCCCGCGTTGCCTCCAGGAGGGATATGTCCACGTTATCGGGTATCTTGATGGCCGCTTCCTGCTGTATGGCGTCGATCGCCGATAGAAGGGCGTCCTGTTGGGCCTGGGGCGTGCCGGGGGGATACTTCCCTATTGCAGTAGGACTCCCGAACTTGTCGGCAAAGACCATCCAGAACTTGATCGCGTTCTTCTTGAACCACACGGGCCAGTAGAGGAGCCTTCCAAGCGCGTCCCCGTAGGGGCTCCCGTTGTCAGATACGTTTGTGTAGCATAGGAACTTACATTCCGGGACTTCCTCCCCTTCGATCATGTTCTGAAGGGTGAGGAGACGAAGACTACGGGTGAGGTCGAATACAAACCTCCGGGAAGCCTTGCCGATGATTTCTTTTATCCATACCTGCCCTTCGGAATACTCCCACATGACCTCGGCGGGTTTGAAGCCGAGGACGATTCCGGAAAGGAGCGCCTTTCTCGCATCGTCATAGTTGCACGCAAGGAGCACTTCCTTGACGAAATCGGCGATCTTCTGATCCGCTCTTTTCTCGGAGGCGGGAACGACTTCCCATTCTTTGCCAACTACGGCGAGTTTCCGTGTGTTAAGGTTCGATCCCACTTGGTCATCGCGGAGCAAATCCTCATAAAGCTCGATACCCTTGCCGCGTCCTTCGGAACGCAATATCTTATCCGGGTTGGTCTGGACCTTCCCAATGTAGTCCTGGTAGATATCCTTTTCCACAGTGGCGATCTCGTCAAGGACCGGTTTTAGCTTATCTGCCATTTGCCCTCTCCCCTGTAGTACCGTTGAAACCCCGTTGAAACTCCCCCACATCGCACGATACAGGCTTGACCCGTATGTTTACCCTCACGGAGCCTGTTGTACGGCCCGTGGGCGATATTTTGATATTTCGTTTCATGAGAGATAGCCCTCCATTCTGAAGGATTCCCGGATCCTGCCGGTCGACTCGAATTCGATCGGCCCGCATGATTCCTGATAGGTGGCGAACCATGCCATTGCCCCCGCGATCGCCGCGTCCCCGTGGCGCTGTTTTTTGTCCTGGCCAGCGGTTCTTCCTTCCGGGACTTTTGCCACGCCCTTGACCACCTTGATAAACCGGTGGTCTTCCATGATGTCCGAATCCTTGGGGAGCATAATGACTTTGTCCTCTAAGGCCGACTTATAGCGTGGCATTGCCTCCCTGTACCAGCTCTCGGATATCATCACCTCGGAGATCCGGGAGGAGCCATATCTCTGCATTGCCCTTTCTGCGAGGAACTGACCGTTTCCCCGGGCGTCGAGAGCACCGTGCCGGAAACGCGGCAGGCGGTCAACAACGTAAAAAAGGATCTGCTCTTGCTGGGTGAAGGGGATATTCCTCAGTTCCAAAACAAAGGGGGCCCTGAACGTCGTATTCTGCTGTTCCTGAAGGGGCACGATATCCGTCAGGTCCCCTGTACGGCCGAAGTCCTCACCGAAGAACGAATTCCTGTTCGGGTCAAGTTCTGTGAGGAGAGGCAAAAGGGTTCCCTTGCACCAGTCCGCCACCTCTGCGAAGCGCAGATGGTCCGCGATCTCCGCGAATGATTTCGGTTGCTCGTAGCGGACCACGGGTATCTCATCGGACATGCACTTTTCGATAACCGCCCTGGTGAGCCATACACCGCTACCCTGACTTGGGATGCAGAACAGTTCTTCATCCGCATCGTCGCCATAACTCTCGATGATTTCCTGTTTCCATTCGCTTTCCCCGGCCTCGGTCCACTCTTTGCGAAGGACCTCGCACACCCGCCTGTAAAGGCCGTCTGCAACGGCGTCGTCAAAGGTTATACGGTGAAGGCTGTATTTAGCCTTCTTGCCCGCCCTTATGTCCTGGACAAGGGTATTGAAGGGGTTCGAGTCCCCGAAATGGGTGCTGATGATATGAACCTGCCCGCCCCAGATAAGCATGGCGAGCGCCGCTTTGATAAGGCCCGCGAGGTCCTCATGGAACGCGGCCTCGTCAATGATGATCCTGCCCTGCTTGCCTCTTAAGTTCGAGGGGCGGGACGAAAGGGCGGTTATCCTCCAGCCGGACGCGAGGGTTATCCTGTAGGCAAGAATGTTTCTTTCCTCCACCACTTCCCCGGAGGCATTTTCCACGCGGTCTATTTCCTGATATTCTTCCACCTCCATGGCCGTGGCGGCTTTATCGTATGCCCGCGCCCATTTGGCGCAGTCATTAATAAATTCCTGGGCCATGTCCTTGTTATATCCGATGTACCATACGTCCCTCTTTTCGCCGTTTCCCTTCTCGGAGGCATAGAGGGTCGAATCTGCCGCTTCTCCCCAGGAGAGGCCAACCCGGCGCGATTTTTCGCAAACCTTAACAGAGGCTTGGTCCGCGGCCCAGCACGCCTGATATCCAAGGAGCAGCCCGGGGGCCGGTTCCGTTCGGGGTAAGATTTCTTTCCTGAGTGACGTTTCTTCCATGCGTTACACAATCCCCAGTATCATGCGGCGTATCTGCTGTGCTTTCTCTTCCGTAAGGCCCTCTTTCTTGGCGACTTTGACCACTTCTTCGGCGGTCGCTTTCGTCTTTTCCCGGGCTTCGGCGATCCACTTTTTTTGCTGCACGCTCGCCCGGTTGAGTTCTGCGACCATGCGGCCCAGCTTGGTGAGGTCGATCTTTTCGGGATTGAGACTCTGCATTTCGACGAGGGCCTGGAATGTTTTTTCCTGCACGAGCATAGTAAGAGCATCGCCCAGGTCCCCCCGGTCATCCCCCGCCGCTTCGGTGACCGCCCTGGCCTGCTCAGTAGCCACCCTTATCGCGGATAAGCGCTCGTCAAATGCCTGTCCATAGCGGTGTATGGCGCTTTTGCTGATCTCGTATCCCTGTTCGCAGAGCCACTCCGACAGGGCCGTGTAATCGCAAAACCCTCCGCGCACGAGACGCTTGTCAAGCTCGTTTTTTACCGGGTCCGGGAGGCTCAGTACTTTGGAGCGTTGAGCCATATCAGCACTGCCTCGGGCGCTTTATGCCGGGATCGCAGGTTACGGTGTATTCGACCACATCGATGCCGTAGCGGCTTATCTTCGCGTGCCAAACGAGACCGTCACGGTCGGAGGTGGCGACGAGCTTCCTCTCTTCAAGGTAATCAAGTTCGCTCCGCACCTCGTGTTGCGTAATGTCGAGTATTACCGGCTCTATGGCGTTCTTGATCACCGCCTCAGAGGTGCCCATGGGCCGCGCGGCATTGAGAGCGAGTAGAATGAGCCAGCGCAACTCTTCACGCCGCGCTTTCTGAATGTCAATCGTCATTTGCTGCACAGGTTTCCTCCTTGTAGTCTGTCAAATATTCTGTCAAGCTTGGCGTTTATCACCACTTCGTGCCTGATGAAATCTTCCTTGCGGACATAATCGAGGGGGAGCGTTGCCTTCAGTTCCAGGACCTGTTTTTCGACGGCCTGGATGTTGTTGAGCTGAGTGGTAAGCTCCTCGCATTTCCGCGCTGCTTCCGCGAGCTGGTCGCGATATTGATCCCGCTGCCCGGCAAATGACCGGGCGACGATGAACCGGGTTGCCCAGATAGACGCGCCGTCCAGGACGGCCATTATCGTGACGAGCGTGACGACGATCTGCCAGTGTTCGTTCACTGCTGCACCTGCCCGCCCGTGACTTTCCAATCTTTCGCGAGGGCACCTATCGCGCCGAACCCGGCCGCGATAGCCACGTCCCGGAGGCTTACGGTCCCCTGCTGCAAGGCGGTCAGGCCCGCGTAAAGAGCCCCTATGATGCAGCCCGCGAGTGTGGTTCTCCAGTTCTTTTTCATGGTCTCACCCCACGAGTTTTATAGGTTCCTGGAAGAGTCCCAGGGCCGGCATGTCGCCCGGCCTGGGCGCTATCCCTTCGAGTCCGTAGCAGATAAAGCAATACTCCGAGCAAAAGAGCCGCGACGGATCGGCCTGCACGCGTTCAACGGCCTGCTGAAAAAGGGCCTCATAGTCATAGGGCGTGCCGAGATACTGGAGGGCGCGCTCACCTATGGCGACGCGCTGTGCCGCCATATCGGCGTTCAGGCGATACCACCAGACCTCGCCGTCGAATTCGGCGAGACGCTTGGAAAGGAGGTTCAACACAACCCCGTGCTCCAGGGACTCGGAAGTAAACCGTCTGTGTTCCGACCCCTCGTACGGAGCAATGCGGAACACGAGGGACGCGTGATTTACGTTCGCGCCGGAGAAAAGGCGAATGACGCTCCCCAGGGCGCTATGGGACTTCCAGAGAAGCAAGTCCCCGGTTTCGAGCTGGCCTTTCAACGCCTCGTAACGGTCAAGGTTATTCATGCGGCGCCTCCCGTGCTTGCGGGCTTCGGCAGCATGGCCTGGGCGGTCCTGATCTTGGCGAGTAATACAGAGCGGTCCTCGATGGGCATTTCGGTGCCGTCGAGCAGCGCCTCGATGTGTTTTATCACCTGTCCTACCGCGTCCACCGCCTGGGGGAGCTGCGTGGCGAGAGCAAGGAGCAATCCGAGCAGTTCTACTGCGGCCGCGAGACTCATCTGTTTTCAACCTCCGCTACAACTTTCGTCACCTGGGCAACGAGGCCCGGGAGCTTCGCAAGAGCGGCCTGATATGCGGCAATCGCATTCTCGCGTTCGGCCGTATCCGTGGTTTCGATCGCGGTGGCGAGGAGATCGCCGCACGCAATATAGGCGTCATAGGCGATTTTGTAGATTTCCTCGCACTGGGCCGCTTTATCCGGGGCGACGGTGCCCGAAGCGGCCAGGGCGTCGAGGGTCGCCTTGCTCGTTGAGAGCACAAGCCCGGTCGCCTGATAGGCGTCGGTTGCTGTTTGCTCCCAAGTCCGGTTGTTTATGCCGGTACCCGTGGGTGCGCACCCGCTAAACAGGCCAAACGCCACAATGGCAAAAAGAGTCAAAACAATCACGAAGTCCAACGCGTGTTTCCGTACAAGGTGTTTCATATCGTGCCTCCTCTATTTTTTGTATCCTGCCTGAAGTTCCAGAGCGCGTTGCCAGCAACGGAGGGAGCGCCCTATCCACCCGTCGAAATCATCCTTGTATTTCCCCGGGTTATTCTGCCGGAGGGTCCAGTAATACATCTGACGGCGGAGGGTACAGACCTCGATATCGTTGTAGGTGGCGATGGTGAGCGCCGCCCGGGGACCGGCATTGTAACAAAAATCAGCCGTCACAAGGTCCACGCCCGCAGGCAAATCGTCCCCGTGAATCCGGTCCCAGAATTCAGTCCGGAACACCTTCCGCACGAGTTCGGCGTCCACCATGTGGACGTCTTTCACGTCCACCACGCCGTCCCGGTTGAGATCGAGCTTCAGCGCCTTCATAAGCCCTATGGTGAGGCCCATCTTCGTGGCCCCTGCGTGATCCACTACAAAGCCCCGCTCCTCGTTGAGGATAAAAAGGACCGTGGGTTCAAAATTGTCTTTCATGCGTTCCTCCTTTCTTTGTTACGCCGGGGGTTAGCGGGGCAGCTTTGCGCGCCCCGGGGAGGCCCCGGAAACTCCCGTTATGCCCGGTACGCCGGGCTCCGTTTAAGGGGTCGGGGGCGGCGTTTCTGCCGCTCCCCGCACCCTATGCTCTATCCGCGTGTGTGGGTTTTTCATGTTAGGTGGGAACATGGGGCCGGGTCGGACGGCTTCCATGCTCCCGGGTATTAAAGGGGGGTTTTGCGTCATGAGAGATTAAAACACGGGGGGCTCTTGGGAGTCCCCCGAAGCACTTCACAAGTGTACTTCAGGGTTTTTGTTCAGAGAATCAGAAAAGGGGGGATTGATTATGGGTGGGGCTGTTATCTACTATCTCGCGAATCCACCGCTCGGTCAAGCGGTATTTTTTCGCGAGGTCCCGGTAATTGGAGCCGGTGAATTCATGCCTGATCGCCTCGTCGCGTTTTTTCCTTAGCAGGCCGTCAAGCTGGGGAAAATAGTAAGGGAGGCCGCCCAGGTGCTCGGAGAGTTTCAGGGCATTTTCAACGCCCACGATGGAGGCGACCTGTCTATATCCCTCCGGGAGATCATCAACGGATATGGTGCGCATGATCGTATATACCCACGGGTCCATGGTTATTGATACCTCCTCATCCACGCCTTGCAGGGCGCGTCGCACGCCCTGCATTTATGCTGTGCCATGCAAAGGCCCCGGAGGCCGTTGATCACCCGTTGAGCCTCGCTCCAGTCGGCTATGCGCTCTATCGAGGTGCGCCGGTGACGGGAAAGGAGCCATGCATCAAAGCCCACGTCCCACTTAATGTTAACAGCATACTGCACGATGATCCGCCGCTGCTTCTTGGCCACCGGCCACGGCTCGTTGCTCACTCGTCATCTCCTGTCTTTCGGCCGTCTTCTTTCTCCTTCATCTGCGCCTTTTTCATGCGGCACGTGGGACACTCGTAATACGAGTAAAACGAGTCTTCTCCGTAGCGTTTCATTACGTTTCCCGCCTCGGGCGGGCAGTTCCAACAGGGTATTTTGTCCATCATACCCCCCTTCCCCTGGGAAGGACGGTCCAGCCCGCCCCTCCTACCCTCGCCATCCACAAAAAGTTCAGGCCCGCGATGGTGTCGAGAAACATTTCCTTGCGGATGAGGACGAGTTGCGTTTCCGTGTGTTTCAGTCGGTCCCCCGGCCGGCTCTTTTCATGCGCTTCGCTTAGTGTCATCTATACCACCTCACCATTTTATGAGCTGCCCGAAAAAGGGCAAGCCGTGCGTTTCCCGGAAGAATGCGAGCATCTCGCCGAATGCGTCCGGGCCTTTAAAGCCATCCAGGCGGGCGAGTCCTTCCTTTTCCGTGTCCGTGAGTGTCCGGCCTGTGGCACCGTGGTGCGTCTCATAGACCGTTACATTTCCGGTTGATCGGATGGCGATCCCCCACACCTCCATGCATAGCGCTCGCTTAAGAAGCCGTGCTCTTTTTGTCCTGAGTCCGGTATAGAGGTGCAATCTCTCCTCTACCCGGACAGGGCGTTTTCGCTCGGCTCGGATCGTCTGTCGTTTGGACCCGCTTTCAACGTCGTCTGCGAACTGCTGTTGAAAATTGAGGATCGCCATTATCGGGTGCCTCTTTCGCATTTTGCCATGTACTCGCTGTTATCGTGGGCGTCGCAGCCGTGATCCCAGAGAACCCTGTATGCGCGGCCGGATTTGAGTCTGAACACCGTGCACCGGGCTTCATGTCGCACCCTGACGCCGTCTTTGTATGCGGAAAAAGCATCGGCCACATAGTGATTGCACGTGAGGCAGAGCCGTTCGCTGTTGGCGGGGTATTTCTTGTAATTATGCTCGACTTTGGCTTTGAGTGTCGGTGATCCCATCACTTACCCCCCTGGAGCTTAGCCGTAGCGGCCCGGGCGTGGTCTATCTGGGCGCTCATATAGTCGAGCATGGTTCCGTATGCGGTTATCACCCGTGGCGTCCCTACCTGATCATCCTGCGCGAAGATAACAATATCCTCGGCGGAGAGGGTTGAGAACAGCTTGTCGAACTCAGTCCGCATTCCTTCAAGCTCCCGAAGGAAACCTTCCTCTTCGGCGGTCATCCCTTTTCTCGCCGCCTCGCGCCTGATCTTCTTTAGCTCCCCTTCCGCTTTTTTGAGTGCCTTTTTTGTCTCCCCGTGGGCCTTCTCTTCTTTGGTCCGATCCGCCTCCGCTTTCTCCTCCCTTTTCTGCGCCTCCTCCTGGAGGGTAGCGACCACGTGTCCGACGTCCTCGGGGGTGAGGGGTATGGGCTCGCCCTTGACCATGACCTGTCCGTTTTCGACGGTGACTCCTAATTTTTCGGAGTTGCCATTCGTTAAATACTTGATTTTATTAATGTCGTATCTTGTGTGGGCTCCAAATTTTAGGAGCACCTCGTCTTTCCAGTCCGGGAGTTTCTCGATTTCATAGTCTGCGTGCTTGACGTCTATGTCGTGATCCGCACACCATTTTGACCACTTTCCGTCGGCCTTGAGTTGTTCCTTGGTCTGCCGGAGAAACATCGCCTTGAGGAGTCTCTCCATGGACTCTCTCATGGCCGCACCCTGGACTTTCGCGGCCATTTCCACGGCGTAGACCTCATATTTATGCTGTTCCTCCATCTGCCATATTCGCGCATCCTGAGCGCCGCTGGGGACCGGCGTCACCGCGCCCTGGGCAGCCTCTTGGGGGTTCTCCGGGCCAAACCACTCCATCACGTTCGTTTCATCCTTCGCGAGTTCGAGCCACGCCGTTGCCCGGTTCTCTTTGGTGGGATATGCCCCGTAGAGCACCCACTCGCCGCGTTCTGATTTTTCCCTTATTTCGTACTGCGTGTCACCGCCCTTCAACACAGTCTCTCTTGGGCGATATATCGCCTGTGCCCCGCTTGCCTGCATGTCCTTCGATACTCCGTCCATTCATCCTCCTGTTTTTGTAAAATCTCGGGTAAAATTATTCCAAAAAATATTCCCGGCCATCTTCAGCGCCCGCATTACGGACAGACCATTTTCGTGTAGTCACGAAAATGGTTTCGACCTTTAATCCACTCCCCCAAAATCCCCTGCGTCTATCGAGGCATCATCCACGTACCCGCACTTGGAGCAATCGATGTTTATAATGATGCTATCGTCGGACCAGTCGAGATCGATGTCTACGTCGAATGCCTCAAGCTTCTTGCCGCATTTCGGACATTTCATGATATTATCTCCTTCTTCTCGGGGCATATGCCCGCCTTTTTCGCACAGGCATTGCATAGCATCGGGATGAGTTCCCCCTCGTACATGGCGATGAGGTCCCGATGGAGCCTCGCTTCTTCGTCCAGTTCCACCGTCGATTTGACTCGGCATCCTGGGCACATAATCGCGACAGTTATTGGTTTCATACCCCTCCCTCCATGGCGTTGACGATGAGTGCAGAGACAAGGCCGGGCACGAGGCCCTGCTTTTCGCACTCGCATTCCATGGGACCCCACACCTGCGCCTTGGCGCAATGTTCCGTGTGGCCCCGTTTTATGAGGTTCTCTATTTCGGCGCGATCTTGGACGTCCCGCGTGGCGCATACAAAGCACATGCCGTCCCGGACTATGATCTCCGTTTTGCCGCACATCATGCATTTCTTCCGTCTGCTCATGACGTCACCCCCCTGCTCTCGTCCTCGCATACATCCCATTCAGGGTCGCCCCGTTTGAAGGTCTCGAAATCTTCTACCGTTATGACCTCGCCCTTGATGAGAATCACCCCGAGGGACTCAAGTAAAGCCTTGTGGGTCTCGGCGATCTCCCCGGCGTTTCTCGGGTCCCGGAGCGCGATCACCAGCGCCCCGGCAAGGGCCAGGACCAAACCGGCCTGGGTGATGATAGTGACCCGCGTGTCCAGGATGTGGCTGGAAAGCCGCCCCGGACCCATGATGATGGTGCCCTGTATATCGCTCATGCCGCCACCTCTTCCGCCGCGTCTTCTTCCTTTTCGCGGAGGAGCTTGTCAATGTATTTGGTGATTTCGGACGCGGTGGATTCAATGATCGCCACGTCCTCGGTCCTCTTCACTTCTACGCCCACGAGACGGCATTCGATTTCCGACAGGCTCCGGACCGCGCGCTTTTTGACAGTCTTTTTCGTCTTGACGTACATGTCTTTCATGTCCGGGTATTTTTCCTCGATGAGGCGCACGGTAAGCTCTTCATCCTCTATAAACACCTTCTCCTTGCTCTTTTCGTACCCTACCTTATAACCGTGGATAATCAATGTTTTCGGGCGTTTGAAGAGTTCCCGGGCGTCTTCCAGGGCGCAGCGCAAATTTGCCTTCTTCGCGGCTGCTATCCCCACCTGCCTTTTGATCGCAGGGAGATACTGTCTTTTCAATGATTCAACTGCATCTTCAAGTTTCTGCACGGTATTTGCGAGGCTTTCCGCCGCGTCGCTGTACTGTTTTGCAAGCTCCTCGATTTCACCTAGTGTTGCCATGCGCTTTCCTCCTCTTTTCCTTGATTTCGTCCTTGATTATCTTGCTCGTTACGGCCATCATGAGTCCTTCCATCGCGGCTTTGAGCGTGATGACGTATTTTTCGTCATCCACCATCACCCCAATAAATCCCGGCGTTTTTGCAAGCGGAGAGGGGCCGAGAAGCGTGATTTTGTGACCCTCGATCAGACGGTCCACGGGCATGTGGGACCCGTCCCACCGCGTGTTGGGAGGCAGTTTTCTTACTACCACCGATGCCCTCATCGCTTTACCCCTGTCTTCTTGCCGCGTGTCTTCCTCCTCCTTTCCTTTTCATGGGCCTCCTTCTCTTTCCTGGCCTTCATCGCGGCCGTCATAACCCCCTCGATGTAGTCTGCAACCCGGATTGTGTACGCCTGATTCATGTCGTCATCAAAGACAAGGACCGGCATACCACCTTCCCCGGAATAGAGAGATACGTTCAGTTGTTTGCTGATAGGCTCGCGGAGTTCTCTCGTTTCAGCCTTGGTGAGCTTTGATACCTTGACAGGCACCCTCATTCCGCACCCCTTGATTTCTGGACCCTGCCCCTGATTTTGGCCTGACACCTGAGACACGTGACGTATCTCACCTGGGTGGTCCATGATTCCTTTTTGAGGTTCAATGCTCTGGGCGACACCGCGCAGAGAGGCGATATCTCTCCTTGCCTGTTGATGAGCCTTGCGAGATGCACTGTTCTCTGTCCTTCGGTATTCAAATCATTCATTTGAGTCCACCTCCCCTGAAGCAGTTTTCCCCGCTCGTGATCGCTCCCACGATCGCCGCGAGAGTCCCGGCTATTACGGCCGGGACAAGCAATATTGTTGTTGCCACGATTACCGCAGCCGTCTTCATTTTCCCACCCTTGAGCGGGCGCGCATTTTGTGCATGCCCGTGATGATGGCCCGTGACTTGTCCACCGTGAGCCAGTTGATGGAGTCCACGGCCCGACCGGTTTTGCGACCATGCCAGAGAATGTAGTTGATTAGTTTCTGATCCGACCAGTCGAGTTCCCTTTGGAGCCAACGTATTTTGCGCCATGGCCCCGCCATGGGCGTACCCCGGAACTGTGCATCAAGATTGCCCTGGGCGCGAATGTGCAGCTCCGCGAGGAGGCCAGCAAATTCGGACCGGTCGAGTTCGTGCAATTTGCCTTTTTTGTAACGGATCGAGATCACGTCATATACGCGCCCGGTAGCCTGCTTAGGCCCGAAAACGCTGTTCGCCAGCGCCCAAAAGTGTTTAAGCTCCTCCCCTTGCCACGGGTTAGGGGCCTCCGGAGCGGGTGCCGATTGCCTCACGATCTGCCTATGTTCCACTTTGCACCTCCTCTCTTATGGGCTTCACGTCCTCCTCTTTTCCTTGAGGCTCGAACACGTTGCTAATCCAAAAGGTAGGTCCGCCCGTGTCCGGTTTAATGCGGAGTTCATACCCGACCCGCAGGGTCTTTGTTTTCTCGTCGAACATCGCTCCTCGCATCGTGCGAACGCCCGTGATGACACCGCCCTCTTTCTCCTTTTCATTACCGTACCGCACCTGTTTACCTATCCATGGATGGTCCTTAATCATGCGTTTTCCTCCTCTTCTTCGAGCCTCTTCAGCTCGGCAGTGATCGCGTTTCTCAGGGATTTGAGCGACTCCTCCTGCGGGGCTCGCGCCCGGCACGATCCGTATTGCTTGAATGCACACTCGTCACCCTCCGGAGGGGGCATCACCTCGCACAGCGTGTAGGCACACCGCCCGGAAGCGGTACAGTCGTAAGAGATATCTACCGCGCCGTCATAAATCTGAGCAGTAATGTTCGCGCTTTTGTTCCTGCTTTTTGCCATTACATATCCCTCCCCGTCTTGTGCCCGCATCTCGGACACGTCCTTGCGAGTCTGACCCTTATAGGGTTTACGCTGGAAAAGGGCAGGCGCGAATTTTCTACGCACTCCGCATAACTGATTTCCCCTTTCACGGGGCATTCAATGATCCGTTGCGAATATGCCTCTTCCGCCGCGTCGAGAACTCTGTCCGGCTTGCCCTTATAAGTTCCCCTCACGACGTGGCATACTGCGGTCTTGCTTTTGCCGATCCTGTCAGCCACGGCCTGGAGCCCCTCTTTTTCAACGATCCGTTGCAGGTCCTCTGTCGTCATGCCTCCACCATCCCTTTTTCCGTTGTCCAGACCGTTTTCCTCAGGTTCCGGTCATACACTTCTTTTCCTCTCCCTTCTTTTGCCCTGGTGATCTGCGGGGCCACGGGGCCGGTGTTTTTAATGAGGATAAACGTCGCCCGCTCGAAGGCGAAGCGCGCCCCCTTGGGGGTCCTTGCGGCCCTCCGGAGATACCCGGCGTATTCCAGGTATTTCGCGAACGTCACCGCTCCATCCCGGGAGACCGGGTTGTTTTCGAGGCTCCCGTACATGATGAGTTCGCTGATCGTTGCCCGTCCCCTGACCTGGAGGATTCTCCACATGCGCTGTTGGCCGCTGTCCCGGACCATTACCGTGCCATCCGCCCGGACTATGGGGGCCTCTCGTGAGTCCTTCACAAGGCGGTACCCGGCGTCCGTCTTTTCGAGGTGGCCGGAGAGCGTCCATTTGTCGAGGTTAAGGGTTACCGACGCGGCGCTTGCCCTCACTGAGAAGGCGAGTTCTATGATCTCCTCCGGGGCGACCTTTTTGAGCTTTCTCACCCTTTGCCACAGATTGTCGTGGTTACGTTGATGGGTCACGGTACGTATTCCCCCCTGACCACGCCTTCCCCGGTCCAGAAACCCTTTTTCATGCCTACCCAGGTTATGAGGTCCATTATGGTTTTCCCTACTTCAAGGCTCTCGCGCTCGATCCTCGATAAGTTGACCGATATGCGGGAGAGCGACCCTTTTGCATGAGAGGCCACTTCGGCAAGGAGGTCGTCGGATATCTCGATACGCCGGGCATAGAAGGGCGCTAAAATTTTGGCGTCCCGGGCGTCTGCGGGCTGGGCGGGCACCCAGTCGAAGACGCGGCGATGAAAACGCTCCTGTTTCTTGAGGTTGTCGGGGAGCTTCTCCTCCCCTACGAGCATGATAGGCACGTGGGCAATGTCATAGAGGTCCCTGATGATGTCTACCGCGTCCCTCTTTACCACATGGTCCATTTCGTCAACGATGAGTGGTCGGCCGGTCTCAATGAGCTGACGCCCGATCTGGCCCGTGAGGCCCGACATGGTGCGCTCTTTCGGAATGCCCATGTCTTCCACAATCGCCGAAAGAATGTCTTTCTTGGTCCACGTACTTCTCACCTGGACATAATAGGCCCTGTGTTTGATCATCGTGTACGTTGCCGCGTGAGACTTGCCTATTCCTGCGGGGCCGTAGAGACAGACCATTCCCGGCTCTCCGTCCTCGCGCTGAGCCATGCGCTCAAAGGCCCCGTCCATCGCCTTCAAGGCGAGGGCGACATTCTTGAGGGGCGCTATTGTACCCTTTCCAACCTTGGTTTGCTCCGGCATTCATCTCCTCCTATGTATTTTTCTCCAAAATCCTCATGTAGGGTGCGACACGACCGGTAATCCCCTGTGTTGGGATATTGGGTGTAGAAATACTGCTCTTTTTCGGTAAGGGCCTGATCGAGGGTCACCCGGTATGAGAGGGTGAGCCAGAAAATATATCTATCCCTCCCCTCGCCAAGGGACCATCCGTCGATCTCGGCGGGTCCATTGGAGGCTACCGCAGCAAATTCGGCCTCAAGCTCTTTTTGACCCCGCGCTGCTTCCTGGGCGATCCGCTTTGTTTCCTGTCTTTCCTCCTGTTTGCGGAGGTGGTAGATTTTTACGCCCTTTTCGGCCTCCGCGGCCGGGCCGGTGACACTCGTCAATTTGATGGGGGCCTTCTCCATGACCTCCGGTTTGTAGAGGTCAAAGCCTTCTTTCAGACGGCGGGCGTGTTCGTTTACCCATTTCATAAGCTCGGCTTGGCGGTGGCGTTTTTCGGAAACCCCTTCCTTATCGTAGGGGTTTTGCACGTGCCACGGGCCCGCGATGTCGATTATGTCTCCGCGCTCATCGCTTATTACCGCGGGAGCGTACCGGTCATAGGGGTCATAGGCGACCCACACCTTGCCCTTTCTCCATCCCGACAATTTGGGGCTGTAGTAGCCCCTCTTTTCACGGCGCACCATGACGCTCACCACGCACTGAAGCGGCTGGCGGGCTACGCGGGGAAGGCATATGTAATTGAGCGTGGTACTATCAAAAACATCTCTGCGCTGTGTCATGAGGCCGGTGTGGAAAAAGTCGAGGGGGATGATGGTCCGGCCCTCTTTCAGGACCTTTTGCGCCCGGTTATGCTCATCGATCACGGTGTACACCTCGGTAACAAACCGTTCGGGCGTCATGAGCATACCCTTTTTCGCCTGTTTTTTGAGGAGTTCCTGGACCTCCTTGTTCTCCCATGCATCCCCTTTGCGCTTGCGGTACCCGGGAAGGCCCTTCGAGGTAAGGCGCTGCTCGATCAAGTTATTGATATTTTCAATGGGCTTTACCCAGGGTACGCCGGGCCGCGATTTGCGCTCCTTCACGTCCTCATCGAATAGGCCGTATTTGTCCTCCATCTGTTGGAAATCGCCGGAAAGCGAATGCCCGTTGAGGGCGGCTCTGATGCCCGCGATGTGTTTGCTTCCCTCCGGTTTGCCCCAGTCCGTGTAAAGTTCATCGGGATTGCCGAAGCTGAGCGCGTGCCGCAGGGCGTTGGCCACTGTGTAGCTGTTATAATGGCCGAACTCGATCGATGCGCCGTTGATCATGCGTGACGAGCAATCCATCCAGAGGTACCCGTTCGGGTTGATCAGTTCGTCCATTTTAGGATCGTAGATTGTATAGTCAAAAATCTTCTGGTCGCCACAAAGGACGCTCTGCACGGGAATTGCGGTCCATTGCTTGATAATCTTCGGGAGGCCGTGCAGCTCGAACCCTATCGCCCCTTTGCGGATGCGCAGCCAGAGGGCGTCCGGGAGCTTTTTCACGAGGCGGGTGAATGAGACATAATCGCCCATCCGCCATTCCCGGGAGGGGGCCTGTGACTGCATGGCGCGGTAGGCGGATTTCAACCCGGCCTTCATGTCATTTGCATAACTCATAAGGCCGCACGCGAGGGCCTCGGGGGTGAAGGCGTGGGTCTCGGGGATATCTATGCGCTCGTCGCCCAATTTCACGCGGGGCTTCGAGGTGCGCGCGGGAAGGGTTTCCACATAGTCAACCCAACGTCTGATGGTGATCGGGGTTACGCCGTGCTCGGAGGCGAGGGAGCTGATAAGCTTTTCCCGGCCGGAATAGGCGGGGCAGGCGTTGACGGCGCGGGCGACCGCGAGCTTGCGCTGTAACGCGGGGTCCGCGAGTTGCGCGGGGGAAAGGGTAATGCGGCGCGTGGAAAGATAAGCCTCAAGGGCCTCCGGGGTGGTTTCAGGGGCGGGCTCGGCATCGGGGGCCGGAGCCGGGCACGCGGCGGCGGTGAGGATCGCCACGCGGGTCTCTTCGGGGAGGGCGGATATGTGGTATTGGCGGCGCATCCCGCGAGGACCCCCTTTGCCTGGAACGTCACGGAAGGACCATTGTTCGGCGAGAGCTTTCCTTATTACCCCGCTTTCCGTTTTGGGCATCATGGTGAGTCCCGCCAGTTCCTTTGCTGTCAACCACTCGTTCATAATTTTGTTTCCCCTTCTAAAACGCCTTGTGATATAATGACTAAGGCCCAGCATGAAGCGCGATCTTGACCTTGCTCGTTCAATACTGAAGAAAATAGAAGAATGTGAGGACCCTTGGGGTCTTCATGACAGCCCGGAAATAGATGGCTATAGCAGCAGTCAGGTGTCATATCACATCAAGTTATTATGCGAGGCTGGCCTGATCGAAGCGGAGGACGTTTCGAGCATGGGACCTGACGGATTTGATTGGGACCCCGGAAATCTCACTTGGCAAGGCCACGAGTTCCTCGACGCAGCAAAAGACGAGTCCGTCTGGAACAAGGCAAGACAATCAGTACTGAAACCAGCAGCATCTTTCACTTTTGATCTCCTTCTTCAATGGTTAAAGACTGAGGCGAAACAGACTTTAGGGCTTCCCTAAGTTCGCGGGCACAATTTTGATAACAGGTGGCCCCGTGTTCAATCAGCCGTTTTCCCATCGGGTTTTGCTCCCGCTCAGCATCGCGCCATTTCCGGCGCGCTCTTTTTTCCCATCGGTCTGCAAGAATCTCTAGTTCCCGGTTCATTTTCCCTCCAATAATGCTTTTTCTAGCTCCTTGAGTTCGTGTTGCTTCTTCGTAATCTCTTCTTTGAGGAGACCCGCTCTGGCGCGGACCACGTCCTTTCCTCTCAGGGCCTTGTGGTTTCCTGCTTCCGTGATTATGTAGAGCACCTCATAATCGTTTGTTACGAGACAGAATGCCGGGACGATCTCTCCCGGGATTCCCCACCTTTTATTTCCATTGTTGTCGATGTGGTCGGATGATATGTCCCCTGACTCGGCAGACCACTTGTCGAGACTGGCCTTTGATACTTCCGTGCCGGTGAGCTTGTAGAGTTCCGCGCATATGTCTATGCGGTCTCTCCCCGACCGCTTAATAGCCTGTGACACCGCCTGACGGATGCGGAGGCTGACGTTTACGCTGCCCGGGGCGGGAGGGGCCTGGGGCTTGAGATACTCGAATAGCCCCATCTGGTTTTTGTCAATTATCAGCTTTCGTTTTGACATTGACGGTATTCTCCTTTCCGTGTAGACTGTTTTCATAATGAGTGCACAAATCCGATTGATGACCGGCAGACAATTTCATGCAGCTTTCCTCCATCGATCCATCTCCGACCAGAAGTCCGAGGGGAGGTCAAGTCTCGCGGAAAGAATCTCCCGGACACGGGTTCCCTTTTTCTTGCCCACGATGGTGAGATGGACAAAAACACGCGAGACGTTGAGTTCTCGGGCGATAGCCGCCGCCGAAGTTTTGCGGTCGCTCATAAGGCCTTTTATTTTTGCCGGTGGGGTTAACTTGATATCCATAATGAGAGAGTTTAGACCTATTAAACTATCCCTGTCAAGTAAAATAATAGGCGTCAGTACTCTTGTTTTGGCTAAGTTAATAGGTATATTGCCAAGTATCGTAAATAATTGCGGATTTTATCCGCGTCAGAACTTTCTGATTCGGTCAGAACTCAGGTCAGTACTTTGGTTAAAAGTACTGACGCAAAATAGTATCCATGAATGAGCGTCTGAAGGGCATAAGATTATCCTTAGGAAAGAGCCAAGAGGCGATGGCGCACCTCCTGCGCATCTCGCCTAAAGGGTGGCAAGGATATGAGCGGGGGATACATAAGCCTGGATTTGAGGTCCTTGAATCTCTCGCAGCGCTCGGGTTTAATCTCAATTGGATAATGACTGGCGAAGGCTCGATGGAACTGAGGAAAGCACCGGAGATAAAACTCAATCAGCCCTCTGGAATAAGGGACGGCGGGGTATTCTATGACGCCGGTATTCAAATGCCCCCAATTTCTCACGGGAAGGATATTCAGGACCTTCAGCCGGCGCTCGATGCGGCCGCCGAGGTCCTGACGAGCACGGACGATGATGCGAAACTTGCTCTACTGCAAAACGTTTATGCGTTTCAAGGGAGGGTCCGATATAAAGAAGAGGTTGACGCGCTGAAGCGGAAAGTTGCCCAGCTCGAAGCGGATATGGATGCCATCAGGAGGCGACTCCTTGAACCCCGCGAAGACGACTTTAAAACACAGGAAGCGAAAGGGGCGAAGAAACAAGCGGGCGGGGAAGATGGGAAATAATAGAAGGGGGTAATTCAACACAGGATGACTGCGTCACGATCTACACGAACGAGCGGTGGATGTACATTCAATCGCTCGCATATCCAAGGGATTTTACCCTCATTACCGCTGGTTATGAGTTGTTCTATAGTTGGCCTATGAGCGCATTCATGCTTTCGGAGCACAAGGAATGAAGGGGGATATCATGAAGAAATCATTTATTACCGGTATTATTGCTATTGCATTGATGTTGACAGTCGGGGGCACCGTTGCCCACGCCGACGATTACATAAGCAGCAAGTTTCCCCCGGAGGACCTTATAGTCGCCTGGGGCACATGCTCCATGGGTACTTCTTCAACGGGATGGGTATACGCAGGCAAGACCAAGGACCCGTCTGTTCCCAACTCGTATTATGTGTATTTGTACTACCGGTTTGATACCGGTGAGGCGGGAAGCGGGACGTCTTTTCGCCTCACGCGGCTGGATACGAATAGATGGTACATAGAGCCTCAAAAGCTGATGGATTCTACTATCCAGCCCGGGTATATCCTTCAGAAAGATACCGTGTGCCCAGGCGTGTCTCAGGGAGCGTCGCCGGGCGTCAAACTTCCCGCCCCACAAAATCCCGCGCAGCATCCCGCCCAGAGCAAATAAGCTTCGGGACAAAGAGGTGTAGACTATGGAATACTACCCACCCATATTTCAGGCAACGCAATTTCACTGCCCTTTGTGCGGGGTCTATGCAATGCAGGAGTGGTCACAGTGCCGCCATATTTTGCAGGGTGCGCCTATCCTGGTTCCGATCTATATATCTCGGTGCGTCCACTGCGCTAAGGTCGCATACTGGTACGGCCAGAAGCTGATTATACCATCTTCAGGCTCAGTGGAACTCCCTAATCCTGATATGCCTGAAGAATGCAAAATTGACTATTTCGAAGCACGTGAGATTATAAACCTATCTCCACGCGGGGCGGCGGCTCTGTTGAGGCTATGTATTCAAAAACTCATGCCCCATCTCGGTCAAAAGGGGAAGAACATAAATAATGATATAGGAGAGCTGGTGAAAGCGGGTCTCCCTTTGATGATACAGAAGTCACTGGACATTTGCCGCGTGGTGGGAAATAACGCCGTGCACCCGGGGGAAATGGACCTTAGTGATACCCCTGAGATTGCACAGACATTATTTAGGCTAATAAACCTTATCGTGGATGATCGCATCACTAAACCAAAGGAAATCGAAGCGTTATATTCAACTTTGCCTGAAGGCATCCGGGAAGCAATTGAAAAGAGGGATAATAATTCATGACGGCGGGCGTACTTCACGTTAGAGAGGCATTTCGCCCTGCGTGTCATATCGACGAAGGGAACCCTATAGAGGGCGGTCATTTAAATGGCTGCGTTGATAAATACGGAGGATTATATGAATCGAGGGGGGTTTTCGTGGAACAGACTTCGAAGCGATGCAACCTTAGAAAACTAGATAGGGAGGTTCTATGACAGCCGAGGAAACACAACTCAGAATGGCGACCATTCAGTCGCTCGAAAGAATTCGAGAGTTTGACATTTCTACATTACCCCAAGAAGACCGATTGGGTCAAAGTTTCACTTTTTCCGCGGTGTTGGAGCCTGCTCGTCGCCTCTCGGCGTTATTTAGAAGGCTCCCCATTTCAGTTCTTGAAGATTTGCCATCGTCGCAGCTACTCGCAGTCAGGAATCAGGCGGATTCCGTCTTCAATCATTTTGGCCAAATTCTTACATTTAATCCGCTCTCACAAGACAGTTCCCAACAATACCAATCTCTAATTACCACCACAACTAACCTGTATCAGTCAGTTTTCAATGCCCTGCATCCTTTCATTTCATATTCTGTGGCAAAAACGACAGATTTCGAACGGCTTGAAGGCGAAGCGCGGGCTACTTTGCAAAGAATCAAGGATGAATCTGATGGACTGAAGGCTGATTTAGAAGTATCCAAAGAGTCTGCAATTAAGGTTCTTGAAGAGATTAGAACGGTAGCTGCCGAACAGGGGGTTACTCAACAAGCTATATACTTTAAACAAGAGGCGGACCAACACGACGTTGAATCAGAGAAGTGGCGCAAGTGGACGAGGAATATGGCATGGGCCGTCGGCATTTATGCCGCTTTGAGCATTCTTATTCATAAGATACCTTGGATATCACCTGAAAATGTCTATCAAACAGTGCAATTGACAGCAAGCAAAGTAATGATATTTTCTGTCTTGGCCTTCATGCTATACTTGTGTGCGAAAAACTTTTTGTCACACAAGCATAACTCAATCGTCAATCGCCATCGACAGAATGCACTAATGACATATAAGGCGATCGTAGAAGCCGCCGATAAGATGAACCAAGATGCCGTACTTATTCATGCGGCCGCTTGTATTTATTCTCCTCAAACAACCGGATATGCAGGAAATGATGGAAGCCAAATTCAAGGATCTAGGTCTATTATCGAGCTGTTGGCAAAACCTTTGGAAAAGTTGTGAAGGGTTTGTTTTTTTGCGCCGGAACGTTTATGAAGTCGTTCCAGGTGCAGCACTATGCTGCTAATAGAACATAGGTTCCAATTACTTCGTGGCAACTTCTACACTTTCTTCAACGAAGGGTCCTGTTCTGGAAGTTCACCAAATTCCTTAGTTTTCGGGCATTCTTCATCTGTCTTATTGAAGAACTTCGCCGCCACGGCTCTATATGCTGCAGCCCCCAGATGATGAATTAATTCGATTCTTCTGCCCAAATACGAGGTCGTTATGGGGTAAGGTTGACCTATCGCCAAATCGGTTCGCCCTGTGCGTTCTAAATACGTCTGGCTTACATTTCCGCCATTATGAACCATGATGTGCCGCACGTTCTCTGCCTCGTCCAAGTATGAGAGAGCCCATTCCGGAATTCCCATATCAAGACCCAATTGTTCTCTTAGGTAGGCGACCCTTTCTGTAAGTGTCCTCCAGCTAAACTTGTTGGCATATTCCTCGATCAAGAAATGCATTAAGGTGTTCCATTGACCGCAAGATAGTACTGTTTCCCATTCGATTTTTTTGCTACTCTTCATTATTTCTGGACGTGCTTCACACGCGGCTCGTACCGAATCCGAGAGAAAAGCATCGACATGGGCAAACGCCGTGATGATGTTTCTCTGAAAGATCAGCATTTCAAAATTCGTGCTCTTATCGATATCATCTAATTTCAGTGCTGCACCCTTACAACTTATGTATTCCATAAAGATATTCGGTCCGGTGGGAAGTTTAATCCCCTCTTTCCGAAAGGTCTTTCCCTCTGGAGAGAGAGGGGACTTACGATAGACTTCTATTGCATTTGAAAGAATGTCAAAAGTAAGATCAAGCTTCGTTAGAAGCGCCTGCGGTATATGCTTCGGAAAATCCTTGGCCAGTTCCTTTTCAATGGCAAACCAAAGCTTAGTCTGGTTGAGCACCAACTCAAAATTTAGAAACTGATGCCAATAGCGTTCCCATACTGGTTCCATTTGATCACTCACAATTTTTCACATGATAGCGGATATTGATTGACTTTGCAACCTCTTGTTTGCCATATTACGCACTATTTAAGATAGGGGCAAAATCAATAGGGCCATGGAAGGAGCGGGTCTTCTTCCATTATAATCTTAAACTTCCAGATATACAAGTTTAACGGAAAAGTGCAATTCCATGGTGATTTTGCTGTTCGTCTTTCTATCACTCAAATGCAATTTCTTGCGCCAAAATCTAAAACTCAACCTCGCTGTATAATTGCATTTCTATCATCCCCGTTTATATCGTAACATCCCGGAATATCCCGCTTAATCCCACCTCATCCCGCGCAAATCTTTAACCCCCAACCCCTATGCAACTTCCTTATCTTCCAGTTATTCCGCCCGGCGTTTCCTGCCGGAGTCCGTTCAAGTGAATGAGTAAGGAAAAAGGGACAGTGCAAAAAGTGAAAAAAAGGGCATGAGGGGTGATTCCTTGTTGCAATTCATGGGACCGGGGCTATAATTGAGAATAGTTGCACAAAAAAACCAGGTTGATTGAGTGGAGTATAATTCTAAGGCGACGAAAGGGGAGTTACTCCAGGCAATCAAACGCCAACAGGAGAGGATTGTCCGGTTGGAGGAACAGCTCCTCCAAAAACAGAGCCTCCTTCAGCGGGATTCCCTGTTGACCAACATCATCAAATTCTCCGATGACGCGATCTTCAGCACCACCACAAACGGGACTGTCATAAGCTGGAACAAGGGAGCGGAAAGAATCTACGGGTATACCTCCGACGAGATGGCGGGGGGCAACATATCCACCCTTTTGCCTGCCGGCAACAGGGCCGAGGCCCTCAAGGTCGTCAAGGAGATAGTAGCGGGCCACCACCGCGAACACTTCGTCACCACGGGGAAAAGAAAGGACGGCGTCCTCGTCCGCCTGTCCCTCTCGGTTTCCCCCATCCTGAATACGGCAAGGGCCGTGGTGGGCATTTGCGCCATTGCGAGGGATATCACCAAGAGCACCCGGAACGAAAAAGAACTCAGGGCCACCGTGAAGAAGCTGAGAAGGAGCTTCATCAACACCATCAACCTCATAGCCCTCACCATGGGAACGAGGGACGCCTACACGGCGGGCCATCAGAAGAGGGTATCGAGCCTTGCGCGGTCCATAGGTCAGAAAATGAAGTTACCGAAGGATACTGTTGAAAATATCCGCATGGCGGGCACGATCCATGATATCGGGAAGATGTCCGTGCCTACTGAGATATTGACGAAGCCTTCAGCCCTCATGGATATCGAGATGGCCCTCATCGAGGTCCACCCCCAGTCGGGATATGACATATTGAACAAGGCGGAACTGCCTTATCCCATCGCGGAAGCAGTCCTCCAGCATCACGAGCGGCTGGACGGCACAGGTTACCCCATGGGGCTCCGGGAAGATGACATCCTCCTCGAGGCAAAGGTCATCGCCGTGGCCGATGTGGTGGAGGCCATTGCGTCGCACCGCCCCTACCGTCCCGCTTTCGGCATAGATGTTGCTCTCCAGGAGATTGAGGAGAACAAAGGCGTCCTCTACGATCCCCAAGCGGTGGATGCGTGCCTTTCGTTGTTCAGGGAAGACGGATTCGCCTTCTGATACGGGCTATTTTGTGTCGATGCCTTTGATTACTTTTATGATGTCCCGTGTGGAGTGGTCCTTGGGGTCGCCCACTATGGCCACTCTTCCCCCGTAAGAGAGGACAATGTCCTTTTCCGGCACGTTATCCACGGTGTAATCCGTGCCCTTGGCATGTATGTCGGGCTTCAGGGTGAGGAGGAGCCTTTCTACGGTAGGATCGGCGAAAACCGTTACATAATCGACGCAATCGATGGCGGAGATGATTTCCGCCCTTTCGGCGGCGGGTGTCACCACCTTCTTCCTTTTGCCGAGACCGGTCACGGAGGAATCATCGTTTACTCCAACCACGAGGAGATCACCCAGGGCCTTTGCCCCCTGGAGGTATCGTACATGTCCTACGTGGAGGATATCGAAACAGCCGTTTCCAAAGACGATCCGTTTTCCTTCCTTCCGCTTCTTCTCGATGATTTCCTTAAGCTTCTCTATGTCCGCGACGATTGTTCCCATTATCTGATCACCTTTCTCAGTTCCTCGACGGTTACCGTCGCCGTCCCCCGTTTCATCACTACTATGCCCGCGGCGAAATTGGCGATCCGCGACGCGTCGTAAAAATCACCGCCGCTCGCAAGGCAGAGGGTTACGGTAGCGCATACCGTATCTCCCGCACCGGTCACATCCGTCACGTCATCCGATCCGGAAATGGGTATGTGGTGTATGCGGCCGTCTCTCAGGAAAAGGCTCATGCCCCTGTTGCCCCTCGTGATAAGGAGGGCGGTCACGGCCATCTGGTCCATTATCTTCGCGCCTATTGCCTCGATGTCGTGTCCGTCGTTAAGGGAGGCAAGGCTCATGGCTTCCGACTCGTTGGGGGTGATAAGGGTGAACCCCTTAAAGCTCTTCAGGTTGTACCTTGAATCGCCTACCACCACCACCTTCCGTCCGGCCACCTCGCTCATGAAGCGGACCACCTTCCGGTCAATCACTCCATGGCCGTAATCGGACACGATAAACGCATCTACTCTGGGCGCCAGGTCCTCGAGTCTTTCCATGAGGAGGGCCCGTTCCTTTCTTGTCACCGGCCTGTTGGAATCCTTGTCGATCCTTATGACCTGTTGTTTGGACGTATTGGTGTCTCCCGCGAGTATCCGCGTCTTTGTCACCGTTTCTCCATTGTGGCGGATGAACCCTTCCGTATCCAGGTTTCCGCATGTGGAAAAACACTGCATAAGCCTGTCGCCTGCGTTATCGTTGCCTATGAACCCTACGGGGAACACGTGGGCGCCGAGGGCCAGGAGGTTGTTTATCGTGTTTCCCGCGGACCCCGGGTATATACGCTCTTCCTCGTGTTTCACCACCACCACGGGCGCTTCCCGCGAAAGCCTGTAGGGCTTGCCGAAGATATATATGTCGGCAATAATATCGCCTACCACGCAGATCTTTTTCCCCGCGAACCCGTCGAGCAGCCGGTATGCGGTCTTATCCGGTCCTTCAGTTGCGGTCATTGAGGATATTCTCCACTTTCACGAAGACGTCCGACGGGGTTATGCCCTTCAGACATTCGTGGTCTCTGTCGCATTTCTTCTTGTTGCACGGCCTGCAGGAAATGTCTTTTATGGCCTGGCACGTGCGCGGACTCGGATACCTGGTGTATCGTTCGTCCATGGGGCCCAGGAGCACGACCGTGGGTATGTCGAGGGCGGAGGAGATATGCCTCGGTCCCGTGTCGTTGCTCACCACAACCGACGCCCGGGACAGACATACCTTGAGGTCCCTGAGGTCGAGGGATTTCACCTGTATCCGGTCCTTCTGCTTTGCCCCTTCCCGGATGACCCTGGCGAGCTTCTCCTCGCCCTTTCCCGGCAGGATGTAGACATTCAGGTCGAGGTTTTTCACGATCATATCCGCCAGGCGGGAGAAATGCTCGTCGGGCCAGCGTTTTGAAGGCCCGTACTGTGCCCCCGCGATGAAAGCCGCGTATGGCCCGCTGATATCTATGTGCTTGCGGTCGAACCTGTCTTCTTCGTCGGGCGTTACTGCAAGAACGGGCGCGTCGAGGACCCGTGAGCCTCCGAGGGTATCTATTATCCTGAGGTAATGCTCCACCGTCGGCTCGGGCGCGGGTCCTTCCGGAACACCGTGGGTGAGCATGAAACCCCGTTTGTTCCGCATATAGCCTATCCGCTCCTCCACGTGGGCGCTGTATAGGAGCAGAGCGGCGCGAAACGAGTGGGGCAGCGCCACGCCAAGGTTGAAGTGGGTGTCCCTCAGGGAATTCACCGTGTCGAGAAAGGGAAGAAATCCTTTGCGGTCAAACGGTGTGAACCGGTCAAAGAGATCGAGGCCGTTATAGATATGCATGGCCCCGGCCTTGCCGATGCCCCATATCTCGCCTTTGAGGGACGCCCTCAGGGAGCGGAGGAAAGGCACCGCCATCACCATGTCGCCTATCCAGTTAGGCAGATAAACTATCGTCCGTCCAGTCACTTCTTACACCCATAAATGCATTGTATTTTACGCCGTAAAACGGTCTTCCTGCCTTTTCCATCTCCGAATCGAGGGCCTTGAGGGAGGCCATGACCTTCGGTTTGTCTTTCCGCCACTCATCCTTGCTCATAGCGAGCACCCTTTTCGCAAGGCCCAGGTACTTCCCTTCTCCGTCCATATCGGCATAGCCGTTCACAAAGAGACAGAAGAGTGTTTTCAGCTTATCCGCGGCAAGGTCCGCCCGGTCTCCGAGTATCATACATGTCTCGTCGGTGAAGTTGTCGAGGGCTTCGATTCTCTTGAAGTCTATCATGCCGGCTTTGCCGGCGATATCATAGGCCTTGGTGCCCACGAAGGGGAAGAAAAGGGTCCAGCGGAACCGTCCCGGCTGTATCCGGGCGAGAAGATTCACCGTCTCCAGCATATCTTCTTCCTTTTCATGGGGTAATCCTACCATAACGAAGGCGGAGGTGTGAAGGCCGAACTCGTGAGCGATCTTGAAGGCGTCGGCGATATGGTCGTTGGTCATGTAACGGTTGAGTACATCCCGCCGTATCCGGTTGCTGCCGCTTTCGAGGCCGAACTTTACGATCCTGCACCCGCCGTCCTTGAGATCCTTCGCCATCTCCCTGTCGAATACGCGGGCGTGGGCATTGCAGACGAACCCTATATCGGTGATCGCCCTGTACCGCCTGGAAAACTCATGGAGCCACTCCTTGTCGAAGGTGAAGATATCGTCGTCGAAGATAAACATCTTTATCCCCGTGTAATGGGCAAGGAGATATTCAATCTCTCCGATCACCTCGTCAACGGTATGGCGTCTCAGGTAGGTTTTCGGCAGGTGACCGTCCTTCTTGTAGAGGGCCATGATCTTATGGTTGAGGCAGTAGGTGCACCTGAAGGGGCATCCCCTGGATGCGGTGAGGCCCACCCATCCGTCCTTTGCGTCGATCATCCGCTGAAAGTCAAAGATTTCGTAATCCTTGAAAGGCATACCGGCAATATCCTTGAACGGGCGGAGGGGTTCCATTATTACGCGGCCATCCTTCCTGTATCCCATGTTCCTTATGCCTTCGGGGCTGCCCTTTTCCACCACTTCGAGAAAGGCGTCCTCCCCTTCTCCCACGCAGATATAATCGACCGCTTCCTCGGCCATGGTCCCCATGGGGTCCATGGTGGGGTGGATGCCCCCGAAGATGATGGGGACGTCGTAGTAGGTCTTGATGCTCCGCGCAATCTCAAGGGCATACTTGTTTTGGGTCGTGAGTACGGAGAAGCCGATCATATCGGGTTTTATGGCCAGTATGTCGCCCTTGATCCTTTCGAGGTCAAGGGGGTAGCCGGTCTGATCGTTTATATTGAGGAGGAAGGTTTCGTGGCCGTGGGCCTTCAAAACGCCCGAGATGTACGCGATCCCGTAATTGAATCCTATCTGGGCATTCAGGTTCGGATAGATAAAAAGTACGCGCATTAGCAGCCTCTTCCCGTTCTTTCGTTCATGTCAACCACCGCTTCGTAGACTTCGTTCACCGATATCTCCTTAAGACAGATCCTTTTTTCACATTTCTTGTTTTTGCACGGGCTGCAGGGAAGGTCCTTCCGGACCACCGTGCAACGCGCGCCGTAGGGTCCGTTGATGAGCACATCCGTAGGGCCGAAGACGGCGACCACCGGCGTGCCCGCGAAGGCGGCGAGGTGCATGACCCCCGTGTCACCCCCTATGTACATGTCCACCTTCTTCAGCAGTGCCAGAAGCTGGGGCACATCGGTGGGGCAGGCGAGATAAACCCCTTCACCTGTTGTCTTCCGCAAGGCCTCGGCCTCCTCTTTTTCTCCCGGCCCCCAGAGGATGATGACCCGGGCGTTCCCTTTTTCCCTTATCCGCCCGATAAGCTGCCCGTACCGGTCCAAATCCCATCGCTTGAAGGCGCTCCCTTTGCTTGAAAAGGGATTGACCGCGAACACGGGCGACGATATCCCTTCTTTTTCGAAAAAGCGGTCTATATACGCACCGGCTTCCCCGGGCGCCACGAGCACGATCTCGGGGATCACCCCGTTCGTTCCGATATGACGGGGGAGGAGCATATTCCGCTCTACCTTGTGGAGCCGCCTGTCAACGCCTTCCACTTTCTCGTGGTAGAAAAGGTGGCTCTTCTCCTTGGCGTACATTTTCCCGAAGCCGATCCTCTTCCGCCCCTTTGCATAGAGAGAAAAGAAGGTGCTCTTCATTATGCCGTGAAAATCGATGATAGTGTCGTACCTGTCTTCCCTCAGGCCCCTGAGAAAGCGTCCCATCTCCCTTTTTGCACGAAGAAGTCTTCCCCTTTTCAGGGCCCCTGTGGCCGCGCTTCTCGGGAAACGTATCACCTTGTCGATAAAGGGCTGGTGGGTGAGCAATTCGCCGACCGAGCCTTCGACGAGCCACGAAATACGGGTGTCGGGAAATTTGTCTTTCAGGGCTTTTACCGCAGGCATACTCATGAGCACATCGCCGAGGGAGCTTAGCCTTATGACCAGAACGCTACGTGGCCCGGGCATCTTTCAGGATATCATAGAGGTGGGAAGGGATCGCCACGGCCTTCCTGTCTTCGTTCACGCAGATATGCTTTGTGCTCCCTTCGACGAGGAGCACCCCGTCTTTGTAAGCTGCGTAATGGAAGGTCAGACTCCGCGACCTCAACTCGGGCATACTTGTCTTGACAACGATGAGGTCATCGTAGTTTGCATTGCGGTAATATTTCGCATCGAGGTTCACGACCATGAGGTAATATCCCATGTCTTCGAATTTCCGGTAGGGGAATCCCTTCTCCCTCATGTACTCGCTTCGGGCGACCTCGAAGAATATGGGGTAATTGCCGTAATAGACCACCCCCATCTTGTCCGTATCCGCATACCGTACCCGTATCGGTACGTCGACGAAAGCCACCTCGCTGGTTGCCGAAGATCTCGCAGGCATGTTCATCTCAGAGGGCCCTCAGGTACTCCGGTCTTAAGACGGACGGGTCTTTCTTGTCGAGGACACCCTTGATGGCCTTCAGCACTCTTTCCTTCTCTTCAGGGAGCCACGCCTTCACAGGAAGGTAGTTCGACGCGTGGTTCGAGGCGAAGAACATGTGGGTCACATTGGTATTTTCGATCATTATATAGAGTTCCTCAAGGAGCTGGTAGGGATCGGGAACCTTGAAGACACCTTTCTTTGCATCTTCCGCAAGGGGAGTGCCGGGGACCAGGATCACGCTTAACGCCCCCGCATAGTCGGGATCGATCCTGCTCAGGAACTTGCCCGTTTCGGCCGCATGGATGGCGCTTCTCTCCACGCCGCCCAGTCCGAGGAGCACGGTCACGGAGAGGATAATACCCGCGTCTTTGACTCGTTTTGCCGCTTCCGCGGTTTTGTCGAGGACCGTGCCTTTGCACACCCTGTCCAGGATGACCTGGTCTCCCGATTCGACGCCCAAGTAAATGATCCCGACGCCGAGGTCTTTGAGGGCCTTCAACTCTTCCACGGATTTTTTCAGAATGCTCTTCGTGTTGCCGTATACGCCTATTCTCTCAAGCTTCGGAAAGGCGTCCCGCACAAGCTCCACGATGGGGACGAGCATTTTTTGCGGTATGATGAGGGCATCGCCGTCGGCGATGAACACCTTTCTTACATATCGCGCGTATTGCTTCGCCTCTTCCACATCCTCTTTCACCTCTTCGAAAGACCTTACCCGGAACTTCTTGTCCTTGAAAGACCCGCAGAAGGTGCATTTGTTGTGGGAGCAGCCGATGGCTACCTGCAATATAAGACTATCCGCCTCGCTCGGCGGCCTGTAAATCGATCCTTCATACTTCATTTTTCAGTCCTGTAAACCCTTTCGCCTTCTCTTACAAAGCCGTATTTTACTCTTACCATGTTTTCGAGATACTTGTCGTCTTTCCGAAGTCTCTCGATCTCGCCTTGAAGGAGTTTGTTTTCCTTTTCGACTGCCGCGATGGACGCATTAGTCGATCTGATCTCTTTCCACAGCTTCAGAGACCCCAGGATGCCCCCTTCTAAGAAAACCATCTGGAAGAGCGCGGCTGACAAAAGGATAATCAGGCCATATCTCCGTATGGCATCTTCAAGCATGTATTAATCTTAACGGTAAGAAACGAAAAAGTCAAATATTCTCGTGCAGCAGTCATAAAAAGAGCCGCAGGCGAGAGCGGGCGGGCAGGGTGCAGGGATGTGGTTGTCGGGGCGAAGTGCAGCGAGGGGAAAAGTCGTGATAGTCGGCATCTTCGTGAGGCAGGTTTGGCATGTGTAATATGGTCGGGTAGGCGGCACATTTGATTATTTCAAACTAAGGGTGCCGGGAAAATAGGACCATATCCGGAGATCATATCCCATATTGAAGCGACAGGCTTACTCATCAGCGACTTGGGCGTTCCGGTTTGAAGCAGCTTGTAACCGACGTTTCTCTTTCCGCTCCTTCAATGAGACAATTCTTATTAAGTAATTTCAATTTGTCGCGATATACATAGATACGAAAGTTGTCATGTTCTGATTTTATCACTAACGACTCCAGGAGGTTTGTCATGTCTGTCACAGAAATGCGCTCAACAGGAATTCCCGGCAAGAACGCACCGCCGGGCCGCAACGTGCGCCGCCCGCTCCCTTCCCCCCTTCTCCGGTCTATACGCTTGTCGCGACAGGGGTGGGGCTATTTCGCCGCCTTTATGCTCCTCTGCTTCTTCTCGCTTGTCCCGGCCATTGCGAACGCCCAGGTGGTGGATTACTGGGCACCCTATGTAACGAAACTTGCGACAACCTCAGCGACAATCAACTGGCACGGGGCCGAGGATGCGACCGGTTCGGTGGATTACGCAACGGCGGCCTATTACGAGGAGAACAAAACCTTTCAGGCCACGGCGGTCTCAACGGTACCGTCGGCCTATCAACACGTGCCGATCTCGGGCCTTGCGCCGAATACCTCATATGTGTACAAGGTGACTCCGTCGGACAGCCCGGACCAGTTCACTGTCCGCAAGTTCCGGACCATGCCGGAGAGCGGTCCCTTCACCTTTCTCGTGATCAGCGATTCCCATGCCCAGGAGACCCGGTTCCAGTACGTGGCGGACTTCATCGCCCAACATGAGACGGAGCCGCTCTTCATCCTCGACGGCGGAGACTACGCAAGCTGGGACTACACGCAGTTCTGGTCCATCTATTTCCAGTACGCGGACGGGATGCTCGCGAAGTTTCCCCTCATGAACGTCATAGGAAACCACGAGTACCATAATCACGAGCACCCTAATGGACCCCCTACCGAAGCCTACCATTACCACCGGACCTTCGACATAACCCAGGGAGATCCCCTGTACCATTCCTTCGACTGCGCGGGCGTCAGGTTCGTCGCCCTCGATTCCCCCGACCGTAACGTCTGCAACGGCGATGACCCGCAGACGTCCCTGGCCCTTGCCAAGAGCCAGGTGCCATGGCTCGAGGAACAACTGAATAACAATATGCTCGGAACCTTCACCATCCATCACCATCCGATATGGAGTTACGGCAGCAAAGTGGCCAACCCCCACCTTCAGCCGTGGGAGACCCTGTATCACAAATACCCTATCAGCGCGAATTTTGCGGGCCACGTCCATAATTACCAGAGGTATTCTGTACAGGGCATCCCCTATTTCATCGTCGGCACCGGCGGCGGCGTGTTCAACAGCATCGATCCGGGCAAGCCCCGCGCGAAATGGTACCAGTACGGGGAGACGAAGCAACTCGGATACCTCAAGGTCACGGTGGACCCGGCGAACAACACTGCCACGGCACAGCAGATATTCATCGGTTACGTTGAAACGGGTGACTCGACGGATGTGATACTCTATGATCTGGCGGTGATTGCCGATACGGTCTCATTCCCTCTCTCCTCCACCCTCTCGACCCTCACCGTGACGACATCCGGACTCAGCTCGGGCACCGTCAAGTCGTCCGACGGCCTCATAAACTGCGGCCTCACGTGCTCGGCGAACTATAAGAAGAATGCCAAGGTGAACCTCACCCCTGTTCCGGATAAGGGCTCCGTCTTTACGGGTTGGACCGGGGCGTGCTCAGGCCACGGTAAGTGCTCGCTGAACATGCGACCCCGCGACGATCAGGAAGTAGGAGCCATTTTCGAGACAGGCTCGTGCGTCTACAACCTTTCGCCCGCCACGAAAACCGTGGGTTACAAGGGGGCAGAGATCACCGTGCGGGTGACGGCAAAGAACTATGGTTACTGCAATGCGCCCGAAATAACGGACAAAGCGGAATGGATCACCTCTACCGCCACACCTTTTGTGGACAACAAGGGGTCCGTGGTCCTTACCATACCGGAATATGACGCCGGCCGCACAGGCACCCTGAAAATCGGGGGGACCACGTTTACCGTCAATCAGAAGAAGAAACCCTGATAGTCAAATCTTTACCCAGGCGTTAAAAGGATATCCCCCGGAGTTTTCCGGGGGACATCCTTTTCCATTCCCTCCATTTTGAAATGCCGGATCGAAATGCCTCCCGGGACCTTACATCTGTCTCATGCTTTGCGACGGCCCGGCTCCCGGGAAGGACCGGGGCACGTTTTCTTCTTGAGTCGCCCGGGAGGTTTTTGTATGATTAAAATGAAAGGGAGGAAATGAGCATGAGGCTGAAGGATAAAGTAGCAATAGTCACCGCGGCGGCGGGCGCGGGCATCGGGCAGGGTACTGCCAGGGCGCTTGCGAGGGAAGGGGCCCACGTGGTCATTACCGACGCTCACGAGGAAAGGTCCGCCGGAGTGGCGGAGGCGATCGGGAGCGAATTCGGGGTAAAGACCCTTGGTCTCAAGTGCGATGTAACGGACAGGGGCGACGTGGAGAAGATGGTCCTCGCCGTGGGGGAAAGGTTCGGGCGTATCGACATTCTCATAAACAACGCAGGCACGAACCGGCCCTCCCAGGTAGTTGACATGACGGATGAAATGTGGGACATCGTAATCAACACGTCCCTCCGGGGGACCTTCTACTGCTGCAGGGCCGTACTGCCTTCCATGATGAAACAGAACTCGGGACGTATAGTGAGCATCACATCGGTGGCCGGTTTTATGGGACTCAAGGCAGGGCACGCCCATTATGCCGCGGCCAAGGCAGGAGTGATGGCCTTCACGAGGTGCCTTGCCATGGAAGCCGCCCCTCACTTTATCACGGCCAACACGATAGCCCCGAGTTTCATCTACAACGAGTTCATTCCCCATCTTTACCCTGAAGAAGAGATAGAGCGCATGTATGAGAATATACCTTACCCCCGCAAGGGCACCCCGGAGGACGTGGCGAATACGGTTGTCTTTCTCGTCTCCGACGAAGGGGAGTATGTGACCGGCCAGACCATATGCGTGACCGGCGGGAGTTGGATGAGGTGATTACAAAAAAAGAATATATCGGCGGAAACATGTGGTGGTTCACCCGGAGACGTATTAGATTAAATAGGAGGTGGAACCGGGTGGTGCTTACATCCAGGAACAGGCCCGCAGGGGGATAAGAAAGGAGGAGGCATAGATGATCACGAAATTACAGCCGGAAGATGTATACAAGAAATGCGATCCTGAAATGTTCAAATTCAATACAACCCAGGAGATTGGAGACTTCGGAGGGACCATCGGCCAGGAAAAGGCATTGAAGGCCCTCGATTTCGGTCTCAGCATAGATAGCGACGGATTCAACATCTTTGCCCTCGGGGAGAGCGGAACAGGCAAGATGACCACCGTCACCACCCTTCTCAACGAAAAGGCAGCCGAGGAAAAGACGCCGGAAGACTGGTGTTACGTCTATAATTTCAAAGACCCCGACATGGCCATCGCCGTATCCCTCGATCCCGGTCAGGGCGTGGTTTTCCAGAAAGAGATGCAGGACCTCATCAACACCCTGAGGATCGAGATCCCCAAGGCCTTTGAAACAAAAGAATATGAGATGCAGAGAAGCAAAATCATCGATGAATTCCAGCAGAAGCAGACCGAATACCTGTCCAGGCTCGACGAAGAGGCCAAAGAGAAAGGCTTCAGCGTCAAGAGGGGCCCGGGCGGCGTCCTTATCGTGCCCCTGAAGGAGAACGGCGAGATCCTTTCGAAGGAAGAGTTCGACGCCATGGACGAGAAGGCGCGAAGGAAGATGGAAGAAACAGGCAAGATGCTCCAGGAGAAGCTCAATGATGTGGTGAGGATACTGAGGGAAGCGGAAAAGCTCGTCAGGGATATGCTTACCAAACTTGAGAGGATGATGGGTCTCGATCTCGTCGGCCCCTTCATTGAAACGCTGAAGGGCAAGTACGGGGACAGGGAAAAGATTGTCGCCTACCTCGACAACGCAAAAGAGGAGATACTCTCTCATCTTGATGAATTCAAGACTACCGAGGAGCAGCCTTCCCCCATGCCCTTCCTGAAGATGCCCAAACAGGAGACATCCTTCCTGAAATATGCGGTCAACGTGATTGTGAATAACGGTGATATAAAAGGGGCCCCCGTGGTCTTCGAGAGTAACCCCACGTACCTGAACCTCTTCGGAAAGATAGAATACAAGGTTACCTACGGTATGGCTTCCACCGATTTCACCCTCATAAAAGCGGGGTCCATGCACAGGGCAAACGGCGGGTACCTGGTTATAGACAGCATGGAGCTTTTCAAGAACGCCTTTTCTTACGACGCCCTGAAAAGGGCCATGAAGAACAGGGAGATCAAGATAGAAGACGTGCTCGAACAATACCGGCTGATCAGCACCGCATCGCTGAAGCCCGAGTCCATCCCCCTTAACACCAAGGTGATTCTCACCGGCAGCCCTTACATCTACTATCTCCTTTACAGCGTTGACGCGGAATCGAGGGAGTTGTTCAAGGTGAAGGCCGATTTCGACAGCAGGATGGAGCGCACCGCCGAAAACATGCAAAAGTACGCAGGTTTTGTGGCTGAGTGCCAGAAGAAGGAGAACCTCCTCCCCGTCGACAGGACCGGGGTGGCCAGGATCATAGAATACAGCTCCCGATTCGCGGACAGCCAGGACAAGCTTTCCACAAGGTTCAGCGATGTGCACGACCTGATCCGTGAAGCCCATTACTGGGCGAAGAAGGCGAAGAGCGACGTAATAAAGGCGGAGCACGTGACCACCGCAGTGACCGAGAAGGTGTACCGTGTGAACCGGGTCGAGGAGAGGATCAGGGAAATGACCCTCGAAGATACCCTTATCATCGATACGGTAAAGGAGAAGGTCGGCCAGATCAATGGTCTCGCTGTCCTTGACCTCGGGGATTACGCTTTCGGGAAACCATCGAGGATAACGGCGAGGACCTATACGGGAAGGGCCGGTATCGTCAACATCGAGCGGGAGACCAAAATGAGCGGGAAGATCCACGAAAAGGCGATCTTCATCATATCGAGCTACCTCGGGGCCAAATATGCGGTGAAGAGTCCCATAAGCCTCTCCGCGTTCATCACCTTCGAACAGCTCTACGAAATGATCGAGGGCGACAGCGCCACGTGCGCGGAACTCTATGCCCTTCTCTCCAGCATTTCCGGCGTACCTTTGAAGCAGAGCTTCGCGGTGACCGGCTCCATGGACCAGAACGGCGATGTTCAGCCTATAGGCGGGGTAAACCAGAAGATAGAAGGGTTCTTCGACCTGTGCAGGATCAGGGGCCTCGACGGCAGCAACGGGGTGATCATACCGAAGCGGAACCGGAAGAATCTGATGCTCCGGGAAGACATCATGGAAGCGGTAAAGGCGGGCCAATTCTCCATATACACTATCGACAAGATGGAGGAGGGCCTGGAGATACTTACAGGTATGAGCGCGGGAGAGTTGCAGGAAGACGGGACTTATCCGGAGGGAACGGTCAATTACCTTGTAATGAAAAGACTTACGGAGATTTCGGAGGCCCTGGAAAAGAAGAAGGAAAAAGAAGGCGAGGACCTCGTGTCCAAGGCTCGCGAAGAAAGCTAGCAGAGACAGGCTCCCGGGCGTGCGCATCTCTCGCAGGTGTGGTATATTCATGAAGAGGAGATATGAACGGAATCGACCGATTGCTTGTCTTCACTCTTTCCCGGCAGCGTTGCGCCCTGCCTCTTTCAAGGGTTGAGAGAGTAGTCCGGGCCGTCGAAATATCGCCGTTGCCGAAAGCACCTTCCATTGTGATGGGCCTTATCAACGTGTGCGGCCAGGCGGTCCCTGTGCTCAGCGTCCGCAGGCTCCTGGGGCTTCCCGAGGCGGAGATGGGCCTTGACGACCAGATGCTCATTGCCCGCACGTCAAGACGTCGTGTCGCGATTCTCGTGGACGACGCCGAAGGAGTAGCCGGATTGGAGGACGGAGACATGACCCCGTCGGAAGAACTTTTCCCGGGGATAGAGTGCCTCGAAGGCGTGGTGAAATTGAAAGGCGGTATCGTGTATATTTACGACCTCGACAAGTTTCTGTCTCTTGACGAGGAAGCGGCCATGGACCGGCTCCTCGTCCTTTATCCCGGGCAACCCGACGCAGGCGGTCATGACGCATAGGCTGCAAAGAGAATCCGGAAGGAACGGTGAAAACCCCTCTCCGGAAGAAGGGTCCCACAAGCTTCCCCCCGCACTCCTCCTCCGTCTCAGCCGGTTCATCGAAGAAAAAATGGGCCTTGCTTTTCCCGGGGAACGACACGCAGATCTGGAAAGACATGTACGTGATACCGCCCGGGAGGCCGGATATGACGATACCGCATCATATGTAGGGCGACTCCTGTCGTCACCCTCATCTCAAACCGGGATTGAAGCCCTCGCCGCCAACATCACCGTGGGGGAGACGTATTTCTTCAGGGACGCGGGGAGCCTCGATACCGTGGCGGAGGCAATAGTCCCCGAGATTATCCGCTTGAGGAAAAAGGAAGACAGGAGGATAAGGATCTGGAGCGCAGGCTGTTCCACCGGAGAGGAACCTTACTCCATCGCCATATTGCTCGACAAAATTCTTCCGGAACCTGCGGGCCGGCACGTCACCCTCCTCGCGACGGACATCAACCCCCGATCGCTCGAGAAGGCGGCGAAAGGCATATACAGCCCGTGGTCTTTTCGCGATACGCCGGAGTGGGTGCGGGAAGGCTACTTCACAAAGACGAAGAAGGGTTTCGAGATCGTCCGCCGCATCAAGAAGATGGTTACCTTCTCCTACCACAACCTCGCCCACGACCCGTATCCCTCCCTTGTGAACAATACAAGCGCCATGGATATCATCTTTTGCCGCAACGTGCTCATGTATTTCTCACGCGAGCGGGCGAAGAGGGTCGCCCGGCAATTTTCCATGTCCCTCGTGGACGACGGATGGCTCGTCATCAATCCCATCGAGGGGTCTCAGGGGATATTGTCGCCCTTCAAAGGCGTGAGGTTTCCGCAGGCCACCCTTTACAGGAAGACAGGGGCGAAGGAAGCGGTCGCTCCCGCGGAAGAAGACGAACCGGGGAAGATGGACCCGTTGAAGGATATCCGGCCCCATAAGACGAAGACCGTGGGCGACACACCCGCGGGCAGCATGGCGGCAACCTCGGCCGACCCGGTTGAAACTGTCGTTTTTGCGAGGCCTGTCACCAAAGTTGCGACTCCTGAGCCCCAAGGCGCTCTTTCCGATCTCGCCTTTGAGGCAAGGTCGGCTGCGGACCGGGGCCGGCTGCCGGAGGCGCTGGAGTTGTGTCAAAAGGCGATCGACAGGAACAAGCTCAGCCGGTCCCTGTACTTTCTTAAAGGGACTATCCTTAACGAGATCGGCAGAACCACCGAAGCCGCCGCGTCCTTCAGACGGGCCATCTATGTGGACCGCGACTTCGTCCTTGCCCATTTCGCCCTCGGATCTCTGATGTGCCGGCAGGGCAAGCCTGAAGAAGCGGAAAAGTGCTTCGAGAACGCAACCCTCCTCCTCAAGTCCTACGGGGAGGCGGATACTTTGCCCGAATCTGAAGGCATCAGCGCGGGGAGACTCGCGGAGATAATCGAGACAATAAGACGGACAGGGGGAAGACGTAATTCATGAGCACGGAGAAGATCGATTGGAAGGCGATCCGTGAGCATTTGGAACGAGTCGGGGAAGGGATAGAAAAGGGAGACTCGCCGGCGAGGTTGGATCGGGAAGCGGTCCTCAGGGCACGGGCGGAAAGGCTCGCGAGGGAGCCCGAAGAGACAAAAGTGGAAGACTGTATTGAAGTGGTCGAGTTTCTTCTTGGCGGGGAACAATACGGCATAGAGACAAGCTACGTCCGCGAGGTGTATCCCATCAGGGATTACACACCGGTGCCGTGCACGCCCCCCCTTTTGTCCTGGGCCTCGTAAACCTGAGAGGACAGATCATATCCGTCATCGATATCAGGAAATTTTTCGACATGCCCGGTCAGGGCATTACCGACCTCAACAAGGTGATTGTCATCCATGACGGCACGATGGAATTCGGCATCCTCGCCGATTCCATACTCCATGTGCGCGCCATCCCTCTCAGGGAGATTCAGCCCCCCCTCCCCACGCTCGTGGGGATTCGCGAGGAATTTCTCTTTGGAGTCACGACGGGGCGGACGGCGGTTCTGGACGCAAGGAAGCTCCTGGCGGACAAGAATCTCATTATCCACGAGGATGTATGATTATAAGGAGGCTGCACAATGAAACTGTTTCGAGATCTCCTGGCGCCGGAAAAGACCGGACAGGCTTCTTCACCCACCACCAACTCGCAGGGAATGAGCGCGGGCAAACTGGAGGAGGAACTCCGGCGGGCCTCCCAGTACGCCCGGAGCCTGATCGAAGCGAGTCTTGACCCCCTCGTGACCATCAGTGCAGAGGGAAAGATCACCGACGTCAACGAGGCGACCATACGGGTTACCGGCGTCGCCCGGGAGAGGCTCATAGGCACGGATTTTTCAAACTACTTCACCGAGCCGGAGAAGGCGAGCGACGGATACAGGCAGGTCTTCGAGCGGGGCTTCGTCACCGATTACCCTCTCACCATCAGGCATGCGACCGGAAAGCTGACCCATGTCCTTTACAATGCATCGGTATACAAGGACGCGGAGGGGAATATCCTGGGTGTCTTTGCCGCGGCCCGGGATGTGACCGAACAGAGACGGGCCTCCCAGTACGCCCGGAGCCTGATCGAAGCGAGTCTTGACCCCCTCGTGACCATCAGTGCAGAGGGAAAGATCACCGACGTCAACGAGGCGACCATACGGGTTACCGGCGTCGCCCGGGAGAGGCTCATAGGCACGGATTTTTCAAACTACTTCACCGAGCCGGAGAAGGCGAGCGACGGATACAGGCAGGTCTTCGAGCGGGGCTTCGTCACCGATTACCCTCTCACCATCAGGCATTCGACCGGAAAGCTGACCCATGTCCTTTACAATGCATCGGTATACAAGGACGCGGAGGGGAATATCCTGGGTGTCTTTGCCGCGGCCCGGGATATTACGGAGCGCAAACAGGCTGAGGAGAACCTCCGGGCATTGAACCAGCAGGTGCAGGATGCGGCGACCATGCTTGCGTCTTCCGTGGCGGAAATCCTCGCCCTTACCACCGAGTTGGCTACCGTGTCATCGGAAACGGCCGCATCGGTGAGTGAGACCACGACGACGGTGGAGGAAGTCAAACAGACTGCCCAGCTTTCGGCGGAGAAGTCGAGGAGCGTCTCCGAGGGCGCTCAGAAGGCCGCTTCCGTCGCCCAGCAGGGCAATGAGGCGGTGGCAAAGACCGTGGAAGGAACAGGCCATATCAGGGAACTGATGGAAACCGTGGGGGAGAGCATCGTGAGGCTGAGCGAGCAGACACAGGCCATCGGGGAGATCATCTCGGTGGTGAACGACCTCGCGCAGCAGTCGAACCTGTTGTCCGTGAACGCCGCCATAGAAGCGGCGAAGGCCGGGGAACAGGGAAAAGGCTTCTCCGTGGTGGCCCAGGAGATCAGGAGCCTCGCGGACCAGTCGAAGCAGGCGACGGCCCAGGTGAGAGCCATCCTGGGCGATATACAGCGGGCGACCAGCGCGTCCGTGCTCGCGGCGGAACAGGTGAGCAAGGCGGTAGACGGGAGCGTGAAGCAGGCGGCTGAGTCCGGGGAATCCATAAGGAGGCTTGCGGAGAGCATCGCGGAATCGGCGCGGGCAGCCACCCAGATCGCGGCGTCAAGCCAGCAGCAGTTTGCCGGCATGGACCAGATCGCATTGGCCATGGAGAATATCAAGACGGCGGCCCAGCAGAACGTGTCGGGCACGAGACAGGCTGAAAGAGCGGCCCACGACTTGAACGAACTGGGACAGAAACTGAAGAAGATGGTGGAACGGTACGAAGTATGAAGGCAGGACGGCCAGGCGACCATAGGGTGCATATTGAGGGACGGGAATGGACGTGAGGGACGAGGAGTTTCTGAAGAGGCTCCTTTCCACTTTCAAGATCGAAGCGGAGGAGCACCTTACCGCGATCGCTGAAGGTCTCCTGGAGATCGAGAAAGGCGACCCGAAGAGGCAGGCCGAGGTGGTGGAAAACGTGTTCCGCGAATCCCACAGCCTGAAAGGAGCGGCCCGGTCCGTGAACCTCGGGGAAATCGTGTCCGTCTGCCAGGCCATGGAGAACGTCTTTTCCGCGTTCAAACGCAAAGGCGCGGACCCTTCTCCCGACACATTGGACCTGCTCCACCGGGCTGTCGATTTCACTCGCGCCCTCGCCCTCCGGGGAGAGCAGGCTCCTTCCGGCATGCCGGGCGGCAGGGATCTCATCGTCGAGCTTGACCGTGCGGTGGCCCGGGGAGGAAAGTCCGGACCCCAAAAGGGGAAGGCGGAAGAGACAAGAAGGCCCACCCCCGAATCTGCGGTCCCGCCCGCGCCCGGAGTCACCCAGGCAGGGACCATCCGGATCTCTGTTTCAAAACTTGACTCCCTCCTCTTCAAGGCGGAAGAGATGCTTTCAGCCAAGCTCGCCTTCGGGGAGCGCGTCGAGGAACTGAAGGAACTGAAGGAGGTCTTCAACCAGTGGAAGAAGGGGGCCCGTTCCCATCGCCGTCCGTCCGATGACCTCGCCCAGTCTGTCGAACCCATACTCACGAAACTCACGCACGCCGCCGAACTCGACCGTCGGTCCATGGGGACCCTGGTGGATTCCCTTCTTGCCGACATGAAGAAGACGTTGATGCTGCCTTTTTCATCTCTCCTCGAGGGGTTTCCGGGGTTCGTGAGGAACCTTTCCCGAGAAGCGGGGAAAGAAGTGGAACTGACCATCCGGGGAGGGGAGATTGAGATAGACCGGAGGGTGCTGGAGGAAGTGAAGGACCCCCTTATCCACCTCGTGAGAAACTGTATAGACCACGGCGTGGAAATGCCCCATGACCGGGAGAGGAAGGGGAAGCCCCGCTTTGGAAGCATAAAGATCATCATCTCCTCCCGGGACAGCAGAATTGAGATCGCCGTGTCCGACGACGGGGCGGGCATCAATGCCGCCAGGGTCCGGGCTGCGGCGGAGAAGGACGGGGTCATATCCTGTGAGGAAGGGGTAAAGCTGGGGGAAAAGGAGGCACTGCTCCTGGTTTTCAGGTCGGGAGTCACCACGAGCCCCATTGTCACCGATATTTCGGGCCGGGGGCTCGGGCTCGCCATCGTCAGAGAAAAAGTGGAAAAGCTCGGGGGCGGCGTGGAGATAGAATCGCAGCCCGACGAGGGTTCCACCATAAGACTCCTGGTCCCCCTTACACTGGCCACGTTCCGTGGAGTCCTGGTGAGGGTGGACGGGCAGCAATTCATCCTTCCGTCGACGAGTGTGCAAAGGGTTACACGGGTGAGGAAAGACGCGGTGAGGACTGTGGAAAACCGTGAGACTGTGGTACTGGACGGCCAGGCGGCCTCTCTTGTGAGACTTGCCGATGTGTTGGAGATGAAGCCGGGGATAGGGCGTGAAGACCCATCAGACCCTTTTATCCAGGTGGTAGTGCTCGGGTCCGCTCCGCACCGCATGGTCTTCCAGGTAGACGAGGTCCTTCACGAACAGGAAGTGCTGGTGAAGCCCCTCGGAAAACAGCTTTCCAGGGTGCGGAATGTTTCAGGAGCCACCGTGCTCGGGAGCGGCAAGGTTATCCCGATCCTTAATGTAGCCGATCTCACGAAATCCGCGGTGAAGGCTTCCCCCTCCTATGGAGGCTCGGATATCGCTTTGACGGAAAAGAAGGTCCGCATTCTCGTTGCGGAGGACTCGATTACCGCAAGGACCCTCCTCAAGGGCATCCTTGAAACGGCGGGCTACGATGTGGCCGTCGCCGTTGACGGAATGGACGCCTTTTCCGTCCTCGCCAAAGGCGGCTATGATCTCCTCGTGTCGGACGTGGATATGCCCAGGATGAACGGATTCGACCTTACCGCAAAGGTACGGGCGGACAGAAGGCTCTCGGACCTTCCCATCGTGCTCGTCACTGCCCTTGAATCGATGGAAGACAGGGAACGGGGGGTAGACGCGGGCGCCAATGCGTATATCGTAAAGAGCAGCTTTGATCAGAGCAACCTGCTGGAGGTCGTGAAAAGGCTGGTATGACCGGAACTATGCCCGTTGCGGGTGATTTCCCTCAGATCAAAGTTCTCGTAGTCGACGATTCTCCTGTGGCCAGGCAGCTCCTTTCCCACATCCTCGGCTCCGACCCGGAGATCCAGGTGACGGGCGTTGCCGCGGGCGGCAGGGACGCCATGGAGATGATGGGGCGGCAACGGCCCGACGTGATCACTATGGACATCAATATGCCGGGAATGGACGGTTTCGAAGCGACGCGGGCCATCATGGAGACCGACCCTGTTCCCATCGTCATTGTGACCGGCAGGCCCGACTCGAATGAGATGGAGATGTCCTTCAAGGCTATCGAAGCGGGCGCCCTCGCAATATTGCAGAAACCGAACGGGATCGGCCATCCCGACTACAGGGCGAATGCGGCGGAGCTGATCACCACGGTGAAGCTCATGTCGGAGATTAAAGTCGTCAAGCGTTGGGCCCGGAAAAGGGTGGCCCCTGTGACTTTGGCGGGACAGGGGAAAGAAGCCCTTTCATGGGGACCAACGGAAGTCAAGGTCGTTGCCGTGGGTGCATCGACGGGAGGGCCCCCGGCAATCGAGCAGATTCTCTCCCGGCTTCCCGGGGATTTCGCGGCCCCCCTCCTGATTGTCCAGCACATGTCGCCCGGTTTCATCCAGGGATTTGCCGAATGGCTCGGACAGAAGTCGCCCATGGTCGTTCGCGTCGCCTCGAACCGGGACCTCATCCTTCCGGGACATGTATACGTGGCGCCCGATGGTCTTCAGATGAAGGTGAGCGCCGATGGGAGGGCCATATGTGTCCCTGATGCCCCGGAAAACGGTACACGCCCATCCGTCTCCTGTCTCTTCCGTTCTGTTGCGGAGGTTTTCGGGAAAGACGCCGCGGGGGTGCTCCTCACCGGCATGGGCAGTGACGGGGCGGACGGGTTGAAGGCGATGAAGGAGAAGGGCGCTATTACCATTGCGCAGGACAGTGAAACCTCCGTGGTTTTCGGCATGCCGGGGGAGGCGGTGAAGCTCGATGCCGCCACGTACGTGTTGCCCCCGAAGAGGATTGCGACGTTTCTTGCAAGTCTCGGCGGGTTGAAGACGAAGAAGACGTGAAATAGGATATAAAGGACCGGATATGAAAAACGATGGGGCCACAAAGAGCAATATTGAAATCCTGGTGGTGGAAGACAGCACGACCCAGGCCGAGCAACTGAAGTTCATCCTGGAGAAAAAGGGGTTCCACGTGGCCATCGCCCCCGACGGTGTACGGGCCCTAGAGTTTTTGAGTATTCGCAAGCCCCATATAATAATCACCGACATCATCATGCCTGAAATGGACGGTTACGAACTGGTGAGACGGATCCGGATGATTCCGGACCTTTCGGATGTACCCGTCATCCTCGTAACCACCCTCTCCGACCCAAGGGACGTCATCAAAGGCCTCGAGGTCGGAGCCGACAACTTCATCACCAAGCCCTATGACGGGAAATACCTTGTTTCCCACATAGAGTACCTTATTGCGAACAAGGGTCTGCGCACGGGCCCTGCGACAGAATCGGGCATGAATGTGTTCTTCGCGGGGCAGAACTACCGGATCACCGCGGACAGGGTTCAGATACTCAACCTCCTTCTTTCCACATACGAAAACGCCTACCGCCAGAATAGCGAGCTTGTGATGGCTCAGAAGGACCTGACTGATCTCAACCAGCGTCTCGCCGATACGATCCAGGAGCGGGATGCCGAGATCGAGGAACGGAAGAGGGCGGAAAGGGCGCTGCAGAAAGCCCGGGACGAGCTTGAGCACCGGGTGGAGGAGCGGACGGCTGAGGTGAGACAGGCTGCGGACCTTCTCAATCTTACCCATGATACGATATTTGTCCGGGATATAGACGATCGGATCACCTATTGGAACAGGGGGGCGGAAGAGACTTACGGATGGAGTCGGGACGAGGCCCTGGGCCGGGTCCCCCGCGTGCTCCTGAAGACCCGGTTTCCCGGCGGTTATGATGCCATGAGGAACTCGTTGATGAATAATGACCGGTTCGAGGGGGAGCTTGTCCATACCAAACGCAACGGGGCTCAGATCGTGGTGGCGAGCCGCCAGGTCCTGCGTCGCGACCGGGAAGGGAATCCCCTTGACGTGCTGGAGATCAACATCGACATTACCGCTCGGAAACAGGCGGAAAGTCAGCTCCGCCAGGCCCAGAAGATGGAGGCGATCGGCACCCTCGCGGGAGGGATCGCCCACGACTTCAACAATATCCTTTCCGCCATAATAGGTTTTACCGAGATGGCGATGGACGATATGCCGGGAGAATACCCCTTTCGCAGGCACCTGGAACTGGCCCTGAAGGCGGGCTTCAGAGGGCGTGATCTCGTGAAACAGATCCTCGCGTTCAGCCGCCAGACAGGACAGGAAAAGACGGCGACCACGGTGAGCCATATCATCGAGGACGCTCTCAGGCTTTTGAGGCCCGCCCTTCCCTCTACCATTGAAATACAAAAAAGGCTGCACTGTGTCCGGGATTCCATTTTGGCCGACTCCGTGCAGATACACCAGGTGTTCATGAACCTCTGTACCAATGGGGCCTACGCCATGAGGGATACGGGAGGGGTCCTCGAGATAACTCTGGCCGATGCGGAACTATCCCAGGAAGAGGCGTGTCGCTACTCCGACGTAAAGCCCGGAATGTACATATGCCTCTCCGTGAGGGACACGGGATGCGGGATGACCCGGGACACGGCGGAGAAGATCTTCGATCCTTTCTTTACCACCAAAGGCCCCGGGGAAGGTACGGGCATGGGTCTTGCGGTGGTTCACGGTATCGTGAAGAGCCATGGGGGATATGTCACCGTGGCGAGCGAACCCGGAAAGGGGTCCCTTTTTAATGTATACCTGCCCAGGTCCGAAGCGGTCGCCGTCTCGGCCGCAGAAACCGAGCGGTCCGCTGTTCCGGGGGGACGCGAGCGCATTCTCTTTGTGGACGACGAAGAAATGCTCGTCGAGCTTAACCGCCAGAGGCTGGGAAAACTCGGGTACACGGTGGTGGGAAGCATGAACGGTGTAGAGGCGTTGAAGACATTCAAAGCGGAGCCGGAAGGATTCGACCTTGTTATTACGGATTACACCATGCCCCATATGACCGGCGTGGACCTCGCAAAAAGGCTGCTCGAGATGAGGCCCGACATCCCCATAATCCTCTCCTCGGGGCTCAACGAGAGGATAGGGCCGGAAACTGCCGAGAAGGCCGGCATCAGCGCCTTCGCTGCAAAAACCATCGGCAAACGGGAACTTGCCATCCTCATAAGACGCGTGCTGGACGACCGAAAATAACCTCACCACGCAGCTCACAAGGTGAGCGCGAGGAAAAGGCTCAGCCGGTGGAGGGCCGACGCGGTAACCATGAGGATTCTTTCCAACAATTCTTTGGAAAACACTTCAGGTTTCCCACATCCTACCGCGCCCGACGGCGTGTAATATTTGCAGAAGACATGAAAGAGCGCCAAGGTGGAAGAGTGGGCAGGCGGTGTCAAATAGCTCACAAGGTGAGCGCGAGGGGAAGGCTCTGCCGGCTCAGCCGGTGGAGGGGGCGACGCAAGCCCCCAAGTCCAAGGGTCAAATAGCTCACAAGGTGAGCGCGAGGGGAAGGCTCTGCCGGCTCAGCCGGTGGAGGGGGCGACGCAAGCCCCCAAGTCCAAGGGTCAAATAGCTCACAAGGTGAGCGCGAGGGGAAGGCTCTGCCGGCTCAGCCGGTGGAGGGGGCGACGCAAGCCCCCAAGTCCAAGGGTCAAATAGCTCACAAGGTGAGCGCGAGGGGAAGGCTCTGCCGGCTCAGCCGGTGGAGGGGGCGACGCAAGCCCCCAAGTCCAAGGGTCAAATAGCTCACAAGGTGAGCGCGAGGGGAAGGCTCTGCCGGCTCAGCCGGTGGAGGGGGCGACGCAAGCCCCTTTAACTGTTTGCTTTCATTCTGCCAAGCTGTTAAAATAGACGATGCTTTCGCTGATTAAAGAGAAACTGAGAGGCTACCAGGCAAAAGAAATACCTGCGGCCAAGGGCATATGCGCGGGGGTCGTCATCCCCATCTTTGAAAAAGATGGGACCGTCTATATCGTGCTTACCCGGAGGAGCGACATGGTGCGGGTGCACAAAGGGGAGATTTCTTTCCCCGGAGGCATGTGTGAGGATGATGACGGCTCCACTATGAACACGGCCCTGAGGGAGTGCTGCGAAGAGATAGGCGTGCCTGCGAAAGATATTGAGGTCATCGGGAAACTGGACGACATGGTCACCCTTACGGGTTTCGTCATCACGCCCTACGTGGGGATCATACCTTATCCCTACGACTTCAAAACGAGCCCCGGGGAGGTGGCGTACCTGGTCTACCTGCCTTTTGATTTTCTCAAAGAGGCGGTCCCCGTGATGGAAACGGCGGAATATAAAGGCACGAGAATGGAGGAGGTACCTTCCATTTATTACCAGGGGGAAAGGATCTGGGGCGCTACGTGCCGTATCCTCTTAAAGTTCAAGAGGATAATTGAAAATGAAGAAGTTTGACCTCAAGGTGCTCGTGCTCCTCTCCTTCGGCCACCTTGTGGTCGATATCTACCAGGGCGCGCTTCCGGCCCTGCTGCCCTTCCTCAAGGTAAAGCTGTCCCTTACCTATACCATGGCGGGCGTCATACTGGTCATGTCCAACTTCGCTTCCTCCATCCTCCAGCCCCTCTTCGGGTTCTACTCGGACAAAAAGGAAAAGGCCATCCTCCTTCCTATCGGTCTTCTCTGCGCGGGGGCGGGTTTTTCGTTCCTCTCCATACCCGAATTCTACCCCGTGGTGCTCGTGCTCACCGCGGTAAGCGGGCTCGGGATAGCCGCGTATCACCCGGAAGGATATAAGACAGCTCATTTTTTCACAGGAGAAAAGGCGGCCACGGGCATGTCCATCTTTTCCGTGGGAGGTAACCTCGGGCTTGCCCTCGGTCCCATTTTTACCATGTATATCATGCAGTATCTGGGTTTGCCCTTTCTTCCCGTCATCATCATACCTGCCCTCCTCATGACTGCTGTCATCATTCTCAACAGGAAGGCCGTCGCAATCCCCGCGATGGCCCATGGAGATAAAGGGGCGGCCCGTCCCGTTGCCGGGGATGGCGCGTATTTTTCCCTGTGTACCCTGATCGCCATCGTGGTCGCAAGGACGTGGACCCAGATGGGCCTGGTCACCTACATTCCTTTCTATTACATCGACTACCTCAAGGGGGAGCCTCTCTTTGCAGGAAAACTCGTTTTTACCTACCTGGCTTCCGGGGCGCTGGGGACCCTTATAGGGTCGCCCGTTGCGGACCGGATAGGCCACAAGGCGTTTCTTCGCCTCACCCTCTTCCTTGCCACGGCCACGCTGCCTCTCATGTTTGTCCCCTTTATCGCGAAGAGCTATCTCCTCTTCGTGGTCCTTGGGCTTCAGGGTATGCTGCTCATATCCACCTTTTCCGTTACCGTTGTCATGGCGCAGAAGCTTCTGCCCCACAGGCTCGGAGTCGCGTCGGGACTTATGGTGGGCTTTGCCATCGGCACAGGAGGCATAGGAGTAACGTTGCTCGGGGTCGTTGCAGACCATTTCGGCGTACCTGCCGCTCTGGAAACAATTCTGGTATTACCGCTCGCCGGCTTCATTCTGAGCCTCATCCTAAGATATAAAGGCGACACGCCATGAAACCCATTGTAAGCATAGTAGGACGTCCCAACGTAGGCAAGTCCACCCTGTTCAACAGGCTGATAGGATATAAAAAAGCGATAACCGAAGATATACCCGGAGTCACGAGGGACCGCAATTACGGCGAATTCGACTACTCGGGCCAGGAATTTGTCCTCGTCGACACAGGCGGGTTCGAGCCCTCCAAGGATGAAGGCTTCTTTCCCCTCGTGAAGAAACAGATCGAGACCTCCATGGATGAGTCGTCCATGATCATCTTCATACTGGACGCGAGAGACGGCATGCTTCCCCAGGATACGGAGATAGCACGGATACTGAGGAAATATGAAAAACCCGTCTTTTACGTGGTCAACAAGGTGGATTCGCAAAAGAAGGTTCCCGAGGCGTCCGAATTTTACGGGCTCGGAATGGAAAGGCTCTACACCATGAGCGCCGTCCACGGCACGGGGCTCGAGGACCTCCTCGAGGACCTGGTGCGCCTGGCGCGGAAGTTGGAGGCAGATCGGCCTGAAGGCGCCGAGGAAGAGGAGACGGCCCCGGAAGGGATAAAGATCGCAGTCGTGGGACGACCCAATACAGGAAAGTCGTCCATAATCAACCGGCTTCTCGGCGCGGAACGGATGATTGTGAGTGATATCGCGGGCACCACGCGGGATTCCATCGATACCACCATACTCTTCAAGGGAAACGAGGTGACCCTTATCGACACCGCGGGCCTGAGGCGGAAGGCCAAGGTGTCGGGCAAAATCGAAGAATACTCCGTGTCGAGCGCCCTCAACAGCATCGAAAGGGCAACGGTGGTCAACCTCGTGATAGACGCGGCGGAAGGGCTCAGCCACCAGGACGCGTCCATCGCCCATTTGATTGCGGAGCAGGGCAAGGGCATCTGCGTGGTGATCAACAAATGGGACCTCCTCAAGGGTAAGGTGAGCCAGGGCGACTACAGGAAGGCGATCCTGGAGAAGATTCCCCATGCGTCATTCGCCCCGGTTATCTTCACCTCCGCAAAGACCGGCGTGCACCTCGGGCTGATACTTGAAACCGACCTTGAAGTATATGGTCAACTGACGAAGAGGATCGACACGGCGAAGCTGAACAGGGCGTTCCAGATCTACTACCAGAAACTGAACCCCTCCCGCCAGCGGAATGCGGAAGTCAAGATCAATTACGTGAATCAGGCCAAGACACTGCCTCCCACGTTTCTCCTTTTCTCCAACCATCCCGAGTTGATACAGGAACACTACAAGAGGTATCTCGAGAACTCGCTCCGCGCCACCTTCGGATTCCGTGGTGCGCCCCTGAGGCTCGTTTTCAAGAAGAAATCATAGGTCTGAGGCATGTTCCCATCCTCCTAAGACCGGGAGTATGCAGCGGATACCTCCCATGTCACGGGCCTTACGAAACGGTTTGACCCTTCTATATCATGCGCTTTGATCTGCCCCATATTTTCCGCACCACGATGGAGGCGACGGGTACGAGGAAGAGGGAAAGCTGCCAGCAGTAGAGATTGATGAAGGCGCCCCCGATGGACACGAGGGCTCCGCAAGGCTCCACGAGGGTTTCCCGTTTTATTCGCAGGACCGTCCCGGGATCGAGGTCGGATTCCACAAGACGGCGGTTTCCCGCCGCATAGATCCAGTTCAGATAGGAGACGGCGCCTATGAAGAACAGGTCCAGACTGTAAAATATCTGGGCCGTCCTGGAATGGGCGAATCTCATGGCCATGGCATTGGGAAAAGGGAGCAAGGCGATGAACATGAGGTACAGGATGGTGAGCCATGTGTGTATCATATCGGTGCTTCGCAGGTACCTGCCCTGGTTGTGATTGGAGACCCAGTAGCAGCCCATGAGCATGAACGTTACAAGGGCGATCCACAGGGTCTCGGCCTGGCCGAAGAGGTATTTGCGCACCGCCTGGTCCGTATCGGGGAGATTGCCCGGAGGGCTGTCGATCAGAAAGAACATGGCGATCATGGTCAGGGCGAAGAGACAATCCGTCAGCGTGTGAAGACGGGCGGCGGAGGTGCGCTCGAAGATGTCGCTGTACTTGTCCGGTAGTTTCATCCCAATCCTTTTATCGCGAATCGGGGGTTGGTTGCAACAGAAAGATTCAGTGGCGGGTCTTCGCAGCACTGAAAGACGGGGTTTCGGCGGGCTGCCTGTCAGGGCGACGCAAACCGTCTGTCGTAGAAATGCCTTGCTTCGGCCTTCTTTTCCCGTACGTACCCGGCTATTTCGTCGTAGTTTTCGAGGACCAGGCCGATTACCCCGGGGTCGAGAAGGGCCCTGCGGGAGAAGTCCGTGAGGATGCCCGTGATCTCGGACCTCGACATGGCCTTCCTGTATGGCCGGTCCTCGGAAAGGGCGGTGAACATGTCGGCGACAGCGAGTATCCTCGCACCGGTGCTCAGTTCGTCCGCGCTGCAATGGAACGGGTAGCCGGAGCCGTCCAGCCTCTCGTGATGGTATGCGGCCCATTCGGCAATGTCCCTGATGCCTCCGATCGTGTTGATGATAGAGTAGGTATAGTAGGTATGGGATTTCATGATGGCCGTCTCCTGGGCGGTGAGGGGCTCCGGTTTGTCGAGGATGCTTCCGGGGATAGCCAGCTTTCCGATGTCATGGAGATTACCCGCCACTTCCATCAACTTCGTTTCCAGTTCCGTGAGGCCGAATATGCGGGACAGGAGGGATGACGCGGCGGCCACCCCCGATGAATGGGTTGCCGTATAAGGTGACCGGAAATCGATGACGTTCCGGAAAAGTTCCGCCACCAGCGATATTCTGGAAAGGTCTATTTCCGTCTTCCTGAAAGGGCCTTCATTAAGGAGGAGGGAATAGAGCCTGGGAGAGGTCAAGTCGAGCCAGAATTCTTCCCGGCAAGAGACCGAGAGGAATAGTTCCAGAACGGCAGGGTGGAGCGAAGAGTCGCGAAGACCCTCCGTAGTGGAGATGATATCGTCGTTCTGGTGGAGAATGTACCGGCCCCGGTTGACCAGGCGCTCCACGTAGTCCCCGAGAAAGACCAGTTGGGAATCGAACACGACAGGCGTCGCGATAGGTTCCTCCCAGGAGTGCCACTGCTTGTGGTGGGACCTTACGATGGCCGCGACCTCGGTGAGCCACGGTACCGTCTCGAGGAGCAACTCGCCTTTCACGCAGTGGTCCTCCAGGTCCTCGAACCGCGAGGTCCTGAGGGCAATCTTTTCTTCCACGGAAAAGGCGCCCACGTCATGGAGGAGCGCCGCCATAAAGACGTTCTCCTGCCTTTCCTCGGAAAGGCCCGCGGCCCTCCCCAGTTCCGACACGATGAAGGCGGTCCTTTGCTGATGCTGCGCCAGGGCCGGACTTGCGAGGTCCATGGCATCGGACAGAGAAAGAACCATATTTCCCAGGTTGACCGATACGGTACGCCGCATTGCGCGCTCCTCGGGCTACAATGTCTCTATGGGGATTATGGGGCCAGGGCCCCGTGTTGTCAATGGCCGGTAGTTTTGGGCGGCTTGATAAGGATGTTCCTCAGACCGTACTCCTCAAACTCCTTTTCGTATTTCTCGATGAAGGGCTGTTCTTTGGTGAGGTGTTCCTCGGGAGACATGGCGGCGATTACCCGCTCACTGTACTTCCTGTCCATGTCGCGGCGGGCGAGGTTGTAAATCAGTTTTTCCCAGAAGGTGGAGTCGTCGTAGCGCTGAATGTAGCCGTCCAGTTCGTCGCTCTCTTCGAGCTCCCTGGAAGGGAAATATTTCTTCTCTTCCTCGTCGAAATCGGCATACCGGTCAAGACCGAACTCCGATGCCCTGGAGAGCACATATGCCTCGATGGCATCGAATTCCGTGTCGGAGGGGTCGTCCTCCGTGGACTTCACCATCCAGTTGCCGAGATACACGGCTTTCAGTAAGACCTCGTATTGTTCTTCGGTAAAGTCGATTTTCATATGGACCTCTTTAAAGTATGTTTTTTTGAGCTGCTCGAACCGGGGCACCGGGATTTCCGGTCCCTCTATGTGTTCCCCCGGTCGTCCCTGTCGAGAGACCGCAGTATCCTGTTCATGTTTTCCGCGTTCAGCCGGTTCAGATAGTACTGCTGCCCGAGGCGGTACGATATTTCGGCGAGCATGACGAATATGAAGCCGAGGAAGATCGGCACGGTATAACGTTCGGGCACGGTAATAGCAACGCATGCCAGCGCGACCAGGGCGAGCCAGTAGTGGATCATGCCCGGCTTCTTCGGCGCGGGGGCCACGTTCGGTCCACCCTGCGGCTGCGGCTGGTATCCCGACATTTGCCGCGCGTCCTGATCGAACCCGTGGAGGCCGGCCTGAGCGCTGCCATGCCGCATATCCGGCCTGAAGGCCTGGTTTGCCGTTGACCGCTCGGGCTGGGGAGCGGTGCGTCTCGCCGCATGGGGCGGCTCCGGACTTTCCGCACGTTCGGGCGGCTGCTCCGCGGGAGGCTGGCGGGGCGGTTTTGCCTCGGTCTTCGCGGCATGCTCCTTTGTACCGCCGTGTTGCTGCTTCGGCGGCTCATCGGGTTCCCGCTTGGTCGGAGCGGGCCCGCTTGTCGTATCCCTGATCCAGCTCAGCTTGCTGTCTGCGATCAACGTTTTATCTGCCATTAGCCTCCCCCATGCTTAGTATCTCCCGGCATAGACTCATATAGTCTTCGGCGCCGTGACTCTTGGGGGCGTAATCGAAAATGGCCTTACCCTGGGTCGGCGCTTCCGCGACTGCAACGTTGTCCCTGATCATCGTTTTAAAAACGGTAGTTCCAAAGTGGCCTCTTATCTTCTGAACGACTTCCTTGTTGAGCTTCTTCCTTCTGTCGTACCTTGTGCAGATGATCCCGGAGACGGTGAGGTTCTTGTTGAGCCTCCTCTTGACGATGTCCAGGGTTTCCATGAGTTTGCCCATTCCCTGCAGGGCGAGATACTCCGCCTGGAGACAGATGAATATTTCCTTGGCGGTAGTAAGTGCGTTGAGGGTAAGGAGCCCGAGGCCCGGAGGGCAATCCATGAGAACATAATCGACCCCCTTTATTCCTTTGAGGGCGTCTTTGAGGATCGACTCCCTTCCCGGTACTCCGGCGAGTTCTATTTCGGCTCCGGAGAGATCGAGAGTGGACGGAATAACCTTCATGTTCCACGAATCGACCATGACCTCCGCAGGGGAAGCCTGGTCTTTGAGGAGTTCATACACGGATTTGGCGAGTTGATGAGCCTGGATTCCCAGGGAATAGGTCATATGAGCCTGGGGATCCATATCTACAAGCATTACCTTCTTGCCGAGGAGCGCTATACCCCGGCCCACATTCACGGTAGCGGTCGTCTTTCCTACGCCTCCCTTCTGGTTGATAAATGCTATTACGCGCATGCTACCCCCTCGATATGGTCATGGTAGAGGTACAGTATCCTTCTTTACAGGTCTCCCCGGGGTTATTGTACCATTTTTACATACGAGATTACATAGTTTAGATTGTGAATCGATTATTTGAGGCCGACGCGGCCATAGGCTTGACTTTTACCTTCGGGCCATGTAATTTGTGACCATGAATGACACTTTCGTATCTTCCACGCGCGTGCCCCCCGATAAGTCCGAGGAAGCCTGGTGGTTCGTATTCAGGCGCCGTAAAATGCTGGTTATGGAGGGAGGAGGAAATTCTTCTTCCGTGCCCTTTGTAAGGGACCTCGCAGACCTGGGGCTCCGCGGCGCAACGGAACGCTACGTGGGGACCCTTGACGGACGGCATTGCTATTGTGCGGAAACGGCGGATGACGCGGTGCCGGAAGGGGGGGCGTACAGGGGCTTGAGGTATCTTTACGGACGCCTTGCAGAGAACCTCCACAAAGTCGCCATGCGTGCCGCGCACCTCATGGTATGGGACGCAAACGAGCGGTATTGCGGCAGGTGCGGCGCCGAAACGGAGGACAAGACGGAGACCGTCGCCAAAGAGTGCCCCCGTTGCGGACATGTCAGCTTCCCCCGAATCTCCCCGGCGGTCATCGTGCTCGTGGAGAGGGAGGGCAAAGCCCTCCTTGCCCGGGCCACCCGTTTCGCCGAAAACATGTACAGTGTCCTCGCGGGCTTTGTGGAGCCGGGAGAAACCCTTGAAGAAACGGTGAAAAGGGAGATCCGCGAGGAAGTGGGCATTACGGTAAAGAACATACATTACTTCGGCAGCCAGCCCTGGCCCTTTCCCGATTCCCTCATGATCGCCTTTACCGCGGAGTATGAGAGCGGCGAGATCGAGATCGACGGACTGGAGATAGAGGATGCGGGATGGTTTGCGCGGGACGACCTGCCCCTCATACCGGGACGGATAAGCATCGCGCGAAGCCTTATAGACTGGTTTGTGGAGGGAGGACGGTCGGCGGATGGGCCTTCCCGGCCCGGAAAGGAAAAGGTTTACCGGCCCGACGAGTGAAACCCCCGTCCCGGAGCGGTCAAGATGTCGCTACGGGTATAAGGGAATATTTTCTCCATGACCTTCAAAACTATCCGGAGACCCTGCGCCGCAGTTCCGGAAAACCACGGGAGATGCCTTAATGAAAGCAGTCGTATGGAAAGGAAGCCTGCGGCTCACCGGAGATTACCCCGTTCCGACGCCCGGGGAAGGGGAGGCCCTGATCAGGGTACTCGTGGCGGGCATCTGCAACACCGACATGGAAATAATGAAAGGATACATGGGGTTTACGGGTATCCCCGGCCATGAGTTCGTGGGGGTCGTGGAAAAGACGGGAGGCGCACGTCCGGACCTCATCGGCAAACGGGTGGTGGGAGAGATCAACTGCGCCTGCGGTGTATGTTCCTACTGCCTGCAGGGCATGAAGACACATTGCCCCCACAGGACCACCCTGGGAATCGCGAAGAGGGACGGGGTCTTCGCCGAATACATCACCCTTCCTGAAGACAATCTTCTTGAAGTCCCTGCCGGCCTTTCCGATGAGGAAGCGGTCTTCACCGAACCCCTCGCTGCGGCCTTCGAGATTACCGACAGGATACACGTGAGGCCCACCCACAGGGTCCTTGTCATGGGCGACGGGAAACTGGGTCTGCTCTCGGCCTTTGTACTCAAGGTGACAGGGGCCCGGGTGACCATCGTGGGCAAGCACGAGGGGAAACTGGAAATTGCCCGGACCAGGGGGATAGACTCCGTTGTCCCCGGAGAGTTGGGTGAAGAAAGGGCGTATGACCTCATCGTGGAGGCAACGGGCACGGCCGGAGGCATTGAAACGGCCCTGAAGCTCGTCAAGCCGAGGGGAACGATCGTTCTGAAGAGCACCGTTGCCGACCGGAAGGTGATAGACCTTACCCCGGTGGTGGTGGACGAGGTCACTGTCGCCGGGTCTCGCTGCGGCCCCTTTGAGCCCGCGTTGAGGGCCCTTTCCGAGGGCGTCATCGACGTGCTGCCCCTGGTCACCGCTGTCTTCCCCTTCGCAAAGGCGGAAGCAGCCTTTGCAGCGGCCCTCGCAAAAGATGCTCTCAAGGTTATCATAGACTTCCGGGAGAACACGCCCCCGTCCCCCTGAAGGTGACCCGCACGCAAGGCGGACCACCTTAGCAGCGCTCCGTGTACTTTACTTGTTAAATAGGGTTAATTACCGCGTGGTTCCTTGACAAACCTTAGATATACGGCATATAATGTATACACTTAGTATAGTCGGCAAGTATGAATTACGTGATGAACCTCCTATTCGAAAGGACCACAGCCTATGACCATTCTCCCATCTCCCTTTTCTCCTTGACAAACTTTATTTGGCTAAGATATAGTGAATATATTCACAATATCAAAGAGGGCGGGATCGCGCGATGGATTCCGGAAAGAAGAGAGGACCTGCTGTCGAGAGGCGCCTTAATATCCCGGGGTTGCGCATCCAAGGGGCCAAGGCGGAAAAAAGTTTTTTGGAAGGTTTTTTCCCCTTGACAAACTTTATTTGCTTAAGATATAGTGAATACATTCACAATAAGGTGGCAACAAACATTAACACTGCGCAGCTGAAGGCTGTAGCTGCGGAGATACCTACTTGAGGGGCTAAAAATGAGGTACGCAGAAACAGGGTATAACTTAGAAATCGATTTAACCACAGGAAACGTCGAGAGGGTAGAAACCGACCCGAAACTAACGGAGCAGTATCTCGGAGGCTTGGGTACCAACTGTAAGATATTATGGGATAGGGTCCCTCCGGAAACGGATCCCTTTTCTCCTGATAATCTACTAATATTCAGCACCGGTCTCCTGTGCGGTACACCTGCTCCCGGTGCCAACCGCACCATTGTCACAACGTATTCTCCTCAGACCCTTTTAATGGGCTATTCAATGATGGGGGGATTCTGGGCGCCGGAGTTAAAGTACGCCGGCTACGACAAGGTAATCTTCCGCGGTAAGTCTCCAAAGCTCATTTACGTCTGGATAAACAACGACAAGGTCGAGATACGCGACGCTTCCCATCTCCATGGCAAAGGCGCGGTCGAGACTCAGGAGCTTATCCGGAAAGAACTGAAGGAGCCGAATGCCCAGGTGGCCGCCATCGGTCTGGCCGGTGAGAACAGGGTCTACATGGCTTCCATAGAGCAGGGCAGGTCAAGCGCCAGCCGGCTCGGAATAGGGGCCGTCATGGGAGACAAGGGGATAAAGGCAATAGCGGTTCGCGGAACCAAAGATGTTAACCTTGCCCGACCTGATGAATACATAAAACTCTGTACCGATGTCCTGCACTACATAAAGGCCCGGGAAGAGAAACCGGTGCCTGGTGTAATGCCCATCCTGGCGGGCCTCGGCTCACCCCAGGAGATGAAACACATCGACGAGGCATGGCACACGCAGAATTTTATGTGGGGAAACTCCCGTACCAGGAGGAAGGATTTCTGGACGAAGGACGTGGAAGAGAAGTGGAAGGAGACCCAGTTAAACGCGCGGACAAGGCTGATCAGCTGTTACAACTGCCCCATGAAGTGCGGCGCAATAATTTCCCTTCCGGGCATTTCGACGTACATGATGAAATGCTTCTCCAAACTTACTTATACAATGGCGGCTTTCTCGGACCTCGATTTCGGTTTCAGGATTGCCCAGCGGGCCACCGAGTACGGAGTGGACGGATTCTCGACACCCCAGACCATGGCCTTCGGCTTCGAGCTTCTCGAAGCGGGCATCTTGAGCGAAGACGATTTCGCGGGATGTCCGTCCGATAACGAAGGCAAGTTCTACTGGCTCCTTGACAGGATCGTGCGCCGTGAAGGCATCGGCGACGTACTGGCCAACGGCACCCATTGGGCGGCCCAGCAGATCGGCAACGGCGCGGAAAAGTTCGCCCACAACAACATCAAAAAACATGAGCAGTTACCTCTCAAACTCGGAATGCTGAATCCCATCTATTTCCTCATGTATTCCACCGGTGAGAAGATAAATATCACCCAGATCGAAGGACAGTTCCCGCAGTCGCCCTTCCCCACCATCGAGGAGAGGGAAGACTTCTGCAAGGATTGGATCCAGTGTCCCGACGACAAGTTCAAACAGTACCTGATGGACTGGGAAATGAGAGGGGAGCGGTCGAACCCGTATTACCCCACTGTTGACATGTCCGTTGACATCGTTGACTGGCAGGAGATGATGCACTACGTTGACGACGCCCTCGGGGTGTGCGCCGGCCTGTCCTCATTCCCGTTGAAACCACCCTATCATATTCACAATTACCCGGAATTCATCTCGGCAGGAGCCGGGATCGATATGGATGAAAAGAAGTTGGCGGAAATATACAAGAGAAACCGTACGCTGCTCAGGGCCATCAACGTGAGAAGGGGCCTGCGGAGAGCGGACGAGAAGCCGCCGGAAGACCACTGGAAGAAGAGATTCCCCGAGCTTGAAGAGCAGCTTCTGGACGCGTACTACAAATTTAAGGGATGGGATAACGAGGGTATTCCTACAAAACAGTCTTTGCAGGAATTGGATCTGGCCTACGTTGCCGAAGACTTAGAACAGAGAGGGATTATCAAAGATGAGTAAAGTAATGAAGAAAATCAAGACAATCAAGATCGACCTCGACAAGTGCAATGGTTGCCGGGCATGTGAGGTAATATGCTCCGCCTTTCACGCAGCGCCGAAATACAGCAGCAACAACCCGGCGAGGTCCCGTATCCGCATGATCCGCGAGCCTATCAGAGACGTGTACCTTCCCGTGTATGCGGGCGAGTATACGCCTGCCGAGTGCATGGGCAGGGACCAGTACATCATTGACGGCAAGGAATACGATGAGTGCGCCTTTTGCAGAGCCGCGTGTCCGTCCAGGGACGCCTTCAAGGAACCCGATTCAGGTCTTCCCGTCAAGTGCGACATGTGTGAGGATGATCCTGCTCAGGAGAAACCCCTGTGTGTACAGTGGTGCCTCAATGACGCCCTGATCTACGAAGAAAGGGAAGAAGAGGTAGAAGAAGACGTGAAGATGGAAGACGTGCAGGCGGGCCTGGAATCGATGGTGAACAAGTACGGAATGGATAAGGTAATCGATACCGTTGCCCGGATGACGAAGAAGGAATAAAAACTATTAAAGGCAAAAGAAGAGGATAAATAACGTGGAAACTGTAGCCCCCTTCAAAGAGGTAATAGATGAGGTAAAGGAAAAGGGTGGAGAGGCCGTAAAATTCTGCTACCAATGCGGAAAGTGCGACACCGTCTGTCCCTGGAACAGGGTAAGAACCTTTAGCATGCGCAAGCTGATCCGAGAGGCTACATTCGGGTTGAGTGAGATAGAGCGCGAGGAGATCTGGCGCTGCACGACCTGCGGAAAGTGCCCCCAGCGGTGCCCGAGGGACGTGAAGCAGATAGACAACATGGTAGCGTTGAGGAGAATGGCCACGGGATACGGCGTGTTCCCCGCCCATGTAAAACCCGTGCGCGCCGTAGCGTCCGGCCTTGCCGCCCAGGGCAACCCCTTCGGCGAAGACCGGTCAAAAAGGGCGGAGTGGGCAGAGGGCCTCAATGTAAAGGCCTTTAAAGAAGGCATGGAGATTCTCTATTTCCCGGACTGCTACTGCAGTTATGACCCGAGGTTGAAGAAGGTGGCTCAGGCCACGGTCCGTATCCTCAACAAGGCAGGGGTGGATTTCGGGATACTCGGCGAGAAGGAAAGCTGCTGCGGAGAGAGCATCCGGAAGACCGGCAACGAGGATCTCTTCAAACGCCTTGCCAAGGAAAACATCAAGACTTTCATCGATAACGGGGTGAAGAAGATCCTTGTGTCCTCCCCCCATTGTTATCATACATTCAAAAACGAGTATGCCCAGTTCAAGGTCAACTTCGAGGTGGTCCACATCTCCCAGTTTCTCTTTGAGCTCATTAACGAGGGAAGGCTCGAGATCGACAAGGAATATGCGAAGAGGATAACCTACCATGATCCTTGCTACCTGGGCCGCCACAATGGTATATATGATGAGCCCCGGGACGTCCTTAAGAAGATACCCGGACTGGAGTTTGTCGAGTTGCCCGAGATACGGGAAGAGAGTCTCTGCTGCGGTATGGGTGGAGGCAGGGTCTGGATGGAAACACTGAAGGACGACCGGTTCTCGAACCTGAGGCTCGATCAGGCCGTGGGGCTCAAGGCCGACGTACTGGCCACCGCGTGTCCCTATTGCATCACCGCCCTTGAAGACAGCAGACTGGTCATGGGTTACGGTGAGGCCATAGAGGTCAAGGATATTACGGAGATTCTCGCGGAAGTCATTTAGTAGGGGATGAATCAGGGAACGATGCAAGATGGAACCGGCGTATGGGAGATAAAGGGCGTTGCAGCGGAGCTGGCATGCGACCGTTTTTCGGACGGCGAATGGACGGCGACGACGGCCCAGGTGCCTATGGAGAGGGAAGTAAGGATTTATGTCAATCTCCAGGAATTGGTCACCATCCTGTGCACCCCTTCCAAGGTAAATTTCCTGGTCCTGGGGTTCCTCTATGCAGAGGGGATTATATCGGGTTTAGACGACGTGTTGATGATGCGTGTGTGTGACGATGAATTTGAGGTCGATGTGAGGCTGACCAAACCCGAGTTTGTGTTGCCCACGAAACGGAGGCTCACCTCGGGCTGCGGAGGCGGCGCAAGTTTCAGCAGCGAGGGGAAGAAGGTGGAGTCGCGTTTCGTCGCTGATCCGGTGGAAATACTGGGGGTGTTCAAACAACTCCAGGCACGGATAGAAGAAGATCGTTTCAGCACGGGGATACACACCTCGGCGTTGGCGGATACGAAGGAGCTTATCGCAGTCTGCGAGGATATCGGACGGCACAACACGGTAGACAAGATACAGGGTGAATGCCTGATGGAAAGGATACCGACGAAGGATCGGCTGCTCCTGACCACAGGCAGGGTTTCGTCGGAAATGTTGCTCAAAGCGGCAAGGATGCAGGTCCCGGTTGTTGTTTCCCGGCACTCGCCTACGGGAACGGCTGCACTCCTCGCCCGCGAGCTGGGAATTGCCCTGGTGGGCCGCGCGAGGGGGGGCCGGATGACGGTATATTCCCACCCGGAGCGCCTGGGCTGCTCCATCGATTAAGTTAAGTACGGCGAACGGGGCCGATAACCCGGTTAGTACGGGTATATAAAACCTGATGAGGTGGTAGAAAGTGGAAAAACAATTTTCTGAAAAAGAACAAGTCGATATTCTGTGCAAGAGCTTCGAGGAGAGTAATTTCGGAGATGTCCTGGTAGTCGGTGGCGGGATCAGCGGTATTCAGGCCGCCCTCGATCTCGGCACTGCGGGTTTCAAGGTCTACCTTGTTGAGAAGTCGCCGTCCATCGGCGGCCACATGGCTCAGCTTGACAAGACCTTTCCGACCAACGACTGCTCGATGTGAATACTCGCACCTAAACTGGTCGAGGTCGGCCGGCATCCGAATATAGAAGTACTGACGTACACTGATGTAGAGAACGTCATTGGCGAGGAAGGTAACTTTAACGTAACACTGAACAGGAAGCCCCGGTACATCCGGGAGGACAAGTGCACGGGTTGTACGGTCTGTGTGGAGTACTGCCCCGTCAAATACCCTGATCAGTTCAACCAGGATATATCCAAGAACAAGGCGGTTCACGTTTATTTCGCCCAGGCGATTCCCCTTATCACGTATATAGATGAGAGCTGTCTTTACCTCAAGGAGAAAAAGTGCCGCATCTGCGAGGCGGTATGTAAGAACGACGCCATAGATTTCAACCAGACGGCGGAGAAGGTGGACATCAACGTAGGCGCCATCATTCTCTCCTCCGGTCTTGAGCCCTTCGATCCCAAGCTCCGTGAAGACTACGGATACGGGAAGTTCGAGAACGTGGTCACGAGCATGGACTTCGAGCGTCTTCTGTCCGCCACGGGCCCCTACCAGGGCGAGATACTCCGTGCTTCCGACAAGAAGCACCCCCACAAGATTGCCTGGATTCAGTGCGTCGGTTCCCGTCAGGTAATCGAGGGCGGCAACAGCTATTGTTCGGCTGTCTGCTGTACCTACACGCAGAAACAGGTGATCCTCACCAAGGAGCATGACGCAGGTGCGGAGTGCACCATTTTCCATAATGACGTCCGTTCCTACGGCAAGGACTTCGAGCGCTTCTTCGAGAGAACGGACAAACTTCCCGGCGTGCGCTTCTTCAGAAGCTACGTGTCCATAGGGAAGGAAGACCCTGTCACGAAGAACGTAAGCATACGGTACTCCACCCCCGATGACGGGGTAAAGGAAGAAGAGTTCGAGATGGTCGTCCTCTCCGTGGGCCTCAATCCTCCCAAGGATGTGAAGGGCCTGGCGGAGAAGTTCGGCATCGAGCTCAACGACCATGAATTCTGCAAGATCAATCCCGTGAACCCCATGGAGACGAGCAGGCCCGGCATCTTTGTAAGCGGCGGTTTCCAGGGTCCCGTGGATATACCCGAGTCGGTATTCTCCGCAAGCGGCGCCGGTTCCCAGGTAGGCGCGCTCCTTGACTACCGCAGAGGCGACCTCGCCAAAGAGAGGATCTATCCTCCCGAGAGAGACGTCTCCCAGGAAGAGCCGAGGATCGGCGTCTTCGTATGTCACTGCGGCGCCAACATCAGCAGGATCGTAAGCGTTCCCTCGGCGGTGGAATACGCCTTGAGCCTCCCCAACGTGGTCCACGCCCAGCAGCAGATATTCTCCTGCGCCACCAACTCCGCGCGAGAGATCACGGACGTGACCAAAGAGAAGGGACTCAACCGCGTGATCGTTGCCGCCTGCTCGCCCAGGACCCTCGAACCCCTGTTCAGGGACACCCTCCGCGAGGCGGGGATCAACCAGTACTACTACGACATGGCAAACATCAGGGAGCACTGCTCCTGGGTGCACGCCCGTGAAAAGGAAGAAGCCACGGAAAAGGCCAAGGACATTATCCGCATGTCCGTGGCGCGGGCCCGCCATCTGGCGCCCTTACAAGAGATCGACCTGCCCGTCAACAAGACCGCCCTGGTAGTAGGCGGAGGCATCGCGGGCATGACATGTTCCCTCTCCATCGCGGACCAGGGCCACGAGGTCTACCTCCTGGAGAGAGAAAAGGAATTAGGCGGTATCGCGAGAAGGATCAGCACCACCCTGGAAGGACTCGATGTCCAGGCCTTCCTCCGCGAGACCATGGACAAGGTATTCAAGAACCCCCTGATCCACGTATATACGAACGCCGTGATCCTGGAAGGCACGGGTTACGTGGGTAACTTCGTGACGAAGATAAAGTCCGACAGGGGAATAACCGAGATAAAGCACGGCGCCGCGGTCATCGCGACAGGCGCCGATGAATACAAGCCCACCGAGTACCTCTACGGTGAAGACGAGCGGGTAATGACCGGCCTCGAGCTGGAAGAGAAGATCACCGCCGCCGATGAGAAGGTAACCAAGGCCCAGAGCCTGGTCATGATCCAGTGCGTGGGCTGCAGGAACGAGGACAGGAACTACTGCGCGAGGATCTGCTGCAGCCAGTCCGTGAAGAACGCCCTCAGCCTGAAGGCGCTCAATCCCGCCATGGACATTTACGTCCTCTTCAGGGATATGAGGACCTACGGGTTCAGGGAAGACTATTACCGGGAAGCGGCAAACAAGGACGTGAGGTTCATCCGCTACGAGCCGGAAGCCCCGCCCCGGGTGGAGCCCGGTGAGGCCGAGGACGGACGTCCCGTGCTCAAAGTCACTGCCGTCGATTATATCCTGGGCAAGGAACTCGAACTCGACGCCGATGTGCTCGCCCTCGCCGCGGCCATCGTCCCCTCCGCGGGGAACAAGGACATCTCCCTCCAGTTCAAGGTCTCTTTGGGACCCGACGACTGGTTCAAGGAAGCCCACGTAAAATTGCGGCCCGTCGAATTCGGCACGGACGGTGTCTACCTCTGCGGCATCGCCCACTACCCGAAGTTCATCCAGGAGACGATCAACCAGTCCTACGGCGCCGCGGGCCGGGCCTTAACGCTCCTCTCCCGCGACATCGTCACCGCCTCGGGCTCCATATGTGAGGTGGATGAGAACAAGTGCATCTCGTGCGGCGCATGCATCACCGTGTGCGAGTACGGCGCCATAGATTTCTATGACACACCGGACGGCAGAAAGGCGAGGGTCAACCCCGTGCTCTGCAAGGGAGACGGTCTCTGCAACACCGTGTGCGGAACAGAGGCCATTTCACTGAAACACTTTACCGACGAGGAGATCATAAGCCAGATCGATGCGGCCCTCCCGGAGGACGAGGCGGTGGGAGATGCGTAGCAGGAATTTTATCAAGGGAGGTGGGAACTAATGAGTGCAGCGCTGAAATTCAAACCGAAAATAATAGGCTTTGTCTGTCACTGGTGAGGCTACGGGGCGGCTGACCTGGCTGGAGTTTCCAGACTACAATATAACACTGATATACGACTTATCCGCGTCATGTGCACGGGCAGACTCGATCTGTCCTACGTAGTACGGGCCTTCTCGAAAGGGGCGGACGGGGTATTCATCGTCGGGTGCCATCTTAACGAGTGCAACTACATCACCCACGGGAATTTCCATGCACTGAGCATGGCCTACCTGGGCAAGAGGCTCATGAAACACATAGGCCTCAATCCCGACAGGCTGAAGATCGAGTTCATGTCGGGCGGCGAAGGCATCCTTTTTGCCGAGACCATGAACGAGTTCGGCAAGCAGATAAAAGACTTAGGACCCCTCGGCAAAAGCGAGGGATTGGACAAGGCGGCCCTCAAGGCCAAACTCGACGCAGTATCGAGCCTGGTGCCGTATCTCAGGCTGGTGGAAAGGGAGAGGCTGAGGCTGCCCGTCAAATCGAAAGAAGCATACCAGCAGTTCTTTTCGAGCGACGAGTTCGGCAAGCTCTTCAATACCCTGGTCCTCGATAAGCTTGCCATGAGCGAGATTCTCCTGCTCCTCAAGGAGAAACCCCTCTCCACAGGCATGATGGCAGAAAAGCTGGGCCTGACCCCCTCCGAGGTATCACGGCACATGAACACCTCTTCACGACACGGACTGGTCAGGTATGATGTAAACGAGAAGTGCTATACCCTTGCATAAGGAAGATTATATGGATAACGAGAGAATCGATCAGATCATTGAAAAGCATCACGGAGAGGCGAGCTCCCTCATTCAGGTACTCCTTGAGATCCAAAGCGAGAACCACTGGCTCCCCAAAGAGGCCCTGGAGAGGGTAGCCCAAAAGCTTGAGGTCCCCCTGACCCGGGTTCAGCACATCGCCACCTTTTACAAAGCCTTCAGCCTGGTTCCCAAGGGACGCCACGAGATCCACGTGTGTGTGGGCACCGCCTGCCACGTCCGCGGAGCGACCCGCGTCCTCGACGCGCTTCAGGACCTGACGGGGATCAAGCCGGGAGAGACGGACCTGGATCTGAAGTTCAGCCTCCAGACCGTGAACTGCCTCGGTTGTTGTGCTCTGGGACCCGTGATGGAAGTGGATGGAAAGACTCACGGTAAGATGGCGCCATCCAAGACAGCAGAGATACTAAAAAACTACGAGTAGGATAAAACTATGCCGCGTATAAATACACCCGCTGAATTGGAAGAATTCAGAAAAGACATTCTGTCGAAGAGAGACCCGAACAAACCCTGCATCACCCTCTGTTCGGGGTCCGCGTGTAACGCCTCCGGAAGCGGAGAGGTTGCCGTTGCTATTGAAGAGGAGATCGAAAAACAGGGCCTCGCCGGTCAGGTGGACATTAGAAGGACCGGTTGCCACGGCTTCTGCGAGAGGGGTCCCATCGTGGTCATCCACCCCGAGGAGATATGTTACTTCAACATAGAAGCCAAGGACATCCCCGAGATCATCTCCGAGACCATAAAAGAGAAGAAGGTGGTGGAGAGGCTGCTCTATATCGATCCCGTCACCAACGAGAAGATCATCCACGAGTCGGATATCCCCTTCTACAAGTACCAGGAGAGGATCGTCTTCGGCTCCAACAGCAGCATCGACCCCAAGAGCATCGAGGACTACCTCGCCATCGGCGGGTATGCAGCCCTCGCCAAGTCCCTGACAGGGATGAGCTCCGACGAGGTCTTAAGTGAAGTCAAAAAGGCGAACCTCCGCGGACGTGGAGGCGGCGGCTTCCCCGCAGGCGTCAAGTGGGAAGGGTCCCGCAATGCCCCGGGGGATATCAAGTACGTCATCGTCAATGCCGATGAAGGCGACCCCGGCGCCTATATGGACAGGAGCTTGCTCGAAGGGAACCCCCATGCGGTCCTCGAAGGACTCACCATAGGGGCCTACGCAGTAGGCGCCCATGAAGGCTACATCTATGTCCGTCAGGAATACCCCCTTGCCGTGGAGAACGTCTTTACCGCCATTAAACAGGCGGAGGACCTGGGCCTCCTCGGGAAGAACATCCTTGGCTCCGGCTTTGACTTCGTGGTCAAGGTCCACCAGGGAGCAGGCGCTTTTGTCTGCGGTGAATCGACCGCCCTCATGACCGCCCTCGAAGGCCGGGCCGGCGAGCCGAGGCCCAAGTACATCCGCTCCAACGTGGTAGGTCTCTGGGGCAGGCCGAGCGTGCTCAACAATGTGGAAACCTGGGCCAATGTGCCCCTTATCATCAATAAAGGCGCCGACTGGTTCACCAAGATCGGCACCGAGAGCAGCAAGGGCACGAAGATCTTCTCCCTCGTGGGCAAGATCACCAACACGGGCCTCGTGGAAGTGCCCATGGGAACGCCGCTACGCGACATCATCTTCAAGATAGGCGGCGGCATCCCCGGAGGCAAGAAGTTCAAGGCGGTCCAGACCGGCGGGCCTTCCGGAGGGTGTATCCCCGAGGAGATGCTCGATCTGCCCGTGGGTTTTGACGAACTCACGAAGGCGGGCTCCATGATGGGCTCGGGCGGTATGATCGTCATGGACGAAGATACATGCATGGTCGATGTGGCGAGGTACTTCCTCGACTTCCTCACCGACGAGTCCTGCGGCAAGTGCGTCCCCTGCCGTGAAGGCATGAGACAGATGCTGAAGCTCTTGACCGACATTACCGAGGGCAAGGGAAAAGAGGGAGACATCGAGCTTCTCGAACAGTTATCCGAAACCGCCATAGAAGCGGCGCTCTGCGCCCTGGGCAAAAGCTCGCCCAACCCCTTCTTAAGCACCTTGAAGTACTTCAGGGACGAGTACGAGGCGCATGTGAAAGAGAAGAGGTGCCCCGCCCTCTCCTGTAAAGAGCTGATCGCGTACTACATCGACCCGGCCAAGTGCCAGGCCTGTATGACGTGCCTTAAGAAATGCCCTGCCAATGCGATTGTGGGCGGCAAAAACCAGATCCATGTGGTTGACCAGGAGAAATGCACGAAGTGTGGAACCTGCTTTGAGGTCTGCCCCCCGCGCTTCCGTTCGGTGACGAAGATCTCCGGCGAGCCTGTTCCGCCTCCTCTCCCTATGGAAGAAAGAACGATAATCAGAAAGGGCAAAGAAAAATGATAAACTTACAGATCGACGGGAAAGAAATATCTGCCCCGGAGGGGATGACCCTCCTCGAGGCAGCGGAGAAAGAAGGGATCAAGATCCCGACCCTTTGTTACCATAAGGAATTGGAACCCTTCGGGGGATGCCGGCTCTGCACGGTGGAGGTGGAAAGCCGGGGCTCCTCCCGGCTGGTCGTCTCCTGTGTCTATCCGGTGGAGAAGAACCTCATAGTCCGTACCCGCTCGGAGAAGGTGGACAGGATACGCAAGATGATCCTCCAGCTCCTCCTTGCCCATGCGCCCGATGCCTTTGACCTTAAGGACCTTGCGGAAGAGTACGGGGCGGACAGGAACTGCTTTGAGAAGGAACCTTCCTTCTGCATCCACTGCGGCCTCTGCGTACGGTACTGTGCCGAGGTGAAGAAGAAGAACGCCATCGGCTTCGTGGACAGGGGTATACGGAAGGAGATAAGCTTTATTCCGGAGATCGCGGCAAAGGAGTGCTGGAACTGCAAGGAATGCTTCCCTCTGTGTCCCACGGAAGCGCTCCAGGCGGCCTACGTGCTCACCAGGGCCCTCGCCTTCCCGGAAGTGAAGGAGTAGGAAAGGGCGAAAGCCCTCAGTCGAAGAACAGATCAGGGTCAGGTCTCCGTTCATGGGATGGAGATTTGACCCTTTGTTGTGTCTGGGGGGGCGGGTCACAAACCCTTGGCTTCGTCGAGGGTCTTCCGAATGAGGTCGTTCAGTTCCTTCCTGCCCACGGTCTTGGCGACAAAAGCCCTGAGTCCCGCTTCCTTTATCCTTTCCGGGGTAATAGTCTCGTTGAGTCCGGAACTGAGGATGATGGGGATATCGGGCCTTACCTTGAGAATCTCCAGGGACAGGTCCATACCCGTCATATGGGGCATGGTGTAGTCGGTGATGACGAGGTCAAAGCGGTCCGGTTCCCGGCTGAATGCCTTGAGCGCCTCAACGGCGTCGCTGCATGCCACGACCGTGTAGCCCATGTTTGAAAGCCTCTGCTGGTTCATCTCAACGAGTATCTCTTCGTCATCCACAAAGAGAATGCATTCGTTTCCGCCCTGTGCCTGGGGTCGCGTTTTGCCTGAAAGGCCTCGGGTCTCCTCAGCCCGCGGGAGGTATATGTGAAAAACGGACCCCCTTCCGCGTTCGCTATAGACGGAGACGAAGCCGCCGTGGTTTTTCACTATGCCGTGGACCACGGAAAGGCCCAGGCCGGTCCCCTCACCGGGACCTTTCGTGGTGAAGAAGGGGTCGAAGATCTTTTGCAGATCGGTGTCGCCTATGCCGCACCCCGTGTCGCTTACGGAAAGCCTTATATAGGCGCCGGGCGAGGCGTCCGGATAAGGACTTGCCTCAGCATCCCTGAGGTCCACGTCGGTGAGGCTCACCACGAGTACTCCGCCCTGGTCGCGCATGGCAAAAGCCGCATTGGTGCAGAGGTTCATGAATATCTGGTGCATCTGAACGGGATCGGCGAATACAATATCCCGGCAATTGAGAAGATCGGTCTTGATGTCGATGGTGGATGGAAGGGCAGGCCTCAGGAGCTTTAATGCTTCCTCGACTACGTCGTGCAAAGGGACAAGCTTCTTTTCGTGACCCGACTGGCGGCTGAAGGCAAGGATCTGGCGCACGAGGTCCCGGCCCCTGTATCCGGCCTTGAGGACCAGGCTCAACCTTCGATGGAGAGGGCTACCGGGTGACAGATCATCGATTGCCATTTCGGTGAAGCCGATGATACCGGCAAGGATATTATTGAAATCATGGGCAATACCTCCCGCAAGGGTGCCGATGGCCTCCATCTTTTGTGTCTGGCGGAGCCGCTCCTCCATCACTTTCCGCTCCTCGATCCCGGTACGGAGTGATTCGTAAGCCTGGGTCAGTTGACAGGTCCTTTCCTTCACCTGTTCCTCCAGGTGGTCGTGGGCCCTCTTCAGCTTCTCTTCATTCTGCCTGCGCTCGGTGACATCGTGAAAAACGGCCTGAATGGCGGGACCGTCCCTGTCGATGAAGTGGCTTGCCGCCACTTCCACATACCTCACCGAACCGTCCAACCGCACGATACGGCTGTCCGCAAGGAGCGCGGTCCCACCGGCGAGGAGTCTTCGCGTCTCCTCTCTCATGGTGGGATGATAGTCGGGATGGAACAGGTCGTAGGGGGACCTGCCGAGTACCTGCCCGGCGTCGGTTGCTCCGAAGGCCTGAACCGCCGCGGGGTTCACGAAGACGATCCGGTCTTTGCGGGTCACAAACACCGCGTCGGGAGAGAGTTCCACCAGGCTGCGATAGCGCTCCTCGCTCCCCCGCAGGGCCTCTTCGCTCTGCTTCAGGTTCCGGAATAGCAAGTCGTAGGGTTTTGTGAGTCCCGTCTCTATGAGCGCCCTGTAGGTGAGGTAATAGGCAATAAGTTTCAGGAGGTGTCCCCCGACATTGGCGGGGCCGTAAAGGCTCAGGTACCTGGCGAAGCAGAGTTCGGCAACAATGCTTACCACGATCGATGCCGCGAGCATCCTGAAAACACTTTCGTCGAAGGATTCCCGTTTTCGGTAGAGCATCCAGAGGGAGAGAAGGAATATGGAGGAAACGAGATATTCGCTGATGCTTTTGAAAGGGGTTACCCCGACCCCGTTGATGAAACAAAGGGGGAATATGTCCCAGGAGAAGATAGAGAGAAGAGCAAGGGCGGAGACCAGGGAGTAGCCTGCGAGGACCAGTCGGGGCCGAAGCCTGCGGCCGAGGGTGAACGGCGCTATGAGGAGGGTCAAGCTGTCCATATACCGGGTGACAACCCATATCTGTGTCTGCAGATCGTCACGATACCCGTGAAACACGCCCATCCCCTTGTAAGAGATGGTATGGGCAAAATCGAGGAATCCGATGAAGAGGTACGCAATACCCACAAAAAGGAGGTAGTTGTTATCGATGAAGCGGCGCGAATTCCAGGCGAGCATGAACAAGCCCGTGGCGATGACAATACAGAACCCTTCCGCGATACTGTGAAAGAGGATGAAACTGTGAAGGCTCGAAAGGTATAGTCCCGCCAGCAGGAAGACGCCCACGAGGACGTTCGCCGGTCTGTTTGAAGGGGATCTTTGTTCTTCCACGGGCCAACCCATCCGGCTGTGCCGAATACACCGCCGGTCTTTTATTTTCATGACGAAATGTTGTCCCGGGATATCCGGGCCCCTATTGTCACGAATGTGAGAATATAACCAAAAAAACGTTCCAGCGCAACCCGCAGGACATCCTTTGCGCCTGCCGTGACTCATACTTATATTTCTCCTGTACGGGACCATTCCCGCATAGTGATCGAGAGGAGGAAACCCATGAAAGAGTATGACGTTATCGTGATCGGCGCCGGCTCCGGCCTGACTGTGGCATTCAAGGCCCTCGCGGAGAACAGGAAGGTTGCCCTGGTAGCCCGGGAGCATATCGGGGGGACATGCATGAACGTGGGCTGTGTGCCGTCCAAGACCCTCCTCCACACGGCGGACCTGGTAATGGAGATGGAGCACGCGAAAAAACTCGGCGTTCACGCCGATCTCAAGTCCATAGATTTTCCCGCAATCATGAAACGGATGAAGGACACAAGAAAGGAGGGCGTGGACTTTCTTCGGAAAGACCTCGCGGAATCGGAGAACCTTGATTTCTACGAGGCCGAGGGACGCTTTACGGGGCCTTATACGATTGAGGCAGGAGGCGTTGAGATGACGGCAAAGGTGATATTCATCGCCTCCGGGGCGAGGCCCGCCATCCCTCCCATTAAAGGCCTCACGGACGTGCCCTATCTCACCAATGAGTCTCTTCTCGAGATGGACGAATTGCCCGAGAGTATAATTATCGTCGGAGGAAGCTATATCGGCGTGGAATACGCCCACTTCTTCGCAGGTGTGGGCTCGAAGGTCTCGGTGGTAGAATACGGCGACAGGCTCGTCTCCTTCGAGGAACCGGACATATCACGGCTCCTCCTGGAGTCTCTCGGCAGGAGAATGGAAATACATACGAGTTGCGAGGCCCTTTCCCTAGCGGGGAAAGGCGATGGGTACGCCCTTACCGTAAAGGACCGGACCACAGGGGGAGAGAAGGTGCTGGAGGGCCGGCGGATTCTCATCGCCGCGGGAAGAAAGTCGAACGCCGACAGGCTCGCCGTGGAAAAGACGGGCGTTGAGCTGACCCGAAGCGGGTTCATCAAGGTAAACGATTACCTTGAGACCGGGGCGCCCGGGATCTTTGCCCTCGGAGACGCCACGGGAAAAGGTATGTTTACCCACGCGGCGGACCACGAAACGCGCATCGTGTGGCACAATGCGTGGCACGAGGATAAGCAGAAATGGGATTTCTCCGTAGTCCCCCACGCCGTTTTCACCGTGCCCCAAATCGCCTCCATAGGACTGACAGAGGCCGAGGCCGCCCGCTCCTTCGAAATCAAGGTGGGAAAGGCGCATTATTGCGATATCGTCCAGGGAGATGTGAGGATGGAGTATGAAGGCTTTGCGAAAGCCATTGTTGACAAGAAGACGGAGCGGATACTCGGCTTTCACATAATCGGCCCCGAGGCGGCAACCCTTATCCAGGAGGTGGTGCACGTAGTGGCCCGGAACGAGAGTTACAGGGCCATCACCGACACAATGCACATCTTCCCCGCCCTCTCCGAACTGATCCCCGAGACCCTGAACCGTCTCGAATGATAAGACTCAGCCCTGCTTCCGGGCCGGTCGCGCCAGGAGGCCCTTGCAGGCTTCGCGCGGACTGCGGCGCACACGGCCCGGTAGAGTATTGCGGCATTGTGGGCTTTAATGCTATATAACTACAAAGGTGAGGGTTTTTCGGAGCCCTCTGCGCCGAAAACGGGAGAATCCCGGGAATAGAGATGGAACTGCTCAGGAGAATAAGTCGACACAACCTTGCCCTTGTGGGTGTCATTATCCTCGCTCCCATGTTCCTTTGCGCCTTTTTTGCCCCCCTTATTGCGCCTCACGACCCGGTGGAGCCGGACCTGAAAAGCATTCTCGCGTCCCCGTCCCTCTCCCACCCCTTCGGCACCGACACCCTTGGGAGAGACGTTTTTTCCCGGGTTATCTACGGGAGCAGGATTTCACTTCTCGTGGGGTTCGTATCCGTGGGAATCGCCACGCTCATAGGTATTCTTATAGGGGCGGTTTCCGGTTACTACGGCGGTATCGTCGATGAACTGGTCATGAGGTTTGTCGACCTCATGATGTGTTTCCCCACCTTTTTCCTTATTCTTGCCGTCATAGCCATCCTCGAACCGAGCATATGGAACATCATGATTGTTATCGGACTTACCAACTGGATGGGCATCGCCCGCCTCGTGAGGGCTGAAATACTGAGCATAAAGGGCAAGGAATATATCCTTGCCGCAAAGACCCAGGGTTTTCCGGAATTCAGGATCATCTTCCATCACGTGCTGCCGAACGCCCTTTCACCGGTCTACGTGGTGGCAACCCTGGGCATCGGAGGGGCCATCCTCACGGAATCCGCGTTGAGCTTCCTCGGCATCGGGGTCCAGCCGCCCACACCGAGCTGGGGCAACATCCTGACCGCGGCGAAGGACAACATAGAGGTGGCATGGTGGTTGAGTCTATATCCGGGGCTCGCGATTTTTCTCACCGTTATGGGTTATAATCTTCTCGGGGAGGGATTGCGGGATATATTCGATCCCAGGAGACACTATCAACTCCGGTAATTAATACAAAAGGTGACAGATGCCGTGGGGAGACGGGCAGGATGTACGCGCCGCCCTGCGGTCGTCCATGTGAGACATGTCGAAAGAGACAAATAGGGAGCCGAAAGAGGTGGCCCGGGGTATCTACCGGGTAAGCGGCCACGACCTGACCGATCCGAGGGATTGCGCCGCCTATATCATCGACTGTGGAGAGTTGGTGCTCATTGACAGCGGGTCCGGATTCAGGCCGGACCGGATGGTGGCGAGTATCGGGAAGGCGGGGTTCGATCCCCGGAACATATCTACAATTATCCTCACCCATTGCCATTTCGACCACATGGGAGGGGCGACGAAACTCCGGGAGAGGTTCGGCAGCCGTCTTGTGATGCACGAGCTTGACGCGCGGCTCGTGGAGGCGGGGGACCAGCGGCTGACCGCGGCGTTCTGTTTCAAGGTCATCCTCGAACCTTTTTCCCTCGACGTCACGCTCCACGGGGAAGAAGAAGACCTTTACGTGGGAGGGCAGAAATTCACATGCCTCCACACGCCCGGACACACGCCCGGCTCCATCTCGGTCCTCATGGAAAGGGACGGCAGGAAAGTGCTCTTTGCCCAGGATATCGGCGCTCCCCTGCTCAAGGATTTCGACTGCGACCCCGCTTCCTGGATGGAATCCGTGGCAAAGCTCTACTCCCTCAAGGCGGATATACTATGCGACGGACATTCGGGGGCATACGAGCCTGAGAGCCTTGTGCGGGAGTACCTGGAATACTGCGTCCGCTCCCAGTATGAGCAGGGTTATCTCCCTGTCGGGACGTAAGGCGGAACGTCCGCCGGCTCACCTCGCGGGACCGGCGCAAAAATGTTGTTTCCGATCCTTATATTTACTACAATTAGGATGAATAACCGAAAGAAAGAAAAGGGAGGTCGAATGAACGGGGCTATTCTTTTGTTGAAGACGGCTATCGCGGGTGGCATCGAAATATGTTTTGCCAATCCGGGCACCACGGAAACGCTTCTGGCCGCGGCTTTCGACGAGTTGCCGGGAATGAGACCCGTACTGGGTCTCTTTGAAGGGGTATGCACGGGCGCCGCGGATGGGTACGGGCGCATGAAGGGGACTCCCGCCATGACCCTTCTCCACCTGGGTCCCGGTTTTGCGAACGGCATTGCAAACCTTCACAATGCGAGGCGGGCCCGGACTCCTCTCGTCAACGTGATCGGCGAACACGCCACGTGGCACAGGTCGGCCGACGCGCCCCTGACAATGGATATCGAGTCCCTCGCCGGGACGGTCTCCGGGTGGGTCCGCACGAACGGCGCACCGGAGGACCTTTCCAAAGACATGGCCGATGCCATTTTTGCCGCCGCCCCGGGGCGGATATCGAGCCTCATCGTGCCCAGCGACTATCAGGCGGCGGAGGTGAGGGCCGGGACGATCGATTTGCCCCGGCCGTCTTTCGAGGCCCTTGAGGCGGGTATGATTGAAAAGGCCGCCCGCAGCCTCGCGAGGGGCCCAAGGTCGGCGATTATTCTCGGAGGGGCCGCCCTTATGGAGCCCGGTCTCAGGCTCGCGGGCCGTGTGAGGGCCCTCACGGGGTGCGACCTGCTTACAGGGAGTTTCCCTCCCCTGATGGAACGCGGGGCGGGACTGCCCCCTGTCGGCCGAATACCCTATTTCCCCGAACCTGCATTATCCATGCTTTCCGGGTATGAATCGGTGGTACTCGCGGGGGCCGCGGAACCCGTCACCTTTTTCGGGTACGAAGGCATACCCAGCTACCTGCTCACAAAGGACCAGGAAAAGGCCCAACTCTGCACGGACAGGCAAAGCGTGATCGAGGCCCTTCAATGGCTGGTCGATGTACTTGAATCAACGGGTGCGTCGAAGGGCGGGGGAGAAGACGCAACGGGACTCGACCGGCCTGCCGTCCCCCATGGCGGGCTGACCGCGGAAAAAGCCTGTCTCACCCTTGCGGCAATTCAGCCGGAAGGGGCGATCGTCGTGGACGAAGGATTGACTACGGTCTTCGGGTACTATCCCCTCACCGCAGGTTTACCCCGAATGAGTCTTATGACCATCGCGGGAGGCGCCATCGGATACGGGATACCTGCGGCTACAGGCGCGGCCCTTGCGTGCCCGGACCGGCCCGTGATCGACTTCCAGGCCGACGGGAGTGCCCTCTATACGGTGCAGGCTCTCTGGACCCAGGCGCGGGAGGGTCTCGACGTGACCACCCTCATCTGCTCAAACAGAAGCTATAATATCGTGAGGGTAGAGTTCGAGCGCGCGGGCCTTTTCTCTCCGGGCCCCGGTGCGCGCTCCCTTACAGACCTCGGCCGCCCGTCCATCGACTGGGTGAAGATTGCCGGAGGGTTCGGGGTGCCGGGCACGGCGGTAGACACTGCGGAAGACCTTGCCCGGGAACTCAGGCGGGCTCTTGTGGAGCCCGGGCCACACCTGATCGAGATGGTATTACCCTAGGGCCTTTATCTCCGCCTTTGCGAGGGCTATTTTTGCCTCGGCAAGCTTCCGGTACTCCCTTTTTGTCTTTGCCGCGTCGCCGGAAGCGATGGCTTTGAGAACATCGCCCTCCAGTTCAGCCACATCGAGGAGCTTGTAATAGTCGAGGGACTCCTTGAGATGGGCAAGGACGATCATGCCGGTGATTATGGGGTGGTTGTTGGTAACATTGGCGTCCTTGAACCGGGTGCCGTGTTCGAGTTCCACATTGAGGCCCGCGCGGTATTCGTCGAGGTCGATACCCATCTTCTCCGTATTCACCTCGGCAAGGATCTTCGCCGCTTCTTCGGGGAGGACGTCCACCGTGGTGAGGACCGACCAGTCCCGAATGCCGAGTTCCGCGCATACCCTTCGTACTTCTGCCGCAGTGATGTATTCCGGAAGTTTCATGGAGCCTCCTTACGTGATTTCGATGAGCCGTCGGCATCTTTGCCGGGCGCTTCATCTATTGTATCAGAACCGCTCCCCCTCCGGCAAGGCGAAAGCGCCCCATCGTCGGAGGCGTCTCTCCCGTGAGGCTGTTCCGGACGCCGGAAGGGCTATTGGAATCAATCCGTTATGAGGAGGCCCGGGCTTTGAGTCTCCCGGCCCACTGCCGAAGGGCGGCTATGAGGTCCTTTATCTTCTCCCGGGTTGCCTCATCGACAAGGCGTCCCGACTCATCCACCTTCTTGTCCGCGAAGGGCACCATAACCTCCGGCTGGTTCAGGGGGTGCATGTCGAGGAAGACCATGGACTGACGGAGATGGTACTGCGCCCTGGCCGTGGCGATCATGCCGATGGACCCGCCCATTATGGCCGCCGCCTTGCCCCCGAAGGCGTTATCACCGTAAGGGCGGGATGCCCAGTCGATGGCGTTCTTCAAAACTCCGGGCATGGAGTAATTGTACTCGGGCGTCGCAATGAGGATTGCGTCCGCCGCCCTTATCTTCTCCTTGAATACCCTTACCCTTTCAGGCGGCTCACCCTCAAGGTCCTGATTGAAGGGCGGGATGCCTTCGAGGTCGAATATTTCGAGGTCCACCCCTTCCGGGGCCAGTTCCACGGCGGCCCGAAGGATTGCCTTGTTAAAAGAACCCCGTCTCAGGCTGCCCGCGAACCCGAGAATGGAAAATTCGTTGTCCGTCTTCATAAGTCCTCCCAATGGTCTTATAGTGTATTGTGGGGTATAGGAGGCAGGTGCTCCCGCGCTCCTTACAGTCTATATAAGCATTGAGCCCGGCGGACCGCAAGACTTTCCCGGAAACGGCCCCGGTCTTCGCACGATTGCTATGAAGGATGGATTGTGAGTACAATAAGATACTGTTCTTTGGCGAAACCGCATATCCCCGGACGGACCGGAAGAGCGGCCGGCACGACAGACTTGGAGGCATAGTGGACGTGGACCGTAAGTATCAATTTTCATGGGGGCTTCTGGGGGATCTTGAATCGGGACGCCCGAACCTCGGAAAAGATACAAGGCTCGAAATATACAGGCTGATGCAGTTTTCCTTCAGGGATGTAATGGAACAGCACTTCGGCGCCGAGAAGACGGACCGGATCTTTTATGAAGCGGGTAAGCTTTCAGGCATGGAATTCTGTGAGAACATCCTGGGCGGCATCACGGACCTCCCCACGTTTCTGAGCGAACTGCAGAGGGTTTTCAGGGAAATGGCCATCGGCATACTCCGTATCGAACAATCGGACCCTGTGCGAGGTTCCTTTGTATTTACCGTTTCGGAGGACCTCGAATGTTCCGGCCTTCCCGAACTCGACTATGAGATCTGCGTATACGATGAAGGTTTCATTGCGGGGTTGCTGGAAAGATTTTCCGGGAAACGGTTCGAGGTCAAAGAGGTGGACTGTTGGTGTACCGGAGACCGCACCTGCCGTTTTATCGCGACGATGCTCGATGCCGAGGCGCAGGTCTCAACAAGTCCGTGACCCGGGACCGATCCGGAAAAGGAGAAAAGCAAGGAATGCATGAGGATATCCTGGTTGAACTGAGACGACAGCTCGATATTGCGATTGAAACCAAAACACCCGAAAACTACGCCCGTTTGAGTCGAACCATGGAAGCGGCCCTCGGCCGGTCGGCGGGAACCGGCGCCCATGGGACTGCCGACGGGAACGAGGCAGGCAGGATATTCGACGCCATAGACCTTATCTGGTCGAAAGCCACGGACTTGCCCGGGAAATCGGTGGGCGGACCGGCCTATGAGGACAAGGTGGCCCGTCTCCTCGCGGACATGCTGGCGGTACAGCGTTTCACCATTGCCCTGGGTAACGGTGACCTTTCGCACCCTCTCAAGGCTACGGGCGCCATGGCGGGCAGTCTCAAGGCCCTCCAGGCGAACCTCCGTCATCTTACCTGGCAGACCCAGGCGGTGGCCAGGGGGGATTTTACCCAACGGGTGGACTTCATGGGAGAGTTCTCCGAGTCCTTCAACGCCATGGTGATGAACCTCGCCGAAATGCGTGACGCCCTGGAAAGGTCGAAGCGTGAGATCGAGCTGAGGGTGGAAGAGCGGACAGGTGAGTTGATGGAAGCGTTGGAGACCCTCCGGGCTGAGACGGAGCAACGGGTGAAAGTCGAGGAGCAGCTTCGCCAGTCCCACAAGATGGAGGCCTTGGGCACTCTTGCGGGAGGCGTCGCTCATGACTTCAACAATATCCTTGCCGGCATAATCGGTTTCACGGAGATGGCCCTCGAAGAGACGCCGCCCGACAGTCCCCTGCACCGCAAGCTCACGCTGGTGCTCAAGGGCGCCATGCGGGGCCGGGGGCTTGTAAAACAGATCCTTACCTTCAGCCGCCGGACAAAGACCGAGCGCAAAGAGGTCGCCGCGGGGCAGGTCATTGAAGAGGCGCTCAAGCTTCTCGGTCCCGCCATTCCGTCCACCGTGGAAATCAGGAAGAAGCCTTTCACGGTCCACGACAGAATACTTGCGGACCAGGTCCAGTTACACCAGATAATCATGAACCTTTGCACGAATGCCGCCCACTCCATGCGGGAAAGAGGTGGCGTACTTGAAGTGAGCCTCACGGACAGGGACCTTTCCGAGGCGGAAGCCCTGGAGTGCGGGATAAAACCGGGTCCCTACGTAGAGCTTTCTGTGGGGGACACGGGGTGCGGAATTGCCCACGACCTCCTGGAAAAGATATTCGATCCCTTTTTTACCACGAAAAAGGCCGGTCACGGAACAGGGATGGGGCTTTCCGTGGTGCACGGGATTGTGAAGGGCCACGAGGGACACATTGCGGTCCGAAGCACACCCGGCCACGGGTCGGTCTTTTGCGTCTATCTGCCCAGGGTCGTGGGGAGGGCCGTTTCAAAGGCGGGCGAGTCCGGCGCCACCCCGGGGAGGAAGGCGCGGATTCTCTTTGTGGACGACGAGGATATGCTCGTGGAGATGAATTCGACAAGGCTCAGGAACCTTGGCCACCACGTGGTCGCTCACACGAGCGGCGCGGAGGCGATGCGGACTTTCGAGGCAAAGGCGGACCAGTTCGATCTCGTCATTACGGATTATACCATGCCCCACATGACGGGGATCGACCTCGCGAAGAAGGTGAAAGAGATCAGACCCGATATACCCGTTATCCTCTGTTCCGGTTTCAACGAGACCATCACCCCGGCCATGATTGCCGAGGCGGGCATCCGGGCCTTTACCTCGAAGACCGTAAGCAGGCGTGAGCTTGCCGAGATCATCGAAAGGACGCTGGAAGGCTGATCTTCTCCCCTCCTTCGCGCGAAACCGCCCCGAACCGGGAAAGATCCGCGCTAGAGGGCGTTTTCATTCGTTTCGCCCGTCCTCACCCTTATGATATGCTCCACATTGCAGACAAATACCTTGCCGTCGCCCTTGTTTCCCGTATGGGCGTTCTGCGCGATGGTCCGCACGACCTTTTCGACCATATCGTCCTTCACGACTATCTCTATCCTTACCCTGGGCACGTAGTCGATGAGGTCCTCCATGATCGCATCGGGCGCGCCCTTTGCCTTTCCCCGGCCGAAGCCCTGGACCCTGGACACGGTCATCCCCGGAAAGTCAGGGACTTGTTGAAGGGCCCACGCCACCTTCGACAACATGAATGGTTGCAGTATCGCCTTGATCTCTTTCATCTTTTCTCCTCGGATTCGTCTTGTGTACTTTCCATGGTTTCATGACCCTTGCTCGTCATTTTCCTCGAACCACTTGTAAAAGGTCGGTAATACGACTATAGTGAGCAGCGTCGAGGTTATCAGACCACCCACCACCACCACTGCGAGAGGCTTCTGTATTTCCGACCCTATCCCCGACGAGAGGAGCAGGGGTATAAGGCCGAGGAGGGTCACGGACGCGGTCATGAGCACCGGCCTCAAGCGAAGCTCCGTGCCGGTCCTTACTGCCTGGTCCAGGGGCATTCCGTCCCTTCTGAGTTGATTGACACATGAAACCAGAACGATCCCGTTGAGGGCCGCCACCCCGAAAAGAGCGATAAATCCCACGGACGCGGGGACGCTCAGGTACTGGCCCGAGAGGAAGAGGGCGACTATCCCTCCTATGAGCGCGAAGGGGATGTTCAAAATGATGAGGAGGGCGTTCTTTACGGAGTTGAAGGTAAAATAGAGAAGGACGAATATGAGAACCAGGGTGATGGGCACGATGACCATAAGGCGCTTCATGGCCCGTTGCTGGTTTTCAAATTGTCCACCCCATTTCATGGTGTACCCCGCAGGCAGGGTCACCTTTCCACCGATTTTTTTCTGGGCCTCTTCGACAAAACTCCCCATATCGCGGCCTTTCAGGTTACACTCGATGACGATCCTCCTCTGGCCGTTCTCCCGGCTTATCTGGTTGGGGCCTTCGAGAAGGTTCAGGGTTGCCACCTGATTCAAGGGTATGCCCCGGCCTTCCTGTACGGGGACGAGCAGTTTGCCTATGGTTTCCGCATTATTCCGTTTTTCCTCGGGGAACCGTATCCTCACGGCGAACCTTTTGTCTCCCTCGAACAATTCGGTGGGCTGACCCCCCCGGATCGCCGTCTCTATGATCTCCTGGACATCCGATATATTGATGCCGTACCGTGCCGTCGCATTCCTGTCGAAATCGATGTGGAGGTAGGGCTGTCCGGATACCTGCTCCACCCGGAGGTCCGTGGTGCCTTTCACGGCAGACATGATTTTCGCGATCTCCTCCGCTTTCTGCTTCAGGACGTCGAGGTCATCGCCGAATATCTTTATGGCGAGCTGCGATTTAACGCCCGAGATCAACTCGTCGACCCTGAGGGCTATGGGCTGGCTGAAATTGAAGCCCACTCCGGGCAGGGCCGCCTCGAGGCGTTCACGCATCTTCGCGATAAGGGCTTCCTGGGTTTTTGCCGTTTTCCATTGGGATCGAGGCTTGAGGGTGACAATAGGGTCGGAAATCTCGGGTCCCTGGGAGTCTGTGGCAATGCCCGAACCGCCCAATTTGGAGACCATGGTCTCCACCTCGGGGAAGGAGAAGATGATCTTGTGGACCTGCTTTTCAATCTCTATGGATTTCTCCAGGGAGACGCTCGGAAACCTTATGGGCTGGATAACGATGGCGCCCTCCTGCATGATGGGCATGAACTCGCGGCCGATCAGGGGCAGCAGGCAGAGGCTTACCCCAAGGAGCGCCAGCGAGAGAACCGCTACCTTCTTTCTGTGCGAGAGCGCCCAGTCGAGTATGGGCCGGAAGCGCCGCTTGATGGCGGCAAGGAGCCTGGTGTCCTGCTCCTTGCCCGGCTTCAGGACGAAGAGGGAGAAAACGGGAACGAACACGAAGGAGACCACAAGGGAACTTACGAGGGCTATCACCACGGTCAGGGCGAGGGGGATGAACATTTTTCCCTCCACGTCGGTGAGAGTAAAGAGGGGCAGGAATACGATGGTAATGATCAATATCCCGAAAAAGACGGGCCTTACCACTTCCTTTGCCGCCTCAGCCACGATATGGGTGCGTGATTTCTCCTTATTCTCCGAGAGTTCCCGGTACACGTTTTCCACGATAACCACGGCCCCGTCCACGATCATGCCGATCGCTATGGCAAGACCTCCCAGGGACATGAGGTTTGCCGTGAGCCCGGCCTGTTTCATGATGACGAATGTGAGGAGTACGGTGAGGGGCAGGGAGAAGGTGACCACCAGGGCGGTCCTCACGCTTCCCAGAAATATGAAGAGCACCACAATGACAAGGACGGAACCTTCCGCCAGGGCCCACGTGATGGTGGAGAGCACCCGTTTCACCAGTTCGGCGCGGTCATAGAAGGGAACGGTCCGGACACCGTCGGGGAGCATCTTGTGAAGCTCCTTTATCTTGTCCTTTATCTTCTTGACGACCACCATGGAATTGCCGCCCTTTACAAGGAGGACGATTCCCGCCACCGCTTCCTCGCCGTTCCGTACCGCCGCACCGGGACTGAAGGCGGGCCCGAGTTTGAGGTCGGCAATATCTTTTACGAACACGGGCGTTCCCCGGGACGACGTAACCACGATATTGCCTATGTCGTTCAGGGTCTTGAGGAGCCCCAGGCCCCTTATGACATACCTTTCTCCGCCGATGTTCATGTAGCTGCCGCTCGCGTTGGCGTTATTCTGCGCCACCGCCTCGAAGATATGTTTCAGGGAAAGGTTGTATTTGATCAGTTTTTCGGGACTCACGATGACCTGGTATTCCTTCACGTCTCCGCCGTGGGAATTGACTTCGATTACTCCGGGGACGGACTTCAGGACCTTCTTCACTACCCAATCCTGCAGGGTCCTCAGTTCCATGAGGCTCTTTCCCTTCCCTTCGAGGGTGTACTGGTATATCTCACCGAGACCCGTGGAAACCGGTCCAAGGGATGGGTCCGCCCCCTTCGGGAGCCGGTCCCTTACCTCGATAAGACGTTCCAGGGCAAGCTGACGGGCGAAGTAGACATCGACCCTGTCTTCAAAGACAAGGGTGATAAGAGAGAGGCCGTACTTCGATATGGACCTTGTCTCCTTGAGTCCTGTGAGGCCGCTCATCTGCAACTCGATGGGGGCGGTGACGAACCTCTCCGTTTCGAGAGGGGACATGCCGGGGGTTTGGGTGATGATCTGGACCTGGACGTTGGTCACATCCGGAAAGGCGTCGATGGAGATGGTCTTGTAACTGAAGAGCCCCGCCGCAACGAGGAGGCCCAGGCAAAGGAGCACCAGGAGGCGCTGCTTCAGAACAAAATCGATAATTCTCTGCATCGTGTCCCCTCCTTATTCGGCCCTGAGCGACTGTCTTTTGTACTCCGATTTGAGAGGAAACGTCCCTTTCACCACAAGCATATCCCCTTCGGAGAGCCCCCCGGTTATCTCGACCTGCTTGCCCATGGGGCGTCCGAGGGCCACGTCCGTGCGCCGGAACCGGCCATCGCCCGTGCGGACAAAGACGTACCTGTCCGTCCCGTCGACGAGGACGGCTTCCTCGGGAACAGCGATAACCTTTTCCGTGACGGCGTCCTTATCGGAGTCTACGGAGACGGTGGCGAACATGCCCGGTTTCAGGTGTCCTTCCGTATTGTCGATGGTGACGCGGGCCTTGACAGTCCTCGTGCGTTCGTCAACCACGTCACCGATATAGGATATCCTGCCCCGGAACGTCTTGTCCGGGAAGGCGTTCACAGACACATGGACGACCGCGCCCGTCTTGAGGCGCGACATGTCCTTCTCGTAAATATCCACGAGCACCCACAGGGTGGTGAGGTCGGCCACGACAAAGAGCAGTTTTTCAGGGTTTACCACCTCACCCTGAGTGACCGACTTCTCGATCACGACCCCTCCCACCGACGAGATGATGGGGATGAGAGGCCGGCTTTGAACATCCCCGTTCCGGAGGGTGTCCAGTGCATTGATCCCCAGGAGACGAAAACGTTCCTTTGAGAGGGTAAGGTCTGCCTCAGCCTCGCTCAGTTCCTGCCGCGCCTTGAGTACATCCTTTTCCGGGGCCACGTTCTTTTCAAAGAGGGCCTCCTCCCGTTTGAGGTTTTTCCGGGCGAGGTCATACCTTCCCGTGTTCTTCCTGTAGTCCGACCATATCTGGTCGAGTTCGACAGTGTCCATGGTCGCGAGAGGCTGACCCTGCCGCACCCGGTCTCCCTGGGATACGGCAAGACGCACGATGCGTCCCGCGACCCTTGAGCTTATCCTGGAGGTCCTGTCCGCGTTGAGTTCGATGGCGGCGGTGGCCATAAGGGGCGCGGTGACCGGTTCACGGGAGACCTTGATCACTTCTATACCCGAGGCGTTGAGTTTTTCCGGAGGGAGTACGACTACGCCGGACTCCGGTTCTCCCGCCGCGCCCCCCTTGCCCCCTTGAAGGGCGTCGCCTTTTGACGACCCCTTCCGGATAGCCATAGAGACTCCGAATATGGAAGCGATAAGAAGGCATATAATAACGATGGCGACCTGTTTCTTTCGTCCGAGTAGAAATCCCTTCATCGTGCGGTACCTCCCGTGGCCCTCTCGATCGCGTATATCCACCTCTCGGCCTGCAATACCGTGTCGAGATAGGCGAACTGCATTTCCAGCGTATCCTTCTGGGCGGTCCTGACCTCGAAAAAGCTGACCTTGCCCTCCTTGAACGCGAAGTTGAGAAGGTTCAGGGTCTCAATCGACTTATTGATGATGTCCTTTTTAAAGACCGCGAGTTCCTCGAGGGTGAGGACGAGGTTGTTGTAGGTCCCTTCGATCTCCCTCAGGAGCCCCTTTTCAGCCCCTGATCGGGCTATCCTTGCCTGAAACGCCCTGGCCTCGGCGGTCTTTCTCTCCGCCTGTTTCCTGTCGAAAAGAGGGATAGAGACGGACATGAGGACGCCCCGGTCGAATTGTTCCTGGTCCCTGGCCTGAAAACCGCCGAAAGTCACGTTGGGTATGGCCTGCCTCTTCGCGAGGTCCACGGCCGTACCGGAGATGTCAACCTCCGCAACGGACGCCTTGAGGTCCGGTCTCGTCATGGCGGCGCGTTCCTTCAAGGTCTCCTTGTCGGGCAGGACATAAGTCTCGGGTGACAACTCGCCCCGAACCATGAAGGAGGCCTCGGGCCTCATGCCCATAAGGCCCTGGAGCATGACGAGGGCCTCTTTCAGTTCCCTCTCCACGGTGAGGAGGTCTCTTCTCGCCTTGCCCAGTTCTACCTCGGCGAGGTTTACCTCCAGGCCGGAAACACTTCCCGCCTTGTATTTTATCCTCGTGAAGTCAAGCAGTTCTCCCTGCAAGCCCACCACTTTTCCCGCCAGTTCCGCTCTCTTCCCGAGAGAAAGGGCCCGGGCGAAGGCGTCCTTCACTTCGTAGGTGAGAACCCTCTCCCTGTCCTTTATAAGGAACCCGACCTTCGAGAGATTCTTCTGGGCCAGGTCTATCCGGAGACCCCTCTGGCCCCCTATCTCGAATTCCTGGGACAGGGTGATGCCGTAGTTGGTATATTTCCCGCTCCCCGTATCACCGGCGGGTCTGTCCTTTTTCGACAGGGAGCCCCCCACAACCGGGTTCGCGGGGAGAGGAAGCTTCGCTTTCTGCAGTTGCGCTTTTGCGACCTCCTCCTCATATCGCAGGGCCTGAAGCTCGGGGTTGTTCTTAAGCGCCGTGTTTACCGCTTCGTCCCTGGTTGCCCCGAGGGCAATAACGGCGCTCCACGCGGTAAATAAGAGAAATAGGAAAGATACGAGCATATGTGTCATTAATGTTGCCTCCTGAATCGGCTGGTGATCTTTTTATGCAATGAACATGTATCCGGGACCGGCGTCGCATCGGTAGCCGGGCCTGGAAGCCCCGGCGCCTGTTTGTGCGGGTGTCGGAAGAAGGATATGGCTATCTTGGCGGCTTGTAGAGGGAGATGGCCCGGCTCCATGGGCGAAGCCCTTCACCGTCGCAGTAAAGGAAGGTCCTGTCAAGGAAGACGGTTCGAAAGGGGATTACGGGCAACCCCGCGCCGTCCATATCCACGTCGGAGTCGTCGGGCGAACTGCCGGATTCGTACGACCTGCCGCTCCTGCCGTCGTCCGGTCCGGATAGGGCGTCCATTGCGGGGAGTGCAAGGCTCATGACAATGAGCAGGATCGAGAGAAGGGGGAACGCGAAGGCCGGCCATGGGGCTACGGGACGAATTCTCACGGAATTATCGCTTCCTCCTCCTGCGCTGTTTTTATTCATGGAATACCTGCCTTGCCTCCTTTTTGTACAAAATAAAAAAGACCTTTACCAGTCTTGCTGGTAAAGGTCTTGCTTGTTAGTTTTACCTAACCGGCAGCCCGGTCTGTCTATGCAGACGTAATGACGCTGCTGCCGATAAAAGCTACTCCCCTTTGCTTGTTTCATTGTACCACATGAGTCTCCCGGGATCAAGAGAATAACGTGAAAGGGCATGGCCGAACCGGCGGGACCCGTTATGGGTGTCGTAGCGCGCAGTTACGCCTCTACAGAGCGGGACGCGCCGGGGTCCGGGTGGGTCCCCGGCGCAGGGTGATCCCTAATAGCTTAATGGTTACAACGAATTAGGTTGACACCGCGTTGTATATCTGATAACTTTGTTGACAGGGTTGGAATTGTGCCAACCTTATTTTTATGAGTGGAGGTATTATGGGTATAACGATAAGTTTCCGGCACATCACTCCTGACGAGGAGATCAAGAAGTACGTGGAAGAGAAGATCGCGAAACTTCAAAAGTATATTGAAATACCTCTTGACGTTCATGTGGTTCTCTCCATTGAGAGGAAATACCGGCACAGGATCGATGTAATGTTCACTATCAACGGCGTGGTGATCAACGCCCATGAAGTTACGGACGAGATGCATGCCGCTGTTGACAAAATCGTGGACAAGCTCGAGAGGAGACTGACGAGGTTCAGGGACAAGCTGAAGAAGTATAGGGAGGCAAAACCGAAAGGCGCGGGTCCGGCTCAGGACGCAGAGGCTTCGAAGATCATTGTGACGAGGACGGTGGATGCGAAACCTATGGACCCCGAGGAAGCGACAATGCAGCTTGACGCATCGGGAGACAGCTTCATGATCTTCAGCGACCGTGAGCGTGGAAACATATGCGTCATTTACAAGAGAAAAGACGGGAATTTCAGCCTCATTGAAACGCAGGGAAAGACTTTATGACAATAGAAGAAGTGCTGAACGGGCAGTGTGTGATAAGTGACTTGAAAGGGACCTCCAAGAAAGAGGTCGTGGCCGAGCTCGTAAACGCACTGAAAGAAGCGAACCTTGTTCAGGACGCCGGGAAGGCTGTCGGTGTGGTGTTGGAGAGGGAAAAGCTTGGAAGTACAGGCATCGGCGACGGAGTTGCCATACCCCACGGAAAGCTTAAAGGCATACCGAACATCCTGTGCGCCTTTGGAAGGTCGAAAGAGGGTATCGACTTTGACGCGGTGGACGGTAAACCGGTTCACATATTTTTTCTGCTTATTGCGCCGGAAGACTCGGCGAGCCTGCACCTCAAGATGTTGTCCCGCATCTCGAAGATCCTGAGGGACCCATCCTTCAGGAGAAGTCTCGTTGAGTTCAATGGAGCGGACGGTCTGTACGAGAAGGTAATTGAAGAGGACAGAAAGCATCCATGAAAGGGACGCCGCGAAATAACGCGGGTGGGAAGATGTTTGCCGGATGACGGGAATAACCGTACAAGAACTGAAAGACGACACCGTATACGGGCTGGAGTTGGAGGCTGCTACAGGGTTTCAAGGGTTATCGAGGAAGATATTCAACCCGAGGATACAGAAGCTAGGACTTGTGATAACGGGCCACATGGTGTATCTCCATCCCCACAGGGTACAGATCCTGGGGAATGTGGAGATGTCCTATCTGCATTCTCTTCCGGAGGAGGAGAGCAAGCGGATAATAAAAGAGCTTTGCAAAAACCCGGTGGTCTGTTTTATAATAACGCGCAACCTTGCCGTACCTGATTATTTTCTGAGGGAGGCGGAGAAGAAGGACATTCCCATACTGAGAACCCCCCTTATTACCTCCGTTTTTATCGAGAGGATAACGAGGTTTCTCGAAGAGAAGCTTGCCCCTAACACCACGGTCCACGGTGTCCTTATGGATATCCTGGGCGTGGGCGTGCTGATAATCGGCAGACCCGGTATAGGCAAAAGCGAGAACGCCCTTGACCTCGTCATGCGTGGTCACAGGCTTGTGGTCGATGATGTGGTTCAGGTGAAGAAGATGGGGATAATCGACCTTTACGGAGAAGCGCCGGAGATGATAAAGAACCTTCTGGAGATAAGGGGGGTCGGAATTGTCGATATCAGGCAGCTTTTTGGTGTTTCCTCGGTGCGGGACAGGAAGAGGCTGGATTTTGTGGTAGAACTCCTCGACTGGGACAAGGGCGTGGACTGCGAAAGAGTCGGCTTGAGGGAAGACAAATACGGGCTTCTCGGGCTCGATCTGCCCCTTGTGAGAATTCCTGTTAGCTCCGGGAGGAACGTTTCGGCGATCATAGAGCTTGCGTGCAGAAACCATATCCTCAAGACCCAGGGCATAAACACGGCGGTCGAGTTGGAAGAGAAGATATTAAGGACCATAGAGAAGGGGCGGATTATTGAAAATAGTGATTCTTAGCGGCATCTCCGGGTCGGGAAAGACTACGTTCCTCAGGGCCCTTGAAGACGTGGGGTACTTCTGTGTCGACCATTTCCCTCTCATCATGCTTCAGAAGTTTTCCATTCTCGCAAAAGCCGCAGGTGATAAGATCGAAAAATGCGCCCTTGTCGTCGATATCAGGGAAAAGGAATTTTTCGAAGAGGGAAGGGATATCCTGAAACAGGTGAAGGCCAAGTGGAAGGCCGAAGTCATCTTCCTGGACAGCTCCGACGATGTTTTGATAAACAGGTTCAAGGTTACGAGGCGTTCTCATCCTCTTTATGCCATATCGAGTGTCAAGGAAGCCTTGAAGGAGGAAAGGGCACTCGTAAGCTGGATCAGGGACATCGCGGATCGGGTGATCGACACGTCTTACATGACACCCCATGAACTGAGGCGCCTTGCTTTCAATGAATACAGGCAGGAAGACCGGAGAGGGATGATAATAAACCTCATGTCCTTCGGTTATGCCCAGGGAGTGCCCCTTGAAGCGGACATGGTATTCGACGTAAGGTTTCTGCCCAACCCTTATTTTGTCGACGAACTGAGAGAAAAAACAGGACTTACCGACGAGGTCGCCCAATTCATAAGATCGACTAGGGTATACGAGGAGTATTCCCGTATGCTCTTTGACTTCCTGTCTTACCTTATTCCGTTATACGAGGAGGAAGGCAAGAACTACCTGACCGTGGGCCTCGGATGCACGGGCGGAAAGCACAGGTCGGTATTTATGGCCGTCGATCTCGCGAAGCAGCTCTCAGCGTTGAATTATACTGTCTCTGCCGTTCACAGGGATATTGACAGGTGAGGAGGAAGAGATGATAGGACTGATTGTTGTGGCCCATTTCAATCTGGCGCGGGAGATGGTCGCAGCCACCGAACTGATAGTAGGGAAACAGAAGCAGTTCGGGTATGTGGATATTTTTCCCACCGATGATGTGGATAAGGTGAAAGACAAGGTCGTCCAGGCGCTGAAGAAGGTGGACTCAGGGGAAGGGATCATCATCCTTACCGACATGTTCGGAGGCACCCCCTCGAATATAAGCCTCTCTTTTCTGGAGGACGGCAAGGTAGAGGTCGTTGCGGGAGTCAACCTGCCCATGCTGATAAAACTGGTTTCCTACAGGGAAGGGAAGTTGTTGAACGAACTCGCGCAGTTTATCGCTCAGTATGGACAGAAGAACATCTACCTGGCGACGGATGTACTGAAGGCGAGAAAAAAGGACTAGGAATCTATGCGGGAAGGGACATTCACCATAAGGAACAGACTGGGCCTTCATGCGCGGGCTGCGGCGCTGTTCGTGAAGAAGGCGACTGAATTCGAAGCGGAAATATGGATGGAAAAGGGCGAGGCAAGGGTAAACGGGAAGAGCATTATGGGGCTCCTCATGCTCGCATGTCCCCTTGGAAGCACAATAAGGCTGAGTACGAACGGTTCCGACGAGGAACAGGCGTTCAAGGAACTCGGTACGTTGCTTGACGAAGGATTTTACGAAGAATGAGCGAAGAGGTTTTTGTCAACAAGGTTCTTAAGGGGGTCGGAGTATCGTCCGGCATAGCGATCGGCACTGTATACCTCCTCGAACGGGGCAAGGTTGCGGTGAGCAAGCTCTCCGTGAAAGAAGACCATGTCGAGCGGGAAGTGCTCAAGTTCAAGAACGCCATAAAGGTTGCCATCGAGGAACTCGATAACATAAAGAAGACCATACCCGACGATGAGATGCGGAAGCACGCCTTTATCATAGACGCCCACATGCTCATACTCCAGGATGACCTCTTCGTGAACGACGTGACGGACACTATCCGGGAGAGGAAGATCAACGCGGAGTGGGCCCTTGATATCGTAGTGTCCAAATACCTCGCCAGTTTCGAGAAGATGGAAGACCTTTACCTGAGGGAAAGGGGCCTGGACATCAAGCATATTTATGACAGGCTGATCAGGATACTCGTGAAGGGCAAAAGCCCGACCGTCCGCCCCAGGGATCTCAAGGGAAGGGCGATCATTGTAGCCCACGATCTCTCACCGGCGGACACGATTCAGCTGAACCTCAACAGGATATCGGGGTTTGCCACTGATGTGGGCGGGCGGACCTCACACACGTCTATCGTGGCGAGGGCCCTTGAAATACCCGCCGTAGTCGGGCTGGGGGATATCACGAGTCTGGTGAAGAACAATGACACGATTATCATAGACGGCGATGACGGCGTAGTGATAATCAACCCCAGCAAACAGGTCCACAAGGACTATGTTGCAAGGCAATTGCACCTGAAGGGGCAGAAGCGTGATTTCCTGAGGATCGCAAAACTCAGGTCGGAAACCCGCGACGGCTTCAGGGTCAAGATCGGGGCCAATATAGAGCTTCTCGCGGAAATGGACATCGTGGAGAGGTACGGGGCCAGCGGTATAGGACTTTACAGGACGGAGTACATATACCTTTCGAGAAAGACCCTTCCTTCCGAGATGGATCACTACCACATCTACCGAAAGCTCGCAGAGAACAAGGTACTGAAATATATCACCATAAGGACCCTTGATATCGGGGGCGACAAGTTTGCTTCCACCATCGAGGTCCCGAAGGAGATAAACCCTGCCATGGGCCTCAGGGCGATCCGGCTTTGTATTAAGGAAATGGCCCTCTTCAAATCGCAGATCATGGGCATTCTCAGGGCGAGCGCCCACGGCCCCTTGAGGATACTGATCCCCATGGTGTCGGGCGTGGAAGAGGTAAAGCTCGCAAAGGCCGTGATCTACGAGTGCATGGACGAACTGAAGCGCAAGAGGATCCATTTTAACAAGGATATAAAGATCGGCATCATGATCGAGGTACCTTCCACGTGCATGATCGCGGACATCCTCGCCAAGGAAGTCGATTTTTTCAGTATCGGCACCAACGATCTGATACAGTACACTCTGGCCATAGACAGGGTAAATGAATACGTGTCCTATTTGTACGAGCCGCTCCACCCTGCCGTGCTCAGAATGATAAAGAGGACGGTGGATGCGGCCCATTCGGAAGAGATAGAGGTCGCCCTGTGCGGCGAAATGGCAGGCGAACCCCTGTATGTCCCGATCCTGCTGGGTCTCGAGCTCGATGAGCTGAGCATGAACCCTTATTCGATCCCCAGGGCCAAGAAGGTCGTAAGGGGACTGGATCACGACTATTGTAAAGACCTTCTCGAAGAGGTAATGAACGGACAGTCGGCCAAGGAGGGGGAGATTCTGCTCCGCAGAGAGATGGGCAGACTTTTTCCCGAGGATTTTTTGAGGTGTTATGGGGATTGAGGCCCAAAGGAGAATAGACAACATATAGAGTGTCCGGCACGTTTACCCGCAACGCTCCCCCCATGGAGCGGCGCCCGGCCGGGATTCTTTGGTTAGGTTTAACGATATCAATAACGAGGAGGTATAGACATGGGAATGAGTAGGTTTCTTTTTTCATCCGAATCTGTCGCAGAGGGACATCCCGATAAGGTTTCGGACCAGATTTCAGATGCAATTCTTGATGCGATGATCGGCCAGGACAAGAAGGCCAGAGTGGCGTGCGAAACGCTGTGCACCACAGGACTTGTCCTTGTAGGTGGTGAGATTACCACCGATTGTTATGTCCACGTCCCCGACGTGGTGAGGGAAACGATCAAAGGTATCGGATACAACAACTCCTCTATGGGATTCGACTGGGAAACCTGCGCGGTAATTACCTCCATAGACGAACAGTCGCCCGATATCGCCATGGGCGTCGATGAGACGAACGAGCATGAGCAGGGCGCGGGCGATCAGGGCATCATGTTCGGCTTCGCGTGTAATGAAACGGCTGAGTTTATGCCCATGACCATTTCCTATGCCCACAAACTCGTGCAGAAGCTTGCGGAGGTGAGGCACAACAATACCCTCACGTTCCTGAGGCCTGACGGAAAGAGCCAGGTGACCATAGAATATATCGACAGAAAGCCCGTCAGGGTCGATGCGGTGGTTATCGCCGCACAGCACAACCCGGATGTTACCAGCGCTACCGTGAGAGAGGGCGTTGTCGAGGAAGTAATCAAAAAGGTCATTCCTGCAGAACTGATGGACGAAAATACGAAGATATATGTCAATTCCACGGGACGGTTCGTGGTAGGCGGACCTAAAGGGGACTGCGGCATGACGGGCCGCAAAATCATCGTCGATACCTACGGTGGAGTAGGAAGCCACGGCGGCGGCGCCTTTTCGGGGAAAGACCCCTCGAAGGTAGACAGGAGCGCGTCGTACATGGCCCGCTACATAGCGAAAAACCTCGTTGCAGCCGGTCTTGCGGACAGGCTGGAATTGCAGCTCGCCTACACCATAGGCGTGGCCCAGCCCGTATCCGTAATGGTCGACACACAGGGTACCGCGAAGATACCCCCCGACAGAATCGCAGAGATCGTGAACGAATTGTTCGATATGAGGCCGAGAAAGATCATAGAAAAACTCGACCTTTTGAGACCCATATACAACAAGACCGCGTGCTGTGGCCATTTCGGCCGCAACGACCCGGATTTTACCTGGGAAAAGCTTGACATGGTTGAAGAAATAAGAAAGAAGGCGGGCGTCTGATATAAAGGCGCGGGCCGGGAGTGGAGATATAATGGGAATTGACTACGATGTTAAGAATACAGGTTTAGGGGATCGGGCAGGCGCACTGACGTCGGAACCGAAGAGATGCCTCGCACCCCGGGAGATGGGCACATGAGCAAGCTCCTTGTGGTAGGCACCGTTGCATATGATTCTATAGAAACCCCTTTCGGAAAGGTGGATAATGTGCTGGGGGGTTCCGCCCTCCATTTCACCTCGGCGGCGAGCTTCTTTACCGACGTGGGCATTGTCGCATCCGTGGGGGAGGATTTTGTCCTCGACGACATCAGTTACCTGAAGGAGAGGAACGTCGACATGGGAGGCATCCAGGTCGATAACGGCAAGACCTTCAGGTGGGAAGGCCGGTACGGCTTTGACCTCAACCAGGCAATCACCCTGAAGACGGAGTTGAATGTAATAGAGAACTTCAGGCCCCTGATTCCCGAGAATTTCATGGACGCGGAGTTTGTGTTTCTCGCCAACATTGACCCCGATCTCCAATCCCACGTGATAGGACAAGTGGGGAAGGGCTCCACGGTGGTCCTCGATACCATGAATTTCTGGATAGAGAACAAATTTGACGCCCTTATGGAAGCTATCGGCAAGGTCGATATGCTTGTCATAAACGAGGCTGAGCTGCGAGAGATATCGAAAGAGCATAACCTCGTGAAAGGGGCCAGAAAGATTATGGAGAAAGGTCCCCAATGCATAGTGGCAAAGAGAGGTGAATATGGCGTTCTCATGGTAAACAGGGACGAAATATTCCTTTGCCCGGCCTATCCCCTTGAGGATGTGTTCGACCCCACCGGCGCGGGGGACACCTTTGCCGGCGGCTTCATGGGCTACCTCTCCAACGTGGGAGAAGCAAACTCGGAAACCATAAAGCAGGCCATTATCATGGGATCTCTCATGGCGTCGTTCAATGTGGAGGATTTCAGCGTGAACAGGCTGAAGGCTCTCGGGTACCATGAGATAAAAGAGCGCTACCATTCTTTCAAGAAGTGTGTACAGTTCGGAGAGATAGAGTTCAGCAAGTAGAACATTCGGTCCCCCAGGGTCCCGGGTTTACGCGGTGATGCCGCGCCTCAGGGCCCCGGGGGTCTGCATAACCTTCCTTTTATCCACGCTATTCCTTATTGCCTTTGTACAGGCGACAGGTCCCCTAACGGCGGCAGGAGAACCTTCCCCGTCCGAAGGGCGCGCCTCGGGCGTCAGCCCGGCGGCGCTCGGCCCTCTCCTCGAGCGGGTCAAGGCTTCCGGGTCGGATGCCTTCGTGGTGGTAAGAAACGGAGAGCCGGTCCTCACATGGCGCCGCGACGCGGACGCCGGTCCCATGGAGTGCATGTCGATCACCAAATCGGTAGTAAGCCTCGCCATAGGGCGGCTCATAGACACGGGCAGGATCAGGTCGGTGGATGAGCCTGTGTCCCGCTTCTTTCCGGAATGGAGCCGGGGAAAGAAACGGCTTGTCACGCTTCGCCTCCTCCTTAACCATACTTCAGGCCTTAAAGACATGACGAAGCCGGGAAGCGGAATCGGGCCGAAGGCCGACTTCGTCCGGGCAGCGCGGGACGGGGACCTCATTTCCGATCCCGGGACGGAGTTCTCCTATAATAACAGCGCGGTAAACCTGCTCTCGGGCGTGGTAAGGAAGGTAACGGGCAAGAGGCTGGACCATTTTGTGAGGGACGAGATATTCATTCCCCTTGGGATCAGGGAGTATTCATGGACCGTCGATGGAGGGGGGAACGCCCTGGGAATGGCCGGTCTTCACATAACCGCCGAGGACCTCGCGCGGATCGGGCAGTTGATGGTCCAGGGTGGCGTCTGGAAAGGCAGGCGCATAGTGAGTGAGGAGTGGATCAAGCTCTCTACCTCTCCCGCGCAGGGTTTTAACCCGGACTCAGGTCTTCTCTGGTGGGTTGTCCGGGGCGTGCCCGGGGGGTTTTGTGCCAGGGGGCACGGTGGACAGTACCTTGTGATCATACCCGAATCGGGACTGGTGGCGGTCAGGCTGGTCCGGCAATCCGCAAAAGGCACCGACATGCCGGGATTCCCGGGGATGGTCCAGGAACTGGCACGGGACGGGAGTCAACGATAGAAAGGCGCTTGCCCGCAAAAGGGGTCGGGAAGCCTCCCTCGGACGTTCGCTACTTGAGAAGCCTGCCCAACCTTTCCAGGAAAGTGGGCACCGGTTTGTCTTTCGACGCAGCCGCGTCTGCCGCGGCTTTCAGCGGGGCCATCATATCGGCGATTTCACTCCAGATGACGAGTTCACCTGCCTGAAACCCGGTCACCCTGATGATGGCGGGATATAACTGGTTCGTCAGGTACACGCCGAGAGGCGGCAGGGGACCGTTCACATACACGTAGGTCTCCCTGAGATATACCCCGTGTATCGGCTTGTGGATGGGGAGAGACATGACGCTTTCCACATGAGGGAGATACCTCTGGAACCGGTCCCATGGTATTTTTGACATGAGAGCGTCTATTTCCGTCCACATCTTCTGGTCGGGTATATCGGTCACAAAGAAAAGGGAGAAATAGGTGGACTTGTCTCCCGGCCTTTTGGGCTCCGAGATTTTGCAGAGACCGGAAAGCGCTTCGTCTCCGTTCAGGACGAGACGGAAATCGAAAAAAGCGAGCATTTCCTCCTTCGTAAAAAGGTCTGCCAGCTCACGATCCAGATCGATTATTCTGTCTGCCGCCATATGATCCCCCGCAAATGTGCCTTTAATTGACTCGGTGTTGGAATAAATCTATACCATCGTGCCAGGTGCTGTCAAAGATTAGATCCGGCCTCGTCGCGGTTTTCAGTGATTTTCCCGAGAGCGGCCCCGGGCTGCCTGGAATCGGGGGACCGCGCCTGCGCCGGTCCACGCATGGCGTGGTTCATGTATGCCGGGGCTCATTCCCCTCAAACACGAACCCCTGCTCGCGGAACAGCTTGACACACGCGTCGACCGCCCGTTCGTCATAGAGTATACCCTTATTTTTTTCAATCTCCTCCAGGGCCAGGTCGATTCCACGGGAGGGCCGGTAAGGGCGGTGGGAAGACATGGCCTCCACCACATCGGCGACGGCGATGATTCTTGCCTCTACGACAATGTCTTCACCCGATATGCCGGAAGGGTATCCGGAACCGTCAAGCCTCTCGTGGTGCTGAAGCACCGCCTTGCGTATGGGCCACGGAAATTCGATGTCCTTTATGATCTGATAACCGGCCATGACGTGGGATTCTATGAGGCTTTTTTCGAGGCGCGATAGTATCCCGGGTTTGCTGAGTATCTCGGCGGGCACGCATATCTTGCCGACATCATGGATAAGCCCCGCGATCCCGATCCCGTTGACCTGTTCCTGCGAAAGGCCCAACTCCGTGGCTATGGCCGCGGCAATATCGGCAACCCTGTTCTGATGACCCGCGGTATAAGGGTCCCTGAACTCGCTCATGGAGACTATGGCATGGATGGTCTCCATCATGGCTTTCTGCAGTTGCGCCGCACTCTTTTCAGCCTTTTCCTGGGCTTCCTTATGGTCGGTAACGTCTTCATTTATGCCTTCGTAATAAAGCACATCCCCCGATTCGTCCCGAACCGCCATGATGTTGATGTGAACCCAGATCATAGTTCCATCTTTTTTGGAAAACCTTGTCTCAAACCCTTTGACGGCCGTCTGCGCATCAAGCATGCCGAGGAGGCGGTCACGGTCATCGGGGTTCACGTAGAGTTGGGTGGCCACATCCGTGACCATTGCCGCAAGTTCTTCAAGAGAGCTGTAGCCGAGTTGATGGCAGAACGCCGCGTTTGCCATGAGAATGGTCCCCGACCTGGTGGTCCGGTATATGCCTTCAAGGGAATTTTCGAAGATAGAACGGTACTTTGCCTCGCTCTCCCTGAGAGACTCTTCCGCCTGCCTTCTTTCGGTTATGTCCGTATGGCTTCCTATGATCCGCGTGGCTTCACCCTGTTCATTTCTTTCCACCACATGCCCTTTTGCGAGAATCCACCTGTAGTCCCCGTTTTTTGCACGGAGGCGGAACTCGTTTTCATAGACATCGGGCTTGGTCTTGAGGAAGGTCTTCACCACCTCCGAGGCATCCTTTATGTCGTCGGGGTGCATCATCTTCACAAGGCTGCCGAAGGTCGCCGCGAACTCACCGGGTGCGTATCCCAGCATGGTGTAAGATTTGGGCGTGAACCAAAGTTGGTGGGTCTTCGGGTTCCATGTCCAGATGCCGTCCGTGGTAGCGTCGATGGTGAGCTTCAGTTCCGCTTCGCTCGACTTCAGACTTTCCTCCATCTTTTTTCGGGCGGTGATATCCCGGATGGTGCCGACAAAGGTCTTGATTGAACCGTCGTCGCGCCGAAGGGGCACCGCAGTGATGAGCGCGTCCATAACCGCGCCGTCCTTCGTCTTCAGACGAACCGGACATTCGTGTACGTATCCCTTCTCCGAGATGAGGCGAAGCACCTGTAACCTGTCCTCTTTCCGCTCGAACAACCGGGAAACCGGCATGTGTGACAGTTCCCCCCTGCTTTCATATCCGAACAGTTCCAGGGAGGCATCATTGAAATCGATCCATTCGCCGGAAGGAGAGGTGACGAAAACAGCATCCCGGGAGGTCATAAAGAAATTACGATACCTCTCCTCGCTTTCACGCCGTGCCTCTTCCGACCTCATCTCCTTTATGGTTGTCCACGCGCCGGACATAAACAAGGTAATTTCATCGATATCCGCCTGGGTGTAAGGGGTCGCCTTATTTCCCACCCCACAGATCATGACCACTTTGTCCTGTTCCATGACCGGTACGGACAGGAAGCTTCTTACCGGAAAATGTCCGGACGGATAACCTTTTCTCTCCGGCGTGTTCGGATAATCGTTATAGATGGTCGGCTTGCGCAGGCGGACGCAGTCCGCCCATATTCCCGCCTTATCGAGGGGATAATGTTGATCCTGGTTTACGGAACACCCGGACTCGACGTTCCTTGACCACGTGTTAAGGGTAATCTCGCCGCTATCCTCATTATAGAAGTGAAAGAAGCCGGACTCGCTCTCCGTCAGGGTGACGCAGGCCTCCAGGGCATATGTGGTGATCTCTCTGAGTGAACGTCCGCGCAGCCTGGTCATCTCCAGCAGGTGTTTCATCCGGGTTGCGTTGTGCCGCAGGTCAATTTCCGCTTTTTTCTGTTCGGTGATTTCGTGGGCGAAGATGGTTACCCCCGATACAACCTTCTTCCCATCGAACACGGGGTAACAGTAATGCTCGAAGAACCTTCCCAGCCTGGAGTCCTGAAAGTAGACGGGCTCTCCTGTGGCCACGACTTTCTCGTATCGCTCTTTTCTGTATTCCGAGGTGCCGGGAGGGAAATGGTCATAGAGGCAGGCTCCCAGGAGCTCCGAAACGGTGGTACCCAACCTTTGAGCGCCCACTTCGTTGGACAGGATTACCGTGCCTTCCGGGTCAATCAGCACCATGCTTTCGTGGACGGCGTCGAAAAGCGCCTGGAGCGCCTTTTCTCTGTCCTTCAAAGCTTCCTCTGCCTGTTTACGTTCCGTAATATCAAGGATTGTCCCGATCAGCCCGCTGACGGTCCCCTCGCTGTCAGTGAAAATCGCCTTGTCGAAGATGACGTCACGGGTGAGGCCCCGGTGGTCCTTTACCTGAGACTCGTATTGTTGGACCCCGCCGTTTTCAAAGAGTTCCGTGTCCTTGGCATCATAGGACGCCGCAAACTCCGGGGGCCCGACCTCGAAGACGGTCTTGCCGATCAGTTGTTCCCGTGTTGTACCGAAAAATGTCTCGAAAGACCTGTTGAATCCCCGATATCGTCCATCCCTGTCCTTGTAGAATACGGGAATAGGGATTGCATCGAGGAGCGTGTTCAGGAAGGCCTTGTCCTCCCTAAGCGTCACCTCCGCCTGCCCGGGCCGGGTTTCCGGTCCTTTCTCTTTGTCTATCCCCTTGCTCGAAACGGATGTCCCGTCAATCGGTTCCTTCCCTGTCTTCGATGGATCACTCAAGCCACTCCTCCTTACAGGCGACAAATAGGTTCGGTATGCATCAGTATGCTGACAATATTATATCAGATGTGTGAGAACAAATAACGTAGTTGTGAAACATTGCCGCTATTCCGGTCACGGGCGGTTTGTGCGAGATAATGCTCACAAATCCGGAAGAATGCCCTGTTTTCAGGCTTTGGACCCACCCCTGAAGTACAGGGTGACGGGTTGAACGCTCATATAAAACGGGCCCCTGCAACCCTGAAGTCGCGGGGGCCCGTGTTCCGATCGGAACCGGTGAGACTATTTCTTTGCGTCGATGAACTGTTTTCTTATCTCCCGCTTCAGTATCTTGCCCGCGGGGCTTTTCGGGAGTTCCGCCAGGGTTACATACTCCTTGGGGACTTTGTACGGGGAGAGACGGGATTTGAGGTAAGCCTTCAATTCGTCGGTGGCGATGGTCTTGCCCTCTTTCGTCACGATGAAAGCCGCCACCCGTTCGCCCCACTGTTTGTCGGGGAGTCCGATAACCGCGCATTCCTGCACCTCGGGCCTTGTGTAAAGCACCTCTTCCACTTCCCTGGGGTAGACGTTCTCTCCACCCGTAATGATGAGGTCTTTGAGGCGGTCGACAATGTAGAAGAAATTACCGGAGTCAAAGTACCCGATGTCACCGGTGCGGAGCCAGCCGTTTTCCCAGAAAGTCTCTTTCGTGGCCTCGGGATTGTTCAGGTACCCCTTCATGAGATTGCGTCCCCTGAAGCATATCTCGCCTTCCTGGCCTTCTCCGAGGATATTTCCGGAGATGTCTCTGATCTGGATTTCCACGCTGTGCACGGGGGTACCCACGGAACCGACCACATGTTTTTCCGGATAATAGTGGTTGAAGGTTACCGGAATACCTTCCGTCATTCCGTAGGACTCGGAAATGTTGATGCCGGTCTGCTCCTTCCACTGCCGCACTACTTCGAGAGGCATGCTGGAACCCGCGGAAAAACAGTACCGTAATTTCCCAAGTCTTTGTTTGAGGTTCGGGACAGTGAGGAGACGGACATAGATGGTGGGCACGGCAAAAAACTTGGTTACCCGGCCGGAGGCTGTTGCCTCGAGGGCGGGCTCCACATCGAAGGCGGAGAGCATCTCCACGCAGCCGCCGCTATGGATGGTGGAACCGAGTATATGGTTCTGACCGAACACGTGGTTGAAAGGGAGAAAACAGAGGGCGCAGTCTTCCTGTGTGGTCCGTTCGCTGAAGGCAACGGCGCGGTAGGTGAAATTGATGCCTTCGTGAGTCAGCATGACACCTTTCGGCATGCCCGTGGTGCCTCCCGTGTAAAGGACGGCTGCCGTATCGTCACGGTCCCGGTCAATGGCCTTGAAGGAGGGAGAACCCGTTGCCATGAGGGCCGCCATATCCATGTCGCCGCCCTGGCAGATGATCTTTTCAATTGTCTCCGGGGCCTTCGGTCCCCTCAGGTCCTTGACTCTGACGGGATCGGTAAAGATGATGCGGGGCCTTGCATGGTTGAGAAGGAGCGTAAGTTCATCGGGAGTGAGACCACTGGAAAGGGTAACTGCTACCGCGCCTGCCTTGAGTACGCCGTAGTAGAACGAGACCCACTGGGAGGAGTTCGTTGCGCAGACGGCCACCAGGTCGCCCGGGTTTACCCCTAGTTTGATAAGGCCCGTTGCTACCCTGTTTGCCTCCTCATTGAGGCGGGTGTACGTCACATCCACGCCTCCCTCCCGAACGGCCGGTCGGTCAGGGAAGAAGAACTGGGATGCCTCTAAATTCGTCGCGATGTTCATATCGAGTCTCCTTGAAAGGTTTTTTGGGGGGACCAGTCGCGGCGGGGCTGCGCTCGTCCTAAGTCCGGCCACAATCCTGGTCTGTCCGGAAATGTGTACCATAGCTGCACGGTAGTGTCAAGAAAACTTGAGGGAAAAATGTATTTTATTTAATACAATAAAACCTCGTGGGCCGGTTTTGCTTTTGTACGCTTGATGTAAAGCCGCGGTGCGGCTGGTCTCTCATAAGGTAATGATCTTTCTTATGAAGCTTATACCTGCGCACTCCCTCCCGGCGCGGGTGAGGTTGTGGATTGTCTTATTCCCCACGGATGTGTAATCAGGAAGAAGACGCAAAGGGAAGGCAATCCCCCCGACGCCCGGGGTGAATCGGCCACCTGATTCAGGATAGCCGGTGAAGCCCAGGGCGTCCTCATTCCCATCGTGCCGACAGGGCGAAGGCACGATGGGGGACACTGCTGCCCGGGGAATTCGGGACGGCTCATCCCGAAAGAAGTTGTGAATTATTTCTTAAGAATGGCCGGGATCGACCGATAGGACTAGTAATACAGGAAAACACATCGAGCGGCGCCAATCGGAACATGGTCCCTCCGGGACTTCGGCAGAAATCCGATTTGCGCTTCGAGTACATTTATCGCTAAGGAGGAGTTTTGTCATGAGGCTGAAAGATATGGGGGTGGGTAAAAGGTTAAGTCTGGGCTTCGGCGGCCTTGTCGCGGCCATGGTGGTGCTCATCATTACGGGCATGGTCAGTGTCAGGGCAATCAACAGCCAGTTCAAGAATTTCGTAACGGTTGACAATACGAAGATGCTCGCGGCGGCGGCGGTCAAGGAGGCGGTACAGCAGATCGACAAGGGACTGCTCACCCTCCTTATCGCAAAAGACCAGGCCGCGCGGGAGGAAGCGATCCAGGCGGTCCACGGGGCCAGAGAGGACTACCGGGTAGCCATGGAAAGCCTTGAAAAGGTAGAGGACCAACAGCAGGGTAAAGAACTGATCGCAAAGCTGAAGGAATCCCTCGCATCGGGAAAAGCAGCGAACAACAAGGCCCTGGAACTGGCGGCGGCAGGCAAGATGGACGAGGCAACCACTATATATATGACCCAGACCAGGGCGATCACCGCCAAGCTTACGGAAGCGGCGGAACAGATGGTGAACCACCATAAGCGGAGCATCATGGCGGGCTATGAAAAGGCCCAGTCTTCGTACCGCACTACCTTCTTCGTCCTTATCGGCCTGGGGGTTGCGGCGATCGTATTCGCCGTCGCGGTGACGTACCTGCTTGTAAGAAGCATCACGGTCCCCATCGGCCGCAGCATAAAGACCGCGAATCTCCTCGTGGGCGGCAACCTCGCGCTCAATATCCGGGTGGACCGGAAAGACGAGTTCGGCGATGAGGCCGAGGCGGTCAGACTGATGCTTGAGAAGTGGAGGGATATTATCAACAGCGTGAAACAGGTCTCCAGCACGGTGGCGTCATCGAGCGCGGAACTGAGCGCCAGCGCGGAGCAGATGTCGCGCGGGTCCGGCACCCAGGCCGAAAAGGCGCAACAGGTGGCTGCGGCCTCCGAGGAGCTTTCTCAAACCGTGGGAGACATCGCCAAGAACGCCTCGGATATCGCGTCTACCGCCACTCACGCCGCCTCCACGGCGAGGGCAGGGGGACAGATTGTCGAAGAGGCCGTGTACGAGGTGAAAAAGATCGCCGAAACGGTGGATGAATCGGTAGATCATATTACATCACTCACTGAACTGTCTCACAGAGTGGGGGAGATCATCGGGATTATCAACGAGATCGCCGACCAGACGAACCTTCTGGCCCTCAACGCGGCTATAGAGGCGGCGCGGGCTGGGGAACACGGGAGAGGTTTCGCGGTGGTTGCCGACGAGGTGAGAAAACTCGCGGAAAGGACCACGGGGGCCACGTCGGAAGTAAACGGCATCGTGGAGGAAATCCAGAACAAGGTGAAGAGCGCCGTCTCGTCTATCGGACTCGTAAGCTCCAATGTGGACAACGGGGTGCAACTCTCCACGAAGGCGGGTGATGAGTTGAAGACGATTGTCAAGAACGTGGAAGACCTCCAGTTCATGGTGCAGCAGATCGCCTCCGCCATCGAGGAGATGTCGTCCACCTCCGAACAGATCAGTACGGACATAGAATCCATTGCCCACATATCGCGCGAGACATCCCAGGCTTCCGGCGGGGTTTCGGGGGCCTCCCGGGAACTCTCCAGGCTGAGCGAAGACCTCCAGAGTATGGCAAACCAGTTCAAGACGTGAAAATAACGACCTCCCGGCGGAAGTATGCCCGCCGGGAGGTTCCCGTCATAGACCCCTTCGCCCGCCGGTGACGCACGCGAGAAAGACCCCTCGTTCCCCGCAACCTGTTTGACAACCCCTTCCCTACAATGTCACAATGAAGAGAGCCCTTACAGGGGAAGGCGCGGATGCGGGAATTTCCCGCGTCGGAACGCATCTTATCCCCATAACCCTGAAAGAAGGAAAACAAATGACGGCACAGGAAAACACCCACATCAAATGTCCGAACTGCGGCAAAGAGATCGATGTGAACGAAATTCTCTATCACCAGCTTCAGGAGGAGATAAAGAAGGAATACACGGCGAAACTCCTGGAGCAGCAGAAGCTTTACGACGAGAAGTCCTGCGAGCTTGCCCGGGAGAAGGAGTCCCTCGACCATGAGAAGAAGGAGATCGAGGAGACCATAGAAAGAGGCGTGAGGAAGAAACTGAACGCCGAGAAATCGATGCTGGAGCGAAAACTCCGCGACCAGATCGGAGAGGAAAAGTCGGAAGAGATAAAGTCCTACAAGGAACAACTCGACCGGAAGATCGAAGAGGCGAAAGACCTCCACAAGACCAGGGCCGAACTGGAAAAGATCACCCGCGAGAAAGCGGAATTGAAGGAGAAGATCGAGGCTGAGGCGGAGCGGAGGATCACGGAAACCGTGAGCGAGGAAAGGGAAAAGATCAGGAAGTCCGTGGAGGAGAAGGTCCGGCTCAAGATATCCGAGAAGGACCATGTGATAGACCAGTTGAACCAGCAACTCAAGGAGGCCCAGCGTAAAGCGGAGCAGGGGTCTATGCAGGTGCAGGGGGAGGTCCAGGAGTTGGCCATCGAAGAGTGGCTGAGAGCCAACTTTCCCCTCGATACGATAGATGAGATAAAGAAAGGAGTCCGGGGAGCGGACTGTTTCCAGGCGGTCAACACCCGGTCCAGGCAGAACTGCGGGTCCATTTACTATGAGAGCAAGAGGACGAAAGACTTCCAGCCTACATGGATTGAGAAGTTCAAGGCCGACATGCGCGACAAGGGCGCCACCTTCGGCGTGCTCGTTACCGACGCCCTGCCTAAGGAGATGGAGCGCCTTGGACAGAGGGAAGGGATATGGATCTGCACCTTCGAAGAGTTCAAGGCCCTTTGTTTTGTCTTGAGGGAGGCGGTGGTCCTCATAAGCGACGCGGTGACGACCCAGGAGAACAAGGGCGACAAGATGAACATGCTCTATGATTTTCTGACGGGCGCCGAATTCCGTATGCAGGTGGAGGCCATTGTCGAGGGCTTCACCCAGATGAAGACGGACATGGACAGCGAGAAGAGGGCTATGGAGGGGATATGGAAGAAACGGGAGAAGCAGATTCAGAAAGTCCTCCTCAACACCAACCACATGTATAGCTCCATCAAGGGGATCGCGGGAAAGGCCATAGGGACGATCAAGGCACTGGAATTGCCCGAACCGGAAGAAACGGGCGAGGCGTAAAGGCGCGGATTCTCCCGCGTGAAAACCTTCGTCCTGTTCCGGGCCGTCGGAAAAGCCGGCGGACCGTGAAAAAAGGATTGTGCCCATGAGAACGTCCAAAAGGCGCGGGGGCGCGAGGCAGCGGCGGGAGCCGCTATGAACGGGCCTTATCGGGCGTGGTGGGTTTTGCTTTACATTACGGGCGGCCGGTATATACTCTACATAAGGGGGAGGTGCAGGACCCCGACAGGAGCAGAAGATTGAAGGAGGTCAAGATGAAAAGAGTGTTCTTCGCGATGTTTTCAATGGTCTTATTTTCGTTGGTCCTGGTGTCTTCCGGTTACCCGGTCGGCCTTGACGACATGCTCAAGGGTGCGGCAAAGCTTCCCGGTCAGGTATCTTCCGGCCCTGTTGCAGGTCCTGATAACAAGACTACGGTGTCCGGCCTCAAGGAAGCCCTTGAAATAGGGACGGGCAACGCGGTGAAAGCGGTGTCGAGGACCGACGGCTACTTCAGCAACCAGTTGATCAAGATTGTTCTTCCTGAGAACGTTCAAATGATGGCCAATGCCCTCGGCAAAGTGGGTTACCAGAAACAGGTCGACGATTTTGTCCTCTCCATGAACCGTGCCGCGGAAAAAGCGGCTCCCAAGGCGGCCGCCCTGTTCGTGGATGCCATAAAGAACATGAACTTCGACGACGCACGGAAGATCCTCCAGGGAGGGAACACCGCAGCCACGGACTTCTTCAAGGCAAAAACCTCGGCGAGGCTCCGGGATGAGTTCAAACCTGTTGTCTCCACATCCATGAATCAGGTCGGAGTAACGAGGGCCTACAAGGAAATGATGGGGAAGGCCGATGCAGTCCCCTTCATCAGCAAGGAATCGATGGATCTCGACAACTACGTGACCAACAAGGCCCTAGACGGGCTATTTGTTATGGTGGGTCAGGAGGAAAAGAAGATCAGGACCAACCCTGCCGCGAGGACCACGGACCTTCTGAAAACGGTCTTCGGGAGATAAGCCGGAGGCTTCACCCGACCACGCGCCGGCACGCGCCGGCGCTTCGGGGCCGGGACCTGTTTCCCCGTGCCCGGGATCTCACTTCTTCAAACCAGGGTCCTTTGCATTCGCCCTTTGATAGGCCTCTATGAACTTTGCCATAAGCACGTTCAGCCCTTCCTTGATTGTATTCAGCTTCCCCACATTCGTGGTCCCCGCCATATTGATTCCCCATGTTCCCGCCATGGTCGTTATGGACGGGTTAAGTTCCAGGAGCACGCTCTGTCGCAGTTCTACCTTGAGAGCATAAGCATACCAGTATTTCTCGTACTCATGGGTGTTGATGACGACATAGAGAAAGGGTCGCCCCGGCGCCTTGAGCCACTGGTCGTAGTTCAGCACCTCAATGCCCGCGTTTCTTAAAGAAGCTTCCACGTCCGCTTTCACCTTCTCTTTCTGGAGGCCGAATTTGGACGCATATTTTTGAAGGTTCGGCTGCAGTTCCTCAACGACCACATTGACTCCCTGAATGCCGCTCAGGGTGCTTCTTGTCACGTCTGAATCAATGGCATGGACCCCTGCTGTCCAGAGGAAAAACCCCAGGACCACAGCGATAGACCGGCTGAGACATTTCAACTTGCTCATACTTTGCTCCTTCCCGGCGCGATGACGGCGCGGAAACGATATTCCTATCGAAGGCTGCCCCTATCTCCTCGACCGTTTTCTTTGAATCCAATTTAAGCAGACAGGGGCGCGCGTGTCAAGCACTCTTCCGCGGCCCTTCACCCCTTCTCCACCGATGAAGTCGGCGTGGCCTGATGGAGAATAGACAGATCTGCTTGCAGGGTCGGTCAGGGGCTGAACGCGCGGGGAGAGCGCGCCGGGGATCGGGGTCAGGGGCCTCCATTATTTCCGGAGGGCGGATCCCTGAGGCGGTTTCGGATCATCTTCATGATGACGAGGGATTCCCGCTCCCGTTCCTCCAGGGCACCCGTGATATATTTGATCGTTTCGCGGTAGTCGGGCATGAATATTTTGGAGAGCGCGTTGCATCGGCGTTGAGTTTTGCGGAGGTCCCGGGCGAGACGCATGACCGCGGTTTCGAGTTCCGCCAGTTGGACGAGGAGGGGGAGGGCTTCGATGAAGCGGCTCATGGCGATATCGGTGTTGGCCGTGGTCCCGCCCAGGCCGAACCGGACGCCTACCGGCTCCGTGCGCACCGTGGCGCGAGGAATCTTCATGCCCATCAGGTGCTGGTGAGACAGGCTGATCTCGTGATCCATGCTGACCGCGAGAGCGGCGCGGTCAAGCGCCTCCGAGCCTCCGTCCAGCCGGGCCTCCCTGAGGGCGGCAAAGGCGCCTCGCAGCGCTTCGGCGGCATCGCGCTCCGCGTCGCGGGCGCGGCCGAGGCGGCTCATGAGTTCGAAGATCAGGATCTGGCGCTTCTGCTCCAGCAGGTCGTAGCCTTCTTCGGCAAAGGCAAGCTGCCGCTTCAATGAAAGGAGATTCGATTTTGTGGGTGCTACATTCAGTTTTCCCATAGGCCGCTCAGTTTCGCCGGACCTCCTTACGCGGGATCGGTGGAGGCGGGGTTCTTCCCGTCCCCACGGTAGTGTTCCTTCAGCAGCGCGTCGTTCACGCGGTGCAACTCATCCTGGGGCAGCACGGACAGCACATCCCAGCCGAGTTCGAGTGTTTCTTCAATGGACCGGTTCTCATATTCTCCCTGGTTGAGGTAACGCGTCTCAAATGCTTCGCCGAACTTGAGATACAGCTTGTCCAGGGGGCTCAATTCCTCCTCGCCGATGACGTCGGCCAGTCCCCGCACCCGCTTGACATAGGCGTAACACGCGAACAACTGGCTTGCAAGGGCCGGATGGTCTTCCCGCGTGTAGCCTTTGCCCACGCCGTCTTTCATAAGGCGTGACAGGCTCGGCAGTCCGGCGATAGGTGGGTACACGCCGCGTTGGAAGAGATCGCGGTCAAGCACGATCTGTCCTTCCGTGATGTACCCCGTGAGGTCCGGGACGGGGTGGCTGATGTCGTCCGCGGGCATGGTGAGGATGGCCATCTGTGTAATGGAGCCGGAGGAACCCTCGATACGGCCGGCGCGCTCGTAGATGCCCGCGAGATCGGAGTAGAGGTAACCGGGATAGCCTTTGCGGCCCGGGATTTCCCCGCGGGCCGTACCGACTTCCCGCAGGCTCTCGCAGTAGTTTGTCATATCCGTGAGGAGAACGAGCACGTGTTGCCCGCAGTCAAAGGCAAGGTGCTCCGCTATGGTGAGTGCGGCCCGCGGGGTGAGGAGCCGCTCCACGCTCGGCGCATCGGCGAGGGAGAAGAACATGATGGCCCGGGCGAGGGCGCCGGAGTCGCGGAAGTTGCGGATGAAGAATTCGGCCACGTCGTGCTTCACGCCCATGGCGGCGAAGACGATGGAAAATTCGACCTCCTCTTCGAGAAGACGTGCCTGCCTCACGATCTGGGCGGAAACCCTGTCATGAGGTAGGCCGTTGCCGGAGAAGACCGGCAATTTCTGTCCGCGCACCAATGCGTTCATCCCGTCGATCGCGGACAGACCGGTTTGGATGAATTCGCGCGGATATTGCCGCGCGTATGGATTGATAGGCATTCCATTGACGTCGCGCCTTTCCGCGGAAAGCGGGGGCGGACCACCGTCCGCAGGACGGCCCAGGCCATCGAAGACGCGCCCCAGCATATGGCGCGAAACAGGGAGGCGAAAGCTCTCTCCCAGGAAGCGGGCGCGCAGGGTCCGGTTTGACAGGCCCGTGGTGCCCTCAAGAACCTGCACGACGGCCTGGGTGTCGGAAATATCGAGGACGCGGCCAAGGCGGGGACGACCGAGGGAATCGAGGATCTCCACGGTTTCATCGTAGCCCACGTTGCGGATCCGTTCCACCACCACCAGAGGCCCCTCGATGCGCGATGCGCCGATGTACTGCAGTCCACGGTCTTCCGTTTCGTACGCGATATCCATATCACACGACCTTTCCGGGATATTCTTTCGACAGCATTTCTATTTCCTCCAGGACCTTCCGTTCCAATTCCGTCAGTTTGTCGAGGTCTTCGTTACCGAAAGCCTCCTTTGCCCGAAGTATCCGGGGCACGCAGTTCATGGCGCGGATACGCGTGAGAGGGGCGCCGTTCTGGATCAAATCCCGCCCTTTCCTGTACAGGGTGAGGATGATCCTGAGAAGGGTCACCTGCCTTTCCGGTGTGCAATACATGTCGTTTTCAACGGAGGCGCTCTGGGCCAGAAAACCATCCTTCATAATCTCGGCGATGAAGAGGATCAGGCGCTGCCCGTCGGGCAGGACATCGGGTCCCACGAGTTTCACGATTTGTTGGAGCCGGTCCTCGCGCTGGAGGAGGGTCAGGGCTTCGGTCCTGAGTTCGATCCAGTCGGGGGCATGTCTTTTCCACCAGACGGCCACGTCCTCCACGTATTCGGAATAGGAGTGAAGCCAGTGGATGGAAGGGTAATGGCGGGCATTGGCCAGTTCCGTGTCGAGGGCCCAGAAACATCGGACAAAACGGCGTGTGTGTTGGGTAACGGGCTCGGAAAAATCTCCGCCGGGAGGGCTCACCGCACCCACGATGCTCACGGAAGCCGGCTCCCCTGCGAGGGTGGTAACCGCTCCGCCTCTCTCGTAGAATTGTGCAAGCCTCGTGGGAAGAGACGCGGGGAAGCCCTCTTCCGCGGGCATCTCTTCCAGCCGCGCCGCCAATTCACGCAGCGCCTCCGCCCAGCGGCTGGTCGAGTCGGCGAAGACCGCCACGCTGAGCCCCATATCCCGATAGTATTCGGCGAGGGTAATGCCCGTGTAGATCGATACTTCCCGAGCCGCCACGGGCATGTTGGAGGTGTTCGCGATGAGGATGGTCCGTTCCATGAGAGGCCTTCCGGACCGCGGGTCCTTAAGCTTGGGAAACTCGCGGAGCACCTCGGTCATTTCATTCCCCCGCTCCCCGCAGCCGATGAAGACAATGATTGACGCATCGGACCACTTGGCGAGCTGGTGCTGGGTGACCGTCTTCCCTGTGCCGAACCCGCCGGGTATGGCCGCTGCGCCGCCCTTGCCGATAGGGAAGAAGGTATCTATGATGCGCTGTCCCGTGATCAGGGGTTCTATAATCCGCATCCGTTCGGAAATGGGACGGGGCACGCGCACGGGCCACTGCTGAAGCATTATGACCTCCCGCGGACCGGTGGAAGTCTCGATTACGGCGAGTGGGTCGCGGAGCGCATAATCTCCCTTATCGACTATGGACTGCACCACGCCGGAGACGTCGGGCGGGGCCATGATCTTGTGGATTACCAGCGGGGTCTCCGCAACCTGACCTATGGCCTGGCCGGCAACCACGGATTCACCGAGTTTGACCGAGGGCTCAAAGGTCCACTGCTTCTCCGTGTCCAGGGAGTCAACCTTCTCGCCCCGGCGTATCCAGGCGCCGCTACGCGCCATGATTCCCGGCAAGGGACGTTGAATGCCGTCGTAAATATTACCGATCAGTCCCGGCCCGAGCCACACGGACAAGGGGACTCCCGTGCATCGCACCGGCGCCCCGGGAGAAAGCATGGTAGTGTCCTCGTAGACCTGGATGGTGGCATGGTCACCGACCAGCCTCACTACCTCTCCCACGAGGCCCAGGTCCCCCACTTGCACCACTTCATACATCTCGGCCCCTTGCATCCCCACGGCGGTGACAATGGGCCCGCTGATACGGGTGACTACCGGTTCGGTCTCTTTCGTAACGGCGATCATGGGCCACCTTCTCCTGATTCCGGTTTCGGGACAAACGAAGCCTGCACGGCCAGGTGTCGCCTCAGCTCCGGCCACATTCTCTCGAGTCTTTTCGTAAGGCGGTTATCCCACATCTGGTGGGCCTCGGCGCCTTCCACCACCACGCCGTCATCCGCGAGGCCCGGCTCGTAGGAAACGGCAATGGAGAGGGCCGGCCGCCCTACACGATGCCCGATATCTTCGATGAATCCATTGCCCAGGGCGATGCGATCCGTTTCCGACATGCGGAGCACAATGGTCTCGCCCGCCATCCGGTGTATGGCATGGGAGGCAAGGGTAATTACCGTTTCCCTGTATTCGAAACCGTCGTGGGCCAGCAGCAGCCGGCGCACATCACGGCGTACCGATTCGAGCAGGGTCTCGATACGCTCCGCCTGGAGCCGGCCGGTTTCCACGGTGATCGTCGCGAGGATCATCTCCCTCTGACGGGCTGCCTCAGCGCGGGCGCGGTCGACATGTTCTTTGCGAACCGCGTCGGCTTCGGCGGCGGCACGGGCCGTGGCAGCTTCCGCATCCCTCACGGCCCGTTCGATAATTTCCCGGCCCTGTCTCCGGGCTTCCGCGAGGATTTCCTCGCGCATCACTTCAGCAGATTCTGCATTCGTCGTCATATCCGTGCCCCTTTAACCAACTCGTACACCCACGGCTTCCTGCACCAGTTCGCGCAAGCCCTTGCGCCCCGGCAGCGGCCCTTCCGGCCCGGGAATCTCGACGATCAACGGGCGGTCCTGCTCCAGCCGGATGGTTTCCACTTCCTCCCGAATCCACGCGGCTACCTCCTGGGTAATGATGATGATCCCACAGTCGGGTTGGGCCCTCGCGACCCGGATGGCGTTATAGGCCTCTTCCGCGGTTGTCGCTGTCTCGGCCGTGATCCCGGCAAGGCGGAATCCCCGGACCGTATCTTCGTCACCGATACAAAAGAACTTCACCGCCTTCCTCCTATATCTTCTGCATCAGCATCATGGCGATAGCAAAACCGAGCACGGCCAGTCCTTCCGCCAATGCCACGAAGAGGATACTGCGGGTCAGAAGCTCCGGTTTCTCCGCGGCAAGTCCGAGGGCCGCGGACCCGATCCGCCCCACGGCATACCCTGCGCCGAGAACGCTCATGCCGATGGCGAAAGCAGCGGCCGCGGCCAATCCTATTGTCTTGTACGCCGTTGCCTGATCGACCGGCGCGCCGCCATGTGTGGTCTCCCCGGCCATAACCGCGGCGCCGAGCAGGACCAGCAGTGCCGCCAGAACCATTCCTATTCCCCCAAGCCGCCAACGTGACGCCTTTAACATGTGACACCTCCCCTCGCATGGGCCGTGAAGCGCCCTGTTCGTGTTTCCGGGATCATCAACCGGTTTCTCGTCATCAAATATCTCCCCATTCCACCAGTTCCGGGCGAACCGGGAATAATCGCCGGTCACGGTCCGGGAGGCCGGCCGTTCCCGCTCAAGCGAAACGGCTCGAAGGGTTGTCCGTTGCCCGAAAAAAACTTTCCAAAGAATTCATAATATTCAAGACGCAACGCCTGCACCGAGGCGATGATACCCTCAAGGATGATTGCCACCATATTGCCGAGAATGATGATGAGGACGCTCCAGAAACTGCCCCCCATGGAAAGGCCCCTCACCTCCGAGGCCAGCATAAAAGCAGCCAGCAGAAGCGCTGCATGACTCATGGCGTAGGCAGCAAGACGGACGAAGCTTATGGTATTGGCAAGATAGCCGAGAACCCCTTCAAAGGCTCCGACGGAGGATTCCATGATCGCGCCGACCATACCGCCGCTTGCCTCGTCCTTCACCCCTTTGCGGCTGTGCAGGAGGTGCTCCATGGGCTCCTTGATTATCCAGGCCACAATGGGGACCACGAGAAACAGGGTGATCATCAGGGGCATGAGCCCCCGTGACCGGATGGCCGTCCCGTTCATGATCAGGGCGAGAGCGCCCCAGTAGAAGAAGAGGCCCGCAAGGCCGAATCTGTCCAGGATGCCCCCCAGGGTGTCGCCCCGTCGAAAACGGTTGATGACATTGAGTATCAGACCGAGACTTACCATGACGATCCCGAAGCCGATAGCGGCATACATGAGGTTCATGGGGTCGCCCTCGAGAGGGTCCCGCCACAGCGCGTATCTTTTGAGCCCCTCGATACCGAAGTAACTTCCATAGACCACGCCGGAGATGATACTTGCCGAACCCCCTAAAAGAAGGAGCAGGCCGAAGTCCCGGGCCTTCTCGGAACGGCCGGCGATGAGGGCGGTCAAACCGCAGGCGGCCAGAACGGCGCCGTGTCCGGCGTCGCCGAACATCATACCGAACATGAACAGGTAACTGAGGGCCACAAAGAGTGTGGGCTCGAGTTCCCGGTAGTCCGGCAGACCATACGTGGAGACCAGCATCTCGAATGGCCGGAGCAGCCGCGAATGCCTCAGCAGGACAGGGACCTGCTCCCGTGCTGAATTGTCCGGCGGCGTCGTCTCGAAGGCGCACCGGCCATTCGTAATCTCCCGCACCCGCGACTCGATGGCTGCCGCGTCGTCGGCGGGGACCCATCCCGAAAGGAGGACCGCATTCTCCGTACGGGGCAACCTCTGGGACACGTCCATGAGGCGGCACTCGACATCCCCGAATCTTTCAATCTCATTGAGAGATGGCGCTATCCCGGCTGCGAAGGTTTGCAGCCTCTTGTTTACGTCCTCCAATTCCGCGCCTACCCGCTCAAGCTCCCTGTCTCCTTCCTCGGACAGGGCGTCTGCGGTGCTGCCCGGGATTTCGGGGAGCGCCTCGTGCTGAAACCCCGCCTTTTGCAGGACCTCTTCCAGGGTGGGCAGTCCCTCACGGGTGGTGACTGCCACGAGCGCCTGCCGCCCGTTTCGTTGCGCCGTGGGAAGGAGGGCCACGTTCCCCCCCACCTCGCGCTCAAGGCCCTCGAGGTTCTTGAAGGGCAGGCTTCCGGTGACAAAACGGAGAAAGGAGAACCGGCTGGCGTCATCAAGGGGGAAATCGAGGCCGCAGAAATGCGACACCCTTTCGTGGACAGCGGTCAGTTCCTTTTGACGCTGGACCAGTTGCCGGCGACTCTCCAGCAGGTGGTCGGCCTGCGCTTCCATGGAGCGGAGCGCATCTTCAGCCTCGTCGATGGTCATCTTCCCGGGTTCCTGCCCTGAGGAGGAAGGGGGGATTTCCAGTGACCGGCGTAGTTCTTCGCTGCAGCCCCGGAGGCGGTCGTAACGGGCCAGGTCGGCAGCGTGATCGCGAAAGGCGAGAGGCCCCGTGTCCGGACCGGGTAAGGTGCGCGTGAGTTGTATTGCGCCGAGGCGGCCCAGGTCTCTCAACACGGTGTGTTCATCGCCTTCGAGCACTACCGCGTTGAGTCGTGTCATGGGGGCCACCCTAAACATAGGCCGCCTCGGAATCGGTACTTGTGATCAGGCGCGCCCGGATTGTCTCGGAGGCCACGCCTTTCTGAATACCCTCGGAAATGGTGATGAGATCCGCCGTCTCCATCCGGCGAAGGCCGACGTACCCTATGACCGCTCCCAGCCCCATGTGGCTTCTGCGAAAAGCGAGGTTGGCCAAACGGAGGTACCGCTTCCACCCGAGACGCTCTACGACCCCGCTGTCAACGGTGTCGGTCATGGAAGCGTCGGCTGACGCGCATCCCGGAGGCGCGGTATCGAGGGCGCGTCCGACAGCACGGCCCACCGCGGTGGGGAGATCCGGGTCACCGAGCATGGCAGCAAAGAGGGCGTGGGAGATTCTCGTCCCCGAAATATGCAGGGGCAGCAGTATCTCCGGTGTCAGGGCGTAGTGGAATCTGCCCCTGACCACTAGCATCAGGTGAAATATATCGACTTCCTGACGAACCAGAGGCTCGATGATCTCCCGGTCCTCCTGTGGAAGCCGTTCAAGGGACTCGAGCAACCCCTCGAGATAGCTTCGGTCAAGGTCCGTTTCGAAGAAGAAGGGCGGCGCCTGGTCGCCATACGTCGCGAGGGACCTTCTGAGGCTGTCTCTGAGCAGTCCTCTTGGGACGAGGTGAACAAGATCCCTGAGAGACTCCGCCGCGGACGGCCCTCGAACGTGGAGGGTCGGTTTTCCCGGGATGGAGATAAGGTATTGTTCGATGCCGGTTGCGGGTGTATTCGTGAGAAGGACCCTGATCCATACCTTCAGGTTTTCGAGTTGGTACCGGATCAGGATCCAATCAAGGAAGTCCGCCCCGGGCCCGGGCATGTGGGCGGGAAATCCGCTGATCTCGCGGACCATGTTATCAATCGTCAGGCGCTGGAAATCGGAAGCCTCCTTAAGCTCCGCGTCGGGAAAGAGTGCGTGAAAGAATTCCGGGAGGCTCCGCATACGACAGAGGCTATCGAGTCGCGCGCCCTCGGCCATGCGGCTGCGCCGGCCGTGAAGCCGGGCCGCGAGATAATCGAGGTCCCTCGCTATTCGTCTCGACCGGGGGGCGAGGGAATCGGCCGTTACAGTCCGCACACGCACCGGAGGACCCCTTTCACCGCGCCTTCCCTATCGGATTGTCCGAACTGGATTTCGTTTTCGGTGGTGACCGCGGCATGGTCCAGGCGGCGTTTTTTTTCGCTCTCCGCTTCTTCCACTGCGGCTTCTACGATCTTCTCCGCCTCGAAGAGCGCTTCCTGGCGGGCCCTCTCAACAACATCTTTTCCCTTTTTCCGGGCTTCAGACAAGATGCGGTCCGCTTCGGCCCTGGCCGCATCGACAATAAGCCTCGCCTCGCTCTCCGTCGCGATGATCCTCTGAATTACATCGCGCATGGCAATGCCTCCCCTGAAAAGCGGGTCCTGTTATTGGATCGCGCTCTGCCTGCTTCCCGTCGCCTTCACCTGTCTGTCCAGTTTGAACCGCCTGATCAATTCATTGCCGATCATCCGGGCGGCTTCTTCGTGGCTCACAATATCCGTATTGATAACCATGTGATAGAGGAGCGGGTCATCGACGTCTCTATCAAAGTTATCTTTCAGGTAGCGCCTGCGCCCTTCGTCACCTTTCTTGATGAACTGAAGGGCCGCTTTAGCATCGACATTACAGGTCCGTTCCACCCATTTGATCCGTTTTTCAAGGGACCCTACCAGACGCACGTGGAGGGCGTTTCTTGCTTTGGCCGCCACTACGCATGCACCCCGACCCACAAGGATGACATTTCCCATCTGTGCGAGGTGCAATATTGTGGCATTTGTCTTCTGCAAGAGCGTCCAGCCGCCGGGATGGAGACCTACCAACTCCTCCACCACGTCGGTAAACATGGTCTTGTGACCTTCTTTCATGAAATCGCCAACCCGTTTATGGAGATGGTGCTCTTCCAGGATCTTCTCCACCAGATTCCGGTCAAAAACGGCCCATTCGCCACGATCCGGCAGGGTCATCCGCAGGTAATCCGCGAGGTTCGCGGCGACCGTATGTCCGCCGGACCCCGTCATCCGTGAAATTGTCACCGTCGGCCTTACCATGGTTGAGAGAGAAGCGTTGTCGATCTTCTGGAGAAATCCGGACTTAATAAAGGAAATACATTTGTTTAAATCAACAGGCTTGCACATATCTACCCCCTGGTCCTTCAGCGTGCACGCCGGCCTCCGGGGTCGGCGACATCACTGATATTCGTGGTTAAACCGCCTGGTGACGCATGCTGAACCGTTACGCGACAATCACCTTTTCCTGTCGCTTACTGCCGTCTCGCGCCACCGCCCACTGTAAAAGACTCCGAGCAGTACGTCCTGCTCTCGGCTACCGGAGATAGAACAACTACTAAACCTAATATCATTATATATATTACACACGCAAATTTGTCAAGTCTTTGGTAGTGTCTCAGTTTGAAAAAGATAAATTTTTTTGTAGGGTGGTGGGTCAGTTTGAAAAGAATTAATGTGGATACAAATCTCTGCCTACAAGGACTATATGGTATACATCTTTGTCTCTATAGCCTGCAAGCCTGCCGCCATCACCATCATAGCGAGCAACAAGTATTACGGTCTCTGGAGTTAAAATAGATGGAAGGGGGGCCCTGAATCTATGGTGAGGAATAATTTCAAATCCATCTTCTCTTGGTAGTCTCTTTATCTCTTGCCACGTTGATTGGCTCAGCCTTAATAATCTTTGCAAGATAGTTGCCTTCTTTTCCTCATCACATTGGGATACGCAATATGGCCCTTCATACACTATCCCCTCCGTGCCAATATAAGTGAGACACTTCCCACCCAATAGTTTAGACTCTTGGGGGCGGGAAGGAAAGAACGATCGTGGAAGAAAAGAAATCAGTCATGGCATCACCAAGGGTAGTCCCCGATCCGGAAGTACCGGAAAAGGCAGTTCGCCGGAAATTCACCGCGGCGTACAAGCTCCGTATCCTCAAGGAGGTGGAGAACTGTACCGGGAAGGGTGAGATAGGGGCGCTTCTGCGCAGAGAGGGACTTTATTCATCGAGCCTCACCTCATGGCGGCGTCAGGTTCACCAGGGCCTCATCCCGAAAAAGAGAGGACCCGTCACACAAAAGCCTGATCCCCTTATCCGTCGCACCATCGAACTGGAAAAGGAGAACACGAGGCTCACCCATAAACTGAAACAGGCGGAGCTCATTATCGAGGTCCAAAAAAAAGTGGCCGAGCTGCTCAAGGGGTCGAGCGAGGAGAAGTCATGAACATCACGCAATCGCTTGCCCATGAAGTGGGTATCCGCCCTGCCTGCAACGCCCTCGACGTATCCCGTGCGGGCTTTTACCGGTGGCAGCATCCGAAAGAGAAGGAACCTTTGAACCGTCTCTCTCCCTTGGCCCTCTCCTTCGGGGAACGGAACGATGTACTTGATATCCTTCATTCGGACCGCTTCATCGATAAAGCACCCCGGGAAATCTACGCGGCCCTCCTGGACGAGAAGAGCTATCTCTGTTCAGTGCGCACCATGTACCGGATCCTTGAAGAAGAAGGTGAGCTGAAAGAAAGGAGGAGGCAGGTCTCCCGTCCCCGGTACGCAAAACCGGAGATCCTCGCGAAGGCGCCCAACGAGGCGTGGAGCTGGGATATCACGAAGCTCAAGGGTTCCGTAAAATGGACCTACTACTACCTCTATGTGATCCTCGACATCTACAGCCGCTATGTGGTGGGGTGGATGGTGGCCCACAGGGAACTTGCCGCCCTTGCTCGCAAACTGATCGCGGAGACCTGCGAGAAGCAAATGATAGAGCCCGGTAAGCTCCTGATCCATGCGGACAGGGGGTCGAGTATGACGTCGAAACCCGTCGCCCTGCTCATGGCCGATCTCGGGGTCACCAAGAGCCATTCGAGGCCTTCGGTCAGTAATGACAACCCCTATTCCGAATCTCAGTTCAAGACCATGAAGTACCGGCCCGAGTTCCCTCAAAGGTTCGGCTCCATTGAGGATGCCCGGGCCTTTTGCCAGACATTCTTCCCCTGGTACAATACCGAGCATTACCATTCGGGGATAGGTCTTCTCACCCCCGAGGACGTCCATTATGGAAGAGCGTTGAGGATCATTGAAGGTCGTACGGACGTACTGCGGGCTGCGTATGAAAAACATCCGGAACGGTTCAAGGGGAGGATGCCGAAACCGGCGTCACTGCCTGACGCCGTCTGGATCAATAAGCCATTATCAACGAGCGATGGCGGGGTACACTAAACCGAAGTTCCCCGCCCAATATTAACCCATCACCTTGATATTCCAATGATTATGGCAGAAATTGATTTCCCGTTACTGGCTACAGTCCGAGGAGGGCAAGGGCGCGGGCCTGGAGAGGTGTCGGATCAGTAAGAAGGGTGAAGGCCGGGGCCATGGAGTCCAAAACCATCCTGCACCGGTTTTTGCATCGGGTCCCCAGTGCGGCAAGGAGGGTACGGAAGCTCTGGACGGGAAGGCCGTCAGGGGTGAGCTTGGTGGTCTTCTTTTTCTTTGCGGAAGAAGATGACTCCGCGGGCTTTACCGGGTCTCTCGTCGTTCGTGAGAGGGGAAGCTCCTCATCGTCGAAGAGCAGCGGCGTAAGGGCCTCCCTCATATGCCACTCTACGTAATAGGCGAGGGTGCAGAGAAAGATGTGGGCTCGCACGTGATCCTCGGTACGGTGGTGAATGGGACGGACGAGAAGATCGATGCCCTTCAAGGTCCTGAAGGCCCGCTCTACCCGGGCAAGGTTCTTGTAGTTCCGTACCACATCGGCGGGAGGAAGGGCTGGTTCACTCGTACGGATCACATAGATCCCGTCGAGGGCTTCTTCTTCGGTGATTGACTCCTCGTTCCGGGCGAATGAGAAGGACCCGTCTCCGATGGTAAGGATAAAGTGCTTCGCCATCTTGTGATCGTTGACTACCGCGCCGACTTTCTTCCCTATCTCCGCTGCGGAAAGAGGCGTCCTTGTCCTTCTCCCGACCGCCCGTACAATGGAGGACAACTTCTTTTCCGTCACATCGAGGAGCGCGTTTCTTTTCCTCTTTCTCTCTTCGGCAAGAAGGGGGTTGAAGCAAGCGATGAGCCTTTCCCCCGGATACTCGGGAGAGGTGATTTCCGCAAAGTCCTGGGTATCGAAGAGGGACATCTGGATGCTCCCCTGTCCCACAAGCTCGCGTATGGCGGAAGACCTGAGGGCCGATATCCACCCTATGCCGGGCATCTCCTTTATCTTTGTAATCTGTGTCTCCGTAAGCATGCCCCTGTCGCCCACGAGGACGAGGTGATCGAGACCGAATCTTTCTTTGAGCTTTGCCGTCTGGTCGGGAATGGTAGAGGGATCGCCCGTATTCCCCGGATAGACGGTAACTGCAACAGGTCGGCCTTCGTGATCGGTGAGTACTCCATAGACGATGATCCTCTTTCCCTTTTCATCCCGGTCATGGCCGAACTGCGCAAGGGGACAGGTGTGGCCCTCGTAGTAACTGCTCGTCACATCGTAGAGCACGAGCGAGCCCTCGGTAAGGTGCTTATTCGCCAGCTTCTTCTCGATCCGCTCCTGTCTTGCCAAAAGCCAGTCCAGGGCATCATAGAGTTCGTCCTCATCGGCATCTGCAACCGAGAGTTCCTCCGCCACCGAAGTAGTATGCCAGAGCCTCGTAGTTGCTAATTTCGATGAGGGGTGGATGAGGCGTTCCACGATCATGGCGATTACGAGGTCTCTCTCCCTTCCAGGCTTCGAGGCAATGACCGTATCAAGGCCAAGCTTCTTTATTGTCCCGAGTATGGCCTCCACATGGCCGTGGGGGAGAGACTGCTCAACCTTAAAGGCTTCCTTCGGAGAGACGAGAGACTCCCCTTTCAATACACGCCTCAAGAGCTCGATCTTCTCTTCCGGCCAATCAGTGAGGTTTGCGACTGTCTTCTTCTTTATCTTTTTGCCTTCCCTCCATGCCTCCCTCAAGAGGATGGCGGGCCGGGAGTTGCGGTTGGGGATGCTTTCGATGTACATGGAACATATATAGCAAATAGCTTACCTACATGTCAAGTACATAATGCACTATTACATGGCAACAAGTAGAAGATATGATTATCACCCTATTCCCGTCATTTCAACGGGATAGAGTGATATTGGGGGGATTTCACAGGGGGAACTTCGGACTAAATATCTGATGGAAGTGTCTCATTTTCATTGACACGTTCCGATATGTCTCAGTGAAAAAACTGGCTTTTCCAAATCGTAGTTTTTTGAAGGAGGTATCTTTGTATCTTGAAAACGGTTAGTACTTTTCGATTGCGATTTTTTTAGATGTCTACTCATCCTTGAGGTACTTTTTTAGGTCATTTTTCATGGCATCACAAGTAATTATATTACCTATTCCAGCGTCTATCCAACAATCATCAGAATGGGCCATTTCCATCAGACGAATAGCCGAATACTGCCCCATAAACTCATAGACTTCATCTAAGAAATCAATCGTCTCAGCATCGATAATGGGAGGATCATAACTGTCTAGGGCAGGGATTCCGCTAGCCCCATAATGTTTGTATTCATGATATAAGCTGGGTATTACAGGACCATATTGCCACGCTTCTATTCTATCATCAAAAAGAGGCCCACCGTAAATCGCAAGATGAAGTCCTTGAGCATAATAAACGAGTTTCTGAAGTTTTAAATTCGATAATAATTCTTGGTCTTCCTCTTGAGCTTTGAAAAGAAAATAATTGGCTATATCGGAAGCAGTATAATTTGGCATAATGGCCTACCCTCCTTTTGACGTATTATCGTCCATCGGAGCCACTCATTAACTAATATTTGCATGGGAGGGGTTGCAAGTCAAGGTAAATGTGAAAATTTACTCAATTAAACTAATGATATCCTTTATTTCCCATACATGATCTGTCACCCCTGCCGCCATTGCGGGCGTGACTCTCAGTGTTTTGTGAATCCTTACAAAATTATATGCCATGAAATAGAGGGCGAGGGCATGACAATGATTCTCGACTTTCTTTGAGAAACCATTAGTCAGTCTTGTAAACCGCCTCATATTCATTCTCATGGTAAGGTTCTGTCTCTCCACATAGCTTGTGGATATATGGTTTTTGTCGGGTGACCCACATATAATCGACTTCTCCGCTCCAAGGCATTTAGCGGGGCTATATCTCTTTTCGCCCTCGGAGTCATTGCCATACAGCTTGACGAGCATGGCATAATCAATGTTGCCTCTGAAGGCGCTTTCAACGGCGTTGAGATATATCCTGTAACCATCCGTGGTAAGCTGAATCTTATTGCTTAGTCTCTCTGAAAGATCGGTCATAAACTCCATGGCGGCCCCTGCGCTACGATCTGCAACCAACCATGATACCATGAGCTTTGTATCGGGGTCTAACGCCGTCCAGGTCCATACATCACCGTAACCGAAGCGACCTTTCTTGTCTTCAGGTATGTTTTTCTCTTTTGAGTAACAAAACGACCATATTTCATCGCACTGTACTCTTTTGCAGGCCAAGCCACGGAGCGTCTTGTCTTGATACGAAGCACATACTTTTCCTGCATCCACTAGCAATTTTGTTACCGTGTTGATAGATACGTCGGCCACCCTTGATATGGACCTCATAGACGATCCCTCGCAAAGCATCTGAAGGATTTGAACTCTTTTCGATATTGGCAGCTTGTTCATATTGTAAGTATATGAACTTTATGCTTAGGTGTCAAGCATTATTTGCAGTTTAAACTTTCTTTCTCTTTCAGCAAAAACGTGCTATACTTGCTTTGAAGAGTGCCTCACGATAAGAGGAGGTGTATTGATGGCAGAAAAGAAAGAAAAACCTTCGCAGCTAAAGAAATCCATAGAATCTCAGTACCTAGAGATTGTAGTGAAACCCTTTACAACACACGGTACAGATGATTATTCGTTGGAGCAGCCTCACGCTCGAAAGATCGTAAATAGTGTAACAACATATGGAGCATACGAAAAGCCGATATAGCGAATGCCAAATTGGAACGACATTCTTAAAGAAATTCAAATAACACAGGCTCAACTTCACAGCCAATCACAAGGCGCTGTGGATATTGTCCGTCGAGACTACTTAAAGAAGCTTCACGAAAAGACCAATCGAAATATAATCGCGTACTATTCAGCTTTTTTATCCAAGCCAAATGTTGCCCAATCCGACATCAACGATGAAGACAAGAATGGATTTATGATGGCGGTTCATCAATTGGACAGAGCCAAGGGGCTTGACCTTATTCTCCATACCGAAGGCGGTAGTATTGCCGCTACCCAATCGATCGTTAATTATTTACATAAGATGTTCAAGAACGATGTCAGGGCAATTGTCCCCCAAATAGCTATGTCGGCGGGGACCATGATTGCCTGTTCGTGTAAGAGAATACTAATGACAGAACATTCAAATCTAGGGCCTATTGATCCACATCTGCGAGGGGTCCCCGCCTATGGAGTTCTTGAAGAGTTCAAAAGGGCTTACAAAGAATGCAAGAAAGACCCGGACAAGATTCCATTATGGGTATCCATTATAGGCCAATACAGGCCTACCTTTTTAGGCCAATGCGAAAAGGCAATAGAATGGTCAAATAAATTTGTCCAGGATCAACTTGAAGAAATAATGTTTGCCGGGGAACCGGATGCCAAGAAAAAGGCTAAAGCTATCGCGAAAAGTTTATCAGACCCACAACTAAACAAAACTCACGGAAGACATCTGCACATGGAAGAATGTGAGGATATTGGATTATGTGTTGATAGGATAGAAGACGACAACGATCTACAAGACCTAATTTTAACAGTACATCATTGCTTCATGCATAGTCTAATGAACACTGATGCATACAAGATGATCGAAAATCATAACGGAGTCGCTTTCGTTAAACACCAAAGTCTGCAATAGCAAAAACTTATCGTTCACCCTTAACCCCCGCCTTCGCTGCCCATCTTATCTCCGCTGCCCTTTTCGCTATCTCGGATCTCTGCTCGGGAGTAAGTTTCTCTGCTCTCGCTTTTCCCCCCTTCTGCCCACCTTCGCGCGCATAATCCTTGCCATCGGTAGTTTCCTCAATTTCCCCTGTGGCGATTCTGGCAACCGTTATAGCATTGCCTATTACATCGGCGGGTCGTTTCTGTCCTTGCGGTCCCTTGGGCATATCTAAGTATATCATGGCTGCTATCTTTTTTCACCCTTTTGTCAAGAGAGGGCTGCGTGAAACTGAGACACTACCAAGTCTTTGGTAGTGGGTCAGTTTGAAAAAGAAGATAAGCTTTTGCGAAACTGTTTTACAAAAGCCAAAATAAACGATAATATCCTCTTATATGAGTCCTCTATTTTCAGGAGCGCGCCTCAAGATCGAAAGGGCCAACCAGCATATCTCCGAGTTGGTAACCGTCCTTGCCTTCTTTTCCAAGGAAGATTTTTGCCGTCTTAGCGTCGAGGAAGATTCTAACACTAGACAGCATGTTATACAGCTTGAGATGACTAAATCTCTTCCCATAACCATTCCATTGGTAATGGGAGATATTGTCCATAACCTCCGATCCTCTCTTGATCTGATGTTTTGGGAAGTGGTAACTATTGCGGGACAAACTCCCACCCAATATACGAAGTTCCCGTTTAGGAAGACTAGGGACGAGCTTGTAGCAACCCTGGATGGTAGAAAAGAACAGCCTTTGCCCGCCGCTATTATTGGCCTCATTGTCGATACTATTAAGCCTTATCCAGGAGGGAACGACGCCTTGTATTCCCTCCACCAAATCGATATCATGGACAAACACAAGTTGCTTGTCCCCGTACTGACCATTGCAGGTCTGACTGGGGTAGACATGATCGATGAAAACGGGAACGCCTTTTATGGCACTACTCTTGCCGTTCCCCAAGGCAAAAAGCTCAACGCGATATCTTTCAGTGGCGCGGTAAAGATCACAAATTATGGAAAGCCTGCCTTCAATGTATTGTTCGATGAAGGACAGGCTTTCGAGGGTCAACCTGTTCTCCCAACTCTGTATCAACTGTCTCAACTCGTGGTCGGCACGGTTAACGCCATGGAATCCACCATTCTTGCCTTGGATATCTAGCCCATCCTTTTTTGCTCTTATTTGCCTCATTTAGTTCTATATCGAACAGTAGCACACTTGTTCTAATCTGTCAAGTGGGTACGTTAACAACAATAGTCTCAAGAAATGCTCCTTATTTTTGAGACATAAGACTTATTATATCTTTAATATCCCATACATGATCTGTTATCCCTGCTGCCATTGCGGGTGTCACCCTTAACGTCTGGTGAATCCGGCAGAAGTTATAGTACATGAAATAGAGTGATATTGCGTGGCTGTGATTCTCGACCTTCTTTGAAAAGCCGTTCGTGAGTCTCGTGAACCTTCTCATGCTCATACGCATCGTAAGGTTTTGCCTCTCTGCATGGCTTGTTGAAACATGCTGCATATCAGGCTTACCACATACAACAATCTTTTCCGAGCCTCTACAAGCGGCGGGACTATATCTCTTTTCACCTTCCGAGTCGTTGCCATATATCTTGACGAGCATGGCATAATCAATGTTGCCTCTGAAGGCGCTTTCAACGGCGTTGAGATATATCCTGTAACCATCCGTGGTAAGCTGAATCTTGTTGCTTAGTCTCTCTGAAAGATCGGTCATAAACTCCATGGCGGCCCCTGCGCTGCGATCTGCAACCAACCATGATACCATGGGCTTAGTATCGGGGTCTAATGCCGTCCAGGTCCATACATCGCCATATCCAAAGCGACCTTTCTTGTCTTCAGGTATGTTCTTTTCCTTGGAATAGCAGAAAGACCATATCTCGTCACATTGGATTTTGGTACAGGGTAAGTTGCGCAGGGTCTTGTCCTGGTATTCCGCACACGCCCTACCTATATCGGCAAGGAGCTTAACAATGGTATTCTTGGCTACGCCGGTCATTCTGACAGTAGCACGGATAGAATTACCCTCAACTAATGCCGCTATCACCTGTGCCTGTCTTTTTCTGTCTAACCTGTTCATATTTACATTATATGCTTGAGCGGTTAAGCATGTCAAGTCTTTTTTGCAAGTATGTTTCTTTTTTGCCATCAAATAATACTTGCATTATAAAGTTGTTTTAAGATAAAATGCAAGTATTAAAACTAAGGAGAATGCAAGTATGGACGATGAAGCTTCTGGAAAAGCCAAAGGTGGTTTTGCAAGAGCGGCCAAATTGACTCCTGAGCAAAGAAGTGAGATAGCGAGGAAGGCAGTACAAAAGCGATGGGCTAAATCTGGCATAGAAGGAAAGGTACTTACCACAGAATATTTCAATGAATTAAAAGTAGGCAACGCAGAATTCAAGGCGGCAGTTCTTGAAGATGGCACGAGAGTATTAACACGAGCGACCTTTGTTAAGGCCATAGGCAGAAAGGGGAAAGCTAAGGGTGGTAGGGCCTACGACGATGAATTCAAACTGCCTGTTTTTCTAACTGCAAATAATATAAAGGCCTATATTCCTGATGACTTAAAGGAGAATTCATCTCCCATTATTTTTCAACACAAAAACACGCAGTTTATCGGCTACAAGGCTGAATTGCTTCCTCAAGTATGTGGAGTATTTATTGATGCTGATGAAGCGGGTGTTCTTACCGCCACGCAGAAACACATCGCTCAAAAATGTAGAATCCTTATTAGGGGTCTTGCCACTGTAGGTATTATTGCCCTCGTTGATGAAGCTACCGGATACCAAGACGTAAGAGATCGTCAAGCATTACAGGCAATACTTGATCGGTTCTTAAGAAAAGAATTCGCAGCGTGGGCAAGAAAGTTCCCGCTTGAATTCTATAAAGAGATATTTAGACTACGGGGATGGGAGTGGAAAGGACTTAAGGTTAATCCCCCTCAAATAGTAGCCAAATACACGAATGATATAGTCTATAGTCGCCTTACTCCTGGTCTTCTGGAAGAACTGGAAAGAAAGAATCCTAAAAACGATAAGGGCTACAGGAAAGTTAAACACCATCAATTTTTGACCGAGGACGTAGGCCATCCAGCATTAGCGCAACATTTATACGCAGTTATAGGCTTGATGCGTATAGCAGAAGACAAGGGATGGGAACAATTCAAAGTAATGTTAGATAGAGCATATCCGAGATATACTAAACTCAAAGACTTACCACTATTCAGTGATCTTTCTTTGTCCAGCGAGACGCAGCCGCTTTCTTAGCGATCTCCTTCCTCTGTTCGGGGGTAAGTCGTTCTGCCCGTGCCTTGCCCCCCTTCAATCCTCCCAATCTACCAAGGGCAACAGCGGCGGCGTTCTTCTCTTTGACTGGTTCCTGTGTCGGGGTTTCTTCGGTAGGTTCTTGGACCTTATCTATAAGCGGTTCTCCTATGGCTTCCTCTACGATCTGTCGAGCGAGTAAGTTTATGTCTGTCGGTCTTTTCTTTGCCATGTCATAAGTCTAGCATGACCGCTTAAGCATATCAATATGGAAAAAAATCAAACTGACCCACTACCAAGTCTTTTAAAAAATAGAAATTTACTTTGCCGGGCTTTTGTCTTCATGAAACACTTTCAACGGCAATCTCCCGTGTCCGTGTACCGGTGCGTCCGTTCCGGCGGTCGCGTATTCGGACGGACAGGGTCGTGACAGTGATCACATCCCCGGCAGCCGTCGATGGAATATACATTTATTCGATGTAACGGAGGGCCGCCCCCACCAGGGCCCGGATGGAGCGTTGGAGCGTCATCCCGCCTTAAAGCCCGGGGGACGGAGCCCGAAGAGAGGCCGGGACCATATTGGAAAATCTGATTAAGGAGTTATTTGCCCTATTATCGAGGATAGCCTTCCCGGCGTTGGTTGCCACTGCTGCCGTACTGTTTCTGAGATGGCATATTATCCCCGGTGTGACGCTGATACGCCGGAGCCGTCGTGAAACACGCCCTCAGTGCGGAAAGAGCACACCCCATGGGAAGAAGGCGAGGTCAACCGACACGTGACAGCCTGATTGCGGTGTGGACATCATGGGTGCCCTTGTAAAGGGGCCCGGCCGGAAGACCGGGAACGTTTTACCGCATTAACGATGAGGACCGTGGCAACGGGGAGTACGAGACCGATCAGGGTCACGGTGATCATCAGGTGCCCCAGTTCGCCGTACCGGCCGCGCCCGATGACGAAAACTTCGTTGAGGTAATTAGTCCCGAGACTTGACGCCGAGAGGGCGAGGTTGGTGAAGGCTGCCATGACCGCGAAATAGGTGGCTTTCCGGTCGTTGGGCGCCTCCCTGGCGATCCAGGCGAGCATAGGAATCATGGCAACCTGGCCGAGGGGGGAATCCGCCATGGTGTCGATGATGGCGATGGTTCTCGCTCCGAAACCGAATGTCCTTTCGGTCCACTCGTGGAGATTATAATACATGCCTATGAAGGGCAGGATCATCAAGGTGCTGTAAAGGGAGAGAAAAATAATGAGGTAGGGGATGGGCCGCCGGGTCATCCAGCCCCGGAGGGCGAACATACCCACAATGGCCAGTATGGAGGAGACTTGGCGCAGGGTGCCGAAAAATGCCTCGTCGAACTTGAGTACGTCGATCTGCCACCAACTGGCTCCCGCCCCTATATTCGGCATGGCCCTGAACACGAAGACGATGATCGCGATGCCGATGATGTCGCGGCGTTTGGAGGGATCGAGGTCCTTCAACAGTTCGTGCATCAGGTAACAGATGGTGCCCAGGGAGGCGAGGAAGATGATCTCCTTTTTTGCGGAAAACGACGAGAGGCCGAAGAAGAGGCTTGCCCCCACGAAGGCGGCGCTGCCCCCGAGTATGTACCAGTTGGGTTTCAGAGGACCCTCCCCGGCGCGCAGGAGATTACGTATCTCCTTGTCGGAACGGCCCGCCCGCTTATACTCGACCCGCAGTCTCCGGAGGTTCCACGTGCCCAGCACCGCTCCCAGTACGGAGACTACCGGTATGATGAGGGAGAACTCATACATGGTCTTGTACGACATGGTCGTGGCGAGCCAGCCGCCTATTCCCGCGACGATGGCGCTTCCGCCTATGATGGCGATCCGTCCAAGGGTTTGCATGGTGATGTGCATACGCTTAATCACATGTTCCGGAAAAGGCGAACCATCCTTGTCGTAGGGTTGGACAGCCTCGACGGTCATGGCGTCGGCCACCACGTCCTGGAGGACGAAACCGATGGGGGAGACCAGTGAAGAGATAATATACCACACGTCGGGCGGCAGTATGGCTGCCATGAATTCCTTGTAGCCCGTGAGTCCCACCATGATTATGAGACTTGCGGCCATCAGGACGGCGCCCAGGTAGACGAAGAAGGATTTTCTGTGCCAGAACAGATCGACAAGGTGGCCGAAAGGCATCTTTAACGCCCACGGGAGACCCGCCCAGAACGCCAGACTTGCGAGGAAGGCAGCGGATAACCCCAGGCTCTCCTTCACAAAGAAACTCTCGACGATCCCGGTAAAACCCGAAACACCGGCCGCCAGATAAATCATGAGGGGAGGTACGTAGCTCCAACGCATCTCACGTACAATGCCCAGAAAGTCATCTCTAAACCATCGCCAGAAACGATGGTGATCTACTGCCGGCACTTTATGCTTCCTTTTCAGTTTATTTTGATGCGTAGTTTACGACTGCCTTCTCACGCAGAAAAATCTATGACTCCAATGCAAGGATCGCCACGGACACCTTAAGTCTGAGAAGTGGAGAAGCGGGTTTCTCGGGTCCGAAGGGGTTCACTGTGTGTATTGTCAGCCCCGCCCGGTCGGCCCGCGCCTCAAGGAAGTCGACAGATTAAATCTTTTGCGCTACGCAATTCGGCAATGGAGAGCGCCTGTCGCTTTGCCGTCGCTCCTTAGGATTTAACCTTCCTCACGTTTGCGGCGTTCAGGCCCTTCGGTCCCTTCACGATTTCAAATTCAACGGCGTCACCTTCCGATAAAGACTTAAAACCTTCTCCCTGGATAGCTGAATGGTGGACAAAGATGTCTTCGCCGTCCTCCTGGGAGATGAATCCAAAACCTTTAGAATCGTTGAACCACTTCACTGTTCCTTTTGCCATGCTTTAACACCCCTTTTTTTATTGAAGCCGGAAAATTCTAGCTCTGAGACCTTATCTCATGAATACAGGCGGAAGTCAATATCTTATCGGATAGATTATGGGGCTATCGGAGGCGTCGCGAAGACCGATCACACCGGCCCAGGGGCATAGACCCTGAGATGTTAAGGCCTTACGAGCCGGATATGGCGGCAGCTTTTGCCTTCCCTACTCCCTGTCGCGCTCAGAATATATTGATGGTTTGCCTTTGTTCTGCTATTCTTATGTCATGCCGAAAAGCTATTCCTGTCAGTTTTCTAATACGATTTAAAGGGGGAAATAATTATGGCATTAAGAATCGGTGCGAATATGGTCCATCAAACGTCGGCGATCAAGGTTTTTGCGAATAGAAACGATCTGTTGAGCAACGGCCTGAAAGGCGCAACTGTAAGTAAAGGCGCGATTCATATAGAAAACAGGGATGCCTTTGTGGGTTCATTGCCGACATTGGCGGCCAACGCAGTTGATTTTGGCGAGAAGAGCGCTCCCGCCGATGTGCAGACACTATCCAGATGGATAATAGGTGAAGCGGCGCAGCAGCTCAATGTAAAACTCGCATCTCCCCAGGAAGCATATGTTGCCATAGCAGAGGGCCGGATAACCAGGGAAATGTCTTTTCCTGCAGTCAATATCCGTGTGGGCGCACTCGATACCGCAAGGGCGTTGTTCAAGGCCGCCAACGACAATAAGGTCGGGGCGCTTATTATCGAAATAGCCCGTTCCGAAATGGGTTATACCAGTCAGAGCCCGGCGGAATTTGCCGCGGTCCTTCAGGCAGCGGCGATGCTGGAAGGGTTTCAGGGGCCCCTTTTCCTTCAGGGCGACCACGTGCAGTTGAAATCGAAACCGGTCAGGGATGGCGGAGAAGGGGCAACGAAAGAAATAAATGCCCACAGGTCTCTTATTCGGGATTTACTGGCCGCAGGTTTCGGGTCGATCGATCTCGATATGTCCCCCTTTGAGCGGAGGACCGAGGAAAATCTTTCCTTTGAAGAACAGCAGGCGGAAAACGCGAGATTGACCGCCGAGAAGATCGCCGATGTAAGGGCCCTGGAAAAGGAGCTTGGAATTCCCTGGACGGTGTTGCTGGGGGGAGAAACGGGCGAAGTCGGAAAAATGAACACGAGAAAGGAAGACCTCGAGGCGTACGCCGAAGGCATCATCGCGAATATGAAGCGGTTGGGGATCGACCCTGCCCTCGGTATTCGGAAGATAGCGGTGAATGACGGCACCGCCCACGGAGGCACACCGCTTCCCGACGGGTCGGTGGCCGATGTAGCCATAGCCTTTGACATATTGAAGATGGCAACGGACATCGGGAGGAAGTACGGATGGGCCGGTTCGGTTCAGCATGGAGCGTCCACGTTGCCGGATAACGCCTTCAGCCTGTTTCCGAAGCATAAGGCGGTAGAGGTTCATCTCGCCACCGGTTTTCAGAATATCACCTTCGACGGCGGGATCTATAAAGTGAAAGGCCTGCAAAGCGAGATAGAACAGTTTCTCGCGGACAAATTCAGGGGAGAGTGGAAGGCCGGTAAGACCTTTGCCCAGTTTGCCTACAGCACCCGTAAACAGGCCACAGGCCCTTTCAAATGGATGGTGTGGACCATGCCGGAAGAGGTCCGGGCAGGCGTCGCCGAGAAGCTCTACGACCAGTTTGCCTTCTTGTTCGGGCAACTCGGCGTAGTTGATACGAAAGACTTGATCGCTCAATATATTACGGTACATGATTTTCATCTGCCGTACCCGGAAAAGACGGGAGCCTCTTCCGTTGCAGGCGTCAAGGAAGATACGGGCGACCTGGCGGATTGATTCGTCGTGAAGGTCTATTTTATTCTATAAAGGCTGCCGTGGAGCGCGCAGGTGCATTGGACGCCGACGCCATCGTCAGGGCGGTTGAAAAGGAACCTTTGGCATGGGAAACCCCGGAAGGTTGGAAGGTAATGAGGAAAGAGGACCATTCCGTGGTTGAGGATGTCGTGTGGGGTCAGACCACATATAGCGAGAAATACGGGTTTTCCATTTTGAAGAACATGGAAGCCGTACAGGCGGAACAGATATGCCGAACCCCGGATGAACTCAAGGCGGTTCGCGACAAATACGACAGGAAGACCAGGGAAAGCAAGAAGTAACGGCACAACGCGTCATGGCGCGACGCCGGATCAGGGGTATAGGATTGCGCTGAACGTGAAGGGCGGGACAGGAAACAGTTCTGCCCTTCACGTTCGAAAACTCATTTGAAGTACGACGCGGTCTTGTCGTAGGCCTTGCGGACCTCGTCGACGGATTTGCGGAACTCGGATTTTGTCTCTTCCCAGGCTTCCTCTCTTGCGGATGAAAGCTCCTTCAATTGTTTCTTCGCTTCCGTCTGCTTTATCTTCAGGTCCCTCCAACTTTCCTTTGCCTCGGCCCCCGCCTTTGCTCTTTCCTTCCTGATCTGCCTGCCGAGGGCTGCTATCTTCCTGTTGAGGTCCTTTATCTCTTTCTTTGCCTCCCCTTTGTAAGTGCTCGAAGATTTTTCCGATGTCCCCGTGTCCTGCTTCGTTGTGGCAGCCTCTTCCTGCGCGGCAGGGGTTGAGTTTGCCGAAGGCTCGCCCGTTTGTTGGGCGAAAACCAGTAACGGCCACGCGACCAGCAATGCCGCGGCCGAGAGCGCTCTCCGTGAATATCCCATCGACTTCATGCTTTTCCTCCTTTCCCTGTAGTGAGGTCCTGTTGCCGTGATCCGCCGCCTCCTGCAGAAAACATATTCATTTTTCCCCTCCCGGGCAACGGGGGCCGTGCTTGCAACCGTCCTTTTGTTCCTGTATGCTTACAGAGAGGTCCCCAAAAGGGGAGAGGAAGAAGGCACGACCCGGGACATCTTGAAAGGCTGTCTTGGTTCCGGAACGAACTGTTTTGCTGACTGAGGAGGAGGATTTATGAGAGGGACCGCCATCTTTGTCATGGCCCTGGTCATGTTTGGCCTCGTGTCGTGCAGCACCCTGGACCAGGGGATAACAACCCCCGCCCTGGAGTGCCGGTTTATCGATAAGACAGGGAGAACGGCGTTGGATCGAAGGTTCATCGAGGCCGATCCCTTTTCCGAAGGGCTTGCGGCCACGGCTATTGCAGGGAGATGGGGCTACATCGACAGAAAAGGAAAGACGGTCATAGGCGTCCGGTTTGAAGACAGGGGGCCCTTCAAGGAAGGCCTCGCCCGCGTGAAGGCGGGAGGCAAGTGGGGGTATGTGCATAGATCGGGATACTACGCGGTCCATCCCCAGTTTACTGACGCCGGTGATTTCTCCGAAGGCCTTGCCTCAGCGGGAACAGGTAGGAAATACGGTTGGATCAACGGGGAAGGGAAATATGTCATTGGCTCCGGATTTAACGGCGCAGGAAGATTTGCGGAGGGCCTTGCTCGGGCGCAGGTGGGGGAAAAATGGGGATATATATCGAAGGATGGAAAGATGGTCATAGATTTTCAGTTTGATGACGCCGATGATTTTTCGGAGGGCCTCGCCCGCGTGCAGCGGGGCACGTACTGGGGTTTTGTGGACAGGAGCGGAAAAACGGTCATTGAAACCCTTTATTTTGAAACCGACAACTTCCGGGAGGGCCTCGCCCGGGTGAGGAAAGGGACAAACTGGAGTTTCATTGACAAAGTCGGGAGGGAAATCATCCCTCTCCGTTTTGAATGGGCGGGTAACTTCCGGGATGGGCGGGCGGTTGTGAAGCAGGGAGCGAAGTACGGGTATATCGACAAGGCCGGAAGGATTGTCATCGATCCGGTCTTCTACTACGGGGAAGACTTCTCGGAAGGGCTCGCGGCCGTACTGGTGGAGAATGTATGGGGTTTCATCAGGACGGACGGGACCATGGCGATCAGTCCGCGGTTTACACAGGTGTCCCGGTTTTCCGAAGGCATGGCAGTGGTGGGCTATTAGCCTTTCAGGCCTTTCCTGCACGAATGGGGAGTTGTGTGTCCGCTCGCCTTTCATGCCCCGTGAATCTTAACCCTCGCGCAGGTAAAAGGCTACCTTACGGTAACTTCGACCCTGCGGTTCCTCGGTTCCGCCACTTCATCGTCGGTTTTGACGAGAGGTTCGTCCTCTCCGTGCCACTCGGTCTCTACGGCCTCCGGATCAATGCCTTTTGACGTGAGGATTTCTTTGACCCTTTGAGCCCTGTTGCGGGAAAGGTCATAGTTTCTCTGTCTCGTGCCCACCCTGTCGGCATGTCCTGTCACGACGATTTCCCTTGATTTCCTCGCATCGATGGCAGCGAGAACAGAAGGAAAACCCTTCGCATATTCTTCCGTGAAGTCGGTCGAACCGTTTTTGAAATAGAGTGTAAACGTCAGGGGAGGCCGAGGCAGCGCCGACAGGGCGGCGCCGAAGATCCTATTGATCTCCTCTTCGCTCATGAGCGTAGGGGGAGCGGGAGAACTGGCGGCATCTTTTACTTCCGCGGCGAGTCCCGGCCGGGTGATATCCTGGGTCCCTTCCTTGTTCCCCACAGTAATCCTCCCTGTCTTGCCTTCATGGTCTTCTATGAGAACAAAGACGTTCTTCGGCGGTTCACGACGCCGTGGAGGGGGTTCTACTTTGGAGAGAGGGTCTGCTATAGGCCCGAAGGTAGTCCTTGTCGGGGCCGCGCAGGAGGCGAGTGAGGCAATTGCGAAAAAGCCCGCAAGAAAAAGGACCACGTATTTCATTTCCCGCCCCCTCCAACCCCGCACTGCCCCATGCGTTTCAAGTCGCCCGGACTTTTTGTCTTTCATCCACAATCAGTATATCAAATGCCTTTCATGACAATCAAACCTTTCTTGCGCACATTTCGGGCATGACAACAGGGGCATACGGGGAGGAGAGGCCGCCATGCTCCGGGTGTTACCTTGCCCGGCTTGCTCAACAGGCATCCGTAAATTGACAAGGACAAGAAGTTTCTGTAAGATTACATCAATATTGATGAAATTTACGGGAACCCTGAGAGGAGTGTATATGAGACTGGTCGTTATGGGGATGTGCATCATCCTTTTCGCGTCGGGCGCTGCCTTTGCCGATTCCCAGGCTGTTGTGGCGAGGGTCAAGACCGTGAGCGGTGAGGCGCTGGTTGCGAGACAGGGCAAGGTGCTCGCAGTAAAACTGGAAGAGAATCTCTATAAAGGTGACACCCTCCGGACAGGGCCCGACAGTTCTCTGGGCATAACCTTCAAGGACAATACGACGTTTTCTCTCGGGCCTCGGACCGAGATTGTGATCGACGAGTTTCTTTTTAACCCTGCCCAGGAAAAACTTTCCATTGTTACGCGAATGATAAGGGGGACGGTAGCATACGTTTCCGGGATTATCGGACGTCTTTCGCCCCAATCCGTGCGGTTCGAGACCCCCGTTGCGACTGTCGGTATCCGGGGCACCAAATTTCTCGTCAAGATTGATGACGAGTGATCCAAAGGGGGACGTGCGTTCCATGAAATCCTTTATCCATGCAGCCAAGCCCATGTCGGCTATGGTCCTTCTCCTGCTTTTTCTCCTGTCGGCATGCTCGACCGCGCCGAAGAACCTTGTAGTCCTGGTTGCCGATCCTGACGGTAAGACAGGCACGATTACCGTCTCCAACAAGGCGGGAACTGAAACTATCGACAGGGCGAATCATTCGACGGAGGTGAAGGACGCGGTTACCCGCCCAACCACAGCCCAACCCATGGATGAGAAGACAATATCAAGGATCTTTGGGGCCGCCCTTGCAGCACAACCCGCGCAGCCGGAAATATTTGTCCTCTATTTCAAAACAGGGTCGAGCGAGCTTGCCGGGGAATCGGCGCAATCGATATCCGGCCTTCTCGCCGCGATCCAGTCCCGAAAATCGACCGACATAAGCGTAGTGGGTCATACCGACCGGGTGGGGACGAGACAAAAGAACTATGAGATTTCTTTTGAGAGGGCTGAGCGCATCAAGACCCTCCTTGTATCTAAGGGGGTTGACCCCCGTTTCATAGAAATCGACTCCCATGGAGAGGACAATCCGATAATCAAAACCCTTGATAACGTTCCCGAACCGAAGAACAGAAGGGTCGAGGTGACTGTTCGATAGTCGGACCCCACGGAGGAATACCCCATGTCAGGGCGAAGACGAGGCGAGCCGTTCATGAAGGGCAGCGGAATGTGGCGCAATATTATGCTTCAGGGGCCGGGCAAGGCCCGTAAAGTAATCATACTGGCCAGTTCCATACTTACGGTTGCCATGGTCTTCTTCTACCTCTTCAAGCCCGCCTTCATCGAGTTTCTCGACAACAGATTCTATGACACCATGCTCAGAGAGAGGCCTGAACAGATCCGTGATAAGGCCCGGGCCCCGCTTGTAGTCGATCTCGATGAACGGAGCCTGTCCGAATACGGTCAGTGGCCATGGCCCCGGTACCGCCTTGCGAGACTGCTCGAAAAGATTGAAGGTCTGGGTGCATCGAGCATCGGCCTCGACATGATTTTCGCGGAACCCGACCGGACTTCCCTCGCGGTTATCCGGAGGGATATCTACCGGGAACTCGATTTTACAGTGCCCATGAACGGTGTTCCCGAATCGTTTATGGACAACGACAAGGCCCTCTCACAGGTCCTCTCCCGGGGACCCTTTGTGCTGGCGTACAAGTTCTCATTTTCCGCGTCACAATCTCCGCTTCATGCCGGCTGTCTCCTTAATCCGATCAACGTGGCGGTGACCGGGGGAAAAGGCGGTGTGAAAGATACCCTGTTTCTTTATCAGGGGCAGGGCGCGGTCTGCAATATAGGAGTTCTCGCGCGAGCGGTTTCCTGTTCCGGATTTCTTAACATAATTCCCGATACGGATGGGGTGATACGCCGGGTCCCGCTTGTAATCGGGTACCACAACGAATTCTTTCCGAGCCTCGCCCTGGCCGCCCTCACACGGGCCCTTGAAATAAAGCAGTTCACTCTTCACGTGGACCGGGGAGGGATCGAATCGCTCCGTTTCGGCGGAAAGGTGGTACCCCTCGACGCGAGGGGCAACCTGCTGATCCGGTACCGGGGGAAGAGCAGGACCCTGGATTCCGTTTCCGCAGCGGACGTTCTCTCAGGGGCTGTCGGAAGTAATCGGGTAAAAGGGCGAATCGTCTTCGTGGGCGCTTCAGCGGTCGGACTCGCCGATCTTCACCCGACCCCCGTCGATACCGTGTTGCCGGGCGTAGAAGTTCATGCCACCATTGTGGAAAACATCCTGAGCGGAGATTTCTTCTTCCGGCCGAATTGGGCGCCTGCTCTCGAGGTGTTGCTGATTCTGGGGGCCGGATTCTTTTGCACCCTCCTTCTTACCTGGACGGGGGCGTTGTGGAGCCTTGCCTTCCTTTGCCTGGGGGCGATAGGGTTATGGCACTCCTCCTCATGGATACTCCATGGGTCGGGCGCCTTCCTTTCTCCTGTGGTCCCCCTCATTACCCTGGGGGCTGATTTTTCCCTCATCACCTTGCTCAAATTCTGGCGTGAGGAACGAAAGGCGAAGTTAAGGAGCAGGGAATTAACCCTCACTCAGGACTTTACGATCCGCTGCCTCGCATCGCTCACGGAGGCGAGGGACAGCGAGACAGGGGGACACATCTTGAGGACTCAGCGCTATGTCGCGGCTCTGTGCGCCGCGTTGTCCCACAACCATGCTTTCGCGGGACTGCTTGACAGTGAGACCCTGGAGAACCTCTATAAGTCCGCCCCCCTTCATGATATCGGAAAGGTGGGTGTATCCGACCATATCCTTCATAAACCCGGAAAGCTTACGGCGGAGGAATTTGAAGAGATGAAAAAACATACCTCATATGGACGGGATGCGATTCAGAGGGCTGAGAAGAAGTTCGGGACCGGAACCAACAGCTCCTTTTTGGACCTTGCGAAGGAAATGGCGTATACCCACCACGAAAAATGGGATGGGACGGGGTATCCCGAACATCTGATGGGAGAGGATATCCCCCTGTCGGGGAGGGTAATGGCTATCGCGGATGTATATGATGCCCTGGTATCCCAGCGCGTGTACAAACCCCCTTTCAGTCATGAAGAGGCAGTGGCCATGATAACACAGTTGAAAGGGGTTTTCTTCGATCCCTCGGTGGTTGACGCCTTCGTCGCAGTGGAAGGCGAATTCAAGGGGATTGCCATCGAGTTCGCGGACGCCGACGAACATGACGCCTCAAATATGTCACCGCCCGTCACCCAGCCCCGGTGAAATATGCCCGCGGTCCCGGGCGCTTTCAATCAGGAGTGGTTCGGGAGTATCCGTTCGGGGCATGTATAGATGATGCCTTTCTCTTTTCGCGAGAATCCGACGAGGGTGAGATTGACGGTCCGGGCCAGGCTTACCGCGAGCGATGTAGCCGAGGAAACCCCGATAAGGACCTCCGCGTTGATACGGGTAACTTTCTGGACCATTTCATAGCTCAGCCTCGACGTGAGGACCACCACGGAGGGCTCATCAAGTTTCCGCTCCGCCACAAGCCGTCCGATAGCCTTATCAAGGGCATTGTGCCTTCCCACGTCCTCGGAGAAGGCAAGGAGGTTGCCCGTTGGGTCGAAGATACCGGCAGCCTGGGCGCCTCCGGTGGCATGGAACACGTCCTGTCTGCTCTCCAGGGTCCGGTGGAAGAGAAGTATCTTGCCGGCTCCTATGAAGAGCGTCGTTTCCTTCTTCGGAAGGAGAGTACTCATATCCCTGACTATGTCGGATCCACAGATGCCGCAGCTCGAATAAGCCGTGAAAGTTCTCGGCGTCACAACGCGACTCTTACCCTCTTTATCTGAAGGAAGAAAAAGGTCGATCCGGTTTCCTGTTCCCTCCCTGCAATAGGCAAGACTGAGGACATCATCGATGGAGTCTATGACGCCCCGGGTGAAACAATAGCCAAGGGCAAGGAATATTTCTTCTCCCGGCGTCCGCATAGTGGTGTAAAAGAGGGTGTTGTTGATGAAAACCTCGAGAGGTTCCTCTACGGCGATGAGGTTATGCACCTCCGAGCGCTCCCCGTCCGAATAGGCGGTTACAGGGACGTCGGCCGCGCTCCCCGGCGCCCCTCCTTCTCCTGAATGACCCTTCATGCGTGCCGCTCCCCCTTCTTCTGAAGGTGAAATACCCCGGCCCCAGGAGGGACGGGGTATGAATGATTGCTTCTTCTCAGGTAATCGAAACAGCAGTGTTGGATCAGGACGCGATCTCCCCACTTTTCCCGGCCTGTTCCGGGGTATTCACGGGCTGATAGGGATTTGCTCCCCGGCACGCAAGACACAATCCACCTTCATCGGATGGATATGCTTCTCCGCATTGGGGACATACCCTGATTATTCCCTTATGTGCCTTTATTACTGCTTCGGGCTGAACGTTTACGGGATGGCTACCCAGAATACTCGCGCCCGCCTCACGGATCTCACGGATAATGTCTTCTCTCGCCTGTTCTTTCTTGGTCTTCAGCTTAAAGAACCAGGCTTTTATTTCCTGCCATGCCTCCAGTTTCTCCGCGTCCATAAAGACCCTTATGCCGTGATAATCCTGTTTGTTATACAGGGACATGGCGAAACGTCCCAAAGGAATGATCTTGAGCCAGCCATTCCCCACCGTGCAGGGTGTGAGGATCTGGATGGCATCAGGCAGGCAGGAGCGGGTTTCACAGATGGCATCATAGAGGATGCCATCCGGGAGGTTCCTTAGGGCGAGATCCACCATGAAGCCCCCGATGATTACACCGGGGGCTTCACCACCGTGGAATCTTGTCACGATTTCCAGGTATTCTTCAAAAGTATGATCAAGAATACATGTGTCCATGCCTTAAAAGCCGCTTACCCCGGAGCCTGGAGCTTTTCCAGGTTTACTGCGCAGGCCTTGTACTCCGCGGTAAAAGTTACAGGATCGTAGACCGCATTGGTCAACCAGTTCGCGCATCCCTCGCGGAAATGAAAGGCCATCCATATCATACCAGGTGGCACCTGGGGGGTTACATTGGCTTTGACCTTTACCTCGCCCCGGCGGGACCGGACCTTGACGTACTCTCCATGTTCTATACCCAGCTTCTCCGCATCGGCCTGGGAGATATCGGCGGTCTCTTCCGACACGAGCTCGTCCATTCCTGACCGTCCTGTCTGCGTACGGGTGTGATAGTGGAACAGACGGCGACCGGTGCTGAGAACGAAGGGATAGTCCTCATCAGGGACCTCTGCGGGCGCCTTCCAGTCAACCGGATTGAATACGCCCTTTCCATGGGTGAACATCCCGTCCCGGTGAAGGAATTGTGTGCCCGGATGATCCGTGTTCGGACACGGCCACTGAAGGCCGTCTTCTTCGATGCGACTGTATTTGATGCCTCCCAGCGCGGGAGCCAGGACCGAGACTTCATTATCCCATATTTCACGGGCACTTTCCGAGGTCCACGTGTGGCCCATGCGACGGGCCAGTTCTTTGAATATCCACCAGTTCGGTTTGGCCTGGCCCGGAGGGTTCTTGACCTTGCGGACCCGACTCACCCGCCGTTCGCTGCTCGCGAAGGTCCCGTCGTTTTCGCTCCATGCGGCGGCGGGAAAGACGACATGGGCGAAACGGGTCGTCTCGGTGGGGAAGATATCCTGGCATACGAGAAACTCCGCGGAAGCCAGTTCATGCTCCACCTTGTGGATGTCGGGTTCCGTGTTTGCGAGGTTCTCGCCGAAGACGTAAAAGGCGCGGATTTTCTTGCTCACCAACCCGTCCATCATCTGGGGCATCATGATGCCGTTGGCGGTGGGCAGTGTGTCGACGTTCCAAGCCTTGGCGAATTTATCGGTCATAGCCGGGTCGATCACCTTCTGGTACCCGGGGAAGACGTTCGGCAAGGCACCCATGTCACAGGCTCCCTGGACATTGTTCTGACCCCTGAGGGGGTTCACCCCTGCGGCGGGCATACCCATATTCCCCAGCAGCAACTGGAGGTTGGCGGTGCTCATCACATTGTCTTTCCCGGTGGTGTGTTCCGTGATCCCCAATGTGTAGATCAACATGGCCGGTTTCACGGAGGCAAGAAGACGGGCTACAGCGCGGATCTTTTCCGCGTCCACGCCCGAAATCTCCGCGGCCCGCTCCACGGGGTATTCCATTATCTTCGCCTTGAAGGCATCGAAATTTTCACACCTGGCTTCCACAAAATCCTTGTCATACAGGTTTTCGTTGATAAGCACATTCATAAGGCCGTTGAGGAAGGCGATGTCGGTGCCCACCTTGATCTGACAGTGGATGTTGGCATAGTCCACGAGAGGTTGCTTGCGCGGGTCCACTACGACAAGTTTCGCGCCTTTTCGCATGGCATTCTTAAGAAACGTGGCTGCCACGGGATGGGCCTCCGTCATGTTTGTGCCTATACAGAAAAACATCTTTGCATTTGCGAATTCTCCAAAAGAATTTGTCATGGCCCCCGAGCCAAAAGATTGCGCCAGACCGGCGACAGTGGGGGCGTGTCAGGTACGGGCGCAGTGGTCGATATTGTTCGTACCGATCACCGCGCGGAATAACTTCTGCATCTGGTAGGAGTCCTCGTTGATGCTCCGGGCACAACTGACGCCCGCGATAGCATCGGGACTGCTTTCAGCGATAATTTCTTTGAACTTGGTGGCCACCAGATCCAGGGCCTCGTCCCATGAGGCTTCCCGGAATTCCCCGTCTTCCTTTATAAGGGGGGTCGTCAGCCGGTCCTTGGAGTAGATGAAATCGTAGCCGAACCGCCCTTTCACACAGAGCCTTCCCTTGTTCGGTGAACCATCCTGAACGCCCGTGACCTTGACGATCTGCTGACCTTTAGTGTGGAGATAGAGTTGACAGCCGACTCCACAATATGGGCAGGTGGTGCGCACCTTCTTGGTATCATAGGAGCGTCCTTTACCTACGCCCTTCTTTTCCGTCAGCGCCCCTACCGGGCACACCTGGACGCAGTGTCCGCAGAAGGCGCAGTTGCTCTCCTGCAAGGGAGTGTCAAAGGCGGTGGTCACTTTCGTGTCGAACCCGCGATAGCTGTTCTTGATGGCCTGGATTCCCTGGATTTCGTCGCATGCCCGCACGCATCTCTGGCACAGGATGCATTTGTTGTAATCCCTGATAATGAATGGGTTGGAAGTGTCCACGGCATAGTCGTGTGTTTCTCCTTCTATCCGGCGACTGCTGCTTAACCCAAGATCGTACGCGAGGTTCTGAAGGGCGCAATCCCCTCCCTTTTCGCAGGTAAGACAATCGAGGGGGTGACATGATAACAGCAGCTCAACGACAAACCGACGGGCTTCGAGGACCCGCTCGGTGTGAGTCTGGACCTTGATGCCTTCGGTGGCCAGATACGAACAGGCAGCCACCAGATTCCGTGAATTGTCAACCTCTACCATGCATACACGGCAGGCCCCGGTAGGGGTCAGTTCCGGCAGGTCGCAGAGGGTGGGAATGTGAATCCCGTTCGCCCTCGCTACCTGGAGCACCGTCTGGCCGTTTTCGGCCTCGCATGCTATTCCGTTAATCGTGATGTTCATCCGCAATCCTCCTTTGGTTTGGCAAGAGATTCCTGGTACACGTAAAAGCCAACTTAAGTGATATATTCGACAAAAACCCCCTTGATGCGCTTACTTAGATGTAGTATCGGCGGTACTAAAACGGGGTTCCACTGCGGCCTCGTTTTTGAACTTGACGATTTGTATACAAATAGTAAAATATGGTGAAAGCGAAAGTCAAGACAAACGCACAATAATTATGACTGAAAAGGCACAAAGAAAACAGAACGTAAATAATAGGCATGTATATTAGACAGGGATGACCTGACTATGGGGGAGACTCGCTGCCCTTCCTGCCGATTTTCCCCTTATTATTCGGGCACAAAGGCACAGTAGTTCCAAAAAAGGGGTAGTTGGGCCGCGGGGAAGGGAGAGCGCGCCTGTCGCGACGATTGCCGGTCAAGAAGGGCAGGGCCGTTTCTAACCTGCCCTTTCAGGTAAATTAAGGTGAACTGTTACAGACCCGGTGCGGGCGCCCCAGGAACAGAGCGCGTGACGCTGATGGGAAGGTTTCAGCGGATCACCGCTCTTTTTCCTGAGTATCGCATTTTCCTTGACTGAAGGGCTAGGCCGGTTCAGTCTTACATCCTTTCCACAATTGTCGCAAACCCCTGTCCGCCGCCGGCGCAAAGCGTGGCGAGACCCAGGGGCAGGTCCCTTTTTGCCATTTCATGGATAAGGGTAACAACGAGGCGGCAGCCGGTGGCCCCTACGGGATGGCCGAGGGATATGCCGCTCCCATTGACATTCACAATGTCGCGGTCCCATCCAAGCTCTCTTTCGCACGCGAGATACTGGGCTGCAAAGGCCTCGTTGATCTCCACCAGGTCAATGTCGTTGAGGGAGAGGCCCGCTTTTTTGAGGGCCCTCTTCGTCGCGGGCACAGGCCCTATACCCATATGTGAAGGATCAACGCCGGCTACTGCGTAGCTTAAAACCTTTGCCAGGGGCTTGAGGCCCAACTCCTTCGCCTTTTCCTTGCTTGTCAACACTACGAGCGCTGCTGCATCGTTCATGCCGCACGCATTGCCTGCGGTCACTGTTCCGCCCTTTTTGAAGACCGCGGGCAGTTTGGCAAGCCCTTCAAGGGTTGCGTCCGGTTTCGGATATTCATCCGTATCAAAGACTTTGGTGTCTCCTTTCTTTCCCGGCATCACGACAGGGGTGATCTCTTCCCTGAATTTTCCCTCCTTGACTGCCATTGAAGCTGACTGCTGGCTTCTCAAGGCGAAGGCGTCCTGCTCCTCCCTTGGAATGTCGTATTTCACCGCCAGGTTCTCGGCAGTCATGCCCATGCCGTCTCCTATGGGATACTGCTGCATGCAACGCCAGAGCATGTCTATGTCCGGCGCATGCTGGAGTCTCTGACCCCATCGCGCGGAGGTAAGTACGTAAGGCGCACTGCTCATGCTCTCCGCACCTCCTGCAATCACGATATCGGCGTCTCCGTCCCGGATTGCCTGAACGCCGCACATAATCGCCTGCATACCCGACCCACAGGTGGCCACAATATGGAACCCCGTGGTCTCGATGGGCAGACCTGCTTTTATCGCCGCAATACGGGCAACATTCATGTCCAAAGGCTCGAAGCAGTTCCCCATGATTACCTGGTCTACCATGTTCTTTTCGATACCGGCACGTTCGACAACGGAATTGATAGCGGTTACACCCAGGGAAACCGCCGGTACACCTCTTAAAGACCCGCCGAACTCGCCGATAGGCGTCCGCGTTGCCCCTACTATCACAATCTCTTTCATGTGCTCCTCCTTATATCTTTATTGAATGCCGCTTTCTTCTTTTTGATGAAGGTTCGTATATCCTTCTACCCACCTTCCGCGGTACCGGGAAGTCCTGAGAGGTGAGGCCTTCCATGGTCTCCACGTTGCGTCCATACCGGAAAGGCCGACCGGAACACCGCCTTCCCTCCTCGTACGATATGACTAACCAGGTAGTAATCACCAGAGCCGGACAACATATCGCGTGCCCTCCGATCCGCCCCCTCGCAAGAGGAGAGGGGGCGGATCGAATGACCTGTTCCGGTTCTATTCTGGCGGTTGTCAAATCCGATCTAAATGTCGTTTACCCCGCTATTGCGACTTCCGGGATCTCTCCCCTCATTTTTTGGGTGGCACTTTCGTAGATTTCGAAGGTGTCGGGGTCTATGCTGACCCTGTAAACGTCCCGCGCCATCTCCAGGGAAACGAGGCCGTTCCTTACGTCCAGCCTCACCGCTTCAGGGTCTCTCTCTTCCGGCCGTCCCACACCGCCGCCGCCACCCGCTTTGGCGACAAAGATGTCCCCTGCCTTTAAATTCTGGGAAATGTGGGGCTCCTTAATCTCAATCTGTTCTCCGTTCCGGATAATGTAGGCCTTGTTGAGAAGGGTAGGGTGCCCTCCCAGTTGACCCGCGCCCCGGGTGTGCCATCCATCGCACGGCCCCATGTTGGAATGGCACTCTATCGCTTCGTTTACCGCTTCCCAATGAACGCCGGGCGCACTGCGCCACTTCCCTGCTCCGTGTGAATCGGTCATGAACTCGTATTTTGTGATACGCCACGGAAACCTCACCATCTCTTCCTCCGCGTCGGCTTTCGCGACAACTCCGAGAGAGCCCCCACACGCGAAAGACTGATAGCCGTCGTTCCCGTAGGTCGCCCCGGCGCCGGCATCGGGACAGAATGAGATATATACGTATAGTTGCCCTGTTCTTGTGTCCGGGCCGATGAACATAAGCTCGACGGGCCCGGGATGGGCTGCAAGGGCTTGATGCGGGAGGGCCTGTGACAGCGTCGCGAAGACGCACTCCATGACCTTATTGCCGATAAGAGAAGGTGCGGCCGCCACAAGGCTTCCCGGTTTACAATTGGTGACGGTACCCTCCTTCGCGACTATATGGATAGGCCGCAGGCTTCCTTCGTTATGATAGGCGGCCAATCCGGAGCCGAAGAACAGGAAGGCGGCGGCCATGGCCTCGCTCATGGTAACGGAATAGCCCTCATTGGCATAGCCTCTCACCTGTTCGTCGCTTTCTGAAAAGTCGAAGATCGCCTCGTCACCTTTGATGGTCAACGCGCACCGGATGGTGACGGGGGTTCCCATTTGGGCGCCATCGTCATCCGTCTGCGCTTCCGCGTAATACGTGCCGTCGGGCCACTTTGCGATTTCCGCCCGCACTGCTCTTTCCGTGCGGTTGATCATCTCCTCCACACAGGCCAATACCGTCTCCTTGCCGTACCTCTTGAGTAAATCGATCGTTCTCTGCTCGGCTAATGTCGTACTGCCGACAAGAGAGCGCATCTCCCGGCGCATCATGTCGGGCAAACGATTGTTGGCAAGGATCAAATCGACGACATCGTCCTTCAGTTCGCCTCGTTCCATCACTTTTACCGGCGGGATATTGAGGCCCTCGGCAATAGAATCGAAAGCCAGGAAATAGGCCCCGGGCAAAGCGCCGCCGTTATCCGGGACGTGGGTGCCCATGCAGGTCCAAAAAACGAGTTCATCTTCGAAGAATATGGGCCTGACGAATACCCAATCCGGAAGGTGGACGGCTCCGGCCTGAAAGGGACTGTTGGTCAGGAACACGTCGCCCGGGAAAATCCGCTCTTGGAACCGCTTCCGGACTGCCTTTATTTGAAAGGAACTTGACACCAGCCGGCAGGGAAAACCCTCGGGGATGGCTATGGCTTGACCTTCGGCGTCCCATATCCCGTAGGCCAGATCGTGAAGGGTACACGCCAGTACATTGGTTGCCGTTCTTTCGATATGCTGACGCATCTCCCTGCAGATTCTCTGCAAGGCATGCCACGTTGTCGCTATGGTGATCGGATCAGTCTGTACCATGGTTATATCCTCCTCATGATATGATTGCCATAATCATCGATAGTGCATTGCCATCCTTCGGGCACCACCACAGTAGTCAAGGGGGTCTCTATAATGGAAAATCCGGAGATCGTGTTTCCCGCCTTGAATCTGGCGCCATCATAGATACTTGTCTCTTTGTAACTGCCGCCAAAGTAACATTGCCTCTTCGGCTTCATTGCTTCCGAAGCATCTGCTGTTCCCGCCTCTATGCGCGCCACCTTTGTTCTTTGTCCTCTGGATTTACCTATTAATCTCAAATTACGGAATTCAACAGGCACCCACTGCAGGGAGAAAGTGTAGAGTTCCTTGTGTTTCTTATGGAACTCCTCCGTGGCTTTCGCGATGTCCCGACGGGTTATGTCCCCCTCGGACAGGCTCATCTCCACTTCATGGTACTGTCCCATATAGCGGACATCCACAGACTTACTGAGTATCAATTCGTCCTTTGATATGTTCAATGCCTCGAACTCCTTCAAGGCTTCCCGCACCATATCGTCGAAAAGACGATTGATGTCCCCTGGATCAGCCCTTTCCGACGGGCAGATATAGGACCTCACGTAGTCTCGCCCGATATCCAGGCAGAACATGCTCCAGGCGCTGAAAGTAGGGGCGAATTCGGGGATGGTGACCTTTTTTACGTTCAGTAGATCTGCGATAGACGCTGCGCACAAAGGGGTTGCCCCGCCGATCGCCAACAGGCTGAAGTCCCTCACGTCATAACCTTTTTTCGTTGATATCTCCGTGATACCATCTGCCATATTCGCATTGACCGTAGTCAGAATGGCCTGTGATGCCTCCTCTATGGACATGCCCAAGGGGTCGGCTACCTTCTTTACCGCCGCTCGCGCCGAACCCACATCGAGCTTCATTTTTCCTCCCCAGAATTCGTCGGCGGGAATATACCCCAGAACCACCGCGGCATCGCTCACAGTAGGCTCGGTCCCTCCCCTGTTATAGCAGCATGGCCCCGGGTCGGCTCCGGCGCTTTGCGGACCAACCTGCAGCAAGCCGAGTGAATTGATCCAGCCGATGCTTCCGCCCCCGGCGCCTATGCTTACCACATCGACCGCCTTGATGCCGACCCTCTCCTCCCCGAGCCAATAGCCCGCCGTGAGGGCGACCTCGCCTTTATGGATCAGGCTTCCATCGAAGGTGGTTCCACCCATGTCTCCCGCGAGATAGTTCGATTCCCCCAGGACGCTCCCCAGGAAGACACCGCCTGCCGGTGCGGCGGACGGGCCGGAGCCGATCAGATAGACCGGTTTTCGTTTCAACGCGGTCACGGACTGTGCAAGCTGGTTTGCCTGGATGATGAGCAGTTGACCTGCGAAACCGGACGCCTTCAGGCCTTTTTCGAGATCGGTCGTATATCTCGATACGACAGGGCCGACGCACGCGCTCACAACGGCGGTGCTTGCTCTCTCATACTCGCCCATGGTGGGAAGTATATCGGCGGAGTAGGTAACGAACACATCGTCGCCCAGGAATTCCCGGCAAAGCTCGGCGGTCGTCCTTTCATTCTCCGGATTGGCGTAGGAGTTGATAAAACATATAGCCACCGCCTCTACTTTCTCTTTCTTCAATTTTTCAATGATAACCTTTAATTCTCCCCTGTTGACCGGTTTGGTGATCGTGCCGTCATAGCGCGTTTCCTCTTCCATTACGAACCTCAGGTAGCGGGGCACTATCGGGTCGTAGGGAGGAATAAGGGCTTCGTACATGGATTTTGTCTCAATCTTGTTCGCACGCCGCATCTCAATGATATCTCTGAAGCCCTTCGTGGTAATCATTGCCGTCTTCGCCAAATTCCTGGTAACCACGGCATTCGTGGCCACAGTGCAACCATGGACCAGCAATTCAACGTGGCTCACAAATTCTCCGGGTGTCAGGCCGTAACCTGCGGCAGCCTCTCCCATCGCGTCGAACACACCCTGCTCAAAATGTTTCGGAGTACTCGGCGCTTTGAACTGACGAAGGTTTCCCTGTTCATCCGACACTACACAATCCGTAAAGGTGCCGCCTATATCAACACAGACTTTATACATGTTCCGGCCTCCTTAAGCTTTTTTGCCATCTCATATCCCCACCTTCTTTTCCTGCAACCTGGATGATCACTCAACAACCCGCACAATTATCCGACCCATGATATTACTAACCCCTTAGTTAGTGATTCGTCGCACGATTCCCGTCTCCCCTTATTTTCGACAAACATAGGGCAACATTGCCGCTCCTTTGAACCCTTCCGTCAATATGTATTTCGGGTTGTACTTCTCTCTCCCCAGTTCCGGGTTTGCGGAACATCTCCCGGGCAGGCAAAGGTCAAATCCCACCCAGCAAAGATTGTCCTTTTTACACTTGTTGATGTCCGCCACCCTGTTTTCCTGAACCTTGCGGGGAATATCCGGATCAGCGACAAGCGGTCTGCCCAGCCCTATCACGTCCGTCCATCCCTTGGCGATAGCCTCCTCCGCGAGTTCGGGCGAATGAACGCTGGGTGTGAACACGGGAACTTTCAGGACCTTCTTAAGTTCTCTCGACCACGCGAGGTAGCCGCCATCCTTTTTGCTGTCCATCTTCGCATCGGGTATAGGCGGAAAACCTATTGTGGTGTGCCAGTAATCTATACCCATTTCCTGGAGTTGCGCCGCCAGGACCAAGGTATCATCGAGGGTATATCCCCCGGTTTCGCCGCACTCGCTCCCCACTCGTACTCCGATGGTAAAGTCCGGCCTTTCTTCCCTTAATGATCGAATGACGGCGTCAGCGTATTCAATGATGAACCGATTCCTGTTCTCCAGGCTTCCACCATATTTGTCCGTCCTTTTGTTGAACCGCGGATCGCGGAACTGGTCCAGTATGTAATGATGGCAGAGATGCATCTCGACTCCATCAAACCCGGCAAGGACCGCCAACTTGGCATTCCGGGCGGCTTCTTTGATCAGTTGTTCCATTTCCCCGACGGTGATTTCCCGGGGTTTGGGATGGGACAAATACTTTTCTTTCAACCAGCGGCCGGTCATACGGTTCTTGAGGATCCCTTCCGCCTGACCGTGCGATTGATCGGTAGAAAAGACGTACTCGATGCCTTCGGATGGCGCGATAGGCTGCACGTCATCGCGCATGGGGTTGCCCCTGCTGCCGCAGGCGGGTAATATCTGCATGATGGCCTTTGATCCGGCTACATGAATACTTTCGGCCAGGTGCGCCATACCGGGTACATGTTCAATCCCCGTCAGATAAGGCCATGGGATATTTGCAACCTTTTTGCCCAGTTCGGTGACCAGGATCGCACCGACAATACACACGCTGGATCCGCCTTTTGCCCTTGCTACATAGTATGCGATGTCCTCCTCGGTGATCATTCCCGTCCAATCAGTGAACAGAAAATTGCACGGGGCCATGGCATATCGATTCTTAAGCTCCGTTGACCCAATTCTTATCGGTTCGAATAATCTGTCAAAAGCCATTCTTGTCATCCTCCTTTCCTTCGTGAGTAACTAACCTGCTGAGATCCCAACCCTCTCGACAATCAATCGCGCCTTCACCTCCCGATCCAGGTATTCTGTTGTTCCGTCGTGCGTCAAGGATGGATAACCGTCCCGGTTTTCCTTCTTCGAGCATGATAGGTAGTTATTACCACAAGTAGCCCGCAAATAAATGATAGTTGAATGATGTATAAGTGATGGTAGATTACCATCATAACAGTATGGACAGGATAGGGCTAAGGTGCTTTTAAGACCCCCTCGGAGCCCACATCACGAAGATAACCTTGATTCCGGAAGGCGGGAAACCGGGGCGATGCGCGCCGAGTCCCTTCTTTTATATTTCCTGCCTCGCAATGCCTTTTACGGTGAAGGGCGGAACCCAACATACGGGTCTATGTTCCGGGGACAGGCGACGGGGCCATGATGAATCGCTGCCGTCATCGCGTCGCAAGAGATATGAGGTGCGTCTTCAGGTTGGTTTTCTGATTGGCTATCCCGAGCTTGTTTCTTATGTGTTGCCTGTGTGAATGGACGGCAGCCTCTGACACGCCGAATATTTTCGCAATCTCCTTAATTGTTTTTCCGTCTTTTATGAGATTTGCCACCTTGATCTCCGTGTAGGTGAAGTTTTCATAGACGGAGGTCATCTTCTGGATGAAAGGGGACACGATATTTTTCAAATTTGCCTCAAGGACGTCCAGATAGACTGCGTGTTCTTCGCCCAGACGCCTCTGTTTCAGTATGTCTATGTAGGGCAGGACCAACTGGCTCACGTTGTGCAGTATTCTCCCTTCCAGTTCATCCCGGTCCCTTCCTCTCTGCTCCAATAATACCTTCAGGGCAATATTCATTTCTTCAAGGCTGAGGGACTTTCTTTCGAGCTCCCTCTCCGTTTCCTTCCGATGGGTAATGTCCTGGACGATGACCTGCACCAGATGTTCTCTGTCCAGTTCAATCCCTTTCCGGCCTATCTCGGCATCGAACAAAGTCCCGTCATACCTGCATAGCTTTGCCTCATAAAACTGCGGCTCCCCCGTGAGCGCCGGATCGACTCCCTCTTGTTCCCAGCCGGCTGAACCCCGTCCATCCGGCTGAGGGGACGGATAGAACCTGGAAAGGGCCTGTCCGATGATTTCTTCCCTTGAGCAGCCGAATACGGCGGACGCCGCCTTGTTGCAATCCACGCACACTTTGTCTTTTACGATGAGTATTGCAAAATTTGCATGGTCGAAGAGCGTCCGGTATTTGATTTCACTCTCATGAAGGCTGTCAAGGGCAAGTTTGCGCTTTGTGATGTCGTTCAGGGATACAAAAATCGCGTTCTTATTATTGTAACGGGCCCTGTTGGCCGAGATCAGCACCCATATCCGTTCTCCCTTTTCGTTCTTGAGGCCTACCTGGTAGTCCTTCACGGAGTCGGTTTTCTGAAGTTGTTGTACCAGCAGTTCCCTTCCCAAGGGGTTGTCGTAATAATAGGCAACCGGTCTGCCGACTGCGTCCTGTGACGATATTCTGAATAATTCAGACGCCCTCTGGTTGATATATTCAATACTGCTATCCTCGGGGTCGCTGATTACTATGGGAAAGGGGGCATTTTCAATGAGGTCGCGGTACTGCTTCTCCCTTTCCCGCAGCACCCTCTCAGCTTCCTTACTTTCAGTAATATCCTCTACAATTCCTTCACGATACGCGGGTGTGCCATCCGGGTTCAGGACGTTACGGACTGCCAGTTTCCCTATCATGATGGAACCGTCTTTGCGGAAATAGGGCTGTTCGGCATAGTACCAGTCACCTCGCTCCAGGGCGGCAATGGCGTCATGACGGTTTTGCGGATCGGTATGGATCTGTGTTTCCGTGTCGGTGATGGCCGACATCACCTCTTCAGGTGATTCATACCCAAGCATGGTTGCATATGATTTATTGATGCGCAGGAACCCGCTGCCGTCGAGGCGCGATTGGAACATGCCGATAGAAGCGTTCTCAAAGAGATTTCTGTATAACCTCTCGTTTTTTTCGACGGTGTTGTATGCATTCTGCAGTTCGGCGGTTCTCTCCCGGACCCGGAGTTCCAGTTTTTCATGACTGCGACGAAGCTCGTCTTCCATCTGCTTCCGTCGGGTGATATCGCGGACAGTGGACCTGTGTCCCCGGTTGGACCCATTGCCGTCATAGATGGGCTGCCAGGAAATAGCGGCCCATCTCAGGCTGCCATCTTTGCGCCGAACACGAAACTCCACGTCGTTACCGCTCGAACCCCGTGTCGCGCTTGTGATAAGCCGGGCCAATCTATTCCTGTCATTATCGTCAATGAGGGACAGGGGGAAGTCATGCATGGCCATGCACTCGTCGACCGTGTATCCGCTGAGCCTGAATATTGCCTGATTGATCCAGACAGGCTTGCCGTTCTCGTCTATCCAGCTTTCGCAGTCGTAGGTGTAACTGGCTATTGAGCGGAACCGGTCTTCGCTTTCCCGAAGGGCATCCTCGTAACGCTTGCGCTCGGTGATGTCCTGCATCACCCCGAAAACCACGTTCCTTCCGCTGTCATGCTTCGCGACGGAGTAGATATCGATGATCTCCCCGGTATCGGGGCGTTTTATTTTAAACTCCACCTTGCAAGGCTGATTCCCGTTGATCAGTCCCCGAAAGGCCCCGTAGAGCATATCCCTGTACTCGGGAAGAGGAAGTTTTTGTGCCTCCTCAATCGTCCACTCTCCATGGAGGAGTCCCAACAGGTTTCGGGACCCTTCCGACACAAAGACCCTCTTCGACGCAAGGTCGAGCTCCCAATTGCCGGAGCGGCAGATGATCTCAGCCCTTGACAGGCGGTCTCTGATGGCGACAAGTTCCTCCTCCGCCTGTTTGCGAGCGGTTTCCGATCGCTCCAATTCCTGATTTCTCTTTCTTAAGGTGGATATCTCTTCGATCAGAACCGACTTCGTTCTCATGTCGTTCATCAGGCTTCCCCGTAATCATACGCAGCGTTGGGATGGATTAGAGTCCGGAAAAGACTATCTCTCGTATACAGAAATGTCAATCCCGTATTACCGCAAACCCTGTCTATCCATTACCTCTCTCACCTTTGCCAATAGTTCATCGGGTGAAACGGGCTTTGCGATGAAGTCGACCTTTCCCTCTTCTACGCCCTTGTCGAGGACGATATCTTTCGTATAGCCGCTCATGAAGAGGGCTTTCACGTCGGGTTTCATGCTTCTTATGGCATCGTAAGTCTCTCTCCCGTTCTTCCTCGGCATGACGGAATCGAGGATTATGAGGTCGATGCCCTTGTGCTTTTGGAAGGTGTCTATGGCGTCCTGACCATCTACCGCATCAAGAACGGTATACCCATGGCCGGCAAGGATCTTTTTCAAAAGGCGCCTTACGCTTGCATCGTCTTCGGCAACGAGGACGGTCTCATTTCCTCCCTTGATTGCGTCGGAGAGGACACTCCGGTCTTCTCCCGCTGCCTCTACCGCGGGGAGGTAGACGGAGAACGTGGTTCCCCGGCCCGGGTCGCTGATTACGTCTATATACCCGTTGTGCTGCTTCACGATACCGTAGGCCGTGGCAAGACCGAGTCCCGTCCCTTTGCCCGGTTCTTTTGTGGTGAAGAAGGGATCGAACACCTTTTCTCTTGTTGGGCCATCCATGCCGTGGCCCGTATCGGAAATAGACAGAAGGGCGTATCTTCCCGGTTCACCGAGGTCATGGAAGACGCTAAACCCGTAGTCGATTTCGAAAGCCTTCGTTTCTATGGTGAGCTTGCCCCCTTTCTTCATGGCGTCCCTGGCGTTCGTGGCGAGATTGATCAGTATCTGATCAATCTGCGTTGCGTCCGCCATGATGATGATATCCACGGGAGAAAGGGAAATTGAGAAATCGATATCTTCAGTGAGGAGACGTTTCAGGAGCTTCTCCGTCCCTCTGATGCATCCATTGATGCTTGTGGGAACAAGGGTGATCGGCTGTTTTCTGCTGAAGGCCAGAAGGCTTCGGGTAAGATTCACCGCCTTTTGAGAAGAGGATAGTATTTGGTCAACGTAAGCCTTGAGTGGTTCCGCTCCGTCTATTGCCATCTTGAGCAGCGAGCCATATCCGGTGATGACGGTGAGGATATTGTTAAAGTCGTGGGCAACGCCTCCTGCCAGGGTGCCGATGGCTTCCATCTTCTGTGCCTGGCGCAACTGTTCCTGAAGTTTATTTCTTTCCCGCTCCCCCCGCTCGCGCTCGGTGATATCCCGGGCAACCCCGAGGAAGGCCCGTTGCCCTTCGTGCTGAACACGCGTCACGACCAACTCGACAGGCAGTATCGTCCCATCTTTCCGGCGGTGGGACGTCTCAAAGCTCAGAGGCCGTTCAGCTTTGATCTCCTTCCTGAATTTGAGAAGAGCCGACTTCGTGATGGTGGAAGTGTCGGACAGGGAGAGTTGAAGCAGTTCCTCACGGCTGTATCCCAGCTGCAGGCATGCGGATTTGTTGACCTCGAGGAAACGGCCGCGCCCGTTAACGATGAACACACCGTCGATCACCGTTTCGAAGAGGTTGCGATACCTCTCTTCGCTCTTCCGCAGCGCATCTTCCGCTTCCTTCTCCCTTGTTATATCGTTAATGGTAAAGATATATGAGTGACTGTCGGTGGGAGATATCCAGATCGACGCGTTCCGGACTTCACCATCCTTTCTCACCACCCTTCCTTCTGCCACACCTTCCTTGTAGAGGAGTCCTCCGACTCTTTCGGATTCCTCGCGGCTTTCGTAGAAACGTGAGGTGTGCCTCCCCTGTAATTCTTCCTGCGTGTATCCTGAGAAGCGACACAACGTTTCATTTACCCACACCACGTTTCGATCCTGCACCTTGCCGATGCCTATAGGAGAGGCGGCAAGAATGCCGGACAGCAACTGTTCCGATTCGATTATCTTTTGCTCCGCCTCCTTGCGCTCGGTGACATCCAGGAGGGTGCCTATTACTGCAGGTCTTCCCCGGTATGTGGTTATGGAACTATATATCTCGGCGTTCCTTACTTGACCGTTTTTTCGGACTACCCTGAATTCGTAATGGAGGGATTCCAGTTCGCCGGAGAGTCTCTTGCGCAGATTCCCTTCCACTGTAGGCCAGTCTTCCGGAAAGATGATCTGTTCCACCGGCGTCTTATCGATCATTTCATCAATGGCATATCCCAGCAGTTGGGCAAACTTTGAATTGACGTATCTGAGGACGCCGTCCTGCACAAGGTAGATACCGACAACCGATTTCTCGGAAAGGTCCTTGAATTGCCGTTCCGACTCCCTCAACGCCTCTTCGGCCTGCTTGCGCTCTGTAATGTCTATGAAGGAGCCCACGCTCTTCTCCGTACCATGAATAATGTCGATAACAATATACATGTTACGTATCTCTCCGGTCCGTGAGACAAACCGGAATTCATACCTCTGCGAGGCCTGGCCGGAAGTCTCCCTTCGCAACCGGTGCTGGGCAACCATGCGATCCAGGTCTTCCGGGACCACAAACTCCGTCCATCTCTTCTTGCCCTCGATTTCATCTCTGGTATAGCCGGAAACGCGTTCAAACTCGGCGTTGCAAAGATTGATTGTGGTATCATCATCCATGATAAGGGAGGCTGCCCCGGTATTCTCGAACACCGCCCTGTATCGTTGCTCGCTTTCGTGGAGCGCCTCCTCCGCCCGGGTGCGGGCGGTGACATCCTGGATGACGCCGAAGACCACGTTTTTTTGGCGATCATACTCTGCGGCGGCATACATATCCTTGATTTCCCCCGTATCGGGCCGCCTTATCTTGAACTCCATATTATAGGGGCGGTCCTCGTTGACAAGTCGCGAGAGGGCCTCGTCGAGCATGCCCCTGTACTCGGGAAGAGGTATTTTTTGTACCTCGGGAATCGTCCACTCCCGGTCGAGAAGCCCATATATGCTTCGAGCCCCTTCCGACGCAAATACCCTATCCGACTTAAGGTCGAACTCCCAGTTACCGCAACGGGAGATGATCTCAGCCCTGGACAGGCGGTTTTTGCTGACCACCAGCTCCTCCTCCATCCGCCTGCGCTCCGTTTCCGATCGTTCCAGCTCCCTGATTCTCTCTTTCAGGAAAGCATTCTCCTCCATTAACTCCGTTTCTCTCTTCGATAACTTGTTCATCGGGCCCCCCCAGGATGATAGATCTCAAGAATGATACGCGAACCCGCCCCGACGCTGAATCGGCAACCGTGGAGGCATATGCATGATTCCGCAAATAAGAGACGGATTCGGCATAGGGACGTGGTCTCCATTATTATTATCGCATAATACCCCTACGAGGTTTAGAAAATTCCTGATTCATTGCCGGCGGGCCGCAAATAGACCCGCCACATATCAGGAGGCGGAAGAGATTCGCATCGGATGTGCGAATCATGCTGCATCATTATATTCTTGGGATTACAAAGATATTATGAAGGTCGGGCGGGTTGTAATTGGTTACTTGACTCGATATTCACGCTTGCTGCAAAACACATATCCACAGCGCTCGACCATTATCTTGCCATTCGTTTCATGAAGCTTCTTGAATCTTGCTTCGACGCTTCCGTCCATATCTCTGATAACCAGCACGCCCTTAGAATCTATTTCCCAACGACCTTCAGGACCGGCGACTGCACTTTTAGAACCGATTGTTATCTGGACATATCCTCCCGGGAAGAAGGCAAGGTTTTCCACTTCCTGCTCGTCAACGAGGCTGAGCCGTCGACCATTCAAATCGGAAGGCGTCCATTTTTGCATGGTGTCGTCGCGCGATGCGCAACCTGATATGGCCAGGACAAGCAAAAGGATGGTCGTCAGCGAATACAAGCGGCCCGAAGTCGGCTCTGTCGTCATATCTATTTCGTATCCTCTATCACGGCCAAATTCGGTCCCATGCCAAAACGGAGGGTATACAGAAAAGGAATTGGCCTTCCTTCTCTCTCAATTACTGCATCAAATTTGCCCCCCACCAGAGCATAATGTGGTGAGGCAGTGTGCTCTTTTTTGAATTTCAACGCCTGCTCAATACTCATGTCGTCAAGTATGAGTGACAACGCAAAGAAACCTTTTCCCTCTTTTGCCTTGATAGGGCGTTTGCCTATGGCCGGAGGCCCGGCTTCGACAAAAGACAAGTGTTCGCAGTACCAGGCGATTTCGATCTTTTTGTCTCTTTGAGTGACATCGACCTTTCTTACGATGCCTAGCCAGATGAGCGGTTCGTCCTTGACGGGGTTACTCAATACTGCTTCCGGCGTTCTTTTCCAGTCAACACCGGCAAGTTCCGGCGGTACAGAGAGAAAACCTTTTTCTTTCCCCCCAGTCGTTGCCGGAACGGTCATGCAAGCCGTCATGAGAATGCCCCAAAACAGGACAGCTATATAAGGCAGTCTCTTCATTCTTTGGAGCACCTCGCCACAGAATTCGATAATTTTTTCCAAAACAGGAGAGCCCGGACTAGCCCCTTGCCTACCTTACTATTACCACTTCGAAGAGAGTACTTCAATGGGGAAGAATGACGGGCGATGAGCGGGCACTGTAGATAGGTCTGATAACATAGGATACGCCTTTTTATTGCCTGTCACCAAAATTTGATTATACCTCATAAAAGCGAAGTGCGTTCCCAAGGTTCCGCCTTGCGGCCCCGGGGCGCTCCGCGGGGGCATGGCGGCGTCAGTGCTCGAAGGAGGCAGCCCCCGAGACCGTGGCCTTGTCGAGGACACAATTCTTTATCGTTACCTTACTGGTATCGGCATTAAATATGGCGAGGCCTTTCGGGGCGCTGTTCTTATCGAAACTGCTCTTTTCAACGGTAACCTCGGTTGCCTCCAGTTGGGACGCGCGGCTTATCACGTAGAGCGCCCCGCCCTCATGCTGCGCCCTGTTCCCGTCAAAAGCGCTGTTTTTGAAGCTCGCATGGGAGCCGTAGTCTTCATAGGCTCCCCCGCCATCGACCGATGCATCATTGGAGATGAAGGAGCAGTTGTCGTACGTTATCTTGTTGCCTTCCCGGTCCATTACCGCCCCCCCGTACATCGCCTTATTGCCCTGAAAAGTGGTGTTTGAGATCGAGAGATTGGCCTTGCCGAATGCGTAAATTCCCCCACCTTCTCTGGCCTGGTTGTCAACGAAACGGCAGTTGCTGAGCTGCATCACGAAACCCGGACCCGGACCTTTGTCAAAGGGGCTATAGGTTTTGCCCGCGTGGTAGGCCAGCAGTCCGCCGCCTTTGCCGTTATAGGTAAGGCCGTCCGCCTTCCCGTCGCGAATGGTAAGCCCGTCCAACACTGCGTTGTTGGCGCCGTACAAAACATGGGGATATTGAAAGGTTCCATCCGCGGTCTTTGCGCTCAAAATCACAGGATTTTTATGGATATCGCGCTCGCCGGTACTCTTCTCCGTTCCGGCGAATCCTCCATACAATTTCACGTAATCGTAAATAATGAAGGCGGCTATTTGCGAGCCCTTGCGGGATGGAGCGTAGGTGCCGGCTTTAATCCACACCGATGCCTTGTTCAGGGAAGCCTTATTGATAGCTTGCTGTAAATCGGCAAAGGCCGTCTCCCAGGAGTTGCCGTCCTGCGTCCCACCCTCAGACCGGGGAGCCGCATACACAACAACAGTCCCGGTTGCGGGGCCCGCTCCGATCTCGGGCCTGGAATACACATCCTGGTAGCGTATTGCACCGCCGTTCTTCTTGTAGAACTGAATGAGTTTCTTGACGAGAGTGTTCTCAAGGAGCAACGAGCCGTCCAGGCTTGTCTGGAAACCGATCTTTGTGCCCGGCAGCCGGGCCAGGTCATCCGGCCCGAAGGTCTCCTTCATGTTGCTTACAGGCATGAAATCCGCAAGGGGCATGATTTGATTCTCGGGGACCCTGGAGTTGAGGGTTACGACTATATCCTCGTGCCAGTTGTAAACGTTGTCGACAGAAGAGTTGATTACAACGGGATTATTCTGGATGCCTGTACCCTGGTAAAGCCCTCCCCCCATGCCGCTCGTTGCCTCATTGCCGTCGATAGTCACGTTCACTAAAAGCGGGGCCGAACCCCCGTCATTGCCTATGGCGCCTGCACTCATCGCGCGGTTGGACTGGAAAAGACAGTTGAGAAGAATGGGAGAGGCCGCAAAATCATTGTACAGCGCTCCGCCCTTATCCTCACAGACATTGTTGATGAACCTGCAATTTATGAAGGTCGGCATGGCTCCCAGATCATTGCTCACCGCTCCTCCCCTCATCCCCGCGGTGTTGTGGCTGAAAGTCACATTAACGAACAGGGCTTGCGCCGCCCGGGAATCCTGCATATTGTAAACGGCCCCACCCTTGGGCGAGCGATTGTCTTTGAAAAGGCAGTTGCGGACGATCGGGCTTGTCTTGAAGTTGCGCATGCCGCCGCCCACAGACATATCATTCTTCTCTATATCGGACGGGAGAAGATGCATTCGCGGCTCGTCCGTCGCATAGGCGTCGCTGACGGTAAAGCCGTCAAGCACCGCATTGTCGGCCCCTTTTACAATAGTAACCGTATTCCTGGTTTTGTCTCCTTTCCCTATGTTTCCGCTCAGCGTGGTCACGTTCTTCCCGTAGTCGCGCTGACCGAGTTTTGTCTCCCTGCCGGAAAAACCGCCGTAAAGGGCCACATCCTTCTTGAGGTCGAAGGATACGTTGCGATCGCTCGCGTGGGGATAGTATGTTCCCTTCGCCACCCAGATTTCATCTCCCGGGCGGCTTTTGGCCAACGCACTCCCTATAGTGTCAAAGGCCGTCTGCCAGGCAAACCCGTTTCCGCCCCTCTTGTTTTCTGCATTTACATACCATATCCGCTTTGCGGCTTCCGCCGCGGATGCCATGAGCAGACAGGCTGTAACCGCCAGAGCGGCGAGTAGTAGCAGTGCCTTGCTTTTTCGCATTACTCCGCTTCCCCCTTCATCATTCGCTCAGAATCTCCGGATAAAGTGTTTTCCAGAACGCGCACTTGTGCGCCGCACTTGAATTGAAATAGCCCACTTTGCCCGGTTCGAGGTTCATTACCATAGTATCGTCATTGAAAGTGCCCCACTCCGGCGAGCCGGGTGCGTACGGCTTCCCTGTTTTCGCAAAACTTGTCCAATAAGACATCATTTGTGCCGCCAGTTTTTTCGAGGCCGGTTTGAGATCGGGACCCGCCACTTTTGTGGTATTGTCAAAGTGCGGGAACTGATAGGGCAACTCGGACGAATGCACCGCTCCCATCTCGAATCCGGGATCGCTCGTCACCGGCGGCGCCTCGCTGTCGGCAAAGACGAACTGATAGACGGGAACGGATTTCCGGAGCAGTTTGGACGTCTGGAGATATATGCAATTGTTGATCCCCACATCGGGCCTGAAATCAGACCAGACGGTCCCGAGGGCCGTGGGCGCCGAGGAATAGTTGCCCACGGGATATTGGCCAAGCACGGCATCCCCATTCTTGCCATAGACCTCCTTAAGGAGGCTCAGATAGTTGTCCCTGGTCACCGATTGGCCGGCCTGGACCGCATACGCGACATAGAGCCTCAGCTCATCCTTCGTTCCTCCGGCGAGCACAGGCACGCGGACGAACTTTCCTGCGGCGATAGCCCGGGCGCCCGGCAGGGGGACGGTCTTTGTGCCCGTGACGGGCATGTAGGTGAGGATGGCCGAGCCTGCCGCTTTCGCCGCCCCATCGAGTAGCTCTTTTACCGGCTTCTTCTTGAGGCATGGCAGGGCAGTGGCCCTATCCGTACAACCGACGAGGGACGCCACCTTCTCACCGATCTTCTCGCCCTCCTTGAGACTCGGAAGAGGCGTCACGCAACCTGCGCTCTGGATGATCGCCTTGTGGAAAAGCCCCGTTGTCTCGTCCGGCGCCAGAATATGCATGCATACACCCGCTGCTCCGGCTGACTCCCCGGCTATGGTGACGTTGTTGGGGTCCCCTCCGAAGGCCGTGATGTTCCTCTTCACCCACCTTAACGCCGCGCGCTGGTCTTCAAGGCCGTATCCACCGTTATGATCGGCGGCGAACGCCGGATGGGCGGTGAAGCCGAAGACGCCGAGCCTGTAGTTCATCGACACGACAACCACATCGCCTGACCGTGCCATGTAATCAAGGGGGTAAAGGGCGCTCGACCCGCCGACGAACGCGCCGCCGTGAATCCAGACGATCACCGCGCGCGTGCGCGCAAGGTCCGATTTGTCCTTGTACGGTACGGTCACATTGATATGGAGGCAGTCTTCGTTGTCACTCGATTCCGGGATGCCGTATCGGTCGGCTTGAGGGCAGGCACTCTTATATCTGGTGGCATCCAGAACGCCGGACCACGCAAGGGCTTCCCGAGGCAGACTCCATCGTAAATCGCCTACGGGCGGCGCGGCGTAGGGAATGCCCTTGAACTCCCGGACGCCACCCCGGATAACACCGCGTACCTTCCCCTTATCAGTGGTCACGACGGAGGGGTCGAACAGTTCGTTCGACGCCCCAAGCGGCCCTACTGTCCCAAGCAGCATGGCTAAGCCTATAAACAAAAGCCGGGTTGCAGACATCTTCTCCCCCCCATGTTGTCATTTTTCCAGCGGTTTCCGGTGACTCTGAGGACGTAATCGACCATCATGACAACTTTCAACATCCTCTTTTCTTTCGGTATCCACTCGATGACTCCATTGTCCTCTTAATTATTTATCTATTTTAAGTCCGAATTCACGGAATTGCATCAAAATTCTGTTAGTGCGAACCGGTCAAGGTCTTTCACACAGCATAGACCCGTCTTCAAGTGGTTCGCTGCTTACGTTCATACCGCATAGCGCCGAATTGCCGTCAGGGAATGATCCGACCGCCCTGGTGCGCCTCCTGATCACCTTCATGATCCAGTCAGGGGATTGTTCATTCTGATCCTCCTCCAGTGCTCACGAGGGAACCATAGTAATCCTCCCCTTGCCGGGTAGCACCTCTTCCCGAACAGCGTTCAGGCTGTTATCTACAGCTCCTCCAGATCGCCCACGGCTACCAGATGAACCCCCTCCTTTCTTGCGGTCTCCATCAGACCCGAAGTGAACCCCTTGCGGCTCGTTCTATGATGCTCGCCATTTCTGCACCGCCCTGCTCCCCGTAATACTTCCGGGCAGCCATTTTTCTTGACATCCATGCAGCTCGCGGGAGACAATAAAAGGTGCACCAGAGGCAGCGTGGACAAGGGCGCACATGCTCATGCACCCTGTCGCCCGATACAGCGAGTTGCAGTGGGCACGTCCCGTACCATTCGTTGAAGGCCCCGCCGGCGGCGCTATGGATGGATATTCCGCCCCCTGCCCCAAGTGATAGCAGCCGAAAGGATTGCACATCTGCACAAAATTCTGCACTTTGGAGGGGAGAGGGAACATGAACACCGGTGGAAAGGTCAACGAGCTTCTGAATCAGCTGTTTGATCATCGTATTTCACGCCGCGGCTTTATGAAGGCGCTTGGTGTCGCAGGGGTATCGGCCGCCGGAATATCATCGATGGTCAAGGGCGCCCAAGCGGTAGAAAAGGGCATTGCGCCTCTCAAGGCCCGGCAGTTTACGGGCACGGGCGGGCAGCTCGCCGTGGAGCAGATGAAGGCCGCGGGGGTGAAATATCTCTTCGCCAATCCCGGTACCTATGAATACGGCCTCCTCGACGGGTTCCTCGATCAGCCGATGAACCTCATCCTCTGCATGCACGAGGGCATCGTCATTTCCGCTGCCGACGGCTATGCCAAAGTCTCCCGCGACCCCGGTTTCGTCCTCGTCCATGTGGCCGCCACTGCCCAGACCCTGGGGCAGCTCTACAACTCTCACGTCGACGGGACGCCCATGGTCGTCTTCTCCGGTATGAGGGAGAACGAATCGCAGAACGACGAATATGTCCTCGCCGCCAGACCCGGCTGGAGCCTGAAAGAGATGACGCGGCAGTTCACGAAGATCTCATGGGAGACCCGCGACGCAAAGGCGCTCCCCACGCAGGTACGGCGTGCCTACAAGCTCGCCGCCACCGAGCCCGGAGGGCCGGTCTACCTCGCTATCTCCGAGGATGCCCAGACCCGGAGGAATGTAACCGCCTCCATCTACGACAGGGACAATTTCATCATCCCGAACCATATGGCCCCGGACCCCGATACGGTCAAGGAGGCGGCGATTGCGCTCCTCTCCGCAAAAGCTCCGGTTATGTGGCTCGGGGACCAGGTGACAAAGGATAATGCATGCGCCGAAGCGCTCGAGCTGGCCGAGCTTCTCTCGATCCCGGCCTGTGACTATCCCCTTCCCTCCGCGCCCAATAATGACCCCGCATTGGAAACGACTTTTCCCGTGGGCTCCGTATATGCGAATTTCCCGCACAGGCATCCCCTTTACGGAGGCCTCTATACCGGTGCAGGCAAAGACCTCGTCCTCGCCCTGGGCTTCATCCACATCCTTCCGGGCTTCTATCGCTTCGGCCTCGCGGAGAATACCCCCATGATCTGCTGCTCCACGAGCGGAGACTATATGGGCCGCGTCTTCCCTTTCGCCATCGCCGCGGTGGCCAACACGAAGCTCTTTCTCAGGGCTCTGATCGATACGATCAAGTCCGTGGCAACCGAATCCCGCATCAGGCAGATCGCCTCCGGCCGCATCGGCCAGGCGCCCGATTACGGAAACAAGGCGGCAAAGCTCAAGAGGGAGAACACGGGTCTTACACCCATCCACCCCGACGAGCTCGCCGCGGTAATGGACGAGGAGCTCGACAAGAATTGTATCCTCGTCCACGAGTACCACCAGAGCTCCCAGCAGTTTTTTACCGTGGGCCACCGGGAAAAAGAGAAAATGTGGATTTCGAGCAGGGGCTTGTGTCTCGGTTGGGGCGTGGGTGCCTCCCTCGGTGCGAAGATCGCCGCTCCGGACAGGCAGGTGGTGCTCGATATCGGCGACGGGGCCACCATGTTCTCCTCCGCAGGCTTCTGGAGCATGGCCCGCTACCAGACTCCGGTGCTGACCATAGTCTCGAACAACCACTGTTACGAAACCGTGCATAAGGCCTTCGCAGCCTTCGACGGGAGGATGAAAGCAGCCAACCGGTGCCTGGGAACGGTGCTGGACCATCCCCTCGTGGATTTCGTCGGCCTCGTAAAATCCCAGGGCTGCGACGGGATACGGGTGGAGAGGCCGGCAGACCTCAGGGCAGCATTACGCCGGGGCATCGAGGCGACAAGGTCGGGAACGCCATTCCTGATTGACGTAGACATAGCCCGTCAGGGTGCAGGGGCCGACAGCAAGTGGTTTCAGCCTATGAGCGCCGCGAAGGCGGGGAAAAAGAAGGCGTAGGCAGGGCCACGACAGAGAACAGTTGTTGTCGGCAGTCACCTCAGCAGTGATTCCGGTTCCTTTGTGCAACCTGGTCAGACAAAATTTGCCATGCCGGTTTCGGAGGGTGTAGATTGTCAAATACTTCTGACCCCCTTTTGCAGGTGGATACGAAGGGTCCATCCTTTTCCTGATTTCCTTGAGAGCCCGTGATCCTTGTTATTTCGGATTACTGCAAAAGAAGTCCGGAGCCTGTAGGGGTCACTTCATCCGACAAAGAAGGGTCAAATGTATTTGACAATCTACAGGTACTAAATCGGCCTGCAAGACAGTATGGATTTTGCGCGATCCCCGTGAAGACGGACGTCGCATTCTTCCACCACTCAAATGCAATTCCTAGCCAATCAAACACAACGTCTATATCATTTTCCGTGCAATTTACCTGTTGCTTTGCTGTATTTGATGCTGTTCGGTTAGAAATGGTTGGAAAACCCGCTACAAGACAAGAAAAAGGGGCTAACCGTAATGGCTAACCCCTTGCTTTCGTTGGTTGCGGGGACCGGATTTGAACCAGTGACCTTCGGGTTATGAGCCCGACGAGCTACCAAACTGCTCCACCCCGCTGTGTGTGTATACATTAAAGCAAAACGCGGCCAAAGTCAACAGGAATCGGCGCCCCGAAGGGGTATCGAGGGCAACGGACGGCTCTAAATGTGGAAATTCTTGTACCATATGTGTTATATAATGCGAGTCCGTTTTCACGGCAGGTACCAAATAAAACCAAGGAAATCGCCATGAATATACCACCCATTAACCTTAAGGCCCAGTATAAGAAGGTAAGAAAAGAGATTACCGGCTGTTTGAACGAGATACTTTCGGAGCAGAAATTAATACTCGGCAAGTATTGTGGATTGCTGGAAACCACGATTGCCGATTACGCGGGGGTCCCTTCCGCGATCTCGTGCGCGAACGGCACGGACGCCCTCATCCTTTGCCTCATGGCTCTCGGTATCACGCGGGACGACGAGGTGATCACCACGCCTTACACATTTTTTTCGACGGCGAGTTCCATCGCTCTCCTGGGCGCAAAACCTGTTTTCGTCGATATAGAGCCGGAGACTATGAACATAAATCCGGACCTCATCGAAAAGGCGATCACGAAGAAGACGAAGGCCATCACGGTGGTCCACCTTTTCGGGAAGCTCTGCAAGATGGATCGGATATGCGCGATAGCGGAGAAGCACGGCATCCCCGTGGTGGAGGATATGGCCCAGTCCCTTGGTTCCAGGAAGGACGGGAAGATGTCGGGAAGCTTCGGAGACATTGCAGGCATAAGCTTCTATCCCACCAAGAACCTGGGCGGAATAGGGGAGGGCGGCATGGTGCTCTCAAAGAATAAGGAACTCGGCGAAAGAGCGAAGAAGCTTCGTGTCCACGGCATGGGCAGCGTTGCCTATCATCATGAGATGATAGGGATCAACAGCAGGCTCGACGAGATCAAGGCGTGCGCCCTTGTGGCGAAGTTTCCCCACCTCGAATCATGGAACCGGAAGAGGATGGAGAACGCGAAGTTCTACAACAAAAAGATGAAAGACCTGCCGGTCATCCTGCCTCCCATCGAGGATGATTCGTCCCATATATTCCACCAGTACGTAATCCGTGTCGAGGAGAGGGACCGTCTCCAGAACTTCCTCAAGGAAAAGGGCATCGTTACCGGCGTCTATTATCCCGTGCCCCTGCACGTTCAGGATTGTTTCCAGTACCTGGGCTACAAGATGGGAGACATGCCCGTGTCGGAGAAGGCAGCAATGACAAGTCTGGCTCTGCCCGTATTCCCCGAGCTTACAAAGGTGGAAAAGGATTACATAATGGCGTCGGTAAGGGAGTTCTTTACCGCCTGAACAGGGCAACGAAACGCGTGAAGTGAATAAGACTCCCTCAGGGCGAACCGAAGGGGGTCTTATTTGTGTCTGCACGCGAAAATGATCATAGTGCCTGGAGATGGGAGCTGTAATGGCGGACGGCGGAACGTGCTATGGAGGGTTCGAGGTAGGAAGCGAGCTTTCGCGGGCCGCGAGCCTTGATGGCCACGGCGCGGAAGGATTCAGGGTGACAGGGTCACTTGCACCATTTTGTCCAGGGAAAGATATTTCCGGACCGCCTTGTCTACGTCCTCTTTTTTGACGCGTCCTATAAGGGCGGGCCATTCTTTGAAATAGCCTGCTTTTAACCCGTACATGGTATCGAGGCACATATCGGTCGCCATGGAGCCGTTGCTCTGCTTTCTTATATAGTGGTTGCCGACCAGGTAGTTTTTGGCGTCGGCCACCTCCTTGTCCGTAAAGCCTTCGCGGTTGAGTCGCTCTATCTCGGCCCTCACGATGGTCTCCACCTCCTTGGTGAGGTTCGTGCCGGTGCCGATGTAGATACCCATGGCTCCTACTTCGTAAGCCATCTGATTAAAGAAGGTCAGGGCGTACGCATAGGGCTTGTCTTCACGCAGTATCTTGTGAATCCTGCCCCCCATCCCTGAGAGCACGGCGGACATCACTTCAACTTCGTAGCGGTCCTGGTCGATAAGCCCGGGGCCGAAGAATCCGAACACGAGGTGGGCCTGCTGCATATCCTTCCTGATCTTCACGTCCCTTTTTATCGGCAGCGTAGCGGGCTCTTTCCTGAGGGTGTTCGGTGTGCCCTTCCATCCGGAGAAAAGAGAGGTGACAAGATCCTTGAGTTCCTTTTCGTCTACGTCGCCCGATACGGCGAGCACCATACTTTCAGGACTCACATACTGTTCGTAGAACTCCCTCAGTTGGCTGAGAGTCAGAGCTTCCACGTCCTTTTCCGTGCCGTTGGGGTCTTTGCCGTAGGGATGTTCTCCATATATGGCTTCGTTGAACCGTCTGAAGGTGTTGGAGATGGGGTCGTCGTCCTTTTGCCGTATCTCGGAGAGGACTTCCGCCTTGACTGTTTTCAGTTCCTTTTCCTTGAACCTCGACGAAACGAGGAGGTCCCGGAGAAGGGTGAAAGCCTCTTTCATATCCTTGCTCAGGAAGCTGCCTGCCAAGCCGAACACGTTTCGTCCCGTGTAGGGCGCCACGCTCCCCGCGAGGAGGTCGATCTCCTTAGCAATGGTCCGGGCGTCCTTGTCCTTCGTGCCCCTCAAGAGCATCTTGGAGAGGACGTTGAAGACCCCGTTCTTCCCTTTGGGTTCTTCTTTGAGACCGCCCACAAAGCCTATCCTGAAAGCGATGCTCGGTGACGCGGTATTTCGGTTCACCGTGTAAGTCAAACCGTTCTCAAGCCGGAAGGTGTGGGGGTTGGAGGAGCCCTTCGGCAGGAGCGCCGCCAGACACTTCTCTTTTCCCGACACGTATTTTTCGAGGACCCTCTTTACATCGGCTGCGGTTACCCGGTCGATGGCCTTGAGATATTGTTCGGTGAAATCAGGGTTGCCGGTGAGGGTGAGAAAATTACCGATCTGCCGGGCCCTTCCCTGGGCGGTTTCCGCGCCGTATATATAGGAAGCTTCTATGATGTTTTTTGCCTTGAGCAGTTCCCACTCACCGGGTCCGGTCTTTCGCAGCCTGGCCAGTTGGTCTTCCACTGCCTTCACGATGGAGCGGTAATCAGCCCCCTTGAAATGCGCGGTGACCACGAGGAGACCTTCCTCTTTGGGAGAAAAGAAGGCAGTCCCGATGTTGGTCACGATGCCCTTTTTGTTCTTCAGTTCCGCTTGAAGTCTGGAGCTTTCGCCGTCGCCCAGGATCGTCCCCAGCACGTCCAGGGCGGGGATATCTTCGTGGGTGATTGGCGGAATGGGGAAGGCAAACGCGAGACGGCTCTCTCTCAGTTCCCTCTCGGTAATGCGCTCCGTCTGATCGGTCCGGGCCAGGGCGCCGCCCTTTTCACGGGGAGGCGCGACGCGGTCTCCTTTCATCCGGAGCGATTTCCGGAGGAACGCTTTTGCTCTGCCTTCATCGAAATCACCCACTATTACGACAACCATGTTTTCCGGTTCATAGTGAGTGGTGAAATACTGACGGATATCTTCTCTTTTGATGGCTTTAACCGTCTCCTCGTAGCCTATGATCGGTCTGCCGTAAGGCTTACCGTCATAGGCCAGTGAGAAGAGGTCTCTAAACAATTTCCTCTGGGGGTCGTCTTCCCCCATCTTGATTTCTTCCAGTACGACTTTGTTCTCTTTTTCTACTTCAGCCTCCGGGAAGGAAGGGTTGAAGACGGCATCCACGAGAAGCTCAAGGCCCTCCTGAAACGCCGGCTTCGGCACCACAATGTGGTACACGGTATTATCATAGGAGGTAAAAGCATTTATGCTTCCCCCCAGGGACTCGATGCGGGAGGCCATCTCATTGGCCTTTACCTTGTCGGTCCCTTTGAATATCAAGTGTTCGATGAAGTGGGTAATACCCGCCTGCCGGGGCAATTCGTCCCGGCTACCGACTTTCACCCAAATCTGAACCGCCACCACGCCGGTCCCTTTTCGCTGTTCGAAAACACAACTCAAACGGTCATCTATGGTGATCAGGTTCATTCCGTATGCCCTTCCCGCAGTACACACCCCCAAAAAAAGGAGAATCAGAAAAAAAGTCTTTCTCAAAAGGATGAAAAGCTCTTTATTAGAGGGCCGCCCTTCCTTCATAAAATGCTTTTATGTTCAGTTCGTGAAGCTTCGGTTTCATAAGCGTCTTGATGGCATCGATGAACTGTTCTTCCTTGATTTCAGGGAAGAAGTTCGAAAAGGCGCCTACAAGAATGACGTTTGCAGCCTGGGTGTTCCCGAGCTTCCGCGCCATTTCCTGTCCGTTCAGGACAGTAACGTTTTCCTTAAAAAACTTCTTGAATGTCTTTTCCACATCGTCAGGATACTTCGCTGTTCCCAGGTTTACGCCGGGAGGATAGATCTCCTGCCTGTTGATGATGATCTTGCCTTCGGGCTTTACCCAGTTGATGTATCTCAGGGCTTCCAGAAGCTCGAAGGAGAGGAGAAAGTCGACATCGCCGTACTTGATGAGGGGCGAGTATACCTTCTTGCCGAACCTGAAGTGGGTGGTTACATCCCCGCCTCTCTGGGCCATGCCGTGGACTTCACTCTTTTTCACATCGTACCCTGCCTTGAGAAAAACCTCAGCGAGGATATTACTGGCGAGAATCGTACCCTGGCCGCCTACGCCGGAGAGAAATATATTGGTTACTTTATTATTATCTGTCATCATCCACCTCACTTCGTGCCCGGCTGAATGGATTCGAATTTACACACTTGCGTGCATACTTCGCAACCAACGCAGTTGTCTTTATTGATATAAACAGTCCCTTTCCGCTTGTGGCCGTCCGCTGTGGTACCCGCGCCTTCCTGCCAGCTTATGGCAGGGCAGCCGATTTCGAGACAGACCTTGCAGCCGCGGCACTTGTCCGTGTCTACGACGTAGAAGGGGGCCGCAAACTTTCTTTTCTCTCTCTTCAGCATCATGCATGGAGAGTCCTTGCAGAGGATAAGGGAGGCTTCGGGCCTGTCCATTTCCTCTTTTATGACCTTCATACTTTCCTTTATGTTGTACGGATCGATATTGCGGATGTTTTTCACGCCGATCGCCTTGGCAAGGGTCTCATAATCGATCATGTTCGTCGGTTCCTCGCGGACGGTAAAACCTGTCCCCGGGTGTTCCTGATGGCCTGTCATGCCTGTGATCCTGTTGTCGAGGACTATCGTGGTAGACATACCTTTGTTGTATACCGCATCCATAAGAGGAGTTACCCCTGAATGGAGGAAAGTGGAGTCGCCGAGGACGGCGCAGACTTTGCCGAGCCAATCCTTGCCGAGGGCCTTCATCGCGCCGTGCGCTTCGCCCACGCCGCCGCCCATACAGACTGTCGTATGGAGAGCAGAAAGGGGAGGTGCGGAAGCAAGGGTGTAGCAGCCGATGTCGCCGAATACAAAGGCGCCGAGTTTCTTAAGGGCGTAGAAAAGAGGACGGTGAGAACAACCGGCGCACATATTCGGCGGTCTCCGGGGAAGGTCTTCCGGTTTTACCCTTACTTTGGGTTCTTTGTACTTTTTGCCCATGAGAGATTTCTCAACGATCTCAGGGGTGAGTTCGTACATATTGGGAACCACGTCTTTTCCGTGGAACAGCTTGTAACCCATGGCCTTGATTTCTGTTTCCAGGAACGGATCGAGTTCTTCCACTACGATGACTTTCTTCACTTTCTTGAAGAAGTCGGCGATCATCTTCTTCGGAAGAGGCCAGACCATCCCGAGTTTCAGGTATGAATACTGCGGGAATACGTCTTTCGTGTAGAGATAGGAGACGCCGCTCGTGATGACCCCTATGCTCGGATCGTTGATTTCTATGAAGTTGCCCTTGAACTCATCAGCGTAGGCTTCGAGTTTTCTCATGCGCTCTTCGATAAATTTACGTCTTACCCGCACATTCGCCGGTACCATTACGTATTTCGGGGCTTCCTTCGGGTCAAGGTTCATCTGGATCTTAGACTCCACTCTGTCTCCCAGTTCTACGGGAGAATCGGAGTGGGCGACTCTTGTCTCGGTCCTCAGGAAAACGGGCGTGTCGAACTGCTCGCTGATATCAAAGGCGATCTTCGTGAAGTCTTTACATTCCTGTGCGTCGCCGGGCTCGAGCATGGGTACTTTGCCGAAACGTGCCCAGTTACGGCTGTCCTGCTCATTCTGTGAGCTGTGTACGTTGGGATCGTCTGCGACGATGATGAGGAAGCCGCCTTTGACGCCCGTGTACGCAAGGGTCATAAAGGGGTCTGCTGCAACGTTCATACCCACGTGCTTCATGGACGCCATGGACCTTGCACCCGCTATTGCGCCGCCGCTTGCCACTTCAACCGCCACTTTCTCGTTCGGAGCCCACTCGGCATAGATGTCCGGGTAGTTATCCGCTATTTCCTTCAAAATCTCACTGCTTGGTGTCCCGGGATATGCAGCAGCGATCTTTACTCCCGCTTCCCAGGCGCCTCTTGCAATCGCGCTGTTGCCCTGCATTATTTCTTTCATAAAACCCCCATGTGGCGTAACGCCTTGATTTTAATGTGAAACAACAACCCACCTCCTTTGCTTTAATTTTGTTGTGCGGTGCATCGCCCCCCGGTTTTCCGGTAAATGTCACCACAACGGCTTGTTAATTTATTCACTTTTTATTTTCTCCTGAAAAGAAGAACTTGTCAAGAGGTTTGAGCGTATTTCACGTGCGGACAGCGCACAATCGCATAACCTGTTTTTGGATACAAAACTGTAAAATGAACGGACACCCGCGGGAATGAAGGGATTGCGTATTCCACAGGTGCGGAAAGACCCGCAAATGACCGCTGAAAAAAGAATTGTGAAACCCTGCCCGACAGCCGGCGGATTTACCTTCAGGCCAGGACCGCCAGTTCCTTTACGATCAAATTCATACTTTCCAGACCCTCTTCGAGACTGGAAAGGGCTATGCGCTCGTTGGCCCCGTGCATTCTGAGAAGCTCCTCTGCGGGAAGGTTAACAGGGAAGAACCCGTAGGCCATGGCGCCGAACCCCCTGAAATAACGGAGGTCCGTGGCTCCCGTGGTAATGAAGGGGAGAACGGGGAGAGCTTTCGCCCTTCTCATAGCCCTGGTGATGGCCCTGAAATACTCCGTATTGTACCCCGACGGCGTGGGTTCGTCACTTCCATCGCTGATGGGAACGACCTGCACCTTATTCCCCGCCAGGGACTTTATCTTTTTCATAAACTTCGCATAACTCTCTCCCGGCAGCAGTCGGGCGTCGAAATACGCGCTGGACTCGGCCGGTATAACGTTCACCTTTTCGCCGCCCAGGAGGATGGTGAGGGCCGTCGTGTTTCGAAGGAGGGCGTTATAGATGGGGCTTTCCTCCGCGAAGTCTCTGAACCCTTTGGTCTTCAGGGCCTCCTTGAGGGTGGTGTAGGTGAACCCCTTTCCTTTCATGCCTTTAAATAGCCCGTTCATATAGGCCCTTACGATGGATGTTTCCTTGAGGGGCCACTGGTAAGCGGAAATTGCCCTTGCCGCTTCGATCACTTTGAGGTTGGCATTGTCCCGGCGGGGCATGGAGCCGTGCCCTCCGGTCCCGTCCGCCCTGATGAAGAACTGGGCGAGGCTCTTTTCGGACACGGACACTTGTGCATGGAGCACTCCTGCCTCTTCGGTGATCCAGCCCCCTTCACTCAGCACGAAGGATGCATCCCTGAGTTCCGGCACCTCCTTCACCATGTACTCGGCGCCGAATTTGCCGCCCACCTCTTCGTCGCCCGTTGCGAGGAGCAGTATGTCCCTTTCGGGCGTAATGCCTTCCTCCACAAGATGAATGAAAGCGAGGAGCTGACAAATGGTCTGGGATTTCATATCGATGGCGCCCCTGCCGTATATGAAACCGTCCTTTATCTCTCCGCCGAAGGGGTCGACATCCCATTCGTCCTCCCTTGCGGGCACCACATCGACATGGCTGAGTAGAATGATCGGTTTCCCTTCCTTTTTCCCTTTGATCCGGGCGAGCAGGTTCGCTCTTCGGTGGCCGGACCGGTAAATCGTGGAGGCGATGCCCGCTTCCTTGAGCACACTTTCAAGAAACAGGACTGCATCTTCTTCATTGCCTGGCGGGTTGGTGGTATTTATGCGGATGAATTGCCTGAGGAGCGGCACTGCGCGATCGATATCTTTCATCATGGCTACCTTGATCCTTCAGAAGTTTTTGTAGTTGCGACCCCGGCACACGGTATTACGGGCGTGATGCAGGGGGAAGAACTTGAGGGGGGGTTGCCCCCCCTTTCTTTCTTTTCCTCGGTCTTCTTTGCCTATGCCATACGTCGTCGATTATACCGCAACAACCTCTTTAACCTCGGGTATGTCTTGTTTCAGTGTTTTTTCCACGCCCATTTTGAGGGTCATCATGCTCATGGGGCAACTGCCACATGCGCCTTTGAGACGGACCTTTACTATCCCGTCGACGATTTCCACGAGCTCGATATCTCCCCCGTCTCTCTGCAAGAACGGCCTTATCTTGCTGATTGCCGCTTCCACTTTTTCCTTCATCGGTTGCCCTCCTTTGTTGAGCCCTCTTCAGGGACTTATGATCTCACCTTTTGCATCCGGCGAAAACGCCGTTCCTTGCGGCCATTCACTCAATTACGGGTTACGGGATAAAGCCCCGTCGCGTCCCATGAGACCGCCGTCCTATACAACGTCCACTTTCACTTCTTTCGGTGCGGACCTCTGGGTTTTCGGTACGACGATCCTCAAGACCCCGTTGGCATAGGTTGCCTTTGCTTTATCCGCCGACACTTCGGAAGGGAGTTGAATAAGTCTCTGGAACGGCCCGAATTCCCTCTCCGACCGGTAGAGTTCCTCGGGTTTCACGTCGGGCTCCTTCTTTCTTTCCCCCTTTACAGTGAGGCTGTCGTCCAGGATCGAGACAGCGACATCCTTGGGGTCGACGCCGGGAATATCCATGATGATAATAATATCCTTTTTTGTTTCGTAGACATCAAGCAAAGGCGCCCAGGAGTGTTCGCGGTTGCCGGGAAACCGCACCTTCTCGAAAAACTCCTCGAACATCTTGTCCATTTCATCCCTCAGGGATGGAAACCTTGTGTCCCACAAAGGCCCCCACGGTATCATTGCCATGCTCAGCACCCCCTTAAATTTATTATATATAGTGGCGAATTCACTCTGTCAGTCCTCTTTTCCAGAAGCTTACGATGCCGGATTGGTGAAAGACGAGTTGAACCAGTTCCCACCCTTCGTCTCCCATCTCGTTGAATAAACCGGAAAGGTTTTCCATCTGCTCCATTCCTATATCGTGGACTTCGCAGGACCCCTGGGGCCTGCACGCGAACACGATGTTTTTGTGGGGGTGGGTGACCACGCCGCTCTCCTCGAGTCCCGTCAGAGAAAAAACCTTCACCGTATATTCATATTTCATAACTTTTGATCCCCTGTCTTCCGTAGTTTCGCTTGCCATATATAAATATAGTAATGCAAAAAGGTTTTTTTTTAAAGTGGTAATGGAACATTATTCCTGCGTCCGGATATCCTTACGGGACGGGGCAGTCCCCCGGCGCTGGCTTTGAGAAGGGAGGGGTATTGTGACGGGGGCCGGGGCCGTGGACGGGAAAGCCGGCTACTCAGCGTGGCGGGGTTCACTGGGCATCGCCGAGTTTCTTTCTCAGGGTATCATTTGCCCTGAGGATCTCCTGGGCATCCTTTCCCGCGATCTCCCAGACATAGATACCTTTGGCGTCCCGCTTCAGTTTGATCTTTATGTCGCCCTTGAGACTCTTCTTTATCTCGTCCATTTCTTTTTTGTACTGGGCGTCGACAGCCTCACTCTCGGCCGCCTTCGCGGCCACGGGGACTTCTCTGGGCTTTGCGCACGAGACAAGGGCCAGGACGATAAAGAGTATTGTAAAAATTCTCATGGCGTCATATTATAATTTCACCTAAGGCTTTTCAACACATTTCTGGAGGGAACATGGCTTTACATGTCGAGCGGTACGGGTCGGGAGAACAATGCGTTTTTATCCATGGGGCAGGGGGCAGTTCCGGTTCGTGGTATTTTCAGAGGGAACTGCAGGATTCCATGGAAGTCATTTTCGTGGACCTTCCGGGCCACGGAGGTTCCCCCGGACCGGCGCCGGACAGCGTCGAAGGATATAGGGACGCCGTATTCGAAACCCTCCGGTCCCTGGGAATAGAGAAGTGCTTTGTGGGCGGACATTCCATGGGCGGGGCCATTGCCATGTCTTCCGTCCTTGCGTATCCGGAGACGGTAAAAGGGCTCATCCTCGTGGGAACGGGGGCGAGGCTCAGGGTAATGCCCGAATTCCTCCAGGGTATAATGGACGACAAGGAAAAGACTGTCAGGTTGATCATGGATCTGGCCTATGGGAGAGGCGCACCTGTTGCGCTGAAGGAAAACGGCTTCAAGGAGATGATGAAGTGCGAGGCCGGAACGATCTACAACGATTACCGCGCATGCGACCGCTTTGATCTGATGGGTTCCGTGGAGAACATAAGCGTTCCCACTCTCATCGTCTGCGCCCTGTCGGACCTCCTCACTCCGCCCAAGTATTCGGAGTACCTGAACGGGAAAATAAAGGGTTCGAAGATAGAGCTTATCGAGGGCGCGGGCCATATGATGATGATCGAAAAGCCCGCCCAACTGAATAAAGCTGTCCGGGCGTTTATCAAGGCCTCTTCTCCGGCGTCCTTGTGAGAGAAACGCGACTCATGGAGCCTTCGAGGTTCGGGGCAAGCGGAGAGAAGATAAAAGCCCTTGAGGAAAAGATGAAGCGCCTCGGGATCAGGGAGGCGGATATCGAGGAGCAGTTCATCCGTTCGGGCGGACCGGGAGGGCAGAATGTCAACAAGGTTTCAACCTGCGTATACCTTAAGCACACGCCCACGGGCATTGAGGTGAAGTGCCAGAGGGAGCGCTCCCAGGCCCTGAACCGTTTCCTCGCCCGTCGCATCCTGGTGAAAAAAATCGAGGACGCCATGCTCGGAAGGGAGAGCGAAGAACAGCAGCGGATCGAGAGAATCAGGAGGCAGAAGCGAAAGCGATCGAAAAGGGCCAAAGAAAAGGTGCTGGAATTGAAGCATATCCAATCCAGAAAGAAAGAGGCCAGGGCCTTTCGACCTGATTCCGGAGAATAGGCCAGGGCCTTTCTCCTGTTGCCACGCCCCGTACCGCCTTCCTTCGAGGGTGGTCCCGCTTTTGCCGGATTATTGGAAAAATCACTAAAGAAAACGAGGATTCAACCGACAAACTATAGATAGAGCTATGAGTTTGAACCCTACTTCCTCTCCGAATCCTTCCCCCGGCCCTGAGGGCAACCTTCCGGTCGCGGGTCCACCCGACCATTCGTCACACCATGCAGTCGCCTTGTTCATCGAGATTACGGCCGCGGTGAACGATGCCCGGAGCGAGTCGGTCCTCGCGACTATTGCGGAATTCGGCGGGAGGGTCGGTTCGGCTTCCGACAATTCCGTGCTTGCGTGGTTTTCCGATGGAGAAGAGGCGGTAAAGGCCGCCATAAACATCCAGGTCGGGTTGAATTCGGCCAATCAGGGGACGGGCGACGGTGACCGGGTGAATGTGAAGGCGGGCATTGATTGCAGGAATCCCGTAAGCGGTGGAAACGCTCCGGATGATACGGCGGGAATGGCGTCGAGACTTGCCCGTTCGGGAGGGTTGCCCTCGATTACCGTTTCGCGGAGGGTGTGTGATGCGGTCCGTGATATGCCGCACGTACACTTTGAACCTGTGAATCTGCCGTACAAGACAGGGGCCGCCGACGATCAAAGGGTCTATGGCGTTACCTGGGACAGGGCGGCGGATTTCAAGCCGGCAACGGGGGTTGTACTTTATTTTCGTCCCCTCTGGGGCCTCGGCAGCGGTTCCTTTCCCCGGACATGGGACGCCATGGTCAGGGAGGAAATGGGCTTCTGGGGTGCGGCGGTAGGAGAAAAGCTGGTTCTCCCGGACAATAGCCTCGCCCTGGCCCTGAGAGACAGCGGGTCCGTGCTCCGGGTGGTGCGCGCTGTCTTGAGATATCTTGGAGGCGCCCCCAAAACGGACGGGGAGCGGGTGACTCTCCCTGTCCATGCGTTCGTCCACATCTATCCGGCCACGGAGGTGGGGGAGTTGACGATAAGAAGCGGCGACTTCCCCGTATCGGGGGTTAACCCCGGAGATGTCTACATAAGCCCCGAAGCCTTGAAACATATCCGAAACCAGAGGGATATACCCGTTGAGGACGGACCTTCGCCCGTTCCTTCCTGGCACAAGGTCGGCTTTGACAACATGAACCGCGACGGGGAAGCGGTCAGGTTCCTCCACCAGGAGGCCCTTGCCGCGGGAGAGGGAGAACCCTGTTTTTATTGCGGGAGCAGACGTCACAAGGCGGGAATGTGTCCTTCGAAGCACATGGCCCACAATACCCACGGCCTTGACAGGCTCGGTTATCTATCCATGAGAGACATAAACGAACTTTTCAGCGAGTTTCTGTCGGTGGAGAAGAGGGACCCCGATGAGTTCTACCGGGAAGTGCGGGAAGGCGGAGGTATGGGTGATAATCCCGCGTTCCAGGCCTTTTATGAACTGAACAGGGTGTACCAGCTTCGTTTCCTCAGGGCAATATGGTACACGTCGGGCAACAGGTGGGGGAGAACTGCGGAGGCAATGGGGGAAAACAAGGGTGGGATTCAATGGCTTGCCCAGGATTCCCTCCGCGTATCGGACACGGCAAGAGCGGCGGCGCTCCTTAAGGAAGCCCAGATCAGACACCCCGAAGACTACCGGATCTACTGCACGTTGGGGTATCTTTACGTGGAAAAGGGTGATCTGGCGGAAGCCGAGTACTTCTTCAACAAGGCCCTCAAGTTTGCAAAGGGTAACGGGAGCAAGATATTTGTGCACTTCCTGCTCTTCCGCCTGAACAAACTCCTGGGCCAGCACGCGACGGCCTACAGGAGCATCAGCGGCATTCTCTCCCTGGACTCGGGGTGCGCGGAGGCCATCTATGAGGATATGATAATTCATTTCAGACAGAAAGATGAAAAGGGCGCCCTCCAGAGGCTTGTCGTGCTCGTTTCGGACGAAAGGAAATACTACGTCCAGGCGCTGATCGACCCCGAACTTGCACCGTTCCGGGATGTTGTGGCGGATCAACTGGAAGTCGCCTTCGTCAAAGCGAAGGAAGCCTCAGAAGAAGCGGCCCTCATGGCAACGGAGGAGATGGAAAGGACGCGGGCCATTCTGAGGGAAAAGGACCTCGAGGAAGCGGAAGAATTGATGTCCCGGATAGAAGACCTGAGAATCACGGACAGTTATTTCGCGCGCCTCGATACGGTCCGCCTGGGAAACGCCATAACCGCCATGTGCCGCAACGCAGTTCAGGAGCAGCAAAAGGAAGTCCGCAAGTTCCTTCAGGATTTGAACCGGCAACTTGAAAGGGATATGGCTTTTGTCGTGAGCTACAACTTCCCCAGGCTCGTCGGTTCCCACGCCCAGCGACTTGTCAGGATCCGGGAAAGACTCCGGGCAGCGGAGGCGGAGCCTCCTCCCTCTTCTCCCGAGGAGATCAACGCGCGGATCCTCACGAGGGAGAAGCTTCAGCTCGATCTGAGCCGGATCGAAGCAGAATTTGGCCGGTTGGAGAACTGGCGGCAGATCCTCCTCAACGGCTTCAAGTTCGTGCGAAACAGCATAATCCTCTTGTCCATCGTGATCATTGCAGGGGTCTTTCTTTTCCCTCTCGCGGTGCGCGGTCTCAATGCCGCCCTGTCGAGCGTGGATATCCCGGCGATCGCCGATACGGGTATGTTTCAGAAGACCTTCATCATCCTGGGAGGGGCGGCGAGTCTCATCATTCCCCTTCTTATCACCATGAAAAGCCTTTTCGGATCCGACAGGACCACGAAGGGCCGAAAACGGTGAAAACCCCGGCCTTGTCAACCTTTACGGTTCACGGGGTCCTTCCGGTCGAATTTCAGACAATCCATTCCGGAGCTTTTGTATACCACAATCGAGGGAAGCTCCCTGGATTTAAAGCCCATTGCCCGGCACCCCTTGGGGTGCCTCTCGTCCCAGGTGACATAGAAGTGCCTGCACGAGAAACAATCGATCTTTGACTTCTCCGTTGCCATGAAAGGCGATCTCCTCCTGAAATGATCATTCCGTCTTCCTAATACCATACCTCATTTTTTTTCGATACGGAATGGAAAATCTGGTATAATAGTTGGCACGGAAATTTCAAGAGATCCATAGGAGAAATGAGTGAATACAGACGAATTGACGGAGCTTTTGCTCGCATACCTTAACGACAAGGCCGAGGGCGAAGTCCATAGTTTCTTTTTCTTTCCTTTGGGCGAATTCGCTACGGGGGCGGGTATTACGGACCACGACCAATTGATGGCGGCGGCTCGGGCCCTCGAGGATGGGGGCATGGTGATGCTTTCCCAGGATGTTTTCGGCCAGATCAGCGCCTTTATCACCATGGAAGGGATGTCCTACGTGGAGAGAGGAGGAGAAACGGGCATCATCGCGAAGTACAAGGAAAACCCGCAGGCTTTTGTGCAAGAAGAGGAGAATCCGTCATGGCTGAGCGAGCCCGAGTTGGAGATTGCCCGGTTTACGCCCGAGATGGCGAATCAGGTTGCGCCGGCCCCGGGGCCTGCAAAGGCGGAGACCGCTTCCTCCCAGAGCGCGGGCCTCAAGCAGATCATCATACAGATCATCAACGTGATCCTCGATGATACATCCCTTGACGATGAGACACGGGCCGACCTCCTCCGGGATGCGGAAACACTCAACATCCAACTGGCGAAAACCACAAGGAACAGGGTTGTTGTCGACGCCCTCATGGCGGAGCTTTGGAGCGTGCCGTCTCTCGCCCACGCCGTGGCTCAGCTTAGTTCGTATATATAAGGTTATCGATCTATCCGCGGGCGGCCCGGGGAGGGATATCCCTGCCGCAAGGGTTCCCCCGCAGCTTCCCGTCTTTGGTCCTTACCGTGCTTCCTCGATGGTGAAGGTGAGGACGTTCGAGCCTTCACGCCGCTCGTACGTAATATGGTCGGCCATCTTCCTCATTATCGCGGCAGAGGCCTTTCTTTGCTCTCCGGACCCGGCATCCGGTGCGCCGGGAGCCTCTCCGGACAGGATGTCGAAGGGCCCGGCGAAATCCTCTATGGTAATAATCAGCCTTCCGGGGACGTCTTCCTCGCACAAAAGCCGTACGTCGCCGTAGTCATTGTGATACCCGTAACAGATGATGCTCGTTACGGCTTCCTCCACTGCGCGGAGCGCCTCGCGGGTCCGTGTCTCGCGGAGGCCGCAGGCCTTTGCGTGACAGGAGACGAATTCGAAAATGATGGGAATGGAGAACAGCTCCGCAGAGAGCCTTATCTCACGCAGGGTCTTCATGGGGACCTCCTCGAAAATTATGATAGGGTACGTGGCCGGGGAATCTGCATACCCGAGCCGGATGAAAGATTGTAGAGAAGGGCCTGGGAAAAATCAAGGCCATTGCAGCCGCCGTAGCCACCTCTTCCCGCGGACAGGCGGGAACTGCCGGGACCGCGCAAGTTACAACATGTCAAGAGAGAATAACAGTAATACTAAATATCGAATAAATCGATTTGACTCCCTCTTTGAAGGTCTCTATGCTTTTTGAAAAGCGTCCGGGCGGGACTCCGCCGATGGTGGCGCAGGAAAGGAGATGTGGACCCTGATGGCGAGTGAAGATCCTGAAGTCCTGTCCCGGTTTGAAGACCTCCGGGAAAAGAACGTGATAGCCCTGAAGAATGAGAGTGAAAAAGGAAGGAAGATCGTGGGGACCTATTGCATCTACACGCCTGTCGAACTCATTCTTGCCGCGGGAGCGATCCCTGTTTCCCTGTGCGGCACCAAACAACAGCCCATAAAGGCGGCGGAGCGCGTTCTGCCCCGGAATATCTGCCCTCTCATCAAGTCAAGCTATGGCTACGCCATAACGGACACGTGCCCCTACTTCTTCTTTTCCGATCTGGTGGTGGGCGAGACCACGTGCGACGGTAAAAAGAAGATGTATGAACTCCTGAGCCGGCGCAAGCCCATGCACCTCCTTCAACTCCCCCAGACCCAGGACCGGCAGGAGGACCTCGATTACTGGCACGGGGAGATCGTGAAATTCAAGGAACGCCTGGAGCAGGAGTTTTCCGTAACCATAACGGAAGAGAAGCTGCGCGGCGCCATACGGGTCCTCAATGAAGAGAGGCGCGCACGAAAGGCCTTGCAGGATGCGTGCAAGGCGGTGCCCGCCCCTTTGAGCGGCCTCAACCTCCTCACGGTCCTTCATATGAGCAATTTCTACCTCGACAAAGCCGAGGCAACGGCCATGGTCGACGCCCTTACCGCCTTGCTCGACACCATGGTGAAGGAGGGGGAATCACCTTTCCTTACAAAGACTCCCCGTATCCTTCTCACAGGGGTGCCGGTGGGTGTGGGATCGGAGAAGGTGGTCCGCATCATAGAAGACAGCGGCGGGAACGTGGTCTGCTTCGAGAACTGCACCGGCTACAAAAAGATGACCCCCGTGGACGAGGACGATGAACCCCTTCACGCTATTGCCGCGAAGTACCTCAAGACGCCGTGTTCCTGCATGACCCCGAATACGGGCAGGTTCGAGTTGGTGGAACAACTTGCCCGGGAGTTTTCCGTGGACGGCATCATCGACCTCACGTGGCTCGCCTGCCATACGTATAATGTGGAATCCTTCGGTCTCAGGGAGTACCTCCATTCACGGGAGAACCCGCCCTTCATGCAGATCGAGACAGACTATTCCGAATCCGACACGGAACAGCTGAGAATAAGGATAGAAGCCTTTCTGGAAATGATAAAACCGGGAGCCTGAAAAGGTAAAGGGGCACCCTGCGGGATGCCCCTTTTGTGCGCTCGTTACAGCAGGGCCCTTCGAGAGAGGGTCATGCTGACCGGGATCATTTGTAGATGCCGCAGCCTACGAAATAGTCGGCCCCTTCCACTCGCTGGATCCATGTAGCCTTGGCGTGGACTTTCTTGGTCGATGGCTGGGTCCAGGAATAATTGACCCATCCGCTGCCTTTTGTCTTCGCTGTTTCGATAAACTCCTTCATGAAGTACTTGTCGTTTGCGTCTTTGAGGCTCAGATGGTTCTGTCCCACGAGCTTGGGGTTTCCGCCGTTTGCGAGACAGACGCCGTTGAAGTCATTGGCGAAGATGTATAAGTCTCCCTTGACGAACTGTCCTTTGGGGTTATTGAATTCCGCAAGAGCCCTATCCTTTCCGTTTGCCTTTGCAAAGGCCGCCGCCTTTTCCGCGAGGGCTTTCGCTTCATCTGCGGGCGCCGCGTAAGCCGCGGCAAAGGCGCCGCATATGCCTATGACCACTGCCACCACCACTGCCACTGCCGCCATACCGATTGAACGTTTTTTCACTTTGCACCTCCTTGTGCCGGTAAATAGATTTTGTTTGGGGACATGATTTTTATCGAAAGCCGGAGGAAAAACTTAAGAGACAAGTTGATATGGCGTGTTATTACAGTGGCTTAAAAGCATGGTTTTGCCGACCGGATAGGTGACGCCCATGGGTGGTCCGGAATGTACGCCGGGTTTTATTGCGGCCTGCCCGCAATCAGGGCCGGAGTGCCTTCCCGAGGTCGCGTTGAAGGGCGGCCGCCTCATCCTTCGTAAGGTCCACGCGGACCGTGCCGCCTCCGGGGTGTTTCAAAGTGAGGGTCACGCCCGTGGGGGATTTTTCCGCGGACCACCGGGCGTCGCCTTTGAGCTTCAGGCTATCGGAGATGAAATCGTCGGGGGTAAATTCGGCGATCTGAATGAGGATGCCGAAGGCGTCGCGGGGATGAATGAAGAGTTCTTTCCAGCTGCCTCCTGCATATGCGTGGAATCCGAAATAGGGTATGCCGCGTTCCTCGAGGACGGACCGCACCTTGAGGATGTCGGGGGTCTCAAGACAGATATGGTGGACGCCCTGGCGCTGGGCGAGAAAGTTATCGAGGAAGCTGCCCTTGTCCGTGGGGTTCAGGAGTTCGATCCTTGTCAGGTCGCCCAGGGAAAAGACCTGGGCAAGATATTTGAGATCAGGGTCAACGGACGAGGTGCCGGGCACGGCCCCGAGGATGGAGCGGAAGAAATCGGCTACCCTGGTGAAATCCCGTACAGCGAAGGCAATATGGTCTATCCGTGAGATCATGTCAGCTCCTTGAGTGTAGTCTGAGGCGCGAAACTCTCGCCCTCCGCTAATATACTAAGCGACCCGTCCCGTGGGATCAACAAGTATTATAGTGAGGGAGGAGAGCGTCGATCGGGTGCGGTAAGGGTGTAAGACCCGGCAACCTTCGCCACCATCCGTCCAAGTGAACAGGTGAACAGAGGAGCGAGACGAAGAAAAAGGCTGACACAAGAAATGAAAGTGGCTATTATAACCGGAGAGTCAGGAGGGAGGGCGATTATATGATAAACAGCGAGAGGGTGACGATCCCGGTAGGGGATGGAGTTACTTCGGGGATTCTTACCACGCCGAAGGATGGGGGAAGGACTGCGGTTATCGTGGCCCACGGTGCGGGGAATGACATGGATACGGCTTTTCTCGGGGCCTTCTCCGACGGGCTCGCCCTCGGGGGATATCCTGTGCTGCGGTTCAATTTTCTCTACAGCGATCGCGGACGGAAGTCTCCTGACAGGAAAGAAGCCCTTTTTGCCGCCTGGCAAGGGGCCTATCAATTTGTGAGGAAAACCATTGACCCGGACTCTCTGGTGGCCGCGGGAAAATCCATGGGCGGCCGGATCGCGGCAGAGATGACCGCCGAGGGCCTTCTTCCTGCGGACCGTCTCATATTCCTGGGATACCCCCTTCACCCCGCCGACGACCGGGAGAAACTCCGGGATGCGAGCCTCTACCGGATACGGGTTCCCATGCTCTTTTTTGCGGGGACGAGGGATCCTTTGTGCCGGCTCGACAAACTTCAGCCGGTGCTCAAGAACCTCCGCACGCCGTGGGACCTCTATACGATCGAAGGCGGGGACCATTCCTTCCATGTGCCGAAGTCTTCCGGCAGAACGGAAGAGGACATATACCGCCTGGTCGTGGAGAAGACCCTTGAATGGCTCTCGTCCGTTCCGAGGTAAGGGAAGAACCGATTCTTTCGCTTCATGCCCTTGACAACCCGTTTCCCGTAACTAGATTGTCGTTAATAAGTCCCCTTGCCGGGCTACCGTCGAGGAAACAGGGAGGAGAGGAATGCCGACATACGATTTTGAGTGCACGGAGTGTGGTCACCGGTTCTCACTCACCCAGAGCATCGCGGAGCGGGAAGAAGCGAAAGTAACCTGTCCCGGGTGCAACAAGGAGAAGGTGAAGCAGGTCGTCACCATGTTTACCGCCAAGACCACGAGGAAGAGCTAGGGAACCGCCCGGGGAGGAGGAAAAGTCGCCAGGCGAATGGGCAATGAGCGAGGGGCAACGAAGTCCCAACGTGGGGCAGGCAGGGGAAGTTCGAATAAATCAGAGCCGTTACATCTGTTGAGGCCGTGGGAGGGGAGTCACATGGTGATTGACTCGCCATAACAATTCTGTTAATCTATGATCACTATAATGCTCACAGAATCCGGCTGGAAAAGAAAATCCAAAGAAGAGATCAAAGAAATATTCCGTTTCGGGGATGCGTACAAGACATTTCTTGATGACGCAAAAACCGAACGGGAGGCAGTCAGATGTATAGAACAGTTTTTGTCCGGGAGGGGCTTCAGCAGGGATGCCGCTCAGGAAAAGGTGTTCCTCAACCACAAGGGCAAAGCGGTCCTCGCTTTCGTACGAGGAAAGAAGGAACCCGCCAAGGGCCTCAACATAGTGGTCGCCCATATTGACGCGCCCAGACTCGATCTGAAGCAAAAACCCCTCTACGAGGACGTGGAACTCGGTCTGCTGCGTACTCATTATTATGGTGGAATAAAGAAATATCAATGGGTTGCCATTCCTCTCGCAATCCATGGGGTCGTGGTGAAGACCGATGGAAGGGTTATTGATATCACGATAGGTGAACGTGAGGACGACCCCGTTTTTGTGATCGACGACCTCCTGCCCCACCTGTCCCGGAAGGTTCAGGATGAAAAGACGTTGTCCAATGGCATCGAGGGCGAAAAACTGACCCTCCTTTTCGGGAGTATCCCTCTCGTGGGCCAGGAAAAGGAGCCTGTGAAAAAAGCGATACTGAAGGTGCTGGACGACACGTACGGCATTACGGAAGAGGACTTCATAAGCGCGGAGCTGGAAGTGGTACCCGCCTTCAAAGCGAAGGACGTGGGGATCGACAGGAGCCTTATCGGCGCATACGGTCAGGACGACAGGTCGAGTGCATACGCCCTCCTCAGGGCGGTTGCGGATGTGGTCGAGCCGGACCGGTCGAGCCTTGCGATCTTCATAGACAAGGAAGAGATAGGCTCCGAAGGCAATACGGGTATGCAATCAAACGTACTTCAGGTATTCCTGTATGATATCCTGGAGGGACTCAAGATAAAGGCCGATGAGGCCCTGGTAAGGCGAATGCTCTTTTCGTCCAGGGCACTGTCGGCGGACGTGAACGGGGCTTTGAACCCCACGTATCAGGATGTCCATGAAAAGCAGAATGCGTGTTATCTCGGACGTGGCGTGTGTATCTCGAAGTATACGGGCCATGGGGGCAAATCCGGGGCCAGCGATGCCAACGCCGAATACATCGCCGGGATCAGGCGCATCTTTTCTCTTGAGGACATAACCTGGCAAGCCGGGGAACTCGGTAAGATCGATGAGGGAGGAGGTGGAACAGTAGCGAAGTATCTTGCCGCATACGGCATGGATATCATAGACTGTGGTCCCGCCCTTCTCGCAATGCACTCTCCCTACGAGATATCGAGCAAATTCGATATTCACGAAACATGCAGAGCTTTCAAAGCCTTTTTTAAATCGTAATCATGGAGGCACAATACAATATGACGGAAATGGAAACATTTGATATCCCTGAAACACTACCCTTGCTCCCTGTTCGGGACATGGTGATGTATCCATCGGTAATCCTTCCACTTTTTGTGGGAAGGGATATGTCGATAAACGCAGTTGAAAAGTCACTTTCCAAGGACAGGCTGATACTCGTGACCGCTCAGAAGGACCTGACCGATGAAGACCCCCTGCCGGAGCGCATCTACTCCGTGGGCGTCGTGTCCCAGATCATGAGGATGCTCCGGTTGCCCGACGGAAGGGTAAAAGTGCTCATCCAGGGTATCAAGAAGGCGCGCATACTTGAATACGTGCAGGAAACCCCCACGTTCCTCGTCCGGGTGGAGCCTGTTGAGGAACCCCTGATCACGGAGATCACCCTGGAGATCGAAGCCCTCATGAGATATGTGAAGGAGGAGATGGAAAAGGTCGTGTCCATGGGGCGGATGGTGCCTCCCGACATATTGATGGTCCTCGATACCATAGACGAACCGGGAAAACTGGCTGATATCGCCGCCGCAAACCTCGGGCTTGCCGTCGAGAAGGCGCAGGAAGTCCTCGAAATCGTCGATCCTGTGGAGAGACTGAGAAAGCTCTCGGAAATCCTCGGAAAAGAAATAGAGCTCCTCAACATGCAGGCGAAGATACTCTCCCAGGCCAAGGAGGAGATGTCGAAGACTCAGCGGGAATACTTCCTGCGGGAACAGATGAAGGCCATAAGGAGCGAACTCGGCGAAGGGGATGAGAGGACCGAGGACATCGAAGACCTGAGAAAAAAGATAAAAAAGGCGAAGATGCCCAAGGATGTGGAAAAGGAGGCACTGAAGCAACTCGAACGCCTCGACATGATGCATCCCGACGCCATCGAATCCACCATGCTCAGGACCTACATTGAATGGCTTGTGGACCTGCCGTGGAGCAAATCCACAAAAGACAATATCGATATCAAGAAGGCGAAGGAGACCCTCGACGAAGACCACTACGACCTGGAGAAGGTGAAAGAGAGGATCCTCGAATTCCTGAGTGTCATAAAATTGAAGGGCGAGTTGAAAGGCCCCATCCTCTGCCTCGTGGGACCTCCCGGCGTGGGAAAGACATCCCTCGGCAAGTCCATCGCGAGGGCGCTGGGCAGAAAATTCTCAAGGATCTCTCTCGGAGGCATGAAAGACGAGGCGGAGATCAGGGGGCACAGAAGGACCTACGTGGGTTCCATGCCCGGAAGGATCATACAGAACCTGAAGCAGGCGGGTACGAATAACCCTGTTTTCATGATGGACGAGATTGACAAGATAGGCTCCGATTTCAGGGGAGACCCGTCGAGCGCGCTCCTCGAGGTCCTCGATCCGGAGCAGAATTATGCATTCAGCGATCATTACCTGAATATCCCCTTTGACCTTTCGAAGGTAATGTTCATCACCACCGCAAACCGGGTGGACACCATACCTTCCGCCTTGAAGGACAGGATGGAGACCATATATATACCGGGTTATACGCAGAAGGAAAAGGTGGCCATCGCGAAGAAGTACCTTATCCCGAAACAATTCGATGAGAACGGGCTGAAAGAAGGCGTGCTCCGTATCGCCGACGGCGCGGTAGAGAAGATGGTCGAAGAGTACACGCGGGAAGCGGGTCTGAGGAACCTCGAAAGGGAAGTGGCGGCCGTGGCGAGGAAGGTGGCGCGGAAGATAGCCGAGGGGGACAGCAGCAAGGTGACCATAACCTCGAAAAATCTCCACTCCTACCTCGGACCGGCAAAGTATCTGCCCGAAACCGGCATGGAAACCGATACGGTCGGTGTGGCGAGCGGTCTCGCATGGACGGAATCCGGCGGAGAGGTGCTCTACATCGAGGCATCATGCAGAAAGGGGAAGAAAGACCTTGCCCTCACGGGCATGATGGGCGATGTGATGAAAGAATCCGCCCAGGCCGCCCTTACGTACATCAAGTCGAAGGCGGACGTCCTCGGCATCGCCGAGGAGGTTTTCGATACCCTCGAGGCGCACATCCACGTGCCCCAGGGAGCCATCCCGAAAGATGGACCCTCCGCGGGGATCACCATGGCGGTCGCCCTCATCAGCGCCCTCACAAAGAAACCGCTCAACCGGAAAATCGCCATGACGGGCGAGATTACCCTTACGGGAAGGGTCCTTCCCATCGGGGGTCTGAAAGAAAAGACCCTTGCGGCGCTCAGGGCGAACATGGAAAAGGTGATCATTCCCGAGGAAAACAAGAGGGAACTGAGTGAAATTCCCGATTACGTAAAGAGAAAATTGAAGTTCCTCCCCGTGAAAAACATGGATGACGTGATTAAAATAATATTCGGATAAGAGAAAGTGGGGCGAAATCCCGGAGGGTCTCCGGGACCGCGCCACCAAAGGGGAGCCCGGAGACCGTAACCTCAGGGCCCGGCGCTCCGCCCATATCTTCGAGGTAAAAGATGAAGGAAGCATCTTTTTACGAAAAGCTTGAAGATGACAAGGTTCTGTGCGGACTGTGCAAACACCGTTGCCGGATCGGCGAGGGCGCGAGGGGCATTTGCGGGGTCCGGGTAAACAAGGGGGGCCTGCTCTATACCCTCGTCTATGCAATGCCCTGCTCCACTCATGTAGACCCCATAGAAAAGAAACCCCTCTACCATTTTTTCCCCGGCTCGAAGGCGTTCTCCGTTGCCACCGTGGGCTGTAACTTTCGCTGCAGGCATTGTCAGAACCACGAGATATCCCAGATGTCGGCGGACGCAAAGTGTATTGCCGGGGAGAGGATGGAGGCCCGCGAAATCGTTGACATGGCGGTAAAAGCGGGTTGCAGGAGTATCTCCTACACTTACACGGAGCCTACCATGTTTTACGAGTATGCCTTTGACATTGCGAAGCTGGCAAGGGAGAAGGGCATATTCAACAACTTCGTGACGAACGGATACATTGAGGAAGAGCCCCTGAGAGCCATAAGACCCTTCCTCGACGGCGCCAACATCGACCTCAAAGGTTTTAGTGAAGGATTTTATAAAAAAGTCTGCGCCGCGGACCTCGCAAAGGTGATGGAAACGATAAGGCTTTACAAATCCCTGGGTATCTGGATAGAACTGACCACCCTTGTGATCCCCGGATATAACGACGATGAGAACGAACTGAGGGGCATCGCCCGGTTCATAAAGACCGACCTGGGCGCGGAAGTGCCCTGGCACGTAAGCGCCTTTTATCCCACCTACAAACTCCTCGATGCGGGCAGGACCCCGGCGGGGACCCTGGTCCGGGCCCGGCAGATCGGCCTTGACGAGGGTCTCAGATATGTCTATGTGGGGAATATCCCCGGACTCGAAGGCGAACATACCTACTGTCACGCATGCAAGAAAGCGGTCATAAAAAGATACGGATATGCCATCAGCGACTATCAGGTGAAAGATGGAGCATGCGCCTTTTGCGGAGCCGTGATCGACGGCATCGGACTGTAATCGCCCCGGAATCATACATTGCCGCCTTCGCGAAAGCCCCGCATCGTGCCATGGCCGCTCGGTTAAGGAAGAAACTCGCATAGCGGGGCGAACCCGAACATAATCGTAACCTATCGAATTGAATACGTAAGAAAATTGTTGTGTCATCGAAAAACCTTGACATGACCGGGGGAAATAATTTAAATAATGAACGGACGGTATTAGTAAGAGGCCCGAACAGGAAGAGCATGGGAGAAAGCCATCCGGACAGCCCTGGGGTTTTTTGCGCGCATAGGGGCATAGCGGGTGAGGTGTGTCCAACCCCGGGATCGCGAAGGGTGCCGGGATGACCGGGCGCTTACACTCCTCACCGCGGAGGTGAAAGGCGGTATCGATTTTGAGCCGATGCGAAGAAATTGCCTACCGCGAATGACAAAGGTTCTCGGGCGGAATCCGTGCCGCAAGACCGATTATGGCGTGGCGGACAATAGCGGGCCCTGACCCCGTTGCGTTGAGCTTTATGGCGTTGCGTGACGGAGTGTTACGTCCCTCAGCAGGGTGCTGCCGAAGAGGAAGGCCGGGGGCGGTACAGAAATGGAGAAAGGGGACAGGCCGGAGATAATTCCGTTACGAAGGATTGACTATATTTCAGTGCTAATTGTGAATTTTTTAATTTGACAAGTGCATAAAATAAGGGTAAGGTTTTACCCAAAACTAGGGGTGCATCAGGCATCGATTTTTTTGGCGCGAATTTCAACAAATATGGGGTTGAATCACACAGTACGGCAATTCTTAGGGTTATGGTTGCATGTTTAAAATTTTTGCAAGGAGGTTATAAATGAGCTTTTTGAAGAAGTGTAATCCTGTCTCAATTTTCTCCAGTATTTGCATCATGCTTCTCCTGCTCGCCACACACGCGTTCGCGGGTGAGGCGGACATCGTTCTGCCCGATCTCAGCAAAGTTTCGTTCAATATATTCGGCGGGGCGATGAATGGACTTTCAATCATGTACTTCGGTCTTGTCGTCTGCCTTGTCGGTCTGGTCTTCGCGATCATTCAGTATAACCAGACCAAGAACACACCGGCTCACAAGTCGATGCTGGATGTCTCCGACATCATTTGGGAGACCTGTAAGTCCTACCTTGCCCAGCAGGGTAAGTTCCTCGTCATCCTCTGGGTCCTGATCGCCATTTGTATCGTCTATTATTTCGCAGGCCTTCAGGGTGCATCATTCTTCAATATCATCGTCATCCTTTTCTGCTCGGTCCTCGGTATTCTCGGTTCCTACGGCGTGGCATGGTTCGGCATGAGGATCAACACCAGGGCGAATTCAAGGACCGCTTTTGCGGCTCTCAAGGGGAAACCTTATGAAGTAGTGAAAATCCCCATGAACTCCGGTATGAGCGTAGGCCTCCTGCTGGTTTCCGTTGAACTCTTTTTCATGATCTGCATTCTTGTGTTCCTCCCGAAAGACCTTATCGGGCCCAGCTTCATCGGTTTTGCTATCGGTGAATCTCTTGGCGCAAGCGCACTCAGAATCTGCGGTGGTATCTTCACAAAGATTGCCGATATCGGTTCCGACCTTATGAAGATCGTATTCCATCTTCCTGAAGACGATCCCAAGAACCCAGGCGTTATCGCGGACTGTACCGGCGACAACGCGGGCGACAGCGTTGGACCCACTGCCGACGGTTTCGAGACCTACGGCGTAACGGGCGTTGCCCTTATCGCATTCCTTGCCCTTGCCCTTGCGGATAACCCGACCATGGGCGGCATTCTCATCATCTGGATTTTCGCAATGCGTATCCTCATGATCCTCACCTCTCTGGTTTCCTACTTCGTAAACGGCGCAATCACTTCATCGATGTATGGCAACAAGAAGAAATTCAGCTTTGAAGCTCCTCTGACAAGCCTTGTCTGGGTAACTTCCATTATTTCGATCCTCGTTACATTCTGGGCGAGCTACATGCTGCTTTCCGACCTTCCCGCCCAGTACGCCTCATTGTGGTGGGCACTTGCGGTTATCATCAGTTGCGGCACCATCGCCGGCGCTTTGATACCGGAATTCACGAAGGTATTTACGAGCACCAGTTCCCGTCACGTGCAGGAAGTCGTTGCTTCTGCCCGTCAGGGTGGTGCATCACTCGACATCCTGTCCGGTTTCGTGGCAGGTAACTTCTCCGCCTTCTGGGAAGGACTTACCATCCTCATCCTTATGCTTATCGCGTATCTCGTATCTATGAACCCTTCAATCATGGCGCTCATGCCTAAAGAGTTTTCCTTCGCGGCGCCGGTCTTCGCCTTCGGCCTCGTGGCTTTCGGTTTCCTCGGCATGGGTCCCGTTACCATCTGTGTTGACAGTTTCGGCCCTGTTTCCGATAACGCCCAGTCAGTGTACGAGCTTTCAAGAATTGAAGCCATTCCCAATATCGCGGCAGAGATCAAGGGCCAGTTCGGTTTCACTCCTGATTTCGAGAACGGTAAAGACTACCTGGAAGAGGCTGACGGCGCGGGTAACACCTTCAAGGCAACGGCAAAACCGGTGCTCATCGGTACTGCCGTGGTCGGTGCAACCACCATGGTGTTCGGCATCATCATCCTTCTCGAACGTATCTACGGCGGCGCGGTTGCCAAGCTGAGCCTCGTACAGCCTGAGATCATTCTTGGTCTCCTCATGGGCGGCGCGGTTATCTACTGGTTCACCGGCGCAGCGACACAGGCCGTCGTAACCGGCGCATACCGTGCAGTCGTTTTCATCAAAGAGAACATCAAGCTTGACAGTGAGCAGGCTTCAATCTCGGATAGCAAGGAAGTCGTGAGAATTTGTACGGTCTACGCCCAGAAGGGTATGATCAACATCTTCATCGTCGTCTTCTTTATGGCCTTGGCCCTCTCGTTCTTTAACCCCTACTTCTTCATCGGCTATCTGGTCGCCATCGCCTTCTTCGGACTCTATCAGGCCATCTTCATGGCTAACGCCGGCGGCGCATGGGATAACGCAAAGAAGATCGTCGAAGTAGACCTGAAAGAGAAGGGTACCGCGCTTCACGAGGCCGCAGTTGTGGGCGACACCGTGGGCGACCCGTTCAAGGATACCTCCTCGGTTTCCATGAACCCCGTTATTAAGTTCACGACCCTTTTCGGGCTGCTTGCCACGGAAATCGCGGTTACCATGCAGTCTCAGGGCGTGAAGACGGGTATCGCATGTGTATTCTTCCTGGTTGCCCTGGTTTTCATCTACCGGTCCTTCTATGGAATGAGAATTGGTGACAAGCTCTAGGATCGAGCAAAGAGATCATGTAAGGGCGTCCCTTCGGGGACGCCCTTTTTTTAAGCCCGAAGGGCCGTATATCAGGGACATGCTGCGGCACGTGGGCCCATCCGGTCGGCAGTATCCCCATTCTTTTATCGGCCCGGCCCGAGGCAGGGGGAATGGCAGCGCGGGCAGGTTTCCCTACTATGAATACGCGGAGAAGCCCTTCGTGTACATAAGGCTTCATGGACCAGCGGCACTATAATACACAGCTTTGAGCAATGGAGAACTCAGGAGGTGGAAGGGGCAAGGTAGGGGGCTGGGGCAGGGAGACCTTTGGTTACTTCGACAGTGACTATCAGGGCTATGGGGTAAAGAACGCCTTGACTCTGAAGTCGATGCTCAATGGCGGGGAGAGGAGAGAGTGACGCAGGTTCCATGACTGCGGGGAATCATGGTCGGGTGTGCCCCTTTGTCAGAGGTCGAGGATAATATCGTTGAGAGGGCGCTTGGGCACGTGGTGGACCCCCTGTGCATCGCGCCAGTAACGTATGTCGCCGTCCCGGGCCTCTTCGATGACCACAGTCTCCTTAGGCACTCCAAGGGCGATAACGAGGAGAACCTCGTATCTGCCGGGCAGACGGAAAAGGGCGCGGAGCCTCTCCTTCTGCACGGATCCTATAATACACCCGCCGAGACCGAGTTCTGTCGCTCCCACGAGGATACTTTGTGCCGCGATGCCGTGGTTGACGCCGAATGTATCGGTGATATCCTTGTCGCCGAGGAGCATTATGTATGCGGCGGGCCTTTCGCCTTCCTCGGGGCCGTCCCAGTCCTTGAGATAGCCTGCCCATGAGAGGACGGGAAAGATCATGGCGTTCCGTTCGGGTTCGCAGGAAAGTATGAACTTGAGGGGCTGGAGGTTCGAGGCCGAAGCAGAAAGCCGCGCGAGTTCCACGAGGCTCCTCAATTGTTCGAGAGTTACCTTCTCATTCTGGTAGAAACGACGATAGCTCCGTGTCTTTTTTATGATGTTGTGAATCACAGTGTGATTTATATCACACTTTCGGTCCCAGGGGGAAGTAAAATCGGTGTATTTGTGGGGTTTAAGAACCCTCCGGTGGTAAGGACCGCCTATTTAAACTTAGGAATTGGCCTCCACCCTCCACCCTCCGGCGGCCGGAGGGGGCAGTTAACCTTATTTCGCAGTTGATTAACAGGGCAAATAGGTTTATCATGTTAGCCGGTCGTCCGGTGGCGGGCGCCGGACCGTTTGATTCAGGAGGAAGGCATGAAAAAGTCCATAGGCGCGGGTACCTTGCTTTACCCCACGCCGTCGGTGGTGATAGGAACGTACGATGCGGAGGGAAAGGCAAATGCCATGACCGTTGCCTGGGCGGGCATATGCTGCTCGGAACCCCCCTGCATAGGGATATCTGTGAGAAAAGCCACCTATACCTACGGTAATATCATGGGAAGGAAGGCTTTTACCGTGAACATAGCACAGGAGAAATATGTGAAGGAAGTCGACTATCTCGGCATAGCCACGGGGAAGAAGGTGGATAAGTTCGCCGCCACGGGACTTACGCCCGTCAGGAGCGGAGTAGTGGACGCGCCCTATATAGAGGAATTCCCCTTTGCCATGCAGTGCGAGCTCATCCATGTCCTGGAGTTGGGCCTTCACACTCAGTTCATCGGGGGAATTCTTGACATCGTGGCCGATGAATCGGTGGTTGACGAGAAGGGAAGGATCGACCCCGAAAAGGTGAGGCCCCTTGTATTCGCCCCCGGTTTCAAACAGTACTATGCGCTCGGCGTCCCTCTCGGGAGGGCTTTTTCCATAGGCAAGAAGATATAAGGGTGCGAGGCGCCCTTTTCCCGCGCTCCGGCGTTCCTATTTCTGCGTGGGTTCGTCGTACTTGTTCGAAGCCATTCTCTCCACGAGGCGGGTCAGGGTGCCGTTCTTTTGCATGTCCGCGATGACGGCGTTGATTTTTTTGAGGAGGGTGCGGTTCCCCTTGCAGACGGCGATAGCGATCTTGTCGCTGCTCAAGGTGTCCCCCAGGGGCTCTACGTCGATACCCTGGCGGTTCTTTGCGTACATGCCTACCACGTCGTCCGTAACCACCGCGTCAACCTCTCCCCGCTTGAGGGCGTTCAAAGCGTCGTTGTTCGTGTCAAAGCGGGAGATGCGGGTCATTCCCTGGGCCTTGGCATCCTCTTCGAATGTGGTGCCCCCCATGACGCCGATCTTTTTATTGGTGAGTTCTTTCAGGTTCTTCAGGGGGGAACCCTTGGGGACCATCACCTGGGACCGCGCATAATAATAGGGTACGGAGAAATCGACGAGTTTTTCCCTTTCTTCCGTTATGGACATGCTCCCCAGGACCGCGTCGTACTCACATTTGTTGAGGCCCGCGATTATTTTCGTCCACGGGATCGCCACCAGTTCCAATTTGACGCCGAGCCCTTTCGCGATTTCCCTCGCCACGCCGACGTCGAAACCGATAAGCTCATGTTTTGCGTTGTAGTAGGTGAATGGAGGGTAACCGGGGGTCGTGGCGATTCTAATATACCCTGTCTTTCTTATCTTCTCCAGGGATTGATCGGTTTCTCCCGCGCACCCGGCAAGGACTATAAGGGACGCCAGCGCTATGCCCAGCACCCAAAGGACATGTTTCCCTCTACTCATCTTTCACCCTCCCCTCCGTTATAGCCACCAAGGAATGGCGGTGGTCTTACGATAAACCTTCCAGACAAACCTTCTTTTCTTTATAGTTAATCTAAATGAGAAATTCAAGAACAATCAACTTGCGCGGCGAAACAAGGGTCCATAAATGCGAGGCCCCTGGAATCAATCGATCACAAGGGAGTTTGTCGTTTTGAATCCCCGTATGAAGAGTCCCCTGGCCCTTCGAAAGAAAAGTTCCACCAGACGGCCGTCCTGAGGTTCCGGACGGAGCGCTTTGGCGGAGAGGTCATACCACGTAAAACGATGATCCTTGCACAAGGTGGAGACAATTTCTCCGTTAAAGGAGTGATTCTTTATGGCGGGTACCTCCATGAGATCGGAGAGCCTCTTCACTCCCGGCTCGCGGTCGACGATGCCTTTCACGAAATTGATGAATCTCGTAAGTTTCATGAGGGTAAACAAGGTGTCCTGCGGGAGAAGAGGATTGACGGGGCGCATCGCGCTCGACCGCATCGACTTGAGGCCGCCTTCCCAATCTGCCCCCGCTGTCTCGTCAAAGACGGGGCTCCCGGGAGCGAGGTAAAAGATGCTCGGTCCGGCAAGGAGCCGCTTGCCCATGAGGAAGAGCATGGTCTCCAGCACCTCGTCAGGGGTCTGACCCGGCAGGCCGATGATGAAGTGGGTTTCCAGAAGGTATGGCGAGGCTTCGAGATAGGGTAAAAGTCCCAGGAAGTTGGAAGAAAAAAGCCTCTTCTGATCCTCCATGAGGGGACGGGATATATCGACGAGAGAAAAGTTGAGCCGCCTGAACCCGGCCGTCAACATATCTTCAAGGGTAGCCTTATCGAGTTTTTCACTATAGATGCCGTTCATGGCGGAAAGGGTGACGCCTCGTCCTTCGAAGAGTCCGAGGACTGCGCGAAAGAAACGGGTATCCAGGGTCAGCATGTCATCTTCGAAATCGATTGCGCCTATGCCGAGGTCGAGACAGTCTTCCAACTCCCGTTCCACGCTTTCAAGGCTCCTCTTCCTGTAGGGAGTCGACGGTCTGCCGCAAAAAGCGCAATGAAAAGGGCAACCCCTGGAGGTGAGGAAGAAGGTATAGTCCTTTCTGCCGATGCGGTACGCATGAGGGTCGATGAGTCTTCTCGCGGGAAGGGAATCGATATCCTGTTCAACGTGGGGTTCCGCAATATGGAAACCGTCGCCCTCTTTGTAGCAAAGACCGGCGATGGTGCCGTCCTTCAAGGTCCTGCCTTCCGTGAGGGCTCTCACGAGCATGAAAAGGGGCGTTTCGCCCTCCCCCCGTATGGCGTAATCGATCGAAGGAGACGCAAGTACATGGCGGGGGAAGAGGGTAGGGTGAATCCCCCCTATTACGGTCACCGTTTCCCCGTTGATCTCTTTGGCGATTTGAGCAACCCCCATGGCCTCCAGGGAATAAGTGGAAAAAAGGGAGGACACACAGACTATGCCCGGTTTCGCCCTTTCAATCTCTTCCCTTATCCTCGCGTCGTCGGGGCCGAACCGGTAGTAAGCGCCGAAAAAAGAAAACGGGGTCCGCACGTGAGGATTGTAATAGGGTTCGAGTTCAGGGAAGGGATGGCCTGCCAGAGGCCGCGGCTTACGGTTGGTCCTGAGATCGAGGACGGTCACCTCCGAGATATCCCTGATCCGTTCTCCGAGATAAAGGAGGGACAGGGGATAGGTGCGTATTGAGGTGTCGTAGAAATCTTCGATGGGCGGTTGGACCAGGAGCACTCTCACGGGGAAGAGTATAATACCAATCGGCCCTCATTCATACAGGTTTGTTTTGCCGGGCGGCCGCTCAGGAGCCTTTTGCGAGTTCCCTGAGCAGGGTCATGGCCCTCTCGGTTTCGGGGTTGCCCAGGCTTCCCAGGCCGCAGCTCGTGGTGAAGAGCCATTCCCTGAGGCCCGGCTCGATGCCTGCCCCCTTCATCTGCGTGTCGAAGGCAGCCGACAGGGCACGGATTTCCTCCAGGGAGACTTCGAGCACCTTTTCCGAAGAAGGCACTATCCCCGGGGATATCAAGCCGCCCCGTCCAAGGAACCTGAGCAGGTCTTCCTTGAAGTAGAAGATGGTTTCAAGGAAATTGAAGGCGTCGTAATTAACGATATCGAGGGTGGTATTAAAGAGCACGGACCAGTCCGTATTGCCGCAGCAGTGGACCCCTCTTTTTGCGGTGATCCCCTTCGTCACCTCATCGAAAAGGGCGATGGCCTCTTCTTTGGAGATGGACACATAAGCGGAACCGAAGGAGACCATATAGGGTTCATCAAAAAATACGATGAGCGGTGTGCCGGGAGCAGCCTCTCCCAACTTCCGGGTCATCCACTTGGCCTTCATTTCAAGAGCTTTTTTGATAATGTCGAAGAAGGCGGCGTTGTAAATAATAGGTTTGCCCTCTTCATCGGGAAGGCCGAGGCCCATGCTGAAAGGGCCGGTAAGCTGTCCTTTGATGTGCGTCACTCCTGACTTTACCTCTCCCAGCCGTTCGAGGAACCGGTAAAACCCCGGCGCGGATTCGGGCGACACGGCAAAGGCTTCGAAATTTTCGTTGAAGTAGTTGTCGTAGAACTCCTCTATGCCGTCCGTCTTCTGCGTGTCCATGTAGACTGCGCCCTTGGCCTCGTCCACCCCTATACAGGGGACCCCGTCCAGGAATGTGGTGTACATGTTTTCGCGGGAGGACCTTTTGGGCAGTTGGGGCCAGAAGGGTATCTCCTTGCACGTGGAAAATATAAGGTCTATCGCCTCATCCACGTCTGTGAAAGGCAGGCTTCCGATACCGGTAATCATTGACTTCACCTCATAGAGTTCGTGGGTAGTTCCCTGAAATATTCGAGCCAATTATAAACGGAGTGACCACCGGATGTAAAGGTTTTTGTGGATCTCCAGGTCAGTCGTCTTCGTGGCTGATGGAGAAGAGGGGAGGGAGGATGAGTTGGCTGTGGCAGAGGGGACATTTGCCGGGTCTCGAAAGCTTTGCCCTCTTTTGGAAGACGAACCCGCATTTCTCGCACCGGGCCGGCTCCACGCGAAGGCGCTGACTGGTCTTGTGGAGGGTCTTTCTGATGTGGTCGAGGTGATCGTACATCTCCCGCTCGGGGACCCTGGTGATACCCGAGAGTTCCTTGGCAGACATGGTGTGTTCTTCGAGAAGAGCTGTTACGTACTTCCGGATGGTATCACAGCGTTCCACAGGTACAAGAGGCTCCTTGGGTCCTTTCTTCTTCATGGTTCATTATAACCTTGCGAGGCCCGGACGTAAAGGGCGAGCGAGGCTGGAAGGAATTTCCTTCGATACCTTACGGTTGTCTCGCATCAGGAACGGGGGAGAGAAAATGAAGCTCCGGTGAAACCGGGACGGAAAAGGACAAAATAGTGATACGAAATTATTGAAAAAGTTTGAAAAAACTATTGACATGGGGGGCCACCTGGGGTACTGTATTTCTAAGCGGGAATGTCTGGGGTACAGTGTTCCTGCGAACGGCGGATGAGAGGCCGTAAGAATAGAGCAATCCAGAATTGAGGTGAGCCCGCACCTCAATATAACCCCCCTAATGGGCAGGGTCCCTAAAGGCCCTGCCCATTCGTTTATCAAACCTCAAGCCAAGACCCGCCCCCTTCCTTTTTTGAAGGGAGTGTTTATATTTAGGGACGGGCATAACGAGGGCATGGAGATACCGGCTTGCGCAGGCATGGCGGAAGCGGATTAGAGTTGTCCATGCCGTGACTGATCTGATATAATGCTGATGATGAAAGACACTAGAGTTCTTTTTTCTGCCGTTCTTCTCGTGGCCTGTGTCCTTTTTGCGGGGGGTATGGCATACAGTGAAGAAAAGACGTCCATAGGCGTCGCAGAAGAGGTGATCCTCCTTCCGTGGCAGGTCAGGATTCCGGCCCGCATCGACACAGGGGCGCTCATGACCTCTCTCGATGCCCGGGAGCTGACGGTGACGGATGGCGTGGCGGAGTTCAGGCTGCCTGAGAAGTATGGGGGCACAAAGATCAGTCTTCCCGTGGTGGAGTGGAAGAAAGTGCGCTCGGCTTCGGGCACCCAGCGAAGGCCGGTGGTTGAGATGGAGGTCTGCGTGGGCTCCAGGGCCCTCCTCGCGAAGGTGAACCTGAGCAACCGTGCCAAAATGAAATATCCCATGATTGTGGGGCGCAATATCCTTGAACAGGGTTTCGTGGTCGATTGCCTGTGCGCCAACATCCTTAAACCGACCTGTCCGCGGACTCAGATAAAATGAAGCGTCCGGCGGTGTTGCTCGCGGTGTTCCTCTTTGCGGTAACGGCCGCCCTCATAACTTACCGTGTTGTACGCCTGGAATATCCCCTGTTCCCCGCGTCGGCGGTAAGAGTGTGGCAGCTCTCCATAGAAGGGCTTGTCGAGGCCGGGCAGAAGGAGATGGACGTTGCGATCAGCCTTCCCTACACACATGGCGGCCAGACCGTAACCGAAGAAAGGATTACCTCAGGGGGCCTTGATTTTACCCTTCTCCGTCAGGGAGTAAACAGGAGCGGCGAATGGTCGGGAAAGACCGGCCCCGCAGGCGCGGTGATCGGTTATCGCGCCATCGTTCTTTTAAAACCGTCAAAATCGTCCCGGACAAGACCCATGCCTGCCGGACCTTATCCGCCTTCTTTTAGCGAAGGCGACCGGGAACTGGCAAGCCGGATTGCGGACCGGTGGTCCCGCCTGCCCGTTATGGACAGAATCCACGCAATATCCGCAACCGCCTCAGGAAAGTGGGGGGACCCGGCTCCCGATCCGTCGGATGTGAAGATGTGGTCGAAAGTGACGGCAAGGGTCGGGCGGGCAACGGCGTTGCAGGGCCTCTTCCGGGCCGCCGATCTGCCCGCGCAGGTGACTCACGGCCTCATCCTCGCGGAAAGTGTGACCCGCGAGACGGTGCGTATGGTGGAAGCCTGGACCGGTACCCATTGGGCGTATATTGAACCGGATACCGGGACGGTATATGAGAAGTCCCTCTCCTTTCTTCCTCTCACCACGGGTGATATATCCCCCGTGCGTGTGTCCCGCGGAAGCGTGCCCGAGGTTCGCTGGGACCTGAGGCAACAGGTCGTGAGTCAGTGGAGCGTCTATTTCGACCGGATCAGGCAACCGGACAAGCTGCTCAACCGCTGGTCCCTCTTCTCTCTGCCCCCCGAGTTCCAGGCGACGTTCCGTATACTCCTTCTTGTGCCCATAGGGGCCCTCATGGTCTGCATATTACGTAATATCATAGGCTTTCCCACATTCGGAATATTCATGCCCGTCCTTATGGCCCTCGCTTTCCGGAGCACCGGCCTTGACTACGGTCTTGCGATCTTTACAGGGGTGATCCTTGTAGGCTATGTTATGCGTTCCGTGCTGGACAAGCTTCACCTCCTTCTCGTACCGCGACTTTCCGTGATCCTTACCGCGGTCATAGGGTGCTTCACTTTTCTCGCGGTCCTGGGAAACAAGCTGGGCGTAAGGGAACTCATGGCAGTGGGCCTTCTGCCGTTCGTAATCCTCACCATGATGATCGAGCGTTTTTTTGTGATTGTCGAAGAGGCGGGCATCCAGGAAGGTCTGAGAAACGCCGCGGGAAGCGCGGCTGTGGCGGCGATTACCCACGCCATTATCCACATCCAGACCCTTCAACTCACCTTCTTCGTCTATCCCGAACTTCTCCTCGCCCTTGCGGCGCTCCAGATCCTTCTTGGGCGCTACACGGGCTACCGGGTTTCCGAGTTGGTGCGTTTTCGCGCCTTGAGGAAGGAATAATGGCGTCGAGTACCGCAAAGTGGCTCCGGGAAGCCGGCATTCTGGGCATGAACAGCCGGAACGCCGAGTATATTATGGCATACAACCAACGCTCCGCCTTCCCCTCAGTAGACGACAAGCTCATTACCAAGGTGCTCGCGGCCCGGCACGATATACCGACCCCTGAACTTTACCACGTAATAGAGAACCATGGGCATATCGAGGGGTTCGAGAGCGCCCTCGGAGAACATCGCGCCTTCGCCTTGAAGCCTGCCCGAGGCTCGGGGGGAAGCGGCATCGTGCTCGTCTGCGACCGCACGGTTCAAGGTTTTGTGAAACAGAACGGCCAAATCATTTCCCGCGAAGATTTCACCTATCACATCTCCGATATTCTCGCGGGCATTCACTCCCTGGAAGCCCTCGAAGACAAGGCCCTTATCGAGGCCCTCGTCCGTCCCGCTCCTGTTTTTGCCTCGGTAACCTACGAAGGCGTGCCGGATATCCGCATTATCGCCTACCGCGGGGTGCCGGTCATGGCCATGGTCCGTCTCCCCACAAAGGCGTCCGACGGAAAAGCCAACATCCATCGCGGCGCCCTAGGCGCGGGCGTAGACATGGGAAAAGGGGTCACTCTCCGGGCCGTACACGGGTCGGAGATCGTGAACCGCCACCCTGACACGGGGAATCCCGTCACAGGCATACAGATTCCCTCATGGGGGGATATGCTCCTCACCGCGGCAAAAGGCATCGATATGACCGGCCTCGGCTATCTGGGCGTGGATATGGTTATCGATGAAGAGCGCGGGCCCCTTATGCTCGAGATGAACGCCCGCCCGGGCCTTCAGATACAGATGGCTAACGGCGCAGGTCTCAGGAAGCGGCTCCTGCAGATAGACCAGGCTCCACCCGGTATCTTCTCGTCGCCGGAGACAAGGGTTGAATGGGCTGCTGAAATGTTCGCAGTAGGGGAACGTTAGCCCGGGCGGCCGTGAGAGCTACGGGCTGATGAAGATGATGGCGGAACCCATTGAAGAGTCCCGCCATCATCTTTGTTGTTTCCTAGTCTTCTTTTACGCGGAGCTGGTTCTGAACGTCCTTGACGCCGAGAGCCGACACGGCTATATCCTCCGCAAGCCTCTTCATGTAGCGGACAGGTACCGACCCTTTGAGGAATACCTCACCGCCACGCACTTCTACTTCTACACTGCTCGGGTCCAGGTGGCTGTCCTCCATGAAGCGTTCCGATACGTCTTCGAGGATGCGCTCGTCGGAGCGTTTATAGCCCTTGGGGCCTACACCTTCATAGGGCCCCTGCCTGGGCTCGCCGTAAAGGTCTTTCTGTTCGTCCCCTGAAAAGTCACGGTATCCTCCTCCGAAATGCATATCTTCCGGATGGAGCGGGTCATGGTAACCAGGTCCATGCAGATGACGATATGATGGATACTCATAAGGGGTATCGGTTTCTTTTGCATAACGTGGCCGCCGTCCGGTGCGGGTAGAAGCGCTCTCTTTTGGCATATGATCCTCCTCTAATGGTATGGGTAGTCCTTTATTAAAGAATGTAATACCTTCCATGGGGACGCGCAACGTCTCATCCTGTTTTATTGCACCCTATCAGGGAGTTCCGGAGAAAGGCGGTCGCAAGGGTACGGGCGCCTCTTCCCGGAGGATGGCGACCCACTGGCGGACCAGCCTTGACGAAGCCTCCCTGAAGCCTTACTTTTTTGAGATAGGGCATGATACCGGACTGTAGAGATCTCTTGTCTTCCTGTCACGCCCCCATGTTCCCCCTGATGCGCCGTTCACGTGCGCTCGAGTGTATCTTGTCTGTTCCGACATACAGGGAAGGGATTCCCGGTGAAGGCGGGCGTTGGCGTAAAAGGCGGATTTGTCGGATGGTTGGTCCGATGGAAACAACGGGAAAAAAGGAAATAAGAAAACAGTGACATATTGAAATGCCGACTCCCTGATAGGGGGATACACGGTAAGTGAGCGAGGTCGCAGGAATGAAAGACAAGAAGTATGTTTCGAAGGACACCCGCGGAGCGGCTCCCCGGGGTCACGACGTGACGGGTGTAAAAGAAGGCCGGAAAGCGCGGGAAGAAGGGCCCGGAGGTGCCGGGCACGCTACACCCGTCCTCTGCGATGCCGTCACCTGTCACGATGGCACAGGAAAGACGGCGGACATATTTGCCACGGCGCCGGGTTTGAGCGAAAGTCGGCGGGTGGAGGCGGAACGCGGGCGTCTCGCCACGGTGGTGGAGCAACTCGACGAGACCGTGGTGATCATAGACACGAACTGGAAGATCCAGTACGTGAACGCGGCATTTGAGAAGAAGACAGGGTACTCCCGAGAAGAAATTGTGGGCGAGGAGATTACCGTTCTCGGCAGCAAAATCCCGGGCAACATGTTCTACCGGCGCATCCGCGATACCCTTGAGCAAGGGCAGGTTTGGATCGGACGGAGAACAGGCAGGAAAAAGGACGGCTCCACCTACAGAGCGGAAGTGAGCATGTCTCCTATAAGGGAAGAGAGCGGCATATCGGGATATGTTGCGGTAGCCCGGGATATTACCGAACAGCTGAAGCTGGAGGAACAGCTCCGGCAGGCGCGGCATCTGGAGGCGATAGGGACCCTTGCCGGTGGTATTGCCCACGATTTCAACAATATCCTTGCAGGAATTCTGGGCTTTGCGGAAATGGCCCTCGACGATCTCCCCCGAGATTCCACAGCAGTGAAAAATCTTCGATATGTAATGAAAGGGGCGTTGAGGGGAAGAGAGCTCGTGAAACAGATCCTTGCCTTCAGTCGCAGGGGCCGGTATGCGCGAAGGCCCCTTTCCGTATCCCCCGTGATCAAGGAGACCACGAAGCTCCTGAGGGCGTCGCTGCCTTCGACGGTCCGCATGGACCTCAGGTTGGATTGCGCCTCCGACGTCGCCCTCGCGGACCCTTCAGAAATCCAGCAGATCCTCGTGAACCTCGCCACCAACGGCGCGGAGGCCATGGGCGAAGACGGAGGGGCCCTCGAAATAAGCCTGACCGGATTGGAGGTCCGCGAAGACCGGCTTCCCGACCCGGATATCAAGCCGGGGATCTACCTGCAACTGGCGGTGAAGGATACCGGCGCAGGCATGGACCCGGAAACGGCAAGGAGGGTCTTCGAGCCTTTCTTCACCACGAAAGAGACGAGGCGGGCCACGGGCCTTGGGCTCGCCGCGGTATTCGGCATCGTGAAGGGTCTTCACGGCGCCATCACGGTGGAGAGCACGCCCGGCGCGGGTTCCACGTTTCGGGTGCTCCTTCCTGGGGGAGCCGAGGAGACAAAGCCGGAGAAACCCATGGAGCCGGGCACCTTGAGGGGCGTGGAGAGGATACTATTCGTGGACGATGAAGATATCCTGGTGGAATGGGCGAAGGCCGCGCTCGAGCGCCTCGGCTACAGGGTGACGGCGACAACGGGCAGCGCCGCGGCGTATGAGCTTTTCGCCACTGATCCCGCCGGGTTCGACCTGGTGATTACGGACCAGACCATGCCTGAGATGACGGGGAGGCGTCTCGCCGGGAAGCTTCTCCACGTGAGGCCGGATATACCCATTCTCCTTTGTACCGGTCATTCCGATGACGTGACGCCGGAATCGGTGAGGAAGGAGGGGATCAGGGAACTCCTGATGAAGCCCCTCTCGAACCGTGAACTTGCCCAGGCCATCCGCCGCACGCTCGACGGATAACCCATCCTTTTCCCTTTGCATTTTGCCCGGCTGTTGGTTTACAATTGTCCGGATTCAAGGACAATGTACCACAGTCCCCCGGATTGGGAACGTAAACCGGGGGAGGGTAAGGGAGAGGCAATGAGAGAAACGGCAATTGTAGGCGTAGCGGAGTCGGATATAGGGTATACCCCGGATAAGACGTTCCTGCAACTGATCGCGCAGGCGACCAATAGAGCGCTTGACGATGCGGGACTTCGCAAGAGCGATATAGACGGGTTTTTCTCTGCGGGGTGGCTTACCATGGAATCTATCATGGTCGCCGAATATCTTGGCATACGCCCGACCTACTCGGATAGCACCATGCCCGGCGGCGCCGCATTCGAATTTCATGTGCGCCATGCCGCGGCAGCCATTTCAGCGGGCTTCTGTGAAACGGCCCTTATCTGCTACGGAGAGACGCGCCTGTCGGACCGGAAGAAAGGGCTGGCCCTGAACTTTGCCACAGGAGCGGTCCAGGAACCGGAGGAGCAGTTCGAGATACCTTACGGCCAATGGGTCCCTATTCCCACTTACGCTCTTGCTGCCCAGCGTCACATGTACCAGTACGGCACCACGAGCGAGCAGCTTGCCGAGATCGCGGTGGCGGCCCGGAAATGGGCGGCCCTCAACCCGGTTGCCTCCATGCGGGGTCCTTTGAGCATCGACGACGTCCTTGCCTCACCCATGATGTCCACCCCTCTTCGCCTCAGGGACTGTTGCCTCGTGAGCGATGGAGGCGGGGCGGTTATTGTCACCACCATGGAGCGGGCGCGGAACCTGAGGAAGAAACCCGTTCGCATCCTGGGGTGCGGGGAGTCCCATACTCACCGGAGTATCACGGGTATGCCGGATTTGACCGTAACCCCCGCAAAGTTCTCGGGTGAAAGCGCCTACCGGATGGCGGGGCTCACGCCCCGGGATATCGATGTGCTTGAGCTCTACGATTCTTTCACCATCACCGTCCTCCTTCAACTGGAGGACCTCGGTTTCTGCCCGAAAGGCGAAGGAGGACGGTTCGTCGAAGGCCAACGGCTGGCCCCCGGCGGAGGCTGCCCTGCGAACACGGGCGGCGGAGGTCTCTCGTGTGTCCACACGGGCATGTTCGGTATCTTTCTCCTCATTGAGGCAACGAAACAGTTGAGAGGAGAGTGTGGCGACCGTCAGGTGAGGGAGGCAAGGACCGCGCTCTGCAACGGCATCGGCGGGTCTCTCGCGTCAAGCGGGACAGTAATCCTGGGGGTTGATTGACGATATGGAAAAAGGCTATAAGAAACCGCTTCCCTACATACACGATGAGACGAAGCCTTACTGGGAGGCCGCGTCGCGCCACGAGCTCCTGGTCCGGAGGTGCCGGGCTTGCGGGCAATACCACTTCTATCCTCGCGACTTCTGCCCGTCATGCTTTTCCTTTGATGTGGAATGGGTGAAGGCGGGCGGCCGCGGCACCGTGTATTCCTTTACCGTCTGTCACCGGGGTGCACCTGGTTTTGAGGGAGACACGCCTTACAACATCGCCCTCATCGAGATCGAGGAGGGCATACGGATGATGAGCACCGTGGTGGGTTGTCCGAACGCCGATCTCAAGGTGGGCATGGCCGTGGAAGTCGTCTTCGACGACGTCACGAGCGAGGTAACCCTTCCGAAGTTCAAGCCAAGGGGCACATGATCGGATAGGGCAGGATACGCCCGGCCCTGCACGGCTTTACCGGGGGCCACGATACTTTTTCCTGTCTCCCCACGCGAGCTGTCAATCCGTACGCCCTGATTGCGCGAGGGCCTGTTCTGCTTCCATCAGTACACGCCAGAGGTTTTCGCTTTCGCCGAGACCCACCTTTATGAGGTATGAGGCGATGCTGAGGTCGGTGCGCCCTCGAAAGAGGTCCACCTGATTGCCGAAGTCCGCCGTCACATCTGCCGCCCGCGAGAGGCAGGCGTTGAGGAATACCTGTTCCGGCAATTCCCGGAGGATTTCGGGGTAGCCCTGGAACTGGTTGTTGAATTGGGCGAGAAAGGTTCCTACGTCGTATACCTGCGGGAGACACTGTCTCCCGTATCGGAGGTGAAAACTTCCTGTCCTGAGAGGATCAGGAAGTGGTCGGGCGCCTCTGCTTCTTTCCTCAAGGCCGGCAATTCATCTTCCGGCCACAGGTAATGGTGATCGGTGATGATGAGGCCTTGAAGGCCCTTCCCGTAGACCTGTTGCACCAGGTCCATGGCCGTGACATTACTGCACGAAGAGTGCAGGGAGGTATGCAGTGCATCTCAAGTAACATGCGCAAATACCTCGAACAGGGCGCCCGGCTGCGTATTACTTGGCAGCCCAGTCTATTTTTATCTTGGTGCCTTTGATCTGGTTATTGTTCATGATGTTGATTACGTCCTGGGCAAACTTCTTGGGCACCTCGATGAAGGTATGTTTGTCAAAGACCTCGATCTTACCGATGCGTTTTCCCGGTATGCCTGTCTCTCCTGCCACCGCGCCGAGCACATCCTTCACGTCTATTTTCTGACTCCGTCCTATATTGATGAAGAGGCGCGTCATCTCGTCCTTGAGGTTGCCCTCGTCGTCAAAATCACCACGATTGTCGTTGTCGGCCCCCATGCTCAGCTTGAGCAACGCCGCCGCGATATCCACCGAGGCGTAATCCTCGTCGATAAGGCGTTCCACCAGGTTGGTGTAATGTTCAAGTCCGCCCTTTTCCACCTCTTCTTTTACCTTGTCAAGGAAGGTGTTGAGCCGGATCGCTTCCACGTCGTTCACGGAAGGTACCTTCTGGCGCTCGATCTTCACGTTTGCGTAATTCTGGATCTCCCTGAGTTTGTAAACCTCTTTTCCCACGGCAAAGGTGAAGGCCCTGCCGGCTTTTCCCATCCTGGCGGTTCTCCCGATCCTGTGGACGTAATATTCTTCATTCTGGGGGAGGTCATAGTTGAAAACCGCTTCTATGCCGTCCACATCTATGCCTCGTGCCGCCACGTCGGTGGCCACGAGTATCTCAAAGGCATTGCTCCTGAACTTACCCATTGTCCGGTCCCTCTGGGCCTGGGTCATATCTCCGTGAAGGCCGTCAGCAAGGTAGCCGCGGACCTGCAGGTTCGCCACGACCTCATCAACCCGTCTCTTGGTGTTGCAGAATACGAGAGAGAGCTTCAGATCGTGCATGTCGATAAGCCTCGACAGGGCCTCGAGTTTCATGCTCTCCTTCACTTCGAAATATACCTGTTCCACGTTGGGCACGGTCAGTTGCTTATGGACCACCTTGGCCAACTGGGGATTGTTCTGATACCTCTTGGTGAGTTCGAGGATAGGTCTCGGCATGGTGGCGGAAAAGAGGAGGGTCTGGCGCTCCTTCGGTGTATCCCTGAGGATTGTCTCGATATCGTCGATAAATCCCATGTCGAGCATCTCGTCCGCTTCGTCGAGGACCACCACTTTCACATTGTCCAGTTTCAGGTTGCCTCGCCGGATATGGTCTATGGTGCGCCCGGGTGTGCCGATGATGATCTGTACGCCCTTCTTGAGCGCAAAGATCTGCCGGTCTATGGGCTGCCCGCCGTATATGGGTAAAACCGCCACATCCTTCTTGTACTTCGAGAGTTTCTTGAATTCCTCCGCTACCTGTATCGCCAACTCTCTGGTGGGGCAGAGTATGATTGCCTGGGGTTTTCTGTTCTTCGGTTGGACCATCTCAAGGATGGGTATTCCGAAGGCCACCGTTTTTCCGGTTCCTGTCTGGGCCTGGCCGATGACGTCTTTTCCTTCCAATATGAGAGGTATTGCCTCTGACTGGATGGGTGTTGCTTCTTCAAAGCCCATGTTTTCAATGGCTTTCCGAAGCTCTTTCGACAAATTTAGATCTTCAAATTTTAAGGGTTCCATATTCTTGTATTTCTTTCTCCTTTTTCTGTTCCTGTTATATCGTAGTTTAACAATTTAAGAAATCTACGTTTTGCTTCCGGCCGGCAGGTCAGTGGAAAACAGCAGGGTATATAGTAACATTTATACGTGGGAATTGCAAAAGGTTAATTGTCAATAGAAAGATGAGACGCCGGACCCGTCCATCCTCACGACGATAAGAGTGACCCACGTCATTGAGATGTCTCAGCGGTTTCGGTAAAACCGTTATACGAAGCGCGTCTTCGATCACCTGTCCCGCGGCAAAGGCGCGAAGAGGCGAAATAGGGGCTCGCGAGGGCGATCAACACATTGTGATACTACTAAGTTGCTAGTAATTGAAATGCAAATAAGGATTGACATTGAAGAGTCTCTAAACTATAGTTGACGGATAATACATGAGTAGTTTAATGAACATTGGTATGTGCAATCCCCGTGGTGTTCTTTGTGGTCCTCCGCCGGATGTGCGTGGTTATTATGAAAATGGAGGAACGGAGAGCCTCACGGATTGCGACGCCTGTCCGGGCATCGGCAGGAGACATGGTTTTCCCGACAGGGCGTATAGGATAATACAGACATGATCGACTTCCTTTCGCGGCATTGAACAGAGATCGGTCCAACTTATCGGGAGGTTTCAAATGTATTGGAAAAGACTGACTTGTTTCATAGGTATTGCCTTTCTGATGGCAGGTTTTTCGTCCGCCGTATTTGCGTCCGGTGATAACCACCGCACGGAGGTGACCGTACAGGCGCCCCTCGACGCGGTCAACTGCGCTGCTGCGCCCGCGACCATAAGCGTGCTTGGTCTCCCCATGGACATAAGCAATGCAGACCTTGGCATCGATCGGAGCCGCAAGCATCACCCGAGCCTGACGTGCGCCGATTTGACGGTGGGCCGTACCGTGGAAGTAAAATTGAGCACCGACATTCCTGATACGGCAACCAGCCTGCTCACCGCGACCGCCGTAGCCGTTCAGGGAAAAGGCAATACGGGCGTAAAGGTCGCCGCCCCGCTCCAGGCCCTCGATCCGGCGGGCGCCAACGTCACCGTCCTCGGCCTGGTCGTTGACATCACCACGGCGACTCTCTTGAATGACAAGAAACATCCTGTTACGGTGAGCCAGTTGGCAGTGGGTCAGTTTGCGGGTGTGACCATTGCTTCGAATCAGGCCCCTCTTGTCGCAACGAAGCTCCAGGTCAGGATAAACCAGGTGAAGGTACAGGCGCCCCTCGACGCGGTCGACTGCGCTGCCGTGCCCGCCACCATAAACTTGCTCGGCCTGACCATCGACGTGAGCAAGGCGACCTTCGGGCCTACGTGGCACAAAAGCGGCGTCGTAACCTGCGCAAACCTCGCGGCGGGTCAGGTGGTCGAAGCCTATCTCACCGGTGATACACCCGACGGGACGGGCAGATTTGCGGCCACCGAGGTGGACATGCGGGGGCACAGGGAAGATGACGTCATAATCGCCGCCCCGCTCCAGGCCGTCGACCCGGCGGGCGCCAACGTTACGGTCCTGAGTCTTGTCGTCGATATCGCGGGAGCGACCCTGCTCAACGATGAAGAAGACCCCATTACCGCAAGTCAACTGAAAATGGGCCAGTTCGGCAAGCTGGAACTAAGCTCAAACCAGGCGCCCCTGGTTGCCGATGAACTGCAGGTCAACATCAGACAGATCAAGATACGAGGACCCCTCGAGGCGGTCAACTGCGCCGCCTCACCTGCGACCATAAACGTGCTGGGACTCACTATCGACGTAAGTAATGCGAAATTCGGCCCGGAAGAGCGACGTGGCCACCATCCCGGCCTGACCTGCGCGAACCTCGTGGTGGGTAGGATGGCGGAAGTGGAACTCATCAGCGATGTTCCCGGTGCTCAGACGAACCTGCTCACCGCGACCAGGGTAAACCGCGGCGGGTTCAATACTGCGGTGAAGATAGCCGCCCCCCTTGAGGCTATTGATCCGGCGGGCTCCAATGTCACCGTCCTCGGTGTGGTGGTGGACATCACCACGGCGACCCTTGTGGATGACAACAAGCGTCCCATTACTCCGGCCAAGCTGGCGGTGGGGCAGTTTGTCTTTCTGGATCTGGCCGGAAGCCAGGCTCCATTCTCCGCCACATTATTGGTGGCAGAGACGGGCATCAACCCCCTTCATGTACGCGTGATGGATGAGAAGGGAAAGCCCGTCAATGACCCGGCGGCTGATGTGAAGGTAGAGGTAGCCGTCACGATCGGTAAGACTGTTTTAAAGGTGGGGACCACCGGCACGGGAACATTCCGTTTGACCGGCCTGCCTGCGGGGAAGGCAAAGATTACGGTGACCCGGGTCAATAACGGGAAGACCGGTACGGCCACAGCCTCATTCAAGGTAAAGGCCGGCGCCGTGAACAGTCTCACCCTGCGTCTGAAAACGGTTAAGTAAAGGTCGCGCCTTCGGGCGTTCTTTCAGGGCCGGCACGGGCGTTGCGTGCCGGCCCTTTTTTCACCCTTCATCCCGGAGGGATCGCCAGTCGGTCCGGACAAGTTCCATGACTTTGTGCGCCCGGTCCGTATAGAGGCGTATTCCTTCCCAGTTCGGCGTACCCATGACTTTTTGCATGAGAAGCCCATCCTCACCGAACCATCCGGGCAGAGCCCCTCCCAGAAAGTAGCCTCTCCCCCGGAGATATTCCGCAATTACCCCGACCCAGGGCCACGAGAGCTTGATCCACACCTGCAATATGGTCACGCCCCGGCCGAGGGCCCGTTCTTCCTCGCCGGCAAAGGCGGCGGAGAAATCCTCCCCGGCCTCGCGCACCGCCATGCGGGCCACCCCGGCGACGTCGAATATCTGCACCTCGATGATCGAAGAAGGCGGTTCGGCCGTTGCCTTTTCCGGAGCCGGCATCAGGGTGCGACTGTCGTCGAAACCCCCATAGATATATGTGAGGGCGTCGGCGTGCCTTGGGGGCAAATAGATCACGTGAGGCCTTGAACGACAGGTGGTGAACATGCTGAGGACGGAGACCCTTCCCGATGCGCTCTGTTCCTTCGCATATGCTTCGGCAGGCATAAGATCGACCTCCAGGGCAGTCACGATACTCCGGAACGGGGTCAACGATTTTTGCATAAACACATGGTTGCAGACGGGTTCGGCGAAGATGACGTCCATTTCCATCTCGGACGCCATGACGTTGTACGCATATGCATGGAATCTGCCCGCGATCCCGAGGTTCCGGTAAGATGGGAGGATAAGGCCCTGTCCGAGTTCGTAGAGCCTGGGGTTCGGGGCAGACCGGTAAAACGCCTCATATCCCACCACTTCACCCTTCCCGGTACACGCCACCATAGGTATGGTCTCCGAGGCATTGAAGGCGTCCACCAGTTGTCCGGGATTGTACACCAGTTTGACCGGGTACGCGTTGCCGTATACTTTTGTGAAGAGGTCGGCCACTCCTTGCGCATCCCCGGGCCGGAATGCCCGGACCGCGAATTCCTGTTCCGCCTCGATTTGAGGTTCATGATCCTTCATGATAATCTCTCCTATGCAAAGATATGACCGCCGATCCTTGTCCGGGGGCCGCCGGGAAGATGTCCCGGACTGTTTTTCAGCCTTCCTGATTCCGCGTTTCGCTCCAGGGCGCTCACCGTGTCGCGTCTCCCGCGAGGATGCGGCGCGTCGCAATAATGAACGCCTCCATGGCCTCGTGCCTTCCCACGCTCACCCGGATCCAGTTGGGGAATCTGAACCCCGTCATGCTGCGGATCATGATTCCCTGGGACATGTACTTGCGGTATGCGAGGGTGTCGCTCATGGGGAATCTGGCCATGACGAAGCAACCTTCTCCGGAACGGGTCTCGAGCCCGAGGGCGCCCAATTCCGCGAGCAAATATGTTTTTTCCCTCCTCACGAGGTCGCGGGTAAGGGCAATATGGGCGTCATCGTCGATGGCGGCGAGGGCGGCGTCCTGAGCGAGTGTGTTCACGGAGTAGACGACGCACGTACGCCGTATGATGTCCACGACTTCAGGGCTTCCCGCGAGATAGCCGATTCTCAGGGCCGCGAGACCGTACATTTTGGAGAAGGTCCTGAAAACCACAAGATTCGGATATTCGCTCACGAGTTTGATGCCGTCGGGGAAGTCCGGTTTCTCGACGAATTCGTAATAAGCCTCGTCGAGGACTACTATCCGGCGTCCTGAAACGGTATGGAGAAAACGACGAAGTTTCGGTTCGTCCCAGTATGAACCGGTGGGGTTGTTGGGATTGCAGAGGAAGATCAGTTTGGTGCGTTCGTCGATTCGCGCAACCATCCCCTCATCGTCAAAAGCGAAGTCCTTCAGGGGCACGAGCCTCGATTCCAGACCGGAGAAGGTGGCCACCCATTCGTAAACGGCAAAGGTCTTGTCTGCGGTGATGATATTGTCGCCTTCCCGGCAAAAGGCTTTGATTACAAAGGCTATGACCTCATTCGCCCCGTTGCCGAAGAGGAATTGGCCCGGGTCAAGGCGGTATTTCTCCGCAAGTCTTTGGCGCAGATAGTACGAATCGCCGTTTGGATAGAGGCTTACTCTCGACGTGTCAAACCGCCTTATCGCGTCCCGGGCAGCGGGAGGCGGCCCCAGGGGGTTCTCGTTGTTATTGAGCCGGTAGAGGCGGTCGCAACCGTACATCTTCATGAGTTCCTGATCGGGCTTACCGGGGATGTAGGGCTGAAATGCCTTGACATACTCAGGGACGAGGTCGTCCAGGGAAAGGCGGAACAAAGGTTTATCGGTCACGGGTATATTGGAAGACGACGATATCCGCCTTGCCCGCGTAGGGCAGTATGAGTCGCGGAACGAACCCGAGGTTCTGAAGCGTGGGAGTGAGGTAGGCATGTCGGGGGTAACCGAGATCGAGATGGAAGAGGATATTCGCAAAGCCTTCGGCAACGAGTGCTTTTACGTGGTTGAGGAGTATAGTTGCGGCATCGGCGCCGTCCCACAGGAGGCGGAGCCGGACAAGACTTCGATGGTGGTTGAAATTGAGGGAGAAGACCGAGTGGGGCAGGCGAGCCTCGCCCTCATCCCTGGCGGTCAGCACCTCTCTGGCAAAGAAGAGGCGCCCATATTCCCTGGTGAGAAATGGCGTGAGATCGGCATGGGCCCACACTTGCAACCCCGGGTCTTCCTTCAACTGCCTGAAATAAAAGGACCATTGTTCACGCTGCCCATCGGGGCCCGCATAATCCATGGTTCCCAAGGATTCAAAGTATTCTCCGGGCAGTTCCGGCGTCGGGTAGACGGCGATCATGCCTGTGGCGTTCGATTTTGCCACGGCCATGAGAAGATGATCCATCAATGCTGCGGACATGCCGTATTCCGGGGGCTGATTGAAAAGATAAGGGCCGAAGACCTCCACCATGCGGGCGCTCGCAATATGCCACACTATCCCCCCTGCCGTACCGGCTTCAACGCCGGACGCGACAAGGACCCGATAGGTTCCGCCCTCAACCATGTCTACCACCTTGCCGGGAAAATGAAAATCCGGGGGATAGGACCGGGAAGGATAGAAGGCGGTGACCTGACGGACGAAAAGTTTCAGTGTCTCCGCGTCGGGGGAAGCCACGTGAAAGCGGGAGACGGTTTTTACGGGGACGATCGTTACGTTTCCGGGCTCGGGATATGATTTTTCCTTTACCACCGCCACGCCGGGCTTTGATCCGGATTCGTGGAGGAGATAGAGGTTGTCCGCAAACCTGGACGCGATGATGAGGCCCATTCCCGCGAGACTTGTTTCGGGATCGGCATGGTCCTCTATGTTGAACTCGAAGGCGCGCGGGTCGAAACGGCGGGCGTCGAAGAGGAACCTTGCCTCCACGTAGTACACACCGTTTTCCGCCTCGACAGTGAGAACTTTGCCCTTTTGGTCCGATGACATGAGGTAGCTGAAGACCTCTTCACAGGCGAGCCTCAGCTTCAAGGTATCGGCCTTTTCCATACCGAAGGCGCCCGCTGATTCCTCCACGAATCCCATGACCAGGGAGAAATAGGTCATGTCGAGACGTGCCGCAAGGGAGACCGTTTCGTGGTTCCGGGACATCAAAGACTTATATCAGGAACCGCGGGACGCGTCAATACCAAAACCTTCGGGACTAGTGTCTGCGGCAAACGGGAAGGGCCCGGGGAAGGGGGAAATGCGGATACCTGTAGGTTGGCGGGGGGACGGCGTCAAGGACTCCGGTGCAAATTAGGGTTTTGTCCGATGCACAGCACGATGGTTTACAGGAACTGTGGTAATACCGAGTCGCATCCATAAAGTGCGTCCTTACCGCCTGTGAGCCGTAACGTGACGCATTCGTGAATGCAACTCGGTACAATCCCTGCCATCCCCCCGAGGATGATTAAGTGATAGCACAAAGACCAGAAAAATAAATGATATTAATATAGCCTTATAATGGTACCCAATTGATACCATTATAAGGAGAAGGGTAATTATTTTAGAGACATGAGATATACTTTAAGATTGGTCTTTCTCTTATTCAGGCCCAGCTTATTCCTCACATGCTGCCTGTGGCGGTTCACCGCATTCTCCGATACCCCAAGTATGACGGCTATTTCCTTGATCGTTTTGCCGTCCCTTATAAAATTTGCCACGAGGATCTCCGTGGGTGTGAAGTTGGAATAGGCGTACATCATCTTCTGGACAAAGGGTGAGATGATGTTCTTGAGGTTTGTTTCAAGGATATTCACGTACATCTGCTGCTCCTCGTCCAATCTTCTCTGTTTCAGAATATGGATATAAGGAAAAGCGAGCTTCTTCACATTGTAGAGGATCCTTTCCTCCAGTTCGCTTTTGTCATCCTCTCTTTGCTCCAGGAGCACCCTCAGGGCGGCATTGACCTCTTCAAGGTTAAGGGACTTCACCTTGAGTTCTTTCTGGTATCTCTTCTGTTCCGTAATGTCCCGTATGAACCCTCCCACACCGTTCACGTTCTCTCCCAGTTTTACCGGGAATTTCCTGGTTTCGTAAATCCGGTCGCCTATAGTCTGCTCCGAGATGACGATAGTCGAAGACTCGATGGCTTTGACGTCCGTGAGTCGCGCGATCTTCGCGCTTTCCGGGGGCATGAATTCGAAATCGGTCCTGCCTATGACCTCGTCTTCCGACTTTCCTGAGAATTTGAGCAGCTTTTTGTTCATGATGATGTTCCGAAACCGGTCATCTTTGAGAAATACCATGTCGGATGTGGAATCGATGAATGTCCGGTAACGCTCCTCGCTTTCGCGCAAAGCCCCTTCCATCGCCTTGCGTCTTGTAATATCCTCCGCAAAGCCCTCGTAGAAAAGGGTTGTCCCTTCCCGGTCCTTTGCTGCCCTGGCGCTCATCGAAACCCACACCTTCTGCCTGTGTTTGGTGTAAATCCCCACCTCGAACCCCTCGATACGGCCCCGGGCTTCGAGAAGGGCCTTGAATTTTGAGCGGTCCAGGGGGTTCATGTATTGCTCCTTCCCTATGTCGGTAATGGTATCCATCAGTTCCTGAGGGGAATCATAGCCATACATTCTTGCGAGGGCAGGGTTTGCCGCAATGTACGTGCCCTCGGGCGTGCTCTGGAAGATGCCTTCCACCGCATTGTCGAAGATGCTGCGGTACTTCTCCTCGCTTGACCTCAACTTCTGTTCGGCTTCCTTGCGCTCGCTTACATCGCGCACTATTCCTTGAAGGAGCCGTTCCTTGCCGATCTCCACATGGCTCAAGCTTACCTCGGCGTCAAACCGGGACCCGTCCATCCGGGAATGCCTCCATTCGAAGAACTGGGGTTTGCCGGAGAGGGCGGCCTTTCCGAGGGCGATGCCCTTCTCTACGGAGCCGCACCCGTCAGGCTGGAACAGGGGGGAGAGTATATAGGGGGTCTGGCCGATGATGTCTTCTTTCGAGCACCGGAACGTGGTGAGCGCCTTGTGGTTGCAGTCTATGTACGCGTCCTTGTCTATGTCGATAAGGAATATTGCGTCGTTGGCATTGTCGAAAAGGGTTCTGTATTTGACCTCGCTCTCCTGCATCCTGTCCAGGGCATAGGTGAGTTCCGAAACATCGTTGAAGGCCGAACAAACGGCCCGTTCTCCGTTGAAGTCTATCATGTTGGCCGAGAGAAGGACCCAGAACTCTTCCCCACGGGCGTCTTTGAGATGGGTATAATGGTCCCTTACGAAGCCGTCTTCCGCCAATTGCCGCGTAAAAAGATCCCTGTCGGCCGGATCATAATAATAATCCCGCGCTTTCAGGCGCACCCAGTCCTTTGGAGGCACCTTGAACAGGTCCGACGCCATCTGGTTCAGATAAAGGACGACGCCGTCTTCGGGGCGGCTTATCACTACGGGAAAAGGGGCGGCTTCAACAAGAACCCGGTATTGTTCCTCTCTTGCCCGGAGCAATTCCTCGGCCATCTTCCGCTCGGTGATATCGAGTATCATCCCTGATATGACATCTCCTTTGAGGGTTGCACTGAGGAGCACCCTCACCGGCGCCCCTGATTTTGTCTTCAACTCCACTTCATAGCCGTTTACCGCACCTGACTGTTCGAGGATACGAAGGAGGACCTCTCTGTCTGCGGGGTGTTTGTAATGGGCCGGCGAACCCTGGAGCACTATGTCTTCCTTTGAGTCCCAGCCGAAGGTGCGGAAGAAGGTATCGTTCAGGAAGAGTATTTCCCCGTTCAATCTTGTACGGTAAACGCCGACCAGGGCGTTGTCCACAAGGCCGCGGTATGTGGTTTCCAGTTCCCCCAAATGGGATTCCTGTTCGACGATCTTCTGCTCAAGGCGCCGGTTCCGGTCCCGAAGCCTCTCCTCTGCCTCTTTTCTTCCGGATATGTCCTGGATAAAACCTTCAAAATATTGGATATTGCCGTCTTTGTCGCGGACGGCCCTCCCTTCGTCGGAGATCCATCTCGTCCCTCCGTCCCTCGTATACACCCGGGTGTCGAGGCTGTATGTGTTGTCGCGAGATACCGCGGTCATTGTCTCTCTTCGCTCTTCCGGGTGGACATAAAGGGCTTCATTTACGTCCGGTACGGCCCTTTGCATCTCCTCCGGCGAGGAGTAACCCATGATTTCCGCAAAACGGGTATTCGCAGTGATAAGATTCCCTTCAACAGAGGTCCGGTATATGCCGACTACCGCCCTTTCGAACAAGACGCCACAATCTTCCCTGCCCCGAAAAGAGGCTTCTGAAGCGAAAGCCCCGTTCCCGTCAGCCCGGCTGCTGTCTCTCATTCCTGCCCTCCCACGGTCATTTGCCACCAATTGAAATATACAATATTTAGTGAAAGAAAATCTTCGTGGATTGGGATAAAATATGAAGGAGTCCTATAGATAAGGGACAGACCCCGCATTGACGCGGTCTTGAAAAGGAGGATGATGTGAAGGTATTGATCTTGAACGGGAGTCCGCGAAAGCAGAAAAGCGTCACAGGAAAGCTCCTTATGTGCATCGCGGACGGACTCAGGGCCGGAGGGGCAGCCATCCGGGAGTTCAGCCTGTGGGGCATGAAGATATCGCCTTGTTCGGCGTGTTTTTCCTGTATGCACAGAACGCCCGGAGAGTGTGCGACCAAGGACGACATGGAGGATATCTACCCCCATCTGAAGACCTCGGATATCCTGGTCATCGGCACTCCCGTGTATGTGGACGGCATGAGCGCCCAGACAAAAGCGGTGATGGACAGGTCGATAGCCTGCCTCCAGCCGTTTCTCACGAAGGACCGTTCGGGAAGAATACGCCACCCCTTCAACTGGCGCATGCCCGCGAGGTTTATGCTTGTTTCCACATGCGGATTCCCGGAGGTTGAGACCTTCGGTCCCCTTATCGCGGGATTCAGGGCCGGGGCAGCGAACTTCGGCGCCGAACCCATAGCCGAGGTATGTGTGCCCGGCTCCATCGCCCTCCAGACGGAGCCGGGGAGGCTCGACGGCCACCTCGCACTGCTTAAGGCTCTGGGTGAAACCCTGGCAAGGACCGATAGTATCGATAAGGATGTGCTGGCAAAGGTCAACACTCCCCCGGTAAGTGTGGAGGAATACCTGAAAATAGCCGCTTCATACGAGGCTTGGTGCAGGGAGCACCTCGCAAAAGGGGAAGAGAACAAAAGGTAAACCGGACCACTTTCCGGAGGGATCTCCGGGGAATACCGGCCAGCCGGGCTTCAGGGAGGGGGCAATGTCAAGACTTATGTGTCAGCGAGAAAATGGGGGACGTCCCCTTCGATCTGTTCTCATACATGAAGATGGCATAGAGAATCCTGTCCATGCTCGTTTTATCACTGAACACCCCCATAGGTCTCGTCCTCCTCTTCACCTCTTTGAATCTCCTTTCTATGAGGTTGGTAGTGCGTATGCTCTTCCGGAAGGCAAGGTCCTTAAACATGAAACAGGTAAAGAGATCATCAATATCGGCAAAGAGGCACGTCACCGCATCAGGGTACGTGTCTTTCCATTTCTCTTTCCATAGCCCCGCATATTTCCTCGCCTCACGGATATGGGCGGCATTATAGATATCTCGTAGTCCTTCCCTTACCGCGTCCTGATCCTTCCTCTTTACCTTATCGGTGATGTTACGTATCTTATGAGCCCAGCAGCGCTGGATGGGGATGGAGGTATAATAATGACGGAGAACGGAAAGGAGTCCCTTTCCCCCGTCTACCGAGACTACCTCCACATTCTTCCCGGTGAGCCCTCTTGCAGAGAGATCACGAAGGAAGACATCCCATTCTGCGCTGCTCTCGGAGGAGGCAAGGCGGAAGTCGATGACCTCTTTCCTGCCGTCCTCGCGTATGCCCAGGACTACGAGGACAGGTCTCTTTGCGGCCCCCATGCCGGTCTTCCTGGAGAGGACCACCCCATCCAAGATGAGCGCCTTGTAGATATTGGAGAGATGTCTCCTGTGGAATGCGGCCACATCCGCGTCGAGTGTCTTTACCACCCTGCTCACCGTACCGGGGCTCACCTTCTCCCCGAGAATGGTAAGGAGCGTTGCTCCTACCTTCCTGGTGGAGAGACCCAACAAGAAGCAGGAGAGGATGAGCCGGTCTACTTCCTTGCTTCTCCTCGCATAGGCTTCAATCACGTGAATCGGGTTATAGGTCCGCGTCCGGGGTATAGAGAGGGCTATATCTCCTATCTCGGTCAGCACGTGCCTGGGGTAACTTCCGTTCCTTCTGTCTGCTCCTTCGGGTACACGACCAAGATAATCGCTTATGGACTCCTTCATACGGTCCCGGAGGAAATTCCCTATGGCGTTGCGTCCGACCTCCCGGTAGTCATCGGTCCACCGCTCTTCTGAAAAACCATCCATTTCCTTTACCATTTTCATTGCCTGTGATAGATTGTTTACCATTACATGCTGATTCATTCGGGGTACCTCCTCCTTGTCTATGTGCTTGGCGGTGCAAACGGCAAAGATCGAATGGTACCCCATCTTCTTTCTTGACACAAGAGATTGTACATTGCCAGGGAGGGGCGGGGGTTGAACTCAAGGAGGATATGAAGTAAACTTTTGCATGGAAAAGGAGTATTCCCTCTACCTCACCGTGGGGGATCGCGTGATCCATAAGAGGTTTTCCCGATGGGGTATGGGCGTGGTTACAGAAGAGAGGAACTCGCAGTTACCGGGAGGTTTTTGCTACGTAAGGATCATCTTCCAGGACGGGAAGGTGAGGGTCTTCGACAACAATTTCAAGAGTGAGAACTGCTGCTATTATGCGGGCGTTCAAAGGCTCGACGACCTTGACTTCGAATGAACCGGGGAACCGGGCGGCTCGTCCCGTGATCCCTGGATGGTCTGCGGTGGAGAAGGGACCGATGTTTCGAAGGGTCCCGCAACGAAGGTTGACAGGGGAAAGGAGAGCGAATCCGGCTCTCGTATGATAGAGGAGATCAAGAACGTGACCATTGAACTGATGAAATATGTGCGTGGAGCGGGGTGAGCGTCGAAAATAGGTCCGGGGGACCTTACCGACATTCTTTGCGGGATCGAGATTCCCGCGGATGAAAACGTGCTCGTAGGTATCGAAGGATTCGAGGACGCAGGGGTGTATAAAATATCGGAGGACATCGCCATTGTCCAGACCGTCGATTTTTTTACCCCCATCGTGAATGACCCGTATTCCTTCGGCCAGATCGCGGCCGCCAACTCCATGAGCGACATATACGCTATGGGCGCGGTGCCGAAGACGGGCCTCAACATGGTCTGCTTCTCCCTGAAACAGTTCGACAAGTCGATCCTCAAGGAGATATTGAGAGGCGGCGCGGACAAGATGCGTGAAGCGGGGGTGAGTCTTCTTGGGGGCCATAGCGTCGACGACGTGGAGACGAAGTATGGCGTGGCGGTCACGGGGATCGTCCATCCCGACAAGGTGATATTGAACGAAGGATCGATACCCGGGGATATTCTCGTACTCACGAAACCCCTGGGAACGGGCATCATGAACACTGCCATCAAAGGGAACATGCTGAGCGAGGATGCTACTGGCAAGCTCGTGGAGGTTATGGCCAGGCTCAACAAAAAGGCGTCGGAGGCCATGCTTTCCGTCCGCACCCACGCGGCCACGGACGTGACGGGGTTCGGCCTCGCGGGTCACCTCAAGGAAATGATAAAGGAAAAACTCGGCGTGGAGCTGTTTGCCGACAAGATACCCTACTTCGAGGAGGCTCCGGAACTTGCCGCCCTGGGGATGCTTCCCGGTGGATTATACAGGAACAAGGATTTTTACGGCGTCCACGTGGAAGGAAAGACCGAAGGATTCATAGGGGATGTCGTTTACGATCCCCAGACTTCGGGAGGACTTCTCATGGCGATTCATCCCGACGATGTATTAGGGTTCGAGACAAAAGCAAGGAGCACGGGTCTTGAATACTGGATTATCGGAAGGTTCCTCGAAGAACCGGCAGGAAAGATTATTTTGCGTTAGAGGAGAGCTCCCGCCGGCAATAATCCCTGAAATTATTGACGCCGATAAAGAACTCGCGCATCATGAGCACCCAGAAATATTGTCCCTTTTTCGTGAGTTTGAGAAGATTGCCCTCTTTTTCGAGGCCCCCCACGAGCCTGAAGAACAATATTTCGGTCCACAGGTAGCGGTAGGGGTTTACGCCGTTTTTTGACTGCAATTCGTCGAGGTCGAGGCTCAGGCCGAAAAGTTTCATGAGAAAATCGTAGCGGAGCCGCTCCTTCATGGAGAAATCCCTTCTTGCCGTTATGGGGAGCACGCCCTCGTCCAGTTTCCTGATATACTCCTCTATGTCGAAGGTGTTGGCATACACACTGCCGCCGAGGTAGCCGATCGATCCGCTGCCGAGACCGGCATATTCGTCGAAATTGATCACGTACTCGTCGATCATGCTCGTATTGCGGGAAAAGCACCACGCGGTAGTGGCTTCGTAAGAGGCGGTGAGCATGTCCACGATCTTCTGATAGAGCGCGCCTCCTCTCTCGTAATCGACGATGCCGAGCTTCCGGTTCATGGTTTCCTGGGTAAAGGTGGAGACCATGAGGGGGTAGTAGGTGACCTGGTCCACGCCGAGACCGATGAGGGTGGAGAGGTCTTTTTCGAGAATTTCCATGGTCTGGGCGGGGAAGTTGAAAATCATATCCACGTTGAGGGTGTCGAATTGCCCCTGGGTATGGGCGAGACCTTCGGCGACCATGGCGCCCGAGCCATATTTATGGTAACGCTCCGTGGCCCGCAGTATGCCGTCGTCGAAACTCTGGACGCCGACGGACAGGCGGTTTACCCCGATGTCCTTCAGGATGGAGATGTTCCTGTCCGTGAGGTGGTTGGGGTTGGTCTCCACGGAGACTTCCTTCACATGAAAATTGTCCCGTATCACCCCTATCGTCTCCGCCAACTCATCCATGAGGACCGTGGGGGTTCCTCCGCCCACGTACAGGGAGGGGAACTCGTAGCCCATGTCCTTATACATGACGATCTCTTTTCTTAAAGCGCGGAAGTATGCTCGGGCAAGGCCCTCGCGGAAGACGACCCTGTTGAAGGAGCAGTAAGGACAGAGTTCCTCGCAGAAAGGCACGTGCATATAGAGAAGGCGCGGGATGTTGTTGGACGCGCGGGGAAGGGTGAGGGCAGGGGATGACTTGAACTGCAGGTAATCCGAGTTCTTCTTGCGCGCGATATAGGTAATGAGCTTTTCAGTCAACATGGGTCGTGCCGGTTTAAAACCAATGAATGTTAAAGCTTTTGACCAAAAAAATCAAGTCCTCGGGCACTGATGATAAGCAGAAGCGGTCAGCGGTTAGATGGCGCAGGGCTGGGCATGATGTTGGCTCGGTGCTGTTGTGGGCTGGCCGTGTGTTTGGTTCCGTAATGCGGCCGCCTATTCCACCCGGCTCCAATCAATTTGTAAATAAGAACAAAGGTCGCCGGGGGCAAACCTGCGCGGTTTTCGAGGGGAACTCGAAGACTTCCATAGATGGGCACGCTATCAGGGACCCCATGGGCGAAAACCGACCGCCGTGAGAAGCAACTCCTTTCCCAACTACATCACTGGATGCCCCCTCATCCACGTTAAAGAGATTCTCGGACATGGAGATCGACCTTGTTGAGGACGGCGCCGGTGATGATGGCGCCTAGGAAATTGGCGCTCATAGCGAAAACGCCGGAGAATCAACGGAAATAAGCACACCAGGCAAGGTCATCTATATATCAATTGCTTTCATCTCCCTTCTGATACCATTCGCTCTGGACAACCATAATTAAAACACCCGTCCGCGGGGGCGGGTGCATCCTCGGCAGCAGCGAGGCAGCTTCTCCCCCGGTGTTGTTATCGGTTAGGGACACGCCCTATTGGAGACGTCCGGGTGAATGGCTGAGGTACGTAAGATTCCATAACAAACCGGATTTCTCTATTCTGACATTGACGACTGGTACCAGTTTATCCACTTCTGCTGGTCGTCGCCGAAGTTCTGCTGAGTGATCTGGTGGAGGGCGCTCAGGGCGTTATCTATTACAAAGGTGTCCTGGTCGTGAAGAAGCCTTATGAGGGGCTCTATTGCCCTCGGGTCTCTCACTCCGCCTAAGGCCATGGCTGCACCCCTTCTCACTCCGGGGCGGGTGTCAGACAGGGCGGCTATGAGGGGCTCCACTGCGGACTGGTCCTTAATATCCGCAAGGGCGTGGGCTGCCCACATGGCTACCGTGGGGTCCCCATCCGTCAGTGCCTGAACAAGGGGCTCTATTGCCCTCGGGTCCTTCACCTTTCCCAGGGCAAAGGCCGCGCCCCTGCGCACGTCGGGGTTGCTGTCCTTGAGCGCTGTGATAAGGGGCTGGACCGCCGCGCTGTCCCTGGTCTCGCTGAGGGCGTCCGTCACTCCTTCCCGGACCGTCGGGTTCGGATCGCTCAGGGCCGCGATCAAGGCTTGCACCGATTCCGTGCTCTGTATCTTTCCGAGTACATGGGCTGCATTTCTTCTGGCCGCCGGACTGCCCGAAGCGAGGGCTGAGATCAGCGGTTCCGATGCCGCGTCGCCCAGTTTGATGAGGGCGCTGCTCGCGCCAAGCTGCACATCGGCGTTCGTATCTCCGAGGGAGGCAATCAGCGGCTGAACGGCACGCTCATCGCCCATATCTCCGAGGGCGTTCGCAGCCGCGGTGCGTATTATGGCGCTGTTGTCCTGAAGGGCGGAGATAAGGGGCTCCACAGCCCGGTCGTCTCTGATCCTTCCCAGGGTCTCCATCACCTTTGTCCGGGTCGCCGTGTCAGGGGCGCCCACTGCCGAGATAAGGGCCTGAACAGCGGGAGAGCCGATCTTTACGAGGGCCCTCATCGCCTCCACGCCCGGGGTTGTGGACCCGTCTTTGCCGGAAATCCTGGTTTTGTCGGGGAGCAGTTGGATAAGGTGGGGTGCGGCCAGGGTGGAGACGACTCCGCCGTTGCCAAGGGTCTTGGCGGCCCCGGCTCTTGTGGCGGGTTCTTTGGAGTATAGCTTCAGAACCTGTGCCCTCACAGGCGCGGGGATGGCAGGCGAGATGGTGTTTTTTGAAGGTTTCTCATAAGCGAATGCCATGCCGGCCGTAAGGAAGGCGATGCCGATCCATAGGATGGCACCCAACCGGAAGAGGACAAACGTCATATCATTGCCATTTCTTGTGTTTTGCATGGATGCCTGTATGCCTGCTAACCCTTATTAGCTGAATATTAACAAAGCCTTTGACCTATGTCAACAGCAATTGCGGCCATTCCGGGGCCGTCCGGCGCTTTCACACAACGCCTGGGAGGCACCAAGTGGGCGAAAGCTATTACCAATTGAATATTTTTGTCTAAAGTGGTAAAATAAAGAGTCGAAATAGAGGAAGGACTGTAGGTGAGATATGAATTGGAGGAATAATGTTTAAGGTTGGAGAAGTGGCTGTATATCCAGGTCATGGAGTGGGAAAGATCGCGTCTATCGAGGAAAAGGAGTTTTCCGGGATGAAGCAGGCTTTCTACATCATGCGCATCCTCGATACGGACATGACGATAATGATCCCTGTCGACCATGCGCAGAATACAGGCCTCCGTTGCGTTATCGATTCCTGTGAAGTCACCCGGGTGTTTGAGATACTTAAAGACAAGAACGTGGTCCACGATAACGCGCCGTGGAACAGACGATACAAAGAGTACATGGAGCGCATAAAGAGCGGTTCCATATTCGAAGTTGCCATGGTGCTTAAGGAACTCTACAGTCTGAGGGTTTGGAAAGAGCTTTCTTTCGGGGAAAAGAAGATGTTCGAGATAGCGCGCAATCTCATAAAGAAGGAGCTCTCCATAGCTCTGCAAAAAGAAGAGGGGGAGATAGAGGAGGAAATAGAGGGGATTTTTCTCGAAAACTATAAAGCATAGAGGTCTCGATATCTTGAGTATACTGGTCCAGATTATTTTGGTGGCGGTTACCACCGTTACCGGATATTTCATATTGCGGGAAGTGTTTGCCAGCAACCTGCTCGGTTGGATCGGAGCGATATGCGGTCTCGGCCTCGGCTACATAATACTCAAGGTAGAAGAGAAGCTCAAAGACATACCCCTGAAAATTATCATCGGCAGTCTTGCCGGTCTTACCATAAGCCTTCTCGTGGCGAATCTTTTTGTCGCAAAACTCCTTCTCACGATCATGAAGGATGTCCCCATATCCCTGCCCATTTATATACTCCTTTACGTGGTAATGGGCTACCTGGGCTTTCGTATAGGCGAAAAGAAGAGCCAGACCATCGACCTTTCGAAGGTCCCTCTCTTTGACAAGATGGAGGGAACGGAGAACGTCAAGATACTCGATACGAGCATCATCATAGACGGAAGGATCGGAGATGTGTGTGAGACGGGGTTCATAGAAGGGGCCTTTGTTATCCCCCAGTTCGTTCTCTATGAAATCCAGCATATCGCCGACCACCAGGACCCCGTTAAAAGGACGCGGGGCAGAAGGGGCCTCGAAGTGCTCCACAGGCTGCAGAAACAGACCCTGGTCAAAGTGAGGATCGTTGATTATGATTTCCCAAAACTCCAGGACGTGGACACCAAGCTGATTGCCCTCGCGAAGAAGCTGAACGGGAAGATCGTGACGAACGATTTCAACCTCCACAAGGTTGCGGAACTCCAGGGCATCGAAGTCCTTAACATGAACCAGTTGGCGACTGCTTTGAGACCGGCGATATTGCCCGGAGAGCAGATGGGTATAAAGATACTCAAGGAAGGCAAGGAACACGGTCAGGGGATAGGTTATCTGGATGACGGCACCATGGTTGTCGTGGACGATGCGCGAAAACTTCTCGGTAAGTCCGTCGATGTTGTGGTGACCAGTGTCCTCCAGACCACGTCGGGCCGGATGATCTTCGCAAAACTGAAAGAACAGGCCGAAAAGGAATTCTACTTTCCCACCGAATACAAACTGGAAGAACAGGTGAGGTAACAAACATGAGGACTTTTGCGGTAATCCTCGCAGGCGGCGCAGGAAAAAGGATGGGCGCTTCCACGAACAAACAGTTTCTGCTTCTCGATAACAAGCCTATTATCGTACATACCATGCAGGTATTCGAGGAGTGTCGCCCTGTGGACGGCATCTACCTCGTGGTCAACCAGAAGGACCTCTCCATTATTCAGGAAGAAATCCTGGAGACCTACAGGTTTAACAAATTGATCAAGATCGTGATCGGAGGCAGGTTGAGGCAGGATTCCGTAAGGAACGGGCTCGACGCCATAGACGGTCCCTGCGACAATGTGATTATCCATGACGGGGCGCGGCCCTTCGTTTCTCCGGGTTTTATCGAAAAAGGTATCTATCTCATGGAGATGTTCGACGCCATAATCCCTGCGATGCCCGTGAAAGACACGATAAAGGTGATCTCCAAGGAAGGCTTCGTGGTGAAGACCCTGGAGCGGGATTCCCTCTGGCAGGTCCAGACACCCCAAACCTTCAAGTACGACGTTATTACGAAGGCATACAAGGAAGGAATGGCCAAGAAGGTTTACGGTTACGACGATGCGACCTTCCTTGAAATGACGGGCAGGAAGGTCAAGGTAATCGAAGGTTCCCCCTATAATATGAAGATCACCACGCCTGAAGACCTCGTTCTGGCGAGAGGGATGCTGTCCCAACTCAAGGGCGGTGCATGAGGGTAGGGATAGGCTACGATGTTCACCGTCTCGTGGGAGGAAGGGACCTTTTTCTCGGGGGCGTGAAGATACCTTTCGAGAAGGGTCTTTTGGGCCATTCCGACGGGGACGTCCTTATTCACGCCATCTGCGACGCCATACTCGGCGCCATGTCGGAAGGCGATATAGGCGTCCATTTTCCCGACACGGACCCATCCACGGAAGGGATAAGGAGCACGGAAATCCTCTCTTATGTGGGTCGCCTGGCGCGGAAGAAAGGGTTCAGGATCATAAACATCGATTCGGTGGTGGTTGCCCAGGAACCGAAGATAAGCCCCCTTCGGACACGCATGCAGGAAGCCATGGCGGACCTCCTGGGTATTGACCCCGGCGCTGTCGGGATAAAGGGCAAGACCACGGAAGGGCTCGGCTTTGCGGGAAGAAGGGAAGGTATCGAGGTCCATGCGGTGGCGCTCCTTGAAGAACCGCGGGAACAACAGGAACAGGATAAGAAATGATGCACATGTCTATAAATAAATACAATACCTATTACGGACCCGTTGGTGCGGCATGGTAAAGGTGAGGTTTGCACCCAGCCCCACGGGGTATCTCCATGTGGGTAACACAAGAACGGCCCTTGCAAATTATCTCTTTGCGAGAAAGGAGGGCGGCGTTTTCGTGCTGCGCGTCGAGGATACGGATGTAGAGAGGTCCGAGGCCGCCTACGAGGCAGCGCTTCTCGAAGACCTGAGATGGCTCGGCATTGCCTGGGACGAAGGTCCTTACCGGCAGTCCGACAGGACCGATATTTACAGGGCCCATATCGAGACGCTTCTTGAGAAGGGGCTTGCGTATAAATGCTTCTGCTCGAAGGAGCGCCTTGAAGAGATGAGGAAACAGGCGCAGGACAAGGGCGAGCCGCCGAAATACGATGGAACGTGCAGAGACCTTGACCCCGACGCCGTCCGGGACCTGGAAAAGGCGGGCGCGCCTTATGTGGTGCGGTTCAGGGCCTTCAAGAAGGTGATACGCGTGCGGGACCTGATCCACGGGGAGATCCAGTTCCCCGCCGACCATGTGGATGATTTCATCCTGCTCAAGCAGGAATTGACTCCTTCCTACAATTTTGCGGTCACCGTGGATGACATGCTCATGGGCATCACCCACGTGATCCGGGGGGCCGACCACATTTCCAACACGCCCAAGCAGATCATGCTTTTTCAGGCATTCGGGCAGGAGCCTCCCCGATATGCCCACCATTCCCTGCTTACGGGACACGACCAGAAGCCCCTGAGCAAGAGGCACGGCGCTACCCATGTGCGGGAGTTCCGCGATATGGGCATCCTTCGCCAGGCCCTCACGAACTACGTGGGCATCCTGGGACGGAACGTTCCCAGAGAAATCATGGACGAAGAGGAGTTGATCGAGACCTTCAGCCTCAGTTCCCTTTCCCCCTCCGATTCCCTCTTCGATTTGGAGAAGCTGGTCTGGTTCAACAAGGAATACATCCGGAAGTTACCTACCGATTCGATCCTTCTCGAAATGGGCCTTCCCGCCGCTTACAGGGATAAAATCGCACTCCTCCAGGAGAACGCGAGGACCCTCGGGGAGATCCGGCAGTTTCTCGACATATTCGAAGGGACGGGCATTGAAGAGGAGGGGTCGGCCTATTTGTCCGAAGCGAAGAACCTGTCCGCCGTAGTTGCATCCCTCGACGATGCCCTCAAAGACGGAGTCATGTCCTTTGATGAGATACTCAAAAAGCTGGAAGGGACAGGGCTCAAGAAACGGGAATTTTTCATGACCCTCAGGGTCGTCTGCACGGGCAGGAAGAACGGTCCTCCCCTCAAGGACGTGTTTCCCCTCATCGGGAGGGATATGATAACGAGGAGAGTATCATGGGTAAAAACCAGATTTTCTCTTCCGTGAGATATATATCCGCTTTCTTGTCAAGGACCCATGGCGCGGTAAAAAACGTATTCCGCAGCCTCTCTCTGAAGACGCAGCTTCTTCTTATCCTCCTTTTCCTTCTCGTCGTTTCAGTGAGTTCCCTTACCATAATCTACGCCCGCACCGAAGGGCAGATCATGGAGAAGGTAAGCGACAACATAGATGACATCACGAGGGCGATACAGATCAGCGTGGAAGAGCTTACCTACAGGGGCGACGGCAACCAGAGGCTCAAAAGCTATGTGGATATGCTGAACAAGAAGGGTATCGAAGAAATTTCCATCGTAAGTGATAAGTCCCAGGTTATCGCCAGTTCGGACCCGAAGAAGATAGGTACGGAGCAGAAACTCCCGGAAAAGAGGGGAAGAAGGAAGAACCTTATCATCACGGCCCGTCTCGGCGAGGAGAGCAACAAGGATACCCAGAGGCTCTATAACGTAATCATGCCCGTGTCCATAAAGGGCCAGAACATAGGCTATATCCATATCAACATGATAATGGACGACTACAAGCTGCTTCAGAGGAAGAACCATCTCAAGCGTATCCTGAGCACCCTCTTCGCTTTCGGTATCGGCATCATATTCAGCCTCCTCGTCGCGGAAAAGTATACGGAACCCATAAAGCGCATCGCAGAGGCCAGCAAGAGGATCGCCCAGGGCGAACTGGTAAAGATTCGCGACAGGAACCGCAAGGATGAAATCGGCGTGCTCATAAAGAGCTACAATGAGATGGTGGATAAACTGAGCGAGAGAAAGGAGCTTGAGGAGAAGCTGAAGAAGACGGAACAGCTTTCCCTCATCGGGCAGCTTTCGTCCGGAATTGCCCATGAGATCAGAAACCCCCTCAATTTCCTCACCCTGTCCATAGGCCACATCAAGGAATGGGTTATTGAAGGGAAAGGAGAGGACAGGGAAGACCTTGTGAAGCTCCTCGATAACCTGACCAAGGAAGTCTACAAAGTGAATGAACTGATCCACAACTTTCTTTTCCTGGGCAAATCCATCACCCTCAACAAGGAATGGATAATGCCCGTTGCCTTGGCCAAGGAGGCGGTTTACCTGGTGAGGGATAAGGTTAAGGAAGGAGTGGACATCAGGATCGTGTGCGGGGATACGGAAAAACCCATGCTTTGCGACAGGGAATACATGCGCATATGCCTCATCAATCTTATCCTCAACTCCGTGCAGGCCATGGATGGCGGAGGACAGGTCGTTATAGAATGCGACGGAGAAGAAGGCAACTCTTTTATCTCGGTCACGGACAACGGCGCAGGGATTGGTGAAGACGAGGTGGGGAAAATATTCGAGCCTTATTACTCAACCAAGAAGTTCGGCATAGGACTCGGCCTTGCCATCACGAAGCGTTTCGTGGAGGCCCACAACGGAACGATCACTATAGACAGCACACTCGGTAAAGGAACAACCATAAAGATTACGGTGCCAAGCTATGAAACATGAAAAAGGCGTTATCCTGATAGTAGAGGACGATCAGTACCAGAGGGAGATTATCAAGACCATCCTCACAAAGGAAGGGTTCTACGTAGAGGACGCGGACTGCGGGAAAAAGGCGATAGGGCTCCTGAAGACGAATAATTTTGACGTAATCCTCACGGATTTGAGGCTGCCCGACATGGACGGTACGGAGATACTGAAGGAGGTCAAAGGTTCGAACAGGCTGAGCCATGTAATCATCATTACCGCCTTCGGCTCCATACCTTCCGCCATCGAAGCGACGAAGCTCGGGGCCTTTTATTACCTCGAAAAGCCTTTTGAAAAGGATCACCTTGTCCTCGTGGTGCAGAATGCCATGAACCAGGTGCGGCTCCTGAAAGACAATATTATGTTGAAGGACCAGCTTCACGACCGCTTCAACCTCCAGAACATCGTGGGCGCCCACGGGAAGATGGAGGAGCTGTACAGGATCGTCCGGAAGGCCGCTCCTACGAATTCCACGGTCCTTATCTACGGTGAAAGCGGCACGGGGAAGGAGCTTTTCGCCAAGAGTATCCACTACAACAGTCCCAGGAAGAACAAGCCTTTTTTCGCGATCAACTGCGCAGCCATACCGGAGACCCTGCTCGAGAGCGAGCTTTTCGGGTACGAAAAGGGCGCGTTCACCGGGGCTACGTCGCGCTCGGTGGGGCTTTTTGAACAAGCGAACGGGAGTTCCCTGTTCCTCGACGAGATCGGGGATTTGAGCGCGAGCACTCAGGCCAAGCTCTTGCGGGCAATCCAGGAGCGGGAAGTCCGGAGGCTGGGGGGAAAGGAAACCATCAAACTCGACGTGCGGATCATTGCCGCAACCAACAAGAACCTTGAGGAAGAGATAAAGAAAGGCAACTTCAGGGAGGATCTTTATTACAGGTTCAACGTGATCGCCTTTACCGTACCGCCTCTCAGGGAGCGCGTCACGGACGTGCCCATGCTCGTGGAGCATTTCCTCAAGAGGCTGAATGAGGCCAACGGCAAGGAAAAGAGCATAGACGACGATGCGCTGCAGGCCCTCATGAGATACGACTGGCCTGGAAATGTGAGGCAACTTGAATCGGTTATCGAGCGTTCCTACATTATGGGCGAGGAAGACTGCATAGACCTCGACCACCTGCCGAAGGAAGTAAAGCAGGCGAAAAGCAGCAACGGCCTCGAAAAGATCGATATTCCCGATGAAGGCATCAACCTGGATGAGATTGAGAAGGATCTCATCAAGAAGGCGATAATAAAGGCGGAAGGGAAAATATCCCTCGCAGCGAAGTACCTGAACATGTCCTACGACAAGCTCTGGTTTAAAGTGAAGAAGATGAAAGAAAAGGATGAAATTCTTGGTTTAACGACGAAATAGGCGAATTATTCGTGAATTGACGATGGCTCGGATCATCCTCCAACAATAACACAAATAATATCAATTAGTTGCCTGCAACAGGGACTCTGGCACGGCAAATGCAACTTCACTACCTCAGAAGTGGTACCGGGCTGCCTCAGGAGTACGAATGAACGCGACCGGTACAATAAAAACCTAGGAGGTACACCCATGAAAAAATCGTTTATGATCTTCTTGGCCCTGTTGATTGCCGTAGCCTTCGTATCCACAGTGTTTGCCCAGGAAAAGCCGGCCGCCGCACCCGAGAAACCGGCCATGGCACCCGAAAAACCGGCAAAAGTGGAAAAGCCTGCCAAAGCGGAGAAGCCTGCAAAAGCGAAAGACAAAGGAGTATTTGCCGGCGTGGTCACCAAGGTTGACGCCGCAGGAAAGACACTTTCCATAAAGGACAAGAAAGGCGAAGTCACTCTCGACGTAACGGACGCGAAGTTTGCAAAGGGTCTTAAGCTGGAAGGTCTGAAGGCCGGCGACAAGATCGCGGTAAAGTTCGAGACCAAAGACGGCAAGATGACGGCCATGAAAATCGCAAAAGCCCCGAAGAAACCGAAAAAGGTAGAGAAGAAGGAAGCAGCGCCGGAAGCGAAGCCCGAGGCAAAACCGGAAGCCAAACCGGAAGCCAAACCTGAGGCGAAACCAGCCCCCGCGCCCGCGAAATAACCCTGTATCACAAAAGGAAGGGGGGGCGAAAGTCCCCCCTTTTTTTACCGGCGCCACTCTTTCAAACTTTTACCGGAAAATAACGACCCATCACCTGTTCCGTCGGCTCCCTGGGGCGGTCACGCTCTGAAGCGGACTGCCGTCATGGGCCTCGAAGCGGGGTGAAACACCCTGTGCGTGGAGGGAAATATCCCGATACCCCATAGGGCGAAGATAAGGGAGCGGAAGGTCCTTGTTTGACGAGGCTGCGCCCTGTCCGGGGGCTTCAGGGTAGGCGGAGGGCCTTTCTCGGCTTTATCTTCGCCAGGACTTTGCCCGTGTCAAATTCATAAAACCACAACTCCACGAGTCGTCCGTGGAGATAGAAATACAGGGCTTCATAGTCGCGGGCCTTTCCTGCCCCGACCCTCTCCGTCACAGTGTCGGACGTGACATAAGGCTCCACCGGACTGAAGACGAGGAGCGCCGAAATCTGCTTTTCACGCTCCTTCGCTTCGGAAGGCGCGAGGGGGATCTCACCCGCTATTGCCTGACGGTGCGAATTCCTGAGGAGATCTGCCTCGTCGTCGGATGACGTCTTTCCCGCGGTAGGGGCCGCTTCTCCGGGCGGAGGGGTTTCCGTGGGAAAGGCGAGGAAGTTCGCGACGGCAACCGCGTACTCCCTGAATCTTATCTCTTCAATCTCCATTTTTGCGCCGTGAGCGTCGGTGGCCGTATATCTGTTGTCCATGATTGGAAGGTATTTGACCGGGAGGGCCTTTCCCACTCCATCCGTCTTTCCTCCGGACCACACCGGGGAGAAGGCACAGTAGGCTTTAAGCGCACCCTTACCCGCGTCATAACGGACATCCGTGGGGTTGAGCCGGATCGCATAGGTGTGGGGAGAGGCGCCTGCCCCCTCGTTGCCGATTATGCGGTAGAGAAGTTGGGGCTCATAGCCTGCATAAAAACGGGGCAATTGCCCTGTGGAAATGTTAAAAGGCCTGTTGTCAAACTCCAGGGGCAATGACTTTTCCCTGAACTGCGCACCGCCACCGCGAAGGGGTTGGCTTCCTCCGGACCCGCGTGAACGCTGCCCATAGAGCATGTCCGGCGAAAGGGACAGAACGAGCGAAATCAAAACAACCGGGACTATGACCCTTAAGGATATCCTCATATACCTTCTTCTCCTGAAACCTCCACTAATTCTTCAATATGTTTGCCTCAAAATCAAGGAAAAGAAGCGTTCCCCCGCGAATCGGGCAGGGTGAGGAGGGGGCGGTGAAATATGGATACATGCCGAGGGGCCGCGACAATGGACGCGCAGGCTCATGCGAGTCCTGCGCTTTTGCCGTACGCGAGCCTCCTCTGCCGCTATTTCACCGCCCCCTCCGGGGTCTTCCTTAAACTCCGTGAAGGTTATGCCAGGCTTCGAACAAACTTTTCCCGCTCCCACCGGCGTGTTTTGGCCGTGGTGATAAAAGCCTCACTGCTGCCCGCATCCACGACACCTGCGTCCGGTTCCACGTTCGCCATCTTCAAAAGCGCACCGCCGCCCTTATCACAGGCGATTGCCTTGAGATGACCGAAAGCGTCGCGCACGAAATCGATGGCGGCGCTTTCCATGGAGAGCGCCACCGCGCCTTCATCGGAGAGGATGACGGCCACGGCGTCGAAGAGCACGGAAGGCGTCCCTGCCAGTTGTCCGTCCACCGCCGGCACGGAGCCGTCGGCGAGTTTCACCCCGCCTACTTTAGGCGCCACGATCTTAACGGTAGCCCCCGCATCGATGGCGGCTTTTCTGATCCGCCCGATGGCGGCGGCATCTGAACCGTCCGCGACAAGGATGCCTATTGCGCGGCCCTCGAGGGTGTCCTTCATCTTGCCTATGATCTGTAACGCGGGCGAAGGCTTGAGGTCCTGCACAGGCGCGGCGGGCTGAGGCGCGGCGGGCATCCTTTCGAGCCCGAGGCCCCGGCCGACCCGGTCGGCAAGGTCTTCGTCGATATGCCTCAGGTGGCCGACCATTGCCTCGCGGATGTGCACGTGTTCGACCTTGGAAAGCTCGAATACCAACGCTGAGGCAATGTGGGCCTGTTCGTAGGCAGTCTGGCTGAGATAGAACTGCCGTGCCTGGCTGTAGTGGTCCGCGAAACTTTCGGCCCGGATACGGCCCTTTTCACCGGTTTCGGCAACCCCGGCGCTGCGAAAGCCCATTGCCGGTGTTTCCCTGGGCGAATTCTTGGACAAGGAATTGGGCTCATAGGCAACACGACCCGTGGATTGACCCATCTGCATGTGCCCGTCCCGTTGCTGGTTGGAAAAGGGGCACTTGGGCGCGTTGATCGGTATCTGGTTGAAATTGGCCGATCCTAGGCGGGAGAGTTGCGTGTCGGGATAGGAGAACAGACGGCCTTGCAACAGGGGGTCGTTCGAGAAATCAATGCCCGGCACGATATTGGCCGGACAGTACGCCACCTGTTCGGTCTCGGCAAAAAAGTTGTCCGGCCAGCGATCGAGCACCATACGGCCGATCATTTTTAGGGGCACCAGTTCCTCCGGGATCAGCTTGGTCGCGTCCAGATGGTCGAAGGGGAACTTGTCGGCCTCCTCTTGGGTGAAAAGCTGTACCCCCAATTCCCACTCGGGGAAATTGCCCGCTGCGATAGCGTCGAACATATCCCGGCGGTGGAAGTCCTGATCAGCGCCGCAGATCTTGACGGTTTCGTCCCAGATGGTGGACTGGAGGCCGAGCTTGGGACGCCAGTGAAACTTGACGAATGTTGAAAGGCCCTCATCGTTAATGAGCCGGAAACTATGCACGGCAAAGCCTTCCATCATTCTGAGGGAACGGGGCAGGGTGCGGTCGGACATGATCCACATGACCATGTGCATGGATTCGGGCGTGAGGGAAATGAAGTCCCAGAAGGTATCGTGGGCTGTCGCCGATTGTGGGAAACCCCGGTCGGGCTCCATCTTTACCGCGTGGATGAGGTCGGGGAACTTGATGGCATCCTGGATGAAGAACACGGGCACATTGTTGCCCACCAGGTCCCAGTTGCCTTCCCGCGTGTAGAACTTGACGGCGAATCCGCGCACATCACGGGGCGTATCCACCGAACCCGCCCCGCCCGCCACAGTCGACAGACGGGCAAAGACGGGTGTCCTCTCACCTACCTCGGTAAGCACTTTGGCGGTGGTATACTGCTTCAACGAGGCGGTCAGTTCGAAGAACCCATGTGCTCCCGTGGCTCGCGCGTGAACGATGCGCTCAGGAATGCGCTCGTGGTCAAAATGCATGATCTTTTCCCGAAGAATGAAATCTTCCAGCAGGGTGGGGCCCCGCGGGTTGGCCCTCAGGGAGTTCTGATTGTCGGAGATCGGGACGCCCTGGTTTGTGGTGAGGGCGTGGTGCTCTCCGCCCGCGGCCTGGTGCAGTTCACCACCGGCCGGACCTTTCTTACCCTTCGTATGTTCGCTGCTCATTCTGGACCTCCTTGTACCGGACTTTAAAGAAAGAATATACCTTACATGTAATCACTCTCCCCCGGGTTGTCCAGTTACCGGTTCAGGTGTCAGGTACCGCGGACGGCAGCGGACATGGAATGCCCGGTTGAACAACTCCATGCCCCGGTGGATACTCCTATGGCTTAAGGTAATGACCGGCCCGAGACCCTTCCTTGAGGAGAGTTCTCCAGGAGGACCTTGAGCAATAGGTTCGCGGTCTATTGGGGTTATACACCCTTGAAACCACAAAGACCCACGGGCCGGGCGAAAAGTTTTCTTAAACTCACAGGCTGATTGTGCGATAATGACGGTAAAGGGTGTATGGCGCTCGCAACTCTGTGCATAGTTGGTGGACGCAACGTGGGGCACAATCATTTCTCTATTGCTGAGCATCTAGGGGGCAGGGAGTCACCGTTATGGGAATTCATGGCGCGTTATCCTGGAAATCATCTTCAATTGCAGTGCTTTTCCTTTCAGTCTGTCTTCTGCCCTCTCCCTGTGCCGCCTATTGCAGGAGCAAATCACGGGTAATACGCCGGTTTTGTCCGGTCAACCGGTTAGTCTTACCGCGTCGGGGCCTCGAATGGTTTCGTGATGGCGAAGGGTCCAGGAATATCGAAAACCGGACGCGAAGCGGCGTCCCTGTGCGTGAACTGTTTTCTTGTGGCGACCCGCGCATTGTTATGCATCAAATTGAGGACAATCCATAATCTCCGGAGGACAGAGAAGGCATGGGTGGTAAAGACAGGACAAAGGAACAACTCCTGGATGAGTTGGCAAGGTTACGTCTGCGAGTAGGGGAACTCGAAACGCTACAGGCGAAACATGGCGAGATGGCCCCGGCCTCAAGGTGTGGCGACGAAGGTCGATTTCGCAAATACTTCGGTTTGCCCCACATGGGGATTGCCATAGTCGACGCGGAGGGACATTGGGTGGAAGCGAATGACAGGCTTTGTTCCATGCTTCAGTATAGCCGTGATGAACTGAGAAGTATGACGTGGCAGGGCTTGACCCCAGGAGACGAATTGCGGACGGACTTTGAAATGCTCCGTAGCGTTCTTGACGGGAAGAAGGAAAGCAGCATTTTCGATAAAAGCTTCATCAGAAAGGATGGGTCTTTCTTGCCCGTGAAGGTTTCGGCGTCCCCTGTCAGAAACGATGACGGAGATATAGACCATTTTGTCGCAAGCATCGACGACATAACGGAGCGCAAGAGACTGGAGGGGGAACTGAAGTTCACAAACGCGCTTCTTTCGGTCCAGCAGGAGGTTTCCATCGACGGCATCCTGATTGTCGATGAGAGCGACAGAATCCTCCTGTTCAACAAGCGCTTCAGAGACATGTGGGGCATAGCTCCCGAAATACTCGAAGGGCAGGTAGACGCGCCTGTTCTACAGTCCGTGTGCGCCAAGGTGAAAGATCCTGAGACCTTTGTCCGGAGGGTAAGCCATCTGTATGCCCATCGAAGTGAGACGAGCCGGGATGAGATTGCCCTCACGGATGGCAGGACTTTTGACCGATACTCATCGCCCATGTTCGGGTCCGACGGCACCTACTACGGAAGGATCTGGTACTTTCGCGACATGACCATCCGTAAGCAGGCAGAAGAAGTACTGCAGGATGCGGAAAGGCGATACAGGGAACTTGCCGATTCATTGCCGCAAATAGTCCTGGAGTTGGATGAAAAAGGCAATGTCACATTTCTGAACCGGAATGGTTTTCTGGTCTCCCGATATACGAAAGAAGACTTCGAAAGAGGTCTGAACGTGTTCCAGATGGTGATACGGGAGGACCGCGCGAAGCTGGCGGGAAATATCGAAAAGCTGTTCCGTGGGGAAAGGCTCACGGGCAGTGAATATACAGTGGAAAGAAAAGACGGCAGCACGTTCCCGGCAGAGGTGCACTCCAACCCCATTGTCCGGCAGAACTCCGTGGTGGGGTACAGGGCAATCGTGGTGGACATCGCCGACCGCAAACGGACAGAAGAAGCCCTCCGGGAAAGCAGGGAGAAATATCGGGAACTGGTGGAATACGCGAACAGCATCATATTGAGAATGGACAGCGCGGGAGTCGTCACCTTTTTCAACGAATTTGCCCAGAGCTTCTTCGGGTACACGGAAGAAGAGATACTGGGGAAGAGTGTGATAGGGACCATAGTGCCCCCACAGGATTCGTCGGGACTTGACCTGAAAAGACTCATTGCGGATATCGGACGGAACCCCAACCATTATCCCACCAACATCAACGAGAACATGCGGCGTGACGGCGAACGGGTGTGGATTGCATGGACAAACAGGCCGGTATTTGACAAGCAGGGCCGGGTGACGGACATTCTCTGCATAGGCAATGACATCACTGCCGAGAAGAAAGCCACCGAGGCACTCGAGGAAAGGGAGGAGATTCTGAAGGCAATAATTAACGGTTCTCCCGTCCCCAAGTTAGTCATTGACGGGAATCACAGGGTTATGTATTGGAACAAAGCTCTGGAAGATCTGACCGGCGTCAGCGGCGAAGAAATGATCGGCACCGACGGTCACTCGAAAGTCTTTTACCGCGGGGAGAGACCATGCCTGGCGGACCTCGTGGTGGATGATAAAGCGGAGGATATCTCGTCCCGGGGGTGGCCCGGCAAGCCCGTTCGGTCAAGCGTTGTCAGGGGCGCCTATGAGGCCACCGATCTTATCCGGATCCCGGGCAAAGAAGAAAAATGGCTCCATTCTACCGCCGCGCAGATCAGGGATTTAAAGGGGAGCATTATCGGCGCCATCGAGACCCTCGAGGACATCACCGAACGGACCCACACCCTTCGGATCCTTAAGAAGAGAGAACAGGACCTGGAGAGTAAATCGATCAACCTCGAAGAGGCATATACTGCGCTCAAGGTATTGCTTCAGCATAAGGACAGGGACAAACAGACCCTCGAAGACACCATTATCGCCAATGTAAGAGAGTTGGTGTTCCCTTATCTCGACAAGCTGGAAAGCACCCGCCCGAGCGAGGGCCAGAAGGCGTACATCAACATTGTGAGGTCCCATCTGAATGACATCATTTCCCCCTTTTTGCAGAGGATGTCTGCAATACACTCTCAACTCACCCCCACGGAACTTCAGGTTGCCGTCCTGATCAGGGCAGGCAGGTCGAACAAAGAGATTGCCGAAATGCTCAATATCGGAACAGGGACCGTCGAAACCCACAGGAAGAGCATCAGGATCAAGCTGGGATTAAATAAGAAGAAGGTCAATCTCCACTCCTACCTGTGCTCGCTCAAATAATACAGGATAGAAAATATACCCATTATATCTCCAATAAGTCACCTTTAGCCTGAAGTCCACAAATCCGATATCCTTTCAGAGGCATGGATGAAGAAATGTCGTCACGGAGCATGAGGAGGAACTTATGAAAAGGTTCAAAGACTGGAGAATAGCCACAAAGATTCTGGGGATATCGGTATTGACTATCGCCATAGTCCTGGCGGGTATACTCTTCTATATATTGCCCCTCATGGAGAGGAAACTCATGGAGGAGAAGAAGAGCGCCACGAAATATGTCACCGACGTGGCCTACAGTACGATTGCGGCGCTGGAGGCGAAGGCGAGAGCGGGGGACATCAAAGATGAAGAGGCACAGAAGCGGGCGCTGGAAACCGTAAGAAGCGTTCGTTACCACACGAACGAGTATTTTTTCATCATCGATGGAAACGGCAAGGTAATCATGCACGCCTTGAAACAGGAACTGGTGGGCAAAGATATGAAGGACGAGGTCCTCAAGGACTCTCACGGCAAATTCTTCGTAAGAGAAATGGTTGAGGTCGCGAGGGCCAAAGGTGACGGGTTTGTGGATTATATGTTTCCCAAACCGAATGAGACCAAACCGTCGCCCAAGCTTTCTTATGCCAAGTTCTTCGCTCCCTGGAACTGGACGATAGCCACCGGCATCTATGTGGACGATGTGAATGCCGAAGTGTCGGCCCTGCGCACCAGGATACTGGTTGCCGCCATTGTCGTGGCCGCCCTCATATTATGTATCGCCTTTTTTGTAACCAGAATCATTACCAGAACCCTGGGGAAAGCGGTAATCCTGGCCAACAGCCTGTCCGAAGGAGACCTTACCGCTCGTGCGGACGCGGAGAGCGCCGACGAGGCGGGTCAGCTCCTCAGCGCCATGATGAACATGGCGAACAAACTGAAGGCAATAGTCGCCGACGTCAAGGCTGCCGCCGATAACGTAGCGTCAGGGGGCAAACAAATGAGCGCCTCGTCGGAGGAGATGTCCCAGGGCGCAACGGAACAGGCGGCCTCGGCGGAAGAAGTCTCATCCTCCATGGAAGAAATGGTGTCCAATATAAGGCAGAATGCAGATAACGCCCAGGAAACGGAGAAGATAGCCCTCAAGTCCGCCGAGGACGCAAAGGAAGGCGGCCAGGCCGTAACAGAGACCGTCGCGGCCATGAGGGAGATTGCAGGGAAGATCACTATCATTGAAGAAATAGCCAGGCAGACTAACCTCCTTGCACTCAATGCGGCAATCGAGGCGGCCCGCGCAGGCGAACACGGAAAAGGTTTTGCCGTAGTCGCTACGGAGGTGAGAAGACTTGCAGAGAGAAGTCAGATAGCCGCCGGTGAGATCAACAAGCTTTCCGCAAGCAGCGTACAGGTTGCGGAAAAAGCGGGTGAGATGCTCGCGAAGATCGTCCCCGACATCCGGAGGACCGCGGAACTGGTGGGTGAGATCAACGCGGCAAGCAACGAACAGAATACAGGGGCGGAGCAGATCAACATGGCGATCCAGCAACTCGATCAGGTGATTCAACAGAACGCCTCAGCCACAGAAGAGATTGCCTCCACCTCAGAAGAACTCGCGAGCCAGGCGGAGCAACTTCAGGACTCCATCTCCTTCTTCAGGGTGGACGAGGCCGGCATCAAAGCCCGCAGGATCGACCACGCCGCGGCTCAAGCCGCGCCGAAACCCGTTGCTGCGCACCTGAAACCCATCAAACACGCTACGCTGCCGACCCGGCGCAGCGGAATCGGCAGCAAGAAGACGGGCGTTGCCCTTGATCTCAGCGCCGGTCATGACAACCTGGATGATGAATTCGAGAGATTCTAGAGGGGCAGCCAATGGACGTAGCAACGGCGGCATAGCAGCGTGGGCCTGTCGAAAAAAGGCGCCGCCGGGAAGATGCGAGACGGGCACACAGCCCCTCCACGGTCTCACAAGATCAGGCTATAGATCAATGAGGACGAGTGGGGCCGGGACGGCTGCATGGAGAAGACAGAGAGAGGGAGGCTTTTCCGATGTTTTCAGAGTATCTTGAGGCGGTGATCTCCCGTGGAGGAGATCCTGTTTTTGTTAAGAACCGGCGGCATGGGTTCGTGTTTGTCAACGATGCGGCATGCAGGATGTTCGGTAAGTCCCGCGAGCAGTTGCTCGGAAAAACGGACCATGGCTTATTTCCGGGAAAGTACGCAGATATTTTCCGGAGAAACGATGACTGTGTCTTTGAGACAGGAAAAGAAGGTTCCCATGAGGAGCAGTTCACCGGCGCCGACGGCAACGTACGGACAGTCGTGACGAAAAGGACACTGTATCTCAACGAAACGGATGAAAAGTACATCGTTGGTTCAATGCGGGACATTACCGAGCGCAAGCGGGTGGAGGAGGCGCTCCTCGAATCGGAAGCGGTGTACCGCGCCCTGGTGGACAGCTCCCCTGTCGGTGTCTATATCATACAGGATGACCTCCTTCGTTTTGTCAATAGACAGTGGTGCGATATTTATGGATATACCTACGATGAGGTAGTCGATAAGGTAGACCCTCTGGATTTGATCCTTCCGGAAGACAGGAGGTTCGTGGAAAATAACCTTCAAAAACGTCTGTCCGGCGAAGTAGACCGTATGGAATACAAAATGAGGGCTATCAGGAAGGACACGGAGATTATCACTGTGAAGGTCCTCGGATCGTTTGTGTTCTATAAGGGACGCCCGGCCGTTTCAGGGGCCATCTACGACATCACCGAATATGAACGGGCGGAAGAGCGGCTACGACAAAAGACCGCACTCCTTGAGGCGCAGATAAACGCGTCCCTCGATGGAATCATAGTGGTGGACAAGGGCAGGAAGATCCTTCAGAACCGGCAAGTTAGGGATCTGTTGAAATTTCCCGGACACATCGCCGAGAGCGATGACGAAGAATCACAGATGGGGTGGGTCGAGGGACTGGCCAAGGACCCTGTGCAATTTCAAGCGAAGGCGGCGTATATGCATGCCCATCCGGACGAAGCGATCCGGGATGAGATTGAACTTAAAGATGGAACGGTTCTGGACAGATACAGCAGCCCTGTCATCGGCAAGGATGGGAAGGACTACGGGAGAATCTGGACATTTCGGGACATCACTGAACGCAGGAGATCGGGAAAAGCCTTATATGCCAGCCGACTTCAGTTGTCCGAAGCAATGGACCTTGCCCATATCGCGTACTGGGAATTTGACCCCGCCGCAGAAGTATACGTTTTTAACGATCCCTTCTATGCGCTTTACGGCACCACTGCCGAGCGGGAAGGAGGGTATCGAATGACAAGGGAATCATATGTGAAACAATTCCTGCATCCCGACGATCTGCCGTCTTATGCTCAATTCCTGAAACAAATTGACTCAAACCAGGGCCCCGAATGGGTTGCCGACATTGAACACCGTATTATCCGTCGCGATGGAGAAGTGCGGCATATCCTGGCGCGGGCAAGGATCATCAGGGATGATTCAGGCCGTGTTGTAAAGAGGTTTGGCGCAAACCAGGACATTACCAAGTTCAAGAAGGCCGAGGAAGCATTTCGGGAGGCTAATCACCGGCTCGAGGATGCCACCGCGAGGGCCGAGATGGCAAACGTGGCCAAGAGCGAGTTCCTCGCCAACATGAGTCACGAAATCCGCACTCCCATGAACGGCGTTATCGGCATGACAGGCCTCCTGCTTGATACGGACCTGAACGTGGAGCAGCGGCACTATGCCGAGACCGTGCGCAACAGTTCAGAGTCGCTCCTCGCGCTCATAAACGACATATTGGATTTCTCCAAGATCGAGGCAGGCAAACTTGAGTTGGAGGCGCTTGGTTTCGACCTTCGCGCCTTGTTGGACGACTTCGCTGCCATGATGGCTCTTCGCGCTCACGAGAAAGGGCTCGAGTTCATTTGTGCCGCGGCGCCGGAGATGCCGGCCTACGTCCGCGGCGACCCCGGTCGCCTGCGCCAGATTCTCACCAACCTGACGGGCAATGCGGTAAAGTTCACCCATGAAGGCGAGATCGCCGTCAGGACAAGTCTGGTTTCCGAAACAGATGACGAAGCCGTGGTGCGTTTTTCCATAAGAGATACAGGCATAGGCATATCCGCAGACAACCTGGAAGCCTTGTTTCAGAAGTTCACCCAGGCAGACGCTTCGACCACACGGGAGTACGGTGGCACCGGATTGGGGCTGGCCATCTCGAAGCAGTTAGCGGAGATGATGGGTGGCGAGATCGGTGTCGAGAGCGAAGAGGACCGGGGTTCCGAGTTCTGGTTTACGGCGCGCTTTACCAGGGAGCCCGAGCGAGAACAGAACATCGCGCCTCCCGCCGAACTGCACGGGGTCCACATCCTATTGGTAGATGATAACGCCACCAATCGTGAGGTCCTGACGGCCCAGCTTGGAGCATGGGGCGTGCGTGTGGAAGGGGCCGAAGACGGACCCGCGGCGCTCAAGGCGCTCTATCTGGCCAAAGACACAGGTGATCCTTTCCGGATCGCTATTCTCGACATGCAGATGCCGGGCATGGATGGTACGGCCCTGGGACGCGCTATCAAGGCAGATCCTGCATTCAAGGACACGCCTCTCGTTCTTTTATCCTCTTTGGGACTACGGGGTGACGCAAGGAAGATGGAGGATATCGGTTTCTCCGGCTACCTGACCAAACCGGCGCGTCAGTCCGAACTCTTCGGCTGCCTGTCCGCCGTGTTGGCCGGGACTGCTATGAGCCTGCCGGCGCAGTCCATCGTCACGCGCCACACAGTCCGCGAATTACGTCGGGGAGCAATGCGCATTCTCCTGGCTGAAGATAATATAACCAATCAACAGGTGGCTGTGGGCATCCTCAAGAAACTGGGTCTCCGCGCGGACGCAGTGGCCAACGGAGCGGAAGCCATCAAAGCCCTGGAAACCCTGCCCTACGACCTGGTGCTCATGGATGTTCAAATGCCCGTGTTGGACGGACTGGAGGCGACGCGCCGAATCCGCGATCGTTCATCTCAGGTGCGTAATCACGAGGTAGCGGTCATTGCCATGACCGCCCACGCCATGCAGGGTGACCGTGAGAAATGCCTGGAAGCAGGGATGAACGATTACGTGAGTAAGCCTGTCTCACCCAAAGTGCTGGCCGAGGCGCTGGAGAAGTGGCTGCCTAAAGAACCGACAAGGGAATGCACGCCCGGGGAGCCTGAAACCCATATCTCAGCCGGCACAGGCGAGGCCGGGGCGCCGGTGTTCGACAAGACGGGGATGATGTCCCGCCTTATGGATGACGAGGATCTGGCATATACCGTGGTGGCCGGTTTCCTGGACGATATCCCCAGACAGATCGCGGTGCTCAAGGGCTATCTCGATGCGGGAGACACGGAAAACGTCGAGCGTCAGGCCCATTCCATCAAAGGCGCGTCTGCCAATTTGGGCGGCGAGGCCTTACGCGCCGCGGCCTTCAAGGTGGAGAAAGCCGGAAAAGGCGGCAGCGTGGAGGCTATCAAGGCCCGCCTGCCGGAATTGGAAAAGCAGTTTGACCTGTTGAAGGAAGCGATGAAGGAATTTACGGATAGTGGAAAATGACGAATCAGACAACAAGGAGGCAGTACCCATGAGAATATTGATCGCCGAAGACGACTTAACGTCGCGCACTGTCCTTACGGCAGTACTGAAAAAGCAGGGTCATGAGGTGGTGGCGACGGAGGATGGCGCTCAGGCTTGGGAGGCTATGCAGAAGCCCGATGCGCCGAAGCTCGCCATCTTTGACTGGATGATGCCGGAGATGGATGGACCGGAGGTGGTGCGCAGGGTCCGTACCCTGCAAAGCGACCTGCCGGCTTACATTATCATGCTCACGTCGAAAGACGAGAAGGCGGACATTATCGCCGGACTCGAGGCCGGCGCCAACGACTATCTCGCGAAGCCCTATGATGCGGGAGAGCTTCGTGCCCGCGTGGAGGTCGGCCGGCGTATGGTAGAGATGCGGGCCGCGCTTATCCAAAGCAGGGAAGCCCTGGCGCACCAAGCCACCCACGATCCGTTGACGGGTATGCTCAATCGCCGTGCCATCCTTGTCCACCTGGACCAGGAACTGGCTCGGGCTACTCGCCGCGGCGAGGCGCTGGCTGTCGGAATGTGCGACATAGACCATTTCAAGCGTATCAACGACACGTACGGCCATCAGGCTGGGGACGAGGTGCTCAGGGGACTCACGAAGATTCTGAATGATAACCTCCGGAAATACGATTCCGTGGGACGCATGGGGGGAGAGGAGTTTCTGATGATCGTTCCATTGAAGGAAGAAACCGATTACATGTCCCTCTTTACGAGAGTTTGCGCCCAGGTTGCCGCAAGCACAATCATGACAAGGGCGGGCGCCCTGTCTGTGTCGGTGAGTATCGGTGTGGCCTGCGCGGTCGCCGGAAGCACGGTGGATGAGATATTGGGGACGGCCGACGTCGCACTTTACCGGGCGAAGGCGCAGGGGCGTAATTGCGCCGTCTCGACGGCCAGGGAGTCGAGGCGGGCAGTTGAGATGCGCGCGAACACCGAAGAGGATTTCACATCGCGCACTGCCCTGACACGCTGAGTGAGGCCCGACACAATTGATTCAGACGATGGCGCAGGGAATCCCGTCGCTCCATACTGCGACAAATACTCCGGTTCACGGCCGGCCCTTGAGATCGTTCAGAAGGGCGCCCGGGTCTTTCGGCGAAAAACCCTCCTCCCCGGAGATCTTCAGGGCTTGCATACACGCTATTTAGCCGTCCTTTGCACGGGTTTTTGCCTTTTCCATAACGGCTTGTGTACCCATCGGGTCCCCCGTGTATTTTGTTCTACCTGATCATTACCAGTAGCATTCTGTAGCGGGTGACGGCTTTGAGGGCGTGCGGCTTGTTGGCCGGCATGACGATCATTTCCCCTTCCTTGACCGAATAGGGTTTGCCGTCGATGCGAATCTCGGCCTCGCCTTCCAGCAGATAGACCGCCGCATCAAAAGGCGCCGTGTGTTCGCTGAGCCCCTCTCCTTTGTCGAAGGCGAAGACGGTCATCGTTCCCGAGGGCTTGCGGATGATCTCCCGGCTCACGACGGAGTGTTCCTGGTAGTCAATCATGTCTTTGAGTTTCAATACGGAGGGCAAACCTTCTGTGTGGGTGGAATTCTCGGCCATAGCGTTCTCCTTTTGAGTTTCCTTTTGGGTTTCATTCATCTTATAATACAGAATGGCCATTGTACTTGACTTAAGTCAAGACGTCATACATGAGACAAAGACTCACGGGTAAAAAAGGGACCTTTCCCCGCCGCCGCCCTGTACAAAATCCCCGCAGCGATCTTAAAGTTATATTGGACAGCTTATCGGGCCTGTAATCAATATCACCACGCAGGTCCCCGGGGGAGAGCGGAAAAAACCGAACAAGGGAGGGGTGATGAATTCGAAAGCTACGCAGCAACTGAAAGACGAACACGAAGGCATCAAGATCATGCTCGGTATCATGGGGCGGATATCCGGCCGAATGAAGGCAACGGGAAACGTGAACAAAGAAGACTTCGGGGGTATTCTTGAATTCCTGAAAGTCTTTGTGGACAGGTGTCACCATGGAAAGGAAGAAGACCTGTTGTTCCCCGCTTTGGAAGCTGCCGGAGTCCCGAAGGATGGCCCTATTGCCGTTATGCTTCGGGAACATACAATGGGAAGGGCCTATGTTAAAACCATAAGCGAAGCCTTTGACGCCTATACGGTGGGCGACGGCTCTTCATCGGGGGTCATTATTGAAAACGTGGAGGGCTACATTTCATTGTTGAACGCCCATATGGAGAAGGAGAATACGGTCTTGTTCGTGATGGCGGACAGGCTTCTGCCGGAGAAGCGGCAGGACGAATTATTTGAAGGGTTCGAGCAGATAGAAGTGGAGCGGATCGGAATCGGCAAGCATGAGGAGTTTCATAGCTTGCTCAAGAAACTGAGCAAAATATATTCGGACTGAATCAGGAGGATATCATGGCTTTTAAAATCAACGGGAATATTTCATGGGTCGGAAAGATCGACTGGGAGCTGAGGAAATTTCACGGGGAGGAGTATTCGACCCATCGCGGTTCAAGCTACAATTCGTATCTGGTAAAGGATGAAAAAACGGTCCTCATCGATACCGTGTGGGGGAAGTTCTCAGGCGAATTCGTGGAAAACCTGAAAAAGGAGATCCCCCTTGAAAAGATCGATTTCATAATCGCCAATCATGCGGAATCAGACCATAGCGGCGCGCTGCCGGAGTTGATGCGCCATATTCCCGGGACGCCCATATACTGTACGTCCAACGGTGTAAATTCACTGAAAGGCCACTATCATCAGGATTGGGATTTTCATGTGGTGAAAACAGGAGATAAACTCAGTCTCGGATCAAAAGAGCTGATATTTATCGAAGCCCGGATGCTGCACTGGCCGGACAGCATGATGTCTTATCTGACCGGCGACAACGTCCTCTTCAGTAACGACGCTTTCGGTCAGCACATCGCGTCGGAACTGATGTATAATGACCTGGTGAACCAGACGGAACTGTTTCAGGAAGCCATCAAGTACTATGCCAACATCCTGACGCCTTTCAGCACCTTTGTTGACAAGAAGATCAAGGAGGTTGTCGCGTTGAATGTGCCGGTGAACATGATCTGTCCGAGCCACGGCGTAATGTGGAGAAAAGACCCGTTACAGATCGTCAACCAGTATGTCCAATGGGCAAACGCCTATGCCGAGAACCAGATTACCATAGTCTATGACACCATGTGGGACGGGACCAGAAAGATGGCGGAGGCCATTTCAAAGGGGATCACCGACGTCGATAAGACGGTGGCCGTGAAACTGTTCAACGCCGCGAGATCGGACAAAAACGATATCATCACCGAGATTTTCAAGTCCAGGGCAATCCTGGTCGGGTCTCCGACCATAAACCAGGGCATCCTATCTGCGTGCGCCTCCATTCTTGAGGAAATCAAGGGATTGCGGTTCAGGGGCAAAAAGGCGGCTGCCTTTGGGTGTTATGGCTGGAGCGGAGAGTCGGTAAAGGTTATATCGGACAGGCTTAAAGAGGGCGGGTTTGAACTGCTGAATGAGGGAATACGGGAAAAATGGAATCCCGACACTGCGTCAGTCGAGAATTGTATTCGTTTTGGAAATGAGATCGCGTCGAAAACGAAAGAGTAAGCGACGTACCACGGAGCCCACAACGGAATGAACCGGTGTAAGGTGTGGCCGGGACGACCCACTCCCGACCACACGGACGGCGCACTTAATGGTTGATAATTTCCGGAAGACCGTGTAATTATATGCTTACACGACGACGGGGGGTCCGATGAAAGAGATACTCAAGCTGCTGCTGGCTTTTGCCCCATGGTTTGCTTTTTGGTTTATTGCCGGCCATTCGATCTTCCGCCTTCAGTTCGCCATCGTCGTGGCGGCCATATTAGTGGTTGTCATGGCGGCCGCCAGACTTCACAGGGGCGCCATCCTGTGGGCAGGATACCTCTTTTTCGCTTTTGCCTTGATTTCTGTGGTCTGGCTCAAAAATATGTGGGCAATCCGTCATATGGGGATTCTCGCCACGGGGACCCTATTCGTGTGCGCGCAGCTTTCCATTCTCTTGGGACGGCCTTTTACGGAAGACTACGCCCGCGAAAATTTGCCCAGGGAGTTGTGGAATTCCCCTTCATTTATAAGAGGTTGCTTCATCACCACCACCGCGTGGTCATGTGTGTTTCTGGTGAACAGCCTGTTAAATGTGGCCAAACTCATCCACCACGAAACGCCCGAATGGTATTTCACCGTATCCGAATATGGCGTGATCGTCATAGGCATTGTCTTTACCAATATATATTCCAGGATGGCCCGAAGGAAACGCGAGGCGATGCAGGCCGGGGCCGCGCTATCCGGAACGTAACATTCCCCATGTCCGGCACACCGAAGAGGAGCGATCTCCGGGCGCTCCCCACACCCTGTTTTGGGTTTCTCTCATCCCTTCCCATCACCTCCCGCCGCGGTGAAGGCGGGGAGGGGCCCGGCGTCGGACAGAGTGATCCCCGCCGAGGGGCCCGGCCTCATCAGCCGCTTCTAATCCGTTGAATCCCGGCCTGATAGAGTGTATAATAATAAGGTAAGCCGAGGTATTCGTGCGGATTTCATTTCTTGACAAAGATATGAGATATTATTAAGTTATTTAATGGTTAGAAGGCTTTATGGAAACCCTGACTGATAGAGAGAGGATGGTTCTCGAACTCATAATGGACAGCTATATCACGTCCGCGGAGGCTGTCGGATCGAGAACTATCGCAAAGAGCATACGCAACAGGCTCAGTTCGGCCACGATACGGAACATCATGGCCGATCTGGAGGAACAGGGGTTTCTCTACAAGGCCCATGTGGTTGCGGGGAGGATCCCCACTTACAAGGCGTTCAGGTACTATGTGAACACCATGCTTGTTCTGAGGAACCCCGGCAAGAGAGAACTGCAGGTCCTGGAAAGCCTGTTCAAACCCCGCTATGCCCAGGTGGAGGGGGTGATGGAAGATGCGTCGAAAGTCCTTGCCTCCATATCGAAATTTACGAGCATAGTGGTTGAGCCGAGGGTCAATACGATGCTCTTCAAAGAGATCGAATTCGTGAAGCTGTCGTCGAACACGATCCTCATAGTCTTCGTTACGTCGGCGGGCATCGTGCACACACGGCTCGTGGATACGGGCGAAAGCCTGAGCATGGGCGTCCTTAACACCATGAAGCGTTACATGAATGAAAGGTTCAGCGGCATACCTTTTTATGCGCTCAAGGAGAGGATACTCGAAGACGTGGAAAAGGATAAGGAAAACTACAGCAAACTCCTTGCCAAGATAAGGGAGACCCTCGAAACCATCATGGAAGAGGAAGACCAGAGAGAGATATATATCGAGGGGACCTCCAAAATGATGGATATGCCTGAATTCTCCGACCTTGCGAGGTTGAAGGAGCTGTTTCACACCCTCGAGAGGAAGGAAAAACTTCTTCGGCTTCTCGACGGCTGTCTCAAGGAGGAAGGCATCCATGTAATCATGGGTACGGAGAGTGACATAAAGGAGATGAGGGATCTGAGCATCATCACCTCTACATACCGTATCGGTGAAAAGAGCTACGGGGTGCTCGGCGTCATAGGTCCCATAAGAATGAACTATTCGAGAATCATACCCATCGTGAACTATACCGCGAAGACACTGACAGACATCCTGTCCGTAATGTAAGAGGGGAACAATGGAAAAAAGAGAGGGTAAAGGCGTGAATAAAGAGGGGAACGGCGAAAGCAAGGAAAAGCCCGAGAAGAATGAGGTCCATGAGGACCATAAGAAGAAGAATAGGAAGAAAGAAGAAGTGATCGAGGAGCTTCAGGAACAGTTGGAAGCGAAGGACGAATCGATCAAGGAGCTTCAGGCAAAGATGCTTTATCTTCAGGCGGAGTTTGAAAATTTCAAGAAGCTGAAAGTAAAGGAGAAACAGGAAACCCTGAAGTACGGCAACGAGACACTCCTTCAGGAATTGATCCCCGTGATCGACAACCTGGAGATGGCCCTGGCGCACGCGAATCATGCGGACGATTTAAAGGTCATCGTGGAAGGGGTGAAGATTACCCTTAACCAGTTCCTGAAGGTGCTCGAGAAATCGGGCGTCGAGAGGATTGAGGCCCTGGGGACGAAGTTTGACCCCAACCTCCACGAAGCCCTTTATCAGGAAGAGAGGGAGGACGTGGAGCCCGACATGGTGACATCGGAAGTACAGAAAGGCTATTTGCTCAATGGCAGACTCGTCAGGCCTTCGCGGGTATCGGTTTCGAAAAAACCCGAAATTCAATAAAGCATGGCGCGGTTTAGCTTATGAGAAGAGATTATCACGCAATACTGAATGTATCGAGAGATGCAACAAACGAAGAGATAAAGAAGGCGTACCGGAAGCTTGCCCTTCAGTATCATCCTGACAGGAATCCCGACAACAAGGAAGCGGAAGAGAAATTCAAAGAGATCAGCGAGGCCTATGCCGTCCTGAGCGATCACGAAAAGAGGATGAAGTATGAGCGCTTCGGCGGAGACGAGAGCTCGATGTTTGATTTCGGGTTCCAGGGGAATTTTGATAATATCTTTAACGACCTCTTCAGTGATTTTTTCGGCGGTCAGAGGCAGAGGGAAAGAAAAGGCGACGACCTCAGATACAATCTGGAGATAGAATTCGAAGAGGCGGTATTCGGTGTAGAGAAAGAGATCCAGATCCCCAAGGACGAGAAGTGCGTCATCTGCGGCGGCACAAGGATCGAGCCGGGCCATCAGCCGACGCCGTGCAAGCATTGCGGCGGCAGGGGCCAGGTGAGGGATACCCACGGGTTTTTCACCATCAACCGGACCTGCGAGGTGTGCGGGGGTGAAGGGTATATAGTAAAACACGCTTGCAAAGCGTGCAGCGGCAAGGGGTTTACCAGGACAAACAAGAAGATCAACGTGAAGATTCCACCCGGCGTGGACATGGGCGCGCGGCTCAAACTCCGGGGAGAAGGCATGAGGAGGCCGGGCGACACAATTCCCGGCGACCTTTATATAGTTTTGAACGTGAAGGAACACCCCGTTTTTGAGCGGGAAGGGGAGAACATCATAGTACAGGTCGATGTGAGCTTTCCCTTACTTTCCCTGGGGGGACGGATTGTCATCCCCACCCTTGAAGGAGAAACGGAGATCGACATACCTGCAGGCACCCAACCGGGCAGGATCGTAAGACTGAGGAACCTTGGCGTGGCCAAAGCGAACGGGTACGGAAGGGGCGATGAGCTTGTATACCTCAATATAGTCATTCCCTCCAGCCTCACGGACCGGCAGAAGCAATTGATGGAAGAGCTTGCCCGGGAATTCGGAAGCCATACAGGCGCTACCCGGAAGGGTTTCAAAGAGAAATTCAGGGATTTTTTCGACAGGTAAGATATTGGTCGGAACCAGGCCTTCAAAAGCCTGTCGCAAAAAAAGGGGACCGGAAACCGGCCCCCTTTTCGATTCCGTGGAGTTACTTATTTCGGAGCACCCTCTACCATGAGACGGGCAATCACTTTCGAGAACATGACAGGGTCTTTAGGGGCCGAACCCTTGAGCACAAGGGCCTGATCATAGAGAAGGTTTATATAGTCCTTCAAGAGATCGCTCTCTTTGTCCTTTTCGAAAAGCTCGTTCATGACGGTAAGGAGGGGATGGTGCTGGTTTATCTCCAGGATCTTCTTGTTCTCGGGAATGGGCTGACCCATGGCCTTCAGGAGTTTTTCCATCTGGGGGTCCATGTCGTCCTCCTCACCCACAAGGCAGCATGGTGAATCGGTGAGCCTGCCCGAGAACCTCACATCCTTCACATCTTCCTTCAACCTGTCCTTGATGAGATCGAGAAGCAATTGATACTTCTTTTCTCCCTCTTCTTTTTCCGCCTTCTCCGAGGGCTTGAGCTTCACATCCCCTTTCAGGACGGATTTCAGTTTCTTTCCCTTGAATTCCAGCGTGTTCATGACGAAGTCGTCGATCTCGTCGAGGAACACGAGCACCTCGTAGTCCCTCTTCTTGAAGACCTCCAGGTAGGGTGACTTGAGGGCGTCCTTGAGGGATGTCGCCGTGATGTAGTAAATCTCATCCTGCCCTTCCTTCATGTTGTCCACGTATTCCTGAAAGGTGGTGAGTTTGTTCTCCTCGGTCTTTGTGGACGGAAAGAGGAGAAGATCCGCAATGGTCTCCCTCCTCTGGAAGTCATAATGTATACCTTCCTTGAGTATGCGGCCGAATTCGCTGTGGAACTCGCGATACTTCCCGTAGTCGTCCTTCTTCAGGTCGTTCAGTACATCGAGAACTTTCTTTGTGACATTCGTCCTGATGATTTCAACAAGGCGGTTGTTCTGCAGAATCTCCCTCGAAACATTGAGGGGGAGGTCGGCGGAGTCGATTACGCCTCGCACGAACCGGAGGTAGGGCGGAATGAGGTCCTCGCAGTGGTCCATGATCTGGACCCTCTTTACATAGAGGGTAGGTCCCACCTTGTAGTCTTTGTAAAGGATATTGAAGGGCGCCCTGGAGGGAATGAAAAGGAGGGCGTTGAATTCCGTAGTGCCTTCGGCCTTGTAGTGAATGACTCTCAGGGGCTCGAACATGTCATGGGAGAGGTGCTTATAAAATTCCTTATACTCCTCGTCGGGGACCTCCGACTTGTCCCGGAGCCAGAGCGCCTTCATGGAGTTGAGGGTCTGTTCTTCCCTGATCGTTACTTTTTTCCCTTTTTCGAGTTCGCTGTCCTGTTCCCTTTCAATGTCCATCACCACAGGGTGTTCTATGAAATCGGAATATTTCTTCACTATAGACCGGACTTCCCACTCTTCGAGGTATTCTTTCCCTTCGTCTTTAAGGTGGAGTATTACGTCGGTTCCTTTGCCCGCCTTTTCGGCATCTTCCACGGTGAAGGCACCGTCGCCGGTAGATTCCCATCGGACCGCGCCTTTCCCCGGCTGGCCCGCTTTTCTGGAGACGACTGTGATGCGGTCCGCCACCATGAAGGACGAGTAGAAGCCCACGCCGAACTGCCCTATAAGCTCCGGATTGTCCTTCAGCTCTTTGCTTTGCAGCGCTTCAAGAAATTCCTTGGTTCCCGAATGGGCGATGGTTCCCAGTGCGCCCACCGCTTCTTCTTTCGTCATGCCGATTCCGTTGTCGCTCACCGTCAAGGTGGCCGCATCCTTATCGATTGCGATCCTGATCTTCCAGCCCGCTTCATTTTCGAGAACCGCGCTGTCCTGCAAGGCAACGTACCGCGCCCTGTCGATGGCGTCGGACGCGTTGGAGATCAGCTCTCTCAGAAATACCTCTTTGTGGGAGTAAAGAGAGTGCACCATGAGGTCGAGAAGTTGTTTTACTTCCGTCTTAAACTCAAATTTTTCTACAGACATGATCTATCACCCCGTTTTGCTTAATTTTTCCGGCAGCCCCCTTCCGTTTTCAACCCGACAGGCCGACGGCCGTTTTATTGTCATCCTTTTGGCTGAGAAAGATAAAACATCGAGTAATCTTATTAATAATACAGAACCTTTAAAAAATCAAGACTTCATCGGGTGAAGCGTGGAATCGGAGAGGCGGGGCTCCACAGGAGGGTTACCTTCGAAAACCTTGGTGTCGCACAGGCGGTACCCGTTTCTTCCGAGATGCTTTACTCTGTACATGGCCGTGTCGGCATTCCTGATAAGGACTTCCGGGTCCGTGCCGTGCTCGGGATAGATCGCCATCCCTACACTACAGGTTATGAAAAGCTCGTGGCTGCTCGTGGAAAAAGGTCTTCGGAAAGCCTCCATTATCTTGTCGGAAACCACGATGGTGTCGTTCACCGTGTTTATCTCGGGCAGGACGAGGAGAAACTCGTCGCCTCCCATCCGGGCCACCGTATCGCTCTTTCGCACCGTGTCCAACAGGCGGTCGGCTACCGCTTTGAGGAGTCTGTCTCCCACGTCATGGCCGAGGGTGTCGTTCACGTCTTTGAACCTGTCCAGGTCGAGCATCATGACCGCGATGCGCTGTTTGTTCCTCGTCGCATTCACAATCGCCATGGTCAGACGGTCGGAGAATAGTATCCTGTTGGGCAGCCCGGTGAGGCTATCGTGATACGCCATGTATTGCACCGCCTCCTGGGCCTTCTTGTATGCGGTGATATCCCGGACAATACCCTGGTAACCCGTGGTTTTTCCGCCTTCTCCCACCATGGGGTTCAAAGTGAGAAGACAGTCCATCGTTTCTCCGTCTTTCCTTGCGAGCTTGAGACTGAAATCCTTCACATAGCCCTTTTTCCGCACGATACTCTTGAACCGTTCGAGGTCTTGAGACGAAATTGCCTCCTTTCCGTTGAGACCGATAGCTTCTTCCCGGGTATAACCGAAAAGGTTCAGGAAGGCCTCGTTCGCGTCGACGAGGCGAGCATCCCTGCCGGTGATGTATATGGCGTCCATGGAATTTTCGAAAAGGGTCCTGTATTTTTCCTCGCTCTCCCTGAGTTCCTCTTCCCAGCGCTTTCGTGTGGTGATATCCCGGAGATACATGGCGGAAAGGGTCTGGCCGTTATACTTGAGGCTCGTGGCTGAAACCTCCAGGTGGATGGAGGTGCCGTCTCTGCAAATTCCCTTGAACTCGTAATGGTCGGGCGCCCCGTCTCCCCGGCTTCTTTTCCGGTGGATTTCCTCGACGCGGTCCCTGTCTTCCGGGTGGACGAGCATGGAGAAGGGCTTCTCGCTGACCTCGCGGGGGTCATCATAACCAAAGACCTTTATGAAGTTTTTGTCCACGTAAAGGTCGCTGTCTCCCGCGACGAGGACGATGCAATCGCGGACATGCAGCGTGGTGTTTCGGGACCATCGTTGCCTTGTCATGGGCTTGTGGGACGAATTGGGACCATGCATCATGATAATTATTTCCCCTTCCGGGGGAGCCCCCTCCAACCCTGCTCTACTCTTTCGGTTACAGAGAAGGGATATACTGCAATTTTCTGCGAAAAAAAGTGTAATGTCAATAGTTTATTATCGATAATTACGGAATTTATCTGCGGGGCCCGTCGCGGCATATTCCCGCGACGTCCAAGGATTCTCCCGGGCCCCGCAGAGGCGCATCCCGGACCTCTGCTGCTTTATGGATGAATCCACGGATTTATGATGGTATAATGGTGATTAATGTACCTCAAAGGGATTCCGAAAAAATTTCAGCACCTTATTCTGTTGATAGTCGCCATCATCCTGATAGGTACAATTGGATTCAAGATCATAGGGGGCAGCAGGACAACCTTCCTCGACGCCCTCTACATGACTGCCATTACCATCTCAACCGTTGGTTACGGCGATGTGATCGGCCTCGATAACAAGCCTTTCGGCAAAGTTTTCACCATATTATTCATATTTGTCGGCGCAGGCATGGTGGCGTACCTCTTTACGTCCATCGCCGCGTATATTATCGGGGGAGAACTGAGAAGGGTTTTCAGAAGGAGGACTATGGAGAAGAGGATAGAGAGGATGAAGAGTCATTACATAGTGTGCGGCATAGGCATGGTGGGCCTTTACATTGTCAAGGAGTTGTTCCAGACAAAGAGGCATGTGGTGGCAATAGACATGAGGGAAGAGGTGATGGAGACCATGCGGGCCCAGAGCCTCAATGTGGACATGATGTTGGGCGATGCAACGGAGAACGAGATACTGGACAAGGCCATGATCCACAGGGCAAAGGGGCTTTTTGCCACGACCAATTCCGACAATGACAACATCGTGATAGTATTGACGGCCAAACAGTTGAACCCGGCCCTGAGGGTCATTTCACGGTGCAACGACACGAAGAATATAGACAAGATCAAGCGTGCAGGCGCGGACGGGGTGGTGGCCCTCAACTACATAGGGGGCTTGAGGATGGCCTCCGAGATGGTCAGGCCTAACGTGACCTCCTTCCTCGATAAACTTTTGAGAGAACGGGATGCGCCCCTGAGGGTCGAGGAAGTGCACGTACCTCTCAATTCGGCCTATGTGGGGAAAGCGGTGGGGGTTATAGACTTCAAGGACCTCGGAAACACGCTCCTTATATCCGCACGGAAACAGGATGGTGATTGGATTTACAATCCCTATCCCGATACCATCCTGGAGGGCGGCATGAACCTGCTCATACTCGCGACCCCCGAACAGAGGGAGCTTCTCCAAACCCTCGTTTCCGCGGAGGCGAACGGCGCGATTTAGTGGTCCCTTTCCCTTGGGAGGAAGAGAAAATGGAAAATAAGCGATTTTGGTGGGGGTGAGTCGGGTTGCGCCGGATAAAAAAACAGCAGGTCCGGACGAATCCGAACCTGCCTGATTGACTTAGTCTTTCACTACGTTTGCTGCTGCGGGACCTTTCGGACCGCTTGTAACATCAAAGCTTACGCTGTCGCCTTCAGCCAGGGATTTGAAACCACTGCCCTGAATTGAAGAATAGTGAACAAACACGTCTGAGCCGTCGTCTTTGGTGATAAAACCGAAACCCTTAGACTCGTTAAACCACTTCACAGTTCCTTTTGCCATGAAAATGTACCTCCTTTTTAGAATGCGGAAGAAAGCGGAACCGTGTTACGAAGAGACTACAAAAATATTAATTCCTGAAGTAACTACTAACAGATAATTCCGATACTCCTGAGAATCAGTATCGCACAAACCGGAAGGGAAAGCAAACAATTTATTAGTTCAGTTCAATATATATCCGGGGTCCTCCGTCCGCGGTTCAGGCGAAAACGGGGAACGCGATCGCGGTGGGCCGTTTCCACGCCGCCATGCAATAGCAGGTGGGTTCGGTTGCATACAGGTGATTGCAGAAATCCTGGAATTCGCAGGTCGGCTGCGAGGCGGCATCACCGGCGCCGTGACTCGGGGATGACCCCGCCCGTGCCCGCTCGGCCGCCATGGGACAACGGCCCGGCGCTCCTCCTGTGGCGAGGGCGATTGCGCCCCTTTCCCGGACAGGGGGCATAAGGAGACCGCTTACGTACGCTTCAGGTGTCGGATATGATTCTGAAAGGGTCATAAGGGCGTTCTTCTTTGCGTAATCTCCTGCCATGGGAACCTCCGGCTCAGTATTTATTCGGGGACGCCGCCATCAGATCCGGACGGCTATCGCTCCTTGCCGGATAGGGATGCAAGAGAGGTGCCGGTGCGATACAAGCATTATATCGGGGTCTTACGCAACGGACAGGCCGTATGACCGACAAAAGAGTCAGGTATCCGGCAGAAAACGTCAGTTTCGTGTCACCCGTTCAGTCCCGAAAAGGCGTTGATGGGAGGTTGGTCATTTTCCGGAGAAGGGAAGGAGATGTGCGAAGGGGTTCTATATCCCCAGGCAACGGCTGCCGTCTTCGCTGTCTTCCTGACAGCCCCTGTTGAATCTGTCGATCATCCTGTTTAACTTTTCCGTCGCCTCATCTACCCTCACGCCTGTTATGGTGTAGGTGTCCACGGACCCGTCTTCTTTCAGCTCGAAATCGACGGCGTAAAGGTTCGGAGGAACGCGCCGGGTCCGGTATCCCTTGACCCAGTACCTCAGGACGTGCTGCCTGCCCGCATTCGTTGTGCCCTCGTACTCCTTCCCGTACTTCTCGACGATCTTTTCCGAGGATGACCCGGCAGGGAGGACGGCAGTCACCTGGTACACGTGGTGGGTCTGGAAGACATTCGCGGGCAGCCCGGGAATCATTCTGTTACTTCTCCTGTCTTTTTGAATCACGCCCCTCGCATTACCGTATGTGAGGAGGCTCAGGGCCTTGAGTCCGGAAAATTTGGCGGGCATGGACGGCTCCGGGTTGATCCAGCGGCCTGGGCCGGTTGCCTCTCTGCTTTCGCCGGAATAGACCAGGGTCCAATCGTCATCGGTAAGGTTCAGGGTATAAGCGCCCCATTTTGCATCTTTGGATGTCTTTTGCGCCATGGTCCCGTGGTCTATGATCGCGGCGGGCATGCCGTAGTCGGTCAGGATCGCATCCACCCTGGAAGAAATGAGATCGAACCCCTTCAGTTCTCTTAACTGCATCAAAGTCATGGCATGGACGGGGGCGGAGAAGCCCGCGAGAATAAGGACCAATGCAAGAACCAGCTTTATTGCCACCGCTTCACCCCTGTTTCCGGAGCATGCTCCATGGAACAATGTAATACATCTATTCCCCCACGGCAACAGCCGGGGGCGCTTGACAATACGGGGTATCACCGGGTATATTTTGCTCATTGACCGGCGCTCCGCGACCTTCCGGGGAACAGGAGAAGGGCGCACAAATCCTCGGTTTTAATGTCCTGGGGAGGCATGTTTTGAAAGAAACGACTGCAAAAGAATGTTCCGGACCCGAGCCGTCGGGGGTAAGGACGGATCAGGGCAACAAACCGACGAAGGCACGGGCTGCCGAGGTCTATGTCCTCGGCCTCGCCAAGAGAGGACTGGAGGCGGGTCTCAGGAAATTCGGCTACGGGATCAGGAAACTCGAAAGGACCGACCTTGCGGCGCGGCAAAAGGGCCTTGACCTTACGGGCGGGTTAAAGAGGATACATTACGCGTGCGGCTTTAATATGCTTGAGGGGTGGCTCAACGTGGACGCGGAACTGCTTTTCAAGACCCAGCCGGGATTCGCCTGTGAAAACGTCAATCTCGTTGGCCCTCACCCGTTTCCGGATGACTGGTTTGAGTTCGGTTTCTGTGAGGACTTTCTGGAGCACCTGAACCAGAGTGACTCCATGATTTTCCTCTCCGAAGCTTACAGGACCTTCAAAGCAGGAGGAGTCTTGAGGCTCTCCTTCCCGGGACTCGAGGGGGTTCTTGCAAAACACTATCAGAAGCAGACCTACGACGGTTACGTGGAGGGTAAGGACGGCGCCTACACCAGGTGGGAACACGTGCATTTTTACTCCAGGGACGAGCTTTCCCTTGTATGCAGGCACATAGGCTTTCGGGACATCAGGTTCGTCGGCTACGGAGAATCCGCCCACGCTCCCCTGAACGGTATCGACCACAGAGAAGAGCAGAAAACCGTGAACATCTATGCGGAGCTTACGAAATGAAGGGACCCGTTGCCGGGTTATTCCCAAGGAGAACCACACAATGACGGAGGGAGAGCATCATGGACTTATTTGACGCGATAAGGGAACGGAGGAGCGTGAGGGCGTTTAAACCCGACCCGGTGCCCAGGAAGACGGTCGAGGAGATCCTCCGCCTCGCGACCAACGCTCCGTCCGCCATCAACCTTCAGCCGTGGGAATTCTACGTGGTAATGGACGAGGAAAGGGAAAGGCTGAGCCGGAAGCTCGTCAAGTCGTACAGGGAGAAACAGATATCCTGCAGTCCCGGGAACGTGAAGCCCCTTTCCGAAACCTTCAGCAGAAGAGGGGTCGAATCCTTTCGGCTCATGAACCCCTGTCTCGAGGAGATGGGCCTCTCCTTCGACCGGTTCGTGAACGAAGGGAGCTGCAACTTTTACGGAGCGCCCGTTGCGGTGGTCCTGTGCCTTGACAATGCCTTCTCAAAGGCCCGTCTGGTGGATATCGGTATAGTCCTTGGCTACCTCACCCTCATTACCCCCGGTTTTGGTCTTGGGACGTGTCCCATCGGCCTCATAAACGCATATGAGGATGAAATCAAGGACTACCTGAACATACCTGAAAACAAGGACGTGGTCATAGGCATGGCCCTCGGGCACCCCGACTGGGAGAGCCCGTTGAACCGTTTCAAGACCCCGAGGGAGGACGTGGGCGCCTTTGTAAAATGGGTCGATTGAAAGTGAAAATAATAGTTGACTTCAGTCGAAGATAGGTCTTATAATTTTCCTATACCGCTTGGATCCTATGATGCTGGACCGAGACGGAAGGAGATGTGAGTGGTCATAACCTTCTGAACCGTGTTCGGAAGGTTTTTTTGTTTTGAGGGGGTTGTAAATGGAAGACAGAGTCACCGTGCCGGTCTTCAAAGGCAAGAAAGGCAAAGAGAAGATTACTATGCTCACCGCCTACGATTACACGACTGCGGGCATAGTGGATGAAGCCGGCATCGACAGCATACTGGTGGGAGATTCCCTCGCCAATGTCATGCTGGGTTACTCCACTACCATACCGGTTACCGTCGATGAGATGATACATCATACGAAGGCGGTATCGAGAGGCGTGGAAAGGGCTCTCGTCGTGATCGATATGCCTTTCATGTCCTATCATGAGAGCATCGAACAGGCAAAGAGAAACGCGGGAAGGATGTTGAAAGAGAGCGGCGCGGCTGCGGTCAAGCTCGAGGGCGGCGTCAAGATGAAAGAGACGATCAGAGCCATCGTTGATATAGAGATACCGGTAATGGGACACGTTGGTCTTACCCCGCAATCCATACACAGGATGGGCGCTTATAAGGTGCAGGGCAAGGGAGAGGAAGCGATGAAGCTCATCGAGGACGCCCGGGCAGTGGAAGAAGCGGGTGCATTTGCGGTTGTTCTTGAATGTGTGCCGAGACAACTTGCGAAGGAAGTGAGTGAGATCCTTTCCATCCCCACCATCGGCATAGGGGCGGGACCGGATTGCGACGGACAGGTTCTTGTAATCCACGATCTCCTTGGACTCCTTAAGGGTTCCCGGCCGAAGTTTGTGAAGAGCTACATGAATCTCCGCGAGGAGATGGACAATGTGGTTAAAGCCTATATAAAAGAGGTGAAGGAAGGGGTCTTCCCTGATGACGCCCGTTCCTTCCATTGATATGAAAGTTGTAAGAACAGTCAAAGAAATGCAGTCCCTGGCCGACGATTTACGGAAGAGTAAACGGATCGGTTTCGTACCTACCATGGGTTACCTCCATGAGGGGCATCTCGCGCTGGTGAGAAAAGCAAGAGAGTTGAGTGATGTGGTTGTGGTGAGCATCTTCGTGAACCCCATCCAGTTTGGCCCCACGGAGGATCTGAGCAGGTATCCGAGGGACTTTGAGAGAGACGCCGCGCTTCTCGACAGAGAGAAGACAGACATTATCTTTTACCCAGAGGCTGAAGATGTCTATCCTGAAGGCTATTCGACCTTTGTCGAGGTGAAAGGCCTGGAGGACTACCTCTGCGGCAAGACGAGGTCGGGCCACTTTGTCGGGGTCGCGACAGTGGTGAACAAACTCTTCAATATCGTCAAACCCCATTTCGCCGTTTTCGGACAGAAAGATTTTCAGCAACTCAGAATCATCGAGAAGATGGTGAGGGACCTCAATATGGATGTGGAGATAGTACCTTTTCCCACGGTCCGGGAGAAAGACGGGCTTGCCATGAGTTCGAGAAACACGTATCTTAGTCCCGAAGAGCGGGACAAGGCGTTGCTTATAAATGCATCCCTCAGGAAGGCGGAAGCGCTTTTCAGGGCGGGTGAGAGAAATGCTTCGGTGATAAGGGGGGAAGTGGAAAGGGTACTGAACTCCAAGGGAGGGGTCAGTATCGAGTACGTCAGTATTTCTCACGCGGACACTTTCAAGGAGCTGGAAGAGACCGGTAACAGGGTCCTTCTCGCAATCGCCTGTCGCGTGGGCAAGACGAGACTTATTGACAACACAATTCTGATGGAGGCTTAACATGGAGAGACGGATGATGAAAGGCAAGATCCACAGGGCTCGGGTCACGGAAAGCAACCTTGACTACGAGGGCAGTATTACCATCGATGAGGCCCTGCTGGAGAAAGCAGATATCATCCCTTACGAGGCGGTGGACATTTACAACGTCACGAACGGGGAACGTTTCAGCACCTATGCGATAAAGGGAGAGCGGAACTCCGGGGTTATCTGTATCAACGGAGCTGCTGCCCATAAGGGAAGAAAAGGCGATATAATCATCATTGCCACTTACGGGACCTACGCCGAAGCGGAGCTTGCAACCTTTGAACCGCGTAAGGTGTACGTAGATGATATGAACCGGATCAAGGCGGAGACTATTAAGCTGGCAAGCTGAATAGAGGGTGACACGAAGGGGAAATGAAGGCCGTGAAGGGGGAGAAAAATGCGCAAAAGATTGCCCGTCCGGCCTCAATATAATGTTGACCTTTGATTTATTCTGTGCCACAATAAAAATGGGGTTTCGGAAGCTTTGTTATTGTGAACCGCAAAGATTTATGCTTTGTAGTCTATCTGTGACAGTTCCGTTATCTTCAACTTTTTAATTTTTAAAGGGAGGTATTTTTTTTATGGCAAAAGGGACTGTTAAATGGTTCAACGAGTCAAAAGGTTTCGGATTTATCACCAATGAGGAAGGCGGGGATGTATTTGTTCATTATTCAGCAATTCAGGGCAGCGGTTTCAAATCTCTGTCCGAAGGTCAGGCTGTAAGCTTCGATGTGGTTGACGGTCCCAAAGGTCCGCATGCGGCAAACGTTGTGAAAATCTAAAGCACACGAGCAGGCCCCGGTGGCTCATCGGGGCCTGCCTGATCATACTAAATCAGATTCTACCAAAAAAAGGCGGCGCATAACGGTGGGGATAGCCGCGGTGCGGCCGCAACGGGTAGAACGCTGAGACTCCGGGCGGCGCGTTTCACACAGGCGCGCAGGCACCGGGACAGGTCGCCGGAAACGGCAGCCTTCCGGGACGCAAACGCCTACCTTCACTTTTCCTTAGATATGCGGTTAACGAGGTGCGGTCATGATGGAGAACGTTGATGCGGTAACGATTCTCGGATTGATGGCGGGAACCTTCACTACTCTCGCGTTCCTTCCTCAGGTGATCAAGATGTCGCGGTCGAGATCGTCGGGGGACATCTCGCTTCTCATGATGAGCCTGAACTGCACCGGGGTCTTCCTATGGCTGCTCTATGGGTTCTTCCTCTCTTCCATCCCGATCATTCTCGCAAACGCCGTCACCTTCGCACTTCTTTCCTATGCGTTGATACTCACCATCAAACACCGGTAAACTCGGGGGAACCTAAGAGGTAGAGGACCGGGTATCTACTCGCGGTGGAACTTGGAGTCCGGCATGGACCGGATATAGAGAGTCTCCATGTGGTCGAGGAGTTGTTCCATGGATTTGCCGATCTCGGCGGTTCGTTCCGCGATGATGTTGAGGCCGTCGGAGAGCCTCTCGAGGTTGTCCCTGGTGAGGCGGGAGAGTTCGGAGGAGTGCTTTTCCCGTTCCCGCGCTTCCCGGATCAGATCATCGAAGAGTTCCAGTTCCTCCTTGGTAAGGTTCTTGGATGCAATCAGGTCGTCGATAGTTTTTATACCGTCCATGACTACTATAATTCTATAACAGGTTTCCTGTCAGTTCAACCGCATATTTGCACAGTGAAGAGGCGCGGGAAGGACGGCGGCAAAGGGGCCGGGGTTCGGTGGGTGGTGGAGAAAGAGAAAGAGGAAGGGCTTGTGCCGTCGCCTACTCCACCCGGTGCAGTTGGACTATTTTATATAATGGATACCGGAAATAGAAGACCGATTGAATGAGAAACAAACCCATGTTGGATTTTCCTGGACTTGGGGGACGGCAAGTGATAAGGGATATGACAGAGTTAAGCCTCCGAGGAAGGATATACAGGATCTGATGCGCAGTCCTCGGTGGGCGGAGGTAAGGGGAGCAGGTTTACATGTCTATTCATATAGTCCCGGTTGATAGGCTCAGCCCTGAAGCGCTGCGGGGCGTAATCGAGGAATTCATCTCCAGGGACGGCACCGATTATGGCGCGGTGGAAGCTTCGGCGGAGATAAAATTCAATCAGGTAAAAGGTAAACTTGAAAAAGGATTGGCGGTCCTGATTTATGATGACGAGACCGAAACCGCCAACATATTGTCGGCGGACAATCCTGCACTGAGAACGGTTATGAAATCAGGCGAATAGAGGGCGTGTATCTTCCTGCCGCAAGAAAAGGCGGGAAGTGATTACAATTAAATACAGACAGGAAATAAGGTGTGGTTATGGCAAAGCACTCCCATCAGTTTGTGGAAACATTCGGCGGTTTTTTAGGGTACGGCCTGGACCGGCAATCCGATGAGGATACGGTACAGGTGTACCTGCAGAAGTTCTCCGACGATGATTTGATGAAGACGATCCTGAAACGGATGACCGATGACGATTTGGAGGAGGTATTTGATATCATAAGCAAGATGCTGAAAAAACATCTGGCCGAATCCGAATACCACCAGTTATTCCTCAGGGAAGAAGAGTGATGGATCGCAGGGCTTCTGCCTCCCCCGTCACCAGGTGAGCAAGCCCGTTAAGATGCCTTAAGGCCCGGGAGCCTCGTCGTCTGACTCGATTATCTCCACGTCGTGACAAATATCCGGGGTCCCGCCTATGCCTCATGGGTCCCGCGACCATGGCGCGGAGGGGGCATTTCAGCCCCGCAAAACCTGCACTTCGCCGTTTTGTGTTTCTCGGCCAGGGGCAGTATCTGTTCTCTCCTGCACTTGGGGCACATCCTCTTCATATGAAGGAGCGTCGCTACAATGGAAACAAGGAAGGGGTTCATCTCTTTTCTACTCCTCTGTATGTGATTTTTGAATTTGCCGGTCCATACGACCTGTCTCTATATACGCAATAGCGGACTCCATGTCTCTTCTCTTACCCATGAGAACGAGAACATCCCCCTCGACTATCTTAAACGAAGGTGACGGCAACTCGTATACCTTATCCTCGCGTCTTATCGAAATTACCGTAATGCCTGTCCTGGCCCTGAGGCCGACCTCCGCAAGGGTTTGTCCGGCCATGTACGAGGTTTTTGTTACGGCGTGCATATCCATATCGGGCTTTCGGGGAAAATGGACCGTTCTCAGGGCGCGGTAGCTGTCGGCGCGGATTGCGTCGATGTGCTCCCTGATGGTTTCCAGGGGCACATGATAGTGGTTGAGCACCCTTGAGAATATTTCAACCGAGGTTTCGAACTCTTCGGGTATTACGTCGCTCGCCCCGATCTTGATCAGGTCGTCTACCTCCGACACATATCTGGTTCTCGCGAGGATAAACAGGTAAGGGTTTTCGGTTCGTGCGATCTTTACGATTCTCCGGGAAGCCGATGCGTCCGAGATGGCTACTACGAGTGCCTTGGCTGATTGAAGGCCCAGCTTCCGGAGGATTGTTATGCTTGTTCCTTCGCCATAGTAAATCGGCTCTCCCAGTCTTCTGGCTTTTCGCACAGTCTCGCTGTTCAGTTCGAGTACCACATAGGGGACCTTGGAATGACTGAGCACCTTGGCGAGGTTTCCCCCGTTGACCCCGAAGCCGACGATAATCACGTGCTCTTTCAACTGTTCCGGGTAATACCCCTCATGGTCCTTCCTGCCCGCATCCAGCGCGCGAAGAAAGGGGATCCGGGCAATCCATAACGACAGTCGGGGCGATCCGGAAATGAGAAAGGGGGTAGCCATCATAGTGAGGACCGCTGCAGAGAGAAAGATCTGATACGTGTCGTCCGCCATGAGTCCGGCTTGTCTTCCCGCTACCGCAATAACGAAGGAGAATTCACCTATGTGGGAAAGGTAAAGGCCCGAGCGCACCGAGTTCCGGACGGACTGGCCGGTGAGATACGCGGGCACGGCTGCCGTAACAAGTTTCACCACCCCTATTGTGAGCACGATAATCGAGACAGTGCCCATATTTCTCACCAGGGCGTCCAGATTCAACAGCATGCCGATACTGATGAAGAAGAGGGCGCTGAAACTCTCTTTCAACGGAAGAATGTCCGATACGGTCTGGGATGAATATTCAGATTCCGATATGATCACACCTGCGAGGAACGCGCCCAACGCGAGAGAGAGGCCCAGCATCGAGGTCAAAGCGGCGGTTCCCAGGCAGAGCACTATGATAGCGACAATAAAAAGCTCCCTGCTTCGGGTCCTGACTATTTCCCTCAACAACCACGGTATCACCCATCTGGCGGAGAAGAGGACGCCCCCGACCACTATGCAGGCCTTCAATATAGTCAACGCGAAAACTGCAGGACTGGTGTCTTTGCCTACAAGGATCGGTATGAGGAGCATGTAGAGTACGACGCAAAGGTCCTGGAATATGAGCACCCCTATCGTGGTTTTCCCGTATGGTGTGTGCATCTCGCCCCGGTCCATGATCATCTTGAATACGATGGCAGTGCTGCTGAGGGAGAGAACCATACCGAGGAAGACGGCCTTGGGGAAAGGTTCGGAGAGGAGGAAGGAAGAAAGGGCTGCCGCGACGGAGACGGAGAGAAGAATCTGAAGCGCGCCGCCGCCGAAGACGAGGGTCCGCATCTTGAGGAGGTTCCCCAGGGAGAATTCGAGGCCTATGGTGAACATAAGTATGATAACGCCTATTTCCGCAAGTACTTCTATTTCCTGTGTATGAGTGACGATATTGAGGCAGGACGGCCCGATGATGATACCGCCCATGAGAAAACCCACAATCGACGGTATCCGTACTTTACCGAGAAAGTAGATTGTTATTCCGGATACCCCGAAAATAGCGATAAGCAAATAAAGGTAATCGACAATCATTGCTTCCAACCTCCGAGAATAACTGCCGGGAGATGACCCTATGGTCCTAAGGGACACAAATTCTCAAGCCGTGGTCCTCAATACTGTTTTGCTGCCCTTAAACGCAGCCTATCTTGACTGGATCAGCTTCAAAGACGCTCCGGATCAGAAGCGGAGGTTAAGGTTATTCAGATAGATGCGGCCTGAAGCCATGGGTGCAATGCCGATAGTCACACAGGCACCGTGGGAGGCGGGTTTGGAGAGGGTCGGATCGATTTGCGCGATAAACCCCGCATATGGCGATGCCGGCTTCGAGGACGCGGCGTTGGTTATGGTCCTCTGAAAACCCCATTCCTGAGGAATGAAGTTGCCTTCGTGGCGCCACAGACCGCTTTCTCCGCTACGCGACCCACTGCAAGGGATCAGGGAATAGCACATCAACGTTGTTGACAGAACGGACATGAGCATCACGGCGAGAACGCATACAAAGACAGTCTTTTTCGTAAGAGACTCCATGTAAGTCTATTCTATATCGTCAAGGTGTTTTTCTCAAGGGCGAAAAGGACAATATCCCCCATTGCCTCGTGCGCCCCGTGAGAAAACGTGGAAGTCACTGAAGCTCTGTGATCATTTTCTTGCAAGTTTTCGGGGATACGTCGTATCCTTGTATGAGATGATTATCACAGAATTAGACATGGTTTGCAGGGAAATGAAGACACGAAAAGGAGAAGAGCTATGACCAAGGTGGTGATTGCGGTGTGCATGGCGGTGTTTGCGGCAACTTTGTTCCTCCCTTCCGGGGCGACGGCCTTTGATAAGAAGCAATTGGATCGACTGAAGGCCACCCATATGTGCCAGGGTTGCGACCTTTCCCGGGCGGACCTTTCGGGCGCCGACCTCTCCGATGCAAACCTGGCCGGAGCGAACCTGTCAGGGGCGAACCTCGAACGCGCCAATATGGCCGGCGTGGATTTGCGCGGCGCGAACCTCCGCGGGGCCAACCTTTCCCGGGCGGACCTTTCCCATGCGACCTTCACCGGCGCGAACCTCGAGCGAGCAATCCTTACGGGAGCGACTCTGGACAGTGGAACCTTCGACCGGGCGAGCCTTCTCTCGGCGGAACTTACGGGTGCATCCCTGGCCGACGCGGACCTCGTGGGCGCCACGTGGACTGATGGGAATAGTTGTAAAGAGGGGTCCGTGGGGATGTGCAGCAAATAGGCAGACCCGGTCAGGGCGTGACCTTACCTGCGTGGCGGCCTTTACGTGTTGGCGGCGGCTGACTTGACATGGTGGAAGGGACTGCTTATTTTCGATGTAGAATTACTCTTATCGAGTAAAACCAAACATAGGGAGATTTGAAATGAAACATATCCTCGTCGCTATTATGAGTGTTTGCCTCTTTTCGAGCTTTTGTTTCGCGGCAGAAACCGCGCAACCGAAGAACCAAAAGGATAAGGAGAGCTATAGTCTGGGGTACCAGTTTGGGCAGAGCCTGAAAACCCAGAACCTCGATATCAACATAGATGTTTATACCTCGGGAATCAAGGACGCCCTCGGCGGAAAGAAACCGGCCCTCAGCCAGGAAGACATCAAGAAAGTGGTGTCCGAGATTCAGACAAGGGTTGCGGCGGTCCGTCAGAAGGAATTGAAAGAGAAAGCGGAAAAGAACCTGGCCGCGAGCAAGGCCTTCATGGAAGCAAACAAGAAGAAGGAAGGAGTGGTAGCCCTTCCCAGCGGCCTTCAGTACAAAGTGCTCAAAGAGGGGAAGGGAAAGGCGCCGAAGTCTGCCGATGAGGTTACCATCGGTTACACGGCCTCCTATATCAACGGCACCGAATTCCACAGCACTTACAAGAAGGGATTGCCCATGACCGTCCGGATCGATAAGGTGATTCCGGGCTGGAAAGAAGCCCTTTTGTTGATGAAGGAGGGTTCAAAGTGGCAACTCTTTGTTCCGCCCGAATTGGCCTATGGCGATCGCACGGCGGGGGTTATCCCGCCCAACTCCGCCCTTGTTTTTGAAATGGAGTTGGTTTCCGTCAAAGAGGCGGAGAAGGGTGACAAGAAATAATCCCGGGAATTAATCCAAGGAAGTAATCCATCGGGCCGCCCGGTCAACGGGCGGCCCCTCTCGTAACCCGCCGCAACGGTAAGCCCGCTTCACACCCCAACGCCGACCCGGTAATATTCGATGACCTCCAAAGGCTTTCTTCCGGCGGCTTTATGAAAGACCATGCCGGGTTTTTGAAGAGCAGCACAGGATTTGACTTGACAGGCCAAGGAGAAACGATATAATCATAAAAGAGACAAGATATTCCTCGTCGTTACGTTCCCAGAGAAGTCCGGTTATCGCAAGGTATACAGGTCGTCATCGACGGCTGAAATACTACAGGAGGCAAAGAATGAAGGGAAAAGCAATTTTATCGGCAATGGCGGTCCTCGTCGGCACAATGGTTCTTGGCGGATGCGCCACCCAACCCCAGGTTATCTCGATGCAGCAACCCAGCGGGCAGCAGCAGGTTACCGTACCCAAGAGCACGTGGACAGGCGCAGCCTCGGGAGAACAGGCGGATGCCCTTGCAAGGGAAGTGGTGGACGCGAACAACAACAGCATGAAGGAATTCGACAAGTTGCAGGGACACCTCAACAAGGAAGACAAACGCATGGCAGAGTTGCAGTCCACGGAGAACAAGGAATTGCAGACAGCCCAGCAGTCGTTGGCAAAACTCGAGAAACTCTCGAACGAACAGGGCACCGGTCAGATAACGCTGTTCTTCAAGACCGGGTCACACATCCTGGATCACATGCAGACACAACGCCTCATCGGTTTCCTCGATTTCCTCTCGCGGTCCAGCCGCGGCAGGAAGGTCATTCTCCTCTCCATCGGGAGTGCGTCCGCCATCGGGAACGCGCAGAACAACAAAAAGCTGAGCGTCGCCCGTTCGGAAGCGCCCCTTCCCATTATTGACCAGTACCTGGTGAACGTGCCTCACACATTTTACAAGGTCACAGGCATCGGCGACATGTATGCCCCCAAGGGTGAATCGGCCCAGGTCGAGCACCGCTACCAGAACGTGCGTATCGTTGCAGTATACGATACCAGCACACTGCCCCAGGGGCAGCCGGGAATGGGCGGCGGCAAATAGGTAAAGACAGAGACACGGGGCCGCGTCCGGGGCCTCAACTGATGATAAGTATCAACGAGGGAGGGAAGGCGAAGGCGCCTTCCCTCCCTTTAATTCACGATCAAGTCAAAGGGCCACATGCCCGGACACCGGGCGTACCTGTGCAAAAGGGCATCCCTAACCCGACTATCCGGACTGCCTAAAAGAAGTCTCCCCCTGACCTGCGCTCCACCTTTCGCTGCGTCCGAAACCGGAATCCCATTATGTCTCCCCTGCTTTCGAGGCCGGACCTATTTTGTCGCGGAGGTCTTCGTGAATATGAGGTGTTCCAGTATGAGACTCGCCAGCACGCCTATGACGAAGCCGTTGCCGATGAGAGGCCTTATGAGGGTGGGGAAGGTGCGTATCGCGTCTTCGGGGAGGAACGAAAAGATGGCGCCCAGGAGGAGCGGGAAGCCTATGACGAGGCCCGACTCCAAGGGAAAGGCCTTGCCGGGTTCGAAGAGGACCATGAGGGCAGCCGCGACCTGATAGCAGAGTATGTACACGAGCATAGTCCCTATTACCACGGGAGGGACGCTGCCCATGAAGCTCATCGCGAGAGGAGAGAAGGCCAGCGCCGTAAGTCCGATGGCGGTGGGAACCAGGGCATACCTCGACGCACAGCCGCTTGCCATTATGACACCCGGACTGAGGGAAAAATTCACGGGCCCGATGACCCCGAGAATCCCGGAGAGGACATTCGCCAGGCCAGTGACGGTGATCCCCTTGTTGAGCCGTTTTTCAGGCTCTCCCGGTTTGAGCATCTCCGATATGGACTGGATGGAGCCGATGTCGTTTACCGAGAGGGCGAAGAAACAGAAGAGAAATGAAATGATAACCCCCGGCTGGAAGTCCGGTCCCGATGTGAGCCCGTGAAAAAAAGGGGCTACGAGGGCATGAGGAGCGCCCTTTGCCGTTCCCCGTGCGAGGGGAAAGAGAAGGAGGTAGAGGACGGTGGCACCGGTCATGGACCATATGATGATGGTCGATTTCCATATGCCTTTGAGATGCCGGTAGAGGAGAAACATGAGACATATGACGACCATGGCGAAGGAAAGGTTTACCGGAACCGTGGCCGCCCGATCGCTCGTGGTGAGGAGCCTTATGATGGCGGGGGTAAGGGTCACCGCGATAAGAAGAAGCACAGCGGCAACGACCCTCGGGGTAAAGAGCTTCCGGATATGGCCGAAAACCCCCAGAACGCTCACGAGAAAAAGAAGGGCTCCGCCCAGGGCCACGGACCCGTACACCGCGTTGAGGCTGAAGCCGCCCGCCGTGATCACGCCTATGAGAAGTACCGTGGAGGGACCGGTTATCAAGGGCAGCCGGTGGCCCCACATGACCTGGCAGAAGAGGGTGATACCCGTGACAAAATACATCTTCTGCAGGTAGATGATCTGGTAGTAGGGGTCGCTCACATGGAGGCTCCCCACGATCTTTCCGAGGATTATGATCCCGGGGACCGATATGGCGAGCCACTGAAGACCGAAAAGGATATTTTCGAAAAGGGGCGGGGTTTCGTCGAGGCCGTACTTCAGTTTCATGGGGGCTAAAGGAACCTCTCGAATCGTTCCTTCTTCGCCTTACATATGGGGCAGCTCTCAGGCGGTTCGTCACGGGCGCACAGATAGCCGCAGACCTTGCATCGCCACACGGGATAGGGAAGGGCGGAGTCTCTTTCTCCGCCCGGCCGCGGTTTCCTCCGCTTCCTTTCGTCCGGCGCCGGCCGTCTCTCGGGGATGGAACCAAGGGGTTGAGACCCATCGAGCGCTGCACGGGAGACATAGAGGGCACAGAAGCAAGCACCGTACTCGTCGAGATCGGAGTCTCTATAATCGCACGGGCAGATGATGTCGAGGTCATCCTCCTTGTCGCCTGATGCGAGGCGGCAGGGACATGAGGGATAGCCGTACCTTTTTTCGTTCGCCATGAGCCCTTCCGCCAGTTCCCTGACGAAAGACTCGTCCCCGTTCAGATGGTAGCCCGATGCCTCCGCTTCCTTGCGGAGGGTCTCGCACCGTCCGCTTATGTGGAGACCGTCCCCTGTTCCGTCCCCTGTCATTGCGTAAGGGCCGCCTTTATCTTTTCCGCGTCGAAGCCGACTATGCACGTAGCCTGATTGATAACGACAGACGGGAACGAACACCCGGGGTTCCAACGCTTCATCTCCTCGAGCGCTTCCTCTCTGTCCTGACCGGCAAGGCCGTCCACGTCCACATACCGGTATCCGACCCCGAGGTCGTCGAGAAACTGTTTCACTTTTTTGCACCAGACACAGGTGCTCAAGGTGTAGACCATGATATCGCTGCCGCCGCTTCCTTCAACGCTGCTCGTTTTCATGATTGCCTCCCTTGGAATATGTCCTTCATAGGGGCGTATATGCCCGGTGGAAATGGGTCAGGTCTCTTTCAGTGAGAGTAGGATACGGCAAAATAGGTTGCCTCCCAGACCCCCATGAGTTCTTTTCTGCCGTTCTTGATACCCACGATGGAAACCGGTTTCATCGGTGTTCCCGGTCTGGTGAGGTAAGATATCCGACCCGTGACACCGTCATATCCGTTGGTTTTGGACAGGGCCGTTGCAACGAGGTCCACATCTGCGGTATCGGCCCGCTTGATCGCGTCTATGATGAGCCCGACTGCATCGTATCCCAGGGCCGCGAAGGCATTGGGAGGAGCGACGCCATATTCGCGCTGATAGGCGGCCTCGAAATTGAGGGCTTCGGGACGCTTGTCCCCCGGGAACAGATGGCAGGAGAAAAACACCTGGTTTGCGAGTTCCGGACCGGGAACGGAAAGGACCAGGTCCGTGTCGAAGCTGTCGCCGCCCAGTATGGGTACTGTGATACCCGCTCCTCGAATCTGTTTGACCAGGAGCCCCGCTTCCCCCGGTCCGCTTGCGACGAGCACGCAGTCCGGCTTGGGACGGGCGCTCTTGATTCTCGCGGTGAGGCCGGAAAAATTCGTGTCACCCGACTTGAAGAATGCTTCTTCCTCGATTTTACCACCCCGCGACTCAAAACGGTCCCTGAAGAAGCGGGAGAGGGTTTTCGTGAAATCAGTGGTGCTGTCCGTCAAAATGACGATCCGCCTTGCCTTGAGTTGCTCGTATGCGAATTCCGCGAGTACCGAGGCCTGGTCGTCGTCCCCGAATGCTGCGAGGAAGAGGCGGTTTCCGATCCTTCTCGGGAGGGACGGGTCCGTAGCGCCCGACGTCACGAAGGGGACCCCCTGAACCTGGAAATAGGGGGCGGCCGCCAGCACGAAATCGGAATCTCCGTAGCCTACCCCGGCGATAACATCCATCTTCGCCGCAGTTGCCGCTGCCGACGAGGCTGCCTTGAGGTCGGTCCTCGTGTCAAAGGGAACGATGTCGATCATCCGTCCCCCGAGCACACCTCCCCGGGCGTTGGCCAGCTTGGCCGCAAGCTTCGCGCCGTTCATGGCAGGGGCATCGATGGACGCCATGCCTCCGGTGACGTTATAGAGGGCCGCCACTTTGACAGGAGGCTTATTCGCTCCGTAAGAGGGAAAAGGAGTGGAGAAAGTGAAGACTATGGCAACAAACAGGGTGAGTAATCTTATTACGGGCATCCGAACCGGCATGTGAAACCCCCTACGTGAGATGAGAATACACCAGTTACCGAAAAGCCCAATGAAGGGTCAAGGCGAGGAAGGCCACGGCTATGGCGGCAAAGGTTCCGATGGTCTCCCACTCGCACCTGCGGACCTTAACCACCTGCGTGGCGCCGCAGTCGCTGCAGAGGAAGATCTTCCTTCCCGAAAACTTAAGAAGCCACTGTTTCATACTGGGCCGGTAGCTGCTCGTGACATTTTGGGACCCGCAGTCCGAACACGCAAAGGGAGTGAGGATGAGCTTGAGATGGTCGGACATGGTGATCGGTCCGTAACCGCCTATTATCCGTATATTTCCGGTGTCGGGTGTGTGATCGACGAAGAGGTCAACCAGTTGCATCCCATGCCGCCGGCCCACGGAAGCCTTCAGCCTCGCTCTGCCGTTCCTTATCAATTGTCCTGTCCTCATGAGACTAAATCTTACCACCTTTTATAAAGATATTGCAGTAAAAAAGTTCGGTAGCCGCAGGTTGATCGGATTGAAGGGAAAACGCACCCCCCGGCGCCGCGGCTAATCCGGAACAGGGGCGGGGAAAACCGCTACAGCAGTCCTCCGGCGGCCATTTCCTGTTTTCTCTTCGCTTCAGGGGGAAAAGAGATGGTAAAGGTGGACCCTCCGCTTTCCGTGCAGTCCTCCGGGGTGCGGCAAAGGGTGCATTCGGCGACATCGCCGGGGCACAGGTCCTGGTCGTGAGGGATATATTTACATCTGCAACTCTCCACGGAGAGGTCAAAACCGAACCGTTTCCCGTACATCTTTATCCGGAGAAGGTCGAATCCCTTGCCTCCCGCCCCGAAATCATAGGGTTTCCTGGACGTATAGAGGTCCGTCTCACGGGTATCGAAGAGACCGTCGAAAAGATACTGGATGTTTTCTTTCACGATCCCCACGCCGTAATCCGTGACGTGGACCAAAATGGTCTCGTCCTTCTGGTCCGCCACGACCTTGATGACGCCCCCGTCAGGGGTATTCTCTATGGCGTTCTTGAGAAGTCCCTCGAGCACGTCGCCCAGGATATCGGGCTCCATGAAGACGTAGAGATCGTTCTCCCCCTCGACGACATACCTGATCTTCCTGTGGCGCGCTTTCTGTTTCACCTTCTCCACCAGGGACTGGAGGAAAGGATAGAGGTCGATGGACTGAAAGGAGAGGGGGCTGCCGGACATGTACCGGCTGATCCATCTTTTTACGCGAGACCAGTCGGCGCGTACCTCGGGAGGCATTTCCGGAAAGCCTTCCATTCTTTCCCATAGACGGTCAAGGTCGCTCAGAACGACCCCGGCCTCCAATTCCTGAGATACGCGGAAGATCTCGTCGGTCTGTTTCGAGATGCTGAAAAGCCTTTCGAGATTTCGTTCGAGGACCTCGATATTACCCCGTACCCCTTCAGCAAAGGAAGTACTCTCGATCTTCCGTTTAAGGATCCGTATGTTGCCCTGGACCACGGCAAGGGGGGTTTTCAACTCATGAGAGATGTGGTTCACCGCCTTGGTTTTTGCACTGTTGAGCCTCTCCAGTTCGAGGTGCGATTGCCTGAGCGCCTCTTCAGCGCGTTTCCTCTCGGTAATATCTCTCAGGTAGACCAGAGAAACCGGCGCCCCCCGGTAGGTGATATTGGTGGCGGAAACCTCCACGTAAATAATCTTCTTGTCCCGCGTGACGCCTTTGAATTCGTAACGTGACGGATTGGGTGCGTCGCGGTGCCTGCGCAGGTTGATCTCTTTGACCATGGCCACGTCGTCGGGATGGACGGTGATCTCTATGGGTTTCCCCACGATATCCTCAGGGCGGTCGTAGCCGAACATCTCGACGAACCGTCTGTTCACATAAAGATGGGTATCGCCCTTGATGATGGACACTCCATCGTTGGAATGTTCGATGGCCGTCCGGTACCTCTCCTCGCTTTCCGCAAGGGCCTCTTCCGCGCTCTTCCGTTCCGTGATGTCCTGCATGGTGCCTTCGAGGTAGAGTATCCGCCCGTCTTCATCCCTCACGGCCCGGGCGTTGATCAATATCCACTGGATGCTGCCGTCTTTGTGGCGCATCTGGGTCTCGAAGTTGGACACATGATCCTTCTGGTGAAGAAGGCGCGTGAAATCAAGAAGTTTTTCGGGATGCACGTAAAGCGTGGTCACGCTTGCCACCGAACTCATGAGTTCCTCGGGCGATTCGTAACCGTGTATGCGGGCGAGAGACGGGTTCGCGCTTATGAAATGTCCCTCGGGTGAAATCTGGAATATGCCTTCCGTGGCATTGTGAAATATGTTCCGGTACTTTTCCTCCGTTTTCCGGAGGGCGTCCTGTACCCTTTGGGCCTCGGTGATATCCCTGCCGTATACCGCGAGCCTCGTGACGTTGCCGTTTTCATCAAAGACAGGATAGATGCTGTTGTCGAAGATCTTTCCCCTGAGATTTCCCTGGAACCGTACGTGCATCCGGGACTTGACGGCCCCTTCCGCCTTCGCTATGGACTTCTGGGCGGCCTGGTCGGGCATGAAATCGTAGACACACGCGCCGATGAGGGTATCCATGGTGGTATCATACACCCGGGCGGTGTTCTCGTTCGCGGCAAGAATGAGGCCCTTCGTGTCCATAAGGAATGCCATGTCGGTGGTCGCGTTGAGAAGGGCCTGGAAATTCTTCTCGCTTTCCTTGAGGGCCTTCTCAGTCTCCTCGACGCCATTCACCCGGGCTGCGCCGGTCTCTTCCTTCTCCATGTCATCACAGCGAGTGGTGGTGATGATTTTCTCCTTTCCTCAGCGCAGAATTATCGGTTACCACATGGGCCTGTGATTTTCCTGCCGCCGTCTTTATGCCTTTTCCCAACGTAACCCGACACTTCCCAGTCTAACGTTTCTGTATCTATTATAATACATTTTATAGCATTTGAAAATCTATTAATGAGCGGAATAGGAAGATATTTCCCTTGTTTGGCGAAAAGCTTCAGCAGAACTGAGTCGACAAATCCACAGGCATTCAGGAAAACACGTGAAGCGGCCGGTGGATACCGGGCCGGGAGGACTGATGGTTCCTCAGGAACCGGGGCCGTTCGGGGCGGGGCCGGGGGGAGAGGCCCCGCCCTTCCGGTAGAGGCGGCTCAACTTTTCCACCGGCACGCCGCAAAAGAAACCTCCCACCATGAGCATGTTGGTCACGGTCGTGCGGATTACACCGAGTTGCCGCCAGCGCCGCGCCGAGGTGACCGCACCGGCGCGAAGGGTTGTTACGGCGCCACGGCGCCTGAGCCGGCGGACGAGATCAAAGTCCTCCATGACCGGTAAAGGCGCGAACCCGCCCATTTCCTGAAACACCCTCTTCTCCATGAACAAACCCTGATCTCCGTATGGGGCCTGCATGAGGACCGATCTCAGGTTGGCGGTCCATTCAATGAAGCGCATGGCCATACCGGGAGCATCCGTCTGAAACCGGAACGCCCCGGCCACGATAGAAGGGTTGTCCAGTGTCTCCCGGATAAGGTCGGCGTAGTTTTCGGGTAGCAGCGTGTCTGCGTGAAGGAACAGGAGCAGGCGCCCGCCGGCAGCCGCCGCCCCGGCGTTCTGCTGGCAGGCCCTGCCTCCCGGCACTTCCATTACAAGGGCGCCTGCCTGCGCGGCTATTTCCCGGGTTTGATCCGTGCTTCCGCCGTCCGCCACGATAATTTGGGCGGCGGCTGCCTTATGAAGGCGTTCGAGTACTCCGCCGAGGCCGTCCGCCTCATTGAGTGTGGGGATGACAATGGAAAGTGGTGTTTTACCCGTGAAGCAGTCCGCGAAGAGCGAATCGCCCCGCAGCGGGGGAAGGTCCCGGGGGCGGTCCACATCGCTCAATACCGGCAACCGGGCAACTTTCAGTCCCTGCCTTGAAAGGACGTGGCAGGTCTGATTCCACACTTCCCCCGTTCCCCACTCGATGCCTGAGAACAACTCCGGGTTAAAGCGTTTTAGCCCTATGAGATAATAGCCGCCGTCCCCGGCCGGTCCGAGAACGACATCATGATCATGCAGACTTTCGAAGGCCTGAGCGAGGATCGCGGGGGTTATGGCGGGCACGTCGGAACCGATGGCCAGGGCAGGCGCGCCATGGCGCAGGGCGGACTTGAAGGCCCGGCCCATACGGATGCCCAGGTCCCCGGAAGGCTGGGCCGCGTAAAGGAGGTCCTCTCCCAACCACGCCCGGAAAGCGCCGGGAGGCGCCCCGGTGCAACAAACCAGTATGCGGGCACCGACTTCCCGGGAGGACGCGAGTCCGGCCCGCGCCGTGGCCACCGCCTTTTCAGTCATCCGCCGGTGCAACCGCGCCGCGCCCACGGGCCCGAGGGCGGGAATAAGCCGTGTCTTGGCTTTTCCCGGCTCCGGGTATCGGGCGAATATGAGGATATGACTACCGAAGCCCATTGGTGACCCCTTTCCTGTTGCGGAACATATGTCGAGCCCGCCCCCGGGCGGCACGGAGAGGACAACCGAAGGACGGGGTCAATAGTATTTCCCCCGGAGGTAGCTCCCCACGTCCCTCATAAAGCTTCCCATGCTTTGCGTGTAAGGGTAGATGCGGAATCTCAGGCAGTACCCCTTCCAGAGCCGGTCCACAAACTCATATACTCCCCTGAAGGGCAGTGCAAGCAGCAGTCGTACCACACGGAGCGGCAGGTTCAGGCTCACGGCCAGGGCAAAGAGGGCCCGGAGTCTGCCCCGCTTATCCTTATCCGTGATGGTGACGGCCGAGTCTTCGTAGAACGTGGCGGGAAAATCCGTAACCGGTGCAGCCGCAAACCCGTGCTCAAGGGCGTAGGAGGCGATATCGGTCCGCGGATAGATCTGCATGAGGGTGGCAAAACTGTGCCGGGGCCTCACGCGCCGGTTGACGGAATAGGTGAAGAGGTCGTCTTCGAGGGTTGTGCCCGGCGTTGCAAGAATATTCTCGGTCGCAAGACGGATACCGCTCTGCGTAAGCAGCGTGCAGGCATTCTCGAACTGCCGGAGCGTCATGCCCCGTTTCAAAATGCCGTTACGCACCTCTTCGCGACCGGCTTCGAGGCCGAGCTTGACCGAAAGACAACCGGCCCGCCGCAACAGGTACGCGGTCTCGGCGTCGAGAAGATCGGCACGGAGATGGCAGTGAAACGGCAGGTCTATCTCCCTCCCGTATTCTTTCGCGAACTCCCGTAGCCATGTCTTGTCGAGGTTGAAGGTGTCGTCCTGGAACACCACCATCTGCAAGGGGTAGCGCTTCCGCAACGTTTTGATCTCGGCGATCACATTGCCCACGGTCCGCCTGCGGCACATGACGCCCTGCCCCTGATACAGCTTTCGGTACGCATGATTGAAGCAGTAGCTGCAGTTGAAAGGACAGCCCCGCGACGCCATGACAAAGACGGTCACCGGCGCGGGGCCCGGACGAGCCCTGTCGAAGATGTCGCGGTCGGGAAAGGGGAGGCGGTCAAGGTTATTGACGAGGGCTGCGACATGGCTACGGGAAATGGAGCCGTCATGCCCTTTGATCCACCAGTTTGCAAGGCTTTCCGGCATGGCGCCCGTCCGGTCCACGGCATCGACAAGGGCCGGCAAAGCAACGTCGCCCTCCCCCCGACAGAGCGCGTCGATGCAGGGTTCTCCTATGCATTCCGGATAGAAGGTGGGGTGCGGACCCCCGGCCAGCACCAGAAGGTGCGGGTACCCGGCCTTTATCTGCCGCGCCCTTTCAAGGAACAGGGGATGTTGACCCGTGACCAGCGAGAGACAGAGGATATGGGGTTTGAAATCTCTTAAGAGTGATTCCTGTCGCGTTTTATCGCCGAGGGAGGCAACTTCGGCATGGTGCCCCGCCTGATGAAGGGCCGCGGAAAGAGTGGCGATCCCCAATGGTTGGGTGAGGTAGTCGAAGGAGAGAAAGAGAAGTTTCACCGTATTCTGTTTTCCTTACCTTTGGAGAGCGCCGCCTCGATGCCGGGCGTATTTCTAATCTACATTAACCGGCCTTCGCGAGTCAACGGCGATTGGCCTCCTATAAGGCTTTTTGATTTACCCGGTTTACTGATTCATTTTGTATATCAGAGTAATAATAAATTATTGACTAATTCATCTACCCTATGATAGTAATAACAAACTAAAGACAGGAGCTTTTGAAGGCCGTGCCTTTCTGCGGGAATGAAATGTTGATTTGACCGGTGGCCCGTGCGGATTTCGACAGGGACCTCCTCTGTATCTCCTCGACTTTATTTCTGAGCCCGCAGCACCGGTCGGGGTCGAGGCCGGGCACGCATTGAAAAGTGACCACGCCGGTCTTCCCCATGGGCCGGGTCAGGGCCCGCTCCGGGATCTCCGTCAAGGCGAGCAATGCCAGTGAAATTCAGGTGTAACGGCATTCAATTACATAAGGAGGAAGCGCTTATGAAACGTGTTACCAGTCTTGTTATCGTACCTATTGCTGTATTAATGCTGCTCTCATCGATCTTCATACCCGTGGTCAGGGCCGATGGACCGGCGTCCGGCTCCGAAACGTATGAACAGAAAGGGGCAACACCGGCTCAGAAGTTCAGCACCCAGTTCAGCAAATATTTCGTCACCACTGCATGGGTAAAATCGCATCTGGGGGGAATTCTCCTTATCGACACCCGTAGCGCCACGAAATATGCCGCAGGTCACATCAAAGGGGCCATCAATGTCCCCAGTTCAACCTATTTTGTTAATAGAACCGAGGGAACCGACGGGACCATCATACATTACATGACCCCGACTCCCACCGAGTTTATCAAGCTGGTGAACAGTTGGGGCATTAAATCGGCCAGCACCACCGTCGTCACTTATGGCGATGCCGACGACGCCGACTGGGGCCTGTCGGCGCGGCTTGTCTGGACGCTCAAGCTCTATGGTCACCAGAAAGCCTATAACATGGACGGCGGTTTTCCCAAATGGAAGTTCGTGGACAAGAATACGAGCGCGAAATATCTGACCACCACCCCGACCCTGCCGACGCCCAATCCCACCGCAAAGCCTTACGTCCTGAGCGCCTATGCGGATATCCTGGCTACGAGATACGACGTATTGTCCGTAGTCAACGGTGAAGTCACGGGAACCGTGCTCGTTGACGCCCGCACGCCGGGTGAATATGCCGGCACCGATGTGAAGTCGGGAAACCCGAGGAGCGGCCACATTCCCGATGCAGTCGCCCTTAACTGGACAGATGTATTCACGGACACGGGGGTTGTCGATACGGACACGGGATTGCCCATCAAGATACTCAAGAGCGAGGCGGACCTCCGCACCCTGTTTACCGGGCTTGAGATAACCAAGGACAAGACGGCCGTTCCCTATTGTGAGGGTGGTTTCCGCTCGGCTCATGTAACCCATCTCCTCCTTGGCCTCGGCTATACCTCCGTAAGGCATTATCAGGGCTCCTGGAGTGAATGGAGCAGGCAGGATCCCACAGTTTATCCCGCGGTAACCCCTTAAGACCGAACGGGACCACGCAAGAGAACCCGCCGGGAAGGACGGGCGGACCACCGCCTGCCCTTCCCGGTATATTCTTGGAGGAATAAGTTGAGATTACCCTCGTTAACTTTTATCGTCATGTTACTCCTTGCTACCGCCCTTTCTTCCAACGTATTTGCCGGCGCCTGGACGCAGCCGAAGGGAGTTTTCTACGAGAAGATAGCCTTCAACTACTACTATGCCGACCATGTCTTCGATTCTTCGAAAGACCGGGTAAGGACCCCGAACAATGGGAGGTTCAAGGACCGCAACATCAGTAATTATTTTGAGATAGGTATCACCGACTACGTCACCGCCATCACCTCCTTCAGCTACAAATGGCTCCATAACGACTATACGGGCGGCAATTTCGCCGCGAGGAGTTTCGGCGATATCGACCTCGGCGCCCGAATAAAGCTTCTTGAGGGTAAACAAGGCGTTGTTTCAACGCAGGTCCTCGTCAAGGTGCCGGGTCTCTATGGCAGCACCGACGCTCTTCCGCTCGGCAACGGCCAGTATGATCTTGAAGCCAGAGTGCTCTACGGCCGCTCCTTCTGGCCTCTCATTCCGGGCTACGGCAATATCGAGGCCGGGTATCGGTGGCGGGCAGGAGCGCCGTCAAACGAGTTCCGCTATCTCGCCGAAGTCGGCTCGGACTTCGGCAAAACCCCGCTTTACGGCAGGGCCAAGCTTGATGGGACTTTAAGCGCCAACAACGGATCGAATATGGGAAGTTGGGGCAATCCCACGGCGACGAATAATTTTGACCTGGGCAAGCTCGATCTTGCCCTGGGTTACAAAGTGAGGCCGACGTGGGGACTGGAGGGCTCGTATATAAAGGAACTTTATGGTAAGAATACATCGGCCGGCAGCACCTTCAGCCTGGCCGTGTACATCAAAACATCGCTCTTCTGAGGAGAGACATGAACAGGACAGAGATAGGAGAGACCAACACAACCCCATACCGGAGCCCTCTGCAGGCCCATCTTGACCGCACCCTGACAGACTGCACGAAATGTCACATCTGTGTCGGTGAATGTGCTTTTCTCGAAAAGTACGGCACCCCCGCGACCATCGCCGAAGAACTCGCCGGGTCGGGCGATAAGGTCCTTCTCCGTGCTTTTGAGTGCAGCCTCTGCGGCCTTTGCGCCAATCTGTGTCCCAAGGGAATCGATCCCGGCGGTCTCTTCCTTGAGATGCGGCGGGAAGCGGTTGACCGGGGCCTTGGAACCTTCGACGAACATAAGCCGCTTCTTGCCTACGAGAAACTCGGTACATCCCGGCGTTTCACCTTCTACGGGCTCCCCGAGGGCTGCAGCACCGTATTCTTTCCGGGTTGCGGCCTCGCCGGTTCGCGGCCCGCCGCGGTAAAGCAAATCTTTGACGCCCTGAGAAAAGCGGACCCGAAGACAGGCATTGTCCTCGATTGCTGTACCAAGCCCTCCGACAGCCTTGGACGGGAGCGCCACGCCCGGGCCATGCTCGAAGAAATGATGGCGTATCTTGTCGGTCACGGGGTGAAGGAAATCCTCGTGGCGTGTGCCAACTGCCATAACATGTTGAACGCTCCCGATCACGGGCCGGCGGTGAAGACCGTCTATGAGGCCCTGGCGGACAACGGAACACCCATGACCGGAGACCTTCGGGGAACGGTGGTGGTTCACGACCCATGTGTGGCCCGGAACCTTGAGCCGGCCCACGAAGCGGTGCGTGGTTTGTTGAGACGCCTTGGTCTGACCGTGGAGGAGATGAAACACAGCGGCAGGGAAACCCTCTGTTGCGGCCAGGGCGGGGGAGTCAATCTTCTCTCTCCGGAACTGGCCGAAAATTGGGGACTTATGCGCAAGAAAGAAGCGGGGGGACGACGAATGGTCACCTACTGTGCGGGGTGCGTCAACGCACTTGGCAGTCACTCGGCAACGAGCCACGTAGCCGACCTCGTCTTCGAACCTGAAAAAGCCCTGGAGGGAAAGGTCAAGGCGGCGCGAGCCCCCTTCACGTACCTCAACAGGCTTCGCCTCAAAAAGACGTACTCCCGGATGGAGGGATTTGCGGCGACACGGGAAAGGAACTTCACACCGGGCGAGGCGGGGCCCGCGAGACGACCCTGGAAGCTCGCGGTTTTTGTGATTGTCCTCGCGGCGGCAATCATCTCCGTCCACGCGTCGGGAGCGATGCACTACCTGCAACAGGACCGGCTGCGGGCCCTGATATCGGGGTATGGCGGCCTCGCGCCCGCCATCTATATGCTCATCTATGCCCTCGCGCCCGTCCTCTTCCTTCCCGGCCTACCCATAACCATTGTAGGCGGCATCCTCTTCGGTCCTTTCTGGGGTGTAGTCTATACTATTGTCGGTTCAACAGTGGGAGCGACCCTCGCCTTTCTTACGGCCCGGTATGCGGCAAGGGAATGGGTCCTTAAAAAGCTTTCCGGCCCCAAATGGGAAAGACTGGACAGAGAGACAGCCAGACATGGATGGAAGGCGGTGGCCGTGGCGCGCCTCATCCCGGCGTTTCCCTTCAATCTCGTCAACTACGCTTTCGGCCTTACCAAGGTCCCACTGACTCATTACGTGGCAACGACCTTTATCTGCATGCTTCCCGCATGTATCGCCTTTATCGTCTTTTCCAGTTCTCTTCTCGATCTCGTCAGGGGGAGCGTCTCACCTGCGGCCCTCATCGGGGTCGGGTTGATAGTGCTTGTTTCCCTCATTCCCTTGTTCTACAAACGGTTCAAGAGTAGAAAGACCGGGGAGGCCCCCGGTGAGTGACGCCTTACAAGAGGGCCTATCCCGGTTCCCGCTTCATGGAATCGCGCTCATCATCCCCGCCCTCAACGAAGCACAGTCGCTTCCCGCCGTCCTGTCAAGGGTTCCTGCTTCGATCGGCACGGTGATTGTGGTAGACAACGGCTCCACGGACGGGACGGGCGAAATTGCCCGCTCCCACGGCGCCCGGGTGGTCTTCGAAGGGTCCCCCGGTTACGGAAGCGCGTGCCTCGCGGGTATTGCCGCGTTGAGAGACGACCCGCCCCGGATAGTCGCTTTTGCCGACGGGGACGGCAGTGACGGTGTGGAGAACCTCGCGACTCTGGTTCGCCCTCTTCTTGATAATGAAGCCGATCTCGCCCTGGCCCGGAGAGTGCCTGACGCGAGACAGGCCTTAAGTCCGCAACAGCGTTTCGGAAACTGGCTGGCCACACGCCTTATCGACCTGTTCTGGGGGGTTGAATATCATGACCTCGGCCCCATGAGGGCCGTGTCCTGGGGGGCGCTCATGGCCATGCACATGACCGACAGGGACTTCGGGTGGACGGTGGAGATGCAGATCAAGGCGATCAGGGCAAATCTCAAGACAGTGGAGTGTCCCTTGCCCTATCACGTGAGGGTTGCGGGACAGTCGAAAATAAGCCGCACCCTGGTCGGCGTCCTCCGTGCGGGCTCCAAGATACTCTGGGTCATCGGCCGGGAGTTGTGGCGGGGGGAAGGGTGCGCGGATACCGCGCTGGAAGAAGATAATCCAGGGTACAAGAATCCCATTTCCCTGGCTCGTCCTTTTGTTCGCAGGGGAGCGGAAAAATGATAAAAGGAGTAAGTATGCTGAACAAATCCCTCATTGCAGCCACACTGGCAATCCTCCTCACAATTGCGGCGGGAACCCTCGCCCCGGCGGGAGCCGCCCCTGCCCCTGACCTGGGACTCATCGATGCGGCCTCCCTAAACGGGAACCGGTCGCGATGGGTCGTTCTGGACGGACGCCCGAGATCGGAGTGGGAAGCAGGCCACATACCTGGAGCGCACTCCTTTTGCTGGGAGAACTATACACGGACGGACCCGTCGGGTGTGGAGTACCGCGTCTTTCCTCCTAAAGAGCTCGCCCTTGCCCTCGGAGCCTTTGGGATAGACGAGAATACGCCCGTGGTCGTCTATGGTGATGCCGACAAGAGCTGGGGAGGCGAAGGGTGGGACGCGTGGGTCCTCTCGTGGCTTGGTCATAAAGGTCCCATCCGGCTTCTCAACGGGGGCATTCAGGCGTGGCGTACCCAGGAATTCCCTCTGGCGAAAGGGCCGGAGAAGAGAGCCGTTGCCAAGGCGAGCTATAAAGTCAGTCTGAAGCCGGAACTGGACATTTCCACCGAGGACCTGGAGCAGGGAAAAGGGTCCCCTGTCATAGTCGATGTCCGCTCCACCTTTGAACGGCTGAAAGGGAAGATACCGGGATCGATCCACATCTCCTGGGAGGACTTCTACCGCGGAGGCGACCGGCGGCCCCTCGCCCCCGCGGATGTAAAGAAGCTTCTTGTGAGTCATGGAGTCGATACCTCCCGCCCTGTGGTCTATTACTGCTATGGAGGTATACGGTCGGGCTATGCGTGGCTTGTCCACCAACTGGGGGGGTTGCCCACGGCCCGCAACTACGAGGGTGGAATGGCGGCGTGGCAGAAACGAGGTTCCCGGTAGGGGCACGAGCATGGTTACCCTGTCTCATCGCCTGTGGGGATGGGCCCTCGTCTCCGTGGTGCTTTTCGCCTTCACTCCGGGCCGCGTGTCGGGCGGTCCCCAGTGCCCTCCTGATCCGGCGGCCCGCAGCCGGACCGCGCAGAAGTCCCTGAACCTCTATACGAAAGACCCGGCCACATGGAAGGTTGTCTCCAGGGGAGCCAAAGGTGTCCTTTCTTTTGATGAGAGTACGGGCGTCTTCACCTTCACCGCTCGGAAGCTGGAACCCCTCAAGGGGTATTCCCTGGTGAGGCACGACGACGGCGAAACCTTGGGGGATCTTCTTGCGAAAGGGTTTAGCGATAAGGAGGGCGAACTCGGCCTGACAGGAACATGGCGGTTGTGGCGCGGCAAAATATGGCTTGTCCCGAGCAACCATACGGCGCAGTCCGCCGGCCGTCTCCGTCTTACCGCGTGGCGTCCCGGTCGGATACTCTTTGAAGAGAAAGTCCTGGGCGTTGTTTACCCATGCAGTGACAAAAAATAGCGGGGCCTTGGCAGCCCCTGAAGGAGTCGTTCATGTCAGTTCACCTTACCGATCACGCCGGGACGGGCGATGTTACCCGGCTTCCCGCCTTTTGCTTCGGGGAGAGAATAGGGAGTACAGACCTCCCTTTTCCCCGGTTTGAAACCTTGCGCACCTTGCAACTCAACCTGGGTAACCGGTGCAACCTTGCGTGCGCCCACTGCCACGTTGGCGCCTCGCCGGAAGGTGAGAAGATCATGGACAAGGGGGTTATTGACGGGGCCGTCGCTTTTCTTCGCAGACACGGGGGGATAGACCTCGATATCACCGGCGGATGTCCCGAACTCAACCCGAACTTCTCCTATCTCATCGCAGGGACCGACGGGCTGGGCATGCGGCGGTCGGTGAGGACAAATCTGGTCATCGCCACAGAAAAGGGCATGACAGGCCTTCCCGAATTCTATAGAGACCATGATCTCGCCCTTGTGGCATCTCTTCCCTGCTTTACCCCTGAAAACGTTGACCGGCAGCGGGGGACCGGCGTTTTCAAGCGGTCTGTTGCGGTCCTGCGGAAACTGAATGACCTCGGCTACGGAGATAGCCATGAACTGACTCTGGTCTATAACCCGGGGGGCGACACACTTCCCGGCCCCCAGAAAGACCTGGAGACCCGGTACCGGCAGGAGCTTATGGCCGGCTTCGGCATCCGCTTCACCCGTCTTATCGTCCTCACTAATGTCCCTGTTGGCCGTTTCCGGGGTCAGCTCGTTGCCCGGGGCGGTCTGGCTACCTACCTGCGCACCCTGGCGGAGACTTTCAATCCCGCCACCCTCCCTTTCCTCATGTGCAGGTCTCTTATCAACGTGGATTGGGCGGGGAACCTTTACAACTGCGATTTCAACCAGGCTGTCGGGATGGCCTTGCCCGGAGATAAGGGGGGACCCCTGCATTTGAGTGACCTGGAAATGGCGCTTCGGAAAGTGATCCCCATCCGGTTCGATGACCATTGCTTTGCCTGCACCGCGGGCGAAGGCTCCGGGTGTTTCGGCCAGGTAGAGTCGCCGGGGAATCGTGAGGCCGGCAAATATTGCGGGAACGGCCCGGAACGCCTCCACCACTTCGAAGGTTGACCGGAGGCAGACCATGATTTCCGATTATTGGGTACTGATCCATTTTGCCGCAATCTCCGGCCTCGCTCTCTACGGGCTGCATCGGATCTGGCTCCTTTCCCACTGGTACAGGGAGAAGAGGCTTGAGCCTGTCGAACCGCTCCGTCACGGGGAGGGGCTTTCGTGGAAGGACACCCCTTTTGTCACCGTTCAGCTACCCCTCTACAATGAACGGTTTGTAGCGGCCCGTCTTCTTGACGCCGCCGCCGCCATGGAATGGCCCGGAAACAGGCTCGAAATACAGGTCCTCGACGATTCCACCGACGACACGGGCCTCATAGTCGATGAACGGGCGGCCTACTGGTCCGGGCAAGGCGTCGATATGAAGGTGATTCGCAGAAACAGCAGGCGAGGTTATAAGGCAGGGGCGCTCAGCCACGGCATGGAGGTTGCGAAAGGCGAATTCATCGCGGTCTTCGACGCCGACTTCATCCCTTCTCCCGAGTTTCTCCACAGGACCATACCGTGCTTCGATGACGGGAATATCGGCATGGTACAAGCGAAATGGGGATTCCTGAACACGGACCATTCGTGGCTCACCTCTGTCCAGTCCCTTCTTCTGGGCCCCCACTTCGGAATTGAACACTGGGTGAGGTACAGGAGGAACCTCTTTTTCAATTTCAACGGCACCGCCGGCGTGTGGCGGCGGAGTGCAATTGAATCGGCGGGAGGCTGGCAGGCCGACACAGTGACGGAGGATCTCGACCTCAGTTACCGGGCCCAGCTTGCGGGCTGGCGGTTTCGCTACCTCGATGACCTCGAGGTGCCGTCGGAATTGCCCGTCACCATGTCATCGTTCCGTTGCCAGCAGGAGCGGTGGGCGAAAGGTTCGATACAGACGGCGAGAAAGATACTGCCCCGCCTCCTCAGGGCCCGCCTCCCCTTGGCCGTGAAGCTGGAGGCCGTGGCCCATCTCCTCGCCAATCTCGGATGGGTGTTCGGAACCGTGGTGACCTTGACCCTCTACCCCACGATTCTGGCAAGGACCGCCATAGGACCCCACGAGATCATCCGTATTGACGTGCCCCTCTTTATCCTGAGCAGCGTCGCCATCCTTCTCTATTTTGCCCTCTATCGCAAGGACCAGGAACGCCGGGTGCGCCTACGCGCCCTTCTCGTCCTTCCCGTATTTTCCATCGGCCTTGCGCCGAGCATCGCCCTCTCCGTTTTCAAGGGCCTCTTCAAGAAGGGCGGCGTGTTCGACAGGACCCCCAAATACGCCATCAAGGGGCGGGGAAAGATGCCGGCCCTCTCTTTTCTCTATCGCGAGCGGCCCCTTTCCCATATCCTCATCAACATCCTCTTCCTTGCGTACACGCTGCTCCCTGTCTGGTATGCACTGGCGAGAAATACATGGTTCGCCGTTCCATTCCTCCTTGTCTTTCCCTTCGGGTTCCTCCTTGTCATATGCATGGACTTCACGGAATTTTTCGCAGGACGGGAGCCGGAGAAGGCGTAATGAGAATCGGTTGCAGGGCGGCCCTCCCGCGGGTCGTGGGGTTACTTCTCTTTGCGGACTACCTCTTTCTCGCCCTTCGCAGGGATGTACCTGTGTCAATACCCATCCTTGTGGGCGTTACCGCCATGGCGGTCATACTCCTCGCGGTCCTCTTCTATGGGGGCGGGAAAGAGGAGATACAACTCTCCCCCGGGGCCATTCTCGGTTTCGCCCTTGCCTGCCGTCTCCTTTTCGTGCTCCAGGCGCCCCAGCTTTCCGACGATATCTACCGGTACCTGTGGGATGGCCTGCAAACCCTTCACGGAAACAACCCCTACAGTCGGACTCCCGCGGCATCCGTTGCCTTTGACGGATGGAGCGCGACAATCCTGAACAAGGTCAACCATCCCCTGTTCCACACGATTTATCCGCCGGCAGCCCAGGTGATCTTTGCCGCAGGGGCGGCCCTCGCGAAAGGCTATGGCGGCCTGAAGGTCGTTCTCGTCACCCTGGACATGGCGACGTGTATGGTCATTATCGCGCTTCTTAGGACTATGAACCTGCCCGTGTGGCGGGCGGTCCTTTATGCGTGGCACCCTCTCCCTATCATCGAGATTGCCTGGTCGGGTCACATAGACGTGGCGGCAGTCCTGTTTCTTTTTGCGGCAGTCGCCCTCGTCATCCGCTCCGGCGAAGGGGCGGACCTGAAAAAGGGCCTTCGGGGAACGGCTCGGGTGAAGACGATTGTCCTGCATTCAGGCGCGGGAGCGGCAGTCGCCCTCTCCATACTCGTAAAAGTGATTCCCCTTATCTATCTTCCCGTGCTTTTGTGTGCCGCAATCGCCCCCTTGTACCTCGCAGGAGGATGTGTTTCGGCGTTGGCCCTCTTCTCCATCCCCTTCCTTCCCGACCTGAGTCATATGCTCGCGAGTCTGGGTATCTACCTCCAGAACTGGGAGTTCGCCAATGCCGCCTTTCGTACCCTCCGGACCCTGCTCGATTCGGGCAGCCAAACCAGGATGGTCCTTGCCTCCCTGTCGGTGGCGCTCATTCTGGTGATTACCATCCTGTTCAGGAGAAGGACACGGCAACAGGGAAGTCCTGTCGCCCCGGGTCTGATGGATTCCCTCTATCTCGTCACTTTTGTCTATCTCCTCCTTGCCCCCACCCTTCACCCATGGTACGCCCTTTACCTTGCAGCCCTTCTTCCCTTCTCGGCCGGTCCGGCAGGACTCGTTCTGAGTTGGGCGGTCTTCCTCGCCTATCATGTGACCATTCGATATTCCATTCTCGGAGAGTGGGCGGAGAATGACCTGATTGCCGCGGTCATCTGGCTTTCTCCGGTACTGGCGTGGTCCATCACGTTTTTTGTGAGACGTTTCAGCCGACTGGCCACATCTTCAAGCCCGACCCCTGACCACCCGCATCGCCGTCAGGAATAACGGAGGATTTCGTTGGTATTACGGGGGGTGACAGGGGGGCATTGACAAAGCACTGCCAATAGGTATTATTATTATATTCACTGTCACTGCACACAGGGGTGACAAATTTACGACAAGGAGCGGGATATGTTTCAGGTTACCGAGAAGGCGAGTGAAATGATCAAGGCTTTCCTGAAAGACAGGAACCTTGACAGCGCCATCAGGATTCTGATGGCAGGAGGCGGGTGATCGGGCCCCTCACTGGGGATGGCTCTGGACGGGCCAAAAGAAGATGATGAAATTTTCAAGGAGGAAGGCGTAACCTTCCTGGTAAACAAGGGGCTCCTTGAAGAAGTGAATCCCATAGGAGTCGATTTCGTCGAGACTGCAGCGGGCGGCGGATTCAAAATCACCTCAAAACTGACAGAAAAAAACACATGCGGGTCATGTAGCTGCTAAGACAGGCATAGGTATTTCCGTATATCACCGGGGGACAACTGTATACAAAGGGTGTCCCCCGGGTTCCCTGATGTATTTAGTTGTGTACAATCGACGGCCGGAAGTAGTATAATCCGGCATATCACCTCCTAACAGAAGGCGTAGACATGGCGTGACCAAAGGTCCGGACGGCCATGTTCTGTAGCGTGTCCGCATTGGTGGGGCACACTGGTGCGGGCCCCGAAAGCTTCAAAAGGGGGTGAGACATACTAATTATCTTAAGGGAGGTATATTGTAATGGAAGAAAAACTTTCAAACCCCGCACCCCTCGGTTTAATGGGATTCGGGATGACTACGGTCCTTCTCAACATTCACAACGCCGGTTTTTTTCCCATCGGGTCCATGATCCTCGCCATGGGCATATTCTACGGGGGCGTGGCACAGATCATCGCGGGCATTCTTGAATACAAGAAAGGCAACACCTTCGGCACCACCGCGTTCACGTCATACGGCCTGTTCTGGCTTACCCTCTGTTTTATGCTTATATTCAAGGGACTCCCGGGAAACTCCGAAGCCTTCGTGGGATGGTACCTTTTCATGTGGGGCCTTTTCACATTCTGCATGTGGTTTGGAACCTTCGGGAAGAACAGGGTTATCCAGTTTGTATTCCTGAGTCTGGCAGTGCTCTTCTTCCTCCTTGCCATACGTGATTGGACGGGTAGCGCCACTATCGGTACGATAGCGGGTTGGGAAGGCATCGTATGCGGCTTCTCCGCCTTCTACCTTTCCATAGCCGAAGTCCTGAACGAGACACGGGGCAGAGTCATATTGCCTATCGGCGACCTCACAAAGTAATATCGCGGGGCGGCGCTCACATGCGGTCCGCCCCTATCATATCCCTGTTTGCCGCCCCCGGGGGCACCATGGGGAACACGTTCTCCGCAAAATGAACGGGTGCATCGATGATGCACGGCCCCTGTCCGGCAAGCATATCCCGAATGGCCCCGAGTGGATCCCCCGTATGGGCGAGATTGACGCTCCTCAGGCCGAACTCCCGGCCGATAGCCGAGAAATCGAGCCTTCTCGCAAATCGCGACGCGATGTAATTCCCGTCAAAGAATAACTCCTGCTGCTGTCTCACCAGGCCGAGATGCTGGTTGTTCATTATGACGATGGAGACACGGAGGTTGAGTTCCGCCAGGGTCGCGAGTTCCTGGATGTTCATCTGGATCGAGCCGTCGCCGCTCACGCAGATGACCTGACGGTCCGGATGGGCGAGGGCGGCCCCTATGGCCGCGGGAAGTCCGAAACCCATGGTCCCGAGCCCTCCGGAGGTGAGGAACTGCCTCGGCCTGTGGAAAGGGTATGCCTGGGCGACCCACATCTGATGCTGTCCCACATCGGTAGTCACGATCGCATCCGGCTCGGCCATGGCGCTTAAGCGGCCTATGAGGTTGACCGGGTGGAGAGGGTCCGCGGTACGGGGAGGGCGGAAGGGGTGTTCCTCTTTTATCGCCTTGATCCTTGCCATCCATTCAGGCCTTACCCGGGTATCCACGAGAGGCACAAGCTCCCTCAGGGCAGGTCCTATATCGGCAGTCATGGAGAGATTCGACTTTTTTATCTTGTCGATCTCCGAATCGTCGATGTCGATGTGTACTATGGAGGCACCCGGGCAGAATTCCTTGACCTTGCCTATGGCCCTGTCGTCGAACCGGACCCCGAAGGCAAGGAGCAGGTCCGCCTCATCAACGACATGATTCGTGAAGTGCGCTCCGTGCATGCCGAGCATTCCCGCATAGAGGGGGTCGTCAGGCGGGAATGCCCCGAGCCCCATGAGGGTGAGCGCCACGGGGATGGAGTTTTTTCTCGCGAGGGCCAGGAGGGACGCGCCGGCGTCTGCATTGACAATACCTCCTCCCGCGTAGATAAGGGGCCGCTTCGATTTCCGTATCATCTCCGCGATTCTTTCCAGCTTCGCCGCATCCTGTGGGCCCGGCGTTGCCCCACGCGGGGCCGGGCAGGGCCAATCGGCGAATTCCACCTCCTGGAGTTGGACATCTTTCGGCACATCGACGACCACGGGACCCTTGCGGCCCCCTTCGGCGATCTCGAAGGCCCTGGGCATGAGACGGACCAACTCCGCGGCGCTCTTGACGAGAAAATTGTGCCTGGTGATATTGAGGGTCATGCCGTAGGTATCCACCTCCTGAAAGGCGTCGGTGCCTATCATGGAACGGGGCACCTGTCCGGTGACGGCCACGAGGGGTACGGAATCGAGCTTTGCGTCCGCTATGGCGGTGAGAAGGTTCATCACTCCCGGGCCGGAGGTGGCGAGACAGACGGCCGCCCGCCCTGTTGACCGCGCCATGCCGTGAGCGATAAAGCCCGCACCCTGTTCATGCCGGGCGAGGACATGACGGATGGTGCTTTTGTGAAGGGCATCATATATGGGGAGGTTGGACCCCCCGGGTATGCCGGATACGATCTCTATGCCCTGCCTCTCCAAAGACTTCACGATAATCTCAGATCCTTTTAATCTCATCTCACCGCTCCTTTCACGTAATAAAAAAGCCCCTGTCGGCTTGCACCGACAGGGGCTTTTGATCCCTTTTCAGATGGTTCTCATCCGAGGCCCATCGGTGCGTACCTTGATATGATCGTTACTACAACGACGAGGAGCACTACTTTTTCCACGATCATCTTACGGCCTGCACTGATGTCTGTTCTCAAAGTCACCGTACCTTTCAGCTTGTTTATAAATCTTACATTCAGTATACGGGAACAGGGGGGCTCCGTCAATGGTTTTCGTGCGCCATAATCCACCACCCCTCTCGCCCTTACCGCTGCTTTGCCCTCCATCCGAGCCGTCTTTCCCCACCACCCTTTAAATCGGAATCAAATATGAACCCTTCGTTCCGTTTCGTCTATCCAGACATGGCACACGCCTCTCTGACGGGTAAGATTTGGGCACACCCCTCCTTTCGCCGTCTCGTTCCACAAAGAGTCTCTTCCCCGCTTCTCATCATCTATCCCGAAAGTACAAGCTCCATGATGCGTTGCCGTGCTGCGAACAATAATTCCAGGGAGGGGTGTTCTCTCGATATGCGGATCACAAGTTCCCTCGCGTGGGTCATGACCCTTCCCGGCAGGTTGATGAGGGAAAAGCGGATCGCCTTCATTCTCCTGGTGGCCCATGATCCTTTCAGCACCAGACGTTTCAATGCCGAATTGATATTAAAGGCGAGGACCATTATCCACCACCAGGCGGCATTCTCTCCGAACTTACCCGTTGGGAGTCTTCCCCCGGCAAGGTCCTCTTTCATGATAGAGTGGGCCTCCTCCGATTTCCCTGCCCGTTTATAATGCCACCGTATCAGTTCATCTCCTTCCATATCCCTGTTTGTGACGATGCCGAATATCCTGTAGCGCTTTTGTGTCATCATCATCGTAGGGAATGAGAGTTGCCCTTCCATGCCGGGAAGGATATCCTGTTTTAAAAGCTCACGGGTAGCGAAGTAGCGGTATTCCGGATCCTTTTTGCTGTGGCCGACCGCATTGGGTACGTAGCAGACTTCGGTCCACTCCCTTCCCGTCTCCTTTCCTTCTTTATAGAGAGGTCTCCACTCTTCTGCCTGGGCCACTGCCTTTTTGAACTCAGAGGTCACATCGGCGCCTATGGCAAACTCGATCCTGCCGAAGCGTGTATTTTCGCCATTCTCGCAGTACTTCAGGAGGTCGTGTTGATACCCTGCGGTATCGGAACGGAGATAGACCTTCTCTACACCGGGAGGAAGCTTTGAGAGGGCTTCCTTGAATACTCTTAACTGTTCATGTCCCGCAGGGACATTGCCGTCCCTGAACTCGGTATGAAGAATCAACTCCTGTTCCGCCCACCAGGTATTGAACGGTTGATAGGCCTTATGGTGTTTATAACTGAAGAGGGCGCTTCTCTTCAACGTCTCTATCAGGGTTGCATCCATATCGAGGGTCGCGACCTTTGGGGAGGCGGACTTCACTATGGAGCAGATGAAATCCCGGTGTACCTTCATGAGGTTCATAAGATGCTCGTTCGGGGCGGGAATGAAGGCCTTCCCCTTTTCCCTCTTCTTCTCCTCCCGCGCATCATGGAAGGCGGAGAGATACCGGAATATCGGGGAAGGGGAAGGGAACGTGCGTTGCCGCTCCCGGGCTTTCCGTTCCTTGCGGGTAAGCCCTTTCTGTTCTATTCGCCGCACGACTCTGCACAGCCCCTCATCCTTTTCAAGGATAGTTACATCGTCTACGCTGTCTCCTCCGGCAAGGTTCAGAAGAATGAGGGTGAGGATTATCTGCGTGTCTGTCCAGCCTTCACTCTTTATATGCATGTGAGCACCGATCGAACCGGCGAGGCCCAAGGCCGATGCAAGGTCGAGGTAGAGGGGGAGCCCTGCGAGGGAGGTCATGCCTGTTTCTCTTTTCTCTTCTTCATACTTGTACGGAAGGAGGCCCTGTGGCATAATTGATTCACCTCGTTGGTGATGGAATTTGGTGTGGTGACTACATTCTATCATCCCTATTCGTAGGGGCCAACGGGGTTTTTGATTATTTTTGGTGGGGGATTAAGGTGCGACGGCACGGTATCCTCCGCTGCCTCGGATCAAGGCGGAACGACCCGCTGCCGGCGCGGCCTCCCAGGGAGGCGGGGGCCCACCCGAAGGCACCGGGATATTTCAATTTATCGACTGATTGGGGTGTCCATTTATTGACTCTCAAATACCCCTGTGTTACCATGGGTGCATGAAAAATACAACGGTTATGGAATTCCACGTGTCGAGGCGCGCCAGGGCCCGGTATGACTTCGACGAATCCATATTTTCCTTTAACGGCAACGTGATTTTTGCCGACTATCGCGCCGCAAGGGTGTTTGCCCAGAAGATGAACGAGAAAAGGGACCTGGTGAACCATCCGGAACAAGCCGTGAAACCGGGGCAGATAACCGCCATGGGGCTCATTGACGAGGCCCTTCATTACGTTGTCTCCCTGTACCGGCGTGAAGTCGACAAAGATGCCATCAAAAACGCCCTCGGAGCCCTTTACGATACCCTGGGCAAAGACGCGGTGGACAACACTTTGCGGGCCTTCGCCGACGAATTTCCCGCTATCGCCGTGTACCGGGAAGAGATAACCCTCGAGGCCTACCTGGACGGCGCTACGGAAGGGACGCCCAACCGGGAGATCGTACTCGAAGAGATGCTTCTTCTCTGGCTTGCGAATATGAACCCCGCCTTTTCACCTTTTGTGGAGCTTTTCGACGATACGGTATTGCGCAAGACCACGAGCTATCCGCATATCATCTCGGGACTCAGGTCTTATTTTGACACCAAGCCTCCCTTTGGGCCCATTCGTCAGCATCTTGTGGACATGTTGAGGAGCCCGGCGGTCATGGTGCCTTACTCCCTCTCCGGCCAACTCGGATATATCCGTGAGCGTTGGGGCATAATTCTCAAGAACCTGCTCCGCCGAATCCTCAAGGCCCTCGACCTGTTCAAGGAAGAGGAAAAGATGACCTTTGCCGGGCCGGGCCGGGCGCAGGTATTGAAGTTCGGGGCAGCCGCAGCAGGATACGGGTACGAAGCCGAAGCCGAATCCGAGGAGTTCAGCCCCGACCGCGAGTGGATGCCTGAACTTGTGCTCATTGCAAAGAACATTTACGTCTGGCTTGACCAACTCTCGAAGAAATACAGCGAGTCGATCACCAGCCTTGACGAGATACCGGATGAGGAACTCGATACCCTCCGCCGCCAGGGGTTCTCGGGCCTTTGGCTTATCGGCGTGTGGGAAAGAAGCTCTTCATCTCAGAAGATCAAACAGTTGTGCGGCAATCCCGAAGCGGTTCCTTCCGCCTACTCTCTTTACGATTACGTGATCGCGGCGGACCTGGGGGGCGAGGAAGCCTACTCCAACCTCAGAGACCGGGCGTGGACCCGGGGCATCCGCCTTGCGAGCGACATGGTGCCCAATCACGTGGGCATATACTCCAAGTGGACCGTGGAACACCCTGATTGGTTTGTATCCCTCGACTACAACCCTTTTCCCTGGTATACCTTCAGCGGGGTGGACCTCTCCCACGACGAGAGGGTCGGCATTTTCGTGGAGGACCATTATTACAACCAGTCCGACGCGGCAGTCGTGTTTAAAAGGCTCGACCGGTGGACAGGGGACGAGTCATACGTCTATCACGGAAACGACGGCACCAGCATGCCGTGGAATGATACGGCACAGTTGAATTACCTGAACCCCGAGGTGCGGGAGGCCATGATCCGGACGATCCTCCACGTGGCGCGAAAGTTCCCCGTTATCCGGTTCGACGCTGCCATGACCCTTACGAAGAAGCACTACCAGCGCCTCTGGTTCCCCGAGCCCGGGACAGGCGGGGCCATCCCCACAAGGGCGGAGTTCGGCCTTACCAAAGAAGAGTTCAACGAAGCCATGCCGAAAGAGTTCTGGAGGGAGGTCGTGGACCGTGTGGCTGCGGAAGCCCCCGACACCCTGCTTCTTGCCGAAGCCTTCTGGCTTCTCGAAGGCTATTTTGTGCGCTCTCTCGGTATGCACCGGGTGTATAACAGCGCCTTTATGAACATGCTCAGGGACGAGGACAATGCGGGATATCGCCAGGTCATGAAGAATACCCTCGAATTCGACCCCGAGATCCTCAGGCGTTTCGTGAATTTCATGAACAACCCCGACGAACGGACCGCTGTGGACCAGTTCGGCAAGGACGGAAAATACTTCGGTTCCTGCATGGTGATGATCACCATGCCCGGTCTTCCCATGTTCGGCCACGGGCAGATCGAGGGTTTCACGGAGAAGTATGGCATGGAGTACCGGCGGGCATACCGGGAAGAATCGCCCGACCCGTATCTCATGGATCGCCATGAAAGGGAGATCTTCCCCCTTCTTCACCTGAGGCACCTCTTCGCCGGTGTAGAGCATTTTCTCCTCTATGATTTCTTTACCGCCGAGGGGACAGTGAACGAAGACGTATACGCCTATTCGAACCGGCTTGGCGGAGAGCGGGCCCTTGTGGCATACCATAATAAATTCGGTGACACCGCGGGGTGGATCAGGACCTCCGTCGCCTATCTGGTCAAGAGGGGTGAAGGCGATGCCCGGGACCTCGTACAGAAAACCCTTGGAGAGGGTCTCGGCCTGCCGTCCGGAGAGGGCTGTTTCACTATATTCAGAGACCATGTATCGGGTCTCAGGTTTGTGAGGGGGAACAGGCAAATCCACGAAAAAGGACTTTACGTGGAACTTGGGGCCTATGGCTACCATGTCTTTCTCGATTTCCAGGAGGTTGTGGATAATGAGTGGCGCCATTACTCCCGCCTTGCCGCGTACCTCAACGGCCGTGGGGTCCCCGACATGGGAAAGGCCCTGAAGGAGATGCTCCTTCAGCCCGTGCTCCATTGTTTCAGGGACGTGGTCAATGTCAACTTGTTCCGGAGATTGCGGGAAGCGGCCATGGCATTGCCCGGTTTCGAAGAGCAGGAATTCCTCGCTCCCCTCATGGGGGAGATCGAGGAAAGGATGCTCCGCCTCCTTCAGGAGATAAAGCGCCACGGGAACGGCCCCGGCAGCGAAACGGATATCATGCAGTGCACGGGGCGAAAGCTCGAATCACTGCTCTTTCTCTCCTCTTTACCTCAGGAGGAAAAGGGCCGCCCCAGAGCGGATTTTCCCGCGGAGGACGCGGAATATCTCTGCCTCAACCCAGCGGATAATCCTGCTTCTTTTTACACATACCTCGCATGGGTCCTGATCCATGCCCTGGGCGGTATGCTTACGGGAAACCAGGAGAGTCCCGAAGAGGGCAGGAAGCTGATCGATGAGTGGTTCTTGAGACCTGTCATTACGGAGACCTTCGAAGGCCTTGGCCTTGACCGTCAACTGGCGCTCCGGGCCACGGCGCTGGTCGAGCTCCTCGTCAGACATTGCGCGACCCTCGAGGCCCCGGACGCGACAAGCCTGCGCGACAGACTTGCCCTGCTTTTCAGCGATGAAGAGACCACGCAATTCCTTCAAGTGAACGAGTACCGGCAAGTCCTCTGGTTCAGCAGGGACAGCTTCCAGGAACTGCTCGTTTCTCTCCTCACGGTCCAGGCCATCAAGCTTAACGGAAAGAAGTCAGCCGATACGGGCCGGGACCCGGCGGACCTGGACAAGTACCACACCCTCGTGGAGGCCCTGTGTAAAGCGTCGGAACGATCCGGCTACAGGGTGGTGAGGTTCCTCGAAATCGTGAAGGACGAGATGGAGAGTTGATGGCGAGGACCGCAAAAAACGATGGAGATGAGGGAAACATCTATTCCCTGATTCCCGATGTCCTTAAGGAAGAGCTGCTCGAAACCCTCCTTGCAGTGAAGGGGTTCAGGCTGGAGCGTATCGTCTCAAAAGGACACGCCACTGCCCCGGAAACGTGGTACGACCAGGAAACGGCGGAATGGGTGATCCTCCTCAAGGGCAGCGCGGGCCTTCTCATGGAAGGGGAAACAGAGGCGAGGGTCATGCGGCCGGGAGACTACCAATTTATCCCGCCCCACCTGAGGCACAGGGTGGAGTGGACCGGCGCGGACGACGAGACCGTGTGGCTTGCGTTTCATTACACCCCGTAGTATACCCCCCCGGATGATCATCATTGTTGACACTCCCTTCCGGCCGCGCTATATTTGGATGATTCCGACCGGAGGTGGCGCATGGATATTTTGAAGGTGATGCGGGAGCGGAGAAGCGTGAGAAGGTATCTCCCGGACCCGATCCCGCATGAGATAGTTGTCGAGATTCTCGACGCGGCCCGGCACGCACCGTCGTGGGCAAACACACAGGTCCCCTTGTTTATCGTGGTAAAAGACCAGGACATAAAGCAGGCGCTGAGAGACACTCTGAGCCCGGCCAACCCCGCGAGGGACGCCATGGTCGGCGCTCCCTTGGTGATCTGTGTGGTCGCCCGGTTGGGAGTGTCGGGTTGCCGCAAGGGTGTGCCCGTGACGGACAAGGGGGACTGGTTCATGTTCGACTCGGGCATCTCCATGGAGCATGTAGTCCTTGCCGCATGGAATTTCGGCCTCGGGACCGTCCATGTAGGCAACTTTGACGCGCCGGGAGCGGGGAAGATACTTAAAATCCCTGACGGGTTCTCGGTAGTGGAGATGACCCCTCTCGGGTATTTTGACGAAATACCCAAGGACACGCCGAGACGGCCCCTCAAAGAAAGTGTGTACCTGAACGGCTTCGGCGAGCCCTTTATCGAATAAGAAAAGCGCCGTTCCTTAGCTGAAGCGGAGCGCGTCCTTGGGACAGACCGCTATGCAGAGGCCGCACTTGAGGCAATCAGCCCGGCCGGGCATGGCCCCCGCTTTCAGTTCGTAAGGCGCGAGCTGCATGGGGCAGGGGTTTCCGCAGACCTTGCACGCGACGCACCGGTCCGCCTTCAGGGAAAGGGGATGCCTGTCATTGCCTGCCCACCGGGAAAGAGACCCGATGGGACATATATAGCACCACGTTCGCTGATGGAAGACCATAGAGAGGACCACTCCGGCCATGGTAGTGATGGTGAGGAGGGTCACGAAGAACCGCCCCACGGCCTCGAGATCCGGCCAGAGTCCCCCTATCCGGTATGTGAGCATAATCATGAGAAAGGCCATTACGCCCACCCTGAGTCCCGTGCCCTTGAATATGTCCGGCACCCGGCTCCCGGGGCTCACCTTCGCCATCCAGGAATCCGCAAAGGAGCCTCTCGGACAGAACCAGTTACACCACTTCCGCCCCCTGAAGAGGGCAATCCCTGTGCCCGCAATCATGCAAAGGGGGATAAAATAGCCCACAAAGGGAAAGAACCAGCCCCCTGCGAGGAGTGCGAGGAATAGGGCCCCCATAATCACCTGCTTCGCCCTTCTTATCTTCCCGGCCCTTGAAAGTCTTCCTTTTCCGGCCCCGCCTGTTCCGTATTCTTCAGTCTTTCTCATCCGACACCTCATTCCCGAGAATGGCTTTCGCCAACCCCTCTCTTTCGCGCAGCGCATCGAGGAGCACTTCCCTCATTATGCCGCACGCTTCCGTGATCCTCGGCAAGGCAAGTCTGTAATATATGGCAAGCCCCTCCCTTCTCGCCGAAAGAATCCCCGCCTGCTTCAGGAGGGCCAGATGCTGGGACAGGTTTGCCTTGCTTATCCCCATGGCCCGCACCATGTCCGAGACGGCCATCTCGCCGTCCTTAAGGAGATGTAGTATCTTAAGCCGTTTCGGATTGGCCAGGGTCCCGCAAATACCGGCCTGAAGTTCAAAGATCTTTTCATCCACACGTGGCATGATAGACTCCTGTTTAGTAGTTAAGTAGTTTCATTATAAATAAACTATAACAATCGAGAAAGGAAGTCAAGGGTCCCGTCTCTATCATAAAGGGGTGCCGTGATGTAAGGTTTTTCCTACTATTTTAAATCAACCGTGACGGCGGTCACATACCTGCTGCGGGGATTGCCTTACTCTTGCAATAGACTCCGGACGTGATCTTGACAAAAGCAGGGGGGAATGTTGTAGTTTAATACTGTAGACAGAGAGGATCGGTGGGATATCTCTTTGGCGGAGGCGCCCTTTGAAGCTCGCGAACCGGGAAAATGGTTACAGAATAAGGATAGGGTAAGGAGGAATTATGGTCAGTCGAGTCTTCAAGTCCGTGCATGCCGTGTTGCTGTCATGGGCGTTCGTCGCAGTGGCGATGATGGTCATCGGCCCCGCGCAGGCAGCCGGAGTACAGGTTGGCGGGCCGGCAAAGGTAACCAGTCCGGGTGGGTACAGCTCTCTTGCAACAAAGGCTCAGAGACCCGGCGGAGTAAAGGTGATTGTCGGCGCCAACGCGCCGTTCTCTCCGGAAGCGGTCCTCTCGAAGACCGCATTCGAGGCGCAGCGCACGGCGATTGTGTCTGCCCAGGACAAAGTCGTCTCGGAGCTTCAAAGCGCCGGTCTGAAGCCTGCTTCTCACTATAAATTCAAGTACGTACCTTATCTCGCCATGACATTGGACAGTGCGTCCCTCAATAAACTCATCGCCTCATCGAATGTTCTGAACATCCAGGAGGACGTCCCTGATAAGGCGATCGAAGCCATCCCCTGGGATGTATCTCTGATCGGCGCCTCCGACCTGCAGAATATCGGCGTCACCGGCAGCGGTATTGCCGTGGCGGTTCTCGATACGGGAGTAGACAAGACCCATCCTTACTTGAGCGGTGCAGTGGTTTCGGAGGCGTGTTATTCCAGCAATGACCCGACTTACAGTTCCACCTCAATATGCCCCGGGGGAGTGACCGAATCCACAGCCGCAGGTTCGGCCATGCCCTACACGTCGGGTGTATGCCCGGAAGGCGAGTGTGACCACGGAACCCACGTGTCAGGCACTGTCGCGGGCCGCGCCGGAGTAGGCGGCGGGAGTCCGGGACCCGGCGTGGCTCCTGAGGCGAGTATCATCGCCATCCAGGTATTTTCAGTTTTTCCCGTCGGTGAGTGCGGGTCCGGGGCCACATCGCCCTGCGCCAAGACATTCAGTTCGGACCAGATGAAAGGTCTGGAGAGGGTCTACGACCTGAGAGGCACCTACACAATTGCTTCCCTTAACATGAGCCTTGGGGGAGGATCGTCAGCCACGAATTGTGACACGGACTCCAGAAAACCGATCATCGACCTCCTCAGGGCTGCCGGAATCGCCTCGGCCATAGCGAGTGGAAACGACCATCTTTGTGGCTACATCAGCTATCCCGCCTGTATCTCCACCGCAGTGAGCGTAGGAGCCACCGACAGTGGCGACAATGTGGCGAGCTTCAGCAACAGCGCCTCATTCCTGAGCCTTTTCGCACCTGGGGTCAGCATCGTATCGTCGGTCCCCGGAGATACTTATGCGGAATGGAATGGTACGTCCATGGCGACGCCCCACGTGGCAGGCGCATGGGCTCTGATGAAGCAGAACCACCCCACCACCTCGGTGACCGATATCCTCGACGCCTTTACGTCAACAGGGACGAGCGTTACCGATGCAGGCAAATGCCCTTCGGTCACCAAGAAAAGGATTAACGTGTATGAGGCCTTCAACGCCCTCGGGAATAATGTACAACTCACCGTCGTGCTCGCAGGGAACAAGAAAGGCGTCGTTTCCGCGACCGGCCTCGTGTGCTCCACGAAGACGAAGACCTGCACAGGCACCTATACGGCGGGAACCTCCGTGGACATAACGGCCACGGCGAATTCCGGCTCCTTCTTCGACGGATGGACCAACTGCACCTCCCCTGACGGCAATGTGTGCCACATGACCGTGAATTCGGCGACGACCGTGACTGCCACGTTCAATACTCCGCCCAAGGTTTTTGCCTCTCCTTCGTCGGTCAACTTCGGAAACGTGAACATATCGAATCCCGCTTCGAAGATAGTGACGGTAAAGAACACGGGTAACTCGCACCTGACCATAAGCTCTGCGATCATAAGCTCCGGAGCCGTAAGCGGCGGGACCATAGGTTCCGGGACCCTGGACCCTGTCTCCGCGGAATTTGAGATCACGGACACCAGTTGCGTCACGACCCTTGCGAAGAATGAGACCTGCACGATAACGGTGATCCCTGCCCCTGCAAGCGCCGACTCGTGGGGCGCCAGGACCGGGCTCATCGTGATTGAGTCGGACGATCCGAAATCCCCGAAAACGGTGAAGCTTACCGCCAAGTTTGCGCCGCCCAAGATATCTGCGCCCTCCACTCTCAATTTCGGCACCGTGAAGATAGTGGCAATAACGCCTCCCACAAAGACAGTGCGCATAAAGAACACGGGGACCTCGGACCTCCTCATCAGCAACATAGTAATGAGGAATTCGAGCCCGACCCTTCAATTGGGGGACTGGAGCGCATGCGGAACGCTGGTGAAGAACGCCTACTGCGACGTCCCGGTAACCTTTACCCCAAGCGACACGATTCAGGTTATCGATTACCTTGACATTACCTCCAACGATCCGGACCTGAAGAAACAGCCGGTGGCCACTGTGACGGTGAAAGGGAAAGGGAAGTAGGACAGGGTGCATCCCGCCATGAAATACCGGAAGGCAGGACGGAAACGCCCTGCCTTTTTTGCAGACCCCGGGTCGGCGCGCTTCCGTCCGGACGGGGTTGCAGGATTGCCGAAACTGTATTATAATTAATACATGACAAGAGAAGAGAAACACCTGGTCGATACGTATGTGGACGATGTATTCAAGGGATCGATGGTGCGGCAGGAGAACCCGAAGTGTGAGTGCGGCAAGATATTCACCGCAAAGGAACTCTCCGAGGCGCCCGGGGTCTTTTTCCGGGAAGTAGATGTATTCGGGAAGAAGTTTACCCTGATCGAACCCATGTGTCCCGTATGTAAACAACGGATCGAGGCGCATTACCACATTTTGAATTAGCACTCCCCGAAGGGAAGCCCGACAGGCCGCAGGATACCTGAGACGGGTCGGGCCGTTTCCATAGGCTCATTTTGAAGGTGCTTCCGGGACCGGTTGACGGCCGGGGCACAAAGTTCTTCCCCATTATCCGGTCTTGACGGTTGACGCCGCGCGGTTTCCCGACTATAGTTAATATTACATATCGTGATGACTTCGGGACGGACATCCGGGCACCCACTGTCTTTTGACGGTTGGTGCTCCCCGGACGGAAAGTCCCGGTGCAGGTCCTTCGAGGCCTGTCGGGAGAGGCATGGACAAAGAGATAACGGGCGGAATCAAAATACTCGTGACCGATGACGACCCGGATGTGCTCCTCGTTACGACCTTGGTGCTGAAAAGAGCGGGATACGAGGTGCTTCAGGCCACGACGGGGAAAGAATGTCTTGAAAAGGCGCGGGCCCACCATCCGGGCCTGATCCTTCTCGATGTGATGCTTCCCGATATGCCCGGCGGTAAAATCTGCAAAGTGATAAAGGCTGATCCGAACCTCCAGGGCACCTTCATAATCCTGGTTTCCGGGATACAGGTCTCCTCCGAATACCAGGCAAAAGGGTTGAGTACGGGGGCGGACGGCTATATAGTAAAACCGATCTCCAACAAGGAACTTGTTGCAAGGGTTCAAGCCATGGAGCGGATCAAACGGGCCGAAGATGCCCTCCGGGAGAAGGAGAAGCAGCAGGAGAAACTGATTCTGGAGCTTCAGGCCGCTCTTGCGGAGATCAAAACGCTGAAAGGGTTTATACCTATCTGCGCATGGTGCAAGAAGATCCGGGATGATGAGGGCTACTGGAACCAGTTGGAAGCCTATATCAGCGAGCGTACCGACGCGGTCTTCAGTCATGGCCTCTGTCCGGAGTGCGCGGAGAAACACAGGGACGAGATAAGGCGCTTCCGCAGAGGCAAATAATCATTTCCGCCCCACGCCCCGTGGCGCGTCGCCCTTCAATTCCGAAACACAAATTCCCTCGCGGGTCATGCTCGATAGCCTGACCGATTTAAGGGATCGACCTGTTCGCCGATAACCATAACAGTCCAATACCGACAGAAGTGTAATCAGCACGGGGGAGTGGAATTATGGAACGTAACACCACAGGTCTTTCAATCACTGCAAAACTGTTGATACCGTCCTTTGTCTCGGCAGGGTTTCTGGTTGTCTTTGCCCTGGTTTCCCTCTTCGGGCTTGCAAAAGACGCGTCGTGGGCGGGCATTGCCGTTACCGTCGTTATGGTGCTCGCCATGGTCGCGGTATCCCTTGGGGTGGCCCTGTATATGATAAGGAACGTGGCCTCATCCCTCGACGAAGCGGTGGAAGCGGTGAAGGACGTATCCGGGGGAAACCTTGCGAGGCGGATGAAGGCCGTCTCCGGAGGGAGGCTCGGGGAACTGGGCGTCTGCTTTAACGGGTTTCTGGATACTCTGACGAATACCCTGGGTCAGGTGGTCGAGAGCAGCAGCAAGATATCCTTTGCGTCGAATACCCTTGACGCGACTGCGGGGGAGATGACCCGGGGGGCGGGAGCGATCGTATCCGAGGTAACCTCGGTGGCTTCCGCGAGCGAGGAAATGGCCTCCACCTCTGTGGAGATAGCCCGGAACTGCGCGGTGGCAGCCAAGAGTTCGGAACTGGCAAGCAGGTCCGCCGTTGAAGGGGAGAGTGTCATTCAGGGGATCATGGCCGCCATGGGCAGGATCGGCGAGCGCGTGAAGGAGTCGGCGGAAAAGATAAAGAGCCTTGGAGAGAGGTCGGATCAGGTGGGCGAGATAGCCCTGATAATCAATGAAATAGCGGACCAAACGAACCTGCTGGCCTTGAACGCGGCCATAGAGGCGGCCCGCGCCGGCGAGCACGGCAGGGGGTTCGCGGTCGTGGCGGATGAGGTGAGGAAACTCGCGGAGCGCACAGCGGGGGCGACGAAGAACATCGGCGTTACCATCCAGGCCATGCAGTCGGAAACGAGGACCGCAGTCTCTTCCATGGAAGACGGAGTGAGAGAAGTCCAGGCAGGCGCGGAGGAAACGGAGAAATCGGGCAATACCCTGAAGGAAATCCTTCGCCAGGTAAACACCCTTGCTGCCCAGATCAACCAGATCGCGGTCGCATCGGAACAGCAAACCACGACAACGAATGAAATAACGGGCAACATACAGAGGATATCCGAAATCATGGGCTATGCCTCCAAAAACATACAGGATAACGGCAACGCGTCTTCTCAGGTGGCGGACCTCTCCATAAACCTCAACAGGCTCATGGCGGAATTCAAACTGCAGAACAGGAAGGGTCTTCAATCTTCGGGCAGTCCGGAGGAAGCGATGGAGCTTGTGAAGAAGGCGGCTGAATATTTGAAGACTCACGGCAGTGAAAGGGCGCTCAGAGAGTTCAACAATCCGAAAGGCATGTTCACAAAAGGGAGTCTTTATATCTTCGTCAACGACGATTCCGGTATTACAAAGGCCCATGGGCAGAACAGAGACCTTGTGGGAAAGAACATGTCGGACTTAAAGGACGTGGACGGAAAATTCTTTATCCGCGAGGTCATAAATACGGGAAAGACCAAGGGCAGCGGCTGGGTTGACTACAAATGGATTAACCCCGCAACAGGCGAGGTACTTCAGAAATCCACCTATTGCGTGCGTGCGGGCGGGTTCACCATGGGATGCGGCATCTACAAATAGGAGTATCAGCCTTTCACGGCCATGCCTTTGAAAAAGGTGTAACAGAAGGTTCCGTCGCTCCGGGTCGTTCTTTTCAGGTCCTTTATGCCCTTGTCCCATGAGAGTTCGTCCATCATGCCGAGACTGAGCGCCTTCTGTCTCACACCCTCGACCATGGCAATGAATGTGTTCTTCGTAAAGCCTTCGACGAGGTGCGGCCTGCTCGCATCCACGTAGACCATTCTCGGCGACACGGTGATGCGGTCGAATCCCGACTCTTCGAGGAGAGGGTATATTCGTCGTCCGATGAGAGAATCCCCTCCAATGTCCGCCTGGATACGGATAAGGCACTCCACGGTCCGGCGGGCCTCGTCACTTTCCGGGTAGAAGTACGTGGAGCCGTGGTCTCCCTCGATGACGGTAATCGTTCCGCCGGGTTTCAATACCTTCTTCAGGTTCCGGAGCGCAACGACGGGTTTCGAAAGATGTTCCAGGACAAAGCAGACGAAGACATGGTCAAAGCTCCCTTCCTCGAAAGAGAGGTCGTAGATGTCGGCCCTTTGAAACCCGACATTCGTGAACCCTCTCTCCCGGGTCAAAGCCTTTGCCTTGCCGAGGGATTCATGGGAAATATCTATGGACAGGAAATGAGCGCCCGGGCTCTTTTCCGCGAGGATCACGGTCTGTGCTCCTACACCGCAGCCCGCCTCAAGCACCATCGCTCCATCGGGGTAGAAGGTGTCGCCGTGAAGAAGTTCGGTAAGGGTCGCAGCCTGATCGTGAAGCCGCTCATGCTCCCGCTCCGAATAACCATGGACGTAACGATGTGTTTCCATTGCAGTTCCTTTTTGGCCGACCTCAGGCCGGGTTATTTACAGGGGACGAATTCCACTCCGTCCGCCATGATGACCGGCGAGCCGTTGTTGTTGTTCTTTACGGAAAGGTTCGCGGGGGCCTGGACCACGCCATCCGCCGTCACGTAGAGCGCGTTGCCCTGGAGTTGCCAGGTGCCGCCGGACGTGCGGTCGCGTTGACTTGTCAGGCTTCCGCCCCCTCCGCTGGAGTACCCTTCGGCCCTGGCCCCTGTCAGGTACCTCCCGTCCCTGAAGAACTGGTAACGGGTGGTGCTGCTGTAACCTGTGACCTTATTGTACTTGAAGGAGCACCACGGTGTCGAAGTGAGGAGTTCCGCAAGCTGGTCCTGGGCGTAAGCGCCTGCCCCGAATAACACGAGCACTGCCGCCGAGAGGAGGGGCCACCATATTTTTCTCCCCATTATTCACCTCCAAGGTTTCTGCGCCCAAGGCACAGGATGGCATCTCACCACCTTCTATACTCTCAAAAAGAGCCTCAAAAGTCAAGAACAGTCCGGACCCGGGGGTAGTGAATAGCGGGCGCGAAGTGAATAACCGCTTTGCGGAAAGTGACGTCCTGCAAGAGGGTGTCCGGTTGCCCCGAATAGTGATTTACAAGATGGAAACAAGGGATTACACTTTCAAGTGAGGACTGTAACCTCTTTTTGGGAGGTGTGAAAAGACAGGAAGAAGGAGGGCAGGTATCATGAGATCCATGAGGATAGGGATTCAGACGGGATTGGCAGTGGCGGCCCTGCTCTCCCTTGGTATCCTTGCCTGGACGGGCGCGTCGGCCCAGGCCCCCGGCGCCTGTGCGGACGAGATTACACAGTTCTGTTCCGACATCCCTGCAGGTAGCGGAGCGATCAGGCAGTGCCTGGAGAGGTATGAGAATGAGCTTTCAGACTGGTGCAAATCGAGCATCGTGGGGGCGACAACGCAAGCGGGACTTGCCTGTCATGATGACATCATCCTGCTCTGCAAGAATTCCGGCGGCGGAAGGGACCAGATACTTCAATGCCTCAAAGACAGGGAATCGTGGCTTTCCTTTGAGTGCAAGGTAAAGATGGGACTTCTGCCGGCGAATCCGTCCAACTGACGGATCGACCGATTGCCCGGAAAGCGGGTTCCGGCCGACCTGCACGGGGTGAGGCAAAAGACGGAGATGGACCCACTGAGCGGTCACACCATTATTTTCCTGCCCGGAATCGATGGCACAGGGATCTCCTTCGACCCCCTTGGAAAAGCGCTGCCCCGGGACGTGAGGGTAAAGATAGTTCGTTACCCGACGGACAGGCTTCTCGGTTTCGAGGAAACGGTTCAATACGCCGGAGACCGGATCGAGACCGACCGGGAGAACGCAATAGTCCTGGCGGAATCCTTTTCAGGGCCCGTTGCAATCGCCCTCATCGGCTCCGGGCGGCTCAAGGCGAAGTGCCTCATACTTTGCGCGACCTTTGCCAGGTCGCCAAGGCCGGTGTTGCTGAAAATCCTTAACTCTCTTCCCCTTGAATTGTTGATGAGGTTTCCCTTTCCGGGGTTTTTGCTGAAGCACGTGGTCGAGGGAGGTGAAGACGCCGCACGGCTGTTCCTTACCATGTGGCAAAAGGTCAAAGTTCTGGTGCCGCCGGAGGTGCTTGCCCACAGGCTTAAGGTGATAGACGGGGTAGACGTCCGTGGGTGGCTTCCGAAGCTGGATATTCCCTGCTGCTATATTCAGGCCGCCTCCGACAGGACCGTTCCCGCGTCGGCTCTCTTTGATTTTACCGAAGGCATTTCCGATTTGAGGGTAAGAAGAATCAAGGGGCCTCATTTCATCCTGCAAGCCCGGCCCGAGGCATCGTTAGCAGCAATCAGGGAATTCGTGGGTCTTACGGCCGGATAGGCAGCCTTCACCCAACCGGGCTGTCCCCATTCCCTGCAAGTCGCTGTTCCGGGCATGTCCCGGCCCGGGGCATCCATATCCACGGCGTCTTCACGAGGCAGGATCGTTTCCTTTCGCCGGTGCATTAAGTGGTATGATTTCCGGAGGATCAGCGAGGCTATGGCGGATTCCAAAAGGGGCGATGTCACCAAGCCCGTGCTCATGATCTCCCTTCCATAAATCTATTGACAGAACCGGACCGGGTCCGTAAGCTATGAGTCTGATTCCACCTTTCCGGAGACGCGACAGTTCATGGCAGAAGACGACCTTTCGAGACTGAGAATCGAGAAACCTTCCTCCCCCGGCGCGCCTTCGCGTCGCAAGGGAAAGAAGATCCTCTACCGGGCAGGGGCGGCCGCCCTTCTCCTCGCCGCTCTCCTCCTCTATTGGCAGGGAGTCTTTTCTCCCGCCCCCCAGGTGGAGGTGGCCACGGTGGCCCTTGTGTATCCATCTCAGACATTCACTCTCCTCAATGCGAGTGGGTACGTGGTTGCCCAGCGAAAGGCCGCGGTGGCGTCGAAAATTACGGGAAGGCTCGTATCCCTCACCGTCGAAGAGGGGAGCCGGATCAAGAAGGGGCAGGTGATCGCGCAACTCGAAAATGACGACATTGCCGCCACAAAAAGGCAGGCGGCCGCCAACCTGGAAGTGGCCCGTTCGAGCCTCGAACAGGCGAAAGCGGAACTTTATGACGCGAAACGTTCATACGAACGGGAAAAGACGTTGCTTGCCCAGGAATTTACCACAAAAGCGGCCTATGACGCCCAGGAGGCCCGCTACAAGAAAGCGGTGGCGGGGCTATCAGGGGCGGAGGCAGCGGTGAGGGCGGGGATGGCGGCTTTGAACTCGGCGGAAGCATCCCTGGAATACACGTACATCCGGGCCCCCTTTGATGCGGTGGTCCTCACAAAGAACGCGGACGTGGGTGATATTGTGACGCCCCTGGGCGCGGCGGCGAATGCCAAGGCATCGGCGGTGACTATTGCCGATATGAGCTCCCTTATGGTGGAGGCCGACGTTTCGGAGTCGAACCTCAGCAAGGTGAAGGTCGGACAGCCTTGTGAGATACAGCTTGACGCCATCCCGGAATCGCGCTTTCGCGGCGTGGTCCATATGATCGTACCCACCGCAGACAGAAGCAAGGCAACGGTCATGGTAAAGGTTCGCTTCATCGATAAAGACAACCGCGTATTGCCCGAGATGAGCGCCAAAGTAGCCTTCCTCTCAAGAGAGGTAACGGCGGGGGACGAGTCACCCCGCATCGCTGTCGGCAAAAAGGCGCTCCTCAACCGCCAGGGCAGGGAGTACGTTTTTGTGATCAAGGGGAACAAGGTCGCCGAAACACCCGTTGCCACAGCCGGTCAACTGGGCGACTTGGTCGAGATCACGAGTGGAGTAAAGGCAGGGGAGAAGGTGGTGGTCGGCCCGACACCCAAGCTTGTCAATGGAACAAGGGTAAGGTTCCCGGAACAGTGAGCCGGACCGGTCACAGGCGGGAGGGGTTGCGGTCCACGGGCCCGGGGAAAGTCGCCATTAATGGAATATCGTCGCGGGGCCCGAATGGGCCGGAAGGCAGGCCGGGGAGCGTGAACCGACAATATGGTGGCCTATGAGCGATAACGGCCCGATCGTCGAAATAGAACACGTGTACAAATCGTATGTGCGGGGGAGCCAGATAGTGCCGGTCCTCAACGACATTACTTTTGATATCGGGGAAGGGGAGTTCCTCGCCCTCATGGGTCCTTCGGGTTCGGGGAAGAGCACCCTCCTCAACCTTATCGCGGGCATCGACAAAGTGGACAGGGGCGCCATCCGGATAGGCGGGGTGGATATTACAGCCCTTTCGGAAGTGGAGCTTGCCCGATGGCGCGCTACCCACGTGGGATTTATTTTCCAGTTCTACAATCTCATTCCCGTGCTCACCGCCTATGAAAATGTCGAGCTGCCCCTCCTCCTGACGTGGCTCAAGAAGAAGGAGAGGCGCGAGCACGTGGAAATGGCGCTCCGGGTGGTCAGCCTTGCCGACCGGATGGAACATTATCCGGGCCAGTTGTCGGGCGGTCAGCAGCAGCGGGTAGCTATCGCGAGGGCAATCGTCACCGATCCCACCATACTCGTTGCCGATGAGCCGACAGGGGACCTGGACAGGCTTTCCGCGGAAGAGATCATGGATCTCATGGACCGTCTCAACGTGGAGTCCGGCAAGACCGTGGTCATGGTCACCCATGACCCCAGAGCGGCCAGGAAAGCCCACAGGGTCCGGCACCTCGACAAGGGCGTGTTAAGCAATGCGGATTCTCAAGATAGTTTTTAAGAACGCCTTCCGCCACAAGCTCCGCACCGGGCTCACGATCCTGAGCATCACCATAGCCATACTCGCCTTCGGCCTTCTGAGGACCGTAATCCATGCATGGTACGCGGGGGTCGAGGCATCCGCCGTCAACAGGCTCGTGAGCAGGAACGCCGTGTCCATGATCTTTTCTCTCCCCCTTTCCTACAAAGAGAAGATCCGCCAGATCGACGGAGTGAAGACTGTATCATGGGGAAACTGGTTTGGCGGTATATATATCGACGAAAAGAACTTTTTCGCTAATTTTGCGGTGGACCCGAAGACCTACCTGGAACTCTATCCGGAATACATCATACCGCCCGACCAGCAGGCTGCTTTCCTCAGGGACCGGAAGTCTTTTGTGGCGGGCCGGAAGCTCGCCGCCCGGTATAACTGGCGGATCGGGGACACGGTCGTGCTCAAAGGGACCATTTACCCGGGCAACTGGGAATTTGTGCTCCGGGGCATCTACAAGGGGCGAGACAAGGGCACGGACGAAAGCACCTTCTTTTTCCACTGGGATTACCTCAACGAGGACGTGAGAAAGAAGGCGTCGCGCAGGGCGGACCAGGTCGGTTTTTACATGATCGGCGTCACGAACCCCGCCCAGGCCGCCGAAGTGGCGGCAAGGATTGACGGGGCCTTCAAAAATTCCCTTGCCGAAACCCTCACGGAGACGGAAAAGGCATTCCAGTTGAGCTTTGTTTCCATGTCCGACGCGATAATCACTGCAATCAGGCTTGTTTCCTTCGTGGTCATCATCATAATCCTTGCCGTGGTGGCGAATACCATGGCCATGACCGCCCGGGAACGGATGGGGGAATACGCGGTGTTCAAGACCCTGGGGTTCGGTGCGTCCCACCTTGCGGCGCTCATCTTCGGTGAATCCATCTTCATTACCCTCATGGGCTGCCTGTCGGGGGTCCTGCTCACATTCCCCGTGGCGGACGCCTTCGGGCAGGCCATGGGCCAATACTTCCCCACATTCAACGTGAGCGCCGACACGGTCGTCATGGACCTGGTGACTTCCCTTATCGTGGGGGTTCTCGCGGCGGTTGTCCCCACGGTAAGAGCCATACGGGTCCGTATCGCGGATGGCTTAAGGAGGATCGGTTAGATGGCCATCCCCTTCTCCTACAGTCTGAGAAACCTCTGGACCCGCCGACTCACTACGGTGCTCACCGCCTCGGGCATGGCCCTCGTGGTATTTGTCTTTGCTTCCATTCTGATGCTTGCCGCGGGTCTGCAAAGGACACTCGTGGAAACCGGCTCCTACGATAACGTGGTGATAATCAGGAAGGCTTCGGTCTCCGAGGTCCAGAGCGGCATCGAGCGCAATCAGGCCTCCGTGGTGGAAACGGACCCCGAGATCGCCGCAGGAGGTGACGGGTCGCCCCTCGCTGCCAAGGAGATGGTGGTCCTTATAGGCCTTCCCAAGCGCGAGAGTAACAAACAATCGAACGTGGTGATACGGGGCATCTCGGATAAGTCGCTTCTCCTCCGTCCTCAGGTGAAACTCATAGAGGGGCGTATGCCGAGGAGGGGCAGCGCCGAGATCATGGCAGGGCTCAGTATCGCGAAACGCTTCAAGGGAGGCAACATAGGCGAGACCTTGCGGTTCGGCATGCGGGACTGGACTATAGTGGGTGTATTCGACGCGGGCAATACGGGTTTCAACTCGGAGATATGGGGTGACGTGGACCAGTTGATGCAGGCCTTCCGGCGGCCCGTCTATTCATCGGTCATCTTCAAACTCCGGGATTCCTCCCGGTTCGCCACGGTAAAAAAGCGCATAGAAGGAGACCCCCGGCTTACCCTGGAAGCCAAGAGGGAGACGGCCTATTACCTTGAACAATCCGAAGTGATGGCGAAATTCCTCCGCATCCTGGGCGTTTCCCTTACGGTGATCTTTTCCCTCGGCGCCATTATCGGCGCCATGATTACCATGTACACCGCCGTGGCGACGCGGGTGGGAGAGATCGGGACCCTGAGGGCCCTCGGGTTCCAGAGAATGAGCATCCTCGGCGCGTTCCTCATGGAGTCCCTTCTTCTCGGCCTTTCCGGCGGCCTCGTGGGCCTTTTCTTCGCTTCTTTTCTTCAGTTCATCACTATTTCCACATTGAATTTCCAGACTTTTTCCGAACTTGCCTTCTCCTTTTCCCTTACGCCGGGGATCATCGTCAAGGCCCTCGCCTTCGCCCTTATCATGGGGTTCGTGGGCGGCGTACTCCCCGCGGTAAGGGCCGCCCACATGAACATCGTCGATTCCCTCCGCGCCGGCTGACACCGGACTCCCCGCACATGGAGGCGCTGCGCGCCGATTGACGGCCTCCGACATGGTGACTATATAGGTTTCTAGGGCTGTCGCGGGTCGGGAGACAAGGCTGCCGTACCCGCTGCGACGGGTGCGAAAATAAGGGGAGGATAGGGTTACATTGGGCGAGGAAGAGGAGAGACTCAGCGTTTCCCAGGGCATGTACCTTTGCGAACTCAGGGACGCGGCCGCGTTGCCCCGCTCCTATATGGCCGTATCCATCGCCTCCTTCGTGATTCTCGCGGGGGCAACCATGCCCACGCCGCTCTATCAAACCTATCGGGAGGCCTTCGGTTTCTCCGACTTCATGCTCACTGTTGTTTTCGGAGTCTACGTCCTCGGCGTGGTCCCCGCGCTCCTCATTTTCGGCCCCGTGGGGGATATTGTGTGTCGGCGCAGGGTGCTCCTCGTCGCCATATGCGTCGAGGCCGTGGGAATTGTGTGCCTTGCCCTTGCCTGGAGCGTGGTCTGGCTGCTCGTGGGGCGCACTCTGGTCGGGATCGCGGTCGGAGCGTCCCAGGGAAACCTGAGCGCCGCCCTGGTGGAGATGCAGCCGCGTCATGACAGGCGTCGGGCGGGGATGATGACTACGGTAAGTTCTATCGGCGGAGCAGCCGCCGGTCCCCTCATAGGCGGTCTTTTGGGCGGGTACGAGGCAGGGCCGACCCCTCTCTGCTATGTTGTGGAAATGGGGTTTCTTGCCCTTGCCCTTGCCCTCGTCGTACGTATCCCGGAGGCAGGGAGTCAGGGCCCCCTGACGGTGATTGAGATCCATCATCCCGGGGTGCCCAAGGGGATAGGGGCAAGGTTCGTCTCGGCCGGTATCTCGGGAGGTCTTTCATGGGCGATAGGGGGGTTCTTCGTCGCTCTGGCGCCCACCTACGTTTCCGGTCTACTCCACACCCGGAGCCTTGCCGCAGGAGGTGCCCTGGTTGCTTTAATGCTGGGGTCCAATGTGGCGGGCCAGTTGGCCATGAACGGGTTGTCGCCCTACCGCCTGCAAGTGTTCGGCCTGACAGGAGGTGTTGTGGGACTGGGGGCGCTCATCGCCGCGTGGACGAACTCGTCCATGGGCCTCATGCTCATGGGTTCCGTAGTCTGCGGCGCCTTCACGGGGATGGCGTTTCTCGGCTCCGTCTCGGAACTCAACCGGCTCGTCCGACCGGAGGAGCGCGGTAGTGTTAACTCTCTCTACTTCGTGGTGGTCTATCTCTTCTTCACAATTCCCACGGTGGCCCTTGGCCTGGGGTCCGGCCTACTCGGCCTTTATCCGGCGCTCCGTATCTTTTCGGCGATCATCGCTTTGCTTACGATGGGGGAGGTGCTGTGGCTCATAATCCTGCAAAGGACTGTCCCGGAGCCGGAGTAACCGGTGCGGGACGGCTTCCTGTCGGCATAGGGTATACCCTTCCCGAGGGAGGGGGTTTGACTTTTGTCGAATCGTTACTATATTCATCTTATCGAAGGGGATTTTTAGCCGGCGGATGAAAGAAGCGGGGAGATCATGCGGGGGACCGGCGGTTTCCGGCGTATACGCGCTGCCGGAACCGGAAAGAACGGCCCGCCTGATTCCGGAGCCATGGTGACCGGGGATGGTCACACGTCCGCCCAGGAGTCGGGGGAACCACAACCCGTAGACATTTGATGTACATCCCGTCTTCCCCTCTCTTTTGCGCGCCCTTCGCCTGGAACGAGATTGAGCAGGAAAGGAGGTGAGACCATGGACGTATCGCAAAACAAGCACTCCGACGATGGACCCGAGAAACGCAAGGAAGAGACTATTCAATCTGAACGGCTCGCTTTTACGGGCAGAATAGCGGCGAGTATAGCCCACGAGATAAGAAACCCCCTGGGGAACCTTTCTCTGTCGGTGCAACTCCTCAAGGATGCCTTTACCGAGGATAGCCCCTGGGCTAAGCACATCGAAGTGATTATGAGGAATACGGACAGGATCAACTTCCTGATCACCGAATTGTTGAATTGTGCCAGGCCGCCGAAGCTGACCATTCAGCCCCATGACATCCATGAGGTCCTCGAAGGTATTCTCGATTTTATTAAGACCAAAATCGGATCGCGTCCGATAAAGGTGAACAGGAGCTTCGACCCCGGGATACCGCCCATAAACGTCGATAAGGAACAGATCAACCGGGCATTTTCAAATGTCATGATCAACGCCGTAGACTCCATGCGGGATGGCGGAGAAATGGCGATAACCACGGCGGTTGAAGGGGATTTCGTCGTCGTAAGGATTCAAGATACCGGAGAAGGGATACCCGAGGAGGACATTATCCGTATATTCGACCCCTTTTTCAGCACCAAACCGTCCGGGATAGGCCTCGGCCTTTCGACCACCTACGGGATTATCGCGAGTCATGACGGAACGATAACCGTGGAGAGCAAGCGGCAGGTAGGCACGGTCTTTGCCATATCCCTGCCTATCAGATAGAACCGGGGGAGCGCATGTACGAATTGAAGTACGATATAAGAAGAGGGGCCGACACGTACCGGTTTATCTACCACTCCAGGTTGAAAAGTTGGATATTGAAAGGCATCATAAAGCGTGACGAGGCCCTCGTCTGGAGGAGCGGCCTTTCAGGGTGGCGCCGACCCGAGGAACTCGAAGAACTGGCGCCTTATTTTCAGCAACAGGAAGAGGAATTTCTCAAGAAGGAACACGTGGAGGCGGACCCGTTCCTCTTTTTCAAGAAGGAAATAAGGAATATCCTCATAATAGACGACGAAGGGGATCTGTGCTGGCTTCTTTCGAATATATTGCAGAGCAAGGGATATGGCGTATTCGCTGCCAACACCATAAGCGAAGGCCTTGCCCGGCTCAAAGAACAGCCGGACCTGTTGTTTCTGGACTTGAAGCTGCCCGACGGCGATGGGATGGACATACTTCCCGCAATCAGGGCGGTAGCCCCGCAGACGCTGGTGGTCATCATCTCGGCTTATGGATGCGAGGAAAAGAGGGGAATGGCAAAGGACGCGGGGGTAGTCGGTTTCCTCGATAAACCCTTTACCGGGCAGCAGATTCTGGACACCATAGAGCGGTTCCAGAAGAAGGATGAGTTCAACCACGGTTCCGGCTGACATTCGTCGCACGGGGTAGAGAAGGACGTTGAAACAGGGCAAAGGCGCGTGTTGCGCCGCCTATGTGACGTAATGGGTTCCCCGGCTTTTTCTATTGATAAAGGCCGCTCTCGCCACAAGACATGCGGCGCGGATGCCGTTCCTTAAGCCCAGTATCATGGGGCTTAAATGTGTCTTCCGGTAAAAATCATTGATCCTGCTCGTCAGGTATTGAAGGTCCGCATTGGCCCTTTCCAGCCGTTTCACCGTTCTTATGATGCCCACATAGTTCCACATGGTTGATTTGACGCTGAGCCAGTCCTGGTTTACGAGGGCCCGGTCCGCCTCTTCCTCCCGATCAGGGTAAATCCAGGCGGGGATATCCGACTCCTTGTAGACTTTTTCACTGTTGAAATGGCCGGCTATGTGCTGTACGGACCTGAGTCCCCATACAAGGCCCTCGAGGAGAGATGTGGAGGCGAGCCTGTTCGCCCCGTGCAGTCCCGTGGCGGAAACCTCCCCTATGGCGTAGAGGCTCTTGAGGGACGTCCTTCCCCATAGGTCCACGTGGACGCCGCCGCAACTGTAATGGGCCGCGGGGACCACGGGAATGGGTTCTCTCAGCATATCGATGCCGAGGCCCAGGCACGTCCCGTATATGGTGGGGAAGCGCTTGGTGATGTCGATCTTCGCAAAGGAAGCCACATCGAGATAGACGTATGAGTCGCCTCGTTTCAGCATCTCTTCGTACATGGCCCTGCAGACCTCGTCCCTGGGCGCCAGGTCGCCAAGGGGGGAGTACTTGTCCATGAAGAATTCGCCGTCCCTGGTCATGAGTCGCGCCCCTTCCCCCCTCACTGCTTCGGAGATGAGGAAGCCGTCGGCGTCCGGGTGGAAGAGGGTGGTGGGATGGAACTGGACGTACTCCATGTTGATGAGTCGCGCCCCTGCCCTGGATGCCATGGCAAGCCCATCTCCTGTGGCGCACGGCGGGTTTGTAGTGTGAAGGAACAACCTCCCCAGCCCTCCGGTTGCAAGGACGGTGTACGACGAGAAGACCCTTTCCACTTCTTCGGTCCGGTTGTTGAGCGCGTAAGCCCCGATGCACTGAGGCTCAACGTAAAGGGCAAGAGGATTCGTCGAGTGATGGGGAATAGTGAGAAGGTCGATGGCAGTATAGGCGGGGAAGATACGGATGCGGCGGTCTTCTCTCGCCCGTCTTTCAAGGGCCTCCTCGATAGCCCTTCCCGTGGTGTCCATGCTGTGGAGGATTCTTCTCCTGCAGTGGTTTCCTTCCCGGGCGTACTGGAAAGCGCCGTTCTCCCCCCGGGTAAAGGGCACGGTGAGTTTTCCCACGAGAAAGTCGTTGACCATTACGGGGCCTTGGGAGGCCACGATATCGACCGCTTCGGGGTTGGAGATGCCGTCCCCCGCAGCCATGATGTCATTTGTAAGGAGTTCAGGCGAATCGTCCTGGCCGCGGGCCACTATCCCGCCCTGGGCGTAAAAGGTATTCGATTCCTTGAGGTCGGCTTCCTTGTTTATCACGATTACGTCAAGGCCGGCTTCCGATGCGGAAATGGCTGCGGTGAGACCCGCAATGCCCGAACCGATGATCAGAATATCGCAGTAATGTTTTGTGTCCCGATCCATTTCACGCCAGCTCGAGCATCCGTTTCAAGGCAATCCTTGCCTCACGGGCGACGTCGGGGTCCACCACAACCCTGTTCAGGAGTTTTCCCTCCGTCAAACCCTGGAGAATGTGAAGGAGCTTTCGGGGCGTTGTCTTCGCCATCTCCTTGCATCTTTCCTCTTTCAAGGGTACCACCAGCTTGTCGGGGTTTGCGGCCCTTATGCGGTCCACAAAGTTCCACTCCGTTCCTATGGCCCATTTCGAACCGGGCTCCGATCCCCCCACTATGTTCCTGATGAAGCTCGTGGAACCCGCATAGTCGGCGAGGTTGTAAGTACCCGGCGTGCACTCGGGATGGACCACCACCTTAATCCCTGTGTGTTCGCGGCGAAGCCTTTCGATATCGCGGGGTCCCATCACCCTGTGAACGATGCAGAAGCCTTCCCACAGGAAGACGCGCGCCTGTCCGGCCTTGCCGCCGGCGGCCGGTCCCATGCCTTCCCCGGGGTTCCAGAGAAACACGTCCCCCTCATCAAGGCCCATGTCGCGGGCGGTGTTGCGTCCCATATTCTCGTCGGGGAAGAAGAAAACGGACTTGCCCTGGGACAGGATATGGTTGAAGACCTTCTTCACGTTCGACGACGTGCAGACCATGCCGTCGTTTCGGGCGCAGAACGCCTTGAGGTCCGCATTGGAATTCACGTAGACTACAGGTACGATCGTCTTGTTCAGCTTCTCCAACTGGCCCCACGCGGACTCGACCTGATCCAGAGCGGCCATGTCGGCGAGGGGACAACGTGACTCGGGCTCGGGATGGAGTACCTCCTGTTCGGGGGCGCAGAGAATCCTTGCCGTCTCTGCCATGAACGACACGGAGCAGAAGACGATATAACGGGCATCCTTGTTAAGGGCCGCCTTCTCGGCGAGTTGAAGGGAATCGCCGACGAAATCGGCGAACCGCACGATATCATTATGCTGATAGAAGTGGGCGAGGATGAGAAGATCCTTCCCAAGCGCCTCTTTTGCCTTCGAGAGTTTGAGGAGTACGTCGTCTTTTTCGGGAATGCTGCTGTCGGTGTTCATTTATTTGTCCTTTTCCGCTATGAGCAGGCTGAGATCGGCCGATTCGAAGGAGTGGGTGAGGGAGCCGACAGAGATGAAATCGACCCCTGTGGGGGCTACCTCCGCTAGCCGCTCGACGGTCATGTTGCCGGACGCTTCAAGGGGGACCGCGCCTTTGACAAAGGCGACCGCCTTCCAGGTGTCTTCGGTGCTCCAGTTGTCGAGCATGATCCTTTCCACCTTCTGTTCCACTGCTTCCTTCAGTTCCGCCATGTTTTTCACTTCGACTTCTATGGCTACCCGGCTTCTTTCTCTTATGAGCCTTACCGCGTCCCGGATGGAACCCGCGGCGGCGATATGGTTTTCCTTTATAAGGGCCATCTCCGAGAGGTCAAATCTGTGGTTGTATCCGCCCCCCATGAGGACGGCGTATTTTTCCAGCGTCCTGAGTCCGGGCGTGGTCTTTCGCGTATCGAGGATGCGGGCCTTCGTGCCCTTTGCCGCGTCCACGAACCTTCGCGTTGCGGTGGCGATGCCTGAGAGCCTCTGAAAGAAGTTGAGCGCGACCCGCTCGCCTGTGAGGATTGTCCGGGTCCTGCCTGAGATCCTGGACACAGTCTCACCCTTTCTTGCGAGCACGCCGTCTCCGATGAGCGCGTCATAGACAATGTCCCCGTCGAGGGTGTGGAATACGAGGCGGACAATATCGTGACCGGCGATGACGCAGTCGGCCTTCGCGATTATCGACGCCTGCGAGACCTGGTCCGAAGGGACGATGGAATCGGTAGTGACATCTCCCCGTCCCATGTCTTCGTCGAGGGCCGCCTTTATGAGAGTTTCCGTTTTCAAGCGTTTATTATACCCCTCCCCCCGCAGTGTGTCAATTTTAAGACCGGCAGCGATAAACGCCGGATCGGGGTATAAGCCCCTGCCCGGTACTTTCAGCGGGCCGGGCAATGCTGCTGACGGGGAGTGGGTGGGTGGCGTTCCCCGCACATGTGGGTTGAGAGAGGGCGCCTTTCAGCTCGATAATTGAAAAGACATGTTGTCTCTTATTCCATTTGCAGCACATTCAACCACATCCCGATTATCCTGGGCGGGCGGGAAGACCCCTCCCCGCCCGCCTCACTCCCACCCTACGTTTCTCCGCGCTTTGTCCTTGCTTCCAGTTGAAGCCTTTCAAGACAGACGGGAAAGCGAAGTCCCTCAGTGTTCTTTTTGTGGACCTGCCAATGCGAGCGTGATAGAATGGGCACACGCTTTGATCCCCAGGCGGGACAGGAGGAAAGAAATGAGAGACATGTCTGTGTGCACTTACCGGAGGAAAAGGTGTTTCCCTCTTCTGCCGTTACTTTTGGCCATGATAATTATTTCGGTTGTCTTTATTCTCCATTCCCCCTGCCTGTCTGCCGAGACGGGCGCGACAGACCCGGCCGCCCTCGGAGGGGTCAAGGTCACTGTGGATGGGGGGATACATTTTCAGCCGAAGACCCACATAAGCGGCGGGGGCGATCTTACTACCACGCGCTATTTGACCGGGATCAACGTGAAGGCGCCGGTGAGTGATAAAGTCGAAGTGGGGTTCGGACTTTCCTATGAGTTTGACGATTACTATTTTTCCGGCCTGGGTTCATTTTCCCGCCAGCCGGGCCTGGGCGCACCCGACCCCTGGAACAAGGTGCACAGGGTGGGTCTCACAGGGCGGATGGCATACAGGGCGAGCCCGAAGTGGAACCTCTTTTTTAGTCCCATGGTGCAGTATGCAGGCGAGGAAGGGGCTGAGGCGGGAAAATCTATTCTCTATGGGGGTGTCGTGGGGGCTGCTTATGCGCCCCATAAGGACCTCATGATCGGTTTTGGCAGCGGAGCCTTCTACCGGTTGGAACAGACCACTGTGTACCCGGCCCTGATCATATCCTGGAATATCACGAAACACCTTCACCTCATGAACCCTTACAGAACGGGGCCGACAGGGCCCGCGGGCCTTGAGTTGAATTACGACCTGGACAAAAACTGGCTGGTCGGCCTTGGGGGAGGGTTTCATTCATACCGTTTTCGTCTGGCCGACAGCAACCAGACGCCGAACGGCATCGGTCAGGTCAGTTCCGTGCCCGTATACCTTTGCCTGGAACGGAAGTTCGAGAACAAGCTCCGGGCCTATCTCTTCGGCGGTCTCGCCTTTGGCGGCGGCCTCAGGATAGAGGACCGGTCGGGAGACCGGATCGACAGCACGAGTTACGCCACAGCACCCATTTTCGGGATTGCTCTTGCGGGGACTTTTTAAGACGACGCAACGCCATTGTCCAAAGGGTAGTGAACCTTTCGGCGGCCGTAGGGGCGCTGCCGGCGGGTAATACTCCGGCGTTATCCTCCTTCCGGGGAACGCATTGACTATATAATCATAGAGCATCTTCACGTCGGCATCAGGCAGCCTTTTCTCTGTAAAGGAGGGCATCTTCCCCCGGGTTCCGTCGGATGGGGTGGAAATATCCGAAATATTGAAAGAGTTCATAGAATCTGCTCAGATAATCCATAGGTGACCCTCCCCGTGTTGACGGGCCGTTTCCGGAACATTCCTTTCAAAACGCGACCCATGCAAGGAGGTAAAAGACATTATTGTCCGATGCGTCCCTGCCGAAGCCATCGTAATTATAAAGAAGATCACGCTGTTGAGAAGACATAAGGATAAAGACGGCTGACACCCTCAACGCGGATCGGGTCCACGTTGCTTTCGCGGCCTCGTGATGCATGCCCCTCCTTTCTGCCCAGGCGGGATGTTCTTCTTTCGGATACCTACTTCTTCGCCTGAGGCCGGAAAGTTTTTGACATGTACTCGATAATCGCCGACGTTTCTCCGGGCGCCACATCCACGCCCGGCATGGCCCCGTAACCATCCTCTATGGCGGACCGGATCTTCCCGGGCGCTTTGTCCTTCCAGAGTTCCCAAGAGATGAGATCACTGGGACTGACCCCCAGCTTTTTGGAAGAAGCCCCGTCACCCTTGCCGTTTGACCCGTGGCAGTAGGAACACTTGTTTTCGTACAGGACCTTCCCCTGGTCCGCGCCTGCGGCGGTAACCGTCGCCGGGAAGAGCATCTGGAAGGAAAAAGAGACCATCGATAGTACCATCATCATCCATAGTGCGTTGTGTTTAAAAATTGTCATGACACGGCCCCACAGGTGTTGACTTTTCGGTGGAACTCTCCTGATAATATAGGAAGGAATACCATCCATCCCCCAAAAGGGGACAAAAGAACGGGGGGAGGCATGATAGAAGAGACTATCCGCAAGATCGAGACGAGAATCGAGGAGTCGAAGAAGCGGGGCAACGAGAAGGACGAGGGTATGGAAGAGCTGGTGCAGCTTCTCGAAACCCTTAAGGGCGAGGTTGCCGAGCTTTCGAAAACCCATGCCGAGCGTGCGGAGAGTATCGCAGGATTCGCGAAAGTATCGGCCCATGAAGCGACCCGGAGCGAACAGAACCCTGAGCTTCTGAAGCTCTCAGTAAGAGGGCTCGCGTCCTCCGTGGAAGGCATTGAAAGCTCCCACCCCAAACTTGTGGACATCGTCAACCGCATCTCGGTTATGTTGTCGAATATGGGGATATAGGTTTTAAAAAGAAGGCGAAAGGGATCAGGTTACGGGGCGGACTGTTTTTTTCGTACAGAAACCTCCAGTTCGCCTTCATGGAGTTTTATGAGGAGCAACTCGTCGAGGGCGACCCGGTTGGGGTCCGTCACCACTTCGTTCGTTGACTTCTTCACCGTAATGCTGTATCCCCGCTTGAGGATGTTGTCGGGGTTTAAATCCCGCAGCCGCTGGGCGAGGGATTCTGTTTCGGCCTTCCTCTCTTTAAAATAGGAAGAAAAACTGTGGACCAGGTTGTTGGTGATCTCATCCACATACATCCTGTAGTTCACTATGAAATCTTTCCTGGCTTCGAGGTTCACGACGCTTTTGAGGAGGCCGAGCCTTGACCGTTCGAGGAGCTTTCTCATACCGTGCTTCAGTCTCGTGTTCGTGTCGTCGAGGAGGCTGACCAGCTCTCTTTTATCCTTTACCACGAGGTCCGCGGCCGCCGTAGGGGTAGGCGCCCTTACATCGGCGGAGAAGTCCGCAATGGTGAAATCGATCTCGTGACCGACTGCGGAGACTATGGGTATCTCAGAGGAAAAGATGGCCCGCGCCACCACCTCCTCATTGAATGGGGCGAGGTCCTCGATGGAGCCTCCTCCCCTGCCCAGGATAATTACGTCCACTTCCCCGGTCCTGTTGAAGTATTCGATCCCTTCCACTATCTCACCGCCTGCGGCGTCGCCCTGGACCTTCACCGGGTATATGAGAACGCTCATGTTGGCGAACTTGCCGTAAATGACCTTGAGCATATCCCTTACCGCGGCCCCCGCGGGAGAAGTGACTATTCCTATCCTCTCCGGCAGGAAGGGAAGGGGCTTTTTCCGTTCAGGGGCGAAAATGCCCTCGTGTTGCAATCTTTCCTTGAGCATCTGGAACTTCAACTGCATGAGGCCGATGCCCTTTATCTCCACTATATCGACAAGGAGTCTGTATTCTCCCCGTTTTTCGTACACATCCACCCGGCCCTTGCATATGACCGCCGTGCCGTCCTTGAGGGTCCCCTCCGGATATTTGCCGGCGAAGTTGAAAACTACGGCCTTTATTGTGGCCGAATCGTCCTTCAGGGTGAAGTAGAGGTGGCCGGAAGGGTAGAGCTTGGCGTTGGAGATCTCTCCTTCCACGAACACGTCCCGGAACTGGCTGTTGATGGACTGCCGTATCCGGGAGGAGAGCTCCGCCACGGTGTATATGTGGATCTGCCATTGTGAGGGTGCGTATCCCATATGGGTCTATTTCTTGAAATAATCCTTCACTATCTTCATGGCGCAGAATTCACCGCACATGCTGCACACATTGCTTTCGAGGTTCCGCTCCTTCCTGAAGGTCCGTATCTTGTCCGGGTCGATGGCGCATGACGTCTGACCTTCCCAGTCGAGGGCCTTGCGGAATACGGACATGTCCCTGTCGCGGGCAAGGGCCAACTTGTTACCCCGCGCTACATCGGCGGCATGGGCCGCGATCTTGCACACCATGACCCCGTCCCACACGTCCTGGGGGTATGGCAGGCCCAGGTGCTCGGCGGGTGTCACGTAACAAAGGAAATCCGCGCCGTAAAATCCCGCGAGTGCGCCTCCGATGGCCGACGTGATATGGTCGTAGCCCGGTGCGATGTCGGTGACGATGGGACCGAGAACGTAAAAAGGAGCCTCGTTGCAGAGGGCCTTCTGAAGGAGGATGTTCGTTTCTATGAGGTTGAGAGGCACATGTCCCGGCCCTTCGATCATTACCTGCACGTCATTCCTGATCGCTTCCTGACTTAATTCCCCGAGGGTGATCAATTCCTCGATCTGGCCCCTGTCCGTGGCGTCCGCGATAGACCCCGGTCTGAGCCCGTCCCCGAGGCTGATGGTCATGTCATATTTTTTTGCAATGGCGAGGAGCCGGTCATACTGTTCATAAAGGGGGTTTTCCTTCCCGTTGACGATCATCCACTCCGTGAGGAACGCGCCGCCCCTGCTTACGATATCGGTGACGCGGCCCTGCTTCTTGATGCGCTCGAGGGCCCTTTGCGTGATGCCGCAGTGAACGGTAACAAAATCGACGCCGTCCTGCCCGTGCTTCTCGATCACGTCGAAGAGTTCATCGGGCTCCAGGTTGGTAATCCCTTTTCTATTCTTCACCGCCTCCACGGCAGCCTGGTATATGGGCACCGTGCCGAGGGGGATCCCCGCGCGGGCGATAATTATCTTTCTGATCTCGTCGAGGTCACCGCCGGTGGAGAGGTCCATTACCGCATCCGCCCCTGCCTTTACCGCCATGTCGAGCTTCTTGAGTTCCGCGTCGATATCGACCCTTTCGGAAGAGGTCCCGATATTTGCATTCACCTTTACGCTCATTCCCTTGCCCACGCCCTTGGGGATGAAATCCCGGTGCCTGTTGTTTGCAAGTATCGTCGCTTTTCCTTCTGCGATGGACAGCCTGAGCGCCTCTTTGTCGATACCCTCGTCGCGGGCTACGCGCTCCATCTCTTCCGTGATCTTTCCTTCTCTCGCCAATACCAATTGATTCTTCATATTCTTATAGTCTCCATCTTTTTAATAAGTTCCCGTGGATTTTCTGCAAAAAGCCCGGTAACAGGTTCTCTCACTTTATCTCCCCCGTCATGGATGATGTCCGGGGGTTTGTGTGTTCCTTGCAGAGCCGTCCCTACAAGGGAATCGGGCCCCGTATACTCCGATCTGCCGATGGGGAGCACAGTCATACCCGATTCATAGGCCTTTTTCAATGAGGCGTCGCTTAACCGCACGTTTGCGCAGGACCTCACGAAGGGGTAATGTTTCATAAACGCGAGGATCATTCGTGCCGTGCGGGACGACGCGCCGAAACGGGGATCCCCCTTAAAGACCACCCGGTCTCCGAAACGGCCTATCCGGCCGGGGAATGCGGCCACGTCTTCGATCCCCCTTGCGCCCTGGATGGCGTATCCCATATTGAGTTGGGCCTCGGGGATGAATTCCGCCATATTGAGTGCGGTCAGTCGCTCACCGGCTTGTCCGAGCAAGGCGAGCACGTGGTAACGGTCTGCCCGCACGCTGTTTGTGAGCCCCGGCGAAGCGTAAAAATATCCATCCCTGTCTATCCTGTAGCTCTCGTTCAGCATCTCCCTCATGAATTCCCCGGCAGCGAGAAAAGCCTCTTTCACCGGGTAGCCGTGGACAAGGAACGAGCAGAGCGCGGAGGAGAACATGCACCCCGTGCCGTGGACCTGTCTTGCCACGCGCCGTTTCCGGGAAAAGGTAAACTCCGTGCCGTCGAAGAGAAGGTCGATAGGCTCCCCTTCGAGGTGGCCGCCCTTCACTATCACCGCCCCGGGACCCATCCGCCGGATCGCGCGGGCTGCCTCTTTCATGCCTTCCATGTCGTTGATGACCTTTCCCGTGAGTATCGAAGCCTCGTCAAGGTTGGGGGTCACCACCGACGCGAGGGGGAAAACCGTGTCCGTAAGCCGCCGGAGGCCCTTTTCCGTGACAAGGGGCGTGTCGTTTTTTGCCTGGGCGACGGGATCGACGATCACGGGTATACCCTCTCTTTCCTTGAGGAAGGAGGCGATCCCGGTGCAATACGGTTCATCCCAGACAACGCCTATTTTCACCCCGTCGATTCCCGTCCCCCCGGACAGGAGGTCGAGCATGGAAGAAAACTGGTCCATGGGCGTGGGATATACCGCTTTTACACCCTGGGGACCCTGCACCACAATGGCGGTGGGAACAGACAGGCCATGGAGTCCGAGAGAAAAAAAGACATCGAGGTCTCTCGTTATGCCCGCCCCTGACGAGGGGTCATAACCAGCTATGGTGAGGATTCCTTTCATACACCCCGTTGAATGATTAAGTCGCAGTGCTGTTAAAAATTTACTAAATATATCACACTTTTGACGCGAGGTGTATCATAAATAGGGTGATGGTTTTCAGAGGAATCTACTTGGCTTTCCCCTTTCCGCTCAAGTTCACTTTTATGCTCTTTCTTGCCGGGTCGGGGTCGTTGGATGTGACCGTAAGAGGCATGACCACCTTGTTCAAACTCGATGCGGCGAAGGTGACGTAGACGGCGCACGACCCGTTGGTGACGAGGGTCTTCCCTGCGCAGTCGTTCCCGGAGACGGCGAAGGGACCTTCGGCCAGGGAGATACCGATGGACGAGAGGTCCGATGGCCCCGTATTCTTTATGGTTATCTTCCTGGGGTCGGACGTGGTCTGGACCAGGATCGTTCCGAAGTTGAGAGACGCGGGGGAAACGGATATCTTGGGGGCTGCGCCGCTACCCGTGAGTTTTACGGAAATACTCGCCTTTTTCGGATCCGTGGATGTGATGACGAACTGGCCGGTTTTCGGGCCGTAGGAGCCGGGCGCGGGGGTCAGGGTAAGGGCGACGGTGCAGGACTTCCCCTTTGCGAGGGGCTCTCCACAGCCGGTGGGCACGGCGGAGAACTCCGTGGTACCGCTGATATTCATGGAGTTCACCACAAGGTGGGCCCCGCCCGTGTTCTTGACTGTGACCGTTTTGGAGGAGAATGCGCCCATTTTGACCGACCCGAAGTTGATGGACATGGGTGACGCGGAGATGGCCGGGGGAGCGTCGAAAGTCGCCGTCACGGTCCGCGCGCTATTCATAGTCACATGGCAGACATTGCCGGACACGTCGTCGCAGTCCTTCCATCCATCAAACACGGCGCCCGTATTCGCCGTGGGCGTCAGGGTTACCGTGGCGCCGGAGTTGTAGGTCCCTGTGCAGAAGGCCTTGCCCTTGGGGCAGGCAAGCCCCTCGGCAGTGACCGTCCCCTTTTTGTTGCCCCCCAGGGTGACGGTGAGGACCCTCGGGGTGGATTCGATTATACCGCCCCGGACAGGCCATGCAAAGGTATAATAACTGATACGCTTGTCCTTGTAGTCCAGGATTCCCGGCCCCATGTTGACGAACCAGGCGTATGCCGAGGAAGACCCTCCGCCGGGGCGGGAGGTGGATGTCCAGTAATCCGATGATGTCTGGACCTGCTGGAAAGGATGGCCCTCAGGCAGGGGAGGGCTGTATTGGGAGCGGTCGATGATGCTCATGAATTCCTTCGTATTGGGCAGGCGCCAGTCCGAGTAACCCAGGTAGACCTGGGCGTTGAGGCACTTTACGTAATCGAGGGCCTCCTGCCACATCTTCTTGACCCCGGGTAAACAGACATCCGGTCCGGGGACATTGGCGTTCACCGTCCACATGAGGCCTGCAAGATTGTCGGTGGCCGTATCGCCGTCGACAGTGAACCTCGGAGAAGGCCAGGCCGTTCCCTCGCGCAGGTTCCCGTCATCTCCGGTATGGACCACGGCGGTTTGCCCGGTTCGCCAGACCCGGGCGGGGCCGGTGCTTTCTCCGGCCACGGGCCACACATACTCCCGGTACGACGACGAAGGGTACGTGGGCGCCCATGAGACCTGATACCCTCCGGGCGCGCTGAGATCGGTAATGAAGACGCAGGCCGGACACTCAAGGGATGACTTAACGGAAGTGGAAGACCAGTACCAGTTATATCCCACATTCGTGAACCCCAGGCCGGTGAGCCACGCGACCGAGTTTACCTCGCCCGCGTTGCTCAGACTTTCAAGTTCGTTTATGTTGGGGAGACGCCAGTCGATCCGGTTGCAGAGTTGGGCGCTGTTTAAGGAGTCGATGTAGCCGAAGGTATCTTCCCAGGCCCTTCTTTCCGTGGAGAGGTTCTTCGCCCACGTGAGACCTGTAAGGTTGTCGAGAATGCAGTCGCCCGTGACGGTAAACCGGGTTGCGGGCCACGCAAGGCCCGCCTGGATCGCCCCGTCCTGTCCCGTGGCGGCGCACGGGATCTCTTCGCCGAACGCGTCGTAGCAGGCGGCAATGCCCGTCCTTGGAAGAGAAACGGTCTCCGCCGGTGCGGCCGTGGCGAAGAGACAAACGATTATGATCAAAAAAAGCGCGGTCCTCTTACTCATTGTTCCCCATCCTCCCGAAGCGTCGTTCTATCCTTATCCTACCTCTTACGGGGCTCATTTTCACTATATTTATCGGCACGGGGCAGGGTTCCTTTAACCCGTAACCGTCCGTCCGGGAGGGACCGGATGATTTTCCTGCCTTGTGTATGATAGAATGGGTGGGTAAATCGATATCCGGGAGGACAGGCGCGATGGATCGGAAGGCGGGAGATGTTTACGGGAAACTGGCGAAGCACCTGTCCTCGTTAGGCATGGGTTATCCGGAGAAGGAGGAACTCCTGGACATCCTCCGCGAGAACTTCACTTCCCTCGAAGCGGAGGTCGCCCTGGCGATTCCCACAAAGGTGATCCCTTTCGAACTCTGTCCTGCGGAAGAGATTGCCTCCCGCGTCGACCTTCCCCGGCCGGAATTGGAGCAGATCCTGTCCAACCTTTCCCACCGGGGGCTCCTTTTTTCGAGAAGGATGGAAAACGGGGAAACAGGGTACGCCCTTCACCAGTTCGGATATGGCTTCCCCCAGACCTTTTTCTGGGGAGGACTGACGAGTCCCGATTCACGGAAGATGGCGGAGCTGATAGCCGGATATTCGAAGCTCGATCAGATCCGCGAGGCTTACGGAAAGACTCCCACCAAGTCGCTCCGTTATGTGCCCGCCGCGCTCTCCATCGACCCCGATGAACACGCGGTTTTTCCTTTCGAGATGATGGAACAGCTTGTGGAGAAGGTCCACACGGTCGCCCTTGTCCACTGTCCCTGCCGTGTCACGGCGGAATTGCTCGGGAAAAGGAAATGCAGTCATGTCCTTGAAAGTTGCATCAAGTATGACGAACTGGCGGAGTACCTGATCGAGAAGGGGATCGGGAGGGAGATTACGAAACGTGAGACCCTCGACGTGATCGGAAAGGCCGAGGAAGCGGGTCTGGTCCACCTTGTGGATAACGCGCGGGAAGGGATCAAACATACCTGCAACTGCTGCGGTTGCTGCTGCTGGTCCGTGGGGACGATCCGAAGGAAGAGGATTCCGAGGGACGTGCTCATGGCCACCTATTTTCTCAGGGATACGGACAGGGAAAGATGCACGGGCTGCGGCTTGTGTGTCGAAATATGCCCGGTGAATGTGATCACCATGGAGGATGACTTCCCTGTTGTGGACCGCGAGTGGTGCATCGGCTGCGGGGTGTGCGCCGTGCCCTGTCCCGCATCGGCGGTGAAGCTGGTAAGAAAGTCGGATGCCCTTCCCCCCAGGGACTTCAAGGCATTACACCGGCAGATATTGAAAGAAAGAAAGCTTGACCTGTGAAAACACCCGGAGACGGGCGTTGTCAGTTGCCGTAAGCGCCGCTCTCAATCCTCCTCAGCACCCCGTTTTCAAAGGTAAGGTAATATACGAAAGAACCGGGTCCCCGGTTATAGACCCACTCTTCCACCTCTACCATCCTCGGATAATCCCAGTACCCTCCGGTAACCATTCTCACCGTTGATATGGTGGGAGGATCGCATCTCATGGCCACGGTGACCAGCTTGTCGTTTACCGAAATGATGGCGCCGTTGGGGCACTGGAAGGTGTCATGGGTGGTGGCGAAGCAAAGCCCCGAGAAGGCGCACATGAATATCATCGCCGACAGGCTCACAAGAAATGCGTTTTTCATACCCGGCCTTCTTCAATTTGTGTCTTGACCATGTCCCCTCTATTATTCTGGCACTATGTCCGCACAAGGTCAATAGTATTTCGTGGAAGGCGGGACGAACCGGCATCTGCCGGTTTTGGGCGATGTCTCGGAAGAGCAGGATATTTCGAGATGTTTCTTTACTCATGGGGCAAAAGATGGTAAAAACTGAAGGAATGGATATTTCCTGCGCCATAATCGCCGGAGGCCGGAACAGGAGGATGGGGAGAGACAAGGCCACCCTCATGCTGGGGGACCGCCCGATGATCAACCGCGTATACGAGACGGTCCGGGGCGTGTTCGAAGACATCATCATCGTGTCGAGCTATCACCGCGAGTTTGCGGGGATAGATGCGCCCGTACTGCCCGATGTCATGCCCATGCGGGGGTCCATGGTGGGCATCGCGTCGGCCCTGATGCATGTGTCCTCGCGATACGTGTTTGTCGTCGCCTGCGATATGCCCAACCTGAGCGAGAAGGCCTTGAGATACATGATGGCCCGGGCGCGCGGAGAGGATGTGATAATTCCCCGTACCCGCTACGGATACGAGGCCCTTCATGCCATATACAACAGGTCGTGCCTTTCAGAGTTTATCACCGCCATCACGAAGGGAAAATTCAAGATTACCGACGTGTTCCCCTATCTCGTCGTGAAGGAACTGGGAGAGCACCCCGTCTTCCTGCAAAGGGGACGGGCGGTATTCACCAATGTCAATACGGAGGAGGACCTTTTGGCCGCCACAAGATTCGATAAAGGCCGCGACGTCGAGATCAGGACCATGACGGAAAATGACCTCCCCCAGGTTCTCGTCATAGAGAAGGGGTCCTTTACCTCTCCCTGGACGAAGAGGCTTTTTGAAGAGGCCCTTTTCTCTCCCATTGCCGAAAATTTCGTCATCACCACGGAGACGGAAGTCACAGGTTACCTTTGCTTCTACACGGTAGAGGACGAGGCCCATATTCTCAATATCGCGGTTCATCCCGGAAAGAGGAACATGGGGTACGCGTCGGCATTGATGGCCGGCGTGATAGAGGGGCTGAAGGAAAAGGGGATCACCCAGTTCTACCTTGAAGTGAGAGAAGGCAACAAGGAGGCGCTCCGCCTCTATGACAAATTCGGTTTCAAGGCGATAGGCAAGCGCAAGAAGTATTATACGGATACGAACGAGGATGCCCTTGTCATGCTCCTTGCCGTAAGGGATGAGTAATTGTGGATGATATAGAAGGAAGAATTACCTCGAACAGGATGCTCATTCCGGGCTATCACATGCTCACTATAAGGCTTTCAAAGCCCATGGACCCAGGCAGCCCGGGCCAGTTCGTGATGCTCCGCATACCGGGCAGCGAGGTGTTTCTGAGGCGGCCTTTCGGTATCTATCGCTATGCGAGGCAGGTCCTTACCCTCATGTACAGGGTTGTGGGTAAAGGGACGGAACGTCTGAGCAAGGCGGTGAAGAATGAAACCGTCTTCGTCCTCGGCCCCCTGGGTAAGGGTTTCCATGTAGGAAAGAGAGACCGCTATCTCGTGGTGGCAGGCGGCATCGGTATTGCGGGGGTCCGCACCCTTATCGGGACCTTGAAGGGAAAGACAACCCTTCTTTTCGGTTGCTCGCGCAAGGAGGAAACAGCCATCATCGAAGACCTCCGACACCTCAATCCCGCGGTGGCCACCATGGATGGGTCGGAGGGTTTCAAAGGCGACGTGGTCTCCCTTCTCGGCAGAAGCCTTGCGGAGATGAAGGGCGAAAATATCGAGATTTTTGCCTGCGGTCCCGTGAACATGCTCAAAAGCCTCAAGGGCCTCCTCGATAAGGAAAGGCAGCCGTGTCAGGCCCTTGTGGAGGAACGGATGGCATGTGGCCTGGGCTTGTGCTTCGGCTGCGTGATCGAAACGAACGATGAAACGGAACCCTATAAAAGGGTATGTAAGGAAGGGCCGGTATTCGATTTATGGCAGATACGTCTCTAGAACTTTTCGGAAAGATCCTTAAGAACCCGGTCATGAATGCCTCGGGCACGCTGGGGTACGGGAGAGAGATCGAACCTCTCTGGCCGGTTCAGACCCTCGGCGCTTATGTGACCAAAGGGCTCTCCTTGAAACCCCATCACGGAAACCCCCTTCCCAGAGTGTGGGAAGAGCGTTACGGGATTATAAACAGCATCGGCCTTCAGAATGTGGGTGTCGAACGATTCTTCCGCGACTATTTCCCCTTGTTCCGGGAACGGCAGACTCCTATAATCGTCAACTTTTTCGGGTTCGAGGAGGACGAATATGTGGCGTGTGCGGAGAGCATAAAACCCGACGCCCTGATCGTGGCTCTCGAGATGAACCTCTCATGTCCCAACGTGAAGCGGGGAGGCATCAGCTTCGGGAAAGACCCCGATATGGTGGGAGGGATCATAAAGCGGGTGAAGTCGGTTACCCCGATCCCCGTGATCGCCAAACTCACCCCCGAGGTCAAGAATATAGTGGAGATCGCCCAAGCGGCATACGAAGCAGGCGTTGACGGGTTTACCCTCCTCAATACCTTTCCTGCGGCGGTAGTCGACACTGCGCGAAGAAGCGTGCCGCTCCGGGGAGGGCTTTCGGGCCCCGTGCTTCGCCCCATTGCCCTGAAAGCGGTATTCGAAGTCTCGAAGGCGGTCCCTTTGCCCATCATAGGTTCAGGAGGGATAATGGATTGCGCGGACGCCCTTTGTTTCCTCATGGCAGGGGCAAAAGCGGTCCAGGTCGGGACTGCCACCTTCGTGGACCCCTACACAATACCCAAGATCATAGAAGGAATAGACAGCTATCTCACCCGGGAGAACTACCCGGACCTGGATGGGATTATCGGATGCACCCATCATGAAGAGAACGCCCGGTAGCTGGTCCGCCGACCGGTGGGCGCCCATTCAAAGAAAGAAGAGGCCGGCACATCTATAATGGATGAAACTGATGCCATAATAGGAGCGCTCCAGAGGGACCTTGATTTGAGCCATCTGTGCGCGAGAATCCTTGTTTCCAGAGGTTTTACGGACCCCGTCCTTGCGGAAACCTTTCTCCATCCCAGGATCGAAGACCTTTCGGACCCCTTTCTTCTCCCTGATGCGGAGATTGCCGTGTCAAGGGTCATAAAGGCGGTGACCGCAAAAGAGAAGATCGGCCTTTATGGTGACTACGACGCCGACGGGATCACCTCCGTTGCGCTCATGATCAATTTTCTCCGGCACCTCGGGGCAGAGCCCGTTACGTACCTGCCTGAAAGGCGGGAAGGGTATGGCCTCAACGTGGGCGCGGTCCGAAAGATGAAGGAAATGGGGGTGAAGCTCCTCATATGCCTTGACTGCGGGTCGACCAACGTGGCTGAGATCAGGGCCGCTGACGAGCTCGGCATGGAAACCATCGTGATCGACCACCACGAACCCGGAGAAGAACTGCCCCCTGCCCTTGCGGTCATAAACCCGAAGCGAAGGGACGCCCGGTTTCCCACGAGGGAACTCGCGGCATGTGGGGTTACCTTCTTCTTCCTCCTGGGACTGAGGAGGATAATGGCGGGAAAGGGCCTTTTGAAAACGACCATCAACCTCAAGAGGGAACTTGACCTCGTGACCCTGGGGACCGTGGCCGACATGGTGCCCCTCACAGGAGATAACCGGGTGATCGTGAAATTCGGCATGGAGGTCATGAGGAAACGACCCCGGACATGGCTGAAGTCGTTCTTCAGGAGCGGCATAGTCCCCAGGAACGCCATTGATGAATTTACCCTCGGGTTTATCATCATCCCCCGCATCAACGCCTCGGGAAGGGTGTCGAGCCCCACCACGGCCCTCAACTTCCTTATCTCCGAGGACGAGTCCGCGTCGAGGAGCATGCTCACGGAGCTGAACGATGTAAACAGGCGGAGGCAGAGGATCGAACAGGAAACAGTGAAGGAGGCCGTGGAGGCGATCAGTGCGGAGGCGATGACCGGCAGGAATTCCATCGTTCTCTTCAAGGAGGGCTGGCACGTGGGCGTTATCGGCATTGTCGCCCAGAAGCTGACGGAGATGTACAAGAAACCCTCCATCGTCATCACCGAGGTGGATGGGGTATGGAAAGGCTCCGGCAGGGGAGGGGACGGCATAGACCTCCACGAGACCATCGAATCCGTGGCCCATCTCGTGCTGAAGTTCGGGGGCCACAAGTTTGCGTGCGGGATCTCCCTCAGCGCGGAGAACCTCGTCCCCTTCAGGGACGCTTTCGATGATGCCGTGCAGGGAGCGATCAGGGACCGGGAGCGGAAGACCAGGGTGGACACCCGGGCCGCCTTTGAGGAACTGAACCCCGCCCTGGTGGAATTCATAGACCGGGCCTCGCCCTTCGGCATGGGCAACCCGAGGCCGAACCTGCTTTTTACCCCGTCCCATGTGAGGTTGACGAACAGGTTTGCTAAGATCACCGACGAAGAGAACCGCACGTGGTACGGCACCTTTTACGGACAGGCGCCCCTTCTTGAGGCTGCGAAGATGAGTATCGTGGCGTCCCCTATGGTCAAGGAGGATATGGGGGAAAGGTTTATCCACCTCAATATAAAAGAGTTTGTGCCCCTGGACGGGTGAGACGCGCCGCCCCCGGCCAAGGCGCAGGCATCGACGGGGGCAATGAAATCATGAAATCAATTGAAGGCAAATCAACGCGAAGGAGGGATCGGACTATGTCGGAATCCCATCGATGGTTTCATGATGTGTGCTGGTTTGACCGGTTGGGTAAGTTATTTTGTGGATAGGCGGGTGCATGGGGCGAAAACTCCATACACGCCCCTCTGCGAAGCCTTGGTCCTCTGGCGTACGGCAAGTACGCCGACGGCCTACAAGGCGTCACAGCCGGACATGTCTGAAGCTTCCGCCCCATGCACCTGCCTACACCACCCGGCGCTGTTGAATTTATTAAAGAATTGACGCCGGAAAATAAAGAGCAGTTTGAATCAGGGCATGTGTGGCCGCAATGACAGGGGAGACCTTTGCGGATATCCCGGCGGCATCCCATCGCCGAAGGCCGGGCGGTTACCGCCTCTGCGACTGTGGAATACGCGTAGAAAGGCTTCAGTTGATCATGGTGGGTACGGTAACGAACGGAATCGGTCTGCCTACCATTTCTTCTCCATGCATGTATCCAGTACACGGCGAACCGCGGTAGCCAGTTGCTGCTTGGAAAGAGGCTTCATGAGGTATTCTTCTATGCCGACCTCTTTTGCTATGTCAGGGGAGACCGTCTCGCTATGGCCGGTACAGAGGATAATCGGGATATCGGGTCGTATCATGAGCAGCTCTTCGGCGAGTTGGAGTCCCGTCAATCCCGACATGGTGTGATCGGTAACGACAAGATCGAATGGGGAGGGATCGCAAGAGAAGGTTCTTAATGCCTCAGCGCTATCGGTTACGGCAATCACTCTGTAGCCAAGCCGTTCAAGGACGGTCCGGCCCCATTCCACGAGCATGGGTTCGTCATCGATAAAGAGGACCGTCTCGTTGCCGCCAAGGGTTTGAGCAGCCTGTCGCCGCTCTTCTTTAAGCCCGTCCTTTGTCTTGGGGAGAATCACCCGGAAAGTGGATCCCATGCCGGGTCTACTTTCAACGGAGACCGTGCCCTGCAAATCCTTCACGATCCCATATACTACCGCAAGGCCCATGCCGGTGCCTTTCCCCACCTCCCGCGTGGTAAAGAAGGGCTCAAAGACACGCTTCATCACCTCGGGACTCATACCGACGCCGGTGTCCTTGACCATCAGCTGCAGGTACTCTCCCGCCGCTACATCCACGCCCGATACCGACAAGCCCGATGTGAAATCTATATCGCTAAGACTGATATCCAGGGTCCCGCCGCCCTCCTGCATGGCGAGAGAGGCATTGGTCGCGAGGTTCATGAGAACCTGTTGCACTTCCACGGGGGACGCGAGAATTGTATCGGTGCCGGCGGTGCAAGAAGACCTGATCTTCACTGTTGTCGGGATGGAGGCTCTCAGGAGTTGGATGGTCTCTTCGATGAGCGGGGTGAGAGCTAAAGGCTTTTTCTCGTAATTGGTTTTCCTGCTGAAAGCAAGGATCTGCTTCACCAGGTCTCTCGCCCTCATTGCAGACTTGAGGACATTATGAAGATTTTGTTCCACCAGCGGCCGGTCCTGAACATCATCGATGGCCATTTCCGTGAAGCCGAGGATTGCCGCGAGGATGTTGTTGAAGTCATGTGCGATGCCTCCCGCGAGGGTGCCAATGGCTTCCATCTTTTGGGACTGACGGAGTTGGTCTTCGGTTTTCTTGCGTTCCTTCACTTCATGTTGGAGGGTTTCGTAGGCTTGACTCAATTGAAGAGTGCGATCCTTTACCCGGACTTCCAGTTCGTCGTGGGCGCGCTTGAGGGCCTCCCTGGCCTTTTTGATCTCAGTTATTTCGACACCGACTATCCCTATACCCCGTTTTCCGTTGGGAAAAGGAACCGGGAAATAGGACGCCTGCCAATAAGCTATCTCTCCCGGCCTGCTCGATACCGGGCTTTTCACCTCGACATTCACCTCGGCCCGGCCTGATTCGATCACGCGAGTCATCATCGCGCCATTTTCCTCGAAGAATTCAGGCGCCAGGTCCTTTACCGACTTTCCGATTATACTCCGGCGATCGAGTCCGAAGTATGTCGGGGTCACGCGGTCCGTCTTTATGTACGTGAACGCTTCATCCTCAATATTGAGAATACCGGGTGAAGCGTCAAAGAAAGCCTCCATGGTGGCTTCACTCACCATCAGCTTTTGTTCGGCATCCTTGATGCGGCTGATGTCGAGATTTATGCCTGCCCAATAAATGATATCGCCATGCTCATTTTTCACCGGGAGCCCCCGAGCCAGGACCGGGTGCCATCTGCCGTCCACGCCACGGAAACGATGCTCGATGTCCCAGGTGCCTCCCGTTCTTACGCATTCCCTCCATGCCTCTAAGGTCCGCTCTGCATCATCGGGATGGAGCACGTCGCCCCAGCCGAAGTTGGAGCACTGTTCCTGAGTCATGCCCACCATTTTAAGAAAGGACTCACTTGCGTAGATGTTACGGCCATCGGGTGCACAAACCCAGACGCCGTAGTCTATGGACTCGCCTATGGCATGGTAAAGGCGCTCACTGTCGCGAAGCGCTTCCTCCATCCGCTTTCGGTCGGTGATGTCACGAACGACCGACACCGAGCCGACGATACTGCCCCCTGCATCTCTCACCGGCGCCGAGCTGGCTTCGCGGTAGCGTAACTCGCCTCTTGCCGGACTCCAGACGATCTCTTCGTGATTACTGACTACCTCTCCCTTGAGGGCACGCAACGCAGGGTTCTCTTCAGCGGGACGGGGGCTGCCGTCAGGGCGACAAACCTGCAGATCGGCTGCCAGTTTCGTTACATCAATACCATCGACGACTCCGAAGCCGAATTCCCGAAGGGCCGACGGGTTCGCGAGAGTGAAGTTATGGTCCATGTCCGCAAACCAGACCTCGTCTTCGATGCTGCTTACCAAAGCCGATAACCTGTCCTTTTCCTCTTGAACAGCGGCTAAAAGTTTCCGGGTTTCCCTCTCCATCCGCCTGCGTTCGGTGATCTCGGCCTGCAATTCGGCGGTCCGCTCTTTGATCCGCTTCTCCAGATCTCTGTGGGAGGTCTTAAGCTCATTTTCGGCACGTATCCGTTGGGTGGTTTCAACGAGTACCACCAGTGTGGCCGCGACGTGGCCGTCTTCGGAACGTATGGGGCTGTAGGAAAGGGTGAAATAGGCATCTTCCATGCGGCTGTTCCGGAAGATGCTGAAAAGCTGATCCTCGAAATGAACGGTTTCCCCTTGCATCATTACCCTTTCGAAGACCGGTTTGTTGAATTCCCAGACTTCCGGCCACACATCTTTGGTGGACCGCCCCAATGCATCCGGATGCTTATCCGCGGCGATAATCCGGTAGGCGTCATTATAGATGAGAATGAGGTCGGCTCCCCAGAGTATGGCCATAGGGAAACTACAGGCCAGGACCAGATTGGTGACGGCATGCAAGCTTTCGGGCCAGTCTTGTCTCGGCCCTATCGGCGTGGCCGACCAGTCCTTCGAGTTAATCAGCGCTCTCATCTCCCCGTCGCCGGGTAGAAAGCTCCGGCCTTGGTTCGGAACATTTTGCCGGCGCGGGCGAAGAGGTTCGCGTTTTGTCTTGGAACGTCGGTTAACCATTTAATTCCGCCTTATTATTTCGGAGTATAGCACCGCTTGGCGCGGAAAGATAGACCATAATCCAAGGAATCGTCGGGCAGCCTGTTCAACCAGGACACCTCTTTGCGGTCTTCCAGAATGCCCCTTGGGGTAAGTGGCGGTTTCGGGTCATGGCGCCGGAGGCCGTCGGAGTTTAGTGGGTACTGATGTTTGTTTGTTTGTTTGTTTGATTGAGCAAGTTGGTTAAGTTATTTGTGGATAGGCGGGTGCATGGGGTGAAAACTCAATATGCGCCCCTCTGCGACGCCTTGGTCCTCTGGCGTACGGCAAGTACGCCGACGGCCTACAAGGCCTCACAGCCGGACACATCTTGAGCTTCCACCCCATGCACCCGCCTACACCACCCGGCGCTATTGAATTTATCAAACGATTGACGCCGGAAAAGTAAAGCGCAGATTGAAATCAGGGCAAGCGCACCAGAATTGACAAAATGACCTCTTTCTGGTGTCTGACAGTGTTTGCAGAACTCTTCCGCTTGGAAATGGGGCGTGAAATAGAGCGACAATAGACATCTGGACGGCATAATTAAGAAGGATCGACTTGTAGAACCCTTAACGAGGCAGAATCGGAAACTTTGTCACGCCAGTCAACACGTCTCCCACAGACCCGGGACGGGGGCCCGTGCTTTCAGGCGGTATTCGATCGAGAAGTCGCATAATTTTTGGTTGTTGTATCCGCAAAGCAGTAGTTCATTACCACCTCTGCGGCTGTGGATGACGCATAGGAAGAAAGTGTTTGACTTCGTATGCGTTGTTTCCTCATTTACGCCCCACCGAATCGCCTCCGGAGCGGCCGAACCCTCTTGGCCGAGGCCGACGGCCTTCAATGTGTCACAGCGATACCGTGACTGTGGGGAAACCTTGCCACCATCACGGATTCGAGCGTCGGGAGCGGCACTATAGTCCGAAACTAGGACTATAGTGCCTTTTCCACGATATTTCTTGACTTATTTTCTCAGTGGAGTAATATTCAAGTATACACGGCATTTGTGCCGGACGGGGTGTTGCAAGGATGCCTGTCCATCATTTGTGCGATCCAGGTTCAACCGGTTCATGCGACATCTCATGGATGCCGTCGGCCGGCCTGGTGGACATCACGCAATGGCTGCATTCCATCAGTGTTCGGAAGCGTTCACCACGTTTCGTTGAAAAGAAGGGGGGTATCACGAAACGATCATTTGTTCTCGCGTTGATTATTCTGTTCTGTGGGGTCTTGCCCGGTTACGCGGAAACTGTCGGTGCTCCGGCGCGAACGGGACAGACAGGGTGCTATGGCAGTGCGGGTAACAAAGTTGCCTGTCCCGGCGCTGAAGGCCGGGCGGTTACCTCCTCCAGTACGGCGTATAACCCCCTTGACAACTGGCACACAAGATATGTAAGTGTTTCCATGTATTATCAATTTGCGGGCGTTGCCTATGACAACGGTACCTTTGCAGCTGTGGGAGGCGCGGGAAGTTGGCCGGTTTGGACCATTTTCAGCTCTTCCGGGGGCACCACATGGGCGGAGGTGTTTAACGCGGGACCGCCGGTTTTTGGTGTAACTTCCTCGCTCAGGAGCGTGGCTTACGGCAATAATACCTTCGCAGCCGTGGGAAGCCCGGTCGCAGGCGGCTCCGCCAACGTTTGCCTTTCTCCGGACGGAAATACATGGACTAAGCAATCATCAGGGACGACGCATGATCTATGGGGTATCTGTTACGGCTATGACACCTTCGTGGCGGTAGGGGCGGGTGGAGCTGTCCTTACCTCTCCGAACGGCGTTACGTGGACTGAACAATCATCGGGAACAACGGATTCTCTGAAGGCCATAAGTTACGGCAACAACACCTTCGTGGCAGTGGGGCAGAGAGTCAATTCGGGTACGTATACGGGGGTATTTGCTACGTCGCCCGATGGCGTCGAGTGGTCCGTAGGGAGTGTGGGAAGCGGTACCGGCCTTAATGGGGTCGCCTACGGCAACAACACCTTCGTGGCGGTGGGGGCGGGTGGAGTTGTCCTTACCTCTTCGAACGGCGTCACGTGGGCTGAACAATCATCGGGAACAAAATGTGGACTGAACGGTATCGCCTATGGCGGCGGGACCTTTGCGGCAGTGGGGAGTTGTGATTCGACTACCCCGGTTCTCCTTGGATCTCCCGATGGCATTACGTGGACTGATCATTCCGCCGGCTTGTCTGCCCCTTTAAAAGGCATAATCTACGGCAACGATACCTTTGTGGGGGTAGGTAGTTTTGGTATCGCACAGTCGGATTCGTTGGGTAACCCTATCCTCACGGTAGAAAGGGCGGGCGCCGGTGTAGGCGCGGTCGGCTCTTCGCCCGCCGGCATCTCATGCGGTCCTTTCGGCCATGCCTGCTCTGCGCCATTCGTCAAAGACACTGAGGTCACGCTTCAAGCCGTCCCTGATACGGGTTCCGCCTTCACCGGATGGTCGGGAGGGGGATGCTCGGGGACAGGAACCTGCACGGTAACCATGACCGGAGACATCACCGTTACCGCGACCTTCGCGGCAGCCATTCATACTGTCGGCGCCTCCGCGCCGGAGGGGCACGGGACAGTCTCTCCTGAAACCCAGAAGGTCTCCCATGGGGCCTCGGCTTCCATTACCATGACCCCCGAGACGAACTATTATGTCGCCGCCATTACCGATAACGGTCAGCCGGTCACGGGTTCCGCCAATCAACGCTCCACCGTGAAGGGCCGTGTGGCGGCTGCGAAAATGAGGGCATCCGGAAAAGCCGCGATCCCTAATCCTTACGTAATAAGCAACGTCACTTCCGATCACACCGTGGTGGTAACCTTCCAAACCGATTTGAACGTACTCACCGTCTCGAAGACAGGCAGCGGTACGGGCACGTTCAGTGCAACGGGCCTTACCTGCAACGGTTCCACCTGTACGGGAGCCTATAGTACGGGTTCCGTGGTAAACATCACCGCCATACCCGGCACAGGCTCCGCCTTCACAAGCTGGAGCGGATGCGATTCATCCTCGGGCGCTGTGTGCACCGTTACCATGACGGCCAACAAATCCGTGACGGCCACATTCACCCTCAATGCCTTCACGGTAAACGCCGTTGTCTCCGGCAGCCATGGATCTGTAAGCCCTGCGACGCAGAAGGTAAACTATGGGGCCTCGGCCTCTATCACCATCACCCCCGACAGCGGCTATAATATCGCCGGCATCATCGATAACGGACAGCCGGTGGCCGTTGCCAACCCTTACCTGCTGTCCAACGTTACCGCTGATCACAATGTGACCGTCACTTTTTCCACCATCGCAACCCTTGAGGTCGTGAAGACCGGCTCCGGCACGGGTACGGTTACGAGCAATCCCCGAGGGATCAATTGCGGGGATACCTGTACCTACGGGTTTACCGACGGCAAGAAGGTCACTCTTACCGCAAAACCTGCCAGGGATGCGACGTTTACGGGATGGTCGGGAGGCTGTTCGGGGACAAAGACCACATGCTCCCTTACTATGACCGAGTATACCTCCGTGACCGCCAATTTTGAGGCAAAAGCGTACACAGTCGGTGCCTGGGTCCTGAGCGGCCACGGATCGGTGAGCCCTGCCACTCTGGAGGTGAGACAGGGGGATAGCGCATCTATTGCAATGACTCCCGACGCGGGTTGCCGGATAACGAAAATTACCGACAACGGAAGGTCGGTGGCTATCGCGAACCCCTATGTGATTACCAATGTGACCAAAGAACATACGGTAGTGGTGACTTTCGCTCCGATCTACACCTTGGCCGTTTCCCAGGCAGGTTCCGGCACAGGCGTCATAACCAGCTCCCCTCAGGGGATCGATTGCGGGGACACCTGCGCATACGACTTCCGGGAGGCCACAAAGGTCACCCTTACCGCGAGAGCAGCCAAAGGTTCGATCTTCAAGGGATGGTCGGGGGATTGTTCGGGGGTACATACCTGCAGGGTGACTATGAACGGCGCAATCAATGCGACTGCGATGTTCAAGGATGAAGCCGACATTGTCGTGAGTCCCTTAAACAAGAACTACGGAATGGTAAAGCCTCCGGCACACAAGACTGCCTCCTTCACGATCAAGAATGAAGGGAAGGAAGCTTTGACCGTGGGTACGGCCTCCCTGAGCGATGATATTTCATTCCATATTACGAGAAACACGTGCTTCGGGAAAAGCCTCTCCGCCAACCAGACGTGTCACGTATCGGTGATGTTCGCTCCTGTCTCAACCTCTCCTGCAACGGCGACCCTCAGCATACCTTCCAATGATCCCGATGCCCCCGTAGTCACTGTGGGTCTTGCGGGTAACGACGGGGCCGCTGCAAGGGAAGAAGGTGGGGGCGACGAAGAATAAACGGGCGTAAAAGGGCCGGTCCCTTTACTGCTCCTTTTAATTCTTCAGTCATCTTTGAATTATGCAGTTTTGATTTTTGGTCGGCAGAGGCGGATTTATGGTATTGACAATACCTGCATAGAGTAGCACAGGTTGAATGAAGGGGCCCATAACCGGTTCACCGGTGTGTGGGCGGAAGGGGGGATCGTCATGGAGAAAAGTTCTCAGCGACGAACGAAATCTGTGGTGGGTATTCCGGGAACTCTATTTTTGTACACCCTTCTGGTTTTCTTGTCCTATCCCCCCGGATCATTTGCAGCCGAAAACATGATCAACCTCGGAACCTTGGGAGGAGCCTGGAGCCAGGCCAAGGACATCAACAACGCCGGACAGGTAGTGGGAACAGCCGTTACTTCATCCGGTCAGTATCACGCCTTTCTTTTTAGCGATGGGACCATGACGGATATCGGAGTCCTGATAGGAGAGGAGTATAGCCACGGAACCGGTATTAACGACGCGGGGGATGTGGTAGGGTTGTCCTCTTTGGGCAACTTTTATTACACCAATGGAACGGTGATCCATTTCGGATATCCGCCAAAAAGGCTATCATACACCATTGCCCGTGGCGTCAATAATGCCGGAGACGCGGTGGGGTATTACAACGAAATAGGACCAATGAGCATTGTTACCTCCTGGTCTTTTCTTTTTAATGTTAATAGTCGTCGGCTGATCAAACTCGGGTACTCTGTTGATGCCTATGGCATCAACGACGCCGGACAGGTAGTAGGGGCTGCCTCCGGCAGCAACCATGCTTTTCTTTACAGTGATGGGACCATGACGGACCTCGGAACCCTGCCGGGAGGAACCTATAGTCACGCCTTTGGTATCAATAACGCAGGACAGGTGGTGGGTTATGCCAATACTGCGGATCATCTGGTCCGTGCTTTTCTTTACAGTGATGGGACCATGACGGACCTCGGAACCCTGCCGGGAGGAACCAATAGTTATGCCTATGGCATCAACGACGCAGGGCAGGTGGTGGGAATTTCTTATAATGACGATAGCGATATCCGCGCTTTTCTTTACAGCAATGGGGCCATGATGGACCTCGGAACTCCGCCGGGAGGAACAACGGCCTATGCCACCGCCATAAATAACGCAGGAGATGTGGTGGGGTATTTCTATACTACATCCGGCGGGCCCTATGCCTTCCTGTCGCCGGCCATCCCCATCCTCGCTGTCACGAGATGCGGCAACGGCTCCGGCAGCATTGGTTCTTCTTCTGCCGAAATTGATTGTGGCGTAACCTGTGCCGCCCGTTTTATCCCCGACACCACTGTAACGCTCACTGCAGCAGCCGCTTCCGGGTCTGTCTTTGCTTACTGGACAGGAGCGTGTATCGGGGCATCACCCACATGCACCGTAGTCATGAGCAGCGATATGAATGTGACCGCTGTGTTTGAGCCGGCAGAGACGAAGAAGGTTGAGCTTGCAGCAATCAGGAGAAGGATGAATTCAGGGAATGGAGCCATTACGAGCACGGACGGCATGATCGATTGCGGCACCCATTGCAGAACTCGCTACTATCCGAACACTCTTGTGGTCCTTTCTGCTTCCCCGGAAGCGAACTCCACCTTCACGGGATGGACCGGAGCCTGTTCGGGGACCGGAGCCTGTTCGGTCACCATGGATAAGGCAAAGACAGTGGTCGCCACGTTTGCGGGACCTCAGAAGCTGACCGTTTCAAAGCGCAAGACGGGAAAGGGTGGTAATGGCGTCGTGACAAGCGTGCCTTCCGGTATCACCTGCGGCTCCACCTGCTCCGCATACTATCCCTTCCATGACGCGGTGGTCCTTTCTGCTTCCCCGGAAGCGAACTCCACCTTCACGGGATGGACCGGAGCCTGTTCGGGGACCGGAGCCTGTTCGGTCACCATGGATAAGGCAAAAACAGTGGTCGCCACGTTTGCGGGAACTCAGAAGCTGACCGTTTCAAAGCGCAAGATGGGAAAGGGCAATGGCGTCGTGACAAGCGTGCCTTCCGGTATCACCTGCGGCTCCACCTGCTCCGCATACTATCCCTTCCATGACGCGGTAACCCTCACGGCAACCGCAAACAATGATTCCCTTTTCACGGGATGGAAACCTGCTTCCCTGAATTGTCCGGGCACGGAGCCTTGTATAGTTACCATGGATAAAGCCCGTGCGGTTACTGCGGTCTTCCTGAAACCCGGGACGGGGAAGGGCACCCTCGAATGATCGATGACTGAATCTGTTTACGATCAGGAGAGCCATCAGGGACATCTTAAACTACATCACTACCTCCTTGTCCGGGACTCCGGCCTTGTTCGCACTCTGTCGCGGTCGAGGTGAAGTATTCCTTGAGTCCGTCGATAACGAAGGGGCTCCGGAACGCCTTCGAGGGCCTTGGTTGCAGGGCGGGCCTTGCCTTCTATCCAGGGGAAGAGGCGTATCCCTTCGGCAGGAACGTGTTCACCCTACCCATAAAGGATCTTGAGAAGGTACTGATTTCGCAAACGGTTGAAAAGTGATTACGGCGCTCGGCCCCCCCAATCCGGTTGCGAGTTCGCCAAGCTGATGTTCCGGTCCTTTGTGGCCGGTTTCAGCGAAGGGCTTGTTCCTCAGATAATACGCAAAATAACGGGAGACGCAACCGGGGAGAACCCTCCGTCGGCCCCTGACGGGGGTAGCGCCGGGGACATCCACAAGCCCTTGAGACGCCTGTCTCCCCCCGGCCCCTATCCTATTTGTCCGGTTCCATGTCATCCTTTGAACAGGCTACTATGAGCCTCCACTCGGCACCGTGGAAGGCTATGGTCTTCCAGTGGGCTTCTTTTACTACGGGTGTCTGTGATCCCTGACGGTAGAAACGGTAGGTGGCGGTGCCTTCCTTTTCCGCGGCTACCTTCTTGACGAGGGCAAGGACCTCGGGGAACGGCTGATACAGGGGGTCGGTGAAGGCATTCAAGCCTATCTGTTTTGTGTCTATGTCGTAGATCATCCTGCCGTCCGTCTGCATGAGCGATATATCCACGGGCTGGAGAGATGCGACGGGGCCTATTATGCGGGACAAAAGGTATTCGGGAGCGAAAAGGGTTGACACGGACCCTGAAAATGTCTTGCCCGGGGAAGAGAAGACAGGATAATGGAACGCCACCGCCTCCGGGCCCTCAACGGAACGGAAGGCCCCGCTTAACACGGGTTTCTTTGTCCGGAAAAGGGTCACCATGTGTGCCTGCTTGCTTATATCGGCTCCTTCGGATGAACTGAACCGGGACGGCTCCACCACGAGCATGATCCCTTTGTTGCTCACTGTTTCACAATCGATGATATAAGGGTTCGAGGCGTAGAGTTTCTTGAGCACCTTCCGGGCGTGGTTGCCCTTGAGCGTCTTTCCCGAGAGGGCCCGGGCGCTTCGTGTGAGATCCCCCTCCAGTCCGGCCAGTACGGCAAGGGTCTCGCTCTGCAACCGGGAAAGGAGTTCGCGCAGGTCCGATCTTGCAAATAACCGCTTGTTTTGGGTAGAGGTGGGGACGACGGTTTCTCCTTTTATAATCCTTTCCCGCGCCTCGAGGACCTTTTTGTACGCGTCCGGGGGGATGAGGCCCTTGTTGTGATCGTCATAGACAAATCCCACGCCGTTCTCTTTCAGGCCGAAAACCTTGAGGCCCCCGGAGAAGTTTCCGTCCGCCAGGGACTTGATGCTTTCAAAAACCGCCACGTCCACATTCTTGGTCATGCTCGTGAGGACTAGACCGGGCGCCTGCATGTACTGGTCGCTGTCAACGCCTATGGCGAACCTGTTGAACTTCTTTGCGGCCTTGAAGAGACCCTCCCCAGTAGGTCCGGCGGCGTGAAAGATAACGTCCGCCCCATCCCGGTACATGGCGGTTGCCATGGCTTCTCCTTTTTCAGGGTCGTTGAACGACTTTCCCGTAATCCCCGCAAACCGTGACAGCACGATGATATCGGGCCTCGCCGCCTTGGCGCCCGCCATGTAGCCGGCTTCGAATTTACGAATGATGGGGCAATCCATGCCGCCCATAAATCCGATCTTGCCTGTCCCGCTCCTTAAGGCTGCCATGACTCCTACCAGGTAAGAGCCTTCCTCTTCCTTGAAAAGCAGGCCTGCCAGGTTTGCCGCAGGGGGTATGACGGCCCCTTTGTGGTCGTGCTTGACGCCGTAATCGACACATACGAACTTCTTTTGGGGATACCGGGCGGCAAGGGCATTCATGTTTTCAGTAAAGGCGAACCCCACTCCAATAACCATGTCCGCATCGGAAACCGCAAGGGCGTTTAAGGCCTGTTCCCTGTCCAGACTTCTCCGGGGTTCGACAAGGTCCGTCTTTATGTTGAAGTCGCGGGCCGCTTTTTGAAGACCATGGTATGCGGAATCATTGAACCCGCCGTCCCCTCTCCCGCCTATGTCGAATATGAGGGCAACCTTCAATGGAGGTTTACCTTGGGCAAGGCAATCCGTTGCAAAAAGACAGACCGCGCCAATGAGCAATACTCCGAGAATCCGCAAAATGTTCTTCATTCCTTGTCCCTCTCAATCTTTGCGGCAACCGATACCGGTGATTCCGACAACGGATTCGATTGCCTGTGTCATTGCATTTCCAACCCGGGAGCCGGAAAGCGTCAGCCCGCTGTCCTCACCACCAATACGGGGCACTTTGCGTTTCTTGCCACTTTTTCCGCCACGCTTCCCATAAGAAGGGCCATTGCCCCTGTCCTTCCGTGTGACCCGATCACGATCAGGTTCACCCCGAGTTCGTCCTCCAGGTTGAGTATTTCCTCATAGTCGAGACCGATCCGCACTATGGGCAAAACAGGCACGTTCTTGCTCAGGGGAAACTTGTTCAGTTCTTCGAGAAGTTCATGCTGTGCAGACTCGATCCTTCGTTTTTCCATACTTTCTATAAGCTCCATGGTAACGGTGTGGTCCGAATATACCTTTCTTTCGCGCACATTGAGTACATAAACCGTTGCCCCGTGCTGGACCGCGATATCCAAAGCGTACTGCAGCGCATTGTCTGAAAAACCGGAAAAATCCGTGGGAACGAGAATAACCTTCGGTGGGACGAACATGGTGTGCCTCCTTTATGCCACTATATATGATCCCGTGCCCGCGGCAATGAGATCATCCTCATCGTTTCTCAACTCGATTCTTGTAACCGCAACCTTGCTCCCCGTCTTCAAGGTGTGGGCCCTTACGACAAACCGGTTGCCGAGACCGGGGCGCAGGAAATCGACGCGCAGATCAAGGGTGCTTACCTTACCGAACTTTTTGAGTTTGGCTTCCAGGCTCTCACCGCTCATCCTTTCTTCAACACCCATGAATGCCGCGAGGCCACCCGTAACGTCGATAACAGCCGAAATGACGCCTCCATGGAGCATGCGACGGGAATAGTGTCCGAGCAGGTCATCCCGCATCTCGAATGAAGCCTCGACCCGGTCATGACCCAGTGATTCGACTCTAAGGCCCAGCACTCTGTTGAAGGGGATCTCGTTGAACATCTCGTTGATGACGGAAAACAACTCTTCATTATCGGTGGAGTTCTGCATTGTTTCTCCGCGAAAAGCACGCAATGCCCGGGGTCAGACCGGGGTTTGTCTATTTACTACCACCTGCACTCGTTGATTTCAAGGCGAATCCGCCTTTAACAGTGAGGAAAGGCCGGGAAGAGACAGGGTACGGGCGGACACTTCCACGACCTGGAACCGGTCCGCGTTCAACCCGCCTATGGAAATGGTGCCGATTACAAGATCAACCATGCCTTTCGTCCGGGTATTGTTGACCGTACACGGTCCCAGCCAAAGAGCCCTTCCGCACGGAGTTGATAGTCCTGATAGTAGGAGAGTCCCTCGGGCTGTAAGGACGGGCAGCGAGAGGGGCAGTCAGGGTATCTTAAGAAACCCCATTCTTTATCTGCTTATTCGTTGGTCCCATTGGTGCAGCCGAAGGCGACGGCGCCGGTACTGCACCCGGTGGGGGCGTCGGATCCATAGCTGCAGGCTGCGTGCGCCACAGAGTATTCGAACCGAAGCGCAGTGGGTGGGACGTACCGCTTGGCCGCTTTAGTCTCCGGGCTGTCCATGACCGGTGTCGATGTGGGGGAGGATGTTTTCTTCATGTTGACCGAACCTCCTTTTGATCTGTGATTTATCATTTGAATACCACATTTACGATTGCAACTTCAACAAATTATTCCGCCAATATATTATTGTGATTGCCAATTAGTGATTTATACGCTATAAATAGAACTTAACGACATTGAATGGAAATCTGAATGATCGGGGAAATCGGTTTAGATTCGCTGCCTGTCGGCAATCCGGCGTATGCCCTGCAGGAAGACGCAGGCGGCTGGGCGGTTATCGTCAATCTGGACGTTCCGACCGGTCTTGCGCTCAACTCAACCGGACTTTTGATCTGGCGGCTCGTGAACGGCGTCCGCACCGTGGGGGACATCATCGAGGAAACGGCAAAATGTTTTATTGATGCGCCACCGACGCTGGAGGACGATGTGCGGGCCATTCTGGATATTCTCCTGGATACGGGATTAATCGGGTATGAGGTCAATCTATGAAGCGTTACGCAGTAAATCCTGTAGTGTCTCTAAGGGACGAGGACGAAGGGGCGCTGCTTTTCAACCCCGATACGGACGAAGTGGTGCTGATCAACGAAACGGGACGGCTCATATGGGACAGAATCGCCCGGCCCCGGACCTCCGCGGAAATCTCGGCATATCTGGCGGCAAACACCGAAGGCGCCACGCATGTGCAGGAGGATGTCGAGAGGTTTATTGAATCCCTGCTGCCCGATTTTGTAATCGTCCACGATGAAACCTCGGAGACGTGAAAACAATCCTTTCGGTGTACGCGGCGCACCCGCGAACCTTCAGGTCAGTCTGACGGGTAAATGCAACCTCCGGTGCCGCTATTGCTTCTACGCCGATGAAATGACCGCCCTTGACGATCTTCCTACGGATCGGTGGCGTGAGTTTTTTGTTGAGGCGGGTGCAATAGGCGTCGAGCGCCTCACCTTAAGCGGCGGCGAGGTCTTTACTCGTCCTGATTTTTTCACACTGGTTGACAGCGTGATCGAAAACCGCATGCGCTACAGCGTTCTCTCCAACGGCACCCTCATCGACGACAAGGTCATCGACGCCTTCCGTGAAGGCAAGCGCCGGCTGCGCCTCGATTCCATTCAGGTATCCATCGACGGAGCCACGCCTGAGATCCACGACTCAACTCGTTCGCCTGCGAGCTTCGAGCGGGCTTTGCGCGGGTTGCGCCTGCTCAAGAAACATGATTTTCCTGTTACCGTCCGGGTCACGGTCAATCGCTACAATGTGCGTGATCTGGAAAACGTCGCCGTCCTGCTCCTCGAAGACGCAGGGCTGAAATCCTTCAGCACCGACGGCGCCAACCCCTTCGGCTCCGCCCGCTGCTCCGGTCAGGACGTGATCCTCTCCAACGAAGAGTGGGACGTGGCCGTCAAAACCATGGAAGAGCTTGCCCTGCGCTACCCGGGACGCATTAAAGCCGCAGCGGGACCCCTGGCCTTCACCAGAAACGTCGCTCAGATCGAAGGAGCCCTCGCCGAAGGCAAGACCGGCCTGCCGGGCAGGGGAAAACTTGCCGCCTGTGGCGGAGTTTTCAATAAGATGGCGATTCGCCACGACGGCGCTATCGTCCCTTGCACTATGCTGCCTACTATGGTCATGGGGAAGATCGGCTCTACGCCGCTTCGCGAGGCGTGGCTTTCAGGACGGGAAATCAATATCCTGCGCACACGTTATGAAACCCCGATCACCACGGTCGCCGGATGCGGGGACTGCAGCTATGCCGGATTTTGCACAGGAGGCTGCCCGGCGGTCGTTTTCGCCCAATGCGGCACGTTAAACGCCGTTGACCCAAGGAACTGCTACAAGAAATATAAAGAGGATAAGAATGTCCCTTTGCGATCCGGAAATTCCCGTTGAATCGTCATCTTTCCCGGAGCTGCCGCAAGGTGTGCCGCCGCTCCGCTCCTTTTACCTCTATCTCACCTCCGGCTGCAACCTCATGTGCCGCCACTGCTGGGTCACGCCGCGTTTTATCGACGGCAGGCCCGACCCGCGGGAATGCATCGACCCGGAACCGCTTTTTGCCGCGGTGAAAGAGGCCAAAAACCTGGGATTGACAAGGGCAAAACTCACGGGCGGCGAGCCCCTTCTTCATCCACGCTTCAAGGAGATTGCGGCGGGGCTCTCCGACATGGGCCTCACCATGAACATGGAGACCAACGGCACCCTGATGACGCGGGAGCTGGCGCACTGGCTCAAGAACAACACAAAAGTAGGCTCCATTTCCGTGAGCCTCGACGATCCCGACGAGGAGGCGCACGACGCCTTCAGAGGCGCCCGAGGCGCTTTTGCCGCCGCCTTGAGCGGACTTGACTGCCTCAAAGAAGCGGGATACGACAACACGCAGGTCATCATGAGCCTCCATAGAGGAAACGTTTCTCAAATAGACGGCGTTGCATCCCTGGCGGCAAAGCATGGCGTGGCCTCGGTAAAATTCAATCCTGTCACCGACAGCGGGCGGGGCAAGCAGATGACGGCGCGCAGGGAAACCCTCGGCATCACGGAACTGCGGGCCCTTGAGAAATATGTGTATGGCGAACTGAAGGAAAAGACGTCCATCAAGGGTTTCATCCTCAATTTGCCGCCGGCCGTCCGGTCTTTCAGGACGCTCATGGAAACCGGGGGCCGCACGGGGGATTGCGGCGTCATCGGTATTCTGGGTATCCTGGGCACGGGCGAGATCGCTATGTGCGGCATTGGGCAGACGGTCCCCTCCCTTGTCTATGGACGTCTGGGCGACAGCGTGCGGGAGATATGGTTCCATCACCCGAAACTGCAAAGTCTCCGGCGGGAGCTTGAAGATTATCTCGGGTATCCGGGAATATGCGGGGATTGCATCCTCTCGCGCGTGTGCCGCACCGGCTGCGTTGCCGCAAACTACCGGAAAGGGGGAGGTATGGTATGGGCGGGCACGCGATGCCGGGAGGCCGACAGGCAAGGGCTTTTCCCGGCAAGTCGCCGCAGGAAAGGCCGGAGCACGCAAGGGACAACACGCCTCATGCCGGATACGGTCCGTTGAAGACCCTCTCCGGCAATGTTGAATGAGAGGGTTGACAGACCATGGGGAAATCATACCTGCTGTCTCTGACTGACGGCTCCCGAAGACAAATCCACGCGGGAACAAAGGAAATGGAGCCCGTCGTGGAACTCCTGGCGAACGCCATGATGCTCAAGACCGGCGTCGCGAGTCGTTCTCTTTGCGTTATGACCGCCCGGGAAGAGCAAGAGGAAGCCTTTTCCGTAGACGATGATATGATTGTCTACCGCTTCTCCCGACCCCAAAATAGGTTCGACCTTGTATCCAGGGCTATGAAGGTTAGCCTGGTCATTGCCCATGAAGTCCAAACCCACGGCGGCGTACTTGTGCATGGCGCGCTCGCAGAGTACGAAGGGAAAGGGGTTCTTTTTGCGGCGCCGGGAGGTACCGGAAAAACCACGGCATCTTTAAGGCTCCCTTTTCCCTGGCATTCGCTCTGTGACGATACGGTCCTTATCGTACGGGATCCGGAGGGAAAGTATCTGGCACATCCCTGGCCGACTTGGAGCCGCTTTTATGACGACGGCCCGGGCGGCGCCTGGGATACCGGCGCTGCCGTACCGCTCGCTGCTCTCTACTTTCTCCGTCGCTCCCCGGAAGATACTTTAGAAGAAATCAATCCGACCCAGGCTGCAGCCATGCTTATCGACTCGGTAGGACAGGTAAACGGTGTTTTCGACCGGCAATTATCCCTTCCCGAGGTGCGGGAAAACCGCTTGAGGCAATTCTCGATCGTCTGTGCACTGACGGCGGCGCTGCATGCGTACATCCTTCATCTGGGTCTGACCGGAGAATTCTGGAAGCTGGTCGAAGAGTCGTTAAAAAAAGAGCCCCTTCTGAGCGGATACCCTGTGGCGCACCCATCTGCCGGCGGCAGTTCCGTGAGGGTTCCGGTCATGCCTTGGGGTGTGACGCTCTCTGGAAACAGCATGTATCCCACGTTGAAAGCGCCCGATTTTCTGGATGTTGAACCCTACAACGGTAAGAATCCCCGCCGCGGCGACGTCGCCTGTTTTCACGATCCTGTAAAGGGCATCAGGGTGGTCCACCGGATCATGGCCGTACACGCCGACGGTCTCCTGACCCGCGGCGACAACAACTCTGAAAACGACCCCTTCCCGGTCCCCATGAGTGCGGTGGAAGGCCGTGTCACGGCCGTGCACGGGCAAGGGAGGCATCGCCCGGTTGCCGGGGGCTTAGCGGGCATGTGCGTCTATGCCTATGCCCGCATCTCAAGAATATTGAGAAATACCAGGAATATTGTTTTGAGAAGGCTCGACGGATATCTTCACATCAAGTCTATGTTGCGTTTTTTCGGGCAAGGCAGATTGAGGCTCAGATTCGTTCTATTCGGCAAAGTACCGGGGGGAGCCATGAAAGTGTTTGTTGACGACAAGTGCATAGGGCAATACGTCCACCGGCAGTGGCATATGGATGCTCCCTGGCGGTGGCTTGTGGACCCTTCCCGATTGGCGATTGCAGAGGAGAAATACGAAGAAGAGAGGAGAAAATGGCTCTGCCGGGCGCCCTGAACAGGTGAAAATGGCCGACACTCCCCACAAATGAATCCGGGAATTCCCTGAGGAAAGGCCGGGCGGGTGGACACTCGATATCCCTGGTGAGTCCCCGGTTTCCGCGCCGGGGGACCCACCAGGGATTTGACCATGTTTGTACCGGGAATCGGCTATTTTCCCGCTCCGGTGATCGGTATGGTCGTAGGTGAAGCGGAGTCGTTCGAGGGTATCGTAACCGTTGCCACCCGGGTATTCGTCAAAGTGGGATTGAAAGAAACCTGAAAGGTGCAGTTCTTGCCCGGCTTGACAATCTGTCCGGAACAACGGTCCTTGCCTTCCACGACCTGGAACTGGTCTGCGTTTAGCCCGCCTATCGAAATGGTACCGATTGCAAGATCAACGATGCCTTTCGCCCGGGTATTGCTGACCGTAAAGGTGGAGACGGCCTTCTTCCCGGTCTTTGTAACAGGGAAGTTTTTGTAGGTCGGGGCGGCGGTCGCGGTCGGAGACTGGATGAATCTTGCCGTCACCGTGGTATCACCGGTCATGATGATGTTGCACGTTGATGTCCCCGGACAGACCGACCACCCGGTAAAGGCAGCCCCGGTGGAGGGAATGGGGGCAAGGACCACCTGCGTGCCCGGGAGATAATCCGCCGAACAAGGGCTGCTCACGGAGCATGTGGCAGCCTGGTAGGGGCCCATGTCTACCGTACCGGGCCCGGTCACGTTGACCGTAATGGTATAAGGATCGGCAAGGGGCTTGATAAGCTCCGCGTTATATACATGAGAGGTGGTATCAGTGAGACCGGGCGTGCCGGTTGCTATCCTGTATGCGCCGATCGCATACCCACGGGACTTGTCCGCGGGAGAACCGTTCTGGACCGCGGGGTCCACGTTGGTGACGAATATGGAAACCGTATTGTTGTCGTTACGAACGATCTGAAATGTGCGAAACCCCTGAGGGAAGTCCCTGGTCGATGGGGTTTCCACCTCCCAGAAGCCGAACTCCGGGCCCTTGTCTACGGGTGCGGGTTGCGGGGTGACGGTATTCATGTGACGGTGCCCCGCCATCCAGAGGATGAGGTTCGAGTAGTTATGAAGAGTCTGAAGGAGCGTCCAGTCGGTGACGACGGTATAAGGGAAGACCGGGTCATTGTTTGATATATCGACACCGGCGGCACAAGTGACCCCTATGGAAGTCGGGTTAGTGTTGCACGTGGAGAAGAACATGGGGATGACCGTATCGTTGGGAACGGCGGGGGCCTGCGGGTTCGGCGGAATCGGGGCGTCGGGGACATTTGTCTGAGGTCCTACCGGGACATGGGCGGCGACGATCATGAGCTTGCCCTCGGCCTGACCCTGGTCAAGTTCGTTGACAAGCCAGTCATACCGTGTCTGATCCAGGCAGCCGTGGGAATACGAACCGTAGTACGGGTTTTCCTTGCACGTGTCGTCGAGGACTATGACCTTTACCGGCACGCTCGATTTGGGCTCGAAGGTGTAGGAGACAAAGTCCTGATCGAGATTGGCCTGGGTGAACCCGTGGCCCTTCGGTTTCGAAGTGGTGTTGAAAAACTCCTTCATCCAGTTCAGGGACGACGACGTGGGGGTCGTGAGTGCGCGGCGGCGACTGTCGGCGGCTACCTTCGGCGGCTCCATGGTCGAGGCTGCGCCGTCGTCCTCGACGGTCCCGTAGGGGGTAGTCCCGTCAATTACGCCCATATAGATGCCGCGCGCCTCAAGGGAAGGGTTCCCTCCCACGAGGCCCATGTTGAGAACGGTGTTTCCCACGAGGGTGCTTCGAAGGTAATCGTTGGGATAGAAGGCGCCGGACCAATACTGGTCATGGTTGCCGATGACCTGGTACCATGAAATCGACTTGTCGAGCCCCGCCGATTGGTAGGGTTTCTGGTAGTCGATAGTCTTCGCTCCTTTGTGCGCACCCGAGCTCGGAGTGATCCACTTTCCGTCGAGAATGTCGATATGCCACCTGAGCCCGTTGTACAGGTTGCTGTTCGCCGGATCGCCAAGCCCTATGCCGAAATCGAAGTGCGTCCCCGTGTTGAGGGCGTTGATGGTCTGGACCACCGCGTCAAGAACGTGGGTGGTGGACAGCATAACGGGTGAGTACATCGGCAGGTTGGCGCTTCCAAAACCTCCCTGCACCCCGAAGTAGAGCGATTGGGCCGGCGATTCCTTGTCGGTGATGTGAGTATCGCTTATGGAAAAGTAATTTAGTAGCGTTTCGACCGGGTTGGATACATCAGGTTCGGAGCCGTCCGGCAAGAGTCTGCCGTAGTCGACAGGGTCTCCGAATGTCCAGTTACTGTACCCGTATCCGGCATAATTCTCGACCTGCCATATCGGGATCTCCGGCGCTTCGGGTATAGGGGAGGGACGTACTGTCCTCTGCCTTGTGGTCTGGACATCAGTGGAGATGGGGTACGTGGGTCCTGCCGGGTATCCGTGGAACGGCAGGGTCATAATAAACAGGAAGACCAGGAATGACAGTGCGGTCACGTTTCGGATTATGCAGCTTTTTTGAGAAAGCAGGCTGTTCCGGTTTTCGGTAACATTTTTGTGTATCACAGACTTTCCTCCCTTGTCTCTGTAATGTCTGAAATCCATTTTCTGCAAAGAACCTGCCACGGGTTCACAATATGAAATTATACACTGCACCGGGTTTAAAGTGAAATCACTTGTTGGAAGGGCTGTCATCTTTGTGACGGTCCATCTCGTATGCAGACAATAACGAAGGGGGGAGCACGGGAACGCCCTTTGATCGCCCGTGTATTCCTGTACGTCGTCTGCCTCCGGTCCTTGCAAACCGATTTCTCAATCCTTATCTTCCTGGTAAGGCCGAATAGCCGGCGGGGTAACCCGTGCGTGCAGATTCTCAGGGAGATGCCCGCGGTTCAGAAATGGAGGCACGCAAGAACCGCTGCCTTGCAGGGCGGAGCCGGCGGTCGGGCGCGATAAGACCCGCGGCGGGTCGGACCAAAGGTATCAAAAGGATTAATGACGTTTCCATTTCTCACATAAACAGGAGGAAATTATGAAGAAGCTGGTATTTGCATTGTTGATGACGGTTTTGCTGGTAGCGCCCGCTTTCTCACAGATGACGGGCATGTCCATGAACGACCGCAGGGGGGAACATGGACAAATGACGGGTATGCACGATATGGATATGATGGGCTCTATGATGGGGATATGCGTGGAGAATGCGGTCGGTATGGGTCTTACCGATGATCAGATCACGAAGATGAAGTCCTTGCACAGGGAAATGATGAAGAAACAAGCCAGGTTCAAAGCCGATCAGAAGATCGCGCGGATCGATCTGATGGAAATCATGGATGTGAAGGACTTTGACCTGGATAAGGCGAGCGCTGCGGTCAAGAAACTTGGAGATATGCGGACAGCCCAACACCTGGAAATGCTGAGGGCCATGAAACAGATGCGGTCTATTCTGACGGAGGAACAGTTCAAGAAGATGAGGTCCGTGATGTTCATGAAGATGAGCAGCCACAAAAGGATGATGAACAAATAGTCAAAAGCCGGGAGACAGATAAAGGCGGGCCGGGTCGAAAGACGTCCGGCCCGAAATACCCTCATCGTCCCGCGGGTCCATACCCCGAAGCTCGGCTCGAAATGGTCTTAAGGGTGTTATGCTCGCCTTCGATACTCCGTGCCGTGCCGAGGGGTCGTTCGTTTCCCTTATTTGGCCGTCCGTTTCACTTCCTTGTCCTTCTTTTCCTTCAGGGCTTGCTCCTGCTTCGCTGCCTTCTGTTTCTGGTCCTTGTCCCTGCCTTTTTTCCCACCCTTGTCTCCCATCGTGCACCTCCTCATTGTTGTGGTCGGTCGCATTCCTCCCTGTGCGGGCGGGCGGCGAACGGTCAGACCTGCCTGCGCATAAGTCCACGGAAGCATCTTACAGTATCATAGGCCCACCCGGATAGGATTACAAGAGAAAGTGTGGAATTGCCGGGCATCTTTATCAGCATATAGGACGCATCCCCGGCTTTGCGCCGGGGATGCGTATGCTTGGTTGAATTCAGGTGTCGGGTATCGCGCTATTTTCCTGTACCCGCGACCTGTGCGGTCGCCGGTGAACCGGAGTCGTTGGAGGGTACGGTAACCGTTCCCATCCTTGTGTTTGTCGCAGTGGGTGCGAAAGAAACCTGGAAGGTGCAGCTCTTGCCCGGTTTGATGGTCTGGCCGGAGCAGCGGTCTTTGCCCGCTACAAGTTGAAACTGCCCCGCGTCCGCTCCGGTAATTGAAGCGGTTCCGAGAGTGAGATCGGCGACGCCTTTGGTCGTGGCATTTCTCACCGTGAAAGTAGCGGTCGCTTTTTTGCCCCTCTTTACCGCCCCGAGGTTCTTGTAGGCCGGAGTCGTGATTGCGGTGGGGGCCTGAGTGAAGGCTGCGGTTACTGTGAGATTGTCGGTCATGGTAACGTTGCATGTTGATGTCCCCGCGCAGGTTGACCACCCGGCAAAGACGGCCCCGGAGGCGGGAGTGGCGGCGAGATTTACCGCCGTGCCCGGAAGATAGGACGCTGAGCAAGGGCTGCTTGAGGAGCATGTGGCGGCCTGATAGGGGCCCATCTGCACGGAGCCCGGCCCGGTCACGTTGACCGTGATGGTATAGGGGGCGGCCAGCTGTTTGATAAGCTCCGCGTTATAGACGTGAGGGTAGGTATCGGTGAGGCCCCCGTAGGTGGTGCCCATGGAGATCCTTTGTGCGCCGATCGCATAGCCGCGGGATTTATCCGCGGGAGAGCCTGTGCCGGCAACGGAGGGGTCCACGTTGGTGACGAATATGGAGACCGTATTGTTGTCGTTCCGGACGATCTTAAAGGTGCGGAAGGTCTGGGGGTGGTCCCGGAGGGATGCGGTCTCCACCTCCCAGAAACCGAATTCGGGAGTCTCCGCGTTCGGCGCGGGCTTGGGGCTGACGGTATTGAGGTGGCGGTGCCCCGAGAGCCACAGAATCAGGTTCGAGTAATTGTGGAGCGTTGTAAGGAGCGACTCGTCGGTGACGACCGAGTAAGGGAGAACGGGGCTATTGTTGGCGATCCCGATGCTCTTATTACAAGGCACGCCGACAGTTGAGCCGGGGGCGTTGCAGGTGGAGAGGAAGACGGCCACGGGCGTCGAGTTTGCGGGATAGCCCGGAGGCACCGGGTAGTCGGGGACATTGAGCTGAGGTCCCACCGGGACGTGGGCGGCCACAATCATGAGCTTACCCTCGGCCTGACCCCGGTTAAGCTCACTGACGAGCCAGTCGTACCGTTGCTGGTCCAGGCAGCCTCTTGCGTATGAATGGCTCAGGCTGCTGAGAGGATTCTCCTTGCAGGTGTCGTCGAGGACAATGACCTTCACCGGCACGCTTGATTTGGGCTCAAAGGTGTAGGACGCGAAGTCATTATCGAGGTTTACCTGGGTGAACCCGTGGCCCTTCGGTTGCGACGTGGTCTTGAAAAACTCTTTCATCCAGTTCAAGGTTGTGGATGTCGAGGTGCTGAGGCTCCGGCGGTTCGAGTCGGCGGCCACGATGGGCGTGGGCATGGCGCTGAAAGCGGGTCCATAGTCTATGACGGTTCCGTACGGTGTCGTCCCGTCAACCACACCCATGTAGTTACCGCGAGTTTCCAGCGAGAGCGCCCCTGTTGCGTCGTTGCCCATATCGAGGACCGTATTGCCGACCATGACTCTCCGGACATAGTCGTTGGGGTAGAGGGAGCCGCACCAGAACTGGTCATGGTTGCCGATGACCACATACCAGGGAATCGACTTGTCGAGCCCGGCCGACTGGTAGGGCTTCTGGTAATCGATGGAGCCCGCTCCCTTGTGCGCCCCCGAACTTGGGGTGATCTTTTTTCCGTCCATGACGTCGATAAACCACCTGACCTCATTATACTGGGTGCTGTTCGTCTCGTCGCCCAGGGAGAGGCCGAAATCAAAGGGCGCCTCCTTGTGGAGGGCGTTGATCGTCTGCACCGCCGCGTCGTGCACGTGCGTGGTGGACAGGATAATCGGAGAGTATGCCGAGGTGTTGGAGTTTCCCCACGTTCCGAGCCCGTATGACATATAGAGGGCCTGGGCAGTGGATTCTTTGTCGGTGATATGGATATCGCTCATGGTGAAATACGTGAGAAGGGTCTCCACCGCGTTGTAGGAGTCCACATAGGGTCCTTCCGGCGAAAGTATCCCGTAATCGACACCGGCCCCGACGCTCCAACTACTGTATCCGTACGCCTGGTACTGGTCCACCTCCCCTATGGCAATCTGGGGTGCGTCGGGTATCGGATCAGGGCTCACCGTGCGCTCCCGTGTAGTCTGAACGGGCGTCGAGATCGGATAGGTGGGCTGTGCCGGATATCCCTGGAAGGGCAGGGCTGCAATGAACAATATGAACAGGATGAGCGGCGTCACCGCTTTTCGCATGATGGAGCCTTTCTTACGGACCTGGTTTAGCGGATCTGGTGGAAAATTCTTTTGGGGCATGATGATTTCCTCCTTTACTTCGTCAATGTCCGTGGTCCGACCATCGGACCCCTGTTCTCTCTGCTCTTATAGCGGTGACCGTCTCTTTCGAGCCGTGCATCCGGAGTGGGAAGAGGACTGTTAAGCCGGGGTGGTCTTGCACAGTATTTTCCTGCATATGGTGGTTGTCGCCTATTGTCGCGAACACTTAAATGGGGAGGAGGAAGGGGCCTTTCCTGTGTAACGGGGGACCCCGTCCTCTGGACGGCTTCGGTTTTGTCCCGGGAATTTACTTGATTATTTGCTGAAATGTAATAAAATAATACTCTTATGGATAAACATACGATGAGGGTGTTGTCCAGGGAGTTTTACAAGTATCTGAAGAGTGAAAAAGGCGTGGCCTTTAATACGGAGAGGGCGTACAAGGGGGATATCGACGACTTTGTCGCCTTTATAGAGAAGAGTTCTTACGATGTAGTGGACCATCGCGCAATAAGGGCGTACATCGTAAGTATTTACAAAGGACTCAAGAAGTCTTCCCTGTCGAGGAAGGTTTCGTCCATAAAGGTCTTCTTCAGATTTATGAAGAAGAAGGGATATATTGAGGAAAACACGGCGCTGGTGATCAAGAACCCGAGGATAGAGAAGCATCTTCCCAAGTTCTACACCATAGACGAGATGTTCCATTTCCTTGATTTTCTGCCGAAGGACGGATGGCTTAATTTAAGGAACCGGGCCATTTTCGAGCTCATGTATTCGACGGGCATGCGAGCTCAGGAAACGCTTAATATGGATGTGGAAGACGTACACATGGATGGAATGTGGGTGAAGGCAAAAGGCAAGGGCGGCAAGGAAAGGATAATCCCTTTCGGAGACAAGGCGAAACTTGCCGTTGAGGAGTACCGGACGGCCTTGAAGGAGGCCCGGAAAAGTGCGGTCAGAGGTCCCCTGTTCGTGAACGCGAGGGGATACCGGCTCTCTTACGGGGGTCTTCTGAAAATTATGAAGAAGCATCAACTGCATGCTCACCTGTTCAAGAACCTCGCCCTCCACGGCGTGCGTCATTCTTTTGCGACGCATATGCTCGACAGCGGCGCGGACCTCCGGAGTATTCAGGAACTGCTCGGGCATTCAAAATTATCTACCACCCAGAAATACACCCATGTCTCCATGGAAAAGCTGATGGAGATATACGACAAATCTCACCCAAGAAGGTAAAAATGGAAGCGACGACAGTCATATGTGTAAGACACGAGGGGAAAGTTGCCATTGGAGGCGACGGACAGGTCACGATGGGTGATATTGTCATGAAACATACGGCAAAGAAAGTACGGAAACTCTATCACGAAAAATGTCTCGCCGGTTTCGCAGGGGCCACCGCGGATGCCTTTACCCTTTTCGAGAGGTTCGAAAAGAAACTGGAGCAGTATAACGGGAATATCTCCAGGGCCGCCGTGGAGCTTGCAAAGGACTGGAGAACGGACAGGATGCTCCGGAGGCTCGAGGCCCTGCTTATAGTGGCGGATGAGGAACATACTCTCATGCTCTCCGGGACAGGTGACGTGATCGAGCCGGATGACGGCGTGGCCGCCATCGGGTCCGGCGGCGCCTATGCCCAGTCGGCGGCAAGGGCGCTCGTGAAGCACGCGAACCTGTCGGCCAGGGAGATCGTGGAGGAATCGATGCACATTGCGTCCGGGATCTGCATCTACACCAATGATAATATCGTAATAGAGGAGTTGTAATGAAGATACTGACGCCTAAAGAGATCATGGAGGAGCTGGACCGGTTTATCATAGGGCAGAACAAGGCGAAGAAGGCGGTCTCCATAGCCTTGAGAAACCGGTGGAGACGGCAGATGATACCCAAGGAACTGAGGGATGAGGTAGCCCCGAAGAATATCATCATGATAGGGCCTACCGGGGTCGGGAAGACGGAGATTGCCCGGCGTCTTGCGAAACTCGCGAGCGCACCCTTTCTCAAGATCGAGGCCACCAAGTTTACGGAAGTAGGATACGTGGGGCGTGACGTGGAGTCCATGATACGGGACCTCACCGAGCTTTCCATTAATATGGTGAAAAAGGAAGAGCACGAGAGAGTTTTGCAGAAGGCCAGGGAGTTGGCAGAGGAGCGGGTCCTTGACCTGCTTTTGCCCCAGAAGAAGCTCAGCCGCGCGGCCCGTGAAGAAGACCCGGCGGAGCTGTCGAGACTCAAGATAAGAAACCAGCTCAGGGCGGGCAAATTCGACGAGAAGTCCGTGGAAATAGAAGTGCCGGACAAGGCCCTCCCTATTATAGAGATCTTCTCCGCCTCAGGGCTCGAGGAGATGGATATGCAGATAAGGGACATGTTCGGCAACATGATGCCCAAGAAGACGAAGAAGAGGAAGATCAAGGTAAAGGAAGCATACGAACTGCTCATACAGGATGAAGCGAAGAAGCTGATCGACATGGACAGGGTGGTTCAGGACGCCATAGAACGGGTCGAGCAGTCGGGCATCATATTCCTTGACGAGCTTGACAAGATCGCGAGCCGCGACCACACCCATGGACCCGATGTTTCGCGGGAAGGTGTCCAGAGGGATATCCTGCCCATAGTCGAGGGCACGACGGTTACCACGAAGTACGGCATGGTGAAGACGGACCACGTGCTCTTTATCGCGGCGGGTGCTTTTCATATGTCGAAACCTTCCGACCTTATCCCGGAGCTGCAGGGGCGGTTTCCGATCCGGGTTGAACTCGATGCCCTGACCAGGGATGATTTTTACAGAATCATCACCGAGCCTGATAATGCCCTCCTCAAGCAGTACAAAGCGCTCCTGAAAACAGAGAGCATCGACCTGGAGTTCGAGGAGAGCGCCATCAGGGAGATTACGGATATTGCCCAGAAGGTCAATGAGATGACCGAGAACATAGGAGCCAGAAGGCTCTACACGGTGATGGAGAAACTCCTTGAAGACATATCCTTTTCCGCGCCGGATACAAAGGAAGAGAAGATTACCGTGACAAAAGAGTATGTAAGGGAGAAACTCGGAGAGTTTCTCGAAAAAGACGATCTGAGCAGGTACATATTATGAGAGAAAAAATTGAAACCTTACTTGAGGCCCTTCCTTATATAAAGGCCTTCGCAGGCGCCACCTTCGTAATCAAATACGGCGGGGCGGCCATGGAGGAAGAGAGCCTGAAAAAAGAGTTCGCCAAGGACGTGGTCCTCCTCAAATACGTAGGGATAAACCCCATCGTCGTCCACGGAGGTGGTCCGGAAATAGGCAGGCTCTTAAAGGAACTCAAGATACCTTCCGCCTTTATCGACGGCCTCAGGGTTACGGACCAGAAGACCCTGGAGATCGCGGAAATGGTCCTCTCCGGCCACGTGAACAAAGAGATCGTGAAGAACATCAACGACATGGGGGGGAAGGCCATAGGTCTTTCGGGAAAAGACGGAAGACTTCTTGTCGCCGAGCAGGTAAAGAATAAGGAAATTGGCTTTGTAGGCGAGGTCGTGAACGTGAACGTCGATATCCTGAAGGATATAAGCAGACACGGATATATCCCGGTTGTGGCCCCTATCGCGGACGGCGTGGACGGGCATTCCTACAATGTCAACGCCGATACGGCCGCAGGGAGTATCGCGAAGGCCATGTCGGCGGAGAAGCTTATCCTCCTCACTGATGTGGAAGGCGTGCTCGACAGGGAAGGAAAGCTTTTCTCCACCTTGAAGGAAAGTGAAGTGATGAAGCTTGTGGAAAACAAGACCGTGTCCGGCGGGATGATTCCAAAAGTGACGTGTTGCATTGACGCGGTGAGGGCCGGGGTGAAAGAGACCCACGTGGTCGACGGAAGGGTTCCCCACGCTATTTTACTTGAAATATTTACTGATTCCGGTGTCGGCACCGAGATCATAGGAGGCTGACAGATGCATGAGGAACTGATGGAAAGGGCCGGCCGGTATATTGCGAACACCTATACCCGGTATCCCATAGTGGCCACGAAAGGCGAGGGGTGCTGGCTGTGGGATATGGACGGCAGGAGGTACCTCGACTTTCTTGCGGGCATCGCGGTGTGTAACCTGGGTCATGCGAGGAAAGAAGTGGCCGAGGGGTTGAGCGCCCAGGCAGCGAAGCTTTTTCATACCTCGAATCTCTTTTATATGGAGCCTCAAATAAAAGCCGCGAGGCTTCTCGTGGAGAATTCATTCGGAGACAAGGTCTTTTTCTGCAACAGCGGCGCGGAAGCCAATGAGGCCGCCATAAAGCTTGCCCGGAGATATTCATGGAAGAAGTACGGAGAGGGCCGGTATGAAATAGTGGTCATGGAAAACTCTTTCCACGGCAGAACCATGTGCACCTTGTCCGCCACGGGGCAGTTCAAATTTCATGAAGGGTTCGCGCCCCTTCTGCCCGGGTTTACCTATGTGCCCTTCAATGATATGGAGGCAGTGGAGAAGGCCGTAACCGACAAGACCTGCGCGGTAATGCTCGAACCCATACAGGCGGAGGGAGGCATATATCCCGCAAAGAAGGAATACCTCCAGGCCCTGAGGACATTTACCAGGGAAAAGGACATACTCCTCATCCTCGATGAGGTTCAGACGGGCATGGGGAGGACGGGCACGTTCTTCGGGTACGAGCACTATGGCATCGAGCCCGATATCATGAGCCTCGCCAAGGCCCTGGGAAACGGTTTTCCCGTGGGCGCCATCGTGGCCAAGGACGAGGTGATGCAGGCCTTCGAGCCGGGGACCCACGCATCGACCTTCGGCGGGAACCCCCTTGCGTCGGCGGCTGTGATCGCCACGATCAACACCCTTATCGATGAAGGGGTGATAAAGAACTGTGAAGTGGTGGGGAAGTACCTCTACGAAGGTCTCCTGTCGCTGCAGAAGAAGTATTCTTTCATAAAGGATGTACGGGGCATGGGACTTATCCTCGGAGCGGAGCTTGATATCGACGGGGACGCCGTGCAACGGGAGTTCATGAAGGAGGGTATTATCCTGAATTGCACCAAGGGGAAAATACTGCGGTTGGTGCCTCCTTTGATTGTAAAAAAAGAAGAGATCGACCTGTTTCTCGAAACAGCGGACGGCATCTTTTCAAGACAGCCCGTGGGCAATAAGGTGTGAGGAAGAGCTATGAGTCCAAAACGAGATTTTACGAAGTTCCTCGATGTGAGCAAGGAGGAATGCCGGTACCTCCTGGACAGGGCCCGGTTCCTGAAAGATATGAGGAAGGAGGGGAAGGAGTATAAGCCCCTCAAGGACAAGACCCTTGCCATGATATTCGAAAAGTCGTCCACGAGAACGAGGGTTTCCTTCGAGATCGGAATGTGGGAACTGGGCGGATACGCCATGTTCTTAAGCTCCACGGACACCCAGGTGGGGAGGGGCGAGCCCGTTAAAGATACGGCGCGCGTGCTGGGCCGTTACGTGGATGCCATAATGATAAGGACCTACGGACAGGCCCTGGTGGATGAGTTCGCCCAATGGTCGAGGGTGCCCCTCATTAACGGCCTATCCGACCTTTACCATCCGTGCCAGATACTTGCCGATCTTTTTACCATAGAGGAGTTCAAAGGGAGTTTTGAGGACGTCAAGATCGCCTATGTCGGGGACGGCAACAATGTGGCGAATTCGCTGCTGGAGGCGTCGATACTTTTCGGACTCCAGTTCTCCATGGCGACGCCGGAGAAATATGAGCCCATAAGGACATTGCTTGACAGGGCAAAGGAGAACCCCCGGTTCGAGTTTACGAACGACCCCTTCGAGGCGGTGAAGGGCGCCGATGTAGTTTATACGGATGTATGGGTAAGTATGGGTCAGGAGAACCAGCAGACGGAGAAGACGATGAAGTTCGCCTCCTTCAAGGTCGACGAGAAGCTCCTGGACGTGGCCGGCAAAGACGCGGTGGTGATGCACTGCCTTCCGGCCCACAGGAATAAGGAGATCTCGGACAAGGTATTCGAGACGAATCAGGACGTGATCTTCGCCCAGGCCGAAAACCGGCTGCACACACAGAAGGCCCTCCTGGAATGGCTCATAACGGGACAGTGAACCCTGAGCCACGGACCCGTGGACGGAAAATGAAGAGTGACGGGGAATGAAAGGCGGAAGGGCGCGCGAAAGGCGCCGGTAATGTGGTGTTCATTCCTGATTTTACACTGATTTAAACGATGGAGGTTTAAGATGGGAGAAGTGAAGAAGGTAGTGCTGGCATATTCGGGCGGTCTCGATACGTCGATAATCGTCAAATGGCTGAAGGACGTGTACGATTGCGAGGTTATCGCCTATGCGGCGGATGTGGGCCAGGAAGAGGAACTGACCGGACTTGAGGAAAAAGCCATCAAGACGGGCGCTTCCAAGTGCTATATAGAGGATCTGAAAGAAGAATTCGCAAAAGACTTCATCTTTTTCGCCGTAAAGGCAAACGCAGTCTACGAGGGTACGTATCTTATGGGCACATCCCTTGCAAGACCCCTTATCGCGAAAAGGCACATAGAGATCGCGAGGGCGGAAAAGGCGGATGCCGTATGCCACGGCTCAACGGGAAAAGGCAACGACCAGGTAAGGTTCGAGCTGACCTTCTACGCCATGGAGCCGAACATAAAGATCATAGCCCCCTGGAGAGAATGGGACTTTACCTCGAGGGACGAACTCATAGACTATGCAAAGAAACACGGCATCGACGTGCCCGTGAGCAAGGCGAAACCCTATAGCATGGACAGGAACCTCATGCATATCAGCTACGAGGGGGGCGTGCTTGAAGACCCGTGGAACGAGCCGCTTGAAGACATGTTCCTCACCACTGTCTCCGCCGAAAAGGCGCCGGATAAACCTACCTACATAGAAATCGAGTTTGTAGACGGCGAGGCTGTAAAAGTGGACGGGAAAGAGATGTCCGCCGCCAACCTCATTATCCATCTCAATAAGCTTGCCGGCGCAAACGGCATAGGCCGGGTCGATATCGTGGAGAACCGGTTCGTGGGTATGAAATCGAGAGGCGTGTATGAAACACCGGGATGCACGGTCCTGATGGCCGCCCACAGGGGCATGGAAACCATCACCATGGACAGGGAAGTAATGCATCTCAGGGACAGCCTGATCCCGAAGATAGCGGACCTCATCTATTATGGGTTCTGGTATACCCCGGAGATGGAGGCCATCAAGGCCTTTGTCAACGAGTCGCAGAAGGGCGTGACAGGCACGGTGAGGGTGAAACTTTACAAGGGCAACTGCACGGTAGTAGGCAGAAAGTCCGATAAGTCGTACTATATGAAAGATTTTGCCACCTTTGACAAGGACGCGGTATACGACCAGAGAGACGCGGGAGGCTTCATAAAGCTGAATGCCCTCCGGCTGCGCGTACGGGCGATGGTGAACAAATAAGACAGGTAGAGGGCTAGCCTGAAGGTAGCCTGGAGACATGCTGGGGCAGCCCTTCAGGTAACATGTAGCGGGAAGCGAAAGGCAGCGGCGAGGCTATGGACTCGCTACTGCCTTTCGGTGTATGCTTTTGCAGACGAACAGGTGTTTTTGAACTAACGACTGTCCATGAGGGCTGCCGATTCTATCTGCCTTCAGACTGCTTCCGAACTGTTTTTGAACTGCCTTTCAGAGGCTGCCCTTCGACTGCCATTAAACTAGTTTCAAAAGGGGTTAATTACCATGAAGCCTTATGAACCACATGCAATTGAGGAACTGAGACAATCTGCCTGGGAGCGGAACGGGTCGTTCAATGTTTCCGAGGACACATCAAAAGAAAAATACTATCTCCTCGAAATGTTTCCGTATCCTTCGGGAAGAATACATATGGGTCACGTGAGGAACTATTCCATAGGGGATGTCATTGCCCGATACAAGAGGATGCAGGGATTTAACGTCCTTCACCCCATGGGATGGGATGCCTTTGGAATGCCCGCGGAGAATGCGGCCATAGAGCGTGGTATCGCCCCCGGAACGTGGACCCGCGACAATATAGACTACATGAGAAGGCAATTGAAGAGGCTCGGGTTCAGCTACGACTGGACAAGGGAGTTCGCGACGTGCGATGTGGAATATTACCGGTGGGAACAATGGGTATTCCTGAAGATGTACGAGCTCGGCCTTGTGTACAGAAAAAGCTCACCTGTCAATTACTGCGTGAAGTGTCAGACCGTCCTTGCAAACGAGCAGGTGGAAAGCGGCGCCTGTTGGAGGTGCGGTGAGGAGGTTGTGCAGAAGGAGCTTACCCAGTGGTTCTTCGCCATCACGAAATACGCCGATGAGCTTTATGAGAACTGTGACCACATGCCGGGTTGGCCCGAGAAGGTCCTCAGCATGCAGAAGAACTGGATCGGGAAGAGCTACGGCGTGGAAGTCGATTTTCCCATGGAGGATGGAAGCGCCCTTACCATCTTCACCACGAGACCCGATACGCTCTACGGGGTGACGTTCATGGTCCTTGCGCCCGAACACCCCCTTGCCTATGCCCTTGCGAAGGGCACGCCCCACGAGGAAGAGGTCCGTGCCTTCGTGGAAAAGGCAAAGGCCCGGGACAGAGGTTTCAGGGCGGAAGCCGAGATGAAGAAAGAGGGTGTTTTTACGGGAAGATACGTGACCAATCCCCTGACAGGGACAAAGGTCCCCATATATATAGGGAATTTCGTGCTTATGGAGTACGGGACAGGCGCCATCATGGCGGTCCCCGCCCATGACCAAAGAGATTATGAATTTGCCAGAGAGTATGATCTACCCGTTATCGCCACCATCATGCCTCCCGGAAAGACCCTCGATCCGAAGAATATGGTCGAGGCATACGTGGACGAAGGAGTGCTCGCGAATTCGGGCCCCTTTGACGGCACGAAGAACAGGGAAGCCATCCCCAGGATCATCGCCTATCTTGAAGAGAAGGGGATGGGCAGGGGGAAAGTGAACTTTCGGCTCAGAGACTGGGGTATATCGAGGCAGAGATACTGGGGCGCTCCTATCCCCATCATATACTGCGAAGACTGCGGCATAGTGCCCGTGCCTTACGAGGACCTCCCCGTGGTCCTGCCCCTTGACCTGGAAGTAAAGGTGGTCGGCAGGTCTCCTCTTGCCGAATACGCGGCTTTTTACGAGACCACCTGCCCCAGGTGCGGCAAACCGGGGCGTAGGGAAACGGACACCATGGACACCTTCGTCGAATCGTCATGGTACTTTAACCGGTACTCCTGCCCTGATTACGACAAGGGCCCCCTCGACCGGAAGCGCGTCGATTACTGGATGCCTGTAGACCAATACATCGGCGGGGTCGAGCACGCGGTGCTCCACCTCCTCTATTCGAGGTTTTTTAACCGGGTCCTGAACGATCTCGACCTGGTGGGAGAGAGGGAGCCTTTCAAGAACCTTCTTACCCAGGGCATGGTAATCAAGGATGGATCGAAGATGAGCAAATCGAAGGGCAACGTGGTCGACCCGGATTATCTCATCGAGAAATACGGAGCCGATACGGCGAGGCTTTTCTGTCTTTTCGCCTCTCCTCCGGAGAAAGACCTGGACTGGAGCGACAAAGGGGTGGAAGGTTCTTTCAGGTTCCTTCAGAGGGTCTGGCGGCTCGTGGAAGAGAGGACGGAGGAATTGAAGGCCGTCGATGCGATCTATGTACCGAAGGCGTCGGCCTCTGAATCCGACTTTGCCCAGTTGACTTACAAACTTCATCAAACCATCAAGAAGGTGACGGAGAATATCGAAAGGTTTCACCTCAATACCGCAATTGCGAGCATTATGGAGCTTGTCAACGCAACCTACAAGTTTCTGGAGGCGGAGAGGACCCAGCAGGAGGCAAGGCCTCTCTTGAAAGGTGTTATTGAAACGATCATTGTCATGCTTTTCCCTTTTGTCCCCCATATCACGGAGGAACTCTGGGAGATGATCGGCATAAAAGACCGCGCCCTTGGGACCTCATGGCCCGGGTATAACGAGAGTTACATAAAAGAGGACAAGGTGATGATTGTGGTCCAGATCAACGGCAAGCTCCGGGACGGGTGTGAAGTGGAACGCGACATAGGAGAGGAGCAACTCAAGGAGATCGTGGGAGGTCTTGAAAAAGTGAAGCGCCTCATTGAAGGCAAAACGGTAAGAAAGACGATTGTGGTGCCTAACAAGCTCGTCAACATAGTGGTCTCAGGATAGGGAGCGTCGGGATATGGCAAAAAAGAACGGATGGATTGTGCACCTCATGGCGGCCATGGTCGTTGCCGCCATAACGGCATCCTGCGGGTATCAACTGGTCACCGAGAAGGGTATATTCGGCGGGGATATTTCGTCCGTCTCCCTCGGCGCATTCAAGAACGTCACCTACGAGCCCCACGCATCTCTCTATGTAACCAACGCCTTCTCGCAGGAACTCATATCGACCGGACTTTTTCAGCTGAACAAGCCGGGCGCTGACGCCTACCTTGAGGGCACGATCCAACGCATACTCGTTGTCCCCTCGTCCATGAATGCCCAGGGAGTCGTCATCGAAAAGCAGGCCACCATAAACGTAGACATCACTCTATACAAGAAAAACGGTGAATTTATCAGAAGGTGGATGTTTACCGATACGGAGCCGTACAGGGTCGATGACGTGCAGGCCGAAGATTACAACAAGAGGATTGCTTTTCAGACCATCTCGGGGAGGATGGCGAGGAAATTTGCCGCCGTCGTGCTTATCGATTACTGAGCAGGCCCGGCAGCGTAGTTCACTGTCCGGACCGCACAAGCCGCTGCCGGTCTCATTCCCCCGTTTAAGTGGGGGATTGAGGGCAAAAACAGACATGCTTTTATTGTTGTAGGGTAACTCCGGGTCTAAAGATTGGGAAGCGGGCCGACTAGGCCTTGCTCAAAAAAGCATGAACCTTTTTCGAGAGTCTTGATACTTTCCTTGATGCGTTGTTTGCGTGGATAACGCCCTTGGAAGCTGCCCGGTTGATAAAGGACACGGCTGTTTTGAAAGCCTCATCCACATGTTCCTTGTCCTTGTTCTCCATGACCGTCGCGATCTTCTTCATGTATGTTTTCATGGTAGACTTCACATGCGAATTTCTCAGTCTTCTCTCTTCGGACTGCCGTGCTCTCTTTACTGCCGATTTATTTTTCCTCAAAATCAACCCTCCAGATAATTTGTCCTTTATTTACCATTGATTCCAACCAAAAGTCAAACATAAAATAGCGTTGAAAAGAGATGAAGGGCCTAGGACGTGAACCGAGAGACAGGAGGCGGCTATTTATGCCGCAACCAAATTCTGTTCAATCCCATACGTCGGTATTGTCGAACGATAGGCCCTTTCAGAGATAACCACTCTCCCGGGGAGGAGATGAACTACTTCTTCCCGGCGGCTCTTTTCGAAGCTTTCAACGGATTGATCTTCTGCTCTTCGACTGTTTTGGTCTTCTTCACATGAGACGACATGGTGCAGTTGCCCTTCTGCCATTTCTGTGCCGGATAAGGAAAACTTGTGCAATACTTTCCGGTTTCGAATTCGACTATCCTCGTGCAGCCTTCGCAGCTTTCCACGATTGTGAAGCACTTCCCGCCACTGTAGGAACACCCGCTCTTCTTCATAAACAAGCACTCGGTTCCTGGTTTCAATGTTACGCATATCATAACGACATCACCTCCTAAAGTGTGTATCAAAAGGGTAATAATAAACTATATTTTTGCTTTCCTGTCAATAGCTTGGCCCGTTTATCTTCAGAACCTCCCGCCCGGCCTTTTGGAGGTCTTCTTCAGTATCTATACCGAATCCGTGATAGTCAACGGGGATCACCCTGATCCTGTGACCGTGTTCGAGGACACGGAGCTGCTCCAGGGATTCCGCCTCTTCGAGGACCCCCTTTCCCATGGCGACAAACCGGGCGAGGAAAGACCTCGAAAACCCGTATATCCCTATGTGACCGTAGAGGGGGACCTTTTTCCCCCGGAGAAAGGGTATGGGTGAACGGGAAAAATAAAGGGCGAACCCGGCCTTGTCGAGGACCACCTTTACCATATTGGGGTTCTCGTACTCGTCCGTGGATATGGGTGTGCACAAGGTCGCCATGTCGAGGCGCTCTTTTTCGAGAAGCGTAAAAAGGGCGTCGATCATGGGGGGTTCGATGAAGGGTTCGTCCCCCTGGAGGTTGACGATGAAATCGCCTTCCAGCCCCGTGAGGGCCTCATGAACGCGGTCCGTGCCGGACCGGAGGTCCGGGCTGGTCATGACCACCGTGGCGCCGAAGGAAAGGCACGTATCTTCTATTCTCGCATCGTCGGTGGCGATAATTACCTTGTCCGCGGAAGACGAGACAGCCTTCTCGTATACCCACTGGATGAGGGGTTTATCGAGGATATGTCTCAAAGGTTTGCCCGGGAGCCGGGTCGAACCGAAGCGGGCAGGGATCACGACCAGTTTTTTCATGCGCCTCCTATATATCGTTTCAGGAATAGACCCGTATAACTTTCTGCCATGGCCATGACGGTTTCCGGTGTCCCCGTCACGAGTACGGTCCCACCCTTGTCTCCCCCTTCAGGGCCGAGATCAATGAGGTGGTCGGCACATTTTATCACATCGAGGTTGTGTTCTATTACCACCACCGTATTCCCCCTGTCCGTGAGCTCCATGAGCACATGGAGGAGTTTCTCTATGTCAGCGAAGTGGAGGCCCGTGGTGGGCTCATCGAGTATATAGAGGGTGGAACCCGTATCCTTTTTGGAAAGCTCCCTCGAGAGTTTTATTCTCTGGGCTTCGCCGCCGGAAAGGGTGGTCGCCGCCTGACCGAGTTTGATGTAACCCAGTCCCACTTCATTCAGGACCCGGAGTTTCGTTTTTACCGCGGGTATGGGGTCGAAGAAGTCCATGGCCTGGGTCACGGTCATCTCCAGCACATCGGCAATGCTCTTTCCCTTGAACGTGACCTCCAGGGTATCCCTGTTGTACCTCTTCCCCTTGCAGGCGTCGCACACGATGTAAACGTCAGGGAGGAACTGCATCTCTATCTTTACGAACCCTTCCCCGGCGCACGTCTCGCATCGCCCCCCCTTGACGTTGAAAGAGAACCTCCCTTCCTTATATCCCCTCATACGGGACTCCGGGAGCCTCGTGAAGAGTTCCCTTATGGGGGTGAAGATGCCCGTATAGGTAGCAGGGTTGGAGCGGGGGGTCCTGCCTATGGGTGACTGGTCTATATCGATCACGCGGTCGATGCACTGGTAACCTTCGATCCCGTCTGTGTCCCCGGCCCTTTCCTTCGACTTGTAAAGTTTCTGTTTAAGAAGGGGAAAAAGGGTATCCACCACAAGGGTGCTCTTCCCCGAACCGGAAACGCCTGTAATGCAGGTGAAAACCCCGAGGGGGATATCCACATCGATATTCTTCAGGTTGTGGGACCGCGCCCCCTTTATGCTGATGCATCCTGTCGGCGTCCTCCGGGTGTCAGGCACCTTGATTTCTCGTCTCCTGGAGATATACATCCCCGTGATGGAGGTCTCATGGCGGGCAAGGTCCTCAGGGGTGCCCTGGAACACGAGGTAGCCTCCGTTTTCCCCGGCCCCCGGTCCCAGGTCGATGACGTAGTCGGAGGAGACGATGGCGTCGTGGTCGTGCTCCACCACAATGACCGTGTTATCCAGGTCCCGCAACTTGAATAGGGTGCCGAGGAGCCTCTCGTTGTCCCTCTGGTGAAGCCCTATGCTCGGTTCGTCGAGGACGTAGAGGACTCCGGTCAGGCCCGAGCCGATCTGCGTGGCGAGACGTATCCGCTGAGATTCCCCTGAAGAGAGGGTGGCTGAGTTCCGACCCAGGGAAATGTAGTCCAGTCCCACGTCCATGAGGAATTTGAGGCGGGAGACAATCTCTTTGAGGATCGCCTTTGCGATTTCCCTCTCCTTTTCCGTGAGGGGAAGGGCGGTGAAGAAATCGAGGCAGCGCGCTATGGTCATGCGCGATATTTCGTCAATGTTGAGGTCGTTGACCTTTACCCAGAGTATCTCCTTCTTCAGTCTTGCGCCGTTGCAGGAAGGGCAGGGGATAAGGTTTATGAACCGTTCGAGCCTCGCCTTTTCGAAAAAGTCGGCCCGTTCCCAATCCTTTTGAAGCTCCTTTATTACCCCTTCGAAGGTTTTCTTGACGAACTGTCTCCTTCCTCCCTTGTCCGCGAAGAATTCGAGTTCTTCCGTGGAACCGTAAAGGATCACGTCCCGCACTTCCTGGGGGAGGTCCTTGAAAGGTTGTCTGATGTCAATTTTGTACCTGCCCACAAGGGCTTCCAGGAGGGGCATGAAATGGACGGCGCTTTTTTCTCCCCATGGAACCACTGCTCCCTCTCTCAGGGAGAGGTCCTGGTTGGGGACAATAAGGGCGGGATCGAAATATTCCTTTACCCCGAGGCCGAGACAGGTGGGGCACGCGCCGTAAGGGTTGTTGAAGGAGAAGATACGGGGGGCGATCTCCGGGTAGCTGATGGAGCAATCGGGGCAGGCGAACTTCTCGCTGAACACAAGGGTCTCTTCCGGGGTTTCGATCTTGACGATGCCGTCCGCCCTGTGCAAGGCAAGCTCAACTGCTTCGAAAAGCCGTCTGTCGACCCCTTCCCTCAGGGTCACCCTGTCTACGATCACATCGATCTCGTGTTTCTTGTTCTTATCGAGAACAATCTCTTCCGAAAGATCGGCGACCGACCCATCCACCTTTATCCGGGAAAAGCCGTGTTTTCTTAGATCGTCTATCTCCTTCCGGTATTCGCCCTTTCTTCCCCGCACGATGGGCGCGAGGATCGTGAGCATGGTCCCCTGGGGGAGGGCTGATATGCGGTCCACGATCTGGGGGGCATGCTGGCTCTTTATCTCCTTGCCGCACCCGTAGCAGAAGACATGGCCGATCCTCGCAAAGAGGAGCCTCAGATAATCATAGATCTCGGTTACCGTTCCTACCGTGCTCCGGGGGTTCTTGCTGATCGTCTTCTGTTCGATGGCGATGGCAGGGGAAAGACCCTCGATATAATCCATATCGGGCTTGTCCATAAGTTCGAGGAACTGCCTCGCATAGGAAGAGAGGGATTCCACGTAACGGCGCTGTCCCTCCGCGTAGATCGTATCGAAGGCGAGAGTGGACTTGCCGGAACCGCTCGGTCCGGTGATCACCACCATCTTATTCCTGGGAAGCTCAACGTCGATGTTTTTGAGGTTGTGCTGTCGTGCGCCCTTGACGAAAATCCTGTTCACTGCAAGGAGTATACCATTTTTGTGGGGAAAGGGGCAACCGCCCCCGGAGAAGTCCTGTCCGCGCCTCCCGGTTCCGCTTTGACGGAAAGGATGTATACATCGGCGAGAACCCCCCGGCCGGCGAAAACTCACCTTGCTTTCCTGTAAATTGGGGAGGTCCGCGGGTGGGCAACCCGGCCCCGGAGGCGGCGGCGACGCCGAGCGGCGGCACATTTTTTGCCAACAGCCCCGCGGGCGTGTGGAGATGCTGCAACGCCGCAGGGGTGTGCGGCGCCACAAGCGATTCCGGCACGGCTATGAGAAAATTTGTGGACAGCCTTGCGGGACTTGGGGCTACCAACGCAAACAATCTGGGTCAATATATCCCCGTCGCGGTTCCCGATACCACGACCTATCCGGACGCGGATTACTATGTAATCGGGCTCAAGGATTACAGGGCGCGCATGCATTCCGACCTGCCTTTAACCGCCGACGGCTTCGGAACCGGCACCAAGCTCAGGGGTTACTACCAGATCAATGGAACGGATCATACATCCCAGTACCTCGGACCTCTTATAGTAGCGAAACGATATGATCCCACCAAGCCCGCGGGCGTGGCGGGAAACGGAAAACCGGTGCGTATAAGATTCGAGAACCGTCTTGGCTTGGGCTTTGCGGGCAACCTTTTTCTTCCTGTGGATACCACCTATATGGGGGCAGGAATGGGGCCGGACGGGGCCACAGGAGGTCTTTACTCACAGAACCGGGCCAACATCCATCTCCATGGGGGGTTCAACCCGTGGATCAGCGACGGCACACCCCACCAGTGGATTACCCCTGTGGGGGATAAACAGCATTATCCGAAGGGCCTGAGTTTCCAGAATGTGCCCGACATGGCGGGCACGGGGACATTGATCCCGAAGCCCACCTCGACCGACGGTATAGGCCACTCTTTACCTTCCCAACCAGCAGAGCAGCAGGCTCATGTGGTACCACGACCATACCTATGGCATGACCCGCCTCAACGTCTATGCCGGCGAGGTGGCAGGGTACCTGCTCACGGACCCTCAGGAGGAGGCATTGATCAGCAGCGGAAAGATCCCGGGCGCCTCCATGCCTGCCGTGTACCGCTATGGTATTCCTCTGATAATCCAGGACAAGTCCTTCGTGCCCAAGGATGTGGGGGTCCAGGATTCCCTTTGGACCTGGGGGTCGTACGGTGAACTCTGGTTGCCCCATGTGTACGAGACGAACCAGTGGCCCTCCAACCCGGATTTGAGCGGCTCCAATAACTTCGGCAGATGGGATTACGGCCCCTGGTTCTGGCCCGTGTTCCCTGTGAACAACCCCGTGCTGCCGCAGCCTTCAGGCGTACCCGAAGGTTTTATGGACACCATGGTGGTGAACGGTACCGCGTACCCCTATCTCAATGTGCAGTCCCAGGCGTACCGGTTCAGGATACTGAACGGGTCCAACGACCGTAACCCCAATGTGCAGTTGTATGTCGCCGACACCACAGTCCCCGTGGGACCCTCCGGGTATCCTTCGGAAATAAAGATGGTGGAGGCGGTCCCTCGGGCCAACTGTTCCGCGACGGTCGTTACGAACTGCGTCTGCACCACCTCATTCTCGCCCACGGGATGTTTCCCTTCGACGTGGCCCACGGACGGGAGGGCCGGGGGCGTGCCCGATCCTGCAACAGCAGGCCCTCAGATGATCCAGATCGGCAGCGAAGGAGGCCTTCTGTCTAAACCGGCAATCCTTCCCAACCAACCGGTAAACTATGAGTATAATCGGAGGAGCGTCGTAGTTCTTAACGTTTCGAACAAGACCCTTTTCATGGGTCCCGCCGAGCGGGCGGACGTAATCATAGATTTCTCGGCTTTTGCAGGGCAAACGGTCATTCTTTATAATGATGCACCTGCGCCGGTCCCGGCCTTTGACCCGCGGTTCGACTATTACACGGGTGGTCCGGATAACACCTGGATGGGAGGCACCCCGCCGACGGCAGCGGGTTATGGGCCGAATACGCGGACCGTTATGCAGTTCCGGGTCGCAGCAGGCACCCCCGCTCCATTCACCCTTGACAGCGCCGCTTTGACGACCGCCTATGTGGCGTCCCAGCCACCGCCTGTCATACCTCAAACGACATATCCGGCGCCATACAGCGCCCCAACCGACACGTATGCCCGTATCCAGGACACCTCCCTGACGTTCACCCCCTACGGCTCGACTACACCGGTAACCATGGTGATGAAGAGCAAGGCCATACAGGAGCTTTTCGAAGTTGAGTACGGGAGGATGAATTCAACCCTGGGTGTGGAACTGCCCTTTACCACCGCGGTGATCCAGACCACGATCCCATACGGATACATTGATCCTACCACCGAGATGGTAGCGGACGGTGAAACCCAGATCTGGAAGATCACCCATAACGGTGTTGACACCCATTCCGTCCATTTTCACCTGGTCAACGTACAGGTAATCAACCGGGTCGGTTGGGATGGAGGGATAAGACCTCCGGACGCGAATGAACTAGGCTGGAAGGAGACGGTCAGGATGAACCCTCTGGAAGACATCGTAGTGGCTGCCAAGGCCGCGTCGCCTGCTCTTCCCTTCGGGATTCCCGAAAGCTCCCGTCCTCTTGACGTGACATGCCCCGTGGGCTCCACGGCGTGTCCCTTTACCAATGTAGACCCGAACAATCTCCCCATCGTTGTGGCGAACGTGATCACGAACTTCGGTTGGGAATATGTGTGGCATTGCCACCTGCTGGGTCATGAAGAAAATGATATGATGCGTCCCCTTGTGATGCAGTATACGGCAACGATTCCTCCCGCGCCCACGGGCCTCACCGCGTCGTTGTCAGGGTCTCAGGTCAGCCTCGCCTGGACCGATCCCACGCCTCCGGCTACTTCCATGGGCAATGCCGGCAACGAGATAGGCTTCAGGATAGAGCGGTCCACCGGAAGTCAGGCCTTTGCGGTCATAGGGACGGTCGGTGCTAATGTGACGACTTATGTGGACACCACGGTCGTACCATCCAGCAAATTTACGTACCGCATCATCGGTTACAACGCCGCAGGCAATTCAGCGGCTTCAAACACCGCGGTCGTGACGGTGCCGGGACCGATAACAGGCGCTCCGACAGCCCCGTCGAGCCTGACAGCCAAGTCGTCGGCGGTAAGCGTGAACCCGCCTTCGATGGTCCTGACCTGGAAAGACAACTCCACCAACGAGACAGGGTTCCTCATTCAGAGGGCGACGAACAGCAGCTTCACCGCAGGTATCACCACTTTCACCGTGGGAGCAGGGGTAACGACATACACGGACAGCACGGTCGTCCTCAAAACCAAATACTATTACAGGGTGCTTGCCTTTAACGGGATAGGGAATTCCGCATGGTCCGGCACCGCGTCGGCCACCACCGTGGGTCAGCTGCCCATAGCCCCGTCGAACCTGACCTGGGTCAGCTCCACGTCCAACTCCATTACGATCTCCTGGACCAACAACGCCACCAATCAGACGGGCTTCAAGATCCAGAGAAGCAGTTCCTCCGCTACCTCGGGATTCGCTCAGGTGGGAACAACGAAAGCCAATACATTCACCTACACAAGCACCGGGTTATCGAAAAACAAGACCTACTGGTTCCGGGTTGTCGCGTACAATGCCGACGGTTCCAGCGCGTATAGCAACGTAGTCGCCGGCACCACGCTGCCGTAAACCACGTCAACTCGCACATATCCGGGAGGGAGCCTTCCCTCCCGGAATCTTTCCGATCCCCCCCTTTCCCCGGATAGTCAATTCTCCTTGACACTTCCTGCACGTCATGATACGTTCTAAAGAACTTAAGTTCGCTAGGTAGAACCTATCACAAATTCATTGTACAGGAGGTCGCCATGCCGTTAGAAGGAAAACTTGCACTGGTTACGGGCGCTTCGATGCCGAAAGGCATCGGGAGGTCTGTCGCGCTCACTCTTGCGAAGGAGGGGGCGGACGTGGTGGTAACGGGTTTTCACCACATGGAGGGGGCGGAGATCCTCGCCGGAGAGATCAGGGCCATGGGGCGGAAATCGTTGGCCATCCAAATGGATGCGAGCGATGCGGCGGACGTGGCAAGGGGATTTGCCGCCATCAAAGCGGAAATGGGTTCTGTGAACATTCTCGTAAACAATGCGGCCCTCATGGGCCACAACGTGAGCATAGCGAAGACCACCGTCGAAGAGTGGGACTATGAGGTAAAACTCTGTCTCAGCTCCGCCTTTTATTGCATCAAGGAGGCGTGGGCCGACATGCGCGCCGGCAACTATGGCCGTATCGTCAATATGACGTCCGTCGCGGGCGTCATGGGCGGGGCCGGACAGTCGAGTTACGCAGCTTCCAAGGCGGGTCTCATTGCCCTCGCGAAGTCGGCGGCCCTGGAAGGAGCGAAGTTCAATATCACGGCGAACAGCGTTCTTATAGGAATAAGCGCGACAGACTGCCATGACCGGCTCCCCGAGCCGGCACGTCAGGCTATTGAAAGAAGGACGGCCTTCCGCAGACCCGCGGCTCCTCAGGAGGTAGCAGACGCCGTAGCCTGGGTGGTATCGGACAAAGCCGCGTACATGACCGGCGCTATTATGAACATGATGGGCGGTCTTGACCTGTTCGTGTTTTGATCCCGCGTTTGAAGGCGGACCGCGCTTCGACCTCCGGACGGAGAGATCTTCGGACCGGCCATAGGCCCGTACAGTCCGGCGGCGAAGCCTCCCTGGATATCAGGCCGGCTTCACCCAGTATGTCTGTTTGTGGCCTTCTTCTTCGAATTCCCGTACAAGCTTCAATGCATCCTGCTCCGTGAGGTCGCTTCTCACCGGGAATACATTACCATTGTCATCTTGCCGCCAGACCGACCACAGACTCTCGATCTTCTTTCCGGCGTTCTCCCTGCCTATGATATGCCTCCCATTCTCTATTCCCCGGTAAACTTTGCGGTTACGGTCCTTGCTTTGTCCATGGTGACCGTGCACGTCCCTGTGCCCGAACATATGGAGGAAGGGGACCATCCGGAGAAGGCGGAACCCTCATCTGCGACGGCGGTGAGGGTCACCTCGCTGTCATAGGTGAAGCCCGCCTTGCAGGTCTCCCCGCAGTCGATGCCGCCGGGCCCTGTCACCGTTCCCGTTCCCTTACTCGCTGATACCTTCCTCACTGTGAGCATCTGGGGTCCCACAAACTTTGCGGTAACGGTTTTTGCCTTGTCCATGGTGACCGCGCACGTCCCTGTGCCCGAACATATGGAGGAGGGGGACCATCCGGAGAAGACGGAACCCTCATCTGCGACGGCGGTGAGGGTCACCTGCTGCTGAAAGAGAAACTGTTTCCAGGAGGCGGATGAGCAATCCGTGCCGCAGCTTATGCCGGGCGGATCGCTGGTGATTGCTCCGGTGCCGTTACTTACCTTTTGTTTCCGCACTGTCAATGTTTGCGGTCCCACAAAGGTCGCGCGCACCGTCATTGCCTTGTCTATAGTCACATTGCACGGATCCGTTCCCGAGCAGGGACTGCTCCATCCCGCGAAAGTGGAATAGTCCACAGGAACCGCGAAGAGGGTGACAAGAGTATTGGCATGGTACAGGGTACTGCACGTGGTCCCGCAATTGATCTCGCCGTCGGCGGAGGTGATCGTTCCATCACCGGCGTTCACCTTCTTCTTTGCGGCGGTGAATTTGTACTCCTTTTCGAAGGTAGCGGTCACCCCTATCTCGCCGTTCACGACAACCGTGCACGAGGCGGACGAACCGGCACATCCTCCCGACCAGCCGGCAAAGGCCGATCCTCTGGAAGGCGCGGCGGTAAGGGTTACGGAAGTGCCCGGGGTAAAGGAAGCCGAGCATGCGGACCCGCAACGGATGCCCGCGGGAGCGCTGGTCACCGTACCTGAACCGGTGCCTGCCCTGATGACGTGCAACGCAGTCTCCGAACTTTCGGACAAGATCGCGAGATGGGCGGCGGCGCCTACGGATGCCCCGGCATAATTGGTGAAGTAGGCCATATTGAGACTCTGCAGGGTGTCGTTGGGGGTGTGGTAATAGGGAGTGAAATCATCATAGTCGTCTTCGATGGCAAGTATTGCGGCGTACCCCTTGTCCCAGAAACTGGAATGGTCGGACGCCTCCTCTCCGTCGGACGTGATGATGGGCGTAAGGTTCTCTGAAAGGCCGTAGGTTGAGACCACATCGGAAAAGGTATTGGCGATGGCGAGGTCCGCACTATAGCCGGGATTGCCCGAAGTGCGGGTGTGGAGCCTCAGGGTAGGCCCGTTTTCGGCGTCCCAACTGATCATGTCCATGTTGTAGACCGCCACAATATCTTCATTGGCCGAGTGGGCCGCTGTTGCGTAAATGGCGCTTCCGAACAGCCCCTGCTCTTCGCCGGTAAAGAAGACAAACCGCACCGTGCGATCGAAGGTGGACGAACTCATGATCCTCGCTGCCGTGAGGAGGGCCGCACAGCCCGAGCCATTGTCGTCGGCGCCGGGAGCCCGACCGGAATCGGGCATGTCGTCAAGATGACAGGTGATGAGGAATATCTCCGTAGGTTTCGCCTTGCCCGTCTTTTCGCCGACAACGTTTCGCCCCGAGAGCCCTCCCAACGACCAGTCATTGTAGGAGACCTTGAGCCCCATCGCCGTCAGGCGCTCGTTCACATACTGCGTCGCCTTCCTGATAGGTATGCCTGATTCGGTGTGCCGTGTCTCGAAGGTATACGGACTGCCTCCGACCATGACGAAGTTCTCGCCCGAAAGGTTGCCCACCTCTTCGTAAAGCGCCCCTTCTTCAACCTGGCTGATCATGTCGGCCACGCGCTGGTCATAGGCGAGGGCGAGTTTCGGCTCCACGGCAAGGCGCGGTGCCTTCAGGACGATCGGTTCAGTGGGCAGTGCCTTGATATCGAAGCCTAACGACGCCAGTCTATCGGCCGTCCCGGTTCCGCCCTTCACCAGGATACGGAGTCCGTCGTCGAACATTATGGTAAACTTCCCCTGGGCCGCCGCACGCGCGCCCTTCCGTCGTTCGAGGGCCAGAAAATAAGCGCCGGGGGAAACGGCGGTATCGATGACCTGATGAGCAAGACCCGCACGGGCAACATACTCCGGGGGAGCCATGGTCAGGATATATTCATTACCCGCCCCGTCGAGGAGGTTGGCATAAACGGGCACACCAAGGGTCTCAACCGGTCCTTTTACTTCCACCCGGATCAGGGCGTCCGTACCGGAAGGGCCCTGTGTCCCGGCACAGGCCGGCAACGGGAAGGAACCGGCGGCCATGCCGAGAAACAGGAAGAGGATGATCGACCATGCCCCCGCCCATCTTCCTGTTGATCTGGAATTTGAAAGACATCCGCATGTCCTCTCACTCATTCTTGTCCCCCTGGACTGGTTTATTTGCTTTAAAGACAGGATAACACGAAGCCGAAACACGCGCAATTCCAAAATTCCGAGCTACGAAGAACTGCCCGTGCCTGTTCCGGCGCGGGCGCCCTTTGTCCGGATTGGCGGTCCTCCCCGGCCGTCTTCTACCGGTCGCCCTCTGTTTAAGTCAGCGCCAGTGGGAGACTATGCCACAGCGGAGGGTGGGGTGTTCGCGTATTTTCCTGCTCGGGTGTTTTTTCCATGCGACCGACGGCGTTTCGGGTCCGTCCTGTGCGGAGAGAAGATAGGGATGAAGGTGGAATTCAAGATGTTCGGCGGGTAGATAAAAAAAGAGCAGGTCTGAACGGGTCCAGACCTGCTCCAGAGGACTAAGTCTAGCCTCTTACTACGTTCGCAGCAGCGGGGCCTTTGGGGCCGCTCACTACGTCAAAATTCACTTCGTCGCCCTCGGTGAGGGATTTGAAGCCGTCAGTCTTGATCGCGGAATAATGGACAAATACATCCGATCCGTCATCTTTCGTGATAAAGCCGAAACCCTTTGCATCGTTGAACCACTTCACTGTACCTTTTGCCATGTAGACATACCTCTTTATTTAGAATTTGAAGCATACGGAGTTGAGTTACGAAGAGACGACAAAAACGTTCATTTCTGCGGTTACTACTAACAACCAGTTCCGGTACGACTTCGTGATATAGTATCGCACAAAGCAAAAAAAAATGCAAGTTATTCTGGCGGATGTCCTCCGGGCTGCTGGAGAATACCGCGGACGGGAACGGACAGGAGGGCCTCCGCAACTGCGCTGAGGCCCTCCTGGAACATCACAACCCGGGTGTTCCCGGTCTTTTACACCTTGAACCCGCTTACGGAGTTTTCCAGGGTGACGGACAGGGTGGAGAGATCGAGGGCCGCATGGGTCACCTGTTCCGCCGCGCTCGAAGAGTCCCTTGTCACGGCGGCAACCTGTTCTATGTCTTTCGCTATTTCATCCGTGGTGGAGTTCATTTCTTCTATGGCCGTGGCAATCTGCTGCACCATGGATTGAAGGTTGGAGGAACTGCTTACGATCTCGCTCAGGGCCATGCCTGCCTCGCTGGAAAGCTGTACGCCGGTCTTCACCTTTTCCGAGGCCTCTCCCATGGATTCCACTGCCCGGTCCACGCCCGACTTTATGGCATTGATCATGCCGCCGATCTCCTGGGTCGACTTGCTCGTCCTCTCGGCAAGCTTCTTTACTTCATCGGCCACCACTGCAAAGCCCCTGCCTGCTTCACCCGCCCGAGCCGCCTCAATGGCCGCGTTCAGGGCGAGGAGGTTTGTCTGGTCGGCGATTTCATTGATGACGAGGACTATCTCGCCTATCTTTCCCGACTGATCCCCGAGTTCTTTTACGAAGTCCGCCGATTTGTGGACCGTCCTCGCGATCTCCTTCACTTCTTCCACCGATTTCGCCACAATCCCGTTACCGTTCTGCGCCGTGCTGACCATGTCTTTTGCCGAATCGGATATATTGTTCGCATTCTTGGCAATATCGAGAGAAGCTTGGGACATCTGTTCAGAGGCGGTGGATACCTGGATGGTCCGCTCTACCTGGGCCGACGCACCGCCGGCCAACTGCTCTGCGCTCGCGCTCAGTTCGTGGCTCGCGGAGGCAACGCTCGCGGCGGAGCCCTTGACCTCGGTAATGAGGACCTTCCATTTTTCCACCATGAGTTTGAATGCCCGCATCTCATCGCCGAATTCATCCTTGCGGTCCGTGATAATGTCCACGGACAGGTTGCCTTCGGCGAGGGTCTTCGCTACCTCGATGTTCTTCTGGATGGGCACCACGATACTACGGGTGAGCACGAAGCTGACCACCACGCAGAGGATGAGAGAGATCACCCCCACGGTAACGAGCAATATCCGGACGCGCTGGTTACCCTGCAGGATCTCCGTGTACTTCTGCTGGACGCCCTGTCCCTGGTATCTTGCGAGCTCGCCCACGATCTGGAGGAATTTCTTGATCGGGGGCTCGACATTCGCGTGGTAGAAGGGAACTGCTTCGGTCCAGTTGTTTTCGTCCAGCATTTTGGCGAGCTTCATGTTCGACTCTCTGCCCTCCGCAACGGCGGTCTTGAGTTTGGCGATGATCTCCTTGCCTTGCTGAGTCGTTTCCATCTGTTCGATCTTTTCGAGGGAAGCCCGATATTGTTTTCTGCTTTCCGCCACCACCTGCAGGGGTGCTTTGTCTTTTGTGTATACGGCCTTCATCATTTCTTTGTCGATAGTTTGCAGGTTTATAAGGGTGGTATTTGCGAGCATCGCCTTTTCAAAGGTGATGTTGGTGATTTCATTCGCTTTGTTGTTGACGTCACTCGCGTTCTTGAAGCTTATGATGCAAAGGACCAGCATAATCACGATGAATATGAGATATCCTCCCACGAGCCTTTTCCCGATGCGCACGTTCTGCAAAGTCATAAAACCCTCCCTGTTATTTTTGTTACCTTCCCGGGCTGGTGCCATGGAGCCCCTTTCGTCCCTTGCGCCGGCGCATGAACCCGGTCATGCACCAATACTGTTGTCGGCCGGCCGGGCGGTTTGCTTAAGGGGATTTGCGTGGCGGAAATGCGGACCCGCCCGAACCCGGTGACCACAAAATCTCAGAAATTGCAGCAAAAATATGGTACACCATAGGGGCACCCCAGGGTGACGAAGGAAGGAAGGGAGCTTATGCCCGGTCTGTATGAAATCTACACGGAAACCAGTTTTTCCGCTGCCCACGCCTTGAGGGGCTACGAAGGAGATTGCGCCCGCCTTCACGGGCATAACTGGACCATCAGGGTCTATGTCCGGTGCCGCGCCCTTGACGATACGGGCATGGGTGTCGATTTCCGTGTCATCAGGGAGAGCGTGGAAGACGTATTGAGAACCCTCGACCACTCTCATCTCAATGACCTCGAACCGTTTCAAAAGGTTAATCCCACGGCGGAGAACATTGCCCGATACCTTTATGGGGAACTGGGCAGGCGCATCAATTCGGAAGACGCAAGGATCTCGAAGATCGGTGTCTCGGAGACCGCGGACGCAGGCGCCTTCTACTGGGAGGATTAGGTGACCCTCAAAGTCAATGAGATATTCATGAGCATACAGGGGGAGTCTTCCTACGCGGGCAGGCCCTCGGTGTTTGTCCGCCTTGCCGGGTGCAACCTTCGTTGTTCTTATTGCGACACGCGGTATGCGGATAACGAGGGGCAACACCTCGGAATTGCGGACGTCATAGAGGCGGTGACCTCTTACAGGTGCCCCCTTGTGGAGATAACGGGCGGGGAGCCGTTGATTCAGGAAGGCACGCCGGAGCTTATACGGAGGCTCCTCGATCAGGGGTTCACGGTCCTCCTGGAAACGAACGGCAGCCTGGATATCGGCTGTGTTGACGAGCGGTGCGTGAGGATCCTTGACGTGAAGTGCCCATCGAGCGGAGAGTCGGAAAAAAACCTCCCGGAGAATCAGGCGAAGTTGACGGGCCTTGATGAAATCAAGTTTGTTATCGGAGACAGGGAAGATTATGAATATGCGAAAGCCGTCCTTTCCGGAGGGCTTTCGGGCCGCACGGGTTTGAAACCCCCTTTGTTTTCTCCTGTTTTCGGCAGGATCGACCTTGCCATGCTCGCCCGGTGGATCATTGAGGACCATCTCGACGTCCGGTTACAGGTCCAACTCCACAAGCTCATCTGGGACCCTGATGCGCGAGGGGTATGAGTTGCGGGCCGGGGCAGGCCTTGAAAAAGAAGGAGGGGACAATTATCTATGAATGAAAGTGAACCGATGCCCGACAGTTCTTCCATACCGGGTCTTATACAGAGGATAGACCGCCTCTGGGAACCGGTTTGTCCCTATCTCGCGGAACATGTGGGGGAAGCCTATGGCCGAAGCCGCGGCAAGGTCGTCGACATGGGGCCTTTTTCAGGGATTGCCATTGATCTTAAGGACAAAGGGATAGGGGACAGCTTCCTTATCGCCGCTTTCCCCAAGGGTATGCCGGGGTTTTTCCAACAGGAAATAAAGAGGCGAAAGGTGGCAGACGGAATCGACGTGATCGAAACGGACCCTTCCCTGGCGTGTATAAGGGATAATGCGATCGACCTTATCGTCTTCCGGGGGGCCTTCTTTTTCCCCTCCCTCTTTTCCGTGGATCTACCGGCCATATACCGGGTTCTCGATACTGGCGGGGTCGCCTTTGTAGGGGGAGGGTTCGGAAAATACACGCCCCAGCCCGTCATTGACGCCATCGGGGAGGAATCAAGGGACCTCAATCGGAGGATCGGGAAGACGGCGATTACGCCGGACCACATACGGAAAGCGGCGAAGGGCGGCGCGGCGGAAGGACATGTGGAGGTAATATCCGACGGCGGGTTGTGGGCAGTGATAAGAAAGTAATGAGGGCTGCGGCATGGATGCCCGGAGCGTGGAAGGCAACCGGGCGGGACGTATTGCCGGTCCCATGGTGACGGACTATAAGTTATATGAGGGAACTCCGGGGGGGGCGGGCATAAGGAAGGTGAATCATGCTTTTTACGACAACGGGCCTTATAAAGGACCACTTTTACATTTTGGGGCTTGCTTCTTATCCCGTCCATCTTCTTGACGGGGAAAGGCCCGTGCTCTTCGACGCGGGCATTACGCCGGGCGGGAGGCTCTATGTGGAGGCCATCAGGGCCGTCCTCGGTAAAAGACAGCCCTGGTTGCTCCTTATCAGCCACAGTCATTGGGACCATTGCGGAGCGGTCGCTTACCTCAAAGACGCGTTCCCGTCTCTCAAGGTGGCGGCGTCCCGGAGGGCGGCGGAAGTCTTCAAGCGGCCCCGCGCCCTGGAACTCATGGCGGAACTGAACGAAAGTACCAGGCCCATCGTGGCGTCCTTCCCTGAGGTGGATTCCTCGAAACTGATAGACGAACCCTTTCGTCCCTTCGAAGTTGACATGGAGGTCGAAGACGGGCAGGTCATCCGGCCGGAGGCAGGCTCGACCGTTGAAGTCTTCGCTACTCCGGGTCATACGAGGGACCACATGAGCTATTATATCCCCGGTGAAAAGATACTGCTCTCCGCGGAGGCATCGGGGGCTCTCGACGCCACGGGCGCCATTATTACCGAGTTCCTTTCCGACTATGATGCGTACTTTTCTTCCCTCACGCGCCTTGCCCGCCTCGACACGGAAGTCCTTTGCCAGGGCCACCGCATCGTCGTTGTGGGAAAAGACGAGGTCAAGGCTTTCTTCGACCGGTCTCTTGTTGAGGCGGTCCGTTTCAAGGAAAGGGTATACGAGGCCCTGAAGACGGAAGAAGGCGACATAGACCGCGCGGTCGCAAGGATAAAGGCGGAACAGTACGACACCAATAAGGGGATAAAGCAGCCCGAGGGCCCGTACCTTTTGAACCTGAGAGCCCAGGTAACCCACCTCGCGGGGAAAGGGAAGCCTCAGTAACAAGGAGACTTGAGTGAACATCCGATCCATCGGCCTCCTGGTCATCGCCCACGCGTCCGCGGACATCAACCAGGGCGCCATACCCGTACTCCTGCCCTTCTTTATCGCCGAACATCACATCAGCTATGCTGCGGCGGCCGGGGTGGTCTTCGCAGTCAACCTGGTTTCCACCATCTTTCAGCCCCTCTTCGGATATGTGGTGGACCGGCAGTCGAGACCCTGGCTTATCCCCGTGTCCATGCTCGCCATCGGGTGCGGCGTATCCTTTACGGGGATCGCGCCCGGCTATGGCATGGGTCTCGCCGCCCTGATGGTGAGCGGCCTCGGCATCGCCATGTTCCATCCTGAAGGGGCTCGGCTCATGAATCATCTCGCCGGAGACAGGAAGGCCACTGCAATGAGCCTCTTCGGCATCGGCGGCCAACTCGGATTTGCGGTGGGCCCCCTCATCGCCACCGCATTCCTCCTGTTTTCCGGGTTAAGAGGCACGGTGTACCTCGTGATCCCTACTGCCATAGTGGCTGCCCTTGTGATGTACATGCTGCCTGGCCTTGAGAAGGGGTACGAGAGAAGGGGGCCGGGTCATGCCGCAAAAGCGTCGAGTGAGGGCAGGGTGGATAACTGGCCCGGGTTCATCTGCCTCGCTGTTGCCCTTCTCTGCCGTTCCGTGGTCTTCTACGGACTCAACACCTTCCTTCCCCTTTTCTGGATCAACGTCCTCCACCAGTCCAAGGGGGCGGGCGGCTCCGCCCTGGCGGTCCTTCTGGGGTCGGCCATCGCGGGAAACTTCATGGGCGGAAGGACGGCCGACCGCTTCGGGTACCGCGCGGTTACCATCAGCGGGTTTGTGCTCCTTACCTTCTTTCTTCCCTTTCTCGCCTTCACCCATGACGCCCTGTGGGCGATCCTTCTTCTTATCCCCATCGGCTTTGTCCTCGCCGCTCCCTTCGGCCCCATGGTGGTGCTGGGGCAGACCTATCTGCCGAACCGGGTGGGACTCGCATCGGGGATTACGCTGGGTCTTGCCTTTTCCTTCGGGGGGCTCACGACTCCGCTCCTGGGGTCGATTGCGGACCACTACGGGCTTCGTGCCACCATCACTGTGGTAGCGTTCCTCCCGGTAATCTGCACAATTCTCTCACTCATGCTGCCGCGCGTGAAACACGGGACATAAAAAAAGCGGGCAGCCCAGGGGCCTGCCCGCTTCAACAGGGTCTTTAAGGTTTACTTCCTGAGCTTCAGCATCTCGTCGCACGTAGGCAGATAATCCTTGCCGGGGATGGTGACAATGTCCGCCCCTATGAGAAAATCATAACCCGGGACCTTTTTCGTGACCCCGTAGTACATGGGGAGGGTCACCTGGTGGTCGCAGGCGCGCATTTCGAGCTTCCCTATGGGGCTTTCTACGGTGAGGCCCTCAAGAGCATCGATGAACTTCTCCGTGTTGATTGAGCCTGCCTTCTGGTAGGCCTTGGCGATGAAGGCCCCTGCCGCATAGCCGTAGAGGGCCGTTGAGCCGGGGTATCTCTTGTAGGCCCGCCTGAACTCCTGAGTGAAGGCCTTGTTCTCCGGGGTATTGGGGAAGTAGAAGTGGTAGGAAGAGCTTCCCATTATCCCTTCAGGGGCCTCGAACCCGAGGGGGGCGAGGGCGATGGTGTCCGTGGCATAGTGCTGGTAGATGGGGAGTTTCTTTTCAAGGCCCATGGCCTTTACAGCCTTCAGGAAGTTGACCACCCCTCCGCCTCCGGCTGCGCTTATGAGGCAGTCGGGCTTGGCCTGGAGGATGGGGCTTAAGTACGGGGCAAGGTCGGTCTCCCCTACCTTCCTCCACGACTGCCCCAGGAGCTGGACATTGGGCTTGATGGCCTTAAGGTGGGTCCATATCGCGTCGGCGCATGCGTGGCCGAACTCATAGTCCTCTCCGGCGATCCAATATTTCACGTAGGGCTTCTTCGCGAGGGCGATGGCGGTTGCCCGTCCTATCATGGCGGTATTCTCGTTTGCGTTGAATACATAGCGGTGGCCCTTCTCACCCACGATCTTGTCGCTCTTCGCGTCGGTTACGATGAAGGGGATCTTCTCCTTCCGGGCGAAGTCCGATACGGCAAGGGCGCCTCCGCTGTTGGTGGAGCCCATGAGGACATTGACCTTCTCCCTCATGACGAGGTCCTTGGCCATGGCAAGGGCGATATCGGGTTTGAACTTGTCGTCTCTGACCACGAATTCGATCTTCCTCCCCAATACGCCTCCCCTGGCGTTCACCTCGCCTATGGCGAGCTTGAACCCGTCGAGGACATCCTGGGTATAGGTGGTGGCAGGTCCTGTATAGGTGTCTATAACACCGACTTTGATAGGCTCGGCAGCGTGAGCCGGGGTGTTGAGGAGATGGGCGACGGTAAGGACGAGGGCCAAAATGAGGATACCTGAGAAAAGTTTTTTCATAAATCCCCCTTTGCGGTTTAATTGAGCACAGGTGTGAACCCGTGTGAACGCGCTACATGCGGATACCTTTCGCCTTCTTTTTCGGCGGGCAGGCGTAGAGACAAATCCCGCACTTGACGCAGAGTCCCCTGTCTACCTTCACTTTTTTCAGGGCCTCGTCGAAAACGAGGGCGGGGCACTCAAAGCGGTTTATGCAGTGCTTGCAACCGGTGCAGTCTTCCTCGATATGGGCGTACTGGAAGGTGTCGTCAGGTTTCTTCTTCGTGTAGAGGATACACTCCCTCCTTGCGATGATGATCGCGGGACCTTCGTCCCTCTTTTTGAGAAAGGCGTACGCTTCCTTCAGTGTCTTTGCCATGTGGGGAACGTCGTAGGGATCGAGAATGGTGAGGAACCCCACGCCGAAGCCGGACACGATGTCTTCTATCCTTACCGACCCGGCCGGGCCGCCCGCGGCGGTTACGCCGGATTGCGGAGTGGGCTGCATGCCCGTCATTGCAGTGGTGGAGTTGTCCATAATGACGAGGATGAACTTCTTTTTCTTCTTTACCGCGTCATAGAGGGGTTCCAGGCAGGCGTGGAAGAAGGTTGAATCGCCCACGGACGCGACGATGGGCGTCAATACGCCGTCCTGTTGGAATGCGTCGTAAAATCCGGATGCCATGGTAACTGCGCCGCCCATGTCGATGCAGGTATCGACTGCGCCCATGGAAATGCCCAAGGTATAACAGCCGATGTCCCCCGTAAAGATCGCCTTGGGGAGGGCGTGCCGCATGGCATAAAAGGAAGCCCTGTGGGGGCAGCCCGAGCAGAGTTTAGGGGGCCGCGACGTAAAGGGAACCTCTTTCAGGGATTCCTCGATGGAGGAGTCGGGGACAAACTGTATCCCGGTCAGTTCCAGCTCTTCTGCGATCTTCTCGAGGATGCCCCGCACCACGTCATAGGTAAGCTCTCCTGCGCTCGGCACGTAGCCGTTTGCCCTGCCCAGGATCTTGCCGCCTTTCCCGATGAGCGCTTCGAGGACGCTGTCCGTTTCTTCGATGACCAGGACCCAGTCATGGCGTTCAATGAAAAAGGAGAGGTCCGGGTCCAGGGGGAATACCTGAGTCACCTTGTAAACGGGTACCGCGTTTTCCAGGGCCATTCCCCGCACCGCGTCCGCGGCGATGGAATAGCTCATGCCCGAGGCGACTACCCCGAGTTTTGCCATGCCGTGGGTATTCTTGCCCGAGGGGCCGAAGGGCTGCCCGCGGACCCCGCGGTCAATGGTCACCTTCCGCGCGCCCGGCGCGTAGAGGGGTATGGACTCCCTCGCGTGGCTCACCCGGTGAGTGGAACGGACGATCACCGGCACCTTGTGCTCGTATGAGTATTCCATGGCAAAATATGCGATGTCGGCGGCCTCTGCGGGGGAGGAGGGGTCGAAGACGGGAACGCCGAAAAGGGTCGAAATGAGGCGTGTATCCTGTTCCGTCTGGGACGATTGGGGGCCGGGGTCGTCGCAGGAGACAATCACGAGGGCGCCCTGAATGGCCTTGCCCCGGGAGTGAAGGAAAGGGGGAAAGGCGACATTGAGACCCACCTGTTTCATCATACACGCGGCCTTCTTCCCGGCCGCCGCGGCTCCGAAGGCAACCTCGAAGGCGCAACGTTCGTTTGACGACCATTCGGCGTGGATGTGCCCCTTGTCCCTCTTGTTGAATTCCACGATACCGGGGATGATCTCGGAACTCGGGGTGCCCGGATACGCGGCGGCCAGTTCCAGCCCCGCTTCCACGAGTCCCCTTGCGATGCCGAAATTCCCTATCATTACTTCACTTTCAATAGCCTTCACACCATGACCTCCGGAAATATCTACCCTTTCTTTCTTCATTTTTTTGCCCGTCCATATCCCGTATCAAAAACCTCGAGGTTCTTTTCGACGAATTTTCCCGATTTCCTTTCCTTGATGGTGTCCCTCACATTCTGGTAGGTGTAAGGGCCGACGCCGAGATGAGAGAAGAATCCCAGGAGGGCCATGTTTGACGCCTGTACCGTATGGGCGGCCATGGCGATGCCGTCCGCGTCGACGAGGTAATAGCCGACGTTCCTCGCTCTCAGGAGGTCCTGGACCGGCCCGGGAAGGGAGTCATTATGGGAATTGATAACGGTGATGCCGCCCCTTTTGAGGAACTGGAGGTTCCGGAAGAATTCGCTCTCCTCGAAGGCGAGCAGGACGTCGGCACTCTCCCTGCCGATAAGGGGGCTTTTGAAATCACCGATCTTAATGAGGGATACCACCGACCCGCCCCGCTGGCTCATGCCGTATTCGTCCGATGCGAGGGCGTGCAGGTCCGACCGTATCGCCGTTTCCATGAGAATCGTCGAGGCAAGGAGCACGCCCCTGCCGCCTATTCCGGCACACACTATCTGATAGTTCATATGATCCCCTTGCAGAGAAGCACGGTAAGCTCCCGGGCGTCTTTGTAGCGTTCCACCTCCGACGTGTTTTCGAGGTGAAAAACGTTTTTGAGGCCCCAGGCTTCCATCATTCCGGATATCTCATCCTCCCTCTTGTGGGTCAGGATGAGGAGCACATAAGATGAGCCGTTGTAAATCGTGTTTACGAGGGCAGGCATGCCGGAGTGAAAAAAGTGGTCTTCAAAGGTGATGGCGAGTACTTTCCTATCCGGATCGAGGGTCTTCAAGCCGTGGGCCATGTTGATAGACGACGCGGGTCCTAACTTGTCCCGCACCACGTGGAAACCATACATGGTCTCCTCTCTTTTTGCCCGATCCTTCGGCTCTCCGGAGTGAACTGTCTCCACCTTGCTCCTGTCGGGTATCTGTAGCTCGATTGCGGGATACCGGCCCTCCGAAACGACCGTCCTGTCCATGATGTCGATAAAGCCCCGGACCGGTCCGGTGGGCAGGGGGAAAATGGTCTCCATGTGGAAGACATCTGTATCCTCCCCGGATTCCAGGAGGTCGGGCTCCTTATCGGTGATGAGGCCTGTCCGCCCGATGAGGGTCAGTTTGTTGCCCCCGTAAGTCTCGAATTCTTCCCTGATCAGTTCTATCTTTGTGTTAAGCTCCCCGTGAAGCCGGTATCTCGACTGAGGCAGGGCAGCCCACCTCATAGGGTCTTTGGCGAAATGGGACGGCTGAGGTTCGGGAAGCGGCCCGTATCCGCCGGGACTTGTCGTGGCGTCTTCGCCTTTTCCGGGTGTCGCCTGGATGATGAAGGGTATGTGGTGCCTCTCCGATGCGTCAAAGGCGAAATCGATTGCCTTGACAAGGGCTTCGTGGGTCTCCGTCACGATGAGGGGGAGCTTCGAGAAGAGGCCGACAGGTGTTACCTCCTCTTCGGTCTCGCGGATGCACACCACGAGGAACCCGCCGACGACCCCCATATAAGCGGACGTCATGACAGGGTCGAGGGCCTCGTAGAGTCCCTCCGTGGAGAGTATACAGGCCACCTTCTTTCCGGTGACAGCCCCGGTAAAGGCGAGTTCGAAGGCAACCTTTTCATTGGTAGAGACTTCGTAGTGAAAGGAGGGGTACTCCGCAAAGAGCCCTTCGAGGCTTGTGCCCACCGGCCTGCTCGCAGTATAGACCAGCCTTGCGCCTTTCTCTATAAGCAATCTTGAAACACGTTCATACATGACTTCGTCCTTCCTTATTGGATGGATTCCCGGTCCGGTCGCCGGGGACGCCGCCTCGCCCTCCCGTCAGGAACCCGGAGAGGAAGCCGTTTCCCCGCGGTAGGTGTATACGGTATACTATTAAACTTACAACAGATTTACATTGTTTTCCCCATTTGTCAAGGGATTATTCGCGAAGGGACATGTCCTCGGCAACGCGATTTCCCTTGAATCCCTCAGAGAGGCTTTCGTCATTTTGCGGCCGACGTCCACCCGCAGTCCCCCGGGGATACTTCGGCTGCCTACTGCAGCCTGTTACTTGTGCCTTCCCGCGGGCGGCCCGGGTCACGGCGGAGAGATGCGAATTCTTCTCCTTTTTATTTGACAAAGTCTGACCGTTAAAATATAGTATACGGTATACAACCATCATCGCCCATGGAAGGGATAATTTTGTGTTGACAGGACCTCAAAAATGTTTTTAAAAAAAGGGCGAGCGAGGAGGTTATAAACGTGAACATTCTGGTATTCATAAAGCAGGTAGCCGATACGGAGGCAAGGATCGTAATCTCGGGAGACAAAAAGTCCCTTGAGATAGAAAACAAGTACACCATGAACTTCTTCGATGAGTTTGCCGTGGAAGAGGCCATACGGATAAAGGAGAAGATAAAGGAGTCCCGGGTGACGGTATGCGCCCTGGGCGCCCATAAAGCGATAGAGGCCTTGAGGACCGCCATAGCCATGGGAGCGGACCAGGCCTTTCTTCTCGACAATGCCGGTCACCCCGACATGGACCCCCTGGCAACGGCAGAGATACTTGCCGCCTTTGCGAAGAAGGAGGGTTTCGATCTCATACTCTGCGGCAGGCAGGCTATCGACGATGAAAACGCGGTCATAGGCCCCATGAGCGCCGAGCTTTTAGGCATCCCCCACGTGAGCGCGGTGACGAAGCTCGATATCGTGGACCGCAAGGCCCTCGTGGAACACGACGCCGAAGGCGGCAGGGAATCGATGGAGGTTACGCTCCCCGCCCTTCTTACCACCCAGAAAGGGCTCAATGAACCGAGGGTCCCCCTCATTACAGGTGTCATGAAGGCCATGAAGGCCCAGATCCCCGCAATAGACCCCAGGACCCTGGGCATAGAAGAAACCGACTCCCCCCTCTACGTCCTCTCCTACGATCACCCTCCCAAAAGACCACCCGTAAAGATCATGGAAGGGGAGACCACGGAGGAGAAGGTAAAGACCCTCATAGGCCTTCTCAAAGACGAAGCGCGGGTACTCTAAAGGTGAGACAATGAAAGATATAGGTGTGTTCGTAGAAGTGAAGGACGGAGGCGTGCGCAAGGTCGCCCTCGAACTCCTTACAAAAGCAAATGAGATGGGATCGACCGTGGCCATCGCCCTGGGCCACGGGATGAAGGAGATCGCGGAAGAACTCAAGCCCTATGCGGACAAGGTTATTATCGTCGATAACCCCGATCTTAAGGACTACCGGTGGGATACCTACACGGATGTCCTTCACCGGGTCATCACGAAATATGCCCCTGCCATGGTATTCGGCCCTTCCACCACCACGGGCAAAGACCTCTTCCCGAGACTCGCCGCCCGGCTCAAGGCCCCCATCATCGCCGATGCGGTGGGCATCGCGTACGAAGGAGAAGACATAAAGGTGAAAAAGCCCCTCTTCGGGGGAAGGATCATATCGTGGATAGGGGTGAAAGGCGTTCCCCTCGTCACCTTCCGGCCAAACTCCTTCTCCATCGAAAAACGGGATACCTCCGGTGAGGTCATAGAAGAGGACCTTTCCGTGGAAAAGGACTCGTCCCTCACCATTACCGCCTCCCATAAAGACACCGCCAAAAAGGTGGACCTCCAGGAGGCCGATTTCATCATCTGCGGCGGCAGAGGCATGAAGGGCCCCGAGCACTTCACCCTCCTCGAGGATATCGCCTCCTTCATGAACGGCAGGGTAGGCGCCTCCCGCGCGGTGGTGGACAACAAGTGGCGGGAGTACGACGATCAGATCGGGAAGAGCGGCAGGACCGTCTCCCCCAAGATCTACATAGGCTGCGGTGTCTCGGGCGCCCTCCACCATACTATGGGCATGGACACGTCGAAGACCATAATCGCCATAAACAAGGACCCCACAGCCCCCATATTCGAAACCGCCGACTACGGCATCGTGGACGATCTCTTTACCGTACTCCCCCTCCTGAAAGAGGAACTGAAAAAAGCGAAGGAAGATGGATAAGATCGATGCGGTAATCGTGGGAGGAGGGCTCTCGGGCCTCTCCCTCGCCTATAAGCTTGCGGAAAAGGATATGCAGGTCATCGTCCTCGAAAGGGGCGATTTCCCCGGGAGCAAGAACGTGACCGGGGGCAGGCTCTACCTCATGCCTGCAAAGGACCTCATGGGGGACATGCTCGAAGGGGCTCCCTTCGAGAGAAAGGTGGTCCGTGAAAGGTGGAGCCTCTTCGGCGAATCCAACTCCCTCTCCGTGGACCTCACTTCGGAACGCTTCCGGGAAGACCACAGCTTCACCGTACTCCGCGCCACCCTCGACAGATGGCTCTCTGAAAAGCTCATGGAGAAGGGGGTGTTCGTCATCCCCAAGTACAGGGTAGACGACCTCCTCTTCGAGGATAACAAGATTACCGGGGTAAGGATAGGCTCGGAGGAGATATACGCCCACGTGACGGTGGCCGCCGACGGCGTCCTCTCCTTCATGGCGGAGAAGGCGGGCCTCAAGCAGAAGTCCCTCCCTAGGAACTACGCGGTAGGCATCAAAGAGGTGATAGAGCTTCCCGAGGAGAAGATCAACGATCGGTTCAACGTCGAACCCGGTGAGGGTTCGGCCCATCTCTTCCTGGGAGAGGTGACTCAGGGCATGTTCGGGGGCGGTTTTCTCTATACCAACAAAAAGAGCATAAGCCTCGGCCTCGTAGTGGGCATCGAGGCCCTCCTCTCGCGCAGGATAGAGGTCCATACCCTGATGGACGCCTTCAAGGAGAGAAGTGAGATAAGGCCCCTCGTGAAGGACGGGACCCTTGCGGAATACTCGGCCCACGTGATCCCCGAAGCAGGCTACTCAGGCATGGCAAAACTTGCAACCCACGGGATGCTCGTTACAGGGGACGCAGCGGGTTTTGCCCTCAATATGGGGGTAACGGTCCGGGGCATGGAGTTCGCCATAGCCTCGGGCATCCTCGCGGCGGAGACCATCATCCGCGCGAAGGAGTCGAAGGACTATTCTGCCGAATCCCTCTCCTTCTATGAAAAAAGGTTGAAAGAGACCTTTGTGGTAAAGGACCTCTATTCTTCCAGGAAGGTACCTTCCTTCCTGGAAAACGACGCCTTCTTCTCCTATTACCCGAAGACCTTCCCCGAGCTCCTGGAGAAGATCATGTGGTTCGGCAAGGGTCCTAAGGACCCCCTCTGGAAGACCCTTAAATCTTCAGGCCTCTTCAGTCTGAAAAGGCTCAAAGACTTCTACAGGATAAAGGACATATGAAGATCGAAGAAAAACTGGCCCTCGACGCCTTCAGGACCGGCAAGGAGAGCCACATAAAGATCAACCATCCCATCTGCCGCACCAGATGCACGCTCCGTCCCTGCCTCTTTGTCTGTCCCGCCCACCTTTACTCCTACAACGAGGAGACGGATGAGATGGTGGTGGAATACGCAGGCTGCCTCGAATGCGGCACCTGCCGGATCGCCTGCGTGGAAGGGGCCCTGGACTGGAGCTATCCTGGCCCGGGAGAGGGCGTCCAGTACCGCTTCGGCTGATATGGGGCGGTCTTCTTCCGCAGTTCTTCGTTGCCTGCGCGGGATGTGTCCTCGACGTACTTCCCGTACGCCTGCGGGACATCCCACTTGTCGCCTCTATCTGCAAAAGAATACCGCCCCATATCGGACGGTGTCCTGGGGTGAGATCCCTTAAGAACTGCCTGCGTATCCTCCGGCAGGCTTCCGCTTATTGGTGACTCCGGACTGGTTGGGGGGTCTCGCTTTTTACATTCATTCACTGTAAAATGATAGGGTTATGACGGGTGAGAGAAGAGGCTTGCGGGTTGTTGCGGCACTGATCCTGGCAGTCATTCTCCTGGTGGGGATTTCCGGGTGCGGGGCAGGGGGTGGTCAGGGGAAGACGGGGGAGGTTTCGGGCCACTTTGACGGGAAAGTGTATTTTAACCCCGGGGTGGAAGCAGTCGGGGAGCCTCGACGGGGTGGGCGGGGGTGGCTCTGGCGCTGGGTTTTCCGTACTGATATGCCTGAATGGCCGGAGACGGTTGACGTGCCGGTGGGCCCACCGCCTGTGGTTCGCGCGCCTTCGGGAACAATTCGGGTAACTCCGGTCGGCCATGCGACTTTCCTTATCCAAATGAATGGGCTTAACATCCTCACGGACCCTATATGGTCGGACCGGGCAAGCCCGGTTTCGTGGGCGGGTCCCAAGCGGCACAAGAAACCGGGTATCTCCTTCGAAGACCTTCCTCCCGTGGATGTGGTGCTTCTGTCCCACAACCATTACGACCACCTTGATCTTCCCACGTTGAGGCGTCTCGCGAGAAAAGGTGTTCCCCGTGCGGTGGTGACATTGGGCAACCTGGACCTCGTAGAGGGCACGGGCATCGCCCGCGTGGACGAACTCGACTGGTGGCAGTCGGTCCGCGTGTCTCCCGACGTCACGGTGACCGTGGTTCCCGCGGTGCACTTTTCTTCCCGCACTCTGTGGGACAGGAACAGGACCCTCTGGGGAGGGTTCGTCGTTTCAGGGCCCGGAGGGAATCTTTTTTATTCGGGGGACACGGGGTATGGTCCTCATTTCCGCGAGATCGCGCGACGTTTTGCGCCGGTCAGGGTAGCCCTCCTTCCCATCGCGCCTTTCAGGCCGCCCGGACAGACGGACAGTCTGCCGCGGTTCAGTATGCACATGGGACCGGCTGAAGCAGTCCGGGCACACATGGACCTTGGGGCGGAAATGAGTATAGCCGCCCATTATCAGGTATTCCAACTCGGGTGGGACAGGTTTGACGACGCGAGAGACGGGTTGATCCGTGCCCTCGCGGAACAGAACCTGCAAAGGGACGCCTTTGTCGCCCTCGACCCGGGTCAGGCCAGGGAGTTGACCGTTCGGGCAACACGGCGTGCCATGACCGGAGCCTGCATCGAGGAGTCAGGCACGGTCGGACAGCGGAGACAGGGAGACGGCCCCGAGGCGCGACTTATTCAAACCGGAAGCCTTCTTCCCTGAACAGGCGGGCACACGCTTCCGCTACCTCTTTGTCGTAGGCGATACCCTTATTCTTCTCGATTTCCTCCAGGGCTACGTCGATGCCGAGGGCAGGACGGTAGGGCCGGTGGGATGAGATGGCTTCCACCACATCAGCCACGGCGATGATCCTCGCTCCAGGGAGAATCTCCTCCCCCTTCAACCCCTGGGGGTAGCCCGAGCCGTCGAGCCGTTCATGGTGCTGGAAGACGATCTCGGCTATGGGGTAAGGCAACTGGGCGTCCTTGAGAATGTTGTACCCTGCCTGGGAATGATACTTGATGAGGTTGAATTCGATGTCCATGAGCCTCGTGGGCTTGCTCAGCAAATCCGAAGGTACGGCGAGTTTCCCGATGTCGTGTATGGAGCCCGCCATCCTGATGTTGTCAATCGTATCTTCCGAAAGACCCATCTTCCGCGCGATTGCGTGGGCCAGGGACGACACTCTCCGCTGGTGACCCGCGGTGTAGGGGTCTCTCGTCTCTACGGTCAATGACATGGCCTGAATGGTGCCCACCAGGCTCTTTCTGAGTTGCTCCATGGTCTGGGTGAGGGTTTCCCTCGCGAGCTTGTGCCCGGTAATGTCCTCCATCGTGCCCTCGTGGTAAAGGACTCTGCCTTCGGAATCCTGGACGGCATGGATATTGAGGAGGGCCCAGAAGGTGCTTCCATCCTTCCTGTAGTGTCTGACCTCAAATCCCCTGATACTGCCTTCCCTTCCAAGGACATCCATGAGCCTTGTCCTGTCTTCGGGGTCCGCATATCCCTGTCCGGGCAGGCTGTGGGCTTCCTTTACCGCCTCTTCCGGGGATTCGTACCCGATCATCCTTGCGAGGGCGGGATTGGCGCTCAGGTATTGCCCCTCCGGCGATCTCTGAAAGATGCCTTCCACCGCGTTCTCAAAGATGTTGCGATACTTCACTTCGCTGTCGCTAAGGGCCTTTTCCGTCTTCTTGCGCTCGGTTATATCATAGGATACCACCACTGCGTGGGTAACCTCGCGCTTGTCGTTGAAGTAGGGGTAGTACGAAACGTAATAGCATCGCAACCCGCGTCCCGAATACTGGAACCAGTTCTCGTAACGTACTATGTCACCGGCGAAACACCGGTCCAGGTAATCCTTGATGATATCGTCGAACGCCTGTTGTCCCCAGACTTCGGCAACGGAGTGGTTGAGGAAATCCGTCCTCCTTTTGCCGTGGGCCTTGCAATAGGCCTCATTGACAAATTCATAGACATAATCCCTGTTGATAAGTGTCATGAATTCTTCGGCGGTGTTTGCGATGAACTCATATTTGTGATGCCCGTCATTGGTTCCCCGGGAAGCCTTTTCCGAATTATTCATGTTTTTCTGTCTCCAAAGAGTGAGCGGAATATCTTCTTATTGCCTCAGATGATATATCGCCCGTATGGTGATGTAACTTTAGATTAATTATAGCAGATTTGCAGACGGGTAATGACAGGCGAATCCGGAATTATTTCGGTTCTGGGCCCCATTTTTTTTGTTTGACAGGTCTGATTATTTAATATAACATTATTTCATTAAGATGGTATACCGTATGCAGTAAGAAGGAGGGAGAATGCAGGCATTGATCGTGGGCGGAACGGGCGGCATGGGCCAGGGAGTAGCCAGGGACCTGATAAAACAGAAGCGCATTACGAAGGTTGTTCTTGGTGACATAAACACGGACCCGGAAAGGGTCCAGGACAAGCTTCGGGCCAGTGAGAAGATCGCCCTCATCAAGGTCGATGTGAACGACCATGACGGGCTCGTCAATGTGATAAAGAGTGTTGACGTGGTGATCAACTGTGCGGGACCGTTCTACAAGACGGCAGTGGCGGTCGCAAGGGCCGCGGTTGACGCGAAGGTCAATTACATAGATATTTGCGATGACTATGAGGCGGCGGACATCCTTTTCGCCTCCGACATCGACGGCGCCGCGAAGGCGGCGGGAATAACGGTCCTCACCGGAATGGGGTCGGACCCGGGCACGAACAACGTGATTGTCAAATGGTATGCGGACAAGATGGACCGCGTGGACGAGATACACCTGTTCTGGGTGGTGAGCATCGCGGAACTGGCAGGCGCCGCGTGGGACCATAGCCTCCACATGACCCTGGGCAAAATCCCCCAGTATCTGGACGGCAAGCTGGAGTACATCGAAGGCGGTACCGGCGGCGAGACAGCGGAGTTTCTCGCCCCCCTCGGCATGTGTAATGTCCGTTACGTGGGACACCCCCAGCCCCTCACCATACCGCGCTATATAAAAGGGGTAAAAAAGGTCGTCATCAAGGGCGCCCTCATACCCGCGTGGGTGGATGAAATGATCAAGGAGCAGAGGGACACGGGTTTCCTCGGCAAGGAGTCCGTGGAGGTAAAAGGGACCAAAGTCACGCCCTATGACCTCACCCTCAGGCTCTGGGACACAATTCCCGAGACCAGGGATAAGGGTCCCCTTGCATCGGGCCTCAAGGTGATCGTTAAGGGAGAGAGGGGAGGAAACCAGGTGACCTATACGGCCGATATAGTGGGGAGGATGGCCCCGGGAACAGGCCTTCCCGCCGCGATCGCGGCCCTCATGCTCGACTCGGGTGATGTTACCGTGAAGGGGGTAGTCGCCCCGGAAGGCTGCATCGATCCGGAAAAATTCCTTGGTGAGCTGCTCAAGCGGGGCGCGAAGATACACCAGACGGAAACGGTAAAATCGATGCTTATAATTTAGCCGAAAGCGCAAAGGAGACCTCCATGAAAGACGTCGAACAACTGAACATAACAAAAAGTCTGGAACTTTTTGAAGAGGCGAAGAAACTGGTTCCCGGCGGGGTCCTGGGTGCGAGGAAGCCCGGCGATTTCATCGTGGGGGAATACCCCATTTTCCTGGAATCCGGCAAGGGAAGCAGACTGACCGACGTTGACGGGAATGAATATATCGACTTTCTCTGTGGTTACGGGCCGATTATCCTGGGCTACAGGGAAGAGGAAGTGGACGACGCGGTGATCCGTCAGATCAAGGACAAGGGTTTCTGCTTCTCCCTTACCCAGAAGTATCAGAACGATCTCGCGAAGAAACTGACGGAGTTGGTGCCGTGTTCCGAAATGAGCATCTTTCTGAAGACCGGTTCGGATGCGACAACCGCGGCCGTTCGTATCGCGAGGGCCTATACGGGCCGGACCAGGGTCATACGTTCCGGCTACCATGGCTGGCATGACTGGTGCGTTGAAATGAAAGGGGGTATCCCCGAGAAGCTTTATGAGGATGTCCATGAATTTCGCTACAACAACCTCAGTCAGCTCGAAGAATTGCTGGAGCGGTATGGAAAAGAGACTGCCGCCATAATCATGACCCCCTTCGGTCACCCCATCCATCAGAAGATGGAAGAACCCGCCACCGGTTTCCTCGAAGGCGTGAGAGACCTTGCGAACCGCTACGGTGCGGTCCTGATCTTCGACGAGGTGCGGACCTGTTTCAGACTCGCCATGGGCGGCGCCCAGGAACTCTACAAAGTCACGCCGGACCTGGCGGTTATCGGAAAAGGCATGGCCAACGGATATGCGTTGAGCGTGGTGACGGGCAAGGCCGAGGTAATGATGGCTGCCGCGGAAAAACTCTTCATTTCCTCCACCTTCTTCCCAAACAGCGACGGTTACATTGCCGCTCTGAAAACCATCGAGATACTGGAGCGTGACAATGTCCTCGCCGGTATATGGGAAAAGGGCGCCCGTTTCATGAAGACAATCCAGGGTATCATCGACAAGTACGACACGGGGGCCGAACTGAGTGGCGTCGCGCCCATGTTCTTCATAACCTTCAAGAGGAACGAAGCGAATACCCAGAAGGCAAAGCGCGATGACTTCTACACCCAGCTCATCCGGAGACGTCTCTTCTTCACTCCTCACCACCACGCCTACATCTGCCACAGGCACACCGAGGAGGACCTGGAAATAACGGCCAAATCGATAGACGAGGCTATGGCCTACGTGAGCGAGAAATACGGGAAATAACCTGTCTTCCGAAAAGGGATGGGTATTTCGACGACTGAGAACCGTTTTGCCCGTGTTGTGTGACACTTTGAAAACGGAAGGGTCACACAATCAACGGGATTTTCACCGGGCACGAACCGGCTTTCCCGCTTCGCGCTCTCCGTGTCCGTGAATATGTGACCCCAAAGAGGAATTCGGAACCGACACCGTCCCCGGGGCAGTGAACATTCGGAGGGAGAGACGGCGAAAGCAAATACGGACGGACGCCTCCCATGCACCGACAAAGGCCCGGAGGGTCGCCATAGAGATCGCCCACACCACATACTGGAACAGCAGCTTTGAGATGATCACATGCCGCAATGCGGACAACCGCCGGTCCGATTGTTCCGAGGTGAGCTTCGGGACCCCGTCGGACCTTTATCATGGGGTTATGGCGCGGTTTTTCCCCGACAAATACACCCGGAGCTCCGTTTTGTGGTATAATACGGGCGTTGAAAGCAAGAAAGTGCAGAAAGAACGCCGGGAAGCATTCAACAGACTTTTTCCATCGTAAGAGATAACAATCTTACAAATCATGGCCACTGATCCGGCGAAGGCAATGGGAATATCTGTTGCCCGGCGGTTATCTGAAAAGACGGAGCGTTTCTTGGACCTGATAATTCGCAATTTGCGGATACCTGTAGAAAAAGACGGAACGGACGAATATATGAAGACCGCCTCGCGAAGGTTGAAGGCGGATGAAACAGCGTTGGAATTCCGTAAGATACTGAGTAAATCCCTCGACGCGAGCAGCCCGGACCGGTTTTACTATATTGTTTCGATCGTGGTAAAGGCCGCTGATGATTTCGAAAACCTGGAGAACTTTCCGGTATACGCCGAACGGCAGATACCCGCCCCGAAGCGTATCCCGGGGTATGGACGCGGGGGGCGATCAACACAGGCCCCGGAGAGGCCGATAATAGTGGGTTTCGGCCCTGCGGGCATGTTCGCCGCCCTTGAACTTATCGACTATGGCTTCAAGCCCTTGATCTTTGAGAGGGGCAAAAGGATAGAAGAACGTTCCATGGATGTACGACGGTTCATTGAGGAAAGGGAGTTGAACCCGGAATCGAATATCCAGTTCGGTGAAGGCGGCGCGGGGTCGTATTCCGACGGCAAGCTGTTTTCCAGGGCCAACAACTCGGGCTACGCGGACAAGGTGCTGGAGACCTTTATCAGGTTCGGCGCTCCCGCGAGAATAGGGTATATGCGCAAACCCCACGTGGGCACGGACGTGTTGTGTGAAGTGGTCAAGAATGTGAGAAACCATATACTTGAGCAGGGCGGCGAGATCCGCTACAACGCGAGAATGACGGACATACTCATATCTCAGGGTAAAGTTTCAGGCGTGGTGATAAACGGCGAACAGGAATACCACTCCTCTTTTGTCTATCTCGCGGTGGGACATTCGGCCCGCGACACATTCGAGATGATCCTGAGGAAGGGCATCACCGTCGAGCAGAAGGCGATCGCCGTGGGCGTGAGGGTGGAACATCCCGTTGAAATCATCAATCTTTTAAGGTATGGCGAGAAATACCGGAATTTCCCCCAAGTGGGGGCCGCCGTTTATTCTCTTAATTACACCGACCGCGAGAAGGGGAGAGGCGTGTACACCTTCTGCATGTGCCCCGGAGGCGAGGTGATAAACGCGTCTTCCGAAAACGGCATGATGGTGGTAAACGGCATGAGTTACTCGGGTAGGTCGTCGGCGTTCTCAAACGCGGCGATTGTGGTAACCTGTCACACGGATGACTACAAATCAACCGATCCTCTGGCGGGTATCGAGTTCCAGAAGGACATAGAACGAAAGGCCTTTGAAGCGGCAGGAGGGAGATGGGAAGTCCCTGCCCAGAATATGGTGGATTTCATGGAGGGAAGGGTCTCCGACCGTTTGAACGGCAATTCGTATAAGATGGGGGCCGTGGCAATAGATATGAATGAACTTTTCCCGGACTTCGTGTCCGATTCGCTCCTCACTGCATTCGGCAAATGGAGGGAGGAATATCCTTTATTTATTTCCCACCATGCCATATTGTTAGGCGCCGAGACAAGAACCTCCTCTCCCGTAAAGATAAAAAGGAACGCAGCCTATGAATCGGTGAGCGTGAAGAACCTCTACCCCATAGGCGAAGGTTCGGGCTACGCGGGGGGCATAACGAGTTCTGCCGCCGACGCCATAAAAGCCGTGGAAGGCAGCCTGTCGGCCATGGCCGTGGGAAGTTCGATAGGGGTCGTCCACTAGATGCCGCCTTTGGATTTTGTTTTTTCCGCGGAGTGTGCTAAGGTAAAGGGAGTGGGACCACAAATCATCTCCCGGAAGGAACACCGCATATCGAGAAAACAGGTGAGCCCTAACGCCTTGAGGACCCTCTACCGGCTCCATTCCCACGGTTTCATCGCCCACCTGGTGGGCGGATGCGTCCGCGATCTGCTTTTGGGGCGGACCCCCAAGGACTTCGATATAGGCACAAACGCCACACCGGGTCAGATCAAGCGGCTTTTCCGCAACTGCCGCCTCATAGGCCGTCGTTTCCGCCTTGCTCATCTCCACTTTCAGGATGAAATTATAGAAGTATCCACGTTTCGACGGACCGCCGTCCCTTCCGATGCCCACGTGGAAGAGACCACGGACGACGTAAAACGCCTTCCCCGTCACGTTAAGGACGAGGACGGAATGGTGCTTGTGGACAACGTCTTTGGAACGCCGGAAGAAGACGCGTTCCGCCGCGACTTCACTATCAACGCCCTTGCCTACAACATCGCCGATTCTTCGGTTATCGACTACACAACGGGGCTGATCGACCTTAAGCAGCGACTGATTCATCCCATCGGCGACCCCCGGGTCCGGTTTACGGAAGACCCCGTGCGCATGCTCCGCGCGGTCAGGTTTGCCGCTTCCCATGACTTCGTCATAGAACCCGCCGCCTGGGAGAGCCTCTGCGACCTTTCCTCCACCATTGCCCGGGTTCCCGCGGCAAGGCTCTACGAGGAGGTACAGAAACTCTTCCTCCTTGGGTTCGCCCGACCGGCTTTCGACCTCATGGAGAAGAGCGGGCTCCTGACTGCCCTTTTCCCCGCCCTCGGTCGCTGGATGTATGGAAGCAGCCGTCGCCTGGCATTGGTGGAAGCAAACCTTACCGGTCTCGATGAGTTGTATCGGAGCGGAACGCCCGTGTCGCCCGCGCTTTTTCTCGCGGCCCTTTTCGGTCCCAGCATAGAGAGGGCGGCCCTCGCCCGTCAGCGCGACGGCATCCCCCGCCAGAAGGCGCTGGACGAATCGTGCGCGGCTTTCATGACAGAAATCTCCGCCACCGTGTCTGTCCCCGGACGGGTCGGCAGCCGCCTGCGGGCTATCCTCGCCCTTCAGGCTTCATTGCACAGGATGCCGCCCCTTCGGCCCGCATCCATTGTCGCCAAGCCTGAATTCGCAGAAGCCCTGGAGTATCTCCGCTTCGCAGTGGAAACAACAAAAGAGCACCGGACCCCCCTCGAATGGTGGGAAACCTTCCGTCTTGAGAACCCGCCCGGAGCCGCTCCCGAGCCGTCGGCCGACGAACCGCCGCCGAAGAAACGGAGAAGAAGACGCCGCAAGCCCCGCCGCCGCCACAAACCCGCCGCGGCAGCAGCGGCAGCAGCGGCGCCAAAAGGCGAAGAGGAAACATAGTCTCCACTTCGGCCCGACACGCAGTGTCTCACCGGTGTACCGCGACATTGACTAAAGAATCCGCTTGACATCTTTCGATAACACAAAGAGAATGTAGATTGGGGCGATTGAAGGGCGCCCGGGACCAGGTCTCGAATTCAAGTAACGGCAAATCCATGTAAAGCAAACTTTCGGGACGTGTCATGGGACACCGTTTCATTCGTTGCGTTGAGGTCCAGCCGGCGCTCAATCACTGAGGCGGCGGCCTTGTTTCCACGGGGCTGGTGCATTGACCACAGCCATATGACAAAAGGAGAGACATATCATGACGTCTTCAAAGAAGGTTGACATTGACAGGAATGGAAAGACGCAAAGGAACCGGATACCACCTGCCCTGGTTACTTATCTTGAACAAGGAAAGACATACCAATCCCTTTCCGTAAGAGACCTTCTCGAGGCGCGTGACGCCTATCATGTCTTCCTTACACGGAAAACCAACGTGGTGGGCACGGCAATAGGCAAATACCGCGTCCGCAAGAAGGGCGTAACGGCCAAGGCCCCGAGGACTCTTGAAAATTCCGAAGTACAAGCCTATTCGTGGCCCTGCGTGCTGGTGTTTGTGGACAATTGGGTTGACGACGCAGATTTCGGCAAGGAGACCGGGCCTTCACGAAACGATTATCTTCCCGAGGCGCTCTATCTCCCTGATGGCAGGGAAATCCCCGTGTGCGTGATAAAGGCCGCATGGCAACACAAGGGTTCGGGCGCAATCGCAAAGATGAAATATCCCGGCAGCGTGATCGGGGGCGGCTATCCTCTCATGACCAGGATACAGGGCCAAGAGCGCTGGGCGACGCTGGGATGCCTCGTAAGCGACGGCAGGATTACCTATGGATTGACCAACGCCCACGTGACGGGGCGGCCGGGGGAGAGCCTTTTTACATTGAAAAACGGTAATGAGGTAGAGATCGGGATTTCTTCGCGGAAGCAGCTTCAGAAGACGGCGTTTTCCGATGTTTATGAGGGTCTTCCGGGAAGACATTCCTATGTCAACCTCGATATCGGCCTCGTGGAATTGAGTGATCTCGGCGGAGTGACCTCTCAGATCTATGGCCTTGGCAAGGTGAAAGGCATGGTGGACCTGAACCATGATACATTATCCCTCAAGCTTGCCGGTTGCCCTGTTTTCGGGTACGGATGCGCGTCCGGCGTGATGAAAGGCGAAATAGTCGCCCTTTTTTACAGGTACGCCTCAGCCGGGGGATATGATTATGTGGCGGATTATCTCGTAGGCCCCCGCGCCGGAAAGGGATATAAGAAGGGGGCGCCCTTTGCGCCAAGGAACGGAGATTCCGGCACATTACTGGTGATCGACGATCCCGGGAGCAGGGAGCACATGAAAGCCATCGGCGTACTCTGGGGCGGTCAGAAGGACGAGAGTGGAGATTCCGAACAGCCCTACGGCCTGGTGACAAACCTGGGAACCGTGTGCAGGTTCCTTGACGTTGAACTGGTGAGTGATTGGAATACCGGCTATGACAGGTATTTCGGCGCTTACGCCCATATTGTGTTGCCGAGCCTGTGTGCGGGTATGGTAAAGGATGAACCCCTCAGAAGGTTGATGGAGAATAACACCGGTCTTTTCAGCATGCCCCTTGGAGAGACCCCTGTCAAGGCGACGAAAGGTTTGAGCAAGGCGCCCTTCGTCCCCCTCTCGGACGTGCCTGACCTGGTCTGGAAGAGCCGCGGCGGAGACTACAAGCGGGGCAAAGAGGAGCCGAACCATTTTGCGGATATGGACCAGCCGAACCCGAACGACAATAACCGGACCCTCCTCGACCTGTGTGATGAGCCGGCCAATATCGATCCCGACGTGTGGGTGAATTACTACAAGGGAGTGGGGGCGAAGGAAAAAGGCACATTGCCTTTCAGAGTGGCCCAGATATACGATGCCATGGTCGGCTACGCGGGTACAGGGGATGCAAGCGGGTTTATCTGCGCCGCCGGTATAATGACCCATTATGTCTTTGACGCGTGCATGCCTCTCCACATAAGCTACATGCACCACGGCGATCCCGGCGGACGGACGAAGATCGTTATGAGCGGCAATAAGGAAAAGAAGGTCTCTATCGCCGACGGCGTTCATGCCGAGTTCGACAACGAGATGGTCGAATACTATGCCGAAACCTTGAAAAGGAATCTGCCTGATATTTTGGAGAATATGACCGACTCCGACCTGCCTGTCGAGATGAGCATGATCGAAAAGCCGAAGGACGCGGCCGCGGCCACTGTGGCCCTCATGCGCGACACGGTGAGGAAACATGCCAATCCTATCAGTATTGCGAAGGATTACGAAGAACTCGTGCGCATGAACAAACGCGCCCGCTGTGACGTGTTGTGGAAAACATACGGCGCCGGGTACCAGCAGGCCATGGCGGAGGCAGTGGCATTGGTGGCGAGGCTGTGGGAAGCGGCGTGGAAGAATGGGGGCGGGGCGGAAAAGATCACGAACACTTCCAGGGTTTCGGAAGACGAGTTGAAGAGACTCTATGAGACAAAGTCCGGATTTCTTGATTCAGTCAACCTGGAAGGCATCAAGAAGGCCATGAGGTGGGATTAGCCGGGTCCCGCGAGGCGGGTACCGGGCTCAGACCTTCCGGGTCTTCCATTTCCCTTGCCGAAAGCAGGCGATTCCAAGGACTGCCGACGCGGACTCCGCTATGGTTACCGCAAGAAAGACCCCTTTCGCCCCGAGGGGTGTATAGCTGCTTATCGAATAGGCCAGGGGGATCTGTATTATCCAGAAGCACACAAAGTTGAGAATGGTGGGCGTCAGGGTATCCCCCGCGCCATTAAAGGCCTGGGCCATGACCATGCCGTAGCCATAGAAGACATAACCGAAGCTGATGTATTGTATGGCCGCAGCCCCGTAACGGATTACGTCGAGGTCGTTGGTAAAGAAGCCGGTGAGGTTTTTGGCCCAAAAGAGCATTGCCAGGGAAATGACGGAAAGGAAGACCGCATTGCTGTGTCCGGCGCACCACGCCGATCGTGCGGCGCGGTCCGGTTTCCGGGCTCCGAGGTTCTGGCCGACCAGGGTCGCCGCCGCATTGCTCATGCCGTAGGAGGGGAGGAGTGTAACCCAGACAATCCGGATCGCGATGGTATAGCCCGCCTGTGCCGCGGCGCCGAAGCGCCCCACTATGCTCATGCAGAAGATCCACGCGCTCATGGCAACGAGCATCTGTATCGTGCCGCCCACGGACAGCCGGATAAGGTTTTTTATAACCGCAATATCCCATTTGAGGTGAGACACCTTGATGGACACGCGGCCCCGTGTCCCGAAAAGCCGGTAGAACTGGTATGCTACCGCGCAACTTCTTCCGATTGTCGTTGCAACGGCCGAACCGGTGACGCCCATCTCGGGAAAGGGACCCAGCCCGAATATAAAACAGGGATCAAGGATGAGATTTATGGCGTTTCCGAGCCACAGGCTGCGCATTGCGATTGCCGCGTCTCCCGCACCCCTGAAAACGGCGTTAAGCAGAAAAAGGAGCATGATGACGACATTTGAGCCGAACAGGATCGTGGCATATCCGGAACCTGCCTCGGCGACGCCCGGCCCGGCATTCATCATGCTGAAGAGATGGGGCTGAAAGACAATGCCCACCAGCGCAAGGGGCACGGCAATCCCTATGGCGATAAAGACGGCTTGCGCCGCAACCCGGGCCGCAGCCTCGGGATCGTGTTCACCGATTCGACGGGCAACCGTTGCCGTCGTGGCAATGCTCAATCCTATTGCCACTGCGAAGAGGATCGTCAATAGAAATTCCGTAATCCCCACGGCCGCCGCCTGTTCCTTTCCAAGATGGGCAACCCAGTAGACGTTGACGATGCCGAACAATGACTCCATGGTCATCTCCAGCACCATAGGGACGGAGAGGAGGAAGATCGCCTTGCTGATTGCTCCCTCAGTAAAATCCCTGTGGGAAGTACTCACAGCTTCGCGCAACAAGGAACGGAAAGCGAAGGCCTGTCGCGCCAGTCTCCGGCTAAAAGTTTCAGGGGGTGTTATTTCACGTGGTGTTTTCATGAAGCCCTATTCCTGCCCGCCGGGTCTTGCGCCGCTTCCGGGGGTCTATGAGCCTTTGGGGGGCGTCCGTTGTATTGCCTTCCAGGCGCAAGATTTAATCATATTTTCGTGCCCATGTCTGTAGCTGAGTTAAGGCGATACCTGTGGCCGGACCTTGCCTGCCGGTCATGCCCCTTATTTTTAGAGGAGAGGAGGTCCCCGGAACGCGGTATTTCGACATTCTTTGCAGGAAGTCTCAGGGAAACGACAAAAATGACGCCCCTTATCCGTGCAGGCCCGCGTTTTGGCCCCTTAATCGATATGGTTTCCGACAAACATCCCTGGCACAAGTATTGCTGTTGACACTGAAGAGACCATAGGCTATCTTTGAGTACACGATAGTTGTGCGACGAGAGAGTGCTATGTGAGGAAAAGACTCAAACTACCGACGGGAGGGATGTATTTGATGAAAAGACCCATAATGATTGTCCTTGGATTGACCCTATTGACGGGCTGCGCGATTGTTCCCATGGAGCCCGACGGCGCATACTACGATAACCAGGCCGTCGCACCCGACGCCACGTATGCCCCTATACCCGATGCTCCGCCGCAGATAGCGTTTCAGGCCCCTCCCGACGTTGTGGCGATGCCTGATACGGAAGGCGTGTACGTTGCCCCTGATGTAAACGTGGACCTGTACTTCTGGAACGGTTTCTGGTGGCGTCCATATAATGGTGTCTGGTATCGCTCGCAGTATTACGACCGGGGTTGGGCTTACTATAACAGCGTCCCAGCCTTCTATTTCGATGTAGACCCGGGTTGGAGAGGACATTACAGAAACCACGATTGGTACGGACATCGTTGGAATTACGAACGAATTCACCACGGGCAGCTTGAACGTAACTGGCAGGGCTGGCAGAATAACCGACATTGGGAAAGGCAGGGAAACTGGGGCGTCCAAGGCTACAGGCCCCGGCCGCAACAGCAGAGACAGGAACTGAGGCATCAGAGGCAGGTGCAATATGAGCAGAGGCCGGACGTTCAGCGGCACCAGCAGGGAAGACAGCCCCAGGTAAGACCTCAGCAGCAACCCGGAAGAGGGCCACAGGTAGGACCGCAGCAGCAGCCGGGAAGAGGGCCCCAGGTCGGACCTCAGCAGCAACCCGGAAGAGGGCCACAGGTAGGGCCGCAGCAGCAACCCGGCAGGCAGCCTCAGGTAGGGCCTCAGCAGCAGCCCGGCAGGCAGCCTCAGGTAGGGCCGCAGGGAGACCAGCCTGGCAGACAACCCCAGGTAGGACCCCAGCAGCAACCCGGAAGACAGCCCCAGGTAGGGCCGCAGCAGCAGCCGGGAAGAGGGCCCCAGGTCGGACCTCAGCAGCAACCCGGAAGACAGCCACAGGTCGGACCTCAGCAGCAACCCGGAAGACAGCCACAGGTAGGGCCTCAGCAGCAGCCCGGCAGACAGCCACAGGCGCAGCAACCTCCAAAGCAGCCGCCAAGGCAGCCGGCGCAGCAGCCGCCAAGACAGCCTCAGGGTCAGCAGCCCCAAAAGCAACCTCCAAAGCAGCCCCAAAAGCAACCTCAGGGCCAGCACCAGGGAGGGTCGCAGCAGCCCCAGGGAAGGTGAGGGAGGCAGGACATAAAGAGGAGTATCACAGGCAGGCAAGAAACAAACCTCCTGAATGTCGGCGGGACAAGAACACTATGCCCGCCGACATTCAGGGTTACGAACAATGTCCCGGCAATAGATCGTCGGGGCATTGTTTCTTGTTTTGACAGACCTTCCCCGTCCGGCAAAACTTTCGTGACAATAGGCTGAACGATAGGGGAAACGGCATAGCACGAAGAGACATAGCGAAACCTGCCGCCATGGTCCCGGGAGCGGCCACCCATAAGGCCGTGGGCATCCCTGTAACGTGCCGGCATTCTGGACAGACCTTCTCTTGTCTTTTCGTGCCGGGCGGAAACGGCATGGAGCATTACGTCGATAAAACGGAGAACCAGGCCAATATAAAGGAGGCCCCCAATGGAAAGGAACAGTCCCCAGTGTGTAAAATGTACGATCCTTCGATGCAGTTCCGAGGAAAAGAACAAGAACGTGCCTGTATTCTGTCCTACAGAAAAGTACCCGGGCCTGGCCAAAGAAACAATAGAGATATTTATGCGGCCTGAAAACCAGGCGATAAATAAGGGCTGGCTTGGTGTGATGAGTAAGACCATGGACCCGGAACGGCCAAGAGAAAAACTGTCCTGGACAAGGGTCGATGAAATTATGGAGTACGCAAAGATACGGGGAATGAAGAGGCTCGGCATAGCTACGTGCTATGGTTTGATGTCCGAATCAAGGTCTTTGTGCGACATTCTTGAGAACAACGGGTTCGACGTCGTCTCCATATCGTGCCTTTGTGGAGAAATGAATCCTCAGGATATCGGCATGCCGGGGAGCATAATCTGCAACCCCATAATGCAGGCGGAGGTACTCAACCGCGAAGAAACGGAACTGAACATAATGGTAGGGCTTTGCCTGGGACATGACATACTCTTCCTGCGTCATTGCAAGGCGGAGACAACACCTCTCGTAGTTAAAGACCGCGCCCTCGGGCATAACCCTGTAGCCGCCTTGTATCTCAACCAGGGGTTTTATAAGGACAGATTCATCAGAAAATAAGCGTGAAGTGGCGATGGTTCCCGCAGCCACAAAAATCATCCTCTATGACTACCCATATCGGGCACAAAAGGGGCCATGCGAGCCGGACCGTGGCCCCGGGGTTTTCTACCTGACTTCGCCTCCCCCGCTGCCGGGTGAACTGCCCTCCACAGAACCCCGGCTACGGTCGTCCAGAGGGCCACTGCTTGTGGTGCCTGTGCCTGTAACACCGGTGCCCGTGCTGCCGGTGCCCTGGTCCACCGTCTCACTCGGAGGAGGGTTCATGGGCCGACTGCAGGAAGAAACAACCAGAAGACCGGTTCCCATCAGGACAAGGCATAAAACGAAAGCGATGGTCGTCGTAATTCTTTTCATGTTTGCCTCCTCAAAATCATCTCTTTCAGTCCGGGGAACCCATTTGTGCGGTCGTTGCCGGACGAAGCTGTATTATCGTGAGGGACCGATTTCCCTCGTTCTTGTGAGCAATGTTGCCCATACGCCTGTTTCGGAATCGCAATGCCAATCCTGTCCACCGCAGTACCCCTGTATCAAAGGGGGGCCCATAAGTAAAGGGTAATAATCAAGGAAGTCTGCTGCAAGCCCGTGACCGCCCGGTCTGCTCGCAGGGTATTTCCAATGTGGACAGGGCATCCGAATACAGGCCGGGGACAGGACCCCGGGATGTGAAAGATGTTGATAACGTAAACGTTCTCTGGTAATTGATATTAATGCAAACCTCGGTTCGTCTCAATGATATTGTGCTGGTTTTTGTGGTCATCTCCTCCATGGCCGTAGCCGTCATCTTTCCCGGCTTCGGTTCCCGGTTCAAGGCCCTGCCTTTTTATGCCCTCATGGTCAATTTCTTTCTCAGCTACCTCTCCATCGACCTCGCGTCCGTGTGGAGGGCCCTTAAGGGTCATAGCGCGCACATCTTCGGGTTTACGCTGATCAAGCTGGCCATCCTGCCCGTCGTCATGTATTTCAGCTTCTCCCTGTTCGCGCCGGATTATGCCCTTTCCGCCCTGCTCTTGACAGGGGTTTCCACGGGCGTTGTGGCGCCCATGATTTCGAACATGGTGGGGGGTAACAGCGCACTTGTTCTCGTTGTGGTGGTGATTACCTCCGCGCTGGCGCCTTTTACAATGCCGGCGCTCATCAAGACAGTCGCCGCGAAGGAAGTGGCCATCTCCTTTTTGGCCATGTTGCGGATGCTGGCCACCGTGATGTTTATCCCCATCATCGTTGTTGAAATCATCCGATACCTGCTTCCCAGGCTTGTGGCGCCCATTCTGAAGGTTCAGTTCCCCGTGTCCCTCCTTATGTTCGCCCTCATCAACCTCGGGGTTTTCTACCGCTACGCGTCCTTTTTCGAAAAAGAGCCATCCGTCATCGTTATGGCGACAGTCGTGGGTTTTGTTCTGGCGGCGGTTTACTGTGCGGTGGGAATATTGTTTTTTCGCAAGGGGTCGGTGGAGAATCAACTGGCCGGCGCGGTGGTGCTGGGTAATATCAACAACGTGCTGGTAATTGTCTTTTCCTCCCAGTTTTTTGGACCCGTAGAGCCTTTGGTGGCCGCCATGTATATGATCCCTTTTTTCGTGATCATCATTCCCCTTCGTTACTATCGTCATCGAAAGACAGGAACAGCGTAATAAGGCCGTGGGCGATGATGATGTAACAGGTGCAGGTCACGTGGGGCCTATGTCCCCTGAATTCGCCCCCATCCAACCCTTTCCTCCCAGCATCCTCGCCACTATCATGCTTGCTACGTTATCGCCTACCGAGTTGAGCATTGTGGCGACCGGGTCGACAAGGGTACCGATCATGGTGATGACAGGGAAGGCCTCGAGGGGAAAGCCGTAGAGGGAAATGATCAGCAGCTCTCCTATGACGCCGCCTGCGGGTATCCCGCTTACGACCGTGCCTGTGAGCAGGGCGATGCCGATCGCGAGGAGGATGGTCTCCGCTCCGGAAAAACTGATATGGAAGATGCCGAAAAGGACCGCAATCTTCAGGACTGCCGCCAGGCAGGAGCCGTCCATGTGGATCGTGGCCCCGATGGGAATGACGATTTCGCTGATATCCCTGGGCACGCCGATCCTGTCCGCCGCCTCCAGGTTGACGGGGATAGCGGCCATGCTGCTCCCTGTGGCGAGGGCTGTGAGGGAGGTGGGGATAATATTCTTCCAGAATACCCTTATTCCTGCCGACCGGCCTGCAACATATGCATAGACGGAGAATCCGACGAAGAAGTACGCGATGGAGAGGGGATAGTAAAGCGTCATGGCCCGGAAATAGGAACCCAGCAAGTCGGGCCCGTAAGCGCCGACAAAATAGGCAAAATAGGCGCACAGGCCGATGGGCGCATAATACATGATATAGGAGATCAGTTTCATCATCACATGGTTGCCCGAGGTGAGAAATTCAGCGAAGACCCGGCCGTTGCGGCCCGACGACGCGGTCGCAAGGCCCACAAGGATAGAGAAGACGATGAGGGCGAGCATATTCTTTTTGGAAAGGACGTCGGTAAAGTCAGGGGCGGTAAAGGCTTTGACTATCTGCTCGGAGGTTTTGAAATGGTCCACGCTTACTTTCGCGCTGAGATCCACAATGAGTCCCTGGGCGGGAGGATAAAGGTTTACTCCGGCCGCCATGAGCGCCGACGCGACGATTCCCGTAAGAATGAAGACCACCAGCATGGAAAAGATGATCCTGCCCAGACGCTTCATGTTGGACATGGCGGCGACCGATGAGGATATGGAGAAGAAGACGAGGGGCACCAGGGCGGTAAAGAGAAGGTTCAAGAACACATCCCCGAAGGGCTTGCAAAAGGCCGCATCCTTCCTGAGGACAATCCCCAGCAAAGACCCCGCAGAAATGGCAAAGAGGAGCACCAGGGAAAACCCGTAAGACCTGAGAAAAGCAGGCAGTCGAATCTTCACGGCAAACTCAGACCGGAAAACAGTTGTGCGATTTCATACCTCCCCGACACGGCATCAGGAGCAACATTCTTCTATATTATGCGGAACCGGCGGACAAAGTAAAGGCCTATGCCTTCCTGCAAAGGGACTTGACACGGGCAGCGCCTTTTGTTAATATGTTGTATATGCAACTCAAGAAGGGATCACATGGATGAGAAAAAAGCGGTGGAACTGGCACAGGCGGTAAGCGACAATTGTATCGCGAGACGGGTGCGCTTCGTGAACCGCGTTATTACAAACCTCTATGACAAGGCCCTCCGGCCCCTCGACGTGAAGACGAATCAGGCGGGTATACTGGTGTGGCTCTTTCTTCACGGCGAAGCCGGTCCGGGCGACATCAGCAAGGCGCTCCGGATGGAGAAATCCACGGTCAGCCGAAACGTGAGCCGGATGAAAAATAAGGGCTGGATAGAGATCATGAGCAGCGATGACCGGCCAACGCAGGCCATTAAGGTGACGGAGGACGGCAGGAAGCTGCTTCAGGCCGCGTACGTCGAATGGACGAAGGCACAGAAGAAGGCCCTCGATCTTCTGGGCGAAGATGGGGTCGATTCAGTGCGGAGACTCTATGAGACACTTAGCAGCGGCCGGGATCCGAAGTAGGTCCCCTATTTTTTTCCTCATGGTGTTGTATATGCAACGTCATGTTCAGCCCGGTCGCACCGGCCGCCCCCCGGGGATCCGGCCATGAAACCATAATACCGATCAAGGAGGATGTGCATGGAGGCAAAGACAAGTCATTTTGAAGGCCCGGCGGCCTGGATAGAGGGCCGTATCAGGGAGTTCGCAGGGTCAGAGTCGAACAATCTCAATAACGGAACCGGCGAACCGGCGTGGGCCGACCCGGTTGTGGGGTTTTCGAACGGCGGCGACCCGTTGTACGAGGACCTGAGGAGACACGTTGGGCCTTTTCACTGGACCCCGCTCGAGATTTTCACGAAGTCCTTCCCTTCATTGCACGTCCGGCCGGAGGAACTGACCGTGATAAGCTGGATTCTGCCCCACACCAACGCTACCAAACATGACAACCGGAAAGAGACGAGGTACCCCTCCGAACGGTGGGCAAGGGCAAGAATATTCGGCCAACAATTCAACACGGAACTCCGTGCATACCTGGTGGCCGGCCTGCTCGAAGCGGGTTGTCCCGCAATGGCTCCCGGTGATTCCCCTCTCTGGGAGGTGAAGCTCTCCGAGCGGTTCGGACTCGCATCGACCTGGTCCGAAAGACATGTGGCCTATGTGTCGGGTCTCGGCACCTTCGGGCTTTGCGACGGGCTTATCACCCGTGCCGGCAAGGCGATGGTATGCGCATCGGTGGTGGCGAAGGTTGCGGTCCCCCCGTCGGAAAGACCCTACTCCAACCATCACGAATACTGTCTCTTCTACGCCGAAGGCACATGCCGCAAATGCATCGAACGCTGCCCGGTGGGGGCGATTACCGAGGGAGGGCATGACAAGAATAAGTGCATGGCATATCTGCACCCCACCACCCAGGAATATGTGAAAACCCATTTCGGTTTTGAAGGATACGGATGCGGTATGTGCCAGACAGGCGTTCCCTGCGAGTCCAGGATACCAATCATGCGAAAAAAGGACGGAGCGTAAAGGGAAATGCCGCAATCCCCTGGTCCCCGCCCATCCTGCGGCCTTGAACGTCTGACGGTGACCCTTCCTTACATCCTTCCCCTCCGGCGGCCCGGACCAGCGGCAAAGTAGGGCATGGAAGGGAAAAGGGGCTATCGGAATGCGTGGATACATGTGCCGAGGGCATCCGCGAAATTGTCGTTGTAATGAACACGCGAACCGGTTAAACTTGACAGGAGTGCTGGAGGATGGGGGCGCACCCTGGTTTCGCGTTGCAGGAAAGCGTCGCCACAATAGGGCCATCTTCCGTGACCCGGGGTTTAGCGAAGAAACCAACGGGCTTCACCAAAACATCAGTGTAAGGAGTTGCGATGAAAAAGAAAGTGCTGCGGAAAGGGTTGTTGGTCGTTCTTTTAGCGTTCGCCACATTTCTCCTGCCTCACGCGCCGGTATTGCAGGCTGCGACGACGTTTACCCCATATGACGACTTTTCTGAGGGCGTCATCGATTCGGCCCTATGGAACAATTACGAGTTCGTGCGCGAGATTGACAACGGACGGCTCTGGCTCCTTGCGAGGAGCGCCAACGGCTCGACCGGCCCCATATCGAACACCCTCAAGTTCGGGGGCGATGTGGACCCCTCGACTATCACCACGATAACGGCGACCATCACACCTCACCAGTTCGATTACGGAGACCCGGAAAACCCCACGAAGGCAATGGCCATGGTGGGGGGCAGGTTCTACAATGATGGAACCTCCAGCGGACCGGGAGACTGCACCGGCGATATCATCGGACAGATCGGCATCGGCTATACCAATGGTTCTCCGACGGTTCCAAAGCTTTTCTGCAGTGTGTCAAGGTTCAATTCGTCCGATTGCTCCACCACTGATCCGACCCCCCTTGCGAGCGCAGTCTGGCCCATCACCGTGTCAATGGACACGCCTTACACGGTGACGGTAGCATGGGACCAGAGTACCTCCACATTCACCGCCACATACAGCGGGACCACAAAGACTTACACCGCCTCAGGTACCATAGACCCCCCGCGCTCCCTGTTCAGGGGACTCTACACGAAAGTATTGAACAACACGGACGAGTCGGGGGGTAAAGCGGGTTTTGCTTCCGCGTACTTCGACAATGTTTATACAAACCTCAGCAGCGACCCTTACGATGATTTCTCGGCCGACTATATCGCCAGGACCAAGTGGTCCAATTATGAGTTTGTGAGGGCCATCGCGGATAACCACCTTACCTTGTTCGCCAGAGGTTTCACAGGCGCCGTTACCGAGAACACTCTTCCCGTAGCCGCCCCCAACAACGTATCGGCCATACAGGCCACTGTCACGCCCGGTGAACTTTCATCGGATGGTCCTGCCGGCTTGAAACCGTTCATCTACGTGGGCGGGAGGTTTTTTAACGACGGCTCCGCGGGGGACGGCTTTGAAGGCGACATCGGCGCGTACGTCGGGCTGAAGCGGACAAGTGACGGATTATATTACATAGGCAAATGGAAAGTGGTAAGGTTCACGGGCACGACTATGAGCGACTTTGAAGAAATAGCCGGCGGCGAGTCGAAAAAGGTTCTCCCTCCCAACCAGAGCAAGTCTTACAACCTGTCCGTTGCCTGGGACGGCACCAAATTCACCTTCGTAGGGAACAAAGAGACGTTCAGCTTCACCCCGAAAACCTATATGGCAAACGCCACGGTAGCCAAGGCGCCCTTCAAGGGGCTCGGGGCTATGATAATCGATCAACCGGTCCCGGGAGATACCAACATACATGAAGCCAAGGCAATGGGCTATTTCAACAACGTGATGATCGCAACGTCGTATTTTCTCACCGCCGACATAGCCGGTTCGGGCACAGTGAAAAGCGGCCCTGCGGGCATAAACTGCAGCAACGCGGGCGGCCGGTGCTCGGCTCCCTTCCTTCCTAACAAACAGGTAGTCCTTACTGCAAAGGCCGCAACGGGATGGGTTTTCAACCGGTGGTATTATGTGAGCGGAGCGGATCCCTCCTGTACAACGAAAACGGCCTGTCCTATCACCATGACCGAGGCTACCGGTCCCACCGAGATGCGGGCCGTATTCAGCCAGGACCCGACCCTTCTCGTCTCCCCTGCTTCTCCCAAGAACTTCGGCAACGTGAAGGTGACGAGCACGAAGCCTGGGGTAGTCACCTTCAGCGTGACCAACAAGACCACCAAGGGCGCGGTTCCCCTCACTGTCGCGGTTTCCGACCCTACGATCGTTTCAGGCAACGCGGGTGAGTTTACAAGGCAGAACGACAACTGCACGACTGCCGGCACTGTCCAGCCCAACAAGAAATGTACGTTCCAGATCGCATTCAAGCCTTCATCTGTGGCGGACGGAAAACATGCGACCATCACCATCACCACCAACGATCCGTCGGCGCTCACCAAGACGATCGATCTTTGGGGTAACGGCAAGTAACAAAAGGAGCGTGAGGTAATTCCACTTCTGAACCGAAAATGATACCCCGTCGACGGGGCGCCGGTTCAAAGAGAAGGTGAGGGCAAAGGCGCTGCAGTGATCCACGCTTCTGTCCGGTACGTTCACTTTGAACGGACGCCCCGTCGACGCGTCTTAAGGCTGTAGGTTTCCTCCTCCCCGGACCCCCCCCATCAAGAGCGCCGTCATTCCATATTGCGTGAAAGCGGCCAACAAAGTAAAGATTTATGCTTTCTCTCACGTCCGTGCCTCAATCTTCATGAACGGTTCCTTCGAAAGTAGTGTATAATTCTATGGAGATAGATACATCGGGACCTTGCACGACAGACCTTAAACAACGGGAGGGGTTAGAATGGGAGAAATTGTGGAACGGCAAACCGTGATCTACGACAAGAAAGGCGCTGTGGGCTTTGTAGGTTTGAACAGGCCGGAGAAGTTGAATGCCCAGAACGGCAGGATGGTGAAGGAGTTGCTTTCCGCTTTGCGGGAGGCTGAGGTCGATCCCGAGGTCAGGGCGATCATCTTCCATGGAAAGGGCCGGGCGTTCTGCTCAGGCCATGATCTTGCAGAGGCGACGTTGCCTTCCACCCTGGAGGAACATATCGCAGATGTGGAGGAACTGCAACAGATCACCGCCACTATCGTGAATATGGGTAAGCCTGTCATTGCCGCGGTTCACGGATACGCAATCGGGGCCGGATGCGAATGGGCCATGAACTGCGACCTGATTATCGCCGCGGAAGGCGCGAAGTTCGGATTTCCCGAGACGACCCTTGGTTCCGCCGTGAGCAACGGGGGAACCAAGATACTGCCTCTCCTGATCGGTCTTCTCAGGGCAAAAGAGATGATCCTGGCAAACAGGATCATTGACGCCGACCTTGCGGAGAAGTGGGGTTTGGTAAACAGAGTCGTCCCGTTGGACAGCCTGTTGGCCGAGGCCACCGCCATTGCCGAGAAGATCGCCCGAAGCCCGGCCCTGGCGAACAGGCTTGCCAAAGCCGCGATCAATCAGGCCCTTCACCTTGATATCGGTCAGGCCCTGCGGATGGAGTTGAACGATATGGTTATCACTTCACTCACAGGGGAGTTCGAGACACGGGGAGTCGGTAGCCCGGAGAAGACTTGAACTGCAGGGGTGATGTCCGCGCCTGTATAGCCGGATCATCTTCCGCAACCAGGGGACTCGAAAAGGAGAGGGCATGTTCAAAAGTCCGGGGAGAATAGTCTATCGCGTATTGGATATTGAAAAGGCAAAACAGTGGTATCGGCAGGTCCTCGACGCAGACCCCGTGTTTGATTCGCCTTTCGCCGTTGCCTTTCCTGCCGGGGCGTCAACCTTAGTCCTTGTCCCCGGTACCGGCGCTTCGAAGGGCGAGGACAGGGCCGTCGTATACTGGGCCGTGGATGACGCCGTTGCGTCTTGCCGACGGTTGTGCGAGCTCGGGGCGACCCCGCACACCGATATGGCGACAATGTCCGGAATGAGATGGGCCACGACGGCACGGGGTTCATGAAATACTGCGCGACCCATCAAACGCCGGGGTATCCCCCGGCTTCCAGCCTTGTCGGACAGCGCCCATAGGCTTCCTTTTCCCGTGTGCCGACGTCGGTCCCCGCGAAGCACCCGCCGGACCCTCAAAGAAGGGTTGCCGCCGCCCTACCAGGCCTCGGGGAACGCCATATTCGTGTATATGTCTTCAAGCCTGTTCTTGTGCCCGCGCTCCATGGATGCAAGCTCAAGGAAGACATCCTTCTGCGCTGCCTCGGTGCTTCTTACTGCCAGTTGGGTGTACATCTGCATGGCTTCGAGCTCTTTCCTTATGGCGATTACCAGGCCATCCAGAGGTTTGAGGTCCGGGCTCAGCGGGGGCGTGGGAATTGAGTCCACAACCTTATAATCCTTCGCTTCCGAAAAATGCAGCTTATCCGGTGCCCTGTCGAGGAATGCCTCCAAGGTAACCCGGTGTTTTTTCTCATCTGCTGCCAGATCGCTGAAGAGGTTCTTGACGTTTTTGTCCTCCGCCCTCTGTGCGATTGAGTGATAGAACGTAAATGCCTCCATTTCCTGATCGATGGCAAATGAGATAATCTTCTTGTATTCGTTCTGGTCCATTGTCTCGTTCTCCTTAATGGAGCCTCTCCGGAGGCCCGTGGGCTGGTCTGACGCTTCCCTCAACAAACCGCATGTTTATGATATCATAAAAGTAAGCACTACTCTCCCGAAAAACAACAAAGGATTGAATCTTCATTCGCTACGGAACCGGGACCCGGCCCTGATCTATCCTTCGCCTGTGATCGCGCACCCTTCCCGTTCCCTCACCTGTGAACCATTCGCGGCGACAGCACCCCCGCTCCGTATAGGGGAACTCAATACTGGAGACGTGTTGACCCCTCAGGTACGGGGGTTCGCAACATTTCGCTTGACTTTGACCGTCCGTATGATAAAAGAAAATTGCAGCAAACATGGAAAAAGGGCCAACAAGACGATTCCAGTGGTATAGAGGTAACGACAGTTACGTCGAAGCGCTTCAAAACAAACGGGAGGAAAAATCATGGTCAATCGTAATGCAGGAAAGAAACTTTTTGTACTTATGGCGGTTCTGCTCGTCCAATGGGTTCTGGCCGGCGTACTGGCAGCGGCGGAACCGGCGAACATGGTCCAGAGCGGAGCGATCCTGACGGTAGCCGATTCCAAGCGGCTCATCGCCAAGGCCGTGGCGCAGATGCCGATCGTAAGGAATGCCCTTGAAAAGGGTATGGTCATTATCATCAAAGGGACGACCAACGCCTACGTGGCAGAGGAGATCACCGGACAGAAGGTCTCCCATGCGGCATATGTGACGGGAAGAATTGAACCTGAAAAAGGGGCCAAAAAGCTGCTCAAGGGGCAGACCGTTAACCACATTGTGCTGGAAAAGGGCAAGGTAGTCGATATCCCCCTTACCGATGCCGTGAAGAAACTGAAGCGCGGCGATGTGGTCATGAAGGGGGCCAATGCCCTTGACTACAAGAACAAACTGGCGGCAGTCAATATTCTGGACCCGTCAGGGGGAACGACTGGGATCACAATGCCCTTCATAATTGCACGCAAAGCCCACCTCGTCATTCCGGTCGGCCTCGAGAAGTTGGTTGCGGGGGATATGGTGGATCTGACATTGAAGATGCGTGAGCCCATGGAATCGTTACCTGCCCCGTCCGGTCCTCCGGCGACGCCATTTCCCGGCTACACCCTTCCCTCCATGTGGCTCCTCACAGGCGAGATCGTAACGGAACTTGAGGCCATTAAGATCCTCACGGGCGCAACGGCCTTCCAGTCCAGCGCAGGAGGCGTGAGCGGTGCGGAAGGAGCCGTCTGGCTTGTTTTCAGGGGAACCAAAGATCAGGTGACCAAGGCCCTCAACTTGGTGCGCTCAATCCAGGGCGAGCCGCCGTACACAGAATAATCCCGTAGCTGCATCCCAACACGGAAAACCCGCTCATCCGGCGCCCGCGCATCCGGGCGCCGGATGAGTTTTCAATTAAGTTCCGGTGAGTGAGCCCTACGACCGGCGTAAGGTTGCTGCAAAGGCTGCACCGGCACGATGTACCTGTTTTTGAACACAACTGTGCAAGAAGGAACTGCAACGTCGGTAAAACGTCCTTTTGACGGTACTCGTCGGAGGGCCGCGTTGTGTGGAGGGCAGGGAGAACCCCTCTTTCACCCCCGCGTGCCGGCGCTCCAGGCAGAGAAAACCTGGCGCGAAAATCCCCGGCGAATGCCACCCCCCATCCCCCTACAAGTCGAGGGGGCTCTCTACCTCGCCGATGATTTTCGCTGAGTTTTCTTAGCTGCCTTCCGCAATGCACGCAGGGGTGAAAGAGGGGTTCTCCTTCATGATGGTGGTCGAAGGTGCACGAGACCGAAGCCGGTATCAGACCGCGACTCACAGGAAGTAAGGCGTTTGCATCTTCTCCAAGTAGAGTCCGTACGCTCAACAACCGGTGCGTGCTCACGGACGAAATTGGGCTGACCGGTCAAGAAAGGCTTGTCTTTTCAAGCATCGACCTTGGCCGCGCCCTTTTGCGGACACGATGCGCCGGACCAGGTGGATCAGACATGACAAAACCGGCAGGGTTTGCGAGCTGCCGACTTGCCCTCAAATGTGAAACTTCTGCGCACTTAAGCATCGAGGGCGGTGGAATTGAGCAAAGGGTCACATTTCAGCGCCAGGGAGCTACCGGGAAGGACCGTCCCCGACCGCCCGCCTGCCCAACTCTCGCATCCTCACGAATTCCGGACTTCCTCACGCCCCGCAATCTTTTTCTCGGCAACCCCTCCCACAGCACCCGGGATAGGTGTATACTAATAGTCTGTGACTACCAGGAACCTTGAACAATCCGATAACCTGGCGCCCGGGGGCGGCACGATTGTGTCAACCTACAGGGAGCTGTTCCGGCTTCTTAAGCCGGGTGTGCGCGCTCATGGGGGCGGGTTGATCGCGGCGTATATGGCCGACCTGGGACGGGTGGGGGCGGCCACTTATGGGCCCCTTTGCCTTGCGGATATACTCGACAAGGCGCTTCCCGCCCGCGACTTGCGGCTCTTTTACCATTACACCGGCTTGATTCTCCTCAGCTTTGCCGCCTTCCTCGTTTTCTCCTTTCTTAAGAGTTATTTCCTGGGAACGTCGTTGGAGCGGATATTCCTTGACCTTCGGACCCGGCTTGTTACCTCGGTCATAAAGAAACCGGCTCCCTTCTTCGGAAAGTATGAAATGGGCGACGTCATCACCAGGGTTTCCAACGACACGGACCTTCTTTCCGTTCTTGTCCTTGATTATATCTTTCCCAGCGTGGACCACTTCACCACAATTATCGTTTTTGCCGTCCTTATGCTCACATGGGAATGGGACCTGGGGCTCTATATCGTTCTCTCCCTGCCCTGTTTTGTTTTTATCATCCTCCTGTTCCAGAAACCCCTGTCCCGCTTCGCGAGGATAGCGAGGCAGAGACTTTCGGAGCAGAACGAAACGATGCTCGACATTTTGGCGGGTATAAAGGAGATGAGATTTTACCAGCACTCACAGGAAGGCGCCCGGCGTTTCCTGGACTCGGCCCGGCGCTTCACCTCCGCCAACATACGTTCCGTGGTTATGGGGGACGGTACTTTCCATTCCATGGAGTTCCTTTCGAGGCTGATCACATTCTTCCCCTTCCTTCTGGGGGGTTACTGGATTTGCCGCGGCCTCACGAACATCAGCGTGGGCACCCTGATTGCGTACAATGTGTACCTGTCTTTTATCGCCTACAGTCTCCAGTCCATCATTTTCGGCATGACAAAGCTGATCCAGGCCTCACCGCTCATGAGGAGAATCGAGGAGGTTCTGGACTACCCGGAGGAAGAGATAAGACCCGTTGCCGGCATCACGGAGATCATGGGATCGACGTGCATCGAATACTGCAATGTGTCCTTCGGCCATGTGGCGGGAAAACCGGTGATAAGGGATTTCTGCCTTACCGTCGAGCCGGGAGGGAAGGTTGCCATCATGGGGCCCAGCGGCGCGGGGAAGAGCACCATTATCGACCTTCTTACCAGGCAGATAAAGCCGGACGAAGGGGAAATCCTCCTTGACGGGCGGCCCATCAATGCCTTCAGCCTGCCCCATTACCTGCAGAACTTTTCCTATGTGCGACAGACCCCGTATATTTTCAAAACAACCTTACGTGAAAATATCGCCACGGGATGGTATTCGGTTCCCATGGACATCATCATGGATGTGGCGAAGCGTGTCCGTATTCACGATACCATTATGGGCATGCCGCGCGGGTACGATACCGTCATCGGCACAAAAGGGACCGACCTGTCGGGCGGCCAGCGGCAGCGCATCGCATTGGCGAGGGCATTGGTGCGTGATCCCGCCATTCTCCTGCTCGATGAGTTTACGTCGGCCCTGGACCAGGCGACAGAACAGAAGATCCTCGACGACCTTTTTGCCAATTTCCAGAAGCAGACCATCATCTGCGTGACCCACTCCCTTGCGGTAGCAAACCGTTTCGAGAGGGTCGTGCGCATTGAAAAGCTATGAATTTCGGAAGAGGAGGCTGATCTATGATCAAACTTGTATTTTGTGCCAGACGGCGGCACGGGATGTCCCGGGCGGAGTTCCAGGATTACTGGCTCAACCATCATGGGCCGATGTTTCAGAAATTTGCGGAGACTTACAGGGCGGTGCGTTATGTCCAGAGCCACACCATTGATTCACCCTTGAACGAAAACATCAGGAAGTCACGGGGCATGATGGAGGCCTATGACGGCGTGGGCGAGATATGGTGGGAATCGGAAGAAGATTTTCTCGCGGCCATCAACTCGCCCGAGGGCCAAAACCTGCGGGCCATGTTCGTTGAAGACGAAGCGAAGTTCGTGGACCTGGGCGCGTCGACGGCCTTCTTTACCGTCGAACATGTGCTCGTCGACCGGAAGGCATAAGGGGGAAGATGGCCGGGGTCGCCCGACGGGCGATCAGGGTGAAGCGGCAGCGCCGGTGACTGTTTTTTGCGCTGGATGACCCCTGCAAAATGGGGTAGACTGATGGAATCATGGGGCGTGACCACATGATAGGGACGTAGATCATGGAATTTTCAGGAGCGTTTTATGGATGAAGACCTGGCGAAACGGCTGTACGAGGGCGTGAGGAAGGCTTATTCCTCGGCGGCGGAAAGGCCTGAGGGGGAACACCTGTTTCCCGTGGGAAGGGCGTTTGCGGAGAGCGTGGGCTATTCGGGGGAGGTGCTCGATACCCTGCCCGTTGACAGCGTTGACGCCTTTGCAGGGGCTTCCAATGTTTCCATTCATGCGGAGATACGGGAAGGGTCGTCCGTTCTCGACCTGGGGTGCGGCGCGGGGCTTGACACGATTATCGCGGCCCGGAAGACAGGCCCCGGGGGACGGGTTGTCGCCATTGATTTCAGCCGTCCCATGATAGAGCGTGCTTTGCGGTCCGCAAAGGAAGCGGGCGTCGCAAATATCGAATTTCATGAATCCCCCGCCGAACACCTTCCTTTGAAGGACGGCGAGATCGATGTGGCCATGGTGAACGGAATTTTCAACCTCAATCCCCATCGTGAGGCCATCTTCAGGGAGCTATCCCGAGTGGTCCGGAAAGACGGTCAGGTATACGCCGCCGAGCTGATTCTCGTAAGGCCCGTCGCAGGCCCGAGGGAGCCCACGGAAAAGAGCTGGCTCGCCTGAATAAGCGGCGCCAGGGAAGGAGATGCCTTTCTCAACGAGTTCTTCCAGGCAGGTTTCAGGGAAGCGAAGATTTTGAGGACTTCGAGGAATCTACGGACGGGGAATCCGAACGTGGTGGTTGCCGACGTCTTCGCAAGGCGGTGAGCGGTAGCCGCCCCGACTCCGTTAAAATCCGTTCTATCCCATAAAAGAACCGGGGCCCTTTTCGGGAGCCCCGGCTTCATTATTTGTCCTGTTGTCCCTACCGCACAATATTGGAAAGCACCAGGACCGTCGAGTAGGGGAAGAGCATGAGGAGTATGATGGATACGATGTAGGAAGGTATGTAGTAAAGACTCCCTCTGAATACCGTGCCCAGGGGGATCTCCTTCGCCATCCCCGCAACCACGTAGCAGCATATTCCAATGGGCGGCATAATCGATCCCATGGTGGTCACTATGCAGATAACCTGGCCGAACCAGATCGGGTCATACCCCATCTGCATGACGATGGGATAGAAGATGGGCAGGGAGACGAGAAGGAAGGCGAGGGCGTCCATGACGCAGCCGCCTATGATGTAACAGAGTATGATGATCCAGAAGAGCACCCAGTTGGGGAGGGCAAGACTCGATATGATGGAGGCGGCTTCATAGGGCAGCCTCGTAACCGCGAGGAATCTTCCGAAAATAACCGCTCCCGCGACGATCATGAAGACGAGGCAGGAGATACGGAGTGTATCGACAATGGAAGCAATGAAGCCTTGCCATGTTATTTTCTTCCGTACGAGACAGAGGATCAGCGCTATGGCGCAACTTGCCGCCGCGGCCTCCGTGGCCGTTACCACGCCGGTAAAAAGGGCGTACATGATGATGACGAAGAGGATCATGATATCGATGAGGTCCGGAAGGGCTTTCAGTCTTTCGAGCCAGGTGCTTCTCGGTCCCTTCGGTCCCCACGTGGGATTTCGCCAGCATATGTAAATGACGGTGGCGGCGATGAGTATGGTCAGTATGGCGCTCGGTATTACGTTTCCGAAGAAGAGCTTGCCGATCGACTGGCCTGTGTAGAGCCCATAAACCACGAGGACGATGCTCGGAGGTATGAGGACTCCCAGGGTGGCTCCCGCCGCGACCGATCCGGCGCTCAACTGGGGATGGTAATTATATTTCTTCATTTCCGGTATGGCCACGGTACTCATGGTGGCTGCCGTCGCCGTGTTGGAACCGCTGATGGCGGAGAAGATGGCGCATGCCATGATGGTGGTTATCGCAAGACCTCCCTTGTAATGGCCGAACCATTTATAGGTGGCCTTGTAGAGGCTGTTGTTGTAACCGCCGTAGTGGGCGAACTCTCCCACCAGGATGAACATGGGAATCACGGTGAGGCCGTAGCTTGAAAAGATGTTCCAGAGTTCCGTGCCGATCATACCGAGGGCCGCTTTGAGGGACGTCACGTAGATGACCCCAAGGAAGCCTACCAGGGCCATGGTAAAGCCGGCCGGTATCTTGAACAGGAACAGGATAGCGAACATTACGATGATTCCGTATATTCCGACAATAGGTCCGTCCATTGCTATTTCTCCTCTTTTTTCCGGAATGTTTTCAGCAGATCGACCAGGAGTGTGAGAGATAACACCCCGAACCCCGCGGAAACGCAAAACACGAAGGGGTAGTAAATGACCTTCAGGGTCTCCGACACCTCGTTCGCCTCCCATATCTTCATGCCCCACACAAAGATCTGCCACGTGATAATGGAGAAGAATATGAGAGTGACGAAATAGTTGATTGCGTCGAGGACGCGGTTAAGCTTTTTCGGGAACTTCTCTGTAAGGATGTCAACGACAATGTGGTCCTTCCTCTTCTGTGTGTAGCCGAGAGCAAAGGCGATGACTATCGCCCCCATAAAGGAAACGAGTTCGTAGGCCCCCCGGTATGGCATGTGAAAGATTCTGAGGACCACGTTGCCCGTGGCGAGGGACATGAGCCCGAGCACCGCCATGCCCCCCAAGATCATGAGGATCTTGTTCAGGAAAACATTGAACTTGTCGAGATAATTCATTGTTGCCTCCGCGTGCGAATGCGGGTAAAAGACGCCCCGGGGGACGTCCCTTTACCCGCCCCGGTTATTTAGACGGCTGCTCGTATTTGGCTTTCAAGAGATAGACATCTCTCACGATCTTGTCTCCCGGCAGGCCCTGAGCGTTCACTCTCTTCAGGTAATCGTCGATCATAGGCTTGAGGAGCTTGGGTATTTCCGCCTTTTCTGCGGCAGGCAATGATATCATCTGGAGGTTATACTTCTGCTTCGACCAGGTGATTGCCTCTTTCACATGGTCGTCCACATATTTTCCCGTCCATTCGGCTTGCTCTCTTCTCAGGTCGTCAAGCACCTTCTTTACATCGGCGGGGAGGGAATTCCACTTGTCCTTGTTCATGACCACCGCAAAGGAGACCACAAAAAGGTTTGATTCCGTGACGTAGGGGCAGTATGCGGCGAAGTTGAAATCCTTGAGGATTTCCGTGGAGGAGACGATGCCCTTCACTACGCCCTTCTGGATGGCCTCGGGTGTCTCGGACTGCGGCATGGCAACGGGGATGCCGCCCAGACGCTTTATCACATCCGAACCCGTACCCGACACGCGAAGCTCCATGCCTTTGAGGTCCTTCAGGGACTTCACAGGTTTGCTTGACATGATGTCCGCGGGAGGGCAGGTGAAAAGGGTGAGGATCTTTACCTTTTCAAATTCCTTGGGCTGGTACTTCTCTACAAGGTCGAAAAGGGCAAGGCTCGCGGCCCGGGCGCTGTTGAAGCCCATGGGCAGGTCTATTGCCTCGGAGACCGGGAAACGGCCCGGCTGGTAGCTCATGGCAAAGTTCCCGATGTCCGCCATGCCGGTGAGGACTCCGTCAAAGATATTCTTGGCAGGGAGCAGTGTGCCTCCGGGGAAGGTCTGTACCTTCACCTTGCCCGCCGTCCTCTTTTCCACCTCTTTTGCCCACCTCTCCATCTGGACGCACGGAAACGTGGTGGCAGGCGGAAAGTTGGCGTATTTCAGGGTGATTACGCTCTGGCTTGCCGCCTGGGGAGGAGAGACCAGAAATGTGACGGCAAAGAATGCGAGAATAACGACTGCGAACCCTATCTTCTTGATCATGGTAAGCCCCCTTTTCGGTATAAGATTATTGGTGTACTGCTTAATCTCACCCCCTTTTAAAAAGAGTCGAATTGTATACCAAATCAATTGTAAGTTTTTCCGAAAAAATGCACCAGTTATTTTTTCATTATCACGATGCTTCGCTGACGCCGAATTCGCCGTCCGGCACCTTCGTCAGTGCCCCGAAGGGCTTTGCCGGGTGACGGATGAACGCATAACTGTTGCCGAATAGATGACGTGGTTTCTCGTCGTTGAGTTGAACCCCTTTGTCTCTTAATCCTTTCAGTACTTTGCCGGCTCTGTCTGCCTTGCAGGAGATGGGAAAGAGCCCTTCGCCCCTTGCGGCAGCAGACTTCCCTGCCTCCCTGCCGGGGGTGAGTCCCGGGTCCTTATGACAGGCTTTCATCGCCTCTTCCAGACCGCGGACCATATAAGGAAGATCATCGCTCTTTCCGATCTTCATCGAGGCCCCCTCTCTGGCTCTTTGTGGCGCGGGACGCCGCGAACCGCCTTCCGGGTCGTGCCGCAATGTGAATATTCCGGGTATGTATCAGCCTTGATACAATATGGTTCCCGCGTTCAGATTCTTGCTGATCCCATCATTTTCCCCTCTTATTCTTTTCTTCCAGTGCCTTGAGTATCTTGTCCGGGGTTATTGGGTATTCCTTTATATAGACTCCTATGGCATTGCAGATAGCGCCGCAGTATGCCTGGGCCGCCGACATGGATACGGACATCCCTGATTCCTTGGCTCCGTAAGGGCCGTTCGGGTCTATGGTCTCGATAATGTAGGTGTTGATCTTGGGCATGTCCGCTGCGAGGGGGACCTTGTATTCGAGTTGCGAGGGGTTGAGCACCCGTCCCTGGTTCCAGAGATGATACTCGGTGAGCATCCCTCCCTGACCGCCCATGGCGATGCCTCCCTGGAATTGTCCCTCCACGGCCTTGGGGTTGATGGTGAATCCCACGTCCTGGGCCGCCCATATTTCCACTACCTCCACAAGCCCCGTCTCGGGATCGACCTTCACTTCGGCGATGGTGGCCCCGAAGGAGAAAGCTTCGCAAAGCTGTCCGAAGGGGTTCTCGACCCACTCCCTCTTGGGGTCGACCTTCGGCCAGTATGCCCCCTGTCCGCTGATGGACTGACCGCGGCTGAGGGCCGTCCTTACCACTTTGCCTATGGACATGCTCCGCTCCGGAGCACCCTTGACCATGATCTTGTTGTCTTTTGCCTGGAGTTCATCAACGCCTGCCTTGAGCAGGGGCGCGGCGACCTCGAAGAGTTGCCTTTTCGCGTCTATTGCCGCAAGCCTCACCGCGTTTCCTCCGATGAAGGTCTCGCACATGGAGTAGGATCCGGGGTCGGTGGGTGTGACTTCCGTATCGGCCGTAATGAGTTGAATGTCGTCAGGTCTCAAGCCCAATTCTTCCGAGGTAATCTGGGAGAGCATATTATCGTTGCCCTGGCCATTGTCGACTACGCCGGATATGACAGTGACGGTCCCGTCCTCGGTAAACTTGATAAACGCCTGGGACCCTCCCCTGATGCCCATGGGGAACCCCGTCTGCACGGAATTTACGCCTATTCCGATGCCGTGGAAGGGCGGCAGGTGTTTGAATCTTTCCTTAAAATGAGAATGCTCCGCGGTCTCAAGGATTGTCTCCGTCAGGCCGCAGCTTGCGACAAAGGACTTTGTGGGTGTGTAGTCACCCGCCTGACGCGCGTTGCGCAGGCGCATTTCGATGGGATCGATACCGAGTTTTTCGCCGATCATGTCGAGTTGGAGGTCTACGCCGGTGCCGAAAGCCCTTCCATGGATCCTTATCATGCCCCGTATGGGTTTGTTTGTGAACACCCTGTAACCGTTGAAGCGCACGTTGTCCATGCGATAGGCCTGCTCCATGCAGAGAAAGGGCACGCTCACCGCTATGGGGCCCGTGCTCGAGTAGGCGCCGCCGTCGAGGTACGAGGTAATATCTCTTGCAAGGACCTTCCCGTCTTTATCGACGCCGGTCTTGATGGTGGCGACCATTGCGTGGCCCTGGCGGGTGCAGATGGAATTTTCTTCCCTGGTATAGACAATCTTGACGGGCCGCTTCGCCTTCTTGGCGAGGAGGGCACACACCATGTCGGCAGGGGAGATTTCGGAACGGCCGCCGAAATGGCCGCCGATCGCGATCTTTCTTACCCGCACCTTGCTGAGGGGCATATGGAGACAGTTCGAGAGGGGTTTTGCCTTGAGATGGGGGCCCGCATTGGGCATCCATATTTCGAGGCTGCCCGAGTGGTCGAACTGGGCCACCACCGCATAAGGCTCCGACTGGAAATAGGAATCTTCGGGGGCGCTGAAGGTATCCTCCATAATCAGGTATGATTCCCTGAATCCTTTTTCGATGTCGCCCACATCGATATTGACATGAATGTTGATATTTCCCGGCTTATCCTCGTGGATGAGGGGAGCGCCCGGGGCCATGGCCTCTTCGAGGGTGAAGACGGCGGGCAGCATTTCATATTCCACGCTGATGAGGTCGAGGGCGGCCAGTGCCGTATCCTCGTCAACGGCTGCAACGGCGGCGATCTCTTCGCCCACGTACCGAACCCGTTCGGAGGGCATGAATATCTGGTCCTGGGTGTACCGGAATACGCCCCATTTCTCCCCAAAGGTGTCGGCTCCGGTGACCACCGCTTTTACGCCCGGAAGCTTTTTGGCTTTCGACGTGTCTATGTGAAGTATCCTTGCATGGGGATGGGGCGACCTCAATACCTTGCCTATGAGCATTCTCGGCAGGGAAAGGTCCGCGGTGAAGAGGACTTCGCCCGTCGCCTTCGCTGTCGTATCGACCCTCTTGCTGCTTTTCCCAACACTTGTATATTCTTCCATCGCCGTCACCCCCTGCTCTCCGCGACCGATTTTACCGCTTCGATGATCTTCGTATACCCGGTGCAGCGGCAGACATTCCCTGAAAGGGCGAGTTTGATCTGATCCTCGGTGGGGTGGGGATTGCTGTCGAGGAACGCCTTTGCGGTGAGGATCATGCCGGAGGCGCAGAATCCGCACTGTATGGCATGGTGCTCGACAAACGCTTCCTGGAGTGGGTGGAGGTTGCGCCCATCCGCGAGACCCTCGATGGTGGTGATCTCCCCGTCCTGAGCTTCCACTGCGAGAAGAAGACAGGACCGTACGGGCCGCCCGTCGAGAAGGACCGTGCAGGAACCACAGGCGCCCTCGCCGCAGCCTTCCTTCGCCCCTGTGAGGCTCAACTCCTCTCTCAGCACTTCAAGGAGGGTGCGGTTCGGGTATGTCTCTATATGGTGAGTCTCTCCATTGACCTTCAGCGTGAAGGCACGTTTTGTGGTTTCTTTCATGATTTACCTGACCTTTCGATGCGGCTAAGCGCATCGCGAAGCGCCCTTGCGGCGACAACCTTTATAATCTTCCGCCTGTAGGAGCCGGGGAGCGCGGTGTTGTCCGTCATCTCGGCTGCCTTCAGGGCCTTTTCGGATATCTCGGCCATCTGCTTTTCTGCCAGGACCTTACCTTTAAACCCTGTCGTGGTGTCGAGCAGTTTCGGTCCCGAGCCGGCCGCCCCCAGTACCACCCGCACCTCATCGACCTTGTTGCCCGCCTTCACCGACACGAATGCCGCTGCCGAGGCGAGAGGATAGTCGAGGGCCTTCCGGAGCCGTATCTTCTGGAAAGAAGAGCCGTAAACCCCGGCAGGCATGGGGATGGAGATGTGGGTGAGAAGCTCGTCGAGCCCGATGGCCACGGGGTTCTTCCCATCTCCTGTATAGAGTTGCGCGAGGGGAACCTTCCGCGAGCCGTTGTATCTTTTCAGGTGGATTCTTGCGTCGAAGCTCATGAGAGCGGGGGCCATGTCGCCCTGGTAGACGCTGAAACAGCGTTTCGACCCTTTTACCGCGTTGCAGACGTTTCCCCCTGCCTTGAAGCAGGCGGGAAGCCCCTTCCGGGGAATCTCAGACAGGTTATAATAGAGACACCGCGTATTCTGGAGGATATTTCCCCCAATGGTCGCCCTGGTCCGGATCGGATAGGCGGCCACCATGGAAGCGGCATCAACCACCGCCTGGAACCTGCCGGCGAGAACAGGCGACTCCATTATCTCGGCCAAAGAGGTGCCCGCGCCTATGACGACCTCATTCTTCTTTTCCTCGATCCCTCGCAAGGCCCCGAGCTTGCGGGTGCTCAGGACATACTGAGGGACGACAAGCCTCAATTTCATCAGCCCCACCAGTTCAGTCCCCCCGCCGATGACTTTGAGGACCCCTGCATGGTCGTGCATGATCGAGAGGGCATCCTTCATGGTTCGTGGCTCAAATACGTCGAAAGGCGGTAATCTCATTAAATTCTCCTTTAATATCCGGAAAAAACATCTTTAAAACAAAATTGCTTGACAATAAAACGCCCATTTCCTATACTTACGTCATATTGAATACTGTATACCGTAGACATGAAAATAATGTTATATCAAATATAACAGGGTGTCAAATAAAAAAGAAGGTTTTTTTCTGATTTCGGAGAAAGCAATTCAGTTAATCCGTTCTAAGGAGGTCTCATGAATATTTTTAGGAATATCACCGTCTTATCCCTGGAACAGGCAACCGTGCTTCCCTATCTGAGCTACCGGCTCGCAATGGACGGCGTCAACGTGATCCGACTGGAACACCCTGTCTACGGAGACCCCAACCGGATGATAGGAGACAACAAACTCGGCGAAGAGCGGATGAACACCTATTTTATGGCCATAAACGCGGGGAAGAAAGCCCTTTCCCTCGATCTTGCCGCGCCGGGGGGAAAGGAGATCCTCAGGGACCTCATCACCAAACTGAACGTCGATATCTTCGCCACAAACCAGTTGCCCAGGAATTACGAGAAACTGGGCATAGATTACGACACCCTGAAATCGATCAAGGAGGACATTATCTGGGTGGGCCTCACCGGCTTCGGCCCTGACAGCAACGAAGCCGCCTACGACCCCATACTTCAGGCCCGGAGCGGTCTCATGGAGCTTACGGGAGAGGCGGACGGGAGCCCGGAGGTATTGGGCATTCCCTTGCCTGATATGGGCACAAGCGAGCATGCGTACGGGCTCGTCATGAAAGCCCTTTATAAGAAGGCTATGACCGGCGTTGGGGAAAGGATCGACCTTTCCATGTTCATGTCCACCACCTCATGGCTCACCGTGGCCATAACCCTCACGAAGTCCTTCGGTAACAGGATCACGAGGAGAGGGAATACGCATGAGTTCTTCGCCCCTGTTTCGGTTTACGGGACAAAGGACGGATTTGTCTACATCGCGGTGGGAAACGACAGGCAGTGGGCATCCTTTGCGCAACTGCCCGGATTCGAATCCCTGGCGAAGCCTGAATACGAAAAGAACGCGGGCCGCATCAGGGACGTGAAAAACCTGAACAACAAAATCAACGAGATAATGCGGACCAGGACCACGGATGAGATGATAAGTCTCTGTAATAAGGCCACCATTGCCATCTCCAAGGTGAACACCATCGAGGATATGCTGGAGGACTCCTACGTGAAAGAAGGCATTCTCGAAAGCGTCGATCCGAAGACAGGCACGAAGATATGGATGGCGCCGCCCCCCTTCATGACGCCCTATCTCAAAGAGTGCGGCGGAAAAATGACCTTCCCCCCGAGATTCGGGGAACACAACCAGGAAATATACGGCAAAATCCTCGGATACGACGAGGAAAGACTGAAGAAATTAAAGGATGACAAAGTCATCTGATGGAACTTGTCGCAAAGATACTCGCAGGGAACGAGAGAAGCGCCGCCCGCCTTATCACCATGATCGAGGACGGCGACGCGGTCGGGTATGAAGCCCTGCGCGAGCTTTACCCCCACGTGGGAAAGGCCCACGTGATAGGCGTTACGGGGTCTCCCGGCACGGGGAAGAGCACGCTGATCAACAAGATCACCCTGGCTCTCACAGGTGCGGGGAGAAATGTGGGGATCATCGCAGTCGATCCCACAAGCATGAAAGGGAAAGGCGCTTTTCTCGGCGACCGGGTAAGGATGAAGGAAGCGGACAAGGTAAAAGGGATATTTATCCGCTCCATGGCCCACAGGGGCTACCCCGGCGGCGTGTCGCGGGCCACGCCCGGTGCGGTCTACGTGGTGGAAGCCCTGGGCAAGGACGTGATTATCGTGGAAAGCGTGGGCGTAGGTCAGACCGAAATGGGCATCGCCTCTTTCTCGGATACCATGATATGCGTGCTGACCCCGGACTATGGGGACGAGATCCAGCTTTTGAAGGCGGGGATAGTGGAAGTGGGCGATATAGTGGTAATCAACAAGAGGGATAAGACCGGCGCGGAAGAGATGGCCTTTGACGCCATGGCCGCGGTGAACGAGTTGAGCGCCCATGATCCGGAAGGTTGGAACATACCGGTGCTCCTCACCCATGCCCTCAAGGGGGAAGGGGTTCCGGACGTGGTGTCCGCCCTGGAGGCTCATTGGGACTACCTTGAAAAGGATGGAAAGAAGCAGGAGAGACGAAGGGAAGGAAAAAACGCGGTCATGCGTTCCCTTTTGAGGGAATTGCTCTGGAAGCGTTTTCTTGCCGGGGCGGAGAAGGAAGGGCTGCTCGACGCGGCCGCCGCCGACATGGAGGAGGGGCGCATCGATCCCTATACTGCCGCGGAAAGAGTGATCGGAAAATTTGACGTCCCATAAGGGCGGACCCGGGTCCGGCGAATCGGACGAGGGCGCGCCGACGGAGATGAGAAGAGGCTGATGGATTTCAATTTTACGGAAGAACAGCGGTTTTTCAAAGAACAAGTCTCCCGGACGCTCAGGGAGATCGTACTCCCCCATGCGGAAGCGATCGACAGAGATGATGAATTCCCCCTTGAAGTATTCAGGGAACTGGGAAAACTTGGCTATTACGGGATAAGGTATCCTGCGGAAGCGGGGGGCATGGGGTCCGATTGTGTGACCTTCACCATATTCGCCGAGGAACTCGCGAAGGTGTCGATCAGCTTCGCGGCCGGCGTAACCATGCAGTGCCTCATGGGCACCGATTTTATCCACCGTTTCGGCACTGATGAACAGAAGACGCGCCTTCTTGCCCCTGCCGTTAAAGGTGAGAAGATCGGGGTCATCGCCTTCACCGAACCGGACTGCGGCTCCGACCTGGGGGCGGTCAAGACACGGGCGAGGAAAGACGGCGACAGCTACGTGCTGAACGGGAGAAAGCTCTGGATCACGAACGCCAGGGACGCAGACTTCTTTACCGTGGCGGCCACGACCGACCCCTCCAAACGGGTCAACGGCCTCGGGTTTTTTCTCGTGGAGAAAAATCACCCCGGTTTTTCCGTGGGCCACGATATCAAGAAGATCTCGGCCAGGGGGACAAGCGCGGGAGAGCTTATTCTTGATGAGTGTCGGGTCCCGAAGGAGAACCTCCTGGGGGAAGAAGGCAGGGGAGCACAATATCTGAACGCCATCCTGAGCGAAATACGGGTAATGATCTCCGCCCTTGGCCTCGGCCTCGCGGAAAGTGCCCGAACCGCGGGATTGAAGTATGCGAAGGAACGGGTTGCCTTCGGCAAACCCATAGGCAAGTTCCAGCTTATACAGGAGAAGATTGCGGAGATGGACATGAGGATCAGGACATCGTGGCTCCTCACGTACTATGCGGCATGGCTCAAAGACCGGGGAGAACTCTCGGGCAAGGAGGCGGCCATGGCCAAGCTCTATTCCACGGAGACCGCGTGCTACGTGGTGGACGAGGTGACCCGCATCCACGGCGCGTACGGGATAGCAGAGGAATTCCCGGCCCAGAGGTATTTCAGGGACGCCCGTTTTCTCCTCTTCGGCGGAGGGACTTCCGAGATATTGAAAACGATCATTGCGGCGGAGAGTCTGAGACATGGAGATGTCTGAGTGCGCCGGGTCCCACCACCGGCTTGAGGGCGAAAGCCCCTTAACTGATTTCGCGAGGAGGCATATATGGATTTTGCATTGACGGAAGAGCAGGAATTCTTCAAGAAGATGATTACCGATACAGTCAACCGTATGGTGGTGCCGAAGGCTCAGGAAATAGATGAGAAAGATGAATTTCCCTACGAAGTGTGGCGTGAATTCACCAAACTGGGCTACCTGGGCTTGCGGTATCCCGAGGAGATAGGGGGTATGAACGCCGACCCCGTGACTGCCATGATTTTTTACGAGCAGATCGCCCGGGGGTCCGTGGGTTTTGCCCAGAGCGTGATCATGAATATTCTCATGGGTACCTATTTTATCTACCGGTTCGGCACGGAGGAGATGAAGGAGAGGTGTCTATATCCCGCCATGAGGGGCGAAAAGATCGCCACCATGTGTTTCACCGAAGACCAGTCCGGCTCCGACCTCGCCTCCACCCGCACCACCGCGGTAAAGGACGGGAACGAATGGATATTGAACGGCACCAAGATGTGGATAACGAACGGTCCCATCGCCGACTTCGCCACGGTGCTTGCCACCACGGACCCCTCTCTCGGAGTAAAGGGACTCAACTTTTACCTCGTGGAAAAGGGGACTCCGGGATTTTCCGCAGGACAGATAATCGATAAACTCGGGTGCAGGGGCACCATCACAGGCGAGTTGGTCCTCGAGGACGTAAGGGTCCCCGCGGAAAACCTCTTGGGGGCCGAGGTGAACAAGGGCACTGAGTACCTGGGGGAGATACTCGACGAAGTGAGGGTAATGACGGGCGCAATGGCCCTCGGTATCGCCACCGCAGCCATGGCGGAGGGCCTGGAATATGCGAGAAAACGGACGGCCTTCGGCAAAGCCATCGGCACATACCAGTTGATCAGGGCAAAGTTCGCCGACATGGCAACGGAGATGGAGGCGAGCAGGCTCATGATATTCTCCGCGGCATGGAGGCTTAAGGAAGGCCTGTCGAGCCGTAAAGAGGCGGCCATGGCAAAGATGTTCGCCACGGAAACATGCCTCAAGGTGGTGGATGAAGTAACAAGGATATGGGGCGCGAACGGCTTCGCTCGCGAGTACAACCCGCAGCGTCACTTCCGGGATGCCCGGTTCCTCCTTTACGGAGGAGGAACCCACGAGATTCTCAAAGACTTTCTCGGGAGGTTGATCGTGGGGAAAACGGAAAAATAGAGGAGAAACAAAGGCAATGGCAAGAAGCAAGGAACCTCAGAAGGAAATACCGTCGGACCCGGCAGATTTTCTGGACCGGATCGAGCCGGTGGGCAAGCATAGATCAATGGCGGAAGTTGTTTACAGGATACTGAAGGACTCTATTGTAAACGGCGATTTGAAGCCCGGCCAGAGGCTGGTGGAGCAGAAGCTTTCCGACAAGATGCAGGTGAGCCGGGTGCCTGTCAGGGAGGCGATAAAAAGACTCGAACAGTACGGGTTTGTGCAGAGGCTGCCCGTAAGAGGCATCATAGTGAAGAAGATATCGGAGGAGGATATACACGAAGCCTTCGGTATCAGGGCGGCCCTTGAAAGCTACGCGGCCGCCGAAGCGTGCGATCACGTGAGCGATGAGGTGATCGCCGCCCTGGAGAGCATCATCGACGAGTCTTCCCGGGCATTGGAAATAGGAGACCTCGCAAAGGTAATGGAGCTTAATATCCGGTTCCATGAGATGATCTACCGGTCTGCGAAGAGCGAAATGCTCAACAAACTGATCAACATGTTTGTGGACTATATCTCGCGATACAGAAGACCCCTGCTCAGTTCCCAAAGTAATGCCAGGGTTTCCCTGGAGGGGCACAAAGCCATGGTGGAAGCCATGCGCAGGGGAGACAAGGAGAACGTGGAGAGGATCGTGAAGTCCCATATACTGCAGGGGAAGAACTTTATTCTGAAGGCGATGCAATCAGGTCACTTCGAATGAACGAGGTTTAAAGGAGGGAGCGTGGGTGAAGAACGGAGAATAAAGGTTTTGGTATCGAAGCCGGGCCTCGACGGCCATGACCGGGGCGCCAAGGTGGTGGCCCATGCGCTGAAGGAGGCGGGCATGGAGGTAATCTATACGGGGCTTCACAGGACCGTGGATCAGATTGTCGATATCGCCGTGCAGGAAGATGTGGACGTCATAGGTCTTTCCATCATGAGCGGGGCCCACATTCCCATTGCGAAGAAACTGGTGCAGAAGGTGAAAGAGAAGGAGATCGAGGACAAGATGCTCGTCGTCGGAGGGGTGATCCCCGCCATGGACGTGCCGAAGCTCAAGGCCCTCGGCATATCCGGGGTTTTCCCCGGGGGGACCCCATTCTCGGAGATCATAGATTACTTAAAGTCCCACGTAAAGAAGGATTAGGAGGGAAAGATGGGGGTCGCAAAATATATCAAGGATGAAAAAGGTCGCATAACCGATGTGATACTCCAGTCGGACATTCACGTAAAGCCGGTCTATACCCCGGAAGACCTTGACCGCATAGGTTTTTCCTACGAAAAGGATTTGGCGGATCCCGGCGAATACCCTTTCACCAGGGGCATACATCCTTTGGGATACAGGTCGAGGGCATGGACCACCCGTCAGTATACGGGCTTCGGAACGCCCGCGGAGACGAACGAGCGGTTCAAGCTCATGATAGCCCATGGCCAAACGGGCCTCAACGTGGCCTTTGACCTTCCTACTCAGATGGGTTACGACTCCGACGACCCCATGTCCGACGGAGAGGTAGGCCGCGTGGGAATGGCCGTCGATACCCTGAGGGATTTTGAAATTGCCTTTAAGGACATCCGCCTCGACAAGATCGGGTCGGGCCTTACGATCAACGCCGTGGCGTCCATCATGCTCGCCATGTACCAGGCGGTGGCGGAGAAGTACGGGTATAGCCCCAAGGTGATCTCCGCGACGCCCCAGAACGACATCCTGAAGGAGATGATCGGAAGGGGCGCCTGGATATTCCCTGTAGAGCCCGCCGTGAAGCTCATCGGCGACACCATCGAATATGCCATGACCAACCTGCCGAGGGCAAACCCGGTCAGCGTGTGCGGCTACCATATACGGGAATCGGGCGCTACGCCCGCCCAGGAGATCGCCTGTGCGATCCTCATCGCCAACGCCTATATCGACAACGTGCTCGCGAGGGGGTACGACGTGGACGAGTTTGTGGGCACCTTCTCGTTCAACCTCAACGTCTTCGGCAACATGTGGGAACAGGTCGCCAAATTCAGGGCGGCGAGGAAGCTCTGGGCCAGGAACCTGAAGGAGAAGTATGATGTGAAAAAGCCCCAGAACCTGTATCTCCGCGGCCTGTTCGGTGGCGGCGGTTATGGCCTTGCCAAGGCGCAGCCGGAGAACAACATCATGAGAGGCGCGTACTACGCCCTCGTGGCAGCCCTTTCCGGGGCCCAGACCACGGCCCTTTGCAGCTACGATGAAGCCTATACGATCCCCACACCCCACTCCGCCCTCCTATCGCTTCGCACGCTCCAGCTTCTCATGGACGAGATGGGGCTGCGCGACACGGTAGACCCCCTTGCGGGGAGCTACTTCATCGAGACCCTGACCAAGGAGATGGAAGGCAAGATCGAAGAGGAGATGGCGAAGATCGAAAAGATCGGGGGCATCGTGAAGGCGGTGGCCACGGGATACGTTCAAAGGCTGGTGGCGAGGCAGGCCTACGAGTTCGAAAAGGGCATCCAATCAGGCGAACTTCTCAAAGTGGGCGTGAATATCTACACCGAGGAAGAGCCGAGGGATGTGGAACTCCACGAGTACAACTACGAATCAGCCGAGATACAGCTCAAAGGTCTCCAGGAAGTGAAGAGGGAGAGGTCCGAGCGGGACGTGGCCCGTACGCTCAAGGAACTTGAGAAGACAACGCGGGAGGGCGCAAACGTGATGCCCTGCCTTGTCGAGTGCTGCAAGGCCTACGCAACGGTGGGGGAGATGACGAACATCTTCAGACAGATATTCGGCGAGTTTCAGGAACCGGGCTTATTCTGATCCAGCCGCAAACCGTTGCCGTGTTTTTCCAATAGCTGAGTGTGGAGGGATATATGAGAGACAAGCATTACCGGCTGGGCTGTGATATAGGCGGCACGTTCACCGACTTTGTCCTGTTGAACGATCAAACGGGGGAGATAAGGACCGGCAAGTGTCTGACCACCCCTCAGGACCCTTCGGACGCTGTTGAGGAGGGGATACGGGCCCTTGAGACTACGTCACCGGATTTTGTGGCGAAACTGGATGAACTGATACACGGGACGACCCTTGTCATCAATTCGATCATTGAGAGAAAAGGGGCCAGAACAGGGCTCATCACCACAAAAGGCTTCAGGGATGTCCTTGAGATCGGAAGGGAACTGAGATATGCCCCTTATGACGTGTTCGCCGAATTCCCGAAACCCCTCATCCCCAGGAGATATCGCCTGGAAGTGGACGAACGGGTGAGAAGTGACGGGACCGTCCTCAAGGCCCTCGATCCGGAGGATGCGAGGCAGGCGGTGCGCTCCCTCGTCGGCATGGGCGTTGAATCCGTGGCGGTCTGTCTCCTCAATTCCTTTGAAAATCCGGCCCATGAGCTGATGCTCAAGGAGATTATCGAAAAGGAAGCCCCGGGGATGTCCGTTTCCATTTCATACTATGTGCTGCCCCAGATAAAGGAATACGAACGGACGAGCACCACCGTCACCAATGCATATGTAAAGCCCCTTACGGGCAGGTACCTGTCCAAACTCAAGGGCAGGCTGGAATCGATAGGCTTCGAAGGAAAGCTTTTCATCATGCTTTCCAGCGGCGGCATCACCTCCGTGGATACGGCAGCCCAGTTCCCCGTAAGGATCATAGAGTCGGGACCCACTGCAGCGGTCATCGCGGGCCAGTACTATGGCAAACATTTCAATATTTCGGAAATGTTCTGCTTCGACATGGGCGGTACGACGGCCAAGTCGTGCCTTATCCAGAAAGGGGTAGCCGGCGTGGTGCCTACCTTCGAAGTGGGCCGGGTCCAGAGGTTCATGAAGGGGAGCGGTCTCACCATCCAGGTCCCCGTGGTGGACTTGATGGAGATAGGGGCAGGCGGCGGCAGTATCGCCAAGGTAAGCAAGCTGGGCACTCTTCATGTCGGGCCGGAGAGCTCGGGGGCTGCTCCGGGGCCCATCTGTTACGGGAAAGGAGGGGGTGACCCGTGCGTCACGGATGCCGACCTCCTCCTTGGCTATCTCGACGAGAACTACTTCCTTGGCGGAGAGATGAAGCTCGACAAGGAAGGTGCGAGGAAAGGCATTGAAGAAAAGATCGCCCGGCCCCTTGGTGTCTCCTTTATTCAGGCCGTCTGGGGTATCCATGACCTTATCAACGAAACCATGGCGGCGGCGGCAAAGACCCATATTGCCGAAAAGGGCGGAAACCCGAAGATCGTCACCATAGCCGCTTTCGGAGGCGCGGGACCGGTTCACGCATATGGGCTCGCCAAGAAACTGGGGGCTCCCCGTTTGCTTGTGCCGCCCAATGCAGGAGTGGGCTCGGCCATGGGCTTCTTTACCGCCCCCAGGGCATTCGATCTGCTAAGAAGTCACAAGGCGCCCCTCTCCGGGGTGGCCTTCACGGAAATAGAGGAAATTTTCAAGGGACTCGAAGGGGACGCCGCCATGATCCTGAAGAAAGAGGCGGAAGAAGATACGATTCAGTATCAAAGGTCCCTCGACATGCGCTTCGTGGGTCAGGGCTCGGAAATCAATGTGCCCCTGGCTGCGGGTCCATTCACGAAATTCGAAAAAGCGGACATTCGGCGCGCCTTCGATGACGTGTACGAAAAGCTCTACGGCAGGACGTACCCGGATTCCGAGGTGGAGTTCATCAATTTCAAGGTGAGGGCGAGCCTCCCGGAGCGCCTCCTCCAACTGCCCATGCAGGAGAAGAAGGAGAACCAGTCCCTCGAAGGCGCGGTCAAGGGCCGGCGTCCGGCATATTCCCCTGTTTCCAAGGATTTCATTCCCTACACGGTATACGACCGGTACAAGCTGTTTCCCGGGGCCCGGTTCAAGGGGCCCGCAATCATCGAAGAAAAGGAATCGACGCTCATCGTGGGCGAGGAGGGCTTCGTGTCCATGGACGAGTTCGGTTTTCTCTGGATTGACCTTAAGGAGGTATGACATGGCACGCGCCTTTGACCCGATAACGCTGGAGATTTTATGGCGGAGGCTGATTTCCATTGTGGATGAGGCGGACAGCAGTGTGGCCCGTACCGCATTTTCGAGCCTGCTCAGGGATGCCCACGATTACACCTGTATGTTTACCGACAGGTTGGGCAGGGAACTGGCCCAGGGCAGCTTCGCGACCCCCGGCCAATCGGGGGCCATGGCCCTTGGGATCAAGAACCTCGTCACCAGATTCCCTCTGGACCACTATCAGCCGGGAGACGTATTTATTACCAACGACCCGTGGGCCCTGGCGGGGCACCTGAACGACGTGTGCGTCATGAGCCCTATCTTTTACAATGAGACCCTCGTCGCTTTTACCGCCTGCGTGTTCCACCACTCCGACGTGGGGGGTCGCGTTGCCTCCGATAACCACGATGTCTTTGAGGAAGGTCTTTTCATTCCCGTAGTCAAACTTTATGACAAGGGTGTGCTCAATCAGTCCGTGATCGACATGATCCGGTGGAACGTAAGGACTCCCGATGAAGTAGTGGGAGACATAAGGTCGCAGATCGCGGCGAACCATGTCTGCGCCGAGAAGGTGCGCCAGATGCTCAAGGAAAGCGACCTTGAAAACCTGGACGACCTTGCGGACCAGATCATCGGCCTTACCGAGAAGAGCATGAGGGAGGAGATCGAGAAGATCCCCGACGGCGTCTATCAGGCCCGGGGGGTTATCGAGCAGATGAAGGGGAAGGAAGACATTATCATCCAGGCGAAGGTGGAGGTGAAGGGGAGCGATATCATTGTGGACCTCGACGGCTCCTCGGGACAGGTAACCTGGGGCGGCAACGTGGTGTACAACTTCACCTACGCCTACGTATTCATGGCCGTGAAGAGCATGTTCGCCCCGGATATTCCCAATAACGAGGGCTGCGCCAGACCCATACTCCTCACCGCGCCCGAAGGGACGGTGGTGAACTGCAGGTTCCCCGCAGCCGTGGCCGCGAGGATGGGAGTAGGCCATTTTCTCACGGAGATCATCTACCGCGCCCTGTCCGAGGTGTTGCCTAACAGGGTAATCGCGGGCTCGGGAGGGACCCCGGCCGCGATGAACGTCTTCTACGGAAAGGACAAGGGCGGGAAACCGTGGCATTCCGTCATCATCAGAGGGGGCGGCATGGGGGCCGGCGCCTCGAACGACGGAAACTATGTCTATATCTTCCCTGCGAACGGCGCCAACACACCTGTGGAGATCTTCGAGAGTGACACCCCCCTCATCGTGGAGAAAAGAGAGCTTGTCGCCGATTCAGGCGGCATAGGCAGGATGAAAGGCGGCCTCGGGAAAAGAGAGATATTCAGGGTGCCCGATGACCGGTATGCGCCCATGCCCCCCGTGAACCTGGGTATTCAGGCGGGCAGGTACTTCTATGCGGCGGAGGGCCTTTTTGACGGTAAGCCCGGCGCCAAGGCGCGATTCCTGGTAAATGGCGACCCGGGGAACTCTTATGGACTGACCCAGCTTGTGCCCGGTGACCTGGTGACCATCGACGCCCCTGGAGGAGGGGGGTACGGCAAACCCTTCGAACGGGACCCCGAGGCGGTGGCAAGTGACGTAATCGAGGGATATGTGAGTGTGGGCAGCGCGAGGGACGACTACGGAGTCGCTCTCGATCCCCGAACGTTCGAAGTGGATATGGAGGAGACGAAGAGACTCAGACGCTGACGGGCGGAAGCCGCGGCTCGCCGGCGGGGGAAACAGCGTGGTTTCTCCCGGCTGAGCGTTGCGTGAAAAACAACACCGTAGTTGTTGATCCTGAAGTGTCGACAGTAAGCGCGGAAAGACCGGTCGGTCCGATGCGGCCGGCGGGCTCGACCGTTTGAGAAGGTGTAAACTTAACAGGAGGTAGACAATGAACGGACGCTTTGCAGGAGAAATAAAGACGGAGGAGGAACTCCTCGCCTTTCAGACCGGGGGGCTCAAATGGACAGTGGATCATGTATATCATGGTTCGGAATTCTACAGAAAGAGGTTCGATGAAACGGGGGTCGGCCCCAAAGACATAAAGACCCTGGAAGACATAAGGAAGCTCCCTTTTACCACGAGCAAAGACCTGCAGGAGGGCTACCCCTTCCCCTTGCAGAGTGTACCTTTTGAAAAGATTGTCCGCATACATGCGTCGAGCGGCACCACGGGAAAGCGGAAAGTGCTTTGCTATACGGAAAAGGATGTGGATGACTGGGCGAACATGTTCGCGAGGTGCTATGAGTATGCGGGATGTACAAAGGAGGACCGGGTCCAGATAGCCGTGGGGTACGGGGTGTGGACCGCCGGGGTCAGCTTTCAGAACGGGTGTGAACGGTTCGGCGCCATGGCCATTCCCGCAGGGCCCGGAAACCTCGATATGCAGTGCCAGTTCATCGAGGACCTTCAGACCACGGTGGTCTGCTGCACCGCCTCCATGGGGCTGCTCCTTGCGGAGGAGATCGACAAGCGCGGACTTCGGGAGAAAATTGCCCTCAGGAAGATGATTTTCGGCTCCGAACGGTCGAGCGATGCCATGAGGGCGCGGATTTCCGAGCTTTCAGGGGTCGCGCCCGACCAGCTTTTCGACATTCCCGGCCTTACCGAGCTTTACGGCCCGGGGACCGGCCTCGATTGCATTCACCACAAAGGTATCCATTACTGGGCGGACTATTATATCCTCGAAATACTCGATCCCGACACCCTCACGCCGGTCAAGCCCGGTGAGGTAGGTGAGATGGTGGTCACCACGCTAAGAAAGGAAGGGGCGCCCCTCGTCCGTTACAGGACACGAGATTTGACGCGGATCGTCACGGAAAAATGTCCCTGCGGGAGCGTCATGCCCATGCATGACAGGATCCTCGGCAGGTCCGACGACATGTTTATTTTCAGGGCGGTCAACATATACCCGAGTCATATCGATCAGATTCTTTCAAATATCGAGGGTGTGGGCAGCGAATACCAGATCATTCTCGACAGAAAGGAGGACGGCAAGGACTATATGGCCCTCAAGGTGGAGAAGACGGCGGGCGCAGCCGGCAACGACGACAAGCACCTGAGGAAGGCCATAGAGAAGGACATCAAGAAGCAGATAATGGTGAGTTGCGACGTTGAGCTACTCGACTACGGTTCGTTGCCGAGGTCGGAGAGAAAAACAAAAAGGGTCTTTGACAACAGGGACTAAAAAAGGGGGTCATCGTGAGAGGGTTTGACTATCATAAACCACAGACTATCAAGGAGGCGATCGATCTGGCGCATAGCCTCACCAACGCCGCATACATTGCGGGAGGCACTGATGTGCTGGTCCTCATAAGACAGAAGAAACTGTCGCCGGCGAATTTGATCTCCCTCAGGAATATCGGCGCTCTCTCCTATATCGACAGCGCGGACGGCCTGAAGGTCGGGGGCAATGTGACGCTCAGCCGGATCGCCGCGGATGAATTCATCAAGAGCCGCTACACGGCGCTCACCGATGCGGCGGGCAGGATCGGGTCAAAACAGATAAGGAACGTGGCCACCATGGGCGGTAACATCTGCAATGCCGCGCCTTCAGCGGATTCGGCGTGTCCCCTTCTGGTCCTCGATGCCGAGGTGGTCATTGAAGGTCCGAAAGGACAACGCACCGTGCCCGTGGATGACTTTTTTCAGGGACCGAATAAGGTGACCATGGAAAAGGGCGAGATCGTGGTCGGCTTTCATATGCCCGCCTTCTCCGAAACAACGGGTTCCGCCTACATCAAGCATACGCGGAGAGAAGCCATGGACCTCCCCATCCTCGGCATCGCGGCGCGGCTTACCATAAGGATAGAGGGGAGTGAGATCGGATGCAGGGATGCCTTCTGCACCATCGCCGGTACGTCGGAAGTACTCAAGCGCCTCGAAGAGGAGAAGGTCGTGTGCGAGGATGTGAGACTCGCCATGGGCGTTGTCGCGCCGAGGCCGGTGAGGGCAAAGGAGGCTGAAGCGGCGCTTAAGGGCAAGGTCATTTCGGAAAAGACCATCGATGAAGCGGCCGCCATTGCGGCATCGGAATCCCGGCCGAGAGACAGCGTGCGGGGCGAGGCGTGGTATCGTCGGGAAATGGTAGGAGTGCTCACGAAAAGGGCTATCTTCAAGGCCATCGACCGTGTGGTAAGGCCCGACGACATGATACATCCGGACAGGTTATGGTAAGGGGTGGACAATGAAAAAAGAGATTACATTTACGTTAAATAAGGAAAAGGTGATTGTGGAGGCGGACCCCAAGTGGACACTCCTCTATTTGCTGAGAGAAATCCTTGAGATGACCGGCACAAAAGAGGGCTGCGGATACGGAGAGTGCGGTGCGTGCACAGTCATCATAGACGGCCAAGCGGTGAACTCCTGTCTTTACCCGGTAATGGAGGCCGAGGGCAGGGACATCGTGACCATAGAAGGGCTCGCGTCGAAAACAGGCGAGATGGACCCGGTCCAGGACGCATTTGTAAAGGAAGGGGCGGTGCAGTGCGGGTTCTGTATCCCCGGCATGATTATGTCAGCCAGGGCGCTCCTCGATGAAAAGGAAAAACCGACGGAAGACGAGATCAAGGAGAGCATAGAAGGCAATCTGTGCAGGTGCACCGGCTATGTGAAGATTATCGAAGCCATAAAATCCGCGGCAGGTGGGAGGTGACCATGGACGTTCTGACGGTAGTAGGAAAGAAGATCCCGAAGAAGGACGCACCCCTCAAAGCGACCGGCGGTGCCCTTTATATCCAGGACGTGAAGGTCCCGGGCATGCTCCATGGCAAGATACTTTACAGCAAATATGCCCACGCCAAAATAGTGAGCATCGACACAAGCAAAGCCCTGGCACTTGCCGGTGTGAAGGCCGTGCTTACGGGTGCGGATGTGCCCAATAATTTCAAGTTCGGTTTTCTCAAAGACAACCCTCCCCTCAAGACGGGCAAGGTCCTGTCCACGAGGGACGAGATTGCCGCTGTAGCGGCCATAAGCGCCGAGATAGCGGAGGAGGCCCTGGATCTGATTGAGGTCGAGTACGAGGAACTGCCGGGGATTTTCGATCCCCTGGACGCGATGAAGGAAGGGGCGTCCCTGTTACACGAGGAATTTAAATCGAATGTCCTCAAGATGCCCTGGAAGTTCGTCCACGGCGATGTGGAAGCCGCAAAGAAAGAGTCGGCCTTTGTGGCGGAGGACAGCTACAGCACCCAGTGGGTGACGCACTGTTGTCTCGGCACGAGCGGCTGCGTCGCATCCTTCGATGTGAACAATAACCTTACCGTATACAGCAACACCCAGATACCATCCCTCGCGCAGAATGATTTCGCGGAAGCCCTGAAGGCCTTCGGCTTGAAGAGAAAACGGGTAAGGGTCATCCAGGCGGTCATCGGCGGCGGCTTCGGCAGCAAACTCGATACCTACGCCTATGAGTACATTGCCATCCTCCTCGCCATGAACACAAGGAAACCGGTGAAGATCGTCTTTTCGAGGGAAGAGGAATTTCTCGCCACCTCTCCCAGGCAGTGCACCATCACGAAAATATCCCAGGGGTGCGACAAAGACGGAAAACTCACCTTCCGCGAGATGGAGATGGTCCTCGATAACGGCGCATACACATCCTGGGGGGCGACGACGCCTTCCGTCATGATGGTGCCCATCTCGTCCCTTTACAAGGTGCCGAATATCAGGTACACGGCGAAGTGCGTGTATACGAACAACACTTACAGTCAGGCAATGAGGGGCTACGGAAACCCCCAGGCCACCTTCGCCATCGAATCCCTCCTCGACAAGCTTGCCGAGAAAGCCGGCATCGACCCTGTCGAGATCCGTCGCATCAATGCGAATGAACCGGGAGAGGTTACGCCCCAGAACTTCAAGATTACCTCCTGCGGGATGAAGGAGTGCATCGAAGAAGTAGTGAAGAGGCTTGACTGGAAGGAAAAGAGGGGAAAGCGTAATGGAAGAGGTGTGGGTATGGCGGCCCTCATCCATGTGGGAGGCGCGGCCAGGGTCTATAAGTCCGACGGGTGCGGCACGATTATAAAGGTAGATGATAACGGTAAGGTGGACGTCATTACCGGGTCATCGGAAATAGGCCAGGGGTCGGAAACGATCATCGCTCAGATCGTGTCGGAAGTCCTCGGCATTCCCGTGGACGATATCAACATCATCAACAACGACACGGACGTATGTCCCTGGGACGTGGGGGCCCACGCAAGCAGGACCACCTTTGTGGCGGGGAATTCGGCCCTCGGCGCTGCCCGGAAGATAAGGGCCGAAATCATGGCTATCGCCGCCGGGAACCTCAAGGAAGCCCCGGAAGCGCTCGATATGAAGGACGGCATCATCTTTTCCACCAACGATAAGGAGAAGAACATTTCCCTGTCCAAGGTGCTGAGAAAAGTGCATTACACGCCGGGAGGCCGGATGCTCGTGGCGGAGTACTTCTATGATCCGCCAAACGAGAACTTCGACAAGGACTTCAGGGGAAACCTGTCGGTATCATACGCCTATGGCGCTCACGGGGTGGAGGTCGAGGTGGACAAAGAGACGGGAAAGGTGAAGATCCTCAACTACGTGGCCGCCCATGATGTGGGCAAGGCTTTGAACCCCATGCTTCTGGAGGGTCAGATTTACGGGGGAGGGCTCATGGGGATCGGCTATGCTCTCGGGGAAAGAATGGTTTACGACAAGGGCGTGCTGAAGAACGGCAACTTTCTTGACTACAAGATGCCCACGGCAAAGGACGTGCCTCCGGTCCAGGCGGTAATTGTGGAAACGGATGAACAGGACGGACCCTTCGGGGCCAAAGGGATAGGGGAACCGGGGCTCGTGCCCACGGCGCCCGCCATCGCGAATGCAATTTACGACGCAGTGGGCGTGAGGATCACGGACCTCCCCATTACCGCGGAAAAGGTACTCAAAGCGCTGAAGGAGAAGGAAGGCCGTTAGACCCCTGAAACGGGACCGACGGAATAAGAGGCACAGGGTAAATAGAAACAGGTGGAAAGGCTGATGGCCCCTCCCGGCGGGGTATCCGGGAGGGGCCATCCTTTGGAGGTATGTAAATGAGGAAGAGCGCTGTTTATCGGGTCTATTGCACGTATTGACCGGGATTTACCGGGACCCATGCCCTGTGGGCGGGTACCCATTTTCCTCCGATCCATCCCCCGGGGACTTCGACCCACTGTCCCGGAGGCTGATCCGAAGTGGCGGCAGCCGCGTCCGCGGACCTCTGTGCTGCTTCGAGTTTCTTCTGGTTTTCATTCTGATCCACGGCGTTGCCCACAATGGCTCCCGCAAGAGCGCCGCCCGCAGCTCCTATCAATGTTCCGGCCGTATTGCTTCCTATGACCTGTCCTGCTATGGCGCCCACGCCCGCACCGATGGCGGCCCCCTTCTGGGTATTATATCCCGTGGAAGTGCACGAAAAGGCGAGGAGTGCAAATCCGAGAATTACGATCATCAAAAGGTCTTTTTCTTCTTTCATCTCCCTGCCTCCTGAAAAAGGGAAGGTATTTTGCGTCCTCCATATCTTGAGGCAATAACCGTGCCGTTGGCCGCTAAGGTGGTGTAAGGTGCTGATATTAAATAATATATGTGTATTGAGCGCAGCGATAGGCCGGATCGGACCTACCGGGGTTGGCAAATAATGTCGCCTGGGAGATCGGCAACCCGCAGGGCCCCTTGCGTGCGGAAATGGTGTCAAGGTAATATTCCCGTGGGGTTACGGCCTGGATATTGCCGACCACCATTTATGTCGGTCCGACATGGAATTATCGACAATTTTGTCGGGAAATATGGTGTGCCCCGGTACCGTGTGGCAGGAAGGGTGGAGATAACATGTCGCGGAACCAGCCCCGGCCATAATATCCCTTGAAATTGGGAATCGCATTTCTTACAATGGAAATCATACACGGAAGGGCATTCCCTGGCCCTGTCCCCACTGAAAAGGATGGTCACGCAAGGAAAATGGCGAACATATTCGATGAGAAAGTCGACGAAGCGGAACGCATTATCAGCGAAGGTCTCGATGTAGAGGGTATGAAGCGCATTCTCGCACTCATGGAAGGCCCTGCCTTTTCGGACCGGATGTTGGAAGAATTCAAGCTATACAGCGAGACATTGCCCGTGGCGTGCGAAAAGCCCCTTACCCCCGCGCAGCGTTATCTCCATTTTCTGTGGGATACCCTGGACAGGCTGCCCATCGGGCTATGCGTCCGGTTCTCCATACCCTTTCGCAGGCTGATCGCGGGCCATCTCTTCAGGAAATGCGGTGTCGGCTTCATTTCCGAGCAGAATGTCACCTTCAACTTCGGGCATCACCTTGACGTGGGAGATTTCGTGTTCTTCAACCGGGGCGTGTACCTGGACTCAAAAGGCGGCATCACCATCGGGAACTACGTGGCGCTCACGGAAGACGTGAGGATCTTCACGCACAGGCACTCGGAGTCTTCCCATATCAGGAGGGAGTACCGGGAGGTGGTGATCAAGGATTACGCCATGGTGTACACGGGTGCGATGATCCTGCCGGGCGTCACCATAGGGGAACAGGCCATAGTCGCCGCCCGATCGATAGTGACCGAGGATGTGCCTCCCAATATGGTCGTGGCAGGTATGCCCGCAAAGGTCGTGCGAGAGAGGAACACCGAAGGGAGAAGCGGCGACGACCTGGACCATATCTGGCTCTTCTGACAAGCCCGGCGGACGCTACAGGGTCCGCCCTTCATGCTGCTTTGCCCCTTAACCGGCCGCCATCCCCAACCACCGCACCCCCGCAGGGGGCGCCTTTTATTGCATCATGCCCGAAGGCATCTGTGCCCTCGCGATCCCTTCCGCTTCGTCGGCCTTTTCGATGAGCCAGTGTCCTATTGCTCTCGCAATTTCCGGTCTCACGAGGATGCCCGCCATAAGGATGCGCTCCACCATAGGTTCTTCCGGCTCCCGGATCTCCTCGACCCGCGCCCCGGTGGTTTCATCCACATTGATTACCGTCAGAGTAGGGGCCTCGGGCTTTTCCAGGACCACGTCGAAGTATACCATGCCGTGGGGAGTGACTCCGCCCCATACGCCCGAAGCGGGGATTATCCTGTGTTCCTTATCCTTTTTCGCTCTCACTTTGATCTGTGACATCTCTTCTCCTCGGCCCTTCGGCCTGTTATATATGTATGACTCGCGGCCGCCCTGCCTTTTCGTTGTGCCGGAGCGCCCACGGCCGTTTCCTGCCCACCAGCGCCGTGCAAGGGCCTGGATGCAATAAATACGCGTCTATCCTTCCCATTTACCGCCTATTGTGATATCATAAAAACATGTTGCGCGACAGAGACAATTATAGAATAGAAAAGAGGGCCATGACATACATTATTTCGCTTCTTTTCATCATCTTCCCCTTTTGTCTTTTTGCGGCCGATTCTATTACCGCCAAGTCATACATCCTCGTGGAAAAGGACTCCTTCCATGTCATAGCGGGCAGAGACTGGGACAGGAAGCTTCCACCCGCAAGCACCACCAAAGTGATGACCACCATCGTCGCCATCGAACGGTTGAATGGAGACGAGATAATAGTGCCGGACAGTAATGTCCTGGCTTTTCCCCGGTCGAAGCTGCACCTCGTGCCGGGCAACAAGTATACGTCGGCGGACCTCATGAAAGGGGCGATGATCGAATCGGCCAACGATGCCGCCTATACCATCGGCGCCTACATCGGCGGGAGCGAGGAGAATTTCTCGCGTCTTATGAATGAAAAAGCCCTGGCTATAGGGGCGAAGAATACCCACTTCAAGAATGCCTCCGGCCTGTACGTGGAGGGCCAGTACACGACATGCTATGACCTTGCCCTCATGTTCAGGTACGCCCTTGCCAATGAGAGGTTCAGGGAGATCGTATCGACGAAGTACTTCCTGTTTCAGGACCGGCAACGGTCAACGCGGTACAAGAACCACAACAGGTTCCTTTTCTGCTTTGAGCCCGCCGTAGGGGGGAAGACGGGATTTACCCAGGTTTCAAAACATTGTTACGTAGGCGCATTCGAAAAGGACGGCAAGGAATACATCCTCTCTCTCCTCGGCAGCAGGGACCTCTGGGGGGACTCGGTACATATCCTCAGAAACCTCTATGAACAACTTCCTTCGGACAAAGAGATAAGGCTTGCGAAAGCGCACGCCATCACTCTTACGTCATACCGGGCGAAAACCGGCGCGCCGGCCTCAGTCCGGGAGAAAAACGATACCTCTACCTCCTCCGTCGGAAAGAAAGCCGACAAGAAAAAGCATTTTGTGAAGAAGAAACACCTGAAGAAAAAACACGTAGCCAGGAAGGGCAAGAAACCTGCCAAGGTGTGATGAAACCCAGACTCGCAGTCCTCATAGCGATTCTTATTCTAAGCCTCCCCTTAAGAACTTTCGGAATAACAATAGAGGAAGAGAAGAAGTACGGGAAAGAGATGTACTTCGAGATAGCCCGCTCCGTTCCCGTCAATAACGACGTGTACATGTCCTTCTACCTCCGTGCCATGACGGCACGGCTCGAAGCGTCCACAAGCCTGGACTTTCCCATTATATTCACCGTCATTGACTCGACTTCGGTAGACGCCTTTGCAGCCATAGGCGGCTACGTTTTCATTACCACAGGCCTTATCGGTCTGGCTGATACGGAAGAGGAGCTTGCGGGGGTGCTGGCCCACGAGTTTGCCCACATCTCGAAGAGGCACGTGGCCAAGGCAATAGAAAAGCAGAAATTTGCGAACTGGGGGACCCTCGCCACCATGCTTGCCGCTGCCCTGATCCCCAGCCCCGCGGGTAAAGGGGCGATCCTCGCGAGCGGTCTGGCGGGAGCCCAGCAGATGTCGATCACTTATACGAGGGAAAACGAGGAAGAGGCGGATAGTGTGGGGGCGGAGAATGCCGATAAGGCCGGGTATGGCGGCCGGGGTACGGCTGAGTTCCTGAAGAAGCTTAGAGCGACTTCCGACAACAGGATGGTGCCCAGGTATCTTCTCACTCACCCTAACCACGCCGAAAGGATTGTCAAGATCGAATCCATGTGGCGGGACAGCAAGGTCCGCCTTGATACCTCCTTTTTCCCCTATCTCGTGGTGAGAGCCCAGGTGCTTCACGGAACCCCGGGACTCAGCACCGAGGAAGTGTGGCTGAAGAGATATGCCCGGGACAAGAAAGACCCCGTGAACGCCTACGCCGCTGCCCTCATATATTGTCTCAGGGGGGAGGAGACGGAAGCGGTGCGCATCATAAGCGAGATCAACTCACCCTACAAGAGCCTCTTCCTTGGTGAAATTCTGGTAAGGGCCCGGAGGTTCAAGGAAGCTATCGAGGTGCTCAAGGACGACTACAACCCCATCAGCCGCTACTTCCTTGCCAAGGCTTATGAGGGCGCAGGCGACCGCGAGAGGGCGTTTATCCATTACAGGGCACTGCTCAGCTATGCGAACTGCTATCCCGAAATATACAACAAGGTGGGCATGCTCGCCGGCATGATGGGAAACGAAGGCGTAGGGTACGAGTACCTCGGCAGATACTACGTGGTAATGGGAAACGGAGACCTCGCCCGGACCAACTTCGAGAAAGCAGTGAATAGGTACGGCATAAACACCAAGGAAGCCCGGGAAGTAATGAGAATTCTCGACACCATGGCCAAGAAGTAGTCGTTAGACCCCACAGTCAAAGAACACGTCAGCTTGCACGGCAAGCGAGAAGGGGAGGCTCCATGAGCTTCTGCTCGTGGAGGGGGCGACGCAAGCCCCTTTAAATGTCAGCTTGCACGGCAAGCGAGAAGGGGAGGCTCCATGAGCTTCTGCTCGTGGAGGGGGCGACGCAAGCCCCTTTAAATGCTCCTTACCTTTCCAGGCATATGAGCCTGTAAATATCATCCTCATCGCAATAGAGGGAATGGACATGGCTGAAGCCGTGACGTTCGCCCATTCTTTTGAAGACATCCATAGACTCCGGGTAGTCGTTGTCGAAAACATGCACGCGGGTTGCCTCTTTTTCGCCGGGTGAAAGCGCGTTCCAGCGGGTTCTGCACACATCCCACCATCGGCGGAGGAAGCCTTCCCGGTTCTCATCATCCTTCATAACAGGGTCGAAGATCATGAAACACCCTCCCGGATCGAGGACCCGCCGGCACTGACCGATAAAATGGTCTTTCTGACCTTCGGACAGATGATGAAAGGAGAGGCCCGTCCAGATAAGGTCGGCAATCGTATCCTCGTGCTCCACCACGGTGAAGAAGTCGCTCATGATAAACGTCTTTTCGCAATCGAGGCATTCAAGATGCCGCTCCGCGAGTGTGAGGGCGACACCGGAAAGATCCACCCCCTGGTAATGGCTGATGAGGGTATGTCCGAGGACCGACGTCATAAATCCCGCGTCTCCGCACCCGAAATCGAGGAGCGTGAAGGGTTTGTTGTACCTCAAGACCAGGAAGTCGAGGAAAGCGGCGCTGATTTCACGATGGTGGGCGTAGTTGTTGTCGAGGATCTTCTGATAGACCTGCCAGTGGTCGAAGAATTCCTTCACCTCTTCCGTCTTTTCGTCGTTGTCGCAGCCTTTTGCAGTCACGTCGTCAGCCATGCCCACACCGTCCGATCATCTGATGGAATAAAATCACTTGTCCGGGTTTCCCCAATACCGGGTGATTGGGGTATACTATATAGGATTCCGTGGGGGAACTCAACGGCCTTTGAGCCGCAAGAAACGGGCCGGGCCGAAGCGGGTGACGCGATGGGAGGAAAGTAACGGAAAAAGGAGGTTCTTGAATGGCAACGTGGAACGCGGAGGATTATGCACAGTCATCGTCGGTACAGCTTGCGTGGGCGCGGGAAATGATCGTTGGTTTGCATTTTTCCGGGGACGAAAATGTCCTCGATATCGGGTGCGGAGACGGGAAGGTGACCGCCGAATTCCTGGGCAGCGTGCCGGCGGGGTCCGTGACGGGGATAGACAGTTCTCCTGAGATGATCCGTTACGCGAAAGACGCCTTCCCGCCCACGTCGCACCCCCGGCTCTCGTTCGTGGAAATGGACGCGTGCCGTATCGACCTTCCCTGCCGGTTTCACCTTGTATTTTCGAGTGCCGCCCTTCACTGGATCGAAGACCAGAGGGCAGTCCTTGCCGGAGTTTCCCGCGTCCTGCTGCCGGGCGGGAGATCGATAATAACCACCGGCGGAAGGGGAAACGCCCATGACATAGTCCAGGCCGTAGACACTGTTCTGCATCGTCCCGAATGGGCGGGGTATTTCCGGGACTTCCCGTTTCCCTATTTTTTTTACGGTCCGGAGGAATACGCGCAATGGTTGGAAGAGACGGGGCTCAGAGCGGCCCGTATCGAACTGGTGCACAAGGACATGGTCCACCGGGACAAGGCTGGGCTTGTTGCATGGATGAGGACCACGTGGTTCCCCTTTACGGAGCGGCTCCCGGTGGAGTTAAGGGAAGGGTTCATCCAGGAGGCGGTGGATGCCTATACCGCGGTTTTCCCGCCTGATGAAACGGGTGCGACCCATGTGAAGATGGTCCGCCTCGAGTCGATGCTTTCAAAGACTAAGCGTGCCCCGAAGCCGCACCACCGCGGCCTGCAGAAGCCCTTCGGACGGAGCCCGGCCCCTGAGCCGGAATAAAAGCTAAAGATTTACGTTTCCATGCCGATATTAGAAAAGAGTTCATGACGGCTTTTTGAAAGTAGTGTCGATTCCGCCTCATATGCGGGATAGAACAGGGAAAGCCGGGGCCCCGGGGCGTAGTGTCCGTGACTCCGCGGCCATGAAAAGAATGACGGGACATCTTACCTCGGAGGGTGGAGACATGACGCTTTTTACCAACGTAAAGATAGGGAAGAGACTTGCGATAGGGTTCGGGATCACCGGGGCGCTTATGGTGGTGATCGTGATCACGGGAATGGTCTGCCTCATGGGGGTCAACGCCAATCTGGAGCGGATTGTAGTGGTGAATAACGCAAAACTCAAATGCGCCAACGAAATCAAGGGCGCTTTCGGGACCATTACCTATCTGGTGGGGGAGATTGCGACGACAAAGGACATGGCCGCCAAAGAAGCGGCGAAGAAGAAAATTGGCGAATTAAGGGGAAAATATAAGGAATCGCTGGGACGGCTCGAAGCCCTCGAGATTAACCAGGAGGGAAAGGACCTTATCGCCAAACTGAAGAACGAGGTTAAGAGGGGCAGTGAAGCGAATAACGGCGCCATTGAAACGGGTATGTCGGGGACCCGTGAGGAAGCCTCGGAGAAGTACGCAGGTCTTATCAAGTCGGTGGACGATTACATGGGTGCAGTTGATGCCATCGTCACGTACAATGAGAAAAGGACGGATTTCAGGTACGCCGAGGCGAAAAAGAACGCTCTCACGGTCTACGCGGTATTCATAGTTCTCGGGGCCCTGACCCTTCTCATAGGGGCGCTCCTTTCCCTGCGGATCACGCGCAGTATCACGGTGCCGGTCATCCGATCCTCGTCCCACATAGACCTCATGGCTAAGGGCGACTTCTCCATACCTGTTTCCGAGCATGCCACGAAGAGAAAGGACGAAATGGGTATCTTTGCCAGATCGATGGATGCAATGAACAACAACCTCAGGCGGATAATCTCGGACATGCTCTCCTCGGCGACGAATGTGGCGTCCGCGAGCACCCAACTGAGGGCCTTCGCGGAGAAACTTTCGGAAGGGGCGTCGGAACAGGTGGAAAGGGCTACCCAGATCGCGACGGCCTCCACCCAGATGAGCCAGGCTACGGAAGACATCGCGAAAAATTCCAACAGGATATCGGAATCGGCGGGCGAGACGGTGAAGATCGCGAAAGGCGGACAGGGGATCGTCCACAAAGCCATCAACGAAGTCAACCTCATTGCGGGCACGGTGGAGACCGCGTCCGAGTTCGTGAAGGCCCTGGGCCAGCAGTCGGAGCAGATCGGCGATATAGTGACTACCATCAACGAGATAGCGGACCAGACGAACCTGCTCGCCCTGAACGCCGCCATCGAGGCCGCAAGGGCGGGTGAACACGGAAGGGGCTTTGCAGTCGTGGCCGACGAAGTGAAGAAACTTGCCGAAAGGACCTCTGCTTCCACCACGGAGATAGGGGCCATGATCGGCGCCATCAGGACGGGCGTGGAAAAGACCGTCGAGTCCATGGACAAGGCAAAAATGAATGTCGCGGCAGGAGTGGAGTTTTCATCACAGGCCGAAACCGCCCTTGAGGATATCATTACGAGCATTGACGGCCTTTACTCCGGTATCCAGCAGACCGCCACCGCCATAGAGGAAATGAGCGCCACCACGGAAACGATCACACGGGACATAAACCACATCTCCGACGTGACGAAAGAGACCCTCGGATCGTCGGAAGAGATATCCGAGGCGGCCATGGGACTTTCGGGGCTCGCAACGAGCCTGCAGGGGACGGTTCAGACCTTCAAGATATGACGTCCGCCCTCGATTGAGACCTGCTGTTTTTCCCGGGGGCGTCCGCCCCCGGTTCCGCCGCGAACCACGCAAAAAAAGCTTGATCAAATGACTAAAGAAACGTTTAACTGTAGTATGAATTATGTGCAGGAAAGCAGGAATGTACCCTGTGCCGGGAAGGGTAATTTCGACCGGCGGCAGGAGGATATCCGCTATTTCAGGGGTATCTTTATCGAGGGCCCATGGCTCGCTTGACCCTTTCGGAATGGCTGGCCCGCGCGGAGACCGACAGGCGCTTCCGGGAGAACGCAACGTGTATCAAGCATATCCCTGCTTCGGAGGGCAGCTTTGCCGAATACCCCGACTGGATAGACCCGGCCCTGCGGAAGGTCCTTGTTGACCGGGGCATCGCAAGGCTTTACAGCCACCAGGCCCGCGCCATAAACCTCGTGCGCCAGGGCAAGGATGTGGTCCTTGTCACGCCCACGGCGAGCGGCAAGACCCTGTGCTACAACATCCCCGTGCTCCAGAGAATCCTCGAAGAACCCGAGACCAGAGCTATCTACCTTTTCCCCACGAAGGCCCTTGCCAATGACCAGATGACCGAGGTTCACGGTCTCATCGGACAACTCAAGGCGAACATCAAGACCTTCACCTATGACGGCGACACCCCGGACGATGCGAGACAGGCTATCCGCAAGCAGGGTAATGTGGTGGTCACCAACCCGGATATGCTCCATGCGGGCATTCTCCCCCATCACACCAAATGGCAGAAACTCTTTTCCAACCTGAAATACGTGGTGATAGACGAGCTTCACGTGTATCGCGGGGTTTTCGGCAGCAACGTGACCAACGTGTTCAGGCGTCTGAAGAGGGTTTGCCGTTTTTACGGGCAGGACCCTGTGTTCATCTGCTGCACTGCCACGGTGGCCAACCCCGGGGAGCATGCGCAGGACCTCCTGGAAAAGGAAGTGGTACTTATCGACGAAAGCGGCGCGCCAAGGTCGGCCAAGACCTTCATTCTCTACAACCCGCCTATTTTAAACAGGGAACTGGGCATACGCCAGTCGGCCCTGACGCCGGCGCGGAAGATAGCGAGCGACCTTATCGACAACAAGATACAGACCATTGCCTTCACCACGAGCAGGCTGAACGTGGAAGTGCTCACCAAGTACCTCAAGGACCAGTTCAGGGGGAGAATCCCCTCGAATGACCACTATGTGACGGGCTACCGGGGCGGTTATCTGCCCAATCTCAGGCGAGAGATCGAAAAGGGTCTCAGAGAGCGGAGCGTCATGGGCGTGGTAAGCACGAACGCCCTTGAGCTGGGCATCGACATAGGCGACCTCGAGGCGTGCATCATGGTCGGCTATCCGGGCTCCATTGCGAGCACCTGGCAGCAGGCCGGCAGGGCGGGCCGCAGGACCGGCCACAGCCTTGCAATCCTCATTGCAAAGAGCAACCCCATGGACCAGTTCATCGTGGAGAACCCGGACTACTTCTTTGCCCGTTCTCCGGAGCATTGCCGGGTAAACCCGGACAACCTGCTGATCCTGCTCCACCATATCAAGAGCGCGGCCTTTGAGCTGCCCTTTGAGGAAGGTGAGCGGTTCGGCAAGGAGGACCTCATGGAACTCCTGGCCTACCTGGAGGAGAAGGGTGTGCTCCACCGTGTGGACCAGCGCTGGCACTGGGCGGCGGAGAGCTATCCCGCAGATGAAGTGAGCTTGAGGACCATCAGCACCGAAAATATCGTTGTCGTGGATACCACGGAGACGGGAAGTCATAGGGTGATCGCCGAGGTGGACTGGGACAGCGCCTTCACTACGGTCCACGATGGCGCCATCTACATGGTGGAGTCCCAGCAATACCACGTGGACAAGCTCGACCTGGAGCGCAAGAAGGCGTATGTGAGAAAGGTGGATGTGGATTACTACACGGATGCCATGAATTACACCAGCGTCCGCGTCATCGAGGACTTTGACAAGAAGATGAAAGGCAGGGTCATCGTCGAGCATGGCGAGGTCCAGGTGTCGAGCAAGGTGGTGGGCTATAAGAAGATCAAGTTCTATACCTCGGAAAACGTGGGTTACGGCGACGTGGACCTGCCCCAGAAAGAGATGCATACCACGAGTTACTGGTTTACCATCCCCTGGGACCTCCTCAATTCACTGCCGGTGAGCCGCCTGGAAATCGTGGACGGCCTTGCGGGGCTCGCATACTGCCTCCATCATATGTCGGCCATGCTCGTCATGTCGGATATCCGTGACGTGAACTGGTGTATCGGCGACAAGAGCGGTGAATGGTACGTGCGCCGGGGAAGCAACAACAGGGTCATCACGGCAAGCCCGAACGAGCCCGTGAATGTCATGGAAAACGCCTACGATCCGACGGTCTTTATCTACGACGCCTATCCCGGTGGTATCGGGTTTTCGGAGAACCTCTTCGAAAGGCACAATGAGCTTATGCGCGCCGTGCGCTCCGTCATCACCTCATGCGGGTGTGAGTACGGGTGCCCCATGTGCGTGGGACCATTGCTGGAGGTGGGGCCCTCGGCCAAGAACGCGGCGGTGCAGATCCTCGATCTCGCGCTGGTAGACGGGCAATGAGTCTCAAGGACCGCTTAAGCCGCCTCGTCAATGAAACGGACAAACCTTCCAAAACCGACGCCGAGCCCGCAGGAATAAGCGAGCTTCGGAAGAAGATAGACAACGTCATGAACCGGCGGGAGCGCATTGTCCCGCCGAGGGTTCCCGGGGTGCGACGGGGCGCGGCGCCCCTCGATGCCGTTATCACAGGTGAGGAAGCCCGGACACCCTCGGGCAATTTCTTCATGTCCCGTTGCGCCTTGAGCGCGAACGATGCCCACGGGCATTGCCGCATCGGTGAGTTGGCCTGTCCCAGTATGGCGGCGGCGGCCTTCCTTACCGGCCATCAGTCACTTAACGGCCTGTCCATAACGGGCGGCCTCTTCCTCGACACGGAGACCACCGGCCTCGCAGGCGGCACAGGGACATTCCCCTTCCTGATCGGGCTCGGATGGTTCGAGACGGATTCCTTCGTTACATGCCAGCTCTTTGCCCGGGATTTTTCCGAGGAAAGGGCCATGCTCACCTATCTCAGCGAGCTCGCCTCCGGGAAGGACTTTCTTGTGACCTTCAACGGTAAGACCTTTGACCTGAACCTCCTTGCGACGCGGTTTATCCTCAATCGTTGCAGGGACACCCTGTCAACTTTGCCCCACATCGACCTCCTCCACCCGAGCAGGAGGATGCTTGCGCACCGCCTGGAAAACGCACGCCTCTCCACCATCGAGGCGGAGGTGCTGGGGGTGAGGCGCGACGGCGACGTGCCCGGCTTCGAAATCCCCCAGCGCTATTTCGACTGGCTCCACCATCGCGACGGGAGGCTTCTGGAAGACGTGTTCCTCCACAACAAACTGGATGTCATCTCCATGGCGTCACTCCTGAAATATCTGGCCGACCTCGTGGAAGGAAGCGAAGCCATGACCCACGGCCACCACGGCGACCTCCTCAAGCTGGCGGCATTAATCCACGAACGTGGCGACTCGGAAAGAGCCGGAAGGCTCCTGGAAGCCTTGGTATTGTCTCATCGCCCCGAGGTGGCGACGGGCGCGAGGCGTTTCCTCTCTCTCATTCACAAGAAAGCCCATCGCTGGGAAGAAGCCGCAAAACTGTGGCAACATCTTTTGGCATCAAACTCCCGCGACGTCTTTGCCGTCGAAGAGCTCGCCAAGTTCTACGAACACCACACCCGGGAACCTGAAAAAGCCCTGGAGATCGTGCAGAACCTCTTGAGTGATGCCAAACACCTGAACAACGCCGAACGCATCGCCCTGGAGCACCGCTTCCAGCGTCTGGCGCACAAAGTGGCCGCAGGGTAAGGGGCGAAGAGGGTATACCGGCGTCGATGCTACCGTGTCCCTATCCCTTTCAATGGAATATATACATAAGTTGAGACAGGGGAACCCTTGCGGCCGGTCAACGGTGTCCTGTGTAAGTGCTGAGCGGTGCAGCATCGTTGTAGGTTCGGCGAGAAGGCTGCGAGCCGGTGGCGAGGCGGCCGAAAGGCGTATTCTAGAGTAATCGATAGATGGCGGCATAACGTGAAAACTCCATCTACGCCGCTCTGCGAAGGTACGAGTCCTCTGGATGTCACCCGCGGACAGAGTCTCAATCTTTGGGGTTTGTTCCATGACCGCGGGTACCCGGCCACAGAGCAACTGATCCTTCTTGGCTGGGGCCGACGGTCACGCACCCTCACAGCCCAACGTACCTGGAGCTTCCACGCCATGCCGCCATCTATTCGACCCGGCACAACCGATTATTTCAAACTGAGGATGCCGGGAAAATAAGACGCAGTTGAAACAGTGAAGGTGCGCCACGGCTTACAGTGCACAGGTGTTGCATGTTAAGGATGTGCTTCCTGAAAGCAACACCAGGGTGCTTTTTGACCATATGCTGAGTTCCGGGCGGTAATGGTTATGCTCGACATCAAAAATTCGTTTGACACTGTCTCGGCTCAGTGGCACAATGAAACAAAGGATTTTGAACGGGACGAGAGTGTAGAAGAGCGGGGAAAAGAGCTATTGAATTATTGAAGGACGTCTCCCTCGCCCTACTTATTGAGGGCGGATTTTAATTAGCTTGATCCTGAGGAACTCCTTCCTGAAGCCCACGCTTTGACATCTTAGCAGAGGATGGTCGCTTTCGAATGGGATTTCAGTGAAGTCCATGGACTTGGACACCGGTCCAAGAATGTTATTGACAATAGCGGGGAATAATATCAGAATAGTTTGGATGAATTACACGGGTGGGAACTCATTGCAGGACATAGTTGCAGGGCATCCACACTCGCTTGAACCCGTTTTCGTCGCAACCAGAGACAAACGGTAAAATATCAATTCTGCTATGTGAAGGCTAGTGGACAGCCATAAGAGGTATCTGGATCAGTCCGCACATAGCCTCGGAGGAATTCATGAACGGCGATTTTGATTGGTTTGAAGATTACGCAGAACAAGAAGATGATTTTCAAATAGACGAATACGATCTAACTGCCACCCCAAATGATTTCAATGTTCTGACAATTTTTAGTTTCATTGAATCCGGCGCCGTAAAGATACCCGGGTTTCAACGGAATTATGTGTGGGATTCAGTTCGGGCCTCGAAGCTCATTGAATCACTAATATTGGGACTTCCAGTCCCGCAGTTATTTCTCTATGAGGAAGCCCGCAACAAGTTTTTGGTAATTGACGGTCAGCAAAGGCTAATGTCAATTTACTATTTCATAAAGAAAAGATTCCCACTAAAGGAAAAACGCGTGGAGCTGCGAACGATATTTGATGAAAATGGCAAGATACCTGATTCTATACTTTTTGACGATTCATACTTTACTGATTTCAGACTATCGCTACCTGAGCGTCTTCCGGAAAGACCTAACAAATTCAAAAGAATGAATTACGCTACACTCGGAGAGTACAAAACTCAATTTGAATTGCGTCCCATCAGAAATGTTATAGTCAAACAAAACTCGCCAAACGATGATTCCTCAATTTACGAGATTTTTAATCGCCTCAATTCCGGCGGCATTAATTTGCGTCCCCAGGAAATTCGGACCAGCCTTTATCATTCACGGTTTTACAGTATGCTCTACAAGATAAATGCACTTCCCTCCTGGAGGAAGCTTCTTTCATCCGAAGAACTGGACTTGCATCAAAAAGATGTTGAAGTTCTTTTGCGCGGATTTGCTTTGCTGATAGAGGGCAAAAACTACGCTCCCTCCATGGTTAAATTCTTGAACCAGTTCTCACGAAAATGTCGGAATCACAGTCAAGAGCAAAATAACTTTCTTGAGCAACTTTTTGAAGCATTCCTGCGAGCATCATCAGCCCTTCCTTCCGGCGCATTCATCAACAGAAAAACCCGCCGTTTTAACATTGCGCTTTTTGAGGCTGTATTTTCGGCTACCTGTGAAAGTGCAATTGAGACAAAAAACCTTTCACTTAAGTCGTTGACAGAGGAGTATATTGAATCGGTTGTAAAAGACGAGCAGTTTGTAACGGCGTCACAGAAAGCAACGACTCAAACCACGAACGTATCAAAGCGAATTCAGAGGGCACGCGACTTGTTAAACGCCATTTGAAGCTGGAGCGTATTCTTATGGAAACAACGGTTGTGGACCGACTATTTATCGAGCTTACGGAGTTAAAACAAATTCTCAAGGACCGTGGCGAAATATCTCTTTATAGCTCTGCTGACGAGAATTTTAAAAAATCTTTGCTCTTGGCCGCTGCGAGTTATTTTGACTATCGACTACGCCATTTATTACTCCTCTTCTTTGCTAAACATACGCCAGGAAGTACAGTGGTCTCGGAATTCGCAAAAAACACGGTCATCAATAGCAGACAGTACCATAGCTTATTTGAATGGGAAACGAAAAATGCAAACAAGTTTTATAGACTTTTCGGTGACGGATTCAAGACGTTCATGCGGAAGCGTGAAACGGATTTACCTAAGTTTACCGAGAGCGTTGAAGCGTTTCTCGAAATAGGACGGGATCGAAATCGACTAGTCCATCAGAATTTTGCAGCGTATGTTCTCGAAAAGGACGCTAGCGAAATCTATGAGATCTACAAAAAAGCTCAACCTTTTGTCGAGGATTTGTCCTCGTGTTTAGAAGAATACGTGAACAACATGGCCGCAGAACGTGCGCAGCCATCTGGAACACTAGGGGACATTCCATAAAAACTAATTGTTTGGGGGGCACTAGGGAAGCTTGGGCTTCACCTATGGTCAACGAAACTTAATCTTCCATCTGAATATCACGATAGACAAATCTAGTCCTCTTCCTCGCCACGTCTACAATAACATTGTGATTGACCATAGGTCCAACTACATCGTCGATGGCTTCGCTTGCCTCGTATATGCGGATTGATCTGGGAGGTTCTCCATGTTCATTTATTTCAAGCCAGTCGTGATCTAGTTGCAAACCGCGTAATGTCCCACGGAGTTGTATTACCTCCTCTGCCTGTTCTTTCTTTTCCTTTACCCTGTGTTTCTTCACCGCCTCGCTTATAATCTCTCGTGATGCCTGGTTAAGTTCGATAGGGCGCATCTCAGGGACCGAGGACGACTTTATTTCCATCTTACTGAACAGCTTGCCTGCCGGTGCGAGATTACGTGTGAGCCTCATGAATGCGTCTCTATATTGAATATCCGGTACGATCTCAGGCAAGACTCCCTTGGGATCGTCTGTACTTGCTCTGACTATATCCATGAACTTTTCGGTAATCCTTTCAACTTCAGTTCTAGCAGTGGGGAACAATTCCATTTGTTTGGGTTTTTCAATACGAACGGCGAACTGATAACTGCCCGGCTCAGTTTGAAAGAGCCATGGGCGAAATTGCTCTTGAATGTCAGCGGGGGGATTACCTCGCAATCGAAATGGACGGTCGAGCAGCATTTCAACTGTGCGGTAGAACATGCGGCTCACCTGTTCTACCTTTGTCAGGATAAGGTCTAACGGCGCTCCACCGGTCACAACCTCACCCCCACTGATGGAGATCAAAACTTCCCCTTTAGTAAAGTTGATCCCTGATTTCATACGGGACTCTTCGCTCCATATGGTTTGTAACAGTTTCTGGAGTTGTTGCCGAGCAAAATCAGGAAGACCGCTTAGCGCAAGCGCTTGGTATGACAATTTCTGTGCTTTTCTTAGGTCATGCGCCTTGTACCACAGCGACGCCGCGCTGACTGCTGTTATGCCAAGCGTACGTTTCTTCGTCAGCTCCAGCTTATGGAGGGCAATGCCCTCGGCTAGGGCTGCCATACGATAGAATTTTGATGCGCTATCGGTATCATTTCGTTTAATAGCTTTCTCAGCTCTATTGACATAATCAATACTTTTGCCGTGATACGTTGCCCACGTCATGTCTCTTCCACTGTCTGAATCATTATTAGCCGCGCCTTAAAGCCAACTACCGCTGCAAGGGCCGGTAAATCACTTGCTCCCTCTTGAGCCTGTCTCACCTTGCCTCTCAGACGGTATCTTACGCCCGAGCGGTCCGAGTCAGTACCGGACACTTCCAAGCGAAGGGTGTTTTCGAGATCATCAGAGGGCTCACCAACAGGCGCAACGTAATAATCCGCTCCGGTTAGTGTCTCCGCACGACTGACCGCCACAAGACCTCTGGAAAGCTCAGTCGCGGCCAACGCACAAGCATAAGCTCCATCTCTTGTGGCATCGTCGGTATTCGCCCATGCCCGCTTCGTACGGGCATCAGGGCTTCTCCATTCTACTGAAATACTATTCTCCGTCCTATCATCATCCAAGAGGAACTCTTGAGGAGAGGCGTGGTGCCTATCAAGGCATACTTCAGCTGCTTGAATGTAAGATTGCGCCACTTCGAACGTCAGGCCCTCGTGCCGTTCGTGCAGTTTTTCCAAAGGCAATCTTGCCGTAGACGATTTAGGGTCAGCGGCGGATTGGTCCGGGCGCGAACGCCTTCTTAAGTTCTTGTCAGACATAAAAGATCGACTCCATTTCTGCTATAACATTCCCGCACGCTATCTGAGCATTAAAGGTTAATTTCACTATTTTGAATTTTCAGTGGCCTCATTGATAGTATTAAAAATAATGTAAACCTTGTCAAGGGCTTACCTTCCGTGTTTGCACTTGAGGGGATGGGTTGCGGCTCGTATGACATAGATTTCTTTGCGTAATTCACTCCGCGCTTGGGGGGCCATTAGGGACGTTCGTGAAATATTAAATGCTCTTTTCTCGTCATACCAGCGCTGGCTTCGCACACCCTGTTTCTCAAGAATATGATAATTCAATGAGCGTACCTGATCCCTCCCCAGCTGAAATAGTGAAGGTGCGTCACGGCTTACGGTGCACAGGTGTTGCATGGTAAGAATGTCTTCCTGTACCGATGGTTTAGCATCAGATGACAGACATGCCGGGTTTTAAGTGGTGATCCTTGCCGTTCCCCACAATCTTAGGGATGAGCCTGGCCCGGCATGGCCCTAAAGCTCCGGATACCTTCTCAACCTTTCTCCCGGATAGCGACCAGGATCATCGGAGAATGAAACCCTTTCTGCACTATCCTGCGGGCATCGAGAAGCAATTCTTTCCTCGTGTGATCCGGGAACTTATACGCTACCTCGAAGCCCTCAATCCGGGTATCCGTGGGCAGAAGGTTCTGAAGGAGTTTTTTGAGCCGGGGCACATCCCACTGGCCGGTCCCGATATCGAAGACCGATTTCTCCTTGATCTCCTCCGCCGTCGTTTGGAACATGCTCAAAAAGGAGCGGTTTGCCGTCACGACATTGAGTTCTTCCCCGAGCACAATAAGAGGTTCCTTCACCGTATCGACAATGGCGTCAGCTAAACCCCGGGCCGCCTCCAGCGCGACGTTCTCCGCATGGGCCTCTTCAAGCTCGTGGGCCGCTTTCTTCAATTTATCGATTTCCGTGAAGGTGATCACCACTCCTTCAATTGTCTTTTCCACGGTACGGTACGGCAGGATACGCATGAGAAACCAGGCACCGTCTTTCGTGTGCACCTCTTTCTCCTCATATATAAACGTATCGAGGACCATCTGCGCGTCCTTCAGGAGGTCCTCATAATCGAGGTTTGTGACGATGTGACCTATCGGCCGCCCTATATCCGCCTCGATGAGGTTGACGACGCGGGTGGCATCGGACGTAAAGCGCTTGACGCGCAGGCTGTTGTCGAGAAAAATTGTGCCCATATGCGTGCTGTCGAGCAGGTTCTTCATGTCGTTCTCGGCCCGGGAGAGGTCCTCGATCTTCGACTCAAGCTCTCCATTAACCGTGATCAGCTCCTCGTTGACCGACTGCAGTTCCTCTTTCGAGGTCTCCAGCTCCTCGTTGGTGGACTGGAGCTCCTCATTCGTGGACTGGAGCTCTTCGTTGGAGGACTTCAGTTCTTCATTGGTGGCCTGCATCTCCTCGACAGTGGCCCGAAGGGTCTCTCTCGTATGCTCAAGCTCCTGCTCAAAACCCTGGTGAGAGGCCCCGGGCGTCTCTTCGCCCTTCGCCGTATGCCTCCTCCGGGTTTCCTTCCCGTCTTCGAAGACCACGAGGGTCAGCCCCTGCATTATCTCGGGGTCATGGACAGGTGAGACGGTCATGTTCACCAACTGAAAATGGCCGTTTTGCTTGACCTTAAGCCCCCGGTAAGAGACCGCCTTTCCTTTGGACGCACTCATGAAGCCCGCATTCAGTTCAGGGCGCAGCCCCTCCCGGGCCATGGTGAAGATGTTCATACCCGGCTCACCCTGGGCAGGCTCAAGGTACTTCCCCGTCCTGCCGTGGATATAGACTATGTCGCCTCTGTCGTTGGCCACCACGCAGGGCGGGGTGACGCTCTCCAGTATCATTTTTTCAGCTGCCCCTGCAATCGTGCCCCTTTGCGTCCCCCCCGTCCGGGGTATATATCCCGTCCCGGCTTCATGGGCCCACGGGAGCCCTGTGAACGCCACCGCCTGGGGCGCGAGGTCGGTCTCCTTCCTCTCGTATATCTTCCATTTCTTATCCGCGGTGGAAAAAAGATCGGAAAATCCGCCGATACTCTCCGAGGACCCGAGGAAGAGAAAGCCTTTCGGTTTCAGGCTGTATGCAAAGAGGGGGAAAATCCTTCCCTGCAAATTGCTGCTCAGGTAAATCATGAGGTTTCTGCAGGATATAAGGTCAAGTTTGGTGAAAGGAGGGTCCTTGATGAGATTCTGGACCGCAAAGATTACCATCTCCCGGACAGTTTTCTTTATCCGCAATCCGCCCCTTTCTTTTACAAAGAACCGTTGCAGCCGTTCCGCGGATATGTCCAAGGATATGTTGTCGGGATAGAAACCAGCCCGGGCGCGGTTTATGGCCTCTTCATCGATGTCCGTGCCGAAGATCTGCACCTTTAAGTCCTTCCCCAGCTCATCGATGCATTCGCTCAAGGTTATGGCAAGGGAGTACGCCTCTTCGCCGCTGGCGCACCCCGGCACCCACACTCTCACCTGGTAGCCGTCGCTTTTCTTCCCGAGAAGCTCCAGAAGGGTCTGCTTCAGGGCTTCAAAGGCTTCCGGCTCACGAAAAAAACTCGTCACGCCGATGAGCAATTCCTTGAGGAGCACCCGCGCTTCTTCCGTATTAGTCTGGAGGTACCTGGCGTAATCATCAATGTTCGTAATCTCGTGGAGGCTCATCCTCCTCTCTATGCGCCGGTGCATGGTGCTCGGTTTATAGCCGGAGAAGTCATGGCCCGTCTTTGTGCGTAAGGTCATGAATATTTTCTGGAGGGAGGCGGTGCCTTTCTCCCGCATGGATAATATTCTTCGCGCTCTTTGCGGGAGGGACTGCTTCATGTAGGCAATAAGCTGGGAGGGCATCTTCTCCACGGGGATCACATAGTCGACGAAGCCGGTCTCTATCGCGCTTCTCGGCATGCCGTCGTACTTGGCCTCGGTCGGGTCCTGGGCCATTGACATGCCTCCCGCCCCGTGAACGGCGCTTATGCCCAGGCTCCCATCCGTCCCTGTTCCCGAGAGGATGATGCAGATCGCGTTTTCTCCACGGTCCTCGGCGAGGGATCGGCAGAAGAAATCGATGGGCATCCTCAGTCCCCGGGGTTCCAAGAAGGTTGTCAGATGCAGGGCGCCGTGATAGATTGCCATATCCTTGTTCGGGGGGATGATGTAGACGTGGTTCGGTGTAACCATAACCCCGTCCTCTGCCTCCTCCACTTTCATCCGGGTATGCCTTCCCAAGAGGTCCGTCATCATGCTCTTATGGCCGGGGTCGAGATGGGGGATGACTACAAAGGCGATCCCGCTATCGGCGGGCATGACCGAAAAAAAGGCGGCGAATGCTTCCAGGCCGCCTGCCGACCCGCCTATTCCCACGATGGGGAAATCATTTGCACTTTTCTTCTCAGCGGTCCCCTCTTTGGGGTGGGGAGATGCCTTCCTTTTCTCAGCCACGTCGTTCCTCCTCGATTTCAGTCCATATGCACTATGGAAACCGCCTAAGAGAAAGTTCCTTGAGCCTCTCTATGACAAATGCAATCCGGGTGCTTATATTCAGTATAACATTACTCTTTTACAAAGAAACATCAATAATCGGGAGGTCTCTCTTGTGACCATGAAATCTGAACTTAATTTGCAAACCGAAGGTCATATTTGTTAGACTTAATCGGACAAAAAGAATAGGCATGACACGCCACCCACACGACGAGGATGAGAGAGAGCCCGTGAAAACCATACCGGGGGAATCGGATTCGGTTGCACCGCCCTCGTCCCGGGACCCCGAGTACCTCCTCCAGGAACTTGAAACGCACCAGATCGAGCTTGAGATGCAAAATGTGGCGCTCAGGCAGTCCCAAGTTGAAATCGAGGCTTCGCGATCCCGTTATGCCGACCTCTACGACTTTGCCCCCGTGGGCTATTTTACCTTTGATGAGCACGGACTGATCCTCGAGGTTAACCTGACCGGCGCCAGGCTGCTTGGCGTGGAAAGGGGCCGCCTCCTCAATAAGCCTTTTTCCCGCTTCGTGGCGCCCTATTCCGAGAAAATATTCTTTGAGCATCATAAAAAGGTCCTGCGCACCACCGCCCGGGAGTTGTGCGAGATCGATATCGCGAAGAAAGATGGGACCCGCATAACGGTGTCCCTCGAAAGCATTGCGAGCAAGGATGACAAAGGACGTTTTACCCATTGCCGGTCGGCGGCGAGCGACATCACCGCGAGGAAGCGGGCCGAGGAGGCGCTTAAGAAAGCGCACGATGAACTGGAGGAACGCGTAAGGGATAGGACCGAAGCGCTCACGAAGAGCGAGGAGATTGCCCGGGAACAGAAAAGGGAAATCGAGGCCTATTACGATACAGCGCCCATTGGTTTATGTGTCCTGGATACCGATCTTCGGTATCAGAGAGTAAATGAACGCCTCGCCGAGATGAACGGCATACCGGCCCGGGAGCACCTCGGCCGGTCTATGCGCGAGATAGTGCCTGCCTTCGCAGATGAAGCCGAGCGCCTGGTCCGCCGGATCATAGAGACGGGTGAGCCGGTCATCGATATGGAAATCACCGGAGAAACCCTGGCGAGACCGGGAGCTCCCCCCCGGACATGGATAGCGGGCTGGTATCCGCTGAAAGACTCCTCGGGAAAGGTTGTGGGTGTAAGCGTGGCGGTCGAGGAGGTCACCAGGCAGCGCCAAGTCGAAGAGCAGCTCCGCCAGGTGCAGAAGATGGAGGCTATCGGTACCCTCGCGGGAGGGATTGCCCATGATTTCAACAACATCCTGGGGGCGATCGTCGGGTTCACGGAGATGGCGATTGATGATGTCCCCGATCGTCCCCTCGTGGGGAAGAATCTTAAGAATGTCCTGAAATCGGCCATGAGGGCAAGAGATCTTGTGAAACAAATCCTTTCCTTTTCCCGTAAGACCAATCATGCGAAAACCCTGCTGTCCCTCTCACCCATCATTGATGAGACCGTTCAGCTCTTGAGGGCCTCTATTCCCGTCACGATTGAGATCCGGGTTACGATCACCACGACCTCCGACACGGTACTCGCTGCCCCCACGGAGGTGCAGCAGGTCCTTATGAACCTCGCCACCAATGCCTCCCTTGCCATGCAGGGAACAGGGATCCTTGAGATCGGCCTCGCGGATTTTGGTTTTGTGCCGGACTCTCCCGTACCGGGACTTGACGTGACTCCCGGGGAATTTATCCAACTCACCGTGAAGGACACGGGAACGGGCATGAGTCCCCAGGTGATAAAACGGATTTTCGAACCCTTCTTTACCACGAGGGGCGCGGGTGAAGGCACCGGCATGGGCCTCGCAATGGTGTACGGGATCGTAAAGGACCTTCAGGGCACGATCACCGTCGAAAGTGAGCCCGGGGTGGGTTCCACCTTCAGGGTGCTTCTACCTAAAGCAATGACCGGTACAGTAACGGAGGTTGCAGAGATGCCTCATATCCCCGGAGGGGATGAGAGGATCCTTCTCGTCGATGACGAAGAGATGCTCGTTGAATGGGGACGGGCTGTCCTAAGCCGGCTCGGGTACATGGTAACCGCCGTGACCGACAGCGTGGAGGCCCTCAATATTTTTTCTGCCGACCCGACCCTATTCGACCTCGTCATCACGGATCAGACCATTTCCCGACTGACCGGGGCAGATCTTGCGAAAGAGCTTCTCGCAATAAGGGGCGACATCCCCGTTATCCTCTGTACCGGCCACAGCGAGACAGTGTCGCCGGAGGAGGCAAAGGAAATAGGGATCAGGGCGTTTCTCGTGAAACCCCTTACCAGGCGGGAACTGGCCGGGGCGGTTAGGCGCCCATTGGATGCAAGGCTGGAGGCATAATAGGCACAGGGAAGAAAGGCACCATAGGGGACGTAGTTGACTATCGATCCCTGAGAAGTAACTCTCTTTCGGGCAAATAGTCGCAAAACGCCGTACCTAACATACCGTAAATACTGCATAAAATATTCGAGCCAGCGGCCATCATTACAGAAACGACACTTACTTCTCATCAGGGAAATGGAACGCCGGTGGCCTACGCAAGGGTTGACCACTCGTCCGCGATGTGCCATTCCTCGTAGTGGGATGATTTCAACTCCGCGATGAAACGGGACGGTCTCAGGCTGACGGAGCCTATCTGGCGATCGAAGGTCATCAGGGGGTGGCAGAGATAGAGTTGATCTTTGGCCCGCGTCGCCGCCACATAGAAAAGACGCCTCTCCTCTTCGGTTTCACCCTCTTCCACTGCCTTGGGGTTGGGAAACCTTCCTTCGGCGCACCAGATAAGAAAGACCACATTCCACTCGAGTCCCTTCGCTTGGTGAATGGTGCTGAGAATAACCCTCTCGTCCCCCCGTCCGTCGGTGGAGTCGATCTCTTCTCCGCTTATACCGCTCATAAGGGAAAGCTCGCTCAGGAAATTGAGGAGCGAGTCGTACCCGGTCGAGAAATTCATGAACTGGCCTATGTCTTCGAGACGATTCTCCGCGTTGGGATAGGTGTACTTGAGGTAGTCGGTATAACCGTGCTCAAGGATGGCGGCGATCATATCGGACATGGCTTCATACCCCTTCAGCGCCTCAAGGCGGGCGAAAAGCCTGGAGAGGCGTTCTACGTCCCCTTGCTGCAGGCTCTTGAAGTGCTCCCCGATCTTTTTGGTGATAAAAAGCGCAATGGGATCATCATGGGTCTTTATCAGGTCGTAGATACGGTCCGCCGTCTTCTTTCCTATACGAGGCAGCATCTTGAGTATCCGCTTCCATGAGATTTCGTCCGAGGGGTTGAGCATGATCCTGAGATAGGCAACCACATCCTTGATGTGGGCCTGTTCAAAGAACCGGAGGCCGCTTCGTATCTCAAAAGGTATGTCGTGCCGGGTCAATTCCATCTGCAATTCCATGCAGTGGTAATGGGCGCGGTAGAGTACCGCGATCTCGCTCAGGGGGACCCCTTCATCGCGCAATTCCCTTATTCGCTGTACCACGAACTCGGCCTGCTGCATCACGTCCCTTGTGGGGGTGACCGCAGGGATAACGCCGTTAATCCTCACTGCCCGCAGGTTCTTTTCGAACTGCTGCACATTGTGTGAAATGGAATGGTTGGCGAGGTCAAGGATCTCCGGAGTGCTCCTGTAATTGGTCTCCAGTTTATAGACCCGGGCATCGCTGTAGCGCTTGGGGAAATCGAAGATGTTCTGGAAATTGGCTCCACGGAAACTATAGACCGATTGCGCATCGTCTCCGACGGCCATGACGTTCCGGTTGATAAGACCCATGAAATCGACTATTTCCGACTGTATCCTGTTTGTGTCCTGGTATTCATCGACAAGGATGTGCGAAAAAACAGAGGCATAATACTTCCGCAATGTTTCGTCCTCGGCCAGAAGCCGGTGCCAGTAGTAGAGAAGATCGTCGAAGTCCATGACATTAGAGGCCTTCTTCTTTTCCGAGTACCCTTTCTGAATATCCGCAATCTGACCCAGGATATCGAGAAAATCGGGATACCTCTGGTCAACCGTTTCCTCGATATCCTGCATGGTGTTGAGGGAGTAACTGAACACCTCTTTCAGCACCTGCCCTTTGGGGAACCGCTTTTCCTTGGTGTCGATCTTCGCTTCCTTCGTCACCACGTCTATCAGGTCTTTGGCATCTTCGTTGTCAAGTATGATGAAATCAGGCTTGTAATCCACTCTTTTGCTGTTTTGCCTCAAGATCAGGTTGCCGATATGGTGAAAGGTGCCTCCCCACATGTAGCGCGTATCCATCTTGACCAGACGTTCCACGCGATAGAGCATCTCGCGGGCCGCCTTGTTTGTGAACGTGAGGAGAAGAATGGAATTGGGCGATACCCCTTGTTCGAGCAACCGGGCCACCCGGTACGTGACAACCCTGGTTTTGCCGCTTCCCGCCCCGGCTATGACAAGGATAGGGCCGTGAGAGGCGGTAACCACGGCAAACTGCTCCTCGTTCAGGTCTTTTTCATAATCCACGAGCGCCTTGCGGGGGGAGGCGTCCCGGTGCAGCGTATAGGTTTTCATCACAATAGTATAGCCTACTCCATGAACCCTGTCAAAAAGGGTCGAAACCCGCTGATCAAGCTATTCCAACGGTTTCCCCGTGACGGGGTCTATGGACATAAACCAGTACAGTATTCAGGTCTCGCCGGAATCGATTGTTCACGAAAAGGATATCGCCCTTCCGCTGCCCCCGTCCCCGTCCTTCCCCGGCCGGGGCGAATTAGATTTCCATTTGGTGAAAATGGAGGTATAATATCGCGTCTTAAACCCAAACAAATATAAAAACAGGAGGCTGGCCCATGAAAATAGTATTACTGGGAGCGCCGGGTGCCGGTAAGGGTACGGTGGCAAAGATGTTGACCGATTATGACGGATCAGTGCAAATCTCCACAGGCGATATTTTGAGGAACGCGGTCAAGGCCAAGACGAAACTTGGTTTGGAAGCGCAGGGATACATGGAGCGGGGCGAACTCGTGCCCGACAAACTGATCATGGACATCATGGAAGCAAGGCTTCAGGAGCCGGACTGCGCAAAGGGTTTCTTGCTCGATGGTTTTCCGAGGACCATACCCCAGGCGGAGGACCTCAAGGTGCTCCTTGGCAAACTGGGCATCAAGCTGGACGCGGTCATCAACCTCGATGTGCCGACGGACGTCATTCTGGACAGGTTGACCACAAGAAGGACCTGCTCGAACCCCGACTGCCAGGAAATCTATAATATAAAAAGCAAGCCGCCGACACCGGAGGGAAAATGCCTGAAGTGCGGCTCTCCCGCAGTGCAGCGCGCCGACGAGACAGTGGACGCAATTACGAAGCGCCTCGAGACTTACAATGAGAAAACTTCTCCTCTCATCAATTTCTACGCGAAGGAAGGCCTTCTTAAGACCATCGCTTCTCTCAGCAGTGATGAGATTGTTGCCCAGGTAAAAGCAGCACTGAAGTAACACCGACAGAGCGCCGAAAGCCGGTGGGCCCGGGCCGCACACAGTCGGCGGCCCGGAACCCCACTATTATATGAAGGGTACCGGCGCGATCGGCAAGAGGAACCGCTTTAGATGAAATTCGGATTTTCCACCTATTTTTTCACCGGGAAAAGGTTGTTCTCCGCCATTGAAAAAGCCATGTCCCATGGCATAAGGGTTTTCGAACTGTCCATGGAGATACCCCACGTCCTCACCATGGACACAGGGTTTTTCCGGGAGATCGAACGCCTGGGGGCCCAAGGGGTGGAATTTTCCATGCATGCCCCCTTCTTCGAGATAAACCTAGGAAGCTTTTTCGAAGACATCAGGGCCATCTCAAAAGAACGGATAAAGGATGCCCTCCGGGTGGCCGGCACAGTCGGTGCAAGCCCGGTGGTGGTACATCCGGGTTATACCTTTCTCTCGGGGAAAGCCAGGGATGTGGAGGAAAAGGCAAGGGCCAATTTCATCGAGGATTTGAGCGACCTATCCCTTTACGCGAAAGAACTCGGGGTGACGATAGCCCTGGAGAACGTGCACATGCCCTATTTCTTTCTCCATGAATTGGGCGACTTCGCCCGCTTTTGCGAGCGGGTGCCCCATGTGGGACTCGCCCTCGACGTGGGACACGCCTATATCGTGCAGCACGGGAAGGGGGCGGTTGACCCGGAAGGCGCGATACTTTCGGACCTCGCGCGCCTTGGTCCCCACCACCTTATACATGTCCACCTCCACGGCAACTCCGGTATAAAGGACGATCATGCGTTTCTCAAAAACGGCGTTGATCTGAAAAGGATCGTCCACGGCCTCGCGGAGCTTGGCTACAAAGGGAAGGTCATCGTGGAAAGTTACGACATGGAGCAGCACGGAATAGCCCCGGTTGTCGAAAAACTGGAACGATTGAAGCCCTAGGGCTTCCGTTCAAGGGACACGCCGCAAAAACCCCTTACGCCATGATGTATGCCCACAACCCGAAGGCAACAGGGGAGAGGATCGTGGACAGGGTCACCGCGCAGGATGCGAATTCAGAATCCCCTCCCATCTGGCGGGCCATGATATAGGACGTGCTTGCCGTCGGAGTGGCAAGGAGCAGGACAGCGGGGAGGGCATCCCGGGGAGGAATGGCGAAAAGGTGACAGGTGATGAGGGCGAGAAAGGGCAGGACGCCCGACTTAAGGGCCGTGGAAAGAACGGAGAGCCTGAAAGCATTTCTTATGGCGCCGGGTGAGATGGACGCGCCGATAAGGATGAGAGCAACAGGAAGGGCCACGTTCGCGAGAATAACCATGGTCTTCATAATTACACCGGGGACGGCGATGCCGGAATAGAGGACCGCCATGCCTGCAAAGGTGGCGGGGATTACCGGAGTCTTGATGATGGAAAGGATCTGGGCGGCCGGGTTCGTGTGTTGCCCGGAGGCCCGGGAAAGGACCGCGACGGCAAGGGTGTTGTTGAAGAGTATGAGGAACCCGATAAGGATGCTCCCCCTCATAAGCCCGTCTTCGCCGAGCATGTAATAGAGTACGGCGAGTCCGATGTATGAGACGTTTCCGTGAAATGTAGTCTGGACAAAGCTTCCCAGCGTCCCCTTCCTGAGGCCGATTGCCATGCCCAGGGCGCAGGCTATAAGAAAGACGGCTGCCGACGGAAGTATGACGGCGAGGATGTGGGAAGCCGTCACATCCCTCGCATTGGACTTCACGATGCCTGTGAATATGAGTACGGGCAGGGTAAAAAGGAAGGTGAGCCTATTTGCTTCCCTGGCGAAAATGCTGTTCAGAAAACCCGTTTTTTGCATGATATAACCGATTATCATGATGAGAAATATGGGTGCGATGGTCTCGATGGTCGCCATTTGTTTCTTCCTTGCGCCTTATGGTATACTGTCTACGGGATGGTTTTACCCTTCATTAAAGACCGCTTCGACGATATCGGCCCGTGCCGCGGAGGAAAAAACCGTATACGAAAACCCCTGTATACGGGAAAACCCCGGTGGTCCCAAGACGGTGATTCTGTATGGAAAACAGGTTGAACCCTTTATCATATTCGCTTGACAAATTCACTAATAAAAGGATATTACTACAATATATCACATAACTTTTCGAATAGGGGGTCTGGATGATAAGAGAAGCAGTATTAGCTGAATTGCAGAAGATTGTCGGGAAAGAAGAAGTCCTGACGACGCCCGAGGGGCTCAAGGCGTATTCGTACGACGGCACGTCGATGTGGCAGCATGAGCCGGAGGTCGTAGTTTTCCCCACAACCTCGGAACAGATCGCGGCGATCTTGAAGCTGGCCAATCAGGAGAAGATACCTGTAACTCCGAGGGGCGGCGGCACCAACGTGAGCGGCGGGTCGGTGCCGGTCATGGGCGGGATCGTTCTGGTCACCACCAAGATGAACAAGATCGTGAAGATCGACAAGGAAAACCTGTCGGCCACAGTGGAATGTGGCGTAGTGCTTCAGGATCTCACAATGCAGCTGGCGAAAGACGGGCTCTTCTTTCCGCCGGATCCGCAGAGTTTTCTTGGCGCTACCATGGGCGGGATCATCGCGGAGAACGCAGGTGGACCGGCATGCGTGAAGTACGGCGTTACGAAGCAGTACATCCTCGGAATCGAGGCCGTGCTCCCAACGGGCGAGATTGTTAATCTCGGGGGCAGGACACTCAAGAACGTGGTCGGATATGATCTCCTCCACATTTTCATCAGCTCCGAGGGTACCCTTGGCGTGATTACAAAGGCGGAATTGAAGTTGAGGCCGATCCCACAGGCTAAGAAGACGGTCATGGCAGTCTATGCAGACGTGTCGGTGGCGGGCGAAAACGTCTTTCGGGTTCTGGAAAATGGGGTGATACCGGCCAAGATAGAACTTCTCGATAACTGGGTTATCAATAGAATAGAAGAGATCGCACCCATGGGTCTTCCCAAGGACGCGGATGCCGTACTTCTTTTCGAGTGCGACGGCATACCTGAGGTCGTGGAAAAAGAGATAGAAAAGGTCGTCGAGGTGGCGAAGAAATATGGCGCCGTAGACGTAAGGGTCGCCAAGGATCAGGCGGAGGCCGACAAGTACTGGATGGCGAGAAAGGCGGGCTTTGCGGCTGTCTTCGGAAAAGCGCCCACAGTTATGTCGGAGGATGTCACCGTCCCGAGAGGGAATATCCCTGCCCTTATCAAGAAGATCAAGGTGATTGCGAAAAAATACAACGTCGAATCCTGCTGCCTCGGGCACGCGGGCGACGGCAACCTTCATCCCTCGGTATTGACGGATATCAAGAACAAAGAGCATTATGAAAGGTCTCTGAAGGCAATTGACGAGATCATAGAGAGCGCGGTGGAGCTTGGGGGCGTTCTTTCGGGAGAACACGGCATCGGCCTTGAAAAACAGAAATTCTTCAACAAAGTTACGAACCCCGTAGTGGTCAACCTTATGAAGAGCATCAAGGCCCTTTTCGATCCGAACAACATAATGAACCCAGGCAAGATTTGGGATTAAGGTATTAAAGGGGGTCGCGCTTGGAAGACTTAAAAGAACTCAAAAACATAGAGCAGTACGCTAATCAGTGCATGAGATGCGGGTTTTGCAGCTTTTTCTGCCCTGTATACCAGGAAGAGAAGGTGGAAACCTCCGTTGCCAGAGGAAAAAACTATCTGGTAAGGATGATGCTCCGCGGTGAGCAGAAGTTCACGCCGGAGATGGCTGAAATCATAGGTAAGTGTCTCCTCTGTAAGAGGTGCGCGGCAAACTGTCCTGCGAAGACACAGATCGACAGGGTCGTTGTCGGTGCGAGAGCCCAGTTGGTAAAGGAAAAAGGCCTCGGATTCATTAAAAACTTCGCCTTCAGGAAGGTCATGGCGAACAGACGGGCCTTCGGCCGGTATGTGAAACTCGCCCAGATGTTCCAGTTTATGATGCCGAAGACGGAAGGTAAGATACGCCATCTTCCCGATTTCCTCAAGGCCATGGGCCACGGGAGAAATATTCCGGAGATCGCCAAGACGTTCCTCCGGGATCAGGTGAAGAGGGTGAACCCGGCCAAGGACGGCAAGGCGACGATGAAGGTCGGTTTCTTCAGCGGATGCGCCATGGACTTTGTCTATCCGGAACTGGGACTCAAGATTATCGATTTCCTCACGAAGCACGGGGTCGAGGTCGTGGTCCCCGAGGAGCAGAGTTGTTGCGGCGCCGCCATCTACTTCAGCGGCGATTTCGAGACGGGCAGGATGCTTGCCGAGGAGAACATCAAGGCATTCAAGGACGTGGACGTTATCGTAACCGGATGCGGCACGTGCAGTTCCACCCTTAAGGACTATCAGAAGTATATCGCGGAAAATGAGGATCAGGCGAAACGGTATGAAGAATTCGGAAAGAAGATCAAGGACAGCACCGAGTTCATCATCGACGTACTGAAGATCAAACCGGAGGACCTGAAGCTCAAGAAGGAATTCGAAGGCAAGACTGCAACGTGGCACGATCCTTGCCACCTCGTGAGATATCAAAACATCAAAGATCAGCCGAGAGCAATCCTCAAAGGATTGAAAGGGCTCAAATATGTGGAGATGCCGAATGCGGACATGTGCTGCGGCATGGGCGGTTCCTTCAGCGTCTATCACTACGATCTGACGAAGAAAATAGCTGACAAGAAAATGGCCGGTATCAGAACCACAGGTGCAGACATCGTGGTGACGGCATGTCCGGGGTGCATGATCAATCTGATCGATAATGTACTGAGAAACGAGATGCCCCAGAAGGTCCATCATTTTCTGGAGCTTGTGGAGTAACAGGAATATTTGGAAGAACGACGCATGACCCTTGCCTGCCCCTTCTCCGAAGGAGTAAGCAAGGGTTTGCGGAACAGCGGGTTTGCGCTGATACCACGCTGCATGCAGCAGCGAGGTTCATTTGATCTGCTTCAAGCGTTGCCCCGTGAGCGGGACAGGAAGGCAGTGAGCAGTCGTTTCGTCTTATTATGCGCCTCCCCAAAAAGGGAGGGAAGTGTGATTCAGGTTTTTCAAAAATGATATAGTTAAATGTGCCGCAAGGAGAATTTGTGCGACCTGCAACGAGAGGGAACTCCTGGAAGCGATGGAACTCGATACGCGAGAGGATTGCATCACGGATACCTCTATCCCCTGGAGGGGACGGGGCCTCGACCGTTACGGAATCGGGAGTCGGGGACAGGATTCGGGCCGCTCGAATATCCGCGGGCTTGCGGTTGGGGCATGTTTGATTGGAGAGCGTACGCCATGGGCAAGGGCAGGATGAGCGGGGAGGCGGAGTCGGCCTGCTCGTGCGGAACCTGTCCCGGTGCTGCGCGCTTCAGGGCGATAAACCGCCGGGTAATACGGCGGTAGACTAACTACATTAAGGAGGGTTTTATGAGAAACGGGCACTGGATGACAGCAAAAGACGTACTAAGAGTAAATGCGTCTAAATGGCCGAACAAGGTCGGCATTAAAGACCTCTACAAGAGCTACACATTCAAACAGTGGGATGAGAGAGCCGCAAGGCTCGCGAATGCCCTTGCCGACATGGGCATGAAAAAAGGCGACAGGTTCGCGGTCCTCGCGTACAACTGCGTGGAGTGGATGGAGATCTACGGAGCAGCAGCGAAGGGAGGCTTCGTATGCGTGCCCCTCATGTTCAGGCTCGCCCCGGTGGAGATGGAATACAATATCAACCACAGCGAGTGCAAGGTCTTCATCGTTCAGGGCGGCTTTGACGGCGCGGACGGAAAAGAGTTCCCCTGGATCAAACAGGTCACGGAAATGAAGAAGAGTCTCCCCACGGTAAAAGGATACATCTCCTTTGCCCTTAAGAACGAGACCTATGACGGTTTCACTCCTTACGAGGAAGCCCTCGCCAAGGCGAGCGCCGAGGAGCCGAAGACGGTGGTGGACGCCGACGATCCGTGGGTGATCATGTACACGGGCGGTACCACAGGCAAACCGAAGGGCGTGGTCAAGAGCCACCTCAACCTCTTCTCCCAGTACTTCATCATGATCTACGACCACCAGTTCAACGATAACGATGTAAACCTTCTCGTCATGCCCTGCTGCCACGTAAACTCCCTCTTCTACTCCTTCGTGGCCACATGGGTAGGCGGCGCGGTAATGTGCTACAACATGGTAAGCTTCAACGCAGAGAACCTCTTAAAGACCTTCTCGGACCACAAGGTAACCTTTACCTCCCTGGTCCCGACCCACTACATCATGATGCTCGCCCTGCCGGACGACGTCAAGAAGAAATACGACCTCACCAGCGTAAAGAAACTCCTTATCTCCTCCGCCCCGGCGAGAAGAGACACGAAGCTCGGCGTCCTCGAGATGTTCTCCAACTCGGAACTGTACGAGGCCTACGGCTCCACGGAAGCGGGTATCGTGACGGTACTGAAACCCAACGAACAGCTAGTCAAGCTCGGCTCCTGCGGACGCGAGGTTATCGGTACGGACCTGATCGAGCTCTATGACGAAGACGGGAAGCTCGTGACGAAACCGAACGAAGTAGGCGAACTCTATTCAAGAAGCCCCATGCTCTTCGAAGAGTACTGGAAAGACCCTGAGAAGACCGCCGCAGCCATGAAAGGCGAATTCTTCAGCGCCGGCGACATGGCGTACAAGGACGAGGACGGCTACATCATCCTCGTAGACAGAAAGGCCAACATGATCATCTCAGGCGGCGAGAACATCTTCCCCTCCGAGGTTGAGAACTGCGTAGGCGGTTATGCCAAGGTAAAGGACGTGGCGGTAATCGGCGTACCTCATGAGAAATGGGGCGAGCAGGTAACCGCAGTCATCGTCCTTCATGAAGGGCAAGCTGCCACAGCCGAGGAAATATCGGCCCATTGCAAGGGCAAGATCGCGGGATTCAAGGTACCCAAGAGCATCATCTTCATCAAAGACGAAGAGATGCCGAGAAGCGGCGCCGGCAAGATACTCCACCGGATGCTGAGAGAGAAATACGGCAAGTGGGCCGACCATCAGTAAGACTGAAAAGGAAGAACAAAAGGGGCTGCCCCGTTTGGGGCAGCCCCTTTTCAATTAAAAACCCTATAACTTACGCTTTTGTGATCTCGAAGGAGATCTGGCCGTCATCGTATTTCAACGGTCTGACACCTACGTCCATTCCAACGACGATATCATCGATGGGGATCTCTTTGGCAAGCCTTGCGAAAAGCTTGATACCGCCGAAGTCGACTACGCCCATGGTGTAGGGGGGATCGGCTTCGAAACCGAAAGGTGCATAGTATGCGGTGGTGAAGGTTTCGAGTTTGCCTTTTGCGGGCATATCAAACCAATCCATCTCATTTGAGAGACAGGAGGAGCAATCGGCTCTGGGCGGGAAAAACTTCGCGCCGCATTTCTTGCAGACTGTTCCGTCGATCTTCCCTTCGCCAAGGAGATCAACAAATTTTGCCGTTTTGGTCATTGCAGTGAAGCTCTTTCTTCCGAATTTTTCAAATCCCATGGATCACCTCCCGAATATTGTGACGCTGCCGTAGAGACCTACGCCGCCGACATTGTGGACGAGGCCGATTTCAGGGTCTTTCACCTGCATCGGGCCCGCCTCTCCCCTGAGCTGCAAAACGATGGTACGTACCTGGGAGCCGCCTGTCGCTCCGATGGGATGACCCTTGGAAAGGAGCCCGCCGTCTACGTTCACGGGGATTTTGCCTTCCTTGTAAGTCTCCTTGGCCCTGATAAGCTCTTTGCCGTCTCCCATCTTTGCGAAGCCAAGGCCTTCATATGCCATGATCTCGGCGATGGTGAAGCAGTCGTGGACTTCAGCCACGTTGACGTCTTTTGCGGTGATACCCGCCATTTTGTAAGCTTCTGCCGCGGCGCCGTAACCAACGCTCAGGCCCTTCGCGAAGTCGGGTCTTGCGGCCATGTTGACTGCCTCTGATGCAGCGCCGATACCCATGATCCAGATAGGTTTCTTGGAGAAGGATTTTGCCTTTTCCGCGTTGGCAAGAATCACGCAGGAGCTGCCGTCCGCGTTGGCACACGCATCGCCGACCCTGAGAGGCCAGGCAACGGGACCGGCCATTCTTGCGTCGGGGTTGGTGGCGTCAAAATCCGAAGGTTTCACGCCCTTGCGATATACGGCCCTCTCGTTGATTGCGCCGTAGGTCGCCGATTTCAGCCTTACGCCCATGAGGTCATCGTGGGTGAGGCCGTTCTTGGCCATGTAGGCCCGGGCATAGAGAGCATAGTAAGCAGGCATCATGGTTCCAAAAGGAGCTTCCCACTGAATGTCTGCGCCTCTGCCCATCCTCTCCTGCGATTCAGCGGAGGTGATCTCGGACATTTTCTGGAATCCGCAGACGCATACTACGTCGTGGAGTCCGGCCTTTATCATGCTGTATGCGACCTTTAAGCCGGAGCTGCTTGAAGAACAGACCGTCTCGATGTAGAAGGTAGGCTGGGGGATAAGTCCCAGGTATTCCGCGAGAACGCCGGCAGGCGATCTCTGTTTGTCATACTCCGGTGCGGAACAGAATACGGAGGCACCGACATCTTTCTGAGTGATCCCTGCGTCGAGCATTGCTTCCCTGAAGGCTTCAAAGGCCAGTTCCCTGATTGAGCCCGGATAGCCTCTGACGAAGCTACTTTGGCCAACGCCGATAACCGCAACATCTTTTGCCATAAACTCCTCCTTAAGTCATTGTTTTTTTGTATGCTTATTCCGTTGATACATTACGACAAAACGATTGTGGTCTTTCATGTCCCGAGAGAAGACATGGGTGCCGTCGTTTTTGGACACAAAGTAAAGGTAATCGACCTGGGCAGGATAGAGGGCCGCCGTGATGGAACTCTTATCCGGATTGCATATGGGTCCCCTGGGTAATCCTTTTAAAGTGTAAGTGTTATAGGGAGTATGGGCAATGAGATCGGATTTCTTTATGGGGCCTTCGATCCCTGTGCCGTAGAGGACCGTGGGGTCGCAGTCGAGGGACATATCTCTTTTGAGCCTGTTGTGAAATACCGCAGAGATAAGTGGTTTCTCGTCCCGCATCTTTGCCTCCCGTTCGATCATGGACGCGAGGGTAAGGGTGTCGCGGACCGTGAAATGGAGCTCCTCCATTCTTTTCTTTATATCTTCCCTCGCGAAGAAATTGAGCGTTCTCTGGACGATCTTCTCCACGAGTTTTTCCATCTCTATTTCCCTGCTGTAATAGTAGGTGTCGGGGGAGAGGTATCCTTCGAGGGAGTCGGCGTCTATTCCCAGTCCTGCGATCAGCGCGCGGTCCCGGGCAAGCTTCAGGAAATCCGCTCCCTTCATGATGTGCGTCTTTTCCGCCGAATCGGCTATGTTATATATATTGTATCCTTCCACGATCCTCAACGCGTATATGTTCCTCTCACCATAGGCCATCTTCCTCACGATCTGGAAGGTGCTCATGTCCCTCTTGATTTCGTACTCTCCTGCAATCAGCTTTCCCCTGTAAATGAGCGAGAGGGCCACGAAAAGATAGGGCATGCGTATGATACCCTCGTCCGCAAGCTGATTTGCGATGCCCGTCAGGCTTGTGCCGCTTTTCACAACAAACTCGACGGAACGGGTCTCCGCGCTCCTGGGGATGCTCGCGAAGATGAGCGACTGGGCAAGAAAGAAGACAAGGACGGCAAAAAGGATTACCCGTCTATTCAGTCTTTTGTGCATCGAGGTATCCCTGGAGTATGATCTGTGATGCCATCATGTCAATGAAGGGTTTTCTTTTCTTGCGGCTCATCTCGGCCATTTCAAAGATCCTGTTCGCCTCATTCGTGCTGAACCTTTCATCCCACAATACCACCGGAACCCCGGTGTACTGCTCTATTTCCTTCGCAAAATCGGTCACTGCCTGAGCTCTCTTGCCAACGGCGCCGCTTAGGTCCTTCGGTAATCCGACAACGATCTTTTCGACCTCGTGGTCGGCCACAATGTTCCTGAACTCCTGGAGATCCTTCTTCATCGTCGTTCTTGTGTAGACCTTGAGCGCCTGGGCTAATGTATGCGTGGGGTCCGACAAGGCGAGACCGATCCTTTTGTCGCCCACATCAAGTGATAAAATGCGCATTTTTGATTATTATACCAATTTTCCCGGGTAAGATTCAAATAAATATTCGACAGATAGCCCATGTTTGTGCTGCCTTTTCCGCAAGATCGGGAGCGGAAGCGGTACCCATGAGCGGCTTACGTAATGGCGACGGGAGGGGCGCCTTATGTGAATGGCGGGCGCATATATTATGGAGAGGAGTCGACACCCATTCCCTTGATTATTTGCGGCGAAATGCGTAACTTTTGTCTGGAACGGGCCGCACGGAGGGGCAATAAATAATGAGGGCGGTACCCATGGAGGGCATATGGATCAGAAAGAGGGGATAGGGAAAGAGGCGTTGGAAACATCACACACTATTGCGATTGTGGGACTTTCGCCATCGGAGGACAAGGCGAGCAACGGAGTCGCCAGGTATTTGCGGAACGCCGGTTACAGGATCATACCGGTGAACCCGGGCTATGAGGAGATACTGGGAGAGAAGTCCTACAAATCCCTTTCCGAAATCCCGGAAAAGGTAGACGTGGTCGATATTTTCATGCGCGCCGACAAACTGGTCCCCGTGGTTGAGGAAGCGGTGAAGATAAAGCCGAAGTACATCTGGCTCCAGTTGGGTATCATAAGTGACGAGGCGCGGGTCATAGCGGAGAAAAGCGGGATAGGGTTCGTGATGGACCGGTGTATGAAGCAGGAACACACGAAGTTTTTCAAAAAAGAGGGATAAGAAGCCCTTGCGCAGCGAGGCGGACCGCGACGATTTTGCCGGTCCGTCGGGCCCCGGAGAGGGACCGCGTCAGAGCCTCACCGAGGCGAAAAAAGATATTGTATTTTTCCCGCAAATAGGAAATAATTCATTCTCAAACCCGGACGGGAAAGGGCTCGTAATCAGGACTGCCCTGCGGCGGTGATCCGTTTTCGCCGCGAGACTGTTTCCCGGGAAGCCTGTGGGGGCGGCGATAGAGCCCCGGTCGATCCGGGCTTGCATCTGATTTCGGTTCAGGGAGGGGCACAATGCAGAAGAGATCTTTTTCGTGGATGCGGGTATTCATTTTTACCGTGTGCGTCGCCGTGGCCGGGTTTCTCCCGGTTGGGGCGACGGCCCAGGTCGCAGACGAGTATGCCGCTAAGGTGAAGAGCGTGGACGGATATGACGGGCTTCGCTCGCTGGCGGCCAAAAACGGCACCGTGCGGATACTTGTGGAAGTGAACGCGCCTTTTACCCCTGACGTCGATCTGAAGGCAGAAACGGCAGAGGGCCAACGGGCATATATCGCAGTCATGCAGGACGAGCTCCTGCGAGGACTTAAGCGGGCGGGGAAGAGCCCGGTCAAGTCGTACAAATACATGTTTACTCCCTATCTTGCCATGACCGTTGACGCGGCGGCCCTCGACGCCATACTTGAGTCAACGGCTGCGGTGAGTGTACAGGAAGATATATCCCTCACAGCCGTCCTCGACAAGAGCGTCCCCCTTATCGGGGCCGATATCCTTCAGAAGGCGAAAACAGGGAAAGGCTACGTGGTGGCAGTGCTGGACAGTGGTGTGGATAAGAACCACCCCTTTCTGAAGGAGAGCGTAGTGTCCGAGGCGTGCTATTCGACAAACGACAAGCAGTCGAAGCTGACCTCCTTATGTCCGAAAAAGGTGACCGAATCGACGGACGACGGGTCTGCCATGCCCTACGCGGGGAAATGCCCCAAGAATGAATGTCACCACGGAACCCATGTGGCGGGCATCGTGGCGGGCAGGGCCGGCGTCGAAGAAAGCCCGGGGCCCGGCGTAGCCCCCGAGGTGGGGATAATTGCAATACAGGTCTTCTCCCGCGTTGATTCCGCTCAGGCCTGCGCGTCATTGGGCGAAAAGTCGCCCTGCACCTCCGTGCAGATCTCGGACCTGAAGAAAGGCCTTGAACGCGTCTACGCCCTCAGGGGCGATCACAAGATCGCCGCAGTCAACATGAGCCTTGGGGGAGGGCAGTACGCGGGCAAGTGCGATGATCTCACAATAAAATCCGATATCGACCTGCTCAGGGCAGCGGGGATCGTCTCGATAATCGCAAGCGGCAATAGCGGGTACTGCGGCTACCTTGCCGCGCCGGCGTGTATCTCCACCGCGGTGAGCGTGGGCGCCACGGACGTCGATGATCAGGTGGGCTCATACTCGAACAGCGCATCTTCTCTGCACCTCTTTGCCCCGGGGTCCGCGATTACCTCGTCCGTACCCAAAAGAGGCTATGCTCCCGCTAACGGGACCTCCATGGCGGCGCCCCATGTTTCGGGGGCGTGGGCCCTGATGAAACAGGTCAAGCCGACGGCGACCATAGAAGAGATTCTCGCCGCCTTCACGTCAACGGGGAAGGCCGTTACCGATGGGAAATGCGGTTCGGTTACCAAGGCACGGATCAACGTCAATGACGCCTACAAATCGATTGACACTAAACAGTACCTCACGGTCGCGAAGTCCGGGGCCGGAGCGGGTACGGTCACATCCGCCCCCGACGGGATCAACTGCGGCACGCGGTGCGCGGCGCTCTTCGACAACGGCGCGAGCGTCACCCTCACTGCCGCCGCATCGTCGGGCAATTCCTTCACCGGCTGGTCCGGCGGAGGCTGTTCGGGGACCGACACATGCACCGTGACCATGACAGGCGCAATGAATGTAACGGCTGCCTTTGGAAGCTCCTGCGCCTACAACTTCTCGCCCAGCCACACGACAGCCGGCGGCAAGGGGAAGGAACTGTCCGTGGCCGTCACCAGTGTGCCTGCGGAGGCCCACGGGGCATGCGGCGCGCCATCCGTTCTGTCCGATAACCCGTGGATCATCGCGTCCCTGTCGTCCTTCAAGAACAACAAGGGCAAGGTCGCCGTCACCATACTCGGCAACGATAACCCCTCGCCCCGTACGGGAACGATGTCTATTGCAGGGGGCCGGTTTGTGGTAAACCAGGACCGGACGGACTGTTCGCCTCCGACCCTCGGCCCCACGTCGGCCACGGTTCAGTCCTCAGCGGGTTCGGGCTCTTTTGATGTCAATATCAATGGGGACTGCGAGTGGCAGTCATCCGTCGATTATTTCGGAAGGGACTGGATCACCATTACCTCCGGGAGCAAGATGAGCGGCGCCGGAACGGTGTCCTACAGCTTCACCGCCAACAGTACCGGTTCTACGCGGAGGGGTTTTATCAGGGTCTTCCGGACAGGAACATCGGATTGGAGGCAGTTCACCGTGGTGCAGGGGAAGTAGGGGGATTTCGCCGGTTTCCACACGAACACAGGATACGCAAAGGACCGGGCTTCCCGGTCCTTTTTTTTTGCGGTTATGCCGTCTGGCCCTGGCAGGAGCTTCCCGCCCCTGCGGTGCAACCGTAGCAGTGGTTGCCGGTGACAATAGTACGGTGAGCAAGCCTGTCCATGTCGAAGGCGGCAATATGGTCCGGCGCGCCGTGGTTGGCGGGCAATCCCAGCATCTGGTTGAAATCACAGTCATAGAGACGCCCGTCCCACGCAACGGACAAAGTAGTCTTGCACATGACCCGCGCGAGGGCCGCGGGATTGAAGGCCCTGGCCAGGCTTGCCATGTATTCGTCATAATTGCCGCTCCTCCTGAGGTAATCGAGGTACCGGCCTATGGGCATGTTGGCGATGCAGAAAAGGTGATTGAAGGCAACGTCATACCGGGCGAGCAAGACCTGTCTGTAGTGGGCCTCCAGGCTCTCCTGAGGGCCCGGCAAATAGGCGCCTCCCGGATTGTGGACAAGATTGAGGACCAATCCGGAACCGGCCTGCCCGTAGCCCGCGGCGTTCAGCCTTTTGAGGACTTCAATAAGCCCGGGGAATACTCCGTCTCCGCGCTGGCGCTCGGTGACGTGGGGGTCCATGTGGGGCAGAGACACGACCACTTCAATGCCGAGGGCCGCGTAGAGGTCAAGAAAAGGTTTGTAATCAGGGTCGAGGAGGATCACCCCGTTTGTCCTTACCAACGTGCGGCGTTTGAGGGCCGCGCATTCTTCGAGGAACCACCGGAACAGGGGGTGCATCTCAGGACTTCCGCCGGTAATATCGACGGTAGGAACAGGATAGGCCTTGAGGAGCTCGATGCACCGCTCCATGACCGCCCTGCCCATGATCTCTGTACGGAGAGGTCCCGCGCCTACGTGACAATGCCTGCACGCAAGATTACAAAGGTAGCCGACGTTGACCTGGAGGACAGATATGCCCTCTGCCACGAGACCCCGGGTCAGACGGTCGGAAAATGAATGGTCGGAGAAGGACGTGCCCATGATCACATTTCCTTCTTCCTGATGATCTTCCGCATCTGGGTGGAGTGGGCAAGCACGATTCCCGCCATCATGGCAGCCCCCACGTGCTCGGCCTCCATCATCTCCTCTTTCGATACGCCGAGGGACAGGCACTGGTTTGTGTATGCGTCAATGCAGTACGGGCATTTCTGTGTGGTGGCCACCACAAGGGCGATGAGGACTTTTTCCCTCTGAGAGAGCTTTCCCGCCTTCATGGCCTCCCCGTAGTAATCGAAGTATTTTTCCCCCAATTCCGGGGCGTATTCTCCTATGTTTTCAAAATCCTCAAGGTCGCTCCTCTCGTAGTATCCGCTCATTGGTTCACCCTCCCCGGTTTTATGGCGGGCCTTAAATACCCGCCCCAAGCCTCTTGTTTTTACCTTAGTATATAACAGAGGGGCGTAAAATGGAATAACAGAGATTCTATTAAGGAAGGGAAAACGGCATTTACGGGGAAGGCCGGTGCTCGAGAACAGCAACGGCCGCAGGTTTAGCCCTGCGACCGTCGGGAAATATCGGACAACCCTGCGGGCTGTCTAGAACAATAAGGCCATCGCGACGTAAGGTCCGTACCAGGTCACATCGTAGACGGTTCCTCTTTGACGGTAATTCACATAGGTGTAAGTGTACCCAAGCTCCGCGGATACACGGGGGTGGAACATGTAACTCAACCCGACCCTCCCTTTTGAAGTAAACTCGGACCCGATGCCGAACCCACCCGCATCGACAACCATGGGCAATGACAATTTCTTGGTAAAGAGGGGTCTTACCTCCAATCCTATGATAGGGTCGAACCAATCCGCCCTCTGTGAATTTCTCGAAGCATTACCGGGAACGTATGGAGTCGTTTCGATCGTTCCGCTGACATTCCAGTATCGCACGCCTCCGAAGGCCCCCATGAGGAGCCGGGGTTTGCGGTAAAAGCGGTACCCGTAGGTAAGCTCCACCTGCGTGGTTTCAAGGGTGGTGTCCGCAACCGCCAGCGTGGAACCTACCGGCAATGTCGAAGTGTCATTGAGTTTCAGGTATGACGCGCTGAAGTGAATGGCATGGTTTCCCTTGAAGGCGCCCGCGGCGAGCCCTGCGGAAGACCTCGTGGCGTCCGAAAGCGCGCTCGGTGAGAGGTCCATTTTTGCCGTATCGTAGTTTGCCCCGATGGTTCCCTTTATGCCCATCATGGCTACGGCAGGGATGACCGCAAAATGCCACGAATCCGCTTTTTCCACTTTAGCTGTCTTGTCTGTTACCTGACTGTCTTTTTGGACCGCAGGTGTGTTTTCTGCTGCGAAGGCCGGAGCCATGCAGAAAAACAGGGTCAGGACGGAGACAATAGACACAAATGATTTCAAACTCAAAATAACCTCCTGGTTGACCGGGGTTCGGGAGCTTTCCCCTTCGGTCCCGTTCCTGAACGGACACCGGCACACGACGGAGTGTCCCGTTTAATTAAACAGGTCGCGGCCCGCCGCAAAAAGGTTACGTCGTGCCGCTGGTTGCCCCTTGTATTTTCGCCCGCCCCTCTACCGCGTAGAAAGGCACATACACCTGTATATAATATTTGGGGAAAGGTTGCAAGGATTATGTCTGCCCACCGCCCGAAGAATCGAAAGATTTTTCTTGACAGAATAAAACTTATGTTTTAATTAGATACTTCAAATAGATATTTTATTTCACGCCGGAGCTGCCATGACAGATGTGTACACTACCGAAAAAGTTGTTGCCCTGGACACGCGGGCGCGAATTCTGGACGCGGCGGGCAGGGTGTTCGCCGAATCGGGTTACAGAGGCGCGACGGTAAGGGAGATTTGCAGGCGGGCCGGAGCGAATATTGCGGCGGTGAATTACCATTTCAGGGATAAGAGGAGCCTCTATTTTGAAACCCTCAGGTACTGGCATGCGGTGGCTTTCCGGAAATACCCTCCTCACGTTGCCGCAGACGGGTCTCGATCACCCGGGGAGCGGCTCAGTATATTCATCACCCAGTTTTTGAGCCGCATGCTCGACGAGGGAGAGTCGTCGTGGTTCGGAAAGCTTATGGCATGGGAGTATATAGAAGCGACGGAAGGGCTCGACATCGTGGTGGAGGAGGCTATAAGGCCTCTGTTCACCCTCCTTTCCGGCATCGTGCGGGAACTTATAGGAGACGACCCGCCTGCAGAGACGGTGCGTCTCTGTTCGACCAGCGTGGTGGGCCAGTGTCTCTACTTCGTGTATGCGAGGCCCGTTGTGGCAAGGCTCTTTCCGGACGGGGACTCCATTGTCGGGGATAAGGACCGGATCGCCGCCCACATTATCCGTTTCTCCCTTGACGCCATCAGGGCGCGTGCCGAAGTTAAAGGAGGAGACCAACTATGAATTGTGGCGGCGTTACAGTACGAGTGACAAGATATTTAGCCTACACTGCGGTGCTCGGCCTGAGCATGACGGGTCCTGTTGCGGCCGGGGATACGGCCGGCCCCGGGGCGCGGGAGGCGGTCGCGGAGGTCCGGGTTGCGCAGACGCTCCCATCCGCACCAGGGGTGGATAACCGCTACTCCCTCGGTTCGGTGATCCGCTATGCCCTCAAACATAATCCCGGGGTGAGGATTGCGGGAAGGAACATAGAGAGCGAGACCTACGGCGTCGATTCGGCAAGGGCCGATATGATGCCGAAGGTAGATTTTACCGGCGGTGTTACGAGATATCGGTGGGACATGCCTCTCACGCCCATCGTCATTACCCTTCCCTTGAATCAGGGCACGGAAATTCCTGAATTCAAGAGGACCATATGGGATACGGGTGTTTCCTTCAGGCTCCCCCTCTTCAGGGGAGGCAGGCTCGTGAGAGGCCTCCATGTGGCGGAAATGAAGAAGGCAGTGGCTGAGGACAGGCTAAGAATGACCAAACAGGACCTCGTCTACAATCTCTCCAGCGTCTACTATAAGATCGCCCAACTCGAACGGCTCTTCATAGCGAGCGACTCGGCGGTAAGGCAACTTGAGTCCCACAAGAAGAATGTGGAGCTCTTTCTGAAAACGGGCACCGCGCCCCGCCTTGATCTTCTGAAGACCGAGGTCGAGCTTTCCCATGCAAAGGAGAGCCTGCTCCTGGTAACGAACAACCGGGCAAGCTCCTTTGAGCTTCTGAAGAATCTTATGGGTATGGACGATATGGCCGCCCATATTTCCATCGCCCCGGAAAAGGACCGGGACCAGCCGTACCCTTCCCTCGAAGAGAGCCTGAATAAGGGTTTTTCTCAAAGACCCGATTTCAAGGCAGCGGAGAAGAAACTGAAGATGGGTGAGCAACGCCTGAAGATAGCAAGGGGAAAGAGACTTCCCGATATCTATGCGACGGGTCAGTACTGGGGACAGGCGGGAAATGAATTCGCCTTCAAGGAAAACTATTACATGGGCCTGAAATTTTCCGTACCCCTCTTCGACGGAGGCCTCATTACATCGGAAATCGATAAGGAGCGGGTGGAACTGGAGAAGGCGAAAGAGGAAGAACGCTCTATCAGGCTTTCCATAACCCGTGAGGTGAGGGACGCGCACCTTACTATTGCGAACGCGAAGGAGCGGATCATTGTTACGGAAAGGGCCATGGAGAGCGCCCGGGAGAACCTCAGGGTGGAATTGCTCAAATACGATACCGGCGCAGGCACCAGCACGGACGTGATCGACGCACAGACAGCGCTTCTCAGAGCGGAAGCGGACGCTTGCCAGGCGCTCTTCGACAAAGAGACGGCTATTGCATACCTCAGGAAGGCCATAGGGGACGAAGGGTACGAGGAGGAGACGGGGAGATGAAAAAGAAAGCAATACCGATAATCGCAGGCCTTGTTGTCGCAATCGTCATCGTTGTCCTGGTGCGGCATTACCGGACGGCGCCGGATGACGGCTCCCTCATCCTTTCGGGAAATGTGGAAGTGACGGAGGCGAACGTGGGCTTCAAGATACCCGGGAGGGTGATGGAACGTCCCGTGGACGAAGGCACGAAGGTGAAAAAGGGCGACGTCATTGCGAGGCTCGACCGTGTGGAAGCGGAGGCCGTGGTGGCCCAGGGGAGGGCGTCCCTGAAACAGGCATCCACAAAACTTGCCGAACTTAAGGCAGGCTCCCGGTCGCAGGAGATAGAACAGGCGCGCGCCAATGTGAATGTCCAGGAAGCTGAACTCCAAAAGGTGAGGAAGGATTTCGACAGGGCCGAGGTGCTTTACAAGAATGGTGCAATTTCCGCCTCCCAATACGACATTGCGAGGAGCGCCTACGAGTCGCGGGCCGCATTACACAGGAACGCCCTTGAAGGTCAAAGCCTGACCAGGGAAGGGCCGAGAAAGGAAGAGATCGAGATTGCCGCGCACCAGGTGGAGCAGGCGCGGGCCGCCCTTGCCGCGTCGGAGGAAAGGCTTAGAGATACGGTGATTTATGCTCCTATGGACGGCATCGTGCTCCGGAAGAACGTGGAGCCCGGTGAAACAGTCGCCCAGGGCACCCCTATCGTCACCATAGGCGACCTCGAAAAGCCGTGGATCAAGGTATATGTGAAGGAAGACAAACTCGGCCTCGTGAAGCTGGGGCAGAAGGCGAAGATCACCGTTGACAGTTACAGGAATAAATCTTACGAGGGGACGGTGAGCTACATTTCATCGGAAGCGGAGTTCACCCCTAAGACCGTGCAGACCCCGGAGGAGAGGGTGAAGCTCGTATTCGGCGTGAAGGTCCTGGTGAAGAATGAGAAGGGCGAACTCAAACCGAGTATGCCCGCCGACGTGAAGATCCTGGTGCGGCCTTGAGGCAAGGGACGACCTGCCGGAGGCCAGGGGGTTTCTATGGATGACGTTGTCATAAAGACATCAAACCTCCGGAAGGTATTCGGCGACACCGTGGCGGTCAAAGGTCTGAACCTCGAAGTGCGCCGGGGGGAGCTTTTCGGTCTCGTCGGTCCTGATGGGGCAGGCAAGACCACCATCATGAGGCTCCTTACCGCCATTATGAAACCCACGTCGGGCGACGCATCGGTGGCGGGGGCTTCGGTCCTCAAAGACGGCGAGCGCATCAAGGAGCGGATCGGTTACATGTCCCAGCGGTTCGGCCTTTACGAGGATCTGACGGTCATGGAGAACATCGGTTTCTATGCGGACCTCTATGGGGTGCCCCTCGCGGAAAGGCCGGAGCGCACTGAAAGGCTGCTCGGGTTCAGCAACCTTACCCCTTTCAAGGAACGCCTTGCGGGCAACCTCTCGGGGGGAATGAAACAGAAACTGGGTCTCGCATGCGCCCTCATCCATACACCGGAAATCCTCTTCCTCGACGAGCCCACGAGCGGCGTGGACCCTGTATCGCGGAGGGATTTCTGGCGCATCCTCTACGACCTCCTCAAGGAGAGGATAACGGTTTTCATCTCTACCGCGTACCTCGACGAAGCGGAGAGGTGCACGAGGATCGCCCTTATCGACAAGGGGGACATCCTTGTAACCGACGAGCCCATAAAGGTCAAGCAGTCCCTGGGGGTTCCCATGATGGAGATATCGACCCCCGAGGCGAGAATTGCGCGGGATTTCCTCGCCTCTGTGCCGGGTGTCCTGTCGGTGAGTATGTATGGCGAGCGGATACATATTGCAGTGGACAGGGAAGACCGCGAGGGACCGGTCCTGGAGGCGCTCAAGAGGAGAGGCATCCCCGTAGAAGGAGAGCGGAGGATATCGCCATCCCTCGAAGACGTGTTCATAGCCATGGTCCTCGGAAGGGAGACGAATTGAGGGGAAGGGTAGAACCCGCGTTATGGTGAAAACAAGAGAGATATCCGCGGCCGGCAAGGACGTCGCGGTGCGCGTCCACGATCTGCGCCGGACTTTCGGGGACTTTGTCGCGGTGGACGCCATCAACCTGGAAGTGAAGAGAGGGGAAATATTCGGCTTTCTCGGGCCCAACGGGGCGGGAAAATCGACCACCATCCGCATGCTTTGCGGGCTCCTCATGCCCACGGGCGGGAGCGGCGTGGTGGGCGGGTTCGACATAATCCGCCAACCGGAGTCCATCAAGAAGATCGTGGGTTATATGTCCCAGAGGTTTTCCCTTTATGACGACTTGACGGTGGAGGAAAATATAGACTTCTTCGCGGGCATTTACAATGTCCCGAAAGAGAAGAAGAAGGAACGCAAGGAATGGGTTCTCGACATGGCGGGGATCAGGGAGAGGACCGGCAGCCTCTCACGGACGCTGGCCGGAGGTTTCAAACAGAGACTCGCCCTCGGTTGCGCCGTGCTCCACGAGCCGCCCATCATCTTCCTTGACGAGCCGACCTCAGGGGTAGACCCCATCTCAAGGAGAAATTTCTGGCGCCTCATCGATGAAATGTCCGAGGCGGGGACCACCGTGTTCGTCACCACCCACTATATGGACGAAGCGGACTACTGCGACAGGCTCGCCCTCATCTACAGGGGCAGGATCATTGCGGAAGGAACGCCCTCCGAACTCAGGCACGAGTATATGCAACGCCACGTGCTGGAGGTTCGGACGGACCGCGTGGTGGACGCCATGGACCTGCTCATGCAAAGCGGCATGGACACGGCCATTTTCGGGAGCACCCTTCACGTTACGGTGGAAGAGGCCGAAGCGGGCAGGCAGCGGATCGTGGCCCTTCTCACGTCGTCGGGCATAGAGGTAAAGGGGTGCGAGAAGATCGTCCCCTCTCTGGAAGACGTCTTTGTCACCCTTATAGAGGTTTCCTGAAATGAAGTTTCTCAGGATCAAGGCCATGGCAAAGAAGGAGTCCATACAGATACGGCGCGACCCCTTAAGCCTCGCCATGGCCTTTCTCATGCCCGTAATCCTCCTTTTTATCTATGGCTACGGGGTGACCTTCGACGTGGACAGGGTTGCCACCGTGGTGTGCGACCTGGACAAAAGCAGCATGAGCAGGGAACTTGTGAACGAGTTCGCCCGGTCGGGTTACTTTTCCATCATCTCCTATGTGGACCGGTATGGAGACATGGACACCTTTCTCGATCACGGCAAGGCAATAGCCGCCATAGCCATACCGGTCGATTTTTCGAGACGGGTCCGGGCAGGGAAGGACGCCCGTGTCGAGGTGATCCTTGACGGAAGCAACTCGAACACGGCGAATATCGCCCAAGGCTACATCAATGCCATTGCCGCGGCATACCCCGGGAGGCTTGCGGGCCGCGTGGCCGCCCCGGTTATCGATGTCAGGAGCCGGGTCTGGTACAATACGGAGTTAAGGTCGAGGAATTTTATCATACCGGGGCTCATCGCCATAATCATGGCGGTGATCGTCGCCCTCCTCACGTCCCTTACAGTGGCGAGAGAGTGGGACAGGGGCACCATGGAACAGCTCATATCAACGCCCATCACCCCTGCGGAACTGGTCATCGGGAAACTGATCCCCTATTTCGTAATAGGTCTCGTCGATACGGTCCTCTCTATTTTCATAAGTACGGCCCTTTTCGGAGTGCCCTTAAGGGGCAGCGCCCCCCTTCTCCTCATTCTCTCGTCCATCTTCCTTATCGGCGGTTTGAGTATGGGCATACTCATTTCCATAGTGGCGAGGACTCAGGTGGTGGCAAGCCAGATGGCGATGCTCAATTCCTTTCTTCCCGCCTTCCTCCTCTCCGGCTTCATCTTCAGCATATCGAACATGCCGGGCCCCCTCCAGGTTATTACCTATGTAATCCCCGCCCGCTACTTCGTGACCATCCTGAAGGGCATTTTTCTGAAGGGCGTGGGCCTCGAATTTCTCATGTGGGAGACCGTGCTGCTCACAGGCTACGGATTGGGCGTCTTCCTTATGGCGGTAAAGAAATTTCGGAAGAAGATCGACTGATATGGGCGAACGGATCATGCGTCTTGTAATCAAGGAGTTCATACAGACCTTCAGGGACAAGAGGATGATCTTCTTCCTCTTCGTCACCCCCCTCATCCAACTCGTGCTCTTCGGATACGTGGCTACCTTCGACGTCAACTCCATTTCCACGGCTTTCTACGACCTCGATAAATCCTATGAAAGCAGGGAGCTTGAAAGGAGGCTTCAGGGTTCCGGATACTTCAGCATCGATTACAGGCCCGGGTCTCCGGGCGAGATAAGGGAGCTTCTCGACAGGGGCAAGGTCCTTTCGGCCATTCAGATAAACCGGGGTTTTGCGAAGGACCTGAAAAGAGGCATCCCGTCCGGGGTGCAGGTCATCGTGGACGGAACGGATTCGAACACGGCCATGATCGCCCTGGGCTACATAAATACGGTGATCACGGGGTATGCGAAAGAGAGGGGCCTGCCCGTAGTGACGCCGGCCCTCCCCCGGGTAGAATTCCGCACCCGCGTCTGGTACAACCCCGACCTGAAGAGCAGAAACTATATGGTCCCCGGCGTCATTGCACTCATCATCTTGCTCACCTCTCTTATGCTCACCTCCATGGCGGTGGTGCGGGAGCGGGAGGTGGGCACCATGGAACAACTCATGGTCACTCCCATCAGACCGGTGGAGTTGATACTGGGGAAGACGATACCCTTTGCGGCGGTCGCTTTCTTCGATATGGCCCTCGTCACTGCCGCGGGGGTGTTCTGGTTTGCCATTCCCATCAAGGGCGCCTTCTTTTTCCTGTTCCTCTGCACCGCTGTCTATCTTCTTCCGGTTCTCGGGATCGGGCTCTTCATATCGACCATATCCAAGACCCAACAGCAAGCTATGATGGCCACGTTCTTCTTCTTTCAGCCCGCCATACTCCTTTCCGGGTTTGCGACCCCCATCGAGAACATGCCCCTGGTCTTCCAGTATATTACCTATCTGAACCCCTTGAGGTATTTTCTCGTGATCGTGAGGGGGATCTTTCTCAAGGGGGTGGGTATCGAGGTGTTATGGCCGCAGGTCCTGGCCCTTTTTGGTCTGGGCGTGACGATCCTCGCCCTTTCCACATTCAGGTTCAGGAAGCGGTTGGGCTGAGTCGCGGCGCGCCTGCGGGCCTCGGAAGGCGGTGCAATTCCTTGCACATCTTCCCTTCCGGTGCTATGCTCTCTTCCTGGGTCGACATATTCGAGACGTGATGGAGGTTCGTGGGGGATTCTCGCAATACTCGCCTTACCAATGAACCGGGGGGCCGCCCCGTGGAGAAGAAACTATGGTCGAGGGCGTTTATCGCCATCGTTGCCTCGAACGTGCTCGTGGCATCGGCCTTTTACGCGTTGATGCCCACCCTGCCCATGTATCTCACGGAGAGTCTGAAGGTTGACCGGGGGAGTATAGGCCTGGTAATGGCGGCGTTTTCCATATCGGCTATCCTCGTTCGTCCCTTTACCGGCCATTTGATAGACAATTACCACAGATTCATGGTGTTTATCCTGTCCCTTTTCTTCGTGACCGTAACCTATGGCTGCTATCTGTTCGTGAACAGCGTTTTCGCCATGTTCGTGCTGAGACTCGTTCAGGGGGCCATATTCGGATTATGCACTTCAGCGGGCGCTACGATTGTGGCCGACATTATCCCCGTAACAAGACGGGGCGAAGGCATAGGCATTTTTGCCTTGAGCATACCCGTGGGAATGACCGCCGGCCCCTTTATCGGTCTTCAATTATTGAGAGACCGGGGTGCTCACGTGATGTTCCTTGCCATACTCCTTATCTCTCTCGTTTCGCTGGTCATTGCCTTTTGGGCGAAGATCCCCTATAAGAAAGCAATAAAGAAGAAGTTTTCCTTCGCGAGACTCTTCCACAGGAAGGCCCTTCCCATCTCCATCTCCATGTTCTTCATCATGGTAGCCTATGGCGCCATAATCGTCTTTGTAAGCATCTATGCGTCACAAAAAGGTTTTGCCAATGTGACGACCTTTTTCCTCTGTTTCTCGTCGGCTGTCTTTGTTTCGCGTCTGTTCCTGGGCCGTCTTTTCGACAAAGGCTACATTTTTCAGTTGATCGTGACCGGAGTGGCGCTGGCCGCGGTGAGCATGGTGTGGCTCGGGACGGCAACGAGCCCCACCCAGTTCCTCATCGCGGGGATGATCGGCGGCCTGGGTTTCGGGACCCTCATGCCTACCTGCCAGGCCACCGTCAACAACCTCGTGGAGTCCCATGAAAGCGGTTTGGCGAATTCCACTTACCTGATTTCTTACGACCTGGGACTGGGTGTGGGGGCGGTGGTAATCGGTTACCTTGCCGACCGGGTCAGTCTGGGAGAGGTCTATATTTACTGCGCCCTCCTGGTAGCCGCGTCAGGGGCGATATTCGTGCTCAAGGCCATTCCCCACTATCACGCGCACAAGCTCCGGACGTAGAACAACTACCCCCGGTAACATCTCGTCAGACGGTGTATTGTATAATTGTAGCACGCGATCTGGCATATGATCATGAAGAGTATGACCGTCATCGTGGAGACAGGCAGGCCGTTGTACGAGATGATACTCTTTCCCTGGAGGGCGCCTTTTCCCGGTTCCTGTTGCGGGGTTCCCCATACCTTGAATCCAAAGCCCAGGGAGACCACGCCCGTTTTGCCACCCACAGCCTTTTCCGGGGGCAGCCGGTAGAAAGAGACGTGGAAACAGGAAAGACAGAAGAGAAGTATGAGGACTGCAAGAGAGGTGAGAAATGTGGTCCTCGCGGCTTTGCCCGTCAATGCGGCCTCCCGTTCGTCACGCTCCCTTATGAAGGTCATCCTCGCGAGTACCTTGTTCCTGAATGATCCGGAAACGATCAGCCGGACGCTCAGATAAAGGGAAAGGACCAGCCAGACCGCGAGGACGAGTCCTTCGAAGTTGTGGAGAATTTTGTTGGCCCCCCCTGTCTGCTCCAGGGACCCCAGACCGTAAAGGTGGGACAAGACCGCGAAAATAACCACTGCGGGAAGCCCATACAGGTAAACTTTCAACAACAGAGTGTCCAATCTCTTCATTCCTTTTCCTCCTCAACTGAAAAAATGGATTGTATGTCCGTATTGAAATAACGGGCAATACGGAAGGCAAGTTCCAGAGAGGGATTGTAGCCCCCGCCTTCAATGGCGACGATGGTCGCCCTTGTGACGCCCACCTCTTTAGAAAGCTGTTCCTGGGTAATCCGGCGTTCCGCCCGAAAGACGTGCAGGCGATTGATGATTTTGAGCTGCGGCACACATTTGGACATAGTTTCTTCTCCCTGCGTACTTTATGGAGATAGTGTACAGTTGAGTTGACGTAATGTCAAGTTTATTGGACCTAAAACTATGGACCTCAATGTCCCCCCCAATACCTGATAAATTGACGGAAATCACAGTTTTTCCGCCTGTGACGTGATACAGGTTTAGTGGGAACCTATGACGCCCATACACATAGGCTGAATCTGAAGAAAATACCGTGGGGGGATGCCTGATGCATAGAGTGGATAGTCAATTATCGTCAAAAACCGCAAAGAAAAGACATGTTCCGATACTGCTCATCGTGGCTTTTCTTGCCTCCTTTCAGATTTTTACCGTGCCATGTGAGACCTGCGCGGGTCAAGCGGGCCCTGAGTCCGTATCCTCCCCGGCGCACGCGGCCTGGGAGATAGAATTGTTCCCCGATGCGACTGAAAGGCAACGACTGGTCGAGATGATCGCGCAAAAAGAAAGGGCCCTGTCCGCGAAGAGTATTACCCTCAATACCGTGCCCGGAGACAAAGGCGCAATCAGTTATGTTCTTAACGGCACGGGCACGGAGGACATGAGACGGCTTCTCTCCGGGAATGCCCTTGACGGTTCGGGAATCATAGGCGGCCCATTCGGGATCAAGATGACAGGAAAGGTCGCGAAGGACCAGATTGTCACCATCGTTCTTGACGCAAACCCGTCGACAGGCTACACGTGGGAGGTGGCCCGTTCCGATGGTGCGAAGTTCGCGGAACAGGGGGCCCACACGTTCGAGGCGAGGAACGGCCTTCCCGGCGGCCCCGCGAGGCAACGTATCGTCCTGAAAGCGTTGCAGGGAGGAGACGCCACGGTGAAGCTCGCCTACAGGAGACCTTTCGATCCCGACGAGAAAGCGGTGGCCCACGCTACGCTCGATATGGCGGAACTCCCGGAAACCGTGGACCTGAGCGACCCTGCTCCGTCTGTGGCATCGTCCGCAGCGCCCCAAAGGTCCTCCGCGTCGGCAGCGCTGCCTCCTCCTGCACCGCCGGGGGCGCTTCCAGGCTATTTCGATTGGCGCGAACGGGGAGGCAATATAAAGATCAAGGACCAGAAGGCGTGTGGATCCTGCTGGGCCTTTGCCACAGCGGGTATTCTGGAATCGTCCTTGAAGATAAACTATGGTTTCGAGTTCGACGTTTCGGAACAATTCCTCGTGTCCTGCAATGTGGAGGACCCCAAGTATTCCTGCAACGGCGGATACTGGGCCCACGACTACCACCTTGTGGCCACAAACGGATGGGCGATGCGGGGGGACCTCCAGACCATCTACGGCGCGGTGCTCGAAAAGGATATGCCTTACAAAGCCTCCGACATTGCATGCAAGACCATAGACAGACACTCGCTATGGATGGGCGAGTGGGGTTGGGCGGGCAGTAAGGAAGTGCCCCTCGATGTGGACCAGATCAAGACCTTGATCTATAATTACGGGCCCGTGGCGGTCACCATCTGTGACGGACCTGCCTTTCAGGCCTACAAATCGGGCGTCTTCGATACGGATGAATCGGCCTTATGCCCTTCCTCGAATAACCATGCAGTCATCCTGGTAGGCTGGGATGACGTGAGGGAGACATGGATGCTGAAGAATTCGTGGGGCACCAAGTGGGGCCAGAAAGGATATATGGACATAAAGTGGTGGATCTCCAACATCGGATGGAGTGTAAGTTTTCTCACGGATCCCTATATAAACTGCACCTACAAGCTAACCCCTGACGCCAGAACTATCTCGAGCAAGGGAGGCAATATCACGGTCGGCGTCTCGACCGCCATGCTGTGCCCTCCCCCTGAAATAGAGCCGGACGACCCGTGGGTGACTGTGGTGAGTCAAACCTGGAACAATCAAAAGGGATCGGTAAAACTGAATGTTCAGGCCAGCGGAACGTCGCTCACCAGAACATCGGGGGTAAAGATCGGGACCAACGCCACTGACGGAGGCACCACCTTCGCCGTCAAGCAGAGCGGAGCCCCCTGCAAGATTACCGGCCTCAGTCCTGCTTCTTATTCATTCGACAACATGGGAGGGGCGGGGACTTTCGATGTCAAGGTGAGCGTGGCCGACTGCGAATGGGTCGCCGCAAATTTCCTCTATTGGACACCGGTGCAGCAAAGCGGCGTCGGCAACCAGACGGTAAACTATACGGTGAGCCCTAACGAAAGTGGTGGCTCAAGGACCGGGAAGATTACCGTAACCCTTGGACAGAATGGCAAAAAGACCGATTTCACGGTAAAACAAAGCAAATAGATGGTTCGGGGGTCGGTTGCGGCTAAGGACTCGTCAGGTGGGGTTCAGGTTACACCCACCAACCCTCGCTTGGCCGCAACGCTATTCCCTGCGGTCGTTATAGCGCCCGCTCCAGGTTGATGGTCCTGGAGGGGCTGAACCGGTTCGCGTTGAAGAAATGCGTCAGCCCGGTATCACTCTCGTCCACCAGGGTGTTTATCTTCTGAACGCCCAGTGTCTTCAAATGTTCGATAAATTCATTGATCAGCAGTTCACCGACTCCCCTCTTCTGATAATCGGGATCAACGCCGATGGTGTCTAGGGTCGCCTTCTCCTGGGAAATGCCGTATTCACCTATATAGAGTTCCCCCATTATGAAGCCCACCACCGTTCCATCCCCTTCCTCCGCCACCAGGGAAGTGGGCAGATAATCGGGTGACTGGACAGCCCTTTCAAATTTTGTTTTATAGTAATCCGACCTGGAAGCCTTGAGTACTTTCTCGTCGATACGGACCACCGCGTCAAAATCATCCATCGTCATAAGCCTGATCTTTATCGTGTTGTTATTCATGTGGGGCTCCTTTCTCGTTAAGAGTCATGTTTTGAGATCCAATAAGATCATCCAAACCCCTATACTACAAATATAGCAGCCACGTGACCATTGTCAAGGTAAGGGAGATGCGGATAGGGGCGGGTTCCTTCTTCCGCGACGCCGGGTTCTCACGTCTCCCGGGCGCCGGGAACGTGAAATCCGGCCCTTGTTAGTCCTTGACATCCCGCAGGCATATACGGCATACATATCGAGACGTGGCGACCACGGGGATGGAGTTTTGCGAGCCGGGAGGAGGAAGAAGGATGGATAACACGAAGCGGTCCGATATAAGGGCAGGGATGAAAGTCTCGGTGGTCATGAAAAAGGACCAGCGTACAGGAGTTCTGACCGAAGGTATTGTAAAGGATATACTCACCAAATCACCCGATCATCCTCACGGCATAAAAGTACGCCTGGAAGGCGGGGTAGTGGGGCGGGTAAAGCGGATCCTCCCCTGAAACCTTTGACGCTGTCCGCCCGGACCTGCCGCGCGGTTCCGGGTGCGGTCCATGAAGCACCGGATTGCCCGTGGAATAAGAGTCCGGGTTGTGATATTATGAAGATCGTTGATGCCGACCTTTACCATAGTCACCCCTCACGGTTATAGCCCCCTTCTTGAGGAGACCCTCCGGTCTCTTACAGGATCAGGGTGTGCCGAACAGACAATAACCGTCGGGGAGGATTCGGCGGATATCCGGACAGGGGAACCGGTTACCTGTGTTCCCGGATCTCTTCTGTCAGGGGACACCCTGAACAGAATACTCGATCTGGTGAAAACGGAATACCTTCTTCTTTTTCCTCAAAGGAGGCAGGTCTCAGCCGGCTCGCAGGCATTGGAAAGGCTCCTCAACGCAGCAGGCCGGAGCGATGCGGCTATGGTCTATTCAGATTTTTACGAAGAGACGGGGAAAGGAAAGATTCTTCATGGCCTGAACGACTACCAGCCGGGGAGCGCGCGAGACGATTTTGCATTCGGCGGTATGATGCTTTTCTCCATGTCGCGGGTGAAAGAGGCGCTGGCGCGTTACGGCCCCATTCCGCCGGTGAAATTTGCCGGTCTCTATGACCTTCGCCTTAAGGTGTCCATCAACCACACCCTGCACCACGTAGAAGAGCCCTTATATTCCATGGCCCGTACCGGCGGGTCGTCGGATGGGGAGGCGATGTTCGCCTACGTCGATCCCAGGAATAAGGCGTCGCAGGAAGAGATGGAGGCGGTATTCACCGCCCACCTGAGGCGTATCGGCGCCTACCTGCCCTATGAACGCCTGGCAAGGGCGGACGGGTTAACCGGAACGGGAACCTTTCCTGTAGAGGCCACTGTGGTCATCCCGGTCAAGGACCGGATGGGGACAATCGCCGAGGCGGTGAAAAGTGCATTTCTCCAGGAAACGGATTTTCCTTTCAACGTGATCGTGGTGGACAACCATTCGACGGACGGCACCACGGCCCTTCTTACGCGACTTTCCGCCGAATATCCCCGTTTGCGCCATATCGTGCCGGAGAGGAACGACCTCGGCATCGGCGGGTGCTGGAACGAAGCGCTCAATGACCTCGCGTGCGGGCGCTATGCAGTGCAGCTCGATTCCGATGACCTCTACGCGACCCCTCTCGCCCTCCGGAAGATCGTCGATATGCTCCGCAGGGAGAGGTACGCCATGGTGGTCGGTTCTTATACGATTGTGGATTTCAATCTTGAAAAGGTTCCGCCCGGGATCATCGACCACCGTGAATGGAGCGACGAGAACGGTCACAATAACGCTCTCCGCGTAAACGGCCTCGGCGCGCCGAGGGCCTTCGATACGGGTCTCATGCGCACCATGGGATTCCTTAACGTGAGCTACGGAGAGGACTATGCCGCGGCCTTGAGAATCTGCCGGGAATACCGGATCGGAAGGATTTACGAAAGCCTCTATCTTTGCAGGCGCTGGGCAGGGAACACGGACGCGGCCCTCAGCGTGGAACATGCGAACAGGAATGACGCTTTCAAGGATGCGGTCCGGACAAAGGAGATCATCGCCCGGCAGGACCTCAACCGGGGGCGACGCTGATACCTGTGGACGCCCGTGGACACTCCCCGCAACTTGTCCCCAGAATATACGCCGTCTTTGACGGGACATCCGAACACGGAGGCCTGTCTCGACTCAGTCTCGGGCTTCTTTCGGAGCAGCTGGAAACATGGCCGGACTGCAGACAGGGTTACGCGTCTCTCAGCCACGTGAGGGTGAAAGACATTCCATGCGGGGGTTTTTCCGTGAAGGTCCAGCATAATCCCGGCCGGATCAGGAGTACCATGGCGGGAGTGACGGCCCGGGAAGTGGAGGAGCGGCCCTGTTTTTTGTGCCTCCCCAATCTGCCCGAAGATCAAAAAGGCATCCTTTACCGGAGGGATTACCTCATCCTCTGCAATCCCGCGCCGGTTTTTCCCTCTCATCTCACGATCTGTAACCTCAACCACCGCGCCCAGGCCGTGAACGACCATATCTCCACACTTCTTTTCCTTATGAGTGACCTCGGCAGCGGCTGGACGGTCCTCTACAATGGGCCCGGATGCGGCGCGTCCGCCCCGGACCACCTTCATTTCCAGGCAATCCCGTCGGGACGGATGCCCGCTGAAAGGGAGACAAAAGAGAGGAGAAGGCCCATGCCCGTGACCGGGGACGGGAGCGTCCGCGTCTATCGGGGGGTGGACCTGGGGCGCGAGGTTTTGATCCTGGAAGGGGATGACCATGAGAGCATGGCCCGCGCCTTTCGAGACCTTCTCAGGGCGTTGAAAAAGGCGGTTGTGACAGAGGATGAGCCCATGATGAGCGTTGCGGGACTTTACGACGAAGGAACCTTGCGCCTTCTCATATTTCCCAGGGCAAGGCACCGGCCCGCCGCCTTCTTCAGGGAAGGAGACGACCGTATCGTGGTGAGCCCGGCGGTTATCGAGATGGGCGGCGTAATCGTCACTCCTGTGGGCCGGGATTTCGACCGGCTCGACGCATCCCTTGTGGAGGCCATATTCTCCGAGGTATCCCTCGATGCCGGTACTGTGGCCGGTCTGTTTGAGGGCCTCACGTTTTCTTCCTGACATCTCCCTGCTGCGGAAAAGCTCGTAAGTGTGAAGGTTTGCCCCGTCATCGGGCACATGGGACCCCTCCATGGAAATGGACCTGTGCAAGTGTTACGATATGTACATGAAACCCATCAGCGTCGAGGTCGTCACGAACGTTCTTGCCGTGCTCAACGCCTGTAGCAGCTGCCGGCTCGTCTTTAATGAAGGGGGAGTCCACGACGAATTGTTGAGGGATGCCCTCGAGGAATACCCGGAGGAACTGAAGGAGGAGTTTCTGAGACTTTCGGAATGGATGGCCGAACTTGGCCGTCTCTACCGGCACCGGATCAGGATCAGGGTAGTGGACGCGAAATCGATACGGGGCATCTATAAGTCGCTGAGATACCGCTTCCGTTCCTATCCGGCATTCATTGTCGATAAGGAGGACGTGGTTGCGGGATGGGACAGAGAGAAGCTTGCCCGTGTGCTTGAAGCGCACATGGATCGGGACAAGGGGAAAAGGATGCCCCCGGGCTGAACCACGGACATGACGCGCCCCTTCGTGAAGAAGGGTTTTTGCGTTGCCTCGTGCGGATAACCCTGACAGATTATAGACCGCCCGAGGCAACGTCTTAACGGAAATCGAAGGGATTCTTGCGGACCGGGTCGTCGTCTTCTATCACCACCATCCGGAGTATGCGGAATTTGGTGGTGATGAAATCCTGGGCCGCAAGAATTGGCCTGTCCTGGGCGCCGAGGAACCAGTCACCGGTCTTGGGCTGTCGAATCTCCCCGGTGGGCAGGAACCGTATCTCTTTAATCATGGCTGTCACCTCCTGTTGCGTTTGATAGTCATGCCCGCCCTCACCCGACGGCTGTGCATCCCCCATTGTATCCTGATTTATAGTTGATCTATGTACTGAGGTAAATGACGAGAATCACACTTCAGGGCGATGCCGACGGATCAATGGTGGTGGTGCTCCTCCTCGACGCCCGGTATCTGACAATAAAGCCCGTTGGCGTCGCATTCGGCGCATTCCATCTGTAGCACGGTGTGTTTGATCCCGATCTCGTTAAGCCGCGACTCCACTTCCTTCCTTATCCTGTCCGTTTCGCTGACCTTGCGGTCACTGATGAGAACATGAGCGGAGAAGGCGGGTACGCCGTGACCTATGGACCAGATATGGACGTCGTGAACGCCCATGATATGTTCCATTGTGCAGATCATCTTTGAAATATCTTCAGGGTGAAAACCGACGGGGGCAAGTTCGAGAAAGACCCACAGGGTTTCCTTTACGACTCGAAGGCCGCCGACGATGATGATGACGCCCACGATCCCGCTCACTATGGGGTCGGCAAGCCACCAGCCCGTGAAGCGTATGACGATTGCCGCGAGGATAACACCCCCGGACGAAAGGGTATCGCCGAGCACATGGAGCCACGCGGTTTTCAGATTGAGGTCCGTGTGCTCCCTGCCCAGTATCCAGGCCATGACCAGGTTGCCCAGGAGGCCGGCCACCGCGACAACGAACATGAGCCCCGAGTTGATCTCCGGCGGAGCGAAAAGGCGTTTGTAGGTCTCGACAAAGATGAAGATCGATATGACGATAAGACTCGCGCCGTTTATGAAGGCGGCGAGGAGCCCTATCCGCTGGTACCCGTAAGTGGCCCTGAAATCGGAGGGCCTCTTCATGACAAGGGCGGCAATAAGGCTCAGGGCAAGGGCAAAGACGTCGGTAAAGACATGGCCCGCATCACTGAGAAGGGCGAGGCTGTTGCTCAGGAAACCGCCCACGACCTCCCCCCCGAATACGATGAGAGTAACGCATATGCTCAAGACCAGCCGTTTTTCCTGACTTCCTCTCATAGCCTTACTCCGTGTCGGTCAACCCGCCTCCGGTGCTTTCAATACTGCAGCCACGAATCGGAATAGACCGTCTGGCCGAGAAGCACCTTGGTCGTCTTTGCATAGGCCGTCTCCTCTTCGGAAAGAGACGACGGGTCGATCATCTCGCCATCCATAACCCGGTACACGAGCCTCTCGATTTCCGGCCTTTCACCCTGGGCAACCGCCCTCAGTTCAGGATCAAAGGCGTTTACAATAGCCGAATAGAGCCCGTATCTCCGGAGCATGACGAGGTAGGTACGGTTCAGGATGCTCCGTAAGGGTCCGGGAGTGTTGTCCGACACGTTTGAAAGCCCCGACGTCGATTTACAGCCCGAAAAAAGCTCCGGCACCATCATTATGAAATCGGTGCATCCCTGGAGGCGCATCTGCTGGGTATTCACGGGGAGCACGAGGGGGTCGAGCCAGATATCTTCTTCCGGTATGCCGTATCCCGCTGCTTCGGCCACGATCATGGCCGCAAGGAGTCCCCGTTCATTCCCATCCCTCGGGAGACCTTCGAGGCCGATGGTCATTCCTATGAAGGCTGCATTGTACTTCTTCGCAAGGGGCATCAAAGCCGCCATTCTCTCCGGACGGGCTGATATGGAGTTGATGAGGGCCTTGGTCCTGCAGGCCTTGAGGCCCGCTTCGATGGCTTCCACGTTCGTGGTGTCAAGGGCCAGAGGCAGATCGACCACCTCCTGAACAGTCTTGACCACCCACTCCATCACTGCGGCCCCTTCTTTCCTCAGGGGTCCCAGGTTTATATCGAGCATGTCAACGCCGGCCTCGGCCTCAGCAATCGCCCTCTCCCTTATGGGGAGAGGATCGAATTCCTTCACGGCCTTGCCGATCCTCGTGGACATGATGTTAATATTCTCTCCGATCAATATCATTGTCACACAGCTCCATTCTGCCTTAATTTCATGATCCGTCTTACTCCGCCTTCCACATCTTGAGGAACGCGGGCAGATGGGCCGCTTCCCGAGGTCCCACAAGGATCTCCCAGCCGGGAAGCTCCTCTTCCAGGTCTCCCAATATGACTGCGGCATAGCCCGGGATGATCAGTTTCCTGTGCTTCACCTTGTCGGCGATGCCGCTCTTCTTTATAAAAGTTCCCACCAGGTCTCCCACGAATTTTCCCGCTGCCCAGGCAGTCATTACGGACAACCCTTCCGTGTCCATCACCGCGAGCCACGCGGGGACCCGCGAGTTTTCTATCTCGCCGCTCACTATGAAGTAGGTGAGGGAGAAATTGCACGTAATGAGGACGGGAGAATTCTCGTCCGGGTTATTGACAGGGTAAATCCCTTCCTGGGTAGTCATCGGCCTCTGGGGGTCGGTGTAGATATTCAGTCTCTGGAGAAGGAGAGGGAAAAGCGATTCTCCCTGGAAATCGCTCATGACTATAAGTCCTGCATACTTTGCGACAAAGCAGGATGCGATGAGGGTCTCCTTCATCAGGTTGTCCGCCATCTCCGAGGGGAAGGTAATGGTGGGGAAACCGAGGGGCCGGTACTTGGACATGAGGGCGGCCCGCCTTATCATGATCTGCTCCTCGAACGCCTCCTTTGCCGTGCGGGTCGATGTGTCGATCACAAGGTCTTTGAGGCCCATGGCGGTCAATTTTTCGGTAAGAAAAGCCACCTCTTCGATGCCCGCCCCTTTCACTGCCAAAGGACAGCCTGAATCTTTCGCGAGGGAGGCGAAGGCTTCGTAGTTATCCTTCGTTGCCGCGTATATGAGGGGCTTCTTTTCTTTCGCGGTTTTGAGGGCTTCGCTCATTGTCGAAGGGTCGGCGCACATGATAATCATACTATAAGGCCGGGCGCATGCCTTTTTCACGAGGTCAAGAAATCTTTCCCTGTTTCCCGTCTCTTTCAGCGCCACAAGCTCCGCATTCATGGTGAGCCCGACACGCTCGTATTGAAGGGCGCCGAGGGCTGAAAAACGTCTTTCCACCTCGGTGTCATCCATGTCGTCCGTAATAAGGATGGCAATCCCCGGCTTGTTGAAAAACGTCTTTTCATGTCTGAAAAGCACGGTTTCACCGCCCGTCTTCAACTGATAGTCCCCGACCCCTATGATCACGGGGCGTATCGGCGGTGCGCTCGCCTCGGAGAGCTGTTCCTGGGCTTCGGCGCTCACGGAGGGACACAAGCTCAGTTCGCTCTTGCCTGCCGCAAGGGCCATGGCAAAGGCCAGGCAGGTCGGGAATTTACACTCCCCACAATTTGTCTTAGGCAGAAGTTTGAAAATCTGTATTCCAGTCAGTGCCATATCTCTCTCCTTTTTCTAAAAGCAGTTTAAAGGCAGTTCAAAAGCCGCCCAGGGGCAGCCTGACGGCAGTCCGGAGGCAACAATGTCGGGCGGCGCCGGAAACGGCGGATCGTCTCGTGTGCGAGACCGCGCCAAACTCCTCCTCCGAAGGAAAAGACCGGGCAACATTGTATAGCCTTTGTCGGTTCCAACTCCCTCTGCCGATTTGCAGATCCCTAAAATTCCGAATCCTTTCCAATAGCCGAAACCTCGCGGAAATATTAAAACAACCTGTGTCAAGCCCCCGTCACTGTCTCGAAAGGGACACCCATATTCCCTCACACTGCCTTTTGGCTATCTCAAAAAAGGTCTTCCATAGCCAGACAGGGGTGTCCTTTTTGGGTGATATATTCCAGCACCTGTTCCTCGGTGGCGGCAACCGTCTCGTCCGCTATCATATCGGGGAGGTCGGGATACCCAAGCTCTTTCCCTCTTTCCTTCAATCTGTCGTAAATCTCGTTTTTGAGCCTCTTCGGCATCCATGCGATCCTGAGCAGGCCCCCGTCGCCCTTCAGGAACTTCCGCTGGGTGATGTTATACTTGCTGTGCCCGAGGAAGCCCGGGGTCTGGGCGCCTCCGCCCACGGAACCGGCGAGGCTCGTAAATTTCATGCCGCACGGTGTCATATCGGGATAGTCCCTGTCAACGGTCATGATCGCGTTGCACATGGGCAGGACAGCGGCGATACATTCGCAACACCCGCACGTGGTCATGGGGTCCACCATAAGACTGTAAAGGCTCACGCTGGTCACATTCTGCCGTGAGGCCTTCTGTATATAATCGTTGCATCCCTTAAACTGCCCGTAGCGTTCATCAAGACAATCACCCTTCTGCACGGGTTGGTTGGGCCCGTCGGGGTTTATTTCGTTCGACGCGCGACAGTCGAGCCAGTTATAAGCGCCGCAGAGGCCCGTTCGCTCGGGGCTCACGATGCATACGTGGTTAGGCGCGAAGGACTGGCACAGGATGCAGGAGTAGAAGGTATCCACGTCCTCGTCGGTCATCCCTTCGATCCTCGCGTCTCTGTGCTCGTATGACGCCCGGGCGAGGTCGAGGAACTCCCTTACCCTGGCTTCTTCCGTATATATCTTTATCTGCACCTTATCGAATATGGCCCCGAAGTCCTGGTGGTACTTCGCGTGGATGATCTTTCCTATGTGTTCCAGGGTGAAGCCCTTTTCCACGGCCTGTTTCGATATCCGTATCCACGCGATATCCCTCTGCCCTATGTGCATTATGCCCTGGGCCTGGTTGATGAGGTGATGGTTCTGCCTCTCCAGTATGGGCTCGAAGTCTTCCTGGAAACTGCGGCCCGCAACTTCGGCGACCATGGCGAAATGGAGACGGGTTCCCGGCTCGACATCCGACACGTCCGGACCTATCACGTCGACTTTTCCGTCCTCTATTTCTTCCATCCTTCTTGACGTGGTCCATTCGACGGCGATGGTTCTGCCGCCGCCCATTTCAAGATAGATGTCCTCGCCCCGTACCCGCTCTCCCTCGAAAGCAGGGCCGTAGGAAACGGGGATCGGCACCCTGGCTACCTGCACCTTGAGGCCTCGCACTTCAACAGCCCGCTGGACTATCTGGTCATGGGGAACGTTCGACACTACATGCTCGTAGGTGCATATGCCCGTGGGGAGGACCTCGGGTATGGGGGTGTCCGCGATGGTAGGGAAACCCCAGTTGATCGCACCCGCCGCATTGGCGTACCACTCGTCCGTAACGTCTCCGAGGGCAAGGACGAATGCGTAAGTCCTGTCCTTGTTATAGATAAGGTTTCGCCTGAAGTCTCCGGGCTTTATGCCCCCGAAGGCCATGGCCACGCGGCACGCAAAACCTATTGCAAACACGGCCTGATATATGTCGGGACCGAAAGAGACGAGCCTTGTGGGCCAACCGACCTGGACTTTCGCCTCGGTAAGCTGTTCCGCGAACCTCTTCCCCCCGTTTTCGCCGCACATGAAAACGTAAAGGTTTTTCTCCTGCAGTTCGAGGGCGATCCTCGCCGCCGTGGCGGCATCGGGTGCGGCCCCTACTATGGCGGCAAAACCGGGCGCCGTACCGTCCACGAACTCCACACCCCGTTTTCTGAAAATGACGTCGTTTGCCGCCCCGAGCCACAGTCCTGTGCTCACCGGACCGGAGTATACGGCGGGGTTCACATCCTCGCTGTTCGCGAGATAGGAACCGGGCGACTCAAGGTATCTCACGGCCTCGATCATCTCTTCCGCGAAAAACGTGGCCATCCCCGCGTCGAGGGCGGGGGCAAGGTACGGAAGGGCAACTCTTTCACGCACAGGCGGCGGTATGAGCTTTGCGCAGATATCGAGGACCTTCTTCATGTCGCCGAGCCTGGAAACGCCTATCCCGGTCATCGCGTATATAATGGGGAGGTAGTATGCCGTGTTGGGAAAACCTACTTCCTGCTCCGGTCCATACTTCTCCAACGCTTCCTTATATGTCTCTTCCGCTTTCCGGAAGATTTTGTGCGCTCCTCTTATCGCAGCCGATGCTATTATCTTCGACATTGAAAGCCTCCTCTAAGAACTATCACCAGCCAACGGCCGCTTTTACCCCCATCGGGGCTCCCTGGCCGCAGGTCTACGTCTGTCCGTTACGTCAGGGCCCTTCGCATGGCCATATCGAAGAGGACGCGTTCCCGCGCCTTTTCAAGGCCAAGGGCTTTTCTCTTCTTGTCGATGTGCTCGATCATAAGGTGGGCCGCCTTCACGGGGTCTGTCTCGTAAGCCCACGTGGCCCTGTAAATATCCTCGAATTCCTCGAAGAGGTGACGGGTCACCTTGTCGCTTCCCGAGGTGGGCCATGTGGTACCGAACACGGTGAAGACGCCTGAAGCTACGAAGTACTGGCCTATGGCAAGGGCCTTTTCGCTCATCCATTCCGGGGCCGCTCCGGCCACGGGCAGATCGCTCAAGTCATCGCCGAGCCCGCCTTCCTTTACCATCGCCGTCGCCGCGATCAGTATCCTCGAATTATCGACGCACGCCCCCATGTGGAGCACGGGAGGTATGCCTACGGCCTCGCAGACTTCGGCGAGTCCCGCCCCCGCGTATTGTTTCGCCGCTTCGGGGGCCAGGAGTCCTTCTTTTCCGCACGCCATGGCCGCGCAACCCGTGGTCAGAACCAGGACGTCGTTCTTTATCAGTTCCTTGATCATGGCGACATGGGCGGAATCATGGACGGTGCGCACGTTGTTGCATCCTACCACGCCCGCCACTCCCCGTATCCTGCCATTGATGATGTTATCGTTGAGGGGCCTGTAGCTCGCCCGGAAGAGACCTCCCAGGAGGTAATTGATCGTTTCGTGGCTGAAACCCGCCACCATGTCCTCGGTAATCCTGGGAATAACAACCGGCCCGCGTCTCATGGGGTAGTTCTCGATGGCCATTCTGAGTATCTTCTTCGCCGTATCGAGACCTGTATCGGGGTGGAACTCCATGTGGGAGGCACCCTCGATCTTGGCCCTGTCCGAGGTGGTAACCAGTTTTGTGTGGAAACAGGACGCCACATCCTGAAGTCCTTGCATCTGGCATTGCACGTCGACGGTCATCAGTTCCACTGCGCCCGTGATGAGGGCGAGTTCCTGCTGGAGGAAGTTCCCCGCGCAGGGGATGCCGTGCCTCATGAGCACCTCGTTCGCGGAACAGCACATGCCTGCGAGGTTGATACCCTTTGCCCCCGCCTTTTCGGCGAGTCTCTTTATTTCAGGATCGCGGCTTGCGATTACGAGCATTTCGGGGAGAAGGGGCTCATGGCCGTGGACCACGATGTTTACCTCATCCTCTTTCAGGACCCCGAGGTTTATGCTTCCTATGACGGGTACGGGGGTGCCGAACATTATGTCCTGCAGGTCGGTGGATATCATGGACCCGCCCCATCCGTCCGCAAGGGCGCAGCGGGTCGCCTGTTCGAGGATATGCACGTAATCCTGGTCAACACCCATATGGGTCCTGTGCATGATCTCCACCACTTCCCGGTCAACGCCCCTCGGAGTCACGCCCTGTTTTTTCCATATTTCCTGCCTTTTGAGAGGCGCCTTGGCCACGTAGGTCAGTTCGCCGTGCTGCTTTCCGAATTCGTTGAGCGCCCTGGTGCCAAGCTCCACGGCGATCTCCTTCGTCGTCTTGCCCTCCACCTCTATGCCGAAGTCAAGGGCGACCTCGAAGAGTTTCACCTCATCTTTAATTGTAAATCCCTGGGCTTCGCCCTTGGCGGCCTGGAGGAAGGTTTCCACTACCTCCCGCGCATGGTCGGAGTGAGAAGCTGCCCCGGCCGCGATCTTTCTCGCGAAGTTCCTTGCCACCACGGTTTCGATGGTGGCGCCGCACACGCCCCTTCTTGCCTTTTCCTCCCCCTTCTTCGAACGGGGGAGCCTGCAAGGGCCCATGGCGCATATCTTACAGCAACTCTCCTCGACCCCTATGGGGCAGGGTTTAATCTCGTCAGCCCTTGAAAACACGGTGCTGATCTGCTCCTTGTCCGCTTTTTCAAGGATCTGCACAGTTGCCTTGTCTATACTTCTTGTCTTTTCCTCGCCCATATCGAACCCCCTTCTAGCCCATCAATTCCCTGATCATATCCTTGACGAGGGAGATCCCGTCGGGATGCCGCATTATCACAATATCCGCGCCCGCGAGAAGGAGACTCATGGCGCTCACGGCTTCAAGGAGCACGGCCCGTTTTGTCTCGTCCCCGAGTTTGGGATCGTCCTCTCTTGTGAGCCGGGCTTCCCGTGTCTTCCAGACTTCCGGGGCCAGGTTGCAGATAATGGGGTATTGAAGCTTCACGTCCTCCTGAGTAAGGGCCGCCATCCTGTCTCGTTCCATTACCGAATAGGTATATTCAAGGCCGTAGCCGAGTCCACCCGTGGTGGGGTCGATAATGATCCTGTCGTCGGGCACACCGAGGTTGCCGAGGAGGATATTCAATTGCTTCGCGAGGTTCACGTCTATAGGGGAGGACGCGGCAACCACCTGACCGTATCCTATGACCATGGCGCCTATCTGCTTGTAATTCTTCTCCGCCACGGGGCCCACGACGACATTTTGTCCTTCACAGGTTTCGGCTACCCTCCGGAGCAATGCGGCGTCCTTCTCCTCATTTACGGTGCCCCATACGATCAGGGGAACATCGATGGCTTCCGAAACGCTTTTCACGACCTTTACCGACTCCTCCACGTCCCTGTCCAGTCCGTTGGGGTCGGCGCTCTTCAGCACGAGGGCGATTATCTCCGCTCCGTAGACGTCGATAGACTTCCGGGCCCATGCGATGGGGTCATGCATTACATCTTTAAAAGGTTCCGCTGCCCAATCGGGCCAGTCTTCAGGCGCATAATCCCACACCTCGAAGGCTACCCTGGGCGGGAAGGGCATCTTTCCCTCGAAGAGATAGAAAGGATAGCACGACTCTCCGCCAACCTTTACCGCTTTTGCACCCGTCCCTATGGTGACTTCCTTCACGCGGCCCGTATAATCTATTTTGGGGATCTGAAATGACATATTTCTCCTCCTTTTACGCCCATATTAATGGGGCTTGGTCGCCCCCTCGTCCGGCAAAAGCCGGTCGAGCCTCCCCTTCTCGCACGCCGTGCGTGCTAAAATGACGCTGTGCATGCTTTCGGGCCTCTTCCTCACGCCTTGGTATCATCGTTTGGAATTATGCCTCCTTCTTCCTCTTTTCGCTCCCGAACCAGTCCTTGCTGTACCAGTAGCGAAGGGCTGTCTTCAGGTAGTCCATGGCCTTTTCCCTGGTGTCGAGCTTTGCCGTCCAGTCATCTTTGCCCTCGGGTTTGCCCGCTTCGTAGGTAGGCCCCAAGACCCTGACTTTTTTGCCGTCGAAGCCTTCTTTCTCGTCGTATTGATAGTCGCTCACGCGCCCTCCTCTTCGGACCGGAAAGCGGCCGGTCACAAAAGAATGTTCATCCCCCTTGATCCTTCGTGGCACATGAAGACGAGTGGAATGAACTGACCGAATTGGCAGCCAGATGCATCTTTGCCGTTGTCCGATTGCCCCTATTATAACAACTTATCCGAAATATTGAAAGCAACTTAGGGGTGATAAATTTCAACGCGAGGTTGAGAAACATTGGGCTGTGGGGTACTGTTTGTCGGGTGATATGCTGTTTGTCTATTGTTCACTTGGACGGCTGGCGCATGGAGGGGAAGGCCCATCTGCACCACTCTGCAAAGGGTCGGTGCTCTGGCATACGAAGGTACGCCGACGCCCTCGACCCTTCACAGCGCGGCACACCTGGGCCTTCCCCTCCATGCCGCCGGCCACTCAGCCCGGCATCAATTGATTTATTTTTGACAAGGATGCCGGGAAAATAGAACCAGAGGGTGCGAAGGTTTTGCGGACGATCCCACCCTCGAGAATGTCTATTCCTGCTTGCCTAAACCCGCAGGTAACTCCTCCCGCTCCGCAGAAAAAATCTACCGCCTGCAAATTTTGCACGTTATTGACTCTCCCAATCGGAAGCCTCGTTGAAGAAAAGAAGTGCATCCAAGGTTAAACCTGGACTCTATGATAGTGCCCAACGCAAGCCGAGGTCTTGTTTCTCCGGCATCCATTAATTAAAGAATTAATAGCGACGGGTGGAGTAGACTGCGGCACGGGGCGGAGATTTCGGATGTGCCGGGCTGTGAAGGGTTGCTGGGCGTCGGCGTACTTCGGTACGCCAGAGCACGCGGCCCTTTGCAGAGTGGTGCATATGGAATTTTCGTTCCATGCCGCAGTCTGTCCAAGTGAACACAAAAATCCTCGCCGCTCGACCATGCAGCACCCTCTCCGCTACGCTTTCAGCGTCTCTTTGAATATCCTGTAGGCGTCCGTTAGTGCCGGAGAACCCAGGGGCAGATCGAAGACGGATACGCCCGCGGCATCGGCTTTCACTATTGCGCCGTCGTCGCGGATCGTTCCTTTCACGTTCAGGCCCTTTTCGAGGACAAACCCCGCCAGGGTCTCCCTGCTTTCTTCCCGCAGCCGGTTGACTATCAGGTGGGTGTTCGCGATGTTGAGCTTCAGTTCCCCCGCGAGTTCGAGAATCCTCTTTGCCGTGGTGAGCCCTCTCGGGTTAGCGTCGGAGATCACATAAAGGTGGTCTACGTCCTGGGTGACGAGCCTGCTCATATGCTCCATACCTGCCTCGTTGTCAACCACCACGAAGGCATAATTGTCCTTCAACGTTTCTATGGATTTTTTTGCAAGGCTGTTGGCCGCGCAATAGCATCCCGGTCCCTCCGGCCTGCCCATGACAAGGAGGTCGAAACCTTTTCCTTCCACGATCGCCTGGTTTACTTTGTACTCGAACCACACGTCCTTGGTCATGCCCGGGGGCACGTCCTTTTTCATGAGCTCCCGCGCCCCGCCGATGGTATCGTGAAAGGTGAGACCCAGCACTTCATTGAGGTTGGAATTGGGGTCCCCGTCCACTGCGAGGACGGGACCGTTTTTGACTTCCTCCACGAGGTATCGTATGAGCATCCCCCCGATAGTGGTCTTTCCTACTCCGCCTTTTCCTGCAAACGCTAATATTTTAGGCATATATTGCTCCTTACCCGTCCTTGGTTACCGGTTTTTGTGTTCCATGGGTACTTTTCAACAATTCCGTAATTTTCGGGAAGGCCTTCTCGTCCGTGTGCGGCAGGAACATGGCTGCCACAAACTCGTCCATGAACGTCGGACTCTGGGAAAGCTCGATATTGGTCATCATGCGCGCGATCCTCTCCGCTTCTTTCACAAACCCTTTTGAAAAGGAGACGAGGCGCGCTCCGAGGAGCGCGCCGTTGCCCACGAACCTGAACTTCTTCAGAGGCAGTCCGGGGAGAAGGCCGATGGCGATGGCCTTTTCGAGGTCGATATAGTGGCCGAAGCCCCCCGCAATAATCACCGAGTCGACATCATGGAAGGTGAGGCCGAGGTTGTCGAGGAGGACCCTGCAACCTGCGTAGACCGCCGCTTTTGTCCGGATGAGGTTATCGATATCGACTTCGGTGATGACGATATCCCTGCCTATTCCCGTATCAGGCCCATAACTTACCACATATTCATTCCCGCTCTTGCCTGACCTGACCCTTCGGGTCCTTGCCGGCCTCTCGAATTTTCCACGCCGGTCTATGAGGCCGGTGAGGAAAAGCTCCGCAACGATGTCGATGAGACCCGATCCACATATGCCCATGGGCTTGACCTTTCCCACGGTAAGGATCATGGGCTCATAGGTGGACGGGTTGATCCTGACCTGCTCTATGGCGCCTTTGCCCGCCCTCATGCCGAACTCGATGCCTCCGCCCTCGAAGGCGGGACCCGCGGAGCAGGATGCCGACGTGAGCCAGTCCTTATTGCCGAGCACGATCTCGCCGTTCGTTCCTATGTCCATAAAAAGGGTGGTCTCCTCCCTCTGGAACATGCCGGAACCCAGGACCCCCGAAACGATATCCCCTCCCACGTAGGAGGCAACGGAGGGGAAGGTGTAGGCATGGATGTGGTCGCCGAGGTTTATCCCGAGTCCCGCGACCCTGACAGGCGGCACGAAGGTCGCCGTGGGAGTGTAAGGCGCGTGCATGATGTATTTGGGGTCCATACCGAGCACGAGGTGGGTCATGGTCGTGTTCCCTGCAAGGATGACATGGGATATGAGACCCGGGTCGATCTGCGCGGACTCGAGGAGTTCTCCTATGATCCTGTCTATGGTCTTGACCACGGCCTCCTGGAGTTGCCGCAGCCCCCCTTCTTTCTGGGAAAAGACTATTCTCGATATCACGTCCTCGCCGAAGCTCACCTGGCCGTTGAAGTCGGAGGATTCGGAAAGGGTGCAGAGGTCCCGGCCATTCTCCCTGTGTTCGGTCACGCGCACCACGCTGCAGTTCGCAAGGTCGAGAAGTTGGCCGCATATAGTTGTGGTGCCGATATCGATTATGATGGAATAGTTCTCAAGGGTCCTGTCCCCCGCCTCCACATTGATCAGCACGTGGCCCGTGTCTTGGGCCGCTGTGGTGGCGGTGACCTTCCACCCGGCATCTCTCAATGTTCCGCTCAGCCGCCTCAACATCCTGAAATCGACGGAAAGGACATCCACACCGCACTGCGCCTTAATCTCCCGGATCAGCCGGGAGAGGTCCGATATATTGTCCTGAGCGGTCGGTTCGGGCAAATCCACATATATCTTGGTAACGACGGGATTGATCTCCATTCCCGTCACGAGCTTTCCGATGTCGGCGGGCGAGAGGATGTGAGGGGCCTCCCGGCGTCTCTTCAGTGCCGCCCTGTCCACCTGGGATTCGAGAGGTACTTCCACTGTGACGTTCCCGCGGATTGAGGTCATGCATGCGAGCCGCACTCCCGAAGTATATTCGTCCGCAGATATGGTCCGGTGGGCGGGAGAATCGACCTTGCCCTCCCTCAGGGTGACACGGCATTTTCCGCAGGCGCCGTTCCCGCCGCAGGAGGCATTGATGTGGACCCCCGACCTCATGGCGAGATCGAGGAGGTTTTCGCCCTCTTCAGCCTGAAACACCCTGTCCATGGGAAGGAATTTTACCCTGTATCGCGCCATCAGTCTCCTTATGCCTCGCGGCTCTTGCCGCTATTATATAACAGAATCACATGGGTTTTTCAAAAAAAGGAGTGGAAATATGCATAAGCGGTCGCCCGTCCCGCGCCCTGACGGCGGGTGACCTCCTCCGGAGACCGAGAGATATCGACCCTGCGGGGTCTTACGACCGGCGCCCGAAGAAGCCTGTTACCACAGGGTTTGAACTGTTGCACCTTTGGTGTCCGTCGGGAAAACGATAAGGAACGGTTCACCGGGGAACTTCAACCATAAGAAGAGGGCTCCGCAGCCGTGTGAATGCGCCCTTCTTCGGGATCGACCTCGCGAGAATCGGGACTTGACCATGAAGATTTTAAGTGTTAGGTATGAATTGGGTCTTCACATTGGGAAACCCGGGAGTAACCCTGTACAATCCCGGTCCGGGAGGTCGTAATAACATGACGCGAATAGGTGTGGTGGTTTTTTTTCTTTGGCTGTTTGCGGTCCCCTTATCGGCAGAAGGCCTTAAGGAGCAGGTTGTTGAAAAGGTCCTTCCCAACGGCCTCAAGGTTATCCTCCTCGAAAACCACAAGGCGCCGGTGGTGACCTTCCAGGTCTGGTACCGCGCGGGGTCGAGAAACGAGGCGTGGGGGAAGACGGGCCTTTCCCATATGCTTGAACACATGATGTTCAAAGGGACAGGAAAGTTCGGACCCGAGGAATTTTCCCGAATCGTGGAGGAGAACGGGGGAAACGAAAACGCGGGCACCACCCAGGATTATACCGTTTACTTCACCACCCTCAGCCAAGACCGCGTGGAAACGCCCATCAGTCTGGAGGCGGACCGGATGCAGAACCTCCTGCTCAAAGAGGAAGATTTCCGGACGGAACGGATGGTGGTCATGGAGGAACGGAGGCTTCGCACTGCCGATAACCCCCAGGCGTACATTGAGGAACAGATCGAGGCCGCCGCCTTCCAGATACAGCCTTATCACTGGCCCATCATCGGATGGATGGAGGATATAGAGCGCTATACCCTCGACGACCTCAAGACTTACTACCGGGCCTTTTACAACCCCGGAAACGCGTTCATCATCGCAGTGGGAGACTTCAGGACGGAGGAGATTTTCGAAAGGATATCGAAGGCCTTCGGCTCGATCCCGAAGGGTCCGGTCCCGGGGCCGTCGGCGCCAACGGAGCAACCCCAGACAGGGGAGCGGCGGCTGGTCGTCAAGCGGGAAGCGGAGCTGCCCTATCTCTCCATGGCCTACCATGTGCCGAATCTCAGGGACCCCGACGGCTACGTCCTCGAAGTGATAGAAGGAATCCTTTCCGGGGGCAAGAGTTCGAGGCTCTACGAGAAACTCGTGAGGGAAAAGAGGCTGGCCCTCTACGTGGACGCCGACAATTCACTTCTGTCCAGGGACCCGGGCCTCTTTTCCCTGTCCGTGAGCGCCCTTGCAAACAAGGAGGCAACGGACATAGAAAAGGCCGTGGATGAGGAGATGGAAAGGCTCAGAAAGGAACCGGTATCCCCGGAGGAACTGGAAAAGGCGAAGAACCAGGCTGAAGCGGCCTTTGTATACGGGCAGGATTCGTTGTTCTACCAGGCCCTCCTGCTGGGACAACATGAAACAGCCGTGGATTGGAGGCGGATAGATGATTACATCCCTGCCATCCGGAGGGTTACCCCTCAAGATATCATGAGGGTCGCGGGGCGCTACCTTGTTCCGGAAAACAGGACGGTGGGTATTCTCGTGCCCCTGCCCTCGAAAGAGGGCCTGCCCGCGCGGCCCGTGGTACCCTCGAAAGAGCATCTGACCAGATAGGAGGCGGATCATCTTGAACCCGAAACGCATTGTCGCCCTCGTCGCCATCCCTCTTCTGCTTATCACTTTCCTTTGGAACGGAGCCCGGGCAGCGGATAAGGGCCCGCGGTTTGCGCGGCTGCAACTTGCCAACGGCCTCGTGGTCCTCCTCGCCGAGGAACATACCCTTCCTTTTGTTACCATGAGGCTTCTCGTTGACGCGGGATCGAAGAATGATCCTCCCCGCGAGGAGGGGTTGGCCCGTCTCACCGCGCGGGGTCTTCTCTTTGGCACCCGGGAGTTGACGGTCTCCCGCATTAACCGGGACCTCGACCTCCTGGCGGCTTCCCTTTCCGCCACCGCAGGCAAGGACTATGCGAGCATTAACCTGCGCTTCCTGAAAAAGGACCTTGACCGGGCGTTCGGCCTTTTTTTTGAAACCCTTACACTCTCCGTCTTTCCCGAAGACGAGATACGACGGGAGGTTGAAAGGACCCTTTCCGGGATCAAGCTCAAGGAAGAGGACCCCGGACAGATGGCCGCCGACACCTTTGACAGTGCTCTCTTTCTCAAAACCCCCTACGGGCACCCCGAGGAAGGAACGCGGGAATCCCTGCCCGGTCTCGACAGGGCAAAGGTCTTAAAATTTTATCACGACTATTATGGTCCCAATAACGCAATCATGGCGATCACGGGGGATATCACGTCTGCCGAGGTCAAGTCAAAAATTATCCCTCTTCTGGAGAAATGGCCGCACGCAAAAGCCCTGGAAAAGCTTTCGGCAGGCCCCTACCGCAAAGGACCCGTAACCGTTACCGTGGACAAACCCGTTACCCAGGCGAGTATTATCATAGGAAACCGGGGCTTGAGCAGAGATAACCCCGATTATCTCGCGGTGACGGTGATGAACCACATCCTGGGCGGTGGATCTTCATCGAGGCTCACGGCGTCCATCCGTAACAGTAAGGGATTGGCCTACGCGGTTTCGAGCGAGTTCGAAGCGGGGAAGCTTCCGGGCGCCTTTGAGGTCGCCCTTCAGACAAAGAACGCGTCCGCCCGTGAAGCGATCGACCTGGTGCTCAAAGAAATGGAGAGGATGCGGAGAGAACCTGTGTCCGGAGTCGAGCTTGAAAAGGCCAAGAGGTACCTTACGGGGAGCTTCCCCATGCGTTTCGACAGCCAGGCCAAGCTGGCCCAGTTTCTTCTCGCCGTTGAGTTTTATGGTCTGGGCATGGACTATGCGGTATGGTATCCGGCACTCATCGACGGGGTCAGCCGGGAAGACGTTCTCAGGGTGGCCAGGACGTATCTCGATCCGGAGAAGCCGGTCATTGTGGTGGTAGCGAACCTCAAAGAGGCGGGGATAGGCCCGTCGGCGAGGGACGAAGAGCGGCGATAAGGGTCCGCGAAAAGGAGGTGGGACAATGGACAATCTTCTTTATGTGCTCCTCGGTCTTGTGGTAGGGACGGTGAGCGGGATCATCGGGATCGGCGGCGGAATAATGCTGGTTCCCATCCTTGTCTTCTTTTTCAAGATGTCCCAACATCAGGCACAGGGCACCACTCTGGCCATTCTCGTGCCGCCCATCGGCATCCTCGCCGCGTGGACCTACTACAAGCACGGCTACGTGGATATCGGGATCACGGCGTATATCTGTATAGGCTTCCTGTTCGGCGGGTTGATAGGAGCAAATATCGCCAATTTCCTGCCGGATATCGCCCTTGAGAGGATCTTCGGTGTAGCCCTCCTTGTTGTTGCCATAAAGATGATCTTTTTTGCGCAATGACACCTTTGTGCGGAGACAGACCCTCCCTGCGGGATTTTTGTGGGGAAACGATCCGGCCGAAGGGCAAAAGTGGTGAAAAGAGGCGGCTTGGGTATTATATTGAATAAAACCCTGTTAAGGAGGACGTTCATGTCTCAACAACAAGCCGGATTTCATTTTCGTGCACCCCTTTCCTGCGCGACATTCCTTGCCGTTTCCCTGCTCATTATCCTTTTCGCTCCTTCTTCCGGCGGGGCTGCGAGGTCCTACGACCTGAGCACGGCTATCGTGCAGGTGGCCAAGCGGGCCATCCCCAGTGTGGTGCACATAGAGGTGACGGGCACCCAGCAGATCACGAACCAGATGTCGCCCTTCGAAAACGATCCTTTCTTCAGATATTTCTTCGGCACCCCCAAGGCGCCCCGCAAGTTCAGGCGTGAGGTGCGGGGATTGGGCACAGGCATGATCATCGATGCTCAGGGCCATATCCTCACCAACTATCATGTGGCCGGGGGCGCGAGCAAAATAGAGGTGCTCCTCGCGAACGGAAGGAAATACCCTGCAAAGCTGGTGGGGAGCGATCCCAAAACGGACCTTGCGGTGATAAAGATATCGGCCCAGGAGCCTTTGCAGTATGTTGCCTTCGGCGATTCCGACAAGATGGAGGTCGGGGAATGGGTAGTCGCCATCGGCCACCCCAGGGGCCTTGATCAGACGGTGACCCAGGGAATCATCAGCGCGAAGCATCGTATGGGCATTACCGATCCAAGCAGCTATCAGGATTTCATCCAAACCGACGCGGCAATCAATCCGGGCAACAGTGGTGGGCCCCTGCTCAATCTCCAGGGTGAAGTGATAGGTGTGAACGCCGTCATTATCTCCGAATCGGGCGGGTATGAGGGGATCGGTTTTGCCATACCCAGCAATATTGCCGTTCACATCACGAAGACCCTCATCACCCGCGGTAAGGTGGAGCGGGGATGGCTCGGCGTCACCATACAGGACCTGGCACGGGACCGCGCCAGGTCGGCGGGGATGGAAGCGATAAAGGGCGCGGTGATCGACTCGGTGGTGAAGGGTGGGCCTGCCGACAAGGGCGGCATGAAGAAGGGCGACATCGTTACCGCTCTTGACAACAAGCCGATCCCGGACGCGGGCACCCTGAGAAACCAGATCGCAAATACCACCGTAGGTGCGGCATCGAAGGTCACTATCGTGAGGAACGGGAAGAAACTGGATCTCACGGTCCGTATCGGCAACCTCAAGGAAGAGATCAAGGCCCTGGCGTCATCGGTCAAACAGCGGTTGGGCGCCGAAGTGCGGCCTGTGACCCCCAAGGAAGCGGATCGATATGGTCTCACCGCGGGTCAGGGGGTGACTGTCACATGGATCGACCCCTCGGGACCTCTCGGCCAGGCCGGCTTCGAGGTAGGTGATATGATAGCTGAGATAAACGGTCAGGGCGTGTCGAGCCTTGAAGGTTTCCTGGAGTTGATCAACACGCTCCAGCCGAGGCAGCAGATTACGGTCCTTGCCGTTGACCGCAAGTCCGGAAATTCGGGCCAGATTCAGGTCACGGTCCGGTAGCAAAACCCCGGATGCGGGAACTTTCGTGGACCCCTACTGAACATCCGGAGGTATTTCGCGGATGATTCCCAGTTTCGTGTAGATGGGGCGAACGGTTTTTCGAATGGCCGGGAGGCGGGCAAGGAAGACCAGTCCGCCCAGGCTGCAGAGTATGCCGCCCATCATGAGGGTGATGGGCGCCCCCATATTATCCGCGAGAATGCCGGCCAGGAGGTTCCCAAAGGGCGCTATGCCGATAAACGCGGTGGCATAAAGGCTCACTACGCGTCCCCGCTTGTCTTCGTCCACAATTGTCTGGATAATAGTGTTACACGAGGTGGTCTGGACCAATGCGCCGAATCCGGTGGCAAACATGAGGGCCACGGAGAGGAGGACATGCCGGGAGAAGGAGAAGAGGACAAGGCTTATGCCGAATACGAGGGCCGCGACGACGATCAGTCTGCCGAGACCTAAGACCGTCCGCCTGGATGCGAGGTAAAGGGCTCCGGTAAGGGCTCCCGCACCTGCGGCTCCCATGAGAAAACCGAGCGTTTGGGACCCTCCGTGAAGGATGTTCTTCGCAAAGACGGGAAGGAGCACGAAATAGGGCATACCCAGGAGACTTATGAGGGCGATGAAAAGGAGGATATGCCGTATGGGCAGAGACCCGAAGGCGTATCTGTATCCCTCCCTCAACCCGGTGAGGACCGGGGGATGGGCCCCGACTTTCTTCTTCCCCGGCACGTCCATAAGGAGCAGGGCCCCGATAACGGCGAGAAAGCTGCATCCGTTGATGAGAAAGCACGGACCTTCGCCGAAGAACCCGATCAGAAACCCCGCGATGGAGGGCCCGGCCAGCCTTGCCCCATTGAACATGAATGAGTTGAGGGCAATGGCGTTCCCCAGGTCTTTCTTGCTCCCCACGATTTCCACGAAAAAGGACTGGCGGATGGGAATATCGAAGGCATTTACGCAGCCGAGGAACAGGCTCAGGACAACGATGTGCCACACTGCCGCGTAGCCGGTAAGGGTGAGGGCGGCGAGGAGAAAAGCCTGAACCATGGAGAGGGATTGGGTAATGACGAGAAGGCGGCGCCTATTCCACCTGTCGGCGAAGACCCCCGCAAAGGAGGCGAGAAGGAATGTGGGGATCTGGCCTGTAAAGCCGATGAGACCGAGATAGAAGGGCGATCCGGTCAGGCGATAGACGAGCCAGCTCATAGCGATGTGCTGCATCCAGGTACCCATGAGGGAAACGGACTGCCCACCGAAGAAGAGGCGGAAGTTCTTATGTTTCATGGCCCGGGCTGCGGACCTCAAGTCTGTTCGGGGTTTTTCTTTGGCGGTTTTCCCGGTCATGCCCCAATCCGTTTTCTGACCCACGGTCAGGAAAACCCCATGAGCCGATGTTCCATATTACACCAGGACGTCCTGGGCCACAAGGAAAAACAAGGGCCCGCGGCAACGACGATCGGGGAGACGGTCCGGTCGAAGGGGGGAAACTCCGGCCGACAAGTGATCTTAGTCATTGAAGTTCCCGAAGGTTTGGGTTCATATATGAAGATTGACATTCTTCCTCCCATGGAGGATAATAGCGTGAAGGCTGCGATAGGAGGATGGGTATGAGAGAGTATATCGTTCTTGGGCTGTGTGTCGTTTTCCTCACGGTAACCATTTTCGGGGGGTCGGCTCTAAGTCAGGAACGGAACGGGTCCTATGACACGGGCCGCAACGCTTCGGGCTATCCGGAGGGCTCGCCCATGCCCCTGGACGATGAGGCCATAGAGGCGCCTCGCGGTAATTTCCCTGCAGCGAAGATGACCGATTCGGATGAAGGGGACTCGGTCTTTTACGATGTCATAATTCTCCGCCCCGCCGGGCTCATTGCCTGCGTGGCAGGCCTCGCGGCAAGTATCATCGCCCTGCCTTTTTCACTGCCCTCGGGGAGCCAGGACAAGGTATTCAAGTTCCTCATAGTCGATCCTTTTGAGTACACTTTCAAGAGGCCCGTAGGGAAAATAGACCCCTGATACGGGCGTTTGTCCGCAAAAAAGTCTGTAAAATCCTATAATTTCCTGCGAAACCGGTCGGGGAGGCGGCGGTAGTATTCGGCGTCTTCCGCCTTTTGCCGCTTTGCCGCGCCCAGGGCGTAGATGCGGCACTTGGTTTCGAGTTCGTTGAGGGCCGCGTCGCCCATGGGGTCGGGGAGGGTGCCGGAGTCCAGGATATTGACAAGGCTTCTGATCCTGAAGCGATCCATGGCCTCGTACCTTCGCGAGAGTTGGTCGTCGTGGCCGCCCGTCTTCAGGATGAGCGGTTTTTCGATGAAGAGAACGGGGTAGCGGGAGCAGATCCTGAGCCACATATCGTAGTCTTCACAGACGGGAAGGTCTTCGTCGAAGGGTCCGGTAACATCGAATACGTCCCGTTTTATCACCACGGACGAGGGGCTGATGATGCAGAGAGGCAGGCAGCGGGAAAAAATCCAGCCCGAGTATTTCCGATGCCGGTGTTTCTGGTTGATCCTCTTCCCGTTGCGGACCCATATTTCGTCGGTGTACGATATGAGGTATCCGTCCCGTTCCATGGAGGTGATCTGAGTGGAGAGCTTGCCTTTAAGCCATTGGTCGTCCACATCAAGAAAGGCGAGGTATTCCCCGGTGGAGACTTCAATCCCGAGATTCCGGGCGCTGCTTATCCCTCCGTTTTCCTTTCGGACATACCGCACCGGAAGTCCGGCTAACTCCCCCTCAGGGCAGTCCGTAGACCCGTCGTCAACAACGATGACTTCCAGGTCCTCATAATCCTGGGCCAGCACAGAATCCACAGCCTCCCGAAGGTAAGACCGCCGATTATAGGTAGTGATGATAGCCGATACCATGCTTCCTCCGCGCACAAAATACCACATTTCGCGCAGCATTGAAACCCGGCCGGCAGGGAAACGTCCCTTTAATAGATACGGGGAATAAGCCGCCACGTACGGGCGCGGTATGCGTCGTATTCAGCGCCGAAGCGGGCGGCGAGCAACCTTTCTTCCGCATGGATCCGTGCGAGGAGCACCGGAATCAGGAGTGCGGCGAGCAGTGTGCCCACCCCGGAGCGGAAGGCGAGGGCCCACCCCAGCGAGTTGATGAGGAGGCCCAGGTAACTGGGGTGGCGGATGACGCCATAGACGCCGCTGGTGACAAGGGTATGGCCGGGTTGGATGGCCACCAGCCCGCTGAACCGGCGGCCGAGGACAAAGACCGGCCAGATCCGCAGCATGCCGCCTGCGGCAAAGAGAAAGACACCGATCCACCGAAGGACATCCCCGTCAAAGGCAAAGAACCCTATCCGGTCTGTATAGGCGGGCACATAGCCGAGGAGCAGGCCGATCAGGCTTACTGCCCCGATGACCCAGCGGTTGGAACGGTCTTCCTGTTCACCGGGACTCACGTTCCCGCTGCTGAAGAGACCTGCGCCCGACAGGGCGAAAAGCACAATCCCGAGGGCAATCAGGGCCCCATGCGAAAGGAAGGACGTGATCCCGCCCGCGCCGAGGACGGCGAGGCCGAGATAGGCAAAAGTCCCTGCCACGTTGAAGATGGCCAATCCGGGCGTGGTCAAGGGGCCGCCCTGGGTCGATAATCTCTTTCCATATGCCTCCGAAGAGTCTGTGTCGCTGCTGCCCGGACCCGCGTTAGGCCCAGTCTCTTTTTCGAGTTTAAGGTGGGTCCTGCCCGATGTCAAGAAGACGGGGATTTCCCTATGTCCGGCCTTGCACCCGCGTTTGACAAGAGGAATGGACGTTCTTAACTTTAAAACTGAACCGCGGCGAAGCAATAATAATATCCTTAAGGAGGTGCGGCATGGCAAACCCGTTCGTTCATATCGAACTGCACAGCAGGGATGTGGACAAGTCAAAGAAGTTCTACACGACTATGTTTGACTGGAAGATGGAGGAGTTTCCCGGCATGGACTATACGATCATCAACGTGGGAGAGGGGACGGGAGGGGGAATCATGAAAAACCCCATGCCCGACGATTCCGACAACTGGTTCCCCTATATACTCGTGGACGATGTGGCGGCATCGACAAGGAAGGCGGCGTCCCTCGGAGCAAGGGTTGTCACGGATGTCACCGAGGTTCCTGACATGGGGTGGTTCAGCGTGATCATAGACCCCACCGGCGCTTCCTTCGGCCTCTGGCAGCCCAAAAGTCCCATGTGAGGCGGGTGTCCCGCTGCCGTCTATTCGACCCGGCGCAACCAATTGTCTCAATTTATTGAGACCGGGAGGCAAACATCCCTCCCCGGAGGGAATTACAGGATAAGGGCAGGGTTTTCCGCAAGCAGTCTGTGAAGAAACCGAAAAAACGGGGCAGGCCCCTCCCCGGGGGCTCGCGTCTTCGGGGTTTGTTCGGGTTATCCCATGCCCCGCAAATGACCGCGTAGGTCAGCGGTTATCCCGGCGCCGGCCGGCGATATGATCTCATCATACGGAGACCGGCGCACCGATTTGCGTACCTAGTTCTCCAGGACGAAGATCACGTCCAGGGTGACCCTGAATTCCGTAATCTTCCCGTCTACCACGCTGCAGCGTTGCTCTTTTACTTTCAAACCCGTAATGCCCCTTAGGGTCTTGGATACTCTTCTGAAACCGACCATAACGGCGTCATCAAAGCTCTTGGTGGAACCGGCTACCACTTCCGTCACTCTTGCTACTCTGCCGTTAGATATCATCTATGATCCTCCCGTGATAAGGCTTATTGTAAAGGCTAGCAAAGAAACGCAAAGAGGGCAACCCCCTTTTTGAACAAAATCACCGAAATGATAACTTTAGCCCATCGTATACCCAAGAGACAGGGGGTCTTCATTTCCCTGGTGAAGATGGGGTGATGGAGGAGAGAAGGGCTTCGATACTGTGCCGACTCGGTACGGGGTGTACGACAAAAAAGTGGCAGAACCGCCGATTCTCGCCGAACATTCCATTTGCAGTTGAAAGGCAACCGGTGTTTGTCGTAGACTGCATGTGGGCGCGTTTTGCCCGCAGGTTCCCCGAAAAGAACCGATGGCGCCCGGTCCGGTGAACGGCGCCGGTCCCTTGTGTTGACCCTATCGATCCTGTAAGCTCCGGGAAAGGAGATACTCCGGCGTTGCCTCGCGAGAAAGACCAGAAGCGGAAGAATTCCTCCATTCCACCGGTTTTGCCTGAAGACCCGAAGCCTGCAATCGGGAGAAGGCAATATCGCATCATCATAGCAGTCCTCGGTGCTCTTTCGGCTATCGGTCCCTTTTCCGTGGACATGTATCTGCCCGGATTCCCCGCGATAGCGGCAAACCTTTCCACCGACATTGCCCACGTGGGACTCTCCCTCACGAGCTATTTCGCGGGGATCTCGCTGGGACAGATCGCCTATGGTCCCATGATGGACCGTTTCGGGCGGAAAAAGCCCCTCATGCTCGGCCTCATCGTATATATCGCGGCTTCTCTCGGCTGCGCCCTCTCGCCGTCCGTACTTACTTTGGTTGTGCTGCGGTTTTTTCTGGCCCTTGGCGCCTGTGTCGGCATGGCGGGAAGCCGGGCGGTGGTGCGCGATCTTTTTTCCGGCAGTGAGATAGCCCGTGTGCTCGCCGCATTGGTAATGGTATTCGGCGTATCCCCCATAATTGCCCCTACCATAGGCGGGATGGTGGTGGCGGGTCTCGGGTGGCGCTTCATCTTCCTTATCCTTGCGGCCATCGGAGTGGCGGTCCTCTTTGCAGTCGGCCGGTTCCTCCAGGAGAGCAAAGGAGCGGACGCCTCGATTTCGCTTCGACCAGGAAGTATGGCAATGGAATATATCCGACTTTTCAAGGAACCTTCCTTCGTCACCTACACTCTGGCAAGTGCCGCCGCAGTGGCGGGGTTCTTTGCGTATATCTCCGGCTCCGCCTTTGTCTATATGAATCTCTTCGGGTTTACGGAAACAGGGTTCGGCTGGATGTACGGAGCGAACGCGGTGGGTCTCATTACTTCGAGCCAACTCAACAGGTTTTGGCTCAGGAGACAGGGCAGCGCAGAAGTCCTCCTCCGGGTTACAGTAGCCCAATGTCTCGTCATGGCGGTCCTCATGGTCTGGCCCTCGGGTGGGTTTACCGGTGAAGCGGGGATAATAACCCTTGTCTTCTGCTATCTCTTTCTCTTCGGCTTCGTCAATCCTAACGCCATGGCCCTTGCTCTTCAGCCGTTCACGAGAAACGCGGGGAGTGCCTCGGCGATGATAGGGAGCATCCAGATGATCGCGGGAGCCTCGGCGTCCGGCCTCGTGAGCCTCCTTCATGACGGGACCGTCATGCCTATGATCCGGGTAATGGCCGGATGCACGGGCGTGAGCCTCGCCATGCTTGGCGGGGGTGCGTTTCTGGTGAGCCGCAGGCGCCGCCGTTGAGACGCTACCGGCGCCGGCTACGAGCCCCATGCCTCATGTCCGTAACATCTACCTGGCCATATCCTTGCGTTCAGGCTGGTTCCGCGAAACCGCCTCCAGGATTCGACGGCACCTCTCCTCGGTCCTCTGGATCATGTCCTCCGCCAGTCTGTGCTCGGTGATATCCTGCAACGTTTCCACGGCGCCGATTACATTGTTCCTGGAATCCCTGATGACCGCAGTGGTGCAATAAAGCCATTTTCCTCCCGCGCCGAGGTCGGGGAAGAAATGGATGACCTTGTATTCTCCGCCCACAGTCTCAACCTTACTGCTATCGCCGTCGTACCAGTAGGATATCTGCGCTTCAGCCCCGTCGAGAAGCAGATCCGCGATGCACGGCCGTTCCGTACGGTAGAACGCCCTCCAATGACCCTTCGTTCCCTGCATTTCTTCAGCTTTCATCCCGGTGAACTTTTCGAGGGCCCTGTTCCAATGGGTCACAGTATGGGTCTTGTCGATAACGAACTGCGGGATAGGGGAGCCATCGACCACATATCGCAGCTTTTGCTCGCTGTCATGGAGCGCTTCCTCCGCCCGCTTCTGTCCTGATTCATCTTTTACGCCGCCCTGATAGGCGAATATTCTTCCGCTGTCCGTGCGTCGGGCGGTTCCGGTAAGGAGGCAGTCCATCACGGTCCCGTCCTTTCTCTTCAGTTTTAGATGGTAATCCTCTATAAACTCATTTTCATTCATTATCCTTACGCAGGCTTCCCTGTCGTCGTGATCGACATACATATTGACGGCGTCGAGTCCTATGATCTCCTCCGACGCATAGCCGAAGAGGGTCAGGAACGCCGCGTTCGCATCGGTGAGCCTTCCGTCCCTGTCGGTGACGAATATGGCGTCCCTCGAATCCTCGAAAAGCCTCCTGTACGTCTCCTCCCTTTCCCGGAGAGCCAACTCGGATTTCTTGCGCCTGGTGATATTCAACAACACGCCAAGGACCCCGATAACGCGTCCTTTCTCCCACATGGGGGTTGTATGGACCTGAACCCAGGACACGTCACCCGAGGCCTTATGGTAGGCAAACTCATAGGGAGGTACCGGCGCTCCACGAATGGAGGTGTCGAAATGCTCATGCACCTCGTCCCTTTCCTCGGACCGCACGAAATCGAAAAGGCTTTTTCCCAGGAACCATTCCCTGGGAAAACCTGTCTCTTCCACCACCACGTCGTTTACAAAGGTGAACCGTCCCTTCAGATCGTAGGAGTAGACGCCGAAATGAACGTTTTTGAGGGCCGTCCTCAAAAGGGACTCACTCTTTTTGAGTGCCTTTCCCTCGCTCTTCCGTCCTGTGAGGTCCCGTAAGGCAACTGCGGCGTGAGTGATCTCGTCCTGCCCGTTTCGGTACGGGCGGTAGAAGACATGATAGTATCTGAGCCCCTGTCCGGGAAGGTCCACCCAGCCTTTGTGCTGGGTTTTCTCGCCGGCAAAACACCTGTCGAGACATGTCCTGATGACCCCGTCAAAGGTTTTGTTTCCCCAGAGACCGGCTACCGGACTATTGACAACATCTTCTCTGGCCTTCCCGAGGGTGCCGCAATAGTCGTCATTTGCAGATTCATAGACGTAATTTCTGTTGATGAGGGCCACGCAATCATCAGGGGCAATAACCGTTGCCTTACGCCCTCGCGAATTCCGGCGAACAGCGTGGAGAGGCTCAAACCCTTCCGACTTTTGTGAACCCTTTTCCCGGGTGACCCTGGTGGTTCTCATCTCGTGCGCCTCCTGTAATATAGTGTGCCTGTGACATTTCCGGCCTCATCAACACATCGGGTTGCTACGCGATCACCGCAGGAAGTCTGCGACAGGTTCATGGAGCCCTCCGGGGCGGCGCCCACGCCTTTTGAAAAGGAGAGAGAGGCACCATAACGACATAACTCCTGCGAAGCGCCTATACCGTACAGGGCGGACTGAACCCGGTGGAACGAGAGCCGGGCTACGCATCACGGGCATGACCGCAAGGGTTCACTCATGATGCTCCTTGTCCCATATGCCTGTTGAGTTTTGCAAACCTTATGCCAAGATCATGAAAGAAAATTAGTGAGTTATTTCACATAGTAAGGACTTAGAAGGGTCTTCACGCAGGGCAGAGTTGAAAAAATCAGTTTGAATTATGTAAAACAGGCCTTTTCATTATGGAAAGATGCGGCGTCAACCTGGAGGCCGCTCTTCCGGCTCTCCCACGGGTCAGCCCCGTTATCCGCGTCACACCGCCTTAAAACACCAGGATGAGGAGGACGAGGCTCGCTGCCATGAGGATGCATATTGCGATCAGGGCCCGGAAAGAGGTCCCCGACACCCGGGAAAGGTGGTCGAGAAAGTCCATGAGAAGGGTGATGTCGGCGCCGGTGGTATCCGCTATGAGCCTGACGGGCTTCGCCATATGGATAGTCATGATGCTCAGATAGATCACAAGGAGCGCGATAAGGGCCCAGAGGGCATAATCTACGGTGGAGAGGACCATATTCTGGGTGGCCGACACCTCAACGAGCGATATGGGGTCGATAAAGGAGACGATAAGATAGGCCACGAAGAGCAATCCCCCTATGAGCACCGCGACCCCCAACCTGCGAAGGTGTTTTGAGAGCACGGAAAACACAAGGTTTTCACTTTCATTGAATTCGTATTTGCAGGTGTTTTCGTTGTAGGCCATTCTTGCCCCCTCCCTCTATGGATTTATGAGCCTATTCAATGAAAAGATGCGGCACAAATCTACTCAGGTTGTTCGTGATGGGTGTGGTATCTTCCCTGATGCCTATACCGGCGGCTTCCGACCCGATGATCCAGGAGCCTATTACCGGGTAATTGCCTGAGAATTCGGGGAGCTCACAATACTTCTGATAGATCGCCCGGTTTTTTACCTCCGGGAACCGGGTGTCCACCGTGATATCCTGCCCTTCTCTCGAAAAAAACGGTTTTTCGACAAAAGGGACATACCTGTTCGGCGGCGCAAAAAAAGCGGGAAGCAGATTCTCATGATCCGGGTACATCTCCCAGAGAAGGGGCAGGATTGCCTTGTTGCTCAGGATCATCTTCCAGGGAGGCTCGAAGAGCGTAATATGGGAGGCAGGAAGGTATTCGGCAAACTCTTCGGCGAGCATCCATTCCCAGGGGTAGAGTTTGAAAAGGTATTGTATCGGCTTCTCTCCAAGGTCGACGAACCTCTTGTAGTCATGATCGTAGCCGATGGCGTCGATGAATATCTGCTCTGTCTCTATGCCGGCCTGCATGGCCACATCGCGGAGATACTCCGTGGTGGTGTAATCTTCGAGGCTGTCTCTTACCGAGGAGAAATAGACGATGCTATCCCCTGCCGTCTTCTTCACCTGTTTTTCCATGAGGGCGAGCAGCTTTTCGTGGATGGAGTTGAACTGGTCTTTTGAGGAATCGAAGTCCTGGAGCCAGTAATACTGAACCACGCTCGCTTCGAAGAGGGCGGTTGGGGTATCCGCATTGAACTCGAGGAGTTTCGGCTCCGATCTGCCGTCGTAGACGAGATCGAACCTCCCATAGATACTGGTTTGCCGTCCCTTCCAGGAAGCGACCACATACTCACGGAACCGTTCCGGTATAGCCAGTCTCTCGAAGAGGTTGTCGCGTATCACCTTTTCCACAAGGGACAGACACATTTCATAAAGATTTTCCGTCGCCTTTTCCATCCGGTCGACTTCACCGGAGGTGAACTCATAGTAGGCCGATTCGTCCCAGTAGGGAAGTCCGTCCACTTCGTAGAAATGGAATCCGATCTCTTCCACTTTCTTCTTCCAGTCCTTGCGGATGAATGGCACAGGTCTTCTTATCATGGCGTGCAGGTCTCAGGACGAGGCATGGGCTCCGGTTCCGCCAAAGCCGCCCCGCGTAACGCCGATGGCACGTCCGGTAAGGACCGAGGGATTGCGCGAGTAATCATAGGAGCGAGACGGGCGGTACCAGGGGCCGTAGTAGACCGTGTGATAAGAGCCGCCTGTCGCGTAAGTCCGGTCCGACTCACACTTGGAGGGGTCACGGTAATCCTTTACGCAGTCGTCCCAACTGGCGTATCGATTCCTGACCTTGTCCTCGCAACCAAGGAGGAGGCTCCCTGTGAGAAGGATTAAAGTGACTGCTTTCGATTTCTTGATCTTCTTCCCCTTTCCATAAATATCTTGCAAAATGGAGGCAAAGGTCAAGAAGAAAAACACAGGACCCCGTGGCTCGGGGAAAGAGAAAGGAACACGCTTCAGGAGGGGGGAGAAACGGGCTAATCGTCCCCATGGCGGCACAAAAAAACAGGAGGTCAGAAAAACTGACCTCCTGTTGCCACTTAAATGGCGGGGTCGACGAGAATTGAACTCGCGGCCTCCGGCGTGACAGGCCGGCGTTATAACCAGGCTTAACTACGACCCCGTGATATTCTATGTATGGTAGGCGGGACAGGTTTTGAACCTGCGACCCCCGGCTTGTAAGGCCGATGCTCTCCCGCTGAGCTACCCGCCCGCTGCACTGTTGGTAACTATAGCAGCTTCGGGCGGAAAAGTCAACGGTTCAATGCCCCGTTTATGCAATCTCTGCTTCTTCCTCGTATATCATTATCGGTCTTTCGTGGTTCATGATGACATCTTCGTTCACCACGCATTCCTTCACGTTGGAGAGCGTGGGAATTTCATACATGACGTCGAGCATGACCTTCTCCATGATGGACCTCAAGCCCCTGGCGCCCGTTTTTTTCTTCATGGCTTCCCGGGCGATGCCACGGAGTGCGCCTTCCGTAAAGGTGAGCTTCACATTTTCCAACTCGAAGAGTTTCTTGTACTGCTTCGAAATGGCGTTCTTCGGTCTCTTCACGATCTCGACGAGGTTGTCTTCGCTCAGTTCGTCGAGGGTTGCGATGATAGGCAGCCTTCCTATGAACTCGGGGATCAACCCGTATTTCAGCAGATCCTCGGGCTGGATCTCCCTCATCAACTCGGAATACAGCTTGTCGCGACCACCTTCGATGTCAACGCCGAAGCCGAGTCCTTTCTTGCCGATCCGGCCGGCGACGATGGAGTCCACGCTGTTAAAGGCCCCACCGCAGATAAAGAGGATATTTGTGGTGTCTACCTTGATGTAATCCTGCTGAGGGTGCTTCCTCCCGCCCTTGGGCGGCACGTTGGCGACGGTCCCTTCGATGATCTTGAGAAGGGCCTGCTGGACGCCCTCTCCGGATACGTCCCTTGTAATGGAAGGGCTGTCTGTCTTGCGCGAGATCTTATCGATTTCGTCAATGTACACGATGCCCCTTTCCGCCTTCTCGATGTTATAATCCGCCGCCTGGAGCAGGTAGAGAATGATGTTTTCAACATCTTCACCTACATACCCGGCCTCTGTAAGGGTGGTGGCGTCCGCTATGGTGAAGGGGACGTGGAGCACCTTGGCAAGGGTCTGGGCCAGGAGTGTTTTTCCGGAGCCCGTGGGCCCGATCATGAGAATGTTGCTCTTCTGGATCTCAATGTCGTCGAAGGTGGACTTCGCTTCAATCCTCTTGTAGTGGTTGTACACCGCCACCGAAAGGATCTTTTTGGCATAATCCTGACCGATGACGTACTCATCGAGAAGCTTCCTGATCTCATGAGGTTTCGGTATGGACGTCTTTATATAGTCGAACCTTTCCTTCTTTGCCTCGTCCTGTATGATCTCATTGCAGAGTTCAATGCATTCGTTGCAGATGTAGACCATGGGGCCTGCAATCAGCTTTTTTACTTCATCCTGGCTCTTACCGCAAAAAGAACAATGCAATTTCATCGTCCTCCCGTTATTTTTCTTGATCATCGTCATTTCCGTTTCTCCACTATCTCATCTATAATACCATATTCGAGGGCTTGTGGGGCAGTCATGTAAAAATCTCTCTCCGTGTCCTGCACAATCCGCTCGATGTTCTGACCTGTGTGACGCGCCAGGATGTCATTCAGCTCTTCTCTCGTCCGGAGTATCTCCTTCGCCTGGATACCGATATCGGTTGCCTGTCCCTGGGCTCCGCCGAGAGGCTGGTGGATGAGCACCCTTGAATGGGGGAGGGCATATCGCTTGCCTTTTTCTCCCGCGCCGAGAAGCACCGCCGCCATACTCGCCGCCTGACCGAGACACATGGTAGCTACGGGGGACTTGATGTACTGCATTGTATCGTATATGGCGAGCCCGCTGGTGATGTAGCCGCCGGGACTGTTTATGTACATGGATATTTCTCTTGTCGGGTCTTCCGACTCAAGGAACAGCAACTGGGCGATAACGATGTTGGCCACGTTGTCATCGATGGCCGACCCCAGAAACACGATCCTTTCCTTCAGCAGTTTGGAGTAGATGTCATAAGCCCGCTCTCCTCTGCCGTCTTTCTCAATTACTATTGGTACAAGATTCATTCCTTCTCCTTTGCCACTGCATGTTCCCTGACCATATCGACGGCCTTTTCCTCTATGATGCTCTGCCTGAGGCTGTTGATGAGGCCATACTGCTGATAGAACCCGAAAACTTCCGCATAGGGCCGTCTCGAATCTTCAGCAAACTTCTTTATCTTTTCCTCGACTTCTTCGTCGGTTACTTTTATCTCTTCTTTTCTTGCAATCTTGGTGAGGATTATCTCCGCTTTTATCCGGTCCAATGCCCTCGAAGCGAACTCTTTCTTCAGGTTTTCGTCAAGGGCCCTTTCCTCTTCGGCGCCTAGTTTGGGCGCCCCCTGTCCCTGGAACCGTGATTTTGCCTCGTCCACCATGGACTCTATCCTTCTCTCGAGGAGTCGCTGGGGCACAGGCACGTCGGAGGCGGCGATAAGGGAGGTTATAATCTGCTGGGTCACGCTTCTCTTATCGAGGTCCTTCTTTTCCGTTTCAATGTCCTTTACTATGCTTTCCTTCAGACCTTCCACGGACTCGAAAGAAAGGTCTTTCGCGAGTTCCTCGTTCAGGTCGGGCAGCACCTTCTCCCTGATCTCCTTAACCGTTACTTGGAAGACAATGGTCTTGGACGCGATGCTGGTGTCGGGATAGTCTTCCGGGAAATCAATGGTCACCTCTTTTTCGTCACCGGCTTTCAAACCGATGAGGGCGGCCTCGAATTCCGGAAGCAGGGTTGTGGTGCCCATTTCAAGGGGATATCCTTCAGTGGCGATCTCAGGTACGGGTTTGCCGTCCATATAGCCCTGATATTTGATGATGACGAAATCTCCCTTCTGTGCGCCCGCATCTCCTTCCTTCATGCGCATCTCCGCATGCATATTCCGGAGCTTCTCAATCCTTTCCGCGACTTCCTCATCGGTGACCGCTATTTTGGCCGTTTCCACCTGGATGCCTTTGTACTCGGGGAGTTCGATCTCGGGCTCTATTTCGCACTCGAGGGTATATCCATGCTGTCCGTCATTGTCGATGAAATCTACAATGGGTTCCGTGAGAGGCGCTACTTCTGCCTTGGAAAGGGCTTCTCCCATGGTGGACTGGACCATCCTTTTCTTTACCTCTTCCTCGATATAGTCCTTGTAATAGGCTGCTATGATCGATCTGGGAGTTTTGCCGGGCCGGAAACCTTTTATCTTCGCCTGTTTCTTGAGCTCGTCATATATTTCATTCTCAATATCTTTTACCTTCTCTTCTGGAAGAATCACTTCTACCTTCTTCCTTACCTGATCAACACTCGTAACTTCAACCTTCATGCGTTCCTCCAGGAAAATATGCGAGCGGACTTATTCCGTTTCGATTATTATTTATTCGACGTTATTATAACCTCAACTTCGCAAATTATCAAGACTTTTGGGACTCCCCGGCAGAGGCGGCCCTATTCCTTCTTCGACAGGAAGAGGTTTTGAAAGCCGTTTTCCCTGAATTCCTCTTCGTACTTCAGGATGTAGGGGTATTCCTTTTCCATGAGTTCCTCTTCGGACATGGCTGAAACGGCATCTTCACCGAACTCGGCCATAAGGTCGCGCCTTGAGAGGGAGAGGACCATTTCTTCCCACACGGCATACATGTTGTAGTTTCCTATGGTGTCCACAATGCCCGTCTTTTCCTCGAATTCCTCTGTGGGGTAGTAGAGTTTCCCTTCTTCGTCAAAGGCGCTGTACGCGTCGAGTCCGAAATCCTTCGCGAGGGAGAGTACATACTGCTCGAAACCCTCGAATTCCTGATCCGGTTCGTCCTGCGCGGAACCGGCCATCCAGTTCGCCAGGTACACGGTTTTCATCAGCGTTTCATACTGCTCTTTGGTAATGTCGATCTTCATTGTGTGAGCCTCCTTCTCTCTTTGTCCGGCGAACCGGTCCTTCTGTTGCCTGATAAAACGGGGAGTTGCAAAAAGGGCCCCGTCTTACGATTGCCTTCCTTTGTAATCCCTGTAACCGAACTTCCGCACCGTCTCCACCCGTCCTCCATCCCTTATTGCTGCGATGTCGGGGAGGTTTATCCCGTTAAAGGTAGTGTTCTTTACGATGCTGTAGAGGGCCATATCCGAAAAAACCAGCCTGTCCCCCCTTTTTAAAGGCCGATCGAAGGAATAGTCGCCCACCACGTCTCCTGCGAGGCAGCTTGGTCCCGCGATCCTGTAGGTATATTCCTTCTCGCCCGGCAGGCCCGACCCCATTATATATGGCCTGTAGGGCATGAGCAGCACATCGGGCATATGCGCTTCCGCCGAGGCGTCTATTATGGCGATCTCCATTTCGTTCCGCGCTATGTCGAGGACGGACGAGATAAGAACACCCCCGTGATAGACGCTCGCTTCGCCGGGTTCGAGGTATACCTCCACCCCGTACCTTTCCTTGAAGCTGTTTATGAGCCTGATGAGACGCTCCAGGTCGTAATCGTCGCGGGTTATGTGGTGACCGCCTCCGAAATTGACCCATTTCAGACCCTTGATATACGGTCCGTAGAGTCTCTCGAAGGACGCCAGGACCCTTTCGAGGACATCCGAATTCTGCTCGCACATAGCGTGGAAGTGGAGTCCGTCCACCATCTCTTTTCGTTTCGGGAATTCCTCGATGAAGTCCCCGTGGACGATACCGAGCCTCGAACAGGGCGCACAGGGGTTGTACATGTCCGTGGTCACCTCGGAATATCCCGGATTTACCCTCAATCCTCTTTGCACGCCCTTTCTTTTCGCCATATGCCCATATTTGTCGAGTTGATGGAAGGAGTTGAAAATAATGGCGTCGGAATACTTGAGTATAGGCCCTATGTCGCCCTCTCTGTACGCCGCCTGGAAGGTGAATACCTCTTTTCCGAATTCCTCCCGGCCGAGCCTCGCCTCGTTGAGGCCGCTTGCGCACGTGCCGTCCAGGTATCTGCTCATCAGGGGGAACGTGGTGAATGAGGCGTATGATTTCAAGGCGTGCAAAATCCGGCAACCCGTGCGGTCCTTCACATATCTCATGACCCGCATGTTTTCTTCGATGAGGGTTTCGTCAAGGAGGTACACGGGGGTCGCCATGGGGCCGGCGGCAATTTCGAGAAACCTTCGGTCCCCCGCCTCGAACGCAGTCTTTCCGGAGCCTTTGATAAGCGCCGTGAGTGACGGCTTCTCCCCGGCGAGGGCATCGAGCGCCCTTTGCCGTGCATCGGCGGACAAGGCGTGATATTTACCCGCGGCGCACACGTCCCCGGCCCGAACTGCCCGGATCATTTCGTCGATCTGCGTGGCGGTGTCCATGAAGGCGGCTTCAGACCCCTTCGGGGAGGGGGGCATGCTCCACTACCTGCCATGGAAGGCCGTATCTGTTCAAACCCTCCATAAACGGGTCAGGGTCGAATTGTTCTATATTATATACACCGGTCCCCTGCCAGACCCCTGTGAGCACCATCATGGCCCCGATCATGGCCGGCACTCCCGTGGTATAAGCGATCGCCTGGGTTCCCGTTTCCTTGAATGCTTCCTCGTGGTCGCACACGTTGTAGATATATCTGGTCATGGCCTTGCCGTCCTTCTTCCCGGTCATGATGTTGCCGATAACCGTCTTGCCCGTATATCCCGTTCCGAGGGAAGCGGGTTCAGGGAGGAGGGCCTTGAGAAATTTTACGGGGACGACCTTGCATCCTTCGTAATCGACCTCGTCTATCCTCGTCATGCCCACGCTCTTGAGCACCCTCAGGTGGTTGAGGTAATTGCCGGAGAAAGTCATCCAGAAACGGGCCCTTTTCAGTCCTTTTATATGCCGGATAAGGGATTCAAGTTCTTCGTGATAAAGAAGGTAGCTGTCCTTTACCCCGGCTACCGGGTAATCGAAATCGAAATGGACACTGCCCTCCTCTATTATGGCGGGTGTTTCCACCCATTTCCCCTCTTCCCAGTGCCTCACGGCCTGTGTCACTTCGCGGATATTGATCTCGGGATTGAAGTTTGTGGCAAACGCGTGTCCGTGGCTCCCCGCGTTGCAGTCGAGTATATCGAGGTAGTCTATTTCGTCGAAGAGGTGCTTCGACGCATAGGCGGTAAAGACGTTCGTGACGCCCGGGTCGAACCCCGAACCGAGGAGCGCCATGATCCCTTTTTCTCTGAACCTCTCCTGATAGGCCCACTGCCAACTGTATTCGAAATGGGCCTCGTCGGGGGGCTCGTAATTGGCGGTATCTATGTAATGCACCCCTGTCTCGAGACAGGCATCCATGATGTGAAGATCCTGGTAGGGAAGGGCAAGGTTGAGGACGGCGTAGGGCTGAAACCTCTCAATAAGTGCGGTCAGTTCCGGTACGTTGTCGGCATCGACCCCGGCAATCTGAATCTCCCTCCCGTACCTCTCGAGAATATCCGACTTTATGGCCTCACACTTGGAGACTGTCCTGCTTGCCACCATAATCTCCTTGAAGACCTGGGGGTTTTGGGCACACTTGTGAACTGCCACGGTCGCAACCCCGCCGGCGCCGATTATCATTATCCTTCCCTTATTCTTTGCACTATCCATAAATGTTCTCCTACCCGGCTGGTTGTACCTGCTTTATTCCTGATATCGCGGACCATGGACGCCGCCGGTCGGTGTCCCTGATTTAAGAGGGGCCTGTCCCGGCCGATGCAACGTCTCTCCCTAGGAATGCAAGAGCATGAGGATCTCCCTCACGACCTTTGAGGCCGAGACGGAAGAAACGAAAGTCGTATCGTAATCGGGAGCCAGTTCTACTATATCCGCACCAACGATGTTCATCCCCTGAAACACCGCAAAATATTCCATAACTTCCCTGAATGTGAGGCCTCCGGGCTCGGGGGTCGTCACCCCGGAAACGAGGGATGGGTCAAGGACGTCCATATCGAAGGTGATGTACACAGGCATATTCCGGTTGAGGCGAGTTGCGAGCTGCGAAGGTGAATCGATGGGAAGAAGCTCCTCGAACTCCTGTTTTGTCCCCGACCGTATCCCTATCTGAAAAATTGCCGACCCTCCCAGTTCCTTCACACGCTTCATGACCGTCGCATGGGAGAGCTCTTGCCCCTCATATTCGTCCCTCAAGTCGCAGTGGGCATCGAAGTGCACAATCTGTACGTTCTCGAACCGTTTCTTTATCGCCTTCAGGATGGGGTAAGTCACAAGATGCTCGCCGCCCAAAGACAGAGGTTTCTTGCTCCCCTGCACTATTCCTGTTACCGTGCTCTCTATGAGGGCCAGTGAATATTCCAGACTACCGGGACGAAGCTCTGCGTTTCCTGCATCGTGAAAAGCTATTTCATCGAGGTCCTGTTTGAGGTAGGGACTATATGTTTCGAGGGTCCATGACGCCTTTCTTATGCTTTCCGGAGCGAACTTGGTCCCTCCCCGGAAAGAAGATGTGGCATCGAGGGGGAAACCGACCATGATGATGCCCGCCTGTCCCTCATCCTCCAAGGACCCCATGTAATTGCTGTTGAATACACCTTTCATGAAAAAAGAACTCCCTGGATTGAGGTCAAAAAGAATTGCAGAGCGCGGGCATTCCTGACGTGGATGTGGATTCCTTCGACTTCCGGTTTCGACTCTTTTCCGACCGCGGGGACAGGTCCGGCCACAATAAACCCCATGCCTTCACCGGACTTGAAGCTAATCCCACAGCACTACACCGGCGAAGGTTGCGCCTATGGTGACCACTTTATACGTGGCGGAGATGGACATGATTTCCTTGATCGGACGTTTTCTCTGTTCCATGCCCTTTTCCACCATCTTCTTGACCTGCTGCACTACTATCTCTTCTTCGGCCTTCGCGGAATACTCCATGATCAGGCCGGCCAAGCTTCTATCCTGCGGTATGCCTATTGCCACCGCGGAAGATATGATTTCTCCCGGAACATCGCTGTAAAGTGACGCGTAGGCCACCGGCACGAGGGCCCCTTGAGGCATCGGAACAGGTGCCGGCTTGACTTCCACGCAGCCGGGGGGAAGAATGCTACTCATTCTGACCAGATTGGTGTCTCCGACGCCCGAGGCCATGAGTGCGCCGTCAAATGCATTCAGCAGCGAGAACCCCTCGGATGAGCCGCTCACAAGAAAAAATGTCGTGGGTGTTTTAATAATCACTTTGACCACCTCCCAAACTCTTTAATACCCAACAGGTTTGTGGGTGATTTCTTTACATAAGAAATCCGGTTGCGCCTACTTTGTCTCCCTATGGAGCCAGGCCTGGCACCGAGCCTCTATCTCAGGTATGTGCAGATCTCAAAGACCTGCCCTTTCACCTTATCACCGCATCTATAATTTCATGGGCCGTACGGACCATGCCACATGTTACGGGAGGATCAAACGAAGGTGAAAGGACGCGCTGTACGAAGACGCCGCCGCTGTCTCTGCAGCCTCTCATCGTACGCGTGTCCGGCTTTTCCCCGGTTTCATCCCCCATGGTCCTCCGTCCTGTTTCTATGCCTGAAAGGCATCAAAAATTAGGAGGCGAAGATACCCACAGAACAAACGCCTTGTTCGTCCGCCTGTTCACTATATAATGTTTCCGTGTTGCCTTGAAATAAAAACACTCGCCTTTCTTCAGCTTGTATATCTTTGCACCGAGTACAAGCTCTATACTGCCTGAGAGGACAAGACCGAATTCCTCCCCTTCGTGGGGTTCCTCTTCGGGTGTCTTCTCTCCTGCGTCCATTTCAAGAAGGGCAGGGTCCATAAGTCTGTTCTGAGCCGCGGGAACGAGTATCTGGAAAGACTTCACATCATCCATTTCCAGCTCCACCCGGTCTTTCAGCTTAAAGACGATCTGCTCGTCAAAGGCACCGTCAAAAAAGGTCGACGGCTTCTCGTCAAGGGCGTCGAGAATACCGATGAGACTCTCAACCGATAAAGATGTGAGGTTTCTCTCGATCTGCGAGATGAACCCTTTTGTGAGGCCCGCCCTCGAGGCAAGCTCCTCCTGCGTCAGTGACTTTGCCTGCCGCAGCATCTTTATTCTTTCACCTATACTTGATCCGCCGATATTCATATCACTAACAATATACACTCACAAGAAGTTTACAGTATTAAACAAAATAATCAGGAATATTGTCAAGTAAAATTTTATTTAACTTTTAGTACTACTATGCTAAACTCAGAACTCGTATGGACAATGCTCGGTAAAGACGCAATATTACACTATTTTGAGACAAAATGCATTAGAAATGTATTTCATCTGCCGGGCATTCACAGCCTTCCTTTGAACGAAAGCTTCACAAGCAAAAATATCCGTATTATCAATGGGCGACACGAATCGAGCCTTTCTTTTATGGCCGACGGATATGCCCGGGCATCGGGGGAAGCGGGTGTTCTTATTGTCACTCCCGGCCCCGGCCTGGGCAATGTTGTCTCGGGCTGCATGGAGGCCCATTCGGATGATGTGCCCCTCCTCGTAGTCCATATCGACACGGGCAGGGAAAAGATCGGCAAGGGGATCCTCCACGAGGTCGAAGAGCCGGAATCGATGTTCGCACGGTTTACGAAAAGGACTTTTGTCGTCTCCCGAAAGGACGATCTTGTCCCGTTCCTCGACCGGGCATACCATACCGCCGTCACGGAGAGGAGGGGCCCGGTGGTCATCTCTATCCCCTACAGGTTTCTTGAGAAACATGTGCCCTTTGTGCCGGATGGGGATCTCCCGGGTCACGAGGAGCATCTTGACCCGGGCAGCCTGAAGGAAACCCTGTCGGGCGTCGCGAGGCCTGTCATCATAGGGGGCAAATCCCTGATGAGGGAAGAGTTGAGGCTGGTCCTCGACGGCATATGCGAGGAGATGGGCATTCCTTTTCTCACCACCACCGCGGGCAAGGGCGTGCTGTCCGAAGACAGAGCCTGGGCCTTCGGCAACGTAATGCAAAAAGGGGTTGCCAGGGACATCCTGAACCGCGCCGACGTGGTCATTGCCCTCGGCACGAGACTCCGCGAAGTGGACGCGAAGGCAAGGGGCGTGAAAATAAGGAACCTCGTCCACCTGGATACGGACGACAGGTGGATCAGCCGGAACTACCCCGCGAAGGTGGCCCTTGCAGGGGATATGGCAGCCCTGTTGCCGAAGCTCGGGGGTGTCCTTAAGGGCGGTCGTTTTGAATGGGGGCTCCAGGAGTTGAAAGAGGCGGAGAAGAGGGAGAGGGAAGCCCTCGAAAAGAAATATCCCGGGTTCCGGATTATAAAACTGATCCGGGAGAGCATCCCCGAAGAGACGACAACCGTGTGGGACTCCAACCTTATCGCATATTGGGCAGAGTATTACTTTCCGGTTATCCACCAGAGGTCGTTTATCATGCCGAGGGGGATATCCCCCATCTTCTATGGATTTCCCGCTGCCATAGGCGCGAAACTGGGACGACCCGACCGGCCGTGCCTCAGCGTGTCGGGGGACGGCGGTTTTCTCTCCACCGCGGGGGAACTTGCGACGATAAAGCGCTATGGTATCCCCGTTGTGGTCCTCGTGTACAACAATAACAGTTACGGTGTCCTTGAGGATTACATGGACTCGTCGTACGGCATAAAAGGGTCCATGGCCCTCACTAACCCCGACTTTGTGAAACTTGCAAGGTCTTTCGGCATCAAGGCGAAGAGGGCGAGGACGTTGGGCCGGTTGGAAGCCATACTCCGGCGCGACGTGACCTGGGACGAGCCGTTTCTCATAGAATTCGATTTTCCCGTGCTCAAGCCCCCATGGAAGTAACCGGCGAGAGGCCTCCCCGTAACCCGGACCTGCAGTCGGGAAAGAAGGGCACCTATGGACGGAGCGGCCCTGTCAGGGCGGCGGTTCAGGCCCCGGAGGCGGGCCGGGGGGTGGACCTCCCCTCTGCTTCATGAATTTTTCCCGTACTTTATCGAGTTTCTTTTTCTGGTCCTCCCTCAGTTCCTTCTTTATTTCCGTAAAACTGTCGTTGATGATTCTGTCGATCTCCGGCCTTTGCTGAAGAAAATGTTCATGCAGTCTTGAGGACATGCGGGTAAAGATCGTTTCGACGGCTGCCCGCTGATCCTTCGTCAGATCAAGCTCCCTTGAAAGTCGATCCACCGCTTCCGTTGTTCTGCTTCTATGGTCGCCGGGCCAGGGCGGCCGGGGGTGCCTGATAAGGAACCATGTTCCTATGGACCCGACCAGGATGCCCACAAGGAGTACGAGAACTACCCCTGTTACGAGTTTCCATACATTCATTGCATCACCCTCACACAGCCAGGAGTTGGGCCAGGGTCCACTCTTCAACGCTGTTCACGAGTTGATGAAGCGCATCCGGACCGGAACAGAGGCCAAGTTTGAGAAGAAAGAAGACCAATATAAGCACCAGTGGCACTGTCACAGGAGCGAGGCGCCACACGAGTTTTTCGAAGGAGGGCAGGAACCGGACCTTCTCCTCAAGAGGGCCGATCTCCCGGATTCGGGTCATTAACCTGCTTCGCCATCGCGGGTCAAGCTCGGGGGGTTCTCTTCTCTGATATGTCCGTTTCAGCATGCCTTCGAGCTTTGCAAACTCGTTACCGGGAGTTTTCATGTCTCATTCCTCCTATCCTTCTTTATCGACGCAAAGGACTTCTGAAGTTTTCTGCGGGAGCGAAATAACCTTACCTTCACGTTTGCGCTGGTCAAGCCGAGAAGCTCGGCAGCCTCCTTCACTGAACGGCCTTCAAGATAGACCAGTTCAAGCACCATTCTTTCCGCCGGCGACAGCAAGTCCATGGCCCAGTCCAGGACCTCCCGGGCCTGGTCTCCGGGGTTCGGTTCGTAGGGCGACCCGGCCGACTGCTCCGCAAAGGTCGCTTCGAGCCACTCCTGATGTTGTCCGGTGAGGGAACTCATGGGGAGCTCCTGGGATTTATAGTGTTCACGCCAGAAGTCATGGCATGTCCTTACGGCGATGACGGACAGCCATGACTTGAAACCTCCAGCATTCCTGAAAGTGGGCAAAGACCGGTAGGCCCTCAGGAACACATCCTGCATGGTATCTTCTATCTGATCGGAAGGCACGTGTTTGGTTACTATACCCAGCACGAGATTCTGGTACCTTTCCACCAAACGTTCAAAGGCATTCACATCCCCGGCAACGATATTACGCACAATATCCGTGTCGCTCGGATTGAGAGCATCAGCTTCCACATTAAACGCCATATTATAACTCAACATGACCGGTGTTGACATATATATGCTCCGGCTCCGCTCGGGGTCCGGTAAGAATATCCATATTGATCAGTCGGAGGGTAGGGTGAAAAGGTTACAGCACCGGCGTCACGGACCCGGCGAAAAGAAAGGAGTCCCCCGGTCCGGCGCGCACCTCGTGTAACCTTTTCGGAGGACGGTTCGACTATCATCAGACAGGGTCCAAATCACAAACCTCAGAGATAACGGGGCAATGGCAAGGACCCGGCGTAAGGGGCGGCGTTCCCTGTGGCGGAGACGGGCCGGACCATGCCGAAAGGAGCCCGTAACCGGGAACGAGGCCCCGGGAGAGACCATGATGGTTGAGATCGAAGATAAAGAAAAGGATAGCAGCCCGAATATCGAGATACTGATCGTTGCGGCGGCCTGCGTTATTGCCGCCATAATATGCACCTATATCGTCTATACGGCCATGTGATCTAGGGGCATGCGCCGTTCACGACGGCGCTCCGGGAGTGACCCGGCATTGAAGACCCACCAAATACTGCTTAAGGAGGATGGTATGAAAAAACTGTACTTAGGCGTTCTCGCGTTGTTCCTAACCGGTCTGGTAACGGTAGTCCTTGCGGCGGCGCCCGATCAGCGCGATGCTGCTCCCCCCGGCCCCCCTTGCTTCCAGGGCCATATGGGGCACCATCCGGCGCTTGGGGCCTATCTTAACCTCTCCAAGGAACAGAAGGAAAAGATGAGCGACTTGGAAAACCGTCATTTCATGGAGACCCGGGACCTGAGATATGATCTCGCCCGAAAGAGACTTGAGATGGGTCACCTTTTTACGGACCCGAAGACCGGTGATGAGGCACTGCTTGCGAAACAGAGGGAATTAAATGCCCTCCGGGAGAGACTGTTCGACAAAAGGGCTCAGACGGAGATCCAGTGGAGAAAGATCCTGACCCCGGAACAGATTCGGAAACTTGACCGCGTACCCATGCATTTTGGAATGGGAGGAGGCATGTATCCTCCGGACAGGTGGTCGCACAAAGGACCGGGAGGAGCGGTCCCGGGTATGACGGACTGATCCCATCGATGACAACGGAAAGACCACCAGGGGGGCGTGAGCCCCCTCTTTGTTCTCTTTCTATGCTGTCTGTCAAGATACCGACGCCGTATATGCTGTGTAGGATTCCGCGCTGCCGGACCGTCAATTGCGCGAGGACGAGGGGGAAGTAATTAAGGTTATCGCCAAGCTGCCGATAAACAACATATTGGGGTGCGAGAGGCACAAAGAATATTCCCCCAAGGCTTGTGATGGCGTTTTTGCGTGGTATATCGGGGAACCTCCGGAACGGACAGAGGTTTATGCGGCACAAGATTTGCTAATATATTGACCGGTAGCAAAGACCGGGAGGGTGCAGGTGTGAAGAAATCCTTAATCGCCAATATTACCATGGTTGCAGCAGCGTTGCTCTTTTTTGTGCCTGCCGGGCATACCTTCGACCCGGTTGACCTCAAAAGACTGAAGACCACGTTTAAATGTCCCGGCTGTGATTTGACCAACGCGGGCCTCTCCGGCACAAACCTGGCCCGGGCGCGCTTTTACGGCGCGAACCTCTCGAGTGCCGACCTTTCAGGCGCGAACCTTGCGGGCTCGCATATGGTGAATGCCGACCTTACGGGAGCGAACCTCTCCGGCGCGAACCTCTCCGGCGCCCGGTTTTCGCAGACGGACCTCTCCGGTGCGGACCTCTCCGGTGCGGTCCTCGACTATGCCGACCTCTCCGGTACAAACCTGACCCACGCGAAATTGGTTCGGGTGAAGGCATCCGATACAATCCTGCGCGGCGCGGACCTCTCAGGGGCAAACATGAACGGCGCGGTCTTGTACCATGTGAGCCTTCGCGGGGCGAACCTTTCGGGCGCCGACCTCTCCGGCGCGAACCTTTCGGGTACCAACCTCACGGGTGCGGACCTTACCGGTATAAACATATCGGGGACCAATCTTTCAGGTGTTACCTGGTACGATGGAGAGAGGTGCGAGGAATCGTCTTTCGGGGTATGCAAGCAGCAGACGGCAACGCACTATAGTGAAGGAAGAAGATAACAATCTTACCGTGAAACCTGCCCCTTGACTGTATCGCCCGGGCCCCTGACGTTTGTCATGGCCACCTGGGCGCGCTTGCAGCAGACGGGGTCAGGGCGCTCGATGATTTCAGTGCAGCCCTGATGGGGAAGTCCTCTTTTACTTTCCTGAATACAGCGTCGGTGAACCTTTTGGCTGCTTCATGGTGCCTCTGGAACGTGCCGCCGCCTATTCACCCCCGCTCCAATTAGTTTCGCGAAAAGAACAACGGTCGCCGGCGGTAAACATTATATAGTCCCAACGGGAAAATTCACCAACTTTCATGGACAGGCGAATCACGAAGAGCAAGGCCCGCTAAAGGACGGTCTTCGGGTCCTTGGACTCACCATTACGCGCTGTGGTAGTGCCCCGGTACCCTTAAAGTTATATAAGAAAATTCAGAAGGTATGGCAATTTGCTTTTTCGGCTGAAGCACACAGACTTCTTCGCCCTATGCCCGGTATTATATCAAAAATATATTTGACTAATCACTATAATGAATGCAAGTATATTGACACATAGTAAACAAAAACGAGGATAGGAAATCATGCGGCAAAAAATATCGGTATTCGTTTCGTTGGTCTGAGAAACGCACAGGGGACCCGTAGGGTCTCGCCTGACGGCCGTGTCCGCAATTTCTCCGCCCTGACCCACCGTAATAGCCTCCTGGGAACCCGGCGCAGAAGATGTGCGGCCGGATTCTTTAGTTTCACAGGAGGTCTCATGTCAGATTACGCGCAAATGTGCCCGGGTTCGGGACTTGGCATCAAGTCCGATGACGCGCTCCAACCGACCTTGGGAAGGGGCTGCCGGGACATCCTTCTCTCTCAGATCAGTAGAAGCTCGAAAGACAGCAGGTCCGAAGATGTGGTGATCGGCGCGACGCAAGGGTCGGCAGTATTCACGCCCCGGCCGATTATGACGATCAAAGGAGCCCTTTTCTTGTATGTAGTAGAAATATCTTGCTGAAAGCAAAGGAGGATTGCGAATGAACGTCACGATTAACGGGACACGGTGCGAGGCCAATGAGGGCCAAACGATACTTCAGGTTGCAAGGGCACACGGGATTCACATCCCGACCCTTTGCGATATGCCGGAGCTGACCCCTACCGGGGCCTGCCGTGTGTGCATGGTAGAGGTCGACGGCGCACGAGGCCTGATGGCTGCGTGTTCGTCCCCGGTTTTAGAAGGGATGAACGTAAGAACCGACACCGAGCGGGTTCAGGATGCCCGCCGCTTTGTCGTAAAACTGCTCCTGTCATGTCACCCTCTCGATTGCCTGACCTGCGAGAAGGGAGGGGACTGCGCGCTTCAAAGTCTGGCGTATGACCTTCAGGTGACGGGTCCGGAACTAAAGGGGGAGACGCATAGTTATCCCATCGACACCTCCAACCCGTTCATCGTCCGGGATTACAACAAATGCATCCTATGCCAGAGATGCACCCGGGCTTGCCATGAACTCACGGGGATTCAAGCCATCAGGAATAGCTATCGTGGATTTGACACGAAAGTAACGACCGCTTTTGACGGCACTCTGCAGGACAGCAATTGTGTTTTCTGCGGCATGTGCGTCCAGGTCTGTCCGGTCGGGGCGCTCACGGAAAAGAAATCCAAAGGCCTGGGGCGCTCCTGGGAAGTCAGGAAGGTCCGCACCACCTGCCCATATTGCGGCGTAGGGTGCCAGCTCAACCTTCATGTCAAGGGCGAGCAGATAGTCAGAATTACAGGAGTCGAAGACGGTCTGCCAAATCAGGGTCGTTTGTGCGTGAAAGGCCGCTTCGCCTATGATTTCATTTACTCGAAAGATAGACTCACCACCCCGCTGATAAGGGAGGCTGACGGGTTTCGTGAAGCGAGTTGGGACGAAGCACTTGAACTGATAGCCACCAAATTTAAAGAGATAATAAAGGAATCCGGTCCGGACGCCGTAGCCGGTATCAGTTGCGCACGCAGTATTAACGAAGATTCTTACAACATGCAAAAACTGTTCAGGGCTGTTTTTCACACAAACAATATCGACCATTGTGCCCGGGTCTGCCATGCGCCGACGGTAGCCGGCCTTGCCGCGTCATTCGGGTCGGGGGCGGGCACCAACTCCATCGTGGAGTATAAAAATGCAAAGATGCTGTTCTGCATCGGAACGAACATGACGGAGGCTCATCCCGTGGCCTCCTATTACGTAAAACAAGCAAAAATGAATGGCGCAAAATTGATTGTCGCGGACCCGAGAAAGACCGAACTGGCCCAACTTTCCGACATATTCGCACAGATCAAGGTCGGCTCGGACGTGGCTTTCTTGAACGGCCTCATGAATGTCCTGATCAATGAGGATTTATACGACAAGAAGTTCGTTGCCGACTGCTGCACCGGGTTCGAAGATCTCAAAAAGACAGTAATGGAATATCCGCCTGAAGAAGCAGCCGGAATATGCGGGGTGCCTGCTGCCAAAATAGTGGAAATTGCGCGGGAAATGGCTGCCACCAAGCCGTCGATGCTGATTTATACGTTGGGAATAACGGAGCATTCCTGCGGCACGAACAACGTCATGAGTTGCGCCAACCTCCAGATGTTGCTTGGAAACATGGGGGTTGAATTCGGCGGCGTAAACCCGCTTCGCGGACAGAACAACGTGCAGGGCGCGTGCGACATGGGCGCGTTACCGGTTGTTTTCCCCGGCTATCAGAGCGTGACCGTACCCGAGAATAGAGAAAAATTCATGAAGGCGTGGGGAGTTAAAGGTCTTCCAGATAAACCGGGGTTGGTGATACCTGCCATGATGGAGGCTTTGCTTGACAAAAAGGTACGGGGACTGTGGGTGTTCGGGGAAAATCTGGCGAATGCCGAGCCAAATATCGCCCACGCTGAAAAGTGCCTGAGTTCCGCCGAGTTCTTAGTTGTTCAGGATATTTTTCCAAACGAAACAACCAGGTTCGCCCATGTGATTCTACCTTCCGCGTCGTGGTGTGAAGATGAAGGAACATTTACAAGCCTGGAAAGGCGCGTAAGCATGGTGAGGGCAATCAAAAGCCCTCCTGGTCTTGCAAAACCAAACTGGTGGATATTCAAAGAACTCGCAAGGAAAATGGGGCATGATTGGGGGTCAGGGAGCGGCCGGGAAATTTGTGACAATGAATTGGCTGTGCTGTGCCCCGTGTTCGCCGGCATAAAATTTTCCCGGATTGAGAATGACGGGCTGCAATGGCCATGCCCCACTCTTGATCATCCCGGTACGCCTATTGTTCATCGGGACGGGAAATTCACCCATGGAAAGGGGATCCTCAAAGGCATCAAGTGGACTCCCCCGGAGGAAGTGACGGACAAAGATTATCCCTTTGTTTTGAGCACCGGCAGAAGGCTTTCTCAGTACCACACGCGAACACAGACCGGACGAAGCGGCATGGATTTCATATACAGCCGGGAAACCGCCGATATTTCCATCGCGGACGCAACGGAAAAGGGAATAGAAGATGGAGACATGGTTGTCGTGGAATCCAGGCGCGGAAAGGTGACCGTTCCGGCCCGGGTTACCGATACGGTTCCAAAGGGCATGGTCTGGATGACCTTCCATTACCGCGAAGGCAATTGCAACTGGCTCACCAATAATGCCTACGACACTGTGACAAGAACGCCTGAATTCAAGGCATGTGCGGTAAACCTGGAAAGGGTATAGAAACCTTTGCAGGAGATTATGGAATATACATATGAGTATTTGGTGCTCCACGCTTGAAGGCCACATAAAGACTGTCAAGAACTACCATGGTGACGAAGCTCCCGGTGTGGCCATCGGGGGCTTCATGGTGGACATGGCATTACGAAGCTTTCCGGACGGCGTGCTCTACGACGCCGTCTGCGAAACCCGGTCCTGTCTGCCTGACTCTGTCCCAACGTCTTGCATGCCCCGTCGTTCGGAGACCTCAAGCGTATTGAAGACCTTGATTACCACCCACTTCCTTTTCAATGGGATTGAGGATTTCCCCAGGATATTATACCTCCCTGTCATTGCGGCTGGTCGTCTTGTCGAATGATTGGTGTACTGAATGAAACAATTAAGGAGATTGCAGTATGTCAATATATAATGTAACCGGCACCCTCCATTGTGTCTGCGATCCGGACGCGCAGACAGTCAGTCGACGCTCGCTAAAGTTTGCTGACGGCATACAGGTTGTCGTTACTGGTTTGACGGAAATACTGACCGAACTTTTCTTTGAGGGCAGACAGCCGAATAAGGAGACCACCGAAGAGATTATTAAAAGACTGGAAGCTAAAAAGAATTATGTTCCCTCGTCTGAATCTGTCCGGAGAGAGTACGCGCATCTCTTGCTGAAGAAGTACCAAGAGCATATTGAGTGTCAAGCCGACAGAAACCCGTGATTTGGTTTTGATGAATTAGTCTATGCTTAATCTTGCATCTCTCCGAACAGCCCACCCCATTGTCAGATTATAGATTGTCAGCACTTACTGTGACTTTTCAGGTCATCGGACCCACCCCTTTTCAAATCAATTAAACTTGAATTTAATCGTTGCCGGGCTGAGTGGATCGTGGCAGGGCGTTGCATAGGGACTTTTCGTCTCCTGGTTTTGCTAAAGGTAGAGCAACTACGAGTACGTGGGGGTTACGGAGCCTTGGAAGAGGAGGAGAAAGGAGGCCAGTCCCAGGGCTATGAAGAGGATGGCTACCCACTTCCTGCGGAGGTCCATGTTGAGGACGAACATAATGATGAGTATGGCGCCGAAAGAGAGGCAGAAGGGGCAGTACACATCGTTTCTTACCTGGAAGGCTACGAGGAACATCTCCACTCCTATACCTGCGGAAAGAAAGATGAGAAGGGCGAGGTCCTTCTTCATGATGCTCGCCACGATGACCGCTGCCATGAATATGATGCCCACGTACTTGAGATCGAGGCCCAGGATCTCTCCTTTAAGATACGAGCATGACCCCGCGCACACCATATAAAAGACCATGGTCCCTATCGCCAGGACGGCAAGGATGATATTGACAAGGTACTTTTTTGATAGGAGCATTTCTTTCAGAATACCCATTTCTCTAATTAGAGCAGGTCGGCCTTCCGGAATCAAGCATTTTTTGAGGCGTCCGTTTCGATCTCCCTGTTGCAATGGGACGGGGCTGGGCATATAATTGCGTGAATAAACCGGCAAAGGGGGTGTGGATATGGATAAAGGAGCATATGAGGGCGTGGACGCCCTGATGGTTACGGTAATTACCGATAATTATTATGATACCCTGCGTCCCGACACGGCGGTCGCACAAAGGGCCCGCGTCGCGCCGGGATTGTCCATCCATGCGGAGCACGGGTTGGCCTTCTTCATCGAGACTGTTATCGACGGCAAGTCCCACTCCTTTATGTTCGATTACGGGCTGGATTTTCAGGGGATAAGGGGAAACCTGGAGTTTCTTGGCCTGGACCCGGCCACGGTCACCGCGTTCGGATTGAGCCACGGCCACTTCGACCACTGGGGCGGGCTCACGGACTTGCTGAAATATTTCCGCCCGGGAATACGCAGGGGGACTCCTCTGTACGTGGGCGGTGAGGCCTTCGCGCGCCGGTTCGTGATGTATCCTCAGGATCCGGAACCCCATGATATCGGACAGTTGAGCAGGGAGGAGATAGAGGCCCTCGATGCGGTAAGGGTAATCGAAATCCGGGAGCCTGCCAGGGTGATGGAAGGCCTCGCCATGACAGGGAATATCGAAAGGGTTACGGAGTACGAGAAGTGCGCCGCGAGTCTCCTGATTGAGAGGGGGCACGGGCTGGAAGCGGACCCTTTCACGGGAGAGCAGGCACTTGTCTGTATTGTGAAGGGCAAGGGGCTGGTGGTCATCTCCGGGTGCGCCCATGCGGGCATCATGAACACCGTGACGCACGCCCGGAAGATCACAGGTGTTGAAAAGGTTCATGCCCTGATAGGCGGGTTCCACCTTGTCAATGCGGATTCCCGTGTAATTGAGCGGACCGTGCGGGACATGGCGGAGATGAACCCGGACTACGTGATCCCCACCCACTGCACCGGATTTGAGGCGACCGCCCTTATCGCCCGCGAGATGAAGGACCGGTTTATCCTCAGTACTGCGGGGACGAAATATACCTTCCCGTCGGGATGAACGGTTCCGGATCGAGAATCGTGCGTCTCAGGGCATCAATACGCTTATGAACGACAGGATCAGCCATTCGATGAAGCGGATAAGCGGGTTCAGGACGCCGAGGTAGAGGGCGCCGAGGATTATAAAGAAACCGTACGGTTCGAGCCGGGACATTGAGTACTGGAGCTTTCTCGACGCGAACCCCATGAGGATCTTGGACCCGTCGAGAGGGGGGATCGGGATCAGGTTGAAAGCGGCGAGCATCACATTTATCTGCGCCATATAATAGAGAAGGGTGTGGATCGCGTCGACACTGCTCAGCGTCAGATAACGCAGAAGAAATAAGGCGATAAAGGCAAGCAGAATGTTCGTCACGATTCCGGCGGAGGCGACGAAGATCAGTCCCCTGCGAAAGGGATGGAGGTTGTTGAAATTGACGGGCACCGGCTTGGCCCAGCCGAAGCCGAAGATGAAAAGCATGGCCGTTCCGATGGGGTCAAGGTGGTTTATGGGATTGAGCGTGAGCCTGCCGAGCCACTTCGCGGTGGGATCGCCCATCTTGCTTGCAACCCACCCGTGGGCAAGTTCGTGGAGGATGATGGAATAGAGCAAGGGTATTGCCACGAGCACAAAGGTCAGGGGGTCGCTGAATAAAAGTTTTAAAAGGCCCATAGGTTCAGTCTCTCCTTTAGTATCACACAGGTATTATTCCATATTCAACGCAAACTTCGCCGTAGCCTCAACCCTTCCGGCCTTGTCGCCGGTCGGGCACCTTCCGGGTTATTCCCATCTTTTGAAAAGCCAATGGTCTATATGGAGAAGGTCCAGGATCTTCCCTACCGTATGGTCGATAAGTTCTTCGATGGTCTTCGGCGCATAATAGAATGCGGGAACGGGGGGGAGGATAATCCCTCCGAGGTCGGCGACGCGGCTCATCAGGTCGAGGTGACCTTTGTGGAGGGGGGTTTCGCGGACCACGAGTACAAGGTCCCGCCTCTCCTTCAGACACACGTCCGCGGCCCTCACAATGAGGTTGTCATTGTAGGAATGGGCTACCGCCGAAAGGGTCTTTATTGTGCAGGGGGCAATGACCATGCCGTCGGTCATGAAGGAACCGCTCGATATGGGAGCCTCCAGTTGGCCGGGGCCGTACACCTTGCCTGCAAGTTTCTCCACCTCTTCGACCGTATAATGGGTTTCGATGACGATATTCTTCCTGCCTGCTTCCGAAATAATGAGGTGGGTCTCCACGTCCGGCCGCCGCAGCACTTCGAGGAGCCTGATGCCGTAGATCGCCCCCGAGGACCCGGTTATTCCCACGATCAACTTCTTCACTCTTTCCTTGCCCTTCACATCGTTCCCCGCCATTTCCGGCCCTTCCTCCTGCATGCGCCCCCTCAAGGGCGTTGCCACGTATGTTATGGTTCATTATACCAGATTGGAAGGCGGTAAGGGCGTAAAAAGCATAGAGATAGCCGGGAGGGCCCCATGGGCCCGGACGCCGTCACTGCTCCGGCGAGATCGCCCTGCTATGTTTTTCTGTTGATTTTCCCTTAAAATTCGTGGTGGTATATCAAGGACGACGGAAAAAGGGCGCTCGCGGGCGCCCGATAATCAATCCGCCCGGATCGAGGAAGAGAAATATGGATTTAAAGAGCCTCATCAAACTATGGGAAGGCAAGGGCGTTCTCAAAAGAATCCACCAGCCCGTAAGCAGGGACCTGGAGATTACGGAGATATGCCGAAGGGTCTTCCGTGAGAAGGGCCCGGCCCTCCTTTTTGAAAACGTATTGGACACGCGGTTTCCCCTCCTGATAAACATGTTCGGGACCTGGGAACGGGTGTGGGATATATTCGGTGTCACATCGGAGAAGGAATTACTCGGCAGGATCGAGCCTCTCCTTGAAATGGGGCAGCCCACGGGCTTGATCGACAAGGCGCGGGCCTTGTGGAAACTGAAGGATTTTGCGGGTATACTGCCCAAGACCGTGAAAAAGGGCGCCTGTCAGCAACGCGTCCTCGAAGGCGGAAACATCGACCTTAACGCATTACCCGTCATGAAATCGTGGCCTGACGACGCGGGAAGGTTTATCACCCTGCCCGTGGTGATCACGAAGGACCCCTTTACGGGCAAACAGAATCTCGGCATGTACAGGATGCAGATTATAGACAGGACAAGGACGGCAATGCACTGGCACCCCTCGAAGGGGGGTGACGTCCATTACCAGCGGGCAAAGGAAAGCGGGAAAAGGCTGGAGGCGGCGTGCGCCATCGGGTGTGAACCGGCGGTAATCTATTCCGCAACCGCGCCCCTGCCGCCGGACGTGAGCGAGCTTCTCCTCGCGGGCTTGCTGATGGACCGGTCCGTTGAGACGGTGAAATGTAAAACCGTGGACATCAACGTGCCTGCGGAGAGCCAGATTGTACTAGAAGGCTACATAGAGGAAGGCGAGTCTTTTGTGGAAGGTCCTTTCGGCGACCATACCGGCTACTATACCCCGGAACGGCCGTTTCCCATTTTTAACGTTCAGGCCATCACCCTGAACCAGGACCCGGTGTATACCTCTACTGCGGTAGGATGGCCGCCCCTGGAGGATGTGATCATCGGGAAACTGACGGAGAAACTTTTTCTGCCTCTTATGAAATTCGTGATCCCCGAGATACGGGATATAGAACTTCCGGAGGCAGGGGTTTTCCATAATTTTGCCTTCGTTTCCATCGATAAAAGATATCCCGGGCAGGCCTACAAGGTAATGGACAGTCTCTGGGGGCTCGGACAGATGTCGGTGATGAAGGTAATCGTCGTGTTCGACCGCGATGTGGACGTCCACGACCTTCAGGAGGTGCTCTTTCACCTTGGAAGCAACATAGACCCCTTGCGGGACGTGGTCATAAAGAAGGGGCCCACCGACATCCTCGATCATGCCTCACTCCAGGAAGGGTTCGGGGGCAAGATGGGCATCGATGCCACAAAGAAATTGAAGGAAGAGGGACTTAACCGGCCCTGGCCCGCACGTGCGGTGATGGACGAAGAAACGATAAAGAGGATTGACGGGATATGGAGTCAGTTAGGGCTGTAGGCGGAAGGATCACAGGCATCATCGAGCTTATAAAATTCGAGCACAGCATCTTCGCGCTCCCCTTCGCCATGATGGCCCTTTTCATGGTCTACGGCGGCGCCCCGGAAGTGACGAAGACCTGCTGGATCATCGCGTGCATGGTTTCGGCCAGGAGCGCGAGCATGGCCTTCAACAGGATTGTCGATTATACCTATGACCTGAAGAACCCGCGGACGAGCGGCAGGCCACTTCAGTCGGGAAAGGTGAGCGTGAGGGAGGCGTGGGTCTTCACCATCTTCATGTCCATACTTTTTCTCTTCTGTGCCTGGATGCTCAACAGGGTCGCGTTTCTCCTTTCCTTTACCGTATTGCCCGTACTTTTCGGCTATTCTTTTCTCAAGAGGTTTACCTGGCTTTCCCACTTCATCCTGGGTCTGAGCCTGGGCCTGAGTCCCATGGGGGTGTGGGTTGCGGTATCGGAAGAAGTCCCTCTTGTAAGCGTTCTCCTCTGCCTGGGCGTGACATTCTGGGTCGCGGGTTTCGATATAATCTATGCCCTTCAGGATGTTGAATTCGACAGAAGGGAAGGGCTCGCGTCCATCCCGGTCCGCTTCGGCGTCAAACGGTCACTCACTATCACTGCAATGCTCCACGTCCTCACCATGTCGATCTTTGTCTTCGCGGGCGTTGCGGGAAAGATGGGGGCTCTCTATTATGGTGGCCTTGCCCTCATCTCAGCCTTCCTCTTCTATGAACACCTGACTGTGAGGAGGTACGGTCTGGCAAGGATCAACACGGCATTCTTCACCGTAAACGGCATGGTGAGCATCCTGTTCTTTGTCTTCTCCATAACCGACATCTTCATAAACCGGTAATCCCCGGAGGGGTCCCATGGTACGACCCATGGCATGTCTTGTCATTTTTCTGCTGCTTTACCCGGGTTTTGCATTTGGTGACTGCCACGCGCCCGGGTCCGGGAATGCTCCCACGGCACGGTTCAAGCTCACCGGGGGTGAAGCACTTGATTTGACAACAGAATTGATTTGGAGCCGCTGCAGCCTCGGAACTGCATGGAAAAAGGGAATGGGGTGCATCGGCGCACCAAAGGCGATGACCCTTGAGGAGGCCAGGGGACATGTGCAAAAGCTCGGCAAGGGGTGGCGCATTCCAACCATTGAAGAACTGCAGGGCATCGTTGAAAGAGAATGTTCGAAACCTGCCATAGATTCCGCAGTATTTCCGGATGTAAAAAGATCGGACAAGGGATCTCAATATTGGAGCGCCACCAGGATGGACAAATTGCCCACCCTCTTTTACTACGTTGATTTCATGAACGGTGAGGTAGATGCCCATAGCGAAGGGTTTGTCATGGCGGTTCGTCCTGTTCGCAACGCAAGACGGTGACAGGAATGTGCATACGGCCCGATCGGAGATGGTCGTTTGCAGAGTGATCATCAGGACACTGGTCTGATTTTGGGCGGGAAAGCCATTGCCGCCATTTGCGTCTGCCTGTTCTTTCTGTTGTTTGTCGGCCCGCAAGTATGGGCAAGTGAAAGATACTTTCTGGATGGGCACGAGACATTGCTCTACAAGAGTATTAACTGGTGGTATTATGCACCGGCGGAGGATGCGGGGAAGATATGCGGCTCTACCGTACGGTATAGCTACCAGGGAAGGGCTGATCATTCTTATGATGAATCAAGCAGGGTTCTCACGATCTTCCCGGAAGACGGATTTGCCGAATTGCTATCCGTGTTGTCCTCGGGCGGAGACCTTCGTCGCCTGGCCGCCTTACAAGGGAATAAGGGTAATATCCTATCCGACGATGCGGGAGTCCCCACGCTTGCAATCGCGGAACAGCCCTTGAGCAACAAATACTCCTTTTCATTCAACTCAATCGGTGTTGCTGAATACCGGCAACTGATCAAGGACGTCGGATCATGGCAATTTGTCCTTAGCGGCAAGATACGGGGTCTGAGAAGCGGGAAGCCGGCGCTCTATCGTGCCCCGGACAATTTACGGAACTGTGTCAAAGACAAACCCACAGGAAACAATCGAATTCGTTTCACCCTACGTATTTCTCGCAGAGCCGGCAAGGGTGTTTTGGCCGAGTTCGTACTGGATGAAAGGTACGCGTTGAAAGAAGAGAGACAGGTCAACGAGAACGGCGCAGGAGCGGAGGCCGTTGTTTCAAGGTGAACTCCGGTCGTCTGCGGTGTCGCGAGGACCCGTGTTTCTTCGGCTGATACCTGAGACCGGCGGTCCCTCCGCGAAGTCCCCCCATAGCACTTCTGCCCCGGATGCGCGCTTTCAGGCATTACCGCAATTGCCCATCAAGGGTGTTCCGCCGGTCGTGGGGCGGTCATTTCATCGCTCCCGTTTCCCTCCATCCCCCATCGGGGGATCCCCTATGGCAAAGGTATGGTATCACCCATGACTAAAACAGGCTACCCCTGATTGCGTAGTGCTGCCTTTTTTGGTTTTCTATGCAAGATGAGAAAGGTGGATCAAGGACAGGGGCAGTGGAGACGTGAGTGGGAACCATTCTCATAAAGATGACCGGAAAAGCACGTGAAATGAACATCAATGTCAGGAGGGAACTTTGGCGATGAAATCCGATGATAGCGAAAAGACTTTAGTCGATACGACCGATCTTCATCTTCGTACATATGCGAAGGGAGAGCTTAGCAATGCTGATAAAGCAGGCGACCCGGTTGCCTTGCCGTTGCACGCAATACAGGCGGTAAATGAGGCAAGGGAAGAAACGTCCCGTCAAGCCCGGGTTGCTGAGGAGACAGGAGGAGAGGTCGAAGCGGCGCGCCTGAGAACTGAATCACTGCAATTGCAGGCGGCGGAAGAAGCGGCAAGTCTTGCCAAAGAGGGCCTGCGGGAGCTTGCAAGGCAAAGATTTGTCCAGGTACTTTCCGATACTGCGAATGTTCACATCCTGCAACTGGCCTATGAGTTCTTTTATCAAACAGGCGATTCGTCCTCTGCATCGGATGTTTTGGAGAGACAGGTGGCCTTGAGCGACCCTGACAGGAAATCGCCGGACACTGCCGCTGCTTACAGCAATCTCGGATTCCTGTATAGGAACCAGGGCGACCTTGACCGGGCCGAAGAGATGTGCAGAAAGGCGCTCGCCATCAGCGAAGCGGTAGGGTGCAAGGAAGGGATGGCAAGACAATGCGGTAACCTCGGGATACTGTACAAAAACCTGGGCGACCTTGACCGGGCCGAGGAGATGTACCGGAAGTCGATAGCCATCAATGAAGAGCTCGGACGCAAAGAGGGGCTGGCAAAACAATACGGTAACCTCGGAATCCTGTATAAGACCAGAGGCGACATTGACCGGGCTGAAGAGATGTACCGGAAAGCCCTCGCCATCAATGCAGCCCTCGGACGGAAAGAGGGTCTGGCAAAGCACTACGATAACCTCGGAATCCTGTATATGACCAAGGGCGACATTGACATGGGCGAAAAAGTGTACCAGAAGGCCTTGGCTATCAACGCAGCCCTCGGACACAAAGAGAACATGGCAAGTGATTACGGTAACCTCGGAATCCTGTACAAGACCAGGGGAGATATCGACAGAGCCGAAGAGATGTACCAGAAGTCACTGGAACTATTTAAGACACTCCATTCCCCCCATTCAGAGGTCGTCAATAGACTGCTGGTCAATCTACAGAAGGGACTTTGAGGGGAAATAGGCAGATAAAGCATAGACAGGAAGCAACTCACATGATCTGACCGGGGCTTGACAGGGGAGAGGAGGGCGTCCTCTCCCCTCATCTCTTATTTGAAGTAGCCGCAGCCGATATAGAAATTCCCGCCCTCCACCTTCTTGAGATATGTCACTTTGGGCTGGATTTTCTTGGTCACGGGATTGGTCCAGTTATACTCGACCGTGCCGCTGCCTTTGGTTTTCGACACCTCAATCATCTCTTTGACAAACGCCTTGCCGCTCGAATCCTTCAATCCCAGATGGTTTTGACCTTGGAGCTTGGGATTCCCTCCGTTTGCAAGCATTACCCCATCGTAGTCCTGAGCGATTATGTACAAGTCGCCCTTTACGAACTGTCCCTTGGGGTTGTTGAACTCGGCAATCGCCTTATCTTTTCCGTTCGCCTTCAAATAGGCATCCGCCTTCTCAACCAGCGCTTTTGCGTCATCAAGCGTATAAGCATGAACTGTGAAGACCGAACAAAGGACAAAGAAGACTGCCGTTAATAGGCTCGCAAGAACCTTTCTCATTATAAAACCTCCTTGATTGATTCGGGCTAGGTTTGGGACCTGATACTTTCACCCTTTCTCATATCTTCGGTCGCGCTTTGTAATTCTTAAATAGTCTCCATCCGGAAACCCCCATTTTCGAGCAAGCCCCCGGTCTATTGCCAGGGTGGGCGCTCAGCCGTCCGGTGATTCCGTCATCCCTTTTCGGATTTCACTCCATCGGGCCCGTTTTCCCCAGAGTCAGGGCGTAGCTCACCCTTGTCCCCTTGAGAAAATAGTCTTCTCTCATCATGAGGCCATCCTGATGCGGGCGATGACGAGAAGATTGTAGGAGACGATACTGGAGAGCACGTACCGGGCAAACCCTTCCCATCCTGTCCACGTCGCCCGGTCAAGGCCGAAGGACCGTTTCAATGTGGAGATGCCTGCTTCAATGCCCGCCCGGAAGTTCCTGAGCTTCTTGTAGACCCAGGTGCTCTTTGCCATGTCGAGGATGGAGAGCCCCCTCTTTCTGGCGAAGACGGCATCCTTGATATGGTTCTCCTTCGCATAGGCGAGGTTCTCTTTTGAGGCAAAGCCCCCGTCGGCCGTCACTTGGCGAGGCATCTTCCCGTACCACTCCTTATGCTGCTCAAGGAGGGATTGATACTGGTCGGTATCAGCGGGGTTGCCCGGGACGATGAGACACCCGATGATCATGGTGGAGCGTCCTCCTGTAAGGAACACCTTATGGCCGTACTCGGTATCCCTCCTCCCCTTCACGATGATGTCCGTGTGGTCCTCGAAGAAAGAGACGATCTTCTCGGAGGCGGGGACCTTCTCGTTCTTGAAGACTCTCCGGTCGGTCTGGTCGATGACCTTCCCGAGTATGCCCACGGCGCGTTCAAGTCTCCGGGCAAGCTCGCGGGCAGCGAAGGTGTCCATGAGATTATCGCCCTCGTAGGGGATGAGTTCGGTGATCGCCTCTTCGGCATATCCCTTCACGAGATTCGCATAGTGGAGGAGGTCCTTGTAGGCGCTCTTCCGTGTTCTGTCGTTCTTTGCATTGAGGATCGTCATGAGCTTCTTCTTGGCTACTCTCCTATGGTCACTGTAGGCATACCGGGGCACGGGAGCAAGCTCCTTCCCTTCGGTGAGTAACCGGGTAATGACGCGGATGCCGTCCACGATGAGCGATGAGTCGGTGGGGTGGTGGATGTTGGTCTCCACCGTGGTGGAGTCTACTCTTACCACGCGGCCGGATTCTATCTTCTCCTTTACCGCGTAGCGGTTTACTTCCTGAATGATCGCCTCCCAGGTTTCTTCCCGTATCGCCTTTATGTTCTCCTGAAGGACCGATTTGGAGGGGTACTGTCCCATCTCCAATCTCGCGAAACTGCGGAGTGCGTCGGAGTCTTCCATGTGGAAGGCAAGCTCTTCATACGTCAGTTGGCGGTACTGCTTGAGTATGGCGATCCGGAGCACCTGTTCCGCGGTGAGCCCCTCTCTTCCCGTGTCGGTGCGACAGAAGGAGGTCATATCCCCGAAGACCAGATCCAGAAGGCGGGGATTGGCGTCTATGACCTTTGACATCTCCTGAAGCTCCTTTACAATAGAATGGCGCATCATGGGGGAGAAGAGACCTGTCTGGGGGTTGAATTTCTGGCGCATTCCGGAATCCTTTCTGAAGGCGTTAGGTAATGATATTGCCTTGTTACAACCATATTGTACCTCAGATGAGGGGCGAAACTCCAGGGGAATGTGGGGATTTGGGCAAATATTTCATGGGGTTAGGTTTCCGGATGGAGACTAAATAGTTCGAAGACAAGGCGCTCCGGACCGCACCACCGGCAGCACCTGGTTCCCGCTTACAGCCGGGGGTATTATCAACCCGACCGGAGGCGCTCTTTAAAACGCTTTTGTTTCGCACGCACTTTGCCTGGCGTCCCCGATAGAACGGCTTTCACCTTGATTACATTGCCTTTTCATGATAAAGTAGCACCGTCGGGCTTGGGGGAACTATTCCTTGACCACGGGAGCCAATCCGCCGGGAAAAGGGTCCGGAGGGAGGAGACAGGCATGAAATTCGTGAGATACGCAATCCTTTTAATCATAGGTACTATCCTTGTTCTCCCTGTCGCCGCCCATGCCGCCCCTGATATCCGCTTCGGCACCCTGCCTGTAATCCAGTGCCTGCCGGTCTTTGTGGCGGCGGAAAAGGGCTTCTTCAAGGAACAGGGGGTTGCGGTGGAACTTACCCCTTTTAACTCCGCCCTGGAAAAGGACGTGGCCTTTACCTCGGGTCAGATCTCCGGATATTTTGGTGATATCCTCACCTGCATGGTCCTTTCGGCCAACAAGATTCCCATAAGGATAGTGGCCGTGGTCCATAACTCGACGAAGAACCAGAGGATGTTCGCCCTTGTCCTGGGGCCGAAGTATGCGGGCAGGGACCTTAAGGACGTTGTCGGAGAAGGGGTGGCAGTCAGTTCGAATACAGTCCTCGATTATCTTACGGGGAAGTTCCTTTCCATCAAGGGTATTCCCTTGAACCAGGTAAAGATGGTGGAGATAAAAAACATACCGGTGCGCTTGCAGATGCTCGTCGCGGGCCAGGTGTCCGTGGCGGTCCTGCCCGAGCCCCTTGCCACCCTTGCGGAGATGAAAGGCGGCAAGGCGGTCATGGACGAAGCGGGAAAAGGTTGGTCGGCTACTGTGCTTGCCTTTAGCGAAGGGTTTATGGCGAAGCACCCTGACAAGGTGAAAGCCTTCCTCAAGGCCGTGGAGAGGGCGTCGGATTATATCAACAAACACCCCGAGGAAGCGCGGGCCATCATGAACCGTGAGTGCAGAATTCCGGACCAGTTGAAGACGGGCTTCCCGGTACCCCAATTCCCGAAGCCGGCCCTCCCTACCGTCGGTCAGGTGGCGGACGTGGCCCGATGGCTTCATCAAAAGGGCACTATCAAGAGGGAAGTAGCTTTCACGCAGTTGGTGGCCGATGGCTATCTCCCCTGACCTCCTGAGGGTAAGCGGACTCGGAAAAACCTTTTTCAGCAACGGTACTCCGAAGACGGTGCTCAAGGATATCAGCTTCGGCCTGTCGCATCACGACTCCCTCGCAATCGTAGGACCGTCGGGTTGCGGGAAGACCACCCTTCTGCTGATTGTCGCGGGGTTATTACCTTCCACCGAGGGCGCGGTGTGGCTGGACGACGCGGAGGTTACGGGCCCCAGCAAGAAGATTGCCCTGGTCCTGCAGCACTACGGGCTCCTCCCGTGGAAGACGGTGGGGGCGAACATCTCTCTCGGGGCCGGATTGCAGAAGATTAAGGTCGCGGGCGCTGATTTGCAGGAGGTAAAGAGGGGCCTCGGCATAGAAGACCTCGACCATCTCTATCCTGCCCAGCTCTCCGGCGGGCAGCGCCAGAGAGTGGCCCTTGCCAGGGCTATTTTGCTGAGGCCAAGTCTGCTCCTCCTCGACGAACCCTTTGCCGCCATCGATACCCTCACCAGGGAACGGCTTCAGAACGGCCTCCTCGCCGTATTCAAGGAGCGACGATTCAGCTTTATCATAGTCACCCACAGTTTTGATGAGGCCGTTTTCATGGGGAGAAGGGTCCTGGTCCTCGACAACAAGGCAGGCATAACCGCCGTCCTTGACAACCCGGCTGCGGGCGATCCCGATTACCGCAGTCAGGCGGAATTTTTTGAGCGGACCCTCGAACTGAGAAGGGTCCTCGAGTTCTCCGCATGAAACGACATCAGCAACTTCTCGCATATGGCGGTACGATCATTTTTGTCTATGCCCTCTGGTATGCCCTTTCTCTCCTGCTGGGCAGCACGCTCCTTCCTGATCCCTTCCTGGTGTTCTCTCAAGGGTTCAGGGAAATAGGGGAACCCCCTTTCTGGGGGCACGTGGGGGCGAGCACTTTTCGCATCTTTTCAGGGCTCTTCATTGCATTTGTGACCGCCGTCCCCGTCGGGTTGTTTCTCGGGAGCAACCCCCGGTTCGACCGCCTCGTGGCGCCCCTTATCTATCTCGGATACCCTATCCCCAAGATCGTGCTCATGCCCGTCATTTTCGTGTTTTTCGGTCTCGGAGATACGAGCAAGATCGTGCTTATCGCCATGATCATCTTCTTCCAGCTCCTTATCACCACCAGAGACGCGGCGCGCAGCATTGATACGGAGGTGGTCTATTCCCTGAAATCCCTGGGAGGCAGCCGCTTCGACTTTTACCGCCATGTAGTCTGGCCCGTCAGCCTTCCCGGCATATTCACGTCGCTCCGCATCGTGACGGGCACATCGGTGGCGGTCTTATTCTTCGTTGAATCCATAGGCACGAGCAAGGGGCTGGGCTTCTACATTATCGATTCGTGGGGCAGGGCGGATTATCCCACCATGTTTGTAGGCATTATTTCCCTTTCCATGATCGGCATTATCCTCTATGAGACGTTCGATGTCCTTGAAAGGAAGTGCTGCAAGTGGAAGAACACATAACGGAAGGGGGGCGCACACCCTCGTCCGCGGATATGGACCATAATGGATGAACGTATATTGAGAAAGGAAGAACTGAAGGCGTGGATTCAGGCGAGCCGTCCCCCCTTCTTTGTCGCCACCCTTATACCCCTCGTAATCGGGTGGATACTCGCCCGTGATGGAGGTTGGCGTCCGGGCAGATTCCTTGTGGTTATTCTCGCCGCGCTCATGGTCCACCTTGCCACGAACCTCGCCAACGATTACTTCGAGCACAAGGAGGGGACCGACGAGGGGGATGCCATCGGTGGGTCGCGGGTTATCCAGGAGGGCAAACTATCCCCAGGCGCGATCTTACGGGCGATTATCATCCTTTATTTTCTTGCCTTTGTGGCGGCATTCTATCTCATGGCCGCCCTCGACCTCTTCGTCATATTCCCCCTTGTCCTTTTCGCCTTTCTGAGCAGCCTTTTCTATGTGGCTCCCCCGGTGCGGTACGGGTATCACGGTCTCGGAGAGTTGTTCGTGGGGATCAACATGGGACCGGTTATGGTGGTAGGGACTTACTGGGTTATGGCGGGCCGTCCGGATGGGAGGGCTTTCTGGATATCCGTGCCTGTGGGGCTTATGGTGGCGTCCATACTCTACTACCAGAGCCTGCCGGACATGAAGACCGACCGCGAGGCAGGGAAACGGACCCTTGCGGTGAGGTTGGGCAAGAAGGGCGCATACTACGGGCTTTTCGTCTTCTTTGCCCTCATCTACGGGACAATAATAGCTCTGGTCCTCTCAGGGCTGCTCTCCTTCGTAGCAGTGATCAGCCTTTTCGGCATTCCCATATTCCGGAAGATGATGGCCGTCGCGAGAAAGACCGATGATTGGGTCCTTCTCGACGGGTACGGTAAGTATGTGCGGTCCCTCTACTTCATCAACGGCCTTTCCATAATCGCCGGACTGCTGTAACGAAGAGGAAATGAGGCATACATTTTGCCTGTTCATAGTGTTCATCGGGTCCGACCCGACCTCTTTGGTGTGAGAGGCGGCTCTTCGTTCCACTGGGTGTCGTATACTCTGTTGTCCTTAAACCATCCCTTGATAGCGCCATCCTTATCAAGGATAGCGCCGCTCTCCGACACGCGGTATGTATCGTATCCATAGATGTCGCGTTCGGTAAGCTCGGGTGCCTGAGAGTCAGGGGGCGCCAACGCGAAGAAGAGCAGGATAAGGAGTACGGGAAGTATGGACTTGACCATACGCTGCTTTATTGTGGCCCGCGCTATGGCGCCGGTTTTCTCTTTTTCAATGGTGTTGCGGCATGAACAGGTCTCAAAAAAACAGACTATTTCAGTTCCCATATGTCTACCTCCGTAGGTTTGATTGGTTGTTCGGGGCCTTACGAGTCACAGAAGCATGTCTCCGGCTTTTGCCGACAAGAAGCATATGTCCTCGAAATCTTCTTCATCGATGAGCTCGTACTCATCACCTTCCCTGATATCAGCCTCCTTGAGGGCGTCCGCCAGGGTGAAGGCATCAACAGTCCTGTACACGTCATATATCCTGAATGCATAAAGCGGCATAATGGGTTACCTCCTTTGTCTTTTCGTTTCCAACCATACATAAAGAGTATCAGGTTGGAGTGACAGCAGTCTGTCAGTGTAGAGAGGAAGTAGAGAAAATTCAGACCACCACCGGTCTTTTGCAGGATGGCCGCAACGGAAAGGCATCACAAGGACCCCTGTATCGTTTGTCCTCGAAGCGGACCGGCCGGGTCCGGAAAGAGGACAACCCGGATTATGTTCAAGAGGAGGGTTTTTGTCGGGAAATTTTTTGTCCGATGTGGTACTGATAAGTTTCTCCGCGGAGGTTGAATCTCCCGGTGAGTCCGGGATAATGGAATAGTCCGGGATGCCCCGGGTAAAGGGGACAAAGCGGTCTTCGTTGAGGTGAACAGGGCGGGGAAGAGGGGGCCCCGGCTGTGACGGCAACATAATGCAGTGATAAGGAGAATACATGTCATACAAATTCGATACCCTTATAACGATTCTGAACAAGCTGGATCGCAGGGAGCACGTGACGGCCAGGTCTCTCATGGACGAGTTCGAGATTAGCGACAGGAGTGTGTACCGTTACATGGATACCCTCCTCACTGCCGGTTTCCCCATAAACTACGACCGGAAAAAGGGCAGCTACACCTTCGACGAGGGGTTCACCCTTACAAGGCCGTCTCTCTCAACAGGGGAGATACTCGGCCTCGCCCTCGCAAAAAAGCTTCTTACGAAATTCGGGCCCGGGTTCGAGAACAGCTTCAACAAACTGGAAGAAAGACTTGCCGCAAAGAGAACCGACGTCACGGGCCATATTATTCTCTCCAGCGAAGAATTGCCCGAGAAGACAGGTCGCTATCTTGGGTTCCTGCATCAGGCCATAATAAACTTCCAGCGGGTGGAGATAGTCTATAGGGCGTTGTCCACCAGTCAGGTGACCACGAGAAAACTCGACCCTTACTACCTTTTCTTCGAGGGCGGGTTCTGGAACCTCAGGGCGTACTGTAACCTCAGAAAGGACCTCCGGGTCTTTGCGCTCGACAAGATGATTTCTCTAAACACCCTTGATGAACATTTTGTCCCGCGGCCTGTTTCTCCACACGAGGAACTCTCCGGAGCCTTCGGCGCATACCTGGATGGGGAGCCGGTGGAGATAACCCTGCTCTTCGATAAAGAGATTCAGTCGAGCGTCCTCAGAAGAAAATGGCAACAGCGCCAGGAGGTAAAGACGTTACCTGACGGCCGGCTGGAAATGAAATTCGCGGTGAAGGGCGCCGACGGGATACGTAATTGGATTTACCGCTGGATTCCTTATGTGGAAGTGGTCTCCCCCGACTGGTTCCGGGAAATAGTCCGGGGGGACCTGAAGAAATCTCTTCTACGATATGACCCGCGCTGACCGGACCTTGATACCACGGGGCGATGCAAAAGCATCCTTCGACAACGGCTTCAGCCTGTTTCGCCGTTCAAATCGAATGGGCTACGGGCGAATCCTGAATATTTCTATTCCCGGGCGGTCCCGCTTATTTCAGCCATCCCATGAACCGGGAGAAAATACCCTTTCGTGGAAGGGCAGGGGCCTGCGAATCTTCAGGTGTATCCTCGCACGTTCTGCACTCCATATAGGTGGTGAACTCCCGGAGCACCGCGTCTTCGTAAAGCCCGACCAGGGAAAGGGGAATATTGTTCTTGCGGGACAGCCTCCGGACGATCTCCGACGCGGTTTCCGGGGAAGGCCCGGCCCCGTGTCCGCATATGTCCTCGAAGATCGCATCGAGACCGATGACGCTCGCCTTTGAGCCGTCGGACAGGGAAAGGGTCCTGAGCCACGCGATGGGTCCCGGTGTGCAGCATGTCTTCCTGGTGTTTCTGAATCCCATGTACTTTCCTTTTCAAAAACTCCTTGCAACAACCCGTGTCAATGGAATATAGTTCTCCATATGCAGAAGGAAAAGGTCATTATCCTTGTAATGGCGAGCCTGCTGGTAGGCTTCGTGGCCGGCGTCTACGCGGGAATAAGGTTTTCCTCCAAGGAAGTTCATCCAACGGGGGCAATGACGGCCGCCCCGTCCGTTCCTGCCATACCGTCCGACGAGGAGATTCGGACTCTCGAAGGCGTGCTCAAGGCGGACCCGAACAACCTCAAGGCGCTTATCACCCTTGGAAATAAGTACTTCGACGCCCACCGGAATCAGAAGGCCATTGACATGTACACGAGGGCCCTTGCCATTGATCCGAAGGATTCGGATGTGCGTACGGACATGGCCGTCATGTACAGGGGCCTCAAAGAGTATGATAGGGCGGTAAAGGAATTGAAGGAGGCCGCCCGGCAAGACCCGAAGCACGTGAACAGCAGGTACAACCTCGGGATCATACTCCTCCACGATAAGAAGGACGTGAAAGGGGCGATCGAGGCCTGGGAAGACTGCCTCAAGGCCGGAGCGTCAGGCGAGCAGGCCGCGACTATCCGGCAGCAGTTGCAGGAGCTTAAGGCTCTGCCGAAATAGGGGCGCATTTTTTCCGCGGTGAAAAACAGCATCCCCGGCAGGTGAGTCGTGCCGGGGATGCCTGATCCTTCCACCTTCTACTTCTGGTTCTTCTTGAGGTAATCGATGCTGAATTTCAGGACTTCGTCGCCGGGTAGTCCTTTTGCCTTGGTTCTCTTCATGTAATCGTCAAGGACCGGTTTGACCGCGGCTACCCATCTTGCCTGTTCCGCGCCCGAAAGGGTGATGCTCTTGTGCCCTTTCTTGACTGCGAAGGCCTTGCCTTCCGTGTCTATCTCGTCCCAGACCTTACCCTGTTTCTCTATCCATTCGTCATTGATCTTCTCAATGATTTTGTGAACCTCGGGAGACAGGGAATCCCACTTCTTCTTGTTCATGACTACAAAGAACGCGCTCGACGGGGAGACGGCATAGCACTCCGTGGAATACTTTACGATCTCGCCCCATTTCCAGCCTTCAAGGGCTTCATAAGGGGAGAAGGCCCCGTCCACTACGCCCTTCGACAGGGAATCGTAGGTATCTCCCATGGGCATTGCCACAGGAGTGGCCCCCAGGGCCGAGAGAGTCGGCGTGGCAAGGGGAGTGACTCTTACTTTGAGGCCCTTCATTTCTTCGAGTTTCGCGACGGGTCTCTTTCCCGTGTGAAGAATGGCGGGTCCATGGGCATGGAGATACATGACCTTCACGTCATCCATTTCTTTTGGTTTGAACTTCCTGTAATATTCATTCACGAGTTTTGTGGCGATATAGCCGCTCCTGAAACCTAGGGGCAAATCGATCACTTCCGTGAGGGCAAAGCGGCCTCTGGAATAGCTGAACACGCCGAGGGCCATATCGGAGAGGCCCTTCACTACGCCGTCGTACGCCAGTTGGGGAGAAGTCAACGTACCCCCATGGAACATGGTCACTTTTACCTTGCCGTTCGTTCTCTTGGTTACTTCCTGGCACCACTGTTCCGCGAGAAGGCTGTGTTTGTGGTTCGCAGGGAAGAAATTGGAGTAGTTGAGCGTCACCGTGCCCTGCTGGGCATGGGCGGCGCCGGAGTAGAGCAGGCCGAAGCCCAGAAAGAGGACGGCCAACAAAGACATTGCAGATGCGGATCGTTTCATAGAAAACCCCCTATCCTTAGTTTTTTTGAAGTCTATTGCACCACGCGGGGTGGTCGATGCTTCCATAATCTTATCCTCACTTATAAAGCAGGTTCGGGAGAAAGAGCGCGATCTGGGGGAAGATGAATAAGAGGATCGCACAACCCACGAGCCCGAGAAGAAATGGGTAGACGCCGATATAGATGTCCTTGAACGACGTCTTGGTTATATTCTTCACCACGAAGACGTTAAGGGCCACCGGAGGGACCACTATTCCCACCATTACCGTTATGGTGATCATGATGCCGAACCAGATGGGGTTATACCCGAGTTTGAGCACCGCAGGGAAGAAGATCGGCGTGGCGAGCACCATGAAGGCGAGGTCGTCGATGAAAGAGCCCCCCAGAAGATAGATGAAACATATGATCATCATGATTGTCCAGTTGGGAAAGGGCAGACCCACCACCCATTCGGATACGAAGATAGGAATCTTTGTTACGGCGAGAAAGTGTCCGAGGACTGTGGATCCTGCAAGGAGGAAAAGGACCATGGTGGCGGTGAGAAGGCTTTCCCCCACGGACTTGATGATGCCCGGCAAGGTTACGTCGCGCCGGGCAAGAGAGAGGAGGAGTATGGCGAAGGTGCCCACGCTTGCCGCCTCCGTGGGCGTAAAGATACCCTGAAGGAGACCTTCCATGACTACCGCGAATATCGCAAGGGGCCATATCACGCCGGAGAGAGAAGCGAAACGCTCTTTCCAGGTGAACCGTTCACCCATAGGCGCAATGTCGGGATTTATACGGCACCGGGCCACGATGAGACCGATGAAAAGGAAGCAGATAACCACACCAGGGACTATGCCTGCCACGAAGAGCCTGCCGATGGATTGCTGGGTGATAATACCATAGATGATCATGGGTACGCTCGGCGGTATCATGATGCCCAGGGTCCCTGCGATGGCGACGAGGCCTGCCGAAAAGCTTCTCTTGTACCCGAACCGGTCCATTTCCGGAATAGAGACGGACGAGAACGTCGCCGCCGTGGCTGCGGCTGAGCCGCAGATGGCGCCGAATATGGTGCACCCCGATACCGTGGCGATGGCGAGTCCGCCCTTGATGTGCCCGAGGAAGCGGTGGGCCGTTCCGTAGAGCCTTTTCGCAATCCCCGCGTTATAGGCGAGCTGGCCCATGAGGACAAAGAGAGGCACCACCGTCAGGCTGTACGACTCGAAAGCGTCAAAGATATCCTTTGCTACCAGGTTGAACGCCGCATCGAGATTGACAATGTACGCGAACCCCACGAAACCCACCACCAGCATCGCTATAGCCAGTTCGAGCCCCATGAGAAAGAGCACCAGTAAAGCCACTAAACCGATTAATCCTACTGTTACCTCATTCATTTTCGCCTCCGGAAGCACCCTTGAAGATTTGCACGAAATACACGAGTGCCTGTCCCAGGAAACACACCCCCAATCCTATGGCGATAGGGTAGTAGACTATCTGGACTGTGAGAGAAGCCTCGCCCGTCTCGCGGAAGCCCTGCCCGAGTCGTACGAGGTGCCAGGCAACTATGATGCTTATGAGCAAGGCGATGAGACGGGTTACCACCAAGAGCACCTGTTTCAAGCGTTTGCCCTGTGCTTGCTGGATCATTTCCATAAAGACATGGACCTTTCTTTCCGCGGCATAGGGGAGGGAGAAGCCGATGACGATGGCGCCCCCAAGGGCCACCAGGTCGTATACCCCCAATATGGGATGCCCAAAATACCTCAGAATGACATCGAGCACGGTAAGGAGCATGACCAGGACGAGCGCCGTCCCGGCTACTACCGCCATGTATTTACACAATCGGCTGACAACTATCTGAAACTTCTCCATAAATACTCTCCTCTCCGACCATCGGAATCCCCGGTGCGGGGGTCTTTAGCGCCGGGACCGCGGGTGGTGGCATTTCCTTTCTTTTGACACGGGTCCCGGCGCCTCCGTCCTCAACCCTGAGGGATATGCTTTTTCCTCAGCTTCGGTTTTTCTATCTTACCGGTGGCGCTTCGCGGTACTTCATCGAATATGAACCGCCGGGGCCTTTTATACCGTGGGAGGTTCTCCTCGCAGTAGGCGGCCATTTCCGCCTCTGTGGGCTTTTCGCCCGGTGCGGCCTGGATCACTGCCACGATCGCTTCTCCCAGTCTGTCGTCGGGTGCGCCGATCACCGCCACGTCGTGGACCTTCGGGTGTCTTACGAGGATTTCCTCGATCTCCACGGGGAAGATATTTTCGCCCCCACAGATAATGAGGTCCTTCTTACGGTCGACTATGTAGATGAAACCGTCCTCGTCGATCCTCCCCAGGTCGCCGGTATGGATCCAGCCCTTACGGATGATCTGGGCGGTCCCCTCGGGGTTCTTGTAATAACCCTTCATATTGCCGTTGCTTTTTACTACAAGCTCTCCCACTTCGCCGACAGCGACGTCCGTTCCGTCTTCTTTCGCTACGCGGACGTCCCATATGAGACTCGGCCTCCCTATGGCCCCCACTTTACTTTCGTTCTGGGTACCCACGTGGGTTATGCCCGGGCCTCCGCCCTCGCTCAGGCCGTAGCTCGTGTCATAGGACATGTCCGGGAAGTAGGACTTCCACTTCCGGATCAGGCTTACAGGTATGGGCTGAGCGCCCATGTGCATGAGACGGAGTTTGCTCAGGTCATAGCCCTTCGGCGCGAGTTCCTTCCTGTCGAAGGCGCCCACAATGTCGAGGGCCCACGGGACGAGAAGGAAAACGATGGTTACTTTCTCCTTTGCGAGGGTGTCGAGTATGATATCCGGTTTGATGAGTTCCGTAAGGAGCACGTTCGACCCGCCTGCAATGAGGCCGCCCAGGAGGTGGCCGATGGCGAGGTGGTACAGGGGCGGCATCATGAGCTGGCTGTCACCGGCGGTCCAGTCATGGTTTGTCGCTTCGGTTACGGCGGATACCATGAGGCTCCGGTGGGCGTGGAGCACCGCCTTGGGCGCGCCCGTGGTGCCGGAGGTAAAATAGAGGGCGCACTCATCCTCGTCGTTCAACTCCACGTCGACGGGAACGGAAGGGACAGTCACCATCAATGGTTCGAGAGCATCTATGTCGGGCCGTGATGTGGCACCTATGGAGAAAAGGGTGTGCACTGTAGGGAGTTCCGGTTTCAGAGCGGCGATCCTTTCGGCAAATTCATCGTCGCAGATGAAACAGCCGGGCTCTCCTATGCCCGTGCAATACTTGATATCATCGTCGGTGAACCTGAAGTTGAGCGGTATCGCCCAAGCCCCGGTGGCCATGATCCCGAAGAAAGCCTCAAGCCAGTCGATGGAGTTCCTTCCAAGGAGGGCTACCTTCATGCCCTTCTTTATGCCTTTGGCGTCGAGTACGTTGGCGATCCTGTTCATCCTCTCATAGAAACCGGCCCAGGTGATTTCCTTTCGGGCCTTGCTTACCGGCTTGACCTCCACGAAGGCGGTAGCCGTCGGGTAAATCCTTGCGTTTCGTGCAATCAAATCAATCACGGTCATCATGATGTTTCCCTCCAAATGCGTTATGTCAGCAATTCGACAAATGTCCTTATGTCCTGAACCTCTTCGATGTGTTCCACCAGGGAGACGATCCCCGCCGCCTTTTCTTCACTTACCGGTCTCTTCGCAAAGGCGAGACAGTCCCTGAAGCGTCTTTCGTGGTCCTTCGGAGTGAGGGGATTACCGGGAAAGCCCGGGCCGATATCTATTGATTTCAGAAACTCGTGGCCGTCCAGGGTCACTACCCGCATGTCCATGGGCGTGTGCCCCCGCTCCTCCAGGGTCTTGTTGGGGATAACAGTGATGCGCTTCGCAAGCTCCGCGGTCTCCCCCTGCCGTATGAACCGTTCCTCGAAATGTTCGAGCCTCGCGGCCCCCCTCGTCAACGCGTTGGCCACACAGTACCGGATGTTGAACTGGGCGTTGACCCTCGGGTTGTCCCCTATTTCGAACTCGTGGCCCACGAGTTTGTGGGTGTAGGGGGGCACCGTGACAAAGACGCGGTCAATGTCGTGGGGGGATAGCCCCTGCTCGGCCATTACCTTCAGTATCTCGTCCGTCGGGCCCTGGGTGAGGGCGCAGCTCGGATATTTTTTGTACACCATGTTTTCGAGTACATAACGCTCGCCGAGACCTGCCGTGATGCGGTCGCCCGTAATGAGGTCCTTACCGTAAAGATGGAGATACCCGTAAATCCCATCGAGGAAGTTCCTGGGTCCCGTGATCCCCTTTGAGGCGAGGCGGGCGCAGAGGACTCCTCCCTGAGCAACCCATCCCTGAACGAAGCGGACCCCGAGAGACCCGTCGATATGGCTTTGAAAACTCCCGCCGCACCGGTTGAAGGCGAGAGCAAGGGCGTTCCATGTCTGGGAGGGGCTGAGGTGGAGTATTTTTGAGACTGAGGCGGCTACGCCGAAGATCACGCATATCCCCGTGGGGTCGAACCCGTTATAGGCTTCTTCGGTGAGATTCATTCTCGCCGCTACCTCGTTGCCCACGATAATTCCCTCGAAGAAGTCCCGTCCCGTCATGCCCCCTATCATCTCCGCCGCCGCGAGAGACCCGGTAATCAGGGCGGCCCCGATGTGGGGACCGGGTGCGATGGAGTCGCAGAGATCCAGGGAGCGGGCCATCACGGCGTTCACGAAAGCTGCGTCGTGAGCGGGAATTCTTCCCCCGTGGACAAGTATGGTCGCTTCTTCTTTGCCGCCCATTTCATGGTAGAACCGGACCGTTTCTTCGCAGCCGTCCTCTGCGGCGCCCGCGAGCGTGGTGCCGGCTATGGTGAGCAACTGGTTCTTGACCGTCTTCCTCGCTCCCTCGGGGATATCCCCGATACGGGTGCGGGTGATAAAATCGACGAGCCCTTCCTCTGTTTTCATGTATTGTCCTCTTCGACCCCCAGGCACCGGGCTATGGCGTCGAGTATCTGAGCCCTCGGAGTCCCGGGCGTAAAAACCGCATCCACGCCCAAGCCTTTCAGGGCGACTACGTCGGCGGGAGGGATAATTCCGCCTGCAAAGATCTTTACATTCTCGAGGCCGTTCTCCTTCAGCAGTTCGCGGACCTTTTTCGAATAGTGGAGATGTTCACCTCCGAGAAAGCTGAGACCCAGGGCGTCCGCGTTCTCTTCCAGGGTCATCTGCAGGATTCTTTCCGCGGAATTGTATACTCCCGCATAGATCACTTCGTATCCTGCGTCCGCAAGCCATTTCGAAACGATCCTGAGACCGTTGTCGTGGGCGTCGAGCCCCATCTTTGCCATAATGATTCGTTTTCTTCCGGGCATTGTCTGCTCCTCTTCTCGTATTGGGCAACACAACCCACCCGGGTTTATGCTTCCGGGCAGCCATTCCCCCGCCCGCGCGGACCCCACCGTGGATCACCGCACGGGCGCTTCTTCAGGCCCTACCGGGGAATGGAAAAATTTGTCGCTTCCCTCATTGCATCGCATATCTCCTGTAAAGTGGCCCTGGTTTCCACGGCCTCCAGTATGGGCGGCACGAGGTCCTCGTCCGGGTGCTTCCCGGTCCTTTCTCTCAGGTTGTCGAGAGCCCGGCGCACGGGGCCCTGGCTATGGCCTCTTTTGTAGTTCCGCGCATACTCGATGCGCCTGGCCTGCATATCGGGCGCCTGTTTGAAAATGTCGATATCGGGAGCCGTATCCTCTTCCCTGAAGAGGTTCATTCCGAGGATAGGCAGTTCCCCTGTCTCCATCTGGTCCGCCAGTTTGTACCGCGCCTGATTGAGCTCGTTTTCGACCCACCCTTCCTTGAAACACTCGATGAATCCGCCCCGGCCTTCGATAACTTTCATCATCTCCCAGATGCGTTCTTCCATCTCGTCCGTCATCTTCTCCACAAGATAGGAGCCTCCGAGGGGGTCCGCCGACTTTGTGGCCCCGGTTTCGTAGGCGATGATCTGTTGCGTGCGGATGGCGAGCTTGTGGGTCTCCTCAGACGGCAGGCAGTAGGCCTCGTCATAGGAAGTGGTGTGCACGGACTGGACCCCCGCGAGTACGGCGGTGAGCGTCTGGACCGCGGCCCTTACGATATTGTTCATGGGCTCCTGGGCGGTAAGGGTGAGAGAAGATGTCTGCACGGCGCAGCGGAACCACATGCTCCTTTCGTCTTGTGCGCCGAAGCGCTCCTTGAGTTGTCGCGCCCATATGCGCCGCATGGCCCTGAATTTTGCCACTTCCTCGAAGATATCGAGGTGCACGGCGGAGAAGAAGCCGATCCTCCGGGCGAAGGTATCTACAGCCACGCCCCGTTTGCACAGCCTGTCCACGTAGTCCACGCCGAGGGCCAGGGAAAAGGCCGCCTCCTGAACTGCGTCCACACCACTTTCCCTGATGTTCCTTGAGTTGACGTTGAGGATGTTCCACTTGGGACAGCGGGGCACCAGGTATTCGATAAGGTCGAGTCCAATCTTGAGGGCGAGGTCGATGGGGAAGAAATCGGTGTTGGCCTGGAACGTGGGGCCCACAAGCTGGGTAAAGGGGCAGTTCATCATAGTGCCGATGAGGTTTTCCTGCGGTATGCCCTGCTCCTTTGCCATCATCATGTACTGACCCATCATTACCACCGATGCGGGAGGAGGAAAGATGAGAGTCGAGCTGATACGGTCGAGGGGGATATCCTTAAAAAGGGCGGCCATGTCCTCGTAGGTGCACATGGAAGTTCCCTGAAGCCCGACGTCTGCCTGACCCAGCGGATAGTCGGGGTCCACCCCGATCTTGCCCGCTATGTCGGAGTCTATGTTGATGCCCGTCTGGCCTACTTTTAACAGGAATTTCAGGAGTTCGTTGCTTTCCTCGGGAGAGCCGAAGCCGCTCTGCTGCCTGCGGGTCCAAAGCCTTCCCCGGTACATGTCCTTGTGAATGCCCCTTGTGAAGGGGTATTCACCGGCGTCGGGGAGGGTATCGTCCCAATCGTTGCGGTCGTATATCCTTTTGTACTCGATGCCCGAAAGGGACCGGAAATGGGGAAGCTTCTCCCCCGTGGTATGATCGAAGTTGATTTTTGGGTTCTTTGCCATTGCTCCCTCCAGATTTACGAAATGTCTTGGGTAATACCTTTCTCCGCCAGTATCGCGTCGGCAAGCAGATAGGGATCGGCCCTTCTCTCACAGACCTGCCGGGCGTACCGGCTGACAGGAGAGTCTTCCAAAGCGTCGCCCCCGAAAAGATATTCGAGAAGCCGCGTCTTTAACGCTTCCTTGATTTCGTCCCGTGCGGCCCTCAGTTTGAGGGATACCTCGCCGGTTTCAAGGGAGCAGTGGGCAGCATGATTCCCGATCTCCCTTACGAGGGTATCGACCCCGCTTCCATCGGCAGCCACGGTCTTCACCACAGGAGGGCGCCAGCCCGCCCTTTCCCTCATCCTTATGGCGGATTCCAGGTATTGGATCGCCTTGTCCGCGTCCGGACGGTCGGCTTTGTTCACGACGAAAATATCTCCTGCCTCAAGGACACCCGATTTCATGGCCTGAAGGAAATCTCCCAATCCGGGAGCGACCACCACCACGGTAGTGTCCGCAATGAGGCTTATATTCACCTGATCCTGTCCTACGCCCACTGTCTCCAGGAGCACCACGTCACAGCCCATGGCCTCCATGACCTTTACGAAGGACCGTGCCGACCTCGAAAGACCACCGTGGTGGCCCCGGGTTGCCACCGAGCGGATGAAGAGGTTCTCTCTCCCGTCGATGTCCCTGAAACGTATGCGGTCTCCCAGAATGCCACCCCCGGAGAAGGGACTTGTGGGGTCCACGGCGACAATGCCCACCCGCTTGCCCTGGTCGAGATACACCCTGGCCATGCGGGTAATAAGGGAGCTCTTTCCTACGCCGGGCCAGCCTGTCACGCCCGCGACCAGAGACCTTCGCTCCGAGGCGTAGAGTCTCCTGAGGAGTTCCGTGCTTTCCGGCCCCCTGTCTTCGAGGAGGGTGAGTATTCTGCCCGCACTCCTTTTGTCTCCTTTTTCGAGTCCTTCAAAAAGCGTGTCCAGGTCTGGCTTCATGGGTCAAAGTCCTTGCGTCGAAACGCATATTCCGGGGGTCATGAGACAGGGCGGGCGATGATCGCCCCGAATCCTCCCGCAGTAAACGTGGGGTCCGTAATCCCCTTTGTAAAAACTTCGTAGATCAAACCCGATAATTCAGCCGGCTTCATGGCCCCCTTCGGGTCATACCAGGAATAGATCCAGTTCATCATGCCGAAGAGGGTGAACACGAGGGCCGTTATGACTTCCTTGCGGGTCTCGGGCCCGAGATACTCCGACAGGGTACGGGTCATTATGTTGACGTACTGGGCCTCCCTTGCCTTCACTTCCTTCCGGTACCTTGGGGGGAGGTTGTAGGCCTCGTTGAGCAGCGTCTTTGCCGCGGCGGCATGGGTGCTATAGTGATCGATATGACGGGAGATGATAAATTTGATCTTTTCCAGGGGGTTTTGGATCGCGCTCAGGGACTGCTCCAGGTTTTCGATGTCGAACTCCACGTACTTGGAGCAGATGTAGTAGAGGATGTCGGTTTTACTGCCGAAGTAGTGGTATACGCCCCCCTTGGTGACCTTCGCGGCAGCAGCGATGTCGTCCATACTTGTTTCAAGGTATCCCCTGGAACTGAAAAGCTCGGCGCCGATCTTGGCGATCAGACCGATCTTTTTCATTTGTCTGGGATCTGCTTCATCAATCGTAAGACCTTTCCTGGGCCTCGCCATGACATTCCCTCCAGTCAGTAGCATTCCTACTGGTAAGTATGTTTTATGATGTAACTGGTTAGATGTCAAGGAAAAAAATGGCAAGCAAAAAAATAGGTATTGGAATACTTGATATGATTGGGGGTTTTACGGTCCAGGGAGAGGCCGGGTCTTATCCGTTGTGAGAGGCTCTCTTGACCCAAGATAGGGTAACCGGGGGGGGAGGCAGTGCCGTACCGGAGTCGAGGCGCATGGGTGATGAGAGACGCCCGGCGCGTCTGCAGACGAGGATGAGGCATCTTCGGGAGTGGGCGCGCCGTCGCAGGACGGGGCGGCGCGAAAGGGCTGTCAGTTCTGCGGGTTACGCTCGCTCAAGGTCTTCTGCAGGCCACAAACACCATTGCTGAATATGCTGAGTATGATCTCCGACAGTCTTGAAGGATCGATGGGGCCCTTGGGGTTATACCAGGAATAGATCCAGTTGCACATTCCCAGGAGACTGAAGGTTATGGCGGTAACCTCACTCTTTTCGACACAGGGGCCGAGATACTCGGACACTACCCCTGCCACGGCGCGGAAATACTCCTTTTCTTTCACCACGATCTTCTTACGGGATCTGGCAGGAAGGCAATGGGCCTCATCGATCAGGGTTTTCGCTGCATAGGGATGCTTCGTGTATATCTCCACATGGCGGCTGACGAGCCTCGTCAGTTTTCCAAGGGGGTCCGCGATCCTGTCGAGTTCTTCCAGGTCCGCAAGGACCATATCTATAAAATTGACCAGGATGGCGTCGAGGAGTTCATTCTTGCTCGAAAAGTAATGGTACATGCCGCCTTTGCTGATCTTTGCGGCGGCGGCCACCTCATCCATGCTCGTTTCCACGAATCCCTTGGTGCTGAACAATTCAGCGCCGGCCTTCATAATGCTCTGAATCCTCTTGCTCCCCGCCTGCCTGTCGTTTTTCATAGGGCTCCTCGCAGTGTTGGTCCGTAAGACACCGGTGAACCCGTGCCGCAGGCTGGGCCCACCGGACGGGCTCACCGGAAAACGGTTTCCGGTTAAGAAAAGGAACTTTTAAAATAACACGCCGGGCGACAGGTGTCAATTACGGCGCGAACAAAATTCGTTACTTCCATGACTGCCTGTGGGAATTCATGGAAAACACAGCCTCGAAATGACATGGTTTCTCGTGTCCTGAAGGGACGGAAGGAACTGAACAATATTGCTGCGGGAAAGTGCCTGAAGGAAGCGGAAGTGCGAACCGGGCGACTGAACAGGTCCCGGGTGCGTGTCAACGGGATGGACAAGGTTCTGCCCTCCCCGATACCCGGCAGTCGGTGGCGCGCCCGCTCCTTACCGGCGTGAGCGGGGCGCGTGGCGGGTCCGGCTACGAAAGGGGCGCCAGGTGTTTTCTGAGGTTCCGGAGCAGTTTCGCGAAAAATTGTTCCGGTCCCACTTGGGCGATTTCTTTCTTAAGCCTGGAAAGGCTCTCCCGGGCACGCATCTCAGCTATGGCACTGATGCCGAAGGACTTTTCCACAGCCTCCGTCATCTTCAGGTAAGCCCTTTCAGGTCCGTTGTGCTTCACGCTCCGGGCCATGCACTTTATCCACAGTTCATCATCGATAAGACGGGGAAACGGTCCTATACCGGTATAGACCGGGTTATGAATCATCTCCGAGACATCGCTTACTGCGTTCCGCTCCATGCACACCTCCATAGATGCCGCTCATTTACATGTGACCCAATCGTGTGGCCATTGACCCCTGTTGTCGTGCCACACCAGGTATGATTCAAGAAACGTGCCACGTGACAGTAAAAGGAATGAATGATCAAAAAACTTATAATTCCATACTATTAGGGAAAAATAGGCGCAGGGGGCGTGTTTTGCCGTTCTTTTTCGACAAGACGGAAATAGTCTTGCCGCACGAGAATGTCTTGTTGCGCAAGACTCACGCAGGGCGGGGGGTAAGGATTATACGAAGGGCCGGGGACTTCCCCTACCAGGGGTTTTTGAGATCGTCCGGGCCGTAGCGGTGCTTTCTTTCGGTGAAGTAAGTGGTGGCCTTCTCCTGCTTCACGAGGCGCATAAAGTCTCCGTGGATCATGCGGAAGACCAGGGCTATGGGAGTGAGGAAGAGGTAGAAGACCGCGGCGAGGATGATACGCGAATTTATGCCGCCCACTACCTCGGCGAATTTGAGCCATCCGCGGGTAATGAGCCGGGCGAGTCCTTTTATGAAGAGCCCCACGATCAGAAGGGCGAGGGCAAGGAAAAGAAGGGCGGCGACCTTGAATATCAGACCGAAGATAAGGGAGGCGGCCGCCAGGACGCCCATCGTCTCAAGTACCTTATAAGGCGGAATCTCTTTATTCATAACCGCTCATATCCGTTCCGGGCAAGGTGGCCCGGCAGATGCTTTCATGTGCGTGTGTCATCCCCCGCTCCTAAAAAAGTGTGTAAATGAAAGGTGCTATTGCGGAACCGCCTGAAAGGACTATGATAAAGGCGAAAAGCAGGAGCACAATTATAAGGGGCAAAAGCCACCATTTTTTTCTCTCTTTCAGAAAACCCCAAAGATCTCCGAACAAACCCATAAAAACCTCCTCACATTCCCTGCGGGCCGGTAAATGCACGCAGCCCGTCACGGATACGGGCCAGCGCAGCAGCCTTATCCGGTACTTCGACCAGATTTTGTTCCAGGATATACTGTGAAACAAGAAGGCCCGCCAGGCGGTTACCCCTCACATTCCAGTGGCCATCCTTCGCCCAGTAAAGGTCGAGGCTGGGGTTCCTGGTTGCAGTCCGATCTGCAAGCTTACGAAAAAGGGGCAGGAGGTCGATGTACAACATCCCTTCCTTCTTCATATTCTCGGGGATTATAGCATATTTGCGATCAAGATCGCCATTCTTCTCGTTGGCGGGAGACGGATATACCTGCTCCTTGGTCGGTATTATCACGAAAAGGACTTTTGCGTTGCCGCTGTGTCCGAGTTTGCCGAAATTTCTTATCTCCTCGAAATGGCTCTTCCATGCCCTTTCCAGCCACGGGTGCGGGCATTTCAAGGTGTCGGAGCATTCTCCCCCGATGGCCTCCGTCCAAAGGACCCGTTCTTCCTGCCGGGAATAGCGTTTTGTGAAGGTTTCGAAAAGGTTGTAGAGAATGGAATGGCGCTTGAGCCATATCCGCGGAGAAACCGGAGGCTTGCGGCGCACTCTTGTCGAAATCTCCCCCGTGTTGGTGTCCCTGAGCGCCTTGGTGATGTAAAAGTATCCGTCCACTACGGAATATTCGGGAAAGAGGTAATCGTCCATGAAATCGTTCATGGTATAGCCCACCACGATGAGTTGCGGCGAACGGCCCACGAGGGCGCACGTGCGGTCCGCCTTGAGAGATGCCTGTTTTGTGCCATAGCCGCTCACACCACATTTGAGGACCCTCGTTCCCAGATTGGCTTCCATCAGAGTACCCCATTTATCTTCGAAGGAGGCAAAGGCGTGGGTAAAACTGTCTCCCACGAGAAGAATGAAGTCTTTCTCCCCGTTGTAAGGCCTGTCGAAGCATCCTATCCCGTTGGACCAGATCGGGTATCCCACACCGTCATCGAGGAAAACCTGGGTCTTAGGGAAATTCTCGCTTATATCATATCCTGTTACGGGGTCTGTTCTGTAGTAGTACTGGGGCACATGGGAACGGGTAAAGGAGAGGAGGTTCCTGTAAGGAGTGAACCTGAGCGCCCCTTCCAGAAGAAGCAGGGTCAAAAGGACAGTCAAGCAGGCCAGGCCGAGGTTGGCGAGAACCTTCTTAATCGAGCCCATAGGTCTCTCTCCAGTCGCCTTTCTCACGCCACTCCGGCTGGTCTTTCTTGGAGAAGAGCACATTACCCACTACCAGGTAATCCATCTCCGTCCTCATAAAACACCTGTATGCATCGTCGGGGCTCAAAACTATGGGCTCACCGCGCACGTTGAAGCTCGTGTTTATGATTACCCCGTAACCGGTCCTCTCTTTAAACCGGTTGATCAGGCGCCAGTACTTCGGATTGGTTTCCTTGTGAACCGTCTGGAGACGGGCCGTATAGTCGATGTGGGTGATGGCAGGTACGTCGGAACGAAGGTAATAGAGCTTGTCCCTCCATGGAAGGGCGTGGTAATCCTTTGGCAGCCTATTCCTCCGGGTCTCTTTTACGTCCGCCACGAGGAGCATATAAGGTGATGCGGTATCGATATCGAAAAACTCTGTCGAATCTTCGACGAGGACTGACGGCGCAAAAGGACGGAAGCCCTCCCTGAACTTTATCTTCAGATTGAGTTTTCTTTGCATCTCGGGGTTTCTCGCGTCTGCGATGATGCTCCTGTTTCCCAGGGCCCGCGGCCCGAATTCCATCCTGTCCTGGAACCATCCCACCACGTTTCCGCGATCGATAAGTTCGGCCACCTTTTCACACAGGCTGTCGAAGTCCGCATAGCTCGTGTAGACGGCTTTGCGTTTCTTTGCGGTCCGGATAATGTCCATGTCCGAAAAAATGGGTCCGAGATAAGAACCCTTCATTATGTCGGTCCCTGAGTGATGCTCCCGTTCCCGGTTGAAATGAATATGGTATGCCGCAAAGGCGGCTCCCAGGGCGCCACCCGCGTCGCCTGCGGCGGGCTGTATCCATACCTCGTCAAAAAGGTCTTCCTTCAGGAGTTTCCCGTTTGCCACGCAGTTGAGGGCAACCCCTCCGGCGAGGCAAAGGTGTTTTGAACCGGTCAGCCGTTTTGTCTCCCGGGCCAGCTTTAGGATGACCTCTTCGGTTACCTTTTGAATCGCGAGGGCAAGGTCGCAATGTTCGGGGAGGAGGTCGCCCTCGGCTTCCCTTACGGGGAACCCGAAAAGGCCCGCCCACTTATCGTCCTTTGCCATCCTGAGTCCCGCCGCATAATCGAAGTAATCCTGGTTCAGGTTTATTGAGCCGTCATCCTTGATGTCTACGAGTTCCTTTTTGATGATCTCTTTGAACCGTGTGGTCCGCTCCGAGGCGGGATTTCCATAGGGGGCAAGCCCCATGAGCTTGTATTCCCCCGAGTTGACCCTGAATCCGAGGTAATAGGTGAAGGCGGAATAGAGGAGTCCCACCGAGTGGGGAAACTTCAATTCGCGAAAGATCTCAATATCTTTTCCTGTCCCGTAACAGATGGAAGTGGTTGCCCACTCACCCACGCCGTCCACGGTAAGGATTGCCGACTCTTCAAAAGGAGAAGGGTAAAAGGCGCTTGCCGCATGGGAAAGGTGGTGCTCGGGAAAGAGGAGGGTGACCTTCTTCTTGTCAAAAGGCTCAATGAGCCCCAGTTCGTCAAGGATAAGCTTCTTCAACATGAGCTTTTCCTTGATCCATACGGGTATGGCGGAGAGGAAGGATTTCAGGCCCCTTGGCGCGAAGGCGTAGTAGGTCTCCAGGAGACGCTCAAACTTGAGAAAGGGCTTGTCGTAAAAGACCACCGCATCCAGTTCGTCGATGGCGATACCCGCCTCATCGAGGCAGTAACGCACGGCATGGGAGGGAAAGGAGGGGTCGTGTTTCCTCCGTGTGAAACGTTCCTCCTGGGCCGCGGCAAGGATGTTCTGATCCTCAATGAGGGCGGCTGCCGAATCGTGATAGAATGCCGATATGCCAAGTATGTGCATGGTCAAAAGTGAAAAGATCCGGGGCCCCCGGCAATTCTCCGGGACATTTCGGACGACCCTGTCGAATCTTTGTGGGTCATTATACCCTGCAATATCAATTTCTGCAACAGGTATATCCCGGCCACGTTCACCACCTCTCTTCTTCTGACCCCCGGAATTGCCCCTGATGAACTATTTTAGGGCAAATCACCGGAAAAACTAAACTCCGGGCCGACCCCATTAAAGGCGAAAGCGCAATATGGGTTGCCGGACCTTTTTCTCGACCTTTCGTTTGCCTACGACTGTCGAAGGCCGGCTAAAAGTCGAGCTTATTCTATAGTCTCATCAAGTATCGGGATCATGTCTTGCGCAATTTTGGCGGCCAACAAGTCATTCCCTAATTGGTTATAATGACAGCATGAATCGGAATAGATGATCCGGGGCTCAATGTCGAAAATTCCTGTCAGGTTCGCAAAATGAACTCCTGCGCGCTGCAAATTGTCAATTTGCCCCAGAAGAAATGGGTAGCCCTGTTCCGCGCCCGGCTTATACGGCGAATCGTTGTCAATAGCGGAGAGCTCCTCATTCTTGAAAGAACGTCGGGAGAAGTATTGATTCGGTTGTAAAACATGGAGATAGCCGACATCTTGGCTTTCCAACAATTGTTGGATCAAAATTGAGCATCGTGCCCAAAATTGGGCCATGGACTCGAATTCATTCTTTGAGGTTGTAGATTGGGATAAACGATTAATCTGTATAATTGATGCGCGGGAATCGATGGCCGGCTTTCTATTCATGGTATCCCCTTTTATTACAGCCTTTATGTACTCCGTTTCCCTGTAATGGGATACTGCTGAAAAAAATAGGTTCAACCCCGCAGAGTAATTTCGTTCCATTCTATTCTTGATGTTTTGTACCGCCTGCTTTGTTTTCGCTATCTGCAAAAGGGCTGCCAAGCGTTCAACATCAACGTTCCCCTGATTGACGATGTTGGCAATTGGGAGAATTTCCTGGCTGCTTGGCATAGACAATTCAATGCCACTCTGGTAGTTAAGATGGGATAATGCGACTTCGTTAAATCCATCAATATTAATCACAAAATCAAAATGCTGCCCTCTTGCGAGGAAATAAGTCAGAATTTGCAGTTGTTGAGGCTGTTTAAAAGCCCCCTGAGCAAAGCTCAATACTTTAATCACTTTGTTGCGTAACAGCGGATGTTTTTGGAGATGTTCAATAAGTGTTTTGCTTCCCTGCAACCTGAACCAGTGCGCCACAGAACCACCAAAAATCCCGATAACAAACTCGTTCTTTTGAGGGGAATACGGGTAAGTTGTTTTTGAATAGAATCCATATTCATTCACCGCAAGATCCAGCCAGTCCGGAGTTACCCCCGGGCCCACAAGACAATCCAGCCGTTCTCTTGGCAGATACTCTCTTAGCGCTAGTCCCGGACGCGTTATAAAGCCCCAGTAAGGGTGCAAAATTGTGTTGATTGTGTTGCTCTGATGGGGAACATTAGCCGTGTTCCTGTTTTGTTCGATATTTTGTTGGCCACTTTGGTGAAACCGTGTATAAAAGAATTTACCATTTTTTGAGTAAAACCAGATTAGGCCACCCGCCTCACACAGAAAAACTACAACGATAATATTGACAATGATCAACAAACAAATCTTTTTCATTATGGACGCCCTTTCCCGTCAAAGCCGAGCCATATTATTACATAATTTTGTTAATAAGTGTCAACACGAGACTGACGTCACAACCCCTCTCTGACGGCTGTTGCCGGGTAGCGCCCTCTTTAAACGCTCCTGGAGCCATCTCTTTACTCCTGGTCCGAGTATGAGATGCCCTATCCCGAAGTCTCAAGATATATATCTTGTGCATCTTGCCCCAATTCTGCTATCCTGTTTGCGGGTCCCTATTCCAATAGAAAGACCGACAGGAAAGTTGCTGGTGCTTAATTGGAGTAATAAAAGATATATGCAAACATCTTGGCAGGAGGCGGACCTATGGCAAAGATTTTCGCAATCAAGTGCCGGCTGCCTTGGAAGGGCCCCCACCCATGGGACAGGCAAAAGAAAAGTGAAGGGCTCACAGTTGATGAACACTATCGTTAATTTATGTAATTAGGCACTGGTATATGAAAATATCTCTCTCTTACTGGGTTGAAAGGACCCTGACGGCCCTCATCCCCCTGCTTCTGACTTGCCACACCCTGCTGTTTTACGGTTTCCTCGGTAATGCCGTCTTTTACGTGCTCCTCGCGCTTTTCTTCGCGGCCTATATAATCATGGGATGGAAGAACGGCCTTCTGCTTGCGTGCTCTCTCCTCATGGCCACCATCCTCGTGAACCTGGGGCTGGGACTGATCAAGATCGACGACAGAATCTATTACAGAGAGCACGAAAGATTTACGGTCTACAACAGCGACACGGGGATGGGTGGCTACAGGAAGAACGTCGATGTTATGATCCGGATGCCCTTTGGAGATATCTACGCGGTAGGAGGGGAAAAGGATATCGAAATAGAGCCAAGGACTATGCGGTTTAAGACGGATGCTCTCGGGTTCCGGAACAATGAGGGCTACAAAGGTCAGAAATACGTGCTGGTAGGGGATTCTTTTGTCCTGGGGAGCGGCAACAGCCAGGAGGATACCCTCCAGAGTCAATTGAAGGAAAGCTACGGGATTGACGCCTATAGCCTTGCGTATCCGGGCGGCATTCCCGAATATGTGAAACTCATCCTCTATTTCCAGAAGAAATACGGGAACGATTTTAAGGTGTTGCTTTTCGTTTTTGAAGGCAACGATTTCCCTGATTCATTTTCGCGAAGACACTTCGCCAAGAAATCCCGCCTTAAGACCCTCTCCGAAGGATACAGGCACTTCTTCAGGGAGACCGTCCTGTACCGCTACACCTACAGCATTGCAGCCAGGCGCTCCAATAAATCCTTTACCGCCAGGGCGCTGACGATCAAAGGGCACAAAGCGGCCGATTTCAGGGAATATGCGGCTGTCAGCGAGAGGGAGTCTTACAGGCTCCCCGAGACGGTGATGTCCATTTTCCCCCCGGTGCGCGACCGGATAGAGGGCATCTTCTTTATCCCCACAAAATTCCGCGTTTACTATCCATTCCTGGCGGCGGGCAATCAGAAGCCTTTGCCCAATGCTCAGTGGGAGGCAGTAAAGGCCCTATCGGAGAGGTGGCACATTCCATGCACCGACCTCACGGGTCCTCTGATCGCCGAATCGGAGAGACTCCTGAAAGAGGACAAGTTTACGTATTGGAAGGACGATTCCCACTGGAACCGTTACGGCATCGCTGTGGCTGCCAAGGTGGTCTCGGGTCTCATATCTCCGGGACGATAGCTCCCGGCTGCCTCACTTCGGCTCCGCCACACATGTGAACTTCGCATATTGCGCGTCGGAGAGGAACCCGAAAAGGACCATGTTGAGGAGCTTGAAGTTGCGGGATCTCGTTTTGTTCATCCCTTCAAGGGCCAGTATGCGGAAATCAAGGTCGCGGAACATATCGATGATGCTGTTCTTCGTGAAGAACCTCAGATGGGTCTTGTCGAGAATCCCTTCGTCCCGGTATTGCCATTGTTTGCGAATAAGTAATTCCTTCAGAACCTTATGATAGCGTATGTTGGGCAGGGAGGCGACTATCACTCCGCCCTTGCGTAGTTTGCCCTTCACTCTCCGGAGGACGCCATAGGGGTCCACAAGGTGTTCCAGGACATCGTTGAACGTGACGCAGTCGAAATAGTCGTCCGGGATGCTGCTCATGAGGAGGTGTATATCTCCCACGAGCACCCGGTCCAGATTTTCCACGGCCGTGGCTGCGGCGGTTTCATCGATCTCGACCCCCCATACTTCCGCGCCCCGTATCCTTTTTACCTCATGTCCGAAGAAGCCTGCCCCGCATCCCACATCCAGGACCCTTTTTGCTGATTCCGGGACGTAGGGGAGCATCTCCTTACGTTCGTATGCGTAATAGCCATGATTCTTCACCGAGAGATCAAATTTTGTCATAATTGCACGACCCCGTCCAGGTCCCTCAAAGGACCGCGTAGCGGCTCAGGCTCTGTACAAGGCCTTGAGGGTCTCAAGGTTTCTCCTATTGAACTTGAAGAGGAGCCGCTGGATTTGTTTTGTAATATAAAGGATTTTAACCATGTGGGCAACCTTTTTTCCGTAACACTTCCTGAAGAAGAGGAGCCTGCTCTTCTCGCGCAGACGGATCTTCGCGACCTTCGAGTCGCCGGAAGAGGACCGGGCCGCCAGATGGATGATTTCCGCGTCCGGTATGATTACCGACGCAAAACCCTCTTGCCCCATCCTGAAGGAAAGCTCCGTATCCTCGAAATAGAGGAAGAAATCTTCATCGAAGAGGCCCGCCCTGTCGAGGGCGCGCCTTCGGATGAACATGTCCGCCCCTACGATATACCCGACCTTCCGTATCGAACCGTCCCGATTCTCCATCGATGTACGCAGCTTCTCTTTGTAATACCTTGGGAACACCTTTTTCAGTCCGAACACCTGAAAGGCCGTCTCTTTGAGGGATGGGAGGTTTCCCCAGGCGACCTGGGGCGCCATGTCCCGGTCGTACAGGCTGCCGCCGCAACACCCGACAGCGGCATTTTCCTCCCGTTCCATAAAATCGAAAAAGATTCCCACCGCGTTATTGACAAGGATCGTATCCGAATTGAGGAGAAAGACGTAATCCGCGGTGGAAGCCCTCATGGCCATATTATTGGCCCGCGCGAAACCCGCGTTTTCCTCGTTGCGTATCAGCTTTACGGCGGGGAATGCCCGGGCGATCTCGTCGGCGGAGCCGTCGGAGGAGGCATTGTCCACGACGTATACATCAAAATCGACGCCTTTTGTCCGGGCGTACACCGACGAGAGACACTCTTTCGTCAGGTCCCGCGTATTGTAGTTGACTATTATTATGGATACCACTTTGCTCGGCCGGTCCGTCACATGAGCCCGTTCATAAAGGTGAGAAGGTCCTGTTTCGTCCTTTCGAGAGAATGGCTTTGCGCCACGGGGAACCCCTTCGCTACGCACCTCTCCCTCAAGCGGCCGTCCGCGATGAAAGCGAGTACGCCTTCCGCGATGCGCGCCGGGCTGTGGGTAGGGACAAACCAGGCGAAATCGCGGTCTTCGCTGAAATTCCGGTACGTCGATATCTCCGTCAGGATGGAGGGCACGCCCGAGGCGAGGGCCTCGATGGCCGGCAGCCCGAACCCTTCCCCCTCGAGGGAAGAGGAGATGTATATGTCTGCGTCCCTGTAAAGGGCCGCCATTTCGTCCTGCCTTATACCCGTGAGGTAGCGGTCCACCAGTCCCTCCTGTTTTTCCCGCTCGGACGGCGGTCCCGGAGAGACCCTGATAAGCTCGATGTCGATCCCCTTGTGCCTGAGGGCGGCTACTGCGTTGAGGGTGTCGGGTATGCCCTTGAAGCCCACGGCCATGGAACCCACCGAGAGTATGGTGATCTTCCCGCCTTTACCCCAGACCCTCTCCCGGTCGGGATAGAATACTGAGGTATCGATCCCGTTTTGTATGAGGGCGCACTCTTGCTTGTACGTGGTTTCAATAAGCTCCTGAAGATGCTTCGAAACCGCCGCCTTCTTGGTGGGCAAGGCGTAGACAGCCTCGATCGCCCTTATCCTCTTCCTGAACTTCGCCTTATCCGCGTACCTTTCAAAGAGGGCGAACACGCCCTTTCTCGCATACTTTTCCGTGACCGATTCGCCGTCGATCCTCGCCCTGTATTCCACGGGTTCGTATCCCTGGCAGAGATGAACGACAATGCCCCGGCCCAGTCGGTGGATCCGGCTTACGTCGGTAGGTACGGAACCCACATATATATCGCACTGAGGCATGTCGCCCAGGTCCTGGTCTTTTATAAGCCGGGGTTCCACCGGCAGACCGTCCCAGTCGGTCTTCACCTTCTGGGCCATGAGAGCCACATCGTATCCTGCGTCCTTCAGGATCTTCACATGCTGCAGCACTATCTTGACACCGCCCGAGACCCCTATATTCCGTATGAAATATCCTATCTTCATCTGCCGCTTATCCTGAGACCGTCAACATGGAGAGAAGGGGAACCGTGAGAGCCGTAGAACTTCAAATCCGAACCCACGCCTTTTATGCTTCTCAGGAGGTCGAAAAGGTTTCCCGAGAGGATTACCCCGGTAAAGGGCGTTGCGGTCCCGTTCCTTCTCAGGTATCCTGTCGCGCCGAGAGAGAAGTCGCCTGTTATGGGGTTTGCCGTATGGGTGCCCATAAGCTCCGCGATGACTACCCCTTCGAATGCGCTGTCGTTCAGATCTTCCTTACCTTTCTCGATGAAAAAACCCCTGGGGGCGCATTGTGGCGGGTCCTTTACCCCGGACCGCACCGAGTTTGCCGTCGATGGTTTGCCAAGTTTGCGGCCGTAATACCCGTCATAGAGGAATGTCTCGAAATACCCTTCCTTGACCACATGGTTTTCCCGGGAAGGCACGCCCTCTCCGTCAAAAGGGAAACTCTCCACACCGGCAAGGCCTGAGTCGGTAATGGATAAAAGGGGAGAAAAGCACCTGGTTCCCACCTTGTCGGCAAGTCGCGTCTTCTTTTTATAGAGGTTCTCCGAAAGGACCGACTCCGAGAGAAGGTCGAGGATGTCGCACGACGCCTGGGGTGTGAGAATGCCCTCATAGATCCCCGTATCGAGCTGGGTGCTCGATAAGAGGGAAACTGCCATGCGGGCGATATCAGCGCCGAGCCCGGCGCCGTCAAGTTCGCGCAATGAATGGGCCCAGGACCAGTCAAACCATGAGGCCTCGTCGGTGTCCTTTGCCACGCACATGGCCATGAGGGTGTAAAGGGTCTTCCTCGCCGATGCCCGGATACCCAGAGAATTGACGATTGTCGCCTCGATCTCCGCTTCCTGAAGCTCGCAATTTCTCGTGGTTTTGATCCTCGGATCGAAGTTGAGGATTGCGCGCTCCATGTCCATGAGCACGGTGGTTTTGGCCGCGTCGTCCGTTGCAAGGCCTTCGCCGTCGTAGATATTCATTTCCGGGTAGGCGGTGAAGAGCCCGGGGAAGCCTCTGTCTCTATCTTCTTCAAGAAATGGAAGGATCGCCGTCGCGTTGTCGAGAAGGGAGGCCACGGCCCTTTCTTCATCGTCGAAGGTGTAAGAGAAGACCATCCGGCCGTCCTTCACTGCCCGAAGGGCAATGCCTATCTCTTCCTTCACTTCCGCGCCGCAGAGTTCCGTGTTCCTGCTCTCGTATTTTTTTAGCCTCTCTTTCAGGAAGAACAGCTCATAATTCCCGAAAGCCGCTTTGATGCCCTTTTCGATCCTCTCAATATCCATAGTGATGCTCCTTTGTCGTTTCCGAGCCGTTTCCCTGTGCCTGCCCCGGGACGGGCTCCTCAATGTACGGTCATGATCATGGCAAGTTCGTCGCACTCCGGAAACTTCGGACACCTTATGCAATCCGACCAGATCTTCTGGGGCAGCTCCTTCTTGTCGGCCTCATGAAAACCGCACCGGATAAAGAATTGTTCCTGATAGGTGAGGAGGAAAACCCTCCTGATCCGAAGCGACTTCGCCTCTTCGATGCAGGCGTTGACGAGCATCCTTCCTATGCCCTTCATCCGGGCCGAATCGACTACGCAGAGGGACCTTATCTCGGCGATATCCTCCCAGCAGATATGAAGGGCGCACGTGCCGAGGACCACCCCGTCGTCTTCCATGTATACGAAATAATCGCGGAGGTTATCGTATAATTCCCCCAGGGACCTGGCAAGCATCTCCCCGGTCGATGCAGACTGGTTCACCAGAGCGTGTATCTTCCTTACGTCTTCAATCGATGCCTTTTTCAGCATTTTGCAACATCTCCTCTGCCCTCTGAAGGGTTTTTTCGGTAATCGTTCCTCCGCCCATCATTCTTGCGATCTCGGAAACCCTCTCCTGTGCCGAAAGTCTCCTTATCCCTGTTTTTGTCCCGTCTTCTCTTTGGTTCTTCTCGACGAGATAATGGTGGTCCCCATAAACGGCAATCTGGGGAAGGTGGGTTATGCATATGACCTGGTGTTTTTTCGCGAGGCCCTTCAGCCTCTTGCCCACCATGTCGGCAACCCTTCCTCCGATGCCCGCATCGACCTCATCGAAAACGAGGGTTTTCTGCTCCTCGCCGCCGATCACCCGCTTCATGGCGAGCATGATCCGCGACAACTCTCCTCCTGACGCGACCCTTCTCAACGGCTTCAGGGGCTCGCCGGGGTTTGCGCTGATAAGTAGTTCTATCTCATCAGCGCCGTCCTCGTCAATACTGCCCTTATCCGTCACCGCGATACGGAATGCCGCCCCCTTCATGGAGAGGAGGGCAAGTTCCCGGACAATGGCCTGCTCAACGGGCGTGACGCCTTCTTTTCTCTTCCGTGAAAGGTCGAGGGCGAGCCTGCTTACCTCCTCTTCGAGGAGGGTCCGCTCTTTTTCGAGCTCAACGATATTTTCAGAAAGGGTGGACAGATATGAAAGCCTTTCCTTTGCCGTATCCCTGAAGGCGTTTATCTCGCCACAGGTCTTTCCGTACTTGTTTTTCAACTGGAATATCTGGGATATCCTCCCTTCCAGCATTTCAAGTTCATCCGGATCAAAGGAGGCAACCTTTTCTACTGCCTTGATATCGTTCATAATATCTTCGATCTCAAAGGAGAGGGATTCTATGCGGTCCTTCAGCCTCGAAACGATTTCGACCGCGAGAAAGGGCTTGAGAAGGTTGAGGAAGGTTTTGCTCGTCACGTGCATGGACTGGTCGCCCTCGTAGAAGGCCTCAGCCATGACGCCGAGGGTGCCCTTGATCTTTTCCGCGTCTTTGAGAAGCTTCAGCCGTTCCCTGATATCCTCCTCTTCTCCTACCTTGATTGCCGCCCTCTCGATCTCTTCGACCTGAAATTCGAGAAGGTAGATCTCTTTTTCCCTTCCCTCCGCTTCCCTTTTTCTGTTCTCCAGTTCCGTCTTTACGCGCCTGAAGGCGCCTGCCTTCTCGGCCAGGAATTCCCTTTCTCCTGTCAGGGAAAGGAGGTTGTCGATAATGTCGATGTACCTTTCCTTATTGAGGAGGTGCTGGAACTCGTTCTGACCGTATATGTTGATCAGTTTCCTGCCTGTCTCTTCGAGTGTTGCGAGAGTGACGGGGCCTTCGTTGAGAAAAGCCCTCGATCTGCCGGCCATGCTGATGACCCGCTTTATCACCCACTCCTCCCCCCCGTGAAAGAAATGACCCGACACCTCGGCCTGGGGCGTGTTGCTCCTCACCATGTCAGTGGGCGCTTTCGCGTTCATCAGGGTAGAGAGGGCGTTGATGATAATCGACTTTCCCGCCCCTGTCTCGCCCGTGATCACGAGCAACCCTTCTTCAAACTCTATGCCGAGTTCGTCGATTATGGCAAAATCCTTCACCTTGAGGAAGGTGAGCATCGGTTACCTTTCACCCCACTTCAGCTTTGTTCTCAAGATTTCGAAGTAGCCCTTTGACGAGGATTTGATGAGCCTCACCGAATGCCTGGACTCCTTTGCTATTACATCATCCCCGTATTCGAGGGGGAACCCGATCTGCCCGTCGAGGGTGAGCACAACCCTCTCGTCCTTTGACTTGAGGGTAGCCCTGATCACCACGTCTTTAGACAGGATAATGGGCCTGTTTGTGAGCATGTGGGGCGAAATGGGAGTGATGACGATGTTTTCGAGCGACGGGTAGAGGATGGGTCCGCTCGCTGAAAGGGAGTAACCGGTGGAACCGGTGGGCGTGGAGAGTATGAGGCCGTCCGCCTTGTACGTGGTGAGATATTCACCGTCCACGTAAGTCTCGATATCGATGATCCTCGCGAGGGCGTCTTTGGTGATGACCGCATCGTTCAATATGGAGAACTCGAATACTTCGTTCCCATCCCTCCGCACGCTTACGTCGAGCATTACCCTCCGCGAGATCTTGAACTGTCCTTTGGAAACCCGTTCTATCATGAAGGGTAGCTCTTCAAGGGATATCTCCGTGAGAAACCCGAGTCCCCCGAGATTTACCCCGAGAATGGGCACATTCTTGCCCTTGAGGTTCCTTGACACGCTGAGCAAAGTGCCATCTCCCCCGAGCACGATGATGAAGGTCGCCCCATCGCCAACCTGCTCTCTCTCGAAGTGTTTTTCATAGCCGATGGCCCTCGCTGATTCCTCGTCGAGAAAGATGTCGTTTTCCCGCCCGAATGTGCCGATGATCCCTGAAGCCACCTTTATGGCTTCCTCGCTTCTTCTTTTACAGACAATGTGAATCGTGTTCTTCTTCTTCGTCATATATATCTCTCTTTCAGGTGAAGTGACAGCTCATTGAGGAGTTTGAAAGCACTCTCCACCGTTGAGGTCCTGTCGGGGTTGAGCAAGTTGCACGTGGCCGGCGCGAGGATGGCCTGACGGGCTATGATTTCCCTTGTCACCCCTTTCTCTTCCAGGACGCCCCACATTGCAGTGAGTCTCCTTCCGAGGCCTTCCACGTCCTCCCGGGAAAATTCTTCATAATAGGTGGGCACTATACCCCAGCTTATGATATTGCCCCGCTCCAGAAAATCTCTTACACGGTCGTAGGTGACGAACATGTCTCCGAAGGCATAGGCGTTGAATGAGAGTATCTCGATATTCAGAGAGAGCAGAAAGTCCCAGTCCGGCCGCCCGCAGAGGTGGAGCCCCCGGGGACCCTCCACGCCGTCAAAAAATGCGGTCAGTTCCTCTTTCGCCTTCATATTGTCGTACCCGCACATGGCACTGAAGATAAACTCGATGCCGGGGTCGTCTACCCAGACGAAGGCCCGCCCGTTCTTTTCCCGCAGTTCTTCGTACTGGGCGTTTACCTTGTTCCGGATGAAGGTGAACGCGACGGCGCGCATTTCGTCGTTGTATACTATAGGTATGCCTCTTTCGTCCGTGATTTTCAACGCAAGGCTTACGGGGCTTATCACCTGTCCTCTCACCGAGCGGCAGGAGGAGAGGTCCTTCGAGAGAAAGCGCCGGTACGTATGGGAATACTCCCCGGTGAGCCTGAAATAATCCGGGTCCTCTTCTTTTTCGAGGTATTCCGGTATTTCATTGAAGAAGCCGTCCGTATCGACAGAAATTCTCCCTTTCGCCGCGTCCGTCACGACACCGGGAAATCCGGCCATAGCCTGGGCATACATGTCTTCATAAAAGGAGAGTCTCGGAAGCTGAGGCCAGAACGGGATGTCCATGGTAAAGGCCAGCTCCAAAGCTTCATCCACATTTTCATGGGGCATGATACCCATGGCAGTCGTCGCCAGGTCCCCTGAAAATGCCAATTTGTCAACCATACAAGATCATTAACAGAAGAGGGGGGCGTTGTCAATGATTACACGGGCCTTTGACGCCCGTCGGGACAGGGCCGCCCTCAGTGTCGCCCGGCCTTCGCCTGATGTCTGCGGCGTTTCGGGAATGCCTTCCGGGAGAGCTACTTGATTACGTTTTTTATGGTATTGAAATCGATAAGTGAAAAATGGAGTGAGGATCCTTTATTGGCTCTGCCGCCTTTGACGCCTGTTATCCTTATGGCGATGTCCGCCGGCGCGCACTGCATCTGCTGGGCGAGCCGCTCCTTTGTATCCTTGATATCCCCGGGCTCATAGGAGTCGAGAGACATTTCAAGTATTATATTATCATTGCCGAACATGAATAAAATACGCCGATCCTCAGTTTCCATCGCAGTTGTTGTTTCCCCGGCTTTGAAGTTCTTTATGAGAATTATTCCCGTTATGTTTTTATCGGTTCGAAACCCTAATTCTTAAGTGTTTTGTTCGAATCGGGGCCGGAGGTTACCAAAATAGTGGACGGTTTACTTGTACCTATGTAAGGAAGCAAAAGGGCACACTGATGTGCGGTTGACAACGGCGTTCCGGTACCCCGGTAGGGTGCCTGGAGCGTTTTTTATTTTGTTTTTAAGACGGAGGCGTCTCTATCCAAAGATGGATTAAAGACGCCTCCTTTTTATTTTAAAACAGGAGGTATTAAATGAAACGACTTACTGCTCTTCTTTTGGTTCTTTTGTTCATCGGGTTGATTGGGGTTGCATATGCGGAAGAACCGAAGGTGGTCCCGGCCCCGGCGGCGTCACAGACGGCACCCGCCACGCAGCCGGCGGCGCCCGCTCAGGCAGCGCCCAAGGTAGACCCCGGCGACACGGCGTGGGTCCTTATCTCGACAGCGCTGGTCATGCTTATGACTCCCGGGCTGGCCTTCTTCTATGGGGGAATGGTGGGTCGTAAGAACGTTCTCGGGGTTCTCATGCAATGCTTCACCCTGCTCTGCATCATCAGCGTGCAGTGGGTGCTTTACGGTTACAGCCTTGCATTCGGACCTGCAAAGGGGTTCTGGGGCGGATTCGACTGGATAGGCTTGAGCGGGGTAGGACTTGAACCCTTCAAGGACTATGCGGCCACGATCCCTCACCAGGCCTTCATGATCTTCCAGGCCATGTTCGCCGTCATCACCCCGGCGCTTATCATCGGTGCCTTTGCAGAGAGAATGAAGTTCTCGGCCTTTGTGGTGATTATGATTCTCTGGGCGACCTTCGTGTACGACCCCGTCTGCCATTGGGTCTGGGGAGTGGGAGGATGGCTGCGCGAGATGGGCGCCCTCGACTTTGCAGGGGGAACTGTAGTCCATATCAATGCGGGTATTGCGGCCCTCATGACTGCCGTGGTGATCAGGAAGCGGAACGGCGGTTCCAACCACAAAGCCATACTGCCTCACAACCTCCCCTTTACCGTGCTGGGCACTGCCCTTCTCTGGTTCGGGTGGTTCGGGTTCAACGCAGGGAGCGCTCTCGCCGCGAACGGCCTGTCGGTAAACGCTTTTGTGGTGACCAACACGGCCGCCGCTGCCGCAGGCTTGACATGGGCTCTTATAGACTGGATGTTCAACGATAAACCCACCATGCTCGGCACCGCGACAGGGGCCGTTGCGGGACTCGTGGCGATTACCCCCGCGGCGGGGTACGTGAGCGCCCTCTCTGCCATCGCGATCGGGGTGTGCGTGAGCGTCTTCTGCTTCATAGCTGTCTCGTGGATAAAACCCAAATTCGGGTACGACGATGCCCTTGATGTGTTCGGCGTCCACTGCGTGGGCGGAATATGGGGTGCCCTTGCCACAGGTCTCTTTGCTTCCAAAGCGATAAACCCGGACGGTGCAAACGGCCTCTTCTTCGGGAACCCGAAACAGTTTGTAATACAGTTGGTTGCCGTGCTGGTAACAGTGGCGTACAGCTTCGTGGTGAGCTACATCATTTACAAGGTGGTTGACCTTGTCATGAAGGTGCGCGTGCCCGAGAGGGACGAGACCCTCGGTCTCGACCTCAGCCAGCACCACGAAAACGCCTATACCGTCATAGAATAGGAGGGGAGGATATGAAACTGATTATCGCCATAATTAAACCGGACAGACTTGAAGCGGTGAAACAGGAGCTCTACAAGGCAGACGTGAATCTCCTCACTGTAAACGAGGTCCTCGGCCACGGCAGACAGATGGGTGTCACTGAGGTCTACAGGGGCGCCAGGGAAATGGGGAATTTGCTTCGCAAGGTGCGGCTCGAGATTGCAGTGAACGATAATTTCGCGGAACCTACCGTCAAGGCGATCCTGAAGGGGGCCCAGACCGGCGCGGTGGGGGACGGGAAGATATTTGTCCTTGAACTTGGAGAATGCATTCGCATACGAACGGAGGAACGGGGCACCACTGCCATAGGCTGAGAAACAAGGTATACAGACAGCCGCGAGCCGCGGATGGGAGATACGGGGATGCGCCTCAAGGGACGCCTCGCCCTCGGCTCGCGGCTGTCTGTATACTCATTTGTCTTACCGTCCTTCACCGGTCTTCACGCCGGTCCCCCCTGCGCCCCTCCTTCACCCGATATACGTTTAATAAGTTTTCGTCAGTGGTACTTCACCCCTTGTCCTCGCCGTTATTCTTGTTCGCAGAATATTTTGCCGTACCATGGTTACCAAAAGAAGGAAAAGTTTACTCGTAGGGTACAGAAGGTTTGCACACAGGCGTGCAGACGACACCACTCCCTCACCGACCCGAGGGGAATTCAACAGCGCAGTTCAAATCAGTCAAAGCCTAGAGACTGGAGGGCTGAATGTTCGGCCCGAAAGAGACGAGGGTGAACCGTCAGTCAGTCAGGCCGGGTCCTGTGCTCAGGTCCTGGAATTCTTCGAGGAAATCCTTTTAAGAGACTGTGACGAAACGGAAGTCATGCCACGGCCGGTAAGACAAGACACCTTTGCGCTCCACGAAAAAAACGGAGGTGCATAGTGAAGAAGTATGCGGTTGTTGCAGTGCTGTTGTTGGGTCTGGTGGTCGCAGGGATTTGCTTTGCGGAGGATCCGGGTCTTCCCGCGGCCGTTCAGGGGGTGGCGCAAACCGGTGCGCAGGCCAAATCACCGGTGGATACGGGGGATACGGCATGGATGCTTGTGTCCATAGCCCTGGTCATGTTTATGACCCCCGGACTTGCTTTCTTCTATGGGGGCATGGTAAGGCGCAAGAATGTACTTGGCGTGTTGATGCAATGTTTTATCGTGCTCGGCGTAATTACGGCTCAGTGGATTCTCTTCGGGTACAGCCTTTCATTTGCGCCCGCAAAGGGGTTCTGGGGAGGATTTGCGTGGCTCGGCCTTGACGGCGTGGGCTCTCTGCCTTTCAAGGATTACGCGGCGACGATTCCCCATGAGGCATTCATGATCTTTCAGGCCATGTTCGCCATCATTACCCCGGCCCTCATTATCGGCGCCTTTGCGGAGAGGATGAAGTTTTCGGCCTTTCTTCTGTTTACCGTGCTCTGGGCAACCTTTGTGTATGACCCCGTGTGTCACTGGGTATGGGGCGTAGGGGGATGGCTTCGCGATATGGGTGTCCTTGATTTCGCGGGCGGCACGGTGGTCCATATCAATGCGGGTATGGCGGCCCTCGTCACTGCCCTTGTGATCGGAAAAAGGACGGGTTATGACAACAAACCGGTCTCTCCCCACAATATTCCCTTTACCGTGCTGGGTACGGCCCTTTTATGGTTCGGGTGGTACGGGTTTAACGCAGGCAGCGCCCTGGGGGCCAACGGCCTTGCGGTTCACACCCTCGTGGTGACCCACACGGCCGCCGCGATCGCCGCCATGACCTGGGCGGCTCTCGAGTGGATATTCAACGAAAAACCGACCCTCTTCGGCACGATCACAGGGTCCATAGCGGGACTGGCGACCATTACGCCTGCGTCCGGATTTGTCACGGTCCTTTCCGCCGCGATCATCGGCTTTGCGGCGAGTGTGATATGCTATATCTCCGTGGCCATAGTGAAACCGAAACTCGGGTACGATGATTCCCTCGACGCCTTTGGCGTCCATGGAGTGGGAGGCATCCTGGGGACCCTCGCGGTGGGACTTTTCGCGTCGAAGGCGGTAAACCCGGCGGGAGCGGACGGTCTTTTCTACGGAAACCCCAAACAGTTCCTCATTCAGTTGATTGCCGTCGTGGTCATTATGGCATACAGTCTGGTAGGCAGCTATATTATCTACAAGATCGTTGATCTTATTCTCAAGGTCAGGGTCGTTGAGCGGGATGAGATTATAGGTCTCGACCTCACTCAGCATCACGAAAATGCTTATACTGTTATAGAATAGGGGGGCAACCATGAAACTGATAATCGCAATCATAAAACCGGACAGGCTTGAAGCCGTGAAACAGGAGCTCTACAAGGCGGACGTGAACCTCCTCACTGTGAACGAGGTCCTGGGCCACGGCAGGCAGATGGGGGTCACCGAGGTTTACAGGGGCGCGCGAGAGATGGGGAACCTGCTCCGCAAGGTGCGACTCGAGATCGCGGTGAATGAGAATTTTGTGGAGCCCACCATCAAGGCGATCGTGAAAGGCGCCCAGACAGGAGAAGTGGGAGACGGGAAGATATTTGTTCTTGAACTTGCCGAATGCATCCGAATCCGCACGGAGGAACGGGGAGTGGGAGCGATCGGCTGAGAAGGCGGCTGAGGGCCCCGGAAAGACGACCGTTTGTTTTATCAACTAGTCACTGTTTTTAATGGGTTAACGTCTTGCATCATTTTTCTACTTGTAGTAATGTATTGGCAGGTTCGTACAATGTGGTGCGGGCGGGATATGACCCTCAGTGATCGCAGAGGGTTGTTCAACCATCAGGAACAACGCTGTTCAAAACGGTCAACGTCTTTCGACTAGAAACATACTTTTCCGACAGGGTACCCTTTGATGGATTGTCTCACGGGGCTATCCGCTGCCGCAGTAAGATGTGGCAGAGGCCTGTTAGAATTAATATTCCGGCCCGACACGCGTATCGGCGCCGAGGACCGGGATTTTAAGGATATATATTATAGCAATGGAGGACACTATGGAGCTCACAGAAGTTTTCGGTTCTAACGTTTTTAATGATAAGGCCATGAAAGAGCGGCTACCCAAACAGATTTACAAGGCCCTGAAGGAAACCATCGACAAAGACATCCCGTTGCGTCCCGACGTGGCGGATGTGGTGGCAAACGCCATGAAGGACTGGGCAATCGAGAAGGGCGCCACCCACTACACACACTGGTTCCAGCCCCTGACCGGGACAACGGCGGAGAAGCATGATTCATTCATATCTCCCGCTCCCGACGGCAGCGTGATCCTTGAGTTTTCCGGCAAGCAACTGATCCAGGGCGAGCCGGACGCGTCCTCCTTTCCAAGCGGCGGGCTTCGGGCTACCTTCGAGGCAAGAGGGTACACCGCCTGGGACTGCACCTCTCCCGCATTTTTGAAGACCGATGAAAGCGGCAACGTGACCCTTACCATCCCCACGGCTTTTTACTCCTACAAAGGGGAAGCTCTCGACAAGAAGACACCCCTCCTGAGGTCGATGAAGGCCGTGTCCAAGCAGACGATGCGGGTTCTCAGGGCTCTGGGCAATTGTACTTCCGCCAAGGTGATCTCCACCGTAGGTCCTGAGCAGGAATATTTTCTGGTTGACAAGAAGTTCTATCTCGACAGGACCGACCTCATGCTCACGGGCCGGACCATCTTCGGCGCACCCGCGCCCAAGGGCCAGGAACTTGAGGACCAATATTTCGGCGCCATCAAGGACAGGGTCTCCGATTACATGACCGACCTTAACACGGAACTGTGGAAAATGGGCATTACCTCCAAGACCCAGCATAACGAGGTAGCGCCTGCCCAGTACGAGATGGCCCCCATTTTCGGCACTACCAATATCGCTACCGACCACAATCAGCTCGTGATGGAGACCATGCAGAAAGTTGCCCTGCGCCACGACCTGGTTTGCCTGCTTCACGAGAAGCCTTACGCGGGTATTAACGGTTCGGGCAAACACAACAACTGGTCGCTCTCCACGGACGACGGCTTCAACCTGTTGGAACCCGGTTCCACCCCCGGTGAAAATGTGCAGTTCCTCGTATTGGTCAGTGGATTGCTCAAGGCCGTTGACATGCACTCCGATATCTTGCGCGCCACCTGTGCCACGGCGGGGAATGACCACCGTCTCGGCGCAAATGAAGCGCCTCCCGCCATCATCTCCGCCTTCATGGGCGAGGAGTTGACGGAAATCCTGGAGAAGATCGCGAAAGGCGAAAAGATCTCCACGAAAGACGCACAATTCGTAAACGTCGGCGTAGATACGCTGCCGCCTATTCCCAAGGACAATACGGACCGCAACAGGACCTCTCCCTTCGCCTTTACGGGCAACAAGTTCGAATTCAGAATGGTCGGCTCCGCGCAGTCGGTTGCGGGATCGAACGTGGCCCTGAACACCATCGCGGCGGAAGCCTTTGACGAGATTGCCACTCGCCTGGAAAAAGCGAAAGACAAGAACGCCGAAGCAGCGGCCATCATCAGGGACATCTATAAGAAACATAACCGTGTTATCTTCAATGGGAACAACTATTCCGACGAGTGGGTAGTAGAAGCGGAAAAGCGCGGTCTTCCCAATGTAAGGAACTCGGTTGACGCATTAAAAGCCTTTGTTACGGACAAGGCCTTCAAACTCTTTGAAAAATATGAGGTCTTTTCTCACAAGGAACTCCATTCCCGCTATGACGTGTACGTGGAGGCCTATTCCAAACAGATCAATATCGAGGCCCTCACCGCCATCGATATGGCTAAAAAGCAGTTCATACCCGCAGGACTCGAATACGCAACCTTCCTGGCGGACTCCATTTCCAGTTTCAAGAACGTGGCGGCCCCGGTTTCGGTCCAGCAGGACCTGCTCAAAAAGCTGAATGCACTGCTCACTTCCGCCTACAAAACCCTCACCAAGCTCGAGGGAGCGGTGTCAAAGGCGCAAGACACGAGCGACGTGGTAAAACAGGCTGAAGCGTATCGCGACAAAGTGTTTCCCGTGATGCAGGCACTGCGGGTAGATGTGGACGCGGCAGAAGGCATAGTTCCCAGGGATATGTGGCCTGTGCCGAACTACACGGATTTGTTGTTTAAGCTCTAAGAGCGACGTAGGACAAGCCGCCCTTCGGGGCGGGTTCCGTCATCCCCGGGGCCTCTCTGTCCGGACAAGCGTTCCGGTATGCGCTTTCAGACAGAGAGGCCCCTTATTTTCGGCACCGTCGCGGCGACTCACCGGGCCCTCGTAGGGACGAAAGGTAATTGACATGGGTTCGGATATTTTTCTCAAAAAGATGTATACTATGAATTCGGTCGTCTCCACCCTCTTCGTTCAGCGGCTGAACACGAAGCCGACCGATACGGATCACAATCGCCCCTCGATTCCTGACAGATAACCGGTTTTCCACCTTCAGGGAGTGACGGATGCCCAATATAGCGGAGTTTATCAAGGCCAGAATGCGTATCGAGGCACTCGCCGGACAGATCGCCCTTTCCACCGAACGTAAGATAGTACAGGATGCACAACAGCACCTTGCGGAAGCGAACGAGTTGTTGGAGACGCTTAAGACCTGGGTCGCCAACGAGGTACAGGTAATTGTAGTGAACCGTCTCACGAGACAGTTGACTGCCCTCGGGGTCAAAGTGGAGTCCATGGCAGCCAGGAAGCCTGCAAGAAAGAAACAACAGAAGAGCGTGTGATCTTCCCGACGAGCCGCAGTCTTACGCCCGATATTCGCATGGCGGCTCCGAGGGGCGGCGGAGGAAGTCTATGCAGCTTCGAATGCCCGCCTGACGGGGAAAGCGGGGCTCTCTCGCGGGGGTTGGATCATGTAACATGCCGGAATAACTGCTATATCAAGTTCATACAACTCTAAATGCGACCGATGAAACGGAGATAATCATGGATCAGAAATAATTCAGGAAAAAAGCCTTGACAACATGAACGCAATTCAGTAATATCTGAACACCGTTCAATACAGATTCTAAGTATGCTATCAAGCCTAATGCCTTCGCTATGTTACACGCCACTATGGGCATTATGTATGAATAATATTCAACATAAGGAGATAGCCATCATGATAATACACCCTCAAAATATGGATAATGGTCTGAAAAGAAAGACATTTGTATTACCCGAACTACTTTCTTAACAAATACATTTCCGGTATTGCTCCGGACACCGTGAACTGGCGGGGGAATTGGTCCCCGCCTGAAGAGAGAGGCGCCGGTTTCACCTAATCGCCAAATCATAGCCCGCACCCGGGACGGTCGATGTCCGTTGTATCGGGGCCTTGGGAAAGGAGCGATGCCGACAAAAGGAGGCACCATATGGCAATAGAAGGCTTCACGGAGTATGCAGCCGGGGACAGGGAGAAATACAACCTGAGAAGGTGGTGGCTCGGGATGACGTGGTCCGACCTTGTGGACAAGGCCTCGGACATCTATCCCGACAAGATCGGCCTCGTGGACGGCGTAGGGAGGTGGACCTACCGGGAGGTAAGGGAGAAGGTGGACCGTCTCGCCATAAGCCTCATGAGGCGGGGCGTGAAATCGAAGGACTGGGTCCTCCTCCAGTTTCCCAACTGGCACGAGTATATCATCTCCTACTTCGCCATGCAGAAGATCGGGGCCTTGACCGTGCTCCTCATCCCCCGCCACAACCAGACGGAGATCAAGCACTTCGCGGGACTCACCAGGCCCGTGGCATGGATACTCCCCGAACAGTACGGGAAGATCGACTACCAGCCCATTATCGATGATGTACTCAAGGAGAACCCCCAGTTGAAAGAGGTGATCCAGGTCCGCGCCAAAAAGGGGCGCTACCCTACCATGGACGACCTCATAGGCGAGGTGACCCTTACGAAGGAGAACCTTAAGGAACTGGAAGAAAGAAGGCCCGATCCCGACGAGGTCTCCCACATCATGCCCACGGGAGGCACCACGGGTCTGCCTAAGGCGTCGGTAAGGACCCACAACAGCTACATCACCAATATCGAATACCATGCGAGGGCATGGGAGATCACGAGCAACGACACGATCATGGTCATCACCCCCGTGGGCCATTCCATGGCCATGCACTGGGGCATAGGGGCGGCCCTCCTCAATTTCGCGAAGCTCGTGCTCCTCGACTCCACCGCCCCCGAGGACATCTGTACATGGGTGGAGAAGGAGAAGGTCACCGCCTTTCCCTCCGTCCCCGCCCTCATCACGCGCATGGTGCACATGGAGAACCTCAAGGACTACGACCTCTCCTCCTTGAAGAAGATATCCGTGGGAGGGGCTCCGAGCACCCCTGAACTCGTGCGCACCGTCTATGACACGCTGGGCTGCACCTTCATCAACGGGTTCGGTTCTTCCGAGGGCACCAACATGGCCACAAGGCCGGGCGACTCCATCGAGGTGATCTGCAACAGCGTGGGGAGGCCCGCCTGTCCCTACGACTCCATCATCATCATCGACGAGGCAGGCAACGAGTGTCCCCCCGGAGTGGAGGGAGAGCTCGTGTCCAAGGGCCCGGGCATCTTCACGGGGTACTTCAGGTCCGCAGAGGAGAACGCGGAGACCTTCACCCCCGACGGTCACTTCAAGACCGGGGACAAGGCGAGAAAGGACGCCTTCGGCAACATCACCATCACGGGGAGGATCAAGGACATCATCAACCGCGGGGGCGAGAAGATAAGCGCCCTCGACATAGAGCACAGGATGAGCGCCCACCCTGCTGTCCGGGAGGCCGCGGTGGTAGGCATGCCCGACCCCATACTGGGGGAGAGGATATGCGCCTACGTAGTCTTAAGGCAGGGCATGAAGGCGACCTTTGAAGAGATCGTCGCCTTTCTGAAACAATCGGGCGCATCGGTCCAGCAGCTTCCCGAGAGGATCGAGTTCATAGAGGAGCTTCCCGCGACCAAGGTAGGTAAGGTGGATAAGAAGGCGCTCAGGGAGGATATCAAGGGGCGCATGGGAGCGTAGGGAAGGACGATGGGCGCCACGAAGGGGCGGCCGATTTGAAAACATATCCCCGGATCCCCCTTGCGGACGGGATCGAGGGGTAACACTATAAAGCAGGAGGTCAATTATGTCGCTTGAAGGAAGACTGGCATTGGTAACAGGGGCGTCCATGCCCAAAGGAATAGGGAAACACGCGGCCCTCACGCTCGCAAGACAGGGAGCGGATGTAGTGGTTACCGGTTTCCACCACATGGAAGGGGCCGAGGCCCTTGCAAATGAAATCAAAGCCATGGGGCGGAAATCCATGGCGGTCCAAATGGACGCGAGCAACGCCGCAGATGTGAAGAAGGGTTTCGAGACGATGAAAACGGAGCTGGGTTGTCCTAATATCCTCGTAAACAACGCCGCCCTCATGGGTCACAATATCACCACTGCGAAGACGACCACGGAGGAATGGGACTATGAGGTGAAACTTTGCCTCAACTCGGCTTTTTACTGTATCAAGGAAGCGTGGGCGGATATGTGCGCAAACAAGTGGGGACGTATCATCAACATGACCTCTGTCGCCGGTGTCCTCGGCGGCGCGGGACAGACAAGCTACGGCGCGGCAAAGGCCGGCCTCATTGCCCTTGCGAAGTCATCGGCCCTGGAAGGGGCAAGGTTCAATATCACCGCGAACAGCGTGCTCGTGGGAATATGCGCTACCGACGGCTACGACCTGCTTCCCGAAGCGGTCCGCCAGGCGGTGGAGAGAAAGACGGTTTTTCGCAGGGCCGCTTACCCCCAGGAAATAGCCGATGCCATCGCGTATCTCTGCACCGACGGCGCTGCCTACATGACGGGGTCTATTATGAACATGATGGGAGGCCTCGACCTTTTTGTGCTGTAAAGATGATAAAGACCTCGCCCGAGGGCGGGGATAATCAATAGGAGGAAGCACATATGAACACTTTTACAAAGGCGTATATACCCTACGGCGGCTATTACTCGAGCCCCTTCACCCGGTGGCAGGGAGCGATGCAGAATGAAAACTCCATCGAACTGGGCGCCAAGACAGCGAGAAGATGGTTCCTGGAAAAGAAAAAGATTGATCCTTCAATAATCGACTACCTGTACTTCGGAATAACGATCCATCAGCCGCACCTGTTCTACGCCCACAACTGGGCGGCAGGCATGCTGACGGACAACCGGAAGAACCTGCCGGGCCTGTTTATACACCAGGCCTGCACCACCTCCACCACAGTCCTCCAGCTTGCAGCTCTTGCCATAGAGCAGGGCATATTCGGTGTGGGTTTTGGTCTCATGACCGACCGCTGCTCCAACGGTGCCCACACCGTTTGGCCCAACCCCATGGGCCCGGGAGGCGAGGTGATCGCCGAGAACTGGTTGATGGACAACTTCAACGCAGACCCGAATGTATCCCCGCCGCTTAAGATGGTCCAGACCGCGGAGAACGTGGCGAAGGAAGCGGGGATCACCAAGGAAGAGGTAGACGCGGTCGTATTGAGGCGGTACCAGCAATACCTCATGGCCCTCGAAAACGACAGGGCTTTCCAGAAACGCTATATGTTTCCCGCAGAGGTGAAGGCAGGCAAAAAGCAGACCAAGCTGATAGAGCAGGATGACGGAGCGACGGCCACCACGGCGGAAGGTCTTGCGAAACTGCGGCCTGCCGAGCCCGGAGGCGTCCACAGTTTCGGCGCCCAGACCTTTCCTGCTGACGGAAACTGCGGTTTTATCGTAACCAACAGAGAAAAAGCCAAAGAATTGAGCGCAGACCCGAAAATCGAAATACAGATCGTTTCCTACGGTTTTGCCAGGGTCAAACCCGGCTACATGGCCGCAGCGCCCGTGCCTGCCGCTGAAATGGCCCTTGCCAACGCGGGTCTCAAAATCACGGATATGAAAGCGATCAAGAGCCACAACCCTTTTGCCACCAACGACATCAATTTCGCCAAGAAGATGGGCATCGATGTCATGAAAATGAACAACTTCGGTTCGTCCCTGATCTACGGCCACCCCCAGGCCCCGACCGCGGGCAGGATCATTGCCGAGATGATCGAGGAGATGGTCGACCTGGGTGGAGGCTATTGTCTCTGGACCGGTTGCGCGGCCGGCGACACCGGCGCCTCCATGATCTTCAAGATTAACTAAAACCACGTGCGAGGGGGTCGGTTTTTCCGGCCCCCTTTTTCAAAGGCCCTTCGCTATCGCCCGGGAGGGGCAGAGAAGAGGAGTAAAGGACACCGGTCAGGCCATGGGACGCAGTCAACAGCGTTTTCTCACACCACAATCAGCTGTTTCGTGCCATACACACCATCAGTACAGGTTTCATGCGGGAGAGGACCGCACCATGGTCCGCTCCATCAAGGGGGGTTCAAAGGTATAAGGGAAAGGAGGTATTATGGAAGGTATACTCGATAGGTTCTTAAACACGGCAAGTAAAATCCTCAACATCATCGGCGGTACGGCCCTTACGTTCATGATGTTCTTAACCGTTGCCGACGTGCTCATGCGGGCAGGCGGCCACCCGATCCTCGGCACCTACGAGATCGTGGGCCTCGCCTTGGCCCTCGTCATCGGCTTCGGCATCCCGAGGGTCTCCATGGACCGGGGCCATGTGTTCATGGAGTTTCTCATAGAGAAGATGCCCCGGGACTGGAAGAACATCTTCAACACCTTTACACGCATTCTCTGCATCATTCTCTTTCTCATCATAGGATACAACCTCTTCAGCGTGGGCAACGAGTTCCACACCTCCGGCGAGGTCTCACCCACATTAAAGCTTCCCTTCTTCCCCGTGGCCTATGGGGTAGGGGTCTGCTGCTTCATCGAGGTCCTCGTCTTCGTGAGGGACATTATCAAAATATGGAGGGGCCAGTATGAATGAGATCACGGTAGGTATTATCGCCCTTGCAGTGCTCCTGCTCCTTTTCGGCACGGGCATCGAACTGGGTTTCGCCATGGCCCTCGTGGGCTTTGCGGGCTTTGCATACTTGAACGGACTCCCCTCCGCCATGAACCTCATCGGAAGGGACATTTATGATGTCATCACCAACTACGGCTACACGGTCTTCCCCCTCTTCATCCTCATGGGCCAGATCGGCTTCAACGCGGGCATCGCGGTACGCCTCTACGGGGCGGCCAACAGGTTCGTGGGCCACATCCCCGGGGGCCTTGCCATGGCCACCGTTTTAGGCGCTACGGCGTTCAAGGCCATCTGCGGCTCTTCCGCCGCCACCTCGGCCACCTTTGCAAGCGTCGCCATCCCCGAGATGGACCGCTTCGGCTATGACCGGAGGCTCTCCACGGGTATCGTGGCCACCGTGGGGACACTGGGCTGCATCATCCCTCCCTCCGTGGTCCTCATCATCTTCGGCATACTCACCGAGCAGTCCATAGGACAGCTCTTTCTCGCAGGCATGATCCCCGGGTTCATGATCGCCATCTTCTTTCTCGGGATCATCTACGGATGGGCGAAGATCAACCCGAACCTCGCCCCCAAGTCCATTAAGGCAACCTGGAAGGCGAGAATCCAGTCCCTTCCCGAGGTGGCCTGGATCGGCCTCGTCTTCATCCTCGTGGTGGGAGGCATCATGCAGGGCTTCTTCACCCCCTCCGAGGCAGGGGCCGTAGGCACCTTCGCGGTCCTTGTCCTTGCCGTCTCCAAGGGGGACCTCAAGTTCTTCGGGTATACCAAGTCCGTAACCGAAGCCCTTCGTACCTCGGGCATGCTCCTTATGCTCATTGCAGGCTCCACCATCCTGGGCCACTTCATTGCCGTCACCAACATTCCCCAGAACGCGGCGGACTGGATCGTGGCGCTGCCCCTCAACCGGTACGTGATCATGTTCCTCATCTGTCTCGTCTATGAGCTGGGAGGCTCTTTTATCGACGACCTCGCCTTCATGATCCTCGCGACCCCCATCTTCTACCCTGCCGTACTCAAGCTGGGGTTCTCTCCCCTCTGGTTCGGCATCGTCATCGGGGTGGTGGTCATGATCGGGGTGGTCATTCCCCCTGTGGCGGTCTGTGTCTTCGTGGTGAAGAACATTACCAAGGAGCCCATGGGTAAGATCTATAAAGGGGTGGCCCCCTTCCTCATCTCTCTGTGCGTCATGTGGGGCCTGCTCTTCGCGTTTCCCCAGCTCGCTCTCTGGCTGCCTTCGGTGTTTTATAAGTGATAATTGAACAAGGGGAGGCAAAATGATACACCATACTATGAACACACAAAAAAAAGGGGGTAACAAAATGATTAGAAGATCAGTTGCGTTGCTGTTTGTTTTTTCACTTCTCGTATCCTTCTCTTCCTTTGCCGGCGCGGATGTGGTGAAACTCAAATTCGCAAACTACTTTCCGCCCACCCATATGAACTCGGTAATGATGGGCAAGTACTGCGAAGAGATCAACAAGAAGCTCGCGGGCAAGGTGGAGGTTACCCAGTACACGGGCGGCACCCTTCTTACCGCAACCAAGATGGCCGCAGGCGTGTCGAGCGGGATTGCCGATATCGGCCTCTCCCATTGCTCCTACTCGAGGGGACGCTTCCCTGTGCTCGAGGTCATGGAGTTACCCCTCGGATTCCCGAGCAGCTGGATTGCGAGCCACGTGAGCATGGATTTTTATGAGAAGTTCAAACCGAAAGAGTGGGACGGCTATCATGCCCTCATGTTCTCCACAAGCCCCCCGAACGTGATCCAGACGCTGAAGAAGCCCGTAAAGACCCTCGAAGAGCTTAAGGGTATGAAGATCAGGGGCACGGGCAGGATCGGCGATATCGTGAAGGCCTTAGGCGCGGTACCCATGCCCATCGAGACGGTCGACCTCTATGAAGCCCTGAGAAGAGCGGTCATCGACGGCACCTACACCCCTCTTGAGACCCTCAAAGGCTTCAAGCTCGGCGAAGTGGAGAAATATGCCTCCGCCACATGGAAGATCGGCAGTGTTTTTCAGTTCTACGTTGTCATGAACAAGAACAGATGGAACAGCCTTCCCCCGGACGTACAGAAGACCTTTACGGAATTCTCCAAGGAGTTCCTGAACAGGTGGGCGGTGGAATGGAACAGGATAGACATCGAAGGCCGGGATTACTTCACGAAACTCGGCGGTCAGGTGCTTCCCGTCTCCGACGCCGAGCAGGCGAAGATGGTGAAGGCCGTGCAGCCCGTAGTGGCGGATTACAAGAAGGATCTCATCTCCAAGGGATTCAAGGCTGCGGAAGTAGACACATGGCTGAGCTTCATCAATGAGCGGATCGAGTACTGGAAGGCTCAGGAAAAGGCTCAGAAGGTGCCTACGGCGTATCAGTATTAAAGAGTCATAGGACATAACCGCCTTTAGAGGGCGCGCACAAGGGGGTCAGGGGGCCGTTAAGGGGGCCTTTGGCCCCCTGTGTAAATGCGCGATGACAGGCCACATGGAAGAGAAGACCGACGCCGGTGGGCGTCCCGATCGGGAGTAGGGGCGAGAGCCGGATGTGTTCATGACGCCCGTGGAAAGAAGAGGCGTTGTGACGGTCGCAGGGGTGCCGCGGCAGGCCAGAAAATGCTTGACAAGATGAGTGATATTAAGTAAATAGTGAGCTTTGCGTGAGTGTTTGCTGCAACCGGTGACCAGCCGTCTCTTACGGGCATCATGTGTTTTAATCGTGGCAAGAGCGTAGATTACAATTCGGAAAAGGGTGGTTTTATGTCCAGAAGAAAACTGAGAAAACAGCAGATTATGCAGGCTGCCATAGAGGTCTTCGGTAAGAGCAACTATCAAAACGCAAACATCTCCGAAATTGCCCGCAAAGCAGGTATTGCGGAAGGAACGATCTACCAGTATTTCAAGAGCAAACAGGCCCTCTTTTTCTCTATCGGTCTCGAAAGAACGAAGGAATTTTGTCGTCAGATCGACCTCCACACGGAGTGCGAGGCAAGCACGGTGGGCAAGATAAGGAAACTTGTCTGGTATTACCTTCATTATTTCGAGAGCAACCCTGACTACGTGAGAAGCCTGATGCTCGAAATGCGGGTCAACAGGGATTTTGTGAAGTCGAGAAGCTACAAGAGCTTCAAGGCTTTCAGCAAACAGGTACTCGAAATTCTCAGGCAGGGGCAGGAAGAGGGGGTGGTCCGGAAAGACGTGGACATATATCTTTCGCAGCATCTCCTCCTCGGAATATTGGAGCATATCGTTACGAGGTGGCTTCTGAAAGGCGGGAAGTATCCCCTCATTCAGTACCACGAAGAAGTGAGCAAACTTATCCTGGACGGAATCTGCAGCCGCACCGGATCAGAGACGCCGGCGATAGAGGGACCGGAGCACAGCGGGGCGGGACCGGCAGTGATATGAGCACGGCAGGCGCCATAGGGACGTCTCTCTTCGAGTTCTTCAAGATAGGTCCCGGTCCTTCGAGTTCCCACACCATAGGACCCATGAAGGCGGGCCATCATTTCATACAGACGGTCCGTTCATTGCCGGGAGATATACTCAGGCAGGCCCGGCGCATTGAAGTGCGGCTTTTCGGTAGCCTGAGCGCCACGGGCCGTGGGCACGGCACGGACAGGGCGGTCCTTGCGGGTCTTCTCGGACACGAACCGGAAACATGCCCCTCCGACGTCCTCGACGGACTTTTGGCTACGGACGGTGTGCGCTATGACCTGGACTTAGGCCCCACTACGCTTACCATGGCCCGGGACGGCATCGTGTTCGACGGCCTGGAACACGGGTTCCCGTACCGGAATACCCTTGTCATACGCCTCATGGGCGGAGAAGGGACCCTCTTCGAAGAGGAATATTATTCCGTGGGAGGGGGTTTCCTTGAATGGAAAGGATTCAGGGAGCCCGAACGGGGCGCGCCGGTGTTCCCTTACACCTGCATGGCAGAAGCCAATGAGTTACTCCTGACCCGTCACCTGCGTCTCCATGAGTTGATGCTCGAAAATGAAAAGGCCATCACGGGTATGACGGAAGAGCAGGTGTATGCAAGGCTTGACCGGGTATTGAAGGCCATGGAGGAGAGCGTTGAAAGAGGCATCGAGGCCGAAGGCATTCTTCCCGGTCCTATAGGCCTGCACCGGGAGGCCCCCACACTTTACCGGAAGGCCTTGAAGGAGCCCCACGCGGCGGACCGGTTCATGATCCTCCTCAGCGCATATTCAATCGCCGCAGCGGAAGAAAACGCCGCAGGCCACAGGATCGTCACCGCACCGACAGCAGGGTCTTCGGGGGTAATGCCCGGAATTCTCTACATCATGAAGCACCAGCTTCGCATGCCCGCGCAGATTTTGCGGCAGGGGTTTCTCGCTGCCGCCGTGGTAGGCTTTCTCGCAAAACACAATGCGAGCATATCCGGAGCGGAAGTGGGCTGCCAGGGTGAGGTAGGCGTGGCGTCAAGCATGGCCGCGGCCATGCTTGCTTATGCCCATGATTACGGGTTCAAGGTAACGGAAGATGCAGCGGAGATAGCTCTGGAACACCACTTCGGGCTTACCTGCGATCCCGTGGGAGGATATGTGCAGATCCCTTGCATTGAACGGAACGCCATGGGCGCAGTGAAGGCCTACAACGCGTTTCTCCTTGCACGGGACGAGATTCCCGAATGGCACGTGGTGGACCTTGACAAGGCAATATGGGTCATGGGGGAAACAGGCAAAGACATGTGCTCGAAATACAAGGAGACCGCCGAAGGGGGACTGGCCCTCTGCATCACCGCGTGTTAAGGGAAGGGCGGTTCCTGCCCTGATGGTCCTCACACAGCAAAACCGATCCCGTGAACCCCGTCGTCCTGTGCCGTCGCAGATCTTCAGACGAGCTTTCTGCGAACCTCACGCCGCCGGTCACGGGGCAGGATGATACGGACATGGGTGCCGGCATTTACCGTGCTGTCAACTTCCATAAACCCTTTATGGGTTTCAGCGATGCGTTTGGCCATGGTGAGCCCGAGGCCGAGAAGATTGAACCTGGTAGTGAAAAATGGATCGAAGATAAAGGGCATATTTTCGGGAGGGATCCCTTCGCCGTTATCTCTGATCCTGATTACCGCGTGTTCCCCCGTCATGTCGGCGGTTACCGCCACTTCACCGTCTTCCGGGGTGGCTTCGACGCCGTTTCGGAGCACGCAGCAGACGGCGCTGACAAGGAGGGGGAGATCGCCGAAGAAGACTGTTTCGGGCAGGCTTGACGGATCGGGAAACCTTATCCTGGAGAAATCCTGCTCCTGAGAGGCTTCACCGTTCTTTCTCGCTCCGTCCATGATTTCGCCCAGGGTGAGGGCGGCGTAACGCGCCGTATGCACCTGGGCGAACTCCACCAGGCGGTCGATTATGTACTCCAGGCGTTTCGCCTCGCCGTGGATGATGGTGGTATAATGGGCGTACTCGTCGGCAGAGACCCGGTCTTTCGCCAATCGCAAGGCGAATCCGCCGATGCATGCAACGGGGTTCCGAATCTGGTGGGAAATCTGATCGGTCATCATCCCCAGCCCTGCGAACCTCTCGGAGCCGGCACATTCCTGTTGAATCTTTTTCAGATGGGTAATGTCCTGAATAGCGAAGATCATGAATTCGTAGGGGGCTCCAACTTCCTTGTACAGGGTGGTGGAGAGGTTGACGAAGAAGGTTTCCCCGTCCTTCCTCCGCAAGAGTGCCTCTCCCTCGAAACCCGAACCTTGCCGCGTCAATTTCATGATGTTGGGAAGGAGTATGGGGGTATCGTCCGGAAGGAAGAAGGCCGCGATCGGCATACCGTGCAAATCGTCCTCCGGGACGCCGAGGAGTCTTGACGCCAGACTATTGGCGAAACGGATGCGACCTTCCGTATCCGTCAACAGGATTCCCGTCTTGATTATCTCGATCAGTTTGCTGCTCAGGTTGTCAGACCAGGATATGGAGTCCATCCCTTCGTCCCTCCCCGCGGATAGTGCGACTATCCTCCCTTGCGACCCTCATCTCTTGCGACGGCGCTGTTACCTTCTTTTACATATTGTAGCACCGCCCTTTGGAATAGTCCAAGGTTCCTTATCGCCGGCCACACCGAGCGGCATTGAAGAAGTTGATTTACAGGGAGCGAAGGTGCTTATTCCGCCCTTTCCCATGTCCCGTCAGGGTTGAATAGCTTTATGCCCCTTGCGGTCTTTTCCGTTTCCCTGCCCAGGTTCTTCTGGTATACCACCCCATCGTGGTTTACCATGAACGTCATGATCCCGGAGTTGCCGTAGCGCGCGGGATAGGCCACGAGAGCAAAACCTCCGAGCATCCTGCCGTCTACGATGTAATCGTACGCCCCTCCCGGGGCATTCTTTCCCTGGGCAGTGAGGATTTTATAGTAATAGCCGTGGTAAGGATGTCCTTCGGACTGAGCGCCTTTATAACCTTCCGCCCGGGCAGCGGTGACAAAGGCACCGAGAGGGCTCGGTTGCTCGCCTTCAGGCGCGTCCCAGTAAAGGCCGTCCTGCGTACCCGGTTCGCTCATGAATTTCCGGGCGTACCCGGCGAGTCCCGTCTGTTTGAGGTTCCCGAGGGCATACTCCCTTTGGGCATCCACGTAGGCCAGGCACACCTGGATGACGTCAAGCTCGTTAGCTCCGATCCTCCTGTCGAGGATTTCCTCCCGGCCCGCCTTCACATTGAAGAACCAGGATTTGCCCTTCCCGATAATAGGGAAGGGGAGGGGCCATTCCTCGTTTCCCACGAAGAGGAGCGCCTTTCTGTCCCCTACGCGTTCCAACCGGTTCTTCTCATCGTATAATTTAAGGAAATGTTCGCGGTGCCTCTTGTCTGCCACCTCGTCTCCGGAGAAAATGAGATCCCGGCCGGCGGGACCGAAAATAGCTCGGAGGGCTCTATTGTCGTTGACCCTGAGAGCATCGGCCATGGCTTCCACCGCGTCTTTTGGAGACGGGAAGTGTTTCTGCCCCGCTGTTTTCGCGTGAGAGGGCGAAAGTGCAAGGAATAAGGTCATTACGAGGGCGAGAGCCATGACAGCACCCGTGTCGAACACCGGCCTCCCTTCCCTGTATTTGATCGTACGGATCATATGTATTCCTCCTCGAGGGTTATTTGCAGATAATACCGGACCAACGGCGATCAGCGCCCGCCATGGCCTCCGCCATGACCTCCGCCTCCACCGCCCCCGCCGTGACCTCCACCTCCACCGCCCCCGCCGTGACCTCCGCCGCCGGAACCTCCTCCGCCACCCGAAGGACGGCTCATACCTCCGCCACCGGACGGACGACCCATGCTTCCTCCGCCTGACGGTCTGCTGATGCCGCCTTCGCGACCCATACTCCCCCCGCCATAGGGACGACTGACGCCCGGGCTTCCCGAAGGACGGCCCATGCCGGTGCTTCCGCCACCGTACGGTCTGCTCATACTCCGGGATGCCGTGCCTTCACGGGGGGCCGTCATGGAGCTTCGGCTCTGACGGCCGCGCTCACTTTGTGTCTGTAATCTCTGTCGGCTGCCCCCGCCCAGGGCTCCCGGCTGCCCCGGCCCCTGGGTGCGTCCCCTGAAGGTGCCCCTTTGCGCGGCGCTGCCTCTCGGCCCCTGGCCGTATCGCTGAGCCAGGGAATTGTCCCGGTACGCGACACCCCGCCTGTGTTCGGGTTCGTGGCGCCACACGCCATGGCCCCCGCCTCCGTAGCGGTTACTGTAAAAGTTCCTGTTTATATTGCGGTTGAAGTTCACATTTTGATACACGTTGATGTTTACGTCGTGGCGGCCCCATCCGAAACCTCCCCACGCCCAGCCCCAGCAGGGTCCGAGGGAAACGGCCAGTCCAAAGGATATCAGGCCGCCCACGATGACGGCACCCACCGGATAGACCGCATAGGGAGGGTAGGCGGGGTACCACCACGGCCCATATACCACCATGGGGTCATATGTGGGCACATAGACTACGGTCGGATCGACCGGCTCGATCACTATGCTCGGCCCCTCGGTGATGACCCTTTCCTGAGGGGTGCTTTTCAGATTTCCTCTGGCATGGGCCGCTGCCCGGAGTTTTTGCACCGTGTCCATGACCTGGTCTTTCTGACTCAGAAAGGCGTCGCCCAGCCTCTGCGTCCACTCGAGTTTGTCATCCATCATGGCGAGGACGGAAGGGAAGTTTACAAGGGATTTTACGCTCGGGTCCCAGTTCTGCTGGTCCACTGCGGCAGCGAGCTGGTCACCCTGCAGGTTACCGCGGCCTTTCAGCCAGCGGTCCGCTTCGATGATCTCCAGCGGATAGGTAGCGGCGATGAGTACCTGGACGAGCAGCGTGTCCGGATAGAGCGCGATGGGGGCGAGCATCTGGTCCAATTCTTCCTGACCGAAAAGAGGCGGCGGCGGAGCCGCAGGCGTTTGTTCGGCGGAGGGGACAGGCCCGGCCTGGGCAAAGACAGCGGGAGGAGCCGCCATGAGCAGAACAAGGAACCATACCAACATTTTAAGACATATTTTTACCGTCATCGTTTCTCCTCTCTTTCATGTGCCGCCGGCCCATCGGGCGCATGGCGCAAATTCAGGTGGATAGCCCCGGTCCTTTCCCGAGACCGGTAACGTTCGGCCCTAAACCAACCATAATGCGTCCTTGTACCCTCAGTCAAGGGTACCCGCCGGACACTCATATTCCCGACGGTTAACAATCCGCACAGAACAGGTACTTGTATAATATGAAGCGATATTTTCGCATTAGCGCGGAACGGCAATCGTCGCCTGTTTCAGAGAGACAGGGGCGAATACCGAACGATGCCGTTCAAGGCGGCACGTGCGTGCGTGAACAGAGGTTCCGAATGGACAGAAGGATTCTTATAATAAAACATGTGGAACAGGAGGGTGCGGGGCTCATCGGGACATTCTTCGGAAACGACGGATGGGACCTGGAAATCGTCGAACTCGGCAGCGGCGGGAGACTGCCTGAGTCCATCGACAGCTTCGCCGCGGTAATCGTTCTCGGAGGTCCCATGAATGTGTACCAGATCGCCGGGTACCCTTTTCTTGAAGAAGAGGAGCATTTGATACGGAGGACGCTGATAGACGAATTGCCCATGCTGGGCATATGTCTGGGAGCGCAACTTCTCGCAAAGACTTGTGGAGCGAAGGTTGTAAAAGCCGCTCGCAGGGAAGTGGGGTTCTACCCTGTGCATGTGACGGACGAAGGTGCGAAGGACCCGCTCTTCAAGGACTTTTCGCGGCAGTTCACGGTCTTTGAATGGCACGAGGACACCTTCGGCATTCCTGAAGGCGGTTTGCTCCTGGCCCGCGGGAAGACGTGCAGGAATCAGGCATTCAGGATGGGAAGAAGCGCCTACGGTTTGCAATTTCACCCGGAGGTTACCCATTTGATGATAGAAGAATGGATGAAGGCGGAACGAGGGAAAGTCGACACGGAAAAGATTATCTGCGACAGCGCGGCGTTGAAGGAAAGGTTCGAGGACCAAACCGGCCGTTTCTTGATTAACTTTAGAACGTTCATAGAGTCCTCCATGCATTTCAGAAGGCTTATGAATCTCTTTATGGAAGACGGGAGGGGGAAGGAAAAGAAATCGATGGCGCGGCGGAACCCGAAGGAACCTGCCCGGGGGCCGGCGAAAGGTTCGTGACAGGTACCGGGGGAAGGGAGTTACCCATTTTGACCATTTTGTTGACAAGTATTTTCTAATCTGGTAATCTTATTTGCTAATTTGACACAACGGGGTGTCATTGAAGGCGAGACAAAGGCGTCCGATGAGGGCGTTTTTTTTATTTATGTCACAAGGATAAGAAGGGACAGCTTTATGGACCAGAAAACCGCTGGATTAAACGTTTCCATATTCTTCTGCGAGCAACTAGATCCTGCGCAGGATGCAAACAGACGGGCCCTGGAAAAGGAATTGGGTGACCGGATAAGGTTTTTCCCGCTGCCGTGCAGCGGCCGGATCGATTCCCTCCACCTTATGCGCGCCTTTGAAGCAGGGGCGGACATGGTGTACCTGGTCACGTGCCCTGAAGGGGCGTGCCGCTATCGTGAAGGCAATACACGGGCCAGGAAGCGCGTTGCATATACCCGGGGGTTGATAGAAGAGATCGGCCTCGAGGGGCAGCGCCTGGAAGTGATCGCCCTGGCACCGGGCGAGTCCGTTACGGTTGATAAACTGGCGCGGGAGCTGCTTGCCAGGGAAGCCTCTGTGGGCTTCTCACCGGTGAGAGAGAAATAGATCCGGAGATAATAGTGGTTAATCACGAAGGAGTAAGAGCATGATAACAGCGGAAAGAAAGCCTTTATCGGAAATCAAAGAAATGATAGAGCCGTACAGGAAGATCCTCGTGGTCGGATGCGGTACCTGCGTGGCGGAATGCGCGTCGGGAGGGGAGAAAGAGACAGGGCTTCTCGCCTCACAACTCCGCATGGACGCCAAGGCGTCCGGCAAGGAGATAGAGGTCGAGGAAATGACCCTGGACCGTCAGTGTGTCTATGAGTTCATCGACCAACTGACGGAAGTGATCGACCGGTATGATGTGGTTCTGTCCCTGGGGTGCGGCGCCGGCGTGCAGGCCGTTGCCGAGGTCTTCCCGAAGGTCCATATCGTTCCCGCCCTGAATACGACCTTCATCGGAGAGACAAAGGAAGCAGGCGTCTGGGTGGAGAGTTGCCGGGCATGTGGTGACTGCAAGCTCGGATTTTTTGCCGCTGTCTGTCCCGTTACCCGTTGCGCAAAAGGGCTTTTCAATGGTCCGTGCGGAGGCTCCAGAACCGATCGTTGCGAGGTTGATCCGGACACGGAATGCGCATGGCAGATCATAATTGCCAGACTTGATGAGATGGGTCGGCTTGACCTTCTCAAAAAGGTACATCCCCCTGCGGATTGGTCGAAGCAACAGGGAAAGGGACCAAGGAAAATCCATAGGGAGGATCAGAAAACGTGAAAACTGAAAGCCAGCTTAAAAAGGTTCTTACCGGAGGCCACTTTGCCGTTACCGCCGAGTGCGGGCCGCCAAAAGGGGCTGATCCCGATGCGATAAAGAACAAAGGAAAGATCATCAAAGGGCACGTGGACAGTGTAAACGTCACGGACAACCAGACGGGCGTGGTCCGCCTGTGCAGTCTTGCCGCGTGCGCACTCCTCAAGGGAGAAGGGCTCGATCCCGTACTCCAGATGGTGACCCGTGACCGTAACCGTATTGCGCTGCAGTCGGACATCCTCGGGGCTTCCGCCCTGGGCATCCGGAATATCCTCTGCCTTTCCGGCGACCACCAATCCTTCGGTAACCAGCCACAGGCGAAGGGTGTTTTTGACATTGACTCGATCCAGTTAATCCAGACGGTCCGTCAGATGAGAGACCTCGGTCAGGTGATCGGCGGAGAGAAACTGACGGAACCTCCGAGACTATTTATCGGTGCCGTGGCGAATCCCTTTGCCGACCCCTTCAAATACCGCGTAACAAGGCTCGCGAAGAAGGTTGACGCAGGGGCGGAATTCATTCAGACCCAGTGCATCTATAACGTGCCCCGGTTCAAGGAGTGGATGGGGCTTGTAAAGGATTTTGGACTCGACAAACAAGTGTACATCCTCGGCGGCATTACGCCCCTCAAATCCGCGAGAATGGCGGAGTACATGGCCAAACAGGTGGCAGGCATGGATGTCCCCGAGTCGGTGATAGAGAGGATGAAATCGGTGCCCGCAAAAGACCAGCGTCAGGAAGGCGTGAAAATCGCCGTGGAGACGATCCAGGCTTTGAAAGAAATGGACGGTGTGAGCGGGGTCCATATTATGGCAATAGAATGGGAAGATGTGGTCCCGGAACTCGTGGAAAGGTCAGGACTTTCTCCGCGACCCCTGGCCTAGAGGAGTAACGATATGCCTCTTAAATACCATATTCAGACCAATCAGGCGCCGAACAGATTCCAGTCGATCACCCGGTCGGGTGTCATCGCGTGGGAGGAAGGGTGCCTCAAGTGTGCGCGTTGCGTGAAGAAGGACTGTGTTTACAAGGTATACGAGAAACGCGGCATCGATTCACGCCAGATGCTCGAATCCCTTGACAGCGTCTGCAAAGACTGCTTCCGTTGTGTGCAGAACTGTCCCAACAGATTGATCCAAAAGGGTGTTAACCCTTCCTATAAAGTCCTTGGCGACCATTACTGGACGCCGGAGATCATTGCCGGGCTCTGGTTCCAGGCGGAAGCGGGACGTATTCCCGTTTCAGGCGGCGGTTACGGTGGACCGTTTTCAGGCCCCGGATTCGATGCCATGTGGACGGATATGTCGGAAATCGTGCGGCCTACCAGAGATGGTATTCATGGCCGCGAGTATATAAGCACCACGGTGGATGTAGGCCGAAAGGTGATGGCCCTCGAATTCGACTCGTCGGGAGCGCTAATGACAACCCCGCCGCCTCTTGTAGAGATACCCTTGCCCATTATTTTCGATATTCTGCCATGGTCGCCCCCGAGGGAACGGATAACGACGGCGCTCCTCGAAGGAGCCGGATCACTCGGTACCTTTTGCATCGTCCGTCAAAGCGACTACCGGCCCGACATGGAGAAGTACCTTTCCAATATGGTGCTTTACGTTGACGGAAAACCGGACGATCTTGATCCGGCCGTGGTGGGCCGACTGCGCATGATAGAAGTGCCCCACGGCAAGGATGTCATGGCGCTGCAGAAGAAGATCAAGGAAAAGAACCCGGGCATCGTGGTGATGATAAGGATGGAACTTAATCCCGACGCTTCCGGAGCCATACTCGGCCTTGCTATCGACGGCGCTGAAGTAATACACCTTGTGGCCGACGAGTTCGGCCGCGAGAAAGCCGCCCGGCCCCTCTTCATAAAAGACCGGATGAAGGAGATACACCTCCATCTTGTGGAAAAGGGCGTGAGGGACCAGATCACCCTGATCGCGGGCGGTGGGATTGCCATGGCGGAGCATGTGACAAAGCAGATCATATGCGGCGCAGACGCTGTCGCCGTGGACATACCTCTCCTTGTGGCCATGGAATGCAGGGTGTGCCGCCGTTGTAAGGAAGGCATCGCCTGTCCGGTGGATCTGGAGAGCGTGAATCCCGTATGGGGTTCGGCCCGCGTCCGCAATCTCATGGCCGGCTGGCACAGTCAGCTCCTCGAGACCCTTGGGGCCATGGGTATCCGCGAGGTAAGACGGCTGAGGGGCGAGATGGGCCGTGCCATGTTTTTCGAGGACCTTGAGAAAGAAATCTTCGCCGGAATGGGCAAAAGGGGTTGATGTAATGGCAAGCGAATCACGAACATTCACATTTCCTGAAATTAAGCCGGTGCCGAGCCGCTTCCGTAATGCCCTTGGCAAGTATCGCGTGGCGGTGAGCAAGGCGTGCAATAACTGCGGACTATGTGTGGACCTTTGTCCCCACGGGGTCTTCAGGGCCGGGAAGAAGAGACCCAAGCCCGCGCTGGACCACCTCTGCCTTGGTTTTCCCTGCAGCAAGAATGATTTTCACTGCGTGACCAGATGCCCGGAGAAGGCCATACACCTGAGCCTTAATCCGTCCTTCGAGATACTCGGAGACAGACGGTGGCCCGCAGAACTTCTTGCGGGTACCTGGCATATGGCGGAAACAGGGAATATTCCGCACCAGGACCTGAACTATAAAACCGGTGATTCGGGCGGCGGCTTCGACAAGCTTCGTTTCATCTTTCCCACCCAGGACAAGGCCCCGGTGGCGGAAGAAGAGATTTCGACGGCCATCGAGTTGAACCGTTCCGGAGATTCGCGACCCAGGATTACCATCCCGGTTCCTTTTTATCTCGGCGGCATGTCCTTCGGTTCCGTAAGTATTGTAACCATGCTCTCCCGCGTCAGAGCCGCTTCGGCTCTGAATACCTTCTGCTGTACGGGCGAGGGCGGATACCCTGAAGAGCTTATGCCCTATGACGACCACATTATTACCCAGGTGGCAACGGGCCTTTTCGGCGTCAGAGAAGAGACGATCAAAAGAGTGAGGATAGTGGAATTCAAATACGCCCAGGGCGCGAAACCAGGTCTGGGAGGCCACCTTCTTGGCGATAAGGTAACGCCCCGCGTGGCTGCCATGCGCGAGGCCGTGCCCGGGAGCGCCCTTTTTTCGCCGTTCCCCTTTCACAGCGTCTACTCGGTTGAAGACCACAAGAAACATGTGGACTGGATAAAGGAGACAAACCCGCGCGCCCTCGTGTCCGTGAAGGTTTCGACCCCCACGGATGTCGACATGGTTGCGGTGGGAAGCTACTACGCGGGGGCACATATCGTGCAGCTCGACGGAAGCTACGGCGGAACAGGGGCAGCCCCTGATATCGCGAAGAAGAATATCGCCATGCCTATCGAATATGCCCTCCCCAAAGTACACAAGTTTCTCTGCGAAGAGGGTATAAGGGACAATATAACCATCATAGCGAGCGGCGGCATACGCTCGGCTTACGATCTTGCAAAAGCGATCGCCATGGGCGCCAACGGCGTCTGTCTCGGGACCGCCGATCTCGTGGCCCTTGAATGCATTCGCTGTCACCACTGCGAGTCGGGCCGGGGATGCGCCCGCGGGATTGCCACTACGGATGAAGGGCTCACGGGTCTCATGAACCTGGAATGGGCAACACAGCGTATCATCAATATGTACACGGTGTGGCGCAGACAGCTTGTCTCCATCCTCAAGCGGTTTGGTATGAAGAGCGTTACGGAATTGACGGGGCGTTTTGATGTAATCGCCCATCTTGACTACATAAAGAAGGAAGAGATAGACGGGGAACTGGACATCTAGAGCGGACAATGTTTTGCATTCCGCGCCGTGCACTGAATGAGAAAGCTCTACCCCAAGAAAATGAGGTCTTGATATGAAACAGAGAAGCATAAGAGAAGCAATAATAGATGCGCGCTACCACTTCCGGGACGCTGAAGCACGTGTAAAACAGGCCGGCATAGAGGCGGAAGAAGGTGGATGCGGGGTTACCGGTTTTGTTTGTAACATCCCCGTGAGCGGTCGTCACATCATCGAGCCCTCCATACAGATGCACAACAGGGGAAACGGTAAGGGCGGGGGTCTCTCGGCAGTAGGACTCACTCCCGAAAAACTCGGGGTAAGCCGGGAGATACTCGACAATGATTTTCTTCTTCAGATAGCGCTCCTCGATGAAACAGTGGTGCCCGAGCTTGAAGCGCGCTTTATCAGGCCTTTCTTCCGGGTTGACCATGAATCCTTCATCGAAACAGTGGATGACTACAGGGATGTGCCGGGCCTCGAAATGAAGCCCCCCCAGGTGAAACGGTATTTTGTGAGGGTAAAACCCGAAGTCCTCGCCGCCTTCAAGAAGGAGCGGCGCCTTGAGATGCTTCCCGATTACAAGGCGGAAGAAGAGTTCGTCTATCAGAATACGTACCAATTGAATCTGAACCTTTACAGCGCCCTTGGCGAAAAGAGAGCCTTCGTCCTTTCTCACGGCAGGAACATGATGATACTCAAGATCGTGGGTTATGCCGAACAGGTGGCGCAGTACTACAAACTTGAGAACTTCGATGCCCATATATGGATAGCTCACCAGCGCTATCCGACGAAAGGCCGCGTGTGGCATCCGGGCGGCGCCCATCCCTTCATCGGGCTCGACGAGGCCCTGGTGCACAATGGAGACTTCGCGAACTATTATTCGGTTTCCGAATATTTGAAACAACGGAACGTCTATCCCCTGTTCCTCACGGATACGGAGGTTTCCGTGCAGGTATTCGACCTTTTGAACAGGGTCTACGGTTATCCCTTGGAATATATCATCGAAGCCCTTGCACCTACGGGAGAGATGGACTTCGATCACCTTCCCCGGGAAAAACAACCCATCTACAGACAGATCCAGGCGGCCCATATCCACGGTTCTCCCGACGGACCATGGTTCTTTATCATTGCCCGCACGGATGTTCAGAACAAACAGTACCAGCTCATCGGTATCACCGATACGGCGATGCTGAGGCCCCAGGTCTTCGCCCTTCAAAAGGGTGAAGTGGAGATAGGTCTTATCTGCTCGGAAAAGCAGGCATTAGATGCCACCCTCGCGAGTCTTGCGGAAGAAGATCCCCGTTTCGGGACCGTGGCCGACAGATACTGGAACGCCCGCGGCGGGAGCTATACGGACGGCGGCGCGTTCATCTTTACCGTGAAGGAGTCGATGCCCGGCAAGATGGACCTTACGTGCACGGACAAATTCGGACGCGCCATCGATGTCCCGAAAGACCAGACGCCTCATGATTTTCGCACGGAGCTGCCTCGTACGCCTACTTTCCATGTAGACAACTTGAGGACGATCGTAAGGGAATTGTCAAAGAAGAACACGGAAAAACTCTTCAGCGACTTGAAAGAGGGGTTTGCGAAGTGGGATTATTCAAGATTTTATACGTTCCTCGACCTTCTCACCGCCCTTGCGGAAGAGGATGATCTGAAAGGCCCGGTAATCGGCCTTCTTTCCCGTCTTCTCGACAGGCGCTATTCTCTTGGGAGCAAGAGACGGAGGTCGGTGCTGCAGATGGTTTCGAACACCCTCGATTCGATCTTCAGGGCGATTCCCCTGATCGATGCAAAGGGAGCCGTGCTTTACGGACGGCGGATCGATTGGGACAGTCGCCTTGCGCTCAGGGCTCCCGAGTCGGGTGAGCGGGTGCTTGTGGCCGACGCAGGCAAATTTCCGCCGGAAGGCGATGATTCCTTTGCAAGCCTTATATCCAATGCCTATAAGCTAGGGTGGAAACGGTTCATATGTTTCGGCCATCGGGGACAGCGCTTTCTGGGTTGCGGATTCGGTCCCAACTCTACGGGTGTGCGCATCGATGCCTTCGATTCCACCGGCGACTACCTTGCATCAGGTATCGACGGCCTTGAGATACATGTCCACGGCAACGCCCAGGACCAACTTGGACAGATACTCAAGTCGGGCAAACTCGTCGTGTACGGCGACGTGGGCCAGACGTTCATGTACGGGGCCAAGGGCGGAGAAGTCTATGTGCTCGGCAATGCGGCGGGGCGTCCGCTCATCAATGCCGCCGGCAAGCCCAGAGTCGTGATTAACGGCACGGCCCTCGATTTCCTCGCGGAATCGTTTATGGCGGGAGACCCATACAACGGCGGCGGCTTCGTGATCCTGAACGGTCTCACCTTTGGGGACGACGGGAAGGTGATCCCCCTCGATACGCCGTACCCGGGCTCCAACCTCTTCTCCCTCGCCTCGGGAGGGGCGATATTTGTCCGCGACCCTCACGGGACGATCGTTCAGGAGCAGTTGAACGGAGGACAGATAATGCCTTTTGACGATAAAGACTGGGAGTTGATACTACCTTATTTGAGAGAGAACGAACGCCTCCTCGGCGTATCCATTGAAGACCACCTCCTCATGGTGGACGGCAGGAAACGGAGCCCAAGCGAAGTCTATCGCACCATTGGGGCAGTAAAACTGTCGGTCCTCGCCGGCGGCACCACCGCTTTGGTGATGAATGAGGAGTGGGACGAGGAGGAGTAAAAGAAATAGACCGGGAGAGCGAATGCCGGACTTTCCTCTGGATCGTGGTGATAGTCAGGGGCCGTCCGCGATCGACGCGGACGGCCCCTCTGTGTACTCTTGTCCGCCGCCCCTTTCAGGGCAGCCTGCCGAAATCATCCCTCATATTAATGAATGCCCGGCTTGTTGCGTCGTGTGCCATGTGCCGCTCCGGTCCTTTTCACGGAAAAGGGAGGAACTTCTACCGGTCGAGGGCCCGCCGGACTGCATGGGCAAGCTCCTGCCTGGTGACGGGTTTCATGAGGAACTCGCGAATCCCCATGGTCTTCGCCTGATCGGGCGAAACCGTTTCGCTGTGTCCTGTACAGAGGATAATCGGGACGTCGCTTCTCATGGATAATATCCGGGCGGCCAGTTGCACCCCGGTCATGACAGGCATGGTCTGATCGGTGATCACGAGGTCGAACCGGGACGGGTCCTTGGAAAAGACGGCAAGGGCCTCGGCGCTGCCCGCGGTCGTCGTCACTTTATAGCCGAGCCGTTCCAGGGTTGCCTGCCCCCATTCCATAAGAAGGTCCTCGTCGTCGACAAAAAGGATTCTCTCACTGCCCCGGGGAACGCCGTCGGCGCCTCCATGCTCCTCTTCCACGTGGGCTTCCACAAGGGGGAGAAATACGTGGAAGACGGAACCGGTCCCGGGTTCGCTCTCGACGGTGATGGCTCCATGCAAATCCTTCACGATTCCGTAGACTACCGCAAGACCCATTCCTGTACCCCGGCCCACTTCCTTGGTGGTGAAAAACGGCTCGAATACCCTCTTGATTATGTCCTTGGTCATGCCGGCGCCCGTGTCCCTTACCGAGAGCCGGACATACTTCCCGGGCAGTATGTTGAGGCCGGGATAGGTCGGATCGAGCCCGAATTCGATGCCGGCGAGGCTGATATCGAGAACTCCGCCCCCTTCTTCCATGGCGGAGGCTGCGTTGGTGCAGAGGTTCATGAGTATCTGGTGCACTTCAGTAGGCGATGCAACGACGGTGTCCGATCCCGCGCTCATCCCGAGCCTTATGTCGATGGTGGTAGGAATCGAAGCCCTGAGGAACTGCACCGTCTCCTCGATGAGGGGTGACAAGGACAAGGGGTTCCTCACTTCATCGCTCTTCCGGCTGAAGGCGAGTATCTGTTTCACGAGGTCCCGCGCCCTGACCGCCGATTTCAGCACATTCCGGAGGTTTTTTTCCACCTCGGGACGGTCCGGCACATCTTCCACGGCCATTTCGGTATAACCCAGGATCGAGGCCAGGATATTATTGAAATCGTGGGCGATGCCTCCCGCCAGGGTGCCGATGGCTTCCATTTTATGCGATTGTCGCAGGTGTTCTTCGAGACGGCGCTGTTCGGTGACGTCCCGGGCTGCCGCGAACACGCCCGCCACCTTGCCTGAAGCGTCCTTGTAAACGGAGGCATTGTAAAAGACCGGCGTTACATGTCCGTCCTGATGGCGGATCGAAAGTTCGTAGTCCCGGACAAGTCCTTCCCTGAACGCCAGTTCGTAGCTGGCCTTTGCCTTTTCAGGGTCGGTGAAGTAGTCGGAAAAGTCCTTGCCGATGAGGACTTCCCTGGAATATCCGGTTACGTTCTCCGTGGCCTTATTGACATCGCTGATTCTGCCCTCGCGGTCGATGGTGACAAGGGGGTCGAGGCTTACTTCAAGAAGACTCCTGTTATATTCACCCGCCACACGAAGGATCTCTTCAGCGTGCTTGCGGTCGGTAATGTCGCAGTTTATCTCCATAATCTCGTGTGACCCCGGGGTCACGCCAGGCCTTACCGCCCACCGGCTGAGCACGACAATGCGTTTCCCGGCCTTCGTGGTATGTCTGAGTTCTCCTTCCCAACGGCCTTTTGTGCGGATAATGTTATCAATCTCCGTGAGAGGGAAGGGAAACCTCGTCTCGAGGAGCGTGTGGGTAATCCTGCCGAGCGCTTCTTCTCTGGTCCAGCCATAGGTGTCTTCCGCGCCTGAACTCCAGAAGCCGATCCTGCCGTCTTCGTCCCTTACGATTATGGCGTCGTGTGCGAGGTCCAGGAGGCCTGCCTGCCGGGCCAGTTCGGCGGTTCTCTCCTCAACCCGCCTCTGCAGTTCGTCCGCCCGTTCCTTCTGGGAATGGAGGAGCTTCATGCGCTCCATGGCGGTGGCTACCTGATCTGCTACGTTCTTCATGAGGGAGAGTTCGTCCTCCTCGAAGGTAAGCCGCGTCTTTGTGCCGAATGAAAGGGTCCCGATAACCTGTCCTTCGATGAGAAGAGGGTGGCATGCGTAGGCCTTGATGCCGAAGGAACGGACGAGGTCGGTCCTTATGTCGGGCGTGGTAGGGATGTGCTCGGCAACGATCCTGCACGCATCCCTCGCCGCGCATCCGCACACCGCGGTCCCGAAGGTGAGAACATGTATCTCCCGCGCATTTTCTTCCGGGATCCCGGCGTATGCATTGAGAGTGAGATAACCGCCCCCTTCATCTACAAGGTAGTTGAAAAAGGCATGGCAGTCGAGGTGTTCCATGACTCTCCGGCACAGGGACTCGACGATCTTCTGCGGCTCCCGGCTCATAAGGAGCTGACTTGCCGTGCTCGAAATAATGTCGAGTCTTTCGAGACTTTTCCTGAGGATTTCCTCTCCTTGCTTGGCCTCCGTGATATCGTGCACCATCCCGATAGACTTGATAATGCGGCCGGACCCGTCGCGGACGTGTTCGCATTTTTCATGGACGATGCGTACCTCGCCGTCCGACCTCCTTATCACACGGTGCTCGATTTCGTAGGTATCCCTCCCCTCCCTGAGAGAGCGGGAATAGGCTTCGTAGACGACGGCCCGGTCGTCGGGGTGCACCACTTCGAGAAATGCCTCGTAGGTGGCATCGAATTCCCCGGGTGTAAAACCGAAGATACGGTATACCTCGTCCGACCAGGAAAGGTGGTTGCTCACGAGGTCAAGCTCCCAACCCCCGAGATGGGCTATTTCCTGGGCGGCGTTCATCCGCTTTTCGTTTTGCCTCAGCGCCTCTTCCGCACGCTCCCGTTCGGTGACCTCGAAGGCGTAGATCCGCGCCACGGAAGACCCGGGGTGAAGGAAAACGGACTCACCGAAGATACGGTCCTTTATCTTCACCGTGCGGAGAAGGTTTGTTCCCTGCTTACCGTCCCAGTTCCGGAAGATATCCTTCAGATCGTGGGGAAAGAAGACCTCCACGCTGTCTTTGCTCATTCCGAGATCCTCGAGTATCCTGTCTGTCGCCGGGTTGTGGAAGATCACTTTGCCGCCGGCATCGATCTCTATCACGGGGTTCGGGTTCATGCTGGGGAAAGACGCGAGATGTCGAGTGTTCTCTTCTGCCAGCTTGCTTTCCGTTATGTCCGCAAAGGAAATAACCACGCCCTCTATCCGGTTGTCAGAGGTGCGGTACGGGAGGGCAGTACGGACGTACCATACGCCGCCGATCTGTAGTTCCTTCCTGACGGGTGAAAGATGCTCGAGTACCGACCCCGCATCCCGGACGATGTCACCCCCGAGGTTCTCCTGTGAAAAGTCGCTGATCGGACGTCCCGCATCCCGGGGGACAAGTTTGATCAACCTCGTCATGGCAGGGGTAAAACGGCGCACCCGCAGCCGGTGATCGAGGAAAATCGTGGGAATATCCGCGCTCGCGAGGAAGTTGTTCAGGTCGTTATTAGTCGCTTCCTGTTCCTCGATCTTCGCCTGGAGCTGAGCATTTACCGTAATCAGCTCCTCATTCAGGGACTGAAGTTCTTCCCTTGATGTCTCGAGTTCTTCGTTGGCCGCCTGAAGTTCCTCATTCGACGAATGCAGTTCCTCATTGAGGCTCCGTAGTTGCTCAATGTTGCTTCGAAGGTCATCGCGTGTCGTGGATAGCTCGTTTTCGAGTTGTCGCATCGCGGTCTCTTCAACAGCGGTGGCCTCCAGGGAGAGTGCGTCTTCCTGCCCCGGCACACCGTTCTTTTCGCGGAAGACTATGAGAAGAAGGTTTTCTTTCAGCCCTGAAACGCGGATCGTCACCGGTCTTCTCCTCCCTCCGTCGTCAGGGATACCGGTACGGACCGACACAGGCTTTTTCTCCTGGACTACGCGGTAAACCGCCGCACGGATCCGGTTCCTGAGTCTTTCATGAAGAAGCTCAAGCAAGTTGAGGGTGGGGACCCCCCGGGGCTGGCGCAGAAATCTGTGCGTCGGGCCGTTAAGATACACGATATCATAGTCGCCATTTATGGCCACGGCCGCCGGCGCGTATTCTTCAAGTAATGCATTCTGGATAAAGAGTACCGCCGATTGCCGGGAATCCACGCTTTTTTGGGGACCTGAAAAGAGGAGAGGGGACTGTTCGGCGGCAAAAGCGGGCGGGAACGGCAGTTTCGTGGGCGGTTTGACCTCCATCTTCCGGTAGACGCGGCACTTTTTGTGGGGAAGGGCGGCAAAGAGGTTGGTGTCCCGGCCCGGAGATTCGGCATTTCCGAGGAAGAGGTATCCATTCTCTTTCAGGGCATAGTGAAAGATGGACATACACTTTTCCTGGGCCTCCGTTTCCAGGTAGATCAAAAGATTGCGACAGATCACGAGGTCCAGTCGTGAAAAGGGCGGGTCGACGAGGATGTCGTGTTTCGCAAACACCACCTTTTGGCGAAGGTCTTTGTTTATGACCACCGAGAGGTGGTCTTCGGACTCGCTGAAGAACTCTTTCATGTACTCCGCCGGGACGTCGGCAGTCACCCCCGACGGGTATACGCCTTCCCGGGCCTTATCGAGGGCCCGTTCGTTCACGTCCGTGGCGAAGACCTGCACCTCCCTCATCCTACCCGCCAGTTCAAGTTCCTGCTCCAGCATCATGGCGATGGAGTACGCCTCTTCCCCTGTTGCGCACGCGGGCGTCCAGACCCGGATGGGGGCGTCGCTCTCTTCGGCGATGATTTTTCGCGTCACGTCGAGATGAAGGGCTTTCCAGGCGAGTTGGTCCCTGAAAAAGGAAGTGACGCCGATCATGAGGTCCGCCGCGAGCATTGCCGCCTCCCCCTCTTTGTGCGCTACCATGTCAAGGTAGTCTTTCACTGAAGGGACTGAGCGCAGGTACATGCGCCGCCTGATCCTTCTCGCCACGACACTCTTTTTGTAATGGTTGAACCGGTATCCTGTCTTCTTATGGATGAGTCCGAAAAACGGTTCGAGTTCCCTGGCGGTGACGAGGTCTCCGCCGGGTCCGGACAAGGCCCCTTCTCCATGAAGCCTGACGATTTCCCGGGCGATATCCTGCGGCGAAAGCACGCCGTCCACCTGTCCCGCGCTTATCGCGGCAAGGGGCATTGCGCCGAATTCGGCGGTCTCGGGGTCTTGAACGAACACGGTGCCGCCCGCCTCCCTGAGAGTCTGTGCCCCGAGGGCGCCGTCGGTGCCTGCCCCGGAGAAGACGACCGCAGTGGCCCGTTCAGGGGTATATCGGGCGAGGGAGACAAAGAACTCATCGATGGGAAGGTGGATATGGCCATCGGCGTAAGGAGATATCTTCAACTTCCCTTTTTCGATTGTGATCTCTTTAGCCGCCGGAGCCAGGTAAAGCCGTCCCGGAAGGAGAGGGAGTCCGTCGGACGCTTCCTCAATTTCGAGGTCGGACCTTCGCGCACGGAGCAACTCCGGCAGAAGGTTCTTGTGGGTTGCCGGAAGGTGCTGCACGAAAACGACAGGAAAATTAAATTTTTCAGGCAAGGCCGACAGAAAACACTCGAGGGAATAGAGACCACCCGCAGAGGCGCCTATTCCCACTACGGAGAGGGTTTCTTCGGGCTCGTGTGCTTTTGGTTTTGACCTAGAATTCACGTGTCCTCCGTAACTGGTTTTGTACACGCGGAAGCTACCGGCGGTGCTCCCCGTCCCCCTCCCATCTTTCCTCTCGAAGTCTCCGAGAACAACAAAAAGAACCGAATAAACTATACCACTTAACGCGCCTCTGATGCCATATGTTCCCGCATCAATCACGGTATTTGTTTCGCCTTTTTTGTCCGTCAGCTCAACCAGCCTTCAGGTCGGCACAACGGGCCCTTCCCATGTCCCGGGCGGCAAATACCGAGCGGAACTGTATTGTTTACAATAGTATCCGTACCCTGTTCCCTGTCCTTGCTTCTGGAGTCACGCCGATCATTTCGGCCGGCATCACGTCTTCCACTCTTGCGAAGAACATAGGGGGCTCAGCCTGCGAGTTGGGCCGGACTTTCAACAATATATCGGAACGCCTGCAAAGGGCCACCGTTATTATGGACAGGCTGCAACAGGAAGTTGAAGAGCGCAGTCCTCGACAGCGCGGGCTTCCCCATGGGGATCAGGGAATTCCTCATGAAGCCTCTCGCCAGACAGGAATTGGCGACGACAGTCAGGTGGGTGCGGGGCACATTGATCTGAAACAGGGCGTGGCCCGGCCTCCGCAATGGAGGGGGTCAGTTGTCCTGTTTCCGCGGGTCTTCGTGTTCAAGGACAATTGGCTTTGATTTTTTCCCCCGATTTTGGTATAACTATGCTAATTAAATGAGGAATGCCATCATAAGGGTTTGGAATGGGGAAGCAAAGTATACAAAGTGGCTTTTTTATGGGCCCCTTTTCCTCCTTTCAGTCCTGTATAAGACGTGCCTCAATGTAAGGAAAAAGATTTACGAGCGGGGCTGGATTGCGATACAAGGGGTCACCATCCCCGTGATAAGCGTGGGCAATATTACTCTCGGAGGGACAGGAAAGACCCCGGTGGTGGAGAGGCTTTCCGCGATGTTGAAGGAGGCGGGCTTCCATCCCGCCATAGCCACTCGCGGTTACAAGAGGAAGAGGAAAGGCACGTTCCCCGTCGACCCGAGGAACGATAAAGCGGAGGACGTAGGGGACGAGGCGTTGATGCTCGCAAGGAAGACACAGGTGCCCGTTCTGGTGGGAAGCAACAGGGCGGAAGCCATCGACATGGGGATGAAGTCGTTTCCCATCGATCTTGCGGTGCTCGACGACGGCTTTCAATTGCGGAATATTGAGAAGGATATAGAGGTACTTGTCCTGAACGGAAACGAAGGGCTGTCAGGCCATGGTCTTTTTCCTCTCGGTCCATGCAGGGAGCCCCTTGAGAGGATAAGGGACGCGGATATCATATTGATTAATAAGGGCGACCTGGACGCGGACATGGAGGCCTATGCCGGGCAGACGCCGAGATACCGCATGAGGTACAAACCCGCTTATCTCTACAATATGAAGTTTGACGGGATGATCCATTATAGGCTTCTGAAGGGGAAACGGGTTGCCGCCTTCTCGGGTCTTGGGGACAACCGGTCTTTTTTTAACCTCCTTCGCGAGTTGGGGGCGGATGTGATCCATGAAACCTCCTTTCCCGACCATCATGGGTATAACGAAAGAGAGGTGAGAAGGATCGCGTCGTACGGAGGCGCGGACCTTGTGGTGACTACGGAAAAAGACGCGATCAAGATGGCGGCCATGGAAGTCCCGGACAACCTCTTCTATCTTGCGGTGACAGTACAGATAGAGAAGGAACAGGAACTATTCGAGTTGATACAGAAAAAACTGAAGAGGGAGATATGCCAGAGAGAATCATTATATTCGATACGACATTAAGGGATGGGGAGCAGTCGCCCGGCAACACCATGAACACCCCTGAAAAACTAAGGGTCGCGAGGCAACTGGAAATCCTTGGAGTCGATGTCATCGAGGCGGGTTTCCCCATCGCGTCGGAAGGCGATTTCGAAGCGGTCAGATTGATCGCAGAGACTGTTCAGAACTGTGAGATTGCCGGCTTGGCGCGGGCGAACAATGAAGATATAGATAGGGCATGGGAAGCCGTCAAGGTTGCGAAGATGCCCAGGATTCACACATTCATCTCCACGTCGGACATTCACCTCAAGCACCAGTTCAAGAAGACGAAGGACGAGATCGTGAAGATCGCCGTCGATGCGGTGAAAAGGGCGAAGGGGCACACTCCGAACGTGGAATTTTCCGCCATGGATGCGACGAGGAGCGACTGGGACTACCTATGCAAGGTCCTTGCCGAAGTCATAGAAGCAGGAGCCACCACCGTGAACGTGCCCGATACGGTGGGATATGCAGTGCCTTCCGAATTTGGCGATATGATCCGTTATATTGTGAACAATGTCCCCAATATCGCCCAGGCTGTTATAAGTGTCCATTGCCATAACGATCTGGGCCTTGCGGTGGCGAACTCCATTGCAGCGGTCCAGAACGGCGCCCGGCAGGTGGAGTGCACTATCAACGGCATAGGCGAGAGGGCGGGAAATGCGTCCCTTGAAGAGATCGCCATGATACTGCGTACCAGGAAGGACGTGCTTTCCGCCGATACGAAGATTGTGAGCGAAAAGATATACCCCACGAGCAGGTTGATAACGTCTATTACCGGCGGAGGAGTGCAGCCCAACAAGGCCATAGTCGGCGCCAACGCCTTTGCTCACGAGTCGGGGATCCATCAGGACGGCCTTTTGAAATCCAAGCTCACCTATGAGATCATGAAACCCGAATCGGTGGGCATAACGAAAAGCTCCCTCGTCCTCGGGAAGCACTCGGGGAGACACGCTTTCCGGGATAGAATCGAGGAGATGGGGTATACCTTCAGCGACCAGGAGATCAACCTGGCGTTCAAACGGTTCAAAACGCTCTCGGATATGAAAAAGAACGTGTATGATGAAGACATTGAAATGATCATTATGGACGAGATATACAAGATACCCGAGAAATACAAGATCGTCTATCTCAATGTGTCCTGCGGGAGTCAGACCATACCCACCGCAATGGTGAAACTCGAGATAGACGGAACGATCCTTCAGGACGTGGGATATGGCGACGGGCCGGTGGACGCCGCTTACAAGATCATCAAGAAGATGGTGAAGACGAACAGCAAATTGCTCAAGTTCTCGGTTAACTCGATCACGAGGGACATGGACGCCCAGGGAGAAGTGTTTGTGAAGATCGAGGAGAAGGGGGCCACCGTCATAGGAAAGGGACGGGATACGGATATTATCGTAGCGAGCGCCAGGGCGTACATCAATGCCCTGAACAAGCTCGAATATGTGAAAAAAAGAAAAGTTGAGGGCCTGTAAATGGGAATGACAATCACGGAAAAGATACTGGCTGCACACGCTGAGAGAGATGTGGTGGAACCCGGTGAAATCATCGAGGCACGGATAGACCTTGCCCTTGCAAACGATATTACCGCGCCCCTCTCTCTTGAGGAGTTTCACAAAGTAGGCGCCACACGGGTATTCGACTCGGAGAAGGTGGTTTTTGTCCTTGATCACTTTACGCCGAACAAGGATATACTTTCCGCGGAGAACTGCAAGACGATCAGGGAGTTTTCCGTTAAGTACGGTATAAAGCACCTCTATGAGGGTGGGCAGTGTGGCGTGGAACATGCCCTGCTCCCGGAGCAGGGCCTTGTCGTGCCCGGCGATGTAGTGATAGGGGCTGACAGTCATACCTGCACCTACGGCGCCCTGGGCGCCTTCTCGACCGGCATGGGGAGCACGGATTTAACATATGGGATGGTAACAGGACGGGTCTGGTTGAAGGTGCCGGAGACCATCAAGTTCGTGTGTCATGGAAAATGGCAGAAATGGGTCACGGGAAAGGATCTTATCCTCCATATTATCGGCATGATCGGAGTGGATGGGGCCCTTTATTCCGCCATGGAATTCGATGGCGAGGCCATTTCCGCCCTCTCCATGGAGTCGCGTTTCACCATGGCCAATATGGCGATCGAGGCAGGCGGGAAGAACGGCATATTCAAGGTGGATGAAAAGACCCTTGCCTACGTGAAGGACCGGGGAAAAAGACCTTCGAGGATATACGAGAGCGACCCGGACGCCCGTTACAAACAGGTTATCGACATAGATGTGACTTCCATAGGGTCGAAAGTCGCCCTTCCTTCCCTGCCGTCCAACGTTAAGGACGCGAAGGACCTTGGAGGGATCGACATCGATCAGGTTGTCATCGGGTCATGTACGAACGGGAGAATAGAAGACCTCGAAGCTGCGGCGGAGATACTGAAAGGGAAGAAGGTCGCCCGCTTCGTAAGGTGTATAATCATTCCCGCAACGCCCGCGGTCTACAAAGAGGCCCTGGGACGGGGTTACTTCGATATCTTCCTTGATGCGGGATGCATTATTTCGCCTCCCACGTGCGGTCCCTGTCTCGGCGGTCACATGGGTATCCTTGCGAAGGGCGAAAGGGCCGTCGCCACGACCAACAGGAATTTTATCGGGAGAATGGGTCATCCGGAGAGCGAGGTTTACCTTGCAGGTCCCGCGGTCGCAGCCGCGAGCGCCATCAAAGGCAGGATCGCGGTCCCGGAAGAGGTCTTATAATACCGGCGCCCAGCGACCGGCTGCAAGGGATCGTCTGCCCATAAACCATCCTGTTTTCGGTTGAGAAAAGAGAGCCCTTAGCGAATAGCGAAGAAGGAGTTACGATGGAAACAACTTTAAAAGGAAGAGTCTGGAAATTCGGTGATAACATAGATACGGATATCATTATCCCCGCGAGATACCTTGCCCATACCGACCCCAAGGTGCTGGGCGAGCACTGCATGGAACCCCTTGCCCCATCCTTCTCAAAGGATGTAAAGGCCGGCGACATTATTGTGGCGGGTCTCAATTTCGGGTGCGGGTCATCTCGGGAGCATGCTCCCATCGCGATCGCGGCACTGGGTATACCCCTTGTCATTGCAAAAAGTTTCGCGAGGATATTCTACCGCAATGCCTTCAACAAGGGGTTGGCGCTCCTCGAGGCCGACCTTGCGGACTTCGTTGAGGAGGGCGAGGAGCTTCAGGTCGATCTCGTTTCAGGGATCATAAAATGCAAGAGAGCGGAGATACAGGCGAAACCGATCCCAACCTTTATGGTGGAACTTATCAATGAAGGCGGGCTGATCAAATACCTCAAAAAGAAACTGGAGGAATAGAATGAAAGAGTATAACGTAGCCGTTGTAGGCGCCACCGGCGCTGTGGGAAACGAAATGGTCGAGACCCTCGAACAGAGGAAATTTCCCGTAAAGAAACTGACCCTGCTCGCGTCTTCGAGAAGCGTGGGCAAGACGCTGACATATAAGGGACACGACGTGAAGATCGAGGAGCTTAAGGAAGATTCCTTCAAGGATATCCAGATAGGCCTCTTTTCCGCGGGCGGTTCCATAAGCGAGAAGTTCGCCCCCATCGCGGCGGCGGCCGGGTGTGTGGTGATAGACAACACGAGCGCGTGGAGGATGGACCCTGATGTCCCTCTCGTAGTGCCCGAGGTGAACGAACATGCAATCAAGGATTATACGAAGAAGGGCATCATAGCGAATCCGAACTGTTCCACCATTCAGATGGTGGTGGCCCTGAAACCCCTTCACAACGCGGCGAAGATCAAAAGGATCGTGGTCTCCACGTACCAGGCGGTCTCAGGTACAGGAAAAAAGGCCATTTATGAGCTTGAACAGCAGGTGCTTGCCATCTATAACAACAAACCCGTTGAGAAGAAAGTGTACCCTTATCAGATCGCCTTCAACTGTCTCCCCCAGATCGATGTATTCCTCGACAACGGATACACGAAGGAAGAGATGAAGATGGTAAATGAGACGAAGAAGATCCTGGAAGACGAGAGCATCCAAGTGACGGCGACCACCGTCAGGGTGCCGGTATTCTACAGCCACTCCGAGTCCGTGAACATCGAATTCGAAAAGGACCTGAGTCCGGAAGAGGCGAGGAAGATCCTCAAGAAAGCCCCCGGCGTGAAGGTTGTCGATGACCCGTCAAAGAAAATATATCCCCTTGCCATAGACGCCGCAGGAAGAGATGAAACCTTTGTGGGCAGGATAAGAAGGGATGAGTCTGTGGCGCACGGGCTCAACCTGTGGGTGGTGGCAGATAATATCAGAAAAGGCGCCGCCCTGAACGCAGTCCAGATTGCTGAAGTGCTGATCAAGAAATATCTGTAACATCAAAATTAAGAGCGCCCCGGGCATAAGCCCGGGGCGAGATGCACAGTTGAAGGAGTTTGTAGAGCCTCCCCCTCTCGCACGCGGTGCGTGCTGGATGAACAGCCTACTCACCCAGATGCTTAGGTGGCTCCAGATGCTCAATTTCGGCTATTTCCTCCTCTATTGCGGTTATCTCTGATTTCATTCGGGAGATGGAGTCTGCTCTTTCTTTGAGGTAGGGGTCGGTGTTTTTTATGGACCTTCCTGAGGTCATTTCGTCGTAGGCGTATTCACCCATTTCCGTAAAGAGGGTTTGGATGCTCCGCTGGAGTTTGGTAATATCCAGATACCTTCTCTTTCCTATCTTGGCTTGCTTTTCAACGTTAAAGGCAAAATCCTGTGCTGTTTCCTTCAGTGTTTTCAGGCCTTCTTCCGTTTTCTTTTTCAGGTCATCGATCAAAGCCATACACGTTCCCCCTTCGGTTTAATTTCCTTCCATCGTGTCGGGACCCCTTTGAGACACAACGACCCGGGAGCACGCCCTGAGGGTCTGATGTCAGATGTAAGTATATGAAATGCTCACGTTTTTTGCAAGGTTCAAGGTCTGCGGTAAAACGGTCCATGTCACAATTCCGGTTGACAAGAAAAACTACTTATGAGATTAATTACTTATAGAGTGCGGGTTGAGAACTGTCCGTATGGGTAAGGAAAGAGACCCCTTTCCCGTCGAATCGGCCGGAAATGGGGCCCGAAGTTTTTCGAGGGACCAAGTGAAGAACAAGGATAAAACAAGAGAAGAACTCCTGGCGGAAATGAGGGATATGAGAACGAAGCTGGCGCTCATGGAGCAGGCGGAAGAGGAAGCTCGCCGGACCATGACGGACCAGGGAGCGTACTATGAGCGTATAGAAGGCCTGGTGGAAGAACGCATGGCGGAGATACGAATTGCGAACAGGCAGCTTCAAAGCGAGATAGAGAATCGCAGGAGGGCCGAGGAGGCCCTTCAAACCGTGGCCGCTCAGTGGCGTGATACCCTTGACGCCATCACGGACGCAGTCTGGCTCATGGATATGGACCAGACGATTGTCCGCTGCAACAAGGCAGCATCAAAATTGTTCAAGAAGGACTACAGGAATATAGTCGGCGTAAAATGTTTTGAACTGGTTCACGGGACAGGAAGTCCCATAGAAGGCTGCCCCTTCTTTCGCATGTGTAAATCGAGGCATAAGGAGACTGTACATCTGCCGTCGGGAGACCTGTGGCTTGAGGTTTCCGTGACCCCTCTGAAGAACAGGGGAGGCAAGACTATCGGCGTGGTCCACGTGGTGACCGACATCACGAGGGAGAGGCGCTTGCGAGAGGCGATGAAGGAATCGAATAAAAGGTTTGCCGACATGCTGGAGGGCATAACCGACGGGTTTTTTGCCGTTGACAAGGAAGGAAGGTTCGTTTACGCCAACAAGAAGACGGAAAAGGCCTTGCACAAAAGTTCCCGGGAACTGACAGGCGCAGATATTACGGAGGTATTTCCAGGGGAATTCGGCAGGGCCGTCCACCAGGGGTTCCTTTACGCATTCAAGAAAGGAAAATGCCACGTATTCGAGGTCCCTTCTCCCCAACAAACGGGATGGATGGAAGTTCGGGTCTACCCCTCGGGAGCGGGTGCCGCCGTACAGTTCCTGGCTGTTCCCGAGCCCAGGAAATCATACACGGCCCCTCTCAAGGGAGGGCTATAGACCGTCATGCCCCGCTGGTTGCTCAGCCGGTCTTATTCGCGACCCCTATGGTAAGCCTCCGGAACCCTTCATTCTGGTGCCCGAACATGAACATGGGGTCGGGAAGGCTCCCTACCCGGGGGATTCTATACTTCGCGGCGTCCACCCGCGACCCGAAGGCAAGGATTTCCGGGCTGTTTTTCAGCCCTTCGTCGATGAGGTCCTGAAGGACGAGGGGTTCCTCTGCGGCGCGAACAACCGTCCCCTGCAAGAGCAGGAAGACGGACAGGAGCAGTATAAAAGCGCCGGGTTAGTTCTCATACATGATCCGGCCGAAAAGGAAATTTTCCTCAATATGATCACCTCCACAGGCCTTCCGGGCAGGCAGGAACGGGACGTTGCGCTATTTCGCATCTACCGTGAACCTGACCGACTGCGTTTGGCCCTTGTGGGTTATCTTCAACTCATTGTTCCAGGAGCCCGACATGGAGTAGGTGATGGTTGCCCTGTATATGCTCCCCTGGGGTTTGGCTTCGGCCTTGTAGTTCATGGCGGGCATTCCTGCCATGGCGGGCATGGAGTAAGTGAGCACAACCTTTGCATCGGTCACTGCCTTGCCCGAGGCGTCGGTAATGGTGATTTCCACGCGGTTTTGTGCGGCCACGGGCGGGTTCTTGTCAATCCGGACAAGAACATTGTATTCCCCCGCCTTCTTGTTTACTTCGTAATCCCTTGCGTAGGCCACGCCTGCCACGAGCAACAAGGCGACTGCCAGTGCCGCCAGCTTCTTCATTTCAACACCTCCTTGATCAGCTTCGTCTTTTTACCTAATATAGAGCCAGTCGCGGGTCATGTCCACAGGGGTCCTCATTTAGGAGCAGCGCCCGGCTCTCCCGATCTCCAGCGGGAGCTGCCCGGCAGGAGAGAACTAACGGTTTACCCGTATATTAAAGGTGCTTCCCGGTAATCCCGGATAGTCCCGCAAGCCCGGAAGTGAGGAAAATCTTCCCCCGCGGAACTCAACCATGTGCACAAGTAAGTTGAAAGAACCGTATCATTATGATAGATTACGCTTAAACTTGGATGGGTCTTTTTCGCATTCACGGTTTCTGTACCTGGATTGTAAAATGGACATCAGAGAGAGGCTGGAGAAAAGAGAGGAATTGATACTGTCTCCCTTTGCCCAAAGGAGCAGCCGGTCAAGGGGGAGGCTTAAAGACGAGCGGGAATGCGATATAAGACCGGCCTTCCAGCACGACAGAGACCGGATTACCCATAGCAAGGCGTTCAGGAGGCTGAAGCACAAGACCCAGGTATTTCTTTCTCCCGCGAGCGACCATTACCGGACGAGGCTTACCCACACCCTTGAGGTGTCTCAGATTGCGAGGACTATTGCAAAGGCCCTTTCTCTTAATGAAGACCTCGTGGAGGCCATAGCGCTCGGTCATGACCTGGGGCACACGCCCTTCGGCCATGCGGGAGAGGCAGCCCTGAACAAAATCCACGCAGGAGGGTTTCACCACTTCGAACAGAGCCTTCGTGTGGTGGACATCCTTGAGAAGGACGGCGCGGGACTGAATCTCACCATGGAGGTGAGGGACGGGATTGTAAAACATTCCAAGGGGAAGGGAGAGATCGTCTGTAAGGACGACTGTGATAAGCCCCTGACGAAAGAGGCGGAAGTGGTAAGGCTCGCCGATATCATCGGTTACATCAACCATGATATCGATGACGCAACGAGAGGCGGCATCATCACAGAAGCCGATCTGCCCGGAGATTGTGCCGAATATCTCGGTCACAGCAGTTCGGACAGGATCGACACCATGGTGCGGGGCGTATTGACGGAGACAATGAAAGGTCCCGGCCTTGATCTCAGGATCAGCGGCGACTTTGACCGCTACATAAAGAAACTAAGGGATTTTCTCTATGAGAAGGTCTATGACAATAGCGTGGTGCATGGGGACTTCATCAAGTGCACGAAGATCGTGAATGAACTCTACTTCTATTTCCTGGGGAATCCCGATGTCTTCCTTAAAGAGATAGGGCGGATGGATTATTACGATGACCCGGAAGTGTGCGTGTGTGATTTTGTGGCGAGCATGACCGACCGGTACGCATTTAATCTTTTTGAGAAGATATTTCTTCCCATGCCGTGGAAGATCCCCATATAACGGCAGAGCGGCATATAAATCGAGAGGAGTTCAGGATATGATGGAAAAGGTATACGACCCGCACAAAATTGAGCAGGAATGGTACGATGTATGGACGAAAAAAGGCTATTTCAAGGCGGAAGGCGTCTCTTCAAAGCCGCCGTTTTCGATGGTAATACCCCCACCGAATGTAACCGGTTCGCTTCACATGGGCCATGCTCTGAATAACACGCTGCAGGATATCGTTACGCGGTTCAAAAGGATGGCGGGTTTCAACGCCCTCTGGGTGCCCGGGATGGACCATGCGGGTATAGCGACCCAGAATGTAGTGGAAAGGGAACTTGCGAAAGAAGGCATGACCCGCGATATGCTCGGCAGGGAGAAGTTCATCGAGAGGGTCTGGGAATGGAAGAAGCAGTCGGGCGGCACCATTATCGAGCAGTTGAAACGGCTTGGCGCCTCCTGTGACTGGTCGAGGGAACGCTTCACTATGGACGCGGGCCTTTCCAGGGCGGTCCGTGAAGTCTTCGTGAGGCTCTTTAACGAGGGACTCATTTACCGGGGGGATTATATCATCAATTGGTGTCCCCGTTGCGAAACCGCGCTCTCCGACCTCGAAGCGGAGCATGAGGAGACGAAGGGCTTTCTCTATTACATAAGATACCCGCTCGCGGACGGCACCGGAACCCTTACTGTCGCCACCACGAGACCGGAAACCATGCTCGGGGATACGGCGGTGGCCGTCAATCCCAACGACGAGCGGTACGGAAAATATGTGGGACAATATGTGACGGTACCCATCGTGGGCAGGAAGATTCCCGTCATCGGCGACACGTATGTCGATACCGCCTTCGGCACAGGGGTGTTGAAAGTGACCCCCGCCCACGACCTCAACGACTTCGAGATAGGGAGAAGGTGCAACCTCGAGGTGGTAAAGGTGATTGACGAGAAGGGCCTGATGAACGAGGCCGCCCTCCACTACCAGGGCATGGACAGGTTCGAATGCAGGCAGAAGATCGTCGAGGAACTGGATGAGAAGGGTCTCCTTGAAAAAACGGAACCTTACAATCTGGGTGTGGGCAAGTGCTACCGCTGCAAGACGGTGGTGGAACCCACCCTGTCGCTTCAGTGGTTCCTCAAAATGAAACCCCTCGCCGAGCCGGCGATCGAAGCGGTACGATCACACAAAGTGAGGATCATCCCGGAAAACTGGGAGAAGGTCTATTTTGAATGGATGGAGAACATCAGGGACTGGTGTGTCTCCAGACAGATCTGGTGGGGCCACAGGATACCGGTCTGGTACTGCGACAAGTGCAACAAAATGTATGTCTCCGTGGAGGATCTCACCGTCTGCGAGGAGTGTAAGGGAGAGCTTCGCCAGGAATCCGACGTGCTCGATACGTGGTTTTCCTCCGGTCTCTGGCCCTTCACGACCCTGGGATGGCCTGAAAAAACGGACGACCTCAAGACATTCTACCCTACGTCCCTTCTCGTCACGGGCTTTGACATCCTCTTTTTCTGGGTGGCAAGGATGATCATGATGGGCATCCGCTTCATGGACGATGTGCCCTTCAGCGAGGTATACATCCACGCCCTCGTGAGGGACGCGGAAGGCAAGAAAATGAGCAAATCCAAGGGGAATGTAATCGATCCCCTCGTTATGATCGACGAGTTCGGCACCGATGCCTTCAGGTTCTCCCTGACCATGCTCGCCGCCCAGGGGAGGGATATCCTCCTTTCCGAGGAGAGAGTGGAAGGGGCAAGAAACTTCGTGAACAAGGTCTGGAACGCCTCGAAACTTGCCTTCACGTTCATGGAAGGCATGGAACCTGCACCTTATGCGGCCAAGGTAAGGTCGAGCTACCTGCCCGACCGCTGGATACGCTCGCGGGCGCAAAAGGTGATACGGGAAGTGACGTCGAGTATCGACACGTACCGGTTCAACGATGCCGCGACGGGGCTCTACACTTTTGTGTGGCACGAATTCTGCGACTGGTACCTCGAACTGATCAAGCCCAACCTCTACGGAAAGGTTACCTCCTTTGACGGCGACGTGACGAAAAATACCCTTTTCCGCACACTTACGGATATATTGAAGCTGCTCCATCCCATCACGCCTTTCATCACCGAAGAACTGTATGGGCGGCTCCCCGCAAGGGAAGCAGAGAGTATCATGATCGCGCCCTTTCCCGTCTTTGATGAAGGGGAAGTGGATGAAGAGAGCGAAAGCGCAATGGACATGATAATGGGTGTGGTCGATACGGTGAGGAACATCAGAGGCGAAACAGGCATTCCTCCTCACGTGAAGGTGTCCGCCATAATAAAGGCCCACGAGTTCAGGCCCTTGTTTGAAGAATACGGGTATTACGTAAAGGAGCTTGCAAAGATCGAAAACCTGAGCTTCACCGACGCCGACCAGCCTGGTCAGGCAGCCATCGGCATCTACAAAGGAGTCGAGGTATTTGTACCCCTGAAAGGGGTGATCGATGTTTCCAAGGAACTGGCCAGGATCGGAAAAGAACTGGCAAAGGCCGAAGACGATATGCAGAAGATACAGAACAAGCTGAATAACCAGGCCTTCAGGGCAAAAGCGCCCGAGGAGGTAATCGCGAAGAATGAGATTCAGTACCGGAGCCTTGAGGCCAAAAAGGAAAAACTTATGGTGAGCAAGAAGGTGCTGGAAGGGTTGGCAGAAGATTAATGCCTCTTGATTTCGCCATCATAGACTCGTTTCTCAAAGAGAACAGCGAGGCCATGAAAAACAGGGCACTCCTTCGTCATGAGAGGCGCAGGATCCTTGGCGGACTTTTTGACCGGCTTTCGGATTCCTTCGGGCAATACGAGGCGTTTGAGGCGGCATTTACGTCCCTCGTGAAGGGCGAAATAGAGAAAGCTGCTGATTTTGGTGAATTGCATGACCTGCATGATAAGGTCAGAGCGGACGTGGAAGCCTACTTCCTCGAAGAAGACAGCACTGTCGATGTCCACGACCTGCTCCGTACCGCGAGAGACAGTATAACCGTCAGGGTCCTCAGGCTTGTAGAGGAGGAAATGGAGCGGGACGCCTTCGGCTATCCCCCGGTCGGGTATGTGTGGATCGGGTTGGGGAGCGAGGGCAGAGACGAGCAGACGATGGTTACGGACCAGGACAACATGATCATTTTCGGGGAGGGGGAGGGAAAGGGTTCGTTCACCGAATATCTTGTGGACCAGTGTTATGAACATTACAAAGGCAAGGGCGTCGAGGACGGATTTGAAAAGATCTCGTCGAAACACGTAATCGAATATTATTTCAAGATTTTTTCGGAAAAGGTCGTGGAACGTCTCGATGAAGTGGGATTTCCGAAGTGTACGGGAAACGTGATGCCCTCCAACCAGAAATGGAGGGGTTCCCTTACAGACTGGAAGGAGAGGTTGGAAGAGAGGCTTACCTTTGAGAGGGGCATTTTCGAGCCCCTGGATGTGGTGATCCTCACTGATGCCCGGTGTGTGGCAGGCGACCGGAAGATGCTCGACGAGCTTCTCACGGGATTTTTCCGGTTTCTCACAGAGAATAAGAACGTAATGAAGGATTTCATCCAGGCGGCGGTCCTCATGCCTACGGCGCTCAGTTTTTTCGGAAACTTCAAGGTCGAAAAGAACGGTGTCCATAAAGATATGCTCAACCTCAAGCTGCATGGATGGGCGCCCCTTATTCTCGCGGTGAGGATGCTCGCCCTGTCGAACGGCGTCCTTGAACCCAATACGCTGAGGCGCATACGGGAACTCCGGGCCATGAACGTCATAAAGAGGGAGATGGAAACCGATTTGACGGAAGCCTATCTCGTTTTTGTCAAATTCCGGATAATGAACCAGATGAACAGCAAGGACGTGGAAAACCATATGGACCTGAGTTATTTAAGGCCCGACATGCTCGGCCCCCAGGAACAGGAAAGACTGAGGAAAGCTATGAGAGCGGTGGAGGCCTTACAAAAATACATACAGTCCGTTCTGCTTTTCGGACAGGCTGTCTAGGGGGTATCCATGAAGGTCGTAGAACTTATGAACAGAAACGTGGTGACATGCCACGCTTCTGAGACACTAGCCGTTATTGTCAATAAATTTGAACTCTTCAACATCGCGGGCATGCCGGTGGTAGACAAAGGGAAGCTTGTGGGTATCATTTGCCAGAGCGACGTTTTGAGGGGATTGAAGTTAGGAGAGATGCAGGAACTCACCGTAAGGGACGTAATGGTTACGGACGTGATTGCCGCGCTTCCGACGGAATCTGTGGTAAATATAGCGAGGGTTATGATAGAAAAAGGAGTGAACCGGATACCGATTATGGAGAATGATAACCTTGTGGGCATTGTGACCAGAGGGGACATAATTAAAGCGGTCGCGGAGTGCGGCTAAAGGCCCGGCGCTGAAGGAGAAGCGGAAATGAAGATCAATAAGAACGTGGTAGAATATGTGGCCCATCTGGGCAGACTCGAACTCGAGCCCCACGAGATCGAGCTTTATACATCTCAACTGGACCGGATACTCCAGCATATGGATACACTGAACGCCCTCAATACCGACGGGATTGAACCGACGAGCCATGCCGTACCCGTCACCTGTGTTTTGAGGGAAGACGCGGGAAGGGAGTCTTTGAGCGTCGAAGGCTCGGTGAGAAACGCCCCTGACCGGAAAGGCAATTTTTTCAAGGTTCCCCCTGTGATCGAGGTCGATTAAGGCAATTGCGACCGAATCGCCGCGATTGACGGGAGCGCGGGCCGGATGGGTCACGATCGTTGGCGGAGAACGATGACGGAGAGAATCAGGACAGCGAGGAACGGCTGTTTTTCTGAAAGGAGATAATGTGAAAACAATCCTTGATATGAACATACTGGAAATGAGAGAGCTTCTGAAGAAGGGTGAGATAACCTCCCGGGAGCTCACCGGGTTTTATCTCGACAGGGCGAAGGAACATGACGGAGCGGTCCGGTCATACCTCCGGATGACGGAGGAGATTGCCATGGATATGGCCGGGGAAGCTGACCGGAAGATCAAGAACGGAGAAGATGCCCCTCTTCTCGGGATCCCCTTGGGCATAAAGGACATTTTCTGCGCGAAGGACCTCGAAACCACATGCGGGTCCCAGATATTGAAGGGCTTTATCGCCCCCTACGACGCCACTGTGATCAGAAAGCTGAAGGAATCTCATTTTGTGCATCTCGGAAGGCTCAACATGGACGAGTTTGCCATGGGCTCGTCCACGGAGAACTCTTCCTTTCAGACCACGAGAAATCCGTGGGACCTCGACCGTATTCCCGGAGGGTCGAGCGGCGGTTCGGCGGCCGCGGTAGCCGCAGGGCTCTGCGTAGCCAGTCTCGGAACCGATACGGGGGGCTCCATCAGGCAGCCGGCCTCCCTCTGCGGCACGGTGGGCATGAAGCCGACTTACGGCAGGGTATCGAGATATGGCCTGGTCGCCTTCGCGTCGTCTCTTGACCAGATCGGTCCCATCACAAGGAATGTGACCGATTGTGCGGTCGTCCTGGGGGCCATCGCGGGATACGACCCCCTGGACTCCACCTCCATTCCTCAGCCCGTGCCTGATTACGTCTCCTTTCTCGGCAGGGACATCAAGGGGATGAAGATCGGAATACCCGGGGAATACTTTATCGAGGGTATGGAACCGGACGTAAAGGCATCGGTGGAGGAATCCCTGGGGTTGCTCGAAAAACAGGGAGCCATCCTGGTGAACATAACCCTGCCCCACACGGAGTATGCGGTAGCCACGTACTATATCATCTGTACTGCCGAGGCATCCTCCAACCTTGCCCGCTATGACGGGGTGAAGTACGGCATGAGGGTAGAGGGCAAAGACATTATCGATATGTACAAGAAGACGAGGATGAGGGGGTTCGGCAAGGAAGTGAAGAGGAGGATTATCCTCGGTACCTATGTGCTCTCGTCAGGGTACTATGATGCCTATTACGGAAAGGCGGGAAAGGTGAGGACCCTTATCAGGAGGGATTTTGAGGAGGCCTTCAAGGAGTGCGATGTCGTCATGACCCCCGTTTCCCCCACCACGGCCTTCAAAATAGGAGAAAAAGTAGAAGACCCGCTCCAGATGTATCTTTCCGACATATTCACCATCCCCGTTAACCTCGCGGGGCTGCCCGGTATGTCGGTGCCCTGCGGGTTTGACCGGGCGGGACTTCCCATCGGTCTCCAGATCATAGGGAAGCCTCTTGATGAAGCCCGCATGCTTCAGGCAGCGTTTGTTCTCGAGAGCCTGAGGAAGGTGAAGACAATACCGGATAGATTCAGAGGCTGATGGACAGGCGGGAAGCACGGCGTTTCCTGATCGCTTTGAAAGGCATGGGTGTCAATTCCTATGTCTTCAACAGGGCTCATGTCGCCACGTTGTCCGTGGTCCAGCGGCAGGCAAGGGAATGTGTAAGGTGCGTCCTTGCAAACACCCGAAAGCACGTGGTCTTCGGCGAAGGCGACCCGAATGCGCGCCTCGTCTTCGTGGGGGAGGCCCCGGGTGAGGAGGAAGACTCTCAGGGGAGACCGTTTGTGGGCAGGGCCGGCCAACTTCTCGATCAATTGATAGAGAGGGCGGGCTTGCGACGGGACGAGGTGTATATATGCAATGTCCTGAAATGCAGACCCCCGGGAAATAGAGACCCCGAGCCCGCGGAAACGGCGGCGTGCAAGGAATACCTGACCGCTCAGCTGGAAATCATCAACCCCCGTGTCATTTGTACTCTCGGACGGCATGCGTACAACGCCCTTTTCGACACGGACGAACGTATAACCCGGATACGGGGCGTCCCTGTCAGGTACAAGGGGATTTTACTTCTGCCTACCTATCATCCTTCCTTCCTCCTTCGCAACAGCGATCGTGTCAAAGAGGCGTGGGAAGATATGGACCGATTGAGGCAGCTTCTTCGGTAGGGTCCGGTTCCGGTCCGACGGCTTATCTCCTGCGTGCCGCGAGTTTCTCCAGGACCTCGTGTGCCTTGTCAAATCCCATTTCAGCGGCTATTTCCAGGTTTTCCACTGCCCGTGCCTCGTCTCCCATCTGGAGGTATCCGTTGCCGAGGTAGAAGTAGGCAAGCGCGAATTCCGGGTCCATTTCGATTGCCTTGTTGAAATCTGCCATGGCGCCTTCGAGGTTTCCCATTTTTGCGCTGAGCGCTCCCCGCACGCAGTATGCCTGGGGATGTTTGAGTCCCAGGGCTATTCCCGTGGTGTAGTCGCTCATGGCCTGCTCGTAGTCGCCCGCCCGGCTGCATGCGATACCCCTGTTATAGTATGCCCGCGCGAATTTCTGGTCAATGTTGATGGCGCTCGTGTAATCCTGGATCGCCTCGGGAAGACGGCCGAGGGTAAAGTAGGTGAGAGCACGGTTATAATAAACCCCGACATCGCGGGGCGCCAGTTCGATGGCCTTGCTGAAGTCCTTTACGGCCTCTTCGGGTTTTCCGAGCAGACCCAGTGCGTCTCCCCGGATCACGTAGGCCTTCGCCTCGCCCGGATTCAATTCAATGGATCTGGTACAATCATCGATTGCCTTGTCTACTTCTCCGACGCAGTAGAGGGCGACGCCGCGGTTGAGATAGGTCTCGCTGTCTTCCGGGTCGAGAGCGAGGGCCTTGTCGTAGTCCTTGACCGCCTCCGGGTAATCGCGCATGGCGGCGTAACAGTTAGCCCTGTTATAGAATGACACCGCCTTGGTAGTGTCCAGGTCGATGGCGGAAGTGAACGCCTCTATCGCTTCCTTATATCGCGCCGATCCGTAGAGTATGGACCCTTTTTCAAACCATTGTTCAGCCGTCATGAGTTCTTCTCCTTTTCAATAAATGAGCCATAGCCGTAACGATTCATCCGGGATTGGCGGAAGGCCCGGAGGGGCGTCTCTGCGGACCGGCGAAACCATAGAAATGAAGGCAACTTGGCGTCACAATATACCACATTCCCGACTTCTTTGGTAGCCTGTAGTCGGGTCGGCAAGGGAATGGAAGGCAGGCATCCTTCCCGCTCCCCGCCGACCCTCAACGACCCGGGAATGGAACGGACCCCGGAGGAGAATCCGGGCCGTCGTACAAAATTTCAGCCGACGGGAGGTCATGGGGAAAAACATTGAGCACGCAGGGCATACGGCCGAGATGGCAGGAAGGCCGGGGCTTTCCTGAAGGCCTCGTGTACTTATTCACTTGACAAATCCCACGTAACCATGGAAATATTTTATGTAAAGTAATACAAGTTAGCTGAGAAGACAGGCCGGGTTTGTTGGGCTCAGAGGAATCGCGCAAAGTTCCGTTGCGCCTTTGCATACGCGAGAAGGAAAGCACGTCGGGTGGTGCAGCCCTGACGTTGCCTCGGCTTCATGCTGCGTGCCCGGGGAAATGTGCAGCAACCGTCTGACTAAAAAGAGCATGGCGCCGGCATTTGGTCGGTTTTGCCCGGTGACGAAAGATGCTCAATAATTTACGCCAAGGAGGATGCCTATGGACAAACAGATATTGCTTGAGTGAGAGAAGATCGGAAAAAGGGGGGGAGCAAGAGTCACACAGGATCGCACACGGAAACACCGTTGATTCGCGACGCGCATCACGAAGTCTGCATAAGCGCAAAATGTGGTAACCCGCGGCTTGTGAGCGGCGGGCAGTTCATTGCAATAGGGGGTTTTATGGAAGGAGTATTCAGTGTTGTCGAAAGAGTAAGTAAGTGGATGCAAGCAGTTGCTTGCGTGGCCCTGACCTTCATTATGCTTCTCACCGTGTCTGACGTTGTTCTGAGGCTTTTCGGGATGCCCATAGTCGGCACTTTTGAGATGGTCGGTCTCGGCGGGGCGATAGTTATCGGGTTCGCTATCCCCATTACCTCATGGATGAGAGGTCATATCTTCGTTGATTTTTTCTATCAGAAATGCCCGAAGCCGGTCCAGAATATCTTGAATACCGTCACGAGAATATTAGGTATAGTGCTCTTCTTTCTCATAGGATGGAACCTTTTTAGAGTGGCTTTTGAACTCTTCAAGTCGGGCGAGGTCACCCTTACCCGTCAGCTTCCCTTTTATCCCATCGCGTATGGGCTGGGGGTTTGCTGTTTCGTCCAGTGTGTTGTCCTGATCTGTGATATTTTCAAGATAATCGGAGGCAAATATGAATGAGGTCGTCGTCGGCATAATAGGTTTGGCAGTCGTATTAGTCTTGTTCCTTACAGGAATAGAATTGGCGTTTGCCATGATAGTCATAGGTTTTCTCGGTTTCGGCTACCTCATCTCGTGGGGGGCCGCTTTTAACCTGCTCGCAAAGGATTTTTTTGACGTTCTCAACACGTATGGATTTACCGTCATTCCTCTCTTTATTTTGATGGGTCAGGTTGCTTTTAACTCGGGCATCGCGAAGAGGCTCTTCGATGCGGCCTATAAATTTATCGGACATATCCCCGGCGGCCTTGCCATGGCAACAGTGGCGGGAGCGACGGCATTCAAGTCTATCTGCGGTTCGTCTCCTGCTACGGCGGCTACCTTCGCGAGTGTTGCAGTACCTGAAATGGATCGCTATGGCTATGATAAGAGGCTTTCGACGGGTATCGTGTCGAGCGTGGGAACTCTGGGCGTTCTTCTGCCTCCCAGCGTGACCCTCATCATATTCGGCATTATCACCGACCAGTCGATTGGAAGACTTTTCCTTGCCGGTATTTTCCCCGGCCTTATGATCGCCTGTTTCTTTGTATGCATCATCTACGGCTGGTGTAAAATGAGCCCCAAGATCGGTCCGAAGGGCCCGAAATCGACCTGGGGTGAGAGGGCTAAATCGATCCCCGAGATAGGGTGGGTTGTTCTCATCTTCATCCTCGTAATCGGCGGTATCCTTAAAGGCTTCTTCACGCCTACCGAGGCAGGCAGCGTCGGTACGTTTCTCGTGCTCCTGTTGACATTCGGCAAAAGAGACCTCAACTTCAAGGGGTATATCAAATCCGTGATGGAGTCGGTCCGGACGGCGTGTATGGTTCTCATGCTCATTGCCGGTTCGACGGTTCTCGGTCACTTCATCGCAGTTACGAAGATACCGATGATCGCGGCGGACTGGATTACAAGTCTTCCTCTCCATCCGTCGATAATCCTCATCTTCATCTCCCTTATCTATCTTGTGGGCGGGTCTTTTATCGATGACCTTGCTTTCATGATCCTTGCGACCCCGATATTCTTCCCTGCCATCCAGAAGCTCGGCTACAACCCGCTCTGGTTCGGGATGATGATCGGTATTACCGTTATGATCGGCGTGGTGGTCCCTCCGGTGGCTATCAACGTCTTTGTGGTGAAGCAGATCACAAAGACGCCCTTCAGTGTAATCTATGCCGGTGTATATCCGTTCCTCATAAGTCTTGTGGTGGGCGGCATAGTGCTCTTCATATTCCCGCAGCTTGCTACATGGCTTCCCGGCGTACTCATGCCCAGCTAGGGCCAATCTGCCCGCCAGGGCGTCACGCATAACCGAAAAACAGGGCCTCCCGAAAGGGAGGCCCTTTGATTTGGTGCGCCCGGACCGACCGCCTCGATGAGGGTATTCCAGGGTAAATGAATTTTCTCACCGCGGGAATGCAAGAAAGGTTTGACATGGCACTCTGTTTTGTATTATAAAAAGACACCATGCGGGAATAACTCAGCGGTAGAGTGCAACCTTGCCAAGGTTGAAGTCGCGGGTTCAAATCCCGTTTCCCGCTCCATAAAAGCAGTTGACCGCGAATAGAGGCTAGGTGGATAGCAGAAGGCCTCACGCTATTCACTGTGCACTATTTGCTGAATAAATCAGTGAGCGGCGGCATAGCCAAGTGGTAAGGCAGCGGTCTGCAAAACCGTTATTCTCCGGTTCAAATCCGGATGCCGCCTCCAAAAAATCAACGACAATCCGAACCGATTACGTATAGTGAATGTGACGCGATCTGTGTATGCGTTGCCTCGTGTTCCCGGCGCAGGATGTCGTCAGCGGGCACCGCGATTTCTGTCGCCTCATTACCCGGCAGGCGCGTTGTATCTCCGCTTCCGGGGGAGTCAGGATCGGGTTCACCCTCATTCATCAGCCATTTTCCGGATTGGCCGGTGCACAGAAAACTATCGCGTTATTGAAATTTAAGCGTTGATTATAGCCTGTTCCTAACATATCATATTCACATGAGGGAAAAGAGCCGCAGATGACGCTGCGGGAGGTCCAGGAAATACTTGACGCTGAGGTTATTGTCGGCCATGATCGACTTGGCCTGGAGATAACAGAAGGGGGCTGCGCCGACCTGCTCAGCGATGTTCTGGTCTTCTGCAAACCCGGAAGTCTGTTGCTGACAGGACTGGCAAACTCTCAGGTTATCCGCACTGCTGACGTTCTCGATATAGCGGCGGTCATCATAGTCCGGGGAAAGCGTCCTTTTCCCGAAACCATCAAACTCGCGGAGGAGTTGCAGATTCCCCTCCTCACCACGAAGTACATCCTCTTTGAAAGCGTGGGAAGGTTATACACCAGGGGGATCGTGAGTTGCATAAGGGAGATTGACGGGACACGCGATCTGTCGTGAAGCTGCAATCCGCGAAGGCTCATTTTCCGCAGGAAGAATGATCACTGAAACGCGGAGCCTTTCGGTTCCGGTCCTTTTTGCCTCGCCCGGGGAAAAGGAAGAATTATGGGACCGAGGCTGAAGGGGCCGGCAAATTTGCCCGGGGGCTGCTATAATTAGACTGTGACCTTATGAACCTCGACAGGGAGCGAATCGGGACACTGCTTGGACTACAGGAGAAATACGTCGTCATCGACAGGGCGGTTTACGACGCTCTTTATCCGAATGACCTTAAGATCTTCAAATTACTGGCAAAAAATGATATTGATTTCAGAAGTCATATACCGGACTATCCCGTGTATCCGGACTATGCGGTGGGGAAACTGATAAATCAGGGAATCAGGCTTCTGATCCGCCTTCTGTACCCCGATTTTGACGATATTCCAGTGGGTATGATCGAGCATATCAAGCTGAGGGGTCTTCTCTATCCAAAGGACCAGATGAACGTATTGATCAAGAAATGGCAGGGCAGACGGAAGATAGCCAAGTTTGAAGTCGGCATCGAGAACCAGAAAGGGATGCTGGTTTACGAATCGACTATCTATGGAACCATCGTAAAGAAACAGGAGAGACAATGACCGGGACTGAGTTAGTTATTCGACGGATCACGGGAATGGCGGTGATCGTAGTTTTCTGCGTCCTTCCCTTTTCGGTTTACAGCTTCTCGGGTAAGGAGGCCTTTGAGCTTCTCTCGCGGGAATCGAAGGAGATCAGCGAATTCCCTTTCCATGTCTATAGTGTTCGTGAACATACCGGCTTCGAGGGTGTTCGCCTTCCCGTTTCCGCATACGACTTCTTTGCTTCTGCATACGGAGACCTGAAGAACGCCGAGATGCCCGGCGAAGTCTTCGCCGTCCACAAGTTTTCTCAAGACTCCCGTTGGAAGTGTTTCCTGCTTAGGGTTCCGGGCATGTATGCCAGCGATGCCATAGACCTCTGGGTATTCGATACCGGGCGGGGCACGTGGCAACAGCCGCTGAGACTTGCCGATTGGTGGAGCGATGGAGGCTACGAGATGAATATCCAGGCCTGGGTTGAAGACCTGAATAAGGACGGGTGGCTCGATATCGTTCGCAGGTCCTTGGAAACGGACATGGACCTGGATGACCCGAAGGAAGGTACGATCGTGAAGAGGAAGACCGACGTGTTCATCTGGGACAAGGACCGCTTCAGGGACGCTACCCAGGAATATCTGCCCGGGCTCAGCCTTAAAAAGTACAGGTTCTCCAAAGAAGGCGGGAAGTGATCGCTACCCGCTGTGATCTACGCGGTATGCCGACAGGCCGGGCCTTTACCTCCCGGCCGGAGGGTCTGTGGGCGATCGTGTGATCTACCCGGGTTTCAAAACCATTTTTGTTACCAGGGCGGCCCTGTAACCCGGGAACGCCTCCTTTCCTCGGGACATTGAATCTTTATAAAACTCCATTACAAAGGCATGGCTTACGTCGCGGCAACAACTTTCTGTTGACAGGAGCGGCGTGACTGCCGTATAGGTGAATTGCGCGGGGGAGAGGAGTGGCAAGTATCGGGGCACGAGGATGGACGGAATTCACATATGCCCCTTGATCGAGACGAATTACCGGTATCTGCGGTTTCTGCAGGAGATACCGTATCCCAAATGGAGGTGGATTATATGTGGAGAAGAAACGCGGTGAAGCGTGTGGCGGCAACATGGGGATTTGTGGCGCTTGCCGCCGGACTCGCTTTTGCGAGTTCAGGCACGATTGCAGGCATGTCGCCGGACGAGGCGCTTGGGAAGCTGATGGACGGTAACAAGCGATATGTGGAAAACAAGCTCACGAATGGGTTGAGGAGTGACCCTGCAACACGGGCCTCCCTTGCAAGATCACAGAGGCCATACGCGGTAATCCTCACCTGTTCCGACTCCCGCGTTCCGCCGGAAATCATATTTGACAAGGGTCTGGGCGAGGTTTTTGTGGTCCGTGTGGCGGGAAATGTGCCTGATCCCGTGGTGCTCGGGAGCATTGAGTATGCCGCGGAGCACCTGGGGACGCCCCTGGTAATGGTACTTGGTCACGAACGTTGCGGAGCCGTCAAGGCTGCCGTAGACGCAAAAGGAAGAAGCACGGGTAGCGCAAATATCGATGCCATCGTGAAAATCATTGCGCCCAGCATAAAGTCGGCCGCCCATGATTGCGGACCCTGCAAGGGTGAGGCTAAATGCGCTGAAGCAAAGAAGGACGAGTTCGTGGAATGTGTGGTCGATGCCAACACAAAGGCGGTGGCCGCAAGCCTTACAAAGAAATCCGCGGTCCTCAGGCACCTGGTGGAAGAAAAGAAGGTGAGGATTGTGGCTGCCAGGTATGATCTCGATGACGGCGTGGTGACGCTCTTTAAGTAGATGGGAGATAGCAGGGCGGGGGAAAGGGCTATGGCCGGATTTTGATCCTTTCGGCAATAGTCCCTTCCCCCGCCTCAACGAATACCTCTGCCTCCACGAGTCCCGGCCTTGCCCTCGCCGACCCCGTACCGGTGCATCCGCTCACCGTGATTATCAGTGCCTGGCCTGTGAAGGCTCCGGGCAATTCCCTTATCTTCATCGGTTATCCCCTTTGCAGGGGATGGACGGTCATGTTTTCCGTCCTCCACGGACTTGCGGTCCCTTCTTCCGGGCCGGTCCGTCTATTTGTTTCTTTCCGGAGGGCCCCATGTCAGGAGATACGCTGCGTAGAATGAGAACAGGTTCGGCCCGTGGATGTCCGGTCTGCCACTGGATGCGCGTCCCTGGCGGGGGCTCTGTCACGAAGGCCTGCCGGACTTTATTTTGCGGGCTTTTTTCTGATATAATATCGTTATGGATGATCTCAATTCCCATCTCAGGAAATGCGAGTTGTGCCCGAGGCGGTGCAAGGCGAACAGGTCAAGGGGACGCAAAGGCTATTGTAATGTGACGAATGAGGTCGTTATCGCCCATTACGGCCCGCACTTCGGCGAAGAGCCGCCTGTTTCGGGAGAGAAGGGATCGGGCAATATCTTTTTCGCTTCCTGCAACTTGAAGTGCATCTACTGCCAGAACTACCAGATCAGTCATCAACTGGAGGGCGGGCGGCACGATGTCGCCGGTTTGGTGAAAATATTCTTCGTACTCAAAGAGCAGGGTGTTCACAACATAAATCTGGTGAGCCCCACCCCCTACATGCCCTTTATCGCATCGGCCATCAAGGCGGCGCGAAAAGAGGGCCTCGGCCTTCCCTTTCTCTACAACACGAATGCCTATGAGAATGTGGAAGCCCTCAGACTTCTGAACGGCCTGATCGATATCTACGTCCCTGATTTCAAATACGCGAGCCATAGAATGGGGAGGCTTCTTTCGGACGCCCACGAGTACCCGGTGTGGGCAAAGAAGGCCATCCTCGAGATGAAGGCCCAGGTAGGAGACCTGGTGATCGAAAACGGGATTGCCCGGCGCGGACTCCTTGTCCGCCACCTTGTACTCCCCAATAACCTCGCAGGCTCCAGGGAAGTGGTGACGTGGATCAGGGACAATCTCGGCCCCCAGACCTTCATGAGCCTCATGGCCCAGTACTGTCCCCTCTATAACGCATCCACGTACCCCATGCTGGACCGTAGAATCACGGAGGAGGAGTATAATGTGCTTATCGACCTCCTCAACACATATGGGTTCCTGAACGTGTTCGTTCAGGAACTGGAGAGTGCGTCCCTCTTTGTGCCCGATTTCGGGAAGGACAGGCCATTCGAGAAGAAGACCGGCACAAAAGGCTGAGGAAAGCGAATTTTGCCGCAGAGACTTGTGAAAACCCCTCCACGGGCAGGTACCCGTGGGAATCCGACTGAGGAGGATGGAGAAAATGGAGATAAAGACAGTAAAGATCGATGTTCCGGAAGGGCTGAATATTATCGTGGGACAATCCCATTTTGTAAAGACCGTGGAAGACATGTATGAGATCCTTGTAGGCGCTTCCCCTCAGCTCAAGTTCGGCGTCGCTTTTTCGGAAGCGAGCGGACCCTGCCTGATAAGGTACGAGGGCAACGACGAAGCCCTCACGAAACTTGCCTCGGAGACTTCTTTAGCCCTTTCCGCGGGGCATACCTTCGTCATTTACCTCAAGGACGGCTTCCCTATCAACGTGCTTAATGCCCTTAAGGCGTGCCAGGAAGTGTGTCACATAGTCTGTGCGACCGCAAACCCCCTCGAGGTGATTCTCGCCGTTGGTGAGGACGGAAACGGCATTCTGGGGGTGATCGACGGCGCCCGCCCGAAAGGCATCGAAAAGGACGAGGACAAGGAAGCACGAAAAGACCTTCTGCGCAGGTTCGGATATAAGCTGTAACCATCCTGCCGGTTCTTCCCAACAGCCACAAGGGTCCGGATAAACCTGCGTTTTCTTTTGGTATTGATTGTTCATCCGGTTATATGGTATTTTTGACCTAAATGGACGATTTCTACAGGATATCGAGACTCCCGCCCTACACGTTCGCCATAGTGAGAGACCTTCTTATCGAGGCGCGGAAGAGGGGCGAGGACATTATCGACCTCGGCATGGGAAACCCCGATCTTGCCACGCCGAAGCGCATTGTTTCCAAGCTCGTGGAAGCGGCGAGGAACCCGAAGAACCACAGGTACTCGGTGACCAAGGGTATTCAGAAGCTGAGGACCGCCATCGCGGCCTGGTACAAGAGAAAATTCAACGTGGATGTCGACCCTGAAACGGAAATTGTGGTCACCATGGGGGCAAAGGAAGGTATCGGCCACCTCGTGCTCGCCACCATCAGCCAGGGAGAGGTAGTCTTTGTCCCTGGACCGGCATACCCGATACACACCTATTCGGTGGTGATCGCCGGAGGAGACCTCCGGACCATACCGCTTCTGCCGAAAGAAGAGTTTTTCGACAGGCTGAACGTGGCCATAAAGACCACGTGGCCCCAGCCAAGGATGCTCATAATCAGTTTCCCCAACAACCCTACCACGGAAGTTGTGGATCTGGAGTTTTTCAAGAAGATCGTTGCCTTTGCGAAGGAGCACGATCTGATGGTGGTTCACGACCTTGCCTACGCAGACCTCGTATTCGACGGTTACCGTGCGCCGAGCTTCCTCGAGGTTGAAGGGGCAAAGGACGTGGGCGTTGAATTTTTCTCCCTCTCGAAGAGCTACAGTATGCCGGGATGGAGAGTAGGGTTCGCGGTAGGTAATGCAAAGATGATAAACGCCTTGAGCCGGATCAAGAGCTACTTTGATTACGGTGTATTCCAACCTATCCAGATCGCATCGATCATTGCGTTGAACGAGTGCGATTCGGATGTGGCCGAGATAGTGGAGAAGTACAGGGGCAGGAGAGATGCGCTCTGCGAAGGGCTCTACCGTTACGGATGGGAAGTGGAGAAACCAAAGGCGACCATGTTCGTGTGGGGAAAGATACCTGAGGCCTTCGAGTCGATGGGATCCATCGAATTCTCGAAACTCCTGCTTCAGGAGGCGAAGGTTGCCACATCCCCGGGCATCGGTTTTGGAGAATACGGCGAGGGATATGTACGGTTTGCCCTCATAGAGAATGAACACAGGATCAAACAAGCTGTAAAAGGTATAAGGAATCTTCTATACTCAGCAGATAAAAAATGACCGGAATAGGAATCATAGGCTTAGGAACCGTCGGTATTGGTACGTACAAAATCCTCAGGGAGTACAAGTCCCTCATAAAACAGAGAACGGGCGCGGACCTTGAGGTCGTGAGGATTGCGGACATAGACATTGAGACAGACAGGGGCGTACCCCTGGAAAAAGGCCTTCTCACCCGCAATGTGCAGGAGTTGATCGAGGATGACCGTGTGGACATCGTGGTCGAACTTGTGGGAGGCGTGGACCGTGCCTTCGATTATATCTCAGAGGCGCTGAAGAGAAAGAAATGGGTCGTTACCGCAAACAAGGCCCTTCTTGCGGAGCGGGGGGACGAGATATTCCGCCTTGTCGAAGAAGAGGGGAGCGAGATAGGCTTTGAAGCCTCCGTGTGTGGAGGCATCCCGGTAATCCGGGCCATACGGGACGGCCTGGTGGGAAACAGGATCAACTATATCCTCGGCATCCTTAACGGCACCTGCAATTACATCCTCACGAAAATGACGGAAGAGGGTATATCCTTCGGTACGGCACTCGCCGAGGCGCAGCGGCTGGGCTTCGCGGAAAAGGACCCGACCCTCGATATCGAAGGCATAGACGCGGCGCACAAGCTGTGCATCCTGCTCCGCCTTGCATTTCATTATCCCGTGGAGATGAGCGATATCGCCACGAGAGGCATATCGAAGATAGAGCCCATAGACATCGAGTTTGCCCGCGAGTTCGGTTACAGGATAAAGCTTCTCGGAGTGGGAAAGGAAGAAAACGGGTTGATCGACGCGAGGGTGGAACCTGCCATGATACCGGTAGCCCATCCCATGAGCAACGTGAACGGCGTTTTCAATGCGACCTACGTGGTAGGCGACAAGGTGGGTCCGACCCTGTACTACGGACGAGGCGCGGGCAGTGACCCCACGGGGAGTGCAGTGGTAAGTGATATCGTGGACATGGCGTCGAGACTCAAGGCAAAGGCCCCGAGGGTGGTGTTGCCCCTCTCTCAAGGTGACAGGCGTATGCGGACAAGCGAGGAATCGTCTTTCCCTTATTATATGAGGTTCACTGTTGAAGACAGGCCTGGTGTGCTCTCCAAAATAGCAGGAATACTGGCGAATTACAATATAAGCCTCTCGTCGGTGATCCAGAAGGGAAGAAAGGAGATCGGTCACGTGCCCCTTGTGATCGTTACCCACGAAGCAATCGAAAAGAGCCTGAAAAAGGCCAAGGCCGAAATTGACACACTATCCTTTGTGAAGGGGGAGAGCGTACACATAAGGATAGAAGAAGGCAACTCATGAAACCCGCCGACATTCCCATGATTACGGTGTCATGTCGATGAAGTATGTAGTGATCATCGGCGACGGCATGGCGGATTTTTCTCTTCCTGAACTCAATGACCGGACCCCTCTCATGGCGGCCCGGAAACCTTATATGGATATGATGGCGAGGGATGGGTTTTGCGGAAAGGTGGTTACCATACCTGACGGCATGCCGCCGGGCAGCGACGTGGCGGGCATGTCCATCTTCGGTTACAACCCTGCCGCTTATTATACGGGCAGGGCGCCCATCGAGGCTGCGGGCATGAGCATTGCCATGACGGAAGGAGACGTGGCGTTCCGCTGCAACCTTGTGCACCTCCAGGGGAAACCACCCGGCGGAGTGCTTATGGCGGACTACAGCGGGGGACATATCAGTACGGAGGAGGCCCGATTGCTCATCGATGCCCTCAACCGGGAGATAGGATCGGAGAGGTTCAATTTTTTTCCGGGTGTGGGATACCGGCACATCATGCTGTGGCATTCCGGGGTGGACCGGATGGATACGACGCCTCCCCACGATATCACCATGCAGGAGATCGCTCCTTACATGCCGAAAGGACCGGGAGCGGAGACGGTAATAGATTTGATCGAAAGGTCGCAGAAGGTCCTGGCCGAAAGCCCGGTCAACAGGGACAGAGAAAAGGCCGGAAAAATCCCGGCGAACAGTATATGGCTGTGGGGCCAGGGAAAGAAATCCCACCTCCCTCCCTTTGAGAAGAGATACGGGCTAAAAGGTGCGACTGTTGCCGCGGTGGACCTGATAAAGGGGATCAGCGGACTTATAGGATTCGAAGCCCCGGAAGTGAAAGGGGCTACCGGGTATCTTGATACGGATTATGGAGCAAAGGCGGCAAAGGCGCTTCAACTCCTTGAAGACCACGACATCGTTTACGTGCACGTGGAAGCTCCGGATGAGGCATCTCATAACGGCAGCGTGGAAGAGAAGATAAAGGCTATCGAACATATAGACAGGGAAGTGGTAGGCAGGATTTTCGAGGAGGCGGGCGACAGGGTAACGTTTCTTATCATTACCGACCATGCAACGCCCGTGTCCATGAAGACCCATTATGCGTGCCCGGTGCCCTTTGCGGTTTACCGCAAGGATCACGGGCGCGGAGGAGGATGTGTGTCCGGATACGATGAGCGGGCGGGAAACGAAGTGTTCAGCGGTGAGGAATTAATTGCCTTCTTTTTGAAAGGACATGACCTATGAGACAGAAATTCATATTCATTACAGGCGGCGTTGTTTCATCTCTCGGCAAAGGGATAGCTTCGGCATCCATCGGAGCGCTTCTTGAAGCGAAAGGGCTTTCCGTAACACTGCTCAAACTTGATCCCTACATCAACGTTGACCCCGGCACCATGAACCCTTTCCAGCACGGGGAAGTCTTTGTCACCGATGACGGAACGGAGACGGACCTCGATCTCGGCCACTACGAGCGGTTCACCAGTTCCGTGTCGTCAAAGAGAAACAATTTCACCACAGGCCAGGTGTACGACACGGTAATCGCCAAGGAGAGACGCGGCGAGTACCTCGGCGGGACCGTCCAGGTTATCCCCCACATCACGGATGAGATCAAGAGAAGGATCCTCGACGTTGACGACGGGATAGATGTGGCACTCGTGGAAATAGGGGGCACTGTAGGGGATATCGAGAGCCTTCCCTTTCTGGAGGCCATCAGGCAACTCCGGAACGATCTGGGAAAGGAGAACACCCTCTTCGTGCACCTTACTCTTGTACCTTTCATCAAGACCGCCGACGAGATGAAGACAAAGCCGACCCAGCACAGCGTGAAAGAGTTGAGGGAGATCGGTATTCAGCCCGACATACTCCTTTGCAGAACCGAGAAGTTTCTGAACCAGGGACTCAAGGATAAGATCGCCCTTTTCTGTAACGTGGAAAAAGATGCGGTTATCACGGCAAAGGACATGGAAGTCATTTATGAAGTGCCCCTGCTTTACAATCAGGAGGGGCTCGACGAGAAAATCACGAACATGCTCAACATATGGGCGAAGAAACCGGACCTGTCCCAATGGGTGAACATAGTCGAGACCATCAAGAACCCGAAGAAACAGGTCGATATCGCAGTGGTGGGCAAGTATGTGAAACTCATAGACTCATACAAGAGCCTGAACGAAGCCCTTGTACACGGCGGTATTGCGAACAATTGCAAGGTAATCGTCCATTACATAGACTCGGAAGACCTCGAAGCCGGTCCCACCACGCATTTTGATGATATCGACGGCATACTCGTGCCGGGCGGTTTCGGCGACCGGGGCATAGAGGGCAAGATCAGTGCAATCGGCTATGCGCGGACCCACAAGATCCCTTATTTCGGCCTTTGCCTCGGGATGCAGCTTGCGGTAGTCGAGATCGGCAGAAGCCTTGCGGGGCTCAAAGGCGCCCATAGCACGGAGTTCAATGAAGGGACGGCGTGCCCCCTTATATATCTTATCGAGGAATGGGTAGACAGGGAAAACAGGATTCAGAAGAGGGACAAGTTCTCCATCAAGGGGGGCACTATGAGACTCGGCGCTTATCCCTGCAAGCTGAAACCGGGAAGCCTTGCCTTCAAGGCGTACAACCAGGAGCTTATCCACGAGAGACATAGACACCGGTACGAGTTCAACATGACGTACCGCGAAGAACTGGAAAAATGCGGTCTCAATGTGACCGGTCTGTCTCCGGACGAGACTTTTGTGGAGATCGTGGAACTCAAGAACCACCCATGGTTCCTGGCGTGTCAGTTCCATCCGGAATTCAAGTCCAAACCTCTGAGTCCTCATCCTCTTTTCAGAGATTTTATCAAGGCGGCTCTGAAAAGCAGGCAGGATAAACAGAAATGGAAAAAGAAGTAAAAATAGGGAATATAAGGGTAGGGGCAAAACCCTTCGTATTTATCGGCGGTCCTTGTGTGATCGAAGGGAGGGACATCACCCTGCGTCATGCCGAGAAGCTTGGAGACCTCACCCGCAGCCTCGGGATACCTTTCATCTTCAAGTCTTCCTATGACAAGGCGAACAGGACATCGGTCCGGAGCTTCCGGGGACCCGGGGTCCAGGAAGGCCTTGCCATACTCCAGGAGGTGAAAGACCGGTTGGGAGTGGCGGTCCTCACAGACGTCCATTCCGTGGAGGAAGCGTACATGGCGGGGCAGGTGGTGGATGTGCTCCAGGTGCCCGCGCTCCTTTCGAGGCAGACCGATCTTATCGTGGCGTGCGGAAAGACGGGCAAAGCCGTCAATATAAAGAAAGGGCAGTTCCTATCGCCCGGGGACATGAAATACGCGGTGGGAAAGGTGGAATCTACGGGAAATTCCATGATCCTCCTCACGGAGAGAGGCACATCTTTCGGGTATAATACCCTTATCAATGATTTCAGGGCCATTCCAGTCATGAAGAACCTCGGCTATCCGGTGATTTTTGATGCCACCCACAGTGTTCAGAGACCGGGGGCAATGAATGGGCGCTCCGGTGGAGAAAGAGAGTTCATTTTTCCCCTTGCGAAGGCTGCCATCGCAGTCGGGGCCGACGGCATATTCATGGAGGTCCACGAAGACCCGTCAAAGGCGCTCTGCGACGGTGACAACTCCCTTCCCCTCGAAGACCTGGCTTTTATTTTGAAAACGCTCAGGAAGATCGAGGAGGTATTGTGAGCACCCTCCTCAAGACCGGCAAGGAAGTGCTGAGGAAGGAAGCGGAAGCGATCCTCCACGTTATGGAGAGACTCGACGAGACTTTCGACAGGGCAATCGATATAATACATGGCTGCAACGGACGGGTCGTAGTTCTGGGTGTGGGAAAATCCGGGCTCATCTGTAAGAAGATCGCATCGACCCTTTCAAGCGTGGGCACACCCGCGCTCTTTCTCCACCCGGGAGATTCCCTTCACGGGGACCTCGGCATGTTGCAGAAAGGGGATGTGCTCCTCATTGTGAGCAACAGCGGTGAGACGGAAGAGGTAGTCAAGATTCTCCCGTGGATCAAGAGGATGGACCTTGCCACCATAGTGGTAACAGGGGGCGTCAATTCCACTATAGCGGCCCATGGGGACGTGGTCCTCAACGTGAAAGTGGACGAAGCGTGTCCTTACAATCTGGTGCCCACCTCGAGCACCACCGCGGCGCTGGCCCTTGGAGACGCCATGGCCGTCGCATTGATGGAAAAAAGAGAATTCAAGCCCGAGGATTTTGCATCCCTTCACCCGGGTGGCTCGTTAGGCAGAAAACTACTCCTCAAGGTGGAGGACCTTATGCATACCGGGGAAGCCATACCGAAAGTCGGCGAGGAGAGTCTCATGAAAGAAGTGATCCTCGAGATCACCTCGAAGAGGCTTGGTGTGGCAGGAGTCCTGAACACCGCCGGCGAGCTGGTAGGGGTCGTTACCGACGGCGACCTGAGGAGGGCCATAGAGAAACATGAAAACCTTCTCGTCAAAAAGGCCGGAGATGTAATGACCGGCAACCCGAAAGGGATAAGAAAGGATTCCCTTGCCGCGTATGCCCTCAAGAAGATGGAGGAGTTCTCCATTACATCCCTTTTCGTGGTCGAGCGGGAAGGGGACAGGCTGCCTATAGGGATTATCCACATCCACGACCTTTTGAGGGCGAAGATAGTGTAGGGGGAATTGGGGCTGACGATTCACAGGCAGCCGGTACGCGTTGCGGCCGGTAGACCGGAAGATCCGCCACACGGGGACAGATGAAAAATAAAAGGGACCTGACTGTATATATCGCCATAGGCGTTATCATCGTGAGCTTCGCACTTGCCCTCTACTTTTTTGCCAAGAAACCGCAGAGAGTGGCCACCCCGAAGGTGGACGAAGGGACAAAGGCCATCGTCTTCAAGGACGTTCATTACTCCGGGGAGAAGAAAGGCGAGGTGGAATGGCAGATCAAGGCAAAAATTGCGCGCAAATTTATCGATAAGCCGGAAGTCGAGATGGAGGCTATCGAAGGGCAGTACAAGCCGAAGCCGGATGCCACCGTCCTTTTCACCGGTTCAAAGGGGAGAATGGACACGGATCAGGAAAGAGGTAGCATGACCGATGTGCATATCGTCTATAAAGACGAGTACAGTCTGAAGACGAAATACATGGACTTTGATTTCAAGAAGGGGTATACCCATACCGACGCGCCGGTAGTCATCGAGGGGGCCAAGCTGAGCCTGAACGGCATTGGGCTCACGGCCAACACAAATGCCCAGACGATAAACATAGACAAGAATGTGACCGGTTTCATAGAGAGCGGCAAGGGGCGTTACAATTTCGAGTCCGACAGGTTCTCGTATCACCTGAAGGAAAATATCTATATCCTGGAAGGCCGGGTTGCCATGAAAGGTAAGGATATGGACCTGCACTGCGACAAGCTGTATGTCCACAGTAAGGACAATGAAATGGAACGGGTCGATGCAATCGGAAGGGTAACCCTCGCTTCAAAAGGGACTATTGCGAAAAGTGACAAGTCAGTATATCATTTTAAGGATGACAAGGTCTTGATGACCGGGTCCCCGAAGGTGACCAAGGACAAGGTCGAGATGGATGGCGACTCCATCGCGTATAGCGTTTCTGAGGGGAAATTCTCGGTAAACAGGCCAAAAATGAGGATAGAAAAACAATGACGGAGGTTTCGACGCTCTTTGCCCGGAACCTGGCCAAGTCCTACAACTCGAGGAGGGTGGTGGACGGGATCAGCATACATATAAATACGGGCGAAACGGTGGGATTGTTCGGGCCGAACGGGGCCGGAAAGACAACCACCTTTTATATGATAATCGGTTTCATAAAACCCAATGGAGGGAGTATTCTGCTCGATACTGAGGATATCACGTCCCTTCCCATGTTCATGAGGGCGAGGAAGGGGATCACTTACCTTCCCCAGGAGCCGTCGGTATTCAAGAAGATGAGCGTGGCGGACAACCTCAAGGCCATTCTGGAATTTCATGATGTGGATAAGGAGTTGATGGACCACAAGGTGATGGAGATTCTTGAATCCTTCAAACTGGAACATCTGGCCCGCAATAATGCCGACTCCCTTTCCGGTGGCGAGAGGAGAAGGCTTGAAATAGCGCGGGCTCTCATGACCAATCCTCACTTCATGCTCCTCGATGAACCTTTTTCAGGCATCGACCCCATATCGGTCTCGGATTTGAAAAAGGTAATCAGCGGATTGAGGAGCAAAAAAATCGGCATACTTCTCTCGGATCACAATGTGAGGGATTCCCTGCCCATATGTGACCGGGCCTATGTGGTAAACAACGGGAAGGTGCTCCTCGAGGGCAGCCCCGAAGATGTGGCAAAAGACAAGATAGTGCGAGAGGTCTATTTAGGAGAGGAATTTTACATTGATGTTGGGACTTAAACAGACTCAGAGGCTTTCCCCCATACTCACGCAACAGCTTCAGCAAGCGATAAAGCTTCTGCAGCTTTCCCAGTTGGAGTTGGTGGAAGCCATCGAACTCGAGCTTAACGAAAACCCCGTTCTGGAACTCCAGGAAGGAGAGCCGGCGGAGGAACGCCTCGAGGAGAAGACGGAAGAAGCACCGGAAGAGAAGGACGACATGGCCGAATGGCTGGAAAGGTATTCGGCGTCGGAAGAGATATCTTCCGATTACTCCAGTTTCGAAGACCGGGAATACCCGGACTACGAGAATATGGTAAGCAAGGGCACCAACCTCAGGGATTACCTGAGATGGCAGGTGGGACTCTCCGATTTTAGTGCCGAAGAGCGGATTATTGCCGAGTGGATTCTCGAAAACATTGATGACAACGGATACCTCGCATACCCCCTTTCCGAGATATCGGGTGTTTCGGGTTATTCTGAAGAAGACCTGGAAAAGATTCTCCTCAAGGTCCAGAAACTTGACCCTCCCGGGGTCGGGGCCAGGGACGTAAGGGAGTGTATCCTCATACAGTATAGGGCGGGAGGAGACAAAGACCCCATATTCGAGGATTTTCTTACGAAATATTTCGATCTGGTAGAAAAAGGTAACCTGAAGGATATCGTGAAGAAGACCGGATATCCCATTGACCTCGTGAAGCACATCGTGGACAAGATAAAGAGTTACGATCCCAAGCCCGGAAGGAATTATGGGGACGATCATGTCTTTTACATGATCCCCGATGTCTACGTGGCAAAGAAGGAGGGCGAATTCGAGGTTTTTCTCAACGAGGAGGACCTGCCGGAGCTTCGGATGAACAAGCACTACATCGAACTCTATATGAACAAGGGCACAAACGGTGATGCGAGGAAGTATATAAAACAGAAAGTAAAACAGGCTGAATGGTTTATAAAAAGCCTTCAGCAGCGGCAAAGAACGCTCTACCTCGTGGCAAAGAGCATCGTCGCGTTCCAGGGGGAATTTTTCGAGAAGGGCGTCAAATGCCTGAAACCGCTGATCCTCAAGGATGTGGCGCAGGACATAGGGGTGCACGAATCGACGGTAAGCAGGATTACCACGAACAAATACATGAGCACGCCCCAGGGCATTTACGAAATGAAGTTTTTCTTTCCCACCGGCATCGGCAGGGAAGAAGGAAATGAGCTGTCCACGAACGTCGTTATGGGTATAATCTCGGAAATCGTGAAAGACGAGGACAAGGCTGCCCCCCTGACCGATGATGAGATCGTTACGGTCTTAAGAGAGAAACACAACATAAAAATCGCACGTCGGACCATAGCGAAGTACAGGGACGAACTGCACATCCATTCATCGAGGGACAGAAAACTCCAGTAGGGTCCTCCGGTCCGTTCATCCGCCTCCCCTTTTTCCCATGCAATGCGCCGGGCAAGAGCCTCTCAGGGCTTGCGCTTCAATAATTCGGCATAGATGTTTACCGGAACAGGATGCCCGTCCTTTGCTTTCAGGAACGTAAGGTGGAGGTGGGTCGGCGAACGTGTTTTATGGGCATTCAATCCGGTGCGTCCCACGGTAGCGACCGGGTCGCCGGGCCGGACAATGTCTCCCACACCTACGTGTACCTCCCTGTTGTGCGCGTAATACACGAGGGCCTCTTCCGAAGGGCTGTATATCCAGAGGTAGACGCCCCCTCTGAGGCGGCTATTCCTGTCCCACGCGGTTTCCCGTGCCACGACTATTCCGCCCGTCATGGAAAGGACCCTCACAGGCCTTCGGGCCCCATCGTCGAGGTCGTCCCTGTTCCTGTCCCGGATGAATATGTCGAAAGAGGGATGACCGCCGTGACGGTTGCCGTCGAAATAACGATATCCCCCTGCCTTATATCCCTTGTCGCCCGTTCCCCCTATCGCCTTCGGTCCGTAGCCTTCCACAGGGAAAACCCATTCCGCGGAGGTGCATTGTTTCCCGCCGGCCCCATAATAATAATCTTTTATGGCCGCGAGTAGTCCCGCCATCTGTTTCATGGCGGCCGCCTGGCTTATGGCGCCGTCCCGTACCTGCGTATTCAATCTGTTGAAGGCCTCACATGGGACACACGGCTGTGGGCCCATTGAAGGGGTTTGGGTCGTCTTTTCAGCCTCGTCCCCACCTTGGGGAGGGTAGACTGCGCAATATGCTCTGAAGGCGATAAGAAGGAAGAATAGACAGAAGAAGACCGGTCTCCGGGCGCGCCCTTTCATATCCGTTTATACGGAGGTCTTTCCGGGAAACACGACGGGAAGTCCCTCTCTCCTCCATTCCCGCATCCCGAATTCGAGGTTCGTCACATTCGTGTATCCGTAAGCCCTCAGGTAGATGGCCGCATGGGCGGAGCGGATGCCGCTCTCGCAGACCGCAACGATGGGGGTCGCGAGCCCTCCCGGCAGTTCGCCCACCCGCCGGGCCACTTCCCTTACGGGTATGTTGATCGCTCCCTCAATAAAACCGGTCTCTGAAAGCTCCGCAGGCTCTCTTACGTCAAGGATAACGGGCCTGTCGTGTCCCGCGAGCCTGTTCTTAAGCTCGCCGGTCCTTACGAGGGTAGCCTGGTGGGGTGTTTCAAGATACTGTTCCATAGACATGCAGAAGCTCTTCATAAGAGGGTTCAGATGGTCCCCGGCTTCCTGCCCCTCTTCTTTTTCCATGGTCAGTCCGCACTGGAGTTTGCCGGTCCCCGCAGAGAGGGGTGGGAAGAGACCCTTCAGAAATACGGCAAATTCCTCACGGGTCCTCGGGGTCTTGAGGCAGACGTTGTTCACCCGTTCATAACCCATGGAGGAATTGATGTTCCCCCTGTAATCGTGGGCGGGACAGACAATGAGGCTGTCGGAAAGGGCCATGATCTTTCCGAACAGACTTTCGTGCATCTCTCCGGGGTCTCCTCCGGGCAGGTCGGTGCGGCCGCACTGACCGATGATCAGCGTGTCCCCCGTAAATACCCTGCCGTGGGAAAGGAGGCACATGGAATCCTTCGTATGACCGGGAGTGAGCCGGGCCTCGAGAAAGATGTTGCCCAAAGTGAGACGCTCTCCTTCCCCGAGGTACATATCGACTCTCTTCCGGCTGTTGGCCTCTATGATCTTTTCGATACCGAAGAGGTCCAACACTTCGGCCCCCATCTTCCTCTGAAGAGGTGTGTTACGGCTCATCACGGTTGTCGCGCCGAGGATGTCGGCGAGGTCCTGAACCAGGGATAGGTGGTCCACATGGGTGTGGGTATCGACGACGTAGAGGATTTTCAGGTCATTCTCTTTCACAAAAGCGAGATAGGGTTCCGACTCGTGGGAAGGGTCGATGATGGCCCCGGTCCGGTCGTTGCCGGAGGCAATGATGTAAGACAGACAGCCTTCGAAATTGAACTGTTTAAATATCACTCATCTCCTCCCCGGCGTATTTTTTTCGCGCTGTTTTTACTATCCTTGTGACGGCCATCTTGGACAGGACCACAATATCTTCGAGTGACAGGTAGGCGGAAACAGACGGATTGAAGAGTGTTCTCACAGAGGGGGGGAACTCCTCATCCCCTTCCCAGAGAATGAAGGTAACGGGCACGCGGGGGAGAATGGTAAGGGTGAAGGAGGCGTTGCCGTAGTCTTCCTTTGTGCCGCCCAGGGCAATCCCCGATTCCACGAAGGCATCCCTGTTGTAGCCGAAGGCCAGGGCGAGAGGCCGGGTCACTCTTCTCTCGAATACAGGGAGGTAGTGACGCGCCCCCGGTATGTCCTCGTATGCAACCAGTTCATCCTTTAAAGGCATATCCGGCGCCCTGACCAGGTAGTGAAGGATGATGATCTTCGCCACAAGGGTCACATTCACGTCCTTCGAGCTTTTGAATGAGAACCCCGGCAGCCCGAGGGTGATTACTTCGTCAAAGTAGGGGATATCCACACTGCCGGCGCTCCCCTGCCCGCGATAGTCCGCTCCCGCATTGCGGCATTGGGTTGACGGGTCCAGACGGAGAAAATCGGCGCAGGCCATATCAAAGACGCTTTTGTAGGCCTTTTGTTTCTTCAGTTCCATGTACGGGTTACCTCAGGCGCCTGTTGTTCCGGGAGGGTCATTTCCCGCCTATCACCTTTCTGATCTCTTGGATCTTCGCGGCATAGTCCTCGCTGTGGAATATCTCCGTGCCCATGACCAGGACATTGGCGCCCGCGTCCACGACCTGCTTCACATTCTGGGCCTTTATGCCGCCGTCTGCCTCGAGGTCGATCTCCCTTCCGGATTCCTCTATCATCTGCCTCGTTCTTCTTATCTTGGGTTCCATGGAGTGGATGTACTTCTGACCTCCGAAGCCCGGATTGACGGTCATGACCAGGATCATATCGACCACGTCGATAATGTATTTCAGGGTATCTTCGGGCGTGGAGGGGTTGATGGAGACCCCGGCTTTCTTCCCGAAGGACTTTATCTCATCTATAGTACGGAAGATATGGTCGTCCGTTTCCACGTGGAGGGTGATGATGTCCGCTCCCGCCTCGATGAAATCGGCTACGTATTTCCCCGGGTTCGCTATCATGAGGTGCACATCGAGGGGTATTGACGACACTTCCTTCACTGCCCGGACGACAAGGGGGCCTATGGTAATATTCGGCACGAAATGGCCGTCCATTACATCCACATGGATAAGGTCCGCTCCCGCTTTTTCGACCTCCCTGATCTCCTGTCCCAACTTTGAGAACTTGCAGGACAGGATGGAGGGCGCTATCAGGATCTTTTTCATATTATCCTCCACTCGCATTTATTACCACATCGTCATCGCCACTGAAGATTACCCTGGCCGGCGTTGCCGCCGTTTTTGTCCCTGTCGCCAGGGTGGAATCGTCTCTCGTGTACGATATTTTATATTTGATCTTCTTGCTGTCCATCTCCTCGGAAAGGGCGGTTATATCAGCGCTCCTGGTATCGGGCATGAGATAGTAAACCTGTGGGTCCTTTCCCACAAAAAGGGTAACGCCGCTTCCCTCGAGCACCTTCGTGTCTCCCTTCGGGATCTGGGCGATCACCTTACCGACCTTCTTGTGCGGTACGAGGACGGTCTTCTCTACCTCCAACTGCTTCTGTTTCAGGGTTGCCTCGGCTTCTTCCAGCAGTTGGTTCGTCACATTGGGGAGCCCGACCTGTTGGGGGCCCTCGGAAACAAGGACGTTCACCACGCGGCCCTTCCTGATGGTGATATTCGCCTCCGGCTTCTGCACGGTGATATAGCCGTAAGGCACATCGGTTCTTGGTTCATATCTCAGCACGGCGATGGAGAGGCCCCTGCCCTCGGCAAGGCGCTTCGCGTCCTCCACCTTCTGGCCTCTCACGTCGGGGCAGACCACGGTGCCGCCTGTTTTGAGGAGGATATTTATGGTCATGTATGACGACATGATGAAGACTACTATGGGAACAAGAAGATAGAGGATACCCCTTTTCCATTTCATGGTTTTCTCAACCTTGCGATAAAGAATCCATCCATGCCCGTTTCCTGGGGCAAGGACAGGAAACATTCGGTCGTAAACAAATGAGGCAAAGGGTTTTCAAGAAGAAACTCCCTTTCCTTGCGGAACCTTTCCAGAACACCTGCGGTCTCTTCCGGTTCGAAGGAGCAGACACTGTATACCAGGCGGCCCCCTCTCTTGAGATTATCCCACAGACTTCGGAGCAAGTCTAACTGATAATTGCCGAAGCGCTTTATGTCCGCTTCCTTCCTCCGCCATTTGATTTCCGGATGCTTCCGTATGATGCCCATGGAAGAACACGGGGCGTCAACGAGTATGACATCGAAAAAGTCCTTCCTGAAGGGACTCCTCACCCCGTCTCCCCTCACGAGGTTCGTAGTGTCCGTGGTGAGCCCAAGGCGTTTCATATTTGTATCCATGGCCACGAATATCGCGCCCGGCGAGGTCTCTCGGAGTTGCCGCGTCTTGGTGCCGAGGCCCGCGCATGCGTCGAGGACATAATCACCGTCCCTGGCATCAACGGCGGAGGCTACAAGTTGGGAAGTCTCATCCTGAATGGTGATCACTTTCTCCTCGAAGAGGCGATCACTGAGGAGAGGGGCCAGCCTGTCGACGTGGATGGCCGAATCCAGGAATCTTCCCGGCCGGGTCTCTATGCCCCTTGCTTCGAGTTCCGCCGTGACTTCTTCTCTTGAAGCCTTCCCCGGGTCGATCCGGATGGTGAAGTCAGGGGTCTCGTTGAGGATGGTGAGGAGGCGTTCCGTTTCCTCAACCCCGAACCACTTGAGCCACCTTTTCACCAGCCATTCAGGAAAGGAATGGACGATGGAGAGCCTCAGGACCGGAGCTTCGGGATAAGAGAAGGTATCTCTTTCCCTGATGAACCTTCGCAGGATGGCGTTTACGAAGTTTGCGACGCCGCTCCCATTCTGCTGCTTCGCGTACTCCACCGCCTCCATGACCACGTGATAGTGGGCCTTCTTCATGAACGAGATCTGGTAGAGGCTGATCCAGAGGAGGTACCGGATGTCCTTTTGTACATCCTTTCTCAGCATCCGCGAAAGCACCCAGTCGAAATAACCTTTCCGCCTGATAACCCCGGATACGATTTGATAGACGAGTCCCTTCACGGACTCGGCGACATCAGGTTCCGAGAAACAGTTATTCACCGTTTCATCGAGGAAGGCGCCATCTTCCACGTCTCTTATAATCCTTATTGAAAGCGACCTTAATGTGTCTCCGAAATTATCGTTTATAAGCCATATCCTCCAGTCTCCTGATCCTTTCTTCTATGGGAGGATGGGTGCTGAAAAGGGAGAGAATGCCTTTCGCGCTGAAAGGGTTTACGATGAACAGGGGCGCAGTCGACGGATTCGCGTCGTTCATGGGGCTCCGTGCCACCCCGGCGTTCAGTTTCTTCAAGGCCCCCGCGAGGAAAAGCGGGTTGCCCGTAAGAAGGGCCCCCCCGTCATCGGCAAGATACTCCCTTGATCTTGAGATGGCAAGTTGAATGAGCATGGCGGCAAAAGCGGCAAACATGGAGAAAATGATCACGCCGAAGATATTGCCCCCTCCCTCATCGTCGCGGCCCCCGCCTCCGAAGATGGCGGCGAAACGCGCCCAGTTGGCAATCATGGTGATAGCTCCACCGATGGCAGCGGCTACTGACTGGATAAGTATGTCCCTGTGTTTTATGTGGGACATTTCGTGGGCCAGCACACCTTCAAGTTCATTGGGGGAGAGAATCCGCATTATGCCCTCGGTAACCGCGACAACGCCATGTTCCGGGTTCCTTCCTGTGGCGAAGGCATTGGGGCTCTCGCTGTCGATAATGTACACCCTCGGCATGGGCAGGGACGCCTTCTGGGCAAGGGAAGCCACGATCCTGTAAAGCTGAGGCGCCTCGGCCTCGGTGACCTGCTTCGCGTGATACATGGTGAGTACGATCTTGTCGCAAAACCAGTAGCTCACGAAATTCATCGCCAGGGCGATAAAAAAAGCGATCTGGGCTCCTGACGTGCCTCCGATGAGGCCGCCCAGGGCTACGAGTATGACCGTCAAAACAACCATCAGAAAGAATGTTTTCATCTGGTTCATGTACCTCTCCCCGCTACGTAATATCTCAAATTAATATACCGCCTATTGCAAGGATTTTCAAGGCTTCATCGTAACGCGCCGCCCTTCTGCGTTGCGGGTCGGGGCCATATCTGTTAGTATATACGCGGCACATTCCGATGAAAGGCTTTCGAGATGAATAAAGTGAGAATATGGAAACTGCCCGAGACGAAAGACGTATTGGGCGCGAAGAGATGGGTGGAGGACAAGGGCGAGTTTGCCCAGATATCCTATGGTGAGGAAATAAGACACCTCGCATTCTTTGAGCTGAAGAAAGGGTATATGAGGGGCGGCCATTACCATAAGGAAAAGGAAGAGACCTTCTATGTAATCGATGGCCGGATGTATGGGATCTGCATCGATACGGACACGGGCGAGAGAAGGGAATATATTGTGGGGAAAGGGGAAAAGATGTTCATCAGCCCCCGGTGCGGCCACATCTTCTATGGAATGGAAGACACACTTGTTGTAGAATATAGCCCGCAGAAGTACGTTTCGGAAGACACGGTGGCCATGGAGTTCGGCGATGTCGCACCGGCTTCCGGCGGAACAAATCGAAGTGCTTGAGGAAAGAGTATGGCCGAGATAAAGAGTGCAATAGAACTGGCAATGGAGAGGACGAAAAACCTCGTCATGGACGATGAGGAGAAGAGAGAGTCCCGTAAGAAAGAAGCGGAGAACAAGGTAAAGGCCATACTGAGAAGATATCTTGAAGGCATGACAGGAGCGGACGGGGCAATGAGCGAGATCGAAGAGGTAAAGGCCGACCCGGCCCTTAAGAAAAGCCTCCTTGTCGGACTTCTCCTCGACGAGATTGATATTACCGGGGATAATACCCGCCTGCTGCCTCTTTTCAGGCGCGCGGCAGGAGACCTGCCCGGAGCGCTCATGGATGAATTCGAAACGATCCGGGAGGACTTTCTCAGGGAGTTGGAGGCAAAAGAGGGCCTCATCAGGGAGCGGGTGACGGAACGGCTTCACGGGATGGGCATTACGGGAGACGGTCTCGAACCGAACGTGGAGGCGTGGGAAGAATGGGACCATGCCAGAGAAGAATCGGCGCGCAATGTGGCTGAACATATAAAAGAGTGGAAAGGAAAAGTGGTTAAGATATTAGATAAGGGTTTATTTCCAAGCCCCTGATTTTACGCTATTTCCACAACAATACCACCAGGGAACAGATAATTAAGCTCGAAGAGATATATAAGAAGGAAGAAAGCAGTCTTGTCCATCTTATCGGCAATGACCCGGTGGAGTTTGTCCATAGATACCAGGAGGCCGGAGACATGGAGGTTGTCGGATTTCTCGCCTCCCAGTTTGCCTACGGGCGGATCGAGGTGATGAAGCGATTCCTGGGCAATCTCTTTGAGCGCATGGGGGCGAGCCCCGCGGCGTTTGTAAAGGCAGGGGACTGGTCGGCCATGGACGGCCTCTATTACAGGTTTCAGAAAGAAGAGGAGATAAAGGGCCTTTTGACGGCCATCAGCAAAATACTTAATGAATACGGTAGTATAGGAAGAATGTTTGAGACATTGTATGAAGAGGATACGAGGCGGACCATATGGCGGCTAAGGGAGCGGCTTTTCCGGAACGACAGGGACCTTATCTTCTTCTTCCCCAAGCCCCTCAAGTCGAACCCCCTCAAAAGGTGGAACCTCTTCCTCAGGTGGATGGTAAGGAAGGACGAGATCGACCGGGGACTCTGGGACTTCATGGATACGAAAGACCTTATGGTGCCCCTCGATACCCATCTCTTCAAGATAGGGACATGCCTGGGCTGGACGAAAAGAAAAAGCCCCTCGTGGAACGCTGCCCTGGACATCACAAAGGCATTGCGGTCATTTTGCCCGGAAGACCCTTTGAAATACGATTTCCTCCTTTGCCATAAGGTGGGCATCAGCGCGGGATGTACGGGTAGGAGAAAGGTAGAATGCGGGGAAAAGTGTATAATTTTAAGGTGAAGGAGTTAATAGTTGAGATTTAAGATAATAAGCCTCGGATGTCCGAAGAACCTTGTGGAGTCGGAATATATTGCACATCAGTTGGAAAAGGAGGGTCATATCCTTTCCGAAGAGTGCGACACGGTCATCGTAAACACGTGCGCCTTCATCAGCGATGCGGCAAAGGAATCGATAGAAACCGTCCTCCAGGAGGCCGAGGCAGGACAGGGGACCGGCAGGAAGCTGGTAGTCACCGGATGTCTTGTGGAACGCTACAGGGATAGCCTGAAAGACCTGATGCCCGAGGTGGACCTCTTTGTGGGGAGAGGCTCTTACCGCGAGATCGGCGGCCTCATGGGCGAACACGGTATGATCATCAAAGAGGGCGCCTTCTCCGAGACCTTCCCGCGGAAAGTCCTGACGAGCGGCCCGTCGGCATATCTCAAGATACAGGAGGGTTGCGATAACAGGTGCAGTTACTGCACGGTGCCGGATATCCGCGGCCCCCTCGTGAGCAGAGACGCGGCAAGCGTGAAAGAGGAGTTCCTCTGGCTTCTTTCCGAGGGCTTCAAGGAGATCAACATAGTGGGTCAGGATATCACCTCTTTCGGAAGACATACGGGTGCGAGCCTCAAAGGGCTCCTTGCATCCCTCCTCGAAACGGAAGGGGATTATTATCTGAGGCTGCTTTACCTGCATCCCAGGGGGGTGGACAGCGAGCTTATCGATATGATGGGCCGCGAAGACAGGATCATCCCCTATATGGATATGCCCATCCAGCACTCGGAAGATTCCATTCTCCGCGCGATGCGAAGGGGATACACCAAGGCCCAGCTTGAAGGACTACTGGACAATATCAGGGCTAAAGTGCCCGACATGACACTCAGGACTACCCTTATTCTCGGATTTCCCGGAGAGACGGAGGACGATTTCCTGAACCTCATGGCCTTTGTGCGGAAATGGGAATTCGATATGCTGGGCGCCTTCATGTACTCGAAAGAAGAGGGCACCCCTGCTTTCAAGATGAAGGGGCAGTTAAGAAAGGGCCTCAAACAGGAAAGGTACAGAAAGGTTATGGAGGTCCAGCAGGAGATTTCCAGGAAACGCCTTACCCGTCTCATGGGGAAGACCGTGAAGGTCATCATAGAGGGGCAGGAGAGTGAACACATGGTGGGAAGGCTTCTCACCCAGGCCCCGGATATCGACGGACTGGCCTTTGTCAGGGGCAATGGGAAGATAGGAGAGATTAGAGAAGGTAAAGTAGTGAAAACTATGGATTATGATGTTATAGTGGAGATACGGGAGGAAGAGAATGGAACCGATAAATGAACTTGTGGCGGTAAGAAAAGATAAGGAAAAGCAGTTGCGGGAACAGGGTGTGGAGACCTATCCGCAGGACAGGGGTCCTTACACGACCACCCTGGACGTGGAGAGCCGGTTCGGCGCACTGGATCACGACGAGCTTGAAAAGGTGGAGGAACGGGTGGCTGTAGCCGGCCGGATCATGGCCTTCAGGGATTTCGGCAAGAGCGCTTTCCTGCACATCCAGGACCGGAAAGGCCGGATACAGGCTTACGTGAGGAAGGACATCCTGAAAAGCCCTACCTTCGATATCTTCAAGAAATTCGACATCTCCGATATTATCGGCGTAACGGGCAAGGTCTTCAAGACCAAAACGGGAGAACTCACCATCCTTGCGGAAGAGGTGAAGCTCCTTACCAAGTCGCTTCGGCCCTTGCCGGAAAAATGGCATGGTCTCAAGGACGTGGAGGAGCGGTACAGGAAAAGGTACCTTGATCTGATCGTAAATGAAAAGGTAAAGGAAGTCTTTATAAAACGTGCGAAAATTATTGAATTCATAAGGAGTTATTTCGTCAAGAGGGATTTCGTGGAAGTGGAGACCCCCATGATGCACACCATCCTGGGCGGGGCCGTGGCCAAACCTTTTGTGACCCATCACAATGCCCTCGGTATGGACCTTTATCTGAGGATCGCGCCGGAACTCTACCTGAAACGCCTCGTGGTGGGAGGAATGGAGAGGGTGTTCGAGGTAAACAGGAACTTTCGGAACGAGGGTATCTCGGTTCGCCATAACCCCGAATTCACCATGCTTGAATTCTACCAGGCCTACGCAACTTACGAGGACAATATGGCCCTTACCGAGGATATGGTCTCTTCCCTCGTGCTTGAACTGTATGGGAGCTACAAGATAGAGTACAGCGGCCGGGAGATAGACTTCACGCCCCCGTGGAAGAAGATCGCCATGGAAGACGCCCTGAAGGAATTCGGGGGGTTCGATCTCGGAAAGGCCGACGACATGCAGACTCTCGTATCTTTTGCCAAAGGCCTGGAGATCGAGGACGTGGACAAGGACACGAAGGGCAAGCTGATTACGAGGATTTTCGAGGAATTGTGCGAGAAACAGTTGATACAGCCTACATTCGTCACCCACTACCCCGTGGAAGTATCTCCTCTGGCAAAACGGAGCAAGGAAAGGCCCGAGATTACGGAAAGGTTCGAACTCTATATTTCCGGCATGGAAATCGCCAACGGCTTCAATGAGTTGAATGACCCGGAGGACCAGGCCGCCCGTTTCCTCGAACAGATCAGGGAAAAGGAAGAAGGGGCCATGATGGACGAGGATTACATTACCGCCCTTGAATACGGGCTGCCTCCCACGTCGGGGGAAGGCATAGGCATAGACCGGCTTACCATGCTTCTCACCGACAGCCAGTCCATACGCGAGGTGATCCTCTTTCCGCTTTTGAGGCCATGAAATACGAGACCAGTGTCGGATTAAGGTATCTTCGCTCCAAGAGGAAAGAGGCGTTCATCTCTTTCACTACCTGGATGTCCGTGGCGGGTATCGCCATAGGAGTAATGGCCCTGATCGTGGTCATTGCGGTAATGACGGGGTTTCAGGACGAGATCAGGGAACGGATACTGGGCATCAACCCCCATATTGTCATCGGTTGGGACCAGCGCGGCGTGGCCGGGGCCTCAAAGGAGACCCTCGAGACAGTCAGGAAGATTCCTGGCGTGACCCACGTGTTTCCCTATGTCACCTTTCAGGCTATCGTCCAGAGAGGGGCCCAGCTTTCGGGGGTGGCGGTAAAGTCCCTCAATCCCGACGAGATAAGGTTCATGTCGGGACTCGTGAAGGAAGGCAGGATAGACGCCCTGGCGAAGCCGGGCACCATCCTTATCGGCAAGGAGATCGCAAGTCACCTGGGATTGTTCAATGGAGATGCCTTTACCCTTATGGTGCCCTTCGGCGGTGTTTCTCCCATGGGGGCGGTGCCGGAAACGGTTAAGGTACGGGTAGGCGGTATATTCGAGACGGGCATGTATGAGATCGACAATACCCTCATTATCATGTCTCTCGCCGATGTGGAGAGCATGTTCGGCCTTGGGCCGACGGGTATAGAAGTGAAGATTGCCGACGTGTACAAGGCCAACGAGATACAGAAGGAGATCATCAGGCGTCTCGGTCCGGGATATTTTGCCCGCACATGGATACAGATGAACAGGAACCTCTTCTCGGCGCTCAAGCTCGAAAAGATCGCCATGTTCATCATCCTGGCCCTCATCATAGTAGTTGCAAGCTTCAATATCGTAAGCTCCCTCATCATGACCGTCATGGAGAAGAGGAAAGACGTGGCCATCCTGAAGGCCATAGGGGCGAAAAAGAAGAGCATTATGAAGATATTCATGGTGGAGGGTATAACCATAGGTATTTTCGGCGCCCTCATAGGGTCCCTCAGCGGTTACCTGCTTTGCGAGATACAGCAAAGGTACAAGATTATCACGCTGCCGAAGGACATCTACTATATAAGCACCCTGCCCATGAAGATCAGCGTGTTCGACGTGTTTCTGCTGGCCCTCGTGACTACATGTATCTGTATTCTCGCCACTCTTTACCCGTCCTATAGGGCGGCAAAAATAGACCCTGTGGAGACGCTGCGTTATGAGTGAGACGATACTGAGCGTAAAAGGGCTCCAAAAAACATACAAAAAGAACGGCGTAGAGATCAATGTAATAAAAGGGGTTGATCTTGAGGTGGAAAAGGGTGATTTGATTACCATAATGGGGCCGTCCGGCGCAGGGAAGAGCACGTTCCTCCATATACTGGGCGCTCTCGACCAGCCGACGGAAGGGGAGATACTGTTCAGGGGACGGAACGTCCATCGCTTTTCTGAAGACGAGGCAAGCCGGTTCAGGAATGAGAATATAGGGTTTGTCTTCCAGTTCTATCATCTGCTTCAGGATTTCAACGTGATCGAGAATATCAGGATGCCCCTTTTGATCCGGCGCATGGCCATGGCGGAGGCGACGGCAAAGTCCGAAGCCTTCCTTGAGATCATGGGCCTCGCCGCGAGGAAGAACCACAAACCGGGGGAGTTGTCGGGAGGCGAACAGCAGCGTGTTGCCACCGCGCGGGCCCTTGTGAGCCAGCCCGAGGTGATCCTTGCCGATGAGCCGACGGGCAACCTGGACCGGAAAACGGGGCGCGAGGTGCTCAACTACATTCTCTCCGTGAACGAAAAACTCTCTTCCACTCTTATCCTTGTCACTCACGACCCTGAGATAGGCGCGATAGGCAGGAGAAGATTCAATATGATAGATGGGGAACTTTTCCCTGCCGCGTAAGCGCGTGCCGGATCTTGCCTTCACAAATATTACCTCCCGGTCTTGAAATGCTTTGCTGACATGCTTATAGGAGTAGAGACATTACTAATATCGGCGGGCGGGATTGGAAAACGAAAGCATTTCCAGGAAGATCGGTTTCTTGAGACCCCTATGGTGGGTCATCCACTTCATAGGGATATCGGTGGTCTATACCATAGGGCATCTGTTGTGGAGGTGAGATGATCCGGTATTTCATGCGTTACAAGCCGGGGTGGTGGATACTTCACGCCTTCGCTGTCGGATTTACCCTTTATCTTGGTCACATCGCCGGTTTCTTTAAAGGGTGACGGGATGAGAAGAGCCCTCATTGCCGCCCTCTTTATCATGGCCGTAGCGGGATTCCTTCTCCACTACAGGATTCATCCCTTCATGACGCCCCAGGATGCACTCCATCCTGACATCCTCGTTTTTAATGCCACGAATTTTCTCGCCTTCATATTTCCCCTCGTGGACGTTTTTGTGGTGACAGGACTCTTCCTTTCGAAGAGAACGGCCTTGTACGGATACCTCCTTAACGGGCTGATCGTTGTTTACGGGACCGTCTTCATGGCCCATTTCACCATTGCCCAGTTCGTCGCCCAATCTGTGCCCCCGGGGAAGTGGATCATAAATTCGACCCTGCCCGATATCGGTATGGCGTGGGCGGACTTTTTCGTGGGGAAAAGCCTCTTCGATTCTTACGTGGGGAAGAAATAGCACCAAATCTGTCTTGACTTCATGTCGCCCTATACACTACATTTGACAGATGCACGATCTGGTCACGGTCATCATATTGAACTGGAACGGGAAGGCTTTCATAGGATGCTGCCTCGACAGCGTTTTCGCCCAGGACTACCCCGCCCTCGAAGTGATTGTAGTGGACAACGGCTCGTCGGACGGCTCTCCCGATATCGTACGGGAGGGCTACAAAAATGTGGTCCTCATTGAAACAGGAAAGAACCTCGGGTTCGGGGGAGGGAACAACATCGGGATAGACCGGGCCGGGGGCGACTATATCCTCATCCTCAACAACGACGCGGAACTTGATCCCCTATGTATCGGCGAAATGAAAAGAGCCCTCGATAAGGACCCCCGCTTCGGCGCGTGCGCGTCGAAGATTTACGTTCCTGACCCTCCTGACGCCCTTGACGCGGCGGGGATTACGGTCTTTCCCGACGGCCTGTCCATAGGACGGGGCAGGTTGGAGGCGGCAAGCCGCTATGACCGGGAGGAGGAGGTGTTTTTTGCGAGCGGGTGCTGCGCCCTTTACAGGAAGGAGATGCTCGAAGATATCCGGCTGGGAAAGGAATATTACGACGAGGATTTCTTCGCCTATGCCGACGATACGGACCTGGGCTGGCGCGCCCGGATCAGGGGGTGGCGCTGCATTTACGCCCCGTCCGCGCGGGCCCGGCACCTCCATTCCGCCTCCTCGGGGACCTATTCCGCATTCAAGGCATACCTCGTGGAGCGCAACAGGATGTGGCTCATGGTGAAGAATTTCCCTCTGCTCCTCGTCTTCTACGGCCAGTTCTTCACGTTTTTGCGCTACGCGTGCCAGGCCTACGGCGCCCTCGCGGGCAAGGGCGCGTCAGGGGAGTTCTCCAAGGAGCATTCCAGAGGCCAACTGGTGGGCATCCTCTTCAAAGCCTACAAAGACAGCATCAAAGGTCTCCCGAAGATGCTCGCAAAAAGAAAGGCCATCCTCAAACGACGGTCGATCTCCACAAAAGAGATGTTCCGCCTCATCAAACTCTACCGCATAAAGACGAGAGACATAGCCCTGAAAGGCTGACACCTGTGCCTTATTACCCATGAGTTTTAAAGCCTTACGTACCATTACTTCGAGTTGTTTCCCATGTTTTGAGAGTAAGCCGGGAAGGAAAAAACGAGTTACACTGTCGGCAACAGCGCACCTGTGGCCATGTCATGTCGCTAGCTATGAGGGCTTATGACGAAACCGGAGGGGGTCAGATATTGTAGAGTTCCTTGCCGAGGGTCCTTATCCAGTTCTGTTTCAGGGTCTTCTGGGCTTTTTCGATCTTGTCCACGCCGAGGATTACGATAGCCTGCCCACCGACTCTCCCTAAGTGGGGATAGAGGTAATGGACGTTGATGTTCGCATCTTTGAGGGGCTTAAGCACCGCGTTCAATCCGCCCGGATGGTCCGGGGTCTCTACTGCAAGGACGTCCGTCTCTTTTGTGTTGAAGCCGTTTGCCTTCAGGATGTTGACTGCTTTTACGTGGTCGTCCACCACAAAACGGACCGTGCTGATATCCGACGTGTCTGCGACCGAGATAGCCCTGATGTTTACCCCTTCCCTGCCGAGCAGTTCACTTACGTGGGACATTGCTCCCGGGATGTTATCCAGAACGATGGATATCTGTTTAATAAACATGGGGTTTTACTCCTTTACGAAATTGAAGCCCAATTCGAGGGCCTGCTTGTTCAGTTTTATAAGGTTCGATTTTCCCTCCCCCAGTATCTGGGAAAGGTTCTTTATCATGAATTCGAAAGAGATGATGCTGCTCGCTCGGATAAAAGCGCCGAGCATAATCATATTGGCCACTTTTGGCGACCCTACCTGCCCCGCAAGCTCTGTTGTGGGAACCGACAGGACCTCTATGTCATGTCTCGCCGACGAGGTGTCGACGATCGATGAGTTTACACATATGAGACCGCCGGACTGGAGTATACTCTGGAACCGCGCAAAGGATGGCTGGTTCATGGCTACCACGAAATCAGGCTCGGACGCCACGGGAGACGCAATCTCTTCATCGGAAACGACCACCGTGCAGTTTGCGGTCCCGCCACGCACTTCCACACCGTAAGAAGGAAAGTACGTAACATAATTGCCCTCCAACATGGCGGTGTTTGCCACCGTGTAACCCATGGAGAGGACGCCCTGACCTCCGAAGCCCGAGAAAATGGTCTTTATCAGCATTGGACCTCTTTTATCACCCCGAGAGGGAATTCCTTTGTCATCACATCGTCGATCCATTTGCATGCCTGAATGGGGGTCATCTTCCAATTAGTGGGGCAGGGAGAGAGGACCTCGACAAGGGAGAAGCCTGTTTTATCCATCTGATGCCGGAAGGCTTTCACGATCGCCTTTTTTGCCTTTATCACATTGGCGGGGTTGTTCACCGCCACTCTTTCGAGGTAAGACGTGCCGTCAAGGACTGAGAAGACTTCACAGACTTTCACGGGATGGCCCGCGTGGAGGGGGTTTCTCCCCGTGGGGCACGTGGTGGTCACTTGTTTCAGCATGGTGGTGGGCGCCATCTGTCCGCCCGTCATGCCGTACACTCCATTGTTTACGAAGATCACGGTGATGAGTTCTCCGCGGTTTGCTGCATGGAAGCCTTCCGCTGTGCCTATAGCCGCCAGATCGCCATCCCCCTGGTAGGAGAAGACGAGATTGTCGGGAAGCACCCGTTTTATGCCTGTCGATACTGCCGCACCCCGGCCATGGGCCGATTCGAGAGTGTCCACGTCAAAATAGTTGTAAAGGAGCATACCGCATCCCGCAGGAGCGACGCAGATAATCCTGTCCCTTAACTCCATTTCATCCACCACTTCCGCGATGAGGCGGTTAACGATACTGTGACCGCACCCGGGACAATAATGGAAATGGGCCTCCTTGAGGCATCTGGGCCTTGCGTATACCTGTTTCATTACTTCTTCCCCCGTTGCGCCTGATAGTAATGGCGCGATATTATCCTGTAAAGCTCAAGGGGGGTGGGGATCACGCCGCCGGGACGTCCGTAGAAATGGATATGTCCTTTGCCCTCGAGAGATAGTTGCACGTCTTCGATCAGTTGACCGGTGCTCATTTCAAAGACGAAGAAGTCTTTTACGCGGGCCGCCGTCTCCTTGATGATCTTTTTGGGAAAGGGCCACACAGTGATGGGCCGGATAAGGCCTACTTTCAGGTTCTCCTGCCGGAGCCTCTTAATTGCGCCTCTCGCAATCCTCGCGGAGGTACCGTAGGCTATTACGACCATTTCCGCATCGTCGAGGAGGAGGGTTTCGTACCGTACCTCATTTTGTTCCATCCGCTGGAACTTCCTGAAAAGTTTCCAGTTGTGTTCTTCCTCTTCCTTGGTGTCGAAAAGGAGGGAATGGATCTTGCGCGCCGCTCTCCCTTTGGCTCCGTTCAGAATGTAGTCTTTGGGGAAATCACGCTCTTTTTTGATGTGGTCGAAGGACACGGGCTCCATCATCTGTCCGAGCATTCCGTCTCCCAGTACGACCACGGGGTTCCTGTACTGATCGGCGAGATCGAAGGCAAGAGGCATGAGGTCGGCCGCTTCCTGCACCGAAGCGGGCGCGAGGGCGATTGTCCTGTAATCTCCATGTCCGCCGCCGCGGGTCGCCTGCAAGTAATCGGACTGGGCCGGCGAGATATTGCCCATCCCCGGTCCCCCTCGTACCATGTCGACTATAACGGCGGGAAGCTCATCGGCCGCGAGGTAGGAGATACCTTCCTGCTTCAGGCTGATGCCGGGACTGCTCGAAGAGGTCATGGCCCTGGCTCCTGCAACACTCGCTCCAAGGACCATGTTGATCGCCGCGATCTCGCTTTCCGACTGGATGAAGACGCCCCCGGGCACCTCCGGCACCCGTTTCGCCATGTACTCGGTAAGTTCGTTCTGAGGGGTAATGGGATAGCCGAAATAGCACGTGCATCCCGCAAGGACTGCCGCTTCTCCCAAGGCTGCGTTGCCGCTCATCAGCTTTTTCAACTCCGGAATACCTCTATAGCCACTTCAGGGCACATAAGGGCGCAGGTGGCGCATCCGGTGCACTGGTCGTTATCCTGAAAATCAGCGGTAAAATAGCCTTTAATATTCAACTTATCCGTGAGTAATATGGTCTTCTTCGGACAGAATTCGATGCAAAAACAACAACCTTTGCATCGTTCGCGGTCAATCTTGATAGTTCCTTTCATGTCAGTTGGTCATCCCGATTATTAAAACGTTTAAGAATAGCTCATTGGAGGCTTCTTGTCAATGCATTTTCCGGCATCAGCCAACCTGGTAGCGGCGTTGACAGGGCTCCGGAAAAAGTATAAATTACAAACTGTGCATGCCGCCTCAACGGGGCCGCATTAATCTGGAGGGAATATGGCCATACTGAACGACATTAAAAGACTGGGCTTCAAGCTGGAAGCCGCAGACCAGGATGAAATCGACAGGATCGTGGAGAGGATCACGAAACAGCAAAAGGATAAGGATATTCGCAATGCCACGATCGAGGGCGAAGTGGGCGATTTTCTGAATTCCTGGCGTCCCGACATCATGGAGGCGATCGTCAAGGATAAACAGAAGGAAGCCGACGAGTGGGTGAGGTTGACCCAGAGGAAATTTGACGAAAAAGGGCGCAGGGTGTGTGATGAGCAGTTCTGCCCGTCCACGGACGGCGTGGCCCAGTGCGTTCGCTGCGGGAAGTATATCTGCAAGGAACACAATTATATGAAAGAATCGCGGTGTTGTTACGATTGCTACGTCGAGCAGTTCGGAAAGGAGAACACGTAAAGGCGGCTCCTGCCCTCCATGGGATCATTCCCGCAGTCCTTCCCCGGATGCCTGTGCAGTGATGCGAACAATGTCGAATTATTCGATATTCTGAAATAAGTCTTGAAAATCATGTAAAGGTATCATAGGATAACTTAAAAATCGGAAGGGGAGGACTACATGAAAAAGACTCAGACTCTTGTTTTGGTTATGTTCGTTGTTATTGCTTCATTTGCGGTAGTGAGTTGCTCGAGCATGCTGGCCAACCAGAAAATGAGGACCGCCATCGAGTGGCGGAATCAGGGCGACATGGACAGGTACAAAGCATCGGTGCAGGATGCGTATCAGACTGACCCGGCCAATCCGTATGCCCTGAACGGTATGGGGACAATTGCCGAACAGGATGGAAAATTCAAAGAGGCGGTGGAATTTTACAAGAAGGCCATCGCGAATGCGGGTGACAGCCGTGTAACACTCTCCAACGTTAAGGAGGATGAGGGCATGCTTTTGAAAGACGTATGCGCCGACAACCTCAAGAACGTTCAGGCGAAAATCAAGTAACATCCCTACAAGTCAAAAAGGCGGGGTTCCGGACACGGGACCCCCGCTAAATTCCCACCTTTACGATTACAGGTTTCAGAATGCGCACCAATTCCCCGGGGTCGATGCCGACAAGGTAGCCCCGCCTCCCGCCATTTATAAATATCCTTGGAAGTTCGAGGATAGTCTCCTCCATGTAAACGGGCATTGTCTTCCTGGTGCCGAAGGGCGACGTGCCGCCAACCATGTAACCCGTATGTTTTTGCGCGGTCTCCGGAGTACACGGGGTGATGCGTTTTACCCCCGCGATGCGGGCAAGTTCTTTTGTCGAAACCTCTCTGTCGCCGTGCATGAGCACGATAAGCGGTCTCTTGTCTTCGTTCTCCATGACGAGGGTTTTCACGACCGCATGCTCGTCTACATTGAGCTCCCTCGCCGACACGGCCGTCCCGCCTCTGTCTTCGTATTTGTAAGGGTGCTCGGTAAAAGGAACACTATTTTCCCTGAGCACGCGTACCGCGGGCGTGGTGGGAAGCTTGTCCTTGCTCATGAGAAATCTCCCTCTCCGGAACGGAGCAGCGGGGACCGGGAATCCAGGGCGGCCCGAAGGGACAGCCCCGGGACCGCACTTAGTTTTCCAGGACGAAGATGACGTCCAGGGTGACCCGGAACTCGGTGATCTTTCCGTCTTCCACACTGCACCTATGATCTTTCACTCTCAAGCCCGTGATGCCTCTCAAGGTTTTGGACGCCCTCTTGAAACCGACCATGACGGCATCATCGAACCCTTTTGTGGAACCCGCGATTATTTCCGTAACTCTCGCTACTCTGCCATCCGACCTCATCTATAAATCCTCCCCGTGGCGATTTTTTTAAAGCTTATCAAAGAAATACAAAAGGGGTCAACTATTTTCCCCTTCATATCCCCAAAATATGGCCGGGGCTCCGTACCGGGAATTGTCCACCCGGGACCTCCTGCGAGCGATGTGCCGTGGCAAGGCGATAGGGAGGGAAAGAAGTTGCGATTCAACTATACATTGCTTATACTACCCATGGGAGCCGGAGCCGGTCTTTTCCCCGATGAACCTCGTGGAGAGATGGCGGGCTGTCGTTGTCTCTCTCAATGACCTTTCCAGGGAGGGAAGAATGACCATGCTTACCGATCTGAACCTCGAAAAATACGCCGACGTACTCCTCTGGGGTCTCAAAACCGCACGACGAGGAAAATTCGCCAGAAATGACGTGGTCCTTCTTCAATACGACCCGCCGGCCCTCTCGCTCGCCGAGATCATTTACCGCAAGATACTCGGTCTTGGAATGAACCCCGTACAAAGGATGGGCCTTACCTATTGCATGGAGCAGACCTTCTACAATTTGGCGGCGCCAGGCCAGCTCAAATTTATCGCCCCCGGGGAGAAGGAATTCTATGAGAACCTTCACGGCAGGATCTTTCTCAGGGCGCCGGAATCGCTCACCCACCTCAAGGAGATAGACCCCGTAAAGATAGGGAAATTCCTGATTTCGAGGAAGCCGATCCGGGACATTCTCGAAAAGAGGGAAGAGAAGGGAGTCCACGGCTGGACCCTGTGCACCGTCCCTACCGCGGAACTCGCGAACCAGGCAAAGACCACTGTCGAGCAATATACCGCGCAGATCATAAAGGCGTGTTATCTCGATAAAGACGACCCGGTAAGCGCGTGGGAGGCAATCCACCGCGATGTATCGGGCATAAAGAAATGGCTTAACGGTCTCAAGATCGAGCGTCTCCACGTGGAATCGGAAAATGTGGACCTCATGGTGAGACCCGGCGAGAGAAGGAAATGGGCAGGCGTGTCAGGTCACAACATCCCCAGTTTTGAGGTGTTTCTATCTCCTGACTGGCGGGGGACAGAGGGGGCTTATTATGCAAACCTTCCTTCTTTCAGGAGCGGGAACTACGTGGAAGGGGTGCGCCTTTCCTTCAGAAAGGGCGTGGTAGTGAAAGTGGAAGCCGAGGCCGGCGGTGATTTTGCGGCAAAACAGATCGCTATGGATAAAGGCGCTTCCCGCCTGGGAGAGTTCTCCCTCACGGACAAGCGTTTTTCCAGGATCAACCGCTTCATGGCGGATACCCTCTTTGATGAGAACTATGGGGGAGAATACGGGAACGTTCACGTGGCCCTGGGGTCTTCTTACACGGACACCTACTCGGGCGACCCGAAGGAAATGACCAGAGAACTGAAGCAGGAACTCGGCTTCAATGACTCCGCCCTCCACTGGGATCTCATCAACACGGAGGAGAAGACCGTGACCGCGTATCTGGCTTCGGGAAAAAGGCGGGTGATTTACGAAAACGGCATGTTCAAGAATGGATACTGATTACACGAAACTTTTGGGAGAGGGGCAGTCTCATGAAAGCAAGAATCATAGTTATGGCGGTTAGTCTCGTTATCCCCGCGTTGTTTTTCGCATATGGCACTTCGTACGCGTTCAAACAGGCCGATGTGGATAAACTTCTAAAAACAAAGGAATGCCAGTGGTGTGATCTGCACGGGGCAGATCTCAAAGGAGCGGACCTCGCAGGCGCGAACCTCGCTTCGGCCAACCTTTCCGGCGCGAAACTCGTCAAGGCGAACCTCGCAGGCGCGAACCTCGCAGGCGCCTACTTCAGGAACGCCGACCTCACGGGCGTGAATCTGCGCAATGCGTTTCTGAACAAGGCCAACCTGCACGGCGCCGAAGTGTCGGACGCCAACCTCGACGGCGCCGACCTCACGGGCGCTGTCTGGACAGACGGGAAGAAGTGTGTGGAGGGGTCCGTTTCGGAGTGCAAAAGCGCCCGCCTCTTTTAGGCCCGATCGAGATGCTTCTGGCGCCGGACGTCAGGGAGACGTAACGGGGATGGTCGGTCAGGTCAGTTTACCTGCGATCCAGAAGAGGAACATGCCCGAGAATACGGCGGCCCCCATGGACCCTGTCTTGAGGGCAATGAGGAGAGTAGGGATCGCCACCATCAGTTCCCGGCGAAAAAGGTCAAGGTGACGGGGTTCTCCCGATGTCACGAGAGCGGGCAATATGAGGGCGCCCAGCACCGCAGCGGGGACAAAGTCCAGCCATATTTCGAGCCGGCGCGGGAGGCTTCGCCTGGAGAAGAAAAAGAGTGGAAACCAGCGCGGCACGTAAGTGACCGCCGCCATTCCCAATATCAGGATAAGAAACTTCGGGTCGATCGTCATGACCGCTCCTCCGTTGCCGGGGGAAGGGTACGGCGCCGGCTGAGGACAAGTCCGACGGTGGCGGCAATCACGGGGGCGACCACCACATGGAGATTGCCGGGGAGCAGGAAAGAGATACCGGTAGCCATGATGCCGGAAAGGATTGCCACAAGCATATAGACCCTGCCGCGGAGTTGGAACACGAGGAGGCTTATCAGCATGGCGATAAGAGCGTAGTCGATCCCGAAGGCCCCCGCAGGGATCAGGGTCCCCGCACATGCCCCGATGACGGTGCTCATGACCCAGGCCACGTTGGAGACATGGTTTACCACCAGGGCTTGCTGCCAGTGCCAGTTGCCGGAGCGGAAGCGGGCAAGGTTCACCGCGAAGCTCTCATCTGTCACACCGTAGCCGAAAACAGCGATCCAACGCCGATCCTTGAGACCGAGGTGAACGGACAGGGCGGAACTCATGAGCAAGTGTCTCAGGTTGATGGTAAAGGTGGTGAGTATAACGGCAAACGTTCCCGCTCCGGAGGCGAGCATTGAAACGGCGATGAACTGTGCGCTCCCCGCGTACACCAGACAGGACATGAGCCCGATCTCCACCGGGGTGATCCCGGCCTTTTGCGCCACAACCCCGAAGGCGAGCCCTATTGGGAAATAGCCGAGGCAAATCGGCCATGCCGCCGCCGCTCCGCTTGCGACTGTGGCGCCCGTTTTTCTCTTCCCGTCTCCCTTTGAGCCGCGCGGTGCGCGGGCCCAGGGCGTGCGCCCCGTCATTTTGCTGAAATTCATCAGGATAGGATAACAAGATGTCATTTTGAAAGCAATTTTAACTTTTCCCCAATCTCTGATATACTTAACGTCGGTACCCTGTGAAAGAGCCGACCCGCGCACATGACCTCTAACGAAAAGAAGCCCTCGTCCACGTGGAGTCCGTTATCCAAGTCCTTCTTCAGGACGCTCTGGATTGCCAACGTGGTATCGCTCATCGGCACCTGGATGCACGATGTGGGCGTCTCCTGGCTCATGACTTCCCTCACCCCATCTCCGTTTATGGTCGCCATGGTCCAGACTGCCACCATGCTCCCCTTCTTTCTTCTTGCCCTGCCCGCGGGCGCTCTTGCCGATATCCTGGACCGGCGAAGAATACTCCTCTTCGCCCAGGCGTGGATGTTTGTGGCGGCCCTTGCCCTCGGCGTCAGTACCGTCCTCCATCTCACCACGCCGGGGAGCCTCCTTGTGTTCACTTTCCTGCTCAGTATCGGCGCAGCCCTGAATGCCCCCGCCTGGCAGGCCATAATACCGGAAATCGTTCACAAGGACGAACTTCCCGCTGCCATTACCCTGGGTTCTGTAGGGTTCAATATAGCCCGTGTATTCGGTCCTGCCCTAGGGGGTTTCGTAGTGGCCATGGTGGGCCCCGGGGGCACATTCCTCCTCAACGCAGTCTCTTTCTCAGGGGTACTTACCGTGCTCAAGCGGTGGCAGCGGGTGACCCACGAAAGTGCCTTGCCCGCCGAGCGGCTCATGGGCGCCGTGCGCGCGGGACTCAGGTATGTGCGAAATGCGCCGGAGGCTCAGGCCGCCATCATCCACATGGGGGTATTCTCGATCGTGAGCAGCGCCCTGTGGGCCTTTCTTCCCATAGTGGCCCGTACCTACCTGGGGCTCACCGCGGTGGGCTACGGGAGCCTCCTCGGGTTCTTCGGAGCAGGCGGCCTTCTTGGCGCCACCCTTCTTCCCCGTTTGAGAATAGCCATGTCCCTGAACGTGCTGACCATAGGCACGATCTTCAGCTTTGCCTTGGTGTTTCTCGCCTTGTCCTATGTCCGGTATTTCCCCGTCCTTGCCGTGGTGATGGGTGTGGGCGGTACGGGATGGATGGTTCTCCTTTCTGTTCTAAGCACGGCCGTGCAGTCGGTGACCCCCTCCTGGGTGAGGGGCAGGGTGGTCTCCGTGTTCATGCTGGTCTTTTTTGGCGGCATGGCCGGCGGCAGCGCTCTCTGGGGCGCCATTGCGGTATGGACAGGCATTCCCGCCGCCCTTGTAATAGCCTCCGGATGTCTTGTTATAGGCGGCGTCGTAACGTGGCCCCTCAAGCTCTCCGAAGGTGAGGGGCTTGATCTCAGCCCGTCCGGGGGCTGGAACGCGAGAACCACGGTAGCCGAGGGGCTGGAACTTCAGGAGAAGCCCATCCTGATTGTGGTGGAATATAGTGTCGCCTCAGATAAGGCGGAAGGATTCCTCAGTGCCGTCGCAGGGCTCAAGACGATCCGCCTTCGGGACGGGGCGATCAGGTGGAACCTGTTCCATGATGTATCCCATCCCGACCTCTACGTGGAGTCGTTCATTGTGGAGTCGTGGGTGGAACATCTGAGACAGCACGAACGCCTGACCGTATCCGACAGACAGATACTTGACCGCGTCCGTACTTTTGTGAGCGGCGACGAAGGGGTGAGTGCGCGCCATTTTGTCCTTGAACCCGTCACGGGAAAGAAGGCAAAGGAAAGATAGCCCGGCAGGAAGGCCATAACAGGGGGGACTAAAGATTTTTCCATGGATAACGATAATAGTATAGAATATGATTGCATACAATCATGTATATTTCCGGATCATTTTAAGGGGGAGAACAGGTGATTGAGAATTTCAGAGAAAAGGTTGAGGAAACCATCAATTTCTTGCCGCCCATGCCCTCCGTGATGATGGAGGTCATTCAAGCGCTCAATGATGAAGATGTCGATTTGAGGACCCTTGGTAAGATCATATCAAAAGATCCTCTGATGGTTATGAACGTTCTCAAAATCGCCAACTCCGCCTTCTACGGCCTGCCTACCAAGGTTACCGGCATTGAACAGGCGGTGAGGATGCTGGGGACAAACGAGATCACGTCCCTCTGCATATCCTGCGGCGCGAGTCGGTCGCTCCGGCCTCCGAAAGGCGTTATAACGGTGGACCTGAAACAGTTCTGGCGCCATTCCGTGGCCACGGGCGTGATCGGAAAGATACTCTGCAATAAACTTAACATGGGAAGATTGGATAGCCTCTATCTCGCCGGCCTTGTCCATGACGTAGGGAAAATAGTGCTCGACAGGTTCACTCATGATGTGTACAAGAAGATCGTCGATATGACCTACCAGGAGAACATATCCATTCTCGAAGCCGAGAAGGCCGTAATGGGTGCATCCCACGACACGGTCGGAGGGTGGCTCATGGAAAAATGGAGGCTGCCCGGAATATTCGGTCAGGTTGCCCGCTATCACCACGCCGTAACGGAAGCTCCGGAACAAGTCAGGTCCGTGGTCGCCATGGTCTCCCTTGCCGACCAACTTGCAAGGCTCAAGGGCTTCGGGTTCGGCGGTGATATGAACGGCATCGACCTTTCCGAAACGGATGCCTTCAAAGTTCTCGAAAAACGGAACCGTGACATCGCGAACGTCGATGTGTTCAAGCTGGTGTGGGACCTTGACGATGCGAGCGATGAGATCGAGGAGATGGAGAACATAGTAAACGCCTGACCACGGCCCGGAACCCCATAAGATTATGAATATCCAGATATTCGGTACGGTTAAATGCCGGGAAACGCAAAAGGCACAAAGGTATTTCAAAGAGAGAGGGATACCTTTTCAGTTCATCAACCTGGCTGAGAAAGGTCCGAGCAGGGGAGAACTTCAAAACATCAAGGCGGCAGTCGGTCTGGACAGCCTTATGGACACTGGAGGCAAGGAGTACTCCCGGCGAAACCTCAAATACCTTACCCATAATGTGGAGGAAGAACTGCTTAACGACCCCCTCCTCTTCAAAACCCCCATAGTGAGGAACGGAAAGAAGGCCACAGTGGGCTACATGCCCGAGGTCTGGAAAGAATGGGAGAAGGGTTAGGAGACGCCCCGCCGCCTGAAGATGCCGGTTACTTGCCGAAGGCCGTACGGAGCGCTGACGACGCCTCTTCCAGAGCGCTCTTTGCACTTTTTGAGGACGCGAAAAAGTAAAGAAACGCGTGGACCATATCCTCGTAGCAAATATATCTCACCGGTACTCCCGCATCCTGAAGACGCTTCGCGTATGCTTCACCGTCATCCCTCAAGGGGTCGCATCCCGAGGTGATGACAAGCGCCGGGGGAAGGCCTCTCAAGTCAGAGGCAAGGAGCGGGGATACGTAGGGATTTGACCACATCTTCACGTCCGGCGCATAGAGGGCGCGTGTGGCCTCCATATCTGCGCGGGCAAGGAGAAACCCTTCGCCGAATTCCCGGTGCGACCTCGCGTTGAAATCGGCAAGGTTCAATGCGGGGTAGAAGAGGACCTGGAAGACGGGGGCATGACCGCCCCGTTCCCTCGACATAAGCGTCGATGCGGCGACAAGATTGGCGCCCGCACTCTCGCCCGCGACGGCGATCCTTCCGGGGTCTCCTCCTAAAGAGCCCCCTCTTTCAGCGGCCCACTGGAGCGCGGCATAGCAGTCGTTCAGGCCCGCAGGGAAGGGGTGCTCCGGGGCAAGCCTGTAGTCCACGGAAATGACCATGCAGGGCGTCTTCTCCGCGAGGGAAAGGCAGATGTTTTCTCCCATGTCGAGATTGCCTACCACCCACCCTCCGCCGTGACAAAAGAGAAGCATGGGCAACGGTCCCCCGGCTTCCGGGGTATAAACTCGCACCGGTATTTCTCCCGAGGGACCCGGTATGGACCTGTCCGTCACCTTTCCTGTGGAGTGAGCGCCGCTCTTCATTTTCCGGGAGATGGATTCGATAAACAGGCGTTGCGCCCCGTAGTTTTCAAGGGACAACGGCGGCTGCCCGGCTTTTGCAGTCCGTTCGAGAAAAGCCTTTATCTCAGGGGCGAGCCGTTCGAAACATTGATCCCTGCCTGTGTCCGTCACCTGTTTCCTCCCTGTGTGAATTTCGTATGTTGTACCAGATTTTCTTCCTTTCTTTCCAGACAATTATCAGCTTTTGGCCTCTTGAAAGCCCACTCAGGCGGGCCGGACGGAACATGACGAAACATCTCCTCGTGAAATTTGAAATTATTTGTGTCATTTGTGCACAAAAAACTTGCATTTATAAATAGTTGTGTAATAATGTTCAACTAGATGCTTGTTCTACAACGGTCTGCAGTACAGGCAAACTTTTTTGCCTGAAATTATTACGTACAAGGAGGAAGGGTAGATGACAAAAACCGAGATTGTAGAAAGGATTGCCAAAGAGATCAAGGTAACAAAGAGTACTGCAGCAAAAGCATTCGAAGTAGTCGTCGGTTCCGTAAAAGACGCGCTTCAAAAGGGAGATAAGGTATCGATCGTGGGGTTTGGGACATTTTCCGTAGCTACGAGAAAGGCGAGAAAAGGCAGAAACCCCAAAACCGGTCAGGAAATAAAGATAGCCGCCAAGAAAGCCCCGAAGTTTACCGCGGGAAAGAGCCTCAAAGAAACAGTCAACGTTGTAGTAAAAGGGAAAGCAAAAAAGGGGAAGTAGGGAAGAAGGCGGGCGCGTGAAGCGCCTGCCTGAACATAGGACTACGGAGGAGACCAGGGCGGATACTATGCCTTCAATCCGGCATAATCCGCCTCCCGCCGTCTACCTGGCACAGACCCCCACAGAATCTTCTTTACATTTTATCCCGTCGGTCCATGTTGCGCCGCCCATATTGGCTTTGGACAGGTTTGCCGCACTCAGGTCGGCGCCCGACAGGTTCGAATCCCAGAGGGCGGTCCCCGTCATGTTTGCGTTGGCGAGTTTTGCTTTCGTGAGGCTCGCGCCGGTGAGGATCGCTTTACTCAGGTCCGTCCCGGTAAGATTCGCCCCGTCCAACTTCGAAGCGGTCATATTTATGCCGTAGAGGTTCGCCCCGCTCAGGTTCGCCCCGGCAAGGTCCGCATTGGACAGGCTCGCGTTGGACAAGTTCGCCCCGCTCAGGTTCGCCTGAGGCAGTTTGGAACCCGTCAGGTATGCCCCGGCGAGGTCACAACCCGAACATTGCCCCGTCTTCTTAAGTTTCTGAAGATCGGTGTCATTAAAGGCGAGGGCTCCACCGGCGGCAATACAGAGGAATATCACCTGCAAAATCAGCGACACGGACAGGAACTTCTTGGCCATGGATACCTCCTTGTGACCGGGCCGGCCGTGATAGGACCCGCGTGACCCGCGCGATGGGCTTTTCTTACAAGTCTATCTTAATTACTGTGAGAGGGGAAGGTCAACTTGCATCTCACGGGAGGGCCGCTCCCTTCTGGTGGTTTCTTTGTTTCTTCGCGGCATTCAATTTGCATTTGATTTCGTCATACCTGCGTTGGTGCTGTCGGCCGGGCAGGGAAGCTTAATAAAGGAATTATTTTGCCGATCATATAGAGAGCGACTCACCATGTTTGATGTTGATTGCTATAATGATTATTATGGAGATAGGAGGTAGAGAAGGAGTATGAAGAGCTTGAGCGTTTTATTTCTCGGAAGTTTGTTCGCCCTGTCCTGCGTGGCCGTGGGAGGCGCGGGATCACCGGCATTGGCGAAAGATACCATGGAAGTGATCAGGGACAAAGACAAGACTGCGTATGTGATCGATTCCGATGACAGCGAGTACCTCAGGGAGCAGGAAAGAGACAAGGAAAGGGCGTGGCAGATGCTTCAAAACGGGAACCTCTGGATCGACGGAAGAAACAGGCGACGGCCCCCGCAGGGCGCCGGCCAATAGACAGGAGGGTGTCATGTTATGTCCCAAATGCAAGATCGAGATGTACAGGGATGACGACCTGGGCAACCTGATCATGGTTCACGCGTGCGTGATCTGCGGTCGAAGGGTGTATGACGGCTACCCCACCCGGAAAGGGGAGAGGGCCCAGAGAAGGTGGGAAGACCAGGAGTTGAAGGCCGTCAAGATTCACGCCATGAAAATGGACAAAAAGAGCAAGGTCAAAACAGCTTAGGTCTTGACGGAGTTATCGATGTAGTTTCGGGTCCGGGACGTCCATGTCCCTTGTAAAACGAGGCCTGTCAATATATAATGTCCCCATCACCATTTTTTTGTCTGTAAAAAACTGAAAACCGAGGTGTGTATATGAAGATACGGTTTCTGGGAGCTGCCCGGGTTGTGACCGGTTCCTGCTATCATCTGTCCACGGGAGATACCCAGATCCTTGTGGATTGCGGTATGTATCAGGGGAAGAATGCCGATGAGGTAAACAGGGCTCCCTTTGCCTTCAACCCCGAAGAGATTGACTATGTACTCCTTACCCATGCCCATCTCGACCATTCGGGCCTCCTGCCGAAACTGGTCATGGAGGGGTTCAAAGGCAAGATTATCGCCACAGCCGGTACTGCCGACCTTGTGGAGATCATGCTTTACGATTCGGCCCATATTCAGGAAAAAGACGCGGAATGGGCGACCAAGAAATCCTTCAGAATGGGGAAGGACCAGATAATAGAACCTCTTTACAGGGAAGAGGACGTGAAGAAGGTGGTGGCCCTTATCGAGAGGGCGAACTATGGAGCGCCCCAGGAGTTGAAGGGGGGTATAAAGTACGGTTTTGTCGATGCGGGTCACATACTCGGTTCCAGTTCCCTCGAACTCTGGTATGACGGTCCCGAAGGGGAAAGAAAAATTGTCTTTTCAGGGGATGTGGGCAAGAAAGAGAACTTTATCATCAATGATCCCCATTATATGAAGGAAGCGAACTACGTGCTGGTCGAATCGACCTACGGGAACAGGCTCCACAAAGGGGTCAGCGAAAGCGTCGACGAACTTGCGCAGGCCATCAAGGATACCCTGAGGAGGAGAGGCAACGTCCTTATTCCCGCCTTTGCCGTGGGAAGGACCCAGGATATCCTCTATATACTCGCTCAGCTTACAAGGGAAGGAAGACTTCCCAATATCGACGTATACGTGGATAGCCCTCTCGCGGACAAAGCTACCCAGATATACCTCCATCACCCCGAATACTTCGATCCCGGAGCAGTAAGCATGTTCAAGGCCCGCGGCACCGACGGGATGAAACTCCATTTTACGAAGACCCCCGAGGAATCACAGGCCCTCAACAAGATAAAATCCGGGGCGATCATCATCGCGGGCAGCGGCATGTGTGAAGGGGGCCGCATACGCCACCACTTCAAGCACAACCTCTGGCGGTCGGAGTGCAGCATAATATTCACCGGCTTCCAGGTCAAGGGCACCCTGGGCAGATATATCGTTGACGGGGCGAGGTCGGTCCGCGTCCTCGGTGAGGAAATTGCCGTAAGGGCAAAGATATATACCATAAACGGTTTTTCCGCCCATGCGGACCAGAAGGAACTGCTCGAGTGGCTCGGCTTTTTCAGCCAGGATCCGGAAGTCTTCATTGTCCACGGCGAAGAAGCAGTTTGCCTCGAGTTTGAGTCTATCGTGAGGCAAAAGCTGGGCCTCAAAACGTACGTGCCCCATAAGGGTGAGGAGATTGGCATCTAGGCGCGCCTCCGGTATCGAGTACGAGCTTGTACGGAGCAGGAAGAGAAAAAAGACCCTCAGTCTCCAGATCAAGCGGGACGGGACCATCGTGCTCCTCGTGCCCCAGCGTATAACGAGGGAAGAGGCAGACGGTTTTCTTGCGGACAAGGAAGGATGGATCAGGAGGAAACTGAAGGAAAGGGCAAACTCCCCGGACCCGGACAGGGAAAGGAAATTTCTCCCGGGGGAAGAATTCCTGTACCTGGGAGAGGCCTACCCTCTGGAGATCGTAGGGTCGGACAGCCGGCTCCCCCTTACGCTCTTATATGGCACGTTCTGCCTGAGGTGCGATGAAGCGGACAGAGCGCCGGAGGTATTCGCGGGATGGTACAAGCTGCAGGCGCGCCGCGAGCTCGCAGAACGGGTCGCCCGCTACAGCGCTCGCACCAACCTTGTACCCACGGGTATTACCATCACCAGCGCCCGTTCCCGCTACGGTTCCTGTTCGCACGCTGACAGACTGTCATTCAGTTGGCGGATTCTCATGGCCCCTTATCCGGTCATAGATTACGTGATTCTCCACGAACTTGCCCATATAAAGGAAAAAAACCATTCAAGGCGGTTCTGGGATTTCCTCGAAACGATCTGCCCCGACTGGAAGAAGCAGAGGTGTTGGCTGAAGGAGAACGGCCACCTGCTCCGGATCTGATCCGCCCCGCCCCTCTACTGTTCCAGACTCCGGTACCAGGGAAAATGTATCACCATTTTTCTCTCGAGGTCTTCAAGAAGTAAAAGCGCCAGGCAGGAAGCATCTTCCGCCTCTCTCCAGGCCGGGGGCTCATATACGCCGTCTTCCCGGAGTAAAAGGAAGTTCATAAGCCTTTCGGGCCTCCACGTTGTCATTGCGTTGACGGTCTCGTAGACATCGGGTTCTGCTTCGGCCTTCCCTGTCCTGAGTGCCCACAGGACAAGCTGTAGAATATAGAGGCAACCCGGATCGGGCGTTTCGCCTGCCTCCGTGAGCATTGTGAGGGCCACACGGTTTATGGGCCACGTATTCAGCACGATCTCGCTGTTTTCCGGCGGGCAGGTACAATCTGTTTCAAAGCGGGAAGTCATTATCGTTTCTCCTCAATCACGGGCATCACCGGTCTCTCGATCCGCCGCCCATAGTCATTTATCAGTTTCAGGATCACAGGCCTGTCGGCCTCGGGGAAATCATAGGTCATGAGGTCTACGGGCGTCACCCATCTTACCTCTTCATGGGCGTGAAGTCTCATGATATCGCCTGAACAGTATGAAGCGACATATGTACGGAGCATGATACCCTCCGGGGAATCGGACACGGACGTACCGGAGCAGTAGAAATTGCCTATTTCCGCTTCAATCTCCAATTCCTCCAGGAGTTCCCTCCTCAGACATGCCTCGTGCGTCTCTCCGGGTTCCGGTTTGCCGCCCGGGAACTCCCATTTCAGGGCCATGGAAGAGTCCCCCTTCCTTCTGCCGATGAGGACTTTTCCGTTTCTCACAATAATTGCGGCGATTACCGTTTTCATAGCGAACGGAAGAATCTTACCATGAGAGGACCGCTGCGGGAAAGAGTTTATGTCCCCTTGCGGTCTGAAGGTTTGGTAAAAAGGCTTTCAAAGCCCTGGAGCAAGGTGCCGAGTTTTGTCCAGGAGAGAAAAAGGCCGATCGTCACACCGGTGGCGTTGGCCGCCATATCCAGGTATTCAAAGGTCCTGTACCCGGTTGTATCCTGGAGGAACTCAAGGGCCACGCCCAGCAGGGCGAGACCACAGGCAACGAGAACCGAGACAACCCGTTTGCGGGACACCTGGCCGAACCAGATCATCATGGCCGCATAGGCAGCTATATGCCCCATCTTGTCGGAGTGAGGGAAAGAGGGGCCGCTAAAGGAGGGCGCGGGCGCGAGAGACAGGTAAGTGATCGCTCCCACCAGGACAAACCCGAGGGTGGTCCAGGCCCTCGTGAACCTGAGCGCCTGCAATGATACAGGGTAAACCGTCGCGTCCTCAAAGACCGCCTCCGAGGATGTCCCCTGTCTTTCAAATCCCTTTGAATCTATTGCCATGGTAGTATCACCTTCATTCAATGTCATCCATGCGCTCCCACGGAGCCGTCACGGGCGGAAGGATGTCCAATCCTTCCTTCCTTGCACCGGGGGCAGGGCAGGCCCTCAGTTTCCAGGCGGGTCTTCACTTCCTGAGAGCCGCAGGAAGGGCAGATTCTCATGTCACGCCTCAGGTCAAGGCCGAATACCGCAAAACAATGGAAGCAGATGCACTGCGACTCGTAGCCGATCCTCTCCTCGAGAAGGTCCACGGGGACGTCTCTCGCCAAAGGGTTCCAGGAACAGGCGCACAGTGCCTCCTCACCGATGCCCAGGACTTGGGCGATGACCTCGTGCTCGCGGTGGGCCTCGCACGGGATGCGTTCACCGCAGTCGTTTGTCACGTAGAAATGATCGTCCGGTTCCGCGGGAACGGTGAATCCGCATTCCTTACATTCATACCCGCTCTTTTGCACCATATGAAATCTGTCTCCTATTTCCGTATTCCCTCGTTGTCGCCCTTCGGTGCAGGCAATCCTCCGATGGGCCCTGCCGATGAGACTTGCGGGACCTTCCCGCCTTCACGGAGAGTGCTGCGGCCGCCCTGCCTTTCGGAAGGTTTCCCTGCTATCACCCCCGCCGGGTCGAGTACCCGGCTCGCCACTATGCGCCATTGGGCGCCGTGGAGGCTCACAGTGGTCCAGAAGGCCACCTTGGTTACGGGTTTGTCGCTACCCGGGGCCGGAAACCTGTAGGCTCCCTGGCCGTTCTTTTCGCTCGCGATCCGCCGTCCCAGGGAGAGGAGTTCGGGGTATGGCTTGTATAGGGCGTCCGTGAAAAGGATTTTGCCGATTTCTTTGTACTCCTGGTTATAGAGGATGCGTCCGTTCGCCTGCATGACCCATACCTCGAAGGGTGTTTTTCGGGCCTCGGCAAGGATGGCCCTTTTAAGAAGCGATTCGGGCTTCATCAGCACGCTCACTGAACCGAGAGACTCCTTTTTCCGGGAAAAAACCGGGTGTTCCAGATCCACTGCCTCAAGACCCTCGACGGTGAGGAAGACTTCGCTCAAGACCGGCTGACCCGTCTGCCGAAGCCGCACCACCTGTTCCTGCGCGCTTATGTCGGAGCCTTCAACTTTCGCGTAGCCCTTCGGCTCCACGATCACCATTCTGCCTTTCCCGTCCACTGCGGCACAATCAACGGCATGAGCGGTCCTTTTGCAGAGGTCCTGGACGACCCCACGGGCAGCCGGACCGGTGAGGCCTGTTTTTGACAGCTCCGAGGCTGCCTGGGCAAGCTCCGCGTCGATTACGTTGAGCATGGTGGTCACCTTCTTCTGTACTCTGCCGAGGACGGGAGGAACAGCGAGCGAGACAGTTTCTTTTTCCTCGGCCTGCCGGGGAAAAGAGAAATGGCTCTGCGCGAAGAGCCATCTTCCTGAAATTTTCCTGAGGACTGCCGTCATGTTCCCGTGAAGGTCCACGCCCTTCCCCTTTGTTACGGCTATGAGACGCACGTCCGCGGCAAGCCAGGCGACGCCACCCGATTCAGAGACGGCGTAGGGTTTCACCTCCATGGATTTGATCTCTGTAAGCCCCGCGAAGGTCCTTTCGAGTCCTGCCCTGATCCGGTCGTAACCGACCAGAGGTTCTTCTTCCAATATGCCGACGACCGTCACGTCCTTTTCTTTCGCCGTAATGGTCATGAGTCCCGCCACATCTTTTGCCTTGTAGAGTTCCGCCATTCTGGAAAGGGTCGCCTCTATGTCCGCTTCCGTCTTCTTCCCCCTATCCTGGGATGCGACGCCGGGCCCGGACGTGAAGACGAAGAGCAACAGAAAAGCGAGAAGCCACGCCGGGGATGTCCTGCGTGAAGCTCTTATTCCGGTTGAAGCCGTGGGTTTCGTCACCTATATTCTCCTTTCAAGACGGCAGGTATCATAGACTGTGTTCCTGCCTGCTGCGGACCCCGGCGGGTCTCTCCAGCCGGGTCCGACCATGCTGCGTAAGGACCGCATATTGTACACCAATTTACACTTGTTCGTACAGACCCCCCCGACCGGGAGTATCCGTTCCCGTTACGGCGACTTGTCGGGGAGCGTCTTTGTCCCTCGCAGAGACCGGAAATTGCATCATTGAAAAGACATCCTGTTTGTGGTACTAAAGGACTGAGAGGGAAGGCAGAGACCCATGATAGCGACCGCCAGACTGATACAGCCGGTAAACATGATCGTCCTCACGGGCGGACCCTGCTCGGGCAAAAGCTCGTCCCTTGCCTATCTCACCGAGAAACTCTCCGACCACGGGTTCATGGTTTTCGTGATCCCCGAGACAGCCACCCTTATCACCAACAATGGCATAGACAGGAGGAAGATGGACAAGGCGAGACAGGTGGTCATGTTCGAGGAGACCATTTTCGACATGCAACTCGCCTTCGAGGAGACCTACAAGAAGGCGGTGGCCTCCATTTTTCCGGACAGGAAGAAGGTGATCCTCCTCGACAGGGGCATAATGGATATCAAGGCCTTTATCCCCCATGAAGACTTCAGGGGGATGCTCAGGCGTAAAGGTCTGAGTGAGGTGAACGTACGGGACCGGTATAACGGCGTTATCCACCTCGTTACCGCGGCGGAGGGGGCCGAGGAATACTATACGGGAGAGAATAACACTGCGAGGATCGAGTCTCCGGAAGAGGCGCGCTTCATCGACCAGAAGACGAGGGAGAGCTGGCTCGGCCATCCCCACTTCAAGATCATCGACAACCGGACCGACTTTAAGGGGAAGATTGCCCGGACCTTCGAGACCATCTCCCAACTCCTCGGCATCCGTGCCCCCCTTGAGAGGAAAGAGAAATATATAGTGACCTCCGTCGAATACGGCATGCTCCCCATCCACCAGGTGATACAGATAGAGGAAATCCATCTCAGGTCCAAGAGCAAGACGGAAGAGGTCCACATCAGAAAGAGAGGACAGCACGGCGCGTATCTCTATTTTCTTTTCAGAAGAAGGCCTACGAGGCAGCCCGGAGGATGGATCGAAGAGGAAGAGTTGATCGTCGAGCAGGAATACCTCACGCTCAAGAACCTGATAGACCCAAAGACGGATATCGTCGAGAAGGAGCGCTTCTGTTTCTTATGGGATAACCAGTACTTCGAGTTGGACCGGTACAAGGGCGCAAGGGAAGGTCTCACCATCCTGAAGGTGGAGTACGACGCGTCGAACCCCGGTAAGGAGAAGACGCAAATGCCGCCCTTTATCATCACAGGAAAGAATATTACCGGGGACCTGCGTTATCTGACCAGGAATATGGCGGTGAAGCCGAGAAAGTCCGCGAAGAGACAGGGTGCGGCCCCGGCTGAAGGGAGTTGATGTCCCCATCTAATGGGTTTGCGGGAGTCCTCTGCTATAGGTAATCGCCCCGTTTGAATTTCTCCGTTTCCACCGAACAGGTTATGAGCACCCTGTTGAGCATGTCCTTGAGAGGGTCCGTCTCCGGGAGGACGTCGAGGGAGGACTGGAGGAGGTTCGTCTCGTTGCCTATTTTCTCGGCCAGAGGAGAGAGTTCGCCAAGGGGGATGGCGGTATTGGCCAGCTTGGTCTGAAACTCTTCAAGCAGTCCGAGGAGCCGGTCGGCGCCGTCCACGATCCGTGAAGTGTCCATGGCGAGGAAGGAAGCAGTGTCGATCATGGGAGCCCCGGAAGTGGCAGCGACGGTCTGCACCGGACAGGCATGGCAGGCCTTTTCCTCTTCGAACGCAGCGCGAAGCGCCGCATCGAACTTGGCTGCATCCGCCTTCCCGTCCTTGGGAGTATTCTGTGAGGCCGCAATCCGTATAATGTCTTCTCTGGTGACTTTCATACTATCCCCCGCAAATGGATTTGAACCCTGTTCTTTTATCGTCAAGGCTCCGAAGAATCTTAAACCATCCTTGCGATACCCATATTATAGCAGATTTGAAAAAAAAGCGAAGGGGAAGTGTACAGCCCAAATCCAGCCGCAGCCGGTCATGGCGTTTGTCCCCTCCTTTGCCCGAGAAAACGGAGGTCCATTGGCGTCTGCATATAATAAGGGGCCGGTCTCATTCGGCGTTGACACCTTTGCCGATGATGCGTTACATTGGGAACAGGCGGGTATGCGTCGGAGAAACCACGCGTGTTGCTGTGTATCCGGCTGGAGTGAGGACAATAAGGAGGCAACAATATGAAAAGACTATTTTTGGGAATGATGGTGCTTGCGCTGGGGATCGGTCTTTCCATTCCGGCGGGAGCGCAGGTCAGCGTGAGCGTCAATGTAGGCTTACCGCCGCCTGTGGCGTTCGCGGCGCCTCCGGAAGTGATAGTCATGCCGGATACGCCTGATGTTTATGTTGTTCCGGACGTGGACGTAGATCTGTTCTTCTGGAATGGTTTTTGGTGGCGTCCGTGGGAGGGGCGTTGGTATCGCTCCCGCTACTATGACCGGGGCTGGGCTTACTACCGCAATGTCCCAAGCTTCTATTATGATGTGGACCCGGGATGGAGAGGATACTACAGAAATCATGACTGGTATGGGCACCGGTGGCAGTATGAACGGATTCCTTACGGGCACCTTCAGCGCAACTGGAGGACTTGGCATAATAACCGGCATTGGGAGAGACAGAGGACCTGGGGCGTCGAGGGGTATCGTCCCCGACCGCAAGCCCAGAGACAGGAGTTAAGGCATCAAAGACAAGAGCAATATCGGCAGAGGCCGGAGGTTCAGCGGCATCAGCCGCCGGGACAGCCTCCACGAGGCCCGCAGGGTCAGCACATACAGCCCCAGGGTCAGCACATGCAGCCTCAGGGTCAGCATATGCAGCCTCAAGGCCAGCATATGCAACCTCAAGGTCAACACAAGCAGCCCCAAGGTCAGCACATGCAACCTCAAGGTCAGCACATGCAACCTCAAGGTCAACACATGCAGCCCCAAGGTCAACACATGCAGCCTCAGGGTCAGCATGAAGGAGGAGGGGGCGGAGGACACGGGAGATAGGACTGCCGGCTTCAGGGAGGTCGGGTCTTTTATACGCAGGGCCTGCCGGTAAGGCAGAAAAACATGATCGCCGACATTCGGGCAAGAGGAAAAGCGTCGTCCTCTTGCCCTTATTCTTTCAAGGCATATACCGTTCCCGGGGTCCCGGTTTCTGCCGCGATCGTTCATCAAGAGCCCGTGGGAAAGGGTTATTTATTTTTTCAGAAAAAAAAGAAAAAACGATCCGAATTCCCGTCTTTAATATATGGATAGATGGGTATACAGGGGGTCTCATGGAAAAGGGCTATAATCTTGACCCGGTGGAGATTGAACTCAGCCTCAGAAGGACTATAGAAAAGAACAAACTCAACTTTATCGGGACCAAACTTGTCCCCCCCACGTACACGGTGGTGATGGATGAGTCCGTGTATGACGAGTATGGGGACCTCCTCCATACTCTGGGCAGGATGCTTGGTGAATCGATAGATGCGTGGATTCAGGACAAGGGGTACCAAAGCGATGGGGGGATACAGGTCCTGTTCGAGAAGGGAGATACCCAGAAGAAGGGCTTTCTTGTCCGGGTGTCGTATCAAGTGATCGGAAAAAGGATATCCGGGGAGGCCCGCGATACCGGGCCGTCCATGCCCGATGGAGAGGGAGGTAAGGCCGTGAAAGGCGAAGAGTGCGATACCCCCGTTGCGGAGCTTGTGGAGGGTGAAAGAGTCTATCCTCTGACGGACAAAGGGGCCCTCATGGGGAGGGGGGAAGAGTGCGACATAAGGATATGGGATGACACGGTTTCGGACAGCCACGCACGACTGCGTGTCGAATATGGGAGGGTCACTCTGGAAGACCTGTCGAGCACCAACGGAACGCGGGTAAACCTGAAAAGGGTCCGGAAGGCCGTGCTCGGTGACGGCGATAAAATCTTCCTGGGCAGTGTGGGCATCACGTTTCGCCTGATTAACCCTGCCGGCACGGAGTCCGCATCAAGTCTGCCGCTCATAAACGGAAAGGTGCCTTCGTGGCGGAGGAGCGGGAGTGGAATCATTCTTCACCGAGGTGGAGATAAATAAGGGGCAGTGTGTGGTATAATCGTAAGAAATCACACCTTGCAGGAGATAGAATGGAGTGCCCAACGTGTCGCCGGGACCTGAGCGGGTTCAAGTACATCTATAAGTTTTGTCCTCTTTGCAACAGCGCTTTTCCCGAAGAGATACCGGCGGGGAGAAGCGGGTCTCCCGGGCGTGAGGAGAGACAGGAAACCAGGGCGGATGTGGAGTCCGTTCCTGATGACCCCGTACCCGGGACTGTCCCGGATTCGCCCTTCGAGATATACTGGAAAGAGGAGGCTTACAGGCAAAAGAGGAGCAATACCCTCGAAATCGATCTTGTGCCCGGGGAGGAACTGAAGAACCTGTCCGTCAAGGTGAAGGTCCCGAGCCTGGACCTTGTGATCGAAAGGGATGCGTTACCCCGGATCGAAAAGAAGACGAGGATGTATTTTACGTTCAAGCCCGAAACGGCAGGGAGGCATGCGGGCAGGCTGACCGTTCTCTTTCACGACATAAAGGGCAATCCCACCGTCTTTGACACGGAGGATTTCGTCTTCACCGTTGACGAAGCGGAAGAAGGAGAAACACATACCACCTACAATATAGGAGACATCTTCAGCACGGCCGCCGTATCCCTCGGTGCGAGCAAACCACGGACCGCCGATGCCCTTCGCAATGAAGAGCCACGGATGATAATGCTGGAACCGCTCTATAACGACATGGAGACCAGGCGGATACGGAGAGAAATGCTCATAGGACGCCTGATGACGGAGGGCGGGAGATTCTTCGAAGAGGGCAGGGACCTCATCGAGGCAGTGCGGGACCGGAAGAGCGGTGATAATGAAGTGCCCCTGGGGGGACTCGACCTTCTTTCAAAAGCGCGGGAGAGGTTTATGCACGTGAGGCAGGAGGACCCGGATCACGAGGAATCTCTCCATTTTATCGAAAAGATCAGGGAGATGCTCGGTAGACCGGGCATGGAGAAAGCGCGCAAGAAAGAGAAGACCTGCCATGGGAGATTTGACTCCTGTACCCTTCGCATAGTCCGCCACGGAATGACCAGAAAGGTGTTCCTTTTCTCGAAAGAGAACATATGGATCGGTGCAGGGGAATCGAACGATATAGCAATCCCTGAGATAGAATATATCAGCAATGCTCACGCCGTCATCAAGGTCAACAGGCTTGGAGAATTCTTCGTAAGGGACACGGGAACGGACGGGCTGGGGAGCAGAAACGGAACATTTCTTAACGGCAACGGCAAGAGAATCACCCCCGGGAAGGATTACCCCCTTCATGACGGAACAATTTTGAACCTGGGCCGGAGTCTGGGCCTGTTCTGTCGGTTTCTCTGGGGTCCGGGAAAGGACAGACCCGACCGTCGAGGAACTCCTTCCGGGTGTTTTACGGTCACAGGTGAACACTCGGACACCTGCTTCGGCATCGACAAGTGGGGCATTATCAACGCAATGACCGTGAAGTCCGGAAACCCCGTGGTGAGGGACGAATACATTATTCTCATGAGAGAGATTACCGCCGGCACAAGAAGCACGAACGCCGTCATCCTCAAGGGGGAGAACATTTCAGACATACACATGAAAATATCCTTCCGCGACGGTTTATACGCTGTTGAAGACCTTAACTCGCTCCACGGCACCTTTGTGAACGAATACAGGTTGGACCCCGGGGTCGAATACCCCCTTTCGGAGGCCGCCGTAATTACCGTGGGAGACACGGCAATTCACTTTGAGGTCAAACACCCCTCCGCCTGACAATTGACATAACCCGTTTTTACCTGTTATCATTCATTCTTCGCACACAAAAATTGTCTCAAGCCGAAACGTTTGAAACCTGAGGGGGACGGTAATGCCTATTGAAGTTGACTATTCCCGTGAGGAGAAGATGATACTCCTGAAGTGCCACGGAAAGATAACTATTGACGATGTGGAGACTGCCACCATCGAAGGAAGTCGCTTAATCAAGAGTCATGAATCCTGCAAGGCCCTTGTCGAGATCGGTCAACTGGAGCCCGCGGTCAATCTGGTGGATATATATGGTCTGCCAAAGCTTTATGAATCCCTGGGCATTCCCGCAACCATGATGATCGCAGTGGTTGCGTCGGGTCTGAAGGAAGATTACGGCGATTTTCAATTCTACGAAACGGTATGCATAAACAGAGGCTTCCAGGTAAAGGCTTTTGATAATACCCGGAGGGCCAGAGAATGGCTCGTGCCGTCCATTTGAATAGTATAGTGGCGCCATAGTATTAGTTGACAGTGACCCGTGAAACTGGTATAAAGATTACGGCCTTGGGGCCATATCATTCTTCAGGAGGTCCTGACAGTATCCTCGCAATTCAGCGGATCGGAGAACATCACATTGAGGCAACTGCCGACCGCTTCGCCTCTCTGCCCGCACCAAGAGGATAAAAATATACATTCCCGAGGGGAGCCCGCGGAGCCGGAACTATGAAGGCAGCCGGGTCGGGGTGCTGCCTTGGACGAGGTGTGAACTATGGATAAGTCCGAAACCACCATACCCGATCTTGAGATTTCCGTTGAAGAGGCGATGGACCTTTTTAATTCGGATGAACGGGTGATACCCATAGACATCAGAGGAAGCAGGGAGATTTACCTGGGCTATATCAAAGGCGCCCGTTTTGTGGCCCCCGGCCTCATCGAAGGAGAGTCGAACAAGCTGTCGGGCGACAGGAGCGTACCCATCGTGGTGTATTGCGCTGTAGGCGACCGTTCGATTCTTGCCGCGGAGAAACTGAGAAAGATGGGCTTCGGCAACGCCCGCTCCCTCGCCGGAGGCTATGATGCGTGGCTGGGCGGCGGCGGTGAGATTGTATCGGACAGCCGATTCAATGTCCACCAACTCAACCGCTACAGCAGGAACATGCTCCTTAAGGAGGTCGGTGAAGAAGGCCAGTTGAAACTCTGGAATGCCAAAGTCCTTGTAGTGGGCGCGGGTGGCCTTGCGTCCTCGGCCCTGCTCTATCTTGCCGCGTGCGGCGTGGGGACTATAGGCATAGTCGATTTCGACAGGGTGGACCTCTCGAACCTCAACAGGCAGGTAATCCACGGATCAGGCGATGTGGGCAGGCTCAAAGTGGACTCCGCGAAGGATGCAATGGAGCGGATTAATCCCGACGTAAAAGTCATCCCCTTCAGGGAACGTCTTACTCGGGAGAACGCCCTCGAAATCATGAATAAATTCGATGTTGTCATGGACGCGACGGACAGTCTGGACACGAAGTTCCTCCTCAATGACGCGTGTTACTTTGCGGGCAAGCCCTTCGTTTTCGGTGGGGCTGTAGGGTTTGACGGGCAGGCAGGCGTATTCTGGCCGCAAAAGGAAGGGCCGTGCCTGAGGTGCCTGTTCCCCAAGCCTCCTCCCCGTCACCTCGCGCCTACCTGAAGCGAGGCAGGGGTCCTTGGGGTTGTCCCCGGACAGATCGGCCTGGTTCAGGCCACGGAGGTAATAAAGATAATCCTTGAAACGGGAACGTTGATGATAGGAAAGTTCTACGTATATAACGCCCTTAACCTCACGGTGAGGATTATAGAAACCGGGAAGAACCCGGCCTGTCCCCTCTGCGGGACAAAACCCGAGATAACCGGACTCGCGGACGCGGGCGGCGGTGAATGTCAAAAGGGCTGACCAGGAAGAAAACGGCGCAAGCCGGTGGAAAAGAAAAAGGGTTTGCCGGTCTTGCCGACGGCACGGGTTGTCGCAGGCCCCATTAATGAAACGGAGGATCTACGTGGCGGAGACAAAAGACAGTTTCTTCGGTGTGAAAGGCGCGGATGAGGGCGACGACCTCAGGATGGTGTCCACGGTGGTGGACGGTAAAGGCGCGGAGAGTGGGATCTCGGGGATTGCGGACCTCAGCATCAGGTTAAGGGTGCTCGATGGCGAGACAAAACAAACCAGGGTTGTGGAGATCGGGGACACAAAATCGTGGGATTGGAATAACCCCGAAGTGTGGAGGGTGATCAACGGTTGGCAGATTACGAGCTACGGTATGCTGGTTTCTCTTCTCCGCCAGAAACAGGAGAAAGGCATGGAAGAGATTGAGATGCTGGAGGCTCCGCGTTTCACGATGCTTTCCGGGGGATAGCCGGTACAAGCCGCCCGGAGACGGGGAACCGTCCCGGGCAGCTTGTACATGTCCGTTCTCTATATCTCGTTGATATTCTCGGTGCTCTCAAACCAGACCGACATCATGGCGTAACAGGACTTGCTGTCGCAGGTGTAGCTTTGCTTTATGTCGACCACCTTGACCGGGTTCGTGGATAACCACTGGTTGATTTCATTCTCCAAATCGCGCACGATGCCGTTGCCGGTAAATATCTTCACTCTCATTTTGAACGCCTCCTTCGTGGTTTTATAAAGACTATAAGCATCATTGGGGAATTTTCCACACCTTTTCTTCTGTTCAAAGCTGTAACCACCAATCAAAGAATAATTCGAGAAAAACAGGGGACTAAACCGTCTTCTCATTAAGAGCGGAAGTTCCGGAGGAAAGGGGCGATGGGGTTGCCGACCCTCAGGCGCCTCCGCGGATATCCATAAAGACTTCAAAGGGCGTGAGCATGGACGAGAAATCAAGAAGTAAGGGATTGAGGTTCCGGGTTATTCTGACGGTGGCCTTATTCCTGTGTACCGGTTATTTTGCCCTGTGCCGGGCGAACGTCGGGCAAGAGGTTTTTGTTCAGAGTCCCGGAGGTTCCCATCTGGTTCCTGAAACGGTCACCGTCGAAGGGAAAGCGCGGGTGAGGCAGGGGGAAAACGGACCCCATGCGCGGGTGAGAGCCGTGGAAGATGCACAACGGAATGCCCTTATCGAAGCGGTACGACCGTTGATTCATCCGGTGGTGCTCTCCCGGGAAAAGGAAACGGTTCTCAGGATCCTCATACCGAAAAAGGGTTCTATTCTCACGGAAACAGAGATAACGGGCGAACAGCAGCCCGAACCGGACCTGTATACGGTCTTTATGAAGACAAAGCTCGCAAGGGACCGTGCGGAGGACATTCTTATCAGGGGACTTCCTCTCGCAAAACGGGTGATCATAATTACGTCGGACAGGTGGGACGGGAAACCATCCGACAGCCGAACCCTGGACCGTCACCTTGCATCCCTGGCAATCAAGAAGGGATACGGGAGGGTGGATCCGGGAGCGTTGACCGACGGCCATTCGGGAGGTGTTCTGCCTGCTCTCCATTCCGGCGATGCCGAGGCTGTGGACCGGTTTCTCGTCTATTTTCTCGTAAGCGCCGTAGTTGAAGGAAGGGTAGGAGCCGTGTTCAGCGAGGAGACGAGACAGATATATTCCTCGCGGGCCGAAGGGACAATCCGCGTGTATAAAGCTCGTGGAGGGGCGGGATCGTTCGCGGTAAGGGATGTGCTGGGTTTCGGGAGCAACGAGAAGAAATCAGGAACGGACGCCATAGGAAAGGCGTCGGCAATCCTCGCGTCGAAAACGATGAAATCCCTTTCGGGAGGGCAGAAGAAAAAATGAATACATACCTTTGTGCGGGGCAGAGCAACGGTTTTTCGTATTTGATTGTTTTTGTATTCCGTTTTACTTATCATCTAATTCTATGGCGGATTTGCGGCGAAGACCCGTCATATGGTCCGGGAGGGTGTTGACATGAGAAGACACGCGGTTATAGGCATTCTCGCGGGCGCGGTTATGGCCTTTATCTGGTATTCCTCCTGTCTTGCGGAGACCCTCCAGTCACAGGCCATGAACAGCCTTCAGGAAGCAGTGGTGAAGGCATTGCCTGTTGACAGGAAGATGAGCCGCATGGCAGTACTCGATTTCAAGGGCGACAACAATATGGTGAAGAACGGGATAGTATCCGCCATTAAAGAAAGGACATCCTGCAAGGTCATGGAGCGGGCGGACTTTGACAGGGTCCTCGCGGAGCAGGGTCTTCAGCTCAAGGACATTATGGACGGAAATACGAGGGTCCGGCACGGAAGGCTGAAAGGGGTCCAGGGATTTCTCACGGGTGACGTATACCGCTCCCGGGCGGGGTTTATGTCATACCATGTAAAGGCTCATGTAAAGCTTGTGGACGTGGAAAAAGGTGAAATAGTCCTGTCCCGGGATTTCGAGGTCTCTGCTGTATCGCCCTTGAGAAAGTATGTGATCTGGGGCATACCGGCCGCGGCGCTTCTCCTTGTCCTCTGTCTCCTCCTTTTCCTTAATTTGAAGCGTGGAAGACGAAGCGGAGGGGCGAGGATTTTCGAAGGAGTCGGGGGTAACAGGAAAGGTGTGACAGGAGAGATCGACAAGATCATTGTTCACGTGTCGGAGGCGAAATCGAGGCTCGTGGAAACGGGACAGACCAGGGTCGCGGTGGAGCTTAAGGACATAGAGAGAAACCTCATGGAAATGAAGCGTTCCGTGGCGAAGGCTCCCCCCGGCGGCGCGGGTTTGGACAGTCGGCGCGGGTCTTCCGGCGCCGTGTGTTTTGACATGGAAATATTCTGGAAGCTGGAAGACCTGGAGCGTTTGTCCGAAAGGATTTGCCGCATGGCATCATCGCCCTGTCCGGACGATGTGGGCCCGGAAATAGGCGCTTTAAGGGCAGGAGTACTAAAAGTGGATGGCGACTTGAAGCTGAGAAGAGTACAATATTAGGAGTAGATGAAATGCCATGGGCTGGAGAGGTGTCGTGGACAGAGGGAAATGCCCCGTTTTGCACGGAACGTGAGAACATGAGAGAAGAGGCGGAACGTTGCCCCCGGTGCGGGGTGAAGGTAGACCGGGAAGCGCGGTATTGCAGCAACTGCCGGTCCGTACTCCGTGTCGATGTAGGACTGGTGAGGGAGGACTTTGTCGCCGGGGAGGAATACGCGGGAGAACTCATACCCCTTACGTTTCACCTCGAAGATGTGCGCACCGTGGACCCGGTAAAGATAGATGTAACCGTCCGCATTGTGGTTCTTGTCGTGAAACGGGACCGGTTCCTCGAGCATGTCGCACACGGGGAGGACGCCCCGGGGACGAATGAGTTGCATGATTTCCTCCGGGAAGGGGTGTACAATGCATTTCGCGACATGCTGGGCAAGAGATCCATAAAAGAGCTTGAGAGTGATGGCGCCGGCTCCGGGCTGAGGAAGGAATTCGAGGTGCGGGTGGAACATTACCTGAAGAATACCCTCGACGCAGCGGGGCTTTACCTTAACGAGTTGAAGTCGGTGGAGTACGACTTCAGGAATTATTCCGGTGTGATCGATGCGGAGGAAAAGGGGTTCATCCGCAACGAGATGGACGAGGTGGAAGCGAAGGAGCTTGAGAAAAGGATTCTCATGAGACGTAAGACCCTTTCTCTCCTCGGAGACCTGTCTCTGTCCGACGATAAGATCGAGGAGTACCTCCTCGAAGAGGAAAAGGCGAAGCTCCTCAGAAGCCGGGAACTTGAAGACCTGAAAGCGGCCCTCGAAGAGCGGGACATGGACCGCAAGACGAAAAGGGATTGGATAATCCGCAAACTGGAGCTTGACCAGGAACTTGACTACGAACGGAGGAAGCTCCTGGGAAAGGCGGGGATTGACCGTGAGGTCGCGGAAGCGAGGTACGCGGTGATCGAGGTGGAGGCGGGGATAGAGAGGTTGCGTCTCGAAAACGAAATAGCCGATCAAAAGGTGAAAAACCTTGCGGAGATAGAAATGACCGGTCTCAAAGAGGAAAGCAACCTGAAGGCCATGGGGGCTTTAATCGAGCTCAAGAAGAAAAAGGACCGGGACGCCATTGAGAACGAGCTCTTCAGGGAAAAAGAACAACTCGAAATGAGACTCAGAGAAAAGGAGATTGAAGCCGGCCTCCCGAGGGCTACAGGAGTCCCGACGGGGCAGGCCGCGCCGGAAGCGGGGACCATCTACGGGGAGCCTTCGTCGCCCGGAAAAAGGGACGCGGCGGAGGAAAGCCGGGACGATGATTTCGTGACACTCAGGTGCGTGAATCCAGGCTGCAATACCGCCTTCAGCGTAAAAGCCGGGGACCGGGCAGCCATGTACAGGTGCCCGAAATGCTCGGGCAGGGTAATGGAGCAGAATTGAGCGTGGAGAGACGGGCGTGACAGAAGGATCTTTCAGGGAAAAGGACAGGGTTGCGGGGGAGAACGAAACGAAACTCCTTGACCCGGCTGAGCGGGTAGTTGCATCGGCGTCGGTCGTCCCCGTGGCCGCGTTACCCGAGGCCTGCTACGAGATCATAAGGACCAATGCCGACCCCGAACTGCGCGAGGACGCGGCAGTCCACCTCCTTAAACTCATCGATGATGGGAAAGAAGTGGATGAGATTTTAGTAAAGGACCTCTGGCGCGGCGAAAAGGATCAGTCGGTCCGCAACAAGCTCCGGCGGGTTACGAATAAGCTCGGGTTCAGAAAGCTTCTTGACCATGATCCTACCGCGTATTACGACCCGAAGCTGACCCCCGGGGAAGAGGTGAAGCTTTATGAAGCGATCGGGCGGTTAAGGACCGTCTACGATAAGTCCAAAGAGAAACCCGGTGCCTTCGACGAGAAATATGTGGTCTTTGATATGGAGATAGGCAAGGGCGGGATGGCGCGGATACTGAAGGGGATGAGGCGCTCGGACAGCAGGCCGGTGGCCTTCAAGTACCTCATGCTCGAAAAGCTCGAGCGGTATGCGACAGCGAAGACGTTGACCGCCCTCTTCCGGAACGAGGGAAAGCTCCTCACGGAAAGGTTCGACCACCCGAACGTGGTAAAGGGGTTCGATTACGGCGTCGCAGATGGCGACTATTACATCGTGCTCGAGTATATCGAGGGCGGGTCCCTCTATGATGTGATCCGGAAAACGCCTTACGGCATTGGCCGGTTCAGGGAAACGGCCCGTCTTATATTGAGCGCCCTCGAATACATCCACAAGGAGCGCGTGATACACAGGGACATCAACCCGAGGAATATCATGGTCGACCATTCATCTTCGCCCGTAGGCCTGAAAATCATAGACTTCGGGCTGGCACTGGACAAGACCGGCGGTTTTATGCCGCCCCCCGGCTTCCGGGGCTATAATGTACCCTATACGTCGCCACAGCAGCGGGAGGACTTCAATGATGTGGACGAGAGGGACGATATTTACTCTCTGGGTGTCGTATTCTACGAAATGCTGGGGGGCAGGGTAGAAGGCGACGGGATAACGCGCGAAATGGTCGCCCCTTTTCCGGAGACCATGAGTCGGGTGATAGGCAGGTGCATCGAAAAGGAAAGAGAAAAGCGCTTCAAAGACATAAGTGAGGTTAAGCGGGGATTATTCGGCTGACCGTGGGACGTGGGGTAAGTCCGGCGTGAGGTGCCGGATGACAGGGTCTTGCAGGTGAAACACGGAGATATGTAATGGACGAAGAGGAAAGAATCTTCAGAAAAGTCAAATCGATCGTCCGTCAGGAAAACAGGTCTACCTATATCGGAGAAGACGACCTTGTGCGGTTGACCCAGCACGGAATAAGGGTCAATTTTCATTTGAAGCACGAGAAACTCGATATTATCAACCTGTTCCGGACGATAAAGAGGACGCAGAAGATAGTACGCGACAAACTCGGACACGAACTTACCGATATCAGGGTAAACGTCTACCGGTCCGGCGAAGAGGCGCTCCGTGAAGGCGATCGCAAGAACGCCTGCGGTTCGTGGGCGGCGGGTTTCTTTGACGGGGAGATAACTATCGTATCGGAGGAGGACGACGAGGAAGAAACACAGTCGTTTTACATCTACCTCACCCACGAAATCATACACCTCGCGGTCCACGAAATAGGACGGGGCCGCTGCCCGTTCTGGCTGGACGAAGGTTTAAGCGTCTATCTTTCCCAGGAGCTTCCCGACTCCTATCTCGATGCCCTTCGGGAGGCGATGGGGGAGAGGGGGCCGGTTCTTCTCCTCGAAGAGCTTGAAAGGCCGGGGAATCTGGTCATGGAGACGGAAGCGGGGAGAAGGCTCGCCTATGCCGAGGCGGCATGCGTAGTGGAATGCATGGTAAATAGTCCCCTCTACGGGTGGGAGAAAGTAAATGCCCTCCTGAGGGAAGCGGGCAAACGGGAGATGAGGGACGCCCTTTTCGAACTTTGCCTGGACTACGACCTCATTCAGGGCGACATGGAGAAATGGGCGAGGAAGAAGATTATGGAGAACTCCCGGCAGGGAGACAGAATATTTTAGAGAGGGGGATAAATGGCCGACAAGCCCAACCGGGGGGACCGGGTATGAAAGAATATGAGTCCATGGAAAGCGAAAAGCTGTACGAAGAACTGAAGAGGAACGACCGGGGCGCGTGGACCTATATGTACAACAAATTCCTTAAGGCATGCAGGTGGAAGGAATGGCGTCTCTCGGATGAAGAAGTGGAGGATATATCGGCCGAGGCGATCGCCGCCCTGATCAAGAGGGTCCACCGGCGGGACATCGAGGAAATAAGGGAAATAAGGGGTTATGCCCAATGGGTCTTGAGAAATGAGATAACCAATCATTACCGGAGAAATCATCCCCAGACGATTGTCGTCTCCATCGACGACCAGGCGGCCATCGCGGACGACAGGAACCTCATCGATGTCCTCTATATGATCGATGTCGCCTCCCGGGTAAGAGACGCAGTCAACAAGCTCCCCGAAAAATGCAAGGAGCTTATCAACGGTTATCTGCAATACCTTGAGGGTGTATACGGAACTTACGAGGAACTGGCCAACGTGCTTAAGAAAAACTCGAAGACCATATACGGGAACATCGTGAACTGCCTGAAGAAGCTTGCCACTATGGGCGAACTGAAAAGCTTGAGCGAGTCCATTTAAAGGAGAAAGAGATGAAATGTAATGATGAAGACCTCTTGAGATTCCTCGAAGGAAATGCCGGCGAGGAAGCAAAGATGCATATAGGCGCCTGCAGGGAATGCAGCGAGGCGATTCGCGAACTGGCGGTGTATCGAAAAGTGCTCCCCGGCTACAGGGAAGGAAAGAGGCTCCTCGAAAGCCTTGACGAGCACATGAAATCTTTCGACGAAAAGAAGGTTCGCCACCTGCCTCCGGGCATCGAGGAAATGCTCAGGGAAGCCGGAGGCGAAGGGGCCGGAGACAGAAAGATAAGACCCCTGGAGCGGCCCGCAAGGAAGACGGGGAGCGCCTCCGGCGAATCCACCCCCACCCCCATGGCATACGCGGCCGTCCCGAGAGACATTACGAGACCGAAGAAAGGCAAAAGCAAGAAAGAGGGGGCCGACGACCCGGAGAAGTAGAAGGTCCGGACAAGGTGTGCAGCGGGATTCCCGACCGCCCTGAATTTACGAGAGATCGCGTAAGAAAAGCCGGTCCTCCTTCCGTCTTATATAACAGAGTCAATATTCGAGACAGGAGGAGGAGACCATGAGTTTAATGAGGAGCATCAAGAAAGCGCTTGCCCGCCTCTTCGGCGCAAAGCAGAAAGACCTTCAACCAAGAGACATACTGGACAGGCTCCTTAGGAGCATGGAAGACAGAAAGATGGGCGGATTTGACCGCAAGTTTCTGGTGCCCAACCGGTATACGCTCTACCTCAACCCTTTTGATTACGAAGACATATCACCCTTTCTTGCCCACGCGGGGGAACAGCTGAAACACAAGGTGCTGGACAGGATCAAAAAGAAGAAGTACACCATCCTCTCCCCGTCTCTCTATATCGATATACGGAAGGACGAAAGCCTTCTCAGGAACCAGCTCGTCATCAAATCCTCCTTTCTCGAAGTGAAAGAGAGCCCGGCCGACCTGTTCAAGCTCCCCGAACCGGGGGCCCCCATGGGTATTTTTTCCACACCTCACAAGGTCACGGAACCGAAAGACAAGGAGCCTATCCCCGGCATGTTTGCGGGTAAGGGGACCAAGGTGATCGAGGAAAGAGAGACTGTCGCCAGGGAGGAGCGGGTCACGAAATGCCTTGAAATTCCAGTCGTCAACCTCGAGGTGATAGAAGGTCAGGATAAAGGGATAAAACTGGCACTGAAAGAAGGGGAATATGTATTTGGAAGGGCCAGAGACGCGGATGTCCTCCTCAATGACCCGGAGGAGTTTATCTCGCGGAAACACTTCAAGGTTGTGGTAGCCAAGGACCTCGCGAAGATCCGCGACCTTGGCGGGAAGAACAAGACCTTTCTCAATGATATAGAAATAGCCGAGGCATCTTTGACCAAGGGGGATACCATAAGAGCCGGAAAGACGCTTCTCAGGGTGGCGTAACATGTTTTCCCCGAAGGAGATAATGCTTCTCAACCTGGTGTTTTCATCGTCCCTGGGTTTTGTTGCCCTCCTGCTCTTCGCCGGTTCGGTGCGAAGGCCTTCGCCGTTAAAAAGGGCAGAACTTTTCCTGAGCGTCCGGAAAGGCGGGGTATTGTTCCGGAGAATACCTGTAGGGAAGGGCCGGTACCGCATCGGCAGGGGCAACGAGTGTGACATCCTTCTCGAAGGCGCGGGAATACCTGTAGTGGCGGGCGAACTCCTCGCAACGAACACACTCTTCTTCAGGAGTCTTTCAGGGCAACCGGTGACGAAGAACCGGAGGATGACCTCCCCGGAATTTGAACTCATGCCGGGGGACGAAATAGGGTTTTGCGACTATTCCATGAAAGTGGAGAGCAACTAGGCCATGGACGCTTTCGGCATAACGGACAGGGGCGTCGAGAGGGAGATGAACCAGGACGCCATTGTCCTGGACCATGGGATCATGCTTTATGTCGTGGCCGACGGCATGGGCGGACATGCAAAGGGAGAAGTGGCGAGCAGAAAGGCAGTGACCACCGTCACCGCGGTGATCCATCAGAATATCACCTCCTATGACAACGAGTCGCTCAAGCAGGATGAGCCCGTGCTGAGCATCATCAGGGAGGCCGTATCTACTGCCAACCGGGAGATATACGAGTATGCCAGGGGCGAGGTCATGGGTACGACCTTTTCCTCCGCCCATTTTACCAACGGCAAGCTCTATATCGCCCACATAGGAGATAGCCGCATATACCGCCTGAGAAGAAAATGCATGGAGAAACTCACCGAAGATCATACCGAAGCGCGGGACCTCGTGAAGGCGGGCGTCCTTGACCCCGAAAAGGAGGAAAACCATAGCCTGAGCCACGTTCTCACAAGGGCCCTTGGATCGTCTGAAAACACGACACCCGATTTGAGCGCCCATTTGGTGAAGGACGGGGATATCTACCTCCTTTCCTCCGACGGCCTTTTCCGTGTGGTGAGCCCGGACGAGGCGAGGGAGGTGCTTGTGAAAGAGATCGGCCCGGAAGAGAAGTGCAAGGTCCTCGTCAATATGGCACTTCTGAGGGGCGCGCCCGACAATGTTTCCGTCATCGTGGTGGAGGCGCCCGGACCCTTTTCCCGGCTCTTCTCCGGCATGAAACGAAGGTTTATGCTCCACAAGGGGTTGAGTTTGTGATATCATCAAAGAGACCATATGGCGCCCACTGCGATAAAAGAAGACCAGGGTTTTAAGGGCTTATTCCCTGTAGGCACCCTGATACACAACCGTTACGAGATTTTGTCGGAAGGCAAGATGGGCGGTATGGGGATGGTCTACAAATGCAGGGATACGAGGCATTCGAGGTTGAGGGACGTCGCCCTCAAGCTTATGCAGCCACGGCTCCTGGACTCGAAGGACGCGATAGAGCGATTCCAGCACGAAGCGTCCATTTCCCGTGATGTGTTGCACCACCCGAACATCGTCAGGATCTATCATGACGACCAGTGGGAAGACGAGAACGGGGTTGTATGGCACTACCTTCTTATGGAATGGGTCGAAGGGAGAAATCTCAGGGACCTCATAAACGACAGGAGAAAGATCAACAATCCCTTTAGCGCCGAAGAGGCCCTGAGGGTTATTTCCCAGATCGCCGCTGCCCTCACCTACGCCCATGACCACAAGGAGAAGGTGATACATCGGGATATAAAACCGGAAAATATCCTTGTTACCGACGAGGCGACCCTTTCGGTTAAGCTGGCCGATTTCGGGATTGCGAAGATACTCAACCTCCGGGACCTTACTGCCGTGAGTACCCCTTTCGGCGTATCCCCCTACATGTCTCCCGAACTGAAGTCCGGCAGTCCCGAGGTGGACCATCGGACGGATATATACTCAACAGGCGTGGTCCTCTATGAACTTTTTACGCTGGACAGCACCATAGGACCGTTTTGCCCGAGCGAGCTTAACCGGTCCGCTCCAAAGGGTATGGACAGCATCTACAAGAAGGCGGTGGCTCCGAGGGTCGAGCAGCGTTATCAGAGTATCAAGGCCCTTTCCGACGATCTCAGGAGAGAAGTGGAAAATGAACCGAGCCATGGCGGGACCACCCGGGGGGCGGGACCCGCTCGGGAGAAGGCGGGGGAGCCGGAAGGAAGGAAAGGATTCAAGGTGGTCACCTGTGCGGTGATAGTCTTCCTTGTCCTCGCAGGTGCGGCCGCCGGTTACGTGGTATACCGGAACTGGCAGCCCGACACTGGCCGATATCATACGGCAATGGTGACGCAGCGGGAGAAGGAAGCGAAAGAAAGGCAGGATCTGGAACAGAAGCGCAAAGAGGCGCAAAGGGATGCCGACGCGAGGAAGGAGGAGGAAGCCGGGAAAGCGAGGGATGCTGCCGAAAAGGAAAAACGGGCAGTCGAACAGGCAAAGCCGACTCTTCCGCCAGTACCTTCCGCTAAAGCGAAACCGGCGACGCCGCCCAAGGCTGCCGCGGCTCCGCACCGGTCAATGAATATAAAGAAACTCGAAACCCCGGTGAGGATTACTCCCGCACCCCCAACCAGCTTCGCGGAAAAGGAAAGCAAAGCGGAGATGCCCGCGCCTGTCCCGTGGCAGCCGAAAGAACCGGAGCCCGGGCCGCGAGAGACACAAACGAAACAGGAGACCGCCGTCGCACCGGCGCCCGCACCGCAGGCCCTGAACGAAGGGAGGCCACCGGTCTCTCCGCGGTCCTCGGCCGACTATTATTACCAGAAGGGCCTTCGATCCCTGAAACATAAACAGTTTCTCCAAGCGGTGGCCGAGTTTTCCCGTGCCCTTGAGTTGAACCCCTCCCACGAGTTGAGCTATTACTGGCGGGGCGTGGCGTATTACAGGGTCGGCAGCTATCCGGGGGCCCTCAAGGATTTCACCAATGCCATCAGGCTGAGACCGGCGGATATCTATTTTCACTGGCGGGGAGTGACCTATTTCCGGCTGAACAACTATTACATGGCCGCCGATGATTTCACCAATGCCATCAGGCTCCGGCCCAACAACGTCGATTACCGGTGGCGGGGTGCTTGCTATCACAAGCTCGGCAGGCATATGGAGGCTGACTCCGATTTCGGCATAGCGGCGAGACTGGGACATGACTACGGCGGAACCATGACCGGTCAGGAGCGCTAAAGAGAAATCCCACCCGGGACGTAACACGCAATTCCTTCACATTTCCTTTGAATCCGGCTGAAAAAGAGACACGGGACCAAGAAGTTTTCGGGGTTTATCCGTCTACCTATATAAAACAATAAGGAGAGCAATGAGGCGCACACTTGAGCTGAAATACCTTCTTCTGGTCTTTACGTCCCTCGGGCTAGGGTTCTTTCTCCTTCACCACCACCTTGTGACGAGAGGTTTGCCCTTTTCCGTCAAAACCCTATCCGGCGACATGGACCTTGTCTCCCTCATCTTGAGCCCAATTCCGAACGCCCTTTATTTTGCCCTTTTCGTGAGCGTATTCATGTTGGCTCATTTTCATCTGAGGGTCGCCATCCCCGGGGCGGACCCCTATGTCCTGCCGACCGTGGCATTCATATCGGGCATAGGGTTCATTATGATCCTCCGCCTGGCGCCCGACCTTGCCATCATGAGAAGCGATGCCTTGCAGGGTATTGTCGGCGCGAACCCTTCGGCAAAGGTGACCGACAACGTGCGAACTCTCGCCCAACTTGGAACGAGTCACTTCGTGAATATCGCCGCGGGGGTCCTCGCCCTCGTAGTTACCACAAAGGTCTTCAGCAAATCTTTCTTCGCCTGGATGTCCGGCAGACGGTACCTGTGGATAGTCTGTTCATTGGTGCTCTTTGCGGTCACATGGTTTTTCGGCACCACCATAAACGGAAGAAAACTCTGGCTCTTCGGGTTTCAGGTGATAGAGCCCATAAAGCTTTTTGTCCTCTTCTTTATTGCGGGGTACCTCTATAACGAGGGGAAGGGGATTACCTTTCATGGAAGGGGCAGGTTCCTCACGTGGTGCAGGTATACTATTCCCTATGCCTTCGCATGCGTCTTCGCAATAGGCCCGACCGTGCTCCAGGGCGACTATGGGGCGACCATCCTCCTCTTTGTCGTCTGTTTTATAATGCTTCACCTTGCAGGTAACAAGATCTATATTACCCTCCTTGTCGCTTCCGCCATTGCCTTCGTGGGCTGGGCGTGTTACACGATGAACTTTCCCCACGTCCTGAGGCAAAGGGTAGACATGTTCCTCGATCCCTTCGGCAGAGGGGAGGCTATAACAACGGTTTTGTGGTCCATCTCGACAGGGGGTATATTCGGGAATGGGATCGGCTTCGGACTTGCCCACAGGATACCTGAGGTGCAGTCCGATTTCAATTTTGCCGCTATCTGTGAAGAAATGGGTCTTATGGGGGGTCTTTCCCTCCTCTTTGCATACGCCGTCCTACTCCACAGGATTATCCTCGGGGCCTTCAGGAACAACAATGTCTACAAGAGGATGCTCGCTGTCGGCGTCGCACTCATGATCGCAGTGCAGTCCTTCATTATCCTCGCGGGAAACCTGAACGGAATCCCTCTCACGGGAATTACCCTGCCCTTCTGCAGTTACGGAGGCAGTTCCATTGTCATAAGCTTCATAATGGCCGGAATAGCGATACGGGTTTCGGGGGAGGAACGATGAACGGCAGAATGAAGATCGTTGCCCTCGTATTGGTCGTCAGCGGTCTTTTCGTCGCATACCTCCTTTTCGACCGTATGGTCGTCAACAATAAGAAATACGCTACATCGCGGTACGTAGACAAGAGGTTCGTTGAGGTCGTGGCCGGCCTTGAGAGTGATGGAGTATTTGTGGTAAACGGTCGCCTGGTAGGGATAGACGAGGATGCCATGGGCCGGAGAAAGCTGAGCAGGGATACGGCGGAAAAGGTCAGGCAGGCAATCAATTCGGGGGCACTATTCGGGGCCGACGGGAAGGTGGTGTTCAACACTCAATTCTGCGCGAAGGCGAACCCCAAGAAGGAGGAGATCGTATGGCGGGGCTCGTTTTTTGACCGCAGCGGTGTGCCTCTCACCAAAACGGTGATTAACGACAAGTTTTTTCCCACGAAGAGGGAATATGCCTACGGCCCGGAATTTTCTCCCCTCATAGGCCATTTTAATGCCGTTTACGGCGTGCGTAACCTCGAGAAGGAGTTGGATCCCTATCTGGCCGGACGGGCACATAACCCCATATATCATGACATGAGCAATCCTTTTAAGCGAATAGTCCTCGGGGACGACGTGTTTCTCACCATAGACAGCGGACTCCAGAGATACGGTTACGAACTCATGGGTAAAATGAAGGGCGCCATTGTGGTGATGGACGTAAAAACAGGAGAGGTGATCGCCGCGGTGAGCGCCCCTTCCTATGACCCCAACACCCGAGACAGGCATATGTGGGACAGGGTGGTCAGGGACACGGAGGATAAGCTCTATGAAAACAGGGCATTCTCCGTGCTTTATCCCCTGGGGTCCACCTTCAAGACCGTGGTTATGCTTACGTGGCTCGATACAGGCCACGGAAATGAAGGGCGCCGGGATTTCTCCATCCTCTGCAACGGAAGGAGGAATCAGTATAATATTGCCGACGAGTACAAAGAACACGGCCATGGCACGGTAACCCTGGAAAAGGGCTTTATTCAGTCATGCAATCCGTTCTTCAGTGAAATCGGGGTTTCCATGGGGCCTGCGTTGTATGACTATGCGGTGAAGTTGGGGTTTAACAACCCCGTGAACCTGGTCCCTCAGATAGAGGGACACAAATACGAGGCCACCAGGAGCCTTGCCTTCTCTTACTATGAAAACAAGGAGGGGACGAAGACGCTCCGCACGTTTACGAAACGTGATTTTACGAGGAACAAGGGAATAGTGGCCCAGTGCTCCATAGGACAGAACCTTGTAGCCGCGACCCCGCTCCAGATGGCCATGGTAGCGGCCACCGTGGCAAACGGGGGCAGGGTCCTGAACCCCTATGTGGTGCGTCAGATAAGGACGGCAAGGGGGGAAAGAATGATGGTCTCCGGCGGTCCAGTGGTGATGAAGGACAGGGCGCTAGGCGAGGCGACCGCAAAAACCGCGAGAAACCTCATGGAAAGGGTTATGCTCGAAGGCACGGGAAAACACGTGAAGAAGCTCTACTTCGAAAATGGAAGGTATACCACGGAACCAACGGGTCCCCGTGCCGTTGCAGTCCACGTGGCAGGAAAGACCGGGACGGCGGAGACAGGAAGAGACGAAAAGGCACATTCGTGGTTCATCGGATTTGCCCCGGCCGGTAATCCTCGCCTTGCCATTGCGGTCATTGCAGAGAACAAGGGCAAGGGGGGCGAAGTGGCGGCCCCCATGGCTGTAGACGTGCTCGCGAGGGCGCTCACGGGTCTTGACGGCAGGACCGGCGGCCCACCGTAGGCCAGCCGGGGAAGGGAGTGAGAAAAACGGTGTCCACATCCGTCTTTATTATATAGCCCGATATGCCGAATTGCACCCCCTCGCGGGAGAAAACGACCGGGCGGGAGGTCCGGATGAAAAAAACAAAACAGGTGATTACGCTGTCTTTCGCGGCAGTACTCGTGGTTCTCTGCGCCTCATGCACCTCCATGTCCTATGTAAGCGGCGTTCAGGGGAGGCGTGAGGCGCCCGTCGCGTCGGCCCATGAAGACGCACTGAAGGGTCCCGTATCTTCCGGCCAGGGCGAGAACAGGATCAGTGTGGAAGATATGGCCCGCCCTGCCGGGGAAAGGACTGTGGCCAATGGGAAGAGCAGTCAGACGGGCCTCGCCGGCAGGGAAGACAATATCCCTTTCCGGGACCTTCCCCGCATTCAGATTGACGAACGCTCCCTGGGCAGGGCCACCACGGTGGGCCATGACGCTCTGATTGAGCGGGAACTTAAGCGGCTTCTCGGCGAGTTCGGAGAAAAGGACGATAAAGTGGAAACGGTTTTTCTCAACGAGGTGAAGCTCTACGTGAAGGCCTTTCAGACGAACGACCAGTACAGGCGGTTCATGAACAGTTCCCTTAGAAGGTCGGCAGGATATATGCCTGCCGTGAAGGAGGTCTTCAAAAAGAGGAACATACCGGAAGACATGGCATTTATCGCGTTCCTTGAATCGGGTTTCAACCCCAATGCCCGCAGCCATGCAGGGGCCGTAGGTATGTGGCAGTTCATGTCGGGTACGGCCAAAAGGTATTCGCTTCGCGTGTCCGACCGTGTTGACGACAGGCTGGACCCGGTAAAATCAACCTTTGCCGCTGTCGAATACTTTCACGACCTGATCGCCATCTTCGGTCCGAGGTCTTTTCTTCTTGCTCTCGCCGCCTATAACTGCGGCGAAGGGAGGATCATATCGTGCCTCAAACGGATAGACAATCCCATGGAAGAAAGAACTTTCTGGCACATTCGCACCTGTCTTGCAAAGGAAACGAGGGAATATCCTCCCAAGGTCATCGCTGCCGCAGTGATTGGGAGCAATCCCGAGGTGTTCGGGTTCCGAAGGTTTGAAAACCAAAATGAAATCCTTGAGATCAGCGCCGCTTTCGCCGGTTACAGGTCGCCGGAGCCTGACATGGGGGCGGGGGAGCCTCGCCGGTCTCCGGAAGCGGTCCACAAGGGTGTGAGTAAAGGAAAAGGCGTGGCGGCGTCGGCAAGAACAAAGACGCCCGAGGTAAAACCCCTCATCTATGTTGTTAAGAAGAACAATAGCCTTTCCACGGTGGCGGACATGTTCCAGGTGGATAAGGACGATATCAGGAAGTGGAACAAAATGAAGGACCAGAGGGTCGTGTTGGGGCAGAAACTGAAGGTATATCCGCCCGTTGCTATGGATACGGTAGTCTACAAGGTGAAGAAAGGGGATACGATAACGGAGATATGCCAGAGCTTCAGGGTTAGGCCCAAGGACGTGATTGCAGGAAACGGGTTGAAGAACGGACTGGACATAAGAGAAGGCCGGACGCTCACGGTCTACCGGACTCAGGCGAAGAAGCCCCTTATATACATGGTAAAGAAAGGTGACAGTCTGGCGGGGATATCGGACAAGTTCAATGTATACCCGAAGGACGTGATGAGGTGGAACAACATTGAAAAGGCACAGATTTATCCGCGGCAGCAGTTGAAGATCTATGCAAGCCTGTAATATATGGGGCAGATCGATCCGGGTCCTGACCTTCGCATCCATCCATTACGAGGTTGTTTGTGGCCCCGCAGAAGCTACCCGCCTTCTTGGATAGCAGGTAGGGCGTAACAGGCCCAATCCCGGGCCCTTTCCTCACATTTTAGTTATCCTGGCATTTTGAACAATCCCCGGTGATCGTCAATTGTCGATGTACGGGAAAAAGGAATAAGGAGACATGGGACCGGCAGGCGTTTGCAGGCGCTATGCCGGTCGATCCCCCACATCAGTAGCCACGGTGGTAGCCGTGCGAGTTGTAATGATGGTATGATGGCCCGTGTCCTCTATAATGGCCGAGGGGAACAACCGCGCATCCCGTGAACAGGGTGAGCGCAATAAGTGCCAGGATAAGTCTCTTCATAAATCCCTCCATTCCAATGTTGTGGCCCATGTTCCTGTTGCCTTCAGGCCTCATGGATTATAAAAGCAATATCCGTGCCTCTCGATCTGCCATGTAAGACATTGAAATAATGCGGTAAACAAAAGTGGCCGCCTTGAGGCGCCCACATTTTTGTCGTTCCGGGAAGGGAGGTGCGACAAAAAAGTCGGGCACAAGGCCCTGTGCGCGGCCTAGACCTGCCATTCTCTTTTAACGGTTTTTTTACCCATTGCATCGGCCATAATGGTTCGTTCAATCGTGAATCGGTTATTATGTGACTTTTGCCAAAACAGGCTGTGCATATTTTCACATATCAAAGATTGAACCCGATGACCATGAGGCAAAAAAAGGGTATTATGACCTATGTTTGTGACAAATAGAACTAATAAGCGACCAAAACGAAGAAAATATTTCTTTTTAAACCGTCTTATGATACAATAAAGGACCAAATTGAGTCCCATACATATTGTTTATGATGAGAAATAGAAATCTAACGGTGTCCGTCGAGGAAGCTCAAGAGATCATCCTGAATGCCGTCAGCCCTCTTGGATTTGAAGATGTTTCTATTATGGAAGCATTCAATCGTGTCTTATACGAGGATATCGTATCGGACACGATGATACCTCCCGTGGATGATTCCGCCATGGACGGTTATGCGGTAATCGCAAATGACACGCGGGGGGCGTCAAGAGAAGAACCCGTAAGACTTCGAATTGTGGGAGAAGTGCAGGCAGGCGGTTCCAGTGCCGGCAAACAGGTCTCAAAAGGAACGGCAATAAGAATAATGACCGGTGCTCCCTTACCGGAGGGCGCTGATTCGGTAATCCCCTTTGAAGACACTGAAGAAGAAGCCGGTTATGCAAAGATATTTGCCGAAATGGCCAAATACAAGAATTGCAGGTCAGCAGGAGAGAACATAAAGAAAGGTGACAGGGTGCTGCTGAAGGGGGATCGCCTGAGATCCGCCGACGTGGGTATTCTTGCATCCCTGAATCACAATCCCGTAAAGGTGTATAAACGGCCGACCGTTTCAATTATCTCCACTGGTGATGAGCTGGCTGATATGGGCGAAGAAATCCAAAACGGTCAGATCAGAAACGTCAATGCCTATACGTTGTATTCCGAAATAGGAAAATATGGCATCACCCCTGATTATCTGGGGATTGCCAAAGATACCCTGGAGGATACGAAGGAGATATTTCTAAGGGCCCTGAAATCCGACGTGGTCATATCCACGGGGGGTGTATCCATGGGGAAGTACGACTTCGTTAAAGAAAGTTACGGTGATCTTGATATCGAGATACAGTTCGAATGGATCAAAGTGAAACCGGGGAGGCCGTGCACATTCGGGAAGAAGGGCAACAAACTGATTTTCGGTCTGCCGGGAAATCCCGTTTCCACCCTTACGTCGTTTATTCAATTTGTCAGACCGGCCTTGCTCGGACTGATGGGCGCAAGAAGGCTTAGGAAGCCGGTTGTGAACGCATTCCTTGAAGAGGATATCAAGAAGCCTGCAGGTAAGGTCCATTTTATGAGGGGCTATTTTGCGATCAGGGATAATGATTTTTATGTTTCGACCACGGGTAATCAAAACTCATGCGTGCTTCGTTCGATGAGCGATGCGAACTGCCTGATTATCATTCCGGAAGAGACCACGAGGATAAAGGCGGGTGAAAAAGTAGCAATTCAGTTGATTCATCATGACGAGATATAGCAGATATTTTTTGGAGGTAGCGGAACGATCCTCGGACGTTGGATCGGGCGGCAGTGTCAATGCCCTCGTTGGTTTGCCGGCAAGAGATGAACGCATCACTTCAGTACGGCCTTACGCCTCGCATCATGCCTGGTAACATCGGCGGAGCATACTTTTTTGTGGTGGAACCGATGATCCGAAAGGGTCGCCAAACGAACAAACAGGTTGAAAAAGTCCCTTTGTCAGGCGGACAGTCAGTAAACCATTAAAGCTACGGGAGACTGCAAATGCGTCCAAAAGGTCTGCAACCAGGCGTTTCACTAAAGAAATCACCTTTTTTGGTCGTGAACCGACTAAACGATAGAGAAGTAAGGGTCTATAGTAAACTGCATGGCAATCTCACGTCTTTCGATTTTGATATCAGCGAAGTCCTGAACCTGTTTGACTCCTGGGTTAACCCCGAAGATGCGATGGACAAGGTGTCGGAGGTGTGCGGGTGTGAGCCTTCGGCCTTGATTCAGGAACTGTATGAAAAACGGTTTCTCATAGAGGAAGATAAGGCAGGGAAAGACATATTTTCGGAATATGTTGAGACAGTGAGAAGCAACAATAGGATTCCAAGAGTCTCCAAGGTTACCTTTCTTACTTCCGCCAAATGCAATCTGGCGTGCAAGGGGTGCTACCACAACTTCTTCGATTTTAAGAGCGCCAATATGACCGCCGACTTTGCGGGCCGGATCCTGGAGGGATTGTTCCCTTACCTGAAGAAGAGGGGGATTCCCGGGTTGCTCATATCCTTTCTTGGCTACGAACCTTTATTGAATTTTGAAACGTTGAGGAAGATTTACGACCAGGCGTGCCGCATGGGCGACGAGTATGGTATAAGGACTTCATTTAGAATACACACAAATGCTTTTAGCCTGAATGAGGAAATATACAGGTGGATGGAAGAGAACAGGTTGAGACTCGGGATTATGGTCAGCCTTGACGGCATCAGGGAAGACAACGACAAAAGAAGAGTAGATCCCTGCGGCAAAGGCACATATGACAGGGTCGTCGAAAACCTGAAGAGGATAATTGCCACCGGTGTCGGTTGCGGTGTTTTGACGGTCTTGAGCAAGCTGAATTTTACGAACATTGAGAAGTTTGTGGATGAGATGAACGCCATCGGAGTTAAGAGCATTACCGCGAACATCTTCTGTGGCCATTCCGAGGACGAGTTGCGAATGGAGCTGACTGAATCGGAAAAGTTCGAAGCCATAAAAAGGATGGACCTGGCAACGGAAAAGTACGGCATTGAGTTTGATGGCGAGTGGAAATTTGCCGTTGTTCAGATGATCACAGGCGCCCATTTTTCATGTCCCGCCGGGATAAAACAATTGGTTTTTTCCGCGGACGGCGTCATCTATCCCTGCCAGCGGTTTGCAGGAACAAAGATGCATTTCGGGACATTCGATGAAGGTTTTTGGGAGAGATTGATGGACGGCCAATGCGGAAGTTACAACAATTGGACCGCCGATCTCTATGATAGCGTGATGGAGAGGGCAAAGGGGGAAGAAGCGGATCTTTCCGGCTGGAGCTGTCCTTTTCTTCCTTTTATAAGGGGAGAATGCATAGGCGCGAATCCCGAAAAGGGATTGAACAAATACCTTCTTGAGTATTTTGTCACGCGGCCTTTGAACAGGATACTCACGAAATCACCCATGAATTGTTCCAGCTGACAGGAACGTCGATTGAGCTTTATACCCCTTGTTATAAGTTGCGCAAACTAAGTCCCGCGTTATTCTTCCCGCGCCCCCGATAGCTTCACGATCTTCCGGATGACTGATTCATCACACCCTGTCCGTTTGGCAAGGAGGGATATTTTTGATGCAGGAACGGGTTCGCCCCGGACGATATCGGCCTTCTTTCTCGCAATTTCGGCGGACGGCTTCGCATTGTCCGCCTCGAGGTAAATCGCACACTCGGGGCTTATCTCCTCAAGTATGCGGTTGCTCTCGATAATGAGAAAATCTGCATCGCCGTGCTGGGCGGCTATGGTCGAAAGGCCGGTTCCCATGGGGTACAGATTGCTGTCGCCGCCCGGTTTACGCGCATGATGGCCTATTTTTACCCGCACGGCTCCAGGGAGCATGTCGCACAGCGCACGCGAAAGATGTGTCTTCCCGACATTTGAACGAGCGCCCGAAACGACAATGATCTTCATGCTATTTGAAGCAGCCGAGTTGACATTCAATCACCTTGACTCCGAGGCGGTTACATATCTCGCCGATCTCCTTCAAAGAGATGTCGTGTTCCTTTGATAACTTCACTGCCTGCGCACAGGCAAGTATCTTCTTGTTGTCTTCGCGTAACCGGGCTGTGTCTAGTACGAGTTTTTCATTTTCGCTCATTGCTGGTCTCCTGAAATGTTGATTGACAACAGGCTAACTCCTGATAAGTCAATTAATGATAGATGAAATGCACGACATTGTCAACGCTACCGCGATCGAAATGGGAACATAAATTCCTTATGGTCATCGTTCTTCGACCCGGGTCGGTTGCACGTTCCCTCTCCCTCGATGCGCCCGGATCACCCGATCATTGCTTGCCGGCGCTGTGCAAGGGACGCATTCGACTGAAGGGGCGATGGCCGGAATAGGGCGGCAGATACAGGCTGTCCGAACCGTCATGCCCGCCGCGGATATGGATCAAAAGGGTATCATAAGTCGTAGTGGAAGTTGTTATAAGACATTTGAGTTGTATTATACCTGATCGTAGTTTTTCATTGTGAATTTTTTCCTATTTGTCTTGACAGGAAAGTTTCGTTTTGATATTTTATTCACAATAGTAGAGAATGATCAACCACAGGTATTATAGGAGCCAAAAATGAGATACGCAGAAACTGGGTATAACTTAGAAATTGATCTAGCCACAGGGAACATCGAGAGGGTAGAAACCGACCCGAAACTAACCGAACTTCATCTCGGGGGGCTGGGAACCAGCGTCAAGATGCACTGGGATAGGGTTCCGCCTGAGACTAAACCATTTGATCCTGAGAATCTTTTGATATTCAGCACCGGTTTATTCAACGGCACCCCCGCTTTCAGCGCCAACCGGACTGTTGTCACCTTTATTTCTCCTGAGTCGGGGTATCTGGCGTATCCCATGATGGGAGGGTTCTGGTCGGCGGAACTGAAGTACGCCGGGTACGATAAGGTGGTTTTTCGCAACAAGTCGCCTAAGTGGGTTTACTTATGGATACACAACGACAAGGTAGAACTCCGTGATGCTTCCCATCTGAAAGGTAGAGGGGCTGTGGAAACGCAGGACCTGATCCGGAAGGAACTGAACGAGCCCAATGCCCAGGTGGCCGCCATCGGTTTGGCCGGTGAAAACAGGTGCTTCACGGCTTCCATCGAGCAGTCGAGGTCAAGCGCCAGCAGGCTCGGCGGCGGCGCGGTCATGGGAGACAAGAAGATAAAGGCCATAGCCGTACGCGGAACGAAGGACCTGAACCTTGCCCGCGGCGCCGAGTTCATGGAGCACATGAAAGGCGTGACGGACTACATAAAGTATCGGAACACAAACCCCATTCCTGACGTAATGACCATTCTGTCCGGAATCGGGTCGCCCCAGGAGATGGTGCACACTGATGAGAAGTGGCACACAGAGAACTTCATGTGGGGAAATGCCCGTACCCGTAGAAGGGGATTCTGGGACGAGAATATCAACGTGCAATGGCCGTCGACCCAATTAAGCGCCATAAAGCGGTTGATAAGCTGCTTCAACTGTCCCCAGCATTGCGGCGCATTGATCTCCTACCAGGATACCCCGCGGTACATGGCAAAGTGCTTCGGCAAGCTCACCTATTGTATGGCATCCTATGTAGACGACTTGGGTTTTAACTTCAGAATCCTTCAGCGTGCCACGGAGTATGGAGTGGATTCATTTTCGACCCCACAGATTCTGGCCTTCGCCGTTGAGCTCTATGAAGCCGGAATTCTGACCGACAAGGACTTCGAAGGGTGCCCGCAGGATAAGGAAGGGAGATTCTTCTGGCTTCTTGACAGGGTCGTCCGCCGCGAGGGAATTGGAGATATTCTTGCGGACGGCGTCTATGCCGCGGCCCGAAAGATCGGGAACGGCGCAGAGGCGTTTGATCATAATACCATCAAGAAACACGAGCAGCTTCCTTTGAAGCTGGGCGTCCTGGATCCTCTCTATTTCCTCATGTATGCTACCAACGAAAAGATAAGTATCACCCAGATCGAAGGTAACTGGCCTCAGGCAGCTTTCCCCACAATGGAGCAGAGAGAAGGTTTCGTTAAGGATTGGCCTCAGCTTCCGAGTGAACATATGAAGCAATACTTGCTGGATTGGGAGCCTCGTGGAGAAAAGGCCATCCCCTATTTCCCGACTCCTGACATGTGTTCGGAGATTGTAGATTGGATGGAAATGCTCCACAACATCGATGACGCAGTCGGAATGTGCGCAGGTATGTCGTCGTTCTGTCTGAAACCTCCATATCATATACATAATTTCCCGCTTTTGATTTCCGCGGCCACGGGCATGGACATAGACGAAGCCGGGCTGAAGAAGATAGTCAACAGGAGCCGGAATCTGCACAGGGCGTATAACGTGAGATTGGGTCTGAGGAGAGCCGATGAGAAGCCACCGGAAGACCACTGGAAGAAGAGATTCCCCGAGCTCGAGCAGCAACTCTTGAGTACGTACTACAAATATAAAGGCTGGAATGACGACGGTATCCCCACACGAGAAAGGTTGGAGGAGTTGGATTTAGGATACGTCGCAGACGACTTAGAACAGAGAGGTATATTGAAAAATGGCCAAGATTAAGAAGAAAGTCAAGACAATCAAGATTGATGCGGATAAGTGCAATGGTTGCCGGGGATGCGAGATAGTTTGCTCGACGGCTCACGCAACGCCGAAATACAGCAGTGTTAATCCGGCAAGGTCTCGTATCCAGGTGGTCACTCACCGGACAAAGGACATATGGCTTCCGGTGTTTGCAGGCGAGTATACGCCGGCGGAGTGTATGGGCAGAGATCAGTATATCATCGACGGCAAGGAATACGAGGAATGTACCTTCTGTAGAGCCGCGTGTCCGTCCAGAGACTTCTTCAAAGAGCCTGATTCAGGCCTGCCTCTCAAGTGTGATATGTGTGAAGACGAGGCGGAAGGCGAGTTGCCCCTTTGTGTTCAGGTGTGCATGAATGATGTCCTGAAGTACGAGGAACGGGAAGAAGAGGTAGAGGAAGACGAGAAGGTAGAGGACGTGGTGCTGGGGCTTGAGTCAATGATTGACAAGTTTGGCAGAGAAAAAGTGATCGATGCCATTGCCCGCATGTCACAGAAAGAAACCAACTAAGGCAAAAGAAGAGGATAAATAACGTGGAAACTGTAGCCCCCTTCAAAGAGGTAATAGATGAGGTAAAGGAAAAGGGTGGAGAGGCCGTAAAATTCTGCTACCAATGCGGAAAGTGCGACACCGTCTGTCCCTGGAACAGGGTAAGAACCTTTAGCATGCGCAAGCTGATCCGAGAGGCTACATTCGGGTTGAGTGAGATAGAGCGCGAGGAGATCTGGCGCTGCACGACCTGCGGAAAGTGCCCCCAGCGGTGCCCGAGGGACGTGAAGCAGATAGACAACATGGTAGCGTTGAGGAGAATGGCCACGGGATACGGCGTGTTCCCCGCCCATGTAAAACCCGTGCGCGCCGTAGCGTCCGGCCTTGCCGCCCAGGGCAACCCCTTCGGCGAAGACCGGTCAAAAAGGGCGGAGTGGGCAGAGGGCCTCAATGTAAAGGCCTTTAAAGAAGGCATGGAGATTCTCTATTTCCCGGACTGCTACTGCAGTTATGACCCGAGGTTGAAGAAGGTGGCTCAGGCCACGGTCCGTATCCTCAACAAGGCAGGGGTGGATTTCGGGATACTCGGCGAGAAGGAAAGCTGCTGCGGAGAGAGCATCCGGAAGACCGGCAACGAGGATCTCTTCAAACGCCTTGCCAAGGAAAACATCAAGACTTTCATCGATAACGGGGTGAAGAAGATCCTTGTGTCCTCCCCCCATTGTTATCATACATTCAAAAACGAGTATGCCCAGTTCAAGGTCAACTTCGAGGTGGTCCACATCTCCCAGTTTCTCTTTGAGCTCATTAACGAGGGAAGGCTCGAGATCGACAAGGAATATGCGAAGAGGATAACCTACCATGATCCTTGCTACCTGGGCCGCCACAATGGTATATATGATGAGCCCCGGGACGTCCTTAAGAAGATACCCGGACTGGAGTTTGTCGAGTTGCCCGAGATACGGGAAGAGAGTCTCTGCTGCGGTATGGGTGGAGGCAGGGTCTGGATGGAAACACTGAAGGACGACCGGTTCTCGAACCTGAGGCTCGATCAGGCCGTGGGGCTCAAGGCCGACGTACTGGCCACCGCGTGTCCCTATTGCATCACCGCCCTTGAAGACAGCAGACTGGTCATGGGTTACGGTGAGGCCATAGAGGTCAAGGATATTACGGAGATTCTCGCGGAAGTCATTTAAAGAGTTATTCAGAGGATACCATGGAGCGTGAAAGCGCTCCATGGTAGTACGGGTATATAAAACCTGATGAGGTGGTAGAAAGTGGAAAAACAATTTTCTGAAAAAGAACAAGTCGATATTCTGTGCAAGAGCTTCGAGGAGAGTAATTTCGGAGATGTCCTGGTAGTCGGTGGCGGGATCAGCGGTATTCAGGCCGCCCTCGATCTCGGCACTGCGGGTTTCAAGGTCTACCTTGTTGAGAAGTCGCCGTCCATCGGCGGCCACATGGCTCAGCTTGACAAGACCTTTCCGACCAACGACTGCTCGATGTGAATACTCGCACCTAAACTGGTCGAGGTCGGCCGGCATCCGAATATAGAAGTACTGACGTACACTGATGTAGAGAACGTCATTGGCGAGGAAGGTAACTTTAACGTAACACTGAACAGGAAGCCCCGGTACATCCGGGAGGACAAGTGCACGGGTTGTACGGTCTGTGTGGAGTACTGCCCCGTCAAATACCCTGATCAGTTCAACCAGGATATATCCAAGAACAAGGCGGTTCACGTTTATTTCGCCCAGGCGATTCCCCTTATCACGTATATAGATGAGAGCTGTCTTTACCTCAAGGAGAAAAAGTGCCGCATCTGCGAGGCGGTATGTAAGAACGACGCCATAGATTTCAACCAGACGGCGGAGAAGGTGGACATCAACGTAGGCGCCATCATTCTCTCCTCCGGTCTTGAGCCCTTCGATCCCAAGCTCCGTGAAGACTACGGATACGGGAAGTTCGAGAACGTGGTCACGAGCATGGACTTCGAGCGTCTTCTGTCCGCCACGGGCCCCTACCAGGGCGAGATACTCCGTGCTTCCGACAAGAAGCACCCCCACAAGATTGCCTGGATTCAGTGCGTCGGTTCCCGTCAGGTAATCGAGGGCGGCAACAGCTATTGTTCGGCTGTCTGCTGTACCTACACGCAGAAACAGGTGATCCTCACCAAGGAGCATGACGCAGGTGCGGAGTGCACCATTTTCCATAATGACGTCCGTTCCTACGGCAAGGACTTCGAGCGCTTCTTCGAGAGAACGGACAAACTTCCCGGCGTGCGCTTCTTCAGAAGCTACGTGTCCATAGGGAAGGAAGACCCTGTCACGAAGAACGTAAGCATACGGTACTCCACCCCCGATGACGGGGTAAAGGAAGAAGAGTTCGAGATGGTCGTCCTCTCCGTGGGCCTCAATCCTCCCAAGGATGTGAAGGGCCTGGCGGAGAAGTTCGGCATCGAGCTCAACGACCATGAATTCTGCAAGATCAATCCCGTGAACCCCATGGAGACGAGCAGGCCCGGCATCTTTGTAAGCGGCGGTTTCCAGGGTCCCGTGGATATACCCGAGTCGGTATTCTCCGCAAGCGGCGCCGGTTCCCAGGTAGGCGCGCTCCTTGACTACCGCAGAGGCGACCTCGCCAAAGAGAGGATCTATCCTCCCGAGAGAGACGTCTCCCAGGAAGAGCCGAGGATCGGCGTCTTCGTATGTCACTGCGGCGCCAACATCAGCAGGATCGTAAGCGTTCCCTCGGCGGTGGAATACGCCTTGAGCCTCCCCAACGTGGTCCACGCCCAGCAGCAGATATTCTCCTGCGCCACCAACTCCGCGCGAGAGATCACGGACGTGACCAAAGAGAAGGGACTCAACCGCGTGATCGTTGCCGCCTGCTCGCCCAGGACCCTCGAACCCCTGTTCAGGGACACCCTCCGCGAGGCGGGGATCAACCAGTACTACTACGACATGGCAAACATCAGGGAGCACTGCTCCTGGGTGCACGCCCGTGAAAAGGAAGAAGCCACGGAAAAGGCCAAGGACATTATCCGCATGTCCGTGGCGCGGGCCCGCCATCTGGCGCCCTTACAAGAGATCGACCTGCCCGTCAACAAGACCGCCCTGGTAGTAGGCGGAGGCATCGCGGGCATGACATGTTCCCTCTCCATCGCGGACCAGGGCCACGAGGTCTACCTCCTGGAGAGAGAAAAGGAATTAGGCGGTATCGCGAGAAGGATCAGCACCACCCTGGAAGGACTCGATGTCCAGGCCTTCCTCCGCGAGACCATGGACAAGGTATTCAAGAACCCCCTGATCCACGTATATACGAACGCCGTGATCCTGGAAGGCACGGGTTACGTGGGTAACTTCGTGACGAAGATAAAGTCCGACAGGGGAATAACCGAGATAAAGCACGGCGCCGCGGTCATCGCGACAGGCGCCGATGAATACAAGCCCACCGAGTACCTCTACGGTGAAGACGAGCGGGTAATGACCGGCCTCGAGCTGGAAGAGAAGATCACCGCCGCCGATGAGAAGGTAACCAAGGCCCAGAGCCTGGTCATGATCCAGTGCGTGGGCTGCAGGAACGAGGACAGGAACTACTGCGCGAGGATCTGCTGCAGCCAGTCCGTGAAGAACGCCCTCAGCCTGAAGGCGCTCAATCCCGCCATGGACATTTACGTCCTCTTCAGGGATATGAGGACCTACGGGTTCAGGGAAGACTATTACCGGGAAGCGGCAAACAAGGACGTGAGGTTCATCCGCTACGAGCCGGAAGCCCCGCCCCGGGTGGAGCCCGGTGAGGCCGAGGACGGACGTCCCGTGCTCAAAGTCACTGCCGTCGATTATATCCTGGGCAAGGAACTCGAACTCGACGCCGATGTGCTCGCCCTCGCCGCGGCCATCGTCCCCTCCGCGGGGAACAAGGACATCTCCCTCCAGTTCAAGGTCTCTTTGGGACCCGACGACTGGTTCAAGGAAGCCCACGTAAAATTGCGGCCCGTCGAATTCGGCACGGACGGTGTCTACCTCTGCGGCATCGCCCACTACCCGAAGTTCATCCAGGAGACGATCAACCAGTCCTACGGCGCCGCGGGCCGGGCCTTAACGCTCCTCTCCCGCGACATCGTCACCGCCTCGGGCTCCATATGTGAGGTGGATGAGAACAAGTGCATCTCGTGCGGCGCATGCATCACCGTGTGCGAGTACGGCGCCATAGATTTCTATGACACACCGGACGGCAGAAAGGCGAGGGTCAACCCCGTGCTCTGCAAGGGAGACGGTCTCTGCAACACCGTGTGCGGAACAGAGGCCATTTCACTGAAACACTTTACCGACGAGGAGATCATAAGCCAGATCGATGCGGCCCTCCCGGAGGACGAGGCGGTGGGAGATGCGTAGCAGGAATTTTATCAAGGGAGGTGGGAACTAATGAGTGCAGCGCTGAAATTCAAACCGAAAATAATAGGCTTTGTCTGTCACTGGTGAGGCTACGGGGCGGCTGACCTGGCTGGAGTTTCCAGACTACAATATAACACTGATATACGACTTATCCGCGTCATGTGCACGGGCAGACTCGATCTGTCCTACGTAGTACGGGCCTTCTCGAAAGGGGCGGACGGGGTATTCATCGTCGGGTGCCATCTTAACGAGTGCAACTACATCACCCACGGGAATTTCCATGCACTGAGCATGGCCTACCTGGGCAAGAGGCTCATGAAACACATAGGCCTCAATCCCGACAGGCTGAAGATCGAGTTCATGTCGGGCGGCGAAGGCATCCTTTTTGCCGAGACCATGAACGAGTTCGGCAAGCAGATAAAAGACTTAGGACCCCTCGGCAAAAGCGAGGGATTGGACAAGGCGGCCCTCAAGGCCAAACTCGACGCAGTATCGAGCCTGGTGCCGTATCTCAGGCTGGTGGAAAGGGAGAGGCTGAGGCTGCCCGTCAAATCGAAAGAAGCATACCAGCAGTTCTTTTCGAGCGACGAGTTCGGCAAGCTCTTCAATACCCTGGTCCTCGATAAGCTTGCCATGAGCGAGATTCTCCTGCTCCTCAAGGAGAAACCCCTCTCCACAGGCATGATGGCAGAAAAGCTGGGCCTGACCCCCTCCGAGGTATCACGGCACATGAACACCTCTTCACGACACGGACTGGTCAGGTATGATGTAAACGAGAAGTGCTATACCCTTGCATAAGGAAGATTATATGGATAACGAGAGAATCGATCAGATCATTGAAAAGCATCACGGAGAGGCGAGCTCCCTCATTCAGGTACTCCTTGAGATCCAAAGCGAGAACCACTGGCTCCCCAAAGAGGCCCTGGAGAGGGTAGCCCAAAAGCTTGAGGTCCCCCTGACCCGGGTTCAGCACATCGCCACCTTTTACAAAGCCTTCAGCCTGGTTCCCAAGGGACGCCACGAGATCCACGTGTGTGTGGGCACCGCCTGCCACGTCCGCGGAGCGACCCGCGTCCTCGACGCGCTTCAGGACCTGACGGGGATCAAGCCGGGAGAGACGGACCTGGATCTGAAGTTCAGCCTCCAGACCGTGAACTGCCTCGGTTGTTGTGCTCTGGGACCCGTGATGGAAGTGGATGGAAAGACTCACGGTAAGATGGCGCCATCCAAGACAGCAGAGATACTAAAAAACTACGAGTAGGATAAAACTATGCCGCGTATAAATACACCCGCTGAATTGGAAGAATTCAGAAAAGACATTCTGTCGAAGAGAGACCCGAACAAACCCTGCATCACCCTCTGTTCGGGGTCCGCGTGTAACGCCTCCGGAAGCGGAGAGGTTGCCGTTGCTATTGAAGAGGAGATCGAAAAACAGGGCCTCGCCGGTCAGGTGGACATTAGAAGGACCGGTTGCCACGGCTTCTGCGAGAGGGGTCCCATCGTGGTCATCCACCCCGAGGAGATATGTTACTTCAACATAGAAGCCAAGGACATCCCCGAGATCATCTCCGAGACCATAAAAGAGAAGAAGGTGGTGGAGAGGCTGCTCTATATCGATCCCGTCACCAACGAGAAGATCATCCACGAGTCGGATATCCCCTTCTACAAGTACCAGGAGAGGATCGTCTTCGGCTCCAACAGCAGCATCGACCCCAAGAGCATCGAGGACTACCTCGCCATCGGCGGGTATGCAGCCCTCGCCAAGTCCCTGACAGGGATGAGCTCCGACGAGGTCTTAAGTGAAGTCAAAAAGGCGAACCTCCGCGGACGTGGAGGCGGCGGCTTCCCCGCAGGCGTCAAGTGGGAAGGGTCCCGCAATGCCCCGGGGGATATCAAGTACGTCATCGTCAATGCCGATGAAGGCGACCCCGGCGCCTATATGGACAGGAGCTTGCTCGAAGGGAACCCCCATGCGGTCCTCGAAGGACTCACCATAGGGGCCTACGCAGTAGGCGCCCATGAAGGCTACATCTATGTCCGTCAGGAATACCCCCTTGCCGTGGAGAACGTCTTTACCGCCATTAAACAGGCGGAGGACCTGGGCCTCCTCGGGAAGAACATCCTTGGCTCCGGCTTTGACTTCGTGGTCAAGGTCCACCAGGGAGCAGGCGCTTTTGTCTGCGGTGAATCGACCGCCCTCATGACCGCCCTCGAAGGCCGGGCCGGCGAGCCGAGGCCCAAGTACATCCGCTCCAACGTGGTAGGTCTCTGGGGCAGGCCGAGCGTGCTCAACAATGTGGAAACCTGGGCCAATGTGCCCCTTATCATCAATAAAGGCGCCGACTGGTTCACCAAGATCGGCACCGAGAGCAGCAAGGGCACGAAGATCTTCTCCCTCGTGGGCAAGATCACCAACACGGGCCTCGTGGAAGTGCCCATGGGAACGCCGCTACGCGACATCATCTTCAAGATAGGCGGCGGCATCCCCGGAGGCAAGAAGTTCAAGGCGGTCCAGACCGGCGGGCCTTCCGGAGGGTGTATCCCCGAGGAGATGCTCGATCTGCCCGTGGGTTTTGACGAACTCACGAAGGCGGGCTCCATGATGGGCTCGGGCGGTATGATCGTCATGGACGAAGATACATGCATGGTCGATGTGGCGAGGTACTTCCTCGACTTCCTCACCGACGAGTCCTGCGGCAAGTGCGTCCCCTGCCGTGAAGGCATGAGACAGATGCTGAAGCTCTTGACCGACATTACCGAGGGCAAGGGAAAAGAGGGAGACATCGAGCTTCTCGAACAGTTATCCGAAACCGCCATAGAAGCGGCGCTCTGCGCCCTGGGCAAAAGCTCGCCCAACCCCTTCTTAAGCACCTTGAAGTACTTCAGGGACGAGTACGAGGCGCATGTGAAAGAGAAGAGGTGCCCCGCCCTCTCCTGTAAAGAGCTGATCGCGTACTACATCGACCCGGCCAAGTGCCAGGCCTGTATGACGTGCCTTAAGAAATGCCCTGCCAATGCGATTGTGGGCGGCAAAAACCAGATCCATGTGGTTGACCAGGAGAAATGCACGAAGTGTGGAACCTGCTTTGAGGTCTGCCCCCCGCGCTTCCGTTCGGTGACGAAGATCTCCGGCGAGCCTGTTCCGCCTCCTCTCCCTATGGAAGAAAGAACGATAATCAGAAAGGGCAAAGAAAAATGATAAACTTACAGATCGACGGGAAAGAAATATCTGCCCCGGAGGGGATGACCCTCCTCGAGGCAGCGGAGAAAGAAGGGATCAAGATCCCGACCCTTTGTTACCATAAGGAATTGGAACCCTTCGGGGGATGCCGGCTCTGCACGGTGGAGGTGGAAAGCCGGGGCTCCTCCCGGCTGGTCGTCTCCTGTGTCTATCCGGTGGAGAAGAACCTCATAGTCCGTACCCGCTCGGAGAAGGTGGACAGGATACGCAAGATGATCCTCCAGCTCCTCCTTGCCCATGCGCCCGATGCCTTTGACCTTAAGGACCTTGCGGAAGAGTACGGGGCGGACAGGAACTGCTTTGAGAAGGAACCTTCCTTCTGCATCCACTGCGGCCTCTGCGTACGGTACTGTGCCGAGGTGAAGAAGAAGAACGCCATCGGCTTCGTGGACAGGGGTATACGGAAGGAGATAAGCTTTATTCCGGAGATCGCGGCAAAGGAGTGCTGGAACTGCAAGGAATGCTTCCCTCTGTGTCCCACGGAAGCGCTCCAGGCGGCCTACGTGCTCACCAGGGCCCTCGCCTTCCCGGAAGTGAAGGAGTAGGAAAGGGCGAAAGCCCTCAGTCGAAGAACAGATCAGGGTCAGGTCTCCGTTCATGGGATGGAGATTTGACCCTTTGTTGTGTCTGGGGGGGCGGGAAAGTATACCCCGCGTTCAGATAGCTGCCGGTAAAAGGGAAGCTCCGGAGTTCCGGTGTATCGAAAGATTGGGGGAGGAAGAAGGTTTATACGGGTCTGCGGTCATAGACGCCGCTCTTAAAGAGAGGCAGGGGCCGCCCGAGGTCCCTGCCTCTCGTGATTCTTCGGTGTTGCGTTCTCGCTATCGCCCGGCGCTCATGATACCACTGCAATGCTTAAAGGCATGAAAGGTAGATGCAGATTGCTCTATTTAGCAGGCGTGGGGGCTCCACAGCCTTTCAGGCAGTTCCGGAGGCTATCCGTCGAATTGCTGCTGTCCCTGCACTTTTCCTGGCAGGAAGTCCCTGGTGATAATCTAGGTTTTTCCTGGGCAACCATAATCGGGCCTTTGCCCGTAAGACTGTTTGTTGCATTGGCAAGATTCTGACCTGACACGTTTGTGGGCCCTGCGTCCGCAAAGTTTACACCGGCAATGAACAGGGCAAAAAGAACCAAAAAGACAACCGACACTGATTTCTTCACTTAATAACCCTCCCCTTAATTTGATTTTGCACTTCCGTGCAATGACTACCGTGATGCGTGAGTCGAGGTCGGGTGAAAACTATGGTACACAAAGATTCGGCAACACCTTCCGCCTTTCAGGCCTTCTGAGGGTATAACCAATCCGACTTGCCTTGTCAAGTTGTATCTTCAGTACGGTATTCATTGGAGGAAGTGTGTTTTGCGAGGGAGGAGGGTAAAGGAATATGGCGAAGAAGGGAGAGGCGGGAAGGGGGTGTTTAAACAATCCGACATCATTGCCTTTTCGAGGCAACCTGCTTCCGGGAGGATTTTCGCTGTGTGCACGAAAATGTACATGCTTTTTTTGTTTGAGGCCGATGGTGCGAAGGCGAAGCATGTGAAAGCGGCCGAGGCGTAAATCGCCGATATGATAAATGCCTGGGACGGGAATCGAACCCGTACAGCCGCGAGGACCGAGGGATTTTAAGTCCCTTGCGTCTACCTGTTCCGCCACCCAGGCGTCACCGTTGTTATAATAGGAAAGACGGGCTGTTGTCAACAGGCAATTCGACAATAGTCGGGACTCGTGGCGTGTGGTTGAGTAAGGGCGGTGTTGGTCATTAGACTCTACAGGGCTACCGCTTTCTTCCGCGCTATAATTCTTGACAATGCGGGGGAGGTCGTGATATAAAACGACATAATGAGGAACGAAGCGATCAGTTTAAAGACAAATTGGTGGTGGTGGCGGTTATTATAGGTGTGAAACCGTAATTAACGGCCATGGACGGTTTCACGCCGTCCATGGCCGATTTTGTTTAAAGGCCATGGGTTAAAGCTCATGGCCTTTTTTATTACTCTAAAAGGAGGAAATGAGATGGAAAGAAAGATTTTTTTGAGCGAAAAGGATATGCCGAGGGCATGGTACAATATACAGGCGGATTTGCCGAATCCTCTTCCGCCGCCCCTCAACCCCGCGACAGGCGAGCCTATCACTCCGGACATGCTTTCGCCGATTTTACCCATGAACCTGATCGAACAGGAAGTGAGCACGGAGAGATGGATTGATATTCCGGAGGAAGTCCTGTCAAGGCTCGTGATGTACAGGCCCTCACCCCTTTGCAGGGCCTACTCCCTGGAAAAGTTCCTCGACACCCCCGCCCATATCTATTTCAAGAACGAAGGGGTGAGCCCTGCGGGAAGCCACAAACCCAATACCGCCATTGCCCAGGCATACTACAACAAGATAGAGGGCATCAAGAGACTTACCACCGAGACCGGCGCGGGCCAGTGGGGCAGCGCCCTGTCCTTCGCGTGCAACCAGTTCGGGCTGGAGCTTAAGGTATATATGGTAAGGGTGAGTTACAATCAGAAGCCCTACAGAAGGATCATGATGGAGACGTGGGGAGGGAAGTGCGTTCCGAGTCCGAGCCCCGATACTAATGCAGGAAGAAAATTCCTGGCAGAAAATCCGGAACACTCCGGCAGTCTCGGCATTGCCATCAGCGAGGCCATAGAAGACGCGGTCACCTCGAAGGACACGAAATACTCCCTGGGAAGCGTGTTGAACCACGTGCTCATGCACCAGACGATCATCGGCCTCGAAGCAGAAAAACAATTCGCCATGGTAGGTGAGTATCCGGACGTCGTAATCGGCTGCGCGGGCGGAGGAAGCAATTTCGCGGGTATTTCATTTCCTTTCATAAGAGACAAGATTCACGGAAAGGAAGTGAGGATCGTCGCTTCCGAGCCGACCTCATGTCCCACGTTGACCAAAGGTCCTTATACCTATGATTTCGGCGACACGGCAGGGACCACACCCCTCCTTCCCATGTATTCAATCGGCAGCGCGTACGTTCCTGCTCCCATTCACGCGGGCGGACTGCGGTACCACGGCATGGCGCCTCTCGTGAGCAGGCTCTTTGCGGACGGACTTATCGAGGCCAAAGCATACAACCAGCTCGAGACTTTCGGCGCGGGCCTTACCTTTGCGAGGACCGAAGGGTTTCTGCCTGCCCCGGAGACCAACCATGCCATAGCGTGCGCTATCGATGAGGCGAAGCGGGCAAAGGAGGAAGGCAAGGAGAAAGTCATACTTATAAGCTGGAGCGGACACGGTATTATCGACCTTCCTTCTTACGACGCCTTCATGAGCGGGAAACTGGTGGACTATGTCCTTCCTGATGACGAGATCCAGAAGCTTATAAAAGACCTGGAGAAATTTCCCAAGCCGAAGGTTGCATAAAGAGGTATTTTATGGATATATATTGTACTCAGTTGGGTATGGTCGCCGAGTTCTCCTATTGCCTTTCAGTGAACGATGGGATGCCGTGCAGAAATACCGTAGGCTGCTGGAGGGAGAGGACGGATATCATGAAATTCCTTAAGGCAGCCTTCACGGAGGAAGACCTGAAGAAATGTTTCGGAGGACCGCCCAAAACACGTATGGAACGTATTATCGATTCACTTGAGAGCGCAAATAGCGTGGGCTCGAATGCTGACGACAGAACGGGGCGATAAGGGAGAGATTCCGGCGCCCCCGGAGTCATACGGGCGAGAGTGGGTCGGGCTAGGAGGATTGAGTGTTTCTCTCAGACAGGGTAAACAATGTAAGGCCGTCTGGGGTAAGGAAGATATTTGACCTTGCGAACAGAGTGAAGGACCCCATCAACCTGAGCATCGGGGAACCCCATTTTGATATCCCCGAAGAAATCAAGGAAGAGGGGATTAAATGGATAAGGGCCGGTTTCAATAAGTATACGCCTTCAGGCGGCATCCCGGAGCTCAGGGAAAAGATACTCCACTACCTTAAAGGTAAGGATATCTGTTGCGACGATGCGATTATCACCGCAGGAGTGACAGGGGGGCTCCTTCTTGCCCTCATGGTAACCATGAACCCCGGCGACGAGGTGATCATCCCTGACCCCTATTTCGTGCTCTATGAATACCAGGTGTCTCTCCTTGGCGGCAAGCCGGTGTTTGTGGATACTTATCCCGATTTTTCGCTGAACGAAGAGGCGTTGCGCAAGGCTATCACCAAGAAGACAAAGGTAATTCTCGTGAATAGTCCCAATAACCCCACGGGCATGGTCAATTCCAGGGAGGAACTGGAAATGGTGGCCCGCGTTGCGAGGGAGAACAACCTTCTCGTCTTCTCGGACGACATTTACGACAGATTTGTGTATGACAACGGATTCCGTAAGGATTACCTTGGGCAGATCTATGAGAATACCATCACTTTCGGCGGTTTCTCCAAAACGTGGGCAATGACGGGCTGGAGAGTAGCCTATGCCGCGGGTCCCAAGGAGATTATTCAGTGCATGGTGACCATGCAGCAATATGTATTCAGCAGCATCAACTCTTTTGCGCAAAAGGCGGCGCTCCTTGCCCTCGATTATGATACGGACCCCCTGATAGAGGGGTACAAACGGAAACGGGACCTTATCTACGAGGGCCTGAAGGATAAATTCCGCGTGGTGAAACCGAAGGGTGCATTCTTCATCTTCCCCGAGGTGCCGGACGGCGACGGCGATGCCTTTGTGGAAAGGGCTCTGGAAAATAAGCTCTTTATCATACCGGGAAGCGTATTTTCCGGGAGGAAGTCCCATGTCCGCATCTCTTTCGCGGCGAGCGACGAGAACCTTGAGAAAGGCATCGAGATATTGAGAGGTATGGTGTAGCGCATGCACGAGCACATATGCAGGCTCCTCCTCGACCGGCAGGTGCGCTTTGTCCATACTACCAGCAAGACCCTCGGAGATATTCTGAAAGCGCTTGAGAGGGAGTATCCGCTCACCCGTTCCGAAGTATGCCTAGACGCAAAAATCGCCTATGAGCTGGCTCTCACGGGCGCCTACGCGGCGAAAAGAACGGCATGCATGTTCCCTACCGAGGATTTATACGATGCACTGGACCCCGTGATGAGCTCCGCGTATACAGGGGTGACAGGGGGTTTTCTGATCCTTTGCCTGAAGGAGATCGAGGAAGAAGTCACACCTGTGGGTCTCTTTGCGAAACTACCTGTCATTGTGGCAGAAGGAACCGAGGCCCTCTCTATGGCTATCGGATTCGGCTATACCATCTCGGAGAAATACGAGATACCCGTGGTCATTCAAACACCTGTCCTTCCGGAACAAAGGGGTTCTTCGGGCAGGATGGAAGCGGTGGCGGACACCGGTACGGCTGCGCCCTCCCGTTTTATAAAGAACCCGGACCGGTGGGCGGCAACGCCGAAATTCAGGTACGAGCTTCACCGCCGGTTGAACGAAAAGATTGAAAAGATTCGCGAAGAGTTCGAAACCTATGAAGGCAACGTGACGATACGAAAGGATTCTACGGGCATCATCACCTGCACCCGTTCGTCGGCTGAGTTCTTTGATGAAGATGCGAGCATGCTTTGCCTCTCCACCGTGTTCCCTTTGCCCCTCAGGCTCGTGGAAGCGTTTGTGACGGACATGGACGAGGTCTTCATGGCGGAAGGCCCGTATCCGGTGATCGAGATGCAGATGAGGGACAGGTCAAGGGTCTTTCGCGGACCCTCTTTTGCAGGAAGGAAAAAGACGAAGCCGGAGGAGACCATATGCGGTTTTGCGGTAGTTCGCGACACGCTCGGCGCCGCGTCATCCATCAATATGGCCCACGGGATGAAGAAACTTGAACCGGAGAGGAAGATCCTTGCCGTTACGTTCGAAGACTACCTGTTCCGGGCGGGTATGCCCGCTTTGGTCAATACCATGTATAACGGCTCGTCCTACGTGCTCCTGATCCTCGCGAGCACCAGGGAAGAAGAAATGAAAAAGATTATCGGGGCATATGGGTGTAACAATTTCTTCCATATCGATGACATATCGGAGATAGCGCGTTTTCAGGATGCGTTGGAGTTCACCGTGCTTTTTTACAGGGGAATAATATGAGGCTTGAAATCGTGTGTGCGGGAATAGGGGGCAGGGGTGTGCTTCTCGCCTCCACCATTATCCTGGAGACCGCCATAAAGGCGGGTTATCATGCCATGGCGTCGGACGAATACGGGATGAGTCAGAGGGGCGGCTCCGTGGTATCCCTGCTTAAGATAGGCGATTTCAAAAGTCCTCTTGTAGGCAGTGAAAATGCCGATATCCTCCTTGCCTTCGAAGAGAGTGAGTTTTACCGGACCCTGCCTTTTCTTAAGGTGGGCGGACTTGCCATTGCAAATACGGAGAAGACGTCGCTGGCCGAGCCGGTGACAGAGTTACTGAATAAGAGAAATATCACCTCTCTGCTTGTTGATGGCGATAGACTCGCGAAAGAAAGTGGCATGGTTCAGGCATCCAACATGGCGGTTCTCGGATTTTTTTCGAGCCTCGGGGTAGAGCCTTTTACCTTGGAGAACCTTGAAGAGACCATTAAAAACAAAGTCCCTGTGAAGGTAAGAGAGAAGAATCTTGAAATATTTCGACGCGGAGTCCTTCAGGGAGAAGGACATAAGAAGCCCTGACGCAAAACTCTGTGTTGACAATCAACCGCTATACTGTTATAAAATAGGCCGTGGGGCTGTAGCTCAGCTGGGAGAGCGCTTGACTGGCAGTCAAGAGGTCGACAGTTCGATCCTGTTCAGCTCCACCATTTTTTTCAGATACTTAGGCCGTCTTCGTGACGGCCTCTTTTTTTGAAGTGTCCATATAGGTGTCCCGTAAACCACCCAACCTCTTGATTGCTTCTTTTTCGTGTTTCCTCCGTGGACATCACATAATGCTTCATAGTGGTCTCTATCGAGGCATGACCCAACAGGTTCTGCATCGCTTTTTCGTCAATACCGGCATCGATAGCCCCGATCGTTCCGAATGTTCTTCTAAGATCGTGAAAACGTACGTCCTGTAGTTCGGCCCTTCTCACGGCAGCGTTAAAAGATTTCTTTATGTCCTTAAACGGTTCTCCGTCTTTGTCGTGAATCAAGTATTCACTATTGCTCTTAATCAGCAGCTTTGCAACCTCTCTTTTTGCCGTGGGGTAAAGACGGGCGAACCGCGTGTCCCCACTCTTGCTGCCCACGATCTTCATGATATCCCGATCCATAGAGATGTGCTCGCGTTTAAGCGTTAACAATTCTTTCTTTCTCATGCCTGTAAACAAGGCTATGATGACGACGGAATTTAGATACGGGGCTTGTCGTTCCTTCCTGCACGCTTCAATGAGCTTTCCTATCTCTTCGGGAGCCAGGAATCTTTCGCGTGGTTTCTCTTTGCCGAGTTTGACACCTTTTACGGGATTCTTCATAGGGAACCCCCAGTCAATGGCCTTCGTAAAAATGCCCTTCAGTATTGTTAACTCGCGGTTCACCATGCACACACCCACCTGTTTCGACCTTTCGGCCTGGTAAGATTCGACATGGTATCTCGATATCTCATATAGATAGGTGTCTCCGAAATGCCGCTTTAGTATCGTGCATATTACTTCATAAAAATCATACGATTTCAGACTTGTCGCATGTTTTTTGAGGTACTCCGGCACGAACTCGTCGAATTTCTTCTTGTCGGGGAATCTCTCAGGAAACATCTTTCGTTCTGCTATCTCGTTTTTCAACTTTTGTTCGTACTGTTGGGCTATTTTCTTGGATGTGTGACCGGGACCGTAAAGCTGCTTCTTGCCTTTTTCATTTATTAGGCGAGGGTAATACATGTAACATTTCAGGGTATTGCGATCTATTTTATGGAGGATTATACTATCCACACCTTGGAGCAAATGGGCAATTCCGTGCTTCTCCGTGGAGAGAGCGATCGTCCATGGGTCTACATGATTAGTGCTGATCCGGGGGAATTGACCCTCCTCAAAGCTCGCCTCACCGGCGATGACAAATGCTTCGCCGCGATAAAGAAGCGGATGGTGCCCATTCTCACTCGAGACAAGGCGGTGAAGTGGGACCTGCCGATGGTGAGGTTGATATTGCCAAAGGATTCCCTTTGCTTTTCCGGTAGGGATGGTTTTGAAGTCCTGCCGCCGATGGGGACCGGCAACTTCACTGGTTCGAAATAGAGTCCGATTGACACCCCGGTCCCACTCAAGGGCATGCTTCCCTGCCATGGAGTTTAATACATCATCGGGGACACGCCCAATGAGTTTATACATCTGTTCCTTGACTGATGTGGGGAAGATGCCCTATTACGACACGAGGTTGTTTCCGGGCCGCGCCTTGTGAGCGCGTTCCCGGTGAACTGCTAATGGAGATAAGATTTCGGCCGGGAGGACCGGTTGGAGCAGTGCCCGGCAATACAATCATGGTAAACCGGCCGCCTCGATGCCCATCTTCCGCATGCGGATCCGGACGTAGATGCTCTTTTCGCTTCAGGTCCCCGAAATGGCTATGTTCAGAGAGGCGTCCTGCAGGGATTGAATAAGGACCATTCCCTTGCAGCTTACGGAAAATTGTTTTCCCGCCGTCAGGATGTGGTCGCGCCGGTCGCCTTCCTGCGTGAGCCAGACGAAGCCTGAATGACAGGTTACGAGGGCGCCGCGCGAATCCCCCTCCAGTGAAAGAAGGGCCCTCCGGGGAAGGCGAAGATCAGTTTCTCTCGTTCCTGCCCGCCGAATCTCCCTTGATGACGACCGGTCATAAAGGATCTGGAATGTCAGCTTGTCCATACTTGATAGTATGGACGCCTTCGGGTAAAAGTGTAAGATACAGCGCTACAAAATTGTTACCGACACAATTGATGTTTTTTTGAACTGTGCTGGTCGAGAAAATGGAGTATTGTACATATAAAGGCGTTAATCTTCATAGTATAATAACGTTGCAGGTGGAAGATGAGGGGACAAAGATATAATCTCTACGAAAAGATTGCAGACAATATTGCCCATCTCGTGACAAAGGGGACCTTCCGGACGGGAGATCGGATACCTTCCATTAGGATTATCAGCAGGAAGATGAAGGTGAGCGTCGCCACTGCCCTGGAGGCCTATCGGCTTCTCGAAGACAGGGGGATAGTGGAAGCTCGCCCCCAGTCCGGTTATTATGTCCGCGCCCTGGTCCCGGGGCCTGTGACAGAGGCTCCGGCAACAAAAACGGACGCAAAACCCACGGACGTGAGCATCAATGATATTGTTCGCCGGGTCCTGAGAAGCATGGTGGACCCTGGTCTGCTCCAGCTCGGACCTACGATTCCGAACCCGGAACTGTTACCTGTCAAGAAGCTGAGCAGCATTCTTGCCTCGGTCGTAAGAACAAGGGGGAATCAGAGCCTGTCCTATATGGTAAGAGGCTACGAAAAGCTTCGTGTCCAGATTGCCAGAAGGTCTCTTCTGTCGGGATGCAGGCTCGCACCCGACGACATCCTTGTCACCACGGGATGTCAGGAGGCGATCATGCTTTCTCTCAGGGCCCTTTGCCGGCCAGGCGATACGGTAATCATCGAATCGCCTGCTTTTTTTAACCATTTGCAGGCCATCGAGACTCTTGGCTTGAAAGTTATCGAGATTCCTTCGAATCCTTCGGACGGAATAAGCCTGGAGACCGTGGCCTACGTTCTTGAAGAGATGCCGGTCAAGGCGTGCCTGCTCGTTCCCAATTTCAGTAACCCCAACGGAAGCCTTATGCCCGATGAGAAGAAGAAAGCCCTTCTGCACCTTCTCTATGAACACGACGTGCCTCTCATCGAAGATGACATCTACGGCGACCTTTCCTTCTCGTCGGAAAGGCCGGGTGTCGTGAAGAGCTTTGACGAAAAAGGTCTCGTGGTCCTCTGTTCGTCCTTTTCAAAGACCCTGGCCCCGGGATACAGGGTCGGATGGGTTGCCTCTTCAGGGTCTTTCCGCGAAAGAATTGAACACCAGAAATTTGTGAACAGCTTTACCTCCGCAACGCCCCCTCAGATGGCCATCGCCGAATTTCTCTCGAATGGGGGATATGACCACCATCTGAGAAGGATCAGGAGAATCCTGAGTCGCAACGTGGAGTCCATGAGAAGCGCCGTTGGTCGGCACTTTCCTTTGGGGACGCGGGTCACCCGGCCCACGGGCGCGTTTTTCCTCTGGGTTGAGATGCCGGAAAGGATCGATGCCCTGGAGCTTTATGAAATGGCGGTCAAAAAGGGCATTACCATAGCTCCCGGTCTCATTTTCTCAACCAGGAATAAGTACCGCAATTACATACGGCTCAACGCGGCAGTGTGGTCTCAGGAAGTCGAAAGGGCCATCGCAGTGCTCGGAGACATGGCAAAGAAGCTCGCTTCCGTCCCTCAATCGTGAGACGGAGAGGGACACCTCGGGCAACACACGCATTATGGCGTCCCGCACTCCCCCTGAATGTGTTTATTCCACGCATATCTTCATGAGAGTATGCTTCGGTTTCACCTGGAATTTTGCGTCGCCCCATTTCGCGGGGCCTGGACTATGTGAGCCTGGTTGTTATCAATTCCTGTCGCGAATCTCTTCGGTCAGGGGTTCGTAAGAGTCTTGACGGGCTTCTATAAGCAGAAGTTTTTGTACCCGTGATAACTTCTTGATCTCCGCTTCCCGCTTCAGGGCGTCGGAAAGGCTGCTGCAACGTTCGGCGAAGACCAGTTTCACGGGCCGCCTGGACCGGGTGTACTTGGCCCCTGTTCCGCTGCTGTTGTGCTCCCGGACGCGTTTTGCGATGTTATTGGTACGGCCCGTATAGAGGGTCTTATCCGCACACTCCACGATGTAGACATATGTTGAGGGAACGCGGCGGGGATCGTCTTTTACCACTGCATCTCCAAAATGAAGGAACAGGTCAAGAATATGGATATGGAAACAATTCCTTTCCGGTTTCTATTTTGCCGTCATATCCGGCGGTTGTCAACAGGAATCAAGGTGATGGGGCTCTCCCGGCCGCCCGCTACGGCCCTCCTTTTCCGTGAGAGAGGTTTTCCTGGAGCGGGTCTTGGTGTATAATAGGAAATCTATGCAAAGAATTATCGTGGATATCGACAACACGCTCTGGGACCTCGCCTCCGTACTCTATGAGCGGATGCGCGAGGTGAACCGACGTCTGGCTCCACCCTCCGAGTGGCGTCAGTTCGATTTCTGGAAGAAGTATGTGTCTCCGAAGATATTCTACCGCCTCATAAGAGATATCCACATGGACCAGGGCATGTTCGCCCCTTACCGGGAAGCCGGGCAATTTCTATCGTCCCTGAAGGATGCCGGGTTTCACATCATCATAGCCAGTCACAGGGAAAAGGGAACGCTGGACGCAACGGCCCGGTGGCTCAACGCCCACTGCCTCGTCTTTGACGAGATACACTTGAGCTACGACAAGACGGTGCTTTTCGATAGCTGCTGGGGCATCGTGGACGATAGTCCGGTTACCCTGCAAAAGGCGGAAAAGGCGGGTATCGTAGGGGCCGGGCTTGAGATGCCCTGGAATGAAGGAGAGAGTTATCCCCTGTTCGACAACCTTGAAGGGGTGCTCCAATTTCTGGGAAAACGTGACGGGTTTGGTTGACGGTCCCCTTATCCATCGCCTTTGCGTGCCCTTGTCAATCGGCATAGAAAGCGTAAACTCGTATTTTTGCGCGGAGCCCGTGCCCACGCTCATAGACGTTCCCCCTCACAATGAAGGGGCGCAACAATACCTGGAAACAGCGCTTGCCGCGGTCGGGTATGCCGTTGAGGACATTCGACGGATAATCGTGACCCACCCTCACATAGATCATTTCGGGTCGGCGGCGTGGGTAAGGTCGAGGAGCGGGGCGGAGGTGTGGATTCTTAAAGGGGCCGCCGTTGCAGTCGAGGATGCCTGCGAGGAATTTGAGAAGGATTTCGGCTATTATTGCCGGTTTGTCGAGTGGGCGGGGGCCCCGAAGGCGGGAAAAGAATATCTCGCCCGATTCTTCGAGGTGTTGAAGGAACTTGGTCCCGGTGTGGAGGTGACAAGACGCCTTGAAGCAGGAGATACAATCGGGATAGGTTCGTCACGTTTCACCGTCATTCCCGTTCCCGGTCACACGCCCTGGTGCACGCTTTACTATGACGCGAAAACGGCTTCAGCCTTTACAGGTGATTTCCTGATCCGCGATATCTCGTCCAATGCGGTGGTCCGAAGGCCGACGGCAGTCCGTGAGGGGTATAGAAGTCTGGAGATGTACGTTTCATCCCTTCGGAAGGTGAAGGCCCTGGGTTTGCGAAGAGCCCTTCCCGGGCACGGGGAAGGGATAGAAGACGCCGGGACCCGCATCGACAAGGTGCTCGGGTCCGTTTATGACCGACAGAGACAGATAGTTTCGGTCCTGGCGGAAGGCGCTTCGACCCCCTACGAGATAATGGGCAGAGTTTTTTTCGATCTTCCTGATTTCCACGTGCTCCTGGGTATTTCAGAGGTCGTCGGCCATCTGGAGATCCTCGAAGAGCAGGGGTCGGTAAAAAGACATAAAGGCACGTCGGTGTACCGGCTGGTTCGCCCTTAAGCAAGACCTTTCGACTCACCGGGCAGTTTCAGACAACCCCTTTTTGCTTCACGAAGAGTTTCCGACCCTGAGGGATGGGGCACCTCATGGCAAACCGACGTGGTGCGGCCGGGCGCGGACAGCGGTCCCCATAAGGGCAAACCCGCCACGGATATTGATAAAACCCCCCTATCAGTGTATAATGTGTTGCTCCGTATTACCGGAAACGCAGAATTCTTACTTGTATTTGTAAGTACTTAAGAGGACGGACCATGAATGACCTTTCTTTCCTGAACGAGATGGAAAATGCCACCGGAGAAAAGATATCCGGCTGTTACCAGTGTTACAGGTGTACTGTCGGCTGTCCCGTGGCGAAGGAGATGGATATTTACCCCCACAGGGTTATCCGTTATATTACTCTCGGCGAGAGAGAGCGGGTACTTGCGTCGAAAACCATATGGACCTGCCTTCAGTGCCTCACCTGCAGCGTGAGGTGTCCGAATGATATCGATATAGCCCATGTTTTCGACACACTGAGGAAGATCGCCGTAAGGGAACATAAAGAGGCGGAGAAGGATACATGGAGATTCGACCGGTCCTTTCTCGACAGCGTTGAGAAGCATGGCAGGCTTCACGAGATAGAGGCGGTTATGAAGTATAAGATGGTTAAGAAGAACTTTCTGGAAGACGCGAAGATGGGTATGGGCATGTTCATGAAAGGAAGGATGGGTATTCTGCCCCACAACATAAAGGAAAGAAAGCAGTTGAAGGAAATATTCAGAAAAATAGAAGCTGAGAAGTCGAGGGGTTGAGGCAGATATGAGGACGCTAACGTATTACCCCGGTTGCTCCATGAAGACATCGAGCAAGTTCTACGAACAGTCGATAAAGGACGTTTTTTCCGTGTACGGGGTGGGGTTGAAGGAGCTTGACGGCTGGTCCTGCTGCGGCGCTTCGGCGGCGACCACCATCGATGAGAAGATCGCATACGCCCTTGCGGCGAGAAATCTGAGCCTTGCGGAGCGGGAAGACCTGCACTTTTTCGCCCCCTGTTCCGCGTGTTACAACAGGTCGAAGGTCGCGAACGAGAAACTACGGACCGACAAGGCCTTGAGAGATGAGATCAATCGCGCCATACATCCCCTGAAGGTGCTCGGCACCACGGAAGTAAAGAACATTATTGAGGTATTCCACGAATACGTGGGATTGGAGCGCATTGCGAAGAGCGTCGCCTACGACCTCTCGGGTCTCAAGGTGGTCCCTTACTACGGCTGCGTGCTGACCCGCATCATGAAGATGGGCGCTTTCGACGACAAGGAGAACCCGGAAAGTATGGACATGCTTCTCTGGGCCGCGGGGGCCGAGGTGGTGGGCTGGCCCTACAAGATGGAGTGCTGCGGTGCGAGCAAAACAGTGACCAATAAAGAAGTAACCCTCAGGCTGTCGGGCAAGATCATGGAAATGGCGGTTACCGTGGGCGCCGATGCGGTGGTGACCTCATGCCCGTTATGCCAGCTTAACCTCGATATTCTCCCCTACCTCGGGAAAAGAGAGGGGAACCTGCCGGTTCTCTTTCTTTCCGAGATATTCGAGCTTGCCCTTTTCGGCAAACTCTCCGGGAGCGGGTCCCACATCATAACCGCCGACGGCGTTGCGGGAAAGGTGAAGAAGATCGTCAGTGAAGGCGGTGTACGGAAGTCAGCGTGAAGGATCGCGCGAATAACGGGGCGCTGAGCACGGGCCGCGAGAATGCCGGGCCCGGGACAAACGTTGCCCGCTTAAGACAATAAACAGGCGGATTGGGTATATATCGGATGACAGATACGGAAAGAAGACTCGACTTTATCAGGAAATATGACCCGGAAGGGGCGGATAAGCTGAAAAGACTCCTCGACAGAAAGGATGCCCTGAAGGCGGGAAACGTGTATGGAGAAAAGTTCACGGACAGGCAGTTTTCCCTCGTATTCGACCCCCTTCTTGCCATGTCCCTCGATAAGGCGAGGATACTGGAAGCGCTCGCGGACAAAGAGGACACCATAGGGGGCCTGTCCGGGAAGTTGGGCCTTAGAGAGGACATAGTGTTTAACCATGTCAAAGAGCTTATAAAGAGGAACCTTGTTGAAATAGCAAGCCATGAAGGAAGAGATGCGCTGTTCAGGAAAAAATTGTAAGACATCGGAAAGCCGGTCCCCCGCAGGGAGACACGGATTTCAGGTAGGGGATAATGGAAAAGGTAGGTAAGGTACTTGTTATCGGCGGCGGCATAGGGGGAATGGAAGCATCCCTCGACCTCGTGGAAGCGGGATTCAAAGTCTATCTCGCCGACGAGATGCCGAATATCGGCGGAAAGATGTCTCAACTCGACAAGACCTTTCCCACCAATGACTGCTCCATGTGCATTATGGCTCCCAAGTTGGTAGAGGTGGGCCGGAATCCGAACATAGAACTTCTCATGAACACGGAAGTCGTGGCCCTCGAGGGCGAGCCGGGCAATTTCAACGTTACTCTCAAGAGAAGGCCGAGAAGGGTCATGTCGGAAAAATGCACCTCGTGCTCCCTTTGCGCCCCTCAATGTCCCCTTGATGTGAGCAACGACTACAATGAAGGGCTGTCAAGGCGCACAGGGGCCTTCATCAGTTTCCCCCAGGCCATACCTTCCACCTACATGATTGACAGGGAGATAGCGCCATGCGTGAACCGGTGCCCCGTCAATCTGAACGCGAGAGACTACGTGGGTCTGATCGCCGAAGGGAGATTCCTCGAAGCCCTCGACCTTATAAGAGAAAGACTTCCCTTCCCCGGCGTTATCGGCCGCATATGTGCCCATCCCTGCGAGGAAGAATGCCTGAGGGGAAGAAAGGTAGACCAGCCCGTGGCCATATGCGCCTTGAAACGGTTTGTGGCAGACTTCGAGGCGGGAAAGCGGGATATTCCGGTACCGGCGGTGGGTCCGGAAAAAGGAAAGAAAGTGGCTGTTATCGGCGGAGGGCCGGCGGGGCTGGAATGCGCCCTGGAACTTCGCAAGGCGGGATACGGGGTCACCATCTTCGAGGCTCATGACAAGCTCGGCGGTATGCTTTATGTGGGCATTCCCGCTTACAGGCTCCCGAAGGAGGACCTTGCCAGGGAAGTCTCCATCGTGGAGAAAATGGGCATCGAGGTGCGATATAACACGAGGATCGGCAAGGACGTCCCCATTAAAGAGATATATGACGGTTTCGACGCCCTGTTCATAGGCGCAGGCGCCCATGGCGGAAGAAGCCTGGGCATTGACAACGAAGAAGCCTCCGGTGTAATCGGTGGGCTTGCCTTCCTGAGGGGCGTGGTAAAAAACGAACCCCTCCCCATGGGCGGTCGCGTGTTTGTCATAGGCGGAGGAAATGTCGCCATAGACGTGGCCTTGACGGCGCGCAGACTGGGTGCGAAAGAAGTCCACATGGCGTGTCTCGAGAAGTGGGATGAAATGCCTGCCCACAAATGGGAAGTGGACCAGGCGGTGGAAGAGGGCGTGAAAGTCCACGCGTCATGGGGACCCAAACGGATCGAAGTTAAAGACGGGGCAGTAAAGGGCATCGAGTTCAGACGCTGTACGGCAGTTTTTGACGAGAACAGGAGATTCAGTCCCCGCTTCGACGATGAGACCACCATAACCTATGATGCGGACACCGTTATCCTCGCCATCGGACAGGCAATGGATACAGGATTCCTCAAAGACATGCCCGGCCTCGAAATTCTGAGAGACGGCAGGGTTAAAGCCGACCCTGTAAGCCTTGAAACCACGGTGAAAGGCGTATTTGCGGGCGGCGACGTGGTAACGGGTCCGAAAATGGCCATCGATGCCATTGCCCAGGGAAAAGAAGCAGCGGAGTCCATCGCCCGTTTCCTTGAAGGGCGCGACCTGACGGAAGGAAGACGGGCAAAAGAGGATGAAGTTGTGAAAGACATCCCCCCCTTCGTGGAGAAGCGGGCCAGGGTTGCCATCCCCTCCATTCCCGTGGAAGAGCGTTCAGGATTCAGGGAAGTCTACCAACCCTTGTCGGAGCAGGAGGCGAGGGAGGAAGCAGAGCGCTGCCTCAACTGCAGAAAATGTCTCGGGTGCAAGATTTGTGAGGAGTTCTGCAAACCTGAAGCGATAAACTACTTTGAGGGACCGACTGAAGAGACGATCGAAGTGGGGAGTGTAATCGTGTCGAGCGGGTTCGACGCCTATGACGCCCGCGGCAAGCCCGAACTTGGTTACGGTATATACCAGAACGTGGTAACGAGCGTGGAGTTCGAAAGGATCCTCTCTGCCACGGGGCCCACGGCGAGTGTGATAATGCGGCCCTCCGACGGCAGGATACCGGAGAAGATCGCCTTTATCCAGTGCGTGGGGAGTAGGGACAAGGTACACGAATACTGTTCTTCCGTCTGCTGCATGTACGCCACGAAAGAGGCGGTCATCGCAAAGGAACACCAGAATGATATAAAGCCCACCATTTTCTATATGGACGTGAGGGCTTTCGGAAAAGGCTTTGACCAGTACTATGAAAGGGCAAGGAACGAGCATGGAGTGAGGTATGTGAAATCCCTCGTGTCCCGTGTACTCGAAGACTATGCGACAAAGGATGTGGAGATCGTCTACGTCGATGAGGCGGGAGACCTGAAGACGGAGAGATTTGACCTCGTGGTCCTTTCCGTGGGTATGAGGCCGGCGGAACACCTTTCGAAGCTCGCCTCCGCCCTGAGTCTTGACCTCAATGAATACGGTTTCATAAAGACGGACCTCACAAATCCCGTGGTCACTTCAAGGCCGGGCATCTATGTGAGCGGCGCGTGCGAGTCCCCGAAAGACATACCTGAGACGGTGATCCAGGCGAGCGGCGCCGCGTGTGAGGCGGCTTCCTTTATCTCGGATGTAAGGGGCAAGGACCTTGTGATCAAAGTCCTGCCGGAAGAGAAAGACGTGGAAAACGAGGAGCCGAGGATCGGCGTCTTCGTGTGCAATTGCGGCATCAATATAGGCGGGGTAGTGAACGTCCCCGAGGTACAGGAATACGCGAAAACCCTGCCGAATGTGGTGCTTGCCGATGAGAACCTCTTCACCTGTTCCCAGGATACCCAGGCCAAGATGAAGAGGATGATCGACGAATACGGCATAAACAGGGTGGTTGTGGCCTCCTGTTCGCCGAGGACGCACGAGCCCCTGTTCAGGGCCACCATACGGGATGCGGGACTCAACAAGTACCTTTTCGAGATGGCCAATATCAGGGATCAATGCTCCTGGGTCCACATGAAGGATAAGCAGGGCGCAACGGAAAAAGCGAAAGACCTTGTGAGGATGGCGGTAACGAACGCCAATTATATTAAGCCCCTCAAGGAAGTAATGCTTGACGTGAACAAAAGGGCCCTCGTATTCGGCGGGGGCATTGCGGGTATGACCGCGGCCCTGAACCTTGCCAATCAGAATTTCGAAGTTTTCCTTATTGAGAAGTCGGACGCCCTCGGGGGCAACCTCAAGGGTCTTTTCTCCACTATAGACGGACTCGATGTCCAGGGCTTTCTGAAGGAAACGGTGGAGCGGGTAGTGAGCCATCCCCTTATCCATGTGGAGATGAACGCGGACGCAGTGGACCACACGGGCTTCAAGGGGAATTACGAAACCGGCCTCGTAACCGGGCCGGAGAAGGCATATAAGAAGATCACCCACGGTGTGCTCATTCTTGCCACGGGAGGGGAGGAATTTAAACCCTCCGGAATTTACCGATATGGCGAGGATGACCGCGTCATGACCCAGATGGAGCTTGAGAGGAAGATCGCCCTTGGAGAACAGCCGGCGGTCAAGAGGATCGCCATGATCCAGTGTGTGGGGTCGCGGAATGAAGAGCGCCCGTATTGCAGCCGCATCTGCTGCACCAGCGCGGTCAAGAACGCCATCACAGTAAAGGAGAAAGCGCCCGGGACAGATGTGGTGATCCTTTTCAGAGACATGATGACCTACGGCTTCCTCGAAAAATATTATCTGAAGGCGAGAAAGCTCGGAGTCAGGTTCGTCAGGTTCGATAAAGCAGCACCCCCTGTCATGGAAACAAGAGATGGGGTTCTTTCCCTTAAGTGCTACGACCCTTCGGTCGGGGAAGAAATCTCCTTTGAAACGGACCTCGTGGCCTTGAGCAGCGCCATTGTGGCGAGAGATAATCAGGAGCTTGCCACCCTTCTCAAGGTGCCGAGAACGAATGAAGGCTTTTTCCTCGAGGCCCACATGAAGCTGAGACCCGTCGATTTTGCATCCGACGGCATGTTTCTCTCCGGTCTCTGCCATTCGCCGAAGAACCTGAGGGAGAGCATCGCCCAGGCGGAGGGTGCGGTGGCGAGGGCCATCACCATACTCTCGAAGGATCAGGTGGCGGCGGGCGGCATAGTGGCTCACGTGGAGGGCGAGTTGTGCGCCGCGTGTCTCACCTGTGTGAGGGTTTGTCCCTATTCCGTGCCGGTCATCAACGAAAAAGGCGAAGCGGAGATAGATATCAGCAAGTGCAAGGGGTGTGGCTCCTGCGCGGCCGAGTGTCCTGCAAAGGCGATCGACCTGATGCATTACAGGGATATTCAGATTATTGAGAAAGAGCAGGCGTTGTGCGGAGATTGAAAGTTATCCGCCGCAGAGCGTCTCATTTCATAGAGGTGGAAAAGTGGAAAGGTTTGAACCGGAGATAATCGCCTTTTGCTGTGAGTTCTGAGGATACACCGCGGCGGACCTGGCAGGTTCGATGAGGCTGACTTATCCCACGAACGTAAAGATCGTGAAAGTTCCTTGCACGGGCAGGGTGGACATAATCCACATACTTAAGGCTTTTGAGAGTGGAACGGACGGGGTGTACCTTATGGGTTGCCTTGAAGGGGACTGCCACTATCTCGTGGGCAACCTGAGGGCGCGCAAGCGCGTGGACTATGTGAAGAAGCTCCTTGACGAATGCGGTACCGGAGGGGAGCGGGTTGCCATGTACAACCTGTCGTCGGCTCAGGGGCAACGGTTTGCCGAAGTAGCCCGGGAGATGACGGAGAAGATCAGGGGCCTTGGCCCCAATCCCGCAAAGCGCCGGGGCGCGTGAGGCGACAGAAACCGGGAGAATAAGATTTGATGTCCGCTGCGTTTGAGCAAAGGCGCTACGGATAAGAAAAGGAGTCAAAATGATAGTAGCAAATAGAAAACCCTTCGAAGAGATCCTTGAAATGCTAAAGCCCTATTCAAAGATACTCCTTCTCGGCTGCAACGAGTGCGTCACGGTCTGCGCAGTGGGCGGAGCAAAAGAGGTCGCGGTCCTTGCGTCCGAGATCAGGCTTGCGAGGCAGAAGGAGGGAACACCGGTAGAGATAAAGGAGTTTGTTCTGGAGAGGAACTGCGATCCCGAGTACGTGGAAACCCTCAAACCTATGATAAACGACTATGATGTGGCCATATCCATGGCATGTGGGTGTGGCATCCAGTTCGTGGGTGAGCATTACAGGAACAAAGTAGTGTTGCCTGCGGTGAACACAACCTTCGACGGGGTTACGGAAGAACATGGCCTGTGGGCCGAGCGCTGCCTCGGGTGTGGAAACTGCATCCTCGACAGGACGCTCGGCATATGCCCCGTGACACGCTGCGCGAAGAGCATATTCAACGGTCCGTGCGGAGGCTCCCAGGGTGGAAAGTGTGAGATAAACAAAGAGACACCTTGCGCCTGGCAGCTTATCGTGGACAGATTTAAGGAAATGAACATGCTTGACAAGTACCTGGAGGTCCAACCTATGAAAGATTGGTCCACCAGCAGGGACGGAGGGCCGAGAAAACGGGTCAGGGAGGATTTAAAGATATGAGCACAGGGAGTAATCTGGAAAAAGTTCTCACAAGCGGGGCCTTTGCCGTTACGTCCGAATGCGGTCCTCCACGGGGCGCGAACACTGAAGTGGTAAAGAAGAAAGGGGCGTTTCTCGAAGGTTATGTGGACTGCGTCAATGTGACCGATAACCAGACGAGCGTGGTGAGGATGAGCAGTTTCTCCGCGTCTTTGGTGCTCAAACAGATGGGCCTCGACCCGATCATGCAGATGGTATGCAGGGACAGAAACAGGATAGCCATGCAGAGCGATATTCTGGGCGCGGCGGCGTGGGGCATCAATAACCTCCTCTGCCTGTCGGGCGACCACCAGAGTTTCGGCGACCATCCCGGCGCAAAGAACGTTTTTGACATAGATTCCATCCAACTCATTCAGACGGTCAAACGGATGAGGGACGAGGGCAAGTTTATAAGCGGCGAAGAAATAAAGGCGGGAAGGCCCAATATATTCATAGGGTGCGCGGAGAACCCCTTTGCCGACCCCTTCGAGATCAGGGCCATGAGGCTCGCAAAGAAGGCGGCTGCGGGGGCTCAGTTCGTTCAGACCCAATGTATCTTCAACGTGGAGAAATTCGAGAAGTGGATGGAAGAGGTCCGCAACCTTGGAGTCCACGAGAAGATGTACATTCTTGCAGGTATCACCCCCTACAAGTCTATCGGCATGGCCCGCTACATGAAGACCTCCGTGCCGGGCATGGACGTCCCTGAAGAGCACATCGACCGTCTCAAGAGTGTGCCGAAAGAGAAGGTGGCGGAAGAAGGCATCAAGATATGCCTTGAAATAATCGAGAGGGTGAGGAATATCAAAGGGGTAGCGGGTATCCACATTATGGCCATAGAGTGGGAAGACAAGGTGGCCGAAATAGTGAAGGCAGCAGGTCTCTATCCGAGGCCGGAGATTAAGTAGATACTTTGACGGTTCTCCGGGCGCCGTGACGGCGCCCGGCGCAAAGGATTTCCCGGAGGCGTGCCCGTAAGGACGCCTGTTGTTTTCCCCCTTTTCGCGATATCCGGTTTCGGTGCGCCCATTCATTCTCACGCTGTCCTTGACCCTTTAACGTTAATACGCATATAATTAGGTACCAACCATAGCAAAGGAGGACTTGCCTTGAAGACGGTTATTCTCTTTGGAAGCCCGAGAAAGGAAGGTAACACCATCCAACTCGCCCGGACCATATCCGACACATTGAAAGCCGGGGGAAGCAATGTGAGAATGCTTTACCTCAATGATATGAACATCAGGCCCTGCCAGGGCTGTTGCGCATGCCTGAAGGACGGCGCGTGCGGGATAAACGACGATATGAAGGATATACGGAAATACATTCTCGAATCGGACCTTATCGTCTATGCCACCCCCATATACTGGTTCGGCCCGTCGGGTCAACTGAAGCTTGTCATGGACAGGTCTATGGCGTTTATGGACGAAGAGTACAAGTCGAGGATTGAAGGAAAGAAAGCGATTACCCTCATAACCTTCGCCGACAAGACCATGGATACCTGCGAGCCTGCGCTGGACATGTTCCGCAAGACCTTCGACCTCCTCAAACTCGACTGGGTAGGAAGCGTGGAAGCCCCGGGATGCACGGAAAAGGGCGTGGTCGGCGTGGAGTACATGGAAAGGGCCGGGAAGCTCGCCCAATCGATCATATAGCCGGATGAACGTACCGAAGGCCCTCTATTTCATCACAAAGAAGGTAGGCAAAGCCGCCTGGGACTATAAGATGCTCAAGGATGGAGACAAGATCATCGTGGCAGTCTCCGGGGGCAAGGACAGTCTGTCCCTTCTCAGGATTATGCAGGAAAGGGTTAAATACGTGCCCGTCCGTCACGAGATCGTGGCCTGCCATGTAGACATGGGTTTCAAATGGATGGATACAGGGGCCCTGGTGGCGCACTTTGAAAAGGAATCGGTCCCCTACGTGATCACGAAGCCTGCGGAGGACTGGAAGGGGGGAGAAGATGCACCCCGTTGCTTCTGGTGCAGTTGGAACAGAAGAAAAGCCCTTTTCAACCTTGCCCGCGACATAGGCGCAACAAAAATAGCCTTCGCTCACCACATGGACGATATTGTGGAGACCATGATGCTTAACCTTATCTTTCAGGGGGAGATAGGCACCATGCAACCGTACCAGGAGATGTTTGGCGGTGAACTCGCCATCATCCGGCCTCTCGCATATGTGGAGGAAAAGGAGATCCGCACCCTGGCCCAGAAACTTGCGCTGCCCGTCATCGCTTCCCAATGCCCCCACAGCGACACGTCCAAGAGAAAGGTAGTAAAAGGGCTTATCGAAGAAATGAGGAAACACAACCGGAACGTGAAGAAGAACCTGTTCAGGAGCCATACGCGCATTCGGGAAGAGTATCTTCTCGACAAGACCGACATCCCGTCCCTCGAATTCTCCAGAGAAGGCTGACAAGGCGTCGGCAACTCGCAAACCGTCGGCATCGTTGACATTAATTGGCGGGTGCTATATACTGAACCTTAGTTCACATGAACGGATGTTCAACCAATAATCGGAGAAGCCAGGGACGTGTCCTTCCGTAGATTTAGAATCTTTTTTAAGGAATCAGGTGCGGGATTATCATTTGCCCTCTTTCTTGTGCTCGGTCTCTTCCCGTGCAGGGCAGGAATTGTCCGGGCGGATACGATTGCACCGGGCGAGGCATTGACCCTGTCCCACGCAATCGAGATCGGTTTGAAGAACCACCCTGTCATCAAGGCGGGGATGAGCACGGTGAAGGTTTACGAAGCGAGGGTCGGTGAAGCCAGGGCGAACTATTACCCTCAGATCAGTCTTACGGAGACCTACATGAGGTCAATGCCCGCAACGAGCCGCAATACGTCGGTAACCTCCACGGCGGGCCTTCCTTCCGGGACGACCTATTCCTCCACAGGCGGCGGGCCCTTCGATCAGTACACGAGCAGCGCGAGCGTGACCCAGACGATTTATGACTTCGGCAAGATATCGAGTCAGGTAAAGGTCCAGAGTCTTACCACGGAGTCCACCCGGTCCGATCTCGAGAATGTGCGGAATCAGATAGCCCTCAACGTGAAACAGGGGTATTTCAACCTCCTGCAGGCCCAGAGGAACCGGGACGCGGTCAAGGAAACAGTGCGCCAATTCCAGGATCACCTTCGCCAGGCCCAGGGTTTCTACAAGGCGGGGACGCAACCGAAATTCGCGGTGACAAAGGCCGAGGTGGACTTGAGCAACGCGAGGGTCAATCTCATCAAGGCCGAGAACCAGATACGAGTCGCGAGGATAATCCTCAACAACGCCATGGGAATGCCATCGGCGCCCGACGACTATGTGCCTGTGGACTCGCTCTCTTTTGCAGAGTACCGCATGCCTCCGGATAACGCGGTGAAGAAGGCCTATATGCAGCGGCCCGACCTTCAGTCGCTGATCAAGAAGCGGGAAGCAGCCAGAGAATCGATCAATCTTTCCCAGAAGGGTTATTGGCCCGTAGTGACGGGGAGCGCGAGTTACTATTTCACGGGGTCCGCCTTTCCCCTGGACAATGGCTGGTCCCTGGGGGCGAATTTGAGTTTTCCCATTTTTTCGGGTTTTCTCACCACGTACCAGGTCCAGGAAGCGGTGAGCGCAAGGGACGTGGCGTCCGCAAACGAATTGTCCCTCAAACAGGACATACTTCTTCAGATCCAGCAGGCCTATTCCAATCTGCGCGACGCAGGGGAGAGGATCGCGGCGGGCGAGGTGGGCGTAAGGCAGGGCAGAGAGAACCTGGGGCTTGCAACAGGGCGGTATAAGGCCGGGGTGGGAAGCCCCATAGAAGTGGCGGATTCCGTCGCGGCCCTTGCAACGGCGGAGATTTCTTATACCCAGGCCCTTTACGATTATAAGATCGCCGTGGCGAACATCGAGATGGCTATGGGTGAGAGATGAAGAAAAAGGTTATTGCCGCTCTGTGTATCCTGATTGTTGCGGGGGCGGGTATCTGGTATGCCTTCGCAGGGAAGAAAGGCGTCATACGGTTTAAGACCGCGCCGGTCACGAAGGGAGCAATACGTGCCACCGTGACGGCCACGGGCACGGTGAACCCCGTAGTGACGGTGAATGTGGGCACCCAGGTATCGGGGACGATCAAACACATCTATGCCACGTACAATTCGGTGGTGAAGAAAGGCCAGGTCATTGCCCAGATAGACCCTGCCACATTCCAGGCGCAGGTGGACCAGGCCAGGGCCAACCTCGCCCAGGCGCAGGCATCCGTCCTGGGCCTCAAGGCCACTCTTCTCAATGCGAAGAGGACCCGCGACCGGAACAAAGAACTTATCTCCAAAGACCTGATCGCCCAGGCTGATTACGATACCGCGGAGGCAACCTGGCTTTCGACGGATGCCCAGGTAAAGGCCCTCGAAGCCCAGGCGGCGCAGATGAAGGGCGCCCTTGACTACGCGGAAACGAACCTGAGGTACACGCGAATACTTTCGCCGGTGGACGGCATCGTGGTATCGAGGAACGTGGATGTGGGACAGACCGTTGCCGCGAGTTTTCAGACACCGACCCTTTTTTACATTGCCCAGGATTTGACGAGGATGCAGATAGACACGAACGTGGACGAGGCGGATATCGGCAAGGTACAGGTGGGACAGGAGGTTGACTTTAATGTGGACGCCTATCCGGACATCCTCTTTAAGGGAAAGGTCTCCCAGATCCGCATCTCTCCCATTACAGTGCAGAACGTGGTCACTTATGACGTGGTCATACATGTGGGGAACAAGGACCTCAGACTGAAACCGGGAATGACGGCCAACGTCTCCATCATTACGGCCACAAAGGACGGGGTGCTTCGCCTCCCGAACGGGGCCTTAAGGTTCAGGCCGCAGGAAAAGGAGCCGAAAACAACGGCCCGGCCCTTGAAGAAGGGGCAGGCAGTGTGGGTACTTGAAGCGGGAAAACCCAGACGGATGGAAGTAAAGACCGGGATAACCGACGGGACCTCTACGGAGATTGTGTCGGGTGACTTCAGGGAGGGACAGGAGGTCATTACCGAATCTCTGTCGAAAGGGCCGAACGGTAATTCCACATCCCTGATGCCCAAGGTCCGAAGATAGATGCCGCTGATCGATATCCGCAATATCAGCAAGATATATCAGGTGGGCGACGTGGAAGTCAGGGCCCTCGATGATGTCTCGCTTACCGTGGAACGTGGTGAAATGATGGCCATCATGGGACACTCGGGTTCAGGGAAGTCGACCCTCATGAATATCCTCGGCTGTCTGGATAAGCCCACCGCCGGCCACTATCTCCTCGAAGGCGTCGATGTGGCGCGCCTCGAAAGGGACGAGCTTGCGGAGATAAGGAACCGGAAGATCGGTTTCGTATTTCAGGGTTTCAACCTTCTTCCCAGGACCACCGCCCTCGAAAACGTGGAACTGCCCATGCTCTACAGTTCCGTGGCTGCGAAAGAGAGGAGGGAGAAGGCAATCGAGTCTCTGAGAATTGTGGGCCTCGAGGGACGGGAGCATCACACGCCCAATCAGCTTTCGGGAGGGCAGCAACAGAGGGTGGCCATAGCGAGGGCCATAGCGAATCAGGCGCCCATTATCCTTGCCGATGAACCCACAGGGAACCTTGACAGCAAGACGAGCATAGAAATAATGGAACTCTTTCGGAGATTGAACGAAGAGGGGAATATCACGGTGATCCTCGTGACCCATGAACCGGATATCGCGGCATACAGCAGAAGGGCGATCCACTTCACGGACGGCCGTATGACGGCGGACGGACCGGTGGGTGCGGCGGGATCCGCATGTTGACGGAGGAAGGCCATAGTGATTGACGTTCCATGGACCGCGCGCATTGCTTTGAGGGCGCTCAGGGTAAACAAGATGCGCTCCGGCCTTACCATGCTCGGTATCATCATCGGGGTAGGGGCCGTAATCGCCATGCTCGCGGTAGGCACGGGCGCGAGCAGGCAGATAGCGAGCCAGATATCGAGCATGGGGACCAACCTCCTGATCGTTATGCCCGGAAGCTCTACCTCTGGAGGAGTGAGGATGGGCTCGGGAAGCCAGCCGACTCTCACTATGGGCGACGCCGAGGCTATCCTGAAGGATTGTCCCGCAGTTGAAGAGGTTGCGCCCGTCCTTAACGGCGCGGCCCAGATCGTGTACGGCAACCTGAACTGGTCAACCGGTGTTTCCGGGACATCACCGGGCATGCTGGTGGTGAGGGACTGGCCCCTTGCCGAGGGAAGGGGCTTTACCGACGAGGATGTGAGGAGCGCGACAAAAGTGGCCCTCCTGGGCCGGACCGTGGTGGATAGCCTGTTCGGCGGTATCGATCCCCTTGAACAGGTTATCAGGATAAAGAAGATACCTTTCAGGGTGATAGGGGTCCTGGAGACAAAAGGGCAATCCGCTCAAGGCCAGGACCAGGACGACACAATAATGGTGCCCGTCACCACGGCGCAGAAAAAACTTTTCGGAACGGCTTTTCCCGGCATGGTGCGGACCATCATGGTAAAGGCGAAAAGCCTTGAGGAACTGAATAGCGCAGAGGACCAGGTGAGGTCGCTGCTCCGCCAGAGGCATCACATCAGCTTCAAGCAGGATGAGGATTTTTCCATCAGAAATCTGACTCAGATGATGGAGGTGACCCAGCAGTCCGCGCGGGTAATGACCTTGCTCCTCGGGGCCATAGCCTCTGTCTCCCTCATTGTGGGCGGGATAGGCATTATGAACATAATGCTCGTTTCCGTCACCGAGAGGACCCGGGAGATAGGCATCAGGATGGCTGTGGGGGCGAAGACATGGGATATCAGGCTCCAGTTCATTATGGAAGCCGTTATCCTTTCCCTTATGGGCGGCATTATAGGCGTTGCGCTGGGTATATCGGGCTCCAAGGTACTTTCGGCGGCTGCGGGATGGCCCACGGTGGTATCGGCGGCTGCGGGAACGGGAGCCTTTGTGTTTTCAGGCATAGTGGGTATCTTTTTCGGTTTCTACCCGGCCTACAAGGCGTCGCTCCTGAGCCCCATAGACGCGCTACGTTATGAATGACCATGCCCGGCGCCGCCGGACCATGGCTGGGCGCGAACACTGTGGCAGGTTTTTCTTGACTGAGTGGGACGTATCGAAGAGAATAAAAGCATGGTGGTCGATCTATCTTCACAATTCTTCACAATCTCTTCACCGTCCTCCCACATTTACCCTTTATGCTGACAATGGGGGCCATCAGGAAGGAGCGGCAGATATGGAGAAAAGCATGAAGGAATTGAGAAGGTTCGGATTGTTGAAATAAAGACGGAAAGGAACCGCTGCATAAAGCCCATGGGCATCGACATTATGGAGGCGTTAAGAGAATGGAGACGGAAATGACAGGGAAAAAAGACGAGCCGGGGGAACCTCGACGCGCCATGCGGTTCATGCGATGGTGGCTTATCCTGCTCGCCCTTTGTCTTGTGGCGGCAGGGGCCTACATTTTTTTTATAAGGCCCGCAATGGTAAAGTCCCGCGCTGCCGAGGGGCAGAAGGGCCGGATCAGGAGCACCCCTGTCGCGGCGACGGCAGCGAGGAAGGGGGATATCGGGGTGTACGTAAATGGTCTCGGCACGGTTACGCCGGTTTATACGGTGACCGTCAAGACCCGCGTGGACGGCCAACTGATGAACGTATACTATCAGGAAGGCCAGAGCGTCAACAAGGGGGACCTTCTCGCCCTGATCGACCCAAGACCCTTCGAGGTACAGTTGGCTCAGGCGGAGGGGCAGCTCGCCCGTGACCAGGCCTTTCTTGCTAATGCAAGGATTGACCTCGAGCGTTACCGCACCCTGTGGAAGAAGGATTCCGTCTCCAAACAGCAACTCGACACACAGGAATCAGTGGTCAAACAATATGAAGGCGTTGTCAGGGCCGATCAGGCACAGATCGACACCGCCAAGCTCCAGTTGTTCTACTGCCGGATTACCTCTCCCATTACCGGGCGCGTCGGGCTGCGCCTCGTGGACCCCGGCAACATGGTCCGAGTGGCTGATACGAGCGGCCTCCTTGTGATAACCCAGCTCCAGCCCATTACCGTCATATTTCCGATCCCCGAAGACAGTCTCGCCCCCGTATTCAAGAGGTTCAAGACAGGTGCGCATCTGCAGGTGGAGGCCTATGATCGGGAGCAGAAGGAAAAACTCGCAACGGGAGTCCTTGCCACGATCGACAACATGATCGACACGGGCACGGGGACGGTCAAGCTGAGGGCGACCTTTCTTAATAAGGGGAATGAACTCTTTCCGAATCAATTCGTAAATGCCCGTTTGCTCGTTGACGTGAGGCGCGACGTCATTGTCGTACCTTCCGCCGCCATACAGCGCGGTCCCCAGGGTACTTTCGCGTACGTGGTGAAGGAGGACAAGACAGCCACCGTGCGTCCCATCGTGGTGAGTGAGATCCAAGGCGGCAGCGCCTCGATCAAGACGGGGGTCTCACCGGGCGAACTGGTTGTGACGGACGGCGCGGACAGGCTCCGGGAGGGGGCCAGGGTCGAAGTGCGGCAAGGTATCCAGGGGACGCCTCAGAAGGGCCACTGATGAATATCTCCCGTCTTTTCATTACCAGACCGGTGGCGACCACGTTGCTCATGATCGCCATATTCCTCTCCGGTCTCGTGGCATACAAACAGTTGTCCGTGTCGGCCCTGCCACAGGTGGACTACCCGACGATCCAGGTAAGGACGTTCTATCCGGGCGGAGGCCCGGAGGTAATGGCTTCATCCGTGACAGCCCCCCTGGAGAGGCAGTTCGGCCAGATGCCGGGTCTTACCCAGATGACTTCCACAAGTTCATATGGAAGCTCCATAATTACCCTTCAGTTCACCCTGGACCTGAGTCTCGATGTCGCGGAGCAGCAGGTCCAGGCCGCCATCAACGCTTCTTTTACATATCTTCCCAAGGATCTTCCCATTCCGCCCGTGTACAGCAAGGTAAACCCGGCGGATGCCCCGGTTCTCACCCTGGGATTGACATCCAAGACCCTTCCCCTCACCCAGGTGGAAGACCTCGCGGACACGCGGTTTACCCAGAAGATTTCCCAGCTTCCCGGAGTGGGGCTCGTAAGCATCAGCGGGGGGCAGAGGCCCGCGGTGCGGATCCATGCCAACCCCGTGGCCCTGGCGGCATATAACCTCACCCTGGAAAATCTGAGGACCGCCATTGCGGCGGCCAACGTGAATCAGGCGAAGGGGAGTTTCGACGGCCCTCGTCTTTCCTATATCGTGGGGGCCAACGATCAGCTGTTTACGAGCAAAGAGTACCAGTCCCTCATTGTTGCCTATCGCAACGGCGCCCCGGTGAGACTGTCGGACGTGGCGGATGCCATAGACGATGCGGAAAACGTGAAACAGGCTGCCTGGATGAACGGATCTCCTGCGGTGATCGTGAATATCCAGCGTCAACCGGGAGCGAATGTAATCGAGGTTGTTGACAGGGTCAAAAAGGTACTTCCCATGTTGAGAAGCGCCCTGCCTGCAGGAGTGGAAGTGTCGGTGCTGACAGACCGCACTACCACAATCCGGGCCTCGGTTCATGACGTGCAATTTGAGATGATGCTTGCTGTGGCCCTCGTGGTGCTTGTCATGTTCCTCTTTCTGCGCAGCGCGGCGGCGACCATAATCCCCAGCGTGGCGGTGCCCCTGTCTCTCGTCGGGACTTTCGGCGCCATGTACCTGCTGGGTTTCAGCCTCAACAACCTCTCCCTCATGGCCCTCACCATTTCCACCGGTTTTGTGGTGGACGACGCCATTGTTATGATCGAAAATGTGGCGAGATATATAGAGGCAGGGGACCACCCTCTCCAGGCGGCGCTAAAAGGATCGAAACAGATCGGTTTCACGATCCTGTCTCTCACCGTCTCCCTCATCGCAGTGCTCATCCCTCTTTTGTTCATGGGGGACGTGGTAGGGCGGTTGTTCCGGGAATTTGCCATTACCCTCGGTATCACCATAGTCATCTCCGCGGTCGTATCCCTTACGCTTACACCTATGATGTGCGCGAAACTGCTCAAGCACGAGCCGGAGAAGGAACAGGGAAGGTTTTACCGGTCGTCCCAGAGGGTTTTTGACCGGGCTATCGACCTGTACGCGAGGACCCTCACGTGGGTGCTCGAACACCAGAAGCCGACCCTCTGGGTCGCCGTCGGAACCCTGGCCCTCACAATTCTGCTTTTCTACTTCGTGCCCAAGGGGTTCTTCCCTATTCAGGACACCGGGGTCATCCAGGGGATATCCGAAGCGCCCCAGTCGATTTCCTTCAAGGCCATGGTGGACCGTCAGCAGGCCCTGGCCAAAGTGATCCTGAAAGACCCTGCCGTGGAAAGCCTCTCGTCCTTCATTGGTATCGACGGTACCAACGTGACCCTTAACAGCGGGCGGATACTCATCAACCTTAAGCCTCTGTCGAAGAGGAAATTGAGCGCCTCCGACGTGATCCGCCGCCTTCAGCCCGAACTGGCCGGAGTCGAAGGAATTACGCTTTTCATGCAGCCGGTGCAGGATCTCACGGTCGACGCGAGGGTGACACGCACCCAGTACCAGTATACCCTTGAAGACCCTGACCTCGATGAATTGAACAGCCTGACACCCAAACTGGTCGATGCGCTCAAGAAGGACCCGGAACTGCGGGATGTAAGCAGCGATCAGCAAGACAAGGGACTGCAATTGTCCATGGTGTTCGACCGCAATACCGCCTCGCGCCTTGGCGTAACGCCCCAGATGATTGACGAAGCCCTTTACGATGCCTTCGGTCAGCGGCAGGTTTCCACCATCTTTACACAGTTGAACCAGTACCGGGTCATCCTCGCGGTAAAACCCGAATTTCAGAGGGGGCCGGAGGCGCTCCAATCCATATACCTGAGCGGCATACAGGGCGGGCAGACGCCCCTCACGGCCTTTACGCGGACCACCGAAACCACGGGACCCCTCGTCATAAGCAGGCAGGGGCAGTTTCCCGCCGGAACGATCTCCTTCAACCTCGCGCCGGGGGCGGCCCTCGGGGACGCGGTGACGGCCATAGAGTCGGCCGAGAAGAAGATGGATTTCCCCGCCAGTATCAGGGGAAGCTTTCAGGGGACCGCTCAGGCCTTCAGGGTCTCCCTCGCGAACGAACCCGTCCTGATCCTCGCGGCCCTCATGACGGTCTATATAGTGCTTGGAATTCTGTATGAAAGCTACATTCACCCCATTACTATCCTGTCCACCCTGCCTTCCGCGGGAGTGGGGGCGATCCTCGCGCTCCTCATGTGCGGATCGGAGTTCAGCGTTATTGCACTTATCGGGATTATCCTCCTCATAGGCATTGTGAAGAAGAACGGTATTATGATGGTCGATTTTGCGCTGGAAGCCGAACGTAAAGAAGGGAAAAGCCCCCGGGACGCGATCTATCAGGCCTCGCTCCTCCGGTTCCGCCCCATCATGATGACCACCATGGCGGCCCTCCTGGGCGCCCTCCCGCTTGCCCTGGGCACGGGTGTGGGGTCGGAGCTTCGTCGGCCCCTGGGCATTACCATTGTGGGCGGATTGATCATCAGCCAACTGCTGACCCTCTATACGACGCCTGTTATCTATCTTGCCTTCGACCGCCTCGCAAAGCGCGTACGTTCATACCGCTCAAGGAAGACGGGCGCTGAACCGGGTCAGGACCTTAGCCGGCCATGAACATTTCGTCCCTTTTCATTCACAGGCCCGTCGCGACCACCCTCATCACCCTGGGGATAGTCCTGTCGGGAATCATCTCTTTTCAACTGCTCCCCGTAGCGCCCTTGCCCCAGGTAGACTTTCCTACGATCCAGGTGACGGCGGGCCTTCCGGGAGCGGACCCCGAGACCATGGCCACATCGGTTGCAGCGCCTCTTGAGCGCCAGTTCGGACGTATCGCGGGCGTGACGGAGATGACCTCCACCAGTTTCCGGGGCACCACGAACATCACCATGCAATTCGACCTCGACAGGAACATCGACGGCGCAGCCAGGGACGTACAGGCAGCGATCAACGCGGCCCGGGGATACCTGCCGCCGAACCTGCCCAATAACCCCACGTACCGGAAGGTAAACCCGGCCGACGCGCCCGTCCTGATCGTCGCCCTCACCTCGGATATCATAAACAGGCAGCAGTTGTATGACGCCGCATCGAGCATTATGCAGCAGAAGTTGTCCCAGTTGAAAGGCGTAGGCCAGGTGTTTGTGGGAGGCGGCTCTCTTCCCGCGGTTCGTGTGGACGTGAACCCTACGGCGCTGAACAAATACAGGATCAGCCTGGAAGACGTGCGCGGCGTGCTTGCGGCCACGAGCGTAAACCGGCCCAAGGGTCAGGTGTCGGATGACACAAGGACCTGGGAGGTCCGGGCAAACGACCAGATGCGGCGGGCATCTCAATACCGTTCTTCCGTAATCCTCGCCTACAGGGCGGGCTCAGCGGTGCGTCTCGAGGATGTGGCCCGTGTGGAGGATTCCGTGGAGGATGTGCGCACCCTGGGGCTCGTGAACGGCAAGCCTTCGGTTATGGTGATCATCTTCCGTCAGCCCGGGGCCAATATTATAGAGACGGTGGACCGTGTCCGCGAGCTTCTCCCCCAGATCGCGGCCTCATTGCCCGGCAGCGTTCAAGTGTCGATCGTCCAGGACCGGACACCACCCATCCGGGGCTCCCTGAAGGACGTGGAGAAAGCCCTGCTCGTTTCGGCGATCCTCGTCATCCTCGTGGTTTTCGGTTTTCTGAGACATGTCCGTTCCACCGTCATTCCTGCGGTCGCGGTAGGGGTATCGCTGGTAGGTACCTTCGGGGTCATGTACCTTTGTGACTACAATCTTGATAACCTCTCCCTCATGGCCCTCACTATAGCCACGGGTTTTGTGGTCGATGACGCCATCGTTGTGCTCGAAAATATTACGCGTCACATGGAGAAGGGCATGGCCCCGATGCAGGCTGCCCTGAGAGGGTCGAGGGAGATCGCCTTCACGGTTATGTCCATGAGTTTTTCCCTCGTGGCGGTCTTCATCCCCATCCTCCTGATGGGAGGCATGGTGGGCCGGTTATTTCGCGAGTTTGCCGTGACCCTCTCCGCAGCCATACTGGTTTCCCTTTTTGTCTCGTTGACCACCACGCCCATGATGTGCGCATATCTTCTTCAACCCGAGAGCCGGCACACCCACCACTGGCTCTACAGGGCGAGCGAAGGGCTCTTTAACCGGGTGCGGGACTTTTATGATGTGACCCTCAGGTGGGCTCTTCGGCACTCACGCTTCATGCTCGGTATTACCGTGCTCACGGTGGTGGTCAATATCGCCCTCTTCTTCGTGGTCCCGAAGGGCTTCTTCCCCGAGTCCGACACGGGACGCATCAGAGGCAATATTCAGGCGGAGCAGGACATCTCTTTCCAGGCCATGAGCGCGAAGTTGGCCACTGTGGTGGACATCATCAAAGGCGAACCCGAGGTGGAGTACGTGGCGGGTTTTACCGGCGGAGGCGGAGGTGGAGGCAGCGCCGCGAATACGGCAAACATGTTCATCTCCCTCAAACCCTTCGACGAGCGCAAGGCCACGGCGGGCGAGGTTATCGCGAGACTTCGGAAAAAGCTTTCCCTATTACCGGGGGCGCCGACCTACCTTCAGCCTGTACAGGACCTGCGTATCGGGGGGAGGATGGGGAACGCCCTGTATCAGTTTACGCTCCAGGCAACGGATGTGAAGGACCTCAATGTATGGGGACCCCGCATAGTCCAGAAGATGCGCACCTTACCCGAACTCGTGGACGTAAGCAGCGACCAGCAGGTGAAAGGGCTCGAAGCAACCCTCGCAATAGACCGTGACACCGCCTCCCGGCTCGGCGTATCCGCAGCGGCCATCGACAATATCCTGTACGATGCCTTCGGCCAGCGCCAGGTTTCCATTACCTACACCCTTTTGAACCAGTACCACGTGGTAATGGGGGTCGAGCCGAGTTTCTGGCAGAGTCCCGATTCACTCAAGGATATCTACGTGAGGTCGTCGTCAGGTTCAATGACGCCCCTCAGCGCCTTCACCCGGTTCGAAAGAACCGCGACTTCCCTTGCCGTTCCCCACCAGAGCCAGTTTCCTTCGGTGACGGTTTCTTTTAATCTGGCCCCCCGGGTGCCCCTCGGCAACGCGGTGGATGCGGTGGAAAAAGCGCAGCGGGAAATGGGGTTCCCCGGCAATATTAGGACCAGTTTTGCGGGTACCGCCCAGGCGTTCAAGGATTCGGCGGCCAACCAACCGTTCCTGATACTTGCGGCCCTGGTGACGGTCTATATCGTGCTCGGCATGCTCTACGAGAGCTACATCCACCCCATCACCATCCTGTCAACCCTGCCTTCCGCGGGAGTGGGGGCCATGCTTGCCCTCCTGATCTGCCGTACGGAACTGAGTCTTATTGCCCTCATCGGGATCTTCCTTCTCATCGGGCTCGTGAAGAAGAACGGGATCATGATGGTGGACTTCGCCCTGGAGGCGGAGCGTACTGAGGGGAAGGGCCCTGAAGAGGCGATCTATGAGGCCTGTCTTCTCCGGTTCCGTCCCATCATGATGACCACCATGGCGGCCCTCCTGGGCGCTCTCCCCCTTGCCCTGGGCACTGGCGTAGGGTCGGAGCTTCGTCGGCCCCTCGGTATCACCATTGTCGGAGGGTTGGCGATCAGCCAGATGCTTACCCTCTACACCACGCCGGTAATGTATCTTTACCTTGATCGTTTCAGGTTCTGGATCAAAAAGAAACGAGGAATAAACGGGAAGCAGCCCGGTCCCGATATGGCCAGGGTCCCTATAGACCACTGATATACAGAGGTGAACAAGATGTTGCACTGGATACATATATGGAGCGAGAGAAGGATGATGGCGCGGATGGGCGTATGCGCGGGTCGGAGGTCTTCTTTTTATCCCGTAGCATTGGCGGTTGGGGCGGCCCTTCTCGTCATGGTCGGCGCCTGTGCGATCGGTCCTGATTACGTGAAGCCGGATGCCCCCGTCCCGAAGGCATACAAGGAAGACAAAGGGTGGAAGATAGCGGAACCGAAGGATGATGTTTTTCGAGGTTCCTGGTGGGAGATATACGGGGACCCCCGGTTAAACGCCCTGGAAGAACAGGTGAGCATCTCAAACCAGAATGTGGCTATCGCCGAAGCGCAGTTCCGCCAGGCGGCCGCCCTCGTCCAATCGGCGAGAGCGGCGTTTTTCCCGACCATCACCGCTAACCCCGGGGTCACGCGAGCCTTGAGGTCGGGCAATGTGGTTACCGGCAGCACACCGCCCGGCACTACCACTGTCTACTCGGCGCCCCTCAATATATCATCGTGGGAGATGGACGTGTGGGGGAGGATACGCCGCACGGTGGAGGCGAGCAGGGCGGGTGCCCAGGCGAGCGCGGCGGACCTCGAAGGGGTGCGCCTCAGCATGCAGGCTGCTCTGGCCCAGAACTATTTCGTCCTTCGCGCTCTGGACCGGCAACAGGAGCTTCTTGACAAGACGGTAACCGCCTACAGGAAGTCCCTCGAACTGACAAGAAACCAGTATGAAAGCGGTGTCATCGCGAAGGGTGACATGCTTCTGGCGGAAACCCAGCTCAAGATCACGGAAGCAAAGGCGATTGACATCCGCGTGTCGCGCGCCCAGACGGAGCACGCATGCGCGCTCCTCGTGGGTAAACCGGCCTCGGATTTTTCCATACCCTTTTCACCTCTTGACGTGACGCCTCCTGACGTGCCCGCGGGGGTACCGTCAACGCTCCTTGAGAGGAGGCCCGATATTGCGTCGGCGGAGCGGAGCGTTGTCGCGGCGAACGCCCAGATCGGGATTGCAAAAGCGGCATATTTCCCGACCATTACCCTGTCGGGTTCATCGGGCTATCAAAGCACGGATTATTCGACCCTCTTCTCTCCGTCGAGCAGGTTGTGGTCCGTAGGGTCGGCCATGGCTCAGACCATATTTGACGGTGGCGCGACGGCCGCTCTTAACGATCAGGCGCGGGCCGCGTACGATCAAAGCGTGGCATCGTACCGTCAGACCGTACTTACCGCGTTTCAACAGGTGGAAGACAACCTCGCGGCGCTGCGTATCCTTGAAGAAGAGGCAAAAGCCCAGGACGACGCGGTGAAAGTGGCCCGTCAGTCCGTGGATTTTGCCCTGACCCAGTATAAGTGGGGTCTCGTGAACTACCTCAACGTGGTCGTGGCGGAAGCGAGCGCATTCAGCGCGGAGACAACGGCGGTCATCATCGCGGGTCGGCGAATGACCGCGAGCGTGGGTCTCGTCCAGGCCCTGGGAGGCGGATGGACCACATCGTCCCTGCCTACAGCGGCAGATATCGCGGAGAAGCGCCCGCAGGGCGTGCGCCCTCCCCAGGCGGACGTCGTGCCTACCGATGGGAAGACCGGCGCTTCCGGGGGCTGAGAAGGTGCGTTCCTTAGAAGTACAAGTCCCTTTTACCCTCTTCGATCTCGTGCAGGGTATCCGCCATTTTCTTCCTCAGAGGCTCCTTCTCGATGCCGGAGAGTATCCTGTTCACGAGGGCGAGGCCTTTTTCCTTTGTGGCGGGAGACGCGAAGTCCAGGAGATATTCCTTGAACGTGAATACCGCGTTGGGCATGCAGAACTCTTTTATGAGACCCGGCTTTGCAAGGTCCATGAAATCGTTGCCGATCCTCCCCTTCCGGTAACACCCGGTGCAAAAGGAGGGAATATACTCCTTATCGATGATGCTTGAGATCACCTCATCGAGGGTCCGGTGGTCTCCTAAAGAGAACTGGCTGCCCGTTTGAGCATCTTCCTGTGAATAAGCGCCGGGGTTTGTGCGTGAACCGGCCGATATCTGACTTACCCCGTAATTGAACAGCTCCGTACGGGTTTCCTCACCCTCCCTCGTACTCAGGATGATGCCTGTATAAGGGAGGGCAATCCTGATGATGGCGATAATCTTCTTGAAATCATCATCACTTACCCTATGAGGGATATCCTGCGTCAGGGGCGCGTTGTCGGCGGGTTCGATGCGGGGAAAGCTTATGGTATGGGGGCCGCATCCGAAGACTTCCTCGAGATGGCGGGCGTGTTCCATCAGGGCGAGTATCTCGAAACGGTAGTCCGCGAGACCGAACAATACGCCAAGCCCCACATCGCTGATCCCCGCTTCCATGGCCCTGTCAAAGACGGTAACCCTGTTTTCGTAATCCGACTTCGGGGTGCCGGCGGGATGATACTTTTTGTAGAGAACCGGGTCGTAGGTCTCCTGGAAGCAGACATAGGTGCCTATCTTTTCGTCCCTGAGTTTCCTGAAGTCATCGACCGGCATGGGGGCGAGCTCGACGTTGATCCTCCGCACGTAATTACTCCCTTCCTTCACGCCGTATGTAGTGCGGATGGCCTCAACCATATAATCGGTGCTGTTTCTCGCCGACTCGCCGCAGATAAGCAATATTCTCTTGTGTCCCTCTTTCAGGAGGCTTGATACCTCGCGGGCAATCTCGGGCATGGAAAGGACCTTGCGGGTGAGGGTTTTGTTGTCGCTCCGGAATGCGCAGTAAAGGCAGTTGTTCACGCAGACGTTGCCCGTGTAGATGGGGGCAAAGAAGACGAGGCGCCTGCCGTAGATATGCTCCTTCACGATCCGCGCCGCTTCCATGATCCTGTGGATCTGCAGGGGATCCCGTGCCCTCAGGAGAGAGGCAACTTCACCCAGGTTCAGCCCCTTGAAATCGAGGGACTTGTTGAGGATCGAGTCGAGTTCGCTTTCCGTGGGCGCCCTTCCTTCGATAAGGCCATAGAGCTTATCCCGGTCGATAAAGGGCTTTTCCTTCTTATTCTCTGTCATTGCTATTCTCCTTGTATTTCGTGAGAATAGACTTTACCTCCGCGCCTTCGAGCTTGCCTATTTTCCCCGTGAGGGCGTTAATCTGATCCGTGTTCCCCTCTACAACGACAGAGATGACGTTGATCCCTTTTTCCCGCAAGGGAATGCCCTGTCGCCCCAGGATGAGCTCCGAGTAATCGGAAAGCAACGAGTTGATCTTCGGGACGCTTGCCTTGCTTGATATCAGGATTACGATGGCACCCAGTCTCTTTTCTATCGGACGGCTCCTTTAGATCAGAATATAAAATAGACACTTCGAAAGAGATAAAATCTGTTTCTCAGTCTAACTATATTGTAGACCATAACAGTCTGAAAGACAAGGGGGATGTTGTGCAAAACGGATGTCGCCGAACTGGAAACGGATGTCAACGGCGCCGTTTCGTAGCTGCTGCGGACTCTCATGGACATATGAATCCTCGGCCGGCCCTCATGGCCGGCAGAAAGAAAGAAGTTGACAGGACCATGCGGGCCCTGATACAATTAGCTCATGAATCAGTCCCAGGTTATATTAGTATCCAAGCTGAACAATTGGTGGTGGGGTAGCTAACAGCTATCCTGCAGAGTGTGGCCGTTTGGGCTCTTTGGGGTAGCAATACCCCGGAGGCTTAAACGGCCTTTTTATTTCATGCCGTTTCAGGTGCCCCAGGGTGGCCTGAAACGGTTTTTTTATTTTCTGAGGAGGTAATTGATGTACCCGACATTTGAAGAGTTTATGGAACTGGCCGGACAGGTTGAGAGGATCACCCTGTACAAAGAGACAGGGGCCGACATGGACACGCCGGTTTCCATCCTCGCAAGGCTCATGGGGCTGCCGCGGGCGATTCTCCTGGAGAGCGCGAGGGGAGACAAAACTTACAGCAGGTTCTCCTTCCTTGCCTTTGACATCGGGGAGAAGGTGACCCTCACGGACAAAGGCGTGTATCGCGGTGACGAACTGATGGGGGATGCTTCGTATCTGGAAAAGGACGTGTCCCGGGTGTGCGCACCCGCGACAGGAGATTTCGGAAATTTCCGTGGCGGATACGTGGGATACCTCAACTATGAATTTGTCGAAGCGTGCGACATACTGAGAATGCCCCTCGAAAAACGGAACGGTACCCTGGGTGTGTTCTACCTGGTAGAGAAGTGGCTCGTCTATGACAACTACACAAACAATGCCTATCTCGCCCTTTCAAGGAAGACCGATAAAGACGTGCCGCCGGAGAAGCTGTACCGGGCCATGGAGGAGGAGTTGAACGGCATGGGGGAACACCTGTCAAGGCTCCCGAGGGTCGCCTCCACTCAGGGGAATCCGGTGATTTCGAGGACAATTCCCAAACAGGAATTCATGGACAAGGTAAACAAAATAAAAGGCATGATCGAGGAAGGGGAAGCCATACAGGTGGTCCTTTCCGATTACCTTCAGGTGGAGGACCTGGACCCCTTCGAGTTCTACAGGAACTTGAGGAGAATCAATCCCTCTCCCTACATGTATTTTCTGAAGGACGGGGACACTTTCATCGTGGGTTCAAGCCCCGAGGTGCACATCAGGATAACCGACGGGATAGCCATGCTGAAGCCCATTGCGGGCACGAAACCGAGGGGGGAATCGGACGACGTGGGGAAGATCATCGAAGACCTTTCCTCGGACGAGAAGGAAAGGGCGGAGCATCTTATGCTTGTCGATCTTGCGCGGAACGACCTGTCCTGTATTTGTGCCGCGGGGAGCGTCAGGGTGGAGAGTTATATGGCGCCGGAGGTTTATTCTCACGTGGTGCATCTCGTTTCTCTTGTAAAGGGCCGGTTGAGACGGGACGTGACCATTCTCGACGCAGTGAGAAAGACTTTTCCCGCAGGCACCGTGTCGGGAGCGCCGAAGACGCGGGCCATCGAAATTATCGATGAAACGGAGGAAGGTTCGAGGGGCCCCTACGCGGGCTGCCTGGGGTACGTGGGTTTCAACGGTAACCTCGATATGGCCATTACCATACGGACCGGCTATTTTTCCGGAAGATCGGCGCGCCTCCAGGCGGGGGCGGGCATAGTCTATGACAGCCGGCCGGAGAAGGAATACCAGGAAGTTGTGAACAAACTGGGAGCCCTTACAAGGGCAGGAGGGGTATATGATAGCGTTAATCGATAACTACGATTCTTTTACGTACAACATCTATGACTACCTGAGCAGGTACCGGCCCGTGAAGGTCTTCAGGAACACGGAGAGTATCGATAAGGTCGTTGCCTGCAAGGTGGAAGGCATAGTACTGTCGCCCGGGCCGTCCCATCCCGCATCATCCCTCCTTACGCTCGACGTCATCCGCCTCTTCAAGGGCAAAGTCCCCATATTGGGCATCTGCCTCGGGATGCAGGCCATAGCTTATGCCTCCGGCAATCCGGTCAGAAAGGCGCGAAGGATCATGCACGGGAAGGTGGATACCATAGAAAGGCGCGGGGGTCTTTTGCTCGAAGGGGTGGGTGACGAGTTCGCCGCGGTAAGGTACCACTCCCTGGTGGTCGACATCGACCGGAACGATTTTGACGTATGTGCTGTCGCGAGGAGCGACGGCGAGATCATGGCCATAGAAGACAGGGCCATGAATGTCTTCGGATTTCAGTTTCATCCCGAATCGTATGCGACCCGGGATGGGCTCATGATGATAGAAAACTTCCTGGAGGTATGTTATGGAAAGGCTTGAAAAGCTGAAAAGGGGAAAGGACTTGACCTTCGCCGAGGCGGGGTCGGTCTTCGGGGAAATACTGGACGGTCTTAAAGAAGAGCGGTACATCGAAGAGATGCTTATTTTACTCGCAGAAAAGGGGGAGAGAGAGCAGGAGATCGCTGCCTGCGCCGAAGCGCTCCTCGGCCGGGCAGTACATCTCGACCACGACTATCCTAACCTGCTCGACATAGTGGGGACAGGGGGGGACGGAAGCGGCAGTTTCAACATATCCACTGCAGCGGCGATTGTGTGCAGCATCTTCCTGCCTGTGGCAAAGCACGGCAACCGGGCCGCGAGTTCCAAATCCGGCTCCGCCGACTTTCTTGAGGCGCTGAATGTGCCCATAGCCCTGGAAAAGGCGGATGCGGAACGGTCCCTGAAGGAGAAGAACTTCACCTTCCTCTTTGCCCAGAAATTTCATCCCGTCATGAAATCCGTGGCCCCCATCAGGCAGAAGATCAAAAGACGGACCATATTCAACCTCCTGGGACCCCTCTGTAACCCGGCAAGGCCTCAGAACCAGCTTATCGGGGTCTTCCGGACCGAATTCCTCCCCACCTACATGGGGGCAGTGGAAATACTGGGGATACCGAATGCCATGCTCGTTGCGAGCCGTGACGGGCTCGATGAGATAAGCATATCCGACCGTACCGTGTGCCTCCTCAAGAAAGGCCCGTCCATAAAGACCTTCGAATTCGACCCCAAGACCTTCGGCATCTCGGCTTCGAAGGATGCGGTCAGAGGCTACGAGCCGCATATCAATGCGCGGATAGCGAGGGAGGTCTTCCAGGGCGAGCACGAGGATCTGATCAATGTCGTTGCCATCAATGCGGCCTTTGCCCTTGTCCTCGGCGGGGTTGAGGAAGACCTGAAAAGGGCATTTATCCTTGCGAAAGAGTCGCTTCAAAGCAAAAGGGCCTATGAGAAACTGATGGAGCTTGCCGCATGATTCGGGCAATACTGGAAACGAAGAAAGCGGAGGTTGAAGTCCTGAAGGGGATAAGACCCGGGGCGCGGCGAAAGTCCCTGGTCCCCTTTGCCTTCGAGGACCCCGTTAACATAATAGGGGAACTGAAAAGAAAATCTCCCTCGGCGGGCCCCATCGGCGAGATAGACGACGGGAGGATCGCGGCATATTCACGGTATGCGAAGGCGATAAGCGTCCTTACGGACCGCACGTACTTCGGTGGGAGCTACGAGTTCCTGGAAGAAGTGGCCGGAAAGACGCCGCTACCCGTATTGTGCAAGGATTTCATTATCCATGAAACGCAGATAGATCATGCCTATGCGAGAGGCGCTGACGCGGTGCTTCTTATCGTGAGGGTCCTGGGAAGGGAAAGGCTCCAAACCCTCCACACCTATGCGCAGAGCTTCGGACTGGCCTGTCTCGTGGAGCTTCACACGAAGGAGGAGCTTCGTGAGATATCGGGTATCCGTCCCCCCGTGGTGGGCGTAAACGCGCGAGACCTCGATACCCTGAATATCGACCTCGACCTGGCGGCGGAGATTCTGGTCGCCGTCGATGCGCCGGTGCGTATCGCGGAAAGCGGGGTCAGGACAAGGGAGGACATGAAAAGGTTCAAGGAGGCCAACGCCTTTCTTATCGGCGAAACCCTGATGAAGTCCCGCGACCTGGACCGCACGTTCGAGGAGTTGCTCCATGGTTAGACTGAAGTTCTGTGGCATGACGAACCTCGACGACTGCCTCGCGGCGATCGATCTTGGTGTCGAGTTTGTGGGTTTTGTCTTTTTCAGATCGAGCAAAAGGTACGTGGGCCGCGAGTTGGTACGGGAGATCACGGAAAAGCTCGACGGCACAGTAAAGACGGTAGGTGTCTTCGTGGAGGAAACCGAGGATGAAATACAGGAGACAGTGGACTTCTGCCACCTGGACCTTGCCCAGGTTTACCGCCCCATGTCGTTCCCGGAAAGGATATCGGTCTGCCGGGTGAAGGATCGGATGCCTGACGTCGATACGGGCGGCCTCGTGCTTTTTGACAGTTACACGGACCGCATCGGGGGCTCGGGTACCCGGTTTGACCTTGAAATGATCAGGGGGCACCATGCGCTGGGAAGGGCCTTCGTGGCAGGCGGAGTAAGTGAGGAAATCATCCCTTCCGTGCTGGGACTTGACCCTTACGGCATTGACCTCGTCAGTTCCATTGAGGAATATCCAGGGAAGAAGGATAGAACGAAAATGAAGAACCTTGTAAAAAGGGTGAGGAGTTTAGAGCTATGAAGAGATATTTTGGGAATTATGGAGGGCAGTTCGTGCCTGAAACACTGATGCCGGCCCTCGACGAACTTGAAAGGGCATACGGGGAGTTTCGGAAGAACAAGGAATATGGGAAGGAATTGAGCGGACTTCTCGCGGATTACGCGGGAAGGCCTACGCCGCTTTACCTCGCGGAGCGGCTGAGCAGACACCTCGAGGTCACGGTCTATCTTAAACGGGAGGACCTTCTCCACACGGGGGCCCACAAGATAAACAACACCCTCGGTCAGATCATGCTTGCGAAATTCATGGGAAAAAAAAGGATCATCGCTGAAACGGGAGCGGGCCAGCACGGGGTGGCCACTGCCACGGTCGCCGCCCTTCTCGACATGGAATGTGTGGTCTATATGGGCAAAACCGACGTGGAGCGTCAGGCCGTGAACGTGGAGAGGATGAAGATGCTGGGCGCGTCGGTGGTGCCTGTGGAGAAAGGGAGCGCCACCCTGAAGAGCGCCATAAACGAGGCCTTCCGGGACTGGGTGAAGAACGTAAAGACTACCCACTACCTCATTGGGAGCGTTATGGGACCCCACCCCTTTCCCGTCATGGTGGGCGACTTTCAGTCGGTGATAGGCAGGGAAGCCCGCAGTCAGATACGGAAGAAGACAGGGAGACTGCCCGACTGCGTGATCGCGTGCGTGGGAGGGGGAAGCAACGCCATGGGCATCTTCAGGGGATTTGTAAAGGACAGGACCGTGGACCTCATCGGCGTTGAAGCGGGCGGCACTTCCCTGGAGTTGGGCCATCACTCGGCGACGCTGACACAGGGAAGGCCGGGCATACTCCACGGCGCCATGAGCTACCTCCTCCAGGACGAGTTCGGGCAGGTGGCAGACGCCCATTCCATAGCCGCCGGTCTCGATTACCCGGGCGTCGGCGCGGAGCACAGTTTTCTGAAAGACAAGGAGAGGGTGAAGTATGATATCTGCTTTGACAAGGAGGCGCTCCACGCTTTCGGATTGCTCTCCAGGCTGGAAGGGATCCTTCCCGCCCTGGAAAGTTCCCACGCTCTCGGCTACCTTATCACCCATGCGAGCCTGTTCGAGGGAAAGACGGTCATTGTGAACCTTTCCGGGAGAGGAGACAAGGATATGGAGATAGTAAAGGAAGGAGGTGTGTATCATGGGTAAGCTCGGCATATATTTGCTCGCAAATTTCCCTTCAAAGGATAGTTTTATCGGGGCAGTCAGGGTATGTGAGAGTCTTGGAGTCGATTTCCTCGAGGTGGGTTTCCCTTTTTCGGACCCCGTGGCAGACGGCGACGTGCTGGAACGGGCCTCCTATGAGACCCTGAAGACAAATAATCTCAACGATTTTACGGAAAGCCTGCACGAGGCGAGGGGCATATTCAAAGGCAGGGTCTATGTAATGACCTATGCGAATGTCGTCCATGGTGTGGGTATCGACAGATTCGCGGAGCGCATAGGCCCAGGACTGGGAGTCATTCTCGCGGACGTGCCGTTGCGTGAGATAGGCCTTTTCGAAGAAGGTTTCAGAAAGAGGGGCATTACCCTCGTGAGGTTCCTGACGCCTGAAAGCCGTGCCGAAGACATAGACCTTGCGCTGGAAGGGGCGGACGACTTTATCTATTTCGTCTCCAAAAGGGGCACTACGGGCGGTGATTTTACCCTTGATGAAGAGACGGTTGGGAAGATCGCGGTTGCCCGCGGAAAAGGGGCTCGTGTCTATATCGGCTTCGGCATCAAGGAGCGGAAGGACGTGGAACTGGCGTACACGGCAGCGGACGGGGCCATCATAGGCACCAGGGCGGTGGAGGCCCTTGAAGCGGGCGTGGATGCCTTCGCCGCATTCGTGAAAGGGGTGAAACAGGGGAGTCTATGATCGATCGGGGCGTCCGGTGGTTGAGGGCACACGGAGTCCCTTCTTGAGGTCTTCCAGTACAACCCTGAAGGGGATGTTCTTTTCCTCGGCGATCCTTCTGACGTCTTCGAACTCGATGTGGGTCTTCAGGAGGTCTCCGTTGGGATGGAAGCCATATTTGACCCTTACCGGGCCATAGGCTGTATCGTGGACCTCCTCGGCCCGTCTGAGCACCCGCCTCTCTTCTCTCCTGAGCCTCATCCCGAAGGTGGTGGTCTCAAGAAAGACGACATTCACGAGATGGGTCAGGCGGTCTTCCGGCACCGACAGGGAGAGTCTTATCCCTATCCGTCCCTTCTTCATATATACAGGAAAATAGAGGACATCGAGGGCCCCTTCGGCCTTCATCTTCTCGGCGCAGGAGCCGATGTATTCCATTTCCATGTCGTCGAGGTCAACCTCTATGATCCATACTTCCTCGTCGCTTGACGTGGCTGCCGTATCCCCGATGAAGACCCTCAGGGCGTCGGGTTTGTCGGTCTTATATGATCCAAGGCCGTATCCCGTTTTCCGGATCGTCATGGAAGGCGTTCTGCCGTGATCCTTCACGTAGTGTCTTACGATGGCGGCCCCGGTGGGCGTGGTCAGTTCTATGGGTAGGTCGAGGAAGACGGCCTTATACCCCTTCAGTATCTCCACCGTCGCGGGCGGCGGGTTAGGAATAATGCCGTGGGCCGTCTTGATCGTGCCCCTTCCGTGGGGGATGGGGCCGGAGTATACTTCGTCGATTTCGAGATAATGGATGCCTTTCGCCACGGAGAGGATATCGATGAGCGTATCGACATGGGAAAGTTCATGAAAGTGGGCTTGGTCTTTGGGGACCCCGTGAACCTTCGATTCCGCTTCGAGAATGATGTCGAGCATGCTCAGGGCGTCGTCCTTTATCCTGTCCGCTTCATCCAGGTCCCTTATAAGCCCTGCCATGTCCGCGGGGGAGAGATGGACGTCCGAGTGGGCGATGTCGAGGTGGGTGCCCTCGATGATGCCCTGCCGCGTCTTGAGGGGCCGTATTTCGGGCAGGGGCAGGGGAAGCTTTGCGAGGAGGCTGCCGACTTCTTTGAAGGGCAGACCCGCGTCGATAAGGGCGCTGACGGTCATATCCCCGCTGATTCCAAGGATGGGGTCGAGATAAAGGATTTTCATAGTCTGTTTATCAGTGTCGCGAAATAAGCGGCTCCGAAGCCGTTGTCGATATTGAATACGGATACCGTGGAACACGAGTTGAGCATGGCGAGAAGGGCGGTAAGACCGCCGAAACTCGCGCCGTAGCCTATGCTGGTGGGAACGCCTATGACAGGAACGCCGACCATGCCTGCCACCACTGAGGGCAGCGCCCCCTCCATGCCTGCCGCCACTATGATTACCCGCGCATCTTTCAGGGTCTCGAAGTTGCCGAAAAGCCTGTGTATGCCCGCGATACCTACATCATATAACCTTTCAGTCGTGTTGCCGAAGAATGTGGAAGTGACGTAGGCTTCTTCGGCGACCTTCGAATCGCTCGTGCCCGCAGACACCACGAGGACCGTCCCTTTTCCTCTGATGGTATCGTCCTTTTTTATAAAGAAACAACGGGCATCAGCATTATATGTTCCTTCGGGGAACCGGTCGCGGACCTTTTTCCCCACCTTGCTGTCCACGCGGGTGACGAGAACGTCCATCTCTTTTTCCCTCATGGCGCGGATTATATCAAGGATCTGGTCCGGTTGTTTCCCTTCCCCGAATATTACCTCCTGGAGGCCCTTCCTGATAGTCCTGTGGTAATCGATCTTTGTATGTTCCAGGTCTTCGAAGGGCATGCATTTGAGGGTATCGTACGCGTCCCGGACGGGAAGCGTCCCTTCCCTGACCTTGCCGAGGAGTTCCATAATCTTCTTTTCCATCATAAGTAAGCCCCTTCAAAAGAACCCGGTGTTCCTCGCACCGTAAGAGCGGGTCGTTCTTCAGCCATCGTGCTCCGCCATGAATGCGTGTTTTATCACCTTTACCTGCTCCCTGTCTATACCTACCACGTCGAAGCGTATCTTCCGGTCAAAACATTTATGGTCCTTCAGGTAAAACATGGCCGACCGTATAATGTGTTGCTGTTTTCGTGCGTCGACAGCAAGAAGGGAGTCTCCGAATCTCGAGGAGTTTCTTTTTTTTACCTCCACGAATACCAGATAACCGGCTTCTTCGGCGATGATATCGATCTCGCCGAAGAGGTTCCTGTAATTTCGCTCCAGTATTTTGTAGCCTGCGTGTTTGAGCGTCTTTGCGGCCTTGTCCTCGCCCTCTTTTCCCTCTTCCTTCTTAGTCGGCACAGTATTCCTTCACACCCCGGAACGTCTTTCTGTGAATGGGAAGAACACCGTATTCCCCGATAGCCAGCTTGTGCTGCCGGGTAGGGTATCCTTTATGCTGTCCGAAATTGTACTGGGGATAGAGGTGATGATAGACAGCCATGATGGAATCCCTCACCACCTTTGCGATGATGGAAGCGCTTGCAATGAAAAAACACTTCCGGTCACCTCGTACCACAGGCCTGGAAGCAGGGAAACTGCTGATGCCCATGGTGCCGTCGATGAGGAGTAAATCGGGCCTGATGCCCGTATTTTGCAGAGCCCTGTCCATGGAAAGGAGGCTGGCCCTCAGGATATTGATTCTGTCGATTTCTTCATGGGTGGCTATGCCTACGCCGATGGCATAGGCATGCTCCGCGATCCATGGAAACAGGTCAAGTCTTTGCTTCTCACTCAGTAACTTTGAATCCTTTACATTTCTCCTGCTTTCCGGCATACCCTTCCATATTACGCACGAGGATACTACCGGACCGGCGAGAGGCGCCCGTCCCGCTTCGTCTATGGCGCCTATCAGACCTGTCAGCGGGCAACTCATTACACGCGTTTTTCTTTAAGCTTTGCCGCTTTACCTCTCAGGGCCCTCAGGTAGTAAAGTTTTGACCTTCTTACCTTGCTCTTGCTCAGGATGTCTATCTTGTCGATAAGGGGAGAGTTGACAGGGAATGTCTTTTCAATGCCCACACCATAGGATACCTTTCTCACGGTGAAGGTGGCTCTCGTATTCCCACCTCTTCTTCTGATAACAACTCCCTCGAACATCTGGATTCTTTCTTTATCGCCTTCGAAGATCTTTGTGTACACCTTTACGTTATCGCCCACGCCTATTTCAGGCAGGTCGAGTCGCATGTGTTCCTTTTCTATCAAGTCAATCATCTCGTTCATTCCATCCTCCTCTTTCACCAAATATTCTATCAAGAATTATGCCTATCGCTACCCTCAAAGAGAGGTGATTATAGTCGCCCTTTCCCTTGATCGGCACGAGCATTTTCTCACACCTGTCTACCACCTGATCCGAAAGTCCCCAACCGGTCCCGAAAAGAACAAGAACATGCCTCTCTCCTGCTTCCATGAGGGAATAAAGTTCCTTGGATCCTATTCTCTTTTCGTGCCTCTCTCTGGAGGAAGTCCCTACTATGAGGGGCTCGCCTTCCATATCCCTGACCATCTCTTCGATGTCCCCGACTACGCGAACCTTTTTCAGGGCTTCGCTGCGGGCGGGATTATAAACGGCGCCGTATCCGTTCAGCCAGTGGTCCACCAGCTTTGCCGCGATTTCCCGCTGTTTTACAAGAGGCGTAACAATATAGCACAAACCTATACCAAATGTCATGCAAGTTCTTGCAATGTCATGTATTTCAAGGTTGGTTACGCTCGTAGCCACAATCTCGCCGTTCTTGTCGTACACGGGATAATGGATAACCGCTATGCTTACGTTATTCAGAGATGTCCTCCATGACCTTACGCAAAAGCTTTTCGTCTTCCTTTGTGGGCATGAACCTGTCCATCAGGTCGGGCCGTTTCAGGACGGTTTTTTTTAATGATTCCTCCCTGCGCCATTTCCGGATCTCTTCGTGGTTGCCGGAAAGCAGAACCGGGGGGACCACCATGCCCTGATATTCTTCGGGCCGCGTGTACTGGGGGTATTCAAGGAGATGTTCCTTGAAGCTCTCGTCCACTGTTGACTGGTCGTTTCCGAGCACGCCGGGTATGCAACGCGATATGGCGTCTATCAGCACCAGGGCCGCCGCTTCTCCTCCGGAAAGGACGTAATCGCCAATGGACACCTCTTCATCGACAAGGCTGAGCACCCTCTCGTCCACGCCCTCGTACCGTCCGCAGATGAGGCTCAGATGGGGAACCCTCGCAAACCTCTCCGCGGTGAACTGGTCGAATATTCTGCCCTGAGGCGTAAGGAGCACCGACTTCGACCTTCCCATGGTCCGCTCCACGTGCTCCATGGCGCGGTGGATGGGCTCTATCTTCATAACCATGCCCGGACCGCCTCCGTAGGGGTTATCGTCGCATGTTCTATGGATGTCTTCGGCAAAATCCCTTATGTTTACAATATTGAACCGGACCAGCCCCTTGTCCGCAGCCTTCTTGATGATGCTTTCCTGAAGGGGGGAACTGAAGAGATTGGGGAATAGGGTGTAAATGGTAAAAATCATGTGGTAAGAGCGCTCTCGTCCACCATGATTGACGAGCCTTCGAGATCGATCTTGCAGATAAACTCTTCCATGAGAGGGATAAAAAGTTCTTCCCCTCCAGTTGTAATCACGAGGAGATCATTCGCTTTTGTATGAACCACCGCTTTCACGCTTCCCACCTTTGTGCCGCCCCTGTCTACTGCGTCGAGGCCAACCAACTGATAATCGTAATATTCGTCTTGTTCTAAACGAGGGAGGTCTTCCTCTCTCACGAACAATTCCTTGTCCAGGAGCGGGAAGACCTCCTCCGGGCTGTCCAGTCCTTTAAAGCTGATATAAAAGAGACCCTTTTGGAACCTTTTCCCTACCAGTTCGAGTTCTGCGTACAGGCTCTCCTGCCTGACGAACAGCGTTGCATATTTCAGAAAATCTTCCTTTACGTCGTTGTAATACCTGAATTTGACTTCCCCTTTTAAACCGTGGGTAGCGAGCGTCCTACCGACTGGGATGTACCTCATTATTCGATGATTTCTAGAACCGCTCTCTTCTTCACCTTTGTGGAAGCTGCGCTCAGAATAGTTCTCATTGCTCTTGCGGTTCTGCCCTGTTTGCCGATTACCTTTCCAAGGTCATCTTTTGCAACATTTAGTTCTATCACGGATGTTTTCTCGCCTTCGATCTCGGACACTTTCACTTGATCGGGATTGTCCACCAATGCCTTTGCGATGTATTCGATTAGCTCTTTCAACACGATCCCACCTCCATGATTTAGTATGCTAGCCCAACTCCTTCAGCACCCCTTCTTTCTTGAACAGGTTTTCGACCGTCTTCGTGGGCCTCGCGCCCTTGGCATACCAGGTCTTTATCTTTTCCTTATCAAGGGTTATCTGTGCAGGATCTTTCAGGGGATCATATGTGCCCACTTTTTCGATAAACCTGCCGTCTCTCGGGGATCTGCTGTCGGCAACTATAATCCTGTAAAACGGTTTTTTCTTTGATCCGTAGCGCGTCAGTCTGAATTTAACAGCCAATTGGCCACCTCCTATTTTAATAATAACTGTTTTTGGAGGCCTTTCAAGCCCCCCTTTGTAAATTTCTTCATCATTTTCTTTGTTTCCATGAACTTTTTCATAAGTTCGTTCACATCCTGAACCTTGGTGCCGCTCCCCTTCGCTATCCTCACGCGCCGGCTTCCGTCGATGATGTTCGGATAGATTCTTTCTTTGCGGGTCATGGAATTGATTATGGCTTCGGTTTTCTTCATGTCTTTTTCGGCCGCACCAAAGTCAATGGAGCCTTTCATTTTGTTGAGCCCCGGGATCATGCCCATAATCGATTCCATGGAACCGAGTTTCTTCATCTGCTTAAGTTGCTGCTGGAAGTCTTCAAGGGTAAACTCATCCTTTCTGATCTTCCTTTCGAGTTCCTGGGCGTTCTTCTCGTCGAAAACGTCCTGGGCCTTCTCTACAAGGGAGACTACGTCGCCCATGCCGAGAATCCGCGAGGCCATTCTCTCCGGATAAAAGGGCTCAAGGGCGTCGAGTTTTTCGCCGATACCAACCAATTTTATGGGCTTCCCTGTTACCGCCTTTATGGAGATGGCAGCTCCGCCTCTGGTGTCTCCATCAAGCTTTGTCAGGATGACGCCATCTACGCCCACCTTCTCATTGAAAGCCCCGGCTATGCTGACCGCGTCCTGACCGGTCATCGCGTCGAGGACGAGAAGGGTTTCTCTGGGGTTCAGGTATTTTCTTTGCGCCGCCACTTCATTGACCATGGTGTCGTCAATGTGGAGCCTTCCAGCGGTATCCACTATCATAGTGTCAAAGCCGTTCTTCATTGCATAGGCTTTGGCTTCCTTGCAAATATTAAGAGGGTCCAGGCTGTCCTTCAGGAAAAAGGTCGCCACGTTGATCTGGTTGCCTAACTTGATCAACTGGTCGATGGCAGCAGGCCTGTACACGTCGGTGGCGACAAGAAGGGGCTTCCGTCCTTTCTTCCTGAGCATGAGTGCAAGTTTTCCCGCAGTGGTGGTCTTTCCGGACCCTTGGAGCCCTATAAGAAGGACGGCCACAGGGGGCGAACCGGCCACATCGAGGGGCTTGTTGACCTTTCCCAGAAGCTCGCAGAGTTCATCGAAGACGACTTTTATGAATTGTTGCCCAGGAGTGATACTCGTGAGCACTTCCCCGCCGAGCACTTTCTCTTTGACTTTGTCGAGAAAGTCTTTTGCCACCTTATAATTGACGTCCGCTTCGAGGAGGGCAATTCTCACCTCTCTCAGGGAGTCCTTGATGTTGGCGTCGGAGAGCTTGCCGTATCCCCTGAGCTTCTTGAAGGTTGTCTCTAATCTTTCCTGTAATTTCTCAAACATAGAACTAATAACATAATAAAAAACGCGCCAATAGTCAACCTAATAAAGGGGAGGGCGGGGCGCCATGGCCTGTGGAAAGTCCGCTTCGGGGGTTATGACGGGATGCAGTACGGGACTGAAGGACAACCGGACGTGTCTTCCGGAATTAGTAGTGGACGGGATGAGCCTGCTATATTAAACTTACTTCGCAGGTCAATCTTTCCGGGAGCGTACGCGATGAAGAAGGCCCACTGGCAGAAAGTCATTGAGAACAAGTATTCCATCCTTCTCACCGCCCTCGTGGCGATGATTGTGATCTCACCGACAGTGACCCATAGCGATATACTGTCATTTATAGGGCAGTCGTTGCTGTTCGTAATCATAATCCTTGCGATGCTGAGAATACTGGGCGCGGGGAGGGTCTTGTTCGTTGCCTGCTGCCTTGTGGCGGGGTTGGCCATTATCCTCGACTACCTGTACATTTCCATGCCCGACCGGAGTATCGTCCTGGTCCTCTCTAGTCTCGCCTACCTCGTCTGTATGGGTCTTACGATAGTATTTATGCTGAAGGTGGTCTTTGGTGAAAGGTCGGTGACGGCGGATACGGTGAAGGGCAGCATTTCCCTTTACATCCTGATCGGGATATGGTGGGAATCCCTCTACAGCCTGATGTGGGCCCTGGACCGGGCGTCATTCATTTATGGAGCCGCTGTCGGCGGGCTTCCGGACTTCTTTTACTTCAGCTTCACCACGATGACCACGCTGGGTTACGGGGATATCCTACCGACGAGTCAGGGGGCGAAAGTAGCCTCGATCCTTGAAGCAATGACCGGCCAGGTGTATCTGGCGGTGTTTGTCGCCCGTCTCGTGGGTCTTCACATCGCGGGCCCCGGCCGGGATTCATAGCCCTTTACGGCGTTCAACCCTTTTGCCGCGCAGGAGCGCGCCGGAAGCGTATGTGAGGAAGGAGGATACCGATATTTGCGGACTCGAAGGACCTGTGTAAAAGCTACTTTCTGAGAATAGGGAGGTCGTCCGCCAGCCACCTCTCGAACCCTCCCGAAATATGATACACTGCGGTGAATCCGGCCCGTCGCAACATCTCGAAGGTTTCCGCGCTTCTCCTCCCGGTCCTGCAGTACACAACGTACGTCATGTTTTTATCGAGACCTGCAAGTTTGTCCTTGAAGTCATCGGCGTAATAGTTGATGTTGATGGCGCCGTCGATACGCCCTTGTGCGAATTCCTCCGGGGTCCTTACATCGAGGATGACGAAATTGGGATCGCCCTTGCTTTCCTTTATCAGGGCGAAAATCTGTTCCGGTTCCACGTTCTTGAGGAAAACCGGTTTCCCCTGCCCATGCCTGCGTGCCGACGTCTTGTGGCTGCACGCGCTCGCGAAGAGGATGGATACGCAGCAGCAGAGGGCAAGAGCAAAATAGACTCTCCTCGTGAAACCGGCTTTGTCGGTGGTTCTCATGGGATTCATCCTCGCATTGATATGGGTAGCAAGAGGCTCACTCTCCCGTGGATTTACACGGGTCCGTGCCGCGTCCCGAGTTCGTCATAGAGTGTTCAATGCCGAGCAGGCTCGTAGAGCCCGATCCTTACAAAAACGAATCAGGGATACTGAGGCACTCTCATAAGGGAGGTCCCTTCATCCATGCCGAGGGCGATGTTCATATTCTGGATTGCCTGGCCGGACGCTCCTTTGACAAGGTTATCTATGGCGGATATAAGGATTACCCTTCCGTCCTCAAAAGTCTTCAGACCTATGTCACAGTAGTTCGAGTAGCGGGTGAACCGGGTGTCGGGATACGATCCCTCGTCCAGCACGCGGACGAAAGTTTCATTCTTGTAGGTGTCTGCGTACAAATCTTTGATTGTCTTCGTTGCTGCGGGCGTTCTCAATCTTCCGTATATGGTGGTCAGTATGCCCCTGTTCATGGGGAGCAGGTGAGGAACGAATACCACCTTTATATGGGAGTGCTTGTGAACTTCTTTCTGTATCTCCGGTTCATGGCGGTGCACGCCGACCCCGTAAGGCTTGAACCCTTCCGAAACTTCACAGAACAGACTCCCCAGCTTGGCCTCCCGACCCGCGCCGCTCACTCCGGATTTTGAGTCGATAAAGAGGTCGCCATGGAGGAGATGCTCTTTCAAGAGGGGATAAAGTGCAAGAATAGCCGAGGTCGGATAGCATCCTGGATTCCCTATGAGCTTCGACCGTGCTATCTTTGCGCGATAGAGCTCGGGAAGACCATACACCAGATGGGGCACCAATTCCTGCGCGGTGTGGGGAATGTACGCGCCTTCATAGATTTCGACGTCCTCAAACCGGAAATCAGCGCTTAAATCGATGATTACCGCCCGGTCGTCAAAAAGGGCTTTTGCCGTTTCCATTGACTTTCCGTGGGGGAGACAAAGGAAGTAAACGTCACACTTGCCTCTGTGCGACTCGTCTGTCGGCTGAAGCCTCTCTTCAAAAATACCTTTAAGGAGCGGGAAGACCTCTGAGATCTTCCTGCCCTTATAGGTGTTCGACGTAATTAGTGTAATTTTTACCTGGGGATGGGAAAGCAGGGTCGATATAAGTATAAGCCCCGTATAGCCAGTGGCCCCTATAATACCTACATTCCACATAAGAGATTATCTCTTTGAGAACTGGAAGCTTGCTCTTGCCCCTTTCTTACCATACTTCTTTCTCTCTTTGGACCGGGGATCTCTTGTGATGAGCCCCTGTTTCTTGAGAGTGACCCTCAGATTGGCGTTGAATTCCAGAAGGGCCTTTGCGATTCCATGGCCTAATGCCCATGCCTGAGCGGGAATGCCTCCACCGTATATGTTGGCTACTACATCGAATTTCGCAAGATGGCCGGTGAGAAGAAAAGGCTTGTTCACCATGATCCTCAGTTCCTCAAGAGGAAAGTACTGGTCGATCGTCTTGCCATTGATGAGAAAATTACCTGTACCCTGTTTTATCCAGACTCGCGCGACGGCAGTCTTTCTTTTTCCCGTTGCATAGTATCTTTTATCAGGCACCTTCTATCTCCTTTACGCTAATGCTTTCGGCATCTGGGCTTTGTGCGGATGTTCGCTTCCCTTGTATACCTTCAATTTGCTGAGCAGTTTCCGTCCGAGGATATTCTTGGGAAGCATTCCCCTGACGGCGAACATAATAAGGTCTTCCGGTTTCTTGCTGAGCAGGGTGCGTGCGTTTATGACCCTGAGTCCGCTCGGGTAGCCGCTGTATCTCTCATATGTCTTCTGATCAAGTTTTCTGCCCGTAAGCTTTACCTTGTCCGCATTGATCACTACGATGAAGTCGCCCATATCCACATGGGGGGTGAAGGTCGGTTTATTCTTTCCCCTGAGAATCACGGCTATCTTTGCGGCAAGTCTTCCGAGGGTCGCTCCCTCTGCGTCCACTACGTACCAATCTTTCTTTGCGATATCTTCTTCTTTTGGAAAATAGGTTTTCATTAGTCGTCACCCTTAAAAAATTTGTTTAAATTAAACCATTTTAGGGGGTTAAGTCAAGCATTTTATTAACCTCACGCGGGCAGGCTCCATGAATCATCGCCTTCGGAGGAGAAGAAGGTCCCTCGTGTCCTATGGGGCCTGCCTTTTGGGGCTACGGCGGGAATCATCTGCCGGGCGCGTAAAAGGCCATTTGAAGAGGTCGAGAACAAGGCCGAGCCAGGTTTTATTGTAGGAGAAGCCTTCAATAAGATCTTCCCTTTCCGACAATTCCGGCTTTACGGAAAAATCACGCCATTTGTTCCTGACTATTTCCTTCCTGTCCTCTTCGGAGAAGCATATCGAATAGTTGTTGCATATATGATCGCCCACCATGCATACCGTGTATGCGCTCATTACTCCGCCCGTATGCTTGTGGTCAAAGAGAAAGATGTGTCCCAACTCGTGCACGAGGGCATGGAGGTTGTCTCTTCGGACTACCACGAACCTCCGGTACACATCGTCAATGACCCCTGCCCAGCCTCCCACCAGGTTGAATTCGAGCCGGTCCAAGGGGCCCATTTCGTAAAAACCTATAGCGATATCGAAGGGTTTCCCATATGTCTTCATATTATCCACGAGTTCCTGAAGCGTTCCGTGTCTGGAAGAGTGCTGCCACGTGACGACGAGCCGGTCTTTGACCACGAGACGTATCCCTGTCTGCTCATAAAAGGCTTCGTTGGCTTCCCGGACCAGATTCTCCACGTCTTCCTGGTTGGCGGACTCGTCTGAGACGACAACGGTAGCCAGTTCACGTACGGGAAGATTTTCGGCCACGGGGGGTTCACCTGTCACGCACTGCCTCGTGAGACCGCAGCCGGAGCCCGCGAGGCAGACGACCATGCCTAAGAAGACTGCGGATACCAGGAGGAATATCCTGTTCAATCTTTCATGTTTCATGATGAGCCGCCTTTCCGGAGTGTCCCGGGCCGATATTCTCATATCTAAGATAAGGCTAATGTCCCCGGTGAGGGGTGTCAAGAAGGGGACCTTAAGCGGGCTCGGAGGAGGCCCCGAAGAAACCGTCTTTTTGAACAACTTCGCGGACAGCCTTGCGATGTGGAGTGGGGTGGCGGGCGGGGCGGCACATGGAGCGCTCAAAAGGCGGCGGGGCTTGAGGCTCCCGTCAGCTTCGCGTCACCATGTAGAACACATCGTGGAGGACGCTCGACACGATTGTCCCCCTGCAGCCCGTGAGTTCCATAATCTTCTTTGCGAGGCTGCCCGTCTCCCGTCTGTCTTTCAGCATATCGTATTTGTTGAGGACCACGGTGCATTTATGCCTGTCCACACATTTCAGCAGACCCTTTTCCGAGAAGAGGCGCAGAAATACATCTTCCGTAATGTTCGCATCTCCCGGAATGCCGGCCTCTTTGCGGAAGATTTCCCACCGGAACACGCGATCATCCACCCTGCCGTGAAGACCGTCGAGACCGGCCACTACGAAGACCATGTCTGAAAAGGGTGGTATAAGCGGTTCGTGGGGGGCAGGGTATTTCAGGGGGCAGTGTTTGGCCCCGTCCGCCTCTATGAGGACCAGATCAACCGTATCGCCCAGTGATTGCAGGTCATTAAAGGTGAGTCCCGTCAGTTTTTCTCCTTCAAGGGTTTTTCCTACACGGATGACGCTGCCCGGCGGCACAGGACCGGGCCTGTCGAAAAGGAGGTAAGGCTCCTTTGCGTATATTTTGGTCGTAGTGGTTATTGCCACGGTCTTGCCTCTCATGGCGGCCCTGCGGGCGATGCATTCGATGAGGGAGGATTTACCTCCAGCCCCTGTAAAAGAGAAATATTTCCCGTGCTGCAGAGGTTGCAGAGGATCAATCCTTCGAATATACCACATAGGGGAGAGACCTTATCTGACTGATGATTTTCCTGGCTGTTTCCTCGTGTTCCGCGGGGACGGAAAGACTTGCATAGCCTTTCTGCAGGATGAAGAGACCGTCGTACGCCGTGTCCCTGTATTCCTTGATGCGATAGTCAATATCCTCCCTTTCGAGAGCGTCTTTGATTATGTCCATCTCGAAGACGCTCTCGAAAGTGTGAATTCTTACCCATCTATCCGGATTATCTTGCCGGTCCATTGCCCTTCTGCATACTTCCCTTATCAAAAGAAGCAGCCGGACCTACCCATATCTCGACTTGCGAGGAAAAGGAGTCCCTGCTCATCTTTATGTTGGCTGTCTTGTCATCCTTTGCATAGTTGGAAGCTACATCGCCCTTGAATTTGAAGCTGTTTATAAATCTCCAGCCGTTCTTTACCATATTGACCTTGAAATAATCCTCCAGAGACTGGAGGTCCACGTTGCCGGAGAGGACGAGCACGCCGACCCTCATTGACTGGGTCTCGTAGATAAAACTTTTGTTAGGGGAATAAGTAAGCTCCGAGGGAACGGGGATATCGGGGAAGCCGTAAAATACCTGGTTCGGGAGATCTCCTCTTGCTTTCGCGGAATCATCTTTCGCGCTTGATCCACCAAAGGTCGAGCACCCGGCAAGGACAGACACGGCGAGCAGCAGGGCAAAGCAGACGACGACGATTTTTCTCATAAGGTTCCTCCTTCTCTCTTTTTTTCTAGATATGCATATGCGCTGTGGTTGTGAATGCTTTCAAAGTTCTCGGCTTCGATGGCAAACCACGTAAAATTAGGATCCTTCGACAGGGCTTCCGCGATGTCGCGCACCACGTCCTCCACGAACTTCGGGTTTTCGAAGGCCTTTTCCGTTACGTATTTTTCGTCCTCTCTCTTGAGTATGGAATAGATGCCGCTGCTCGCACATGCCTCCACGGTGGCAATGAGGTCCTCTATCCAGAAGAACTTTTTGAACCGCACATCTACCCTCGCCACACCCCGCTGGTTGTGCGCGCCATGTTCGCTGATCTCTTTTGAACAGGGGCAGAGGGTATTCATGGGCACCAGGACGGTGACAGTAAACTCCTTCATGGTCCCTGAATTGTCCATGGACCCGAGAAAACCGCACTTGTATTCCATGTAGCTCGGTGTCTTGCTTACAGGGGCTTCTTTTTTCAGAAAGTAAGGAAACCTTACCTCAAGGTGGGTTGACTCCGCGTTCAACCGTTCTCTCATCTGCCGCAGGATGTTCGGAAGGTTCTTCATGTTTATCATACTCTGGTTTTCATGAAGTATTTCCACGAACCTGCTCATGTGAGTGCCTTTATAGTTGTGAGGGAGGTTTACGTACATGTCGATGGTGGCCACGGTATGCTGAAACCCGTTAGCCTTGTCGAGAACCACGATAGGATACTTTACGCCCTTCACCCCGACCTTATCGATCTCTATTTTTCTGTAGTCGTACATGTTTTGTACGTCCACCATTTCTGCTCTGATTTTTCTACTCATGGTAGGCAACACCTGCCCTGTCCGATTCCCAAACCCGCACTTCCTTCACCGAGACCGTGGTCTCGCGGGTGAGTCCTTTGAGCTCTTCGAACAGGAACATGGCAATGTACTCGGAGGAACTTGCCCGTTCGCTGAAAAAGGGTATTTCGTTCAGATATTTGTGGTCGAGAAGGTCCAGCACCTGTTTCAGGTAATCTTTGAGGGTCTTGAAGTCCATGACCATTCCGTCCGGGCCGACATGGGCCCCGGAAAAGAAAGCCTCCACCTGGAAATTGTGTCCATGGAGCGCTTCGCATTTCCCGTGGTACTCTTCGAGCCTGTGGGCAGCGGCAAATGAATCCTTTACACATAAGGTAAACACAACCATAATCTATATTGGTTGCCGAACCAAGTCAATAGAATACGAAAACGGCGGGGCGACCACGGCTGTCGCGGCAGGGGTTGAAAATCGGGCCGAAAGACATTACCCTTTAACAGGGCGATAACGAGCCCCATCTTCCGCTTTCTCGAAAGGAGGCCTTCTGGACTATTCAATAAAGCTGGGTGGAGAAGCAGGGCAGGGTATAGACACCATAGGCGCGGTACTTGGAAAGGTGTTTTCAAGGGCGGGTTTTCATGTCTTTGTTCACCAGGATTATGAATCCAGGGTGAGGGGAGGGCACAACTTCCTTCAGATGCGCATCTCCGACAGGCCCCTCGGGGCATCACGGGATATTATCGATATTCTCGTGGCCCTCGATAGAATGAGCGTCCAGGCTCATTCGGGGGAGCTTTCGGAGAGTGGCGTGGCGATCTATGATGCCGCTACCCTCAAGGAAACCTACGATGGGCCGCAATTCCTCAACATCCCTTTTGCCGACCTTGCGTTGAAATACGGGCGCAACAGGATTATGGCCAATATCGTGGCCACAGGCGCGGTCATGGGCATGTTGGGATTGAAGCCGGAGATGCTTTTCGATGTGGTGAAAGCCACCCTCCAAAGAAAAGGTGACGAAGTAGTACGCGCCAACATGGACTCGGCCCGGGCCGGATACGGTTACGCAGTGAAAGAGTGCACGCGGTGCGGTTTTTCCATGGCAGGTACCGGGCGGGGGAAGATGCTTATCTCGGGCAATGAAGCCATAGGCCTGGGAGCGGTGGCATCGGGTCTGAAATTCTACTCTGCATATCCCATGACGCCTTCCACGGGCATTCTCAACTTTGTGGCAGGAAAGGCCGTGAAGCACGGCATCGTGGTGGAGCAGGCGGAGGATGAGATCGCGGCCATAAATATGGCCCTCGGCGCTTCCTTCGGAGGAGTGCGGGCCATGACAGGGAGTTCGGGAGGAGGATTTGCCCTGATGGTGGAAGGTCTTTCCCTTGCGGGCATAACCGAGACGCCTCTCGTGATTGCATTGGCGCAGAGACCGGCGCCTGCGACGGGCCTTCCCACGAGGACCGAGCAAGCGGACCTTCTCTTCACGCTCCACGCGGGCCACGGGGAATTCCCGCGGGTAATCTTCGCCCCGGGAAGCCCGGAACAGGCCTTTTATCTCACGAATAAGGCCTTCGACCTTGCGGAGAAATACCAGATACCCGCTTTTATTCTTACGGACCAGTATCTTGCGGACAGCGAGTGGACATACGACTCCTTCGATCTCTCCAGGATTGTCTATACTGATTACCGGTTGAGAGGCGATGCCTTCCGGAGCATTGAATCCTACAAGAGACACGCCTTCACGGATAGCGGAGTTTCCCCCCTGGGTGTGCCGGGAGAGGCGTCTCACCTCGTGGTAACGGACAGCGATGAGCATGACGAAGAAGGTCACATCACAGAGGACGCCGCGACAAGGGTCAGGATGATGGAAAAAAGGCTCCTTAGGAAGCTGCCCCTTATCACGGAAGAAATTTCGCCGCCCCTTTTTTATGGGCACGCCGCCCCTGAGGTCGTGCTGGTGGGATGGGGGTCGACTTACGGCGTGATGAAAGAGGCGGTTGACGACCTCGCGGAGACAACGGCGGTTGCCATGCTGCATTTCAGCGAAATCTACCCTTTCCCCGGAACGGGCCGGTTCGATTATCTCGGTCTTTTGAACAGGGCGGGAAAGACTATCTGTATCGAAAACAACGCCCTTGGAAAGTTCGCGTCCCTCATGAGGGCAGAAACAGGCTTCGTTTTTCATGACAGGATAAACCGGTTCGACGGACGCCCTTTTACCCTCGAAACCCTCGTGGGCGAGATCAAAGAGAGAATCGGCAGGCAGTGATGATATGAGAGGTTCGGCAAATCCATTCGGGAGGGGTTGATGGCTCGATTCGAAGACTTTGAAGGACGGGCGCCGGCATGGTGTCCGGGATGTGGGAATTTTGGTATTTTGAAGGCCTTTAAGCAGGCTATGGTGGAGCTCGGGCTCGAACCCTATCAGTTCACCATTGTGTCGGGCATAGGCCAGTCAGGCAAATTCCCTCATTACGTGTCGTGCAACGCCTTTAACGGACTGCACGGTCGTTCCCTGCCCGTGGCTACGGGCCTGAGGCTGGTCAACCATGAAATGCCTGTTCTCGCTTTCGCGGGGGACGGCGACTGTTACGGCGAGGGAGGGAATCATTTCATTCACGGGATCCGAAGGAATATAAACATAAAGCTCTTTGTCCACGACAACCAGATATACGGACTCACGAAGGGGCAGGCGTCGCCTACCACGGCAGCGGGAACAATCTCGAAAATACAACCCTTCGGCGTTCTTTCCGAGCCCCTGAATCCTGTGGCTCTCGCAGTTGCCCTCGACTGCAGCTTCGTGGCCAGGGCTTTCGCAGGCGATGGAGACCATCTGAAGGGACTGATCATGGAGGCCATGAACCACAGAGGCTTCAGTCTGGTGGATATCCTCCAGCCGTGCGTAAGCTTCAACAAGGTCAATACATATGAGTGGTACAGAAGCCGGTGTTACCATATCGAACCTGATTATAACCCCCGGGACAGGCTCAGGAGCTTTGAACGGGCCCTCGAATTCGGCGACCGCATTCCTCTCGGCGTGATCTACAGAAACGACCGGCCCTGCTTTGAAGACGGGATGCCGGCGCTGAAGGGCAGTGCCCTCGTAAAACAGCCCTTCAGCGTGCAGGCCCTGGGAGATATATCAAAGGAGTTTTACTGAGCGCCCGGCCTTCGCGGACTTTTGTCGCCCTGTAGCCCGGGTGTCCTCTTCGCGGCCCGATCAACCGCTTCCCGTCTATCGTCCCGCAAGACAGTGTCTTACACTATGAGACGTTGTCTTGAATCTCAAGGTACGTCCGCCCCGTTTTCCCTATGCCTTTATTTTGCGGAGTCGGATCCACATGAGTTCCATGCCCTCCCCGGGTTCGCGGCACATTTCTTGAGACATTTTCAAAGAACAAGAGAAAATAGCAGCCGGACTGGCGCAACGAACCGGTCGACCTGCCTGCCTTTCAAGATAACGGAGAAGGGCGGCCTATCATGCGGGGAAGTACGAATCTCTATACGAAGGAGGTTCCGAGCCATGAAACTTCAAGAAAATTTCGAGTACACCGTCTATGGGCCGGGCGCGGAAACACGCGGGATGACGGGAAGGTGGCATATCATCCCGGGCACGGTAGAGAGGAGCATCCGTGAAGTAGTCCTTCTTTCCGTGTCCATGATTCTTGTTCTGCTCAACCTCCTTGGGGGACGAAGGGATCCCCGGACGTGAATCAGGGCACGCGGATTTCCGGAACCGCCGGGGACCGTGAAATTTGTCTTGACATTAGGGGCAGTATGGTCAAAAATGTTATAGAATCAACTATGTAGAATTCAAAGTAACAATATTTTCATGTTCCGAGGCGCATCAAGGAGGAGGACATTGTGAAGCCTGCAAAATTGATGAATCATCTGAATGAAAGTGAGCTGAAGCGACGCATGAAGGCCGCAAAAGACCATGATCACTTTCAGCGCTGGCAATCGATTTACCTTACCAGCAGGGGACTGCCGGTCAAAATTGTCGCGGAATACGTGGGAAGCACCACAAGTGCCGTGCATCGGTGGGTGCACCAGTACAACCACTACGGTCCCGACGGATTTGAACGACCCCCGCTCATTACTCCGCTTTCAGGGTTTGACTACCTGCCGTAGAATGATTCTCGACACGGTGATACCGTATCGAAAGTGTAGCGGCGTCTGAAAGATCGTGTGAACAATTCCATGCAGGTCCCATGGCGGACCGTGGGAAAGGAGTTCTATACCCTGCAACCGGCTACCATGGAGGATTTCCGTGATAAAGCGGAGCACCCCGTCTGTGGCAGTTTCCCCACAGGGCCGCGTTCGTGACTCGATAAGAAAAAGGATAGTTTTGCCTCAGATCCGACGGGGTCCCGGCGGACGCGAAAAACGGGAGAGGCGTGGTACCGGCAGCCGTGTACCGCCTCTCCCGTCATCTTTCATATCCTCATGCCCTGCATAGGTCTCTTCGTAGGGATTTGAACGGCGGAGGCTTACTTTTCCCCGTAATGCTTCCTTATCTCCTTCTTCAGGATCTTCCCCTGGGGACTCTTGGGGAGTTCTTCCCAGAAGTCTACGGACTTGGGTTTTTTATACCCCGCCAGGTTCTTGCCGCAGAAGTCTATAAGCTCCGCGGGTTCCGCGGAAGCCCCGGGCTTCAATACCACCGCCGCTTTTACCACCTCTCCCCAGTGCTCGTCGGGTATCCCTATTACCGATACCTCCGATACTGCGGGGTGGCGGTAGAGGACTTCCTCCACCTCACGGGGATAGATGTTCACCCCGCCGGAGATGATCATGTCGTTCTTCCTCTCCACGATGTAGATAAACCCCTCTTCATCGAATCTCCCCAGGTCCCCGGTCCTGAGCCAGCCTCCCCGGAGCTTTTCCGCGGTAGCCTCGGGCATCTGCCAGTACCCTATGGTCATGGCCTCGCTCTTCCCGATGATCTCTCCCACCTCGCCCACGGCAACGTCCTTATCGGACTCATCGACAATCCTTATCTCGTAGTTGAGGGCCGCCTTGCCTGAGGAGGCGAGCCTTGCGGGCTTCGTGAGGTCATGGTCCTCCGGCTTGAGGACCGTGGTAAAGGGACCGCTCTCCGTCTGCCCATAGAGTTGGGCGAACCCGCAGGGGAACACCTCGAGGGCCTGCCTTAGAAGCTCGGCCGGCATGGGGGAACCTGCGTAGAGGATGAGCCTCAGGCTCGAAAGGTCGAACTTCCTCACATCCGGTATCTGGAGGAGGCTGTGGATCATGGTGGGGACGAACTGGCACCTCGTGATCTTCTCTTTCGAGATGTAGGCGAGGACCTCCTCGGGGTTGAAGCCTCCTTCTTTCTTTATGTAGATCGTATTAGGCAGAAAGGAATGGCGCACGATGTTGTCCTCCGCGGCCACGTGGTACATGGGAAAGGTGATGAGCACCTTCTCGTCGTACTCCACCCTGAGGTCGATGGCGCTCGCAATGGCATCCGACATGAGGTGGCGGTGGGTCCTCATGGCGCCCTTCGGCTTGCCTGTGGTGCCTGCGGTAAAGATGATGGAGAGCACGTCCTCTTCCGTCACCTTCACGGCCGGCTCGGCAAAAGGCGCAAGGAGCCCTTCGTAGTCCCCGATATAGTGAGTCACCGCGAGTTCGGGTTTAAGGCCCTCGATCATGCTGCCGAAGTCCTCGTCGAAGAAGAGGAACTTGGGCGTCGAGTACTGGATGAGGTCCTTAAGCTCCTCGCTTCTCAGGTGGTTGTTATAGGGGCAGAAGATGCCCCCCGTCTTTGCCGCGGCAAAGTAGATCTCCATGAAACGATGTCCGTTATGCACCACCACCCCGATGCGGTCTCCCTTTTCGAGGCCGCGGCTTATGAGAAGACCGGCAAGACTGTTGACCCGCTCGTTGAGGGCGCGGAAGGTAAAGGACGCATCCTCCGTGACTACGGCGGTCTTCTCCGGGAACTTGTGGGCATTTCTTACTAATAAATCACCTATGGTCATACTTCCTCCTCTTTTCTACGGCATAAGCAGATTAGGCAAAAACAGGGCGATCTGGGGAAAGAGAAAACAGAGCACCACCACGAGGACCAGGGAGATGAGAAAGGGGTAGACCCCGGAATAGATGACCCCCATGGGTACCTTCGTAATGTTCCTCACAATGAAAACGCAGATCGCCACGGGCGGGACCACGGACCCTATGCAGACGGTAAGGGCGATGACAATGCCTGCCCAGAGGGGGTCATACCCGAGTTTCGTGATGATGGGGAAGAATATGGGCGTGGCGAGGATCATAAACGCCAGGTCGTCGATGAACGACCCGCCCAGGAGGTAGATAAAGAATATCATGACCACCACGACAAAGGACGGGAGCGTGAGGCTTAAGGTCCATTCGCCGAGGCGGCTGGGTATGTTCGTCACTGCGATGAAGTGCCCGAGCATGCTCGATGTGGCAATGAGAAGAAGGACCATACACGCGGTCCTGAGGGACTCCTTCACGGACTTCACATATCCCTTGAAGTTCATGTTCTTTTTGGCGATGCAGAGCACGAGGACCGAGAAGGCCCCGATACTCCCTGCTTCCGTGGGGGTAAAGAACCCCTTCATCATTCCCACGATAATGACGAGGAAGATGCCGATGGGCCATATGACGTCGGGCACCGTTTTCATTCTCTCGCCCCAGGTGAAGGGCTCGCACTTCGGGCCCAGCTTGGGGTTTATCCTGCACCAGCCGAAGATGACCACGACAAAGAAGAATGCGATAAGGAGCCCGGGGAGGATGCCCGCGAGAAAGAGCCTCCCTATGGACTGCTGGGTCACGATACCGAATATGATGAGGACCACACTCGGGGGGATAAGACAGCCCAGGGTGCCCACTGTGGCCACGATCCCTGTGGAGAGCTTCTTGTCATACCCGTATTTTGTCATCTCGGGCACGGCCACACTCGCAAAGGTGGCTGATGTGGCTGCCACGGAGCCGCAGATGGCCTTGAAGGCCGTTGCCCCTGCCACCGTGGCGATGGCGAGGCCCCCGGGGATGTGGCCTAAGAACCTGTGGGCGCAGTCATAGAGCCTCTTCGCGATACCCGCGTTGAAGGCGATCTGGCCCATGAGTACGAAGAGCGGGATGACCGTGAGCCCGTATGATGCGAGGGCATCGAAAAAGTCGTTCGCCATGAGACCCATGGCAGCCGGCACGTCCACGAGGTAGGCAAACCCCGCCACCCCGAGAATGCCCATGGCAAAGGCGAGTTCGATACCCGTGAGAAACAGCCCCAATAACAGACAGAGTACGATGACTCCTACGACGGTCTCATTCATGATCTCCCCCGATAATCTTTATAAAGGACGACACGAGCACGAGGCACTCCACGAAAGCGCAGAGCGCGAGGATATAGGCAGCGGGGTAGTAGGGCACGTGCAGCGTGAGCGACACCTCTCCGGACGTGAAGAGATCGGTCCCGAGGAGGAAGAGGTTGCATGCGAGAAGGAGAAAGAACGCGATGCCCAGGAGCCTCGTGAGGAGCATGATGACCTTCTTCGCCATGGGAGAGAAGTGTTCGAGCAGAAAGTCGACGCACACGTGTCCTCCCTCCCATGAAGTGATGGGGATGGCGCATCCGATTACCACCGCGCCTCCCAGGAAAACCAGTTCATACGTGCCGGTAATGGGCTTCCGGAAGAGCCGGAGGACCACGTCCAGCACGGTGATAAGCATCATCAGGGTAAGGACGGTCCCCCCGATCACGTCCATCACCTTGCCGACTCTCAAAACCACCGAGTGAAATACCTGCATTTCTCCTCCCGGATATTACTTTTTGTAGGGTTTTAAGTAATCGCGGACGAACTTCAGCGCTTCGTCGCCCGGCAGGTTCTTTGCCTTCATCCTCTTCACGTAGTCATCGAAGAGAGGTTCGGCCTTGGCCACCCACTTGGCTTGTTCGGCTTTGTCGAGGGTGATGATCTTGTTGCCTTTCTTGATGCAGTATTCCTTGCCGCTCTTTTCGATGTCATCCCACATGGCGGCGTACTTCTCGATATACTCGGGGCTCATCCCGTCGATCACCTTCTGCACGTCCGGGGGAAGGGCGTTCCATTTTCTCTTGTTCATGACGACCACGAAGGTGGCGCTGTAGGAGGTGTCGTAGTTCTCCGTGGAGTACTTCACCTGCTCTCCGAGCCTGAAGCCTTCCAGTGCCTCGTATGCGGCCATGACGCCGTCGGCTACGCCTCTCGAAAGGGCGTCATACACATCGGTCATGGGCATTGCCACGGGGGTTCCTCCCAGAAGTCCCATGAGCTTCGCATTGGAGCCGTAGGTCCTCATCTTGAGGCCCTTCAGGTCCTCGAGTTTGTGGACGGGTTTTGACTTCGTGTGGACGATGCCGGGGGCCTGGGCGTGGAACCAGAGGACCTTCACCTCATCGAACTCTTTCGGTTTGAACTTGCCGTAGAAGGCATTGGCCATCTTGGTGGGAACCGTGTTGTTGGGGTAGCCCAGGGGGAGGTCGATGATCTCCGTCAAGGGGAACTTCCCTACCGTGTATCCGAGGACGTGGTTGCCTACATCGGCGATACCCTTGGTGACCGCGTCATAGCTCTGGGCAGCGGGGACGAGGGTGCCTGCGGCATAGTAGTTGACCTTTACCTTGCCCCCCGTCTTCTTCTCCACTTCCTTGCCCCACGCATCGAGGAGGATGCTCTGCTTGTGGGTGATGGGGAACCAGTTGGCTACCTTAAGGGTGATTACCTTCTCCGCCGCGTGGCTCTGAAGGGGGACGAGGAATAAAAACAGTAATGCGCATACCATGAGACAACCGATCATCCATGTTGATCTTTTCATAAAACCCTCCTTTTTTTGTTAAAATCCGTGAAGCATCCCCATTACGGCAAACCGTAATGCAAAACGCCTTTGCACCGCATTGTTCCCGGATTTCGCCTGCCGGAAACGCGGTGAAACAGCGCGCCCTTCCTCCCTTGATCAGGACGTCTGCAGGAGCGTTTTTCCGATAAGCACCTTCTCCACTTCTTTTGTGCCTTCGAAAATCTCGAGGACCTTGGCGTCCCTCCAATAATGCGCAACATCATACTCTTCAAGGATGCCGTATCCTCCGTGAAGCTGGATCGCTTCGTCAGCTACCTTGACTGCATTCTCGCAGGTATACCACTTGGCCATGGCGATAAGGGTATGGTCGACTTCTCCCTTGTCCACCTTCATGGCCGCTCTGTAGAGAAGACTCCTGCCTGCCTCGACAAGGGTCGCCATCTCCGCGATCTTTGCCTGAACGATCTGAAGTTTTGCGAGAGGTCCGCCAAAGGCTTTCCTCTTCTTCACGTGGTCCATGGCCTTGTCGAGTGCGCCCTGGGCCGTGCCTACCGCCAATCCTGCTCCGCCCTCGAGACGGGCCCTGTTGAAGAACTCCATAAGCTGGTGGAAGCCCTTTCCCTCCACACCCACGAGGTTCGACTGGGGGACCCTCACGTCTTTGAACGTGCACTCCCCTGTGTCGGAACAGCGTATGGAGAGCTTCCCGTGGAGCTTGGTGGCTTCGTACCCGGGTCTGTTCGTTTCCACTATGATGGTGCTTAGCCTGTTATGCTTCCTGGGGTTGGTGGGATCCGTCACACAGAGCACCAGGAGATAGTCGGCGGTGTTGGCATTGGTGATGAACATCTTGTTACCTGAGATTATATAGTCGTTCCCGTCTTTCACTGCAGTGGTAGTGATGGCCGCCACGTCGCTTCCCGCGTCGGGCTCGGTGGACGCCATGCCGCATCTCATCTCTCCCCTGACTATGGGGGGAAGGAATTTGTGCTTCTGCTCCTCCGTGCCGAAGAGCTTTATCAACTGAGTACCGAAATAGGAAGCCACCATGCACTGGGCGAGCCCTGTGTCGACACGGGCGAACTCCTCAATGATAAGACACTGTTCGAGATGTCCCAGTCCGGCTCCGCCGTATTCCTCTTCTATGAATACGGCGAGAAAGCCCAGCTCCGCGGCCTTCTTCCAGAGTCTGTCGTCGAACTGCTCCTTCTCGTCCAGTTGCCTCGCGATGTCCTTGAATTCCTTTTCCGCAAATTCCCGCGCCGCCTGTTTGATGTCTCTTTGTTCCGCCGTAAGCTCGACCATCTAAATCCTCCTCTTGATATTGATCGACTCGCGCGGGGCTGAACGTCCCCGCCGTGGTCTTCTTGTCACAACGTGTAGTTAAAAGAAGTCCCTTTATGGGGACTTCGAGCTTCCCCAATGGCAAACGCCGGTATTGTCATCTCGCCGCCTGCATCGCTCCCAGCTTATCGTAAAGGGCCGTACGGCTTATGCCCAGGAGCCGGGCTGCCTTGGCCTTGTTTCCCTTCACGGAGCTCAGCACGCTCTGAATATGGCCCTGTTCCATACGGGAAAGGTTCAAAGTCCGGTGACCTTGCGAAGGAACCTGTGCCTCCTTCGGGTAGGCCACGGTTTTCAGTATGGCCGGAGTAAGGTCCTCGGGTTCGATCTCTTCGCGCTCACCGCTCATCAGAATGGACCTTTGAACCGTATTTGCGAGTTCCCTCACATTTCCCGGCCACCCGTAAAGCGTGAGGAGGTTTATCGCCTCCCGGGAAAAACGCTTCCTCTTTCCTCCGGTGACGAATTTGCCGAGGAAATAACCGGTCAGAAGAGGGATGTCATCCTTCTTTTGCCTGAGAGGCGGGAGGTTGACCTGGAGGGTGTTTATCCTGAAGAACAGGTCCTTGCGGAATCTCCCCTGTTCAACTTCGTTTTTGAGGGGTTTGTTTGTGGCGAAGATGAAACGGACGTCGACCTTCGTTTCCGTTGTGGCTCCGAGTTTCCTGAAAGTCCCGGTTTCCATGGCCCGCAGGACCTTTGCCTGTATGGTGAGGCCCATCTCTCCCACTTCGTCCACAAAGAACGTGCCGTGGTCCGCAATCTCCAGGAGCCCGGGTTTGTCGCTGTCGGCGCCCGTGAAGGCACCTTTCCTGTATCCGAAAAGCTCGCTCTCAAGCATGGTTTCCTGGAGGGCGCTCGAATTGATGGTGACAAAAGGGCGCCCCGAGCGGGGACCCAGTTCGTGAATGGCCAGGGCGGCAAGTTCCTTGCCTGTGCCGGTTTCGCCCAGGATCAACACGGGTGCGCGGGAGGGGGCCACGAGTGACAGTATATTCTTGACTTTCATCATCTCGTCACTGGCGCCCACAAAATAGTCATGGACCCGCTTTCCGCGGGCCTCGTTCCCTTGGTCCGCGGTCTTGAGGGTGTCCATCTTCTTCTCGTATGCTTTGGAGATCGCCTTCGAAAGGTCCGATACGCTGCACGGTTTGGTGAGGTAGTCGGAGGCTCCGAGTTTCATGGACTGAATCGCCGTCGCGATCGAGGCGGAGCCGGTAAGTATAATCACTTCGAGGGAAGGCCAGGTCTCCTTGATCTTTGTGAGGAGATCGAGTCCGTCCATGTCCGGAAGCCTTATATCGAGAACCACTACGTCCATATCTCCCCGTGATAGGATGGAAAGGGCTTCCCGGGCACGGAAGGCGGCGATCACCTCAATCTCTTCTGCGGCCAGCCGTTGCCTGAAGGTCTCGACCATCCCGGTTTCGTCATCTGCCACGAGTACCCGGATCATCGGTGTTCCGGCCTTTTACTTATTCTGTTTTTGCCATACTTACATTGTAGCACATTGACCTCCTTCTGCGTGTTCCATCTTTCCGGACATTGCCCTCGAAGCGCACAAAAAGTGTGAGACCTGTGAAGAGGGGCGCATGACGCGGAGGTTGCCGCCCCGTCCATTTTCTCGTTCTTTCGTTCCGGAGAGGGTTTTGTCATTGAGGGAAGCAGGGTCGGGGCATATCCGGCGCCATCCGCCCCGTGAACGGATACGTGTGAGTTTATTACCGAGGTGCCCTATCGTGTCGATTTCTTGCCCCCTTTTCCCGGCACCCTTATGAAACAGGACACCGGCGAATGCAGTTCAGACGGTACACGGAGAAACCAGTTTTTTAGAACATGTAAAGTCTATACGAAATGAGCGGAAATATGGTATGGAATAAATATGGTTATAATATGGCTATAATGACCCTATTTCATAGACTGAAGATACATCTGAAGATTGACTTTCCGTTTATTCAAGCTCAGCTTTGACCTGATATTGTTGCGATGGGAATCTACAGCGCTGGGGGCTATGCCGATTATCTCAGCGATCTCCTTGGTCGTCTTGCCGTCTTTTATGAGGGAGGCAACCTGTGCCTCCCGCGGGGTAAGATTGAACTGACCCACGGAGTGGAGAAAGGGTGACATGATTTCGTTGAGGTTTGCCTCCATGATGCTCACGTAGGAATGGAGCTGCGGGTCCAGCCGCCCCTTTTTCATCTTTTCCACATAGGGGAGGATCAGCTTTCTTACGTTCAAGGCAAACCGCTCTTCCAGGTCGACCTTGTCTTCTTCTCTCTGGCGCAGGAGCACCTTCAGGGCAGTATTGACCTCCTCCAGGGTCCTCGTTTTGATTTCCAGTTCTTCCTTGCTCGTTTTCAATTCAGCGGTTCTTTCCTCCACCTTGTGTTCGAGGTGGTCCTTGTGCCTTTTCAATTCCTCTTCCATCAGCTTTCGGGAGGTGATGTCGCGTGAAACGCCGAGAACGCCGATGATACGGGTACCGTCATAAAGAGGCTGCCTGTTCACTTCCACCCACACCCTTTCCTTTGACCCGGGGATATCGATCATGATCTCGTAGGGAGGGAGGACATCTCCGCGCATTTCCGCGTCGAAATTTCTCTGGGCAAGGTCTCTGTATTCGGGCCGGACCACCTGGAGGTAATGACGGCCGATAAACCACTCCTTGGGGCGGCCGAAGCGTTCCACGATTTCATTGTTCACAAAGGTGAAACACCCTTCGGGGTCGAGGATATATACACGGTCCCGGATGCTCTGGAGGAGGGTCCTGTACCGCGCCTCACTCGCTCTCAGCGCTTCCTGGGCGCGTTTGCGCTCGGTGATGTCGAGAAGGGTTCCCAGGATGGCCGGCCTGTCCTGGTAAAGTATGCGGGAACTAAAGATCTCCACGTTTCTGATTTCGTCGTCTTTGGTGAGGGTTCGGAACTCATAGGAAAGAGATTCGGCCTCCCCTGAGAGTCTCTTGCGCATATTTTCCCGTACCATGGGCCAGTCCTCGGGAAGGGCTGTTTCCTTGGGGCCTATCTTGTCGGTGATATCGTCTATGGGGTAACCGACCGTCTCGGCGAACCTTGCGTTGACGTATCTGAAGAGGCCGTCCTGCACGAGGTAGATGCCGACGAGGGCCTTTTCAGCGAGGACCCGGAATTTATTCTCCGACTCCCGGAGCGACTGCTCAGCGCGTTTCCGGTCGGTCACATCACGGATAATGGCCTGGAGAAGTCTTCCTCCGCCCAACTCCACGCAGTTCAGACTTACCTCCGCGTCAAAGGGGGTTCCGTCATACCTGCAAAGCTTCCACTCGATGAACTGGGGGTCTCCGGCCATGGCCGCAGTTATCTTATCGAAGGTCCTTCCCCTCGAATCTCCTCCATCGGACGACAGGGGAGGAGAAAACCTGGAGGGGGACTGACCGACGATCTGCTCCTTTGTGCAGCCGAACATATCGAGGGCTTTTCTGTTGCAGTCGATGAACCTGTCGTTGGCCGCCAGGAAAATGGAGTCGCTCGCCGAGTCGAAAAGGGTGCGATATTGGGTCTCGCTCTCTCTCAGCGCTTCTTCCAAACCTTTCTGTTCCGTAATATCTACCAGTACCCCTTCAAAGCCCACTGCATTGCCGTATTCGTCCTCGGTGACGAGGAAATGGTTTGACACCCAGCCTGTACTGCCGTCCTTACGGCGTATCTGAAGCTGAAAGTTTCGGGTGCCCTTTTCGGAGGCGGCCAGTCCCGACGTGTCCATGTGGAGTTGATCCCTTATATCGATGGCCGACATCATGAGGTCCTCAGGCGAATCGTACCCGAAGATTCTTGCGAATGCGTGATTGACCATGAGATAGTCCGCCGAGGGCACGCTCTGGTAGATACCGACGATGGTGTTTTCAAAGATGCCGCGGAACTTTTTCTCGCTTTCCTTGAGGGCCTTTTCAATATGCTTGCGGTCCGTGACGTCGAGGGCGAATCCCAGTATGGCAGGGTTGTTGTTGAACGCGATCAGCGTGGTCCCGAGGTTGCCGTACCGTTCCTCTCCGGATTTCGTGATGAACCTCAAGTCATACCGGGAAGGCACCTTCTCCTTCCTCTGCCGGGCAAGGGCCCGTGTTTTGGCCAGTTCCCGCATGTCCGGGGAGACGATGTCCCAGAAATTCATGGTCGAGAGGTCCTCGAGGGTATAACCTGTCATCGTCGTGAAGGGAGGGTTAACGTACAGGCACTTTTCCTCCTGAATCAGAAAGATGACGATGTCGCTGTTTTCGGAAAGAATGGAGAACTTTTCTTCGCTTTCCCGGAGGGCCCGCTCGGCCGCCGCACGCCCTGTCTTCAGTTGGGCAACCTTGAAACGAAGCTCCGAAAGCTCCTCGATGAGTTGTTGTTTTGTTTTCCTTTCGTTTTCCATCTTCTTCACCCCAGTGCATGCGTCCGGCGGTGCTTCCCCGTCACACAGAATATACAATATTTCGGATTGAATTGGTTACAAGGAATGAACCTCCCCGAAGGGGGGGGTGAAGGCCTCACGTAAATGTTTTACCGCGATCCGGGCTCACGGGAGACGCGGAGCGCGTTCCCTATGACGGTAAGGCTGCTCATGAACATGGCGATGACCGCGATGAGGGGGTTCAACAGACCCGCCGCGGCAACGGGCACGGCAATCAGATTATACAGGAAGGCAAAGGAGAGGTTCTGCCGGGTGGTTCGGGCGCACAGGGCGGAAAGGGCGAATGCATCGATGATGGCGCCGGGTCTTCCCCCGGGTATGATCAGGTCCGCCGCCTCCTTCATTACATCGTTTCCCGATCCCACCGCAATGGCCACGTCGGCTGCGGCCATGGCCCCGGCGTCGTTTATGCCGTCGCCCACCATGCCTGTAACGTGTCCTTCGAGACGAAGCCTCTCTATGGTTTCTGCCTTCTCATGAGGGAGTCTCTGGCCCAGGAAGTCACTGATGCCGAGACGCCGGGCCACGGCCTCCGTGGTTTCCTCCCCGTCTCCCGACAGGAGCAGGAGTCTGAGGCCCCGCTTCCGAAGCCGGTCTACAAGCTCCTTCGCTCCTTCGCGTTCCCTGTCTCCGAACACAAAGAAGCCTTTTGTGACGGAGTCCGACCCGAAGAAGACCACGGTCATGCCGGCTTGCTCCCATTCCCTGGCCTGATGGTCGAGGTAATCGGGAAGGCCTGCTCCGCATCGGGTGAGAAGACGCCGGTTCCCTGCGAAGACCGTCTTGCCGCCCGCGGTGCCTGTTATGCCGAGCCCTCCCAGTTCCTCTATGTCGGAAGCCTTCGCAATGGCGATCCCCAGGCAACGCGCCCTCCGGACAATCTCCCCGGCAAGGAAGTGGGACGAGCCCGCTTCTATTGCAGCCACCATGGAAAGGGCTTCATCGTCGGAGAGGTCCTTCGATATCACGTGACGAAGGGTGAAACATCCCTCGGTTACGGTACCTGTCTTGTCGAAGACCATGGTGTCGAGTTTTGTTATCCGATCGAGGGCGTCAGGGTTCTTTATGAGGATCCCCTTCTTCCGACCGAGACCGACCATGGCAACCTTCACAAGGGGGATTGCTATACCGAGGGTGCAAGGACACGAGATGAGGAGGATGGTGAGGCATCTGAGCAGGATTTCGTCCACCGAAGCTCCCGAAATGCGCATAATTATCCCTGTGAAACCTGCCACGGCCAGGACAGCGGGTACAAACAACCGGCTTGTGCGGTCAGCCAGTTGTTCACCCCGGCTCCTGCGATCGAGGGCATGGGTCACGAGGTCGGTCATCCGCCGGAGTGTACTCTCCTCCGCGGGCCTCGATGCGACGACCTCCAGTTCACCCTCCGTGAGCAGGCTCCCCGCCATCACCTGTCCCTCGCTGTTTTTCGCCACGGGCCGCGGCTCACCGGTGAGGACGGACTGATCCAGAAGTCCCGTGCCGTTTTTGACCACGCCGTCCAGGGCAAGACGTTCGCCTGCCCTCACCACGAAAGAGTCTCCGGGCCTCACTGCACTGGCGGAAACCCAACGTTCACCACGGCCCTCCCTGAGGCGCACCTTTTGAGGGCCTATTTCGTCAAGGTGCGCGGTCACCGAAGCCACAACGCGCTCCCGTGCGTGCATCTCGATATAGCGTCCCAGGAGAACGATAGTGACAAGCATCGCCGCGGTGTCGAAATAGAGGTGGATGCTCCCTCGCGCAATCTGTGCGACGCTGTAAAAGAAAGCCGCAAGGGCGCTCACCGCAACAAGGGTATCCATGGAAACGCTGCCGTACCGGATACCGGCCCACGCCTTCCTCAGGATGGGCATTCCCGCATAGAAAACCACGGGTCCCGTCATGACGAGGAGGGGGTAAGAGAAGTAGGCGACCGTCGTGGGGTTGAGTACGCGGATGAACCCGAAGTACAGGGCTGTCGAAAGCATCATGGCATTCATGGTGAGGATCGCCGCAACGCCGAGACGCACCAGGAGGTCCTGTTTTGCCCGGACCCGGTGGATCTCCCCTTCGGGGGGCGACACAGGATAACCTAGCTTTGCCACACGGGACATGATCTCTGATGGTGTTACACGGTGAGGGAGATATCTCACCCTCACCGTATCGGTAAAAAACGACACGTGCGGGTCCAGGACGCCTGAGGTCTTTTTCAGGACTTCCTCGATAAGCCAGCCGCAGGCGGGGCACCACATACCCCCTGCTTTGAACACGAATTCAAGGGCCGGTGTATCCGTTCCCCATGCCGGGACATCCGCAGCAGAAGGTGAAGGCGTGTTGCCGGGAACGGGAACGATGCCTGCTTCCACGCATGCCCGATAGAGTTCTGTTGTCCGGAAATCGGGAGGGAGATCGCCCGTGGACGCGGAGAGGATGAGGAATACCTGGCGGCACCCGGGGCAACAGAACCGCCGGAGTGATCCGGACGCTGTTTCCCCCGCGCCGATCGGCAGACCGCAGAGGTAGCATGTGTCTGCCCGGGGAGGCGAAAAGCCCTCTTTCCCGGTTGCGGTGGTGCTGAACTGATGCTCAGACAAATTGGCCTGCTCCCTTCCAGAGAAGGATGAGACCCATGGCGATTACCGACGCGGCAGCAAGACGTTCTCCTGCGAGCCGGGTCCCGACCGTAAAGAGAGAGGTGGAGAAACCGGTAAAGAGGAGCACGGGTGCGGTGCCCAAACCAAACAGGGCCATGAATAAAAACGCCGCAAAGGGATTTTCCAGACTCGCTGCTTTAACGATCATGGCCCAGGAGAACATGCAGGGGAGAAACCCTGTTGCAAGTCCCAGGCTTAGTCCGGAACTGCGCCCGGGAGAGTCGAGGCGGGCCCTGATAAAGCGGGTGAGCATGGATTCCCGTTGTCCCGAAGGGGCTGCCGACGTGAAGGAAAAGGGGATTATCCTGAGAAGCATGAGACCGGAGAGGACCATGAAGACGCCACCCCCGATGGTAATGATACTCCGGATGCCCATGAGGGACCTTGTCATATCTCCGAGATTGACGAGTCCCGCGAGAAGGGCCCCCAGACACGCGTAGGTTATGGTCCGTCCCAGGTGGAAGGTGAGATGGCGCATGAGCCCGCCGGTAGACCACAAGCCGCGCCCCGCCGGCGACCCGCCGCGAAGGTGCAGGGAATAGGCTATCACGAGGGGACCGCACATGCCGAGGCAGTGGAGGCTCCCCGCGATACCGGTTACGAAGGCGAGCAACAACTCGGTGATCATGACGCCCCCCGCGCCATGCGACGCATGAAGGCGATGACCGCCCACGTATCCTCCTCGGATATGGTGGTATAGAGGGCCGGGTGCCTTTTGAATCCGAGTCTTACCCTCGAGTAGATCTCCCCGTCTTTCAGAGAGAGTACGCCCGAAGAGACAAGGTTTGTGGGGAGGGGAGCGAAGCTCTGACCCACGGTGCCGAGACCGTCAAGCCTCGGACCGTGACACTGGACGCAAAAATATCCGTATGCAAGCCGGCCCCTTTCAACGCCCAAGGGGGAACCGGCCACGGGGTTCGCCATGGTCCCCGGTGTGCCGTGGGAGAGGACCGCAAAGCCGCCGGAAAGGGGCACAGTCCTTTTGTCCATTGGAGGCATCTTCCTTTTGTAGGTCTTCACCGTATCCTGATCGTACATGCGGCCGTAGCCGCAGCCCGTTATCGTCAGGCACGCCAGCACGATGACCGTCAAAACAGAACGGAGTACTCCTTCGCCTTTTGTCCTCATCTTTCTTTTCCTTCCGGCCCTGTGGGTGCACGGGACGGCTTGCCCGCCACGTGCTGCGGTTCGGGCTGCATCGGGGTCTCTCCCGGTTGGGGGTACGTGGAATAGACCGACTTGCCCGGTATGTCCTCAATCACGTTGAAGTCCCAATCCGGCGGCCCTTTGTCCCCCACGACGGCAAATATGAAAAGACCATAAAGGAGAAACGCCAGGGCAAGGCCGCACACTATGGCCCATCCTTTTCCCGCGCTCTCTTCTTTCCGTTCTCCCCGTTTGTTCATGTCATTGCCCCCGGTCCATCCTGGTTCAATTCCGGTCCTCCCGTCTCACGTCCCCGGTTTACATCGGTCCGCCGCGAATTGCGAAAAAGATCACGTAGCATATAAGCCACACCACGAACCCCACAAAGAGAAAGACAAGGACGGGGGGCGCCGGGTTGTGTTCGGCTTCGGGGACGTCGGGGCTTTCGGCATACGATCCTTCGCGGACAGGGTTGTCATGTCCGTCCCGCCGTCTTGTCTCGGGCCCGTACCGGAAGATAAGATAGATGACGAGGGCGGCAGCCGTTCCGAGAAACAGGGCGAGGATAAAATGATGAAAGTCGATAAGGGAAAAGAGTCTCATGGGGCGGCCCCCGGCGTCCGTGATATCACCATGATAAGCACCATGACAATGGCCCCCGCGCCGGTGGCGAGCAAGGCAAGCATCACGCAAGCTTCGCGACGCGCCGCCGGTCCCTTTTCCGGCAGGGCCGGGCCGGTCTCCCCGCGGAGGGGAAGAAACCGCGCCCTGTCCTGATCTTTGAACTGGCCGCGGTGATGGGCCCAGAGAAAGGCGCCCAGACTTGCCCACAGGCTTGCCACGATAAGCATCAGCCAGAGGAGGTAGTAGAGGCTCATGTCAGTCTCCTTTCGGCGGTGGCATATAGGCGGCGTCGATGCCTCTCGGCTGCCGGTATGCGTCACTCTCGCCAATAAAAGTTCGAGCCACGTAATTGCCCACATCCCATATCTTTTCCGATTCAAGCTCGCGTTTGAAATAGGGCATGGCGGTACCCGTGATGCCGTTCATGATCTGATAATAGAGTATTCCCCCAGACACTCCGCGGCCCTTGAGGATGGTGAAGTTGAGGGGGGGCGGGTAGAGATAGGGCTGCGCCGGGCCCATGCCGTCCCCTACGAGGCCGTGACATCCGACGCAGAAGCTCTCAAAAATGCGTTGGCCTCTCTTTAAACCGGGCTCCGTGGCGGGGTACGGGCCGGGAAGTTTGCGCCAGGGCTCCGGCACCATGGAATGAATCCAGTCCACATTATTGTCCGGCCCGGCCTCATATGCCGCTATCGCCCTTGCCTTCCATCGTTTCTGACGCTCGACACGGTAGTCGGCGTCCTTGAAGCCGAGAGCCTGCTTATACGCGATGAGGGCCGCAATATTCTCCTTACCAAGGTACTCGAAGGCAGGCATGATCGATTCAGGGCGCACGAACCGGGGGTTTGCATAATGGGCGAGGTGCCAGTCGTCGGGGTGCTCCCCGCCTTCCTGTGAAAGGTCGGGGCCGGTGCGCTCGGTACCGAGGAGGTGGGGCTGCTCCGCCACGTAGTCTCCGGAAAGGGCTACCCGTTCCGCGCCGAGTCCCCAGTCGATGTTGCGGACGAACTGGGTATGGCAGTAGGTGCACCCATTCGCGATATAGAGGACCCTGCCTTTGTCTTCAACAGCGGTCCTTGCCCGGAAGATACTCGAGGGCTTCTCGCTGATAGTGGCCCACGGGAGGATTACGGCGATAAAGAGGACGGAAGCGAATATGGCCATACCCCCGAAGAGGAGGAGTTTCAGGGTGACCTTCATGTCTCCTCCCTTTCCTGAGGTGCGGTTGAATCCGGCCCCGCGGCCCCGCTGTAAAGGCTTCTCGCTACGTTGTAGAGGCCTATGGCTGCCCCTGTGGCGATGAGGATTCCGAAGCCCAATCGCCAGACCCAGTAGACATGAAGTTCGGGGAGGACCCTGTAGACCACATTTCCCGCGAGCCACCCGCTTCCCTGGATAAGACCTGCCATGGTGAGGACTACGAAAAACCCGGTGAGGCCCGTGAGCACGAGCCAGTATTGTATGTCCGCAAGCCTCCGGTCGTAGAGGGGACGTCCTGTGATCCGGGGAAGGAGGAAATAGATTCCCCCCAGTCCGATGAAACCGGAGAAACCGAGAACCGCGATATGGGAGTGGCCTATCACCCAGTTGGTGAGGTGGGTGATCCGCTGCACCGAGGGTAGGGCCTGGAAGGGGCCCTGGAGACAGACAATGAGGTACCACACCAGACCGGCGAATATGAATTTGCCTCCTATTTCCTCATGGATATAACCCAGGCGTCCCCTCATTGTCAGCCATAGGTTGACGAGAACCGTTGCCACGGGTATGAGCATACCGATGCTCCCTGTTACCGCCACGATCTTCAGCCATGTGGGCGCCGGTGTCTGGAGGAGGTGGTGGGTGCCGATGTGGGGATAGAACATGAGGATCGTCCAGAAGCCGACCAGGGAAAGACTATGGCTGAAGAGAGGCGTACGGCACACGATGGGCATTACGTAATAGGAGAGACCGACTGCGAGGGGAGTGAGAAAGAGCCCCACGATCCCGTGTCCGTAAAACCACGCGAGTATCCCGTCGGGCATGCCCCTGATCGCGCCCGTCGAAGGATTCCACACGGCGTTTCCAAAGAAATAGATGAAAAACGTGAAAATGCAGGCCCCGAAAGCGTACCAGACCGACACATAGAGGAGATCCTCTTTTCGGGACGCGACGGTCCTCAAGAGGTTGTAGAAGGTGAGGGCAAGCACGGCGAGGAGCATCACATCCATGGGCCATATCCATTCCGCGTACTCGCGGCTCTGGGTGAAGCCGAGGGCAAGAGTCACGGTTCCCCCCGTCACGGTAAGGTTCCACATCCAGACCGCAACCCTTCCCATGGCGCTGCTGAAAAGCCCGGTCCGTGTAAGGCGGGGCACTATGTAGTAAGTGCAGCCGAGAAGGGCGGAGCCTACGAACCCGAAGATCATCATGTTCGTGTGCATGGGCCGGATGCGGCCGAATACCAGCCAGGATATGTTCTTGTAAAGGGGGAGGTCCGGGGCTACCATGGCTGAGGCGAGGATGAGCCCTCCTATGGTTGCCGTAAAGAACCAGAAAGCGGACGAAATGAAAAAACCCGCCACCGGAAGGTGTCCCTTTTCAATGGTCTTCAGCATTATCGATACGCCTCCATCATTCCAACCCTGCCCCGGGGCCTCCGGGGCGGTCTCCACGGCCCGGCTGCCAACCGTGCCAAAGCGGACTACCTGTGACAGGCGAGCCAGCAATCGAGCTGGGCGCCTCTTTGCCGGTGACAATTCAGGCAGAAGCCCATTTGGAAATCGACCCTCCGGAGCCGGTCAAAGGTTTTCACGTCACCATGGCAGTCCTTGCAATCGAGCTTCCCCCATTTCAAGTGGGGGATATGGTTAAAGAACACAAAATCGGGCACCCAGAAGATGCGTACCCAGGGAACGGGCGTGTCGCTCTTGAGATACCGCTCCTCGTTTTTGATCTCGGGGTGGTCAGGTATGACATACTTGTGACAATAGAAGCATTTCTCCACGGTCGGCAGGCCCGCGTTCGGGGAACGCTCCACGTCGGGATGGCAGAACCGGCAATTGATCTCCTTGACGCCCGCGTGGACCCTATGGCTGAAGGAGATGGGCTGGCGCGGTCCAATCCCCCGGCCTGCGTTGAAGTAGAGAAGGAACATGGCCGCGAACAGCGCTCCGGCAAGAATAAGCCACAGGTATCCGCGCCTTTTCCAGCCCGGTCCTCCTGTGGATGTCCCAGTCTCTTTACGCTCTTCCGTCATGGATTGAGCCGTTCCTCCTTCTCGCTTTCCCCAAGTCTGAAGAGGGGGTCGGAAACGGGCAGCAAGGGGACCCGCTTAAGAAACATGGTGAGGCAAAGCCCCACGACGCCCAGGTAGCCGGCTGTTATGAAGGCCTCCGTAGCTCCGAGGGGAACCGTACCCTGCTTCCAGAGCGACGGCGCGACAAGAATAAACTTCTCGAGCCACATACCCGCCATGATCATCAGGGACAGAAGGATCATGGGAAGCCTCTTCGTTTTTATCCTCTTGCTCAAGAGTACGAAGAAGGGGATAAGGAAGATCATGAAGAGGGTGACCCAGGCCAAAGGCTCCCATGGGGTCGTTTTGACCCTGAGGATTACATAGCGTGTCTCTTCGGGCAGGTTGCCATACCAGATCGTGAGGAACTGGGCGTAGAAGAGATACCCCGTGAAAAGGCAGAACGCGAGGATGAGCTTGCCCAGATCATGGAAGTGACGGGGTATTACGTGGCCCTGAAAGCCTTCTGCACCCGCGGTAAAGAGGGAAAGGAGGCTGAGGGCGACCACTCCGGTGTAGAAGCACCCGACGAAGAAATATCCGGCCAGAAGGGTGGAGTACCACCGGGCATCGAGGGACATGACCAGGTCGAATGCCATGAGGCTGAGGATAAAGGAATAGGCTATTGCGAAAACGGGCGAGAGCGCCTGTTGCCTGCTCCAGCTCGTGTTCCAGGGCTTCAGGGAAGGGTTTTTTTCGACCCCGCCCGGGATGTCCGCCCGCCACTGCCGGTCGGCTTTGAGGGAATAGTAGATCATGGCGAGGGAAACAAGGGTCAGGCAGAAAAGCCCCGCACCGTTACGGGCGAAGAGAAAGGGCACGTTCAGCCAGACCTGTCTTGCGGGCACGGGGTGGTGGATCCAGGGGAACAGTTCCATCCTTCCGAAATAGAGGACCCAGAAAAAGAGAAACGAAGCGGGCAAAAAGGCGCCGAATGCCTCGGCGAGACGTTTCAGCGGGCGCCCCCATTTTGCCCCCGTAAGGTTGAGGACCGCTACGACGAGGACCGCCCCCAGGGAGAGTCCTGTCCAGAAAAGGAAGTTCACGAGGTATGCCTGCCAGGCGCGAAGCGGATGCGGGCCGAGAATACCGGAGAGGAAACCGGCCGTACCCGCAACAATGAGGGCTGTGAAAACAATACCGAGCCACGAAGGAATGGCGAGGCGGACGGGGGCGGGGAAGTCACTGTGAGACACGGCGTACCTCCACGGCCCCGGCTTCCTCGAGTAACTTCTTTACCTTGTCCTCTTCGCTCCCGGGAGGCGCGACGAGTATCCCGAACCGGTCCTGGGAAAAGCGCGGATCATATCCCGCGACGGGTTGAAGACGGGGCAGACGGCCTTTCAATATCCACGCGACCACACTTGAGATCACCGCGCCGAGGATAGCGCCTTCAAAGCAGACCACGACCCAGGGTACCCACGGAAGGACTGGTTTCCCGCTTGTAATCAGGCTGAATGAAAGATGGGCATAAACGGCCAGCCCTACCACCCCCAGGCCTCCCAGGACGCCGCCCATCAGGGTGATGAGGCGGACCTGACTAGGCTTTTTACCGAGTATCTCCTGCACTTCGGGAAGATTCAGGGGCGTAAAGACGGTCTCCACCCTGTGCGATCCCGCCTTGAGGCGACCAAGGGCTGAGAGAAAATCATCGGCGTAGACAAAGACGGCGAGGAGCCCCCCTTTATGTGCCAAAAGGCACCTCCTTCCCTCGAACAGGGGGTTTTACCTCTTCCTTTACCTCTGTTATGGAAACAGAGGGCAGAAATTTGACGAAGAGCAGGAAGAGGAGAAAAAAAAGGCAGAAGGAGCCGAAGGTTATCGACCAATCCACCCAGTTCGGCCAGTAATTTCCCCAGGCGTAAGGAATGTAGTCTCTTGCCATGGAGCCGCAGATAATGACGAACCGTTCGAGCCACATGCCGATGTTGATGAGGATGGCTATTGCAAAGAGCCACGCCGGGCTCCTCCGGATCTTCTTCGCGAAGAAGAAAAGGGGCGCCACTGCATTGAAGGCGCACATGACCCAGAACAAGGGCGCATAGTAGCCGATAGCCCGGAACAGGAAAGTCTGTCTCTCGAATACATTGCCGCTATACCAGGCGATGAAGGGTTCCACTATATATGCGTATGCCACGATGAGGGCCATGAGGATCGATGTTTTCGCAATCTTTTCCAGTGTGTCGAGAGTGATGATCGGTTCGAGGTGGAATATCCGCCTGAGGGGGATGAGGAGCGTGAGCACCATGGCGAGACCGGAATGGATTGCTCCTGCCACAAAATAGGGCGGAAAGATGGTGCTGTGGTATCCCGGTATGATGGCGAGGGCAAAATCCCAGGAGACCACGCTGTGCACCGAGATAACGAGGGGCGTGCACAGGCCGGCGAGGAGAAGGTAGGACATGCCGTAATGATGCCACTGCCTGTCGGTGCCGGACCAACCGAGGGAAAGAAAGCCGTAAATCTTCCTGCGGAAACCCGAGGCGCGATCCCTGACCGTCGCGAAGTCGGGGACGAGACCTGTGAACCAGAAAAGCAGGCTTGCCGTCATATAAGTGGAAACGGCGAGAAAATCGAAGATCAGGGGAGACTGGAAGTCGGGCCAGAGGGTCCGCTGGTTCGGATAAGGGATGATCCAGTAAAAGATCCAGGGCCGCCCGAGGTGGATTATGGGAAAGAGGGAGGCAATGAATACCGCGAAGATGGTCATGGCCTCCGCGCTCCGGGAGATACTCGTCCGCCACTTTGCCCTGAAGAGGAAGAGGATAGCGGAAATGAGGGTGCCCGAGTGAGCGATTCCTATCCAGAACACGAAATTAACGAGGTATGCGCCCCACATGACAGGAGGCCTGTATCCCGCGACGCCCAGTCCGTTTGTGATCTGGTAGGACCACACTATGATGTAGCCGTAAATGACCCCCAGGAAAAGGAGGAAAACCACGACCCGATAGGGGCGTCCCGGGGCCGAGAGGGTTCTCAGTATCTCCTGGTCCACCTCATTGAACTTCAGTTCTTTGGTCTCCACGTCCTTTGCCATCCTACGCCGGGTTCCGGGTGATCTTCTTGAGATATATCACCCCCGGCTTTGTGTTGAGTTCGCCAAGGACCTGGTAGGCCCTGGCCTCCCCGACGAGCCTTGCCACCCGGCTCTCCGGGTCTTTCAGGTTCCCGAAAACGAGGGCGTCCGCCGGACAGGTCTGCGCGCAGGCAGGGGCGAACTCGCCGTCCCGGACGAGTCTCTTTTCGCCTGTCGCCTTTATCTTTGCCTCCACGATTCTTTGGATGCAGAAGGAACATTTTTCCATGACCCCCTTGGTTCGCCGGGTCACATCGGGGTTGAACTGCCATTCAAGGGGGGCGTCGTGGGTCCATGTAAGCCAGTTGAAACGGCGGACCTTATAGGGGCAGTTCTGGCTACAATAGCGGGTACCTATACAGCGGTTATATACCTGGTTGTTTATCCCTTCCTTGCTGTGATTCGGCGCAAATACGGGACACACCGACTCACACGGCGCCTCGTCGCAGTGCTGGCAGAGCATGGGAATAAACCGAATGAAGGGTTCTTTCGGTTCAAAGTATCTCTCTATGTGGAGCCATGCCATGGTACGGCCCTTGAGGACGGCCTTCCTACCCACTACTGCCACGTTATTTTCGGTATAGCAGGCGGCCACGCACGCCCCGCAGCCGATACAGCGGTCGAGGTCGACAGCCATGCACCATCGGTAGGCATCGTGGGTGTGGGCGGAATAGAAGTCCCGTTCCTGGACAAAGCCCCTGGAGAGAGGCAGTACCACGTCGGGGGGATCCGCCCGGGTCCTTAGGTAGTCTTCAAGGCTTATGGACCGGGCAATATGCCTGTCGTGCTGGTCGGCGCTCCCGTCGGTGTGCGCGAGAGGCAGAGAAGTTCCTTTCTTCGTCACAGTCACGGTGACAAGGGCCCTCACTATGCTGCCCGCCGGGCCGAGTTCTTTCCCCAGTATCCCCACGGAATTTTCCATGCCGTCCGGGGCATACCGGCCGAAGGCCGAATGGCCGAGACCATAAGGGATTGCGAGAGTACCCGGTTCTATACCCGGATAGGGATAGGCAGGTACTTCGATGGTCCCCGATTCCGAGCGTATAAGAAGGACATCACCCTTCTTGATGGAGAGGCGTCTCGCGGTTTCAGGGTTGATTTCCACCCATCCTCCCCACGTGACTGCGGTCATGGGGTCGGGCAATTCCTGCAGAATGGGCCTGTTTGCCATGCGGCCGTCGAAAAACTGAATCGTGGGATAGGAGATGAGGGAGAGACCTTCCCCTGCGGGCAGCCCCGACGAAGGAGGTGCAAAGGACATACTATTGACCGGGTGGCCCGTGAGGGAGTGCCTGGTCCTCTTTTCCCTGCTGTTCCAGGAACCGCCCTGTTTCAGGGCATTGAGCCAGTACTCCTCCTGATTCCCGCGCGCCGCCCCCGGCGTGCGGGACGCCTCGAAGGCGTGCCGGACCACCTCATAGAAATCTTTCTCCGGGAAGGACACCCGGCCTTTGATGGCCTGCCCCAGAGAGAGGAGGATGTCTCCCGGATTGCGAGTATCGAAGATGGGCCCCATCACGGGTTGCAGGAAGCTGTCTATACCGGGTTCGGGCGTATAGTCACCCCACGATTCGAGAAAAGTATGAATCGGAAGGCGGACATGGGCCAGACGCCCCGTTTCATCAGGGTAACTTCCGAGGTATACCACAAGGGGCACTGTTTTCAATGCCTCCGAAAAATGCCATGTCTGAGGAAGGTGGAAGGCAGGGTTGGCGCGGAGGATGAAGAGCGCCTTTATTTTGCCTGCGAGCATGGCATCTGTCAATGTTTTCATATCAGTCGCGGGGGCTGAGCCGGAAAGGAGGGATGGCCTCGAAAAATCCATCGTCTCGCTGCTGCCCGGCATGAGACTTGAGAGCAGGTTTGCGGCGCGCCCCGTGTCGAGGGCCGCCGGATCCTCGAGTCCCAGGCCTTCCGCGAGGGCAAGGGGCCTTGCCGCCTTCATGAAAGAGCGGGCGAGCATATGGAGTTCCTCTTTCTTTACACCTGTTCTTTCCGCGACGAGGTCCGGCGTAAAGGCCGCCGTGGCTGCCCGCACTCTCGCTTTGTCGTCCCGCGCAAGGGCGGTCCCATGGTCCTTTTCGAGGATAAGGTGCAGGAGACCCAGGGCGACAAGGGACTCTCCGCCCGGAGGTGTCGCAATCCAATGGTCCGCATTCGCCGCGGTCATCGAGAGACGCGGTCCCACGTAAATGAACGGATTCTTGCCGTCTTTTGCAGGTTCACGGAACCGTGCGAACTGGCGGGAGAACCGGACGTTGGATACCCACGTTTCAAGGAAATTTGCCCCGAAGGAGATGAGGAAATCCGCGGCGTCGATTTGATATGCCGGAATGGCCCTTACCCCGAATACGTCGCGGTTTGCCTGCCTTAAGGCTTCGTAGGCCAACGGCTCGTACATTATGTGGTTGGAGGACCCCATGGAAGCGAGGAACCGACGGACCACCTGCATTTCGGAACCGGAAGTGAGGTCGGAAAGGAATACGACCTTCTGCCGGTCACCCCTCAAGACTACCGGTGTCAGTGCATCGACGATAGTCTTTTCCGCCTCTTTCCATGTGACGGGCCGGAACGTACCGTCTGCGAGCTTCGTCGCGGGAGCGCGGAGCCTGTCAGGATTGTAAATGCCCTGTACCGACGCCTGTCCTCTCGCGCAGAGTTTGCCTGTGTTGATCGGATGGAGGGGGTTCCCTTCCACCTTGATTACCCGTCCGTCCCGGTTTTTGGCGAGCATGCCGCAGCCCGCCGGGCATTCTCTACAGGTGGTGGCGTACCATGTCGCCTCCCCGGGGATGATGTCCTCAGGGGCCGTGACAAAAGGAATCAACTTTCTGCCTGCGTCGGAACAGCCGCTTACCATGGCGGTGAGCCCTGTGAGCCCTGCGGCTTTCAGGAACTGTCGACGGGAGAATATAAGTTTTTCCACCTTGCTCATGGCACTGACAGAAACATAAGTATGGAGGTCCGGGTGTGCAACCGTGAAATGGCGGGGTTTTGGTGTCGGGCCGGAAAGAGGGGGTTATCTTTTTTTGCTTTTGGCCGATACAGCTATAACGGGAAAAATGGGAATCTTTAAAACACACCTGGAAAAGAATGTCTCCATGATCAGACGCGAGGCGGAACATGCGGAAGGCTTTATGAGGGTGCTGATGAAACCGCGGAACAGCACGGACAAATGGACAAAGGAAGAAAAAGTTCTGTTAAAAAATTATCTGCGACGCCTGGCCGTTTACGTGCCCGCCCTCATGGTCTTCCTGCTCCCTTTCGGCATGGTTCTCATACCCGTGCTTGCGGAAATACTGGACCGAAGAAAAGGTAACCGCAACCACCCTCAGTAATGGTAAAAAGGCGCACCCGAACTGCCGATGCATATCTCCTGCGCTGCCTCATCATCGAAACAGCCGGTGCAGTTCCCGTTGCAGTCATTGTACATCATGTTACAGTAGGCGGCTGCCTTGGGCGGATCAAAAACATCGACGGTCCCGAGGTACTGGTTATTGTCCCTGAACCCGATATAACAGTAGACCTGGGTTTCCGGTTTCCCCCAGTCGGCCGTTGACGTCCCGGTCAGGACCCCGAAAGCGACCATGACCATAAGTATGACACCTGCAATCCCTTTCCCTGTCATCGCGTCACCTCCTGAGGTAATATATGCATTTTCGTGATTGAAAACACCGGGTCGGTCAATCCCTGATACAGCCGTTATAGCCGTCCACTTCCGAATTGTATTCGGCGACCATCTCCCTGGCCAACTGGTCCTTCCTCTTCATTTCCCCTACCAGGAGATTGTACTTCCGGATTCTTGCCGCGTATTGCTGCAACAGATTCTCGTCGTACTCCTGCTTGGTCCGGGATTTGGACAAAAGACCGTTCCTATCGGTTTCGATCTCTGTCTTCAAGCCCGCCGCTGCCTTGCCGATAAGGGATACTTCGGCTCGAAGGGCGTCTATGCCGGAACGGAGAGTCTCATTCGGTTTCACGCATACCGCCTGTGACGATTTCGCTGTCCGCTCGGTGGCGGCCTTATCGGCAGCGGGAGGAAGCGACTTGCCGAATACCTGTACGGCGATCCAGACGATCTCACCGTTGAGGCTCCCTTTTCCTACGCCTACCCCGATCTCTTCGACATCCTGGGAAAGCATGTTCTTCCGATGCCCTTCGCTGTGGAGCCACCCCTGAACTACTCTCTGTTCGTCGCGGAATGCCCCTTTGGCTATGTTTTCGGACAAGAGCCTGTACTGGTAGCCTATTTTTCGGACTCCTTCGGATACATCCTCACCGGAGGGAGCGACATGTGCGAAATACTGTCTTCTGAACATATCATTGACCCGTTCTTCCGCGACCATGTCCAACTGCTTGTTTTCCGCGAGGGGAGGCAGCATCTCCTGAACCCTTGCTTCGTTGGTCCACATGATTACCCTCTGTTTTGTGAGAAGAGGCTCCGGGGGCTTCTCGGTGGGAAGGGGATTAGGTGCGCGGAACGGCTCCATAGGTTTCAAGGAGAGGAAGACAAACTTGTCCGGTGTTGCCGTCTTTCCGAAGGGGAGGACCCGCGGGTAGGGCCCATTGCGGCTGTCGCGCGCATAGAGAGCGACGAGAAGGACTACAAACAATACAGGGAGCACAATGTGACCCAGTGACGGACGCATCCTTGTTTTGACGAAGGAAGGAAAATACGTGCCAGCAAGCTGCCAGTCGCCCCTCAAGCCGTTACGGACCATTGCCCGTGGAGGGACATGTCCCCGCGAGCAAAGAGTTCGCAACTCTGCCCTGGAAAAGGGTCCCCTCACGAGGTCGTGACCGCCGTCCTGCACGCGGTAGTACCAGTCGTCTCCCCCATCGCCGGCCCTCCGGTCGGTTCCTGTCGGCGTCTTCAGTGTTGTTCTCATCACCCTATCTTTATATTTATTACCTGTTATGCCGTGACTTATCAATTGAATAATGCGACTACGGGACCGGACCCCACGGATGAGACAGTCACTTGACAAATTATCACAACCGTCAAACATTGAAAGTGAAGCGCCGGACAGGCGCGGAAGAAAAGTCGTTCCAGGGAGGGTTAAAATGGCGACGAAAGACAAAGCTGTGAAGATCCGGACATGCCCCGAATGTAAAACGACCGCCGGGGAAACCGGCGGGAAGACTTGTCCTGTATGCGGAGCGGGCCTCCTGACAATGTGCCCGGCCTGCAGGGTCATAATTGAAGATAACGGCGATGCGAAAGAATGCAAAGCCTGCGGGCTGAAGTTCGTCGAATAGATGCTTTGGCCGGTGCCCGCCGGGTTATGGAAGGTCGGCATAATATTCCCTAAAGGGAAATATTTTCCCACGCCGGCCTCAGGGCGGGTTTGGTCCAATAATCTCATCCCATTGAAATAACGGAGTTATTTTTACCGGTCCGTTGCTTAGACCGGTGGCACGCCCATTGCAACCCTTTGATACATGGAATTGTTCGACCGGGGCGCCGCGAGGGCAGGGAAGCGACGGGCCTGAGCCTTGGAAATATACCTCAGGAAAGGTACGGCGCCGGGGTCGAGAAAGGAGGTGGGTATGGTTGGTGGAATTAGCGGTGCGGGAACTTCCGCATACTTGACTCAGGTTCGCCAGATGATGGCGAACTCATCGACTGTGAGCGGCGGATCCGATCAGATCGCCGCTACAGGGTATCAGTCCGCTTCGAAGACACGGGTCCTCTCTTTGGACCAGGCCTTCGGCAAGATGGACACCAATGGAGACGGCACAATCAGCAAAGAGGAATTGAAGAAGGCGAAAACGACAATGGAGGGGCAGATAACCGATGCCCTGGCGAATTTCCAGTCAGGTTCGACGGCGTCCCTGATGAGTCTCCTTCAGGGTTCGGACCAGGTCTTCAGCCAGATGGACGCAAATAGCGACGGAGCAATCAGCAAGGAAGAATTGCTCCAGGGGGCGACCGGAACGGGAGGCACGTCAAGCCCGTTGTCGGCGACCCAGTCTGCGACCCAAAGTCTGCTTTCTCAATCAAAAAACATGCTGCAGCAAGCAGTCAATCAGTACAGGCAAGTCATGGATACCGGTAAAACTGGGGCCGCAATGGGGCGCGTTTTGCTGACAGGGTAACCACGGTCAATTGAGGGCCCTGTCCCATAAGGCCCGTATGGGTCAGGGCTTTCCGCGGGTCGGCTGTTTCTTTTTCACCATCTCCTTCACGGATTTTGCCGCATTGGCTCCCGCAATTCTGCCGAAGGTAATTGTCTCCGAGATCGAGTTTCCTCCAAGGCGGTTTGCGCCGTGAACGCCGCCTGTCACTTCACCTGCGGCGAAGAACCCCGGGATCGGTTTGCCGTCCTTGGCGATGACCTGGGTGTCCGTATTGATCTTCAGTCCGCCCATGGTGTAATGGATGCCCGGGGCTATTTCAATGGCGTAATACCGGGGACCCTTGATCGGACGGGGCATATCGGACCGCTTGAAGTCCGGATCGGCTTTCGAGTCATAGAATCTGTTGTACTGCTCGATGGTATTTTTCAGCACATCGGGCGGCACTTTGATCTTCCGGGAAAGTTCCTCAAGAGTCTCACCCTCTTTTACAAGTTCGAGGTGGAAATAACCCTCGATCTGTTTCAGGCTTTTACGTATCCCATCATCGAAGATAAGGAAGGCAGTCTTACCGGGCTGGGCGAGGACCGCGGCCGACGCGGCGTCCCGTGTCGTGATTTCATTGACGAAGCGTTTTCCTTCACGGTTTACCATGATCGCCCCGTTACCCCTCACTGCCTCGGTAATCAGTATTCTGCTCCCCACTGCCACCGAGGGGTGAATCTGGATCTGTTTCATGTCCCGCAGTTCTCCGCGGGCCTGCGCACCGAGGTCCATCCCGTCACCTGTTGCGCCGGGCTGATTCGACGTGGTCATACCCGCATACTCCGGCCTGTAGAGCGCCACCTTGGCGGGGTTTGCCGAAAAGCCCCCGGCGGCGTTTATTACCGCCCCTGCCTTTATTCCGTAGAGTCCTTTGTGGGTTCCCTCCACGAGTACCCCGGTTACCCGGCCGCTCTCATCTTCAAGGACCTTTACCACCTTGCTGTTGACGCGGACGTCGATGGCCCGGTGGGAGGCGGCTTTTCTCAAAGTGTTGACGATGTTCGCCCCTACTGCGGTCCCTCCCTTAGGTCTGTGGGCCCGGTCCACGCTTGCCCCTCCCAGGCGTCCCACGTCGCTGAGGTCGGCCCCCAGTTTTGTAAGCCACTCCACGGAGCCCGCGGAATTTCTTGCGAGGATTGTGACGAGGGCGGGGTCATTGAGGTTCTTGCCCCCTGTCATCGTGTCCCTGTACATAAGGTCAGGGGAGTCTTTGATCCCTTTTGCTTTTTGGACCGGTGTATCTGCCGCGTTCATTCCGCCTGCGGCGAGCATGCTGTTTCCCCCGGTAATGGGCTGTTTTTCAAGGACGATCACCTTCAATCCCGCGTCGCGGACAGTAATAGCGGCGGTCAGGCCCGCTGCTCCCGATCCTATCACCACCACGTCGGTCTTCTCGAACTTCAGGCCCCTGGGTTCAACAACCTCGGGGATTACGGACGCCCCTTTGTCCGCGGGCTTCGTCGCCCCTTCCTTGCCGGAGCCGGGTATTTTCATCTTGAAGGTGTGACAGTTGGCGCAATACGGTTTTGATGCTCCATGGACATGGTGACAAACGGTACAACTGATTTCCCCCAGGTGTGATTTGTGGGGGTTGATATGGTCGGCGGATTTGGAAGCCAGCTTTTCCAGGGAGCCGTGGCATGTGATGCACCGCCCGTTTTCGCGGGTTTCGTTGTCATCCGGGATGAGCGTCTTGCCATGGCAAGCCCGGCATGCCAGGTCCTTGCGGGCGTGAACCGAATCCAGGTATCCGGAGGAAGACGACGAGAGGGTGTTCTTCCTGATCAACTCCATGTCTTTGCGGGCAAGGGCCCCCTCAGACTTCTTTGCGCCTGTCACGGTAAACGATTTGCCCGGTTTGTAAGTGTGGCACAGGGAGCAGTCGGCCTCGGACGCATGGGCCTTGTGGAGGCGGTTGAAAAACGGATCCGCCTTGGTATCCGTCGTTCCGGCAACCCCATGGCAGGGCAGGCATGCTTTGATACCATCTCCCTTTACGGGTTTATGCCCCTGGGGCAGGATTTCCTTGAAGTCGGAATGGCATCCTTTGCACGATGCCTGCTGGGGGGTCTTTGCGCCAAGGGCGAGACCCGAAAACAGAGTGAACACCAGAACCATACAAAAGACTGCGGAAGTCAGGCATGTTTTCTTCATTGGACCACCCCCTGGGTTATGATCATATTCCCTCTAAGTATTCTGCCCGAATTTCAATTACTGCGCAACGAAAAAAAGTTGCCCTCTACGTAAAGAACTTTCTTACATCGCCTGCCAGGGCCTCCGGCATAACCACGCTCACGGGTTCGCCGAGGACGGCTTGAAAGAAATTGAAATCCGACGCGTAATCCCGCAGGTTGAGAAAGGTCCTCGGTACAATCCTGAAATGGGTCGAGAAGAAGCTTTGGCCCGGAGGGCCGAAAGAAAGGGAAGCGTTGAAGCTGCCGATGCCCTCTGCGATGAAATATCTGAATACCTTGATGAGTCCGGCCACAAGCGCGTCCTGATGGCGGCAGGCGAAGTCTCCGACGGAGAAGGTGTCCGGGAACACGCAGAGAATCTCTCCCAGCAGTCCCAGGGAAACGAAGGAGGCGAGCCAGTGCGTGCCGTCTATACTGCCTATGAAGCGGCGACCGAGCCTTTTTTCTTCTCCGGCCAATTCTACCCAGTAGTTTGCCCCCTCTTCGTCGAAGAAACGGGCCGACGACCGGAGTTCATCCATGTACTGGTTTCCCGGGTATTTGGACGCGAAGTACTGCTGATGGGGATGGACGAGTCCTCCGCCCGAGGGGGGCATATAGTTCCAGGTCATCACGTGATAGGGGAGCGACAGGTCCGTGGAACCTATTTCCTTGAGGAAATCGATGCCGAGGGAAAAGGAATCCCCTAAACGCTGCTCGTCAAATTCATCGAGGGTGGCCACGTGGCGGTCCGTCATGATGACCACGCCGTTGTGGATGTCGTAAGGGTAAAGGTTGGGAATGAGGACCGCCTGGTTCCTCGCAGGTCTGCCTTCGGTCAGTGTACCGCCGGGAAAACGGGGTGTGTAGGTCTCCCTGTTCTTCGGGCAAAAAGGGCAAAATCCCTTTATTTCCCTTGAGGCGTATGCGTCAAGGGGTAGCGCCTGGGCTTTGATCGCCCCGAAATGAGAAAAGTGACCGGTCCTTCCGGTCAGGGGATCGATCCGCACCTCGAAGGGCACCCGTGAGGGTTCGAAACCCTTTCTGGGATCAAGGAAAGTGCTTTCCGATTTGTGGGCTTCAAAGCGTATTCTTGAAGACGGCATAGGTATTCCTCCTTGGGTCTGCGTGACATGTCACCACTATAGCGGACTTCCGCTGATCCTTCATTGTCTGTCGGAATCGTTGCCGTGATGGCGGGAGGCATCCGTTCCCTTGCGGATATCGGGTCCCGCCCTCAGGCCGTCCAAAGCGCAAAGGATCTCTTCTGTCCGGTCGGGGCTCTCCGACAGCAGACTCTCTATTGTGGACAACTCCTCCCGTACATGCCGGAGTGCCTGAACCTTCATTTCTTCTATAACGTCGTTAATGCGGACCTCCCATTGGTACGCGAGGCGGGAGAGGTGGATTTCCGCGATCCGGGGTATTTTCTTCAGAAAGTGCCTTTCGAAAGCCTTTCTGAAGATGAACATGGGAATCATGAACCAGACCAGATCGAGGTGAAAATCGAAGGTCTTTATGAACACCACATGGGCGTGAGACGGTTCGGTCACCTCCATCTTCCAGTCGGTCTTTTCGAGGGTCACCCCAAGGACCTTCGTTATATTTGAGTTGAGATAATGTCTGAATAACTCCAAGCTTCTGGAGATACTTTCCCGGGTTTTCTTTAGGGTTCCAAAAAAATGGATGTGCTCTTCTTCCGATATGGCCTCGACCTCCCGCACCAGATTCTGCTCAAGCCACTCTTCATACGTGCGGGTGAGTTGCCAGAGGTTTCCCTTCCAGGAAGGAAGCGCCCCGGTGAGCCTTTGCACCAGGCGCGTCGTGAAACCGGATCTTATCATTTCCAGCCGGGCGGCGATAATTGTTCTTGTCTGAAGCATGTTTTCTCTTGCCATAAGGGAGAGTTCGGGCTCTATGGCCTCATATTCGACCTTCTCGTTAATAATTAGCTCTCTGAGGTTCCGCCTGTCCACGTTGGCTTCCGTGGCGGTCCTGAGCGCTATTTCCAGGTAACCGGCGCAGCCCTTTGCGAGGGCTCCCACCTTGTATTCGAGAATGTTCTGAAACTCCAGGTCCCGGTGACGTGACAGGCCGAGCAGTACGTGATCGATCTTCCTTTTGAAGGCGTCCGTTTCGCGGGTCGTCGAATACATGAACATGGGTAACTCCAGACCAAGCACTCTCTTCAAGGTAGTCTTGAAAAACTGCATTACCTCTTTCCGCTCCCCTTCGGAGAGCAGGTCGGCTTTGGTGAGAAGGAGGACAACCTTCGGTGTGTGTCCCATCAGATTCCTGATAAGATCGATGTCGCTTTCCGCCAGAGGTCTGTCTGCGCTTATTGCGACGATGGCGGTGCCTACCCGGGGCAGCCATTCGCGGGAGGTCTCGGTGTTGTAGGTGAAGGCGCTGCCGAGGCCGGGCGTGTCAACAACCCTTAGGCCCACATAGGGTCTAAGGGACGGGAGGTCTATATCCACCGCCTCCACGTTCTTTTCATTCGCGGGATTTCTTGCCTCGGATATGAACTCCTCGAGTCCTTCGATACCGGTTTCCCACCGGCTGCCGTCGAAGGTCGTGACTACCGCTCGTTCCTTGTCCCCGTACTGAAGGCGGGTAATGACAGTGGTGACCGGTATGACGCCTACCGGAAGAACGGGTCTACCTATGATACTGTTCAGGAACGAGCTTTTGCCTGCCTTGAACTGCCCCAGAACGGCGACGTCAATCACAGGCCGTTCCGTGAGAAGGCCGCGTGAGACCTCGATCGATCTTCTTAAAGAAATGATATCGAATTTACGACAGGCGTCCTCAACCTTGCCGAGCAGGTCGCGGCAGGACTCAAGAGTCATGTCGGAGGAATGATTCTCTGCGGTGTCGGCCATGTGCTCCTCCTCAGCAGCCCCGGCAGATATTTCTTGCCGAAAACGGCTGCGCATGAATGGTAGGAGTCATCAGCCCCGAAGAGGCGGTTGGAAGGTGAACTCCATCACCTTGTGAAGCATTTTATCATATCAAAAGCCCCATTGAAAGGGTTACCGCAAAACCCAAATCCACCGCCTACTCTTCCCTATCCCCCGCTTTATGATCCCTGAATCAGAATTTTGATCAACTCACCCTTTTTTGGGCATCAAAAAAGGTTCGTCCGCTGCCGTTCGTTTAAGGAGACACCGTTTATGTTCCTCCTAAGGGTATTTTGGCGCGCACCTCTCCTTTTGCAATGCGCCTTATGCTTCTCCTTCATCTCAGGGTTTTCCCACGCATGCTATCCCGACAGAGCCAGTCTCATGATTTTCTGCCGTGCTTCCGCAAGAAGAGCGAAGGAGGGATGGTACCTTGCAATCCTGATCACCAGTTGCCGGGCATGGTCGACGATCCGGCCGGGCAGGTTGATAAGACCGAAGCGGATTGCTTTTATCCGCTTTTGCACCCAGGAGCCTCCGAGGGCGAGTTGTTTCATGGCTGCATGAAGATTGAAAGCAAGGACCATGATCCACCACCATGCCGCATTCTCTCCGAAGTTCCCCGACGGGAGCTTTCCGCCTGCGAGGTCCTCTTTTAGGACGGCGTGGGCCTCCTCGCTCTTACCGCAACGTTCATAGGAGAAGGTAATGAGTCTCTCCCCTGCCCACTCCATGTTCGAGACGAGCCCCCGGAGCTTGTACTGCACGCCCTTGTGATCGAGGGTCGCAAAGGGAAGATCCATACCGGGCAGCACAGGTTGACGAAGCGGCTCGCGAATGACGAAGTAGCGGTAGGTTTGTCCCTTTTTTGAATGGGCGAGGGCATTGGGCACGAACACCACCGTCGCCCACTGGCGGCGACTGTCAAGATTCTTCCATTCCTCATCGGGTACAAGAGAGACCTCGCGCTTGAACGCCTCGGTAACGGGACAACTGATCGCGAACTCTACCCTTCCGAATCGCGGATGCGCTCCTTTGTCGCAGTATGCGAGAAGATCATGGACATAGCCCGCACCGTCGGAGCGGAGGCGGACCTTCTTTACTCCTTGAGGCAGGCCGTCGAGGGTTTCCTTAAAAACCCTGAGAAGGTCATGGTTGGCGGGAGTATTGCCGTTTCGAAACTCGGTATGGACAAGGAGTTCCTGTTCCGCCCAGAATACCTGAAGAGGCTGGTAGGCCTTATACCCCTCATATGAGAAGAAGGCATTCTTTTTTGCGGTCTCCACGAGGGTGGCATCCATGTCGAGTGTCGCAACAGATGAGGATCTTCTCCGTTGGAAGGACGCAGCGAGATCGCGGTTGATGCGCGTAAAGCCGTCAAGGAGCGAGGTATCGTGGAAAGCGGCGAGATAGCGGAATACGGATGAGGGAGAGGGAACAACGCGCGTCTTCTCTCTCCGAAAACGCAAAGAGAGCGTCGGTTCCATGCGCTCAAGGAGTCGGCAAAACCCTTTATCGGCTTCCAGCACTTTAAGGTCGTCGACACATTCCCCGCCTGCGAGAGCAAGCAGCATAAGAGACATGATCATCCGGGAGTCAGTCCACCCCTGATGCGGTCGAAGGGACAAATGATGCCCGATGCTCTCAGGTAGGCCAAGGGTAAAGGCCAGATCCAGGTAGAGGGGGAGTCCGGCGAGGGCGGTCATGGCCGAACCCTTTCTGTCTTCTTCATACTTGTAAGCGAGGAGACCTTGTGGCATAATTGATTCACCTCGTTGGTGATAGATTTGGTTGGCTACCTTTATTCTATCATGCTGATTATTCAGCGCCAACGAGGTTTTCAATTATTTTTGGCGGTGGATCAGGGCAAAACAGTTGTCGGTTGTCCGGGTATTCTGATCAGCGCACACCTTTCCGGGGCCGGGGTAGAAAACTTGCGAGGGCGGAGGCGAGGCATATGGCGTTTTCGTATCTGCTGCTTGCCCTTGAGGTATCGACATAGACGAAATCAGTCCCTATGACAGGTCCGCCCATTCCACTGCCGCCCCCTACGAGACATAAGGATCGATAGATGAGGTTTCCCGAGATGCCGTCCGGAGCGATTATGAAGTTGTTGTTTTTCACTGCCTCCTCGATCAGTATATAACGGCATTCGGCCCGGTATCCTTTCCTCTTCAATGCTTCCGTCACTTTTTCCGCATCTTCTATGCTCTTGTCCGTTATTCTGGATCGTCCGCGGTCATCCGATCTGCCTCCGCCGAGTACGCCGATATCTTCACGGAAGCCCAACCTTCTTATCAGTTCGGCCCCGTACTCACCGAACCTGACCTTTTCCCTTACGGTCCAGCCGTCGTCTATACCGGCCGGGGCGAAGAAGAACGGGTTCCCCGAGGGGGTTTTGAGGAGGGCAAGCCTCAAGATCTTCCTGACGCCGAATTGTTCCCTGAGGGCCGAGAGGATGGGGTTTATGTCGAGGGTGCCCCTCACGACCCCGCTCACCTTTCCTGCCTTGAGGAGTTCGATCAGCTTGTGCTCCGGTTCGTTGCCCACGATATTTTCAAAGCGGGTATCCAGGGGCCGGGAGCTCACTATCACAACCTCCGCACAACCCAGCGCGACAGCCTTCGCCGCGCTTTCCACAACCTTTTCCTCGTGGCCCGACGCCGCCCCCACCGCAATCCTTGCCCTGGTGGTCCGGGCCCTGTCCATGATGGTCTCTATGATCATGCTCGTCTCGCTATCATCTGACAAGGTGCGATGCGGGCTCACTATAAAGCATTGCGGCATCTTTCCGCTCGGACAACCCCAAAGCCGCGAGAGCCCCGATGCGGCCCCTTGTTCCTTTTCCAATCTCAATTATCCGCAGGTTGTCCCAGGTTTCAAAGATGGCCGTCTCTTCCAGAGAGACCATCCGTTTTTTCGTTTCACGGCCAAAGGCCAAGAGGCTTTCCGGAACGCCTATGCCCCGGAGGACCGCGAGTCCCGTGTCCTCTGACCGTGTTTGAGATCTGACGATGTCGGCAACGGTCTTTATGAGCGCATCCTCTATCCCGGGTTTCACCGCAAACGTCATGATGGTGGACGTGCAGTTGGTTGTCTTGTAAGGGCTCTTGGGATAGAGTTGAGCGAGCCTGAGAAAAAGTGGCTCAACCCCTTCCAGTCCGGCGGCTTCATGCCTGGCGTTCAACGCCAGAGACCATGTCGCTCCTCCCTCGGGATCGTCGGTGTCGTCAATGCCGATGGTGATCTTTTCGTATCTCGGGGTGATTATTTCCACCCTGTTGGTGTGTCGTCCCCCGGCCTGCAAATCCTCCTCCGTGGGGTAACACGCCGATATCACGCCGGGCGCTTGAGCGAGGGATGCTGCTACGCTGAGACCTGCGCCGGCAATCCCCGCCCACTTCGTCCTGACCGTGTCGCCTTCTATCAGAGCGCCTTCCAGGCCTTGTCCACCCTGTTCCTGATCAACCGGCCCGAACCGCACTTCGGACTCCCCGATCCGCGCCCTCAGAACTGTGGTCTTGCCGTAAAGCTCGCAATACTCGACAATACCTCCGGCCCTGCATCGGTTGATTGCAGTCCATTCGCCGCTGCCCGGAAAAAACCCGAAGGTTTCCACGATTTCGATCTTGTTGTTTGTGGGATCGACGAGGGTGATTACCCCTTCGTAAAAGAAACGTCCAAACCTGTTTCTCACTTCCTCTGGAGTGAGTATTATCACCTCGTCACCTCCTGTGGGGAATTACTGACTACTCTCTACAAGGTTTTTATCAGGGAGTCAAGAGAATTCCCGAGACTATTATCTTTCACGTACCCACTTGACAAAGTAGAACACTTGTTCTACTATTCGGTGGAGAACTATATAAGGGGGCATAGAATGAAAATGACAATGACTAATTGGGCACATCCCAAACAGGCTATCGACGCCCTGTTTTACATAAAAAATCACAGCGACGATGAACCCGACTTTCAGGAGAAGTGCCAAGAAATGATTAACCTGCTTTTTGAACGTTTTCCGGGTCTAATGCCCCTACCCAACAGGCCCCTTGCCGAGCAGAGCAAAGATGTCACTGATATAATGAGTGCCATCGTAAGACGAGTGTGATCCAATGTGAAGCAGTTTATATCCGTGGTTGGAAAGATAGTGATTGATTGTGTCGGCATAATCGTTGGGCAAATAATTACAGGTGGCGCATCTTATCACGTCATCGGGCGTTATTTGCATGACCTCTGTAATTCCAGAATAGATGTTCTCTTCCATGGGTAAGCCTCCGCAAGTTTTAGCCGATTGTACCATTACGGAGGAAAAATACAACCAATATATTGACGGTTTTTAAGGAGGGGTGTAGGATGAAACTATTACCTTGGGTAGAAAATCCATATAAACTGTGGAGCATATTGGATATGCTTAAAGTATCGGCAAAAGAATACATAGAGATTGGCCAACTGTTTGGTGAAGTTAAGGCTAGGATGGCAGTTTTGGAAGCATTTGGGGATCATCCATTAGATGATAAAGAAAACATAGAATTTGTGCGTCTTTTTATAACGAACCTGACTAAATGTTGTGACGACCTAGGCGCCAAAGTGGCATCCGATCTGCTGGCATATTTAGCCGTGAACATGCCTAAAACTTGGAACGAACTCATGATGTTGGAACGTGTAGTTTATTCCGCCATAGGGGGGTATTTATTCTTTCATGTCCCCCAGGAACGTTCTAAATACTATAGTTGGGGCGTGGTCGGCTCACTAAAAGAAAGGTTCCCCGGGGCCTCTAGCGAATTAAACCATTCCGGCAAATGCTTCGTCTTTGGGGAATATACCGCCTCTGTGTTCCACGCAATGAGAGCGGTGGAGATCGGCCTAAGGGTCTTTGCGAGACACCTAAACATCACAAAAGTATACAAAGGAATAGAATATGCGGAGCAAGGCAAACTAATTTCTAAAATAAAACACGCGATAGATTACCTGAAAGACGCCCCAAAGCGCAAACAAATGAGCAATAGGGCCTACAAAGAGTGGTCCGCTAAAGTAACTTTTGTATCGGACGCAGCGGCCCAGTTCGATCATTTCAAGGATGCATACAGAAACAATGTGTCTCACTCAAGGATTGTATATAATGAAACTGAAGCGAAAGATATATTAGACGGCACAGTGAAATTTATAGAGCGCCTTAGCAAAAAACTGCGAGAACCAAGACGAGACTAGTCCTTAGCCTTCTTAGACAATATTAAATCACAGGCCCCCATGAATAGTTCATCGGCGCCTTCTGCCTGCGTCTCTTTAGCCTTTTCGACGAATCTTATAGACTCCTCTTCGTCGTCCAGATCGTGGTGGTTTTTTATGTTCCCTTTGTCGTCTTTCCTCATAGTCCTCCTTATCCTTTAACAGGCCTCTTGTAGGTGAGCCTTTTACCTACAATGCCTTTAAGGGCATTCTCTGCTCGCTCTGTATCGTTCACGCCCTTGGCTACCCTATTATTATACCTGAAATCAAACTCCGCAAGGTATCTATGAAGATGATGTTTACTGCAATGATGATAGACGCCGTTAATGCCCCTCTTCAAGATACTGAAATAGCCTTCAACCGTGTTGGTGGTGATACACTCGCCGTCCTCGTATCTTACATACTCTTCCCGCTCGTGGTTCACTTGGGATAGTTTACGGCCCGCCCCGGCGCTTTTGAGTATGGTTGAAGTGTCGGTCATAAGGTGCGCGTCCTTCGCTACAACCTCATCGACTATCGGCCTGAGATTATATGCAGTAATCTTGGTAACATGATAAGACCGGACCGATCCGTTACGCTGGACAAGAGATACCACAGGAGCCTTGTTGGCTACCGGAGAAAGCCTGTCTTTAGGTCGTTCCCCCGGCTTGACAGCCATAGAACCAAGTTTCAGCTTGCCGCCGACGTATGTTTCATCCATTTCAACGATCCCCCCGAATGGCTCTTTGGAGGGTTGAGCCATTGCCAAACGAATACGATGAGCCATAAACCACGCAGTTTTCAGAGTGACGCCCAAGGTCCGGTGAAGCTGGTTGGCGCTTATGCCTTTCTTTGAAGCACACATTAGATAGATTGCTTGAAGCCATAGGCGCAGAGGAACATGGCTGCCCTCGAAAATAGTCCCGATCTTAACGGTGAAAGGATTACGACAAGCATAGCACTTATAAGTGCCTATCCTTGTGCTCTTGCCCTGCATCTTGCTAATGCGCTCGCGCTCGCCGCAATGAGGGCACACAGGGCCATCGGGCCATACCCTTGATTCAACGAACTCGTAAGCGGCATCTTCATTGTGGAAGTAGGCAGCGGATATTATTGATTGGCTCATGTTCTATCTCCTTTCTTATAGAAGCATAGAACATTTGTTTGGGTATGTCAAGTATAATAGTCTCGAATTCCCGGCAATCCTCATGCCGCTTGTGTATCCCGGACTCCCTGTGATAGCCTTTAGCAAAGGGTCACATGATGGGAGAAGGGGAATCGAAAAAGGTGCTTCCTTGGTTAAGAAAAAGAAGATAGCATCAGTCCTCGGGCTTTTGTGGGAACTTCTCGGGCCGGCTATCGGGCCGGAGCGTAAGTACCTCGCCGCAGCCTCTCTCTTCATCCTCATCTCAACCTTCGGTTCCCTTGCAGGACCCTTTATCATTAAAGATATCATCGACGTCGCACTGCCGGAAAGGGATACAAACCTTCTTCTTGTCTATAGTGCCTTGCTGCTTCTGACCAACGTCGTGGCCTTCATATTCTGGTCGGTCCATTCGAATTTCGCCGTACGTGCGTCGGAGAGGATGTTTCTGCAATTCCGACAAACACTCGTGGACGGCATCATGCGGAAGCGGATCGATTTTTTTTCGAAGTATCCCTCGGGAGATATTTTGACCCGGGTGAGCAGTGACCTGGACTTCATCAGCAGTTTCTTCCAGCAAACGGTGCTGCGGTCTCTCGCTTTCTGTGTCTTTTCCCTGATCCTGGTGACCGGACTGATTGTCTGGAACTGGCGTCTTGGCCTCGCTTTCCTCGTCACGCTCCCTTTTCTGCAAATATATGCATGGAAGACTTACAAACCTATAGCCACCAGCTTCAGGCTTTCGAAAGAAAAGCTCGCCGCACAAAATGAAACGCTTCTCGACATGTTGACCGGAATCAGGGAAATCCGGTTTTACCAGCAGCAGGAACGGGCCGGACGCCGGTTCTTCAGGGATTCGAAGAGTTATGCGGACCACAGCATAATTACCCGTATTCTGTCCGACTGGTCTTCGGCGGGGCTTGATTTCCTGGGTGTCACGGTTCGGCTCATACCGTTCATTTTGGGGGGATACCTTATTTGTCGCGGCAGCACTGACATTACCGTGGGCATGCTCGTGGCGTACTTCGTGATTTTCTTCAGACTTGCCACCCAGATATTTTTTGTTTTCCAGGGAGTGATCAACTCGGCGCAAGCATTGCCCGCCCTGCAGCGCATGAAGGAGATCATGGATTTTCCCGAAGAACGGGTGCGGGCCGATTTCACGCTGGAAGGCGTGCCGGAAAGGACGGATATTGAATTCCGTAATGTCTCCTTTGCCTATCCCCACGGCAAGGCCGTGCTTACCAACGTCAATCTTCATATCCAACCGGGTGAAAAGATCGCAGTTGTCGGACCGAGCGGCTCGGGGAAAAGCACACTGGCCCAGTTGATTACCAGATTCCTCAAGCCGGAAACGGGAGAGATTCTTTTCGGTGGAAAGGACGTCGAGTCCTATCCCCTGCCTTTTTATTTGACTTTCTTCGCCTACGTGAGACAGGAGACCCACCTCTTCAGGGAGACGTTCCGGGAAAATATCGCCATGGGCTGGTATGGCGTTCCCCTTGAACGGATCAAGGAGGTCGCGGCCCTGGTTCGGATCGCCGACGTGATCGAAAGCCTTCCGGAGCAATACGAAACCGTTTTCGCGGAGAAGGGATTCAATCTTTCGGGCGGACAGAAGCAACGGATCGCCCTTGCCCGCGCCCTTATCAGGGACCCCCACGTACTCGTGTTGGATGAATTTACGTCGGGCCTGGATGGGGCCGTAGAAGAAGAGATCCTCGACGACCTGTTCAGGATTTTTGAGAAACAGACGATCATCTGCATTACCCACAAGGAGTCCGTGGCTGCAAGGTTCGAAAGGGTACTCTCCATTCCTGACGTGAATTGAGGGCACAGGGAGATCAACTCCTTCGCTGCTGTTTCTGAAGGACCCATTCTTAATGGTTGCCGCCCGTGGGGCTTGAGCATGACCTTCCCGGAGTTCCCGGCGAACCCGTGTCTCTCGTACAACCCGTGGGCATCCTCGGTTGAGAGAACTCCTCACAATCCCTTTAACCCGGGGGCCTCGACAATAAATCCGACCAGTCTTTTGCCCGGGTCCCGCCCTCTGTAATCCTCGTCGACGAATACGTCGCAAAGCCGGTAGGTCGTCGCCATTTCAGTCCATTCCATGTTCATCTCCGGGATCTATTCTGATCTGTTCTTTGTCGCCCAGGCCCGGACAACGTCGCTCGATAACAGGGTATACCAACAGGCGTGCCATGTCTGCCGCCCTGATTTGCGTATTTGTGCGGCATTTTATCACAAGGTTGCCGACGCGGCTACACGACCGGGTCGAGACCCGATGCAAAGAATGCAAACTAATTCGGCACACAGTATCAAACATTTGCTGCATAACTATTGCCGCGTTCCGGGTTTAGTTATTAGTCACCTTCCATACCGCTTATGTGAGGTAAGAACGGTGAATTACAGGAAACGCCATCAGGAGGTAACCCATGAAATTCCGTGATCTGCTCCGCAAGAAAGACCTCTCCATGATCCTTACCGATGGAAGGGCGGACTGCCATGCGGGCGGAAGTTCATCCGACGCGGACGGGCTTCGCCGGGAGCTGGGTTTGACCGACCTTGTGGCCTTCGGCATTGCCGTAATCGTGGGGGCGGGGATCTTTTCCACTATCGGCAACGCCGCATACTGGGGAGGACCCGCAGTTGTATTTCTCTGTATTTTTATGGGCCTGGCGTGCGGTTGTTCCGCCCTTTGCTACGCGGACTTCGCTTCACGCATACCTATTGCGGGTTCAGCCTACACCTATTCCTACGCCGCCTTCGGAGAGGTGATCGCGTGGGTGATCGGCTGGGACCTTATTATGGAGTATACCGTGGCGGCAAGCGCCGTTTCCATTTCATGGAGCGACTATTTTACGAGCCTCATCTCGGGTTACGGCATTGAATTTCCCCGGTTCCTGAGCATGGACTATTTTTCGGCATCGAAAGGCGTCCAAAAGATAGGAGAGCTTCTCAGCCAGGGTCACACCTTGGAGACTATCGGCCGGATTCCGGGGATGTCCTTCGCCCTGAGCGGATACCATGCATGGAACGAGGCACCCCTTGTCTTCGGAATCCGGCCCATCCTCGACCTTCCCGCGCTCTGTGTAGTCGTCCTCCTCACTGCGGTCAGCTACACGGGCATACGGGAATCAAAGCGCATCACCAATGGCCTGGTCACCATAAAGACGGCGACAGTTCTCCTGGTCATTATTGCGGGTGCGTTTTACGTGCGCCAGGAAAACTGGAGCCCCTTCGCGCCTAATGGGTTGCCCGGCGTGTTGAAAGGGGTTTCCGGGGTCTTCTTCGCATATATAGGATTTGACGCCATATCAAATACTGCCGAGGAGTGCAGAAACCCCCAGCGTGATCTCCCTCGAGGGATCATCTATTCACTGTTGATCTGTACCTTTCTGTACGTTGCTCTCGCCCTTGTGCTGACAGGGGCCGTGAACTACAAGGACCTCCGGGTGGGCGACCCTCTGGTGGCCGCCTTCTCAGGGAATGGCGCCAACGCCCGGATGATCGCGGGGATCGTTGCCGCAAGCGCAGTGGTAACCATGGCTACAGTCATTCTCGCTCTGGCCATCAGCCAGTCCAGGGTTATGATGTCCATGGGGCGGGACGGCCTGCTCCCCTCCATATTTCACGCAATTCACCCGCGGTTCGGTACCCCGTGGTTCTCAACGCTCTTTACCGGCGCGGTGGTGATCGTCCCGTCGCAACTGATGAATCTCGCCGACGTGACCGACCTTTGCAGCATAGGGACGCTGTTTGCCTTTGCCCTTGTGTGTGGAGGCGTTCTGGTGCTTGAGGAAGACAAGAGTGTGTCACGGGGCAAATTCAAGGTCCCCTATATCGATTCCCGGTATATCTTCACCCCCGCCCTCCTTGTCATCGCTTCGGCCTGCTGCATCTTCAGCCCCCGTGAAGCGGCTGTCCTGTGGAGGTATCCCCACGTGATAGGGTTCGCGGCTGTGTCGGCACTTCTGGCGTACGTCAGTTTCAGGAAAAGGCTTTCACTCATTCCCCTGGCAGGTCTGGAAATATGCCTCTACTTGATGACGGAACTGGGACGAACTACGTGGCTTGGTTTCTCTGTATGGCTCGTCATCGGGTTGGGCTGTTACCTGGCGTACGGAAGAAAACACAGCAAGTTGCATAGGGTGAGGGCGAGTCGGACCGCCGGGGTCACCAAAAACAACTAAGGAGGAATTCAATGGAGATCAAAGGAAAGAATATCCTGGTTCTCGGAGGATACGGCGAGATAGGGATTGCCACCGTCCTTGCGTACAGGGACGTCTTTTACGCGTACAAGAAGATAGATGCGGGAGAGATTGTGGCGAGAGTCCTTATTGAGGAGGTCTCTATTCCTTCACCGATGTCAGGCCATGCCTGATGGCAAATTTGATCAGTTCCGATATATCGTCTATGCCGAGCTTCTGCTTCATTCGCGAGCGGTAGCTTGCCACCGTGCTTGGAGAAAGGGAGAGTTTCCCGGAAATCTGCTTGTTCGAATTGCCTTCAGCCACCAGTTGGAGCACTTCGCGCTCCCTCTCGCTCAACTGTTCGAGATCGTCGGGTTTTCCGTTTGCCAGCCGGTACTTTATGTAGTCATCTATGAGGGGTCCTGAAATGTTTTCACAAATGTAACGTTTTCCCGAGCGAACCGTCTCTATTGCACGGACAAGCTCTTCGCCGGCCATCTCTTTCAGGACGTACCCGCTCGCCCCCGCCTTGAAGGCGCGAAAAACGTGCTCATTGCTCGCGTACATGGAAAGGATAATCACCTTTGCCGACGGAATTGCCTCGCAAATCTTCCGCGTTGCGTCGATGCCGTTAAGCTCGGGCATCATGACGTCCATAATCACCACATCGGGCTTGAGCCTGAGCACCTGCCTGACTGTTTCGTGTCCATCAGAGGCCTGCCCTATGACGTTGAACCCAGGCTGGCCGTCCAGAAACAACCGGAGGCCCTCCCTGACCATAACGTGATCATCCGACAAGAATAAGGTTGTCCTCACATCTCCTCCAGGTTACGTGATGACCTGTACGTGCTGCCCATCCGCAGGCGGCGCGTCATGGGACGATATTACGGCAGACGGAAGGCAAAGTCAAGGATAAGGAATCAAGCGCGCATGGCGGTCGCTCCCGGCCGCAACTCCGGCTGCTCGCAAGCCCTTCCACGAGCTTGCACGCGCTGTTTCCCAAGACTTATATTCATAGGACGGAAAGAAAATTTCTCAACTCAAGGAGGAAGATGGACCGGGACGAACTGAATCTGAGAATAATAGGGCGGGGCGAGGAACTGTTTAAGTCTATGGAAGGGAAGAAACCCTCCGTCTTCGAAACGGGCCGGTGGGTGGGCCGGATGATGGACTGGTCTCTCAGGCATGACGACTTCCGTACCAGGCTGCTTCGCTTTGTCGATGTTTTTCCTTCTCTTACCACGTCTCGTCTGCTTACCCGCCATCTCGGTGAGTATTTCGATAATCAGGACCCGTCGTTACCTGTGGCCTTGCGCCTGGGCACACGGGTTGCCCAACAGACGGGTTGGGTGGGGGCGGCCTTTCTGGGTAGCGCCATCCGCTATAGTATCAACAAACTTGGAAAGCAGTTCATAGTGGGGGGAACGGCTGCTCAAAGCCTCAAGGGCCTGTCGCGGATAAGGCGTTCGGGGTGCGCTTTTTCCATTGACATACTCGGTGAAGCCGTCTTGAGTGAAAGAGAGGCCGAACAGTACGCGGATCTCTACATCTCCCTCCTTGACACGCTGGAAAAGGCCGCGGCGGGTTGGACATCCCTGAACGGCCGCGGAACCACGCTTGACTGGGGGTACGCCCCCAGGATCAGTGTGTCCCTCAAGCCAAGCTCTCTTTACTCTCAGACGAGGCCCCTGGATTTCGAGGGATCCGTTACGGGCATTCTTGGACGCCTTCGGGGGGTGTATGAGAAGGTGATCCGCGTAAGAGGGGCGTTGACCATCGATATGGAATCATACCAGGACAAGGATATCTTCCTGGAGGTCTACAGGAGACTTCGACTGGAATACCCGGATTACCCGCACCTGGGCATCGCCATGCAGGCTTATCTCCCCGATACGGACCGGGACCTCCGGGACCTTCTTGGCTGGGCGCGGCAACATGGGTTGCCCATCAGCATCAGGTTGATCAAAGGCGCGTACTGGGACTACGAGATCATGCGGGCGCGGCAGAACGGGTGGGAGGTACCGGTTTACACAGGAAAGGCGGAAACGGATGCCGCTTTTGAGCGGCATGCCCGTCTGATCCTCGAGAACCATGAGACCTCCTATCTGGCATGCGGTTCACACAATATCCGTTCCATCGCCGCGGTCCTTGAGATGGCGGACCATATGGGCGTTCCCCAGGACCGTTACGAGTTCCAGGTACTCTACGGGATGGCCGAGCCTGTACTGAGAACCCTCGTCGGCCCGGGAGGCAGGGTACGGGTTTACTGCCCTTTGGGTCCGATTGTGCCCGGCATAGCGTACCTGGTGCGCCGCTTGCTCGAGAATACGGCCAACCAGAGTTTCCTCCGCCTCATGTTTGCCGAGGGGGCCGACATGGCGAGCCTCCTCCGGGACCCATCGGACGCCCAGTGCAAGACCGCCGGAGGTGTGTCTTCGAGAGCACAGGAGGGGGACAAGGGGACCCGTGATACGTCGTGCGTCATGGGGCTTTTCAAGAACCAACCTCCCTCCGATTTCACGAAGAAAAAGGAAAGGGAGTTCTTTGCAGAAGCCCTGGCTTCGGTGCGCCGCAACCTGGGGAAGACTTGTCCCCTCTTTATCGACGGCAAAGACATGACGACTTCCGATACGGTCCCTTCCCTGAACCCGGCCGATCCCGGTGAGGTAATCGCACATGTCTGTCAGGCAGGCATAGAGGAGGCTGAGGACGCCATCCGGGCGGCGGGGGAGAGTTTCGAGACATGGCGGGATACGAAGGCCGATGAAAGGGCGTGCGTTCTTCTTAAGGCGGCGGCGGCCTTGCGTTCCAGAAGATACGAACTTGCGGCCGGGCAGGTCCTGGAGATAGGAAAACAATGGGACCAGGCATCGGCGGACGTGGCCGAGGCGATCGACTTCATGGAATACTACGCCCGCGAGATGGTGCGCCTGGGAACGGCAAGGCGTCTCCCGTCGCCCCCGGGGGAATCAAACCATTATTTCTATGAGCCCAGGGGTGTGACTGTAGTGATCGCGCCGTGGAATTTTCCTCTCGCCATCAGCAGCGGTATGGTGTCGGCGGCCATCGTCACGGGCAACTCTGTGGTCTACAAGCCGTCCCCTCTGACTCCGGTTACAGGCCGTCAACTTGCGGATGCCTTCCGCGAGGCGGGTCTCCCTCGCGGGGTATTCAATTTTCTGCCGGGCAGGACGGAGGTGATCGCCGAGTATTTGACCGACCATCCCATGGTGAGTACCATCGCCTTCACGGGGTCTACCCGGGTGGGTCTCGCCATTGTGGAAAAGGCGGCCGTTGTCGCTGAGGGGCAAGGGTATGTAAAGAGGGTGATCGCGGAAATGGGCGGCAAGAACGCCATCATTGTCGATGCGGATGCCAACCTGGACGAGGCCATTCCCGGAGTCCTCACTTCGGCTTTCGGATTTCAGGGTCAGAAATGTTCGTCGTGCTCCCGCGTGATAGTCCTTTCCTCCATTTATGATACCTTCGTGGAGCGGCTGATAGAAGCCGCGAGGGCCCTGGGTGTTGGACCCGCCGACGACCCCGCTTTCAGCGTAGGGCCTGTAGCCGATGACGCGTCCCGGGCGAGGATAATGAAATATATCGGGATCGCCCGGCAGGAAGGAAAGATACTCTTTTCAGGGGCAACCCCCGGAGGAGCCAACTATGTGCCCATCACCATCGTAGGAGACATTCTCCCCGGGCATGTAATTGCCGAAGAGGAGATATTCGGCCCTGTCCTTGCCGTTATGAAGGTGAAGACTTTTGACGAGGCCCTCCGGTGGGCCAACTCGACCCGATTCGCGCTGACGGGCGGCGTTTACAGTCGAAGCCCGCGAAATCTGGAAGAGGCGGGGCGTAGATTCAGAGTGGGGAACCTCTATTTGAACCGCCCTATCACGGGGGCCCTGGTCGAGCGCCAGCCCTTCGGAGGTTTCAGACTTTCAGGATTGGGAACGAAAGCGGGTGGTCCGGAGTACCTCCTGCACTTCATGGACTCGAGAGTGGTAACGGAAAACACCGCGCGCCGTGGCTTCGCACCGGAAGTAATATGAGAGTGGCGGCGATTCTTCTTGACAGGCTTACCACTCCGAAAATAATCTAGAGATGCGTCCCGATGGGGAGGGTGTGACCCCGGGGGACGGGCAAGGAGGAGACAGGATGGAAAAACGGAGATTTTCTTTGATCCTTTTATTAGTGGGCACAGTCTTTTTCGGGGCCGGGTGTGGTGGTCTCCATGTCAATATCGGGGCCGAATCCAAGAAGCAGCCCCTAAAGGAATACACCCTTGAAGGCAGAGGGGCGGGCAAGGTCCTTGTCATTCCTGTGAGGGGTTTTCTCTCGGATGCTCCGCGGAAGGGTTTCCTGAGCGACAATTCGAGCGTCGTCGAAGAAATCGTTGCGGCGCTCCGGCTTGCCGAGAAGGATGAAGACATCAAGGCAGTGCTCCTCGAAATCAACTCACCAGGCGGCTCCGCCACGGCGAGCGATATTCTGTATCATGAAATCATGGAATACAAGGTCCGGACCAAAACGAAGGTAGTGGCAGTTCTCATGGACGTGGCGGCGTCCGGGGGCTATTACGTTGCGCTGCCCGCGGACCGGATTGTGGCCCACCCCACCAGTATTACCGGATCGGTGGGGGTCATCTTCATGGTGCCGAAAGTGAAGGGCCTTATGGATAAGCTCGGTCTCGCCGTTGAAGTGAGCAAGTCGGGCAGAGAGAAGGACATAGGGTCACCATTCCGTCCGTCCACCCCGGAGGAGCAACGGATTCTTCAGGGACTGACGGACGCATTAGGCAAAAAGTTCAGGGATAAGGTGGCGGAGCACAGAAAGACCGGTACCGAGGCCATGACCGAAATCGCGGGCGCCCGCATTTACCTCGCCGACGAGGCGTTGCAATTGAGACTCATTGACAGGATAGGGTACGTGAAAGACGCTATCCTGGAAGCCAAGGAACTGGCCGGATTGCCAAAGGACGCAAAGGTCGTGGTATACCGCCGCGCGAAGTATCCGAACGACAGTGTGTACAACACTTCAGTCTCGGGATACAACGGACCGGCCATATCCTCCGTGGAATTGAACCTCCCGGAAGTCACGCCCGCCTTTGAACCCGGCTTCTATTATCTCTGGACGCCCGGAGGCGCGATGAGATAGGGTGGTTACCTCTTCCTCGTAAAGAGGCCTATTGCGAGGGGGATTGTGCTGATCGCGCCGATGAGCAATAGGGTCCACCCCACCGCTTTCTTCTGCTCCTCCTTCAAACTGTCTCCGAGGAGCAGCGCCGTGCCGGCGCCCAGCATCGCCCGGGTGCCGCTTATGACGGCGAGTTCCGGTAATGTAAGTTCCGTTGTTTTCATGATTCCTCCTTCAGGGCATTACGCCGTGATTGTCTTCCTTATGGCTCTGAGTGAATATAGAGACAAAAGCGGGAAAAGGGAAGGCACCCGCCCGTGTTTCGCCGTGCCGTCAGTAGAAAGTGATGAAGCTGATGGCAAAGAGCCCGCCCAGTATCAAGGGCCAGTACAGCAGCTTCGATATAAGGTTATCCTTGTATTGCACATAAAACATGTTGCTGCCCGTAACGAACAGGATGGAGCTTATAGGGACCCACAAAAGGGCGATATACATGGTGAAATAGAAGTATTCAAGGTAGAATATCTCCTGGGTCGGAATCCTCGCCCTGGTGCTGATATGGGTAAAGACCAGGACAAAGAACATCGACCCTACGAAGACGAGATTTTCCCCGATGTCCATGGAGAACTTTTTGGACATTCTTTCTTCGGTGGAAATGAACATTACGGCGAAGAGAAGCAAAACCACGATAATGAGGGGCGTCATATTGCGGATAAACGCATCCATGAGGTTTCTTACTATGGTGATATTGAAGTAGAGCATAGGAAAGCTGTCCTGTCCGAGATGGCTCTTGATCCCGAAATTGGTATTATAGGCCCTCGATCTGAGTTCGAAGAAGGTGCCCTTGATCTTCCAGTCCGGAAGGACGAATTCTTTATCCAGGCCGGGAAGAACGCCGGGGCTCAAGAGTTTGTATGAATCGAGGTCAGGGATGAACACCACGTTTTTGCCCATATCCTTAGGGGCTATGCGTATCTTTATGGTTTCATGGTCTACGGGGTAACTCGAGTAGTCAAAATGCTCGTAAAGGGTCGCGGAGAAATGCCAACCGATTACCGTCGCATTACCCGCCTTGCCGGAATATACCTGTTTGATGGCAGCCTCGTCCACCGCATCGGGGAGAAGGAACCCTCTTTCGATCCCCGTAAAGGTGTCGTTATACTTTTGCCAGATAAACCCGTTTACCATGAGTTTGTTCACTCCGGAGAACTCCATGGAGTGCACGAAAATACCCGTGGGAACGTATAGAGGGGCAGTCCCCTGGGCATCGACCGACTTCCTGTCGTAGGAGTGGACAAAGTTGGCAAGGTTGATCCGGGCCCCTATCTTTGTTCCCTTGACCTGTACGTCCGAGTCGTAGGAGAGGGCGAGTTGCCAGACAAGGCCTATGCCGGCCAGAAATATGGCCGAACCTATGGCGGACGCCTTCCAGAGCTTGCCGTTATCCCCCTGGTAGATCTTAAGAACGAGGGACAGGAGGGATAGGAAGAAGATCATCGATGCAAGGACTACGCGCATCAATTGCCGGCGCATAACATCGAAATCGACGGGCACGTCGTCCTTGATGAAGGTGCCGTGAAGCGACCAATTGGTGGAGGGTATGGGCTCGAATGCAAGCCAGGAGGAATATCCTGTAGTGACGCTCTTGTGATCGATAAGCCCTCTTTCGCCGGTCAGGGCCTTTTCGGCGGCGAGGACCCGGTCTCTATCGTTGAATTTTGCCGCCACTTCCCGGACCGTTTTTCGGTCCCTTACGAACTCGTAGCTGGGGTGGTACAGGTAAATCCCTTTCTTTGATATCACCGCCCCATATCCGCCGGACCCCAGATCGATGGACTCGACTATCTTCTTTACCTCGTCGAGGGATATGTCAAGGGCAACCACGCCGATGGGCACCTTGCTGTTGGTCGCAGGGTCGGTCTTGTGAAAAGGGACGGAATAGGTCGTCATGAGGGCGCCGCCGGCCTGTCCGAAATAGGGCTCGATCCAGGAGGCGCCTTGTTCAAGGGGCAAGGAGAACCAATCGCATTCCGGCTTTGTATAGTCGTAGAGCGACTCCACCCCGATGAGTTGGAGTTTGTCGAGCTTCCTCGAATAATAGGGCGCATGGAGCCTTGTTCCCGGACTGAAGGCATAGGGCTTATAGGCAATGGCAATGCCGTGTATGTGGGGATTACGGTTTACCTTATCCCTGACCTTTGCCATGACTTCTTCCCGGGACAGTCTGCCTTCGGTGAGGTCTTTCGCTATTTCATTAGCCGTTGACATGTGACGCGCGAATGCGGCGTTAACATTTTCCGCTGCCTTGGCGGTTTGAAAGATCGCCTGATTCCTGGTATTTTCCGCGATGCGGCGCTTATAGGAGAAGTGGCCGGCAATGAATGTGAGGGACAGGAAAAAACTCACGACGCAAAGGGTGACCAGACACCAAAACAACGTGTTCCTGGTGACGTTCTTCCTATGGAGCTTCGGGCGGGCGTGGGTTGCCATATGACGATTGACGGTCATTCTATTACAGATCAATGGGGATTACAACACATTATTCGCGGCAAAAAGGGTTGACAAAGGCACGGTCTTATGAGAACATTCTATAAGAGACAATACCGGTTTTCCGGACCAGGTCAGGCCGCATGGGCAGTGACGGCGGGTGGAGAGCGGTAAAGCCTCCAAGCGGAGTAGAAGAGCATGTCGCGCTGCTTTCTTATAGGATTATCCAATTTTACATTAGACAAACTATGGTTATTCCACGCAAAAAAATCGGCGACCGGTAGCCTTCGCGATGATTCACGCGCCGGGCCCGTCGAGGCAGGGGCAAGATGGGCGGCGCGTTAGTCGTAATATCTTTAGCAGCCCTTGTGGTATGGGTGCTCTACGATTACTGGAGGCTGCCCGCCGGCGCAAGGAAGGGCTGGGTTTCGCGTGGCTGGTCAGGAATGGGCCATAGTCTGTATGTCCTGACGGGACGGGGTTCCCGCCAAAAATCCCCGGACCGGGAAGCCCGGTCATCTCTTACGTGCTCGTGTCCCGATTTTACCGGATACAGGACGGGCTATCGGTTGGACGATCCCCGCAGGCTCTGTCGGCACCTCGTAGGGCAGATGTTCGAGGGAGGCGGACTGCCGGAGGTATTCAGAGAGTACCGGGAGGCGCTCGATGAGGCGGCGAAGGCGGCAAAGGGTTTTTATCTTTACTCTCACAAAGCGACAGCCTTTGTCCGGGGCAGGAGACTTACCGTGTTTGCGGACGATTACGACGAATACGCGGAAATCTACGAGGTGCTGGTCTTCTTCGATGGAAAACGCCACCTCTACGAACCGGAAAGAGGCAGATGGCGGGATGGCTCCGCGCCGGAGCGGCAATGCCGGTCGGAGATTATCGAACAGATAGAAGATATGCTGCCCGGGTTTCAACCCGAACCCCTGCCTGAATGCTGCATCAGGACGATTTACAGGGACGAAGGGAAAACCGCGTATCACATCCGGGGCGAGGTCACGGATTTTGACAGGGTGAGAAGGATTCGGGGGTCCATGAAGCACGAGAGCGACATATTCGTGGTGTCCGCAGGGCATGGAGAGAAAGAATCGTGCTCCCTCGAATACCATGTCATGACCGGGGAGTGCATCGTCTCGCCGAGACTCCAATACATGGAACGGGCTGTCAGGAGATGGTTGGAGGACGAATACCCCAATCCCAGGGAGGATTACCTCTGGGGAGGTTTTTAGTCCGCCGGGGCGTGATCCCCTTCGTCATTTCAGGCCTTTTTCGTTAAAGAAAGGACCGTATTTCCTGTCATCTCCCTGGATATGGCCCTTCAGCCAGTTCTTCAGGAAAGTCATTATTTCCACGGTCAAAGCCACTTTGCCGCTCTCATAGCCGCTTTTGAACTCGGAAACCGTTTTTACGAAATCCTCATGCTTGGCCTTATGGCCGGCAGCGTCAGGGTACTTGAAGAGGGCGAAGTATTTTTCCTCGGTTTGAAAGTGGTTTCCCGCATACCTATAGAGGTCGTTGATAATCCTGCCCAGCAGATCCTTCCCTTTCCCCTGTTTCATGGCGGCGTTCAATTCGTTGATCATAGCGACAAGCCTTTGGTGTTGCAGGTCGATTTCCGCCACGTTAACACTCAAACTGCTGTTCCAATCGATCAGTGCCATAATATCCTCCTTTTGAGCGGAAAAGTCCCCTCTAGCCTTTGTCGGCTCATATGTGACAGGACTTAAGGGGTTCCCCGGAAGAAGCGGTATGGAGGGGATTTATTTGTCGCCGGCCACTTCCAGGGGGAAACGGGCATGGATATCTTCCATCTTGAGATGGAATTCCCGATCGGTCTTTTCCAAGCCTACACGCACGTTCTTTACATTGGAATGGCGGACAATATTGGTCGGCGCCTCCCGGGCGATCCGGAAGCACGTGAGTTCGAAGGGGGCGGACCTCCCCGTTACGGATGGATATTCCGCGGGGGAGAGGGTGCGCCTATTTCGTGAGGAGCACCGGGCACTTCGCTCCCCTCAGGACATTGTTCGCCACACTGCCTATCAGGAACTTGGCGACTGCCGACCTGCCGAGCGATGCAATCACAATCAAGTCAATGCCGAGGTCTTCCTGCTCACGGAGTATTTCTTCGTAAGGGATACCATTTGCCACTTTCTGGATCAACTGAACGCTCCTGCACTCCGTAAACTGTTCGATCTGTTTGTGTAACCTTTCCCGGGCCCTGTTCATCAGGTCCTTTTCCATCCTCTGTATCTCATTAAGGTTGACCACCAGCTCCGAATGGTCACCGGTCATCGTGCTTTGCAGTTTCTGATCGAGCACGTGCAGGACGTAGACCTTGGCATTATACTCCTTCGCAATATCCAGGGCCTGCTTCAGCGCCTTGTCCGAATACTCGGAAAAGTCTGTCGGTACAAGTATCTTTGTGGGCTTCAGCATAGACGGTACCTCCTTTTCAAGAGAAGTCGGGACTCGCTCGTTACCCGTAACCCCTATGAATATTAATAGCATCCAATTCGCGCTTGTCAACGGCCTGTCGGCCGAACCTTATCGGGACAGACCAACGGCATCCGCTGCCGGCCGGAAGGGAATGATTTTGATCTGGGCGGGAAATGTGGTATGATCAAACGGGTGGGAACAGGTTCCTGAACCGGCCGGGGATGCCCGGAGGGCTGCTTCCCTCACTCACAGGATAATAACCGGAACCGCAAAGGGTTTCGAAGAAGATTAAGAGGTGGGTATGGCAAGAACTACGTGTCCCGTTTCGGGGGGTGAGTGCGTGGAGTGCGGCCTTTATAGAGGGAGACACATCCACTGCTCGTTTTTCAAGAGAAATATCGAGATAGATTACCTGCAGGAAGAGATTATCAGGCGGCGGAGAATGCAAGAGCAGGAACTGACAGCGGAAGGCGTTTGGGATATACAGAGAATGCCCAAGAAAAGTTCTTAAACCTCGAAGGGAAGAATCTAAAGCAGGCGGCGGTTTCGGGACTTGATTTCTTGATTGGGCTACGATTCAGCCTTATAATAGGCAGAGACAAGGCATGGAAACCGATCCAGGGCTAATCCAGTTTATGCTTGATCCGGTCAGCTACCCGGACCCTTCCCCCGACGTCATCCATCTGGAAACTCACATATCCCACGTATTCCTATGCGACGGCTTCGTGTATAAGATCAAGAAGCCCGTCGATTTCGGATTTTTGGATTTCACTACCTTGAGAAAGCGTCACTATTTTTGCAGGGAGGAAGTGATACTCAACTCCCGTCTTGCCGGGGAAACGTATCTCGGGGTCCTGCCCATCTTCAGAAAAGGCGACAAATATTCATTTGACCCGGTGCCGGGGAGCCGCATCGCAGAGTACGCAGTGAAGATGAAGAGGATAGCCCTCGACTGCCTGCTTTATGGCCTTATCGAACAAGGAAAGCCGCTTTACGGCGAGCTTGAGCCCGTGGGCCGGAAGCTTGCCCTCTTTCACAGGGAGGCGCGGGTCTACAGGGGGGCGAAAATGGGCAGCCTCGATACGATAAGAAAGGCGACAGAAGAGAATTTCGAACAGATCGCGCCTTTTCGGGGCATCACCATCGAACCGGCATTTTATGACCGCCTTGCCGCATACACGAAGGAGTTCATCTCGGATAAGGGGGCGAGATTCCAGACCAGAAAGAAAGCGGGATACGTGAGGGAAGGGCACGGCGACCTCCATACCCAACACGTATGCCTTACGAAACCTCCCATTATTTTCGACTGCATCGAATTCAACGAGTCTTTCAGGATTATAGATGTCCTGGAGGATATCGCCTTCCTCTTCATGGACATGGAATACCGGGCGAGGTTCGATTTATCCTCCAGGTTCTCCAGGGCTTACTTCGCGCATCATGAGTCGAGCTTTGATGAGGAACTTCTGAGATTCTACAAGATATACCGTGCGGTGGTGAGGGGGAAAGTGGAAGGATTTCGCGCCCGGGGATTGATCGACGGGCCGGAGAAGACGAAGAGCCTGAGAGACGCCGGGGAGTATTTCCATCTGGCCGAGTACTACCTCGACTATTCGAGGAGACCCTTCAACCCCGTTGTCTTTATGGGGTTGTCCGGTTCGGGGAAATCGACGATTGCCAGGGATTTTTCATCGGATTGGCTGATTCTGAGGTCCGACGAGATAAGGAAGGCCATGTCAGGCTTGAAAAAGGAGGAACACAGGTACACGGGCTTCGCAGAGGGTATATATTCGGACACTCTCACGCGGAACCTCTATTGCGACCTCCTTGAAAAGGCCGTGCATAATGTCCGGCAAGGGAAGAAGGTGGTGGTGGATGCCACCTTCCTCAAGAAGAACCAACGCCGGAATTTCTATGAAACATGTATGGATAAAGGGCTCAACCCTTTCTTCGTCCACTGCATAGCCGGGGAAAACGTGCTCAGAGAGCGGATAGAAAGGAGAATGAAGGACGGTCTGGATGTGTCGGATGCCCATGTCGGCATTCTTGAACGCCAGATCACGGATATGGAGGAACCGGAGGAACTGCCTTACTACCGTGTCCTGAGGCTCAATACGGAAGAGAGACTGCATAATATTATCAGTGCCCTGAAGGAGTTCTTATGATGATCAGGCGTTCCCGGGCCACGGTTCCGGGTATTACCGCTTCGATACTACAATCCCGAGGAGACAAACATGGAAAGATACGAGACCATAACCGCGGAAGCTTTCAATTTCATGAAGAGCCGGGTAATTTTCACTGCGGCGGAACTTGACCTGTTTACGAAGCTGGATGAGAACCCCGTTGCGGCGGGGGAGCTTGCGGCCTCCCAGGGGCTTGATGCGCGGGCCTTGACAAGGACCCTCGATTATCTTGTCACCCTGGAGCTTCTCGTTAAGGATGGCGGCGTTTACCGTGTCACGGAAACAGGGGCTTTTCTCTCTTCCCGTCACCCGGAAACCATCCTTCCTATGATACGCCACCTTGTGGGGCTCTGGAAAGGCTGGAGTTACCTTACGGAGACGGTCAAGGAAGGGAGTACCCGGACGAGAGAGAAGACGGCGACAGGCGAGGAGGACAGGGTAGCCTTCATAGGGGCCATGCATGTAATCGGACGGGAACTGTCCGTAGAAATTGCCGATGGATACGATCTGTCCCGATTCACCCGTCTCCTCGATGTGGGTGGAGCATCCGGCACCTACACGACCGCATTCCTGAGAAAGAACCCTGCCATGAAGGCGATCATCTTCGACCTCGAACCTGTGATCCCCCATGCGCGGGAGAGAATGGAGGCGGAGGACCTTCTCGACCGGGTAACCTTCGCTGCCGGTGATTTCTATAAGGACGAACTGCCGCGCGGATCGGACCTCGCCTTGCTTTCCGCCATAATCCACCAGAACAGCACGGAACAGAACATAGAATTGTATCGGAAGGTATTTAAGGCTCTGGAACCGGGGGGAGCGATACTCATAAGGGACCACATCATGGATGAGTCGCGGACAAAGCCGCCCGCGGGAGCGCTCTTTGCCCTTAACATGCTGATCAATACCACGGGGGGAGACACGTATACCTTTCAAGAGGTGAAGAGTTCCCTCGAACAGGCGGGTTTTACCCGCGTAGAACTTGTGAGGACGGGCGAAAGAATGGATTGCCTTGTGGAGGCGCGGAAACCCGTTTGAGAACGGCAGGTTCCCGCGTAGGGAACCACCGGAGGCAGAGACCATGTCGAAAGTGATGATTCATCCGGCGACCTACGATAACGTCACGGGTGCCGTGGACAGGGCTTTTGAGTTTTTTCCCGTGGATATCCGGGGAAAGAAGGTCCTGATCAAGCCTAATGTGCTCAGGGCCTCGGAGGCGGGCGAGGGCATCGTGACCCACCCCGCGGTACTTCGCGCCGTTGTGGAAAAGGTGGAGTCCATGTCGCCCGCGTCCATAGTAGTGGGCGACAATCCGGGCGTTTTCAGCTACGGGGCGAACGAAGAGAGTTTCAGGAAGACAGGTCTTATGGAAGCGGCCAAAGGTTATTACCGGAATATCGGGAACGAGGCGGCAAGGGTCGCCTTCAATCCCGATTTCGCGCCCGAGGTGAGCATCTCCCGCATCGTCCGGGAAGCGGAAATCATCATAAGCCTGCCCAAGTTTAAAACCCACGGCCTGACCGTGCTTACGGGGGCGATCAAGAACAGCTATGGATTCCTTCCCGGCGCAGAGAAGGCGGGACTTCACAAAGCCGCGGGTTCGGCCGAGAGGTTTCATGAAATGATAGTCGATGTATTCCTGCTTCGGGTACCGGACCTTTTTATCGTGGACGCGGTAGTGGGCATGGAGGGGAACGGTCCCGCTTCACCCGATCTCCGGCACATCGGTCTCATCCTCGCCTCCGACAACGCGGTGGCCATGGATGGGGTGATTGCCTTCATGATGGGATGCGAACCGGGTCAACTGGGGTTTCTCCGGAAGGCAAAGGCCGCAGGCCTGGGTGACTACGACCTGGGGCAAATAGAAATTGTAGGCCGATTGGCGCGCCTGCCCGATTTCAAGTTGCCGCCTATGTCGGGCGAAGCGGTCCTCCGCAACGAGGTCATGCAAGGGATGATCCGGAACAGGACCATGTCCCGGCCGGAAGCCGACCCGGAGTGGTGCACGGGTTGCGGCACCTGCGTGGATCAGTGTCCGGTCTCGGCCCTGTCCATGAATGGACCTGTCCCGGAGGTGGATGCCGACCGGTGTATTGCCTGTTTCTGTTGCCAGGAGGTATGTCCGGAGAAAGCCATCGCCCTCAAGTGAAGCCACCTCCGGGCGAGCGTGAATGTTACTTCCTGTTGAAAAGCCGAAGGTACTCCCCGTAACCCTCTTTTTCCAGATCTTCTTTGGGGATGAACCGCAAGGCGGCGGAGTTCATACAGTATCTGAGACCCGTGGGCGGCGGGCCGTCGTTGAATACATGCCCCAGGTGGGAATCGCCCCGCTTGCTCCGCACCTCGACACGTTTCATGAAGAAGCTTTTATCCTCTTTTTCCACAATGTTGTCCGGTTCAAGGGGTCTTGTGAAGCTCGGCCATCCTGTGCCGGAGTCGAATTTATCAACGGAACTGAACAGGGGCTCTCCAGAGACGACATCCACATAGATACCTTCCCGGTGATTATCGGCGTATTCGTTCTTGAAAGCGGGCTCGGTACCCTTCTTCCTGGTCACCTTGTACTGCATGGGCGTCAGTGTCTTCTTTAAACTTGCGTCGTCAGGCCTCGTGAACTCCCTCCAGTTGCCCGTGTGTGTACTTTTCATTCCGCTCCCCCTAGTCTCGGACGCATATCGGCCAAGCGTGGTCCCTGTCGCCTGTTTGTTCTCCCCGGATGCCGCCGGGGCCTGGAACCCCATGATTGCGCACAAAAGCAAGCAAAGGATTACCACTGCGGATGCCCGGTGTGCCTGTCTGCGAATTCTCATGACAGAATCGTATGCATTCCCACGGTGACTTGTCAATCGGCGGCGGCCCCTTATTTTCATTTGGCAAAGAGGCCGCCGATTGCGTAGGGGAGTGTCACTGCCATGGCGGCGAGGATGAAACAGTCCGCCGCCTCAGAAACAGCCAATAATATCAGGTGCCATTCCATAACAATACCCCCTTGCACCTCATGCGGTTCCTCTATGGCCCCTTTGCGCTCTTTCTTTCCCTCCCTCTTGTTCTCCCTGTCGTGACGGGCAATGCCGGTCAGTCGAGAGTCTCCCGCCCTTCGGGACGAAGTGTTGAGGCGCTGCCTTTCCTCCCGGCTGCAACACGACGGGCATTCCATCTGATACCTGCCTTGGTGAGTTCCGCGGCTATGGCGTTGCTGAATATGAAAGGGGTCATCATAAGCCAGTCGTCGGCCCCGAGGGCCACTGTATTGAGAAACGGCCTCAGGAAGGGGACATACACGGCGAGAAGGATCAGGGCGCCGGAGCCTCCGGCAGCCCACACCATCCACCGGTTGGAAAGGATGCCTATGGAGAAGACGGAATAACGTTGTGAACGTGCGGTGAAGGCCCGAAGAAGTTCCGACATGGAGAGGGTTACGAAAGCCACCGTCTGGGCGGCCTCGATATTGCCGGGGTAGCGGTTGAGGGCCAAGTAGAAGGCGGACAGCACCGACCCGGTCATGACGATGGCCTGTATTACCGCGGAAATCCTCATCTCCCTGTTTATCACGGGCTCTTTCGTGGGCCTGGGGGGCTGTTTCATCAGGTCCGGTTCCCCCTTTTCAAGACCGAGGGCGAGGGCGGGAGCCCCATCCGTGACAAGGTTGAGCATGAGCAATTGGACCGGCTTTAAGGGCACCGGTATGCCGAAAAGCATGGCGAAAAAGATGATCAGAATCTCTCCCATGTTACACGAAATGAGATAGAAGACGAACTTGCGGATGTTCGAGTAGATTACCCGCCCCTCCTCGACGGCGGAGACGATGCTCGCGAAGTTGTCATCGGTGAGCACCATGTCGGCCGTCTCCTTGGAAACGTCCGTACCGGTGATGCCCATGGCAACGCCTATATTGGAGCGTTTGAGGGCAGGCGCATCGTTCACGCCGTCCCCTGTCATGGCGACTACGTGACCCTTCGCCTTGAAGGCGTCCACGATCCTTGTCTTGTGCTGGGGAGAGACGCGGCAGCATGCATCCAGTCTGTCGATCTTCCCGGTAAGGTCACTATCACTCATCCGGTCGAGTTCCTCCCCTGTGAGGACCAGTCCGCCCTGCGTGAGGAGGCCTATCTTTCCCGCGATCGCCACGGCCGTGTCCTTATGGTCGCCCGTGACCATCACTATTTTCAATCCTGCCTCGTGGGCTGTTTTGACCGCTTCTTTCACCTCCGGGCGCGGAGGGTCGATCATGGCGAGCAATCCCACGAAGGTGAGTCCCTCCTCGATCGTGTCAACGGCTCGGCCTTCCGGCAGACGGCTCATGGGCTTGCACGCGATGCCGAGCACACGAAGGGCCTGACCCGCCATTTGCCGGTTGATGGAAAAGACTTCCTCCCGCCCCTCCCCGGTGAGCGCAACAGGCTCGCCGTTGACCATGATCTTGTCCGTGAGATTCAGGACGATATCGGGTGCGCCTTTGACATAGGCGATATAGGGCTCGTGACCCGCCGGACCGTTTCGGGACCCCTTCGGCCATTCATGGACAGTGATCATGCGTTTTCTTTCGGAATCGAAAGGGACCTCCATTACGCGGGGCATGGTCTTTTCAAGTTCCTGTCTCCACAGACCCGCCTTGGCCGCTGCCACCAGAAGCGACGCTTCAGTGGGATCGCCGACGATACGCCATCCCCTGGATCCGTCCTCGTCATACTGTTCGAGCTTCGCATCATTGCAAAGCAGGCCCCCGTGGAGAAGAAGCGATGTGGAGGAGTCCTTTAGAGGATCGAAAGAAGCGTCGTCGAATAGAAATTTTCCCACGGGGGAATACCCGAGGCCGTTCACGTTAAACAGCCTGCCGTCCGTCCACCCCTCGACCACGGTCATCTCATTTTGAGTGAGGGTCCCTGTCTTGTCCGTACATATCACGGTAGCACAGCCGAGGGTCTCCACTGCGGGCAGCTTTCTGATGAGGGCATGGCGGCGGATCATCCTCTGCATACCGAGGGCCAGGCAGATGGTTACGACCGCGGGCAACCCTTCAGGCACGGCGGCTATGGCGAGACTGATGGCGGCCATAAAAAGCCCGATGATGGCGGCCTTCTCAGCCGCCAGGTAGGCCAGAGGACCGGCGCTGAAGATCATCTCCGGTGAGGTATTCCGTGCGAGACCATAGAGGAAGAGGAATCCGCATATGACGAGACATGCTATCCCGAGCCATTTCGCGAGTTGATCCAGTTTGACCTGCAGGGGCGTGGGCTCCTCCTTGTATGATTGGATCATCTCCGCTATCCGGCCCATCTCGGTGTTCATGCCCGTGCCGGTGACAATCCCCTTGCCTCGGCCGTAGGAGATCAGGGTCCCCATGAACGCGCAGTTCCTCAGGTCGCCGAGTGAGACCTCCTTATCGAGGACAAGGTGAGCATCCTTTTCGACGGGCACTGATTCTCCGGTAAGGGACGCCTCCTCGACCTTAAGGTTGACCGCCTCCGTAAGGCGCATGTCGGCGGGCACATAGTTGCCCGCTTCCAGCGCCACCAGGTCTCCAGGGACAAGTTCCGCCGAAGGCAGGGTAACCTGATGTCCCGCCCGGATGACCTGGACATTGGGAGCGGCCATCTTCTTTAAGGCCGCGAGGGCTTCCTCCGCTTTTGATTCCTGAACGACACCTACTACCGCATTGAGTATGACTATTACAATGATGGCCGTCGCATCGATCCATTCCCCGAGGAAGAACGAGATAGCGGCTGCGACGATGAGGATGATGACAAGAAAATTGGCGAATTGTCTCAGGAGCATGGAAAGAAACCCTGGTTTCTCTTTCTCGTGGAGTTCGTTCCTTCCATGTTTTTCGAGGCGCAGGCGCGCTTCGCCATCGCTCAGGCCCAAAACGGGGTCCGTCCCGAACCCTGCGATTATTTCTTTCAAGGAAAGCGTGTGATTCGTGTTTTTGATCATGGATATATCCTCCCTGTCAGACTTTGCGGGGGCCCTTGCAGGCGGCGGTCCTTCTATGGAACTTAAGCATCCTGCGGCGCCACCTCACTCCGGCCCCATGTACCAGAGTTGATATTTTTCTTAACAGTCGGTCATGTTCAACCCCTCCGGGTGGCGCGACGCCTCGGCTTCAAGGCGTCGCAACCGATGTTTTGAGCCACAAAAAAAGACCTTTGCCGGACTTATCCGACAAAGGTCTTGCTGGTCAACCTGAATCTGACCGTTGCACCGGTTCGGCTTTGCCGAACGAAATGACGACGCAAACGCTATCAGCTACTCCCCTTTATAAAAAATATCATACCGCATTTGGCGTGCCCCGTCAAGCAAAATCAGTGGGCCCTCCCGCAGCCACCTTTGGGTAAGATTTAATTATGAGTCAACCGGGCGGTGCCACCAGTTGCCTTAAACATGTCTTATAGTGTATACATGAAGAGCGTAAGGGGCGTCTGCCATGTGCAGGGAGAGCGCAGGCTTTGCGGGCCGGTATCCACGCAATGGACCGGGGAAATATACATACCAGAGGAGGTATAAGGAATGCCACAGACTTTAATCTATGAGAAGACGAAGAGTCATTGGGACGATGAGGGTGATTGGAACCCCGCGAACTCCGGTCAAGGCAAGGATACGCATGCCTTCAGCATACCGAGGGACAGCAGGTTTGCAAGGTATTCCGTTGACATGGAAGTGGCATCCGCGGGGAGCGGCTGCATTATCGAGTCTTTCCCGGAGGCGGGTGCTAAGGGTGATCAGTTTATAAGGGTCAGGTGGTGGTATAACCCCTTCGGAAAGATCAGGTATAAGCTTTCGGTCTATGCCGGGGACCCCGAAGTCGTTCAGATCTACCACGGAGAAAACAATTGGGGCGGAAAGACCCTGACCACCATCGAACAACAGCAGGACCTCAACCTCGCGGGCCGGGGCCCCATCGCGAGGAAACTCTTCAGCAGGATGATGCGCATGTCGGGCAAGCCGATGGCGCGCAACTTCTATTCCGATCCTGAACTGGCATCCATCGGTGTGTCCCGCGACATAGCCCTCGCTCTGGTTGCATCAATAAAGTACGGGGCGATAGGGGGGATTATCCTCTTTGCCCTGGACTCGGGTTACAAGGTGAAGGGAACCTTCGACCCTCACGGCATACTCCCCTTCGATGACGAACTGACCATCGAAATGAGGAAGTGATAATCGGCGCGACAGGCCGGGTGGGACGGAAACGTCCACCAACCCGGCCGCGCCTTCCGGTTTTGGAGATCAGGAGTCAGGACGGGCCATCCGTTCGGCGTTTACCAGCCGGTCGAAGTCTTCGCGGGAGAGATAGGCGAGTTTCAACGCCGCTTCCCTGAGTGTAAGGTTTTCATTGAGGGCGAGATGCGCAATCTCTGACGCCTTGTCATAGCCGATGACCGGACTCAGCGCGGTAACGAGCATCAGCGACCGGTTGAGATGTACCCTGATCTGGTCTCTATCGGGTTTCATTCCTTTAACAAGAAAGGCCGAGAAGCTGCGGCATGAGTCCGCTATGAGACGGATGCCCTGAATAACGTTGAACGCCATAAGGGGCTTGTAAGCATTCATCTCCAGGCTGCCTCCCGCCCCGGCAAAACCCACAGCGGCATCATAGCCCATTACCTGGACGGCCGCCATGGCCATAGCTTCGCACTGGGTGGGATTGATCTTGCCCGGCATAATGGAGGAACCGGGCTCGTTGGCGGGGAGGATCAGTTCCTGCAACCCGCACCGTGGTCCCGACCCAAGGAGCCTGATGTCGTTGGCTATTTTGTAAAGAGAAACCGCGATGGTCCTCAGGACGCCGCTTACCGTCACCATGGAGTCATGCGCGCCCTGCGCCGCAAATCTGTTCGGCGCCGGTTCAAAGGGAAGTGCGGTAATTTCCTCTATGTATCGGACGGCGAGAGGCCCGAAATCTCTGGGAGCGTTGAGACCGGTGCCCACCGCTGTTCCTCCGACGGTGAGCCGGAGGAGGCCGGGGAGGACGGTGTTAAGTCTCCCGAGGTCGTCGTCAAGCATGGCCGCATAGCCCGAAAACTCCTGGCCGAGCGTCATGGGCACCGCGTCCATCAGGTGGGTGCGGCCGATCTTTATGATATCGGCCCACTCCGATGCCTTCTGGTCGAGCCCGTCCCTGAGTTCCTCGATAGCGGGGATCAGTCGCCCGCGAACGGCCGTTGCCGCGGCGATATGCATGGCGCTGGGAAAGACGTCATTTGACGACTGGGACATATTGACATCGTTGTTCGGATGGAGGGGCGTTTTGGTGCCCATTGTACCGCCCGCCATCTCGATGGCCCGGTTGGAGATGACTTCATTAAGGTTCATATTGCTCTGGGATCCGCTTCCCGTCATCCAGACGTGGAGGGGGAAGTTGCCCTCCAGATGGCCCTCGATCACCTCTTCCGCAGCCCGGATTATCAACTTCGCCTTGTCCCGGGGCAGGGCGGAGAGTCCGGCGTTCGCGAGGGCCGCCGCTTTCTTGACGATTGCGAGGGCGTTGATCAGTTCTCGGGGCATGAGGTCTTCGCCGATGGAGAAGTGGATGAGGGAACGCTGGGTTTGAGCGCCCCAGTAACGATCGGCAGGGACCCAAATTTTTCCCAATGCGTCGCTTTCGAGTCTCATTCCCTCACGGAGGGTACCGTCGGGCAAGGCGTCCATACTTGTAAACATAGGTACGGGGCAGCGGGGAGGCAAGGAGATCCGTGCACGACCCGAATAGGGTCGTGTGTGCCGGAGGACGAGACGGGAAGGTCAGTCCGTCTTCTTGAGGGTGAACCTCAGGTCCTTCAACACCCCTTTCTTGATGGTTACACCGATCTTGTCCAGTATATCCGTCTTCATGTACTTGAGTTGGGTAAGCCAGAGGGGGTCATCGACCTCCACAAGGAGAAAATAACCGTCAATCTTTATGGGCCTTGTGTGGTTCGCAATCCTGTCCCCCACGAGGTCGTCCCAAACCTCGAAGACCCTGTACGCGTCGAGGTCGCCATTAAGCCGGTATTTCTTGAGAATCTTTTCAACGACGCCGCGAACAGTGGAAAAACCCATCTCTCAAGTCTCTATGCGGGGGAATATGGGCGCGATCTTATCGATGGGGCTGATATCGTCGGGGCAATAAAAGACTGTTTCGTCATCGAAGAACGCGTTTTCGATCAGCTTTCCGATCCCGAGCGCCTTCCAGATGAGGTTTGATTTCTGCGGCATAAAGGGATAGAGAAGCATTGCCGTCACCCGGATGCTGTTCCAGATGTTATAGAGCACTGTCTTGATCCGTACATCGCCTTCTTTCGCGAGCTTCCAGGGAGCTTCCGCATCGATGTATTTGTTCAGTATCGAGATGATCTCGAAGGCCGCAGCAAGGGCTTTGTGGTACCCGAAGAGATCCATCTCTTTGCGGTACTCTTCCGTGAGCTTCCTTACCTGCTCCTCCACGTACTCGTCCATACCACCCTTCTTTTCCGGTTTCTCTATCTTGCCTTTCAGGAATTTACCTATCATGGTGACGCTTCTGCTCGTGAGGTTGCCGATGTCGTTCGCCAGGTCCCCGTTTATTCTGTGCTCGATGGCGGTTTTCGAAAAATCCCCGTCGAGACCGAAGGGCACCTCCCGGAAGAGGAAGAAGCGGAATTCATCCACACCGTACTGTTGGACCACTTCATTGGGATCGACCACATTGCCGAGGGATTTCGACATCTTCTGACCGTCTATCGTCCACCACCCGTGGGCAAAGACCCTCTTGGGAGGCTCGATACCCAGGGACATGAGGAAGCTCGGCCAGTATACCGCGTGAAACCTCAATATGTCTTTGCCCATGAGATGGGCGTCGCAGGGCCAGAACTCTTTGAAAGTCTCCGGATCATCAAGAAAGCCGATGCCCGAGATATAGTTGGTAAGGGCATCGAACCAGACATAGACCACGTGGTCCGGGTTCATGGGCGTGGGAATCCCCCACTTGAAGCTGGTTCTGCTCACGCTCAGGTCCCTGAGGCCACCCTTTACGAAACTCAGGACCTCGTTGTAGCGCACGTCGGGCAACACGAAATCCTTGTGTTCCTCGAGGAGGGTCAGGAGCCGATCCGTATAATTGGAAAGGCGGAAGAAATAGCTCTCTTCTTTCAGCTTCTCAGGCGGTCTTCCGCAGTCCGGGCATTTCCCTTCCTTTAATTGAAGCTCCGTAAAATAGCTTTCACAGGGCACGCAATACCAGTCTTCGTAAGCCCCGAGGTATATGTCTCCTTTTTCATATGCCTTTTCAAACATATACCGCACCACCTTTTTGTGCCTTTCCTCGGTGGTCCTGATGTGACTGCTGTTCGTGATGTTGAGCGTCTTCCAGAGGTCGGTAAACCTGACGACCATGCGGTCCGCGAGTTCCTGGGGGTGAATGCCCTGCAACTCGGCAGCTTTTTCCACCTTCTGACCGTGTTCATCCGTTCCGGTAAGAAAGTAGACGTTATACCCGCAGATGCGCTTGTAACGGGCAATGACGTCCGCGGCTATGGTCGTATAGGCGTGTCCGATATGGGGCACGTCATTGATGTAATATATGGGTGTGGTCACATAGTAGTTTGCGCTCATTCTTGCTCTCCATTCGTGATACCGGGTCGCGCGCTTCTCGCTCTTGTCGCCGGGGCTCGTCTCGCCCCTTAAGCCGGAGGGTTCCGGGATGACCCTGCTGCTTCAGGATTCGCCCGCGTTACGCTGGTTTCAATATGTCTTTTACGGTCAGGGTGACTTCTTTTCCGCCATCCAGTTCGACGGTAAAGGTGGCATTCAGGGTGTTATGTTTTATTACCTTGCCCTCGCCCTGGGCGACCGTGATTCTCTTTCCCAGTTTGGGGAAATTCTTTTTGTATCCCGCATACATCTCGTATTCGTAAGACAAGCAGCACATGAGTCTTCCACAGATCCCCGATATCTTGTTGGGATTCAGGGCGAGACTCTGTTCTTTGACCATCTTTATGGAGACTATCGAGAAATTGCTGAGGAACCTCTTGCAGCAACACACATTCCCGCAGTTTCCGAGCCCTCCGATGATCTTCGCTTCGTCTCTGACGCCCACCTGCCGCAGTTCTATCCTGATCTTGAATTCTTTGGCGAGTTCCTTTACGAGTTCCCGAAAGTCCACTCTGTTCTCGGAAACGAAATAGAAAAGGAGTTTGGTCCCCCCGAAAAGATACTCCGCCCAGAGAAGCTTCATGGGAAGGTTCATATCCTTGATCTTCTGCCGGCACAGGTTAAAGGCGTATCCTTCTTTCTCTTTCAAGGCCCGATACTGGGTGACTTCCCCATCCGTTGCCTTTGCCGATATCTTTTTCAGCCCTTCCCTGGTTGACTCCGCAGGTTCGGTGATGACGGTGCCGAGACAAAGACCCTTCTCCATTTCGGCTATTACGTGATCTCCCACCCTTATGTCCTCAGGCGCTTCCATTTCGATCATGCCTGTCAGTCTGTCAATTCTTACATAACAACTCTTCATAGCTACCTCGTGATGTGGAGCAGCAGATTTTCAAAAAGCAACCACTTGTTCACATTATACCGCATATTGAGGATAGTTTCCTGTATCTTTTTCAGGGAGCTGTCTATCCAACCGGCGTCGGCCGCTTCTCCCTCGATAAGGTCCCTCAGATCCCTGTTGACGAGTTGAGCGTTCTCCTTCTCATATCGTGCAAGATAAAGATCACGGAAAAAAGAAAGAAGAAAGGAAAGATACGGTCCGATCCCCCTGTCCGCCTTTGAGATTCTCTCCGATATTATGGTCGAAGTGAGAAAGCCCCTTTTCCTGCCTGTAATCAGTTCGCCCAGTTTCCGTCTCATAAGGAGGTTGTCCTTCTCCGCCCAGAAGAGGCCCCATCCGATACTTCCATATGACTGATGAGAGATGAGCCGCGCCTTTTCCTTATCCATTTTGACTACTCTCACGAAGTAGTCTTCCACGTCGTTTCGTCGAAGAGGGCTGAAAGCCACCCTCGCGCAACGGGACCTTATGGTGAGAGGTACATCCCTTTCGGAAGAGGTAATGAGAAAGAAAATGTTGAAGGGCGGCGGCTCCTCGAGGGTTTTCAAAAGGGCATTGCTTGCCTCCCTCGTCATGATGTCGGCCCTGTCTATAATGACGGCCCTTTTCTTTCCTTCGTACGGATGCTCCGAAACCTCTTTGCTGATCATTTTGGACTGGGCGATGCCTATGGATTCCTCCCCTTCCACGATCAACAGGTCGGGATGAGTGCCGTGGTCAAGTTTCAGGCAGGGACGACATGAATTGCAGCCCGTGCCTTCATCGCAGAGAATGTGCTTTATGAATTCCGAGGCGAGCTTCCGTTTCCCTATGCCTTCCTGACCGCAAAAAAGGAATGCGTGGGGCAGGCGCTCCTTGCGCTGGAGCGACAGGAGAAATTCTTTCTGCTTGTCATGGCCGATGATGTCGTTAAATCCCATAACCTTTGAGAAGGGTTTCTGCCTGTTCCCTGATAATGCCCTGAATAACCGCCTGTTCTTTTGACCCGTCTATCACGAAGAACCTCTTGGGATCCTCCTCTGAAAGCTTCACGTATGCATCCCTTATCCTCTTGTGAAAGGAGAGGTCCTCTATCTCGAAACGGTCCATGGGCGCCGACTCGGCCTTCCTTGTGAGACCGGTCTCAACGCTCACGTCGAGCAGGACCGTAAGGTTGGGTCTTATGCCTTTTGTCACGAGTCTGTTCAATGTTTCGATGATCCCCAGATCGATACTCCTGCCGTAACCCTGATATGCATAGGTGGCGTCCACGAACCTGTCGCAAAGTACGATCTTGCCTTCCTGAAGAGCGGGCATGATGACCTGTTCCACGTGCTGCGCCCTCATGGCCATGAAGACAAGGAGTTCCGAGAGGGGAAAGATGTGCATGTCCCTGTGAAGGAGCACCTTTCTCAGAGCTTCCCCGAAAAGTGTCCCACCCGGCTCCCTCGTCCTCACGACGGAGTACTCCTTCTCCTGAAGATAATCGTACAAAAGTGCTACCTGTGTGGATTTGCCGCTTCCTTCTATTCCTTCGAAAGTGATCAGCATACGCGCTCCTACTTGACCCTTTCCAGGTATTGACCGGTCCTTGTGTCAATCCTTACCATTTCGCCCTGCTCGACGAAAAGGGGTACCTGAATGGTGTAACCCGTCTCAAGTAAAGCGGGTTTTGAGGCGTTCTGGGCTGTGTCGCCCCTGATGCCCGGTTCTGTCTGTGCAATGACGAGGTTGACGAAATTAGGCACTTCCACACCTATGGTTTTTCCCTGATAAATGAGCACCTGTATGACCAGACCGTCTTTGAGATAGTTTTTTGCATCTCCCAACTGGTCTTCAACGATGAACAATTGATCGTAGGTGTTCTGGTCCATGAAGAAATAATGGTCCCCTTCTTTGTAAAGGTACTGCATGTCTCTTTCTTCAAGCTCCGGGACTTCCGCCTTGTCGCCTGACCGGTAGGTCCGGTCAAGGACATTGCCGCTTACAAGGCTTTTGAGCCGCGTTCTCACGAATGCTCCTCCCTTGCCGGGCTTGACATGCTGGAACTCGACTATTACAAAGGGTTCGTTGTCCACGAGTATCCTCAAGCCTTTTCTAAACTCCGATGTGGAAACTATCATTACTTCCTCCTCAATAAAATATGACTGAATAGCGGTCCGAGCGCCTTCTACACTGCGATGTTAAGCATATCTTTTCGTATGTGAGTGAGAACGGTTGTCCTATTCTCTTCTATAAGTACCATATCCTCGAGTCTTACGCCACCTAAATGAGGTATATATATACCGGGTTCGACGGTGAAGATCATGTTCGGTTCGATGAGTCCCTCCGACGCCGTGGTGACGGAAGGCGCTTCGTGAACCGCCACTCCCACCCCGTGCCCTACGCCGTGCCGGAAGAAATCGCCATAGCCCTTTTCCTCGATGAAACCTCTCACTATCATATCAAGCTCCTGCACGGGCATCCCCACCCTGATGCGGGCGAGGCCCAGATCCTTCGCATCTTTTACGATAGTGAAAATTTCGTGGATCTTGTCATTTACGTCCCCCATGGCGATGGAGCACGTTTCATCGCTGCAATAGCCGTCAACCTGGGCGCCGAAGTCGATGATTACCACCTCGCCTTCCTGAATCTTCTTGTCGGAGGGTTCGGCGTGGGGCAGCGCAGCCCTTGGACCGGACGCCACAATGGTGCTGAAGGAAGGACAGTCGGCCCCATGACGCCTCATGGAGGAATCGAGGTCATTTGCAATCTCTTTCTCGGTCTTCCCCGGGCGTATCGTATCGAAGATTTCGTTGAATGCATCCGTTGCGATGCGGATCGCCTTTTTAATTGCCTGAATCTCAGCCGGCTCCTTGATACTTCTTATGTTCTCGATTTTGTTCGTGAGCGGTACAATGTCGACGTCCTTGAGATTTTCCTTCCATTTCGCATACATGTCGTAGGTAGTGTGGACGCTGTCGAATCCCATCTTGCGGATACCGTATCTTTCGCATATTTCCGAAAGGGTATTTACTTTCCGGCTCACTTCAAGGACCCTTATACCCCGTGCCACCTCCAGGGCATGGGTCACATACCTGGAGTCGGTGAGGAGCAGCACGTCTCCGCGGGTAACCACAAGGGAGCCTTCGGAACCCCTGAACCCGGTCAGGTAGAATATGTTGTCCATACCCTTCAGAATGCAGGCGTCGAGCCCCATTTCCCTGATTATTTCCACAACTCCGGCTATTCTCTTTTCTCTCATTGTATTTACCACAGTTTCTTTTTCAGAAGTCTTTTGAAGGAAGGACCTTTTTGCTTTTCCTTGAGGTCTTTTTTGAGTGATGAAAGCCGCTGTTTGTAGAAGCTGTTATTGGGCTCTTTTCGAACAAGCTTTTCGTATATCTCTATAGCTTTGTCAAGGCAGCCTTGTTCAAGATAGATGTCCGCCAGGGTAGCGGATATGATCTTATTACTGTTATCCATAACAGGATAGTTAAATGAATATTGGCTCAAAAATCAAGTAAAATCGTTACCTTTGAGGTCTATTGCGGTCGGAGCCTGAAGATCGCCAGCCGATTGCCGTTCTTTTCCCGCGGACCCTTGGTCTGGACAAGGGTCGCGACGGTATTCCTGAACGCGGGGTCCGCCGAGAGCCGCTCCAAAGAAGATGATTCGGCGATCACCACGCCGTCGGGGTGTTCCCTCCAGAACAGGGCGGCCTCGCGGGGGTCGGCCAGGGTCTTCAAAGGCCCTCTGTCCAGGTAGAAAACGAGCGATGAGTCTCCGCCGGGGAGGAGGGCGATCTTGCCGTCCTCTACACCCTGGAGTTGCACCACCGCCTCCCTGCAGAAGGACCGGAACGAGCGCATCTCCTCCATTGCGGCCATGCCGCCTGTAAAGCCCCAGACCTCCAAGACGAAGACAAGGGAAAAGACGAGGAGCGCCCCGGACTGTCTACTTCCTCTGAGGAGAAGCATGTTGGCGATGATGCTCCCGGCTATGGAGATGACGCCGAGAAGGATCTGGACCGGGTGATGAGGAAGGTCCCTGATGAAATAGGACGAGACCAGCGCGATGCCCGCAAGACCGGGCAGTGTGGCGGTCAGGTGAATTGCGACCTTCAGGCTTCGGCCGCCGCCTGCGCCCGGCTTCGCGAGCCAGTCGGACAGGGCCTTGCCTGCGATGAGGGCAAGGGCCGGCACGAGGGGGAGGATATAGTAACTTCTTCTGGAGCCGGAGGCGGTAAAGAACAGGAATATGGCAAGACCCATGAGCAACGTCCACCGGTGTGCCCAGTTGGCGGGCCACGTCCTCGCTGCCCATAGGGAACCGAGCAGTATCAGGGACCAGGGGGCGAAGAAGACCAGGGTATGCTTGAGGTACGCATAGGGGGGTTCGACATGGTCGAAAGGCTTGACGAAGCGGAGCACGTTCTCTCTCCACATGAGTTCCGCCGACTGCCATGAGCCCGTGGCCATTACGGGCATAAGGAAGAGAGCTGCAAAGACGAGGAAGGCGACGCCGATGGAAAGAAGCCCCGGCCCTGACGCCACCCATTTGAAATGGGAGAAGAACGCCTTTTTTACGGTCTCCCTGGAAGGCCTGCCCGTACGAAGGTCCGTCACGCACCTTACGAGGCTGTAAAACCCTATGGCGGAAAAACCGACGGCAGGCGCCACGGGTCCTTTCAAAAAGGCAGATGTTGCAGCGAGGGCGTATAAGAAAATGAGCTTTTTGAGTTGCCCATCGATTCCCCCGGTAATGAACGCCCAGAGCATGAGCCAGACGCTCAGCACGTTGAGGATTTCCGCAGAGGCGGTCCTGCTCCAGAATATGAACATGACAGTAGTGAGAAGGAATCCCGCCGAAACCAGGCCTGCCCTTTCACCGAAGAGTCTCCTTCCCATCGTGAAGATAAGGAGAACGCATCCTATACCCGCGAGGGCACTCGGCATACGCGCAGCCCCTTCGCTCATTCCCCCCGCGAGGGCGAAGGGGGCGATGAGCCAGTAGCTCAGCAGGGGTTTATCAAAGTATATTTCCCCGTTAATGGTGGGAAGGAAGTAGTTGCCGGAGGAGATCATCTCCCTCACCACAACCGCCCATCGTCCTTCGGAGCCCCAAAGGACCCTTATGGAGAGACCGGAAAGGAAAAGGGCGGCACTCACCACGGCGAGGCCCAGCAGAAGGTATCGGCTATGGGAAGTCCAGCGTCTGGGCGGAATGAATCGGGTATGGGGATCGTCTGTTTTCATAACCTGTGAAAAACTATAGAAGGACGGTCCTCCGGGTGTCAAGGGAAAAAACGACACTTCCCCGGAACATAAGGATAATGTTGATTTTAAGTACCCTGCGTGGTATCTTTGTTATAAATTCTTCTGAAGTAAAGATATTCACGCATATTTTGAATATTTCAGACCAACGAAAAGAGGGAAAGCCATGAAACAGTTCAGAGTACTCGTTACTGATAATATCGCCCAGGAAGGGGTCAATATCCTGGAGAGAGACGGAGAAATAGACGTTGACGTCAAGGTCGGAATCAAGAATGACGATCTGAAAAAGATAATCGGGGATTATGACGCGATAGTAACGAGAAGCGGTACGACAGTTACTGCGGACCTCATTGAAAACCCGGGAAAATTACGGATTATCGGACGCGCCGGAGTCGGGGTGGATAACATAAATATCGAAGCAGCAAGTAAAAAGGGCATTATCGTGATGAATGCGCCTACGGGCAACACCCTCGCCGCCACGGAACTCACCATGGGGGTCATGCTTGCCGCGGCACGCAAGATAGCCCTTGCCAATGATTCCCTGAAAGCGGGCAAGTGGGACAGAAAGAAGTTCATGGGAGTGGAGCTCCACAACAAGGTTCTCGGCGTTGTCGGTCTGGGTCGGATCGGAACCAACGTGGCGACAAGGGCGAAAAGCTTCGGTATGAAAGTTGTCGCATACGACCCCTTCATAAAGAAAGGCAAGGCGGACTGTATAGGCGTCGCACTCTGCGACAACCTTGCCGACCTGCTGAAACAAGTGGATGTCATAACTTTTCACACGCCCCTTACGTCCCTTACCAGGAACATGATTACCGCGAGAGAAATTGCCCTGATGAAGGACAACGTTATCCTGGTCAATTGTGCGAGGGGCGGGATTGTAAACGAGAACGACCTCTATGAGGGGCTAAATTCAGGTAAAATACTTGCCGCGGGGATCGATGTATTCGAAAAAGAGCCTCCCCACGGCAGCAAGCTCCTTGAGCTTGAAAACGTGATCGCCACCCCGCACATAGGGGCCAATACGAAGGAAGGGCAGAAGGCAGTCTCCGTCATCATAGCGGAACAGGTAGTAAACGCTCTCCATGGAAGGCCGTACCTTAACGGGGTAAACATCCCGTTCATGCAGTCGCTCCTGCCCGAGCATGTTCAGCTCTATTTCAGCCTCGTGGAAAAGATGGGAAAGCTTGCCGCCCAGGTTGCCAAGGGCAGGCCGGAGGAGATCAAGATCGTGATGGTGGGCAAGAACTTCGAAGAGGACCTCTGCGAGAGGAAATTCGATGTGCCCTTCAGCTATCAACCCTTCACCATAGGGGCCCTCAAAGGGTTTCTCGATGTGAGCCTCAAGGAGTCGGTTACTTTCATCAATGCACCTTACCTTGCCAAAGACCGGGGTATCGTAGTGATAGAGGCCAAGACCGAGCAGTTCGACAAATTCAATGACCTGATCCTTTTTATGCTCAAGACGGACGCGGAGGAGGTCAGCATCGCGGGAACCGTGTTTGCGGACAAACTGGGGCGGATAGTGCTTATGAACGGCTTCCACTTGGACATCGTGCCCGAGGGGACTTTCCTCCAGTTCAGGATTGCCGATAGACCTGGTATCATAGGGAAGGTCGGCACCATACTTGGAAAGTACGACATAAACATCGCGGGACTTGGGGTGTCGCGGCCTATCAGCGGCGAGGAAGTCGCCTTTGTCTCTGTGGATAATCCCATAATGAGCGAAGTTCTCAGCGATATCAAGGCCATAGACGGCATGATCGAGGCTAAAGTCTTAGACCTCTAATAGCCGGCCTTTCCGGGTTTTTCAGGGCGTGTCGTCACGCCCTCGCCCTGTCGGGCTTCATGGACACGGCGTCCCAGGGGGCGGATCATCTCTTCAAAAGCAGGCGTCAAAGGGTTTACGTTCGGTTTGTCCCTTGCCCACGGCGGGGCCGTGCAAGAAAAACGTCTTTCAAAACGGGTAGTTTTCTGTTAAAATTTACCATGCCGACGAATAAAAGGAAACCAAGGCGCAAGAAAAAGCAAACCAACATCTTCCTTGAAATCAAAGACAAGGCCAAAATGAAGAGCCCGAGCTCGGGTGCCCGGAACTTCACATTTATCTATTTCATTATCGCCCTCGTGGGTATCATAGCCATTAACAGCTACTTTTTTAAGAGCGAAGTAAAGACCATCCCCTATAGTGAGTTCAAGGACCTTATCGGCAAAGGCAAGATAAGCGACGCGGTCATAGATTCCGAAACGGTGCAGGGCGATCTCACTCTTGAGGACGGAAAGAAGACACGGTTTCTCACGAGCAGGGTGGATGACCCGGACCTGGTGAGGGACCTGCAGAAATACGGCATCAAGTACGCGGGTTTTTACGAAAACAAGATACTTAAAGGCATCATCTCCTGGGTCCTGCCCTTTGCCATCATGATACTGATCTGGAACCTCCTTATGAGGAAGATGGGGGGAGGCGCGCCTTCGAGCGTGCTCAATTTTGGAAAGAGCAGGGGAAGGATTTACGGTGAGGACGAGATAAAGATTACCTTCGGCGATGTGGCGGGTGTGGATGAAGCCAAACAGGAGCTTGAGGAGATCATCGAATTCCTGCAGACTCCACAGAAATTTACCAACCTTGGAGGGAAGATACCTAAAGGCATACTTCTTGTGGGTCCGCCCGGGACAGGAAAGACGCTTCTTGCAAAGGCAGTGGCGGGAGAGGCGAAGGTGCCCTTTTTCAGCATGAGCGGCTCGGACTTTGTCGAGATGTTTGTGGGGGTGGGCGCGTCGAGAGTAAGAGACCTTTTTGCCCAGGCGCAGGAAAAGGCGCCGTGCATCATCTTCATCGATGAGCTTGACGCCCTCGGGAAAGCCCGGGGCATGAATCCCCTTTCATCTCACGATGAAAGAGAACAGACCTTGAACCAACTGCTTGCCGAGATGGACGGGTTCGACACGAAGGCAGGCGTGATCATCATGGGCGCTACGAACAGGCCCGAGATTCTTGACCCCGCCTTGCTGCGGCCCGGCAGGTTCGACAGACATATCCTTGTTGACAGGCCTGACATCAAAGGCAGGGAAGAGATACTGAGGGTTCACATAAGAGATGTGAAACTCGGAAAAGACGTAGACCTCAAGGTCGTGGCGGCAAGGACGCCCGGATTTGTGGGAGCGGACCTCGCCAACCTTGTGAACGAAGCCGCCCTTCTTGCAGCAAGGAAGGGAAAATCAGCGGTGGGAATGCCGGAGTTCGAGGAATCCATCGACAGGGTAGTCGCAGGCCTCGAGAAGAAACAACGCGTGATGAGCAAGAAGGAAAAAGAGATCGTCGCCCATCACGAGACCGGGCATGCCCTGATGGCGGAGTTGCTTGATACGACCGATCCGGTGCATAAGATTTCGATAATACCGCGGGGCATAACCGCCCTGGGATACACACTTCAGCTTCCCACTGAAGACAGGTACCTCATGACCAGAAGGGAGCTTGTCGACAGGCTGTGCGTACTTCTTGGAGGCAGGGTTGCGGAGGAAACGGTCTATGGAGAGGTATCCACCGGGGCACAGAACGACCTTGTCCGTGCCACCGATATCGCGAAATCAATGGTAAAGGAATATGCCATGAGCGAGAACCTCGGACATGTTACTTTCGAGCCGGAGCGAAAACCCCTGTTCCTGGATATCTCCCCCGGCGCCGGTTCGCATGATTACAGTGAGGCGACCGCCCGGGAAATAGACAACGAAGTGAGAAAGATCGTGGAAGATTGCTACCGGAAGGTGAAGGGCATGTTGAGCGAGAAGAAGGAGCTTCTGGTGAAGGTGGCGAGGGTGCTTCTTGAAAAGGAGACCATAGAGGGCGAAGAACTGAGACAATTGATAAAGGGACACGAAGGAGAGAATGAACAGAACAAACTTAGAGAAACGACAGATTGACCTCATCAAGGAGTCTATCTGCGTATTTTTGAAATGTGAGGAATGCCGCGACCTTTTCAGGGCAAGGGAACTGTGTTTCGCGAATATCGAGGACTTTGTCGATGACAGGGGCAAGAGCTGCCTTTTCAGGCTGAAAGAGATGTGTCACGACCTTTTTAGAAGCTCCAGCGACGCGAGTTACAAGGAGAAGCTTTATGACATAACGGTAGGGTATATCTTTCATGAAGGCATGAAGCTGAGAGAGAACCTTTATCAGATAGAGTATTACAAACCCAAGCACGATCTGGGCTCTCACGAGCTTACCAGCCTTGAAAAGAAGATTGTCCATGAGATCGGTGTCCTGATCAACAAAGCCGAAAAGAGAATGAATGAGGGTTTGAGGGAGATAAAGATCCTGTCCGGAGAGCTTGCGGAACAATTGAAAGACCTCATAAAGCTCTATAAGACCAATTATCTTATTCCCCGGTTTATTTTCGAGAACGAGAAGACCCTTGTGCGGATATTCGGGAAAAAGGGGCTTGACGGGCTTCTGGCGGATATGTACAGGGACGGGCGGTCATTGCTCATGTTCAAGGCGGCCCAGAGTTATCTCGAAAGCGAGTATTACAGTCTCGCCCGGACGTTGTTTCAGAGGGTAGGCCGTCTCGACGGTAACAACAAATTGGCCCTATTCCTGTATCTCTACACGTCTGCCTATTATTTCTATTTCAAGAACCGCCTGTCCAGAGCCGAGGAGTATGCCGAGAAGGCGCTCGCGGCGGTCGGCGACAGTGACGGGGCGAATTACAGGGAATCATTGAACGACCTGATACAGGATCTTTCAAAGGAGATGAAGGTAGTGCGCAAACGCAGGGAGGGTAATAATGCCCATATATGAGTATAGATGCGAAAAATGTGGGAATGAATTCGAGCTCATCGTGTTCAGGGACGATACGCCGGAGTGTCCGGCTTGCGGAGATAAGGAGCCCACAAGAAAGATGTCCACCTTCGGGTTTTCCACGGGATACAAATCAAAATCGTCCGGACCGAGCTCCGGGTCTGGCTGCGCCGGTTGCGGTTCGTCGAATTGTTCGTCCTGTTCATAATGAAAGCCTTACGGTCAAGGTAGGGACGGATGGAGACCGCTTCCGTCATATCCGCCGGCCTCGTGTTTTTCCCATGAATTTCGTTTCCAGGATCAGGGACGTCATAGAGCAGGAAAGGCTGATCGAGCCGTCCGAGAGGATACTGCTCGGCCTGTCGGGCGGGATAGACTCAACGGTGCTGCTCCACGTGCTGTGTGATCTCAGGACCGCGCTTTCCTTCGACGTGGGCATAGCCCATATCAATCACCTTCTGAGAGGCGAAGAGTCCGAGAGAGACGAGGAGTTTGTGAGGAGCCTGGGCCGGACCTTTGCCTTGCCCTGTTATGTTGCAAGGGTGGACGTGAGAAAAGAGGCCCGTGATTCGGGTAAATCTTTGCAACACGCGGGCAGGGATGTGAGGTACGGGTTTTTCAGGGAGACCGCAACCCGCCATGGCTTCCAGAAAATAGGGGTTGCCCATATCCTCGATGACCAGGTGGAAACCTTTATCCTGCGCATGTTGAAGGGTACAGGCATGAGGGGGCTGTCGGCAATCCCCGTAAAGAGGGATAACATTGTGAGGCCCTTTCTCGGCGTCAGGAGAACCGACATAGAGGAACATGCGCGCATTCAGTCCATTCCCTTCGTAAATGACTCGTCCAATGAAAAGATAGTGTACGAGAGAAATTTTATCAGAAAACAGATAACCCCATGGATGGAGAAGCTGAACCCCGCCTTCAGGGAGAAGATATTACTGCTCCTTAAGGACCTTACGGCGGTAAACCGGGTATTCGATGCCAAAGCGGAGGATTTTGCGGGCGCTTTCGTGAAGTGGGAAAGGGGTGATGCATCTCTTCCTGTCAAAGAACTGAAGGTTCTCGATGACGAGACGCGCTTCAGGGTGATGGCCGGCATCCTCGGCCGCGTGGAGCCGGGATTTATTCCGCTCAGGGAGCATATGCGCCAGATCGACAATGTGATAGGAGGGGCGAGGCCGAATTTGTCCACGGCGCTGCCCCATGGCCTGAGAATCAGGAAAACCTATGGGATCCTTACAGTCACGGAGAAATCCCCTCGTGCTCCTTCCCTGGAGACCTTCCCTGTTTCCCGGGGAACGAACAGGCTGGAGGAATTTTGTCTGAATCTCCAGGTAGTGTCGTCGCCGGGCGCGTGTGATGGTCCGGCACTCGCCCCGGGTCCCGACTCGGCCTTTTTTGACGAAGAGAAGATCGGGACACTCAGCGTGAGGATTTTTCGTGAAGGGGACAGATTCGTCCCCCTCGGCATGAGGGCGTCGGTAAAGTTGAAGGATTTTTTTATCTCCCGCAAGATACCGAGAGAAGAAAGGAGACACATCCCGTTGCTCATGTCAGGCAACGATATTATATGGGTAATCGGTCACAGGATCGACGACCGGTATAAAGCGACCGGAGAGACAACCCGGCGAATTGCGGTATATGCAAACCCCATATCATCCTAAGAGTTTGTAATCTCAACCAGTTCTGTTTGCCGGCTCCGAACCGGCCCCCATGGCCGAGGAAACGTCTTCCGGGAGGCTGTCAACCATTCACACATTTTGATTGACAACAGATCACCTGATATTGTAAAGAATATCCTCGGCTAATCCGGATTGTCGGAGACAGGATCGGATCAAATAACAGCAGAAACGGAACCTCCGTAGATAGACTGTGGGGCCATACAAGCGGGACAGAAGTATCTGCCGCGAGAGCGAGGCATAGGAGAATGCGGAGAGGGCGCCGAAACCCCCTGTAGGGGAGTCTTTTCGAGCCGATTCTCCAGGACAACAGTGAAAGAGACCATCAATTAAAACAAAGGAGTTTTAATATGCTATCAAAGAGAGCCCAGGCATTGAAACCTTCCCCGACACTTGCCATCAGCGCCAAGGAAAAGGCTTTGAAAGCCCAGGGGATCGATATCGCGGGATTCGGGGCGGGCGAACCCGACTTCGATACACCGGAGCACATCAAAAAGGCTGCCATCGACGCGATCAACCAGGGTTTCACGAAATATACACCGGTAGGCGGCATCGACCAGCTGAAGGACGCCATAATCGAGAAGTTCAGGAGGGATAACGGCCTCGACTATGGACGGGAAGAGGTCATGGTCTCCTGCGGGGGGAAGCACTCCCTCTATAACCTTTTCCAGGCTATCTTTCAGGAAGGAGACGAGGTGTTGATCCCGGTTCCTTACTGGGTCTCTTATCCCTCTATGGTTGAACTCGCCGGGGCCACGCCGGTATTCGTGGAGACCGAGGAAGCAGAGAACTATCAGGTGACGGGGGAGTTGCTGAAGCGTCACATAACCCCGAAGACCAAGGCGATCATCCTCAACTACCCGTCGAATCCGGTCGGATCCATCTATGACCTCAAGAACCTTGAGGAAATAGGGAAGTTGGCGGTAGAGAAAGGATTCTACATAATATCGGACGAGATATATGAGAAACTTGCCTACGACGAATATGTGCACACGAGCATCGCGTCTCTGGACAAATCGTTCAAGGACAGGACTATCATCGCTCACGGGGTGTCAAAAACGTACTCCATGACAGGATGGCGCATAGGGTTCACTGCAGGGTCGAGAGAGATTATCAGCGCCATGTCGAACATACAGAGCCAGAGTACATCCAATCCTACCTCCATCTCGCAGAAGGCCGCCGTAGCGGCGCTTAGCGGGCCGCAGGACAGTATCGGGATGATGCTCGAGCAGTTCAAGAAGAGAAGGGATTTCCTCGTGTCGGGTTTCAGGAGCCTGGAAGGAATCAGTTGCTACAATCCCGCAGGGGCGTTTTATGTATTCCCGAACTTCAACGCGGTGCTTGGAAAAACCTATAAGGGCAAAAAGATAGAGACCTCCACAGCCTTGACCGCCCTTCTTCTTGAGGAATTCCACACCGCCGTGGTGCCGGGGGTTGAATTCGGCAAGGAAGGATATCTCAGGCTCTCATTTGCCACCTCCATGGAGGTGATTGAGAAGGGATTCAAGAGAATCAAAGAGGCCCTGAGTACGTTAAGCTAATGCGGGGTTGCCCGTAAAAACGAACGGTTGAGAGAAATTGAAAGGGAATATTCAGGGGCACTCCGGAAGGAGATGCCCTTTTTCCTGGTGCAACATAATCTTTGACAAACCAAATTGCTTCTTTTATACTTTCATATTATAAAAGGGTGAGTTTTCGTCCTCAACTCATGCACACAATAGACCAAAATATGCGCATTCGCCATGTCTGGGCATAGGAGGCGGGGTAAGAAATGAACGTCAAAGACATACTCAATGCCATGATTGAGAGAAACGCATCCGACCTCCATCTCATAGAGGGAAACCCTCCCTCCTTCATTATCAACGGTGCCCTCCATTTCTTCGACGATAAGCCTCTGACCAGAAACGAATTGAGGAGTTTCCTTGACGAGGTAGTGGAGGATACGGGCAGGAAGCAGAAATTTGTCGCCGAAAAAGAGCTTGATTTTGCCTATGAACTGGAAGCAAAGGCGCGTTTCAGAATCAATGCCTATTTCCAGAGAAATTCCGTGGCCTTCTCGATACGGATGATCCCCTTGAAAATCCCGGGAATGGAGGAGTTGGGGTTGCCGGAAGAACTCAGGGAATTCACCAGGATGAGGAGTGGACTCGTTCTGGTTATCGGTCCTGCGAAGAGTGGAAAATCGACGTCCGTGGCGTCTATGGTGGATCAGATCAACCAGGAACGCCCTCTCCACGTGGTGACTATCGAGGACCCCATCGAATACGTGTACAAACCCCAGAAATGCATTATTTCACAGCGCGAAGTAAAGGAGGATACCAATTCCGTCGCCGATGCCCTGAAGCACATGCTGAGACAGACCCCCGGCGTGGTGGTGGTTGACGGAGTGAAAGACAAGGACTCGGTCAAGATGATCCTCGAAGCGGCCGAGACGGGATACCTGGTCTTCTGTACCCTGAGGGCGTGGAATGTGGTGCAGAGCATAAACAAGCTGGCCGATTACTTTTCGGAAAGTGAGCGCAAGCAGGTGAGGATTCAGATTTCGCACACCCTCAAAGCAGTGATTTCTCAGAGACTCCTGAGAAGGGCCGACAGAAGCGGGTTCATATGCGCGTGCGAGATATTGAAAGTGAACAATGTGATACAGAACCTCATAAGAGAGGACAAACTTAACCAGATACCCATGGCGATGGAAGACCTCCGTAAGGAGGGTATGGTCACCATGAACGAGGTGTTCCTGTCTTTGTACAAGAAAGGATTAGTGGATATACAGGAAATAATTGATCATTCTTCCGGGAAGCCCGGATATATCGAAACCCTTCTCCTGCAGTAACGCGGTAATTCCGTTCAACCGGTCCTCACAGTAAAAGGGGGGTGCCGGATCTAATCAACCTGCGACCCTCATGGCCTCCTCGACCGTCGTGATTCCCTGGGCAGCTTTGATCAATGCGTCTTCCTTCAGTTGGCGCATTCCCCCTCTTATAGCGCATTCTTTCATTACCGTGGTGGAGGCCGACGAATAGATTAACTCCCTCATTTCGTCGGTGACGGTGAGTATCTCGCCGATGACTATCCTCCCTGAATAGCCCGTCATTTGACACTTCGGACAGCCCTTCCCCCTAAAGCCTTTGGTTGATTCGATTCCATACTCCCTGAGCGCTGCAATCTCGTTGTCGCTGAGATCATATTCCGTCTTACAGTAGGTGCACGTCTTTCTTATGAGCCTCTGGGCAATGATGGCGAGAAGGGAGGCGGAGAGCATGAACCGGTCCACGCCCAGGTCCACAAGGCGGGGGACCGCCGTGAGCGCATCATTGGTATGAAGGGTGCTTATGACAAGGTGACCCGTGACGGAGGCCCTCACGGCGAGCCTCGCAGTCTCTTCGTCCCGGATCTCGCCCAGGAGGATCACGTCGGGGTCCTGTCTCATAAAAGTCCTTCCCGCCAGGGCAAAATCATATCCGGCCTTCTCGTTCACCTGCGTCTGCTTCACGAAGCTCAACTTGTATTCCACAGGGTCCTCTACGGTGAGAACATTTCTTTCGAGGATATTGACCTCTCTCAGGGCGGCATAGAGGGTTGTCGTCTTTCCGCTTCCCGTGGGGCCGGTGACAAGGATGATACCAAAGGGCTTCTGAAAAAGTGCCTTCACCTTTTCGGTGTTCTGAGAGTCAAAACCGAGTTTCTCGAGTCGCAGGAAGGACGCCCTTCCCGTGAGTATCCTCATTACTACATTTTCACCGTAAATGGTGGGCGCTGTGGAGACGCGTATATCATAACCCCTGCTCAGGAAGTTGTAGGTAAACGCGCCGTCCTGGGGCAATCTTGTCTCCGCGATGTTAAGTTGGGAGATGATCTTTATCCGGGAGACGACCCCTGTCTGGACAACCTTGGGGAGACAGTGGGCAAACTGGAGGACGCCGTCTATCCTGAAAAAGATCTGGACCACATCCTGAGCGGGGTTGATGTGGATATCAGTGGCGTTCCGCCGTATTCCATCCATAAGGATGGTATCGGTCAGGGAGACCACGCTGTTGCCCCCGATGGTACCCGTGGTCTGGGCCTCCCGAATGACGCTGTCGATCCTGTTTTGCACGGGATTTTCGAGAAAGAAATAGGACCTGTCGGCAGCCTCGTTGTACGCGTCGCTGTCAACCAGGTAGACTTTCGGCTGGTTCTTGGTAATCCGGGATACCGTGTCTATGGCGAGGATGTTTCCCGGGTTGGTGATGCCTATGCTCAATCTCCCGTTCTCTTCTTCAATGGGTATGAATTCGTTCTTTTCCGCAACTGCCTTGGGCACGGCCTTTAGAGCATCTTCCGCAACGAGACGATGCCCCAGGTCGTAGAACTCTATGCCTGTCTGTTCGGCCAGTATCTGGGTTCTTTCCTTGGAGGATATGAACCCGAGTTTCACAAGGACATCGCCGAGAAGGTCCCCGGTCACCCTCTGTTGGATCAGAGCGATATTGAGCTGTTTCTGGGTGATAAGCCCCTTTTCTATTAAGATGTCTCCAAGCTTTACAGACGCCATCAGTACCCTGCCTTATTGCATTCGCCTCACACATTGTATTGAAGAATAAACCGCCGACTCCTGACTGTATAGCATAAAATATATTGATATCGGACAAACTATGTCAATCTTTATTTTGTCCGCGAAGGCCGGTCTCTTGTGACACCGATGGCGGCGAGACGCGGAAAAATCCCTGACACTCTGCCTGAAAACCCTGTAGAGCCGGTGAGACACGGGGCCCCTTAAAGAGATCTCTTGCCGCCGGCAAGGGATTCAAAGTAGTCGGAGAGTATTTCCCTGTGGTCAAAGGCGATAAGGGCAGGGAGGTGCTCCTTTGTGAAGACCGCCGCCTGTCTCGCGTCATCGCGGCCTTTCAGGGAGCCTTCACCGGTCCCCGTAAAAACGACGGTGACCGTGTGAAACCTTGGGTCACGCCCGGGATCGGAATAGACATGGAACTGTCCGAAGAGGCTCACATCGAGGGAGGTCTCTTCTTTTGCCTCCCGAACCGCCGCTTGTTCGACGGATTCACCGATCTCGACAAACCCTCCCGGCAACGCCCAGCCCGGAGGGTGGTTCTTCCGTTCTATAAGCACAATACCTCCCTGGTATTGGATGATGACGTCCACGGTGAGAAGGGGTGTTTTAAGATCCGTCATAAAAAAGCGTCTGTTTGCAATTCTATACCATTTATGATATTGATTTTTCAAGTATGGATTTCGAGCGCATAGTAGACAGTCACACCCATTGGGGACCTTCCCTCACTCTCGGTTCCGTGGTGACGACAGGTGAGTTAAAAAGACAGCAGAGGGAGTCCGGGGTGACCCATACCGTCATAATGCCTTTCCCGTCCACCGCCATAGCGGACAACCGGATCAACACCCTGCTTCTTGCGGAAGCATCGAAGGACGGGACGTTCATACCCTATCATTATGTGAGGGAGGATTTTGATCGCGAGGGGTTCAATCCCATGCCCCCCGGTTTTTTTGGCGGTAAATGGCACTGGATGAGGGGATGGCAGGATTCCGCCTCGAACTATGATGTGCTTGCGGACAAGAACCTCCCGGCGCTGGTGCGGAAACTGAATAAGGCGGGAAAGCCCGTAATTTTCGAGGAGGAGCTTTCCTTTACGGAGAGGTTCGTGGATATGGCAGAGGGAATGACCCTCATTATCCCCCATCTCGGCATGCTTGGCGGCAACCCACTGGATTTCCTCGCATGTTTCAAGAACAGGGGGTCGGTCTATTTCGATACCGCCCTTGCATCAAGAGATACCATATTGAAGTTTGTTGAAACCATAGGACCCGAAAGGGTCCTCTTCGGGTCGGATGTACCCTTCGGGACGATGAAGGGAGAGATCTCCAAGGTTCTCGCACTTCCCATTTCCGACAAGGACAAGGAGTTCGTTCTGTCAAAGAATGTGATGGCCCTTGCGGGGTGGTCGGAACAGGCTGAGTAAAGACTTCTACCTCTTATCCTCTATCCGTGCCTGTAAACCCTGCCCGGAGGGGCCACCAGAAAGAGCGGCACCCGACTCTTTAGAAGCCCGACCGTGAATGTGCCCGGAGCCGTCTATTTGGATAACTGACGCAGCCGGTCGATAACGGCCTTTAGTGACTTTTCCCTCTCCTTGAGGGCGTCCCTGAATTCCCTCCTGTGAGTGCGGTTGATCTCCACTTCCAGGTGGAGGAGGTAATTTTCCAGTACATTCAACAACAGTTTTGATTCCTCGTCATTCAGCTCGAAGTTTGTCATGGCAGCCTCCTTGATCATTCAGTCTTTTATAGAAATATAGTTCAGAAAACAAGAGATTCAAGGACTCAAGGGACAAAAAATGAAGTGAATATGTGCTTACACTGCTGAGGTGAGCCGTATCCGGCCGGGCGTGAACCTGCAAAATTCAAGTAGAGCAATAATTAGGGACGGACAAGCCGTCCCTAGGAAATTACGTCGATAAACTACGGTGTCCGAAACCTTGCCTGCGGGACACCGGTAAGGAATGTGCTCAGTCTACCGCAGGGTTGGTCTTTGCGACACGCCATTTCACCCACACCTTGGCGGCCACTACGACGCCGACAGCGAGGACGAGCTGAACCGCATAGTCGAGCAAGCGGCTGGGATGACCGTGGAAGACGGAACGGACCATCCAGGGATCGCTCATAACCATCTCTCCCGCCACCCTTCCCAGGATGGCAGCTCCCAGGAGCACGATCACCGGGAAGCGATCCATCAGTTTTGTAATGATGTTGCTTGCGAAGACCACTATGGGGATGCTTGTGGCAAGACCGATAAAGAGAAGCAGGAGATTTCCGTTCGCTGCTCCCGCGACTCCCAGCACATTGTCGAGGCTCATCACGAGGTCGGCCATGAGGATGGTGATAATGGCCTGACGAAGTCCATTCACCTCTTTCACACTCTCGTCCTCCGCTTCAGGAAGGAGGAGCTTGAAGGCGATCCAGAGGATGAGGAGGCCGCCCGCGAGCTTGACGAAGGGTACCTCAAGAAGTTTGGCAGCTACAAAGGTAAGAATAATCCTGAGCACCACCGCTCCCGCGGTTCCCAACATGATACCCCACTGTCGCTGCTTGGGGGCGAGGGAGCGAACTGCCATTGCGATTACCACTGCGTTATCTCCGGAAAGAATGATGTTGATGAAGATGATGTTGAGGAGTCCGAAAAAGAACGCGCCGTTTAAGGTGTTTCCCAAATCCATAACTACCTCCGGTGTGTTGGCTGGTGAAGCAATCTGTTCGTAATATGATACAGTTATAGGACCCCGTTGTCAACGGATCATGGCGTGACGGTAATAATAACCGGCTCACGGACCCGCCTGCTCACGGAAAATCAAGCAGCCTTGGAAGGCCGGTACGGGAGCACTACGGGACAATGGTCATGATATCGAAGAGACAGAGAAAGGGGCGTGACCTGCCGGGGCCGGGCGGCGCGGGCGCCCTTCAGGGGCGGAAAAAAGAAAAGGGCCAGGATTCCCCTGGCCCTTAGCAAACTAGGTAAACGTTTCGTTATACGGTCTTTTCAAGGGCAAGCACGGCAGCCCCGAGGGCGCCGACTATCTGCGGCTCCACATATATCCTGAGAGGTGTGCCGAGAACTGTTTCCAGGGCTTTAACGACTCCTGAATTCTTCGCCACACCGCCGGCCATTACCACTTCCTTTTCGACGCCGCCGGTGCGGGTGATCAAACCCATGGTCCTGTCGGCGATAGCGCGATGGATCCCATAAAGAATATCCTCGAGCTCCTCGCCTTCACTCACGAGGGAAATGACCTCCGACTCGGCAAAGACGGTGCAGATGCTGCTGATGGTCAACTCTTTTTTGTGGCCGAGGGAAATCTCACCCACCTTGTCCAAGTCTACATCAAGCGCCTTTGCCATTACCTCGATGAACCTTCCCGTTCCTGCAGCGCACTTGTCATTCATTTCGAACTCTACCACATGACCGTTTCCATCGACCCGTATCACTTTGGTATCCTGTCCTCCGATGTCGATGATGGTTCTCGCATCGGGGTACAGAAAATTGACGCCTTTTGCAATGCATGTGATTTCGGTGATTGCCTGTTGGGCAAAAGACGCCCTTTTCCTTCCACATCCGGTCGACACTATGTACGCCAGATCGGACATGGATTTTCCGGGATCAACGAGGACTCTCTCGAGGGCACTTTCAGCCGCTTTTCTGGAATCTGCTCCCGTCTGAAGTATCTTGTACCCGACAATTCCCTTCTTGTCGTCAAACAGAAGGGCTTCCGTTGTAATGGAGCCTATATCAATGCCTGCAACCAGCACGTGGCACTTCCTTTACTCGAGGATAGCGATAACCGTATCCGCCTCAACTTCTTTACCGGCCGACACAAGTATCTCCTTTACTACTCCTGCGGAAGGCGCCACTACGGGCATCTCCATCTTCATTGCTTCGAGGGTAGCAATTGCATCATCCTCTGCTACCTTGTCGCCGACCTTTACAAGCACGTTTATTATCTTCCCTACCATTGGAACCGTAACTTCTGTAGCCATATGAGCCTCCTTAGAATATTTGCTTTCTTACGCTTTTCTGAAACCCAGAGCGAACTGGGCGATAATCATTTTCTGAACGTTCGAGGTACCTTCAACAATCTGATAGGATTTCGCGTCTCTCAGGTACCTTTCTACGGGGTACTCGGAAGAGAAGCCGTAGGAGCCGAAGATCTTGACTGCTTCATTAGCGCAGAAGTTCGCGGACTCCGCGGCGTAGTACTTGGCCATAGAGGTTTCAAGGGTGTTGTTGAGACCCTGGTCTTTCTGCCATGCAGCTCTCCAGACGAGGAGTTTTGCTGCATCGTGCTCTACGGACATTCTGCCGATCTGCTCCTGGATCATCTGGAACTGGCTGATGGGCTGGCCGAACTGCTCTCTCTCATTTGCATACTTGCAAGCTTCTTCGATACATGCCGTCGAAACGCCTATGGCTCTCGCCGCTGAGCTTAACCTTGTGAAGTTGAGCATGGTCATACAGATCTGGAAGCCCTGGCCGAGCTTGCCTACGAGTGCGCTTTTGGGAATCTTTGCTTCCTCGAAGAAAATCTCGCCGGTAGGTGAGCAGTGGAGACCGAGTTTTGTGGTGATGGCTCTCTGGGTGATCCCCGGGGTGTTCTTGAAATCGACGAAGAAAGCGGACATGCCTTTGTGCTTGGCTGCCTTGTCCGTCATGGCATACACTACGCCTGCGCTGACAAAGGGGACGCCCGATATCCATGTCTTGGTGCCGTTGAGGATGTAGCCGTCGTCAACTTCCGTCGCCGTGGTCTTCATGCTCGCCACGTCGGAACCGGAGTTCGGCTCGGTGATGGCGAAACAACCCTGATCGGTTCCTGCGATGAGGCCGGGCAGAAATTTTTCTTTCAACTCGTCGCTTGCGAACTTAAGGAGAACATTCTGCGGTCCGTTCATCTGAAGGTTGAAGGGGAGGCCCCAGGACGGGCTGACTCTTGCAAATTCAGTCGCCATCAGGGTAGCGGCCATGTGGCCCTCTTCCAGTCCTAGTCCGCCGTACTGTTCCGGGGCAAGACATGCAAACATGCCCTGGTCGCCCATTTTTTTCATTATTTCCGGACGAAATTTGTGCTCTTTCTCATCCTCCTCCATCGTGGGTTTGACATTCTTTACTGCAAAATCATACGCCATTTTGCGCATTGATTCCAATTCGTCGGACCACTTGAAATTCATAAGTATTCCTCCCCTTTAATTTAATAAGAATGTGAAACTATTAACAAAGTATCTTAGCAAAGCATATTTTTCATGTCAAGTTATTTTTAGCGGTCCGAAAATCAGGGGGCGGGAAATTGCGACTGGATACAGTACGGGTGTTCACGTATATCCATGGAGCGAAAGACGGGTGTCGCCTGCCCGCGGAAAGGCTGTTTTCTCCTTTATTATATAGGGGATGAACCATGTTGTACCAGACCTTCCGATGGCACAGGGCGCGGGGGTTGCAGTTTTATCTTGAGGGCTCGCGCAGTGTCGGATATAATGTCATGGATAAGTATACAATTATGACAACCCGTGAGTCGTCTCCTATCTGAAAAGACAGATCTGGTTCCAAAGGAGTGAAGATTGATTTTCAGGAAAACAGGTCCCGTAAGCGACAGGCTTTATGTGACGGGCCTGCCATGGTCTCCTTCCTATCTTTTTGCCGGTGAGAGACCCGTCCTCTTTGAAGCAGGTTTCCATTGCATGGGGAAGTTCTACGAGAGGGACATAAAGGGGGTGCTGGGTTCCCGGCAGCCGGAAATGCTCTTTCTCAGCCATGTTCACTGGGACCACTGTGGAGCCTCGGCGCACCTCAAACGGATTTTTCCCGGTATGAAGATTGCTGCGTCACGAAAGGCGGCCGCCATCATGAAGCGGCCGAACGCAGTGAAATTGATGGAAAGACTGAGCGGCGAGGTTATCCCCCTTGTCGAGGCTATTGACGGCATCGACCATAACCTTTTAATAAAGGAAGCCTTTGAGCCCTTCGAAGTGGAATCGGTCCTCGAGGACGGGCAGACGCTGTTCCCGGGGGAAGAGTCGGCGATCCGGGTCTTTTCGAGTCCGGGTCACACTTCAGACCTCCTGAGTTACTATATCCCCGAAGAAAAGATTCTCGTGGCAACCGAGGCGGCGGGTGTTCTTTGGCAAAACGGCCGGATCGGCACCGAGTTCCTTGTCGACTTCGATGATTACATGGCGTCCATGAATCGACTTGCGGCCCTTGATGTCAGGATATTTTGCCAGGGGCACCACTTCGTATTCCTGGGAGACCAGGTGAAGGAGTTTTTTGAGCGTTCCGCCGAGGCGGCTCTCCGCTTCAAATCCGAGGTTGAGGAGCTGCTTGACGGAGAAGACGGGTCGGTTGATCGCGTGGCGGCGATTATGAAAGCAAAAGAGTACGACACGAACCCGGGTATCAAACAGGCGGAACAGGCATATCTCCTCAACCTGAAAGTCAGAGTTGCCCACCTGGCGGGGAGGCGGGCAAGAGGGTCGGCACAGGCGCAACCTACCGCAAACAGCAGTGAAATTGACCAATTATTGTAGTAAATGTGCTTGATTATTCCGTGGGGCCTGTTGTATAAAATAAACGCTCATAGTTTTTTGTGTGCATACGAATTTTTTTTGACTGCAAAAAAAATACATTAATCGGGAGGGCTTAGATGGAGATTAAAACTATCGGAGTATTGGGTGCGGGTGTGATGGGGAACGGAATTGCCCAGGTCGCAGCTCAGGCCGGGTATAACGTCATCATGAGAGATATCGAAGACAGGTTCGTACAGGGCGGCATCAAGAATATCGATAAGTTCCTCTCCAAGTCGGTGGAGAAGGGCAAGATGAGCGCCGACCAGAAGAACGGCATCATGGGCAAGATCGTAGGCACCACCGACATCGGAGCGATGAAGGATGCCGATTTTATCGTTGAAGTCATTATCGAAGTCATGGATGTGAAGAAGAAGGTTTTTGCAGAGCTCGACGGGATCGTGAAACCTGAGGTCATTCTTTCCTCTAATACCTCCTCCATGTCGATCACCGAGATCGCGGCTGCCACCAAGAGACCGGACAAGGTCGTGGGTATGCACTTCTTCAACCCCGTTCCACTCATGAAGCTTGTTGAGGTTATCAGAGGGGTCAGCACCAGTGACGAGACAGCGGCAGTAACCTTGGACCTCGCGAAGAAACTGGGCAAAGAGCCTGTCGAAGTCAGAGTTGACGTCCCGGGTTTTCTTGCCAACAGACTTATGATCGCAAACGCAATCGAAGCCATCAAGTTGTTTGAGCAGGGCATCGCTTCAAAAGAGGACATCGACAAAGCGGCCAAACTCGGACTTAACTACCCGATGGGTCCCTTCGAGCTTATGGACCTCACCGGCATCGACATCAACTATCACGTTATGGACTACTTCTACAAGGAACTGCCGAAAGAGAACAAATGGGATCCCCCACTTGCCATCAAGAACATGGTAAGAGCAGGTCTCCTTGGTAGAAAAACGGGTAAGGGCTGGTACGATTACTCCAAGTAAGAGTTGACGGGCAGGAGGCATACATGGGCTATGAGACTTTAATAGTTGAGAGAGAAAACAACCTGGGGATTATCAAACTGAACAGACCCCCGGTCAACCCTCTGAGCGTCAAATCCTACCTGGAACTCTACGAGGCGGTAAGTGAACTTGACAGTGACGCAGAGGTTGGCGCCATCATCATAACGGGCGGAGGAGACAAAGCCTTCGCCGCAGGACTCGACGTGAAGGACGTAATGGGTAAGTCGGCGGTGGAAACCCTCGGTTTTCTTTGGACAGGTCCGCGAAAAACCTTCGACAAACTGACGGGTGTGGAGAAACCGACAGTGGCGGCTGTTTTCGGACTTGCCCTTGGGGGCGGATGCGAGGTGGCAATCTGTTGTGATTTTAGAATTGCCTCCGAAGACGCAATCTTCGGCTTGCCGGAGATCAATCTCGGTATCATGCCGGGTTCGGGCGCAACCCAGAGACTTCCGAGACTTATCGGAGTCGCGAAAGCGAAAGAGATGCTCCTTACGGGCGACAACATAAACGCCCAGGAAGCCTACCGCGTCGGTCTCGTGAACAAGGTAGTCCCCAAGGATAAACTGATGGAAGAAGCAAAGGCATTCGCCAAGAAACTGGCAGCCAAACCGAAAGTGGGCATGGCACTGATAAAGAAGTGCGTGGATAACGGGCTTAATATGGATCTCAGTTCCGGCTTGACGTTGGAGATGGACTGTTTTGCCATAGCCTTCACTTCGGAGGACGGCAGAGAAGGGGTGAATGCTTTTTCGGAGAAAAGAAAGCCTGTCTACAAAGGCAAATAAAGTGATTTAACTAATGTTAAGGAGGATTGTATGGCAAGAAATGCATGCATAGTTGCAGGCGGTCAGAGTAAGTGGGGCGTACGTGAGGCCCACATAGTCGACCTGTTCCAGGAAGCAGCTAAGGCCTGTATGGATGAGATTCCGGCCCTTAAGCCGAAAGACATCGACGGCCTCATTGTTGCTTCTTCGTATGCAGGAAGATGTTCCTTCCAGGTAAACACGGCTCCGGTTATCGCAGAGAGATGCGGTCTGAAACCCACCTCAATCTGCGTAAGAATCGACGTATTGTGCGCCGGCGGCAGCACGGGTATCGTGCTGGCAAAAGGCCTCGTTGAGTCGGGAAACGCGGACATCGTGATGGTGACCGGCGGTGAGAAGCTGTATACTCCCCAGAAATGGGAAGTTTTCTACAGCGAACTCGCATCAGTCGATCACGATTGGGACGGCGTCCACGGTATGGGTCTCCCGCCACCATTTTTCGCATTGACGGCTCAGGAGCACATGATGCACTATGGCACCAAGAAAGAGGATCTCGCTGCGGTTTCAGTGGCAAACTACAACTACGCTGCCACGAACCCCGTAGCCCAGATGAACAAGCCTCTCACTCTTGAAGAAGCGATGGGCGCACCTATCGTTGTGCCGCCCCTTACACTTTATGATTGCTGCCCGATCACGGATGGCGCCGCGGCATGTATCATCACCACGGAAGAGATCGCGAAACGGCTCGTCCCCGAGAGACCTCTGGTTTATCTCAGAGGTACTGCGCAGGTTTGTTTGGGCAGCGTATCGGCCAACTTCCCTGGCGCCCACTATGGTGACTGGAAACACACCAGAATGGCAGCGGAGAAGGCATATGCAAGAGCGAAAGTAACGCCTAACGACGTTAAAGTTGCCCAGACCCATGACTGCTTCACCATTTCCGAAGTTATCGAAGTGGAAGAGCTCGGCTTCTGTGCCAAGGGTGAGGGCGGAGCGTTCTGCAGCTCCAAGCAGATAGAAATCGGCGGAAAGGTTCCTGTAAATACTGACGGTGGACTCCTCGCTGTCGGTCATCCTTTCGGTGCAACAGGCATCAGGCAGGGCGTTGAAATCATGAGACAGCTTCAGGGCAGGGCACGTCACCAGGTTAAGGATGCCGACATCGGGCTTACTCATAACCTGAGCGGAGCGAATGCGGAACATACCATCGTAATCTATGGTAAAACGCCAGTAAAATAAGGAGGATAACATGTCTGTATTAGGAATCCCAATACTTGAAGACCTATATCCCGTAACAATGGATATGTGGCCCATAGAGGCAAAAGAGTTCAACAAGGTATATCCGTTCTATGAGAACCTGAGACAGGGCAGATTTACCACAACGAAGTGCAAAAAGTGCGGCCACGTGGCGTATCCCCCCAGAGGGGTGATCTGCCCGGAGTGCTACTCCGAAGAACTGGAGTACGTAGACCTTCCCACAGTGGGTAAGGTAGTCGTTTTCTCCGAAGAGGTAAAGGGAGTCCCCCTGGGATTCCAGTCTCCTCTTATCCACGCAGTAGTCGACCTGGGCGTAGACCCGGTGAGAAGACTGCTTACCAGGATCATCAACTGCGAAGTTGGTTTCCTGAAACAGGGCTCGGAAGTAAAGCTCGCAGTATTTGAGGTTCCCGCATTCCCGATCGAGAAGGGAAGAGCAGGTACGATCATGTCTGAAAGAGTATTCTTTGCCTTCGAACCTGTAAAGTAGGCGAGACTCAACAGATACGCGAACATCCGGTGGAGCGGGTTTGACCCGCTCCACTTTTTTATCGTGTGGACTGCCTGTTAAACTGAAGTTCCCCGCCCAATATTAACCCATCACCTTGATATTCCAATGATTATGGCAGAAATTGATTTCCCGTTACTGGCTACAGTCCGAGGAGGGCAAGGGCGCGGGCCTGGAGAGGTGTCGGATCAGTAAGAAGGGTGAAGGCCGGGGCCATGGAGTCCAAAACCATCCTGCACCGGTTTTTGCATCGGGTCCCCAGTGCGGCAAGGAGGGTACGGAAGCTCTGGACGGGAAGGCCGTCAGGGGTGAGCTTGGTGGTCTTCTTTTTCTTTGCGGAAGAAGATGACTCCGCGGGCTTTACCGGGTCTCTCGTCGTTCGTGAGAGGGGAAGCTCCTCATCGTCGAAGAGCAGCGGCGTAAGGGCCTCCCTCATATGCCACTCTACGTAATAGGCGAGGGTGCAGAGAAAGATGTGGGCTCGCACGTGATCCTCGGTACGGTGGTGAATGGGACGGACGAGAAGATCGATGCCCTTCAAGGTCCTGAAGGCCCGCTCTACCCGGGCAAGGTTCTTGTAGTTCCGTACCACATCGGCGGGAGGAAGGGCTGGTTCACTCGTACGGATCACATAGATCCCGTCGAGGGCTTCTTCTTCGGTGATTGACTCCTCGTTCCGGGCGAATGAGAAGGACCCGTCTCCGATGGTAAGGATAAAGTGCTTCGCCATCTTGTGATCGTTGACTACCGCGCCGACTTTCTTCCCTATCTCCGCTGCGGAAAGAGGCGTCCTTGTCCTTCTCCCGACCGCCCGTACAATGGAGGACAACTTCTTTTCCGTCACATCGAGGAGCGCGTTTCTTTTCCTCTTTCTCTCTTCGGCAAGAAGGGGGTTGAAGCAAGCGATGAGCCTTTCCCCCGGATACTCGGGAGAGGTGATTTCCGCAAAGTCCTGGGTATCGAAGAGGGACATCTGGATGCTCCCCTGTCCCACAAGCTCGCGTATGGCGGAAGACCTGAGGGCCGATATCCACCCTATGCCGGGCATCTCCTTTATCTTTGTAATCTGTGTCTCCGTAAGCATGCCCCTGTCGCCCACGAGGACGAGGTGATCGAGACCGAATCTTTCTTTGAGCTTTGCCGTCTGGTCGGGAATGGTAGAGGGATCGCCCGTATTCCCCGGATAGACGGTAACTGCAACAGGTCGGCCTTCGTGATCGGTGAGTACTCCATAGACGATGATCCTCTTTCCCTTTTCATCCCGGTCATGGCCGAACTGCGCAAGGGGACAGGTGTGGCCCTCGTAGTAACTGCTCGTCACATCGTAGAGCACGAGCGAGCCCTCGGTAAGGTGCTTATTCGCCAGCTTCTTCTCGATCCGCTCCTGTCTTGCCAAAAGCCAGTCCAGGGCATCATAGAGTTCGTCCTCATCGGCATCTGCAACCGAGAGTTCCTCCGCCACCGAAGTAGTATGCCAGAGCCTCGTAGTTGCTAATTTCGATGAGGGGTGGATGAGGCGTTCCACGATCATGGCGATTACGAGGTCTCTCTCCCTTCCAGGCTTCGAGGCAATGACCGTATCAAGGCCAAGCTTCTTTATTGTCCCGAGTATGGCCTCCACATGGCCGTGGGGGAGAGACTGCTCAACCTTAAAGGCTTCCTTCGGAGAGACGAGAGACTCCCCTTTCAATACACGCCTCAAGAGCTCGATCTTCTCTTCCGGCCAATCAGTGAGGTTTGCGACTGTCTTCTTCTTTATCTTTTTGCCTTCCCTCCATGCCTCCCTCAAGAGGATGGCGGGCCGGGAGTTGCGGTTGGGGATGCTTTCGATGTACATGGAACATATATAGCAAATAGCTTACCTACATGTCAAGTACATAATGCACTATTACATGGCAACAAGTAGAAGATATGATTATCACCCTATTCCCGTCATTTCAACGGGATAGAGTGATATTGGGGGGATTTCACAGGGGGAACTTCGGGTTAAAACGCGTAGCCTACGTTGAAAGTGCTTGCGTTTACAGACTTATTGGGGCTCGCAAGCCCCGCGTTGGAGTAATGCCTGAGCCTGCTTTCCACGAAAAGCTCTTTCCACTGGTAGCCTATCCCTCCCTGAAGGATAAACAGGCCGTGCGTACCCTGTTCCTCGAAGTTGAGGGTCGTATATACTGCGCCCGTGCCTGCGGTAACAAAAAAGCCCCGGTGATTCTGACTGCCGAAATAATATTTTGCGGAGAGACCGAATCCTACATCGAGACCTGCGGTCGGCCTGTTTATAAATGCCGCGAACGGTTCAAGGAGGAGGTTGATTTTGCCGGAAAGTTGTTTTTCGTAGCCGTAATTAACCTGGGCAAAGTCATAATACCCGTTATACCACAGATGACCTATCTGAGCGTCGTTATTGAGAATTCCAAGACCGTACCCAATGGATACCGACTGCTGGTCTGCCATGGCCGCACCGGGGAACAAAGAAGCGAGCAAGAGAAGGCTGACGAGAAGGGACGATGAACGGACGGGTTTCCTCATGGAAAGAACGGGACTCCTTTCTGCTACGGATTTGGCTGCTCATTGATAGTTGTTTATCATAGAACGAAAATATTGTAAAATCTTTCATTATGAGACGTGCTATCGGAATTGCCCTATTTATGTGCCTTCTCTTTGCAAGTAGTGCCTCCTACGGGAAGGAGTATATAGTGAGAAAGATCATAGACGGGGATACAATCCAACTCGAAACAGGGGAGACAGTGAAATATCTCGGGATACAGGCCCCGGAGTTGTTTTTGAAGGAGGGCGGGAGCGAGTTCTTTGCCAGGGAAGCGGCGAAATACAACAAGAAACTTGTGTTGCTGAAGAAGGTCCGACTCGAATTTGATACGGAGAAGAAGGACCACCGTGGCAGGATCCTCGCATACGTTTTTGTGAAGAATGTTTTTGTCAACGGTGAGCTTGTGAAAAACGGTTGCGCCAAGGCGGCAGTGAAGGGTCCCAACACCAGGTATAAGGATATGCTCGTTGATTACCAGCATAAGGCGATGGAAGAGGAGAGGGGGCTCTGGCAGGAAAAGAAGAAGGATACGGAGCGTTACTATATAGGAAATAAGAGGTCATATGTACTCCATAGGCCGTCGTGCAAGGCGGCTTCAAAAGTGCCCGAGAAAAGCAAGATTATTTTCAGGAACCGCATGGATGCGATTAAGATAGGGTACGTGCCGGACAAAAGCTGCAAACCATGATTGAAGAATACCTGGAATACTGGGGACTCACGAACCACCCGTTTCTGTTGGCTCCGGACAGCAGAATGATGTGTGTCACGGGCCAGTACTACGAGTGTCTCGAGCGGGTTAAATACGCGATCAATACAGGCAAGGGGGGTGTGCTGATCGTGTCGGAGGACGCAGGCCTCGGGAAAACAACGCTCCTTCTCAAGCTTATCGATGACATGAAGGGAAGTCTCGGGGATGCTTTCAGGTACGCCTATGTCGATCACCCCACCCTGAGTTCTTCCCAGATGATCGCACAGATTGCCGGTGAGATATCGGGCCTGTCCGTGGGAGAAGATAAGCTTAAGAACCTTGCCATCCTGAAGGATGCCCTGATCCAGGCAAAGGAACAGGGGGGGAGGAGCATTATTGTCGTCGATGAGGGGCAGTTGCTGTGCGAGGCCCCCGATGTCTTGCAGGAATTGAGAATACTGATAAATCTCACGTACAGGAATGAGTATCTCCATACCTTCATCCTTTCCGGGCAGAGGACGTTGTGGCATACGATTAAGAACATGCCCGAGTTCTGGCAGAGGTTACCGGTGAGATACTATTTCGTGCCCCTGAAGCTCCAGGAGACGAGGGAGCTTATCCAGTACCGCCTCCGTCAGACAGGACTCGAAGAAGGCCGGGAGATATTCTCTGAGGATGCCCTCGAGATAATACACAGGTACTCCAGGGGTTCGCCCCGGACGGTGATTGCCCTTTCCGACCTTTCTCTCCTGGTCGGGTACACCAACCAGGCGGGAAAGGTGGGTTTCAAAGAGGTTTCAAAGGCCATTAACGCCATGTCGGGCCAGGGGGAGAGCCTTCCCTACGTGAGAGAAGAGAACCGCCCTGAGCGAGGACCTTCGCTGCATAGTGTATCGACAGTGGAAAGGGGCCCGGAGAGACCGCCGTGGAAGCGCCCCGAATACCCCGAGAGCGGCCCTCAGGCGGTGCCGGCGGGTAATAAAGCCGAGAAGGCGGCCCGCCCCAGACTCGTGTTCATTGTGCTGGCCGTGCTTTCCATTATCGTTGCCTCCATAGCGGGTTACCATTACCTGTCCCCTTCGCTTACCACAAGGAAGATTGCGGCCACGGAGGCGCCGAAACCGGAACCACCGGCGAAGGTCGTCCCCGACAATGAGGTTCCGAAGCCTGACGCGGGAGAGGCTGCGCCTCCCGCGGACAGCAAGGCGGACGTTTCCGGAAGCAAGGGCGAGACAAAAGAAGCGGAGAAGCCCGGTATCCCTGAAAGGACTGCCACAGTCGTCGCGGATGGGGCGATTATACGGAGCGCGCCGGACCTTAGGTCGCCCAGGATAGGCCTTATTCCCAGAAATGAGACGATTAAGATTGTAGGTGACCAGGAAGGGAAGGACGGCCGGAAATGGTACATGGTCATTCTTTACGGCACCAAAGAAGGCTGGATTTCAGACTCGGTCGTGGCGGTACGTTAGGGCCGGTTTTCTGCCCCTCCCACGTTCCGGGAGGGAGCGGGTTTATCCTCTGAGGACCCGTTTATCCCCCACCCTGATAGTCAGTTTTATTTCATCAAGGTACTCAAGGATGGGGATCATATATTTCCTCGACAGATCGAACATGGATTTGAAATCCGGAGGAGTCATCTCTTTGTGGGACTGGAAGTATCCCGTGACGCGCTCTTTCAGCATTTCTATGGCCTGTTTGTGAAAGTACATATCACCCTTTACCTTAACGGCCTTGCCTTCGAAGACGAGCCTCTCGAGGATATCCCGGAGCTGTTTTTCGGGTTTATTTGTCTCTGTCACAAGTTCTTTGAGTAAGGGCGGAGTGAGGCCATAACCTTTAAGCCTACCGAGGATGTCCTCTGCGACCCCCTCCCTTTCCTTATCGATCCCCTTACCGGCTCCTTGCTCCTTCACCTTGTCCTTCTCTATCGCCGCTTTTCCTTCGGCGATGCATTCGTCAAGGGCAGACTGGAATATCTGGGGCTCTACTTTGGGGAGCCGGGTACGAAGCTCCTCTTTGGAAATGCCTATCTTTATGGGGTTCTTTTCGTGGAAATCGTGAAGGAGCGTAAGGAGCGTCTCCTTGTATTTCGAGAAGCTGTCCAGGTGGACGACCATCTTACCTATGCACTTCACTTTCCCGTCCCGCTCCATCCGTTGCAGGATTTGCTGCCCGAAAGAGGCGTCCTTGCCGAGCAGTATGGCGAGCATGTTCTTCGTGATTCCTCCATATGTGCCTTTCAGGACGTGAAACTCCGCCTTCGCGACGGAATCGTCTCCGGACAGGAGGAGATAGGTTGTGTCGAGGTCCGCGGTCTTTCGTTTATGCCTCGTGGGCATCACATCGAGGACCTGTCCTCCGCCGATGGTCTGTATGACGTAAGGGCCTCTCAGTACATACCGGTCTCCCGGCAGGGTTACTATAGGTTCGGGGAACACGAACTGAGCGAAGACCTCTTCGCCGGGTTCGATCTGGTCTCTGTCGAGGAGAATGATCCTCGCTTCCGTCTGGGTAGTGGCGATATGGAACCGGAGGATCGTATCGTTTCTGATGGGCTTGAGCGGCAGTTTCAGGTATTTGAGGGTAGTATCGATCCTGGAGGAGAGGATCAGGGTGTCCGGCCTCCCGATGATGCTTCCCCGCGCCACTTCCTGTTTTTCCACTCCCTGGAGGTTAAGGGCGACCCTCTGACCCGCCATGGCCTCGGAGGCGTCTTCGTGGTAAGTCTGGATGTTCCGTATTTTTGCCCGTCGCCTCAGGGGATATATCTCGATCTCCTCGCCCACTTTTACGGAACCGGAGATGCATGTCCCGGTGATGATGGTGCCGAGCCCCCTGATGGTGAATACCCGGTCTACGGGGAGCCTGAAAATGCCTTCCTTTGACCGCTCCCGGAGTTCCAGAGCCATCTCCCGAATAGATGCTCTCAGCGTCTCTATGTTCTCCCCGGAAGTTGCCGATACGGGGATAATGGGGGCTCCTTCAAGGAGCCGTCCTTTGAGAAAATCTGTTACATCCTCTTTAACGAGTTCGACCATGTCCTGATCGACGAGATCGGTCTTGGTTACGGCGACGATACCTCTTCTAAGTCCCAGCAGTTCGCATATGTCGACATGCTCCCTCGTCTGGGGCATTACGCCTTCATCGGCGGCGACAACGAGCAGGGCCATGTCGATTCCCCACGCTCCCGCCACCATGTGACGCACGAATTTTTCATGTCCCGGGACATCCACAATACCGATGAGGAGGTCGTCCCCCGACTTGTAATACGCAAAACCCAGTTCGGTGGTGATGCCCCTTTCCTTCTCTTCTTTCAGCCTGTCGCAGTCTATTCCGGTGAGAGCCCTGATGAGGGTGGTCTTCCCATGATCTATGTGCCCTGCGGTGCCGACGACTATTCTTTTCATCTTGTACGTTCACTATACATCATTTTGCGCGAGGGTACAACGATTGTCGTTAATCATTACAGGGTCGTGGGCCGGGATGCGGATGGGCGCTTACAAAATCGTTGCTTTCCATCGCGTTACTATGTTTCTATTTATACACGATTCTTTACTGGAGGTCCATACCATGAAAAAGGCAATTATCGCAGGCTCTCTATTGTGCGCCTCTTTCCTGTTGGTTTCATATGTCTTTGCGAAGGAGACTATCAAGATCGGCGTTATCACACCCCTCACGGGCGACGTAAAGACCTACGGCGAGTCGACGAAGAATTCCTTTATGATCGCTTTTGAGGAATATTCGAAAAAGGGCAAATATACCATAATCCCGGTTATCGCCGATGACCGGAACGACCCGACGGAAGGTGCGAACGCCGTACTCAAGCTGATCACCCAGGACAAGGTGGTGGCGGTTATCGGCCCCCTCACGTCCAAGGTGGCCATTCCCGTGAGCGAGACGGCGAACAAGTACAAGATTCCCATGATCACGGGGACCGCCACAAATCCCAAGGTCACTGTAAGCGACGGCAAGCGAAAACCGTATGTGTTCAGGACGTGCTACACTGATCCTTTTCAGGGTTCGGTGGCGGCAAACTTTTCCCTGAAGAACCTGAAAGCCAAGACTGCCGCGGTGCTCTATGATGTGAGCAATGACTACTCGAAGGGTCTTGCGGAGTTTTACAAGTCTACCTTTACGAAAGGCGGCGGCTCGATTACCGCCTACGAATCATACCAGAAGGATGATGTCGATTTCTCCGCCCTCATCACGAAAGTTGCGATGAAGAAGCCGGAGATCATCTATATACCGGATTACTACAACAAGGTGGGTCTCATTGCGAAGCAGATCAGGGAAAAGGGCCTGAAGGCTACCCTCCTTGGCGGCGACGGCTGGGATTCTCCGGAATTGTCGAAGATAGCGGGAAACGCGATAGTGGGAGGCTACTACACAAACCACTATTCTCCTGACAGAAAAGACCCGATCACTCAGGCGTATATCAAGAAATATAAAGAGAAACACGGCATGGTCCCCGATGCCCTCGGCGCCCTTGCGTATGACGCCTCCATGATCCTCTTCAAGACACTCGACAGCGCGAAAGCGCCGACGCCGGAGGAAATTGTGAAAGGTCTCGCGAAGTTGAAGAATTTCAAGGGCGTTACCGGCAATATCAGCTTTGACGTCAATGGGGACGTGGTAAAATCGGTGGTTATCCTCAAGGTGGAAAAAGACAAGGTGCGGTATGTAACAACCGTAGAACCGTGACGCGTCGCAAGACGGCGTGCGGACCCTGGCATGAAGTATGGAAGTATTAGGCTATATACTCGAGCAGTGCATTAACGGTCTTCAACTCGGGGCCGTCTACGCCCTTATTGCACTCGGATACACCATGGTCTACGGCGTGCTCCGGCTCATCAACTTCGCCCATGGCGACATTTTTATGCTTGGCGCTTTTATCGCATATTATCTCATCGCAAAATTCAATATCCCCATCTACTTCGTGTTTGTCATCACCATGGTCCTTACGGGGTGCGCCGGGTATATTATCGAAAAGGTGGCCTATAAGCCGCTGAGAGCCGCGCCCAAGATCTCCCTCCTCATTACCGCGGTGGGGGTGTCTCTGTTTCTCGAGTACTTTCTCAGTCTCAAGAGTATATTTACGCCCGATTATATAGGTTTCCCCAGGCCTTTTGAGGTGGTGAGCTACGATCTTTCCCTGTTCTCCGTGACCAATGTTCAGATTCTCATCTTTGCGGTCACGGGCGCTGCGCTTCTGCTTCTCTATATACTCGTGTATAAAACGAAACAGGGAAGAGCGATGAGGGCGGTCTCCTACGATCAGGAAACGGCATCTCTCATGGGTATCAATATCGATCAGACTATCTCCTTCACTTTTGTGGTGGGTGCGGCCCTGGCCGGGGTCGGGGGTTTGCTCTACGGAATAGCCTATCCTCAAATCAACGTATTCATGGGCGTAATGCCCGGCATAAAGTCTTTCATCGCCGCAGTGCTGGGAGGTATCGGGATTATACACGGCGCGGTCCTGGGAGGGCTTATAATCGGCATGTCCGAAGTGTTCGTGTCCGCCTTCCTCTCCTCCACATTCAGGGACGGGGTTATATTCATCATCCTTTTCCTTGTGCTCCTCATCAAGCCTAGCGGAATATTCGGCAAGAGGATCGAGAAGGTATGAGTTTTTTCCGTGAGTCGAGGAAATTTCTCCTTCTTGCCTTCCTTGTGTACCTTGTCCTCAAGGGACTCTTCGTATTCGGTATTGTATCGCAGTACATCGAACAGATCACCCTCTTCGCCTTCATAGTGATCCTCGCCTCCCTCGGCCTCAACGTGATATACGGCTACACGGGCCAGTTTTCACTGGGCCATGCGGCCTTTTACGGCATCGGCGCTTACACATCCGCCTATCTGACCAGGGTCTTCGGGATCGAAGGGGTCGTGCCGTTTCTGCCGGCCATGCTCGTGAGCGGCATTGTGACGGGCCTGGTGGGATATATCCTGGGCATACCCATCCTGAAGCTCCGTGATGATTTTCTGGCCATAGCGACACTCGGGCTCGGGACGCTCTTCAAAGTGGTCCTTGACAACTCCGATAAGGTTGCCGATGTGCTTGGAGGGTCAAGGGGTTTCGTAGGCATACCGAGGATAACCAATCTGGAACTTACCATGTGCGTTACGGTTTTCCTGATTCTCGTGACGAGGAATATCATTTTTTCACGGTACGGACTTTTCTGGCGGTGCATCAAGACCGACGAAATCGCGTCGGTTTCCATCGGGATCGATACGGCGAGAATGAAGCTCATGGCTTTCTCTTACGGCTGCTTCCTCGCGGGCATAGGAGGGGCGCTCTACGCCCACCTTTATACGTTCCTTCATCCCTCCAATTTCGACGTGCTGAAATCAATCGATTTTCTCATCATCGTCATCATAGGGGGCATGGGTAGTATTACAGGGACAATCTATGCGGGACTGATATGGGTGGGGGTGATCGAGGGGCTCAGGATACTGCTGCCCACTGAAATGCTCGATCTCAGATGGGTGTTTATCCCGCTCATGCTTATCCTCCTCATGATGTGGAAACCCTATGGGATCATAACCAAGAGATCGAGATGACATGAGACCTCCCATGGAACCGGCAAAAGGACAGAAATGAACGCATTGGAAGTGACGGGACTCAGCAAGAGTTTTGGAGGGGTCCAGGCAGTGGACGCTATCTCGTTCCACGTGAGGGACGGTGAAACCCTCAGCATCATAGGGCCCAACGGAGCAGGCAAAACTACCGTATTCAACCTGATAACGGGGTTCTACAGACCGGATAAAGGCTCGGTGCGATTTTTCGACAAAGAGATTACGACGGTGCCCCCTTTCAAGCGGGCCCACCTCGGCCTGGGGAGGACTTTCCAGAATATGAGGCTTTTCGGGGACCTGACGGTTTTCGAGAACCTCCTTGCGGGGACGCTGAGAAAGGGGGGGTATGGCGTCCATTCCGCGGTATTCAGGACGGGCGGTTATTTCCATGGCGAGGGTAAGGCCGAGGAGAAGGCGAGGCGGCTTCTCGATTTCTTCGGGCTTTCGGGTAAGGAAGACCTTGCCGCGAAAAACCTGCCCTATGGCGAGCAAAGAAGACTTGAACTCGCGAGGGCCCTTTCCACCGGGCCGAAGCTGCTCCTCATAGATGAACCGGGGGCAGGGATGAACCCGAGAGAGATCATAGACCTTGTGGAGACCCTGCGAGAAGTGAAAAAGAAGTTTTCCCTGACCCTCCTCCTGATCGAACACCAGATGGGTCTTGTGATGAACCTTTCTGACAGGGTCATGGTGATGGATTTCGGGGAAAAGCTTATGGAAGGTCTGCCGGATGAGGTTAAGAAAGATAAAAGGGTGATTGAGGCGTATCTCGGCGAGGAGTTCACATGCTGATGGAGGTTAAAGGGCTGAGGGTAGCTTACGGCGCCATAAACGCCTTGAGCGACGTTGCCCTTTATGTCGAGGCAGGAGAGATCGTGTCGGTTATCGGCGCAAACGGGGCGGGCAAATCCACCCTGTTGAAGACCATAAGCGGCATAGTGAAGCCCGCAACGGGCGCAATAGAGCTGGAGGGCGTCCCTATACAGGGCTTGAGGCCCGACAAGATAGTGAAACTCGGCATCACCATGGTACCTGAGGGTAGAAGGGTTTTCCCTGATCTGAGCGTGAAGGAAAACCTCGAACTTGGCGGGTATACCCTCGGCAGCGGGGAGTTGAAGAAAGGGCTTTTCGATCTTGTTCTTTTTACCTTCCCTAGGCTGAAGGAGAGGCTTAAGCAGCATGCGGGCACATTGTCCGGCGGCGAGCAGCAGATGCTCGCTATGGGCAGGGCGCTCATGGGCAACCCGAGACTGCTCCTCCTCGATGAACCATCCATGGGCCTTTCCCCGATCATCACCAAGGAGATATTCGCCCTTATCCGCCTCATCAACAAGGAAAAGGGCATATCGATAATACTTGTCGAACAGAACGCCCATATGGCGCTTGAGCATTCCCGGAGGACCTATGTGCTCGAAAACGGGAGGATAGTAATGGAAGGCGGGTCCGCCGAAGTGAAGTGCGATCGCACCATCATTGATGCGTACCTGGGGGTATGAACGATGAACATCCATGATTACGCGGAGAACAGGAAATGCTCCCTGGGACGGATAACGGATTTCACCACCGGTGTAAACCCTCTCGGTCCGTCGAACAAGGCCATATATGCCGCAAGAAAGGAAGTCGGGCGCTTGGAGGTCTTTCCGGACGAACACACAAGATACCTGAAGAGATACCTTTGCGGCCTCGAAAAGATAGGTGAAGATCACATCGTCTTCGGTGCGGGTTCGACGGCGCTCCTCAATATACTGCTGAAGGCCGTAGCGCCGCGCGTTATCGGCATGATTTCGCCCCTTTCCTCCAGGGTCGAGAGGATGGTGACGAAGGACGGAACGCGGGTAATGACCCTTCCGCAGGACGGAAACCCTCCTGCCTCCACGGACCCGGCAAGACTCTGTGATTTCCTGGGCCATGTAGACTTGCTTCTCATATCCCGGCCCCATGACATGACAGGCATGGTGATCCCCCGGGAAGGTCTCACCCGACTCATGGGGGAGGCGGACAGACTCGGAAAGGTCCTTGTCATAGACGAGGCATATGGGGATTATGTTGCCCTTGATTCTCCGGCAGGAGAAACGGTGGCTTCCCATTCCACCATCGTGCTCCGGACATTTTCACTTTTCCATGCCCTGGCGGGACTCCGCCTTGGTTATGGGGTGGGTTCATCGCGACTTATCAAGGAGATAAGCGACGCCAGACCCTCATTGGAAGTGGACGCTCTCGCGCCCCGCGCGGCGATCGTGTCGCTGAAAGACACGGCATACCGGATGAGGACCCTGAAATTCATCGAGGATGAAAAGGCCTACATAGGGCAAAAACTTTCGCGTCTGAAGGGTGTGAATATAATCGAAACCCCCTGCAATTTCCTCCTTCTCGAACTGCAGCAGGAGTGGGAGAACATTCGCCCTCTTTTCCTTGACCGGAACATTCTTGTCGAAGGATTTGCGGGAACGGACGGGAAGGCATACATAAAGCTTCCCATGGGCAGGCACAAGGCAAACGCATTGTTCATGCGCACACTGCGCAGGGTAACAGGAGGTTGAGACGTGGCAAGGACGAGGAAAGGACTGCTTGTTTTTCTGGTTTGCATGTTGCTTTTGCCTTTCGGGACCTCCCATGGGGCGGATGCCCTGGATGTGCAGAAAGAGATACGCATACTCCACGTGAACGATTTCCATGGATATGCGGTGGAATACAAGGCCTTCGGGTCCGACGAAGTGTTGGGTGGAATTGCCTACCTTGCGTGGAGGGCCGATGCCCTGAGAAAGGAAAAACCGGGACTTCTCCTTGCCGCAGGGGACATGATCCAGGGGAACAACTGGGCGAACCTTTTCCAGGGGAAACCCGTTGTCAAGGTAATGAACGAGATGCGGTTCGATGCCATGGTGGTGGGGAACCATGAGTTCGATTTCGGGCAGGCGGTGCTCAGACAGAGGATCGGGGAAGCACGGTTTCCCGTGCTCGGGGCGAATGTGGAAGGCATGAAGGACCTGAAGCCTTATGCGCTAAAAGAGGTGGAGGGGGTCAGGATTGCCGTAATAGGGATCGTTACCGAGGACGCGCCCGTGACGACCCATCCGAGGAATGTGGTGGGTCTGAAGTTTCTCCCCATCGTGAGCACAGTGAAGCGGTACGTAAAAGAGCTGAGGCAGAAAGCGGACGTAATCATAGTCCTCTCCCACGCGGGCCTTAACATGGACATGCTTCTCGCGGAAAGGGTGAAAGGCATTGATGTGATCGTAGGGGGTCACACCCACACTAAACTCGCAAACTATATGCCCATAGGAAAAACGATAATAGTCCAGGCGTGGGAACACGGATTGGCCCTGGGGGTGCTCGACCTCACCATAAGGAGAGGGGAGATAGTGCATGCGGAGAGCCATCTTGAAGAGATAAAACCCGCAACGATGAAGACCCTTCCTTCCGTGCTCTCTATCGTGGAGAAGTATAAGACCAAGGCCGACGGGATCATGGAAGACACCATAGGGAAAACGGAGGTTGACCTCGATGGAAAGAATGTGCGCCTCAAGGAAACCAATTTTGGGGATTTTGTGGCCGACGTAATGAGGGAGAAAGCAGGCGCCGACGTGGCCATAATCAATGGGGGAGGCATACGGACAAGCATCGCCAAGGGGAAGATCAGCGTAGGGGACATCTATTCGGCCCTTCCTTTCGATAATTATGTGGTGGCGGTGAAACTGACGGGAAGCCGGATCATGAGCGCCCTGGAACACGGCGTTTCAGGGGTTGAAAATGAGGAAGGTCAGTTTCCCCAGGTGTCGGGACTCTCATTTTCGTATTCCCCGAAAGCTCCGAAGGGTGCGCGCGTAAGAGATGTCCGCATTGGGGGAAGACCGATGGAACAGGATCAGCACTATACCGTCGCTACCAACGATTTTCTCGCCGCGGGAGGGGACGGATACAAGGCGTTCGGTGACGCGGTCAAGGCCTCGAAGGATTTTTCGGTCGTAGGGGGCGCCATGAAGGGAGAGAACCTCGTGTACAGTGATTCTGGTAAATGGATCAGGGACGTGGTGATCGAATACATAAGGGCAAAGAAGAAGGTTTCGCCCGCGGTAGAGGGGAGAATAGAAGAGTTGAACTGACAGATCTCCGGTTCGAAATGGGAGAGGACCCGCATGACCGTGTATGTAAACGAGAGGGAAATTTGTCTGCTCCCGGGCATGACGGTTACCCATGCCCTGCGTCAAGCGGACCTCCTGGCTGAAATAGAAACGGGCAAGAAGGCCTATGACGAGTGGGGAAACGAACTGGGTTTGTCAGGGGCCCTCTGGAACGGGGCGCGCATTTACGTGAGATGATGACCCATTGCACGGCGTTCGGTTTACACTCATGGTTGTTCCGGGGGCACGGCATGCGGATCGACCGGAAGAATCGATAGAGCGTTGGAAAACTCAACAATATGCTTTTGGATAAACGGGTAACGTGAAAGAACGCGCCGTCCCTCCCTGTGAGCCGGCTCAACGGGCCTATTCCAGCCGTTATTGTGAATCATGTAAGCGCCAAGGAACGGATTTGGCGGTACGCGGAACCTGCCCCCGTCTTGCAGTATTTAGTTGACTCAGGGCGGTGCTCGTCGTATGATTTCTTTTATGAACGAGAGATTAGGTCCATCCATTACCGCCATAAAACAACGCCTTTGTTCCCCGTCCTTATTGAATCAGGTTATACTCGCCCTGCTTCTCATGCTGATAACCTGCAGCGTGGTGACGGCTTCACCTTCTGACTCCATCGATGACGCCGTATCGAAATTGGTGCAGTTTTGCGCGGAGCCCAAGGGTCCCGTTGATGAACACGCTGCCACCGTCCTTGTGGAATATGTTCTGAACTCAAAGCAAAGCAAGGAGCACGCCCTCTCGAAATTGCTGGACAGCACAGGAGCCTACTACGAATTCGACACAAAGATCGGTTTTTCCCGATTCATGGAGTATTCGTATAACCCCTTCATTCCTCCTACGGTCACGCGACCCTCTTCCCTGCGTTACTCTATTTGGAGCACCCCCAAGGGAGGCGAAGCCCACAGGCTGCCCACCAATTGGAAACCCGTCCCTTCGGGAGGCGCCCCGGTTGTAATTCACGGCATGCAGAAGGAGTCGGACACGCCGGACCTTAACACGGGTGTTTACCATGAATACGATCTGAAGAGGACCCTCATCCTGGTGAATTACAAAGGGCGTCAGGCGCTCATCTCCATATCAAAGCAGATCAACAGATCGAACGTGGGAAAGAAGGGGGCCATCCTGGGTAGTGACAACAGTTGGAACTACTTCTACTCGGGAGAGCCGGGTTCTCCGCGAACAGGATTGGGATGGGTCAAGTCCTACATTTACGATTACTTTTCCATCGGCGTGTATGTGGAACCAGGAAATGCATCCGGCACGGTAAGGTCCGGCGTTTTTCAGTGGCTTCGCGCCGGCTGGTCGGGGATAAATTTTGTCAAAGCAAGTCATATCCTTGCGGGAATGAAACGTTTTGCCCGCGATTGCAGGGTGAGCCTGGAGTCGCCGCTCTTGCCGGCTCCGGACCAGATAGTCTCCGTCTATAATCGTTATTCCAGCATGTCGTCCCATGACCTGAACGAAAGGTATGCGGCCCTGCTCAAAGGACAACGATCCAGGGCGATCCAGGCCGGTGTGATAAGTGAATCCGACGGAGACGATCGGGTCTCTCCTGCAAACACACCAAAAGAACAGATGCTCCAGGAACTTATGCTGGAGTATTTGAAGATGACCCTCGGGAAACCAACAATGCTCGGGAAACAATCTCTTCTGCCGCCACCCACGTAATGTCCGTGTCCATCATCCACTGTCGGCGCGAATTGTCTCTTGCATCGCGGTCTTGATGCCGGCGTTCATTTGTTTTGTTGTTACTGAGGACAATAATCTTTTTGTCGGTAACGGAATGCTCGGAAGAGCCTGTCCGGCCAATGTCACGGTGAAGAGGAGCAGAAAATGACGGTAAAACTTGTGTATGATCCCTCTTTCGCAGCCATGAGGTATGCCTGCGGCGTCTCCGGTTCGGGAAGCAACTACGAGCGCATATATGAGTGGAACCCCGACAGAGACCACGTGGTATTCGGGAATGCCCTGGGCTGCACGGGCATCGCGAAGGCAAAGAATAACGGGGCGCCCACACTGGTACTCGATTCGGAGGTTTATTTCCACGACATGTGGCGCCTGGAAAAGGTTCCCAGGCATGGGGTTGAACGGGACAGCTACGATCGGGCTATTATGACCCTGGTGGAACAAACGCTGAACGGTCAACCGGACCTCATCTGTCTTGCGGGATATAATCTCTGGGTCGGGAGTTGGATGGTGGGACGGTACTATCCGAGGATCCTCAATGTCCATCCGGGAGATGCGAGAAAATATGCCGGACTGGGATGGATACCGATAGCAAAGGCAATTCTGGCCCAGGAAGAAAGTGTAAAATCAACGGTATTCTTCGTGGACGAGAGTGATGACGGGGGACCCGTATTGATCCAGTCCGCATCCTTGCCGCTGTCGCGATGGGACAGTGAATTGCGGGATGTGAGGAGGTTTTCGGACAGAAGAGACGCCAGGACTCTCAAAAGTTTCCGGGAGGCCGCCCGGGAAGAGGGAAGCGATCTCTATCAGGCGCTGCAGGAGATCTCGGGTGGTGTTCAGGAAGTCCTCAAAGTCGAAGGAGACTGGAAGATATACCCCTTTGCGGTGCACGAACTTATCGGGAAGGGCAGGGTCGCGGTCGAGGGCCGCACCGTTTACATCGACGGTGTGGAAATGCCGGAAGAAGGGTGGCAGGTCGACCGATACGGGTACGCGAGCCTGATACGCTGATCCAGGATATGACAGGCCCTTACTGATTTCTCCTTGTCGCCGGCGCCGTCGTGGATTGGCTGCCTGTACATATTTTCTCCGCTTGAGCACAGGCGGTTTCAGCGGCCTTGTCTTTATCCGCACAGGCCACGGACGCGCGAAATCCGTAAGTCAACGAACATTTGTGGGCAAGCCCTTTCGCGTTTTCGCAATCGAGGGTTGCGCTGCTGCAATCGGCCATACTCAGCGCAGGGAAGAAAAAGACTGCACAAACCGCACACACGAGCATACTTCTTTTCATGACATCCTCCTTTTCCTCAAGGGTTAAAGGCTTTGAGTTTTTCCGCCGCGGTCTTCAGTGTTTCCATCTTTTTGGGAAAACAGAAACGGATCTTTGTGCCGCCCAATTCGGGGCGGCTATAGAAAGCGCTTCCCGGCACGGTGGCCACGCCCGCGTGCTCGACGAGATGAAGCGCGCAGGCTACGTCATTGGAAAAGCCGAAGTGGTCTATCTCGGTCATGACATAATAAGCGCCTCCCGGTGTATGCACGCGGAACCCGGACTCTTCAAGGGCGGCGACAAAAAAATCCCTTCTTTCCCGGTAGGACCGGGCCAGTTCTTCGTAATAGGAAGGTGCCATTCCAAGGGCCGCAGCGGCCGCGATCTGAAGCGGATGGGCGGCCCCCACCGTGAGGAAATCGTGGACCTTGCGGATCGATGCGGTGAGTTCCCTGGATGCAATAGCCCATCCGACCCGCCAGCCGGTGAGACTGTACGTCTTTGAAACGGAATTGATCGTTACGGTCCGCTCTCTCATGCCGGGCAGAGAGGCGATACTGACATGCTTCAGCTCATCATAGAGAATATGTTCATAAATTTCGTCGGTTACGGCCACGACCCCCCACTTCTCGCAGAGGTCGGCGATCAACTTCAGTTCGTCGAAACTGAAGACCTTGCCTGTGGGATTGTTCGGCGTGTTGATGATGATAGCCTTGGTGTTATTGTTGAAGGCCCTTGTGAGTTCCCTTTCGTCGATGTGCCAGTCGGGCTCGTGAAGGGTGACATATCGGGGTGTTGCCCCGCTCAGTATGGCATCGGGGCCGTAATTCTCGTAAAAAGGCTCGAATACGATTACTTCTTCGTCAGGATTAACGATGGCGAGGAGGGATGAGATCATGGACTCGGTGGAGCCGCAGCAGACCGTTATCTCCGTTTCCGGATCCACGGCCACGCCGTTGTAACCGGCAAATTTCCGGGCGATGGCCTCCCGGAGTACAGGTGCGCCCCAGGTAATGGAATACTGGTTGTAATCGGCCTCGATAGCCCGGGCGGCGGCATCCTTGATCTCTTGCGGTGCCTGGAAGTCGGGAAAACCTTGCGCCAGGTTGGTGCCCCCGTGTTTGATGCAGATGCGGGTCATTTCACGGATGACTGATTCCGTGAACATCATGGCCCGATGGGAAGACAATTCCTTCATCTTTACACCCCTTTGCAGATATAACTTGTCGGCTGGTGTGCATATATTACAGAACCGTGGGGGATTGTGTCAAGGTCAACCCCGGCAAAAAGGAGAAAAGGCGGGTTGCCTCCTCCCATGAAATATGAAGTGACGCAATTGGAGTCCCCTGCTCCTGTCCGACCCGTGCCGGAAAGAATATTGACAAGAATGGGGAATAATCTTAGCATGTAATTAAGTCGATGGAAGATACCAGCGGAAAGACCAAAGAAACTCCATGTATAGACATTTACAAAGCGTGGTGCAAAGGCTGCGGCATCTGCGCCGCATTCTGCCCCGCCGACGTGCTTGCGATGGACGAGACGGGGTGTCCCTACGTGAAAAACCCTGAAAAGTGCATTAACTGCGGATGGTGCGAGATGAGGTGTCCTGATTTCGCGATCACCGTGGAACAGAAGGAAAAGGGCGGAAAGAGGAAAGGCAGGGGAAAGATTGAAAAAGAAGGGTAAGAAAGAACTTCTTCTTCAAGGCAACGAGGCGATAGTGGAGGGCGCTCTCAGGGCGGGGTGCCGGTTTTTTGCGGGATATCCCATCACCCCCGCAACAGAGATCTCGGAGGCCCTTTCGGTGAAGCTTCCCCAGGTGGACGGGACCTTTATCCAGATGGAAGATGAGATAGCAAGCATGGGCGCAGTGATAGGCTCGTCTCTCGCCGGAGTCAAATCCATGACCGCCACGAGCGGCCCCGGGTTTTCGCTCATGCAGGAGAACCTCGGATTTGCAATCGTCGCCGAGGTGCCGTGCGTTATCGTAAACGCCATGCGGGGAGGGCCCAGTACCGGACTTCCCACATCTCCTTCGCAGAGTGACGTGATGCAGGCCCGCTGGGGGACTCACGGCGACCACCCCATCATAGCCCTTTGCCCTTCAACGGTGAGGGAGTGCTACGATATTACCATCAAGGCCTTCAATTTCTCGGAGAAGTACCGCAATCCGGTGATCATATTGGTGGATGAAGTGGTTGCCCACATGAGGGAAAAGATTACCCTTGATGACGAAGAGGACATCCATATTTTCAACAGGGTGAAGCCGACTGTCCCTCCCGAGTGGTATATACCCTATGAAGACACTCCCAAGGGCATCCCCGCCATGGCAAATTTTGGCGAGGGATACCGTTATCATGTTACCGGGCTCATCCATGACGTGAGGGGTTTCCCCACTTCCAGGCCCGATGAGATCGACCCTTTTATCAGGCGTCTTTTCCGAAAGATAAGCCAGAATTACGGTGATATCAGCATGGGTGAGTTTTTTCTGACCGATGATGCGGACGTGACGGTTATCGCCTATGGCTGTGTGGCCCGGTCCGCGAGAAGGGCGGTTATCGACGCCAGGGAGAAGGGCATCAAAGCCGGACTCCTCAAACTCACCACCTTGTGGCCCTTCATGAGGGACGCAGTGGAAAAGGTTCTCCAGAGGTCAAGCGTCGTCATTGTTCCGGAGATGAACATGGGGCAGATATCGAGGGAAGTCAAAAGGGTCAATAGGGGGGCTTCGAAAGTGTTCACCGTCAACAGGGTCGATGGAACGATTATAACCCCCCAGGATATTCTCTCAAGGATCAAGGAGGTCTCCTGATGGCGGAAGTTACCAGGCTGATCCATAAATATCTGAGACACGACAAGAAGTTCCCCCATGTATGGTGTCCCGGCTGCGGCATCGGCATCATGCTCGGCGCCCTGATACGGGGCATAGACAGAACCGGATACGGTAAGGACGAGATTGTCATGGTCTCCGGGATAGGGTGTACGGGGAGGCTGCCCGTTTACGTAGATTTCAATACCCTGCATACGACCCACGGGAGGGCCGTCACCTTTGCCACCGGGGTAAAGCTCGCCAACCCGAACCTCAAGGTAATCGTCATAATGGGAGATGGCGATGCCGTTGCCATCGGGGGTAACCACTTTATCCATGCGGCACGGCGGAACATAGACCTTACCGCCATTATCCTCAACAACAGCGTGTATGGCATGACGGGAGGCCAGTACTCGCCTGCCACGCCCTATGGCATGAAGTCGACCACCAGCGTTTATACCAACGTTGAGCATGCGTTCAACATATCCGAACTTGCCGTTACCGCGGGCGCCGCGTTTGTGGGCAGGGGAACCGTCTACCATGCGAGACTGCTCGACGACCTGATCGAGAAGGCATGTCTCAAGGTTGGATTTTCGGTAGTGGAAGTGATGGCCCATTGCCATACCCAATATGGAAGGATAAACAAGCTTGGTTCTCCCGTGGACATGATGCAGTGGCAGAAAGACCACGCCGTGACAGTGGAAAAGGCGAGCCGCATGACGGAGGAGGAATTGAAGGACAAATTCAGGATAGGTGTTCTCGTTGACCGTGATCTTCCGGTCTACCAGGATGAATACGAAAAGGTGAGAAGAAGGTCGAAAGGCCTGGAGAAGTGAGGCAATGAGCTTTCGGTACGATATCAGGCTGAGCGGGTCCGGGGGACAAGGCCTCATCCTTATGGGCATCATCCTTGCGGAGGCGGTAGGCATTTATGACGGGAAGTATGTCGCCCAGACCCAGAGTTACGGGCCGGAAGCGCGGGGCGGATCGAGCAAGGCGGAAGTGGTGGTGAGTGATGTGGAGATCGACTACCCGAAGGCCATGAAACTTGATCTCCTCCTGTGTCTGACTCAGAAATCGTGCGACGAGTATTATATGGACCTGAAACCCGAGGGCCTCCTGGTTGTGGACTCCACGCTGGTGACCCAGATTCCCGTGCCCAGGGCCTTCCGTATACCTTTCACGAAGATCGCCAGGGATAAACTGGGGAAAGAGATGGTGGCGAACATCGTGGCCTTGGGGGCCATATCAAGGCTCACCACCATTGTTTCTCCGAAGGCTCTGGAGCAAGCTCTCCTTGCAAGGGTGCCCAAGGGAACCGAGAAATTGAACCGCGACGCGCTGCGGGCGGGAATGGCCGCAGCGAGGCGTGCCCGGGTCGATGTGACGCCCGTGGCCGTAAACGAGTGGGCGGATGAAGATACATGAGTACCAGGCGAAGGCCCTGTTCCAGGCATACGGTATCCCGGTGCCGCACGGCCGGTTTCTGAAGACCTCCGAAGAAACGATACGATATGCAAAAGAGCGGGGAGGAGATCCCTTTGTTCTCAAAGCCCAGATACACGGGGGCGGCAGGGGCAAGGCGGGCGGTATAAAGATGATCCGCTCTGAGAAAGAGGCGGAAGAATCGGCGCGTCTCCTGGGAACCAGGCTGGTCACGCACCAGACCGGGCCGGAGGGAAGGCCGGTGGACACACTGCTCGCGGAAGAAGTGATAAGTGGCGGAAAGGAATTCTATCTTGCCGTCGCTATAGACAGACCACGAAGGTGCGCGGTGGTGATTGCGAGTCCGGAAGGGGGGATGGAGATAGAGGAGGTTGCCGCCCGAAGCCCGGAGAAGATACTCATGGAACACGTGCATCCCGGTGTGGGCTTACGGCCGTTCCAGGCAGCAAGGATATTTTACGCATTGGGTCTTGCCCCCTCATACAAGGGTGACCTGACCGCCATCATTCTCGGTCTCTATCGGCTCTTTATCGATAAAGACTGTTCCCTCGCCGAGATAAACCCCCTTGTCCTTGCCGATGAACGGGGGCTGGTTGCCGTGGACGGAAAGATAGATTTTGATGACAATGCACTCTTCAGGCATCCCGATATTGCGGGACTCAGGGACATGGCCCAGGAAGATCCCCTTGAGGTCGAGGCGCGGGAACACAACCTCAACTATATCAAGCTCTCGGGCAGCGTGGGGTGTATGGTGAACGGGGCAGGCCTTGCCATGGCTACCATGGATCTCATAAAATATGCGGGCGCCCAACCTGCCAACTTCCTTGATGTGGGAGGAGGCGCAACCTCGGAGATGGTGCGGCAAGGCTTGACGATCCTCCTGTCCGACCGGGATGTGAGGGTTATCTTTATCAACATTTTCGGCGGCATCCTGCGGTGTGATACCCTCGCCAACGGGGTGGTTGAAGCGGCTAGGAATCTCACGATCCCCGTTCCCATGGTGATCAGGCTTGAAGGGACAAATGTGGACGAGGGGCGGAAGATACTCGCCGCGTCGGGCCTTACCTTCCATGTGGCCTATGATATGAAGGACGGCGCCGCAAAGATAATGCAACTCCTTGACGTCGCAGGGTCTGACAGGACCGGCGGGAGGGACCGGTGAGTATCCTGATAGACAATCGTACACGGGTGGTGGTCCAGGGGATCACGGGAAGCGAGGGCGCGTTCCACACGAAACAGATGGTTGATTACGGGACCAGGGTTGTGGCGGGTGTCACCCCGGGAAAAGGGGGGCAATCATTCGAAGGCATCCCTGTTTTTAATACGGTGAGAGATGCGGTCAGGGCGACAGGCGCCGATACCTCCGCAATCTTCGTGCCGCCCCCATATGCCGCCGACGCCATCATGGAAGCAGTCGAATCCGGGGTGGACGTGGCGGTCTGCCTCTCTGAAGGAATTCCTACCCTGGATATGATCGGGGTCCGCCTCTATATGAGAGGAAAGGCCACCCGCCTGGTAGGTCCCAATACCCCGGGTATAATCTCTTCCGGAAAATGCAAGGTAGGTGTGATGGCGGGATATATCCACTCCGAGGGCAAGGTGGGGATTGTCTCCAGGAGCGGTACCCTGACCTACGAGGTGGTAAGCCAGCTTACGCGGTACGGAATAGGCCAGTCGACCTGTGTGGGAATCGGGGGCGACCCTGTGGGCGGCCTCGACTTCGTCGATATACTTGGTCTTTTTGAACGGGACGGAGGGACTGAAGCCGTGGTCCTTATAGGTGAAATCGGGGGCCGGGCCGAAGAGGACGCCGCGGAATACTATGCGAAGAACATGACCAAGCCGGTAGTCGCCTTCGTCGCCGGGGTCAGTGCACCGCCGGGCAGACGGATGGGCCACGCGGGGGCGATCATCTCCGGAGGGACGGGGGGCGCTGAGGGCAAAATAAGATTCCTCGAGGAGGCCGGCATCACGGTGGTCCAAAACCCTGCGGAAGTGGGAGAGACAGTAGCCCGCGTTCTCGGTGTTTAGCTCTCGTTCCGGAGCCTTGGACCGGGGTGGGCCACGCGAATTGTTTCTAAATAAGACCGATAATGTGCTATAATTGTGCGCATGGGGAAGAGGTGAAAAGCACTATGGGTGTAATAAGAGAACCGGCGGTGGCCGGAGCATTCTATCCGGATGACCCGAAGGCCCTCGCAGCGGAGATCAGGCGTTATGTGAGCAAGGCTGCGTTCGATGCTATAGAGGGGGACATAGTGGGAGTCATTTCCCCTCATGCGGGGTATGTTTATTCCGGTCAGGTGGCAGGCTATGGAATGCGGGCCATATCAGGGAGAGCTTACGATACGGTGGTCGTTATAGGCCCGAGCCACAGGGCGTACTTTAAAGGCGCGGCGATAATGAGTAAAGGCGGTTACAGGACCCCCCTCGGCATGACGGACATCGACGAGGACCTCGCGGCGGCGATCATGAGAGAAGGCGGCCCGGCATCTGAGAATGTCGGGGTCCACGGCGCGGAACACTCTCTTGAGGTGCAGATACCTTTCCTGCAGACCGTGCTGAAGGGGTTCAAGATAGTGCCCATAGTAATGGGGTCCCAGGAAACAAATACCTGTGAGGACCTGGCGGGCATCGTTTCCCGGGGAATCAAAGCCCTGGGGAGGCGGGTTCTCGTGGTGGGCAGCACCGACTTGAGTCATTACTACTCGTATGCCCATGCGGTAAAGCTCGACAAACATATCGTTGACCGATTGGAAGCATTTGACATAAAAGGAATGGTAGATGATTTTGACGCGGAAATTTCCGAGGCCTGCGGCAGAGGCCCCATGATCGTTACCATGATGGTTTCAAAAGCGTTAGGAGCTACAAAGTGCAAAGTGTTGAAATACGCGAATTCCGGCGATGTTTCCGGTGACAGGGGAAATGTGGTGGGATATACGTCCGCAGTCTTCTGCCGGACGGAAGGAGCGAAGGAATGAGGCTTTTGAACCTCTCCGAAGCGGAGAAGGGGACGCTGAAGAAACTGGCAAGGGAGGCGATCGAAGGCATCCTGTTCCACAAGCAGAAGGGCCCTGTGGAGCTTCCTGAGATACTGAAGAAGAAGATGGGTGCCTTTGTCACGCTTAAGAGCAGGAACGACCTGAGGGGCTGCATCGGTCACATAAGAGGCGTATTACCCCTTTACGAGACAGTTCGGGAGATGGCGGTCCAGGCGGCCTTTCACGACCCCCGGTTCGAGCCTGTGAGCCAGAGAGAGTGGGACGCTATCGAGATAGAGATATCGGTTTTGTCACCCCTCAAGAAGATAAATAATATTGAGGAGATAGAGGTTGGTGTCCACGGTATCTTCATAGAAAAAGGTTTTTATTCGGGCCTCCTCCTTCCTCAGGTGGCCACGGAGAATAATTGGGACAGGGATACGTTTATCGAATACACGTGCCTGAAAGCAGGACTTTCGAGGGATGCCTGGAAAGGGAAGGACACGAATATCTACATCTTTTCCGCAGAGGTCTTTTGAAGATGGAGTCGGTGGGGGGAAGGGAAGTGATCACCGGAAGCATGTCGGTTGAAGAGATAGTAGACCGGTATCCTGAGGCGGTTGCCGTGTTTGAACGATATGGTTTTGAATGCGCGGGATGCAGGGCTGCTCTCTTCGGAAACGTGAAACAGGGGGCGGAGGTCCACGGCATCGATGCGGACGCCCTGTTGGTGGATTTGAACGTGGCAGCGTCAGGACGCTGACCTTCGGGGGGGGGGGAGTCGGTGGGATTGGTAATCTGCGGTTAATTCCAGGCAAATCTACCTCGATAGAAAAGGCCGTTCGGCGGTGTGGGTCTATTGCGCGCGAATCCACTGGAAAAGGCGGTTGACAGATGAATGAAGGGCTTTTAAAGAGTGATAACTTATGAAAAGAATATTTGCGGTAATCCTTGCCGCCGGCTCGTCGCGGAGGCTCGGCACCAATAAACTCACTCTCAGAATAGACGGACAATCCGTAATCAGGCGATCCGTCATGCCTTTTCTCGTCGATCGGGTCGAAAAGGTGTTTGTGGTCACGAACCCGGCGGGCGAAAAGGTGAGAGAGGAACTTCGGGACCTCACTTCCGTGGAGGTGGTGTATAACCCCTACCACATGGAAGGGATGTCGTCGTCCGTGAAGGCGGTCCTGCCTTTTGTCGAAGGGGCGGACAACCTGTTTTTTCACCTCGGCGACAAACCCTTTGTGAAGCACGAGCAGGTGGTGTCCATCCTCGACCGTTACGCCGAAGACGGGCCGGATATACTGATCCCGAGGTACCAGGGGGGGAAGGGCCATCCGGTCTTCATGAAGGTAAAACCCTATCTGGAGGAGATGCGCCGCCTGGAAGGCGATAAGGGGCTTAGGGAAGTTATAGAAAAACACCTGGAAGATGTGGTATTTATTGATGGAGACGAAGGAAACGTCTTTGATATTGATACCGTCGAGGATATAGAGACTTTGAAGAGGAGGGGCTGCCAGATTGAAGAAGGTTAAGGTAGAACAGGCGTTGGGCATGATTTTGGCCCATGATATTACCGAGATTGTTCCCGGTAAGAAGAAGGATGTGGCATTCAAAAGGGGCAAGGTCATAGCCCGGGAAGATGTGGAGAAACTTCTTGACCTGGGGAAAAGGCACCTCTATGTCTTTGAAGGTGAGGTAAAAGGCATCCATGAAGACGAAGCAGGCATGAGGATAGCCCAGTCCATCATGGACGGGAACATGGAACCCCTTCCCCCGAAAGAGGGCAAGGTCAGCATGCGCAGTACGGTGGATGGCCTTTTCTATGTAAATGACAAGCATCTTTATGAAATAAACCGGATAAAGGACGTCCTCGTGAGCACGGTCCCCAACAGGCATCCTGTGAGAGCAGGAGACATTGTGGCGGCTGCCCGGATTATCCCCCTCTATATAAAAGAAAAGGAACTGAAGAAGGTCGAGAGGGTAGGTGAAAAGGGAGTCATCAGGATAAGCCCCTTCAAAACCCTGAACGTAGGTCTCGTTATTACCGGGAGCGAGGTATACAGCGGCAGGATTCAGGACGCCTCCTTTGTGGTTGAAGACAAGCTCCGCGGTTACGGCCTCGGGTTTGTGGAAAAGAAGGTCGTGCCCGACGAGATCGCTCTTATCAGCGGTGCGATCCAGGAGCTTTTCGACGCGGGCGCGGATATGGTCATTACTACCGCGGGACTTTCCGTGGACCCCGACGATGTAACAAAGGAAGGGATCGAAGCGACGGGGGCGGAAGTCCTTTTTTATGGGACGCCCGTATTCCCGGGGGCCATGTTCCTTGTGGCGCGCCTGAGAGGAAAATACATACTCGGCGCTCCTGCCTGCGTCTATCACAGCAAATATACCGTTCTCGACATAGTCCTCACGCGGATCATGGCAGGGGAGAGGATGCATGAGACGGACATGATAAAACTATCTTACGGCGGATTGTGCCTCCATTGTGATGTGTGCCATTATCCCACCTGTTTCTTCGGGAAGGGACCGTGATCATGGACGGAACACTATCTTCCGCGGATAAGCGGACCGCCGGTTCAAGTCTGTCGGACCTGAAGATTATCGTAAAAGGGGCGGGCGATGTGGCAACAGGCATTGCCATCAGGCTCTTCATGTCCAATTTTACCCGGATCCTGATGATGGAGATCCCTGCGCCGCTTTGCGTGAGGCGGACCGTGTCATTCTCCGAAGCGGTCTATGAAGGAGAGATGGGAGTCGAGGGCATCACGGCGGAGCTGATCGTCGGCCTCGACGAACTTGACGGGGTTTGGGAGAGGAGGCACGTGGCGGTCATGGTCGACCCCCGGTGGACAGCGGTTGAAGTCCTGAAACCCCATGTTGTGGTTGATGCCATCATGGCAAAAAGGAATCTGGGGACAAAACCCGAAGAAGCGCCATTGGTGATCGGGGTAGGACCCGGCTTCAACGCGCCCCTAGACGTGCACGTCGTGGTGGAGAGCAAGAGGGGACATGACCTCGGGAAGACCATTTATGACGGATTTGCCGAGTCGTACACGGGCGTACCGGGATCGGTCATGGGTTATACCACGGAGAGGGTCTTGAGGTCTCCCATGGCGGGTCCGGTGAAGAACGTGAAGAGGATCGGCGACGAGGTGAAAAAGGGAGAGCTTGTGCTTTACGTCGGCAGCGAGCCCACGTATGCGCCTTTTGACGGGGTCCTCAGGGGCCTGATCCGGGAAATAGATGTTGAAGCGCGAGAAAAGATCGGGGATATAGATCCGCGGGGAATAAAGGAATATTGCTACACCGTTTCCGACAAAGCCAGGGCTATAGGCGGCGGCGTTCTTGAGGCCGTTCTGCACTCGATGAATAGATAAAGACAAAATATGACTGAATGAGGAGTGCAGATGGAAGTCTATGAGGTGATAAGGGAGTATCTGGAACAGGGAAAGACGGGCACTATTGCCACGATTGCCGACAAATTGGGGGCGGCGCCGAGGGAGGAAGGGGCCAAGATGTTTGTGGGTGAGGATGGAAGGTTCTTCGGCACCGTCGGCGGCGGCTGCATGGAGGCCGAGGTGTGGCAGGAAGCCCGGAAGGTCATGAAAACCAAAGAGGCGAAGTTTGTTCATTACAGGATGAACGGCAAGGAAGTGGAGGATGGAGGCATGATCTGCGGGGGAAATGTGGATGTCTTCCTGGAGCCCCTCTTCGAGCGGCACAAAGGCCTCTTTGAAGCGGTTCAAAACCTGGAAAAACGTGGGAGACGTGCAATATTGGTGACCAGGTTCGGCAAAGACTATTTCCTTAAATCTCTTGTGGATGCTTACGGTGGAATGTGGGGAGATCCGATTGAGAATAGCGACCAGTACGGACAGTTCTTTTCAGAGAAGAGACCGAAAGTCCTGGGAGACGGCGTGGTAATCGAGCCCATACGGATTGCCTCCACCCTGTATATATTCGGCGCGGGTCACATATCCCGGTATGTCGCTCAGGCGGCCAAGATGGTTGACTTCAACGTGGTGGTCATAGATGACAGGGAAGATTTCGCCAATAAGGCACGATTTCCCGAAGCGGACAAGGTGATCGTGGCCGATTTCCGGAAGGTCTTCGAAGATCTCGACTATGAGGGCGATATTTATGACGTGATCGTCACCAGGGGACACAAACATGACGCCTACGTTTTGGAAGAGGCGCTCAAGAAACCGGCGAAGTACATAGGCATGATAGGGAGCAGGAGAAAGATAAAGATGGTGTACGATTACCTGAAAGATAAAGGCGTCGGGGACGCGGCCTTGAGCGCGGTTCATGCGCCTATAGGCCTCAAGATAAACTCCGAGACGCCGCAGGAGATTGCTGTCAGCATAGTGGCGGAGCTTATACAGGTAAGGGGAGCATAGAAAGCGTTGGTTGACGAGACATTTCTTGAAGAAACGAATGAAGCCCTGGAGCTGGTGGAAGACAAGAGTCTGCCGCTCCCTTTTGACCCGTTAAAGACATACCTTGCCGAAGTATCCAAATATCCCGTGCTCAGCCGCGAAGAGGAGTTTGAGGTTTCCCGACTCGTGTATGAGAACAAGGATCGCGATGCGGCCCAGAAGCTCGTCATATCCAACCTCAAGCTCGTAGTCAAGATAGCCCTCGAATACTACAACACATACCTCAATATCCTCGACCTTATCCAGGAAGGCAACGTGGGTCTCCTCCATGCGGTGAAAAAGTTCAACCCCTACAAGGGCACCAAGTTCTCCACCTACGCCTCATTCTGGATCAGGGCCTATATGCTGAAGTTTATCATGGATTCATGGAGCCTTGTAAAAGTGGGAACCACCCAGGGGCAGAGGAAGCTTTTTTACAGGCTGAATAAGGAAAAACAAAAACTGGAGGCCCTGGGCATATACCCCGCCCCTAAACTTCTCGCGAGTACCCTCGACGTGAAGGAAGAGGAGGTGGAAGACATGCAAAAAAGGCTCGCGTACACGGATGTCTCCCTTGAAACGCCCATTCATGAAGATAGCGAAGACACGATCATGGACATGATGGGGAGCGACGAGAACGTCGAAGAGATCGTGAGCGGCAGGGAAAGATCGAAGATTCTGTCCAAGAAGGTCCTGGAATTCAAAGCCACCCTGAACGATAAGGAGGCGTTCATATTTGATCACCGCATTATGGCGGAAGAGCCGGTGACGCTCCAGGAGATAGGCGCCAAATTTCGCATTTCGAGGGAGCGGGTGCGGCAGATCGAAAACAAGGTCGTAAAGAAATTCAAGGACAAATTTAAGGGAGAACTGGCAAAACTCGACTTTTAACCGCTCAAGCCCGGACGGAAGAAAAACGGGTCCCCTGTCAAAAACTGAAAATCATCCCCAACCTCTGGGTCAACATCCCGTAATAGTTGGTCACCAGCAGAAGGCCGATAACTACGAGGAGGATCCCCATGATTCTCATAGAATACCTGACAACCTGTCCGTACCGTCGCAAAAAAGCGAAGAGCCTGTCGAAAAGGAGGGCCGAGGCTACAAAAGGTATGGCCAGACCCAGGGAATAGAGGCTGAGAAGGTAAACCCCTTTTAGCACGCTTTCCGTGGTGGAGGCTATGATCAGGACGGAGGACAGGGCGGGCCCCACGCAGGGTGTCCATCCGAGGGAGAAGGTGATCCCCACGATGAAAGATCCCATGAACCCCAGAGGTTTCTTGTGGAGATGAATGACCTTTTCCTGATTCAGAAAGGGCATCTTAATGATGTTGAGGTAAAACAGGCCCATTACGATGAGGACAAGGCCGCCGAACCGTATGATATAGGTCTGATATTCGGAAAAGAAACTCCCTATAAAGGAGGATGAGATACCCAAGGAGATGAAGACGAAGGAAAACCCGAATATGAAGGCGATGGAGTGGGCGAGGACGATCCTCCGGTATCTGCCCCTTTCCGCATCGGGATGCATGTAATTATCGAAGCTTATGCCACTGATAAATATAAGGTATGAAGGTACAAGGGGCAGCACGCAGGGGCTGAAAAACGAGAGCAGTCCCGACACGAAGGCCACGACACTTGTAAAATCCATAATGGACATGACACCACCAAAAAGCATAAAGTAATATTTATCTTTTTGGGGAGGTTGTCAAATGAAATATGCGTCCATAGATATCGGGACCAATACTGTCCTGCTCACTATAGTCGATTTTGAGGCGGGCCGCATGGCGGACCTCATGGACCTATCCACCATTGCAAGGCTCGGGGAAGGGCTTAAAGAGACGGGCCTGCTCTCCCCGGCAGCCATGGAGAGGACCTTTTCGGCCCTTGTCCGGTACAAGGAAGTCGCGGAACAACATGGAGTGAGAGAGATATACTGTGTCGGGACAGCCGCGTTGAGGGAAGCCCGCAACAGCGACATCTTCGTTTGCCGTGTGAAAGACGAACTCGGCATCGCGATCAGGGTCATCACCGCGCAAGAGGAGGCCTGCTATACGTGGCTTTCCGTGGCCCATGACAGATTTTCCGGAATGGATCGCTTCATCATTGTTGATATAGGCGGAGGCAGTACTGAAATTATCGAGGGGAACCTGACCCGGTTCATCGATTTCGTCTCTTTACCTGTGGGGTCCGTGAAACTCACCGAAATGTTCGTGAAACATGATCCCCCCGCCGCGGACGAGATCACCCGCCTTACGGATTTTCTTAAGGATACCATATCAACCCCTTTTGAAGGACGGGGATTGGGAATTGTGGGGACCGCGGGGACCGTCACCAATCTTGCGAGCCTTGTTCTGGGCCTTGAATCGTATGACAAGGAGATAATACATGGTCTTCGCATTTCGACGGATGATATGGATCGCGTGGTAGGGGAAATGAAGATCATGTCCGCCTCGGAGAGGAGGAAGATGAAGGGCATGGAAGCGGGAAGAGAAGATATCCTCCTCCAGGGTATTCTCCTCATGCGTGAGATAATGACCTATTTCGGGTCCGGGGAACTTGTGGTGAGTGCCAACGGCGTGCGCTACGGGGTTCTTTACGAAAAGCTGGAAGGCAAAAACCGATAGCCGGCCTCACTGCCGGCCGGGGTATGCCCGCGGAATTCCGTTGAAGTGCGCCCTCATTCGCGGAATGACGCGCAGGTGATTCTTTCGCCGTCGGAACAGACCCGGATGAAGCCGTTTCTATCCGTCCTCAGTAAGGGGACGGAGAGGGATTTGTAGGTCATAAGGGCGTCGTCCCCCGGAAGTCCCCTGATCCCCTTGCCCACGCTCAGTACCGCGAGGAAGGGCTTGACCGACCGGACGAAGGCAGGGGAACTCGAAAAGCGGCTGCCATGATGGGGCACCTTAAGAACGTCGGACCTCAAGGGGGTACCGTCCATGACGAGCCTTTCCTCGACCTCCCTGTCGATATCCCCTGTGAAAAGAAAGGAGCTGTTCCCGAAAACAGCCCTCAGAACAAGGGAGGCATTGTTGGGGTTTTCCGTGGAAATGCCGCGAGGAGGATTGAGTACTTCCATCGTCATCTTGTCGCTGAATCGGATGCGCTCTCCTTTTTGCCATATTTCAAGGGGAATGCCCTTTTCCGTGAGAAGGGCCAGCATCTCGATAAACCTGCTTTCTCTTCCGAAATACGCACCCGTGGCGAAATGCCTGACCCGGAAGGACTGAAGGATATGGAAGAGTCCTCCCGCATGGTCTCCGTGGGGATGGGTGTTCACCACATAGTCGAGGGTCCTTATCTTTTTTGAGAGGAGGATGGGGGTGATAATGGACTTGCCTATATCATAATTACCCCTGGTCTGTCCTCCCCCGTCCATGAGGATACGGAAGCCCTCGGGCGCCTCAAGCAGTATTGCGTCGCCCAGTCCCACATCCAGCAGGCTTACACAGAGGGTCTTGTTGTGGAACCTCTCCTGGTAGGCGTGGTATGTGTAGCCCGCGGAAAAGGGAATAAGCACGAAAATGAGACAGGCAGAGACAAGGCGGACGTTGATAAAGATAAGGGAAAGGGCGAAGGAGAAATAGAGGGCGCACTCGAAAACGGTGGGGCGGATGATGGGATAGATGTAGCCCACATTCATGTGCTCAAGGATGACGATAGTGTAGGCTACGATTTCTCCTGAGAACCGGAGGAGGACCTCTCCCCACGGAAGGATGAGCCCCGCGAGGCTCATGGGCATGGCCGCGATGCACATGGGAGGTATGGCGATAAGGTTGTGAGCCACGGAAAAGGGATTAATCCCGAAGAAGTGGTAGATTACGATAGGCAGGGTGCCGATCATGGCGGCTATGGTCATGAGGACGGAGGATGCGAGCCATTTCAATACGCGGTTTTCAATGCGCAACAGGGGGTGGAAACGTTCGGTGCATATTACAATGAAGAGGACGCTCATGAAGGTAAGCTGAAAGGAAGGCGAAAAGAGTGAGTGGGGGTAGATGAGAAGCACCACAAGGGCGCTCAGGGCGATGGTATTGATCATATGTTTGCCTCTTTCAAAAAAGAGGGCGATCATAAAGACCGTGATCATGATAGTGGCCCGGATGGTGGGGATGCTCGAACCGGCAGTGAGCATGAAGAGGATCGCGAAAGGGATGGAAAGGAGCGCCGCGAAGCGTATATCGTCGCCCCGGAGTCTCAGACGGTGTGACCTGCGGATAAGGGTGCGGGCGATGAAGAAAAAGAATGCGGTAACGATGCCGATGTTCGAACCTGAGATCGCGAGTATGTGAGACGTACCGGTCTTTGCAAAAAGGCTCTTTGTCGCCTCGTTAACCCCCGACATGTCACCGATGGTGAGCGCCTTCAGGATGCCGGGATTCCGGGCCCCTGACGCATCGATCTTCCGGGCAAGCATCTCCCTCCAGGCGTGGATGTAGTTTGTGCCGGGGAAGGCCGAAACGAGGGTGCCTTTTATCTCGTAGCATACGCCCTCAAGTCTTTTCATCCACTTCCATGAGATCAGGCCGGGGTTGTTGAAGGTGAGGTCCATTTCCCTCATGTGCCCGAAGACCTTGATCCTGTCGTTTATCTTGAGCGCCCCGTCTGTCCTGAATATGGCTTTTACCCCCTTGAGGTCGGCAGGCTTCTCGATCTCCATTGTCTTCGTGGCGGGCGACGATTCGATGACGAGCCCTTCATACAGCGCCCGGCCGTCCTCCGGAGGGGCCGCCACCGCACCCCTGCTCACGATCCCCAGGCGAATTATGCCCGCGCACATAAAAAGAAGGATCATGACGCAGAGGGCGAAATGTTGCTTTCTTTTGATGAGAAACGGGATAAAGAACGGAAGGATAAGGAGGAAAAGGGCGGGGGCCGCGAGAGGAAAAGGGCGCGACGCCTCCAGATAAATGCCGGCGGCGAAAGAGAGGACGGCAGCTACAAACAAGCTTCCTGTATGCCTTTCAGGTATGCCGACACATTGATGCCGAGATCGTTAATATAGTAGCCCCCTTCGAGGATTGAGAAGTGCCGGGGATTCGAGGAGGCGAAGAGGCTCCCCATACGTTGATAATCCCGGGTCAGAAGGGTTGCTCCCCAGTCCTTTATGTAGGTGTCGAAACCCGCCGAACATCCGACTATGTCGAAGGCGGCGGCATCCTTCAGGGCATCCTCAAAGGCATCCATGAATTCGAACCTCGTGGAGGCGGAAATATTCCGGAAGGCGATTCTCGGATCATCCTTGACTATGTCGAAGGTTCCGTTCCCATAATGGAGGTCGATATCCACGACCAGGGCATTCCCGATGAGCCCGTCTGAGAGGAGTCTCTTTACGGCGATAGCCATATTGTTGAAGAAGCAGAAACCTCCGTTGAAATCATATCCCGCGTGGTGACCGGGTGGTCTGATAAGTGCAAAAGCGGGTTTGCCCGTTACCGCTGTCCGGGCCGCCATGATAGCGCCTCCTGCCGCCCGCCTTGCGACTGAGAAGAGCGCGCTGTCGCCCTCCACGGACTTCACGAGCTTTTCGCTGTGGGCGAGAAGAAGATCGGACACCGAGCAAGGTTCCGGTTCCACAAAATCAGCCGCGTCTTTGATCCTGAGCCATATTTCGATGACCCTGTGGGGACTTTCGCAGTCAACCGTATCGTAACCTGTTTCAAAATCGTTGCTGTAAGGCACAAGGATCTTGCTCATATTCCTTTTTTAAACCATAATGCCTTGATGAAGTCAACAAAGGGTTGCGTTTTTCGGCGCGCCCGGCGCGGCGGCCCCTGCCCGGCCGGAAGGGACAGGGCGAGGCGATCTCTTTGTAGCGAATTCATTCTTGAAAAGCCTCCCCGGGGATGCGATAATCATGGTAAACAGAGCAATGAAGCGCTCCCGCGGGGACACGGAGAGGGCGCAGGGAGTCAGGGGTGATAAGGAAGGAAAAGTACCTTTGTCTGTTGATCGTCGTGTATCTTGCGGTGCTGGTCTGGTCCGCGATAGAACCCAAAGACCATTTTACGTGGGTTCTGGAGGTCATCCCCGGGGTGGCGGGGTTTGTGATTCTCACATGCACGTACAAGAGGTTCAGATTCACCGACTTTGCCTACACCATGATACTGGTGCACTGTGTGATCCTTTTTGTGGGAGGTCATTACACATATGCCGAGGTGCCCCTTTTCCACTGGATCGCAAGGGCGTGCAACGGAGTCCGGAACAACTACGACAAGGTGGGACATTTTGCCCAGGGATTTGTCCCGGCTCTCATTACGAGGGAACTGGTGACGCGTCTCCACGTGGTGAACGGCAGAATGTGGACGGGGTTTTTCGCGGTTTGCACGGCCCTTGCCATAAGCGCCGTATATGAGTTGATTGAATGGTGGACGGCTTTACTGACAGGAGAGTCGGCAGAGGCCTTTCTGGGGACACAGGGCTATGTCTGGGATACACAATCCGATATGTTCTGGGCCCTTGTGGGGTCCATGACGGCCGTTATCCTGTTTTCGCGGTATCACGATAGAAAGATGGCTGTCATGAAGTGAAGGCGTTTTGCCGTACCGGTATGTGACGGTCAGGCTTGATCCGGTTTGACCACTTTTCTCACCCTTTCGAGGAATGCCCCCAATTGTTTCTCGTATCCCCGATCCGTGGGCCGATAGTACCGCTTGTCCTTCAGTTCTTCCGGAAAGTAATCCTGCTTTACGATGGCTCCGTCGAAATCGTGAGGATAAAGATAACTCTGCCCGTAACCGAGTTCTTTCATGAGCTTTGTGGGCGCATTCCTGATGTGCATCGGCACGCCGTACTCAGGGAGGGTCCTGACATCCCCTGAAACCGCGTTCATTGCCTCGTAGACGGCGTTACTCTTCTCCGAGAGGGAAAGGTATATGCACGCCTGGGCCAGGGCAAGGTGGCCCTCCGGAGGACCAATGAACCTGAAAGCCTCCATAGCGGAAATGGTGAGGGTCAAGGCATGGGGGTCCGCGTTGCCGATATCCTCCGACGCGAACCGTACCATCCGTCTCAGGATGAAGAGTGGGTCTTCGCCGCCCTCTAACATCCGTGCCAGCCAGTAAAGGGCCGCGTCGGGATCGGAACCCCGCATGCTTTTGTGAAAGGCGCTGATGAAATCATAATGCATCTCTCCTTTCTTGTCGTAAGCGGCGATATTCTTCTGATATGCCTCCCTTACAACGGTATGATCAATGACCGGCTCCGGGTTTCCCGCCTCCTTCACCATCTTGTGGCATAATTCCAGGAGGTTAAGGGCCCTTCTCGCGTCACCGTTTGCAAGGCCCGCGATCTCCTGGATAACGTCATCCCCGGCCTTTAATGAAGCCGCTTTGAGTTCGGAATCCTCCTTGAGCGCCCTCGTGATAATTTTGGCGATATCTTCTTTCTTGAGAGGATTCAAGGTGAGGACCCTCATTCGTGACAGGAGGGGAGAGATAATCTCGAAAGAGGGGTTTTCCGTGGTTGCCCCTATGAGAATAATGACCCCGTTTTCAACATGGGGGAGAAAGGTGTCTTGCTGGAGCTTGTTGAATCTGTGAAATTCGTCGACAAAAAGGATGATCTTATGCAGTTTGGCCTTCTGAATCACCTCTTTGACTTCCTTGATCCCGATGCTTACCGCGCTCAGGGAGACAAAGGGCAGCTTCATATAGCGGCCCATGAGCCATCCAAGGGTGGTTTTACCCACGCCGCTCGGTCCCCACAGGATCATGGAGGGTATGTCTCCTTTTTCGAGAAGGCGCCTCAGCAGCCTGCCCTCTCCGAGAATATGCTCCTGGCCGACGAAATCATTAAGGCTCTTCGGTCTCATCCGGTCCGCGAGGGGTTTTCTCGTAGTGTAATCAGAGGGGGTGTTTCCAAATAAATCCATGGTGTCCTTCTATTCGAGGCGGGAAGCCATTTCCTCGGCTACCCTGTATGCCTCGATCAGGCCGGTTGGGTCCGCTACCCCTTTTCCCGCGATATCGAAGCCCGTGCCGTGGCCCGGAGAAGTACGTATGAAGGGGAGCCCAAGCGTAATATTGACGGTTCTTCCAAAATCAACCGTTTTTATCGGAATGAGGCCCTGGTCGTGATACATGGCAATGAACCCGTCACAGTCCCTGCGATGGAAGAGGGTGTCTGCAGGGAAAGGGCCTTCCGCGTTGATCCCGAGAGACCGTGCGACGGTGATTGCCTCTTCTATTAACCGTTCTTCATTGCCCATGATACCCCCTTCGCCTGCGTGAGGGTTAAGGCCCGAGATTTTGATCCGGGGGTCCTTGATTGCGAACAGGTCTTTCAGGCTTCGGTGGGTAATCACTATGGTCTTCAGGACTTTTTCGCACGAGACGGAATCCGGCACGTCCCTCAGGGGGATGTGGATGGTGACGAGGGAGACGCGCATGTCCCTGTTTGCCATCATCATAATGTAATCGGCAACACCGCCGTAGTGGGCGAGGAGTTCGGTGTGGCCCGTGAAAGGTATGCCGGCCTTATGCACCGAGAGCTTGTTGATAGGACACGTGACAAGAGCGGCGACATCGCCGACATAGATGTACTTCAGGGCCTCCGTGATGTATCTGTATGCCGCCTCTCCGTAACGACCGTCGACAACCCCGAAATCTACACCGGACACGAGTCCCATGTCTATGAATTCCGCTTCTCCGGGGCGTCCGCGACCGAATTTTCTGAAAGGAGCGGGACTGTCCATGCGACTCGAGTAAGCCGCAAGGACAGCAAGATCTCCTATTATTACGGGAATGCTTTTACGGCAAAGATCAGGCAGTGACTTCAAGATGATCTCCCCGCCTATACCCGCGGGGTCTCCCATGGTGACTGCGACTCTCACCGGGATTAGAGCTTTACCTCGATGTAAGATGCCTTTCTCAAACCGTCGATGTAGTCTTTATAGCGTTTCTGCGACTGCTCCTGGACGATTCTCTCCTGAATCCTCTGTTTTACTGCTTCGAATGGCATGGTATCGCCGGTCCTGACCTCTGCCAGCCTCAGGATATGAAATCCGTAGTTCGACTGGAGGACCTGACTGAACGAGCCCGGTGTCAAAAAATGTACCGCCCCCTTGAATTCGGGAATGAGGTCTTCCTTGCGGATGTACCCGATATCGCCGCCCTTATCTGCAGACGGGTCGTCGGAGTACTCTTTGGCGACCAGTTCAAAACCCTTCCCCTGTTTCAGTTGGCCATATGCGGCGACAGCCCGCACCTGGGCGTCCTGCCTCTTCGCCGAAATGAAAATATGCGATAGCCTGTACTCCTCATCCTTGAACTCCGCGAGATGCCTGTTGTAGTAGTCCCTCAGGTCCGTTTCGGTAACGGTCACATCCGGGGCATTGATTCGGGCAAGGACCCTCGTACGCAGGAGATTGGCCTTCAGGCCGTCGTAGAAGTCCTTGTAGTTGATATGGTCCTTCGCAAGTTGCTGTTTCAACTCGTCCTCTGTAATGAGGTGCTGTTTCTTGATACTCTCCACGATGGCGTCCGCGTCCTTATCGGACACCGAAACCGCCAGTTTTTTGGCTTGTTGTCTGATCAACAGGTCGTCGATGAGAAAGTCCATCTTTTCCCTGAGTCTTATGCCGCGCACATATTCGTTCACCGACACGAACTGGCCCTGCTTCTCAACGGGGACGTACTTTTCCGTCTCTTTGAGTGTAATAATATCGTCGTTCACAATGGCGACTACCCTGTCCACCACCTCACCCTGCGACAATACGGGTAGGCTCAAAGCAAAAACCAGACAAATTACTGTAAAGATTTTCATTTCTTAGGTTGCCCCTCCTCTTTTGCGGCAGGTTTATCCTGCTTGGCCTCCGGCTTGGGAGCTTCTTTAACAGCTTCTTTGGCCGGTTCCGCAGTCGTTCCCTGCTTGGCCTCCGGTTTCTCGGAAGGCCCTGTGGTTTGAGGTTTCTCTTCGGCTTTCAGCAACTGTTCATCAATTGTGATCTTGGCGGATTTCTTGAGTCCCTCGACATATTTTTCAAAAAGTTCTTTCTGTTTTTCCTGAGCCAGCTTCTGTTTTATAAAGTCCTTCACTTCCTCGAAGGGTACGTATGAAGGTGGCTTGGCTCCTTCGAGTTTTATGATGTGATAACCGAACTGCGTTTTTACCACGCCGCTTATCTGTCCCGGTTTTTTCAGCTTGAACGCCGCCGCTTCATACTCGGGAAGGAGGGTCCCCTTGGGATGGAATCCTATTTCGCCGCCGCTCATCTTTGCATTGGGATCGATGGAATATTTCTTTGCAAGATCGACAAAATCCTCACCTTTTTGAAGTCTGGCCAGAATCTGCTTCGCCTCGTCCTCGGTTTTCACCAGGATATGCCTGGTGCTGATCTCCACATCCTTCTTGAATTCTTCTTTGTGAGCGTCATAGTATTTCTTTAAATCCTCATCGGATATCTTTGCCTCCATGGTGAGTTTCTTTTTCAGAAGCGATTCCATGAGAAGCTGGTCCTTGATTTCATCGAGTTTTTCCTGAAACTCCTTGCTGCTGTCTATCTTTTCCTTCTTCGCTTCCTGAAGAAGAAGTCTCTTTGTAATCAGACTGTCGAGATATTGTCTCTTGCCGCTCTCGGTGGCGACAAGCATTTTCATGTTCATTGGAATCTTGTCCAAAGCCTGATTGAACTCGTTAAGGGTAATCTTGTCTCCCTCCATGGTTACCAGGACTTTGCTATCCTGTTTCTTTGAACACGAGAAAATCAGCAACGCCGCACACAGAAGTATACAAACCTTTTTCATCCAGTCACCTCATCGTTTAAGGCCTATCAGCTGTAAGTGTATGCCGTGGGTAGAAATGATAAGTATTGCATCTTACAGCCAAATGTTTGCTTCGGCTATTTCGGTTGTTATATCACATAGCAACAATTTGCATCAATATATTTCTCGTAAAGGCGATCAGGTCCCCGCCTGTCTTCTCAGTGGTCATTATGATCCTTCCGTCGGGAAGGAGCTTGACCTTCTCTCTGCCCTCTTTGACGAGGCGAAGGAGGTTCTTCATATCTATGGGTGTCTGTTCCGTGATGTTGACGATAAGCTGTTTCGCGGAGTACTCGAGTTTCTTCACCTTGAGGTGGAGGAGGAGACCCTTGAGGGATATGATTTCGAGGAGACTTTTGAGGGGAGAGGGGATTTCCCCGTAACGATCTTTCAGTTCGTCCTCCATTTCGACGAGTTCTTCGGGCGTCCGTACTTTCGATAGCCTCTTGTACGTGAGAAGCTTTTGCGTCGGGTCCTGGATGTATGCGTCGGGGATATAGGCGTCAATGGGGATGTTGATTTCCGGAATGACCTCCGCTTCCCTGGGGACGCCGTCGCTCTTCAAGTCGTTGATAGCCTCCTCGAGCATCTGACAATAGAGTTCGAAACCGATGAGGTTTATATTCCCAGACTGCTCCTTGCCCAGAAGGTTCCCTGCGCCCCTGATTTCAAGGTCGTAGTTCGCTACGTGGAAACCTGAGCCGAGTTCGGACAACTCCTCGATAATCTTAAGCCTCAAGAGGGAATCCTTCTTCAGTATTTCTTCTTTCGGCACGAGGAGGTAGGCATAGGCCTGCCTGGTGCTCCTGCCGACCCGGCCTCTCAACTGATAAAGTTCGGCAAGACCCATTCGGTGAGCGTTATTGATGAATATGGTGTTCACATTGGAGATATCGAGACCGGATTCGATGATGTTCGTGGAAAGGAGGATGTCATATTTCTTGTCGATGAAATCGAACATGATCTTTTCAAGGACCTTGCCGTCCATCCTGCCATGGGCCACCGCGATTCTCGCATCCGGCACGAGCTTTGACAGATGGTCGTACACAACACCTATATTGTGAATGAAGTTGTGGACAAAAAATATCTGACCTCCTCTCCCCAATTCCTCCATGACGGCCTTCCGGATAAGCTGATCCTTGAACTTCACCACCGACGTCTTCACAGCAAACCTGTCGAGGGGTGGCGTATTGATGACGCTCAGGTCCTTTATGCCGGTGGTCGCCATGTAAAGGGTTCTCGGGATAGGCGTGGCGCTCAGGGTCAGGGTATCGACATTCTTCTGGGCCAATTTCAGTCGTTCTTTATGCTTTACGCCGAACCTGTGCTCCTCGTCGATGATGAGCAGTCCGAGGTCACGGAATGTGAGGTCCTTCTGGAGAAGCCGGTGGGTGCCTATGATGATATCCACAGACCCCTTCTTTGTCCCTTCCACAATACGCTTCTGCTCCTCCCTGGTTTTGAATCGGCTCAGCATGGCGATATTGATGGGGTAGTCTGCGAACCTCGCCTGAAATGTTTTGAAGTGCTGCTGGGCAAGGATCGTGGTGGGGACGAGGAGGGCGACCTGCCTGTTTTCCAGAACCACTTTGAAAGAGGCCCGTATTGCAACCTCCGTTTTCCCGAATCCCACATCCCCGCATATGACCCGGTCCATGGGTTTAGGCTTCTTCAGGTCCGAAAGGACTGCTTCGATTGCCTCCGACTGGCCCTCGGTTTCGTCGTATTCGAAGCGGGACTCCATTTCTCTGAAAACTTCGTCCTCGGGAGGGTAGGCGTAGCCCTCGGCCATCTCCCTCTCTGCGTATATTTCAAGAAGTTCCTTCGCAATATCCTCGACCTGCTTCCGGACTTTTCTTTTTGTGGTCTTCCAGAATTGCGAACCAAGTTTGTCGACCTTGGGTTTGAACTTCTCTCCGCCTATAAACTTCTGCACCAGATGGAGGTCGTCCACGGGCACATAGAGCTTGTCGCCGTCCTGATATTCGATGAGAAGGAAATCCTTCGTGCACCCGCTCACCTTGAGTTCCATAATGCCCCGGTAGACCCCGATGCCGTGGTCGATATGAACTACCCATTCACCCACCTGGAGGTCCTTGAAGGATGTGAGGAATTCATCGATGCCGTTGGTTTTCCTGCTCTTTACCACCCTCTTTTTGGGCCCCATGATATCTTCTTCCGTAATAACCACGGTATCCGAGGTCCTGAAACCCCTTCTGAGAGGCCCTATGACTATGGCATGTTCTCTTTCTTTGGGGGGATAAGACACTCTGTCCAGTATGGGCAGAGAAACATCGTAGTTGCGGAATATTTCTCTGAGCCGCTCCCCCTGGTGCAGGGTGTTCGCAAATATGTAGACGTAACGATATCGGCCCCAGTCTTGCTTCACCTTTTCCGAGAGGTTTTTGAATACTTCGGTTCTTTTCGAATCGAAGAGAAGCCTCAAATCGTCATTTGAGATCGCCTCGATAACCGTGCCGGGCTCGTCACCCTCGATTCCCGAGAGATCGATATTGAGGCTTGACAGAAGGCGCTCAGTGAACTTGAGGCGGCGATCCGCGGACTCGGGGGCCGTCAATCCCCCGAGGACCTGGGGGAGACCGTTGTGTACGAGGACCATGTGGTCCTCAAGGTAATCCTGGATGGTAACTTTTTCCTCATCGTCGGCTTTGACGGGCACCAGATCGCATTTTTCCAGTTCCCCGTGAGACCTTTGGGAGAGGGGATCGAAAAATCTGAGTGAGAGTATTTCATCTCCGAGGAACTCTATCCGTACAGGTCTTCCCGAGGAGGGAGAGAACACGTCGATAATACTGCCTCTTTTTGCGTATTCACCTTCCTCGCGCACGAGAGGGGTCAACTCGTAGCCGGCGCCGTCGAGGTACGCGGTAAGTTCTTCCTGAAAAACTATATCTCCGAATTTAAGCTCTTTCTTCCGGTCCTGAAAGGCATGACGGGGACTCAAGGGGCGTGTTGTCGCGCTGTAAGGGAAAAGACCGAAAAACACGTCGTCGGACACCAGATGGGAGAGAAAGCCGATTCGTTTTATCTCGTCCTCCTTCTCGAATACCTTGTCGGAGTAAGGAGGGAAGATCTGGACATCTTTTTCCGAGAAGAACTCCAACTCCTCCTTGAGCAGCAGGGCCTCGTCTTCCGTGTCGTAGAAGAGGATGGTCTTCCGGCTTGCCCTTGAGAGGAGAAAGGAGACGAAGGAACCTGTCTTTCCTTTAATGTAGATGAAACCCGTGTTGCCAAGATTATACATGGAACGGTCTTATATCCTCAGAACTTCGTATATGGCGCCCCGACACTTCCTATTTTTCTTTTAACGTCCCTCGGGAGTCTGTGCCTTTTTCGCCGGCTCTGCCTTAAGGAGGATTCTCCGGCGGTGTAGGCCGTTGTCTCTTTTGGGACGATAATTCCTGACATGCGTTACGAACCGTCCGGAGCGCGGGGCCGACAATGAATTATGGGCCGACACACGCTAGTATAACAGTTTTCAGGGAGCTTTTAAAGGTCCTCAGGGGGCGGGAAGGAGGGACATGTTCCTCTCATATTCTTTCAGCACCAGGTTCAGGAAGTACTTGTTGGGCTTGTGTTTTTCCGAAAGTATCTCCCGCAGCCGGGTCGGACCCACGTGGTATGCATGGAGCGCGAGGTGAAGACTTTCGAAATCACTTATGAGTTGGGAAAGGTGACGGACGCCTATCTTGATGTTCTTTCCCGGCTCATCAAGGGTCTTTGCCCCGTGCCACTTGATTCCCGCATCCCGGGCTATGAACTTGGCCAGGGATGGTTTGAGTTGCAGCAGCCCCCGCGCCCCCCTTGTTGATACCGCGTCGCTCCGGAAGTTGCTTTCCACCTTCATTACCGCTAACACAAGGCGGTAATCTATCTCGTTCTGTTTTGACTCTTCGTACAGGACTCGGGCGATACTCTGAAGCTCCTCCTCGTCGAAGTCCACATCTTCACTGTCAATGTGCCGGATGATCTTTTGGATGGTTTGTTCTTTTTTGCTGTTTTCGGGGTGAAGGTGTTTCACGTTCGTCATGTGGCCGTACGTAAAACAAAGAAGCACCGTAAGAGGCAGGGAAACTACAGCAGCTTTTTTAAAGGTAATCATAAGTTGTGCCCTTAAAATAATCAGCCTGCATGGAGTTGTCAACCTTTTATTTCGAACAGGGTAACTTAATAAATTTCTAGTTCACTGGAATTATGGACAAATTTCACCATGGGACAAAAATGGAAATGGGAGGTGTTTTGGTTGAAAATTAAAACGGCTTAAGGAATTTCTCGAAGAGGGACAGATCCTTGTGACAGGAAGATTTGTATACGAATCCGGGGTGCGGGACGGGGTCGCGAATTCCTCTTCCGGGGGATCGCCGGGGCGCGTCAGATGTGAAAAAGGCCGCCCCACGTGGGGCGGCCTGTCAGAACATGCCTACTGTCTTTGCTTCTGTATCAGTCGGTGAGAGCGGGCGACTTCATGAGGGCTGAACTTGAGCCCGCAGCCACGAAGACACTGGTGCCGGCGCCGGTCTCCCCGAAGGTAATCCCGTAGAGGGTGTTCCCGGTTCCCGATTTCTGTTTGCTCCAGTTGACACCATCGGCGGAAACATATAAGGCACCGCCCGAACCCACCGCGACATAGCCGGTGAAGTCCGAGGATTCGCCGTACTGGACCGCATGGAGGGCGGCCCCGACGGTTGTCTGCTTTATCCAGGTTGTGGAGGGCGGCGTATTAGTGTAGATTGCGCCGCTGCTCGCGACAGCCACGAAACTGCCGTTGCCGTATGCCACGCTCTCGAAGTTCGGAAACGTGTTGATGTTGAGGTTGGTCCATGTCGTGCCGTTGGTCGATGTGAGGATCGTCTTTGTGCCCACGGCGGCGAACATATCGCTCCCGAAAGCGACGCTGTAAATGTGATAGCTCGTATTGGACGCGGTGGGTGTCCAGTCGCTGATGGCGTCGGGAGATGTCACTATTGTGCCCCCGGTTCCCACGGCAACATAGATTCCCGCGGGGATCGTGAGGCCCTGGCCGTACGCGACGCCCAGGAGATCCTGATATTGCACGGTTGCGTAATTTGTGGGGAAGCCTTGCTGGGTCCAGGTTAACCCGTCGGGAGAAGTGAAAATTGACGGGATAGTGGAATTCCAGTCTTCAGCCGTCACGGCCACGAAGAGACCGTTTCCGTAAGTAATGTCTTGAACGTGAGGATTGGTGGAGCCGAAAGCTGTGAATCTCGATTCACTCCAGTTCGTGCCGTCGGGGGAGACAAAGAGGTCGCCATACTGGCCGCCTATCACAAAGGTCCCATTTCCATAAGCCGCCCCCACAAGGTTGCCGGAGGTGCCTGACTTGTAGAAGAACCGGGACGTATCGGTGTTGCTGAGGATCATGCCCGAGTCGCCCACGGCATAGAAGACACTGCCATTGTAATTGCCCACCGCCCTGATGTTGGTGTTTATGGGTGTGGTCGAGGTATTTTTCTCCGGTACGCCTGCAAGCTGCCAACCGAAGGCGTCGGTCGAGGTATAGATCAGCCCTTTATCGCCTACGGTGGTAAACATGCCGTCAGAGTATGTGATCCCGTGCAGGTTGGTGCTGATCATGCCTGTGTTCGCCGGTTTGAGGATTGCCCAGGAAACAAGGCCGTCATAAGAGATGAGGACACTGCCCGACGAATTTACCGCCACAAATTTACCTGTCTTCTCATTCGGGGATATGCCGAAGGCCACTCCCTGGAGGGTGCCGGCGCCCGAGATGGTGCTCTTCACCCACAGGGCTCCGTCCTGGGAGAGCATGACCGTAGAGCCCGAACCGACGGCGATGAAGAGTTCTTCGGAAGGCACCCAGAGGACTGCGTAGAGGGTAGAGCCGGTGATGAATTTCGGTTGCGGCTGCGTCCATAAGATGCCATCGGTTGAATTGTAAATCCGTCCACTGTCGCCGACAACGACGAATATGCCGTTCCCGTAGGTGACGGCCTTGAAGTTACCCGCAAGGTTGGAGGTCACCGAACTGAGCCAGGTAACTCCATCGTCGGAGTAATAGATGGTCTTGGTGTCGCCTACCGCGACAAACCGGCCCCCCGCGGTGCCGGTGCCGATGCCGGGGGCGAAGGCCACGCCCAGGAGATTCTTGGTGAAACCGGTGATGCTCGTCGCCTTCCAGTAGTTGGCGTCAACCGAACTGAGGAACGTGCCGGAATTCCCCACTGCCACATACATGGTTCCGGCGCCGTTATCCGCCACCGCATTAAGTTGTTTGGTAGTGAAGTTATTTTCGTTTACCCAGTTGTCAAGAATGGGAAAGGCGCTACGAGCCCCGGCCGTCAAGGGCAGCAATATGATCAGTCCCAGAATGGCCGTCAAGAAAAAGCCTGTTTTCTTGCTATGCATATATTCCTCCTGTGAGCGTTTTTATTCCGGTCAAAAACCCCAATGTAAGTTTAGTAGAATCCCCCATGGTCAATTTAAAACAAATCAGATGAAAAAGGCAATCGTTTTCTCTCTAGTCGGTGACGCGGGTTGGAAGGTTACGGAAAAAGGCGGTTCAGACCGATTCATCGTGGCGTGAGACTTGTGAATCATGATATATTATCCATTGCGGGCTGCGTAAGAGATTGAGAAACAGATGAAACCGAAGTGGAGCTTGGAAACCATCAGGGGTGGTTATGAGGGGAAGAAAGGGTTTAGTGACGCGGGGAAGGAAATTGATATTCACGTTCCTGGTTTCTTTTGGAATAATCCTTTGTGTGTGCCCCGTGCCGCGGGCGATGGCCATGGAGAATAGTCTTCCCGGTCAGAAGGTCGCGGTCACGGTGGGCATGAAAGACAACGGCAGGGAAGTGGGCATGAAAGCGGGTGAGGTCATGCAAATCGAACTCCAGACCCTGGGCAGCGCGGGGTATTCGTGGGAATTCGAGGATTTTGACACGGACCACTTCGAGATTGTCTCCAAAGAGGCGCGGGTAATATCGGATCGGATCGGAGCGCCCGTCATGAGGCTATGGCAGCTCAGGGCGAAGAAAAGCGGCAACGCAAGGATCGTCATGTACAATTACCGGTTGTGGGAAGGGAGAGAGAAATCCGTCAACCGGTTTTTCCTCGATGTAACAATCGAATAGGCAAAGAAAGGTGTGGGATGAAGAGAGATGTAGTGTGGTGTGGGGCCCTTGCCGGTCTTCTGGCCTTTTCATCCGTCCTGTGCGCCGATCAGTTGGTTGACGGCAGGACGGCGGCTGTCGAAATGAGCAGAATAGGCGGAGGCGCTGAGACGACCATGACCTCCGTTGATACCAGGGATGGCTTTGCCTCAGGCGTCGCCGACGAACGCCCGGTCGTCCTCGATGATGACGAGGGAGCGCCTGATGGACCGGGGCAACCTCCCGGTGCTTCGGCAAGGCCGGCGTGCGTTATTTTCGGGCCCGTAAAGAAGGGTATGACCATAGAAAGGTCGGTAAGGGTAAGGAATATGGGCAGCGCCGATCTCGCGGTGAGCAGGGTGGCGATCTCAGGGAGGAACGGGGCGGAATTCAAGGCTGTAAACCCGTGTGTGACGCCCATATCACCTTCCAAGGCGTGCCTGCTCCCCGTGAGCCTGAAGGCCGACTCCTACGGGCGAAAAATGGCGCAACTTCTTATCTATTCAAACGATCCGGGAACTGTAACCGTGGTGCCCCTTTCCGCGAATGCGATAGCGCCAAAACCGGCGGTGACGCCCTCGGCCCTCAAATTCCCGGCAGTGAGTGTCGGCGCAACGAACACGAAGCCCCTTTTAATTAGAAACGTCGGCCTCTCAGACATGACGAGCCTGGTGGAGATAAAAGGCCCGCACGCGCGCGATTTCAGTATCTCGGGGACGTGCGCGACCCTCGAAGCGGGCGTCCCGTGCGAAGTTCAGGTCGTTTTCGGTCCTGGTGGAAAGGGAAAGAGGACTGCTCGTATAGAAATTACGTCTGAAGAGTCTCAGCGGAGGAAGAAGTCCCTTATAGTGACCCTCGCAGGAAGAGGGAAGTAGCGCGAGTCCGCCGACGGGAGACGGAGCGCCCCGGCCCTTTTTACCCCAGGGTCACGTTTTCCTTTATGAAGTCCACTATTTCTCCTTCCTTGCCCCGGTAAAAATGGTCGGAAGGTATAATCTTCAGATATTTATCAACAAGGGGGAAATCTCTATAGAACCCGGTAAGTGCGTCTACGGGGCCTATGTCGTCGCGGGTTCCGGCGACAAAGTACACTTTGCCGCGGAACCTGCTCAGTTCCCCGGTGTCGTAAAACGCGAAGGGGTAGGCTACAAGGAACAAACCGTCGGCTTCAGGCGCCCTGATGGCGGCCTTGCTGCATATCCACGCTCCGAAGGAGTAACCTGCCAGAATGATGGATGCATGGGGATCAAGGTGACTTTCAAGGAAAGTCCGGGCGGCGAGCAGATCGTCCACCTCACCCTTCCCTTCATCCCAGATGCCTTCGCTTTTCCCCACGCCACGGAAATTGAATCGCAGGGTAGTGAACCCTTTGGAGGAAAAACCCTCTTCCATGGCTTCCACCACGTTGCTGAACATGTCCCCGCCGTAAAGGGGATGGGGGTGGCATATGACGACACCTGCGTGAGGGCCGTCCTCTTTCAGGATGCCTTCGAGGCGGGGAGATGAAGGTATGGTGACCCTTTTTATTGACATGCCATACTTATTTTGGTAGTTTTCTAGCAAAAAATCAACTGGAAAACATATCGATGGGATTATTCAGAAAGAAAGAAAGCGAAACGAAGCTTCATAAAGAAATAGATATTGAAAAAGAGATCAAAAAGGCGGTAAAGGAGGAGTCTCTCTGGATCAAATGCAGTTCCTGTCAGGAGCTGCTTTATAAAAAGGAAGTGGAAAGGAACCAGAGCGTTTGTCTGAAATGCTCTTACCATTTCCCTATTACCGTCGAGACGAGAGTGTCTCTCACATTTGACAAAGGCACATTTGTGGAACTTTTCAAGAAGATCGAACCTGTTGATTTTTTAAAGTTCAAGGATACGAAACCATATAAAAACAGGTTGCAGGAGACCCAGGAGGCCACGAAGAAGAAGGACTCCCTCTATTGCGGCAAAGGAAAGATCGGCGGCATAGAAGCGTTGGCCGCCATTTTTGATTTCACCTTCATGGGCGGCAGCCTGGGCTCGGTGGCAGGGGAAAAGATTACGAGAATCCTGGAGGAGGGTGCGGACAAGAAGGTACCCGTTATTATCTTCTGTTCTTCCGGAGGCGCCCGTATGCAGGAAGGCATAATGTCCCTGATGCAGATGTCCAAGGTGTCCGGCGCTATTTACCGGCTGAAATCCAGGAAGGTTCCCTACATATCCGTCCTTACGGACCCGACCCTCGGCGGAGTTACCGCGAGCATGGGCATGCTGGGGGATATCATCATTGCCGAACCTAAGGCGATGATCGGGTTTGCGGGACCGCGGGTAATCAAAGACACCATAAAGGAAGAATTGCCTAAAGGTTTCCAGAGGGCCGAGTATCTTCTGGAACATGGCATGATCGATATGATAGTATCGAGAAAGGAATTGAAACAGAAACTCCATACGGTACTGTCGCTGGTTGCATGAAAGGGTTTGCCGGCACCCTGGAGTATCTTTACGGCCTTGAAAAGTTTGGAACGGTGTTCGGACTCGAAAATATCGAGTGGATACTGAACCTTCTCGACAATCCCGAGAGGCACTTGAAGACGGTTCACATAGCCGGGACCAACGGAAAGGGTTCAGTGGCGTCAATTCTCTCTCGTATGCTGCGGGAGGAAGGCTACAAGGTCGGGAAATACACTTCTCCCCACCTTCTCTCCTTTACGGAGAGAATCTCGATCGATGAAGTCGAAATTACGGAAGAAGAGGTAGCTGCCATCGCGCACGTGATAAGAGAGAAGATCAGGCATAACGACGAAAACAGGTTCTTTACTTTTTTCGACTTTACCACGGCACTGGCCTTCCAGTATTTTCACGAAAATGAGACGGATATTTCCGTCATAGAGACGGGTCTCGGGGGGAGACTCGATTCGACGAACGTGATACGACCATTAGTCAGCGTCATCACAAACGTCGAGTATGATCATATGGATTACCTGGGCGGCGAGATCCCCGACATAGCAAAAGAAAAGGCTGGTATCGTGAAAGAGGGGGTACCCGTCGTTACGGGCGCCGAAGGCATCGCGCGGGAAGTGATCGAGGAGACTGCCCGGAGAATGGGGAGCCCTTTTTACGCACTTGGCAGGGACTTCTCCTTCGAGAGGAAGGGTGACCGGCGGATGAGCTATACCGGCCTCTCGAAAAATATGGAAGATGTCTTCGTAAACCTCAGAGGGGACCATCAACTCGCCAACAGCGCAGTGGCCTTGTGTGCAGGAGAATGTCTCACCCTCCCGGGTTTCCCTGTAAGCGAGACATCCATGAGGGAGGGGCTTCGGCATGTGGAGTGGCAGGGAAGGCTGGAGCAGGTGATGGAGAAACCGATCGTTCTCCTGGACGGGGCGCATAACCCGCACGGAATGAGGGCGTTAAAAGAGTATATTGGAAGCCGCTTTAGAGACAGACGCAAAATATTGGTATTCGGTGTCATGAAAGATAAGGACTATGAAGGGATGCTCAATGAGATTCTTCCCCTTTTTGATGTCCTGATCATGACGAAACCGCGGATCGAGAGGGCCCTTTCTCCCCGTTATCTTCAGGACTATGCTCCGGGAGCCGTCATAACGGAAAGCGTGGAGGATGGTCTGAAAGAAGCCCGGAACGCGGCAAAGGACGACGATATTATCGTAATAACCGGTTCAATCTATACCATCGGAGAGGCGAAAGCGATCATTGGCGAGAACTTTTAAAAATATAACCTGGTTAGTTATTGTTGGTTGGGCCCTTGTTCTGCCTGCGACCGTGTGTAGCCAGCCGGTCGGCATCCTGACCATGTCTCCGGCTTCGCCTCCGTCCTCGTCGGGTGAGCCTTTGTCGCCCCGGAGAGGAAGCGTCCGGACCACGCCTTCGGGACCCGTCGATATATCCGCCGAATCCCTTGAATACAATAAGGCGGAAGACACTTATACGGCAAAGGGGGAAGTGGAGATAAAGGAGGGCACAAGGATGCTTACCGCGGACTATGTGCTCTACAAGAAAGGCACCGAGGATGTATATGCGGAGGGCAATGTGGTCTTCCGGGAAGAAGGTGACGTAATCACTTCCGACAAGATGCATCTGAATCTTTCCACGAAGACCGGAACCATAGAAAAGGGCAAGGTGTACATCAAGGACGGCAATTTCAGCATCGTGGGTTCCCAGATCGAGAAACTGGGGGAGAACCAATACGAGATCAAGAAGGGCCAGTTCACTACCTGTGACATAGAAGGGCCCTCGACGCCTGCATGGAAGTTTTCGGCCGACGATGCGAAGGTGACGGTCAACGGTTACGCAAAGACAAAGGGAATGCGATTCTACATCCTTGATCATCCCGTTTTCTATATCCCTGCCGGTTTTTTCCCGGTCAAGACAGACAGACAGACCGGACTTCTCATGCCTGAGATCGTCACGTCAAGCAGGGATGGAATAAAGTTCACGGAGTCGTTCTTCTGGGCCATTTCGAAAGATAAGGACGCAACGCTTTACGCCCAGTACATTCAGAACAGGGGCGTGAGAGTGGGCTCGGAATTCCGGTATTCCCTTCGCGAAGACTTGAAGGGGAGTTGGGATTTTTCCATCATTTCCGACCGGGATTACGGCGGTACGAGATGGGAGGCGAAAGGTAAGCACGAACAGGTACTCCTTAAAGATTTGACTTTTAAGGCGAATGTCGATTATGTCTCCGATAAGGATTTCGTCCTCGATTTTGCCCCCACCCCATTGCTTAGAAGTGAGAATCTACTCAAGTCGACGGCTTATGTGGAGAAGCCCTTTACCAAGTCCCTTCTCACCGTGGAGGCTGCGTACTTCAGGAACCTGACGGTCAGAGACAACGACGGCACCTTCAAATATCTACCGCACGCCACGTTCTTTACCGAGTCCATACCTGTTCTGAAGAACCGGTTTTACACGGATTTCTATTCCGACTTCACCACATTTTACCGGGAGAGGGGAGACAGGTTTACGAGGTGGGGCATCGAACCGCGGTTCAGGCTGCCTTACAGCGTGAAGGGGATCAACTTCCTTTTCGGCGCCACCTATTATCAAACCGCCTACATGATAGACCGGGTGACCACGGAAACCGGGAGCTCTACCGCCGAACGCCATACCGTCAGATTGGAAGCGGATTCGAACGTCCAACTGATAAGGAACTACAATAGCCAGCTTCTTAACCTCGGACAGATGCAGAGCGTGATAAAGCCGTCGTTCAAATATACGTTTATTCCCGGCAGTTCATACAGCAACCTGCCATATGCAGACCCCTACGACAGGATAGCGCAGCAGAATACGGTCACCTATTCCTTTAACCACTACCTGTATGCCATGACTCCCCGGTCGGCCCGGGAAGTATCCAGTTTCGAAATACAGCAGACCTACGGACTTTCAGGCAACCTTAATCAGTCCACGGACTACAAAGGTTATGGAAACCGCTTATCGGATGTGAGCGCGAAATTGACCGTGTACCCCATCACCAACCTCAGTTATGTGAACCGGACCATATGGAACGCCCAGGGGCAGGGTCTCACCTCCATATACAATACCTTGGCCTACAAGGCCCCGAAAGAGTACTTTCTGAACTTCTACCATGCTTATACGCGAGATCTGGCCAACGAAGTCGCCTTCGACGCGGGAAAGGCCTATAAGTTGTTTGATTTCCGGTACCATGTACGGTATTCTTTTTCAGACCAGACGTGGATAGACACGTTGTATCAGGTCGTCTATCGCCCGGGATGCTGGGCGCTCAACCTCTCTTTGATTCAGTCGAAGAGACCTAACGATACAACAGTCCGCCTATCCATCGATCTGTCAGGGATCACAAGAACGGGACAAGGAGGTATAATTCCTTGAAAGGTGTAATACTTGCAGGTGGTTTGGGCTCCAGGCTCAATCCGCTTACCAGGATTACGAATAAACATCTGCTGCCCATATATGACAAACCGATGATTTACTACCCCATCGAGACGCTCATCAGGGCAGGCATAACGGATATTATGATCGTGACCGGCGGCACCCATGCCGGTGACTTCCTGAGGCTCCTGGGAAACGGGAAGGAGTTCGGCCTCAAGCATATAAACTATACCTACCAGGAGGGCGAGGGCGGCATAGCCGACGCCCTTTCCCTTGCGGAGTATTTTGCGGATGGTGATTCCATCTGCGTGGTGCTGGGCGACAATATCATAGAACGAAATATCGTAAAGGCCGTGAAGGATTTCAAGGACCAGGGGAAAGGGGCCAAGATACTTCTCAAGGAGGTACCCGACCCTGAAAGGTTCGGAGTAGCGGAAATAGTGGATGGGAGATTATTGAACATTACGGAGAAGCCCAAGGTGCCGAAAAGCAATCTGGCGGTCATCGGCATCTATATGTACGATGGCCGCGTATTCGACATTGTGAAGACCCTCAAGCCTTCGGAGAGAGGAGAACTGGAGATTACGGATGTGAATAACGCCTACGTAAGGGAAGGTACAATGACGTGGGAGATGCTTAAAGGGTGGTGGACGGACGCGGGCACCTTCGAATCTTTGCTCCGGGCCAACCTTCTTGTGTCCCAGACCGGGGCGAACAATGCTGACCAGGGGGAGTTATGATTGACGGTGTGGTAACGAAGCAGTTGAAATTTATCCCTGACGAAAGAGGGAGATTGATGGAGATACTGAGAAGAGACGAAGATCTTTTCGTCCAGTTCGGTCAGGTCTATCTTACGACCACCTACCCGCAGGTCGTGAAGGCGTGGCATTACCACAAGAAACAGGATGACTTTATCGTGTGCGTGAAGGGAAGTCTCAAACTGGTGCTTTACGATGACCGCGAAGGGTCGCCCAGTTGTGGGCAGGTGCAGGAGTTTTTTATCGGTGACCACAACCCCATGATGGTGAAGGTGCCCAAGAAGGTCTATCATGGCTGGAAATGCGTGGGCCAGGAAGAGGCACTGGTCATCAATATACCGACTGAGCCTTATGACAGAAACGCTCCCGATGAATTCAGAATGGACCCTCATGTAAACGAGATACCTTACAAATGGGAGAGAAAAGATGGATAATATGCGGATTCTCGTCACGGGAGGCTGCGGGTTTATCGGCAGCAACTTCGTCAGATATATGCTTGCCAAGTACCCTTACCACATACTGAACTTCGACAAGCTTACCTATGCCGGCAACCTTGAAAACCTGAAGGAACAGGTGGGCGACCCCCGGTACGGTTTTATCAAAGGGGATATAGCGGAGAAGGAAGACGTAAGGAAAGCCTTCGAGCAGGGCGTGGACATGGTGGTCAACTTTGCCGCGGAATCCCACGTGGACAGAAGTATTCTGGACCCCGACACCTTTGTGAAAACCAATATCTCCGGGACTTTCAATCTCCTGGAACACGCCCGGCAGAAAGGCGTGAAACGTTTCGTCCAGATATCGACCGATGAGGTATACGGGTCCCTTGGGGCTGAGGGGAAATTTTCCGAAGAGACACCCCTTGCGCCCAACAGTCCGTATTCGGCGTCGAAGACGTCGGCCGACCTTCTTGCCATGGCCTATTACAAGACCTACGGGACTCCTGTCGTCATCACCAGGTGTTCCAACAATTATGGACCCTATCAGTTTCCGGAGAAACTTATCCCCCTCATAATCACCAATGCCCTTGTCGATAGGGAGCTGCCTGTGTACGGAGACGGAATGAACGTGAGGGACTGGATCCACGTGATGGACCACTGTGAAGCCATAGACTTGGTGCTTCATAATGGGGAGACGGGAAGCATATATAACGTGGGCGGTGAAAACGAAAGGGCCAATATCGAGATCGTAAAGCTCATACTCTCTATCCTTGGAAAGCCGGAAAGCCTGATACGCTACGTGAAGGACCGGCCCGGCCACGACAGGAGATACGCCATCGACTCCACAAAGATAAAGAAGGCGCTGGGCTACCGGACGAAGATGAGTTTCGAGGAAGGTATGAAAGAGACGGTGCAATGGTATCTTTCCCACAAACCATGGTGGGAGAGGATAAAGAGCGGTGAATATCTCGAATATTATGACCGGATGTATAAGGACAGGTGAGGAAAGCATTTTATGAGACTCCTGATCACGGGTAGCCACGGTCTGGTGGGAGCGAGCATTATCCCGGTACTGAACGATTATTTCGACATCATCGCCGTCGATATTGAAGAGTGGGACATAACGGACAGGGACGCGGGGGTTCGCACCCTCGATGAGCACCGGCCTCAGGCCATAGTCAATCTTGCCGCCATGACCGACGTGGACGGCTGCGAAGACCGCCCCGATGTCGCGCATCGACTCAATAGCGAGGGGCCTGCCGTTGTCGCGGCTCTTTGTAAGGAACGGAATATCCGTTTGGTCCACTTCAGCACCGACTACGTCTTTGACGGTGAGAAAAGATTCCCTTACAGAGAAGATGATACCCCGAACCCCATGTCGGCCTATGGCGCGACAAAGCTGTCGGGAGAGAGGCGGGTGCTCGACATACTGCCCTCCGCAGTGGTGTTGAGGGCCCAATGGCTTTACGGCCGCGAGGGGACCGATTTCATATCCAAGGTGACGCGCATTGCGAAGGAAGCGGGCGCCGCCCGGGTCGTCAACGACCAGACAGGAGCACCGACCTACGCAAAGGATCTGGCCGAGCCGATAAGGCATCTTATAGAGAAGGGGAGATCGGGTGTTTATCATGCGGCGAACAGCGGGTCTTGCACGTGGTACGAATTTGCCAAAGAAATCTTCTCTTGCCTCCATATGGACATTGCGGTGACGCCCATAACGTCATCGGGACTCAACAGGAAGGCCAGACGGCCGGCTTACTCGGTGTTTGACTGCGCCAAACTCCGGAACGATACGGGCGTCGCCATGAGAACCTGGCAGGAGGCCCTCCACGCATATCTCGTCAAACAATAATGAAAATAGTCTTCTTCTCGGATACACACCTGGATGCGACCGACGAGGGGAAGACGAGAATTGTGGAAACCTTTATCAGGGAGGTGTGCGGCAGCGCCGACATAGCCTTCCTCATGGGGGACATTTTTGAATTTTACCACGGCCACCGGGGCTACATATACCCGTGGTACAAAAGGGTGATCGACGCGATAAGGGATATCACGAAAAAGGGGACGGCCGTTTATTTCCTGGAGGGCAACCACGAATTCGGCGTAGGCGGTTTCCTCGAATCCTACGCGGGCGTGAAGTGTGTTCATACCATGACCCTTGACGTCGAGGGGAAGCGGTTGTTCGTATCTCACGGCGACGAATTTGTCGGCGGTGCGGTGAGGACTATCCTGAAGGCGGCGTTTACCGGATGGGTGATGGATTTTCTCGGCCCCCGCCTTACGTGGAAGGTTGCCATGGTGGCGCGGATCTTCCTGTCAAGAAAGGAGAAGCCCTATAACCGTCACGTGGAGCAACTGTTCCGGGACTTCGCCCGCAAGAAGCTCGACGATGGATTCGACGCGGTGATCCTTGCTCATTCACATGTGCCGGACAAGGTGGATTACGGTTCGGGGGAGACCGGGAAGGTCTATCTGAACACGGGTGATTTCTTCGCCGGCTCAACCTATGTATGCTACGAGACCGGGAAAGGCTTTAATCTCAAGACGCACGCGTTGAAAATCTGAGTCGCCGTCGCGGCCTACTGTTTCTCTTCCTCGAGATCCCTTATTTCTTTGAACCTGAGGTTTTCTTTTACGAGCAATATGGCTCCCAGCACATTATAGGGGATGTACCAGCTTGCGTGAAAAAGGATGGAAACCGTGAAAGCTTCCGTCTTCGGGACATAGAAGATGAGGAGGAGGTTTGTGAGAAGGAACTGATAAACCCCTATGTATCCCGGAGAGGAGGGGATGGTAAGACCCATATTGAGAAGGGCGCAGACAAAAGGGACGTACATGAAGTTGATCCTGACGCCGAGGGACAAGGCGACAAAGTAGAGGGCGGTGCTCATGGAGAGCCACGTCATGATAGACAAGGCAGTGAAGGCCAGAAGATTGAAGGGGGAGTTGATACGCTGAAGGTTTTCCTGAACCTCCGACACCCTGTGGGCTATCTTCGAGAAGAAAGGCTTCTTGATGTTGTGGAGCATGGTTGCGATGCGGTCCGCAAACCTTCTCCGGCTGAGGACGAACATACCGAGGACGCAGACTATCAGCAATGCGACGAGAATGTATATGGCTCTGGAAACGGCTGGGGGCAAGGCCTGTTTTGGAAGGAAGAAGAAAGTGATGGCAAGGAGGCCCGCCAGGTCGAAAAGCCTGTCGGCAAGCACAGTCGAAAGGCTGTAGGTGAGGGAGAGCCCCGTCTTCTTGGATAGGACATATCCACGCGCTATCTCACCTATTCTGGCAGGAAGCACGTTGTTCACAAAGAGTCCGATGATCAGGGCGGTAAAGGTATCGCCGAACCTCACGTTTCCTCCGCACACCTTTGACCAGCGAAACGCACAGCCCACGATGGCGATTGCGATAAAGACCAGGGGGATGAAAACGAGTTTGAGGTCGGCGCCGTCGAGGGTCCTGAATATTTCCCGGAAACTTATCCCTCTCAGCGAGAAATAGAGCAGTGTAATACTTATGAGAAATCCTAGTATGGTGAAGATCTTATGTTTTTTCATCGTTTATGATTGGCACAATATATGCCGATAGAGACCAGAAAGAGTCCTGCCACCAACCCTGTCGTCAAAGGCTCTTTGAGAAAAAAAACGCCGGACATAACGCCGAATATGGGCGTGAGGAAGGTGAAGGCCGAGAGTCGTGCCACGGGGTATTTGTGGATTAGTTTAAACCACATGAGATAGGAGGCGAAGGCTACTATGACGGACTGATAAAAGAGCGAACCGGCAACCGGAAGGCTGAAGTCGAAAATCCACCTGGTCTCCATGACGCAGGCGGATATAAAGAGGATGGGAAGAGAAAAAACGAGTTGGTAGAGAAACGTGTTTATGGGATGGACCTTCTCGGCGAGATACTTCTTTATGTACAGGGTCGTAGCTCCCCAGAAGACGGCGGCAAGGATTTCAAGGAGGTCGCCCACGAACATCGACCTTCCGGACGACGCGGGCTTACCGCGGAATACGAGGTATACCCCTACAAAAGCGAGAACGAGCCCGATCGTTTTTACGGTGTCGAGCCTCTCTTTAAGGAACATGTGGGCGCCGATAGCCACTACAAAAGGAGAGAGGTACATAAGGACCGCTGCCCGGGCAGCGTTTGTGTAATACATACCGAGATAGAGGAAGACGAATTCCAGTCCGAACAGCATGCCCGCCACAAAGCCATGGAACAGCCTTATATCACGGTGATACAGGGGCTGTCGTATGGATATGCAGTAGATCACGCCGCACACAGAGGCGATAGCGGAGCGCAGAAAAGATGTGAAGACGGGCGAGATGCCCGCATTCGAAACCTTTATGGCGGAATAGTTTATCCCCCAAAGGAGTGTGAGCCCGAGAAGGGCAAAAAAGGCCGTCAAATCTACGTGATCTTTTACCATCAGGGAACAGTTTTAGAGACATATAGGCACTATGTCAAGTGATATTTTCGTTATATAGCCCTTGACAACTTCCCGCCTTTTTTGTTCTACTTAACGCATTGATGGATATGCCGCGAGGCGGAAGCGACAGAAGATTTTCTGGAGGAACTCTTAATGAAGAGGGTTGGGATTGTCGGCACAGGATCATATCTTCCCGAGAAGGTTTTGACAAATTTTGATATAGAGAAATTTCTCGATACTTCGGATGAATGGATTTTTACGAGAACAGGCATCAGGGCCCGCAGGATTGCGGACCCCGAAACGGGAACATCGGATCTCTGCAAGGTCGCGAGCGAACGGGCTCTGGAGATGGCGGGACTGAAAACGGACGACATCGACCTTATCGTATTGGCCACAATTACGCCCGACACCTGTTGCCCTTCAGGTGCGAACTGGCTGGAGGCAAAACTGGGATGCACGAAGGCCCTTTCTTTCGATATCACCGCCGCGTGCTCCGGTTTCATATTCGCGCTTCACGTGGCGGACAAGTTGATACAGTCCGGTGCGTACAAAACTGCCCTTGTCGCCGCGGGAGAGATCATGACGCGGGTCGTGAACTGGAAGGAGAGGGAAAGCTGTATTCTTTGGGGAGACGGGGCCGGCGCTGCAATCGTTACGGAAACGAGCAGCGGTCCGGAAGTGCTCTCCACCCACGTCCACACTGACGGTGCGAACGGCGATACCCTGCTTATGCCGGGGGGCGGTTCCAAGACGACCCCCATATCTTACGAGAGTGTTGATAAGGGGCTTCACTTCCTTAAACTGATAGAGGGGAACAAATCCTTTAAGGTTGCGGTGACGAGATTTGCGGAAGCCTGTGAGGAGGCGGTGGAGTTTAACGGACGGACCCTTGACGATGTGGATGTGATTATTCCTCATCAGGCTAACTTGAGGATACTTCAGGGGATGGCAAAAAAGTTGAAAGTACCGATGGAGAAAATCTATATGACGATTGAGAAGTATGGAAACATATCTTCCGCCACGGTGCCGATTGCCCTTGATGAAGCAGTGAGGGACAACACGATCACGAAAGACAAACTGGTTCTTCTGACGGCGTTCGGAGGCGGTCTCACGTGGGGCAGCAGCCTGATAAAGTGGTAGTGAATTAGGGAGAACGCGGTATAAAGTCAAAAATACGAGGAGCGGGTGGTTGAACGGTTTGCCCGTTTCCAGTTGATCTAAACGGAGGGATGGCTGAGCGGCCGAAAGCGGCGGTCTTGAAAACCGTTGGGCGTGCAAGCGCCCCGTGGGTTCGAATCCTACTCCCTCCGCTCTTTAACTCTTAAACCCTTATCAGTATTTGTGACTTAACCCGTAAGTCTAATACGGCGGAAGCGTTATGCTTCGTTTTCGTATCGGAAGATTTATTCACCTAGGCACCACAACAGGTCCCGGCCATACACGGCGCAATATCCCTCAGCCGTTCCCGGGGTTACCGGACGGTTTCCTTCGCCAATTGCCTTTTTGCCTCCCCCAGCCCTTCCTTAACCTTCGGGTCATCCGGCATCCCCGACTGGGCCAGTTCCAAGTACTCGACCGCTTTTCGGAAACCCTTGAGCTTGAAATAGTTTAATCCTTGTGCGAAGTACGCATGATATAGATAAGGAGAGTTTTGCTTCTTATATCTGTCGATTGCATAATCCAGATATTTTATAGATTCGTCGAAATCACCCCTTTGATAAAGAACGCCACCCAGGCCGTAATACCCTTCAGGGTCTTGGGGTTCAACCTCAATTACCTTCTTGTAAAGACTCACCGCTTTCTCGGATTCACCCTTCAGCCTGTAGAGAACTGCCAGATTCCCGAGTGCTGCCTTGTTTTTCGGCCGAACCGACAGAGACTTATTATACCAGCGCTCTGCCTCGTCGTATCTGCCCGATGCGCGATAGTTAAGACCTAAGTTGTCCATGGCGTCCGTAAAATCCGGATCTGCCTCGATGGCTTTCAGATACTCGCTGATCGCCGAATCGTACTCCTTATTATTCTGATGCTGGAGGCCCTTGCGATAATGCTCCTTTGCCGCGTCATTTTGAGGCGGAGAATAGCCTGGAACAAATACGGTGGTACTAGAGGGACCGTTCACCTTCGCATCTCTTTTCTTATCCCCGCCGCGTTTGCCCGGGTACACGACAGTCTCTACTGTGTGATTTGCAATATGCTGAGAACGCCATTCGTCAAAAACCTTAAGCCTCAAGGTGTCGGGAGGATCGCCCCAGCCGGAGTCCCGGAAGAAGTACCAGACATACTCGGAGAGAAAGTCTGCCTTGTAGACCCTCACCAGAGCATCCAGATAATCGTCTCTGATCTCGGGCTTGTCCTTTTGAAATCCTTGCCACATCTGTGCAAGTGCCTTTCTCGACTCAAGCTCCTCCTTGAAACTATATCGATATTCACGGACTCCGGGGTTTTCCTTAAGAAAGCCTTCATTCCGAAAATACTCTCGTGCGAAACCATAAACGAGCCAGGCTGACAGGACTCCTGGAGCCTCCAGCTTTGCCCGGCCATAGCTCATGTCTATCGTAACAGTCGGTTTTGGGGACCGGTCATCGGCCTTATCGCCCCCGGCGAGACAGGTGAAGGCCCCGGAAAATACGAATGCCAGTAGTGCTATGGCGAGTCGACGATAGTGCCTCACATTAACCTCCCTCAAAGCGAACAACCGTTATATCTGTGGCAGCCACCAGGAAATGCCTCGCGGGTTATTCTGGCGGCCTATCTGTTCCGGGCGCCAACTTCTAGTGATATCAGGGAATCCAGCCGCGGCCCTCGATCACACTATGGCATATCAGGGAAGTAGAGTAAAGGCGAAAAAGAAAGCGTTGGATGTGACCCGGTTCTTTGGACACCATATTGATGGCTTCTCGATCTCTTTGGCCAAGTTATGGGTATGATCGGGCTGCAAGGAACGATGCTTTGCCTTCATTTCCGGCCATCATATGAGGTGTTGACGGGCCATTTTGGGAGACAGGTCACACTTTGTCATTTCGGGACCCCTGTGTCCCCTTGTTTCCATGGTCCTTAAACTACATTGTCTGTTCTCTCCAAGACATCCGTCGATACTTCCGCGTGAAAGTGATAATAACTGTCCCTGGGGCGTTTACATTTATGTCTCATGAGTCGTTGAGCGGCTCTAGAAACGGACAGGGTCCGCTTCACCTCTGCGACCTTATTCTGTGTATCACCGTTTTTTTACAAGGACTGTCTGAAAGACCAATAAAGGGTTAAAACAGGAACGAAACAGATGGAGATTGTGCAGAAAAAACACTCGTTACCCGCTTCTCGCTGAAGGCGGAAATGGACCGGAGGACGACGAAAATGGTGAAAATACGTCCGAATTTGCCCCTCCGGAAAATATTTGCACAATTGGCTTGACTCTTTTGTTTGTGGGATAATACAATCATACGTCTACCTGTTGCGATGGGGTGGACCTGCGAAGATTGATTGTCATCTTTCCAGCAGATGTGGCGCTGAGGGAAGGTTGTGAGAACATTGGTGAGCATCAACCGTTAAGGACGTGGAGGTCGGGTGCATCTTGAGCGGATTGATGACGGGACAGCCAATGAGCTTTACCTGTCCGGATCACACTCAGTATCTGTCGTTGGAAAAGAGCCGCAATCTCAAGAGTTCGTAGGGTCAGAGAAACCGATGAGGTTTTCTTGGCGAATGATCAGTGAGGAGTCCGGGAGGCTCAGTAATGTACCCACGGTAGAGAGACTTCAAAAAGTAAACGAAGAGGGTGGGTTATTAGAAACGGAAGGAGATCAACGACAGATTTCAATAAGGCTTTGCTGGAAAGTTGAAAGAAACACCGTACGCACTGTATGAACTCATCTTATTGAAAAAAAATTAGAAGAATCCTATCCGCCAATACTGCGTCGCCATCAAAAAGGACAGTTTTGTCTGTACTACCCACTGGTTTTACGAAAGGCAATCGGGGGATCTGCGGTATTTTGGACAGCAGTGCGTGTCCTTGTGAAAGTTAAGGTATAATCCAATATTAAAGGAGGCCCAGAATGGCAGTAGAGAACAGAGAAATGAAGGTGTCGGAGGTTATTCAGAGCAGTATTGACTTGATACTGACAGACCCTGAAAGGGATGCGGCAATCGGATCTCTTTTTGCACTATTAGGTGACGTGTTTACGGCACTGGCGGCCGGTGTAGGTGCGGGAAGCGAGAAAGCCATGACCATGAAGCTGGAGTTGATAAAAACCTGTATCCAGGAATGTCCGAAGGAAGTCTTGGCAAGATTCGGCTCAATGTTTCTGGCGGTTAAGGATTTTCTGGACGCCATAGTCAAAGTTGCTTCAGCCGACGAAGACACTTTTATGGAATCGAAGGCAAAATTATATGAGCTTCTGGAATTCGTGTCGGCAATGGCCATAGAATATGATGTAATGGAGAATATCGGCAAAGATATCGCCAAGGTCGGTGAGTTGTCCTTGAAGGTGTTTGACCATGTAATGGAGGTAAATGATCCAAAAAACTAACCATTCAGAGTAAGACGATTAGGGATCACTAGCTGTCTCATTATGATATGGTCATATCGGACTTGACCCGGTCTCCGGAAAGCCGATAGACCCCGGTTCGTTTCGAAATGATATAGTGAAGACAACTATGAGACGACAAGTAATAAGTAAGTGGGCTGGAGAGTTCGATCCAACCCACTTACTTATTTGCAGGGCGGAATTCGCGAAGCTGAATGAGATTCCTCAAACCACGACTCACGGTAAGCCATCACCCTACAGATTAAAGCGGGTTCGCCTGACAGACCCGGCAAAAGAAAGAGGGTACAATTCTTATATGACCCTGTTTCCTTTCGTACAGTCTGGAGACTCTGTGAACGGGTTCCAGTTGTTGCTTGAAAAAGCCTTTATGTCGGTCCTGTCCGATTATACCGAGACGGACCCGAATGACGTGGCAGAGGTGTTGTCGGAACTGATGAAAACCGGTTTCAGGATATACGACCTGACCAGCGAGGATGACCCGGGGCATCAGGGCGTATTGATATCCAAAGATAAAGGAGACGGCATTGCCCCGGTTGCTTTCGTCACGGTGCCGAGAAAATTGCGTGACGGAGGGCTCGCCATCGACATCCATCGATTTGACAAGGCTAATTGGATTGATACCCTTGAAATGAAACCGGTTAGCTCCCGGAACTGACCCACCTTCAAGCTGTCTTCCTTTCTTCGACTGCCGCTTTTTTATGCCGGCTGATACACACGAACGGACAGGCCCGCCAAATGCTCCTGCTACGGCCGCAGGTCGGTGCTTTCGCGTTGACAATTACATTCTTACGAAGTTAATATGAAGTCCATGGTGAAGAGCAAATCCCAGTCAGTCTGCAAAGCAAACCCCTAATAGTCATGCTTGCGAGTTGTTTAATATCATTGTATGCCTTCTTCCTGACTCTGACCTATGGCGTCGCTGCATACAGAATCCTGACGAGGGCAGGTGTGGTTGAAATCGGTGAGGCCCCCCGCCTTGACCTGTTAAGCGTCGTAGGTTTTTGTCTGATTACGGTGATCCTTGGTTTTCTGTCGATCTTTGTCGCAATAGGTGTGGAGGTCAATATATTCCTCCTCGTGACGGGCATTGCCTATCTTGTGATCGATCGGCACCACGCCATGTCCGCCATTGGGAACGCATTCAGGATAAGTGCGACCGGGACGACCTGGCTTCTTTGGTTACCGTGTCTCGTGGCAATCATTTTGTACTCGGCTTTACCGCCATCCATGTTTGATTCGGGGCTCTATCACGCCCAGACAGTTCAATGGATCGAGAAATATAAGGCCGTGAAAGGGCTTGGGAACCTGCACGACCGCCTCGCCTTTAATTCGACATTCTTTTTGCCATGTGCCCTTTTCGGATTTTCATTCCTGAAGACGGGTCCCTTCCATGTGCTTAACGGCTTTTTGCACATGCTGTTTTCATTTTCCCTGGTCTCTTATTTGACTTGCTCCGGTAATCGCACAAAGAGCTATGGCGTGATCTGCGGAATCCTCTTCTACTTCCTGTTCCGCCTTGTCGGCGACCATTACCGGATTCCGTCTCCCACCCCGGACCCTCTTGCGACATTTCTCGTGTGGTTCATAGCTCTCTGCTTTCTTTTCAGACAAAAGTCCGACACCGGTATCCGCTATGATTTTTGCTACTTCAGCCTTATCTGCCTGGCCTTTTTCAGCGTCACCGTGAAGCTGTCCATCTTTCCCGTGGTTCTGATCGTCCCGTACCTTTTGTTTCTGTGCCGGCACTCGCTGACAAAGAAGCACCTCTGCTGGGCCACAGTCGCGGCTTTTGTGATCTTAACACCTTGGATTGTAAGAAACATTATCCTTTCGGGCTACCTGGTTTTCCCTTTTCCGTCCCTTGACATCTTCACCTTCGACTGGAAGGTCCCGAAGGTCGACGTCGTATATGCAAGGGACTTCATCCGCGCGTGGACAAGAATTCCTATACCGGGAGACCCCATGAAACCCCTTTCACTTCCCTTGCTCGGTTGGTTCCCGGCTTGGTACGATGAATGCAGGTCTATCGATAAACTGATCTTTATTCTGGCATCCCTTTCCCCTCTGGTCCTGCTGCTGCATTGGAGAAGAATAAAACAGGACTTGGACGAGATTGTCGTCTGGGCCATCTCCTATGCAGGTGTAATTTTTTGGTTTTTCTCTGCGCCGGACCATCGCTTCGGCTATGGTTTCCTATGCGTCTCCGTGTCCGTGGCCGTGTACATCTCTGTAACGCACATCACGCCCGGCCTTTTCGTATCAAAGCCCTTTCGCGCGATACTCATGATATTTGTGTTTGTGTGGGGTCTTCATATAAGCCGGGATGCCGTTTCGTATCTCAGAGACTCGGACCCCCGGTGGTTCGCTCATCGCCTTCTGACTCCGGGGAAGTACACCACCGTTGACGTCCCGGTGAGGTGTGTCCGAAATCTCTGCGTTTCAGTGGTGCCCCGCGCACCGGCTGTGTGCTGGTATGCACCCCTGCCGTGTACTAACGCTCTCAAGCCAGGCCTGGAGGGGCGAGGCCCCGATCTTTCCGACGGATTTAGAATCGCGGGGCGATGAATTGAAAAGTCCGCGGCTGCGGGGGTTCCTCGACCCCTGACAATGACGACGACAAAGACGTCGCCGCCAAAACGGGCTTCATTACGGTTTGCTTCCCTTTCGCTCCTCCACGTACTCCCGATATTCTTTCAGAAGGACGTAAGCGTACTCCCTCCGGACACGATCCGAGGATGGGATGTGGTTCTTTTGGGCCTCCAACCTTTGGATGATCTCCTCGGCGGTCTCCTCGTTTGCCTGCCTGTCTTCGGAGTATAGCTCGACCATTATTTCGTCCAAACCATTGACAGCGGCCTGCGTGCCGTCAACAAACCTTAACATGCGCCGACTAACTGTCGGTGGTTCGCAATCGCCTCAGGTAACTCAGCCTATAACGGGAAACAGTGACATGACGTTCCTCCCTGGTTGTTTCTTTGTGGCCGGTGCGGTGGGAAAACGGCGTTCGCCACGAACCGGCAATAACTACACTCTTCATTCTACCAAAAATTCCCCCGCAATCGCAATGGAGAAGAGGCTCGCCCTGCGGACGAAGGGGTGTTTGCTCTGGACGCGGAGTGTCGATGAGGGAGGGACGGGCGGACGTCGCCCGGTGTGTTGGCCTGCGAGGCGTTCCGTAGGCCTCGGGCGCGATGGGGGTGGGGTGGTATGTGGGTACGATGAATATGAGCGGCCTGGGGCCTTCCTGGGGCCTTCCCGGACCCCTCTTAAGGGGCCCGGGGGAAAGGCTGTTATATATGTAAAACTTGCACCCCCGTGAGGAGGATGTAAGCCGACGCCTTAGCTGCGTCTTGTCTTGTAAGCTTCCAGGGTTTCGATAAAGGCATCGATCCTGTTATGGGTATCCGCTTCATTGTAGGAACTGATGTCCACGATATCGCCTTCCATGATGAGGACCGGTATACCGGGATAGACCTTCCTCAGGGTTTCGGCCTGAAGAATGATTCCCGCGTGCCATGACCGGCAGGAGAAGGCTGAATGGAACACCACGCCGTCGCACTTGTAGTCCTCGATGTAATCGATAAGGCGTTCGACTGCCGGTGTGGAGCCGGGCCGCTTGCGCGCCTTGTCGTACCAATGGGTCCAGAAGCGCACCCATCTCCAGGAGATATGTTCCAGGGGGTCGCTTGTCTTGGGGAGATCGAGGTTGTAAACCGGCTCGTAGCAACGGTAGGTTGTCTCCACCGGGAACACTGCTCCCTTGTCGTTGAAATACTGGAAGTCGTTAAGGGCAAACCACGAAGGCAGGCCCGCGCCCCAGAGAAGCCGGTACTTCTCGTTCTCCGCGACACCCTTATTCGCGGCTATCTTTTGTTTCAACTCGGCGTTGAGGCCGAGGAAGAAATCATAACACTCCTGGGTGCCCAGCATAAAGGCCATGGGGACCATGGTGTTCATGGCATCACCCGTGTCCATGGGGCATGGAATATGTTTTCTCAGTTCGTAGGTCTCTACGAAGAGGTTCCAGGTGCGGTCGGTAAGATCGACCACTTCCGCGAGTTTATCCCAGTCCATCTTCTTGCCCGTGTGTTTCTCGCAGAAACGGACGCATGCGTGGAGCTGCTCCGTATTGTACTTGACATAGAACTCTTCCTGCTCCTTCTGATCTATTTTAGGATCCCAGGAGGGGTAGTACATGCCCCCGATGAAGACGGGCACGTCCTGGAGGTAGTGACGCGTCGCCTGAGGCCATTTATAACGCGGATCACACAACTGCTGCGCCGTGCCCAGGATCATATCCGGTCTCCCGATACCTCCCCAGGGTGCGCCGGGAGGCATTTCACCGCCCAATTCCTCGCGCCACATATCAAAGCCGATGTTACAGGTAGCGTAAGTGCAGAGAGAGCGGGAGAAATTATCCGCCTCCGCCTTCTGCAGGTACTTCTCTGCATCACGTTTTGCCGAAGCAATGCCCGAGAAGCTTTCACCCCATGCGGGCACTATATCCATCGCTCTCATGATCTCGTCCTGACCCACTACAATGAACGAGTAGGCAACTTTCTTGCCCTCCTCTTTGGCCTTGACCGTTCTGGCGAGGTTAGCCCGCGCCATCTTGGGTATTTTTGCCGCTGCCTCTGTTGCAAGTGCTCTTGGTGTTCTTTGTTCGGCCATGAGATTCTCCTCCGTCTCTATATTGAATCATCAGCCTCAGCAGGGGCTGAATGGTTAAGGGCAAAAGGTCCGACCTTCAGCCTTGAGTTATCTGTCATTCGCCCGCTTACTGTGCAATCATCTCCAGGAACGCCTCGATCCTGGTCTTCACTCTCGACAAACTCGACGTGGAGTATTCGTCCTCGAGGTAAAGGACGGGCGTACCCGTGGACTCGATGTAGCTCTTCATGGCGGGAACATCGAAGCCGTAAGGGTCGCAGTATTTGTAAACGAAGAGAATCGCGCCATCGACCTTGAATTCATCAATGTACTGCTTCATATGGCCGAACCGGGCGTCCAGGTTTTCCTCGTAGGTGTCGCCTGTGTCCACGTACGTGGTGGCCACTTTCACCTTTCTCAGATAACGTTCCACGATACCCTGCACGGGATCGGGAGTGGGGTCGGTCTCGGGCCAGTAAACCTTGCTTCCCATGGTGACGTCATCCATTACGAGGCATGCGCCTGCGTTTTCGATGAGTTCCGCCACGGCAACGTTGTCAATCTGACCGCCGACGATCATGATGCGAGGTGACTTCTTGCCGGAAGTCACCTCTCTCTTTTTGACCTCTTCGGTGACGCTCTTTATAAGCGCCGATGATTCATCAACAGGCAGGCTCATTGCCGCCACAATGACCTTCATCATTTCAACGCCCGAGATAAGCGGGGGGTAGCCCTTTCTCAGAGAATAGAGCTCCCTCATGAGCCGCCTGTTTTCGTTATGTTTATTCACTGCTTCAGCCATTGCCTCATCGGTGATCTTCCTGCCGGTGAACGCCTCCAGGCTTTTGATAAAGGCGCGGAATATGGATTTCGTAAACTCCACTGACGGCCCGTCGGTGACGTGAGGCACATTGAGGAAATGCCAGTAGGGCAGGTCAAGGTTGTAACTCCACACGTCGTTGGTCCTGTCGATGCTGTCGCACAGGTGAGGCAGGACCATGCCGTCGAGAAAGTCGTATTTGCCCTTGAGTGCCGAATCGAACACATTACGGACGAAGGGACAGACAATCGTCTCCATGTGGGCGTCCGCCTTTGTGATGGCTTCCGATGCGAAGCCTTTCAACCTGAAGGGCGTTACCCCCGCGGCCGTCAGTATCTCCACCGGAGCCAGAGCAGTCATGTACCCGATGACCTGCTTGCCGTCCGCCTTTAACTCCTGCGCCCTCAGTCCGTACTGCTCGTAATATTTCCCGGCTGTTGCCAGTCCATTTCCATTTATTTCATTCATTTTTCCCCTCTTTCGCCTGCCCCGCTTTGTCGGACAGAACGTGCCGTTTTAAGATTCCCACGGCTTGACACCGTGGCAGTCAAATCGCGTATCCCCAGGATGATGGAGCTATTTTGCCAAGGTCCGGCGCCGTTGTCCCAAACATTCGAACCGCCCTGTGTTCCTCCCGCGCCCTTCTGTTTCGTTTCACGCAATCAGCTGCATTACCCCCGATTTATCGCATCGTGAAACAGGGCGGCCTGCCCGTACATATCGAATGCCCGGGGCCTGCCCGGCAGTCCCGGAAGCCTTAACTTCTTACTGATGGTCGGCCCACTTGCCGTATTTCTCTCTCAGCATCCGGTGGAGTATCTTGCCGGCGCCGCTTCTCGGCATCTCTTCGTCTTTGATGAAGATGATGCTCTTGGGTACCTTGAATCCCGCGATCTTGCCCTTGCAATGGGCCGATATTTCCTCGGCTGTGGCAGCTTGCCCTTCATGAAGGACGATGACTGCGGTTACCTGCTCGCCCCATTTCTCATGAGGTACGCCGATTACCGCCACGTCCTTTACCTTGGCATAACCGCCTACGCAGTTCTCAACCTCGGAGGGGAAGATGTTCTCGCCGCCTGAGATGATCATGTTGGCCTTTCTGTCTACGAGGATGATGTAGCCGTCCTCGTCCTTGTACGCCATGTCGCCGGCGCTGAAGAATTCGCCTTTCATGGCTGCGGCGGTCTTCTCAGGGTCTTTCCAGTACTCTTCGAAGAGCATGGGGCTTCTTGAATAGAGTTCGCCTACTTCGTTCGGTTTCGTCACGAGCTTCCCGTCTTCGTCATAGAGCTCGATCAGGTCCGTACCGATAACCTCGCGTCCGCAGGAGCCGAGCTTGACTAGCTGTTCGTTGGGTTTCAGTACCGTCACGATACCCGCTTCCGTGGAGCCGTAGGCCTCGTACAGTTCCGAGTTGGAGAACATCTCGAGGACGCCGAGCTTCGTGTCTCTTCTCGCCGGGGCGGAGGAGATAAGGAGTTTCTTTACGCTGGTGAGGTCGTATTTCTTCTTGACGTCGTCCGGCAGGGCGAGCATCATGATGTAGTGGGTCGGGACCAGGGAGGTAAAGGTTACCTTGTGGTCCGAGAAGGTCTTTAAGAGGTTCTCTGCGTTGAAGCTTACCATGTTGTAGCACATTACCGCGCCGCCTACCCATGTGGCCACGAAGGAGTAGAAGAGGGAGTTTACGTGGCAGCAGGGCATGACGAGAAGGTTTACATCGTTATCGTTGAACTGGTGGTCGTAGATCATGATGAAGTACTGGGAGAAGAGGTTGAGGTGGCTCTTGACCACGCCCTTCGGTTTGCCTGTGGTACCGCCCGTGTACATGATCACCCACGGATCGTCGGCGTCCACCACCGTCTTCGGCTCCTCGGCGCTCGCCTTGGCGAGGGCTTCCTCGTAAGGAGTGAAACCGTCATAGGTCTCGTTCTTAAGGGCAAAGGAGATGTATCCTTTTACCGTGGGGAGACTCTTCTTCATTTCCGTGACCTGTTTGATCCAGGGGAACTCTTTTCCGTCCGCGCCGTCAAAGCCGCCCTGAACGATGAAGACCTTGCACTCGCTGTGGTTGATATTGTATTCCATCTCCACCGGGGCGAGCCTGAACATGAGGGGCACGCATACGAAGCCTCCCTTCGCTGCTGCTCCGTAGATCTCCATCCACTCCACGCAGTTGTACGCGAGGACCGCGAACCTGTCGCCTTTTTTCATGCCCATGTCGGCAAGGGCATTCGCGAGCCTTGCGGCTCTCTCATCCCACTGTTTGAATGTGTAGCTCTTGTAGAGGTCTTTAATGCCGACCTTGTTCGGCCATTTAGACGCATTTACTCTTAGTACGTCTTTTGCTGTCATCCAGTGCCCGTTTCTCATGGAACCCTCCTTAGTTCGTATTTCAATTTTGCAAGTACTAAAACAGTTGTTTCTCCTTCTATATTTTCACCCCCCCCTTCCTCTGCCCAAGGGGATTGGGGGGGGTGGTCGGTGCCGGTTTAAGCGTTCTTCTTGAACTCTTTCTCCAAGGCTTCTTTCGCGGGTTTCACATACATGTCTCTCAATTTCGGTTTTTCGATCTTCCCGGCAGGATTCCTGGGAATAACGGTGTAGACAAGCTTTTCGGGCCATTTGTATTTGGCGAGTCCCCGGTCTTTGACGAAGCCTATTACTTCCTCATCCGTGAGGCTTTCTCCATCTCTTACCTGGATAATGGCCATGACTATCTCCACGAGTCGGGGGTGGGGATAACCGAGCACTGCCGCGTCCTGAATCTTCGGATGCTTGCGGAGGGCATCCTCGATCTCTGCAGGGAATATGTTCTCGCCGCCTCGGATGATGAGGTCCTTGGCCCGGTCGGCAAAGAAGATGAACCCTTCGTCATCTTTGTAAGCGAGATCGCCCGTGTGGAGCCAGCCGTCGATGATCGTCTTCGCGGTCATCTCCTTGTTGAAGGCATATTCCTTCATCAGCCTGGGTCCTTTGAGGACCAGTTCACCGATTCCTCCGGCGGGCAGTTCATCGCCGTTGTCGGCAACCACTTTGGCTTCCATAAAGGCGGTCGCCTTACCGATGGAGCCCGGCTTCCTCATAATGTCTTCATCATAACAGTTGGTCAACCCGCCGCCTCCGCCTTCAGTAATGCCGTATATATTGGCGATGGGCAGGCCCGGGAATATCTTCTTCGAATCTTCGAGGAGGGCGTAGGGAACAGGCTGGGCCCCGATCTCGATGTGTCTCATGGCGGATAGGTCATAATCTTTCAGGTCGATGCGACCCGATTTGATGGCGCTCAACAAGTCGGCCCAGGTGGGTACCGTGTTCCATCCACCCGTGCACTGCTCGTCGGCGAGGGATCTCAGGTAATTCTCCGGCTGCAACTCCATGGGCATGAGAATTTTGCCCGCGGCGATGTAACACGGGAAGGAGAGAAAGAGCGTTCCGCTGTGATAGAAGGGGTGGGGAGCCAGGTAGACGCTTCTGAACCCCAGATTATAAGTGAGAGCGTTCCCGATGCCGATCCAGAAGAGTGTGCCGTGTGTATGGGATACCGGCTTTGGCGCGCCCGTGGTGCCGGAGGTGAACATGAGTTCCGCCATGTCGTCGTCCGATGTCTCCGCGAGAAACGGGGAGACATCACCGGCGGCCATGATCTCCTTGTAGTCTTTCATGCTGTCCGGGGCTTTGCCGCCGACACATATATAGTGTTTGCAATAAGGCATTTCGTTCATTATAGGCTCGACCTTGGAGATGAAGGCTTCTCCCAGAATAAAGACCTTACTTTTCGTCACGTCGCAGGCATATTTGATGTCGCCGCTGGCGAAGCGGAAATTGAGCGGGCTTACCACCGCGCCTGCCTTAAGAACCGCCATATATGTCACATACCATTCCAGGTTATTCGTAAGCAGGTGCTGTACAACGTCGCCTTTCTTGATGCCGCACTCCGTGACCAGATAGTTGGCTACTTTGTTCGTCTGCTCCTCCAACGCCCCCCACGTCATTACCCGCCGCTCCTTTTTCGACGGATAACTTTCGATGAGAAATTCACGGTCCGGAAACTTGCTTGCATTGAGTTGGCAAAAACTTGCGAAATTCATAATACCCTCCCCTTTTTTTATAAGCCCTTCTCAAAGGGCGTTACTGCCCGGATAGAACGCTGTATTTAAGATCACGAGGCTTCCGATTCTTTTTGCCCTTCCCATCGAGCCCGTAATCATTAGTGTGTAGGTTTAAAGTTAACAAGGACGATGCTATTGTATATAGATAAAGAAAGTTTTGGTATATCAATTGATTCTCTACATACTACCTATCTGATATAAGCATAAAAGAAGGAGCCCTTTAGCGGTATTTATTCACATCCATTGCGTATATTTGTCTTAGACTAATTAGGTAGTAAAGGGAATTTACGAACCGATAGGGGCGGCATCCCCCATACGGTTCCAGTGACTGAACGTTTACTGACGGTTGCCTCCGGAAGACCGGGGGGAAGGGTTATGACGGAACAGGCTTCTTGAGCACAAACTGGATGAGCTTTGCGAGGTCTTCTTTTAGAATGGGCTTCGTCAGAAACCCCCTGATGCCTACCTTCTTCAGCCTTTTGGAGGAAACGGGGTCGTTTAATCCGCTGCACAGGATAATCGGGGTATCCGGCCTCAGGGCGATCATCTCTGCGGCGAGGCCGATACCGGTCATTACGGGCATTGTGTAGTCGGTAATCACAAGGTCGAATGACGAGGGATCACTGCGGAACATGACGAGGGCTTCCGTGCTGCTCGTGGTGACCGCCACTTCATAGCCGAGACGTTCAAGCCTTTCCTTGCCCATTTCGGCTATTATCTCCTCATCGTCCACAAGGAGGACGCGACCTTTTCCTGTGGGAGCGACTTGGGGAACCTCGGAGGCAGGGGCACATTTAGGCCGGAGGCGGGGGAGGAAGACGGAAAAGAGAGACCCTTCATGAGGTTTGCTCCACACCGATATCAACCCGCCATGTCCCTTGATGATGCCGTGAACCACGGAGAGGCCGAGTCCGGTGCCTTCTCCGGGACTTTTTGTGGTGAAGAAAGGGTCGAAAACCCGCTCCACCACGTCGGGAGCCATGCCGGACCCTGTGTCCCGAACCGCGATCTTCACATAGGGTCCCTTGTCGGTGCCCCCTGAAGGATGGTCATCGAGGGCGGGTTGTTCGGCGGTAAGGCTTATTTCGAGGACGCCGCCTTTGTTCCCCATGGCGTGCACTCCGTTCGTGCAGAGGTTAAGGAGTATCTGATGGATCTGGACCTGGTCGGCAAGGATCAGGTCCTCCCCGGTAAGAATATGCTCACGGATATCGATGGTTGAGGGGGTGGTGGCACGAAGCATCTTCACCACGTCCCTGATAAGAGCGCCCAACTGAACAGGCTTTTTGTCGGTCCCTCCTTTGCGGCTAAAGGCGAGAATCTGCCTCACGAGGTCGTATCCCCGTCTCGCGCTCCTGAAGATAAGCTCAAGTTTACGGTGCATGGGGTTACCGGGCGGCACATCGTCGAGAAGCATCTCCGAGAACCCTATGATCCCGGTGAGAATGTTGTTGAAGTCGTGGGCTATCCCTCCTGCGAGGGTTCCCAGGGCCTCCATCTTCTGAGACTGGCGGAGTTGCGCTTCCACCGCCTCTTTCTCTTTACGGGCGGTGATGTTTTCGATAGTGCCTTCGTAGCGGAGCACATTCCCTTCGGGCCCGTAAATTGCGCGGGCGCTCATGGAAATCCAGACCTTACTCTGGTCCTTGCGATACAGTTGGGTCTCGAAGCCCTCCACGAATCCCCGTTTTCTGTAAAGCTCCACAAGGAGACTGCGGTCCTTGGGGTCAACGTACATCTGTTCCCTGATATTGGTGATACACTCTATCAGTTCCTGCGGGGAATCATAACCGTATATTCTTGCAAGGGCGGGATTCACGCTCAGAAACCGTCCTTCCGGCGTAGTCTGGAATATGCCTTCCATGGCGTTCTCGAAGATGCTCCGATACTTTTCCTCGCTTTCGTGGAGCGCTCTTTCCGTGTCCCTGCGCCTTGTAATGTCGACCAATACGGTAACGGTGCCGCGTTTCAGATGGGAGGTCCTGAATTCCACGTCCTTTGTCTGTCCATCCTTGCATGTAATGGTGAATTCCACGTCGACACTCCTGCCTTCAGGCAGGCGGTTGGTCCTCCACATGTGGACGGCCTTCCTTCGATAATCCGCGTCGGGGTAAGCCTTCTCGAACCATACCTTCCCTGTGGGCACATCCTTGATGGTGTAGCCCGTTATGTGGGTGAACTCCGGGTTGACATACTGGTATACACCGTGGGCGTCGATCAGCACTACGCCGCTCGGATCATTCTCCAGAATGGAGTAGAACGTCTCCCTTTCCCTTTGAAGGTCTTTGATGGCCTTCCGCCGCTCGGTTATATCTATCATCATTCCGGATATGATGCCCCCATCCAGTGTCGCGCTCAGCAACACATTAACCGGGCGCCCTGTCCTGGTGACAAATTCAACCTCACGATTGGCCACCTTGCCCCTATGGTCGAGTATCCGGATTATGGCAGCCCGGTCGGCGGGGTTTTTGTACAGGTCGAGAGCGCCGTTTGACGCGGCCTTTTCGGGCGTGTCAAACCCCAACATGCCGGCAAGCGTATTGTTCACGTAAATGATATCCCCGTCGCGGGTTGTCTGATATACCCCCACTGGTGCTCCGTCAACCAGGTCCCGGTATCTCTTTTCCGACTCTTTCATGGCATTCGTATGTTCGGCAAACAATGTAGGGTCAGCGGTTGGCTGGGAAAAGGCGGGATCGCGGGGACCGGCCGTTCCGCCGCCGTCTTGTGCGAATATCCGTCCTGTGGACTTGTGTCCCGACCTCCGTGCCGGGCGACTTTGAAGCACCTGCTTCCTGTCAGTGTCTTTTTCCTCCATTTGACCCCCCTCCTGGAAGAACTAATCCATATAACATTATAGACCATCCGATCCTGTTTTGGGGCGTCCCCTTCACAAAAAAAAGACAGGCTGAGGCAAAAGCGAGCCGATTCCCTCCCGGGCTGCCGGACTTCCTCCGCTTTCCGGCGGTCCTTTCGTCGGGGCGGGTTTCCAGGTTCGTCCGCTCACCTTGAAACCGGTTTGACCCCACCTTATATTGTTATTAATCGCGGGTCGGGCCGGGCACACGAGGCCGGATGGCCGTTGTTCCCCTGAGGGAAGGCGGTTTGGGCGCTTTGGCGAAGAAGGAGGCTCAAGAATGGAAAAGCAGGGTCGTAATGACAGAACTGCGATGCGCATACCGAGGATTGGCTATATAGGTCTCGGAAAGATGGGTTTCAATATGGTGGGCAGGCTTCTTGAAAAGGGGTACCGCATAGCGGTCTTCGATGCGAACGACCATGCTGTCGAGGACACCGCCAGACTCGGGGCGGAGGGAGCCGTGTCCATCGAGGGCCTGGCCGCTCGTCTTGAACCTCCCCGGCTTGTTTGGCTGATGGTCCCCCACACCGTCGTCGACAGCGTTTTGGAAACCCTTGTCCCCTCCCTCGCCGCGGGGGATATTGTCGTGGACGGAGGCAACTCATATTACAAGGATTCCATCAGGCGTGCGGGTGACGTGGCAAAGAAGGGCATTGAATTTCTCGATGTGGGTGTAAGCGGTGGCCCCGCGGGGGCCCGAAGCGGCGCCTGCATTATGGCAGGGGGCAGGAGGGAGGTTTTTGACCGCTATGAACAACTGTTTCGGGACCTCGCCGTACCGCACGGCTACGGGTACATGGGGGGACACGGGGCAGGACATTTTGTGAAGATGGTCCACAACGGGATCGAGTATGGAATGATGCAGGCCCTGGCAGAGGGATTTTCTCTCATGAAGTCCTCCCCCTTCGAACTTAACCTTACCGAGGTGGCGGAACTTTACGACCACGGCAGCGTGATTACTTCGAGGCTGACCGGATGGCTCCGGAAAGCGTTCGAAGAATACGGGGAAAACCTGGATGTTATTTCAGGTTCGGTGGCCCAGAGCGGAGAAGGTAAGTGGACGGTGGAAGCGGGGAGGGAATACGGGGTTACGACTCCTATTATCGAAGGCGCAGTCAATTTCAGGATTGCTTCAAATACCCACCCCAGCTATGAGGGGCAGATTATCGCCGCCCTCCGTAACCAGTTCGGCAAACACGACGTGTTCAAGAAGTAAAAAACGGGAGAATCGATCATGATCAATCCTGCTGTTGAAGTACGTTTGGAAAAGTTGGCGAAATTAATCAGGTATTATATCCTTGCCTCGACCACCGCCGCGGGCTCCGGCCATCCCACATCGTCTCTGTCGGCGACGGACCTCATGGCGGGGCTCATGTTCGGCGGCACCTTCAGATTTGATGCGGCGCACCCGGACCATCCGAACAACGACCGGGTCATCTTTTCCAAGGGCCATGCCTCCCCCTTGTTCTACGCAATGTGGGCCGCGGCGGGACAGGTGACCTTCGATGAATTGATGACCCTGAGAAAATTCGGCAGCCGTCTCGAAGGGCACCCCACTATCGCGTTCCCCTACGCTGAGGCAGCCACGGGCTCCCTGGGCCAGGGCCTTTCCATAGGGGTTGGAATGGCCCTTAATGCCAAATACCTGGACCGATTGCCTTACAGGACCTATGTGCTCCTTGGTGACAGTGAAATGGCCGAAGGTTCGCAGTGGGAAGCGCTTCAGATAGCAGCCCATTACAAACTGAATAACCTCATCGGCATCATTGATGTGAACCGTCTCGGCCAGAGGGGTGAGACAATGTACGGCCATGACCTGAGGGCCTACGAAAAGCGGATCGCCCCCTTTGGTTGGGAGACGATCACCATCGACGGCCACCGTCTGGATCAGATACTCGGAGCTTACGAGGAAGCCCTGACTGTCTCGGACAGGCCCGTGATGATAATCGCGCGTACGATCAAGGGAAAGGGCGTTTCCTTCATCGAAGATAAGAACGGCTGGCACGGCAAGGTCTTGGACCGGGAGCAGTTTGAGAGGGCGACAGTGGAACTGGGTGCGATCGATAGGTCGATTATCGGCGAGATGCCGAAGCCGGAGGACGTGCGGCCTGTAATAAAACCCGTGAGGAGGTCAAAGGCCCCTCATTACCCCGTTGAGAAACCCGTGTCGACCCGGCGGGCATACGGCAACGCCCTCACGAGGGTGATCGACCAGTTCCCGAATATTGTGGCTCTGGACGGAGAAGTGAGCAATTCCACCTTTTCCGAGATCTTCGAGACGGCTCACCGGGAGAGATTTTTTGAAATGTTCGTTGCGGAACAGAACATGGCGGGATGTGCCTCCGGTCTCGCAGCCCGGGGCAAGATACCCTTTGTCTCCACCTTTGCCGCTTTTCTGACCAGGGCTTTTGACCAGATCAGGATGGCCGTGTATTCAGGAAGCAATATCAAATTCGTGGGTTCTCACGCGGGCGTGTCGATAGGTCAGGACGGTCCGTCCCAGATGGGCCTGGAAGATATTGCCATGTTCAGGACATTACTCGGCGGCGTAGTGCTTTATCCCGCAGACGCGATTTCCACCGAAAGACTCGTGGAGAAGGCGGCCGGTCACAAGGGGCTCGTCTATATGCGCACCACGAGAATGGACACCCCTGTTCTCTACGACGTGGACGACGAGTTTGTCATCGGGGGGAGCAAAGTGCTGCGCGAGAGCGAGTTGGACCTCGTGACGGTGGTAGCGGGGGGAGTGACCCTCTTTGAGGCTCTTTCGGCCTACGACGCACTGAAAGAAGAGAATATTCTCATTCGCGTGATAGACCTCTACAGCATAAAACCCCTCGATCTCCCCACTCTTGAGGAAGCGGCACGGGTAACGGGAAAGGTGATCACCGTGGAAGACCACTATGCGGAAGGGGGCCTGGGCGAGGCCGTGCAGGGCGCCCTCGCAGGACTCGCCCCAGTCCACATACTTGCGGTCAGAAAGATGCCGGCAAGCGGTACGCCTGAGCAGCTTCTCGACTATGAAGGCATATCGAAGAGGGGCATCATAGAAAAGGTGAAGGAGGTCCTATGAAACCTGCAGGTCTCAAGACTAGAATCTTTCTTGACGGCGGAAACCCTGATGAGACAAAGGAGATTATCGGTATTATGGGTTTCCTGGACGGCCAGACCACGAACCCGACCCTCATCTCGAAGAACCCGGAGGCACGAAAACACCTTGAATCGGGCCGGAAATTCGATGAGAAGACAGCGTTGGGTTTTTACAAAGACGTGGTCCGGCGGATATCCGCCATGATACCCGACGGTTCCGTCTCAGTGGAGGTTTACTCCGACCCTTCATCGCCCGCGGAGGGGATGCTTGTCCAGGGAAGGGAGATGTTTTCCTGGATCCCGAACGCCCACGTGAAATTTCCTACTTCCCGGGAGGGTTTGAAGGCGGCGGGCAGGGCGACAGCAGAAGGACTTCGAGTGAATATGACCCTCTGTTTTTCGCAAGAGCAGGCTGCCGCGGTGCATGCAGCAACCCGCGGAGCGAAAAAGGGTGATGTGTTTGTTTCCCCTTTTATCGGTCGGCTCGACGACAGAGGCGAAAACGGAATGGACCTGATCGGGAATATCATCAGAATGTATCAAGGAGCCGATGGCCATGTGGAGGTCCTGACCGCGAGCGTGCGGAACCTCGGCCACCTCCTCTGCGCCCTGAAACTGGGCTCGGACATTATCACCGCCCCCTATTCGGTCCTGAAGGAGTGGAGCGAAAAGGGGCTTCCCGTGCCCGGGGAGGACTACCGGTATGCGGCAACCGGCCTGAAGCGGATTCCCTATGAAGAAATCGATCTTTCGAAGGATTGGCAGGATTATAATATTGCCCACGACCTCACGCTAAAAGGCATGGAACGGTTCTCCGCGGACTGGAATTCACTTATAGGATAGACGATTATGGTTCGTGAAGCTATGAAGGTTGTTGTGGGCGCCGATCACGGAGGTTTCAGGCTGAAAGAAAAGATATCCCTCTTTCTCAGGTCGAAAGGGTATGAGGTGACCGATCTCGGCGCACGCCATGAAAACCCCTCGGACGATTATCCCGACTTCGCCCGGGCCGTGGCGGAATCCGTCCGCGCGGGGGAAGCGGCGAGGGGCATCATCATCTGCGGGAGCGGCGTAGGCGCCTCCATCGCGGCGTCAAAATTTCCCGGGGTCAGGGCGGCGGTTTGCCACGATTCTTACTCAGCCCACCAGGGCGTGGAACATGACGACATGAACGTGCTCTGTCTCGGGGAAAGAGTCGTGGGCGAGGAACTGGCGAAAGAAATCGTGGCCCTTTTCCTTGAAGCGAGATTTTCCGCGGGAGAACGCCACGTGAGGAGGCTCGAAAAAATCCGGAGGATTGAAGAAGAAATTATGGAGGCGGATGTTTTATGAGGACAAAGGGATACGACGGCATCATTGACAGCAGATTCCTCAAATTGTGCGATATCGCGGAGGAATCATTCAGCCCGGTGCCTTTCATAATGGTAATTTTCGGAGGTGCAGGAGACCTTACGAAGAGAAAGCTTCTGCCTTCCCTCTATCATCTGTACAAAGAGAATGAACTGGCGAAGAACTTCTCGATCTTTGCCTTCGATAAAGTTGCCCTCTCCGGGGAAGAATACCTGTCATTCATGAAAGAAGCGGTGGGTTTCTTCGAAGGGGAGCCTTTCGATGAAAAGACCTGGGCGGAATTTGCCGGACACCTCGAATTTCTGTCCGGTTCCTTCGAGGACGACGAAAACTATGCGATTTTGAGGCGCCGGCTGGAAAGATGCGGGTCTCTGGATGCCGGTGACGCCATATACTACATGGCGGTTCCCCCACAGGTGGCGCCCATGGTGATCGGCAAGCTGAAAAGCAATGGCCTTGCAAAGGGACCGGTGCCTGCGCGGATAGTGATGGAAAAGCCTTTCGGCCGGGACCGCGCGTCGGCGGTGAACCTGAATATGATTCTCACCGATGCCTTTGATGAGAGACAGATATACAGGATTGATCACTACCTTGCGAGGGACCCTGTCCAGAACATCATGTTTTTCCGGTTTTCCAACACCCTTTTCGAGGAGATCTGGAACCGTCGTTTTGTGGACAATGTGCAGATAACCGTCGCCGAGGAAATAGGCGTCGAGCACAGGGGCGCTTTCTACGAGCATGCGGGCGTAGTGAGGGACATCGTCCAGAACCATATCATGCAGCTTATAGGGCTGGTAGCAATGGAACCGCCCATCGGCTTCGAGGCTGATTACGTCCGGGACGAGAAACTCAAGATAATGCGTTCCGTCCGCCCCATGGACGAGGCCTACGTCGACAGGTTTATGGTACGCGGCCAGTACGGGCCGGGCATGATACGAAATATGCCGGTGCCTGGTTACAGGGCTGAACCAAACGTGTCCCCCGACTCTGCGGTATCGACCTTTTTTGCGGGAAAAATCCAAATAGACAACCTCCGGTGGGCGGGCGTGCCGTTCTTTGTCCGCACGGGAAAGAGAATGCCCTCCCAGGTTACCGAGATATGCATAGAACTCAAAAGGCTTCCCTTGAGGCTTTTCGGCAGGACCTGCGACGAACTGGAGCCTAATGTCCTGAGGCTGACCATCCAACCGGACGAGAAGATAGCCATGCGTTTCGGCGTGAAATATCCGTATTCCAACAATCAGATATACTCGGTAAACATGGCATTCAGCTACAAGGATACCTTCAAGGTACACCTTCACCGCCCCTATGAGCGTCTGCTCATCGATATCATGAAAGGGGACCTTACTCTCTTCGTCAGGGAGGATGAGATCGAGGCCATGTGGGATGTGGTCGACCCGATTATCTCCCGGTGGGAGGACCAGCGGCCTGCAAATCCCCCGAACTATGAGGCCGGCACATGGGGACCTCCTGAGGCCGGGCAACTAATTGAGCAAGAGGGGCGGAGTTGGCTCACTACGTAAGGCCATGGTTGAGGGCATAAGAAGCGGAACGCCGTCGAGGAGTTGAAGTGGAATGGGTAGCACCGGAAGGGTAATCGTATTCGATGAGAAGAAATCGCTTGTGGAATTCGCAATGGGGATATGGCGCGAGGCGTATGGGGAATCTGTTGCAGTGCGGGGATATATGACCGTCGCCCTCTCCGGGGGAGAAACGCCGGTGGATCTATACCGCGCCCTGGCACGGACGGACGAGAACCCGGGACGGGGAAATATTCACATCTTCCTTGCGGACGAGCGGTTTGTTCCCCTTACCGACAAAGAAAGCAACTATCATATGGTGCGGGAGACCATGGGTGACGCCGTTTCCACGTTTGAAAACCATCTTCATCACGTAGTGACGGAAGGGCCTACGCCTGATGAAGCGGCGGAAAGGTACGAGGAAGAGTTAAGGAGGCACTTCCGGCTGAAACCGGGAGAACTCCCGCGGTTTGACCTCATCATCCTCGGTCTCGGCGAAGACGGCCACACGGCTTCGCTCTTTCCGGGCAACCCTGCGCTCGGGGAGTCGAAGAGGTTGTCAAGGGCCGTAACACTCGACAGTGCGCGTCATGACAGGATTACGCTCACGCTGCCGGTAATGAACAATGCCCGACGAATCATATTTCTGGTTTGCGGGTCCCGCAAGGCGGCGTCCCTCAAAGGGGTTGTGGAAGACGGGAACGCGGCCCTGCCGGCCTCGCACGTTGTGCCGCGGGATGGTTCCCTTTGCTTCCTTGTAGACAGGGAGGCGGCCCGGTTGTTGACGCAAAAAAGAAAGGCCCATTAAAGACGAATAAGAGGGGGTAGCGGTACTATGGTGAAGACCGGAAGAAAGGAAACAGGCGCGGAAGAAGGGCTGAGCAGGCAGGTCCTCTACCTCGGGGAACACGAGGAAGCGGTGAATGCCCGCTTAAGGATGCTCGCTGAGGAAAACTTTGTCGAACGTATGTGGCAAAGGGACCCAACCCTTTGGAAGAAGGACGAGAAGAGCGCCGACCAGATAAGGGGTTGCCTGGGATGGCTTGACGCACCGGAGAAAATGGCTCTCCATGTCGATGATATCTATGAATTTGCCGCGGAAGTGCTTTCCGCGGGTCTGAACCGCGCCGTCCTTATGGGCATGGGGGGCAGCAGCATGGCCCCCATTGTCTTTGCCCGCACCTTCGGGCACAGCGTCAAGGGTATGCCGGTTGCGGTTCTTGACACCACCGACCCTGCCACGGTCCTGGCGACCGAAAAAGGGACGCCCCTCAAGGAGACACTCTTTATTATCGCAAGTAAGTCGGGGACCACTGTGGAGCCGAATGCTTTTGGTGAGTACTTTTTCGAAAGATTGGTCGGGATAAACGAGATAACCGCGGGAGGCAATTTTGCGGTTATTACCGATCCGGGAAGCTCCCTTGAGACTCTCGCGAAAAAGCGGTGTTTCAGGAGTGTAATCCACAACTTCAAAGACATTGGAGGCAGATATTCTGCAATTTCCTATTTCGGGCTCGTTCCCGCCGCCCTCATGGGTCTCAATATTGACAAACTCGTTCTGAGGGCTCTGAGGATGGAGAAGGCATGCCTCTACGGCGTGCCTCTTCGCGAGAACCCGGGGGTCGTGCTGGGTGCTGCCATGGGCGAGCTTGCACGACAGGGGATAGACAAGCTCACCTTTCTCGTGCCTGAATCGATCGGCGCCATCGGGTTGTGGCTGGAACAGTTGATTGCGGAAAGTACCGGCAAGGAAGGAACCGGCATTCTGCCGGTGGCCGACGAACCGCTGGGCGACCCCTCCGTCTATGGAGAGGACAGGCTTTTTGTCTGTTTTGAGGTGAAGGGGCAGGAAGACCCGTCTTTCGAGAAAGCAGTGGACAGGCTGAAGCGGGCGGGCAAGCCGGTCATCGTGATCAGGCTCAACGACTTGTTTGACATTGCTCAAGAGTTCTACCGTTTTGAGATTGCCACGGCGACCGCGGGGCGGATTCTGGACATAAACCCTTTCGACCAGCCGAATGTCCAGGAAAGCAAGGATGTGACAAACAAGCTGCTCGAAGAAGTGTGTAGAGCCGGCGGCCTGACGGAGGCAGAGCCTCAACTACGGGAAAGGGGTCTCTCTTTCTATGGCGACACCGCGGGAGGGGAGGACGGGGTCACGATTCTCTCGAAGTTTCTAGCGCGGGCGCGGACCTCCGACTATGTCGCTCTCCAGGCATACCTCACCGAAACACCGGATGCTACGAAGGCCTTGCAGGATATACGGGTGACCGTGAGGGACCGCCTTGGTCTTGCCACAACTATGGGATATGGCCCGAGGTTTCTCCATTCCACGGGTCAGTTCCATAAGGGAGGCCCCAATAAGGGCCTCTTTCTCCAGATTACCTCGGATGACGAAGAGGACGTTGCCATTCCCGGTTCAAATTACTCCTTCGGCGTATTGAAGCGCGCCCAGGCAGTGGGGGACATGGAAGCCCTGAAAAAGCATGGAAGACGCACCATACGCGTCCATGTGGGTGGAAATACGGCAGAAGGCCTTAGGCAGTTATCCGGAATGATTTCAGAAGCGCTGTCGCGCCGCCCCCTCGAAGAAAGGGGAGCTTGAAAAATATGTCGCAGGAGAATAGCCGCATGATGAATATGACTGACAAATCTGTTTTGGAGCGGGAAGTATGACGGCTTTTGGTGACCCGGGTCTGCCGGGACTTCTCCTTATGGTTGCGGGGGCAAAAGGTGCGGTGGGGTCCACTCTGGCTGTTGCGGTTGCGACACTGGGCGTGAACCCGGACCTGGTACTTGCGAGCCTCACCACTGCCGACAAGTTTCCCGGCCTGGGGCTGCCGCAAGCTACCAGAATGGTGGGATGGGACACGAGTACGAGGAGTCTTCCCGATTCCATAAAGCACCATGGCGTTCTCCCTGGAAAGACCTGGATGGGCTGTCTCGAAAGGCTCACGGAGATACCTGTCCGCGAGGCGCCAAGGCCCGACATCCCCCTTAAAACCAGAGTGATCCGTCTGGCAGAGGACATGGATGCCTTCAGAAGCATGTACCCGCGTTGCCGACCCGTTTTCATTAACCTGCTGCCCGCCTCCGTTCGTTTCGATTCCGGCGATTGCCGGTCCCTTCACGACCTTTATGCGCGGCGGATAAGGAATGAGCCGCAGGACATCGCTTACGTGGCAGCGGCAATAGAAAGCGGTGTGCCCGTGGTGAATTTCACCTCCAATGAGGTGGAGATTCCTGCCATTCAGCGAGCGGCGATGGGGTCGCGCGTCCCGCTTTGCGGAAGGGACGGTAAAAGCGGCCAAACTTACCTGAAAGTAGTGCTCGCATCGGCTTTGAAAGCGAGAAGTCTGTATGTCGATGGCTGGTACAGCATGAATATTCTTGGAAACGCGGACGGAGAAAATCTTGTGGAGCCCGGCAGGGCCGACGCCAAGCTTTCAAACAAGACGGAACTCCTCGACGAGGTCCTTGGCTATCATGTGGGAGAAAGATACGGTTCATCGTCCCACAAGGTCCGTATCGACTATTACCCACCTCGCGGGGACGCGAAAGAGGCATGGGATGTCATCGACTTTATGGGACTCTTCGGTCTCCCCATGAGCCTTCGTCTCAACCTTCTGGGGAGGGACTCGATTCTCGCCGCCCCGATGGTCCTTGATCTGGCCAGGTGGATGGCAGTCCTTAAGGAGGCGGGGAGGATGGGACCGGTCCCGGAACTCGCTTTCTTCTTTAAGAAGCCCCTGGGCGAAGGCGTCCCCCTCAGTTTTCAGGACCAGTTGCATAGCCTTGATCAACTGGAGCGTTCGTGCGGCAGCACGTGACCGGTAGTCTCGTGAAAACCGGAGTAGAGCCGTACCGACGGAGACGCACCCTCGCAAGCCGGAAAAGGAGCAGACCATGAGATTCGGATACAGTACCAACGCGTTCGTTAAGTTCGACCTTTTTGAATCGGTGGAGAGAATTGCCTCTCTGGGGTTTGGGGGTGTGGAGATTATGTGCGACCGGCCCCACCTCTACCCGCCCGACTTCGGGGAGGCGGACCTCGCCCGCCTGAAGAGGCTTATCGATGAACGGGGGCTCAGGATTACCAACCTGAACAGCTTCACGCTTTTCGCGGTGGGGGACACCTACCTCCCTTCGTGGATCGAGGAAGACAAAGCGAGGCGTGACGTCCGCGTCCGCCACACGCTGGAATGTCTGAGAGTAGCCAGGTACCTCGGTTGCGGAAATATATCCGTGCCTCCCGGGGGCCCTTTGAACGGGGATTCGAGGGGCCGGGCGCTGTCCTTATTCCGGGAAGGACTCGAACGGGTGATCCCTGCGGCAGAGGCCCTGGGCGTGAAGGTCCTTGTAGAGCCCGAACCGGGTCTCTTGATCGAGAACAGTTCTCAATTCAAATCGTTTATCGCGGAGGTAAAGTCCGCGTCCGTGGGCTTAAATTTCGATATGGGTCATTTCTTCTGTGTGGGGGAAGACCCGGTGGAATCCTTCCGCGAGTTGTCTGAGTGGGTGGGCCACGTCCACCTTGAAGACATCGCTTCGAGCCGGGTCCATAACCACCTGATTGCCGGACTGGGATCAGTCCCGTTTCCCGCCATGCTGAAGGCCATGTCCGAGGAGGGGTACAGTGGGGACATCAGTCTGGAACTCTATCCTTATGTGGATATGCCTGAAGAGGCCGGTCGGGTAAGTTTTAAACCGAAGTTCCCCGCCCAATATTAACCCATCACCTTGATATTCCAATGATTATGGCAGAAATTGATTTCCCGTTACTGGCTACAGTCCGAGGAGGGCAAGGGCGCGGGCCTGGAGAGGTGTCGGATCAGTAAGAAGGGTGAAGGCCGGGGCCATGGAGTCCAAAACCATCCTGCACCGGTTTTTGCATCGGGTCCCCAGTGCGGCAAGGAGGGTACGGAAGCTCTGGACGGGAAGGCCGTCAGGGGTGAGCTTGGTGGTCTTCTTTTTCTTTGCGGAAGAAGATGACTCCGCGGGCTTTACCGGGTCTCTCGTCGTTCGTGAGAGGGGAAGCTCCTCATCGTCGAAGAGCAGCGGCGTAAGGGCCTCCCTCATATGCCACTCTACGTAATAGGCGAGGGTGCAGAGAAAGATGTGGGCTCGCACGTGATCCTCGGTACGGTGGTGAATGGGACGGACGAGAAGATCGATGCCCTTCAAGGTCCTGAAGGCCCGCTCTACCCGGGCAAGGTTCTTGTAGTTCCGTACCACATCGGCGGGAGGAAGGGCTGGTTCACTCGTACGGATCACATAGATCCCGTCGAGGGCTTCTTCTTCGGTGATTGACTCCTCGTTCCGGGCGAATGAGAAGGACCCGTCTCCGATGGTAAGGATAAAGTGCTTCGCCATCTTGTGATCGTTGACTACCGCGCCGACTTTCTTCCCTATCTCCGCTGCGGAAAGAGGCGTCCTTGTCCTTCTCCCGACCGCCCGTACAATGGAGGACAACTTCTTTTCCGTCACATCGAGGAGCGCGTTTCTTTTCCTCTTTCTCTCTTCGGCAAGAAGGGGGTTGAAGCAAGCGATGAGCCTTTCCCCCGGATACTCGGGAGAGGTGATTTCCGCAAAGTCCTGGGTATCGAAGAGGGACATCTGGATGCTCCCCTGTCCCACAAGCTCGCGTATGGCGGAAGACCTGAGGGCCGATATCCACCCTATGCCGGGCATCTCCTTTATCTTTGTAATCTGTGTCTCCGTAAGCATGCCCCTGTCGCCCACGAGGACGAGGTGATCGAGACCGAATCTTTCTTTGAGCTTTGCCGTCTGGTCGGGAATGGTAGAGGGATCGCCCGTATTCCCCGGATAGACGGTAACTGCAACAGGTCGGCCTTCGTGATCGGTGAGTACTCCATAGACGATGATCCTCTTTCCCTTTTCATCCCGGTCATGGCCGAACTGCGCAAGGGGACAGGTGTGGCCCTCGTAGTAACTGCTCGTCACATCGTAGAGCACGAGCGAGCCCTCGGTAAGGTGCTTATTCGCCAGCTTCTTCTCGATCCGCTCCTGTCTTGCCAAAAGCCAGTCCAGGGCATCATAGAGTTCGTCCTCATCGGCATCTGCAACCGAGAGTTCCTCCGCCACCGAAGTAGTATGCCAGAGCCTCGTAGTTGCTAATTTCGATGAGGGGTGGATGAGGCGTTCCACGATCATGGCGATTACGAGGTCTCTCTCCCTTCCAGGCTTCGAGGCAATGACCGTATCAAGGCCAAGCTTCTTTATTGTCCCGAGTATGGCCTCCACATGGCCGTGGGGGAGAGACTGCTCAACCTTAAAGGCTTCCTTCGGAGAGACGAGAGACTCCCCTTTCAATACACGCCTCAAGAGCTCGATCTTCTCTTCCGGCCAATCAGTGAGGTTTGCGACTGTCTTCTTCTTTATCTTTTTGCCTTCCCTCCATGCCTCCCTCAAGAGGATGGCGGGCCGGGAGTTGCGGTTGGGGATGCTTTCGATGTACATGGAACATATATAGCAAATATCTTACCTACATGTCAAGTACATAATGCACTATTACATGGCAACAAGTAGAAGATATGATTATCACCCTATTCCCGTCATTTCAACGGGATAGAGTGATATTGGGGGGATTTCACAGGGGGAACTTCGGTTTAAATATCTTGCGCCGATCTTCAGGGAGGCGGGCTTCCATATCGAAACGCCCGGAAAAGGTTTATAGGGATAAATTTGTGTGGAACGGGGGCTCATGGAGTCCCCGCCTGGAAGGGCGGGACCGCGGAAACCTCCGCGAGTCCCGGATAATACGGTGCTGTAAACGGTCTTATTTCAGTCTCGATTCAACGCTTGCCCAGTTGACGTTCCTGAAAAAAGCGGCGATGTAGTCCGCCCTTTTCAACCCGTAATCGATCATAAACGCATGCTCGAACACGTCGAGTATGAGTAAGGGGTTGCATCCCGCCGGGTGCGACACGTCGTGTTCATTTATCCAGAAATTGATCAGTCTGTCGGCGGCCGTGTCCTGGTAGAGGACGGTCCATCCGATCCCCCGCATGGAGCCGACAGCCTTGAAATCCTTTTCCCATGCCTCGTAACTTCCGAAATTGTCTTCCAGTTTCTTGGCAAGAGGACCTGCCTTCGTGATCGCGGCCTTTCCGCCCAGGTTTCCGAAATAGTACTCATGGAGCCGCATGCCGTTGAATTCCCAGCCGAGACGTCTTTTCAACTCGGCAAACTCCGGGGCTGCCACCTTATCTTCCTTGAGCATCTGGGCAAGTGTGTCGAGGAGTTTGTTCGAATTGGCAACGTATCCCTGATAAAGGGTAAAATGGTTCTTTAGAAGGGTCTCGCTGAAGCCTTCCATGCCTATAAGTCCGGAATAATCTTTGGCTGAGTACATTCTGGTTCCTCCTTTGAATTTTGCGGTATGCGGCTGGGCCATGGACTGCGGCTCCCACCCCTGGGAGGCGATCAGTCCGACGACGCCTACCGTAATGAATTCCCGTCTGTTAAGTCCCAAAATTTCGACGCCCTCAAGGTGTTTACGCGCCGGACGAAGTCCCGTCGCTGAAGAGATATTAAGTCCCTGTAATGCTGATGTCAAGGCGGAGGCCGCCGGGACCGGCCAACGGAAGAAGGGTTACGGTCGTACGAAAAATGGTCTGCAACTATGTACCCGAAAGGGCAATGTCCATGATCCGATGTGATGCTGCCGTTTTCATGCAAGGGGGGTTCCCCAGTCGGCACGCGTCGGGGCCTTCTCATTGGGAAGGTGTCGTGGGAAAGATATACCCGGACCGAATGAGAAGACTTGATGAATATGACCGTTATGTATTATTTTCTTTTCATCCCATTTATGGAGGAGACAGTGAAAAGTTACCGGAAAGAATTGTGGTTTGATGTTTCATCGAGACTTGGGTTCGTAAACATTACAGGAGAGGTGGAAGACTGCCTCCGGGAAAGCGGGATAAAGGAGGGGCTGATTTTGGTCAATGCAATGCACATCACGGCCTCCGTGTTCATTAATGATGATGAACGGGGTTTGTTTCACGACCTCGAAGTATGGCTGGAGGGGTTGGCGCCCCATGAGCCGATTTCGCAATACAGACACAATACGGGCGAAGATAATGCGGACGCCCATCTGAAAAGATCGGTCATGGGGAGGGAAGTGGTGGTAGCTGTTACGGATGGAAAGCTGGACTTTGGGCCGTGGGAACAGATTTTTTACGGCGAATTCGATGGACGACGGAAGAAGCGGGTGTTGATAAAGATAATTGGGGAGTAGAAAGGTCCGGATGGCGATGATTATGGGCGATCTCTACTGTTTTGTCTTGACTAAATGGGGTAACTCCAGCTTAGAATATCTACACGAATTCTGACGGGAGTTCTAATTGCAGCTATAAACGGAGGGGAAGATTTGAAGGAGAACGGATTACCGCAGTGGAACAATCCTGTGATACCCTTTTTCCGCTTGGTAGGCAGGGAGGTAATCCGCCAGGTCGGCGATATGGGCGCCATGAGTATCTTCTTTTTCCAGGGTTTTATCAATATTTTCCGGAAAAAGCAGCTTGCCGAGATTATCAACCAGGTGTACCATATCGGCGCGGGTTCGTCACTTATCGTGATGCTCGTGGGGTTGTTCACCGGTATGGTGCTTGGATTGCAGCTATTCTATGTCCTTGTAAAGTTCGGTTCCGTGGGGGCCCTCGGGTCGGCCATATCCCTCTCTCTTATCAGGGAACTGGGGCCCGTTCTCACCGCCATTATGATCACTGCCCGGGCGGGTTCGGCCATGGCCGCAGAAATAGGGATACTGCGGATGTCGGAACAGGTTGATGCCCTCTATACGATGCGGATCGATCCCATCCGCTATATTGTGAGTCCGAAGATAGCGGCTTCCATCATCAGCTTTCCTCTACTTACCGCCTTTTTCGATCTTATCGGGATACTTGGTGGGTACATTACGGGCGTATTCTTACTGGGGACGAATGGGGGGACCTACCTTTACCGCGTACAGTCGTCAGTGGACATTGTAGACATCCGCGGCGGGTTCATAAAGGCCCTTGTATTTGCCGCAATCGTTTCATGTATTTGCTGTTTCCAGGGTTACTTTTGTCACCTGCGGGCCGGTACCTTCGGCGCCAAGGCAGTGGGACTGGCGACCATCTCCGCTGTCGTCCTTTCATGCGTCACGATTCTCGTGGCCGATTATGTAATAACTTCTTTTCTTATGTGAGGCCGACGATGGATACGCCGTTAATAGAATTCCGGAACGTCACGAAAGGGTTTGGCGGTAAAACCGTACTCAAGGACGTAAATGTCAGGATATATGAAAATCAGATTACCACGATAATAGGGAAGAGCGGCACAGGAAAGAGCGTATTCCTCAAACACATCATCGGCTTACTTCAGCCGGACGAAGGCGAGATTCTCTTTCAGGGAGTTCCGGTGCGCAAGATGAGCAAGACGCAAAACGAGGAGTACAGGTGTGCCATTGCCTATCTCTTCCAGAACAATGCGCTCCTTGACTCTATGACGGTCTTCGAGAATGTCGCCCTTCCTCTCAGGCAAACCACGACCCTCGGCAAGAAAGAAATAGAGAGCATGGTGTCGAAAAGGATCGAAGACCTGGAGCTTTCCGAGGCGTCCCACAGGTACCCTTCCGAGCTTTCCGGCGGAATGCAGAAGCGAGTGGCATTGGCCCGCGCCCTGGTGACCGACCCGAAGATAGTCCTCTTCGATGAGCCCACTACCGGTCAGGACCCTATCAGGAAGAACATGATTCTGAGCATGATTGCCCATGCGAGGCGGAAGTTCGGCTTCACGGCGGTAATAATCAGCCATGACATACCCGATATTTTTTTCATTTCGGACCGACTTGTCATACTCTGGGAAGGCTCCGTCGGTTTCGAGGGAACCTACGAGGAGGCCATTAAGGCCAAGCTGCCTCTCATTGATGAATTTCTGCGCAGTCTGGAGGGGTTTCAGGATGAACTGACCGGACTTCTTTCGAGGGAGTCGTTCCGCGTGTACCATGCAGCCATGTTCGGGGCGGCGCCTACCGAACCTACGGTTTCCGCCGCACTTTTCAGCGTGGAATTCGACCTGTTGAACGAGACCCTCGGCCCCCAGGTAGCGGTGGAAGTACTGAGAGCCCTGGGTGAGTTCACCAACAGACATTTCAGCCCCATCGGGGGTTTCTCCACCCGCCACAGCAGAGACCAGATTCTCACCATATTCCCTCACACGGATACTCAGGAAGCGCGGCAACTGGTAGCCGGCTTCGCGGAGGAACTCGAGGAGGAGGCCCTTGACCGGATACACAGCATAGCGGGCGCCCGGATAGGCCCGTCAGTCTGTTTCGATGTCTACATCCGTGCCGGGATCATAGAAGTTACCGCCGGTGACGAGATCGATCAGATAATAGAGAAGGCTCAAACTAAACAGGAAATCATCGCGAGACACCGATGTGATTTCGGAGGTAATGAATAATGAAGAAATATTCCATGGAAACGGCTGTAGGCGTTTTTGTTGTGATCGGGCTTCTCTGTGTCGGCTACATGGCGGTGAAACTGGGCAAGCTCCACGTATTCGGGGAGGATACCTATCCTTTGCGTGCCCGGTTTGCCACCGTCTCGGGTCTCAGGGTCGGCAGTTCCGTAGATATTTACGGCATCGAGGTGGGCCGGGTTACCGGCCTCGGGATAGATACGGACCGTCAGATGGCGCTCGTGGAGATGCAGGTCAAGAAGGGCACGAAGGTATATGACGACGGGTCGGCAACCATAAAGACCGCAGGTCTCATTGGCGACAAGTATGTAAAGGTAGACCCGGGCGGAGCGGGCGACCTTCTGAAGTCGGGCGCCATGATTACTCAGACATCCGTGCCCACCGACATCGAAGACCTTATAGGCAAGGTTGCCTTTGGAGACGTGAAGAAAGAACCGGGGAAATCCCCTGAAAAACCCGCCAACTGATCGGGGAAGGAGCAGATTCATGAAGAAATGGTCGATTCTTGCAAGTATTTTTGTCCTGTTGATAATGTCGGCGATTGCATTTGCCGGAACCCCACTCGACACGGTGAAGGTGAACGTAAACGGCGTGCTTGATGTGCTGCGCGATCCCAAACTTAAGGGCGAGAGCGGAAAGAAAGTCAAGGAGCAACGGGTGGAGGCGGCTGCGGAGAAGCTTTTCGACTTCGTGGAACTTTCAAAGAGGACCCTGGGGATGAACTGGAACAAGTTTACCCCGGAACAGAGAAAGGAATTCGTCGACCTTTACAAGAAGATTCTCAAGGACGCATATGTTGATAAGATTACCGCCTACACCAACGAACAGGTCAATTTCACCAAAGAGGTGCCGATTACCGAGACCCAGGTGGAGGTCCAGAGTACGGTGATCACAAAGGGCAGCGAAGTATCGATCTACTACAGGGTAATGAAGAAGGAAAACGACTGGAAAGTGTTTGATGTGGTGATAGAAGGCGTAAGCCTCATCAATAATTACCGTACCCAATTTCGTGAAATACTGGGAAACAATCCCCCCGCTACCCTGATCGATACTTTGCGCAGGAAGGTGGGAAAGAAATGATCCGTGGTGGGCTCCTGCATCGTCGGAACCTGAGGAAACCCACACTTTTAGGAGGAGCGCTGGTCTTTTTGTTGTCTGCTCTCCTGTGGAGTCCTCCCGCAGTCTCTGCGATAGAGACCGGCCCGGGTCCGGCGGTGACGAAAGGCGCCGAATCCACGCAAGTCGAACAGCCCGCGGCAGAGACGAGACTTGCTCAGGCTGCCGGAGGCGGGAAGCCCACGGATGAATTCGGCGACGTGACGGAGAAAGATGTGGGGGGGAAGCCTTCCGACGAGTTCGGAAATGTCTCCGAGGAAGAAGCGGGGCCCGCAGAGGGGCCGCGCATCGCCGATCCCATCGAGCCCTGGAACAGGGCAATGTACCATTTTAACGACAAACTTTACTTCTGGGCGCTGAAGCCGGTTGCTCAAGGTTACGGGTATATCCTGCCCGAAGACATAAGAGGTCTTATCAACAATTTTTATATAAACCTCAGGGCGCCCATTCGCATTGTGAACAACCTCCTGCAAGGTAAGCCAGGGTACGCAGGACTTGAATTGGCCCGTTTCGTTATTAACTCCACCGTGGGAGTGGGCGGTCTCAGGGATTGCGCGAAAGAGTGTTTCGGGGTGACCGGCCGCGATGCGGATTTCGGTCAGACTCTGGGAAAGTATGGCGTGGGACAGGGTTTCTATATCGTATGGCCCTTCCTTGGTCCCAACAGCGCGCGGGACTCAGTAGGTTTTGTCGGAAACTGGTATCTCGTGCCCACAGCCTACGTAATATGGCCGGAAAGCGCGAAAGACTCACTCATTAACCCTCTGAGCGTTATTCTTTACGCTCACTACATGGTAAACGACACTTCCTTTCATATCGGAGATTACGAGACGTTCAAAGGTATGGCGATCGATCCCTATGTGGCGATGCGTGACGCCTATGCCCAAAACCGGGAGAAGAAGGTGCGTGATAAGTAGTAACCGGGGAGAAGTCCCGGGTTAATCCCATATCCGGTGAAATGTCGTGAAGATACCTCACCCCCGAAGTGCCCTGTCCCGTTCCGGCGGGACTTAGAGACGATGATCTTGTCGCGTCACCTCTCGTCCCGGCCCGATCATGGATAATTGTCACTCAACCCCCTGCTTGACATGGTAAATGGGAGTTCTTATGTTCTCGCTAAGGTCTGACCCCGGGCAGTCGGCTGTGAGCCGCGCGGGGGCCGGGATAAGCGCTTTCGCCGGCCCCAGGAATAGGGGTTATGCGGAAGGACCTGTGATCTCTTCAGCAGGGAGTGAGAATCGTGAACGTAGTGCCTTTAGAGAGACATCACTCGGTCCTGTCTCACATAGGACTTTTCTTTGCCCTTTCAAGAACCCCTCATGGTTTGCTGGATATGGCTACGCCTGCCCTTGCGGCCCTGCTCTGGTACGGGGCGTTCCCTCCTCTGAGAACTGTGTTGTTGGGCTTCATAACAGCCTTTGCGGGTTATACGGCAGTCTATGCTCTGAACGACCTGATGGACTATCGTGTGGACAAACTCAAGCGGGATCAAGGGGGATTTCAGGATACAGAAGACTATCTGGATGCCGTCCTGGTCCGGCACCCCATGGCCTACAACCTTCTTAGCTTCAAGGAGGCGTTGGCGTGGGCATTAGCGTGGACATTCGTCGCTCTTATAGGCGCCTACCTTCTGAATCCGGTCTGTGTCGTTATTTTTGTGGTAGCCTGTCTTCTCGAAGGGGCATATTGTCTCATGTGGAGAACGAGTTGTCTGAGGACCCTCGTAAGCGGGGCGGTGAAGACTTCCGGTGGCGTAGCCGCGGTTTTTGCAGTGGACCACCACCCCTCCATAACATTTCTGGTCATGTTGTTTCTGTGGCTCTTTTTCTGGGAAATAGGCGGCCAGAACATTCCTGCCGACTGGACCGACATCGAGGAAGACCGATCGATGCGGGCGAAAACGATTCCGGTATGCTTCAGGCCGTCGCACGCTGCTTCAATGGTTTTTGCGTGCCTTCTCATGACCGTGGTTCTGAGCGGGGTCCTCGCCGGTTTCAGCCGGGATGAGGGGGGACGTGTCTTTTACACTGGCGCGTCGCTGGCCACAGGGATCTATCTCCTCATAGTGCCCGCGTATCGCCTTCTAAAGGAGGGGGCCCGGTGCCGGGCCTTGTACCTTTTTAACAGGGCCAGCTATTACCCTGCCGTTCTGCTTGCCGCGGCAGTCATCAGGGTCATGGTCTGACCCCTGCTTCGGAGAGAGCCGTTGATGAAAGAAATCACTCCTGAGGAGCTTGCGGAAGCCGACGGTAAGAACGGAAAGCCTGTGTACGTGGCCCACGGGAATAGGGTCTTTGACGTGAGTGGCAGCCGTCTGTGGACCGGTGGTTTCCATATGCAGCGTCACCATGGGGGCGCTGACCTGACCGCGGACATTTCCGCGGCTCCCCACGGGCCTGAGATGCTCGATCGGTACCCGCAAGTGGGCACTTTGAAAAAGGGACAGGAAAGTGAGAGACAGGTCCCCCCTTCGCTGTCAAGACTGCTTAGGCAATATCCCGTATTGAAACGTCATCCGCACCCCATGACGGTCCACTTCCCCATCGTGTTTATGTTTTCCGCCGGCCTGTTTACTTTACTTTTCCTGTTCACCCGTGTCCCGGGTTTCGAAGTGACAGCTTTGAATTGCCTCGGGGCAGGGCTTGCCTTCACTCCCGTAGCTATGGCCACAGGCTACTACACATGGTGGCTCAACTATAGGGCAAGGCCCATGAGACCCGTAGCCATCAAACAACGGCTTTCAATGGCCCTCCTGGGTGTCAACATTGTCGTCCTTGTGTGGCGCGTCGCAGTCCCCGATATTCTTCTGGACCTGAGGTTTTCGAGCGGAATCTACCTCATACTGGTATTTTCCTTGTCCGCTATGGTCTCGGTCATCGGGTGGTTTGGCGCGAGTCTGACTTTTCCCGTGGAAAAGGAGTAACGTCACCCTCCGGGACGGCGTCGCCCATACCCGGGCAATCCTTCTTTTCCGGGGGAGGATCGGTGGAGAACGGTCCGGTCGTGCTGCCGCGGTCCTTGTTTTGTATGCGCCCCATCGTTATTTACGATCGATGCGAATATTTGTGAACGAAAGACGGGCATTATGGTATACTGTGGTAAGACGAAGCTGTCACGGTAATTTTGGGGGCGAACCGGTCCACCTCAAGTCCAGATGCCACGCCAGGTGATTCTGACACAGGAGAGTGAAGCGATCGCCCCCTTCTTGCTACATAGTCGCGAAGAATCCCCTAAAGGTTACAACCGATCGTGAATACCGGGATGAAATACGGAATTGCCCTTTTCTGCGAAAATTTGGGAAGGTGATCGCCGAGGCGTCGCGGCGGGATGAATGACTGAGCAAAGATGCCCTTCAATTCTTTACGCAATCCGGATACGGGAGGTCGACGATGGGGAAAGGCGGCGTTTCAAGGAGGTTTGGGGGGCGAGCCGGTCCACCTCAAGTCTCTATGCCACGCCAGGTGATTCTGATACGAGAGATGAAGCCTTGCTCACTCCCGATTGCCGGGACGGGATGCTCCTCTCTCAAAAGATGCATAATTCATTAAGCCGCTACACTTATCTGACCTGTAGACGTTGAACCCTGCTGCGGCTGCGAGAAGGTCATATACTTGGTTATTGCTTCCATAATAAGGGACGCGAAAAGGCTTGCGCCGTCCGTCTGGTCCGACGTTGAATCTGTTGCGGCCGTACTGACGCTTGTTGCCGACGAAGCGGCTTCGGCGGTGCTGCCGACGGATGTGTCGGAATCGATGCTTGTACTGTCCTGACCCTGAAGCAGGACGTTTTCAATTGCAGCCTCCATGCCGGCGAGGAAGGTGCCGAACTCGTCCTCGCTTACCGTGCCGTCCCCATCCGTATCGATCTTGCCGAAAAGGTCGTCGATGGACGAACTTGACGAGGATGAGGCCGAAGAGTCCGGCGGCGGCGGTGGAGGAGGAGCTCCGTGGGATTCCATGGCCGACCGGAACATACCGAACTCGTCTTCGCTTACCGTGCCGTCCCCGTCCGAGTCGACCTTACTGAAAAGATCGTCGGTTGAGGTGGCGGCTCCCGTGGAATCGTACTTCGATGTCATTACGGAGTTCTTAAACTGGGCTTCCATTTCCGACCGGAACGTGTTGAACTCGTCTTCGCTTACCGTCCCGTCTCCGCTCGTATCGATCTTGCTGAAAAGATCGTCCGTCGTTGATGTGGATGACGTTGATGACGTTGATGAACCGGACGCCCTCAACTGCATTAGGTACTCATAGAGTGAACTGCTGTTGCTGCCGATGCTGCTGATCATACTGACCTCCTTTCAACGATTGAAGTTTGATAGAGGTAGGTCTTGGCTCGCCCCTTCCAACCGTGATTTGTTGCAACCCCTATGCCGTAAGCTGCCGGGGGCGCACATAATCACATGATTTCACGGGGATCGGTCCCTGGGCCACAGAGCCGTATATGGGTCTATATGGGAAAATAATTCCTACTGAGGAAAATTATGCCACATCACGGCAGGGCGTATCCGCGCCTCCATCGAGCAAGCCTCGGTCCGGGAAGGCCGGGCCGGAGGGCTGATTCTACTTCGCCTTGTCCCGCCGGGGCCGGAGGAGGTCCGGGGCCGTCACTATCGCGATGTAGACGGTAACCGGCCAGACGGGGTGTATGAGCTTGTAGAATCCAAAGGCAAAGGAGGCGGCTACTATCGCTATGGTCCCGAGGAGAGCGATAAAGGCGTGGGCGCTCGACACCCTGTTTCCTGCCCAGCCCGCGAATACGATGTAAACTATTGCGCTCAAAAAGACGGCGAGCCAAGTGATTTCCCTCAGGATCTCTTTCACGAAGAGACCGAGGAAGAGCGAAAGGGCCCCTATCGTCAGGGTTGTTATCCGCGATACGAGAAGCAGTCTTTTATCGTTTTCGATCCTGAAAGCGGGACCTATGTAGCCCTTAACCGCCAGGGTCGTGGCACCCATCAGAAAAGGAGAACCTGAACTCATGAGGGGAGCCCACATTCCAAGAAGAAAGAAGACGCCTATGGCGGGAGGCATGACATCCAGGAGCCGGGGTAAAGCGGCAAGGGAAGGGATGGAGGGAAAGAGGTCCTTTGCCGCAATGCCGCAGAGGGCTGCCATGACCACCACGGGGATGGCGATAAAATTACCTATAAGAATCCCCTTTCTTCCATCGGAAAGAGTCTTTGCGGAGGAAGCCGTGTTGATTACAGGCTGAGCAAGGACTCCCAGTGTAAGGTTGATATAAGCCCAACTCAAGGCCTGGGCTAACCCGAGATCCCCGAAGGGGTGAAAGACACCGGTGTCGACAGCCATCCGGGCGAGAGATCCGGTATTGAATATGACGTAAAAGCCCCCAAGGAATATACCCAGGAAGATGGCGCAGATATGGACCAGATTTGTGTATGCGGTGGCGACGAAACCTCCTACCACGTTATACAGCGTGAAGACGGCGGCAGTCAGCACCATCCCTTCCCTGAACGATATCCGTTCACCCAGAATGACCGACAGTATGGCTCCCCCTCCCACGATCTGCATGGTAACCACCCAGATGGAGAAAAAGAGCTGAAGAATGCCTGCGAGACGCGCTGTCTTCGCGTCATAGAGTTTTCCTACTACATCAAGTATGGAGTAGGTTTTCCTGCCCCGCATGATCCGGGGGAGCAGGAGGGCGGTTATGCACATGGCGATCCAGATGCCTGCCTGGAACCAAAGGGCGCTTATCCCGTGGATGTAAGCGCCCTGGGCCATCCCGACGACCGATACCCCACCGATCCAGGTGCCCGCGATGAGGACTGAAATGAATGGGACCGAAAGGCTCCCGGATGCCACAAGATAGGCCTCGGTCGATCTCGATCTTCTCGTCACATAGATACTGACGAACCATAAAAGACAGATGTATCCAAAAATGGAAAAAAGATAGAGCATCTTCATGGGGCGCCTTTCACGGTTGTGCCTTCATGTTGCCCTCATGCCGTGGTTGACAATGCAAGGTTGCCTTCTCTATTTCTTCTTGAAGAACTGGTCCAGCCGCTCTTTGAATTGTTTGTTTCCTCCCAATTCGGATACATAGAACCGCTCCTTGTCGAGGTGGACCTCAAGCCCCGACAACACGGCGTGGTTCACGAGGTCCTTGAAATGCCCGATGGTCTCCATGGGAAGGGCGGTGAGGTCTGCTACCATCTTCTCCAATCTTTCCTCAAACTCACTTTCCTCCCACACGAAGTTCACGAGACCCATGTCCTTGGCCTCGTCCATGGTGATATTGCGGGAGAAAAGATAGAGCTCGCTGAATTTTTTTGCCCCTATGATGCGGGGGAGAAAGAAGCTGCCTCCGCCGTCAGGGGTGAGGCCGATCCGTCTGTATCCCATGTTCATGACCGTATTTCTTGACGCGGCGGTAACATCGCAGGCAAGGGCAAGGCCCAGGCCTGCTCCCACCGCTACACCTTCCACCGCCGCTACCACGATGGCGTCCATCTGTCTGATAAGGACGATGCTTTTGTGGAGTACGTCCGCCATGTAATCGATACGGGAGCCTGTATCTTCGCTTTCCCGGAATTCAACGATGTCCCCACCGGCGCAGAACGCTTTTCCCGCGCCCCGGATAATGACCACCGAACTCTTTTTCGCCCTGGCATTTTGAAGCGCCTGGAAAAGAGCCGGCAAAAGCTCGGAATCCATGGCGTTCTTCTTTTCGGGCCTGTTCAATATGATTGTGTATATACCGTCTTTGAATTCTTCTCTTACCGCATCCATGAGACCTCCTCTTTATGATATGACAAATTTGCCTGCCCGGGTTTCCGGGTCAGGGCTCCGGCCGGTGGCGGTCCTCTTCTGAGACAACCATGCCCCGATCGACTATCAGTTCCAATTGCTTCATGAATCGGGTTCCTATCAAACGGTCGATATCCCCCAGCGTCTCCTCAAAACCGGGATCGAAATCTATGGAACCGAGAAACGGGACCTGAAGGGGGGATATCTGTCGTCCCACCGGCGGGTCGGAATTTCTCTTCATATTCTCAACCACGCCCAGGATCGGGATGCCGAGTTCCTTCAGCATGGTTAACTCCTTCTTCACTATTTCCAGGGCGAGTTTCGAACTTGTAGTTACCGCGAGGAATTCCATCCGTCTGATCAGTCTTATTACATCGAGGATAGTGTCGCCAAGCCCTGGAGGCATGTCGATGACCAGGAAATCGAGATCGTTCCATTGGGTGATGGCAAGGAGTTCAACAAGGGAATTTGATATATCGGAACCTCTGAAGGGGGATGGGTGGTCGCCGGTAAAGTAGGTGAGGGACATGAAGCTGATCCCATGAACCACGGGAGGGACAATCCCGTTCATCTCGTGGGGACCGACCCCCTTGATGCCCAGCAGCACGTGGTCGGTGGGGCCTGCGAAATCAAGGTCGAAAAGTCCTGTTTTATGGCCTTTGCGGGAGAGGCAGAGGGCGAGAAGGCAGGCAATCGAGCTTTTGCCGATCCCTCCCTTACCGCCTGACACGGCAAGTATCCGTCGGGTATGGGCAAGTCTCTCCTGAATTACGGCAGGTCTGGGGTCTATCATGTTTCTCCTTCGATGGACTCGATCCACACGCCGCGTCCCTTCGAGATATCGAAGTCCGGGCTTCCGCACCCGGGACAACGCATGTAAATGTGCGCCACTTCGGGGATGAAATGGATCGACTCGCCTTCATCATGGGTAAGGGTATCGCCGGTATCGGCAAAACCCCACTCCGAGCCGCAGATTCTGCATTTGAAGGTAGTCTTGTCTTTGGAGACGACTATTTGAGACATGTCTACAGGAAGGTCATAGGTTGAGAGAACGCTCTCGATGAGAGACCTGAAGATGTCGAGGTCGATCTGCTGCAGTTCCCCCACCTTGACTTCAACTCTCGATACTTTGCACAGCCCGTTTTTTTCAATTTCTGAAGCGATGGTGGCAACGATTGATTGAGCCAATGCCCATTCATGCATGGCCGAGTCCTGTTCGGGACGACTGTACGGATAAGAAATATCGTCGCATCATATGGCACCTCCGGCAAATGGCGGAACTTTCGAGTCGGGCACTACTTCTTGACTTCCCGCCCTATCTTCCCCTCTATCGATGCTATTTTCTGCTGCAACCTCTCGCTTTTTCCCTGGCGTATGTCCAGTTTCAGTGAGGAATAGATCCTCCCGCAATCGGGTTCAAGCTGACCGTAGGCTTTACCGACGATGCGAAGCGCTTCATCGAGGGTCTCTACTTCCACAATGGTTCCCATGGGCGTCAACTTATAGGATACGCCGCTTTCGTCGATCATTTTAATTATTCTGCTTACGTATTCACTCACGCTGTCCCCTTTATCCGTGGGAAACATGGCAAACTCCAGCATAACGGACATATCCGACCTCCTGTATATGATGGGAGATTATAACTTCCGGGTCCGGATAATTCAATACTTCATAGCACGGGCTGGTGGGCTTTCTATTCCTGCTTTTACGTGCAATGTTACGATAAGGGCGGGAAATAATCCCGCCCTTATCGATTTACCCGTTACAGAGGAGCTTTGCCATCGTCACCGGGGACCGCGCCCATGGAGGGTGGCCTTCGCCCGATGACTGTTAATTAATCGTCATCGCCGTGCTCGTTCCTGTCCTCTTCTTCAGGGTCGAGAGAGATGCGGACCTTCATGGCGGCGCCCACAAATTTGCCGGACACATTCCCCGCGGCGTCCCTGACCCAGGGGTAGAGTGTTTTTGTCCCCTGGGACGTAAACGTGAAGCTCGCGGGAGGAGCGGCGTTCCACTTGGGCGACGACCATGACGGTTTTGCGGACGACGTGGTTACCATATAGCCTGCAATCACCTTGTTATCCGTGGCGGTGAAGGTCCTGAGCCTGACAGTCAGGCTGCTCGATGACGAAGGTATCCTGAACTCCGTTACCGTCGGCGGAGTACGATCATCGATCTGGATGACTACCTGTTCCGAAAGACCATCGGACACATTCCCCGCGGCATCTTTTGCCCAGCCATAGAGGGTTTTGGTGCCCGTCGTATGAAGAGGGAAGGTGTAGCTGGTCGGGGGGCTTGCGCTCCATCCGGCCGCATTCGCTTTTGGCCGCGACGCACTCTTCGTTACGAGATAGCCTGTGACTTCCACGTCGTCTATGGCAGTGAAGCCGGTAATAGGTACGATAAGGGAATCACTGGGGCTGCGGAGGCTGAAGTCCATCACGTCGGGAGGCGTAACGTCCGTAACCACGATGTCCACCATGTCGCTCCACGGCAACGATACATTCCCCGCGGCGTCCTTGGCCCAGGCGTAAAGTGCCTTGAGTCCTTCCGAGGTGAAGGTGTAGCTTGCGGGAGGAGTGGTGCTCCAGCCGGCTGCCGTGGGAAGAGGAGTTTTTGCGGTCTCTGTAAGCATATAACCCGTAACGGCCACGTCGTCCGTTGCGGTGAACGCGACTACAGGCACCTTTAACGTCTCGGCCGAAGGGGTAAGGGAGAAGTTGGTGATGTTCGGTGGTATGGTGTCGCCGGATACGATGCTGACGGTCTGGCTCACACCGGTGGAGACATTACCCGCAGCGTCCTTGGCCCATGCGTAAAGCGTTTTCACTCCCGTAGAAACAAAGGTATAGCTTCCCGGTGGCGTTGCGGTCCAGCCCGCGCCGGTAGGCGAAGGTGGCGTAGAGGTTGTGGTCAAGAGATAGCCCGTCACTCCCACGTTGTCCGTTGCGGTAAAGCTGGTAATGGTGATTACGAGAGAACTTGAGGCAGAGGGTATGACAAAAGCCGTAATCAGGGGGGGCGTCATATCGGAAACCGTGATGTTGACAGTGGCGTTCACCACACCGGTGGAGACATTACCCGCGGCGTCCTTGGCCCATGCGTAAAGCGTCTTTGCGCCGCCCGAAGTACAGGCGTAACTTGCCGGCCGTGTCGCACTCCATCCCGACGCGGAAGCAAGGGGCTTTGTGGACGTTTCCGTCACAAGGTAGCCCGTCACTCCCACATTGTCCGTAGCGGTGAAGGCGCTGATTGTCACGGTCAGGGAGGCCGACGATACAGGGATCGTGAAAGCGGTGACCGTGGGGGGTGTCGCATCGGCAAGGGTGATGGTAACGGAGGCGCTCACCGTGGTGGAAGAGACATTACCCGCGGCGTCCTTTGCCCATGCGTAAAGCGTCTTGACACCCGCGGTGGTGAAGGTATGGTTTGCGGGAGGTGTAGAGGTCCAGCCCGCTGCGGCGGCCAGGGGCTTCTGGGCCGTCTCTGTCACGAGGTAGCCGGTTACGCTTACGTTGTCCGTCGCGGTAAAACTGTTGATGGCAACCACAAGGGAACCCGATGTGGCGGGTATGGTGAAGGCCGTAACCACCGGAGGCGTCGCGTCCGCGACCGGATGACTGGCAGCGTCGCCCGGATTGGTACGCGCGTTAATCTCGGTGAGGTTTGTGTAGCCGTCCCCGTCGGAGTCCAGGGACTCGACAGAGGCAAAATTGTGGCCGGCACTCACGTAGGCACTCGCGTAGGCGTTGAGTTGCGAAGTAGCGCCGCCTGGATGGCACAGGTTACACGAGTCGAGAGCGCTGCCCGATGTGCCGTAACGGGTGTTGAATTGAGTAAGATAGGAACCTACGCCGAAAGCCAGCCCTGCAATTATTGTCACAAAGGCCACGGTCAGAACTGTCGTTAATTTTCGTCTTTTCATTCTGTCTCCTTATCGTATGCAGCAAATTCTCCATGCCACCGTTGTCGCTCTATGTGTAGACAACGTGAACCTTTGCATTTTCTTTGGGTCTCGATACATGGACCGCGCAGGAAAGGCAGGGGTCGAAGGAATGGATAATCCTCAAAACTTCAACGGGTTCGTCGATGCTGATTACGGGAGTGCCCACGAGCGCCTTTTCTATCGGCCCCGGTTTATTTGAGCCGTCCCTGGGGGAGGCGTTCCAACATGTGGGTGTAATGATCTGATAACGTGAAATCTTGCCAGCGGCAATCTGGAGCCAGTGTCCCAGCGCGCCCCGAGGCGCTTCGGTAAGTCCGTACGAGGTCGCGGTGGCGGCCGGTGTATGGGCGGTATAGACAGGGCCTCCGGGTTGCAGCTGCGTCACCCACGATTGAAGGGCGCCGGCTATTTTTAGAGCCTCCTGGGCCCTGGCCAGATGTCGGTCCATGACGGAGATACCACGGCGGTAATCCCCGTTTACCCACATTCGCGCGAGAGGCCCCGCCTCATAGGGTTTTCCGCCATAACGGGGCGCTTTGAGCCATGAATAGGCCCCTGTCTTGGGGTAACTGGGATTCGTCTGGCCTGCCGAAGGTTTCCGGCTGGAAGACGAATCCTTATACCAGGAATGATTGATCGCTTCCGATATCTGATTCACATCAACCGAGCTTACCGTCTGCGATCCGCCTGCTGATCTCCCGCGCTTCAGGAGCTTGTTCGCCCCCGCCGCATCGAGATCGAAGACCCCAAAAGAAAGAAGGTTTCCGTATCCGGTGCCGATACTCGAATAATCCGGATATGCCTGGCTCAAGCCGGTCACATCGGGAAGATAGGTGTTCCTGATGAAAGGGATTAATTCGGCCAGGTATGACTGATATTTCAAAATGCGGTCCGGCCTTGGGGTTGCAGTAAAGCCTCCCGCGACGTACGCCACGGGATCGGGCATGCGTCCTCCGAAAAGGGCGCCCATCTCGTGAGCTTTCCTTGTCATGTCGAGGGCCGCCACGTAATTGTTCACCAGGCTTGTGGCGCCGGTGCCGCTGATGCGTTTGTCCACATTCCATGAAGGCTGCCACGGCGGCATGGCTGGTCCGTCCACATAATCCTGAAGGGCAAGGTGATAGAAGTGGAGTATATGGGACTGGATAAAATTCGCGCCGAGGACCAGATTGCGCATAACGATCGCATTGGCGGGAGGAGTGACCTTGAATGCTTTGTCCTGGGCAAGTACGGATGCAATGCCGTGGGGAACGGGGCAGACGCCGCAGATTCTCTGGGTGATATGCTGAGCATCCTGGGGCGCTCTGCCCACAAGGATCTGCTCGAACCCGCGGAACATGGTGCCCGTGGCCCGTGCATCAACGACTTGCTGCGTACTGTTGACCGTGTCTATGGTGACCTCTATTTTAAGATGACCTTCCAGGCGTGTGACAGGGTCTACTATCTTGACTGTTGACATTACGTACCTCCTTTGCCTTCCTGGGTATAGAATGACTGAGTACCGGGGTATGTCGGCTCGGTACACCCTATGCATGGCCCATTGGCGTCAACGCACCAGTTGGCCTGATTATTCCACCTTTGCTGGGGGCAGTTCGACATGGTCCGGGGTCCGCGGCACCCGAGATCCATGAGACAGTGGTAGTCCTCTCCGAAAGTCTCCGCTTTTTCCGTCCCGTAGCGCGGACACTGGCTGTGCACCGTGTTGCTGAAGAACTGAGTGGGGCGTCCGGATGAATCAAGGGGGATCGGATTGCCGAGTATAAGCTGCACCACGGCCCACACGATCCAATCGGGGTGTGTCGGGCACCCCGCAATATTGATGGTAGGTCTTCCCGTGAGTTCCCCGACTCCCATGACGCCTGCCGGGTTGGGCGGCGCGGCGGGAATGCCGCCGAAAGACGCGCACGTTCCAATACAAAGGATCGCCGCGGCACGGTCCGCAAGGTCACGCACCGCGTGTTCGAAAGTAACCTCAACGTTGTTGTATGTCCACGCCATGCACGCGGCTCCGCCAAAGGCCGTGGGAATCCCTCCTTCGACTGCGAGTACATACCCTCCTTTGTTGTAAGCGGCCTCCGCTTCGGCCACCGCTTCCTGGCCCGCGGGGCCCATGAGGTTAGGGTGATAGACGAGGTTGATGGAGTCGACGAGAACGGCGGCCGCGGTCTTGGGGCTGGAAGTCGAGATCCTGTTGAGAAAGGATTCCGAACATCCGGTGCAGCCGGTTCCCTGGAGCCAGATCACCGATGGGCCGGTCGGGTTTGCAAAGGCCTTTTCAAGGCGTCCCAGATCCGACATGCTAAGACCCAGGGCCGCGGCCCCTAACCCGCAATACTTCAAAAAGTCGCGGCGGGAAACATTATTCATGCATTACCTCCCTCCTTACGGGAATTGTGCCGGTATAATCTACCGGACTTGTCTGGAATTGTGCCGTTTCGAGGGTCCGTGCGCGCAGGAGGAGAGTTCATTACGAGTAAATTCAGGACCATGTGGAGAAACTTTGCGGTACATATGTTCACCAAATTGAAAGGACATGTTATACTGTACATTATAATTCATGTCAAGTATATTGTAAACAGTGGGATATTAAGAGCATATAAAAACAATAAAAACAGGATGTTAGAACATGAATGGAGGAGTAATATATATGGTGATAGGCTGGCAAGAGCCTGCCTCGCCTCCATAGCCCTTCGAATCTGCGGAAGGCAGCGCACCTTTGAGGGGACGAGAGAGACAACATTAACCTGATTGTCGCGCAGAGGAACGCCCTGCTGCGCTGAAACAAGTTCCGCGAAACTGGTGAGGAGTGAGGTGATGTGAAAAGCGCTTACCCGGTTTGACAACAGTATTGCTATGGCACCTGGTCTCTTCTCCATCGGAAAGGACTCCTTTAGATCAGAATTAAAGTAGACACTTCGAAAGGGATAAATCCATTTCTCAGTATGGTATATTAAATAAGCCATGGCGAAAGCAGAGTCAAAAGGGGGGGATGCATATGACCTGTTCCGGGTGGACTCCCGGTTACCTTTACCAACAGGAGGACAGCTCTTATAGTATAAAGTATGAATGCCATTTTTCAGACGGCGTCGTGACACATCCTATTCCTCCGCGCCGTCCCGGCTTGCCCCTTTTCTTGAGTGAAGGCGGGTATATAATGAGACGGAAGAAAAGGATACGAGCCGAAGCGGCAAAAGGAAGGGAACCACGGATCCTTGTTGCCGGCCTTGGCAACCTCCTTCTCCGCGACGACGGGGTGGGGGTCCATGCGGTGAGGCTGCTTCGCAGACCTGTCGCAGCCGGCATCCGGGTGGCGGAGGTGGGCTGCGCGGTCTTTGACGCCATGTACCTCCTGGAGTGGGCGGAAAGGATTCTGCTCATCGACGCCATGAAAGCGGGTGGAGTTCCTGGTACAGTCTACAGGGCTGTGGGAGACGATATCGACGAGGGAGGCATCCCGGCGTCTCTCCACGAACTCTCTATCATCAATGCACTCCATATGATCGACAGGAGCAGACTATCGGAGATAAGCGTGATCGGTGTCGAGCCCGCCAGCATTGACTACGGGCTTGACCTTTCCGGGCCGGTTGAGGCCGCCCTTCCCGGAGTCCTTCGGGCGGTCCGTGATGTTATCAAGGGGTGGAGGGGCCGCAGGAGAAGAGGCGCGGCCTATTCCGAGAGAGGAACGACGAACCGGGACCGGTAGGCGCTCGCCGCTCGGAAGACAGAGAATGTCATCTTTCCCAGGCGGTTATGGGGACGATGAGTCCTCCTGAAGGAAATATTGCAACCCGCGCTTCGGGGTATGAAGCTTCGAGCATGTCCACTCCCGCGGAAACGGAAGGGGCGTACTCGAACCCCATGGTACGGGCTTCAGTCTCGGAAATCATGGGCGATACAAGTATGGTCCGTATTCCCGGCCTGATAACCGCGCATTTCATGGCCATATTGAACTCCAGAGGTTTTTCCGGCAGGAAGGGCATCCCGCGAGACATAGCCTCTTTCATATAAACGACAGGCTTATTGTGAGACCTTTCTCTTACCAGGTTGAAGGAGTTGAGAAAATCACCGGGCAGCCGTGTCAGGGTGGGCACGGCGAGCAAGATGGCACCATCTTCCCTGGTAACCACGTCGGCGGCGTTCAGACCCTTGATAAACTGATGGGCGTGCGTATGAGGGTAGGTTGATGCAATCGTTATATCGACCTTTTCCTCAAATCTTATCCCCAGTTCCTCCAGACACACATCCACCGCCGCTCCGAAAGCAGCGTCAAGTCCGCCACCCAGGATGCGGACAATCTCCCCCTGTCGGTTATACACGCAGTTTATGGAAAAATCGAGTCCTACTGCGCGGGCTACTTTCAAACACCCTTCGTGAAAAGGGTTTCCTGTCGTGTTCCCCGCATACGATCCGGGGGCTATGGTTTGCTTCATATGGTGGGCACGGATAAACTCAAAGTCCGATACCCCGGGCATCACGATCTTTGGTCCGCCCCCGTACCCCGCCATGGGGTGGGGCAAAATCGAACTTATCCCAATTTTTGCGTCGGCCCCTGCTACCTCGGGGTTTATCCCCACCACCATACCGTTGTCGGGTAGGAGGACGGGTGTAAGGTCCACTTGGCGGGAGTTATGCTGTACGATGCGATAACCGGCCACCACATCGCTTCCCACCCGGACCTTAAGATCCTCCGCCGGCACCGGAGCGTGAGTGCCGAGGGCAACCACGATGGTGATGTCCGCGCGATTGTGACCGTTGTCCTCCAGATAGGGAAGCAGCACCTCAAGGATACCGGAGACAGGCGTGGGGCGGGTACAGTCGTCGATTATAATGGCGATCTTCTTCGCATCGGCAACCAAATCCTTAAGAGGGGCCGTCTTTGCGGGTCTCGAGAGGGCGTCGCGGGTCATCTGCCCTACCGAGGGCTTCGGTGAGTCGCTTCGGATATCAGAAAAAGGCAAAGGACTCCATTTCTTTGGCAGGGCGAAGTACTCTTGTTCCGCGGGACCCATGCGGAGATGGTAGTCTTTACTCATTGGCTCCTCCTTGAGGTTGCTAAATATTTCACAGTGGTATTATACCCTTTCTCTAAAAGGGGGTCAATGGAAGGTGCATACTGTACTTCAGTGGAAGAGGTTCTATTTTTTTCTTGACAGGGGAAAATACGTAAAGTACCGTATACAATCCATGAAGAAACCGTTGTTTGAGGATCAGGTGACAATCAGGAAACGGGTGTACCATTATATCCGTGAAAAGATACTCACAGGCGTGTTTGCTCCGGGCGAAAGGCTGGTGGAAACCAGGATCGCCGGAGATATCGGCACCTCAAGGACCCCCATCCGGGAGGCCCTCCATAACCTTGAAATGGAGAAGCTCGTGAAATCGATACCCCGTGTAGGGTATGTAGTGGAAAAGATGAGCGTCGAGGACCTCCAACAGATATGTGAACTCAGGGAAGTGATCGAAGGACTGGCAGCTCGCAGGGCTCTGGCGAAAGCCCACCGGAAACTTGTCGCGGACCTGACCAGAAACGTGGCTCGTCAGGAGCAGGAAATCGAGAAAGGGAACTTTGATGCCTATATAGAACTGGATACACAGTTCCACGAGATCATCGCATCTCTGAGCGGCAGCGAGCGCATACTCGAACTGGTACAGACCCTGAGGCGTCACATGCTGAGATACGGTCTGAAGGCCACGCGCTTCATCGACACGGCCTTCAGGTCAAAAGACGGACACATCCGTATCCTTCGTGCGATCGAAGAGTCTGATGGAGATGCGGTTGCCAGGGAAATAGGAGAACACCTCCGGACTGCACAGAGCGACATAGTGCAGAATGTTTTCGGGGAGAAGCCCGGGCGGCGCGGGGAATAGGCAGGCTTTTATGTTGACAATAAAGGGGTTTGTTTTTAGAATTGACACTGGGGGTAATTCTTACTATTTCAAAAAAATGAAGGGAGGGTGCATTATGAAGAAATCATCATGGTTTTCTGTTCTGCTGATCGCCGTTATCGGTGTTTTTTTTGCTTGTCCTTTTACCTATGGGGCCGACACCATCAAGGTAGGCATCGTCGACACCTACACAGGTCCCGCGACGAGCTTCACCCAGGACGTGCTTGACGGGTTCAAGCTCGCTGTCGAGAAGATCAACGCAAAGGGCGGGGTGCTGGGCAAGAAGATCGAATATACGACCCGCGACGAAAAGTTCAAACCGGACATCGGCCTTGCCATGGCCAAGGAACTCGTCCTTAAAGAGAAAGTCGATATCCTCGTAGGCACCATCAACAGCGGTACCGCTCTTGCCGTATCGGACCTCGCGAGAAAGGAAAAGATCCCCTTCTTCGTCACCTATTCAAAAAGTGAAAAGATCATCGGCGAGAAGGGACACCGGTATGTCTTCAATATGAACGAGAACACCGAGATGGCAGGCAGGGCGGCGGCAGTGGCCCTCGCGAAAAAGCCCTTCGTGAAGTACTGGATCGCGGGCGACGACTACGAATACGGTCACGCCATCGCGGACGCGGTGTGGAACAACCTGAAGAGACTCAATCCCAAGGTACAGAAGGTAGGAGAATCGTGGTGGAAGGTAGGTGAGGCCGACTTTACCCCCTACATCACCCAGATACTCTCCGCCAAACCCGATTTCGTCATCGTCGCCACGGGCGGCTCCGGCATGGTCAATTTCCAGAAGGCCGCAAAGGCAACGGGCTTAAGCCAGAAGATACCCTTCTACCAGCATACGGCCAATGAACTGGGAACCCTCATGCCCCAGGGCAAGGATGCACCCGAGGGCGTATACGGTACTGCTAATTACCTTTTTTACTATCCCGAGTCGGCCGCCAACAAGGCCTATGTCGATGAGTTCACCAAGGCTTACAAGAGATATCCCAAGGCGTCAGCTCTGGTTGGTTACATGACCGCACAGTTCATAGCCGAGGGCTTCAAAAAGGCGGGCAAGGTTGACAGAGAGGCCCTTATCAAGGCGGTGGAGGGCATGACTCTCGACAGTCCTGTCGGCGCCCTCACGCTCAGGGCCTGCGACCACCAGCTCGAACTGCCCACGTACTTCGGCGTAACAAAGAAAGACGCCAAATATCCGTTCCTCATATCGACGGAGAACCAGATCATACCTCCGAAGGATTACATGCCTACCTGTGAGGAGGTCCTGAAGCTGCGGAAGAAATAGCCGAGGAAGCGAATGGCCCTTCCCCGCTTCAATGGGGCAGGGAAGGGCCATTGCCAATAATGAGATGGAAACAGAGTAAAGGAAACAGGGTCATTTAGCGTGCACGGCACGCGCGAAGGGGAGGCTCCAGCGGCTTTGCCGGTGGAGGGGGCGACGCAAGCCCCACTAACTGAAAGAGGGAGAGCAAAGTGGATTTCATCTATTCAATCATTCCGCCGGGTGTGTTATGCCAGATATTCGTGGGCTTAAGCCGTACGGTCATACTCTTTATCGTCTCCTCCGGCTTGAGCCTTATCCTGGGGGTGCTCCGCATCCCCAACGTCTTCCATGGGTCGCTCTACATGATCGGCGCCTTCATGGCCTTTACCATTACCTCCCTGGTGGGAGGGGATACAGGCTTCTGGCTCGCCCTGATAGGCGCCCCCATCGGTGTAGGACTTGTGAGCCTCGCCACTGAACGGGGCCTCTTTCAATATCTCTACGAGAGGGAGCACCTCATGCTCATCCTTTTTACCTTCGCCATCTCCCTGGTCTTCGGGGACCTCGTGAAGCTCGTCTGGGGGGCGGAGTACAAATCCGTGCCCGTACCCCACGTGTTCCAGGGTTTTGTCCCCCTCTTCGGAGGTCTTCCCTTCCCCCGGTATAATGTCTTCCTCCTTGTCATGGGACCCATCGTGGCCCTTGCCCTCTGGCTCCTCGTGACGAAGACCAAGATAGGCAAGGTATCCCAGGCAGCGGCAGTCGACCGGGAGATGGTGGGCGCCGTGGGCATCAACGTGAGCTGGGTCTTCGCCATGGTCTTCGTCATAGGCTGTCTCCTTGCGGGCCTGGGTGGTGCGCTCGTTGCCCCTACGGTGAGCGTCACCCTGGGGATGGACCACTCCCTCATCATGGAGGCCTTCCTCATTGTCATCATGGGCGGACTGGGTAATATGTGGGGGGCCCTCCTAGGCGCCCTCATCTTCGGCTTGACCCAATCCTTAGGAATCCTGGTATGGCCGCAATTCGGTATCGTCTTCCCCTACCTTGCGGTGATCGTGGTCCTGCTTTTCAGGCCTACCGGACTTCTCAAATCAACGTGGTAAGGAGTTTACACCATGGCACGTAATCGCATCTTCGCATACGGGGGAGTGGTCATACTCCTTGCGCTGCCCTTTATCTTCCCCCGGTTCTATGTCTACATCGCCTCCCTCATCCTGCTCTACGGCCTCTTGGCCACGAGCCTCAACTTCATTCTCGGATTCGGGGGGGTATACCAGTTCCATCACGCGGTCTTCTACGGGGTAGGGGCCTACGGGGCGGCACTGATGCTCACCAAGACGGGCTTCCCTCCCTGGGTGTGCTTTATCGTGGGACCCCTCGTCTCCGCGGTCTTAAGCTTCATCATGGGCCTTATCTGCATACGCCTCTCGAAGCTCTACTTCGGGATGCTCCAGATATCCCTGGGCTCCCTCGTGTGGGCCGTCATCTACCGGTGGTATTCCCTGACCGGGGGTGACGACGGCATCCACGGCGTCCCCGTCCCCGACATCATCTCCTCCGCCAACGGCGCATACTACTTCACCCTGATCATCACCGCCGCCGCCTTCTTCGTCATTTACAAGATACTCAAGTCCCCCTTCGGGAGCGTGCTCCAGGGGATCAGGGACAACCCCATAAGGTCCGAGATGATCGGGGTCAACGTAAGGAGGCACCAACTGGCGGGCCTCGTGATCGCGGGTTTCTTCGCAGGCGTTGCAGGTGTTCTTTTCGTGGTGGTCGATACGACCGTGTTCCCTGACATGCTCTTCTGGACCTTCTCCATGGAGATCATGATCATGTGCCTCCTCGGGGGATGGTTCACCTTCATGGGTCCCCTCCTCGGGGCGGCGCTCATCGTGTTGCTCCGGACCTTCATCAGCACCTACACGGTCTACTGGGCGCTCTTCCTGGGGATTATCCTCATGATCATCATATTCTTTCTCCCCGACGGGGTGCTCGGATACTGGCATAAAAAGCTAAAAAAGGGGTAAGGCGTGCTACAGGTAAAATCTCTCACAAAAACATTCGGCGGGTTCAAGGCGGTCAACGGCGCGAACCTTGAAGTGAAAAAGGGTGAGATCGTCGCAGTGATCGGCCCCAACGGAGCGGGCAAGACGACCCTCTTCAACCTCATCACGGGGATACTGAAGCCCGATTCCGGCACGGTCCTCTTCGAGGGGGAGAACATTACGGGCCTTCCCCCCTACAAGGTCTGCAAGAAAGGGATGTCCCGCTCCTTCCAGGTGGTCAACGTCTTCCAGAGAAGGACCGTCTTCGAGAACGTCCAGGTCGCGGTCCTTGCCCGGGAAAACATGACGTGGAAGCTCTTCACCCCTTCCCATAAGCTCGTAAGGGAGGAGACGGAGGGCATCCTCGAAAGCGTGGGCCTCACCAGAAAAAGGGACGCCGTATCGGGCGCCCTCTCTCACGGAGACCGCAAGGTCCTGGAGATCGCCATGGCCCTCGGAGGGAACCCCCGGTTTCTGATCCTCGACGAACCCACCGCGGGCATGTCCCTTGAGGAGACCCTCCGCTGTATCGACCTCATCAAGCAGCTTTCGGAAAAGATGGGTCTCACCATCCTTTTCTGCGAGCACGATATGGAACTTGTCTTCTCCATCTCGAACCGGATCATGGTCATGGTCCGGGGCGCCACCATCATTCAGGGCTCCTGCGAAGAAGTGCGATGCAACCAGGCGGTGCAGGATGCCTATCTCGGCGGGAGTGACGTATGCTTAATGTAAACAGTATTCACACCTATTACGGTCTAAGCCACATACTCTTCGATGTAAGCCTCAGGGTCTCCAAAGGAGAGGTAGTGGGGCTCTTAGGGAGGAACGGCGCAGGGAAGAGCACCACCATGAGGAGTATCATGGGCCTCACCCCTCCGAAAGAGGGGACCATCACCTTCAAGAACGAGGATATCACCCACCGCAAACCCTTCCTCCTCGTACGGGCGGGCATGGGGTATGTGCCCGATGACCGCAGGGTATTCGCCGACCTCTCCGTGGACGACAACCTGGAGATCGCCTTCAAAAGGACCGACCAGTGGACCAAGGAACGGGTCTACCAGGTATTCCCCCCTCTCGCCGACATCAAGACCAGACGCGCAGGGAACCTCTCCGGAGGGGAGCAGCAGATGCTCACCATAGGCCGGGCCCTCATGAGCAGCCCCGACCTCCTTCTCCTCGATGAGCCTACCGAAGGGCTCGCTCCCCTTATTGTCCGGGACCTGGAGGAGCAGATCGTAAAGCTCAAAGACGCGGGGATCAGCATCCTCCTCTCCGAGCAGAACGTGAGATCCGCCTTGAGGATGATCGACAGGGCCTACGTCATCGACGAGGGGATCATCCGCTTCGAGGGGACCGTTGCCGAGCTTGAAGCCAACGAGGATGTGAAGAAGAAGTACCTCATGGTGTAGAAAGGGGCCCGGAGGAAACGGAACCAGGGGTGGCCAAGGGCGTCATGATGACTTCCCTGCAAGGAGCGCCTTTGCTCCCAGAAGAGAGAAGAAGGCCAGACAGAGGGAGGCAACAATCAGGGGAGCGGCGGGCAGGTCCAGGCGATAAGAGACTGCAAGACCGAAAATGCTTGCCCCGACTCCGATGAGCCAGCCTCCAATGAGGACCTTACCGGGAGCGTTGCCGAAAAGCCTTCCTATCAGAGCGGGAATAACGAGGAAGGCAAAGACTTGGAGTATCCCTGCAAGTTTCACCGAGCTTACAAGGACGAGAGCAAAACTGAGAAAGAAAAGAAACTCCCATAGCACGGACTGTTCCCCGTTCCTTGTGAGGGCAAAGAAACGTCTTCTGAAAATGAAATGGAAGGCCCCTATTACTGCATAAAGAAAGAATGCCTTCAGCACATCCCCTCCGCTTACCCAGAGTATGTTGCCGTTGAAGATGGACTTCAATTCCTCGAGGCCGTGAGGCGTGCGGTCGAGTATGAGGACGCTCGCGGAGAGACCGAAGATGTAGAGCACACCGATAAAGGCCTCTATATTGACGAACCGGGATATGCGGCGGGAGAAAGAAAGGAGAAGGGCGCCCATTACGGCAAAGGCGGCGGAGTAGAGGTACTGGCCGTGCGAGCCGGCCCCGGCATAGAGGGCACACGCGATGCCGAGGCCCGTGAATTGCGCGAGGGAAAGGTCCACGAAAATGATCCCCCGTTCGAGAACATGAATACCGAAATAGGCGTGGATCAGGATCAGGCAGAGGCAGGCGAGAAAGGGATACATAAGCAACTGTAGCGCTTCCATTCATTGTCTCCTTACGATAATGAGGCGAATACAAGGTCCATGAGTTTGAACCAGTCCGTTGCCTGAGGCGTGGCACCCACTTCATGGGGAATGACAATTACCTTGAGGCCCGTTTTTCGGGCAAGAAAATCGGGAGCTGTCCGTGGAAAATATGCGGTGGTAAGTATGCCGTCCAGTTTTGTTCCCTTCGCGAGTTCAATGAGACTTTCGATATGGCCGGGAGACGGCGGGATACCCGGCTTGGCTTCGATGTATCCCACAAGCTGGAACCCGTATTCCTGTGCAAGGTATTCGAAATACTTGTGGTAGCTGACAAATTTCTTCCCCCGCAATTGCGCTGTTCCCCACTCCTTCCTTCTCTCGTCGAGCTTCTTCCGGAAGCCGGACGCGTTTTCCTGGTAGAAAGATGCGTTTCCGGGGTCCAATTGGGACAGGGTCCGGGAAATGCCTTCCGCAATATTACGCATATTCCCGGGCGAAAGATGATAGTGGGGGTTGCCCAGGGGATGGACGTCCCCCAGGCTTCTGTCGGCGGCGAGGGGCTTCTCGATGGCCGCCACAAAACGGGAACAATCGAAATTACCCGGCCTGCCCGGCTGAATCTTCGGATTCCGTGATGACTCGATAAGGATAGGAAGATAGCCTATTTCAAGGTCGAGGCCGTTGTACATAATGAGATCGGCCCTTCTCGCCGCAAGGATCATGCTCGGTTTCGCTTCGATCATGTGGGGATCCTGGCTCGGCTTGACCAGGACCGTCACCTTCACCTTGTCCCGGCCCAGATCGTTCACGATACTCCCTATCCATGGAAGGGTGGTCACCACGTTCAGTTCGGCAAAGGCGGGCCAGGCAAAAAGGAATGTGATGAGAAAGATCAGTATGGTTGGTTTCTTCATTGTGACGTCTCCTTAGAATGAATGGGCGGCGTGTGCGCCGATGCCCAGAATAAGCTGCAAAAAGACCTCGTTGTTTGTCCGTCCGTCTCCGCCCGACCGATCGTAGTTGTACTGAAGCCTCAGGCGGGAGAACTCGCTCAGGTTCAGCTCGACTGCGGCAGTGGCCCGCCACGGGTCCTGCCCGAAGCTCTGCTCCACGCCCGCAAGCGTGTAATCGGTCCTGAACAGACCGAGGCGATCGTATCGCGCGCCGAACCTCCACCTGTCGATCTGATAAAGGGCCTGAATGTATGCGCCGTCCTGGGACCTCTTAAGACTGGAGGCGGTGTTTGGCGAGGCATCGTAAAGGGTGCCGTCCTGATTGCGTATCATGTACTCTCCCTGGACAATAAGGCTTCTGTATTTCGAGGGTTTCCATTTGAAGACGGTTTCAAACCCATAGAGTTGCGTATTGCCCATCAGAAAGGTACCGTTCGCAACGGTGGTGGTGCGCGTTTGGCCGCCTACGGCATAGGGGCCGAAAAGCAGGGTGGAATAGTCACCCAGATCAACGGATTGTTTCAAATACCCGGTGAAGGCGTGAGGACCTCCTGTGGCGTTCTGGTTGAACATGACTTCGTTTTCCCCCTGGAGCACTTCCACTCCGAGGAGAGTGTAGAAGGGCAGAGCCGGGAGATAGGTCAACTGTACCCCCTTCTCGATGAGACCTTCGTTGCCGAGGAAGGCCCGGTACGACAGAGGAGCGTCGGCGAAATCCCATGCGTGGGGGTGCTGCGCATTGAAACGACTGAAGTTGCTCTTGAATTTACCTCCCTTTACCTGCAAACCCTCGGGGAGGGAGGTGGTAATAAAGTATGCCTCTTCAAGGGAACTGCCGCTTTCCGTAAAGGGTATATTGGCATAGAGATTAAAATAGGGATCCACGGGAGCGAAAAGGAATAATTCACCCTCGCTGATATTGAACCCTTTCTTCTGCTCGAAACCCAGGTTTGAGTAACCGGGGATTCCCCTGTTGGATAGTTCCCTTTCATTGATGCTGGAGGAGTAGAAATTGGTGTTCAACACAAAGGAAATATACGGATTGGTCATCCATGCGCCGCCGAAAAGACCGGATATGCCGGACATCTTCGGCTCACCCGCGGTCCCCGGAGGTATATCGGCAACCGCGGGGGCGGTCTCCTGCTTCTTTACTGTTGCCAATTCGCCTTTCAATTCCTCGATCATTTTGCGCTGCTCGTTGATTGTCTCCTGTTGCTTCCTTAAGGTCTCCTCCATCGCGTTCAGCCTCGATTCAAGATTACCTGCAAATGAACTTGAATAACCGAGACACGCGAAGAGAAGGGCAAAGACAAGCGTCTTATGCATTGGTGCCTCCTCGCGAATTCAGGGCGGAGCGTACGGTGGTGATACTCCTCCGTTGGGAATCTTTTATTATGGATTTGTGGTGCGGGTGAAGAATGTCAGGCGGGAGGCGCCCTTATGGCATGAGTGGAATCGAGGGAAGAACAAAGAGGACGGAAATCCCGGAGGGGCGCCAAAAACACGATGTCCACAAAAAAAGGCGCTGAATCGCAGGATGCCGATCCGATTACCGGTAGGGACGAAAGTGCACAGGTTGGGCAATCGGGGTGTTCAAGCCCGTCCGTATGGTGGTGAAAGCCCATCCCGAGGGAAAGGAGAAGACAAACGCAAAAGAGAACCGCCAGGACCTTCCCGGCGGTTGATCTGCGTCCGGCATACGAAGGGGAGTGCGCTTCCCTTCTCACGAGACTCATGAGCGTCCTTCCGATCTCATGGGCAAATAATAATTCAAGGAGGTGACCCTTGTCAATTCCAAAAGGCCGGCCCCGAGGCTCAGATAAGTTTTGACAAGGGGGCGCACGTTGTGATAAAAATAGCAACATATGTCTATAAAAATATACAACACATTCACTGGAAACAAGGAAGAATTCAAACCCGTCGAGGAAGGCAGGGCAAAACTCTATGTATGCGGTGTAACCGTTTATGACCATTGTCATATCGGTCACGCGAGGAGCGCCATCGTATTCGACGTGATTTACCGGTATCTCAAGGCGAAAGGTCTTGACGTCGTCTTCGTGAAGAACTTCACCGATATCGACGATAAGATACTGAAGAAGGCGAATACGGAAGGCGTCCCGTGGAAGGAAGTAGGGGAGAAGTATATCAGGTCTTTTAAGGAAGATATGGGGGCCTTGAACATCCTCACTCCCACCTATGAGCCGAGGGCCACGGAACATATCGATGATATGATACGTCTCGTGGAAACTCTCCTTGACAAGGGACACGCATACAGGGTTGATGACGATGTCTACTTTTCCGTAGAAAGCTTTGTCGGTTACGGCAGGCTGTCCAACCGGAGTCTCGATGAGATGATGGCGGGGGCGCGGGTCGATGTGGATGACAGGAAGAGGAACCCCCTCGATTTTGCCCTGTGGAAGGGTTCGAAAGAGGGTGAGCCGTACTGGGAGACGTCGTTCGGTAAAGGCAGACCGGGATGGCATATAGAGTGCTCCGTGATGAGCACGAAATACCTCGGCTCCCCCTTTGACATACACGGGGGAGGGAAAGACCTTGTCTTCCCGCACCATGAAAACGAGCGCGCCCAGAGCGAGGCGGCCACGGGCGTTCGATTCGTGAATTACTGGGTCCACAACGGATTCGTGAACATCGAGAAGGAAAAGATGTCAAAGTCTCTCGGCAATTTTCTTCTCATAAAGGACTTCATGAAGGAGTATCATCCCGAGGTCCTGAGACTTTTCTTCCTATCGACTCATTACAGGAATCCTGTTGATTATACCGATAAATCGATAGAGGATACGAATAACGCGCTCCAGAGACTCTATTATACCCTGGAAAGAGCCCGGGAAGCAGGAAAAGGGAAAGAGGCATCAGCGGCGCCTTTTCGAGCAGCTCGTGAACTGGAGGAGAAGTTCTACGAGGCCATGGATGATGATTTCAACACAGCCCTTGCCCTCAGTTCGGTCTTTGAGCTGTCGAAAATGGTAAACCGGATGGTGGACGAGCATGACGAGAGCAGGGTCCCACGCATTCTCTATGCCAGGGACGTTCTTGTCACCCTCGCGCAGGGCATAGGTCTTTTGCTTGACGACGTGGACGCGTTCTCGGAAAAGGAAAGAACGAGGCACCTGAGTCGTATGGGGCTGGATGCCGCCTCCATTGAGGGTATGATCGAAGAAAGGGTGCAGGCCCGGAAGAACAAGGACTACAAGAAGTCGGATGAAATAAGAGATACTCTCGCTCAGAAAGGAATCCTTTTGCAGGATTCGCCCAAGGGCACCGAGTGGAGAATAAAAAGTGGAGTTACGACGAAAGGAGAGGACAGATGATAGAGGTGAGATTTCACGGAAGAGGCGGCCAGGGAGCTGTAACCTCGGCAGAAATAATAGCCCAGGCAGCCATCGCGAAAGGCAGATATGCCCAGGCATTCCCGAGTTTTGGCCCGGAAAGAAGAGGGGCGCCTGTCCTTGCCTTTTTAAGAGTGTCGGATAAACCGATAAGGCTGAGGTCGAAAGTCTATAAGCCTGACGCGGTGATCATCCTGGATGCAACGCTGCTGGGGACCGTTAACCCCACGGAAGGTTTGAAAGACGGATTCGTCATCATAAATACCCACAAGCCCGTTGAAGATCTCATGATGCTGTTTCCGGGGCATAATATTGCCTATGTGGATGGGACAAAGATCGCCAAGGAAGAGCTTGGGGTGCCGATAACAAATACCACTATGCTGGGAGCCCTCGTAAAGGCCACCGGAGTGGTACCTCTCGAATCTCTTGAGGAGCCTGTGAAAAACAGGTTCGGGATAAACGCTCAGAAGAATATTAATGCCTATACAAGGGCATTTAATGAAACGGTTATCCTGAAGGCGGACTGACGGTATCGTAACCGTTCTGCAGATAACGTATGTATAAGAAAGGCCTTTACCTTTACCGCCGAGCCATTGAAGGCCGGGCAGGGGGAAGGGTGAGTACCATCTGATGCGTGTCTCGGGAAACCTGATCAATGTCCTGGAATCAGAGATCTATCCCGCAACCGTGGACGTGCGGGACGGCAGAATTGCGGGCATCAAAAGGGAAAGTAGAAAATTCGGCACGTACATCATGCCGGGTTTTGTCGACGCTCATGTTCATATCGAAAGCTCCATGCTGGTGCCGGCCGAGTTTTCGCGGCTCGCCGTGATCCACGGTACCGTAGCGAGCGTTTCCGATCCTCACGAAATTGCCAACGTTCTCGGGGTAGAGGGCGTGAAGTACATGATAGAGAACGGTAGGTCAACGCCGTTCAAGTTCTGTTTCGGGGCACCTTCCTGCGTGCCGGCGACGCCCTTCGAGACGGCGGGCGCGAAACTGGATGCCCGGGCGATAGAGTCCCTGTTCAGGGACGACGGAGTGAAATACCTCAGCGAGATGATGAATTTTCCGGGTGTGCTCCATGGTGACCCGGAGGTCATGGAAAAGATAAGGATCGCCCGGAGCCTTGGAGTGCCGATTGACGGGCACGCTCCCGGTGTGAGGGGTGAGGCGCTGAGAAAGTACGTAATGGCGGGGATATCCACGGATCACGAATCCTTCCAGTATGATGAAGGTGCGGAGAAGCTATCTCTCGGCATGAAGCTCATCATCAGGGAAGGATCAGCGGCGAAGAATTTCGATGTCCTTAGCCCGCTTATTGCGGCGTATCCCAAACAGTGCCTGTTCTGTAGTGATGACAAACATCCTGACGACCTTGTAAGCGGCCATATCAATGAATTGATAAAAAGGGGACTGAAAATGGGCATTGATATACTGACCCTGCTTCAGTGTGCTTCTGTCAACCCGGTCGTACATTATGGACTCGACGTGGGGCTGCTCCGCACGGGAGACCCTGCAGACTTTCTGGAGGTGGGGAACCTGAACAGGCTCGACATCCTCAAGACATATATTGATGGCAGGCTCGTGGCAAAGGACGGTGTGTCACTTATTCCCCGTGCGCCCGCTCTCAAGATCAACTCCTTTGGGGCCTCGAAGAAAGTGCCCGGCGATTTCGCGGTGCAAGGGCAGAAAAGGACCGTCAACGTCATTGAGGCCATTGATAATCAGGTAATCACAGGCAGGACGAAGGCCCTGCTGAAATCTCACAAGGGCAAACTGGCCTCCGATACAGAGGGGGATATATTGAAGCTCGCTGTGGTGAACCGTTATGAGGACCTTCCCCCGGCAATAGGGTTTGTAAAGAACTTCGGCTTGAAAAAGGGGGCGATAGCCTCGTCTGTTGCCCATGATTCCCACAATATAATCGCAGTCGGAGTGACGGACGAGGATATCTGCGAGGCGGTCAATCAGGTGATAGAGGCAAAAGGCGGCTTATCCGTGGTGCATGACCATACCTCGGAAGTACTCCCTCTCCCGGTAGCGGGGCTCATGAGCGACGAAGAGGGGGAGATTGTGGCACGAAGATACAACAGGCTGGACCATATGGCGAAACAACTCGGTTCGTTTCTGAATGCGCCCTTTATGACCCTTTCCTTTATGGCCCTTCTCGTGATACCTAAGCTTAAATTGAGCGATAAAGGGCTTTTCGACGGGGAGGTCTTTGCCTTCATTGAACTTGTGAACTGATGGTTCCGGAATAGATTTTTGTAACTGAACCCTTTCTGAGAGGGACCGGCCTGCTGCGGCGGGTGATATGGGCTGCAACTCCCGCGGATTATGCGACTCGGAAGTTGCAGCCGGAACTTGGGAATAGTTTTATTTCTTCTTTATCGAGCTTTCACGCACCCATTCCTGCCAGGTTGCGCCTGTCTTCTTTTCCCAGTCGGACTCGAACTTCTCTGTAAAGAACCCATAGAGTTTCTCGAAGAGGCGGTTCCAGCCGCTCTCGTAATCCAGCTTGAGCAGGTCTTCGAGGAAAGGAACTATCTCTCCGAGTTTCTCCTTGGGAAGATAGGCCCGTGCCTTCAATTCGATGGAGCGTTTCAACGCCTCCGGTGATAAGGCATGTGCGGTGAGCATAGCCACCTTAAACCCCCTCTTTACCGCAGTTTCAAGGAGGTCAAACCCGCGAACGCCCATGATGTCCAGGATAACCACATCGTAGGTGTTGGATTCGAGCAGCTTGGTGGCATCCTCATAGTTGGTAGCCTTCTCGAACTTACAGTTCGGGCAGGCATCCATGATCTCTTCTTGAAGCACGCTCAACACATCCGGTTCGTCATCTACAGCCAGGATTTTCTTGCCGTCCAAAATTGAATTGCTCATATCTCCTTCCTCCTTGCTCAAAGTTTTGGTTCAGAGAGGGGAGGGATGCGAACGGTAAAACACGTGCCCGCGCCTTCCCCACTTTTGACCATGATCTCTCCCCCGATCGCATCTATCAGCGTTTTCACGCATGAAAGGCCGAATCCCAGCCCTTGTACATCAATATTAGTCTTGTCGGTCAAATTGGCAAACCTGTTGAACACTTCTTCCTGTTCCTTCCCGGATATTCCGCACCCGTCGTCCTGCACCGAGACGACGAGGTCGGTCTCCCCGCTTATGGAGACAATTACCTGTTTCTTGCGGTGCTTTAACGCATTGCTGATGAGATTGCGCACGATCTGTCTCACCTTCCTGTAATCGTGAGAAAAAGGTGCGTCACCGTATTTTCCGGATACTTCCACCATGATATCGTTTGCCCGAAGGGTGTTGAAAAAATCGTTATTGGTGGCGCAACATAACAGCTTCTCCGTCTCGGCGGAGTTGGTGATCTCAAATGCGTCGAGAAAAGCCTCCCGCATGAGATCTCGCACGGGAACGCTCTCCACGCAGAACCGACCTTCCTCTGACCGGTACACCTCGACAAGCTCCTGCAACAGGGTTTTGGCTTTGCTGGAATTCCTGAGAATCCTCTCCAGGACCTCTCTCCGGCGGGTGGAGTCTTTGTATTTATCCTCTTTGTCGAGGAGGTTCCTGACGCTTGTAAGCACGATCGAAATAGGACCTGTAAGGTCGTGGATCAAGAGATCAATCAGAGGCTCCTTCCTGTTCATGCTCTACCCTATCCTTTTCTAAAACGCTAACTGAACTTTCGTTGTATTTTAACACATATTGACCGGTAAGGGAAAAGAATACCGAAAAAATACTTCCTCCGGACTCCAGGCACATTTCAGGGTTTTTACAGTGGGTACAGAGGGATATCCTGCCGGGACAAAGGTCTTTGTCTGTAGGTAAATAAGTACATCTCCGGCTTTCCACAGACAAGCGAAATCCGAACAGGTGACCATAAATTCTCATGAGGAGGAGGTCGAGGCCTTTACCGCCCGCGTTGAAGTCGTAGGGCCTTTTTGAACCGTAATCAACCGTCTCCTGGGTATGAAAAAGACCGTCGAGGACACGTCCCTTGTTTTCCTCGGTAATGCCCACACCGAAGTCCTGTACCTTCAATATAAAGTGATCCCGTGTCCCCTCCACGATCACGGTGATCTTCCCTTCATCGGGCGTGTTTTCGATGGCGTTCTTCAGAAGGCCGTCCACGATGCTCGCCAGCATAGCCGGGTCGGAGAGGACGTAGAGGCCTTCTCCTCCGATGACTGAGAAAGACAGTGTGCGGTAGGGGATCTCTTGTTTTGCCCGTTCGATTCTTTCCTCGACAAAGGGCGCCACGAGAATATGCTCAAAGGAGGCAGGGCTGTGGGGAAGGTGGCCGGCGAGCCATGCGTGAAGGTCGGCGACCTTGGTCCTTACGTGGGGAGGGATGGTTGTCACATCGGCAAGGCGGGCCCAGAGACGGTCGAATTCCTTGAGTATGAATCGTCCTTCTATTTCGCGATAAGCCCTGATGATCTTTTCTGTCTCCTCCTCCATCTTGAACAGACGGGAGATATTCCTCTGAAGAATATCGAGAAGGTGCAAAAGGGGGGCCTGCGCCTCGTCCTTGCCCAGTTTGTGGTCGAGAAGCCTGGTCACACCCTGCATTAAGGCGAGAGGGGTTTTCAGTTCATGGGAAAGGTGGTCCAGGGCTTTACCCTTTGCCCTGTTGAGATGCTCCAATTCCTCCCTGGACTGTTTCATTGCATCGAGGCGGGCTTTCTGGAGTTGGGCGACTTCAATAAAGACCTTTATGTAATTGCTGAATGTCTTGAGAAAAGTCTCATCCTCCTTTGTGAAAAACCCTCGGCTCTTGTTTATGAGTTCGATAACGCCCAAAGGCTGGCCTGATCTGCCGTGAAACGGCACACTGAGAATACTCCTCGTCTGATGGCCGGAGAGGATATCGATATTTTTGTAGAATCTTTTGTCTCTTTGGGCGTCTTTTACATTTACGGTCATGCCCGTGGTGAAACTGTACCCCGCGATGCCAAGGCGAGAAGGCATCCTCAGGACCTTCTCGCCTTGGGGTGTGGGGATCCTGCTCCATAGTTCATTGGTGTCCTGGTCATAGAGGAGTATGGCAAACCGTTCCGACTCAGTGATTTGGGCTGCCTTCCCGGCTATCCTCACAAGCATGTCGTCAATCTCAAGGTCGAGACCGATGATCTCACCGAGTTCAAGAAGGAAATGGAGCTTGCGGTTTGTTGTGGCGAGAGAGGTGCGGCAGCTTACTGTACCGTCTTTAGGGACAACCGGTATGGCCGGGTCCCCCGTCTTATCTTGTTTTATCTTTCGGGGTCGAATTTTTGCCTCCCTCAGTCTTCTTTTTATTATGCCACAAAACCGAACGTCCCGGAGGACGCACGGCGGCGGGTCCTTTTACGTGGCGTTCAGACGCTGCACGGACTCCAGGACGTCCTTCAAGGCCTGCTCTGACAGCCTTTGTACCGCAACACTCATACCTTCCGCAAGGGATTTGGCCGACTGTTCCGCCAAGGGCTCCGCAAAGCGGTAGCTTTTTTGAAAGACGAGCCTTTTGGTGCTCTCCGTTTCCTTTGAGTCTATAAGGGCTATTCTCACGATGAGAAGCGCGGTCCCCTTGTTCTTCTCATCGACCTCGAGAAATTCCTCCACTCCGCCCTCAAGCACGAACCTTGCACTCTCGCCCTCACGATAGGAGAAGGCACCCCGGAATATACCGGCCGATCTTATATCGCGGACCAGATAGTCGGAGAGAATATCTCCAGGTCCGACCCGCCACCGGGCGGAGCCGTATGCTTCCAGTTTATAGGGCGCGGGCTTGTATAGCATGGAGGTAGTATTGTAGGCTTGGGCCACCGCGAAACGTTCGACCCTGATAGCTTCGCTGACTGCCTTGATATTACCGAAGGCGGGAGAGGCATACTCAAGGGTATAATGATCGACCATGAGCGGAGCCTTGGCGCCTGGAAAACATCCGGCGAGAAGAAGGGCGCATACGCCCACCATCTGTATCCTGATTGCTAATGATATCATCCTTCCTCTTATATTCTTCATCATCATTTCTGTCTCCCCTGGTTTGGCGGTGAACTGAAGATAATCTCGGACGGGTCCGCCTTCAGTCTGTTCAAAAGACCGTCAAGCGTTTCGGATGCATTTCGAAGGTTTTCCAGGGTAACCTGAGCCTCAATAGAGACCGCGTTGGTCTTCTTTGCGGCATTTTCGAGGAGAGCATTGGTCCTTCGGGCAGTCTCGGACACATCGACGGCATCAATTTCAGCCTTGAGTCGCGCCATGAGTCCCCTCGCATCCTTTATGGCGCCTTGAGCCTCCATGATGATGGCCTCGATGGCGCCTGCCTCCACAACCTTGTCAATCCTCGCAGTCGTGTTGGAAAGGCGGGTTGTTATCGATTCCAGGTTTGCCACCATCTTTTTCGCGGCAGCCCCACCGATCACCGACTGCATGGCCTTGGTGGTGCTCAGCACTTCGTCCGATATGGCTTGAAAGTCCACCTTCTTTATCCTTCCCACTATCTCATTTACCCCTGAAGATATCTGCTGTATGTCCGAAGGATGGGACGGTATGACGGGATACTGGGTGGGGAAGGTTATTTTTGGTGAGGGCGTGGCATCTCCCTGTATTCTCCGGTCCAGATCCACGAAGACAATACCCGTGATGCCTGCCATCTGGAGCTTGGCCACGGTTTCGCGCATCACATCTCCCTTGAAGTCTATCTTCATTACCACCTCTATGAGGCGGTAGTCAGGCGCCACCCCGATCTTTTCGACCCTTCCTACGTCGACTCCTCGATATTTCACTATGGAGTCGACCTGGAGTCCCTGAACGGACTCGTCGAAATAGGTAACGAAAGATGCACCTTTCTTGAAGTATTTGGTCGTGCTTACCCACACAATGGCCGCTGCACCCAGAACGACCCCTATGATCACAAAAAGGCCCACCGTAAAATATGTCTGTTTCTTAAGCATGGTTATATCCCTTCTGTGCCTTTCCCTTCATGCCGGCTGCCTGTTGAAGAAATTCCTTACGAGGGGATCGGCGGATTTTTCCTTAAGCTCCCACGGGTCGCCTTCCGCGATGATGCCTTTCTTGCTCCGGTCAAGCATGATTATCCTCTGAGCTACCGCAAAGATGGATGCCAACTCGTGGGTGACAATCACCATTGTGGTGCCCATGGACTCGTTGATGCTCTTGATGAGTCGGTCAAGGCCTGCCGCGGTAATAGGGTCCAGACCCGCGGATGGTTCGTCGAAGAAGAGTATACCGGGGTCCATGGCCATGGCCCTTGCGATGCCTGCCCTCTTCTGCATCCCTCCGGAGAGTTCGGCGGGAAAATGGTTTTCGTACCCGGCCAATCCCACCATCCCCAGTTTCATTCTCATAATGAGGGTGATGGTCTCGTGAGAGAGGTCGGTAAATGTTTCGAGGGGCAGAGATACGTTCTCGGATATCGTCATAGACCCGAAGAGGGCGCTGGATTGGAAGAGCATGCCGATTCCCTTGCGCAACCGGGTCAACATATCATAATCTGTGGTGGTAATGTCAACATCGTTGATCACTACCCGGCCCGCCGAAGGCTTTGACAGCCCCATTACGTGCTTGAGCAGGGTCGATTTGCCGCAACCGCTCCCTCCCGCGATGACGAGGATTTCTCCCTTGAACACCTCGAGGTCCACGTCTTCGAGTATCGTGTTTTCGCCGTAACGGACTGTCAGTCCCCGCACGGATATGACCTTTTCCCTGTCCCTCGTCATGGCCTGAACGCTGTTGCTCACCTGTGCACCTTACCGTATGTAGTTGAGTATTATGGCAAACGTCGAGTCTGTCACAATGATGAGAAATAATGAAGACACCACGGCGGACGTGGTTGCGTTACCCACGGCCTCCGCTCCGCCCCTGACCTCGAAACCTCTCTGGCACCCGATTCCCGCGATCAACACTGCGAAGACCATGGACTTCACGGTCCCCGCCACGATATCGAAACTATCAAAGGAACTTGCTGTCTGACGAAGGTAGGTATAAGGGGTAATCTCCAGCCCTATAACCCCCACGAGAAGTCCGCCGAAGATGGCGAACACATCGGAGAAGAGGGTGAGGATGGGGACCACGACCATGGCGGCAAAGACCTTGGGTATGGCGAGGAACCTTATGGGCTCGAAACCCATAGTCACGAGGGCGTCGACTTCCTCATTGACCTTCATGGTCCCGATTTCGGCGGCGAAGGCGGAACCCGACCTTCCCGCCACGAGGATGGCGGTTATGATGGGACCGAGTTCTCTTACCATGGCGAGTCCCACGAGGGACGCCACGTATATGTTTGCGCCGAACTGTTTGAGTTGCAAGGAGGACATGAAAGCCATAATAAGGCCGAGAAGGAAACTGATGAGGCCGAGAATGGGAAGGCCGTCCACGCCCGCCTTTTTCATATAGTTGAGCGTGTCGCCCCACCTCACGGTGGTGGGATGAAGGAGGGACGAGATAATCTCGGCAATGAGGGTACCACCGAAGGTTATGAATCTTGCCACGTCGCTGATCATGGCGAGGCAACTCACCCCGATCTCTTCCATGAAGCCCATGTACCGCTCTCTCGGGTTGATGGGTTTCATGGTAAGGGCCTGCTTGTCGATAAGGCCGAGCATGTCGTCTGCCTTTTTCGATAGACTTACCACCGAAAACGGCAAGGAGCGCCGGGTGGCGATATCCTCCAACTGGAAAAGGAGCAAGGCCCCCGCGCTGTCCATGAATTCAATGCCTGCGAGATCGAGGGTAACTCCGGACGGGAGGTGCTCGTCGAAAATGGATGTGACCTCGGCCAGTATCTTTTCTATATTCTCGAGAGCCATGCGTCCCGATATCATGAGTGTTACAGGGCCGCCCTTCTCTCCCGAGACAGAGATGGCATAGGTGGTGGGGCTCTTCTGCTTGCCGGCGGAGGACAATACCTTACATACCTCTTGTATGGAGTTGCATCTTCTGCAGCCCCCGAAAATTTCACTTCACAATTCGCTATATCATAGCAGGGTCTTTCGAAAAAAGTAACGAAAAAATGAGGCGGTAGGCCGACCGCCTGCTGCCGGGTCTGCCTACCGGGGCAGCAATGGACCTCCTGATCCGGTCGCAGGCTGCCCGGTCGGTATTTACTGTTCCTTAGCTATGTTATACTTCTTCATCTTATAGCGCAGCATCCTCTCGCTTATTCCCAATTGCAGCGCCGCCTTGATCTGCACCCAGTCGTTTTGCGTGAGGGCATCTATGAGCATGTGTTTTTCCATGGATTCCACCACCTCGTTCATGCCTCCTTCGGAGGAAGGCGGCACCTTTCCTGAAACCGAAGGGAGATCCTCCACGGAGATGTAATCACCCCTCGTAAGGACTATTGCCCGTTCTATGATGTTTTCAAGCTCCCGCACGTTTCCGGGGTAGTCATATTTCAACAGTATATCCCTTGCCTCCCTGGTCACCCCTTTTATGTTGCGTTTGTGCCTGTCGTTGAATTTCTTGGTGAAATATTCAATGAGAAGGGGAATGTCCTCCTTTCGGTCGCGCAAGGGAGGCACGGTTATCTTTACCACATTCAGCCTGTAATAGAGATCTTCTCTGAAGGACCCCTTCTTAACCTCCTCTTCGAGGTGTTTGTTTGTGGCAACTATGATCCTTACATCCACTTTGAGTGTATGAAGTCCCCCGAGCCTCTCGATCTCCCTTTCCTGTATCGCCCGTAGAAGCTTGGATTGGAGCAAGGGCGAGATATCACCTATTTCGTCCAGGAAAATGGTCCCTTTGTTCGCAAGCTCGAACTTGCCTATCTTCCTCTGGTACGCCCCGGTGAAGGCCCCCTTTTCGTACCCGAAGAGTTCGCTTTCGAGAAGGGACTCCGGTATGGCGGCGCAATTCAACTTTACGAGAGGCATGTTTTTTCTTTCACTCAGTTCGTGAATGAGGTTGACCACGACTTCCTTGCCGACCCCGCTTTCGCCTTCTATGATACAAGTGGAGTCCGTTCGCGCAACCCTCACCACGAGGCTTGCCACCTCGTGCATGCCTTCCCCTGAATAGATGAAGGCCTCAGATTTGAAGCGGTCCTTCAATGTTTCCTTTAGTACCCTGTTTTCCTTGACGAGATGAGTCTTCTCTTCTATTCTCTTTATCTTGAACAGCAGATCGTCGATGTCGATCGGCTTCGTCAGGTATTCCGACGCACCCGCCTTCAAGGCTTCCACCGCGTTTTCTATGCTCCCGAAAGCGGTGATCATGACCACCTCCACCTCCGGGTTTATCTCTTTCATCCTTTTAAGAAGGGTAAGACCGTCCGTATCAGGGAGCTTGTAATCGAGAAGGGCGATCTCAACGGGTGTTTTCCTGAATATGGCAATGGCCGTCTCTCCGTCCGGCCCCTCGTAGACGGGGTAGCCTTCCTTCTTCAGGAGGCCCGCGAGGAGAGACCTTTGTGTTTCCTCATCTTCCACTATCAATATGTTTATCCTGTCCATGGTGTTATCCTCTGACGCGTTATCCATGCGTCCGTTATTTTGGTATTCTGTCCGGCGTGGACGTTTGTTCTCCCGTAACCGGATGAATGAGGGGGAGCGTTATTGTAAAGGTCGCGCCTTTTCCTTCCTCGCTTGTCACCTTTATGTCGCCCCCGTGATCTTTGACGATCATGTATGATATAGGAAGGCCCAATCCCATCCCTTTATCCTTGCTTGTATAATAATACTCGAATATGGTATGGAGGTCTTCCGCCTTTATTCCAGGTCCCGAGTCTTTTATGGAAAGCTCCACGGTCTTGCCTTTCAGCTCCGTGGCAATTTCAATCGTCCCTCCGTTCTTGATCGCTTCCATGCCGTTAAGCACGAGGTTGTAGAGGGCCTGTTTCAACCGTTCCTTCTGACATTCGAGGGTGATGACCGAATCCACCTTGTTTGCCAGGACGATTTCCTGTGACCGTGCTTTTTCCGTGAGCACCATAACCAGTTCCTCTATGAAAGTATAGAGGTTTTCAGTGACAAATGGAACGTGAGATCTGGTGGAAAGGAGAAATTCCTCGACGATCCTGTTCACTCTGAGAAGCTCTCCCCTCATGATATCGATAAATTTGTAATATTCTTCCCGATCTTTTTCGGGAGTAAATTCTCTCTTCAGTCTCTGGGCCGACATACTGATGGCGTTGAGCGGGTTCCGTATTTCATGGGCCATGCCGGAGGCGAGTCTCCCCAGGGAGACAAGTCTTTCTTTCAGTTCCATATCCTTTTCCACGTCCTTCATCTTGTCCCGGTGTCTTCTTTCCAGGAGGAATATGGCATAGGTACTCAAGGCTCCCGACAGGGCAAGAAGAAGGAGCATGACAATGAAGCTGAAAGCGGTCCTTTTGAGGGTATTGTCGGCCGGTTGCCGGGATATAAGGACTTCCAGCGTGTAACCGGGCAAGAACCTGGAGCCGAGCGTCTTGCGGAGGGTAAAGGCCTTGTCTTTCCTTCCGACCAGCGTGACAAAAGGGGAATTTGTCGAGTCGTAGACGGTTATACCGACAATGTTAAAGCCCTTCTCCTCCCTTTCAAGGATATCCTTGACCACCAGTTTCTTCCGGAGGGCCCTCAACTCGCCGTCATTCAGGACCACAAACACCATGGAGTCCTTCAGCCTGACCCCCATGAAGAGAGTCCGGTCTTTTGCGTCAGGCATCCTCACCACGGTCCCCAGTTGACCCGAGAGAAGCCGCTTCACACGGGCAGGAGGCACGGTTATGGCCCCCCTTCTGAAGATTGTCCGACCCTTGTCGTCCATTGCCAGCAGGTTGGAAAAGGGAAGCTCCCGAGGCACGTCGGGCGTGCTGTGAATGAGGTTGTAAAGGTCCTCCACGATAGCCTCGTCGTATGACATGAGCGTGATAAGGTTTGGCGTTATCAGGGAGGGAGACCTGTCGAGTTGATCAAGGTACTCAAGGTTCAGGTCGATCTCTCTTTTCACGTGCTTGAACAGGATTTCGCCTTCGTCCAGAAGGAGGTTTCCGATATTCTTCTGGGTTATCCGTATTTGAAGGTACCCTGTTATCGAAATAAGGAGAAAGAGAATGCCGAAGAGCAGGGATGGATAGACTATGGCCCGTTTATCTTCCATAGCCTCTCATTCGAGGGGACGTGACGGGCGGACGTATTGAAGAAGGGGCCTGTGGCCGGTTCATGGGGGGCGTCGGGCCATACTGGGGGCCGGAAGGAGGGTTCACGCCCCGGGGGGCAGGGTGACCGGTATACTGATCGACAGGGGGAGGGCTCAACCGGTTCATGGGAGGGCTTACAGGGCGATTCATGGTTCTTCTCTGCTCTGTGTCAACGAAATTGTTGTACCTGTCCCTTTGGTCCTGGTTCAGGGCCCTCGTCACTTCGGACCGGTACTGATTGAACAGGTTATGCCGCGAGCCTTCTATCGTTCCCAATTCTCTTTGAAGCCTTTCCCGCCTTTCCTTGTTGGCCGATGGGTTCGAGTCCAGTTGTCTCAGTTCCAACCGTTTGTTGATATACTCCTGGTTAAGCCCCCTGAGTTCGTCCATGTATCTTCTCTTTGTCTCTTCTACCTGTGATTTCTGCGATTCTGAAAGCTGAAGGTCCCTTTCAAATTCCGAGTACCTGTTTTGTGCATAGAGGGACGCCGCCGGAAAGAGGGCCAGCAAAAGAATAACCAGAAGGATCTGTTTTCCGTAGTTCATAAGCTATATGGAACGCGCACCCCTGCGAACCGGCGAGCCCCGGTAACGCCGCTTGTCCTTCGACCGATGCCAGGAATGCAGGCCCCATGGCCCGACAGCGTGACGCAGCTGACCGGGTTTGTCAAAGGACATGGCCGTGGGGCGTCCGGACCCTTGATAGCTGCAAAAAAGGGCTGTTGCAGGACTTGCACGCCATTTCGTCATTGTAACCCCCATTAGGAAGTAATTTCAATCGTGGAGTTTAAAATGCAATACCGATGCCACGGAGTGTATGGTGGGTATATGTATGCAACACGTTGTTATTGTACGTGAATATTAGGCATGGATTGTCCTTTAAGGGGGACAAATGTCGGCCGGAAAGGTGTGGTACGACAAAATTGTCGAACCCGACCGATCCCGGCAGGACAGGCGGAGGCGTCCGCCGATGGCGTGAAACAGGATTAGGGTTTTTCAAAGTCCCGGTTTTCTGGTAATATAGTATATGCCTCTCCGTGTAGATGTGAACTGTGATATGGGTGAGTCTCTGGGTGTTTACCGGCTGGGAAACGATGAGGAGGCGGTTCGCCATATCACATCTTCAAATGTAGCCTGTGGCTTTCACGCGTCCGACCCGACCGTTATGGAGAAGACCGTCTCCCTGTGCAAAAGACATGGGGTAATGGTGGGGGCTCATCCCGGGTATCCCGACATATTGGCCTTCGGGAGAAGGTTCATGGATGTTTCCCAGGAAGAATTGATCAACTATGTAGTATACCAGGTGGGCGCCTTGCAGGGATTTCTCAATATTGCGGGGCTGCCTCTGCAGCACGTGAAGTTGCACGGGGCTCTTTACCACCACCTGGTGACGGAAGAGGCCTTGTTTCTGAAGGTCGTGACTGCGGTAAGAAAGGCGTTCGGCAATGTAATATTCTTAACCCTCAGTTCAGAAAAGGCAACCGGGCTCAAAAAGAGATGCAGGCAGGAAGGGATCAGGCTTGCGCTGGAGGCTTTCCCTGACCGGCAATATGGCGACGAAGGGGGGCTCCTCGCAAGGACCATGGAGAATTCGGTCATAAGAGACCGGATCTCAATCGCGGAGAGGGCGGTCGAGATGGTAATGAAGGGCGGCATCGAGAGTGTGAACGGCCGTTGGCTCGCCATGGACATCGACACCATATGCATCCACGGCGATAATATGGAGAGCGTGGATGCGGCGCGACGACTCCGCGAACGGGCGGGCGAGGAAGGTATAGAAGTGGCGCCCCTCAACACATTCATTTGAGATATGGACTTCCTGAGACTCGGAGAAGAGGGCATTCGTGTAATTTTCGGTGAGGGCATCGACCTTGAAGTCCACAGAAAGGTGAGACGATGGTATTATTTCGTCAAATCCCTCGAACTTGAAGGCGTTCTTGACATAATTCCATCCTTCAGATCCTGCCTTGTGCGCTTTGACGCCGGGTATGTGTCCTTTGACTCCCTGTCGGCCCTGCTGGCTGAAAGGGAAGGGGAGGCCCAGGACACCTACGTTCCCGAACCGGCGGTCCATGAGGTGCCGGTCAGATATGGCGGCGGTTATGGGCCTGACATGGAGTATGTCTGTTCATATTCAGGACTTACGGAGGAAGAGGTGGTCGAGATCCACGCCGCAGCCGTATATACGGTCTTCGCGGTGGGCTTTATGCCCGGTTTTCCGTACCTGGCCACACTGGATAAGAGGCTGTACGTCCCGAGGCTCGAAACGCCGAGGCTGAAAGTCCCTGAAGGTTCGGTGGGACTGGCACGGCTCCAGACAGGCATCTACCCCTATGAGTCTCCAGCGGGATGGCGCATCATCGGCAAAACGGACGCCACCCTCTTCGACCCGGAGAAAGAGCCCTACAGCACGCTTAAGATAGGCGATACGGTGAGGTTTGTGCGGATATGATAGAGGTGATAAACCCGGCCTGGCTTGCGCTCTTTGTGGATGGAGGAAGGCACGGCTACGCGGATATCGGCGTTCCCCCGTCATCCGCTCTGGATGGCTACGCCTTTCGTATGGTGAACAGCCTTAACGGGAATCCGCCCGACACCCCCGCCCTTGAAGTGACGGGGAGCGGATTTTCTTTCACGGCAGGACTTGACGTGTGGTGCGCCGTCACGGGGGCGAAGGTGGTCATCCACGTCGATAACGATCCGGTGGAGCCCTGGGCAACTTTCCCGGTGCCCAAAGGCAGCACGGTGACAGTGAAAGAGGTGAAGGAGGGGTTCCGGTATTATGTAGGTTTTTCCGGTACGCCGGCCCTCGAAAGGCGCATGGGAAGCCGCACCACCAATGTGGAGTGCAGGTTCGGAGGATTTACGGGACGACCTCTCCTGAGGGGGGATCTCATCCTTTTCGAGGAAGTGAGAGCCGGCGGGAAGTCAATGACCCCTGCGGGCGCAGTCCCTCCCGTGGTGCCGCCTCATATCTTGAGGGTGGTAGAGGGGCCTGAAATGGGCAACTTCACCGGCCTGTCGCTGGAGAGATTTTTCGGGGACCGGAGAGAAGAAGGGTTTACGGTCTCCCCGCGAATAAACCGGACAGGGATCAGGCTTGACGGCGCACCTCTGACATTCAGGAAGGGGGCGGAACGGAGTATCGTGTCGGAGGGGATTTTGCCGGGGACCATCCAGGTCCCGGGAGACGGGGCGCCCATAATCACGCTCTACGAACGGACAATCGGGGGTTACGCGAGAGTAGGGGTGGTGGCGAGGGCGGACCGCGACCGTCTTGCCCACCTGAAACCCAGGGACAGGGTGATATTGAAGCGGATAGGCGTGAACGAGGCGGAGAAATTGTGGGCTGAGGGGTCGCGGCTTTACGATGGGAGCACCTGAAGAAAGGAGGCCCTTTTCTCCAGGTGTCGCCCGAACTCGACCCTCCCGCGGTCCTGATGGGACGGTTACTTCTTCTCCCACCAAAGGACGGCCCAGGTGCAATGCCTTTCGTAAGGCAGCCGCCATTTCCCGTCCACATCTATAAGGGTCGTGCCGAGATGAAACCTCAACTTCTCCTCCTCTTCTTCCGTCAGGTCGTGAAACATCCACCGTTGCGCATCCAGGGCTTCTTCCCGGCTCCCCCACCCGTTGTCGTACTCTTCACGGACAAAGGCGATATTTGCGAGCAATCCGAGGTGCTGATAGAGCACATTATAGTAGATATAGGTGTAGCTCGGACCCGTATCGAGCTTCCTGCCGGTGGCTTCGAAGACCCTGCGGTCAAAGGGGCCATCACCCACGCTCATGGAAATATATACCCGCCTTTTCGCTGTCCGGTTCAGCTTGCCTATACCGGCGAGGGGATCGAAGGCGAGAAGAGACCGTGACGCAATCGCCACATCATGGGTTCCGATACCCAGTGCATCCCAATCATCCTCCCACCTCCCCCGGATCCGGGTGATGTTGGTAATGTTCTTCTCACGGCAACGTCTTTCCAATATTTGAAGGACTGTCTCGGAAGAATCAACAGCGGTGACACTCTTCACTTTCCCTGCGAGGGGAATGGCAATGGTCCCTCCCCCGGAAGCCATGTCGAGGACAGTCCATTCCTGTTCCACATCTATGATATCGAGAAAGCCCTCGGCATATCCGGCCCCCAAGGTACTTTCCGCGAACTCTGCGGCCTTTTGTTCCCAAAAATTGTGGTTCCGAACACGGAAAAGGCGTTCTGCATCGGGACCTTCAGCGGTCTTAAGACCTCTGTCCGTTATAGTCATATCTATCCTCCTGTCCTTACAATGCTCGTCCGCCATGGGCCCGTAACCTCCGGACGGTCGCGTTCCTCCCGTTTTTTCGCGGCTCCCCGGGCCGTACACCGACGGTCCCGTGGTAATCAGGGGCAAAAGGGAAGGGGCGGTCCAGGGGAAAACATTTGCAGGAAAACGAATTTATTGTGAAATATGATCATACCCATCATGGTGTTATCTCTTGAAGATCATGGTAGAATGATAGCATGAGCCGTATCTTATTGCAACACAATTGTATATAATTAAGAACAATGATGTGGAGTCGTCATCTCCGTCGGGGAGTGGGGGTGAGGAGGAAGGCGATAAGGGGCGGGGAGCAGGTATCGGGCCCGCAGCTATAACAGCATGCTTCGAGGGAAGGGGAGTGAGGGGAAGGCGCGCAATGTCAGGAAATGAGTAAGGGGGATCGGCTCAAAAGGTTTCCCGAAGAACTTCTTCGACGGTGGTCACGCCGTTCTTGATCTTGGTGAGACCGCTCTGCCTCAAGGTGATCATGCCCTCCTCGATTGCCCTCTTTCTTAGGTCAGAGGCGTTCGCCCGGGCAAAGATGAGGTCCCTGATGGCAGGCGTTACAGGCATTACTTCAAAAAGGCCCACCCTGCCTTTGTATCCCGTGTTGTTGCACCGGGTGCAGCCCTTTCCTTTGTATATGCGCACGCTGTTGGCGTCTTCCTCGGAAAAACCGATGTCCATGAGCGCCCTTGGGGGATGAGTGACCTGCTCCTTGCATTCCTGGCAGATCCTGCGAATGAGTCGTTGTGCGGCTATAAGGATGACCGATGTGGCAACCAGGAAGGGATCGATACCCATGTCCATGAGGCGGATGATTGCGGACGGTGCGTCGTTCGTGTGGAGGGTGGACAATACAAGGTGTCCTGTAAGAGAGGCCTTGATGGCGATCTCCGCGGTTTCATTGTCCCTGACCTCGCCCACCAGGATGATGTTCGGATCCTGGCGCAGGAAAGACCGAAGGACTGAGGCGAAAGTAAGCCCGATGTACTCCTGGACCTGGACCTGATTGATCCCGTCGAGGTTGAATTCGATGGGGTCCTCGACGGTCATGATGTTGACCTCGGGTGTATTGATCCTTCCTATGGCGCTGTAAAGGGTGTTGGTCTTGCCTGAGCCGGTGGGCCCTGTGACGAGCACCATGCCCCACGGTTTGAGGATGGCATTCTCGAAAAGGTTCAGGCTCTCCGGTTCGAATCCGAGCCTCCTCATATCAAGCATGAGACCCTCTTTGTCGAGGAGTCGCATAACGATCTTCTCGCCGAAGAGGGTCGGGATCGACGAAACACGGATGTCGATATTTTTCATACGACCGCCTATTTTCATCTGGATCTTGATCCTGCCGTCCTGGGGTAGTCGTTTTTCAGCGATGTCCATGCGTGAGAGCACTTTGATCCTCGATATTACGCCGTCCTTATACCGTATGGGTAATCTGATGATCTCGTATAGAACACCGTCGATACGATAACGAATCCGCTCCGAGTCTTCGAAGGGTTCGATGTGGATATCGCTGGCCCCCTTCTTGATGGCCTCGGTAAAGATGTGATTCACTATCTGGACCACGGGCGGTTGTTTTGCATCCGATTCGAGCTTCGCCACATCTCCCGATTCTTCTTCCTCGAGTATTTCCAGGGAAACGTTGTCCGTGGCGCCGAGGTCATCCATCAACTTCCTCAACTCCACGTTGTGGGTCGTTTCGTAGTAGGTCTCTATCGCTTTCAGTACGGCGGCTTCGGAGGTGAGGACGGGGTCGATATTGTAGCCTGTGAAGATCTTAATCTCCTTCAGATCGAAAATCTTGGTGGGGTCTACGATGGCTATGGTGAGGGTGTTTCCCTTCTTGCTGACAGGCATGATGGTGTACTTGCGGGCCGTGTTCGCAGGGATGAGGCCTATGACGGTCTCATCTATGGTGGTGTTGTCGAGGTCGACCACGGGTATTCCGAACTGTCTCGACAGGGCCTCGAGGATCCCCGGTTCCGTGATAAGGCCCTTTCTTATGAGGACCTCTCCGATCCTGCCTCCCTCGAGCTTTTGCTGGAGAAGGGCTTCGTCCAACTGTTTCTGTGTAATTTGGGACATCCTTACGAGAAGTTCACCTAAACGGAATGCCATACCTGTTCCTCCCTGTCACGCGGCTTCCTAATCTTGCGGTATGGATTAAAAAGCGATCGAAAGACGTGCGTACCGACCATCATTCTCCCATATAGTCTGTCTTATTTCAAGCCCCGGAGAGACATACGGGACGGCAGGAGCGTGCCGGACGATCCTCGGTCCGGGTTCCCCTGAAAGGGGGCGACGCCAACGGGGTTTGGGATCAGAGCGTTAAGGGAGAGGGGTACTCCGTATGGGGGCGGACAAGACGGTGGCTCCGGCACCGGGCCGAATCAGTCCTCGATAAGGACCTTTCTGAAGTTGCGCTTCCCCACTTTGATGATAAGCTCGTTTTCCTGCGGGACGTCCTCTGTCTTGATCTTGGTCCCATTTATCGTGACCGCGCCCTGGGCGATCATCCGCTTACCTTCCGAGGTGGAAGAGATCATGCCTATATGGGTGAGGAGTTTGGGCAGCCATGGGCCCGCGTCTTCCCTCCTGACCGTTACGACTTCTATATTGTCGGGGATCTCCCTGTTCTTGAATATTTTTTCAAAGTTATCATGAGCCGCCTGGGCATCTTTTTCCCCATGAAATCTCGTGATGATCTCTTTGGCAAAGGCGATCTTGGCGGCCTTCGGATGGACCTCTCCACTCTTTATGCCTGCCTTCAGGGTGTTAAGCTCTTCAAGGGAAATATCGCTCATGAGTTCGTAGTACTTCAGCATGAGCTCATCAGATATGGACATGAGCTTGCCGAACATTACGTCGGCAGGTTCGTCTATGCCGACATAGTTCCCGTAACTTTTACTCATTTTATTCACGCCGTCCGTGCCTTCCAGGAGGGGAACCGTGAGGACGATCTGTGATTCCTGGCCGTACACCCGCTGGATGTCCCTGCCTACGAGAAGGTTGAAAATCTGATCATGTCCGCCGAGTTCCACATCCGCTCTTAAAGCCACGGAATCGTAAGCCTGCACCAGAGGGTACAGGAATTCATGGATACTGATAGACAAATTGTTCTGGAGTCTTTTCCTGAAGTCATCCCTTTCCAGCATACGGGCTACCGTATACTGGGCGCAGAGGCGGATCATGTCGGCGGCGTTCAGGGCTTCCATCCACTCGCTGTTAAACCGTATCTCGGTCTTTTCCGGGTCAAGGATTTTGAATATCTGATCCTTGTATGTCTGCGCATTTACCATGAGTTGTTCTTTGGTAAGGGTAGGTCTGGTTTCGATCCTGCCCGTGGGGTCTCCGATGAGGCCGGTGAAATCTCCGATGAGGAAGACCGCAGTATGGCCGAGTTCCTGAAATTGCTTGAGTTTTTGGATGACAACGGTGTGGCCGAGGTGGAGGTCTGGTGCGGTGGGGTCCATTCCCAACTTGACCCTCAACGGTCTGCCTTCGGCCCTGGCTTTTAGGATTTTCTGCCGGAGGTCCGCTTCGTTGATTACATCGACGGCGCCCCTTTTGAGTATTTCTATCTCTCTTTCAATATCCATGGTCTGCTCCATTCTTCAGCTTCAGGCCTTCTCTTTTATTCTCTCTATCTTGATGCACCGGTTACCGGTAGCTTCAAGGGTGACGATGACCCCCTGTATTTCAACATCATCCCTGCCCACTTCGAATCTCTGAGGCATCTGGGTGACAAATTTTTCGAGAATGCCGCTCTTTTCCATGCCTATGACGGAGTCGGCGGGACCGGTCATGCCTGCGTCGGTGATATATCCCATGCCTTTGGGGAGGATTCTCTCATCGGCTGTCTGGACGTGCGTATGGGTGCCGAACATGGCCGCAGCGCCGCCGTCGAGAAACCAGCCCATGGCTATCTTTTCGGATGTGGCTTCCGCATGAAAATCGACAATAAGGGGGATTGATTTGTCCATGTGGGCGATGAGTCCCTCCATTGCCCGGAAAGGGCAGTCAAGGGGGTTCATGAAAACACGACCTTCGATGTTCGCGACACGCAAGGCCTTGTTTCCTTTCTTGAGGATGACGTGGCCGAAGCCGGGCGTGCCCGGAGGGTAGTTGAGGGGGCGGATCACCCTGTGTTCCTCCATGAGGAAAGGAGCGATATCCCTCTTTTTCCATATGTGGTTCCCGGTGGTGATGATATCGACGCCGGAAGAGAGCATCTCGATCGCCACGGCAGGAGTGATGCCGATCCCGCCTGCGAGATTTTCACCGTTTATGACCTTGAAATCCGCGTCAACGGTCTTGATAAAATGCTCCGCCGCCTTCCGCCCGGGTTTCCCTATGACGTCGCCAAGAAAGAGGACTCTTATCTCACTTGGCATATTCTACAGCTCTTGTCTCTCGTATTACGACTATTTTGATCTGTCCGGGATATGAGAGTTCCGTTTCTATCTTCCGCGCGATATCCTTTGACAGGCTGTAGGTGGTGTCGTCAGTGATCCGTTCGCTGTTGACCACGATCCTGATCTCCCTTCCTGCCTGGATTGCATAGGACTTTTCAACGCCGGTAAAACCATTCGCAATGCGCTCAAGTTCTTCAAGTCTCTTGATGTAAGTCTCGAGCATCTCTCTTCGTGCTCCGGGCCGTGCGCCCGAGAGGGCGTCTGCAGCCTGGACTATGACGTCCAGGAGACCTGCGGCGGGCACGTCTTCATGATGGGCGAGAATGGAATGGACGATTTCTTCGGGTTCACCGTATTTCTTTGCGAGATCCGCTCCTATCGACGCATGGGAGCCTTCTATCTCGTGATCCACGGCCTTTCCGATGTCATGGAGGAGACCGGCCCTCTTTGCCTCCTTGACGTTCGCCTTGAGTTCGGCGGCGATGACGCCGCAAATGAAAGCCACTTCCAAAGAGTGCTGATAGATGTTCTGGGCGTAACTGCTCCTGAACTTCAGCCGTCCGAGGAGTTTTACCAGTTCGGGGTGGACGTTGTGGACGCCAAGATCAAAGACCGCCTGTTCCCCGGCCTCTTTGGTCTTGTTTTCCATCTCCTCTGCGACTTTGGAGACAATCTCCTCGATCCGGGCGGGATGGATCCTGCCGTCGCTTATGAGACGCTCGATTGCTATCCTCGCAACTTCTCTCCGAATGGGGTTAAAGCAGGAAAGGATAACCGCCTCTGGTGTATCGTCGATGATAATGTCAACACCGGTGGCTGCCTCGAGTGCTCTGATATTCCGACCTTCTCTGCCGATGATCCGACCCTTCATCTCTTCGTTGGGCAGGGTGACGGCCGAGACCGTATCTTCGCCGACGTAATCTCCCGCATATCTCTGAATGGCAAGGGCGATAATCTCCTTGGCTTTCTTGTCCGATCTTTCTTTTGCTTCCTCTTCTATTCTCTTGCAGATCTTGACCGCCTCATACTTGGCCTCGTCTTCCATCATCTGCATGAGGACCTTTTTCGCTTCTTCGGCAGTAAGACCCGATACCTTCTCCAGCTGTTCTCTCCCCTTCACCAGGAGGTCGTCATACTCTTTCCCCTTGGCATCGAGCTGAACTTGCTTCTGGATGAGGTCACGGTCCTTTTTTGCAAGCTCATCTTCTTTCTTGTCCAGACTTTCAAGTTTCTTGTCGAGGCCCGACTCTTTTTGTGAAAGCCTCCTTTCGGAGTTCTGAAGTTCCAGTCTGCGGGTTTTTACTTCCTGCTCAATCTCATTATTTGCCTTGATGACGATATCTTTTGCCTGGATCGAAGCTTCTCTGGTCAGGACGTCCGCCTCTTTCTTGGCATCGTCCAGAATCTTCTTCCCGATCTTTTCGTACTCGCCTATTTTCTTTTTCTGGACAAAGCGGGCCAGCACAAACCCGAGGAGCAGAGCTGCGACGAAACAAACGATTGGCAATATTATATGTATATCCAAAATACCCCCTTATGTATAACATGTAGGGGGTCAGTCTGGTGAGGAACCAGTACATCCTTCTCTTTTTTTATGTATCTCTTAAGGCTATTCCTTACCTCCAAATAACATTAAGGTATTTATGTCAAAACCCCTGTTTCCTCAACAACTACCCCTAATCTATCAAAACCCCCGCAATGCCGTGTAAACAATAGAAACTTGAACCTCTCATAAATGTGGGTGCTATTTTGCTACATTAGGCGTCTCGCCGAGGCGAGCATGCACACCGTAGCAGGACAAAGCCCCCGATAAAGAGGTGTTGGTTCTAAGTCTACCATTTATCACGAGCATCGCAGGGAACCTCAAATCCCTTCTATCTTTTTTAGGAGCCGGAGCGTTCTGCCTTCAACCTTCTCCGCCTGCTCCTTTATGACCAGATACTCGTCGGAAAGCTCCATCATCGCCATTATGACCGCATTTATAGTATTAACTATACCATAATTGTCGAGTACAAGCCTGACCTTACCGTCGACGAAACCCGCAACTTTCTTGATCCTTTCTTCGTCTTCGCCTATAAAGGTGAACGGTTGATTTAGTATCCTAACCTCAACCTTTTTCTCCATCTACACCTTTAAGTAAGCCTTCAGGCTTCTACTTTTTCAACCTTCTCAAGCAGCTTTGTGACCTTTTCGATTATCAATTCCCGTTCGGTCCTAACCGTATTAACTTTGTCCCTGAGATCCGTGTTCTCGGTCTCAACGGACGCAAGCTTTTCCAACGTTTGTCGATGCTCTTCTTTCAGGGCCAGATAGTTGCCGATGAGGTTGTCGATCTTCTCTTCTAACTCGATTATTCTTGTCTCGCTGAATAGTTCCATAGGTGATTAATTATCGTTTTTTTGCTCAAAAGTCAAGTATAAAAGGCACGCTTTGATGAAGGCATCGATGTCTCCATCGAGCACTGCCTCGGCGTTATGCATCTCCGTTTTAGTCCTGTGGTCCTTGATCAGCTTATAGGGATGCAGTATATAGGATCGAATCTGACTTCCCCAGGAGATGTCCTTCTTCTCTTTGTTCAAGGTGTTCATCTTCTCTTCCTGCTTCTTCTTCTCAAGTTCGTATATTCTTGATTTTAATATGGCCATGGCGATAGCCCGGTTCTTGTGCTGGGAGCGCTCGTTCTGGCACTGGACCACGATGCCGGTGGGCAGGTGGGTGATCCTGATGGCGGATTCCGTCCTGTTCACGTGTTGCCCTCCGGGTCCGCTGGAGCGGAAGGTGTCCACCCGCAGGTCTTCCTCCCGTATGTCTACGGGGATGTCCTCAGGCAGTTCAGGATAGGCGTACACGGAGGCAAAGGAGGTATGACGCCTGTTGTTCGCGTCGAAGGGCGACACACGGACAAGTCTGTGAATACCCACCTCGCATTTCATGTAGCCGTATGCGTAAGGTCCTTTGAGGAGGAATGTGGCGCTCTTGATGCCCGCTTCCTCGCCCTGGAGCATGTCCACCACCTGGGTTTCGAACTTCTTCCTCTCAGCCCATTTCAAGTACATCCTGAACAACATTTCCGCCCAGTCCTGGGCCTCCGTACCTCCGGCGCCGGCGTTTATATAGATGATGGCGTTTCCCTGGTCATTCTCCCCACCGAGCATCCTCTCCATTTCATAGCTGCCGAGGGAATCGTCGAGGGTGGTGACCGCGGAAAGGAGTTCTTGAAGGTCATCGGGGTCTTCTGTTTCCCGCACCATCTCCGTGAGGATGAGGATCTCTTCCAGATCCTTCTCCTTCTTTGTCCATCGGTCTATCTCTTCCTGGAGTCTGGATCTTTCCCTGAGAACCTGCTGGGCCTTTTCCTGGTCGTCCCAGAATTCCTTGGTGCCTATACCGGCATCCAGTTGTCGGATTTGTGCCGTTATTTTGGGGAGGTCAAAGATAACCTCTGAGAGAGGTCATTCGTTCAATCAACTCGTCGATCTTGCTTTTAATGTCGTCTTGTATCATAGGTCTTTCCTTCCCGTGTGATTTTCATTGCCGCCGTCATAGCGGTTTAAACCACCCCCTGATGTGTAACCCTGCAAAAGGGGTGTTATTGGTTCGCGTCGTTATCCCGTTCCTGCCTGGAGCCGTGTTTCTCCGGTTCGGATGGAATCTCCCCGGGCACCTCTGCCGTATCGTGCGTAGGCGGTCTAAAGGCCGGTACGCGTTATTCTCTTTGCGACCTGGGCGCCGAATGTGCTGCATGCCACCGGACTCACCCCTTCCGCCTGGCGGGCGAGATCGTAAGTCATGATCCCATCCCGGATGGTCTCCTCAATTGCGTCCCCGAGGAGCGATGAAGCCCTGTCGAGTCCCATGTAACGGAACATCATGGCCCCGGAGAGGAGAAAAGACGTGGGGTTGATCATGTCCCTGCCCGTATACTTCGGCGCGCTTCCGTGGGTCGGTTCGAAGATGGCGACGTGATCGCCTATGTTGGCCCCGGGAGCCACACCGAGTCCCCCTATCAGCGCGGCGCACGCGTCTGAGAGGTAATCGCCGTTCAGATTGGGACATAGTAATATATCATAATCCTCGGGCCTCAGTATAGCCTGCATGAACATATTGTCCGCAATCCGGTCGTTGAAGGATATCTTTCCTTCCTCGTTGTCGAAAGTGATGGAAGAGGGAAACTCCCGGGCCACCTCGTAGGCCCAGTCTTTGAATCCTCCTTCGGTGAATTTCATGATGTTGCCCTTGTGGACCACCGTGATGGAACGGCGGTTGTTCGCAATCGCATAGTTTATGGCCCATTTCGTGAACCTTCTTGTCCCGGTCCTGCTGATCGGCTTGATACCGAGGGCAGTATCGTCGGAAAGAGTCACCTTCATGGTCTCCTTCAGAAACGCGAGAAGCGCCCGGGCCTCGTCGGTGCCCGCTCTCCACTCTATTCCCCTGTAAAGGTCCTCCGTGTTCTCCCTCAGTATCAGCAGGTTCACCTTCTCCGGCGTTTTGAGAGGGCTCGGCAGTCCCTTGAAATGCCTGATAGGCCTCATGCAGACGTAAAGGTCAAAAACCTGCCTGAGATAGACGTTTATGCTCCTGAAGCCGCCTCCTACCGGGGTAGTGAGGGGGCCCTTGAGGGCTATCCGGTGCTTTCTTATCTCCTCTACGGTGGCGGGAGCGAGGAGCGTACCGTCCCGATCAAGTGCTTTCTGTCCTGCAAGAAGGGGGATCCATGAGACTCGCTTCTCACCGCCGTAGGCCGCGATGACCGCCTCTTCAAGGACCTCACGGGAAGCGCTCCAGATATCTTCACCCGCGCCGTCGCCTTCAATATAGGGGATTTCGATAATTTCGCTCATAGCTTAAGCTCACCATGCTTCCTTATGTAGTGGTCCAGCCCACCCTCTTCGAGTATGTTCCTCATGATTGCCGGAAGGGGGGCGAATCTCTTTTCCTCTTCCTTGGTCTTGTTCGTGAGAATGCCTTCATTTACCCTTATTTCGAGAGTATCTCCTTCGTCTATGCCATTGACATCACAGATAATGGCGGCAAGTCCCACGTTGATCGCATTTCTGTAAAAGATTCGTGCAAAGGAACGAGCCACGATGGCGTCGATTCCTGCCATCTTTATGATGAGGGGCGCATGTTCCCTGCTTGATCCGAGACCGAAGTTCACACCGCCCACTATAATATCGCCCTTGCGGATCTTTTCGTGGAACCCGGGGGCTATGTCTTCGAAGAGATGCTTCGTCAGTTCGTCGAGGTTCGACCTCAAGTGGTAGAACCTTCCCGGTGTTATATGGTCAGTGGAAATATTGTCACCAAACTTCCATGCCCTTCCCGTTATAATCATCAAGAACCTCCCTGGGGTCTGTCAGTTTTCCTTTTAAAGCGGTGGCTGCGGCAGTCGCGGGCGAGGCAAGAATGATCCGGGATTCGGGGTTGCCCATTCTCCCGAGAAAGTTTCTGTTTGACGTGGAAACGCACAACTCGCCATCGCCGAGCACGCCCTGGTGGAGTCCTATGCACGGACCGCACCCCGGCGGAAGTATTGTGGCTCCCGCCTCGAAGAGGGCTGCTATAATGCCTTCATGGAGGGCCCGGTAGTACACGGTCCTCGAAGCGGGACAGACCAGGAGCCTCACATTTTTGGCCTTGCGGCGACCTCGCAGTATGAGCGCGGCCGTTCTCAGGTCCTCTATCCTCCCGTTGGTGCACGAACCGATGAAGACCTGATCGACAACCAACCCTTTCGCCCGGTCGTCGGTGACGCTCACCACGTTGTCAACCTGATGGGGAAGGCTTATCATGGGTGTGAGACCTTTCACATCTATCTCGAAGGCCTTTTCATAGCGCGCGTCCTGATCCGGTCCTATTTCAAGATAGGATTTCTCCCTTCTCATTCGTTTAAGGTAGAGGAAGGTCATAATATCCGAGGGGAAGAGGCCGCACTTTGCCCCTGCTTCCACCGCCATATTGGACATGGTCATTCTGTCTTCCACATCGAGGTGGTTTACCGTGTCTCCCACGAACTCGATGGATTTGTAGGTGGCCCCATCAGCGGTTATCATCCCGATAATCCTGATGATAAGGTCCTTTACGGAAACGCCCGCGGAAAAATGACCTTTGATCTCGAATTTGAAACTCTCCGGCACCCTCATCCATGTCTTTCCGAGGCCCATGGCGGCCGCAATGTCCGTGGACCCCATTCCAGTGGAAAAAGCGCCCAGGGCGCCTCCCGTGCATGTATGCGAATCCGATCCCACAAGCACCTGGCCCGGGGAAAGCATATACTCCGCCATCACCTGGTGGCATATTCCTTCTCCCACTTCACTTACGACAGCGCCATGGGAAGCGGCAAAGCGCCGTATGGCGACCTGATCGTTGGAAAGCTCCATCCTGGGACTTGGGGACCCGTGGTCTATGAAGAAGGTGACCGCCATTCCGTTGAAAAGGGATTTGAATCCCATTGACTCGAATCTCTTTATCGCAAGAGGAGCAGTGCCGTCCTGAAGGAGTATCCTGTCCACGTTTACTATCGCGTAGTCACCCTGGCGCACATCCGCCCCTGTATTCATGCTCAGTATTTTCTCGGCTATCGTTTTGCCCATTTGCCTGTCTCTACTCCTCAGCCTTCGTGAGATCTTCAAATTTTATGTCTAATCCCAGCACCCCCACGATCTCGCCTACCTCATCCCTGATGGGGCCGGAGACGGTGACACACAGGGCTCCGGTGATCCTCGATGAATAAAGGCTCGTGACACTGATCTTCCCATTGGAGATGGGATTGATAAACCAGTCCCTGTCGGAGAAATCTTCGTGGAGCCCTATCTTGTGGTACTTGGCGCGGTCGATTACCTGGTTGATATTCTTCGTAATCTTTATGCCCTGGCGGTCCACGATGTAGGCGAACTGAATGTACGGGTGTTCCTCGACGATATTCATAAGGACTTCTTCCTGTTTCTCCGGAACCATGGTCTTGACGGCAGAGTCTTCGATATACTTCTCTATGAGGTGAGCTGCCATATCGTAGGCGCGCTTCTTGAGAAGTTCGAACTCGGATACGAATATTCCCGGGACATACCTTCGCACGAGGTGCTCGATCTCGTTGTCTGAAATCGCGGTCACGCGGCCTTCGTCGTACTGTTTCAGTATCCACTTGTTTATCTTTGCCACCCCTGGATCGGTTTTTTCGATCCTGTCCTTTCCCACGAGGGCAAAGTGTGAGTTTATCCAGTGGGCGATGCCTGCGAGACCCGATTTATCGGTGATATTTATGGTCAGGGGTCTGTTGAGTATCCTGTCCGTATCGAAGGGGATGTATATTTCCTCATTCTTGATTATGCCGTCTATGTGGACGCCTGCCGACGTGGCGTTGAAATCTACTCCTATGAAGGGCTGGTTTCTCGGAATGAGGTGTCCCAGTTCTTTTTCGAAATAGTTCCGGACCTCGGTAATCACCTGGGTGTCCATGCCGTTGGTATCGCCGGTGAGACTTATGTATTCCATTATAAGACCCTCGATAGGAGCGTTTCCGGTCCTCTCACCGATTCCGAGGAGCGTGCCGTTTACATAAGCGCATCCATAGAGCCAGGAACTGACGCTGTTGACCACCACCTTATTGAAATCGTTGTGGCCATGCCATTCAAGCCACTCGGAAGGGACCCCTGCATCGTCGATCATGGCCCTTATGAGCTTTCCGATGGATCTGGGGAGCGCTGCCCCGGGGTAGGTGACGCCGACGCCAAGGGTGTCGCATAATCTTATCCTGATGGGGATTTTCGTCTCGTCCGCGATACGCATGAGCCTCTGGGCAAAGGGCACGCAGAACCCGTATATGTCGGCCCTTGTGACATCCTCGAAATGGCACCTGGGTATAATCCCGTAGTCGAGAGCGCTTTCGACGATCCCCACGTAGTCTTCCAATGCCTGGGAACGCGTCTTTTTCAGTTTGAGAAAGATATGGTAGTCAGAGCAACTGGTGAGGATTCCTACCTCTTTGAGGCCGAGATCTTTTGCAATCTGCAAATCTTCCTTTTTTGCCCTTATCCATCCCGTGATTTCAGGGTAACGGTACCCCCGTTCACGGCATCTGTCGAGAGCATCCCGGTCCTTATCGGTATAGACGAAGAATTCACTCTGCCTGATGACGCCCTTGGGCCCGGAAAGCCTGTGAAGAAAGTCAAAAAGGTCGGCGATTTGTGCTGCAGTAAAGGGCGGCCTTGACTGCTGGCCGTCCCTGAACGTGGTATCCGTGATGTAAATCTCTTCGGGCGGATCGATAAGCTCGATTTTATGATCGAATTTTATTTTACATACTTCCGTAAAGGGAAAGACTTCCCGGTAAAGCTCGGGTTCCTCCACGTCAATCAGAGGGTATTTCGTGCCCTTTGAAATGTTTTTGAAGATGAAACCCGGCTTTCTTCTCATTCTATCCTCCCGTCTGATCGACGATGGCCTTTACTTTAAGCTCATTCAACTGTTTTGCGGACACCCTGGACGGCGCCCCGGTCATGAGGCACGCCCCCTTCTGGGTTTTAGGGAAGGGTATGACGTCCCTTATGCTTTCGAGTCTGAGGAGCATCATGAGAAGCCGGTCGAAGCCGAAGGCGATGCCCCCGTGGGGAGGAGCGCCCATTTCCAGGGCTTCGAGAAGAAAACCGAACTTGTCGCTGGCTTCCGCCTCTTTAATGTTGAGGAGCTTGAACATGGCCATCTGCTCGTCGGTTCTATATATCCTGATGCTGCCGCCGCCTATTTCGACGCCGTTCAGGACAAGGTCATAGGCCTTCGCCTTTATGGTCTCATAGTCCCCCTCAAAGGTGCGCACACTCTCTTTTGCAGAGGTGAAGGGGTGATGCCTTGCCATATACCTTTTCTCATCTTCGCTGTACTCGAGGAGCGGAAAATCGACGATCCAGAGAAACTTGAAGAGGTCCTTTGCCGCGAGGCCGTATTTTTCGCCCACATAAAGACGGAACCTCCCCATGATTTCATTTGTCTTGTTCCGGGGGCCTGCCATGATGAAGACCACGTCGCCGTCGGCAAGTCCGAGTTTCTCGTCCATGGCCGCTTTTTCAGTGTCGCTCAAATATTTGACGATGGGCGATTGGAGCGCTTCGTTGTCTCTGCGCATCCATATGAGCCCACCCGCTCCCATCTCCTTGGAGATGTCCACGGCGGTGTCGAGGTCCTTTCTCGAAAGGGTCTTGCCTTTCAAAACCAGCGACTTGATGGCGCCCTTTTCCTCCACGGTCTTCTTGAAGACACCGAACCCGGTCTCTCTGAAGATGTCGGTGAGGTCCGTCATGAGGAGTTCAAAGCGCATGTCAGGCTTATCCGACCCGTAGAGTTCCATCGCGTCGTCGTAGCTCATGCGAAGGATCGGGGTGTCCAGAGTGGCGCCGGTGACCGATTCATATACGGACTTTATCAGGCCCTCACTCATGGCGATCACGTCATCAACGTCCACAAAGCTCATCTCTATGTCAACCTGGGTGAACTCGGGCTGTCTGTCCGCCCTGAGGTCTTCGTCCCTGAAACATCTTACAATCTGGAAGTACCTGTCAAAACCGCCGACCATGAGCAGTTGTTTGAAGAGTTGCGGGGATTGGGGCAGGGCATAGAAGTTTCCCGGATTGAGCCTGCTCGGCACAACGAAATCCCGAGCCCCTTCGGGGGTGCTTTTGGTAAGCATGGGGGTTTCAAATTCGTAAAATCCGCTGTCCGCGAGATAATCCCTGGTGGTTTTGTAGGCAAGGCTCCTAATGAGGAAGGCCTTTTTCACCTCTTCTCTCCGCATATCCAGATAGCGGTACCTGAGCCTGAGCGACTCGTTCGGTTCCTCTTCGTCCAATTGGAAAGGCAAGGGTTTGCATGTGTTGAGTACCTCAAAGGAAGTCACATATAATTCCACTTCGCCGGTAGGTATGTTGAGATTCTCCGTGCCCTGGGGTCGCCGGTCCACCTTGCCCGTGATGGTGATCACGTATTCTTGCTTGATGTCGCCCGCCTGTTCATGAGCTTCTTTGGATATTTCGGGTGAGAAGACTATCTGTACGATGCCGCTCACATCCCTTAAATCGACGAATATAAGGCCCCCATGGTCCCTTCTGCGAAACACCCAGCCGGAGAGGGTGATCGTCTTGCCGATGTCTTCTTTTGTAACCAATCCGCAGTATTTATCTCGCACAGTATACCCCCTTAAAAAGTCATTTATTATATATTCTACCGGGGTTACAAGTCAAGGCCAATCGGGCGTCCGGGCGCCGGGAGAGCTTCGTGAAAGGCTGATCGGGGCCCGTCAGGCGAAGGGGAGGGGCGGCCGACTCACGCGGGTCGCCGGGGGGGTCGCGGGGATGCTCCGGGGTGACCATCTTCGGGCATATTTCCGTTCCGGTATGGGCGCAGGGGAGGGGTTAGACTTTGGTGCCTACGTGAACCGCGGCAATACCGTTCGAAACCCTTCGATAAGTGACGTCACGGAAGCCTATTTCTCTCAGAAGGTCGGCGAGTTCGTCCGGCGAAGGAAACAGACGGATGGACTCGGGTAGATAGGTGTATGCCTTGGCGGAGCCTACGATAAGACTACCGAGGAGGGGCATGATGGAGAAAGAATAGAAGTCATAGAGCAGGCGGAAAGGAGGAAAGACGGGTTTTGAGAATTCAAGGCACATGAGCCTGCCGCCGGGTTTGAGGACGCGGTGGATTTCGCGGAAACCCTGTTCCATATGGGTGAGGTTTCGCACACCGAATCCCACCATGGCCGCATCAAAGTCTCCTGAGCCGAAGGCGATGCACTCGGCATCACCCTGGACGAACATGATTTGCTGTCTCGCCCGTGCATTGGTCCCTTTGCTTCTCCCTGCCACCATCATCTTTCTGTTGATATCATAAAGGACTACCTGTCCGGAGGGCCGAATTCTTCTTGTGGCAAGGATGGAAAGGTCGCCCGTCCCCCCGCATACGTCGAGGACCCGGTCTCCGGGTTTCAGGCCCAACATGCGTATGGCTGTTCTTTTCCAGAGGTAATGGATGCCGAAGCTCAGGAGGGTATTCATCATGTCGTACTTTTCCGCCACCACATCGAAATGGTTGCGCACCCAATTTACCTTTTCCCGAGCCGGAATCTTCTGAAATCCAAAATCGGCCGTCTCATCCTCTGCGGCCGCGGACTGCCGGTCTCCCTTTTTCTCTGTCGCACGGTTTTCCCACGGGGAACTCTTGATGGTCACTGGCTGTTTCTCCTTAATTGTTTTTCTCGGGCGCAAGGGCGATAACGATGCCATTATACCAGAGGACGGCGAAATCCTCCACCTTGTTTCTCGCCCGCGTTCCGCTGTTCCGGGCAGGGTCCGGAGGAAGAGGGAGGATTATTTCTCCCTTTGCCGTCTCGCGGTGATCGTTTCTCCGCCCACGCCCCAGTTATCCGTATCTACTTCGTCGATGACTACGAACACGGTGTTGGGATTCTTGCCGAGGACGTCATGGAGCAATTTGGTTACTCCCTCGATCAGCTTCGCCTTCTGGTCGGGCGTAACACCTTCCCTTGTCACCTTAAAGTTTACATATGGCATATTTCCTCCTTTCCTGCTTATTCGTTTTTGAAATCCCGCAATATCACTTGGATACTATATCCTTGTAATACGTCCGTCAACTGCCGCCCGACGCAGGCCGGTCTTCATTTCCCGGAGGGAACGCCTTCGGGCCGCTTTCGGTCAAGAACTGTGTACAAATCCCGGAGATTGTGAAAATTCGGATATGTTTGACCTTCAACGCAAGAGGCGGCCGGATTCAGATATTATCGGAAGCCACTGATAATACGGCTATAACGGCGTATGCCTGCTTGCAGGGTACTGCTGCCGGAAGAGGCAGCCCAGGTTTCTTGGATGAATCCTGCCGCCGACCCGGGTTCGCCGTAACTCGCCGCAATGGTCTCCGCCCGGAAAGATTCTGCATCCAGTATGGAATATAAACGGAGGCCATATTTCAAGGAGAAAGGGGCCGTCCAGTCAGGCAGGTATTCAATCTGAAAAAATTGCATGTCATGAGAAACTTTTCACAAAAATGTCTTGACAGACGATCGGCAATCATACTAAATATTAACCACAGGCTAACAATGGAGACCCTACAATGATAGCGGACAGCTTACCGGAATTCTTTCACGTCCTTGTTTTCTTCGTGGTGGCGATTATTTTCACATTGGTACCCGTAGGAATCTCCTACCTCCTGGCACCTCGTACAAGGGGCAAGAAAACCTTTGCCACCTATGAGTGCGGCGTTGAACCTTTTGGCGGTGCATGGATCAGATACAGCGCCGCCTATTATATATACGCTCTCATATTCATAGCCTTTGACGTTGATGTCCTTTATCTCTTCCCCGTGGCGTTGAGCTACACGAAAGGGGCCAAGGTTTACGAGTTTTACTCACTCCTCGCCTTTGTGCTCATTCTCGCTCTCGCCATAATCTATGCGTGGGGAAAAGGAGTGTTTACCTGGAAACGAAAGATCCTATAATAAAATTCGCGCTTCTCGACGACGTCCTCAATCTCGCCCGTGCGAACTCCCTCTGGCCCATGACCTTCGGCCTTGCGTGCTGCGCAATCGAGATGATGGCAGTGGCTATGGCACGGTTCGATCTGGCAAGATTCGGCGCTGAGATTTTCCGGGCATCCCCCCGTCAGGCAGATGTGATGATCGTTTCAGGGACTGTCACAAAGAAAATGGCGCCCCTCCTCAAAACTCTGTATGATCAAATGCCGGAACCCAAATGGGTAATAGCCATGGGTAATTGTGCCATATCGGGAGGCCCTTTTCTGTTCGAGGGTCAATACAATGTTATCGAAGGGGTTGACCAGCTCGTCCCCGTGGATGTGTACGTTCCCGGTTGCCCCCCGAGACCCGAAGCCCTTCTTGAAGGCTTCCTCAAACTCGAAGAAAAACTGACCGGGACAAGACGATTCCCTAAACCAGAGGCTAAATGGTAACAGACGTCATACAAAAACTCAAAACGGCCGTCGCCGGAGCGGAACCCACGGAAATAGCCTATTCGGAAAGAGGCTACCACGTCAGTGTGTCCGCGTCGAAGGACAACCTCCGCAACATAGTGCAATTCTTTGATGACGAAAAGTTCTATCTCGAAGATATGCTTTGCGTCGATTACAAGGAATACCTGGAGGTTCTCTACTTTTTTAACAGCTATCAATCCCCGTGCAGAGTAAAGGTAGCGCTCAAGGTAGACCCCGATAATCCCCATGTGGACACTATGTCGACCATATTCGACGGTACGGCGTGGTATGAGAGGGAGATTCACGAGTTCTTCGGAGTAGTGTTTGACGGGCACCCTAATATGGGATATTTCTTCCTTCATGACGGTATAGACATCTATCCCCTTCGTAAGGGGAAGGTGCTCGTCCCGCCCGAGGATAGAGAACGTCTTGCTTCATTCAAAGTAAGGGAAGAGGAAGACGCCTTCAATATTAATCTTGGCCCTCAGCATCCAAGCACACACGGAGTGCTGAGAGTCGTCCTGAAAATGGACGGCGAGTACGTAATGTCCGCTGAACCCGTCCTGGGATACCTCCACCGCATGCAGGAGAAGATGGGCGAGAACCGCGGGTACATGCAGTTCCTGCCTAACACGGGAAGGATGGATTACCTGGGTCCCATGAGTTTTAATGCGGCCTACGTATGCACCGTGGAGAAACTCTGCAACATTGCGGTCCCCGAGAGGGCACAGGTGCTGAGGACGCTCACTATAGAGCTGAACAGAATATCAAGCCATCTCCTCTGGCTTGGCGCCTACCTCGCAGACCTTGGAGGGCTCACACCTTTCCTTTATATATTCGACGACAGGGAGTTGATCAACGATATCCTTGAGAGGGTAACGGGATCGAGGCTCACCTACTGCTACATGAGATTCGGCGGGCTATACAATGATGTGGACGAGGAGTTTGTCGATCGAACCAGGGCATTTGTAAAACGCATGTACGGTCGGTTGAAAATGTACGAGACCCTCGTTACCAAAAATGTCATTTTCATCAACAGAACCAAGGGCATAGGCATCCTGAACGCGGAGAAAGCCAGAAAATACGGTTTTTCCGGCCCCGTGCTTCGAAGTGTGGGCATCCCGTATGATATCAGAAAAGCGGAGCCTTACGCGGCCTATGACCGGCTGAACTTCGACGTGCCGTGCGAAACAAGCGGCGACGCCCTCGACAGGTACATGATCAGGGTGCACGACATGGAAGTAAGCATGAAAATAATAGAACAGGCGCTGGAGATCCTTTCCGACGGTCCTTTTGTCGCAGAAAAGGTTCCCAAGAAGATGAAGCCCCCTGTGGGTGACGTATACCATACAGTCGAATCCCCACGGGGAGAGGTCGGGGTGTACATCGTGAGTGACGGGACCGACACGCCATATAGAATGAGGTGGCGGGTGCCCTCTTTCTCGAACCTCATAGTTTTTCCGTATCTTGCAGAGGGGACCCTTCTCTCGGACTCCATTTCCATATTGGGAAGCCTTGATCTTGTCATACCGGAGATAGACAGGTGAAAAACGTGACGCGCGAAGCTGAGAAGATAAACGAATGAACGAGATCATAAACATACTGGGAGCGGAAGTGGTAAGGACCGTCATCGGTCTCGTGGGCGTAATCGCCATGGTGGTGGTCAACACACTCATACTTACGTGGGTGGAACGTAAGGTTTCAGCGCATATGCAAAGGAGGATAGGCCCCAAGGAAGTTGGTCCTTTCGGTCTTATTCAGGCTATTGCCGACGGGCTGAAATTGCTGGGCAAGGATATTATCACCCCTAAGCACGTGGAGAGACCGCTTTACTTCCTGGCCCCCATCCTTATCTTCATCCCTGTTCTTGTGTCCTTTGTGGTGATACCCTTTGACTCCTTCCTCCAGGTAAAAGACATTAACGTGGGAATCCTGGTGATCTTCGCCTTCTCTTCCCTGTCGGTGCTGTCTTTGCTTGTTGCGGGTTGGGGATCAAACAACAAGTATTCGATCATCGGCGCCATGAGAAGTGTCGCTCAGAATATCGCCTACGAGATACCCCTTCTCCTGGCCCTTCTGCCGGTCATCCTCATGTGCGGTTCCTTTTCCCTCAAGGACGTTGTGGAGGCGCAGAAGGGAAGCTGGTTCATCCTGTACCACCCCATTCCCTTCCTCATCTATTTCATTGCAGGCGTAGCCGAAACGAACAGGACGCCCTTCGATCTTGCCGAGGCAGAGAGTGAATTGGTGGCGGGTTTTCACACGGAGTATTCGGGAATGAGGTTTGCACTCTTCTTTCTTGCCGAGTACACGAACATATTCATTATAAGCGCCGTTGCCGTGACTTTCTTCCTGGGCGGCTATCAGGGACCCTTTCTGCCGGGAATCATCTGGTTCTTCATAAAATCCTTCAGCCTTGTCTTCGTCATCGTCTGGTTCAGGTGGACCTTCCCGAGGGTCAGATTTGATCAACTCCTCAACTTCTCCTGGAAGATACTGATACCGGTTTCGTTTCTATGGCTGCTCTTAACGGGAGGAATGTTAAAGCTCTTATGATACTACCTTTCGAAATCGTAAAAGGTGCGGTCTCCCTTGTCGCAGGATTGGGAGTCACCATCAAGGCCATGTTCCAGCCTGTGGTAACCGTGCAGTACCCGAGGCGGACTTTTGAAATGGCGCCGAGGTTCCGTGGTCATACGAAGCTCGTCGGCGACGATGAGAGACCCGAGCGTACGAAGTGCATCGTGTGTATGGCGTGCATCAAGGCTTGTCCCTCAGGAACAATAAAAAAGATCGAGGGAGAGAAGAAAGAAGGCGATAAAAAGAAGACATGCACTGAATATGTTCTTGATTTCACCACGTGCAGTCAGTGCGGCATATGTGTTGAGGTCTGCCCCGTGGACGCCCTCGCTTTCTCTGCGGATTACAATATCGCGGTATACACCAGGGCAGGATGTCAATTTGACCTTGTGAAAGAATATGAGAAGAGGAAATAGATGACCTTCGGCGAAATTGTCTTTATCCTTATGATTGCGGTTACCCTCTTTGGTGCGCTTGCAACTGCGGCGGCAAGCTCCATGATCTATGCACTCATCTCCCTTATCATCACCATGTTCGGGATTTCGGGTCTTTACATTTACCTGAACGCCCCGTTTATCGCCATGATGCAGATACTCATATACGTGGGCGCCATCTCGATTCTCATCGTTTTCGCGGTGATGATAGCCGGGCCCCATTACTTGCACATGAAGGCGCCCAAAGGATGGAATTCGTTATCCAAGCTTCTCACCGCCCTCATCGTGCCGGTTTTCAGCTTCTTCGTATTTGTCACCTTCATCAAAGGTACCTTCCGGACTGAGAACAAGTTGTCGGTCATCACGACGAAGGACATCGGAAGAGCCCTTTTTGACACTTATATGCTTCCTTTCGAACTAATCTCTCTACTTATCGTAGTGAGTATCATCGGCGCAATTATGCTTGCCCTTTTCTCTAAGGGGGAAAAATGACGGGAACCCTCCTTTACAACAATCTGAGCATTTACCTTTATGTCGCCCTGTTTCTCCTGTGTGCCGGTATACTGGGTCTCTTCTACAGACGGACCCTTATAGGGATGCTCATATCCCTTGAACTGATTATGAATGGTGCAGGCGTTAACTTTGTAGCCTTCAATCGGTTCACCAGAGCGGGAGATACGGCAGGCCAGATATTCACCCTCTTCATTATGGGTATCGCAGCAGCGGAGGCCGCCATCGCCCTTGGCATCATTATTCTTATATTCAGACGGTATGGGCATATTGAAGGCGATAAGCTCAAGGAGATGAAGGACTGATAGACTATGTTGATTGAAAGCGCACAACCTCTCATACCTATAATAATCGTACTCATAACGACCCTTCTCATATCGTTGTCGGGGAAGAAGCCGAACGTCCGCGAATTCTGGTCACTGGCGGGCGCGGTGCTGACCTTCATATCCGTAGCGGCCATGGTGCCCCTAGTGATGCACGGCGGCAGGATTGTCTACACCCTGTCATCTATCGCGCCGGGTATTTCGCTTAACTTCAGAGTCGATGCGCTATCGTTGATCTTCGGCATCGTGTCGTCCTTTCTATGGATCTTCGCGACCTCCTATAACATCGGGTACATGAGGTCTTTGGATGAACACGCGCAGACGCGGTATTATACGTGTTTCGCCATCGCCATCCTGGGAGCGCAGGGAGTCGCCTTCTCGGGAAGCCTTTTCTCACTTTACCTGTTCTATGAGGTTATCACAATTTTTACATATCCCCTTGTCGCCCACCACCAGGATCGGGAAGGATACGCTGGGGCAAAGAAATACATCGTATACCTCATGGGAACGTCGAAGGGTTTTCTCCTTCCAGCCGTGGTTCTCACCTATGTGTTCACGGGGACGTTGGATTTCGCAGACAATATAACAGGAGGAATCTTCCCCAAAAACGCGGATAGCGTGTGGGTGAGCGTCACGTACGTGCTCTTTATCGCGGGGTTCGCGAAGGCCGCGATCATGCCTCTCCACAATTGGCTCCCCTCTGCAATGGTCGCTCCCACACCGGTAAGCGCGCTGCTCCATGCAGTCGCAGTCGTGAAGGCCGGCGTGTTCTGTATAACGAGGGTCATGCTCTCTACCTTTGGAGTTGAGTTACTTCAGAACCTCAATCTCGGCCTGTGTACGGCCTATGTGGTTTCATTCACGATCCTGGTGGCGTCCATTATCGCTCTCACGAAGGATGACCTCAAGGCACGGCTTGCCTACTCTACGGTAAGTCAGCTCTCCTACGTTATCCTGGGTGTCGCCCTTCTTGATGTGTCGGGCATTACAGGCGGGGTGCTTCACATCGTCAATCACGGATTCAGCAAGATCACCCTCTTCTTCTGTGCCGGGGCGATTTATGTGGCCACTCACAAGAAGAAGATCAGCGATATGGCGGGTATAGGCTACGCCATGCCCTTTACTATGGGTGCCTTCGCCATTGGTTCGTTGAGTATGATCGGCGCGCCTCCCGTGGCGGGTTTCGTCACGAAATGGTACCTTTTGAACGGCGCCCTCGAGATCCATAACATTCCCATATTGATTGTCCTTATGGCGAGCACGATCCTGAACGTGGCGTATTTCGCTCCCATAACCATAAGGGCATTCTTTCAGGGGAGGAAACACGGCTGGACTAAGGCAGGCATTAAGGAAGCGCCCATGACAATGGTAGTTCCCCTTGTGCTGGCATCTCTGATTTCTGTTGCCCTTGGTCTTTTCCCGGGCTTTTTCACGCACCTCATAGGAAGGCTCTTCTCATGATACTAAGGTATATCGAGTTTTTAAGATCGCACATGGCAGCCCTGAAGAAGGTATTGATTATCTATCTGGTTGCTTTGGTACTGTTCGATGTGATGCTGTCGAGGGCCCATGCCCACTACCTCATCGACAAGATTTACGCCTTCTGGACCCTGTTCGGAATAGTGGGCTGTTTCCTCCTCATTAAGGTAGCAAAGGGCATTGCCCATTTATTTCTGGCAAAGGACGAGGATTTCTATGGATAAGTGGGTGCATCCGGCAATCTTTTTCTTTATCGGGAGTCTTCTCCTTCCCCTTTTTAAGGGCAAGGCAAAGAAGGGTTTCGCCCTTCTCATCCCGATTCTCTCTATCATTGACGTGGCCCTCATGCAGGAGGGAGTCTTTGGGTCGATCCGGTTTCTCAATACGGACATCGTTTTAGGCAGGGTGGACAAACTCAGTCTGGTTTTCGCATGGGTCTTTACGATCATGGCATTCCTGGGCGCCCTGTACGGCCTTCACCGCAAGGAGGACGGTCATTACATAGCCGGATCCTTCTATATCGGCGGATCACTCGGGGCCATATTCGCGGGAGATTATCTGACACTGTTCATCTTCTGGGAGGTCATGGCGTTCTCGTCGGTCTTCCTGGTCTGGTACAGAAGAGAACAGAAGTCGGTCGATGCGGGATACCGGTATCTCCTGGTGCACATATTCGGCGGACTCTGTTTGTTCATGGGTATGATGCTTTACTACGGGAAGACGGGTAACTTCGTTTTCACGAGGATTTTGCAGGAGCAGGCGGGACTGGCGGAGTATCTGATCCTCGCCGGATTCTCCCTTAACGCTGCGGTGATACCGCTCCATGCATGGCTACCCGACGCGTATCCGGAGTCGACCGTGGAAGGGGCGGTTCTCATGTGCGCCTTTACCACGAAAACAGCAGTTTATGTGCTCGCGAGGGGATTTGCAGGCTTCGAGATCCTCGCGATTCTTGGGACGGCAATGACAGTCTACGGGGTGTTTTACGCCGTGATAGAAAACGATATCCGCAGGGTTCTTGCGTACCATATAGTAAGTCAGGTCGGCTACATGGTGGCGGGAGTGGGGATCGGCACGGAGTTGGCGCTCAACGGGGCGTGCGCCCACGCCTTCGCTCACATACTTTATAAAGCGCTTCTGTTCATGGGTGCCGGGTCCATTCTCTACATGACGGGCACGGCAAAGCTGTCTCAGTTGGGTGGCCTTTACAAATATATGCCTGTTACCATGATTTTCTACATAGTGGGGGCTATATCCATTTCCGGCTTCCCGTTCTTCAGCGGTTTTGTGAGCAAGTCGATGATTACCGCGTCGGCCCACGAGACGGGGCGGCTGTGGCTCTTCACCTTCATGAACCTGGCGGGTATCGGTACGTTCCTCTCCGTTGGTTTGAAAGTGACCTACTTTGCGTTCTTCGGGAAGGAAGCGCCTATAAAGGCAAAAGAACCTCCAAAGAACATGCTTTGGGCTATGGGCCTTACGTCAGCTCTGTGTTTCCTTATCGGTGTGTTTCCCGGCGCATTGTATGTACTTCTTCCGTTCAAGGCGGAGTATCACCCGTACACATCGCATCATTTCGCGGAGATGCTGCAGATCCTTTCTTTTACAGGACTCGTGTTCTTCCTGTTGGTGAAGAAACTGACACCCGAGGATAAGATGAACCTGGATGTGGATTACTTCTACAGAAAGGGAGGTAGGGCTTTCCTGTGGGTTGACAACAGGATTATTGCGCCCGTGGACGCTTTCTGGGGCGAGCTGTATCGGACGGTAGGATTGAGGAGTCTTTTTGCAAAAGCAAAAGCTTCCTATGCCTTTGACCAGCATATCATTGACGGCGTGGTGGACGGATCAGCAGTTTCAGTGAGGACCTTGGGTTTTGTGGTCAGGAAGCTGCAGACCGGAAAGGTTCAGGCCTATATCGGGATGTCTTTATTCATTTTCTTCTTCATCGTCTGGTTTATTATAATGGGCAGGTAAATAAATGATGCGTACGGACCAATTTCTCATAATGAATCCCCTCAGCTTTCCGATCCTTTCGACCACGATATTTCTGCCGTTGGTGGGGGCATGCGTGCTTCTGCTCCTCAGGAACGACAGGGCTATAAAGGTAACTGCCCTGGTTACGGGAATCATCAATTTCCTTATCTCTCTCGCTCTTTATACAAATTTCAATTCGTCCACCCACATGTTTCAGTTCGCGGAACTGATCCCCTGGATACCAGCGTACAATATTAATTATGTTCTTGGTATTGATGGAATCACGATTTTCCTGATTCTTCTCACGACGATGCTCACGCCTTTATGCGTGCTCTCTTCGTGGAAGGCCATCCAACTCAGGGTGAAGGAGTTCATGTTCTGCATTCTGATGATGGAAACCGCCATGATCGGGGTTTTCTGTGCCCTTGATTTCATATTGTTCTATGTGTTCTGGGAGGCCATGCTTATTCCCATGTACCTCCTCATAGCCGTATGGGGCGGGCCGAAGAAAGACTATGCATCCATCAAGTTCTTCATATACACGCTTTTCGGAAGCGTATTTCTCCTTGTCGCCATCATTGCGATCTATCTCGCCACGGGAACCTTCAGCATTCCCGAAGCCATGTTCAGAGATTATAGTTTCAACTTTCAAATGTGGGTGTTTCTCGCATTTGCCCTGGCCTTCGCCATCAAGGTGCCCATGTTTCCATTTCATACGTGGTTGCCTGCTGCGCATACGGAGGCGCCTACGGTGGGTAGTGTTTTCCTGGCAAGTGTGCTTCTTAAGATGGGGACCTACGGATTTCTGAGATTCTGCTTGCCTATGACGCCGAAGGCAAGTGTCTACTTTGCACCTCTAATGATCATACTGTCCGTGATCGGGATCATATACGGCGGGTTCGTGTGCCTCAGCCAGACCGATATGAAGAAACTGATTGCGTATTCAAGCGTCGCACATATGGGTTTTGCCACCTTGGGTATCTTTTGTCTCACTCTGTTCGGATTCGAAGGGGCGCTCCTGCAGATGCTTAACCACGGAATTACCACAGGAGGACTCTTTCTCTGTGTGGGTATCATTTATGAGCGCACTCACAGCAGGGAGATTTACGACAACTCGGGGCTCAGTAAGATTATGCCCATATACGTGGGTTTCTTCGGTGTTTTCGCGATCTCGTCCTTCGCCTTCCCGGGCACCAATAACTTTGTCGGTGAGTTATACGTACTCATAGGCACATTCATCAACAACAAGGTAGCGGGGTTTTTTGCGGTGGTGGGCGCGATCATTGCCGCAGCATATATGCTTCGTCTCTTAAAGCAGATTGTGTGGGGCAGAGAGGATAAGAGGTTGATTCCCGATATGAATCTGAGGGAAATCGTCTATCTCGCCCCGTTAGTGGTATTTGTAATCTGGATGGGTCTCTTTCCCCGTCCCTTTGTATTGACCGTGGAAAAGACGCTGGCGCATCTCAGCAGCCAATTACAGAATTATCTCCATTAAGGGGTCCGATTATGCTTACGTTTGTGCTTCCTGAAATATCCGTTCTCCTCCTCGCGGTGATCTTTGTGTTCGTATCTCTGAACAAAGGCAGAGGAGGGGTGTCTCTTCCCCTCTTAAGGGTAGCCGCTCTGGTGCCTCTGGTGCTGGCTGTTTTTTGTATCCCGGCGAAGGCGCAGTTGTTTAACGGCGCCTATAGTGTGGACCTTTTTTCGCAGCTCTTTAAGGTGATGCTTGCCTTCGGGCTGTGTATGGTTATTTTTATGATCGACAGAACGGATGACATCGAGGGAGAGTACATAGCGGAATACTTTATGTTCCTCTCTTTTTCCGTGCTCGGACTTATGATGCTCGTGAGTTCGGTCGAGCTTATTTCCATCGTCATCTCCCTTGAGGTCTCTTCGTACAGCCTGTACGTGATGGTTCCGTTGCGGAAGGGGCAAACGAAGGTGCAGTGGGAGGCGGCGGTGAAGTATTTGTTTTTTGGCGCAATCTCGACGGGGGTCATGCTCTATGGCATGAGCTACATCTACGCTATCTGCCAGTCCACATACCTTGCTGATATCGTCCGCGTGCTGCCGCTATTTCTCGACCACCCCTTCGGTATCCTTGCGCTCACGCTCACGCTCTCGGGGTTCTTCTTCAAGCTGTCGCTCTTCCCCTTCCATTTCTGGGCCCCCGATATTTATGAAGGAGCTTCAAACGTTACCACCAGTTTTATCGCGACCATACCGAAGCTTGCGGGAGCTGCTCTGCTCATAAGATTTACCATGCTCGCTCCCTCCTTTTCCGCTCAGTTCGTCAATATACTTATCGTGCTGGCGGCGCTCTCCATGACCTTCGGGAACATTGTCGGTCTGGTACAGAAGGATGTCAAAAGGCTGCTGGCCTATTCCGGTATTGCCCATGCGGGGTATCTGCTGATGGGTATTCTCTCGCTTACTAAGGATGGAAGTGCGTCTGCGGTTTATTACATTGCGATTTACATGCTTATGAATCTGGCGTGCCTCTATGTAATCGTGCTGATTTCCACCAGGGGCGAGAATGTAGTGCTTGATGACCTGGCAGGCCTCTCCAGAAGGGCGCCGGTCCTGGCCCTGACCCTTGCCGTAGCTGCTTTTTCCCTCGCAGGCATTCCTCCGACAGGCGGCTTTACAGGAAAGCTTTTTCTCTTTACCAATGCCTTCAAACAGGGTCATCTGACGCTTGTGATTATAGGCGCGGTGAACACGGTAATCTCGATTTTTTACTATCTGAACCTCGTGCGGATGAGTTACTCAAAGGAAGTCACCAACGAGATTCAGCCTATCCGTCTTACTCTTTTTCAGAAGTCAATGTGCTATGTATTCGTCCTGCTGATACTCTACATGGGCATCCTGCCAAAGGGCCTTTTCGGGGTATTCAAAGCGTCGCTCTAGTCCTGGAAACAAGGGCCTGTCAGCGTCTCTGAGGATGGGGTTCGGCTCGGCATGTCCAAGGCTCACAGATGCGGAACTACGGGAATCGTTGCGGCCTTGACTATCCTCGGGGATGGAGTTGGTGCGCAGCCTTGCGCAGTGGTGGAAGTGGCGTGGGCTGCCGAATCCATGGCGTCTGTTTGTTGCGGGTTTCGAGCGGCATGCATTAAGGCACCTGGCGAGAAGAGGGGCCTGATCGACGGAGGTTCATGTATCTCGGCCTGAGTCCGGGGAGTGGCGTCCAGCGCGCGGGCAGGGTTCGGACCGGGATGGGCAGGGTAGGTGGCTTAGTGTTGGAGAGAGGTTTGACTGGGCCGGCTACCTGAGGGCCTGTAGGAGAAGCAAACATTCTCAGATTTCGCAGGCCTCACATGGGGAGGAGATCCACCGCAGTTACGCTGTTCATTGAACTGGGAGTCCCGGCAGCACAATAATCATAGCGGAGCAGTAAATAACTTTCGTTCCTCTTCTTTCTCCGGCAGCCTTCCGGGGAGACGGGGAGGGAGGCGGGATTGTGTGTCACAAAAAGGGCCGGAGTAAAGAGGTATCGTGCGAAGGGGGTGGTGACGCGCTCTCGTGAGGATGTGCGGTGTTCGGCCGGATCGGCTCCTTATGAAGATAGGTACGGGACGGTAGTCATCCCTCCTTGATAAACCGGATCTGGGGGTAGTTCTTAATTCGCTTCAGGAAGATCTCCTTTTTTTCGTAAGGCACGTTGATAGTGTAGAATCCTTTGGGGATCCTGTATTTTCTTAGGTGGAGATTCATGGTCCTGAAGGTGCGGTAAGGGACGTCCATACACTTGGCGAAGGTGAGAACATGTGTCTCCTGCTCAATCTCGAGGTGTATCTCTGACAGAAGGACGGGTTTGTAAAGGGTCTTCTCATCCACGTAGATCCCGAACCGTTCCCTGTCCATGATTATCTCCTTGATCGCGGCGATCCTGAAGATGTATCGCTCGGTTTCCTCGGGCAGGAAAAGTTCAAAGAAATCGGTGGTGCCCTGGTTTTCAGTGGCCTCCCTGAGCCTTCCTGCGCCGGCGTTGTAGGCTGCCATGACTATGAGCCAATCCCCAAACTCGGCATTAAGCCGTTTCAGGTGCGTGAGGGCCGAACGGGTGGCCTTCTTCATGTTGTATCTTTCGTCGACATGGTCCGTAATGGTGAGGCCCTCTCTCTTGCCGGTTTCCTTGATGAACTGCCATAATCCGGCGGCATTTGCCTTGGACACGGCGCGGGGATTGAGGTAGGATTCGGTGATCACGAGGTAGATGAGATCAGCGGGCACACCCGCTTTCTGCGTCTCGTTGTTGATCATGCTGAAATACTTCAGATAGCGCTTCACAAGGATGGTGAGGAGTCCCTTATTCTCGAGGAGTTGGAAAAATTCACGCTCGAACCTTTCCCTCACATCGTCCCTCGAAAGGGGTATTTTCTTATCGCAGAGGCTAAGGGATTCGGTGAGATAGTCGGTAGTGAAGACATCGGTCTCTCCTCGTATGCGGGAGACCTCTTTTTCAAGGTCGGACAACCTTTTGTCAGGTGACGTATTCTTCTTCTGAGGGGCCTGGGCATCCGCCGCGATGGGGTAGATGAGAAGGAATACGGCCAGGATGCATGTCGCGGTTAGGAGCATATTCCGGACGATATGGCATAGGGGTCGCCAAAAGCGATATACCGTGAAAGACTTACTTTGCATCATAGTGTGCGCCTTTATTCATCCTCAATCAGTATATGGAACCAGGATTGACCGCGGCCGGTCGCGCTTCGGCTAGCCCGATTCCTTTACCTGACGTCGGAGCATGACTATTCGATTGTTCATCTTCTCCATGAGTTGCTTCATATCGACCTGAAGGGATGCAAGACTCTCATATCTCTTTTTATATATGATGTCGAGTTCAGCCCTCCAGTGATCGAGGACCTCAGCTTCGTGCTTGCTCTGCTCTATTTCAAATTTCCGCTTAAGCTCTCTCGCCATCTTTTCATTCATTTCCATAGGATTCCTCCTCCTTTTCTCTCATTATGTGCCTGTAAAGGAAAATAAGCACGAGAACGCCGGCGAGAACCGCCGGAATGATGTAGAACTCGTATTTCCGGACATCGTGGGCAAAGATATAAACGACCTCGCCGAACAGGTAGCCGATGAGAGAAACCGCGATACTCCAGAAAAGAGCGCTCAAGGTGCAGTAAAGGAAGAAGGTGCGCTTCTTCAAATCCATCAATCCCAGAAGCAGGAAGATGATACCTCTCACGCCCACGAAGAATCGAGCGAGAAATATGATGAAATTTCCGTATCGTTTTATGATCCGTCTGGCCATGGGAATCCTGGACCGAAGGAACGCATACCGCTCGATGACGTTCCTGCCCAGGTACTTTCCGAGAAAAAAGAAGGTGGTGTCGCCGAGAATGGTTCCCGTAAAGGCCCAGAGCATGACCCGGTCGAGTCTCATGTAGTTGAGCTTCGAGAATATACCTCCGAGGAGAACCGTTGTCTCACCTTCAAGAAAGGTGCCTACCACGATGGCGATGTAACCGTATTGAGCGAGATAATCATCCACGACGTACATTCTATATAGATTACAAAAGCCAGGTCAATACAAGATTTGAATTCCGGTGAAGGAAAGGGGAAATAACTAGCCCGGGAACGCGCCGCCGGGCCGTTCTTCGTCTTGTGCCTCTTTGAGTTTAGCCGCCTTCTTCTCGTTCAACTTCATGAGAAGTATGCCTATTTCGAAAAGAATGTATGTGGGGACTGCCAAAAGCATCATGTTGTAAACATCGGGGGTGGGCGTGATCAATGCCGAGGCGATAGTAATAATGAGGATCGCATACCTTCTTGTGCGTACAAGGGTCCCTGACTTCAGTATCCCCACCTTGCTTAAGATGAGGAGGACTATAGGTACCTCAAAAGTGATGCCAAAGGCAAATATCATAGCCGAGCAAAAGACGACGAATCTCTGGACCGATATCATTGCTTTTATGTGACCCGTCCCATATCCGAGAAGGAAGGAAATACCTGAAGGAAGCACGACGCGGTAGCAGAATATGCTGCCCGTATAGAACAGGAGAACCGCGAAGATCATAAATACACACCCCTGGGTCCACGTCAGGCGCGTAGACGCACGAAATTCATGCCAGATCAGGTAGACAAGAAGGGGAAAGGCAAAAAATACCCCTGCGTACATTGAAAGCTCAACAGAGGCGAGAAAGACTTCGGGAAAACTCAGATAGTATATCTGAATGTTCACACTTTTGAGGAGAAGACGAATGAGGTCTTTGGAGAAAAGGAAACTCACGATGGTTGATAGGGCAACGACTGCGAGGGCTTTGAAGAGATATTTCCTGGCCCCTGTCAGGGAATGGATGATCAGTTCCCGGTTCATTTAGGCTGTCCGGGAAATTCCGGGCGGGATGGTGTAATCGAGAACCTCGCGGCGACAAGGCGGATTGTGTATGGTGCGGCGGGTATCAGGAAAACCCGGAAGCAATTCAGCCTTCACGTACCTCGTCATATACATGATCCTTATAGTATAATCGAACCGGCGCAAAGTCAAACCGGAAAACGTCATCTCTTGGTGGGAAACAGACAGTCTTGCCTTTTGCGGAACGATGGGGAGTGTAAGGCTCTCGCCGGTCACAGAGAGACGCTCTTGGTTCAGGCCCGCCTGGTTGAAAAAAGAGCCTCCGCGAAATCTCGTGCGCTGAACGGGACGAGATCGTCCATCCTTTCGCCTACGCCGATATATCTTATGGGGATATTCAACAGGTGTGCGATAGGCAGGATAAAACCTCCCCTTGCGGTCCCGTCGAGTTTTGTGATGACAATGCCTGTCACATTCAGGGCCTCGTTGAACGTCTTTGCCTGAGCTATGGCGTTCTGGCCGTTTGTGGCATCCACCACAAGCAGTATTTCATGGGGGGCGCCACTTACTTCCTTTGTAATGACGCGTTTTATCTTCTTCATCTCCTCCATAAGGTTCGCTTTTGTGTGGAGTCTGCCCGCGGTGTCCAGTATTACCACGTCGGCGCCTCTAGCCTTCGCCGCCTTGGTGGAATCAAAGGCGACAGCCGCAGGGTCCGAGCCTTCAGCATGCTTCACCACGTCCATATCGAGGCGTTGTGCCCATACCTCGAGTTGTTCCACTGCAGCAGCCCTGAACGTATCACACGCCCCCAGGATGACCTTTTTTCCTGAGGCACGGTAGATGGCGGCAAGCTTCGCTATGGTCGTCGTTTTGCCCACCCCGTTCACGCCAAGCATCAATATGACGAAAGGTTTGCTCGCGTCCGTAACAATCGGTTTTTCTATGGGCAAGAGGAGGTTTGTCACCTCTTCTTTCATGGAAACCTCGATGTCCTCCGTATTTCGGATCATACCTCGTTTCCACTTCTCCTTTAACGCATTCACAAGAAGTTCAGTGGTCTCATAGCCCGCGTCGGAAAGAATCAGAGCTTCTTCCACTGACTCGAAGGCATCCTCATCTATCGGTTTTCCCTTTACGGCCCACTCGATGCGAGTGAGTATCTGGTCCCTTGTTTTGGTAAGTCCATTCTTGATCTTGTCGAAGAAACTCATGGCAAACCCCTTTCCGGACAGACCGGCATTGGGTGGTAGGTTGCAGCACCCCCTGGAATGTTTTCACAGGGTGATTCTTTCCTGTTCACCCATCTGACTGTTTTCCTGTCTGTTATATCATGCATGATTTGAACGTCCTTTGTTTTTGCGGGAGAACCCTCAGGTAAGGGTGCCGCGCGTCTTTTTACAGGGGTTGATATCCCCCTCATGACCTGCGCGAACCCGGCCTCATGGAAATATTTATCGTGTAACTGGTTAAAGCGAGGAACCCCTCTCCCTGAAATTACCCCTGGAGACCGGTTGAAAGGCGTATCCGAAAGGCAGGAAGCGCCGGGGAGCGGGTAGTCAACCCTGCGAGGCAGGCTCGTAAGGCTTTCCGCACACCTTACAGATTCCTTCCTCGTTCACCACGCCTATACAGGCCTCGTCGCTGCAGAGTATCCGCGAAGAGAGATCGATTCCCTCTCCCTCTTCCGTTGCTCCGGCTTCTTTATCAAGAGCCTGTCCGCACGCATAGCAGAACGGACCGAGTCTTATGACCTCCGCATCACAGTGTGTGCAAAGAATAGTCTCGACTTCGCCTGCACATTTTTCGCATATCATAAATATCCCGTCCCCTGTTTTTGTTATTGCGTCCGAACTATCTTTACTACCTTGCCGTCCACAAACTGAACATACACCGTGTCGGCGCTGTCCGGTATGAGTTTCCATTTTGGCCTATAGGTCCACAATATCTGATTCTCGGGTGTCTTGCTCACCACATCCGGTTCTCCGAACTGTTTTTTGACCTCTTCCTGGCCTTGATCTATGAGGGCGTTGTCCAGGGCTATCCTTGTCTTCTTCGGCTCGGGTGCACTCTTCTTCTTAGGAGTCTCCGCCGGTTTAGCCTGCTCAGCGACTTTTGGTTGTGCCGCCGGCTTCGCGTCCTTTTTCGCGCTTCGAAAGTAGCTGCACGAAGTGAGAAAAACGAGGCAGAGAAGAACGGAACATACACGCACGAGGGCGTGATTATACGGGGTTTTCCACAATTTTTGTGGGAAACCTGTGAACAAGTTGTAGGAAGTTGTCCTTAACTCATTGAAAAAGCATGTGATTGCTTTCTTTTGCATGAAGCGCAGACAACTACAAATACCAATAAAATCAAGCACTTCCCTGAGAGTTCCATTACTGCGACGGTCACTTTTCATAGAAATTAGATTATCATGTGTTTTCAAAATTATCAACGGGTTATGTGAAAGTATTTTTTCGATGCCTTGTTGAGCCTCTCCATCATGGCTCTTCCAAGGCCCTTTTCGGGTATGGCCTCCGCGTAGATGATATCGACATCTTCGCGGTCGAGTTCTATGAGGGAGGAAAAGAATCGGGCCGCGGCCTCTCTCATATTGCCGGAGTCGGAGAGGACCTTCACGTACTTGGCGTCCGGAGGCACGACGGGTCTCTTGAAGGAAAGGTAGGAGGATCTGGGGTTTTCCACGTCCTCGGGAGACCTGACAATCTTGAGAGGGGTGTGCGGCGCATAGTGATAAGGGAGTTCCCCGGGTGATTCGCACGTTCCATCCCGTTCTTTTTCCGAAAGAGGGCCAACCGCCATGGTAAGGTCTTCAAGGGATATTGCTCCATGCCGGTGGAGGCGGACCGTGTCCGCCGAAACCGAGACTATGGAGGACTCGATGCCGAAAGCGCTGTCTCCGCCATCAAGCACCATGAGGGACGTGTCCTTAAACATCTCCGCTACATGACCCGCCTTCGTGGGGCTCATATATCCGAAAGGGTTGGCGCTGGGGGCGGCAACGGCATGATCGAGACCTTTTATAAGGTCGAGGGCCACGGGATGAGAGGGCATACGTATCCCTACAGTAGGAAGTCCCGCGGTGACGATATCCGGGACGAGGGCGTTCTTTTTCAGGATAATCGTGAGAGGGCCCGGCCAGAATTGTTCGACGAGTTGAACGGCTTTTGGCGGGACAGCCTCCGCGTACCGGAATATCCAGTCCTTTTCGGCGACATGGACTATAAGCGGGTCAAAGTGAGGCCGTTTCTTGATTTCGAATATCTTCGCAACAGCGAGGGCATTCAGCGCATCGGCGCCAAGACCATAAACGGTCTCCGTGGGGAAAGCGACGATATCGCCGTTTTTCAGTGCCCGAACCGCCTGCTCTATGGAAGAAGATTTGTAACCATCCAGAAGTTTCACACCATCATTGTAGCTGTATGCGTGCGTGTTATCAAGAGGCAAATGCCTGAGGGGAAAGGACAGGGTTTACATGGCGGAAGGGAAGATGGCTCTCACAGGCAGGGCGCCCAGACATCATGTTGAAACTATTGTCAAAGTATGGCTGATGGACCGTGGGGGAGGTCAGGACGCCTTGTTCTTCTCCTGGTCTTCCTTCTTTTCCTTATCGGCACTTTGCTTCGGCGTGACATCTATTTCGTCAGGCTCCTTCATGGACTTCTTGAAACCTTTGATGCCCTTGCCTATCGCTCCGCCTATCTCAGGGAGTTTACCTGCTCCGAATATGAGCAGTACTATGACCATTATGATGATAAGTTCAGGCATTCCGAGACCAAACATAGGCAAACCCTCCTTATGTGAAGTTAGCACGCTTTATATCAATAGTCAATCGGGCGGCGGCTCCATAATCCACCACCCCTCTCGCCCTTACCGCTGCTTTGCCCTCCATCCGAGCCGTCTTTCCCCACCACCCTTTAAATCGGAATCAAATATGAACCCTTCGTTCCGTTTCGTCTATCCAGACATGGCACACGCCTCTCTGACGGGTAAGATTTGGGCACACCCCTCCTTTCGCCGTCTCGTTCCACAAAGAGTCTCTTCCCCGCTTCTCATCATCTATCCCGAAAGTACAAGCTCCATGATGCGTTGCCGTGCTGCGAACAATAATTCCAGGGAGGGGTGTTCTCTCGATATGCGGATCACAAGTTCCCTCGCGTGGGTCATGACCCTTCCCGGCAGGTTGATGAGGGAAAAGCGGATCGCCTTCATTCTCCTGGTGGCCCATGATCCTTTCAGCACCAGACGTTTCAATGCCGAATTGATATTAAAGGCGAGGACCATTATCCACCACCAGGCGGCATTCTCTCCGAACTTACCCGTTGGGAGTCTTCCCCCGGCAAGGTCCTCTTTCATGATAGAGTGGGCCTCCTCCGATTTCCCTGCCCGTTTATAATGCCACCGTATCAGTTCATCTCCTTCCATATCCCTGTTTGTGACGATGCCGAATATCCTGTAGCGCTTTTGTGTCATCATCATCGTAGGGAATGAGAGTTGCCCTTCCATGCCGGGAAGGATATCCTGTTTTAAAAGCTCACGGGTAGCGAAGTAGCGGTATTCCGGATCCTTTTTGCTGTGGCCGACCGCATTGGGTACGTAGCAGACTTCGGTCCACTCCCTTCCCGTCTCCTTTCCTTCTTTATAGAGAGGTCTCCACTCTTCTGCCTGGGCCACTGCCTTTTTGAACTCAGAGGTCACATCGGCGCCTATGGCAAACTCGATCCTGCCGAAGCGTGTATTTTCGCCATTCTCGCAGTACTTCAGGAGGTCGTGTTGATACCCTGCGGTATCGGAACGGAGATAGACCTTCTCTACACCGGGAGGAAGCTTTGAGAGGGCTTCCTTGAATACTCTTAACTGTTCATGTCCCGCAGGGACATTGCCGTCCCTGAACTCGGTATGAAGAATCAACTCCTGTTCCGCCCACCAGGTATTGAACGGTTGATAGGCCTTATGGTGTTTATAACTGAAGAGGGCGCTTCTCTTCAACGTCTCTATCAGGGTTGCATCCATATCGAGGGTCGCGACCTTTGGGGAGGCGGACTTCACTATGGAGCAGATGAAATCCCGGTGTACCTTCATGAGGTTCATAAGATGCTCGTTCGGGGCGGGAATGAAGGCCTTCCCCTTTTCCCTCTTCTTCTCCTCCCGCGCATCATGGAAGGCGGAGAGATACCGGAATATCGGGGAAGGGGAAGGGAACGTGCGTTGCCGCTCCCGGGCTTTCCGTTCCTTGCGGGTAAGCCCTTTCTGTTCTATTCGCCGCACGACTCTGCACAGCCCCTCATCCTTTTCAAGGATAGTTACATCGTCTACGCTGTCTCCTCCGGCAAGGTTCAGAAGAATGAGGGTGAGGATTATCTGCGTGTCTGTCCAGCCTTCACTCTTTATATGCATGTGAGCACCGATCGAACCGGCGAGGCCCAAGGCCGATGCAAGGTCGAGGTAGAGGGGGAGCCCTGCGAGGGAGGTCATGCCTGTTTCTCTTTTCTCTTCTTCATACTTGTACGGAAGGAGGCCCTGTGGCATAATTGATTCACCTCGTTGGTGATGGAATTTGGTGTGGTGACTACATTCTATCATCCCTATTCGTAGGGGCCAACGGGGTTTTTGATTATTTTTGGTGGGGGATTAAGGGGCTGGAGGGCGGTCGAAAACTGTACACAGGGCGAAACAAAAACGGCGCGTCGTATGCAGGAGGCAGCTTAATTTTACGCAGGCAAAAAGGGTCAAATATGGCCCTAATTGTGAAAATATTAACATAATTTTATTGACAACCTATTACGGGGATGTTTACAATTAACCATCCAAGAATAGTTATTGCTAGTAGTTATATCTAATACCGCACAGGAGGGTTATATGGCAGAGGAAAATAAGTTTTATCCATCAGAAGAATTTGTTGAGCAGGCATATGTCGACAGCCGCGAGCAGTATGAGAAGATGTGGAAGCAGTCCATCGAGGATCCGGACACATTTTGGGGCGACATAGCATCGGAGTTATTCTGGTACAAAAAGTGGCTCAAGGTAAACAGAGAAGATTTTTCAAAGGGCGAAGTAGAGTGGTTCATCGGCGGCAAAACCAATATCTCTTACAACTGCCTTGACGCACAGATCAAGAAGGGAAAAGGCGATAAGACGGCCATCATCTTCCAGGGCGAGCCGGATGACGATGTAGTAAAACTCACCTACAGGGAAATGCTGAAGGCCGTATCGAAGTTCGCAAACGTCCTGAAGAAAAAAGGCGTGCGGAAGGGCGACAGGATAGCTATCTATCTTCCCATGATCTATCAGCTTCCGATCGCAATGCTTGCATGTGCAAGAATCGGCGCAATCCATACGATCGTTTTCGGTGGTTTCTCCGCTGAAGCGCTCCGTGACAGGATCCTTGATGCCGGTGCAAAACTTCTCATCACGGCAAACGGTTACTGGCGTTCGGGCAAAAATGTCAGCTCCAAGGCGAATGCCGATATCGCTTGCGACCTTTGTGCACAGCAGGGTCACACAGTTGACAAGGTTATCGTTGTAAAGAGACTCGAGGGCTTTGAGGTTCCCATGAAGGCCGGCAGAGATACGTTCTTCGAGGACGAACTGGCAGCTCCCGACATTACCGACGTATGCCCGGCAGAGCAGATGGATGCGGAAGACCCGCTGTTCATCCTTTATACCTCCGGCTCCACAGGCAAACCGAAGGGCGTGCTCCATACCACGGGCGGTTACATGACCTATGTGTATGCAACGTTGAAATACATCTTCGATTACAAAGACAAAGACATTTTCTTCTGCAGCGCGGATATCGGTTGGGTAACCGGCCATTCATACATTGTGTATGGTCCGCTTTGCAACGGCGCGACATCGATCGTATTCGAGTCAGTGCCCACATACCCGAACCCGGACAGGTTCTGGCAGATTATCGAGAAATTCAAAGTCAGCATTTTCTACACCGCGCCAACCGCCATCAGGGCTCTTATGAAAGACGGCGAGAAATGGCCGCAGGGAAGGGATATGTCCTCACTGAGACTGTTAGGTTCCGTGGGCGAGCCCATCAACCCTGAAGCATGGATGTGGTACCACAAGTATGTCGGCGGAGAGAAATGCCCCATCACTGATACCTGGTGGCAGACAGAGACCGGCGGAATCCTTATCGCATCGCTTCCCGGCGCATGGCCTGGAAAACCAGGTTCGGCGTCACTTCCCTTCTTTGGCGTCGACGCCCGCGCCTTGCAGCCGAGATCATCGGCCGACATGCCCGCATTGGATGCACCCGTCAACGAGCAGGGCGAGCTTTGCATCGGAAGGTCCTGGCCTGGCATGATGAGAGGCGTTTTTGGCGAACCGGAAAGATTCTTCAACACTTACTTTGTGCAGCAGCCTGGTTTCTATTTCTCCGGTGACGGCGCACGAAAAGACGAAGACGGATATTTCTGGCTCATGGGCCGTATCGACGACGTCGTGAACGTATCCGGACACAGAATGGGAACCGCAGAGGTTGAGGCGGCACTTAACTCCCTGACGACGGCAGTTGCAGAGTCCGCAGTCGTTGGTTTCCCGCACGAAGTGAAGGGCGAAGACCTTTACGCCTACATTATCCTGAAGACGGGCGTTGAGGGAACTGATGCCCTGAAGAAAGAGTTGGTAGCTCACGTAAGAAAAGAGATCGGTCCTATCGCCTCTCCCGGCAAGATCCAGTTTGTACCAGGTCTGCCGAAGACAAGATCAGGCAAGATCATGAGAAGGATCCTGAGGAAGGTCGCCGCCGGCGCATTGGATGAGCTTGGCGACACCACGACTCTTGCTGATCCGTCAGTTGTCGAAGAGATCGTGAAGGGCAGACAGTAAGAACAACATGCATAACCGAAGCCCCCAGGGGATTGCCCCTGGGGGCTTTTTCTTTCGTATTTTTCGCCGATATGGTAAATTGATAGCCACGCGCCTTACCTGCTGTCAGACGGCAGGTGGGACATGGCGTATTATCTTATGCCCATTAATACTACGAAGGACTACCACATTAACGCGCTGACCAGCCTGGGATGGGAGCTGACCGTATGTAACGCCCTCCATCCGGAGGACACCCCGTTACGGAAAGTACTTGTCCGTGACGATTCTTACGGACATCTGCTCTATGATTACCTGCGCGTATTGTTACCCATGGAAAGGGTGCGCAGGGTGATTGAAATAGGCGGAGGCTATGGATATCTGATGAAGGATTTTCTCGGGAGGGACACATCGCTGAAGCCGGTTATGCTCGATATATCGCCTTACCTCCTCGGGAAACAAAAAGAGACCCTTGGCGGACAGGAGGTTGTATTCAGGCAGGGAGATTTCCTCGAGACCGATCCCGGGGACCTCGCGAGCTTCGATCTGGCGATCCTGAACGAGAATATGGGGGATTTTCCCACCCTTGTGGGAATTGATCGCCGGAGCATTGATGTGGACTCGGAACCAAGGGATCCAGGCATTATGAAGGCAAGGCATTTCTTTACCAAATACGGCCTCGAGGCCCCTGAGGGCGACACCTTCAATATGAACATAGGCGCACTCGACGCGATAGAAAAGCTCTGTGAGTCGGGGGTACCTTACATCTATTTGGGCGAGCACAGTTGTGAAGCGAAGGTCCCGGAGGCCCTCCGGTCAATTGTTCAAATTGAGGCCACGGGGAATCCGGAAAGGATATCCCTCATGGGGCATGATGAGTACACGATCAAGTTTTCCCATCTTGAACGGTTGGCGCATGCCTCGGGTTATCATGTTGTGCGGGGTCCCTTCGCGGATTTCGTGAGGGTGGAGTGGACGGACAGACTTCGGTACATCATGAGGTCTCAGGGGCGTGGGAGCGATGAGGGTGAAATGATCTGCCAGTTCATCGAAGACCTGTACAAATATGAATATCTGTTGTTGACGAAGTAAATATGGAACCTCCCGTGGGAAGGAAGGCGCGCGGTACAGGCGCGGTCCATCTCAACAAAAAGGGGGCAAACTTGAAGTTTGCCCCCTTTTTGTTGCATGATACGAAGATCCGGACTATAAAGGTGTGAGCCCCTATTTAAGTTTCGGAGGCTTCACTGTCAGAATGAGAGCTGCAGCAACGAGGCACATGACACCCGAAATTAAGAAAGAGGTAAGATAGCTCCCTGCCTCGTATGGTTTGGTGATGAGGTTACCTTTGTCCACGAGTTCGAAGGGGATCTTCTGGACTACTTTCATGAGCTTAGGGGCCAGCCACGGACCGAATAGGCCGCCTGCTCCGTAGGCCATGAACATACAACCGTAATTGACGCCCACGTTCTTTGTCCCGAAATAGTCGGTGGTCACCGCGGGGTAAAGGGCGAGGAAGCCGCCGAAGCAGAAGCCCACGCAACACACACCGAAGATATAAAGAGGGAACGACGAGAGGCCGTTCAGAACAAGCATGATTATTCCGCTGAAAACGAACATGACGAGGAGGGTCGTTTTCCTGCCGAGAGTATCCGATACCTTACCCCAGACTATTCTGCCTGCAGCATTGAGTATGGCCACGACCATGACCGCCATTGCGCCTTTGGCCACAACGTCGGAATATATGTCCTTGGGAATGGTGCCGGTCGTCTTCGCGAGATCGATCATGGCAAAAGACTGCCAAATGTTTGTAACGTTCATGATGATCATCAGTCCCGCCGTTGATCCGGCGAAATAGGTGAGCCACAAGATCCAGAATTGCGGGGTGGCGAGCATCTGCCCCATGGTAAAATCCCCTTTCGCCGCAGCGCCTGCGGCGACTGCCGGGGGATTCCATCCCGCGGGCTTGTAGCCGGCAGGTGGGTTAATCATCAATTGAGCGCCGATCACGACGGCGATGAAGAAAATGATGCCCAGATAGAGGAAAGTGGGCATTACACCCACGGAGGCGATAAAGGATTTTGCTACGGGGGTGAATACGAGGGCCCCTGCGCCGAATCCGGCCACTGCGAGGCCCGTGATAAGGCCGCGCTTGTCGGGAAACCATTTTACGCAAGTTGCGATAGGACATACATACGCGGTTCCGATGCCGATTCCGCCTACAACGCTGAAACCGATGGTAAACATGGTAAGGTCCTTCGCAAAAGAGGCTATCGCCAGTCCTATGCCCACCAGGACGCCGCCTATGCTCGCCACCACGCGGGGTCCGACCTTGTCCTGAACCCTGCCCGCAAGTATTGTGCTTGCGGCGAAGAAGAAAAGTACGAGCTGAGAGGGAAGAGCGAGGTCCGTATTGGACCATGTGGGGAAGGTCGCCTTGAGGCCGGGTTTGAAAACGCTATAAATATAGATAGCTCCAAGACTTATTTGAATTAGTAGTGCTCCTACCACTACGAGCCAGCGGTTAAATACCTTTTCCTGCGCCATAAAAACCTCCTTCAATATTAAATGTAGTATTAGGGACTCTGCAAGTTATTATAAAGTGCCGGAAATTGTCAAGATTTTTGTTCAATATATCACAATAAACCAGCAGAAAACGTTCCAGCCTGTATACGGTAAGGCGGAGGTTGTTCATGCGGCGCGCCCGGGGCGGACGGCAGAAGACCGGAGAGGTGGGTTTTCTCTGTGCCGCGAGGCGCCCGCAGGCCCTGATTGAGTTTTATTTTGTTGTAAGTCCACGTCAACTATGGTATATATACGCTGCATCTCAGAAGAATCAGAAGTAGCAAGTGGAATAGGGAACACCTCGAGATCGGAAAAGTAGGTCCCAAGCTTCATGTGCCTGCAGTTTCTGCGGTGATCCAAGCGCATCAGCCCGGCAAGTCACTCTGGTTTGTTTCGATAGGGGCTTCAGCGGACGACTGATGAGGCGGATTTGGCAGAAATCACTTGACATGGCAAGGGAAAATGTTTAATATACACAAGTTTTTTTGCGGGTACATTCATCCCTTTAAAGGGGATTATTTTTTTGGAGGTAAAAAAGGATGCCAACTATTAACCAATTAGTGAGGCTAGGGAGGAAGGTCGTCAAAAAGAAGAGTTCTTCGCCGGCCCTTACGGATTGTCCCCAGAAGAGAGGGGTTTGTGTGAGGGTTTATACGACGACACCGAAAAAGCCGAACTCGGCATTGCGAAAAGTTGCCCGTGTCAGATTGACAAACAGCATAGAGGTTACAAGTTATATACCAGGAATCGGGCACAACCTCCAGGAGCACTCGGTGGTCCTCATAAGAGGCGGTAGAGTAAAAGACTTACCGGGCGTAAGGTATCACATAATCAGGGGCTCATTGGATGCGAGCGGCGTGGCAAACAGGAAGAAGAGCAGATCGAAATACGGCGCAAAAAGACCCAAACAATAGAGGAGCAAAGGTATGCCAAGGAAAGGACATATAGCAAAGAGAGAAAGAGTACCTGATCTCAAATATAACGACCTGGTCGTACAGAGGCTGATCAACTGCATCATGCTCGACGGCAAGAAAAGCACCGCGACAAAAATTGTCTACGGTGCCTTTGACCTTGTTGAAGAGAAGCTCAAGGAAGAATCACTGAAGATATTCCAGAAGGCGATGGACAATATTAAGCCGGAACTGGAAGTAAAAGCGAGAAGAGTAGGCGGGGCAACGTACCAGGTGCCGGTGGAAGTGAGAGTGAACAGGAAGCTGTCCCTCGGGATCAGATGGTTGATCAGATATTCCCGGGACAGGTCGGAAAGGACGATGACGGAGCGCCTTGCGGGGGAAATCCTCGATGCATACAATAATAAGGGTGGTTCCGTAAAGAAGAGAGAGGATACACATAAAATGGCCGAAGCGAACAAGGCTTTTGCGCATTACAGGTGGTAGACAAGGTGTTTGATGAGTAAGAATGGTATCAACGTATTAAGGAATGTCGGCATCATGGCTCATATCGATGCAGGGAAGACTACTGCAACGGAGCGGATGCTGTTCTATACAGGAGTGAACAACAGGATCGGCGAAGTTGATGATGGCGCTGCGACCATGGACTGGATGGAGCAGGAAAAGGAAAGAGGCATCACGATCACGGCAGCGGCCACTACGTGTTTTTGGAGAGATCACAGGATAAACATTATCGATACGCCTGGGCATATCGATTTTACCATAGAGGTAGGCAGGTCGCTCAGAGTTCTGGATGGCGCGGTAGCCCTCTTTTCCGGTGTGGAAGGCGTTGAGCCCCAGTCGGAAACGGTATGGCGACAGGCCGACAGGTACGGGGTGCCGAGAATAGGCTACGTGAACAAGATGGACCGGCCTGCGGCGAACCTCGACAAATGCGTTCAGATGATGCGCGATATTTTGAAAGCGAACCCCCTTGTGCTTCAGATACCGATAAGGAACGGTGACGACTTTATCGGTGTGGTCGATGTCATAAAAGGGATCGCTCTTACCTATGATAAAGACGTGAAGGGATTGGATTACACGGTCGGCGACATACCTGATGATCTGAGAGCGAGAGCCGAGGAACTGAGGGTAGAGATGATGGAGTCGCTCTGCGAAGCGGATGACGCCTTCATGGGCAATTACCTGGACGGAGTTGCCATCGATGAGGAAGAGATCCGGAGAGTAATAAGAAAGGGAACCCTTAACGGCAATTTCCTGCCTGTCCTTTGCGGCAGCGCGTTCAAGAACAAAGCGGTACAACCACTTCTTGACGCGATCGTGGACTATCTTCCGTCGCCCGTCGATGTGTCTCCTTATAAATATTGGACCGAAGACGGCGCTGAAGGAGAATTGAAGGGGTCGAAAGACGAACTCTTCAGCGGACTTGTATTCAAGATCATGAATGATCCCTTCGTGGGTCAGTTAAGTTACATACGTATTTATTCCGGCGAGTTGAAGACAGGCGACATTGTTGCCAACAGCACGAGAGGCCGGACTGAGCGCATAGGCAGAATTTTGAGGCTTCACGCGAATAAGCGTGAAGACGTGAAGCGCGTAGAGGCAGGCGACATCTGTGCTATAGTGGGCCTCAAGAATGCGAGCACCGGCGACACGCTTACCTTGGAAGGCACGGATATTCTTTTCGAGACTATCGAAGTGCCGGTACCCGTGGTATCGATCGCCATAACCCCCAAGAGAAAAGACGATCTGAAAAAGATGTGGCTTGTTTTTAACAGGTACACCATTGAGGACCCCTCGATTACCGTCAAGATGGACAAGGAGACGGGAGAAGTAATATTGTCGGGCATGGGTGAGCTTCATCTGGAGATACTCATGGACAGGGCAAAGAGGGAGCACAACCTGGAGATGATATCTTCTCCGCCGCAGGTTGCCTATCGCGAAACTATCACAAAGGGCACCACGGGCGTGGGGAAATATATAAAGCAGTCAGGCGGTAGAGGGCAGTACGGTCATGTCGTCTTTCAGATCTCGCCGTTGGAAGGAGCGGATTACGCTTTCGAAAACAAGACAGTGGGCGGGGTTATCCCGAGGGAGTATATCTCGAGCATCGAGACCGGCGTAAAGGAGACTCTTGAAAAAGGGGTCGTCCTCGGCTATCCGATGATAAACATAAAAGTGGAGCTTATGGACGGTTCTTACCATGACGTGGACTCGTCGGAACTGGCGTTCAAACTCGCCGCGTCGCTGGGACTCAAGAATGCTGTGCATAAAGCGAACCCCGTTATCCTTGAGCCGATTATGAAAGTGGACATCAATGTGCCGCCGGATTGCATGGGGACGGTCATAGGTGACATTTCATCGAGAAGGGGAAGAATTGCTGAATTAGGTGATAGAAACGACTTCAAATACATAGTGGGTTATATCCCCCTTGACCAGATGTTCGGTTACACGACGCATCTTCGGTCGGCTACACAGGGAAGGGGGTACTTTACCATGGAATTTTTCCATTACGCACCCGTTCCAACACATATCTATGAAAATTTAATGAAAAATAGAGAAAAAACAGTAACGGAGGTTCTATATGGCTAAGAAGAAGTATGAAAGAACGAAACCCCATGTAAACATAGGAACCATTGGACACATAGATCATGGAAAGACAACCTTGACAAGCGCGATCACCAGGTGCCTTGCCAATAAGGGTATGGCGAACTGGATACCCTTCGACCAGATCGATAAAGCGCCTGAGGAAAAGGAAAGGGGCATTACCATCGCCACCGCCCACGTGGAGTATGAAACGGCGAAACGGCATTACGCTCACGTGGACTGCCCGGGGCACGCGGACTACATCAAGAACATGATCACCGGCGCGGCCCAGATGGACGGCGCGATCCTCGTGGTGGGCGCCAACGACGGTCCCATGCCGCAGACAAGGGAGCACATACTCCTTGCCCGTCAGGTAGGGGTGCCCTATATGGTCGTCTATCTCAACAAGGTGGACATGGTCGATGACCCCGAGCTTATCGAACTCGTGGAGATGGAGCTTCGTGAGCTTCTCACCCAGTACGAATTCCCCGGAGACGATATCCCCATAATCAAGGGAAGCGCGTTAAAGGCCCTGGAACACGGCTGCGCCGATCCCAACTGCCCCGACTGCAAGAGCATCTATGAACTGTTGGATGCGGTAGACAGCTATATCCCCGAGCCTGTCCGCGATACGGAGAAACCCTTCCTTATGCCTGTTGAAGACGTCTTCTCCATTTCCGGCCGCGGCACCGTGGTGACCGGCAGGGTAGAAAGGGGCATCATCAAACCCGGTGAGGAAGTGGCGATCGTCGGTTTCAGGCCGACCCAGAAGACCGTGGCAACCTCCGTCGAGATGTTCCGCAAGATCCTCGACCAGGGTATCGCAGGCGACAACATCGGTGTGCTCTTAAGGGGCACCAAGAAGGACGAAGTAGAGAGAGGTCAGGTCCTCGCGAAACCGGGGAGCATCACCCCTCACACGAAGTTTAAAGGAGAAGTCTATATCCTCAATAAAGAAGAGGGTGGGCGTCATACCCCGTTCTTTACCGGCTATAGACCGCAGTTCTATTTAAGAACCACCGACGTGACCGGTGTGGCGAAGCTCCCGGATGGCGTGGAAATGGTGATGCCGGGAGATAACGTCACCCTCTCCGTAGAGCTCGTAACGCCTATCGCCCTTGAGAAGGAACTCCGTTTTGCAATCAGGGAAGGCGGAAGGACAGTAGGCGCAGGCGTTGTAACCGAGATTATAGAATAAGGGGTAGAAGATGAGGCAGAGAATCAGGATATGCCTGAAGGCCTTTGATCATAGGCTGCTTGATCAATCGGTGAAGGAAATTGTGGAAGCGGCGAAGAAGACAGGGGCACAGGTAGTAGGACCGGTACCGTTACCCACGCGGATTCAGAAGTTCTGTGTGTTGAGGTCGCCTCATATCGACAAGAAATCGAGGGAGCAGTTTGAGGTGAGGACCCATAAAAGGTTGATAGATATCGTGGAACCGACACAACAGACCGTGGATGCCCTCATGAAATTAGAACTTTCAGCCGGCGTTGACGTAGAGATAAAATCTTAGGAGTCCTTTATGGCATTAGCAGACCTTATAGATATGAAGGGTGAAAAGGTAGGGGAGATCGAGATTAAGGACGAGGTCTTTAATTGCGAAGTGAAGCCGTACCTTATTCACGATGTGGTGAAGATGCAACTCGCGAATCGGCGGAGCGGCACTGCATCCACAAAAACGCGGAAGGAAGTAAGCGGCGGCGGAAAGAAACCGTTCCGGCAGAAAGGAACAGGAAGGGCCCGCCAGGGTACGTCGCGGTCGCCGGTTCAGGTAGGTGGAGGCACGGTGTTCGGGCCTCATCCTCGCGACTACGGCTATTTGCTGCCTAAGAAGGTGAGAAGGGGTGCCCTGAGATCCGCACTGAGTGCGAGATATTCGGGATCCAACCTGAAGGTTTTGGATAACCTTGAGCTTTCGGCAATCAGCACCAAAAGCTTCAGCGTCATCATGAAGTCGCTCAGCCTTACGAAGCCTCTCTTCGTAATCGACAAGAAAGATGATACAGTGGAGAAGTCCGCAAGGAACATACCGTATGTAAAGGTATTAAAGGTTGAGGGGTTAAATGTCTATGACGTGATCAGGCACGAGCAGTTGATAATGACTCTGAGCGCGTTACGGAGGATTGAAGAGGTGCTTGTATCATGAACGAATATGACGTGGTGTTGAGGCCGGTAATTACGGAGAAAAGCTCATTTGTGAAGGAAAACGCGAACCAGTATGTCTTCGAGGTACAGCGGAACGCGAACAAGATAGAGATCAAGAAGGCCGTGGAGAAACTTTTCAAGGTGAAAGTGGTCTCCGTGAGCGTGGTCAAAGTGGAAGGGAAGAAGAAAAGGGTAGGGAGGTTCGCCGGAAAGCAGGCGGATTGGAAGAAGGCGTATGTGAAGCTAAGTCCTAAAGATAAAATAACGATTTTTGAGGGTGCATAATGGGCGTCAGGGAATATAAACCTACTTCAGCGGGCCGGAGGTTCATGAGCGGCCTGACGTATGATGAGATTACCAAAGATAAACCCGAGAAGTCTTTGCTCAGGCCGATAAAGAAGTCCGGAGGAAGGAATAACTCGGGAAAGATTACCACCAGGCATATTGGTGGCGGCCACAAGAGAAGATATAGGATTGTTGATTTTAAGAGGGACAAATTCGAGATACCGGGGACAGTCAAGGGAATCGAGTATGATCCTAACAGATCGGCCCATATAGCTCTGGTTTCTTATGCGGATGGTGAAAAGAGATATATGATCGCCACTCATGGGGTTAAGGTGGGTGAGGTGATCATATCGAGCAAGAAGGCGGACACTGAGATAAAAGAAGGGAACGCACTGCCGCTCCGGTTTATACCTCTTGGAACTTCCGTGTACAATGTAGAGATGAAGCCCGGAAAGGGCGGTCAGCTCGCACGAGGAGCGGGTTGCTATGCGCAGCTTGTTGCAAAAGAGGGCGATTACGGTCATGTCCGGTTGCCGTCTGGAGCGGTCAGGCTCATACATCTGAATTGTGTGGCTACGATCGGACAGGCAGGCAATGTAGACCATGAGAATATAACCATAGGGAAGGCGGGGAAGCCTCGGTGGCTCGGCATTAGACCTACGGTAAGAGGAACGGCGATGAACCCTGTGGATCACCCCTTGGGCGGCGGCGAAGGCCGGTCTAAAGGCGGGAGACACCCGTGTTCTCCTTGGGGACAGTTGTCCAAAGGGCTTAAAACCAGAAAGAATAAGCGAACTGATAAGTTTGTCATAAAGAAAAGGGATTAGGAGGTTTCCATGGCGAGGTCTCTAAAAAAAGGGCCATACGTGGACCTAAAGTTGGTAAAGAAGGTCGGAGAAACGAAGGAGACGAAGAGCTCTAAGGTGATAAAGACGTGGTCGAGGAGCTCGACAATTACTCCTGACTTTATTGGATTGACCTTTGCGGTCCATAATGGAAAGAAGTTCATACCAGTTTTCGTATCGGAAGAGATGGTAGGGCATAAGCTGGGCGAATTTTCGCCTACGAGGACTTTTCACAGCCATTCAGGGGACAGGAAGGCCAAAGTAGTAAAGAGGAAGGATTAGGAATTATGGAAATCATAGCACGGGCACGAATGATACGCATATCCCCGAGGAAAGTAAGGCTCGTAGGGGATTTGATAAAAAAGAAGAACGTCAACGATGCAAGTGGTATGCTCACCTACATGCCGCAGAAAGCATCGGATATACTTAAAAAGCTTCTTGACAGCGCTGTTGCGAATGCCAAGCAGAGGAAGTACGTGGATATCGACAACCTTTTCGTAAAGAACGTCATAGTTGACGGCGGACCGGTGATGAAGAGGTTTCTTCCGAGGGCTATGGGAAGGGCAACAAAGGTAAGGAAGCGCAGCAGTCATATTACGATGATTTTAGATGAAGCATAATTTTGGAGGATAAATGGGTCAGAAGACGAATCCCTTTGGTTTTAGGCTTGGCGTAATAAAGACATGGGACTCCAAGTGGTTTGCGTCCAGAAATTACGCGAAGTTTCTTCATGAGGACTTGGCTATCAAGAAATTCCTGAAGGAGAAGCTGCACCAGGCAGGAATCTCGAAGATAGAGATAGAGAGGGCAGCGAATAAGGATAAAAGAGCAAAGGTGAATATCTTTACGTCGAGACCCGGACTTGTCATAGGAAGAAAAGGCGCTGAAGTTGAAAATCTTAAGAGGGAACTGCAGCGGATTACCGACAAGGAAATCATCCTCAATATCACTGAAGTCAAGAGGCCCGAGATAGATGCGCAGCTTGTGGCGGAGAACATCGCCCTTCACTCGAGCGAAGGGTGTCCTTCAGAAGAGCGATGAAGAGGAATGTATCTCAGGCGCTGAAGTTCGGAGCCAAGGGGATCAAGGCCATGTGCGCGGGTAGGCTTGCAGGGGCTGAGATGGCAAGGACTGAATGGTATCGTGAAGGTCGCGTGCCGCTTCAGACCATTAGGGCCGACATTGATTATGGAACTGCTATTGCGAGCACCAAGTATGGTGTTATTGGCATAAAAGTATGGATTTTTAAGGGAGAAATTTATCAGGAGGCAAGATAATGCTTGCACCAAAAAGGGTACGGTACAGGAAACAGATGAAAGGCCGGATGAAGGGCGTGGCCAGCCGGGGCAATGAAGTGAGCTTCGGAGATTTCGGATTGCAGGCCCTGGAGTGCGGTTGGATCACGGCGAGACAGATTGAAGCGGCTAGGATCGCGCTCACGAGATATGTAAAGAGGACGGGCAAAGTGTGGATCAGGGTATTTCCTGACAAACCGATCACGAAGAAGCCTGCTGAGACCCGTATGGGTAAGGGGAAGGGGCCATCTGAGGGTTGGGTGGCGGTGGTAAAACCGGGAAAGGTCTTGTATGAGATCCAGGGTGTGCCCGAGGATAAGGCAAAAGAGGCCTTGCGGATAGCGTCTTTTAAACTGCCTATCGGTACGCGCTTTGTAGCGAGAAGTGAGGAACAATGAAAGCGAAAGAGCTGAAAGAGCTTACGAAAGAGGAGTTGCTGAAGAAGAAGAAGGACCTGAAGGAAGAGATGTTCAACCTGAGGTTCCAGCATTCCACCGGCCAGTTGGAGAATACGGCGAGGATGAAGGTAATCAAGAAGGATGTGGCAAGGTTGGAAACGGTTTTGAGACAACAGGAATTACACACTTAATGAGGTAGGCATGGAACTGAAAAGCGCTGTTGGCAGAAGAAAGATTGTAGGTGTAGTCGTCAGAGACAAGATGGATAAGAGTGTAGTGATAGAAGTCGAGAAATTCTTAAAGCATCCTCGATATCATAAATATTTGAAGATGAAGAAGAGATATAAGGCGCACGATGAGACAAACGTGTGCAAGGTTGGAGACAGGGTTCTTCTTGTTGAGACAAGGCCATTGAGCAAGGACAAGAGATGGCTTGTGAAAGAGATCATAAAGCGTGAAGAACCGGTAATGGTTCGAGAAGAGGTGGTAAAGGATGATACAGGAACGAACTAAACTAGATGTAGCAGACAACTCAGGGGCAAAGAAACTGGGATGCATAAGAATCCTCGGTGGTTCGCGGAAGCGGTACGGCACAGTGGGGGATATCATCGTGGCCTCCGTGAAAGAAGTCATACCTAACGCGAAGGTTAAGAAAGGGGATGTGGTGAAGGCCGTAATCGTGCGGACGAGCAAAGAGATAAGGCGGATAGATGGTTCTTATGTGAGGTTTGACGACAATTCGGCTGTCATCATCAATCAGTATAATGAGCCTATCGGAACGAGGATCTTCGGACCCGTGGCGAGGGAGCTGCGGGCAAAGAAGTTCATGAAGATCGTATCTTTGGCACCGGAAGTAGTGTAGTGGCTGAGTGGTGGGATACAAGCATACTATGGTCAGCAAACGGCTTTCCTTTGAAAGTTGATAGCTTAAGATGAGGTAATTATGGAGAAACATTATCACGTAAAGAAGAATGACCTTGTGATGGTGACAACGGGCAAGGACAAGGGCAAAACCGGAAAGGTACTGAGGATCGTAAAGAAGAAGGACCGGCTGATCGTGGAAAAGATCAATGTAATTAAAAGACACGTGAAACCGAGCCAGAAGTCGAAGGGCGGAATCATGGAAAGGGAGAGCCCTATTCATCTCTCGAACGTGATGATTTACTGCGAAAAATGCTCCAAGCCTGTGCGGGTGGGCAAGAAGGTCCTCGAAGACGGCAGAAAGATCAGATTCTGCAAAAAGTGCGAAGAGGCTATAGACAAGTAGGAGGCAACAGCTGATGACAGGATATGCGGAATATTATGAGAAGGAAGTGAAATCCGCCCTTATGCGGAGGTTCAAATACAAGAATGTGATGCAGGTTCCGAAAATTGAAAAGATCGTGGTGAATGTAGGGCTGGGCGAAGCGATTCAGAATGTGAAAGCCCTGGACGCAGCCTCTCATGATATTATGGCCATAACGGGTCAGAAACCGGTTATCACGAAAGCGAAGAAATCGATCGCATCCTTTAAATTGAGAGAGGGTATGTCGATCGGATGTATGGTTACCCTGCGTAGGGACAGGATGTACGAGTTCTACCGCAAGCTGGTGACGATTGTGCTGCCGAGGGTTAGGGATTTCAAGGGAGTATCTGCGAAATCTTTCGACGGCAGGGGTAACTACACATTGGGTGTTAAAGAACAGACCCTCTTCCCTGAGATAGAGTATGATAAGATCGATAAGGTAAGGGGAATGAATATTACCATTACCACAACGGCGCCATCGGACGAAGAAGGCTTTGAGCTTCTGAAACTTATGGGCATGCCTTTCAGGGGTTGACGGAGGATTAGATGGCAAGAAAAGCAATGATGGAAAAGACGAAGCGGACTCCGAAGTATAAAGTAAGGACCAGGAACAGGTGCCTTATTTGCGGGAGACCGAGAGGGTATTTGGGCAGGTTTCAAATGTGCAGAATTTGCTTCAGGTTGCGTTCCTTGAGAGGAGAGGTGCCTGGAGTCATTAAATCGAGTTGGTAAGGGGGCCCCTATGGCTATGGTAGATCCCATCGCGGATATGCTTACGAGAATAAGAAATGCGATCATGGCCCGCCATGAGTCGGTAGATATACCTTATTCGAATATGAAGCTTGCAATCTCCAAGATAATGAAGGAAGAGGGTTATATAAGGAATTACAAGACCTTCATCGACGAGGCGCGAAAAAAGTTCCTTAAGGTGTATGTCAACTATGATGAGGGCAACAAGAGCGTGATAACCGGGCTGAAACGGATCAGCAAACCGGGCAGAAGGGTTTATGTGAAGTCCGACGGTATAGCAGGATTGAAGACGCGACTCAGTCTGGTAATCCTTTCCACATCGAGAGGGCTTATGACCGATAGAAACGCAATGAAGAATAAGGTGGGAGGGGAACCCCTTCTCCTGGTCTGGTGAGGTTACGATGTCAAGGATAGGCAGGAAACCGATTGAGATGCCGGAAGGCACGAAGCTGGAAGTAAAGGATGGTCAGGTTATGGTAACGGGACCGAAAGGATCGCTGGCAAGGCCGCTCCTGGAGGGTTTACGTGTCAACCTTGACGGCAATACGGTCACGGTAACGAGGGATAGCGAAGAGAAGAGGATAAAGGGCTTCCATGGACTTATGAGGACGCTCGTGGCGAATATGGTCGAGGGCGTGTACAAAGGCTTTGAGAGGAAGCTTGAGATAGTGGGCATAGGTTACAGGGCTGAAATACAGTCGGATAACGTTGTTTTCTATCTGGGCTATTCGCACCCGATTTCCTTTGCGTTGCCTGAGGGCATTTCAGCTCAGATCGACAAGCAGACGTTGATCACCATAAGGGGCATAAATAAGGAACTCATCGGAGAGATAGCGGCGAAGATGAGGGCGCTTAGGGCTCCGGACGTCTATAAGAATAAGGGTGTGAAGTACGCGGATGAAGTCCTGAGGAAGAAAGCAGGGAAAAGCGGGAAGTAAGGGGTATTCAAATGGATAGAAGAAAAATAGCTGAAGCAAGAGCGCGTAGAAAAAAGAGGATCAGAAAGAAAATATCCGGTGTTGCGGGAAAACCGAGACTGTGCGTGTATAAGAGCCTGAAGGAAATATATGTGCAGCTTATAGACGACTCCGCAGACAAAGTGATCACAGGCGCATCGACGCTGTCGAAGGAAGTTAAGGCAGAGTTGAAGTATGGCGGAAACGTCGAAGCTGCGAAAAAGGTAGGCCACTACATAGCGACCAAAGCCAAGGCATTGGGAGTGGAGCACGTGGTATTTGACAGAAATGGTTTTAAATACCATGGCAGGATAGCGGCGCTCGCAGATGCTGCAAGGGAAGCCGGGTTAATTTTCTAGGAGGAGGTCAACTGTTGGTCGAGAAAAAACGTATGGAAACAGAGGGACTCGAGTTACAGGACAGGCTGGTTTACATAAATCGGGTTGCGAAGGTTGTCAAAGGCGGAAGAAGGTTCAGTTTCAGCGCCATTGTAGTTGTTGGTGACGGCAACGGCAAGGTGGGATACGGTCTCGGAAAGGCCAATGAAGTTCCTGACGCGATTCGGAAAGCGGTGGAACGGGCCAAGAAGGATCTCGTTGAAGTTCCCGTGGTAAGAGGGACGATTCCCCACGAGATTATGGAAAAGTACGGGACGAGTCAGGTGTTTATGAAACCGGCAAAGGAAGGCACGGGCGTTATCGCGGGTAGAGCGGTGAGAGCGGTGGTTGAGGTTGCGGGAATCACGAATATACTGACGAAATGTTATGGGTCGAGGAATTACCATAACGTGGTAAAAGCCACGATTAAAGGGCTTTCCTTACTGAAGTCACCCGAGGTGTCACTGAAGCAAAGGGGAAAGACAAAGGGCGAGGAGGGATAACGTGGGCTACCTGAAAGCGAAATGGGTCAAAGGCTATATAGGGCGCACAGAGGACCAGAGGGCTACGATTAAGAGCCTCGGGTTTAGAAAACTTCAGGAAGAAAGGGTTCTGAAGAATACGCCGGAGATAAGAGGCATGGTCAAGAAAGTCATGCATCTCTTGAGAATTGTGGAGGATGTTCGATAAATGAAACTGTCTGACTTAAAGCCATCCGAAGGGTCCAAAAAGAGCAGGAAGCGTGTAGGAAGAGGAACCGGGTCGGGTCTTGGCACGACTGCGGGTTATGGAAATAAAGGGCAGAGATCGACGAGCGGCGGTACGAAAGGCAAGAGTTTTGAGGGCGGACAGCTTCCGCTTACAAGACGGATACCGAAGAGAGGGTTCAAGAGCCCCTTCAGGGTCGAGTTCGCCGTGATTAAGATAGAGGACCTCGAGAGGTTCAGAGGTAAGGAAGAAGTGGGAATTCAGGATATCCTCGAGGCAGGTTTTGTGAAACAGATCAAGAACGGCGTAAAGCTGCTCTCCGACGGAGAGATCGATTTCGCGATCAAACTTACTGTTCATAAGGCATCAAAGAAGGCCATAGAGAAGATACAGGCACAGGGCGGTACGGTGGAGGTATTGGTTTAATGGGAGGTTTCCAGAATATTGGAAAAATCCCCGAGCTAAAGCGTAGGATAATTGCAACACTTGTCCTGCTCGCCGTATACAGGGTGGGCGTGCATATCCCCACTCCAGGCATAGATGGAAAGGTTTTGGCAGGCATCTTTGAAAGGGCTCGGGGGACGTTGCTCGGGTTTTTCGACATGTTTGCGGGCGGAGGTCTGGAAAGACTCTCCATTTTTGCGCTTGGAATCATGCCCTACATCAGCGCGTCGATTATCCTTCAGCTCCTTACGGTGGTAGTGCCCACCCTGGAGAAGCTCTCCAAGGAGGGTGAAGCAGGAAGGAAAAAGATTACCCAATACACAAGGTATGGGACGGTGGTTATCAGCCTGATTCAGGGGTTTGGCATTGCAGTCGGTCTGGAGCAAATGAGGGGCGCTGCGGGCGAGCTGGTGGTGTACAACGCGGGCTGGGGATTCAGGTTAATGACCATGATAACCCTTACCGCGGGCACGTCGTTCATCATGTGGCTTGGTGAGCAGATTACAGAGAAGGGTATAGGCAACGGCATATCACTGATCATTTTTGCCGGTATTGTGGCAAGAATGCCCAATGCGATCGCAAGTACCATGGGCCTTGTGAGTAGCGGTGAAATGAATTGGTTTGTAGTGATTCTTGTAGTTGCCATGATGTTCTTTGTGGTGGCCTTCATAGTCTTTATGGAGACGTCGCAGAGAAGGATACCGGTGCAGTATGCGAAGCGCGTGGTGGGAAGAAAGATGTATGGCGGGCAGGCTACCCATCTGCCTTTAAAGGTGAATACAGCGGGCGTTATTCCTCCTATATTCGCGTCGTCCATAATCATGTTTCCTGCGACCATCGCGAACTTCATCAACCATCCGTACATGAAAACCTTCGCGGGCTATCTGACGCCGGGAAGTTTTCTCCACGAACTTCTCTATATCGGTTTTATAGTGTTCTTCTGTTTCTTTTATACGGCGATTGTCTTTAACCCTGATAATGTGGCCGATAACATGAAGAAGTACGGAGGGTATATACCGGGGATCAGACCGGGGAAAAAGACCTCGGAGTATATCGAAAAAGTGCTGTCGAGGGTAACCTTCATAGGGGCGGTGTATATCTCCTTCGTGTGCGTATTGCCCACCCTGCTGGTAAAGAAGTTCAACGTGCCTTTTTACTTCGGAGGAACTGCGCTGCTCATAGTAGTGGGTGTGGCGCTCGATACGATTCAGCAGATCGAATCGCACCTGATCCTCAGGCACTACGACGGTCTCGTGAAGAAATCCGCGAGGATCAAGGGCAGGAGATAATGTACACCAGGCCGAAGGCCGGGCAGGTATGAGGGCTTTGGCGTGGGGCGAGGGATATACGTTTGAGTGATGATTATATTAAGGGATCCCGGAGAGATAGCGAAAATAAGGACGGCAAGCAGATACGCCATGGAGATACTTCTGCAAGTGAAAGGCGCCGTTCGGGAAGGAATGAGGACTATCGATCTGGAGAGCTTTTGTGAAGATAGGATCAGAGGTATAGGAAAGATAAGAGCTGCCTTCAAGGGCTATAGCGGATATCCGTTCTGCCTGTGCGTGTCGGTGAACGACGAAGTGGTACACGGTATGCCGGGTGAGCGCATGCTTAGAGAGGGTGACATTGTCAGCATCGATTTCGGCGTGGAGTATGAAGGGTATTACGGCGATGTGGCCGTCACCACCGGAGTCGGAAAGGTGTCACAGAAGGCAGAGAGACTCATGAAAGTAACGGAAGAGAGTCTCTATAAAGGTATAGAAGCGGCGAGCGGAGGGAAGAGGCTGCACGACATCTCTCATGCGGTTCAGTCGCATGTGGAGGCGGCCGGATTCTCGGTAGTGAGGGAGTTTGTTGGGCATGGAATAGGAAGGAGTCTTCATGAGGACCCACAGGTGCCTAATTACGGTGAGAGAGGCACCGGGCCCAGGCTCAAGAAGGGGCTGGTGATAGCCATTGAGCCTATGGTCAATGTGGGGGAAAGCGACGTGGCGATAAAAGAGAACGGTTGGACTGCAGTCACAAGGGATGGCAGCCTTTCCGCTCATTTTGAGCATACGGTGGCTTTAAAAGAAAATGGCGCGGAGATATTGAGCGCACTGTGAAGGTACGATGCCAAAAGGCGAGGGAATAGAAATAGAAGGGACAGTGATTGAGCCGTTGCCGAACGCTATGTTCAGAGTGGAACTTCCCAACGGTCATAAGGTGCTTGCCCATGTGTCAGGCAAGATGAGGATGCATTACATTAAGATATTACGGGGCGACAAAGTCGTTGTGGAGCTTTCGCCGTATGATCTTAGCCGGGGAAGGATTATATACAGGGTAAAGTAGGAGGAAGAGATGAAAGTAAGGCCTTCAGTCAAGAAGAGATGCGATAAGTGCAAGATCATCAAGAGGAAGGGTGTCCTCAGGGTGATATGCGAGAACCCAAAGCATAAGCAGAAACAGGGCTAAGGAGGATTGACGTGGCAAGAATCGCAGGTGTTGATATACCGAGGGACAAAAGGATAGAGATTGCGCTGACCTATATATATGGGATTGGAAGGGCGTTGTCGAACCGGATAATAGCCGAGGCGGGAATTAGTCCTGATAAGAGAACGAACGCCCTCACAGATGAAGAGATCGCAAAGATACGCGATATCATAGAGAATACTTACAAGGTCGAAGGCGATCTGAGGAAGGAAGTAAGTATCAATATCAAGAGACTGATGGATATAGGCTGTCGCAGGGGCCTGAGGCACAGGAGAGGCTTGCCGGTGCGGGGCCAGAGGACCAGGACAAATGCCCGTACGAGAAAGGGTCCGAGAAAGACGTCAATGAAAAGAAAAAAATGAGGTGGTAGATGGCGAGAACCAGGAAGACAGGCAAGAAGAAGGTTAAGAAGAATGTGCCCATAGGGGAGGCTTATATCCAGTCGAGCTTTAACAACACAATAATCACTATTACCGACCCTCAGGGTAACGTGGTATCGTGGTCGAGCGGCGGGGTTGTGGGATTCAAGGGTTCCAGGAAGAGCACGCCTTTCGCAGCGCAGCTTGCCGCGGAGAACGCAGCCAAGAAGGCGATGGAGAGCGGGATGAGGACAGTCGATGTGTTCATCAAAGGACCCGGGGCCGGGAGGGAAGCGGCATTGAGAGCGCTTCAGAGCGCCGGCCTGAGAATTCATCTGATTCGGGACGTTACGCCGATACCGCATAACGGGTGCAGGCCACCTAAAAGAAGAAGGGTTTAAGGAGGGAAGCGTTGGCAAGATACGTAGGACCATCATGCAGATTGTGCAGAAGAGAGGCAGTTAAACTTTTCCTTAAGGGCGAAAGATGCTATACGGAAAAGTGTGAAATAGAGAAGAGGAACTATCCGCCTGGAGTCCATGTGGAGACGAGGGGAAAGTTTATGGAATACGGCCTCAGGCTGAGGGAGAAACAGAAAGTAAGGAAGACTTACGGCCTGAGCGAGAAACAGTTCAAGAGATTCTTCAGCATGGCAGAGAGGAAAGCGGGTATTACGGGGACGAACTTCCTTGTGCTGCTGGAGAGAAGACTTGACAACATGGTGTACAGATTGGGATTTGCCACGTCGAGGAAGGAAGCGAGACAGTTGGTATCTCATAAACACATCATGGTAAACGGAAGGGGAGTGAATATACCCTCGTTTCTCGTGAAGGAAGGAGATGAGGTGGCCGTTAAGAACAAGGAACTGTTCTCGGTCAAGAACGCCCTTGAGTCCGTTGTCAGGCGCGGGGTACCATCTTGGATAGAGTTGGATAAAGAGGCAATGAAAGGTGTGATCAGACTTCTGCCGGTAAGAGAAGACATAACAATGCCAATAAAGGAACAGCTCATAGTAGAGTATTATTCGAGATAGTCCTTACCCCGAAGGAGGGCATATGCATATGTTTGAGAAGAATTGGCAGGAGCTTATCAAGCCAACGAAGATCGAGATTGAGAAGAAAGAGTATAATTATATAAAGTTTTCGACAGAGCCCTTCGAAAGAGGATATGGAATAACGATCGGTAACTCACTGCGCAGAGTGTTGCTTTCCTCAATTATGGGGAGCGCTATCACATCTGTATGGGTTGATGGTGTGGATCACGAGTTTTCGACGGTAAGAGGCGTGCAGGAAGACGTAACCGAGCTGATTCTCAACCTTAAGAAGGTAGTATTGAAGATGACCGACGACAGGCCGAAAGTCATCAAGATTGACAAGAAAGTTGGCGGCGAGGTAAAGGCAAGTGATATCACGTATGAAGGCGGGGTGGAGATTGTCAATCCCGACCATCACATCGCGAACCTTAGCGATGATGCGAGATTATACATGGAAATGAAGGTGAAGATGGGCAGGGGATATGTTGCTGCCGATCAGAACAGGGATGAGGGCGATCCTATCGGAACTATTCCAGTGGATGCCATATTCTCCCCCATTAAGAAGGTAAGTTACAACGTGACACCGGCGAGGGTGGGGTTCAGAACGGATTATGACAAGCTGACCATGGAGATATGGACCAACGGAAGCGTGAATCCCCTGGATGCCCTTTCATTTGCGGCGAAAATAATCAAGGAGCAGATGCGTGTGTTCATTAGCTTTGAAGACCTTGAGGATATGGAGGCCGGAGAAGATAAGGTTCTTGACAAACAGTCGTTCAACGAAAACCTTTACAGAAGCGTGGACGAACTGGAGTTGTCCGTGAGAAGTGCGAATTGCTTGAAGAACGCGGACATAAAGTACATTGGGGAGCTTGTTCAGAAGACGGAACAGGAGATCCTTATGACGAAGAATTTTGGTAGGAAGTCGTTGAATGAGATAAAAGAGATTCTGTCATGCATGGGTCTCAGGCTTGGGATAAAGGTGGATAATTTTCCTTCAAGAGAGGAATTGGACAAGATAGCGTTAAAACGAAAAGATCACATATAGAGGTTTATCATGAGGCATTTAAGGACAATAAAAACATTAAACAGAAGAAAGAGCCACAGAAGGGCACTTCTCATGAATCTTGCAAATTCCCTCTTTAATCATGAGAGTATAAAAACGACGACCATGAAGGCAATGGAGTTGAGAAGGGTAGCCGACCGGCTGATCACCTTTGCAAAGAGAAAAGACGAGCACGCCATGAGACTTGTTTTCGGATTTCTTAGAGACAAGGACATGGTAAAGAAGCTTTTCAGTGACATAGGGGATCGATACGCCGCGATAAATGGCGGATATACGAGAGTCCTCAAGATTGGGAACAGGAAAGGCGACAATGCCCCGATGGCGATAGTTGAGCTTACCCAGAAGAAAGAAAAGAAGGATAGCTGACATCACATATGGATTTTGGGGGATCGTCTAACGGCAGGACGCCAGGCTCTGGATCTGGCTATCTAGGTTCGAATCCTGGTCCCCCAGCACAGCAGCCCAATGAATAGGCGGACAGCAGTCATAATCCCGGCATACAACGAGGAACACACCATAGGGGATGTGGTGAGAGGGGTGAAAGCCCTGGGTGCCGGTTATGACGTGGTAGTAGTCAACGACAGTTCATCCGACAGAACATCCGAAGAAGCCAAAAAAAGTGGAGCCATAGTAATCGAATTGCCCTGTAACCTCGGCATCGGAGGGGCGGTACAGACGGGTTATAAGTACGCCCTCGCAAACGGCTACGACGCTTGCGTGCAGGTGGATGGAGACGGACAGCACCCCACTGAGGAGATTGCGGGGTTAGTGAGGCCCTTGTTCGAAGACGGGGTTGATATTGTGATCGGCTCCCGGTTTGTGGAGGACACGCGCTACCAGATATCAGTGATGAGGGATGTGGGGATAAGGATAATATCTCTCTTTCTGAAAATGACGACGGGCCTTGTCGTGAAGGATCCGACAAGCGGATTCAGGGCGATAAACAGGAAGGTCCTTGAGCTCTTTGCCTACCGGTACCCTCAGGATTACCCCGAGCCGGAATCTCTGGTTTTTGCCTACAAGAGTCACTTTAAAGTCATGGAGATGGCAACAAAGATGAAGAACCGCATGTTCGGTATATCATCAATCACTCCCCTTCGCGCCGCATACTATATGGGGAAGGTATTGCTTGCCATGTTTATTGATCTTTTCAAGAAATCTTAGGGGGGAATATGTTGTTGATACAGGTCTTTATCGGCATCATAAGTCTCGCATTCTTCGCGGCCACCTTCGAGCTTATCAGGAAGGAGCGGCTGAGAGAGGAATATGCGATTTTGTGGCTTCTCACATCTTCGGCTATCGCTATCCTCAGTCTTTGGCCTGGATTGGTAGGATTGATCAGCAGGATTACCGGGTTCTACTACCTTACAGCCGTCTTCGGGATTGTCTTCGTGTTTCTTATATTTCTCCTGATGCATTATTCAATGGCCATATCTAAAGTGAAGGAAGTTAACAAAGAGTTGATTCAGCGTTACGCCCTTCTTGAACTGAGGATGAGGGAAGCGGAAGAGCGGAGCAAGGGCGGGAATTAGAACGAAGCGCCCGTGTCACGCAGGTCAGGCAGAGGCGTTGTCCGTCTCGTCCATACCTGCCCCGATCTTATCGTAGAGGGCTTTACGGCTGATTCCCAGGAGACGGGCGGCCTTACTTTTGTTCCCCCGCACGGAAGAGAGGACGCGCTGAATATATTCTGCCTCCATACGGGCAAGGGGCATGATCGTCGCCGCCGGCCGGGGGTCCACCATATCCTTTTCGTATGAAACGGTGTTCAGTATCCCTTCCGTAAGATCATCCGCAAGTATTTCTTCACGGTGGCTGCTCATCAGGACGGACCTCTCGATTACATTGGCGAGTTCCCTTACGTTTCCAGGCCAGTCATAGGTGGTGAGCAGATTCATTGCTTCCGGGGAGAAACGCTTCTTCCACGTTCCCTTGGAAAACTTGGCGAGGAAATAGTTGACCAACAAAGGGATATCTTCCGTTTTGTCCCGTAGAGGAGGGAGGATAATGACAAAAGTATTTATGCGAAAGAACAGGTCCTTCCGGAACCGTCCCTCCTGAACCTCCACCTTGAGGTCCTTGTTTGTGGCAAATATGAACCGGACGTCGACCTTTATTTCCTTGATATCGCCGAGCTTTCTGAAGGCTCCGGTCTCAAGGGCCCTGAGAAGCTTGGCCTGTATACTGAGGCCCATGTCGCCCACTTCGTCGACGAAGAAAGTGCCGCGATTCGCTATCTCGAGAAGGCCGATCTTGTCACTGTCCGCGCCTGTAAAGGCGCCCTTCTTATATCCGAAGAGTTCGCTTTCGAGCATAGTTTCCTGCAACGTGCTGGAGTTGATCGTCACAAAAGGTTGCGCTGACCGGGGGCTCAAGTCGTGTATGGCCATGGCGGCGAGTTCCTTTCCCGTGCCTGTTTCTCCCAGGACGAGGACAGGGGCCTTGGATGGGGCCACCAATGATATTGTGTTCTTTACTCTTGTCATGGCATCGCTTACACCGATGAAATCGTCATGGGCACCGACCCTGTGGAGTTGCTCCTCCAGGACGATGGTTTTCACAGTGAGCATCTTCTTTTCGTAAGCTTTCAGAATTACCTTCGAAAGTTCGGACATCTTGCACGGTTTGGTGAGATAATCATACGCTCCCAGTTTCATAGAGCGGATCGCCGTGGTGATTGACGCGAAACCGGTGAGCATTATCACTTCTATGGTAGGTTCGCTCTGTTTGATCTTTGTGAGCAGTTCGACACCGTCCATGTCGGGAAGGTTTATATCGAGAACCGCCACGTCGATGGTCTCCTTCTTCACGAGGGAGAGGGCCTCAGCTGCGCGGAATGCGGTGTGGACCCGCATTTTCTCTTCCGTTAACTGTTCGCGAAATGCCTCTACCAGTCTAGCTTCATCGTCTACGATCAGAACACGGATCATCTATTGCCGGACCTCCCGTTCAGTTTTAGTCCTCTCCGAGTGGGAAGAGCGACCGAAAAAACGGTTCCGTGCCCGGGCTTGCTCACTACCTTGATGGTTCCTCCCATATCGTTTACGAGATCGTAACATAAAGTCAACCCCAATCCAATCCCGCTCTTTGATTCTTTCGTCGTGAAAAAGGGTTCGAAAATCTTGTCCACAATGGAATCAGGGATACCCGTCCCGTTATCCTCTATCTCGACCACCACGTGATCATCGAAGGCAGCGGCCCTGATCCAGATAGTGGCGTTCGCCCTCCCTTCGGCGGCGTCAACAGCGTTGCCTATAAGATTTACGAAGACCTGCCGGAGGGCGCTCACGTCTCCTAAGACCCAGGGTAAAGAGGAAGACTCTTCCTTCACGATCCTCATATGGGACTTGTCGATATTCATATGCTCCAGAAGGTTGCCGATCAACTCGTTGAGATTGAGTTCAACGATCTCCAGGCCCTCCTTCTGAAAAAGACTGAGGATGTCGGTGGTGACGCCTTTGCAGCGAAACGCCTCCTCCTGGATTATGGTGAGATAGCCTCTGAGCTTCTCGATCTCCGTGGGTTTAGGCGCGCGCCCCTCGAAGAGGTCAAGCCAACCGTATGCGCGCTCCGAGTACGCGACAAGGGTGCCGAGTGGGTTGTTCAGTTCGTGGGCGACGCCGCCGGCGAGCCGCCCTATGGCCGACATCTTGGCCTCTTGCATCAGTTTTGCGCGGATTCTCACCCGGTCGGTCGTCTCCTCTATGATACAGAGGAGTCCCTCGATTTCCCCATTTTTCCCCTTCAGGGGAACGCCCTTGAAGTCCATAAAGATATTCCGGTCGCCCTTGTACGTCATGAAAGGGAAGTCCCAGAGTTGAAAGGGTTTGCCTTTCAGGCCTGCTTCAATATGGGTGGCGAGACCACACTGTATGGTATAGGGGTTCTTGAGCCAGTTGAAGCCGATCAATTTTTCTCCTGCCCGTGACCCCAGACCTGAAAGGTTTGCGAGGGCGGGGTTTATACTGGTAAATACCCCATTCTTGTCGAGGGTGAAGATCGCCACCGGGGCATGGTCTATAATGGCCGTGTTGAATTCGTTCAAGAGACGGAGGTCGTTCTCCACCTTCTTCTTCTCTGTAACGTCCTCGATGGTGCCTTCGTAGAAGAGTGTCTTGCCCGCCTCATCACACACGCGGCGGGCGTTCAGGGATGACCATATCCTGCTGCCATCTTTCTTGTAAAGCTCGCACTCGAATCCCATGGCGACGCCGTCCCTTTCCAATATGCCCATGAACTCCTGACGACGCTCCGCCTGAACATAGGTTTGATGGGTGATATCGGTGAGAGTGACAATAAGTTCTTCAGGCGAGTCAAACCCTAGCATCTTCGCATGGGCCGGATTCGCCGAGATCATCTGCCCGTCAGGGGTGGTCTGAAAGATGCCCTCCACGGCATTTTCAAATATGCTCCGGTATTTTTGCTCCGCCTCCTTGAGACGCTCTTCGGCCTTTTTTCGCTCCGTCATGTCGAGTAGTGTCCCGATAACCGCCGGTCTTCCTTTATAGGTGGTCCGGGAGCCATAGACTTCGACATTCTTAATCTGCCCATCGCGGGTAACCAACCTGAACTCCGAATGGATGGAGCTGGCTTCGCCCGATATCCGTTGTCGTATATGTTCCCGCACCATGGGCCAATCCGCCGGAGAGACCACGTCTACCGGTCCGATCCTGGTTGCGAGGTCCGGCAGGGGGTAACCGAATATCTCCGCAAGCTTGGGGTTTCCGTATTTAAAAACCCAATCCTGTATGAGATATACTCCGACCACCGATTTTTCGGACAAATCTCTGAACTTGTTCTCCGATTCCCGTAGCGCCTCTTCGGCGTGGGCGCCTTCGGTGATATCGTGAATTACCGCTTGAAGAAGCTTCCTACCTCCCAACGTGATGGGGTGAAGCCTCACGCGGGCATCGAAAGCGGTGTGATCATATCTGAGGCAACGCCACTTGAATTCACAAGGTTCTCCGGACGAGGCGAGGGCGATCTTTTCCGAAAGTGCCTCTTCGGAAGTAGTTCCATCAGGTTGCAGCAGAGGTGACAACTCCTTGAGGGACCGGCCCACCACGTCCTCCATGGCGCACTTGAAAACCTTGAGGGCCCGGGTGTTGCAGTCGACGAACGCTTCCCCCCTGATGAGGAAAACGATGTCGTCGATGCTTTCAAAAAGGAGCCGATATGCTGATCCGCCACTATGACGCAATCCGCCCTCCTTCGTCTCTTCCGACCGGCAGTTTGTTGTCTTTTTTCCGGTGTTCACCCTGACCCGCCTCACGCAAAGGATGGTGATGAAATCATTATATACTATTTCAAAGGATAATTCTTGCCGGGAAACGATAGACCTTCAATCACCCGGAAATTTTCTGTGGATACTTTTAATACAGGTTCATGACTAATTCCCATACAGCTTGTATACAGTATATACAGGTCTCACGCCCAAGAAAAAGTGTTTAAATTGCTAAAAGTCACAAGGAAAAGGGAAATGTGACAACGGCACTGTTATTGCTTGGAAAGAGCAAAATAGCGCAAATACCGACCAAGCAGGAGGAGAAGAATGACGGAAGCAAAAACATTCTCTACTATCAGGACGTTACTCAACCGCAACGCAATGCTTTACCCTGAACGAACCGCGATGAAGGAGGTGGAGGGAGACAGGGTTTTTACGTATCAGACGATGAAAGACAGGGCGAACAGGATGGGAAACGCTTTGCATGGCTTGGGGGCGAAGAAAGGAGACCGGGTTGCCATACTCAGTCAGAACAGCTTTGAGTACATGGAGTCGGCCATTAACGTTCCCAATGCGGGTCTGATCTTCGTGGTCTGTAATTTCAGGCTGGCTCCACCGGAAATAGCCGCCGTGCTCTCCGATGCGGAACCCACAATTCTCTTCGTACAGCAGCAGTTTGTGGAGATCGTAGAAAGCATAAAGTCATCCCTCCCGTCGATAAAGACCTTCATTTACTTCGGCGCGCCTGAAAAGAGGCCCCAGGGATGGTATGACTATGAGGAGCTTATAGCGAGTGCGTCGCCTCAAGAACAGACGGTCGAGATTTTCGAAGACGATATTGCAATGCTCATGTACACCAGCGGCACCACGGGGCTCCCGAAGGGGGTTATGCAGACCCATGCGAATTACTATCATGCGGGCCGGGTCTGCTCCAAGAACAATAACCTCACTATGGACGACCGTGTCTTCATTGTCTGCCCCATGTACCATATTACCGCCCACTATACCTTTTTCGGCAGTTTCTATACCGCATGCCCGGCCTACATATTTTCAAGGTGGGATGTGCCTCTGTTCCTGTCTGCCACTGAACAGGAGGAGTTGACTGCGGGCATGTTTGCAACCCCCATGGTAATGATGATTCTTGATTCCCCTGATCGGGCAAAATACAACGTCTCCAGTTGGAGAACTCTCTGGTTCGCGGGGGCGGGGATTATCCCCTCGGTCTACAAACAGTTTATTGATCTTTTCGGCAATATACTGGGAGAACATCACGGTACGACCGAATCGACCGGAGTCACCACCAATCTGTCTGCGAGAGACATCAAAGAAGCTTTCCTGAGAGGTGACTATAATATCCTCGAGTCTTGCGGCAGGGCAAGTTACGACATGGAAATACTCGTTGTCGATGAAAAAGGCAATGTTGTCCCTCCCGGAGGCACGGGTGAAATGATCATCAGGGGCCCCGGCATGGGGCTGGGCTACTGGAGAAAGGAAAAAGAGACCGCCAAGGCATTCAAAGGCGAATGGTTCCATACCGAAGACGTGTGCTCTATCGACGAAAGAGGGTACATCCGGGTTATCGACCGGCTTAAAGATATGATTATTACGGGTGGGGAAAATGTGTATCCCGCAGAAGTGGAAAAGGTCCTCCACACTCACCCTTCCGTGAAGGAATCGTGTGTCATAGGCACGCCCCATCCCGTCTGGGGCGAGGCAGTGACCGCCGTTTGCGTCCTTAGAGAGGGTGAAGCCATTCAACCGGCGGAGTTGACGAACTATTGCAAGGGAAAGGTGGCAGGATACAAAGTGCCGAAGACGGTGCATATCGTCGTGGCGCTGCCCCGTAACGCGGCAGGAAAGATACTGAAAAGGGAGTTGCGGGAACAGTATGGGAGGTGAGAGCACAGGGAATTGGAAAGGATCTGGAGAGTTCAAAAATAATTAAGGAGGACACATGAGCGCACCTACAGAACAACCGGGCACCAGCCCGTTCAATGTTGGGTATCCGATATACCAGCCACCGACACCCGCACCACCGGAACCGCTATGGGCGAGCGCGGCGCCATTGGGATTTGCTGCTTTTGCGATGATAACCCTCATATTGTGGCTTCAGTTCTGGGGTATGCTCCCTAAAGAGAATGCACCCATGATCTTTCCTATCTGTCTGGCCGGCGGCATCGCGCAGCTTGTCTCGGGGATAATTGAGCTGAGGAGAGGAGTAGGGGTAAGAGGGAACCTGCTCGCGGCCATGGGTTGTCTCTTTATGCTCGCGCCGGGCTTCTCATTCCTCATGGTGAGCCTGAAGCTGGGATCACCGGTACCTATTCTCGGTTACCTGAATATGATGCTGGGAATGTTTATGGGGCTATGGGGACTGGCGTTTCTCAGGGCTCCCCTGTTTGTGTTCTTCATATCGCCGTTGGGCTTTATCATCCTATTCAGCATCGGCCTTGCGGAGATCGGTTACCACGAGTTTAAACCCCTCGCCGCCTGGACATGTTTCATGGCCATGACCTGGGGCCTGTATATGTTGGCCCATGCCCTCGGTGAACTTGTACACATCCACCTGTGGGTCGGAAAGCCATTGATGCCCGTGAAAGCGCCACCGTCCGGTCGTTGATATACGCATAAACCCCCCTTACCAGGAGCCGGGTCTCCCCCTCGGTGGACGACTCCCCCGCCAACGCAGGGAGACCCGGCTCCAAAATCTCAGGAAGGTGAGACCTGCGACCTGACTGCAATTTCGGAGCAAACGAGGTAGGATCGTTGTGGGAGAAGGTGATTTGACACTACTAACAGGAGAATCAATCTTGGATACAAACGCGGCCGGTCCCCTCATAAATCAAAGCGCAGAAGGAGAACGTGCCGCCACCTATAAACGGGTTGGCTACCATTGTATATGGCATTACCGAACCGGATGCGGAAAGTAACGCGGCGGCAAGGTTATCTGATAAAGGAGGATTTATAGATGGTTGAACTTACGGCGGAACAAAGAGACATCAAACAGGCGGCGCGGGAATTTGCGGAAAAGGAATTCAAGGATATCGCGAGGGAACTGGACGCGAAGGAGCAGTTCGACGACAGACTCTGGAAGAAGGCCGCGGAACTGGGCTTTCTCGGCGTATTCATAGAAGAGGAATACGGCGGAGCCGGACTGGGACATCTCGATCAATGTCTCATTATAGAGGAGTTTGCCCGCGTGGACACGGGCCTTGCCCAGTGCATGGTGGCATGTTATTTCGGAACTCAACTCATCAAGCTCTTCGGCACGGAGGAGCAGAAGCACAAATTCCTTCCCCCCATAGTCAGGGGAGAGATGAGATGCGGCATGGCGTCCACCGAGCCCGACGCGGGAAGCGACGTGGCGGCGATCACGACCACTGCGGTGAAAGACGGGAACGACTACATAATCTCCGGCAACAAGATGTTCATCACCAACGCCAATATTGCCGACTACCTCCTGGTGCTCTGTGTTACCGACCCCACCAACCCGAAGAAGCATAACAGGCTAAGCACCATCATAGTGGAAACGAACAGGCCCGGGTACGAAGCCACCAAACTCCACGGGAAGCTCTCCATACGCTGTTCCGACACAGGGGAGTGCACGTTCAAAGACGTGAGGGTCCCCCAGTCGAACCTCGTGGGCGTGGAAGGAAAGGGCTTCTATCAGCTTATGGAATTCTTCAACAGGGCCCGCCTCGAAGGGGGCGGAGGGCTGGCCATAGGCACAGCCCAGGGCGCACTCGACAAGGCCATAGATCACGTGAAAAAGAGAAAAGCCTTTGGGGGACCTCTCGCAAGGCTTCAGATCGTTCAGGCAAAGATCGCGGAGATGGCGACCCTTGTCGAGGCAGGCAGGAGTCTTCTCTACCGCGCGGCGATGAAGGTGGACAACGGTGAGGTGGACCATACGCTTATCGCCATGGCCAAGTGGTATACTTGTGAGCTTGCGGTCAAGGTAGCCGACGAAGCGATCCAGCTTCACGGAGGATACGGCATCCTGGAAGAGTATGATGTTGCGCATTATTGGAGAGACGCCAAGGTACTTGAGATTTTCGAAGGCACAAAAGAAGTGGAGAAGACCCTCATCGGAAAGGCGCTTTTGCAGACATCCTGAGTTGCGGCGAGTGGGACAAGAGCGGTCCGAATGGGTGTTTAAGGAGATTGGAGATGAAAAAGATTCTTTTCGGTTTTGCAATAATAGCTTTCTTGTGTACACTGTCGGTAGCCTACGGGGCCACGGCTGAAGAAGCTAAAGCCCTGGCGGAGAAGGCGGCGGTATATGTCAAGACGGGGGGAATGGAGAAGGCGTTGGCTGAATTCAACAATCCCAAAGGACAGTATGTCAAAGGCGACCTCTACGTCTACGCCATGAATCTGGACGGGAAGATGCTCGCCAATGGAGGTAATCCGAAGCTTGCGGGGAACAACTGGAAAGAGGCAAAGGATGCAACCGGCAAACCCTTTGCAAAAGAAATGATTGAAATTGCAAAGAAAGGCGGTGGTTGGGTCTCTTATAGCTGGACCAACCCGGTAACCGCAAAGGTGCAGCCAAAGGACACGTACGTCAAAAGGGTCGAAGGCACGGATGTATTCGTAGCTTGTGGTTTATACAAATGAAGTCACCCGGATACGGCGGGGAAGGTGAACACTTCGACTGCCGTATCCGGGCTTCTGTTTAGCCGCGGATTTCGTCCTTCAGAGAGCCTTGCGTTCAAGACCCCCGATCCGCCTGACATGCCGTGCAGCGTGTGACGACCGCGGCAGCCACCTGGGTGGAGAGATAAAATGTCTTTTGCAAAGGCGGCGGTTGCATTCTATCCTGTAGACCGGAAGCAGAGAGGCAGGGTTTCGTCTGGCGCCGAGATGACGCTCGAACCCGGTCGCATGTGAGGAGGGGTTATGGAGAGGCTTATTTACAGGGGATATTGTATAGAGGCGGTTCCTTACCAGCTCGACGGATCGACGGGCTGGAGGATAAGGGTGTTCATTTCACGGGGTACGGAAAGTGCCGCGTCGACGAGGAGTTTCTTTGCCTGTAATGCGTTCACCTCAAAGACAGAGGCAATGGGGCATTGCTTCAGGTTTGGGAGGGAGATAGTTGAGGGTAAATACCCCGGCTGCTCTCTTGACGATCTGTGAGGCTTTGTTGAATGGAGCGGGCAACGGGGCTCGAACCCGCGGCATCAAGCTTGGGAAGCTTGCACTCTACCAACTGAGTTATGCCCGCACCTGTTATTATAATAAAAGAAAGCGCGGATTAAATCAATAGTTTGTTATATAAAACGGCTCATATCTCTTGTCCCGGCGCGTATCCCGTGATGGAATTCCCGCGAAAAGGACGGCGATTCCGGAGTCTTGCCCAGGTTAACTCTTCCTGTTGTACCCGAATCTTTCCTCGAAGATTGGTGCGATAAGGTTATCTATGGGGGCGTAGTCGTCCCTTATGACGATTGAATGACGGGTTCTAAGAAAGTCATCTATGAGGTTCTGGGGCACCACGGCGGAGGCAATCCGGCCTTGCGAATATGTTTTCACATGCTTATCGAAGTCTGCGATGTCGATATTGCCGTTTCCGGCGATTACAATGAAGGTGCTTATGCGGGTGTTCTTGAAATCAGGGCTTACGGAAAGGAGAAACACGTTCTTATCGCCGAAGACTTCCCTGAGGGTTCTGATATAGGAAGGGAGGAAGGCCCCTTTCTGGAAATTGTCGATAATATTAGACATGACCAGGCCGTTGGGATTGAGGACATCCTTTAACTGTTGTAGGAACTCCCTGGTCGTCAGGTGATAGGGTATGGAAAGATCGTTATACGCGTCCGTAAAGATGAGGTCATACTTGTCTTTGGTGTTCATGACAAACCATCTGCCGTCCGTATTGTAGCTTCTGATCCTCGTGTTCTTCGACAAACCCAGTTGGTCGTATACAATGCGTGTCACTTCCGGATCTATCTCCACCACGTCAATCTGGGATTTGGGGTACACTACCTCCATATATCTCGGAAACGTATATCCGCCGCCCCCAATAGTGAGACTTTTAAAAGGTTCATCTTTCCTGAACCTCCATTTGAGGACGTCCGAATAGATCCTCTCGTACTCATATTCAATGTGGAGGGGGTTTTCAAGACAGACGTAGGAATGTATCAGGTTGTCGAGCACCATTGCCCGGAGCGGGGTCTGCCGGTCCGAACTGACTGTTTTTGAGAGCTTGATGGTAAAGTAATCGCTTTCGGTATAATAAAAAATACCCTGTCTCAGGGGGACCTTGTAAAGGAAATGGTATACGCCCCACATGCATGGAAGGGCGACGATCACAAACATGGCCACCGCCTTTTTCGTCTTGAACAGGGAGCCCGAGAGAAGCGCGGCGACGAGAAGTATTACCCCCATGAGGAGGATGATCTTCTGTGTCCCCATCCATGAGATAAGAAAAAACCCTGTGACAAAGGTGCCTATGATGGCTCCGAGGGTCGACAGGGCGTATATCTTGCCTATGACATTGCCTGCATTATCGATGTTTTTGAGAGTGAGCCTCACCACAACGGGAGAAATGGTGCCAAGGACGCAGCCGGGGATAAAGAAGATGATCGTGGTGACCACGAATATGCGCAGCATGAGTGAGAGGGGGAAACGGTATGCCGCCACCATGTAGGTGAGAGGAATGATGGAAAGGGCCGTTATGCCTGAAAGAAGAAGGAGCCACCCGAGGGTTTTTCTCTGGGGGAAACGGTCTACCAATTTGCCGCCGATGTAGGCGCCCACACTGATGCCGGCAAGTATCACGCCTATGATACTGGTCCACGTGTAAATGGAGACGCCCACGAAGGGCGCCATTATACGGCCGGCGACCATCTCTATGACTAGGCTGCAGAAACTTGCGGTAAACGTTATTACGTACGCTTCCATTAGGCTCATAGGTGTTCGATACCTCCCCTGCGTAAGATAATGAAGCGATTCCCTCTGATTTTCAGCCTGACTTTGAATCGGCAACCCTTTATACTTATAGCATTAACGCAGTTTTGTCAAACTATTTTGGCCCGTCCTGTCGCACCTGCGGGGCCATGACGCAGGCGTCTGCTCCGTGCCTCTCCCGGCCTTGCCGCGCCGGGGCCGCCTTATTGCGTAAAACAACGGGACTCATCCCGAAAGTATAGGCTTTTTTCTTGTTTTGATATATAATAACCCCATGAAAGTTCTTATCGTTGAAGATGAAGCGAAAGTGGCCAGTTTTGTCAGCAAGGGCCTGGAAGAAGAAGGGTATGACGTCGATGTGGCCTATGACGGCAGGGAGGGGCTGGAAAGGCTTCTGGCTTCGACCTATGACATTGTCCTTCTTGACCTCATGATACCGGAGATCGACGGACTAGAGGTACTCAAGAGGCTGCGCTCCAGAGGGGTGAATACGCCGGTACTGATCATCACCGCCAAGAGTTCGAAGGAAGATGTGGTAAAAGGTCTTGATACGGGGAGTGACGACTACCTGACCAAGCCTTTCTCTTTCGATGAGCTGCTTGCCAGGATCAGGGCGCTGTTGCGAAGGACGCGGCAGGCCGATGTACACACACTGGAATATGGGCACGTGTCCCTGGACCCTTACAACCGGAAGCTGAGCATGGATTCGAAGGAAGTGGAGCTTACAGAAAAAGAGTTTCTTATCATGGAGTTCATGCTCAAGAATTGTGAACGGCCGCTTACGAGGAACGAGATTGCCGAGTACGTGTGGCAGAATAAGGGGGACTCGACGAATATCGTCGATGTATATGTCAATTTTCTGAGAAAAAAACTCGATTCACTCTCGACGAGGAGATATATTCATACTGTAAGGGGCATAGGCTACATCCTCAAAGAAGAGAATGAAGAAACTTAATCTCCCTATAAAATGGAAGCTGACGATCTGGTATGGCGCCATTCTCGCGCTGATTCTCGTGGTCTTCTCGTGCGGCGTTTACGTATATTTCAATAACAGCCTCCAGAAGAGCATCGATACCAAACTCCAGTCTATTGCGCAGGTCTTGTCGTCTTCCATAACGGAGACTCACGCCCAGAGCGTATTCGGCAACTTCGAACGATACCTGGAGAACGTGCTGGGAAGGAAGCCGAAAGGGAAGTTCATACAGATAATTGACACAACGGGCAGGATCGGGGCCAAAATGAACGACCTGGAGGCCGTGACGGTGCCTACGAGCTTCAACACCCTTGAACGGGCCTTTAAGGGAGAGATCGTCTACGAGACTATCGGCGACAAGCGGCCGAGACTTCGAATGATCACCTTGCCTATAATGGAGAACAAGAAAGTGACCAGTATAGTGCAGGTGGGTACGTCTCTCGAAGATTTTGAGGAGACCATGACAAAGCTCCTCATCGTATTGGTTATCGGCATCCCCACCTCCCTGAGCGCTACCGTGATGGTCGGCTATTTTATGGCGAAGAAGGCCCTTAAACCCGTTGACCAGATTAGAAAAGCCGCGGTCAAGATATCGTCGACAAACCTGGACGAAAGGATTGATATAGGGAGCAGAAGGGACGAGATAACAAGGCTCGCCCAGACATTCAATGCCATGATAAGCAGGTTGAAAGACGCCTTTCTCCGCATCAACCAGTTCAGCCTCGATGTATCCCATGAGCTTAAGACCCCTCTTACCATATTGAAGGGCGAGACGGAAGTGGCGCTTCGAAAAGACAGAGACAAGGAGGACTACAAGAAGCTCCTCCTAAGCAGCCTTGAAGAGGTGGATAGAATGACGAAGATCATCGACGATCTGCTGCTTCTCTCCAAGGCTGATCCGAAAGATGTGAAACTGAATGTCACGGATGTCGCTTTGAGGGACCTCATTATCGACGTGTGCGTCGATATGAGGATCTTTGCAGAAAAAAAGGAGATCGACCTCGCCTTCAACGAGTTGGATGATACGAGGATTAAAGGGGATGAATTGAAACTCCGGAGAATGCTTCTGAATATCGTCGAGAACGGGATCAAGTATACGCAGAAAGGAGGGAAGGTGGAGGTTTCCTCTTTTGCGAAGGATGGTTATATTCAGGTTAATGTAAAAGACAACGGTGTGGGAATATCGGAGGACGACATAAAATACGTTTTTGACAGATTCTATCAGGCGGATAGATCCAGGAGAAGGGAGGGCGGAAGCGGTCTCGGTTTGTCCATAAGCAGATGGATCGCCGAAGCCCACAAAGGCTCTATCCAGGTGCAAAGCCAGCCTTCGGACGGAAGTCTGTTTTCAATCAAATTGCCTTTATAATCGGAGGGATCTATGAGAAACAAACGGTGGCATCTGACAATAGGGTTACTTGTCGTAATGGCTTTGGTCTTCGCATATGCGAGAGGCAAGGTGGTCTCCAGGGAAACCACCTTCGACGCCACCAGGGCGGCCGTAAGGACCGTCGCCTACGACAAGGGTTTACCCAGCTTCAGCCCTCTTGTCAAACAGGTGAGATCTGCAATTGTCAATATCAGTACTACCACGGTGACAAAAGGGCCGGACTTCGGCGGCGGGATTATGGGGCCGCAGGACCGGTTCAGAGACTTTTTCGGAGAGGATTTCTTTGAAAAGTTTTTTGGAGATATGCCGAAGAGAGAGTTCAAACAACGGAGCCTCGGGTCGGGCTTCATTATCGACAGGGAAGGGTATATTCTTACCAACAACCATGTGGTGGAGAAGGCGCAGACCATAAAGGTGAAGCTGACGGACGGAAAGGAATACGACGCCACGGTGATCGGTAAGGACCCCAAGACGGACATAGCGTTGATAAAGATAAACGCAAAACAGGACCTGCCCGTTGCGCCTTTCGGCGATTCGGACAAGCTTGAAGTAGGTGACTGGGTTCTTGCCATCGGCAACCCCTTTGGTCTTGAGCATACCGTGACCCAGGGGATTGTGAGCGCAAAAGGCAGGGTCATAGGGGCGGGCCCTTATGACGATTTCATCCAGACCGATGCATCCATCAACCCCGGGAACAGCGGCGGCCCCTTGTTCAACCTGGCTGGAGAAGTGGTGGGGATAAACACTGCCATCGTCTCGGGAGGGCAGGGTATCGGCTTTGCGATCCCCATCAATGTGGTCAGGGACCTTCTACCTCAGTTGAAGACAAAAGGCAAAGTGGTCAGGGGTTGGCTTGGAGTGATAATACAGAAGGTGACACCCGATATCGCAAAGAGTTTTGGCCTGAAGGAGACTGAAGGGGCCCTTGTCTCGGATGTAGCCGAGGGCAGTCCGGCAGACAAAGCGGGCATCAAGAGGGGCGATGTAATCGTTTCCTATAATGGCAAACAGATAAAGGAGATGGACCAACTTCCCAAGCTTGTGGGCGCCACGGAACTTGGCAAGAAGGTTAAGGTGGGAATCCTGAGGGAAGGGAAGCGCCTTGAGGCGGAAGTGGTGATAGGGGAAATGAAGGATGAAGGAGCGGCTGCCTCGAAAAAGCCCGAGGTGGAAAAAGACTTTTTCGGTCTTGTTGTCCAGAATATTACCCCTGATATTGCAAAGCATCTGAATTTGAAGGACAAGAGGGGCGTCATAGTGACCGATGTCCAGCCCGGGAGCCCGGCGCAGGGCGCGGATATCAGGTCGGGTGATGTCATAAAAGAGATTGGAAGGAAGTCGGTGAGGAATCTGGTTGATTTCAAGGAAGCGATGAAAAAGGCCAACCTTAAAGAAGGGGTGGTGCTGCTTATCACAAGAGATAACGCCACATTCTACGCAGTGATGAGAGAATAGGAACGGTTACGACAAAGATCCGGAAGGGTCGGAACCGGGACTGGAAGGTCCTGCTCCGACCCTTTTTCCGTGTAAAGGTGACCAATGTCATTGCGGACGTAACAGGCAGTGAATGAAACTATAGCGGTAGAACGAGGGGACGGGTTGTATGACCCGGCCCGGCGATAAGGCAGGCGCGGCGCATGGCATTATTTGAGTGGGAAGGCAAGACTCTGAGGGGCGAGATCAGGACCGGGACTACACGTACCGACTCTTCATCCACTCTCAGGGCCGACCTGAGGAAAGACGGGATAATACTCGTCAAATGCAATGAACAGAAAGGGGCGGCAAAGGCAGGGTCTCTGCGCAAAAAGAAGGTAAAGACCCTGAGCGTGGTCGTTTTCACGCGCCAACTCGCTACCATGATCACCTCGGGTCTTCCTCTTGTCCAATCTCTCGATATCCTGGCGAACCAGACGGAAGACAAGAACCTCAAACTGATCGTGCGGGAAATAAAGGAGAAGATTGAAGGAGGGTTCAGGTTCGCTGATGCGCTTAAGGATTACCCTCAGTGTTTTGATTCCCTCTATATCAACCTCGTGGTAGCAGGCGAGGAGGGCGGCACCCTTGACACTGTCCTCATACGTCTGGCCACCTATATGGAGAAGATCGAGAAGTTGAAAAAGAAGGTCAAGTCCGCCATGATCTATCCTATAAGCATTATCGTCGTCGCGATCGGGGTAGTGATGGTCCTTCTCATCTTCGTGATACCCGTCTTTGAAAACATGTTCAAGGAGATGGGCGCATCCCTTCCCGCGCCCACACAACTGGTAGTAAATATGAGCAGGATGGTGAAATCCAGCATCCACTACATGATCGGAGCCCTGATTATCGCCGTCTTTCTCTTCAAGAGATATTACCGTACGGAAAAAGGGAGAAGGCAGGTCGACCGGCTGATCCTCAAGATACCCCTCTTCGGGGTCCTGGCGGTAAAGTCCTCCGTGGCGCGGGTGACCAGGACGCTTGCCACACTCCTTTCAAGCGGTGTCGCAATCCTTGAGAGCCTCGTAATAGTCGCAAAAGTTGCGGGCAATAAGATCGTGGAAGACGCCCTTGTAACAGCCCGCCTGCGTATCAGTGAAGGGAAGAGCATGTCCGAACCTCTTGAGCAGAGTGGGATATTCCCTCCCATGGTCGTACAGATGGTTCAGGTGGGAGAGTCCACAGGGGCGCTCGACAATATGCTCAATAAAGTAGCTGATTTTTATGAGGATGACGTGGATACCATGGTGACGAACCTTACGGCCCTCATGGAGCCCATGATCATGATGTTCCTGGGTGTAATACTCGGCGGACTCATAATAGCCATGTACCTCCCCATTTTCAAGCTCGGTTCGGTCGTGGGATAAAGGTGCCGGTGGTTCCCCGGGGTTGTGCCGACAGCCCAACCCCGGCAGGCAATATCATGTGGAAGAGGCGGTGAATCCCAGGTCCCGGATCATCTCAAGGTCGTGAGTCGTATCCCTGCCCTCCGTAGTCAGGTAATTTCCTGTCATGAAGGAGTTGCAGCCGGCAATAATTCCGAGAGGCAGAAGCTGTCTCAGGTTTCTCTCCTTCCCGCCGCAAAGTTTGATGTCCTTGTCGGAGAGGATGAACCTGTAGAGGGCAACGGTAATGAGTATCTCCAATGGGGTCAGCGCGGGCGTATCCATGAGAGGAGTCCCTGATATGGGGTTCAGGATGTTGATGGGTACGGAATCGACGTCAAGCTCCTTAAGGGTTATGGCCATCTCTATTCTCTGTTCCATGGTCTCTCCGAGGCCTATGATGCCGCCCGAGCATACCGAGAGTCCCGCTTCTTTCGCCGCCTTCACGGTGCCCGTGTCTTCGTCGTATTCATGAGTGCTGCAAATGTTAGGAAAAAAGCTTCTCGAAGTCTCCAGATTGTGATGGTACCGCGCGAGTCCCGCTTCCTTGAGCCGCCGAGCCTGCCGGCCGTCAAGCATACCCAGGGAGCCACATGGTTTGATGCCAAACCCGTTCATACCGGCGATGGCCTTGTAGATCACATTCCATTCTTCTTCCCGCTCAACCGAGGTGCCGCTCGTGACAATCCCGAAAAAATGGGCGCCGGAGTCTTTTGCGGACCGTGCCTTATCGAGTATTTCATCAGCACTCACAAGGGGGTATACCGGCGCATCGGTTGCGTAGTGGGCGGACTGGGCGCAGAACCGGCAGTTTTCGGGACAGATGCCGGACTTCGCGTTTATTATGCTGCAGAGGCTTATTGCCTTCCCTTTAAAGTGTTCCCTGATCTCTGACGCGTAGGCCATAAGAAGGTATGGGTGCCTTGCGCCCTCGTCGTAGAGGGTCATGGCCTCCTCCGTACCGATCAGTCCCTTGAGGGCCTTTTCTTTCAATGCTTCAATCTTTGAGCTCATCGCTACCTCCGTCGCCGGGACGATGACCCGCCCCGTGTGTTTCTTTCCAGAGAGAGATCGAGTCGAGGGCACGTTCTATGACCAGCTCCTTCTCTTTCTTGTTGTAGTTCGGCAAAAGGCCGAAGTTGACATTCATGGGTTGGAAACCCTTTCTTTTTGTCGTTATGTAGTGCAACAGCGCTCCCACGCAGGTATCCTCGGAGGGGGGCTCGTAAGGTAGTCCCTTGAGGTGCATGTATGAGGATATGCCCGCGAGAAGGCCCATGGCGGTCGATTCAATATATCCTTCCACACCGGTTATCTGTCCTGCGAAGAAGATATTCTCCTTTCCTTCCAGGTTGAGCTTCGGGGTGAGAATTGAAGGAGAGTCTATGTAGGTATTACGGTGGATACTCCCATGCCTGAGAAAGACTGCGTGCTCCAGCCCGGGGATCATTCTGAAGACCCGTTCCTGTTCAGGGTAGGTTAATTTCGTCTGAAAGCCCACCATATTGTACATGGTGCCCGTGGCATCCTCTCTCCTCAGTTGCAGGATGGCGTGAGATCTCTTTCCGGTCGAGGGGTGGAGCAGACCCACAGGTTTCATGGGTCCGTAGGCAAGGGTCTTTCTGCCTCTTTCCGCCATAACCTCTATGGGAAGGCAGCCCTCGAAATACGACGTCTTCTCAAAGTCGTGGAGGGCAACCCGCTCGGCGCTGATAAGGGCATCGTAGAAGGCGTTATACTGGTCCTCCGTGAATGGGCAGTTCAGATAGTCGTCAGTCCCGCCCGCATACCGTGATCCAAAGAAGGCAGTGTTCATGTCGATCGACTCGCCGTCTATGATGGGAGAAATGGCGTCGAAGAAGGAGAGGCGGTCCGTACCGGTAATCTCGCTTATTCGTGCCGCCAGCGTGTCACTGGTGAGGGGGCCCGTGGCGATTATCGTAATGCCGTCGGGTATGTCCGTGATCTCGTGTCGAATTACCTCAATAAGAGGGTGGGCCTCGATCTCTTCCGTGATTTTCCCGGCAAAGACGTTCCTGTCCACCACGAGCGCTTTGCCGCCCGGTATCGAACTCATGCCGGCGCACCTCAATACAATGGAGTCCAGCCTGCGGAGTTCCTCTTTGAGAAGCCCGTGAGCATTGGAAAGGTCCTGGGACTTCAAGGAGTTGCTGCACACGAGTTCAGAGAGAAAAGATGTTTTATGGGCCGGCGTAAAAGTCTCCGGACGCATTTCATAAAGACGGACTTTCTGACCCCTCCGGGCTATCTGATAGGCGGCCTCCGTACCGGCGAGGCCCCCGCCGACTACTTGGATTTCCATCCGCATTCCTTGCGAAGACAGGAGAGGAGTTTCCTGTACAGGAAGAGGGTCGGTGCCCCGCATGACGGACACGGGCCTTCGGTGGGCTCCGCGTTGGTGGCGAAGGAGCAGTCGGGATATCGCGAGCACGCGGTGAACTTCTTTTTCATCTTCGAAACCTTCTCCACCAGTTTCCCTGTACAGCCTTCATTCGGGCATGTGAAACCGAGGGAATAAGGTTCCGTATGCTTGCACGTGGGATAATTGCTGCACGCAAGGAACCTACCGAACCTGCCCGTTTTTTCTATGAGGTCACCCCCGCAGGCCTCACACTTCCCTTTAACCTCGGCCTGAACGATCTTGATATTCCCTTCGCTGTCAACCGAGACATTCTTCTTATTCTTGCAGGCCGGCTTTCCACTACAGGCGATGTACTCCCCGTTCTTGCCCCACCTGAGTACCATATTCTTGCCACACTTCTCGCAGAGAATATCGGTCTCCTTTTCCTCCTTCTTGAGGCTCTTCATCCCTTCCTGGGCGACTGTAAGCTCTTTCTGAAGGGAGTGGTAGAACTTCTCGAGGGAATTTACCCAGTTTGCCTTGCCCCCTTCTATCTGGTCGAGTTTTTCTTCAAGTTTTGCGGTAAAATCAACATCCACGATTGTGGGGAAGAAACCCTTCATGAGGCTGTTGACGGTCTTGCCGAGGAGCGTCGGTACGAGTTTGCCTTTATCCTTTTTTGCGTAGCTCCTATCCTGCACCGTGCTTACAATAGTGGCATACGTGGAGGGCCTGCCGATACCTCTCGTTTCCAGGGTCTTTATGAGGGACGCCTCGGTGAACCTTGGCGGAGGCATAGTAAAACGCTGATTCAGGATGGTTTCCATGAGAGTGACGTTCATGCCGGTTTTCATGTCGGGCAGATATGAGGTTTCCGGTTTATTCTGGTCTGCCTCTTCCCCGGTGGGGACGACTTCTTCTTCGTAAACCTTCGTGAACCCGTCAAAGAGCACGTGCGAACCTCTTGCGACAAAGGTGTAATCACCTGCCGCCACATCCGCTACCTTCACTTTCAGCCTCTTATGGGCCATCTGGGAAGCAATGAACCGTTTCCATATGAGGTCGTACAGGGCAAACAAATCCTTATCGAGATAAGGCTTCACCTTCTCCGGCGTGATTTCGACATAGGCCGGCCTGATCGCCTCATGAGCATCCTGGGCTGATTTCCTGTTTTTGAAGATGTGAGGGGTCTTGGGGAGATACTCCTTGCCGTAGGAGTCGCCTATATACTGTCGCGCGGCGCTTACTGCCTCGGCCGAGACCCGGACCGAGTCCGTTCTCATATAGGTGATGAGACCGGTGAGACCTTCTTCTCCCATCTCTACGCCCTCATAGAGTTTCTGGGCCAGCATCATGGTTCTTTTCGGGGAGAACCTCAGTTTCCGTGAAGCCTCCTGCTGCAGTCTGCTCGTAATGAATGCAGGCTGGGGCAGTACGTTCTTCTCCTTTATCTGTATGGCGGAGATAATAAATTCGCTGCCTTCTACGGCGCGTTTTATCTCATCCGCCTCCTTTCGGGAAGAGACTTTGATCTTCTCATCTCCCTTTTTTTCGAGGGTAGCTTTGAAGCGTTCTCCCGAGGGAAGCTTGAGGTCGGCGTCTACTACCCAGTATTCCTCCTTTACAAAACCCTCGATTTCTTCCTCTCTGTCGCAGATGAGTCTTAACGCGACAGACTGCACCCTGCCTGCGGAGAGTCCGTAACTAACCTTCTCCCACAATAAGGGACTTATTTTGTAGCCCACGAGACGGTCGAGTATCCTGCGTGTCTTCTGCGCGTCGTATTTTGAAACGTCGAGATCGGTGGGATTCGCGAGGGCGTCCAGTACGCCTTTCTTTGTGATCTCGTGAAAGAGCACTCTTTTTACGTTCTTCTTCTTGCCTACTACCTCCGCGACATGGAATGCAATCGCTTCGCCCTCCCGGTCGGGGTCGGAACCTATGTATATGTTGTCCGCTTCGGCGCTGAACTTCTTTATCTCGTCGACGGCCTTGGCCTTTCCTTTTACCAGGACAAAGTGAGGGTTAAACCCTTTTTCAATGTCCACACCTATCTTACTCTTCGGCAGGTCCTTGATATGGCCGTAGGTTGCCTTTATGGTGAAATCCTTGCCGAGAAACTTTGAAAGTGTCTTCATCTTGGTCGGCGACTCAACAATCAATAGTGACTTACCCATTCGTTCTCTGCCTCCGCGTAACTCCCTTACTTTTCGGCCTCATCATTTTCTGATATAGAATCCTCCGGCCACTTCACGTATTGCTTCTTTCATCTCAAGCATGGTGAGAACCGCCATCACTTCCTTTGCCGGCATATTACTCTTTTCTATCACATCATCCACGTGAATTCTATGCGGACCGATAATTGAATAAATATAACCTTCTCTGCTGTCCATATCAATCGCCTGTTCTTTTATTATCTTAAGGCCGGGAAAACACTCGGCGATGATATCCTCGATGTTGTCAACGAGCCTTGCACCCTGTTTGATAAGGGCGTTGGTCCCTTTGTATCCCTCGTTGAATATGCTTCCGGGGATGGCCATTACGGCTTTTCCGTACTCATTGCCAAGCCTTGCGGTTATGAGGGATCCGCTCTTTTCCGACGCTTCTATGACGAGGACGCCTTTTGAAAGACCTGCAATGATCCTGTTTCTTTCGGGAAAATGGTGGGGAAGCGGTTTTTCTCCAAGACCATATTCGCTCACTATCGCCCCTTCCTCCCCTATGCGGTCGAAGAGTCGCCTGTTTTCCCAGGGATAGCATATGTTCAAACCACACCCCAGGACTGCGATGGTCTTTCCTTTGCCTCTCAAAGCCCCTTTGTGGGCATAGGCGTCTATGCCCCTCGCAAGACCGCTCACCACGGTTACCCCAAGGGCCGAAAGAGTATCCGCAATCTTTTCCGAAAGGTTCATGCCTTCGTCCGTTGCCCGCCTTGACCCGACTATTGCGATGGTATCGCCTTCCATAGGGAAGGACCCCTTCCTGTAGAGGACAAGAGGCGGGTCCGGAATGGCCCTGAGACCGACCGGATAGGTGCTATCCTTTATTGTTATCACTTCTGCCCCCATATTCGCGAGGGCAGTCAGTTCCGCATCGATATCGTCCCATCTCCTGAAGGCCGATATCTCCTGCTTCACCGCATCGTCCTGAAGACGTACCCGGCCTTCAAACAGAGGGGCGATCGAGGGAAGACCGTCAAGTATCTGTCTTTTCTTTATTCTGCTGAGACTTTTCAGCCTCGAGAAGGCTATGGATGCGGCAAGTTCTTCCATTCAACAAGTACCAGTGTTCCTAATTTTAGCGGCGAGGCCCGGAATGCCCGGCAAGAGACGAGCGTGAGGCCGGAGACGTAACTCTTCTACCCGGCCGGAGGGCTCACCCCTTGGTCTCTCCATATTTAAATTGGTCAACGCACACGGATCCCAAACGGAACATCTCCCCGAGCAGGATGATCCTTGATTGTGCATCCTTCCACCATCTGTCTCTTTTGTAGTAGGAGACGGTCACGGGCTTGATGAGGAAAACCGTCTTTCCATCACCCGTGGTTTTGCCGAACAGGATATGGAACCTTCTGGATGCGTACTCGGGTACGAGTACGACCACGCTCTTATAACCCATCGCGGCAAAACGTCTTTTCGCCTTTTGGACTCCCAGGCTGCCTTCTCCTTCTATATCCATCTTCTTAACCACAGCTTCCTTGATGCCTCTGGTCCGCGCCATGCGGTGGACCGACTCAAGGATGCTTACGCCGAAAAGTTTGTCGTCTTCCATGTAAATGACCCGGCCACTTCCCGCCCAATACTCTCTGAACGCGTCTACGTAAAGCTCGCCGTTTCTGTCTTCCTCAAAGCGGGGAATGTACAGGGCGTCAGACGGAGAGACCCTGTCCTCGTGCCGGAACTGGTTCCCTATAAATCTCAGACTGATGGGGTGGACCGAAAGCCCCACTGCCACAAGAACACATATGAGTAAGAATATGAGGCATCCCCATCCCGCCTTCCCATTCCTGTTCATGGTTCCTCCTCTGCGTCCGCCCTCACCACCTGTGTACCTGCAATTATGTCGTGGAGAGTCCATCCCCTGAAAACGAGGGCCATAAGAAAGCCCAGAAAACAGGCGGACACTGAAAGGATGTATGCCACGGCGCGAACAAGGCTTCTTACGAACCCCGGTCTCATGCCCACACCTATCCTGTTTCGTATTATCACCCTTATCCCTGCAATACTTTTCCCTATTGTCGCGCCTTCTTCCATGGTGAGATAGGTAAAATAAAAGAGAAAAATAAAGAAAGAGACTATGGAAGAAATGAAGAGGATACAAGAAAGACCGGGGAAAGTCAACTGTCCCGCGCCCATATGGTAACCCGAGAGAGCGGCTATGAACACCATCCCCGAAAAGAAAGCCACTATCATCATATCGATGGCCAGGGCGATAAATCTCAAAAAGAAGGGGGCCCTGTTCATCTCTTGCTGTATTCGTGGAGAATAATGGAGAGTACCACGAGGGGTGTGGTCTCGGACCGGAAGATGCTTTCTCCCAGTGTGCACGACGCAAAGCCGTTTTCCTTCAACCAGTCAATTTCCGACTCCTCGATACCGCCTTCGGGGCCTATCACGACGCAGATCTCCCCGTCGGTCTGGACAGTGATGAGGTCCTTCATGGTGGTCTGTTTCTCCTTTTCGTAGAAGGCCCATCGATTCGCAACTTCAGTGACGTAGGGAAGGATACCCCTTAACGGGGTTGGCTCCGCGACCTCCGGTATGGTGAACCGCCCCGACTGGCGCGATGCCTCTATGGTAATTCTTTTCCACCTTTCACATTTCTCTTTCTCTTTTTCTTCAAACCTTACGACTGTTCGCTTGAAAAGAGTGGGGACTATTTTGTCTACCCGTAACTCGGTAGCCTTTTCAACAAGCCAATCCATGCGGGGGCCCTTGATAGGGCTCACGCACAGGGTAACTTTGGGTCTTTTTTCTTCAGGGTGTTGCTCCGCATCGAGGACCTGGAGATACAACTCCTTGCTTTTGATGCTGTTAATGATACAGCGATAGAGATATCCCTTCCCGTCGATGAGGTCTATCCGGTCCCCCACGGCCTTTCTAAGCACGCTTATAATGTATTTGTACATGGGGCCCGCGAGAAGGGCCATGCCGTTCTTTATCTTCAGCTTATCGACGAATACCCTTCTGATCTCCATGCTTACCTTTCCGGCAGCCTGTAAAAGTAGGACTCATAAAGCCTGTGGTACTCGGACCACCGCTCGCCTTCCAGGGTTCCTTTGAAATGTTCCTTCACCCCCATGACCTTGGCATCGAGGTCATCGAGATAATGGACTATGAGAGCTTCCACACACATCGGTTTCTTGGGTGAACCCCACTCTTCGATGCCGTGGTGACTGATGATGATATGAGAGAGAATATCCGCGGTTTCCTTGGGAAACCCGTCAATTCCCCCGACCAGGGCCTCGAGCATTATTACGCCCAGGGCGATGTGGCCTAAAAGCCTGCCTTTATCCGAGTATTTGAACCCCCCCTGCAGTTCCATCTCGTCGATCTTTCCGATATCATGGAGGAGACAACCCGCGACTATAATGTCCCGGTTCCCCCCGAGCACGGTGGCGGTGTGAGCGCCCATTCTTGCCATGGATACGGAGTGTTCCAGGAGACCGCCCATGTACATGTGGTGGACCCCTACCGATGCGGGGAAGAGGAAGAACCTCTCGATCATGTCTTTTCTTGTCTCCAGGGCAGCAAAGAGCTTCCGTATGTGGGGGTCCTTAACACCCTCTACCAGCAGGCCGTACTGTTTTCTGATATGCTCCGCCCCGCCTTCGTTTTCCGGATAAAAATCCCTCATCGCTTCAAGGGGAAGGCCTTCCTCGACCTTTCGTATGTCTGTTATGGTAATCTGAGGTTTCTGCTGGTACATGCGGGTCTTGCCCTTGATGCGAACGATATCGTTCTTATCGAAAAGACCGTTCAGTTCGTCTACACGGTCCCATATTTTGCCCTCAATAACACCGGTCTTGTCACGGAGTGCCACGCTCATATACCTGCTGTTATTCTTGCTCGAAAAGACACCCTTCTTTACCACAACAAAAAAATCGTTAACATCAGAATATTCAGCCTTAATATCAACAACATATGTAGCTTTCTTCATGTGTTGTCTCCAAAGTGCTCATAACCTTTTGACGTAATTGACATAACATGACCATTTTTAAAGAGTTTCACCCCCCGGCCCTTTACGACCCGGCCGATTACTGAGATGGGCACTCCCTTCTGCTGCAATGTCTCAACCGCGGCGAGTCTGTCCGGAGGAAAAGTAAAGAGAAATTGGTAATCCTCTCCACCGGAAAGAGCGAGGGTCTCCTTCTTCCGACGGACGAGTTCGTGGGGGACGGGGACCTGTTCGAAATGTACATGCGCCCCTTTCTTGCTCTCCTTCATCATCCTTTCCATGTCGATGATGAGGCCGTCGCTGATATCCATCATGCCGGAAGGTATGCCCTGGTCCATCAGCTCCTTCCATACCCCGTAAGGGGGCTTGGGGTTCACATATCGCTCGATGAACCTGTTCTTTCCTGTGCGCGTGCGCCCCTCTTTTAAAAGGAAAAGACCGTACGCGCTTTCTCCGAGCGGTCCCGTGACGCCGATCAGGTCTCCTTCTTGCGCGCCGTTTCTTCCGAGATACCTGTCGCCATTGACGACTCTTCCCACCATGGAAACGTCGATGAAGAAATCGGATTTTGCAGACGAGGTGTCGCCGCCGAGAAGGTCCAGGTTAAATTCTTTCGCAACCTGCGCCATGCCCCCATACAGCTTCAGAATGTCACGGTAGGACATGCCGGGGGGTATGCCTATGGTGACAAGGAAGTAAAGGGGGAGGGCACCCATGGAGAGAATGTCGGACACGTTGACGTAAAGCGCTTTTTTGCCGACCGCGCGGGGGTCCATGAAGGCGAACTCGAAATGGACATGCTCGACCACCGTATCCTGAACGAACACATAGGCGCCTTGAGGCATATCGACAACAGCCCCGTCATCCCCTATGCCCCGTATGGTCGTTTTGCTCGTCCTCTCGAACCGCTTGAGTCGGTTTATGAGCTCATTTTCGGGGATTTCCATGATTGATGAAAAATAATAACAGTTTATGCCCCCTTTTTCAAGGCAGATAACGTTTCTCCCTCGTCCCGGTTCCGGACCGGGCGGCCTTCGGATTATTTGTCCTCATCCGGCGGCCGGAGCGAGCCTTGCGCCGTTTCGTCTGTAGCCCCACGCTGCAAGGAACTGCGCGGCGAGTACAAATAATTTCATGAAATATGAAATATATTTCATGAAAGAACTTGACTTTATCCTTGACGTGAATATAATTAGAGTATGATGCAGGTGAAGGTGAGTAGACAGAGGCTAAGCGGGCAGGTCTATACCATTCTTAAGGACATGATCGCAAACCAGCGTTTTGGCCCCGGCATGCGCATAAACGTCGAACAGATCGCGAAGGAAGTCGGTGCAAGCAGGACGCCGGTATGGGAAGCGGTTCACCGGCTGATCCAGGAAGGATTGCTCGAAAACGTGCCCAACCGCGGGGTGTTTATGGCTTCTCTGACCCCCACAATGGCCATTGAGCTTTATACAGTGCGGGAGGTACTTGAAGGATTGGCTGCAAGGCTTGCCATTCCCAATGCGGATGAGAAACTTGTAAAGAAGATGGTCAAGTGTGTGGAGGAGCAGAAGAAGGTCGTGGAAAAGGAGGACCTCATAGGCTACTCGCGACTGGACTATGATTTCCATGCCTTGGTGTATGAAGCGAGCGGCAACAAGATACTTCAGGAGATGCTTGAAGCAGTGAAGAACAAAATGAGGCCCATTGCGACACACGTCAGCCCGGTGCTCTCGAGCCTGTACGACGATCATGTCCGGATAGTCGAGGCATTCAGGTTGAGGGATCAGGAGAAAGCGGAAGCTGCCTTTCGTAATCATAACCTCAAGATGATAGCTCAGATACAAAGGAGCATGGAAACCGCCGATTGGAAGGAGGTGTCCAGCGAGAAGGCTATTGGAAGGAAAGAGGAAACGGGTATAAAACCAAAATGAGGAGGCAACCGTTATGTGCACAAAGACGAAGTTGTTGATGATTTTTTCCCTGATCTGTTTTGTCGTGGCCGGTGGTGTGATTGCGGACAATGCTCGGGCAGCCCAGCCTGACAAGGTCAGAATCGGGCTCATGTTCGGCCTTACCGGCGCGGCGTCGCCCATCGGACCGCTTCAGCTTGACGGAGCAAAACTCGCCATCAAGGAATTGAACGCTGCCGGCGGGGTGAAGATGGGCGGAAAGAAGATCCCCATCGAGTTCTTTGTGAAAGACGATGAATCGAAGCCGGATATCGCCATACGCCGGTTCAGGGAATTGGTGGACGAGAACAAGGTGAACGCCATAGTAGGGCAGACCTTTGCCCCCTTGTCCGCGGCCTTGAACAAGGAGGTAAAAAAGACCCCCATCGCGTACTTTCCGGTGAACGTTGTAGCGGCTACCATGTTCGAGAAGAATGAAATAGCGGAGACCACCTTTGCAGTTCACGGCAGCGCATACTCGGCCGGATACGCGGGAGCCTCCTATATAGTTGACAAACTGGGTTACAAGAACATCATATTCTTCGGGCCTGCCTATGCCTTCGGGCGTGATCAGTGGGCAGGGGCAAAGGCCGCTTTTGAGAAGCGCGGCATAAAGGTGGAATATGTGGAGTCACCGGTAGGGACGAGCGATTACACCTCCTATCTGTTGAAGATCGGCGAGAAGAAACCGGATATAGTTATGCTGGCCCATTGGGGCGTGGACGCGATCAACGTGCTGAAACAGACCTATGAGACAGGTCTGAAGAAGAAGACGAAGATATGGTTTGACTGGATGACGAATGCTTTCGGAAGCGGCGTTCCGCCGGAAGCCCTCGAAGGTGTATACTCGCTCATGTCCTGGTACTATGATATGAAAGGCTTTCCTGATGCGGCTATCGTGAAGAGTTCGGATGCTTTTGCGAAGAAATTCGAGAAGGAATACAAGTATCCCCCGGACCCGTATTCGGCCATGGCTTATGAAGGAGTCAAAGAAGCGGTGCGGGCGATGGAACTTGCTCAGTCAACAGATGGAAAAGCCATGGCAAAGGCCCTGATGGCAAATCCCAGGTTCGACTCCATGAAGGGACAGGGAGTCTGGAGAGCCGACCACGAACCGCTCTTTAAATACGGGGCATACGTGGTAATGGGCAAAGGCGCAAAAGAGAGAAAGGACAAAAAGTGGGACCTCGTGAAGGTCATCGGCGCCTATACGGGCGAAGATTACCTCCCGAGCCTCTCTTCTCTGGGGTATTAATGAATGAGGGGCGCGGCGCAGTCGCGCCCCTCTGATCCTTTGAACGAGGGATTATGAAAGATCATGGCTTTATAGAGACAAAAGGGGTCACGATCCGGTTTAACGGATTGGCTGCCGTTGACGGCGTAGACTTTCAGATGACCGAAGGCGAGGCTATAGGGATAATCGGTCCGAACGGGGCAGGCAAGACAACCTTTTTCAACCTCCTTACGGGACTTTTCCCGCCCACTGAGGGCCGGATCTTCTTCGCAGGCAAGGAGATCACTGCTGTTCCGCCTCATAAAAGGGTGATGATGGGACTCGTGAGGACCTTTCAACTTGTCTCTGTCTTTGATTCTTTGCCTGTCATGGATAATCTGATACTCTCCACGATCAGGTTCGGCAAGACCCACGGATCGGCAGGAAGGTTCTTCTTTGCCGACGCGCACCAGTCCCACATAGCCGACATATGTCTCAAGGCTCTTGAGACCATGGGGATTGCCCATAAAGCGTACCTTATGACATCTGAGCTTTCCTACGGGGACAAACGGAAACTGGAGATAGCCGTTGCCCTTTCGCTCAATCCGAAGGTATTGCTTCTTGACGAACCTTTTGCCGGTTTGAGCGATTCCGAAATAGTGGAAGTCTCAAAGATTATCGAAGGGGTGAAGGATAAGTTCTCCCTCCTCCTTATCGAGCACAAGATATCGAGAATTGTGAGTCTCGTTGACAGGCTTTGTGTCATGCATGAAGGCAGGCTGATAGCCCAGGGCCTACCGGAAGAAGTCCTGTGTAACGCCCTGGTGCGGGAAGTGTACTGGGGGAAAGAGGAGGGTCTGGTATGCTCAGTGTAAGAAACCTGGATGTTTCCTATGGGCACGCCAAGGTTCTTCACGGGATAGGTCTCAGCGTGGCGGACGGCGAGATGGCATTTGTCGCGGGACGGAACGGTGCGGGAAAGACGACGCTGCTTAAGTCGATTGCGGGTTTCCTGAGACCTTCCGGAGGGTCCATCGTTTTTGAGGAAAAGGAGATTACAGGTGTCCTGCCGGAAAAGATCGCCCTCATGGGCATCCGTTATGTTTTTCAGGACAAGAGGGTTTTTTCTCAGCTTACAGTAAGGGAGAACCTTGAGCTGGCCGCGTATCCCACAAAAGAGAAGATGTCCGATGCCATAGGAAAGGTGGTGAGTATCTATCCGAAGATCGAGAAATTCCTGGACTCGAGGGCAGGGAGTCTGAGTGGAGGGCAGAGGCAGATACTCCTCATAGGACGGGCGCTGATAGGCAATCCGAGACTTCTTCTTATTGATGAGCCCACCGAAGGGTTGGCAGCGGGGACGATAAACGATATATTGAACGTTCTTGCAATGATGAAGGGCAAAGTTTCCATGATAATAGTCGAACAAAACCTCTCTGTTGTGGGCATGCTCGCGGATAAAGTGACTATGATGCGTGAAGGGAAGGTCATAATGGAGCTTACGGACAAGTCCGAAATAGGGAACAAAAATAAATTGGAACAATATTTGTAAGGAGGACAATCATGAATGGACAAAAGATCGAGGCGTCAAAAACCGCTATAGTGTTGATTGAGCCGCAGTACGATTTCCTGAAGCCGGGTGGTTCCATGTACCAGTTCATTGCGGAGCAGCTTGAAAAACGGAACGTAATACCCAATCTGGTTGACCTGATCGGCAAGGCGAGAGGAAAGGTGAAAAAGATCATCTATGTGCCCTTCGAGGCCTTTGAGCCGGGATTTCCCGAAATAGACAAGGAGGGGCCAGGCATGGGCGGTCTCCGTGGACTTGAGATTGACATGCCCACGGGATGGCAGATTCACGGGAAAGCGGTGACAGGCGCATGGGTGGCGGGAACTCCCGGTCCGGAAATAATACCGGAACTGACACCTAAACAAGGTGACCTGATAGTGAGGGGCAAGAAGACCCTCGATGCCTTCTGGTCCACTGCCCTCGATTACACGTTGAGGGTGAACATGATCGAGTGGGTGGCAATTGTGGGATTCCATACAAACTGGTGCGTCGAGTCCACTTCCCGGTCGGCTTACGACAAAGGCTACAGAGTCATCGTCATCGGCGATTGCACGGGAACCGACACCGACACGGAGCAGGAGTACGCTGAAAAGTATATTTTCCCGAAAATTGGACAGGTTATGAATTACAAGGATTTTCTGAACAGTCTCGTCTAGGTTAAGGATTATACTTCCCCCCGGGGTTCGACGGACCCCATCCGGGCATGCGTGCGATCCGCCCGGATAGAGCCGCCGGACCCCACTAAAGGAAGGCATAGGAGGATGGAGCAGGTGAACAGGCTGCAGAATAAGGAAAGTCTGTACAAAACAACCGGCCCGAGAAGTTTTATTGATATTGTGATAATCGCCGCGGGCTTCGTGGCCCTGCTCCCTGTTCTGGGCCTCAACCGGACGACGGATTTCATAATATTCTGCGTGTTTGTATTGGGTTACAACCTGCTTTACGGGTACATGGGTCGGCTTTCGTTCGGTCACATGCTCTATCTCGGGACAGGGGCGTACGCACTCACTCTCTTCACGGAACATGTATCAAAAAACCCTTTTCTCGCCATCCTTGCGGGAATCTGTGCCGGAGCACTGGTGGGGATCATTCTTGGACCGATCATCGTGAGGACCTCGGGCGCGTGCTTTGCCCTTATCAACCTGGCATTCGACCAGGTGGGTTATTTCCTCGTGATCGTAGCCTTTTCGAGGTATACCGGAGGAGAGGATGGCATGTCGGCCTATTTCAGCAAGATGGGTTTCGTGGATTTCGGAAAGAAGCCCATCATATTCGGATTTGTCCTCCTGTGTCTCCTCGCCACCTTTTACCTGTTGAAGAAGCTTACGTCTTCACCGTACGGCGTACTCATAAGATCGATAAAGGAAAACGAAACCCGTGTCAAATTCCTTGGATACAACACATTCGCATACAAGTGGGTGACCTTCATAATATCTACCTCCATCTCGGCCTTTGCAGGGGCCCTGTCTATCCTGAACTACGGGTATGTCACGCCGAGCTTTATCGACCCGTCAAGGGCGGTGGAAGTAATATTTGCGGCCCTCATAGGCGGGGCGGGAAGCCTCTACGGCGCCATAATAGGGGGGGTCCTCTATATGACCCTCAGCAACTATCTCGCGTCCTATATCCCGAGATGGGAGATGTTTCTCGGTTTTGCCCTGCTCATTATAGTATTCCGGTTCAGAACGGGGATCTGGGGGTACATAGTGGAACGATTCAAGGGTAAAGCCAACGCAACGACGAGGCTACCATGATAAATACAATCGCGTACGGACTGACAATCGGGGCTATCCTTTACATTATAAGCATAGGCCTGTCTCTCACTTTCGGGACGATGAGGATCGTTAATTTTGCCCACGGTCTTATATATACGGTGGGCGCATATCTGCTGGTAACCGCCCTGCCGGTGGTGAGAGAGAACTTTATTCTCGGAGCCGCGCTGGCGGTGGCCGCGGTGGTCCCGGTAAGCTATGTAATTGAGCGCTTCGTGATAAGAAAGCTTTACGGGGTTTCTATTGACTACGCCATTATCGCCACCTATGCGGTGGTCCTCATCGGAATCGACCTCATAAAATGGATATGGGGCGCGGCGCCTATTCCCCTTTCCGACCCTGTGGGAATAGATATTTCCCTGGCGGGAGTAACGCTCCCCCTTTACAGACTGATCATTATCGCCCTCGCCATCGTCATATTCCTCGGTCTCTCCATCTTCTTCAAGAAGACCATGGTGGGAAAGATCGTAGTGGCCTCTCTCGAGGATAAGGACGCGGTACGCGGTCTCGGCATAAGCGTGGACAAGTACTTTTCCTACATATTCATCATTGGAAGCTGCCTTGCGGCTTTGGGCGGGGTTCTTTACGCGCCTATTACATCAGTCCATCCTTACATGGGCATGATGGTCCTTCTTATCAGTTTTGCAGTGGTCCTTGTGGGCGGTCTCGGGAACGTGAGGGGCACCTTTGTGTCCGCCTTTCTTCTTGGTATGGTCATGGCCATAACCGGGAGGTTCTGGGGACCCGCCGCTGAGACCATGGTGTTTGTCGTCATGGGCATAGTACTCATATTCAAACCGATTGACGTATGAGACGCCCGGGTGGTTCAAGACGGCATACCGTAGAGGAGATATGAGCGGTACGGAACAAAAGGATGCGGTAAGAGACATCTTTTACGCTGCTCTGGAGGCGGTCGACCCTTATCAGGCGGTGAAGTCCCACGCAGAAATGGTTACCTCCTTTTTCAGATCCGGTCGTTTTCACAAGATAATCCTTATAAGCTTCGGCAAAGCGGCATATCCAATGACGAGGGCTCTTATCGACCATGCCCGCGATGCGATCATCTCTGGAATGGTGATCACCAAATACGGCCACACAGGCCGGGATGCCCTGCCGGACCGCATTGTTGTCCGGGAAGCGGGACACCCTGTCCCTGACCTGAAGGGATACGCAGCGACGAAGCAGGCTATGGCGATGGTGGCCCGGGGTGACCCCCGCACTCTCGTTACGTGCCTTATCTCGGGGGGAGGCTCGGCGCTCTTCGTTGCTCCTTACGGGGATGTAACCCTGGCGGAGAAGCAGGAGGTTACGAGATTGCTTCTCAAGGGAGGGGCGGGTATCAATGAGATTAACGCCGTGAGAAAACACATCTCCGCGGTGAAGGGCGGGAGACTTACCGGCCTCATACATCCCGGGAAAACCCTGTCCCTCATCCTTTCGGATGTCATAGGGGACAGGCTGGACGTGATTGCGTCGGGACCCACGGCCCCCGACAATACCACCTATGCAGACGCCTGTGAGGTGATCGCAAAATATGGATTGGTTGAAGAGACGCCCCGGTCCGTCCTCACCCTGCTGAGGAGAGGCACGGAAGGGAAGGAGCCGGAGACCCCGAAAGAGGGAAACCCTATTTTTGCAGGGGTGGACAACATTATCGTGGGAAACAACAAAATGGCGACTAATACGGCAAAGGAAAAGGCGGAGGCTTTGGGCTATTCTTCCGAGGTGCTGTCTACCGAAATAGAGGGCGAAGCCAGGACTGTTGCGCGCCGACTCGCGGACAGGGCGAAGAAACGTCTTGAGGTGTTGAGGAGTGCAGAAGGCCCCGGGGGTAGGGAAGGATGCCTCATTTCGGGCGGAGAACCCACGGTGACGGTAACAGGAAAGGGCTTGGGAGGGAGAAATACGGAGCTTGCCCTGGCGTTTGCCATGGAAATCGAAGGTGTCGAGGGCATCACTTTTCTTTCCGCAGGTACCGACGGGACCGACGGACCCACCGATGCGGCGGGCGCGATCGTCGACGGGTCTACCGTGACCCGCGCAAGGGAATTGGGACTCGACCCGGAATGGTACCTGAACAATAATGATTCCTATAATTTTTTTAAACAAAGCGGCGGCCTGTTCATGACGGGCCCCACGGGCACCAATGTCATGGACCTGCACATAACCCTGATCCGGCGTCCGTCGGACAGTCTTTGATCCTGCTTCCGGATTCGACTCAACCGGCGGCTTCACAATTACGAAACCTCGTATTATGGTGTATATATGATGCCCTTTAACCGACTGGGTTTTCTCTTCAAGAGGTTCGGGAACGCCATGTACCCGCAAAAGGTGCGCGACCGCCTGGGGGAAGTGGTAAATTCGCTGGGGCCGGAGGCCCTGGTGCTCGATCTGGGAGGCGGCACAGGAATACTTGCGGATCTTGCGCTCCGGAGGAAGAGAGACCTGCGCTGTGTGGTGCTGGATCCCGCCATGGGGATGCTCAGGCAGGGGAGGCCTGCCCTGGGGAGGGTGGCCGGCGTTGCCGAAGAGATGCCGTTCAAGACCGGGCTGTTCGATGCGGTCTTTACAGGCGACGCACTTCATCATTTTGACAATGTCGGTAACGCGCTCCAGGAATCAGTGCGGGTTATGAAGCGTGGAGGCGTTCTGTTTGTATTTGACATTGACCCGGATCACATGGCGGGCAGGTTTATCTCTGTTGCGGAGAGACTGATCGGGGAACCCGCCGGCTTCTTCAGCCCTGAGACACTGAAACGGTTCCTCGCTGGTTACGGCCTTACCGCGCGGATTGACCGGTGCGGGTGGAGATATTCGCTCACGGCTTGGGTCGAGTAAAAGAACCGCCCTTCTGAGACTGGAGTGCCGGTTCCCGACCTCGTGGAGTTCGAAGGTCGAGCCCATGTCCCCTTCTCAGGAGGGCGGTTTATTCTTGAGGGCCCGCAGGTCATAAATTACCTGACACAAGTTGTGAAGAAGTTGCCCTATATAATTAAAATAATTACATATTCTTGCCTATGGCACTACGAAATCGAATTTGTGGCACTGACTGCAGAAATTCTCCGACTTCGCATGCTGATGGTGGCATACGTTGCAGTCGAGGGTTTTCCCGTAATGGGGCGACTCATGCGGGTTCTGCGGCTTCACTTGCGCGGTCTTCTCTGCGACCTTATCCGTGGAGTGGCAGACCACGCACTGCTTCATCTTGACTTCTTTCGGTGTCTTGGTCTTGCCGTGGCATTTGACGCACGTCACCCCGGCAAGCTGGTGGGTGTGGCTCGCAGGAAGTTTTGTGCGAAGACTCCCGGCCCCCGTCTTTTCGTGGCATTCAAGACAACCCTGGTAAGACATCCCCTTTGTATCTTTATGGTCCTGGGGGAGGACTTTCTGACTTCCATGACAGGCCGCGCAATCACCCGGTTTTGCTGTCGCTATGCGCTTAGGTGCGGCCATTGTGGAAACGGCGGTCCCGACGAGCAGGAGGACGGCCAGGCAAAGACCAACGAGAAGGGCGCCGTTACGTTTTCCCCGGTTCTTGTTGTAAATACCTTGTCTCATTCTCAACTCCTTTCCTCCTCGTGCTGCGGAGGGTCACTGTGCTTCCCGGAATCGGTTCCCTCAGCGTGAAGACAGGGAAGAAAGCGGAACCCGCTTTCTTCCCTTGTTTGCGTACAGTTGCGTTGACTTAAGTGCCTAACCCCAGGCTTTTTCCTTCGCTGCGTTCTCGCCTGCTATACGGCCAAAGACGAGACAGGCCAGGGTCGAGTTGCTACCGAGGCGGACCGCACCGTGGACGCCTCCTACAGACTCGCCGGCAGCATAGAGACCGGGAATCGGCTTGTCGCCCGTGATGTCCAGGGCCTGCGATTTGGTATTGATGTTGACCCCACCCATACAGTAGTGGATTTTGGGCAGGAGCCGCATGGCGTAAAAAGGCGCCGTTGCGATAGGTTTCGCGTTCTTGTTCATGTAGCGGCTGAATTCGTCGTCTTTACCCTGGGCCACGAACTTGTTGTAGTTCTCGATCGTCTGTTTCAGGGCGTCGGCGGGAACATTATAAGCCTTTGCGAGTTCCTCGATGGTATTGTATTTCTTGACAACGCCGCTCTCAAGGAGTTTGGGCAGCTTTGATTTTACCCAGGAAGCGCCGTTTTCATCGGCTATAGCGATACATTTCTCTCCCTTGTTGCCCAGTTCCATAATCTTGTCTGCCCGGAGTTTCCGGTTGGCGAGCTCGCTGATGAACCGCTTTCCGGTCTTGGTGTTGATCCAGACGCCGTACATTGCCGCGGCTTCCTGGGCAAAGTGGGGACCGAGTCCGAAGCCCTTCTCGTCGGGGCTGGCCCATGGGCCGACCTGTATCCAGTCAAGCTGAACAGGGGTACAACCGATTCTCAGGGCTTCCCTGATACCCTCGGCCGTGGCGCCCGGCTGGTTGGTGCTTTCGAAGAGGGATGTGAGTTTGGGATCCTGAATCATACGGAAAGCCACATCCTGGCCGAAGCCGCCGTAAGCGAGCACGACTGCCTTCTTGGCTTTTATGTATTTTACTTTGCCGCTGTCGGCCTTGGGGAAGACATATCCTTCGCGGACCTCGACTCCTTTAACGCGGCCGTCTTTATCTCTGAGTATCTTCTGCAGGTACATCTGCGTCTTGGGTTCGACACCCAGGGCTTTAAGTTTTGCGAGCTGCGGCTGGACAATAGCTGAACCGCTGCTGTTATATGTTTGATAGCTCCGGGGTACGGCATGGCCGCCTTCCTGCACGAGTACATCCGTGTATTTGACTCCCAGTTCATTGATGGTCCACATGACTGTCGGAACGGAAGCATCCGCCATCAGTTTCACGAGATCGGGATGGTTGAGGCCAAGGCCCTCACGAAGCATGTCGTCGTAAAGCTGTTGAGGAGAATCCTTAAGGCCTTTCTGAGCCTGGAGGGGAGAGCCTGCTGCGGCGATGATGCCGCCATTGATAATCGAATTGCCCCCAGGGGTGCGCATCTTCTCGAGAATTACTACGGACGCACCGGCTTTCTTTGCCTCGTAGGCGGCGGCGAGCCCTGCAAATCCGCTTCCGATAACGACCACATCATAAGTCTCGTTCCATTTCTTGGGCATGGGGTCCCATGCGGCAGCCGCGTCCTTAGCAGTAGAGGCGAGGCCTCCCACAGCCATGCCCGCAATTGCCGCTGCACCACCTGTTGTCTTGAGGAAATCGCGTCTCGACAAATCTTTTGGTTTCTTTGTATCTTCGCTCATAAAAACCTCCTGGGAAATTGTGGATTGTGCCGGATTCTGTGCAGAACAGGGGATGGGCCCGAGTTAGCTTGATACCGGCATTATATTGATCCGACCACACTTCTACCACATGATCCTAGATAAATTCTCGCGCAATTCCAAATAATTATCAACAAAAAAGCACATAGGACGGATAAAAAATAGTACGGTCGAAGCAGTTAATCGCGCTGCCGGCGCCACGGTGGATATCGGCAGTATTTGATTTTCGCGGCCTTATCATCTGAAGAACGGGATTCGCCGGGAGGTGGTCGTGTTTCCCGTGCGGGAGGATGAGGCCGCGGATCTTATTGCCGGGCGGACCGGGGCCCCTGCGTCAAAGCATCCTAAATCCGGGAATCAGGCGTGGAGAGAAGAACGATGGATAGATCTACGAACAATACGGTGTTGACTAATGGGGGAAGTGATAGTATACCTAAGAGAAAAGGAGGGAGCGACGCATGTTCGGACTTGGAGCGCCTGAACTCATAATTATCCTCATCATAGTGGTTCTCGTCTTTGGGGCGGGGAAGCTCCCCGAGATAGGGGGAGCAGTCGGCAAGGCCATAAAGGGTTTTAAAAAATCGGTACACGAACCGGACGAGGAAGAGAAGAATCTCAAAAGGGACGACAAAGAGAAACCCAAAGCATAAAAGCATAGAGGAGGGGCGGGGATATACTCCCGCCCGAACAGGTCCTTGGATGTTTTCGGAAGTAGCCCGGATTAGGCCATTCGTATTTCATACGCATTCAGCGCACAATAAAACCACGCCAGGAATATCCATTGGCTTTCGCGGCCGTCAAGTCGGTTGACGAAAGCGCCTTTCGCAAAACCGGTTCCGTCATTTTGTGCATCGCCGGGGCAGACCTACTGCCACGCTTTGCTATTGATGCACAAAAACAACGCCTGCTATGACAATGACGAAAAGAATGCTTATATTTAATAATGGCTTAAACAGGCCAATCGTCATTGTCGGTCTGTATTTCTCGCGATCCCGGCCTGTTTTGAGAAGCAGACGCTGCCGCCGGAAGACGCGTGCGACCTGCAGGCAGGTGGACTCCGGAAGGAATGGAGATTCTTATCCCCCTTGTCTGGAAACGGCTCTTATTCCTAGGGAGAGACGGCATTAATGATAGGCGATACGATCGTTGACAACGCGGGAGTTTCCAAAGACGACGCAAGTCTGCCCATACCTTTTGATCCGCTGAAGACGTACCTTGCCGAGGTGTCGAAATACGCGGTCCTCACAAGGGAGAAAGAACTTGAAATATCGCGGCAGGTATTTGAGAACAAAGATCTCGAGGCAGCCCAGAAGCTCGTTATGGCGAATCTCAGGCTGGTGGTCAAGATATCCCTTGAGTACTATAATTCGTACCTCAACATTCTCGACCTGATCCAGGAAGGCAACGTGGGGCTGCTCCATGCGGTAAGGAAATATAATCCCTACAAGGGAACGAAGTTTTCGACCTACGCTTCTTTCTGGATCAGGGCCTATATTCTGAAGCACATCATGGATTCGTGGAGTCTGGTCAAAGTGGGGACCACACAAAGCCAGAGGAAACTCTTCTACAGACTTAACAAGGAGAAACAGAAACTCGAAGCCCTCGGCATATACCCCGCCCCCAAGATCCTTGCAGGCATCCTCGAGGTGAAAGAAACGGAAGTCGATTGCATGGAACAAAGACTGACTTTTACCGACATTTCTCTCGAAGCGCCGGTCCATGACGGGAGCGATGATACAATTATGGACACGATGGGGACTGATGAGGATGTGGAGGACATAGTGAGCCGCAAGGAGGAATCGGAGATACTCTCCAGAAAGGTGAAGGAGTTCAAGAGTACCTTGAATGATAAGGAGATGTTCATATTCGATCACCGCACCATGGCGGAGCAACCTCACACCCTCCGGGAAATAGGCGCCGCATTCCGGATCTCGCGAGAGCGGGTGAGGCAGATAGAAAGCAGGGTACTGAAGAAGTTCAAGGAACAATTCCAGGGGCACATGACAAAGCCCGGGTTGTGAGGGAAAAATGGGACCTCCGAACAAACCTGTTGAAGCCGATCCGGCGATTTTATATAATCCTTGAAAGTGAACATTCTCCTAAGACGACAAGATTGCGATTTCCCGGTGCGACCGTGATTTTCGATACTTTCGGACGCAAGGCGGCCCTCGCTGTCGTCGTTATCCTTATAACAGCGGTATACCTTGCGGGCAGCGCCATGGCAGTCGCCCTGGAGGATGGCGCTGAAACATCGCCCGTTGTGGAATGGACCCTTCATGCCGAACTGACCGTTCCTGCGGGTGAAGGGGTTCGCGGAGAGTCGGACTCGCAGCGTGCCGGAACCCTCCATGTCGATGCCCTGACAACGAAACTGAATGCTGCGGGCGCTGTGGCCGGGGCGCATGTCTCCGCGAGAACCGAAGAGAAGATGACCTACTCCCTGAGCGTCTCGGGCAAGAGTGACGTGCAGCACCTCCGCAGTCTCCTTTACGGGGTGGCACGGCCGGAATTCGATCTCCTGGGCGGTGAGACCGAGGTTGAGATCACGGGAGTTTCCGAAGGGAAGAGTATGGTCATTGTCCTGGAATCAAACCCTTCCACCGGCTACCGATGGCGTTCAGCGGGCAACAGTTCCATGGTGGAGAGCGCTCCTGCCGAATACCAGAAACACACGCCCGGTTACGGTACACCTGAAAGGCAGGTTATCCGCCTGGTTTCTGCCGGTACGGGTCCGTGTTCCGTAAAACTTTTGTATAAACGAGGCTGGGAGGACGTCTCCCCTCTGCGCCGGCTGAAGATCGTCTTCCCTTCATTCCCCGCGAAACTCGATCTGAGCGATCCCGATGCACCCGGCACCCTCGCTCCGCTGTTAGAGGATGAGGCCGGCGTTGAAGACTCTCAGCTGGAGTCGGTTTCCGGTTTACCTGCTCACTTCGACTGGCGGGACTACGGCATTGTCACCCCCGTGCGCAATCAGGGCATCTGTGGAGGTTGCTGGGCCTTTGGTACGGTGGGTGTCATGGAGTCGGCCCTTTGGAAGAACGGCATAGCAAACGTCAACCTTTCGGAGCAGTTTCTGCTGGACTGCAACACGGACCATTGGACGTGCAACGGAGGCCTTACCGCCCATAAATATCACTATGACGTGCCGGGGAGTATCCAGAGGGTCGCAGGCGCGGTCCTTGAAGCCGAAAAACCTTACGCCTCTTTTGAGGGCTCCTGTACCAGGAATTATCGCAAGCCTTATGTGCTGAAGGGCTGGAAGTTTATTTCCGGCTCGGAGTCCACCGTGCCTACCGTGGACGAGATCAAGAGCGCCATCTATCAGTATGGGCCCGTTGCTGCAGGGGTATGCGTGGGCGAATGGTTTCACAACTACCTGTTCGGCACGTTTGCCACGGACGAAAGCACCTCTTGCGGCGGGCATGTCAACCACCTGATCAATCTTGTCGGCTGGGACGACGAGGGTCGCTATTGGATATTGCGGAACAGTTGGGGGGCTGTCTGGGGAACGAAAGGGTACATGCACATAAGATGGGGAGTGTCAAAGGTGGGGCGGGGCGCATCGTATGTTCTCGGCGCCGGTCCGTCGGAGACCTTTCTCCTCACCGTTTCCAGAACGGGGACAGGGACGGGGTCCGTGAAGAGTGCTCCGGACGGTGTAGATTGTGGAGAGACTTGCGTACATGGCTTCTTGGCCGGCACCGATGTCGCCCTTGTGGCAGTGCCCGCTCCGGGTTCTTCTTTTGAAGGATGGGGTGGCCCTGTGTGCAGCGGGACCGGCAAATGCCTGGTGACCATGGACCAAAGCCGATCAGAGACCGCGTCTTTCGGAACCTGTTCCTATTCCATCGTTTCCGCGAGGCAGACAGATTTCGGAGCGAATGGAGGGAGTGTGACTGTTAAGATATCGGCCGACAGTGCCACGTGCGCTTCTCCGGTCATAACCGTGCCCGACGGAAGTTGGCTCGCCCATTCCGGGTTGTCGATGAAAAAGGGCAAGGGTTCGGTAAAGATCAAGGCATCAGGCAATGCCAGTTCCTTTGAGAGGTCGGGGGTGGTCATGATAGGGGGAGATACCCTGGAGGTGCGGCAAAAAGGAAAGACATGTGCCCTTAAGAGCCTTAAGCCTTCGCGGGTATCCTTCGATAGTGAGGCCCATGGGGGCAACGTCTTCAGTGTCGCCGTGATCCCTTCGGACTGCCGGTGGAACGCTGCAACGAACAACACCGACTGGATTCAGATAATTTCCGGTGCAACGGGTACCGACGGAGGCTCGGTGACGTACGACGTGCTGTTTTCCGACTCAAGTAGGAACCGGACGGGAAAGATCGATGTAACCCTTGCGTTGAAGCCCGGGACGAAGAAGACATTTACTGTGATCCAGTCAAAGAAGCGCTGACAATCACGATGAAGAACATAGGAGACTCTCTATGCGTGTTGCGGGAAAAGAGATAAAAGACATAGGCATTATAGTCGATTTGCTGAACTCGGCCCATGTGGGGAGGCTTGGAACGGTCGGGAAGGAAGGGTATCCTGTGATAAAACCCCTTAACTTTGTATATTACGGAAATGCCGTCTACTTCCACGGCGCGTCACAGGGGGAGAAGATTGATGACATCGAGCGGGATCCGAGAGTATGCTTCGAGGTTGATCAACCCATCGCTTATGCGAGAAGGGCAGGTGACCCGTGCGGAACCGACTATCTTTACAGGAGCGTGATTATCGCGGGGCGGGCGGCGCTGGTCGCGGACGAGGAAGAAAAGGTGCGTGCCCTTGGAATGCTCATGAAGAAATACGAACCCTTGAGAGCCCAGGAGAAATTTCCCGAAAACAAAGTTGCCATAACCGCCGTGGTGCGAATTGATATCGAGTCCATCACCGGCAAGGAGGATATTGGCTCCGGAAAGATGCGTGAGACTGTCCTCAAGGCCCTGGAGGCCGGTTCCTCTTTGCCCCTTGTCCTTGAAAAATAGTGGTTCTTTATCTTTTTATGAGAGATTACGGAAGTATTTCTTTACGTCTTTTATCTTTCCGCACGAATACGCCCCTTCCGGGCACGGGCCATTCATGCATCCAGGCCCGGCGGTGCGGAACAGGGCGGGCGCCGCATTCCTGACCAGTTTCAGCATCTCCGTAGCCATCCCGCGTATCTCCCATTGCGCCCTGTTGCAGCACCTCTGCCGGAAGAAATGGAGAAGTTCCCTCGCGTTCATGGTGACCATGATCTTGGTTTCCGTCGCATTCGGCAGGACAAACCGCGCATCTTCGCGGACTGATTCGCCTTTCAGGCCTTTTTCTTCAAGCCGGGTGGCCAGATAATTGTACGTTTTCTGTGCTTCCTTCATGAAAGATTCGAACCGCGTCCTCAACTCGGGATCGTCGCCTATGGAAGGCGGGACTATGTAGTGAAACCCCGACGTCTTGCCCACGTATCTCTGGGATTGCTGACTGTAAGAGGCGAGCCTGTGGCGGACCAACTGGTGGGAGCACGCCCGCGATATACCCTCTATGGCAAAGGTGAATGACGCGTGTTCAATGGGACTCATGTGGCCCATGTCCACAAGTTTGGCGAGGAAAGATCTTGTTTGCCCCTCGAGTTTGTCGTCCTTCAGGGTATCGACTCCGCCGGAACGATAGCAAAGACGCGCAGCCGCCGCCACCGTTTGTTCCGGATCGGGAGTGTGACTGATCAGTACGACCTTCAGTTTGCTTTCCATGGGTGACCCTTTTCCATTTATGCCGTATCGGCGCAGAATTGAAAATACTAATTGCTCATGGAACGGTTGTCAACCAATTCTTTTGCGCTTGTTCCGGTTACTGCGTTTTTGGCCCCCGGGGATTGGGAGATAGCCTCATGAAGGGGGTTGGGGATCGCTTTTGCCGTATGCTTTCGCCGGTCCGGATCGGATCGCCTCCTTCGAAAGGCTTGAACGGTTATGGCTGACAGTTCGGGACGGCTTTGTCAATACTCGCCGGCGCTTCAACGTGACGTTCGGAGGCGGGCAGGTAGATGTGAAATGTGGTTCCGAGCCCCGGGCTTGTGGCCACTTCTATGTGGCCGCCATGGCTCTTTATGATCGAATAACAGATCGAAAGCCCGAGACCGGTTCCTTTTCTGGTCCCCATCTCTTTGGTGGTAAAGTAGGGGTCGAATATCCTGGACAGACATTTCTCCGGGATGCCCTGGCCCGTATCTTCTATCGATATTTTGACATACGGTTTGCCGTCGGGGATAGGCAGGTTATCGGGCCAATGGACCACGCTTTCGGCTCGAATATTCACAACTCCGCCGAGAGGCATGGCGTCGCATGCGTTTATCATGATGCTGTGGACGGCTTGTTGAATTTGTTTCTCATCCGCCTCCACAGCCGGAAGGTCGTCAGGGACAGAGAAGTTGCATTCTATCTCCGATCCCGCTATGGCGCGTGCCACCGCATGCCTGATCAGGGCGCCGAGACATACCGGCTTCCTTAGCGGCTTCACTCCTTCGGCATAGGCGAGGATTTGCCGCGTCAGTTCCTTGGCTCTCATGGACGCCTTTTCCGCCTCGGTGAGTTTCCCCTTTGCATTGTTGTCCTCCGTGAGGAATCTCTTCGCCATATAGATATTTCCCATAATGATGGTAAGAAGGTTATTGAAGTCGTGGGCAATGCCGCCCGCAAGGGTTCCGATTGAATCAGGGGCCGGACTCGGCGCGCCGCATTCGTCGGTCCGGTCCTGTCCGGTGATATCCCTTGCGGTAAGAATGTATACGGGAGAGTCCGTAAGCTGTGCCGCACTGATATAGACTTTCGCAATGGCGCCCCTGTTTCCCCGCCCCTTGGTTTTACACTTGCCGAGGAATCCCTTCCTTGCTGCGTGCTGAAATACGGACTCGCTCCAGGGAACAACCGAGTCGAGGGGACTCAGGACGTCGGTAACGGCCCATCCTTTCGCGTCCTCGGATGAGTGAAAGCCCGTCCAGCGTGATGCGGCGTTGTTCAGAAACAGAATACGGCCCTGAGGATTGACTACAAGTATTGCATCAGCGAGATTCTCAATAATAGTGCGGTACATCTCTCCATCTCCCTTCCGGAACCGCTTCAGCCTCCACCACGTGAAATCATCGGTTTTTTGGGGCCCCCTCCAATCCTTTTCAGGACCGCATCCACGCCGAAGGCGGCCCTCTGGAAGGCATCCTATGTCCCTTTCATATCTTCTCCCATGGTTTCCACTTCGGCCGTAAGGTACCGGCGAAGTTCCTGAAAGTGCTTCTTGTGCGCGTTGTGCACGGGCAGGAGTCGCTGATACTGCATCACCCTGCCGGCGTCTTTAATCTCAATCACCCGGACATCGGACGGAAGATGGGCCTTTACGTTATGATATGCTCCGATAAAGAGTATGCCCGTTTCGCCCTTGCCCAGCGTCCAATCGATCCTTCCCGCGATAAACCGGTCTCTTCTGTCAAGAAGCTTGTTTTTCAATAGCTCGTATTTCTGCGCGGCATGCAGTCTTTCGGGTTTCGTCCTGGAGTGGGCTATGTCCGAGAGTAATCTATGTTCCTCTTTGACAAGATCGATATCCTCGGTTCTCACCAGGATACTTCCCCGATGGAGCAATCTTGCGAGAAGCTCGTAGTTTTTGCTCCCTGTTTTGAGCACTTCCTCAACTATCTTCCTTCCCATGTCGCCTTCGGCGACCATGCCGTCCTGAAATACCTTGAACCCCTCTACCTCGATGGAATCAAAATATCTCGCAAGGGCATCCCAGAAACCACGGACCGTTTCTTCATGGCTATCCCAGAATGCGTCCCCGAACTGCCTGCGCCCGCTCTTTGCGACCGTCCCTCCCATGGAGCCCAGATCGGCCTCGGTATGAATGATGGGAACGTAAAGAAGCCTGCGTTCATAGTTGTCTATGATCTTTTCCCCTCCCGTGTTGCCCGCCTCACGGAACACGTGCGCACGTGCCCGTTCGCGGTTACATGCGGTTTATCTTCTCCTCCAGCAGCTTGACCCGTTTTCTTAAGGCCGCGTTATCCTCTTCCTTTGCCTTTGCCTTTTTGCCGTCGGACAGGTATGGGTCCTGCTGCCACCAGTTGATCCCCATCTCCATGGCTTTGTCCACAGACGCAATGAGAAGCCTTATCTTGATGGTCAGGAGTTCAATATCCGCAATCTTGATTTGTATGTCGCCCGCGATTACAATCCCCTTGTCCAGCACCCTTTCCAGGATGTCCGCCAGATTCGTTGCCTGTATCGCATGGACCATCTGTTGTTCTGCCATAGGACTCTCCTTATGTTAAATCGCCAAGGGGACCAAGGTTTAGTTTGAGGTCTTCGTCCTTGATTCCGAAGATTGCCTGGATTTCCATCATCTTCTTCCTCACCGCTTTCAGACTCAGCCCGAGTTTCTGTATCTCCACCGGAGCGATCGTCCCGCTCCGGACCCTTCTGAAGGCCTCCTTTTCCATCAATTTTCTTATGAGTTCAATGATGGCCAGGATCAATCGGGCAAGGCCCTGCTCCGTCTCTCTCGGATTGTCCGCATTCATAAGCTTTGGGATATTTTCTTCGGCCTTTCTTATCTCCTTTTGTAGCCTTTCCATGAAGGCAATATCCTCGGGTGTCGGTTCCCTTTCCTGGTCAAAACCGGTTTCCCCGGACAATTCCCGGGCTTTGGAGACTGAAGCGAGAAAGACCCTGAGACCCACGAATACCAAGTCCACGTCGGCCACCCTTATCATCATGTCGCCGCTGATAACGGCGCCTTTTTCCAGTACCTTGTCCAGCACATCTACGAGAGCCGCGTTCTTAGTGTGATTCATCTTCCCTCTTTTCTCCGGTAGCGACGTTTTCCCGACAGAAATTGAAGGCGGGCCACGGCCCGGTCAATTCAACGCAGAGTCCTTTTGCCTCAAATTCCCCGGCGATCATTCCGAGGGTGTGGTGGAACCTGTCCGCCTTGTCCTGACGGACGAGGAAAGCGGAATTAAAAACCATCTGCTCGGTTCTTCCTGTAACCTCCTTTTCGAGGACCCTTGTTTTGACGGACTCCGTCGCTTCCCCCGACAACCTCTCGAATGAACCTTCCAGTATGGCCGCCAGTTCATTCTCTATCGCATCATCCACAACCTCTTTCAACTCTTCTTCCATGAAGTAGGCTACACCTTCGGGCAGGGACGCGATTTGCCTCTCCTTTGCGGTAATCCCGGGGTTTCTTGCCCTCGCCACGGCGTCAAACCTTTCCTTGTCTTTCATGTATGCCTTTACGCTCCACTCTTCCTTACCGTCTATTTTGGCCAGCACGGTCTTCATTCGGCAGTAATCCTTATCCAGTCTTGCCTTCAAGTTCGCCATGGTCTTGAAAATGACACCGAATCTCATGGGGATTACGCTCACCGGCTCATCAACCCCTCTCATCGCGTTCTCGATTACCCGCTCATGAATCACCGCACGTTCTTTTATCCAGCCCGGGTCTTCTCCAGCTCGCCTTTGTATCTCTTCGGAAGTGAATTCCCGCAATGAAACGTCGCTCACGACCGCCTCCAACGCCCGATGGGCCACTGTAAAGACCTCACTTCTTCCGTCGATTCCCCTTTCATGAAAGGGCAAAGGATTCCGGGTCTCTCCCCGGACGCAGTAAAGATACAGGCCCGTCATTTTCCGTCACTCCCGGGGCTGGTTCGCGGGTTTTCGTTCATACGCCTGAACCTCCAGGTTTTCGTCTGCCTTTACGTTATAGATATTCCTGTCTTTTACCCGTGTCGGCAGCCCGATGGTTTTGATGAAGGAGCTGTCTTCATACACCTCGATGTCCCCTTCCCATCCCTGAGGTGTATGACACACCTTTATCGCTTTGGCATCTTCGACTGAAAGAGTCTTTTTCAAAAACCCGCAAAGCGCCTGAGTAGCTTCCTGGATATCCGCCATTTTATACCTCCTCCTCTCCTTCCCCGTGGATCGCATTAAGTCTCTCGAGGAGCACTTTTTCCTGTTTCGTGTAAGTCTCCTCATCTATGGCATCCAATTCGAAACGCAGTTGCAGTTCCATAAGGCGCTCCTTTATGAGCCCCTCGTCGGACAACTCCCTCTCCACCACATCGTTTATCTTCTCACCCAACCATATGAAACCTCTTAACGGCGAGAGGAGTATGTCGTCTATAATGAACATTGGCTTCCTCCATCCGTGTTGATCACAATATTCACGAAGTTGAAGGGCGGTAGGGTTCCCACATATTTGAGCCTCACCATATCCCCGCATTTGTCTGCGAGTTCCTGCACTGCAAGGTCAAACTCCCTTTCCTTTTCTTTCACCACGAGAAATGAGGCGTTGACGATCATCATGTCTCCGTATTCCTTGTTTGTCTTTACCTCGACGGACAGGGGCGCCAGTCTGTTCAGGGCATATTCACGGTAGAATTCTTTCTCCCGCCGGAGCGCTGCCTCGACCATGCGGCCTATCTCCATTCTCTGGTGATATGATTTTTCGGCGGGAAGGGATTCTATTTTTTGTTTCAGAGTCTTTACGTCGCCATACTTTTCAAGGAGTTCCCCGTATACCATATCCTCTTTGAACAACATCTTCAGCCCCAACTCCTTCTTGTCTGCCATCTGTTTAAGGAGGCCTGCAAAACGGGCATACTCTCGCCCGAGGATCATTCTTATCTTCTCTTCGCTCTCCGTAATAGTGGCAAACCTCACGGGGAGGACCGTATGGGTCTTCATGACCTCTTCAATGACCCGCTCATGGGCCATCAGGTACTCCCGCGCCACCGAGTATCTTTTGACAGGAGACGCGCTCACTACCGCGCCGATATGATCGAGCGATACGGTGTACACCTTGTCGCCCCTGCCTCCGATGCCCTCGATATCAAAGGAGCAGGGCTCCTTTGATTCAACTATGCAATATATATAGAGCCCTTCTTCCATGGAACCTCCCCAGCGTCGTTCTTTCTTTCACTTTTCCCACTCTTCCTGGCGTATCGTAATATTCACGAAGTTGTAAGGAGGCAACGGTCCCGCATAGAGAAAACGAGTCCTCCCCTTGTACTTTTCGCCCAGATCGTCCATGATGTTGTCGAATTCCTTTTCCCGCCCCTTGCTCACCAGAAAAGAAGCGTTCATGAACATTTCATCACCTGCAGTGTGATTGAGGGTGTAGTCGAAGGCCGATGCCCTTAACGCATCAACCACCTTTTCGGCCTCCTCGTCCTTCTTGCGCTTGAGGGCATCCTGAACGAGCTTGCCGAGTTCCACCTTTGCCTCCATGTGTTTCTGCTCCTTGTCTCCTTTCAATCTTCTTTTCATCTTGCCTATTTCGCTGTTCTCCGCGGTGATTTCTTTGAAGATGGCGTTCATATCCCTCCACAGGCCCTTCACGCCGAGTTCAACCTTGTGGTCCATATCCTTCAGGAGGTTCTTGAATTCGCGGTACCTCCTCGACAGAAGGCTCCTTATCTCGTCCGCTCCCGTGGCAATGGTGCAGAACCGAACGGGCAATACGACATACTCCTTCATTACCTCCTCGATGACCTTCTCGTGGGCCAGAATATTCTCCCGATTGACTACAAGTCTGGTCAACGGATGGTTGCTTATCACCATCGCAAGGTCATCAATGCCGATGGTGCATACCTCATCTCCCCTGTCTCCAAGGCCGATAGGGCCGAAGGTTCTGTCCTGTGTCGCGCCGATGATGCAATAGATATACTTGGCTTCTCTTTCCATTACTGCCCCTTTAGCTTTATGGCTATGGAGTTATTAAAGAAATCGTCTGCCCTGAAGGAGCATGCGTCGTCCTGGCAGTATTCGGTGAGCAATTTATACGCTTTGGCGGCTTCATCGTACTCCATCTCCGCTTTCCACTTCTCGCTCTGTCTGTCCGGATGGCAGTCAAAGGCATATTTCCTGTACGCTTTCTTGATATCGTCCCTGACTGCAAAGTCCGGGAGACCGAGTTTCCTTCTCGCACAATCGATCTCGTCGAACTGGAATTTTTTTATCTCAAGGGTATAGAAGTTGTATGGGGGAAGGGGTCCTATGACCTTGAAGTGGACTTTCCCTTCAAACCTGACGCTCAGTTCCTCGAGTTTTTCGTCGAATTGAGGTTCGGCGTCCCTTGCGAGAAGCAGGGCGGCGTTCATGATGGTCGCGTCATCCGGCGTGGTGTAATCCTTCGCCCTCTCGGCGAGACCTTCCAGGGCATCCAGTATGGCGCCTGAGTATCCGGCTTTCATTGTATTCAAATGGTTTCTGATGAGTATACCGATCTTTATCTGGGCATCGACGGTTATCCCTTGTGCGTTGGTGAGGAGAGCCTCCTTTAGCGCGGTTATTTCTTTGTCCCTGGAGACCTCTCTTATGATCGTATTGAGATCGGTCCATGTCGCTACGACGTTAAACTCCACCCTTCCTTCGATCTCTTTGAAGACTTTCTGAAACACCCCATGTCCCCTTGCCAGGGCTTGGGTCACTTCCCCCTCGTTGAGCAGGTAAGTCCCCAATTTTATGGGAATGGTGTTGTGGTCCTTCATCATCCTTTCGAGTACGAGTTGGTGATTGACAAGGTGCCGTGCGGCAGTGTCCCCGGGCATCTTCGCGTACTCGACCATCTCAGCGTCGCTCACCACGGCGGACACGCCCTTATAAGGGATCGTATAGACCATGCCGTGAGAGGCCGGGACCTTTGAACTTTCCCCGCGGCAGTCGGAGTTGATCACACCATACATATATTTGCCCATACCGCTCATAAATTCCCCCCGGTCCTTTCTCTGTCTTTGCCGATGCGGCCAACCCCCGGGGCCGGTCTCCCGCTGCCGCACCCCCCGTGCGACGCACTCGGAGACCGGCCCGTTAACTCAATCCCCCCGTTCAGGTCGGACTTCGGCGGAGTCACCTTTGCGGCTTGTCGTCACAAGTCTGCCTCATCGACTGATGCCCTCTGACGCCTCACCACCTCCAAAGCCTCTTCGAAGTGCTTTTTGCCTACCTTAAGACCGGCCTTATCTTTTGATGCGCCTTTCTTCTTGCCGGCCCCGGCTGCCTGATTTATGAATTCCCTTATTGCGAGCATGGAGGCCTTCCGGCACAGGAATTCTATGTCCGACCCTGCGAGGCCATCCGTCTTCTTCGCAAAATCACGTAGATTCACATCCGAAGCAAGGGGTTTTCGGCTTGCATGAATTTGGAATATTGAGAAGCGCGCGTCTTCGTCGGGTAGCGGGAGCTCGATAATAACATCAAACCTGCCCCCCCTGAGAAGGGCGGGATCGATGATGTCGAGCCGATTGGTGGCCGCCAATACCACAACTCCCTTGAGTTCCTCGATACCGTCCATTTCAGCGAGGAATTGGCTCACCACCCTCTCGGTTACATTCGATTCTCCGATACCTGAGCCCCTCCTCGGTGCAACCGCATCTATCTCGTCGAAAAATATGATGGATGGGGACGCTTGCTTTGCGGTTTTAAACACCTCCCGAACCCCCTTCTCGCTTTCGCCGATGAATTTGGAGATGAGGGCCGGACCTTTTACAGAAATGAAGTTGACCTTTGTCTCGCTTGCGACTGCTTTTGCAAGCAAGGTTTTTCCGGTGCCGGGGGCCCCATGAAGGAGAATCCCCTTTGCCGGATGAGTGTTCACTGCCTTGAAGACGTCGGCATATTTAATGGGCCACTCAACGGCTTCTTTTAACTCCTGCTTGACACCCTCAAGGCCTCCCACGTCGTCCCATCGCACGTCGGGTACCTCGACGAATACCTCTCTGATGGCCGAAGGCTCCACCTCTTTCATTGCTTCCATAAAGTCATCCATGGTGACTTCGAGGCTGAGAAGGGTGTCATAAGGCACTTCGTCAATGGTGAAGTCGATCTTCGGCAACACCTTCCTGAGGGCCGACATGGCGGCCTCCCGGGCCAGGGCTTCCAGGTCCGCTCCCACAAAACCGTGAGTAATTTCCGCAAGTTTATCGATATCAACCCCGGTTGATATCTCGCCGTTTCCCTGTTGAGCTTCTCCCGCAAGAGGCATGCCTCTTGTATGGATTTGCAGTATGTGGAGCCTTCCGTTCTTGTCGGGAATAGGGACCGCGATCTCTCTGTCGAATCTCCCCGGTCTCCTCAGGGCAGGATCGAGAGTATTCGGAATGTTTGTCGCCCCTATGACGATGACCTGTCCCCTTGACTGCAGTCCATCGAGAAGCGAAAGGAGTTGGGCTACCACGCGCCGTTCAACCTGCTTCTCGCCGCCCATTTCCTCTCTCTTGGGCGCGATGGCGTCTATTTCGTCGATGAATATGATGGCGGGTGTATTCTTCTGGGCTTCTTCAAATATACTTCTCAAACGTCCTTCACTCTCGCCGTAAAACTTACCCATGATCTCAGGTCCGCTGATGTTGGTGAAATAAGCGTCCGTCTCGTTCGTCACCGCCCGTGCGATCAGGGTCTTCCCCGTTCCGGGGGGGCCATAGAGCAGCACCCCTTTGGGGGGATCGATCCCGAGCCGTTCGAATATCTGAGGATATTTCAAGGGGAGTTCGATCATCTCCCTGATTCTCTGGATCTGATAACCGAGGCCGCCTATATCTTCATAGGAAACCTTCGTGGTCTTTGTCTCGCCGGCCTCCTTCGATTCGATTCTTATCTGCGTCTCCGGATTTATCACCACCACCCCATCGGGTGTCGTGCCCAGAACTTTGAAATCGCTTGACCGTGAGCCGAAGAGGGTAACCCGCACCCGGTCCCCGGTGATGACGGGCAGGCCTTCGATAAGCGTCCCTATATACCGTTGATCCTTTCCTTTTTGGGCCAGGGTCGAAAGGGTCAAGGGCGCAAGGGTTACTCGTGTCGCCGATTTGGGCGTGGCCCGTCTTATCTTCACCTTTTCGTCCAGGCCGACCTTTGCATTTTCCCGGGCGATTCCATCCATCTGGATGATCCGCTTTCCCCTCTCTTCAACGTAGCAGGGCATTATCCTCACGGGGGCCTTTCTCTTGGCGTAGAGTTCCACTATGTCGCCCACGTCAAGGCCGAGGACCTTCATATCGTCAGGATCGATCCGCGCGATGGCTCTGCCCACATCTTTAGGCAGGGCTTCTTTCACTTTGAAAGCCATGGCAGGCTCTTTCTTGCTATCCTTCATTCGGATCACCTCATTCTTGGAGCATACCCCTAAATTGCTGCCTACTCTGAGCTACTGAAAGAGCAATTCTTTAAAACCTGTTAGTGCAGCCAGGCCTTTTACTTCCCGCGACTGCATAGGAAGGACCGTTGTCCGGACGTTGCCCATGCGGTTTTCCAGATAATCGATATATTCTTCCTGTCGCTCCCGTCTGTCCATGCAGAATCGGCAATTCTCGCTTTCGGGCGTAACGTTGTTGACCGCTATCTGGCGGATCGCTATCCCACATGAGCCCAACTCCTTAATCAACCTTTCCGTTTCGCGGACCGCCATGGCTTCGGGTATGGTAACCATGATGAATTCACACTGTTTCCTGTCCGTGAAGAGCGTATGTATCCGGGTGATGGTCTTCTTCATTTCAAGAAGGAAATCATCTCCTTCATCAGGCGTGTATTTGCCTGCGAAGGTTGTTATCATATAGCGATACTTCCATCTGAGTTTCGCCACGACCTTAATCCAGTCGTCAAGCAATGCCGGTACTTTCAGGAGACGAAGTGCATGGCCGGTGGGGGCCATATCGACCACGACCTTGTCAAACCGCCCTTCTTCCAAGAGGTCCATTATTACCTTCAGGCCCATTACCTCATCAATGCCGGGGATAGGGAGGTTCAAAACCGCCTCTGTGTCTTCCTGGTCCAGATACGTGGAGGTGTCGATAATCTTCCTTATCTCCTGCTCGTGCTTTTCCTTGAACGCGCAGAACACCTTTTTTGCACTTATTTCTATGACGCTCAAGTTCTTCACGTTCAGAACGGCGGTGACCTCATCGCCGAACTTCTGCTCCAAACTGTCCGAAAGGGAATGAGCGGGGTCGGTGGAGACGATAAGGGTGCTGAACTCTTCAGCCAGGCATAAACCCGCGCTGACCGCGCAGGTCGTTTTCCCCACACCACCCTTGCCGCCGAATAGAATCAGTTTCAAAGGCGCGTCCTTTAGTCCGGTTAGTCCCATCAGGGGTCCCACTCATTTCTTTATTCTTATTTCCAGAATGCCGTTCTTAAAGCCGGATGTAAGTGTCTCCGATTTTCCTTTCGCAGGAAGCAGAATTTCCTTACGGTATTTCTTGTTCCCGCTTTGAGCTGAAATAGTGAGTATGTCCCCTTTGAGATCAATCTTTACATCGTTCTTGCTGATTCCCGGCATTTCCAGATACACCCGGATCTCGTCCTTCTCATCGAAAACGTCGGTTATGGGTTCCCTTTCTTCTTCAACTTTGGCCCCCTGGGGGGTTTTTCGCACATTCCCGAAGGGTTCTACTACAGGTCTTCCGCCCATGGCCGTCTTCACGGAGAAACCGAAAACACCCTTCATGCCCTCCTTGAGGTTGCTCAGGTCTATATCGCCTTCCTTTTTTATCTCTCCTCCTGCCTTCTCCAACTCCGACGCGAGGTCCACCAGCTTTTCAATACCCTTGAAGATTCCGCCCAACCCCAGGTTCCCGAGCCCCACATCGATATTGAACGCGTCGCCATCCTTCTTGCTGCTCTTATGTGTCGGCATCTTCTTCTCCCCTTTTGCACGTATTTCTCTCTTTAATCGAGAGCCCTCATATTACCGAGGGGCTGACGGTGATATCCGACCACTGTCGGGCAAGGCGAGAACCCATGCCGCCCGCCGCGCATCACCCATGGGACTCAGTATCGGATGGGCATCGTTCTCAGGCGTTTCATCTTGGTATCCTTAACGGTCTTTACCTCCGTTCTGCCCCGGATCTCTTTTTGGAGCCCGGCAATGAGTCTGATTACATCGCTCAGCATGCGGCCTGTAATTGTTTTTCTCTTTTCGAGCACTTTGACCTCTTTTTCCAACCGGTCTTTTTCCCTGTTGAGTGAATAGAGGTCAAGATAAGGAGACCTTTGGACTTTCGGAACGGACCGTGCGCCGATGGAATGCATGCTCCTTATGTTCTTGATGGTTGCGATTTCCTTCAGGTCTTTCATTTATAAGGCCTCCCGCGTCAAATGCCCCGTTTCCCCCGGGATGTGTCTTCTCGGAACAGGTATGATAATTCCCGATTTCAGTTTACATGTGTCTTTACCAAACCTTCGACTATCTCCTTCACCCTCGTCTGATTTGTCTTGGAACCTACTCTGCTTGTGACCGAGGCCAACACGTCCTGACACATCCTGCTGAAAGAGCCGTTGGAATTACGCGTCGTGATACCTTCGACCTTCATGGTCTTGGCAATCATAATGCACGCCCTGACGGTGGGGGTAAACTCGCACTTGCCGGATTCCCTTAACCCCCTCACGATTTTGACGATGCTTTCCACTTCTTTGCGGGGGAGCTTCGATTTTGCCTGCGTGATGGCAACCTCTGTTTCGTAGTCGAAGTGATCGAGGTCCATGGTCACCATCCGGTCTCTCAAGGCGTCCTGACTTCTGTGTACGCCGGCATATTCCTCAGGGTTACTCGTGAAAAAGGCGGTAAAGTTCTCATGCACCTTGAGATACGGCCCTTCCGCCTCCCGTCCGACAGGCAGGTCCATAAGCCGTTCCTGAAGTATGGAGAGAAGGATATTGTTCGCCTCCGGGCGGGACCGCGTGAATTCGTCGTAAATGAGGGTGAAACCATATTTGCACGCCACCGTGAGACGGTTATCAACCCAGCGCTTGACCATATCTTCCTCTGTCTTGAGTACCCGTGATACGAAGCGGTCCACCACTTTTTTCATCCTGTAACCGTATTCGCCCCCCACGAGGTTCGAAGTGGTAAATTCTTCGTCTCCATGGATGAGGACGACAGGCCTGCCGATCTTGCTTGCCACGTGCATGGCGAGGGTCGTTTTTCCGGTGCCTGATATGCCCCTGAAGTGGACCGGGAAACCTGCCCGCACATAGGCAATCGACCTTTCGGTAAGTTCCTTGATGTAGTTCGTTTCCACAAAGTCGGGCAGGGCCGTCGGTTGTAATATCGTCGTGTTGTCATCAATCATTTTGGTTTTCCTCCCAAAATGTTCTTCATGTCGGTCCAGATCCGCTTGGCCTCCGCGAGGTCCTCCCTGATCCTTCTTTCATTGCTTCTGAAATCATCCCTCATGGTGGTTACTTCCTGGAGAAGGCGATCTCTTTCCTGCCTGAGGTTTGCTCTGAGACTCTTGCTCATTTCGTCGCGCAGTCTTCTGGATTGGTCCAGAAATTGCGCCGTATCTTTCCTGATGGCATCAGATTCCGTCTTCAGATTCTTTATCGTTTCTTTTCTGTCCCTGTGGCTCGTGAGAATGTCGTCGGATAGATTTCTCATACCACCGGATATGTCGTCCATGCTAAACCTCCTCCCGAAATACTGTTCTTTGAGGGCCGGGATCGCACGCGTCTTCAGTCCGTGTCCCGGCGCTCGTGTCTCTCAAGGGCTCCCGGCTCAATGGGTCTCTGTAGAAAAACCCGGTCCCTGAATAGTGAAGCCCGGACCTTTGGACCTTGCGAGCGGATAATATACGTTGTCTTCCTTCCAGACCTTCCCGTCTTCGAGAAGTTTCTTGGCCTTCATGCCCAACCTCATTCTCGGTATGCCGAGTGCCGTTTCCATAGACCCCACCTTGACTCCTTCAGGGTGCTGGTTGATATAACCAAGTACTTTTTCCTCTATCTCGCTTTCCGGCAGGCCCTGTCTTTCCTCGGCTTCTTCTTTCTCGATAGCTTCGTCTACCGTGGAGACATCCTCTCGTACCTGCAGAGAAGGCACCGGCATTCTTGTGCCCGGAGATGATAGGATCATGGACATCTCGGACCAGGAATCCTTCGCCTCTTTCATGTCTTCGCGATAATGACGAATGAGGGAGGAGACGTCCTTCGTAAGGTTATTCACGTACTGGTCGAGGTCCTTTCTCAGGGAAGCACTCATCTTCCCATGCTCCTTCTCGAACTCGTTGAGCGTGCTTGTTGTATAGGTCCGGATGCGTTTGACCTCGTCCGAGAGGTGTTTTCTCAGTTCATCCGCGGCCTTTTCCCGCGCCTGCTTGAGACTGTTCGCGGAAGCCGCCATATCCCTTGTGAGATTGTTCATGAAGTCGGCGAGATTCTTTGCCTGTTCGTCGCTCATCTGCTGGTGGTCCGCGTGAAACCCCTTCAACAGGTCATGGACATTCCTGGTAATGTATCCCGCAAAATCCGCAAGGAACTTGGCCTGCTCCCGGCTCACATGACGGTGCTCTTTGAGAAAGCGGCTGCGCATGTCGGAAGTGCTTTTGGTGAGATCCCGGATAGATCCTCTCAGGCGACGCGACTGCTCGTCGCCCATGGCTTTGTGGCCCTTTCGGAAACCATCCAGGAGTGAGTCCACGCTTCCGGACAGGCTATTCGTGAAGTCCAGGAGGTTCCGGCTCTGTTCGCGGCCCATGACCTCGCGCTCCTTGGCAAAATCCTGCAGGGTCTTCATGGTATTGTTTTTCAGATCGAGTAGTGTGTTTATTCTCACTTCGTGAGACGCGAGAATCTGATCCGCCAGGTCTTTCATGCCTTTTCCTACTTCCATATGTACCTCCTCTTCTCTACGCCTTTTATTTGTAAAGCCTTCTCTCAACTCTTTCCTGCCGGAACACGTCAAGCATTCTCTGCACGTCCTCCTTCCGTTTGATCCGGTACGTCGTCCTCTCCAGGGACTGCATTTCGAAGCCCTTCAGCATGGATTTCAAATCCTTTATTCTCAGCTGCCTTCCCTTGGAGAGCAGTTGCCCGAGCGTGTAGGACAATTCCTTCTGTTCCCTCTGGAATGTCTTCAATTTGCCGACAACTTCCTGTCTTCTCTGTTCTTGATCATCGAGAATTTGCTTCAGCAACTGATGGTATTCCGCGAGCCTGCTTGCATTATCCTGATTCAGGGCGTCCCGGGAACCGCTGAGACCCTCCCTGAGAGTTGTCGTCATCTCTTTCTGCTCCATGAGAAAATTGTCGAGCAGGCTTCTCACTTCCTTCTCCCGGTCGTCCTGGGACATGAGAATGGTGTTCATCATGGCGTCGAAGTCTTTCTTTCTGAGGGACTCATTTTTTGCCAGCGTGTCCCGGAGCCGGATCTTCATGTCTTCTCTTTCTTGTCGTGTGTTTGCCATGGACTCCTGGAATTCACCGAGGATCATGCGCGTGTTGTCAATGATGGAGGTGATGCTTCGCAGCCGGTCTTCGTAAGAAGAAATGATTTCATCCACAAAACCCTTTAAATTGGGGGCGTTTTCCATGCTTGGCTTACCTCACGCTTGGTTTTGGGCTCCTGGCGTGTCACACTTTCCGTTCCCCCGGGCATGAGCCGTTGAGGCTTGAGGGTGACGCGGCAAGAACCCGCTTTTGCCCTTCTCGGGCAGCGGCTTATGGAGCGTTAAGCTGCTGTCGCGGTCAGGCCGATAGCCTCGGCATACTTGAGGTAGGTCTCGACCGACGCCACTACGACTCTGGCTTCGATGGCAAGAATCTCAATACCTACAAGAGAAACTCTCACCCACGCATCGACGACTACTCCCTTGTCGAGGATTCTGTCCACGACTTCGACCAAACTGGATGATCCGATTGCTTTTTCTACTGCCATGATTGCACCCCTTTTTTTTATTCCGTCTTTTTATGAAGGGAAACGGTCAACCCTGCCGGCTCGGTCTTATTCGGCGCCCTGGTTCTTGCCGAGCGCCTTTCTCACTACCTTCAAAAGATCGTTCACTGCAAAAGGCTTGTCAAAGAAAGCGCACGCCCCTAATACACGAGCCCTTTCTTTCACCGGCTCGTTTCCATAAGCGGATATCATTATCGTGTTGAGGAGGGGCGCCGCCCGCTTTGCTTGTTCCAGGATTTCGAGACCATCGCAATCAAAGAGTCTGTAGTCGAGGATCATTAGGTCGTAGGCCATTGTCTGTATCTCGTTCATAGCGGACCTGCCGTCATATGCCACTTCGACCATATATCCCTCCGCCTTCATGACATCCGATATTATCTGGCACATATCCTCGTTATCATCTACAATCAGAATTGTTGGCATTCAGGTTAACTGCCCTCATTGGCCTTTGCCTTTAACCCCAGTAATAAGTGGCTGATGCCGGTTACAATTGCATAGATCGTGCCGCAGGGCCGAAGGATGGCCGCCGCTCCGCGGCATACGGACCTTTCATTGATATTACAGGTTTATTAGTGAGAGAGAAGGTGCAGTCGGTACGGATTTGAGGGCACGATTCCAGTCGGCGGCGTTTATGTGCGGAATCCGCCCTACATTGATGTAGAGCCGGCTCTACATCAATGTAGCAGGGGTCGAATCAGACGCGCTTCATCAGGGTATCATTCGATCTGGTACTTTCTTAGTTTCGAATACAGGGTCATACGGTCGATCTTGAGCATTTTCGCAGCTTTGACTTTGTTTCCTCCTGTAATGGACAGGGTTTGGGCGATGATTGCCTTCTCGAAGCCGTCGATCTCTTTCTGCGCAATTTCGTGGAGGGAGTAACCCTTGCGCAATTGGGCGAGGACGTCCAACTTTTCCGACAACTGATGGTTCATCCCCGGACCGGGCTCTGCGAGGGTGGGGTAGACCTCGGCAACCACCATGGAATCCGAGAGGAGCACCGCTCTTCTTACGGCGTTTCTCAACTCCCGTACGTTTCCCGGCCAATGATGGTCGAGAAGGGTCCGCATCGCCTCGGGAGAGAAACTATGTACATCTTTATTGAACTCCGCCTTCGCTTCGTCAAGAAAACGGTTTGCGAGGAAAGGAATGTCCTCCTTCCTCTCTCTTAAGGGAGGGAGTTTTACGGGGAATTCGTTGAGCCGGTGAAAGAGGTCGCTCCTGAAATTGCCCGAGCCGACTGCCTCAGGAAGGTCGATATTGGAAGCGGCTATAATCCGCACGTCAACCTTTATATCCTTCTTGCCTCCCAGGTGCTGCAATCTTTTTTCCTGCAAGACGCGAAGGAATTTTCCCTGAGCAGGGCCGGGAAGGTTGGTGATCTCATCGAGGAAGATTGCGCCCCCGTCGGCCTGCTCGAATTTACCTTTCTTGTGGGCATCCGCGCCTGTGAATGCGCCTTTTTCGTAACCGAAAAGCTCGCTTTCAACGAGGGATTCCGGTATGGCGCCACAGTCTATGGCAACAAAAGCGCCATCCCTTCTCGCGCTCTTCCGGTGTATCAACTGTGCAATAAGTTCCTTCCCTGTACCGCTTTCCCCTTGAAGTACGACCGTCATATTTGTGGGGGCAACCACATCGACCTGTTTCAGCACCTGCTTGATGGCGGGACTCTCTCCCACGAGTTGGGATATGAGATCGGTGGAGGTTTTTTCTCCCAACTGTTTTCTCAGAGACTCCACCTCTTTATTGAGGCACCGGGTCCGGAGCGCCCTTTTTACCACAATGAGAAGCTCCTCGTTGTCAAAGGGTTTGGTAATGTATTCGAAGGCTCCCAGCTTCATGGCCTGAACCGCGCCTTTGATATCCCCATAGGCCGTGAGCATGCAGACCGCGACGTCCTTGTTGGTCCTTTTAAGCTCCTCCAGGACGGCCATGCCGTTCATGCCCGGCAACCGTATATCGAGGAGAACAACGTCGGGTAGGCGTTTTCTTGCTTCCTGGAGAGCCTTTGCGCCGTCGCCCGCTACGATCGTTTCATATCCCTCGCTCGTCAGTATGCTGGAAAGAAGAAACTGCATATCCTTGTTGTCTTCAACGACCAGGATTCTCTCCGTCAACTTCTCCCCTCCCTCAACCTTCCCTTGATATGGGTAATTTGACCGTGATGGCGGTGCCCTCTCCAAGTTCGCTGCGAAATGAAAGCCTTCCCTTGTGAGACGTTATGACCTGATCGGCGAGGCATAACCCCAACCCGATGCCCGTACGCTTGGTGGTGAAAAAGGGGTGGAATATCTTGTCCATGTGTTCCGGCGCTATACCCTTTCCTGTATCGAGAATGCTTATCACCACTTCGTGTTTGTTGAAATAGGGGTAAGCGTTGATGGCAAGCTTCCCGCCTTTGGGCATAGCATCGAGGGCATTCAGGACAAAATTGAGGAGGGCCTTTTCCATGCGTTCTTCGTCCATCAGAATAGGGGGGAGCCTTCTCGATATCTTCTTGTGGAGTAATACATGCTGTTTCTCGCACCGTGTTTTTACGAGGTCACATACTTTGTTCACCACGAGGTTTATGTTGCCGGGAACAAGCGACACCTCGCTCGGTTTTGCAAGGTCTATCAAATCCTTGATAATCTTGTTTGCGTGTTCGGAGTTCCGGAGCATAATCCTCAAGTGTTTCTTTATTTCTTCATCGAGTTCATATTTGTTCAGACAGAACTGGGCCGACGCGCGGATATTCGCAAGGGGGTTCCTGATTTCGTGGGCTATACCCGAGGAAAACTTTCCTAAAAGGGCCAGTTTTTCTATCCGGATCAATTCCTGCTGGGCCTCCTTCAATTCTTCGTAGGCCGCCGAGAGCGATTCCTGTGCCTTCTTACGTTCGGAAATATCATGGATGACGAGGACGGCGAAACTTTCCCTCAGTTGGCTCCCGGCTTTTATATCGAGTGGGATCGGCCGCATCCTGATGTCGAGGTAGCGCTTCAAAACGTCATCCTTTACTTCAATCTCGGCGGGGCGTCCTATGGTGGAGTCCTTCAGGGCGCTCGCCATGAAGGTCCTGAGGTAGCAGTGAGGTTTTGCGCAATAGGGATGCATGGTGTCATGAAGCCTTCTCCCCTTGACGTCCGTAATATGTCCGAGTCCCCAGTTCTCTATCCTCCGGTTTGATCGAATGATATATCCCCTGCTGTCGAGGAGGAAAATAAGCTCGTTCAGAGAATCGGCGAGAGACTCCCATTCCTGCTTGGCCTGTATGATTCTTTCCATACTCTCGGCCAGTTCTTTCCCCCACTGCTTGCGTCCGGTCACATCCCTCAGGTAGGCGAGGGAAGCAGGCTCCCCGTGGAGCGTAATATTCGTCGCGGAAACCTCGACATAGACGATGTCGCCGTTTTTCTTTACCCCTTTCATCTCATACATGGACGGCACCGGCTCATTTCTTTGCCTCTGCCGGTTAAACCTTATGACCCTTTCGCGGTCATCGTGGTGTGCGGTGAGCGATAGGGGCTTACCCACAACATCCGCCGGCCGGTCATAGCCGAAGATCTCCAGAAACCTCTTATTGACGAAGGCGTGATTGTCTCCCGACATGATGGCGACGCCGTCGTTGGAATGTTCGATTATCGCTCTATAACGTTCCTCGCTTTCCCTTAGCGCGTCCTCGGTCCGCTTCCGGTAGGTTATGTCTTCAATGGAGCCCTCGAAGTACACGGTCTTCCCTGCTGCGTCCTTTACCGTTCGAGCGTTGATGATGGCCCAGATGGTGACGCCGTCTTTCCTCAGGAAACGGGTTTCGAAACCCTCTACCTTTCCGTGTCTTTCAAGAAAGCCGGGGAATTCCTCACCCCTGCCCGGTATGATGTGGATCTTGCCCAGGTCGGCGGCGTTCGCCATCATCTCGTCAACGGTTGAATAACCGAGAATACGGGCCATTGCGGGGTTGCCGCTGAGTATGCGTCCTTCGGGCGTTACCTGGAAGATGCCCTCGACCGCGTTTTCGAAGATGCTTCTATACTTCGCTTCGCTCTCCCGGAGGGCTTGCCCGGTCTGTATCCATTCGGTAATATCCTCCACCGAGCCGAACACGCGATCCACGCTCCCGTCTTTGCCGGTATGGGTGCTTCCCTGATTGATAATATGGCGCAGGACGCCGTCGGACCGGAATAGCTTGAGGTCGATGCGGAAAGGCTTGTTGTGTGTGATGGCTTCCTCGACCGCCTCTGCAAATGTCTCCCTGTCGTCGGGATGAATTCTCGCGAGAAAGCCCGGGTAAGTGGGATGCCCGACATCAGAGTCGATCCCGAAGATGGAGAACAGCTCCGGTGACCACAGCACGGTTGTAGCGGACAGATCGTATTCCCAGCTTCCCACGCGGGACAGCGGTAGGGCGCGAGAAGCGTGGGGCTCCGTTTTGCCCGTCCCTTCGTACTGCGCTCGTGATCCGGTCTGATGCACACGAAGTCCCTCTGTCAACGGTCTTGCATCGTCTGCCGACATGCTGGATACCCCCCCTTTTTTTTCTAACTAAAGGTCCATTCAGTCGCCGTTCCGAGTACTTATGTTCCTGCAAACCGGAATGAGTCTCCGGAGTACCGGTAAAAAGTCTATACCAATTTCAGTTATAATAACAGGGGGAGAAAAAATTGCAAGCAGTTTTCTCGAAGTGATCTCAGGCAGGAGGGGGAGAAGGTCAGGGCGATAAAGGTTTCTCGAACTGTTCGAAAAAGGATTTGCAGGAGGAGGGGATATCCTGCGCCATGGTGAGGGCGGTTACGACCGCGATACCATGCGCGCCCGCGTCAATAACGGCACGGCAATTGTTGAGATTGATGCCTCCTATTCCGATAATGGGGATACCCGTATTTCTCCTGATCTCGGCAACACCCTGAAGACCGGGGCAGTATCCCAAGTCTTGTTTGGTCATAGTGGGGAATACCCCGTTTACTGCGAGGTAATCCGCCCCGTCTATCTCGCCCTGCACCGCCTCTTCCACGGTTTTGACGGACAGTCCGATAATGAAATGGGGCCCCATCGTCTTCCGGACGTCCCTGGCAGGGATATCATCCTGCCCCAGGTGGACTCCATCTGCGCCCATGGCGCTCGCAACCTCCAACGAATCGTTGACAATCAGAAACGCGTTCGCCGTGCGAGTCAGTTCGAGGGCCCGTGATACGAGCACGGAGGTGTCCGCAACGGATCGTCCTTTCTCCCGTATCTGAATAACCCTTACGCCACCCTTGAGGGCGAGATGCACCTGGTCGATCACGGTATAGCCCTTGTTCAGATAAGGATCGGTCACGAAGTATAGTCTGTAATCGTCCAGCGAGGGTTTTCGCGTTCTTTGGCGGGTTGACTGCATGGTGGGCACGAGGGTCAGGAAACGGGACGTATTCTGATTCTTTCCGCCATGTTTTGGTCGGACAGATTATAGAGGGCGTCATACAAGGCTACCTGAAAACTCCCTGGACCGGTCGACACGTGGGCGGCCTCCTCTCCGGCGAGCCCGTAGTATCCAAGTGCGGCCGCTGTTGCTGCAAGGGGATCGCTCTCAACTGCGCAAAAGCATGAAATGACCGCGGTAGCGGCGCATCCCGTGCCCGTCACCTTACTGAACATGGGGTGCCCGTTATGTACCTCCACAGACCTGTCGCCGTCGGTGACGAAATCGACACTCCCCGTGACAGCCACTACTTTGTTCAGCCTCTTTGCGAGCCGGTGCGCACCGTCGCGAACTGCCTCCACTGTCTCCACGGAGTCCACTCCTCTGATTCTTACGCTCTCTTCCGGGGCAAAGAGGGACATGACCTCCGAGGCGTTGCCTCTGATAACCGTTACGGGTACCTTCTCAATGATCTTTTGCACCGCTTCCGTCCGAAGGGCGGTGGCGCCCGACCCTACCGGATCCAGGACAATCGGCACTCCCCGGGCTCCGGCGGCAATGCCTGCTATGAGCATGGATTCTATCCACCTGGGAGATAAGGTTCCGATGTTGAGGTTGAGGGCATCGCAGAGCGTGGCCATCTCCTCCATCTCTTCGTGAGCGTGGGCCATAATGGGGGAGCCGCCGACTGCCAGGGTTACGTTGGCGGTACTGTTCATCACCACAAAATTGGTGATGTGGTGTACAAGAGGCTGTTTCCTCCTGATCCTGTGCAGTATTTCCACTGCTCCGGCTGAAAACTCCCCGGCGTCCATATTTATCGATGCCTCCCCAATCCTTCCATGATAGGGTTACGGAGGGGTGGCGCATACGTTGCTTTGCGCCCAATAAGGAGACATACCTCTCAGCCTCTCTATAATAGGAGGAAGTTTCTCGACAACGAGGTCGATATCCTGTTCCGTATTGTAGACACTCAGGCTGAACCGCACCGACCCGTGCGCCATTGTGTACGGGACACCCATTGCCCGCAGTACGTGGGAGGGCTGCAGAGACCCGGAGGTACACGCCGAACCCGATGATGCGCAGATCGCGAATTGGTCCATAAGGAGAAGAATACTTTCGCCTTCGATAAATTCGAAACTCATGTTGGTCGTGTTTGGAAGGCGGGGTGCCTTCCCTCCGTTCACCTTGACGTTGGAAATGCGCTTCAGAAGTTCATTCTCAAGCCTGTCACGGAGTTGTCTTACCCGGGTGTTTTCTTCCTCGATCTTCTGTCCCGCAAGTTCGCACGCCATCCCCAGACCGATGATGCTGGGTGTATTCTCGGTCCCGCCTCTTCGTCCTTTCTCCTGATGGCCTCCGATCATGAAGGGTGAGAACCTTGTGCCCCTTCGGACATAAAGAACGCCGATCCCTTTGGGCGCATGGAGTTTGTGGCCTGAGAAAGAAAGCATGCCGACAGCGTTCCCTTTCATGTTTATCGGCATCTTCCCCACGGCCTGAACGGCGTCGGTATGGAAGAGGATCCCCTTTTCCCGCGCCTGCTGGGCCGCTTTTTCCACGGGGAAGATCACGCCCGTTTCATTGTTTGCCCACATGAGGCTCACCACGGCGGTATCAGGGGAAAGACTCTTTTCGTACTCGTCCATGTCCAGATTGCCATCCGGGTCGACGGCAAGCTCCGTTACCCGGTATCCCTTGTCTCTCAGGTGTTCGCACAAAACCTTTACCGCCGGATGCTCGACCCTGCTCGTGATGATATGGCGTTTATCGGGATTCACCGAAAGGGCGGAAAGGATTGCCGTGTTATCGCTTTCAGTGCCGCAACTCGTGAAGATGATCTCATCAGGCTCCGCTCCGATAAGCGCGGCTACTTTGGCCCGTGCTTCATTCAGCTTCTTGGCTACCTGTCCGCCGAAGCTGTGCATGCTCGACGGATTACCGTAAAGCTCGCTGAAATAGGGGATCATTTCATCCAGCACCTCTGGGGCGACTTGTGTTGTAGCATTATTGTCCAGGTATACGGTTTTCATTGTGACACCTCCTCCACAACCAGTTCAGGGGAGACCAGTTCGCGTAATTTGATCTCAACGAACCCTTTTAATGTAAGCTGTGAAGCCTGGCATACCGCACACGCTCCACGGGTGGCCACGAGCACCCTGTTTCCCACGATGTCGACCAGTTCTATATCGCCACCGTCATGCTTCAGGGAAGGCCTTATTTCCTTGTCGATAGTTTCTTCGATGAGACGTATCTTTTGAATATTGGTGAGCCTGGCTCTTTCCGCCGGGGGGGACTCAGGCTTCGGTTGCGCATAAATCGCGTTGATAATGGCCTGAATCTTTTCGTGACAGTTCTGGCAGCCTCCCCCCGCTTTCGTGTAGTTTGTCACTTCCTCCACGGTGGTCAGGTGGTTTTCTTTAACTGCCCGCTCGATCTCTTTGTCGGTCACCCCGAAGCACTCACATACGATCTCCCCTTCCTTTAAAGGCGAAACAGTCCCTTTGTAGCTGCTGATTGCCTTTTCGAGGGCTTCCTGCCCCAGAACGGAGCAGTGCATCTTTTCGGGAGGGAGACCGCCAAGATAATCCGCGATGTCCTGGTTGGTAATCTTTTGCGCCTCCTCGATGGTCATCCCCTTGACCATTTCCGTGAGGGCCGAGGCTGAGGCGATGGCGCTCGCACAGCCGAAGGTTTTGAATTTTGCATCTATTATCCGTTTATTTTCGTCGAGCTTAAAGGTAAGCTTCAGCGCGTCGCCGCAGGCAATCGATCCCACCTCCGCCATGCCGTCGGGATTCTCTATTTCTCCCACGTTCCGAGGATTCAAGAAGTAATCTTTTACTTTATCCGTGTATTCCCACATGGTCCACACTCCTTTAGAAGATAACGTTTTGCACAAAGCATGAGGAGACGGGCGCTCCCTGTCAATATGGTGCTACGGCGCCTCCAACCGGCCCGACTGTGAATACCCTGCAATCTATATGTTTACCACAAGGTCCGGCTCTCCCGCAATCTCTCTTTGCGAAGGACAGCTCGTTTTAGTGGGAGGATCGCCCCTCCCCGCATATTATCGAAGCTAAACAACTACTGATAATATAGGCTTAATATTCTTTAAAGTAAAGGGGGCGGTGGCTGTCCCGTGCCGGGAGGGATCGAAACGCGAAGCGGATGTCTCCCCCGTCCCCCACTGGTATGAGGGCCGGGGGCCATACGTGAAAACCTTCGTGACAAATTCCCGCGCCTTCACCGCGCCAGACGACAGGGGCTCGAGGCTTTGTGGACCCTTACTTGACTTTCTTCTGGCATCTTACACAGAAGACAGGATCCGGATTGTGGATGGCATCTTCCTGTGATATCTCTGTTCCTTGCGCCTTTTCCTCGTCAGTGGCGCAAACGGGACAGACGAACTTCTTGTCTTTAAGTTGATATGCCCTGATTTCCTTCTCCTGTATCATTCCCATTGTGATACCTCCTCATTATTTGTTATGCTCCCTGTTATCTATATTGGTGTTCCAGACCCTGTTAGTCAAGGGCCTCAGGTTCTTTTTCCAAGGGTGTCGCGACTTGATGCGTGGCAGACGGGAGGTGCGACGAAGAAGCGTGTTGATGACCTACGAAGAGATAATGGCTGTACTGAAAGCCCGGGCAAACCCCGAAAACGCCAAGGGCATGGCGAGGTTCGGCATAAACTCCGACAACCTGCTGGGTGTTTCCGTTATGGAGATAAGGAAACTGGCGCGTCATATCGGGAAAGACCATTTTCTGGCTCTGAGCCTGTGGCAGTCCGGCGTCCATGAAGCGAAAATAATGGCGGGCTTGGTCGATGTGCCCGATATGGTCGACGAGGGGCAGATGGAGGAGTGGGCGAAGGAGATTGACTCGTGGGATATCTGTGACCTCACGTGTAACAACCTCTTCAGGAAGACCGTTTTTGCCCATGGGAGGACGATGCTGTGGGCCGCAAGGAGCGAAGAATTCGTGAAGAGGGCGGGATTTGTCCTGGTGGCCACTCTCGCTGTTCATGATAAAACGGCTGGTGACGCCGTGTTCTTGGAATATCTTTCCGTCGTGGAACGAGAGTCGGGAGATGAGAGAAATTTTGTCCGGAAGGCTGTAAACTGGGCGCTGAGACAAATCGGCAAGAGGAATAAAAACCTTAACCGGTCCGCCATTGAGACAGCACACCGGATTCAGGCCCTGGGATCGAGTTCGGCCCGTTGGATAGGGCGTGATGCCCTGAGAGAATTGGAAAGCCCCAGAGTCATGAAACGGTTGTATCCCTGAAGTGGGAACCCGCGCTGCATCAAGGGACAACCCCTTTCATGGCCTGCGCGAGGTCGTCGCAAAGGTCCTGGGGGTCTTCAAGACCTATTGAGAAGCGCACCAACCCGTCGGTAATCCCCCGTGCACTTCTCTCTGAAGGCGGCATCGACGCGTGGGACATAGTGGCGGGATAGGAGAGGATGCTTTCCACCCCTCCGAGACTCACTGCCATGAGAGGGAGCCTGACCCGCTTCAGGACCTCCCTGGCGATTTCACCATTCCGTAACTCGAAGGAAACGACTGCACCGCCCCCCGAAGCCTGCGTGAGATGTACTTCCCTGCCCGGGTGAGTGGGAAGGGTAGGGTAGTATACCTTCTTTACCATGGGCTGATTGAGGAGCCATCGGGCGACAAACTCCGCGCCTTTCTGCTGTGCCTCCATTCTCACCGACAGGGTTTTGATTCCCCGGAGGAGGAGCCAGGAGTCCTGGGGGCCGAGGATCGACCCGAAATGGGTCTGGATATTGTTGAGCCGTTCGCCCCATGCTCTGTCCTTTGTGACGGCAAGGCCGGCGATGACATCGCTGTGACCTCCCACGAACTTGGTTGCGCTGTGGACCACGATGTCGAATCCAAGTTCGATGGGCCTCTGGAGGTAAGGGCTCATGAAGGTGTTGTCGATGATCGTAAGGACGTTCCTTTTGCGGGCAATCTCCGCAACGGCGGCGAGGTCGGTGATCTTCAGCGTAGGGTTTGACGGTGTTTCCGCAAAGATCGCCTTGGTTTCAGGCAATAGCGCCTTCTCGATCCTTTCGGGATAAGTCATATCCACAAAGGTATGCTTCAGGCCCCATCGGGCGAAGAGGGTCGTGAGGACACGATACGTGCCCCCGTAAACATCCTCGGCCACCACTATGTGATCACCGGGTTGGAAAAGCAGGAAGACGGAGGATATGGCAGCCATGCCTGAAGCAAAGGCGCAGCCTCTGGCACCTCCTTCGAGTAATGCGATGGTGTGTTCAAGGGCATCCCTTGTAGGATTTGTTCCGCGGGCGTATTCGTAGGGACCAAACTCCAGCGGATCCTTCTGTGCGAAGGTAGAAACCTGGTATATGGGAATGCTTGACGCCCCCGTATAGGGGTCTTTGCCCTTTCCTGTATGGAGAATCTTTGTGCGGTATTTCATATCGCTCCTTTATTGTCCTATGGCGCGGGAGAGATCATCGAGGAGATCTTCTATTGCCTCCACTCCCGGGGAAATGCGGAGTAGCCGGTTATTGATCCCCAGTCGCTCCCTTGTGTCCGGATCCATGTCCCCGTGGGTCTGTACTGCGGGAAAGGTAATGAGCGATTCAACGCCTCCCAGGCTTTCCGCAAAGAGGAAGACCTTCACGCGGGACAGGATCGTTGGCACGAGTTGGGGGTCATCAACTTCAAAGGAGACGATAGCGCCAAAACCTTTGCCCTGCGCCTTCAAAATGTCATGGCCGGGATGGTCCTTCAGGCCTGGGTAGTAGACCTTCCTCACTCTCGGGTGATCCTTCAGCCACCCGGCAATCCTCTGGGCGTTGTCTTGTTGCCGTTCCATGCGAAGCGCGAGGGTCTTCAGACCCCGGAGCGTGAGCCACGAGTCCCACGGCCCTAACACTGCGCCGGTGGAGTTCTGATAGAAATAGAGTCTGTCCCCCAGTTCCTCCGTCCGTGTCACTATAATGCCTGCGCTCACGTCGTTATGGCCCGAGAGGTATTTTGTCGCACTGTAAAGGACCACGTCCGCACCAAGGGTTATGGGTCGCTGAATGCAGGGGGTGAGGAACGTGTTGTCCACTATGGTGAGAATGTTCCTCTCTCCAGCCAGCGCGGTAATGGCGGAGATATCGGCGATGCGGAGCATCGGGTTGGTAAGACTCTCCACAAATATTGCCTTTACCTCACGGTTGAAAACATCTTGTATCTTCTCCATGTTCGACGTGTCCACAAAAATGATGTCAATTCCCATGGGGCGGAAAATCTTGTCAAGAAGGCGAAATGTGCCGCCGTACGGGTCTTCCGTCACGGCTACGGCATCCCCCGGTTTCAAGATCCTGAACAAACAGTCCACCGCTGCCATGCCGGAGGAAAAGGCGAACCCCTTCTTGCCGCCTTCCGTCACGGCCATCACTTCTTCAAGTGAAGCCCGGGTAGGGTTTCCGCTCCGTGAGTAGTCGAACCCGGTGCTCTCCCCTAGGCCCGGATGACGAAAGGTTGCGGTCTGGTAGACGGGCATAGAGATGGACCCCGTTTTTTCATCCCGGCATGTGCCCGCATGGGTTAACATTGTCTCTATGCGCCATTCCTTTGCCATGTTTGCTCCTTTGGTCTTCTCCCGTACTCTATACGCTCATAAAAGAAAGCCTATAGACATACTAGACTAACCAAAAAGGAGGTTCTTTGTCAACAAATATTTTCTCCCCATCTCAACAGCGAACGTGCGGTGGTGTCCGTGACAATGGATTTGCGTCTCGCCGTTGAAGGGGAGATGACTGTCGGAGGAAAAAGGTTCATAGGTGTTTATTTTTAGGGCCGTTTGCGATATAAATAGTACGTCGGCCCGTATTGGGAGGAGAATATCGATGGGAAAAATACCTTTTACAAGAGACCTTTATATCATCTCGGATTCAGTCGATGTATTGAAGAAAGCGGTGGAAGACGGTGCTACGATAGTGCAGCTCAGGGATAAGTCCGGAGCGGAAGAGACTATAATGAGGAAGTGCCGGGAAATCGTGGCTTACAAGCGGGTGAGGCCCTTCCTTTTCATCCTTAACGACGACCCCGAGCTCGCAGTGAGAACGGGGGCCGACGGAGTTCATGTGGGACAGGATATGTCCACGGAAGAGGCGAGAAGGATAGTGGGGGAGACTGCGGTCGTGGGGAAGACGACTCATAATCTGGGACAGGCAAGACAGGCCGAAGCGGACGGCGCGGATTATATATCGGTGGGGCCCGTGTATGCGACTCCTACAAAACCGGGAAGACCTGCGGTGGGACTTTCGTACGTGAAGGAAGCCGCGGAGAATCTCAGTATTCCCTTTGTCGCCATAGGCGGCATCGACCTTTCGAATATCGATGACGTGCTCGAAGCAGGAGCCGGGACTATAGGGGTAGTGAGGGCGTACGGTGATGCGCCGGAGTTGCTCCGGAGGATCAGGGCAAAGCAGAAGTGAAGATAGTGGCGAACGGGAAAGTTACGGAAGTTGCGGAGGGCACAAGCCTTCAGGAATTTGTTCTCGGTCGTAAAACGCAGGCGGAAGGTGTTATTGCCGAACTTAATGAGAAAGTCATAAGGAGAGACATGTGGACGGGCACGGTGCTTGCGGACGGTGACCGCCTGGAATTAGTGTCCCTCGTGGGAGGGGGCTAGGAATGGAAGATGCATTGAGAATTGGCGGCAAGGAGTTGAGGAGCCGGTTCCTTTTGGGAACGGGAAAATTCGAGAGCAAAGAGACGATGAAACAGGTTATAGTCCAGTCAGGGACGCAGGTGGTGACCGTGGCCTTGCGTCGCATCGACCTGGAAGAATCGGACGAAAACATCGTTTCGTTTATCCCCAAGGATATAACCCTCCTGGTGAACACGTCGGGAGCCAGGAACGCCTCGGAGGCTGTGCGTATCGCTCGCATTGCAAGGGAAGCGGGATATGGCAACTGGGTAAAAATAGAGGTAATCAACGACAGCCGGTATCTGCTGCCCGACAATCTTGAGACGATAAAGGCTACGGAGACCCTCTCAGCGGAGGGTTTTGTGGTGCTTCCCTACATGCAGCCGGACCTGTATGCCGCCAAGGCCCTTGTCAAAGCGGGCGCCGCCGCGGTCATGCCGTTGGGATCGCTGATCGGGTCCAACCAGGGGCTGAAGATGAGGACCCTCATAGAGGTGCTCATTGAAGAGATAGATGAAGTGCCGGTAATAGTGGATGCAGGGATCGGACTTCCTTCTCAGGCAGCGGAAGCCATGGAGATAGGGGCGGACGCCGTACTCGTCAACACCGCGGTGGCAATAGCCGGCGATCCCACTGCAATGGCGGTTGCTTTTGCAAAAGGTATAGAGGCGGGAAGGATGGCGTATCTCGCGGGGGCGGCACGGGAACGGCCCGCGGCACGTGCATCGTCTCCGTTGACCGGGTTTCTCTACGATGAATAACAGGACCCCGAATATCAATCCGTCACGGCTGAGCATCGATGACCTCGACTATGTCTTCAACGCCGAGGACAGAGGACTTCTCGAAGATCTGGCCCAAGCCGCACAGGCCTTGAGCAGACAGTCTTTCGGCAAGGCAATCAGTCTCTACGCTCCCCTTTATATATCCAATTACTGCCAGAACCGGTGCGCATACTGCGGGTTCGAGGCGGCAAATACCCGTGTGGCAAGAAAGAAACTCTCTTTTGCCGAGATCGATAGGGAATGCGAGGCCCTGGCCGCCACAGGCATCCGTAGTTGCCTCATGCTTACAGGAGAATCGCGCTTTCATTCTCCCCCATCGTACATCAGGGAAGCGGTTTCCATAGCTTGCAAGCATTTTCCGAATGTAGCCCTTGAAGTATATCCCCTGGAAACCGGGGAATACCGGGAGCTTTATCTTGCCGGCGCGGACGGTGTGACCCTGTTTCAGGAAACCTACGATAGAAAGAGATACGACGAGCTCCATCTGGCGGGACCCAAGAAGGTTTACGACTATCGGTATGAGGCTCCCGAGAGGATAGCCCGGGCAGGCTTCAGACATATATCTATGGGCGCCCTCCTTGGACTCGCAGACTGGCGTGAGGAAGTGCCCCAACTTTTCAGGCATGTTCGTTACCTGGAGAAGAAATACCCGGGAGTGGAATATACTCTTTCATACCCGCGATTACGTCCCGTGGCCAATGACAACCGGCATTACTCTCATGTGACCGACCGGGATATGGTGAAGATTATCTGCGCGGGGCGGCTGCTCTTTCCCAGGGCAGGCGTCAACCTTTCAACGCGGGAAGATGCCGGATTCAGGGATCGGATCATCGACTTCGGCATCACCAAGATGTCCGCAGGTTCTCTTACGAGCGTAGGCGGCTACGCAGGCCGTGAGGAGGAGCAGCGGGACGGCCAGTTCGAGGTCCATGACCAGCGAAGCCTTGCCGAGATCAAGTCTGTGTTGATAAGTAAAGGCTATGACCCCGTGGTTACAGACTGGCGGAGTATCGCGAACCAAAGCCTCTGAAACAGGAGATTATTGGTGACAATAGCCGTCGGATATAGTAGGAATACTAGAGTAGTACATCGTGGTGCACCGCCCGAAGATCGTGCTCAATTAAACCGCAAAGGGGGATTTATGAAAAAACTTTTCTCAGGTATCCTCATTTTGGCCCTCGTCCTTACCGTCGCCCATCTTTTCAACACCCCGGCTCACGCTGCCGAGCCTATCAAAGTCGGTATTATAGACACCTATACAGGACCTGCCACCACCTATACCCAGGATGTCCTCGACGGGTTCAAGCTCGCCATAGGCGAGGTGAACGCCAGGGGAGGCGTATTGGGGAGGAAGATCGAATTCGTGGTCAGAGACGACAAGTTCAAACCCGATATCGCCCTTGCCATGGCCAAGGACCTCGTCATGAGGGAGAAGGTCAATGTCCTCATGGGCTCCACCAACAGCGGAGGCGCCCTTGCCGTATCGGACTTCGCCCGGAAGGAGAAGATCCCCTTCATCGTAACCGACGCGAAGAGCGACAAGATCGTGGGTGAGAAGGGCCACCGCTATGTATTCAACGCAAACGAGAATACCGCCATGATAGGACGGGCAACCGCCATCGCCCTCGCGAAGAAGCCCTACGTGAAATATTGGATCGCCGGAGAGGACTATGAGTTCGGCCACGCATGCGCCGACGCGATATGGACCCACCTTAAGGCCATCAAGCCCAATGTCCAGCTCCTGGGGCAGTCGTGGAGGAAGGTAGGGGAGACCGACCTTGCCCCGTACTTAAGCCCCATCCTCCAGGCCAAGCCCGACTGCCTCATAAGCGCAGCCGGAGGCGGAGGGGTGGTCAACTTCCTGAAGGCTGTAAAGGCCATGGGCCTTGAAAAGAAACTCCCCATCTACCAGCACTATGCCACGGACACCATCGCCCTCGCCCCCCTCGGGTTCGAGGCCCCTGAAGGGATAATGGGAAGCTCTTCCTACCACTTCTACTTCCCCAATACCCCGGAGAACAAGGCCTTCACTCAGGAGTTCAGGCGGGCCTACAAGAGATACCCCGGCTCAACGGCCCTCTACGGCTATGCGGCAGGGGCCTTCATCGCCAAGGCCTACCAGAAGGCAGGCTCAATCAACACGGAGAAGTTCATCGATGCTCTTGAGGGCCTCACCGTAGAAAGCCCCATAGGGAAGCTCGAAATGCGCGCCTGCGACCACCAGGTGACCCTCCCCATGTACTACGGGGTCACGAAAAAGGTCCCGGGTTATGATTTTCTCATAGGGGCGGACATTGTCACCATCCCCGGCAAGGATTATCTGCCTACGTGCGACGAGATGCTGAAGCTCAGGAAGTAAACCTTAAAGACCCTGTTGAAGCGGGCAGGCCCCTGGGCTGCCCGCTTTTTTTATGTACGCCCGGCAGGGCGCGCTTCACGGGCGAGAAGGCAACGGATTCGAAGCCCCATAGTCATCTGGAAGGAATGGGTGTGTATGCGATGGATATAGGGGGGGGGCCGGTTGAGATACCCGGGGACTTTCGGAAGGGGGAGAGGGACACCCGACCGGAGACCACGATCCTTTTGGAAGAAGCGTTGCGCTGCGACAACCTGAGAAAAACATAGGGGAGGCAGATAGGATTGGGCCTGGAAGAGGGCCGTAAAATCCGGGCGAGACGAGCCGGTTTATGGGCGCACAGAGGTAAATAGGGAAGGACGGCGGGTGACTGTAAAAATAACGTTATTGTGCCTGAATATTCCTTGACAACGTCTGAAAAATAAGTATACTTAATACTGCTTCAAGGTTGAGCATTTAGCAATTGTTCTTTGAAAAGAAAATAGTAGGTCCTCGTTCAAGTATGAAATTTGAACAATTTTTGACAGTTTGATCTGAGAGTTTGATCCTGGCTCAGAACGAACGCTGGCGGCGTGCCTAACACATGCAAGTCGAGCGCGAAAGTCCCTTCGGGGGCTAGTAGAGCGGCGGACGGGTGAGTAATACGTGGGTAATCTATCCTCGAGCCCGGGATAACCCTGCGAAAGCGGAGCTAATACCGGATAAGACCACATCGCATAAGCGGTGTGGTAGAAGGTGGCTTGTATTTATACTTGCTATCACTTGAGGCTGAGCCCATGGCCTATCAGCTTGTTGGTGAGGTAAAAGCTCACCAAGGCTATGACGGGTAGCTGGTCTAAGAGGACGACCAGCCACACTGGGACTGAGACACGGCCCAGACTCCTACGGGAGGCAGCAGTGGGGAATATTGGGCAATGGGCGAAAGCCTGACCCAGCGACGCCGCGTGGGTGATGAAGGCCTTCGGGTTGTAAAGCCCTTTCGTGTGGAAAGAACAGTCCCACGACGAATACTCGTGGGATTTGACGGTACCACAGGAAGAAGCACCGGCTAACTCCGTGCCAGCAGCCGCGGTAATACGGAGGGTGCGAGCGTTGTTCGGAATTACTGGGCGTAAAGGGCGCGTAGGCGGTAGTGATAGTCAGGTGTGAAATCCTTCGGCTTAACCGGAGAACTGCATCTGAAACTTCACAACTAGAGTACAGGAGAGGGAAACGGAATTCCCGGTGTAGAGGTGAAATTCGTAGATATCGGGAGGAACACCAGTGGCGAAGGCGGTTTCCTGGCCTGATACTGACGCTGAGGCGCGAAAGCGTGGGGAGCAAACAGGATTAGATACCCTGGTAGTCCACGCGGTAAACGGTGAACACTAGGTGTGGGAGGTGTAATACCTTCTGTGCCGAAGCTAACGCGTTAAGTGTTCCGCCTGGGAAGTACGGCCGCAAGGTTGAAACTCAAAGGAATTGACGGGGGCCCGCACAAGCGGTGGAGCATGTGGTTTAATTCGACGCAACGCGAAAAACCTTACCTGGGCTTGACATGCCGAGAATCCCGCCGAAAGATGGGAGTGCCCCGTAAGGGGAGCTTGGACACAGGTGCTGCATGGCTGTCGTCAGCTCGTGCCGTGAGGTGTTGGGTTAAGTCCCGCAACGAGCGCAACCCTCATCCTTAGTTGCCATCATTAAGTTGGGCACCCTAAGGAAACTGCCGCAGTTAATGCGGAGGAAGGTGGGGATGACGTCAAGTCCTCATGGCCCTTATACCCAGGGCTACACACGTGCTACAATGAGCGGTACAAAGGGTTGCAAAACTGTGAAGTGGAGCTAATCCCAGAAAACCGTTCCTAGTTCGGATTGGAGTCTGCAACTCGACTCCATGAAGCTGGAATCGCTAGTAATCGCGGATCAGCATGCCGCGGTGAATACGTTCCCGGGCCTTGTACACACCGCCCGTCACACCACGAAAGCTTGTTGTACCAGAAGTCACTGGCCTAACCCGCAAGGGAGGGAGGTGCCGAAGGTATGGCAGGTAATTGGGGTGAAGTCGTAACAAGGTAGCCGTAGGGGAACCTGCGGCTGGATCACCTCCTTTCTAAGAGAACTTAGAACGAGGGCCTACTATTTGAATATTTTGAAATTAACCTGGGGCCTATAGCTCAGGTGGCTAGAGCGCACGCCTGATAAGCGTGAGGTCGATAGTTCAAGTCTATCTAGGCCCACCATGAGTAGTCATGAGTCCCCGGCTGAAGGCCTTAAGGGTCCTGCCGAGGGCGTACACTATTTCTGGAGAGATAGTTGGGGGTGTAGCTCAGATGGGAGAGCGCCTGCCTTGCACGCAGGAGGTCATCGGTTCAATCCCGTTCACCTCCACCAGCACGTTTCGAATGTTCTTTGACAACTATATATGTTTAAGATTTTTGATTTATGGTCAAGCTACTAAGGGCATGTGGTGGATGCCTTGGTGCCAAGAGGCGATGAAGGACGTGGTTAGCTGCGATAAGCTTCGGGGAGCCGCTAAACGGGCTTTGATCCGGAGATGTCCGAATGGGGAAACCCATCCAGAGTAATGTCTGGATATCCCGCTGATGAATACATAGTCGGCGGGAAGCGAACGAGGGGAACTGAAACATCTAAGTACCCTCAGGAAGAGAAAGAAAGTCTCGATTCCCAAAGTAGCGGCGAGCGAAATGGGAAGAGCCTAAACCGTGTATACGTATAGCCTGTGAGTGTTGTATGCGCGGGGTTGTAGGATTTCGTTGGAAGCCTTCACAGAGGTTTCGGGGAGTTACAAAGCTATTCTGTAGAAGAATAACATGGAAAGGTTAACCATAGAGGGTGATAGTCCCGTACGCGAAATGGAATAGCCTCCCTGAATGAGATCCTGAGTACCACGGGACACGTGGAATCCTGTGGGAAGCTAGGAGGACCATCTCCTAAGGCTAAATACTACTTGGCGACCGATAGTGCACAAGTACCGTGAGGGAAAGGTGAAAAGAACCCCGTTGAGGGGAGTGAAATAGTACCTGAAACCACATGCTTACATGCAGTGGTAGCCCGTAGCAATACGGGTGGCCGCGTACCTTTTGCATAATGAGTCAGTGAGTTACTCTATGCAGCGAGGTTAAGCCGATAGAGGTGGAGCCGTAGCGAAAGCGAGTCTGAATAGGGCGATTAGTTGCATGGAGTAGACCCGAAGCCAGGTGATCTATCCATGGCCAGGATGAAGTCCCGTTAACCCGGGACGGAGGTCCGAACCCACTAGGGTTGAAAACTTAGGGGATGAGCTGTGGATAGGAGTGAAAGGCTAAACAAACCTGGAAATAGCTGGTTCTCCCCGAAATATATTGAGGTATAGCCTCCCATGTTCGGTTACGGAGGTAGAGCACTGAATGGGCTAGGGGTCCTACAAGGCTACCAAACCCAACCAAACTCCGAATGCCGTAACCCAAAGTGGGGGAGTCAGACTGCGAGTGATAAGATCCGTAGTCAAGAGGGAAAGAGCCCAGACCACCAGCTAAGGTCCCTAAAATGTGCTAAGTGGAAAAGGTTGTGGGTCCACTAAAACAGCCAGGAGGTTGGCTTAGAAGCAGCCATCCTTTAAAGAAAGCGTAACAGCTCACTGGTCTAGCAGGCCTGCGCCGAAAATGTAACGGGGCTAAGCACATTACCGAAGCTGTGGATTCGCACTTAATGTGCGGATGGTAGGGGAGCATTCTGCTTACCTGTGAAGGTGTCTCGCGAGGGGCGCTGGAGGACGCAGAAGAGAGTATGCTGACATGAGTAACGATAAACAAGGTGAAAAACCTTGTCGCCGTAAGCCCAAGGTTTCCTGAGCAAGGGTAATCCTCTCAGGGTTAGTCGGTCCCTAAGGCGAGGCCGAAAGGCGTAGTTGATGGGAAACAGATTAATATTTCTGTACCACCAGATGAGCGTTTGAGCGAAGTGGGGACGGAGAAGGGTAAGTCATCCGGGTGACGGAATACCCGGTTCAAGCAGGTAGGGGGATCTCGTAGGCAAATCCGCGAGGTCATAACCCCGAGATGTGATGAGGAGCTCTTTTAGAGCATAAACTGGCTGATCCCACGCTTCCAAGAAAAGCCACGTAGTGAGTTGATCTGGTGACCGTACCGCAAACCGACACAGGTGGGCGAGGAGAGAATCCTAAGGCGCTTGAGACAACCCTGGTTAAGGAACTTAGCAAAATTGCACCGTAACTTCGGGAGAAGGTGTGCTTTGGACTGTGTAAGGACTTGCTCCTGAAGCATTCCGAAGTTTCAACAAAGAGGGGGTGGCGACTGTTTACTAAAAACACAGGACTCTGCAAACTCGTAAGAGAAAGTATAGGGTCTGACGCCTGCCCGGTGCTGGAAGGTTAAGGGGAGATGTCATTCTGAGTAATTGGGAGAAGCGTTGAACCGAAGCCCCAGTAAACGGCGGCCGTAACTATAACGGTCCTAAGGTAGCGAAATTCCTTGTCGGGTAAGTTCCGACCTGCATGAATGGCGTAACGATTGCCCCGCTGTCTCAACCAGGGACTCAGTGAAATTGTAATGGGGGTGAAGATACCCTCACCCCGCGGCAAGACGGAAAGACCCCGTGCACCTTTACTACAGTTTGACAGTGGATTTCGGGGTAACATGTGTAGGATAGGTGGGAGGCTTTGAAGCGGTGACGCTAGTTGCCGTGGAGCCAACGTTGAAATACCACCCTTGTTGTTTTGAGATTCTAACTCAGGCCCGTAATCCGGGTCGAGGACACTGTCTGATGGGTAGTTTGACTGGGGCGGTCGCCTCCAAAAAAGTAACGGAGGCGCACGAAGGTTGGCTCAGGCTGATTGGAAACCAGCCGATGAGTGCAAAGGCATAAGCCAGCCTGACTGTGAGACCTACAAGTCGAGCAGGAACGAAAGTTGGTCTTAGTGATCCGGTGGTTCCGAATGGAAGGGCCATCGCTCAACGGATAAAAGGTACGCCGGGGATAACAGGCTTATCTCCCCCAAGAGTTCACATCGACGGGGAGGTTTGGCACCTCGATGTCGGCTCATCGCATCCTGGGGCTGAAGTAGGTCCCAAGGGTTTGGCTGTTCGCCAATTAAAGCGGTACGTGAGCTGGGTTTAGAACGTCGTGAGACAGTTCGGTCCCTATCTGCCGTGGGCGTAGGATAATTGAGAAGGGCTGTCCCTAGTACGAGAGGACCGGGATGGACGGACCTCTAGTGTACCGGTTGTCACGCCAGTGGCACACGCCGGGTAGCTATGTTCGGAAAGGATAACCACTGAAAGCATCTAAGTGGGAAGCCTGCTTCAAGACTAGTTATCCCGTCTGGTAGCAATACCGGGCTAAGACCCCACGTAGACTACGTGGTTGATAGGCTGATGGTGTAAGCATAGTGATATGTTGAGCCTACCAGTACTAATAGGTCGAGAGGCTTGACCATAAATCAAAAAATTAAACATATATGGTTGTCAAAAAAGTTTGGGAATATAAGTTTCCCGGTGACCATAGCACAGAGGCAACACCCGTTCCCATCCCGAACACGGTAGTTAAGCTCTGTTACGCCGATGATACTGCAGGGGGGACTCTGTGGGAAAGTAGGTAGTTGCCGGGATTAAATTGTAAAGACCCAAGGAAGAAATTCCTTGGGTCTTTTGTTGTGTGCGCCCGGGAGGGTGGGGAGATAAACGGCGAGATGGGTCATTCGGCGTTACGTAGATATGGAAGGAATATGGGGTGGAGATAATGATGGATCTTGCTTCGGTGTTACCTGCGGCCAGTCTTGGAATAGAGCGTGCGACCGACGAGTCGGGCAGTCTGTGTATTCCATTTGTAAGGAATACGAACGATAAGGAAACCGTTTTTGCAGGTTCCATCTTCTGCCTGGCGGCTCTGTCGGGATATGAAACCGCGTGTGATAGGCAACGGGCTCTTTCGTTGTCGGGAGACCTTTTTCTCGTCTTCTCGAATATCGCCTATCACCGGCCGGGCTTGGCAGACCTGACGGCGAAGAGCGCGATAATGGAGGACTTCGTGGCGACGACGAAGGGAAATTTCAAGGTGCGGGTGAAGGTGGAGATAGCCGATGCGCTGAATGGCTCTCTGTGCGCCACATTCGAAGGCTCTTACGTGGTGAAGACCAACGCCGGCTAGGCCGTCCTGTCTGCACTTCTCATGCGAGACATGTCATGGCCGGCCGTTCGGCCCTTGAATCCGCACCTTTTGCATTCCGGCCGAGGAACGCGAGGACGGTGCGGATATAGTCCTCGGACCGTTGATCGTAGGTGTTATGTCCGCATTTAGGAAACACCGCCAGTTCTCCTTTAGAAAGGTGCCGGTAGAAGGCGACCGATTGCTCTACATCGAAGATCGAGCTGCGGTCGGGATAGATCACAAGGGTGGGGCAGGGGACAAAGGGCAGAACGGGACGGAGATCGAAGTAGTCCACGCCGTAAGCACCGCCATATTTTGCGAACTGGTTGTACTTCTCCTCGGCTGTTTCCCCATGCCACTCAGTCATCTTGGCCTGCAAGTCGGGCGTAAGGTCAGTGAATCTGGTCACAAGTCTGAGACGATTGAGTTCCGCCGTGGTGATTTCGCTATAGCATTGCGTGCTTCCCACGGTGAGGGTTTTGATCTCTCCGGGATATTTGACGGAGTAGTCAACCCCCACGACGCCGCCCTCGCACTGTCCCACAATATGGCATTCCGTGATGCCGAGGTGTTCCTTTATGGTCCGCAGTTCCTCCACACTTTCAGGCCGGTAACGGTCACTTTCGTAGAACTCCTGGAAATCATCTCCACCCTCCGATCGGCCGAAGCCCCGACGGTCGAACATGACAACCTTGTAGCCTTGGGCCAAAAAGGCGGGATAGATGGTCTTCCATATTTTCATGCAGCCAAAACCGTGGTGGAGAAGCATGATAGTCTCGCCTTCCCCATGGACTTCGTAATAGACTTTGAGGTTATTTATCGTTTCAAATGGCATGACCCGCTCCTTTATCTGAGGGATACCCCCGGCTTGTCGATATCGGGCTTGTGGCATGAGGACTCCGGGTTGTATACCGGGAATCTGCATGTATCGCAAAACCCTCATGAGCATTCTCCTGTTATCATGGAAGATTGTCAAGTAGTTTATGCAGGGTCCTGGGAGAGATGGGTTAAAAAGGAGAAATTTGTTGCGCAATCTTTCACAGGGCTACTTGACAAAGTGTCGTTAAGTCTTAAAATAGAGAAAGATTATAATGTGTGATAAAAAGGGCGGGTTGGCGCCAAGTAGCATAGAGACCTGAAAAGCTTCGGTTCTTCTGTTCCTCTCTATGGCTATAAAGTAAACCCGCCCTTTTTCTTAATCGCCCGGTTCGTCCTCGGACCGTCGCGGGTCCCTGCCGGCTATCCGGGCAGCAGAAACAAGAGTATGGAAAGTTGGGGGGCTTTTGGCGGAGTTTCTTAGCGTGCCGAGAGTCCTCTTTGAGAAATTACATGTGAATGGAAGAAAAGGTTATAGTAGGTTGCCGATAGCCGGTCCAATGATTCGGTGCGCAATCCTTTTTATGGTCGTCCTTGCTGTCTCGCTGCCCTGAAGCAGGCGGGATATGAAGGGAAACGCAGAAGATAAGTAATCATTCAGCAACTAAGGGATGGCGCGAATCCGTTTACGGGATAGACCTGTTTGCCTGCTGCTGGAGGTGGAGCCAATCCCACACCGCGTTGTACTTCTTGAGGTAAATCCGGGTCTCCGAAGGGACGCCGGAAGACCAGTTTCCCCCGTATCTGTCCATGGCCCCTTTTGTTTTGCCGGAACCGCAGTTATACGCGGAGGCAAGGAACCTTCCCAGGGCGAGTGGATCGGCCATGATCCGCTCTTTCTTTCCGTTGCCCAGAGCGCGCATGTCCGCATCAAAGAGAAGGAAGGATGCTTTTGCCGCGTTTCTGTGGTCCTCCATGCCCCGGATGAAGTCCGGGTCCAGGCCGGCTTCTGGATAGAGACGGACTATCCTCTTGTATGTATTGGGGATGAACTGGAAAAGGCCTCGTGCCCCTGCCTTCGATGCAGAATAGCGGTAGGCGTTCTGTCTATTTGTCCCCATAATGACCAGCGTCTCGTGAATGAGCTTTTCCGCGCTGTATTTCCCGCTCTCAAATTTGAGAGGGTCGATATGTTCGATGATCGCCAGGGCAAGCGAGACGTCGTCTGCAATAAAATCATTGCATGATAAGGGGCGAACTTTTCTATTGTAAAGATCGCTTTTCGCTGCACCGAGGACATTCCTCAGGTACTCCAGACCCGCGTTTCTGACCTCAGGGATATCCAGATCGTCGGAATACGGGGTATAGACGACTTCCTTGAACGATGTTCCGCTGCGTACCGGCCTTTTGATCGCAAGTACGATATGGTGCTCCGGGTATGTAATAACGAATTTCGTGTTGACACCGTTCGACTTACCCGGCTCCACAACTACGCCGTCCGATCTCGCGCCAAGCTTCGGATGCACCCTGACCACCTGAATTTCCCTGGTTTTCACGTCTTCTATAGCGAGAAGTATGGAGAATTCCCCAAGTTCGTTCCTCTCACCCCACTTTACCTTCTTTTTCCCCTTCTTTTTTTGCGATTTTGTTTTTGTCCTTACTTTTACCACCTGAAATCCGCACTTCTTTCCTTCCAGGAGGGCCCTTGCTCTTGCAATATCTTCAAATACATCGAAAGTGATGAAATCGCGCACGTTGGATGAAGGGGCGAATTCGATGGATTCCTCGATTTCCGTTTCCTCGTCCCAATTTTCATCGACAGGTGTGACAAAGGCGCGCACGGACGGGGAGGGAAAGAAGGTGAGGAAGGCCGAAATGAAGAAAAGAGCCCATGATAGAAAGGAGATTTTAATGGCTGATATTCTCAGAAGAGGCTCCTTTTAAGGTGGTTGATGCATTCCGTCTGCAGAGGGTCGATCGTCGGCATCAGGCTGATCCCCGAGTGTTGTACCTTCATTTTCCCGTTATCGGCAAAGGTTGTCAAGAAGTTTATTATTTATCAGAACTGTCTGTAGAGTTCTTTCAACTCAAGATATTCCTCACAGGTTCCCTGGATCATACGGATATCGTCGTCGCCAAGGGAGCGGACCACTTTAGCCGGAACGCCAATGGAAAGGGTCCTTGGTGGGATAATCGTTCCCGGAGCTACGACCGATCCCGCACCGATGATCGATTCCGCTCCTATTTCCGCACCATTCAACACCACGGCTCCGATCCCGATGAGCGATCCCCGGCCGATCCGGCACCCATGGGCTACCACGCGATGACCGAGCACGACCCCGTCTTCCAGAATCAGGGGATGGAGGTCTTTTACCACGTGGAGGATGCAACCGTCCTGGATATTGCAGTTTGACCCGATCCGGATGTAATTTGTATCCCCCCGAACAATGCTCTGGAACCAGACGTTTGCGTCTGGTTCTAAATCCACGTCGCCGATAACCATGGCGTTCGCGGCAATAAAAACAGTCGGGTGCACTCTCGGCTTCTTGCCGTTAAGCTCAATAATCACGTTTCTTCTCCCTGTCGGCAAACGTGTTAGGGTTAGAGACGCTGCTTCAGACGGAAGGGGATAGTTCACGCCCGGACACTATTGTTTTGGCTCGATAGGACTCGATGCCTGTGCCGGGACGGTGGGCAAAATCTCCCCTGCCTCCGGGGAATCTTTCGTTGTTTGCCGTCCTTGCCGGTGCGTTACCGGGCTATCTTTCCGGGACGATGCCTGCTTCCGTGACGTCAATCCCTTGAGCGATCACGTCGGCATCAATACCGTCGGCAACCCTGCGGATTTCTCTGGCAAGGGTCAGGCCCGTGCGAAAAGGATCGCGAGCCTGGAGAATCCTCTTTTTTGCCAGATCCTCAGTCTTCAGAAGGGAAGTCCTGAATGCCTTGTCCAGTCGCTCCGCAGCCAGATCCTTAACGACCTTAGGTCCTCTTGGATGCGCTTTGGTTATCATATCCAACCCCCTTTTGATTGTGACGTGCAAAATGGGCCGTCTCCCGCTTTCCCGCATTCGTCGGTAGAAACAAACGGCACGGCCGTGTGGGAAAGCGTTTATCAATCCTATATCCACTATCCATTATAGCGTCAAGAGGTGATTAGTCAAGCTCCACGGGGAAAGAAGAGGCGTAGAATGGGGGGCTTCTCTCTTTCGGGAGGCATGGGGAGCAGGACAGCAGCAAGAATCGGGCGCGGGTCGGACGAGGCGGCCCGTGCCGCGAAAGAAAAGGGAGACTTCACTTGCCATCGGGCCAAGACTGTAAGGTATAATATTATAAACTTACGCTACGCACTCATGGAAAGGGGTCAGCATGGAGATCATAATAAGAAAGACAGGGGTGCCTGTAATCAACGGGGACCCGGGCGCCTCGGACGTAACGAGCACATACCGGGTCACGGAAGACGGGAGAGAGTTTCAAATTACCTTCAGGTCACAGAGATACGGGATGAGCCTCGGCATCGCGGGCGAACCCGGGGTGCTTTACACTGACAGTGACAGTCATACGGTGCATCGTCGTGTGCTTGCCGTAGGCAGGGGCTGCGGTATAGGCGTGGAAAGCGACGAACTGGTAGAGGGTTTGTCGCCATGGTCGATCCGGGCGGTGATACTCGCTCACCGGAGAGAGGAAACAGGAGAAATAAGACTGACCTCCCCAGGCATTGACGGCAATCCCGAACGACCGGCGGTGTTCGTGGATGGACGGATAACCGACCTGCACCAGCATTTGTAAGGCAGTAACCCGATCGGGAGGCCGGTGGGCAAAGGTGAACCGGTGGGCCGCAGCGTGTTTAGTGACAGTAGCCAACCTGTTTACCACGCGGAGCCGGCACGTATCGGGCCATCTGCCTCTATGGTGTAGTGGGCTAGAAGTGGGCTTGGAAGCTGAACGACCTGGAAACGTGTCAGTTGTCGTGGGCGCTGCTGTATGGGGTCAGGGCCCGTTCATGCGCGTGGCCCGTAACGGACTCCGGCTGCGGTCATCCGGTCTTACGTGTTATTGCGTGAACGCTGCATGTGCGTGTCCGCCTCTTCTCCTGCTCCAAACTCCTCTCTTGACAGTTCGTCAAGGTTGACCCCAATCGAGTATGCGAGAACGGCAAGCGTCCTTGCTACGGTCTTCACGCGAATCAGCTTATCGGCGACGTGAGCCGGACCCCCCTTCAAAGAAGAAAGGAGGCGTGTATTTCCGCAAAACGACCCGCGCCCGCCCTCGATGTCGCTCATGCCCGCCAGCCAGGATTCGATGGCGGTAATATGCATATTCATCTTTTCACGGAGAGACTTGGGCCGTCGGGTGCCCGTATGTGCGCAGTAACCGGAGTTGACAGGATCCATATCGAGCCATCCGGGCACGGGTTCTTCGCCGGTAACGGACGGCGCCGTGAGGCTGCGCGTCACTTCTTCGGTAAAGCGTGGATCCTCTCCTGTCATATGATGAAGGGTATCCACGAACTTATCCGTAAGATCGAGATATCGGTCCATTGCTTCGAGATACTCCCCGGCGCCCTGATCGGAGAGATAATCGGCTATGGTCTCCTGATCGCCGTGGAAGGCGATACATCCAGGCTCGAATTCAAGAAGGGCAAAACTCTCAATACCGTCATCGGAGATACTTCGTCGCAGAGGGTAGAGACGGCAAACCAGAGGGCGGTCGCCGTGAACGGAACAACCGGAATAGTTGCGAAAGATGCAATACCCCCTGTAGGGAACCTTGAGGATCGTGCCGGCCGCCCACGTATATGCCTTCAGGAAATACGAAGTGTTTATATGAAGATGCGAAGAAAGACGAGCCGTTTCGTAAGGGTTTACGCGGATAATCTTTTCCTTGCAACAGTGGGAGCAACAGTTGCACGTATATGAAAACGGCTGTTCCCGTGCCGTTTTTGACAGAGTATTCATGTGGTGCCCGATCTATTCTATTTCAAAAAAGTGTTGTGTATTTTATCAGAAATAGAAGGCGCGGACAAGACTATTCCGAGCAAAAATGAAGAAAGAAGTGCTGAAGGATGCTTAACAACCATTGAGCATCATGAAGCGGGGGATTACCTGGAGCACAACCTCTTCGAGGCCCCTTTCTTCTTTGCGGCGCAACATGAAGATAAGCATGCGGTAACTCGTGATCTGCCATCCGTTTATCACGTGCCATATTTCCGGGTTTTTCCAATCCCATGTCTTCGCCTCGTCGATCTCACAATACCGGCTTTCATTAGTCTCTCTGTCAAGCACCTTCAGCCTGATCTTGAGGGGTTCTTCAGGCGTGCCGATCGTATCCTCGGATCGGTTATTTTTTGTCACGGTCATTTCAAGATCTCCTGTGCGAACGGTTTATCAACAGGTGAGTACTCACCTGTTGATGTAACGCGCCGGGCGTCAAGAATCCCTGCTTCGGGAATCCGCCGGGTCTAAAGGTCCAACTCCTCAATCTTGCCTATCAGAGTATCGATGTCGGACTCCTCGCAGGAAGCGCGAATCACATTCACAGAGCCCCTGAAAAACTGATATCGACCCGTGTACGGGCTTTTGCGGATGTTGCCCTTGTGAGAACCGCCTTTTCGTACTTCCATCACCCACGGAGTCCCGGAAGGCTTCTTCACGTATTCGTATTTGCTCATATGGACACCCCCTTTTGGTGGCCTCTTGCAAGGGATCACCCGGCTGTATTCGTTGGCCGCCCTTAGTATAGCACACTCAGCCGGACGAGGAAAACGGGGATCACCAGAACCGGCTCTGAGGTAGCGCGGTTGATCAGGCCACGCTATTGACATGTCGGCGGCGGATAGGCGAATATAGGGTAAGACCGGCCAAGATAAAGAAGGGAGGGCGCTGCCGGTGAGGTGTGGACAGATGGAGCTCTGGCGGAGAGTCTTATTGATTATATGTATCGGCGCGGGGATAGGACTCGCCTATTTTGCGTCACTGGAACCGGTCATCATCGTAAAGCCCTACGCAGAGAGACGGACAAGCGCCGCTGCCCTGCCTCCGTCCGCCCCCGGAGGTGTGCTCGGGACCCCTCTTCTTGCCCCTGAGGATAGAGCTGTAATGGAGAGGAGGCGGCAGCCTTCCGTGCTCAGGGTAGAGGGGCGGGTATGGTCCGATTTCTTTCAGGAAATCCAAGACGCCATGGAGGGAAGAGAAAAGAAGCCGGAGTGGACCAGGCGATTCCCTTCAGGCCGGTATTCCATGAAGGCCCTGTTCTTTTCCGCCCACGAGTACCCGCTGAACATGGTGGCCGGGATCGCGGCAAGAAAGACAGGACGGTTGTGCCTGATGAACGATGATGGCGGCAAACCCCGGTATCTCGAAATAGACTACAGGTCATATTCGGACAAGGACTTCAGATTCGGGAGCGGTTTTTCCCCGTATCCCAAGCCTCCGGCTTATCTCCTCTATCCTTACCGTGTTGCGGGTTTCGCGCTTATCCTTGCGGGCATCCTTATCTATGCGCTGCTGCCGCGGCCGAAAGCTCCGCCGGGTGCCCTGAGCTATGACCGCTGGAGAATGGTCCTGAGCGATCTGGTGGGGGTTGCCTTTTTTGTTTTACCCCTTATTCTCTCCGTTCTTCTCGTGGGAGGAACCTTGCAAGTTTTTCCGGAAGGACTGTTTGTTCTCCTTCTCTTTTCCCCCTTCCTCCTGGGCGGGCTCCTCATTCTCTGGATATCGGCGTGGTATGCCGGTTATCGGATTCTCTCGACGGATGAGGGGTTGGCGATCACGACGTTCCGGGGGACAAGGCTCTATCGGTACGGGGATATGAGTTTCTTTCAATCCGTTGTCTTTCTGCCCCCACGATGGCTGGTGGCGGCTTCATGGATTGCAGTTGTTGCGAGCGCCGGCACGGCCCGGCTTGGCGCAGCCGGGAGAGCCCTTATTCTTACGTCCTCCTCTCCCTTAAGCATCGGTATCACCCTGACAAACAATACGGTGCTTTACATCAATATCACGGACCAGATGGGGAGCACGGCCCTTCATGGCTCCGAAAGAATAGCGGAGACCCTGAAGAAGAAGGGGGTGAGGGAATGTGCGCAAGTGAAGACGGTCAGGAGCATCGGCCTCGGCACAGTGGGCTTCAGCAGGGTTTGAGAAAGAGGCGGGCTGCGGCAATGGTGCGCGGAATTGTCCCGTCCACGGAAACCTGCCTTGGGCAAGGTCGAACTATTGTTTGGTTTATTGGTTGAAATTTTGTCCCATATCTGGTTAGATTGAAATGTGCGTTATCCTCAACTGAAGGGCAAGGCCCTTTTATTTCTTTCTCTTCTCTGGTTTCTCTGGTTCATCAACATGTGCGTAAGGGTGATATTTTCACCCATTCTTCCGCTTATAGAGGACGAATTCGCCATTAGCCATGCGAGAGCAAGCAGTGTTTTTGTGTTCCAGGCCGTAGGGTATGGCCTGTCCATGTTTTTCTCCGGCTTCTTTGCGGGAAGACTGGGCTACAAAAGGACTATAGTGGTCTCCCTCGGCATAAGCGCCTTTCTCTTTCTCTTGATTCCCTGCGTGAAAGTCTTTTCGGTACTTTATCTGTTCAGCTTTATCCTGGGCATATCGGTCGGCATGTACCTGCCGTCGGCGATACCGCTGATAACAGAGAATTTTTCTGAAAAGAACTGGGGCAAAGCTATCGCCATTCATGATTCGGGAGCGTCGGTAAGCATATTCAGTATTCCATTGATAGCCCTATTCTTCCTTCATTTTATGAAATGGAGGGGGATATTCACCGTCTTTGGCGTTGTGTTTCTTCTCGGCGCCATAGTTTGCCAATTGACGTGCCATGAGGTGAAGATCAGCCATCCGGTAAAACGTGCGTTCGGCGACCTCGTGAGGACGAAGGGGCTCTGGGTGATGGGGGCGCTTTTTACATTCGCTTCCGGCGCCAATCTGGGTATCTACTCCATAATACCACTCTATCTCACGAAGGAGCTCTCTCTGGGCATCGAGTATGCGAACGGTATCCTGGGGATGTCACGACTGGGAGGGATTGGGGTCGCCATTCTCGCGGGCTTTCTCGTTGACCGACTCAATCTTAGAAAAGTGATGTTTATCCTGATGCTGATGACGGGCATACTTACCGTGCTTATGGGTGTGGTTTCAGCTAGGCACATAGGCATTGTTCTTTTCCTGCAGGCAGTTATCGTGACGGGATTTTTCCCTGTAAGCCTCGTTTCCATTGCGCGGATGTTTAGCAGGGAAATGAGGAGCATGGCCACCGGACTCATTCTGACGGTGGCGATCATTTTCGGAGTGGGGGTGATGCCCTATCTTCTCGGTCTGTCAGGCGATCTTGTGAGTTTCAAGTTCGGTATCTTCGTGCTTGGAATACTCGTATGCCTGTCGAGCGTACTCGCCTTCTCTCTGAAGGAACTTGAATAGGACGACCTTCTTTCGTCCCTCGCCCTTCAGAAGGACCGGAGGCGTGAGCTGGGGGTGATACCCTATGACTACACACCGCCGACGACTCAGTTCGAGCTTCAACCCTCGCAGATGTTCTGATACATGGCCATCATCTCAGAGTTAATTGAGAACCAGACCCACGGAGACCCTTCCTCCAACCCTGCATGGGGTGGGAGTTCCGCTATTACCGCATCGGCGTCGGGCGAAAGTATACGGTACTTATGGGCTCCGCAGTCCATCTCGAGTTGTACGACCTTTCCTTCCTCCGCCCCCAGCAACGTGGTCTTGATCGCGACTCGTAGTACGCCTTTTTGTACCCTCTTCACGCTTGATTTGTCATAATAACGCATCTCCATACCATCCTCGTAGTAGACCTCCCAATCGGCCCCCCACGACAGGCCAGGCCCGCAAAATAGCATGCATCCCACCAGGATCGCAGGAAACCGCTTCCTGAGTATGTTCATAACCCCTCCTTGGCACAAAGTGTAGGAACCCTTTTGCAACGGCTAATCTTAACACTATTTCCGTCCGCCCGGCAATCTCCAACTGAAAGAAGGGCGCTCCCATCACAAAATAATCCGGGGACTGCCCGGTTCAGAATTGAATGGACAAGTGTGCCGAATTACTTTATGATGTGAGAAAAGCCGATATAATTAGAGTTATCCACAGGGCATCGGCCGCCTTAAGGGTCCGAAGAATCATGGGGGAAGGGGAGTCTATCCGTTTGGGATAGGAATATTTTCTGAGAGCATAAGGAGGGCGGGTTTGGGGCAATTCGTATTTCTGGCGATATGGCTGAGTGGCGGGGTTGGCTTGTTGGTGTGGTGGCTTTACGTGCGGTCGAAAGAAAAGAAGAAAACAGAATAGACAGGCAATAGGAAGTCGAGCTTGCGGGCGGGGATTATAAACGTGCGGGTGAGTTGCGGCCTTGCGTCCCAACAAATCGGCCCATTTGACTATGGGCCGCTCCTCCTATAAAATATTCCAGGCTTCATAATCATCACACATTGAAGGGAGGACTCATGAAAGTCAGAATAGCGGTGGTCTGTATTATCTCAATATGCCTCGCAGGCCCCTTGTTCGGCGAAGAGAGGGCGCCACTAAAAGAAAAGAGAGACAAGGTAAGCTATGCCGTGGGAGTCGACATCGGCAGGCTGCTGAAGAAGCAATCGGTGGATGTAAACCTCGACGTACTGAAAGAGGGAATTCGGGACGCCCTGACCGGAGGTAAACTTCTTCTCACGGAAGACGAAATCTCTGAGACCAAGACTGCCATTGAGAAGGAAATTACGGAACAAAAACAGGTAAAGGGCGTGGCTGTCGCGGAGAAGAACAAACGGGAAGAAGATAAGTTCCTCGCCGAGAACAAGAATAAGGAAGGCGTGATAACCCTTCCGAGCGGTCTTCAGTATAAGGTAATCAAGGCGGGTACAGGGAAGAAGCCGAAGGAAGACGATATGGTGTCGGTCCACTACGTGGTGAGTCGCATCGACGGGAGCGAGATCGAAAATTCGTATAAGAAAGGCGGACCGGAGACATTCGTACTGGAAAACGTGGTTCCGGGATGGAGAGAAGGCAGCCTGCTGATGCAAAGCGGTGCAAAATGGAGACTTTTTATCCCCTCAAGACTCGCCTATGGCGAGGACGGAGTAGGGGAGTTGGTGGGGCCGAACACCTTGCTGATCTTTGACCTGGAACTCGTAAAAGTTCTGGACCCGCCTGCCTCCGAAAAGACCGGGGATAAGACTCAGGAAGCGAATGAGACGAAGGGTAGCTGAGCGGTGAAGTACAGTTCCCGCGGTGAGGGTAACGCGACACCTTGAGTTGGTGGAAGGTGGGCGCGGTTTCCTGAATGCGTCATGTTGCGACCTCACAGAGTTTCCCACAGAGGAGGAGACTTATGAAACTAACTCTTGACCATATTGGTTTTGTTGTCGACGGGATTGACGGGGTGGTTGATCTTTTCAGGAAACTTGGTTTTACCGAGATGACCGAGCCCACAGTGAACCCTCTTCAGTCGGTTTCGGCGTCTTTCGCGCCTGTGAGCGGCACGGGGGACGTTTACATCGAGTTTCTTGAACCCACGGCAGAGTCTTCCCCTATCTCGAATTTCATCAAGAAGCGTGGAGGCGGTCTCCACCACCTCTGCTTCGAAGTCGACGATATGGATGCCGCCATGGCCGAGGTCGCGGGACACGGGTTCAAGATCACCGTTCCCGCCCAAGACTGCGTTGCCTACGACGAGAATCTGAAAAGGCGCTGCTCCGGCGTGAGCCGCATTGCCTTTTTTCTTCTCGGGAAATATGTATTGGTCGAACTAATCCAGAAAGGGACCTAGCATTGTGCGCTTAGAGGGCTTCGGCGTTGAAACGTGCGATACTTCCGTTTTGCAGGTTCCTCTCGTAGATGAAGACGAAGAATCGGAACATAAGCAGTAAATAAGCTATGGCGAGGGATGCGCCGATGAGAAGGTTTGACATCAGATCCGCGGGGAGCGCGCCGGTAGTAAGGACGCCCCGCATGCTCTCAAAGACGTAGGCGGGAGGAATCAGCCAGGCCAGTGTCGTAAGAGGGGCAGGCAGGGTTGAGATAGGATAATAGACACCTGCAAAGAGTGAAAGTACCATGGGTATAGGCCAGGCGAGCCACTCGGCCGAAGGCCCGAGTCTGAAAATTATAGCCGACACGAAGATCCCCATTGCCACCCCGAAAACCAGGAGTATAAGCATAAAAGGCAGGAGCAGTATGCCTATCCTCAGTATGTTGTAACCGAATGCGAACCCGGCGATGGCGACAATGGCGAGGAATCCGGCCATGCCTGTGGTAATGCTTGTGAGGACAAGCCCTCCCAGGTACTCCCGGACCGTAAGGGGGGACGCGAAGAAATTGACAAAATTCTGAGTCCACACGTCTTCCAGAAAGGACATGAGCACTCCCTGCTGGATGCGGCTCATGAATTCCCAGAGGAGGATTGCCCCGAGAATGACGGTAATGAAACTGAAGGTCGCCTTACCGAAGGACCCGAGATATCTGCTGATAAATCCCCACTGGATGATATCGATGACCAGCCACAGGAAGATACTGGCGAGCCTCGTGGGGTTGCTTTTCAGCAGGAACAACTGACGGACGAAGATGGCGTAAACTCTCAATAAGCTCATCGTTTCATTCCTTGAGGAGAAGCGGTTCGCGGGCTACGGTGATGAACAACTCTTCCAGGTCTTTCTTTCCGTGTTCGGCCGGAAGGGACCTTGGGTTCCCGCTTAAGAGGATCTTACCGTGTGACAGGAAAAGAACCCGGTCACACACGGCCTCGATCTCACTCATGTTATGAGACGTCCAGAGTATCCCGGCGCCGGTCTTTGCGGCGTAGGCCTTTATGTTGTCGCGAATGATCCGGGAAACGCTGGGGTCCAGGCTGGCCGTTGGTTCGTCGAGAAGCAAGAGGCAAGGTCTGTTTATTACTGCTTTGGCGAGGCTGAGACGACTCAGTTCCCCTGAGGAAAGCAACCCGGCCCTTGTGTGAGCGAAGTTCTCCAGGTCGAATTCTTTCATGAGAAGCCTTATTCGTTCCTTGAGGTTTCTCTGCTCATAGAGTAAGCCAAAAACGTACAGGTTCTGCCACACTGTGAGGTTCGCGGGCATATGGGCATACACGGCCGCAAAGTTGACATTTTTGCTCACCTCCGACCTGCACGTGCGCAGGTCTTTGCCCAATATCTCCACAGTTCCGGTCGTCGGTTTCATGATGCCGAGGATCATGTTGATGGTGGTGGTCTTCCCTGCACCGTTGGGACCGAGAAGGCCCACGGCTTCGCCGGAGTTTACGAAAAAGGATATGTGGTCGACCGCCGTAAGGGTGCCGTATTCCTTCGTGAGTCCCGTTATTTTGAGGATCGCTCTGTCTGCCATATCTGCCTTGCCTGACCGTAATAAAAACTACATGAAAACTGCGGAAATTGCAAAATGTCAAATGCGCAAAACCTATAGTCAAAGATTGCGGACCGATGCGACCACAGGTAGACAGCGGGTCCCGGGAATGTAAGGCTGGATTGTACACCTCCGGTGTAGTAAGATACCCTAGGCGGTCGGGCCGATGGGCGGCAAGGCTTTGCGATTGGCGGCAACGCGCATACCCCGAAGGCCGCGTGAGAAAGGAGGATGTGGAGATGAGTGTCAAGAGGAGGCTGCACCGGTTGATTACAGATGCCCTGTCCGTATGGCGTACCGCGGAAGCCTCGCGACCGTTTACGAGAAGGGGCCTGAGCGAAAACGAGTTGCTTGAGGAGTACCGCCGGCTCGAAGGCGAGGGGGATCAAAAGAAAAAGGCGGATAATAAAGCCAACCGATCCGGGAAGAAGGCCGGGTGATTGCCCTCCAGGTCCGCACCCGGAAGTTCGCCTTGATATAGCCTTACGGGTGTTGTGCTCGCCTTTGATGCCCGTACCCGTGGCTTACGCCGTGGTTATGTTCATGCTCGCGCACTGAGGACACGTGATGGGCGGCGCCGGTTCCACCGGTTTTTTCCCGGTGTCGTCTCGTTCACGCGACCCGGCTTCAAATCTGCATCCGCAATCGTTACATTTCATATGCTGCTTCCCGGCTTCCATATATTCCTCCTCTTCGATTAGTAGCCCGCAAACAACTCGACCGTTATCCGTTTTGGATCGATCTTCATGTCCGAGAGTGTCTGCTTCATTGCGTCAGCCATGGCAGGGGGCCCCACGATGTAGTAAGCGGCACTCTCCCAGGACCGGCAGTTATCCATGACCATCTGCGGGTTGAGTCGTCCCGTGAGACCGGACCAATTCGAACCTACTCCCACTCGGGTCATGGTATTATATACGCGGATCGCCCCGCTCTCCCTGGAAAGGCGTGCCAAGTCTTCAAGAAAAGGCGTCTCTTCAGGAGTCCTGTTGGAATAGAACAGGGTTATCGTGTGTCCTGTCGGGGTTTCCGCCGCGTACTGGAGCATGGACCTGAAGGGCGTGATCCCGATGCCCCCTGCGAGAAATACGAGGGGGACAGTCACGTCCTCCGGAAGGAGAAGGGACCCGAGCGGCTCATCGAGAGAAATGATGGTCCCGGTTTTTATCTCGGCCATGGTCCGCTTCATCGCGCTGTTGCTCAGTTTGGTGGCGAAGAGAAGGTCCTTCTCACGAGGAGATGATGCGATGCTCAAGGGCCGTTTCAGGCCGCGCTCGTCGTGAAACCCTATGTCCGGCACGGTCACCGCGCACCATTGGCCGGCTTTGAACGTGAAACCGTCGGGTTTTTCGATTCGAAATACTGCCACATCACCCGCCAGTAACTCTCGGTCAAGGAGTTTTGCACTATATGTCATTTTCCACCCTCCGTGGTCTTTTCGGATTTCTCTTTCCATTAATATGCGACAGGTATTGTATTGTGGGAAGGGGTAGGGAGGCTGAAAAGTTTATTTTAACTTTTTTCAGTGAGTCCCGCACAACGACCAAATCTGTCATATATTTGGTGAAGCATCGTCGAATCGGAAAAGAGGAAAGAGAAACGCCCCGGGAACTAGCAGCGATTACCCTGCCGAATTTGAGCAGGGGTTCCCTTGGCACGGTACGTACGGGAGCATTCGGCCCTGGATTATGCAAAGTCGGCGGGCAATTATTTTTGAAGTATTGTATACTAGTATTGGAGCTAACATTGCAGAGGTACTTAGAATGAAAGAGGAAGATAAGGCCAGGAAGGAACTTCTCGGAGAGTTGTCGGATATGCGCCGGAAAATTGCCGATCTGAGGGAGTCGGAGATTGAACTCAGACGTGCGGAAGAGGCGCTCAGAGAATCGGAGGAGCGCTATAGAATTGCCATAGAACATTCCAACGACGGCGTCGCCATCGTAAAGGGGGATCAACATATATATGTGAATCGGAAGTTTCTTGACATGTTCGGTTATGACAGGCCGGAAGAAATTGTGGGGAAAGACGTATTCTTCTCAGTGCATCCGGACGATCGTGAGAAGGTCATAGCCATTAACCGGGGTCGGCAAAAGGGTGATCTTGTGCCTTCAAGATACGAATTCAAGGGCATCAGGAAGGACGGAAACCCGATCTACATTGAAGTTTCGGCAACCAGGATTGTGTACAAGGGAGAGTCGAATACTCTCGCGTACCTGAGGGACATCACCGAGCGGAGACGGAACGAAGAGGAAATGCACCAGGCCCGCAAGATGCAGGCCATGGGGACTCTGGCTGGAGGAATTGCCCACGATTTCAATAACATCCTTGCGGCAATTATCGGTTTTTCAGAGCGGGCCTTAAGGGAGATCAAGGGAGACGAGGATCCCCTCAAGAGATACGTCGAACTCATCCGCAAGTCGGGTATGCGCGGGAGAGACCTTGTTCGCCAGATCCTTACCTTCAGCAGGAAGACCACGCCCAGGCAGGAACCCGCACGCCTCGGTCCGCTTGTAGAGGAGACATCCGCCCTCCTTCGGGCGACCCTTCCCGCGACGGTTCAAATGGAGACCCTCGTGGATACTCAATCGGATGAAATATTTGCGGATTTTTCCCAAATACAGCAGGTCCTCCTGAACCTCGCATCAAACGGGGCTCAGTCCATGCGCGAAAAAGGGGGAATCCTGAAGATTACCGTCACCAATGTTATCCTGGACGAAGGAAACCCGGCGCTCCACCCGAATATGACGCCGGGAGAATATGTGGCCCTTATTGTCAGTGATACGGGTTCCGGCATGAGCAACGAAGTGCAGGAGAGGATATTCGACCCCTTTTTTACCACGAAACCGGTGGGTGAGGGGATTGGCATGGGGCTTTCCGTGGTTTACGGGATTGTACAGATCCATAAAGGCGCCATTACTGTTTCCAGCGAGCCGGGAAAAGGATCGACTTTTAGTGTGTTTTTTCCCAGGGCGCGTCAGAAGGAAAAATTACCAAAAGAGACTCCCGAAACGGTGCCCGGTGGAACGGAGAGAATCCTTTTTGTCGATGACGAGGAACTTCTTGTTGAGATGACGGGAAGCCTGCTTGAAGGGATCGGCTATCACGTGACCGCGACGACGGACTGCAGGGAAGCGCTGAAAATATTCTCCGAAAACCCTGAATCCTTCGACCTCGTGATTGTAGACGAGGCAATGCCTTACATGACAGGGTCCGATCTCGCCAAAGAGATGATGAAACTCCGTCGTGATATCCCCGTCATTCTCTGCACGGGATACAGTGAGTTGATTTCAGAAGAAGACGTCAAGGCGATGGGCGTAAAGGAACTTGTTCTGAAGCCGCTCACAAGACAGGAAACAGCGGAGATAGTAAGACGAGTACTGGACAACAGGGATACCTGACAGGGAAGGAAAACCGCCGGGGTCGAACCTGGCCTGGCCCGACCCGCGGGCGCAGGACCACCTCGATAACCGGTTATCACTTGGCGATCTTCTCTGCTTCCATGACCCAACCCCCTCCCGTGGCCTTATAGAGGTTTACAAAGGACTGGAACAGAATGCCCTGTGTCTGGGCATAGGAAAGTTCGGCGTTGAAAAGGCTTCTTTCTGCATCGAGGACCTCCATATAGCTCGTATACCCGTTGTCGTAACGCCGTCTGGCCACCTTCGCATAGGTCCGGAGCGCATCGACCTGACGCGCCTGAACGACGAGTTGCTCCCGTGTCTGTTTCTGGGTTTCCAGAGAGTCGTTCACTTCCTGGAACGCGGTTTGGATGGCTTTCTTGTATTGAAAGAGTAATTGCTGCTGCTGCGCTTCGTTTACCATGAGTTGGCCCATGAGAGCTCCGCCTGTGAAGATAGGGGCGTTGAAGGTCCCTGCCCAGTTCCACGCCTGGGAAGGCCCCGACACGAGATTTGACAACTGAGCGCTCGACCAGCCAAAAGCGCCGGTAAGGGATATAGCGGGGAAGAATGCGGCCTTGGCAACCCCTATACGGGCATTGGCTGCGATAAGTTCCTGCTCGGCCTGACGGATGTCGGGACGCCGTTCGAGGAGATCGGACGGAAGGCCCGCGGGCACTGCCGGCAGCACGAGGTCGTCGATGCTCTTGCCTCTTGGTATGGGACCGGGGTTTCTCGCGAGAAGTACGCAGAGCGCGTTCTCCTGGAGGGTGATCTGCTTCTTGAGGGAGGGGACGGTCGCCGCTGCCTGTTCATACTCGGACTTTACTTGTGACAGGTCCAACAGCGATATGAGACCGTTCTTGAACCTCAAGTCGGTGAGCCTGAGAGACTGGCGCCTGCTTTCCGTTGTGCTTTGCGCTATCTGCAGTTGTTTGTCAAGGTCCCTCAGATTCACGTAACCGTTTGCCACGTTGCTGACGAGGGTAAGGATCACGCTTCTCTTGCCTTCTTCCGTACTGAGAAGATCTGCCCGGGCTGCCTCTGTGGCTCGCCTCAGACGACCCCAGACATCTATTTCCCAGGACCCGCTAAAGCCGCCCTGATAACTGGTGGAGGGATTGTTGAAACCGGAAGCGAGGGGCGAAGATGAGAGCGAGGTAGAGGTGTTATCACTGAGACGTTGCCTGCCACCCTGACCTGTGGCGCTTATCTGAGGAAAGAAACCTGCTCTGGCGATCCAGTACTGACCCACAAACTCCTCAACTCTCGCGGCGGCGATTTTGACATCATAGTTTTCCTTGAGAGCGCTTGTGACCAGATCATTGAGCACGGGGTCATCGAATTGCTCCCACCACATGGTATTAGCCAGATTGTTTGCTTGTCTTTCGTCCAGACGCCATGTCGACGGCGTGTCGATGGCAGGACGTTTATAGTCCGGTCCGATGGCGCAACCGACGAGTGACAGGATAAACACCAAGAAGACGATAAGCTTACGCACGTTCTCCTCCCTCCTTTTCTCCTCCCTTGTTTTCCGGAGGTACCCCTGCTTCCCCCCGATGCGAGAGTCTTTCAACCACGTAGAACGTTACCGGTATTAAGAAAATAGCTATTGCAGTGGCCGCTGCCATGCCTCCGATAACTGCCGTGCCCATGATCTGGCGCGAGAGCGCACCGGCTCCTTTGGCTGTCGCGAGGGGAACGCAGCCAAGGATAAAGGCAAATGAGGTCATGAGTATAGGTCTCAGACGCAGGCGTGCGCCGTAAAGCGCCGCGTCGACGAGAGGCATCCCTTTCTCGTACTCCGTTTTTGCAAACTCTACGATAAGGATGGCATTCTTCGCCGCAAGTCCGATGAGCATGACGAGACCGATCTGGGCGTATACGTTGTTCTCTTGCCCGCGGATAAGAAGGGCGAGAAAAGCGCCCATCACTGCGATGGGGGTACCGAGGAGTACGCTAAACGGCAGGGACCAGCTTTCATACTGGGCGGCGAGAATAAGAAATACGCAGAGAAGGGAGAATCCGAAAATTGCCGCTACCGGCACGCCCTGCTGGGCTTTCTTTTCCTGATATGACATGCCCATATAGTCGAATCCCATTTCCCGCGGCATGGTCTGGGCAAAAGTTTCCTCCAAAGCCTTCATAGCCTGACCTGAACTGTAGCCGGGCGCAGCACTTCCGTAAATCTGGGCGCTCCTGTACTGGTTATACCTCACGGTGAATTCGGGCCCTGATGTGGCTTTCACCGTGGCGAGGGCCGACAAGGGGACCATGTTGCCGGTGTTATTCCTCACATAGAACTGGGAAAGGCCTTCCGTGTCTCGGCGGTAATCGCCCTCGGCCTGCACAAAGACCTGCCACTGGCGTCCGAAGCGGTTGAAGTAATTGACAAAGGTCCCTCCCATAAAACACTGGAGGGTCTCATATATATTGTCGAGAGGGACGCCTTGCTTGAGGGCTTTTTCGCGTTCCACGTTGACGTAGACCTGGGGCACCGCGGGACTGAAAGTGGTAGCCAGGGAACTGAGTTCCGGCCTTTTGCGGGCTGCCTGGAGGAAGGTCTGCACGTTCCGGGCAAGGAAGGCGATATCTTTCCCTGCACGATCTTCGAGGACAAAGGTAAACCCGCCGGCTGTGCCTATGCCGGGGATCGCGGGCGGGGAGATCGGAAAGGCGACGCCTTCAGTCAGTTGAGACATTTGTCCATAAATGTGCATCATAATGGCCTCGTACTGCTCCTCGGGTTTCTTCCTCTTGCTCCAGTCCTCGAGGGTGATAAAAAAGAAGCCGCTATATGTGTTTGTAACCTGGCTGAGCAGGTTAAAACCGGCGACGGCAGTGCAGTACTTCACTCCCGGGGTTTTCAACACAATCTCCTCGATCTTCTTCACCACCTCATCGGTCCGCTGCAAGGAGGCAGCGAAGGGCAACTGCACGGCGGCAAACTGATATCCCTGGTCTTCCTCGGGGAGGAAGCTTCCCGGCACCATCTTGGCGAACCCTCCGGCCATGGCCGTGACTCCCGCGAGAATGAGAAGACTTATGAAGACCTTCCGTATGGCGGCTCCGCAGAGACCCACATAACCGTCCACGGCACGCTTGAAGACGCGGTTGAACCAGTCGTAGAACCTCTGGAGAGGTCCCCAGACTTTGGTCTTCGGCCGGAGAAGTATGGCCGCAAGGGCAGGGCTCAGAGTAAGGGCATTGAATGCAGAAATGAGGACGGATATGGCGATGGTTACTGCAAACTGCTGGTAAAGCCTGCCTGTGATGCCCGGAATAAAGGCCGTGGGGATAAAGACCGCGGCAAGGATTAACGCAATGGCGATAACAGGACCTGATACCTCCTCCATGGCTTTGAGGGTCGCGTCTTTTGGGGACAAACCCCGTTCAATATGAGCCTCTACGGCTTCAACCACGACGATGGCATCGTCCACTACGAGGCCGATGGCCAGGACGAGACCGAAAAGAGACAGGGTGTTGATGGAGAATCCAAAAAGCGGAAAAAGGGCAAAGGTCCCCACGAGGGATACGGGCACGGCGCACAGGGGGATCAAGGTGGCCCGCCACCCCTGAAGAAAGAGAAAAACTACGATAATGACAAGTATGAGGGCCTCAATAAGGGTCTTCACGATCTCTTTCATGCCCGCGGACACGGCGAGGGTGGTATCGAGGCAGACCGTATACTCGAGATCGTTGGGGAACCGCTGCTTCCACTCGTCCATAAGCTTTATGGCCCTTTTCGCCGTATCGATGGCGTTGGAGCCGGGGAGTTGGTACACGGCGATGACGGCAGCGGGTTTGCGGTTGAAGCGACCGAAGACGTTGTAATACTGCGCGCCGAGTTCAACCCGCGCCACATCCTTCACCCGCACGTAGGAGCCGTCGCTATTGGCGCGGACCACGATATCTCCGAACTCCTTTTCCGTGGTGAGCCTTCCTTGCCCTATTACGGAATAGGTGAATTCCTGGCCGGGCGGCGCGGGTTCCGCCCCCAGTTGGCCTGACGGGTTGACGGTGCTCTGAGACTGAATGGCGTCGGAGATCTCATCTACCGTGATCCCTAATTTGGCGAGGTGATCGGGTTTTACCCACAAGCGCATGGCGTACTGACCTGCGCCGAAGATTTGCACCTGGCCCACACCTTTGACTCTGGCGAGAGGATCATTGAGGTTAATGTAGGCATAGTTTGCGAGAAAGACCTGATCGTAGGTCTCTTTTGGTGAATAGATGGAAAAGACCACGAGAGGGCTGCTCGCCGATTTCTTTATGGTCACGCCCATGGCGTTGACTTCGGAGGGGAGCTGCGATTCCGCCTGTCCGAAGCGCATTTGGGCAAGCACCTCATCGGTGTTCGGGTCCGTACCCACATCAAAGTCAACCCTCAACTGGGTTTCCCCGTTGTTGGCATTGACGGAATACATGTAGATCATGTTATCCACGCCACTCATCTGCTGCTCGATAGGGGTCGCAACAGCCTGTTCAAGGGTAAGGGCATCGGCGCCCGTGTATGTGGCCTGAATGAGGATTTCCGGTGGAACGATGTCGGGAAACTCGGCTACAGGTAGCCTTATCATGGCGACAACGCCTACGATGACCGTGATAATGGCGATCACCATGGCAACGATGGGTCTGTTGACAAAGAACTTGGACATCATCGATCTATTCCGGCCTCGCGGGCATCCCCGGCTTATTCATGGGTCTGGGGTTCTCCTTCCAGTGGTGGAGGGGTCGCGGAGGGAGGACCGGCGGGTTGCGGGCCTTTACGGTGTGCCAGTTTCTCCACCACGTAGAACGTTACGGGGATAAGAAAGACGGCTATCAGCGTGGCCGCCAGCATCCCCCCGATCACCACGGTCCCCAGTATCCGCCGAGATTGGGCGCCCGAACCGGACGCCATAGCGAGGGGGACCGTGCCGAGAATAAAGGCGAGGGCGGTCATGAGGATCGGACGGAAACGGAGTCGCGCACCGTCAAGAGCCGCCTTGGTTATGGATTCCCCTGCGTCAAATTTTGCCTTCGCGAATTCGACGATAAGGATGGCGTTCTTCGCTGCCATGCCGATAAGCATCACGAGCCCTATCTGGGCGTACACGTTATTTTCCATCGACCTTAGCCAGATACCCAGGAAGGCGCCGAAAACCGCGATAGGCGTACCGAGAAGAACGCTGAACGGGAGAGACCAGCTTTCATACTGGGCCGCAAGGATCAGGAACACAAACAGGAGAGACAGACCGAATATCACCATAGGTGGTACGCCTTCAGTCGCCACCTTCTGCTGATACGACATGCCCATGTAGTCGAACCCCATGCCCGTGGACATGGTGCGTTTGAACACGCCTTCGAGGGCTGCCATGGCCTGGCCCGAACTGTGACCAGGGGCGGGTATCACATTGATCTGGGACGCGCGGTACTCGTTGTATCGCAGGGTAAACTCCGGTCCGGCGCTTTGCTTGATCTCCACGAGGCTTGAGAGGGGAACCATCTGTCCGGTCTTGTTCCGTACGTAAAACCTGCCGATATCGTCAGGTTTGGTGCGGTACTGGCCGTCGGCGAGGAGATAAACCTGCCATTGACGGCCGAATCGGTTGAAATAGTTCACGAAAGGGCCACCCATGAAGGACTGAAGCGTCTGGTATAGCTCGGAGAGGACAACGCCCTGCTTGAGGGCCTTGTCGCGGTCCACACTTGCGTACATCTGCGGTACCGACGGGTAGAATGATGTGCTCACCGACGCAAATTCAGGCTGCTTCCGGGCTTCGGTCAGAAACTTTTTCGTGCTGTCGGCCAGAAAATCGATGCCTCTTCCCGCCCGGTCTTCGAGCATGAAGGTGATGCCGCCCGATGTGCCGATGCCGGGGATCGCCGGTGGTGAAAAGGCGAAGGCCTCGGTGGAGGGCAACTTTTTCAGCTCGCGGTTCACGTGGGCCATGATGGCGGCGTATTTTTCGTTCCCTTTGTTCCTCTTGTGCCATGGCTTCAGGGTGACCGAGAAATATGCGTTGTAGGTGGTGTTTACCTGACTGAGTATGCTATACCCGACAATGGTGTTAAACACCTCCACGGCGGGGGTCTTCTTGAGTATATCCTCGATCTTCTTGCACGTTGCATCGAGTCTTTGGAGAGAAGATGCTTCCGGGAGCTGGACGTCCAGATAGAAGAAACCCTGATCTTCTTCCGGGAGGAAGCCGCTGGGCAGCTTCATGCCCAGAAAGCAGACGGCCACTATTACGAGACCAAGGAATAGAAGGCTTCGCACCGACTTCTTTATAAGTATGCCGCATATGCCCACATAGCCGTCCAGGGCACGGGCAAACCAGGTGTTGAACCCCCGGAAGAGCCTACCCAGCACCCCTTGCGATTCCTTTTTTGGTCTCAGCAGCAGGGCCGCGAGAGCCGGGCTCAGAGTAAGGGCGTTAAAGGCGGAGATAAGCATCGATATGGCGATGGTGACTGCGAACTGCTGGTAGAGTCTGCCCGTAATGCCGGGAATAAAGGCGGTGGGGACGAAGACAGCCGCAAGGATAAGGGCAATAGCCACCACGGGACCTGACACCTCCTCCATGGCCTTGAGGGTTGCATCCTTGGGCGACATGCCTTCTTCGATATGGTGCTCCACCGCTTCGACTACTACAATGGCGTCGTCCACCACGAGACCGACGGCAAGGACGAGTCCGAAGAGAGACAGGGTGTTGATGGAGAATCCCAAAAGTGGGAAGACCGCAAAAGTTCCGATAAGGGAAACAGGCACGGCCACAAGAGGGATCAGGGTCGCCCTCCATCCCTGGAGAAAGATAAACACCACAAAGATAACGAGCAAGACCGCTTCCCAGAGGGTAGTGACGATTTCATCGATACCTTCCGTTACCGCAAGGGTGGTATCGAGAGAGACCTGATAGTCGAGGTCCTGGGGGAAACGCCGTTTCATTTCCTCCATCATCTTCTTGACGCCTTTCGCGGCGTCGATCGCATTGGACCCCGGGAGCTGGTACACGGCAAGGATAGCCGCAGGCGCCCCGTTCATCCTGCCGATGATATTGTACATCTGGGCTCCCAACTCGATGCGGGCTACGTCCTTCAGGCGGACGATGGAGCCGTCAGGTTTGGCGCGGACCACGATGTCTCCGAATTCCTCCTCAGTGACAAGACGCCCCTGGGTTCTCAGGGTGTAAGTGAATTCCTGCCCTTTGGGCGACGGTTCCGCACCCACTTGCCCCACCGGATTCACCTTGTTCTGCGAATTCAGGCAGGACCATATTTCAGGTGCGGTAATTTCGAGTTTTGCGAGTTGATCGGGCTTTAACCAGATTCTCATCGCATACTGGCCTGCCCCGAAGATCTGGACCTGACCTACGCCGGTGCTCCGGGACAGAGGATCGTTTATGTTGATGTAGGCATAGTTTGCAAGGAACGTGGCGTCGTATGTCCCCTTTGGCGAGTAAAGGGTGATGAGCATTAGGGGGCTGCTCAGGGATTTAGGGTTCGTAATACCGTAGTTTCTGACGCTCTGGGGCAACTGACTCTGGGCCTGCTGCTGCCGCATCTGGGTCAGAACCTGATCGATGTTGGGGTCCGTCGCAACGTCAAAGGCCACGCGGAGGGTCATCTGGCCGTTGTTGGCGTTGATGGAGTACATGTAGAGCATGTTGTCCACACCGTTGACCTGCTGTTCGAGGGGTGTCGCCACGGACTGTTCGACGGTGAGGGCGTCGGCGCCCAGAAAAGTTGTCTGCACCTGGATTTCGGGCGGCACGATGCTCGGAAATTGGGCTATGGGAAGCCCGAGCATGGCAACGATACCTACAATCACCATGAGGATGGAGATCACCATGGCAACGATGGGGCGGTTGATGAAGAATTTCGACACTGGGGCCTACCTCTTCCCGGTCTCCGAGGCCGTTCCTGCCGCGCTTTGGGCAGCGGCCGGGGATTTGGGGCTCATGGGCGTGTCCGTTTGGAAGGGTTTGACGTGGACCGGCATACCCTGCCTGACTTTTTGCACACCTTCAGCGACAACTCTTTCTCCGGGTTTGAGACCCTTCTCGATCACCCAGAGAACGCCTGATTTTTCGGCAACATTGACGGGTCTGATGTCGACCTTGTTATCCGCTCCCACTACGGCAACCTGGTAGGTTCCCTGAAGCTCACTTACCGCCCGCTGGGGCACGAGAAGAGCATTTTTTCTGGTCCCAAGGAGAGCCTTCACTTTGGTGAACTGTCCCGGCCGGAGGAGATGGGCGGGGTTTCTGAATAGGCAGGCAACCTTAATTGTTCCCGTCTTCACATCGACCTGCCGGTCTGCAATGAAAAACTTGCCTTTATGCGGATACGTGCTCCCGTCGGTAAGGATCAGGTCGAGGACGGCCTTTTCGAGGTTCGCGTGCTTCATCTGAGAGGCCTTGAGATATTCCTGTTCGCTTACATTGATATATACTTTGATAGGGTCAATCTTGGAAACGGTGGTCAACTCTTCTGCCTGGTTCGGGCCGACCAGATCCCCTACCTGTGTCTTGGCGATGCCCGCTATGCCGTCGATAAGGGAGACGATCTTGGTAAAGCTGAGATCCAACTGGGCTTTTTCCAGGGCTGCCTGATTCGCCTGGGTCTGGGCTCGGAATGACTGTTCCGAGGCGACGGCATCGTCCAGGTCTTTCTGGCTCACCGCGTTTTCAGCGGCCAGAGGCTTGACCCTTTTGAGATTGGCCTTGGCGTTGGCCCACTGGGCCTCCGAGATCGCCAGGGTTCCCTTTGCCTGGTCCACTGCCGCCTGGAAGGGCCGTGGGTCTATTTCGAAGAGCAATTGCCCCTTCTTGACGAAATCCCCTTCCGAATAGCTCTGTTTGATAAGGTATCCCTGGACCTGGGCGCGGATCACCGCGTTGATAAAGCCGTCCGAGGTGCCTACCCATTCGACGTAAACGGGCACATCCTTCTGTACCACATTTGTCACCTCCACCGTGGGCACTTCGTGTTCCACGGGTGTCCCTTTTCCACAACTCATGGCTACGAACATTGCCAGGCCGGCACATACTGCGATCAGGAAGAATCCCCGGAAAGATCGATGGTCCGGGTCCCCATGCCTTTTCACGCTATTCGTCATTGTTCATCTCCCATTGCGAAGAATTGAAACCTGCCTCTCAACTGCAGTGCATTCACGGAACGATCCAAGGGGATAATGCAAAAGGAAAGTCCGTTATGAATCCTGTGCGCGTCGATTCGCACGGTATGCGGCGAGGGGCGCGGCACTCTCCATGCCGGACTTTCCCCCGCGGGCAATACTGAACCGGGGCGAACTTACATAAAGATGATATACCACAATCAGGTATACTCGTGAAACACTTAAGTGTACAAATCTATCTCCTCTCCGCCTACGGACGTGACCTTGTGCCGGCACCGTGGCAGAAACATGTTTCATGCCGTGAGGGGTTGTGCAATAATGGATCATAGCGCGGGGGGCGGTCCCGGCCGGAGGGACTAAATCATATGAGAGGAGACTGAAAGGTGGAAAGGGAGACGTTGGAGAAAATATTCTTAAGCCATGGGTTTAACGATTTTAAATGGATTCATGCGCGCCATATCAGGGTCGCCCAATGGGTCAGGTTCCGTTGCATGTTCGGATGCCCGCAATACGGTAAGAGCGGAACCTGTCCGCCGAACGTGCCGTCTATCGATGAATGCCGGCAGATGATTTCCGAATATGTCGAGGCTGCCGTATTCCATTTCGAAAAGAGCGTGGAAAAGCCCGAGGATCGCAAACCATGGAGCAGAGCCGTGCTTCCGAGACTGGTGGAACTGGAAAGGGAGGTATTCCTTTCGGGGTACTACAAGGCGCTGCTCATACCTTTCGAAGGTTGCGGAGTCTGCGATACCTGCTCCGTAAACCGCACCGAGTGCAAAAACCCGAGATTGGCCCGCCCCGGGGCGGACGCCCTCGGCATAGACGTGTATGCCACGGTGCGCAGCGTGGGTTACCCCATTCACGTGCTGAAGGATTACACCGAAACCATGAACAGGTACGCATTCCTGCTGATCGAGTAGAAGAACCGTTCCGGTCGCCGGAGAGCCTCATTACGCCGAGCCGTTTATTGAGGGCACGGAACCGTGGGGTACCTGCGCAGAAAGGGCCCTCCCAGTATTTTATGCCTTGATACAGAGAAAATGTTTGACTTGAAATTCATATTCTGATAAATGATTAACACCGACGACAAAGATTATGAGTTGTTGGGGGATCGTTCAACGGCAGGACATCGGACTCTGACTCCGCGAATCGAGGTTCAAATCCCCGTCCCCCAGCCAAATTATAACAAGGGGTTAGGCTTGAAAGGCCTAACCCCTTGTTCTTTAGCACGTCATTTTGTCCCACTCCTGTCCCACTTTTAATTTCCAAGATAATACAAAAACCCGTATTTCGGTCTCATCCCGATATCAGTAATTTTAGTCAAAAAGTCACTTCGGTTGGCTTTTAATGTGCGGTCCATTTCGTCGCCCGGTCATCACGGACGGGCAACCGGTCATAGAAAGAGGGCGTTGCCCCGGGTTCTCGTAAGTCAGCAGCTACGGTATATCTCCGCCGAGAAGCTCTTAGAAGGAGGGCTCCCCCGAGACAAGAATACGGCGTGGATGACAGTCATGAACCTGGGTCCGACTGTATAGGCAGACCAAAACATAAGGAGGGTAATAAAGATATTTCCTCGGCCCGAAGGACTTGGAACCCGGGCAGACGAAATGGCAATATGAGGTAATCCAAATCGATTGAAGTGTTGCCTTCGGAAGGCCCAAAGCCATACGTCATATACCGTCACGAGTAAGAGGCCCCACAATGCACGGAAGGGAACATGGCCGTAGTTTGTCCTTAACGACATAAGGAAAAACCGTCTGTGGCTCAGTGTGAGCATGGAGGGAACACTTTACAACCTTCGTCACTGACTTCGTCACAAATCCGCGGGGCCGATATTGTTTCCATAGGGGCCACGCATGCGGACACAAGGGGGAATGTCGTCAGCGATCTACCCTGAAAAGCGATAGCAGCCTCGTTGTTGGCCTTCATAGTGAGACGGTAGAACAGGCTCTCAGGAATAGGACCGTCTTTCGCCATTTGTGGAGAAAATCAAGGCTCAGCGAGATACAGGGCCCTGTCCCGGACGGCCGGGGTCATGTAGGCGCCGTGCTTGCGAACAGAGGTTAGAATCTCCGCCGCCACCCAATCCGTGAACCTCTCCGCTTTTTGACTTCCTCCTGGCAAAAACGAGCTTATAGACGCCCGCCTCAGAAATCGTAAGCATTTCCTGCGGTCCACCAAGGATACGAATAGTGTGCGTACCCTTGGTGTGGTCGGGAAGCTGTGATGTAACCCGTTTATAATTTCCTAATTCCAAAATCTCGCGTACGTCCTTGGCCACAAACCAGGGCTCACCAGCCTCGTCCCTCACCACTCTTATGTTCATCCACTCGTACTGAGTCTTCACGCATAGCCGTCTGTGAGATATTCGATTGCTTGGTAGGACCTACACAGAATCAGAATCGGGAAAGAGCTTTCTATGGTGGAGAGGGCTGCAAAGAGCAAAAGCGGCGAGAAAAGCATTCTTCCTCTGAGAGGGGGGGGTATAGGACCGGAGTGCCGTTGAGCCTCCCCCTCCCGCGGTTTACTGCAACCTCTTTCATAAACATCCTTTTCCTGGGAGAATTTTACCCTCGTAGAAGTCTTCCGTCACACAAAAGGCGACCCCTGAAAAATTTTGGAATTTTTCATACAAGAAAGTCTCTGCTCGCGGGTCGCCAGAGGGTCGATAGGCCCCACCAGAAATTCTGTGTCAATATAACCTCGGTCGAGCAAGCATGTAGCGCGAAGGAGCAAGATACAGAAGCCACAGAAACCCGCGGGCATTTAGGGCAAGGACACCTGCGCCCCCTTTGCCCATGCTATACACGAAAATGTCGCTTCAATACAGATGAAATTTGTCCTTTCTTTCGAGAAATAGTTTTGAAAAAACGGGCGCTGATGTAAAACTAAAGTCTTAGAAGGGTTTCATCGGAATGGAGAGCAACACATAGGATCGTTGCCGGATTGCATCGGGGTACGAAAACGATAGATATATAAACAAAAGAATGGTTAAATCTCATTGTTCGCCATCAATCTATGTAGGGGATTTATAAACAAACATGCCGACCGCCGAGCACCACTACAATGCCGAAATATCAGCTGGTTCCCTCATGCTCAGGGAGAGCAGGGCGATAGCGGTCTTGCTGCTGGCGGGAGCGGATGAGGCGGCGTGGCATAAGGCCATATACGTCGACAACATTCTGCAAAAGAACGTGCCTTCAACTGCGCGGCGGATGGTGAGGCTCATTAGAAACAGGCTGGAGATAATGGCCCCTGATCTATGGGAAATAGTTGTCAACGGAACGTCAGAGGTAGCGCTTCAGTCTCTAATGGCCGCAGCCATCAAACTTCCGGCCCAGGAGATTCTCCGCTACGGGCAATGTGTGATTCGAATCGGTGGTGGCCTTGAACTTCTTCGCTTGTTTACATCGTATGCCGAGTTTCTTCCTGATCCGCCTGATTCTTGATATGCCCATCTTGACGCCGTGGACGGCAAGATCCTCTTGGAGTCTTTCCGGGCCGCAGGTCTTGCGGGTCCTTATATGGGCTGCCTTTATCTCTGTCTCCAGTCGTCCTTCCTCCCGGGCATGTCGTGAGGGCGGACGCGTAAGCCATGCGTAGTAACCGCTTCGCGATACCTCAAGCACACGGCAAAGAAGGGACAGGGGATATTTGAGTCGCAGGATTTTCATGATCGCGTACCTTTCAGCGACTCCCTGGCAAAGTACGCGGTCGCGTTTTTTTGGTATATCACGCTCCATTTTCAGCTCGGCTATTTCACGTTTAAGGTGGGCAACTTCCATGTCTCCTTCCGTGACCGGACTCCGTTTCGCCACAAGGCCGCCCTTTCTTGCCTGTGTGACCCAGCGGGCCAAGGTTGACTTAGGAAGGGATACTCTTCTGCCTACCTCGGGTATGCTCAAGCCGCCGTCTATTACCATTCTTACCGCTTCCTCTTTAAACTCTTTTGTAAATACGCCTCTTGGAATCTTTGCCACTCGGACACCTCCATTATGAATGAATATTGTACCGCATATGGTGTCCACTATATCCAGCTTACATCATATTCTTGATTCTGAATTGATGAACCTTCCGGATCTTCATGCATACGTGAAGGTGCCGAACAACCCGTCCATCGCTTTGAGTAGATTCAGCATAAGAGAATATTCGACGAAAACAACCTCGTTCATGATCCGGAAGAACCTGTTGCTCGATGCAATTATAGAGAAGCAGGCCGAAGCCGACTCGGCCATTGAGGACCCCGGCTTTGCTGTTTTGGATGGGACGTAAACCGACCCTCAAGAAGTAAAACTGTCCATTCTCTTAGGCTGCTTATTTTCGTTAGTTCTGCGATAAACTACTAACCTAATCTTGTCGGTCATCATAACCACATGTATACAAATTGAAAAGGTTTCCGTTCCCTACAATTTTACTTGACGATACTCCTGTATGTGCTTAAATTAAGGCATCTTGCATGCATTATTGGCGTTGACCTTTGCGAATAAAGGGGGATTTTATGGTGAGAATATTATGCATTATCACCCTGTTGTCCGTGATTTTAGTTTCTGCTGGTGTCGCCATGGTAGGAGGTGGAGACGTTCGTTTCAAGGGGGGTAAACCAGGAGAAGTGATATTCCATCACGATACCCACGTGACAAATCTCCAATGCACGGACTGCCACGACAGTCTCTATGTGACAAAAGCAAAAGACAAGAGAGTTACCATGGCGCAAATGCAGAAAGGCAAATCATGCGGCGCCTGTCACAACGGCAAACAGGCTTTCGATACCAAATCGAATTGTGCCAACTGCCACAAGAAATGAGGGAGGTAGGCTCATGTATCAGGGCAAAGACGAGCTGTCGATCATCCAGGAAGACATCAAAAGGGCGTTGAAAAAGAATAATCCCCGCTGGGGCATGCTCATCGACCTCAGGAGGTGCACTTCCTGCAAGGCCTGCACCGCAAGCTGTGTCGCGGAACAGAAGAGCCCCCCGGGGATCATGTACCGGCCCATCTACGAGGAAGAGTCAGGAGTATTCCCTCAGGTAAAAATGCGATACACCCCGAGGCTCTGCAATCAATGCGACAACCCTCCCTGCGTAGCCGTCTGTCCGAACAAGGGAGAAGGAAAAGCCACCTGGAAGAGCACAAAAGGCGTGAGCGCCGGTATCGTGATGATCAATTATGAGCAGTGCATCGGCTGCGGACGCTGCGTCCTGGCCTGCCCGTACAAGGCAAGGAGTCTCGACGCCGGGGCCTTCTATACGCAGGGGACTCCGAAAGTTGAAGAGTACGAAAAGGACCCCACCTGGGAGTACAGCAGAAAATGGCCCCGTGAGAAAAATCAGCTCCCCATCGGGGCTGCGAGAAAATGTCACTTCTGCCTCCACAGGATCAAAGCGGGTATGCTTCCGGCCTGTGTGAGCACCTGTCCGACCAGGGCGAACTTCTTTGGCGATCTCGATGACAAGGAAAGCCTGCTTTACAAAATGATGAAAAACAACAAGGTGATGGTGCTGAAGTCTGTAAAGAGCAATGGCAACGAAGCGCTCTCCCACGTGAGTCTCAAGGGCAAAAGCGCACAGGAGATCGCGGGCATGGTAGGTTATCCAGGTAAAACCCCGGTATTTTCCGAAGCTGCTGCAGCCAAACCGAGAGTCTTCTATATATTATCCTGAGGGGGTCAAGAATGAGCGCGAAGAAGAATTCAGATAACAAGGGCGTAACCAGGAGAGATTTCATTAAAGGTTCCGCAATCCTCGGCGGCTCCCTCATGGCTTCCCAGTTTGACTGGGCCTCGGACCTGATTCGCCGGGCCGAAGCGGGACAGTTAACCCCGGAAGAGGCATACGAGCTTGTAAAACCAGAAAATACCCTTTACACGGTCTGCCTGCAGTGCAACACGGGATGCGGCATAAAGGTAAAGCTGTTCAGGAAGAACGGGAATGCGGTGGCCCTCAAGATCGACGGCAACCCTTACTGTCCTTTTGCCGCCCTGCCGAACATCCCATACTCGTCGTCGCCCCTCGACGTGAATACCGTCGATTCGGCCATATGTCCGAAGGGGCAGGCGGGTATCCAGACCGCCTACGACCCCTACAGGGTCACGAAGGTGCTGAAACGGGCCGGCAAGCGTGGAGAAAACAAGTGGATCTCCGTTCCTTTCGACCAGGCAATCAGCGAGATCGTGAACGGCGGGAAGATCTTTGCCCGCGTCCCGGGCGAAGAGAACAGGGAGGTAACGGGCCTCAAGGACATTTATGTACTCAGAGACCCAAAAATAGCCAAAGAGATGGCAGTGGATGCAAATGCCATCCTTTCCGCCAAAGACAAGAAGAGGGCGGTGGAAGAATTCAAGACGAAACATGCGACCAGCCTCCATTACCTTATAGACCCGGACCATCCGGACCTGGGCCCCAAGAACAACCAGATGGTATACTGGTGGGGAAGATTGAAAGGCGGGAGAAGCGATTTCGGAGCGCGCTTTTTCGGCGATTACTTCGGCACCGTGAACATGCACGGCCATACCACCGTGTGCCAGGGGTCTCTTTACTTCACCTGCAAGGCCATGAGCGAGCAGTACGAGTTCAACAGGTTCACCGGCGGGCCGAAGTTCTACTGGCAGGCGGACGCGTTGAACTCCCGGTACATACTTTCCGTGGGATCGAATCTCTTTGACGCTAATTATGGGCCACCCAACCGCAACAGCCGTATTGTCCCCAATGTTGCCGAAGGAAAAACAAAACTTGTAGTTGTGGACCCCAGGTTCAATAAGGCAGCCTCGAAGGCGAACCGGTACATGGCGATCAAGCCGGGAACGGACGGAGCATTCTTCATGGGGCTCATCCAAGCTATCCTGAGAGACAAGACGTACGACGCAAAGTATCTGGCCAATGCCAACAGGGCCGCCGCGAAGGCGGCGAACGAGCCCACCTGGACAAACGCCGTTCCCCTGGTGAAGATCGAGAAGGACGGAAAGCCGGGCAAATTCCTGAGAGCCCATGAAATCGGTGTGGCCGATGTGCAAAAGAGGAAGACGAAGGACGGCAAGGAACAGAGCTTCGAATACCTCGTGGTGATGAAAGAGGGAAAGCCCGTCGCCGTTGACCCCAATGATGAAAAGAACCCCGTCACCGGTGATCTCCTCGTCGATACGGAAATCAAGGGAATAAAGGTGAAAAGCGGTCTCCGGATCCTTCTCGAATCCGCCAACCAGCGCACCATGGAGGAGTGGTCGAGTATCTGTGGTATTCCCGTCAAGGATATAGAGCTTACCGCAAAAGAACTCACCAGCTACGGCAAAAGGGCGGCGGTGGACGTCCACAGGGGCGTGGCGCAGCATACAAACGGATTCTACAATGTCACCTCCGCCATGGTGATCAACCTCCTTCTCGGGAACTTCGACTGGAAAGGCGGCATGATTGCCCTCTCCACCTACAATACCACAGGTGGAAAAGAGGGCCAGCCCTTTGACTTCGCCAAGCTGGCCCCGGGGAAAACTACGAGGTTCGGTATAAGTGTTATCAGGCACGACGTGAAATACGAGGACACTACTCTGTTCCAGGGCTACCCTGCGAAGAGAAACTGGTATCCTCTCGCGAGCGATGTCTACGAGGAGATCATGCCGTCCATGGGCGATGCGTACCCTTATCCCGTGAAGGCGGTTTTCAGTTACATGGGCACACCCGTCTACTCTTTGCCCTCTGGCCATACCAATATCGAAATCCTGACGGACCTCACCAAGATTCCGCTCTACTTCACTACCGACGTGGTCGTGGGCTCCACCACCATGTATGCCGACTACATCTTCCCGAGCGAAAGCTACCTCGAACGCTGGGAATTCCACGGGTCCCATCCGAACATGCCTTCCAAGGTCCAGCCTGTGAGGCAGCCCGTTATCGCGCCCCTTGCCGAGACGGTGAAAGTCTTCGGCGAGGAGATGGCCTGTTCCTTCGAAGCGGTGCTGCTCGCCCTGGCGGAGAAACTGGGGATGCCCGGCTTCGGCAGGGACGGCTTCGCCAAAGGACAGGATTTTACCAGGCCCGACGATTTCTACATCCGAATGGTGGCGAACATCGCCACGGACGGCTCACCCGTGCCTGACGCCGATGACCGGGAAGTGAAACTTTTTGTAGACTCCCGGAAGCACCTTCCGAAGAGGATATTCGATGCTGCCCGGTGGGAGAAAACGGCCGGTCCCGCGTGGAGAAAGGTCGTGTACGTGCTCAACAGGGGAGGCAGGTACCAGGATTACAAGGACATCTACAAGGGTGACCAGGTGGCGAACAAGTACGGCAGGGCGATCAACATGTACCAGGAGAAGACTGCCGGCACAAAGAACGCCTTTACCGGCAAACGGAACGGTGGATATGCCGCTTATGTTCCCGTAGCGACGACACTTGGAAAATCCCCGAAAGAAGCGGGCCTCGAGGAGGGCTATCCGCTCTGCCTGATAACTCAGAAGGACGTGGTGATGACGAAATCACGCACCGCGCCCGACTACTGGCTCCTGAGCCTCGTTCCCGAGAACGGCATCGTCATCAACCCGGTCGACGCAAAGAACCTGGGAATAAAGAACGGTGACCTCGTGAAGGTAGTGTCGGCCACCAACCCGAACGGAACCTGGGATTTCAAGAACGGCACAATAAAGCCGATGGTCGGGAAGGCACAGGTTACGGAGACGATCATGCCCGGAGTGGTGACCTTCACGCTCGGATACGGCCACTGGGCAACAGGAGCGGTGGATGTCACCATTGACGGCGCCGTGGTCAAGGGGGACCCGAGAAGGGCGACAGGGGTGCATGCGAACGCGGCCATGTGGGTAGACCCCTACCTCAAGAACACGTGCATGCTCGACCCCATCGGCGGGAGCGTCTCCTTCTACGACACGAAGGTTAAGCTTATCAAAGTGTAGAGGACGAAAATATGGAGGCGATGGAAGCATACCCAAAGGAATCAGCGGTGATGATCGTGGATAAAACCTTCGAGGACTTTGTCGAGATGGTGAGGTCTTTTCATGGGTTCGCGGCGCCGGGCGTGCTTATCGGGGGCTTCATGGTGGACCATGCACGTCGCCTCCTTCCTGAAGGGCGGATATTCGATGCACTCTGCGAAACTTTCAAATGCCTCCCCGATGCCGTTCAGCTTCTCACCCCCTGCACCCTCGGCAATGGGTTTCTCACCACCGTTAATGTGGGACGGTTCGCGCTCACTCTCTATGACAAGGAGACCGGGGAAGGAATACGCATCTTCATCGATGCGGTAAAGTTGGAAGAATGGCAGGAGATCAAAGCCTGGTTCTACAAGCTGAAGACCAAGCAGGAACAGGATTTCGAGAGGTTGCTCCACGAGATAAAAACAGCGGGGGCGGATATCTGCAGCATCAGGAACGTAAAAGTTGCATCCCATCTGAGGGGAAAGAAACACCGCGGCGGGTTTGCGATCTGCCCTCAGTGTATGGAATCCTACCCGATTGCGGATGGGGCTTTGTGCCTCGCCTGCCAGGGTGAGGAAATGTACGAGCCCTCGGACAAAGGCCTTGCACCTGACGACCGCGCAACTCAGGAACGGCTGTAAAGAGTGGTAACCGAAGAGTCGTCTCGCGCTGAGAATACCAGTCCGTCCGCCAAAGGGTCGCCCCCAATATCCGCCTTTGAGGGGTTAAAAACGGGGCTTCAACAACGATCATCAAATTGTGAAATTGCATAGGTCAACCCTTATCTTTTATGCACACGAAGATGAGGTTTTCACAATTCTTCACAATCTCTTCGCTGCCCCTTCACCTTCTTCCTTTATACTGGGTATATGAATAATCCTAAAGAAGGAGGAAAGAAGAAATGAAAAAGACATCGGTAGTGGCTTTGGCAGTGACAGTCGGATTGGTTCTTCTGGGTAGTTCAGCGTTCGCAGGATGGGGACAAGGTTACGGCCCCGGTCCTCGCGGTTACGGGTATGGTCCTGCGGCCGGCCAGCAGGTCGATGTGAATGCGTTCACGAAATTCCAGAAAGAGACCCTCCCGTTACGGGACGAGATGTTGGTTAAGCGCGTGGAGATCAGGAACGAGTATGCAAAGGAGAAGCCTGACCAGAATCGGATCGCAACGCTTCAAAAAGAGATAATTGATCTTCGTGCCAAGGTCCAGACCGTAGCTGAAAAGCAGGGCTTGCCTGCGGCAGGTTATGGCCGAGGGATGGCAGGGCGTGGTCCTGGTTATGGAGGAATGATGGGTGGTCGTGGCCACGGTGGTCAAGGCTACGGTGGCCGTGGTTATGGCAACTGTCCCATGTGGTAGAATTTAGAAAAAGGTTATGATACGGGCCCCTCAAGTCTCCGGGGTCCGTATCAAAAGGGGGCGACAGTGTACAAAATGGTAGTTTTCATGATCTTCTTAATAGCTACGCTGATTGCGCCCCTGACATCTGAAGCACAGGGCAGAGGTCGGGGGTTCAAGGGCCAGGAAGGCCAGGACTCGTACGAGAACATGTCTTATGGACGTCCCTGCCCCGGCCCGCGAGGGGGCGGTCCTTATGGTCAACGGAAGGTGATGAAAACCGCCGAGGAAGCAAAACAAGCGATCGAGGCGTACTTTGCCGACTCCGGTCAGGCAGTGCAGGTCACAAACGTCGAGAGAAAAAAGTGGTACTTCGAGGCGGATATAGCCGGTCCTGACGGCAAGCTTATCGACAAGGTGATTATTGACAGAAGAACCGGCAGGATCCGCTCCATTTACTGATCCATCAGCGAAAAATGCATTCGCTTCGGGGGCCTTCCGTAGCGTAACACCGTGAATCGGATGCACCCACCGAGAAAGGGAACGGCAGGCCGCCTGATTCCCGCATCCCGTCCTTTTCCCAATTGACTTTGCGCTCCTGACAGACGCACCCTAGTGTACTGGCTCACTAATAGCTTTACTATTACCCTTGGCTATGCTATCATAGTGCATGTGGAATCCAGCCAGTACGCTAGACATGACGGAAGAGCAGAGAAAGACATTGGAAACATGGGTCAAAGCAAAGAAGACTCCCCAAAGGGTGGTTCTACGCTCCCGCATCTGCCTGCTCGCGGCAGAAGGGATGTCCCATAACGCCATAGCGAAGAGGCTCAATACCTCCCGCCCTACGGTGATCTTGTGGGTAGGCCGCTTCAGAGAACAGGGCCCCTCCGGTTTGTCGGAGGACGCACCCCATGGGCCGAGTTCAAGGCGCCTTAACCCGGAGATAGTGCGCACCATCGTGGAAGCCACGCTCCATACAACTCCCAAAGATGCTACTCAGTGGTCCACCCGCACCATGGCAAAGGAGAAGGGCGTGAGCCATGCCACCGTGCAGCGCATCTGGGATGCCCATGGACTACAGCCCCATCGGGTAGAAACTTTCAAGCTGTCCAGAGACAAGAAGTTCGTGGAGAAACTGACCGATGTGGTGGGCGTCTATCTCAATCCTCCCGACAAAGCGGTGGTACTCTGTGTGGATGAGAAAAGCCAGGTGCAGGCCCTGGACCGGACCCAGCCGGGATTACCGATGAAGAAGGGGCGCTGCGGCACGATGACCCACGACTACAAAAGGAACGGCACTACCTGTCTTTTTGCCGCCCTCAATGTTCTGGAAGGAAAAGTCATAGGCTCCTGCTATCCCCGCCACAGAAATACCGAATTTCTTAAGTTCCTGCGTACCATAGACCGTCAGGTGCCAAAGGGCCTCGATGTCCATATGATTCTCGACAACTACGGAACTCATACCCACCCCAATGTGAAAGCATGGCTCGAAAAACACCCCCGTTTCGTTCCCCACTTTACACCCACAAGCTCGTCGTGGCTTAACCTGGTGGAGCGCTGGTTCGGGGAGATCACACGAAAGAGAATTCGTCGCGGCATCTTCAAAAGCGTTCAGGAACTGGTGACCGCCATCGAAGAATATATTCGCTGCAACAACGAAGACCCCAAACCCTTCGTATGGACCAGGAAGGCCGAGGAGATACTTGAAAAAGTGAATCGCTGTAAAGGCGTTACTGAGACACTACACTAGGTTTCTTCGTTTTTCTTTGTCAGTGTTTAAGATAGTGCCTCGGTGTAAACCTTCTTTCCGTCCCGTAGGAGCCCGTGATGCTTCATGGCCCCTTCTTCTTTCTACCTATTGTTCGGCTCGGATGCCTCGTACCGATTTCCCGTGTCTCCATCGTCTGCCCCCGGCAGAGGAAGAGGCGAGCTTCACCGGCAGGACCCGATCCACTGCCCACGTTTCACGCTTCGGACCCGCAGGCAGAAGCAGACCACTGCGCAGCCCACAAAGACCGTCATCGCACCGATTCCCAACCACATTTCCATCATCCGCTCCTATCCCACAGATGCGCATATTTCACAACAGAGGACTATCTATATAATGTACATTATAACAATAATGCCCGTCTAGAGTCCTTGCCGTATAAAACGCCTGGTATTCAGGACCATGGCAACGTTCTTATGTCCATGAGACTCTCAGTCTTGGGGAGTCATGGCAACGATCCTTTTTGTGACATCAAGGTTTCGGAGCAGATATGTCTCCTTGATTCGCGTGTATCTAAAGCGTACTGCATTGAGTATTTCAAAGCAGAAGGCGATCGACTTCGCGTCCGGTCAACCATTGAACGCATACACAGCTTACGAAACCTCGTAGGAAAGCAGGATAAACGAAATGCCAACAACCCTATAATACCGTAAACCCCTCGCACATCACATCCCTCCGCCATCTTTATTTGCCCGTTGCCAGCCACCCCCGAGTGATTTGATCAGCGACACAACCGCCACAAGTTGCTGGCCGCGCACGCGCGTGGCGGTTCTTTCGATTCCGAGCCAGGTATTCTCAGCCGTCGCTACTTCAAGATAGGTTACGAGACCTGCATCGTAACGATTGTTGGCAATTTCCAACTGTTTTCGCCCGGACTTCGACGCGGCCATTACCTTTTCATATTGGTTTGCCAGCAGATACTCGGCGGCAAGATTATTTTCCACGTCAGCAAAAGCAGAGAGTACAGTTTGGCGGTAGCGGGCAACCGTTTCTTCGTAGGCGGCTTTCGCCTGGCCGAGGCCGGCGATGAGCTGCCCTCCCTGGAACAATGGGAGAGTCACAGATGGGCCAACGGCCCAAAACTGGCTCATCGGCAACATAAACAGGTCGCTCGCGTTTCTGTTTGCGTTCAAATCTCCGGTTTGGAATCCGGCCGATGCACTGAGCTTAACGGTCGGGAAAAACGCTGCCTTGGCCACGCCTATGTTGGCATTTGCGGCGGACATGCGGCGCTCGGCGCCTGCGATGTCGGGCCTCCTCTCCAGCAGTTCCGAGGGCAACGCTGGTGGAACAACGAGAGGCTTGAGGTCGAGTAGCCGCTCCGGCACTCGGAAAAGAGATGCATTTTTCCCGGTCAACACGGCCAGTGCGTGCTCTAACTTTGCCCGCTGCAGCGCAGTATCGGGCAGTTGAGCTTCTGTGTTCTGGAAATCGGAAACCATGCCGCCCGCTCTTCGGTTGCGAACCAGTTCGAGAGACTTACGGAAGACCTGAATGCTCGAGAGGAGCAGAGCCTTGTCCGAATCCAAGGCGCGAATCGCGAAATAGTCGGCGGCCACTTCTGCCTGCATGGCAAGTCTTACCGACTCGACATCGTCCGCGCTGGCTTGCACTTGAGCCGAAGCAGATTCGACAGTGCGCCGTATCCGCCCCCAGAGATCAAACTCATAGCTCAGGTCAAAAGGCAGTGTGAAGGTGTCGTAGGTCTGGCCCGGTCTTCCCCCGACAGGCCTGTATTCGGAGTCGCGCTGCTCCACCGGCAAAAAGGAGGCACTTAAGCGGGGAAAGAAACCGGAGCGTGCCACGTCGGCAACGGCACGGGCCTGATTGAAGCGGGCGTAGGCCGCCTCGAGGTCCTGATTGGCCTCGGCGGCTTCGGCTTCCAGCCGGTTTAGCTCCTGGTCGCCGAAGATCTCCCACCAATTGCCCTTAGGTGCATGTGCCTGCGGGACGGCTATTTTCCACTCATCAGAGACTCCAGAATTCCTCATATTTGTCAGTTTCATCGCGACTTCCGATGGCAAAGGGGATGCGTTGACAGGTGCTCCCGGGTTCAATATCCGTGACGGGAACCATTCCTGTGCTCGCGCCTCCCCCGGCCTGTCCGGCGGTCTTGGCAAGGGGAGCTCGTGTTCCTTTTTTGGAGGGCTTGCAACAATTTCGACTTGACACGGAAGGAAAATAGGGGGACGATGGGAGCATACACGAGAGTGTGATGAAGGAAAAACGAAAGGACAGGAGGGGGCAAATGGACTTGCGCGACTGCACGTTGTTTCGGCAACAGTGCTATATCGACGGCGTATGGATCGACGGTGACGACAGGAAGGTTATGACGATTGCCAATCCCGCAACGGGCGAGCGACTGGGTCAGGTTCCGGCGCTGGGCGGGAAGGAAACCCGCCGGGCGATTATGGCGGCAGATAATGCGCTGGCCGGCTGGCGGGCGCTCACCGCTCAGGCGAGGGCAATCATTTTGAAGGACTGGTTCAGACAGGTCATGGAGAACCAGGAGGATCTGGCGACTCTCATGACGTGCGAACAGGGCAAGCCGTTGGCTGAGGCGCGCGGTGAAATAGCCTATGGGGCAAGCTTTATAGAGTGGTTCGCGGAAGAGGGCAAGCGGGCATATGGCGATGTAATTCCGCCGCATCAGGTCGACAAGAGGATACTGGTGGTGAAGGAGCCGGTGGGTGTGTGCGCCGCAATCACCCCCTGGAATTTTCCGGCGGCGATGATCACCCGCAAAGCCGGGGCGGCGCTGGCGGCGGGTTGTACGATGGTGATCAAACCGGCTTCGCAAACCCCCTTTTCCGCACTGGCCCTCGCGGCGTTGGCGGAACGGGCGGGCCTGCCCCCGGGCGTGTTGAACGTCGTGACCGGCCCGGCTCAGGCTATCGGAGACGAGATTCTGGATAACCCGTTGGTGGCCAAACTCAGCTTCACGGGGTCCACGCGTACCGGCAAGTATTTGATGCAGCGTGCGGCCGGCACGGTCAAGCGGTTGTCCCTGGAGCTGGGAGGTAATGCGCCGTTCATTGTATTTGAGGACGCGCATCTTGAGGCGGCGCTGGCAGGGGCCATGATCTGCAAGTACCGCAACACCGGCCAGACATGCGTCTGTGCCAACCGGTTTTTGGTGCAGGACGGGATCTATGGGGAATTCGCTTCCAGGTTTACCGAGTTGGTGTGCGCCCAGTTGAAGGTCGGCGATGGTATGGCGCCTGGCATTACACAGGGACCTCTCATCGACGGAGAGGCGCTGGTGAAGGTTGAGCAGCACGTTGCAGACGCTGTTGCCAAAGGAGCGAAGGTGTTGACCGGGGGTCGGCGGCATGCCCTGGGCCGGACGTTTTACGAGCCTACGGTACTCTCGGAGATGACAGCGGACATGCTGGCTGCCAGGGAGGAGACCTTCGGGCCGGTGGCGCCCCTGTTCCGGTTCAGGGACGAAGAGGATGCAATCCGGCTGGCCAATGCGACGGAGTACGGACTGGCCGCATATTTTTACACCCGCGACGTGGGGCGGGTATTCCGGGTCGCCGAGGCGCTGCAATACGGCATAGTTGGCATCAACACCGGTATTATTTCGACCGAGACCGCCCCCTTCGGCGGAGTAAAGGAATCCGGCTTTGGTCGGGAAGGTTCGAGGTACGGCATTGATGAGTACCTGAATGTCAAATACTTGTGCATCGGACTTTAGATGTCGCTACCTTCTCTTTGCCCCTGCCGCTTCGCAGGCAATCGTCCCGGAATAGGGGTGGGCTTGAAATAGGACGGAGAGTTCGTGTAAGTTCTTGACGACCCAATTGCACGATTGCCCGGTGCGGCACTTAGACCGGACGATATCTTTTTCGGAAAAAGGAAATACAGATGAAAAACAAGAATGCATTAGACCCTAATCCGACGTACCGGAAGTTTCCGGACCATAGAGGGCCGATACAGCTTTTCGTATCTCCCTCTCAGTATATTCAGGGGAGAGGCGTTGTCGATCTGCTTGGTGAATATCTCTCTTTATCCCTCTCGGGTTGTGCCGGTGTGCTCATTACCCCGGGAAGGGATCTTGTTCTCGGCAAGATTGTCGACAAGAGTCTGAACGCTGCGGGTTTCGCAGTGCGGAAAACGATCTTTCAGGGTGAATCGACGCTGGGCGAGGCAGGAAGGGTTGCAGCCTTTTTTGAAGGTCCCGGCCCGAAAGTGGACGTCCTTATCGGCATAGGGGGAGGCAAATGCCTTGACACGGCAAGGATGGCAGCGTCAAGGCTGGGTGCGCCTGTTGTTACGATTCCTACCACGGCTTCCACCGATGCGCCGACATCGGCCCATGCCGTCGTCTACAACGAGAACGGGGTTTTCAGTGATATCGAGTTCTGCGCAACAAATCCCTTGCTGGTCCTGGTCGATCTCGATATCATCGCCCATGCCCCGCCACGGTATTTGGTAGCGGGAATGGGGGATGCCTTTTCGACATTCTACGAAGCCCGCTGTTGCATGGAAAATCCGGAAGCCCGAACGGCACGAGGCGCGAGGCCGACCATGGCGGCCCTGGCAATTGCCCGTCAGTGCCGGGACCTGCTCTTCGATTACGGTACCGCGGCACTGAAGGAGCTTAAGGACCGGAATGTCGATGAAGCCCTTGCTCGTATTGTGGAGGCGAATATTCTTCTCAGCGGCATCGGATTCGAAAGCGGCGGTCTCGCGGGGGCCCATGGAGTGGCGCAAGGGTTGACGGCCTGCCATGACCTGCACAGGGACTGCCTTCACGGAGAATTGGTGGCCATCGGCACCATGACACAACTCGTATTGGAAAAACGAATTGATGAAGCGGAGAGGGCGGCCCGGTTCTTCAAAGACGTGGGCCTGCCGTTGCATCTCGGCCAACTGGGTTTTGATGTGATGCAGAGGGATGGCGAACTGGACGACATCGTCCAACACAGCCTGAATGTATTCTTTCTGAGATACGAGCCTTTTGAGGTAACCCACAGTTCTTTGAAGGCCGCTGTAATTGAAGCGGATGGATTCGGCAAGACCATGGACAGAAGCCTGGCGGGGTGAGCGGGGAGATATCATCCGGACACTCCCGGCGCCTCGTGTCCTATCGTTGGGCCGGATAGTGGCGTGGGTGGGACATGGAGCGGTGTAAGAGGCCGGGGCTGTGAGGCCCCGGCCTGTCGATTTGACTTTATGCTCTGCGCGTAAGGCGTGGGGAAACCGTTTCCCGGTTCTTTACCCTTTCGCAGCTACCTTGGCCCAGGAATCCCGCAGAGGCACGATGCGGTTGAACACGGGGTTTCCGGGTTTTGAGTCTACGGAATCAGCGGTGAAATAGCCTAGTCTTTCGAATTGGTACCTGCTCCCGGAGGCGGCATCCTTGAGACTCGATTCCACCCGGCAGTTCGTGATGATTTCCAGGGAATCGGGGTTTAGAAATTCCAGGAAGGCGTCTCCCTGGGTCACGGGGTTGGGGATGCGGAACAGACGGTCATAGAGCCTTACTTCGGATTTGACCGAGTGAGCCGCGGAGACCCAATGGATTACGCCATCGATCTTGCGTCCATCCGCGGGAGCACCGTGGAGGGTGTCCGGGTCATAGGTGCAGTGTATTTCCGTTATTTCGCCGGTCTTCTCGTCCTTCACCACGCCAGCATATTTTATGGCGTAGCCGTTTCTCAGACGCACCTCGCGGCCGGGGCCGAGGCGTTTGTATTTTCTTGGCGGTTCTTCCATGAAATCATCGGCTTCGATATAGAGGACCCTGGAAAAGGGCACCTTGCGCGTTCCGAAGTCGGGGTTTTGCGGGTGATTCGCGCATTCAAATTCCTCCACCCGGCCTTCGGGATAATTGTCGATCACGAGCCTGAGGGGGCGGAGGACTGCCATAGCACGGGGCGCCTGCTCATTGAGGTCATCGCGGACACAACTTTCGAGGAGGGACATATCGATAAGGTTGTCGCTTTTTGCCACCCCGATCTTCGCACAGAAGGTCCTGATGGCCTGAGGAGTGTAACCGCGTCTTCTCATGCCTGCGATGGTAGGCATTCGCGGGTCATCCCAGCCGTTCACGTGGTTATTCTCGACAAGTTCGATGAGCCGCCGCTTGCTCAGGATCGTGTAGGTGACGTTGAGGCGGGCAAACTCAATCTGGCGGGGCCGGGGCTCGGGGATGAGTTGAGCCACGATCCAGTCGTAGAGAGGCCGGTTATTTTCAAACTCCAGTGTACAGATGGAGTAAGTGATATGTTCGAGTGAATCGGAGAGGCAGTGGGCAAAATCGTACATGGGGTAGATGACCCACTGAGTGCCTGTCCGGTAATGGGGTGATCGTTTGATCCGGTAGATTACGGGGTCCCGCATGGTGATGTTGGGCGATGACATGTCGATCTTTGCCCTGAGCACGTGTACGCCGTCGGCGAATTCGCCCGCCCGCATGCGGGTGAAAAGGTCCAGGTTTTCCTCCACGGAGCGGTTTCTGAAGGGGCTTTCTTTCCCCGGTTCGGTAAGGGTCCCCCTGTACTCCCTGATCTGGTCGGCCCTCAAGCTGCAGACATACGCCTTGCCGAGTTTGATGAGCTGCACCGCGAAACGGTAAAGGTCTTCGAAGTAGTCGGAGGCGTAGAAGAGACGGTCCTGCCAGTCGAAACCGAGCCAGTGAACATCGTTTATAATTGAATCCACATATTCGAGAGACTCGCCGCTCGGATCGGTGTCGTCCATGCGGAGGTTGCACGTGCCTCCGTACTGGGCGGCAATGCCGAAATTGAGACACACCGACTTGGCGTGACCGATGTGGGGATAGCCGTTCGGTTCGGGCGGGAAGCGCGTGGCGACGCGCCCGTTATTCTTGTTCGTTTTCAAGTCGTCTTCGATGATTTCGCGGATAAAATCGTTTTGTGGCGCAGCCTCTGTTTCTATCATGTCGGGTTTTTTCTTCCTCCTTCTTTGAAGCAGCCGCCCGTAGCGGCGCAATTATGTTAATTTATTACCATAGCGGGCGCATTCTTTCAATGCGGACCACAACTATTTCCATCTTACATCCACGTGACCATTGCGGGGTTTCGCTCGATCCAGCGGGAAAACCGTATTTCCGGATATCCGAGAGCCAATCCCCCGTATATCCTGTGGTCCTCAGGCAGCCCCACGAGGCGGGGAATGGCCTTGTCGCGGCCCGAGGCCGTCACCACGTAGCCCGTGTAAAAACTGCCCAGGCCGAGGGAACACGCGATAAGGGTCCCGTTTTGAAGGGCGAGGTTGGCGTTCTCGTCGGCGAACCTGACGGAGCGGTCCGCGTGGAACAGAATAAGGGCCGGGGCATCAAAGAGGACGAGGTCCGTGCCTTGCCGCATACTTTCCGCCATGAGGCGGAACCGGCCGACCCATCGCGCCATTCCCTCCGCGTCCCTTGCGCCGGTCATAAGATAAAGCTTTCTCCAGAGAGGGTTTTTGAGCCTTTTTGCCGTCTTGCCGAGCCAGTCGGCAGTGGCGGAGGCTATGGCCCTGATGAGCGTTCCGTCCTGGACCACTATGAACCGGGTGCTTCCCGTATTTTTGGCGCTCGGGGCAAACCGTGCTCCCTCGATGATCCTTCCGATGACCTCCTTTTCCACGGGCCGTTTCTGAAAAGTCCTGATTGAGCGCCGTGACGCGATCAACTCCCTCACCTGTTCATAGGAGGGGATAAGGTCGCGGCGGACGGGGTGTATCTTGTCGGCCGGGACGCCGTCCAGGCGGATTGCGCCGGAAGGACATATGAGCGCGCAATGCCCGCAGGCATTACAGAAGGCCTCGTGTTCGATTACAGGGACGGTGCCTTCGGCCTTATGGGAGAAGACTTTCCGGCAGATACGGGCACAAAGGCCGTCTTTGAGGCATAACCCGGGATCGATGGTAACAAGAGGCATGGCATACCCACCCTTTTTTTTGTGAACCGGTCCATATGGTACCACAAAAAAGGCTCCCGGGAAATGGGCTTCAATCCCGGGGGTGTTGACAGAGGGACCAGGTTTCTATAGATTCAGATTAGCGGAGGAGGAGACCCTTATCAAACCGAAAAACGGCTACTGCATCAACTGCGACAACAGACACGGGTGCAAAACAAAGACCCCTCCCTGCATTACCGGGATGGAAAAGGATGGCATTGCCGGCATGTCCGGCAAGGCTTACCTCAGGGAACGGGATAGGATCAAAGAGTGTGGGGAGTGCCCCTTTTTCCGGTCGTGCTGGAATTCCGAGGATTACCATCGTTTGGTCAAATGAGAACGGTTGGCGGCATGTGACGCGCCGGGCTACTTGAGGGAGTCCCCCTTGCGCAAAGCCTGGTTGGTTACGTTGCGCACCTTGTGCTCATCCAGGTGGTGCGACATCCTGTAGGCAACGTAATATTTGTTGATATTCGCCACGTACCGCACGGTCTCTTCACCTGTTTTGTCAAGAGCTACCCTCTCTACGTTGTTGAACCAGAGGTTCGGGTTCAAACCCCGTTTTTTCGCTTCCTGCCGGAAGGATTCGATCCTGGCAGGACCCGCATTGTAGGCAGCCAGGGCGAAATCAAGCCGTGCGTCCGGGGGGATATCAGGTTCGTTGAAGTGGGTCTGACGAATGAAGTTGAGGTATGCCGTACCTGCCGCGATATTACTCCGTTCGGTGGTGATATCGGTATATCCCACGCTTTTGGCGGTTCCTGGCAGGAGTTGCATGATGCCCAGCGCCCCTCTCGGGCTTTTTCGCTTCTGGTCCAGTTCCGACTCCTGATAGCCTTGCGCCATGGCGAGAAGCCAATCAATCTTGTTCTTTGAGGCGGAGTCCTTGAAGTGAGGACTCAAGGTCTTGACGCGCCCGAAGGCCTCCTGGCTCAAGGGGTTTTTGATGAGCCTCGTATCCACGAAATACCGGTTCCACATTTCAATGATTTTGCTCTTCAGGTGAACCTTCTCGTAATCCACAAATCCGTTTAGGCTACTGAGCATCTCGGGGTTGCCGGGCCGCACGGCCCAGGCAATACTCCCCCCTTTATGAAGGGTGACCGACGAGGCGATCCTGATATCGGGCAGGACGCGGGACCAGAGTTCGGCCATGAAATTATCCACGAAGGTAAACTCGAATATCCCCGCGTTCACCATCTCGAGGATGTCGTCGTCGTTTGCACCCGCGGGCAATTCGACTATGGTCGCCGGGGCTCGACCCGAAGCCTCCAGTTTCCTGTTGAGGGCGTGGAGGTGATGGACAAAACTGCTTCCCCTCAGGACGTGGACTGTTTTTCCCGAAAGGTCTTCGATATTCGCGATACGGGGCGCCCCCGAATGGCTTACGAGCACCTCGCTCACATTTTGAATGTACGGTTTAGCAAAGGAAACCTTTTCCTTGCGTTCCTCCGTCATGGTGAGTAAACCGGCAGCAATGTCCCCCTTGCCCTCAAGGAGGTAGGGGATAAGGTCTTCGAGATGGACGGGGATAAAGGTAACGCTGATCCTGGGTGAATGCTTCGGGCGGTTCTTGTTCAGATACTTTTCGAACTCGGCAAAGCTTTCGTATTCGATGCCGAAGGGTCTTCCATTGGCCACAAAGAATTCAGTCCTGCCGTAATGGACGAGGACCCTTATGTTCCTGGTGCCGGGAGTGAGGTCGGCAGTGTTTGTCTCGATGGGACGATAAAGGACCGCCATGGTATCCTCGGGGAGGGTAGCTGAATCGGAGCCCGAAAGGCCGGCTCCCCCGGCCGGGGTCGTGCCATGACTTTCCGCGGATAGAAGGAGGACCGGAAGCAGTAACAAGAAAAGGACTGATATGAATCGGGTAACCACACAAGTTTTTTTCTTCATCGGTGAATCTCCTCCTGCGTTGACGCTTATTCCTCAGAAAGGACCCCGGGCATCACGCTCCCCGCAGCAGGCTTTAAAAGTCCTCGACAATCTGCTTCTGTTCGGGAGCATCCACCACGAACTCGACTATCAGTCCCTGGTCTCCGGTGGCGTCGTAGGCTAGTGCGGCATCCGTGTACAGACCGTCCAGAATGAAGACATCGTGCAGGCAGTCATGGAAATACGCGACACATACCCTGTCCGGGGTGGCGGCATAGCCCATCACGGACAATTGTGTTATCGTGCACCTGAAGCCGGTTCTTAACTGAACATCCTCCAGGTATGCCCCTGCTTTATCGAGGGTGGAAAAGACGCCGAAGACGCCCTGTCCCATCAGTACTTCATCGGCAACAACGAAAAATTCCACGGTCATCCTCCTTCGCCTTGTTACGGGCTCGACAGTTTAATGGTTATTATAGCCGGCAACGGACCGACAGGCGCGGGATCGCACGGACGGAGAACGTCAGGGCGGCTCTTCCACGCGACGCGTCTTATTATACTCTATCGAGGGGTTCAAGTATAGAGGCCAGCGACTCCGGTTTCAACGAGGGCCGGAGCCTCAACGTTCCCGCCCGTTCAGCAGCCGGACGATAATGGCCGCATAAACCTTGGCCGCGGACACGAGGGAATCGATTCTCACGTACTCGTCGACCGTGTGGGCGAGGTGCTCCTCGCAGGGAGAAAAACCTATGGTGGGAATACCTAGTTTGCCCATGGACCAGCCGCCGTCGGTGGCGAAATTCCAGCGGTATATTTTTGGATCATGGGGAAGCACATCACGCACCGCGCGTGAAGCTTCCTGCACGAGGACGTGGCCTTCGTCCAGCCCGAAGGCCGGTATGTATTTCTGTCCTTTTACCTCCAAACCCGTGTAGGTGAGACGGTCCTCCCTGGAAATGCGAACGTCGGCTTCGATCTTGTCCGAGGCGAGATACCGTTCGAGAGAAGTCTTCACGGTTTCCATGGTTTCGCCGGGCAGGAACCGGTAGTCTACATACATGGCACAGGAATCGGGGATTATGTTTCTGGCGCCGGGGGTGCAGGTCACGTCGGTCATGGCCAGGGTGGACTTACCGAAGAGAGGGTCTCCGGACAAGGTGTCGATCTCCAGGGCCCTCCTTTCTATGGCTTGTATTACTGTTGCCGCACGATAGAGTGCGTTTTTCCCCATCCACGGGGCGCTCGCGTGACAGGCCCTCCCATGGGTGACGACCTCAAGCTCTGTTTTACCCTTGTGCCCTATGGCAATATCCAAGCCCGTTGGTTCACCGAGGACTATGTAGTCGGGGAGGGCGTTACGAAGGGTCGATTCAAGAAGTACCTTCATGCCCGCGCAAAGACCGAGTTCCTCCATCACCACGGCGGTGAAGACGGTCCTGCCTTCGAGGCGGATCCCGCAATTCCTGACGGCCTCCATAGCGAGGATAATGGGCGCCCACGCACCTTTCGTGTCCGACGCGCCTCTACCGAATATCTTCCCCTCTTCCACGATGCCGCCGAAGGGGTCATGCTTCCACGATTCACGGGGACCCGCAGGGACAGTATCGAGATGAACATTGAAGGCGAGAACCTTTCCTTTGTCCCGGGCAGTGCCCGGTTCCTCAAATGACCCTACTACGTTGCCCGCTTCGTCGGTAAAGGCCTTAAGTCCCGATTCGGCGAGGCATCCGGTGAGGACCTTCGCGATCTCACCTTCGAAGCCGCTCACGCTTGGGGTCCTTATAAACCCGGCAGTCTTCGCAACCAGCCAATCGAGGTGGTCTTCTATGTACTCTATGATTCTTGCGGTCGCCACGACACCTTTTCTATACATCAGGAAGCAAAGTATTTCAATGGTTTTAATCCGTGACTATATTCCTTGTATATATCCGGCCCCGTTCTTGACCGGCGCACCCTGTTTGTGAGAAACTGTAGATCGGGGCTCGCCTCACCGGCACCGACACGGGGCGCGGCAATGGATGAAAGGCGCCATGGAGGAATCCATAGATAAATCGGAATTCAAAGACAGGAAACTGGGTGACGAATGGGCGGACTGGGACGGACGTTCCCAGCCCTATGAACATGAGATCGAGGAGCGCTCGACCACTTTCCTGATCCTTGCCGGCATAGCCCTCTCTATTCTGGCCGGTTTGTTCATCGTTTCATGGTACATGATGAGACCGAGGGTCGAGCAGTTCAGCACGGTCCTTCCCGGGGTCATCGAGTGGTCCATGATCGGAGTGTCGGTTTGTCTGCTGGTGCTTGTATCCATTGAGGTGTTTGTGCTGAGGAAAGCCGGCAAATCTCTTTTTCCCTACACGCTGGTGGAGCGGTTGTTTCTCCTGGTGCTTCCCAAGGCCCTGTGGCTCGGGGGGCGGCTTGGAATCAGCCGGGACCGGGTAGGCAACTCCTTCATTAAGGTGCATAATCGCGTCACGACCAGCAATGCCGATCGGCTGAATCCTGAAAGGCTCCTCATGCTTTTGCCCCGTTGTCTGGGAAAGGTGGCCCGTAGCGACCTCATGAGCCGCACCAGGGAATACGATATGCGTGTAGTGACGGCAGGCGGCGGCGAAGAGGCTCGAAAAGCAATAGGGCAGTTCAGACCGACCCTGATTCTCGCGGTCGCGTGCGAAAGAGACCTTTTGAGCGGCATAAAGGATGTGTCCGAAAGGGTGCCGGTACTTGCAATACCCAACAGGAGACCTGAAGGACCCTGCAAAAATACGTGTCTTCAGATCGAGAAGGTTGAAGAGATATTGAAATTCATCAAGGCAAGAAAGAAGGCAGCCGACGAAACACCCGCCACGTGACCGCGTCACGGACTGCTGTTCGCCTCCCCCATAAGCGTTTATACGTTTACAGTTCCCCGGTCTTGTATTATATTTGTTAGTATGGAGTACACGTAATAACGCAAGAGGAGGAAAGGCATATGATACTACCGTTACAGATTACCTTCCATGATGTGGACAAGTCCGAGGCCCTTGAGGAGAAGATCAGGGAAGCTGCAACAAAACTGGATCAGTTCCATGAAAGTATCATGAGTTGCCGGGTTGTCGTCGAAGCTCCCCATCGGCGTCACCGGACAGGGAAGCTTTACCACCTCCGCGTAGATGTAAGCGTTCCCGGCAAGGAATTGGTGGTAGACCGTGAACCGGGCGACCGCGATTCCCATGAAGATGTATACGTTATGGTGCGCGATGCCTTTGAAGCGATGGAACGGCAACTTAAAGATTATGACCGCAAAAGACACGGTGAAGTGAAGACCAGCGTGACGGCCCCTCACGCACGGGTAAGCAAACTTTTCCCGGACCAGGGTTATGGGTTTATAGAGACTTTTGAGGGCCTCGAAGTCTATTTTAACAGAAACAGTGTCTTGTATGACGCTTTTCCCAAACTTAAGGTCGGCATGGAGGTGAGGTTCAAAGAGGAGATGGGCGAGAAGGGCCCCCAGGCCAGCACCGTGGAAGTGGTGCGTAAAGAGGCAAACCACAGCGATAAGCTCCATTCCCTTGGATAGGGAGGTCCTTCCGGGGTCGATCCGTAAGACAATAAAAACATACCGGCGGCCTGTGCTCCGGTCCGCCGGAAATGCCCACCCTTTGCATGTTGTGTTCGTGTCGTGATATCATAGCGGACACAACATTGCAACAAGGGGGTTCTACCCATGGCAGGGGACAAGGATACGCTGCATAAGATTTTAACGCACCACCTCACCTATGACCTGGCAAAGGACGTACATTCCGCCACGCCGAGGGACAAGTTTCATTCCATCGTTCTGTCCGTGCGAGATCCTCTGGCTAAACGATGGATCAAGACGCAGCAACGATATTACGAGGCGGACACGAAGAGGGTGTATTACCTTTCCATGGAATTTCTCCTGGGCAGGCTCCTCGGGAATTACGTCCTTAACCTCGGCCTTTCCGATGAATACGCGAAGACCATCGAACTTCTCGGACTCTCCTTTGAGGACGCCCTCGAATACGAGCCGGATGCGGGCCTTGGAAACGGCGGGCTGGGAAGACTTGCCGCATGCTACATCGATTCTCTCGCCACCCTCCAGTACCCCGCCTATGGTTATGGCATACGCTATGAATACGGGATTTTTTTCCAAAGGATCAAGGATGGTTTCCAGGTGGAGGTGCCCGATAACTGGCTGAGGTACGGGAATCCGTGGGAATTCCCACGGCCCGAGCTTCTCTACCCCGTCCGTTTCTACGGAGAGGTGAGCACGACTCCGAAGGGCGGCGGCAAGTACGCCATGAAGTGGGTGGGAGGAGAGGACGTCATGGCTTTGGCCTACGATTGTCCCGTGCCCGGATTCAGGAACGAGACGGTAAACACCCTCAGGCTCTGGGGCGCGAAATCGACAAGAGATTTTGATCTCGATTACTTCAACAGGGGCGATTATCTGAAGGCCGTGGAAGAAAAGGACAATAGCGAGAATATCTCCAAGGTCCTTTATCCTAACGATCAATACGACGCAGGCAAGGAATTGAGATTGAAACAACAGTATTTCTTTGTCTGTGCCACGCTCCAGGACATTGTCAGGAGGTACAAGAAGACCCGCACCACCTATAACGAGTTTCCCGACAAGGTGGCGGTGCAGCTCAATGACACCCATCCTTCCATAGCGGTAGCGGAGTTGATGCGACTCCTTGTGGATGAAAACGGCGTACTCTGGGATAATGCATGGGAGATGACGAGGAAGACCTTCGCCTATACGAACCACACGGTGCTGCCTGAGGCCCTTGAAACGTGGACGGAGGGCATCTTCGGCAAGCTCCTTCCGCGCCACCTTCAGATTATAAAGGAGATAGACCGGAGGTTCCAGGTGCAGGTGGCGGAGCAGTTTCCCGATGACCCCGGTCGCAGGGGCAGAATGGCGATTGTCACGGGAGAGGGAAGACAGGTCATTAATATGGCCCGCCTTGCGGTAATAGGCAGTCATGCGGTGAACGGGGTTTCAGAACTTCACACTGATATCCTGAAACAGGTGGTGTTCAGGGATTTTCACGAGATGACCCCCGGAAAATTCCGGAATGTGACGAACGGTATCACCTCCAGGCGGTGGCTTCTCCAGGCAAACCCCCATTTGGCCGGTCTCATCACTGAAGCGATCGGCGATGGCTGGCTCACCGACCTCGGCAAACTCAAGGGTCTGGAGCCACTGGTGGAAGACGCGGGGTTCTGCGCAAGATTCCGCCGTATAAAGGAAATGAATAAGGTAGCTCTTTCGGATTACGTCTACAGGGCGTACTGGCTGTCCTTTCCCGCGGATTACCTCCTCGACTGCCAGACAAAGCGGTTTCATGAATACAAACGTCAACTCCTCAACATCCTCCACATTGTGACCCTTTACAACAGGATAAAAGAGGGGAAGGTACCGAAAGGATTTCCTTCGCGGACCATCCTGTTCGCAGGCAAGGCCGCCCCCGGATATTACGTGTGCAAGCTCATTATCAAGCTTATCCATAATATAGGCGCTGCAATCGATGCGGACCCTGCGATAGGGGAAAAGCTTGCCCTGGTCTTCGTGCCCAACTATGACGTAACCCTGGCGCAACGCATAATGCCCGCGGCGGAACTCTCCGAGCAAATCTCCACGGCGGGTTACGAGGCATCGGGGACGGGCAACATGAAGTTTACCCTGAACGGAGCGCTGACCATAGGCACCCTGGATGGGGCAAACGTGGAGATCCGGGAAGAGGTGGGGGACGAGAACTTCTTTCTCTTCGGACATAACGCAGGGGAGCTTCTTGAGATGCGGGCCGGTTATAATCCATGCAAATTTTATGAAGACAACCCTGAACTGAAGAGGGCCATCGATCAAATCCGTGACGGTTATTTTTCCCCGGGCGCACCCGAGCTGTTCCGTCCCGTGGTCGACCCTCTCCTCCAGTACGATGCCTACTTCGTGCTTGCCGATTACGCTTCATATATAAAGTGTCAGGAAGAGGTGAGCTCGGTTTACAGGGACGAAGCCCTCTGGACCCGCAAGGCCATCCTTAACGTGGCGCGTTCAGGCAAGTTCTCCAGCGACAGGGCGGTGACTGAGTACGCGGACAACATCTGGGGCGTTTCGCCTGTACCGGTGTGACGCGGTCCCTATTTCTTTCCGAGGCAGATGAAGTAGATTTCCGAGCTGACGCTTCTCGATGCGGCGGGTTTGAAGACTGAAACCTTCTTGAACAGTCCCTTCAAAGCCTTGTCGGTCTGTTTGAAGGATTCGGAAAAGAATGATTTAATGAGGAAATTACCGCCCGTTTTCAGGCCGTCCCGCACCACGTTCAGGACTGCATCGAAGAGCTCGTTCACGTTTTTCTCGTCAGCTTCCCTTATGCCTGAAAGGTTGGGGGCAATGTCGCAGGTAACGACATCGACACGGTCGATGGATTGTTCTCCCAGGAGTGTCCTCACGTCCGTCTCCCGGATATCGAGGGTCAATACAGTAATATTTTTCGCAGGCAAAGGCGGAACCGGAAGGATGTCGATGCCTGTGACCCTGCCATGGTCGCCTACCAGGGTGGCTATCATCTGGAGGAAGCTTCCCGGGGCACACCCGAGATCGAGTACCCGGTCACCTTTCCTGATGAGGCCGAATTTTTCCTGGGCCTCCTTCAGCTTGTAAACACTTCTCGCCCGATACCCGTCCTGCTTGGCCTTATTGTAAAATGTGTCCTTAACGACGAATTTGCTCATAGGGATTCACGATCACGCCGGGCTGTTCAGGCGCCTTTTCGCCTGCTTCAAGGGTTCTCCACACAAAGAAGAAGAGGGCGCGGTATGGACCTTCGTCACTCCTCAATAGTTCGATCAACCCCTTGAAGGAGTCGAACTGTTCGGTACGGAAGAAGATATACGCGTAATCCTCGAGTGTTCTCTTCATAAAGAGGAGCATGGATTTCAACGGTCTTGTTTCGAGAAGGGTTTTTACAAATGTCTTTTTCTTGTCCTCAAGTATGTGCGGCGGCACAAGGATTGTCGATGCGCCCAGAGCGGCAAAAGCTTCCTTATCTTTGTCCGCTGTATCCCATTCAAGGTTGAAGAGGGCGAATACGGAACTTGTGAGGATTTCGGCCTCGGGCAGAGGCTCGACCCCATCGGGAATCGCGAGATTGTATATATCCTCCGGTTTCTCGACCTCACTCTTCAGAGAGGACGCAAATTGCGTCAGGTGTTTTACATCTTCCCTGAAGTGGTGGTAACGGCTGTCCCCTTCCTCGATCAGATAGGCTGCATACCGGGGTGAGATCTCGACAAAGGCGATCCTGGCGGTTGTCTTACTCACATAATCTGCGATGATGGTGTTGAAGTCCTGCCGGGTCATGGGGGCCAGTTCCAGGTCCGTGAGACCGTCGGACAGGTGTGTCATGGCCTTCACGAAGATAAAGTTGTGCTTCTTTACCTCAAAGGCAGCGATCACGATGCGCGAGCCGTCGGCGTCGTAATTCGACATGAAGCCCCGGTGTTCCCTCGCTTCTTCCACTTTCTTCAAAACGGGCTCTCCTGCTGCCGGGGGTTCCTCGACCATTACGCCCATGGTTTTCAGCCTGAAGATCAGTTTTCTGATGAGTTTGTGAATCTCCTTATCTCCCTCGCCGGGGAGTATGGCAACGAGAAATCTGCCCGCGGATTCATTCCTTTCTGCCTTGAGGGCCAGAATGAGTCCCTTCCGCTGCTCCCTTGTCAGTCGGAGATACCTGTCCTCCGCTTCCTCAAGTTTGCCGGGATCGTGAATAGAGTTGACTATCTCGTCCATGTTATTCTTCCATGTTATGAGTGGCTGTCCGTGTGCGCTTCACAACCTGCGTGGTATTATAGCACGAAACAAACCGGTGATGTATCATTTAACTGCGCCATGTCCGCGGGATTTTGCCCCGGCAGGGCGGGTTTTGATGATAGCGGGGGAGGGATGCTCCTATTCCAGTCCTTCTGTCCAGAAGGACTGATCGAGCCTGGAGTCATACTCCTTCATGACTTCCTCCGGCCCGAGAAACAGGGCATGCAGTTCGGGAGGCCCCGACTTGGGGAGAAACAGTATCCATGTTGCGAGGGTTCGGGTGGCACCGGGTGGACCGGGCGGTCTTATGATGCTCTCTCCGGGTTGTGCGCCTTTATCCTCGCTGATTCGGATAAAGTCATCCATGGTGAGGGGCCCGGGCAGACCATTGAGAACGAGGCCTATATGGTCAAACCTCATCTGACTGTTTTTGTGCGGCCTTTTGTTCGATGGAAGGAGGGCCTCATCAATATAATGATTGGTGTGAAATAATACACCCTTATCGATGGTTCTGACGGCCCTTGCGCCCCGAGGGGCGGTCTCGACCAATGCGATCTTTGACCTGTCGGCAACGACATAGAACAGGGAGGGGCCGTCTTCAAGGATTTTTTCGGCCGAAAGGAGCCCATCCACCGTGTCAAAACCTGTGAGGAGTTGTTCCATGATGAGTTCCCCCGGAGGTTTGCCCCTGGCCGGTGGAGCCAGACTGTCGGGAGAGGCTGTCACAATGGCCAGACCCTTTTCGTTGACGCCCGCCATGGGTCCCTGTCCTTTCCTGCCGGGAACGGGAAAGAGACCGAAGTAGGAAAAACCCTGTCTGGGGATTACCATGCGAAGCTCGCAGGATCCTGAAACGGCATCGTAGTTCTTTCCGACGAGGATTCCACCGCCGTCCACGCGGCTTCCCGCGGCGCCCCATAGTGTCGACCCGTATACAGGCATATGAAGGAAGGCAAGAAGGACAGAGACGGCAAGGCCCGGAACGAAGGCCCGGAGGCGTGTTTGAAAGATGGTCGTGGTGGTATTCATTCTAATCCGCATTACAGGGAGGGACCCGCTCTTCGAGGGTATCACTCTTGTGAGGAGTTAATTCGGGGATGATCCGGAAGTCTCTCCGCGCAAATTCGTCGTTCTTTTTGATGAGGAGCCAATCCCTTTCTTTACCCTTGAACCGCGTTAGCACGAAGGTCCCCCGGAGCTTCTTCCCTTCCAGAAAGAACTCCACCCGTCCCCTGGAGAAATCCGCCATCACAAGGGTGTAATCTCCGCAATCCCAGATTAACACCGGACCAGCGCCATAATACCCATCGGGTATCACACCTTCGAAATCCCCGTATTCCAGGGGGTGGTCTTCCACCATAACGGCCAGCCTCTTGTCGGCCGGGGAAAGGGAGGGGCCCTTAGGTACGGCCCACGATTTCAGGACGCCGTCCATCTCCAGTCTGAAATCATAGTGAAGCCTCTTTGAATGGTGTTCGTGGACTACGAAGCGGGGCATAGTATATGTAATACCACAGTCAGGCGGGTTGGAGTAAGGATTCCGCTAATGAGCGGCGTCCCGGTTCAAGAGGGTTAGTCCCTTGTCAAAGACAAGGGATATCTCCATCCATCCACGGCTGCACAGGCGGGTATGGCGGGTGAGGTCGAGAACGATGACGGTGACATTGTCGGAGCTTCCCTGCTGCCTAGCGGCATCTCTTACCGCATCGGCCCCTTTTTGGACATTTCCCGAATGGCGGACGATATCCATCACGGCTTCCGGGCTGAGGACATCCCACACCCCGTCGCAGGCCACCACCGCATAATCATTTTCCCGCCCGAGAAGACCTGCAGTTATCCGGGGTTCGCAGGTGACCAGGGGTTTGAGTTCCGCGTCCCCAAGGGCACGGCTCATGGCAAGGAGACCCATGACCCGGGGGACCCCGATCCGCGTGACCTTTCCGCCGAGCGCTTCTATCCGCGCCCTTTCCTCAGGAATATCGGGCTTATGATCGAGAGTGAGGGGCATGACGCCCGATTCCGTGCCCATGACAACCCGTGAGTCGCCCGCGTTGGCGGCCAGGAACCGGTCTCCCATGATATAAAGGAGCGCGGCGGCGGCCCCGCTTCTGATACGTTGGTATACGATGTAATTGTCGATCGCGACGAAGGCCTCCCGCAGCATCTCTTCCACGGGGACCCGGTCGTACGCCCGTTTTTCCGATTCAGTGGACAAGGCGTTGAGAAAATGCGGGGTGAGCATCTCCGAGGCGAGCCGCGCTGCTTCTATTCCCAGGTGGCCGTCGTACACCTCGGCGCTGAAAAAGGACAGGTCGGGCCTCTCATAGATGGCGTGCTCGTCCTCCATTGCGCTCCGCATTCCGATATCTTCGCTGATGCCCGCAACGATGTTCATGTGCCGTCTGCCCTCCGACCTGAAGCGCCTGGCGGTAATCGTGCCTTAAGGATAATGTAACCACTATAACTGCGGTAATAACCCCCGCCTTTGTCTCCCGGTAGTTGTGTCCCCGGGGACTTGCATGCAGGGCAGGGGGGCCTTTTGACCATTGTGGCACTCCATCCGCCCCGTGTCAAGCGAGCCCTTGCTTGCCCCTTAATCCCCCACCAAAAATAATCAAAAACCCCGTTGGCCCCTACGAATAGGGATGATAGAATGTAGTCACCACACCAAATTCCATCACCAACGAGGTGAATCAATTATGCCACAGGGCCTCCTTCCGTACAAGTATGAAGAAGAGAAAAGAGAAACAGGCATGACCTCCCTCGCAGGGCTCCCCCTCTACCTCGACCTTGCATCGGCCTTGGGCCTCGCCGGTTCGATCGGTGCTCACATGCATATAAAGAGTGAAGGCTGGACAGACACGCAGATAATCCTCACCCTCATTCTTCTGAACCTTGCCGGAGGAGACAGCGTAGACGATGTAACTATCCTTGAAAAGGATGAGGGGCTGTGCAGAGTCGTGCGGCGAATAGAACAGAAAGGGCTTACCCGCAAGGAACGGAAAGCCCGGGAGCGGCAACGCACGTTCCCTTCCCCTTCCCCGATATTCCGGTATCTCTCCGCCTTCCATGATGCGCGGGAGGAGAAGAAGAGGGAAAAGGGGAAGGCCTTCATTCCCGCCCCGAACGAGCATCTTATGAACCTCATGAAGGTACACCGGGATTTCATCTGCTCCATAGTGAAGTCCGCCTCCCCAAAGGTCGCGACCCTCGATATGGATGCAACCCTGATAGAGACGTTGAAGAGAAGCGCCCTCTTCAGTTATAAACACCATAAGGCCTATCAACCGTTCAATACCTGGTGGGCGGAACAGGAGTTGATTCTTCATACCGAGTTCAGGGACGGCAATGTCCCTGCGGGACATGAACAGTTAAGAGTATTCAAGGAAGCCCTCTCAAAGCTTCCTCCCGGTGTAGAGAAGGTCTATCTCCGTTCCGATACCGCAGGGTATCAACACGACCTCCTGAAGTACTGCGAGAATGGCGAAAATACACGCTTCGGCAGGATCGAGTTTGCCATAGGCGCCGATGTGACCTCTGAGTTCAAAAAGGCAGTGGCCCAGGCAGAAGAGTGGAGACCTCTCTATAAAGAAGGAAAGGAGACGGGAAGGGAGTGGACCGAAGTCTGCTACGTACCCAATGCGGTCGGCCACAGCAAAAAGGATCCGGAATACCGCTACTTCGCTACCCGTGAGCTTTTAAAACAGGATATCCTTCCCGGCATGGAAGGGCAACTCTCATTCCCTACGATGATGATGACACAAAAGCGCTACAGGATATTCGGCATCGTCACAAACAGGGATATGGAAGGAGATGAACTGATACGGTGGCATTATAAACGGGCAGGGAAATCGGAGGAGGCCCACTCTATCATGAAAGAGGACCTTGCCGGGGGAAGACTCCCAACGGGTAAGTTCGGAGAGAATGCCGCCTGGTGGTGGATAATGGTCCTCGCCTTTAATATCAATTCGGCATTGAAACGTCTGGTGCTGAAAGGATCATGGGCCACCAGGAGAATGAAGGCGATCCGCTTTTCCCTCATCAACCTGCCGGGAAGGGTCATGACCCACGCGAGGGAACTTGTGATCCGCATATCGAGAGAACACCCCTCCCTGGAATTATTGTTCGCAGCACGGCAACGCATCATGGAGCTTGTACTTTCGGGATAGATGATGAGAAGCGGGGAAGAGACTCTTTGTGGAACGAGACGGCGAAAGGAGGGGTGTGCCCAAATCTTACCCGTCAGAGAGGCGTGTGCCATGTCTGGATAGACGAAACGGAACGAAGGGTTCATATTTGATTCCGATTTAAAGGGTGGTGGGGAAAGACGGCTCGGATGGAGGGCAAAGCAGCGGTAAGGGCGAGAGGGGTGGTGGATTATGGTGCCCGAAGCTGATTGACAAAGATTCTGTATAGTGATAAGAGTAGTGGAGAAATACTCCATGGGCAAGAGACCGACAAACCTGATCTACGGCGTAGATGACAGGCCTCCCCTTTTTACGACTATTGTGCTGGGGCTCCAGCACGTGTTTATACTCTTCATTGCAATCATCTTTCCTGTCCTCATTGTCCGTCAACTGGGCAGCTCAATAACGCCCGAGACGGCGAGGAGTTTCATAAGCCTGTCCATGATCGCCGGGGGATTGGCTACGGTGATACAGGCCTTTAAGAAGGGTCCCTTGGGTTCAGGGTTCCTCTGCCCGTCGGTGTGCGGCCCCTCGTACTTCGATGCCTCCAAGGTTGCCGTAGCGGCGGGCGGCCTCCCTCTTCTCTTCGGCATGACCGCTGTGGCGGGGATAATCGAGTGTCTTTTTTCCAGGGTTATGCACAGGCTCAGGGTCCTCTTCCCGAGCGAGGTGACGGGGGTTGTGGTGGCCATGGTGGGTATCGTGGTCATCCCCATTTCGGTGAAGAACTTCTTTGGCTACGAGGCAGGCAGTTCTTCTCTGCACCCGAGGGAGATAATGGTCGGGCTCACCACTTTCCTGGTGATCATTATCCTCAGCGTGTGGAGCAAAGGGAAAATGAAGCTCTACTGTATCCTGGTGGGAATGGTAACGGGATATCTGGCATCTGCCCTGCTCGGTATTCTCACGGGGAGTGATCTGGAGAAGATATCGAAGGCTCCTGTCTTTGCGTTTCCCCAACTGAACCACGTGGGATGGGCTTTTGATTTCTCCTTTATCATTCCCTTCGGAGTAGCCACACTTTGTTCTACGTTCAAGACCGTGGGAGACCTCGTGACGTGCCAGAAGATCAACGACAGCGAGTGGAAGCGACCCGACATGAAGCGGGTAGCACGAGGAATCCTGGCGGACGGACTGGGAGGGCTCATTCCCGGCATAATAGGAGGGTATGGACAATCTACATCGTCCTCGAATGTGGGTCTCTCCGTGGCAACAGGCGCCACAAGCCGCATTATCGCCTTCGCTGCGGGCGGTATTTTCATACTCCTCGCGTTCTTCCCCAAATTGGCGGAGGTGTTTCTTATAATGCCGAAACCCGTCATCGGGGCAACGCTGATCTTTGCGGTGAGTTTCATGATCGTTGCCGGATTTCAGATCATGATGTCGAGAATGATGGATGCCCGCAAGACCTTCGTGGTCGGGGCATCGATAATCTTCGGCCTGAGCGCGGACATGGTCCCCGACCTCTATCTCAATGTTCATCCCTGGATAAGACCCATATTCAGTTCATCCCTTTCCCTTGCAACGGTCACCGCGATCCTTCTCAACCTCGCCCTCAGGATAGGGATCTCGAAGCAGGCAGTTCTGGATCTTGGTGCGGGCACTGATTCGTCGGACAAGATTTTCGATTTTATGGAGAATCAGGGAAGGAACTGGGGGGCCCGCCCCGAGGTGATCCGTAACGCCATAGCTGCCATGAACGAATTCCTGGAGGCTGCGTCTCTCATAGATTTGGCTGATACCTCAATCAGGATGAAGGTTGAATTCGATGAATTCAAACTTGATGTCGCCATATCATACCGCGGTCAGGCCCTTCTCCTGTCGCCCTCCAGGCCTACTAAGGAGGAACTGAAGAGGGATGTGCAGGCGGCGGTGAGACTCTCGGGCTACATGATTCAGCAGTATGCGGACAGCATCCGCGAGGAACGGAAAGGGGATATGAACGTTCTGTTCCTTCATTTCGAGCATTGATCCTCGGAGCGCGGATGTTCACTTCATTCCGGTCGAAAATGCTCCTTCTTATTGTGGGCATACTTGTCGTTTCATCTGCGGCGATTATGGCCCTCACCGGCACGGAAGTCACCCGGGTTGTGGGTCGGACGACCAGGGACGCGGCGCGAAACCAACTTTCTCTTGTCAAACTCGATATTGAAAACCAGTACAAGAGCATTGTCTACCACCGGGAGTACGCCTTGCTCAGATATAAGGAGCAACTGAGAAACCTGGTAGCCGTTGTTATTGCGCATATCGACTCCTGCGAGCGCCTTTACGAAGCGGGCGTCCTCACCGAGAATCAGGCGAAACAGTTCGCGGCGGAATCAGTGAGGCGATTCAAGTTCGGGAATAATGATTACTTCTTCATCTACGATGAGAAAGGAATGAACATTTCCCATCCGGACCCCGGTCTCCATAAGAAAGACCTTTGGCAATACCGCGATGTGAAGGGAAAATACGTGGTAAGGGACGTCATAAAGACGGCGAGGACTCGTGGAAGCGGGTTTGATTCCTTTTGGCACATAAGGCTGGGCGAGAACAAGCCTGTTGAGAAATTGAGTTACGTAGAACTTTACCGGAAGTGGAACTGGATCGTGGGAACCGGTGTATACATCGATGACATCCAAAAGGATGAGGACGTCAAGATCGCCCGGGTGCTCTCAGACCTGAAAGATACGTTCAGCAGGATAACCATAGGCAAGACGGGGTACTTCTATCTTTTTGACGACCGGAAACAGATGCTCCTTCACCCCGAGCGGGCGGGTACGAACGTGGCCGGCGTCAAGGACCCCGTGAGGGGCACAAACCATTATGACGACATAGTCAGGGCGTCCGCAACCCCGGGAATCCCCTTTGTCTATCTATGGAACAAACCACCCGACCATCCCAACGAGTATCGCTTCCTGAAGGAAGGGTACGCGGATTACTTTGCCCCCCTGGGATGGTATGTGGTGGCTTCCGTTTACAAGGATGAGATAGATGCTCCGGTCAAAAAGATTGTCACCTGGCAGATCGTGCTCACCATTACCATCATCGTTTTAAGCTGCCTACTCGCCCTTTTTCTGGTGGGCAGGATGACAGGCAATCTGAAGCTTCTGAGCTTTTATGCGAGGTCCCTCTCGCGCACGGATTTTCACATGGTTGACGAGATCCGTGCGGGGATCAAAAGCCTTGCCGGCAAATCGAAGGATGAAATCGCGGGCCTGGCCGACGCCTTCGCATTTATGATAGGGTCGCTCACCGGGTATATCGAAAAACTCAAGGAGACCACCGCCGCCAAGGAGAAGATTGAAAGTGAATTGAAGATTGCCCACGAAATACAGATGAGCATGGTCCCCCATCCTCCCGGGTTGACCCGGGAGACCTTCGGGCTTTTCGCGGTACTCGAACCTGCGCGGGAAGTGGGCGGCGATTTCTACGACTTTTTCTTCATCGATGATACCCGCCTGTGCCTTGTGATAGGCGACGTAACGGATAAAGGAGTCCCTGCCGCGTTGTTTATGGCGAGGAGCAAAACGGTTATCAGGCTCCTTGCCGCGGCCGAGAGGGGGCCCGCCTTTGCCTCGGAAATCCTCACGAAGGCTAACAATGTTCTCTGCGAGGAGAATGACCACGTCATGTTTACCACGATTTTTCTCGCGGTCCTGAACGTGGAGACAGGAGAACTCGATTACGCAAACGCAGGTCATAATCCTCCTTACCTGATGGGGCCGGACCTTGGGGCAATGGCGGTGCCCGTGACGCCGGGAAGGCCGCTCGGCATCAGGAGGGAGACGTCTTTCAAGGGTCAGGCCATGGTCCTGTCCCAAGGTCAGGCCTTGTTCATGTTCACCGATGGGGTCACGGAGGCAATGGATTCCGAAGGGAGGTTATTCGGCGAGGAAAGGCTCCTCTTTACCTTGCGACGGACCGACCCGATGACTTCTCCGGAGGACATGGCCCATCGTGTCCTTGACGCAGTGAGAGCGCACTCGGCGGGTTCCATACAATCCGACGATATTACCATGCTGTGCGTGAGGTACCTTGGGCCTGCCGCCTTCCCCGGGATGGTTGAAAAAGCGTAGACAAAGGGAAACTTAACTGCGAAAATACCGATAATGTTCGTGGAGCGCCTTTTTGGGCGGGGATCCACTGCGAGAGGAGAGAAGAATGGAAATCACAAATTATTCTAAAGATCACATCCTGATCCTGACGGTTAAGGGGAGGCTTGACGCAGTTTCCGCCCCGGGACTGACAGAATCATTGAGGGCCCTGGTGGAGAGGGGACAGTGCTTTCTCGTATTGGACTTCCATGATCTGGAATATATAAGCAGCGCAGGGATAAGGGTTCTTTACCAGTCCCAGGGCCGGGTAGAGGAAGGAAAAGGGAAGATGGTAATATGCGGGGCAAATGAGACGGTAAAACGGGTGTTCGAGATGGTGGACCTCTCCACGGATATCCCGGTGTTGAGGGATATCGAAGCGGCGGTGGAGACATTCCGGTCACAGCCATGAGTTGGTGCAGTTTGCCGGGAAAAGAGTCCGCCGCGACCGGGTCGGACGGTGTCGCTCTGATGACTGCGTCCTACAGATTCCCCCAGTGCTTCATGCTGATCAGGATGGGGCGGAGCGTTCTGCCCCTTTCCGTTAATGAATACTCGACCTTGGGAGGGACCTCCGGGTAGATCTTCTTTTCAACGATCCCTTCTTTCTCCAGGTAACGGAGTCTTTCGGACAGGGTCTTGGGACTTATTCCTTCCAGGGATTTTCGAAGCTCACCGAACCTTTTCGTCCCTTCGAAGAGATCCCTCAGAATAAGGAGGGTCCATTTTCCGCCAATGATATCTAACGTCCTCGTAACCGGGCAGAATTCATTCACGATCTGTGAACCTCCAATAGTATACATAATGAAACTGTGTAACAAATATGTAACTACTTGACATAATAAACTATTGATGGTATCAAGTCAATCAATGATCGGCACGACCGGTTATTCACAGGGACGGGAAACAGGGGAACGCAAAGACCCTAAAACATAAAAAAGGAGGCTTTATGGATTCAAAAGAAAGGCTTTCGCTCAAGGGATATATGCTGCCTTTATCGCCGGAGGGTCGATCGTCCCTCATGGACCCACCGCCCTGGCATTATGGCGGAGACGTGATGCATCTCAAATTCAAGGCCGACCCCGATAAAGTGAGGGCCCTGATTCCTCCGCCCCTTGAGATGGGTCTGAACCCGGGGGAAGGAGCCGTCTGGTTCGTGGAATGGGTTTCCGTAAGCGCCTCCAATCCCGACATCTCCTTTGTCAACCCCGAGCGTTCCATCTATCGGGAATGTATCGTCATGGTACGGTGCGAGTTTGAGGGCGTACCCGGATATTACGTTCCTTATATCTGGGTCGATAACGATTTCACCCTCATGCGGGGGTTCATCCAGGGTTTTCCCAAGAAACTCGGCCGCGTCCATATAACAAAACTCCACGATTTGACGCCTCAGGTAGGTGGAAAGAAGGTAGGCGCGAAAATGAAGGGTATCTGCGTCTCTCACGAGGAAAGGATTGTAGAGGGCTCGCTGGTATTCAGCAGGCGCATCGCCGAGGAAGAAGTGCCCCCTGTGAAGTTTTATCTGATGCGCCATTTCCCTGATTTCGAAAATCCTCTGAAGCCTCTGGTGCATGACCTCACCATGAGCATGGTCACCGATGTGAAAGTCGCGGATGCCTGGGCCGGGGACGCTGATGTCCGGTTTATGCCTTCCGTTTTTGAGGAGGTGGCCGACCTGGGACCCATCGAAGTGGGCGAAGGTTATTCATTCGGGATCGGTCTTACCATCACCGGAGGAAAGGTGCTTCATCGCTACCTGTAGCGAATCCGGTGGAGGGTAAGGAAAAGGGATTATGTTATGAGAAGCAGTGGCGAGGCAAATTTGGCGGCGTGGATCAGGGAGGAGATTGTCGGATTTGCGGCGTCTTCTCAAAACAATCTCGGCACCGTAAACAACGAGCCGGGCTGGGGGCGGCCCCTCGTGGGTTTCTCTACGGGGCAGGACCCTCTGTATGCGGAAATCAAAGCCCATGTGGGGACGTTCTACTGGGAGCCGATTGACATATTGAGGACCGGCTTTCCCGATATGGAGGTCGCACCGTCGCAGGTCACGGTGATTGCCTGGATTCTGCCCCAGACAAGGGCGACAAAAATGGACAGCCGCGAGGAGACGCGGTTTCCGGCGGAACGATGGGCGCGGTCGCGACAGGCAGGAGAGGAATTCAACGTGAAACTACGCAGGCACCTGGTCTCTCTGCTCACGCAGCGAGGGTATGAGGCGATAGCGCCCCAGTTATCCCCGTTGTGGGCCATGCATATCTCGGAAAAGTACGGTTTGGCATCCACATGGTCTGAGCGTCACGCCGCATATGTATCGGGTCTCGGGACTTTTGGGCTTTGTGACGGCCTTATCACCCCCGTGGGAAAGGCTGTTCGCTGTGGGTCTGTGGTGGCGCGCGTCAATATAGACGCGACCATGAGGCCTTACAGGGACCACGACGAGTACTGTCTTTTTTTGCAGGGCGGTACGTGCGGGAAGTGTATGGACCGCTGTCCCGCCGGCGCAATTACCAAAGAAGGGCACAATAAAGAGAAGTGCAAGGAATACATAGATACGGTAACCACATCTTACATCAAGGAAAGATATGGTCTGAATATCTACGGGTGCGGTTTGTGCCAGACCGGGGTCCCGTGTGAGTCGAAAATCCCTGGGAGAAAGGCTCGGCCAAGGGGCTGCTAAAGGAGTTGCATATGGTGCGCAAAACAGTGTGTATTGTTATATTCAACGAGGTGGAGGTCCTCGATTTTTGCGGACCCTTCGAGGTCTTTTCCGTGGCTCGCCTCAACGAGGATAGGCGCCTTGAGGAGGCTTCCCCCTTCAGGGTCATGCTTGTGGCGGAGAGGGACGAGATGGTAATCACGACAGGCGGAATGCGGGTAATGCCTGAGTTCACCGTCGAGAACTGTCCACCCTTCGACATCCTCATGGTCCCGGGCGGATTGGGGACACGGAAGGAGATAGCCAACGGCCGCCTTCTTAATTGGATCCATGAGCGTGCAGTCCAGGCTGAAACGGTAACATCCGTGTGCACGGGTTCGATGCTCCTCGGGAAGGCGGGACTCCTCAAGGGCCGTCGCGCAACAACCCACTGGAACATGCTGGGATGGATGAGAGAATCCTTCCCTGACACAGTGGTCGAGGACTGCCTCCATGTTGTAGAAGACGGGAACGTTTTCACCTCGGCGGGTATTTCCGCGGGCATAGACCTCGCCTTAATCCTTGTGGCCCGTTATTTCGGGGAGGAGGTTGCACGAGCCACGGCAAGGCGCATGGAGTATCCCTATCCGGAGACCCTGGAGCGCAGGGTTCCCTTCACGTGAGCGGTTTGATGACCTATTCGTAGCCTAACTCGGCGAGTCGCTCTTCGGTTATCCCCAGGAAGTGCGCCACTTCATGGACCACGGTGATTTCGATCTCCTCCTCCAGTTCTTCGGCTGTAGCACACATCTCCTGAAGGGGCTGTTGGAAGAGGAAGATGGTGTCGGGAAAAAGCGGAGGGGACGAAACGGTGCGCTCCAGAAGCGAAATCCCCTGGAAAAGCCCGAGGAGCGTCTCACCTGCGGGCAGACCCGCCTCGCGAAGCATCTCCCTTGACGGTTTAGGGAGCACGGAGATAATTATGTTCTCAAGGTGTTCCCGGATCTCAGGGGGTATTCGCCGTATGGCCTTCTCCACAAGGTCATCAAATTGCCGCTCGGTTATCTTCATCCGCCCTCCCCATCGGGAGCCCGGGGATAGCCGTTATCCGGAAGGGACCCGACATCCTTCACAACAAAGCCCCCGGCCCTGATACTTGAAAGCAGTTCTTCCAGGTTCTCCCTGGAACGCGCCTCCACGGTAAATGCCACCTCGGTCTTCCCGACCGGGACGTTTTCGGCGAGTCTGTTGTGATACACGTCGAGGATATTCGCCCGGTGGGCCGCGATAATCCCCGTGAGGTCGCGGAGGCTGCCCGGCAGGTCGTGGACAATGACCTCGAAAACCGCGATCCTCCCGTTGGTAACGAGGCCTTTACGCACAATACGGTCGATGATGGTAAAATCGATGTTTCCGCCGCTTGCAACGAGTGCGACACGTTTTCCTCTGAAGCGTTCCTTGTGCGAGAGAAGCGCCCCAAGGGGGACTGCGCCTGCCCCCTCCACAACCAGTTTCATCCTTTCCATGAAAAGAAGAACCGACAGTGCTATGGAGTCTTCCTTCACCAGTATCATGTCGTCCACCAGGGAGGCTATGACTTCGAAAGGCCTGTCGCCGGTCCTTCCTACCGCAATGCCGTCCGCTATGGTGGGGCATGGCGGGATCGTGGCGAGCCGGCGTTCGTAGAAGGACCTGTACGCCGAGGGGGCCGACTCGGTCTGGACACCTATGACCTCCGTTTGCGGAGAAATGGCCTTCACGGCAAGGGCAATTCCCGCGACAAGACCTCCTCCGCCCACGGGCACGAGCACCGCATCGATTCCCTGCGTTTGCTCCATAATCTCAAGACCTATGGTCCCCTGTCCGGCGATGATCCGGTCGTCATCAAAGGGGTGGATGAAGAGGTATTCGTTCTGGGACAGGGCATATTCGAGGGACTCGCGGAAGTTGTCTCCATAAAGAATAACCTCCGCCCCGTAAGCCTTCGAGGCTTCTTCTTTTACCAGGGTCACCATGACGGGCATGACAATCCTTGCCCTGGCCCCTGTTTCCCTTGCTGCGAAGGCAACCGCCTGGGCATGGTTGCCCATGGAGGCGGTAATGACTTTGTCCGCCCCGAGACCTATCATCTTGTTGAAGGCACCTCGCACTTTAAACGCACCTGTCTTCTGGAGATTTTCCGCTTTTATGAAGACCTCGGCCCCTGTGGCCTTACTCAGGGAACTTGAGTGGATCAGCGGGGTCTTATGGATGAAGGGTTCTATGCGCCTCCCGGCTTCGTATATATCGTCGATAGTTATCATCTGTCCTCGCTCACTTTGTGCTCTCTTCCTGCAATGATGCCCTCTGCAATCAATCTTAGCACATCAGGCGCCATCCGTGAACTTATGATCGGGCGGGTATGAATGTCTCGACCTTCCGGCAGGCGGAATGGTGTCCTCCCGGGAACCTCGAAAATTATGTTTCATGTATGGTTCCCTGCACAAATGACTGTTCTTTCTCTGCTTTTAATGTTAGTATGCCAGCATAATCTTATGTAGGAGGAGGAGGGCTTAAGTGGCGAGACACGCATACAAAAGCGAAAAAAGAAGAAAGGAGACTGCCCGTCTCAAGAAGCAGGAGGAAAAACGGCAGCGGCGTTTTGCCGGCAAGACGCAGGAAGAAGGCGGCGAGGTTGAGGTCGGCGAAGAGGGAGATGTTATGGAAACCCAGGAAGCAACTGAAGGTCAGGAAAACGCCGAGGTGAAAGAAGACGTCGAAGAGAAGGAAAAAGCATAGACATTCCAGTCCATTCGCAGACTCACGTTTTGACGATGCCTGTGTGGCTTGTTTGTTCAAGTCAACTGGATTCAGAGACATGATGCCTCATGAATGCAGCCTTGAATCTCCGTCAGCGATGCTCTTTTCGCCGAAACGTGTAACCTGCCGTTCCTTTTTCCCGACTAACCAGGCAAACCATACAATCATTGAAGGATAGGCCCGCCATTTCCGGCTGCCCCATAGGGGGGGGGTGAGTCCTGACCTGCCTTCCGTGTCGCGGCGGACAGTTTTTCGAGCGGACCGTATCATGATATGCAAGAGGAGGAAGAAAATGAAAAGAAGTAAACACCTGATGACAGCCTTGAGTCTTACGGCATCCTGTTTTGCCCTCGTAATGCTTGGCGCCTGCGCCAGCGGTCCCTTTGTTCCGGGCGACTCGCCACCCATGGTCGATCAAGCCGATGCCATAGTCTTCAGCTACGAACTTGCCAAACCGAAGCCTGTGCCCGAGGACACGAGGCCTCTGGGTAATACGCGTTGGCAGGTGACGAGCATCAACCCGAAGCCGGAAAAGGCTTTTACCTCAATGATCCTTTTCTTCCAGCCCGACGGCAGTCTTGTTGAGACCACCAGGTATGCGGACGGTTCCGCAAGAGACCAGACCTTCCGGTACCATATAATCGGATCTACCATGATCATCAATAAGCCGAAGGAAGACGTGAATGCGAGGTTCAGAATCGAAGGGGACAACCAATTGGTTATCGATACCGGCGAAGCAAGTTTGCTTCTTCGCCGGATGAAATAATAGAGAACCGGTTTATCTGCAGGCTGCCATCGCAGGGGCGTCCGTGAAGGGCGCCCCTGCGATAATCGTCAATCCAGTTTCTTCCACGTCTTGTCGGGATCAAATGTGGTCATGTGTCTGGCCACCTTTGCGGTGTCCTTGCCGAGGTTCTTTTCATAGACATTGCCTCCATGGTTCACGATGAAGGTCATTACTCCGGAAACCCCGTATTTCGCAGGCCACGCCACGAGGGCAAAACCGCCTATCATGCTGTCCCGAACCATGTAATCATATGCGCCACCCGGGGCGGCGGGCCCCTGGGCCTTTATGATCCTGTAGAAATAACCGTGGTAAGGTGAAGGTTTGTTCGCGCCGGCTTTGAACCGATATCCCTCCCGCGCCGCAGAGGCCATGAAGGGCCCCATGGGGCTCTGCTCCTCTCCTTCCGCCGCTTCCCAGTAGAGGCCGTTCTTCTTGCCGGGATCGCTTATAAATTTCTGGGCATACTCGAGCAGCCCTCCTTTGTCTTTCCCCCTCGAAGCATAGTCACGCTGCGCGTCCACATAAGAGAGGCAGACCTGGATGGCTCCCAGTTCGTTTTTTCCTATCCGGCGGTCGAGTATTTCCTCCAACCCCGCTCTTGTATCGAAACGCCACGATTTCCCTTTCTTTACCACGGGAATAGGGAAAGGCCAGTCCTCCGCACCTATGAAGAGGACCATCTTATCCCCGGCGACCTGCTGAAGGCTGTGCTTTTCCTCATAGGACCGTATAAAAAGATCACGGGTTTCCTTATCCGCAACGCTATCGCCGGAGGAAAAAATATCCCTGATCCTGGGTCCCATGATAGCGGTCATTTCCTTCGCGTCGGCTGTTTTTGTTGCGGCCAGCAGTGCGCTCACGGCTTCCTCGGCGGTTTTGAAGACCTTTTGCCCCCGGGGGGCGGCCCACGATGAATCGGAGAATGTAAGGGCAAATATTACGAGGGCAAATGCAAATATCAGACGGGTCCAGGGTCTTGACCCGGTTCGCGTTTTTTCGGCAAAATCGATCATATCTGTTTTCCTCCTCAAGGGGTTAGTGGGTAAGCGATTGTTCTTCATGCGCTCACCGGCGACGGCCGCCGGAGAAGCTGCGTTCGGAACGGCCTGAACTTCCGAACCCTGAATGGCCTCCGTAGGAGCCCATGCTCTCCCTGCTTGTCCGTCCCCTTTCACTACTATTCATCGCCTGCCGGCCGCCGCGGTCCATCCCGTCAAAGGCCGCGGCCCTTGTGGGTTGGTGTGACGTCTGCCTGTTTGCGGCGGTTGTGTTCGCCCCTTGCCGGTTGGCTGCCTTGGCGGAGTCTCCCCTGGCGTTTCCGTCGAACCCTCTGTACTGCTGTCTTTGATCCGCGCCGCCCCTTTGTGTCTGTCCGTACTTCTGGGCCATGGCGTTATCATGATACGCCACGCCCCTCCGATGATCGGGATCATGCTGCCATTTGTTGAAGTTGTTGTTGTTGAAATTGTTGATGTGGGTATTATTGATATTTACGCTCTTATTGACGTTCACATTCACATCGCCCGTGTGCCAGTTGCATGACCCCCAGTTATTGCTCCAGGCCGCTCCCACCGCGACCCCGAGGCCGAAGGACATTATACTCGTAGCCGCCATGGCGCCGGGCGGATACACGGGGTAGGGCGGGTATGCGGGATACCACCAGGCCCCGTAAACCACTGTGGGGTTGTATGCGGGAACATATACTACAGCGGGGTTGGCAGGGACTATTTCGATAATCTGTTCCTGGACCACCACCTTCTGCTCGGAGTTGGTCTTGAGGTTGCCCGCTGCATGGGCCTTTGCCCTCAGTTTCTGAACCGTGGCCATAACATCTTTCTGCTGGGCGAGAAAAGCGTCCCCCAGCTTTTGAGTCCATTCTATCTTGTCGCTCATCATGCCAAGAACCTGAGGGAAGGAAGCAAGGGACTTTACACTCGTATCCCACGATTGCTTGTCTACGGCCGCGTTGAGGGCATCGCCCTTCAGTCCCTTGTTCTGCTTGGACCAACGATCGGCCTCAATTATTTCCAGGGGATAAGTGGCGGCCATCAGCACCTGAGCGAGAAGGGCATCAGGGTAAAGCGCGATGGGGGCGACCATCTGGTCCAGTTCCTCCTGTTTGAACTTGGAAGGATTATTTTGAGACGATACCGGTGGTGGTGTGATGAAGGTTAAGGCAAATAAACCGAACAGGATCCATACGAAGACTTTTCCGACTCTCATGTGACCTCCCTTTCATTGCTTCCGTTCTTCATTTCCGTGGGCTCTTATCCCAGGTCCCGGTCCATCGCATGGCCGGTTCCCGATATCCGAACCGCACTTGTCTCCGGGCCCCTTTCCTCCGAGGTGATTTTCAGGGTTTGGGACCCTCCGCTCCCCGGTCCGGGGAGATGGAGGCTGCTGTCTGAGCCGGGAAAGCAAGGCCGGCACCGTGAGCCTCTATCACACCCATGATTTCGAGAAGCACTTCTTCCTGGACTAAAGTGAATGCGTCGTACGCGGTTTCCCTGATGTATGCGTACACTTCTATTACAAAGGCGGAATCGGAGAATCTGATAAGGCTTACCCGAGCCGCCTCAGGGTCTATCTTCGGGTGTTCGTGGAGCAGGTTTCTCATTCCGGCGAGGATTTTCGTGAGTTGATCACCGGTGGCATCGGGCCGCACATTGATGCTGTGGTGAAATAATATCTTGTCGCGATGGGCGAAATTCTCCAGGCTCATTACGGCCAACTGTCCATTGGGAATCGAGACCGTCGTCCTTTCGACGGTACGGAGGAACGTGGAACGAAGACCGATGCTTTCGACAGTGCCCGTGTGATTGCCGGCTTTACAGAAATCTCCGACGCGGATGGGTTGGTCGGAGATGATCATAATGCCGCCGAAGAGATTTTCCAGGGTCTTCTGAGCAGCGAAGGCGACTGCGACACCGCCTATTCCCAACCCGGTCAGGGCTGCGGTGATATTGATCCCCGCAACATAAAGGATGATAAGGACACCCACGATGAGGGTGAAGGCTTTTGAGAGTTTGCCGACGAGTTGTACCATGGCGACCCGTCCCGTTGCGGTGGCAGACCACTTCTTGTGTTTAAGCTTTACCACTACGTCGATCAGCCGTATGGTAAGCCACGTGGCGCCCACTACAGCAAGGGTTATGGCGGCGTAGGTCCAAAAGAGGCTTACCAGGATCGAGTGGGAAAAAGTTGAAATAGCCCACAGGGCCAATGCCAGTATCAATATACGGAGGGGACCCGTGAGGGTCATTGCATGGCGGTCGCTTTTGACCTTGGTTACGCGCACCACTACCTTGAGGAGGAACGGGGTTAGAAGGCGGGTAAGCAACGTCGCCACAAGAAACGACAAGGGGGCCACAAGGAGGATGTATATCCATTGCCACAAGGGGAACCAGATAAATACCTTTTCAGTCATGAATCGGGGGAAAAACCGGTCCGGAGACAAGGTGTCGAGGTCAGTGTAGACTTCAGGGACTTTCGCGAGCGTCTCGGACGCGAAGAGCCAAATAGGGGGGTCGGTTCCCCGCTGAACCCTTTCGAGGAGGACGTCGAGACTATCCGACTCGGTTTCGATGGTGCCCACCAACTCTTTTGAGGGCGGAAGATTGTCGTCGAGACGTCCTTCGGCCTTCGTGCTTAACATCCCGAGTTTACCGGAAAAACCTCTTTCCAGAACCACCTGCAGTTCATCGATAAGCCTGACCGCGCTCCGCCCCGTCTTCCTGGTGTCGAGATATTTTAAAGCGCGCTCGTACTCACCCTTTTGGGCGGAGAGCATAAATCCCACTATCGTACCCTGAGGTGTGCCGCGTCCTAGGGGGTCGGTGGTTGAAGAAGGCGCGGCGACGCCCTTCTTGCTGCCGGAAAGAGGAACGGCCTGAGCGGTCAGGCATGGCCCGATGAGGAAGATGATGAAGAGCGCCGTAAGCCGTAGTATACTGTTCCTGAATTGCAAAAGGTCTCCTTTTCCTCTTCTGCCGGTACCTTTCAGTGTGAAGAGAGGTCCATCCTACAAAAATACCTTAGCATTTTTTTCCGGATTTCTGCAAATACCTGTTGGCGAAGACATCATTTTCCGTGTTCGTCTTCCACGGGGAGAAGGGTACCGAGGTCCATAATCTTATACCGCGACGGATCGAGGCGCCTTTCCCGTATCTTTCTTTTCAGTTCCATGACGGGATAACCGGGCGGCTCACTGCTGATCTGGAATGTGCCCCAGTGGGCGGGGATGAAATATTTCGCGTTGAGGTCCTGAAAAGCGTCCAGCGCCTCTTCCACATTCATATGGGCATAGTGCATAAAAGCACGCGGGTGAAGGGCGGTGGTGGGTATAATGGCGTAAGTAATGTCGGGAAACAGGCGTCCATATTCCCTGTAGCCGACAAAATAGCCACTGTCGCCGGCAAAGTAGATAGTTACATGAGGGGCAACGATCAGGTAGCTTGCCCAGAGGGTTTCATTGGTCTTCTGGGATAGGCGTCTCGACCAGTGGTGGGCGGGAAGGCAGATTATCTTGACCTTATCGCCGATAGAAATGTTTTGCCACCAGTCCATCTCCTCTATGGGAGCTTCGCCCGTTTCCTCCACGAAGGACTTGAGACCCATGGGGACGATAATCCTTGAAGCCCCTGAAAGGGCCTCCAGGCTCTTGACATCCAGGTGGTCATAGTGGTTGTGCGATATAAGCACGTTCACTCCGGGAGCGACTTCGTTCACCTCCCGGGCTTTCATGGCCGGCGGTGTTATCCTTTTGGGTATGAGAGCCCTTTCGGAGAAGATAGGGTCGGTCAGGATATTTACGCCGCTCACTCGTATGAGAAAGGTCGAGTGACCTATCCAGGCGATGAAGTCGCCGTCGGGCATCGACCCTATCCTTTCTTTGAGTCCCGGAATAAGCCCCGGCTTGAAGGTGCTCTCTTCCTCCGTATATTCAGTACCTTCGGAAAGGGACATCTTAAGGAGTCTGAGAAAACCTCCTTGTTCTCTCGGCATCCAGGGATTAAAATACTTTCCCTCCGCGAAGTGGGGCGCGTAGAGGCTATCCTCTTTCTCATCGAGGACGGTTTGGCGCCACAGGGCTTCATTGAAGGACGGCTGGTTGTGGGTGCAGGAGAACAGGCAAACCAGAAGGATGAAGATAAGAACCTGTTTGAGGGGTCTGGGTTTCATAGCGTCCGACTGCATTAGTTTAATACCATGACGCTCAGATTGTCGAGTGTCCTGACTGGGGCCCTGTTTCTCACCTACGCGTAATCTGGTATACTTTGTCATGGACCGGATCACGAGGCATGACAGGCGGTCTGCCGCAAAGAGGAGAGGAGTAGCAGCGAAGGCGGACAACGGGCGGGGGCGCGGAAGAAGGTTGGCCCTGCTTTCCGGGACAGGAGACAGGGAAAGACAGAAGACGACCTGCTTTATGTTGAGAAAGTATCGGGCCCCGTTGCGGAAGAGAAACATGGAGACGAAAGAACGTGAGAAGGCGGAGAGGGCCCTTCACGAAAAAGAGGAATTATACCGGGCCGTCATCGAGAACGTCGCTGACGGTATCACTCTCACTGTGGGAAACGAGCGGGTTTTTGTGAATCCCGCGTTTCTCGCTATTCATGGCATCAAAGACCCCTCGGAGATTATCGGTCAACCCTTCGACCAGTTCATCGTGCCTGAAGACAGGGAGGCGGTAAAGGAAAGAGTCCATGCCCGGCAGAGGGGCGATAAACTGGATAAGATAGCGGAATACAGGATTTTCAGGTCTGGCGGGGACATACGCACCATACAGGCCTCCGTGCAGACCGTCAGGCACGGGGGCAAGCCCGCAACCCTTGCCGTACTTCGGGATATCACCGAGATCAAGCAGGCGGAAATGAAGATTCGCGAACTGAACGGGGAGCTTGAACAGCACGTGCGGAATCTGGAGATTGCGAACAGCGATTTGGAGGCTTTCAATTCCATGGTTTCCCATGACCTTCGCATTCCCCTTGTTGCCATACAGGGTTTTTCCCGCAGGGTTGCCGACAAGTACGGCGCAGAACTCGATAAGAGAGCCCGGGAACTCGTCGGCCTGATAAGTAACAATGCCGAAAGGATGAGACAACTCATCGATGACCTCCTCGCATACTCCCGGTTGGGGCGGGAGGCAATACACCAGGATACGATCCCCATGAAAAGGCTCATTGAATCCGTGCTTGACGACCTGGCTGCCGTTTACTCCGGAGGCGACGTGATAGTATGGGAGGTCCCCGACGGCGTCGGTGACGAAAGGCTGGTACGGCAGGTGGTAAACAATCTCCTTTCCAATGCACTGAAGTTTTCGAAACGCCGGGAAAGGAGGCGGGTCGAGGTCGGGGGTTGGCAGGGCAACGGTGAAAAGGTCTATTCCGTTGCGGACAACGGCGTGGGTTTCGATATGGCGCAAAAAGAGAAGATGTTTGACATCTTCCACCGCCTCCACGGTTCGGATGATTTTGAGGGCACGGGTGTCGGTCTGGCTATCGTAAAACGGATCGTGAACCTCCACGGAGGACGCGTCTGGGCTGAAGGAAAGCCCGATGGAGGGGCCGTTTTTTACTTTACGCTGCCCGACCCCCACTAGTGTGCTGTCTCCCAGACGGGCAACGAAGGACGGGGCGGAGTTCAATTGTCGCCTTAGCACCGTTTTCTTGTGTTTATCAGGGGTTTTTTGGATGATAGGCGTTCCGGCGCTTAAGTAATCTGCAGAATCTCCGTATACATAATAAGGGGCCGTGATGACTGCGTCCGCTAAGCCCCGCCGCATGGGGACAGATAGGTCCGAAGAGCCCGTTGCGTGGGCCGGCTTGCGGAGAATGTCCTGTAAATTTCGGCGCACTTGTATTAACTTTATAGTCGCTTACAGTATTAGCGGGCTGAAAGCGCACCGGGGCTCAGACTTGTCGCTACGGAGAGATTATGAATAAACGGATACACCCTTCACGATCCAGGCTTGTCGGTTTCTCGTCCTTCGACAATCCGCACGAGATGTACCCGGTCGTGGCAGATATATTCAGCAAAACCTTCCCCATGTTGCTCGCTATCGGTGGAGTGGCAGTATCAATTTCGCTTTATCGGTCATTGACGGAGCCCACCTTCAACCGTATCGCCATTCTTCATGTGGCGGCCTATTTGACGGCAATCCTGGCGTTCAGGTATCGGAAGCGTCTGCCCCTGCCCGTGTCCTTCTCATCTATGCTCGCCATTGGTTATGTGCTTGGGATACAGTCGCTCTTCAACCTGGGACTTGCGGGAACGGGCGTGATGCACTGCGTCATCTTTTGCGCTTTTGCGGGGATATTTCTCGGAAGAAAAGCGGGTCTGATTACCCTGGCGATCGGGGGTTTTGCAATCGCCGTCATAGGTGCCGGAATCTGCAGCGGTGTAATCGGCACGAAACCAGGCATGGACCGCTATCTCTTGTCCCCCATTAACTGGACCATCCAGGTCGCATGTTTCTTCACGTACCTTTTGCCCCTTGTCCTCTCTGTAAACGGGCTCCGGAAGCGGATGGCAGGGGCCCTCGGAGAGTTGAAGGCAAAGAATGAGATGCTCGAAGCGGAGATAACCATGAGACGGGAGGTGGAGACGCGTCTGCGCGACAGCGAGAGCAGACTCCGGCAGGTCATCGATCTCGTTCCCCATTTTATCTTTGCGAAGGACGGACAAGGACGGTTCGTCCTTGTGAATAGAGCGGTGGCCGATGCCTTCGGGACGACGGTGGAAGGGCTCGCCGGGAAGACGGATGCGGATGTTCACCCCCATAAGGATGAGGTCGGTTGGTTTGTTGAGAACGACAGGCGGGTGATGGAGAGTGGTCAGGCTCTGGAAATTCCGGAGGAGAGGATTACCGATTCGGCAGGGAGGACCCGTTTCCTGCATACCATCAAGATCCCGTTCACCATATCCTCAACGGGCGAGAGGGCGGTATTGGGAGTATGTACGGACATTACGGACCGAAAAGCCGCGGAAGGGCAATTGGAGGAAAGCGAGCGCAGATTCAGAGAACTTGCCGACACATTGCCGCAGGCAGTGGGCGAGTTCGATGAAAGGGGAAACTTCACCTTTGGAAACCTCTTCGGCTGTAAAATGTTCGGCTATACGAGGGAGGAATTCGACCGTGGGACGTTCAATGTTCTAAACATGATTGTCCCTGAAGACCGCGAGAGGATAAAGCAGAACATCGCGAGTATGCTGACGAATAGAAAACCATCGAGCAGCCACGAATATTCAGCAATAAGAAAGGACGGAAGCAGGTTTCCCATGGTAGCCTATGCGAGTCCGATTATTCGGGATGAGCAACAGAAGGGGTTCCGCGCCATCCTTGTAGATATTACGGAACGCAAGAAGATCGAACGGGAACTTGTGGAATCTGAAGCAAAGTACCGCAGCGTGGTGGAAAGCTCTCTTGTCGGTTTCTACATTGTGCAGGATGGTCTTTTCCGGTTCGTCAACCAACGGTTTTCGGACATGACAGGGTATGCGTACGAAGAGGTTGTGGATGCTCTCGGTCCCGCGGATATGGCCCATACCGACGACAGGACGAAGATGGAAAGAAACACGGCGAAAGGGCTTGCAGGACAGGCGGACCACGTGGAGTACGACTTCAGGGTGATAAGAAAGGACGGAAAGGTCCTCACCATGAAAGCCTTCGGGAACTCCATATCCTATAACGGCCGGCCTGCCGCCACAGGGACAGTGATCGACATTACAAGGGAGAAACACTTGGAATCTCACCTACGCCGGGCCGAGAAAATGGAGGCCATCGGCACGCTTACGGGTGGAATTGCCCATGATTTCAATAATATCCTCACGGCACTCATTGGCTACGGCAGCCTCCTTCAGATTCGCATGGACGATACGGACCCTCTCAAGGTATATGCGGATCAGATCCTCACCGCGGCGCACAAGGCTTCCAGCTTAACAAGGAGTCTCCTGACTTTCGGCAGGCAGCAACCCATAAACCTGCAACGTATCGACATTAACAACATCATCCAGGGTACAAGACAACTCCTTAACCGGCTCCTTACCGAGGACATCAGGCTGGAAACCGGATTAAGCCCGAACGACCTGACCGTAATGGCGGATGCCACCCAGATCGACCAGATATTGTTTAATCTCGTGACGAATGCACGGGATTCCATGCCGAAAGGAGGGACTGTGATCATCGAAACGAAGCCGGCCGTGCTGGACGGAGACTTCGTGCTGGTCCACGGGTTCGGCGAACCAGGCAAATATGCGCTCCTTTCTGTGTCCGACACGGGCATGGGCATGGATGCGGCGACAAAAGAAAAGATATTCGAGCCTTTCTTCACCACCAAGGAGACGGGAAAGGGAACGGGACTCGGCCTGGCCACGGTATACGGGATCGTAAAACAGCACAACGGGTATATTACGGTCTATAGTGAGCCTGACATGGGCAGTACCTTCAATATTTACCTGCCTGTGGTGAAAACGGGAAGAGACACGGAAGCGGTGGCCGCATCGGTACTGAAGCGGGGAAAGGAAACGATCCTGATCGCCGAAGATAACGATGACGTGAGACGGTTCACCAGAGACATCTTTTCCCTTTACGGCTATCATATCATCGAAGCAGTGGACGGAGAGGACGCGATAGACAAGTTTCGAAAGAACGAACCCATAGACCTGGTGGTCCTTGATTCGGTCATGCCCAGAAAAAACGGACGGGAAGCATACGATGAGATCGTGAAGATGAGACCTGATGTCAAAGTGCTTTTTATGAGCGGTCACACCAGGGACATCCTTCTCGACAAGGGCATTCAGGAAAAGGAATTCGCTTTTATTTCCAAACCACTGTCTCCTAATAACCTGTTGCAGAAGGTAAGGGATCTGCTGGATGCATAGCGCTGCCTTCGGGTTTAGGTGCGACTTCCCGTTGTGAGGGGAGGAATCGCTTTACAGGCCGTAGGCGGGCATGTTATTAATAGGGCAAACGCTCTCATCCCTTTCAAGAAGGGGGGCTCGGAGAGATGGTGGGCTGTCGGAGGTCTCAGGTGCAATTCAACCTATGCGCTGATATCATAGAAAATATCTCCCGTGTGATAGTAGGAAAACATGAATCGGTGGAACTGCTGGTAGTCGGCCTTCTGGCTGACGGCCATGTCCTTCTGGAAGATGTGCCCGGACTCGGGAAGACGCTCCTTGCGAGGTCCCTTGCGGCGAGTATCGGAGCTTCCTTTAAACGTGTTCAATTCACGCCCGACCTTTTGCCCGCGGATATTACAGGTTTCAATATCTACAGCCCTCAGACGGGCCGGTTTACTTTTCAACCCGGGCCGGTCATGACCCATGTCCTTCTCGCAGATGAGATTAACCGCACAATCCCCCGGACCCAGGCGAGCCTTCTGGAAAGCATGGAAGAGCGGCAGGTCACTGTGGATGGGAAGACGCACCCGCTGCCCCACCCGTTCTTCGTGGTGGCGACCCAGAACCCCATCGAACTCGAGGGGACTTTCCCCTTGCCTGAGGCCCAGCTTGACAGGTTCCTCCTCAGAATCAGCCTCGGATACCCCGACCGGGACGAGGAGATTGCCATTCTGGAGCGCTTCCAGGAAAGGGAACCCTTGCGGGAGATTGCCGCCGTGGCTTCGCCCGATCTTATCTCCCGAATGCAGCAGGAGCGGAAGAGTATACGGGTTTCGTCGCATGTGAAAGAGTATATTACGAGCCTTGTCCGCGAAACCCGCGAGCACCCATCGGTGCGCCTCGGGGCAAGCCCTCGGGGTTCGCTTGGCCTTATGCGGGCGAGTCAGGCCCTCGCAGCCCTTCGGGGCAGGGAATACGTACTTCCCGACGACGTTAAGTTACTCGCGACAAGTGTTCTCTCCCACAGGCTGATCCTGAAGGAAGAAGAGCGATTGCAGGGGGAGACCCAGGAACAGGTGGTCAAGGGGATAGTAAGTCGGGTTCCTGTTCCCGCGCCGGCTGAGTGAAGGTTTAAATGGACTTTGGGACCCGCCGGATATCAAGCCTTTTTGCAACCGTCCCCCTCCTGTTGTTCGCCGGCCTCTGTCTCTTTCTCGCGCTGGCCTACCGGCAGACCGATCTTGTGCTCCTTTCCCTTCTTGTCCTGGGGGTTATGGGAAGCCTGCGGTTGTGGGCCTCTCTCAGCCTCTTCCGTGTAAACTGTGCGTCCTTTCTCGACAAAACGAGGGTGTTTGCAGGCGAGAGACTTACCCTTGAAGCACGGGTGGATAACCGGAAGGCGCTCCCCGTATGGCTTGAGATCGATGTTCACCTCCACGGCGTGAAGGGTGTCCCCTCGGGCGAGACACTTCTCACTGCAGGGAGCGGTCTCCTTTGGTATCAGGAAACCAGTCTCCGGTGGAACATCCTTGCAGGGTCGAGGGGGGTCCACGAGATCGGTCCCCTACGTGTAGCATCCAGTGATCTTTTCGGTTTCTTCCCGAGAGAGAGGAAGCCGGACGGGCCCCTCCAGGTGATAGTGTATCCGAGACTGGTGCCCATCGGCCCCTTTTCGCTCCCGAGGCGTGATTTTTTCGGAATCGCAGGTTCGGAAAGTCCTGTGAAAGACCCCGTATATATTCTAGGCACCACGGATTATCACCAGGGACGGCCCGCAAAGCATATCCACTGGAAGGCGAGCGCCCGTCACCATCGTTTGCAGGAGAAGGTCTTTGAACCGTCGGGGCAGGAGAAAGTGCTCCTTGTTGTCGATGTAGAGGAGTTTACCGGGGAGCGGGCACACGAACCTTTCGAGCACATGCTGGAGGTTGTTGCGTCCGTGGCGGTGCAATTGGACCGGAGGGGCAGGGCGGTGGGTTTACTCACAAACGGAATAATGACGGGGAAGGGCTCACCTTTCCTGCGTGTGACGAGGAGCGGAGGGCAATTGCCCGCTCTCCTGGAGGCGCTGGCGAGGCTGGGCGCGACGCCGCAAGGGCGGATCGCGGACGTCCTGGGCCGGGGCCTGACGCTTCCATGGGGCGTAAGCTGCGCCTACTTCGGATACGAAGAAACGGAAGCGACCCGTCTGGCGCGAAGGCGGTTCAAGGAACGGGGAATGCCTGTTGAGTTCCTGATGCTCAACGACCTTGCCGCCTTGATGAAAGCCGGAGTAGGAAGTTCTCTCAATTGCAACGGTCTTGATGAGACTCAGGAACCGATGGCCCGGGCTTCATGAAGAGACACGGAAACGTGATGTTGGTTGTTGCAGGCGCTTGTATGGAAATGTGCTGGCTTTACGGGTGGGCCACGTTCTGTTTCTCCGCCATTTTCGGCAGGCCCTTTCCACTTCTCGAGGCAGCGATGGCATTTGTTCTCGGGGCGTGGATTACCCGCCTCGCTACGGGCAGGGGTTGGCGAATCGCGGCGATCTTTGGATTAGAGGCCGTGGGATTCGCGTGTGCCCTGTCGGTAAGCATCCATGGAACGCATTTCTCCGGCTATCCCCTATTTGGCATGGTGTGGCCCGGTATACTGGCAAATGGCGCTCACAGTCCCTTTGAATGGCTGGGACTGATCCTGACGGTCTTGTGGACCTTTCTCTTCTGGGTTGGGGGTGCGACCCTGTCGAGACGTCAGGTCACGTACTATGCTTTTTGTTCCCGCTTTGACATCGGTCTGGGGGCATTCTTCTGCCTTTTTCTGATCAGGCTGGCGGTGCTTGTCAAAGGAGGAACGAGAATAGACGATCCCCTTCCTCAACTTTTGATCCTTCCGTTTTTCTTTTTCAGTCTTTTTGCCGTGGGCATGGCGAGGGTTCGGGGAGACGGTTTCAAGAGTTTCCTTCCGGGCTACCGCGCGACAGGTGTTGTGCTGGGCTTTGCGTCCAGCGCCCTTCTCCTGATTGCGGGACTTACCGTTCTTTTCGTATCCGGTCTGAGCACTGCGGCCCGCGCGACCCAGGGTGCGATCAAAACGGCGTTCAGTTCGTCATTCCCTATAATCGAGCGTGTTCTCCGTATCATCTTTTCCCGTGCCGACAGCATGCGGGCTGAACCGGCTATCTCGCGAAAAACGGGAGCCTTCGACGCCTACACATGGGCGAAAGACAGTTGGTGGATTCAATTTCTTGACAGGACGCTGGGGATTGGACTGTGGGGTCTTTTTGTCGCCTTGTCCGTGGCCGTTGTGGGCCTTGGGGTCTTCTTTCTCGTCCGTTGGTTCTTTTCGAGGACCGCCCTTGACCGGGGGACGGCGGGAGAAGGGGGCGGGCTTTTCGCGTGGCTCAGGCGGGTCCGGGAGTTCGTTACGCGGCTCATGAACGTGCTCAGGCGGCTTGCCCGGAGGCAGCGCCGGGCAACGGAGGTTTACGGCGCCCTTCTCAGATGGGGCGGGCGGAGCGGCCTTTCGCCTGCGGCGAGTGAGACCCCGTTGGAATTCGGGACCCGGCTTCACCGCTATTTTCCACAGTTGACTCCGGAAATCAACCTGATTGTCCATGCGTACAATGGGGAGGTTTACGGGGAAAGGGGCCTTACAGACGAGCGCCTTGAGCGAGTCCGCCTTGCGTGGCGCGCGGTGCGGAGTCCGTCATACTGGCTCTTGAGGCTGAAAGTCCGTTTTGTGGGCCGGGAAGAAAGGCTGACGGGGCGTTAGATGCGGATCTGTTGGAGCGACTGGTATCCGCCTGCTCCAGGGCGGGCCACGAGCGGAGCCGGGTGCGGCGGAACGGAAACAAAAGGTTTGACACATGTGGCACAGGGTGGTAGCATCTTCTGGGCAGGATTGAGCACGGGACCACTGTCAGGAGCAGAAAGAACTGAGCAAGGAGCGATTCTTGAACAGGGTATGGGTGAAAGTAAGACCGGAGACCGAAACCGATTGCTGGCGTATAACCCTGGTCCACGATTCGGCCTTCAGGGAATCGAATGAGGGCAGGCTTGTGTGGCTGCTGAGAGAGACAAAACGTTTCAGCCGCGATCTTTCCCTTGTGGCGGAAGTCTACGCAGGTAGTATTGTCGGCCATATACTGTTTTATCCAATCCTTATAAAAGGTGAAAAAGTGAGTTGCCAGACCCTCGAACTTGCTCCTCTTGCGGTCCTTCCCGGCTATCAGAAAAGAGGCGTGGGAAGTGAGCTCGTACGGGAAGGGCTCGATACGGCAAGGCAACTCGGGCATGGGTCGGTGATGGTATTCGGCAGCCCCGAGTATTACGCGCGGTTCGGGTTCAAGCCTGCGGGTGCCTGGAACATCAGACCGCCTTTCAGGGCTGCGAGGGGTGTCTTTATGGCTCTGGAATTGAAGAAGGGAGCCCTTGCGGACGCAGGGGGCACCGTCAGGTATCCGAGGGAATTTGATGGAGGATAAGATAACTGCATGGTGATCAAAGGCGTCGGTTCGTATTACGCAGGCATGGTGAACGGTGTGTCGGCGCAGGTTCACGCTCAGCTCTCTTCCTTTGGAACCGGGGATACGGGGACAGACAGGCAAGAGAAGGTCAAACCCGCGGATGGGAACAGTTCTCTTCGTCCCGCAACCTTCGGAGCGAGCATGGCCATTACGGCTGCGGGTTCCGTGGTGTATGAAGCGGGCAGTCTCCTGGCGAACCTTTCCAGCGCCGGTCAGCCGCAAGGACTGTCGGAGCCACCTCAGCGAGCGCCGGGCGTAAAAGGTTACGGGTGCTTTTCATCCGGACCCTCTGACGCGGGAGAAGAGCCCCACGATGAACCGGTTACATATACTTTCGAGACCACAGTGTAATGTGCAATAGTGTGGTGTCGGCCATCGAAGACCGGTGCCGGAGGAACGAACCGGTGTCCGGAAAATGTGAAGCTTTTGGAGGGAAAAAGCGGGCTTAGGGCCTATGTGTGACGCTTGGCCTTTCCCAAAAGGCGCAGCAACTTCCTGTCGAGCCCCAGAAGGATAGGGGGAACGAACTGGTTCGCCACATCTTTCCACGAGTCTCCTTTTGGTTTTCTCCAACGAATCTTCCACTGCTCGAATTCCTTCCTGAAGTCGTCAAGGGGGTAGGGTTGGCCTTTGAAGCCGATGCCTACGATGGTATGGGGGAATCTCTCCAATCCCGCAAATCCGACAAAGGAGGATGCAAACGGAGAGAGGAGGCTTGCAAAACCGTGGGGGGTAAAGCGCCAGTAATCGTAGGGCGTGGCATGAATGCGGAAATGAAGGACCGAACTTATGACCACTATGCCGTCAGGTTTGAGTATCCTGTGGATTTCCTGAAGGGCCTTGTGAGGAAATTCAACGTGTTCCAGAGTGTCGAGGCTGATCACCGTCCCGACTGAATCAGACGCCTGATCGATGCTGTGGAGGTTGAGGACCCGGTCGACTCCCGTGCCTTCGCGCATGTCGCACCCCACGTATTCCTTGCCGGGGAACAAAGGCCTCAAATCGGCGACACCTTCGAGGCCCGGCAACTGGAGCGCGCCGAACTCAAAGATGGGTTCTTCTATGGGCAGAGTTCGTGATACGATCTCTGCAAACTGCCTGATGGATTCCCGCACTGAAGACGTCCTCTCTCTTTTTCTTTTTCCGGCACGCTCATGGAAGCGTCCATGCCGCTCCGGTTTGTATATTAATAGAATAAAACCGCCTGGAAATCAACGGGGCAACAATATTTTGTTGAAATATGGGGACTTCTATAATAATCTTCTACCTTAATGACAGTTTTTTTCGAATCATGCCGGCCATGGGAGGAAAGGTGGTCCATGAACACCAGGAGGAGACAAAAATGAGATCGGACAAAATGAAAAAAGGTCTTGAAAAAGCCCCGCACAGGGCTCTTTTCAGTGCTATGGGTTGCCTGCCCGAGGAGTTGGAAAGGCCGATAATAGGAATTGCAAACTCAGCAAACGAGCTTATACCGGGGCACATTCACCTCGACCGTATATGTCAGGCGGTAAAGGATGGCATCAGGATGGCAGGCGGGACTCCCATGGAGTTTTCCACCATAGGGATCTGTGACGGCATTGCCATGAACCACCAGGGTATGAAATACTCTCTCGGTTCAAGAGAACTCATCTGTGATTCCGTGGAGGTTATGGCGAAGGCATACCCTTTTGACGGCCTCGTTCTTATACCGAACTGCGACAAGATTATCCCCGGGATGATGATGGCCGCCATGCGGCTCAATATCCCTGCTATTATGGTGAGCGGAGGACCTATGCTCGCGGGCAGGTTCAAAGGTAAACCCGTGGATCTCATTTCGGTTTTTGAGGGCGTGGGAAAAGTGGCGGGAGGCCTTATGACCGAGGAAGCCCTCGCCGTGCTCGAGCAATGCGCCTGTCCCGGGCCCGGTTCGTGTGCGGGTATGTTTACCGCAAACTCCATGAACTGTCTCTCCGAAGCCCTCGGGTTTGCCCTGCCCGGCAACGGGACCATACCCGCGGTCCATGCGGACAGGATAAGGCTTGCGAAAGCCACGGGAAAAAGAATCGTCGGTCTCATAAAAGAGGATTTGAAACCGAGAGATATTGTCACCATGAGTGCTTTCACGAACGCCATAACAGTGGACATGGCATTCGGCGGTTCATCCAATACGGCCCTTCATCTCCCCGCGGTGGCCCACGAGGCGGGACTGAGCCTGCCCCTGTCGGTTTTTGACGGGATCTCAGAGAAGGTGCCGCACCTGTGCAACATGAGCCCCGCGGGTCCCCACCACCTCGAGGATCTGTTCGAGGCCGGCGGTGTGTATGGTATTATGAAAGAGCTTTCGAAAAAGAAGCTTATCGACAAGAAATGCATGACCGTGGCAGGCAAGAATGTGGGCGATCTCCTCAAGGAGGCTGTAGTGGAAGACCCTGAGGTCATTCGTCCTCTCAATAAGGCGTATCACGAAAAAGGCGGACTTGCGGTGTTGAGCGGGAGTCTTGCCCCTGACGGCGCGATTGTGAAACGGATCGGAGTACAGGAAAGCGTGTGGCACTTCGTGGGGAATGCCAGGGTGTTTGAAAGCGAGGAAGAAGCGGGAGCCGCCATCATGGAGGGAAAGATCAATCCCGGCGATGTGCTGATCATAAGGTATGAAGGCCCTAAGGGCGGGCCGGGCATGAGAGAAATGCTTACTCCCACGAGTGTGCTTGCAGGGAGAGGACTTGATGCGGAATGTGCGTTAATTACGGACGGAAGGTTTTCAGGCGGGACTCGCGGGCTTTGCATAGGCCACGTCTCGCCGGAAGCGGCAGAGGGAGGCCCCATAGCTTTTGTGAATGATGGGGACGTGATCGAGATAGATCTTATCGAGAAAAGCATAGACCTTCGCGTGGCGAAGAAAGAAATGGATCGTCGGAAGAAGGCGTGGAAGAAACCCGAGCCGAAGATAAAGACAGGTTATATGGCGCGCTACGCCGAACTTGTGACGAGCGCTTCCACCGGGGCGGTTTTCAAGTGACCCACCGCATCCGCGGATGAGGAACAAGGTTTTGGACAAGAACTCTGAAAGAATAGACCGCGACCGCCGGTTTTTTAACCTTTACCGGCACAACTTTGTCCGTCTCGCCATGGCCATACCGGAGGTCAGGGTGGCGGACCCGTCCTTCAATGGAGGACAGACTATATCGTTGATGCGGCAAGGGGCGGAGAAGAAGGCGCTGCTGGTGGTATTTCCGGAACTGGGACTTTCCGCGTATACGTGCGAGGACCTTTTTCATCAACAGGCCTTGCTTCGCGGATGTCTCGATGCGCTCTCGGAGGTAGTCGCCGCCTCCCGCGACCTCCCCGTGATCGCCGTGGTGGGTTTGCCGCTTCAAGTTGACGGCATGCTTTTCAACTGCGCAGCCGTTGTCTCCCGGGGGACCATCCATGGCATAATCCCCAAGACTTACCTGCCCAATTACCGGGAGTATTATGAACTGCGTCAGTTTGCGCCCGGCGACCGGGCCCTGCGGGACAGAGTCGACCTTCTGGGGCAACAGGATGTCCCCTTCAGCAACACGCTCCTGTTCAGGGTCAACAATCAGCCCCTCCTTACGTTTTTTGTCGAGATCTGCGAAGACCTCTGGGTGCCGATTCCTCCTTCGTCTTACGCGGCCCTTGCGGGAGCCACCATACTTGTCAACCCCTCCGCGTCCAACGTGACGGTCACCAAGGACGACTACCGGCGGCAGCTCGTCTCGAACCAGTCGGCGCGCTGCGTCGCGGCATACCTGTATACTGCTGCCGGCTTCGGTGAATCGACGACGGATCTTGCGTGGGACGGTCAGGGTATAATCTGCGAGAACGGAACCCTCATTGCCGAATCAGAGCGGTTTGTTTACGGTCCACAACTGGTCACAGGCGATGTAGACCTTGACCGGTTAAGCCAGGACCGTATGTACCAGAACAGCTTCAGCCAGAACGGCGAGAACCACTCCATGGAGTTGGAGAGGTTCCATACGGTCAATCTGGACATTGATATTCCGGAGGAAGGCGCACTCCCCCTTGACCGCACCTATGAGCGCTTTCCCTTTGTTCCCGGTGATCCGGCGAGGCAGGACGAAAGGTGCCGGGATGTCTATGAGATACAGGTGCAGGGGCTGGTGAAACGGCTTCGGTCAACGGGGATAAAGAACGTGGTGATAGGGGTTTCCGGTGGGCTGGATTCAACGCACGCCCTCATTGTCTGCTCCCGCGCCGTGGATGTGATGGGTCTTCCCAGGTCCAATATCCTTGCGTGTATCATGCCGGGATTTGCGACGAGCGCCCGTACCCTCGACCAGGCGAGACGTTTGACCGCAGCGGTGGGGTGTACCACCCGTGAGATCGATATCCGGCCGAGTTGCATGCAGATGTTCGAGGACATAGGTCACCCTTTCAACCGAGGGGAGCCGCTGTACGATATTACCTTTGAGAACGTCCAGGCAGGCGAACGGACAAGCCACCTTTTCCGCATGGCCAACTGGAAGCAGGGTATAGTTGTGGGTACGAGCGACTTGAGCGAACTGGCCCTCGGGTGGTCCACTTACGGTGTGGGCGACCATATGGCCCATTACCACGTGAACGCAAGCGTTCCCAAGACCCTTGTGCAATATCTGATCCGGTGGGTTGCGGGGAAAGGGGAGCACGGACCGGAGGTGAGCCGCGTGCTCGAAGATGTGCTCTGCACCGCCATCAGCCCGGAACTGGTACCGGGGGCGACGGATGACGAGCCCGGCCAACATTCGGAACATGTCGTCGGGCCCTATGAACTCCAGGATTTCAATTTGTACTACGTGCTTCGCTTCGGTTTTTTGCCTTCCAAAGTGGCGTTCCTCGCGTGGTCTGCATGGCATGATCGCACGCGGGGAGTCTGGCCGGATGTCCCTGAGCCGGACCGGCATCAGTACACAATCGGGGAGATCAAGGGTTGGCTCAAGGTATTCGTCGAGCGGTTCTTTAAATACAGCCAGTACAAACGAAGCTGTATCGCGAATGCACCCAAGGTGGGGTCAGGGGGATCACTTTCTCCGAGAGGTGATTACCGGGCGCCGAGTGACGGTGAAGCGGCGCCATGGATAGCCGATCTCGACTTTATTCCCGAGGACGGCCCCGGGCATTAGGGGCAGGGCCCCGTTCCCGGATCGCAGGCAGCCCGTACGGGCGAGAAATAGGAAAACGAATGCCTATACCGGCTTCACATTGACGTAAGATTCTACGATAAAGCGGGCTTTGTGAGCTTCCTTGATGAGGAGCGGCGTAATTAGCCGGGCCACGTCGTTCTTGAGACCCCATGTTTCGAAATACTCGTCCCGAATAGGGAGAATCTCCTTCTCTTCCTGATCATAATCGAGAAGCTTCCCCACCAGATCCGACAGACAGATGATGAAGCTGTATTTTGCATACTCTTCAGGAATGCTTTGGGGCGGGAGAAACGTGGGGTGATGATGATATGCAACGGCGTCCGCGATAGGGTCGGAGAGTTGCCAGTTTTTTGCGGCGATTGATCCCAGCAGCGCGTGATTGACCCCGTATGACTCTTCCTCCTGGACAATAGCGGGGAGATCCTGGTGTGAGGCGGGCACGTAGTCGAGAATATTAAAGAAATACTTCCCGATGTCATGGAGAAGCCCCATGGTGGCGAGGTCGTACTCCGGGAGTCCGAAGATCTTCTTTCCCAGATAACCGGCGCACGCCGAGACTATTGCCGAGTGGACCCATATCCGGTAATACCCGGCCGGGTTGGCGAAGGTGCGCCGGGGTATCATGCCCTGCATGGCATCCTGCAATATGAGGGACCTTACGTTGTTGTATCCCAGGAGTGTTATGGCCCGACCCACGGATGTCATTTTATGGTCGAGGCTGAAAAACGCGGAGTTCACCGATTGGAGTATTTTTGCGGAGAACACGGGGTTGGTCGAGACAATTGAGGTAATCTCCGAGGGATTCGACTCCGGGTCCTTCAGGAGGTTGAGGAGCCTGACGGAACTGTTCCGGATGGGTCCCGGGGTGGGTATTCTTTCCTGAATTGTTTTCTTCAGTGTCTTGTCGACTGCATCCGGTGACATGGGCCAGTTACCTTCGGCGACGGGTGAATAAGGAATATTCCTGAGGACCGGGTAGAGCTTCAGGACGGCTTCCGTTTCGGGGTCCATCATTGCAGGGTCGGGCTCTTTCTTCAGCATGAAGGAGGCTTTGATGAGACCCTGGGCCGGACCGGCGGATACGCCCCCTCCGGACGTAACCCGGTGACTTCTCCCTTTTAAAGCCGCCATGAAGGCAAGGAACAGACATGCGATAAGAACGCCCGACAATATGAGTGTCATAATACCCAGCCCTTTCCGGTAATTCCGGCAAATTCCCAAGAAGTATATGACATGGCGTCTCCTGTTTATATGATATTGGTCACACTGGGTACCGGGTCATCCGGAGAATTCAGGGTCTCCGCTTGCAGGAAGTGCAAGAATTTTCTTGACTCATGTGTGCGCGATAGGTTCATATACGTTGCATAGGATATGGAAAATACTCAGAACCTTTCTCCCTCCCTTATCATCTTCTTCCTTCTTTCGCTGGCCCTCTGTATCTGGGCGATCATAGATATTTTCAAAAGCAATTTCACGAAGACGGCCAAGGTCGTCTGGCTTTTGATCGTGCTCTTTGCGCCTTTTGGAATCTTCATCTATATCCTTATAGGAAGGAGGTTGAAACCAGGCAGGGAGGACGCTGCCGTCCGTGGTCCGGAGGGAAGACTGTCGCTTGAGGGGGCAAAATCCGGGGGCATGTTGTTCGGTGCAAACACAAAATGGTCCATCCTCGTTACCCTCTTCACAGTGGCTTTTCTCAGTATTGTTATATATTTAAATATAGTTTCCTATCTGGGAAGGGAGAAGACGGGGTTTGTCCTCCTGGGGGCCATGACTGTTGTGGGGATTATCCTTACCATCCTGCAGATCAAACAGGGGAGGAAGGTCCGGTGATTTCCGACCGCCCGGTTCCCGAAAAAAAATCATTGAAACCGGGAGCCCTGTTAATGGTATATATGAACAGAGGCAGCATGGGTGAAGCGGGAAATTGAAGGTGGCGATATTTACCATGCGCCTTGAATGGAGGGAAGAGTGTTTCAGCCTACCAAGGTAGTTGCCGTCGGTCTTAACTACCATGATCACGCAAAAGAACTCAATATGCCGGTTCCGGGGTATCCCCTGATCTTTCTCAAGCCCGCCACCTCGGTTATAGAAACCGGGATTGCCATTGTTTACCCCACCCAGACCGGGGAGTTGCACTACGAAGGAGAACTGGCCGTGGTCATCAGGGACAGGATAAAGAATGTTTCCGTAAAGGATGCGGCGCGCCACATCATGGGATATACCTGTGCGAACGATGTGACGGCAAGAGACCTTCAACGGCTGGACGGTCAATGGACCAGAGCGAAATCCTTCGATACGTTCTGTCCCTTGGGACCGGAGATTGTGTCGAATATCGATCCTATGAACTGCGAGATCATGACGAGGGTGAACGGGGTCATCCGACAGCATTCACGGACCAACAACATGATTTTCAATGTTTTTGAACTTGTCTCCTTTGTGTCCGGGGTCATGACCCTTCTGCCCGGAGATGTGATCATTACGGGAACACCGCCGGGGGTGGGTCCCCTGGAGGTCGGGGATGAGGTGGAAGTGGAGATCGAAGGGATCGGGGTACTTCGAAACAGGGTAGAGAAACCTGTTCTGTAAAGACCGGCACGGGCAACATGGGGATATGTATTCGTCGAGGTTCGGCAGTGGGGCGGGACCACGCGCTCCCGGCTGTCGGCTGAATGAACGGCGTCGATTATATAAAGAAAGGAGCGGAAAATGGAAAACATAACCTTTGACGTATTTCAGAGCATGGACTTGAGGGTTGCCGAGATCAAGACCTGCGAGGAAGTGGAGGGTGCCGACAAGCTTTATAAGCTCACCGTTGATGTGGGTGAGGATCGCACCATAGTCGCGGGGATCAAGCCCTACTACGGTAGGGAGGAACTGGTGGGAAAGAAGATCGTGGTAGTGACGAACCTGGAACCGAGGAAGCTGAGAGGCATCCTCTCCCATGGAATGCTTCTCGCCGCTTCCACGGAGGACAAATCCTCGGTGGTACTCTTGACTCTGGATAAGGATGTCCCGAACGGGAGCAAGGTATCGTGAGTGATTAGTCCGGTAATCGAAGACCGTTCCCAGGTTGTTGAACAGGGTTTGACGGGTCCATGCTGAACGGTCTCCTTCTCTTTTTTACCGGTCTCGGTCTTTTCCTCTTCGGGATGATGAAGCTGAGCGCGGGGATGCAGGGCCTTTTCAGCAGTCGTATCCGGAATCACATCAGGTTTGCCGTGAAGAATCCTTACTTCGGATTGCTCACAGGAATAGGGGCTACCACTGTGCTTCAGAGCAGTTCGGCAACGACGCTCCTTACCGTGGGGATCGTGAGTGCGGGGCTCATAAGTTTCTATCAATCCCTGGGCATTATCCTCGGCGCGGACATAGGTACGACCCTTACGGCCCAGCTTGTGGTCTGGAATGTGACGGCCATCTCCCCTTTGATTATCTTCGCCGGAGTCGCAATATTCTTCCTCGGGATAGAAAAATGGAAGCCCGCGGGAGAGATGGTGGTATATTTCGGTCTCATCTTCTTCGGCCTCGGCCTGGTGGGAGACGCCACGGCTCCTTTGAAGGAACACGAAGAGTTCCTCCGGCTCTTCCGTGAGACGAGGAGCCCTCTTCTGGGTTTGGCTCTGGGGATTGTCTTTACCGCTCTCGTGCATGCCTCCGCCATCCCCATAGGAATTCTTATAATTCTCGGACAGCAAGGTCTCATATCTGTTGAGAACGCTATTCCCGTGGTGCTGGGGGCAAATATAGGAACCACTGCCACGGCTATCATGGGAAGCATCTTCATGAGTGTGAACGGGAGGAGGAGCGCCCTGTCTCACTTGCTGTTCAAATGTTTCGGGGTAGGCTTCTGTTTTCTCTTCTTTCCTTTCTTTATAAGGGTCCTTAAAAGCCTGACCTCCAGTATCGCCCAACAGATAGCCTTTAGCCATGTCCTTCTGAGCCTTTTGATCGTGGTCCTTTTTATTTTTTTCCTCAAGCCTTTTGCCCGTCTCATCGAGAGGATAATGCCGGGCCGGGATGAAACCCTGCCTCTGTGGCCTGAAAACCTTGATGAGAAATGCCTCATAAGCCCCCGGGACGCCCTGATCTGCGTGAATAAAGAGTTGTCGCGGGAGATCATGCTTGCGGGAAGGATGTTTTCCCAGGGGCTCGGCCTGATCCTTCACTGGAATGAGGCGAAGAAGAAGGAGATCATGTATATCGAACTGGTGGTGGACAATCTACAGGCTGAGATCACGAGCTTTCTATGGAATATCTCGTGCGGGGAGCTTTCACCGGGCTTGTCGAAAAGACTCTTCGCCTTTTCCGTGATTGTAGACGATATAGAGAGGGTAGGCGACAGGTCCACAAACCTCGTGGAACTCGCGGAATCCAGGTACCGCAGGAATGCCGGGTTCTCCGAGCAGGCCTATGCGGAGATAAACGAGATAGGAAACATGGTCTCCAAGAATATTCATGACGCGGCCCTATTACTCGAACGGAAGGATCAGGCGAGGATAAGGGGGATGTTGTTCAGACACGAAGAGATAAGGCTGAAAGTAAAAGAGGCGACGGAAAAGCACCTGAAGAGGTTCTACATGAAGCTTTGCCGCGCGGAGGCCGGTCCCTTGTTTATCGACATACTTATAAACCTTGAGATAATATCGGAGCACTGCCAAACCATAGCGGAACGCATCGAGGGACTCCCGGCAACAGAATAAGGATTTCATGGCCACGGGCTTTTTTACGCCATACCGCCAGGGCCCGCTGTGAGGCGCTTTCGGGGTACAAAATCCCGCCGAATTGTGATATATTGCGCCAACGTCAAAGGGAGGTCCAAATGAAAAGAATTTGCGCGGTATTTTTGGTTCTTATCCTGGCCGGGGCCGGCACGATCCATGCGGGGAGGGATACGCTGACACAGATATCAACGATCGATGCCCTGATGACAGGTATCTACGACGGAGAGACAACCCTCGGTTCCCTCAGGGAGAAGGGTGACTTCGGACTGGGGACGTTCAACACTCTCAACGGGGAAATGGTCCTTCTCGACGGGGAGTTCTACCGGGTCACCGCCTCCGGCGCGGTTGAGCGTCCCGGCGCAGACACGCTGACCCCTTTTGCGGCAGTCACGTTTTTCGAGGCGGACCGCGTGGTCCCTCTGGAAAAGGGCCTTGATTTTGCCCGATTTGCGGCGAAGACCGACAAACTGCTCCCCACTCCGAATATCTTTTATGCCATCAAGATTACCGGTCTTTTCCAGTCGGTAAAGACGAGAAGCGTACCGGCTCAACAGAAGCCTTACAGGGCCCTGAATGAGGTGGTGAAATCCCAACCTCTTTTTGAATTGAAGAATGTTCAGGGAACGATCGTGGGGTTTCGCTGCCCGCCATACGCAAAAGGCGTCAACGTCCCGGGCTATCACCTGCATTTTCTCACGGCGGACCGGAAAACGGGTGGCCACGTGCTTGATTTCAACGTAGAGAGGGCAACCATGGAGATTGACGATACGGGCGAATTTGCGATCATTCTTCCGTCCGACAAGACGTTCTATGGGGCGGACCTCACCCCCGACAGAGAGAAGGAACTTAAGGCAGTAGAAAAGTGAGGGAATGGACCCCGCGCGGGGACGACAAGGGCAGGTTGCGGGTTATGCCGGTATTATGGGCAGGGCCTTATTTATTGACTTTTAGGCCATAATAAGTCATATTTTCACGGAATGAAAAAAGAAGAACAGCGCCTTAAGAAGATACGGAACATTGGAATTGCAGCCCACATCGACGCGGGGAAGACTACGGTCACGGAGCGCATTCTTTTCTATACGGGAAAGACCCATAAGATAGGGGAAGTGCATGAGGGCACCGCAACTATGGACTATTTGCCCCAGGAACAGGAAAGGGGCATTACTATTACGTCCGCGGTGACGACCCTTTACTGGGCCGACCACGAGGTGCAGATTATCGACACGCCGGGGCACGTCGATTTTACCATCGAGGTAGAGAGATCCCTGCGAGTCCTGGACGGCATGGTGGCGGTCTTCTGCGGAGTCGGCGGGGTGGAGCCTCAGTCGGAGACGGTGTGGCATCAGGCCGACAAATATCACGTTCCGAGAATTGCCTTTGTGAACAAGCTCGACAGGCTGGGCTCCGATTTCTTTACTGTGGTGGATGCACTGGTCGAAAAGCTAGGAGCGAACCCGCTTCCCGTACAGATACCTCTGGGGCGAGAGGACGGCTTCTACGGAGTTGCCGACCTCATTACCATGAAGGCCATCGTGTGGAACGAGGAGGATTCGGGAACGACCTATAACCATATCTCGATCCCCAAGGAGTACCAGGAGGTTGCGGAGGTTCACAGGGAGAAGCTTTTTGAGAAATTGTCCCTTATTGACGACCACTTCATGGAACTCTACCTTGAGGGGGGAATTATAGACGAGGCCCTCGTGCACGAGGTGTTGAGGAAGGGCACGATCGGTCTTCACTGTGTGCCGGTGCTTTGCGGGACAGCCCTCAAGAATAAAGGCATCCAGCCCCTCATGGACGCGGTAGTCCGGTATCTCCCTTCGCCTCTCGATGTTCCTCCGGTCCAGGGATTGAACCCTGTCACCGGCGAGTTGGAACAGCGGGCGGCAACGGACGATGAGGATTTTACCGCCCTTGCATTTAAGGTAGTGATGCAGGAAGGCCGGAAGCTGGTATACGTGAGGATCTATTCGGGCTCCGTAAAAGTGGGGGATGATGTCCTCAATGTCAATATTGGTAAGAAAGAGAAGATTTCCCGCATATTCAGGATGCATGCCAACCACCGGGAACGGATAGAAGAAGCCAGAACGGGGGCGATCATAGGGATGGTGGGTCTCAAAGAGACCTCAACCGGCCATACGCTGACAGGGGGTAAACCCATAATCCTGGAGCAGATAGAGGTCTACCAACCCGTTATTTCCATTGCGGTGGAACCGAAAAAGAACGCGGATCAGGAGAAACTTCTTCTCACGCTTCAGAGGATTGCCGAGGAGGACCCCACATTTGTGGTGAAAACGGATGAGGACGCATATCAGACCGTGGTCTCGGGCATGGGAGAGCTTCACCTCGATGTGGTGGTGCGGAGGATCAAAGAGGAGTTCGGAATAGATCTCCTTGTCGGCAAACCCCAGGTAGTATATAAAGAGACCATAGAAAAGGCGGTTGCAGTGGAACACACCTTCGAGAAGGTCCTCACCGGCATGCAGGGTATCGCGGGAGGAGGCACTCAGAAGGGTTGGGTATCGCTCCATGTATCCCCTAATCCAAGGGGCGAGGGGAATGTGGTGAGTTCTCTCATCTCTGAGGAAAGCCCCGCCTATCCATACGTCGGGGCGGTGGAGGAAGGTATTACCGAAGCCTCACACATAGGAGTGCTAAAAGGCTTTCCTTTGACCGACGTCAAGGTGGAGATCGTGGATGCCTCATTCAGCAGTCCGGAGCTTGCGCGGCTCACCCTCAAAATGGCAGGGTATGAAGGTTTTCGCAGGGCATGCGTCGAGGCCAAACCGGCCCTCCTTGTGCCCTTTATGTCTCTCACGGTTACCACACCGAACGAATTCCTGGGAGACATAATCGGGGACCTGAACGCAAGAAAATGTCAGATTTCGGACGTTATATCCAAAGACAGGATTACGGTTGTCCAGGCGAAGGCCCCACTCACAAAAATGTTCGGGTATTCCACGGATGTGCGCTCCCTTTCGCAGGGCAGGGCGTCCTTTACCATGTACTTCTCCCACTACGACAAGATAGAGAATGGATAGAATCAAGGAATTGCTGGAATTTTTGAGAGAGAAGGACGATTTTGTCTCGGGGGACTACATAGCGGGCAAAATAGGAATATCCAGGACGGCCGTATGGAAGTATATAAATCAGCTTGAACATTTGGGATATGATATCGCGAAGGCCAAGGGCAGAGGATACCATCTTCTGAAGGGTCCGGACAAGCTCTATCCCTGGGAGATAGACAAGGACCTGGAGACGCTTTTTACAGGCCGCAGAATCATCTATAAAGATACGGTGGATTCCACGAATCTGGTCGCATTCCGCCTCGCTCTTGCGGGCGAACCCGAGGGGAGCGTTGTTGTCGCGGAGTCCCAGAATAGCGGAAAAGGGCGCCTCGGACGGGTGTGGTTTTCCCCTGAGGGGCGGAATTTATACCTGTCTCTGATCCTGAGGCCCGGGGTCCATCCGTCGCGCATCTATCCGGTCACCTTTCTTTCATCTCTGGCGGTCTATGACACTATCCGGACGCTTGGGGCGGAACCGACGCTCAAATGGCCGAACGACGTACTGATTAAAGGGAAGAAGGTGTGCGGCACCCTCCTGGAACTTTCCACAGAGGCGGAACTGGTGCGGTTCGTGGTCGTGGGCATCGGATTCAACGTTAATATGAAACAGGAGGAGATGTCCGAGGAGATCAAACTGAAGGCCACGTCACTCTCCATTGAGACAAAAAAGGTATATGAAAGAGCCGCGGTCTGTGGTATGCTACTCTCCAACCTGGAAAAATATTACCGCATCTTCAAAGAGAAGGGCGAGTCGGAAATCTGCGACATCTGGCAGGACAGGGCAGCCATCAAAGGGAAGTACCTGGAGATAGTCCAGATGGGAGAGATTCACAGAGGTACGTGCGAAGGAATAGATAGAGATGGCGCCATGCTTCTCAGCGAGGATGGAGTGATGAAAAAGATTATAGCGGGAGACGTGAGTTTTTAGCCTATGTTACTGGTCATTGATATTGGAAATACGAATATTGTCTTTGGGGTATACGATGGCGACACCCTTATCAACCACTGGAGACTGAGCACATCCATCCAGAAGACCGTTGACGAGAACGCGATCCTTTTGAACAGCCTCCTTGATTTTGAAAAGATCAAGCTCGTGGATATAGATAGCGCAATTATTTCATGCGTTGTGCCCCCCATGCTGATTCCTTTCGAGATTATCTGCCGTAAGTACGTGGGTATCAGGCCCCTCGTGGTAGAACCGGGTATCAAGACGGGTATGCCCATATTATATGAAAACCCTCAGGAAGTGGGCGCGGACAGAATTGTCAACGCCGTGGCAGGGTATGAGAAGTATAAGAAGGCCCTCATCATTGTCGATTTCGGGACCGCGACCACCTTCGATTATATCACCGCACGGGGTGAGTATGTGGGAGGGGCTATTGCTCCCGGGATCATGATATCCCTGGGCGCCCTTTTCGAAAGGGCCTCGAAGCTCCCCAGGGTTGAACTCATAAAACCTAAGAGCCTCATAGGCAAGAATACTGTCCATGCCATGCAGGCGGGTATCATATACGGGTATGTGGGCCTTGTGGACGGGATAGTGAGCAAAATGAAGGAAGAAGTCAGGGCCAACCCCTACGTCATCGCCACAGGGGGATTGTCGAGCTTTATCTTCAAGGAGTCCCAGACGATTGACGAGGTTGACGAGATGCTCACCTTGAGGGGACTCAAGATACTGTATCAGAAAAACAAAGAACATCACAAGTTCAAATAGATGCGCGGAGCACGCCCGTTCCGGCGTGCCCCACCCGGCATTCACGTGTTTTTCCTCCAACCATCATTACCGATATTCCGACGTTTTCTTTGCCCCGGCACGCTAAAGTTTTAGCGGGAAGGTCCGATAATCCAGTGAGTGGAAAGCAGGAACGGTCTACATATACCCAGGGGGATTCAAAGACAGTCGGGAACAACCGGCGAATGCGCGTGAGGCTCAGAGACCGGCTACCCGAAGCAAGGGGGTAATCATGTTCGAGTTAAATTCTATCAGGAAGATTATACACATATTGATGGGAAGCAAGTTCTACCTCAACATGAGCCTCAGGGAAAGGCACGACCTGATAAGGCTCATACGTACCAATTTCCCCTATCCCGTATGATATAGGGTCGTCCACGCCCGTACCCGCGGCATATTCATCCATTCATGGGAAAAGGGCGACGCGAAGAAATCCGGTAATCCCGCGATCAGAGGACCGGGAGCCGGTGGTTTGTCACGTTTGGGTCATTTTGGCTTTTTGCAGAGAATATTCCTCAGCAGGTATATCTCCGAGTCGGGAGGGACCTCAAGCCATCCATATGCCACGTAGGACGTCTTATCCGGTTTGAAAAAGAGCGGTTTATACGGTTGCACGGTGCGGAACATCGGGGTGGAGCACTCAATTTCCACGAGGATGAAATCGTCTCCCTCAGGAGTGCCTATTCTCAGCCACGTACTTACCCGGTTCTCCGAAAGGTACTGCACTGCCTGGCGGTCGTAGTAGTAGTTAGTGTCCGCCTTGTCTTTGTCATAGGTGAAGCGGACCCACTGTTTGTCCTGGTTTTGAGCATATAGGGAGCCGGTCATGGTGAAGAGGGCCAGGAAAAGAAAACAAACGAGAACAAGCTTTGCGGACGGTTTCATTTGTATGCCTCAGTTATCGGTTTTTTCCTCTCAGAAAGCCTGGAGGTCGCGCCACTTTATACCAACTTTATCGACATGGGGGACCCGGTACTTAAGGAAACGCCATGGTCTTAGGCACCGCCTGAAAATGATCTTACATTACCGGGTGATATTAGTAAATGAAAATCTTAAGCGGAAAACGTGCGGCGATGGGGTTCAAAGGAAGGAAGTCCTTCCCTTCGCGGTTCACGTCGGAAAGGGGCCGGTGGAATCACGCCTTGACTTAAGCTTGTCGGAGAGGTAATAAAAGACAGTCAGGAGTACCTATCGCGAAGACGCAGGAAAAGGAGGAGAAATGCCGATCCCTATAAGGATTATCGTAGGAGAGACCACGCTTGCAGGTGAGCTTTCGGACACGGTTTGCGCCCGGGCCATCGGGCAGATTTTGCCCATCGAAGCGAAGCCTCACGAGTGGGGCGACGAGTTCTATTTTGAAATACCGGTAGAAATGGGGCTCGATGAAGGCGCCACAGTCGAAGTAAGGGTGGGAGACATGGGATACTGGCCCCCCGGCGAGGCGCTTGCAATCTTCTTCGGCCCCACGCCCATGAGCGAGGGCCGGGACCCTGTGCCGGCAAGCCGGGTCAATCTCGTGGGAAGAATAACCGGGGATGCACGGGTTCTGACCAAGGAAAAAGGCGCCGTGAGGATAAGGATAGAGAAAGCATGAGACTCCCCGAATAAGGACCCCGCCCCCTTGAGAACAGCCCCTTTGGTCCTTTCCGGAGGCGGGTCGCCGGGCTTTGCGGCATCGGTTTTCCCGGAACGCATCGCTTTACTTTGGTTCGGTCCTTTTGTTAGAATAAGCGGAATGTTTCCGAAAAGATTGATTATCGGCGTTTTTGCCCTCCTCCTTTGTTTCTCCTGCGCCAAGGGCAAAGATACGAGGCATTATGACGATCCCGGGAAACCCTCTTACGGTGATACGATCATCACATCGTCCATAGGAGAGCCTTCAAACCTCATTCCTCTGCTCGCTACCGACAGCCCCTCTCACGAAGTGGCCGGATATGTATATAATGGCCTGGTCAAATACGACAAGGATCTGAACGTTGTGGGCGATCTCGCGGAATCATGGGATATTTCGAAAGACAACCTCTCTATAACGTTTCATTTAAGGAGGAACGTCACCTGGCATGATGGCCGGCCTTTCACTGCTCACGATGTGATGTATACCTACAGGGTGACGGTGGACCCCAGGACTCCTACGGCGTATTCGGGGGATTTCATGCTCGTGAAGAAGGCCGAAGTGCTCGATGACTACACGTTTAAGGTCAGCTATGAAAAACCCTTCGCTCCCGCGCTTGTGAGTTGGGGCGCTGCAGTACTGCCGCGGCACCTTCTCGAAGGCGTTGATATCGCGTCATCTTCCCTGCGCAGGGCGCCCGTCGGTACGGGACCTTTCATATTCAGGGAATGGATAGGAGGAGACAGACTTGTTCTCGGCTTTAACTCCCATTACTTCGAGGGCAGACCCTATCTCGACCGGTATGTCATGCGAGTGATCCCCGACACTGCGACTGCGTTTCTCGAAGTGAAGCAGGGCGGCATCGATATGGCAGACCTCACCCCGATGCAGGCAGTGAGACAGACGGATTACCCTCGGTTCAAAAGGGAGTTCAACAAGTTCAAGTACCTGGATTTTGCATACATCTACCTGGGCTATAATCTGAGACACAGGTTCTTCAAGGATAAGCGGGTTCGCCAGGCTATCACCTACGCGATCGACAAGAAGGAGATTATCGACGGCGTTCTCCTTGGCCAGGGAATCGAGGCAACGGGGCCCTTCAAGCCGGACATGTGGGCCTATAACGGGAAGGTGAAGAAATACCCCTATGATAGAGAAAAGGCCGCCCGACTTCTCGAGGAAGCGGGTTTTGTGAAGGGCCAGGATGGAATACTCCGCAAGGACGGTAGTCCTTTGGAGTTTACTATCCTTACCAGCCAGGGAAACGACGTGCGAATCAAATGTGCGGAGCTTGTTCAGAAGAGGCTTTCGGAGATCGGCATAAGGGTCAGGATAAGGGTGATAGAGTGGGCCACCTTCATTAACGAGTTCATCGATACGAGGAACTTCGAAGCCGTAATGCTGGGCTGGACCATCCCCACGGACCCGGATCTTTTCGATATTTGGCATTCCTCGAAGCAGGGAAAGAAAGAGCTTAATTTTATCTCTTTTGAGAACAAGGAGGTGGATGACCTTCTTGTGAGGGCGCGCCACACCCTGGACAGGGAAAGCCGGAAGAAGCATCTTTACAGGATACAGGAGATACTCGCAGAGGAGCAGCCGGTGACATTTCTCTTCGTTCCCTATGCGAACACAGCCGTGCACAAACGGATCAAGGGGATAGAGCCCGCCCCGGCGGGGATAAAGCATAATTTCATAAAATGGTATGTGCCGGAAAGTCAGAGGAGGTATAAGACCAGTGCTGCAATATCTCCTTAAACGACTGTTCTTCATGATCCCCATGCTTCTTGGGATCTCCCTCATCTCCTTTGTGGTGATCCATTTGACTCCGGGTGAACCGGGTGTTCTGGAGGCACAGATGAACCCGAAGGTCACCAAGGAAGCAAGGGAGAGGATAAGGGTCTATTACGGTCTCGACAAACCGCTCTATGTTCAATACCTGTTGTGGCTGAAGAGGATAGTGAAGCTCGATTTCGGCCGGTCCTTCGCCTCCGACAGGAGGCCCGTGATCGATAAAATTGCGGAGCGACTCCCCGTTACTATCACGATTGAGCTTCTTTCCATGGCTCTCATCTTCCTTGTGGGTATCCCCATAGGGATACTTTCCGCCCGATACAAGGACACCCTTCTCGACAAGGGACTTACGGCTTTTGTCTTCGGGGGTTTTGCCATGCCCTCCTTCTGGCTTGCCCTTCTTCTCATTTTGTTCTTCGGGGTCTATCTGGAGGCCTTGCCCATATCAGGCCTGAAGTCCTTTGATTTTGGAGACCTTTCTTTTTTCGAAAAAGGGGCTGACCTTGCGAAACACCTTGTACTTATTGTTTTTACCTCGGCAATAGGGGGTCTCGCCGGCGTATCCCGATACATGAAAAACAGCCTTCTCGATGTGCTGAGACAGGAGTACATCACTACTGCCTATGCAAAGGGGCTTCCGCAGGGGATGGTCTTGAGGAAACACGCATTGAGGAACGCCCTTCTCCCTGTAATTACGGTGCTCGGGTTTTCCGTTCCCGGTCTCATCGGCGGGAGCGTGATATTGGAGAGTATTTTTTCCATCCCCGGTATGGGACAACTCTTTTTCATGAGTGTTATGGCCCGGGATTATCCCACAATCATGGGAATCCTCGTGATCGGCGCTTTCCTCACCCTTGTGGGAAACCTTCTCGCGGACATCATGTACGCCATCGCAGACCCCCGGATAAGGATAGGATGAAGGGACCAGGGGTTCGCGTCATGCAGAGTATGAAGGGGAAAGGCACTTATCCCGTCGCCTTTATCAAGACTCTGTTCAAGAAATACCAGAAAGACAATGCGAACATAATAGTCTCGTCCATATCCTTTTACATACTCCTTACATTCATCCCTTTTACCCTTCTCTCCATATATATTCTCGGTTACGTGATCGACGTGCACAACCCTGCCGTTCACCTTGAAAAATATCTCAGGAATATCCTGCCCGACCCCTATAACGCGTTTGTGGTAAAGAGGGTAATCAAAGAGCTGAATATTATTTCCATTACGAAGAAACTTTCAGGACCCCTGGGCCTGCTGTTTCTTTATTTCTTTGCGACAAGGCTCTTTGCCATCATAAGGCCTTCCTTCAGGATCATTTTCGGGAAACACACCAAGGGGTTTATCAAGGGAAAGGGCGAGGAATTCTTCCTCACCTTCGTTTTTGCCCTGGTTCAGGCGGTGATCTTTTTCAGTTTCGTTTTCAGCATTGTGATTCAGACAAAGCTCATAGGGGCGCTGCCCGGTTTCATTTCAAAAACCTTCTTCGCCTATGCCTTCTCTTTCATGGAAATGTCCGTGACTTTCATCCAGTTCTTCTTCCTCTATTATTTCCTCACCCCCGTGAGAAACAAGACGATCATCTTCGTCACTTCAGTCTCGGCCGTATTGTGCTGGCACCTGGGCAGACACTTTTTCCAGCATTTTATCCTCCACCTGACCAAGGTTACTACCTTCTTCGGGACGTACGGGATATTTATCGCCCTGCTTTTCTGGGTCTATTTTTCGGTATTCGTGTTCATACTCTGCGCCGAACTGCTCTCGATTCTCGCGGAACCCGCTAATCATGGGCTTCCGCCCAATTCCGGCCCTTCTGCAGGTTTACCTCCAGAGGCACGGACAAAGAGATCACGTGTTCCATCTCTTCCCTGACCATCTGCTCCATGAACTCCATCTCCTCTTCTTTGACCTCGAAGACCAGTTCATCATGGATCTGCATGATCAGGCGTGAGAGAAGCTTAAGGGGTTTCAATTTCCGGAAGATATTCACCATGGCGAGCTTGATTACATCAGCTGCGGTGCCCTGAATAGGCGTATTCATGGCCAGCCTTTCTCCAAGCTGGCGTATGTTCGTGTCGTGGTTATTAAGCTCGGGTATATAACGGATGCGACCGAAGAGGGTTTTTACGAAGCCACTCTCGCGGGCCCCGGCGACGGTCTGTTCAATGTAGGATTTCACGCCTCTGTATTTGACAAAATACTCGTCGATATAGTCCTGTGCCTCCCTGGGAGAGACGCCCAGTTCCTTCGAAAGTCCATACCCGCTGATTCCATAAATGATCCCGAAGTTGATCACTTTCGCGGTCCTTCGCATGTCGCCGGTCACTTCGCCCTGTTTCACCCCGAAGACCTCCCGGGCGACCCTGGAATGAACATCCTCTCCTCTGAGAAAGGTATCTATGAGCAACTCGTCCCCGGAGATGTGGGCGAGTATACGAAGTTCTATTTGAGAGTAGTCCGAGGAGAGAAGAAGAAAACCGTCTTCCGGAACGAAGGCCCGGCGTATCTTCACCCCTTCCTCTCCCCTGATGGGAATGTTCTGCAAATTGGGGTCGGTGCTGGAGAGCCTGCCCGTAGCGACAACCATCTGGTTGAAGGATGCATGGATCCTTCCTGTTGTGGGATTGATAAGTGTGGGAAGCACGTCGGCGTAAGTGCTCTTCAGTTTTGTGAGGGTTCTGTATTCGAGGATCTCCTTCGGCAGCGGATGAAGCATTGAGAGTCCCTGGAGCACGTCGATGTCGGTGGAGTAGCCCTTTTTTGTTTTCTTTGTGGGGGGCAATTTCAGGGTCTCGAAGAGTATGCGCGAAAGCTGCTGGGGGGAATTGATGTTGAAGGATTCCCCTGCAAAATCATATATGTTCTTCATGAGCCCGTTCAATCTCTTGTCGAAGTCTCTGGACAGGCTTGAAAGCATCCTCCTGTCCACCTTCACCCCGTAATCCTCCATGTGTGCGAGCACCTCCACGAGAGGCATCTCGATATCGGCATAGAGACTTGAAAGGCCAAGCTCTTTCATATTGGCCGAAAGGGCGTCCGCAAGTTCGGGGAGATGGGAGACGCCCTCCACGAGGGCTTCCTTCGCATCGTGAGAAGGGAGGTTCCGGTCAAGGTATTCCTCAATGATGGACCCGATCCTGTAATCCTTCCTCAAAGGGTTGATAAGATAGGTGGCGAGCATGGTATCGAAACACCTGGCCGAAAGCTCGACGCCCCGGTTCGTGCACAGGATATAGTAGGGTTTCAGGTTGTGGACCACCAGTTCGGCGGCGTCGGCAACGACACGGAGCAGGTCCGACTCGTTCTCGGAATAAAAGACCCCTTTCCCGTCGAAGGCCGCGAATCTCGCGAGACGGGTGTCCTTGGGGTCTTTACCGTGAAAAACCGCGACGATGGCGATGCGCGCCCTGTTCAGGTCCGGGATTTCGATGGAGGGCCATTCCGTCCTTTCTTCGTCTTCCACATTCATCTCCCTGTAGAGCGCGGTAAACTCGAGTTCCCTGAAAAGACGGCGCAGGGTTTTGAGATCAGGTTCCTTCACGGTGAGTTCGTCAATGTGTTCGGGGGTGGAGACATCCTTCCTGAGGGTGGCCAGGTCTTTGCTGAGAACCGCCAGTTTTCTCCCTTCCTCCAGCTTCTTCCGGACCGACGGCTTCTTTATGGCGGAAAGGTTTTCATATATCCGGTCTATGTCTCCAAAGGTTCCCACAAGCTCGCGGGCCGTTTTGTCACCGATGCCGGGCACGCCCGGTATGTTATCCGAGGCGTCACCGGAGAGGGCGAGATAATCGGTAACAAGGTGTGGCTTCACCCCGAGTTTTTCCTCCACCTCCTTCTCACTCAAAAGGAGGTTCTTCATACTGTCGTATATGAAGACGTTGCCGCACACAAGTTGCATCATGTCCTTGTCGCTGGTAACGATGTAAATGAGGACATTCTCCTTTCCGAGGTGCTCCACGATGGTGCCGATTATATCATCCGCTTCGACCCCTTCCTTCTCAATCACGGGGAGGCCCATGGCCACGGTGATTTCCTTGACATAAGGTATCTGAAGGGCGAGGTTCCCGGGCATGGGCGGCCGGTGTGCTTTATAGGTCTCCAGGATTTTCTCGCGGAAAGTGGGGCCTTTGGAGTCAAATATGACGATGAGATTGTCGGGTTTCTCCTCATTTACAAGCTTCTTGATCATGTTCATGAAGGCATAGGTCGCGTTCGTGGGCAACCCCCGTGAATTCGACAGGTGGGGGGTTGCAAAGAACGCCCTGTAGAGGTATGAGTTGCCGTCAACCAGAAATACGCGCTTTGTCGTGGGTTGTCCGGCGTCGTGTGTCTGGCGGTCGGGACTTTCAGTCATTTATTTTCTCCTCGTTATCGGTTATGGGGTTGAAGTCTTTCCCTCAAATCCGTCGTGCCCGGAACCCGCCCGCGACCGGTGTGGGACGACTCCTCTTTCATGCAGGGAAAAAGGTCCTTATTTTGAACACCCTCTTTTTGTTGAACCTGTATATGGTGAGACCGAAGAGTTTTTCGATGCTTTCGATGAAGGCATCGATCTCCTCCGCCGACTGTGCGGTAATTGTGAACCAGAGATTGAGTTTGCCCTCGCGCTCATAATTGTGGGTCACCCCTTTGTGGGTGTTTATTTCCGCTGCCACGTCCAACAGCATGGCCTCTTCGACGTGTGTGCCGCAAAGGGTGCTTGTGTAATCGATTTTCTTCGGTTCGAGCACGGGGCCTATCCGCCGGATGTAACCCGCCTCCTTTTGCTTCTTCACGCTTTCAAGGGCAGCCTTCTCGTGCACGCCCGCCCGTTTCCCTATTTCCGCAAAGGGCCTGGAGGTGATGGGAAATTCTTCCTGAATTATATTGAGTATTTTTCTGTCTGTTTCGTCCATAAGGCCGTCGGTGTGATGCAATGACTGATTGTACAGGGCGTCCCCGGTGTTGTCAATAGGCTGGACGGGGATACACTGATTTTATCGGTGATTGCCGGGCAGGCAGAATATCCGTCACCAATTACCGGAGGTGCAGGGTGACCCTCGTGGTGCCGTCGGGAAGTGCCCGGGTAGTAAATCCCAGTCTGCGGCATACGCGGAGCATCCTCTCATTGTCGCTCTGGACCGTTCCGTAGATCTCCTGGAGTCCTCTTTCCTCGCCGATACCGATAAGCTCGTCGGCGAGTTTGTAGCCCAGTCCGCGTCCATGAAAGCTGTCATGCACGAGAACGGCAAACTCCCCGGCCCTGAACCCCGGTTCGATCACCAGTCTTCCGATTCCCACGAGCTTCTTTCGTTCGCCTTCCTTCATCTCCGCCACGATCGCCATTTCCCGGTCATAGTCGATGTTGCAGAAGGTTATGAGCATGTCGTGGGTTATGTTTTTCGGCACGGAGAAGAATCTTCTTCTCAGGGTATCCTTGGAGAGGGTGGCGAGGAATTCATGTTCCAGCGGCTCGTCCTCAGGTTTGATGGGTCTCAGAAGAATCTCTGTCCCGTCCGGCAATCGCCGGGGCAGAATATAACGGGTGGGGTAGGGGGTGATGATCAGATGGGGATATCGCGGTGTCTGTTCCGTGTATTCTCCGTCCAGGACAATGCGCGCGTTGAGTGCATAGAACCTTCCCTCCGATACGACGAGGGGGTTTATATCCATCTCGGCGATTTCGGGGAAATCCACTATGAGGTTGGAAAAACTGACGATTATCTGTTCGAGGTGCGCCAGGTCCGCGGGCATTTTGTGGCGGTAGCCCTGGAGTACCTTGTATATTTGCGTCTCCTCCATGAGCCTTCTTGCGAGTGTTTGGTTGAGGGGGGGTAAGCCGATGGAAAAATCCCTGTATATCTGGGCCCCCACGCCCCCTTTTCCGAAAAGGATGACTGATCCGAAGTCCTTATCCTTTTTTGCTCCAAGGATAGTCTCATAGTCTATTTTTTCGATCATCCTCTGGATAGTTATACCCTGTATCGATGCCTCGGGCACGCTTCCCTTCACCCGTTCCATGAGGTGGCTGTAAGTCTTGGTGAGGGCCTCGTCGGAGTCTATCCCCACGGCAACGCCTCCCACATCACTTTTGTGGGATATATCGGGGGAGACAATCTTCATTACCACCGGATAGCCGATTTTGTGGGCCACTTTCTTTGCGGCCTCCACATCACAACTGATGTACGGCGTCGTGACCGGTATCCCGTAGTTGATGAGGAAGTTTTTGGATTCCTCTTCGTTGAGGAGAAATCTTCCGCTCCTGATTACCCTCCGGATGAGGGCTTTCAGGTTGTGTCGCGTAGGGGTTTGGTCCAAAGGCAATTCCGCAGGGGTTTCATAGAGAAGATCGAGGTTTTTCTTATACCGGTACATGTAAAGATATGTCTTGACTGCCTCCTCGGGGGTCCGGTACGTGGGGATACTGTTATGGAAGAATATAAGTCTCGCCTCTTCCACAACCTTTGTTCCCACAAAGGCGGTGAGGATCGGTTTTTTCGATCTCTTCGCGATGGTGATCACAGCCGTGGCGAGTTCGGCGGGCCCTGTCGAACCGACCGGCGCGTAGATGACCAGTATGCCGTCCACCTCCCGGTCGTTGAGGCAAACATTGAGCACGTTCATGTACCGCTCGACATCAGCGTCCCCCAGAATGTTGAGGGGATTGACCCTGCTGCACCCCGGAGGCAAAAGAGAATCCAGCTTCTTAAGGGTCTCCTCTGAAAACGGAGCGAGTTCGGCGCCCTGTTCCAGAAGCGCATCGGCGCCCATGGCCCCGAGTCCTTCGGCATTACTCACTATTGCCAACCGGGTTCCCCTGGGCAGGCGTCTGGAGTCGAGTACTTCCGCGGCGTTGATGAGGTCAACGATCTCCCTGACCCTCACGACACCGGCCCTCTTGAAGGCCGCCTCGTAAATCTCGTCGATATTCACCATCTCTCCTGTCCGGGAAAGGGCGTCACGCCTTGTTTTGGGAAATCTATTGGGTTTTACCACTATGATCGGCTTACTCCTCACGTAGCCTCTGGCGGCGCTCATGAACTTCCGTGCGTTGCCGATATCTTTCATGTAGAGCATGATACTTTTGGTATCGTCATCGTCTTTGAGATAATCTATCAGGTCTCCGAAGTCCACATCGATCGTCGAACCGAGGGACGCAAACATGCTGAAGCCTGTCTGTGTGTTCATGGCCCACTCCAACTGGGCGCTCGCCAGGGAAACACTCTGGGAGATAAAGGCGATATTACCCTTGGGAAGGTTCGTCTTCAGGAACGATGCGTTGAGGCCCATGTTGGGCATGATGATACCGAGACAGTTCGGTCCTATAATGCGCATGCCATATTTCTTTCTTATGTCGATAAGGCGTTCTTCCAGCGGGCCGTTTTCCCCTCCTGCCTCCTTGAACCCCTCCGAAATGATGATCGCTCCATCTACGCCCTTTTGCGCGCAGCTTTCAACGATATCCGGCACGGTCGGGGCAGGGGTGACGACCACCGCGAGATTGACCCGTTCCGGGATATCCGATATTGTGGCATAGCATGGAAGGCCAAGCACCTCTTTCCGGTTCGGATTGACGGCAAATATCTTCCGGTCCTCCGACATGAGCAAATTTTCAAGGATAGTCCGGCCCACGGAGTCCGCCTTTTCGGTGGCGCCTACGACCGCTACGGCTTTCGGATTAAGTATGTTTCTCATGTGCACCCCTCCTTGTTGCTCCACGATCCGATACTTCGGCGTCCCTGCTGCCCTGAACAGAAACACTAAGCCATTATATCACAGAATTGGATAAGCGGATACGCTCTTCGCCCGAGGCGAGGTGTGTCCTATGCATCAAGCACTCTTCTGATCTTTTCAGAAAGCTCCTGCATGCTGAAGGGTTTCTGTATGAATGCCCGGCAGCCCTGATTCATGATCCTCGTTGCCTGACTATTCATACTGTAACCGCTGGACAGAATCACCTTCACGTCGGGGTTGGCCAGCTTCAGGAACTCGAAGGTCTCTTCCCCGCCGATGTCCGGCATGATCATGTCGAGGACTACGAGTTGGATGGAGCCCTTTTGCGCCTGGTATATGTCAACCGCCTCCCGGCCGTTCGTCGCGGTAATGACACTGTATCCAAGGACTTCGAGAAGTCCCTTGCAAACCCGGGCGATGGTGGGTTCGTCATCAACCACAAGGATTGTCTCTTTTCCGCCCTGGATGTGGACCTGGGGAGGTTTCTCCTCCAAAGGCATCTTGAGTGAGGCGGGGAGATACACGGTGAAAGTGGACCCGTGGCCCTTTTCGCTGTAGACATTTATGAAGCCGCCATGATTCTTGATAATGCCGTATACGGAGGCCAGGCCCAGGCCGGTGCCTCTACCCATTTCCTTGGTGGTGAAGAAGGGCTCGAATATTCTCTCTCTGGTTTTGCCGTCCATGCCGGTGCCCGTGTCGGTCACGGATATCTTGACGTACCTGCCGGGACTGACCGAGCATGCCTTAGCCTGGTGGGTATCGACGAAGGTGTTTTCTGTGGCGAGAAAGAGCGCTCCTCCTCCGGGCATGGCGTGCCAGGCGTTTACATAGAGGTTTACGAGGACCTGCTCGATCTGTCCCCGGTCCGCGTCCACGGCAAGGAGATCTTCCTGGAAGCTCAGGTGAATGGTGATCTCTTTCTTCGTACGGCCGAACATGGTGGAAGTCTCTTTGATTGTTTCATTTACCCGGATAGGATGGACTTCGTATTTACCTTCTCTTGCGAATCCGAGGAGCTGCCTCGCAAGGTCCGCCCCGCTTCGCACAAGTTCCTCTACCCTTGAAAGCCTCTCGCGGTCCGAATGGGACCGGTCGGGGTCGTAGAGCATGAGAGAAGCATATCCCTGTATGCCCATGAGGATATTGTTTATATCGTGAGCCACACCTCCCGCAAGAGTCCCGATAGCCTGCATCTTCTGAGAATGGACAAGCTGGGATTCAAGCCTTTTGTGCTCGGATATGTCCTGGAAGGTCCCTTCGCAGTATAATGGGCGGCCCTCTTTATCGAGGACCGACCTGGCGTTAACGGAAACCCACTTCCTGTCACCGTCCTTACAGCCTATCTGGGCCACGAAATTCTGGACAATTCCCTGGTCCTCCAGCGCCCGCCAGAACTCATTTCTCCGGACGGGGTCGGCCCAAAGGGCCCCGAGGTCTTCTACTTCCCTCATGAACTCATCAGGTGACGCCGCCTTGTACAAATGGGCGAGGGCGGGGTTGGAGCTGAGCATTCGGCCGTCCGGAGTCGCCTGAAAGATTCCTTCGAAGGTGTTCTCGTATATGTTCCGATACTTTTCCTCGCTCTCCCTTAAAGCGTTTTCAACCCTTTGTCGCTGGGTAATATCCTCGAGGGTTACGACGATCTGTCGATCCGTAAGGCTCGGTCCGATTCTGGAGGCAGTGAGCCGGCACATGATGTCTCTCCCGTCCTTGTGACGACAGGGAAGTTCCGCGGAGTACAGCTTCTGCTTCGCGAGGACATCGTACATGAGTTCGATCCTCTCGTACTCTTCATCCGTTGCGTGGAAAAGCCTTGTGTTCTTGCCGATCAACTCGTCCGGCCTCCAGCCGAAAACATCCTCCACTGCATCGCTCGCGAAAATGACGATCCTGTTTTTGAGACCGATTACCGCGTGGGAAATGGCTCCGAGAATCGATGATTCCAGTTCCTCCAGTTCCTGTAATGTTTCTTCCTGCTGTTTTCGTTCGGATATTTCTCTTCGCAGATATTCATTGGTCTTCTTGAGCTCTTCCGTACGTTGCTTCACGAGATCTTCAAGGTGATTTCTGTACCGGCTCAATCTTTCCCGGGCTTCCCTGTGCCCCACGATTTCTTTGCTGAGCTGGGCGTTAGTCAGCACCAGGTCGGTTGTACGGGCCTCCAATTCCCTGTATGCGGTCTGTAATTCCATTTGAGCGTTTTTCAACTCGGTAAAATTGGTGATGGACAGGACGCAGCCTCTGGAGGGCTCATTCTCGTCCTGGGGCCGGACGTTTACGAGACAGGGGACGGGATGGCCGTTTTTGTGGAGGAGGTTGCATTCCCTGGTGACCAGCCCGCCCTTTCTGGAGGCGTCGTTAAGGATGGTCCGGACTGCATTATCCTTCTCTCCGGCAGGATGGAGGATGCCCGCGCTCAGGCCCGCCAATTCCTCCTGCTCCCATCCCAGTATATGGGAGAAGCCCCTGTTGCACCAGACGAATATGTGGTTCCTGATCAGACATATGCCATGGGACGTGCTATCAAGGACGGCCACAAGCAGGTCCTGAGACTCCTTCAGCCTCGCGTGAGCCGCCGCAAGTTCCTCTACTTCTTCCCTGGTGGTTTCGAGATTGAAGATGTATTCCTGTAGGACACGTCGTTGCTGTTCGTCTTGATTCATATGATTATCTTCCATGCCGAATCTCCTCTGACAGCCGGGTTTGGCATCCCTTTTCGCTACCTTGTCTCGAAGGCCAGTAATTCCCTCAAAATATCGGGAAAACTCATAGGCTTGCACAAATATTTGTCGGCCCCTGCTTCCAGACCCTGCTCAATCTCGAAGGACTGCGCTTTTGCCGAGAGTATTACGACGGGGATATGTTTCGTTCTGTCGTCCGATTTGAGGTTCTTACAGACTTCGATGCCATTTAATTTCGGAAGCTTGACGTCAAGGAGGATGATATCGGGAAGGACGGAATAAGCCTGCCTGAGCGCCTCCTCGCCATCTTCCGCGAGATACACGGTGAAACCCAGTTTGGTGAGTTTCTTCTGGAGGTAGAGAGAGATGGTTTTTTCGTCATCCACCACCAAAATGTTTTTAATCTTCATGGATACACTCCTTTCGCCGCCGTCATCAGCCCTTTGACCGGACATCGATGGGCAGGCGGATGATAAAGACCGATCCTTTTCGCTCAGCGCTCAAAGGGAGATCGGGAAACTCGTTTTCGGGCAACGGGCTCTCACAGACAATGGTGCCTCCGTGTTTCTCTATTATACCCCTTGTAATGGTGAGCCCCAGCCCGGTACCGCCCACTTTCTGCGACATGATACTGTCGGCCTGGAAAAACTTCTTGAAGATTTCTTCCCCGGCCCAGGGAGGTATCCCGTACCCGTTATCCGCGACACGGATTACCACCTCCTCACTGTCGCTTTCCGCTCTTATGAGAATCTTTCCCCCATCGGGAGAATACTTTATCGCATTACTTATCACGTTTATCATTACCTGCACCATGCGGTCTTTGTCAACCTTGATCAATGCACCGCCCGGGACTATTTCATTCCTTACCGTATGGCTGTGGACCTGAGCCAGTTCCGAAAGCTCTTCTACGGCCCTCCCTACAACAGCGAAAACAGTCGTTTCCGTGATATTGAGTTCAATCTTCCGGGCTTCGATGCGGGACAGGTCGAGGAGGTCCGTTACGAGGCGCATCAACCGTTCGATGCCGAGCCTTGCAAGTTCGAGGTCTTCCCGCGCTTCTTCGTCTATAGTTCCCGAGTAACCCTCCAGTACGCCTGACACCCCGAGAAGCATCGCCTGTATGGGCGTTCTCAGTTCGTGCGACGCTATGGTGACAAAATCACTTTTCATTCTGTCCACTTCCGAAATTGCCTTTGCCATCTCGTTAAACGAGTTTGCCAGCTTCCCTACTTCGTCTCCTGACTTCACCTCAATGGAATGCCCGTAGTTTCCCTTGCTGAGTTCCATCGCACCCTCCGTCAGTCGTCTGAGGGGCGTGGTGATGCCCAGACTCAAGATAATGGATGTCCCGATGACGGCCATGCCCGCAACAAAAGTAATGATGGTAATCACCTTGCGGTTCCGGGCGACCCGTTCGCTGATGAACTGCCTGGTCATACTGTTTGTGGAAAGGATCTCCTTGCTCTCGTTGAAGATGCCCTTTTCTATTTTTGCTTTGGTAATATTCGCTTCCTTGTGAAAATCGTCTACGTTGGCCCCAATGGTTACGTATCCGAAACCCCTTTTCGACCGGCCGTACATACCTGTATGGTAGGGTATGGCCGCATAGGTGGTAAGTTTCCATAGGCCGCTCCACAGGATGAGGAACGAGCCCGAGCCACCGTCTTCGGTCCCCTCGTGCCAACCCTGGCACTGAGGGGCGGTGTCGAGTATCCTGCAATCCAGGGCAATGTCCCCGGACGCCAGTTGCTCCGCCGAGCCGGGCTTCTTCTGGCTGAAATTTCTGAATGACGGCAGGCGGTTGGTAAACTCCCGCAAGGACTGACCACTCTTCTTGTACCGGTCATAGGTGTCCTGACTTATCCATCCCGGCACCTCTTCTCCTGTGGCCGGATCATATCCGTATATGAAGAAGTGCCTTGCATGGGATATACATCTGTCTTTGTCGTTCCAGATAAAGGCATAATTGCCGGAGCCGCCGTCAGGGTGCATGGTAAACCGCTCGTCCGTAGGCATCACGTGGGCGGTGAATTCCATTATATGGGAATGATCCAGCGCCATAGTTGCATACCCGGTCTTTTCGCCCCTGCGGTTATATACGGGGGTTGCCCACCTGATGATGCCCTCGAACCTTCGTCCCTCCGGGTTTTCTTTGCCGGCGTAAGCGCTTTGACGTTTGACCTTGAGGCCCTCCGGAGTCCTGTAGAGCCAGCCCTTCACGTGTGCGCCGATCACGCCGGACACATATATCTCTCCCGGCTTCAACCGGCCAAGGTGCGAGAAGTAGTCCTCCGCCCTGCAACTGGTGTTTTCCCTGACGCTTACATCCAGGAGATTGTCGGAAATTTTGCCGGCGACTATTTTGATCCTCTCCATGCCGGTGAGGTCGACGTACGTGATCTCCCGGTAGAGCGGTTTTGACAACCTCCTGAAAGAGTCCGGCGGTCTGTGTCTCCATTCCTCCCTGTTCTCGGGGTTCCGGGACTGCAGATCCGGCGCCCCGCGCCGATATCCGGGCTTTTCGGCAATTATTATCTCTTTCTTCAAAGCGTTATAGATCTTGTGGTACTCCTGCGATTGCGGTGTAATGGAAGCGAGAACGAGAATGTCCTTGTCTCTCTCGTAAAGAAAATCGGCTACTCTTGCGGCGAGTTCCACTGTTCTCAGTTCAATGGCCTCGGTGGATTTACGGTCCAGAGCATGAGTGCTGTCTTCAATCGCCACCTTACCGATATCTTTAGCGGCGGTCAGGTTCATCCGGCCCATTTCCTCCGCCTTCCCCGCAGCCTGGAACCCGGTGTCTTTGAGGTTTTCGTTGGCAAAATATCCCAGGATAATCAAGGGGACCACAGAGAGAATAAGGAACGAGGTAAGCAATTTGGGGAGAATGCCCACGCGCCTGAACCTGCCATAGGCCTTTTTGATCAATCTAGTCTCTCCCCCCGGTCGTAGACCATACACACAAACCTGCCTTTGTTTTGCAATGCTTTCTGCTGTTATCGGTTTTATTATAACCTTTCTTAAGCTATTAAGGGAAATTGGTGAGGTACGTCGCGCGGGAAAAGGCGAGAACGCCGGTGCACATGTCTATCCGACACAGGCCCGGTTGCTTGTTTAAAGGAAATGATTGCAATGGCTCAACCGACTTTGTATAAATTGTTATGGTATGTATCCCGTGCGAAGGGGTGGGGATGGCCTGTGATTCGGAGCGGGATGGAAGGAACGGATATTGATGGAGGTGGTTCGATGAACGGGCAGGGCATTGGGATATTTATGGAAGAAGTGAAGAAGTTTCTTGAGGCGGACCAGGTGATTTCAGACAGGGACGGCCTTTCCCATTACTGCTACGATGCGACGGAAATGCGATTTATGCCCGACGCCGTGCTCCTTCCCACGAATACGGAACAGGTGTCGGGAATCATGAAACTTGCGTGTGAGACGGGTGTGCCGGTGACGCCCCAGGGGGGCAGGACGGGGCTTTCAGGGGGCGCGTTGCCGGTGGAACGTGGCGTCGTGATATCCCTTCTCCGGATGAACAAGATACTTGAGATCGACAAGGACAACATGCAGGTCGTGGTGGAACCCGGCGTCATATCTGCGGATCTCCAGAAGACCCTCGCATATCACCGCCTGTTCTTTCCGCCCGACCCATCGAGCACCGTAGAGAGTACTCTGGGCGGCAATGTCGCAGAAAACGCGGGATACACGAGGGCCGTGAAATACGGGGTCACGAGAGATTACGTACTGGGATTGGAGGCGGTTCTGCCTGATGGAGGCATAATCAACGCGGGAGGGCGTACGGTAAAGAACGTAACCGGATACGATCTGGTGGCGCTTCTCACGGGTTCCGAAGGAACCCTTGCAATTATCACGAAGATTACGTGCAGAGTGCTCGCCATGCCCGATTACCATCGTACGTGTATCTTTTATGTGAACGACCTTTCCCTTGCCGCGGATCTGGTAGCCGCCGTGTTCGAGAGTGGGACGATCCCGTGCGCCATAGAGTTCATGGACAACTACACCATGAATTGCGTGGCCGATTATCTTCCGGGCACGGAAGAACTGAAAAGGGACGCCGCTGCCCTCGTTCTTATCGAGATTGATGGGAACCACCGTGGAGCGGTGGATGAGCAGGCCGGACGTGTCCTCGCTCTGGCCGACGGAACAGCGGGTATTATGGAGGCAAGACTTGCCGTCGACGACAAGGAGGCAGAGAAGCTGTGGAGGATCAGGAGGGAGGCATTGCCCGCCCTTAAGTCGAAAGGCAAGGATCATCTGGAGGCAGATGTCGTCGTACCCCGTTACCATCTCCCCCGGTTGGTGCGGGCTATCAAAGAGAGCGCGGCGGGCAGACTGGTAAAGGTGGCGACTTTTGGCCACGGAGGCGACGGCAACCTGCACGTGACCATACAGTACAGGAGAAAGAATTTCGCAGAGCTTCAGGAGGCGAATGAGCTATTGGGAGAGATATACAGAAAGACGGTGGACATGGGGGGCAAACTGACCGGCGAGCACGGAGTGGGCATTACGGTAAAGAACTATATGCGGCTCCAGATGACGGAAACGGAAATAGACCTCATGAAGCGTATAAAGGCGGCATTCGATCCAAAGGGGATTTTGAACCCCGGCAAAATATTCCCTGACGAACAGGACCAGCCGGACCGATTCGGCCAGACAAGGAGACCGGGTCCCGGCGGATAAGACATTCGGGATCACGGACTCTTCTATTGGCGACCCACGATTTAGTGAGCGGTACCCGTGGGCAGAAGTCTATCGGAAAAATGTGATGGTTGTCACAGACTGCCGCCTGTATCTCTGCTAATATCGCTTCATGATTGAAAGCGTGTATCCGTACATAGTGGGGAGCACTACCCAGGGGGCCAGGATGGGCCGGGAAGGCCCACGAGCCGGTGCCGGTTCGGGACCTCCGGACCCGAAGACTGTTGTAGCCGCGGAAAAGGGCGCATCTGCAAGTCTTGCAGTCGGGGAAGGGATCAGGATGGACCCGTACGGTTCGATAGCCCAGGCATCCAGTGGGCTTTTTGCCGAGGTATACGACGTCATTCACAGTCAGGACATGCCCAGGTTGGTGCTCCTGCAAAGAAGTTATGAAGCAACGCTTAAAGCCTTCCAGGCACAGGACGAGATCGTAAAACATACCCTCGATACCTTCGTATAGCGGCTTAACCGGGCCGCCTTCTCCCTATTTTAGTCTACCCTCATCATTTTCAGTGAAAAAAGGCGCAGGGCCGCGCTTTCGCATCTCCCTCGTGTCGGCGTCGGCACCAGGGTCTTCCTTGCAACGGACCCGCGAGAGGGGCCTCCGCCGGTGAAGGGGAAATGAAAGTAATTGTCAGATAAGAGAAAATGGGGTAAAATGACTTCAGCAAGAGAAAGGGAGGACGCGGTTTTGAAGAAGAGAGCATTATTCGGCGGTCTTTTCTTACTGTCTTTGCTGTTTCTCTGGGCAAACGCCCATGGGGCCGGAATTACCAACGACGACTGCATGGGATGTCACGGAGAGAAAGAACTCACCAAGCAGGCCTCCGGGGGGAAAACGATTTCCCTCTTCTTCAACAAGGACATTTTCGACAAATCGGTCCATGGCTCACTGAACTGTGTGGGATGTCACGACATCAAAGACCTGCCCCATCCTGAGACTGTGAGTGTGCGCTCCTGCGGTGCCTGCCATGGAGATACGTACAAGCATTACCGTACGAGCGTTCACGGGAGCGGCAAAGGGCAGGGGGCAACCTGCAAGGATTGCCACGGCTATCACGGGGTGGAGAAGGCGAAGACGTTGACTGCAACGACATGCCGGACCTGTCACGCAACTGTGTATCGCGAATACGGGGAAGGAATTCATTCCCGGGCAAAGACGGGCGGCAAAGGCATGGGTGAAACGGCAGCCTGCGCTGATTGTCATGGAAAGACCCATGATATGCTTGGCAAAAACAACCCCCGTTCGCCCGTCTATGCCGTCAACCTGCCGGCAACATGTTCCCGTTGTCATTCGAACCCGGAGATGGTAAAGAAATACAAGATCCCCGCGGAAAAGGCGTACGCTCTTTACAAGGATAGTATCCATGGACAAGCACTCACTAAATCGGGAGTCCTCGTCTCGGCCGCCTGCAATGATTGTCACGGTTCCCATGCAATAAAACCTCACACGGATCCTACCTCACTGATATATCCTGCCAATATCTCCGCATCGTGTGGAAAATGCCATTCAAAAGCGGAACAGGCCTACAAGATAAGCGCTCACTCCCGGGCAGTGGCAAAAGGGAACAGGAACGCTCCGAGTTGTTCTACCTGTCACCCTGCGCATGAGATAAGACGGGTAAAGGCAAACACCTGGATGCTGGACGCGATCAGGGAATGCGGAAGCTGTCATAGAGACCCCCTCGAGACGTACCATCATTCATATCATGGAAAGGTAACCAACCTTGGTTTTACCAGGGTAGCGAAGTGCGCGGACTGTCATGGCGCCCACGATGTCCTTCCCCGGTCAGACCCCAGGTCCAGGATTTCGGCTGAGAACCTGCTTACAACGTGTCGGCAATGTCACCCGAAGGCCGAAAAGGGATTCACGGAATTTGTGGTCCATGCGGATTATACACACAAGGGCGATCACCCCATTTTTTACTATGTGTGGCTTTTCATGACAGCCCTTCTTGTGGCGACCTTCGGATTTTTTGGAATCCACGCCCTTCTCTGGCTCCCACGGTCCTGGATTGAGCGTCTGCGGAAGAGGCGGGAGAGGAGGGGCAAATGACGCGGGCCAAGCGGATATATTTTGTGCGGTTTAACCATTTCCACCGTGTCATGCACTTATTCGTCATGACCAGTTTTCTCGGTCTTGCCCTGACAGGTCTTCCACTCAAGTACAGTGACAGTCTGTGGGCTCGTTACCTCGTAACCTTTCTGGGAGGGTTCGAGAGGGCCGGTTTTCTCCACCGGGTTTGTGCGGTGGTGACATTCGGGTATTTCGCCGCTCATCTTTGTTATCTATGCTATTTTTTCAAGTACAAATTGACCCAGCCACTTTTTACCTTTCTTCTGGGCCCGAATTCGATGGTGCCTGGAATCAAGGATGCGAAAGACCTGTACGCCAATTTCAGGTGGTTCCTCGGCCTCGGTCCGAGACCGAGGTTTGACAGGTGGACATACTGGGAGAAATTCGATTACTGGGCGGTATTCTGGGGGGTAGGGATGATAGGAGTCTCGGGACTCTTTCTTTGGTTTCCAACGCTTGCCGCTCGTCTTTTCCCGGGATGGGTGCTTAATATCGCCACTATCGTCCACAGTGATGAAGCTCTCCTTGCTACGGGTTTCATCTTCATCTTCCACTTTATCCATACTCATCTTCGGGGGGACAAATTTCCCCTTGACCCGGTGATTTTTACGGGACGTGTTGAGGAAGAGGAATTCAGAGAGGAACGTTCCACCGAGTATGAAAGACTCGAACGGGAAGGCAGGCTGAAAGCTATCCAGAGCGATCCGCCCGCACTGTGGCTGGAAGTTGCGGCAGCAGTCGTCGGTTTTTCTGCCCTGTCGGTGGGCATATTCATCATGCTCCTCGTCGTAGGGGTGTTCCACTGATCTGCCGGCAGACCCATGGGATGGAGGGACCATAAACACGGTGAAGAAAGGACCCGCAGTTCCCCGGGCTATCCTGTATTTTTCGCGAGTCTGTCCCGGGTCATTTCGGTAAGGGCGGTTTCCAGTCTGACGGCTTCTTCGAGTATGATCCGTGCGTATTCGCCGCCTTTTGACAAAGGATCTACCGTAGCGGCAAGTCTCTTCGCAAAACCCGCCACGGCCACAAGGGGATTCCTGATCTCGTGGGCCACAGCCTGCAAGGTTTCGTTTACATAAGTCTGTCCGGCGGTCTGCTCTCCGGAAAGGCCCTCAAAGGAGGGGAGCGAACCTTCTTGTTGTAAGTGGGACATCTTCTCTGATATCTGACTTAGCGCGCGGTTGGCTTTCTCCATCAATTCAAGCAGGTCCTTCTCCTTGTTCATCTCTATCCGGAAGCTTTCAGCGATATCCTGGACTTCTTCAAAGGTAGCAAGGACGATGTCGTTTATGGTCTCGTCGGAGAGACCGAGTTTTTCGTTCCCTTCGCGGAAAAGGGAATGGAAGCCCGCGGATCTGCGAAGTAATATGTTCGACAACACTCTGGCCGATTCGCAAACCCGCGCAAGAGGTCCGGTCGTCCCTCCCTTATACCCCAATTGACAATCGACGATCTCCTCGGGAAACCCCCAGTAGCGGAGCACGGCACGGCCGATCTTCCTGTGGTCCACGCCGAACCGTTCCGTCTCCCACGCAAGGAGCTTGTCGAGGGTATCGAGTCCGGAATCCATGTCCACTCCCTTTCCCTTCACGAAAAGGTCGAAGAAGATCAGAAAGCCCACACCCAGAGTCAATCCTCCGACGAAGGCTTCCTCCGGATCGCATGTTCCCAAGTGATGTGCGAAGGATTTGGCAAGGAGGGCCCTGTAGAGAGAGGTGCGCCAGAAACGTTCGTAGTCGAGGACTCCCACCTTGCCCATGGGGAAGGTGTCTCTCAGGGACAATGAAAGCGCCATTATCCTCAACTGGCGGAATCCGATCCGTAGAATTGCATGTTTCAGGGTTACCACGGGTTGGCTGCCCCTGAAGAACGCGCTGTTTGCCAGTTTAAGGAGGCGCACGGTAAGGGAGGGGTCTTTCTCGATCAAACCCGCAATGTCGTTTACGGAACAACGCTCATCGGACGCGAGTTCCACAAGCCTTATAACGACCACAGAAAGGGAAGGCAGGGAATAACCGGCTTCAAGATGTCTTAAAAGGTCGGGGTGAATTTCAGACGTCATGTTCCGGACCCTTTGAGGGGGAATCCTTCGAACATGGCAATCATGGATGCGGCATGCTCACGTGACATTTGTATCAGTATAGCATAAATGCACGGAAGGTGACCCATTTGAACTCAAGATGTCGGGATGAGCCGGGTATAATTCTTTTGCGGGTTTCGCCCCGAAAGGCGGCGCTGAATGATTCCGGCGCAGGTGCTTTTATCCCGGGCTCTTTGGCCGCAGTCGGTCGGACGGTGGGAAAGATCCCGGGATATAGGGGAGTATCTATTCCTTCGCCGGAGGCAATGCCTTGTTCCATTTCTCCAACAGGTCCTTGTGCTGTTCGGCCAGGTCCGCATAGTCGCCCTGTATGGTGATGGAATTGATCTTGTCGCCCACGACAATGCTGTTCACCACTTTCTGGTCTTCATCGCCCACAACCTGTCCAAAGATGGCGTGCCTGTTGTCGAGCCACGGGGTGGGGACATGAGTGATGAAAAACTGGCTTCCATTCGTGCCGGGACCGGCGTTGGCCATAGAGAGCATGCCGGGCTTGTCGTGTCTCAATTCCGGGGAAAATTCGTCTTTGAAACGGTATCCCGGACCTCCTGTCCCGGTCCCCAGCGGGCACCCTCCCTGGATCATGAAATCCGGGATGACCCTGTGGAAGGACAGTCCATCATAAAACCCCTTGCTCGAAAGGTTTACAAAATTAAGGACCGTGAGAGGGGCTTTATCGGGGAAGAGTCTGAGCCGGATATCCCCTTTCGTTGTGTGAATGATTGCAGTCAATGGAGTCTGTGTCATTTTTCCGCCTTTCTCTGTATTTTTCTCGGCAGCAGCCGCCCCCCAACAAAGGAAGAATACCGCGATGAACAATGTAACGAGTAAGTTGACGCTCTTTCTCATGACCATCCGTTCCGTCAGGGTTTCGGGTCTGATAAAGCCATTGATCGGGAACCCGGCACTGCCTTAAATAGAGTAGTTTTTTTGCCCTCTTCTGTCAACCCCCGGATACGCGGGGGAAGGGGGGGGTTGCGCGGTTATTTGTCGAGCACTTCTCTGACCTTGGCGAGAAGGGCGTGGGGTAGGAGGGGCTTAGATATGAATTCGAATTCCCTGTCTCCGATACCCTTGTCGAGGATTACGTCCCTTGTGTATCCACTCGTGAAGACTGCCTTGACATGGGGAGCCATGCGCCTTATTTCATCGTACGCTTCTCTTCCGTTTCGTCTCGGCATGACAGAGTCGATAAGGACAAGATCGATCCGGTGATGCTCTCTGAACTTGTCGATGGCATCCTGACCGTCGATAGCCTCAATAACGCGATACCCATGCTTCACGAGTATTTCCACGACGTAGCGTCTTACGTCCTTATCGTCTTCCGCAACGAGGATTGTTTCGGTTCCACCTCTTGCTTCGGGGCGGGGTCCGTCTATTTCGACATATTCCGGAGATGCGACAGGGAAATAGATGTTGAAGGTCGTACCGTGCCCGGGTTCGCTGTATACATTGATATACCCGTCATGCTGTTTTACAATCCCGTACACGGTGGACAGACCGAGGCCGGTGCCTTTCCCTACCGGCTTGGTGGTAAAGAAGGGATCGAATATTCGCTCTCTCGTTTGAGCGTCCATTCCGGAGCCGGTATCGATTACCGTGATCAAGGCATAATATCCCTCCGCACCATACCCGTGGAAATGAATGAATTCACTATCCAACTGCACGCGTTTCGTCTCCACCGTCAGGGTCCCGCCGTTTTGCATCGCATCCCGCGCATTCGTGGCGAGATTGATCAATATCTGGTCTATGCGGCTCGCATCCGCCATTATGACGATCTTTTCCGGAGCCAGAGAAGTATCCATAGCTATATCTTCCGTGAGCAGTCGTCCCAGGAGGGCTACCGTTCCTTTTACCAGTTCGTTCAGGTCCACAGGCGCCAGGCTTACCGGCTGCTGCCTGCTGAAAGCGAGGAGCGCCTGAGTGAGGGCGGCGGCTTTCTCCGAGGACGACAGGATGTCGTCCACATACAATCTCAGGACATCCCGGTCCCCTATCTGCATTCTGAGGAGAGTACCGTATCCGATGATTGCAGTCAGGATGTTATTGAAATCGTGGGCGATGCCACCGGTGAGGATACCTATGGCCTCCATCTTTTGAGACTGGCGAAGTTGCGATTCAAGCATGTTTTCTCTTGTAGTGTCCATAAGGGTACCGACGGCGGCTATCTTTCCCCGGTAGGTGAGGCAACCGCCGAACACCTTGACGGTGATGGGCTTACGGTCCTTTCTGAAGCCTCTGAATTCATACTCGATGCGGTCCTTCTCGCCGGTCAGTCTCTTCAGGAGGTTTTCTTTGATGAGGGCCCTGTCATCGGGGTGAGCGAGATCCAGAGGGCCGAGTTTGTCCACGATTTCATCGTGGGTGAATCCGAATATTTCACAAAAGCGCTGATTGACGAAGCGGAACAGGTCATCCTGTATCAGATAGAAGCCCACGAGAGAACTCTCTACCACGCTCCGGTATTTTAGCTCCGATTCGTGGAGCGTTTCCTCCACGTGTTTTCGGAAAGTAACGTCCCGGATATACCCGAGCGATGCCGGAGCGCCGTCGTAAATGATGGTGGATGCCGAGATTTCAACATGAAATTCGGAGCCGTCCTTTCTTATCATCCTGCATTCATATTTTGACGGGACACTTTCCCCTTTTTGTCTCCGTCTTGCGTTCTCAACCACCATCTGTCTGTCACCCGGATGGACGGTGGAGAAAGGAGATGTCCCCGCAAGTTCTTCAGGTTCGTAGCCGAGCATTTCCAGATACTTCCGGTTATAGTAAAGACGCTCGTTACCTCTGAGGATGACAACCCCGTCATTGGACTGTTCCGTTGCCACGCGGTAACGCTCCTCTGACTCCAGGAGTCTCTGCTCGGACTGTCCCCGCTCGGTTATGTCATAGGCGAACACGGCCACGGCTGTCACTTTCCCTTCGCCGAAGACGGGGTACGCGTGCGTTTCGTAGTGCCTGCCTTTTCTCACATCAGTGAAATGGACCGATTCTCCCATGGCGGCAACCCATTCAAACTGTTTCCTGCGAAATTGTGCGACCTCAGGGGGCAGATGATCGTAAAGGTTGGAGCCGATGAGTTCCTGAGGCGTGGTGCCCAATCTCCGGGCGAGTATCTCGTTGGCCAACAGGACCGTACCGTCCGGGCCGAGAAGCATCAAAGTCTCCTGAACAGCGTTGACCAGCGCCCATAGGATGCCCTCTCTCTCCTTCAGGGCTGCCTCCGCATACTTGCGATCTGATATATCGACTACGGTGCCTTCGAAGCGGAGCACCTTGCCTGTGAGGTCTTTCACCGCCCTGGCGCTGATCGATGTCCAGATCGGGACACCGTCCCCTCTTACAACCCGCATCTCGAAATTCTCCACAACCCCGTCTGTTTGAAGGATGTGCCGCAGATGTCTCCCTTCGGGAGGATTTGCGCATAGATCCTCCTCGATACCGCTCACCGCGTCTATCATCTCCTCGGGAGATGAATATCCATGCATACGTGCGAATGCCGGGTTCACCTGGATGAATTTCCCCTGAGGCGTGCCCTGAAAGGCGCCCACAACCGCATTCTCGAAGATGCTCCGGTATGTTTCGTGGCCTTCGGGTAAATCCTTCTCCTCGGCCTCTCCCAACTGGACAAGCAGAGAAGTGAAGGTGGCAAAGTCCTTGAAGAGCGACACTTCCAGGGAATTCATCGCCCGTGAGGCAAAGATGGCAATGATGCCTACGGCCGTGCCTGACCGGGAAAAAAGCCTGTGTGCCGCGCACGAAGTCAAGCCCAGGGTTCCGGTCCATAGATGGTCGGAGAGAGGGAAGACGTTAGTGGTGTCTGCAGAAGACCCGAACTCCGTTCCTGATATGAGGTATTGAATCTCGTTGCCGTCGGAGGGCATCCGTAAGTGCCTGTCGTCGGCACGGGTGCAACCGGCGTCCGAATACGCCACGAGATGAAGACAGCGGGTGCGCCCCCGGCACGAGTCGGGATTTGCGTCCGGTACCCTGCAAGGGCAGCCTTTGTTGCATAGATCGGCTGCGCCTGCAATCCATATCCGAGCCAGGGAGGCGTCAAAGATTTCCGCCATTGCCTCAGCCACGCGGGAGAGTTTTTCTCCAGGATTTCCGGGGCCGATGAGGCCTTCCTTTACTGCATTCACTTTGAGTATCTGCTCGTGCGCGCAGGCACGGTCCTTCTCTATCTTCTCCAGTTCATTGACCCGCCGGTTCGACTCGGCGAGATCGCGCAGAGGGTCCTCCCCGCCCTTGTTGCCCCCGTGGTCATAATTCATAGTGTCTGTCTCCCGGGTGTCACTGATACAAGTATATCCTATTTTACGAGAAATTGTAGCCGGGAAGGAATAGGTCCTTTTATTTGACAGATAAAGTCAGGATTGATATATTTAAGTCCTCATGTTCAAAAGGATTCGCGAAGGTGGGCCGCATATTTTGACAACGTAGCGGCCGGGACACCGTGAGTATCCGGCTCATCAATTCCGGCTTCATGTGATGGGCGGCATAGGAGGTGCTTCGAAGTCCGAACCTGCGATCCTGGAGGGCTTCGTCCGGGGACAGGGATTTTATGTACGAGGAGAGATTCTACAGGGGTATTTCAAGACCCCGTGACCTCAAGTGTTATGAGGTGAAGATCAAGGAAACAGACTTGTTCTGTTGCACAGGAGAAGACTTAAGCGGATTTATTGAGGAGAGAGTGCTTTTCTACAGAAATCAACTGGAAGAGTACATTAGATTGAAACCGGAATTCCGTGAGAGTCTGACGCCTGTCCCTGATGATCTCTTCGCTCCGGCGCTGTTAAGAGAAATGATCAATGTTTCGGCGAGCCTCGGCATTGGGCCCATGGCCACGGTGGCGGGCGCAATCGCAGAGTTTGTGGGGAAGGATATTACCCCCCTTACGGACGAATACATGATAGAGAATGGGGGGGATATAGCCCTCCTGACCAAACGGGAAAGGGTGGTACTGGTCTATGCCAAGGATTCCCCTTTCAGTCGAAGGATAGGAATCCGGATCAAGCCTGACCGCATACCCTACGGGGTGTGCACGTCTTCGGGAACGGTGGGCCCTTCCATAAGCTTCGGCAGAGCCGATGCAGTGTGTATTGTAGGGAGGTCCGCCCTTCTTGCCGATGGGCTTGCAACGAGGGTGGGCAATATTGTCAAACGGAAAGATGATATACCCCACGCCATTGATGTAGGGAAGAAGTACCCCGGCGTTTTGGGTATTCTGATCATACTCGGCGATCATATCGGGTTGTGGGGAGATTTGGAGATCGTGAAAATTTGAAGGCTTAAGGCGTTCGCGCGGGCGGCTGGAACAAAATTAAGTGAGGTTCGGCATGAAAAAGAGAATAATTCTGAGGTTCAAGAGAAACACCATAGACAAGCCCATAGTCTACAAACTGGCGAAAGGGTATGATCTTGTTTTCAACATTCTGAGGGCAAACGTGTCTCCAAGGGCCGAATCCATGATGGTGCTGGAGATAGAGGGCACGGAGGAGAACTTCGGGAAGGGCATCCAGTATCTGAAGAGCCTTAATATCGACACTGAACCGATAGAGCAGGATATCCAGAGAAATGAGTCGAAGTGCGTTCACTGTGGCGTGTGCACCAGTGTCTGCGCCCCCGAGGCGTTACATCTGGACAGGGAGACCATGAACGTGGTATTCGACTACGAAAAATGCGTGGCATGCGAACTGTGCGTCAGGGTGTGCCCTGTCAAAGCGATGAATGTCTTTTTCGATTAGCCGGGAGAGCCATGCGAAGGGTTTATTTCGACTATAATGCGACCACTCCTGTCGATCCTGAGGTCGCCGCGTCGATGCGGCCTTTTCTTGAGGAGCTGTTTGGAAACCCATCGAGCCTCCACTGGGCGGGAAGAGAGACACGAGGTTGTCATGAATTAGCGAAGGAGCAGGTGGCTGCGATGATTCACGCGGACCCCGGGGAGGTCGTCTTCACAAGTTGCGGGTCCGAAAGTGACAACCATGCCGTGAAAGGCGTGGCCTATTCAAGAAAAAGTGAAGGAAATCATATAATTACAACCACTGTAGAACATCCTGCAGTCCTTAATTCATGTAAGTATTTAGAATCACAGGGATATATCGTTACTTACCTTTCCGTTGACCGAAACGGTCGTGTGGAAGCCGAGGAAGTGAGGGAGGCTATACGGAAGGAGACGGTACTGATTACCGTCATGTATGCGAATAATGAGACGGGAACCGTGATGCCCATAAAGGAGATCGGAGAGATCGCGAGGGAACGGGGCATTCTGTTTCACTCCGATATGGTGCAGGCCCTGGGCAAGATCCCGTGTGATATGGAAGCCCTCAACGTCGACCTCGCCAGTTTCTCGGGTCATAAGATATATGCGCCCAAAGGCGTCGGGGCCCTCTTTATAAGGGGCGGCGTCGAATTGGACGCTCTTGTCCACGGCGGACATCAGGAGTCCTCGCGAAGAGCGGGCACTGAGAACATGGTCGGCATAGTGGCTTTCGGCAAAGCGTGCGAGCTTGCGCGGAACGAGATGGACCGACGGAACGCGAGAATAGAGTCCCTGAGGCGCAGACTGGTTGAGGGTATTATGGGGCGCGTGGACAAGGTGACGCTGAATGGGGATCCTGACCGGAGATTGCCCAACACACTCAATCTGAGTTTCGAGGGCGCGGAGGGGGAGTCCCTGGTTATTGCCCTGGATATGAATGGAATTGCAGTCTCTTCGGGTTCCGCGTGTTCCTCGGGTTCTTCCGAGCCTTCACCAGTACTCACTGCCATGGGCATACCGGCAATACTGTGTCAGAGCGCGGTCCGCTTCAGTCTCGGCAAGGATAATACGGAGGAGGATATAGATTACGCCCTCTCGGTTATCCCCGGTGTAGTGGAAAGACTGCGGGCCATGTCACCTCTCTATGAAAAGTAACGGTCTTGCGATGAACCCGATGCGTTTTCAGTGAAGGCGTATCCGGAAATCGCAGAGATCCATGCCATACAAATGAAGGACCGTCTCGATGAAATTTTACATCCATACCACAGGCTGCAAGGCAAATCAGTGGGATTCCCATGTCATCATGAACAGGCTCGAGGACGCCGGCCACTGCGCCGGCCCCCTGGCTGACGCCGATATAATCGTGGTGAACGCGTGCGCAGTAACGGACGGGGCGGAGCGGGACCTGCGGAGGTTCATGGGGAGGCTCGGCAGTCAAAACATTGATGCCCGGGTCATACTGACCGGATGTCACGGCCAGGTATACCCTGATAAGAATTTCGGGGCCCAGACGGTCCTGGGCCGGACCGAGAAATTCAGGATTGAGGAATACCTGGGGAAGGAAGGGTCATTTGTTTCTCCCGAAAAGGATTCCCCTATCGAGAAAGGCAGGATACGCAGTCTCCCAAAGGGAAAGACACGTTTCTTCTTCAAGATACAAGACGGTTGCGATCATTTTTGCTCCTACTGCGTGGTCCCTCTCGGCAGGGGCAGGCCCAGAAGCAGACCGGTGCCGGAGGTCATGGAAACCCTGAGAGATCTTGCGAGGTGGGGCGTAAAGGAAGTTGTTCTCACGGGTATCGAGATCTCCGCTTACCGGGACGGAGAAACGGGCGCGGACCTGAGGGCAATACTCAGACTCATGGAGGAGAGCGAGACCCCCCCGCGAATAAGGCTCAGTTCAGTCGATCCCCTGTACCTCGATGATGAATTCATCGAAATTATGGCGCATTCACGCAAGATCGCGAAGAGCGTCCACATTCCTCTTCAGAGCGGGTCCGACAGGATATTGAAGAAGATGGGAAGAAACTATACGGGTGATTACATAAGGGAGACAGTTGAGCGGCTGGTGAGGGGAATTGAAGGGGTGGGCATAGGAATGGATGTGATAGCCGGGTTTCCTTCCGAGGACGAAGAATCGTTCGCGGCCACTTATTCGCTCATTGACTCTCTTGATATATATTATCTTCACGTGTTTCCTTTTTCAGCCAGGCCCGGCACTCCGGCTGCCGTCATGGAGGCAAAGGTGCCGGTTGAGGTAAAGAAACAGAGGGTATCCACACTCAAAAGACTTGACGCAAGAAAGAGGGAGGAGTTCTACGGGCGGTTTCTCGGGAGCGAGGCATGGATCATCCCTGAAAGTAAGGTTTATAAAGGGGCATACCTGAGAGGTTATACGGAAAACTACATCCCCGTTCTTGTTCCATACAAAAAAAGTCTTGAAAATAATCTGGTCAAAGTTAAAATAAAGGAAATACAGGGAGTCGCGGTAATGGGCGAGGTATGCGGGGGCTAACCGTCCCGGACCCCTTTCCATTCATGTCCTGATATGGGAGGTTTGATGTTCATTGTTGGAAATTTTTTGAACGGCGCAGCATATGTGATGAATATACTGCTTGAAATGTACCTGTGGGTGGTGATTATAAGGACCATCCTCTCATGGATAAGGCCCAACCCGTACAACCCTCTCGTCCGGATCATCTACGGGGTCGTGGACCCTGTGACGTACCGGATATCCAGGATATTTCCCACCAGGATAGGCATGTTTGACGTGGCGCCTTTCATTATTATATTGATAGTTATTTTTCTCCAGAAGTTCGTGGTGGCCAGTCTTTTCGATCTCGCCGTGAGACTGAGGTAAGGACATGAGGCAATATCGGGAAGACATAACGGCATGAACGTGGAGATCAAGGTCGTCACCAGGGCAAAGAAGAAGGAAATCAAAAAGGAAGGGGCCGGGCTGAAGGTAAAGCTGATCTCCCTTCCGAGAGACGGCAAAGCCAATGAGGAACTTGCGGGCTTTCTCGCCGAGGTCTTCGGGGTGAGAAAATCAGACGTGAAGATACTGAAAGGCGAGAAAGATAAGAGAAAAGTTGTTTCCATCCCCGTCAGCGAAGGTGAATTCGAGTCGAGGATGGCCGAAAGCCCGGAGAGATTTTGAGGACATAGGTGGGCGCCGTTTTGGTTTCCTCGTGGGCAATTTTCGGGAAAAGGCAACGGTTACAACGGGTTAATTTGCTTGACAAGCAAGGGTAAACCCATTATATTATCAAACTTTAAAGGGGTTCGATGATTATCAAGGTTTCTGACATAGAAGACCGGGCAGTAGTGGAAGGGGCGATAGAGGCTTCGAAACTCCGGGACATGGAAGGATACGGCGACGTTGCTTTTCTTAGACCCGCGAATTATGAGCTTACGGCCGGAAAGAACGGCGGCATAATAGTCGTGAAGGGACGGATTGCATGCACCCTGACCCTGACATGCAGCAAGTGCCTGGAAGAATTTACGTTACCTGTGGAAACCTTTCTTGATATAGAACTTGCACCGAAAGCGCTCATGCCGTCGGCATCGGAGTTGGAGCTGACGGGTGAGGACCTCGATATTTACTATTATGAGGGTGATGAGATCGACCTGGACCCGTTTGTGTACGAAGAACTTATGCTTAGTATACCCATCAAACCGGTCTGCAAGGAAGATTGCAAGGGATTGTGCGAAACGTGCGGCGGCAACAGGAATTACGAGGAGTGCCGGTGCAGCGGGGTATCTCACACCCTGTTAGGCGAAAAACTAAAATCTTTTCTAAATTAGCAAGGAGAGTATCATGGCCGTTCCAAAAAGGAAGACGTCGCAATCAAAAAGAGATAAGAGAAGGACCCATTACAAGGCCATCCCGGTGGCTGTGGTTTCCTGCCCGAACTGCAAACAGCCCAAACTGCCTCACGCTGTATGCCCGAAGTGCGGGATGTATAAAGGCAAGAAGTACCTTGAAGTAAAGGAAGCATAATTAATGGTGAGGATAGCGGTAGACGGTATGGGGGGAGATTTTGCGCCTCATGCGGTCGTGAAAGGGGCTCTATCTGTACATAGCGACAGGATAGCGGATATCGTTCTCGTCGGTGACGAGGAGAAGCTCCGGCCCCTGATAGGCGATTCCTCCATGGAGATTGTGCACACGGCGACGGTGGTCGGGATGGACGAGTCTCCCTCGAACGCCCTGAGAAAGAAAAGAGACTGCTCCATGAATAAGGCCTTTGAGTTGCTGAAACAGGGGGCCGTTCAAGGGGTGGTGACTGCGGGGAACTCCGGCGCTGCCATGGGCTTCGCCATTTTTACCCTGGGAAGGCTGCCGGGTGTCGACCGGCCCGCCATTGCCACGCTTCACCCGAATGCCAAGGGGGGGACGACGGTTCTCGTCGATTCGGGGGGCAATGTGGACTGCCGGGCGACACATATTATCCAGTTTGCCATAATGGGTGATATTTTCGCCCGATGCGCCTTCGGTTTTGACGCTCCGAAAGTGGGCCTGTTGAGTAATGCCACGGAGGAGACGAAAGGTAACGAGTTGACAAGGGAGGCCAACAGCCTTCTGAAGAACATAGACCTCAATTATCTGGGATATGTGGAAGGCACGGACATGCATAACGGAAACACCGACGTGGTGGTGACCGACGGCTTTGTGGGAAATGTGGCCCTGAAAATCACGGAAGGAATCGCCGAAATGTTGATGGGATTCTTGAAGGAAAAGGCGGCGGAAAACATCCATAATGTTGCCGGTTATGCGTTTATGCAGGAGATATTGAAGCAGATAAGGCAGAGGTTCGACTATGCGAATATAGGGGGTGCGCCTCTGTTGGGTGTGGATGGTGTGTCCATTATATGTCACGGCAAGTCGAGTCACTACGCGATAAGGAATGCCATCATTATGGCCGGCAATTTTGTAGATAGGAACCTGAATGAATCTATCAAGGAAACGATGCAGAATTACGAGTCACTTCAGAAGATAAAGGAGAGATAGCATGGATTATTTCCTCACAGAAGACCAGAAGAATATTCGCGCCCTGGCCCGCAGGATTGCTGAAGAGAAGGTTGTTCCCGTTCGGGCCGAACTCGACGAGAAACAGGAGTTTCCGTGGAGCGTGATGAAAGTCTGTGGAGACACTGGACTTTTCGGTGTGAGTATACCTGTGGAGTACGGTGGACTGGGCGGCGGATGTTTTGAAAACTGCATCGTGGTTGAAGAATTGAGCAAAGCGTGCCTCGGGGTGTCGGTGAGTTATGCAGCAAGTCTCCTGGGGGCGTACCCGATCCTCCTCGGAGGTTCCGAAGCACAGAAGAAGAAGTACCTGAGTCAGATTGCCTCGGGAGAAAAGCTTGGTGCCTTCGGTCTCACGGAAGCAGGTGCGGGTAGCGACGCACAGAGCATACGCACAGAGGCAAAGAAAGTGGGGGACGAGTATATCCTCAACGGCACGAAACAGTGGATTACAAACGGCGGAGAGGCCGATATTTATACGGTTATTGCGAAGACCGACAAGACGAAAGGCGGCAGAGGCGCCACCGCTTTTATCCTGGAAAAAGGGATGGAAGGCTTTACCTTCGGAAAGAAGGAGAACAAGCTTGGCATCAGAGCCTCCGCAACGAGAGAGCTTGTATTTCAAGATTGCAAAGTTCCCAAGGAAAATGTTATAGGTAGAGAGGGTATGGGGTTTATCTATGCCATGCGGACCTTTGACAAGACAAGGCCCGGTATTGGCGCCCAGGCTGTTGGGGTAGCTCATGCCGCGTTGGACGCAGCAGTTCGTTATGCGAGGGAGCGGGAGCAGTTCGATAGAAAGATAGCTTCCTTCCAGGCCATACAGCATATGCTTGCCGACATGGCGACCCAGGTAGAGGCCGCCCGCGCACTTGTGTACGCGGTGGCTCGTTTTATCGACAGCAACCCGAAGGATACCTCCAAAGTTTCCGCCATGAGCAAGGTGTTCCCGAGCGATGTGGCGATGAAGGTCGTCGTGGATGCGCTGCAGGTCTTCGGTGGGTACGGATACATGAAGGAATACCCGGTTGAGAAGATGCTGAGAGATGCAAAGATTTTGCAGATTTATGAAGGCACGAATCAGATTCAGCGAAATGTGATCGGCCTTGAGCTTGTAAAGGAAGCAGCCCAAAAGAGAAGATAAATGAAAAAGATAGGTATTGTGTTCCCCGGGCAGGGCTCTCAATATGTCGGCATGGGGAAAAAACTTTACGACAGGTTTGATGAAATAAAGGAGTTGTTCGGAACAGCGGACAGGGTTCTCGGTTTTCCGATTACGGACCTCTGTTTCAGCGGACCCGAGGAAGAACTGAGGCAGACATATAATACCCAGCCGGCGCTCCTTCTCACGTGTTATGCGGTGTGGGAGGTTCTGAAGAAGGAGACACAGCTGACGCCGTTTCTTTTTGCGGGTCACAGCCTCGGTGAGTATACCGCGTTGCTCGCCGCCGGTTATTTTACCTTCGAAGACGCCCTCAACATAACAAGGAAAAGAGGGCTCCTCATGGAGGAGTCGTGTCCGAAGGGTAAGGGCGGCATGGTGGCGTTGATCGGGGCGAACATGGAAAAGGTGGAACCCCTCCTGAAGGATATCTCTCACGGTGATTACGTTGCAGTGCCGGCCAACCTGAACTCGGCGGACCAGGTGGTCCTGTCGGGGGATATCGGCGCTTTGAAGGAAAGCGTGGAGAAGCTGAAAGGCGTAGGGTATAAGAAAGCCGTTTTTCTCAATGTGTCGGGACCGTTTCACAGCCCTCTCATGAAAGAAGGGGCGGAGAAACTAAAAGAAGAGATACGGCTTGTTGCGAAGAGGAATGTGAACTTTCCCGTGATGGGTAACGTGGATGCCGCTCCGGAGCAGGACAGGGATGTAATTGCCGATAAGCTTTACAGACAGATGTTCTCTCCCGTTCGCTGGGAACAGTGCGTCAGAAGAATGGTGGCGGAAGGCGTGGAGATATTTGTTGAAGTGGGACCTCAGAAGGTTCTCACCAACCTTATCAAGAGGATCGAACCGACTGTTCCTTGTTACAACGTGGAAAACTTGGACGAGATCGAAGCGCTGAAGGGCTTATTGGCGTGACGGCCGGACTATGGGGAGAATGTGCAGATGAATAATAGGGTTACCATCATAACGGGCGCCGCCCAAGGCATCGGAAAGACAATAGCCGAATTCCTTGCGGAAAAGGGTGGCGACATCGCGGTATTCGATATTGCTGATGGCAGCGGAGTGGTGGAGGAGATCAGGGCGAAGGGCAGAAGGGCAGAATTCTTTCACGTCGACGTGACCGATTTCCATGCCGTGGAAGAAGCGGTAGGCGCGGTGATAAAGACACTGGGCAAGGTACATTGCCTGGTAAACAACGCGGGTATCACCAACGACAAATTGTTGATACGGATGAAGGAAGAGGATTGGGACAGAGTCATCCACGTGAACCTGAAGAGCGCCTTCAACTGCACCAGGGCAGTGATCAAACCTATGTTGAGGACAGGAGGGGCGATCGTGAACATTACCTCTGTTGTCGGTATTATGGGTAATGCGGGTCAGGCTAATTACGCGGCGAGCAAGGCCGGACTGATCGGGTTTACCAAAAGCGTGGCCAAGGAATATGGAGAGAGGGGCATCAGGGTCAACGCAGTGGCTCCCGGTTTCATTCGGACCAAGATGACGGATGAACTGAGCGAGAAGGCAAGAGAGGAGTTGTTTAGGGCGATTCCCCTTGGCCGGTTGGGAGAAACAACCGACGTTGCGCGTGTCGTGTATTTCCTTCTTTCGGAGTACGGGAGTTATATTACCGGAGAGGTGATAAACGTCAACGGCGGTTTACATATGTAGTAAGGAGATCTTGTTTCTTCTATTTATTATGAGGAGGTGATTCGATGACAGTATCCGAGAAAGTAAAGAAGATGATAGTAGATCAGCTTGGAGTGAATGAATCTGAGGTGGTGCCCGAGGCGAAGTTCATAGATGACCTTGGCGCAGACTCCCTTGATATCGTTGAGTTGATCATGGCCCTGGAAGATGAGTACGGTATTGAGATCCCTGATGAAGACGCAGAGAAGATAGAAACCGTTGGGGATGCGATTAGATATATTGAAGAGCATATGACGGACAAATAATTAAGGGGTGGACCGCATTGAAGAGAAGAGTGGTGGTGACAGGAATAGGTCTCGTAACGCCCCTCGGCACCGGGAATGAAAGCGTCTGGAGTAAGATACTGAATGGTGAGTCGGGTATATCGGCGATTACACGATTTGACACATCCCAGTTTGAGACGAAGATCGCGGGAGAGGTCAAGGGCTTTAAGCCGGAGGATTTTATATCCCCGAAAGAAATAAAGAAAATAGACCTGTTTATTCAGTATGTGCTCGGTGCGACGCAGATTGCCATTGAAGACGCGAAACTCGATATGGCTTCTGAAGACCGGACGAGAGTGGGAGTCGTGGCCGGAACCGGCCTTGGCGGTCTCCCCACGCTGGAGAAATATCACACGATCCTCCTTGAAAGGGGACCGGGCAGGATATCACCCTTTTTCATTCCCATGTTGATAGCAAACGAGGCTCCGGGTCATATCGCCATACAACACGGCATTCAAGGGCCCAACCTTTGTATCGTGACAGCCTGTGCGACGGGCGCCCATTCCATAGGCGACGCCTTCCGGATCATACAGTACGGTGATGCAGACGTGATGGTTGCGGGGGGGACCGAGGCGAACCTGACCCCTCTCACCGTGGGAGGTTTCAACGCCATGAAGGCTCTTTCGAGAAGGAATGGTGAGCCCGCAAAGGCCTCAAGGCCATTTGAAAGGGACCGGGACGGTTTTGTGGTGGCCGAGGGCGCAGGCATTGTAATTCTGGAAGAACTCGAACACGCCCTGAAGAGGAACGCAAAGATTTATGCGGAACTGGCAGGGTATGGCTATAACGGTGACGCGTACCACATTACCGCTCCGGCCCCTGACGGGAACGGATTCGTTCGATGTATGAAAATGGCCTTGAAAGACGGCGGGCTGGTTGAGGACGACGTGGATTATATCAATGCCCACGGGACCTCCACCGGCTTGAACGATCACATAGAGACCATTGCAATAAAAGAGGTTTTTAAGGAGCGGGCGTATAAGATACCCGTAAGTTCCACCAAATCGATGACAGGTCATCTTCTGGGCGCGGCGGGAGCTGTTGAGGCCGTGTTTTCGGCCTTGAGCATAAGAGACCAGGTGTGCCCGCCCACCATAAATTACGAAAATCCCGATCCTGAATGTGATCTGGACTATGTGCCCAACGCCGCGAGAAAGCATGGTATCGAGGTGGCTATGTCGAATTCCTTCGGTTTCGGCGGAACCAACTGCACCCTTGTCTTCCGGAGGTTCGAAAAGTGAGGGTAGCTCTCGGGTCGGATCACGCGGGATACGAGCTGAAAGAATTTGTGAAGAACCTTGTAAAAGAGAGAGGTTATACGGTTATTGATGCAGGGACCGACACCGAGGCATCCGTGGACTATCCTGATTACGGTCTGAAAGCCGCCGGGCTTGTATCCGACGGATCGGCCGACAGGGGTATCCTCGTATGTGGGACAGGCGTGGGAATGAGCGTGGTGGCAAACAAGGTGAAAGGGGTCAGGGCGGTTCTCGCCCAGGATATCTATACAGCCATGCAAAGCAGGCGCCATCTCGACACGAACGTTCTTGTCCTGGGAGGCCGGGTGATAGGGAAGGGCCTCGCGGAGGAGATCGTGAAGGTCTGGTTCGACACGCCTTTCGAAGGTGGAAGGCACACTAGAAGGATAGATAAAATAACGGAGTGGGAAGATAAATACCTGTCAAGGCCATGAAGATGAAAAGCGAGGATTTTAAAGACAAAGAAGTTTATGAACTTGTGAGGCGGGAACTCGAAAGGGAGGAGCACAGCCTTATCCTGATAGCCTCGGAGAATTATGTAAATGAGGAGATACTTGAGATACAGGGCTGCGTATTGACGAACAAATACGCGGAAGGCTACCCGTTCAAGAGATACTACAGCGGTTGCCGGTTCCTCGATGAGATCGAAAATATTGCCATTGAGAGGGCGAAAGAGCTGTTTCATGCGGAGCATGTGAATGTGCAACCCCACTCGGGATCCTCCGCGAACATGGCGGTTTTTTACGCTGTGCTTAAACCAGGAGACAAGATACTCGGTATGGACATCGCCCATGGGGGGCATTTGACCCATGGGGCGCGGGCCAGTTTCTCGGGCAAGTACTACACTGCTGTGGGTTACAAGGTGTCATCGGGCGACGAGAGACTTGACTACGACGATATTCGGAGAATCGCACGGGAAGAGAAACCGAAAATGATCATTGCCGGTGCGAGCGCCTATCCGAGAGTGATCGACTTCAAGAAATTCAGGGAGATCGCCGATGAGGTAGGGGCGTATTTCACCGTGGACATGGCCCACATTGCGGGGCTGATAGCGGCGGGGTGCCATCCGAGTCCTATGGAGCATGCGCACTTTGTAACTACTACGACGCACAAAACGTTGCGAGGCCCCAGAGGAGGGCTGGTTTTCTGTAAGAAAGAATTTGCGAAGGCCATCGATTCAGCCATATTCCCCGGCATACAAGGCGGGCCGTTGATGCACGTAGTTGCCGCGAAGGCAGTTGCCATGAAGCAGGCCATGACGGAGGAATTCAGAGAGTATCAGAGACAGGTGGTGAGAAACGCACAACGTCTGTCCCGAAACATGGAAGAACTGGGTTACAGAATAGTATCCGGCGGTACGGATACTCACCTGTTCCTTGTCGACCTTTCCCACAAAGGTATTACGGGGAAAGAGGCCCAGGAGGCCCTCGAACCGAGCGGGATCATGGTCAACAAAAACCTCATTCCTTTTGATTCCAAAGGGCCGAACATTACGAGCGGGATAAGGATAGGAACCCCCGCAGTGACCACGAGGGGCTTTAAAGAAGAGGAGATGGACGTGATTGCGGGGCTCATAAACAGGGCACTAACGAACCTCAACAATGAGTCCGTGTATAGCGAAATAAGGGCTGAAGTAAAGGCTTTATGTGAGAGATTCCCCTTCTATTCCCGTATATACACGATATGAGGAATCCTCGCCCTGACTGGGATTCTTACTTCATGGAGATTGCGAGGATCATATCGAAAAGGTCTACATGCAAGAGAAGAAACGTCGGGGCCCTGATCGTCAGGGATAAGAGAATTCTATCGACAGGGTACAATGGCGCACCCATGGGGCTCGCGCATTGTACGGATGGAGAATGCCTCAGAGAGAAGTTGAAGGTTGCCCCCGGGGAAAGACACGAATTATGCCGGGGCCTCCATGCTGAACAGAATGCAATTGTTCAGGCGGCATATCATGGTGCTTCCATAAATGGAGCCCAACTTTATACAACTCATTTACCTTGCTCTATATGCATAAAAATGGTCATCAATGCGGGCATTTCTAAGGTATTCTATATTGACGGGTATCCTGACGAACTTGCGGCGGAGATCATGAAGGAATCGGAGATGGTGATACGGAAGGTAGAATTGCCGGACGCGCCGGTAAGCCCTGAGCCATGAAATGCCCTTACTGCAGTCACATTGAGAGCAAGGTTCTCGATTCGAGATTAAGCAAAGAGATGGATACCATCAGACGGCGAAGAGAATGCCTCAAGTGCGGGAAGAGGTTCAGCACAGCCGAAAGGCTCGAGGAGGGGTTGCCTCTGGTCATCAAGAAGGATGGCAGGCGCGAGGTGTTCGAGCGGGATAAGATCCTGGGTGGATTGAAAAGGGCATGCGAGAAGAGGCCCGTGAGTATAACGAACCTGGAGAAGATAGTATTGAGGATAGAGCATAACCTCCTCGAAAAGGGAGAGAAAGAGATCAGGGCATCCGAGGTAGGAGAGATGGTCATGGATGAACTGAGAAAACTGGATGAAATCGCATATGTCAGGTTCGCCTCCGTATACAGGCAGTTCAGAGACATTAACGAATTTATGGATGAATTGAAAGATCTCGTCCTGAAGAAAGGCGAGAATTGACAGAGATCGGATGCACCGTGGCTTTTCGCGTGCTGAGCGTTGTTTGAGAGGGCTAACCTTGAAAGAAGAAGAATATATGCGCATGTCGCTCTCTCTCGGGAAGAGAGGGCTTGGCGCCACTTCCCCCAACCCCATGGTTGGTGCAGTTCTTGTAAAAGGGAAAAACATCGTAGGAAAGGGCTATCACCGCAAGGCGGGACTTTACCATGCCGAGGTCGTGGCGATCAACGATGCAAAGGAAGAAGCCAGAGGCGCCACGCTTTTTATTAATCTGGAGCCTTGCGCGCACGTGGGGAAAACACCCCCTTGCGTCGAGGCGGTGATCCGGGCGGGGATAAAGAAGGTCGTGGTCTCCATGCTCGATCCGAACCCGCTCGTGAACGGCAAGGGCGTGGAAACACTGAGGAATGCGGGGATAGACGTGAAAGTCGGCCTTCTTGAAGAAGAAGCCCGAAAGTTGAATGAGGCTTTTATTGTCTATATGGAAAGGAAAAGACCTTTTTTCACCTTGAAGGCTGCCGCAAGCCTTGACGGGAAGATAGCGACAAAAACTTGTGATTCCAAGTGGATATCCAATGAGGAATCAAGGCGTCACGTAAACAAGCTGCGGTCTGTAATGGACGGAGTGATGGTGGGAATCAATACGGTAATTTCCGATAACCCGCTCCTTGTACCGAAGGTGGCCAAGCCCAAGAAGATTCCCATAAGGATCATCCTTGACTCGAAACTCAGGATACCTTTGTCGTGTGATGTAGTGAAGACTGCTGAGAAATACAGGACATGGATTTTTGCGTCCGAAGACTCCCGTCATGATAAAGAAGCGCGTCTAAAGTCTCTTGGGCTTGATGTGATCAGGGTTGCTAAGGATGAAAATGGACGGGTCTCGCTGAAACAGGTGTGCGACGAACTCTATAAGAGGGAAGTCCAGAGCGTGCTTGTGGAAGGAGGCGGCGAGGTGAACAGCAGCCTCCTTAAAGAGAATCTCCTCGATAAGGTTCTTCTTTTCTATGCCCCCATCATGATAGGAGGCAAAAATGCCCAGAGTCTCATTGGGGGAAAAGGGGTGGACTTTCTTCGGGATGCCCATAAACTGGACATTGTAACGGTCAAACGCTTCAAAGACGACATATATGTGGAGGCCTATGTTCACAGGGATTATTGAGGACGTAGGAAAGATTGCAGGGATCAGAAAACTCTCCGGCAGGTGGGAGTTCTATGTCCGGACCAACATGAAACCCCATGGCATTCAGGAGGGGGACAGCGTTGCGATAGATGGGGTGTGTCTTACGGCTGTCAGATTGGCGGGAGATGGCTTTTATGCAGATGCATCCCTTGAGACTCTCGGCGTCACCACCTTGAAGGACAGGAAACCGGGAGACGCCGTCAATGTGGAGAGGGCCATGAAAGCCGACGGAAGGTTCGGGGGGCACATCGTCATGGGCCATGTGGACGGAGTGGGAGTGATAAAAGGGATAAGTCAGGTCGGCGATTCCCTGAGATTTGAAATTGAGTCGAATCCTGACGTGTTGCGGTACATTGTGAGAAAAGGGTCGGTTACGCTGGATGGAGTAAGCTTGACAGTGAACGATCGAAGTGATACCTTATTTAATGTTAACATAATCCCGTACACCGCATCAAAAACCACGATAGGCGATAAGAAACCGCGGGATAAACTGAATATAGAGACCGATATTATCGGCAGATATATAGACAGCTTCATGGCGAAAGACAAGGGCCGGGGCATGGACTTGAATTTTCTCTATGAGCACGGCTATGCAAAAGGGGACTGATATGGCGATATCGAGAATTGAAGATGTAATCGAGGATGTCAAAAACGGAAAGATGGTCATCATCGTCGATGATGAAGACAGAGAGAACGAAGGTGATATCATGGTGGCGGCGGAAAAGGCCACACCTGAGACGATCACATTTATGGCGCGGTATGCCTGTGGTCTCATCTGTCTTTCACTTACCGAGGATAGAGTCAGGGCGCTGGGACTGCCCTTGATGGTTCGTGAGAACACCTCTGCCCACAATACGGCTTTCACGGTTTCCATAGAAGCGAGGAGAGGTGTGACCACCGGGATTTCAGCGCAGGACAGGGCAACTACCATCGCGGTGGCCATGGACGACAAGACGGGACCTGAAGACCTTGCAAAGCCAGGTCATGTGTTTCCCCTGATGGCGCGTAACGGCGGAGTACTCGTCAGGGTGGGCCATACGGAAGGTTCTGTCGATCTCGCAAGGCTTGCCGGTCTCAAACCGGCGGGTGTTATTTGTGAAATCATGAAAGAAGACGGCACTATGGCAAGGATGGGCGACCTGGAGCGTTTTGCCGTGGAACATGGCTTGAAAATCGCTACCATCGCCGACCTGATAAAATACAGGACGAAGAACGAGAAACTCGTGAGAAGAGCCACGGAGACGAGGATACCCACCAGGTACGGCGGGGACTTCGTGTTGGTGGGATACGAGAACGATGTAGATAAAGAGACCCACCTTGCACTGGTGAAAGGCGATATCGGGCCGGATGATGTGGTTCTCGTAAGGGTTCACTCGGAATGCTTTACCGGAGACGTGCTTGGGTCCATGAGGTGCGACTGTGGAGAACAGTTGCAGTTGGCCCTGAAGATGATAGAAAAGGAAGAGAAAGGGGTATTCGTGTATATGAGGCAGGAGGGTAGAGGGATAGGCCTCCTGAACAAGCTGAAAGCGTACAACCTTCAGGATAATGGACACGACACCGTGGAGGCGAACATAGCCCTCGGATTTTCCGCCGACTTGCGGGATTACGGGATCGGCGCTCAGATCCTGAATGACCTCGGCGTGAGAAAAATGAGGCTTCTCACGAATAACCCAAGAAAGATCAAAGGACTCGAAGGGTATGGTCTTACCGTGGTAGAGAGAGTGCCTCTGGAGATGTCGCCTACAAAGGATAACCTTGCATACCTTAAGACCAAGCAAGAGAAACTTGGGCACATTCTGAATAACATATAAGGAGCCGATAATGATCTACGAGGGAAAACTCGATGCGAAGGGTCTGAAGATTGCAATAGTCGTGAGCAGATTCAACAGCTTCATTACGGAGAGGCTTCTGGAAGGCGCTCTTGACGCACTGAGAAGACATGGAGCGGAAGAGGGCGAGGTGGATATTTATAAGGTGCCCGGCGCCTTTGAGATACCTCTTATGGCAAAGCGCCTGTCGAAGAAAGCGGATCTCGACGGTATTATTTGTCTGGGGGCGGTTATTCGAGGGGCTACCCCCCATTTTGAATATGTCGCTTCCGAAGTGGCGAAAGGCATCGCGCTGGTTTCCCTTGAAAGCGAAAAACCCATTTCTTTTGGAGTTATTACCAGTGAGAACATAGAGCAGGCAATAGAGCGCGCCGGCACGAAGTCGGGAAACAAGGGGTTTGACGCCGCTGTCTCCATTATTGAAATGGCAAATCTGTTAAAAAAATGAGGCCGTGTGCGTAGACGAAAAGCAAGAGAATTAGCGCTGAGAATGCTGTACCAGTTCGAAACGAACGGCAACGATCCCGAGCATGCGCTGGCCCGGTATTGTGAGTCCTTTCCTTACCAGCAGGACATAGTATCCTATGCGGACTCCATACTGTCGGGGGTGAAGCAAGAGCGGGAGAAGATCGACGCATATATTGAGCGTGCCTGCGACAACTGGAAGCTGGGTCGCATTACCTATGTCGATAAGGGAATTATGAGGTTGAGCATATACGAGATGCTTTTCTCTCCGGACGTGCCGCCGAAGGTGGCTATCGACGAGGCTATCGAGTTGGCCAAGAAATATGGAAGCGAAGACTCGGGTGAATTTATCAATGGAGTCCTTGACAGGATCATGAAGGACCATTACAAAGAGGAAGGGCTGCGCGAAACAGTGAAGCCGGCCCGCTCCAGGTAGTTTTCGGCAGTATTGTCGTCCGCCCTTGAGGCTTCCGGGGCGGTTCACAACAAGTTGGCCCTGGGGGCCGGCGCCCGCTACCGGCATCACCCCACGGCTGGTTCCGCCGCGCAAAATAAAGACGGGTTCCTATGGCGCACATTATTATCGACGGATACAACTACATGATGAGGACCACGAGCCCCCAGGTGCAGAGCGGGTCGAGCATGGAAACCCTGAGGCGTGCCATACTGGACAAACTCGCCCACTATAAGAGGCGGAGAGGCTCCAAGGTGACGGTTGTCTTCGATGCCTACAATAGCCGTTCGCCGGGAAGACAGAGGGAAAACCACCTTGGCGTGGATGTGGTCTACTCCAGGGAAAACGAGACGGCGGATGACGTGATAATCGGCTGGATCAGAGAGGGAAGAGGGAACATGGTTGTGGTTACTTCCGACCGGGCAATAATCGACGAAGCCAAGAGAGCGGGTACTGCCTTTATTACGCCCCAGAGATTAGAGGAACTGATTAGAGGGGAGATGTCGGGGAAGGTCGAGGACTTCGGGGACGAAGAAGAAGGGGGACTCCCCAAAAAGGGTAACCCTAGAAAGCTCCCGAAGAAACTCAGAAAAGCGACGAAGACCCTCGGCAAGATCCGCTGACGGGTTGGAAGCGCGGGTTATGGGTCAACTATGACCAGGAAAGCGGAACCTTAGAATAATAACATGATGTCAGTTATGAAATAAGAAGTGAAAGTATTTGATATATGACATCTTATTGTCTTGATAAGGCTACGGTTCGAGCCATTCCCCTGTGTCCTTGTAGGGCAGGGTCATCTTTATCAACTCACGCTTTCGCGTGAGAAATTCGTCCTTCATGCCCGCAAGCCATGTCTTGTGGAGGAGCATATGCTCAAGGGTTCCGAAGATCCCGCCTTCCTTCAGTCCTTCTGTGTTGCCCTTGCCGTCGAGGCGGAAAGTCCCGTGGCACAAAGTACAGGTAAACTCTTTCTTTCCGAACCGCGCTATGTCGCACCCGCAGAAAGGACAGCCGTGGTTGTGGGGGGCTTTGCCCGGGGAAAACAGGCTCTCTGCCATTGCCTTTGTCCTGGACGCCATTCCATTGACGAGAAGGGCTTCTCCCGGGAGGGCGGCCTTGATATTCTCCTGCGCCTTTATTTGCAGGCCGAGGAATGAGGCAAATGTCATAAGGGTGTGGGGCGCTGCGCCCAACCTGTCGTCCATACCATACAGGTTGAGGAGGATGCAAGGTTTACCGTAGGTCCTCGGGAGGATAGTGTAGAGAAGGAAGCCCCGGTCGAGGACCTGTTTGAATATGCTGTGGGCGCCGAGAAAATATACGGGCGACGCGATGATAAAGGCATCCGCCCCTGCAAGGTTGTCGAGAAGGAACGCCATATCGTCTGTTTTGGGGCAGGGTTTGTCCATGACACAGCCATAACAGGCCGTGCAGGGTCGGATGTTGAGAGAGGGTATGCGGATGAGTCCGAGTGTGTGTTCTTCCTTGATATTGTTAGATATTTCCTTGACCATGACTTCGCAGTTGCCGAGTCTGCGAGGAGATCCCACAAGTCCAAGGACTTTTTTCTTTTGTGCATCCAACCCGGTCCCGCCTTCTTTCATGGCTTTTATCCCCCCATTTGATTGTGCCTATTATAACAAATTACGGACGATAAAACAGCTTCACAGGCATTCAGCTATTGATAACGCACGGTTTTTATGGTACAAAGGATAGGTGCCCAAGAATACGAACATTAATCCCATGAACAAGAATATCTTCGTCTGGCTCTTCATAATCCTGCTGGGGCTCTTTATTTTCAACGTCTACTACAAGCCCAAGAAGAGCTATGAAAGCGTCATATTCAGCGACTTTGTGGAAGCCGTTGAGACTGACAAGATTCAATCTATTACCATCCAGGGCAAGCATATCCTGGGTTCGTTCAAGGATGGTAAGGAATTCAAGAGCTACGCCCCTGACGATCCCGAGTTGATGAAGATGCTCAGGACCCATAACGTGAGAATCAACGCGAAGCCCGATGAGGATTCCGGGATATGGCAGAACATTTTCATATCGTGGTTTCCCATGCTCCTCCTTATTGGCGTGTGGATATTTTTTATGAGGCAGATGCAGGCAGGGGGCGGGAAGGCTATGGCCTTCGGGAAGAGCAAGGCGCGACTTGTGACCGGAAAAGAGAATAAGGTCACTTTCCGCGATGTGGCCGGCATTGATGAGGCAAAAGAGGAACTGCAGGAGATTATAGAGTTTCTCATCGATCCCAAAAAGTTCACGAAGCTCGGCGGTCGGATACCCAAAGGCGTGCTTCTCGTGGGTCCTCCCGGAACAGGAAAGACGTTGCTGGCGAGAGCGATCGCGGGAGAAGCGGATGTGCCGTTTTTCAGTATAAGCGGCTCGGACTTTGTGGAGATGTTTGTGGGCGTAGGGGCTTCTAGGGTAAGAGACCTGTTTAACCAGGGGAAGAAACATGCGCCTTGCATCATATTTATCGACGAGATCGACGCGGTCGGCAGGCACAGGGGCGCAGGCCTCGGAGGCGGGCACGATGAGAGGGAGCAGACCTTGAATCAACTCCTCGTCGAAATGGATGGATTTGAATCTAATGAAGGGGTTATCGTTATGTCGGCGACAAACAGACCTGACGTACTGGACCCCGCACTTTTAAGGCCGGGAAGGTTCGACCGGCAGATAGTCGTCTCCATCCCCGATGTAAAGGGGAGGGAGGCAATCCTTAACGTCCATACACGAAAGACGGTTGTTGCCGGAGACGTGGAGTTATCAGTGATTGCCAGGGGCACTCCCGGGTTTTCAGGGGCGGACCTGGAAAATCTGGTGAACGAAGCCGCCCTTCTTGCAGCGAGAAAGAACAAGAAAGAAATCGAGATGGACGATTTTGAGCAGGCAAAAGACAAAGTGCTCATGGGCGTGGAGAGGAAGAGCCTGATAATTCCCTTCGAGGAGAGGAGGAATGCGGCGTACCATGAAGCGGGTCACGCACTGGTGGCGAGGATGATCCCCGGTTCAGACCCGATCCACAAGGTTACCATCATCCCCCGGGGGCGGGCACTTGGAATTACGCAGCAGTTGCCCATAGATGAAAGACATACCTATTCGAAATCGTTTCTCCTCGAGAACATCACGATCCTTTTAGGGGGAAGGGTTGCCGAAGAGCTTGTCCTTAATCATGAGACCACCGGAGCGGGGAACGACATCGAGAGAGCCACTGAGATAGCGCGGAAGATGGTCTGCGAGTGGGGAATGAGTGAAAAACTCGGTCCCCTGAATTACGGCAAGAAGGAGGAACATATCTTTCTCGGCCGGGAAATAGCCCAACACAGGGATTTCAGCGAAGATACGGCGCAGGATATAGACGAGGAACTGAGGCGGATAGTTACAGAGTGTTTTGAGAGGGCAAAAGGGATCCTTTACAATAACATGAAAGGACTCCATGCCATTGCGAATAAGCTTTTGGAAAAAGAAGTGCTGGATGGCCAGGAAATAGATGCGATTATCAAGGAAAGCTCAAATGAAGAGGAAGTTGCCATGTAAAGAAAGGCCTCTCATTATGGGGGTGCTGAATGTTACACCCGACTCCTTTTCTGACGGGGGAAAGTTCCTTGACCCTAGAATTGCCGTACAACACGCCCTGGAGATGGTCGAAGAAGGGGCTGACATCGTAGATGTGGGCGGAGAGTCCACAAGGCCGTTTTCTCAGCGGGCGACCGCGAACGAAGAACTTGAAAGAGTCATACCTGTAATACAAGAGATACGCGCGCATTCGGACGTCATAATCTCCATAGATACCTATAAATCAAAAGTGGCGGAAGAAGCCGGGCGCGCGGGCGCGGATATGGTGAACGACATAAGCGCCCTCACCTTCGATCCGGAAATGGCGTCCGTCGCAGCCCGCCTTGGAATGTACGTCGTCCTCATGCACATCAAGGGTACGCCTGAAGATATGCAGAAAGACCCGTGCTATGATGACGTAATCAGGGAAGTAGGGGATTTTCTCAAGGCGAGGGTCACCTTTGCCGTGAGCCGGGGAATAAGAGAAGAAGATATCATACTCGATCCGGGTATCGGGTTCGGCAAGAGAGTCGAGGACAATCTGAAGCTGATAAAAGACCTTCGTGCTTTTAAGGTGCTCGGCAGGCCCCTCCTTGTGGGCACCTCCATGAAGACCTTTATCGGAAAAGTGACCGACTGGCCCCTCGAAGAGAGGGTAGAGGGAACCCTTGCAAGCGTCGCCATCAGCGTCTGGAACGGGGCGGACATCGTAAGGGTCCACAATGTCAAGGGAGCGCGTAAAGTCGTCAGGCTTGTAGACGCTATCATAAAATCATGATAACGTCTCTGAGATGGCAAGATGTCTTAGATATATTAATAGTAGCCTTCATTATCTACAGGACTTTCCTCCTGGTGAAAGGGACAAGGGCGAGTCAGCTCATCGTGGGCGTGATCATAATCGTCTTCGTCTTCTATCTGTCGAAAAAACTTGAACTTTTTGCCCTGGGATGGATACTCAACAATTTTGTCAGTTCCATCATTCTTGTGGTGGTGGTCGTATTTCAGAATGAGATAAGAAGGGTGCTGCTGGCCCTGGGCAGAAGCCCTTTCTTCAAGAAGATCACCTATGTTGAAGAGACACTCTTTTACGATGAACTCTGCAATGCGTGCGTCGCCATGGCGAAAAAGAAGACGGGCGCCCTCATTGTCATAGAGCGTGAGGTCGGACTTGAGGAATTCATGGAGATAGGGGTGCGCCTTGATGCAGAGGTCAACGCCGAGTTGATACTGAGCATATTTCAATATGCATCGCCTCTTCATGATGGCGCGATGATCATCAGGGAAGGAAGGATCAGGGCGGCGAGTTGCATACTCCCTCTGACGATGAAGGACACCATCGACAAACAACTGGGCACGAGGCACAGAGCTGCAATAGGCATCAGCGAGGTAACCGACGCGGTTACTCTCGCGGTTTCCGAAGAGAAGGGAAAGATATCTTACACCTTCAAGGGGGAGTTTCATTGGAACGTGGACGGCGATAGCCTGAAGAAGGTGCTTCGGGAGCTGTTGAAATGATGGTGTATGTGAGGACAACAAGGGATTAGGCGATGAAGTTTGTGAGACAGTATATACTTAAGGACTTAAAACTCAAGGCTTTGTCTCTCGTCCTTGCGGCCATGCTCTGGTTCGCCATATCCTATATCGGAGAATCGAAAATGACGGTTTCGGTGCCGGTCATTACGGAAAACCTCGGAAGGGAACTGATGATAGGAAATATGGAATCCGACGCGCTGCTTGTAACGATAAACGGTCCTATTTCAATCCTCAAGAACCTGAGGGCCCACGACATCAGGCTCGTGATCAACCTGGCAGGTGTAAAGAGCGGGGCCCATGTCTTTACCATACAAAAAGACAAGGTGGTAGTACCGAAAGGGATAAAGGTCGAGCAGGTAAAACCTGACTACGTGACAATCGAAGTGGACAAAGCTGTAGAGAGGCGACTCAAGGTTGTTGTAAGATTGGATGGTAAATGGGCGGGGACATATGAGGCAAAGTCGTGGAATCCCCGCTATGTGACCGTTGAGGGGTCCGAAGGGACCTTGAAAGAGAGAGAGACTATAGAGACGTTACCGGTGGACGGGGATTTTAGAGGTAAAGAAGAAGAGGTGTTGGCTCCTTTGGCGGTGAAAGGGTTGCTTTTGAGGAAGATAATACCCGATGCCGTCAAGGTCCGTTTAAGGAGGGATTAGGATGGAAAGAAGACTATTCGGCACCGACGGGATACGTGGGATTGCCAATGTGTACCCCATGACGTCGGAAGTCGCCCTGAAACTTGGGCGCGCTGTATCGTATATTTTTAAAGAGAGGCATGGCAGGGGAAGGATCGTGGTGGGGAAGGACACGAGGGTTTCAGGTTATATGCTCGAAACCGCCATAGCTTCCGGCATATGCTCCATGGGCCTTGATGTGTGGCTTGTGGGGCCGCTGCCTACGCCGGGGATTGCCTTTATTACGAGCAGCATGAGGGCGGACGCGGGCATAGTCATATCCGCGTCGCACAATCCTTATCAAGACAATGGGATAAAGATATTCTCCGGGGACGGCTTTAAGCTGCCGGACGAACTGGAATATGAGATCGAGAAGCTGATGCTGGATGGTTCGTTGGACACGCTCCGACCTGTGGCCAACGAGGTAGGGAAGGCTCACAGGATAGATGATGCCGTGGGCCGGTATATTGTATTTCTGAAAAATATCTTCCCCCAACCTTATTCTCTCGATGGGTTGAGGATGGTAGTAGACTGCGCTCACGGCGCCGCATACAAAGTGGCCCCCAGCGTCTTCGAGGAACTTGGCGCCCATGTTTTGGCCGTCGGTGTTGAACCGGACGGTGAGAATATCAACAAGGACTGCGGGAGTCTCTATCCCGACCGCCTGAGGGAACAGGTGATGGAACACAATGCTCACATAGGCATTGCCTTTGACGGGGACGCCGACAGGGTTACTTTTGTCGACGATAAAGGACAGGTGATCGACGGGGACGGCGCCATGGTAGTACTGGCAAGACACCTCAAGAAAAAGGGCGGCCTGAAACAGAACACGCTGGTCGCCACCATAGCAAGCAACATGGGAGTGGAGACCTGCCTCAGGAGTGAAAGTATAAAGGTGTTGAGGGCAAACGTGGGGGACAGATATGTCCTTGAGACTATGCTTAAGGAAGACCTCAATCTCGGGGGAGAAAAATCCGGTCACATTGTATTTCTCGACCATAATACCACCGGGGACGGTATGGTTACGGCCCTGAAGATGCTGCACGTTATGATAGAGGAACAGAAGGGGCTGGGCGACCTGATGGAGGGTTTCACCGAGTTTCCCCAGGTAGAAAAGAACGTAAGGGTAAAAGAAAAGAAACCCATTGAAGACTGCCCGGGTCTCACAGGCGCCATTCAGGGAATTAGGGACCTCCTTGGGGACGAAGGCAGAGTGGTGGTGAGATATTCAGGGACGGAAATGAAACTGAGGGTTATGGTCGAAGGGGTGGATGCGAAGCAGGTAGACCGGTTTGCCGAGGAGATTGCAGAGTCGGCACGGAAAGAACTCGGAGGAGATTGATATGCCTGAACTAATGGTAAATATTGACCACATCGCGACTTTGAGGGAGGCTCGGGGCACGGCGTACCCTGATCCCGTGCATGCCGCGGGAATTGCGGAAATGGCAGGGGCCTCGGGTATCATCGTGCATTTGAGGGAAGACAGACGACATATAAAAGACAGGGATGTGGCTATCCTGAAGAACGTAATAAAGACGAAGTTGAACCTTGAAATGGCGGCTACCGACGAGATGGTCGGGATAGCCAGGGAAGTACGGCCCTACATGGTTACCCTCGTACCTGAGAAAAGACAGGAATTGACCACGGAAGGGGGACTCGATGTGGTGGGCCTCTCCGCGAGGGTTCAGAAAGCGGTGGAATCGGTGAGAGAAAAGGGAATAAAGGTGAGTCTCTTCATCGACCCCGAGGAAGCACAGATCCTTGCGGCGCACAAAGTGGGTGCCCATATGATCGAGATACACACGGGGGCATACAGCGATGCGAAGACGGGAGAGCTCAGGGCCGAGGAGCTGAAAAAGGTGATACGTGCTGTCGCCCGGGGAAAGGAGCTTGGCCTCGGGGTAAACGGCGGCCACGGGCTGCACTATCACAATGTGAAAGAGATTGCATCGATTCCGGGAATGGATGAATTGAGTATAGGACACGCCATTATTGCCAGGGCGGTTTTTGTCGGTCTGGACCGGGCTGTCCGGGATATGATCGCCCTGATCGGCGGATGAGACTGCCGCCTCATATGCTGAAGGCCAGGGAGCGATGATTGGTATAGACATTGTCGACGTGTCAAGGATCGCCCGGGCCGTGGAGAGGTTCGGCGACAGGTTCTTGACCAGGGTCTTTACCGACGAGGAGCTGCGATACGCTCAAAGCAGGAAGAACATGTATCAGACCCTTGCAGGAAGGTTTGCGGCAAAAGAGGCCTTCATAAAAGCCCTCGGCAAGGGCTTGCCGTGGAAGGAGATTATGGTGTCCGGGGCAGGAGGCAAGCCCTTCGTAACCTGCCGCGGCATACGGTACGACGGAGTGAGTATTTCCCATGAGAAGGCATACGCAGTCTCCGTGGTGATAATATAACGGCGTGGAGGAATGCATGAAGGTACTCTCCCCTGAAAGAATGGCAAAATACGACGAATATGCGATCAAGGAATGGGGTATCCCCTCTGCGGTGCTCATGGAGAACGCGGGGCGGAATACGTACCGCTTGACGAAGGAACGTTATCTGGAGCCTAAAAGCAGGCTTGCCGTTTTCTGTGGCAGAGGGAACAACGGCGGCGACGGTTTCGTGATTGCGCGATATGCCCTCAGGGACGGATTTACCGTGAAGGTTTATCTCCTATGCCGGACTTCCGATCTGAAGGGAGACGCGGCTCTCAACATGCGTCTCTATGCTTCTCTGGGAGGAGAGATCATCGAGGTTGATGATACCTCTTTCGGTCTCGTAAAGGAAGAACTCAGAGAAGCGGACATTACGGTGGATGCGATCTTCGGAACAGGCTTGTCGAAGATGGTGCAGGGTAAAGAGGATAGGGCGATCGAGTTGATCAACGGATCGGGCGGACCGGTCATTGCCGTTGACATACCTTCGGGCATTGACGGCAGGACGGGCATGGCGCTTGGCCGGGCTGTCATGGCAACCCATACGTTTACCTATGGTTTTCCGAAGATAGGACAGCTTTTTTACCCCGGGGCATACCATACGGGAAAACTCACGGTCATCGACATTTCATTGCCTTCCCATGCCGAAGAGAGCTTGGGCATGGATGGCCGTCTGGTGGATGGGGAGATGATAAGGGGTTTTCTTAAGGAGAGGATGCCTTGGTCCCACAAAGGCACCTTCGGTCACGTGGCAGTGATTGCAGGTTCTCCCGGAAAGACGGGGGCAGCCCACATGGCGTCTCTGGCCGCGCTGAAGATCGGGGCCGGCCTGGTGACTCTTCTCATCCCCGAATCCCTGAACGGTATAATGGCAACGAAGCTTACCGAAGTGATGACCTATCCCGTGGCGGACCAGGGGACAGGATATTTCACTCTTTCGTCGTACCGGAAGATTATGGAATTTGTCGCGGACAAGGATGTGATTATCATGGGGCCGGGCCTTTCCCAAAACCCCGAGACCTCGGAAATAGTGAGGAGGGTCTTTACGGAGGCACACAAACCCTTTATCATCGACGCCGACGGGATAAACGCCTTCGCAGGGCATATGGACCTGTTCACAAAGGCGAAAAAGAACGCCGTATTTACACCCCACCCGGGTGAACTCGGCCGCATCATGGAGATGTCGCCGAAGGCCATCAATGCCGATCGGATGGCTGCGGGAAGAAGTTTTTTCGAAAGAACCGGGGCAAACCTCGTCCTGAAAGGGGCGAGGACGATTGTCTTTAATGAACGGGGAGAAGCCTATATAATACCCACGGGCAACCAGTCCTTGGCAAAAGGTGGAAGTGGTGATATACTAACTGGTTTCATTGGAGGCGCAGTGGCCCAGGGGTACTCAATGACCGAGGCATCCCTCCTTGGGGCCTATGTACACGGGTATGCGGCCGACAGTTTTGTGGAGGAATCCACGGACATGGATCTCCTTGCCGGCGATCTTCTCGCGGGACTCGGCAAGGCTTTAAGGAATATAAAGGGTGGAACGGATAGAGTTTATATCGAGAAGTCCCTCTGACACATGGGATATCGGCGAGTGCATCGGCAGTGGCGCCAGGCGGGGTGACCGCTATGCCCTCTATGGGGAGCTCGGAGCGGGCAAGACTCAACTGGTGAAAGGCATTGCAAGGGGTCTCGGAGTTCCGGACTGGCAATATGTCCTGAGCCCTTCGTTCACCTTGATGAATGTATATGAAGGAACGTATACGCTCTGCCACGCCGACCTGTACAGGATCGACGGCGATGAGGCGGAAGGTCTTGATATGGAAGAATATCTCGAAACCGGCATAGTTGTGGTGGAGTGGGCCGAAAGGACCATGTGGCCGGAGGGCACTATCGGAGTGTACATAGATATTACAGGAGATGAAGACCGAATAATCAGATTGGAGGTAGAAGATGTTAGTCGTGCAGAAGTATGGCGGAACCTCAGTAAGAGATGTTGAGCGGATTCGAAATGTAGCCGGAAGGGCGGTGGACTACAAAAATCGTGGCAACGACATGGTGATTGTTGTTTCTGCGATGTCCGGAGAAACGGACCGGTTACTTAATCTGGCCGGCCAGATTGCGAAGTTTCCCGACGAGAGAGAGGTAGATGTCCTCATATCCACGGGTGAGCAGGTCACATCCGCTCTCCTTGCGTTGACCTTGAAGGAAATGGGACATGATGCCGTGTCTGTGCAGGGTCACCAGATAAGGATAGTGACGGACTCAAGTTTTGGAAAGGCTCGGATTGACAGGCTGGAGAAGGAGCGCATCCTCGATGAGTTGAAAAAGGGCAGGATCGTGGTGGTACCGGGTTTTCAGGGTATCAATGAAGAGGGGGATATTACGACCCTCGGAAGGGGAGGCTCCGATACTACGGGAGTGGCCTTGGCTGCTGCTCTCAACGCGGACCTTTGTGAGATATATACGGATGTGGACGGCGTGTATACGACGGACCCGAATATCTGTGACAAGGCGCAGCGGCTCGACAAGATATCTTACGATGAGATGCTCGAAATGGCAGGCCTGGGTGCGAAGGTGTTGCAGATAAGGTCGGTGGAGCTTGCACAGAAATATAATGTCCCGATTCTCGTGAAATCCTCTCTGGTGGAAGGGAAAGGGACGCTTGTATGCGAGGAGGGAATGATGTCTATGGAAAAAGTTGTAATTTCTGGGGTAACTTACAGTAAAAACGAGGCAAAAATTACCGTGAACGCCGTGCCTGATAAACCGGGAATCGCGGCAGGCATCTTTACCGCCCTGTCCGATGCAAATATCGTGGTGGATGTGATAGTGCAGAACGTGAGCCATGGCAATCTTACGGATATTACTTTCACCACATCGAGGGCGGACGCAAAGAAGGCGTACAAGATAATGGAGGAAAAGGCGAAAGAGGTCGGCGCGGCGCAGGTGACCGTGGATGACAATATCGCCAAAGTAAGCATTGTCGGCCGCGGCATGATATCCCACGCGGGCATCGCGTCAAAGATGTTTTCTGTCCTTGCGGCGGAGGGAATCAACATTGAAGCCATTACAACATCGGAGATCAAAGTCTCCTGCGTAATTGAGAGCAAGTACGGGGAACTTGCGGTACGGGCCCTTCATGCGGCTTTTGGCCTTGACGCCGAGGATGTGCAGGAGGAGAAGTGAGGGTTGAGTTTTACGACACCACGCTCCGTGATGGAGCACAGTCTGAAGACATAGCCTTTTCTCTCACGGACAAGCTGAGGATTACGGAGAAGCTGGACGAGTTCGGCATCCACTACATCGAAGGGGGCTGGCCCGGCTCGAACCCGAAAGACCTGAGCTATTTCAAGGAAGTCAGGAATATGCGCCTCAAGAACACAAAGATTGTGGCGTTCAGCATGACTATGAAGTCGCAGACGAGGCCCGAGGAAGACGAGGTTATTCGGGCGGTACTGGAAGCAGAGACGGAGTATGTCACCATCGTGGGCAAGAGTTGGGACCTCCATGTGCGGGATGCCCTTAAGGTTAGTCTCGACGCAAATCTGAAGATGATCGACGGGACCATCCGTTATCTGAAGGGACGTGGAAAAACCGTATTCTTCGACGCGGAGCATTTCTTTGATGGATACAGGAAGAATAGCGCCTATGCGATGAAGGTGTTAAAGGCCGCCGGCGATGCAGGGGCGGATGCCCTGGTACTTTGCGACACCAACGGCGGGAGTATGCCCTATGAGGTGTTTGAAGTTGTAAAGAAGGTGGGGGAGGGCACGGGGATTACGTTGGGGATTCATACCCATAACGATACGGAACTTGCGGTGGCAAATACCTTAATGGCGGTACAGGCTGGATGCCGCCATATCCAGGGCACGATAAACGGTTACGGCGAGCGGTGCGGCAATGCGAATCTTTGTTCCATTATTCCGAGCATTGTCCTGAAAATGGGTTGCGAGGGTATGGAAAAGGAAAGGCTGACCAGGCTCAGAGAGCTAAGCCTTTTCGTGGACGAGATGGCGAACTTCATTCCCGACAAACACAGACCTTATGTGGGCGAGAGTGCTTTTGCCCATAAGGGCGGCATTCATGTGAGCGCCATACGGAGAAATCCCGAGACATACGAACACATAAAGCCTGCCGTTGTAGGAAATGTCCAGAGGGTGCTCATTTCCGATCTTTCGGGAGAAAGCAGCATTCTCTATAAGGCGAAAGAATTCAACATAGATATAGACAAAGACAAGAAGCTTGCAAAAGAGGTAGTAAAGAAGATAAAGGACCTGGAAATGTTCGGATATCAGTTCGAGGGGGCGGAAGGTTCCCTCGAACTTCTCATCAAGAAGAGCCTGGGCATACACAAGAAATATTTCGACCTCATCGGATTCAGAATTATTGTGGACAAGAAGGAAAAGAATCACCCCGTGTGCGAGGCCACGATACTTGTGAAAGTGAATGACCGGGTGGAACATACGGCAGCACTCGGAACGGGCCCGGTAAACGCTCTCGACAACGCGTTGCGCAAAGCCCTTTACAAGATCTACCCGGTGCTGGAGGAGATGGAACTGGTCGATTACAAGGTGAGGGTACTGTCGACGAAGGACGGCACTCAGGCGCCGACAAGGGTGCTTATCGAAAGCAGCGATGGAAAGCATACATGGGGTACGGTAGGTGTATCCGAGAATATTATTGAGGCGAGTTGGCTCGCCCTGGTTGACAGCATAGACTACAAACTGCTCATTGAAGAGGAGAAGGACAGGTGAAGAGGCTTCTTGACATAAAGGATGCGACAAAGGAACTCAACATACTCCGCTCCCTTGACGGGCACAGGAGCCCCTTCGAAGTCTTAGGGGCCTACAGGCTGATCGATGACGGCGTGAGACCGGAGGCAACCGTAATTATCAGGACGGCGGACCGTCAGATGCATGAAGCATCGACGGGGGTAGGGCCTGTGGATGCCCTTGCGAACGTGTTGAAGAAATCCCTTGCTTCCATATTCCCCGTGATACAGAGCATTAAGCTCGTGGACTTTTCGTCGCGGATACACGAATCGAAGACGGGCACGGCGGCACAAGTGGAAGTCACTATCATATTTACGGACGGCGCGGAGATATGGAGTGTAGCCGCTATTTCGCCCAACATCAACATGGCATCCTTCATCGCCCTTGTCGATGGGTTTGAATATGCCATTCTCTCGGCAAAGAACGGGTTTTAGCCCTGCTGCGCGCCGGGATTGACGGCGTAACCGGAGAGTTGTCCGGAAATTCCGAGAAAGTTAAAAAATGCACTAAAGAATTTGAGAATTTACCCGAAAACTTTAAGAGGTAGTGAAGGTTCTTGCCTTGGTGCGGGGGAGGTCCCGTAGTTTGCCCGCACAACCCCGTGATGCCCACATGGACGTAGGCGGAACATAAGACGGGTTTTCGGGGAAGTTGCATTTATTGGTATCACCACGCCGGGTCCGGAATGGGTTCCAAGTTTTCCGGTGAATGGGGCAAAGAGATGACGAGGATGTCAAAAGATGGTGGCCTGGTTTTGGAGGAGCAGAATTGAACAGGGCTAAGGCGGAGATTCTCATTGCAGAGGACAGTAAAGCCCAGTCTGTAGCGCTCGCAAAGATTCTCACCGAAAACGGATACGGTGTTCACGCCGTGGAGAATGGGCTCGAGGGGTTGTATGAGCTCATGACGATCAGGCCCAACCTGATTGTCAGCGATGTGTGGATGCCAAAAATGAACGGTTATGAGTTCTGCCGGGCAGTAAAGGATGACAAGAACCTCCATAGCATCCCTGTTATACTCCTCACATCTCTTTCGGACATACGGGATATTGTAAAAGGTCTTGAGGCCGGGGCGGACTATTACCTTACAAAGCCCTACGACAAACAGGTGCTGCTCTCTGCCATAGAGGTCATCCTTGCCGACGGAAAAACAGGGTCCCGGGGCAACAAGGATGATAGAAAAGCCATGGTGGAGATCAAGACGGGAGAGGAGACGCTCCGCGTCGCTGTTGAACCGCAAAAGATCGTGAACTACCTGCTCTCTACGTATCAGAACATGCTTCACCAGAACCGGAATCTTGAACAGACAAGGCTCGAACTTAAGAAATTGAACAATCATCTCGAAGAGAGGGTGCAGGAAAAGACGCGCTTCCTCGAGGAAGAAATCCTGGAACGGAAGAAAGCCCAAGCCGCGCTCGTGGAGTCCGAGGAGCAATACCGGAGCATCTTCGAGAATGCTATCGACGGTATTTTCCGGAGCACTCCGGAAGGCACATTTCTGAGCGTGAATCCCGCGTATGCCAGGATGCTTGGTTTCTCGTCGGCCCAGGAGATGTATGGAGCATCGGATTACATAAAGAACCGGCGTTACGTCGATCCCGAGAGTTGGGCCGCGCTGGGGCAGGCCCTTGAGACACAAGGCTCGGTCCAGCGCTTTGAAACAAGGATATTCCGAAGGGACGGACGGACAATCTGGATTGCAATGAATGCCCATGCAGTACGGGACAGCAATGGCCGGGTCGAGTACTATGAAGGCACCGTGGAAGACATCACGGAGAGCAAGAAGGCGGGGGAGGCGTTGAATGAGAGCTTTGAAAACCTGAGAAAGAGTCTTGACGGCACGGTGCGGGCCCTCGCCACCACCATAGAGATGAGAGACCCTTACACGGCAGGGCATCAGAGACGTGTGGCGCAGCTCGCATGCGCAATAGCGGGACAGTTGGGTCTTACCGAGGACAGGCTTGAAGGTATGCAGGTCATCGGATTTCTTCACGATATAGGGAAAATAGTAGTTCCTGCAGAGATACTGAGCAAACCGGGTGAACTCAATGACCTTGAATTCAACATGATCAAAGCCCACTCCCAGGTAGGATATAATATCCTGAAAGGTATAGAGTTTCCCTGGCCGGTAAGCGTGGCGGTTCTACAGCACCACGAGAGGCTGGACGGTTCAGGCTACCCGGAGGGTATCAGAGGAGATGACCTCATACTTGAGGCGAGGATCCTGGCTGTTGCCGATGTAGTTGAGTCAATGGCTTCCCATAGACCTTATAGGCCGGCCTTGGGGATTGAACAGGCCTTGCAGGAAGTCTCGCGCCATAGGGGCGTGCTTTACGACTCCTCCGTGGTCGACGCGTGCATAAAGGCCCTTGAAGAAGGTGGGCTCACGCTTCAGTAACACCCCGCGATACTATTCCGTCCATACATTCTTACTTTACGAGAGAGAAAATGGTTTTTTGCTCCCCCATGGCGATGAGGGGCTTTTTCTTTGGATCGAGCCAGGCAAGAATACGGAGGAGGTCCTTTTCCGCCATGGCCACGCAGCCTGACGTGGGCGCCCCGGTCCCTTTCCAGAGATGGAGGAATATGGCGCTGCCCAACCCCCGAACCACGGGCCTCGTGTTGTACCCGATTACAATACCGTACTTGTAAAGGCCATCGCTGCGCCGCATTTGCTCAAAAGAAGAGGCCCCCGTTTTTCCCGAAACCCACCTGTTATAATCGGGAGATTCAGGGTCATCGACCCACACGTCGGCCTCCGTTGCCTTCCTGTAAGGCATCCTGGTGTTCGCCTCCGGAGTATAGCCGAAAGCGAACTCAAGGGCATATACACCGGAGGGTGTTTTGCCGTCACCTTCGCGTTTTCCTCCTGGTTCGGCGAAACCGTTCCGACCGATGACCGCGTTGATGGGGGAGGGAAAGGCGGAAGTCCAGCCATTGCGATTCTTCTCCAGGACGTAGAGGACAACCGACCTGGTAGCGCGGTTTTCGCCCACTGCAAGGAGAAGTTGGGTCGATTCTCCCGGTATGCCTGCGAATGAGAGGTTGAGGCTGGGGCTGAACGGATCAGTCACGGTCTGTGCGAGAGTGGCAGGCATACCGACATGGCCGAAAACGGACAGGCCTGTGAGTACGCATGCAAGCAGGAGAAGTGACAGCTGTGAGGTTCTTGTGGTCATAGGGTAACATTGCTTATTTAAAGGTCCAATCCGCCCTTGAACAGGAACTTGAAGGGGGATGTGGCGCTCTGGGAAATCAGTTCGTGCGCCATGGACGAAAAAAGCCATTTCGCAAATGAGAAGGGTTTCTTTCCATACACGAGGACGGGCTTCCCCTTGATGTTGAGGGTGCTCTTCAGTTCATCCCGGCAATCGTAGAACGTGCCGATCCTGTCCACGAGCTTTATTTCTTTTGCCTGAGTTCCCGTGTAGATTCTTCCATCGGAGAAGGTTTTTGCGGTTTCAACCGTCATGCCTCTTCCTGCGGCGACGTCAGAAATGAACTGTTCATGTATGCCGGTAATTATGCGTCCGAGGTAAGCCCTCTCTTCCGGTTTCATCTTTCTGAAAGGAGAACCCACGTCTTTGTATTCGCCTGCCTTAAGTGTATTCGCCTGCACCCCGATCTTCTTCAGGAGGTCCTCGATCACGGTCTGTTCCATTATGACGCCTATGCTCCCCGTAATAGTGGAAGGGTTCGCATATATCCTGTCGGCCGCGCTGGCAATGTAATATCCTCCCGAGGCACACACGGAGCCCATTGAGACAAAGACCTTTTTCTTCTCTCTCAGCTTCCTTACCTCGCGGTATATTTCCTGCGTGGGCCCCACTGACCCGCCGGGAGAGTTGATCCGGAGGATGACCCCCCTTATTGCGTCGTCCTCTTTGAACTTGACGATGTCTTCCATGGTTTCACTTGACTGGGTAATGACCCCTTCTATCTCGACAACTCCTATCTTGTCACCGAAACCCTTGCCTGAGATGCCTATGATAAAGGAGCCCACAAAGACGAATATTACTATTACCACCAGGACTAAAAGCGTTTTCTTGGTTCTAGACATGTTGACCCCCTTTTATCGCCCGTCTCATATCGTGCTCATTCGGCGCTCGTATCGAACGCCGCCGGTACGCCCTGCCGTCCACCGCCAACGGGGTATCCCCTTTTCCGCAAAATGACTTTGCCGAAAGGCCTTCTTTGGAGTAAGGTCGCCACATTGACCTTGGTCAGTTCAAGCATGCCGAGAATGGTGGCTACCTTCTCGTTGTGCTCCTCCTCTGCGTCCACAGCCCAGACATAGAGGCCGGAGGCGTCAAGAACGGTGCGGAGCATATGTATCCTCTCTTCGAGGGTGGGTCTTATCTCCTTTATCTCCATATACCGCTCTTCCCTGCTCCTCATAAGCTCGAAGAATACCGAGGAAAGCTCCAGAAGATTGTACTCCGTTTCACGGTCGATCGTCTTCACACCCCGGGCAAACACATCACGGTCAAGCATGGGGAGGTTATCCACCGCGCGGGACATATCCCTTATCCGCTCGTATTCAATGATCCTCTCGACAAGTTCCTCGCCCGTATCGTCCTCTACGTTGCCGTTGTCCGATGGAAGAAGCATTTTTGATTTAATGAAGATAAGAAGGGAGGCCATCTCGATGAAGTCTTCCGCGATCCTGAGATTCATCTCCGTTACCAGTTCCACATATTGGAGAAACCTTTCCGTAATGTCGGCAAGGGGTATATCCCAGATACTTACCTTGTTCTTCTTTATGAGGGTGATGAGGACGGCGAGCGGCCCCTCATAGCAGGCGACACTTACTTCAAGGGGTGTGGGAAACATGTTCATCGGTGATTCCTCTCTCTGACATGTAACTATTTACAAAGGTTATCTCTTCCTCTTTGGTCCTCAGGTTGTCGTCGATCTTTGCATCCCTCAATCTGTCCAGTATCTCCCGGTACACGGGGCCTTCCTTCACGCCCATCTTCTTGAGATCCTTCCCCGAGAGTACCGGCTTGAACGTATCGCTGTAAGTAATGAAATTCGATATGGATTTTTTTATATCCTCCGACCTGGTCCGAGCCATGATAAACAGCTTGGCTTCCTGCGAAAGGACTTCATACATCCTGTAGGCATCGCTTTTCTTCATGGTATGTGTGCCGTAGGAGAGCTTTGCCATGATCTCCCTTATCTTGTCCATGTCGCCCACCGTTTTGCGCCTCAGGCTCTCGGTCATCTCCATCTTTCTGCAGAAATCCCAGATATCTTCGGGCTTCATATGATCGATCAGGCCCAGCACGTAGAAGGCGATCTTTTCACAGGGCTTGCCCTTGTAAAGGAGTTCATACCACCTGTATACGTCGTGCATCTGCTGAAAGAGTCTTTCCTTTTCCTTGCTGAAGGTAAGGTGGGGGGAGACGGACCTCAAAAGGTCGAACTCCTGGAGCCTCTTCAGGATCTTTTCGGGCTGGTCTTCCAAAAGGATAAGCGAGAGTTCGGTCCATAGCCGTTTGCCCCTGATCCTGGACAAAAAGCCCATCTTGATGGTGTTCTTGGTGAGGTTGAGGGTGTGTTTGCCGATCTGGAACCCGAACCTGTGCTCAAACCTTATGGCCCTGAACACCCTTGTCGGATCTTCCACAAAGCTGAGGCTATGGAGCACCCTGATAGTTCTCTCTTTTATATCCCGCTGTCCACCGAAGAAATCGATGAGCTGGCCGAAGTTGTTTTTGTTCAAGGATATGGCAAGTGTGTTTATCGTAAAATCCCTTCTGTGCAAGTCGAGTTTCAGAGAGCTGTGTTCGACTATGGGGAGAGCCGCGGGCGCTTTGTAATATTCAAGCCTGGCAGTCGCGATATCGATTTTGAAACCGTCGGCGTAGATGACCTTTGCCGTACCGAATTCTTTATGGGGACGGACCTTGGCGTTGAAGGCCTTCGCCATCTCCTCCGCAAAGGTCAGACCATCCCCTTCTATCACGATGTCGATGTCGGAATTCTCTATCCGGAGAAGAAGGTCCCTTACAAATCCGCCGACGAGAAAGGAGTGGTATCCCATGGAGTCCGAAAGCTTCCCTATGTCCGTCAGCTTCTGGAGGGTGCTCCTGTCGAGTCTTTCCTCCATCAGTTTTTTGACGTTCTTGTGCTTCCGGTAAAGGTCGTGAGACTCAAGTTTGCCGAGAATGGACTTCGCTATCTCGTCTTCAAGCACCCGAAGGAGATCGGTTCGTGTAATGGCTCCGATCAGTTCTCCTTCCCGTACCACGGGCACAAACCTTTGATTACCGCCGATGATGACCTCTTTTACCTTTTCGATGGAATCGTTTTCTTCCACCGTGGCCGATTCGGTGCTCATGTATTCCCTTACCGCAATATCTTCAAGCCTGTGGAATGCGGCTTTGCCCACTATCTGTCTGCTGATGATGCCGGCAACCTTGCCGTTGAGAATCACCGGGAGCGCATTTATATTGTATTTGACCATCAATACCCGCGCTTCTTCTATAGTTGCATCGGCGTCTATGGATTTTACGGGAAAGAACATGATGTCCCTTGCCCTCCACAGGGGTTTCACATTATGCCTCAGATGCTCCAGGAGTGATTCCTGCGCCTCGATTATGGTCATATCCTTGATCGTGGAAGAGGCTGCCTCCTTGTGCCCGCCACCGCCAAGGAGGGACAATATGTGACCCACATCGACCTCGGGAATACGACTTCTCCCTATGATATACACTCTGTCCTCCATTCTGAACAAAGCAAATACCACGTTGATATTCTCCATATCCCTGAATTTGTGGACAACCACGGCGAGATCTCCCACGTAGCTCTCGGAACTTCCCTCGGCTATTACCACGTCCACTCCATTGATGCTGTAAACGGTCGCATTGCTGATAAGGTCATTGAGAAGGAATACCTGTTCAGGGGTGATCTCTTTTACGAGCATATCGGAGACGAGGTTGACGTTCGCCCCTTTTGAGAGGAGAAAGGATGCAGCCTGAAAATCGTCGATGGTGGTGGAAGGGAAAAGGAAACTGCCAGTCTCCTCGTAAATGCCCAACATCATGATGGTTGCCTCTTCCGGGGAGATGGGTATTTGCTGCTCTCTCAGCAGGGATATGAGTATGGTGACGCAGGCCCCCGTATTCCTTATAACCTCGACTTCACCTTTCAGGTCTTCCCTGGAAGGTGGATGGTGATCGTATATGTGAATCTTCACCTTTTCATTGGCCGCGGCTTTAGCGAAATCCCCGATCCTTGTCCTTTGCCGGGTATCCACAAGGATCAATGTGTCGATGAGTTCGTAGTCGATCTTCTTCATCTTCCCTATGTCGTAGACATAAAGGGTGGAATTGATGAGGAACTCCCTCAGCGTCTTTTCCTGGGAGCCGGGAAAGGCCAGGATGGCGTCGGGATAGAGCTTTTTTGCGGCTACCATGGATGAAAGCGAATCAAAATCGGCATTATTATGACTCGTAATGACTTTCATTAGCCCCTGGGATGATATTTTTTGTGTACTTCCTTTAGCCTCTTACTGTCCACGTGGGTGTATATCTGGGTCGTGGAGATATCTTCATGGCCCAGGAGGATCTGGACCGAACGGAGGTCGGCTCCTCCTTCGAGAAGGTGAGTGGCGAAAGTATGTCGCATGGTGTGGGGGGAGATATGGTCTTTATCCATCTGGAGCCCGTACTTTCTTATGATTTTCCAGATAGCCTGCCGGGTGAGCATCCCTCCGCGCCTGTTCGGAAACAGGTGAGCACCTTTCGGTTCCTCCTCCTGAAGGTAGGATTTGATCGCTTCCCGGGAATAGGACCCCAACGGGACAATGCGTTCTTTAGACCTCTTTCCTGAAGCGACGAGGAATCCCGCGTCGAGGTTGACATCGCTCTTCTTCAATTTGATAAGTTCGGAGACTCTCAACCCGGTGGCATACAGAAGTTCGAGGATGGTCCTGTCCCGCACCGATGTGCGCGCTCCCGTGGGGAGATTGAGCAGTTCCAGCACTTCCTGCTCACTCAGGACTTCCGGGATGGGCATGGTGAATTTCGGGATCTCCACTTCTTCAAGGGGGTTCTTGATCACGGAGCCGTCGGTGATGAGAAAGCCGAAAAAGCTTCTGAGAGCTGAAATGGCCCTCACAATACTTCTCGTCTTCTTGCCCTCCTGTCTCAGATGTCCAATGTAGGCCTCGATATTTTGCCTCGTAACCAGGGATGCGTCCACCCCCTGAGGGGATGTCCGTTCCGGAGACGAGGAGGGCTTCTTTCTGCCGTTGGAAACGCCTCCTTGCGCGGCATGAGGGCCTTCTTCGGAGGAGGGCAGGGCATATCTTATGAAAGCGAGAACATCTCTGTTGTATGCATCGACGGTGTGTACGGAAGCGCCTCTTTCCGCAGTGAGATAGCTGATAAAATTGTCAAGGCACTGGTATAGATTCATTCAAATACCTGTGGAACCAAAACCGCCTTCGCCCCTTTGAGTTTCGGGTAATGCACTGGCAGTCCTCCAACGGGCCCTGGCTATACCCCCGAAAACCATCTGGGCGATTCTGTCTCCGTTATTTACGGTGAAAGGTTCACTGCCGAGATTGATGAGGAGCACTTTGATTTCGCCCCTGTAGTCCGCGTCTATAGTCCCCGGGGCATTCACCACGGTGACCCCGAACTTGTGGGCAAGTCCGCTCCGTGGCCGTATCTGAGCCTCGCGGCCCTCAGGGATACTGAGGAAGATGCCCGTAGGTATGAGGGTGCGCTCCAGAGGCAGGAGGATGACAGGTTGATCGATGAGTGCGCACAGGTCCATGCCCGACGACGCACGGGTTGCATACTCGGGCAGTCGTGCCCCGTCTGCCATGGAGATGAGGACTTCTAGCTCTTCCATGCGTGTTTGACAGTTTTCTTGTCGACATTCCCAAGGACCGTGAGGGAAAGGTGATCGGGATCGCCGAAAATGAAGCGGCCCATTTCATTCACATCCGATTTGCGGATACGGTCTATGGAATGTAAGGTCTCTTTGAGAGGGACGTAGGTACCGAAATAAAGCTCATTCTTGGCAAGTCTCCCCATTCTTGACTCGGAACTTTCAAGAGAGATGAAAAGATTGCCTTTAATGTGTTTCTTCGAGAAGGCGAGTTCGGCATCGGTGATGCCTGTATCCCTGACCCGCATGATTTCCTTCTTGATGAGGGTAATAACTTCCTCGACGGACTCGCGGGATGTGGATGTGGAAATGCCGAATGTACCCGTATCGTGGTAGCAATTGACGTAAGAGTATATATTGTACACGAGTCCGCGTTTTTCACGGATCTCCTGGAATAGGTGGGAACTCATGCTCCCCCCCAGAAGTGCGTTGAGCACGTACAGGGGATAGCGTTTTTCATCGACCTGGCTTACGCCCCGGGTGCCTATGCACAGATAGGCGTGTTCGAGGTCCTTCTCGTAAAAATGAACCCCTGCGTGGGGTTCAGGCTTTTCGATGACCGCCGTCGGGACATTGGGCCTGGTTATACTGAAGAGTGCCTCTATCTTCTTCACGAAGACGTCGTGGTCGATCCTTCCTGTCGCGGTAATGACCACATTCTGAGGGCTGTAATACCTTTTGAAATGACTTGTCAGTTTTTTCTTGGTGAAAGCTTCCACATTTTTCTGTGTGCCGAGAATCGACATACCGAGGGGGTGTCCCGAGAAATAGGTGGCGTTAAAGAGGTCGTATACGTATTCCTCGGGGTTGTCGTCGATCATCTTTATTTCCTGTACGACGACGTACTTTTCTTTCTCTATGTCGTCCTCGTCAAATACGGATTGTTTGCACATATCGGCGAGTATGTCGAGAGCAATATCCATGTCTTTTTTCAATACCCTCGCATAGAGACATGTGGACTCTTTGCCTGTGAAGGCATTGAGCGTTCCGCCTACGGCGTCGATCTCGCGAGCGATGTCGTAGGCGGACCGGCGAGACGTCCCCTTGAACAACATGTGTTCGAGGAAATGGGAAATGCCGTTGTTCGCCTCGTCTTCGAACCTGCCGCCGGTCTTCCACCAAATCCCTATCGAAACGGTAGGGAAATAGGAAATCGACTCGGTTACTACCGTGATATCATTTGGAAGGACCGTCTTTCTGTACATTTACCTCCGGTTATTCCTTCTGTTCCTTGAGAACGGCTTTTCTTGAGAGCTTGATTCTTCCGTTAGGCTCGACGTCGATGACTTTTACGAGCATCTCTTCGCGCTCCTTGACCACATCGGACGCCTTCTTTACGTAACCGTCAGCCAACTGGCTGATATGAACAAAACCATCGATACCGTGGAGCAGTTCAACTATTGCGCCGGAATCGATGACTTTCTTCACCTTTCCAAGATATATCTCGCCAACTGCGACCTCCTTTGTGAGGCCTTTGATGATTTCGATAGCCTGGTTCGCCGACTCCTCGTCCTGAGAAGCGATCTTCACCACGCCTGAGTCTTCTATGTCGATCTTGACTCCCGTCTGTTCGACGATACTCTTGATGACTTTGCCGCCCGGACCTATGACGTCTCTGATCCGGTCAGGTTTGATCATGATGGTGTATATCCTCGGAGCGTACGGAGAAAGAGTGTCTCTGTACGTACCTAATGTTTCCGCCATAATACCCAGGATTTTTGTGATGCCTTCCTTGCCCTGGACAATGGCTTTCCACATGGTCTCTTTTGTGATCCCTTTGATCTTGATGTCCATCTGGATGGCGGTTATACCTTCCCGTGTACCGGCGATCTTGAAATCCATGTCACCTAAATGATCTTCGTCTCCAAGGATGTCTGAAAGAACTATCTCCTTGTCCCCTTCTTTGACGAGACCCATGGCGATACCGGCGACAGGCTCCTTTATCGGTACCCCTGCGTCCATGAGGGACAGGCATCCACCGCACACGGTGGCCATGGATGACGAACCGTTTGATTCAAGTATCTCCGACACGATCCTTATGGTATAGGGAAAGTCCTCTTTAGAGGGGAGGATTCGGGTAAGCGCCCTTTCTGCAAGGTTTCCGTGTCCTATTTCACGACGCGTTGGGCCTCGCAGCATCGATACTTCGCCGACGGAGAAGGGCGGAAAGTTATAGTGAAGCATGAAAGTCTTGAATATCTCCCCTTCGAGGAGGGATTCGACCTTCTGTTCGTCATCGGATGTTCCGAAGGTAGTGATGGCCAGCGCCTGGGTCTCGCCTCTCGTGAAGAGGGCGGAACCATGTGTTCTGGGAAGCAATCCTACCTTGCAGGTAATATTCCTGATGCCGTCGGGAGACCGACCGTCAATTCTCTTGCCGGTTGCAAAAAGCTGTTCCCTCAGGACGTCCCTTGTGATGTCCTCATAAACCTTGGACAGCAGGGATGCTTGCATATCCGGGTAGTCTTTTACGATGGAATCGAACAGTTCGGCCTGCCGGTCGCCTCTCTCGAGTTTCGGCCCTATGGCGAACGTATCGATAAGGTCTTTTTCTATTTTGGTCCTCAGGCTTTCCTTGAACCCTTCAGGGGCCTCGTGGACCTCGACGGTCCATTTTTTCTTCGCGCCCACCTTGGCCAGGAGTTGTTCCTGGATCTCAATCAACGGCAGCAGTTGCTGTTGGCCGAAATGGATGGCCTCGATGAGGTCGCTGTCACTCACGAACTTCGCGCCGCCCTCAACCATCATGATGGCATCTCTCGTGCCGGTGACCACGATATCCATATCGCTGTCCGCCATCTCCTCGGTGGTGGGGTTCACGATGAATATGCCGTCTTTCCTGCCTATCTTGACTCCTGCCAGGGGGCCGTCAAAGGGTATCTGCGAGATAGTCAGCGCACATGAGGCGCCTATGATGCCGAGCACGGCAGGATCGCACTCCTGATCTGCGGACAGTACCGTCGCGATAACCTGGGTTTCATTTCTAAAACCTTTGTGGAAGAGGGGACGAATGGGCCTGTCAATGAGACGGGACGTGAGTATCTCGTTGGTGGAAGGTCTGCCTTCCCGTTTAAAGAATCCTCCGGGGATATTTCCCGCTGCATAGGACATTTCCTGGTAGTTTACCGTAAGGGGAAGAAAATCCCTGTCGGATGCCTCTTTCCGGGCGGCTGCAGTCACGAGCACGACTGTGTCGGCGTACTGTATGACTACGCTGCCTCCCGCTTGTTTGGCCATTTCTCCTGTAGTTATTGTTAATGGTCTTCCAGCATAATCAATCGTAATGCTTTCTTTCATAGTTTTCCTTTCTGTCCTCTATGGGGTTTATTTTCTTAAGCCCAGTCTCTCAATAACCTTCTTGTACCGATCTACGTTCTTGGCCTTGAGGTAGTTGAGAAGCCTTCTCCTGCTGCCCACCAGCACAAGGAGACCTCTCCTTGAATTGTGGTCTTTAGAGAATTTTTTAAAATGTTCGGTGAGACCCTTGATCCGCTCGGTAAGAAGCGCAATCTGAACCTCCGGAGAGCCAGTATCTTTCTCGTGGATTTTATAACCCTCTATAATGGCTTGTTTGTGTCCAGGGGTAAGTGACATGTAATCCTCCTTAATTATTAATTAATCTCTTTATCTTGATCGTCTTTGATAACGTATCTGCCGTCCCTATTCCAATAAGGACCCCTTTCTTGCTGAAAAGCCTGGTTGTTTCGCCGTGCATCCATTCCTTTGAGTTGCCCAGGAGCGGAACGGGCATACCCTGCTTCAGAAATTTCTCCAAAGGAGCCTCAACTACGGTCTCTTTTAAGTATTTTAACACATTTTCCAATGATATTAAACCGTTTACCAGATCTTGTTCAACATTTATATCTTTGAGGCTTATGCACATATCCTCAGTAAACTCGCCATGTTTGGTTCTTTTCAGCGCATAAAGGGTTGCTCCGCACCCGAGGCCGGCGCCGAAATCCTGGGCTAAGGCCCTGATATAAGTACCTTTTGAGCACGCTACGTCTATGGTAAGGTAGGGATGTTTATACTCGAGAAAGTCTATGCCGAAAATCTCCACTTCCTTGGTTGGCGGTTCGATGGCGACACCTTCTCTCGCCCATTTGTACAAAGGTTTTTTGTTGACCTTCTTGGAGGAGTAGACGGGGATCTGTTGTGTTATCTTTCCCTCGAACTTCTTGAGCAGGTCCTTAAGTATGGCCGTATCAAAGGGGTCAGTCTCGACAGTGGAGAGGACCTTGCCCTCTATGTCCAGTGTGTCTGTGGTGGTACCGAGGAGAATGGTGGCCCTGTAAGCCTTCTGCCCGTTCTCGAGGAACGGAATCAGCTTGACCGCCTCGTTCAGCGCAACAGGGAGTATGCCCGTTGCATTGCGGTCGAGGGTGCCGATGTAACCTATTTTCTTGAATTGACGTATCCTCTTGAGTTTCCGGATGACGTCATAAGAGGAAATGCCGGAGTCTTTATCTATGATGAGAAAGCCGTTCACTGGACCTTCAATGCCTCCTTTAATCTATTTTCCACTTGCCCGAGGTTGCCCTCGATGGTACACCCGGCGGCATTCCTATGCCCTCCGCCGCCGAAAAGGGCGCAGATATGGGAGACATCCATTGTTCCCCTTGACCTCATACTGACCTTGTAGCCCCCGGGGACCTGCCTTAAGAGAAGAGCTGCTTCCACGCCTCTTATCTCTTTTATGTACTCTACAAAACCGTCGGTGTCCTCTTTTGAGGCGCCGGCCTCCTCAAACATATCGTTTGTGACGTGGGTCATTACAATCTTATCGTTATCAAAGGCTTCGAGGCCCGAGAGAACAAGACCGAGGAGCTTAAACCGTTCCTTGGGGTGGTTGTTGTACACCATTTGAGATACATACGCGGGTTTTACCCCCGCCTGCAGCATTTTCCCGGAAATAAAGAAAGCACTGGAGTTCGCATTCCCAAACCGGAAAGAGCCGGTGTCGGTCAGTATACCGGTGTATATATTGAGGGCCATGTCGAGAGACATGGGGACATGGAGGTGCTCATAGAGAAAATAAAGTAACTCCGCGGTGCATGAAGCATCCGGATCTATCATGTTTATAAGTCCGAAGGTCTCATTGGTTTTGTGGTGGTCGATGTTTATGAGATATCCCATGTCCTTCAGTTGCTCGTAGCCCTCGCCGACGCGGAACAAATTGCCGCAATCAAGGACAAAGATCGCGTCGAACGATTCGTGGGGGAACGCGTTGGTGAGATGGGTCGGCCGGGGAAGAAACTCGTATCTGGAGGGTACCTTGTCCCTGAGATAGACCAATGGATGTTTTTTGAGGGAATCGAGGGCCCAGTACATGGAAAAGGCGGAACCTATCGCATCTCCGTCAGGATCTATATGGCTCGTTATCAAGAAGCGGTCACCCCTGTCGATGACTTCTTTAATCTTCGTCAGCATGAGATTCCTTGTGCAAAATTTCCTCTATCTTCATAGCGGTTTCGTAAGCGGTATCGAGGACGAAGACGATTTCCGGCGTGTACCGGAGATTTATACGCTTTCCGATGAGAAACCTTACATATCCCTTGGACCTCTTGAGGGCTTTCAGGGTCTTCGTTTTTGTCTCGTCATCGCCGTAGATGGTGCAGTACACTTTTGCTATCTTCAGATCGTCGGTCATTTTGACCTCAAGTATGGTGACGAAGCCGATACCCGGATCCTTGATGTCCCGTTGGATTATGGAAGAAATTTCCTCTCTCAGAAGGTCTTGAACCCTTAATTTTCTATACTTCATTGTCTCTCACATCACTATAATATCTGTTTTGGTGTCAATAATTTCACCAACATACAGGGATTCCACGTATTTGTGGATGCTCTCGATTCCGGCCTCCACGTGGTCCTTCTTTACCCCCACGATTGCGAACGCGACGTGGGCTCTCTGCCAGAGGTTCGTCTGTTCCACTTCCATGACGGATATATTAAACTTCGTCCTTATCTTCTCCACTATCTTTCTTGTCGTTTGCCTTTTATCTTTGAGAGAGTGGCTTTCGGAAAAGAATATTTCTATGGTTGAAACACCGACAATCATGCTCCTCAACCATCAAGGGTCTGCTTCTCTTTTTCCTGAATGGAGAACACCAGAATGTCCCCTTCTTTAATATCGTTGTAACCTTCTACCGATATTCCACATTCATAACCGGCGAGAACCTCTTTCACGTCGTCCTTGAACCTCTTAAGGGATGCGAGTTTGCCGGTGAAGAGCACATTGTTGCCCCTTGTCACTTTTACTATGGCGTTTCTCGTGGCTTTGCCTTCGAGCATATAGCATCCGCCGATGGTCCCTATCCTTGAAACGGAAAAGACCTTCCGGATCTCCGCTTTGCCGATGTCCGTCTCGACTATCTTGGGCGCCAGCATGCCCTCCATGGCTTTCTTTATCTCATCGATGAGTTCGTATATGATCGAATAAGTCCTGATATCAATCTTTTCGTGCTCGGCGAGGGCCTGCGCCTTGCCGACCGGCCTTGTGTTGAAGCCGATGATAATCGCACCCGACGCCATGGCGAGGTTTACGTCCGTCTCCGTGATGGCTCCCACGCCGCTATGTATTATCTGAATCTCAACCTGATCATTAGAGAGCTTTCTAAGGGCTTCCACTATGGCATCGATCGTTCCTCTCACGTCGCCCTTCACGATTACGTTGAGGGTGACCCTTCCGGTCTCGTTCATCTTGGAATAGAGCTCTTCGAGAGTAGTGCGGGAGTTTTTCAGAATCTCCTTTTCCTTCAACCTTTCCTGGCGGTACTTGGACAGTTCTCTCGCATATCTTTCTTCCGTTGTTACAATAAAACGGTCGCCTCCGTGAGGTACGTCCTGAAATCCCACGACAAGCACAGGGGCGGAAGGCGGGGCCTTCTGTATCCTTTTGCCTTTGTCGTCTATCATGGCGCGTACTCTCCCGAACATGCTTCCCGCGATGAAGGGGTCTCCTATCTTGAGGGTACCCTCCTGGATGATAACCGTTCCTACAGGTCCCTGACCTTTGTCGAGTTCCGATTCTATAATAATACCCTTTGCGAGTTGATCCGGGTCTGCCTTAAGTTCGAGCATCTCCGCCTGCAAGGCGATCAGTTCGAGCAGTTCTTTTATGCCGATATTCTTTTTTGCCGAAATCTTCGCGAAAAGCGTGGTGCCGCCCCAATCCTCGGGGACCAGCCCGAACTCGGCGAGTTCCTTCAGGACCTTGTCGGGATTCGCATTCGGCCTGTCTATCTTGTTGATGGCTACAATAATGGGCACGTTTGCCGCTTTGGCATGGTTTATGGCTTCAATCGTCTGGGGCATGACACCATCATCGGCTGCAACCACGAGGACGACTATATCGGTGACGCGGGCGCCGCGAGCTCTCATTGCCGTAAAGGCCTCATGACCCGGCGTGTCCACGAAGACGATCTCCTTTCCTTCCACATTGACCACGTAAGCCCCTATGTGCTGTGTGATCCCTCCCGCTTCCTTCTCTGCCACGTTGGTATGGCGGACAGTGTCGAGGAGCAGTGTCTTGCCGTGATCGACGTGGCCCATGATGGTCACTACCGGTGATCTCGGCTTCAGGTGTCTGCTGCTGCTCTCTTTCTGCTCTTCTTCGAGGGCAAGGAACTCTTCTTCAATGGAAACTATCTTCTCCACGTCGAAGCCCAACTCGGTGCTCACGAGATACGCGGTGTCATAATCTATATTCTGGTTTATCGGTATGAGAATACCCAAAGGCAGAAGCTTTGCGGTAATGTCCTGGGCTTTCACGCCCATTCTCTTCGCAAGTTCGCTTACCTGGATTTCATCGCCGACCTTGATGGTTTTCCGGGGCGGCCTTGACTCAAGCCTTCTTTCTTCTTCAGCCCTTCTTTCATCGAGCCTGCTACCTTTCCGGCCCGGGGTGGGTCTTCCTTTTCCTCTTCTGAATGTATAAAGGTCCTCCTCTTTTACGACGACTTTTCTCTTGAGGAGTCCTTTCTTCTTTACTTTGGTTTCTTCAAACTCCGCTTCCTGAATCTTTTTCAGAAGCTTTTCTGTCTTCTTCTTTTTCCGTTCTTCCTCGGTTTCGTCGGTGAGGGTGACTTCCTTTTCAAGGTCCTGCTTGTAAGCTTCTTCAAGCACCTTGGTGATTTCTTTCTCTTTGTCCTGTCCGATGCGCTCTATCTCGCCCTTGGAAGCCTCTTCGACGGGTACCTGTTGTTGTTCGACAGCCTCTTCCTGCACAGCCTCTTCCTGCGGAGGCGGTGGTTCCGGGGCGACTGCTTCTGCGACCGGCGTCACCGGCTCCGGCATTACGGCCGGTTCTTTTTCCGCATGTCTCAGGACAGCGGCCTCTCTCTCCACTATTCTGACAGGCTCCTGGACCTCGGGTTTCTTCTCTACGGGTAATTCTTCTTTCTTTTCTTCGACCGGCGGGGGCGGAGGAGGGGGCTGTACCCTTCTTCGAATGATTGTGGATGCCACCCTTTTTTCCACAAGGGTCTCACCCGCGGGAGCGGCCTTTTCCCTGGCTTCCTCATGGGGTGGTTCTTCCTTGCCTCTGTCTTTTATTTTTACACCAATACCCTTCAGCTTCGAGAGAATCTCGTCGTCGCTTATTTTATCGGTGAGGGTGGTGATTTTAATTTTTGTCATGCTTTAATCCTTCTTAACTCCCGTCCGCTCTTTTGTGATTTCTACGATTGCAGGTTCCCGGCGTCTACTCCCGGTTCTTCGCGCCGTTCCTCAGCTTTTTCCGATTTTTCCCTATCCCTGATTTGCTTCGCCTGTTCTATGATCCTCTTGCAGTCTTCGATGGAAATGCTGGTAATCTTGTTGAGTTCTTCAGGTGTAAGCTTCGCCAGATCCTGAGGGTCTCTCAGATACTCGTCGTGGAGAATACGGGCGAGAATTTCGCTCACCTTCAATTTGGCCATCAAATCTTCTATGATCTTCCTTGAGGTAATCTCCACTTCGGATTCACTATTGATATCTATTTTCCAACCGGTCAGCCGCGACGCGAGTCTGACGTTTTGCCCTTTCTTTCCAATGGCGAGAGAAAGCTGATCATCGTTGACGATGATCTCCATGGAATGGTCCTCTTCATTTATATAGACCTTCGAGACTCTCGCAGGTGCAAGGGTATTGCACACAAACTTGGCGGGGTCCTTGCTCCATGGTATGATGTCGATCTTCTCTCCCCTCAACTCCTGGACGACCGCCTGAACCCTCGAACCTTTGACCCCGACGCACGCGCCGATGGGATCGACGTCCGTGTCCTCACTGTAAACGGAGATCTTCGCCCGTTCTCCCGGTTCTCTCGCGGCGCCGACAATCTTGATGATCCCTTCCTGGACTTCAGGAACTTCCAACTCAAAGAGCTTCATCAGAAAGCCGGGGTGAGTCCTTGAAAGGAGGATGGTACAGCCTTTCTGGGTTTTCTCGACATCGAGAATCAATGCCTTGATCCTGTCCCTCTGGCGGAAACCTTCACCCGGAATTACCTCTTTTACAGGGAGTATAGCCTCGGTTTTGCCGAGGTTTATGACGTAATGGTTCTTTTCAACCCTTTGCACTACGCCTGTTGCTATCTCGCCCTTCTTGCTCTTGTATTCATTATATATGACATCGCTTTCCGCGTTTCTTACCTTTTGTACGATTACCTGCTTTGCCGTCTGGGCTGCAATTCTTCCGAGGGCCGATGTATCCATCTTTACGCCTATGCTGTCACCTATCTCGCACTCGGGATCATGCTTCCTTGCCTCATCGAGGGATATTTCTATGTCAGGCTCATTTGTCTCTTCCACTACTTTCTTGAACTGGAAGACCTCTATTTCACCGAGTTCCTCATTGTATTTTGCCTCGAGGTCAAGGTGACTGCCATATTTCTTTTTGGAAGCCGAGAGTATAGCCTCCTCGAGCGCTGCGATCAGCGTCTCTTTAGGTATGCCCTTTTCTTTGCCTACCTGCTCGATAACGTAATTTAAGTCAAAATACATGAGTACCTCTTATATTTCAAATTCTAAGTTTGCCTTTTTTATAGCACATATCGGGATTGTAAATACACCTATTTTTCCCTTAATTTCCACTTTATCATCGCCCACATCAAGGATTTCTCCCATAAACTCGTTTTTGTCATCTATCCGTTCCCGGGTCACTATCTTACACTGTCTGCCCCTATATCGGACAAAATCCTCCCGCTTCTTCAGGGACCTGGTCAGCCCGGGAGATGAGACTTCCAGCGTATAAGGGTGATCGATAAAGTCATCTACGTCGAGAATCCTGTTAAGCTCCCTGTTTACCTTCTCACAATCCGAGATGGTGATGCCTCCCTCCTTATCCATAAATACGCGGAGCAGCCATCTCTTTCCCGATGGCCTGAACTCCAGATCCACCAACTCGAGAGACTCCTCGCGGAGGATGGGCGCCAGCATGTTTTCCATCTTCTCTATAATTTCATTGATTTCATTTTCAGTCATATACGGTTGTCCTTACCCATTAAACGAAAATAGCGGGTCGAGCCCACTAACATCTATATTTTTAACATAATATGGACATTATTTCAAGACGTTATTGGGTTGCGCGGATTTACGGGCTTCTTTCACCCTTCCGGGGCCGTGGGGGAAGAGGGCGGACGAAGGGTACCAGGAAGCATTATTGCGAACAATCTTGTTGACTTTCAACGGTTTTGAAGGTAAAAATGAAGCAAAACAGGGAGCGGAGGTCTCATGCATATATCGGTGATTGGAGTTGGGTATGTTGGTCTTGTGACGGGGGCATGTTTTGCCGAGACGGGTAACGATGTAGTCTGTATGGACATCGATGAAAAGAAGATAGAAAACCTGAACAAGGGCATTATCCCCATCTACGAACCCCACCTCGAGGAACTTGTCAAACGGAACATGGAAGAGGGAAGGCTTCGGTTTACCACTGACATAAAAGAGACCGTGGATCACGGGCTCATCATTTTTATTTCCGTCAATACACCCCAGGACGAGGATGGTTCCGCGGACCTTCAGTACGTAATGAGCGTGGCCCACAGTATCGGGAAGGTGGTGGAAAAGTACCGTATTATAGTGGTCAAATCCACTGTCCCCGTGGGCACCTGCGAGAAGGTCAAAGGCGCGGTTGAAGAGGAATTGAAAGGAAGAAGGGAAGATATCGCCTTTGACGTGGCGTCGAACCCCGAGTTTCTCAAGGAAGGGGTGGCGGTGGATGACTGCATGAAGCCCGAGAGGGTGGTAGTCGGTGTGGAGCACAGCAGGGTAGGGGAGATACTGAAGGAACTGTATTCCCCCTTCACGAGGACCGGCGCGCCTTTTCTTGCCATGAACGTAAGATCGAGCGAGATGACCAAGTACACGGCGAATTCCATGCTTGCCACGAGAATTTCCTTCATGAACGAGATTGCAAATATGTGCGAGAAGGTCGGGGCTGATGTGATGATGGTAATGAGAGGGATCGGGAGCGATTCAAGGATCGGGCCCAAGTTTCTCTTTCCGGGTGTCGGCTTCGGCGGTTCCTGCTTTCCGAAGGACGTGAGAGCGTTGATAAGGACCTGCCAGGACCATGGATGCGAGGCTTCCATATTGGAGCAGGTAATGAAGGTGAATGCGTTCCAGAGGGTGGCCTTCACCGAAAAGGTGCTCGCTTACTACGGAGACGATTTAAAGGGTAAGACTTTTGCAATCTGGGGACTCGCCTTCAAGCCGAATACGGACGATATGCGCGAAGCCCCTGCGGTATATATAGTGAACGAGCTCACGAAGAGAGGTGCATTCTGTAATCTCTATGACCCGAAAGCCATGGAAGTGGCGCAGGCCATTTTCGAAGGCAACGGGAGCATAAAGTTCGGGAAGAGCCAGTATGAAGTGCTCCAGGACGCAGACGGCCTGATCCTTGTGACGGAATGGCTTTCTTTCAGGGAGCCCGACTATGAGAGAATGAAGACCCTGATGAAGTCCCCGGTCATCTTTGACGGGAGAAACCAGTACAATCCCGCCACCATGGCTGGATTCGGCTTCCATTACGAGTGCATCGGAAGACCGGTCAAAACGGATCATTAAGGGGTAATATATGTATAAGTATCACACGTACCATATCCCCAAGCGGATTTTGGTCACCGGTGGGGCCGGGTTTATCGGCTCCCACCTGCTGGAAAGACTTCTGAAAGACGGGCACGAGGCCATCTGCCTGGACAATTATTTTACGGGACGGAAAAGGAATATATCCCACCTCCTTTCCAACCCGCGGTTCGAGATAATCAGGCACGACATTACCGAGCCGGTCCTTGTCGAGGTGGACTGGATATTCAACCTCGCCTGTCCCGCGAGTCCGATCCATTATCAGTACAACCCGGTGAAGACGACAAAAGTGAACGTCCTTGGTGCCCTCAATGTGCTGGGTCTTGCAAAAAGGGTGCATGCGCGGGTACTGCAGGCATCGACGAGCGAGGTCTATGGGGACCCGGAAGTCCATCCTCAGAGAGAGGAGTACTGGGGACATGTGAACCCCGTGGGGAGGCGCAGTTGCTATGACGAGGGTAAAAGGGTGGCGGAGACGCTCTTCTTCGATTACATGAGGCAGAATAAGGTAGACGTGAAGGTTATACGCATCTTTAACACCTATGGCCCGCGCATGAGGCCCGATGATGGAAGGGTAGTGAGCAACTTCATTGTCCAGGCGCTTGAAGGGAAGCCTATCACCATCTACGGAGATGGCTCGCAGACCAGATCATTCTGCTACGTCGATGACTTAATAGAGGGCATGATCAGGATGATGGATTACGAGGCGGAGGCGCAGGTGAAGGAAAGGGATTATACGCTGCCCCGCCTGTCAGGCTTCCCGGGGCCTGCCAATCTCGGTAACCCCCAGGAAGTATCGATCCTCGACATCGCAAAGAAGGTTATTGACCTTACCCGCTCGTCGTCGCAGATAACCTTCGAGGGGTTGCCGGAAGATGACCCGAAAAGGAGATGCCCGGACATCGAAAAAGCTAAACGGTATCTCCAGTGGCAGCCGCGAGTGTCCCTTGATGAGGGTCTGAAAGAGACGGTGGAGTACTTCAGGTCTCAAGGGAATCATCAGAAGTGACACGAGAGGAAGAGCTCAACAAATTGGGGTGGGAGAGGAAATTTGTAAGCAGCGAGCCTCGCCTGTCCGAAATGGTCGAGCTCTACGAATCTCTTGGCTTGGAGGTCCTTCTCGAACCCCTGCCACCTAAAGAGGAGCGGGAAGAAGAAGGTTGTGAGCAGAAAGGGTGCACGGTCTGTTTTGACGCGGACCGGGATAAGTACCGTGTCATATTTACGCGCAGCCGCCCGTCAACCCTTCCTGAATAGCTGATCCCACAGTTTTTCCGCTGCTTCCTTGCCCGGGGCTTTTGTTGTGTCCCTTTCTTGAGACTGAAAGTATTCGCAGAAATTTGCCCGGTCTTTTTCTTTTACATAGTCTGCCTGAGGCTCGCGACAGCGGTTGGCTTTGCCCTCATCATATAGCCGGCAGTATATGCAGACATGCAGGTCGGTTCCGCAGGAAGGGCATTCTTCCTTGAAAGACATCTTATCGATATCGAGGGGCGTACGGCATTTGGGGCATCTTTTCATAATCTGTCAAGAAGCGCTTTCAGGCTTGATATGACTCTTTCATGTCCGTTCCCGTCAGCACACAGGTGATACGATTCTATGCCGAACCGGGACGGGGCCTCAAAGTCGAATATCTTGTGGTCGCCCACGTGGGCAATCTCGTGGGGAGCCACGCCGAGCTGTTCAAGAAGGGTCCTGTAAAAGGAATCCCCTTTCTTCACTATCTTATAATCGCTGGTTGCCGATACGATATGGGTGAAGTGACCGCCTATGCCCGTATGGGAGATTTCCTTTTCAACGAATATTCGCGCCGCATTGGACGCAATGACGAGCATGTATTTTTCCTGCAGGTAATTGAGTACTTCCCGGGCGAAAGGAAGGAGCTCGATATAGGATTCATAACGATCGAGCAATTCACGTGGGGAGACGGACAGGTCAAAGCGGTCGAGCCAGTAATCGATGTTGTACCACTCGAGTCTTCCGTCGCCGACGGATTCGTACTCCCCTCTTGTGAGTTTCTTCGCTTCATCAAAGGATATCCCGTATTTTTGCGCGAATACCTCGGGAACTCCGTGATTCCATACCATTTCGCCATAAAGGCCGTTTACCAGGGTTCCGTCAAGGTCGAAAGAGATGATTTTTATCATAGGATCATTATACCACGGCGCGGGAGGACTTTTGAAGCGGATGGGACCTCTTTTCAATGAGCGCAAGGGTTTCAAGGTGGCCCGTATGAGGGAAGGCATCGAAGGGCATGATTTTCCCGGGTTCATAGCCGTGTTCCCTAAGGAACTTGAGGTCGCGGGCAAGGGTGGACGGGTTGCATGAAACGTAGACAATCCTCGCCGGTTCGATTCTGACGATAATGTTGAGCCCGTCGGCGCTTATGCCTCCCCTGGGCGGGTCGATGACAAGAATGTCCGGTTTTGCGGGGAAGCGGTCCCGGACTTTCTCAACCCTTCCTTCGATGAAAGCGCAGTTCTCTATGCCGTTGATCCTACAGTTTTCTTTGGCGTTTGCAATATTTGCGGGATTGGAATCAACACCCGTCACTTCCCTGACTTTCGATGAAAGGAAGAGTTCGATAGGGCCCATTCCGCAGTACAGACCGAGTACCCGGTCTTTCGGGCCGGGCTCCAGGAAGCCGGCCATCGCCTGGTACATTAGCTCCGCCACCTTTGTATTCGGTTGAAAAAAGGACTGGGGATATATCCGGAATGTAAGGCCGCCCATTGATTCCTGGATAAAGCGGTCACCGAAAAGATGAATTTCACCCTCGTAGAGGCCCGTATCTGCAGCCCGGCTGTTGGTGACATGGTAAAAGCTTTTAACCTGGGGAACGCGCGCGGACAGGTCTTGCCATAAATCCGTCAAATCGGGCATGGCCCCCGGCGTGGTTTCAAGGATCATCATGATTTCGCCCGTCGTTTTCGACTCCCTCAACACAAGGTGCCTTAAGAAGCCGTTCTTTCGAACCGGATTGTAGGGAAGAAGACGGTGTGTGTTCGAGAAGGCGGAAAAATAGGGAATTATCTTCTCCGCGCTCCCGCTGAACGTGGGACACCCGGAGAGGGATATCACCTTTCCTTCATAATCAGCCCCGGGGGCAACCCTCTCCCGAAGACCGACAGTAACCTTGCCCCCTTCTTTGCCGAAGGACATTTCTACCTTGTTCCTGCTGGAATATTGCTCGGGAGACGGCACTACAGGCGTGATCTCCACGGACGACAGGTCTACTCCGCCGATCCTCGCCAGGGTCTGCAGAAGATGGTTTCCCTTCAACTCCAACTGTCTTTCGTAGGCGAGGTGCTGTAGCGTGCATCCTCCGCAGGGGCCGAAACGGCTGCATCCCGCCTCGCACCTCAGGGGAGAAGGCCGCTCGATTTCCATGATCTCCCCGTAGGAGAACCGCTTGCCTTCCTTTACGACCTTGATCCGTACCCTGTCCCCGGTAAGCGCTCCCGGCACGAAAAAGACGTAATTGTCCTGTTTCCCGACCCCATAGCTGTCAGGCAGCGCAATGTCTACTATTTCCACGGATAACCCGGTCGTTGTCATGGCGTTTCCCTCAGAGGTCCCCGGAATCGGTCGCTTCCAGGCCGTACATCCGGACGTGGTCGTAAAACTTCGTGATTTTTATGTCAAACTCACTCTTGTCCCCGCCGTCGAGGACCATGAAATCCGTGTGAGTTCCGAGAACGGTGCCGTCATCATCGAAAAGCGTGGCAATGACCTGTATCAGCGCCTCGTCGCTCCGTTCATTGGAGACCGCTCCGATAATCCGGGCCCAGTAAGGTGACGCGATCTGTGCGCAACATGGGGGCAGGGGACGGAGGAACGCGTGATTTCCCAACTCGAGGCCCGGGGCTGCTTTTGCATATGCGAGTTCAGGGGGCTGCGTCGTCCCGGAGAGACAGCCTTCGACATTATCTGTGCCCGGCGGGCGGAGGTCTCCGGCCATCATTCTTTACTGAGGTAATCGCCGAGCATCCCTTTGGTGTGCTCTTCGTCATGACAGTAGACGCAGAGGTTTTCCCAGTTGGAGCCGTCCGGTGGGTTATTGTTGTGGTTTCCATCCTTGTGATGTACGGTAAGGAGGTGCCTGTCCTTGTAGTCGAATTCCCGTGCGCACTTGGCGCAAATAAGGCCGTAGATCTTCAGGGACTGTTCCCGGTAATCGTTTTTTGAACTGCCCATGGCCTTCAGCTCTTTCACGATCTCCTCTACGGACTTGCCGTTCCTCTGGGGCGCTGCTTTGTGACGCACTGTATATCGTTTATTTCTCATCTCTCTGCTCCGGTATATGGTTGTGGTAAAAGTATACGCCAGCGGGTCGAAGATTGCCATACCCTGGCGACAAAAAACGGGCGGCCGGGCGGAGCGTGTCCGGGATATCTTGCGAAGGGCCTTTTTTGCTTTAAATTGAATTCCTTTTATGTTACTAATGAGTTGATTTTAAGACTATTTTGCGCAGAGGAAGAAGATGGCGAAGATTCAGACTTTAAGGGGATTCAGGGATATATCCGGAGAGGAGATCGAAGGATTCCGTGTCATTGAAGAGGTTTCAAGAAAGTATTTGGGCCTCCTCGGTTTTTCCGAAATCGAGGTGCCCGTCCTCGAAAAGACCGAACTCTTTGTGAGAAGTATCGGCGATACGACCGACATCGTGGAAAAGGAGATGTTCACTTTCACGGACCTGGGAGGCGACTCGGTGACCCTCAGACCTGAAGCCACGGCGGGAGTGGTCCGGTATTATCTGCAGGCAGGCTTGTATGCGAAGGAACGGGTGAGCAAACTCTTTACCGTGGGCCCCATGTTCCGCCACGAGAAACCTCAGAAGGGCAGATTCAGGGAGTTTCATCAGATCGATGTGGAAGTCTACGGGAGCGGAGACTCATTGATCGACGCGGAGATTCTCTGGATGGCCTCCCTTATGCTGAGAGACCTGGGGGTAAGCGGGTACACCCTCGAGGTGAACAGCGTGGGCTGTCCCCAGTGCCGAGAGGATTTCAGGGGGAAGGTTGTATCCTATTTTGAGGAACGAAAGGATCAATTGTGCGAGGATTGCCTGAGGCGCCTTTACCGGAACCCGCTTCGTATTTTCGACTGTAAACAGGCGCACTGCATTGAAGTAAGCCGGCAATCGCCCTTTCTTTTTGATTCCCTCTGCGGGTCCTGCAAAGAGCATTTTGACATTTTTCTTGGGCACCTCGGCGATTTCGGAGTTGAAGCGGTTGTCAACAAACGGTTGGTGCGAGGGCTCGATTATTATACAAAGACGGTTTTTGAGTTTACCTCCGGCGCCTTGGGCGCCCAGCAGGCGTTCATCGCCGGCGGGAGATATGATAACCTTGTTGAAGAGATGGGAGGACCGAAGGTACCCGGGTCCGGCTTCGCCATTGGAGTGGAGCGACTCACCATGCTCATGGGGAACAGGAGTTCAGCGAAGGAGCCCCTGTACTTCTTTGCGTACGTTGGTGACAGGGCGAGGAAGTATCTGGTGCCGGTGCTCCATTCCTTTGTGACGAGCGGGATGCATTTGAAATATGCTTATGAAGGAAAATCCTTGAAGTCTCAGATGAGGTACGCTGACAACCTCAAGGCTGATTTTGTATTTATCCTTGGTGATGACGAGATTGAAAGGGGCATAGTCACCCTGAGGAATATGGAGACCAAGGAACAGTGGGAGCTCCCTCTTGATCCTGTGGGGCTTCCCGGTGAGGCCAAGAAGCTGGTCGTGAGGTAGAACACGTCTGCGTGCCGAACAAGCGAATGCCTTGACCTTAAGACCCCTGGCTGTGACCGGTGCGATGCCCTCTGCACTTATCAGATCCTACACGAGGTTTATAACCTGCGCTGACAGAGATGGGAATAGAGAATTGTAGAGGCTGTCCGCCATCCCGGCATTATCGGATCGAAGGTGGCGTCAGATCGCGGTCGGCAGCGCGTTTAGTCGTTGTTTTCCCGGAAACAGGAGCGAAGAAAGAGGGAAAACGCTTTCGAATCAGCATTTTCGTTCAAAAAAGTGCGCAGGAAACGATTTTTATGTAGCCATTTCTCTTTATATTTAATAGAATAAACGCAGATTGCTATGATATACACCGTTACGCTTAATCCATATATTGAACAAATCCTGGATGTGGAGGAATTGCTCTACGATGATGTAAACAGGATCACGGAAGAGAAGATCCGGGCAGGGGGCAAGGGGATAGACGTGTCACGGGTAGTGAAAGGCCTTGGCGGACAGAGCGTTGCCCTCGGATTCATCGGTGGATATACAGGAATGGAACTGGAGGGAGAGCTTGTTAATGAAGGGGTAGTGTGTGATTTTACGCCCATCTGCGGTTCTACCAGGACGAACCTGATTATTTATCAGAAAAGGAAGAAACTTCAGACCCTCCTCAGCACTGCTTCGCCCGAAGTAGGCTCACTTGAGGTTATGGCGTTATTCAGGAAGATAAAGGAAATACCAAGAGGCAGTTTCGTGGTTATCGGCGGCAGCGTTCCGGTCGGCATGGACGAGAGTTTTTGCGCGCAGCTGATAACAACCTTGAAGGAAAAGGATATGAAGGTAGTCATGGATGCAGATGGAGATGTCCTGAAGAAGGGTGTGGACGCAGGGCCTTATCTCATAAAACCCAACATTCATGAATTCGGAAGGCTCGTCGGGAAAACCATGACTGAAGTCGACGAAGTGATCGAGTACGCAAAGCCATACCGGGAGCGGGTAGAATACACTGTCGTGTCCATGGGACCCCGGGGAGTCGTGGGCATGTCCGGGGATGAAATTTATCATATGATTCCTCCCAAGGTGAAAGTCCGAAGCTCCGCGGGTGCCGGGGATTCTCTTGTGGCAGGGTTGGTTTTTACCCTCGGCAATGGAGGAAGTTTCAAGGATGCCCTCCACCTCGGCGTTGCGTGCGGGACCGCGTCCACACTCAATCCAGGCACCAATCTGTGCATGACGGAGGACGTGGACGTGATAAAGAAAGATATAATTGTTAAAAAATTTTAATTTACTTATTCGAAATGATATATTATGTTTATCTAATAAAGAAAGGAGGTGAAAGTAGATGAAGAAATTAGTGGTGTTATTTATAGCAATTTCCTTTTTTGCAAGTTTTTCTTTGATCGGTTGTGGTCCGTCGGCAGAGCCGCCCAAACCCGCTCCGAAAGAAGAAGCGAAACCGGCACCTGCGCCGGAGCCCGCAAAAGACGCAGCACCCGCTCCTGCCCCGGAGAAGGCAGCTCCTGCCCCGGAGAAGGCAGCACCAGCACCAGAGAAAGCAGCACCAGCACCCGCACCCGCACCAGCGAAAAAGTAGTTATCAAAATATCAGGGTATATCCTTACCGGGATATACCCTGAATGATGAAGGAAGGGGAGGACCATGAAAACTAAATCGTTTGGCCTTATAATATTAGCTATTGCTCTTGGTTTGTTTTTAAGTGGTTGTGGATGTTTTATGCAAGCCCAGAAGGGCGAGCAGGCACCGCCCCCGGCCCCGCAGGCAAAAGTGGTTCCACCTGAGACAAAGGTAGAAGTGCCCGTTACACCGGCACCGCCACCGCCTCCAGCCCCGGTCGTCCAGCTTAAAGATGTAAATTTCGATTTTGACAAATACAACATCAGACCGGCAGATGGCACAATTCTGAAAGATGATATGCAGTGGTTTAAAGCCAACCCGGGAAAAAAGGTTAGAATCGAAGGCAATTGCGATGAGCGTGGCACAGTGGAGTACAACTTGGTACTCGGACAGAAAAGAGCAGATTCTACGAAAAAGTACCTTACGGATCTCGGTGTTGATGGCAAGCTCATGGAGACTGTCAGCTATGGAAAAGAAAGACCCGTCGATCCAGGGCACAACGAAGCAGCATGGGCAAAGAACAGAAGAGCCCACATCGTACCAGTTAAGTAAATTGTCGAGAAATGAGGAGGGTAATTATTCTGTTACCCTCCCTTTTATCGATAATGTCCCCGAGTTATCGAAGGTAATACCATTAGACGATGCAATGAAGTCCGAAATCCAGCGGGTTTCGGAAGTGTTTCCATTCCGTATATCAGAACACTATCTATCTCTCATTAGAAAAGAAGATCCCCTTTCGTGCCCTATGGGCAGGCAAGCCGTTCCCGCCCTCGATGAGTTGGACGGATCGGGGGATGTGGACCCCCTTAACGAAGGGGAGAGCCTCCTCACCCCCGCTTTCATCAAGAGATACCCCGGCAGGGGCGTCTTCCTGGTAAGCGCCGAGTGCGCCATGTATTGCCGGTTTTGCAACAGGAGACGAATGGTGGGGAAGGGGTGGGAACCCGCGCTTTTTCGGGAGGAGACGCTTCGATATCTTGAAGGAGACAAAGAGATAAAGGAGGTCATACTCTCGGGAGGGGACCCTTTTATGTTGCCCGCTGACGAACTGGCCTATATTTTTATGAGGCTGAGACGAATGGGCAAGACCGTTTTGCGCATAAGCACGCGGATACCCGTAGTATATCCCGAGAAATTGACGAAGGCATACTACGAGGCCGTGGAAGAAGCCGCACCGTTGTGGATCATCATCCATATAAACCATCCGGGTGAAATATCGCCGTGGTTTGTTGAGACGGTGAAGGCACTACGCAGGGCGGGCGCCACGGTGGTAAGCCAGACCGTTCTTCTTAGAAACGTAAACGACTGTCCCCACGTACTTGGCAGGTTGTTCGAGGATCTCGTGGCTCTGGGCGTGAAACCATATTATCTCTTCCAACTCGACGAGGTGAAGGGAGCCGGGCATTTCAAGGTGAGGCTGGAGAGGGGCATCGAAATAATGAAGGCCCTCCGGAGGAATGTATCCGGGCTGGCCGTACCCCACTACGCCCTAGACATATCCGGCGGACTCGGCAAGGTCCCTGTGGACCATCAGTACATAGGGGAGAAGAACGGCAAGGCTGTGAGTGTGGAAAGTCCTATTGCGGGATTCGGAACCTATGAGGATAACGGGATAGAGAGCAATTGCGCGAAATGTGGCGTGTGCGGAGGCGAATTTATTCCGTCTGGCTCTCTTTAGGGGCGTTGTTACGAGGGGGCCGGAAGATTGCCTTCAAGTAATCCACTGCGGAGAATATGCTGAAGAAGAGCGCTATATAGATGACAATAAGACCTATCTGGCGTAAAGAACTGTTGAAGTCGAGACAGGATATGCCGAGGTACTGGACGTAGTCGCACATACTGAAGTTCCCCTTTTCCGGTACATTGAAGAGAATACATGATATCCCGACAATTTGAAAGGTTGTCTTAAGCTTCCCGGAAAGAGAGGGATAGATTGCAATGCCCTCCATAGCGGAGAACGATCTGAGTCCATTGATAAGAAATTCCCTTCCCACGAGGAGCAGCGTTACCCAGAGAGGAACGAGCTTGTAATAGGTGAGGGTGATCAGGACAGAGGAAACAAGCAGCTTATCCGCAATGGGGTCGAGATAAAGGCCGAGTGTACTGGTAAGACGCATCTTGCGGGCTACGAAGCCGTCAAGGCCGTCTGTTATGCCTGCGACGATAAACAGAAGGCAAGCCGCAAAGAAGAACCTCTCGTCCTCCGTAGATATAAATATAATGATGATGGGAATAAACAGAATCCGGACTACACTTAACCTGTTAGGCAGTGTCCAGACGGATGTTCTTTCATCATCCTTATCCTTCATGCGGGTTTTTCAATTTGTTGTAGTAGTATTTTACTCTTTTGATAAAATTACGCGTTTCTTCGATGGGGGGCACGCTCCTGTTATGCTCCATGACTCGCATGGGTCCTGCGTTATATGCGGCAAGCATGAGTTCCAGATCACCCTGAAAGGTCTCGCCGAGAAATTTGAGATAGCGAGCGCCACCCCTGATATTCTCGTCCGGATCGAAGGGGTTTGAGACTTTCATCTGTTTTGCCGTGTCGGGCATGAGTTGCATAAGTCCCTGCGCTCCCTTCTGTGAAACGGCGTTGGGGTTGAAATTTGACTCTGCTCTTACAACGGCCTTCACGAGGGATGGATCGACCCCGTTCGTCTCCGCATGGCGCAATATAAGCCTGTCATAGACGTTATTGTTCAGGTTGGCGGTACTGTAGCCTTTTGCCATCACCGTTTTGTTCTTGTCGGGAATTACGGTCTGGTATTTTTTACCCGCAGGGGTTATATTGGTGAAGTGATAGACACCCTGTTCGTCCACATAGCCATAAATTGCGGCGTATCCCGAGAGAGGGAAGAAAAAAACGAACCCCAATAAAAGTAGTCTCACCATGACCATTGTTTATTTTCTGCATTTTTTGTCGTAATGTCAAGACTTTTAAGCGTTGACAAAGGTTCCGGGGGGCTGAGGGCGCATTGCGGAGCCTGCCGGCGCAGAGGATTTGCAGTTTTTTTATACATTATTGGAGGAGAATAGATGAGCGGCGTATTGTACATCGTGGCAACACCCATAGGCAACCTTAAAGATATCACGCTAAGGGCTATTGAAACCCTCGGGGAAGTGGATTTCGTTGTTGCCGAAGACCGTTCGCGGGCCTTGAAACTGCTGAGCCACCTGGGCATAAGAAAACCTATCATTACGATAAACAGCTATTCTGAAGAGAGGAAAGCGAAGGATATCTCGGAACGTCTGCAGGACGGGAAATCTGCCGCCCTTATCACGGGAGCGGGGACCCCTTGTGTGTCCGACCCGGGACGGGCGGTGGTGAACCGGTGCAGAGAAGATGATGTAGATGTAAAGGTGGTGCCCGGGCCTTCCGCGGCAATCGGGGCGCTTTCCATATCGGGTCTCCACGCCGACAGGTTCCTGTTTCTCGGTTTCCTTCCGCTGAAGAAAGGAAAGAAGAAGAAGATGCTGAGAGAGGTGGCGGGGCTGCACCACGCGATGATCATTTACGAATCGCCACGGAGACTGCTGGAGACTCTGCGCGTTACATATGAGGAGTTCGGAAACCGTGACGCGGCGGTATTTAAGGAACTGACCAAGGTTTACGAAGATACCCGGAGAGGCGCCCTGCAGACTCTGATAGAGGAGTTTGAGGAGATGGGTGAGTTGAAAGGGGAATACACCATTATCGTGACCGGTGCGGACAATTAGGGGCTGAATTATGCCCGGAGAAAGTTTCTTTATATTATGGCCGCTAAAAAGTTGTGATAACGGCGTGTTACAATATGGACGGAAGGAAATGCTTCAAATTCCTTGCTTGATGTGTTACTTTTATATCGGAGACGATGAGACAGAGAGTACTACATAACGCGGTTGCATTCATTTTGGCGGGTGGTGTCGGCGCACGACTTCATCCCCTCACAAAAGACAGGGCAAAACCCGCCGTGCCTTTCGGAGGGAAATACCGTGTAATCGATTTCACACTCAGTAATTGCGTGAACTCCGGCATTAGAAAGATATTTGTCCTGCCCCAATATAAATCGCATTCCCTGGTCAGACATACGAGAGACGCATGGAGCATACTGAGTCCCGAGTTGGGGGAATTCGTGACCCATCTGTCGCCGCAGATGAGGGTGGGAGATGACTGGTATAAAGGGACGGCGGACGCTGTTTATCAGAATCTCTACCATCTTGAGCAGGTCGAGGGGGAGTATGTGGTTATTCTCTCGGGGGATCACATCTACAAGATGGATTACAGCCACTTTATCAAATATCATCAGAAAAACAAGGCGGACCTCACCATCTCCGCCCTTGAAGTCGATATCGAGGACGCTTCACGGTTCGGCATCATTCAGGTCGACGGCGACGGCCGGGTATGCGGGTTTCAGGAGAAACCGAAGAACCCCAAGCCTATTCCGGGAAAGCCCGGCAAGGCATTCATCTCCATGGGGATTTACATATTCAACAGAAACATTTTATCCGACATCCTCAACCAGGACGCGGTCCGGACGGATTCTTCCCATGACTTCGGCCGGGATATCATACCCTTCATGTACCCCCGGCACAGGGTTTTTGTGTACCGGTTCGGTGTGGGCGGGGGCAAGAACGCGGATTATTGGAGGGACATAGGGACCATCGACGCATATTGGAACGCGAACATGGACCTTGCGTCCGTGAGTCCTGTATTTAATCTGTACGATAAGAAATGGCCCATCAGGACCTATGAGGGACAGTATCCTCCTGCGAAGACCGTCTTTGCCGATGAGGCGAAGGGGAGGGCGGGAAAAGCACTTGATTCGATTATCTGCAGCGGGGTCATTATAAGCGGCGGCAGGGTAGAGAGGTCGATTCTGTCTCCCGGGGTACGGGTAAACAGCTATGCCGATGTGAGGGAATCCATACTATTGCATGACGTGGTGATAGGAATGGGCGCGAGGGTAAAGAAAGCCATCATTGACAAAAATGTGAGAATTCCCGATCACATGAGAATCGGATATGACCTGGAGAAAGACAGGAGCAGGTTCTATGTCTCCGACGAGGGAATAGTCGTAATTCCAAAAGATGCAATCCTGAAGTAGACTTCCAAAAGATTATCGGATGCAAACGAACACAAGGCGGAGTGTGACTTTCGGTGAAGGCGTGTGAAACCGCGGCGCGGGTTTACGCCTGTCGCTCAAGCATCTGGTTTGCGAGAGTGACAAGGGCCTCCCTGTAAGGAGAGGAGTCGAAAGCGTTGAGGCATTCCTTGGCGGCGGCTATATGCTTTGTGGTCATTGCCGAGGTATACTCTATGCCTCCATGCTTTTTTATGATCTTCCGCACCCCTTCAAAGTCCCTGGCAGTCATGGTGGGCTTGTCGAGAACCTTCTTGGTGTACGCTTTTTCCTTTTCGCTCGCTGATTTAAGGGCGTATATAAGTGGGAGGGTCACTTTGCCTTCCTTCAGGTCCGTGCCCACATTTTTCCCCAGGATTGCATCATAGGACGTATAGTCAAGTATGTCGTCTTTCAGTTGAAAGGCGATGCCGAGATTGTGGCCGAAACTCCCGAGGGCGATTCTCTGACTGTCGCTGGTGCCACCGAGGAGAGCCCCGATCTCGCAGGCCGCCGAAAAGAGAACTGCAGTCTTATTGTCGATCACCTCGAAATACTCTTCCTCCGTGGTTTCCACGTCGGACGTCTTGAGCAGTTCCAGAATTTCACCTTCCGACAGGGCCGTAGTGGCTTTTGAGATGGTCCTCAGTATGGCGTGGTTGCCGTCCTCCGCCATAAGCTCAAAAGACTTTGAATAGAGGAAATCCCCCACGAGAACGCTCGATTCATTCCCCCACACCGTGTTTACCGTGGAATTTCCGCGTCGGGTTTTTGCATTGTCCACCACATCGTCGTGGAGCAGGGTGGCGGTATGGATGAACTCGACGATCGCAGCGTACGGGACATGACGGTCGCCGTTATAGCCGGAAAGCCTCGCGGAGAGTATTAAGAGGATCGGACGGACCCGTTTGCCGCCCGACTTTATTATGTACGTCACAATCTCCCTGATAAAGTTCACTCGCGTGGTGATGAGTTTCTGAATGGACAATTCGAGCATTTCCAGGTCTTGCTGTATGAGTTTTGATACACTTTCCATAATTAACCCTTTAGAGAATAATAGGATCGCACCTCTTCGGTATAATCGTCGCCCTGATATATGGTGAGAGGTTTTTCAACGACTGTGCCGACCCCGCCGTCTTTTAGAAATTCCGCAAGAAAGAGGTTTGACTCTTCCCTGTCTCTCGAATAGACAAAACGCAAACGCTTCGGCTCAAGTCCATGAGCCTTTGCGGTGTAAAGTACCTCGCCGAGCCTCCTGGACGGATATATCACGTAGCTTCTCCCTTTTCGGGAAAGGAGGGACGCCGACAGAGAGAAAAGAAGAGACAGGTCGAGATGGCCCTCGTGGCGCGCAATGTGTCTCGAATCGTCCGGGCTTGTTCTGCCGGACCCTTTCCTGGTGTATGGAGGGTTGCACACCACAACACTGAAAAGAGATTTCCTCAGTTCACGCATTTCCGTCTTAACGTCTCCATGAAGATATTCAACATTTTCACAGTCGTTGATTTCCTTATTTTTGAGGGCTGCCTCGAACAGTCCCTGTTGGAGTTCAATCCCGACCATCCGGTTCTGAAAACCCTTTTTGGTCATATAGATAGGTATAATACCACAACCGGTCCCAATATCCAACAGTCTTTCATCCTTTTTAAGGGTAACGAAATTGGCGAGAAGGATGGCGTCCATGGAGAACCTGTACCCTTCTTTCTTTTGGATGATTTTGAGGTCCTCATTGCAGAGAAGGTCGAGGGTCTCATCGTTACCCGCGGTTTCAGGCATACCTGTGATACACGAGGCCCGTGAGTATTTTAGGATAGAAGAAGGTTGACTTCGGAGGCATGTCCAGACTGTTATCCGCCACCGCCTTGACCTCCTGAACAGTCGTGGGAGGGAGAAGAAGGCCGAGATCGACATCTCCATTCCGTACGGCCCGCACCAGTTCATGCGGGTCCTGGGTGAAGGAAATCTCTTCTTCTTTGACGCATAGCGTGCTTTTCAGTATCCCTGAGTGAAGGATATTGACCTTCAGGTTTTCGAGAGGCCCGTCGCCCGCTTGAGGCTTGCCGACTGTCAGGATATAGAGGGCGGCAGGGTCGTCCTTCGAGTACAGGGCGAAGGCCGGTTCGGAGGACGCGGATATGGTATGGAGGACCTGAGTCAGGACTTCCGGACCTGTAAAGGCAACGGTTTCGACACGGGCATGGCCCTCGAGCATGGACAGAAGTTCCGGAAGCGATCTTTCGCCCTGGAGTTTTACCAGCCGGTGATAGGGAAGAATCACGATCCCCGTCGAATACATGTTTGTCAAATAGAGAGGAATGTACCGGAGATTAAGCCGGTAAGAGACATCCAGCCTGTGATGGCCGTCTGCGACGTATATCTTTCTCGCGTTCACAAGGGCTACAAGGCGGTTGATTTCCTCCGGGTCCGTCATCCGGTAAAACCTGTTTCTTATGGAATCTTCATCCACGAAGTCATAGACCTGTTCTTTTCGGGAGCCCTCGAGGAGGGTGTCTATTTCATGAGCCTTGTCCTCATAAAGTCCGAAGACGAAGCTCGTGAAGGCCTTGAGCGATACTATGAGTTTCTCCCGGTCTTCCTTCGCCTTGCTTCTCGTTTGCTCGTGGGTGAGGATACGGTCTTTATCGAGCCTGGTGAGGCCGATAAAACCCCATCTCAGGTAGGATGAGCCCTCGACCGTGAATTGTTGCTCATACACGTAAATGGTTTCCCTGTCGTCAACGGAAAGCACCCCCGAGCTGCACCACTGGTCAAAGGTTTGCCGTGCGTTCGTATACTGGTCAACGCCGGGAAGGGACCGGGGAAGTTCCAGTCGGACGGCATTGAAGGGGTTCCTCTCCAAGTATGCGGCGTCACTCGGTATAATATCGTAAGGCGGGCATACGCAGGACGCGATATCACCTATCCTGTTCCTGTCGTAAAGGATGCCTCGAAATGGTTTCGTGTATTGGTCGGACATGTAGAACTTGTTAACATAGGACGGACCGGAATGTCAAAGTTTTTTGCTTTATGGGAGGTCGGCAAAGGCACTTGTGCGGAAATTCTGAATTGCAGCAACGAATGTCTTGACATCGACTCGGAAGGTATGTTTAAAATAATGCGTTGCCGAGGTAGCTCAGTCGGTAGAGCAGGGGACTGAAAATCCCCGTGTCAGTGGTTCAATTCCGCTCCTCGGCACCACTTTTTTTAGAAGGCCTAAGAAGAAGTGCTCCAAGAGGGACGATGTGGATTTCCTCACATATCCCTGAATAGACAGTCCTGATAGGGTAGGGTCGCATACATGCGGCTTCTACCCCTTTCTTTAACCTGCCACGCTTTCATTCATATAGTTCACCAACAGGAGATGGAGCGGGAGGCTTATTTCTGCAGGGCCCTTTTCTGTGACAAGGACAAATTCTTGCCCCGAAGCTACTGCAGGTGATGCGCCTTGTCAACGCCGGTGTTCTCAAGCCGGCTCAAGCCGGCAGGGTTGCGGCTAATTGCCTGTTGACAGTGAGGGAGGGTTTAAATAAACTGATTTTACGCGTATGTGAAGCAGTTCGCGATCATGGTACGGGGATGGAGAGATGGGGTTTCAGGGTTGTGGGAAGTCGGGAAGGACGGATAAGAATCATGGTGGAAGAGACGCAGCAGGTTGGGCTTCGTTTCTCGCGGCGGGATCGGTATGGTTTCTTCTTGCCGTGACGGCCCTGCCGTTGCCCGTGTTTTCCATTACCCTTGAAGAGGCGGTAAAAAGGGCCTTTGAAGTATCCTTCACTGTAAAACAGCAGAAAGAAGTAGTGAAGAAGTACCGGTATTCCTATACCTCGACGATCGATCCGTACCTGCCGAGGGCCGATATCCAGAGCTCCTTCATCAGGTCCTTGAACAACCAGACATCGGCAGGCCAATCCGTAACGAACGTAGCCGCCGCCGGAGGTTTCACAAATACTTTCGGCGCCACGGAGCTTTTCACTTTTACAGGTACCATAACCTACAGGCTCTTCGACGGCGGAGAGCGGTATGCACGCAGGCATCAGGCCTATTCATTACTCGGTAGAGAAGAGGAAGTACTGAAAGGGGTGAGGGTCGATGTGCTCTATAATGCGAAAACGGCCTTCTACACGGCTCTTGGCAACAAGTCCATTGTTGAGTCCAGAAGGGACGCTTACCGGACAGCAGAGAAGGTTTATGCGCTCACCAAGGGGAGATATGACGCCGGCGTTGCCAAGAAAAGTGAGGTGCTCCAGGCCGAAGTGAGAAGAACCACCGCACGCATCGACGTTCTTGATGGGGTCAAGCGGTATGAGAAAACTCTCGAGGAACTGAAATCTCTTCTTCTCTACGACCCGATGGACGCCCGGGATGTGGAGGGACCCTTCGAGGAGCCCACATACGGTGGTGACTTCAAGACCCTTGTGGAAAAGGCAATCGCGGTGCGTCCCGATGTGACGGCCCAGATGAAGGAGATCGATCGGCTCGAAATGGTGTATAAGGAGAGGGTGAGTAATTGGTTCCCGCGAATCGATGCACAACTCCAGCAGACCAGGGCCGATACGGGGTTCTTCCCTGACGGGAGACAGGATGCGTTTGTTATAAATTTCAACTATGCCCTCTTCGATGGTGTGGGCAGGTACTACAACATGAAGGGCGCGGCGAGTGATATCGCGGCGGCCCGCTACAGGCTGGGAGAGATCAAGAGAAATGTGGGGCTCGATATCGTCAGGGCGTTCAAGGATTATGAGTTGAGCCGTCAGAACGTGAGGCTCTACAGGGAATTGGTGCGGGAGGCGACCTCAAACTTCGATCAGGCCTTCGGCGAGTACAGGGTAGGCAAGGGAGATATTCTGGCTCTTCTCCAGAGCGAGCGAGAGTTGGCCGGGGCCAGGGAGAACTACATAAGCGCCATCTCCAGGGCGAATACCTCGCTGGCGTTCCTTGAAAGGGTAGCCTATATCGACGGGGAATAGCGGCGCAGACGAAGCGTTGTTTTATTTCTTGCTCACCTTCTGAAGGGCCTGATCGGAAAGCATTTTTGCAACTGTGGGTGAATCCTTCGAAAGTTCCTGGTATATCTTCTTTGCGTCCTCGGTCTTGCCGTTCAGGGAGTACGTAGTGCCGAGGTAAAGCTTTGCCACCACATATGCCTTGCCGCGCTTTTCCTTCACGATTTTCTGGAATATGCCTTCGGCACGGTCCAAATCTTCCTTGTTCCCTGTGCGGTCATAAGTTTCGAGGCTCTTGATGCCTTCGTAAAGGGATATCTGGATCTTCTGGTTTCTTTTCTCCGCGTATACAGTGTAGCCGAAGACCGATAGTCCGGCAACGCAGAAGACGGCAACGGCGATAATGAAGAGCCGGAGATTCTCGCGAACAAGCTGGATGGCGGACTCAACCGTGGCAATCAGTATGTCGGGTTTCTTGATTTCTTCCTTTATCTTTCTTTTTACCATAGGGTGTATTTGACCATACAAAGGCAGCCTGTGTCAACGATATAAACGCGCCGCACGTATTGCGCCGGCGCGGTATACGCCATGGGGACGTTCCTCGTCAGCGGCTGGCACGGACAAAGGAGAGAACCGTGTGATGATCTATCAGGGAGAAGACTGTAAGGGACGAGACGGCGGATACGCCTGCCAGGATATAGAGAAACATCCTGCTGTGTTCCATTCCTTTCAGCAGGTAGACAAAAGCGATTGTAGCAACGCCGAAGGCCGGAAAACCCAAGTACCCGGGAAGGGGCATCTCGAAGAGTTTCGTATCCTGAACAAGGGGAAGAGTGTAGACCCACTTCGAGACGGCCCGATAGTTCCATGCCTCCCACAGCAGACCGCATATCATGCCTGAGGCGAGGCTCAGAACCAGGCCGGTCAAAGAACCCGTCTCCAGATCGCCCATAAAGGAACGATATCCTCTGAGGTAGTTATAACCATCGAGGACCAGAACGGGAAATACCCAGACAAGGGGAAAGGCAAAGCCGGGAAAGGAGAGGGCGAGCACGAGGGCCAGAATCCCTGAAGAGATAGCATAGGCGGGATAACCCGATATCGGGCGCAAGGCTTTCACATTCCATTCGCGCGTGAGGAGGCCCTGAAGCAACCCTTTGGTCACATAGATGGCGGGGACCACGGTTCCGTATGAAAGGAGATATCCCGCATACCTGAGGATCGGTTCAGACGGAAGGTCTACATAATGCCAGTTTTGAAGTCGCAGGTTGAGAAGCTCGAATATACTCCAATATCCTGAAGAGATCAGAATAATTTGGGGGAGGTCCCTGTTTAGGACGAGGAATTCATCCTGTTTAAACGCAAGGACCGTGTCTACCAGAATTATGTATGACCACCACGAAGTGACATAAAAATAATGCCGGTACGGATCGATTTCGAAGACGAGGCAGAAGAAGCCGAACCCCTGAAGGGCGAAAGCCAGGCCGATCAAAAACAGGTACTTCTTCACTAATCCTAAGAGTTGTAGTTATAGTTGAAAGGGATGTCGGGATTGAATGTGGTCTCGGGCATTTCCTCGGGCGATTTCTTGATTCTGGCGCCGCCGAGAAATGTTTTGTTGTAAAAATCGGACTGAAGCGAATCTATCCTCACACCCACTTTGCAGTGGGCCGACGACGAATGGATGAAGTTGCCGTCCCCTATGTAGATGCCAACATGGGTAGGGTATTTGACGTACCGTTTGGTCCTGAAAAATACAAGATCCCCCACGGCAAGCTCTTCTTTCTGTATTTTCGGTCCCGCGTGAAACTGTTCCCGGGCGCTCCTCGGAAGTTGCACGTCGAATATGTCATAAATCTTTTTTACGAAGGCCGAGCAATCAAGGCCTCTCACACTCTCACCGCCGTACCTGTATGGCGCTCCCATAAAGCTCTTGGCCACCTTTACGAGCATGTACCTTTCTTCGCGTGTCTTCCATGATTTCAGGGTCTTATTTGAGAGATCGACATAGTCGGATTCTCCATCCGACTCCGACAGTCTGGGGATGAGAAGCGTTCTTCCCGGGGCAAGTCTCTTGCCGAGATTGTTATTGGATTCGACGATATCGTCTCTCTCCAGGCCGAACCTCAGGGCAACGTTATCCAAGGTATCGCCCTTCCGGACCTTATATTCTATAAACTCCCCATCCGTCTCCGTCTCCTCGACAACTTCCACTGCCCTGGCCTTGCTCCTCGTGCTCCGGTATGTGGCGGACATCTTCGCGGAGGACTTGCGATCTTTTTCGACGCCCCCTTTCCGCACCGTTTTGGAGTTCCTGGTTTTCAGGGCGACAGCAGTTCTTGTTTTGTCATTGGATGGAGTCTGCTTTTTGGATACTGCACTCCGCTTATCCGTGGTTTTTGCCTTGTGGGAAGGAGCGGAGAAAGCGACCATCGATGAGAATACAAAGCATAAACTCGTAAATGCAACGACTATAAGTCTTCTCATTCAGTCCGTTTGTGGGTTATTTGGTATAGTTTAAAACTGTATAGGGTTTTATCAAAATAGTCAAAAAGATGTCAAGAAGTTTTTTTTTCCGATACGGGGGAAAATTGCCAGAAACGGGATATCGGCCGGGTTTTCGGGAACTTCCGGTCATGTATCTTTTTTCACAATAAATCCTTTCACTTAGAATAGCTTTTATGATAGTATATCAAAAAACACCGTTTAGGAGGCTGGATGATGGAAATTGGGAGAGAGATCCTGTGGAATGCTGGGGAGGCGGCGCGCTGGATAACGTATGCGCTGATGATCATAACATTCATTGTGCTCATCATGGGCTTGAAGAAGCGGTACGCGATGTGGATGATGGGCAAGAGCGCCCCCATAAATTTCAAGGAAAAACTGGGCGAGAGGATTGGATATTTCGTAAAGAGCGGAATATTTCACGCCACCATTCTGAGGGCCAGAGAGGGGTATCCCGGATTTATGCATCTTTTTATATTCTGGGGATTTCTGGTACTCTCCATCGGCACCGCACTCGTTGCGTTGCAGGATGACGTAATAAAGCTTATTTTCGGCGTTGAGTTTATTAAAGGGGAGTTTTACCTGATCTTTTCATTCCTTCTTGACCTTGCAGGACTCGTCGCAATCGTCGGCATCCTCATGGCGATATTCAGAAGATATGTCACCAAGCCCGACAGACTGGACAACAAGCCCGATGATGCAATTACGCTGGTCTGGATACTTGCGGTGCTTGTCACCGGTTTTCTCGTTGAAGGCGCAAGAATAGCAGCAACCCAGGAACCTTACGAAGTCTGGAGTTTTGTGGGCTGGGCCGTATCGTCCATCTTTCCCGCCCCCGCGCAGAGCATTGCTCTTACCACACACAAAGTGGAGTATCTTCCCCACGCAGTGCTCTGGTATATACACATGCTGCTCTCTTTCGGGCTTATTGCATACATAGCATACTCGAGACTGCTCCATATAATAACATCATCCCTCAACATGCTTTTCAGGGGTGTGGAGGATGCTCCGAGAGGTGCCATTACCGCAATTGAAGATTTCGAGAATGCGGAAGAATTCGGCATCAATGCGATTGAAGGCTTTACATGGAGACAGATGCTTGACTTTGACGCGTGTACAAGGTGCGGCAGGTGTCAGGCCCGTTGCCCGGCGTACTTGACCGAGAAACCTCTTTCGCCCAAGAAGCTCATTCAGGATCTGAAGGGTGAATGGGAGAAGGCAGCTGTAGGGATAAAGAACGAAGACGGCATCATCGACAACGTGATTCAGGAAGAAACACTCTGGTCATGTACCGCATGTCTTTCCTGCCAGGTGAACTGCCCTGTGTCCATCCCTACCTTCGACAAGAATATCGAAATGAGACGGTATCTCATCATGACCTTAAGCCAGGTGGGTTCCGAACTGAAACTCCTTTATAAGAACCTCCAGCAGAGATCCGATCCTTACGGTATGGGTAAGAGTCAGAGGCTTGAGTGGGCAGAAGGTATGGAAATCAAGAAGGCCGGTGAGGAAGAAGTTGAATACCTCTATTGGGTTGGATGCGTGGCGTCCCTCGACGACAGGAACAGGAAGATAGCGAAGTCGGTTGCCACAATCCTGCAAAAGGCCGGCGTCTCCTTCGGCGTGCTCGGTCCGGATGAGAAATGCTGCGGCGATCCGTTACGGAGAACCGGAAATGAGTACCAGTACCAGGAGATTGCTGAAGGCAATGTCGGCCTTCTGAACGAATTGGGCGTGAAGAAGATCATTACTGCGTGTCCGCACTGCTACAACACGCTGAAGAATGATTACCCGCAACTGGGAGGCAATTTCGAAGTGTACCATCACACGGAGTTCATTGCCATGCTGGCCCGCCAGGGTAAAATATCGATCAGCCCGACCCTCGAGGGTATTACCACATACCACGATCCTTGCTACCTTGGAAGGGTCAACCAGATTTTCGATGCCCCGAGAGAAGTGGTAAAACAGGTCAACAAGGGATCATTCGTTGAGCTTGGGCGCAATCACAATGAAGGGTTCTGCTGCGGCGGCGGCGGCGGTAGAATATGGATGGAAGAGCATCACAAGAGAATAAACCACGCAAGAATGGACGAAGCCATAGAGATTTCGGCGAATACTGTCATCACAGGTTGTCCGTACTGCTTGATCATGATGGAAGATGCGATCAAAGACAAGGAGAAGAGCGAAACTATGAAGGCTCTTGATATTTCGGAGATCGTCGTTAAAGGGTTATAAGAAGAAAATAAGATGTTGGGACATAAAAGGATGGGCTCGCCCATCCTTTTATGTTTTCAGGAAACAAGCTCATTCATCCAGGGTTATGGCTTCTACGGGGCATTCTTCTACGCAAGCCCCGCACTCCGTGCAAAGCTCGGAGTCAACCTTCGCGGTATCGTCAACTGCTATTGCATCAGCAGGACAAACCTCAGCGCATGCTCCACATCCTGTGCAGCTTTCCACATCGATTTTCGCGGGCATATGTATCTTACCTCCTTTCCTTTTGTTTTGAATTTCCTAAACAAATATGGGCTGAAAGTCAATAGAAAAGTGAAGGCGAAAAAATGCCCATGACTGCAATGTAAGTGGTAATCGGCTTATATTTCCATCCGTTGGAGTGGGTGGAATCAGCGTGGTATATTTGTCGGGAGGGTCTGATGGCGCGCGCCGGCCGGGCTGTAATGGAGCGCTGAGACCGCGGGAGGGACGCCGCGTGCCCGGCCGGCGGACAGGACAGGGCATATTCCGTCAAAAAGAGAAAGAGGGTTTATTTGTCACCCTTTTTGGTTGACATAGACCTGGACATCTAATAAGATTTGACCCATGAAAGAGTTCCTCAAGGATATGTTTATCGACCTCTATGAAAACTTCACGGAGGTATTCCTTAACATCATAGTTATGATCATCGTGATGGCCATGGGGTTCATCATAAGCTGGTTCATAAAAAAGGTCCTCGTAAAACTTCTCATGCTTTTCCGGTTTGACAAATGGGCGCAGGAGGTAGGGATCACCAACTTTCTTGAAAAAGGAGGGGTCAAGATTCTGCCTTCCGTGATTATCGGGAAGATTGCCTATTGGATTTTCATAGTGGCCTTTTTTTCTTTCGGATTGAATTTTATCGGGATTTCCCAATTTTCGGAGTATACGTCGAAGATTTCCAGCGCATTACCGAATATCGCGGTATCTCTGGTGATTATCATTTTCGGATTGATATTCAGCAACTTTATCAACCGGGTTATCTATATGACCTGTGAGAACGCCAACGTGAGATACGGCGATCTCATAGCAAAAGGGGTCAGGATATTCCTCATAATCATCACTTTCGGGATCGTATTCGAGTATATGGGCCTGGGAAACACCATCATAACCATAAGTTTTCTTATAATATTCGGGGGGATTATCATGACTCTTTCCCTCGCACTGGGCATAGGCTTGAGTCACGTGGTAGGTGATTTGATTAAGGAAAAGGTCAAAGAGCGCAGCGAGAAGAAGAAAGGGCCATATTGAAGGCCCTGTAAGAGTTAAACTTCATCCTCAGAGGTATTTCCCGAACCATTCCACCGCGAGGCTGATGGCCCGCTCCCTGTGGTCGGGAACGGAGAGGATATGGTCCCCGCCGTGTATGATCTCCAGCCGTTTCGGCTCCCGGAAATGTTCATAGATAGCCTTCCCTTCGCCGCACGGAACTACCTCGTCGGCGTCGCCGTGGATGACGAGGGCGTGGGAAACCTTTTCCGCTGCGGATAGTATATCGTACCGTGCAAAATCGGTGTAGAGGGCGTCGTGGAAGGCAACGTCATCTATCCTATCGGAAGTCTTCTCCAGTATGTAAGGTGTTGCCCATGGAGATACGCATTTTAACCGTGAGTCCATTGATGCCTTGACGATACACGTGGCCGCACCGAAACTGGCTCCCAGTATCCCCAGCCTCTCGGGGTCTATCTCGGGCAGGGTGCGGGCGTAGCTCACGATTCTGTCAAGATTTTCGAGCCTGATGGTAAGGGTAGTCTCCCTGATGTCGCCGCCGCTCTCTCCGCACCCGTGGTAATCGAATCTGCACGATGCGGTGCCCGCGGCTGCAAATCTCTCCGAAAGGGCGATATACTTCGAACTCATCTTCGAGCTTATCAGGCCGTGGGAAAGGACAACGCAGGGCCAGGGTGCTTTCCCTGATTCGGGGAATGTCATGATCGCGCTTATCTTGTTATATGCCGAGTCAATGGTGAAGGGGCGCATCAACGTATCCCCGCCCTGAGTTCATCGAGTTTTTCTTCAAGAGGGATGAGATTCAGCACGTCTTCCTTGTTGTATTCGAGGAGGAGGCTCAGGTCGTCGGGCCTGCCGCGCCTCATATATCGTTCCCAGAGTAACACTGCCTTGTATCCGTCTATGCCTTCCGTCTTCCTTTTTATGCCGAACATCTTCTCGAGGTCCTTAAGTCCGCCGCTGATGCCCAGCCTCTTTTTCAGTTTGAAGAGGTCCCTGGAGCTGCACATCTCCTTGAGGTCGATATTCAGGTACTTCTTTATCGTGGGGAGATCGAAACTGTCTCCGTTAAATGTAACGATAGTGCTCGCTCGTTGAAGCTCTCTTTCAATGTCGTCCGTATTGATGTTTTCCCCGTGCCATTGGACAAAACCGCTTGGCTCCGTGTGTATGCCTATCACGCAAATATTACCGTTCCTGTCCGTTTCGATATCAAGATACGCTTTCACTGTAAAACACCTTTTTACCTTTCTCTATAGTTTAAGTTACTAAGTTCTCAGTGTAACAATTCCAATAACACCAAAAGAAAAAAATATGAGATTTGAAAACCATGCGGCAAAAAGGGGCGGAAATATCTCGGAGTAACCGAGAGACAAGGAGACGGAGTGGAGGAACCAGTAAAAAATGCCGAGCGACATCCCCGCAAATATCCCTTTTGATATATGCTTTGTTTTGGTGTACCTCAGGCCGACGGAGAAGGCCGCAAAAACCATGATAAGATTGATGAAAGGGAAAGAGATCTTGCTGTGCAGATCGACGAGATATCTCTTCACGTCATGGCCGTCGAGTTTCAGGCGTTTAATATACCTGGAGAGTTCGCCATATCCCATCTCCTCCGGGTTCTTTTCCGCAATCTTGAAGACGGAGGGTGGCTCGGCGATAAGGTTATTCAGTTTCCGATAGGTCTTTTTCGAGATGATCCCATTGGCCCCGAAGGTCCTTTCGGACACATCCGTAAAAGTCCAGGCGCCGTCTTTCCATGCCCCCTCTTTTGCGTCAAACCGTCTTTTAATGGTGTAGTCCGGGGACAACTCTATAACTGTGAGACCCCGTATCACATCCTTTTTGTTATCGAAATAATCTATATTATTGATCCAGTTGTCTCTCTTAAACCATATCCTGTCGTTCTTGAAGAAAACGTAGGATTCCTCCTTCTTTATTTTTGTCCGGTAGAGGTACTCGGACCCGTTTGCCGCCACGGGTATGACCCACTCCGAGAGGACGAAAGAGAATATCATCAGTACAAGAGAGAAAGCCGCCAAAGGTTTCATAAGGGAAAGCGTGCTTATGCCGGAGGTTCTCACTACTATCATTTCGTTCCCTCGTATCATGATCATGAGTAGTATAAGCATGGATATGAGGAATGCGAGGGGAAGTATGAGGTTGAAGTAATAAGGCGCCTTCAGGATAAGATAGGCGATACTGAGCATGAAATTATTGAAAGATGACGTAAAGATATCCATATGTTCGAAAAACTCGATGTTCACGAACATGACCATTCCCGCAAGTTCGGTGATGGCGAGAATCTTCAGTGCGTTCCAGATAAGGTATTTATTTAGTCTTTTCAAGGCAATAAACCCATAGTTGTCTGATTTTCCATGCGGCTCCCGCCTGGTCCTCGTAATTGAGTCCTCTGGCGAGATACAGGCCCAGAAGGGCAATAGCAGTATTCGGCAGGAAGGCGGAGATAAGGGCGGGGAGATGAGTGGTTTTTCCCACGCTGTCTGTCACGGCCATAAGCAAATAGTAAAAGATAAAGAGAAGAAGACTATAGAGGGCGCCTGAGAACTTGCCCTCAACCCTCCTTTTGATGCCCAGGGGCACGGTAAGGAATATGAACGCGAGGGAGGAAAGGGGGATGGAGGTCTTCTTATAGACCTCAAGGAGCAGATCGTACCTGTCATCCGGATTCTGCGTCTTTGCGAGGGCGTCGTTCAGTTCCTTATAATCCATCTCAAAAGGCCTTTTTCGCAGAGGCACATTGTAGGGCAACACCTGCCCGAGGTTCATTATGAACGTGTAATTCTTGAAGGAAACGTTCTTGTAGGTATCGTCTTTCTTTTCCCAACGGTGAAGGTTGCCGTTTTCGAGTATAAAGGCAAGGTCAAGGGTGTTGGGATCGAGGTTGATGATACCTTTGCTTGCGGATATGGTCTGTTTTACATCCTTGTCCCTGTCGTCCGCCACCAGTATGCCTGTGAGGAACTTATCTTTGGTATTGACTTTGTCTATGTAAACCACGATACCGGGAAGGGTGTCGTTGAAAGCACCCTCCTTATCGTCGAGACTTATACCCTTCTTCACGATATTTAGGAGGGTATCCTTGAACAGGACACCACACCTGGGCAGCAGGATGCTTGCGTTTATCAGCCCGAAAAAGGTGATCAGCAATCCGATGGAGAGCATGGGGACGAAAAGGCACCTCAGGTTGATGCCGCTCGCCTTAAGGGCAAGTATCTCATTTTCGGTAGAGAGCCTCCCGAGCACCACTATGGAGGAAAGCAGGAATGCCATGGGCAGGGTGAACGTGAGGTACGGAGGTGACGAGTAGACTATGAGGAGGATAATGTCCTTAATCTCCACGCCCTTGTTCACCACAAAGTCTGCAAGTTTTCCGATCTTGCTCAGGACCATGATAAACGTGAGAATGCCCAAAGACAGAAGGAAAATGTATGATAATTCCTTCAGAAGATATATGTAGAACTTCTTATGGAGCGTACCGATGAACTTCACGCGTAACTTTACCATTCCTGGACTCCTCATGTCAATTTGGCTCATTGACATGTAAGGTTTTTTCGCATAAAGTAATGCAATATGGTACGTATCGGCATTCTCTCCGACACACATCTCTCCGCTGCGACGGATGATTTCAGGAAAATCACGGCAACCTTATTCCACCACGTGGACATGTTGGTCCACGCGGGGGATATGACCTCCGTGGAGGTCCATGACTTTCTCTCCAATTGGGAACTGAAGGCCGTGAGGGGCAATATGGATGACTTCGGCCTAAAGGCCCTCCTGCCCGAAAAAAGAATAGAGAACGTGGGAGGTAAAGCCATCGGAATTATCCATGGAAGGGGGAACGCCGCCGGTATCGAGGATCTGGTGTTCAGGGAGTTTGAAGGTGTGGATGTGATACTATTCGGACATTCCCACATCCCTTTGAATACCGTGAGAAATGGCGTCCATCTCTTTAATCCCGGTTCCTTCAGGGGCGGCATGGGAAAACCGGGCACGGCGGGCATTATGGAGATCGACGGCACGGTACGATTCACCCTTCTGAGAGTGGGGTAAATGGAGCCTGTTTACCTCTCTTTTCTCTGGCATATGCACCAGCCATATTACAAGAATATGCATACCGGGGAATATCTGCTTCCCTGGGTCCTTTTGCACGGCACGAAGGATTACTGCGATATGGCCCTTCTTCTGAAGCAGTTTGACGGGTTGAAGCAGAACTTCAACCTTGTTCCGTCCCTTCTGGTCCAAATGTTCGATTACGAGAATGGAAGTGCGAGAGACCAGTACCTCGAGGTGTTCAGAAAGGAACCGAAGGATTTATCCCGGAACGAGAAGATATTCCTCTTGATGAATTTTTTCAACTCAAGCTGGGAAAATATGATCAAACCCTATCCGCGGTACTACGAGCTTCTCGCGAAGAGAGGTTTCTATTATCCCAAGGAAGGCATCGGCGGTATAGTCAATTATTTCACCAACGACGAGCTGAGAGATATTCAGGTGTTCTTCTTCCTCTCATGGATAGACCCTGTTTTTATCAACCTTTATGACGACCTGAGGCAGATTGCGGCCAAGGGGAGGGGATTCAACCAGGAAGACAAGAAGGTAATCGAGGAGGCGCAGAAGAAGATACTCAAGGCCACCGTGCCCCTGTACAAAGAGCTTTCCGTAAAAGGTGCAATGGAGATATCGACCTCGCCTTTTTATCACCCCATAATACCGTTGCTTATCGACAGCAGGGCGGCAAGAGAAGCGATGCCGAATGTCGAGTTGCCTGAGAAGCTGCTTACAAGGCCTGAAGACGCGGCCCGCCAGATCGATGAGGCGATCGCCCTTTTTCAGGACCTCTTCGGGACAACGCCCAAAGGGATGTGGCCGCCCGAGGGTTCGGTAAGCGATGAGGCGTTGCAGCTTTATATGAGTAAAGGAGTCGAGTGGATTGCCACAGATGAAGAGATCCTCTTCGAGAGCCTGAAAGTCGATCTCAGGCGGGACGCGAACGGATATATCTCGAACCCCGAGCTGCTCTACAGGCCTTACAGGTACGAAAAGGACGGGCGCCACCTGAACATGGTCTTCAGGGACAAGAACCTTTCCGACCTCATCTCTTTTCACTATTCCCGGATGGATGCAAAGGAAGCGGCGGAGGACTGTGTAAGGAGGATAAAGCGGGCAGGAGAAGCGGCGCAGGGCAGGCTTAAGACACCCCTTGTCACTATCGCCATGGACGGGGAGAACGCATGGGAAAACTACAAGAACGATGGAAGGGATTTCCTGGAATATCTTTATGAGGGGATACTGAAGGACAGCGCCATCGTGCCTGTCACGATCTCCGAGTACTTTGAATCGTCACGGGATTACGGGACTCTGCAGCATTGCTTCGCAGGTTCGTGGATTGCCCGCAATTTTGCCATATGGATCGGTCATGTCGAGGATAACGCAGCCTGGACGCTCCTCTCGACGACCAGAGACTTTCTTGAGGAAGAGGACCCTGGAAGGACGAATAAGGAAGCGTGGGAATCCATTTATATCGCGGAGGGCAGCGACTGGTTCTGGTGGTACGGGGACGAACATTCCTCTGAGAACGATGAGGTGTTCGATTTCCTGTTCCGTGAAAACCTCGCCAACGCATACCGTTTTCTGGGAAAGGAGCCCCCGGACATACTCAATATCCCCATTCTCCTTGAAGACAGGGAGATAACACCGACGAGAGAGCCCATAAACCTCATATACCCTCTTATAGACGGCAGGGTAACGAACTATTTCGACTGGATGGGTGCGGGATTTGTCGAGGGGAAAGGGCACGGTATGGCGATGCACGAAGCCGCTCCGCTCCTCAAAGGTTTTTACTATGGGTTTAACGAGCGGTCTCTCTATGTAAGGATGGACATCGATAAAGATTTCGTGGCGGACATGGACGACGTGTCTTTTGAGATCAGCCTCCTCACCAAGGAGACCCGCAAAATCACATATCGCATGAAAGGGGCGGCAGTGGAGAGCTCCCTGCCTGTAAGGATCGCTTTTTCGGATGTCCTGGAACTGGAGGTCCCCTTTGAGGCGCTGGACGCCCAAAGGGGCGATAAGATTGCAATATGGGCCTCTTTGAAGGTCAAGGAGATGATAGTGGACAGGATCCCCAAGCGCGGTTATCTCGCGCTCCACGTGCCTTCAGAGAACTTTGAGATGGAGATGTGGTACGTGTAACCCTCTTCCGGGGGATTCTCTTACGGCCTTCCGCCCGGCCGGAACCTTCTCAGTAATTGTTCGCTGTAATAGCTTCTGAAAAAAATACCATAAACCACGACAGTGAGTGCAAGACCGCAAAAAAGGGAGGGATATGCTTTTCCGTGGACCAGAAACTTCGCCGCCAGTATGAGGGGAAACAGTATAACGCCCGCGACGAGGGATTTGACGATCTTTTTCCTTGCAGAGACTCCGGGAACATAGCCTATCTTCTTTTTCAGAAGAATGAAGAGAACAAGGAAGTTGTAAAGGGAAACGATCGAGGTGGCAAGAGAAATACCAAGGTTCTTGAAAGGTATCATCAGGGCGTAGGCAAGGAGCGCGTTCATGGCAATGGAAGACAATCCGACGATGGCAGGTGTCCTCATATCGTGGAGAGCGTTGAATATCCTGACGAACGAGATGGACAGGGCGTAGAAGATCAACCCCGCGCTGTAGCCCATGAGCGCCCTTCCCGTGAGGGCGGTGTCGTAAACGGTAAAAGCGCCCCTCTGGTACAGCACTCTTACGCACGCGTCGCCAAGAGAACAAAGCAGTACCGTGCACGGGATCAGGGTTATGGAGAGAAGGACTATGGAACTGTCCATGTGGGCGTAAATATCCTGCCATTTCCTGTCATGGAAGAGGCGGGAGACCTTGGAAAACATAACCGTATAAATGGGCACGGCAAAGAGGCTAAAGGGTAGGACGAATATGCGGAACGCGTATGAGAGGGAAGCCACCTCTCCGTGGGGAAGGTATGATGCGATAATCCTTCCCACGAAACTGTTGACCGGCACTATCGATGTGGCGATAAGGGCCCCCGTGAAAAGGTTCCTGGCCTCCCTTATGGAGGGGTGCCCAAGGGAGAGCACCGGTCTGTAGGTTATGTGGAGCTTCCTTATATAGGGGAACTGCACGACAATCTGAAGCATGGAGCCGACGGTTGCTCCCACGGCAAGACTGTATATCCCTATCTTTCCGCTTAATGTGAGGGCGCAAAGAATGAATACTATATTCCAAAGCACGCCGGATATCTCGGGTGCCGCGAAATGATCTTTTGCATTGAGAAATGCCTTCATGATGGAGAGGAGTGTATGAAATGAAATGACCGGTATCATGATCATAAAGAGGTACTGGGTGGTCTTTTTCCCTTCGGGACTAAAACCCGGTGCAATGAGGTGCACAATTCCGCTGCTGAATATCAGGAACAGGAGCGAGACAAAGAGGGTCAACAATATGGAAAGGTTGATAAAAGTGGAATATATCTCCGAATACTCCCTATCGTCCTTCATATACCTCGTACACACGGGGATAAGGAAGGCGCTTGTCGCTCCCGAAAAGAAGAGCGTTTGTATCAGTTCGGGGAAATTGAAGGCCACAATGAAGGCATCGACAAGGAAAGTGGCCCCGAAGAGGTAGGCCTGAATAGCCTCCCGGACATAGCCTATAGGTCTGCTGATGAGCGTAATTATGGTGATTATCGAGCCTTTCCTTACTATGTCGGTGAGGGGGGTTGCTCCGGTCTTCGCTTCAGAGGGTTTCTGTTCCAATATGCTTTCTCTTTACTATCTTCCTCAGTTTGTTTATGGCCTTCTGCTCGATCTGCCTGATTCTTTCCCTGGTGACGCCGAATACCTTCCCTACCGATTCGAGTGTCTGGGGGTCCTGACCATCGAGTCCGTATCTTAGAATTACGACTTTCTTCTCATCACTGCCCAGGGTATCGAGCCACGATGCAATCTCCTCGACCCTCGTCGTCTGTTCATAGGCCGACAGGGGTTCTTCCGAGTTGGTATCGGGCAGAACCTCCTCGAGGGTCAGTTTGCCCTCTTCGTCAATGATGGTTTCCAGGGAACAGGTCCTCACCACCATAGTGTAAAGGTTGCTGATGAGATCGACGGAGAGACCCGTTTCGTGAGCTATTTCTTCCTCTGTGGGTTCCCGGCCATGTTTTTCAAGCAAGGCATTGACCGCTTTCGAAACCTTGTAAACTTTTGAGGATATGTGAATAGGAAGCCTCACGGTCCTCGACTGGTTTGCAATGGCCCTTTCCACTGCCTGCCTTATCCACCAGGTGGCATAAGTCGAGAACCTGCAGTTTCTGGAAAGGTCAAATTTTTCCACAGCCCTTATAAGGCCGATATTCCCTTCTTCAATAAGGTCAAGGGTGGACAGGCCCTGATTCATATATTTTCGGGCTATCTTGACCACAAGCCTCAGGTTGGCCTCGATAAGCTTTTTTCTCGCTTCTTTATCACCCTCGGAGATCCTTTCGGCATATGCCCTTTCCTGTTCGCTGGTGATAATCGAGAGTCTGCGCAGATCCCTTAAATAGAGTCTTTCGGCCCGAAGTTCTCCGGCCTCGGATGCTTCCTCGATGCTCTTATCTCCCTTTAATCCTTCCAACCCTGCTCTCCGATAAGCTTCACGAACCTGCACCCTCCCTTGTTTTCCGACGTGAATTGACCGTCGTCTTCCCTTTGGTAGACCATCAGATTTTGCGATATTTCGTCGCCCACGGGGATGACCATCCTGCCCCCGCGGGCCAGTTGGTCGAGGAGCGCCCTCGGAGGGCGCGGCGCTGCCGCGGTAACGATAATTCCATCGTACGGAGCGTGTTCTTTCCATCCCAGCGTACCGTCGCCGATGGTAACCACGATGTTCGTGTATCCGAGTTTATCAAACATCTTCCGCGCCCTTTTTGCCAGACCCGGTATTCTCTCTATGGAGAAGACCTGTTCGGCGAGTTGTGCGAGGATCGCAGTCTGATATCCCGAGCCGGTGCCTATTTCGAGGATGCGCTCTGTGCCCTTCAGTTCGAGCAACTCGGTCATGAGGGCCACGATATAAGGCTGGGAAATGGTCTGCTTCTCGCCTATGGGCAGGGGATTGTCATCATATGCCTGAGCGGCGAAGACTTCGTCGAGAAAGAGATGGCGCGGCACTTCCAGAAAGGCGTCGATGACCCTCCTGTCCGTGACACCCCGAGCAATGATCTGGGTATCGACCATTGTCTGTCTTTGACCCCAATATCCGTTGCGCATCATAGGGAAAGCTCTTTAGCTCTCTTGCTTGCTTTTTCTATGGCCTTGATCATAATCCCCTTGACGCCGTCTTCTTCCAGTGACGCGAGTCCGGCAATGGTGGTTCCCCCTGGAGAGGTAATCATCTCCTTCATCAACGTGGGATGCATATTTTCCTCCTCGAGCATTTTGATAGTGCCCTTCACTACCTGGATCGACAGGATTCTCGCGTTGTCCCGGGTAATACCCATTTTTACCCCCGCGTCGATCATTGCTTCCAGGATAAGGAGGAGAAAAGCAGGCCCGCTTGCCCCCAGAGCAGTTACTGCGTCCATAAGATCTTCCCCTACTTCCACCATCTTGCCGAGAGGTGCAAAGACCTTTTTCGTCTCCGCCATCTCGTCTTCGGTGACGAAGCTATTGGACGTGATGCCTATGGCGCCTTCCCCTACTTTTACGCAGACGTTGGGCATGATCCTTATTACCTTGGATGGCTTACCGACGAGGGAAAGGATATTGGAAGTGGTGATTCCTGCCATGATGGATAGAAGGACCGTCTTTTCATGAAGGTGGGGCGCGAGGCCCTGCAGAAGTTCCGTCGAGTTTTGAGGTTTGACGGCGAGAATGATGCGGCTCGTCCCGGCCGTCAGATCGGCAGGTGTTGCGGTGCATTCGATGCCATATGTTTCCCTGATGAATTCGGCCCTCCCGGCCTTTGTTTCCATACAGAGGATGTCGTCCTTTGTGAACCCGGACTGGAGAAGGGCCTTGAGGATTGCCTCGCCCATGTTTCCGAGTCCGATTATGCCTATTCTGTCCATGTTCTTCCTCCTTGTTTCTTATAACAGAAAGAGGTTGTATTTTAAAGCTCTTTTTACGGACCCCGATGCGACAACCCGGATTCAGGCTCCATGTGCCCCATGACTGCCTCAACGGCCTTGCCGCATCATCCCGTAATACGCATCTTTTTCTTCTCTGGTTTTCGTCGGAGGAGTATGCTTGTCGCCCCCGGCCCCCCTTCGCACATCCGGGAGCTCGAAAAGGCGACAATCCATTTTCTGTGCATGGCCTTTATAATCCATTCCTTCAGTTTTTCCTTAAGAACCGGTCCATCCTTCGATTTCAATCCCCTGCCATGGATCACTTTCACGCAGTTGAGACCCGAGAGTATGGCTTCCTTCAGGAAATCCTGAAAAAGAAGGTACCCATCGGGTACTGTGTATCCATGGAGGTCGAGGGTTTTTTGCACCGAAAACTCGCCGTTTCTGAGTTTTTCCATAGTAAGGGGGTTTATACCCTCCACATGGCCTTCCATATATTCAGGCAGGTTGGCCACCGGGAAGGAGCGGTGATCGTCAATAGCGTCTTTGAGCAACCTCGCCGTATCCAAACCGTCCTGAGGGAAAGCGTGGTTTTTGTCGGTCTTGGGGGCCACCCGGTCCTTTCTTCGAGCGATTTCTCTCACGTCCTTCATGGCGTCATAAAAGATGGTCATCTCATCGGGCTCCACCTTTTTGGGGGGCGGGTCGGGAGGAGGAGGCGGGTTGTCTTTCCGGATCTTCGAAAGGCCGGAAAGCTGTCTGTAGATGGACTCCTGCTCTTTCATAACTAGATTAATACACCAGGAGACGACCAAGTTCAAGTGGACCACGGCCGGTGATACCGGATCGGGCGTCACGGGTAGGACCGTCCGGTCTGAAAGGCGGACCTTATGCACACCGCGAAGCGGAAGTGGACTCTATTCCGGTGGAATATGGGTGATTTGTCCTCATTCAACCTGTGGTAGATTTATTTGAACCTGAGGTTCGTTGAAAAGGGCGTATTTTTATTATACATTTAATTATCGTTATGGACGTGGGACGGAAAATACGCATCTTGAGAGAAAAGCACGGGTTCAAACAGGTCAACCTGGCGAACGCCCTGCAGGTGAGCCCGCAAGCTGTATCCAAGTGGGAGCGGGGGGCAAACTACCCTGACATAGGGATGCTCGTAAAAATTGCGCAGCTTTTCGATGTGAGCACCGATTACCTTCTGGGGATAACCGATGTGGCGAGCGGTGTGTTCGAGGCCACGGTATTCTGCTCCGGCATCACCCATTTCGCGGAGCGCTCGATCTCGATGGACTCGAAAGAGGTTGCTGATTACGCGAACGTGTTGTTCTATCACCTTACGGAGTCGGTGCTGAAGTTCGACGGTATTCCCGTGAAATATGTGGGTGACGGCTTCCTCTGCTTCTTTTCGGGGGCCACCCATGCGGACCGGGCCCTCGAGGCGGCAATCGCGGCGAAGAAGGCAATTTACCAAAAGGACCTGGTAATAGCGCTCAATTCAGGCGACATATACCTGGGACTGATCGGCCACCCCGACTATGCGATGCGCGACATTGTAGGCGAGACGGTAAACAAGACCTTTCTCGTGGCGGGCTGGGTTTCTCAACATTGTCCCTCAGGTATAGGGGTTACTGAATCCGTGATCAAAAGGGCAGCCCGATCGTACCCCATGGTGCATCATCCGGCCGTGGAGGTTGATCATATCAAGGAAACGATTGAAGTCTTTGAGATTGTCGAGGCGACAGGGGTATGATTATTGAAGGGAGGTTATTGTCATGAGGGGAATAAACTGGAAACGTTATGGCTTGTATCTTCTCAGGTGGCAGCTCTCCACTCCTATTCTTGCGGGCGTCCTTTTCGCTCTTTCCCGCATGGATAAGATAACGGCAACGGTTATCGCGAACCTTATAGGTGGTCTCATCTTCTTCTGGGTGGACAAGGTTATTTTCACCTCGGAGCGTCTTTCCGTCGAGTGGGAGGTCAAGGACGTGGTGGTGTGTGTTGATTGCGGCAAAGAGGCAAGGGGCTATCGCATTATCCGGGCAAGAGAGTACGACCACTCGACCGATGCGAATCCCGAATTCCGTTGTGAAGATTGCTCCAAGAAGAAGACGGAAGAATTGAGACTGAGGGGCATCACCGTTTAAAAACGTGTAAATAATTAAATTTAAAAGGGAGTTCTTTGGGGCGGGATGAGGAATCTCTGTCCCGGCGGGGAGTTTTGTCTATTTTTGCCCCCGCCGACTCTCCGGGGAAGGTGAGAATGGTTGTCATCGGTGAGAATCTGAATATTACGTCGAGGAAGATAGGAGAGGCGTTCAGGCTAAGAGACCCTGAACCCGTGAGAGCGGTGGCCATGGCCGAGACCGAAGCGGGCGTGGATCTCATCGATGTCAACCTGGGTCCTGCGCGAAAGGACGGAGCGGAACTGATGGAATGGGTCGTGAAGACTGTGCGGGAGGTGTCTGATTTGCCCCTCTGCCTCGACACGGTCAATATAGAAGCCCTGGAAGCGGGATTAAGGGCGTGTGAGGGAAGGGCCCTCATCAATTCCATTTCCGCCCGGCCCGAGAGGATGGCGGCACTGTTGCCCATGGCAAGGAAGTACAATACCGGTTTTATAGGTCTCACCCTGGGAGAGGACGGCATCCCCCGGGACGCAAACGAGAGGGGGTTCCTTGCAGCGCAGCTCATTGCGGAGGCAGCAGGCTATGGGGTGGACGAGGACAATATCTGGATTGACCCGATTGCCCTTCCCTTAAACACGCAACAGAGCCAGATCCAAGGCTGCACCGAGTTCGTTATGATGCTCTCCGAGCTTGCCCCCCGGGGCAAATCGACATGCGGCCTTTCGAATGTGTCGAATGGAGTGCCGGGCCGACTGCGTGGGATCATCAACAGGACCTACCTGATAATGCTGAAGCGCTACGGGATCTATTCGGTGATCGCCGACGCCTTCGACAAGGAACTTCACGCCATAGTGAAAGGGGAAAGGGCTGGAATAGAAGCCCTTGTGGGCAAAGTGATGGACGGGGAGGCGATCAACACTTCCCTGTTGTCAAGGGAGGAACTTGATTATGTGAAGACAGCGAGAGTGCTCCTGGGGCAGAGCGTTTACTCGGACTCGTGGCTTGAGATTTAGGAGTTTCGGGGGACGGCGTTCGTTCTTGTGAGGAACCTTTTCGCCGGAAGACGTCCGACCGGAGGTGGTGGGTCCGAAACGTCTTGACAGATCGGGCACGCTGTGTAATCACTTAATGGTTCGATATAACATAGAACAGGGAAGGGATATATGGATTACGTACGCTTGAAGAACACCGACGAAACAATATCGGTCATCACCCTGGGGACCTGGGCCATGGGGGGAAACCACTGGAGCGGCTGCGACGAGTCGAAGGCCCTCAAGGCGATAGAAACCGCCGTGGACAACGGAATAAACGCGATCGACACCGCCCCCGTGTACGGCGACGGCCGTGCCGAGGAGTTGGTGGGAAAGGCCATTCATGGCAGGCGCGACAAGGTATTTCTGGCCACAAAATGCGGGTTGGACATACGCACCCGCAAATACGAACGCGACCTGTCTCCTTCGTATATTGAATTGGACCTCAATGAATCGCTGAGACGCTTAAGGACCGACCATATCGATCTGTATCAGTGCCACTGGCCGGACGGGAGGACTCCGATCGAAGAGACCATGGCAGCCCTCTTGAGGTTCCGGGAAGAGGGGAAGATCAGGTATATCGGGGTTTCCAATTTCAACGGCGAGGAGTTGCGGGGGGCGCTGCGATGCGGCCCTGTCTTTTCGATGCAGGCCCACTACTCGCTCCTTGAACGGGGTATCGAAAGGGACGTACTGGGGATCTGCCGCGAAGGAGGTATCAACGTCCTCTCTTACGGGTCTCTCGGCGCGGGAATGCTCACGGGCAAATATTGCGAGCAGCCAAGCTTCGGGCGCGGAGACGCCCGGTCCTTCTTTTATCGTTTTTTTAAGCCCCGGTACTGGCCCCGGGTCCGCCTGCTCATTGACGGAGTCGAACATATTGCTGCGGCAAAGGGCACGAAACCGGGGGCGATAGCCCTGTCCTGGCTTCTCAGGCAGGAGGATGTGGTATCGGTAATCGTCGGCGCCCGATCACCGGAGCAGGTACTCGACAATGTGATGGACATCCCCCAAAGCCTGGACAATGAGGATATGTTTTTTCTTGACAACCTTTCGAAGGACATCTACGCGGATTAGCCCGCCTGGGGGTGTGCGGTCGCCCCCCAGGAATGGAGGGTTGTCTCAATAATACGGCAGTTGTTCGTCAAAACATCGTCCGTTGTTCCGATACCACGAAACAACATGTTTTATTGCCTCGACGGCCTTTGTTTTTGCCGCAACGTCGGAGTTGAATCCCTGGTGGGGCTGGACATAGATGTTTGCGGTACGGTCGATCGAATGGTTTACGAGTATTCTTGCCGCTTCCGGATCGCTTCCCTTTTCCCCGGTGATCCCCGAATTAAGAAGCTCCGCGAATTCTGATTCCCGTGAAAAAACATCGAGACCCAAGCCTTCTATAACCCCCGATATGTATAAGTCCAGGAGTACCGACTCGGGCGCGATTTCTCCCCTGGTAACATTGATGAATATCAATCCCTTCTTTGCCTTTGAAAGGAATTCGGCAGAAAAGTAGCCCACGTTGTAAAACCTGCTTTCCTTGCTCTTTGTGAGGTTCATGGCGTTCACTATTATGTCGCTCGAACGGATTGCTTCGTCCTTCGAGATGAAATCGACTTTCCCGTCATACGTTCCGGCCAACTCCTCTTGTCTGATATCGACGCCCTGGACAGTGAGGCCGTTTACCGCGGCAAGTTCATATATCCTTCTGCCTATTTTGCCCACCCCGAAGACAGTCAACACCCTGTTTGCGTCCAACTCAATAAAGGCGTTTGAATCCTTCCTCTCGAAGGTCAGGGCGTTTTTCGTATAATGGTTCAATTCCCCGGCTGTGGCGTAAAGAAACTTCATGGCGGTTTGTGCCACGGCGTTCACGCAGTATTCACGAAGGGATGCCACATTCACCTTATCCGTGAGATGCTCGAAGTGGTCATATCCCGCGCTTCGGGTCACCACGCTTTTTCTGGTTCCCGTGAGATACGACCCGGGAAGGACCGAGTGCGTCTTTGTGGTTATTATGTCCGGAAGACTTATCCCGGAATTGTTTTTGAGAAACCCCTGAACGTTGTCCGGAACGATGAGGTACTTGTGGTTTCCCGGAAGGCTGCCCTCTTGCCGGGCTTTGAGTATTTCTTCCTCAAGGTGCTGCGCTTCGGGCCCGAGGGCCTCAAAATGTATTATGTCGTAGTCTGTTACAGACGCGGATTCTCTTGAAACGTTCAAATTCACCTCTCACCTGTAAGATGGCACCCGGGCACGCACGTTCCATATGCCCGACGGTTTACACATTTTCCCTGAAATTGCTGAATCTTTCAAGAAAAAAATCCAGAGGTGGGCTCAATTGGGGCTGGGGTTAGCCGGATACGCACGGGGTTCTCCGGACAAGGCTACCGTGGAGAAGGCGCTTTGACAATGTCCGTATTTTATAATAAGTTAAGGGGCGATCGGGTTCAACGGGCCCCCGATCGCGGTATCACAGGATTGATGACCCTGTTGCCGGCCATCTCCCTTGGGATGTCTGTGGAGTACAATAAATTGAGAGAAGAGGGTTAATGAAAGTCATAAACGATAACGACCTGGTTTTGATCATTCAGAAGGACAGGAAGTACCTGAAGAGAGTGGGGGCCGACAGATCCTTTCACGGGAAAGGCGGGACGATGAATTTTGCGGACCTTATAGGAAAGCCTTACGGGATAAGGTTCGGTGGATATGACATCTATGAACCCACCCTGGAAGATATCATTATGTACGGGCTCATGAGGGAGACGCAAATAGTATTTCCGAAGGACGGCTTCTTCATCCCCTTCAAGCTCAACCTTCGAAGCGGTTCGCGGATGCTGGAAGTCGGCACGGGAAGTGGAGCGTTGACCTTGATTTTTTCCCATACCGTAGGCCCGGAGGGAACGGTTACCTCCTTCGAAAAAGAAGACAGGCATTTCCGCAACGCGAAGAAGAATATGGAGAAATTCCTCCCATGGAAGAACGTGGAGATGCGGCATGAAGACATTATGGAGTATGGAGACGGTCGGTTTGACGCAGCCTTCATTGACGTGAGAGAACCATGGACATGCCTGGAGAAGGTGAGGGGTCTCATGAAGGAGAGCGCCACCATAGGCATGATCGTTCCTACCGCCAATCAGATAAGCGAAATCATGAAGGTGTTTCACCAGGGTTTCGGGCACGTGGAAGTGCTGGAAATAATGTTGAGGAAGTACAAGACCATAGCGGAGAGGGTGAGGCCGGAAGACAGAATGATCGGCCACACGGGATATCTGGTCTTCGGGCGCAAGTTGGATGGCGCGGGGTTGGAGGTCCGGGGTGACTCCGACCAGCTTGCCGGGGATGAAGAGACGGGAGGTTTTGAGGACCCGGAGTTTTGAAGGGAAAAGGGGTCCGGAGGCAGCTTAGAGGATTACAAACCTCTTCACGTACTCGACTATCTCCTCCGGATCGTCCATTACCCTGAATATGTGCAGGTCTTCCTTTGAGATCAAGTGCTGCTCCAAAAGGCTGTCGTGCATCCAGTCAACGATATTCTTCCAATATGCGGAATCTACCAGGATGACGGGGAAGGGCCGGATCTTCTTCGTCTGGATAAGGGTCAGGGCCTCGAAACATTCGTCCAGCGTGCCGAAGCCGCCGGGCATTACGATGTAGGCCATGGCATATTTGACGAACATTACCTTTCTCACGAAGAAGTACCTGCAGTTCAGCCTGAGATTCGAATAAGAATTGGGTTTTTGTTCAAAGGGAAGCTCGATGTTGATTCCCACTGACTTCACGCCCTCTTCAGCCGCCGCTTTATTGGCGGCCTCCATGACGCCGCCGCCTCCTCCCGTAATGACGTTGAAACCGCTTCCTGCCACAAGTTTCGCGAGGTCGTAGGTTCTGGTATAGAGGGGATCCCCTTCCTTGCATCGGGCGCTCCCGAAAAAGCTGACCGCAGGCTGAATCTCGGCGAGGTTCTCAAAGCCCTCCACGAACTCTGCCATTATATGGAACATTCTCCATGTGTCCCTTACGGTGATATCGTCAATTATGTACTGTTTTTCCATTAACTCCCCTTTTTGCCTTGAGATTTTGCATGTTCACATATATTATTTACATGGAAAGGAGATGTCAAACTAAAATGCATGGGTGAAATATACGTAGGAACCAGTGGTTTTTCCTTCACTGATTGGATTGGAGAGGCGTACCCGGCCGGGATCAGGAAACAGGAGATGCTCCCCTACTACGAACGGATGTTGGGTTTCAAGGCCCTGGAAGTCAATTTTACCTACTACACGCTGCCATCAAAAAAAACGATGGAATCCTTCAAAAACAGGACTTCTCCGGATTTTCTGTATGTGGTGAAGGCATACAAAGGCATAACTCATGACCGGGACAAAGGGGTAGGGGAACAGATCAGGCTGTTTAAGGACGGTGTCGGTCCTCTCGGCGCAAATATGAAGGCCGTGCTTTTCCAGTTCCCCTATGCGTTTGTGCCGCATAAGGACAGCTTCGACTATCTGAAACGGCTCGGAGACGAGTTTTCCGGTACGGAGGCTGTTGTGGAATTCAGAAATGCGAAATGGCTGGATGACAGGTATATGGACATTTTGAGGAACCTGTCTCTGGGCTATTGCGTGGTGGATGAGCCGAAGATCAAGGGTCTGCTTCCCTTCTACCCGGTTGTCACCTCCAGCGTGAGTTATTTTCGTTTTCACGGGAGAAACAAGGCGTGGTTTGGGACCCCCATGGAGGTGCGGTACGATTATCTCTACTCCACGGAGGAACTGAAGGAGTTTGTTGAGCCGGTGAGAGAGGCGGCGAGAAACACGGCCGTCACTTTTTTTTTTCAACAACTGCCATGCGGGCAAGGCCGTCAGGAATGCGAAAACCTTTAAAGAAATGCTGAGGAGTAACTGAAACCGGCGCAAATGGTTTCAGCCCCGGCGCCATGCCGGGCCCATAATCAGGAAGGCGGGAGACCGGAGGTCCACGATGAGAATAGGAATAGACCTGGGAGGGACTAAAATAGTCGGCGGTCTGATCGATGACGCGGGCCGCGTGTTGACGAGGAAAAGGGTCCCCACGGACGCCGTCCAGGGCTATGAAGGTATTGTGGCGCGCATTGTCCACCTGATTGATGCTATAATAGGGGAGAGCGGCTGCTCACGAAACGATATAGAAAGGGTAGGAATAGCCTCGGCAGGTCAGATTGAAAAACATTCCCACCGGATAGTTTTTTCTCCCAACCTTGGATTCCACGATGTGCCCATAAGAGATGACCTGGAAAGGGCGTTGGGCATAGGTATTTTTGTCGAAAATGACGTGAACGCCGCCATATACGGAGAATGGAAGTTCGGGCTGATGGAGAGCCCGGCGAATGTGCTTGGAATTTTTGTGGGAACGGGCATAGGCGGGGGGCTCATCCTCGACGGAAGGATCTACAGGGGCTTTTCGAATGTGGGTGGAGAGATCGGCCACATGACCGTCAATTCGCACGGATATCCGTGCCATTGCGGAAACACGGGTTGTTTTGAGGCGTATTGTGGTGGTTATTACATAGTCGAACGGGCGAAGCGGAGGCTCAACGAGGGCTATAGAGGTAAACTGTGGGGTATTATCGGGGGCGACCCGGGGGTTTTGAATACGGGCCATATAGAAGACGCTTATCTGAAAGGCGATGAGTATTGCGGCGAGATTTGGAAGGAGGTTGTCGAACATATGGGTGTGGGCCTTGCGAGCCTGGTGAACATTTTGAACCCCGAGATGATCGTATTCGGAGGAGGCGTGGTGTATGGATCAAAGTATCTCATAGACCAGGCGGCGGACGTCATGAGGCGCAGGGTTATGGGTCCATCGCTCAAGGGCCTCAGGATGGAGCGGGCAAGACTTGGAGAGGACTCGGCCATTATGGGCGCAGCGTTTATTGATGAATAAGAGACAAATTCACAAGGAGTCGAAATGAATTTGGTTCACATTGATTTGAAAGGACATGAATCTGATATGGAAGAATCAGCCATGAACACACAAATTTTCCGGGAGTATGATATCAGGGGCACGGTAGACCCCGATCTCAGCGATGACGTGGTGATGAACCTGGGAAGGGCTTACGGCACTTACATGCGGGAGCGCCACAAAAAGACCGTTACCCTCGCAAGGGATTGCAGGCTGAGTTCCGAACATCTTCGGAACATGATCGCCGCGGGGATGTTGGAAAGCGGGCTCGATGTGATCGACCTCGGTCTGGTCCCCACGGGTTTGTTCTATTTTTCCCTGTTCAACCTCGAAGTCGACGGCGGGATCATGATAACGGGAAGTCACAACCCCGGCGACCAGAACGGGTTCAAGATCGCATACGAAAAGGCCACCATTTTTGGTGACGAGATACAGTACCTGAAAAGGATTATCGAGGAGAAGAGATTCTTTCGCGAGGAAGGTTCTTATAAAGGGTACAAGAACATCGTGGACGACTACTACAGGTTTTTGAGAACGAACATAAAGCTTACCAAAAACTTCAAAGTGGTGATCGACGCGGGAAACGGCACTGCCGGTGTGATTGCCGCTCCGATCCTGAAAGAGATGGGACAGGACGTGACAGAGCTTTACTGCGAGATGGACGGGCATTTTCCGAACCACCACCCCGACCCTACAGTGGAAAAGAACCTCGTCGACCTGAAGAAAGCGGTGCTTGAAACGGGGGCCGACGTGGGTATAGGATACGACGGGGACGGCGACAGGATAGGTGTGATCGACAACGAAGGAAATACCATCTGGGGCGACTACCTCATGATAATCCTGGCAAGGGATGTACTGAAGGCGCACCCGGGAGCGCATTTTGTCTCCGAGGTAAAATGCTCCACAAACCTCTTCGAAGAGGTGGAGCGCAACGGCGGTATTCCCATCATGTGGAAAGCGGGACATTCACTCATAAAACAAAAGATGAGGGAAACGGGCGCCCTTCTCGGGGGAGAGATGAGCGGGCACGTGTTCTTTGCCGATAAATTTTTCGGCTATGACGATGCCATATATGCCACCCTGAGACTCCTCGAGATCATGGAGAGGGAAGGCAGACCCGTCTCGGAGTTCCTGAAAGACCTGCCGGAGATGTACTCCACTCCGGAAATACGCATTGACTGTCCGGATACGAAAAAATTCGAGGTAGTGAAAAGACTCACTGAGTATTACCGGGAAAGACACAAGGTGATCGATATCGATGGAGTGAGGGTGATCCTTGATGACGGCTGGGGGCTCGTGAGACCTTCCAATACGGGGCCTATCCTGGTGCTCCGCTTCGAAGCGACGACCGGGGAGGCGCTGGACCGCATACAGAAGATGGTAACCGACGATCTTACCCGCATAACGAAAGAGACATAGGAACCGGGGTCATAAACTCAAGGAACAGGAATGAATATACCGTATCAGATAATGAAGCCCGCGCGCTACGCGGGCATAGAGCCTCACGCAACAAAGAAAGACCCCCGGAGCGTACAGATAAGGTTTGCTCTCTGTTATCCGGATATCTACGAGGTGGGAATGTCCTATTACGGGCTTTTTCTCCTCTACGAATTACTTAACGGCCGGAGAGATGTGTGGTGCGAGCGTTGCTTCGCGCCCTGGCATGATATGGAGGTTTACCTTCGGCAGAACGGTTTTCCCCTCACCACGCTGGAATCGCACACACCCCTCAATGCCATGGATGCGGTGGGATTTTCCCTTTCCTACGAACTGAACATTACCAACGTGCTCAATATGCTCGCATTGGGAGGGATACCTCTCCGGGCGGAAGAGAGGGATCGCGGACCCGTAGTGATCGGGGGTGGACCCCTGATGCTTAATCCGGAGCCCTTTGAGAAGTTTTTCGATATCATGGTTGCCGGCGAAGGCGACGAGGTACTTTTCAAGATCGTCGATGTGCTGAAGGGCACGAAGGGGTTGAAGAGATCTGAAATTATAAGGGAATTGGCGGGCATCGAAGGCGTCCATTCGCCGATGTTTCCCAAGGGAGCGGTGAAGAGGCTCTATGTGGAGGACCTCGATAAGGCCTACCACGCGGTGAGACCTCCGATCCCTATAGTGGGGAGCATCCACAACAGACTGAACGTGGAAGTGTCCAGGGGTTGCGGAAACGGGTGCAGGTTCTGTCTCGCAGGGTTCGGCTACAGACCTTACCGGGAAAGGTCGTTCGAAAACATCGCAGGCATTATCGATCAGGCCGTGAAAGAAACGGGTTACGAGGAAATCTCGCTTCTTTCTCTCAGTTCGGGAGACTATAGCAGCCTTTTCCGGACCATCTCATATATCAAGGAGCGCCACAGAGGGATTTCCGTGGCCCTTCCGTCGCTGAAGATCGGCAGTATTGGAGAGGATGAGATACGGATAATCGGCGACATCGCGCGCACCGGTTTCACTTTTGCCCTGGAATCAGCGTCTCCCGAGATAAGATGCCGCCTCAATAAGAATATTGACGTGGATAACCTTGTGCAGGTTTTGCCCATACTCAAGAAACACGGTTGGAGGAAACTGAAACTCTATTTCATGATAGGCTTTCCGTGGGAGAAGGAGGAAGATATTTTCAGCATCCGGGAACTTGTAGCCCCCTTCGCGAAGGAAGGTATCACCATCAATCTGGCGGTCTCGCCCTTTATTCCCAAACCTCACACGCCCTTTCAATGGCTTTCGATGGAATCTGAAGATGTGCTTGCCGAGAAGATGGGGATCGTAAAGAGGGCCTTGCGGAAGAAGAACGTTACAGTAAAGTACAGGGATATTAAGGCGAGCGCCATAGAGGCGATAGTTTCAAGGGGGGACCGGCACCTGTCTCCCCTTTTCGAATATCTTGTCGGCAAGGGAGCGAAACTTGAGGCGTGGAGAGAGTTTTTCAAACCCGAACTCTACGAGGAATGGTTCCGCAAAGAAGGGCTGGATATGGGATGCTACCTGGGAAGCAGGCCTTCCGATAAGCCTCTGCCGTGGTCCTTCATAGATATGGGTGTGAAGGAGGCCTTTCTTCAGGGGGAATCCGAACGGGCCGAAGCGGGGCAGGGGACTGTTGATTGTCTTACAGATTGCGCGGGTTGCGGCATTGGTTGCGGCGCGGCGCGCCTCCGGGGTACCGGTGAGGAGAATGCGCCGGTGGTCCTGTCTTCCGGGCCGGATATATCCTCGTCGAGTCGGCCGGGGCACGGCATAACGCCCGTGACATATAAGTTTACATTTCGGTACGGGAAGTATGGCGACGCCCGCCTCATCGGTCACCTGGACTCGATGGGCATTTTGCTGAGAGCGTTCAGGGCGGCCGGCATTTCCATAAAGATGCATCATAAATATCACCCCATGCCGAGAATTTCCCTGTCCGACGCCCTTCCCATGGGCATTGAGAGCATGTGTGAGCTTATCGAAGTGGAAACCGATGGGGGAATCTTCCCTAATGAGGGAATGATCAGGGAGATGAACAAGGTCTTGCCCAGGGGGATGAAGATATGCGAATTCCGTCAGTGCGGGCTGAAAGGGATGACCGAGGAATATGTGTACCTCCTTATTGCAGACGGTCCTGTTGAAATGGAGGAAATAAGGTTTGGAGGCAGCAAGACGGGACGGCGTTTCTATATCTCCAGAGAGAAAAAGGGCGTTAAAGAATTGTGGAAAAGCGGAATGTTTGTTCGCATTGTAAAAATGGAGGCGAAGAGGATCAATGGCATCGGAACTCATAATTAATGTAACATTCAGTGAAACGAGGATTGCCTTTCTCGATAACGGCGTACTCGTCGAGTTTTTCATAGAGAAGAAGAATGACAACAGCATGGTGGGAAGCATTTACAAGGGCAAGGTAGCCCGGATAGTGCCCGGCATGGATGCGGCCTTCGTGGATATCGGTCTTGAAAAATCCGCCTTCCTCTATGTGGGTGACATCATTCTTGACAGGATGATGTATGAGGAATTTGAAGGTACGGGCATTCCCATGGAAGGGCCTGAGCGGATAGAAGGCGTGCTGGAGGAGGGGCAGGAGTTGACCGTCCAGGTTTCGAGAGAGCCCATCGGACAGAAGGGCACCAGGGTTACCTCGAAGATTACCCTTCCCGGGAGGCTGCTGGTCCTTATGCCGTCCACCGAGCACATAGGTGTTTCCCGAAGGATCGAGCAGGAAGATGAGAGAAAGAGGCTTGCCACCGTGCTCAAGGAGATATGCCCCAAAGGGTACGGCATTATCGCGAGGACGGCCTCGGAAGGCAAGACAAGAGCGGAAATGGAGAGCGACCTGGACTTTCTCAGGAGGGTGTGGGAGAGTGTTCAGGAAAAAGCGAAACATGTACGGGCGCCCTCTATCCTGCACCAGGACCTGGGCATCATATTCAGGGTTATAAGAGACCTTCACTCCCATAACCTGCGGAGGATCGTCGTCGACGACGCCTACATTTTTGAGAGAGTAGAGGAGTTTTTGAAAGAACTCCTTCCCGGCCAGGCCTGCGAGGTAACCTATTTCGACGAAAAAGACCCTATCTTCGAGGTCTACGGAATCGAGATAGAGATAGCGAAGTTGCTGCAGAAGAAGATATGGCTCAAATCAGGAGGCTATATCGTTCTCGATTATACGGAGGCCCTTACCGTCATCGACGTGAACACGGGGAGGTACCTTGGAAAGAAGGACCTCGAGGATACCATCGTCAGGACAAACCTCGAGGCGGTGAAGGAGATTGCATACCAGATCAGATTGAGGAATATCGGGGGCATCATAATAGTAGATTTCATAGATATGGAGCGTAAGGAGTCGAGGGAGATGGTATTCCAATCCCTCATGGAATCGCTCAAGAGAGACAGAATCAAGACTTTTGCCTATCCTATCAGCGAAATAGGCCTCGTACAGCTTACGAGAAAAAGGACGCGCCACAATATCGTAACCCTCCTCTCGGAGATCTGCCCCAACTGCGATGGCACGGGATACGTGAAGTCACGGTACACGGTTTGCTATGAAGTCTTGAGGGATCTGAAAAGCGCCTGCCGCAAAGAGGAAGGGAAGACCTATAATGTCTATCTCTCGCCCGAGGTTGTGAGCGTTCTGTATGAGGAAGAGAAGAGTTCCATCGAAAGTCTTGAGAAAACTTACAAGACGAAGATCAACATCATTGCCAATCCGGAATTTTCCATCGACCGGTATCAGGTCGAGGGCATTTACGGACAGCCGTGAAATAATGAATATGCATATCCGGCCGCAGTGAAACCGGTTCGCCGGAGAGGCCGGGCCCGGAGGAGAACGAAATGGAGCGCAGTTACCTGTCACCCGCCAAGGTCAACCTCTTATTGAAAGTGCTTTCAAAGAGGGATGACGGTTACCACAACATATACAGTCTTGTGGACCTTATCTCGATCTATGACATTCTGCACGTGGACGATGAACCCCGGGGCAGGGTCCTGGTAACGGATGACAAAGGGGTGCTTCCCGAGGGCGAGAAGAATACCGTGTATCGAGCGATCATGTTATTGAGGGAAAAATGTGGTATATCGCGGGGCGTGAAGGTCTTTATAGAGAAGAACATACCCATCGGCAGCGGACTTGGGGGACCGAGCAGCAATGCGGCCACTATACTCAGGGCCCTGACCGGAATGTGGGATCTCAACGTCAAAGAAGATGAACTCATGGCACTGGGCAGCAAAGTGGGTGCCGATGTGCCCTTGTTCCTCCACGGGAATCCCTGCGTGATGGAAGGCATAGGCGAGCGGATAACACCCGTCGTACTGCCGGACCTCAGCTATGTTATAGTCTATCCGGACACGGTTTTGTCGACCGCGGAGGCCTACAGGCGTTTAAAAATCGTGTTGACAAAAGGGGAAAATGATATTAAATTGAGTGGAAATCTAGTTACTGCTTACGATGTTTCGCGCATTCTGGAGAACGACCTTGAAAATGTCGGAATACTAATGTGCCCTACAATTAAAGCTGTTAAGGAGAAATTAATGGAGGCCGGCTCCCTTGGCTCATTAATGAGTGGGAGTGGTTCTTCCGTATTCGGTATATTTGAAAACGAGGACGACGCGAAGAAAGCATCAGGTTCATTGAGCGGTATGGGGAGTTTTTTTATAGCTCACAGTGTAAGGGGGGAACCTTATGGATATCACCGCAGTCAAGATATTTCCTGTTTGTGAGAGGAAGGTCAAAGCGTATGCCTCTATCGTGCTTGATGATTGTTTCATCGTGAGGGATCTTAAGGTAATTAACGGGGAAAGCAAGTTGTTCGTTGCAATGCCGAGTAAGAAGATGAAAGATGGTTCCTACAGGGATACTGTCCACCCTCTCAACAGTTCAATGAGGCAAATGATAGAGTCAAGTGTGCTTCAAGCGTACCAGGACCAGCTTGCAAAGCAAGAAATGGGAGCAGAATAAGCAGCAAACAATTGGGGTGTCGTCAAGCGGTAAGACACAGGCCTTTGGAGCCTGCATTCGGAGGTTCGAATCCTCCCGCCCCAGAATTCATATTGTAGGGGGTCCAAGTGGACAAGCTAAGAATATTTACGGGAAATGCCAATGCGGGACTTGCGGAAAAGATGTGTGGATTCCTCGGCATGCCGCTAGGGAAAGCAAAAGTGAGCAAGTTCAGCGATGGAGAGATCCAGGTAGAGATAGAAGAAAGCGTGAGGGGCACCGACACCTTCGTGGTCCAGCCAACATGCCCTCCCGTAAGCCATAATCTGATGGAACTGTTGATAATGCTCGACGCCTTGAAAAGGGCGTCTGCCGACCGGATCACGGTTGTAATACCTTATTACGGGTACGCAAGGCAGGATAGGAAGGTTGTTCCCCGAACGTCGATATCGGCGCGGCTTGTCGCTGACCTGATTACAAAAGCAGGGGCTTCGAGAATCCTGGCGATGGATCTTCACGCGGGTCAGATCCAGGGGTTTTTCGGAATACCGGTGGATCACCTGCTTGCCCTTCCCGTGGTCTTCGAATACCTGAAGAAGATAGAGGGAGAGGTTGTTGTCGTTTCGCCTGACGCGGGCGGCGTGGAGAGGGCGAGAGAAATGGGCAAGAGGCTGAACGCTTCTATCGCGATTATAGACAAGCGCCGGGAGAGGGCGAACGTGTCGAAAGTGATGCACGTTATAGGCGACGTAAAGAACAAGATCGCCATAATCCTCGATGACATGATGGATACGGGCGGAACCATCGTCCAGGCGGCTGAGGCGATCATGGAAGCCGGCGCCAATGGCGTCTACGCGTGCTGCACTCACCCTGTTCTTTCCGGAAACGCCGTGGAGAGGATAAAGAATTCACCCATAAAAGAACTGGTGGTCACAAATACCATTCCCCTTTCAGCAGCGGCAAGGGAAGTCGAGAAGATCAAGGTCCTCGATGTATCACCCATACTGGGGGAAGCCATCAGAAGAATACATAATGATGAATCTGTAAGTTCACTATTTATATGATGAGGCAAGGAGGTTTCAATGGAGCAGATGCTGATAAAGGCGGAAAGAAGAAACGATAAAGGGAAGTCCGTCGCGAGAAAACTACGGAAAGAAGGCAGGATCCCGGCTATTCTGTATGGCAGGGATGTAGACCCTATGCCGATTACGGTTTCAGCAAGAGAGTGGAGTGTACTTGGCCGCCATGTCAAGAGGAACGCGATCCTCGACATGGAATTGACGACCGCGGGAAATGCGGAGCACAAACCGGTTATGGTTAAAGAGATACAGCGGGAGACGCTGACCGACGGCGTCCTCCACATAGACTTTCTCCAGGTATCCATGACGAGAATGATCGAGGTGGAAATACCTATACACCTTACAGGAGAGGCCAAAGGCGTCGCCAGAGAGGGGATTGTCGAGCAGCATCTCAGGTCGGTGAGGGTTGAGTGCTTGCCTACCCAGATTCCCGAGGTATTGGAAATCGATATATCCGATCTCGATATCGGTGACTCCTTCCACGTGGGCCATATCTCTCTGCCCGGCGTGAAAGTTCTCGAAGGATCCGATGTAGCCATCGTTACTGTGGCTCACGGCGGTACGGAAGCTGCGGCTGCGGGAACGGGTGAGGCTGAAGCAGAGAAGAAAGAGGAATAGGATATTTTTGTTCCTTCTATGCGGACTCGGCAATAAGGGGAGTGGATACGCTCACACGCGGCATAATATCGGCCATCTGGTAATCGACAGGTTTTCCGAGAAATACCGCGTCCCCGTCAATAAGAAGATGTGCGGATGCAAAGTGGGCACCTTTGACGACGTGGTCCTCGCAAAACCCGACACCTTTATGAACCTTTCCGGGGGTCCTGTTTCGCAACTGGTTAAGAAGACAGGAGTTTCATTGGAAAATATGCTTCTTGTCCAGGACGATCTGGACATGGAGTTTGGTAAGCTGAAGATTAAATGGAATGGAAGGGATGCAGGCCATAAAGGCGTGCGGTCCGTTATTGAATCCCTTCAATCGCCTCTTTTTTACAGAATGAAGATCGGAATCGGAAGAGACCCCGGCATGGCGCCGGAAGACTACGTGCTTTCCCGGTTCAAAGCAGATGAACTCGAGGCCCTGGCCGATGCCCTGGACAGGGCGGCCGAGGCGGCGCACGTGTTTATCTTTGAAGGTAAAGAAAAGGCGATGAGCATCTATAACAAATGGAACTCTGATTTATGACGGTACGATGGGCCGCGAAAACGGCACGTCGTATTGTTTCCTGCCGTGGCATTCCGAGTGCAGCACGCTCATAAGGACCGGGGTTCCCGTGCCGTGTCCGACTCAACGAGACATGTCTCATTGCAGATATGGGGCGCGGCTTCACATCGGCATGCCGCCGGTCAGTTTGTGTTTCGGTGGTGTTTGATAACTTTCCCCTGAACCATAAAGATTACGTCCTCACCGATGTTCGTGGAGAGGTCTGCGATCCTCTCCAGGTTTCGGGCGACGGCGATGAGCCGCATCGCCCGTTCAATAGTCTTGGGGTTTGCCGCCATATGGGTGATCAGTTCCCTCAATACCTGATCGAGAAGCGCGTCGACAATGCTGTCTCTCTCACATACCGACCTCGCGAGACGGGCATCCTCGATCACGAAGGAGTTGATGCTGTCTCTGACCATGCTCATTGCGTTTTCCGCAATTCTGGGTATGTCGATCAGTGGTTTTAGGCTCGGCCGGGTTATCAGGAACAGGGCATTCTCGCTGATGTTTACCGCGTGATCCGCCATTCGCTCCATGTCGTTGTTCATCTTGAGTACCATGAGGATCGTCCTCAGGTCCTTGGCCTTGGGCTGGAATTTGGCGATCATGGAAGTGCACAACTCATCGAGGCGTATCTCGAATTCATTAGCCCTCGGTTCGTCCTCGTCGATTACCTGAGAGAGAAGGCTCTTGCTTTTCTGAAGCAGCCCACGAATACTCTTCTCGATCATCTTCTCCACGAAGGCGCCGTATTCTATAAGCTCCTTTCTCAGGTCATTGATCCGCTCGTCAAGCATATGTCTCCTCCTATCCGAATTTGCCTGTCAGGTATTCTTCAGTCCGCTTGTCTTTGGGTACGGTGAACATCTTGTCGGTGGGACCGAATTCGACAAGCTCTCCAAGGTAGAGAAAGGCTGTATAGTCGGATACTCTTGCCGCCTGGGCTATATTGTGGGTGACAAGGAGCATGGTGACATTTTCCTTGAGAGCTACGATCAATTCCTCTATATGGGTCGTGGACATGGGGTCAAGGGCGGAGGTAGGCTCGTCGAGGAGCAGTATTTCGGGTTTCATGGCTAATGCCCTCGCGATGCAAAGCCTCTGTTGCTGGCCTCCGGACAGGAATGTCCCCTTCCTGTGGAGCGAGTCTTTGACTTCGCCCCACAGTGCCGCGCTTCTGAGTGACTGCTCGACGACGCTGTCGAGATCGGTTTTAGGCACCTTTATGCCGTTCAGTTTGTAACCGGCTATTACGTTATCGTATATGCTCATGGTGGGGAAGGGATTCGGTTTCTGGAAGACCATGCCTATCTGTCTTCTCAGCACGATCGGCTCCATGGCATAGATGTCCTTGCCTCTGAGGTGTATCCGGCCGCTCACATGAGCCCCCGGAATCAGTTCGTGCATGCGGTTAACGCACCTGATGAGCGTGGTCTTCCCGCATCCGGAAGGACCCATCAAGGCGGTTACGACATTGTTCCTCGTCGCGAGGTTAATGTCGTTCAGAATCCGGTTCTCGCCGAAAAAGGCGCAGAAGTCTTCCACTCTTAGAATTGTACTTTCCACCTAACCGCCAACCCCCTTGCGACAAGATTCAGACCAAGGACCAGAATGACGAGAATGAACGATGCTCCCCACGCGAAGGCATGCCACTCGGGGTAGGGACTCATGGCATAATAGAATATGCGGTAGGGCAGGGAATCTATGGGTTTGAATATACTATAGTTCATGAACTGATTGCCGAAGGCAGTGAAGAGAAGGGGGGCTGTCTCGCCCGTGATGCGGGCAACGCTCAACAGTACGCCCGTCAATATGCTTGTCAATCCTGAAGGGAGTATTACCTTCAGGATGGTCCTGTAATAGGGGACGCCAAGGGCAAGGGATGCTTCTTTGAGGTGGTAGGGAACCAGTTTGAGGGTCTCTTCGGTGGTCTTGATGATAACCGGCAGCATCATGATACTGAGGGCGATGCCGCCCGACAGGGCTGAAAAGGCGTGGATAGGCGCAACTACCCACGTATAGGCGATAATGCCGATTACTATGGAAGGGGTCCCCTGGAGGACTACCACGGAGAGGCGAACCAATTCTGCGAGGTTCCCTGCCTTTCTCTCCGACAGGTATATACCCGTGGTGATGCCGAGAGGTATGGAAAACGCGCTCGAAAGGATAATCAGGTATATCGTGCCGATGATGGCATTGTAAATGCCTCCTCCCGTCTCCCCGATGGGACGGGGCAGGGTGGTGAGAAATCCCCAGTTTATCACTGATATGCCGTTGCGCGTAATGTAATAGAGGATAAGGAACAGAGGCAACAGGGAAACCACTGCGAGAACCATCACTGCGGCCTTGAAGACAGTGTCTTTCGCAATCCTTGCCTTTATATGACCGCCCGTCATCCCGCCTCCCTTGACGCCTCTATGCTGGTTTTCTTTATCACGAAGTTCCCTGCTATGTTGACGATGGTGGTGACAAAGAAGAGGACGAGTCCGACGCACACGAGGGACGATAATGTCAGGCCCGTTGCCTCGGCAAATTCGTTGGCTATGACGCTTGCCATGGTATTAGCGGGGCCGAAGAGACTTGTGGGCAGAAAGTTGCTGTTGCCTATGAGCATGGTTACGGCCATCGTCTCTCCGATGGCCCTTCCTAACGCGAGGAGTATGCCGGCAATGATGCCTGAACGGGCATAGGGGATGGTGACCGTCTTTATCACTTCAAACCGGGTTGCTCCCAGGGAGTATGCCGCTTCCTTCAGGTCCGCCGGGACGAGGGTTATCACTTCCCTCCCGATGGACGCCGAAAAGGGGATTACCATAATGGCAAGAATGAGGGCTGAAGTGAAGACACCCACGCCGGGCAGAGTGACTCCGAACATTGTTCCCAGGGACCTTATCATGGGTACGAGGAAGAACAACCCCCACAGCCCGTAAATGACTGAAGGGATGCCCGCAAGGACTTCAACGGCGCTCTTCAGGAAGGCAGGCACGGGTCCCTCTCTCAGGTATTCACCGAGGAATAGGGAAATGCTTATAGAAAAAGGTATTGACAACGCGAGGGCAAGGAAAGATGTAAGCAATGTGCCGGCGAGAAAAGGGAGGGCTCCGAAAGTGTCCGTGGTGGGGTCCCATGTTTTTCCGTAGAGGAATCCGGTCCCAAAGGCCTTGATAGCGGGTATGGATGAGACGAGAAGGGTGAAGAACACGGCGAGGAGCAGTATGACCATGAAGAGAGCCGAAATGACGAGAACCGCGGTGAATCTCTTTTCGGATTTGTCGATGTAAACCGGCCGGGGATGGCCGCAATTATCAGTCATTATCGCGAAACTCCCTTTCGACCCACTCACGTATTTCATCCCTCACCCTTCTGAAAGCGGTTAATTGAACGTGTCCGGGACCGGGTAGGGCGGCCGGGTCGGAAAAGCTCTGGTGAAGGCGGCGTCCCGGGCCGGGAAAATAGGGACAGGCTTCCTTCGCATTGTCGCATACCGTGACGACGAGATCGAAAAGTGTATCTGCGAATTCTTCGACGCCCTTTGAACGGTGCGAGGTTATATCTACGCCCGCTTCTTTCATGGCCTCAATGGCGTAGATGTGCACCTCCCGCGGTTCCATGCCGGCGCTGAACGCGTCGTACCGGTCGCCGTAAAGGTGATTGAGCCAGCCCTCCGCCATCTGTGAGCGGGCTGAATTGTGGGTGCACAGGAAAAGTACCTTTTTCTTTTTTGCCATCATAACTCCCATGGGGCCGGGAAAATGGTGTTTCTCTTCAGGAAACATAGGGCTCCGCGCCGTGGTTTTCAATGACCCGGACAAGGAGTCCCTTTGTCCGGGCGAAAAGGGCGCCTATTTCATGAGAGGCGCGCCTTTATAGGTCATTGACTGTATGATTTTCTGCGCCTTCGCAACGGCCTCCCTGGGAAGGGGCGAATATTGAAGCGGCTCCACATATCTTTGTCCGTCACCGACTATCCATCTCATAAGCTTGCCGAGGGCCTCGGCTTTTTCCTTCGATCTTCCGCTGTAATCTTGTTCTTTGTAGAATATGACCCACGTGAAGCTGCTTATGGGATACCCTTCGGAGGCCTCAGTATCGGTGAGGGAGGCGTTTGTATTTTCGGGAATCCTGACATCCGCCGCGGCGCTCACGGATTTCGTGGTGGGTTCCACGAACCTGCCCGCCCTGTTTTTGAGAACTCCATAGACCATCTTGTTCTGAAGCGCATAGATCAGCTCTATATACCCAATTCCGCCCGGTGTCTGTTTTACATATCCCGCCACACCGGGATTTCCCTTTTGACCGATCTGTCCCGACGGCCAGTTGAGGGATTTCCCTGTTCCCATCTTTTTTTTCCAGTCATTGTTCGCTTTGCTCAAATATTCGCTGAAGACGTATGTGGTACCGCTTCCATCGGCCCGGTGGACGACGCTGACGGCCTTATTGGGAAGGGTAGCATCCGGATTGAGTGCGGCAATTCGCGGGTCGTTCCACTTCGCTATCTTGCCGAGGAAGATGTCGGCTACCACGTCCGCGGTAAACTTGAGTTTTGGATTTCCCGGAAGGTTGTAGGTTACGACTACGGCCCCGACGCACGTGGGGATATGGGAGACGAGGGCGCCCGCATCTTTGAGTTCCTTCGGGGTCATAAACGCGTCGGTTCCCCCGAAATCCACGGTCCTTTTTATCAGTTGGTTGATTCCGCCCCCGGAACCGATTCCCTGGTAGTTCACCTTCACGCCGTACTGTTGGTTGTACGCGTCGAATAGCTTTGAGTAGAGGGGTTGAGGAAAGGTTGCCCCGGCCCCGAGAAGCTCCTGGCCCGAGGACCACCCGGAATAGGGGAAGGCAAATGTCATGGCGAGAGCCAACAAGACAATTCCTGGAAAACGCTTCATCAGGTGCACCTCCTTGCTGATTTCAATAATGATGCCTTTGTCGAACCTATGGGGACGGAGGTAATGTGTCCTTCAAAAGGTTGACATACTCTACATGGTGTACGTTATGTTTCTATTAATGAATTGTCAATATTGCGTTAAGATGATTGGCCGGAACCGTGTTCCGGAAGGGTGACGGTGAAAGTGGTCCCGAGGCCCACGGAGCTGTCCACTTCAATTGAGCCGTGATGGAGCATGACTACGTGTTTGACGATAGAGAGACCGAGTCCCGTGCCCCCCATCCTTTTGGAGCGGGACTTGTCCACCACGTAGAACCGCTCGAATATGCGCGCCAGGGAGTCGTGCGGTATGCCGATGCCCGTGTCTTTCACGGCAATAACGATTCCTTCTTTTGCCTGCTTCAGCGTAATTTCGATGCCTCCCTGCTCGGAGTACTTCACCGCGTTGTCCACGAGGTTGATGAACATTTGTTCAAGCTTGAAGGGGTCTGCCTCAATGGTGGGGAGCGCGTCATCCGCCATGAGCGTCATGCGCAGGTTCTTCTCTTTCACGGGGTGAGTGAATATTTTGAGTACATTCTCCGCAAGGTCTTTGAGATTCACTTCGGTGAACTGGGGTTGGGCACCCTTTGCTTCAAGGCTGGAGAGGGTAAGAAGGTCGGTAATGATATTCATGAGCCTGTCGGCGTTTCGTGAGATTATGTCCACGTAGTGCCTTGCTTCGTCATCTTCTACTACTTCTTCGAGGGTCTCCGCGAAACCTTTGATCGCGGTCAGGGGTGTTCTCAGCTCATGAGAGACATTGAGGACAAAGTCCGTTTTGATCTGCTCCAGGTTCTTTATCTGCGTGATATCATGAAAGACCACCGCTACCTCGCCCTCTGATTCGAGGAAGGTGGCGCTGCAGAGGAAGATCCTCTTGCTGAATTCGATCTCGTCCTCCCGGTTCTGACGAGAACTTCGTACTTTTCTTATGAGTTCGTCAAATTGAGGCTCCCTGAATATCTCCCAATAGAAGTCCCCTTCCGAGGCGAGGCCCGAAGTGAGGCGTTTAAAACTCTCATTACTCAGCAACAGCTTGTCGTTACGGTCCAAAACAAGCAGACCTTCCTGCAGGGAAGAGATGATGCTGGTGAGCTCTTCCTTCTGGTGCGTGAGTTCAGCAAAGAGAGACCTTGTATGCGAAACCATGGAGTTGAAACTGTCCGCGAGTTCCTTGAGTTCGTCGTGATTCCTGAGAAAGACCCTCACATTGAAGTCCTGGCCCGCGACCTTCCTGGAAGCCGCACTTAGTTCTTTGATGGGCCTTGAGAGGCTTCTCGAAAAGGCGAGGGCGATGAGGAGGGAAAAACCGAGAATGGTGACGGTGATCTCCGCGATTTTAACCCTGAACCGGTTCATGGCGTCGTTCATTTGTTTTAGAAAAAGGCTCAGCCGGAGGACACCTATTATCCGGCCCTCGTGTTTCATGGGCAACGCGATATAGAGCATCTCTTCCTTCAGGGTGCCGCTCAGGCGGAGGAACCTGCCTGTATTTCCGTCGAGGGCCTGTGCCACTTCCGTCCTTGTTCTGTGGTTTTCCATGTTTTCGGGATTGGTTTCCGAATCCGCGAGGACCCGGCCGTCGGGGGCAACAACGGTGATTCTCGTATGTGTCTCTTTTCCCACTTTCTTCACAAGCCGGTCGAGTTCGAGGTGGTTCCCTGCAGCGACCAGAGGGATTGCGCTGGTATCCAGGGCCGTTCCGAGATTTTTCAGGCTCTCCGTCTCGCCATCGACATAGAAATCGCGAATGCCTGCAAAGGAAAAGGCAAGGATAAGGCCCGACAGGATAACGGTGACGAGAACATACCCGCCGAAGATCTTGGCAAAGATGGACCTTCTCATTCTTCTACTTTGTACCCTACGCCCCGAACATTCTTGACGAGGGGGGCGGCGTTGCCCAGCTTGTCTCTCAGGTGTCTGATGTGAACATCGATCGTTCTGTCGATAACGGTTTTATCCCGTCCCCAGAGAAAGTCGAGGATCTGGTCTCGTGAATGGACCCAACCCTTTCTCGTGGAAAGAAGCTGGAGAATCCTGAATTCCGTGGGCGTAAGATCTATTTTTCTGCCCTCCACCATGACTTCGAACCTTTCGAGATCGATAATCATCAGGTTGCCCACGAACAACTTCGCGCTCTCATGGCGTTGCTCGGGCCTTCGCAAAACCGCTTTCACCCTGGCCACCAGTTCCCTGGGAGAGAAGGGCTTGGTTACATAATCGTCGGCGCCCAGTTCAAGCCCCAGCACCTTCTCGGTCTCCTCACTTCTCGCGGTAAGCATGATGATGGGGATAGAGGTATATTTCTCATGGCCCTTCAGGTACTTGCATGTTTCGAGCCCGTCCGTGTCGGGCAGCATGAGATCGAGTATTATGAGGTCGGGAACCTCGGATGGGAGAGAGGCCAGGAAGGAGGCCGCCTCAGAGAACCCCTTTACTCTAAAGCCCGCCCTCGTGAGATTAAGAGACACCAGTTCCACGATGTCAGGCTCATCATCCACGACCGCTATCAGTCTATTCATCCGATCTCCGCCATCCGCGATCCACCGGACTTTCTGGTGCCGCCTGGTGGTAAAATGAGACATTATAACTCTATTTGAATGCATGGCCTGAAAAAAGTCAATACAAATACGTAAGGCAGATCATGACAAAGATCCGAGCGTCCACGGGACTTCCCGACGCGAAGGGAACAGGCGCGGGGGAAAAAAGATACTTACGGTTTAAGAAAATAAATACCCGGACGATAAAACATTCAGTGATGAAAGAGATGACCCCGGATGAATACGACGAACCCCGTGCGGGCGTCTTTGAAAGAGGCTGGTTTTTGCGTACCCCCGAGAACCGCCTTACGGCGGGAGTTAGATGAGACTCGTCAAGCGAGCCGCAGTTTCCCCTGAGAAAGTGTGGGCATCCCCGGCTCTGCGGGAGTCGATGTTTTTTGCGAGGTCGAAGGCCTCACTGTAAGAAGTGATAGGGGTCGACCTGGCGGACAAGTCCATAACGGTGAGATCGACGTCGTCCCGGATGTCCTTGTTTCCTCCGTCCTTGCCGGCGGATTGACGCTCACGCACCGATTTTGGCTGATTTGAACCGATGATTGTCGTGAAACTGCTCTCTATCTTCATTACGCGCCTCCCCACAAGTATTGATTATATTCTAGCACAACAAAAGACAGGTGAAAAGGATAATTTTTATCCGGCCCACACATATGCTCTATATGATGGGAATGAACAAGCTCCGGATTTCATGGGGATTGGGGGCCGCGAAAGAGAGCCCGTAATTCGTGAGATACGCCCCTGAAGTCAAGGAGCTTAACCACATCTTCCAGAGTGAAGCCTCTGGTCCTTCTGAAAGTCCCGGTCCCCTTCGCGCATGGACGCTTTTCGGAGTCCTCGATGCGGGCGGTGAGGGAATACGAACCGTGAGCGGACTGGATGAACTGTGCGGAGGCGCGATACGGTTTTCCGCAGGTGACGGGCCTGCGAAATTCGACCTCTATTTTCCAGGTGGCTGCAACTTGTCGCGTCTGCATAAAGAGGGTCCACCACATGACTTCGTCAAGGACCCCGGTTACGATGCCGCCGTGGAGCATGCCGTCGTAACCCTGAAATCGTTGGTCGGCCGTAAAATCACACACCGCCTGTCCATCTTCGTAGGCAAGTTCCAGGGCGAGACCCCCTGTGGCGGGTCCGCAAAAGAAACATTTTTCGTAGCAGGGGAGGAGTCCGTTCATTGTTTATATAAGCCTCCGTTTGTCGGTCCACGGGCAAGGTGGGTTCCCGGGCCGGTCTACATATAGACTATCAGAAAAAACAGTAACTGTCTAAGACAGGAAAAAGGACGGAGCATTTATGGGTGGATGGATATTTCCTTCACCCTTCCCGTGAGGGACACACAAATTGTCGTCCTTTCAGCCCCTCTTTCCGTAAGAATGCTCTTTCATGGGGGAATATTTTGTAATAGATTATTGTGCAGCGAATTTCTTTAAGGAAGGTGATTATGATACAGGTGGTCCTTTTAAGGCACGGAGAGAGTCAGTGGAACCTCGAGAACAGGTTTACGGGTTGGACGGACGTCGACCTCTCCTTGAAGGGTGTGGATGAGGCAAAGAGGGCGGGACAGGTACTGAAGAGGGAAGGGTTTGTTTTTGATATGGCCTTTACATCTCTGCTGAAGAGGGCTGTGAGGACCCTCTGGATCGCTTTGGACGAGATGGATCTCATGTGGGTTCCCGAGCACAAATCGTGGAGACTGAACGAAAGGCACTATGGTGCATTGCAGGGACTTAACAAGGCGGAAACAGCCGCCAACTACGGGGAAGAACAGGTCCGGATCTGGAGGAGGAGCTATGATGTCCCTCCGCCCCCGCTGGAGCCTTCCGACCCGAGATATCCCGGAAAGGAGCAAAAGTATGCAATGCTCCAGGACTCGGAGGTGCCGGCAGCCGAGAGTCTGAAGGACACGGTCGCGAGGTTTCTGCCTTACTGGCACGAGGGGATAGTCCCCCATATCAGGGAAGGCAGAAAGATCATAATCGTGGCGCATGGAAACAGCTTGCGTGCCCTGGTCAAGTACCTCGACAACATCTCCGACGAAGACATACCATCCCTGAATATTCCGACCGGTGTGCCGCTGGTCTACGATTTTGACGACAACCTCAATCCGATCTCTCACCGGTACCTTGGTGACGCGGCCGAACTTGAGGAAGCGGTGAAGAAGGTAGCCGACCAGGGCAAGGTAAAGGGACGCTGAGAAGGTCCTTGTCGGAACGCCGCGAGAACCCGTTGTCTCCGGAAGAGATCGGTCGTTTTCGGTCGATTGTGTATGATTACTATATTCGATGCGGCCGGGAATTGCCGTGGAGAAGAACTACCGACCCGTATCATATATTTGTCTCGGAAGTAATGCTCCAGCAGACCCAGGTGGACCGGGTGATGGGAAAATACGAGGAGTTCCTCTACATATTTCCCACATTCGGGAGTCTTGCCGGGGCGTCCCTCAAGGACGTATTGACCCTCTGGCAGGGGTTGGGCTACAACCGGCGCGCCCTCGCTCTGGTGAAGGCCGCCCACTTGGTCATGTCTTTGTATGGCGGCAGGCTTCCCGAGTCGGTGGAAGAATTGGCGGGGCTTCCGGGGATAGGAAAGGCGACAGCGTGTTCCGTGGCGACCTTCGCTTTCGGCATGCCCACGGTCTTCATAGAGACGAATATCAGGCGCGTGTTTATCGATCACTTCTTCGGTGAAGGGGAAGCCGTGAGCGACAAAGACATTGCCCCTCTGGTGGGACAGACCCTCGACAGGAATGATCCCCGCCGATGGTACTACGCCCTCATGGACTATGGCTCCATGCTCGGAAAAAGCGGAGGTAATGCCAACAGAAGGAGTGCGCACTATCGAAAGCAGACGTCCTTCAAGGGGTCGGACAGGCGAATAAGGGGGGCCGTATTGCGGCTCCTTCTTGAAGGCGCGCACGTCCCTGAGAAGGTTATTACGGAACGGGCCGGGGCCGAACCTGAAAGGGTGCGGGACATACTCGGACGGATGATGAAAGAAGGGCTCGTCATGGAAGAAGGAGGTGCATACCGGATTCCCTGAAGGGTGCAGGTTGCAGAAAGGCGAGGCCGGACATACAATTACCATAGGGCGGTAGAAACGGTCTGCTGCAATCGTGCGGGATGGATGCGAAGATTGTGACGCGCCGGGCGGACCGCCGCCACCTGGTCCGCGGAACGGGGCGTTTCAGTGAAAAAGGAGGTAAGACGATGAAGGGGAGAACAAAACCACTCGTGGCAGCCCTTGTACCGGTCTTTTTCTTACTCAGCCTTTTTGTGGTGAAAGTCATCGCGCAGAAACCCGCGTCGGATATCAAACCTCCCGCGATACCGGCGGGAGAATACGACCCCGCGTACTGGGGGAAGCTCTATCCCCTTCAGTACGAGAGCTACAAGAAGAACCTGGAGATGGCGCCATCGCCAACGGGCTACGGCGGGAGCATCAAATTTCAGCACTCCACGAAGGAACCCGAGATTCTCACAAACTTCAGAGGAATGCCCTTCAGTAAAGATTATAGCGAAGACAGGGGCCATCCCTACGCTCTTGAAGACATCAAGGAGACCAAAAGGATTACCATGGCGAGCCCGGGGGCTTGCATGACCTGCAAGACGGCCAATCTCATTGATATTTACCGGGACAAGGGCTGGTCATATGCGAAAACACCCATAGGTGAGTTATTTCCGAAAATGAAACAGACCATCACCTGCGCCAACTGCCATGATCCTGCGACCATGAGCCTCAGGGTCATCAATCCTGCTTTTATTGAAGCGATGCATCGGAGGGGTGTTGACGTGAAAAAGGCATCCCGGCAGGAGATGAGGAGTTATGTGTGCGGTCAGTGCCATTCGGAGTATTATTTCGAGCCCGGCACGTCCCGCGTGATATTCCCGTGGGACAGGGGGCTCCGGCCTGATCAGACCTATGCGTACTATGCTCCCAGTCCCGGAGGTTTCACCCGGGATTGGGAGCATCCCGATTCCAAGGCAAATATGCTGAAGGCCCAGCATCCCGACTTCGAGACGTGGAGTACGGGGACCCATGGCACGGCAGGCGTCTCCTGCGCGGACTGCCATATGCCTTCCATGAAGGAAGGAAACCGAAAATATAGCTCCCATTGGGTCACGAGCCCCATGAGGACCATGGAAGCATCATGCCGTCCGTGTCACGAACAGAGCCCTGAATGGCTGTCCGGACGGGTTAAGGCCACGCAGGACACAACCTGGCTTTTGCAGCGGACGGCAGGGCAGCTTGTGGCAAAAGCCCATGAGGCCATAGGCAGGGCGGCATCGAGAGGGACGGCGGACCGGGCCCAGCTTGAGGCGGCAAGGGAGCTTGTAAGAAAAGCTCAATGGTACTGGGATTTTGTAGCCGCCGAGAACGGAATGGGTTTCCATAACCCCGTTCAGGCCCTGGGCACCCTGGGTCAGTCCATAGATCTGGCGCATCAGGCTATCGACACGGCCGCCCGGGCCCAAGGCAAGAACGCTGGGGCCCGGGCGGCCGGAGCGGGCGGGACGGGGCAGTAGCCGGGCCTGTTTGCGTTTTCCGTCAGAGGGTTACGGGGTCTCCCCATACCGGTTGTGTCTTATCTTTCCGTAATCCAATTTCTCAGCGGGAAGGGGAGTTTTGGCCTCCGCAGGGTACCCGATGCTGATGATCGATTCGACCTTCACATTTTTCGGGATGCCGAGGAGTTCCTGCACGTACTCTTCCGAGGTCTTGTCCGGGGAATGAAACCTGTTTCTGATCTGGATCCAGCAACTTCCAAGCCCCAGCGAGTGTGTGACAAGGTGCGCCACAATGGAGGCAATGGAGCAGTCCTCGACCCACACGTCGGTCTTTGTTTCATCCCCGCAGACTACAATACCGAGGGCAGCGTGTTCAAGGAAACGGGAGCCCTGTTCTTTTGCCTCTGCGAGGCGTGAGAGAAGGCCGGGGTCGTCCACAAAGATAAACGTCCAGGGGTTGATGCTCCTGCCGGACGGAGAGCGAAGCAGGGCCTCCTTTATGATCTCGAGAGACCTTGCGTCAACGGGCCGACCCTCGTACTTCCGTACACTTCTCCTTGCGCGTAAAAGATCGATCAAAATACACCTTCCTGAGATACTTCCAGCCGTCGGCCGGAGGTATCATGTAGTAGTAAGACAATGCGGTCATTCTCACTCGTCCCTTCGGTCATGGGTGGTTTGTCAACATGAATTCCGCGGGGTTAGGATAGAGATAGACCTGTTTGGAGAGATATTGTTCCTTGTGTTTAAGGACGTAATGACGGAGAAGAACGAGGGGCACGGCAAGGGGCATAATGCCCTTACGGTAGTCCGCGACGGCCTCCAGCAATTCTTCTTTTTCGTCGTGGGAGAGTTGTTTCTTGAAATAGCCCACCATGTGCAGCAGAGCATCCGTATTCTTTCCGGCCGTGGAAATGAGGCGAAGGCCTTCCATCAACGTGGTTATATATTTGTCCTGGATATCCGTCGTGGAATTGCCTGGCGTTGCAAGGAGACGGCCAAGAGCCGTGGAGTGAGCGCGGCTGTGGGAAAGGATAAGGTACTTGTGGGCGCCGTGGAATTCCATCAGCCCTTTGAGTGAGGTGTCGCGGGCAAGTAGCTCTCTCCATCGTTTCAACGTGAAAACCCTCGTAATGAAGTTACCCCTCAGCGAGGGGTTGTGGAGCCGTTCCTCATCCTCAACGGGGATAAGAGGATAACGGCGCATAAAAGCTGCGGCAAAAATCCCTGCACCTTTTGCCGGAGCCCTACCGGGGGATGTGTGGATCTTCACGCCGCGCATCCCCGAACTCGGAGACCTGCTCTTGAAGATAAAACCGCATAGTCCGGCGTCCCTGAGATCCCGCAGTCCGGTCCCCACCCATTTCATCATGCGGTCCGTGTGGTCCACATTGGTATAAAGGGTTTTCAAGCTCGGAGCCGCGGGGTTGCCCACGAGGTGCATAGCCTCCCTGGGTACACCGAGACCGCACTCCACCTCAGGACAGACAGGACGCCAGTCAACATAAGGCCCCATGGTTTCGGTAAGAAAATAATCCTGTTTGCGCTCCCCGTTGTAGCGGACCTTTTCACCGAGCAGGCACCTGCTGATCCCGATCTTCACTTTCTCCATGACCTGGTCTCTCCCATTGCAAGGCCTGAACCGGGTTTGACAAAGTGGCCTTGCGCACGTATCATATTAAAATGGAAGACGGAGCGTCGTCAACAGGCGGAGAAGCGATACCGGAAGGGTGGGTAAGGTATAACCCCGACGAGCCTCTTTACGAGAGGCTTCATCTGTGCGTCTATCTTTCGGAACTGGCGGACCTTTCGGAAGGGGGCAGGGCGCCCGGACCTCCCGGTAAAGAGGGCGTCCCGGCGCCTTCGGCCGAGTCCTCCGGGACCTACTCGGAAAATATCTGCGCGGAGAAGCTGTAGACGTTTGTGCCTTTCTCTTTCCAGGAATTGGATGGGAGTCCTGCTTTAATGCACGTCTGCCTTAAAAACTCGTCCCGGTTCCAGCTATACTCGGAGGCAACCTGCGGGAGGAGGAGGCCCGAAAACCCACCCCGCGTGATGTACAGACCATGGCGTCCCACTTCGATTTCCGTCGGGTCGGTAACCGGCTTCATGGGGCTCAACACCGATATCTCTATATGGATGTCCTTCAATTCCTCCCTGGAGACCGGGCGAAAACGAGTGTCCCGGCTCGATGCCGCCATGGCCATCTCGGATACGGCTTCGTATAAAGGGCGGACGGGCGCCACGTAACCCACACATCCCCTGAGGTCACCCTTCTTTCTAAGGGTGACAAAGGCACCCCGTTTCTCCTGCAGCTTCGAATCCTTTATGTCCGGTTGTGGCAGGCGCTTCCCAAGGACGGACGCCTCAACTGCCTTGCGGGCCACACTGAGGAGCACCCCCTGTTCTCTTTTGTCGAGGCCGTGGTCTCCCTCCCGGAGGGAAAAGGCTATCGCCCCGTATCCGACAACCCTGTCTCTATCTCCCGTCACATCGCCCGAATTCGCGTAACTGAGAATATGAGCTTCGGCACCGAGGCTCCGGGCAACCGAGATAAGAGTGACCACAGCCTGCAGCCCGCAGAGTTCACATTTCCCTTTCCGTATATCGCCTGTCAATTTGGGAACATCAAGAGATTCCATGTCGGCGAGGGCAAGACGGTCCATGGTCTTTGCGAGGTCATAAGGGTGATAGTGGGACATGTCGGAGGAAGCCACGATCAGAATCTTCCGGGGGTGATCCTTCACGAGGGAGGCGAGGACCGAGGCGAGGGCCGCGTAGTCGTCGTCATCCATGGACCCCGTGGCGAGGGGCACTATCTTGAACTTTCCGAGGGTCTTTTGGAGGAAGGGGAGTTGGACCTCAAGAGAATGTTCGCGTTGAAAGGCAGGGGTGTAGGGTTTGGCGAATTTGCATCTCTCCAGGAGGGTCCGCGCCGTCTCGTGGTCCACGGGGACTATGCCGAGAGGTGTTTCCCATCCACTTTGGAGGTCGACAGATACACCCTTGAACCATGTCTGGTGGCTCGGTCCCAGGAGTATGACTGTCTTGTACTCTCCGCCCTTCAACGCACTGTATGCGGACCCGGCAACGCCTCCCGAGTACTGATATCCCGCATGGGGAGCAATGATGCCGATGATAGGGGCAGGAGTGCGATTGCCCTTCGATTCGGCGGCCTTCAGATAGCCGGAAACGTTCTTGTCGAGGGTAGCTCTATCCGCCGGATAAAAGGAGCCCGCAAAAGACGCTTTTCGCACAGTTGTCGTGGTGTTTTGGGGCGCTGCGGTCAACGGGAAGTGCAGCGCCAGAATCAGGACCATGGCGGTGGCCAAGGCCGATCTCCTGAGACAAGGTGTCGCGAATTTTGTCATGCCGTCCATAGGCCTCCTATCTTTTCCCCACAGTACCTGCATTTCCCGCTTCTTATATGTAGATCGAGTATGTTGTAGCCTGATCTTCTGACGAGAACCTTCCTGCATTTCGGGCAATAGGTGTTTTCCCCCGGGTTACCGGGTGCGTTTCCGATATAGACGAACTGAAGGCCTGCCTTTAACCCGCATTCGCGGGCCCGCTCCAGCGACGGAAGAGGGGTAGGTTGGATTCCTGTCAGCTTGTACATGGGGAAAAACCGTGAAAAGTGAACCGGCACGTCTGCCCCCACATTCTGCTTTACCCATTCACACATTGCGCTGATCATGCGGGGATCGTCATTATGGCCGGTGATGACGAGATTCGTGATCTCGACCCATACGCCGGATTTCTTCATGGTCTTTATAGTTTCAAGGACGGGTTCGAGTTCCGCTTCGCACATCTTGTTGTAGAAGGCGGTACTGAACCCCTTGAGGTCGATGTTGGCAGCGTCCAGGTATTTGCATAGTTCCTTAAGGGGGGCGGGGTTGATATACCCATTGGAGTGCTGCACGTTAAGGATACCCTGTGAACGGGCTATCACCGCGGTATCGAGCATATACTCGTAGAAATTGGTCGGTTCCGTATAGGTGTAAGCAATGCTCTTGCAGCCGCTCGATTTTGCGGCCTCCACTAGTTTCCCCGGGGAAAGGTGGTAATTGTTCGATTCCATGGGGGAGATTTGAGATATCTGCCAGTTCTGGCAGAACTTACACCTCAGATTGCAACCGGCGCAGGCAAGAGAGAGGCTCAGGGTCCGGGGCAGGACGTTGAAGAAGGGCTTCTTCTCCACCGGGTCGACATGGATGGCACAGGGTTGGGCGTATCCGAGGGAATAAAGCTTGCCCCGGATATTCTTTCTCGCGCGGCAGAAGCCTGTCTCACCGTCCTGGATGGAACAGGCCCTCGGGCAGAGAAGGCACCCCACGACCTTTTTCTTTTCGTCGACCTTCTCGTAGTAAAGGGCTTCATGAAGAGGGGGAGTTTCTTTCTGAAGGGAGACTTTTGCGTCGACCTTCAGGGCCAGGGGTGCGAGGAGCGCCAGTTTTATGAAATCTCTTCTACCCAGCATGTGTATGCCGCCTTAGGGGAATTATACTATTTTTTTGGAGAAGTCGCCAACAATAGAAGACTGCCTGCCTTCAAAACCACAAGGAGAAGAAGGCTTTGAGTGAGTCCCAATACGGGAAGGAGGAGAAACCCTCCCACCAGCCCTCCTATCCAACCGCCGACCAGATCCACGCCATAGAGAAATCCGACGGTCCTTCCGACGGTGTCTCCTGTCCGGGCCTCAGTCGCGTTCACGGTGCGGGCATACCCCATTGCGGCCAGGGGGAACTCTGCGCCGGGCAGGAAACCTGAGACGAAAAGAAGAATAAGAAGGATAGGGTAGGACAAGGGGGAACCCGACAAGAAGGCGGAACCGAAGGAAAGGAAGATGAGAGAAAGAATGAGGGCGAAGATGGCGAGAAAAAGGTCGGTGAAGGTGAGCAATGTCACAGGCGATACCTTCCGAAAGGCTGGAGCGGAGGCAACGATGCCGCCTGTTGCCATTCCGGCCATGAACAGGGTGAGAAGGAGACCGATTTCATAGAAGATGTATCCGTAAAACACCTGGAAGCTGAATAGAAGAACCAGTTCCATTATCATGGCGGTGAAGCCTGTGGTGCCGATCGCATAGGCGACGGGTAGACGTGAGTACGTTCTGCGGAGCAGAGCAGAGGCAAGGAACAGAAGGGCGAGGAATGAGGCTGCCCCGAGGGGCCGGACTGCCTCTGCTGCGGTGAACAGCCGGCTTATGGACGGAGAGAAGAGGAGATTCTGGTAAGCTATGTAGTAGAAGAGGGCCTTAGGTGAAAAATCATGGTTTGCGGGAATTGTCCGGCCTTCGAGGAGGGAGGAGAACCATACTCTTCTCTCCGGTTGAAGTCGATGAGCGAGGTGGGTGCCGCTTATGAGACTGGTCGCAATGTCTCTCGTCTTCAGACGGTCGGAGAGAAGGATGGGAGAGACTGAGGAAACCGTCGGAGAACCTGAGGCAAGGAAGAGATTGGAGTCGCCCGGGACCACGAAGGTATGAGGGAACACCCCTTTCAGGGACGCGAGGATGGAGGAATTGAGATCCTTCAATTCGGTGCTGTAGTAGGTAAGAGACCCTGTCATGGTAAGGGCGAGAATACCGCCCTTGCGAAGAGCTTTCTGTACATCCCCGAAAAATTCCTGTGTAAAGAACCTGTTTTGCTGAAGAGTGTGGGGAGGCTGCACACCGAGGAGGATAACATCATACCCACGGAGGGCCCGTTTGAGAAACATTCGCCCATCGAGAAAGTGGAGGTGGACGAGAGGATTGCTCAGTTCCCGGGTGGTGAGGGGTGTCGAGAACCGCATGACCGTCTTCAGAAAAGCGGGATCGATCTCCACGTAGTCTATCCTTTTTACTGATGGATGCTTCAGGATTTCGTTTATCACGCCTCCTGCGCCGCCTCCCAGGACCAGCACGTTCTTCGGGAAGGGGTGGACAAGCATAGGGAAGTGTACGAATTCCTCCACAAAGGCGATGTCGGGGACGGGAACAGTCAGAATGGATAGAGCGTCCAAAAAAAACGTATATTGGTCATCCCTTTGAGTCACCACGATATTCTGATAGACAGAGTTTTCATAGTAGACCACGTTTCGGCCTTGCCATTGCCTCTCAACGGCTAAGCGGTGAAGACGGTCCGCGCCGCCTCCTGCAAGGAGGATAACGGAGGAGATTATCACTGCCGCGCTGAAGGCCAGGGCGGGGCTTTCAGTCAGGCGGGAGAAAGAAACGAGAAGAATGATACAGGAACCGGCGGTGAAGCAGGCAACCAACAGGGCGATTTGAAAGGACTGGTAATGGGGCACCAGAAGGAAGTTCACGATTATGCCGCCTGCAATAGTGCCGACCATCTCGTAAAAGTAAACCTTTCCACTGGATCGTGTCCCTTCGGCGGTCAACCGGTCCCATATTGAACATGCGAGAGTGAAGAGGAATCCGTGAATGAGCCCGACGGGCAGCAGTACCAGGGAAGATGTATAGAGGATGGGTATGAGCCCGACACCTATCTCGACGGGTATGCCGGCGAGAACTTTGAATGTGCGGGCTCCATAGATAGAGATGGGAAGAAATACGGAAAAAAGAACGGAAAGGCAGGCCAGCGACCTTATGCCTGTCCTCAACTGCATCTCTTTGAGGCCACCGAGATAGGCCCCCGCAGCCTCCCAGATTACCCAAAATCCGATGATAATGCCGATAGAGAACTCGTTGCCCGCGAAGACAACAAGCAACTCCCTGAGAAGCACTGTCTGGGCGATAATCCCTCCCACACCGATAGCGAGAAGGGTGAAAGTAAAGAGATACATATTCCGTTTATTCATCATCCGGCCACCCCATAGGCTGGGGAACGGACGAAAGCCCGCCCTGCCCACCTTAGGAAAGGATATCGGGTAAAGAAGAGTGTGTCAATAATCGGAACAGGAACGGACAACGGAGCGGTTAATGGGGAACGGATGAGAAAGGGGGCGGAATGTGAAAATACCCGGGACCGAGGGGAAAATGTCCCCCGGAGAGCAGGAGTCAATCCTGCTCTCCGGGGTTACTGTCAAATCGATATCCCCTCAACCCCGCCGACAACACGTGGGCCCGTTTCTTCGAACCCGGGCTGCTTTGTCCGTTGAGAGGTAAGCACGCCGGTCACGCCCCCTGGTCAGTGGGGCTGGCCGGGTTGGCCCGGCTTTGCCGGCGCAGCCTGCTGAGGCTTCGGAGCAGGCTGTGGAGCTGGTTTCGGCTGCTGTACCTGCTGTGGCTTCGGAGCAGGTTGAGGTGCCGGTTTCGGCTGTGGCGCCGGCTGTGGCTTAGGTGCCGGTTGAGGCGCCGGTTGAGGCTTCGGAGCAGGTTGAGGTGCTGGTTGAGGCTTAGGTGCCGGTTGAGGTGCCGGTTTCGGCTGTGGCGCAGGCTGAACATGAGGAGCAGGCTGTGGAGCTGGTTTCGGCTGCTGTACCTGCTGTGGCTTCGGAGCAGGTTGTGGAGATTCGGTTCTTCCCATCTGCCCCTGCTGACCAGGTTGAGTCGGTCTCTGAGGCTGACCCATCTGCCCCTGCTGACCAGGTTGAGTCGGTCTCTGGGGCTGACCCATCTGACCTTGCTGCCCGGGTCTCGGAGGTGTAATTTGGCCCGGCTGAGAAGGTTGTCCCGGCTGACCGGAAAGTCCCTGCCCAGGCTGACCGGGCCTTTGAGGTGTAACCTGTCCCGGTTGCCCCGGTTGAGAAGGCTGTCCTGGCCTTGGAGATGTTATCTGCCCCGGCTGTACAGGTTGCCCCTGCTGCCCGGGTTGTCCGGGTCTCGGAGATGTTATCTGACCAGGTTGAGTCGGTCTCTGAGGCTGACCCATCTGACCCTGCTGTCCCGGTTGTCCTGGCTGAGAAGGCTGTCCGGGTCTTGGAGATGTTATCTGACCTTGCTGTCCCGGTTGTCCTGGCTGAGAAGGCTGTCCTGGCCTTGGAGATGTTATCTGCCCCGGCTGTACAGGTTGCCCCTGCTGCCCGGGTTGTCCGGGTCTCGGAGATGTTATCTGACCAGGTTGAGTCGGTCTCTGAGGCTGACCCATCTGACCCTGCTGTCCCGGTTGTCCTGGCTGAGAAGGCTGTCCTGGCCTTGGAGATGTTATCTGCCCCGGCTGTACAGGTTGCCCCTGCTGCCCGGGTTGTCCGGGTCTCGGAGATGTTATCTGACCAGGTTGACCAGGCTTACCGGAAGGTCCCTGTCCCGGCTGCCCTGGCTGACCAGGCTGCCCCGGCTTACCGGAAGGTCCCTGACCTTGCTGTCCCGGCTGAGAAGGCTGTCCCGGCTTACCGGAAGGTCCCTGACCTGGTTGTCCCGGCTGACCGCCAGGCCTCCCACCCTTGATTTCTCTCTGGGGGAGCTTGATTTCCGATTTCGGGCGGTTAACCTGATTGGCGGGTACAATGTAGTTTGCACTCTTGGGCTGTTCGATCTTTGCGTTACGATTGGGCTGGCCCTCACGTACCTTCTTGACCTCCTGCTGGAGTGCGGCGGCGGTCACAGGCTTACCCTGATGAATGGTTTTTTCGTTCTGCTGAATTCGGTTTATTACGCTGTTGTGCGGCTTTTCCTTGACTGCCACGTTAGTGAAATTGTAGCGTTGTTTGTTTGTGGTGTAGTTGTTTATGACGGTATTGTTGACAACGGGTGCAGCGGTATAGTTATTGACGATGGTTGTCTGGTTTATATTGGTAACACGGACATTGCGGTAGTTATTCACGTTGTAGAAATTGGTCTGGTTGACGACCACTGCCTGATTTACATAGGCATAGTTCCGGACGTTGACATGGACCGGTCTTGAACTGCTTATTACCACGTCGTGACGTCCTCCCCAGTGGCGGTGACTATAGTAAGGCTCATTCGGCGCAAGAGGTACCCAACCAACATTCGATCCGCTGTGAATCCAGGCCACTCTCCCGGGAGTCCACGCAAACCCTATGTCGAGGAGCGGTAAACCGGCCCTGACCGCCACTACGGGCGGTGCCCAGTACCAGTTATGGCCCACACGCACCCAGTTACCGTAATGGTGGGTAACATATCCGAAAGACTCGGCGGGAACCCATGTCTGGTCTCCGTACCAGTCGGTCCAACGTCCCGCGGTGTAGGGCGCCCATCCCGCGTCAACCACGGTGGGTCGCCAGAAACGGCGCTCCCTGCCTTCGTAGACCACGGTTTCCCATCTTCCGTTTTCTTCAAGTACATACGCCTCGTCGCGAAGAGCGGGAGGGAGATATTCGACGGAGCGGCCCCGCACTCTGGCTTTTGCCGCCCAAAAACCATCACGGGACTGGTTCCATTGATCCCAGGTAGGGTCTACAACACCTTCACCCGATGATACCTGACTCTGATCGGCGAGAAGCGATGGAGATCCGGCTGAAATGTCGTACTTTGCCTGAGTGGATGAGTGAACGAAACTGACCGTCCCCTTGACTGCGATCACTTCTACGGAGTTTTCACCCACGTAAAAATCGAATGTTGAACCGGGGTAGGCAAGAACGTAGCCAAAAGGGCATGTGGTTTTTACGACCGTCTTGGCGCCCTTGTTGTAGAACCTGGATACCCCTGAAGCGACGTCGGCTTCAGAGACTTCCGTGTCAAGGGCAATAAACTGCACCTGAGTGCTGTATCCTGTCCTGATCCAGGAACCGTTGGGGACAATCAACTCGGCCATGCCCTGGGTGCCTGAAAAAAGGGTGTCACCTGTCCCAAAAGGCGCATCCTTGACCACGGCGACCCAATCGTTCTCCGCAGGTACGTAACGGAGCAGGTCACCTTCAACATGGTAGACGCGACCCACCACGGTGGGAGGCGCGTCTGCAGCAAGGGATGGGACAACTGCCGCTATGAACGCGGGAAACAAAAAGATCATCAACACCAACCATCTCTTCATCATTTCTCTCCTTATGTTTGACTTTATTATTGCCCGGATCCTGTCCATATGGCGGTAAATCCGTGCAATTTTCCGGGATATTCTCCCGTTCCTCCGGTACTTTGCCCGATACCCCGCCCGGCACGTGTATATATTCGGCAGGCGAAAATGGATCTCACCCAATAATGGCTGCTGTCGAGACCCGGAGTCCGTGCGCACACCCGCCGCATGAGATTAATGCGATGAAGGTCGTGGGTCCATCGCTTTGCCGTATTCATCTTTTATCAAGGTACGTAAAGAGCAAGATACATGCCATGTCCCCCCGGCCGTCATTGGCTCCTGTTAACTCTTCATACAGACTAACGGGTATTATAATATGAAAGGGCCGGCGCGGGAAAGGATTTTGTGAGCGGGTCGAGGTCGGCGTAACAGAAATGTCGCCGGGCCGGAAGGGTCCGACAAATTTGTCGGTGCGGTAGGGGGCCCGTGAGAGCGCATGGGCGGCCGGATATGAACCGAAAGGGAAGGAGCGCGAAAAATGTCGTTGTGATTTACTTGTGTCCGCTTTGCTATCTGTGGTATATAAAACAAATATCGGAGAGATGTCCGAGCGGCTGAAGGAGCACGACTGGAAATCGTGTGAACGTGCTAAAACGCGTTCCGAGGGTTCAAATCCCTCTCTCTCCGCCATAATTGTGTAAAACGCCAGGCCCTGCGCAACGTTGAGGTTACAAACCCCGTCAGGTTCGGAAGAAAGCAGCGGTAGTGACTATCGCGTGTGCCGCAGGTAGCCTGGTTTTATAATTGACGGGGCGGAAAGCAAAAGATGGAGCATGAAGAGTGAGGAACAAGCGGCTTGATTTTGCTGAATACCGGAAGTGGAATGTGAGGCGAGGTCCTCTCCGTTGAATTATACCGTTATAGCGCGAAGGTGGCGGCCTAGGAAGTTCGGTGATGTGATCGGCCAGCCCCACATAGTCACTACCCTCAGGAATTCGATTAAGTTCAACAGAATACCGCATGCCTATTTGTTTACGGGTCCCAGAGGCGTGGGGAAAACTTCCCTGGCCCGCATACTTGCAAAAGCCGTAAACTGCACGAACCGGGAGACGGAAGAGCCCTGTGATACGTGTGAAAACTGCATAGCCATAGATAATGGTAACTTCGTAGATATCATAGAGATCGACGCTGCCTCGGCAAGAGGCATAGACGATATAAAAGAGCTTCGCGAGACCGTGCGTTATATGCCCATGAAGGGTACGTATAAGGTGTATATACTTGACGAAGCGCACATGCTCACTACCGAGGCCCGTAATGCCTTTCTGAAAACCCTCGAAGAGCCTCCCGGCCACAGTATCTTTATCCTTGCCACCACGGAAGCACAGAAGATCCCCTATACGATCATGTCGAGATGCCAGCGTTTTGACTTCAGAAGGATTCCTGAGGCCGATATTATCGAGCAATTGAAGCGTATCTGCCAAGACGAAGACATAACCTACGACGACGGGGTCTTTCAATATATAGCCGCCGAAGCGGATGGCGGACTGAGAGATGCCGAATCGCTGCTTGACCAGATTATTGCCTTCAGCGGCAAACATATCGCAGAAAAAGACGTGATCGGTATAATCGGGATCGTTGAAAAAGACCTGTTGTACGGAATTGTGCGATCCATTGTGGACGGAAATCTGAGGATGGGGTTCGAGGCAATCGAGAGGGCTTTGAACGACGGCAACGACATATATCAGATATATAAAGGGCTTGTGTCCGTTCTCAGAAACATGCTGATGATAAAGGTGTGCGACGGAATGCCTTCTTTCCTGTACCTCGGCGAGGAAGAGCAGAAGAAGGTCCTCGAATTGTCCGAAAATCTCGAATATTATGAGATTCAGAATATGCTCCACTACATGCTCAAATCGGAAGACCTGCTGAAGGGCATTTTCCCGAGAGTATCGCTGGAGGTTTTCTATATTAATCTTTACAACCTGTCCAAACTCAGGGATGTGGAGAAGGTCATAGACAACCTTGCGAGACATGAAACGCATACCCGGCCGATGGCGGCGGAAGAGATCAGACCTGTGGCTCACGAGAGTGAGGAGAGGGCAAGAAAAGACACGTACGCCCCTCCCATGGACCGTTCCTCCGGAGAGGAGGCTGTTCGCGCGACGGTTCGGGAAAAGGAACCGGAAAGAGCGCCGGCGCCGCGGAGTTTGGATGCGGCCGGATTTGTAGAGTATCTGAAGGGCAAGAAGCCTCTTATCGGAAGTATACTGAGCGACCTCGTGGTAAAGATGGAAGGGGACAGCATTGTCGTGTTCAGTGAGAAACAGACGGCCTCTATTATGGATGACCCGAGTCAGAAGGAAGAGATCAGGCAATTGTTGAGGGAGTTCTTTGGAAAGGAAATAGGACTTGTATTCCGGGACGGAGGCGAAGTGAAGAGAAATGGACTTCAAGACTTCGTAAGGGAAGCGGAAACCTTATTTAACGTATGAAGGAGGTAATATGTCAAAACAGTTAGGCCAGCTCTTAAGCCAGGCAAAAAAGATGCAGGAAAAGTTCCAAAAGATGCAGGATGAAATGGCGGACAAGACGATTGAGGCACAGTCGGGCGGGGGAATGGTAACCTGTGTCGTGAATGGAAAGCAGGAAGTGCTGTCCGTCAAGATTGCCGACGAGATATGGGAAGAGCGGGACAAAGAACTGCTTGAAGACCTTATCATTGCAGCAGTAAATGAAGGCCTTAACAAATCGAAAGACATGCTTCAGGAAGAGATGTCCAAGATTACAGGCGGCCTGCAATTGCCTTTTGGAATGTAAATGTACTATCCGGAACCGATAGAGCGTCTTATAGAGAATTTGAGCAGGCTGCCGGGTATCGGCAAGAAGACCGCAACGCGGCTTGCCTTCTTCCTGCTGAACAGCAAGGAAAGCTACATTTCGGAGTTGTCGGGGAGCCTTCTGGACATTAAGGAAAAGATCAGATTGTGCAGCGTCTGCTTTAACATTACCGACTCGGACCCGTGCAGGATATGCGCGGACGAGAAAAGGGATAAGTCCACGGTATGCGTGGTCGAGGAGTCATCCCATATGATGGTGGTGGAGTCGGCAAACCCCGGAGTATACCGTTATCATATCCTCCACGGGGTGATCAACCCCATAGAAGGCATAGGTCCCGATGAGGTACGGATCAAGGAACTGAAGGCCCGAATCGAGAGGGAAGGGATAAAGGAACTGATAATAGCGACCAACCCGAATATCGAAGGAAATACGACGGCACACTACATAGGCGAGCTTTTGAAACAGGTGGACGTGAAGATAACGAGGATCGCATCCGGTGTTCCGGTGGGAGGCGATATCGTCTATATCGACCCCCTTACGATAAAAAGCTCGTTTGAAAACAGGAAAGGTATCTGACTTAAAGATGCAGCTGAATAGAATCCGGGGGAAAGCCTATTGGCTTAACCGCTCCAGTTCCTCTTCGGAGATATCGAAATTTGCATATACGTTCTGGACGTCGTCGGAGTCTTCCAACGTCTCCATGAGTTTGAGCATTGTTTCCGCGTTTCTCCCTTCCAGTTTTACCGTGGTCTGGGGAATCATGGCCATTTCCGAGGAGAGGTACTTCAGTCCCTTCTCGTCAAAGACCTTTCTCACTTTTTCAAAACTTGAAAGGTCCGTATAGACCTCAACCACATCGCCCTCATCGGAAATATCCTCCGCGCCCGCCTCGAGAGCGAGCTCCATGAGGCTGTCCTCGTCCACGGTGGCCCTGTCGAAGGTAATGAGCCCTTTCTTGCTGAACTGCCATGAAACGCTCCCTGCTTCTGCCATGTTGCCGTTAAGCCTTGAAAAGGCGTGACGCACCTCGGCGGTGGTTCTCATCTTGTTGTCGGTCAGGGCTGCCACAAGGACCGCAGTGCCTCCGGGGCCGTATCCTTCATAGATGTGTTCCTCGTAGTTCACTCCGCCTTCGCCTGAACTCGTGCCCTTCTTGATGGCCTTTTCAATATTGTCTTTGGGCATATTTTCGGATTTCGCCTGGGCGATAGCCACCCTCAACCTTGAGTTCGACTCCGGATCTCCTCCGGCCATACGTGCAGCGGTAGTTATTTCTCTGATCAACTTCGTAAAAATCTTGCCTCTTTTGGCATCAGCCGCACCTTTTTTATGCTTAATCGAACTCCATTTGCTGTGACCCGACATTAATCCCCCTGAAAGGTTGAATGGTGGGCGATATTGGATTCGAACCAACGACCTCTGGTATGTGAGACCAGCGCTCTAACCATCTGAGCTAATCGCCCGTGTGTTTATTATTAGTATATCGCGGGTGAAATGTCAATATAAACAAGCTTCTTACCGCGAAGCTATTTACTTTTTTTCTGATAATCGTTTATTATGTTGCCTATGAACAAGCATGTCTTTGGACCGGTCCCTTCGAGAAGATTGGGTTTTTCATTGGGCGTCGACACTATCTTGCCGAAGTACTGCAGTTTCGATTGCCTCTATTGCCAGATCGGTAAGACCACGTGCCTTGAAGTGGAGCGCAGAAGGTTCTTTGAGGTGGAAGATGTGGTGGGTGAGGTAATCAGGGAGATAGAGGGGGCGAAGCACGTCGATTTCGTGACTTTTTCCGGTTCGGGTGAACCTACCCTGAATAGCGATTTGGGCACCATGATCCGGGAGATCAAGAAGAGGGTGAATATACCTGTGGCGGTCATTACAAACGGGTCGCTTTTATTCAGACAGGACGTGCGCAATGATCTTATGGACGCCGACGTGGTCCTGCCATCCCTGGATGCGGCAAGTGAGGATATTTTTCACTACATCAACAGACCGCACCCTCTTATCGACCTGGACGTGATGATAGAGGGCCTGAAGAGTTTCCGGAGCGTTTATCGAGGCCGGATATGGCTTGAGATCATGATGGTACGGGACGTGAATGACGACCCCGAGGAACTGGCAAAATTCAAGGACATTATCCATTATATCGGAGTAGATAAGGTCCAGCTTAACACGGTAACGAGACCGCCCAATGTGGAAATAAGGGGGATGATGGAACCCGCGGAGCTTGAGAAGGTGTGCAATTACCTTGGAGATAACTGTGAGGTTGTGTGTTCCTTTGAGAAAGCGGTCGAAGTAGGGAACGAGGAAGAGGGGTGGGAAGAGAAGGTCCTTGACATACTGGAAAGAAGATCCATGAACCTCGAAGATATTATAAGGATCACCGGAGTGCCATACCTGAAGGCGAAAAGTGGTCTTGCCGTTCTGGAGCATTCGGGAGTTATCGAGAGCTACCACTTCGGCGACAACGTGTTCTACATAAAACCCCACCGTTAAAGCACGTCAGCGGGCTACAGGTGAGGATACACGCCCATCGGCGGAGGCTATCCGCCCAGGCCGCCTATTCTATAGAGACTCTCATGACCTCGGAGAGGGTTGTGACGCCTTGGAACGCCTTGTTTATTCCGTCCTGTCTGAGGGTGGTCATGCCTTCCTTGATAGCCTGAGCCTTGATTTCCTCTGACGACGCCTTCTCCTGCACCATCTGCCTGATACGGGTAGAGAGGGTAAGCAGCTCGAAGATACCGACCCTGCCTGAGAACCCCGTACTGAGGCAGTTATCGCAGCCTTTGCCCTTGTAGAGGGGCCTGGGTCCCTCCCTGAAGTAATCCGGGAGAAGTTCCTGCTCAAAATCCGATACCTGGTACGACTCCCTGCAAAGGGGGCAAATTTTTCTCACGAGACGCTGGGCGAGGATCGCTGTTATCGATGAAGTAAGAAGATAAGGTTCAACCCCCATATCGATAAGCCGGGTGAGGGCGCTTGCAGAGTCGTTCGTATGGAGCGTGGAAAAGACGAGGTGGCCGGTGAGAGCGGCCTGGATGGCGATCTGGGCAGTCTCTTCATCCCTTATCTCTCCGACCATGATGACATCAGGGTCCTGTCTAAGGAAAGACCTGAGGGCCTTGGCGAAGTCGAGGTGGATCTTGGGGTTTACCTGCATCTGTGCGATACCCTGGAGCACGTATTCGACCGGGTCTTCGATGGTAAGGATATTCTTTTCCGCAGTGTTGATGTGCTGGAGCGCGGAATAAAGGGTTGTCGTCTTGCCGCTCCCGGTGGGACCGGTAACGAGAAACACGCCCTGCGGCCTCTGGATGAGGGAGGATATGGTTTTATTCAATCCCGCTACACCGATCTCCTCAAGAGTAATAAGCGTTGCGCCCTTGTCGAGGAGTCTCATTACGACCTGCTCCCCGTATACGGATGGGATGATCGAAACTCTGACATCGATTTCGCGCCCTGTTATTCTCAGCTTGATTCTTCCGTCCTGAGGCATCCTCTTTTCAGCCACATCAAGACCCGACATAACCTTTATCCTCGACACCACGGCGTTCTGAGTCCTTTTTGGAAGCCTGTAAATGTCGTAGAGCAGGCCGTCTATTCTGAACCTTACCCTGACCTCATGCTCGAGGGGCTGGATATGTATGTCGCTCGCCCTATCCTGGATCGCAATGGAGAAGACCAGATTGACAAGCTTGATGATGGGCGGCTCATTTGCTGCGTCGTCCTGAAGGTCGTGACCATTGGGTATTTCCTGGGCGATATCGGAGATGCTGCCTTCAAGCCCTTCGACCACACCTATTACCACCTCACGGCCCTGCTCCTCCTTGAAGTTGTGGAGGTGTGTCTCGAACTCTTCTTTCGTTACGTACTGTTTTTCGACCTGCATGTTGGCGTAGACGCCCAATATATCTGACTTGTTGCTCTCCCCGTCCTCGTGAACCGCCACTACGAGAACCGAGTTGTTCTCCCGGCAACCCAGCGGGACGATGCCGTTCTTCTGGAAGAAGGTGTAGGGTATGCGTGCGATATTGGTGGGAATCGGGCTGAGAGGGTCAGACTCGACCAGAGCAGGCTCCATTATGGTTTCTTTCCTTGGAAGAGCATTTGTTCCTGCTCCTGTTTCTTCATGTTTGTCACATCGTTCAGATGCTCGGCGGTATAGATGATCCTGGGCGTGAGAAAGACAAGGAGGTTCGTCTTCTCGTTCGATTTCGTCTTTGACCCGAAGAGATACCCTATGATGGGTATGGAGCTCAAAAAAGGAATGCCCTGGGAACTTGCGTTCAGATTGTCCTTGATCAATCCGCTTATCACGACGGTCTGAGAATCCTTGACCACGACCGTCGTCTTTGTCGACCTCTTGAGCGTGGTCGGGGCAAGGGCCCCTGTATTGGAGTTGGTGCTGATCTGTGAGACTTCCTGGTATATATTGAGATTTACATAACCGTCCTTGTTAATCTGGGGTTTGATCTTGAGCTTGATACCCACATCCTTGTATTCGTATGAATAGGTTGGATTTCCGGAGGCGTCGAGTCTCGAACTCGTCTGGTAAGGCCGGTTCTCGCCTACGATGATCTCGGCCTCCTCGTTGTTCACGGTGAGAAGCTGAGGTGTGGAAAGGATATTCACATTGTCCTGGGTGCTGAGTGCGCGAACCAATGCGCTTATGGCAGGATAGGTGACACCTTTGTACGTGATGCTGCCGGCCTGCACCCCTATGTTGAACCCGCTCAGGGTGCCGATCGCGGTAGATACTGCCGAATTGGTTGTGGTGCCGTTGAGAAGGGCCTGGGACGTAGGGATATAGTTGGAATCCGCACTCTTCACAAATCCACCCGCCAAGCCGAGACCGTTGGTCCCTGAGAGCCATTCGACGCCGAACTGCTCGCCCTTGATGGTGGTGACTTCCATAATAGCGGCCTCTACCAGGACCTGTGGTCTCAAGGTATCAAGCTCGCTGATTATGCGCTCTATCTCCATCATGTCTTCCGGAGGCGCGCTGATGAGAAGAGCGTTTGTGGATGCGTAAGAGGTGACGAAGATCTTTTCCTTGGGGGTCTGCGCTTTCTTGCTTTCGGACAAAAGGGCCTGAATCGTCTTCGCAAGATCCACCGCGTTCGTGTGTTGCACATTGTAAACCCTCAGGCTCCCTAATTGCTTTGAAATGGGGATGTCGATTTCAACGAGGATTCTCTTTATCCGCTGGATGTTTGATCCCGTATCGATCATAATGAGCGTGTTCGTGGATGGAATGGCGACGATATGGGCATCTTTTGACATCATGGGCTTCAAAACGCCGACCATGGTGGTGGAATCGAGATATTCCAGGTTGTGAACATAGGTCATAAACCTGTCTTCGGGTGGCAGGTCCGAAAGGGAGCTTCTTTCCAGCTTTTCGAGGGCCATCCCCCTGGCATCCGTCTGCCTGACCACTTTTATCGCCTCCGGTGTGGGTACGACCGCGAAACCGAAGTAGTTCATAGTAGTGACGAAGAGTCTGAATACCTCGTCCTTCGTAAGGTTCTTGGGGGAAAGGACCGTCACTTTTCCCCGGATCAGGTTCTCGTCAAAGACAACGTTTTTGCCCATCACATTGCTCATGAAGCGGATAAGGTCACGGAGTTCCACGTTGTCGAAGTTCATCCTGATGGGGCCGCTCGACGAGGGTGTGGACGACAAGGGCCGCACCATCCGGGCGCCCGGACCGCTATGCGGAGGGAGGGTTTCTCTTCTCCCCTGCGAACCTGGAGGTATGGGAGAAGAACGCAGAGGCTGTTCGGACAAATCCGGCTGGGGGGTTTTCTTGATCCGGGGAAGTCGCTTGGTTTCCTGACCCTCCTGTCCTGGCGAGGGTTCCTGAGCCTGTTCCGCGGCGGTGGGTGGGGCAGGGGGCTGTTGCGCCTTTTTCTGACCCTCCTGGGTTTCCGGAGCCTTTTCTCCCGCGGTGGGCGGCGCAGGCGGCTGCGGTGGTTTCTCTTGTCCGTATAGAGTTGACGAAAGAAGAAAAACTAATGCGATAACGCAGGCCTGTATCCTTAACGTCATTTACTCCCCTCTGCTTATTTGAGGTTATTATACATTATTTCTCTTATTAATAAACGGTTTTTTCTTGTATTGCCGTCCACTCTGTGTTACGGATGACTTTTTGGCAGGGCTTGGATGGGCCGTCCCGATGAGAGGGCGGCCGTTCTCGGGACGGTCACCGTGGCCTGTCCGGTCGGGGCCTGTCCGGGCCTGACCCTTCAGTGCGGGTTTCCCCGCTCTTGGGATGAACTCTCTGAAAACCCTTGGCAAAGAGCTTGAGAGAGGCAACAAAATCATCCTTTTTGAGAATAACGGAATTCTGCTGGATTTCCGAGACAACAAGGCCTCTGTCCGCGCTGTCGCCGACTCTGTAGATCCAAACGCCCCTCTGGGGACCCCTGTCGATGACCGCAAAGATGTCGTTGTTGTTCTGCCCGAGCCACACCCCTTTCAATATCATCGGGCGTATTATGTTTGTGAGGGCCTCTTCTTCCAGTTCCTTAGGCGTTTTGGGTTTGGGGAGTTCAACCTTCAGCTTTGCGCGGAAGAGGTTCCTTTCCGCGATTATGCTGAAGTCTGCCGTGCCGTTCGTCTGGGCATCCTTTGCGGGCGCGGGTTTTACGGCGTTGAATGCGGCTCCCGCCTGCACGGGAATGGCCAGGAAGGATGAATGGACCAACATGAGCAGGACGGCCGGTATGACCACGGCGCACAACGTGGAAGCGGCAAACGGCAGCCCATATTGCCTGAGGGCCTTAACCTTGAGAATCATTCCGGGATTTCTCTCTTGTGGAAAGTCCGGCGTAAAAAGGGACACGGTATCGCCATGGGATATAGTCTATCAGAAATTTATCGGGATTTCCCGGGAAAATAACCGGTAATTTCACGCACTCATGAATAGGGGCCTGGTTTTGTGATATACTATGACCCGAATAAAGCCTATGAGATTCAAATACAAGGCACTCAACAAATCCGGCAGGCCCGAGACGGGCTATCTGGAGGCCGACGGGGAAGTTTCGGCAAGAGCCGGGATAAAGAAGAAGGGACTCTACCTTGTGTCGCTCAAAGAGACGGGCAGGACACAGGAGAGGAAGAGGATCCTCTTCTCCTTCGGGGTAAGGAAGAAACTGCCCATACAGTTGGCACGTCAGTTGTCTTCCCTTCTGAAAGGGGGTGTCCCCCTGTTCCAGGCTCTCGCGATTATTACGAATCAGCTTGACGGCGAGAAGGAAAAGGAGATCGTAGGCTCCCTTCGTGACCAGGTGAAAGGTGGCGCCTCTCTTTCGGATGCGCTCAAGACCTATCCGAAGATATTTGACGAGCTTTTCGTCTATTCGGTTCAGGCGGGGGAAAGAAGCGGAGCTATCGATTCGATTCTCACCTACCAGGCCGACCTGCTTGAAGACAGGGCCATACTCAGGGGAAAGATCCGAACGGCCCTCATCTATCCCGCAATCATGGCGACCGTGGGAACGGGAGTCCTTATGTTTCTCATGGTGGTGGTTGTTCCCATGGTGATGAAGATTTTCGAACGAATGAACCAGAAGTTGCCCACGCCCACGCGACTCCTGCTTGGAACAGCCGCTTTTGTGAATAATTATATGCTTATTGTGGTGGTCATCATGATTGCCGGGGGCGTTGCACTCTCTCAATGGATAAAAAGAAGCCCCAAAGGGAGGAGGACCTGGGATTCAATGCTTCTCAGGCTGCCGGTCTATGGTAACCTTTACACTATGATCCTGGTCAATAGGTTCACGAGGATTATGTCCACCCTCTTAAGAAGCGGTGTCACGATGGTTCAGTCCATCGTGGTGGTGAGCAGGACCATGAAAAGCGTGATTGTGTCGGAGAACATCATGAAGATGGCGGAAATGGTCGAAGGCGGGTCGGACCTGTCTGTGGCTATAAGAAGCACCGAGGTCTTCCCTTCATACGTGGCGGATATGGTGTCGGTGGGTGAGAGTGGAGGCAATGTGGAGGAGATGCTCGCCCGTGTATCGGAGTATTATGAGGTAAACGTCAATCAGAAGATTACGGCCTTTACATCCATGGTCGAGCCCGTGATAATAATGGCCATGGGGGTGGTGGTCTCTTTTGTCCTTGTGTCCGTCCTTCTTCCTCTTTTTGAAATGAACAAGATCCTTGTAAAATAAATTTCTGAGGTGAGTGGCATGAAGCGCTACATGACGATGTATTCAGACCGCGAAACGAGGAGTACCTTAAACGGCAAGATGGGCTTTACGCTCATTGAATTGATGATAGTGGTTGTCATAGTCGGCATCCTGGCCACCCTTCTTATCCCGAGGATCATGGAGAGGCCGGAAGAGGCGCGGCGTATCAAAGCCAAAACCGATGTGAGAACCCTTGAAGGTGCGCTCAAACTCTACAAGCTCGATACGGGCTCGTATCCGACCACCGAACAGGGCCTTCAGGCGCTCCTAATCAAGCCCGAGATGAATCCGATACCGAAGAAATGGAGAGAAGGGGGTTATCTTGAAAGCAAGACTCTGCCCAAGGACCCGTGGGGAAACCCCTTTTACTATATCTCGCCGGGACCGGAGGGCAGGGATTACGTCATTACAAGCTATGGAGCGGACGGAGAACCCGGAGGGACAGGGAAGAATGCCGATGTTTCCAGCGCGGACTTGGAAAAAGACTAGAGGGTTTACGCTTCTTGAACTACTTGTGGTCGTTTTTCTGATGTCGGTCCTTGTGTCGTTTGCGGCGGTTAACTGGGGAGCCTTTTCGAAGAAAGGATCGGAATCTTTCCTGGAGAAATTCTCCATCGAAGTGGCCCTCCTCAGGGAGGACGCGATCTCCGCTTTCCAGGTGAAGTCCATACAGTTTGATCTTACGGGCAACACGATGAGTGTCGGCGTAATAAATCCTGTTGACGGGTTCAAATCCACGAAGCAACTCGATCTGCCTGAAGGATATGTACTGAAAGACGTGGTGATAAACGGTGAAAAGGCCATAAGAGGGACCCGCACGATGAATTTCTACCCCTCCGGTCTGGTAGACAGAACTATTATCCACTTTGAATCGAGAACCCAATATTATTCGGTGGTGATCCAGCCGCTCACCGCAAAGGTTGAAGCGCAGAACGCATATGTCGAAGAGATATCTCTCAGAGAACGGTCTCACACTCCTTGAGGTGACGGTCGCTGTCGCGATCGCGGGGATTGCCCTGGTGTCTTTCATTTCACTGGTGTCTACAGGGGTGAAGATGGAGGAGCACGCGAGAAGGTTGACGGAAGCGACCATGATCGCGGAAGCGCGTCTTAAGGAAGTGGAGCGGGAACCGTGGCCGGAAACAGGGCAGGTGGACGGACTGGTCGACCCCGATGACCGTAATGGCTACAGATACCGGAAGACTGTGCGGGAATCCCCTATTGAAGACATCCGGATTGTGGAGATGGAGGTATTCTGGGATGAGAGGAGAAGCTCCGTGTCCCTTGCTACATATCTGGGAAAGCGCTGAAAAAAGGAAGGACACAAGGTTGGTGAATAACGGGAAGAATGCGCATATGGCCGGACCGGCAAGGGGCGGCGAAAAGGGCGTAACCCTGCTCGAACTGTTGCTGGCCGTAGGCCTGTCCGCCTTTATCCTGATGATTGCCTATACCACATATTTCGGCATAAACCGCACTATTGACGCCGCGTCGGAAGAGCAGGAACTTCTCGAAACCGGGAGGATTCTTGTGGAACTCCTGAAGCACGACTTGAGGGGCGTCGTGTCGTCCCAGAAGTACCCTCTCAAAGGAGAAATTGTCGAAGTGGGTACTGAGGCGGCGTCCCGGATTGAATTCGTCACTTCCACGGCCCTGGGCAAAAACCCGACAGGTTTGAGCCGCGTAGCCTATGAACTTATAAAGACCCTGGAAGGGGATAAGGTCTTTATAAGGATGGAGGCGCGGGACCTGAAGGCAGACCTTAAGAAGACGGGTACGGTATTCGAGGTTTCGAGGATTATCACCGGTTTCGATCTCAGTTATTACGACGGGACAAGCTGGCTTGACGCCTGGGGCGAAAGCACTGAAGGCAAGCTGCCGAGACAGGTGAAGATCACGGTGAATATGAAGGATGGGAAGGGGAAGACAAAAGCATTCGTGTCTGAAGAAACCTTGCTCGGAGGATCGTGATGGGTGAATGGCGTGGGTCCGTATGGCAGGCTTCCCGGGACCGCCACGCCCGATTCGCCCGAGGGGAAGAGGAAGGGTTCATTCTCATTACGCTTCTCCTTATCATTGCCGTGCTGTTTCCTGTGGTGATCGCCTTCTATTCGAAGACCCAGATAAATCTATTGCAAGCCGGTAACTTCAGGGATACAATACAAGCTGTCAGAATGGCCCGTTCGGGAATCGAAGCGGTCACGGGCATACTGAAGGCCGATGACGACTCTTACGATGCATTGTCGGACAAATGGGCGACTATTCCCGCACTGACTATAGGTGACGAGAAGGTAGAGATCAGCGTTACGGATGAGGATAGAAAATTGAATGTGAACAGGCTTGTCGGGGAAGACGGCAAGGTTGACGCGGGCGTGCAAGCCCAGCTTAAGGATCTCATAAAGCGCCTGGGAGGGAAGGAAGAGATCGTGGGGGCCCTTGTGGATTGGATCGATGCGGACGACACCGTGACCGACCCCGGGGGCGCTGAGACGGACTACTACAAAGAATTAGGCTATGCGGTCAAGAACGGTCCCCTCGATTCCCTGGAAGAACTGCTGCTGGTAAAGGGGTTTGACAAGGACCTTGTCCAGGGAAGGGGACTTGCGAAGTTTCTGACCGTGGCGCCCACGGACGGGAAACTGAATCTCAACACAGCTCCCTTCGAGTTGCTCTATGGCCTCGGCCTCGGCGGGCCGCCCGGTCCCCGGGGAGGGGATCGGGGCTTAAACGATAACATCGTGGCGGCCATCATCAGCCAGAGAGGAAAGGAGCCTTTCAAGACCATGGAAGAGGTGACCGGCATGTCGGAAATGGGGTTGGAGGCTCCTAAGGGGATTGCGGATCAGAAGGTCGATTCTTCTGTTTTTTCCGTGCGGATCAAGTGTAAATTGGGGAAGATCGACAAGGACGTGACGGCGGTTCTGAAAAGAGATAAGAAGACGGTGACTGTAATTTCATGGAAGGAATCCTGATGAAGAGATCAGCTTCCATCTTTCAATACGGAGAGGGCTGGTACGGCCTTTCCCTGGTCACTGATGCTAAAGGGATTCATGGGATTGAATTCTATCCTGATTCGACGACGGACGAACTGAGCGCCTTGTTCAAGGACCAGCCCACGGGTGTATCTATTGATCCGTCCACGGGATACGTGGTCATGCTCAGGTTTCCCTTTAGTGGAAGGAGGAAGATAGGGCTCGTAATACGAGAGGAACTCGAGGAATTTTTCCCTTTCCCCGTGGAGGAGATGTCCTTTGACTTTCAGGAACAAGGGAAGGGTGATGTCCTTGTTGCGGCGGCCCGGAATTCTCTGGTGGAAGGGCTGAAATGGGGAGACCATATACGGAGTGTAACCCTCAACGGCCTATCTACGTTGTATGCCTTGCGATATCTGAACCTCATCGCCCGGAAAAACTTTATTTTTCTCCATGTGGAAGGCAAGGTGGCGGTGGCCATAGCCTTCAGGAATGGGAAACCCTTCGGGGTGCGGCAGTTCTTTCATTCACGGAATGAAGAGGTAATACTCGAAGCGGTGACCGGATATCTCAGTGTTCCCGAGTTTGCACCTGAGGCTGCCTATATTATGGGGGATGACGACATCCTTAAGACCGTAGGAGCAAACCTGGTGAAGACAACCGGTCTCACGGTGGAGTCCCCGTCGCTGAGTGAGTACTTCGGGAGGGATGACGTGCCCGGACATGCGTGGTCGGGAGTAGGGTCTGCGCTGTTGGCCCTGGGGGCAAAAGAAGAGGTAAATCTTATCAGCCCCGCCCGCGGCGGCGTCTTTCATGTTGACAGGAGGGCCGTTTTTGCCTGTGCGGGTGCGCTTGCCCTCAGCCTCACGCTCTTCGGGGCTTCTTATTTCAACCTTTTTCTGAAGGAGAAGGCCTTACAGAACCTGGCCCGTCAGGAGACTGCCATCTACAGAACCGTCTTCCCCAAGGCGCCTCCCACGAAAGATATCGAACGTGTGTTTGACGATAAAGTCAAAGCAGTGGAAAAGGACCGGTCGGGTGTTCCTGCGTCTCAAGGGATATCACCTCTTGCGATTCTCGCCGAACTGAGTTCGAAGATCGATAACCAGATAGATGTGAAGATCAGCGAGTATGTTAATGATGGAGATGAATTTGTCATTACGGGGACGACAGTCTCCTTTGCGTCTGTGGAAAAGATCAAAGGGGTAGTCGAGCAGGCGAGGGGGGTCAAAGAGGCGGAAATCCAGAATGTGGACCTCGCGGGGGCGCGACAGGTGAAGTTCAGGATAAGGGGTAAACTGTGAACATCAAAGACCTCCTGACTTATGTTCCGGAAAGGGCGTATTACGGGCTCGCGGCCCTGGTGGTGGTGAGTTTCCTGTGGGGAGGATACGGTTTTTTCAATGATGCGAGACTGTTCGACCACAAGATAGCCTTGAAACAACTGGAACTTGGAAGGGTTATAGCACTTAAGGACAAATATCTCCTCTATACGGGTGCGGCGCGGAAGGACTCGGCAAGGAAAACGGGGGAGGCCCCACTCTCGCTCGGGTTGATGGAAGATCTCATCTCGAAAAATTTCGTAAGCGGAACGCTTAATGCCCTTAAGCCGGTCACACTTAAGGAAAAGAAGGGAAAGGCCGAGTCCGTGGTTGAGGTGAAGGTTACAGGCACCGCCCTGGGAGAGGTTATATCTTTCGTTAATGCGGTAGAATCCTCGGGGCTGGTCTTCAAGAAGTTCCAGCTTACTCTCCCCCAGGACCAGGAATTGATCGATCTTTTTGCAACTATCACGGAAAGGTAAGGATGACACGATCCAGGAAATATCTACTGTATATCGGGGCGGTTGTCTGGGCCATCGCCGTAACGGGCGCTGTGCTCTTTGCCTTTTTCCCCTATCAGAAGGCATTCAAGCTTGTATTTCAGGATATTGCGGTCAGCGGGAGGGCGAGGATTTCCTTTGTCGGCGCTGGAACGGGTTTTGGAAAGGCTTCTGCATCGAAGATCATGGTGGCCCATGAAGGCGTAGAAGGGAAACCCTTCTACGAAATGGAAAAGGTGGAACTTGTCTGGAACCCCCTTACTTTATTAAAAGGAAGCATCCGTGTCTCCTCCCACGCCTTTGCTTACGGAGGGAAGGTGAACATTGATGTGGCCGGTCTGCCTGTTTTCGGAAATGGCACGCCCGTCCTCAATATCAGGTTTGCCGGGGTCGATCTTGCAAAGTATCCCGAGAATACTCTGCCCTGGTTTAAGGTGATACGTGGCGCCATGAACGGGATGATCACGAAAGATGTGAGGTTCGTCGACCGGGGCATGGAGAAAGGGACGTTCACGTTGAGGATAAAGGACGGTGAACTCAGGGGTATAGCTTTCAAGGAAGACCCGAAGGCATCTCTTCCTTTTAAGGAGGTACTCATTGAAGGAAGGATCAAAGGAGGGCGCTGGGAGGCGGAAAACGTCTCCATAAAAGGAAACGCCTATGTAATCAGAGGCGCCGGGGTCATCCAGGATGCGGGAGACGGCGCGGAGATCAACGCGAGACTTTCCTATGAGTCATCTTCGCAGGACGGCATCCTTGCGGGAAAGGGAACGATCACCATTTCAGGCAACCTCTGGGCGCCTGAGATAAGCATGGCGAAGGAAGCAGGCCCCCGCACCGTGGCAGAATTCGAAAAGAGCCTCTTTTATCAAAAGTATAAGGTGAAGAGCAAACGTTCAGCCCCCTTAAAGTCGGGGGGCACCGGTTTTTCTTACATTTACCGGGACGAAGAGGATAAAGGGTCGGAGGTTGAATTGCTCCTTTCTCCGGATCCGCAGAAAATAGAATCCGTCAGCATTCTCTGGCGCTCCAGACCGCCGGCCCAGCCGCCTCGATTTACGGAGGCAAAAGAAGAGTTTCTGAAAAACCTTCTCCTGTCATTCGATGCTGCCATGGATACGGCGGGAGTCGTTGCCTTCGTGCAGAATCAACAGGACCGTAGGTATCCGGGTGGGGAAGATGCCATGACCAGGGAAAAGATAGAGAAGCTGACCTTACACGCGGGAGTGACGGGGCAGACCCTTATTGTGGGTATCAGTTTCCTGCCCTGATTGTAAGGATGTCGGCGTCCCGGACCAGGTAGGTTTTACCTTCAAGGCGCCAGAGGCCGGCTTTTTTGCATCCCGCAAAACCACCGTGTTGCATGAAATCCTCGTAACCGACAGTCTCTGCGCGAATGAACTTGTTGTAAAAATCCGTGTGTATGGTGCCCGCAGCCTCTTGAGCCGTCGTCCCTTTCCGGATCGGCCAGGAGCGGCACTCGTCCTCCCCCACGGTGAAAAAGGATATGAGACCGAGGGTCTCATAAGCAAGGCGTATAATACGAGGCCTCAGCGCTTCCTTGATATCGTAGGCCTGCATGTAATCCTCCCGCTCGGCGGGAGACATGAGCGACAATTCGGCCTCGAGCTTGGCGCAGACCACGACATTGGGGATGTAATCGGGAAGCCTGCCGCGTACCTCCTCCGACACTCTATTCAGTTCACCCAGGGTCTCTTCCGCACAGTTGACAACAACAAGCATGGGTTTCTGAGACATGAACTGAAAGCCGCGGAAGGTCTTTCCCTCCTTGTCCAGAAGGTCCAGCGTGGAAAGAGGTTTCTCCTCATTCAGGTGGTCAAGGCACTTTTCAAGCATTTCCTTTTCCTGCTGGAGAAGGAGGTTGTCCTTCTTTCCCATCTGCTTGGCGATCCGCTCCAGGCGTGTCTCGATCTGCGACATGTCGGACAGGATGAACTCGCTGAAAATGAGGGTGAAGTCGGCCAGGGGATCGACACCGGCTTCTTCCCGGTAGTGGGGGAGAATGAGAAGGAAGGCATCGCTCAGGCGCATCTGCTGCAGCGTCTTTGCCTGGATTGTTTCGTTCCGTAGATCATCTTTGCCGATAGGTACCGTGTCCGAGAGTTCAATCCGGGCATAGACCGTTTTCTTCGGGTCAAAAATACGAGTAAGGGCATCAAGTCGTTCGTCGGGCACGTCGATAGTGGCTAAGGATGCGACATGAGAGGGATTATCGTTATTTATACCGCTCAAGGCCTGGAAGAGAGTTGATTTACCGGAGCCGGCTGTGCCGATTATGGAGATATGCATATTCGCTCCTCGCGAGGGTATTTTTTATCGGACTAGATAATACCTGAATTCTGCCCCTATTTCAAGCTTCTGTGGTTCACGGGTGCTGCATGGTCTTCTTCTGGGCTTCCCTGAGGAGGTCAATTATAAGTTCAATCTTATCCGGCGCGAAGGTAACGTTTTCACTTGTCAGGGAGAGTTCGCCGTCATTGATGATCTTGTACACTCCCACGTTGATAACCTGATTGCCCTTGACATCTTCCACTGTTACCATGAGGCGCTCACGGGTACTTCTATTTATCTTACCGATTACCATTGGTCCCCCTATTTAAAAACCTGTTTTGTGTTGAAAAGTTACGCTTCTTTGAGGCAAGCTTTCCTCAGGGTGCACTTTCCCCTGATGTTTCGTGATCCTTGCAAAACTGCAATATTTTCATGAAAATTGAGGCGCGCCGGTTCCCTCTATGGGGAGACTAGTGGTCCGAGCACCCCGCGCATCCGTTTTCACTCGGCCCGGCGTCGCACCCGCAACCTGTGCTGCTGAGTGATTCCTGGATTTCTTCATCCGTCGCGTCGCGTACCTCAAGTACCTTCACGTCAAAGTGGAGGGTACAACCTGCGAGCGGGTGATTACCGTCGAGGGTCACATCTTTTTCTCCCACCTTGATGACGGTCATGACCATGCCGCCCGAAGGGCCATTAACGGCAAACTGCAGGCCCTCCCGGAGATCATCGATTTCACCGAACCTTTCCCTCGGAAGGCTGAAAATAAGGGTAGGGTTACGTTCTCCGTAGCCGTCTTTGGGCTCGAGGGTAAAAGAAAGACTGTCTTCGGCCGATTTGCCGTCCAGGGCGGACTCGAACCCCGGAAGAAGACCTCCGGTGCCGTGGATATAGTTCAAGGGCTCGCGACCCTTCGAGGTATCGAGGACTATGCCTGCATCATCGGTCAAGGTGTACTCAACTGTCACTGCTTTATGGTTTGATATTATCATAATGTTCCTTTCTCGGTGGATTTGATAAAGAAAGTAGATATTTTCTTGATCACACATATAGTAAACCATATTGGTGATAATATCAAGAGCCCGACTGGGTCCCACATCCGTGTCGGCCCGGTGTGGGACCCAGTCGGGCCAAATCTTCTTGAAATATCCGCATGAGGCGTGATAGGCTTCAGCCGTCCATATAGAAAGGAGTTACGAATCAAGGAGGTTTGTATGGGATTGAGATATGAAGAGGTGACGGACGACGTATTGGAGATGTTGAAAGATGTCCGGGCCGAGCATTTCCCCGAGTTGAAAAACGCAAAGATCAAGGTATTGTTCGACCTGAAAAAGAGAAGTTCCGGGGGAAGGATCACCTTGGGCAAGATTATGAAGACCAACGACCTTCTGAGACTTCTCACGATCGACAGGGTCGATCCCATCGAAGGATATGACTATATTATCACCCTCGACAGGACGTGCTGGGAAGTAATCGAGAAGCAGGATAAGGTGAGGATAATCCGCCATGAACTGAGGCATGCCTACTTTGATATCGACTCGGAGGAGAACCCCTATAAGTTGATAGACCACTCCATTCTGGATTTCTATGAAGAACTGGAGAGCAATAAGGACGATCCGAGATGGCGTGAGAGAGTAGGGACCCTCACCGAAGGTATTTACGAGCAGAGGAAAGAAGAACAGAGCGACCTGAAGGGCAAGAAGAAGAAAAAGAAGGAGTGGTAATTCCGGGGAGCGACCGGCGTCAGTCCGCGAACATGAGAGGAAGCCGGTCGGCTACCAGAAAGCCCTCTATCGTGGGTACCACCCTCTCTCCCTCAATCCTTACGAGGCCCTCCTTTTCCAGAAGGGCAAGACGGCCCGTGGGACCGTCACAGTCAAGGTCGGATACGGAAAGGCCGTCCCTGGTTCTGAAACCGAAGTAAAGTCTCTCCAATCGCAGTTGTTGGGGAGTCAGGGTTTCGCTCCCCTCGACGGGTCTCGTTCCCTGGTCCAGGTGGGCGCAATATTCCTTCACCGAACGCCGGTTCCACCACCTTTTTCCATCGAGGAACGAGTGCGCTGCCGGACCCAGGCCCAGGTATGGGGTGTGGGCCCAATACTTCCTGTTATGGCGGGACATACGGCCCTTCGCTTTTGCGAAGTTCGAGATTTCGTAGTGAATGAATCCCCTGTCCTGAAGAAAGTGGGAAGTGGCAAGGAAGAATCGTCTCCCCGCCTCGTCGCCAAGGGGTTTCAGAATACCTTCTGCCCTGAGTTTTCCGAAAGGCGTGCGATCTTCCACGGTCAATTGATAACACGAAAGGTGGGCGGGCTCAAAGGCAAGAGCCTCAGCGAGACTATTGTCCCAGGACGACCTTGTCTGGCCTTTCAGGCCGTACATCAAATCAACGCCGAAGTTGTCGAAGCCCGAGGATAGGACGAGATCGAGGGCCCGGCGGGCGCCGCGGGAATCATGTCGCCTCTTGAGGAATAAAAGCTCCCTGTCATTAAAGGACTGGACACCGACACTCAGCCTTCCAATACCCAGGGACCGGTAAAGAAGCAGTTTTTCCTCTGTTATGTCGTCCGGATTTGCCTCCACGGTGATCTCCGTGCCGGGATCGAGTTGCCAGTGGTCCAGGACGGTTGCCATCAGACGCCGGACGGCCGGCTCGTCGAGAAGAGATGGTGTGCCCCCGCCGAAATAGACGGAGTCGAAGGAAGAAAAGAGGTCTCTGTATAAATCCATCTCTCGTGAGAGCGCATCGATCCATCGGCTGACGGACTCAAGGTCCGTGGTGGAGTAGAAATCGCAGTAGGGACATTTGGTCTTGCAGAAGGGGACGTGGATATAGAGGCCGGCCGGCGTGCGGTTGGGATTCGAGGTACGGTCCGTCACTCGTCGTCGGTCTTCAGGGCGGCCATAAAGGCACTCTGGGGTATTTCGACATTCCCCACCATACTCATTCTCCTTTTGCCCTTCTTTTGCTTCTCAAGGAGTTTTCTCTTCCGGCTGATATCTCCGCCGTAACATTTGGCGGTCACATCTTTCCTGTATGGCGAGACAGTGGACCGGGCGATGATCTTACCCCCTATAGCCCCCTGAATGGCGATCTTGAAGAGTTGCCTCGGTATTTCATCTCTCAGCTTGTCGCATACCCTGACTGCCCGCTCCCTTGCCCGGTCTCTGTGCGCAATCATGGAGAGGGCGTCAACCTTCTCGCCGTTCACGAGGATGTCCAGCTTGATAAGGTTACTCTCCCGGTAGTCTATGATTTCATAGTCGAAAGAGCCGTAACCCTGGGTAATGCTCTTCAATTTATCATAAAAGTCAAATACTACTTCCGCGAGAGGCATGTCGAAGGTGATTTCAACCCTCCCGGGACTGGGATAGGCGAGACGGGAATTTACGCCCCGGCGTTCCATACAGAGCTTCATCACTACGCCGACATATCGCTCCGGTACGAGGATACTTGCCCTGATAAAAGGCTCTTCACCTTTCTGTATCTTCGTAGGATCCGGATAATACTGAGGATTATCTACCGTCACCATGCTTCCGTCAGTGAGAAGGAAGCGATACTGGACGCTTGGCGACGTGAGAATGATGGACTGATCGAACTCCCTTTCGAGCCTTTCCTGAACGATCTCGAGGTGAAGAAGGCCGAGAAACCCGCAGCGGAACCCCTGGCCCAGAGCTGCGGAGGAGTCCTTCTGGTAAACCAGGGCCGCATCGTTCAGTTTATACTTCTCAAGTGCTTCTGCAAGGGAAAGGTAGTCATCCGACGCGATGGGATAAATCGATGAGAAGACTACGGGCTTTATCTCTTTGAAACCGGGAAGGGGCGCGGATACAGGGTTCTGGTCGAGAGTAATGGTGTCGCCGACCCTCGTGTCGCTCACGGTCTTGATGCCTGCAATAATGTACCCCACCGACCCGGCGGAAAGTTCCTTTCTCGCCTCCATCTTCAGTCTGAAAATGCCCGTCTCTTCTACTTTGTAGGCCGCATTGTTCGACATGAGCCGTATCATTTCTCCCGGACGGATGGCGCCGTCAAAGACCCGGCAACTTACGATGGTCCCCCTGAAAGGATCGTAATGAGCATCAAATATCAGGGCGGAAAGAGGCCTGTCCACTTTTCCCGTGGGAGGCGGTATCTTTGTCACGATTGCTTCAAATATATCCTGGATACCTATACCTTCTTTTGCGGAACAAAGAACCGCCAGGTCAGGGTCGAGTCCGAGTTCCTGATCGATCTCCTCCTTGACCCGGTCTATGTCGGCGGAGGGGAGATCGATCTTGTTAATCACAGGAATAATGACAAGGTTGTGCTCCATGGCCGCATAGAGGTTGGCAAGGGTTTGAGCCTCGACCCCCTGGGAGGCGTCAACAAGAAGAAGCACTCCTTCACAGGAGGCAAGGGCCCTTGACACTTCATATGAAAAGTCCACATGGCCCGGCGTATCGATGAGGTTCAGGTCAAAATCCTCACCCGATTTACTTGTATAGGGGATATTGATAGTCTGGCTCTTGATCGTGATCCCCCGTTCCCTCTCAATATCCATGGTATCGAGTATCTGGTCCCGGAATTGCCGGTCATCCACGAGGTGGGCGTACTGTATCATCCGGTCCGCAAGGGTCGATTTGCCATGGTCGATGTGAGCTATGATGCTGAAGTTTCTAATGTATTTCATCCTGTCTGCCTTTATCTGCAGGGCGTGGCAACCCGGGTCATCGTCTCCGTGCAACTGCCCGCCTGTCCTTAAATACGCACTGTTCCGCCCGCCCTGTCATTTGTTTGGGGAGGGAGGAGGTCTATACGGCCGGTTTTATTGTTTGTCGGTTCGTTCGACGAAATCCTTGATCGCCTTAAAATACTCGTTAAGACCGACAAACATGACATCGTTATGATCGGCCGCAGAGATCATGAGGAGCTTCTTGTCTTCGGACTTTATCTTGTCGTAAAGGTCTTCGGCCTCACCGAAGGGTACGAGATTATCATACTCACCATGAATAATGAGCATTGGAAGAGTGATCTTCCCGGCCATTTCGACGCATTCCCCGTCGATCTTGTCGAGATCTACACCTTCCGTGGGCACATCAAGGTGACGGAGTATCCTTACTATGCTCAGGAAACCGCTCTCGATTATCATGCCCGGAATATTCTCCTGGTAATGATTCGCCAGTTCCAGGGCGGAAAGGCTGCCGAGAGATCGTCCCATTATCCAGAGCTTGTTGTTCAAGCCCCTCGTTCCCAACTCTTCCTTCACCGCTTTGTACACAGTGTGGGCGTCGCGGAGCATGTCCGTAATGGTCGGTGTCCCGCCGCTTTTGCCGTATCCCCTGTAATCCGTTACAACCAGATTGATTTTTCGCTTGAAATAAAAAGGGGAAATCTCATCATAGTCGCTCACTACCTCGCCGTTCCCGTGGAACAAAAGTACCCAGGGCCAGTCACGGTCACCCTGAAAAAAGCGACAAGAGAGAGTAACCTCGTCTCCTGCGGGTACCATCACGTCAAAAGCGAAAAAGGGACAGGCACTGGAATAATCACGAGGGTAAAAGATGTAGCCCAACGCCGATGAATTGTCGATAGCGGTATAATCAGGCATCTTTCTCTCCTTTAAGGTAGTGTTTTTCAAGACCAACCAGGAAACGATGATATTATCTCATATAGCGATGGGTTATGCAACTAACGTCTTCCGCCGGGCCTTGAATTCCTCCCGTTGAATGACCGCCCGGGGAAAGGAGCCGACGACGCAAGCGTGATGCCTCAGAAATTCGCCCTTCTTCTCCGTGGGGTTACCGATCCTTCCTGTGCGCTCGGGAAGAGTGCTCCGGAAGGATCGGTCATGAGGCGGGAGTCAGGTCATGCGATTATGTACTTCCCTGCGGGATTCCCGTCCTCCAGAGCGTCAAGTATATCGTCAATGGCCGACTCGTTTTCAAGCCCGCCGTACCACCAGTTCTCAGGATAGATAATCATGGCGGGGCCCCGGTCGCACACCTTGAGACACCCTGTGCTCGATACAATCACATTGGTCAATCCCCTGTCGGCGAGCTCCTGTTCGAGATACTGGAGCAGCTGGAGGGAGTTTTTCTTGTTGCATACGCCCTGGGGATTGCCGTTGGCCCTGAAGCTTCCGCACACGAAGATATGGTGGTCCGCTTTTTTCATGTTTCCTCCTCTTGTGGATGATGATTTGAGTCGCGACTAGCCGCAACCCATGCCGCTCCCTGTACATTGGAGCCCGATTCCGCATTTGCCCGGGGTCCTGAGAAGGATCCTCGGGATTTCCTTCCCCGCGAGGACCGCTTCCACACCTTCGCCGGCGAGTCCTTCCATCACCACGACCTTGAGCCCCGCCCGTTCAAGGACTGACTGAGGAAAGGGACCGATTCCGCTCGCGAGGACGGTGTTGCAATCCTCGATGGATTGCGCAAGTTCGGCCCAGCGTTTCCCCGCCCCGCCGGGAGCGGGAGTAGGCCGGCGCTCGCGCAATTGAGCCTTGCCCTCACTCAACCCGAATATCCAGAGGGACGCTGCCTCTCCCAGATGCTGGTTCACGAATATGCCTTCCATGCTTGCCACGGCCACATACTGCCTTTCGGCGGTGATGTAGGATTTTGAGGCTTTTGCGAGGAGTTCCTTGATCTCCTCGGTTTGCGCTTTACCGATCATGCCTGCGGCGTCGGCGCGACAACGACTGCAATGGCCCATTTGAGGCACATATGTCCCTGCCTCCCGCCTGACTGCCTCGAGCCTCTCCGGAGGTAGAGGTGCGATCCCTTGAAAGGGGGTGCCCGCCACATGATAGAGGGGTATACAATTCATGATATCCACCTTCAGGAGCGACATGTGGCGGGCGATATCGGTGACGTGGGCGTCATTGATGCCGGGTACGATTACCGTGTTGATCTTCACTGTTATGTCCATTTCTTTCATCCTGCCGAGGGCTTCCAGTTGGTTGTCGAGGATTATTTTCGCCGCATCCTCACCTCGGTAGACCCTTTTGTCCTTTCTGGCCCACGCGTATATCCGTCGTCCCACGACGGGGTCTACGGCGTTTACGGTGACTGTGACATGGCTGAGCCTCAGGTCCTCCAGTTCGTTGAGGTATTGTGAGACCTCAAGTCCGTTTGTTGCGAGGCAGAGGAGCATTCCAGGGTGTCTCGCCCTCACAAGCCGGAGGGTTTTGATGGTCTCTTGAGGGTTGGCAAATGGGTCGCCCGGTCCTGCAATACCCACCACGCTGATGTTCTTTATCTTCTGGAGCACCATGTCAAGGTAGTCGGCTGCCTGATCCGGTTTAAGAACCGTGCCCGACACGCCCGGCCTCGACTCGTTTACACATTCAAAATCACGATTGCAATAATTGCATTGCATATTGCATTTGGGCGCCACAGGCAGGTGTATTCTCGCTACCCTGTGGCGGGCGCCGGTCGAGAAGCATGGATGATCGTCATAAATCATGGGTTCCTCCCTTATATGTAGCTGTAGCCCACCGAGGAGTTGTTCTGGGCAGACTCGATGAAGGTGTTCACTATCCTGTCGAAAAGTTGTTGGGTTCCCCTGTACCCCGTATGGAGTATTCGCTGGCCCCCGATCCGGTCATGTATGGGGAACCCTATGCGGACAAGGGGAATGTGGAGCTTCCTTGAAAGGGCGTAACCCTTGCTGCTTCCGATAACTATGTCTGTTTTCATGTCAATGCAAGTGTCAAGCATGGTCGCGAAGTCGGTATCTTCCACAACCTGAACGTGGTCCCGATTGTGCTTGATGACGGACATGACGAGTTCCTCGAAATGTCCCGTACGGGCCCCTGTGGCGCAGAGGGTCGGGATGACCCCTATCTCATCGAGAAAAGAGGCAATGGAAGCGACAAAATCCATCTCACCATAGACGATGGCGTGTTTTCCGAAGAGGTATTTGTGGCCGTCGATATAGGAATCAATAAGCCTGCCCCTTTCTTTTTCGTACTTCAAGGGAATCTCTTTGCCCGACACCTCCGCGAGAGAGTTCAAGAACAGGTCTGTCTCCCTGATACCGATGGGGAGGCCGACCACGATGGGGTGTACACCGAACTTATTTTCAAGATAGGCGGCGGCGCTCTTTTCTCCGGCGAGACTCCTCCCGAGTTGGACAGTGGCCGAGGCCCTTCCCATGCCTCTTATCGACTCGACCGCGGTCCCGCCTTCTGAGAGTTTCTGATAGTCGAACCACGACTCACCGTCCAGTGTTTCCGAATAGTCGGGAAACATGGTGCAGATAATACCGAAATCCGACATGATTTCCTTGAGGTGCCTCAGATCCTCCGGCGAAAGAAAACCGGGGATAATATTGATGGTGTCGGTGCGGGGACCGCCCTCGGCGAGGGCTTCTACAGTCGCTTTCACTACTTCATGATATCCTTCCATGTGTGTGCCCCGATAGCTCGGGGTCGACGCATGGATGAGCACGGGAACGGCCTCGCCCTTCTTCTCCTTTTTGTACTGGTCGAGGTAAAGGCGGACATCATCGCCCATCGTCTCGGACAGGCAGGTGCTTGCGATCCCGATGACGTCCGGTGCGTACTGACGGGAGACATTCATGAGGGCCGTCCGCAGGTTATCGCCTCCCCCGAAGATGGCGCTTGTTTCGCTGAAATTGGAGGATGCAATGTCGACGGGTTCTTTGAAATGACTTATCACGTATCGTCGTATGTAGGTTGCACAACCCTGGGAGCCGTGGATCAGGGGGATGCAGTTGGCGATTCCCCTGAACGCGATGCTTGCCCCGAGGGGAGCGCATAGCTTGCATGCATTTCGTGTGGAAATGAAATGCGGGACGTTCTTCCCGGCTGCGTGGGATTCATTTTTCTGTCCTGTCTCTTTCATTTTTATACCCTCTTTTCGTTTTTAGTCCTCTCGGTTGTGTTTCATCGTCTCACATGTGACTGAGCGCCCGGCCGGGCAGGCAGGCTGCGGGGTCTGGTGACGCCACACCGCCGCGTCTCGTGCGGGCAGGCGAAAATTCCCATACGGGACTCATGACGGAAGAGTATACCTCCCTACAGAAATTGAGCATCCCTTCGAATCCCGCAAGGGCGAGTTTGCGCTCATGGTTGTGATCGCAGAACGCTATCCCCATCTTATATGCGATGGGGCGTTCTTTCACTCCGCCAATGAGAAGGTCCACATTCTTCTCCATCATGAATCGTGAGAGTTCAAGAGGGTTGGTGTCGTCCACGATGACCGTGCCGTCATCGCATATCTCCCTCAAATATTCGTAATCCTCCCGGTTACCCGTCTGGGAACCCACGATGGCCGTATCGATCCCCAGGTGTCGCAAGGCCTTTACAAGAGAAAAGGCCTTGAACGACCCGCCTACATAGATGGCAGCTTTCCTGCCCTCGAGAGATGTGCGGTACTTTTGTACCTCGGGATAGATGCGACCCACTTCTGCGACCACGAGCCGTTCGGTATCCGCGAGTATCTGGCGGCCGCCGAAGTGGCGCGCCACGCTGTAGAGGGCATCTGCCGTATCCTCAATGCCGAAATAGGAGACTCTCTTAAACGGAATGCGGTAGGCATCCTGCATCATGTGGGCGAGGTGTGTCATGGAGCCTGAACACTGGACCACATTGAGGCCGGCGCGGTGGGACCGTCCGATCTCGGCGATCCTCCCGTCCCCTGTGATACACGACGTAACCTCGATGCCCATCCTTCGGTAATATTCCTTGATGATCCAGGTTTCGCCTGCGAGGTTGAAGTCTCCGAGGATGTTGATGCTTTTCCCGGAAACCGGCGTAGCGTCATCCTTGCCTGTGAGGGTGAAAAGCGCTGTGCAGGCGGCCTTGTAGCCGTCTCTCTTGGACCCCCTGAAGCCTTCGGAGTGTACGGGAATGATGGGGATTCCGAACTTTGCCTCCATTTTGCGGCAGACTGCCTGGACATCGTCCCCGATGAGGCCGACGATGCACGTGGCGTAGACGAATGCAGCCTTGGGCTTATAGGCGGTGATCAACTCATCGAGGGCCTGACGGAGCTTCTTCTCACCGCCGTAGATCACTTCCTGTTCCCCGAGGTCCGTTGAAAAACTGAGTCTGTGAAGCTCCGGTCCTGAGGAAAGGGATCCGCGGATATCCCAGGTATACGCCGCGCACCCCACAGGGCCGTGAACCAGATGAAGGGCGTCGGCGATGGGGTAGAGGACCACCCTGGAACCGCAATAGACACAGGCCCGCTGACTCACCGACCCCGCAAGACTCGGTTTCTCGCAGGAAAGGTCAAATCCTTCCTTTCCTTTCTCGTAAATCTGCCTCTTTCTGCCTTCAAGAATTTCTATCATGACTGCCTCCATCCGTGCGGGCGGGTCGTTGCCTACATAACCAGCTCAAAGCTTTCTTCCGGGGCATCCCGATCCTGCCTGTCAAACACGGCCGTTAATATCTTTTCAAAAAGCCGCAACGCCCCGCGATAGCCCACGATGGGGAAATACTGGTGCCCCACACGATCATAAATAGGGAACCCCATGCGGATCAGGGGTATGTCCTCGTCGCGGGCGATATATTTCGCATAGGTATTGCCGAAGATAAGATCCGGTTTCTCCTGTTTCACAAGTTGATGGAACAGGTACATATCTGCGGTGGGGCCATATTTTACGACCGTTTTTTCTCCGGTCATCTCCCTTATGGCCCGTTCGAATATCGGCCCCGCCGGAGTACCTGTAATTACATAGAGAACCTCCATATCGATATCGGTGAGAAATTGAACGAGAGAAACCAGGTGATCGGGATCCCCCACAAGGGCTACTTTCTTCCGGTAGAGATACTGGTGCATATCGGTGAGTACGTCGACCACCTGGCCCCTCTCCAGCATAAGGCTGTCGGGCACACTCACTCCCGCCATCCTTCTCAAGAGATCGATAAACGTATCCGTCGCCCTGAGACCGATGGGAAGCCCGGCTGACTCGAAAGGCACCTTGCACTTGGTATCGAGGAGCTTTGCCGCGGGTGTGGACGCGAGTCTGCCCAATGCAAGGGTCGATTTGCTGTCGCCCGCGCTTATAATATCTTCGATCGTGGCGCCGCCCTTCGGGTACATATGAAACTTGCCGTCCAGGGGGCCGTTCACCACACCTGAGGTGTCGGGAAACATGACGTATTTTATCTCCATCTCTTGAAGGATCCTTTTAATCTCCGCCATATCGGAAGGTTCCACAAACCCGGGGATCACATTGATCCGGTTCACCTTGTTGCCCGTGCTCCCGGAGAGATACTGAACCATGCTCTGGGTCATGTTCGCAAACCCTGTAACATGGGATCCCTTGAAACTGGGGGTATTTGTGTGGATTACCCTTTTACCCGCAGGGACCTTTCCGTCCGCAATCGCCTTGTTGATGATCTGCTTGAGATCGTCGCCTATCACCTCCGAGAGACAGGTCGTGTGGACTGCGATGATGTCGGGGTTGTAGATGGTAAAAACGTTATTGATTGCCTCGACGAGGTTCGCCTGGCCCCCAAAAACAGATGCGCCTTCCGTGAAGGAACTTGTGGTAGCCATGACAGGGTCCTTATAGTGCCTTGTGAGGGCGCTGCGATGGTAGGCGCAACAGCCCTGCGAGCCGTGACTGTGGGGAAGGCAGTTGTGGATACCGAGGGCCGCATACATAGCGCCCACGGGCTGGCATGTCTTTGCGGGGTTTACCGTCAGCGCCATCCTCTCTGTGAGTTGCCCGGATGTGTGTCTTAGTAGCATAGCCTCCTCCTTTCCTTACTTATTCCATGCGTAACTGCCGGCCAGTTCCGGACTTTCCTGCCAGGGCGCTTTCACAAACCGGAACATCTTTGAGTTGACCATGCGGTCGATCTCGCGATAGAAGTTGACTGCGCCCCTGAAACCGGCGTAAGGTCCGCTGTAGTCGTAGCTGTGGAGCTGTTTGAGAGGCACTCCTGCCTTCTGGATCACGTACTTCTCCTTTATACCTGCGCAGAAGACGTCGGGTTTGTATCTGTCAATGAGGATTTCCATTTCGTGGTGGTTGAGGTCATCGATTACCAGCGTGTTTTCGCCCATCTCGGGCATCATGCCCCGGTAGTCTCCAAAACTGATCCCTTCTCTCCCGAGTCTTTCAATTTCCGTCCCATCCTTTCTTGCCCTGTACCTCACCGGATCGGCCTCGACGGTCAGTTCTTCGATGTTGCGGGTATCGGCATCGACCACGATGGAGGGGATCACCTTTCTCCCTTCATAGTCATCACGGTGGGCGAATTCGTACCCGGCTGAGATGGTTTTCATACCGATCTCGGTGAAAAGCTCCTGGTAGTGGTGGGCCCTGGAGCCGCCCACGAAGAGCATGGCCAGTTTACCCTCACAGCGGGATCTGACGTCTTTACGGACTTTCTCTACCCCGACCATTTCCTCGGCGATAACCTTTTCTGTCGTCGCGATCAAGTCCGGATCTCCGAAGTAGGTGGAGATCTTGCGAAGCGATTTCGCAGAAGCCTCCGCCCCGATAAAGTTAATTTTCAACCAGGGAATGCCATAGCGTTTCTCCATCATCTCTGCCATATAGTTGATGGAGCGATGGCACATCAGTACATTGAGGTCGGCAGTGTGGGCGCTTGCGAAGTCGTCATACTCAGAGTTTCCGCTGAACGTGGAGTGGATAGTCAGGCCGCATCTGTCGGCAATGCGCTCAATCTCAAAGGCGTCGCCGCCGATGTTATACTCGCCGAGAATGTTGAGACGGAACCTTCCTTCCTTCGGCAATTCGAGTTGGCCCACTACGTCGGTGAACACCTTGTTGTTCGCAATGTGGTGACCGGCAGACTGACTTACGCCTTTGTAGCCCTCACAACTGAAGCCGAAAATGTTCACTTCCGGGTATTTCTCTTCCATATCCCGGGCCACGGCGTGGATATCGTCCCCGATGAGCCCCACCGGGCATGTGGAGAAGATGCCTATTGCCTTGGGATGAAAGAGATCGATTGCTTCCGCGATTGCCTTCTTGAGTTTTTTCTCTCCTCCGAATATGATCTCTTCCTCCTGCATATCGGTGGAGAGGGCATAGGGCATGAAGTTCGTGCCTGCCTCCGTCCGGGGTCTCGTCTGGTTACGACGGGTAAGCCAGCTGTAGAAACCGCAGCCGATCGGGCCGTGGGTGATCTGGAGAATGTCGCGTGTGGGACCCAGTACCACACCCTTGCACCCTGCGTAAGCACACCCTCTCATGGTGAGGATGCCCGGAATAGTCCTTGTATTTGAGAGAATCTCGGGGACCGTCTCGTCCTCTCCCAATTTGTTGAGAACGATTTGTTTTGCCCTGCGTCGCGCCACCTTGGCAGGATATTTTCTGAGTATCTCCTCGCGGATCTCCAGGGGATCGACGGGTGAAACCGTATTCATTGCTATTGAATCGTCAGTCTTCGTAGTCATGGTTTTCCTCCTTCCGCAACCTTAGGCCTCATCGAGTGTCCCGTCCCCTGATTCACCGGTCCTGATCCGGACCGCGTCATGGACGGGCAGAACGAATATCTTTCCGTCGCCCGGCTTGCCTGTGCGGTTGACTGATATTATTGCCGATACGGTTCGCGCCGCCAGCTTGTCCGGGACGACAATGGATATCATCCTCTTCGGGATTAGCCTTTGAGTGTTGCCGAGTTGCGCTATAGCCTCTTCGTAGCCCTGCTCGGCGCCTCTGAGTATCTCGAGATCAACGAGGCCTTTGCCCCTTCCCAGGCATTCCCGTGCGTGCATGGACGTTACACCGGAGTCGGCAAGACTCTTTTTGGTCTGGTTGATCCTGTTCATCCTGATAATGGCCAGTACCTCTTTCATAGGGTAACCTCCTCGGTGCCTGTTGCCGTTTCCTTGATTCCGGAACTAACCGTATAGACCTCGTCGACGGGGGAAATGAATATCTTGCCGTCGCCGAATGCGCCCCTATCGCCGGTGCGGGCAGCGCCCATGACGGTCTTGACTACCAGATCCTTGTCGGAATCGGGCACCACCATTATGAGGAGTTCTTTGGGTATCTCGTCATAGGTGATATCACCTATCTTGATTCCCCTCTGCTTGCCTCGTCCAGACACGCCCACCCTCGTTACCGCGGGAAAACCCTCCACCATAAGCTGTTCCAAAACGGAATCAACCTTTTCGGGTCTGACAATCGCTCTAATCATCAACATATTCTGCTCCTCCTTGTTCGGTTTTAGCCGCCATAAACAGCCGGGGCAGCGGTTTGCGCGTCTATTGATCCACGCCGTACTTGATGAGAATATCCTCCAGTTCTTCCATGGGAAGCGGTTTGGGTATGACGAACATCTGATTTCCGTCAATGGCTTTGGCGAGCATGCGGTACTCGTCGGCCTGGCTCGCTGAAGGCTCGAAGTCGATCACGGTCTTCCGGTTGATCTCTGCCCGCTGCACTACGTTGTCTCTCGGGACGAAATGAATCATCTGGGTCCCCAGCCTTTCGGCGAGGGCTTCGATGAGGTCACTTTCGTTGTCGACCTTGCGGCTGTTGCAAATCAGTCCTCCCAGTCGCACGCCGCCACCCTCTGCGAACTTCACGATACCTTTGCAGATGTTGTTCGCCGCGTACATGGCCATCATCTCGCCGGACACGACGATGTAGATTTCTTTGGCCTTGCCGTCCCGGATAGGCATGGCAAAGCCGCCGCACACGACGTCGCCCAGGACGTCGTAGAACGCGTAATCGAGCCCGATGGTTTCTGAATAAGCCCCCAACTGCTCAAGGAGGTTGATCGACGTGATAATGCCTCTTCCCGCGCAGCCCACGCCGGGCTCGGGGCCACCGGATTCGACGCAACGGGTCCCCTTGAAGCCTATTTTCACGAGGTCGTCAAGATCGAGGTCTTCACCCTCGGTGCGAAGGGTATCGAGAACTGTTTTTTGGGATAACCCACCCAGCATAAGTCGGGTCGAATCGGCCTTGGGGTCGCAACCTACGATCATGATCTTCTTTCCCATCTCTGCAAGGGCCGCTACGGTATTCTGGGTTGTAGTCGATTTCCCGATACCGCCTTTTCCATAGATCGCTATCTTTCTCATCTTTCTTCTCCTTTCGTGAACGGCATGTACTGACAAACAAGAATCAATTATCATGCCGGAAGGGGGAGGAGGTCTTTACGAGGATCCAGGAGGATTGGAAAAGGTAATTAAATAAACTACATGCACTCAATATAGGTTCCCGTTTATCAGAGGAAGCTATCTGTGACTACAGGAGCGGAGTGTGAATAAAACTACCCAAACGTAGGATGGTCATGGCAAAAACTACATAAATGTAGGAAATACCCTGGCTTCTAGGAAGCGGCATATGCGCGCGCTCTACGATATCCCGCTGAGCAGGCCGGGCATGATTATTCGGGGACCTGTGTCGGGGTTTTGAACAGGGTCGGATCGATTGCGTATTTTGCTACCCTCAAACCCATCATCCTTTCCGAGATTCCAAGGGCTCTCGCGGCTTTTGCCATATTACCACGAGATCGTCTCAGCCCATCAATGATGATCTCACGCTCCATGTTGATGACGGTCTCCTTGAAAGTCCCGCCTTTTTCGTGGTGTCCCGGCGCTTCAGCCCCTTGAAGGTTAGGGGGAAGGTGATAGCTTTGGATTACGCCGTCGGTACACAGAATTATCGCCCGTTCTATACAATTCTCCAGTTCGCGCACGTTACCGGGCCAGTGGTAATTCATGAGCATATCAGTGGCCGGAATCGATATGCGGGTGATCTGTTTATCATGTTCCTTGCTGTATTTTTCGATAAAATGGTCGGTAAGCAGCATTATGTCCGTCTTTCTTTCCCGGAGGGGAGGGACGAGGACAGGGAAGATATTCAGACGGTAATAGAGATCTTCTCTGAACTTCCCTTCCTTCATGAGGGCGTCCAGGTTCCTGTTTGTCGCGGTTATGATCCGGACATTGACCTTTATCGTCGCGTTCCCGCCTACCCGCTCAAACTCCTTCTCCTGAAGCACCCTCAAAAGCTTCGTCTGGACTGAGAGGGGAAGGTCTCCGATCTCGTCGAGAAAGATCGTTCCCTTGTCGGCCATCTCGAACCGTCCTTTCCGGGCAGCGGTAGCGCCTGTGAAAGACCCCTTTTCGTGGCCGAAAAGTTCGCTTTCTATGAGGGATTCCGGCAGGGCGGCGCAATTGATCTTTACGAATGGTTTATCAGACCGGCTCGAATTATAATGTATGGCGTGGGCCACTCTTTCCTTGCCGACGCCGCTCTCGCCGAGAATGAGGACCGTGGTGTTCGCACGGCACACCTTGTCGATCATGGCGTAGACATTCAGCATCACCTTGGAGTTGCCGACTATCGCTTTCGGCCTGTACCTGGTCTTCAGTTCATCCTGGAGACGCTGGTTCTCCTCCCGGACCTTTTCAAGTTCCTCCTGCGCGAGCTGACGGAGCCACACCGCCTGGGAGATCGTGGACGCAATGATGGTGAGAAGTCGAACATCCTCTTTGAAAGATATCTTCTCGCTAAAGAGCCGATCGACGGAAAGGGCGCCTATCACTTCACTTCCGATCTTGATGGGAACGCAGATGAATGTGATATCTTTCTTGTTCAGGTCTTTCCTGGAACCGGTCCTGTCGAGGAAAAGAGGTTCATCAGAGATTCTTGGGATAATTGCGGGCTGTCCCGTGTCGATCACCTTTCCGGTAATACCTTCTCCCATGCGATATTTGCCCTTGGCCTGTTCTTCGGGCCGGAGGCCGTACGCCTCTTCGATAATGATCTCCCCCCTCTTTCTGTTGAGGATCGTAAGAGTTCCCCTGAGCATCTCCATATGTTCCGCCATCATCTGGAGAATCGGCTTCAGCACTCTCTCGAGGTCGAGAGTCTCACTCAGTTTCTTGCTGATCTCAAAAAGAAGGGAGAGTTCTTTTATCTCACGGGATATTCTGCGGTCAGTCATGGCTCGTCACGAAAAAGATCTTATCTCATTTTCCTGCCGGAATCCAGAGCTGTGGCGTGACGACCCAGGCCCCGACAGTTGCAATGCGCCGGGCCGATGTGTTACATATAACGTGTTGTACATAACTGTCTGTCCCATAACTTGCCCATGTCACTAACCGGTCGTGAAAAGCTTCTTATCGATGCCCTGATAGCCCTTCCTCCAAACAGCGTGTATCATCACGCTGAAAAGAAGACGGTGGTCAAGGGGTTTCGCCTCTACACGGGTTGGCACGTGGATGACATTGCCTGGGACAGGGAGAAGGGGGGACTGAGGATCATTGTGCTGGACGGGAAACCTATTCCCGTTCTCATTTTCCTCGACGGACCCGATGTCATTTCCCGTTGTATGTGTGAGACCTCTCTTTCCGATGATAAATGCGAGCATGTGATATGCGCCCTCCTCACGGTTATCCACCTTCTCAGACCGCATCTGTTCAGAATGGCCGCGGAGAATCCCGGGCTCAGGGATCGCCTTCTCGCGGGGTTGTGGAAGAACTCTTCGGAGGAAAGGGTCGCACTTCCTTCTCATAGCAACGTAGTCTTTCTTGCACCGCGGCGACGGTCGAGAGAAACCTACCTCAGGGCGATGGGTACGGGACATGCACCAAATTTTCAGGTAGTTATCGAAGAGGTCAAAGGCAGGCTCAAGGCATACGTGGAGAGTCAGGGGATGCGGATTGAAGCGCCGGTCGACGCGCAATCGCTGCCCGCCGGCCTCGCATACCTCGCCGGATTCTCGGGAAGGGAAGACGTATCGGTTCCCCTGTCGATATTTTTGCGGAAATGGGGCCACGAGTACACGGTTGTGTTGAGGGAAGGAAGGCGCTCCCACAGGATCGACTGGGGTGGCGATGTCCCCTGCAATACGTGGACTGAATTCGATACGTCGAAAGAGGAGGTTTTCGTGAAGAAGGGATGTTCCATGGCGGACGACCCTGTCCCCGCCACCCTTCTCGGCAATTTCGCCTTTGATGTGGAACGGACCCGGATGTGCTACGTGAGGGAGCGCCAGGGGTGGGAGCCGTGGAACGTGATACGGGATGCCTGTCTCAGGGGGCCCCACATCGCCGCAGGTGTGAGAGAAAAGGGGAGTTCGACCCTCGTCATCCCGAAGGAGGTTTTCACGGGTTTCGAACTTTCTTTCGAGAAACCTGTGGACGGGCAGACAATCCCCTCGGTGACCTTCAAGACGAACGGCAAAGACATGACGCCCCCTGTGGTCGAGGCATCGGTCTACAGGATCTCCATCGCGAGACGTCATAGTGGCGGGGAGGAATATGTCATAACGCCTGAATGTATGACGGAGGACTGCACCTTCGCGCCGTCGAGAAGGGTGCTGACTCTTGTGAGAGCCGTGGAGTGGGGACATGTACCCGTATCCATTCGCACCAGGAAAAGGAAGCCCATTCTCTACGACATGTTCTTTCAAGCCTTTGCGTTGAAGAAGAACCGCAAAATCCTTGATGAGGCGCTGAAAAAAGCCATCAACGAGCGCAGCTTCGGAAAGTCACGATTTGCGACATTGGCCCGTAGGCTGATCCGGGAGTCCGTCGCTGAATCGAAGGTGGAGGAGATGCGGCTTCAGTTTACCGGAAAGAAGTGGCAGTTTACCACAGCGGACCGGGAAAGAGAACTCCTCCTTTTTTCAGTCCCCTACCGGGTCTTCGGACCGAGGCTTTTTGAGAAGGTCATTCTCGACGATTCCACCATGGTAGTGGGCGAGGAGGAGCTTCTGGGAAGTCTCCATGCCCTGAACACCCTTGCCCGGGAGGAAGGCATCGAAGTCCTTCTCGATGGTCACGCTGTTGAGCCTGCCGTATGGGAGTTTGAGCTCGACGCGAGGGAAGGGTCCATAGACTGGTTCGAGATACGGCCGGAGATACGGTGCAACGGTCAGACGATAGACAGGGGGCTATGGGAACAGGCCCTCCGGAAGAAAGGGGTGTTCCATCGTGACGGGACCATGCAGGTCCTTGATGAGAAGGTTATGGAGACTCTCTCGGCCATTGCCCTTCTCGGCGATGGCCTCTCAAAGCGCGGGAAAGCCGTCCCGGGTGAGATCGTGATGGTTCCCCGCCTGAGGATTATTGAGTTTCTTTCTCTCAGGAAGCGTGGTATTACAGTGCATCTTGCCCCGGAGGACGAAGCGGTTATGGAACGTCTGACCAGCTTCGAGAGGATCGAAGAAAAGGCGCTCCCTGAAGGGCTGAAGGGGGACCTCAGACGATATCAGCAAGAGGGGTATCGCTGGCTTGCTTTCCTTTACGAGAACCGTTTCGGAGCGTGTCTGGCAGACGATATGGGACTCGGAAAAACAATCCAGGCCCTCACGCTCCTCGCCGCGATCAGGGAGGGAAAGGTGACCCGTACGGCGGCCGCTTCCGCGCCATCCCTGATTGTCCTTCCGCCGAGCCTTGTGTTTAACTGGGAACAGGAGATCGAACGGTTCTGCCCGGGCCTGAAAGTCTATGTATACCGGGGAAGGGACCGCTCCACGAACCTCAAGGGATACGATGTGGTGCTCACGAGTTACGGCCTTGTCCGGAGAGACATCGCGAGACTGAAGGACATACGGTTCAACGTGATCATCTTTGACGAGGCACAGACGATAAAGAACATCTTTGCGGGGACCACGGGCGCCGTGAGGCAACTGAAGGGACTTTTCAAAGTGGCCCTTACGGGAACCCCGGTTGAGAATCATATCGGTGAATATTTTTCCATCATGGACCTCGTGCTCCCCGGCTTGCTGGGTGACTATAAGGAGTTTCAGGGACGGGCGAAGCAGGACATGACGTCCTTTCTTTCTGCCGTCACCGAACGTACGAGACCTTTCCTGCTGCGCAGGACAAAAGAAAGGATCATGAAGGAGTTGCCACCCAAGGTTGAGCGCGATGTATACCTCGACCTCACCGAGAAACAGAAGAGATTCTACAACAAGACGGTGGAAGAGGTGAGATCCACCATTGATAATGCCTATGGCAGCAAGGCTGCGTCCCAGGCGCGCATAGTCGCCCTTACGGCCATCATGAAGTTGAGACAGATATGCCTTACGCCGGAACTCCTTGTGCCCGCGCAAAAAGAGATATCTCCCAAGGTAGAATTCCTGAGAGAAAAGCTGGATGAATTGTGCAGCGAATCTCACAGTTCTCTTGTGTTTTCACAGTTCACATCGTTTCTCGATGTTGTTGAAGAAGAGTTGCGCGCCAAGCATTTCCGGATCTTCAGGCTGGACGGCTCCACGCCGATGCTGAAAAGGAAAGAGATAGTCGAAGGCTTTCAGGGGTGTGAAGGCCCCTCCGTGTTTCTCCTGAGTCTGAAGGCGGGCGGGCAGGGACTCAATCTTACCCGGGCAACCTATGTGTTTCATCTCGACCCCTGGTGGAACCCCGCGGTGGAAAACCAGGCCTCCGACCGGTCTCACAGGATAGGTCAGAAGAATAAGGTGATTGTGACGAGGCTCCTCATGAGGCACACGGTTGAGGAAAAGATGATGGCCCTCAAGGAGAGAAAGCAGAGTCTCTACAGGGCCCTCATGGACAGTCCGGAAAAGAGTGCGGGAAGTTCCATAACCCGCGATGATTTCAATTTCCTTCTCGGGTAGACCCGGAGCCCCCAGTACCCCCCCCCTTATTTGTCGTCGGTCAAGCCATATATTTGATGTGAGGCGCGTGGCCGTCGTAATGCCTCAAGTCCAGAAAAGGGAGGAGTGCAATTATGGGAACGCGGGAAGGCATGGAATTATCGGGAATTATACGTCAAAGAATCGCCGAACTGAACAGACTCTGTGAAGGGCTTGATGAGAAGGTCGCTTCCACCAATCCCCCGGGGCGCTGGTCCCCGAAAGAGATTCTTTCGCACATTTCAGGTCCCGATGGAGCAGGGCTTATCCCCATGGTGGAGACGATCCTGAAACAGGATACGCCCACGCTCGATTTCGAGGTAGCAAATCCGTTCTTTACGGGCAGACGGGCGTCGATGACCCTGAGGGAACTTCTTTCCACTGCAAACAAGGAATATGAAAAGCTCGCGGACCTTGTGGACGGACTGTCGGAGGACCAGCTTGCCCGGAAGGCGCATGTTCCTTTGTTCAAAGAGACGCCGGTAGGGGAGTACCCCACTGTTGCAGCCTTTGTTCGCGCCATGACCGAGCATCACCTCGACTTTCACATCGCCCACATGAAGGAGATCCTTGCGGAGCTTGCCGCCGGGTCGGGAGCGTAAAACAGGATCATCCGAACCGGCCCAGTCTGTCAGGGAATACTTTTTACCACATCCGGGAGGCGGCGGAGGTCGTGGATAACGAAATCCGCCTCGGCCTCGAAACCCTGTCTGCCGTAGCCGTGGGTAACGGCAACCGTTTTTATTGAAGATGCTTTCCCGGCCATGATATCGATTTCACTGTCGCCGACCATGATCGCTTTCCCGGGCGGCATATCAAGGGCGGAAAGGACATGGAGAATGGGGAGAGGTGACGGCTTCCGGTGGGGGAGGGTATCCGGACCCACTACCATGTCAAAGTATGGGGACAGGCTGAAGGCGTCGAGAATCCTCCTTGCGAGGGTCTCGGTCTTGTTGGACAGCAGGGCTTTCTTGTACAGGGCCAGCTCATCGAGCATTTTTTTCGCATGAGGGTAGAGGGTGGTATTATCGGTGAGGTGGGCGGAGTAATGGCGGATATAGCGCTCCACGAGATAGTCCCGGTCTTCGTTGAGATCGTACTTTTCCATGATGCGCTCGATCAGCCTGTGAGCGCCCTCGCCGATCATACCCGCCACCTCTCCGGGAAGGAGGGTGGTAATACCGCAGGGATGAAAGGCATGGTTTACCGCGTGTGTAATGTCCCCTATGGAGTCGATCAAGGTACCGTCGAGGTCAAAAATTATCAGTCCTATGGCCACGGATGAAGTATAACCGAAAATGGGCGCAATTCCAAGAAGCGGAAGCAGCAGCCTGGGATGCACCTCTCGCAACACACGCGACTTTTTGGCCGGAAGTGGGAGGCCCGTTTTTATCCGCCCCCTATGGGCGGGAAGAGGCTCACCACATCTCCATCGCTCAGGGAAGCGCCGGTGCCGGAGTGGCGTCCGTTGAGAAAGACGAGTGTCACGTGTCCTTCGGCGAGATTGAGTCCGTCTATAAGCTCACCGATGGTGGTCCCTTCCGGCACGTCCCGTATTGCCTCGTCAAACATGCCTTGCCTTAAGGTTGCGAAAAGCTTTATGGTAACGCGCACGTCTCCCTCCGGATTATGGAAGTCCCGACAAACCCCCGGCGGCCTTGGCAACCGCAAGGCGTACCCACTTACTCCGCACCTCCCGGGCCGCCTTCCTGAGGGCTGACAGTGGTATTGGTTCATCTTCGGGAAGTAACTTCTTCAACTCTTCAAAGAAATAATCGGGCTCGCGGGAGAGAAAAGCACTCCATTCGTCGGAGGCCACGTAAATGCCTTTGTTCAGGAAGAAAGGGCCCAGTTCCGGTATAAGGAGGTTGAAGAGTTTTATCCGGACCATGCCTTCCTTTTCCGTGCGGTCACACCCCTTTCCCCCATAGGCTATGCTGTTCCTCAGGCCTGCGTAAAAACCGTGACGCCTCATGGCGGCGCCGACCAGTCCGGGCATGGCTGCGGAAAGACCTATCGACGACCCTTCCGCGATAATTGCGGAGCCGATATCATCCACGGGCCGGTGATCGAGAAACACGATGGTGATCCGGCCGCTTATATATCCCTCGTCGAACCCGAACTGAACGGAGAGAAGCTCCTCTATGCTCACTCCCAACGTCACCTTTACATAGAAACCGGCCTGAAGGAGCGGGTGTAAACGACAGACAAGGTTCTCCGGAAGGACGAAGGTAGTAATGTTCTCTTCGTCTTCAGTCGTCTCGCGGGAGATGGACTGTCCGGCCATATCCGTATCAAGAAGCGGCAAGGAGGGGGAAAGGTCTTTCGGCCTCCCCCGGGTGTCGCTGCGGCAGTCTGTCACCAGTTGAAGACTCTGTCAAGATCTTCATCACTTACCTGGAATGTCACGTTGTGGGGAGCGACGGGCTGGGTTTTGAAATAGAGCGGAAGCCTGTCGTGCTCCTTTGTGAATCCGGCCCTGACATTGAATTCTCTTTCCATAGTAAGGATCTTTCTGCCCAGTTCCGACACGTCGTCGCCGGTCAGGTTGAGTCCGTGGAACGCATTGAGCATGTCAAGAAGGGCCTGGAAAGTCTCCGGTTGGTCGAGAACGGCGAAGGCTATAAAGAGGCACATCCCCGTTGAATCTATGGCGGCAGTGGCGATCTGAAGGTTTCTCGACAATTCTACCTGCCCCGCGGGTTGCAGCGGATCGACAAATCCGCCTACCTTGAGGATATTCGTGGCAACCGCATAGCCTGCCGTGTGGTCGGCCCCCATGGGGCTTGTGGCATAGGTCACCCCTATTCCCTGAACGGCCCTGGGGTCATAGGCGGGAAAGGCCTGGCCCTTGACCACGGGAACTCTCTCCACTCCGAAAACCCTTCCTGTAACCGCAGCGCCGCTTCCGATGACACGGCCGAGGGGAGTGCCCTGACCCACCTGCTTTATCAGGCCCACCGCCGCCTCGGCGTCGCCGAACTTTATAAGTCCCGCATCCATGGCGACGCCGATGGTGACCCCCATCTCTATCGTGTCGAGTCCTGTATCGTCATCGAGGAAATCCATCATGGCGATCTTGTCAAGATCATCGATCCCGCAATGGGCGCCATGGGCCCACACGGTCTCGTACTCCGGCTGCTTGCTCACGTAGTGACCGTCCTTATCGTGGTACGTACCCGAACACCGGATCACGCACCCCCGGTGGCACCCGTGGGTGGCGGGTCCTCCCCGCTCGGTCTCCACGGCCGCGAGGGTCTCTCCGCTTATCCCGGCGGCGCCGGGGAATGTGCCCTGTTTGAAGTTATAGGTCGGATAGCCGCCCGCTTCGTTCAAAATATTCGTGAGCACATTGGTGCCGTAAGCAGGCAGAGCTTCGCCCGTGACGGGATGTTTCCGCAAACCATCCACAAAAGCCTTATTTGCCTCCCTGAACCTGTCCGGGTCCTTCGGGGGCCGCATGGTAGTGCCGGTATTGTCGAGAACGATCACCTTAACCCTTTTTGAACCCATAACCGCGCCCACTCCGCCCCGACCCGCATGTCTCGTAGGTCTCAACTCCATATCCGTGCAGGCTATGGAGGCAGCGCACAGTTTCATCTCGCCTGCCTGTCCTATGGAAATACAGGCGATCTTGTGGCCATACTCTTTTTTCATTCTGTCCACGGTATCGTAGTTTCCCCGCATCTTAAGGTCGTTATCTACGGAGATCGTAATACCGTCCTTGTTAATGAAGATCTTATAAAGGTCATCACCGGGCGGCATACCTTCCAGCACGACGGCGGCATACCCCAAGCGGGCGAGAACCTGGGCGGCTTGTCCGCCGGCGTTCGACTCCTTGATCCCACCGGTAAGAGGGCTTTTGCAGCCCACGGAAAGACGACCGGACATGGCGGCGATAGTGCCGCTCAGGAGTCCGGGGGCTATTACCAGTTTGTTGGCGTCACTCAGAGGGTGACACGTGGGAGGTACCTCTGAGCAGATGATGGTGGAAGTGAGGGCGCGTCCGCCAAGCCCGGCGTAGCTTCCGAGGGCGGTGAGTGTGGTTTTCGGACCGCCTTCCGCTCCCATGTCAATTCTAAGGATGGTATCCATATGGCACCTCCCGTATTGTTATCTATAGATAGTAATAGCACATTAGCCTGTTATTTCAAGTGAAAACTACTTTATGGCATCAAAAGATTGTATACAATTGGGTGGGAGGAAATTATTATACGGCCGCCCGTGCGAGCGGGCGGCCGCGATGTTGATAGGGGAGAGTTACTTGAGGTTATGTTTCTCTGCCCACCGGGCGGCGTGTATCGGACTTTCGAGGACTTCCGCCCCGGCGGCGCGCAATGCTTCATGTTTGCCTTCAACGGTTCCCGAGGTTCCGCGCACGATCGCACCCGCGTGGCCCATGCGTTTGCCCTGAGGTGAGTGGCGCCCCGCGATATACGCGGCCACGGGCTTGGTCATCTTCCGGGAGATGAAGCCGGCAGCTTTCTCTTCCTGCTCACCACCTACCTCACCCACGATAATAACCGCATCGGTGCCTTCGTCTTCCTCGAAAAGTTCCAGGATATCTGCCAGGTTGCGGAGTACGACGGGGTCGGCGCCCATGCCGATGACGGTGCTTTGGCCCACGTTGCATTCGGAGAGTATGCCGGCGAATTCGTAGGATAATGTGCCGCTCCTGGAAATGATGCCCACTCGGCCCGGGGCGAAAAGGGATGCGGGCATGATACCCATTTTACCCTTCCCGGGAACAAGGATACCCGGGGTTGTGGGTCCGAGGGCAAAAACTCCCTTTTCAGTGGCGTAACTGCGCATTCTCACCACATCCCTCACAGGGATGTGTTCGGGAACTATGACGATCAATTTGATTCCTGCATCGATGGTCTCGAGAAAGGCGTCGAGAACAAAAGCGGCAGGGACAAAGAAGACAGAAGCGTTGGCTCCCGTTTCCCTCACGGCTTCGCTTACGCTGTCGAAGACGGGAACTCCCTCTACAGTGGAGCCCCCCTTGCCGGGTGTAACGCCACCCACCACCTTTGTTCCGTAATCGAGCATCCAGTGGGTCTGGGCGCTTCCGATCCGGCCGGTGATGCCCTGGACAATAACGCGGGTTGAATCATCGATCAATATGCTCATGAGTAAACCTCTATATAACTCTTGTCATTTAGTATATGTGCAAAAGGATGTGAGCCGGGTTTGACGGATATAGCGGTCATCAGTTCCCTCCCACCAGTTGGTAAAGACGATCCACGGCCTTTTCGGTAGCCGCTTCGGTGACCACGTGCACTCCGCCGGAGCGGAATATCTCCCACGTTTCTTCCTGACGATTTCCCAGGGCTTTGGCCACGACGGGAATTTTGACGTTATGTTCGTTCATATAGCGGATCACGCCCTTGGCGCCTTCGTGGATAGGATTTATGCCGCCGTAAACGTTGATGAATACGGCTCGCAAGCCTGGTTTCCTCATAATGAGTTCCATGCATCTGTAGAGGAGATCAGCGGTAATGCCGCCACCCGTTTCCAGAAAGTTGGCAGGTTTCATCTTTTCTCCGATAATGTCCATGGAGGCCATGCCGAGTCCGGCGCCGGAGGATATGATGCCGATATCACCGTCAAGGTCAACGTAGGTAACACCGATCTCCTTACCTCTCCGTTCGAGGGGGTTTTCTATGCGGCCGATACGGTCGGGAAGTGGCTTGCGCACCCTGGAAACTGCGGAATCGTCCACTTCGAGGACTGCGTCAACGGCAAGCAGACCGCCGTTGGGAAGGACAACGAGGGGGTTTACCTCGCAGATAAGGGCTTCGTAACGGACAGCGACGTTGTACAGTTGGCCGATCACGTCCGTCCAGGCGGTAATGAGTTGCTGCTTAAGGCCGAGCATCCTGAGCAGGCTCCGTGCCTGATAGGGATAATAGCCGAAAGAGGGGTCTATATGAATTGCCGCTATCTTCTGGGGCGACGTTCTTGCTGTTTCCTCGATCCTGACGCCACCTTCGGTGCTGACTACGATCACCGGGGTGCCGGAATACCCGTCCACTGTGAGGCCCACGTAAAGCTCCCTTGCGACGTCCGCCTTCTCGCAGACGAGGATCTTGTTGACGGGCAGGCCTTTGATGTCGGAGCTGAACAAAGAGTCGGCCATTTCTTTGAGCTCGTCCGGTGAAGACGCCGTCTTGATGCCCCCGGCGAGTCCGCGGCCGCCGACAAGCACCTGGGCCTTCAACATAACGGGGTATCCTATTTCGCCCGCAAGATGGAGGGCCTCGTGCATCGTCCCTGCCACACCGCGGCGGGGAACAGGAATTCCGACTTCCTCAAAGATGTCTAGTGCCTCATATTCATGAAGTCTCATAATGGTTTATGTTCCTTTGAATTTGTTTTGTACGGTGCGCACACCTTTCGCGTGAGCCCAATACCCGTGAAGTATAGAATTGCCTGTCAGTTATGTCAATAACAAAATCGTATATTTAATTGTATTGTGAATTACAGGATACGCGGGGTAGAAATTGACCTCAAATACGCAACTGATTGTCACAAGGCCATTCCCCAACGGCTTCGGAAGAAAGATATCCATTTAGGGGAGGGGTCCTGCCTTCGCGATTTTAGTTGTAAAATTGTCACACTTCGCGGAGGACCAAAAAAAAGTTATGGATTGCACAAAATTTAATTGCAAATGTAATTTAATTGAGCTACAATTAGTCATGAGCGAACATAAGACAGAAAATAACCCAAAACAACAGGAAGACAGCAGCCAGATCGCGTACCAGGGAATCCGTCGCATGCTTTACAACAAGGAACTGGTACCGGGTCAAAGGATCGCGTATCGCGATCTCGCCGAGAAACTCCAACTGAGCCCTACGCCCATCATTCAGGCCCTCAAGTGGCTGGAACTCCAGGGGTTTGTGCACCACGAGCCGAACCGCGGCTATTCGATGGCCCCTTTCAGCCTCAAGGAAATGGAAGAGCTCTATGAGTTGAGAGAACTTATCGAACCGTCCCTCGTGTCCGCGACTATTCAGCGCATTGATAAAAGGGGCCTCGGAGAATTGAAGGCGGCCCTTGAGGCACATCTTTCCGCGGAGAGAGAGTTCTATTTAAAGGAGCGGCTTTTCAAGAACAGGGAATTTCATATGACCCTCGCGTCCCTCTCGGGCAAGGCAACACAAATCCGCATATTACAGAATGTTTTTGAAATGCTGTTCCTCAAGTATGGCGGCAACTACTTTCCCGTGGCATCGCTTACGGCTACGGATCAGGCGCATCAGGAGATATACGATGCTGTTGCGTTGCGGAGCATGGAAAGAGCCCAGACAATCGTCAAAAACCACATCACCAACGTGAAGGTGCAGGTCCTGTCGAGCGTCAAGAAAATGCTGGCGGAACAGGAACGTTCGGAATTCTGAATCGCCCGTAACATAATGTATCTTATTTAACGAAGAAGGAGGTAGACACTATGGGTCTAAAAACAAAAGAGGAGTATATCGAATCGATACGGGCTCTCAAACCCACGGCATACATGTTTGGAGAGCGTGTCACGAATATTGTGGATAACCCCCGTCTTCGTGCAGGAATTGAGGCAACGGCAGCTACATATGAAATGGCGGAAAAGGAAGAAAATAAGGATCTCTTTGTGACGATGAGCCCCCTTATCAATGAGCCGGTGAGCCGGTTCAATCTGCCGCCTTCCAGCGTAGAAGACCTGGTGGCCCGGGTTAAGGTAAATCGCAAGATGGCAAACTTCGTGGGCACATGTCACCAGCGTTGTACAGGTCTTGATTGCCTGTCCAGCCTGTCTATCGTGACTTACGACATAGATCAGAAGTACGGTACGAACTACAACAAGAACTTTCTCGAATTTCTGAAACATATGCAGAAAAACGACCTCACGGGCAACGCGGGCGTAACCGATGTGAAGGGGGATCGTTCTCTGAGTCCCCACGAGCAGGCTGATCCCGATATGTTCGTCCACGTAGTGGAACGTCGTGACGACGGAATTGTCGTCCGCGGCGCAAAGGCGCATCAGACCGGATCCCTTTCTTCTCACGAGATCATCGTACTTCCCAGCAGGGCTTTAGGCAAAGCGGACAAGGATTACGCAGTCTCCTTCGCCATTCCGTCCGACACAAAGGGTCTGATCCATGTGGTAGGCAGATCCACTCTGGACATGAGAGAGCTGGATGGCTGCGACATAGGCAACGTGTATTACTCCAAGTATTGCCCGACCCTCATATTCGATGACGTATTCGTACCCTGGGAGCGGGTGTTTATGTGTGGTGAAGCAGAATTCGCGCAGGATCTTGTGGTGAAGTTCTCGTCCCTGCACCGCCAGAGCCATGGCGGATGCAAGTCGGGCAAGATCGATTGTATGGTCGGCGCGGCCCTCACGCTGATGGAGTACAACGGCACGTCCAAGGCCGCCCATCTGAAACAAAAGGTTATTGACATGATCCACAGGGCAGAGACTCTCTATGGTTGCTGTCTCGCATCTTCCTACGAAGGGAAGAAACAGCCCTCGGGAACCTACTTCATTGATACGGTGCTTGCAAACGCCTCCAAGATTCATGAAGGTAAGGAGCTTTCGGAAGCCATCAGGCTCATGATAGACGCGTGCGGCGGTTTTGTGGCCGATCTGCCCTCCGACAGAGATTTTCAGAACCCCGAGATCGGCGACCTCTTGAGGAAGTACCTTAAGGCCGTGGATAACGTCGCGGTGGAAGATCGGGTCAAGATGTACAGACTGGTGGAAAAGATGGCCCTTGAAAGTGCGGACATCATATCCGATATTCACGGCGGAGGTTCTCCGGAGGCCCATCGGGTTACTATCTTCCGTGAAAGCGATTTGGAAAGCAAGAAACGCGCCGCCAAACGACTGGCAGGCATAGACAAGTAGAGCACCTTAAGTCGGACAGTTGTATCATCCCTAGCGGCAGGCGAGGAGAATAACCCTTGTCTGCCGATGCGTTGTTTCGCGCGGCCCTCAATCACCGACCATCTTGTCGGCGGAGGAGGCGCCATTCGACAATTTTTTCCTCGGCGGCAAGAGGAAATACTACCATTTTCCGCACGACAGGCATAATTTCGCATACTTGGGCTGTTTCTCCGGACTGGCATTCATTTTGCAACCTGAATATCAATGACGCAGCGAATCAAAGAGGACCAAAGGTCCCATGAGACCAGGAGGCTGATATGAAGAAAACCATTGTGATAGTATCTGTTGTAGGTATGCTCCTCATGGCAATCTCGCCAATGACGAATGAAGCCTGGGCCCGTGGCGGCTATTACCATCACGGTGGTAACGGGTGGGCCATTGCAGGGGCAGCGGTGGGCGGACTTGTGCTGGGCGGAATTATCGCAAGCGCAATGACTCCTCCTCCACGCACTTACTATGCCCCTCCTCCCGCATACTACGCCCCTCCTCCTCCGCGGGCTTATTATTATACCCCGCCCCCGCCTCGCGCATATGTATATCCCTATTAAGTCAGTACTCCCACCAATCATGGGGTGACCGGTCCGGGCGTGACCGGTCACCCGGAATTCCGGAAACACCTCTCTGCGATGCATGTTTCTAATGAGTCCGCTATAGAAGGGTTCCGTCGGACGGCGGACGCCGCATCCCGGCGAAAGCGGTTCAGTTGACACCGACGTACCCGTAAGTCTACAATTACTGGTGCTTGCCATCGGTAACCTTACCTTGCCCATTCCCTGTATGATCGCACCCATGGCGGGGGTGAGCGATCTTCCCTTCAGACTTATTACCCGAAGCCGGGGCGCCCCTCTTGCCTTCACTGAAATGATCGACGCGAGGGCTCTAAGCCACCGGGACAGGCGGACGGTACATATGCTCACGTCGGATCCGATCGACAGGCCCCTGGGAGTGCAATTAGTGGGCAATGACGATACGTACATCCTGAGGGCTTTGGAAATGCTGGATGGCTATGATTTTGACCTGCTGGATTTTAATGCGGCGTGTCCGGCGCCGAAATTGACGCGGAAAGGGATGGGGGCGGCGCTGCTCAGAGAGCCGGACAGGTTGGGAGAAATACTCGAGATCCTGGTGGAGTGGTCTCCTGTGCCTGTCACGGTAAAAATAAGGTCGGGTTGGGATGAACATTCCGTCAATGCAAGGGACGTGGCTCTTCGCGCCGAGGCCGCGGGCGTGAGCGCCCTGTTCATCCATGGGAGGACGAAGGTCCAGGGCTACAGCGGGACTGTCGACTACGGGGTGATCAAGGACGTGAAGGAGTCGATCCGGATACCTGTTATCGCAAGCGGAGACAACATGACGATAGAGTCGGTACAGGCGATGTTTGCCGCCACGGGCTGCGACGGTGTGGCAATAGCCAGGGGCTGCCTGGGAAACCCATGGCTATTCAGCGAGCTACGCTCGTTGTTTGAGGGGGGACTCCCGGTGAAGAAACCAAGTGCCGGGGAAATTGTGGAAGTGATGCGGGATCATTTGGCCTTGGTAACAGAACATTACGGGGAAAGGAAGGGGGTAAGCAGTTTTCGAAAATTCTTCATCTGGTACACGAGAGGACTGGCGGGAGTAAAACCGTTGCGCGACAGCGCCTTTCGGGCGGAGACCAAGGGAGACCTCGTATCTGTTATGGAAGAGGTCATGAAGCTTGACTGGTCCCGGAATGAGTATGCTGCACATAGTCTCTCCTCCTGCCCTGGTGCGTTCCCATAAGCCGGGCCTCTAAGTGCGTTGGTTCTAATAGATAATTTCGATTTGACTTATACTATACCACGATTTATCTTTCTTTCAATCAATGAAGGACCGAATGCCAACTTTACAAGGACAGAGGGAGTGGGCCCATTCCGGCCCGGGCAGGCTGCTTAGGGTATCGAAGGCATCATTGCTGTCCTGGACCTATATCGTCCTCAGGTTGGGTCTCGCAATCCCATTCATTTATGGTGGCTTTACAAAATTACTGAGTCCCAAAGTTTTCGCGAAGACCCTCTCCGCATACGGTCTCGTGCCGGAAGAACTCTTGCCCCTCGTGGCTATAGGGCTGCCGCTCATCGAAACCGTGGCGGGGACAGGATTGGTTTTCGACATCAAGGGAAGTCTGGCGCTTATATCAGGGCTCCTTTCACTATTTGTTTTTGTTCTCTGGTACGGGGTGCTTCACAACCTTGAGATTGACTGCGGATGTTTCGGCGCAGAGGAAGTCGCAGGTATCAAGAATCTCACACAAGCTCTTTATCGGGATTTGGGGTTGATGGGTGTGGCGGCCTTTCTCTACCTTGCCCGGTGGATAGGGCCTCGTGTGGGTGTGCCTGTTCGGAACAAATAAAGAAATTGGAGGATCGACGATGGTGAAGAGAGGGAAATTGTTTGCCGCTGTATCGGTTGCGGTTCTGGTGCTGGGTTTTGCCATGAGTGCCGCGGCTGCCTGGGGAACTAAGGAGCTTGACGAGGAGAAGGTTGCAGTTACCTTTGCGAAAGAGGTGGAGCGGGGTGGCTACCAGATTATCTCGACAGCTGAGTTGAAGAAATGGGTCGATGAGAAGAAGGACATGCTTGTCGTCGATACGATGCCTTTCGCCGACAGCTATAAGAAACAGCACATACCGGGGGCGGTAAGCTTTGAGTTTCCTATACCCGAAGTGACAAAACTGGACGACAAGACCAAAGCGGCCTTCGAGAAGCTGCTCGGTACGAACAAAGACCGCGTTATCGTATTCTACTGTGGTTTCACTAAGTGTACAAGGAGCCACAACGGGGCTATGTGGGCGGTGAAGCTTGGGTACAAAAACGTGTACCGTCATCCGGGTGGCATCAAAGCCTGGGTCGAGGCTGAGTACCCGATCGAGAAAGCAAAATAAGCAGTATCTTTGAGGACATCCTCGATGGCCCCTGCGTCGGCGCGCCGGGGCCATCTTATGTACAATGGGCAAACCTCAGTCGCGCCGGACCCGGTTGAATGGAGCGTCCCGGTGACCACGGGGAGTTCAGTGGTTTCTTACAAAAGCCTGGCCGATTCTGATGATCAGGACCACGGCGAATCCCCACGCAAAGGGGAGCCATACAGGTATATTGAGGAATGTGGGGAGAGTGTAGCTCCAGATGCCGGCCCTGGTGGCAATGATCTCGGTGAGGGAACCGATAATTGCCCCTGCTATGTAAAAAACGTGATCCTCGTTGTCAGGCCAGCAAAGATACCTCAAAACATATGAGGCGATGAGGATCACCGTCACTATCGCGGTGTGTCTCCATACGAAGATGACGAGGAAGACTACGCACCAGAAGATCGATAGGTCCCGGATGAGTCTACGGCGGTTACGCCGGGGTATGGAACGAATGAGAGCCATGTGCTGTGGCGTGATCTTAACACAAAAGCGGGCTCGATTCAATGGCGTCATCGGGTTGGCACAAGGGATGAGTAAGGCTGCCGGCCTGTCGGGCCGCATCGGGAGCGAACCGTGTCGCACCGCTTCGAAGGGTTAATGGGACGTGAATTTGTGTACGAATTATGAAAATAAGAAGTTGACATGGCTTATGGAATAATATATCGTAAATAATAAATTCAAGTGAAATCTTTCATTAAGATCGCAAGGGCGACGCAGATCCAACGCTCTTGGTTCGAGGATTGAGTCCGGGTGCCTCCTGCCCTTGGATAGGGCGGCCCTTGGGAATAGAAATATTTCACGAAATTCTCGCAGAAGGAGGTTATTGATGAGTTGGAATGAAATTTGGGATTTGCTAATCGGCACGCTCAAGACAACGGGTTTTCCCGCGTTGACTTGGCAGCATGTCGTCATGTGGGCAATAGGGTGCTTCTTTCTCTATATGGCCATCGTCAAGGATTTTGAGCCTCTGCTTCTCCTGCCCATCGGGTTTGGAATTTTCCTGGTAAACTTCCCGAACACACCGCTTTTCGGGTATCAGGAGGGGCATCCTGAGTTGTTGCAGTTCTTTTATAAGTACGGCATTCTCTGGGAGATAATCCCGTGCCTCATATTCCTTGGATTGGGTGCTATGACCGACTTTGAGCCCATGATTTCCAATCCGAAGATGCTCCTTATAGGGGCCGGGGCTCAGTTGGGCGTGTTCATCACATTTACCGGAACAATCCTCGCGGGCTTCACGATCAAAGAAGCTGCTTCGGTTGGTATCATCGGCGGCGCCGACGGTCCCACAACGATATATCTTACCGCTAAGTTGGCCCCGCACCTTCTAAGCGCGAACACACTGGCGGCATATTCCTACATGTCCATGGTGCCTATCATCCAGGCACCGATTATGAGAGCTATGACAAGTCCCAAGGAGCGTCTCATAAGAATGAAAATAGGGCGGAGATGTTCCAGAACCGAACTTATCCTGTTCCCCCTTATCTGCGGCGGCATCATTGCTTTGATGGTCCCGGCTGTTATGCCCCTTATGGGTATGCTCATGTTCGGTAACCTCATGAGAGTCAGCGGCGTTGTAAAACGTCTCACTGATACGGCAGCCAATCCTCTTATGGACATTGTCACCATATTCCTCGGCCTCAGCGTGGGCGCATCCATGCAGGCTCATGTCTTCCTTACTTACAAACCGTTGCTCGTTTTCGTTCTCGGTCTCGTTGACTTTATCGTGTGTACGGCCGGCGGCATCCTGACCGTAAAAGTCATCAACATGATTGCAAAGGAAAAGATTAACCCCCTTATAGGCAACGCAGGTGTTTCTGCCCTCCCGATGGCGCCGAGACTTTCTCAGGTTATCGGACAGCAGTACGACAAGAAGAACTACCTGCTCATGCATGCTATGGCTGCGTGTCTCGCCGGGTCCATCGGATCTCCGGCTGCGGCAGGCATGCTCATATCCATGTTTGAGTAATGAGGGAGGTATAACAGATGAAAAAGGCGATATTTGCAGTAATTATGAGTGTGATGGTTGGAATGGTCCTTATGCCCGCTTCTGTACACGCGTGGGCGAACGGCGAAGCTCCATGGGGCGCCCCGGTGATGCCGGGCGGCACGGTCCTGACGACGGAAGGGACGACTACGACCATAGAGTACAACCTACCCTTTGACAAGGTAGCTGCATGGTATACGGAGTCCATGAAAACCTACCCGGATGAAAAGTTTCGGGATTGGAAAGACCAGTTGTACATCGAGGATCAGGGCGGCGCCAATTGGCACTCCATTGGTATTTCGAAGATGGGTGGAGACAAGACTACCGTCAAGATCGTGAGAGACAACATGACGTGGGTTATGAGTACCCTGCTTATCCGGTTCGCGGGCGTATTCCTTGTCCTTTGTATCCTGTGGGTATTCTTGAATATCAACAGCTTTTGCATGAAGAAATTCTTCCCTGAAAAAGGAAAGGCAAAAGCCTAAGAACAACTGCCGAAAGACTTATCAACTAACCAAGGCCCCTTCCGTTGGATCGGAAAGGGCCTTGGTCTTTCTTCTCTTCCAGGGCCAACGCCGTGTGGGAGGGGGTGCGCCACAACTCGATGGTGCATGGTCATAGTTCCCGTGGCGGGCCCGGCCGGCGCCGTACGTGTATTCCTTAAGGATCAACTCAGCGCCGATCAAGAAAGGCTGTCTGCGGGTGGGTCGAATAGTGGCGAAATGCGGCCCTGGGCATGTAGCGTGAGAGGGACCAACACCGCCCTGTCGGCTGTATGTCAATATACAGCATGAAGTACGCGGAGGGCCAAAGGACGCATTACGCAGGAGTCGGAGGGTGTATATTCATCCGCTGCCGGTTCTGCCGCTGAGATGGGACCTTGTGGCTTCATGGGTATGGGCGAAGAAGTGCAGGGGTGGCTTTACCGGAATACCCTCAGGCCTTGTCGGTCAAACGTGGTCTTAGATCCCCTGGTCGGGGCCACGCCTCGGGACGGTTACCCGCACTATCCCTACATAGAAAAGGATCAGCGTAACAACCAGGAAAAACCTGAGGGGTATTCTCTTGGGTATAAGCTTGGAAAAGTTCAGTTTCTTCGTATGAAGGTTCGACAGGTCCGTGACCATGGGTTCGTTTCCCCCGGTACCTTCCTTGTCGGCCCTTATCTGTATACCTATTTTGTAAAAGTTATCGATGATGCCCTTGTCTTTGGAATAACCCGATACAAAGGGCAGGGCCAGCAAGGGGAAGCACACGCCGATGATTATAAGGATGATTCCTGATTTCTTTCTCTGATCCATAGAGCACAGATTATACCATAATCGCAAGGGGATAGGGCGATCTTTTTTCAGCGTTCCTGCAGGAAGGCATGGCTAGCGCCCTTTGCCTTGGGGCGACTCATCCTTCATGGAGAGGGAAATCCTCTTGCGGTCGGTCTGCACGTCGATGACCGTGACCATGACCCTCTGATGGACTTTTACTACGTCTCCGGGGTTCTTCACGTAGCGGTTCGAGAGCCGGCTTATGTGGACAAGACCGTCCTGGTGGACGCCGATATCGACGAAGGCCCCGAAAGCGGTGACGTTGGTAATAATACCGGGGAGTCTCATTCCGGGTTTCACATCTTCGATCTTTTCAATTCCCTCGGCGAAAGAGAAGAGTTCGAAGCGCTCTCGCGGGTCACGACCCGGCTTATCGAGTTCCGTGAGGATGTCGGTAAGGGTGGGCATGCCCACCGATGGGGATACATATCGGCCGGGATCTATGCGCTTCCGCAGATCTTCCGAGGCCATCATGGTTTCCACGGAGCAATGGAGATCTCGCGCCATCGCTTCGACGATGGGGTAACTCTCGGGATGGACGGCGCTTGAATCCAGGGGATTCCGGCCGTTCCTTATGCGGAGGAACCCGGCAGCCTGTTCGTAAGCCTTCGGGCCGAGGCGGGGGACCTTGCGTAAACCTTCCCTTGATGGAAACGGGCCTTCCTCGTCCCGGAACCGCACTATGGCCCGGGCAAGTCCGGGTCCCAACCCGGATACGTAGGTGAGCAGTTGAGCGCTCGCCGTATTGACCTCTACGCCAACCTTGTTGACGCAACTGACTACCACATCGTCGAGGCTCTTCTTCAGGGCATGTTGATCCACGTCATGCTGGTACTGGCCTACGCCGATTGCTTTGGGGTCGATCTTGACCAGTTCGGCGAGAGGGTCCATCAGTCTCCTTCCAATGGACACGGATCCCCGAACCGTAACGTCATGGTCGGGGAATTCCTCTCGTGCCGCCTCGGAGGCGGAATAGACAGATGCGCCGCTCTCGTTGACGCTTATCACCGGGATGGACTGCGGGAGATCGAGACTTTCGAGAAAGGCTTGGGTTTCACGCCCCGCCGTTCCGTTTCCCACAGCAATGGCCTCAATCTCATAGCCTTCACAGAGGGCGATAATCGTTTGACCCGCGCGGAGGGTCTCTTCGTGGGACCTGTGAGGGTAGATGGTCTCGGTCTTGAGGAGTTTTCCCTGCCGGTCAAGACAGACGACCTTACAGCCCGTCCTGAAACCCGGATCTATGGCAAGGAGGTTCTTCTGTCCCAGCGGCGATGCAAGAAGGAGCTCACGGAGGTTATCGGCGAAAACCCGGATTGCCTCTTCATCCGCCCGGTCCTTGGCCACCATGCGTATTTCGGTCTCCATGGAAGGAAAGAGAAGGCGTCCGTATCCGTCCAGGAGGGCTTGCCTGACCAGCAGGGAGGCGGGACCGCTTCCTTTGATGAATTGTGCCGCAAGAAGGCCAACGGCCTCCTCCTCGGGCGCTATCACCCGGAGAGAGAGCATACCCTCTTTCTCTCCTCTTCTCAGAGCGAGGACGCGATGGGAGGGGGCGGAGCAGACAGGTTCCTCCCAGTCGTAATAATCTTTGAATTTGACCCCCTCCATTTCCTGACCCGATACCACCGTTGATTTGAACACGGCGCTCTTGAGGAAAAGCACTCGTATCCGGGTCCTCGCTTCCGGGTCCTCGCTCATCCACTCCGCCATGATGTCCCTGGCACCGGCGAGAGCCTCGTCCGGGGTATCGACCTGTCTCGCAGGATCTACAAAAGAGCGCGCCTCACCCAGGGGGTCGGCATTCACGGGGTCCAGTGGGTCCTGGGAGAATAGGCGCAGGGCAAGCGGTTCAAGGCCCTTCTCACGGGCAATAGTAGCACGGGTGCGGCGCTTTGGCCGGAATGGAAGATAAAGGTCCTCCAGAACCGTCATAGTTTCGGCGCCGGCAAGTTTTTCTTTGAGTTCGTCGCTCAAGAGGCCCCTTTCATCCAGCGACCGGAGTATGGCCTCCCTCCTGCTGTCCAACTCGTGGAGTTGCCCCATGCGGTCCCTGATAGATGTGATGGCAACTTCATCCAGGGAGCCGGTGACCTCCTTCCGGTAACGCGCGATAAAGGGTACTGTTGCACCCTCCTCGATGAGAAGTGCGGCAGCCTTCACCTGTTTTGCGGTGAGGTGAAGTTCCATGGCTATCTTATTCAGGTGTGTTTCGTTCATTATTCTCCCCGTCGGTTAAACATTGCGTGTAGTCTAGTATAAATGAGCGTGGATTGGAAGACCGAAGCGAACCGGCCCGGCGATGGCTTGAGCCTTGACAAGGGCTCCGGCCAAACCCTATGATTACTGGTAGACGAGGCGGCCCTGCGCTATGGAGAAGGCGGAGACCTCAAGGAACTTGATAAAAACGAATATCCAAGGAGGCGGCTTGATGGATCTATTCAAAAGTATCGACCCTGAAGTCATAAATGACAACCCCTTCACCCTTATCGGGAAGGACTGGATGCTTATTACCGCGGGCACAAAGGGTTCGTTCAATACCATGACGGGCGCATGGGGAGGCCTGGGAGTTCTATGGGAGAGGAAGATTTGCTTTTGCGTGATAAGGCCCACGCGGTACACCTACGAATTTATGGAGAGATCACCTTTCTACACGATCACGTTCCTGGAAGGACAGCACAGGGATGTCCTCAAGTACTGCGGCACAAAATCCGGAAGAGACGTAAACAAGGTCGCCGAGACCGGCCTCACCCCTATTTTTGACAAGAACGTGGTCTATTTTGCTGAGGGAAGATTGGTGCTCGTGTGTCGGAAGCTTTACTACCAGGACCTTATGCCGGACCATTTCCTGGACCCGGTAATAGAGGAGTTTTACCCTCTCAAAGACTATCACAGGATGTATGTAGGGGAGATTACCCGGTGTCTCGAGAAATGAGCGTGCCGACAGACAACACTGAAAGAGCAGATCGCCTCCGGGCGGGGTCCGAAGGGAACTGAAGGCCGTTCTCCCTGCATAAGATATTGTACTGACCCTATATCCTGTGGTATTCTGGGGGACTGTTGAGTGATGGGATTGTCAGTGTGTCAGGTGAATCTGTTTATGCCCGGGAAAACTAAAATGCCGAAGGCGGGACTTGAACCCGCACAGGCTTGCACCTACTAGACCCTGAACCTAGCGCGTCTGCCTATTCCGCCACTTCGGCACTGCATTAAAATATATGGATATTGAGTCTATGTCAAGAGGTGAATTATGATAATTTTCGAATCCCTCGATATTTCAGAGAGATTTAGTAGTCCCGTGTTGACCATCGGTAACTACGACGGGGTTCATATCGGCCATAAAACCATTATTGAACAGGTAAAGGAAAAGGCGCGGCTCATGGGAGGAACATCCATGCTGATGACTTTCGATCCCCACCCGCTCACGGTGGTGAGGCCCGATGCCTTTATCGGTCTCATTTCGCCGGTACCCCTCAAGAAGCGGCTCATCGAGGAATGCGGGATCGATGTTCTTATTATCGCGCCTTTTACCGAGGAGTTCAGGCGGGTTGAGCCCGAAGACTACGTGAAGGACATTCTGGTAGGCCGGTTGGGAATTAAGGGACTCATAGTCGGGTACGACTTCAGGTTCGGAAAACAGGGGAAGGGCGACGTCGATCTTCTAAGGCGGTTGTCCGACACATACGGGTTCTTTTTCGAAGTAGTGGAGCCCATTACCCTGGGGGGAGAAAAGATCGGAAGCAACAGGATCAGGCACATGATTCAGGAAGGAGAGACGGAAAGGGCGATTGCTTTTCTCGGCCGGCCCTACATGATGACAGGCCGGGTAGTAAAAGGCTTCGGCCGTGGGAGAGAACTGGGTTTCCCCACTATCAATATCGAGAGCGCCTTCCAACTCGTCCCGAAGACGGGTGTCTACTCAACGGAAATAGAAACGGGGAAGGGGCGTTTTTGCTCGGTGACGAACATAGGATACAATCCTACCTTCGGAGGCAAAGAACTGTCCATTGAAACCTACATACTCGACTTCTCGGGCGATCTTTACGGACAGGAAGTGACCCTTTCCTTTTGCCGGCGGATCAGGAATGAAACGAAATTTGGGTCGGTAGACGAGCTCAAGGAAAGAATCGCCATGGACGTGAGGATGACAAGAGAGTACTTCGAGGCCGTTTCTCCTCCTCGGTGAACATGAATTTTTTGAGGCCATATTCTTAAGGCGACGTTTTCGTCAGGTCACGGTAGAATGCGACAAAGGTACGAACATTCCCGGAACCATCCGGGGCCGTCTCCGGTCAAATCGTTCATATTCAACTGCCCTCGACCTGCGTCAGGATGAGGGCATGGAACCTTTAATTTGCGTCAAGGCGGCCAGGACCACGTCTTCGGCCCTGTCCAAGCCTCCGGTTTCCCTCACTCGCGTAAGGGCGGCGCCCTCTTCGTCGCCGTAGGAGGCTCGTAGAATCAGTTCACCGTCCATTATGGACGCGTTGATGCCCAGGGGGACGCTGCAGCCGCCTCCTATCATGGTCTGCAGCCTTCTCTCGATCTCCACCTCATTGTGGCTCACAGGGTCATCCAGGCGCGCGAGAAAGTCAAGGGTCACCTGTTCCGACCGTGTCTCGATTCCGATCGCACCTTGACCTGACGGAGGCACCATCGTATCGAGGGGTAGAATGTCGCTCACGAGGTCCTCAAACCCCATCCTCCTCACCCCGGCAAGGGCAAGTATGATGCCGTCCAGGCTGAGAGTCTCTATTTTCTTTATCCTCGTATCTATGTTTCCCCTGATAGGGATTATCACCACACTCCTCTTCAGGTTGAGAAGCTGCGATTTCCTCCTCAGGCTGTTGGTGCCCACCCTCGAACCCTCTCCAATGTCGGAGTAAGTTCTTCCGGCCGGGGATATGAAAGCGTCCCGCGGGTCCTCGCGCCTTAATATTGCGGCGATGGTGAGACCTTCAGGCAGGTCGGTGGGCAGGTCCTTCATACTGTGCACCGCGAGATCGATCTCTCCCTGAAGGAGTGCGTCCTCGATCTCCTTCACAAACAGCCCCTTTTCACCGATGGTCTGAAGGGGTTTGTCCCAGATGGTGTCGCCCGTGGTCTTTATGATTTTCACAATGGATTGAAAGTCAGGGTAGAGAAGCTGAAGCTGCCCTATGACCATGTCTGTCTGCTTCAGGGCCAGTTTACTCCCCCTCGTGCCGATTATCCATCTCTTCTTCATTGTCATCCTCTAAATTGAACAGTCTCTTCATTATTTCAAGCACCTCCGGGCTATGGCCGCTTTTGATGAGCGCAAGGTGGGGGTGCAGCAACTTGCTTGTAATGGCTTTAGTAAGGATGTCCACGCGGTTCAGGCTTTCCTCGTCGAGGTCCTTGAGCTTCGGCAGGGCTTTTTTGATCTCCGCGACCCTTATGTCTTCAACCCTCTGGGAAATGCCGGCCATAATAGGGGCCATATCAAGACGTTTGAGCCATTCGGAGAACTTCCCCGCTTCTTCTTCCATGATCTCGTGGGCCCTCTCAGATTCCTTCAGACGGTCGGAGAGGTGTCTCTGGGAAAGGTCTTTGAGATCGTCAATATCGTAAAGATACACATTTTCTATGTCATTCACCCGTGCATCTATGTCTCTCGGCACCGCAATGTCAATGAAGAAAAGGGGCCGGTTCTTCCTCCTCTTCATTGCGGAATGGACGAGGTCGGCGTTTATTATAGGTTGTTCCGAACCCGTTGACGAGAGGATCATGTCGACCTTTACGAGCAGGTCGGGTATGTCCTTGAAAGGATAGGGGACGCCCGCGTACTCTTCGGCAAGCTTGTGGGCTCCCTGGAACGTCCTGTTTGTAATGAATATCTCGCTGAGCCCTTCCTTCTTGAAGTGCCTGAGTGCGATCTCGCACATTTCTCCCGCGCCTATGACGAGAATCTTCTTAAGGCTGAGGTCGAGGAAGATCTTCTTGGAGAGTTCCACCGCCATGGAACTGATGGACACGGGATTGTAGCCTATCCTGGTCTCGGACCGGATGCGTTTGGCCACGTGGAAAGTACGATGGAAGACCTTGTCGAGAAGGAAGCCCGTGGTGTGGCAGGATGTGGCAAGGCGGTACGCGTCCTTCACCTGACCGAGAATCTGGGGCTCTCCCACGATCATCGAATCAAGCCCTGAGGCCACGAGAAACAGGTGTTTATATGCGTCTTCATCAAGGAATACATAAATATATGCGTCCGTGTATTCCGGTTCCATATGGAACCGGTGTTGCAGCGTCTCCCTGATTGTTTTGAGAGGATCCTCGCAGTTCTTGCAGGAATAGTATATTTCCGTGCGATTGCATGTGGAGAGGACCACGGTCTCATCCAGCCCGCGGTCTTTGAGTTCCTTCAGGAGGTCGGGCGTTGCGGCCTCGGCGACATAGAACCGTTCCCGTATCTCTACAGGGGCGGTATTATGGTTCAGGCCGAGTACGCCTATATGGAGGTTATCTTTCATCACAGGAAATCACCAGGATACGTAGGAATGCAGTCCTCCCGTAAAGAGGTTTACCCCCAGAAAGGTAAAGAGCATTACCAGGAATCCGATAATCATCATATACGCGGTTTTTCTCCCCCGCCACCCGATGGCAAGCCTGTTATGAAGGACAATGGCATACCATATCCAGGTTATGAGAGACCACGTTTCCTTCGGATCCCAGTTCCAGTGAGAGCCCCAGGCGAACCCTGCCCAGATGGAGCCGGTGATAATGCCTACAGTAAGGAATGGAAAGCCGTATGATATGCATGTATAGTTGATTGAATCAAGGGTTTCGAGGGATGGTATCCGGGCTGAAAGGGAAAGTGATCGCTTCTTCTTGATGCTCCTCTCAACGATAAGATAGAGTATGGAGACAAAGAAGCCCATGAAGAAAATCGCGTTGCCCACAAAGGAAAAGACCGTATGAATGGGAAGCCAGTAACTTTTCAGTATGGGCGGAAGGGGTCTTGCCACGGCCGGAGATGCGAGGGCCCATATGAGCAGGACCGATATGACGGGGGCTACAAAGCACCCCACAAGCTCTATTTTGTAAGTCCTCCTGAGGTACAGAAAGAACCCCGCAATGCAAAAGGCGAGAAACGAGAGGGCTTCATGGAGGTTTGTGATGGGTGTATACCCTGTCTGGGCATAGCGGAGGATCAAAGAAACCAGATGAAGGAGAAAACCGCCCGAGAGGCCGAGCCAGGCCAGTCCTCCGAGTCGCTTGGTGTCAGTCACGAGAAAGACGAGATAAAGGGCGGTAGAAACCAGATAGAGGCAGAGGGTGGCGACGAGAAAATATGAGCTCATTTGTGAGTGGTGAGGAACCGGCTTTTGATTCCACGGAAACCCATTCTATTGACCTCCGAGATATCCATGTTGCCCAATTTCCTTAACAGCATGCCTCTCCTTTTGCTGTCCTTTTCCGTTTCAATGAGGAGGCGTCTTATTCGTCCGAGTATCTCTGCATATCTCACGTAATCGTCGGTAATTTGCGTGGTAATCAGCTTTCTCAGCTTCTTCGACAGGGAAGGGAGTGTACCGGATGTGGAAATGGCAATGCTGATAGGGCCTTTCTTCACGATGGAGGGCACGATAAAATCGCAGAGTTGAGGATTATCGACAACGTTCACGGGGATATTCCTCTCTCCTGCGTCGGCCTTTATCTTCGCATTTATCTCTGCGAGGTCCGTTGCGGCGAAGACGAGTGCGGTCCCTTCGAGATCTTCCGTCAGATACCCCCGCGTGATAATGGCGATCCGTCCGGCCTCCGCCAGTCTGATGAGGCTCTTCGTTACCCTCGGACTCACGAGTTTAATCCGGGCATTGAATTTGAGAAGAATGCGCACCTTTCTATAAGCGACATCTCCCCCTCCCACGACGAGGCAGGACTTTTCAGAAAGGTCGAGAAGCACGGGATAATAAGACTTGCTAGTACCGGACGTCAAAAGTTCCGAACTCACCCGTATATTCCTCCCATAGTACTTCGGCGCCTTCCACCCGGGCGGCCCTTGGACCCTCCCTCAGCCACGCGATCAATTCTTCGACATGCTCTTCAGGCCCTTCGCACAGCACCTCTACTCGCCCGTCCCGGAGGTTCCTTACCCACCCCGTGAGTTCCAGTTTTTTCGCCGTCAACTCCGTATAATGCCTGAAATAGACGCCTTGTACTAAACCTCGTACAGAAATGTGCGCTCTCTTCATCATGTTGTTTTTCTGTTGATTGCTTCCTATATTTAGTATAATTAACATAAGGACCTCACAAAATCAAAGTTTTTTAAGATATCGGAGGGGATGAAATGTACAGAATAGGTATTGATATGGGTTCTGTGAGCGTAGATCTCGTCGTGATGGATCAGAAAGGAAAGATCTTAAAAAGCATGTATATGCGCCACCTTGGAAGGCCCTTCGAGGTGGCGAGGGACGCCATCGGGGACGTTCTGAGAGACTATGACGTGGATTTTATCGCGACCACGGGGACTGCGGCAAGCGCCTTTGCCCCCATGATCGGGGCCTCTTTCATCAATGAGGTTGTGGCCCTTGCCAGGGGATTCAGCCATCTTTATCCCCACGTGGGGAGCGTGATAGATATCGGAGGGGCGGATTCCAAACTCATAATATTTGAAGGAGGCGGCCATAAGAAGCTGAAAGTGAAGGATTTTTCCATGAATGCCATGTGTGCCGCGGGCACAGGATCCTTTCTTGATCAGCAGGCTTCGCGACTTCGCTTCACCATTGAGGAGTTCAGCGAAGTCGCGCTGAAGTCCGACAATCCTCCGAGGATTGCCGGCCGGTGTACGGTGTTCGCAAAGTCGGATATGATACACCTCCAGCAGATAGCAACGCCCGACTATGAGATTGTGGCGGGCCTTTGCTATGCCCTTGCGAGAAACTTCAAGAGCAATATCGCGAAGGGAAAGGAGATCAGAAATCCGGTAGCCTTTGTGGGCGGTGTGGCGCAGAACGCGGGTATGAGGAAAGCCATGCGGGACGTATTCTCCTTGAGTGAGGATGATTTCATTATTCCGGAGCATTTCACGTCCATGGGTGCAATAGGCGCCGTTTATACAGTGGCGGGCGACCCGTCGCTGAAGCGTGGGTTTACCGGTTTTGAGGATCTCAACAGGCATCTTGAGAAGGAGAGGATCGAAGAGACCCATGATCCGCTCGAAATATCAGACGGCAACCTGTGTGTCTCCTATGCCATGCGAAGGATTGAGGGGAAAACAAGAGCCTATCTCGGCGTTGACGTGGGGTCGATAAGCACCAACCTTGTACTCATCGACGAAGAAAGGAACGTCCTTGCCAAGAGGTACCTCATGACGGAAGGACGGCCTCTTGAAGCGGTAAAGAGGGGGTTGGCGGAAATAGGAGAAGAAACGGAAGGTAAAGTCGAAATCATCGGAGTGGGTACCACGGGCTCCGGGAGGTATCTCACCGCCGATTATATCGGGGCTGATATTGTAAGAAACGAGATTACGGCTCAGGCTGAGGCCGCCATTGCGATAGACCCGGAAGTCGACACTATTTTCGAAATAGGCGGACAGGATTCGAAGTACATCAGCATCGATAACGGCGTAATCGTCGACTTTGAGATGAATAAGGCTTGCGCTGCAGGCACGGGTTCCTTTCTCGAGGAACAGGCGGAGCGGCTTGGTATTTCGGTGAAAGAGGAATTCGCAAGCCTTGCCCTTTCCTCCAGGCAACCCGTCAGGATGGGAGAGAGGTGTACCGTCTTTATCGAATCGGACGTGGTGCACCATCAGCAAAAAGGGGCGAAGACCGGAGACCTTGTAAGCGGACTTTCTTACTCCATAGTCACGAACTACCTCAATAAAGTGGTGGGAGACAGGAGGGTAGGAAAGAGGATCTTCTTTCAGGGAGGGACCGCCTTTAATAAGGGTGTGGTAGCCGCTTTCGAGAAGGTGCTGGCGGGAAGGCCGATCACGGTACCGCCCCATCACGACGTAACCGGGGCGATAGGGGTGGCCATACTCGCGGCAAAGGAAAGGAACTGGGAGAGGAGCACCTTTAAAGGTTTTGATCTCAGCAAGAGGCAGTATGAGATAGAGACCTTCGAATGCAAGGGGTGCGAAAACCTTTGCGAGATCAGAAAGGTGACGGTGGAGCGGGAGGTGCCCCTCTTTTACGGGAGCAGGTGCGAGAAGTATGACGTGGTGAAACGAACGGAGAAAAGGGATATTCCGGATCTTTTCAAAAGAAGAACCGAAATCTTGTACAAGACTTATGACAAGAAGGTGGAGGGGGAAACGATCGGCATACCGCTGATACTCAATATGCACGAATTCCTTCCCTTCTGGAAGGCGTTTTTCGGCGAGCTCGGTTTCTCGGTAGTCCTTTCCGACCCTACCAACAAGGGAATAATCCGCGATGGGGGAGAAAATATCATTGTGGAAACGTGTTTCCCCATAAAGCTGGCCCACGGTCACATCCTGAATCTGCTCAAGAAAGGGGTAAAGCGCATATTTGTCCCCAGCATCATAAATATGAAAAAAATAACCGAGAACGTGGCAAATTCTTTTGCCTGTCCCTATGCCCAGTCCATTCCTTATACGGTGAGAGCATCAATCGATTTCGACGGGCCCGGCGTGATCGTTGACTCGCCGATCATTCATCTGGGCGACGGCAGGAAACACGCCCTTAACGATCTCGTTTCCTATGGAAAGGCATTGAACAGGACCAGAGGGGAGATCAGAAAAGCCTTCGAGGCGGCCGGCAGGGCGCAAGAGGAGTTTCATAAGACGTGTCTTGAAGAGGGCGCTGCCCTCCTGTCCGGCCTCAAGGAGAATGAGAGGGCGATGGTTATTGTGGGCAGGCCGTACAACAGCACGGACCCCGGGGCGAATCTGAATCTGAACAAGAAACTGATAGACCTGGGCGTGATCCCCATACCCCTTGATATGGTGTCTCTCCCTAAAGACCGGGAGGGAGACCGCGGGCTCGAAGACATGTACTGGGGATACGGGCAGAAGATATTGAGGGCGGCGAAGCTCATCAGGAAACAGGACAACTTGTACGCGATCTTCATCACCAATTTCGGGTGCGGCCCGGATTCTTTTATCACCCACTTCTTTAAAAAGATTATGAAGGGCAAGCCGTACCTCCAATTGGAGATCGATGAGCATAGCGCCGACGCCGGAGCCGTGACAAGGCTGGAAGCATTCCTGGACAGCATCAAGAACGCCAAGGTCGAAAAGGCCGAGGCGCAGGGCAGTGCTGCGGCTTTCCGGATGAACGGTCATAGAAAGAAGATTTACATACCTTACATGTCGGACCATGCCAAGGCGCTTGCAAGCGCCTTCAGAGCCTGTAACGTGGAGGCTTCGGTGATGGATGAATCAGACGAGGAATCGGTCACCATCGGACGGAAATACACGACGGGCAAGGAATGTTTCCCCTGCATACTTACCACGGGCGATATGGTGAAACAGACAATCGGCAGAGATTTTGACCGTAACAACAGCGCTTTTTTCATGCCCTCCGGGAGCGGTCCTTGCCGGTTCGGACAATATCACAGATTCCACAGGATGGTCCTCGACGAGCTGGGCTTTGAGAAGGTGCCCATATATGCTCCCAACCAGGATGACCGGTTCTACAAGGAACTGAACATAGTAGGGAACAAGTTCTCCCGCCTGGGATGGAGGGCTGTAATTGCCTCTGACCTGCTTATAAAGATGCTCCACGAGACAAGGCCTTTCGAGGTGAGGAAAGGCGAGACCGAAGAGGTGTATAAGACGGCCCTTGCGCGTATCTGCTCATCCATTGAGCAAGGGGGCGAAGATATCATAGAAGCCCTCAAGGATTCCGCGAAGGCTTTCCTTGGAATCGAGAAGGAACAGACGAGCAAACCCGTGGTGGGGGTAGTGGGCGAGATTTATATCAGGTCCAACAGGTTCAGCAATGGATCTCTCGTAAAGAAGATAGAGGAGTTGGGAGGGCAGGTGTGGCTCGCCCCTATTGGGGAGTGGATTTCCTACGTCAACTATATAGCAAGGGCCAAGAGCCTGAAAAGCGCGAGCCTTTCCAACGCCTTCAGCGTTTTACTCACAGATTACATCCAGAAGAAGGACGAGCACTCCATGGAAAAGGTCTTCCATAGGCTGCTCAGGTCCGGACCTGAACCGGCGGTCGACTCCATCATTACGAAGGCGCGTCCTTATGTAGATGTGAGTTTCGAAGGTGAGGCCGTTTTGAGCGTGGGGAAGAGCATCGATTTCATTGACAAGGGTGTTTCGGGGATCGTTAACGCCATGCCCTTTACCTGTATGCCGGGGACGATATCGAGCGCCATCATGAAACTCATCCAGAAGAAATACGATGTCCCCATAATCAACGTGGCCTATGACGGCCAGGGTCTTACCAACATAACGACCAGACTGGATGCGTTCATGTATCAGGTCAAGGAGCAATTTATCAATAATGAGTAACGCTACGATAGAAGTACTGCTCATCGTGGTTCTTATAATGGCGAACGGCGTTTTCTCGGCCGGAGAGATTGCAATAGTCTCTTCGAGGAAAAGCAAGCTAAAGGAGATTCTGCGCGAAAAGAAGGACAGGAAGGCGCAAGTCTTGCTTGACATGAAGGAAAACCCGGAGAAGTTTCTCTCCGCCGTGCAAGTGGGCATTACGCTCTTCGGAACCCTTGCCTCCGCCATAGGCGGCATGATTTCGGTCAAATATGTGAGCCCCCTCCTGACTACGGTGCTCCCGAGAGACGTGTCGGAGACACTTGCCCTCGTGGGAGTGGTGGCCGTCCTCACCTATCTCTTCCTTGTCGTGGGGGAATTGGTGCCGAAATATATCGGCATGAACTACAAGGAAGCCGTGGCTTTGAGGATTGCACCGATCTTTGAATTTACTTCAAGAGTGCTCTTTATCGCTGTGAATTTTCTAACCTTTTCGACTATGGCCATCGTCAGGGGGCTGAGCCTTAAGAGAAGCGAAGACCATGTGGGAGAGAGTGAGATCAAAATACTCATCGAGGAGGGGAGAAGAAAAGGGGTCTTTGACCGGACCGAAGAGGAACTTATTCACGGGGTCTTCAAATTCGCCGACAGGCTCGTCAAAGAGATCATGGTCCCGAGACCGAACATTTATGCAATAGACATAGACGAAAGCAAGGATGAGATCCTCAAGTACATCATTGAAAATGAGTATTCGCGGTACCCCGTGTTCAAAGACCACCCCGACAACATAACGGGCATCGTCTATCATAAGGATATTACCCGGCACATCTGGTTGAAGGAAGCCTTCGATCTCGAGAAGCTCCTCAAAAAGCCGTTTTTCGTGCCCGATACCATGGAAATAAGCGTCCTCCTCAAAGAGATGCAGAGAAGACGCTCCCATATGGCGGTGGTTGTGGACGAATACGGTACTACTGTGGGCATAGTGACCCTCGAAGATATTATGGAAGAGATCTTCGGGGAAATAATGGACGAGACCGACGTGGACGACAGGATGGAGAGACTGAAAGACGGTTCGGTGATTGTAGATGCCGCATATTCCATCAGAGATCTGAACAGCAAGATGGACCTTGATCTCCCCGAGGCCCCCGACTACGAGACGCTGGGGGGTTTCATATTGAGCCAGCTTCAGGGGATTGCGAGGGGCGGTGAGATGGTCTACGTGGCGGGCTATAAGTTTACCGTGGTCGGCATAGAAGGGCGCAGAATCACCAAGGTAAGGCTTGAGCGCCGCCGCCCCGGAGTCAAGAAGTGAGAAAGGGTTAGAAGCTGAGTATTGTTTTTTCCGCCTCCGTAATCTTCCCGGCCTGCCCGAGAGCGGATTCGAGGCCCTTCTTGCCCATGATAGCCTTGGAATATATCTTCCCCAATTCCACTCCGGGTTGATCGAAGGCATTGACCTTGTACAGCCGCCCGAGCAAAGCGATTACCATCTCGTAAAGGAAGAAGAGAGCACCGAGGGCATACCCGTCAACTTCGTCGAGAGTCAGGCTTACATTCGGTACCTTTGCCTCCGACAGGGAAAGGGTAGTGCCGAGGAACTCCGCATGGAAAAGGTCACTCAGGTCCTTGCCGGAAAGATAGTCGAGCTCTTCCGGGAGATAAGGAAAGCTGTCGGGAATAGGCCGTTTGCCTCCCGGCGAGTAAAGGAATGTGATGAACTTATCGCGGGGACCGTCGATATAAAGCTGCAATTGGGAATGCTGGTCCGTAACTCCTATGGATTTCAGGGGCGTAGGCCCCCCATGTCCCTTTCCGAGGCTTTCCGCCTCCAGTTGCCGGAACCAGTCGGCAAAACCCGAAAGCCTTTCACAATACGGCATCATGACATGAATCTTCTTTCCTCTTCTCTCCATAAGGTAGAAGAGCGCGGCAGAGGTGAGGGCCATGTTTTTCGTGGGAGCTTCATTCCTGACATGGTCCGCCATATCCCGGGCGCCTTTCGCTATCTCATCAATATCTATGCCCATAACCGCGGAAGGGAAAAACCCTACCGGGGTAAGCACGGAAAACCTTCCGCCCACACCTTCAGGGAGATTAAGGACCGCGTAACCTTCGCGCCGGGCTATGGCGTTGAGGAGGCCTTTGTTTTCGTCGGTAATAAGAACGACTCTGTCACTGTAATCTTCGTCCTTCTCCAGGATTGCTTTGAATATCATGAATTGTGAGATAGTCTCCGCGGTCTCACCTGATTTGCTTATCACCACGAGAAGGGTCTGTGCCCGCTCCGCTTCGACGACCTCCGCGATGTGGTTGATCTTGTGAGGGTCGATATTGTCGAGGAGGAAGAATCTCGGCCGGTCTTTTCGGAAAGAGCCGGACATATTGTGCAAGGGATGAAGGAGGGCATCGAATATAGTCTGGGTGCCTAGAGAGGACCCGCCTATGCCGAGGATAACGAGGTTCTTTATGTTCCTCGTTTCCATTGCGGCCGCAAGGCTCTTCATCTCGCCGAACTGATATTTGAGGGCAGGCAGGCGCATAAAAGGGTAGGGCGACTCATGGAGGGACTTGTTGTATTCCGTGAGGCGTCCCATTACGTCGGCAAGGGAACTCTCGTCAATTCCTTCTGCTCCCGCGATTGCTGAAAGTGCGTTGGTTATATCGAACGTGATTCGGCTCATTATCTCCTCTCCTCGAAAACGCCCATTGCCCTGAATTTTTCGTATCGCTTCTGCTTCCTGTCCTCGGCGTCCATATCCGAAAGGGCCTTCAGATGTTTCGTGAGGACGGGTTTCGTATTGGCCATGGTTTGCGCCAGGTTCCTGTGTGCCCCTCCGAAGGGCTCTTTGATGATCTCGTCTATCACGTCGAGTTTCAGGAGGTCGTAAGATGTAGGTTTCAACGCCTCCGCCGCCAGGGGGCCTTTCGACCCGTCCCTCCAGAGAATCGACGCGCATCCCTCGGGAGAGATTACCGCATAGGTGGAGTTTTCGAGCATGAGAATCTTATCGCCCACGCCTATCGCCAGGGCGCCGCCACTGCCGCCTTCTCCAATAACGAGGGTTATGACGGGTACATCGAGAGAGAACATGAAGAATATGCTCGACGCTATGGCCTCCGCTTGTCCTCTCTCTTCGGCCTCGATGCCGGGAAATGCCCCCGGGGTATCGATGAAGGTTATGATGGGTTTTCCCCACCTGTTGGCCATATCCATGACCCGCATGGCTTTTCTGTAACCGTCGGGATGGGCCATACCGAAGTTCCTGAATGCCATGCCCCGGATGTCCTTTCCTTTCTGGTGGCCAATAACCGCGACGCCCTTACCTTCGTGAAAGGCAAAGCCCGCAACGATAGCAGGGTCGTCCCTGAACTTCCGGTCCCCCTGGAGCTCGACGAAGTCGGAAAACAGGTTTTCGATGTAATCGAGGGTATGCGGCCTGTTCAGGTGACGGGATATCTGGGACCGTTGCCATGGCGTCAGATCGCCGTATATCTCTTTCTCGAGTTTTCCGATCTTCTTCTGATTGGAACTCAGTTCCCGGGCGTAATGAGGGTCATTGATATCATAAAACCTTTTTATCTCATCGATCCTTCTCTCCAAGGATTCGAGTCTCTTCTCAAAATCAAGATAATATCTCATCTAACACCTCGATGGAAATGCCTTCCGGGAAGTTTTTCAACACTACGTCCATTTTCGTGGGGTCTACCCTCAAATTCTTAATGTTCAGGGAATCCCTGTCCCCATTAAGAAAGAATTCAAGGGAAACGGACGCCTTCCCCCTGAGGCCGAAGAGCATGTCTTTCAGCTTCCTCAGGTGTTCTTTCCGAAAGATCAGGCAATCTATCTTCAAGGTTACTCTTTTCTTCATTTCCCGGACAATGTCTTCGAGAAGAACAATACCTTTTGCCTTGATGCGTGCGCCGCTCTCGTCGACCTTCTCCACTGTCCCTGTTACGATCAGGGGCTTCTCGCTGTTGATATTGCTGAGGTTCTTTGAATAAAGATCGGGGAATACGATTACTTCCAGTATACCTTTCGTGTCCTCAAAGGTCACGTAGGCCATCTTGTCCCCTCTTTTCGTCACCACCTCTCTCAGGCTATTAACCATTCCGACGATGTTGACATCTTCAAAGGTTTCGTTTTCTTTCAGTTTCTGGCTGTCATAGGGAGTGATCTCTTTAATAAGGTTCTCGTATGACTCCAGCGGGTGCCTGCTGAAATAGAAACCGAGGGCCTCCTTTTCTCCCTTCAGTATTTCATCGCGGGGAAGTTCCTCCATCTCGGGTACTATAGCCGCGTCCATGGCACCGTATTCCGTGCCGAATATATCCATTTGGTAAAGATTTCGTTGGTCTTTTTTCTGGGGTTTGTCGGACTTTTCCTGTAGCTGGTACAATATTTGAGACCTCTTCAGGCCCATGTTGTCAAAACAACCGGCCTTTATGAGGCTTTCAATAACCTTCTTGTTTGCCTTTCTTGTATCTATTGCACTTATGAACTGGTTAAAAGAGGTAAATTCCCCCAGCTCATCCCTGACCGCGAGGATGCCGTCCAAGGCGGCGTCTCCGACCCCCTTAATACCTGAAAGCCCGAACCTTATCTTGTTCTCCACCACGGAAAAGGATTTGCCGCTTTTGTTTATATCGGGCGGCAATATCTCTATGCCGTCTTCCCGGCACTCCGTAACGTATTTCACCATCTTATCCGTATCGTTTACTTCGCTCGTAAGGATAGCGGCGAAATAGGGGACATAATGGTGTGCCTTCAGATAGGCTGTCTGGTACGAGATAAGGCCATAGGCGGTACTGTGAGACTTATTGAAGCCGTACTCGCCGAACTGAAGAATGACTTCATATATCTTCTGGGCTGCCTGAGGAGCGACGCCGTTTCCAATGGCCCCGGTTATAAACTGTTCCTTATATGCCTCGATCTGCTCGGGGATCTTCTTGCTCATAGCCTTCCTGAGCGAATCGGCGTCCTTGATGGAGAATTTCGCAAGGACCGTGGCTATTTTCATAATCTGTTCCTGATAGATTATGACGCCGTAGGTATCCTTAAGCACCCCTTCGAGGAGCGGAGTCTCATACTTCACGAGGGACGGATTGTTCTTTCGCTTTATGAATTCGTCAACCATTCCGCTCTTCAAGGGTCCGGGTCTGTACAGGGCGATAAGGGGCATGATATCTTCAAACTTGGCAGGCTTGAGCTTGGTGAGCAAATCCTTCATCCCCCTGCTTTCAAGCTGGAACACTCCCGATGTATCACCCGCCGCGAGAAGGCTATAGGTCTTCTTGTCGTCAAGGGGTATCTTGCCGATATCGAGTTCGACTCCTTGTCCCTTAAGGAGCTTAATGGCCTCATCCATTATGGTGAGGGTTTCAAGGCCGAGGAAGTCAATTTTGATAAGGCCTATCTTCTCGATTGTCTTCATGGAAAACTGCGTTATTACCTCGCCCTTGGAGCCTTTGTAGAGAGGGAGATACTCGGCAAGGTGCTTGTTGGCGATCACGATACCCGCGGCGTGGGTGGAAGCGTGCCGCGCGAGCCCCTCGAGGACCATGGCATTGTCAAGGAGTTCCTTTATCCTGCCGTCGGTTTGATACGCCACGCGGAGTTCATGCTCCTCGTTTATGGCTTTCTCGATGCCGTTGTCCGCGGAGGTGACCAATTTTGCTATTTTATCGACATCCGCGTAAGGAATACCCAGGGCTCGCCCCACATCCCTTACGGCCGCTTTCGACTGCATGGTACCGAATGTGATGATCTGGGCTACATTGTCCTTCCCGTATTTCTCGGTGACGTACTTGATCACCTCGTCACGTCTCTTCTTGCAGAAATCGACGTCTATATCGGGCATGCTCACCCTTTCCGGGTTAAGGAATCTTTCAAAAATAAGATCATACTTTATGGGGTCGATGTCCGTGATCCCGAGACAGTATGCAACGAGGCTGCCGGCGGCGGAACCCCTTCCGGGGCCTACGGGGACGCCTTCGGCTTTCGCGTATCTGATGAAGTCCGATACGATCAGAAAATAGCTTGCAAAGCCGATCCGCTTGATGACGTCGATCTCGTACAGGAGGCGTTCGTTGTATGTCTGCTTTAAGGGCTCATCAAAGGTGTCATATGCAAGCGCGATCTGCGCCACACGGTTTTCAAACCCTTTCTCGCAGAGCGTTTCAAAATGTTCGTTGATCTCCAGGCCCTCCGGGGGCTTGAATTCCGGAAAATGGTACGTGCCCACGTCGATATCCACATTGCACATTTCAGCTATCTTCATGGTGTTCGACAGCGCTTCGGGATATTGGGAGAAGGCCGATTCCATCTTTTCCCTGGATTTGAAGTAAAACTCCTCGGTGCTGAAGGAGAGCCTGTCTTTGTCGTTCATCGTTTTGCCGGTCTGTATGCAGAGGAGCAGTTCGTGGGCCTTATGTTCCTCTTTCCTCAGGTAATGGCAGTCGTTGGTGGCCACAAGGGGAATCCCGTAATGCTTCGAAAGATCGATCAGACCGTTGTTTACTACTGTCTGTTCCTGAATCCCGTTGTCCTGCAGTTCAAGGTAGAGTCTGTCCCCGAATATGGAGTAGTATTCCTCCACCGTATCATGTATGACCTTTTCGTTGCCCCGGAGAATCATGCTCGGGACTTCGCCCGATAAGCACGCGGTGAGACATATGAGGCCGCTATGGTACTTTCTCAACAGTTCCTTGTCTATCCTCGGGACGTAATAAAAGCCTTCGAGGTGAGCGAAGCTGATCAGCTTCAACAGGTTGCTGTATCCCTCGTTATTCATGGCGAGAAGGAGTATGTGAAACGCATTGTCTTCGCCCTTGACCTTTTTCTGATCAAACCTTGATTTGGGCGCGATATAGGCTTCACAACCGATGATCGGCTTTATTCCTGCACTTTTCGCGGAAAAGTAGAAATCGACTGCTCCGAACATGTTTCCATGGTCGGTAATGCTGCACGCGGGCATCCCGTATTCTTTCGCGAGCTTGAACAGGCGGTCAAAACGTATGGCTCCATCGAGCAGACTGAACTGCGTATGAAGGTGAAGGTGAACGAAGTCGGCCATCTATTCCCACTCGATCGTGCTCGGAGGCTTGGAGGATATATCGTACACCACCCGGTTTACCCCGGGCACTTCATTGATTATTCTCCTCGCGATGGTATCGAGGACCTCGTAAGGTATCCGTGCCCAGTCCGCGGTCATGGCATCCTCGCTCTCGACGATCCTTAAGGCAATGACGTTGGCGTACGTTCTTTCGTCGCCCATAACGCCCACGGTTTTCACGGGGATGAGGATGGCAAAGGATTGCCAGATATGTTTAAAGGCGTGCTTTCTCTCAACTTCATCTCTGACGATGCTGTCCGCTTCTTTCAATATCTTGATGCGATCTCTCGTTATATCGCCGATAATCCTGATGGCCAGACCGGGGCCCGGAAAGGGTTGCCTTTGGACCAGACTATCGGGCAGGCCGAGTTCCTTTCCGACGATTCTCACTTCATCTTTGAACAGTTCCCGAAGGGGTTCGAGGAGTTTCAACTTCATCCTCTTGGGCAATCCGCCCACATTATGATGGCTCTTTATGGTGGCAGAGGGGCCCTTGAAGGAAGTGCTTTCTATAACGTCAGGGTAAAGGGTCCCCTGGGCGAGGTATTGGACATCGCCGTCAGCCCTGGCTTCTTCGTCAAAAACCTTGATGAAAAGGCGGCCGATAATCTTCCTCTTTCGCTCCGGGTCTTTCACTCCTTTCAGGGCATCAAGAAACAGGTCGGTGCTATCCACGTATTTCAGATTGAGGTGAAGACGGTCCTTGAAGATATCGACGACCTCACGTTCTTCATCCTTTCTGAGCACTCCGTTATTCACAAAAACGCAACGCAGCTTATCCCCGATTGCCGCATGGATGAGTGTGGCCACGACAGAAGAATCGACCCCTCCGCTCAGGGCGCATATCACCTTTCCATCGCCTACTTCGTTCCTTATATGGTCGATTGCAAGCTGCACAAAGGATTTTGGGGAAAACAGTCCTTTTGCCCTGCATATCCTGTAGAGGAAGTTCTTGAGAATGCGGTTTCCCTTGGGCGTATGATGGACCTCAGGGTGGAATTGGACCCCGTAAATTTCCTTTTCCACAGACCTTATAGCCGCGTGGGGGGAGTTGTCGGAGTGGGCGAGGGTGGTGAATCCGTCGGGCATGCTCAGTATCTTGTCGGTATGGCTCATCCAGACGACATCCCCGTCCTTGATTCCCTCAAGCAGCCGGTCGGAACCGTCGAGAAATATGTGTGCCTTCCCATACTCACGTTTTGTCGATTTGTTGACGGCTCCCTTGTATACCTGGGTGATAAGCTGTAACCCGTAGCATATGCCCAATATGGGAACGCCGAGGGAGAAAATCGCCTCATCACATATAGGGGCATCGAGGTCGGTGACACTCTTTGGCCCTCCCGAAAGGATGATGCCTTTAGGGTTCATGGACGTAATCTTGTCAAAACTCAGGTTGAAAGGATATATTTCACAGTAGACGCCGAGTTCGCGCACCTTCCGCGCGATCAACTGTGTGTATTGAGAACCGAAGTCCAGTATTAAAACTATTTCCTTATGGTAATCCATCACACCTCACTCGATTCTATAGTTCGGGGACTCTTTGGTAATAATTACATCGTGAACGTGGCTTTCCCTCAAGCCTGCCGCAGTGATTCGCACGAACTGTCGTTTTTCCCGAAGCTCCGCCAGACTCAAACACCCGAGATAACCCATACCGGACCTGAGTCCGCCTACAAGCTGCTGTATGGAGATGGAAAGAGATCCCCTGTAGGGGACTCTGCCCTCTATTCCTTCCGGGACGATTTTGGACTCGATCTCATCTTCGTCGATACAGTAGCGATCCCTTGTCTTGCCTTCCTTCATGGCTTCAAGGGAGCCCATGCCTCTGTAAACCTTATAGGTCCTTCCCTGGTAGAGTACCATTTCTCCGGGGGTCTCATCGGCGCCTGCGAAGAGGTTTCCGATCATAACGGTGTCGGCTCCTGCTGCCAGGGCCTTGGTAATATCACCCGAAAACTTGATCCCTCCGTCCGCGATAATAGGTATGCCGTACTTCTTTGCGACCTTCGATACCGCAAATATGGCGGTGATCTGAGGAACGCCCACGCCTGCAATGATCCTTGTGGTACAGATCGAACCGGGACCCACACCTATCTTTACCGCATCGCAGCCGGCCTTGATAAGGGCCTCGCATCCTTCCGCGGTCGCGATGTTGCCTGCAATGAGTTGAACGTCCTTGAAATTACGCTTGATCTCTTTTACTGATTCGATCACGTTTTGAGAGTGACCATGAGCGGTATCCACGCAGATTACGTCGCAGCCGGCTTTCATCAAGGCGTCGACCCTCATGTCCCTGTCCTTGCTCACTCCTACTGCCGCGCCGACCCGCAGCCTCCCCAGATGGTCTTTGCACGAATTGGGGAATTTTCTCATTTTCTCGATATCTTTGATCGTAATGAGACCTTTGAGGTGGAAATTGCGGTCCACTACGAGGAGCTTCTCTATTTTGTGTTTATGGAGTATTTTCTTGGACTCTTCAAGGCCTATCCCTTCGCTCACCGTGACAAGGTTCTCTTTCGTCATCACGTTCTGAACGGTCTCTTCAAGGTTGGTCTCGAATCTCAGGTCTCTGTTCGTGATTATCCCCACGAGCTTCTTACCCTTTGTCACGGGGATACCCGAGATTCTGTAACGTGCCATCAGGTCCAGGGCGTCCCTTATCTTCTGCTCCGGCCTTATGGTAATAGGGTCTACGATCATGCCGCTTTCCGACTTCTTGACCTGCTCAACCTCCTGGGCTTGTTCTTCAATCCCCATATTCCTGTGGATGATCCCTATGCCGCCCTCCTGGGCAAGGCATATGGCGGTCTTTGCTTCAGTGACCGTGTCCATTGCGGCGCTCAGGATCGGTATGTTGAGTTTGATGGTCTTTGTAAGGTAGGCAGAGACATCAGCCTCCTTCGGCATAATCCTGCTCATGGACGGAACAAGCAGCACATCGTCAAATGTTAGACCTTCCTTAATGTCTGTTTCCTGCATCGATCACCTCTTTGGTTTACCTTGTCTGCCTTTCCGGGGGAGCCTTCAGAGACTCGCCATGGGATGCGTCGCTCTTAACGGGACTAATCGGCGGAACACATTTAGGCCGCAGTCTCCAACCGGATAGGTCGGCTCGGCCTGTGCAGCGGTTTTAATATAAACCTCACGCTCATTCTTTAGTCTTTCTGAAATCGCTATTGCCATTATTTTTTATTCGTCTACTTCCAATTGCGACAAGCTTCACAAGTCGGTATAGGTTACAAAAACCTTGCCATTTTATATTGGATTAGTATAATGCATAAGGCTAAAATAATCAAAAGTTTTTGAAAACCGCCCTGGGAACCCGATGGAGTCGACCTCGAACAGACTGTTGGAAGTACATGACCTCACTACCGCTTTCATGCTTGATTCGAGGGCGGTGAGGGTTGTGGACGGCGTTGACTTCGCCCTCGACAGGGGGGAGGTTTTCGGGATTGTGGGAGAGAGCGGGTCCGGGAAGACCATGACCGCCCTTTCCATAATGCGGCTTGTACCCCCTCCCGGCAGGATAGCAGGGGGGCAGGTTCTTTTCGAAAAGAAGAACCTTCTTGACCTTCCCGCCAGGGACATGAACAAGATACGAGGGGACAGGATGGGAATGGTCTTCCAGGAGCCCATGAGCGCCCTTAACCCGGTTCTCCGCATTGGGGAACAGATTTGCGAAACAATAGAACTTCACAGGGGTTTGGGTAAGATCGAAATCAAACGACGGGCCATGGACCTGTTGAAAAGTGTGGGGTTTGATGAGCCGGAGCAGAAGTTCTCACAATATCCTCACCAGTTAAGCGGCGGTCAGAGACAAAGGGTCTTGATTGCCATAGCCATATCGTGCAACCCTTCGCTTCTTATTGCAGATGAGCCCAGTACGGCCCTCGATGTCGCCACGGAGTCTCAGATCATCTGCCTCTTGCAGCAACTGGTGTCGGCAAATCATATGTCCATGATATTCATTACTCACAATCTGAATATCATAAGGAGTCTGGGCGACAGGATCGGCATTATGTACGCAGGCAGAATGGTGGAACAGAACCGGGTGGAGGACTTTTTCAATTCCCCCCTTCACCCCTACAGCAGGGGATTGCTCGAATCCGTGGTATGGCTAGAGAGCGACCAGCGCCGCCTCAAGGCTATTCCTGGTTTTGTCCCGAAGATGTCGGACCTCCCCGAGGGATGTAAGTTTCACCCACGTTGTGCTTCCGCCACCGGCGTGTGCAGGAAGAAGGAACCGGAGTTCAGGGAAGTGGAAAGAGGAAAATGGGTAAGGTGCTATCTGTATCAGGACTGAAAAAGACCTATGAAGTGCGACGGACGGCCTTTTCGTACCGCAAGGAGATAATCAAGGCGGTCGACGGCGTGTCTTTTGATCTGGAAGCGGGACAGACCCTTGGCGTGGTCGGAGAAAGCGGTTCGGGCAAAAGCACCCTGGCGCGCTGCCTTTTGCTCCTCGAAATGCCGGACGAGGGGAAGGTAACCTTCCTGGGAAAAGACCTCATGAGCTTGGGAAGGAAGGAACTGAAAGGCCTTCGCAGAGACATGCAGATTATATTCCAGGATCCCTATTCCTCTCTTAACCCGAGAACGAAGGTCTACGATATTATGGCGGAGCCCCTTATCTTCCATGGGATGGCAAACAGGGCAACGGCGAAAGCGAAGGTCCTCGAACTCCTTGAAAGTGTCGGGTTAGGCGAGGATTTCCTTTCCAAATTACCCCATGAGATGAGCGGGGGGCAACGTCAGCGGGTTGCCATCGGAAGGGCCCTCGCGACCGGGCCCATGCTTCTCATTGCCGATGAGCCCGTGTCTTCCCTCGACGTATCGATCCAGGCCCAAATCGTCAACCTCTTCATAGACATCCGGGAGAAGCTTAACATTTCCATGCTCTTTGTCTCCCATGACCTCAATATAGTGAGGTTTATCTCGGACAGGATTATTGTAATGTACGGCGGAAAGATAGTGGAGGCAGGCGCGAAGGACGAGGTATTTTACAGGCCATTGCACCCCTATACGAGGATGCTCATAAACTCCATAAAAGGGGAATACTGCAGCAACACGGGAAAGGAAGTGTTTGATTCGTCAAAAGGCTGCATGTACTACCCCCGATGTGACATGAAGGGAACGGTGTGCGCCGTGGAAGTTCCCGGCCTTGAGGGCGGGACCGGGCATAAGGTCGCCTGTTTCAAGACGGCTTCCTGAGAATCTCCTCATACGGCGCGCCGGATCGCCGGACACCCAATGTGTGACAAACGTCATTGAAAGTATTAGGGCTTGCCACTATAACTATTACTGTACCACATGTCTTAATACTATTTTTTGGAGGTGTTCGATGATTAAGGTTCAGAGAGGAACAAAGGGTTTCACGCTCATCGAGTTGCTCATCGTGATTGCGATCATAGGTATTCTCGCCGCTATCGCAATCCCCGCCTACACAGGCTACACGAGGAAGGCTAAGGTGCAGGAGGTGATCCATTCCATGGGTTCGGTAAAAACCGCCGTAATGGCCTATTACACAGAGAGCGGTGTGGGGACGGGCATGACTGCAGCCTCGGCCGATGCGGTGCGGACGGTCTATGGTGTGGATGTCCCCACGAGGTATCTCACATCACTCGGGGTTGACGCGGCCGGCGTAGTCACGGCTACTATCAACAGCGCAATCGGTGGAGATGCGACAGGGACGGTAATTCTCACCCCTGACGCTGATTTTAAGAGATGGGTATGGAGCGGCACCTTGCCGGCCGCATACATGCCGAAGAACTAGCCTGGTATAGACACGGGATGGGGGGCACTGGCTGCCCCCCATCTTTTTGAATGGCCCGTGAACGGAGGGTAAACGTTGGACGGCACGTCTTGATAGAGAGACTCGCGGCAGCATTTGATGGTATACTGACTGATGAAGCTTCTAAGACTGCGATGCGGGGGATGAGTTATGAAGATATTGGGGGAATTGTGTTTCTTTCTTTTCGGCGGCATTATAGGCAGTTTTCTCAATGTCTGCATATATCGCCTCCCGAGGGAAAAATCGATCGTCAGCCCACCGTCTTCATGCCCGAGTTGCGGAAAACAGGTACGATTTTATGACAACATCCCCCTCGTAAGCTACCTTTTGCTTAGGGGGAAATGCAGGGACTGCGGGGCGGGAATATCAGTAAGATACCCGATCGTCGAAGGGATAACCGCTGTTTTGTTTGTACTTCTTTACAGAAGTTTCGGCCTTACCTTCGAATTGTTCGTGTACCTCGTATTCGTGTCGGCCCTGGTCGTCATATCCTTCATCGACCTTGATTTCAAGATTATCCCCGATGTCCTCAGCATCGGCGGCATGATAGCAGGTTTCCTGTTTTCCTTCGCGCGACCGCTTTTCCACACCCTGGACCCCAGATTCGGCTTTCTCGATGCGCTCTACGGCATAGGACTGGGCGGCGGAATCCTTTTCGCCATCGCATGGTCATACCAGTTTTGTACAAAAAGAGAGGGAATGGGCGGGGGAGACATCAAGCTCCTTGCCATGATAGGCTCGTTCTGCGGCATAAAGGGCGTCATCTTCAGCCTGATGTCGGGCTCCCTGCTCGGCTCCCTGGTAGGTATACCGCTGATGTTCACAAAAGGGGAGGGCGGCAAATACGCCATACCCTTCGGTCCCTTCCTTTCCGTCGGCGCTCTCCTTTATGTCTACATGGGTGACTATCTCATAAACGGGTTCCTGAGGTTTTTGGAACACAGATGAAGGTGGCCGTGTAAGACGGTCTCGCACGGCAGGGGAAATTGACGGAGCAGGAAAAGGGGATAGAAAGATGAGAGGTTTGCCCCGTCTGGGGATATCGGTTTTGATACTGTTCTTTGCATTCGTGCTTAACCCGTCATGGAACCGCGTTTGGGCAGCCATGTCGGATTACTGTAGTGTCCCTCCCTTCGTGATGACCGCCGTGACGCCCAGCGTCGCCGTGGTGGTCGATTTTTCGGGAAGCATGCAGTTCCCCGCGTACCTGCCTTGCAACTGGCAGGGCTATTCCAACAGCACGGGAGTCTGCTGGGATGGCTCCAACCCGATTACGGGAGCGAACTATAACCCATCCAGCGCGTACTACGGGTATTTTGACACTTCACTCTACTACCAATATGACTCGACGAACGACTATTTCGTGCCGAACAGCACGTGCAGCTACACCAACAAGATAGGAGCGTCGAGCTGCATATCGGGAAACCTCCTGAATTGGGCGACGGCAACAAGGATAGACGTGGCAAGAAAGGCCATGACAGGAGGCAGGACCGGCGGCAGCGGGAGCGGCACCTATCTCGACAGTGAGGGGGCCAGCATAAAGTACAACAATATTGACGCGGCCAATGGTCTTTATTGTTCTTTCAGGTTTGCTCCGAGCGATTCGACCAACCCCGGCACGCGGCGGCTCACTATCGCGAACATAACAGGCTACGCCAACTGCACCGTGGGGACTTTGACGGGTGCTGAGGTACAGGTTCAGAAGGACTCAGCTTCCATAAAGGGGATTATCGATGATTTCTACAACAAAGTCTCCTTCGAGTTTATGTACTTTAATTCCGACCACAAGGGAGTGATACCCACAGGAGGGATCAAGGGTGCATCCTTAACGAGCCTCAAGAGCGCCATCAACACCACATTGCCCTACAACGGGACGCCCACGGGGGAAGCACTGTGGGAGATATATGATTTCTACCGGCAGAGCAGCGATCACAGCTATGCGAGTAACACCGCCGCGATCTCCAAGGGAGCGTGCGCAAAGGACCCGTACTACGATTGCGTAGGCTCCAATTCAGTCGGTATATCGTGCAGAAAATCGTTTATCCTGCTTTTGTCGGACGGTGCGTGGAACGGTGATGTGGACCCGGTAATCGCCGCGAGAAGCATGCGCCGGGGAGATCTCAGGTCCGACACGGCCCTTCCGAACAACCAGTATGCGACGATTTACTCAATTTTTACCTTCGGAGACCTGGATCCCGCGGTCAAGGCCCAGGGAAGGACGGCCCTTATTACCACCGCAATTTTCGGAGGCTACGACTACACCTCGACGGATACATGGCCATACCCATTTACGGGGTTCAGCACAGGTTTGACCGCCGACTGCGGTTCCACCTACGACAACTCGCAAAAATCGAACATCACGGACGTATCGGGAAACACGTGGTGCAACAGCAGAGCGGTTAACGGCGCCTCAGGCTATCCCTTACCGCAGTGCAACCCGTCGGGCACATACAATGACGGTTGCAGGAAGTGGGACCCGAATCATACAGGCCTGCCCTACAATTTCTTTGAAGCCGACGATGGCTCGCAGCTTGAAGCGGCTGTCTCGAACGCCCTGGCGGACATGGTGGGGCGGGTGACTTCGGGTACGGCGGCATCCGTGCTCGCGTCCAGCGAAGGGAGCGGGGCGAACGTCCTGCAGGCGATCTTCTATCCAAAAAGAACGATCGGAACAAAGGATATCGTTTGGACGGGAGAGATTCAAAACCTGTGGTACTACGTTGATCCTTTCCTTCAGAACAGCTCCATACGGGAAGACACGGTCCAGGACCAGAAGCTCAACCTCACCAACGATTATGCGATAAGTTTCTTCTTTGACAGCGACGACAATCAGGTAAAAGCGAACAGGACGACAACGGACGGCACCCTGGTAGACACCATCAAACTTGAAGAGATCAAGAACCTGTGGGAAGCGGGGCATGTCCTCTGGTCCCGGACCGATTCGAGGACGATCTATACCACCCTGGACGGGAGCACCCTCACCGAATTTTCGGCCAGTACGGCAAGTACATCGAGCACCTTCAGGACATATGTTCAGGCTTCGGGCGCCACCGAGGACGACAAGATTACGGACGCCGTGAAAACGGTGAATTATGTGGCGGGTACGGACCAGACGGGATACCGGAGCCGGACCGTAACGATAGGCTCGAATTCAAGGGTCTGGAAATTGGGTGACATTATAGACTCGACGCCCCGCGCTCAAACCCGGGTGCCCCTGAACAGCTATCACCTGCCGCCCCCTAACGGTTATCAGGATAACAGTTATCTTACGTTTATCAACCAGACCGCCTACAGGAACAGGGGGATGGCATACGTGGGCGGAAACGACGGCATGCTGCACGCCTTCAAAATAGGGACGCTCCAGGAACAGTGGACCGGCCAGACCAGCTCCGAAAAGGCCTATTTGTCAGGCACGGACCTGGGTAAAGAAATGTGGGCCTATGTTCCCAAGAGCAGCCTGCCGTATTTGAAGTACCTCGCCGACCCGAACTACTGCCACCTCTATTATGTAGACGCGCCCACCTTTCTCGTCGACGCGAGCGTCGGTACCCAGGCGGCGGGAGACGTTTCGGCGGACGACAGGCCTTCTGACGGAAGCTCGTGGAGGACGATACTTATCGGTGGAAGCGGACTGGGGGGCGCCTGCAAATCGACGACCACCTGTGCCGATACGGATTGTGTTCAGAGCCCTGTAAACGGAGCGGGGCTTTCATCGTACTTTGCCTTCGACGTGACCGATCCCGACGATCCCGTCCTGCTGTGGGAATTTTCCAGCGAAGCTCTCGGCTTCGCCACTTCGGGGCCGGCAATTGTGAGGATCGGATCTCCCCAGAAGAACGGGAAGTGGTACGCCGTTTTCGCGTCAGGCCCCACGGGCCCCATTGACACGACCTACCATGAGTTTCTCGGCAGGTCCAATCAGACTCTCAAATTGTTCGTCCTCGATCTGAAGACGGGCGGGGCTTACGAATTTTCAAGCATCTCTTATCTGGATACAGGAATCGCAAACGCCTTCGGAGGCTCGTTGTATAATGCCACCCTCGATGTGGAGAGAGGCGATTTCTTTTCCACAGGCAACTATCAGGATGATGTAATGTATCTCGGATACACAAAGAAGTGTTCGGGGACGGGGACTCCGTCTGTGGCTTGTACCACGGGAACATGGACCGATGGAGGCGTGCTCAGGATAATGACGAAGCAGAACCCCGATCCGGGCCAGTGGAGCGTGAGCACGCTCATCGACGGGGTGGGCCCGGTCACTACCGCTGTTACCAAACTTCAGGACAGAAAGGCGGGTAACCTCTGGCTCTACTTCGGGACAGGGAGGTTCTTTTACAAGAGGGGCTCCGAACTGGACGATCAGGACGGACAGAGAAGGCTTTACGGCGTAAAAGAACCGGCTACGTGTTTTTCGGCGAACCACATGGTCTCCACCTGCAGTTCTGCGGTCACCGGAAGCCTTGACAATAAAACGAGCGATGCTTCGACTACAGCATCCTCAGCGGGATGGTTCGTGAATCTCGATGTGACTTCCGGGGTCACCGCGGAAAGGGTAATCACCGATCCTCTCGCGGTGTTCAGCGGTACCGTGTTCTTTACGACCTTCGCGCCTTCCGCCGACGCGTGCGCATTAGGAGGAAGCACCTACATGTGGGCTCTGAAGTACGATTCCGGCGGCACGCCGACTCTGCCCGGCGGCAAAGCCTTACTCCAGGTCTCTACGGGTGAGATCAGGCAGGTGAATCTGGCAAGTATTTACACCGAAAAAGGAAACAGAAGAAGTGCCGCTATTTCGGGCGTTCCCCCTAAAGGCCAGGGCCTATCGGTTCTCATGGCGCCCAGACCGACAAGGAGGATAATGCAAATTCAAGAAAAATGAGAGATCACGGTTTTTCCTTGCTCGAGTTGCTCACGACCATGATTATTCTCGGGATTGTGGCGGCCATAGGGACGGTGAATTATGTGGGGTGGCGCGCAAAGTACGATATGGAGAACGAGATCAAAAAAACACACGTTGATCTCATGAATGTGCGGCTGATGGCCATGACGAGAAATATGTCTCATTTCGTCTCACTTGCCGCCAACCAGATGAAAGTGTATGGAGATACCAACGGCGACGGAGCCCTGAACACCGGATCGGACACGATACAGTGCCTCTGGGACAGGCCGACCGGCCAGGGATCCGATGCTGCTTGCCCTAATGCACAATCTGTCTCTGTGAAGACTTTTCCCTACCCTGTGAGATGGAGCGGAAGCGCCATATTCGGGTTCGATTCGAGGGGGCTTGCGAGTGAAGATGAAACCATTTGCATTGATTTTGCCGCGAACCCTGATGTAGACGCCTCATATGACTGTCTTGATATAGGTTCCACGAGAGTGAGCATGGGAAAACTCGTCGATCGGGGAGGTGCGTGTAACAGTGCGAATTGCCGGAAGAAGAGATAGGGGGTTCACCCTCGTAGAGGTCATGGTGGCAATCGGCATACTGTTCATCAGTATGCTGGCGCTCCTCTGGGCGTTGTCCATGGCCGTCCGGCACAACCTGAATAACCTGATGCTGGATGAAGCGGTGAGAGTCGCCGACCAACAGATGAACGCCTTGAGAAACACCGCGTTTACGGGCCTGACGAGCAGCACATCCACCACGCAGGTAACGGCCACGCGACGTTTCCGGAATACTTCGGTGGATTTTCTTGTGACGTGGAATGTGCAGAATCTTTCCGCGAGTAACAGTCGCGCCATACAGGTAGTGGTAAGATGGAGTTGGAACGGCAGAAATCACCAGCACTCCACCGCATCGATTGTGAGTGTGGACTCATGAAAAGGATTGCTTCGCCTCTCGGGAAACAGGACGGGGTAACGCTCATCGAACTCCTTATCACGATGGCCCTGGTCATGATAGTCCTCACCATGAATACGGATACTTTCGGGGTAATAATGACCCAGTCGAGGCAACAGACCCAGGCTGTGGGCTCCGAAATAGACAGAATCGTAGGCTTCCAGGTTTTGAGACGTGATATCGAACACGCCGGTTACGGACTGCCCTGGTCGTTTCAGAACTCCATAAGTTACAGTGAAGCGGCTTCCGTCACCTCACGCGTCCCAAACCCGGCTGCGTACAATGACTCCCCGTCCGCCGCACCGCGGGCCATCATGAGCGGAAACAATGCAGGGTACGGGAACTCGGATTACCTGGTGATAAAAAGCACTGTGGTGGGAACGAATGTCACATCACAGAAGTGGACCTACATAATGTTCGGCAGTACAACTGCGCGCACGTGGGGAACGGCGGGCGACTTTACCACCAATGAACGCGTGGTGGTCGTGTGGCCCAACGCTTCCGGGGGACTCGACAAGCAATTGAGAATGAACGGGGGCACTTTCTTTGCGACAGTTTCGGACTCCAGCGCGACCATTGCGAGCAGTTTTCGTCCTGTGACGGTGTCCGAGTCATACCTGGTTTACGGTGTAAGTCTGGATACGGACCTGCGCATGCCCTTTAACAGGGCGGATTACTATATCGCGCGGCCTGACCCCATGCCCGAGGGTTGCGCCCCGGGAACGGGCATACTCTACAAAGCCCTTGTAAGCCAGTCGAATGGCGGCCTGTCGAATGCGCTTCCCGTTATAGACTGCGTGGCCGATATGCAGGTGGCTTTCGGCCTCGATACGAACAGCGACGGAGGCATCGACTCGAGGGTCAACGACATATCGACCCTCACTGCGGCGCAGATAAGGCAACAGGTGCGGGAGGTCAGGGTTTATCTCCTGAGCCACGAAGGCGGGTCGCTCCCTTCATTCACCTATACCAACGGCACTGTTCGCGTGGGTGAAGCCGCGCTCGGTCTCGGCCGTGACGTGGACCTGTCCGCCCTGGTGGGGACCGGATGGCAGCATTACCGTTGGAAGGTTGATACCATGGTAATAAGGCCGAAAAACGTTTTAAACTAAAAGGAGTGGAACACGAACTTACCATCACGAAAAACCGGAGCCGCATTGATTGTAGTAATGGCCATGATTGTAGTAGCGTCATTTATGGTCGGAGCGGTGTATTATTTTCTCACGAGAGGCGTAGAAGTGTCGGGACTTGAGAAGAGGTACCAGACTGCCCGCGAAGCATCTCTCGGGGGAATAGACGTCTTTACAAAGGAAGTCATTCCTCTTGCCATTACAAACACAACGTTGAGCAGTATTGTGGGAGGGTTTTCCTCCATCAGCGCGGCTCAGGTTCAGGCCGTCGCCACGGATACCTGCTTCAGCGGCAAGATCATGCGCGCCACAGCAAATTGGCCCACCGGTTGCGACAATACCTTAAGCGCGAAGACGAACCCTGACGTAGTATTTACCCTGTCGGGGGTGGGGAGCGCCCAGCCTTTCAGCGTGTATACGAAGATAGTTGATACGGTGAACGGCAATTCCGATACGAGCGGGGTCCTCCTCGAAGGCCAGGGAACGGCTGAGACTCAGACGGGCATGATCACTGTGCAGCATTTCCCCTATATGTATCGCGTGGAAATACAGGGAGAAAGGCAGAGCAATCCTCAGGAAAAGGCGGCTTTCTCACTCCTCTATGCATATTGAAATGAAAAGAATACCTCATAGGCCGGATAATGCGGAGCGCAGGGTACCTGCATCAATCTTGGTCGCGTCGATTATCCTCTTGCTTCTCCTCTGCAACGGGTGTACAAAAAACACGGAAAGGGCCGAACAGTCGGGCGGGCCAACGGGCGTTGAGTACGTGAATAGTCACACGACCCTGCCGGAAGGAAATCAGATAAAGGCCGACAGGGACAGGATTCTTGCGGAAGGCGTGAGGAATGTGCGGATGGTGCTCGAATCGAAAGATGGAAACGACGAGATCGGCGTTGTAGTGCTGGACAAAGTGGCGGGACCGGAGGCGGTTCATTATGAATATGACTGGACCAACAACGGCAGGCCCGCGGGACGCGAAAGGAGTGTAACCGGCTTCAAGAGGGGCGATAAGATGGGGGTGAAAATTACCCCTGTTGACGGTGAGAGGCGCGGTCGCGCGAAGGTACTTACTACAGAGATAAGGAACTCGGCTCCAAAGGTTCTCGAGGTCAAAAACATCAAGACCGATGATACACATCTCACCTATCAGGTTATTGCAGCCGACCCCGACGGCGACGCGATGACCTATTCCCTTGCGGACCCCCCTAAAGGGATGACAATCAACCCTAAGAGCGGGCTCGTAGAGTGGACGGTCGATGGCCGGACCCAGGGTAAATTTACCGTTACAGTAAAGGTATCCGACGGCCAGGGTGGGGAGACGGCCTACCCCGTAAGCATCCAGACGCAGATGGCGGCCCAATGAGCGCCTTTGTGGAAACTTGCTCAGCTGAAAAACCGGCGAAGGTGCGGCCGGGCCTGAAACCGGGGAAGGTCTTCACGCTGCTGACCTTCTTTCTGATCCCCTTTCTCGGGGGTAACAACCTTGCTCTCTTCTACGTTAACATCGACAGGTTCTGGATCGAAAGTCTCTTTACCCTCCTTCTTATTCTTTCCATTACGTCCGTGTATCTCGAAGGCAAGGGGGATCGGTCCGGGTTCCTGCAGTTTCTCGTCTTCTTTCTCCCTTTCCCCGCTATGAACGTCATCAGTCTCTATTACTCCTGGAACAGATTCGGGGGAATGCTTTATGTGGAGGTCCTGATCTGGGCGGCAGGGGGCGCCTATCTTTTCCTGATGTATCCCGCGAAGAAAACCTGTCTGGCAGGACTCGTGGCCGGAGCCGCCGGGTGCGCGATCTCTCAGATCATCCAACACGAGGTCCTGTTCCCCGGACTTGCCCATGTCTTCCAGGAGGGCGTGTATGCGCAAATATTAAAGGAGCAGTCCGGCATTCCTTTTTCATCATACTCGTACCACAACATACTTGGAGGCTATCTTGCCTTTGTCCTTCCTCTTGCGATCTATTTCGCGGCGTATGGAAAAGGCGTGGTCCGCACCGTCATATCGTCCGCCGCATGTGCCCTGATCATAACCGGGGTCATATTGAGTTCGACCCGCATCGGTTTGGGCATTGTGTTTATATGCATCATGGTGAGTTTTGCAGGCCTTGCCCTGAAGAGAGAATGGCGGGGGATGGTAAGCCTGTGTATTGCCCTCGTCCTTGCACTTGGGGTTACCCTTGCCGTATTCCATGGTGCGGGTGCCAAGGAGGGGTCGGCGGTTCAGGGAGTTATAACCCATAAGACCAAAACTGTGTACAAAGACCTGTCCACGCTGAATACGAGGACCGATATATGGAAGAATGCCGTCAATGCGTTCAAGGCAAAACCTCTCGTGGGTTTCGGGTCCGGCGCCTTCGAATACGCGTACAGAAAATACTTTGATGGCGGATCGTATACTGTCGTGGCACACAGCACCGTGGTAAAAATAGCGGTTGAACTCGGGATTGCCGGACTCCTGTGTTTCCTCTTCTACCTCGCGGGGGTTCTCCTCGGGGCGGGACGTACAAAGTGGGGCCCTTTTGAGAGCCTGCTCTTCCTCTCGGTACTTTCGGGCTTCCTCTTTGGCGTCGTCGATTTCTCTTTTGACGTGGCCTCTCATGTGATCACTTTCTTTGTCCTCACCTCATTCTTTCTCGTGCAAATATCTCCGGATAATTCACAGAGCTCCAACGCTAGGCGCGAACCTCATGAGCTTGTGTCATTTGCCCTTGTCCTCATCTGCCTTCTCGTCGCATTCGCATTCAATTCGAGGGTCGGTATGGAGAGAAAGGACGTGGAGAACGGCGACCTTTTCCGCGAAGCCGGTTTGCCTGCGGCCGCTCTCTCCCTGTATAGAAATGCTATGACCACGATGCCCTTCAGTTCGGAGCCCTACGTCAAGGCAACCGCGACCCTGATGGAACTCGCCGGGTCCCGGAAAGACGAGAAGGGCACGAGTGCCATGGTCGATGAGCTTAGACAATATCTGAACGCGATGGCGCGAAAGAACGACCGCAATTCGGAACGCTACCTGACTATGGGTCAGGGCTATGCCTTTGTCGGAGACGAGGCGAGATCGAATTTCTATTTCAATGAGGCCCTGTCTTACTACCCGTCTTCGCCCTATTATACTTACGAAATCGCATGTTACTACCTCGCCGCGGGAAAATATGATCTCGCGATCAGTTGCATCAGGGGATTTGACCGGTATATTCCCAAGTTCAGAACGCCACACAATCCCAGGGGGATATTTATCTACAAGATCCGCGACCTGGAGGCGTCTCTCGAATACGCAAAAGGCAACAGGGCGCGGGCGGTCGATATTGCGCGAAAGAACCTCAAAGACGCTCGCGACGGGATTTACGTAATTACGAGTTTCAAGTCCCGCAATTATATTTCAAGAGAGTCGCTCCTTTCCTACCTGCAGGATAAGGTGGGGTTTTACGAAAAAGATGAACAGATAACGCACAAATTATGGTAAAGAATTCCACACCGCTATGAGTTACAGAATCCACCATTTCATTGATATCATCCTTGTCTTCATCGAGAAGGACCTTAAGGTAAGGTACAAGAGCACCTTTTTCGGATATCTGTGGTCCGTGGGGCACCCTCTCGTTTTCGCCATGGTCTTCTACGTTGCATTCAAGATCGTGATCAGGATCGATGTGGAGAGCTACGTCCTGTTTCTCATCTCAGGTCTCTTTCCATGGCAATGGTTCAGCAACTCCGTCAATGCCGCCCCCACCATCTATCTTGCCAACTGGACGATCATAAAGAAGATAAACTTTCCGAGAGAGTTGCTCGTCTTTGCAGTGGTGCTGCAGGATATGGTACACTATATTCTGTCGATACCGGTGATTATCCTGTTTCTGTTTGTATACCACAAGACTCCCACCCTGTCGTGGCTTTACGGGGTCCCTTCGCTCCTTCTCATCCAGTTTTTCATGACCTACGGGATAGCCCTGTTTATCTCGTCGGTCAATCTTTTTTTCAGGGACCTCGAGAGACTGACCTCCATATCTCTCACATTGCTCTTCTACGTCACGCCCATAATTTACCCGGAGACCATGATACCCGGGAAGATAAAACACCTGATGGTCCTGAACCCCGTGGCGCACCTCATGGTAGGCTGGCGGAACCTTCTAATGAACGGCAATATTGAACCCCTGTCCCTCCTTATCAGCCTGGGTTATTCTCTCGCCGTCTTCTGGATCGGTTATTTCACTTATAGACGACTATCATGGCGCTTTGCAGAGGTGTTGTGATGGAAAAGGTGATCACCTTCGAACATATCACCAAAACCTATCCCCTTTACCATCAGATAACGGGGGGTATAAAGAATTTCCTGTTCCACCTGCCCAAGGGCCTGGGGGCCTTGAGGGGGGCGCGGTACGAGGCCCTCCGCGACGTTTCATTCGACGTGCTGAAAGGAGAAGCCTTCGGTATTGTGGGAAGGAATGGAGCAGGGAAGAGCACGATCCTTGGTCTTATCGCCGGCGTGCTGAAGCCGACTCGCGGCGCGATAACCGTGAAGGGAAGGATATCCCCCCTCCTTGAGCTGGGGGCCGGTTTCCACATGGAGTTGACGGGAAGGGAGAATATCGTTTTGAAGGGCGTTCTGATCGGTTTGAGAAGGCACGAGGTGCTTTCCAAAATGGATCAGATAATTCAATTTTCGGAACTCGACGACTTCGTGGACCAGCCGGTGCGTACTTATTCAAGTGGTATGCTCGCCCGGTTGGGGTTCTCCATCGTTGCGTGCCTTGACCCCGAGATACTGCTTATCGATGAGATCCTTGCGGTGGGAGACATGGAATTTCAGAGGAAATGTCTGGACAGGATGGCAGAGTTCAGAAAGAAGGGGGTTACCATGGTGCTCGTATCTCATTCGATGGAGAATATCGAACAGATATGCGACCGGGTCCTGTGGATTGAAAATCATACGGCCCGTATGACCGGCGAACCGAAGGAAGTCATAGAGGCATATGGCGCATCACCTCTGCCGAGAGGCGAATCTGTTGCGGCGACTTGAGGAGAGGGCAGGTGGAAGGTAATTTGGCGCTTGATCTAAGCATTTTCAAAAGACTCAGGCGAGCTGCGACGTTGAAGAACCTGCGTGGCGCCATGGTGTACACGCGGGGCAGAGGTCCGAAGGTCTTTCTTCGGAAAGTCTTTCTTAAGAGACGCCATTATGATGAATCCGACCCATACAGCCTCTGGATTAAGCTGAATGAGCCGGACGAAAAGCAACTGGCAAGGCATGGTCGAGTTGCTTTTAGGGAAACGCCCGTAATAACCCTTGTTACTTTAATAAGGAGCGACGAGGAACCGCAAGGGCGTCTGATAGAGTCTCTCATGACGCAAACCTATAAGAACTGGGAGCTTGTCGTAATTCGCTCCGCCCATGACGACACCCCTCCTGTCCATGACCGGCGCGTCAAAGTGATAAGCAGCCCCGACCCGGCTGCCCTATGGAGAATTCCGCGGACAGTGGCCGGATTTTGTAGCGGCACTTTTATTGGATATGTGGCCCCCACCGATGAAATCGCCCCTTTTGCCCTTTTTGAGGTCGTTTCTGCAATGAATCACAACAAGGACATGGATTGTGTCTATTCGGACAACGATTTTATCTCTCACGACGGAGCCACACGGTCGGACCCCTGTTTCAAACCGGATTGGAGCCCTGACCTTCTTCGATCCTGCAATTATATCGGCAGTCTCTTTCTTGTCCGCAGAGGATTGCTGGAGAAGATTGAGTCCCTGGAAGAGGGGGCTCAGGAGGTGGGCCTTTATGACCTGGTCCTTCAGTCAACGGAAAAGGCCCGCGTAATTACCCATATACCGAAGGTGCTTTGCCACACGAGCCGCCTTGCGGGAAGCGATCCGGGTCTGGCCGACAGTCGGAATATCATCGGGAAACATCTGAAGAGAACCGGTGTCGGCGGACACGCCGTTCAAGGTGTCATACCGGGCACTTGCCGTACTGTTTTTCAGACCCCCCGTAACAGAAATATCTCCATAATCATTCCCAACAAGGACCACGGGGCCGATCTGGAGAAATGCGTCACTTCCATCACAAAGAAATCGACTTATGGCGACTACGAAATATGGGTGGTGGAAAACGGAAGCCGTGAAGATGCGACATTTGACATATACTCGAAACTGACGTCGGACCCCAGGGTGAAGATCGTGGAATGGAACGCTCCTTTCAATTATTCGGCTCTGAACAACTTTGCCGTCTCCGTCACCCATGGCGATCTTATACTCTTTCTCAACAACGACGTGGAGGTGATTAGTCCCGACTGGCTCGAACGCATGTCCGAATATCTCGTGAGAAAGGACGTGGGCGCTGTGGGAGCAAAGCTATATTACCCTGACGGCATGGTTCAGCACGGGGGTATCGTCATATCCATAGCGGGGGTCGCGGACCATGCATTCAGAGGGTATGCGAAGGACTCCACGGGATACCTCGGCCAGCTGAAGATCGCGAGGAACGTGAGCGCCGTCACCGCAGCCTGCCTCATGACGCGACGGGATGTTTTTGAAGAGATCGGAGGCTTTGACGAATCTCTCGTCGTGGCGTACAATGATATCGACTTTTGCCTGCGTCTCCGGGAGAAGGGTTACCTTATAATATGGACCCCGTGGGCGGAACTCTGCCATCACGAATACAAAACACGGGGATACCCCACCACATCGAAAGAAATGAAACGAGAGCGGAAGGAGATAGGAATTTATCAGAAAAGATGGAAGCACCTGCTCAGGAAAGGAGATCCATACTATAATGTAAACTTGAACGGCGACAGGGCCGATTTTACGATCGCCTTTCCATGACACTGTTTTATTCAATCTCCCCGTTTCCCTGCGTGCTCCATGATTAGCGTCATCATAGTCAATTTCAACGGCGAGCACCTGATTGCGGACTGTCTTACGGCCCTTGAGGCCCAGACTTTCCGTGATTTCGAGACGGTGATCGTCGATAACGGTTCGGTGGACCGTTCATCTGAAGTCATCATGGAGTTCATGAAGCGAAGCCCCATGGGGACAAAAATCAAGTTCGTTCCGCTGAAAAAAAATCTCGGATTTGCCGGGGGAAACATAGAGGCGCTCGAATATGCATCGGGTAAGTACCTTGCCTTATTGAACAATGATACGGAACCCCATGAGGGTTGGCTCGAAGCCCTCTCCAATGCTATGGAAGGGGACCCGTTGACCGGGATTTGCGCCTCCAAGTTGGTCTCCTGCCGGGACGGCACGATCGACAGCGCGGGTGATGGGTACACAAGGTCACTCAAGGGCTTCAAAAGGGGCGAGGGGAGTCTCCCGGCAAGATTCGATGAGCCCATGTATGTGTTCGGCGCCTGCGCAGGGGCTGCCTTGTATCGGAGGAGCATGCTTGAAGAGATCGGCTTTCTCGATAACGACTTCTTCTTGATTCACGAAGATACGGATCTCAACATCAGGGCAAAACTCGCGGGATGGAAGATACTGTTCGTGCCCACCGCGGTGGTGCGTCACAAAGTAACCTCGTCCATCGGATACATGAGTGACATGCAGACATATTACACGCTGAGAAACAGTGAACTCGTGAGGATGAAGGATATCCCCCTTTCAGCCTTTGTCCTGTGTCTTCCTGAGTTTTTAGTGGGATTTCTCTCCGAACTGATCTATTTCGGGCTTAAACACGGGAAAATCCGCCTCTTTTTCAGGGCAAAGAGGGATGCAGTGAGGCTCCTGCCCCGTATGCTGAAAAAGAGGAGATCGATCATGGCGCGTCGAAAGATGAGCACTGCCGCCCTCATAAAGGAAATGACGCCCATGTGGGAAAGAGACTTCTTACGGCGAAAGTTGACCAAATTTCTCCGCGATTAAGTCTCACCGCCGAATTGCTCCGGTTCCGGGTAGCATTTCAGGAAAGATTCAATATCCGTCTTCAGGCCATGAGGCAGGACCATGTTTTTGGGAAACCCCTTTTTGAGGCGCGACAACGTAAGGTTGAAACAATCCGCAATACCCGCGCCGAACTTTTCGGTGTCTATTTCTTCATCAAGGGATATCTTGCCGTCATAATAGTCGAATTGGCCTGCAAAGGGATCGATAAAAGGGTACTGATCCGATTTATCGATGAGGACTCCTTTAAAGGTCCTTTGAAAAGTCCCTTTCTGGGAAAAGCCGTCCACAAGCTGTTCGACCCTCGCGAGTATCTTCTGGAGGGTCACGATGAGCTCGCTACGACCATTCATCTCCTTGTTCACCGCATTTACCGCAACCCAGCCCCTTTCCATTGATTCTTTCTCTTCCTGAAACATGTCCTTCTGAGGTCTCGGCGGTTGACGGTCTTCATAGGCTACGGGTTCTTCCCTACCCGTCGATCTTTCCGGCTCAACAGCCATCTCTTCCATCCCCGGAGGGTCCTCTTCCCGGACTATTATGGTCTCTTCCTCCTCCATCGGTCTCTCGGGCCCGGGTACAATTTCCTGCCTCTCCGGCGGCCTTTCGGAGGGGGACCGGACAGTGGCCTCTCCAGCCGGGGTCTTGTCCTTGAGAGGGAATCGCACGATACTCCTGTGAACATTGAATGTGGCACCCTGCCTGCTGATTTGCCCGAGGAATTCCGGGACTGCCTCGGGTTCCCGAAAAGAGGGAGAGGCAGACGGGTTGTAGATACCTGCGGGATTGCCGTCTTTGAAAAATATGGTCCCCAAGGGCTCTCCCTCCCGGCTGAAAATCTCGAGAAAGCCGTTATGCTTTTCATCGGCCAGTTTGCGAATGAACCGGTCCAGCTTTACAAAATCGGTAGAGAGGTCTTTGTGTATGACTTCCGACCCGAACGCGCTTGCTGCGAATTCCACCTGAGTTTGGCTGAGACGAACCACAGTGAGAGTGCCGTCTTCCTGGTCGGAAAAAGAGAGGAGCTGTTGTGTGGCTTCTTCTCCTGCCATCATAACACCGCCCATGCGGTCTTCCACGACGGCGTTGACCACGAGACCGGAGCTTATGAAGAAAGCACCTTTGCACCGGGGAAACACCAATTCGACGACGCCCGAAAAACCGTTCGACATCAGGGTCGACAGAAGCTCGGAAGTATCCGTATACGCCGTGGATAAATCCTGGTGAATTACTTCTCCCTTGGGAAATGTCATACCTTTACCCCCTTAACACTTTAACTTGACGCCCCTGTTCGGAAAGCGCGAAGGAACCGTCTATCTAACCCCGTCTCCTCTGGAGCCGCTCGATTGCCGCCTTGACGCTCATTTGCATCCTCTCTATCGACTCGGCGAGAACCTTTACCTCTCCGTGAGCTTTGACGTTGATGCTTGTCTTGAGATCCCCCATGCTGATCTTGTCGGCAATCTCCGACAGTTGACGGAGCGGGCGAATAACTGAGAAGGAATAAAGGTAGATCACCATCAGGAGAATGACGAGGTCGAGGAATACGATCACATAGAAGACTCTGAACCTGTTTTCATATTGCGCGGTGTATGTTTGCTCTATTTGCCTGATCTTCTGTTCGACAGCCTTGACAGGTTTCGAGAATTCATCGATGTAGGTGGTGGCGGCCACGATGAGGTTTGTGCCTTTCACGGGCACCGTGTACATGTATTTGGGGCGTATCTTCCCATCCTGGTCCTTCCAGTCATAGTAACCGGCGGCAGGCCCTTTAAGGCCCGTGTCGATGATTTTCAAGAACTGGGGCAACTTGGCGGCAGCCACGCTCAGGACCGCCCCTTCCATCTGCGGGTTCGAGTGGAAATATACAAGACCCGTCGAGTCGTGAACCGCGGTATAGCCCGTGGACCCGACTTTCTGTACGGCTATTTCCTTAAGCTGGGGGTTCCTGAACACGGGGTTACCTGTTTTCGATCTGGGCATGGACCTCATGAAGATCTCAATCTCATTTGCGACATCCGCAGCTTTCTCCTGAATCATTCGCTCACCGAGCTTGTTCAAAGCCGTGGTTGATTCTCTCAGGGCTGCAACGCTCACTTCTCGCAGACTTTCATAGCCGATGTCCTTGATACTTTTCAACTGGAACCTGCCAAGGGTGGTGGTAAAGAAAAGCATGTTGCCGATGATCAAAAAAGCCAGCAGGATGGGGACAGAAATTCCCAGAATCAGCCTTGGTAACAACCCTGCCTCAACCTTCTTACCCTTTGCCATTTTTACCCCTCCTGATTATTGTTTAGGTTTGTTCTTGACCGAAAGATATTCTGTCATCGCTCTGGTGAAACCCGTCTTCTTTACGTTGTCCGAGATCTCCTGGCTTACTGCCGCGATGAACTTCTCGATTTCATCCAAGGGAAGAGATTCTCGCGAGGCCCCGAAACCGGCAATGATATCATCAATAATGATGGGGGCTATGGGCCCCATTACCCTTCGCAGTTCGCTCTCCAGGGTGGGGAAGAAATTGCCGTTCACATACTGTTTCTGAGCCGGTTTTTGTGATTCCATCCTATCGGATGCCTTTTCGAGCAGGCCCGCCATGACCATCTGGTATATGGTTCTCGAGGTTTTGAAGAGATCCCAGTTGAGGGTCTCGGCAATCTCCGCTGCCTCCGTGCGCCCGTTAGACAGGGCCAATACCTTCCATTGGTCACTCTGGATGTTCTTTTCTTCGGAATTGTTCATTATGGAGATGCGAAAGGCGGCATGAGGGGACGTAACCACTTCCTTTATCTTGTGCCATTCCTGTTCCCATTTCATCCAACTCACGAAAAGTTCCTCAGTCGGGATAGAGACTGTCCTTTCATCGGAAGTCACTTCCCAATCGAAACTGACCCGGCCCGCGGTCCATTCCATCATGGCGAGAATGGCCTCCTCTCCGGAGCACCGGCTGGTTTTGGCGTGGATGATCCTTCCACCTTCAATGTGGATCTCTCCGACATCCTTGCCCTTGATAAGCAACATGCCCGATTTCCTGCCGTCCACCAATGGTTTCACAAGATCGAAAAGCCTTGTTTCCGAAAGCTCACCAATGAAATAGTTGGGCATAGGTACCCCCCTAAAGAATTAGATTTGTTCTACTTGCCGCCGGTAGTCACTCTCCGGTTCAAACCGACCCGGCCGGCACCGTTTCCCCTGGGAGACTTGTATTCGGGAACCAATGCCACCGGCGAGGGGGATGCACTGGAAAATTGTATTTCCGGGTATTCGCCGGTGGACTGGTCCGAATCTTTTTCGCGCGGAGGCAATGCCCCTGCTGCCCAAGGGCTGGTGTTGCCCCTTGAAAGGGAGGCTGAGAGAAAGGCTCACGGAAATGCGTCATCGGTTCGGCTTCATGGTCGGTCATTAAAGGATTTTACCCGGAAGCGGCCGCGAGTGTCAGTGACGTACGTCACTCTGCCGGCCCTCACAATTTTTGCGGCGTCGCGGGCGTCCCGGGGAGACCTTTACCGAAGACTTGTCCCTATCCGGCGGCGGGCGTGAGGGGGGGGGTATGGCAAAAAGGAAGAAAGTTATATACAATTACTGGGACTTATATGGGAGCTTTCATGAAACGGGTCATAAGGAGTGAATTTCAAAAATATTTGTGGAAATTGGTTTGAAGGTTGCAGGTGTCTCACCCATGGTCAGCGTCATAATCCCGACCCGCAATGCGGCAACCCGCATCGGCAAGCTTCTGGAAACGTTGAGGAGACAGACCATCCGGCATGAGGTCATAGTGGTCGACTCGTCGTCCACCGACAGGACGGCGGAGATTTCGGAGTCCTACGGTGCGACGGTCCTGCGAATCAGGAAAGAAGATTTCAATCATGGAAGAACAAGGAACTTCGCGGTCTCGCACGCCGCAGGGGAAATTTTCGTGTTCCTCACGCAGGACGCTCTACCGGCCCACCGCCGCTGTATTGAAAACCTGGTCAAACCTCTCTCCGACCCGGGGATAGCGGCGTCCTATGGCAGGCAGATACCGGGAGAAGGGGCAGTACCGCCGGAAAGATTTACCAGGAGCTTCAACTACCCTGAGACGCCTTCGGTGAGGAAGTGGGAAGACGTACCCGAGCTGGGTATCAAAGCATTCTTCTTCAGCAATGTCTGCTCGGCTGTCAGAAGGACGGAGTTTAAGAAATCCGGAGGGTTTCCGGACAACCTGATCATGTTTGAAGACATGTTGCTGGCGGCAAGGCTTATGAGGGAAGGGTATGGGGTGGCCTATGTGCCCGACGCAAAAGTCATTCATTCCCACAATTATAACTTTCGCGGGCAGTTCAAGAGGTACGCTCAAGCGGGAATATCTTTTTCCCATAACCCATGGTTTCTGGAATATGCGCCGGCTCATAACCAGGGTGCAGGTCTCCTGAGGCAGGAGATCAAATATTTGCAGAGTGAAAAGATGTATTACTGGAGTCTTTATGCCCTCGTGGAAGCATTTTTCAAATATTCTGGATATATGATTGGGTTGAAGCACGGGAAATTTCCGAAAGTTTTGATGAACTGGGTGGCTCGGATTTCGGATGACTAGGTTTCGAAATGGAAATACCGTGGCATTGCTCCTTTTGGATGCGATTGTCATAGACCTGTGCATCCTTTTGGCCTTTTATACAAGGGCAGGGCTCGAGATGTGGCTCGGCCTGGTTCCGTTGGGGCACGGACTGTCGCTCTACTGGGTGGACCTGTGGTGGATCCCGGCGGCAGCGATCCTCACCATAGCCTATTACGGCGGTTACGGTCTCATCATGACCGTGTGGGACGAGGTTCCCGTTCTTTTCAAAGGCCTTCTCGTATCGTTTCTCATAGTCTGGGTTGCATTGTCGTTACAGAAGGAAGCAGCCACCGTATCGAGGATTCTCCTGACCTTGAGTTTCGTGTATATGGTGGTGATCATGCCCCTTGCGCGGTTTTTCGTAAAATTCATCCTGTACAAAGTCCTTGCCCGAAGGAAAGCCGCTTTCCTCTTTGAGCGACGGAAGGGAGACAGGCGGAATCTGCTCAGGGCATCTTTGAACAAGGAATGGTACTCGGGGTATGTGATCGTGGACAATGTCGGCCTGGAGACCCTGGAGGGAAGGATAGACACATGCTTTGTACCCATGGAATGCACCGATGAAGCGACAATCAAGGCCCTGAAGCGTAAGGTCGGCCAGATGATAATTGTATCGAGCATATCCGGGCTTTCTTTCATGAATACTCAGATAAAAACATTTTTGACCAAGAATATCGTGCTCATCACTACTGATAACGGCCTTTTGTCCTTGAGAAGGACCGCCTTCAAGAGGATTCTCGATATAACCGTGTCGGTAGCGGCCCTCACGCTTCTCTCGCCTCTCTTCGTGATAATACCGGTTGCGATCAAGTTGGATTCCAGGGGGCCCGTTTTTTTCACCCATAAACGATGCGGCATCAATCTTGATCAATTTAATATGATAAAATACAGGACCATGCAAGTGGGAGCCGACTCATTGATGCAGGATTACCTGAACAATGACGCAGAGGCTTCAAAGGAGTTTAAGGAAAGGAACAAATTGAAGACGGACCCCAGGATAACCAGGATAGGGAAGATACTCCGCAAAACCTCGCTCGACGAGATCCCGCAGTTTCTCAACGTGATCAAAGGAGATATGTCCCTGGTGGGGCCGAGGCCCGATATGAGGGATGCCCTCGATGAATTCCTCGAGTCTTATGCAGCCATCTATTCAAGCGTGAGACCGGGAATGACAGGCTTGTGGCAGGTGAGCGGACGAAGCGAGATCAAGTACGACGAACGCGCGAGGCTTGATTACCTGTACGTCCTGAACTGGTCCCTTTGGCTGGACTTTGTCATCATATTAAAAACATTCAGAGCATTATTAGGAGGGAAGGGTGCATACTGAGAAGACACGTGAAGTGACATATGTCATTGACCGCAAAGGTTCTTACTTGTTAGGGTTTGGCGATGCTGAATTATAGAAAATCAATCCAGAGCGGTATCGTATACCTGAACCCATTCACGGACTTCAAACCGTTTAAGGGGAAAGTGGAGATAAGGTGGGACCCTCTCACAAACCTTACCTCCAGACTGGTCCATTTCCCCGCGAGAAAGATCACGGGATTCAGCTTCGGTGAACTGGTCCGGTCTTCCCTGACGAGCAAATGTCCCTTCTGCGAAGAAAATATCGACGCCATGACTTCCCGTTTCGACAAAAGCACATTCGGCTATGAAAGGTTCGAACGGGACGGAGTCGTGGTGATACCGAATATCCTGCCCTTTGATAAATATTGCGTGGTTGCCATAGTTTCCAAAGAACATTTCGTGGATATGAATATGCTCATCACGGATCGTTATATCTCAAGAGGCATCAGGGTCGTACTGGACGTTTTGAGGACAATCAAAGGTTTCGACCCGGAGGCAAGGTATTTCTCCATAAACTGCAATTATATGCCCATGTCGGGAAGCAGTATCCTTCACCCTCACATCCAGGCCATCGCGGGTGAGCACCCGACGAACTATCACGGGCTTCTCCTCGGCGGGAGCGAGGCATTTTATGCCGAACACAAGTCGTCCTACTGGGAAACCCTTATGGAGGAGGAGAGGGAACTGGATGAACGTTTCATAGGGTTCGACGGCAGAACATTCTGGTACGCCCCCTTCGCGCCTAAAGGCAATATAGACCTCGGCTGCATAATGAGCAAGAACTCCATCTTTGATCTCGACGACGATGACTTCTCCAGCTTCGAGACAGGGTTAGGCATAATGCTCGAATATCTGAAGAGGGAACAGGTGTACGGATTTAATTTCTCCCTCTTCTCGGGCTTAAGCGGTGAGGATCATTTTCGGTCGAACATGCGGATTGTGGCGAGACGTTTCCTGCCGCCCCTTAAAGCTGCGGATACCAACTATTTCGACAAGATACATATGGAAAACGCATGCCTCTTCTTTCCTGAGAATGTAGCGCAGGATGCGAAGGCAGTATGGGTGGAACAGAGGATGAAAGACCCGGTGGGAAACGCATGACCTTCGAATTCTTAAACAAGATAAGCTTCAGCAGGTCCAGCGAACTCATTGGGGTCGATATTGGAACTACGTCCATAAAGATTTGCACCCTTAAACACACAAAAGAGGGTTTCAAGCTGCAACGTATGGCCATGAAGTCTTACGAGGAAAACCTGCTGAGTGACGGAAATATCGTCAACAGCGCTTTTCTGGCCCAGGAGTTGAAACAACTGATCAACGAGAACGGCATCAAGAGTCGCGATGCGGCATGCGCCCTGTCAAGCTATTCCGTTATAGCCAAGAGGGTAGCGGTCCCGTTCCTCGACGAGGACGCCCTCGAGAACACAATGAACCTGGAGGTTGAGACAGTAATACCTTTCAGCCTGAAGGATATCTATTACAGCTATTATGTGGTGGGGGGAGACAAGGAACGGGATAACATGATGAATGTCCAGATAGTGGCTGCCAAAAAGGAAATCGTGGACAGTTACATGAAGGTCTTCGAAATGGCAGGTCTCAATCTTCAGTTTCTCGACGTGGACATATTTGGAGTAACCAACCTGATCGAACAGATCTACAACCCCAGGGAAATGTCGGTAGTTGCAGTAGACATAGGGGCTTTTGTAACGAACATCGCCATAATGAAAGAGGACAACATCGAGTTTACCCGTGAAGTCCTCGTAGGCGGAGGGCAGCTTACGAGCCAGATAGAAAAATCAGCCGGATTCACATACCATGAAGCGGAACACGCGAAAGTTGCGGGCGACAGAGAGATTTCCTACCTTTGTGATGATTTCGTTTACAATATTTCCTCCGAAATAAACAAGACCGTCAACTTCTACGCTTCCACGAGACCCATGGAGAAGATAGGGAAGATATTCCTTACAGGGGGTTCATCACTTCTTGGAGGGCTTAAAGAAGCGGTTTACAGCAACACCGGAATTGAGGTCGAATACATCGACCCTTTTCTGTTCCTCAATGAAGAGGAAAACAGCCTCATGGGATACGGCGATTCCGATAAACTCATAGCAATTGCATTGTATCTATCGTCAAGAGTGGTGGAACTGACCGTATGATCAGGATCAACCTCTTACCCAGGAAACCGCGAAGAAGGGTACTGAGATACAACATGTACGTTGCCATCCTGGTGACCGTGGCCAATTTTGCCATTCTGGGCGGGCTCTATTTCACGAATATGCGCCACATCGAAGCCTACAGCAGAATGATCGCCTCGGCGAAGAAGGAAATAGCGAGTCTGGATGGGGTTTATGCGGAATACCTCAAGCTTGAAAGGCAGAAAAAAGAGATAGGAGGAAAGATCAATGCTATAGGCGGGCTGAAGGGGGGAAGGGCACTTGCCGCGAGAACCCTTTACGACCTCACCTCCGTGGTGAGCGAAAGCCTGTGGCTGAAAACCTTCAAAAAGACCCAGAACAGGTTCGAGATGGAAGGTCGTTCCCCGGAGAACGAGTCGATTTCAAGCTTCATGGAAAGCCTTTCCGGGATACCCTATATGACCAACGTGGAACTGAAGAATATCGAAGATGTCACTGAAGAGGGTGTAGTGATCAAGAGATTTGTAATCCAGGGCAATATCGGCATATGATGAAGATAGACTTCGGGCTGAACACCATCGGGAAGCAGATAAAGAACATTTCCAATGTCTATAAGCTCGTCATAATAATCGGCCTGAACGTGGCAATATTCGCATCGGCCTTCGTGTTTGTGATAAGCCCTCAGTCCGAAGAGAGACGCAGGTTGGCGGGCCAGTATGAGACGGTGAAGAAGGATCTCGACAGGATGCTGCAGATAAAGAACAACATGCCGAAATACCGGGAAGAATACGCGCGCCTGCAGGAAACACTCGATGATATGATTCGACAGCTTCCCGAAGGCAGAGACGTCCCCAACCTTCTGAGAAGTGTCTCCGCGGTAGGGTCTGAAAGCAAGGTGAAGGTCACCTATTTTGAGCCGGGCCCGGTTCAGGCCAAGGAGTTCTACGGTGAATTTCCGTTAAAGATAAAATACAACGGTCCTTTTCATAACATCGGGTATTTCTTTGACGGCATCAGAAAAACGGAACGCATAATAGAGATCGTTGATTTTTCTCTGGTTGCAAAGGGACCACCCAACAAGATAATACTGGAAGGCGAGTGCACGGCAAGATCTTATGTGTACCTGAAAGAACCGCCGAAGCCAAAAAAGGAAGAAGGAAAGGACGGGAGAAATGCAAAAGGCAAGACGAAATAGTATTCGATGTGGTGTGATCTTTTTCGCACTCGCTCTTCTTGTGTCGGGCAATTCCTATTCCGTCGAGCATAAGAACCAGATCATCCCGCCTGTGGATATTACCGATTTTTCTTATACTTCTGAAAACCGTCGAAATCCCTTTGAGCCCGTAAACCTGTTGAAGGCGAAAAAGAAAAGAGATTCCGGCGGAACGAAGATGGCCGGTTATGAACTGGAAGAGCTGAAGTTCGTGGGCGAGGTTAGGTCCGATAACAAGCGGTTTGCCATGATGGAGGACACGCAAGGGAAAGGCGTTATCTTGAAGAAAGGCGATTTTCTCAACAAGAATCTTTGGGTGGTCGACATTCCTGAAGGCAGGGTTATCCTGGGTTACAAGCTAAAGGGAGAGATCAAAAAGATCGGCCTCGATCTCCCAAGGAAATAGAGGGTGATACATGTATAGGAAAATCATTCTGGTGTCGTTGGTCCTTTTTCTGGTACCGGTTCTTTCATACGGGCAAATCGCGAAGAAGACCGTTCCGAAGGTATCCTTTGATTTCATGGATGCCGACGTAAGGAATGTGCTCCGCGTCCTATCCGAGGTCTCCGGAAAGAACATGGTAATAGCGGACGAAGTCAAGGGCAGGACTACTATAAAACTCGATAACGTCTCGTGGGACGAGGCAATGGAAATAGTGACAAAAAACCATGATCTTGCCCTTATCGAGGACGGAAACGTAATCAGAATAGTTACTTCAAAAAGGTTCCTTGAGGAAAAGGACAAGGATAAGAAGGAGAAACTCGCATACCTGACTGAAAAGGAGATGAAGGAGAAGTTGGAGGACGGCTTTGTCACAGAGACCGTTTTTCTGAACTATGTCGATGCCATCGACGTGGAGAGGATGATAAGGGGCATTCCTCCTCCGGGGACGGCAACTGCGGCACCGGTTCCGGGAGGAGGCACCACGGGTACGCGGAGTCTGCTTACACCCAATGGCGCGGTGACTCTCGTAAAATGGACAAACGCGCTCATTCTCAAGGACACCAGGGAAAACGTGGAACAACTGAAGAAAAGAATCAAGGAGCACGATTTGAGGCCCGCCCAAGTGCAGATAGAAGCCAGGATCGTCCAGGCCCAGACAAACTTCATCAAGGATATTGGAGTGCAATGGGGAATGAGCTATGCGGGCAGGATCAGGGGCGAAGACTATGCCGTGTCGGGAGGAAAGACAGCCTTAACCCCCAACACTACATACATACCGACTACAGGACAGGTGGGCCAGAGGGCAGGGGGATTCAACTTCCCCTATAACGTGAACCTGCCGGCTGCTGTGGGATCAGGCTCCGGCGGTGTTGTGGGGGTCTATATTGGAAACGGTACTGACGGGCTCAATCTGGACGTACAACTCAGCGCTCTTGAATCCGAGGGAAAGGTAAAGATCATTTCTCACCCGAAAGTAGTCACGTCGGATGGAAAGGCCGCCAAGATCAACCAGGGGAAACAGATCCCGTATCAGACGGTATCCATGCAGGGAACACAGACTCAATTTGCCGATGCTTTTCTCGGTCTCGAGGTGACGCCGCAGGTGGTCCTAAGAGACGGCACCATAAGGCTCAAGGTCAGGACTACCAAGGATTCAGCCGATTTCACGAACCAGACCGTTGCGGGGCCCACCATCGACAAGAGAGAAGCGGTAACGGAAATCATCATCAAGGATGGTGACACGGCGGTTATCGGTGGTATTTACGAGACTACCGAGAATGTAAGCCAGCAGGGAGTCCCTTTTCTCAGAAAGATACCTGTGATTAAATGGTTATTCGACAGAGACTATAGAAAACTGGAAAAATCGGAACTTCTTCTCTTTATAACCCCCATGATCCTGAAAAACCTGTATGCAGAAGGTGAGAAATGAAAAGAATGGTTGCCAAGGGTTATGCGCCGAACCGGTGGGCGTCGCCCCTGATTGGATTCGTATTTCTGTGTTTGCTCCCCGGGTTTGTTCACGGTTCTGAATACGTTATCGGGCAGGTCATATCCGCAATCCTTCTCCAGGAGAGAATTAACCTTACCTTGTCCGACAAGGCCATTGTCAATATCGGAGTAAGAGACGGGCTGATCAAGGGCGACATTCTTTCCGTGACCACAAGTCCCGACGCTAAATTCGCAACGCCCATAGCGGAGTGCGCGGTGATAGCCTTCCCTGACCAGGAATCAAGTGTATGCCAGATCGTAAAGGCGAGGGTCGAGGTGCAGAAGGGCAACTTCGTGTCCATTAAAGGGTTGCGGAATAGGGGCGGGCGATTCTACCCCGCCATATACGGCATATTGTCAAAAGCGGTGGATCCCTACGAGCCTTACAAAAAAGTGACAGTCTACGTCCACGACATCTTTGACGCACACAACAACGTGACAAGATTGTCGCTAAGAATGAGGAAAAGTATCGAGGATCTGTTCTCGCAGAAAAAGAGGATCGTGCTGAAGACCGTCCTTGACGTTAAGGACTTCCAGTTCTATCCGGATAGCTATGGAGAAAATTACATTGCCCTTGGCCAGGCCATGGGCAAGTCGGGGGTAGATGTGTTTATCACCGGTTCCTATACCGTCGATAACGGAATAGTAAGCCTCACCCTGCGTAAATTCGACAAACGGTTCGGCGATGATGCAGTCACCTTGCAGAGGGCGTTCAGTTCACCTTCGGAACTCGCAGATGCGACTGAAGCCGTCATCCCCTTCAGGCCCATAGAAAAAAAACAGTATGTCCCCGCCAGGATCACCATAAAGACTCGACAATATCTTCCCCGAAAGGATGAAATAAATGGTATTATATCTTACGAAAGCGAAAACGATGCCTTCAAAGTAAACGCACTCAAAAGAGTCGCCTTTGATATCGTAAGCCCTGTAAACATTACGGTGAAGGTGGACGATGAAACGCTTAACTTCCGGGGCAAAGATGAGATTGCCATTCCGGCGCTTCAGAAGGGAAAACATAAAGTGACGGCTTCGTTTCATAGGGGCTATTTCGCTAACAACAGAAATTCGTTATTGTTTTCTTCTTCGAGGGAATTGGAGAAGGAGATGATGCTCGAGATTGACAAAGATGGCGAAGTGTTCGTGGAAGTACAAATGAACGCGTCTTTTGACAAAGAGTTCATTGGCTTCAGGGTTTACCGGAAGAATGAAAAAACGCAGCTCGTCTTGAGACCGCTTCAGAGGGTCGAGTCGGGCAAATCAGTTGAATGTTTTAAGGATTGATAAAGGATCGATAGATGAACACATTAAGACTCTCCGCATTTCTTTCCCACTGCGGTGTTTCTTCGCGGCGGAAGGCGGAGGAGATCATCGCAGGAGGAAAGGTTAAAGTCAACGGCACTGTTGTGGTGGAACAGGGCTACAAGATAGTCCCCGAGCGCGACACCGTGACCGTCGATAATCAGGTCGTGCACGACAATACCGCCAAGTTGTATGTCGCCCTTTATAAACCCGTCAAGGTCCTGTCGGATCTCAAATACGATGACGACCGGGATATTGCAAGACGGCTCATACACGTGGACGGCCATCTATTCCCTGTCGGCAGGCTGGATTACCACTCCGAGGGGCTTATGATATTCACCAACGACGGGGAGTTCGCAAACATGGTAACCCATCCAAAATTTGAGGTTGAAAAAGAGTACCTCGTAAAATTCAAAGGCGGTCTTCGCCAACATGAACTCAAAGAAATGAAGCAGGGTGTGGTTATCGATGGTTCCGTATACAAGGTTGAGGATATCTCCTACGTGAAATCGTCGCTCCAGAACACCTGGTACAGGGTCGTCGCACGGGAAGGAAAGAATAGGATGATACGAAAGATCGGCGAAAAGATGGGACATCACGTGTTGAAGTTGAAACGTGTCAGGATCGGGAGCATTAAACTGGGGGACCTCAAACCGGGCGAATACAGGTATCTCGAAGAACATGAAATAAAAGATATGAAGAAAGCATTTTTGAGTTGACATATACCTATTACAAGATTTAAAGTAACATCTGTCTATGTCTAATTCGCGATTTTTTCCGCGGTCCATTTCCGTCCTGTTCGCGGCGGTCTTCTTGTTTTCTTTTCTTACTGTCGAGATTTACCAGAGCAACGGATATCCGTGGCTCAGGTACCCGGGTTTCCTTGAATCAAACGCAGAAATGGCTGTAGCGGAGAATCACCCGGGTATCATAGAAGTAAACAGGTATGCGCAGTATTACGCCTTTCATTACTGCGCCCCCTTTACCGGCCTGACCACACTTTTTCTTCATATATATCGAGGGCCCCCCGTAGCACCAACAGAATAACCTGTATTATCATCTAAGTAGGTTAGATGAGGAACACCTGTACCGAATCACGATCGGGCATCTCGAGTGAGTTGCTTTCCGGTGAACATGATATCGGTCATCCCCGAAAATCCATTCGGGAACTCCAGGCGTATTGTGGGGCGGGGCGCAGGTTGCATGAAAATATGGCCAAGTAAACGTGATTTATGGCTTTTGGCTCTCCGGGTACACGGAGGGACCAAGACCTTGAAATGGAGATGAGCATCACATGCTGAGGGTTCGAAGGTCCTGTAAACCGCTTTTTTTCCTATACGCCGCATGGATCGTTTTCCTCGGGGCGGCAGTCGTCGTCGCCGAAGAGATAGGTATGGAGGACGCTCTGACAGTCTTCTACCAGAACAATTTTGACATCATTGTAAGCAAGTATGAAGTTGACCGGAGTTATGCGGATTATGTGACGGCAAAGTTGAGGCCAAACCCCAATCTCACTGTAGGCTATACCAATCTGGCCATGAGCCGGTGGAATACGCACAGGTGGGACAATACACAGTTAATGGTCCGGATCGATCAACTTATCGAAACCGCGGGAAAAAGAACCCTACGGACAAATTCGGCGAGTGAGACTCTCGAAGCATCAAAGCTGGCTCACCGGGATGTGATCCGGAACCTTCTGATCGGTTTCTACACTACATATTTCAATCTCTACCTCGACATGGCCAATCTGGACTTCGCAAAAGGTGAAATCGCGAGGTTCGACAAGGTGCTCGGTGTGGCGGAAAAGCGATTCAGGGCGGGATTCATGTCCCTGATCGACTATACGAAACTGAAACTGGCCAGGATAGACCTCGAAAACAGCGTAACCAATCTTACTGCCCAGTTAAACAATGATTTGGAATCCTTCAACTTTCTCCTCGGGTCGGCCGCGAAATACACGCCGAAGAAACATGAGGTCCAGGAAGATTTCCAGGACTTCCGGGTCGCCGAACTTCTTGAAAGGGCTTACGAAAACAGGTTTGATTACCTGTCGGCAAAGAAACAGCTAAAAGCTGCGGAGTACTCGCTGGCCCTCGCAAAGGCGTCCAGGATTCCTGATGTCACCGTGGGGGGTGAATGGGACTCTACGGGAAACCCCGCGACAAACGGCATAGGTGTCGGCTTCAGCGTGCCCCTTCCCCTATTCAATAGATATCAGGGTGAGATACTCAAGCGGACTGCCGAGTTCAAACAGACGGAGGTCCTTATCTCCCGGGTGAAGGGAAGGATGGAGACGGAACTGAATCAGGCCCTCAATATCTACAAGTCCGGGGTCACCATATTTACCTCCTATAAGACCAGGAAGAAAGAGGTGGGCGATCTCCTTATCAATACGGAAAAGGCCTTTTCTCTCGGAGGCATCACGGTGCTCGAACTTCTCGATACCCAGAAGACATACCGTGAATATATAACGAAATATAATCAGGCCCTTACGCAAGCGGCGCTCAATAAAGAGCTTTTAAAGGTCTATACAGGGGAAATAAGATAATGAAGAAGAGACTCTTTCTATCCATTCTGGTGCTGGTGGCTATTGTTGCCACCGGGTGCAGCAGGGGAGGGCAGGGCACGGCAAAGCAGGAAAAGCGGGAACTCAAGACATACAAGGTCTCCACGAGCGAAGTAATCACCTATATCGAGGCCACGGGAAGCGTGCAGCCCGACCTGGGCGGAAGCTCGAAAATACTGCCCTATCTTGCGGGAACGGTCTACCGGATATTTGTAAAGGCCGGGGACAGCGTGAAGAAAGGCGACCCCCTTGTGTCTATCATATCTCCCGAAGTGACCGATGCGTATTCGAGTTACCTCGGCGCTGTGGCCCAGTTGAACCAGGCGGAGAGGGTGTACAAGTTGAACACGCAGCTCTTCGAGGTAGGAGCGGTAACCAAAAATGATGTGTTAAATAGTGAGGCCGGCGCAAAACAGTTAACTGCGGTCGTGGAGGGTCTCAAAAACAAGCTGAGCATCTATGGGTATTCAGTAGACGAAAAGGGGGAGGCGAAACGACCGGCGCCGGATGCGGTGCTCATAAAAGCCCCCATGAACGGTTATGTTGCGGACATTCAGACCCATATAGGGGACAAAGTCGACACATCGAGCCCGCTCATGACAATCGCGGATCCTTCAAATATTATAATTGTGGCTAATATTTACGACACCGACATTCCGAGGGTCAGGAAGGGCAGCGACGTCACGTTTTACGTGGACGTCTACCCCAATTCTCCTTTCAAAGGCGTCATCAACTATGTGAGCGATGTATCGGACCAAGATTCCAAAACCGTCAAGACCTTCATAAAGCTTCTCGGGAAGAAGGAGTCTTTTAAACAGAACATGTTCCTGAAACTCATGATCCAGGATCAGAGGAAGCTTCTTCCCATGATACCTCAGTCCGCCATGGTTTACCGGGAAGGCAAATTTTATGTATATTGTCCCACAAAAGGAAAAGAGGGGATGTGCGAATTGAAGGAAATAAAACCTTTTCGTGAGGTCTCCGGCAAATATATGGCTGTCGAAGGCCTGAAAGAAGGCCAGGAAATCATCCTTTCAGCCATCGAGCTTGAAAAACCATGAGAAAGCTTACCGTATTCGTCACAACTCACAGCGGAATACTGCTGATACTTGTTCTCACCACGTTCTTTATGTCTCTCTTCGTGGTAAAGGACCTTAACGTGGAGGCCTTTCCGGACCCGTCGCCGCCCATGGTCGAAATTGTAAGCATCTACGAAGGAAAATCGGCAGAAGAGGTGGAGCGAAGGATCACCATCCCCATAGAGGTAGGACTCGCCGGGATGAGGGGACTGGAGAGGATAAACTCGGCGTCCCTCTACGGCCTGTCGGATATTAAGTGTAAGTTTTCCTATGATATGCCTTATAGAGAGGCCCGACAGGAAGTGATCAACCGGCTCGCCGATATTGCATTGCCTGACGGTATCCAGCCAAACCTTATCCCCAGCCCCATGGGAGAGGTGATGCAATACATTCTCTACGGTTCGAACAACCTCATGGAACTGAGGACCCTTCAGGACTGGACCGTGGGAAGGTACCTGAAGACCGCACACGGCGTGGAGGATGTGGCCAATTACGGAGGTTTTATCAAGGCCTACGTGGTGAAAGTCATCCCGGAAGACCTTATCAAGTATGGTATAACGCTCTCGCAGGTATTGGAGGCTCTGTCCAAGTCAAATGTCAGCGTAGGAGGAAGGACCATTGAACTGGGTGACCAGTATTATATGGTGAGGGGCCTGGGCCTCATAAAGAGCCTTTCCGATATAGGAAATACTGTCGTCACGTACAAGCAGGGAAAGGCCGTGCTCATCGAGAATATCGCCGAAGTAACCCTCGGTAATAAACCACGGACCGGAATCGTGATACATGACCGCCACGACGACGTGGTGATGGGCAACGTAATCCTGAGGCGAGGGGAAAAGAGCATTCCCTCCATCAAATCGATAAACGAAAAGGTGGCGGAGCTTAACGACAAGATACTCCCCAAGGGTATAAAGATAGTCCCCTACTACGAAAGGTCGGAACTCATCAACAGCGTCATAAAGAAGGTCATAGAAACGGCGGCCACAGGGGTTCTCCTTGTGGGGGTTGCCCTCTTCCTGTTCCTGGGGAACCTGAGAGCAGCGGTGATTACCGCCCTTGTAATACCCATTTCCCTGGGCATCACCCTTGCCGTCATGGCAATAACCGGCGAGTCGGCGAACCTCCTCTCCATAGGAGCCATAGACTTCGGCATTATCGCCGATATTGCCCTCGTACTTACCGAAAATTATGTTCGGGTGGCAAGGAAACAGGCGGCCAAGAAACTCACCTCTTCCGACAGGTCGCTGGTTAAGGCGATAGGGGAGGTGGGGGCCCCGATAATGTTGCTCGTCGCGATTATCGTCATCGCCTTTATACCCATTTTTACTATGAAGGGGGCGGAAAAGCAGATCTTTTCGCCCATGGCGAAGACATACTCCTATGCCCTTTTCTTCACCCTTCTCCTGACGTTCACTTACCTTAGCGCGTCCATACACAGGTTCCTGGAGGGACATGAAGGGAAGGATTTCAAGTTCGTCGAGGCGATGGGGCAGTTTTACTCGCGGGTCGTGGCTTTTCTCCTCAAGAACTCAAAAACCGTCCTGATTATCGTTTTTTCCGTAATTCTTGCGGGATTCATCGCCGGTTATGCGTTTATAGGCACTCAGTTCCTCCCCAAAATGGACGAGGGCAACATATATACGAGGATAACCTTTCCCTATTCCATCTCCCTCAACAAGACCCATGAAAATGCGAAAAAGGCGAGGGACGTCTTCATGACGTTTGACGAAGTGAAAACCATCGCTGTTCGCGTCGGGCGTCCCGAGGACGGCACCGATGCCACAGGCCCGTTCAATAGCGAATATTTTGTGGGCCTGAAGCCTTACAACACCTGGAAAAGAAACATTACCAAGGAACACCTGGAAGAAGAAATAAGGCAAAAGCTGACGAATCTCTTTCCTAACGTGAGCATCAACGTCTCCCAGTACATGCAGGATAACCTCGAAGAGATGACCTCGGGCGTAAAGGGCGAAAATGCGGTGAAGATCATCGGAGAAGACCTGTACGAACTCGACAGGCTTGCGCTGGAGGTCAAGGCAAAGCTTGACGTGATCCCCGATGTGAAAGATGTAGGCATATACCGGGAAATAGGACAGCCGAACCTTTTGATCGAGGTGGACAGAGAAAATGCCGCGGCTGTCGGGTTAAGCGTTCAGGAGATCCTGGACATGGTATCGGCAGCCCTGGGAGGCAGGGTAGTAAGCCAGATCATAGAGGGAGAAAAGAACTTCGCCCTCCAGGTAAGCTTTCCGTATACCTACAGGCAACAGCCCGAGAAGATAGCGGGTATTCCCATAGTGCTGCAATCCGGTGGAGTTGTACCTCTCTCCCGCGTGGCGAAGATACACTATACGACGGGTGCATCCTTCGTATACAGAGAGAATTACAAGAGGTACATACCGGTCAAGTTCAATGTGGCCTCCAAAAACCTCGGAGGCACCGTGGAAAAGGCCCAGGCGCAAGTGGCGAAGATCAAGATGCCCGAGGGTTACTATATGCAGTGGAGCGGTATGTTTAACGAGATGAAGGCGGCCTTTCAGAGGTTCTATATTTCCATACCCATTGCCGTCTTTTTGATCGTTATACTTCTGTACATGTTTTACGGCAATCTCAGGAATACGCTCCTTACAATCGTTGCGCCCATCTGTACCGTCTTTGGCGGGGTCGTAAGTCTCCTCCTCACAGGGCAATCCCTGAGTATATCCGCCATAGTAGGGTTTGTATCGGTGATAGGTATATCCGCCTTCGACACGTGCATTGTGATAAACCATTATATAGAAGTGTACAAGGAGATCAAAAACAAAGAGAAGGCAACCCTTGAAACCATACAGGAGAAGTTCAGGTCCATACTCATGGTCGGTCTGGTGGCGTCTCTCGGCCTGCTGCCTGCAGCGTTATCCCACGGCGTAGGGAGTCAGGTCCAGAAACCGCTTGCCATCGTCGTAGTGGGCGGTATGCTCATTGGGACCGCCATTCTGCTTGTGGTGGTGCCTTTGCTTTTCAAGTTTGTCGAGGTAAACGAATGATCCTTTGGAGGTGCAGCAGTGTCTGAATTTGTGAGAATCAAGTACTACGTTATCAACCTGGAAACGATCACCTACGTCCGCGCGGAGGAAAACCATATAGACTTCGGGTTTACTTTCCCCACTGAGAAGGCGGGAGGACAGAATTTCATCAGACTGGAACGGGGCAAGCACCTTACGGATACCGAATTTGAAGAAGTGAAGGAGTTCGTGTTGAGGCTACCCGATCCGGACAGGGTTATAGTGGTGTAGGTTTTGAGCGGACGATAATGGATAGTTCAATAAGTTAACATAATATCTCTTATCAGTACTAATGCAAAGAAGCCGAAAAACCCGTTATTGGTCTTGACAAGAAAAAGGGCTTTTTGTAGACTTAAAATTACATTCATCGGGGGGTGGCAGGATTGATTCTTACTCACAGGGAAAAGAGAATATAACGTGCTCATACATATGGCTGACAACATAATAAGCAATGATCCCAACAATGTCTGCAAGCTTGTTGAAGTAAAACTTGAACGTATAGTGGACAGCCTGCTGTCGGCAAAACATAATGACGATAACATACTCCTGGATGTGCATCAGACCATCGAGAGGATCTTCATTGCGGCTGCCATGCGGATCAAGAACAACAATGTCACGCAGGCAGCCAAGCTGCTCGGTATCAACAGAAATACCCTGAGCAAAAAATTAAAAGATCTGAACCATAACGCCGACGAAGACTAAAGGGTCGCCACGATCCCTGCGACAAGGTCTCCGACCTCCCGTGTACCCATGCCCATCTTGCCCGCGTCCTGCGACTTGATGTCCTTCTTTATCGCAAACCGCACCGCGTTCTCGATGAGGTCGGCCCCTGCCTGTTCGCCGATGAATTCAAGGAGCATTCCACCTGCAAGGATTGCCGCGAGAGGATTGATCACGTTCTTTCCTGTATATTTGGGTGCCGAGCCGCCGATAGGTTCGAACATGGAAACACCCTCGGGGTTGATATTGCCTCCGCACGCGACGCCCATGCCGCCCTGAATCATGGCTCCCAGGTCGGTAATGATGTCTCCGAACATGTTATCGGTAACAATAACATCAAACCATTCGGGGTTCTTAACCATCCACATGCAAGTCGCGTCTACATGGGCGTAATCCGTGGTGATGCCGGGATACTCTTTGCCAACCTCGTAAAAAGCCCTTTCCCAGAGGTTGAATGCATAGGTGAGCACATTTGTTTTGCCGCATAGAGTGAGCTTGTTATCCTTGTTACGTTTCTTCGTGTACTCGAAGGCGAACCTGAGGCATCTCTCCACTCCCTTGCGGGTATTGATGGATTCCTGGATAGCGACCTCATCCTTCGTGCCTTTCTTGAGAACGCCTCCCGCTCCCGCGTAGAGGCCTTCCGTGTTCTCCCTTACCACCACGAAGTCGATTTCCTTCGGTCCCTTATTTTTGAGGGGGGTATCGACGCCTTCATACAACTTGACCGGCCGAAGGTTGATGTACTGGTCGAGCTCAAAGCGCGTTCTCAGGAGAATTTCCTTTTCGAGGATACCCGGCTTTACATCAGGATGGCCTATGGCGCCCAGGAGTATGGCCTTATACTGCCTCAATTCTTGAAGAACGCTGTCAGGCAGGGTTTCGTTGGTTCTGAGGTACCTTTCCCCGCCTATGTCATAATGGGTATAATTCAGGGTAAATCCCAGCCTCGCCGATGCGGCGTTGAGGACTTTTATACCTTCCGCAACTACCTCGGGGCCTGTACCGTCTCCGGGAATAACTGCTATATCGTATGCTCTACTCATGTTAAATACTCCTTTATTTAATGAAATTAAGCGCTTTGGCACCAATGTCCTTCCTGAACTGCATTCCCTCGAACCGAATGCAGGAAACCGCATCATAGACGTTCCTTATGGCGTCGCCATAGGTCTCACCTATACCCGTAACCCCAAGAACCCTTCCACCCGACGTATAGTACTCGTTTCCCGTCTTTTTTGTACCGGCGTGGAATACCATGGCCTTATCAGTGCCCCTGAGGTCAGCGAGGCCCTCTATAATCTTCCCTTTCTCCGGTGCATCGGGATAGCCTTTTGACGCAAGGACCACGCACAGGGAAACGCCCGGTTTCCATTTTATCTCGGGGACCGTATCGAGTTTTCCCTCCGTACAAGCAAGGAGAATGGGCACGATATCGCTCTCCATCTTGAAGAGAATCGGCTGTGTCTCGGGATCGCCAAGACGTGCGTTAAATTCGACGACATAAGGGTCACGGTCTTTTATCATCAACCCGCCGTAAAGAACGCCTTTGTATTCAATCCCCTTGCTTGCCAGGGCTTCAATGGTTTTCCTCATGATCCGCGCGTTGATCACGTCTTCCAGGTCCCTATCCACGAAGGGTACAGGAGTGTAAGCCCCCATGCCACCCGTATTCGGCCCCTTGTCGTTGTCAAGAAGGGGCTTGTGGTCCTGGGACGGAAGCATGGGCAGAATGGTCTTTCCGTCGGTGAAGGCGAGATAGGATGCCTCGATGCCGGGGAGAAAACCCTCGATAATGATCCTGGCTCCGGCGTCCCCGTAAATCCTGTCAACCATGAGGTCTCGCAGAACCTTTTCTCCCTCTTTGCTGTCCCATATGACATAGGCGCCTTTCCCCGCGCACAGTCCATCGGCTTTTATGACATATGGCGGTGTGATTTCGCTTAAGTGCCGCGCTGCTTCACCATAGTCGACGAAGGGCCTGAAGGGGGCAGTGGGAATCCCGTTCTCCTCCATCAACTTTTTGGAGAATATCTTGCTCGCCTCCATTCGGGCTCCGTCCATACAGGGTCCGAAAATGGGTATGTCCGTCTTCTTAAAGAGGTCAACGATGCCCGAAGCGAGGGGGTTCTCCGGTCCTACCACGACAAGCCCTACCCTCTCCTGCTTCGCAAAACGCAGCAATCCTTCGATATCGTTGGCACTTATATCCACACAGTCGGCTATATCCGAGATGCCGCCGTTTCCCGGTGCACAGAATATGGAATCCACCAATCTTGACTGTGATAATTTCCAAACGAGGGCATGTTCCCTGCCGCCGCTTCCTATTACAAGAACTTTCATTCCTCTCCTTCCTTATCCGCCCGGAATCAGCGCTTTGCTTCCGAGAGGTATGTGTAGATGGCCTTATCGTAATCCGAGGTGAGATAGAAGACCTTTTTTGCGAGATAGAACCTCAATTCCTCGGTTGTCTCGCCGTTGTGGGCTTTCATGTCCGCTATAACCTTCCCGTAATCCTCGGGATCTACTACCACGGTGACGTATTTGAAGTTCTTCGCCGCCGCCCTGATCATGGAGGGACCGCCTATATCTATGTTTTCGATGGCTTCCTCGAAGGTGCATCCCTTGCCGACCACTTCTTTAAAAGGATAGAGATTCACCACGATCATATCGATGTGTTTTATGCCTAAGGACTGCATTGCCGCCTGATGCTCGGCATCATCCCGTATATTAAGGATGCCTCCATGCACTTTGGGATGGAGGGTCTTGACCCTGCCGTCCATTATCTCGGGAAAGCCCGTGTACGCGCTTACCTCGATGGGGTTGACACCAATACTGTCGAGGAATTTTTTGGTACCGCCGGTGGACAGTATTTCCACCCCATAGTCCTTCAAAAGCAGGGCCAGATCCGACAAGCCGCTTTTGCTGGAAACACTCACTACTGCCCTTCTTATCTTCATATGTCCCTCCTTCTTAATGGCTAAGTCTTTGGAATTACAGGAAACAAGATAAACATGAGATGCCTTTGCCCGACAGCCGTTATGGACAATCTCGCGAACAAGAGTTATAGTAAATTCTCAAGGAACGGTTTGTCAACAAATATTTCCATGACGAAAGCCGGGATGGATTGCAGGAAAAACAATACACCGGGAGGCCGTGCAGCATGAGAGCGATGGTGTTGAAAAAGATCGGCAGAGTCGACGGGGAGAGCGATGTGCTGGAGGCGCTGGATATGCCCTGCCCTGTTGAAAAAGAAGATGAAATCCTTGTCAAAGTTCTGGCCTGCGGGGTATGCCATACGGAACTGGACGAAATAGAAGGAAGGACGGCCCCTGCATGGCTTCCCATGATCCTCGGACATCAGGTGGTAGGCAGAGTCGAAAAGGTGGGACGCGCGGTCACCCGGTTTGAACCTGGTGACCGCGTGGGCATCGCATGGATTCATTCGTCGTGTGGGCATTGTGAATACTGCCTTGCGGGCGACGATAACCTTTGCGACGAGTTCAGAGCCACCGGGCGGGACGCTCACGGCGGTTATGCGGAATACTGCACCGTACCGCAGGATTTTGCTTTCCCTGTCCCCGAGGCCTTCTCCGATGTGGAAGCCGCGCCACTCCTTTGCGCCGGGACAATCGGCTACCGGTCCTTAAGGTTGACAGGCATAAGGGATGGCGATAACCTGGGTCTCACGGGGTTCGGCGCTTCCGCCCATCTCGTGATTCAAATGGCCCGTTACAAATACCCGAATTCCCGGGTCTTTGTTTTCGCAAGAAGCGTAACCGAAAGAACCTTTGCCATGGAACTGGGGGCATTTTGGGCCGGGTCGATCGAAGAACCCTCGCCCCAAAGACTCCACGCCATAATAGATACCACGCCCGCATGGATGCCCGTGGTCGAGTCGCTGAGAAACCTTCGCAAGGGTGGCAGACTGGTGATAAATGCGATTAGGAAGGAGGGAAAAGACAAGAGTTCTCTTCTTGCCCTCGACTACCCGGAACATCTTTGGCTTGAGAAAGAAATCAAGAGCGTGGCCAACGTGGCAAGGCGGGACGTCCGGGAATTCCTGCAATTGGCGGCCGAGATACCGATAAGACCCGAGGTTCAGGAATTTGCTCTTGAGGAGGCAAATAGGGCCCTCCTGGAATTGAAGGAAAGTAAAATAAGGGGAGCCAAAGTCTTGAAGATATAAATCCGGTCAGAGACCGGCCAGGGTAACCGTGAATTTCTCCACCATGTGGTGGGGATGATAAGACAGCTTGGCTTCTCTGAGGCCTGGTATACCGAGATCCTGCTCCCGGTTGAAATAGACTGCATCTTTTCCGCACGCCTCCGCGAACTGTTGGTTTATCACGGTATAGAGTTCGGAAAGCCCCGGATTCGCCTTTTCGATATGAACCACCATGGTATCGCTGTTCAACATTTCGCCCACGGTAAAGGCTTCGACCTTGCCGTCAATGGTGACGACACCCCCCCGCAGATCAAGGGATGTGAAGTGTGCGAGGATCTCGCGAATCGCCTCCCATTCGCCGAGAAGACTGAGGTCTTCCTTGCACCGGCGTATCTCGCACCATGTGGACTGCAGTTCCAGACAGGCATCCAGATGCTCTTCCTTCAGAGGCGCATATTCGAACCTGTAGGTTCTGCTGAACTTGTTTATGTGGTTTCTCTTTGTCCGGTATTTATTGCCCGCGAGAAGGGCCAGTTCCTCTCTCGCATAAACATAGTCGAAATGATCCCGCGCAGGCTCAAACTTCAGGAGGGTCTCGTCCCGAAGTTCCTCGACAAGGCGTTTGTCTACCCGCTCCATGCGTGGTCGCGCGACTTTTTCTTCTCCTTCGAGCCATCGCAAAAGCATAAGTACCGTCTCCCGTCTTGGCAGCGGACCCAGGGGCATCATGGCAAAGGTCTCGCCGCCGTTTTCCCTGCCGAGGACTATCAACGCGCCTTGGTACAGTGACCAACGGAACCTGTAGTGGTCACGCCACATGAAAAGGTTCGTGAAGGTCCACTCCGAACTCTCGGGCTGGTACCTTTGTATTATGGGGAGAAACGCGGCGCGGTCTTCCAGGTCGATGGCTTTGAAAGCAGGGAATTCAGGAAGAGATGACATGAGGATAATTGAATATCAAAATGCAACGTTTGTCAAATACTTCAGAATGCCATAATCCACCACCCCTCTCGCCCTTACCGCTGCTTTGCCCTCCATCCGAGCCGTCTTTCCCCACCACCCTTTAAATCGGAATCAAATATGAACCCTTCGTTCCGTTTCGTCTATCCAGACATGGCACACGCCTCTCTGACGGGTAAGATTTGGGCACACCCCTCCTTTCGCCGTCTCGTTCCACAAAGAGTCTCTTCCCCGCTTCTCATCATCTATCCCGAAAGTACAAGCTCCATGATGCGTTGCCGTGCTGCGAACAATAATTCCAGGGAGGGGTGTTCTCTCGATATGCGGATCACAAGTTCCCTCGCGTGGGTCATGACCCTTCCCGGCAGGTTGATGAGGGAAAAGCGGATCGCCTTCATTCTCCTGGTGGCCCATGATCCTTTCAGCACCAGACGTTTCAATGCCGAATTGATATTAAAGGCGAGGACCATTATCCACCACCAGGCGGCATTCTCTCCGAACTTACCCGTTGGGAGTCTTCCCCCGGCAAGGTCCTCTTTCATGATAGAGTGGGCCTCCTCCGATTTCCCTGCCCGTTTATAATGCCACCGTATCAGTTCATCTCCTTCCATATCCCTGTTTGTGACGATGCCGAATATCCTGTAGCGCTTTTGTGTCATCATCATCGTAGGGAATGAGAGTTGCCCTTCCATGCCGGGAAGGATATCCTGTTTTAAAAGCTCACGGGTAGCGAAGTAGCGGTATTCCGGATCCTTTTTGCTGTGGCCGACCGCATTGGGTACGTAGCAGACTTCGGTCCACTCCCTTCCCGTCTCCTTTCCTTCTTTATAGAGAGGTCTCCACTCTTCTGCCTGGGCCACTGCCTTTTTGAACTCAGAGGTCACATCGGCGCCTATGGCAAACTCGATCCTGCCGAAGCGTGTATTTTCGCCATTCTCGCAGTACTTCAGGAGGTCGTGTTGATACCCTGCGGTATCGGAACGGAGATAGACCTTCTCTACACCGGGAGGAAGCTTTGAGAGGGCTTCCTTGAATACTCTTAACTGTTCATGTCCCGCAGGGACATTGCCGTCCCTGAACTCGGTATGAAGAATCAACTCCTGTTCCGCCCACCAGGTATTGAACGGTTGATAGGCCTTATGGTGTTTATAACTGAAGAGGGCGCTTCTCTTCAACGTCTCTATCAGGGTTGCATCCATATCGAGGGTCGCGACCTTTGGGGAGGCGGACTTCACTATGGAGCAGATGAAATCCCGGTGTACCTTCATGAGGTTCATAAGATGCTCGTTCGGGGCGGGAATGAAGGCCTTCCCCTTTTCCCTCTTCTTCTCCTCCCGCGCATCATGGAAGGCGGAGAGATACCGGAATATCGGGGAAGGGGAAGGGAACGTGCGTTGCCGCTCCCGGGCTTTCCGTTCCTTGCGGGTAAGCCCTTTCTGTTCTATTCGCCGCACGACTCTGCACAGCCCCTCATCCTTTTCAAGGATAGTTACATCGTCTACGCTGTCTCCTCCGGCAAGGTTCAGAAGAATGAGGGTGAGGATTATCTGCGTGTCTGTCCAGCCTTCACTCTTTATATGCATGTGAGCACCGATCGAACCGGCGAGGCCCAAGGCCGATGCAAGGTCGAGGTAGAGGGGGAGCCCTGCGAGGGAGGTCATGCCTGTTTCTCTTTTCTCTTCTTCATACTTGTACGGAAGGAGGCCCTGTGGCATAATTGATTCACCTCGTTGGTGATGGAATTTGGTGTGGTGACTACATTCTATCATCCCTATTCGTAGGGGCCAACGGGGTTTTTGATTATTTTTGGTGGGGGATTAAGGAATGGAGGTGGCAGAAAAAAAGAGGGCGGAACCAGGAGGAAGATATCGGTTCTATTCGGGTGACACCCGCATTTCCCGCAGCACGAGCATCAATTTTGCATCCCCACGTCCCGGGACGATATATATTAATTGAATTTACCTTTGAGTTCACATAAAATGAAGAACGCCTATTATGAATATGAATGTAAATATGAATACGGCAAACAAAGGATCTGCGGTCTCAGGCATTATCCGCTCACTCGGCCTTGTGTTTGGAGATATCGGGACAAGCCCCATTTACACGTTGACGGTAATATTTCTTCTCACCACGCCGACGAGGGAAAATGTTATGGGCGTCCTTTCCTTGGTTATCTGGACTCTCACTATTCTTGTATCCGTGGAATACGCGTGGCTTGCCATGGCCCTTGGCCAGAAGGGTGAAGGCGGAACGTTTGTGCTGAGAGCCATAGTCCTGCCTCTTCTCAAGAAAGGGAGATATATGGTGTTTGTCACCATCCTGACCTTCATCGGGGTGTCTCTCCTTATCGGGGACGGAGTCATTACTCCTGCCATCAGTATCCTGAGCGCCGTGGAAGGCCTCGTGCTTATTCCGTGTTTCGAAGGTATGGGGCAGACGGCTCTCATAACTATCGCTTCCATTATCGCTTTTATCCTCTTTGCCTTTCAGAAGAAGGGGACGGAAAAGGTCGCCCGGGCTTTCGGGCCCCTCATGCTTCTCTGGTTTGCGGTCCTTGCCGTGTCCGGTCTTATCTCCATCATAAACGCCCCATACGTCTGGAAATCAGTCAATCCCTACTACGCCTTCAAGTTTCTGTGCTCGAACGGTATAGCAGGCTTCTTCGTGCTCTCCGAGGTAATCCTCTGCGCTACCGGAGGTGAGGCCCTGTACGCGGACATGGGCCACCTCGGCCGGACGCCCATTATCAGGGCATGGTATCTGGTGTTTGTTGCCCTCCTTATCAGCTACCTCGGCCAGGGTGCATTCCTTCTCGTTCACCCCGGCGATACGCGTAACGTCCTCTTCAGCATGGTATTCCGGCAGTCTCCGGTGCTCTATGTTCCTTTCGTCCTTCTCAGTATCGTAGCCACGGTGATAGCTTCACAGGCCATGATAAGCGGGATGTTTTCCATAGTGTATCAGGGAATCAACACGCGGCTCCTCCCCATGTTCAAACTGGAGTATACATCGAAGGAACTGAGATCGCAGATATACATCGGGTTTGTGAACTGGTTTCTCCTTCTTGCGGTTTTGTCCATAATATACCTGTTTAAGGAATCGAGCCGTCTGGCGGCGGCATACGGATTGGCGGTTACAGGGACCATGACCCTTACGGGGATTTTCATGACTGCCATATTCTACCTTAGAAAAGAGTTGCTGAAGACGGGCATCGCCGTATTCGTTACGGTGATCGATGTCATCTTCCTTGCCTCAAACACATACAAGATCCCCCATGGCGGTTACTGGTCTCTCGTTATCGCCGCAATCCCTCTCGCCATAATCCTGATCTACAGCGCGGGACAGAGGAAGCTGCGACGTTCCTTAAGGCCCCTCGATCTCAACGTCTTTCTCGAGAGTTACAATCAGATGTATGCTTCTCTCAGCAAAATCAAGGGTTCGGCACTCTTCTTTGCCCGGGACACAAAGAAAATCCCTCCTTATGTGGTACATACGGTATTTATGAATAACATCATATATGAGGATAACATAATCGTGTCCATCAACACCCTGGACAAGCCCTTCGGCGCAAAAGGGTTTTTTCAGGACAGCCCTGCCCCTGGGCTCAGGTTCTTTGTCATTGAAGTGGGATATATGGAGTTGGTCAACATAGAGAGGATGATGAGGAAGGCGGGCATAGAGGAGAAGGCTATCTTCTATGGGCTTGAAGAAATATCCACAGACAACGTAATGTGGAGGCTTTTCTCCCTGATCAAGAAGATCGCGCCTCCTTTCATACACTTCCACGATCTTCCGCCCAATAAGCTCCATGGAGTAGTGACCAGAGTCGAGATGTAGTCCCCGTGGCCACGAGAAATAGTTGAATTTCCGGCAAATTAACGTTATTTTATCTTCTGCGAAGGAGTACCCGCAACAACGCCGACAATGACGTCGGCAAGATGCCCTCTCAACGACAGAGATGAATCGACCTGAATGGAGGAGAACGACCAGATGGACCCTGACATCTCAGAGCATGAACCCACGGTAATAGAGAGAGTGAAGCGCACGCTGATCGGCGCCCCCCGCAATGTCAGCGAGCCTTCAATATTCCATAAACTCTCCCTCATACCCATACTCGCATGGATAGGCCTCGGGGCCGACGGTTTGTCGTCCTCCTCGTATGGTCCCGAGGAAGCCTTCAGGACCCTCGGGCAGCACACCTATCTTGCGGTGTTTCTCGCCCTGGCGACTGCCGTCACAGTTCTGGTCATATCCTACGCATACTCCAGGATCATCGAGCACTTCCCTCATGGTGGAGGGGGTTACATTGTGGCGACCCACACTATCAGCAAGAATGCGGGGGTAATCTCCGGCTGCGCCTTGCTGGTCGATTACATGCTGACCATTACCGTATCGCTTGTATCGTGCGGTGACGCTATTTTCAGTTTCCTTCCCGTTTCATATCAAAATTACAAATTGACTTTTGTGGGGTTTCTCATCGTCCTTCTGGTGGTGCTCAATCTCCGGGGCGTTAAGGAGTCAGTGAAACTCCTCGCACCCATCTTTGCAATTTTTGTTATCACCCATGTGGTTCTCATCGGTTATGGCATAACAAGCCACGCCAACCAGATTAAACCACTCGTCGGCCACGTGAGCGCGGATTTTAAGGAAGGTCTTTCCACCCTCGGCATGCTGGGCATGCTTGCCATATTCCTTCGTGCCTTCTCCCTGGGTGCGGGAACCTATACGGGAATCGAGGCGGTCTCAAACGGCATGCAGATCATGCGGGAACCAAAGGTACAGACAGGAAAACGGACGATGGTCTATATGGCCACATCCCTCGCCATTACCGCAGGCGGCCTCCTGGTCTGCTACCTCCTCTTCAATATAAAACCGGTAGAAGGCAGGACTTTGAATGCGATTCTTTCCGAGGGAGTTTTTGGAAATTGGCCCATGGGGAATGTACTGGCCCTTATCACGATTCTCTCAGAAGGCGCGCTACTCGTCGTGGCTGCCCAGACGGGCTTCATCGATGGACCAAGGGTCATGTCGAACATGGCCATAGACCGGTGGCTCCCCAGGAGGTTTGCAGCCCTCTCCGAACGTTTGACCATGCAGGACGGCGTGCTCCTCATGGGGGCTGCGGCGTTCATGCTCCTTCTTTATACACACGGTTCCATCAATGCCCTTGTCGTCATGTATTCGATTAACGTATTTGTCACCTTCTCTCTTTCCCAGTTCGGCATGACGAGGTTCTTCGTCAAGAACAAGGACCGGGACAAGGATTGGAAGAAACATATCGTCATCCACCTGGTGGGGCTCGTGGTCTGTGTAACGATTCTTGTAGTCACGGTATACGAGAAATTTGAGGAAGGAGGTTGGGTGACCCTTGTCATTACCTCCTTCGTGATAGGTTTATGCTATCTCATACGAAGGCATTACGAAAAGGTCCACAAGGCCATGTCGAAGCTTGCAGATATGCTCTCGGATATACCGGCTGTTACGCCTTTTAACCATGACTCCGTGGACCCCAAAAAGATGACGGCCATATTACTCGTGAGCGGCTTTAACGGGTTCGGCCTTCATACGCTCCTCTCCATTGTCCGGTCTTTCCCTAATGTATACACCAACTTCATATTTGTTTCCGTTGCGGAGATCGATTCGGGCACATTCAAGGGAATTGCGGAAATTGAGGCATTGAAGACTTCCGTCAACAAAGATTTGGAAAAATATGTGAAGATAACGCGACAACACGGCTTCCCTGCCGACTACAGGATGAATGTAGGCACGGACGTGGTGGACACGGTGACGGACCTTGTCGAATCCGTGGTGAGGGAATTTCCCAGGTCCACCGTTTTCACGGGAAAATTGGTATTTCGCCACGAAAACCCGTTTCAAAAGATCCTCCACAATGAGACTGCTTTTTCCATCCAGCGTCGGCTGCAATGGAACGGCGTGGCAACAGTCATCCTGCCCATTCGTGTCTCTGTGTAAACGGCGCTGCCCTTTCGTCCGGCAGGGACCAACCGACAGTGTGACATATGCCATTGACAAGATTTTCGGGAATGTATAAGGTTATAGCAGAATTAGTTCAGAAAATAATTCGCCGGCAATAGTCCGTTCCCAATCGAATCTTGAGAGGCCCTTTTAAATTATGATGAAACGAAAAAAAACGAGAACGATAAAAGTCGGTAATGTTGCCATCGGCGGCAGCAACCCGGTGGTCGTTCAATCCATGTTAAAGACAGACCCGGAGAATTTTCAGGGCACATTGAACCAGGCTATGGAATTGAAGAAGGCGGGCTGCGAGATTATAAGGATTGCGTTGCCGGAGATCGATACATGCAAGATCATCCCATTTCTAAGGAAAGAAGTCGAGGTCCCTATCGTAGGAGACGTCCATTTCAATTACAAGATTGCCCTGAAGGCTATGGAATCAGGCATAGACGGGATAAGAATAAACCCCGGAACGATTAACAATGCCCGAAGAGTGAAAGAGATAGCTGTCTTTGCCAGGGAAACCAGAACCCCTGTAAGGATCGGTATCAACATAGGCTCTATTGAGAAAAGGCTGCTCCGCGGCCAGGCCAGGCCGGACGCCAAGACCATGGTTGAAAGCGCGTTATATTATACCAAGCTTTTTGAGGATGCGGGCTGGATGGAACTGAAGGTTTCCTTGAAAGCCTCCAATATATTCGAGAGCATCGAGGCCTACAAGAAGTTCGCCAAGGCCGCCGATTATCCCCTTCACGTAGGCATCACCGAGGCGGGCCCTGTTTTCTCAGGGGCTATCAAGTCGTCCATAGGTATAGGCATATTACTCAATGAAGGTATCGGCGACACGATCCGCGTTTCGCTGACGGGCAACCCCATTCACGAGGTCATTGCCGCTTACCATATCCTTCGGGCTATGGGGCTCCGGAAAACGGGCATCAATATCATCTCTTGCCCCACATGCGGGAGATGCAGGACGATTCTTGCCGAGATCGTGGAAGAATTCGAAAAGGAAATGGCCGGCATCAGCGAATACCTGGACGTCGCTCTTATGGGCTGCGAGGTCAATGGTCCCGGCGAAGCCAAGGAAGCGGACCTGGGCGTGGCCTTCGGGAAAACAAAAGCGGTCCTTTTCGCCAAGGGAAAGATCGTAAAAACAGGCATACCCAAGGAGATGGCAAAAGACGTTCTTAAGGAAGAAGTATATAACCTTCTCAGGGCTTGACGTCCCCTACCGGTCGGTCCCCTGATCCGTCACCCTCTTTGTGTGCACAACCCTCTGTATCACCGTCACGTGGGTAAATACGGCAAGAAGAATGACTGCATAGCCCAGGTAACCCGAAAAAAGACCGCATAAGAGGATCAGCAGTCTTTCGGGCCTTTCGAGGAGACCCGTGTTGCAGGCAAGGCGGGCCGCCTCAGCCCGCGCCCTCGCATAGGGGATTACCGCAATGCCGATAGATGCAATGAAAGTCATGACCTGATCGAAATGGACGCCCCTGTTCATGAAATGGATAAAGATGCCGCACATTACGAGGAGGTCCGAGTATCTGTCCAGCACGGAATCAAGGAATCCACCGAAGGCGGTCACCTGACCTGTGTTTCTCGCCAGAGCGCCATCCATGAGGTCAAATGCGGCAGACACCAGGAGGGCCACGCCTCCAAGAACAAGACGGTCAAAGGAGATGGCGATAAAGGCGATAAAGGCGCAACCTGCGCCGAAGACCGAAAGAAGGTTGGGGTTAACCACCCTCCCCCGGAACAAAAAACGATAGACTCCAAGCACAAGATGGTCACATGAATGACCTATTTTTGAGCTTATCAATTAGATTCCTATCGTTCCCTTTCTCCCCTGATGAATTCTTCAACCATCTCTCTCGCGGCTTCGTCGGGAAACTGCTTTATGGGGTGTTTCATCGTATAGGCTGAGATGGATTGAAGTACTCCTCCTACGCCCCGGTCCCTTGCCACTTTGCAACACCTGATGGCGTCCACCATGGAGCCCGCGCTATTCGGCGAATCTTCCACCGACAGCCTCATCTCCAGATTGATGGGGATATCACCGAATATCCTTCCCTCAATCCTCATAAAGCACACCTTATTGTCCTGTTGCCACGGGACATAGTCTGAAGGTCCGATATGGATATTATCCGGCAGCATCGGGCTATCGAGGGCCGATTGAACTGCCTCTGTTTTTGATATCTTCTTGGACGCAAGCCTTTCCCGGTTAAGCATATTGAGAAAATCCGTATTTCCGCCTGTGTTCAACTGGTAAGTCCGGTCGATCGCGACGCCCCGGTCTTCAAATAGCTTCGCCAGGGTTCTGTGAATGATGGTTGCCCCTATCTGAGATTTTACGTCGTCCCCTACCACGGGAATGCCCTTCTCCCGAAACCGTTCGGCCCACGCGTCGTCGGAACCGATAAAGACCGGGATGCAGTTAATAAGGCTGACCCCGCTTTCAAGGCAACACCGGGCATAGAACCGGGTCGCTTCTTCCGATCCCACGGGAAGATAATTTATCAATATCTCGACCTGCTGCTCCTTGAGTATCTTCACCACGTCATCAGGTTGCCGAGAGGACACAAGGAATGTCCTGTCATCGGGGTAATTCTTCATATGAGGCGACACTCCGTCCAGTACCTGGCCCATGGAGACAACGACGTCCGACGGCAGGAGGTCTTTCTCGATGACCTTGGTGCAATTGGGCCGCGCGAATATGGCCTCGGCAAGCGGTTTGCCCACCTTCCTTTCGTCTATATCAAATGCAGCAACCACCCTTATATCCTTCGGTTTGTATCCACATATCTCGTAGTGCATTAACCCTATCGCGTCATTTCCCTTTCTCGAATAATAGCTTAGGCCCTGGACAAGTGAACTTGCACAGTTACCCACACCTACGATGCCGACACGGATTTCTCCCATATTAACCCCTTGTTTTTTTCGGACGTGACGCCTTTATTTTTTGTAACCCTTTATGCCGGTTTGATATACATCGTTGCCGTAAATATAGTCAATTACGAATAGAGGCATATCTGTCACAATGTAGTCTCTTGAGCCCTGTGCTGTGGGTATTGCGCTGAATGTTGAGAACCTGTTTTCCCGCTAAGTCTCTTCGTAAGGGGCAATGATGCCCTTCTCCATGAGCAAGGAAACCTCATCACGGGCTCTTCTTATCTTGCTCTCGGCCATCTGAAAGAGTTCCTTTTCAGTCAGGCGCAGACGGGCCACCCCCTGCTCCATGGCCATTTTCGCAACTGCGACGGCCTCTCTGGGGAATACCTCCCACTCATCCATCGTGGGAAGCAGGTGATCCTCATGGAGACCTTTGTCTTCTGCACACTTTGCCAGCTCATACGCCGCGGCGATACACATTTCGTCCGTAATCGTCCTTGCCATTACATCCAGGGTCCCCCTGAAGATGGCAGGAAAGCCTACGGAGTTATTCACCTGGTTCGGGAAGTCACTCCGGCCCGTGGCGACTACCCTCGCGCCTGCTTCTTTTGCCTCCCAGGGCCATATTTCGGGGATCGGGTTTGCGCACACAAAAACTATGGCATTATCCGCCATTCCCGATATCCATTCCTTCTTTATGACATCGGGACCAGGCTTGGAAAGGGCAATAACCACATCCTGTCCCTTCATAGCCTCTTCGATACCGCCGTCCCTGTTTTCACCGTTCGTAATCCGGCAGAATTCCATCTTTTCCTTATGGGTGGGCTTTATATCGTCCCTTTTCCTGCTCAGTATGCCCTTGCTGTCGACTACAATGAACTTCTTCGGGTCCGCACCGGCTTTGATGATCATTTTGGTAATGCAGACGTTGGCCGCTCCCACGCCGATCATGGTGATCTTCGCATCCTGGATCTTCTTCTCCACGATTTTAAGCGCATTAATGAGGCCGGCAAGGGTGACAGCCGCGGTTCCCTGTTGGTCGTCGTGCCACACAGGTATCGTAGACTCCTTCCTGAGTCTATCGAGGATATAAAAGCATTTCGGGCTTTCGATGTCCTCAAGGTTAATGCCCCCGAAGGAGGGGGTCAGGAATTTCACGGTCTTGATCAGATCATCCGGGTCTTTGGTGTCAAGACAAATGGGGAAGGCATCCACGCCCCCAAGATACTTGAAGAGTAATGCTTTGCCTTCCATAACAGGCAGGGCCCCAAGGGGTCCGATATCGCCCAGCCCGAGGACCCTCGTTCCGTCGGATACGATTCCCACCATGTTCGCCCTGTTTGTATACTGAAACGCCTTATCCGGGTCATCGTTGATCTCCATGCATGGCGCCGCGACTCCCGGTGTATACCAGATCGCAAAATCACCTATGTCCCGTATAACACACTTCGGTACAATCTCTATCTTTCCTTTATAGAAAGGATGCATTTTCAGTGCATCCCGGGCGGGCTTTTTTGCTTTGTCTATTAATTGTTCCTTCGTTACATCCGATCCTTCCACTTTTCCTCCTCCCACTTCATCTAAAGATACAATACCGTGAACATTCTATAGCTAAACAATAAAAATTAAAAGAAAAATCTCAGCGCGACAAACCGCTCGGCCCTCGGTGCGCACAAAAACAGAAACCCCCGGGACCTTATGTCCGTCGCGACCGGAGCCGGGCTTCGGGGACCTTGAAAATAATGAAGAAAGTTTCAAAAACATATTGAATATTCCTCGTTACAAGGTTTATAACGTATTTGAAGGGGTAGTTGTTCCTGAAACTGCCATATTTCAAATCCAAGGGAGGGACCTACGTATGACGAAAGCAGAACTTATTGGCAAGATGGCGGGAGACGCCAGTATCTCCAAGGCTGCTGCGACGAGAGCTCTCGATGCCTTTTTTGACGGCGTTAAAGTGGCCTTGAAACAGGAGGACAGGGTGACCCTTGTAGGATTCGGCTCATTCTCCGTCACGAAACGGAAGGAGCGGAAAGGCCGCAATCCGCGAACCGGTAAAGAAATAAAGATCCCTGCCCGCAAGGTGCCAAAATTCACCGCAGGGAAATCATTCAAAGATTCGATATAGATATCCATCTTAATAAGTCATTCTTCTCAATACCCCCTCATGCATGCATGAGGGGGTATTGTAGCCCAGGGCCCAGGCAACAAGCGGAAGTCTGCGGGAAGATACGGAGGCAGTTCTTAAGGAATCTCACCCCAGGACACCGTCCGATATGGGGCGGTATTCTTTTGCAGATAGAGGCGACAAGTGGGATGTCCCGCAGGCGTACGGGAAGTACGTCGAGGACACATCCCGCGCAGGCAACGAAGAACTGCGGAAGAAGACCGCCCCATATCAGCCGAAGCGGTACTGGACGCCCTCTCCCGGGCCAGGATAGCTCCAGTCCAGGGCCCCTTCCACGCAGGCGATCCGGCAGGTGCCGCATTCGAGGCAGCCTGCGTATTCCACCACCATCTCATCCGTCTCCTCGTTGTAGGAGTAAAGGTGGGCGGGACAGACAAAGAGGCAGGGACGGAGCGTGCATCTGGTGCGGCAGATGGGATGGTTGATCTTTATGTGGCTCTCCTTGCCGGTCCTGAAGGCGTCGAGGGCCAGTTTTTCTTCGATCTTCATATGTCCTTTATCCTGTAGAAGTCTTTGAGCCTTTTCAGACTGAAGAGGCCTGAAGATTTAAGGGTCTTCCAGAGGGGGTCCTTAGGACCCTTGCCGAACCACATGATCTTCTCCAGGAGCTCGGGGAAGGTCTTCGGGTAATAGGAGAAGAAGGCGTCGTTTTCCAGGAAGGAAGGTACCTTCCTGGAAGAATAGAGGTCCTTTACCACAAAGGTCTCTTTCAACCTTTTTTCATAGAAGGAGAGGGATTCGGCAGAATAGTCCTTCGACTCCTTCGCGCGGATGATGGTCTCCGCCGCGAGGATGCCCGAGGCTATGGCGAACTCCATGCCCCGGACCGTTACCCCCATATTGAGGGCAAAACCCGCTGCGTCCCCTGTAACGAGCATCCCGTGGGTTGCAAGTTTTGCCATGCCTGAGTAGCCTGCTTCGGGGATCACGTGGGCCGAGTATTCCGCAAGGGTCCCGTCCTTCACGAGGGGCCTTATCTCACTTCTCTCCTTGAAGGCGTCCATCAGGGTATGGACCTCTATCCTGCGCGAGAGGAGGGCCTCGATGCCCACTACGAGGCCGAGGCTTATGCTCTTTTTGTTGGTATAGAGAAAACCGCCCCCGAACATGCCCTGAGTCACCTCTCCCAGGAAGAGATGGGCCGAACCCTCACCGGGTTCGACGTTGAACCGATCGTTGATCTTCTCCTCGGGAAGCTCTATCACCTCTTTGATGCCTACCGCGTAGTTCCTAGGGAGGGACTTCTGCTTGAGGCCCGCCTTCTCCGCCATGAAGGAGAGGACGCCGTCGGCGGCCACCGTCACGTGGGCGTATATCTCCTCCGAGCCTATCCTTACCCCGGTAATCTTGTTATCCTCGAAGAGGAGGTCGTCTACCCTGTACTTGGGGATGACGAACACCCCCTTCTCCATGAGCTTTTCAGAGAGCCATCTGTCGAGGGTGGCGCGGAGTACGGTGAAGCTGTGGTCTTCCCGGAAGCGTTCCGAAGTGAGGTCCACGGAGAGGGAGTTGGATTCGCCGAAGAGGCTCCACCTTTCACGGACCACCTTTCTCTCGAAGGGAGCCCCTTCGAGCATGTCCCCCATGAGGTCCTTTGCAGGCATGAGGTAGAGCCTGCCCCCGGTCACGTTCTTGCTCCCGGGGAAATCGCCCCTTTCGAGGACGATGACCTGCATATCCTTTTCCGCAAGCTTATAGGCGAGGGAGAGGCCCGAGAGCCCTCCTCCCACGATTACCGCATCGATCTTATCCATCTTCCTTCGCTTTTTTCAGTTCCTCTTTCAGGAGGGGGAGTACGGTAAAGAGATCGTCCACGATGCCGTAGTCGGCGGTTTCGAATATGGGGGCTGTGGGGTCCTTGTTTATGGCGATTATGGTCTTCGACGTGTCCATGCCCATAGTATGGTGGAGGGCGCCCGAGACACCGCAGCCTATGTAGATCTTGGGGGAGACGGTCCTGCCGCTCTTCCCGATCTGATCGTCGTACTCCCGCCACTTGTTGTCCACCACCGCGCGGGAGGCGCCTACCCTGCCGTTCATGAAGGAGGCGATATCCTCGAGGAGGGTGAAGTGCTCGGGGCCCTTCATGCCTCTGCCGCCGCAGATGATGAAATCGGCCTCCTGGAGGTCCACCTTTTTGGCGGTGTCTTTATGGGAGGCGGTAATGGTGAGGGACGAGTCCTTTTCCACGGAAAGGTCCTCTTCTATGACCTCACCGGAGGTATCCCGTTTTTCGATGGAGAAGGAGTTTGGCCGGAAGGTGACGAGGGGAACGCCTTTCACCCCTATCCACGATATGATCCTTCCCCCGAAGAGGGGCTTTTTCACCTTTATGTCTTCTCCTTCGTACGCGATGCCCACCGCATCGGCGATGATGGGGGCCTTGAGCCGGGCGGCGAGTCTCGGGAAGAGGTCTTTGCCCGTGGTGGTGGAAGGGCCGAATACCATGGCAGGGGCATATTTCGTGATGACCCGGTGAAGGACATCCGTGTAGGTATCCCACCGGTAGTCCTTAAGATCGGGGTTATCGACGATAATAACCTTGTCCGCATAGGGCTTGAGTTCTTCCGCGATCTCCTTCATCCCGTGGCCCAGGGCGATGGCCACGGTCGATCCCATCTCATTTGCTTTTGTAAGGAGTTCGAGGGCGACCTTGCGCACGCCTCCGTCCTTCACTTCTACGAACACACCTATATCTTTCATTGTCTCACCTTTAGAGTACCCGCGCTTCGTCTTTGAGAAGGCCTATGAGGGTCTTTACCTTCTCCTCCGTGGTCTCCCCTTCCATGATCTTTACGGGTGGTCTTTTGGGAGGGTGATCGTAGGAGAGGACGTAGAGGGGGGAGTCGGTTTCTTCTATGCCCAGGGTCCTGGGGTCTATTGCGGGGATCTGGGCCTTCATGGCCTTCATGACACCTGTAATGAGGGGGACCCTCGGTTCATTGAGCCCTTTCTGGGTGGTAAGAAGGGCGGGGAGCGTAACCTCCATCGATTCCCTGCCGCCTTCGGCGTCGTGTTCCACGAGGGCCTTGCGGTCCACGATATCGAGCTTCGTCACCGCGCTCACGTGGGGGATGCCTAAAAGCTCGGCGCTCATGGGGCCTATGACCGCGTTTTCATCGTCGATAGCCTGCCTGCCGCAGAGTATGAGATCGAAACCCTCCTTCTTCGCAAAGGCGGCAAGTATCTCTGCCGTTGCCAGGGGGTCCATGTCGGGGTGACCGGCATTGTCGAGAAGAAAGGCCTGGTCCGCTCCCATGGCTATGGCGGTCCTCAAGGCCTCTATCGCTTTATGGGCGCCCAGGGCGCATACCGTCACCCGGGACTCCTTTATCTTCTCCTTTATCCGTATGGCCTCTTCCACGGCAAACTCATCGAAGAAGTTCATGGTGTACTTGTTTTCTATCTCAAGGGACTTTTTGTCTCCCGAGATTACGATCCTTGCCTCCGTATCGGCTACCTGCTTTATGAATACCAGAATGTTCACGTTTATAACCTCCTCGCTCGCCCTTTTTTTAAAAACATTTTTGAGGTCCTGTCAACACAAAATTATCCCTTCCATGGGCGATGATGGTTGTATACCGTATACTATATTTTAACGGTCAGACTTTGTCAAATAAAAAGGAGGGGAGGCAAGCCCTCCCTATGTCTCGACAAAATATCTCAGACGCTTCGACCTCGTATGGTGCTTCAGTTTCCTTAATGCCTTGGCCTCTATCTGCCTCACCCTCTCCCTTGTCACATCAAAAACCTGTCCCACTTCTTCCAGCGTATGATCGTATTTCTCACCGATGCCGAACCTCATTCTCACCACCTTTTCCTCTCTAGGGGTCAGGGTGGCAAGAGTCTTCTCGAGTTGTTCCGCAAGGTCACCGCATATCGCATGGTCCTGGGGGTTCGGTGTATTCCTGTCTTCTATGAAATCGGACAGATGGGTATCGTCCTCATCGCTGATAGGGGTTTCCAGCGACACGGGCTCCTTGGTGATTCTCAGGACTTTTGTAACCTTGTCGAGAGAGAATCCTACCCTATCGGCTATTTCGTCCGGCTTCGGCTCTCTGCCCAACTCCTGGACCAGGCCTCTCGATACCCGGATTATCTTATTAATGGTCTCTATCATGTGCACCGGTATCCGTATGGTTCTTGCCTGATCGGCGATGGCCCTCGTGATCGACTGCCTTATCCACCACGTTGCATAGGTACTGAACTTGTAGCCCCTCTTATACTCGAATCTGTCCACTGCCTTCATCAAACCGATGTTGCCCTCCTGGACAAGATCAAGCAGGGAAAGTCCCCTGTTCATGTATCTTTTTGCAATGCTCACCACCAAGCGGAGGTTTGCCTTTACAAGCTCGTTCTTGGCCGACACGCAGCCGTCTTCCGCTTCCGCGACCCTCCTCAGATAGCTCTTCAAGCCTTCAGCCGACATGCCGATGTCAGTCTGGACTGCATCGAGCCTCTTTCGCGTCAAGGTTACGTATTTATCCCTGTCACGCACGTTCCCTTCACTGTACCTCCCGAGATCGTCTTCGAGGCCCTCTATTCTGTCAACATACCTCTTCATCCGCTGGACAATTCTTTCGATAATCTTCCTACCGAGGTTTATATCGACAATGATGGTCTGAATTTCCCTCCAACGTTCAACCTTCACATGGTCCGGACTGCCCTGATATCTGTCGTACACATCCCTGAGCTTCTCCAGAAGGGCTACCACTCTTTCCCTGTGAAATTCCGTCTCCGATTCGGACTCCTCTTCATCGACTTCCAATGTAATGTCGTATATATTCATCTTCGATGCCTTGAGAGCCGGCAGGATGCTCAACAATTCTCTCGCGGTCCCGGGAAAGGAAAGGATGATCTGTTTGATCTCCTCTTTGGCGCATTCCATTTTGATGGCTATCTCTTTCTCGCCTTCCTTGGCGAGCATTGCCATACCGGCCATTTCCCTTATGTAGTGGCGGATGGGGTTCGTAAAATCATTTTCCGACGTTCCTTCAAGGGTGTCTTCCATAACACCCTGATCTTCTTCCGGTGCTATGAGACCGAGATCGCTATCGGCAGTCTCCATGTCAAAGACTTCAATTCCGTCGAATACACTCTCCGGTTTGTCTTTGTTTGATAGTAGGCTGTAGAAGTCTGTGCTTTTCGAACGCTCTTCATAAGAAAAAAAACTTTTGCTTTTTTCAGGCATGGTTACCCCGCTATATAAAATTTGATTTTATAAATGCCAATACCTGCCTCTTCTGCTGGAGAAGCTCCATCACCTCATCATCGTTGCCGTTTCGCTCCGCTTCCGACAGTTTTTCTGTGATTTTACGTGCCTCCTCTCTGATGCACTTCATCTCAATATGCTTCAGATAATCCGATAGAATCCTCTTCGACTCCATCTCATTGCACTCGGCCATATCAAAAGCAGTCTGAACCACGAAATCCTTCAATTCCGTTTTTTCAAACAGGTTCACAAAACTGTTGATCTCCAACTGTTTTCTTTCCTCAAAGCATTGAAACATCTTCGTCAAGACTTCGCTAATGCCGTCGTCGTTTACGTACCTTATCACCTCCTTTCCCTCAAACATATGAATCAGGGCGGGGTTATTGATCAAAGCTCCCACTACCCTCTTTTCTATAATATGGGCCGGGTTCTTTCTTTTTCCCGCCTCCCTGTCCGGTGTCCTCCCATTATCCATATTGTCCAGAAAATGCCGTTCCTCAACTCCCGTAAGTTCGGACAGCCTCTGGATATACAGCCTCTTTTTCACCACGTTACGAATGGTCTCCACGTGGGGCATTACGATCTTGATGAAGGCAAGCTTCCCTTCCAGACTGCCCATCTTGCATTTCCCCATATAGTAATCAAAAAAGTAGTCCAATATGGGCTTCTTCCCGTCGATAATAGCCTTGAGTCCCTCTGCCCCTTCTTTCCTGATGTAGCTGTCGGGGTCATGGCCGTCGGGAAGGACAACCATATGGGCATTGATGTCCATCTCCGACAGGGTCTCTATGAGCCGGAGTGCGCTTTTCACTCCTGCTTCATCACCGTCAAGCATGAGAGTGATGTTGTCCGTGTAGTTCCTCAATTTTGAAAGCTGCCCCTCGGTTATGGACGTACCGAGAGTGGAGACCACGTTCTTCACACCATTCATGTAAAGCGCTATGAGATCGAAGTATCCTTCTACGATAAAGACTTCGTTCTTCTCGGTAATGTGCTTGCGGGCTTTGTCGATGCCGAAAAGGGAAAACCGTTTTGAAAATACCGAAGATTCCGGTGAGTTGATGTACTTTGGAATTGCATCCTTCTCCATGGCCCTTGCGCCGAAGCCGACAACCTTCCTGTTCACGTCAAAAATGGGGATTACAATCCTGCCTCTGAAGATATCGTAAATATCTCCGTCTTTCACCCGCAAGATGCCCGTGCTGAGAAGCACATCGTCCGGGATACCCGCGCGTTTCAGGAAACCCTTTATGCTGTATCTCTGGCGGTCACTATAGCCCAGCATGAACTCGTCTGCCGCATCAGCGCCGATGCCCCTGCGTGAAAGGTATTGGCTCGCCATAGAGGTGTTTTTCAAACATCCCTGGTAGTATTCTGCAAGTTTCAATAGGGCGTCGTGCTGGCGCGGCCTTCTTGAATCCCCTGTCCGTTCTATTTTGATCCCGTACTGGGCGCCGAGACTCTCCATAGCCTCATGAAAGCTGAGATTTTCATACTTCATCACGAAGTTGACCGCATTCCCGCCCTCGTGGCACCCAAAGCAATAATAAATTTGCTTTTCAATACTTACGGTAAATGATGGGGTTTTCTCTTTATGAAACGGACATAAACCAAGGTAGTCCTTGCCCGCTTTCCTCAGCTTGACATACTGTGACACCACATCGAGGATGCTGATCTTCTCGAGAAGTTGGTCCGCCTGAGATGTCATGTCAGTTCTACCACCGTGACTCCTGCGTTTCTCTCATCCTTCAACAGGCCCTTCACATACACTACGTCGTGAAGATGCTCCTTGACGGCAGTCATCAGCTTGCCGCTTCCGACTCCATGAAGGATCTTCACCCGGGGCAATCCCTGCACGATCGCCCTGTCGATAAAACGGTCCAGTTCCCTCAGCGCCTCTTCAACTCTCATGCCGATCAGATTCACTTCCGCTTCCCCGATGGGCTGGACGTGAATCTGAACACCCTTGTCGGGCCTTGGTTTCCTTTCGATCGCTACTTTAGCTAGGTGGGTTTTGTGCACCCTCGTCCTGATGTTGCCTATCTGGACTTCGCACATCTCGCCGTCTTTATCTAAGGATACCACATATCCCTTGCTTCCCAACGTGCGTACCATCACATAATCGCCTGCCCGAACCCTGTAGTCCTCAGCAGGAGTGGGGGTTTTCACAAAAGTTTGTCTCAGGACCTTGACCCGTTCTTTGGCAGTCTTTGCAGTCGCTCTGTCCTTCTTTTCCATGTCCCGCTGGATTTGTTCTATCTCCCCCTCAAGCTCGCGTACCCGGGATTCGCACTTCTCTTCCACCTTTCTCAGGTATTCCTCGCGGTTTTCCTTGAGAAGAGCGACTCTCTTCTTCGCTTCATCCCTGAGTTTCCCGATGCTCTCCCGTTCCTCGTCCACTTTCTTCTTTCCCAGTTCAAGGGCGCTCACGAGGTCGTTCAGCATGTACTCCTGTTTTCCCAGGTATCCATAGCTCGCCTCAATTATTGCCGGAGGAAGATTGAGGTTTTTTGCCACGCTTATGGCATTGCTGTATCCTGCGATCCCGTACACGAGTTTGTATCTGGGCCTCATTGTTTCGGCATCCGATTCTGTGGCGACATTTATGGCAAAGGGCTTCGTGAATCCGTAAGCCTTCAGAAGATTCAGGTGGGTTGTGACCACCACTCTGCAACCCTTTGCGACAAAGGCATCGATAACGCTCATAGAAAGGGCCGACGCCTCCTGGGGCTCGGTGCCTCCCCCTATTTCGTCGATGAGAATAAGCTCATTGCCCTGAGAACGATAGAAAAGATCCTTTATGGTCTGCATATGGGCGGTGAAGCTCGACAGTTCCATGGTGATGTCCTGTTCGTCACCCATGACCGCAAACACATGGGAACTGAGTGGTATCAGAGGCCTTCCCGAGGCGGGGATGAAGACGCCGGACGCGGCCATCACGGACAGGAGGCCTATGGTTTTGAGGGCGGCAGTCTTACCTCCTGCGTTCGGACCACTGATCACCATCGCCTTTTTGTCACCCGCCATCAGTATATCTATAGGCACGGCCTTCTCCCTTCGCGATATCACGATAAACGGGTTAAAAGCGCCTTTTATCTCCAGGGGGCCGCCCTTGCGTATCTCGGGTCTGACGCAGTTGAATTCCTTGCTGAAAAGGGCCAGACAGTGATAAAAATCGAGTTCCTTCATAATCTTCAGGTTTATTTCAATGTCCTCCGCAAATCCTCGTATGAAGGCGGTGAGTTCCGTCAGTACCCGCTTCTCTTCCTCTCTTTCTTCCTCCTGGAGTATATTGATGGTGTTATTTAATTCCACGGACTCGATGGGCTCCACGAAGGATGTCTTCAGAGAATGTGAATAGTCGTGGACAATGCCCTTCAGGGCTTCATTGAAGTTGGGCTTCAAGGGAATGACATACCTGCCGTTTCTTATGGCAATGTAGGTATCCTGAAGCACGGGGCGGATGACCTCTTTCTCCATAAGCCTTTCGAGATGCCTTTTCATCCTTTCCCTTAAGCTGAAGAGGTCTGAACGGATTTTGGATAGCTCGTAGGAAGCCGTATCCTCAATAAATCCCTCAACATTTATGGTCTTCATGATCCGCGATTGCGCAGGATGCAGGGGTTTCAGGGCGGTGAGGAGGGATTCTATGTAGGGAGATTTTGCATGGGACCTCCTGAGGAAGGAGGAAATGTCCCCGCATGCCTTGAGGAAGAATGAGATGAGGACAAACCCTTCAGTCTCGATGATGGCATCGCGGACGGAGAGCCTCTTCGAGAGTTCGCCTATATCGGGAATATCCGACAAAGGAATCTTGCCGTCCCATTTGACAACTTCGAGAACCGCTTCCAGTCTGTCTTGTCTCTCCCTGATTTCCGCCGGGTCAACAAGGGGCGAAAGACCTCCGATCATTTCATCCGCGAAATGAGTCGATGAGTATCTTCTTAAAATGTCGAGTAATTTTATATAGTCGAGATATGATAGGGTCTTGTCAACCATAAAGGGCTTTGACTATCTATTTTGAAGATAGTCTTTTAAGCACCAATTCACTTAACAGTTTTCCATCTAACCTTCCGGGGTACTTCCCCATAATAGATTTTATAACTTTGCCCATATCTTTCTGGCTTTTGACTTCAAGGGCCTCTACGGCCTCTTCGATTTCTTTGATCATTTCCTCTTCCGTCAACTGAGCCGGAAGAAACTCCTTCAGTATAGCAAGCTCCTTTTCTTCTTTTTCGACGAGATCGTTTCTATTCCCTTTCTTAAAACTCTCTATAGACTCGATATGCTGTTTTACCGATGTTTTTACCAGGGAAAAAAACTCATCCTCAGTAAGAGCCCCTATCTTCTCCACTTCTTTGTTCTTTATAGCGGTGAGAAGCATTCTGAAAAGAGAAAGACGCACCGCGTCCCTCTCTTTCATAGCCTTCTTTAAACCTTCCTCGATTCTGGTCTTATATTCCATTTAGTACGGGCCTTTATTTGCAACTCTTCCGAGTTTTTTCACCGCCCTCTTCCTGACTGCGGGAAGAATCCTCATTCCCCTCACCCAGTGCGCAGGGTGACGTTTTTAAATTGCCTTATTAAAACTCAAAGCCGCGAGGGAAGTCAACAGAATTATCTCGACCCCCTTTTAGAGGAACGGGTTGTGCTGCACTATCGTGCTCTTGCGGTCAGGACCTACCGACACGATATCGATCCTCACTTGAAGCAGTTCTTCAAGTCGTTGGAGGTACTTCTTTGCATTCACCGGAAGATCTTCGTATCGGGTGATATCCGTTATCGGCGTATTCCACCCATCCATCTCCTCGTATTCCGGTTCGATTCTTTCGTAATCAGCGATGCTCACAGGGGGCTGGCCATAGGATCTCCTGCCTATTTTGTAACTGGTGCAAATCTTGATCTTATCAAAGGAATCGAGGACGTCCAGCTTCATCAGGCTGAGTCCCGTCACTCCGTTCAACTTCAAAGCCCTTTTCACTATCACCGCGTCAAACCAGCCGCATCTCCTCGGCCTTCCCGTCGTGGCTCCGTACTCACCGCCCACATCCCTCATCTTCTCGCCCACTTCCCCTGTAAGCTCCGTAGGGAAAGGTCCCTCTCCCACCCGGGTCGTGTAAGCCTTGCATATACCCAGAACATAGTCGATCGCAGTGGGGGGTGCGCCCGACCCTGACGCAATATTGCCTGATACGGTATTCGAGGACGTCACATAGGGATATGTTCCGTGGTCGATATCGAGATATGTACCCTGAGCTCCTTCAAAGAGGATATTCTTTCCCTGCTCTATGCTCTTATGAATAAAACCGGCCGTATCCCCCGCGTACTTTTTCAACGTCTTCCGGAACTCACCGTAGGCCTTGGTAATATCCCTCGCTTTGAAGCCCTCGTCTTTGTAATACTTCCTGATCACGAAGTTCTTGAGTTCAAGGTTTTGCTTTACCCTCTCGGAAAAAAGTTTCTTGTCCAGCAAATCTATCACTCTTATGCCGAGCCTGCTCGCCTTATCCTCATAGGCAGGTCCTATGCCCCGCCCCGTTGTCCCTATCTTCTTCTTGGCCTTGCCTTCCCGAAGGCTGTCGAGCTTCTTGTGGTAGGGCATGATAATGTGGGCCAATGAACTCAGCATCAACTTCTTGTCGTCATTCAGGTACCCTATGCTTTTCAATTCCTGAATCTCCTTTTCAAACACCTCCGGGTCCAGGACGACGCCGTTCCCGATAATGCAAAACTTCTTTTCGTGGAGTATACCCGAAGGGAGGAGGTGAAGAACCACTTTCTTGTCACCCACGACTATAGTATGGCCCGCATTCGCGCCACCCTGAAAGCGAACAATAACATCCGCAAAATTGCTCAGCATATCGATGATCTTACCCTTACCTTCGTCCCCCCACTGAACTCCCACAACTCCCACATTCGGCATGATCTCTTCTCCAGTCCTGTATTGGTTAGATAAGCAAACGTATATATCTAATATACCTTGGACACTAAAATCAAACAAAATACGCATGGAGAGGAAGATGCCCTTGTATGACGACGGACGTCTTCCTCTCCATGCGCTGCGAACTCACATTATCGCAGGCTATCGATAATACCTGTAGGGATAGTAATAATGGTAATGGTATGGGTGGCCGTAGTAATAGTATCCGTAAGGATGACCATAGTAGTAATAGTATCCCCGGGGATACCCGTAATAGTAATCATCCGGATAGGTCGCGACTACGCAGGATGTGGCCGCGAACAAAGCCGCCACGAGCAACATCCTGCCGACGGTCTTCATAACGCGACCCCCACGAAAGCTCTCTATTCTCATGTCAGGAGAATAAGACCTCTCAGCGAAAAGTCAACCCTTTATTAACTTTCACAATCAGTTATTGTGGAGGTACACTCATGCGGCGATGTGAACCGGTCACACCACCGCGTACCATTCTGAAGGGGCTTGAGAAACAGGAAGCCCCTGACTGCCGACACCCTTCCCGAAATTATAATGCGCCGGGAAGATCCTTGAGTTGCGCGAGTGAAAAAACCGGACCGTCTTTGCAGATATACTTTGCCCCAAGGTTGCACCGTCCGCAGATGCCGATTCCGCATTTCATCCTGGCCTCGAGGGTTGTAATAATGTTTTCCTCGCTGAATTGCAGTTTAGCGAGATTCTGAAGCACGAACTTGATCATAATGGGCGGCCCGCACGTGATGGCAATGGTGTCCACAGGCGACGGTGCCACTTCATTGAGAACCGTAGGAACAAAACCTACGCGCTTATCCCAGCCGGGATACTCTGCATCTACCGTCAGTATGAGGTTGACGTCGCTGCGGGACTCCCACTCATTAAGGTCTTCTTTATAGCAAAGGTCCGGGGGCGTCCTCGAACCGTAAATTATCGTAATGTCTTTGTAGTCAGCCCGGTTATCGAGCATGAAGAGAATGAGGGTTCGCAGTGGGGCAAGTCCTATTCCACCGCCGATGAAAAGGATATTCTTACCCTTCATTTGCTCGTGGGGAAACCAGTTCCCAAGGGGCGCCCTCACGCCCATCTCATCCCCCGGATACAGATCGTGCAACGCGGCAGTGACTTCTCCTGCCTTCATTACGCTGAACTGAAGATAATCCATTCTTGTTGGGGGCGAATTAATAACAAAAGTTGACTCCCCTACGCCAAAAACAGAAAGCTGTCCTACTTGTCCGGGCTCAAACTTGAAGGTTTTCATTCTCTCGGGATCATTGAACACGACCTGAAAGGACTTAATGTTCGGCGTCTCTTCTATAATATTCGTAATAGTAACCATCTCAGGTAGGTAGGGGTTCTTGTTCTCAGCCATTGCTTACGCTCCCTGCATTCTTATCGTTTTCTCCCTGCGCCGCACTACCCGCGCCGGTTTCCTGCAATTTCGATACTATCTCACTGATGTCCACCGAGACGGGACAATATCTGATGCACCTGCCGCAACCCGAACAGGCAATCACGCCATCATATCTCTCACCATAAAAAAGGAACTTATGCCCTACCCTGTTCTTATATCTCTGGAACTTTGCAGGTCTAGGGTTGTGACCGCTTGCCTCAAGGGTGAAGTGAGCATACATGCACCCATCCCAGCTTCTGATCCGCTCGCCCTGATCCGTCCCAGCCTCATCAGTAATGTTGAAGCAGTAACACGTCGGGCAGAGGTAGGTACACGCCCCGCAGCTCAGGCACTTCGCAAGCTCTTCTTCCCAGAACTCATTATTCTCAAAAAGCTCCTTCGACACTGTGGGCTTGGCGATATCACCGAACCGTTTCTTCAGCATCTCACCTGCTGAGTCGTGGTCTTTCCGGGCTTCAGCTTCATAGGCCTTCCCGTCCTCGACTCCCGGCCGTGTAAGGAGAGCCTTGCCCTTTTCGGTGACGGCTTCGATGAAATAACCCTTCTCCACTTCCGTTATGAGGGCGTCGGAGCCTGTCTTATCAGCAGGACCACCTTCCACCGATGTGCAGAAGCATCCTGCCGACGGTGACTGGCACGCAAGGGTCACGACAGTCGTCTGCTCGCGGCGGCTCTTATAGTACGGGTCAGGCGTATCCGTCTGCGTATACGGCCTGTCGTATACCGTAAACCCCTTTGCATCGCACGGTCTGCCCCCGATCACCACGGTTTTCGGGAAACTATTCTGTTCCACAAGTTCTATATCGACCTTCTGTGGATTATCCGGGTCTTTCTTCGTGAACTTAAAGGAGAAAAGTGTATCGCTCTGGGGAAAGATAACCCCCTTCGGAGGAGTGTTCGCAGGTCTCTCAAAACAGAGGGTCCTGTCCTTTCCGAAAGGCCTGAATATCACCGTCTCGCCTTCCAGGCAAGGTACGTACACCTGTGCCTCTGCGCTAAGTCCTTCTATGAATGCTCCCCACTTGTCTTTTGGGATAAATCCTGTGTCGGCCATTAGAGTTTGTGCTCCTCTATCTTCTTTTCTTCAACGCTAAAAGTATACATCGGAGGCTTGTCCTCCGGTTTGATTCCCGGTTCATAATCGTACAGACGCTTCATGTCCTGATTGATTTTCTTCTTGAGCATGTTAACCGGTATGCCCATGGGGCACGCCCGCTCACACTCCCCGCACTCTACGCACCTTCCTGCAAGATGAAGCGCATGAATCATGTGAAACATGAACTTTTCCTTCAGGTTCGACTTCTGGCTGATCCAGTGCGGCTCACGGCTTTCCGCAATGCAACTATCCTGGCATACGCACATAGGACATGCATTCCGACACGCATAACACCGAATGCACCGGTCAAACTCCTTCTCCCAATACTCTTTCTTCTCCTCGAGAGACTTAGCCGCCAGTTCCTCGACGTCCTTATACACCCTCTCAGGTGATTTGTCGGACTTTATCGCATCCCCTACGAGGTGATCGTAAATGACCGGCGTAGGATACATGCAGGTCCCGCATTTATCGGGAGACACATCGGAAATAGACAGTTTCTCTTCGCCCTTGGGGGTTTTCACCGTAACCGCACCGCTGTCACCGAAGGTCACGTCCAGCACCGGCCGGTGATTGATCCTGTTCTGGATCTTCTTCACACTCACCACTCCCGTGCACGGAATACCGATAACAACGATTTTATCCTTATCGATCAACCCTTCCTGCATATACTGCACGACCGTCCTGCTGTCACAACCCTTTACCACGACCCCGACCTTCTTCCCTTTCAGGGACGGCAGATAACTTGCGAGGTTCTGTGCGCAGACCGGACTAAAAATGACTTGATCGATTTGCTCTGGTTTGGTAACAAAACACGGAGTACCGTGCAGTTTGTCAAACCCTTCCTTATAAGCTATGACTACGTCAACATCTTTGAGTGTTTGTGCAATGACTTCTCGTAGTTTCTCAGGACCCACTTTGTGCCTCCGTCGTAGAATGTAATGGGCCCAGCTTGTGAACCTGTTTGGTAAAATCCGTTACCGTCTGCTGCCACCGAGCCCCCTCGGAAGCCGATATCCATGTGTAGTGGAATCGTTTCTCGTCAATTCCTAAAAAGGGCAGTAATTGCTTCAGCATCTCAAGCCTGCGCCTTGCGTAAAAATTACCGTCCGTATAGTGACAGTCTCTGGGATGGCACCCGGAGACAAGTACTCCATCCGCCCCGTTGAGAAGCGCCTTTGCTACGAAGAGCGGGTCTACCCGGCCTGAACACGGAACCCTGATTATCCTCAGGTCGCTTGGCTGTTTAAACCGGCTCACTCCTGCGGTATCGGCTCCTCCGTACGAACACCAGTTACAGAGAAAACCAACAATTCTAAGCTCCTTAGGGGCTATTTCTGACATATGGTATTAACCTCCGCTAACAACTGATTATCTGTGAAATGAGACAACTGTATGGCTCCGCAAGGACACGTTGACGTACATACACCACACCCTGCGCAGACCGTCTCCAGGACGTTCGCTACAATCTTGCCGCCCCGCAGTTCCTTTTCCTGAATTGCCTGGAACGGGCATGTCATCTTGCACTTCAAGCATCCTACGCAAGTGGTTTCGTTAACCTTCGCCACCATGGGATCGGACTCGAGCATGTCCTTCGAAAAGAGGCCAAGTACCTTGCTCGCCGCTGCGCTGCCCTGTCCTACCGACGCGGGGATATCCTTCGGGCCCTGTGCTGCGCCCGCAAGATACACACCTGAAGTATTCGTTTCCACCGGTCTAAGCTTCGGGTGGCTCTCTACGTAAAAACCGAAGGTATCATAAGAAATATGAAGCTTCTCGGCGAGGCCCGCTGCACCCGGAGCTGCAGTTACCGCGTTCGCGAGCACCACCAGATCCGCCTCGACCTCCACCTGTGTACCAAGAAGGGTGTCGGCACCCAGAACTACCATCTTCTTGCCCTTGGGATAAATACGGGAAACTCTGCCCCGCACGTATTTTGCGCCGTAATCCTCCTGCGCCCTTCGGGTAAATTCATCATACCCTTTGCCCGGTGACCGGATATCCATATAAAAGACATACGATTGGGAGTCGGGAATGTGGTCTTTTGTAAGTATTGCCTGTTTTGCAATGTACATGCAGCAGAAATTCGAGCAATAAGGAATTCCGCAAGACTTATCCCTGGAACCCGCACAGGAGACAAAGACGATTGTCTTAGGCTCGGTCTTATCGGAAGGTCTCAAGATATGTCCTTCCGTAGGACCCGATGCATTGAGCAGTCTCTCGTACTGGATACCTGTAATTACATCAGGATACCTGCCGCCGCCGTACTCGGAAAGCTTCTCTATGTCCATGAGGCCGTATCCCGACGCTACTACTATTGCGCCGACATCTTCGGTAATAATCTCATCCTGCATCTCGTAATTGATGGCTCCCGTAGGACATATCTTCGCGCAAACCCCGCACTTGCCTTTTACAAACTGCCGGCAGTACTCGGAGTCGATCTTCGCTTTCTTCGGGATCGCCTGAGGGAAAGGTATGTTTATGGCACGGGTAGGAGCCACTCCGAAGTTAAAATGGTCATAGGCATTCTTCGAAGGGCACTTCTCCATGCAAAGTCCGCAACCCGTACATTTCGTCCAATCGACGTAGGTCGCTTTCTTCTTGATCTTTATCTGGTAGTTCCCCACATACCCTTTGATATCATCGATCTCCGAATAGGCGTGGAGCGTTATCTTATCGTGCTGCGCAACGTCCACCATTTTCGGACCGAGAATACAAATGGAGCAGTCAATCGTGGGAAAGGTCTTATCAAGACGGGCCATCATACCGCCCACGCTCGGACTCTTCTCCACGAGGATGACGTCGAGCCCGCCGTCCGCGCAATCAAGGGCCGCCTGCATGCCTGCCACGCCGCCGCCTATCACGAGGACCCGCTTGTTCACCTTGAAGGACGAAGAGAAGAGCGGCTTGTTGTTCATAGCCTTCGCCACCGCCATCTTCACGGCTTCAATCGCCTTGTTGGTGTTCAGCTCTTTGTCGAGACCCACCCAGGAGATGTGCTCCCGTATGTTCGCCATTTCGAGGAAATACCGGTTGAGGCCCGCCTTTTCGATGGTCCTCCTGAATGTGAGCTCGTGCATCCTGGGTGAGCAGGCTGCGACGACTACCCGGTTCAGCTTCTCCCTCTTGATAGCCTGTTTGATCTCTTCCTGACCGGGCTCGGAGCAAGTGTACATATAGTTCGTGGCATATGCCACACCCGGCACCTTTCTCATTTCCGCCGCTACCCTCGCAACATCAATGGTTCCGGCGATGTTACTCCCGCAATGACAAATAAATACTCCAACCCGCATCTATCAGGTCTCCTCTGCCTTTATTTCGTCTTTTTTCGGCTTGGCCTTCGCGGCCTTTTCTTTTTCTTTCTCTGCATTCTGCCTTTCGGTCCATTCCTGGACTGTCATCCGTGAATGGATCAGGCTATCCGCGCTAACAATAAGTTTATCCAATCCCAATTCCTCGGGAGAAAGCCCATACGTAAGTCCTACGATCTGAGAAAAATAGAGAACAGGAATTTTAAAGTTGCTCCCCGTGGTGGCATTGACCTGTTCCTGTCGCAGATCAAGGTTCTGCTGGCACAGAGGACACGCCACTGCGATGCAGTTTGCGCCCGAATCGAGAGCCATGTTCAGGACCTTAAAGCTCAGCCTGTTGACCATCTCCCTCTTGGGAACACCGAATGCCGCCCCACAGCACTCCATCTTAAAGGCGAAGTCGCTTACCTTGACGCCCACCGCCTCCAGTATCTTATCCATGGAAACGGGATTTTCGGGGTCATCAAACTGTGCCACTTTGGGCGGCCTGTTGAGAATACACCCATAATAAGGCGCGACCACAAGGTCCGGCAACACGTGGGTAACCTTTCCGGCCAGAGCTTCAAGGCCGATATCCTCGTACATTACCTGCAGCGTGGACTTGGGGCTCACCCCGCCGTTATAAGGCTCATCAAGGAGGGCGTTTACTTGCTCCTTGAAGGACTCACTGCTGGTCATGCCCTGGTGCGCCTTCTTGAATGCGGAAAGGCACGAAGGACATGGCACAGTGACCGTGTCCGTGCCCATTTTTTCAATTATAGAAAGATTGCGTGCGGCAAGGGCTGCAGCGAACACATGGTCTACCGTGTGGGCAGGCGTCGATCCACAGCAACTCCAATCTTCAGGTTCCTTCAGGGTCACTCCAAGCGCCTTGAATACCTGCCGCACCGACATGTCATATTCGACCGCCGTGCCTTCCAAAGAACATCCCGAGTAGTATGCGTACTCTCTTTCAGCCATGTTATTTTGCCTTCTCCTGGAATCTCGCAAAGATTTTTGCTATCTCGTTCCTTCCCTTAATGTTCTTGGGAAAGAAGTGAATTTTTCCTTTTTCCATAACCTTCGGGCCCAACTCGGCATCGGCAAGGAAATGTCCTGACTTGACGTTATACGCCATAAGCGTTCCCATCTCGAACAGTCTTCCATGCTCCTTCAATGACGCAAGGAATGAATCGTAAAAAAGCTTCACGTCCTTTTCCGCCACTTTGTTCTCGCGACGTGCAATCATCCTCAAGGTGTCCATCACCAGCGCGACATCGACCTCACATGGACACCTGGTGGTGCATGTCTGGCAGGTGGCGCAGAGCCATATCGCCTTCGATGAAAGTATCGTTTCCTTTTGGCCGGTTTGAAGAAGGCGCATGATCTGGCTTACGGGGTAATCAAAATACTGTGTGTACGGACAGCCGGCCGTACAGTTCCCGCACTGATAACAGAGGGACAACTTCTGACCGCTCTCTTCAGTCACCTCTTCAATAAAACTCCAATCTGTGCCTGTTGAAAGATTTAGCGCATCCATAACCCCGCCTTCTTAAATTTACTATCAATATATAGTGTGTAGTTTCGCACCATGTGTAGATTTTTGTACCATATTTTCGGAACCCTTGTCAACCCCTATTGCGCCTTTATTCACAATGATTCTATGTACAAAATCGGGATCGGGGAAAACCTCTTTTCCCGAGAAACCGGGGCAGGTTCGCCTTATTTACATGAATAGATAAATGGTATACATTTATAACAACTTATGAGTGTTTGTCCTGCGTGTAATACCTATGTGAAAAAAGGTGAAAAGTTTTGCCGCGGATGCGGCAGGCCTCTATCCGAGGAACTGCGTAAGGCGGCCGCCGCATCCGCCGATGGTCCCGCCCCTTCTACCCCTCCGGGCGATGGCGGCACCGCGCGTCTCTGCCCTCTCTGTCGAGCCCTCTATTCTCCCCCGGCACGGTACTGCGGGGAAGATGGCAGCGCCCTGGAAGAAGTCAAGAGATACGTGCTTCCTCCTTTGACCCCTTCCGAACCCGAGATCACCTCCGTCCCCTCCCCCGATGAAAGGCCGTCCTCCAAGGCAAGATATCACATCACCGGCGGCAGGGGCAGTCGCAGACTGCGCACCGGCCTGGTTGTCGCTCTGATACTCCTTGTCCTCGGAGGTTTCAGTGCCTATTTTTTCCCCGGCGGTTATCGCGGAGGCACGGCAAAAATGGAATCGCAACTCCGGGAGGCCCTCAAGACAAGGGGAGTCAGCCTTGAAGTAAAAGTCGATAAGGACGCGGTTGTTTCCGTGACAGGCAAAGTGGAGACCAGGGCCGACCGGGAGGCTGCCCTCGCCATAATAAGGTCTCACGGAGGAGTAAAACGGGTAGTAGAGAACATCAGGATCGCTCCGTCTCCGTTGGAGTCCGAAAGAGCACTTAACGAGGAACTGGACGGCGCCGGGCTGTCGGGAGTGCTGGCCCAGGTGGACGGCAGGTACCGTGTGACGATGACAGGGACCTTTCACAACCAAGGAGAAAAAGCGATGGCTCTTTCAATTGTCCGCCGGCACCTGGAAGTAAAGGAAGTCCTGGACCGTACCCATATTGGACAGCGGTCTCCTTCCCCAACAGAGGGAGCGAGGGCAGCCTCTTTCACAGAGGCGAAGCATTTCAGTCTATCGCCTCTCACCCCCTCAAGCTGGACTTCTCTGAAATACAAAGATTCCCTTACGTTCCGCGTGCCCGGGCCGGGGAGGATCACCGTGGAAGCAACCTGGGAATCGGGAGGCATGTTGGCGCTCATGTTAAACAGCGCGTCTACGGGCGCGGCTCACGGGGCCAAAGACGGGCCAAGCCCCTTAAGGTTGACTTACAGGATTACCCCTAAAGACTTTGCCGACAGCCCCAGCTGGGAGGCAACCATCGCAAATTTTACCGCCAACGGGCACATACAGGGCGGTCTGAAAATCAGCTTTTCCACGGGAGGCCAAAAAAAGTCTGAGGTCTTTGACGCGGCAAAGGTTGAGAAAGAGATGAACAAAGCCCTGGAAGAGGCGGGAATTAAGGGTGTTACAGCCGAGGTGACCGCTGATAGTGTAGCAACGCTCAAAGGATCGGTCCAGACCCTTGAGGTAAAGGAAAAGGCCCTGGTCACAGTGAAACGGTTCAAAGCGATCAAATCAGTGAAGGACATAATATTCGTAGTAGGGAGGTAGACGGAAATATGAATACCCGTGGCGATGACAACCGGGACAGATTCGCGGTCCCGAGGGCATTGAAGGTCTTCTTGCCCCTCATGTTCCTCAGCCTTGCAATTTGTGCCTGTTCCACTCTTCTGCCGCCCGATCAAAGGGAAGAGGCAGCCCGGCGATATCGTTACCAGAGCCTCAGGGATGAACTTATCGTCGAGCCCCAGAAACTGTCGGCGGCGACCGTCAGGCCGGGAGAACGGATAGCGCGGGAGGTTGCATTCACCCTCCTTTCCCCACAAAAGGAAAAACGCTTCAAGGTAACGGAGATACTGACCCTTTCCGGGCCGGGACTCACAGTTGAGCTTTCAAGGCAGGAGTCGGACCGGGCCCAGGGCCTCCATACCTCCACTCTTCAGGTTATGGTCCCAAAGGACCTTCCCTCCGGTGTCTACGTGCTCACCACCACTATCGCCACGGAAGAACAGCAGATGACGCAGAAAGCAAACTTTCAGGTCGAGAAGTAGCTCTCCCTGCGTCTTGTGTCATATTATACCGACTTTTTGTCCCCCATACCTCAATGCGTCCAAGGCCACGTCCATCTCATTTCCTGTGAAAGAACGAACGACAGTCAACCTCAGTCTGGAAGTCCCCGGGGCAACGGTAGGAGGCCGCACCGCCTGTATGAATACGCCCTCTTCCATGAGAATGTGTTGCATCTCCACCGCCTTTGCATCATCGCCGACCACGATGGGGATAATGGGACCCACACTGTCCTTGAGATCAAAGCCCGCACTCACGAGTCGGCTTCTCATGTACTCGATGTTGTCCCACAATTGGTTTCTGAAGGAAGGATCTTCCCTGATCAGACGCACGGACGCGATGGATGCGGCCAGGGTCGCCGGCGATAGAGCGGTTGTGTACATAAAGGTCCTCGCCCGGTTGATAAGATACTCGATGACGATCCCGTCGCCGAGAGCAAACGCCCCGAAGGAACCAAAGGATTTTCCGAATGTCGCCATCTCCACGTCCATATGGGCGTTGAGGCCGAAGGACTCTGCACCACCCCTGCCCGTGGGTCCGAATACACCGGTACCGTGTGCATCGTCAAGTATGAATAGAAACCCGTATTTCTTTTTCAGCTCCATAAAACCGGCAATGGGCGCTATGTCCCCATCCATGCTGAACACGGATTCGGAGATTACGAAGCGGACCCCCTTCGCCTGTTCCTTCTTCAGCTTTTCCTCCAGATCGTTCAGGTCCCGGTGGCGGAAGATAACCTTCTTCGCCCTGGAAAGCCTCATGCTGTCGATGAGGCTCGAGTGATTCAGTTCATCGCTGAAAATTACGTCCCTCTCCTCCGTGAGGGTGGCGACGACGCCCATGTTCGCCATGTAGCCGGTGGAGAAGACAAGTCCCCCGGGGTAGCCCTTGAACGCCGCTATCTCCTTCTCGAGGATACGATAGAGCTCGATGCTTCCCGATATGCTCCGGGATGAACACGTGCCGGCCCCATATTCGTCCACCGCCGCTTTGGCCGCCTCTATTACCTGCGGATGGGCATGGAGAGACAGATAGCTGTTGGAACAGAGGTTGAGGTACTCCCTTCCCTCATACTCTATCGTTGTGTCCGACACGGGCTTTACATACCGGATCTCCCGGTAGTTGCCCTTTTCCCTTATTTTCTCAATTCGCGATCGTAATCTCTCTCTCATGCCGGGCCACTCCTTTACCGGAAATTACAAAGAGCCATGCCGGGCAGCGCTCAACCCGCACGGCTCCATAACACAGAGTAAATACATAACATCGATCGTATGCATGGTCAACATATTGTTGAGCTTTGGTTAACAAGAGGTAAAAAGAAACGGGGCGGACATTCAGGCCCGCCCCGTTTATATGTTTGTTGATCAGCCCTTGATGATTCTCGGGAGTATCATCTGGTGTTGCGGGGTGATTGATGCCGGGTTCTGGTAGACGCAGTTTGCAAAGCCGACCAGATACTTCCTGATGTCGGTCAGTTTTACAACTTCGTCAACAAGACCCGCTCTCGCGCAATACGCAGGTCTGGACTTCTCGTAGTATTCTTTCACAAGCTTGTTCATCTGGTCGATGACCGGTGCGAGAGGTTTGCCCGCGTCTTTCTCTTTTACGAGCCTTCTCGCAAAGCTCGCTGCCGCGGCGGTCTCACCGTGCATGACGTAGATCTCCGTAGTCGCCGTACCGATGGTGAAGGCGTTGTTGTTGTTGGCCTGTGGCCCTGCCATGATATAGTGGGCAGCGGCGGTTCCCTTCCTCAGGATGATGGTCATCATGGGAAGGTCGCTCTGCTCGATGGAGTATATAAGGGCCTGACCGAGGCCGAGAAGTTCCGCCTTCTCCGCGATGTCTCCCACGTCGATACCGGATGTATCCTGTATCCAGAGCATGGGAACCCTGTCTCTGCCGCAGAGGGTGACAAATTCGTTAACTTTGATGAGTCCTTCACGATAGAACTTTCCACCAATACCGGGATAAGGCGCATAAGAGGGATAGCCTTTAGGCATCATACCCTGTCTGTTTGCCACAACGCCGATAAGGAATCCGTCTATCTTCACAAGGCCCGTATACAACTCGGGGCCGTAATCCGGCCTGAATTCCATATGCTCACTATTGTCCGTCAACCGTGCCATAAACTGCTCTACGTCGTAGATCATTTTCTGGTTGAAGGCCACGATATTGTAAAGGTCTTCCGCCGGGAACTTGGGTTCGGCCGGAGCTGCTACCCTGAAGAAACTCGCATCGTATGCGGGCAGCTTGACCACCCAGGCCTTCAAGGAGTCAAGCAGACTTTCCTCGGAGGGGTGCACTTCCCTGAAAAACCCTGTGGCGTCATAGTGTATCTCCACTCTGCCCGGGGGTACGGATTTGAATTTTCTGGTGGCGTCGATAAGCTGTTCCGCCATTCCCTCGTCAAAATAACCCTTCGGTGCCATACCACTTACGATACCCGCGCCGCCGACGGCAATGTTACAATCTTTGTGGGCGAGAAGCAGGGTGGGGCTGATCCCCTGATATCCACCACCTGCGGGGTTCGTCCCGTATATGGCAGCCAGCACAGGGATACCCAATTTATTCAGTTCCGCGTGCCTGAAGAATGTGGTGCCGTTTCCACGCCTGTTTGCATAAACCTTTTCCTGCTCAGGCAGCTTCACACCGCTGCAGTTGACGAGCCATACGAGCGGGCAATGAAGCCTTTTCGCAATGTCCGTGACCCTGAGTATGTTGTCTGACTGGCCTGCAATCCACGCACCCGCCATAACCTTGTTGTCGAAACCGATGATCACGCACCATCTGCCATTGATCCTTCCGAGGCCGTCCACAACGCCCGTGGTTCCGGACTCTTCATCCATGGGATCATAGAGAAGGTGAAGAGGCGCCCATGTGCCGGGGTCCACGATATATTCAAGTCTCTGATGGACTGTCCATTCTCCTCTCTTGTTCAAAACCTCCTTAGGCATTCCCGCGTTCTTATTCTTTTCGATAAGTTCCGCTAACTCTTCCTCAACCTTCTTAATCTCCGCGGCGTTGGCTGCGTTAACCTTCGCCGGTTTAACCCATTCCTGCATCTTTTCGAAGTAGGGTCTCATTTTTACCTCCCCTGGTGTTTTGATATTAGTTCAATTGTAATAATTTTCACAATTATATTTGCATATTACTCTCTTTGTCAATAAAAATTAAAACGAATTGTTCTATTTGTGCAGAAATTCCCGACAGGACACCCGCCCCGACGTACACAAATTTCCCTATTCTCCCGGAGTACCTGAAATCAAAGAGGACTTCAAAGCTAGTGCTTGAAAAGCCTCTGCCCGGCAAAAACCATTGTCACGTCAGATTCGTTGCATGCTTCGATCACCTCGAAATCGCGCTCAGACCCACCCGGCTGAATCACACCGGTGACTCCCTCCTTTATCGCTGCGTCAACACCGTCCCTGAAGGGAAAAAACCCGTCCGACACCACCACCGAACCCGTCAGGCCGGCTCTCATCTCTCTGGCATGCTTTTCTATGGCGATAAGGTCTTCCATCCTTCTTTCTTTCCGGTCCGCCTCAAGTCTGAAGACGGCATAGGAAACACCGTACTTCCTGAACACCTCGGCGTCCATGAATTTCTTGTATGCCTTGAATGTGGCTATTTCAACCACCCCTACCCTGTCCTGTTCGCCGGTGCCTATCGCCACAGTAGCTTCATCCTTTACAAAAAGGGCGGAATTGGAGCTGACCCCCGACTCGACGTACCAGCCGAAGAGCATATCCGCATATTCCTTATCGGTGGGCGCTCTCTTGATTCTGTGTGTCTCACCTTTGTACACGGTCTCCGCAGTCTTCAGATCCTCCCGCCCTTTTATTCTGAAGGGCTGTGATTCCTGAATGATGAGGCCGCCGTCCATCAGCGATTTCATGTCTATGAACCTTTTTGTCTTATATGCGTGTAACCTTTCTATCTCTTTTATCTCCAGAATCCGGAGATTCTTCCATTTCTTCAGTATGTCGACGGCAGCCCCTTCAAAATCCGGGGCGCACACCACCTCGAAGTAGTAGGGGACCATAGCCTTCGCCGTCTCCGCGTCAAGGGTTTTTGTAAAAACAACCGCCCCTCCGAAAGCAGCTATCCTGTCACACCAGAATGCCTTTTCGAATGCTTCCGCCGGGACGGAACCATAGGCCACTCCACAGGGATTGTTATGTTTCATGATCGCGCACGCAGGCTTCCGGTCAAGGAATTTCAAAATATTGAGGGCATTATCCACATCGGTGAGATTGATCTTGCCCGGGTGTTTTCCCACCTGAAGCATGTCCTTCTCGGTTACCTTGCTTGTAAGGCCTCCATCGAAGTCAAAAAACCTCACATCCCCCAGCACTATATTGCCGTTGATCAGTTCATACATGGCCGCAGCCTGGTCGGGGTTCTCGCCATACCTGATGCCCCTCTCCACGTCGCAATTCTCATCGGCGTCGAAGATGCTCCAGACCTTCTTTCTGTACACGAGCTTCTGCCCGCCCATGTCAATGGTAAGGCTATCGGGAAAACTGTCCTTTACAACCTTCTTATACATGCCCTTTATATCATCCATCGCATCCCCTTTTAAGATAGGTGATCTGTATTTGCTGAGGTTTGGTTCCTCAGCCCCTGATTATTCCGGACAGGGTCTTTACCATAGTCGCCACGTCAAGCCCTTCCACCTCGTAGGCCTCCTCGGCTTCACCGGACACCCCGTATTGCTTCACGCCGAAGGACTCCATCCGTCCCCTGAAACCGTGGCGGAGAAGATAGGAAGCAATCCGCGGGGCTATACCCGTCTCCACATTATGGTCTTCATAGGTAATGATGACCGGTACCTGGAGCAACTTTTCCATAGCCTCCCCATCTACCTCCTTTACGGAGGGCATGTTCACCACTCCAACCTGTATCCCTTCCTTCGCCAGCGTATCCGCTATAGAGAGCGCTTTCCCCAGCATGCCGCCATAACTGATAACCACCGCCTCTTTTCCTTCTCTCAATCGGTCCATGCGGCCGTATTCAAAGACAGACTCGTTCCCATAGACCGGCGTCCCCCGGCTATCCACCACTACCTGCCAGCGCGAACGTCCCATGGCAACAAGAAAATTGCCTCTCGTCCGTGCCGCGTATCGTATAGCTCTGTCCGTCTGGTTCGGGTCACAGGGTACAATAACCTTGAAGTTGTGAAGGTTACTGGCGAGGCTTATGTAGTCCACGCACTGGTGGGTCTTGCCGTCCTGTCCCACATCAAGACCCACGTGGGTCAGGACCAGTTTCAGATTTGACTTGTTTATGTCGTTAAGTCTCTGCTGGTTGTAAGTCTCGTCTATGCCGAAAGCACCGAAATCGGCAAAAAACGTGAGGACCCCGTCTACGGACAAGGCGCCCGAGACGGTGGCGGCATTATGCTCCTGTATGCCGCTCTGGAAGAAATACTGTGGAAAAACCTTTGCAAAATCAGCCGTTTTTACAGAACTCGCAAGATCACAGTCAACGGCGCACACTATCACACCCTTGCCGATATTCCTTTCTCCAAGATCTTTCAGGGCCTTCCCGAAAGCACTTCTATTGTCAACCTTGTCCGCATCCGTGTATGTGAAGGGCGTACCGGAATCGATAAGCATTTCCGTGTCCTTTACAGGGGCCTTCCAGGTACACACACCTTTTCTCCGCTCTCTGAATGCCTCCATGCGGTCATCGAGCCCCAGGGCCGCGAGGGCCTCTTTGTACTCATTCTCATTAAGAGGGCTCCCGTGATACTTCTCTTTGTTCTCCATAAATGGTATGCCCTTCCCCATTACGGTGCGGGCAAGGATACACGTGGGATTCTCGCTGCTTCTCGCTTTTTTGAGCGCGCCGTAGATCTCGCCATAATCATGTCCGTCGATTTCCAGAACGTCCCATCCGTCCGAGAGATAGTTTTCCGCGATATTCTGAGGCATCACGCAGTCGATGGCTCCGCTGATCTGGAGGCCGTTGTAGTCTATCACCGCAGTAATGTTCGAAAGGCCGAATTTCTTCGCAAACCGTCTTGCCTCTGAAATCTGCCCTTTCTGCTGTTCGCCGTCTCCCATAAAGACGTACACGTGGGCGTCCTCTTCACGAAGCCGGGAGGCAAGGGCGAACCCGCACCCCGCCGAGAGTCCCTGGCCGAGATTTCCGGTAGACCAGTCGATAAAGGGAATGCCTTTGACCACATGTCCCTCGAAAGGGCTACCCCCTTTTCTGAAAAACGCGACGACCTCCTCGGGAGGCAGGTACCCAAGCCTTGCGAGGCTTGCATAGACGCCTGGAGACGTGTGGCCATGGCTCACCACGACCCGGTCCCTGGCCTTGCCATCGAGCCGGGCGTACGAAAAAAACACGAGATACGCGTCAAGGGAAGATATTGAACCTCCCGGATGACCCGAACCCGCCAATCTTGTCATTGTAATAATGTCGCCTTTGGCTAAGCGGGACAGTTCACTCAACTTCCGCGATTCATCTTCCCCAAGCCTTTCCTTTTCAAACATTTGCCATTCCTCCCAACCAGTAGTCACAGTAGTTGCGTATAAGACATCTCTCACAGTCAGGTTTCCTCGCCTTGCACACGTACCGGCCATGGAGGGTTACAAGAAGCGAAAACTTTGTCCATTCACTCTCGGGGACCTGTTTCTTCAGGTCGGTTTCTATCTTTTCCGGGTCCTTGTTTCCGGTCAGCCCTACCCTGCCCGACACTCTGATCACATGGGTATCGACTACAATCGCCGCTTTGCCGAAGGCTACTCCCGCGATAAGGTTGGCCGATTTCCGTCCCAGACCCTTGATTGTTGCGAGGGTATCCACATCTTCCGGGATATGGCCCCCGAACCGCGTGTTGACCTCGAAAGCGATATTCCTGATAGCCTTTGCCTTATTGTGGTAAAAGCCGCTAGGTTTGATATCTCCTTCGAGTTCCTCAAGAGGAACATTAAGATAGTCCTCAAAGTCCTTGTATTTCTTAAAAAGACCCGGAGTAAGCCTGTTGACCCTTTCATCCGTGCACTGTGCGGACAGGACTGTGGCGACAACAAGCTGAAGCGGGGTCTCATACTTGAGTTCAATCTTCCCGCCGCCATGCATTTCTTCGAGATTATGTATTATAGCCTTTATATTTTCTTCCATTCCTAAGCCTCTGGAATGTATCTTTTATATCACTAACACCCCTTGTATTCAATATATCTTTGCTTTCCTGCCACCCCTTGCGGGCTATGCCGACCCCGTAGGGTATCTCAGCCATACCCTGAACAGAATGTGCGTCGGGGTTGATCGATATGAGAACGCCCCTCTCCTTTGCATATTTCAGATAACGCCAGTCTATGTCAAGCCGGTACCGGCTTGCGTTCAGTTCGATTACCACCCCGTTATCACTGGCGGCGTCGATGATATTTCTCATATCCACGTTGTACCCGTCCCTTGAAAGGAGGAGGCGTCCCGTGGGGTGGCCGAGCATCGTGGTATAGGGGTTCTTTAGAGCCTTTATGATCCTCGTTTCCATCTCCTCCTGCTTCATGGTGAAGTTTGAGTGCACCGACGCAACAACAAAATCGAAACCCTCGAGAGTCTCTTCATCGTAGTCGAGACTGCCGTCAGGCAGGATGTCGCTTTCGATTCCCTTGAATATGTAGATGTCGGGATTGAGAACCCTCAGGCTGTCGATCGCCTCCCATTGTCTCAGCACATCTTCTTTCTTGAGTCCCCCCGCGTAGTACGCGCTCTTGCTGTGGTCCGTTATCCCCACATAGGAGAAACCCATGCCTCGGGCGGCATCGACCATACGCTCCACCCCTTCCAGGCCGTCGCTGAAGTCGGTATGGACATGAAACGTGCCTTTTATATCCGCCTCGGTCACGAGGGCCGGGATCAACCCCTGCTCCGCGGCCTCTATCTCCCCCATGTCCTCCCTAAGTTCCGGAGGAACGAAAGAGAGACCCAAGGCGCGAAATATCTCGGCCTCGTTCAGGCACCGAATCGGCCGTTCATCCTCGAACAACCCGTATTCGTTCAACTTCCAGCCCTTCTTCTTCGCTATGCCCCTGAGTTTTACATTGTGTTCCTTACTCCCTGTGAAGTACAGGAGCGCGTAAGGGAACGATTCCTCGTTTACCACCCTCAGATCAGCCTCGATGCCGGATCTCAGTCGACATGATGTTTTGGTATCGCCCCGGAGCAGCACTTCATCCACCTCGGGGAACGAGACAAAGACGGACGCGACATGTTCGTAGTCCGTTCCTGCAACAAGAACATCGATATCTCTCACCACCTCTTTCTTTCTGCGGATGCTTCCGCATACCTCCACAAGATGACCGGGCAAAGACTTCTTCAATCTATCCTTGATTGCCTCTGCCATGGGGTAGATGTCGCCGAAGAGATACCGCCCTTTATTCTTCTTAAGGAACTCGATCCCTTTCAGGATATTCTCCTGGGTCTTCTCCCCGAAACCGGGGAGGGTGATAAGCCTGTTCTCCTTGCACGCATATTCGAGTTCGCCCAGGTCCGTAATACCAAGCTCGGCGTAAAGGACCTTGATCTTTTTGGGGCCCAGGTTCGGGACCTCCGCCATCTCAAGAAGACCCGGGGGCACTTCCTTCTTGAGTTCTTCGTGATAATCTATCTTGCCGGTCTCGTAATACTCTTCAATCTTCGCGGCAAGGGCCCCACCGATGCCCTGGATTTCCCTCAGCTTTTTTTCCTTTACGACCTTCTCCAGGTCCTCCACGGCAGCCAGGGACCTTGACGCCTTGTAGTAGGCGTTGACTTTAAACGAATTTTCTCCCTTAATCTCGAGGAGGGACCCTATCTCCTCCAGTACTTCCGAAATAGATCGTTTTTCCATATGCCTATCTTCTAATACAATGAAGAAGGCAAAGTCAATCCTCAAGATCCCCGGGGTATTACCGCATTTATTTCGCTTCAAGGCCCTCCCCCTTGCAACGGCCACATGGGAACCGGCACACCAATCCGTTCCCGCAGGAAACCACAAAATAATCTTGTAAAACCTTGGAAACAAGGTAAAATACTGCAGGGCGGGAGCCCGGGTACAGCGGGGCGGGTCTCCGTTCCCCCCACGGAAAACAAAGAAGAATCTGATTCGAGGACGGATGGTATGGGCATAGAAGAAACAAAAGAGCGGATAGATACCCTTAGAAAGGATCTCGATTATCATAACTACCGCTACTATGTTCTGGATGATCCGGTAGTGTCCGATGGGTCGTATGACAGGCTGATGAGAGAACTTCAGGACCTCGAATCGCAATATCCCGAATTCGTGACACCCGACTCGCCCACCCAGCGGGTGGGGGCAAAACCTCTCGAACAGTTCTCCACTGTGAATCACACCGTCCCCATGCTGAGTCTCGGAAACGCCATGTCCGAGGAGGAGATCGTCGATTTCGACAAAAGAGTGAAGAAACTCCTCGGCGTCGACGACGTCGAGTACATAATGGAAGTGAAGATAGACGGCCTTGCCGTGGAACTCGTGTATGTCCGCGGCATATTTGCTCTCGGGTCCACGAGAGGTGATGGTTACACGGGGGAGGATATTACCCAGAACATCAGGACAATCCGGTCCGTCCCCATGAGGCTTCTGGACCACCGGGGCATACCGGTTCCGGAACGGCTCGAAGTAAGAGGCGAAGTCTATATGGGGAAGAAGGAATTTCATGAATTGAATGAGCGAAGGGAGCGTGCCGGTGAAGCCCTCTTCGCAAATCCGAGAAACGCGGCTGCCGGTTCGGTGAGACAGCTCGACCCTCGCGTCACTGCAAAGAGGAACCTGAATGCCTTCTTTTATGCACCGGGACTGATCACGGACATCACCATGAGCACCCATTTCGAGTTCCTCGAAAACCTCCGTAAATGGGGATTCCGTGTAAACCCTCTCGCCAGACCATGCAAGAACCTGGAGGAAGTCCTTTCTAACTACAGATACATATACGACATGAGGGAAAAGATACCCTACGAGATCGACGGGACCGTGCTGAAGGTAAACCGCTTCGACTATCAGACACGGCTGGGGACCGTTTCCCGGTCGCCGCGATGGGCCATTGCATATAAATTCGAAGCCCACGAAGAGACGACGGTCATCAGGGATATCATAATCGGCGTCGGTAGGACCGGCGCCCTTACGCCCGTGGCCGTTCTTGACCCCGTCTCCGTCGGGGGCGTGGAGGTTTCAAGGGCCACCCTCCATAACGAGGATGAAATCAGACGAAAAGGGATCATGATCGGAGATACGGTGATGGTGAGGCGGGCCGGAGACGTGATTCCCGAAGTGGTGAAGGTTATTCCGGAAAAGAGAACGGGAGCGGAGAGGCCCTTTGTCATGCCCCGCAAATGTCCCATTTGCGGGGAAGAAGTGGTGAGGCCGGAGGGAGAGGCCATCACCCGGTGTGTCAACATTAACTGTCCTGCCCAGATAAAAGGAAGCATCGAGCATTTTGCCTCGAAGAGGGCCATGGACATAGACGGCCTCGGTGTCAAACTTATCGAGCAGTTGGTGGACAAAGGCATAATACGGGACGTGTCCGATTTTTATGACCGCGAGAAGCTTACAAAAGAGATACTCTCGAGCCTCGACAGGATGGCTGAAAAGTCCGCGCAGAACATAATGGATGCCATAGAGGCTTCGAAAAAGAGACCCCTTGCCCGGTTCATCTATGGCTTGGGCATAAGAAATGTGGGCGAACATATCTCGAGCCTCCTCGCAGAAAGGTACGGGGACATAAAAGTCCTCATGTCCGTCACCGAAGAGGAGTTGATGACAATCTCCGAAATCGGGCCTGAGGTCGCCCGTAGCATTACCAGTTTCTTTGCCGATGAGAAGAACCGTCACACCATAGAGAGAATCCTCAACCAGGAAGGGGTTGAGATCACTCACAACGCTCCCGGAAGAAGAGGATTCGAGGGACTTACTTTCGTCTTCACAGGCACTCTGCGTACCATGTCCCGGGACGAGGCGCGAAAAAAGGCGGAAGGGCGCGGCGCGAAGACCGCCTCGTCGGTCAGCCGGAAGGTGGATTACGTCGTTGCCGGTGCCGAGGCCGGCTCCAAGCTGGACAAGGCAACAGCTCTCGGCGTGAAGGTCATCACGGAAGAAGAATTTTTGGACCTCATACAAAGTGCTTGACTACGGGAGTCTACGGATAGTAAAAAGTGAATCGGCCGGAATAAGGCAGAAAGAGAATATAAGGAAGAAAGGACGGCTCGAATGCTCGCAATCATAGGCGGAACCTCGCTCACCGCTTCGTCTCTCTTCACGGGATGGGAAATACTATCCTGTGAGACTCCTTATGGAGAGGCCCGTATCAGAACGGATGGCAGGCATTTTTTTGTTCAAAGGCACGGAACCCCTCCCCTTCCCCCTCACAGGATAAATCATCGCGCCCATATCTGGGCCCTCGGGAAGATGAATGTGAATCAGGTGGTGGCGGTCAACTCCGTGGGCAGTCTCAAACCGGGCCTTAGACCTGCCTCATTCGTGGTGCCTCACGATTTCATCTCCCTTTGGGACGTGCCTACCTTTTTTGACGAAGAAATGAGGTTTACCATTCCTGGAATGGACGATGAACTGAGGGAATACCTCGGAGCCCGGTGTCGCGAGGCAGGCATGGATGTCGCCCTGGGAGGGGTATACATACAGACCCGGGGACCGAGACTGGAGACAAGGGCAGAGATCGAACTTCTTCGAAACTACGGGGATATCGTCGGCATGACCATGGCATCGGAAGCCACCCTCTGCAGGGAGGCGGGTATTCCTTACGCAAGCCTGTGTTCTGTCGATAATTATTGTAACGGGATTGTCGAGGTGCCTCTCACCATGGACCGGATTGCGAAAAATGTTGCGAAGGGTCTGCAAACCATCGAAGCTCTCTTATCAGGACTCCTGGAGAGGGACGGGGCTTGTTGAAGCGGTTACTTACTACAAAGGCACCACGAGGGGATTTTGAATGAACATACTTGTCAAGGGTGTACAATTAGAAAAGAAAACCAAGGACATATTTATTGAAGACGGCGTAATCACGGAGATATCGGACGCCTGCGGGCGCGTGCCGGACAGGATAATCAGCGGTAAGGACAAGGTCGCCTTGCCGTCGTTCATAAATGGCCACACCCATTCTGCCATGACCCTCTTCAGAGGGTATGCGGATGACATGCCCCTCAAGCCCTGGCTCGAGGAAAAGATATGGCCCCTCGAGTCGAAGCTCGCTGAAGAAGATGTCTACTGGGGTGCGAGACTCGCATGTCTTGAGATGATCAAAAACGGGGTAACCGCTTTCAACGATATGTACTGGTTCTGGGAGGCCACCGCGAAGGCGGTATGCGACGCGGGCATAAGGGGTTTCATAAGCGCGGTTTTTATCGATATGTTCGACCCCGGGAAATGCCATGACGAAGTGGAGAACAATATAAGGCTCTTCGAGTTATCGGAGAAGTACCGGCCCCAGGTCACCTTCACCTTCGGCCCTCATGCCATTTATACGGTATGCCGCGAAAGCCTCCAGTGGATGCGCGATTTTTCCGAGAAACACGACATCCTGATCCATATGCACCTTTCCGAGACGGGTGAAGAGGCATCCTTCTCTCAGGATAAGTACGGCATGTCACCCGTCGGATTTCTTGACTCCCTGGATGTATTGTCGAAGAGGTTTATCGGCTGTCACGGGTGCTGGCTTGATGAACACGACTGCGATGTGCTTGAAGAAAGAGGCGTGAGCCTGGTGCATAATCCTGTCTCCAATATGAAGCTTGCCGTGGGAAAGTTCTTCCCTTATGTGGATATCCTGAAGAGACAAATACCTTTCTGCCTCGGCACCGACGGCTGTGCCTCCAACAACAACCTTGATCTCATTGAAACCATGAAAACCGCGTCCCTTCTCGCAAAGTTCTCAACCAACGACCCCACCGCCCTTCCCGCGCGGGAAGTCTTTGATATTGCCACAAGAAAGGCAGCCGGAATATTCGGTCTCGGCGAGTGGGAGATTGAAGTAGGGAATAGCCCCGACATCATCCTTCTGGACCTCGCAAGGCCCGAGATGACTCCGGGTTTTGACGTTTACTCCGATGTAGTTTATTCCTCCAATGGTTATGTCGTCGATACGGTCATATGCATGGGAGAAGTGGTCATGGAAGGACGGCACGTGCCCGGAGAGGAAGAAGTCCTTCGGAATGCGCGACAGCGGGGAAAGGCCCTGGTGAAGGAATAAGGCTCCCCCGTTCGCCCGGAATGGGGGGAGGAATGTCATACCTTTGGGAGGATTGCGCCAGGACATGAAATTCGTCTGCGACACAATGCTCGGTAAGCTCGCAAAATATCTTAGAATTGTCGGCCTTGACGCGGAGTATGTCAGAAGCATAAGGGAAGGCGAAGGCTTTTCGCACCCTGACGACTCATACTACTTCCTTACGAGACGGATGGGTATCAAGGATCGGGACCGTGTCATATTCATCCGCTCCGACAAGCCTTCCTCCCAGTTGAAGGAAATACGCCACATTATAAGGCCTTACCTTGATTCGGAGAAGGCGATGACGCGATGTATCGTGTGCAATGTACCCCTCATCCATATCTCCAGGGCCGATACGGAGCATTGCGTACCCGAATTTGTTTTCCACCGCTATAAAACGTTCATGAAGTGTCCGCGGTGCGGTAAAATCTATTGGGAAGGGTCCCACGCGGTCCGCATGTCCCAATTCATGGAGGAGGTCTTTGGTGAACACCCTGTGGAATGAGTCGAGGATAGATGAAGTAATGCGCCTTCTCACTGACTACATGAAGGATGATGTGCCCGTCATCACCCGGTTGTCCCGGAGCAGGAAAGACCCCTTCCTCGTCCTCATCGGCACGCTGCTCAGCCTTCGGACAAAGGATGAGACTACCGAGCAGGCGATGAAAAGGCTCATGGAGAAGGCCCGGACGCCCCGGGAGATACTGGGCCTGTCGGACGAAGAAGTGCAAAGTCTTATATACCCGGTGGGCTTTTACAGGAACAAGACCAGAACTCTGAAAGAAGTTTCAAAAACCATCCTCGAGGAGTATGACGGTGTCGTTCCGGACACCGTGGAGGAACTTCTGAAGATGAAAGGCGTGGGAAGAAAGACCGCAAACCTGGTCGTCAACGAGGGCTACGGCAAACCCGCTATTTGCGTGGATACACACGTTCACAGAATATCGAACAGACTCGGCCTCGTTACCACGAGAGATCCCTTTCACACAGAGAAAGTCCTCATGGCGATCCTGCCCGAGAGATACTGGATTGTTTACAACACCCTTCTGGTCGCTTTCGGACAGAAGGTATGTACCCCAGTCTCTCCCTTCTGCGACAGATGTCCCATAAACAGTCTATGTCCCAGGATAGGGGTAAAGAAACACCGGTAGGCAGCAATCATGATCTTCGATGTGCGGGATGAGGAATAGTATACATTTTTGTTTTGCTTATGGAGTCGCGAAACGTTAAAATAGACCTTATCATGCCTAATCCACTGCAACGACCCGGTACCGTCACAGAACAAGGAGCGCTCAGTCTCGACAGAACGCCTGAGGGAAACCTTGTTGTCCACCTTTCGGGCGATTGGAAGCTCAGCCGCCACCTGCCCTCGGCAGTTGAAGTGGAAACGGAACTCGGCAAGACACCCCTTCCCGCAAAACTCACATTCAACACGGGCGATCTCGGCACCTGGGATAGCGGCCTCCTGACCTTCCTCATCAACGTAACCAACCTCGGCACCCAAAAGAAGGTAGAAGTGATTGACGCGGGCTTGCCTCAAGGGGCCAGGCGTCTTCTCGCGCTGGCCATGGCCGTTCCCGAACGAAAAGGAGGCAGTAGGGGCGCGGCAAAGTCTCCCCTCCTCGAGCGGATCGGCGCAGCCGCCGTCAGTACGTGGAACTCCTTCGTCGAGACCCTCACCTTTATCGGCGACACCACGGTAGCCCTGTTCAAGATGTGCACGGGAAAAGCACGCTTCCGCCCTTCGGACCTGTGGCTTACCCTGCAGGAATGCGGAGCAGACGCCCTTCCCATAGTCTCCCTGATAAGCATCCTCGTGGGTCTTATACTCGCTTTTGTCGGGTCCATCCAGCTCAAGATGTTCGGAGCCCAGGTATACATTGCCGACCTTGTGGGGATCGCCATGACCCGGGCCATGGGCGCGATCATGACCGGAATAATCATGGCAGGCAGAACGGGCGCATCCTTTGCCGCGAGAATAGGCACCATGCAGGTAAACGAGGAGATCGACGCTCTGAAGACGGCGGGCATATCACCCATGGAATTTCTGGTCCTCCCCAGGGTCCTTGCCCTTGCAATCATGATGCCTCTCCTCACCCTCTATTCAGATCTGATGGGAATATTGGGGGGGTTGATCGTCGCCGTCCTCGGCGGGTTCGATATCAGCGTGAGAGAGTACTATAACGAGACACGCAACGCAGTGACCCTGGTCAACGTGTGGATCGGCCTTTTCAGTGGTCTCGTATTCGGCATTCTCATTGCCGTTGCGGGATGCCTGAGAGGTATGCAGTGCGGGAGAAGCGCATCGGCGGTAGGGGATGCGACTACCTCCGCGGTAGTGACCGGTATTGTGAGCATAATAGTGGCTACGGCGCTGATTACCGTACTCTGCAACATGCTGGGAATCTGATTTAACTAAAAGGAAACCGGCGCCCATTGAATTCAATGCCTCGCCTGTGAGAGAGAAATGACACAACCACCAGAAGCCCATATTATCGTAGAAGACCTTACCATGGCCTATGGGAGCAACCTTATCCAGCGCGATCTTAATTTTTCCATTAACCGGGGAGATATCTTCATCATCATGGGGGGAAGCGGTTGCGGCAAGAGCACCCTCCTGAGACATCTCGTCGGCCTGCAAAGGCCGGCAAAGGGCCGGGTCTTCTATAACGGGAAAAGCATCTGGGACATGAACCCCGAGGAGATAGAACGCACGATGAGAGACTTCGGGATCCTCTATCAGAGCGGGGCTTTGTGGAGTTCCATGACGCTGGCCGAAAATGTCGCGCTCCTCCTCGAGGAGTACACTGATCTCACGCCTCCCCAGATTCGGGAGGTCGTGTCTCTCAAACTCTCCCTTGTGGGTCTTGCGGGATTTGAGGAATACTACCCGTCGGAAATAAGCGGCGGGATGAAGAAACGTGCGGGTCTTGCCAGGGCGATGGCCCTCGACCCCGAGATCCTATTCTTCGACGAACCCTCCGCGGGATTGGACCCTATCAGCGCCCGCCTCCTTGATGACCTCATACTGGAGCTTCGGGACAGCCTGGGGGCAACAATCGTGGTAGTTACCCATGAACTGGCGAGCATATTTGCCATAGGGAGCAATTCCGTCTTCCTTGACGCCGAGTCAAAGACAATGATTGCGAATGGAAACCCGAAGGACTTGCTTGCCCATTGCACCAATCCTACGGTCCATGCATTTCTTACGCGGGGCAGTATAGCTCCGGAGAGGAAGAAGGACGATGCGGCCGGCGCGTGTTGTTCGGGATGAGAGGGAGGATGGCAACTCGTTTGGCGATATCAACAAAGAAGGAGATAAAGCATGAGTAAGCCCGCAAATAAAACACTTATCGGCGCCTTTGTGGTTGGAGCGGTGGCTCTCGCCGTGGTAGCCGTGGTCATCTTCGGATCGGGAAAGCTCTTCACCGAGAAATTGATCGATGTCATGTACTTCCAGGGCTCGGTAAAAGGGCTCAACGTCGGCTCGCCCGTAATGTTCCGCGGTGTCAGGGTGGGCTCGGTGACCAATGTGCAACTCCAGTTCGACCCCAAGGATACGTCATTTATCATCCCCGTCTATGTCGAGATCGATCTCAACAAGGTGAAGGTAATAGGCGACGAACCCGCGGAGGAGCAGTTGCCAAAGCTGATTGCCAAAGGCCTGAGGGCGCAGCTCGATATACAGAGCATCGTAACGGGTCAGTTGATGGTGAACCTGGATTTCTTCCCCAACACGCCCGTCAGGCTTGTCGGACGTGACAAGCGAGTCCCGGAGATTCCCACAATTCCTTCCGACCTCGACCAGTTTCTGAGAACTGCCTCCGAGATCCCCTTGAAGGATATTATCGACAAACTGATGCATTCCCTCGAAGGAATCGATAAAGCGGTCAATTCTCCGAAACTCGTCACCGGCATTGAATCCTTGAGTGAAGGACTGATGGAGGCCAAAGGGATACTCAAGAAGGTCAACGACCAGATAGACCCCATCCTGGCCAATCTCAAAGATTCGTCGAAATCCGTGAAGCAGGTTTTGGCGAAAACGGAAGCTGTCCCAAAGCAACTGGATGATGTCCTGAAGACAGCCCAGGGCACGCTGGCGCAGGCCGAGAAGACCCTCCTGTCCGTGCAGGAAGTCGCCTCGGAAAACTCGGTACTGGTTATCGATGTAGACCATACCCTTCAGGAAGTTTCGAAGACCGCCCGCTCGGTGCGGTACCTCACCGACTATCTCCAACGGTATCCCGAAGCCGTGGTGAAAGGCAAACAAGGTAAAGGAGAGTGACATGAAGAGGTTGTCCTTGGTACAGAAGATAATCCTTGCAATCACGGCGGGGGTCTTTCCATTTTTGATCATAGGATGCGGCACCTCGCAGCCTCCCAGATTCTATACCCTTCAGTCCGTAACCTCCCGGGCCGCGGCCGTTGATTCCGTGTCAAAGAAGGAGAGCGTGATCAGCCTCGGGGTCGGACCCGTCGAAATACCCGATTACGTCGATCAGGCGCAGATTATCACGCGCGCAGGCAGGAACCAACTCAATGTGGCAGAGTTCGACCTGTGGGGAGGGTCCCTGAAAGACGGAGTAGCACGGGTCCTTCTGGAAAACCTTTCCGTATTTCTCACGCCTCACGCAGTGACGGTCGTATCCTGGCGGTCATACGTGCCCACCACCTACAGGGTGCCGGTGAACATCATCCGTCTGGATGCAGTTAAGGGCGGGGACGTCACGGTTCAGGCAAGGTGGGTTGTGGTTGCGAAAGACAAGACCCTGGGGATGATACGCGAGACTTCCGTGAAAAAGCCTGTCAAGGGAAACGAATACAGCGACGTGGTTGCCGCGATGGGTGACGCCCTGGAGGACCTGAGCAGAGACATCTCCGCGGAGGTGAGACGTACTGTTGCGCGCTAAAAGGAACCGGCGCCCTTGAAGCCGGACGCCCATCCTTATTTGAATAGCGACCTATAATGTGCTATAAATCATCCATGTATGTAGACACGCATTGCCATCTCGAGATAGAGGACTTCGATGACGACAGGGACGAAATCATAAAGGCAAGTCTGGTTGAAGGGCTTGTCTGTATGCTGACCGTGGGCACCGAAGAGCGGTATTTCGCGAAAGTAACGGAGATCATAGACAAATACCCCGAGGTATATGGCGCAATCGGTATCCATCCTCACAATGCCGGGGATTTCAACGATCACGCAAGGGAGAGGCTCATTTCCTCCCTGAAACACCCGAAGATGCTCGCTCTCGGTGAAATAGGTCTCGATTTCTTCAAGAACCGTTCGCCCCAGGGGGCCCAGATAAAGGCTTTCGAAGGACAGATTGAACTTGCAAAACTCGTAGGCCTCCCTGTTATTGTACATTCGAGAAATGCCGCGAGAGAAACAGTCGCCACCCTCCGGGACTTGATCGGCGGTTTGAGTGCAGGCGGCGTTATCCACTGCTTTTCTTATGATGTGGAGACTGCCCGCAAACTGCTCGACATGGGCTTTTACCTCTCCATTCCGGGAACAATAACCTACAATAAAAACACAACCCTGGTCGATGTAGCGCGATACATCCCTCAAGACAGAATCCTTGCCGAGACGGACGCCCCGTTTCTTGCGCCCCACCCTTACAGGGGCAAGAGAAATGTGCCTCATTTCGTTAAAATCACGGTGGAGAGGCTGGCCAAGATAAGGAACATCGGGATAGACGAGATGGCCCTTCACATCCGTCGGAACTTTGAAACGCTCTTTCTCAGGGACCAGAAAGGAGTCTGAAGATGAACGCTGCCGTAATTATCGTTGATATGCTCGAGGGAAACTATAGCAAGAACCGTACGGGCGAGAAAGAGGAAGAGAAGATCATATTACCCGTGAGGGATTTTCTAAGAACCTGCCGGGGACTCTCCGTCCCGGTAATATTTGCCTGCGACAGTTTCCTGGAGAATGATTTCATATTCAAAGGAAGAATGAAGCCTCATGCCATACGAGGAACCGATGGGACCAAGCCCCTGTCGGATCTCGAGCCTCAGAAGAAAGACATAATACTGGAGAAGAGACGGTTCAGCGCCTTTTTTAAGACGGATCTCGATCAGACGCTGAGGAGTATGAATATAGACACAGTAGCGGTAGGAGGAGTCAACACGCACTTTTGCGTGCTTGCCACCGCTTTCGATGCCGTCTGCCACGATTTTCATACCGTGATCCTGGAGGACTTGAGCGCCGCTTACAAGAAGGAAATCCACACGAACTTCGTGGACGCTTACAGGAATTCCGCGATCTACCCGATCTTCAGGGTAATGCGCTCCGAAGAGTTCGTTACGGCAGTCAAGGGCGGATAGGCCCCCGTTTTAGGCCTGCCGGGCCCTTAAGGTAAACGTGAATCGTCATGCGAAGACCCACCCCACTTAGAACCAAGATTATTATACTGTCCGTCCTCGTCTGCGTCGGCGTCGCGGGGGCAATCCTCTTTGGGACTATGCGGAATCGGGAACCGGGAAAGTTGGTCGCTATCCCTCAAAAAGAGAGCCTTACCGTCTTTATCCCTGCGGCCGGGGGAAGGCTTACGAAGAAGATGGTGGAATTGAAAAATGGCTTGTCGGAAAAAGACAAGGCCGCGATAATCGTGGCAGAGCTTAAGAAAGAGAAGGCTGTGCCGGAGAACCTCTCCCTTCACGAAAGCGCCACAGACGCAGAGGGAATCATGTATCTCAATTTTTCTCAGGAACTGAAGAGCGCCAAAGCAAACCCCTTGAACGAGATCACGACCGTCTATTCGCTCGTCAATTCGTTCCTTTCGAACTTTGCAGAGGCCAAAAGCGTTCAGATCCTTGTTGAGGGACAGGCTCTCTATACAATTAACGGCCTGCTGTACACCTACGCACCCATAGAATTTAACAATCAATTAGTGGAGGAATAAACCATGATCGACCCTAAAGTGATCCGTGAAAAACCCGAAGTTGTGACCGAGGCCCTGAGGAAACGGGGAGCAGCCTTCGATATAAAACAGGTTCTTGATCTCGACGAGAAACGCAGAAGCCTCATACAGGAAAGCGAGAAGAAGAAGAGCGAGAAGAATGAGCTTTCAAATGAAATAGCAAAACTCCGCAAATCGGGCGCCGACGCTTCAGATAAGATCGAGCACCTCAGAACCCTTGGGAAAAGTATAGAAACCCTTGAACAAGAACTGAGAGTGGTGGAAAAGGAATGGGACGACGCGGTTCTCGTCATACCCAATATCCCGCACAGCAGCGTCCCCGAAGGCTCGGGTGAGGAAGACAACCAAGTAGTCAAAGTCTGGGGAGAGAAACCGGTCTTCGACTTCGAACCGCAGGCTCATTGGGATATAGGAGAGAAGCTTGATATTCTCGATTTCAAAAGGGCCGCCAAGATCACCGGTTCCCGCTTTATCCTCTACAAATCCTTCGGAGCCCTCCTCGAAAGGGCGCTCATCAACTTCATGCTGGACCTCCATACGAGGGAACACGGATACACCGAAGTCCTTCCACCTTTTATGGTCAACCGCGAGGCAATGACAGGCACGGGCCAACTTCCCAAGTTCGAGGAAGAACTTTTCAAACTCGATGGTCTCGACTATTTCCTTATCCCCACAGCCGAGGTCCCCGTTACGAATATACACAACAACGAGATCCTCAAAGAAGATGACCTTCCCATTAAGTACGTGGCATATACGCCTTGCTTCAGGAAGGAAGCCGGCGCTCACGGGAAAGACACGAGAGGTCTCACAAGACTACACCAATTCAACAAAGTGGAGTTGGTGAAATTCGCCCTTCCCGAGAACTCCTACGACGAACTGGAAAGCCTCCTCCTCGATGCCGAGGATGTTTTAAAAAAGCTTAACGTCCACTACCGTGTATCGGCTCTTTCCACGGGAGATCTGGGATTCTCATCCTCAAAGACATACGATATCGAGGTCTGGCTACCCGGACAAAACATCTACCGGGAGATATCGTCGTGCAGCAACTTTGACAGTTTTCAGGCGCGGCGAGCAAAGATCCGGTACAGGAAGGGGTCGGGAAAGGTTGACCTTGTTCACACTCTGAACGGTTCCGGTCTTGCCATCGGTCGGACGGTAATGGCCATAATGGAAAACTATCAGACTCAGGACGGAGCCATCGTCGTACCTGAAGCGCTGAGACCATATGTGCACGGGATGACTAAGTTTCCGAGTTAGAAAGGAGTCTCTCCACCTCTTCGAGCACGACAGGGTCTTCTTCCCGTTCCTTGATTTCCTGAAGAAGGCCCTTCGCATTCTTTCCGAGAAGAGAATGAAAAAGCTGGATCGACTTTACCCGCATGTGGCTGTCTCCGATCTCCCTCAGGGTCTGAATGATGGCAATCATTGTCCTCTTCTTGCCGGTACGGCCTATCCCCTTGATAAGGAGGTCCCTGATCTCGTGCACCTTCTCTTTCCTGAGATGGATCAGCAAAGGGTTGACCATGTTCTTGTCCTGAATATCTACGAGCACTTCGATAGCCCTGGCCCTTTTCTCCGCTTCCCCCGAATATATAAACTTAAGGATAGGCTGAATATCGATGCCGCTCTCGTCCTGTCTTGCCTTTCCGAGAAAAGACCCGCAATCTTCCCCGAGATCTATGAGACTACCGATTATCAACCCCATTTCTTCTCTTGAAAAGACCATCTCGTATTGCCATTCCTGAATCAGGTCCAGGGCTTCCTTATCCAGAAAGACTTCATTCACGAAGGAATCGTGGATCATGTTCCTCACGTCCTTCTTTCCTTCCAGTTCACGGAGGTTCAGAATACCGTAAACAGCCGTCTTGAGATATCTGCTGGAGAGAGAATAATAAACGGAACCGGAGAACTCGGACCTCGTGATGATGCCCTCCCGTTTTAACACCTCCAGACATCGAAGGATCCGGTCACCCGGAATGCATGTCTCCAGCCGGATGTCGTCGACGGTGTATCGCTTCAAGTGCTTCTCGTTCATCTCTATCAGGCACGCAAGGATGCCCCTGATTTCTTTTGCCTCGTCCGCCTCATCGACGATCCCCTTCAGTGTAACCTCCACATTAACGCCACCGTGAAGCAGTTCCCACTTGATGGGCCCGGAGTCTCCGGCCCTTCCCCTTCCCGAGTTCCATCCCGCAGCATCCCCGGCCCTTACCCCCTCCGGAGCCTTGATCTCAAAGATCGACGACATGTTCATTTTGCTCATAGGAGTAAACCAGTCCAAAAACCCTTCCTTATCTCCTGATACGATGAGATAAGCATTCTCCTCGCCGAGACAAAAATTCAGGAACCTTTCGAGCTTTTCCTTCTCCTTTTGATCGAGGGCCGCTACCCGCTCACAGGCATCGAGCACAAAAAAACATGGTCCTTCCCCAAGGACCTGTTTGCATACGGAAATAATGTCCAACCCGGAATAACCCAATCCCTTACGTCTCCTGAATATGACGTCCCGGACCTCGCGCACCGGGTTCTCCCAGATCTCGCAGTAAAAGGCATTTGCCGTCACGGAGGTAAGCTGAGGTAGAACAAACGATCGCAGTACCGTGGTCTTCCCTGCCGATTCCTCTCCCACAACCATGGCATACCCAAGATCGAAGGTCCTATCCAGAATACATGCAGCTTCCTCCCATCTATCGAGGAGAGGCCATTTCCGCTCATCCCGGATGCAGGGTTCCTCGGAAACGCGGGTCTCATAATCCGGATCACCTGTCACTTCCCATTTAATCTCTCTATACTGCAGACCCAGTCTTCCGTTGACGTTATTCCTGAACAGGGTGAAAGCGCCGTTTACATAGGCCTTGGCGCTCTCGAACCGGTGATGTTCGTAAGGCGACGTGGCGTGATATTTGATTCGGATAACCCCTTCCCTGCTGTCGATTTCAATTTCTGTTCGCCTCCGATCCAGAGGAAGTTTCAGCCCTGTATACCTCCTCAGCCCCGAGTATCGAAAATCAGCGTAAAAGACATCGAGGATGAGGTGGGAAAAATCGAAAATATGACCTAATACCCTTGGGTTCCTTATGAGAGCTTTTTTTTCGCCCTCTGTAATTTCCCACTTCACGGGCGTCTTCCGTATGATGTCCGAAAGACTAAGGTAATTGACAATCTCTATAGCCCTTTCCGGGATGTCGAGGTGCCTGCCTATGAGGCTGTTGACCAGAATTTTCTTATGGGCAGTGTCGAAAGCGCTCAGAGTGACATCGTTTCCATCCCACTTGCAGTCCTTCACCAAGCCTGTATCGTGAAGGTAGATCGCCCCGAGCAAGGCGAATATCTCACCGGAAAACATCTCCTCGCTTCTATCCCTCGGGTCCGGCATGATTCGCTCCACCACGGACTTCAGGTCTTCTACGTGTTCTCTTAAGGGAATATCAGTGGAAGGAAAGATCCTCATTTCGCAAAGACTCCTGAGATCCAGGAATCTTTGATAGAGTTTTAACTCGCGTTCTTTCTCCTGAAGTACATCTTCAAGTTTTGATTGCACCGCACACCCAGCCGGACATTTGACATTACTTAAGGACGGTGGAGTACCCTATGAGGGAGTGTGCCCGTTTCAGGGGCTCAGCGCACCCGCTTTCTCCATAGAAAGATGAGGGGGCTTGCTACGAATATAGACGAGTATGTACCTACAATAACCCCGATGAACAGGGCCAGGGAGAATTCAAAAAGCACTTTGCCCCCGATGAAAAGCAGGGCTGCCAGAACCAGAAGCACGGTAAGTGAGGTTATAAGAGTCCTGCTCAAAACTTCATTAATGCTGGTGTTGATTACCGTCCCGAGATCTGATTTGGATTTCATTTTCGCCATATTCTCGCGAATCCGGTCAAACACCACAACCGTGTCCGTAAGAGAGTATCCTGCGATGGTGAGAAGCGCCGTGATAAAGAGGATGTTCATCTCCTCGTTTAACGCCCAAAATATGCCGAGCATGGCAATGACGTCGTGAAAAGTGGCGATAGCCGCGGCGATACCGAAAATGAAGGTGAACCTCCAGGCAATATAGATAACTATGCCCACCAGAGAAACCACGATCGCGATAATGGCGTTCTTCTTCAAGGTCTGTCCCACGGAGGAGCCCACCATGTTACTGCCTCGAATCTCGTATTTTTTCCCCTGGAGGCCTGTGGAGACAATGCGCCCCACGATATCCTGCACCTTTTCCTTTTCCGTGTCCGTCTTCTTCGTCTTTATCAGGAACTCGCTTGTCCCGCTCACTTCCTGTATCTGTACATCACTTAACCCGCCGGCCAGCAACGCGTCGCGCAGCTCGCCTATTGCCACAGGAGTCGAAAACTTAATCTGAAGATTGGTTCCCCCTGTGAAATCTACGCTCATGTTGGCCTTGCCCATGGATACCATCACAAAGGCAACGAGGCCCAGTAATATGAGAACGCCCGACAGGATAAACGTCTTGTTTCTCATACCGATAAAATCTAGATTCGACTTCTTTATAATCTCTCTGAATTCCATCAGATGCTTAAGCTCCTTGGTTTATATTTTGCCACTATCCAGTCGAAGATTACCTTTGATCCGAAGACTGCGGTAAAGAGATTGATAATTATGCCTACGCTCAACGTTACCGCAAACCCTTTGATGGGGCCGGTCCCAAAGATAAACAGGATAAACGTGGTGATGAGGGTTGTGATATGGGCATCAAAGATTGTCAGCCATGCCTTTGAATAACCCCCATCCACGGCAGCCCGGACAGTTTTCCCCAGCCTTAATTCCTCTCTGATACGCTCAAAGATGATGACATTCGTGTCCACGCCAATTCCCATGGTGAGGATGATCCCTGCGATACCGGGAAGCGTCATGGTGGCCTTCAGGGCGCTGAAGGCGCCGAGAAGATAAATCAGATTAAGGAAAAGGGCGATATCGGCTATCACACCTGAATACCTGTAGTAATACACCATAAAGATGATAACCAGGACCGCGCCGAGAACCGCCGCCTGGATTCCCTTGCGGATGGAATCCTGACCCAATGTGGGCCCTATCGTTATGTTCTGTACAATCTTAACCGGAGCCGGAAGGGCGCCTGCCCTGAGAACGATCGCGAGGTCTTTTGCTTCGTCCATGCTGAAACTTCCGCTTATCTGGCCCTTACCGCCCGAGATCCGCTCTTTGACCACAGGGGCCGAATAAACCGTATTATCGAGGACAATGGCTATTCTCTTTCCCACATTCTCCCCGGTTATTTTGTCGAAAAGTCGCGCACCTTCGCTGTTGAACTCGATATCCACCCTGATCTCGCTGCCCAACCCGCTTCCTATGCCGACCTTGGCGTTAGTAAGAAGGTCGCCTGTGAGGAGGGCTTGCTTCTTCACCAGTATGGGTGTGGTGGTAAGGATACCGGTCTCCCGGTTCCTCCTCTTCTCCGTGAGCAGTTCATCACCCTCCGGAACGGTCCCTGACGCGGCCCTTGCGCTGTTCTCCTCGTCTACGAGCTTGAACTCAAGCTGTGCCGTCTTTCCAATCAACTCGAGGGCACGCTCCGGGTCCTTCACGCCGGGGAGTTGAACAAGTATCTGGTTCTCGCCCTGCTGCACGATGACGGGCTCGGAAACCCCGAACTGGTCAATCCTGTTACGGATGGTCTCCAGTGCCTGATGCACCGCGTTCTCTTTTATGCTCGCAATCTCTTTTTCGAGCCAGACGAACTGGGCGCTGAAGTTGTCTCCCTCGGTACGGGTAACGCCCGCTTTCAGGTCGGGAAACTCCTTGCCCACGAGATTATACAGCTTCTCTTTCTGATCGGCTTTAATGGTGACCGACACTGAACCGTCCTTCTTGTCAAGGGCCAGGAAGCGGATGCCGTCGCGAATCATGGCATCCTTGAAACTGTTGAATTTCCTCTCCACAAGATTATCCATCATCTTGGTGGTATCGAGTTCCAGGAGCAGGTGCATGCCTCCTTTCAGGTCCAGTCCAAGATGTATCTTGTCGGAAGGCAAATACTGTTTCCACACACCCTGAGGCTCGATAATGTTGGGCAGACAGTAAATCACCGATATGACCAAAAACACCAGAATAAGCACAACTCTAAGTTTCAATGACTTTAGCACTTATGACCTCATAGTTTGTTCTTAGAAAAAGTATTACAAAAGTATATCTATCCGGTTCTTTTGTCAAGGGAATTTTCTCACAAACACGGGGCAAAACGGCGTGTATCCGCGGGTCCGGCAAACCATCCTCCGGAATCAGGACCGGCGTTCCCGTCCTCTGCACAAGCCCTCATGTATCGGTATGGATAGCATGCGTAAAACCCGTCACCTTGGTGACCCGCATGGTAATCTCCCTTTCCACCTGGGGCATAGGCCTTACCTCTTCCCCCGACGGCACGTATCCATCCATCATGGCGATACCTTCTATTCTCTCCGAGCCCCCCAAGAGCTGGTAGCCCGTGTCTTTGCTTTTGTCCCAGACCACAATGGCGATGTGGTGGTTCATCTGAAGGTTCGACAGGGTTGCCGGGCAAAACCACGCACTCACTGCCACGCGTCCGTCTCCGGCATGAGTCAACTGTCCCGCCACTGCAACATGGGGCACCCCTTCGTCGTCTGCGGTGGCCACGAAAACGTGTCCTACCATCCCCGCCAGAATTATCGCTTCTTCTATGGCTCTTTTCATGCCACCATTCAAAAACTGCCTCCTTGGCATTGTGAAAACAACAATATCACCGCGTGCCGCCCGAAAATATCTCCCGTCTGTCGACCTGAAGCGATACGGCGCGTAGTTACTCGTCGATGACGATAGCCTCCACAGGACAACCGTCGGCCGCCTCCCTCACCGTGTCTTCCAGTTCCTCGGGAACCTTGTCCATCTTCACTATCGCGAGGTCGCCCTCCATCTCAAAGACCTCCGGGCATATCTCCACACACGTGCCGTCTCCCACACATGCATCCTCGTCCACTCGTACTCTCATAGTCTCTCCTCCTCACACTGGTTTCACATAACCCCCGGACCGTTTCCGCCGCGCGCGCCGTTCTACTCCGGAACCTTCGCGCCCGACAGGGAAGACATGCTATCGGGACCGGATCAGGCTAGATAGAAGGTAGTTCCCGTCCTTCGCGATGTCAAGGCGGAAGTAGGCTTTTATTAAGTTCAGGGGATAGATGGCATGGCATTCGGCCATACGAGGTGCGCAGGCATTGGAATTCCCGCGCGGTGGAATATGAGAAGCGCCCCCTCGCCGGCGGCTCAAGGGGGCGGCCTTACAGGTCCTTTCTATTTAATGGAAAGAAGCTCTACCTCAAATATGAGTACGGCGTTGGGGCCTATTACATTCCCCGCGCCCCTCTCGCCATAAGCAAGGTTCGAAGGAACGACCAACTGCCACTTGGATCCCGTCTTCATCTTCTGCAATGCTTCGGTCCAGCCGGGGATGACGCCGTTCACGGGGAAACTCGCAGGCTCTCCACGTTTGAAAGAACTGTCGAACTCCGTTCCGTCAACAAGGGTTCCACGGTAATTGACCGTAACCGTATCCGTAGCCTTCGGCACCTTGCCTGTTCCCTCTTTGATCACTTTATATTGAAGCCCGTCAGGCAGGGTGACTACGCCGGGTTTTTTCTTGTTCTCCGCGAGAAAGGTCTCACCGTCTTTCTTGTTGCTCTCCCCAAGCTTCTTCATCCGCTCAGTTTGTTTCGCCACCATCTCTTTTTGAAAATTGGTCATGGTTTCCCTGATCTCCTGATCCGTGAGCAAGGGTTTGCTCCCCGTCAGGGCGTCTTTTATGCCCTGAAGAAGGAGGGTGCTGTCCGTATCTATCTGTTGTCTCTTGATGGTCGTACCTATATCCATGCCTATGGAGTAACTCAATTTCTCTTTAGGGGTCTTCAAAGTCGTCTGCCCCTGCGCCATTACCTGACCCGCCAACAACAGAACAGCCAAAATCACTACCAGTTTTAATCTCATGAACTCTCCTTTCCGGATTATTATGCGCCCTTCCCGGGGGCCGTTTTATTTCGGCATACAGACCGTCACGAAGGCCGACGTCTATACAAAGGATAATATATGCCGTCATTTCAGGATTGTCAAACATCGAAATGACACGGAAATGACGACGGGCACGGACGGAAAGGCACATTCTCCGGGTCATAACCGACGCATATCAGAAGACTTTACTGGACATAGAGAGAAAGAAATTGTACATTATAGAGCGAGAGCAAAACATACCGACCATGCCATACAGTTCGTTGATCTCTTAACTATACAAAATGATCTGATAGCAGGGTTACTTAATGAGGTGAGGAGCTATGTCTGAGGTAAATATTGAAAACGGTGATGGGGCCACCGATATCAGAAACGAAGAAGCCGAGAAAGAGGAACAATTCGCGGAGCTGTTCGAAAAGAGCGGCGCCCTTTCCAAGAGGCTTGACCCCGGTCAGAAGATAAAGTGCAGCGTGGTAAGCATTTCAGGCGATTTCGTTTATGTAGACCTGGGAGGCAAAAGTGAAGGCGTTGTAGATATCAGTGAGTTCATGGATGAGAACTCCCACTACAATATAAAAGCCGGTGATGAACTGGAAGTCTATTTTGTTGCCGTGCAAAACGGGATGAAGAAATTGACGACCCTCGTCCGGGGCCTTTCGACGATCGACCTGCAGGGTATACGCGATGCCCATGAGGCAAACCTGCCTGTAAACGGTAAGGTAACGGGCGAACTCAAGGGCGGCTTTGAGGTTTACGTGGGTAAGGTACGGTGTTTCTGTCCTTTTTCACAGATCGACCTCAGAGGAAGCCGCGACACGAGCCCTTACATCGGCGAAACGTTTGCCTTCCGCGTCCTTGAGTACGAAGAGGAGGGACGCAACATTATCCTTTCCAGGCGCGCTCTGCTCGAGGAAGCAAGACAGGAACAGGTTGATGCACTCAAGAAGAGTCTTGAGGTGGGCATGGAAGTCAAGGCGAAGGTCCGCTCGATTCAGAGTTTCGGCGTCTTCGTGGACCTTGGCGGAATCGATGGCCTTATTCCTATGAGCGAACTCGCGTGGGACAGGTCGGAGAAGCCGGAGAATATACTTTCCGTGGGCGTCGAAGTAACTGCCAAGATCATCGGGCTCGACTGGGACAAAGACCGCCTTACCCTTAGCCTCAAGGCCATGCAACCCGATCCGTGGACGACCGTTGCGGATAAGTACAAACCCGACATGGCGGTTATGGGAAAAATCGTGAGACTTGCTCCCTTCGGCGCCTTTGTGTCGCTGGAGCCGGGCATTGATGGACTCATTCACGTCTCCAAGCTGGCTGCAGGAAGAAGGATCAAACATCCGAAAGAGGTTGTGGATGCAGGTCAGACAGTTGAGGTCTTTATCCTGGAAGTCGATGTCGCCAAGAAGAAGATTTCCCTGTCACTGGAACAGAAAGTAGAGAAAGAGAGAATACCCCTTCCCGCCATAGGCGAGATCCTCCAGGGCACAGTCGAGAGAGTGATGCCGTACGGGCTCTTCCTTAAGACGGAGAACGGCGTAAAGGGTTTCATCCCTAATTCCGAGATGGGAACGCCTCGCGGGACAAACCACAGCCGCATGTTTCCCGAAGGAACTTCCATGGAAATCGTAGTTACCGCCATCGATGAGGCCAAGGGCAAAGTAACGTTCAGCCGGAGCGGCGTGGAAGAAAAGGTGGCTCAGGATGAATATAACCAGTATAAAGATAAAGTGAAGAAACAGGAAATGTCCATCGGAGGACTTGGCAGTCTCGGCGAACTCCTCATGGCCAAGTTCGGACAGGAAAAGAAGTAAGGAAATACTCTATCTGTCGAACAGGCCCGGGGCATCGGGCGCGCCTTTATACGGAATCTTGAGATGGATAAAGGCCTTCTCCGAAGCCCGCCTCCCCTGGGAGGTCCTGATAATGAACCCTGTTTTTAGAAGGTATGGTTCGACCACTTCCAAAAGCACATCCGATTCGAGTTGAAGGGTGGCAGCGAGGGCTTCTATGCCCACGGGGCCGCCCTTATAATTTATAATCACGGTGTTCAGGAGTTTACGGTCTATTTCGCCCAGTCCGGACTCATCGATGCCTTCAAGCGACAGGGCCTCCACCGCGGTCTTGCCTGTAATCCGACCATCCGAGCGCACCTGCGCGTAGTCCCTCACCCTTTTCAGCAACCTGTTGGCCACACGGGGCGTGCCCCTTGCCCTTCTCGCCGTCTCGTACGCACCCTTATCGTCTATGGGTACATTCAATATGACGGCGGACCGTTTGATAATTCTCATAAGGTCGGCCTCGGTGTAAAAGTCGAGGTCCCTTGTGATGCCGAACCGCTCCCTGAGGGGCGACGAAAGAAGTCCCGACCTTGTGGTGGCGCCGATAAGAGTGAAATGTTCAAGCCGGTATCTGTGGGTCCTTGCATGCACCCCCTTATCGAATATGAAATCTACCGCAAAGTCTTCCATTGCAGGGTAGAGAAACTCTTCCACCACTTTCGGCATCCTGTGAATCTCGTCGATAAAGAAAACATCCCCCTTTTCCATATGGGTGAGAAGCCCCATGAGGTCGCCGCCCTTTTCGAGGGCGGGTCCTGACGACGTTATGATGCGTGTGCCCATCTCATTGGCAATAATATGGGCCAGCGTCGTTTTTCCGAGACCGGGCGGTCCATTAAAGAGGATGTGCTCAAGGGGCTCCTTCCTCTGCAAAGCTGCCTGGATCGCTATCTTGAGGGTTTCCACCACGTTGTCCTGACCCACATATTCAGAGAGCATACCGGGCCTGAGACTGACATTGTTCTCCTCATCGAGCGTCTGCTCTTCCGCCATCTGCTTGGATAGGGTGTTGATCTCCTCGTTGATCATTTCTTCTGACCTCTGTATACCTCTTCAAATAATTGTTCCGACGACGCGATGCCCGGATTCCGCTTCATGGCCTCGTCGATCATCTTGCGCGCCTCGATAACTTTGTGTCCCAACTGGGTGATCATCACGTACTCCACTTCCTTCCGGAAATCCTCGGCCTCTCCCGCGGGCAACTCCACTTCCGGTATGAGCGCGTACTTTGCAGCCTTGCCCCTCAAAGTCGCCACAATCTTCTCCGCCTTCCGCTCGCCGATACCTTTAAGCTGCCGTAGCGCCTTTATGTCCTTCTCCTCAATCCAGTGGGCTATATCTCTTGCCGACCTCACCAGAGCCTTTATCGCGGCGGAGGGCCCTATATCCTCCACAGAAATAAAGAGTTCAAAGAATTCCTTGTCCAGTTCCGTCTTGAAACCCACCAGGATGGGCTTGGGCTGCCGCTCCGTCTGGTTGAAGGAAATATAAAGGCTCAACGGACTATCCGGTTTGTTCGTGCTTCTGATCTCGTGCATTACATAGGCAGGGATCAACACCTCGTAACCTATGCCGTTCACCAGCAGTGTAAGCCTGTCCTCGTAAATGCCTTTGAGTTTTCCTTCAAGATAAGAAATCATAGATATCCCCCGGGGCCGTTTCTATAGAATGCGGTGAGCGCTACTGCGAGCGCGTCGGCTGCATGAAAGGAAGTCTTTCCCTCCATTTTGAGCATCGCCTGGACAGTCCGCCTGACCTGTTCCTTATCAGCGCTGCCGCTTCCGACAAGTGCGTTCTTTACCTCCTTCGGGGAAATCTCCTTCATGGAGATATTGTTCTGGAATACGGAGAGGTAGATAATGCCTATCACTCCTCCCAATATTATGCCGGCCCTCGGATATCTCACCAGAGAAAATATGTTCTCCACTGCCACGAGATCGGGCGTCATGGTCTCCAGTAAGTGGCTTATGTCGGAATAGATGTGGAAAAGCCTCCGGGACATCTCGTCGGTCTTGGATGTTTTGATATAACCGCATTTCAGGAGGCTCGGGGTCAGGCCCTCACAGGATATCACCCCGAAACCTGTGCTTGCAAGACCCGGGTCGATACCCAGTATTATCATGACAGTGATCCGCACATCAAAACGCAATCCACCTTCCCGCAATCATCATATCAGGAATGGCCGCTCGTTGTAAACTACAAACATCCCCGTTTCGTTCACCGCCCTTTTACGCCCTCATAAGTTTCTTGATTGATTTTTTCCTACAGACCCATTATAGTACTATCGTAGGTGAGACCTTACATTTCCAAAGAGTCATGCAGCAATTGCCTGGAGTGTGTTGATATTTGCCCGTACGAGGTATTCATGTGCACTGACGGCAGTGTCGTGGTGGCAAACCCCGAGGACTGCATCGAGTGCACGTCATGTGTGGAAACGTGTCCCATGAACGCAATCCGGATGGACGACTGATGAAAAACAAAGTGCTTCTCGACAAGAAGGCCCTCGAACGGACCATCAACAGGATCACCCACGAGATTATTGAAAAGAACGAGGGTTGCGCCTCTCTCAGCCTTATAGGCATACGCACACGGGGAGTCCACGTGGCGAACAGGATCAGGGACAAGATATTTGAGGTGGAAAAGGTGTCCCTCCCCGTGGGAGTGCTCGACATAACCATGTACAGGGACGATATATTCAAGCTCAAAACGCCCATACTGAAAAAGACGGAGATCCCTTTTGATCTGAACGACAAAACAATCCTCCTCGTAGACGACGTGATGCACACAGGAAGGACAATCAGAGCAGCCATCGACGCCATTATGGACCTTGGCAGACCCGACAAGATACAGCTTGCCGTGCTTGTGGACAGGGGACAGAGAGAGCTTCCCATTCATCCGGACTATGCGGGGGTCTTCTATACCGCCAATCCGGGCGAAGAAGTGCTTGTCCATCTCCGCGAGGTCGACAAGAAAGATGAAGTAGTGCTCGTGAGGTCATAGTGAATTGGACTAAGAAAGATCTCCTCGGCATCGCCGGCCTGACGAAAGAAGAGATTCTGTCGATTCTCCAGACTGCCGAATCATTCAAGGAAGTATCAAAAAGGGATATTAAGAAGGTCCCCACTCTTCGCGGCAAGACGGTCATCACCCTCTTCTACGAGCCGAGCACACGGACCAGGGTGTCCTTTGAAATAGCTGCAAAAAGGTTGAGCGCCGACACCATCAACGTCTCCGCCAGTACAAGCAGCTACGTGAAAGGTGAAACCCTCAAGGATACAGCCAGGAACCTCGAATCCATGCAACCCGACGTGATCATAGTCCGGCACAGCATGCCCGGTGCGCCTCACATGCTCTCACGCATTCTCGAAGCCTCCGTGATAAACGGCGGCGACGGAGCCCATGAGCACCCGACACAGGCCCTTCTCGACCTCTTTACCATGCGGGAAAAGAAAGGAAGGCTGGACGGCCTCAATGTGACCATAATCGGAGATATCGCCCACAGTAGGGTGGCTCGTTCCAATATATTCGCCCTGAAGCACTTTGACACAAAAATCACCTGCTCGGGACCCCCCACCATGATCCCGCCCCGCATCGAGGATCTCGGAGTCAGGGTCGAGTATAATATTTCAAAAGCGGTGAAAGGCGCGGACGTGATAATGATGCTCAGGATACAAAAGGAGCGAGGTGGTATTTCCACAATACCCTCCATCAAGGAGTATGCCACCTTTTACGGGCTCAAACAGTCCCATCTGAAGGAGGCAAAGAAGGACGTGATCATCATGCATCCCGGCCCCATGAACAGGGGTATAGAGATCACGGATGAGGTTGCCGACGGCCCGTACTCGGTAATCCTCCAACAGGTGGAAAACGGGGTTGCGGTGAGGATGGCGGTTCTCTACCTCCTCACAGGAGGTGAGACGTGAGAATCCTCCTGAAACACGGCAGAGTCATCGATCCCGGGAGAGACTTGGACGCCGTAATGGACGTCTATGTGAACGGAAGCATAATAGAGCAGATGGACCGTCATATCTCCGCAGTAAAAGGAGATGTCCAGGTAATAGATGCAACGGGCTACATCGTGGCGCCGGGTCTCATCGACGTCCACGCACACCTGAGAGAACCCGGCTACGAGTACAAGGAGACAATAGCCACGGGGACCATGGCAGCCGTGAGAGGAGGGTTTACCACGGTGGTATGCATGGCCAACACATCTCCTGTCAACGATAACAAGAGCGTGACGGAATCCATCGTGGAAAAGGCGAGATCCGTTGGTATGTGCAGGGTCTTTCCCTGCGGGTCTATCACCAAAGGCCTCAAGGGCGAAGAACTCTCCGAAATCGGCGATATGTTTAAGGCGGGCGTCGTCGCCTTGTCGGATGACGGCAGGTCCGTAAAGAACGCCGGACTGTTGAGGAGAGCCATGGAGTATGTGAAGTATTTCGGCATCCCCGTCATATCCCATTGCGAAGACGAAGACCTTTCGAAGGGCTATGTCCACGAAGGCGCCGCATCCCTGCTCTCCGGTCTTACGGCCGTCCCCTCCATCGCGGAGGAAATCATAGTAAAACGGGATATGGCCATCGCCGAATACGTGCGCTGTCACGTCCACCTTACCCATATGTCGACCGCCGGAAGCATCGAAGCGATCCGTGAGTCGAAGAAGCGATACGGGGATATTACCTGTGATACATGCCCTCATTATTTTTCCCTTACCGACGAGGCCACCCTTACCTACGACACGAATACCCGGGTCAACCCGCCCCTCAGGTCCAAAGCCGATATGGACGCCATCAAGGAAGGGTTGAGGGATGATACCATCGATATCATTGCCACAGACCACGCCCCCCATGACCTCACCTCTAAAGACGTGGAATACGACCTTGCTTCACCCGGCATCTCCGGCCTGGAAACGGCATTCTCTTTGTCTCTCGGCCTTGTTCACGAAGGAGTGCTTTCTTTGACCGAACTCTTAAGGAAACTCACCGTCAATCCTGCAAAACTACTGGGACTGCCTTACGGCCGGATCAGCGCCGGCCTGCCCGCCGACCTTATCCTTTTCGACCCGGAAAAAGCGTGGACCGTTAACCCGGCGGCTTTTGTCTCGAAAGGTAAGAATACGCCCTTCGGCGGATGGATGCTCAAGGGGAAAAATCTCCTCACCATTGTGGGCGGGAGGATAGTTTACAGGGATAAGGAACTGGATCGATAGATCGCGCAACCTTCCCCCTTCGTAATCAATCATGTGATTTTTTACCCTAATTCAAATCCTTGACTTCCCTCGAATGCTATAGTATGTTAAAAAAAGAACAAGCGAGGGTGAAAAACTATGAGCAATTTTTTCGATAAGTTAAGCGTACGTTATATGACCACCGATGATCTCGACTCCATTGTGGAGATAGACACCAAGGTTCTCGGCGAAACACGAAGAGACTACTGGGTCACAAAGATAATCAGGCAGGCCGAGTCAAGGCCTCCGGACGCATCTCTCGTTTCCGAGATAGACGGAAAAGTCGCAGGCTTCATCCTCGGAGAGGTGAGTGGTTGGGAATTTAAGGTCCCCAACAACATCGGATGGATCGACACCATCGGCATAGACCCCGACTATCAGAACCGCGGCATTGCGAAGGTGCTCGCGAACGCACTCATCACCAATATCAAAAAATACGGAGTGGACACCATCTATACCCTCGTGAACTGGAACGATTGGGATCTCCTTCAGTTTTTTCACGCCATGGGGTTCTCCCGGGGCGATATGATAAATCTGGTCCTGAAGGTATAGCCCAGTCCTTCCGTCTCCGTGACCAGAAGCATTCCGACACGACACCCGTCCCACGGGGGGGGTCAAGGCGGCACCTCCCGCCACATTACGTTGACATCATACAGGTTCCCAAATTGGGAAGCAGCCGTGCCCCCCGTATAATCCCACACAATTTGGGCGCTATTCGTTAATTGCGCATAATGGGTAGCTACCGACCCGACGATCGTAGACCCGTTGGCCAATTGGAAGGAAGCATCCGGCGCATAGAAGGAGCCTCTAAAGACTGAGGAATTCGCGAGTTGAGCAAACTGGGTCACCATGATGAGGGCATTTGCCGCAGTACCATACCTGTTGAACTCCGCGGAATTGGCCATCTGAAGATTGTTCGCATATAGAGTCACCACGCCGGTAATCGCTATTTTTGCGCCATTGGACATAGCAAAATAATTGCAGTAATAGGTACCCGCAGGCCAGGTATAGGTCGTATTGCTTGAGTAAGAGCACCCACCCGGAGGGGCCGGAGGCTGAGGGCTTGTGGGTACCGTGACTGCAGGGAGGGTCGGGACGCTTTCTTTCGCGCATACGCACTTCCCGCCGTCTATCTGAGTCTGTGAGCAAGGGTTTGTTGCTCCGGGTCCACAGTATATGCTGGAGTTATTGCTCAGAGAAACCTGCGTTTCGCTCGCCAGAGCCAGAGGACTGGAGGACGTGCAATACACGATCTGCTCGACGGCCTTCACTGCCCCTGCAATACTGCCCGTGGAACGGATCCTTCGCTGACCCGCGCCCAAGGCGGTGCCCGAGAAGTCGTTGTTGTAAACTTGCACGCTGAATGTCCCACCCCCCAGGGCCACGTTTGTCTCCCCTCCATCGTACCCGGCGGGGTTTGTCTGGCATATCGATTTGTATTCCCGGACGCCTCGCTCAAGACCCCCTTCCGCGATAAACTGCGCCTTCGCCGACGCCAACCGGTTTGCAGTGCCAAGGGCTTTGCTCCCGAAAAGGGATGCCGTCACAACCCCGAGAAACCCGACTACGACAACCACGATGATCGCTGCAACAAGGGATATTCCCGCATCGTTTCTCATCAAGCCTTTTCCCCCCATATCAACGATCCTTAGGCCCGCTTCGCAAAAAAACAGTGGTTCTTAACGACTCAGTTACCTGGTCTCCCGAAAGTCGCAAGGTAAAGCCGATGCTCCATATCTGAGCGGCCAGTGTTGCAGGCGTCCAATCGCTCTGAAAGTATGAAAATGTGAGGGACGAGACCCCTGATGCAAGGAGGTCCGCGTTTCTCATGAGCTGACCCTGAACATTCACGCTATAGCTGACAGGCGTTCCGGAAAGGTTGTAAGTCAGCGAATTCGCGCTAAAGGAGGTTATGTCCGAAGGCTGGATCCCCCTTATCTCCCGCGCCATGCGGTCCATGGCGAACTCTCCCTGCGCAGTAACATCAACGGCCCCCCTTGTCCAAAAATAAGCATTGAAACCCGATATAAACACCGGTGCAATTACGACTGAAATAATGCCGACCGTAATAATCACCATTATCAGTTCGATAAGACTGAATCCCGATGCAGCGCAGGGTGACCGTCTCATATCAATTCCATGTGTAATTCGCCATGAGAGTGGCCCCCTGCGCCACTGTTCTCCCGTTATGGCTTACCTGTACCGTGACCTGTACATAAGTCGCGGTGTCCGTGTCGACCGGCCACGCTCCTATCGTTGTCGTCCTGGAGTATCCCGCGCCGAGGTTTTCGTTCGGGTAATTGGCGGGCGTAATGTAGGAAAAGCCCCTTGACAGGTTTCTACGGTCTGCGTACACCCTCTCCAATCCCTCCTGCATGTACTGGATGCCTACTGCGATCTCATACGGCTGGGGCGCGTTGGACGGCGCCACGGCGTTAGTGAATATTGCAAAGAGGCCTACCACCGCGATCAGGATAATCATGATTGCAAAGACCGTCTCGATGAGAGTAAACCCGCCCGCAGGCGCCGGACTCGCCCGCTTCCTTCTCTCGACCACCCATATGGAGGACATTCCCTTTCCCATGGTCAGTTAACCTGCACCGCTCCTGTGGTATTCCATACGCTGACTCTCTTTGTGACGCCTCCGGAGGTAATATCTATGGTGATAGGGGCGGTCATGACGGTTGTCCCGTTATATGGCGCCCCCCTGCCGTCAAAAGCAAGATAACCTCCGGTAAAATTGTTGTTTGCGATTGAGATGCCTGACCCCAGTGAGACCGATCTCACTATGGCCCCGGTGTTATCGGCGATGGTATAGGACGTTGTGCCGAAGGTGATCCTGCAACGCTGGCCCGACAGGGCGCGAGCCATGGCGAGAGTTTGAGTGTACCGGATATCCTGCACAACTGCATCAGTTTGGCCTGAAACGTTTATTGACTCCCCGGGCCACATAACCACCGCAGTGACGGCCATAATCCCCACGATCACGAGAACAATGATAAGCTCCATGAGAGTAAAACCGCCTCGTCGCGATGGTCCTGACGGCCATAGCCCCGGTCCCCGCACAGTCTCAACCGCACCCGTGCCCTTGGTATATCCTTCCATGATCAATTATACCACAGGGACCGCAAAACCGTGCGGTGGGTTTATAAACGCCATCACTCTCTCCTGTGCTCCCTTCTCACGAGCCAGAGGCAGAGTCCCACCCCGAAAAGCGTGATCATCAGGCCCGCATAAAAGGAGCGGGGAACATATCTGAACATGATCCTATGGGCGCCCTCAGGGACAAAGATCGCCCTGTACGCAAGGTTGGCGCGGTATATGTTCGTCTCCATCCCGTCCACGTACGCCCGCCATCCGGGGTAGAAGGTGTCGGCGCAATAGAGGAACCCATCGCTATCCGTTTTCGTATCTACCACCATCTCATCGGCATGGGAAGAGACGGGATGGACGGTGCCCTTCACCATCCCGCCCACCGGTTTGCCCCCATCCCGAGCGCTGAGGATCAGCTCTGAGTTAGGGTCAAAGGACGCATTTGAAAGCGTTTCCATTGCTTTCCCGTCCTCCGGCAGAAAACGCACCGTTCCGTAAAAGAGAAAGCGCCCTCTGAAGGGTATAAATTCATAGAGGCAGGCATCCTTCTTCCCCGCAATGTGCGTTTTTCCAAGGAGCTTGAAATCTTTGTCATCCAGTTCATAGGGGGTTATCAGATACCGCGCCCCGAGGACATTGAAGTATCTTTTCGCATGATCGAGAGAGGGCATGCGCTCTATGAGGCCCGAATAAAACTCATGGTTGGCAAGTCTGAACGCTTCTGCGCCGCCCAGAGCGTACGCATTAAAGAGAGACGCATACCCTGGCGCCATGGCGTACCGGTCATAGGGGAACAGATCGAATTCCCTGGCGCTTTTCGGTGAAAACAAATACCGCGAATCATCCCCTTTTCCCGACATCAGTTCCGAAAAGTCGTGTTTCCTGATGTATTCATCCCAGGGCCAGGACAGGTAATACCGGTAGTTGGCGAGCAAAAGGTCCGATGTAAGGAGGGCCATTACGGCAAGAAGAACCCAGGCCCGGGCCTTGACCCTCAGGAAGCATACCAGGGCCACGCAGAAGAGGAAGGAAAAGAAGAGACACCGTTTAATATTATGAATATTCACTTCTATATCGTTGTACACGTCGGGTTTGAAGCCGAACCTCTCGAAGAGGCCATGGATATGATTCCCGAACAAAGATGCATACCCCCAGAGGATCGCGAAGAGAAACCCAAAATAGAAGACCACATGCACGGCAATCCTCGTGTTCCGGTCCTTAGCCGCCACCCCTTTACGGAGACAGTCAAGACCGAGGGCCGTAGTAAAGGAGATGGTGAAAAAGAAAAGAAAAAGATATTTGACGGGGTAACGCATTGCGTTAAAAGGAGGGAGCCGATAGAGATACTGGTAGAGCGGCGTAGTGCCTCCCAGTGCAAGAAGAAGAGAGACGGCGGCGAGGATCACAAAAAACCATTGCTTCCTATCGCGACGAAGGAAATAGAAAAGGGAAAGAAGGAACGGCATGACTCCCAGGTAGATGGTCTTCAGCCATGACTGGTTCCGCCAGTACTTCGTGAAGGTCGAGAAGTTTCCGAAAGGATCCGTGATAAAGAACTGTATGAAATCCCTCCACGAGAGAGACCAGATCGTTGCCTCCCCGTAGCTCAAACCGCTCCGACGTACGCTCTCCATTTTCAACTCATAAAAAGGAAGGAGCTGGACCGCCGAAATGAGGCCGAAGATGAGCACCAAAAGGATCATCCCCTTCAATCTCGCCACATAGGGTACATCCGGCGCTCCTCCCACGAAAGAGTCTATAAACGGCATCATAACGGCAATTGCAAGGAAGGTCATTATGACTATTTCCGGGGCCCCCGCAAAAAATTCCATAACGAGGAACAGGGAGGCGAGGATAACGTCCTTTACTCTCCTTGTCTCAACGTATTTAAGAAAGAAGAGTATCACCAGGGGGAACCAGGGCGCCGCGAGAAGGTGGGAAAGAAGACTGTGGACGGACAGAAGATACCCTGAGAGCATGAAGGTGAGCCCACCCGCAAAGGAGGCTGTCCGCGAGACCTTCATGTGACGCAGAAGCGCGTAGGTGGAAGCCCCCGCGAAGGGAAAGTGCAGTATGATTATCCAATTCCAGACCACATTGAAGGGCAGGAAAAGATAGAAAAGGTGCGGCGGATAAAGCACTGCCGGCTGAAGGGTGGCGAAAAGCGGGATACCCGAATAATTGTGGGAATTCCAGAGGGGCAACTGAAGCGACTTCAGGAGCCCGGCCCACAGGTATCGCGGAGGTATGAAATACACGGAGAGATCGCGCTCGATGAATATGCGGCCGCACGAGAGCATAGGACGAAAATAGAGGAGACATATGGCAAGGTACACCGCTGAGACGGCTATCATCCGGAAAAGGCCCGACCTTCAGAAAATAGTGATTCCTTCACGCTCCCCACATCCCCTGGACACAAAGAAGGCTTGAGAAGACACTCTCTGTTGTCTTCTCAAGCCTTCGTAATGAGCGAAAATATACTAAAAGCCGTTCGGCGCGAACTGGCCCGAAGATGTCGCGCTCGCGGCCGTATAGGTGAAGGTATAAGTCGCGGCATTCGGCAGAGTGATGGTTCCCACCGCCCCCGAGATTGCAGCCGTAGCGCCGCCGGAGAGGTTTGCGTTCCCGATAACATCTCCTCCCGTATAGTTCACAGTCGAGCCCGCTACCAGATACTTCGAAAAGAGGATACTGTCCGCCGATGCCAGGGCTCCCAGGATACCCTTTGCTGCGCCCTTCTGCGCCTCGGTTTTCATGTCAATGTACTTAGGGATAGCCACTGCAGAAATAATGCCCAGAATGATGATAATAATGATGAGTTCGATCAGGGTGAAACCTTTAGAATTTCGCAATGTGTTCATAGCCCCCTCCTTTCCTTTTTGTCATAGTTTATGTTTTGCGTTCCTTACCATTGTTTAATTATACTTTCTGTTTTTCCACTTGTCCATAATATACTGGTTTTCGCCCAATTTTTCAATCCCTTAAGCCTGCAAATCATGTCTCTTCTCACGGTCCTCCCCCCTTCATCGCTCCCATCATGTTCCACCAGGGCAGAAAAACGGCCAGCGCAATGAAGAGCACCATAACGGAAAGACCTGCGGTCAAAATGGGCTCTATCCATGCGGAAAGCCTGCTCACGGAATAGGTGATCTCCGAGTCATAATGAATGGACACCTCCCTCAACATCTGTTCCAGGGAACCTGTCTCCTCCCCCGTGGATATGAGGTGGATCACGAGAGGCGGGAATACCCCGCTGTCTTTGAGTGGCTTGGATATCCCCCTGCCCCTTTCCACCTTCGCGCTGATCTCGATAATCTTCTCCGCGATGTATTCGTTACCCACAGTCCTCGACACAATCTGCAGGGTGTGCATGATCGGCACGCCGGCGCGCATCATGTTTTCGAACATGTTTGCGAAGCGGCTCATTATGATCTTGAGTTGGATTTGACCGATCAACGGAATCCTGAGTTTGAACCTGTCCCAGACCACCTTTCCTTTTTTTGATCTCACGTACGCCACCCAAGCGACAACCAACAGCACGGTGCCGATGAAAAGGAGTGTCCCGTAGCCCTGCACTATATCGTTGATCCACAGCATGATCTTCGTGGGCAAGGGCAAGTCTATGTTGGCGCCCTTGAATATGACCGCAAATTTCGGAATGATGAACGTCACGATCACTATGAAAGCGAGGACGAGAACACACACCACCATGACAGGGTAGCGCAAAGCCGTCTTCAGCATCTCCCTGGTCTTCATCTGGAACTCGAGGAGGCCTATCAGCCGCCCCAGAACATCATCGAGGACGCCGCCGATTTCGCCCGCCCTTACCATGCTCACATAGAGTTCGGAAAACGTGCCGGGATGGTTCGCAATGACATCGGAAAGGCTTTTGCCTTTGCTGACCTCCCGATGAATCTCGTTGATAATGCGCTTCAGCTTCGGGCTTTCCGTCTGCTCTTCAAGGGCCTTGAGTCCTGATATCAGCGGTATGCCTGCCTTCACTATGGTCTGGAGTTGTCGAGTGAAAAATATCAGGTCATCCTGTCTGATCTTCTCGAATCTCTCGAAAGCCTTGTTGAGGGAAAAAGCGTCACCCTTCGCTTCCGACACCCCGACGGGGAGCAGTCCGAGGCCATCCAGATGCTCATAGACCATCTCCTTCGTCTCAGCCTCCATTTCTCCCGTGACCAGTCCGCCACTCTCGTTTCTTGCTCTGTAGGCGAAAGTTCCCATATCCGTCCTCTGTAAGGTTAGGACTCCTCCTTATCCGTATTGAAAAATGAATCTCTCTCGCCCCTTCCCCGCATTATCTTCCTTGTCAGGGACATCATCCCTTGTGCTGCCTGATGGAACCGGCTATTCCCGCCTGCAAAAGGGCCTCCTCCCTGTCGATAAAACCCTTTTGCACCAGGTCATTGAGGCTCTGCTCCATGGTATGCATACCGTATTCCTGTCCCATCTCAATGGACGAGTATACCTGATAGCCTTTCCCGTCCCTGATAAGGGTCCTTATCGCGGGAGTTGCGATCAGAATCTCCGTGGCGGGTATCCTTCCCACTACATCCGACCGCCTGAGCAGTCTCTGGGTTATCACCGCCTGGAGGGTGATCGAAAGCTGCGAGCGTATCTGAGACTGCTGGTGCGGCGGAAACACGTCGATAATCCTGTCCACTGTCTGAGAAGCGCTCGTGGTATGGAGCGTGGAAAAAACGAGATGACCCGTTTCCGCGGCCGTAATGGCAGCCTGCATCGTCTCCAGATCCCTCATCTCCCCTATGAGTATCACGTCCGGGTCCTGCCTCAGCACATGTTTGAGGGCAGCCCCGAAGGAATAGGTATCTTCCCCCACCTCCCTCTGTGATATGATGCACCTCCTGGGACTGTAAACGTATTCGATGGGATCCTCCACAGTGACTACATGAAGGGACCTCTCATTGTTGATCAGATCGATCATCGCGGCCAGGGTCGTCGACTTGCCGCTTCCCGTGGGCCCTGTCACAAGGACCAGCCCATTGGGCTTCTTTATAAGCTCCGCCAGGACTCCGGGCAGGTTGAGGTCTTCGAGCTTCGGTATGTGAACGGGAATAAGGCGTATCGCATAGGCTATCGACCCGCTCTGGAAATAAACGTTCACCCTGAAACGGGCCCTCCCCTTCAGTTCGTAAGCCAGATCAAGCTCCCGCTCCTCGAACAATCCCTTCCTTCTCGACTCGTCTTGCACGATCTGGCTGAGAAAGCCTTCCAGCATCTCCCCTGTAAGGACCCCGCCATCCAGTTCGACTAAATCGCCGTTAATCCTCAAGGCAGGCGGGATACCGCCTATAAGGTGAAGGTCGGAGGCGTTTCTTTCTATCATCGCATTCAACATCTGTTTCACGTCCATCTATCACCCCACGTAAACATTATATCATCAAATACTATATCCGTGACCGCCCCATCGAAGACCAGCATATAGTACCTTACTTGTTTCCCCCGCATGGCCCCGGGAATAGGGACGTCAAGTGTATGCCAGGCCCCGTCCCCGATAAGACCCGTCGGCACTGGTACCTCCGTCTCTTCTTTTTTTCCTGTTACGACCCTCACCCAAAAACTGTAGGTTGCCTTCTTTTCCCTGGAACCGGATATGGCATAGGAGATATGGAAGAACGATCCCAAGCGGAAACCGTTCTGTCTCCCATTCAATATGGAGTAATCCGCAATGAAGTGGGATTCCCGGGCCTGCTGCCCCGAATCCCTGAACGCGAGTCCCCCCGGGTCAGCCGAGACTTCGCCCGATGCGTCAAAACTGCCCAGTTGCTCCTCCCTATGGTCCGCCTTGAAGAGTATCGTGTCGGGGTTGACCGGGGAGGGTCTCTTTCCTTCCATGACCTTGGCCCTGGAATACGGGACGGCCCCCAGTTTCGCCACGAAAGCGGACTCGTCGGTCGAGCACGAAATGGCCGCTGCCATCTCGATGAGGCCGTTCTTGTAAAGGTCCACGAGGGCATCGTCCATCGATACCATGCCCTCCTTTTTCAAAATATCAACCACGGAGTTGATCTGATGGATCTTGTTGCTCCGGATAAGGCTTCTCACGGACTGACCGGCCTTCATAATCTCGCACGCGCACACAAACCCCGTGCCGCCCGCCCTCGTGAGAAGGCGTTGCGAGATAATCCCTTTCAGCACCAGTGCCAACTGGCTTCGTATGTGCCCCTTCTCGCCTTCCGGAAAAAAGTTCAGTATCCTGTTGATCGTCTGGAAGGCATTCGTGGTATGGAGGGTTGCAAATACAAGATGGCCTGTTTCAGCCATCTCAATTGTCGCCTGCATGGACTCCTGGTCCCTTATCTCACCGATAAGGATCACGTCCGGGTCTTCCCGTGGCACACTTTTCAGGGCCGCGGTGAAAGACAAGGTGTCTTTACCGACTTCTCTCTGACTTATGATTGATTTGACCGGCCTGTACACGAATTCCACAGGGTCTTCGATGGTGATGATGTGGCACGCCCTCGTCCGGTTGATCGTGTCTATCAGACATGCGAGGGTGGTTGATTTCCCGCTCCCCGTGGGGCCGGTCACGAGAACAAGGCCGTCCCTCTCCTTTGTAAATTCCTTTAACGCAACGGGAAGATCAAGGGCGTCAAAAGAGGGGACCTCCACCGGCACAGGTCGCATGACGATTCCAAAACTGCCTCTCCTCTGAAAGGCATTTACCCTGAACCTGCCCAGGCCATCCGGAGCATAGCTGTAATCGAGTTCCTTTTCTTTCTGAAAAGCCGCATATTGGGAGGGTGATAAACTCCAGAGGAGGACGTCCTCGATGTCTCCGCTCTCCAGGACCGGATCGCCAAGGGTTATGATATCTCTTCTGTTACCCAAAGGAGGACAACCGGCGAAGAGAAAAATACTCTTCACCCCCTCCCTTAAACCCGTTTCAACGATCCTTGCGAGGGTAGTTTGTTTCAAGCGTCTTCAGCCTCTCGACTACAGGGTTTGTTCCACCGGAACTCCCCACCTCTCTAAGATAATACCGGTAATGGGCAATGGCGTCGGTGGGTTCGCCCATCTCATCCTTGATAATAGCATAGGAGAGGTGGACCGCAGGGTTCCTCTCTCCCTTGTTAAGGAGGGCCTCAAGCAGTTGAGACGCCTCGGACAGCCTCTTGTCGCTCCTTAGCACCGCTGTGAGGTTCAAGTAGGGCTCGACACTGCCACGATCCGTTTCAATAGACTTTCTGAAATACCCTTCCGCCTGTATCTTGTCTCCCTCTCTCAGCAGTATGAGCCCGATGTTGTTATAGGCTTTGCCGTAGTTCTTCTTGATCCCGAGTATCTTTTTGAAATAGAACAGAGCCTCTTTGGTGTTGCTCTCCCTCATGGCCAACACCCCGAGATTGTTCATGGCCTCTATATTTTCAGGTTTTGCCGCGAGGACGGCAAGGTAAAGCCGTCTTGCTTCGTCAACATTACCCTTTTCCCCTTCTTTCAAAGCCTTGTTGTACATCGTCGTAATGCGGTCCTCGTCTATGCTTCGGACGAAAACCCGCCCTTCGCTCCCGGAAGCATCCTCCGCCGGAGATTTTGAAGCCTCTTTTCCCCGCGATGATACCACCGCGGAAAGCCGCCCATGACCCGACCGGGGAACCGCCCCGTCTGTGTCTCCAATCCCCGAAGTCAACGACCGCTCGCGCGCCCTGACCGGACTACCGGGCCCTTCGCCCTTGACGACCGTTCCGAAGTCCATCCTAGTTCCTCTTTCCGGACGGGAAAGGGCATCTCCTGCCGCGGGCGCCACACCCACCGGGACTCGTGCCTCAGCCTGTATCTCCTTGGTGGGAGGCAACTGATCCTTCTTCTCAGCCGCAGACGCCGGAGGGGGAGAATTTTTCTTATAGATCCCGGGTACGAAGGCAAAAGCAGCGCCCAAAACGAGCACCCCCGCAATAGCCGAATAGACTATCCATCGCGGCCTATGGGGCGAATCGGCGAAACCCCGCGCGATTCCTACAGTAATCCGCTTTCTCTCGTCCTGTGCCTTCTTCAAGGCATCCAATATGACACTCACAGACTCTCGCTCCCGAAGATGACCGTAGGCGTGAGAAAGATGACCAGTTCATTCTTGCTCTTTATTACATCCTTCATTTTGAAAAACTTTCCAATAAAAGGAAGGTTCATGAGGCCCGGCACCCCTTGTTCGTTGATGCTGTCCTTTTCCTGTATCAATCCGCCGATGACCACGGTCTCCCCGTCTTTGACCCGCACCATGGTGTCTGTTTCGCGCACGTCGACGATAGGCGCCGACGCGGTCCCGTCTTTTGATGTCGCCGTTCCAACCTGATCCGTTACCACAGGATGGATATTCAGGATAATATTGCCCTTTTCGTCCACCTGAGGAGTAACGTCGAGCATAATACCTATAGTCACATATCTTATGGCCGTGGAAGTCGTGGCAGGAGCGCCCGTGGTGACCAGCGTTGTCGTCTCGAAGGCGACATTCTCCCTTGCCACCTTTATCATGGCCCTCTGGTTGTTCAGCGTCGCTATTTTCGGGCTGGAAAGGACGTTTACTTTCCCTTGCGTCTTCAAAAGCTCGATAACGCTCTCAAAATTGCCGTTGGCAATTCCAAGGCGGAAGAAGGGCGCAACGAGGGGAGAAACAAAGGAAATGGGATTTCCCGCCGAATCGGTGCCGCTTGTAAAAGCATCCTTCGTGATGGGAAAGAGAGGACTTGGCTGGACCGTTACCAGTTCAGTGTTGTTAAACTTGAACTCTCCTATGCTTCCCGATATAACCCTCCAGTTGATGCCTTCATGGGACTCATCCTTAAGCTGAACCTCCACGATCCGGGCCTGTATCATCACCTGCCTCTGGATGGTGCCTTCGATGGACTCCAGGTACATGGCTACTTTTTTCAAATGTGGTACGTAGTCCGAGACGATGATAGTGGACGCCACCTTATTCAGGACATATCTCCCTTCCTTTGAGAGAAAAGTAGGGATATGAGCTTCAACGTCCTTCCACATATCCGTATCGGTATCACTCCTCATGCTGAGGACTTCAGCCCTTCCCCCTATCCCTCCTCCTCCAGTCGTGCCTGTCGTGCCCGTGGTGGAAGCGGTCCCCGTAGTGCCCGTGGTGGAGGTCCCTCCCCCGCCCGTGGTGATTGTCCCCCGAAGGACACTGGTGCCCGTCTTTTTCATGGCGATATAGTTGAGATGAAAGATCCTCGTTTCTACCTTCGGCCTCGATACATAGATGGTTCTGTTATCGATCTTATACACATAATCGAGAGGCCAGAGAATATAATCGAGGGCTTCGCGGAGGGTGACGTTTTTCAGGCTCACGGTGCATTGCCCCTTCACGTCCGGTTCCACCACCACGTTGTAATCCGCCTGCCTCGAGATGGCCCGTAACACATCTTTCACTTCCGCGTCTTTAAGGGAAAATGAAAAGACCTCAGCCTCCCCATTCACCTCGATCTTTCTCTGTTTCTCCATCTGGGGAGCCGTGGGGCTCTGGAGGGAGACTGAACCCGGCCCTGCCGGGGGCGTATCTTTCTTTGCCGCCTTGTCTAGAGAAGCACAAGACGCGAAGACCATAACACAAAGGCCGAGGCATAATGCTATTTTCATTTACCCACCTCAATGTTGGTATTCTTCATTGCTTCCGCTCTTCCTTTATTATCGAGGGTCAAGTACCTTTTTAAATCTCCCCGCGTCAAGGTGACTCTGTCGACGCCGATCTCCTGTACTCTTTCTCCGAAAATCATATCACCTTTCTTCACAACTTCCGATCCGATAAGGGCAACTCTGCCGTTTCTTCCACTGAGGATCGCCACCAGTCTCGCGGGCACATCGGAAGAACCCGTGGGACTCCCCTCGAATGCCTTCGGGAGTTCAAAAGGGTCCCTCTCCCATGCGGCGTCAAGAACAGCCGGGGTCGTGCCTCCAGCGCCCGGCTTCTTCACCTCTGTCAGCCCCTGCCCAACAGTTGTGGTCGCAACCGGTACGCTTCCCGTGACCGGTTTCTTGCCGGTAAAGAAAAACACATATCCGCACACCACTATCGTGAGAACAAGGGCTATCAGGACGTATTTATTGACTTTCAATACCCCCTTACCCCCTTTTCGCCCTGAATTGTACCACAAATATTCCCGTCAGAACAGGGTACTGCTTCTCCTCATAGGTCATGCGAGCCTTCACAACCCCCTTAAAAGCCTTATTCCTTTCCAACTCCTCCAGAAATCGTCCCATCTGCAGATATCGACCCTTCACGGTAATCTCCATAACGGGGTTCATCACGGGCCCTGACTGCTGATCTTCCTGGGGCAGGAATATGCTTCCGAAGTCCTCTACGAGCGCGCCTTTTGCCTTTGCCATCTCCGTAATGCCCTTTATGAACCTCGGGAGATCTTCGTACCGGGGTATGTCGGCGCTCATATTCTCAATCCGCGACTTTGCTTCCATTTCCCTCTTTCTAAGCGCCCGGAGCCTGTTCACTTCATTTTCCGCCGTCACCTTCTCGGCCTTCACCCTCATCAACTCCCTTTCCTTCAGCCGGTTCTTCGACGATACAGGGCTATAGAACAGAACAAACCACGCCACAATGAGGATCACCGGGAGGACCGCCCACAAGTGGAAGGGTTTAAATTTCATAAGGCGCACACTTTCCTGTAACAACGAATTCAATAACCCTCTTTCCTTTCATGACCTTGACCTGCTTGCCGGCCACCTCCACGTCACGGACGATGCCTGTGTTGCCCAGCTTGACGATGAAATCCAGAAGGGCGGGGTCGGCTGTGTCCACTTCCCCGAAAACCAGACCCGTAATAGTGATCCACCGGTCGTTTTCCACTACAACGGGAGCTCCCGGTTTGGTGGCGGGCTTTGCTGCGGCGGGTCGCATTCCCGCCTGTGTGGTAATGGTCTGAACGGGTTCCGTGGGCGTTGCCCCCTTTCCGGAGGAACCCGACGCAGGAAGTACCGGAATCTCCTGACCGAATGCGATTTCCCTGAGGTATACCTCTTTGGGCAGATGAGAGGACAGGTATTTGAGCAATGTGACGAAAGTTTCATCCTTTCTTCTGATCTCTTTCATGAGAGGTATCATATCACTATATTTTCCCGTGGAGGTGGCCCTCCCGAGCACCTGCACCTGTTCCTTCAACCTCGCCACATTCGCAGCCTCGGTGCTGACCGCCATATCGAGCCTGTTCTGCGCGGCCATCATATCGAGGGAAAGAAAGAGGAGCACCGCTGCAACCGCGATGGTCCCCATGGTGAGCCATTTTCTGTAAACGGCCTCCCGCTCTCCCGCCTTGATATCTTCCGGCAGAAGGTTAACCCGTGCTTCACGCTGACAGGCAAGGAGGAACGCGGGCAGATATTGAGGCTCAATGTCCCTTTGCGGTCTGAGCCGCTCCACCCCTTCACCGAAGCGCTCTTTCAACCGTTCGATAAACGTGGGTATCTCCGAACCTCTGCCTGCAACATAAATCTTTTTTACGGCCTCGCCGGGGTATCTTTTCTCAAAAACATTGAGGGTTCTCCGGATCTCCTCTGCAAAATGCTCAAAGGACGATTCCGACAATTCAACGGTCCCCTTGCGAAACATCTCGTCTAACGAAGATTCTGCTCCCATGGGATGCAAAGCGAGGCCGCTTATCAGGGCATCGGAAAAACTTTCCGCTGCGATAAGGATCTCCCGCACAAGTTTTATCTTTCCCTTCTCAAAAACATATATCCCTGTCTGCGTCCCTCCCACATCAACTACGGAGGTAGATACAGTCCGTTCCTCTTTCAGGACCTCCTGGTAAACCAGTCCGATATCCGTGAGGAGGGCCACGTCACCAAATCCTGATTTCCGGAAAGAATCGAGGAGCCCGTCAACAAAAGACCTCTGAACCCCCACAAAACAGGCTTCCTCTTTTTTGATGCCGCGCTCTTCCACCTCTCCAAGCATAATGTACTCATAGGACATCTCGTTCAAGGGCAAGGAGACAGTCTTCGAGACCGACCAATCCAGGGCGTCGGCGATCTCTTCTTTCGGGAGAACCGGGATGGTCACAGATTTCTTGAGAATGTCCTGCGATGAGATGCCGATGGCTACTCTCAACCGGCCCTCTTTGGTCCTGATATCGGACAAAACGGATTCGAGTTGAAGCAGTTCGCCGCCATAGGGGTAGATGCCCTTTGAAACTACGGCTGCTTTCTGACCCTTACCGCGAACCCGGACATACTTGATGCTTACCGTACCTATGTCTATCCCGAGCATGTCCATCAGAAATCCCCCCGGCGAGCGGCCCGGACAACACCGGCACGCCATTTCACTGATAGAATCGTCATAATCCCGCACCCGCCCGGACTCTTCACATGCAACGCCCTATCTTGGGTTACTCTCACCGCCACTGCCTTCACGCGGATTTCCTCTCCCCGTGACGGGAGACTCCCGTAATCAAGTTTGTCCTGTCAAAAGTACCCGGCTCAGTAGAAATAGGCATCAATTACAGATATTCTATAGAAATTCTCGTGCCATAGCAATAACCGATTGATTACGCAACGGGAAAATGTGAAAATAGTAACCGGTTCCATGGATATACCATACATCGACTATTTCGGACTCACCGAGAAGCCGTTTTCCCTTACGCCCGACCCTGCCTTTTATTTTGAGTCGAGAAGTCACCGGGAAGCGCTGGATCACCTTCATTTCTTCCTGGACCAGCGCGAGGGTTTCGCGTTGATATATGGAGATGTGGGGACGGGAAAGACGACCCTTTCCAGGATATTCCTCTCGTCCCTTGAGTCCCAGACCTATGCTTCCGCCCTCGTACTCAATCCTATAATGGACGATCGCGAGTTTCTAAAGGAGATTCTCCATGAGTTTTCCATAGAAGGGTGCGGTTCCGGGATAAAGGAAGGATTGGACGCGCTCCGGGTTTTTCTCCTGGCCCGGCATCGCCAGGGGAAGAGGTCTCTTCTTGTGGTGGACGAGGCGCAACTCATCAGAGACGACCTTTTCGAGTTTATCAGGGTACTCTCCAACTTCGAAACAGACAAAGAAAAGATACTCCAGATTATTCTTTTTGCCCAGCCGGAAATCACCGGCAGGTTGCAGAAGGATGAATTGAGATACTTGTCCCAAAGAATAACGGTCATATGCATTCTGAAGCCCCTCGACCTGGACGAAGTAGCCCGCTACGTGAGTTACAGGCTTTTCAAGGCCGGTTCAAAGGGCCTGCTGAAGTTCAACGAAGATGCCACAAAACTCATTCATAGCGCATCTAAAGGATATCCCAGGCTCATCAACATTATTTGCGACAGGTGTATGCTTGTTCTCTATTCCCAGTCAAGGACCACGGCCAACCGCTCCACGGTAAAGACAGCCCTCAAAGAGTTGAACATTGCGCTTCTTACAGGACGGAAGAAAAGACTTTCCAAAACCGTATATATCCTCCTGTCCGTAGCATCACTTGTTTTGCTCATGCTGTTCTGGTGGGATTTTTTTACTCTGTATCGACTGGTCCTGTCACATCCATAACGGTTTCAGGACGCCCCCCCCCGCAAGGTCAAACCGGCGGAGAGCAAAACTCACAGATACAGATTTAAAACCGGTCAGCCCTCCCCTGACACTATCTTCAATTTCATCTTGGGCTGAACCTTGAGGCTTTTCAGGTTATTCGCAGACTTGAGGCTGGAGATACTCACATGGTATTTGCTCGAAATTTGAGCCAGGGTCTCGCCCTTCTTCACCGTGTGAAACTTCGGACCCGCCTGGCTTTCCTTCTTCTTCGGACTGTGGTGGCTCGCGAGCATGAGCTTCATGTTGGGGTAAACCTTCTCACTTTTCAGGTTATTCACCGACATAAGGCTTGCCACTTCCACCCCATACTTCGTCGAGATATCAGACAAGGTCTCACCCCTTCTCACTACATGGTAAGTCTTTGCCGGGGCTGGTTCACCCTGCCCTTTTGTCTTTTCGATCCTCTCGACCTTCTCAACCTTTTCGACCCTTTCCGCCTTCTCTTGTTTTTCGGTCTTTTCAGGTTTTTCGTGCTGTTTTTCCGCCCTCACAAGTTTGGCGACCCGGACCTCGCCCGAATCTCTTGCCGGTGCCTTCACCGGCGCCGGCACAACCGCTGCCACCGCCGTGCGTGTTGAACCGACAAATATAGGGATATTCAGAGCCATCCCCGGTTTGACCTTCAACTGCTCCTCACAACTGTTGACAAGGTACAACTCTTCTTCCCTAATCCCGTATTTCTTCAGGATCTTCGCAAGAGTATCCTTCTTCTTTACCTTGTAGACAACCACATCCTTGATCTTCCTCTCCCTGCCGCCCGCCCCTTCCAGCGCTTCGGAGAATCTTGCAATGTTTGTGGAGGCCGGGAGCTTGACCCGGTAGTCTTCCATATAGGGCGGAGTGATGCCCCTCAGGAGTTCGGGGTTCAGAGACCGTAATTCGGCAATATCTATGGAACTCGCCCTTGCAATCGCGGTAAGAAGGGTCGCTCTGGGGACCTTCACTTCGGCGAACCGCACCGGGTCTTCATATACGATACTCCCGAATCCGAACCTTTCAGGGTCCTTTGCGATGATGGACGCAGCGATCAGTCTGGGGATGTACTCTCTGGTTTCCCTCGGAAGGGCATTATATTTGGCCAACTCCCAGAAATCGTTGGTGTTGTGTTTTTCTATGGCTCTTTCGACCCTCTTCTCGCCCGCATTGTAGCCTGCGGCCGCGAGATACCAGTGACCGAACTGGTTAAAGAGATCCGTCAAATATTTGGCGGCAGCAATAGTCGATTTTTCAGGGTCTCTCCTTTCATCTATCCAGAAGTTCGCTTTGAGCCCATACCTCCCCCCCGTTTCATAGATGAATTGCCACGGCCCGCATGCCTTGGCCGAGGAGTATGCCTTCGCATTGAACCCGCTTTCTATCATGGCAACGTACACAAGGTCCTCGGGCAGACCGTGCTGTTTCAATATCTCCTTCATGACCGGGACATACCGTCGCGACCGTTTGAGCCAGTTGGCAAAAACCTTTCTCTTCTCCGTGTTGAAGTAGACCACATAGTACTTGACGGCCTCGTTGAACACTATGGGTAGGTCAAAGTCCCGGAAATCGTCGTGTTCGAGGAGTGACGCTATGTCATCGTCATCTTCGGGATTAAAGACTTTAGGTTTCCCCTTGGCCTTTTTCGCCGCTCCTCCCGTCGCCATTGCTGATAGTTTTGATTGATCCGCCGGATTGTATACGAGGGGTGTATCATCAAGAGAAGACTTGTCCAGCGTACCCACCCTTCCGGTGCTTGAGCAGGACACAAGAAAAAAGAGGATTATGAAACCTATGCCAAGTCTTTTCATTCTCCTCCATTTGAATGCAAGAACCACACCATTTAATTTTGATAATAAGGATAATTTCTTGTCATGTCAACTAAAAAATTCGCTTACCCGGCTATCCGAGCCTTTTCCCCACGAGCCCTCTGTATCCCTGGGCGAACTGATATGCGCTTAGCCTCTTCTTGTTTTCAAGCTGCACCTCGGTAATCCGCAAAGTGCCGTTTGGCGTACCCACCAGGAATCCGGCTTTCGTCACCTCCATAACGATGCCCGCCTCCGCTGAAACGGCGGAATCATCATATATATGGGCGTCGAATATTTTCAGGAGTTTTCCCTCGAGATAGGTATAGGCCGTGGGCCAGAGCACAAGGGCTTTGATCTGCCTGATTATCTCCAGGGCTCCCAGCGACCAGTCGATCTTCCCCATTTCCTTGGCAATGATAGGCGTGTAGGTGGCTAATTCGCCGCTCTGCACAACACCTTCCATCATCCCCTTCGTCTTCATCTCCTCAAGGAAACCTGGCAGTATTTCGCCGGCTCTTGCGGCAAGTCTTGCGGACAGGGTGATCATGCTATCCCCGGCGTCGATGGCCATTATCTCCTGATGAAGAATATTCCCTTCATCCATTTTTTCATTCATCTTTATTAAGGTAATGCCCGTCTCTCTCTCACCGTTCCACAGTGCCCACTGGATGGGAGATGGCCCCCTGTATCGGGGAAGCAGGGACGGATGGATGTTCACGGGGCCGACAGTTGCGATACTGAGCGCCCAGTCTGGAATCATAAGTCCGAAAGAAGCCACGACAAGAAAATCGGGCTTGAGGTCCCGCAGTTGACCGGCCGCCTCATCCTTGAAAGAATCTATCTCTATCAAAGGAATCCCTGCCTCAGAGGCTATTTTCTTCACATCGTTTGCTTCGACGTGGTAACCTCTGCCCTTCGGCTTGGCCCTTCTCGTGACGACACATGAGACGGAGGGCAGCACCGCCATGAGAGGAGGCACGGAAAAGAGTGATGAGCCGAAGTAGACTATCTTCACCTTTTAGCCCGCATAAATTTCTTCCTGAAGAACTCCTTCTTCAAAGGACTCAGGTGGTCGATAAAGAGAACACCGTTCAGGTGGTCTATCTCATGTTGTAACGCCCTTGCCATCTGGTCTTCACGCTCTATCTCCATCACCTCGCCCCTCAAATCTATTGCTCGCACTTTGACCCTTTTGGGCCTCTTCACGAACTCATAGAATCTCGGAAGGCTGAGACATCCCTCTTCGGCGGTCTCCTCGGATTCCGTAAAGAGAATCTCAGGGTTTATTAAGACGATGGATCTATGTTCCTTTTTGACCTGTTCGTCGATCACTATCAGCCTCAGTCGAAGCCCGACCTGGTTGGCCGCAAGACCCGCTCCGTTGGCAAGTCTCATGGTTTCCACCATGTCATGGGAAAGCTGGACTATTTCATCAGTGATATTGTCGATCTTCGAGGCCGTCTGCCTGAGAACAGGGTCAGGATAAAGTTTAATTTCTTTTAGTGCCATGGGTAACATATTGTAAAGGAAATTCGCTCCCCAGTCAACCTGCGGCAAGCCGAAACCCGCTCCAACCCACAGCGTAATCAAAGGATTTCTTTCTTTTAGGGATTGACTGCGCTCATCCGTACATGATAATGTATTCCATGTTTGGCCTTGGATTTCCTGAACTTATCATCATAATGGTAATAGTCCTCCTTGTCTTCGGGGCAGGCAAGCTTCCGGAGGTGGGCGGCGCCATCGGTAAAAGCATAAGGGGCTTCAGGAAGGCCACAAGGGAATCCGACGAAAAAGAAGCTCTCACCTCTAAGGACAGCGCCGGAGATAGAGCAAGAACCTCCTGAACATTGTGAATAACAAGGCATTTATAGGAATTGGATCCAATATGGGTGACCGGGCGTCTTATTGTTCCGCGAGTATCCGGACAATCCTCACCGACCACAGGACCCGGTTCCTCGCAGCTTCATCTCTCTATGCTACCTCACCGGTTTCATCTATTGATCAGGACGATTTTCTCAACGCTGCTATTGCCGTATCGTGGGCGGGATCACCGGCAGACCTTCTTGAATTCCTGAACAGGATCGAAGAGGACATGGGGCGCACAAGAGAGATACCGGGCGGGCCGAGAGTGATAGACCTCGATATCCTCCTGTTCGATAACCTGGTCCTTGAGACTCCGTCTCTCGTTATACCGCACCCTGAACTTCACAGGAGAAGGTTCGCCATAGTCCCATGCCTTGAGATAGACGCCGGGATCATCCACCCTCTCTACGGGAAACCACTCGCCTCCTTTCTTGAAGACATCGGTCCCGGACAGGCAATATCGCTCTGGAGGACAACCGCCGACGAGAAGATCTCTGGCCGGGGAGCAACAAGAGAAAGGGTGAGCAATTGAAAACGGCAATAATAGACATGAGCCGCGGCACCTCCATGTACAGGGAAACGGACCCTGAGGTGGCCGGCAAATTCGTCGGGGGACGAGGCATAAATACAAAACTGGTATTCGATCTCGCTCCCGTCGGCGTAGACCCCCTTTCCCGAGAATGCCCCATTGTCTTCGGTGGCGGGCCTCTGACCGGGATGCCCTTCCCTATGGGAGGAAGGTTCATGGCCACCACCAAATCACCCCTCACGGGCACCATCTTCAGTTCCTCGTGCGGGGGAAGAATGGGCGTATACCTGAAGAAGAACGGCATCGACTCACTTGTCCTGACCGGCGCGGGCGGGAAACCCTCGTACATCTCCATAGAGCATGGGGAGATCAACATTCATAGTGCCGACGAACTGTGGGGAAGGGAAAAGGCTTACGTCAAAGAGTATCTGAGGGCACGCCACGGCCGTGACGTTTCAATCCTCCTTATCGGCAGGGGCGGAGAATCCGGTGTATCATTCGCCAATATAGAAAATGACGGACGTTACCTCGGGAGAGGAGGACTCGGCGCCATCCTCGGTTCGAAACAGGTGAAGGCGATCGTCGTGAAGGGAAAAGGGAAGGTTCCCATTCCCGACAGGGAAAAATTCTCTTTCATTGCTTACGAGTGCAAGAAATGGCTGTCCGCGAATCCGGTGACCTCCAAGGGACTCCCCGAATTCGGCACGGGTATCCTGCTCAATTACATGCGCGAAGCCGGTCTCCTGAGTTCCTCCAATTTCAGGTACCCGGCGCCTTTTGAATCGGCTTCCGTCTCGGGTGAAGCACTCACCGACACCCTGCTCAAGAAAAGGAGGGCCTGTCTCTTCTGCCCCGTCGCCTGCGGCCGCGTCACCAGGGAAGGTGACGGACCGGAGTACGAAAGCCTCTGGGCCCTGGGTGTGAACCTCTCTATTCACGATATTGAAAAGGTGGCGAAGCTGAACGGGCTCTGTAATGAGTTCGGCCTCGATACGATCAGCACCGGCAGCGTCATCGGCATGGCCGTGGAACTCTCCGAAAAGGGCAAACTGGGTCTGGCCGCCAGGTATGGCGACTTCGAGAAGATCGCCTCACTGATCACGGCAATCGCGGAACGGAGAGAGGAAGGGTCGATCCTTTCCCTCGGCACAAGGAAGCTTGGAGAAATGTTCGACGCCCGGGACATGGCGGCCCAGTCGAAAGGACTCGAAATAGCCGCGTATGACCCGAGAGGCGCCTATGGAAATGCCCTCGGCTACGCGACCTCCAACAGAGGCGGCTGCCACATGCAGGGTTATCTGGTAGGTGCCGAGATATTGGGGGTGCCGAAACTCGTGGACCGGTTTTCCTCGCAAGGAAAAGGAAGCCTCCTTGCCCTGTACCAGAACATATCCGCCTTCATGGATACACTTGTCATGTGCAGGTTTGCGTCCCTGGCTATTCCCCACGACTATTACGCCCGCATCGCGAGCGTCGTTACCGGTGCAAAGATCACCTGGGAAGAATCGATTACTGTGGGCGAGCGCATATGGAATCTGGAGAAACTCTTTAATCTCAGGGAAGGTGTGGAAGAGGACAAACTGCCCGCACGGTTCGCCGACGTCCCCCTTGAAACGCTCCTGAAAGAATATTATGAAGTGAGGGGTTGGGATGAGGCCGGAAAACCGGGTAAGGAAGTTCTTGAAAAACTGGGGTTGGCATGAAGAAAGATAAGTCCGGGACCTTCTTATGATTGACGAGACAACGTACCTGACCTTTAGAGATATTGGGCGGGACGTCTTTTTGCGGGGCCTTATAAGTTCCCATGCGGGTAATATGAGCGTGAGGCAGGGACAGAAGATATTCATTACGAGACGCGCGTCCATGCTCGGACAATTGAAAGAGGGCGACATAATCGAAATGGGGATCAACAAGAACGATGCCCATGTTCTCATGGCATCTTCGGAGTTTGTGGTCCACAAGGCAATCTACAAGAACACAAGCGCCCTGTCGGTCCTCCACGCGCACCCCCCGTATGCCACCCTCCTCTCCATGACCGAAGATGAACTCATACCTGTCGATTCGGAGGGTTCCTACCTGTTTAAGAAGGTCCCTGTGGTGAGCCTTGAAAAAACCATAGGCTCCGACGAAGCTTCGCATGTGGTGAGCGAGTATCTGAAAGACTATAAAGTGGTCCTTATGAGGGGCCACGGCAGTTTTGCCCGGGGCGATATGCTCGAGGAAGCATATATGCTTACCAGCAGTCTTGAGGCATCGGCCTTTTTCCTGTATCACACGCGGGGAGAAAGGAAAGAATATAGAAAGCATTCTGACAAATATGAAAAATGGTAGGAGGAAAACATGAAGTTCTTCGTTGATACTGCGAATGTGGAAGAAATCAAAAAAGGAATCGAGATGGGATTGGTGGATGGAGTGACCACGAACCCCACGCTGCTCTCCCGGGAGAAGCAAGGACCGGAACAGACAATCAAGGACATTCTGTCCCTCGTGGAGGGCCCGGTGAGTCTCGAAGTAATTTCTAAGGACTCTAAAGGCATGTGTGAAGAGGCCAGGCGACTGGCCCAGCTTGGACCAAACGTGGTAGTGAAGATCCCCATGACCGAGGAAGGCATAAAGGCGGTAAGGGCTCTCTCCCGTGAAGGGATAAAGACAAATGTAACCCTCATATTTCAGCCCGTGCAATCACTGATTGCCGCAAAAGCAGGCGCCGACTACGTAAGCCCCTTTATAGGAAGACTCGACGACATTTCCACCAGGGGAATGGATATTATAGAGGACACTCTCACAATATTTTCAAACTATGGAATGGAAACCGAGATTATTGTGGCGAGTATCAGGAGCCCGCTTCACGTACTCCAGGCCGCCACCGTCGGCGCAGATGTGGCGACGATCCCCTTCAACGTCTTGAGGCAGCTTATGAACCATCCTCTCACGGACATCGGTCTGGAAAAATTTCTGAAGGATTGGGACACAATAAAGAAATAGCCTGCAAGGGATATGACCGGTATACCCAACGGTCTCCCGTCATCAAAGCAGCCCCCGGGACCAAAGCCGGGGGCAATCGCTTCACGAGGTCGCGAGCCCTCCGTCTCCTTTCCCCGGAAGGGATATAATTCAGTGCGTAAGGATGGTTCTTGACGCCCTTTCGCGACCCTGATTCAAGAAAACGGCGCTAAGGACTAATGATCAAAAATCCCGGCAATGCAACTCAGGAGAGTTGGACTCTCTTTACCTCACCGCTTTTCCCGGTGAATTCCACATCTTTGCCGTTAAGTAAGAGTTTTACCCCACCCGCGTTTCCAACAAGAAGGTCGAACCTTTCCGTCCCGTTCACCATAATAATCTCTTCCGGGCTGAGCATGAACTCTTTTTTCTCCTTCCCGTCGATTACCACGCTCACCCAGGTTCTTTCGTGGCATGTAATCATGAGTTTCTTGGTCCCGGATATGGCAGACAGCTTGTTCGTTTCGCTGCCGCTCTTTACCTCTGAAACGGAACTCACTCCACTCACTTCTTTCTCCGCCTCGGAGGTCCGGTTTACATGGCTCGCCCGTTCGGTCTTGGAAGAAAGGGCTCTCTCCTTTTCGATTTTGTCGTACACGAAGAAGAGCATCACGACGGCAAGAATGCCGAAGTAGACAAACCTCGCTCCCGGGAACTTTCTCGGACCGGATTTCCTCTTCTCACGCACGGGGGCCTCTGCCGCCGGGTTAACGAGTTCCGTCTTCTCCGGAGCCACCGAACATTCAGCCACCTCGTCAAGGGCACCCACAAGGGCGGCGTACTCCCTTACAAATCCTCTTACGTAGACTTCGTGGGGCAGGGCTCCCCAATTACCCTTCTCTATGGCTTCAATGAGAGTTTTTCGTAAGCACAGCTCCTCAGACAGGTACTCGATTGAAAGGCCCCGCTCTTCTCTCTTATCTCTAAGAATCTTACCGACTCTGGAAAGGTCCATGTTCATGTGCCGCTCCTCAATTTGTTACGAAGGCGCCCAAGTACTCACACCTGGTTTCTTCGTCGCCGTTGCTTAGGCTGGTCTAACGGAATTATGGCGCGATGTGTAGTTGAAACGAGTCATTTGTCATAAATAATCCCACAAAGCCTGCTCGACATATGTGACCCATATCACATATGTATTAGTTTATACGCTATTGAAAAACTTTTTCAACAGAAAAAAGTACCCCTACCGGCAATCCAGGCAGACCATAAGCTCCTCCATGGGAGTGCCCGATTTTCCGGAGATAAACTCCAGCTGGGTGATCGGAGAATGGTGCCTCCCGCACTTGGGACATTTCGCGCGCTCAAATTTCTTTTTCCAAACCGTCCTGAAACCGTTCTTGTCCTCCATGAATATGTGGCCCGTAGGACAGACCGCCACACATGCTCCGCAACCGATACACACTTCCGAAGCCTCATCAAAGGGGGTGGTAACCTTTTTTACCGGGCCCTTCCCGCTTAAACCCAGGGCCGTCACCCCGACCAGCGTTTCACACGTCCTCACGCACGCGTTACAGAGCACGCACTTGCCTTTATCGTTATCCGTGGCATACCGGGTGTTCTTGACGCCGTAGGATTCCGCAAGATAACGGACCACGTCCGAAGCCGGATTCCGGGCAAGAAACAGCTCCAGCACGGTTCTACGTATGAGCTGAATGTCAGGCGTCTCGGTGGACACTTCGATGCCGTTCTCCGCCTGGTAGAGACACGATGCCACAACTCGCTTCCTTTTCCCTTTCTCCACTTCTACCATGCAAAGCCTGCACCTGCCGTCGGAACCGAGGGTCTCGTGGTGGCACAAAGTAGGTATGGTGACACCTTCTCTCCGCGCGACCGCAAGTAGTGTCTCTCCCTCCTCCGCTTTTACCAGTCTGCCGTTTATCTTGAATTCAATCACTTGAGCTCTCCTATTCGATTATTACTGCGTCGAAACGGCACACATCATAACAGGTACCGCACTTCGTGCACCGTGACTGATCGATAGCATGGGGCTCCTTCTTCTCGCCCGATATACACTCTACGGGACATTCCGCCGCACACCTCGCGCAGCCGGTACACTTGTCCGGAAGGATCCGCACTTCAATAAGGTCTTTGCATATGCCGGCAGGGCATTTCTTTTCATCTATATGAGCCCTGTATTCCTCTCTGAAGAACTTGATCGTCGAAAGAACGGGATTGGGAGCGCTCTGTCCGAGACCGCATAGGGAACTCAGCTGTATAGCCTTCCCCAGTTCCTCGAGGTGTTCCAAATCCCCTTTTTCCCCTTGCCCCCGGCAGATACGGCTCACAATCTCGTGCATCCTCCTCACGCCTTCCCTGCAGGGGGTGCATTTCCCACAAGATTCCTCCACAAGGAAATTGAGGAAATAACGGGCTACATCCACCATGCAGCTTCTCTCGTCCATGACGATCATTCCTCCCGAACCCATCATGGAGCCAAGTTTCGTGAGAGAATCAAAATCCACGGGCATCTCCAGGTAGACCTCAGGTATACAGCCTCCGGACGGGCCGCCGGTCTGGACCGCCTTAAACTTCCTGTCGCCCTGAATGCCGCCTCCCAGGTCAAAAATAATCTCTCTCAGGCTTATCCCCATGGGCACTTCTATAAGACCCGTATTCTTGACCTTGCCCACGAGGGAAAATACTTTCGTTCCCTTGCTTCTCTCCGAACCTATCGACTGAAACCATTCCCATCCCCTGTCGATAATATGGGGGACATTCGCCCAGGTTTCCACGTTGTTGAGGTTCGTCGGCCTATCCCAGAGCCCTTTCTCGACAGTGTGGGTATATTTCGACCTGGGCTCTCCCGATTTACCTTCTATGGAAGAGATGAGGGCCGTAGACTCCCCACATACAAAAGCTCCACCTCCTCGGAATATGGAGATGTCAAAATCGAAACCGGAACCGAAGATGTTGCGTCCCAGTAACCCGCGTTCTCTCGCCTCATCTATAGCCTTGGACAACCGGTGGACAGCGAGAGGGTATTCGTCGCGGACATAGATGTATCCCTGGTTGGACCCTATGGCGAACCCGCCTATGGTAATCCCTTCCAGAATACCGTGGGGGTTCCCCTCCATAAGGGACCGGTCCATGAATGCGCCGGGGTCTCCCTCATCTCCGTTTGCGACTATATACTTGGGTGATCCTTCGGCTTGCCTGCATGAACGCCACTTATATCCTGTAAGGAAACCACCGCCGCCCCTTCCCCGTAATCCCGACTTTTCAATCCAGTCGATGATCTCCACGGGTTCCATCCGGAGCGCCTTGTGAAGCGACCTGTATCCGCCCTCCGCTATGTATTCGTCGATATCCTCCGGGTCGATCGCCCCATTCAAACTGAGAGTGACCCTGGTCTGGCCCGCATAAAAAGGAATGTCGAATGGCGACACATATCTCTTGGTCCTGTCCTCACCCTTGTACAGCAATTGATCGACGATTTTATTCTCTTTGAGAGTGGCAAGCAGGGCAGCGATGTCCGCCTCGATATTTCTTTTGCCCACGCTCTGGTACAATATCTCATCGGCCCCGATGACTACAATGGGCCCTCTTTCGCAGAGTCCGTGGCAACCCGTCTTCTTGATCAAAACCTTCGAGGACAGGCCCCCTCTTTCCACCGCAATTTGTAATCCCTCATACACATTGAGAGCACCCGACGATATACAGCCGGTCCCGCAGCAGATTTTGACGATCTTGTCATAGGCTGCAGTCCTTTTCTTGTACTCTGCTCCTATGGAATCAAGCTGTTCACGAGAGGTAATCATCGCTCCTCCTGACTGTACTGGTCGATAATCTTTTTCACGCCTCCCGGACTTGTTTTGCCGAAATCGCGCTCCTCCACCCTCACCAGGGGAGCAAGGGCGCAGGCCCCAAGGCAGTTGACCGTCTCGAGGGTGAACATCCCGTTTTCGGTGGTATTACCCGCACTCACACAGAGTTCCCGTTCGAAGGCATCCAGTACATTAGGACCGCCCCTCAGATGACAGGCCGTACCCAGACAAACGTGGATCGTATGTTTCCCTCGGGGCTTGAGAGAGAGTGTCTTGTAAAACGTCACCACTTCGTAGGACTTCGCAAGGGGAATGCCTACCTGACCGGAGACATATTCCACCGCCTCTTTCGGCACATACCTGTATTCCCGCTGAATATCCTGAAACATTGCGAGAAGATGGGACCGGTCACCATCGTATTTTTGTATAATCGCGTTCAGTTTGTCTTTATCAACGTCCATGAATTCCCCCTGGGTCTTGAGTTACTCGACTCCGCACCGGGATTTAAGTCTCTCCCAGTTCTTCGTAACCTTCTGTTGAATGTCGGATACATTCCGCACGGTGAGATGTCTGTACCGCCCCTGTCCGTCCATGTAGTCCACTATATGTTTCAGCGGGTCAGGGTTGTATGACAGTTTATACCGGCCCTTTTCAATCTCGTAAAGGGGGAATATGCCTGACTCGACCGCGAGCCGACCGTAACGGATGGATGAATTCGAGGGAATCCTCCAACCTGTGGGACAGACCGAAAGAACGTGCAGATACGACGGCCCATCCACCATCTTGGCCTTTTTTACCTTATCGAAAAAATCAAAAGGGTATGAAGGGCACGCGGTCGCCACATATGGTATGCGATGAGCCGCGGCAATGGCGGGCATGTCCTTCTTCCATGTGGATTGACCTATGCTTCGCTTCCCCGGAGGGCTCGTGGTGGTGGCGGCCCCGTAAGGAGTGGATGACGACCTCTGTATGCCCGTATTCATGTACGCTTCGTTATCGACGCAGATATAGGTGAACTTGGTTCCCCTTTCAAATGCCCCGGACAGAGCCTGAAGCCCTATGTCGCTCGTCCCTCCGTCGCCACCTATGGCAACCAGATGGATCTTTTTTCGGGGGATTCTCCCCTTATCCATCATTACCTTGAGCCCCGCTTCAATCCCTGACGCCACGGCTGAAGCATTCTCGAAGGCAACATGTATCCAGGGAAGCTTCCAATCCGTCAAAGGAAGAGGCGTCGAAACAATCTCCATACATCCTGTGGCCATAGCTATGATAGTATCTCTTCCAAAGATCTTGAGAGCCATCCTCAAAGCGAGTATTTCCGCGCAACCCTGGCACGCCCTGTGCCCGGAAACGGCAAACTCTTCTTTAGACACTACATTTGCTGCATAGACATCAATCTCAGGGATCATCATGCGCTCCCTCCTCCAGCCTTTAGATTCTCATAAACATGCTGTCCGGCGAAACCTTCTTGCGGCATTTACCTTCCTGCAACCACGCTTTCTGCCGCAAAGGCACCCTTTTATCCGGTGTACGGTTTTATTCAGCGGATAAAACCCGTGCCCTCCAAATAGCCTAACTCATTCGCAGAAAAAAGCCAATAGACATATTGTATACAACCCGTTTCATTTGCCTCATCCGGAAATCCTTCAGCGGCGTGTCCCTTCCGCGTCACCGCGAGCGGACCCATCCCCGGGCCGGCAGAAACCGGGCCGATCGTGAGACAAAGACTCCCGAACTGCCTCTTCCGCTCCGGGAAGCGCCCTTCTCCCAAGTCTTCCGCCCGCATGTTGGCCCGACATCGTTATATATGAGCTTATAGTAAAATGTTTGTCAAGAAAATCGAATCACATAATGCAGGAAAATGACTTCGCAGGGAATATGGATACTGAAACGGGGACGGCCTTCCGCCCGTCCCCGTGTTTAGAACCGTTCTTTTGTCCGCTACTTTACATTACATCGATATTTCAACTGTTCCCATTCGGCGGCTACCCGTTCCTGGATTACTGCCGTCGTTTCTTCAGTAAGGTGCTTGTATCGTCCCTGTCCCTTGAGATAATCCGTAACCGGTCGCAAAGGATCCGGGCTATACGTGATCCTCCACGCTCCATCCTCAATCTCGTAAAGAGGGAACATTCCCGTTCTCACCGCGAGCCTCCCATATTCCACAGCCTGACCCGAAGGTATCCTCCAACCCGTAGGGCAGACCGAAAGAATGTGGAGATAAGACGGGCCTTCTGCCATTCTCGCTTTCTTTACCTTGGCGAAGAGATCGAAGGGATATGACGGACACGCGGTCGCCACGTAAGGAATATTGTGAGCGGCGACTATCTCAGGCATATTCTTTTTCCATGTCGCCTGCCCTATGCCTTTCTTGCCCGGAGGGCTCGTTGTGGTCATAGCGCCATACGGAGTCGAAGACGAACGCTGGATGCCCGTATTCATATACGCCTCATTATCAACGCAAATATAGGTAAACTTATGTCCCCGCTCCAAAGCTCCGGACAGCGCCTGAAGGCCAATATCGCTCGTTCCGCCATCACCGGCTATTGCGACCACATGAATATCCTTTTTCGCTATCTTTCCCTTGTCCATCAATGTTTTGATTCCCGCTTCCACGCCTGAAGCTACGGAAGCCGCATTTTCAAAAGCGACATGGATCCAGGGCAGCGTCCACGCTGTTGTCGGAAGTGGTGTGGAGATTATCTCCATACATCCCGTGGCCATACAGAGAATCGTATCCTTTCCAAAGACCTTGAGGGCGAGCCTCAAGGCAAGTATCTCCGCGCAACCCTGACACGCCCGGTGGCCCGAGACGGAAAATTCCTCTTCCGGGTGGTCCGTGTATAATTGAAGGCTCTTAAATCTCATGCTCTCACTCCTATCACCTTGAAATTCTTCCCATCCTGTAACACGGTGTTCTTTCCTGACGTAATCTCTCCATATATCTCTTCGAAGTCCTCAGGCAACACGTCCCTTCCGCCAAGACCTACAATGTAATTCGACAGGGCCGTGCCAAGTGCGTTGATATGGACGACAGCCGACAGTTCCTCAAATAAAGGACCGTTCGGCGCGCCCGCGGGCATTACCCGCTCAATCACCACGACATTCTTCTTGTCCTTCACGGCCGCAAGGACTTCCTCTATAGGGAAAGGCCTGAAGAGCCTCAACTGGACCAGACCCGCCTCTTTGCCCTGTTCCTTCAGTGTATCGATGGCCGTCTTGATATTCTCGCCTATCGCGCCCAGCGCGACAAAAACGGTGTCCGCCTTTTCCACATTATACGTCTCGACAACGTTATAATGTCTCCCGAATTTCTTTCCATATTCGTCCATCACTTCTTTCACGACCTGCTTGGAATTGATCAGGGCCATTTCCTGCGCATATTTTGCCTCCGTATAGAGTTCCGGCATGGCATAAGCGCCCATTGTCACCGGTTTATCCGGATGCAACGTGTACAGGGGGTCGTATGACGGCAGGAACGCATCGACCTCGTCCTGCGTGGGGAAGTCGATGGCTTCAATAACATGGCTCAAGGAGAAGCCGTCCATATTCACCATTAAAGGCAGTAGCACCCGCCTGTCTTCGGCAATCTTAAAAGCCATGATGGTAGTGTCGACCACCTCCTGGCCATTTTCACAAAAGAGCATGATCCATCCTGTATCTCTTGCCGCCATTACATCGGAATGGTCACCCCAGATGGAAAGAGGTGCTGAAAGCGCCCGGTTGACCGCCGCCATCACGATGGGTAACCTCATGCCCGAGGCAATAAAAAGAATCTCGTGCATCAATTCCATGCCCTGCGAACTCGTCGAAGTGAATGTCCGCGCGCCTGCCGCGGAAGAACCGCAGCATGCGGACATGGCGGAGTGCTCAGACTCGACGTTAATGTACGTTGCATCAAGTTCGCCGTTGGCGACAAGGTCTGCCAGGTGCTCTACGATGTGGGTTTGGGGGGTGATCGGATATGCGGCCACTACTTCTACTTTCGCAAGTTTTGCCGCAACGGAAGCCGCTATGGAAACCTCAATGCCTTTTATAGCCTTCATGCCTCATCCTCCACCATCGTGATTGCAGCCGGTCTGCACTCCTTCGAACAGATACCGCATCCTTTACAATAGTCGAGATTAGCCCTGTAAAGGCCCTCCTCTGTCTTGTATATGGCAGCGTCAGGGCAATAGAGCCAGCAAATGCCGCACTTTATACATTTCTCATCATTCCACACCGGCTTCTGGGAGCGCCAGTCTCCCGTCTTGTACTCGGAAGCGTTTCCTACTTCTTCTATGACACAACCCACGTTAAGCTCATGCCACTTGTATTGATCCATCGGTTTCGCCATTCAACATCCCCCTGAATGAGTTTTCGTAGCCTAGAGTATATATACTTATTTCACTATATGCCATAAAATCCGCACCATGTGAAATATTGAACTTGCCCGCTCTTCATGGTATCTGGATCAAAGGACATGCTCTTTATTATATACAAATTCCTCCAAAAAAATAAAGACTAAACTGATTTGTGAATGTGAATTCCTCCACAAGCGAAACCGCATCTTTCCGTGCCCTATGGTGGCCGAAAATATTTTTTTTCAATATGTGGTTAATCTCATTCGACTAATTTTCCGGCCTCCCTCTTCCGTCTGCAAATAATCATTGACAACGGCTATAACTATACTAAAATTACACTACAAGAGTAAGACAAGGGGGTGATTGAATGCCGATATACATAATGCTAAGCAAATTGACTCACGAAGGCAGGAAGACCATCAAGAAACATCCGGAACGCATAGAAGAAGTGGATGTGGAGATGGAGAAGATGGGAGCGAAGGTGCTCGCCCAGTATGCATTGCTGGGTCCCTATGACTTCCTCAATATCCTGGAGGCTCCGAACAACGAAGCGATCGCAAAAGTATCAATCGAATTCGGCTCCAGAGGAACGGTTGAGATTATAACCCTTCCCGCCATTCCGGTTCAGGATTTCGTAGGCAAGATGGGATAACGGAGGGGCGCGAAGCCCCTCTTCTGCCCGGAACGGACGGGCCCTTTGCCGGCCCCCGCTTCCGGTTTTCTCGAATAAATGATTGACATCTGAGCAGCATCCATTTTACATTAGAACCCATGGCAGGTATCACATACAAAGATTCCGGGGTCGATATAGAAAAGGCCGACAGGCTGCTTGGTCGGATAAGGAGCAGGATCCAGGGCACATTCAACCCTTGGGTGATGAATTCCATTGGAGGTTTTGCGGCCCTCACCGAGGTTCCCGAAGGATACACGAAACCCGTCCTGGTAAGCTCGACCGATGGAGTAGGGACGAAGCTCAAGATTGCCTTCGACGCCGCAAAACATGATACCGTAGGCATCGATCTTGTAGCCATGAGCGCAAACGATGTCCTTACCATGGGCGCAAAGCCCTATTTCTTTCTCGATTATTTTGCTTCCGGCCGGATCGAGGACGCCGTGTATCAGGATGTGATTGCCGGGATCTGCGACGGCTGCGAGATGGCGGGCTGCGCCCTCATAGGAGGCGAGACCGCGGAAATGCCCTCTTTTTACAAAGACGGAGAGTACGACCTTGCCGGTTTTGTCATGGGCTTTGTCGAAAAAGACCGTATTGTAAACGGTTCAAAGATAAAAGAAGGCAATGCGGTCATAGGCATTGCATCGAGCGGTCTCCACAGTAACGGCTACTCCATGGTACGGAAAGTCTTGTTTGAGGTCGCAGGCCTGAAGGTTACCGACTCTCTCGAAGGCCTTGAAGGCAAACTTTATGAAGAACTCCTGAAACCCACGAGGATTTACGTTAAACCCGTGATGGCGGTCCTTGAGAGGTTCCCCATATACGGGATGGCCCATATTACGGGAGGCGGCCTGCCGGGAAACATCGAAAGGATAATCCCTGACGGACTGACGGCCCGTATAGAACTCCCCCGGGACAGGGTGCCCGTCATCTTTACCCACATTATGAGACTGGGTGACGTACCCTTCGAGGAGATGTGCTCAACCTTCAACATGGGTATCGGTTATATCTGCATTATTGACAAAGAGCATGAGAAAGCGGTCCTTGATCTGCTTTCGGCATCGGGAGAAACCGCTTTGACCATCGGCCGGATCGAGAAAGCATCCGATAGCCGAAAGGTCCGCGTCATCGGCTGATTTCCGGCGTACCGCCTTCCCCACGATTTTCCAAATAAGCGCGTAAAACAACCATCTCATTCATTGCTCTGCCGTTCTTATACCCCCAACATCGGCAAGACAAGGACTCCCTGTTCTCCGATTTTTGCAGGTCTATTGAAATACACCGCGTTCATTCCTCAATCCTTACCTCTGTCGCCCTCAAGAGGACAGGCGCCGCAGGCCGGGACTTTTTTGCAGTAGGTCTGGCACAACACAACGATGAGAGCGTGGAATTCATTATAAAGATATGTGTCTTTCGGGAGGTTCTCTTGAAAAAAACGCTGTCTGTCATGGTAGTCATGGACATCTTTGTACAGTCCGTGATTTGTGAGAAACCTCTTTGTGTAAGCATCCACCACAAAAACCGGCCGCTGAAGGGCATAGAGGAGAATACCGTCCACCGTCTCGGGCCCCAACCCGTTAATACCCAGCAAAAGAGATCTCAGGGCTTCTGTTTCTACGTATGCACAATTATCGATACTTCCGCCAAACTGGTCATATACTACATTAATTAAGTTCTTTAACCTCTTGGCTTTTATATTGAAAAATCCTGCAGACCTTATGACATCCGCGAGTTCTGATTCTTCCACCTCATGGACCCGCCCTATGTCCATGAGTCCATGGTTCTTCATGTCGGCAATGGCTTTTTCGACATTTTTCCAGGACGTGTTCTGGGTCAGTACCGCCCCTACCATGACCTCGAAAGGAGTCTCTCCGGGCCACCAGTTCCTCTTCCCGAAAGCAGCGAGGAGGGCATCAAAAATCTTCCGGAGTCTTTGCTGCATGATCATCTTCCTTAACGAAGATGATCTGATGGGCAATCGCTATTACCGCACCATCATCCTCATATACCTTGACGTCGATCCTTCCTATGGTTTTCCCGATGTGAGTCAGCGCCGCGTCGGCAAATATCGTCTTCTCCCCGTTCACTCCTTTCAGGTACTGAATGGACGATTCCAGGAGAACTGCCTTTTTCCCCAACGTATTTCCGCACGCGCCCCCTATCTGGTCGGCAAAGGTGTACACAATGCCGCCGTGAATATCCCCGAAGATGTTCAGGTGTTCCTCTCTGACCTTGAGACGCCCTTTGGCCGTACCTTCCTTCAGGTCCGTCACCTCAATGCCGAGAAGCCTTCCGACACTGCATTTATTGAACATATTCAGGATATATTTTTCATGCATGGCAGACACCACGGTTGTTCATAAAATGGCCGTACGGCATTCCGGCCGGCATCTTATACTCCTTTGCGGCCTCACATCATATACATTACATACCAGAATACGGCGACAAGGACAATCCTGTATACCCCGAAAGGAATAAAAGTATGATTCTTTATGAATCGCAGCAGGTACTTCACCCCCGCGAGGGCCGCGAAAAAGGACACAACGAACCCGATGGCGAGAAAATGAATCTGTCCCATATCGAACTGGCCCGCATTCTTCAGGAGATCAAGACCGGTGGCCGCCAACATGGTGGGAACGGCGAGGAGAAAAGAAAACTCCACGATGGTCTTCCTCTTGAGTCCCAACACCAGGCCGCCCACAATGGTGGAAGCCGATCTCGATACTCCGGGGATCATTGCAATCGATTGAAAAAGTCCGATCAGGATAGAAGTCCGATAGGGGATCTTTGAAAGGTCCTCGACGGCGTCCTCCTTTTCCTTGTGCAGCAGTTCAAAAACAATCAGAAATATACCTCCGATCAATAAGGACCAAAGGACCACGGTACTGCTCGAAAGAAGATATTTCTTGATAAGCTTGTACACCGTGAGCCCAAGGACCCCTGTCGGTATGAAAGCCACGATGACCCGCTTCAGTATCTCCCGGTTAACCAGCAGCGATCTCCAATAGAGGGCGACCACAGATAATATGGCGCCAAACTGTATCACGATCTCGAAGCACTTAAGAAAAGACGTCTGGTCAAGTCCCATGGCATGGGCGGTGAGCATAAGATGACCTGTCGATGATATGGGCAGAAACTCGGTGATGCCTTCAATGATGCCGAAAATTACGGCCTGCGTGTTATCCATGACGAATATTTGCGCATCTTTTTGGCTGAGAGTCAATGGTTTTTGCTTCCACCACAGCGCCCCCATCCTTGCTGCACCCTGGTTTATCTGTAAACGTCGCAGCCGACGTCTTCCGGATATATGACGTGACACGATCCTCTTAGGGCCCGGGAAACCCACATTTTTTCGCTGGATGGTGTATAATTATGTAGTTGCGTATGATGCAATGTATACACTATGAGTAATGAAACGAAAAACAGGGAACAGATCCTTGAAGAATTGACCGCATTGCAGAAAAAGGTTGCCCGCCTGGAGAGCCAGACCCTCCGCTCGACACAGGAAGATACACAGGCTTCCCAACTGGCGGCAATCGTCGAATCTTCAGACGACGCAATTATCGGTAAGGATGCGGACGGCACTATCGTAAGCTGGAACCGGGCCGCCGAGAGGATATACGGCTACACCGCGACGGAAGTAAAGGGGGTCAACGTGTCCATCCTTGCGCCACCGGAGCGAAGGAGCGAAATGGCGACCATCCTTGAAAGGATGAAAACAGGAGAGCATGTACGCCATTTCGAAACAGAACGGGTGAGGAAGGACGGCCGGCGCATCTTCGTGTCCCTCACTATATCTCCCCTGAGCGACGCGTCCGGCGCCGTTGTCGGCGCATCGACCATCGCGCGGGATATTACGGAGCATAAACGAGCTGAAATAGCCCTCCGTGAATTTGCCGACGAGATTCAGGACCTTTATAATAAAGCCCCCTGCGGCTACCATTCTGTCGACACCGACGGCACATATGTCAGGATCAATGATACGGAACTCACCTGGCTGGGGTGTACACGGGAACAGGTGATAAGAAAGCGGAAGTTCTCGGATTTCCTTGCACCGGGAAGCATGGAGACCTACCGCAGGGAATTCACCCGGTTCAAGGAACAGGGTTGGGTCCAGGAGGTAGAACTCGAACTGGCGCGGAAGGACGGCAGCATCATGACCGTGCTCCTCTCCGCCACCACGGTGAGGGATAACGAGGGCAATTATATTATGAGCCGGTCCACCATACACGATATCACGGACCATAAGCGAGCTGAAAAGGAACGGGAAACGCTTATTGAGCAACTCAGAAACGCCCTCTCCAAAGTCAAAGCCCTGAGCGGCTTGCTCCCTATTTGCGCCTCCTGCAAAAAGATTCGAAGTGACAAAGGTTACTGGGAGAATATCGAGACCTACATCAGCGCCCATGCCGACGTGGACTTCAGCCACGGAATATGCCCCGAGTGCGCGAAAAAGCTTTACCCCGACTACTACAAGGAAAACAAGTAGCGGCGCGGGGATTGCCGATATCAACCCGGTTCCCTGTTTTATGGAACCCGACAGTATGGAGAGAGTTCCTGTTTTCTATGCCCTGTAACGGGAACAAGAACAGGGACAAACAGGACGGGACCGGCCGCAGACCGCAGAGGAGACCGGCCGAAACCTACCGGCATGTCGCCGGACGCTATCTCTCCCCCTTGCAGCTTATGGAAATCCCTTCCCCACTCCCCTTTTCGATCGACGTTCGGAACTCCGGGTCCCTCCTCGCATACTCCATGAACCCTTTGACCCCCGAACCGCCGTCCCTAAGCACGTTGTGGGCGGCATAGCAGCCGTGGGGGGCCATTTTCGGTTCCAGGTCCATAAAATAATTGAGATACCAGTCCTTATCGGCGTCACAGAATACGAAGTCGAAAGGACCCTTGAGGGCAGGCACAAGCTTGTGTGCATCGGCCAAACGTGCATCGATATAGTCGGAGACACCCGCTTTCCTGAAATTGTCGAGGGCGGCTTCGTAGCGCTCCCTGTCGATTTAAATGGTCGTTACTCTTCCACCCGTCTTCGCGGCTGCCCAGGCGAGCCAGATAGTCGAGTGCCCTGTTGACGTGCCTATTTCCAGGATCTCTTTGAATCTCCTTTTGAGGACCAGGTCATGGAGGATCTTTCCGTCTTCATAGGGTACATTGAGGTCCACCCATGTGCCCCGGGCTTCAGTCAGGAACCTGCTCACCTTTGCGTCCAGGGCGGAGAGGTCCTTCGCCTGCTCCCCGTATGACGGTCCGGAAACCCACAAACCCACGAGGGCGATCATTACCATCCTTGGAAGAACCGCCATCATCATACGCATAAATGCCTCCCTTTATTCGATGACCTTCTTTGAAAATCCGTTCGCACCCGTTCTTCTTTGTAGTATGGGACACGCCGATTGTCAATGAATTTGTGCACCCGTTACATCTCTTGCATTTTCGCCGCTCCCATGGTACACAGTTAGGTACTAATCGGCTTTCAAGGGAAGCGCAGTGCAAATCTGCCGCTGTCCCGCAACTGTAATGGGTGAGAAGGCCGCGCACGGGAAAGTCCAGGCCACTGTCCGTGAGAACGGGTGGGAAGGCGCGCGGTTGGTCCCTGAGTCAGGAAACCTTGGGCTGATATCTTGAAGACAGGGCCCTTACGAGGCATAAGGAGGTCTTTTTCATGGATCAGGCGGTTCTCTCCCCGGCACTCATTTCCAGTATCATCGCGACAATCGGCAACTGTTCGCGCAAGGCCCCCTGCCCCTCGTCTCAGACAACCTCACGGGACCGGGAACACAATTTTCGACCTCATCGGACTCAGCAGGGAAAAGACCGTTTTATAAACAACGATCCCCGGAATCGGTTGAGGAAGCCTTTGCCTGGCGTTCAATACGTCCTTGGAGGATAACCATGAGTCACATTACGTTTGTACTTGGCGGTGTGAAAAGCGGAAAAAGCGCATACTCCCTCAATGAGGCGAACCTCCTGCAGGGGAAAAAGGCCTTCATCGCCACGGCGGAAGGCCTCGACGCGGAGATGAAGGCCCGAATCGCACGTCATAAGCAGGAACGACAGAATCATTCCTGGGAGACCTTCGAGGAACCCTTGCACATAGCGGATATACTTCCCGCGGTGGAGCGCGACCATGAGGTCATGATCATCGATTGTCTAACCCTCTGGGTATCGAATCTCTTCCATGCGGGGCTGAACCCGGAGGCCGAGTTCAACGCCCTTGCGTCCGCCCTTCTTGCGTGTCATACCTCCCATATCTATATCGTATCCAACGAAGTGGGGATGGGCATCGTACCCGAATACCGCCTCAGCAGAGAGTATCGTGAACAACTCGGTCTGCTGAACAAAATGATTGCCCATATCGCATCGAGGGTTGTCCTTATGGTGGCAGGCATCTCTCTGGAGATCAAAGGAGAGACCTGCGAAGAGGGAAGAACCCGCAAATGAAACGACTGAATTATAAATACGCGAGGAGGAATTAGAGTGAAATCTTGGAGGAACATCGAAATTGAACCGGCTGACAAGACATTCATCGATCGCGCCAGGATGCGCCTCGACAGTCTGACCAAGCCGCCCGAAAGTCTCGGAAGACTGGAGGAGTTCACCCGGAGACTTGCCGCCATGCAAAGGACCGCGGACCCCCGGATTGACAAGAAGATCATCTTCGTGTTCGCAGGGGACCATGGCGTAACCGATGAAAACGTGTCGGCTTTCCCCAAGGACGTAACCAGCCAGATGGTCTTTAACTTTCTTGCCGGAGGCGCCGCCATAAATGTCCTCGGCCGGCATGCGGGTGCAGACGTCGTGGTAATCGACATAGGTGTTGATTTCGATTTCGCTGGTACGGATGCACTGATCCATAGGAAGGTCGTATGGGGCACCAGAAACTTCGTGAAAGGCCCTGCCATGACCCGGGATGAGGCAATCGCGTGCCTTGAGGTGGGTATAGGTCTTGCCCATGAATACGCAGACAAGGGGTATAATCTCTTCGGCACCGGGGACATGGGCATCGGGAACACAACTCCCTCCAGCGCCGTTGCTGCGGTCCTCACCGGGAAATCCGTGAAGCAGGTGACCGGCAGGGGGACAGGCATTTCCGACAGTAGCTTCCGGACAAAAGTGCGTGTCATTGAGGAGGGAATACGGTACAATATGCCTGATCCCCATGATGCCCTGGACGTGTTATCGAAAGTAGGCGGAGCCGAGATAGCGGGCATTGCGGGACTGATCATCGGCGCAGCCGAGCGACACATCCCCGTGGTGATCGACGGACTGATCTCCACCGCCGGGGCGCTCATTGCGTACAGTCTGGAACCCGTTGTCGCCGATTACATGTTTGCAGGTCACAATTCGGTGGAGATCGGTCACAAGTCTATGCTGGATAAGATGGGGCTGGAACCGATCGTCGATCTTAACCTTCGCCTGGGCGAAGGCACAGGCGGCGCTCTCGCCATGGTTCTTATTGAGGCGGGTCTCAAGATATACCGGGAGATGGCTACTTTCGACGAAGCCGGGGTATCGGAAAAAAAGGAAGAATAAGGACCGTGAAAGGGTTTCTCATCGCCACGCAGTTCCTTACCCGCATTCCCGTCAGGGTAAGGGGTCATCTCACAGAACGCGACATAGGCCGGTCTGCGATCTTCTTTCCTCTCGTGGGCGTTCTGCAAGGGGCTCCTGCCGCGGCAGCGGCCTTCTTTCTCAGTATGGCCTTCTCTCCGAACATTGCGGCCGGGTTGGTAATCCTGATCCTTCTCATGACGAACGGCGGATTTCACATTGACGGTCTTGCCGACACGGCGGACGCGGTCTCGGTGAAATCCGTGGGAGAGGCGGCACGCGACCGGGAGAAAAGGCTCGCTGTAATGAAGGACAGCGCGGTGGGCGCCATAGGTGTCGTCGCCATTGTGATGGCAATTCTCCTCAAGTATCTCCTTATCAGCGGCATCCTCCTCAAGGGCCTTACGTGGGACGCCCTCTGTCTCCTCTTCCTGGCGCCGGTGTTTTCGAAATGGATCATGGTGCCGGTGGTCTTCCACGGCACTGCCGCCAGAAACGAGGGGCTCGGGGCTATATTCATCGCCAACGCGGGCCTCCGCGTGTTCGCCCTTTCCTCGGCCATACTCATCCTCATCTTTTTCGCCACGTGGTCTTTTTTGCCCGGGTCCACGGCGCTGGAGGCAATAAAACTCTTTCCCCTTCTCGCCGTTCCTCTCTACGCATTCGGTCTCACGTGGGTCGTCTTCTGCCGGAGGAGGTTCGGAGGCATGACCGGAGATACCATTGGCGCGGTGAGCGAGATTGCGGAAATGCTATTCCTGGCCGTTGCCTTTCTTTGGCTGTGAACCCGGCCGGCTAAACGTAAATCAGGAGGTCTGTCAGTGATGAAAAACGCATCAACCCGGCTGTTCCTTATACGCCATGGCGACACATTGGACGAGGAAACAGAGAGGGTATTCAAGGGAAGTCTGGACATGCCCCTGTCCGAAAAAGGCAGGGCACGGATCGAGAAGGCAGGGATTTTTCTCTCCCGGTTCCACTTTGACCACATATATACGTCGGCCCTTTCCCGGTGTATGGAAACGGGGTCCATCATCGCGAGACCCCACAACCTCGAGATAAGGACGTCCGTCGATCTTAACGAACTTCGCTTCGGCTCCTGGGAAGGGATGACGTTCAGAGAGATCCATGCGGAATACCCTGAGGAATTTCAACTATGGCTTGCGAACCCGGAAGTTCACGCCCCTCCTCTCGGCGAAACCCTCACACAGGCGGAAAAGCGCGCAACCAGAGGTCTGCGGGAGATAATAACCAGACACAGGGGGTCGAACATCGGCGTAGTATCCCATGGGGGCACGCTGCGGATCATCCTCTGCTCCTTGCTCGGTTTGCAAATGTCCCGTCTTTTCAGCCTCGGGCAGGATTACGGGGGCGTGAGCATCGTAGACCTCTATAGCGACGACCATGCGGTATTGCAGCTCCTCAATTTCACGTTCTACGCCGGGGATACGTTCTGAAAGGGCCTGTGATTATCTCTTACCCATAAGGACCAGGGATACGTAATGGTCCGGTTCGGCGAAGTCATACTTCACGAGGTCCTCGGCGGCCACCCACCTGACCTCTTGATGGTCCTTCAGTACAAAATCACCCGGTACACAGGCGACTTCATATACATAAGACTTCATGGACAACTGACAGTTTACCACATGCCCGCTTGAACAGAGATAGGCGGTCACTTCCCCGTCTATCCCGAAGTCTTCCCTGAGCAGCCTTACGAGGCCCTCCTGCAAGGTCTCGTTCTCCGAGACCTCCCCACCGGGGAACTCCCAAAGGTAACCCATATAGGCCCTCTTCCTCCTCGCTATAAGGACCAGGCCGTCCTTCCGGATGACTGCCCTGGTCACGGGCACGAAATCATCAGTCATCATAACCTCCTTCCGCGTCATTCACTGATGCGAAGCATACCGTAACCGAGGTTCCCGCGTACCGAAGCTCCCCCGCCCAACGCGGCCCGACCGTCACTTCTCGGCTTTGTCCAAATCCTTGGAAGTATCTCTCGTGAGGTCCGCGGTGAGAAAATCAAAAGTGACCGGCAAGCCCAGTTCCAGTTCGGGGACGTGCTGAATACCTACATGAACCTTCTTCAGATCGCAACCGATAAGATGGCCCCCTTTACGACGATCCGCAGTAAGGAAATGGAGGTGATACCCGGGCGCATTGAGGTGTTCCATGTACTTGGGCGTGTAAAAACCCGCGAGGCAGCCCGTCACGTCGAAAAATTCAAAGACCGTCTGGTTCTTCGTTGCCTCCACCAGGGGCAGGTAGTTTTCCGATTTAGGCGCCGCCCTTGTCTTCACATGACGGAACTCCCCGTCGATCCTTATGGCATAAAGCATGTTGCGCGACGGGATCAGCTTGTCCAGGATATCGGCGATATCCGTGGTCCCGAAAGGCCCCTCCATATCATCGAATGTGTCGGGAGTGAAAAAAGTCACACATGCGAAGGGCGATTTCTCGTCGTCTTCAACCTTGTAAACCTCCCCATCCGACCTGATCTGGTAGACCACGCCATCGAGAAGCACCATCTCACCATCCAGATAATTGAAAGTCCCGAGGCCAAAGTCGCCACGCTCCTTAATCTCGGCAATGGTGGTATTCTCCACATAGAAACCTTCCACGAGCGCATTGATCGGTGCAGAAAGGTATACCGCGTTCCCTCCCCGGCGTCCGAAGAGGAACCTCCGGAGGGCCTGCCCCACCACCTCCTCCGCCGTGCATCCGGTCCGCTCAATCGTTACCGCAAGCTTGTCCGCCAACTTCGGCGGCAGGGAAATTTCAAACCTTCCCCCTGAGTCTCTGTCCGTCATGCTTCACCTCGTGTCCTGTAATAGATCGCAAACCGGATAAAAGCGTGGGAATATGAATTCGATCGGGGGCGATGCCCGTCATCGGCTAGTGTAGTGTCTCAGTAACGCCTTTACAGCGATTCACTTTTTCAAGTATCTCCTCGGCCTTCCTGGTCCATACGAAGGGTTTGGGGTCTTCGTTGTTGCAGCGAATATATTCTTCGATGGCGGTCACCAGTTCCTGAACGCTTTTGAAGATGCCGCGACGAATTCTCTTTCGTGTGATCTCCCCGAACCAGCGCTCCACCAGGTTAAGCCACGACGAGCTTGTGGGTGTAAAGTGGGGAACGAAACGGGGGTGTTTTTCGAGCCATGCTTTCACATTGGGGTGGGTATGAGTTCCGTAGTTGTCGAGAATCATATGGACATCGAGGCCCTTTGGCACCTGACGGTCTATGGTACGCAGGAACTTAAGAAATTCGGTATTTCTGTGGCGGGGATAGCAGGAGCCTATGACTTTTCCTTCCAGAACATTGAGGGCGGCAAAAAGACAGGTAGTGCCGTTCCTTTTGTAGTCGTGGGTCATCGTGCCGCAGCGCCCCTTCTTCATCGGTAATCCCGGCTGGGTCCGGTCCAGGGCCTGCACCTGGCTTTTCTCATCCACACAGAGTACCACCGCTTTGTCGGGAGGATTGAGATAGACGCCCACCACATCGGTCAGTTTCTCCACGAACTTCTTGTCTCTGGACAGCTTGAAAGTTTCTACCCGATGGGGCTGTAGTCCATGGGCATCCCAGATGCGCTGCACGGTGGCATGGCTCACGCCCTTCTCCTTTGCCATGGTGCGGGTGGACCACTGAGTAGCATCTTTGGGAGTTGTATGGAGTGTGGCTTCCACGATGGTGCGCACTATCTCCGGGTTAAGGCGCCTTGAACTCGGCCCATGGGGTGCGTCCTCCGATAAGCCCGAGGGACCTTGTTCTTTGAACCTGCCTACCCACAATATCACCGTAGGGCGGGAGGTATTGAGCCTCTTCGCTATGGCGTTATGGGACATCCCTTCTGCCGCGAGCAGGCAGATGCGGGAGCGTAGAACCACCCTTTGGGGAGTCTTCTTTGCTTTGACCCATGTTTCCAATGTCTTTCTCTGCTCTTCCGTCATGTCTAGCGTACTGGCTGGATTCCACATGCACTATGATAGCATAGCCAAGGGTAATTGTAAAGCTATTAGTGAGCCAGTACACTAGGTTCCAGGGAACAAAATCAGGGCTGCCCGTAAAGTACAATACCGATGCCGCTTACGGGCAACCCTGGTCGCAGACTTACTGAATATCCTTCACCCAGGAAGGATCTTTAAACCACTTGTCGCCCAGCGCGTCGAGTTCTCCGCCGGCCTTGAGAGTTCCGATGAAATTTTCAAGCCAGTTTACGAAGAGAAAATCGTCCGCCGGTATGGCGATACCCAGAGGCTCGAAGGTGATGGCCCCTGTCGAGATTATTCCTTTATCTCCATATCTGAAGCTCGCCACAGCCGCTGTGGCGTTATCGGTCAACACCGCTTTTACTTTTCCTCCGAGAAGGAGTTTCAAAGCCTCGTCCATGTTGCTTGCAACTGTCAGCTTCGCGCTTGTCAGGTATTTTTTTGCCACGATCTCACTTGTAGTCCCCGCGGGCACTCCAAGGGTAAAATCGACCTTATTGATATCCTTCATGGTGACCGCCTTGATGGCCGTTTCTCTGGTAGTGAGCACTGCCTGTCCGGACAAGAAGTAGGGTCCCACAAAAGCAAACTTGAGGTTGCGCTTCGGCGTTATCGTCATGGCTGAGATGACCATATCGATCTTGCCTGCTTCAAGATTCGCGAGAAGCTCGGGAAAAGGAATCTGGACCAGCTTCGCCTTAACACCCAGGCCATCCGCTATCGCCATAGCCAGATCGACGTCGAGTCCCATAAGCTTTCCGTTCTTCGCTTTCACGTTGAATGGGGGGTAGTCACCCGAGGTACCAACAACAAGCTCACCCTTCTTCATGATCTTGTCAAGTGTGGGCCCGGCAAATACGGTTGTGGCAAATACCAAAGCCAGTACAACAGTCATGATCGTACAGATTTTCCTCATTACTTTCTCCTTTCCGTTAATGGACTGACCGATTTATTTGTAGGATAACTTTATAGGTATACCCTCGCCAATGTCAAGGAAAAGCGACAGCAACGTAAAGCCTCTTCGACGTTCACGCCCTGAGTTGATGGACATCGGCGACCGGCAGGGCCATAGCGCCTCATCGTAGACTCACCGAATTCTACCACGAGTATTTTCCGCTTCCTTTACCGATGGCCGTCGCAGGCGATGTAGAAACCCCTAAATCTCCCGCCCTGGTATTCTATGAAGACTTCAGAATCGCTCCGATATCCTCGACCAGGGGTTTCGCTCCCACATAAAGGGCCGTGCGCTGGTGATGGCTCTTGGGCTCGATATCAAGAATCGGTCTGCCTTTCTCATCAACGGCAGTCCCTCCGGCTTCCTTGCACATGAACGCCACGACAGAGGCTTCATAGAGCAGACGCAGTTTGCCTTCGGGTCTGTTCTTCTTGGGATTCGGGTGGTTCACGATAGCAGGGTACATGAACATTCCCCCGTTGGAGAGTATCCGGTGGAAGTCTCCCGCAAGGGCCCCCAGGTATCTGAAAGAGTACTTGCTCTCATTTTCATCTATCCAGCCCCGCACCTTCTCCGAATAGGAAGTGCGGTTCGCGGAATTGAAGGAGAGTTCCCAGTTCTTCGTCGGCTCAGGGAGCATCATCCGGATGGGTTTCACGTAGTTCATGGTCTCGTCCATGTGAAATCTCCAGGTCCCCGCGTTCCTGAAGGCGATAGTGAACATCCCCGTAGGGATCACGAACATCCCTGCAGCGATGTATTCCCTCCCTGCCCTTAAATGATGGTCTTCTATGCCTTCAAGATTTCGTTTGGATATGCCGAAGAGGAAGCCGACGGGGAGACCATGAGCAACGTTGGAGGAACCGTCCAGGGGATCAAAATAAATGAAATACCGCCCCCCGTTTTCATTCATCACCACCACTTCGTCGGATTCTTCACTCACCGCATGGATGACCCGTCCCGTGGTCCTCAGATAATGGATGACGATTTCATGGGCAATCTGATCCATTCTCATGACGTTCTCGCCCTGAACGTTCACGGTGCCTGTGAGACCGAGGTGTCCTTTCAGTGCCCCAGTCAGATAATAATGTTCTATATGCTTTGCCGCGCTCACCACCGCATCCATCAACACCAGAAAGTGATAGGTACGGTTGTGCCGCTCTTGGTGCTGGAGGAGGAAATTCATGAAAGTCTGTTCAAACTGCATGCGCACCTCGCTAAGGGAAAGTTTTCACCACATACCATACTTTATTACGGTGTGGCTTCCTTAAGCAAGTAGTTTTTGCTCCTCTACACCATAAGGTACTTCTTCTTCACATCCTCGTTGGCTTCAAGCTCGGCAACGGTCCCCTCGAAGCGGATGATCCCCTCGTCGATGACGTAGGCCCTGTCGATCATCCTCAAGGCGGATCTCACGTTCTGCTCGGAGAGGAGGATGCTGATCCCCGCGTCTTTGAGCTTTACGATCTGCTCCTCCAGGTCCCGGACAATAAGGGGAGCGAGCCCTTCGGTAGGCTCATCGAGGAGAAGGAGGTCGGGGCTGCTCATGAGGGCCCGGCCTATGGTGAGCATCTGCTGCTCCCCTCCGGAGAGGTTCCCTGCGCGTCTGGTCTTGATGTCGGCGAGAGGGGGGAATACCTGGTAGACCCGTTCCTTGGTCCACTGGTCGGTCCTTTTGAAGGCGATCTCCAGGTTGTCGTCCACGGAGAGGTCGGCGAATACCCTGCGGTCATCGGGCACATACCCCATGCCCGCCCGTACGAGGAGGAAGGGTTTGCGGTGGGTGATATCCTCGTTCTTGAAGGTGATGGTCCCCTCTTTCGGAGGGGTGAGGCCCATGATACTCCTCATGGTGGTGCTCTTCCCTGCGCCGTTCCTCCCTAAGAGCCCCACTACCTCTCCTTTGGAGACCCTGAGGCTTACATCGAAGAGTATGTGGCTTAGACCGTAATAGGTGTGAATACTGTTTACATTAAGCATACGTCACTCCCGCCGAGATAGGCATCCTGCACCGCCTGGTTGCATCGCACTTCTTCGCAGGAGCCCTGAATGATGGTGGCGCCCCGGACCATGACCATGATCCGGTTCGAGATGGAGAAGACAAGTTCCATATCGTGCTCGCAGAAAAGGATGGTGAGACCCATCTTTTCCGAAAGCTGCTTGATGAGGTCGATACAGCGGAGGGTCTCCTCAAGGGACATGCCCGCGGTGGGTTCGTCGAGGATCAGAAACCGGGGGTTCCCTCCGAGGGCCATGGCGATCTCCAGGACCTTGCGGTCTCCGTGAGAGAGGGCGCCCGATACGGCGTCCCTTTTTCTGGTGAGGCCCACGCTTTCGAGGATGCCCTCCGTCTCCTCCCTTACGAGCTTATGGGAAGGGGTGAAGAGCTTCCACGTCATGTTTTCCCGGGCAAGGACCGCGACCTGGACGTTCTCGAAGACGGTCCTTCTCTGGAAGACGTTGACCACCTGGAAGGAGCGGGACATCCCTTTCTTGCAGACCTTGTAGGGGGGAAGGCCCGTAATGTTCTCCCCCTCGAAGAGGACCGTGCCGGAATCGGGCTTCAGTATCCCCGTGATGAGGTTGAAGAGGGTCGTCTTGCCCGCTCCGTTGGGGCCGATCACTGCGACGATCTCACCCTTTTTCACTTCAAGGTTCGCGCCGTTGACCGCCTTGAACCCGCCGAATGTTTTTGTGAGAGATTTTACCTGTAGCACGCCTTACCCCTTTTTTAGCTTTTTATGCCAGTATCCGAGCACCCCGTCGGGGAGAAAGAATATGATGATCATGAGGATAATCCCCAGGAAGAGCGCCCAGTAGACCGTGTAGGTGCTGATGAAGGTCCGGAGCAACACGATGAGCGCCGCCCCGAGGAGGGGACCCATGAAGGTGAACCATCCCCCGAGGAGGCACATGATCATGATCTCCATGGAGAAGGTCCAGAAGAGCATGTCAGGGAACACGGTCGTATCGACCACCACGAAAAGAACACCTGCAACGCCTGCGAAGAAACCCGCGATCACGAGGCCCGCCAGTTGGTGCCTCCTTACGTTGACCCCGATCATCTCGGACCTTATGGGGTTGTCCCTGATCCCCTGGAGCACGCTCCCGAAGGGGGACTTGAGTATCTTGTAAATGACGAAGAAGGCGGCGGCGGTGATGATCAGGGTGAAGTAGTATGCGCCGTTGGCGGAGGAGATGATGTCGGGGACGGGGACGCCGTGGATGCCGTCGTCACCCCCGGTCAGGGAATACCACCGGTAGATGACGGCCCACACGAGGGAGCCCAGGGATATCTGGAGCATCCCGAAGTAGAGCTTCGAGAGGCGTATGCAGATAAGGCCCATGATGAAGCTTAAGACCGCGGAGACGAGGGGTCCCACGATAAAGCACACCCAGGGAGGGAAGCCCGTCTTGGTGAGCATCAGTGCCGCCCCGTAGGCCCCTACCCCGTAGAAGACCGCGTGATGGAACTGGTATACCCCCCCGAATCCGAGAATGAAGTTGAGGCTCGTGGCCAAGAGGCCGTAGAGCAGGATGAGGGAGGCGATGTAGACATAGAACCGGGGGAAGATAAAGGGCAGCGCAAGGAGTATGACCACTCCCCCGTATGCGAAGATGCGATTACGTGCCATGGTGTAAACTCCTTACCACGTTGATTTGAGAAGTCCGGTAGGCCTGAAAAGCAGGACCACGATCACCGCAAGGTAGGGGAAGACGATACCGAATTGCGGCCATACCAGGATTCCTAAGGATTGGGTCAAGCCGAAGATGAGGGCGCCTAGGAGGGCCCCCCACATATTACCCAGTCCGCCCATGATGACAATGAGGAAGGCCTCCATGATGAGGGAGTGGTCCATCCCCAGGGTGACGCTCACCGTAGGGGCAACGAGCGCACCACCCAGGCCCGCAAGGAGACAGCCTATGACGAAGACCATGGCGAAGACCCAGCTCACGTTGATGCCCACGGCGCCCACCATCTCCCGGTCGACTGCCGCTGCCTGGGATACCTTGCCTATCTTGGTCTTCGTCACGAGGAGCCAGAGGGCAAGGGCCACGATGGGTCCCATGACAAGGAGGAAGACATTATACCGGGGGAAGGGAAGACCTCCGAAGAGGGGGACAAAACCCTGGAACACGTGGGGTACGGGCACGGATTTGTACTCCGCCCCCCAGACGAGCTTCACGAGGTCCCCGAAGACCAGGGAGATGGCGAAGGTAAAAAGGATGAGCATGAGGTGCTCCCTCTCGTAGAGATATTGAAAGAGGCCCCGTTCAGTGGCGAGGCTCACAAGTCCTACACCGATGGGGGCGCCTATCAGGGCGAGCCAGAAGCCTGTATCCCCTCCCACCAGGGAGGTAATGGTAAAGGCCATGAAGGCGCCGATCATGTACAGCGACCCATGGAAGACGTTGGGGATGCGGAGCACCCCCAGGATAAGGCTCAAGCCGGAGGAGACGATAAAGAGTATGACCGTACGGCTTAAGCCCACGAATATCTGGCATAACACACCCGGCGGAATGATTGAATAGATGAAATCCACTTTGCTCTCCCTCTTTCAGTTAGTGGGGCTTGCGTCGCCCCCTCCACCGGCAAAGCCGCTGGAGCCTCCCCTTCGCGCGTGCCGTGCACGCTAAATGGCGCGTTGTCCTTATGGGGCTTGCGTCGCCCCCTCCACCGGCAAAGCCGCTGGAGCCTCCCCTTCGCGCGTGCCGTGCACGCTAAATGACCCTGTTTCCTTTACTCTGTTTCCATCTCATTATTGGCAATGGCCCTTCCCTGCCCCATTGAAGCGGGGAAGGGCCATGCGCTTCCTCGGCTATTTCTTCCGCAGCTTCAGGACCTCCTCACAGGTAGGCATGTAATCCTTCGGAGGTATGATCTGGTTGCCTGACGATATGAGGAACGGATATTTGGCGTCTTTCTTTGTTACGCCGAAGTACGTGGGCAGTTCGAGCTGGTGGTCGCACCCCCTGACCATGAGGGTACCGACAGGGCTCTCAAGAGTCATATCTTCAATCGCCTTGATAAGGGCTTCCTTATCGACCTTCCCTGCCTTTTTAAAACCCTCGGCTATAAACTGGGCGGTCATGTATCCGATTAGAGCGGGAGCCTTGGGGTATCTCTTATAGGCTTTGGTGAACTCTTCGACGAAGGCCTTGTTCGCAGGTGAATCAGGGAAGTAGAACAGGTAATTAGACGTACCGTATACACCCTCGGGGGCATCCTTGCCCTGGGGCATGAGGGTTCCCAGTTCATTGGCCGTATGCTGGTAGAAGGGTATCTTCTGGCTTAAGCCCGTTGCCTTTGCGGCCTTCTGGAAATTGACCATGCCGGAGCCGCCCGTGGCGACGATGACGAAATCGGGTTTGGCGGAGAGTATCTGGGTGATGTAGGGGGTAAAGTCGGCCTCACCTACCTTCCACCACGATTCTCCTACCTTCTGTACCTTGGGATTGAGTCTCTTCAGGTTGTTCCACACCGCGTCCGCGATGGCGTGACCGTATTCGTAGTCGTCGCCCGCGATCCAGTACTTCACGAAGGGCTTTTTCGCGAGGGCCACTGCCGCCGCCCTGCCTGCCATCTCGGTGTTCTCGTTCATATTGAAGACATACCGGTGTCCCTTCTCGCCGATGATCTTTTCACTTTTTGAATAGGTGACGAAGAAGGGGATCTTTTCCTTTCTCGCGAGGTCCGATACGGCAAGAGCGGTACCGCTGTTGATGGTGCCTACGAGGATATCGACTTTCTCTTTAAGGACGAGTTCCTTGGCCATGGCAAGGCCGATGTCCGGTTTGAACTTTTCGTCGCGGGTCGTATATTCGATCTTCTTGCCCAGCACCCCGCCCTTTGCGTTGATCTTCTCGACAGCGAGCTTGAACCCGTCAAGCACGTCCTGGGTGAAGCTCGTCGCGGGACCTGTGTAGGTGTCGACGATGCCTACCTTGATGGTATTAGCCGTGTAGCCTGTTCCCGTAAAACCAAGAAACCCTGCGAGAACCATGACGGCAATCAAAATGCGCACAGCGCTTTTCATGAAAGTACCTCCTTTTACCGGCGATCGAAATCACCTCTTCTTTTGACTTATGGAACTAGAGTACTATTCTCCCGGAGTACTGCCAATCAGACAAGTTTGATTTATTTCGAAATAACCTTGATAAACGATCCGCCCTATTCCACCGATGTCAGCCCGTGCTGGATGGCAAATTTCACCAGGCCCGGCAAATCATTGATGCCGAGTTTCTGCATGAGATGGCTCCGGTAGGTCTCGATGGTTTTGGGGGAAAGGTAAAGCAACTCCGCAATTCTGATGTTTGATTTACCCTCTACCAGGAGCTGAAGGATCTCCCGTTCACGCGTACTGAGGCGATCAAGCGGGTCTTCGGCGGCTCCGGTCTCGCGGTTTCTTACATAATCGCCCACAACAGCATCGGAGATCTCGCTGCAAAGGAATATCCTGCCGTTCTGGACCGTGCGGATCGCCGTTATCACATCATCTCCCGCCGATTCCTTAAGGATGTATCCCCGGGCTCCTGCTTTGAAGGCTCTGAAGATGTGCTGCGTGGTAGAGTACATGGATAGGATTATTACCTTCACGGCCGGGCATGTCTCACAGATCTGCTGAGTTGCTTCTATGCCGTTCAGTTCCGGCATGGCGATATCCATCAGCACGATATCAGGCGACAACTTCCCGGCCTGGCGCACGGCCTCCCGGCCTGTTCCCGCCTCGCCTACGACTTTGATATCAGGCTGAGTCTCAATAAGAAGGCGAAAGCCCTCCCTCACCATTCGATGGTCGTCAGCCAGAAAGACCATGATGCTCATACGGGTACCTCCACAGTGATTGTCGTCCCCAATCCGGGGCGTGATTTGACGGAACAAGTTCCACCTATCGCGAGGGCCCGCTCCGACATGGTGATAAGACCCCATCCACCGGTCCGGACACCCGCCTCCGTGTCGTAACCGACACCGTTATCCTCCAGGGACAGGTGCAGCTTTCCTCCTGTCTCGAATACACGAATCACCACTTCCGTCGCATGGGCATGTTTTACCACGTTTGTAAGCGACTCCTGGACAATTCTGAACATGGCGTTCTCCGTCTGCGACGGCGGGCGCGCGGTTTGCTCACCGTTCACCGTTACATTGATGCCCGTGCGTTCCGAAATCTGCTTCCCATAGAGGTCGATAGCCGCCACCAGCCCGTAGTCGTCGAGGACTGGAGACCTGAGATAGGCCATAACGTTTCGCACCTGCTCGGTAGTCTGTTTCACAAGGCTTACCGAATCGTTCAAACGCGAGCTTATCAGAGACGCAGTCTCTTTGGGGATCAGAGATTTCAAAATGTTAAGATTGACCCCGAGAATGGTGAGATTCTGACCGACCTGATCGTGCAACTCCCTGGACAGCGCTTTACGCTCCGTTTCCCCTGCCTCGGCAAGGCGCCACGCCAAAGTGCGAAGCTGTTCCCTGGAGGTCTTCAATTCCTTCTCCGTCTGCTTGCGGCGGTAGATCGAAATAAGAAGGACCGAGATAATGGACAGGAGGGCGACAAAAGTGACGATAAGCCCGTCGATCCATTTCCTGTATTTGAAATAGATGGTTTGGGGCAGGTTTACCACCACGCTGTCCTTCGGCAGGGCGGCACGAGCGATATGGTATTTCTTCAGCAACTCGTAATCAAACATGTAATGCTTCGGGCTTATGGTCATGACGGGAATGTCTCCTGCTTTCTCGCCCTGAAGGATACGAAGGGCAATCTTTCCCGCCATCTCTCCCTGATCATAGCCGGTGACGATCAGTCCGCCCACAACCCCGTAACCAAGGTTGAACTCCATGGTGGTGTACACGGGAACCGGAGAATTCTGGGCTACCAGGAAGACGCTCTCATTGTAAGAGAAAAGCCTTCCGAGCCGGTCCCTGCTGAAAGCAGTGTAGAGTACCGCGCTGTCAGGCCCGAGGGCGTGCAGTTTTTCAAGGATTTCCTCTATCCTCATGTCTTCGAGAAGGGTCACCTTCAAAATATTGTCGAAGCGGCGTACTGCCTCCGCGAACCCTTTGTGTACCCTTTGTCCCGTAGTCGTCCACTCATTGATGAACGCGATATGCCTGGTCCCGGGGTGAAGTTTCAGTATCAGCGCGATACAGGCTTCGAAATCATTCTCCTCGTTTACTCCCGTAAAAAGTTTGAGTTTTCTCACATCCGCCGCATCGACGTAATTGACGCCGCAGAAAACGACCGGCGTCTCCCCGAACAGTTCATCACGGTACTTTCGTATGAAGTCGAAGGCGTTATTGTCTGTCACGATAATCATGTCAAATTTGAAATTCTTGTATTTGAGTTTATAGACTTCGTAGAGGCGTTGCGAGTACAGGTCACCGAACACCTTTTTGGTGTCCATGTACTCAATGTGCAGATTGCCCGACCCCACCACATCCTTCAGAACGGCTTCGATGCCCGCGTTTTCATCGTCCGTCCACTTATATCCCTGATAGTAGGAATGTATGACCAACACACGTTTCCTTGAAATATCCTGGGATGCAAGAAGGTCGGAAAATGTGCCCCACACAAATATGAAGGCGAGGCAAAGGGATAATATCCACCTTATCCGTTTCAAGGACAGTTCTGCGTGAGAGTTTTGCGAAGGTTCTGCCGCCATTATTCCTGACATAATCTACTATAAATATACTCTGCAATAAAGGGGGTCCCAAAGTCGCCTTGTTCCCGGCTCTCTCATGCGCCATTGAGAAAATATGAATGGACACGGGACCCAAAAATGCATAAAATAATCGACAGGCACCCTTCATAGGGGACCCGACAGAGGGCAGACTGAAAAATACGAAGATTTATATTGTCTGCAAACCTTTGTCTATGTTATATAAACGCCATAACGCCGACGTAGCTCAGGGGTAGAGCAGCTCACTCGTAATGAGCAGGTCGCGAGTTCGACTCTCGCCGTCGGCTTTAATATTTCCAGTGTTTTAGCCACTCTACAACAAATCACGCTCAATTCACAAACTGCGAAAACTGCCTAAAACTCCCTAATTTGAGAATTTGTGCACCCAAAATGCACCCAATGAGGGGTATCGGTTGGGTGCACAAAATGAGCATGCCGAAGGAAGGAGTTTAAACCCATTCTGACCCTTATGGGTATTGAATCCATGCGAACGAAAAGCAGGGGCCAGTTTCCCAGCCCCGCGCCGGAGGGTCGGTCAAAGTCATGCGGGATCAGCCTCTTCCAATTATTAAGGTTTACAATTGTCAGGATAATCTTTACACGTCTTGGCCATAAGGTTTACACATTCGCAATTACGGTTTACGGACAAATTATACAACTGCGTCCTGAATATTCTCTATCATTCCCCTATCACTTGCCCTTGAGATTCATGATGATGGTTCTCATTTCCTCTTGATATCCCTTATCGAGTTCATGGTTCATGAGCAGGGCCTTGGCGTTGATCTCATCCAGGACGTACAATTCCCCGGACTTCTTGAATACCACCGAATAATATTCAGGCATCGGAGGGGGATCGGGTACCTCTTGCTTTACGTATTTAATTTCCTTTACTACCGGCTGCACTTCCGGAAGACTTGAACATCCCGTTAAGTTCATCAAGGATATCGTCCCCAGAAGAAGGGCCGCTACTGCCATTCTTATTATCATCACTTCCTCCCGCCACGCTCCCAGGTTTAAGAGCGAGAATATTCTTGAGGTTTTTGAGGGTCTTGTCCTTCACGGCCAACCGCGAATCACAACCTTTAAGGGCGTCCTTAACTTCCCCCTGAAGGCTGCCGATGGTGGCTTCGTTTGTCTCGTTTGCTGCCTTACACACCTTGAAATTGTCCTCTGACACCTTAAGGCTCGCCTGACACGTCTTGAGGTCTGCTTCCTTTCCTTTGATGCGCATCTGCTGAATGAAGCCTATGATGGCCGATCCAATCAGGAAGCCGATAAGATAAGGCAATAATTTTCGCGCCACTGTCAGCCAGTCCATCAAGACCACCATCCCGCCAATTTCTTAAGTACCCGGAGGTTTGAAGCTACCACAATGGCGTACCCAGCGGTGATGAGCCAACCCATGACCAAGGACAGCATTGGATATCCAGACTGGATAAGCAGGAGGGCAGCGATGATGAGGGCCACCAGAAATACCTTTGCGGGAAGGAAAAGGTTTCTCTCGATGATCCATTTCATCACTGGGTTAAGTTCCATGCCTCCCAGGGAGAGGATCTTCACAGTGGTCCACCAGTCCGCCGCATTTAACAAAACGATGAGAACAACGATAGCGATCTTCATTTGTATTTTTCCCCTTTTTGACTAATCAATTTGTAATACTTGAGATTCACGTCCTTGCAAAGATCAAGGCTCTTCCCGTTTTTGAGACGAATTACCTTCCTGCGGCACTGCTTTTCGACCAGGTAATACTCGCAGGAGCCAGCCCGGCGAATCTCCTTGTTGAGCGCGCCTGCTCCGCCATTATAGGCCCTGAGAGCAAAATAAAGGTTATCATCCTTGCAGATCACCGCTCCGTAAAGATAGTGGTCGTACAGGATGAGCGCGCGGATGGACCACGCAGGGTCATACGGCGAGGGCTCAGCGGATATTTCTTTCAATGCCTTCTCTCGTTCCTGAATCCATTCTGCCGTCGCTGGCATAAACTGACCCAATCCCGCTCCGCCGTCAAATGCCGTTATCCCCTCATCGCAGTGGCTTTCCTGTTCAATTTGCCCCATAAAAAGATGCACAGGCGCATTAAGGCCTACGTGGTAATGCGCCTCTCTGGTGACCCTTGGCAGAAACCTCTTGCAACGGTCCAACTGCCACGAGCTGCCTGCGTCACAGACCGAGGGTAAGAGCCACGATAATAGCAGCGTACAGAATGCCGCGAAACAAAAGAACCGACCTTTTGTCGTTGTCATTCAGATCCTCCATTTTTCCAAATATCGGTTTGAAAAATACCAGCCAGAGCAATTCGGCAAGCCCGAGGGCCACGGTGACAAGTCCCACCTTGTAAATGACCGTCGCAACCTTGCCCCAATCGAGCACCCTTCCGACGATGGGTAAGACGATAATCAGGATGATTCCGAACCTTAAGGCGTATTTTCCCGTTTCCGTGAGGCCCTTGACGGTCCCGGTGATTTCGGCGCAGGCATCGCTGAGGGCATCCGTCACGGCTCCTGTTGCGGCGGTTGCGATCTCCTTATAGAATAATCCGATCAGCTTTTTCCTCACCTGGGGAATCAAAAACGCTACCCCGATGGCGATAATGCACGCTACAATTACGAAAGTTATCATAGTCCTGCCTCCTTTCTCTTCTTTTGGTTCTCCTCCAGCGCCCTCTTTTTATCGCGGGCGTAGAGTACCTGTTCTATCGGGCCGCGATAAAGGCTACATAGGCGGGTGATGAATTCACTGCGCTCCTGGCCCGAGGCCTCTTTCCACGCAATCTCTAAGGTGATTCGCGTCGCTTCCCCATCAGCTCACCAAGTCCTTAATCTCTTCGTTTTTAACGCCAGCTCTACCTGCCACAATGAGAAGAATGGTCTTTACGTCCTTGACCTCCTTGCAGAGACCCTCATAGGAGGTTCCGTTCTTAGCGGAGCACTCTTTACAATCAGTTTTTGTGACGTACTCTGTCTTGGCGGTTTTGGTCCAAAAAAAATCGATGCCTTTGTCGAGAAGCTTGTATGCAATAACTGCGGCGATAATGGTTCCAGCGCTAACCTCCAGCATGAACAGTCTCCTTCGCAATGTCGTTCCTAGCGGTAGTCATATTTCCTTTCCCAGCGGCTTTCACGGCTTGAAGGCGCAGTCCTGGAACTCATAGCCAGCAGCAGCCTTTCCATACTCGGCGTCGTCAGACGGACGGTATTGTGGCGGCAATGTTGTCTTGTTCTTCTCATCTCTCCCGGCCACCGGGAGAACCCCCAGGTTTACCCGCGATGCAGATTCGAAGAATCCGAGGATCTCGAAGAAATCACCCTCGCCGGCCATGCTGAGCATGGCGTCAACGACCCTCTCGGGTACTACGATGACCGACTTTCCCGCGCATTCCATGATGATCTTCTTCCTCGATTCCTTTGCAGCACCCTCGTCAGCAAGTACCTTCTTTATTGCCTCGACTTCGGTAGTCTTGCCCTCAAGTTCCTCACGGATAGCATCTTCATAGATAGCAGCCTGCTCAAGCTGTTCCTCAAGGTCCAGAGCATGAAACTGGGCAGAGGCTACCCACGAATTCAAGTATTGTTCAGCCTTCTTGTCTTCGACGCCCAGCTTGCAGATACTTTCCAGAATCATACCCTTTGTTTTGCCGTCTGCACTTTCAAGGATGTATCCCCGGTTCGCCGCAAAGCCAGGGTTCATGACATAGTCAAAACCATGAAAGTTGGCGATTCGCGTCGCACCGATGGCGCCACCATCCATGCCCCCGCAAGCCCACGAAAATCCTCCAACCTTTGAGGCGTTCAGCCCAGCGACCACTTTCCCAGGTGCCGTCTCGAGGATTTCCTGATGGTGTTCGACATTTCCGTCCTTGTTGACTTCGAAAAAGACCGTGACGTTCGAGGGGATGTTTTCGACAATGATGGTTGACCCGTCGGGTAATCTGACTGGTTCCACCTCGCTCAACTGGAGCTTGCGGGCGATCTCCCGCCGGCCATGCCCCAGGTATCCCAGTTTCTCCCGCAAACGAATTCCTTCTCGCGTCTCCGGCGCATAACAGGCGGTCACGGCATTTTCCAAGATATAACTTCTATGATGCCCCGTGTATTTGCGGCCTTCGTTGAACAGATTGAAGTTGCATTTTATGATTTCACCCATAACAGCCTCCTTTACTTTCCGGCGTAGAGCCCCGCGATGTACCTGTCGACAACACCCCTCAGGCGTTGTGTGGCGGCCGACTCCGTTAAGATTCCTTCATCGCCAGGGGTAATTGGTTTTCCATCGGGACCAAGTTCCTGACCTACTACCGGCCCAGTGATCTTCTTGGGGAACATCTTCCGGAACTTCTCTTCATCAATCCTCATGATGTCGGTAAACATATAATTGGCCAGAGCGGTCCTATCAACTGATGAAAATTCGGCATCAATGATCTGAATGAGTTGCCCCATCATCGTCGCAAACGTTACGCGCCCCTCCAGGTTCTCCCGTTCCTCCCTTTCGAGGGCCGACGAGACTGAATTGAAAACGACCCGCCATGGTTTTTCACCAGGCAGAAAGACCTTGCCGAACTTGTAAGCGACATGGATATCGAAAAGGTTCTCCACACCACTCAATACGGCCCGCCTGAGCATATTTGCCTTTATTGCCGCAAGGACGGAGATTCGAAAGAACCCACCGTCGCCGAGGCCACCTGATAACATTTCGCCGAATCCCAGAAGAGCTGGGTCGACACCGAGGGCGGAGCCGAGGCGCTTCACATGGAAGTCAATGTCTGCCAACCCGTCAAGATTGGGATTCCCCTCTATCGATGCGATATCGAGGCGGCCCTTGCCGTCGCCGAAAATAGGGATAAGATGGTTGATGACCGTCTGGACGTAGCCCCGTCTCAGGGACTGCTTCGCGTTGGCCTGGTTGACTTTCAGTATCTGACTGGATATCGTGTTGAGGTACTGAGAGGCTCGTTGCGGAGAAAGTTTACCGGTGTTTACCCCTACTAACCGTTCAAGCCGGGCCGCATTCTTCCTTGACATATTGAGGGATAGGATAGCTTCTTGGAGGTCCATCCACGGCGCGAATGCTGTCTCGATCAATGATGTACCGTAGTTCTGACTCTCTATAATACTCTCAGATTTGTAATCATCGTTGGATATATCGAAGATTGACCCATCGAGTCTGGGCGGCTCGAATTCACTTTCGGCCTTCCAGATAGGAATGCGAAAGGCGATAAATTTCCAAGGCTCCATTAATGCGATATAGCCAGCGTTTTGCAGGGGATTCTGATGCGCAGCGGTATAGCCAGCTATCTGACCGGCCTGTTCATATGCCTTGATAAACTGTGGGTGAGAATAGTAATCTGACCTGACCAGTTGAACTCCTTTACGGGGTTCACCGTAAACTCGGGCGAACCATATGCCGTTGAGGGCCGCGTTATATGCCCAGAATTGGACATTCTGGTTCACGATGGTCTTAAAGGTATTACGGAGGTCAATCGTAATTGGGTCATCCTTATCTGAGGTGGACTCTATGGATATGATTTCTCCTGTGTCAGAACGCGCTGATAGGGCATGAGATATGTGCATCTTGAGCGCTGAATCAATGGTTGGATCATCGGCCATGACCCGAAAGATTTTGTATTTCAGAAGGCGGCTGTTGGGGAGTTCCGTGAGTTGATATTCGTCTTCCCCACTGGCATCCCCGACAGGCGATCCCGACAGGAGGGCGTCGGCAACGAAGTCCTCGTAATTCGAAATTGGTGGAATGGAAACGTTGGCGTTAGCTCCCTGATTCTTCCCCAAAAAGCCTGGAAATAGGTTCTGCCAAAATGATCGCTTCTTTTCCTCCGCCATAACTAAGATTAAAGAAGATAGGCAGGCAAATGAAAATAGGGGAAAAACGAAGGATTGCGATAGAAAAACGAAGGATTGCGGCAACGATGCGGGAATAGGGGGCCAGTCTCCCGGCCCCGCGCCAAAAACTGCCCGTGCAGCTTGTCAAATCGTTAAATACATGCCCCCCTTCAAGGGCTATATCTTCATCTCCATCTCTGGATCGTTGGAGCCGAATTCAATCGCATCTCCACCGTCTACCGTCTCCATAACGTGGAACGGATCATCGATCATGTTCTTGGCCGTTCTCATATCCTCATAGAGGAAGGCGGCCACAATATTCAATTCTGGCTTACCGTAGTCCATGGTTGAGAGCCATTCCCGGTCAAGAAAGCCTCCAAAGGAGAAATCCTCCTTATCGATATAGGCTTTTTTCAGCAGCCACCAGTATGGTCCATAAGCTCGGTAGCGAAGCGGGCTCTTGAGAAGGATGGCCTTCAGATTTGCCAGGAATTTGTCTATCCACTGATCAACTGGCTGATTGGCCGTGGCCTGATCCAATAGGGGTTGCAAATCATTTTCAGAGGGCTTGTAGATATTCATCGCGTCTCCTTACACTGCCTGGTCCTGCGTCAATTTCGTCTTTCCGACAAGATACCCTGCTCCGTCTGTAATTGCAAGATCCATAGGCGGTGCAAATGGCCGCCTGCTACAGCGGCCATTTTGGTCATAATATCCTCTCGACATTGTCTATTTAGGCAGAGGCAATAAGCCCATGTCCTTCAAGTCTGGCGACAACCGCATTGGCGGCATCTTTTACGGCATTGACACCGCTGATGAAAGCATTCATTTCATCAGCAGACACGAATCCATAGCCTCCATTCGTTGCCGTTCCGACAACAGCGCTTGCATCGGCAACGTGGGCGCCAGGGGCCCCGACAACTTTCACGCCGTTGATCTTGTATACCTTTCCCAATGCCAGATTCATATCGGCATTCAGAATCTCGCTCAGTTCCAAGGATGTGTTCAGCCATATCGCTGCCCCCTCACTGGCGTCGACGCATCTGTAGATCTCATGGGGATTCGCGGTCGTGTCGATCCAGACCGAACCCACGGAGTATCCTTCCGTCACGTCGTTGTCCTCGTCAGGGGCGGAGGCCCCTGCATAGTTGTCCTTCTGAAAGGGCATATACGCAGGAATCACGCCATCATCGAAGGTCTCGACGGAGGTGACCACCATGGCCGGCCTTTTCGTCCGGACTTCCGACGTGATTGTAGCGGCCTGATCCTGATCAACATTGACGGAAATACCTGCGGTGCCAATCGTATGGCCAGGCACTTCGAAATCAGCACCATGCCCGATGTAGTGCAGGCCCGACGAACCGTAGTTTTCAAACTTCAGAGTTGTTTTCAGCATTTTTTGAAACCTCCTTATGCAATTAGTTCATAGATTGCCTTCAAGTCCGTTGCCGAAGGCACGTGCCACCAAGCCCCTTTGAACGCTTCCCCCGCATCCGAAAAGAACTGAGCCCCATAACGCGCTTTCAGAATATCTTTTGTTCTGAAGAGCGCACCACTCTTTCCATTCCTATCCTGAAAAAACCACCGTGCAAAGGGCTCCAAAACAACCCCACGGCGCCTTTTGAATCCCGGCAAAGCCATATTTGTAGTATTCGTTTTGACCGTTATTCCGATCTTGTCAAATGCGTCCTTGACTTCCCGCGGCACTTCCTTATATCGTGGATCGTTTTTTAAGGACTCGTTGGCCGCACGTTCCTTTTCGCTCTTTTGTGCTGCAACGGCAGCATCGATGCTGGACATAAGATCCTGGCAGTATTGGTTTACTATGAGTTCTATTTGCTCATCGTTGTCTCCAAGCCCACTGGTTGCGTATCTCATGGATGATCGTGTGTCACTCAGGACAGTCGCACGGCTGACCGTTCTGTCCAACAAAGCGTTTACAAGTTCGTCGAGGTTGTCACATCCGTAAGGGCGTTTTGCTTTCCATTGATCGTTCCATGCCTTTGCGCACGCTTCTATTACCTCGGCTTCTGTCGCGGTCTTGCCATATTCCATGGCGACATCTTCATAGTTGTCACCAAAGAGCATTCTCATCATGCCGGAGACGTAGTAAACGGACCCCCCTCTCCTTTTTTGTTGTAAATAGCCCTCGCACACTGCCTTTCTAAAACCGTCGCTCTTCGCGTCAGGATAGATAATGGCATTGGCAAGGTCCTTGGTCGAGTAGCCATCGGTGATCGTTGTCGTTCCGTCTTGACTCCTCACAACGTACATGGCGCGTTTATCCCAGTTGATCTCCTTCCGGTAGGTAAGGAACATATCCTTGTCAATTCTGCCTTCCACTAGAGTCTTATAATCATGTGATTCAGTTAACATTTTCTTCAACATGAGTTCTTTCTCTGAATACGAGACTTTTGTGAGGCCTTTTTGTTCCAATTTTGCAAGGCTCTCGGCCTTATACCATCCCCATTCCTTCTTATCGAGAGCACGGTCCATATCCTGATTGTTAATCCTACCCACTATTTCCTCATATTTGAAGGCTCGGGCAATGGGATCAACCTCCGCGACTTTGATGATACCGTGGAAATAATCGCCTTGATACTCGTAACAATCCCCGACCGCTACTACCTTGCCGGACAGTGTCACACAGGCGCTTTCTGGCCGGTCGATTAATGCTTCGTCAAAGGGGAGTTGGCCTTTTTTCGCCTTCTGGCGCAAGAGTCCCGACGCCTGTTTTACTGAGGATGTAAGCTTGATCCGCCTCTGCTCGAACGTCTGGTCAAGAGAGGAAAGCTTATTTTTCACGTTTTTCAGAGATTGTTCTTTCTCCATTATCTGACGACCGATTCTCGCTTTATCGTCTCCCTCAGCCGCGGACCATCGCTCGTGAAGTCTCTTTATCTCCGGCTCAAGGTCCATCACCCTTTTGGTCAGTTTCTCCTGTTCTGCCTTTTTGGCAACGTCGAGACCAGCGAGATCGCTACTTGCTTGAGATAACACCTGCAATTGGTTCGCAAGGCGCCTTTTTTCCTTCTCAGCTTCCTCGGCTTGCTTCGCCGCCAATCGCTCAAGCCTCCTTTTCTTCGCCGCCTCCGGATCGGCTTCGAGCATGTCCATCATATCATCTTGGCTCAAGGCGTTTGCATTCCCCGCCGTTGCATCAGTACCGTCGAAGAGGTCCCTCATCCAGTTCGACTTTGCCTTCAGTATCTCGAGGCGGTAGGCGTCGAAAGACCCTTTACCGCAGTAATAGTAGATATGGATCATGGCCGCCGTATTGCCCTGGCGCACTCCTCTGCCGTTTCGCTGTTGAATGCTCGCCGGGGTCCAGGGAAGGGTCAAGTGGTGGATTGCGGTCGTGCCCTTCTGAAGGTTTACTCCGACCTCGGCCTTCTTATTGCAGATCACGAATTTCAGACTGCCGGAATTGTATTCATCTGATATTTTCTGAATATCCTCTCCCTTTGCTTCATCCGCGTTGATAATTCCAATCAGTTTGGAGATAGTCGGGATATGATGGACTATGAGGCGTAAAATCTTCTGATGCTGCGATTTCTCTTCGGTAAAGATGAGCTGCTTTCCATCGGTTTCAAGGTCAGCGCGCAGATTCTCAATGAGCTTCGCATACTTTGGCATTAGGGGATGCGATACATTCTCCATTGCAATGCCGTTTCCGGGGATGCGGTCAATAACGATATTCTCATACTCTTTCGGAAAGACGACAATATAACTGCTGTTTTCCGTTCGTGATTCCGTCTTGAGCTTGACAGTGACTTCCTGGGCCTTACCCTTGTTCATCTCTGGATCAAGGCCGAGAGCATCCATCTCATCGTCATCGAGGACGCGCTTAACCTTGATGGACTGGGGGAGGTTCTTTACTAAGCCGTCCACATTGGCTCTGTCTGCTTCTCGGAAGACAAAGGTCATCGTTTTGTTATATAGGTCCATATCAGTCGTAACCCGGTCCATATCCCGGATGACGGAGAACATACTTTCCTTCTTCTCTCCTTTTTGTGGCGGCTTCGCAGCGTCTTTCGCGCGCTCGCGCAAGATTGCGTAAACCTCTTGCTGTTTCTCGGTCAATTCGATGTCGAGGCTTACTTCCTCATGGGGAGGCAGCTTGATCTGATCTGGGAAATCATCGGCACCTTTCATGTTTACATACTTGTGAAACATACTCCGAAGCCCGTCGAGGTTTTGAAACCCCTTCAACCCGTCTTTTGTCTTGAGTCCCCCGTCAACCATCATCTTATCAACGCTCATGATCTCCCCGAATACGCGAATAAAATCATCGGGCGTATAGATACCGTATCTCTCGAATTCTTCGAGTGGGCACACATAGGAAAGCATGTTGAATATCTCGAACGGACTGTTCGTTACCGGGGTAGCGGAGAGCATATATGCCCCTCGGCCATTATTGGCATCACGCAGGTATGCCATCTTCATGGTCATGTCGAGGGCACGTTTCGCGGGTGGAGCAGTGGGGAGATATGCCACATCCTGATAATGTTCCCCACCAAGCATGTTGTTTTTGAACTCATGACACTCGTCTATGATCACGTCGGTAAATCCCATATCCTCGAAGTAAGGAAGTTCCCCCTTCTTCGCCGTTCCCTCATCGGAGAATTGCTGTTCGAGCCTCGCCTTTTCAACATCCTGACTATAGGAGACCCTCTTCTCCGCCGACATACCGTTGGTCGCGGCGCTGTCGCTCGTTGCCTCTGCGTGCATTTTCTCACTGATAAGCGATCTTTTAACCATCTTATCCGCATAGGCCTTTTTGCTGTCCGGTCTCATGGGAATCATGCCAAATTTTTCCTTTGTCATGACGATGAGAGAATAGTTTGACTGCGGAATCCTCCACATGGCCCCCCACACGTCTTCTTTGCCGTTTCTCTCTATGAGGATGTCCTGATATTCAAGCTGTCCAGTGAGTATGTTTACCTTCGGATTTCCTTTCTCATCCTTCACAACCTCCTGCTCGATCTGTCCGCCGTCGCCCAATTTCGGCTCAAATCCGACAAACAGAACATCGTCGCAGTTTCCCAAGAACTTCTTTGATTCGTGATACCAGTTCCCAAGTACGGACTTCGGCACCACGATGCAAGTCTTCTTCGAGCGGCCCATCTTTTTGTTATAGGCATAGAGACCGAGAGCGGTGAAAGTCTTCCCGAGTCCTACATCGTGTGCCAGAATACCCCGACCCTCTTCAGATAATCGCCGTACGCCTGCATTCTGATAGCCATGAAGCCTTACCTGAGGAGAGACATCTTTCAGGCCAAGATCAGCATCCTCATAGTCAAAAGGGGTGAATCCGTTGAATTTCCGGTTATATCGCTCGGTTATCTCGTTGATTTCGATGTGCTGTTGCATCCATACGTTGAACTGTTCTTCAAAAATGCGGCATCGATCCTTGTACTCCTTGATTCTTTCCTGGGCGTCTTCTCCGGAAGACGTAACATTCTCGCCATTGAGGTATTTGAGGAACTGCTTCGGGAAGCCTCCCTTACTATCGTCAATTCCAGAGAACCTGCCGAATGGATTATCGTAATCCTCTTTCAGCGCACGTGCAGTAAAAGTCTTCCCGTCATAGGGGTTCTCTTTGACGACCTCTTCCATAGTGCCGTAGGTGAGGTGCGAATAGCCGTTTTCCCTGAGAAAATCGATCACATATTTCTTGCTGAACCATTTTTGGCGCATATCAAAAGAGATGTCTTCCGGCTTCGTTGTCTTTCGCCGGCGCATAATCTCTTCTATCTGCTCCATGTATTTGCCCTTGACCCGTTCATCCGTTTCGACCGCTAGGGCGTCGCTCATGGCCTGGACCTTAGGATAGATGTCGCCCACTGCATAGCGTCCCATCGGCATGATAAAGCCATCGGGCGTAATAGCCAACGCATCATCATCGACAAGGTCGGACAGTGTCTTGATTTCTCGTTTCCCCGTGTAGAGTTTTTGGATGTCCTCCAACTCTATGGACTGAATCCCTTCCCGGACGAAGAGATGCTCCACAATGGCCTGCAAGTTGGTCGAATCGTACTCCAAGGTTCGCCCCGACCCATCCATGGTCCCTGCAAGAAGATCCGAGAACTGACCCTTTTCATCGACGGCATTCTTGAAGAGGCCGAACATCTTTGATGATTCACCGGTCAGCAACAATCCCCTGTTGTTTTTGGGATGTCCATAGGTGTCGATCTCCTTGGAAACAAGCTCCTGAAGCTCAAGCAGGTCCGCATCCTCGGCGGTCCCATCGTTGACAGTATTCTGATAACGGGCTATCATGCCCCCGATGATCGAACCCCGAAAAAGTTGCTCCTGATACTCTTCTTTCGGTTGGCTCATGGCGAATTCGATGGAGGCTTTTTGTAGGGGGGTCAGGAATTCCGGGAAAGCCTTGAAGACGGCAAAGAGTTGTTTCGCGGACAGGGCCAAAGCCCCTTTAGACGATGACAGTACCGCTTTCAGTTCGTCCAAGGACCCAGCGCCGTACCGGCCTCTATCAATCGTCAATGAGGTATCATTAATCTTGACTACACGGGACCACTGGCCACTGCTCAACTCATATTCGGTGCCATTGATGATCTTCCGGTCGCCCTCCACATAGTTTCTGATGATGGGCTCCGCCACTTCAAGGAGGTCCCAGTTGATACGGGACTCAAAGCGCTGCGCGAGCTTCGCCTTTAGCCCCGCGTTGTCAATATCGCCATCCACTACTTCCCGGCTCCATCGATCTCCTTCAATTTTCGGAACCCACTTCCCCATGATGAATTGACGCCCCTCGCCCACCCAGTATTGTCCGCTAATGAATTCGTCCCATATGACCCTTGAGGCCTTCATGGTATCGAAAGGAATGTTATCTATCCTGTCCAGGAAGTCCTTCGGATGCTTTCTGAAGGCGACGATGTCCACAACGGTGTCGGTCCCCTGAGCTGCAAAGGTTTTGGATGGCAGTTTATGGGCCCCGAGGAATTCAGCCTTTTTGCTACATGCGATTCGGAACTTCTCCCACTGTCCACCCTTGGCGCCAACGATATTGATAGGCACGATCAGGCAACAGAGCCCCCCTGGCTTCACTTTGTCCAGGGCTCTGAGAATGAAATAGCGCTCGATGCGCTTTTCATTTTTGTAATCGGGATCGTCATGGGCGCTCGCTCCTCTCGCGTTGCCGAAGGGAACATTACCGACTACGGCGTCAAAGGTATCGTCGGGGGTCTCCATGACGGTTCTTTCAAACGACTGGCTTTGGATCAGGTCTTCCGGATTGAGAAGCTGGGCGACTCTTGAACCGACCGGATCAATGTCCGCCCCGGTGATGATTGCCCCTTTTGGTTTAGTCGCCGAAAAGACGCCGGCACCTACGCAGGGATCCAGAACATTCCCGTTTGCGAATCCGTTGGTCATCATGCCGTCCCATAGTCCCTCGGCCACGTGAGTCGGCGTGTAGTATTCAAACTGGGAGTTTTCGGTAAGACCCCCCCTTCCTGAATATTGTTTCAGTATTTCCCGGTCTGCGTCTGTCAGATCGTCAGGGGTTTTTACGCGGCCGATGATCTCCCGGGCCTGTTCGTTGAGACGTTCGCGGGCTTTTATCCCCTTGACCTTCAGACCGTAATCAGAATTTTCATCTTTGTAGTCGTTTGGGTCTTTCGGAGGCTCTTGCCCCGGGACCGTTTCCAGATCGAAAAGGGTCTTGATAACCGTCGCTATGTCAAAGAAACTGCTTGCCGCTTGAACTTTCGATTTCCAATCCGGGACAGCCCTTTCAAGAATCATTTATTATCTCCTCCGCGTAATTATTCTTATTTCCTGTAACCCAAGAGTGAATGTTGCTTGAATTGCTTCTGGATACTTGACCGCCATCCCCCGAACAAGAGGTTCAGTGACATCAACCCCAACCCACACCCCATATTTGTCTATGATTGTCCGTTGAAGTGAAGGCGCTGCCCTGCCTTCTATTGACAGTGTGTATTCCCCTGCCGGCAATTTCAGAATTGCCGCCTCTATGAGAGCGCGCCTATCGTCGCCGTAGGTAGACAAGTACAGGTCTCTTTTCTGGTCACCTCTTGCACGCGCCATGCGTGACAAGAGGTGATTTATTGTTGTCTCTCCATTGTCGGTATTGATCATCATATTTCTTTTAGGCTTAGGGAATGTTTGCTTTCCCCTGCCGGTTTTGAATACTTCTGGAAACTTACTCTCGAAAACGGCCTGAATATCCTCAAAAGTTGCCGCGGCTTCTATAGCCTCCCGCCAGTCAAATTCTCCGGCCGCCTCAAAAAGGTTTTCGCCGACTTCTCTTGCCGCCTTTTCCTTTTCTATGGCCCGGGTGAGGATCTGGGTCGGGGTGGGCAATGGCTCTTCCATGGCGATCAACTTAGGTGTCTTCTCGTCTATCAGACGCCTTTTGAGCATGCTCGCCGCCTCCTTAAAGACGGCGCCCATGCGTTTTGCGGATCGGATATTGCTGTCGATGAATCGGGTGATATGCTTCGTATCTTCGGATATGGCTTCGAAAAAGCCACCCTGGGCTAATACCATCTCGATAGCATCTCCATCTTGCCTTGCCTTCTTTATCAGTTTTGCAGCTTCTATGATGTGATGTGGGATATCGATTCCCATGAGATCCTGGTCAGCGGCCTTTGCCCCGGAGAATTCGCCCGCGGCGACAGTCATTGCACTCAAAATGTTCTTTATCTTCGGGTCGGCTTCTTCCGCCATGAGAATCAGCAGGTCTTCATCTTGGTATGCTTTCTGAAAAATAGCGGCCTGCACCCGGTCAATGAGCTGCTTTGTGTATCTTCCGTCTTTCGTCATGTATCCGGTGGATGCGGTAACTCCCATCTTCTCTACGAACTTGGCGATAAAGGCTCGGTTCGTGGTTGCCGCAATATTGCCATCATCGGAAGGCTGAAAAAAGGCTATGTCGTCATTGGTCAGCCTTGCAGCATCCGCCTTGGCCAGTTCCGAAGGCGCCATCTGTGCGATTTCGTCTTCATTGGCTTTCCGTGCAAATTCGGAACGATCAATTTCCGTAAGACGAATCCTTACCAATACCGGTCTTTCCATACTCTCAATGGCTTTACCGGAAATCCCGAACTGATCGGCATTCGTAACGAGCCATTGTTTGTATTCCTGACCCTTCTCCCCCGCCGTGTAGGCTTTTCGTATGGCAATGGTCCGTCCATTGCCTGATTCGACCGTGAGGTCCTGACCAATGATGGGTGCTCCCGTTGAAACGCTTGTAGATTCTCCAAGGCGTTCTGGATTCAGCTTACCCGCCATCTGCTCGACTTGTAACCTCATGCCCTCCCGGGCGCGATCCCGGGGTTGGAGGTCCTGCGAGAAGTCCCGATTTAGAGACAGTTCGTCGGTATGAGACGTAACAAGGCGATCCGCCCCGATCACGGCATACTGAAGATCAATGGGCGAGTTGTCGTTCAGATAGGCGGTCGTCTTTTCTCCCTGGACGATCCCGGTACCGTCATTGTCCAGCATCACCTGAGCGAGCTTCTCACGCATAGCCTTAATCTGATTTTCCAGTTCCGATATCTCCCCAAATATGAACCGTTTGACCACGATAGGGCCAAACGTGGCAGCAAAAACATCCTCGATGTCGTCAAAGGAAACTGCCCCTTGAACAGCACCACGGAAATAAGTTGCTCGACTGCGTTCCATTATCGCGCTTTGGCGTGCTTTCTCGAGGATGACGCCCGTGTTGGCTATAACCTTCGCCGCCCGGTCATCATAAAGCATGGTCATGTTCTGATCCTTGACGTTGGTTACTTCAAGGTCTCCCAGGCCATTCCTTTCAAGCCATTTCTTGACGGGCGGTATCTTCTCAGGGTCTGACGCTCTGGCAGTGAATATCTTTACCCTTTTGCCTTCCCTTACGAGGCGCTTTACGAAAGCCATCATGAGGGGAATGGGCTCACCGATGTGATCCTCTCCTACCCAGCCGTCGTACTTTGCAAGCGTGCCGTCCAAATCAACACCGACCCAGGATGGGTCTTGGTGATACGACCCGGTCACCCCCCTTTCGACCGGTATAGTAGTGTCTCCGTTCTTCAGCCAGTCCTTGAATTCGTCAACGAACAAGGTGCAGATGCTCCCAAGGCCCTGCCATCCCTCTTCGTAATTGGAGAGATAGGCCGCACGCGCCTCGTCTTCAGTTTCAAACCCCCACATGATCTTGTGCTCATCGAAAGAACCCGTAGCCTGGCTTGTCTGGTTTACGATGAACACCTTGTCTGCGTTCTCGGGATCCGGACCGAGGAAGACGTCAAGATGATCTTTGTCGCGCCCCCTCGTACCTTTGAAATAGCCATAGTGGTGACGCATCTTCGATGTCCATTTCTTTCCATCCCGGTTGACACCGGACCGTTCGGACCCTGCGGGGTTCTCGATAGCGATGTCCAGGCCGCGAATAGTCACATGACCCTTGCGGTAATTCCCGGCTTCTTTTTGGGCCTCCGTGGGCTCGGGAAGGCTATTTTTTGGAGAAGACGCCGCTTTGTTGGCTTCCCTATCGATGGAGGCAGATTCCGTAATGTTGACATCACGGTCTTCTGCGTCTATACTTCTATTGCGGTGAGCATCATGCTCCCCGATGGAGGGCTCCAACCCCCGGGCTTCTAACCTGGGCAAACTTGGGGCCTTTCGTTTTTCTATGAGAACATCTGGGTCATGATTGAGATTATAAAAGAGACAACCTCTGTCGTCTTCTCCAACAGTCACACCGACAAGCAGGACTTGGCCTTCGAGTTCAATCTTCCCATCAAAAAAATGGAATCGGACAATATTATCGGGACGGCTCTTGTAGAGTTCCGAGACGGAGTGCTTTCCGAGTCGAACGACGACAGGGGCCGCAGGCAGTAGTTTGGCCTTCTTGATGTCCGTTGTTATGCCTCGCCTGAATTTCTTCCATCCCTTGCCGGAAAAGCGTACATCGCCCACGCTTGGCCGTGTTACTATTTTCCCCTGCATTTTGGCTCTGTAATAGTTCTTGGCTACCTCGACGGCGCTCTCTGAATCAATATTCTCGCCCAATTCCTTGCCCGTGAGAGTCATGAGAACGCTCTCGGCGCTCTCCAAAATGTTATCGTCTTCACCATCACCTTCTGGACCGACAAATAAGTCTACATACCCTTTACGCGGAACAAACCCCATAATTTGGAAGTCGAGAATGCTGCTTTGCTTCCCCTCTTGAAGATAGGTGCGGCTCATGGTCAAAACATGGTAGAAATCGGATGGAAAGGCTCGATCACCTTCCATCTCTATTCTATGGCCCCTCATCCCGAACCCGAATTCATGAAAGTATCTTCTCAAAACCGATTCCGGAGCCGCATTCCCGCCATAGGTCTTGATCTCGAATTTTGAAGGAGCATCAAACTCCGTGGACTCCATCTCAATGCGCAGATCGCCCATAGACGTTTCGATGTCGAAAGCATAGGGCGTTACCGGATACTGCATCTCTTCAATCATTTCAACTCCTCGATAAACGTTGGAAGATCGTCAATTGTCAGTTTTGGAGGTATTGTCTTTCTCAGCACACAGTTAGCTATGGCATAGCTGAGACGGGAGGCTTCATCCTTGCTGGTTATGATTCCCTTCTGGACATAAAGAAGGTAGAGATAGGCAAAGTTTTTTGCTGCCTGTCTGTTTTTGAAAAAGCTCGACTGCACATACTCACCCGGTCCCTGCTGCAGATCTCCGGGATAGTAGTAAAGAACCATTGTCTTCCCGCTTCCCTTTCCGTTGCCGTAACCTTCAAGCCTGGAAATCAATCCAGAGCCTTTCCCTTCCCAAAACGAACCATCCTTGGCCCTTTTCGTCAGGGTTTGGTAGAACTTATCAAGCCGGTCTCGTTCGCTCACCATGTCCGAAGCCACTTCCTGAATCATCTCTTTTTTGGCGATCTCGCGGGCAGTGGGCTTGGAGAGCATGAAGCCCAGCATCATATTGAACATCTGTGGATCCCGACTTGCCAGAAACGTGGCATCTTGAGGAGAAGAAAACATTTGCGTCCCCATGGAAAGCACTTCAGTGCAATTGTTCCTATAGACTTTTCCAACATAAGGATCAAAAAAGTCATCGGTGTAGGCGACCTCATCAGACCGGTACGCCGGATTGTTCGTGATGCTTTTCAGAGTCTTCGTTCCCTTTTCCTTCTTTGCCCTCCCGTCACGGAATGTCTCTGCCATGGCCTCTAATTTTGGCTCTCTTTCCAGTAGGTGCCCCATCTCGTGAAAGAGGGTCCGCTTCGTAAAACTTCCGTCAATATAGATAGTTCCATCCCAAAAGGCAGCCTTCGCCCTCTTGTCTCCCTTCGTTTCGATAAAAGCCTTTCCGATCCTTCCGCCTGTCAGTCTATAGAATTCGGCCATGTGATCCCTAAGGGCACTTTCTTCATATCCCTGCTTCTTCAGTCGGATAACTGCCGACTTACTCACCCTCTGGTTCTTTACCCATTGGCCTGCATCTTCTTTGGTTACAGGAGATGACTCCAGTATCTTGAAGATAAGGGCTCCACCGACTGCGTCCTCAAGCTCCCTCTCGGCCTCTTGTAAGAGGGAAACCTCTCTGTTTCTCTCGTTTTCGGCCTGTGCGATCTCAGCGTTCCATCTGTCACGCACGGGTTTTACATGAATATTTTCGAGTTCATAGGACTTGTCCATAAGTTCTTGAAATCGCTTACCTTTTTCTCCGTTATAGTCATCAAGCTCCCGCTGCCACCTTGCATAAGCCTCTGCTTCACTACGAAGCGGCATAGTCCTTGTGTGGTTTCTTGTCCACTCCCATTGTTCATTTTTTAACGCATCCGCTCTGGTCTGCAGACCAAGGACGCCACACTCTCGCTTCGCGGAATCAACCTCTTCCTTCTTCCTGAGTAACGTGTCGGATAGATTAAGGCCATAATCTCTTTCTATCTGGTCCATTCTTGCCTGAAGGTCTCGTTGGGCGCTCAACTTCTCCTTGTAATCGGGAATGATCTCTGCGATGGCGTTTTCACCCTCCTGACAGTTTCTTTCCAGAAGAAATGCGCCAATCGATGAGGGCGCCACAAATTTCAATACCTCTCTCGACTCCGCACCATCGCCAGCCATGGTCAGAAAACCGCCTTTATAACGAAATGACCGGGAGAACTCCTCCATCTCGCAGGCAATCTCATATTTACGTTCAACATCGGATTCCTGTTGAAACCCTTCGAAAAGAACCCTGAATTTCTTTGCCGCCTCGTATTCTGCATCCCATGAATGCGAATCCACGGCGTACGGAAACAGCATGGAGAAGATTTGCAGGATCTCCGAGAACGACCTCGCTTCTCGGACTCGTTGGGGGTATACCACTTTTAACCTATCCTTTTTCCCAGGGCGGCCACCGGAGCTTTCCGAAATGCTGTCATCCTCGCCGGCGCCCATGGACTTCTTGAAAACCCCGACCACATACTTCCAGTAGTCTTCTCCATCATCCTCGGACAAACCGGCCTGTTCCTCGACAATCTTCATTGCCTTATCCCACCACTTCTCGGCTTCCTGAATGTCGATGCCATTTTCCTCGGCAAGCTTTTTGACAAGCGGAGTTGGCATTTCAGGCAGCCTTGATCGTTCCGTTTTCCTGTAACCGCTGACGGATCGGTTTCCAGTTCTTCAGGCGTTCCCTTATCTGAGGTTCTTTCAGCCAGAAATCCTGACCCTTGATAACGTCCTTCAATTCCTCATCAGAGAGGAATCCGGCGTAAAGCTGCTGATACCACTCACCAAAATAGTCATTCAAGAATGTAGCCTTACCAGCCAGGTCCCCGAGTTTACCCCCGCTGAATGTGGAAGCATTATGGACCATCATGCTGCAGAATGGCGTCGGCTCTATCTCATCGCAGGCCATTGCGACGATGCTTCCCGCGGAATAGGCGTTGATGATGATCGCTTTCGTCTTCGCCAGCGTCTTCAACAAGGCCACATAAATGGCCTGTGCCGACTGGGTATCTCCCCCGTTCGAATTCACCTTGATTTCAATCGTGTCTCCCGCCCGGGCCTCTTCAATGGCTCTGATCACCGCGCGAAACGCGGTCGGGCCATAGAAATCGTCATCGATGTCAATGCTGATCTTCCTCGGCGGCCCATAGTCGCCGTCCTGATTCTTGATCCTTACGGCATCACTGGCCGGTTGTGGCGAAGACAATGTTTCTATTGGTCGAGGAGGAAATCCACTCGTCTTCTCCCACAGTCTCCCAAAGACCTCTTCCAGGGCGCTTTCCATGATCGAATTGATCTTGTCCTGGTTCGTCTCGATGTAGGTGATGGTGGGCGGCTTTACAGGCTCAATGTCGTTGATTTCCTCTATGATCTCCTTCAAGATCTTCAGGAACCCCTCCGGTGGCTCGTTATTGTATTTGCCGGCAATCAGGTCAGATAGTCTCTGATTTTCGTTCCCGGAGGCTTTTCCCTGCGCGGGCGCGGTGCCTTTGATCTCTCCGAGCGTTTTGGGACTCCAATACAGATCAAGCTCGACGCCGAGCTTTGTCAACTCCTCAATGCTGATATACCCCAATTCGGCGTTCTGCTTGTCGCCATTCAGAATTGCATAACCGAACGCCTGGGCTTGCTCCGTCTCTTGATCTTTTTCCGTGATATACCAATCGGACCCACCCTTGAAATAGTGGAGGTACACCATCGCATCGTCACCTTTGCCGTCCTGACCGTAGGTCTTCGGCATGGCGTCAATGGTTCTGGCAATTTCGATAAACTTGTCTTTGAAGAATTGTCCCTCCTCACCCCGCACGCCATCTCCCATCGCGGCTAACTGGGATGCACCGATAAAGTGTTGCAATAAAGGCATGACATTATTGACGTCGTCCATCGTTGCAGGCCCCATCTGTGGTTCGCCGGTATCAACGATGTCCAGTTTCTCCTTGAGCTTGGCAAAGGCGTCCTGGATTTCCTTCTGGAACCGTCTTTTGTCCTGGAAGGACAAATCACTTCCTTGGAGGCTGGCGAGGTTTGTCATAATGGTCTTTTGAAGTGCCCTTTTTTCAGAGAATGAGAGTCGCATGTTAGGCTGCCTCCTTCTTCAGAATGGATGTCAAGTAATCGGCGCACTGGTTAAGCAACGCATCATACGCCTCGGCTTTTCCGTCCCTTTCCAGTTCGGAAGCTGCCTGATCAAGGGCCTCGCCCAACCTCGTAGAATCGTCGTCGTACTTCCCTGCCAGGATATCGTTGAGCACGCTTATGGCTGCTGGGCCATCGGTCTCCGTGGAGCTCTTAGACTGAGGCTCAGGTGCTGCCACCTTATTGGATGCCTGGAGATCGGCAACGTACTTATCCCATTCCTCTTGGGTCAACTCGCCGCGACCCTTCATTTCCCACAATCTTCCTGCTTCTTCTGCGTCCTGCAGACGGACACCCGGTACTACCCCTTTCCCTACTTCGATAAGGCGATTCGTTTCATCTGCCTGATTGCTCCTTTCGTCCTTCTCGGCTTTCGCCTTGATGATTCCGGCGATTTCTTTCACGGCCGCATCCTGGGTCTCACCATCGGCGGTTGCCAGGTAGTAACTACCTCGGTACCGCTCGCCGTTCAGAAGAAAGACGGCCTTTCCGTCCGGGCTGATCTGGGTCCCGCCGATCTGATTGCCATTCGATATAGTGAAAGTACCAACCGCAATTGGCATCCCGTCATCCTCCCCTTCCGACCATTGGGCTTCCAGACCCTCACTCTTTGCAACGGCGTCGATATTCAAGACGCTTTCTTTTGGGCTGTAACCCTCATTGTGTCCCTCGTCCTGTTTCGCGACAAACTCAGCAAAACCAGCAGTCGCATCCATGGAAGAAAGAGCGGGGTCAATCGTGATCTCGGGAGTCGCTACCCCTTTAAGGTTCTTGTCGATCCAGGCGAGAGCGTTGGAGGCCTGTTTGTCGAATCCCGCGAGGGTGGCCGAGGAGAAGGTCTTCTTGCTTCCATCAGCAAGCCCGACCGTAATACCGTATCCATCCACACCACTGGCCTGGGCATATCCGAAACCTTCCTTATCCCATACGCATCCCATGCCGTTGTCGATAAACCCGCGACCCGTAAGCTCGCTTCCCAGCGCCGAACGTTTCTCTTCGTAGGCAGCCCGTTCGTGCTCGGCCTTTATCTCTGCCTCCGTCTTCGGCGTATCCCCGCCTACCGCTTTCCCATCATTCCCGGCCCGCTTTGCCTTCAGCGCGTCGATCTTCGTTTGTAGATCATCGTTAAACGCTTTCTGCTTGACTATCCGGTCTTTCAGGTTGGCAATCTTTGCATCTATCGTCTCCAAGACACCCTGGCCTTCCTTGAGCTTGCCCATGAGTTCATCGTGCTGTCTCACTGCTTCTTCGGCCTGTGTTTTAATCTCTTCGAGATTCTTCTTCTGCTCAATCAGACCCTTTTGCATGGCCTGGAAGCGAGCACTGTTCTTTTCAACCAATTGAGCGGTTCGTTTGCCGATTTCCTGCAAACTGACTTCGGCATCGTTCTCCGGGGAAACGACGTGAGTGATGTCCCTCTTGTTCAGGAGCCAACGGAAAGCAATGATTTCATCATCAGCCGTGATCTTCATCTTATTGTTGTCCGGACTGTGGAATATGATACTCACCACTTGGCCGTCGCTGAATGGAATCTGCACAGTCACAGTTGCGAAGAGGCCTGACTTCCTTGGTGTACCGATGATGGGCACCTGGGCTTCAATATTCTTGTCCTTCAGATAAGCATTGAAGACACGTACGAGTGCCGCCATTTTGGTATCCGTTCGGGCGAACTTTTGGACCGAGACAGCCTCCATCACCATTTCCTTGGTCGTCATCCGGTCATTCTCGTCATAGGCATCTCCGGGGTTGTAGACCTCATCCACTTGGTCAATGGAGGCTGTCTCAAAGAGTAAACGCGCCTGCTCCTTGTCAGCAATCAGCCTGTAATATGCCTCCAATAGCTGGGGGGCGGTGAAGCCTTTAGCGAAATAGTCATATCCCAGCGTAATCTTCTTTCCCTCCGTCAGCGGATTCATGCTGCCACCTCCTTCAGTTGGTCATATTCATTTTGAAGGGCCTCTCCCGCGGCCACCAACCCGTTCAGTTCGTTTTCGAGGACACTTACAGTACTGCCTTTCTCGGCATTGGTATTCTCAACGTCTGTCACTTGGGTGCTCAGGTCCTCGTCGGCAGCCCTCGTTTCGTCAAGAGTCGCTTGGTACTGTGTGATCTGCTCTGCTACCGAGGCGTTGGCAGGCGTAATCTTGGGAACGTTCACTTTCTGCCGGGCAAGTTGCTTTTCCCTCTGTTTCTGATAGTTCTTCTCATTTTCCTTGGCATAATCGATAACTTCCTGGATAGCCTTGTCGAGGTCGTCAACGTTCTTGATGGCCAAGACTTTATTGTTCAACTTGACCTGGAAAATTGAACCGCCAGCTTTCGTTTTCACAAGAAGTTTTTGCCCACTCTCGAAGTTGATGGTTGCTGATTTTACCTGAAATCCGGATTCGCGCTTCGCCTTGTTATCGGCCTCCACGCCGGCAACCGGCAAACCCTCCTTCTCGAACTTTTCCAGAATCGGCTTCAACCCCACTTTGTTGAATTTGTCAAAATCGATATGAATCATGGTCCACCTCCTTCCTTATGTCCTCGTGAATACCGCTCTGGCCAGAACCTGCCATAGATTGTCCTGTCCTTCAGCCGCTTTGCTCATTTCGAAAGTTCTTTCTCATAGACAATCAGATTCCTCGTCATTCTCCCCTATCACAGCTTAAAGGGGTGGGTGATAACCCACCCCGCAGATTAACGGACCTTCACTCAACCGATGTAGGCGGGGCGAAACCCGACGAACAGGTCCACGTTAGAACGCGTGTTGTGCAAGCCCAACGCAGCCACGCCAGCATCGGCGCCGTTGTACCAATGGCCAAACCGGAGAGGAACGCGCTCTGTAGTCGTGTCAAAATAGAAACTTCCAACCGGGCCGCTGTTGTCGAATGCCGGATCAATCATGGCCTGCATAAATCGGTTCTTGATCGCCGTGGAAAGGGCCGCATAGGCCGTGGTCCGCGTCAATCCCTTCCAGGCACCAAAGGAAACGCCACCATTGGCGTAAAGGGTATCCGTACCGGCCACGCCGAGTTTAGCGGCGCTGTCATTAGCGATAATCACGCCCTGATCCTTCCAGGACCCCTCCGCTTGAGTGAAATAGTTGTCGTCGGGGAAGTAGAACTTTCCGGCGACGATCTTCATGCCGTCCACCCATTCCCAGATGTTGCCGCACAGGCCATCGATGCCGGCCAGTGTGCCGTCATGCCGCCACGAGGCAGGACCGGAGCCGTTGAGAGCCCGGGCCGTACCGGAGCCGATACCAGGAGCAACGCCATCCTGCCGGCGCCCACATTCATGAATGGACGTATGGTGCCTGCCGTAGTCGGTATTGCCGCGAGGCTGACCGTTTTTGATGCAGTAAAGGGCGAGCGCGGCAGCCTCCCAATTGCTCATCAGATGCCAGCCGGGGCCTTTGGCTGTGCAATACCCCTTTGCCGTATTGAAGTTGACGCTGGCGGTAGGATCATACCCGGGGAGGGAAAGGGCTCGACCGTCAAGCACGTTGGCCTTAAACTGTCCAATGAAGATCTCGGATTTCTCCACGCCATTCGCGAGGAATGCCGGATGGACACCGGTCCCAAGGTCGGCATCTATGGTCTCCACCAGAAATTTCGGGATAATGGCCATGTGACTCGGGTATCCCTTGTCGTCATACAACACCGTCACCCTGCCGCCGCTTGCTGCCTCGACTGCCGCTCTCAATGGGTCTTTATTAAAAATCAGCATGTCTTAAAACCTCCTTCAAATTTTGATATTACAGTCTTTCCTGCGATACCGGTTCGGGATTTATGAAGGGCCACAGCGACAGCCGAACTTTATCCATGTTCAGGGGCGCAATGACCACCTCATAGACCTGCTTGCCATCATCATCCACAACCGGATTGCCGTTCTCGTACTTCAACTGTTCGCTTTTTTCCTGCGGAGGAATGATGAGGGACGCCACATAGGACACTCCGTCTCCTACCCCTCTTACCAGGTTGCCGATTCCATCCCGACAAATATCGATGGTGGTCGCCGCATCCGACTGCAATGCAGCGCAGTCAATTTCAACTCCGCCCTCACCGCCGATCTTCACGGTGGTTCCGTTTACTGAGTACTCGGCCAAAGGTCCATTGCCTAAGATTTCAACTTGCATGGTAGCCCCCTTAAATCATGCGCTGGACGGTGTAGCGGATGCAGACTGCATCAGCCGCGCCTCCCAGGTATATTTTGAAGCCGTTCGTGAGGCGATCTGCCACCTCAAGGTCACCGATCTGCTGACGCCCGCCTTCGCAAGACACGACATCGAGGTGAACACCGTAGTTCGTGTCAGGCAGGACATACGGCAACGCAATCGCTGCGTAGACCGGGGCTGCAAACACGTTTGGCCAGCCCGCTTCGGCGCGTCTCACATCAGTGATCGTGAAGGCATCGCCATCGCCGGTGCTTCCCGCCGGAACGGTGATGGTGTAGATGGTAAGTCCATTGCTCGGCACCGCTGTATTGAGTGCCGTGCACTGGCACTGCACCTCTCCATTTTCGTCAACGTAGAGGTATACATAGCAGATGGCGGAACTTGCGCCGGAGTTGGGTGGGACGGCGGTCGCGTCAGTGTCGGCAGTCACTACGTAGCGTCTCCCGTGAATAAAAAGACTCCCCAAAGCGAGACTCAAGACTCTGACGCCTGCCGCCTTGCGGGTAATCGCGCAGCCCGAGATAATCCCGCGATTGTAGATGGTGGTTTCGCCCTCCTGTATCCGCACACGCCGGAACCGTTCCAACTCGCGGTTTGCCAAGGCCGCCATATCGGTTGCAGCAAGGACCGCGGCAATCAGGTTGTTCTGAAATTCGGGGTCAAGACCTTCCATGTTGGTTTCGACCTGGTCCAGTCTTGCGTTGATAGACTCCTTTCCGCCTCTCGCGGCCTGGACCTCACTTTCCATGGCTCCTGTTCTTCCGTTCAGATTTCCGAAATTCTCGTCAATTTCCAGATAACGATCATTCCAGAGGCTCGGAACGGCATCGGGCTCATTGTTGGGAATGGGCGTGATAGCTGCATGTGGTAATGCCACCATATCTTTATCCTCCTTTCCTGTGGATTAAAACTTCAGCTTGATTTTGATTTCATACTCTTCGTCCGCTTCCTTAATCTTTGGGGCGAAATTCCGGAACCCGAGAAGATTCCCAGATGCATCCAGAAGCCCCGCCTCGGAAATATGGATGCCCACAAGCTCTGCTTCGGTAATGAGACCTGTCCCAGTGACGGAATAGAGATCTTCCTGCGCAATCGCACTGAGGTTCTTCCTGAGCACCTCACGAACGAGGGTCGTTTGTGCCGGGTTTGGGGTCTTGGGTGAGCCGTCCGGATTATGGCCGCCATCCCCGAAAGCCATCTGCGCCACTTGAGACAGCGCCGTTCCGTCGTAGTGCAGTTTCGCCAATCGCTGACGGTAACCATTCGTAGTTGTTGCCTCTGACATTCTCTTCCTCCTTTCTTGTGTGTCCTATGCCGCTTTCCTTACCGTGATACTCATTTCGCATTCCGGTCCCGGCTGGCCTACCTGCCATGCTCCGTCGAGCCGTTTCGTAACTTCACCGACCTTCCAGCTCATATCCAGCTTGCGAAAGTATCGCCCTATCCGGATCGCGCCCAATCGATGAGACCCATCCAGCCCCCATGTTCCATCCAGATCGTGATAAGCACCGACCACCCATCGCCCATCAAGCTTACGACTCCACCCCTCGCCTACTCGAACCGTGTAGCGGCCGATATTTCGGAATAGCCCGATATTCCCGAGCTTTTTAGCCAGACCAAATGACTGTCCGGTTCTAATTCCGGGAGTGCGTAACACCCATGTACCGTCAAGATTGTTAGGCTTAATTCCCAGTTGCCCGCCAACCACCCATCTCCCGTCAAGCCGTCGCCAACTTACCAATGTGGCCAGAAGTCCTAACTTCTTGGGTGATACAGGATATTGAATGGTGCAGGCGTCTCCTGAGCGGAAGCTCCATGCTGGCGTAGCATCAACTTCCAAGGGCCCCTTTCTGAGTTTTCTCTCGCCGCTAAGGGTCAATATCCGATTCCTGCCGACATGCCACAAGCCGTCCAGCTTTAAAAGGGATTCTCCAAGGCGAACATCGAAATGTTTATCCGGCCTCTCGATGTTCTTTACTACCCTCATGCCGCTGGTCATGGTACATTGGAGAAGCTGCTTGTGAACCGTTCCGGATACGAGGTAATGTCCAAGGTCCGCACCATTCAGTTTCCAGGTTCCGTCCAAATGTCGGTGTGGAATCATGATATTGGTGCCTACTTTCCAAAGTCCCGTGAGCTTCGGTGTACACCATGGATAATACTGATCGACGGTTTTCACCATCCTCAGATGCATTTCGTGGCGTGGCTTGGCTGATATTTCAAGCAATATGCGATATTTGAAGCCGTCAAACACAATGTGGAGAGGCTTGACCTGCATGATTCGGCGCCGAGCAACATCGATCATCCCAGGGACGCGTCCGGTTGAAAGATCGATGATCATCTTTGCCCGGGACGTCATATAAACTCCGTCGGAGGTCAGGTGAACGGCCGAATCATCTCCTATGTACCATGACCCGTCAAGACGAATTACATCGGCATCGAGATGGAGCCCTGCCGCTTCAAGTTCATCTTCGGTATAGAATGAGGTTCCGTAAACCTCGCCCCTGGGAGCATAAAGCGGAGCCCATTCAGCGGCGAATCCGATCCTGGCCATGGAACGCACCAAGGGAACGTTCGTTTCCTTTTGGTGTAACTCCATCTTGCGCATGGCAACGCTGACCGGGATGTTTTCCTCGGCAATACCATCTTCGAAGTAGTGACCCATCTCTACGAGAAAGCGCTTCTGATTTGCAGAATCAGCCGTATAGATAGACCGAAGGCCAGCGAGCACATTATACCCGGGGTCAAAATTCTCCGCCCAAAAATCCTGTATGGCTTCAGCCAGTTCCTTCCACCTCGAGGAATCCTTCTTTACGGGCGATAGTCTTTTCTTCAGCCAATCAATCATATATAGCTCAGCGTGATCGTGGTCGCATCCATGTCGATGTGAACCATGTCGTTAAGTTCCGTCGCTTCGGTTGTTCCGGCATGTGCAACTTCAAAATAGGCTCCGGTTACCGAAAAGTACCCAGTCGAATTGATGATACTGTAAAAGTCCTTTACTCGCACTTCCGTCAGCCTGCTCGATGATTCTTTGCCATACTTCTTTGTCAGGGCTTCCCTGATTGCCGTCTGTGCATCGGTGATAGCGACGGTCCGGGCAACCTTTCCCGTAATCGCCAGGGAGAAGGTAGAGAAAATCGGGTCTATCCACTGAAATTTCCGGTTAAGAATATTGACGCCGGCCAGCGCGTCGGTAATTTCGGTGGAAAGACCCGATCGATCCTTTGCATAGGCAGAAACGAATATCTTGTTAATGTACTCGAAGCGGGGCCCGTGAAGTGCCTCAGCGTCTTCCTCTCCCCATACCTTGATCCACAGGATATCGGCCACGGCCTTTTTGATGAAGAAGACATAGTCATCCCGCCATACGAGCTTTTCATCATAAATGGGCCAGTATTGGAGATTCTGTCTCATCTCCTCAACTGTCTCAGCATCCTGGCCATCAGTGATAGCCTCCGTTGTGACGATGGCCAAGTCAGCAATTTCTCCCACAGCATCCAGGACCTCACCCACTACGTACAACGACTGCCCCTCGGCCAAGCTCGTATCACCGTCCGTGAGCCGCAACACAATCTTTACCAAGGCTCCCGCGGGAAGGATCGTGCCGACGTAGCTGTTTCCAAAACGAATTCCAGCCTTCCCCGCATGTGTGTGGAATTCGTCGTAGACCTGATCTCCCTCATATGCATTCTGGAAGAGGCGCGAGTAAGTCCAAAGTTCATACCCGAGGCCCTCACCAAGATCGACATAGACACCGAAGTCACATATTTTGGCTGCCCGATCGGATGTCAGTCTACTGTCGAGGCTCTCATCGAAAAGGATTCCATAGAACGCCGACGCCTCTGTAACGGTATGGATCGCTTCCATCTCTGATCTTTGGATGAATTCAACGGCGGCCACCTGGCCCGGGGCAAGTGTCAATGCCTGATCCGTGACATAATCGAGGTCAGCATCGGAAGACAATGGTTGATAGACAGGCAGGTACACTGTGCTCGCCCCATTATTCGTGATCGTTCCGGATCCTGACGCCGGTGTCCTTTTCCGAGGAATGTATTCCCGGTCCTCAACATGCGCCAGGATGCTGGATTCATTTAATGCCGTGGAGAGGAAGTATTCCTGAAAGACTCGCTCGATCTTCCAAAGCGCCTCCCGCAATACCCAGCTCATAAAGATGGCAAGGTGGTTGACAAACTGCGATTTCGACAAAGTTCTCCATGAAGCCTTTGCCGTAAGAATCTCTTTGAATTTTGCTACTGCTTCGTCTTTGGTGATCACAGCTCTATCGTCTCCTCGAATATTCCAAGCCGATGCGTGATGACTACCTGACACAGATCGATTTCGGTGAATGTGATGCTGACACCTTCAATGACCAGATTCTCTATGTCCTGGGGCATCTTCGTCATGATGCTCATTTCCGCCACAACATTCAGGTTGACGCCCTCGGGCTCATGCTTCAAGATGGTCAGGTTATGTCCCCACCCGGGAAGGTCAGCCACAGTTCCCTGGGGCGTTTCCAGCCATTCAAATATCCGATCCTGCAACGCGTCCTCATCGTCGTACTTTCTGACCTCCGTTGTCGGATTCAGTTCAAGTAAGTGGTCGAATTCTTCGATATAAGTACCCATTTCACACCCTGTCATATGCCATGAGAGTCAGCATGGTGTCGTCAAATTCCGTCCGGATCACCGGGGCCCCCGATTGCGCAGTTTCATCGTTACCCGACATTTTCGCGACGCTCGCATTGAGCTTTTCGAGCGCGACCATCAGCGTACCGCTCATGTCCGTTCCGGCTTGCGAAGGCCCTTGAGTCTGCTTCGGCTGCTCGTTAGTCATTGCCCTGGCCGTGGTAATCCTTTCTGGAGGGCCCACTACCCGCGCAGGTGCTCCCTTGGCGAGAGTAGTAACGGGCATTTCAGGAACAATCTGGTTTGCGTCGGCAACGTTCATTGCGTTGGCCATGAACCCCTTGGGTCCTGCCATAGGAAGAGCAGTGGCCACCGCCATAGGTTTTGTTGCTTCCGTGGTTGCCGCTCCTTGACCGAGAGCAGTAGATCCCGGTTTTGCGACAGGTGTAGCGGTCGCTGTCTCGATGGCTGGTTCGCCCTTTGCCGTCAAAAGCTGCTTCTTCTCTTCTTTGGCTACCGTTGCAACTGTGGGTACGGGTTTGGTCTCCGCGTTCTTGTCAACCGTAGAGGTGGTGGTCCCTGTTCTGACTTCCGCCTTTTCGCGGTCATATCTCTCAAGGGCTTCAGCTTTTTGCTTCGGTGTCATCGTAGACACATCGTTTTGAACGTAATTCTTTCTTTCCGCGACAATAAGGTCTTGTTGCTGTGCAGGAGTAAGTTTCTTGAATGCCTCATAACCCCCGCCAGCCTCAACTGCTCGTTTAAGTATTCTTGTATTTCCTCCTGCGCCGGTGGTGGTGGCCATGCTCGCAACAATCTTTTGGGTCCCTACATCGGATATGTCCACCCCATGAGCTTGAGCCCTCGTCAAGGCCGGGTTTATCACTGCGCTTTGGAATTGTATATCCTGGGCCTTCTCAAACTCTGCCTTGTTCTCTCCTGAAGCAGCCGCTTGCCATTGCCCTTTAAAGCCTTGAGGGTCCTTTTTAGGGTCTGCTGTTATCCCAAACTTGTCAGCGTTGGTTATTCCCTCCTTGTCTCTTACTCCCAAGAAGCTGGGCAGTTGTCCTTTGGAATTGAACTGGTATTTTCCGGCAGAAACGGTACCTCCCGTATCGTTAAGATTGACGGCGCTGTAATTCTTTTTTGCTCCGCTCTCCTGCCTACCTACAAATTGAGCGACACTCTCACCTATCGAAATTGCTTTTCCAGTCTTTGGGTCTACTGGCTCATTCTTCCATGCGTTGACAACAGGACCTCCAGGGTGGTCGGTCGTGTCTTTTCTTTTCGTCTTTTCCTCTTCGGGCAACTGGCCATACCCTTCTTTGGCGCCCCAGAGGAGAGCCGCACCTACTAATATCGGCATCGCAATTGGCAACGCCGCACTTAAGAACGGCCCTGTCATTTTGACGAGTTCCTTCAGGCCAAACCCGGGCATCCCTGGCATATCACCCCCACTTCGTCCTCCGCTCCCCGGCATACCTGGAACCTTCTGTATAGTCGGTGAGAGTTTTCTTCGCAGGGTTTGTTTCAGCTTTTCTCTGACTTTCGACCCTGGGCCCGTCTTCTTGGGGTAGGGCAAACCCGTGCTATCCGGGTTGCCGGGGCCTTTGGCGGTGTTTCCCCCATTTCCGCTCTTGCTATTCCTTAGAATCGCTTTGATTAGCTCTTCATGCCGCTTTCCGTCTTCATCTTCGGACTGATTGAGGGTTTCAACAATCTTGTCACCCTCCTCTTTCGCACCCAGAAACCGGCCTTGATCTGCGTGGTCATTATCGCGGGGTACCTGGTCCTTCTTCATCACACGCGTTTTCTTCCCTACCCATCTTGCCGCTTTCCCGATCATGCTGTTCTCATCGCGAGCGGAATCGAGAGCACCCTTGAGTTCCATCACCGCGTCAAATATGGGACCGCCAGCCGCCCTTCCGGCAGCCTCTTCAAGGGTCCCGGCATGGGTTGCCAACGTCGCCCTGCCTTTATCGTTTATCCCTTCCATGCCCCGCTTCAGGGTTTGCAGAATAGACTTCTTCCCAATCTTGTTGCCCTGCTCGGCGCGTGCCTCCTGAGACTTGCTTTTGCCAACAAAACGACCGTTGGTGTCCCTTTCCGGTTCGGGAGGCATGACAGATGAAGGTCTTTGGTCTACGGACTTCGCTTCGCTCTGTACTTCAGGGATTACTCCCCCTACGGCCTCTTCTTGCTTCACGCGCTTTGCGGTGATAACGGAGGGCTCCATGGTCCCTGTTTTCTGGCTCCGGACCTTGTCGCTTGCCGCTTTCCCGATCATGCTGTTCTCATCGCGAGCGGAATCGAGAGCACCCTTAGAGGGCTCTTTCCTTTCCTTACCAGCCCTCTGCGACCGTTCTTCCTTTGCTTTGACAGTGAGGTGACGACCTTTATTTGCGCGGCTCAGCGGAGCATTACGCGGGATCGTACCCCTGGCAGTAGTCACCCGGTCATGGGTCTCGGGCTCTGCGGTTCCAAACTTCTTCAGGAGGGACGTGTTGGATTCGATTCTCCTGAGAATGGTGACAACGGTCCTTTCGTTTTTTTCCTCTCTCTTTCTAAGGATTTCAGAAAAGATGCGCATCTTGTCAGCTTCATCAGAAGCGATGGGGGCGATAGTTCTTATCGTCTTCTCGGTTTTGGCTTCACTCGTGATCATCTACGCCCTGCCTTCGTTCTTCGCTTCAGTGCTTCGTGTAATGAAAGTACCTGACTTTGCGGCGTCCTTCGCAACCCATCAATTGTCTGACCTCCGTATAAGCACAGGTTTTCAATCACAATAGTCCAGGACCGTTCGCTATAGACCTGGAATGTAGTCGCTATTCCGAAAGGGATAACGCAAGCGCGTTTGTCCACCTCCTTCGGGACATTCGTGAACCGGCATGAGAAGGAAGAGACGACCGTCGGCATATTCCGTTTCAAGACCATGCTTCATGTCGGAAAGCAGCCCATAGACAAGATCAGCGAACGCTGAGAATTCGTCCACGGTCAACGCCATTATCTTCTTCCGTCGTTCGTCGCCCTGTGCCTTGTCCGCTCCTCTCTTATCACTTACGAAGGTTACGCACATGGCGAGACGTTCGAACATCATCATCGTCCGCGCTTTTTTGTTCACAGGTTCCTCGGTGTTTGTCCGCGCAATACCAAATCCCAGTCTCATCCGTTCGAGCGTCTCCATGTCGGCCCCTGACAACGGCCGCACGATGATCCTTTCGTCCTTCCATAACCCTTCCCTTTCCGGACCCTCATTGATTGAAGCGTAATGATCTGCGAGTTCCCGGAAGTCCTGCAGGTAGACATGTGTGCCGCCGCAATGACGGCATTCATATGAAAGGGCCACTTCATGATCCTTCGACGTATGGAGCCAGTACCAGTAAAGCGCAAAGCGCCTGTCCTCCGCTGTCCATTTCCGAGGATCGCGGACGGTACCAGAGTTCTGCATTCTCCCCAGAAACATGGTGGTCAGTTCTTCTTCATGACTGTCATCCAAATCGGCGAAGTCTATAGCGTCGGCTACCGTCGCCTCGCGCAATTGAACTTGTATGCTTGGATTCGACGGCAAAGTAAAAGGTGTAATCATTATTCACCCCACGATCTGAATTGTATAAATGTTATGGGAAACTCAAGAAATCCTTCAGAGTCCACAGCTTCTGTGATATCCCCCAGCTTGGTCGGGAACACAAACCATGTATCTTGAATCTCATCCGTAACCAGGTTAATGCGCTCGGCCTTCCTGACATACTCAGAAGGCAGATTCACGGTCCCATCATCATTGACCATTTTCTTTGACCATGCCGTGAACCAGTCATAGATACGCCGATCCTGGTTGTCTCTCATGGTCATGGAAAGTCCCACGGGGACCGTTCCGGTGGGATAGGTCAAGGTCTGCATCCCTGCCTTGATACTCTCCGTCTCGATCTCAATCGGGCCAAAAGTAATGTCCTTGACGTAAATATCAAGATCGTCGGGCGCATTTTCGTCATCAATATCCAGACGAAACTGCCACCCTTCCTGGAAAGGTGTCTCCACAAGTTGCTTGGCAATCAATCTCAGCTTGTTGAAATCTTCCTCCATCAATACACCGTCGCCATCGGGATAATTGCCTGCGAATCTTCCATGGTCAGTTCAATATTCTCCACTCTGGCTCTCAGATCTTCGTCGGACGGATATTCCGCTTGTATTCCCGTTGCCGCGGCTATCTGCCTTGCCCGTGCCGTGTTCAGGGATGCAATCAGGGCCTCAAGATAGCCGCGAAGAAGACCGACCGTTTCAGGAGGCAACTCAAATTCCTCAGTATCCGCATCCCGAAGATTGACAAAGTACGATATGACATAGGGTTTGACACTCTTTCCTGCTTGCTGGATCACCGCAATAGAGTCGCCCGTCACGCGATGTTCATGCCATCTCCCCTCTGCGTCCGTCGCTCCGATCACCTCCAGCAGATCATCGGGTATATTGACCGCCGTCACGTCATCGCCAAACTGAATCTTACGTACAACGCCGGCCTTGTCCTGATAAGCTCCAAGGGCCTGCTTCAGTAGGTTTGTCAGCTTCACGGAGTCAAGATAAATGACCTGAAACTGGGTTTTGACCAGTTCCAATAAACCGTTCGGAGTCATGCGCTATTCCCAAGGGAGCGTTTCCTGCTCCTCGTCCGCCCATGTCACCCAGTTGCCGTGAATAGTCCCGGTCGGCTTCACCAGCGTTGTCGTGTCATCGACCGACAGGTCTACGGCGTCGATCTCGACCCAGGCATCTTCCAGGACAACGGAATTCGCAAAGACAGATTCCGGCTGGCTTTCGGAGATGAGCGCAAGGGTGACTTGCAAATAGAGTTTGTTCTTCACCCAGTCTCTCAGGGCGTCCAGTGCCATCCCGCTAACAACTTCCTTGAAAGCGATGGTAATATCCTGGGCATTCATCAAATTGCCCTGCTGGTTGAACATCACCCCGTGGGGCCCCTTGGATTCGACCGGCTCCCTCTTAAGGGCCGGAAGTTGCGTGGACTGCACGAGGTATTCGAGGTTAGGGTAACCTTCAATGGTCATCCTGAAATCGTCGCCCTTCGCGCCCTCGCCCATTGATACGAACTTTTTATATGAGCTCTTCACCAGCGGAACGTTGTGCTGAACATTTGAAATGTTACCCATTTTATTCTCCTCTCTTGTGTTTTACGGCCATGTTTGTCCGATATTTTCCTTGTTCAACATGACCTTTGTGGATATGGATAGCGTTGCATCGGCCCGGACCAAGTATCCTTCCTTGGTCTTCTCCTTATCCAACGGTACGGACATGGATTCAATGACGCAATTCGGAATCATCATGTGCCGGCCTATGTTCAAAATAACGGGCTGGGGGATACGGCCTCCCGGTATGGCACTCCTGAAAAGTTCCTTTACGACGCCGTCTTTCTCCGATCCCGCCGAGATATTCGGACCCATCATCTTTTCAAGTTCGCGCAGTGCAAACATGACTTCTTTCTGCGCGTCGTTAATGGCATAGAAAGAGAGAGTCAGATTAAAGGTGTGGGGCCTATTCCCTTCCCATATTTGGGTTGATGATAATGTGGTGACCGACGTCTTCCCGGACGTTGCCTGTAACAACCCTCCCACTTTTTCGAACATCCCCCCGAGGTTGGATTGTTCGAAGGGGCTATTCCAGTTAGCCTGCAGGGACCGGGTTGTTCCCGGCCCTATCAGCCCGACAACACAGACGCTGATCTTGCTTTCTTCATCCGGCTGAGCGATCCATGCCTTCAGATAAGGGCTTACTTTTTCGTCTGCGTTACCGTATATCTTCAGACCTCCGGCTTTGCCCTGGGCAGTCTTCTTTTCTGAATCCGTCAGTGCCACTTACATACCTCTTTTGCGTCGCATCCTTATCGATTTGGCTCTGGCCAGCTTTGCCGCGCCCGTAAAGGCTCTTCTCCGGGCAACTTTCAGGCCTGCCTTCTGTGCCGCCGTCATCTTATGAGGGCGGCCGATCCTTTTCTTTTTGAATGCGATCTGTCCATTTCTGACCACCTTAACCATCGATTCCATGATCGGCTGGTTGCTCACGGCATAATCCGTGATAAGGGTCTCGTCGTCCTGTTCAACACCCTGCATCTTCTCTGACAGGAAGGCCCCCAGTTTCGCGCCTTCCTCGTCATCTTCATTGTCGATGAAGGACTGGATGTTTCCGGCATCCGCGCCCAAAGCGGTAAGGGCATAGCCTACTTCGGTCAGAAGGTCGTTATAGTAGGCCTGCTCATCGTCTGAAAACTCTTCGTCTCCATCCAGATCGGCAATAGTTGCGGCAGCATCGGACAGGGCCCCAAACGAAAAATCCCCATTCTCCACCCACGTCAGGGCGCAAGCCATAGCCTGAGAGCGCATCTGTTTCTTGGCAAAATCATCGATGGCACCCGCGTCGGCAGCCTCTTCGAAGATCTTGCAGTCCTTGGCCCTCTCAAAAATAAGGTCGCCGAAAATTTCAGTAGCTTCGTTTGTTCCAAACATGTCCATCCTCCTTATTTGATGAGTCTCGGCTGTCCGGCGATACGTCGCGCCGCACCGGTAGGGCAAAAATCCCATGTAACCAGCCAGAGGTCGATTTCTTCCTGCCTAACCGTCAGGATATAAGGGTTCTTGCCATCCTCCGATTCTCTCGGTGTAACCAAAGCTCCCGAGGTAACAAGCTGATCAAGAATCTCCTTTGTCATTTTGGTGAGGCCCTGTTTGGTGAGTCCGTCCGGCTCGAACTTCATGTAAGCCGCTCCCTCCACGAACCGGTGGTCGATATAGTTCGCAATTCTGTTGACCCAAACGAAGCGACTGTAGTTCTGTTTATAATGGATGGTCAGAGCGTCATCAATGACGGCGCCGCCGCTGTCACCGCTCACTACGGGGTTGATTCGGGCATCATAGAAATCATCCCGATTGATGATATCTTCGGGGTATAGTGGCGTAACACTGGTGCGGTTCAGTTTGCCTCGATTGATTCCTGCCGGGGCATAGTGAATTCCCGGAATGGCACCGCTCATATTGGCATTTCCGATAGCGCATGCTGCAACCGCCGCTCCGGACGCTCCCCAGACGGTCTTTCCATCATACCAGCGGTCCTTGGCAGAAAAGGGGCAATAGTAAACAGCGGCCTGTCTGTTTTCGAGGCCCGTCCCCTTTAGCCAGGCAATGGCCTGATCGGATTGCAAATTCGGGTTGATATCGAAGAAAAAGGAGCAATGACGCCCGCTGGCGATGTCAATGCAGTTCGACAGGACATCCTCATCATAGACGCCCGCCGCGAACATGAGGTCACAGCCGAATGTCTCGTTCCTGAACAGATCCCATGCTTTAATCCAATCCTCCGTCTCAGGGTCCCCCCCGTTCGTACCGCCGATGAACGAAGCCTTGATGCCGTATTTCAGGCTGTCTTTGATAGTATTCCACGTAAGGTCCTCATCGATATTGCATCGGAACCGGTCACTGTTCTGCTCCAAGACTGTTTCGATGAAGGCGGGACGGCCCATGTCGTCCTTGTCCGTGGGGTTCAGACCTACGGAATACGTTTCGAGGGTGTACTCATCGCCATTCTCATCCTTGTCATAGATATTGATGGTGAAACGCTGGTCATATTCTCCCTTGTACGCCTTCCAGTTGGTCCCGGGGACGGCCAGAGTCGGAGCGTCACCTGAAGCGGTATGCCCTGTGGTGCAGATGAGCTTTCCTCCCGTGACAGTGATCACATCGTTGGCCTCGTAGACGGTGCCAGTACCCCAGGCACCTTTTTCGGTGATGACATCGATGATTTCGAAGGATCGATTGCCGCTCGGATCACCGTCAATGGGCCAAATCTCCATGACGTACCCGTTACCCAGGGAGAGGGCCGTTCCGTATGGGTGGCCATTTACAGTGGACGTCTTGCCCACCTCCATGGTGCTCGTAAACACCGCCCAATTCGTCACATTCGGGGGGTCATTTTCTTCTGATGCAGTGTGCGGCAGGATGCAGATATACTTGACGTTGGCGAGAGTAACGACATCTCCGGCCACGTATGCATGACCCGAAACCCACGCGCCATGATAATTGATCAATTTCACCAGCAGGGATGGGAAGCGCGCGTCGCTTTTGACAACTCGAACGACGTTCACATAGTTGCATTCTTTAGCTGCGTCTGCGAGATGTCTGAGCCCCTCCATGAAGCTTGACCGTCTGGAAAGAGGCGATCCGAAGATATCTTCCCAATTGTCATCCCGCACCTGGGTTACCTTTCCGACAGGCCCCTTGCTGGCCACAACAACTGTGGCGCCAACGGAAACGGGACCGCCGCCCGTCTTATATGTATTGTCAATCAGCCGCAGAACGGTAATTTCGGCGGCATTCGTGATCACTGATTTCATTTCTTACCTCCGCTCTTTTTGGTTTTCTTTCCGGCCCCTGCATCGACCGCCGGGACCTTCTCTTCCTGCCCCTCGGTGTCTGTCTCGTCCTCACCTGACCCGGTCACTGCGTCGGACTCCGCGGTGGTATCGGTCGCTCCTGTTTCTTCGCCGGCGGCTTCTATTTGCACAGCGGAAGCGACAGTATTGGTCTCGTTGGGCGAGCTCTCAAGCTTTTCCGCGACTGGAGTACAGATAACTGCGGGATGCCTGTATTTGAGATAGGAAAGAACATCCTTGACGTACTGAGGAGGAACGTCGATGGCCTGTGAAGAGTGGCCAGGCAAGTCGAGGACAAAACCCCTGTACTTTCGGTTGACGCCCGACACGCTGTTGTTCTGGAACTGGATCTTCATAGTTGGCCTCCTGCTATCGTTTCAATCCGCGCTCGCTTGAGAGCGACTAATGCAATAGAGGCAATCCGCCCGACGAGCAGCTACGCAGACGGATTGCCCGGGCTTTCTTAACCCTCGGCTACATCGGTGATGGCCAGTTCCATGAAATACTCTCGACCGTCGAACGGGTTCAGGTCACGATAGGCTAACTCCCAAAGGGTGTTTTCATATTTCAGGTCACTCTGCATGGCGTGCTTGAAGGCCATAGCAGGGATGGCATCTCCAGCAATATAACCGGCTTCCCCGATGTTCTTCCCCTTCGCATAGCAGAGGGTGCTGTAGTCCGTGGACCGCTGCGGATCCTCATAGAGGTCCCACATGCCGAAGAGGCGACCGACATAGTGAGGCTGAGGGATTCTTACGTACCCCGGAGCTGCAACGAAGTTCGGCTCCTTCATGCTCTTGAACAGGACGGCTGTCTTGGAATCCGCCACAAGGCCGATAAGTCCGGACGTTCCCGTCTGAGACATGAGTGTCGCGTCTATTTCCAGAAGCGTCTGTTTAACGGTTTCGTAATGCTCCTGGAAATATGTGCTGGCCGGCACGTGCATATTCCAGGACTTCTGCCCCTTCATATAGAAATACATGTCGGCGAGGTGCTTGCGGTCCTTATCCGCACTCAGAAGGTTTCTCATGGCGAGCATGGCCATGCTGTCGGCGTTCAGATTGAACTCTCGCCTTAAGCCCCAGAGAGACTGGAGAGTTGTGCTGGCTTCAATTGCCGCCTCGTGCGGATAAAGCGTCTTCGAGTCCATTTCGTGGTTCACGGCGGGAATGAGCGTCGGGTCTTTCTCGATATCGATATCGATACCAACATGCACCTCGATCCCGGTAGCGGGCGCCGTCGAAAACACGGGGTGAACGATACCGCTGGCATAGTTGACCGTGCCCGTCACGGTAATGGTCGTCCCTCCGACAACAAAAGTCCCGTGCAGCGCTGCGGCCCCATCGTCTACCGCCACGACATTGCGGTCATGAATGATCTTGATCGACTTCTTCTTGAAAGGCCGGACGCTCCCCCATTTTGAGTTGGAATTGAGGTCGAACTCATTCGATGATCCTGTCTTGGTTCCATTTCCGGTACCCGTCAGGAATCGCTGATCCATGCTCGAGTACTGACCGGCGAAGTTGTGGGTGATACGATCATTCGCGTGCAGGTCACCGAAAGTACTGGCGGCCACTCTCCATATCTTGAAAATCTCGCTCTGGTTAAAGGTCCCGGGAATATATGATACAATGTTCCCGGTGACTGACAGTAGCATGACGGGCAGAATAAGCGCCACCATGCGGTCCCTCATGAGAATACCCTCTGTCGTGGAAATGTTGGCTGCCTCAAGAACCATACCGCCGACTTCCTGCCGGCCGGTTGCGGTTGCCGTTATGGCGTTAATAAGCGCCTGATGCGCACTGGCGAGCATCTCCTCGGAGGGCATATATCCGCGCTGGTTGCAATACTGCCGCAACGCATTCGACCATGTTGCCTGAATCATGGCGGCCCCTTTGCCAAGGCCCTCAAAAATACTTCCTTTGGTCGCGCCTTCCAGCCGCTCCGCCCTTACTCTGTGATCAGTGATAAACCGCCCGGTAGCCTGATCGACCACGGGGACCAACAGGGCATCCCGAAGGTGGTTTGCCTTTTCCGTGATCGATCTTACTCTTTCGTGGTATTCTTTCATCGTATCCTTTACCTCCGTTTCGTAGGTCTGTTTTGTTTACGTCTATTGCTCTTTCTTCTCACAGCGGCGCGGGGGAGTGCCGCCTTAAGTGGCCGTTACAGAAAGGCTAATAGGAATCGGCTTGAATGAAAATAGGGGAAAAACGAAGGATTGTGATAGAAAAACGAAGGATTGCGAAGTTGACAAGTCCGAACCGGATATCCCCCAGTTCGGACAGAGGGTAGCTTATTAATGACTGTGGTGGTTTGTGTTCGACCCGCCGTCGATTATATTGCCGGTTGCACTGATGTTTCCAGTCACGTCGATGTTCCCAATTATATGGAAATTGCCGGTTAATTCCGCGGACTCCTTGGCTGATGCGAAGATTCTCTTCTCGCTATGAAGCGTAATGTCCCCTTGCGGCGAAATGCGTATCGCCGTACCGGTAGCTCTTTGAGTCACGGAAAGAGAGGTGTCCTCGTTGATCTCAATGGTAACGCCATGCTGAGAATAGACACAGTTCTTGTGGTACGCCGCCGGTGCTGGTATAGGTTCATCGCCGGTTACCTTATGGACAAGCTTGTTGGCTCCCGAAAATACCTCATGGGGAAAATTCGGGACTTTCCCCGGAGCCATATGGACCGATCCCGTAATACGCGGCCTCCGTGAATTTCCCTCGTAAGGATAATCCAGCCAAACCCAGTCCCCTACATCAACCGGAGTGAAGAATCCGTCATTGACACGAGCGCCCACGGGTAACTTGTACTCTGCCCACGGAAGAGCTTTTGTCGGAACCTGCTCGGTATGGTGGACCATGTCGCGGACCTGAACGCGCAGCAAACCTTCAGGATCGTTGACGTTCTCGACACGCCCGATATATTCCCCAAAGTATTTCCCCTGATTTGTCGATGTCGGATTCGGTTCGCTGTTCATTTCGGCAACACTCCTTTCACGCGGACGAAATACTTCTGTGAACTATAGTAATGAGCCACCGTCCCGATAACCACCTTTGCCGGAAGACTCTCATCAATGGGCGCGTCGACCCTGGCTGCATTCCATTTCAGGGAAATCGGCATCCCGGGAACAAACGCGCCATTGCCCAGCGCAATGAAGTCGATGGCAGGATACGGAATCTCGGTGAGGTTGTTCATGGTCGGCATATTACAGACGGACACGAACTCGGGTGGCTTGGTCGTCTTTTTCCCTGACTTCATGATCCCTTTAACCATATCCCATCCGATGACATTGCGCTCCACGCGGTCCTTGATCAAAGCCTTGGCATTATCCCTGGTGAAATATACGATCTGATTCTTGGCCCTACGGTTATCATGCTCATAGGTATGCTTCGCTTCCTTCTTCAAGAGTTCGCCCAGCTTCTGGAAGACAATCGATCCGCGCCGGTAGAAGCAGAGCCCCCCTCTTTCCTTGGCTATCTGCCGCAGCAGTCGCGTGGGCCTTTCACCGGGAAGAAGGTGGTAAGCCTCAAGCGCCGGGAAGCTGCCGACGTTGTATTTAAGGCCCGGGGCCAGCCGCTTCAGTATTGTTTCTATCGACGCTTTCGGAAATAGTATGCTGTCTTTCGCAGGCTGCTTCAGAAGATCGACATTGCGTTGCATACAGTTCAGCGTGACCATATTGGCCCTATTCGGCATCGTCCAGATTACAAATTGTACAGTCTGGTCAATGCCGTCCCGCTCCCACACATCGGCGATTCGAATCTGTAGCACGTCTCGTTCCTTGACCTTCATGTCATCCCGGATAATTGAGTTTGTATCATCAAAGGTCATCATGAGGCGCGGGCCCGAAAGGTCAATAGTCTCGACAAAAGTGACTTCCTTGAGAAACGACAGATCGAATGTCCCAGCCTCTACGCCGTTCCTGATTAACTTCACGGCTTGGAGAAAATAGTCTTCCTGCTTGGTCGTCTCAGCCATCCCGCTCGCTCCCCGTTGCGTGGTCCAAATAGTGCCACAGGATGCCAGTGATCGTAACCGCCTCTGGCGGTTCCGCTCCCGCCCCCACAATCACATCCGTCGCGATTTGCATCCCCGCGGATACGGCGTAGACCCGACGCGTGTCCTGACCGGGAGGTACGCTTTCATCCGAGCACAGAAGCGACTTATGATCCTGCATGAAAGCTGAAATTTCAAATATATCCTCGGAACCGAGGCGATACCGGCACGTGAACTTGTCATGCCGTGATGCGTAAGCGTACCAGGCCAATTGTAGCTTATCGAGGGTAGGCTTGTCCCAGGCGAGGAAAAACATTCGGTAGTCGAGCACGAGGGGCAGCACCATGAACTGATAGGCGTTGAGGAGTTCCTCCTCCCCTTCCGACCACACGTAGCGCCCGCGTCGTGTCGCTTCCCTGTCGGTTCCGTTAGTGAGCCCTGGCTTGCGGAAATAGTATACGAGCGGCATCTCTATGAGGTTTATTTTTGCCCCAGCAGCGGTCTTTGCCGCCGCCTGCGCAGCAAGAAAGGCTTGCACGAAATCCTTCGGTGTATCGGCGTCGTGTCGGTATATTTGCCTATTTGCCGGCCTTGAAAGGAATTCCCGGTAGCCCTTTGGTCCTCTGTCCGGGTTGAGATCGGAAAATGCAGCCGCGATGAATGCGCCGAGACCGAAATCAACCGCCTGAAGTTCTGAAAATTCGTTGCTCATTCGAATACCCCCATCGTGGTAAACTGCGTCTCTTCAGACCAGTCGGACCATATCTCCTCTTCGCCTTCCTCATCACCTGCGGCGCCTCGATACCGAACATGCCAGAAATAGACACCGCCTGTCTCCAGATGCCCGGCCGGAACACTGTGGCTTCTCAAATCGGAACAGGTGCCGCTGTCGTACACTGGATCGTCATAGGTCCCTGCAGATGCCCTAATCCGCCATTGACTCTTCTCGTGAGTGTCGTCTTCATTGCAGTGCAGAATAAACTCGCTCGCCGATAAGATCGGTGTCTCACCGGTGTCCTCGGCTTCGTCTTCAGGAAATTCATTCAATGGAGGTTCAATGAACTCGTAATCGAATACCTGGAACGGCACGCAGTAATGCTTTTCACACACACCAGGGGCTTCCCCTATGATCTCGCTACGCATGATATATAGCGACACTACTCTTACGTCGGTATCGTTGATAAACTCCCGGTATTGCACCACGGTCTGTTTTGGAATATCAGGATCCGCGATCAAGAGAACTGACGGCCGATCCATATTTCCGTCCGGCTCCCCTCCCGCATCGACCGCGCCAAAAGGAAACTCGTCCGGAATAAGGACAGCCTTTGTCATGACGGGATCAAGGTATTCGAGCGCCCTCTCTTCGGTCTCCAGGGCCCCGACCACGTCTTGGTCGACGGCTACTGTTTCGAGAGAATCGGGGTCCGGCTTGAAGAGGAGCACGTCAAAGGCGTCCGGATGATTCCGGACAAAAACCATGAAATCTTCCGACATCGCCTTATTGAAGTCTCTATAATCGCGTTCTTTCATAGGATATTTGCCTCCTTTCCCAATTTCTCGACCTCTTTCACGGTCATTTTGTTTTCATCCGCGAAAGACCTGACAGCCTCAGCCTTTGACATCTTCTTTTCATAAATCGCCCTGAGAATATAGGCATCAAGCTTATGTTTTAGCGCATCATCTTCCGCCTGTCGCCGCTTTTTGATCTCCTGCTTGGCCACAGTTTCCGAGACCGTTCCCTTACCGAGGACGGTGTCCATACTCTTTTCCATCGTCTTCTCCGCTTTCTTTTTTGTCTTCGCCTTGACCCAGTTCTTTATTTTTTGAGCGTACCCCGCCCTGGCTTTCTTCATGTTCTTGAAAGACTTCTCGATACCAACGTTTCCACTAAGTTCCGACGCCTGCAAATCCTCCCCTTCCATGAATGTCTCTGTGGGCCTCTCTCCATGCAGCAGCCGACTGAACCACCCCTTTTTCTGAGCTTGGTCTTTCATTTCCAGGGCAATTCTGCTCTGTACAAAAGGAGTCTGTAGGACAGCGAGCGTCTTTATGACGTGCTTGCAGGCACAGCCCTGCAACTTCGGGTTCCGGATCTTCGGGAAAGCAAACTCTTTGGGGTCAAGCGCAAACCCACCAATAGTGGCCAAATATCGATACCAGTACTGGTGTCTGCCACAATCGCAGTCGAAGGACACCCGGCCCCTGGCCGCGCTTGCCGCTGCGGGCAGGTAGGTGTTGCCCAGCCCACCCCTTACCTCATGTTCCCAGTCCTCGAGACGTACCTTAACCTGGTGGAAATTAACCTTGCTGTCGTCCCCGGCCCTGGACCTAAATAACAGGATAGATCCGTCGAACTTGTACAGGGTCGAGTTCGTAATCTTCTTGGCTCTCTCAATGTCGATCTTCCGGGAAGACCGGATCAGTTCCGCCACAGTAACGCCCCTTGTCGATTCGCTGAATTTCCCTTCGGCCTTCTCCATGGCCTTTGCCATTTTGTTAAGATCGGCCAGCGTATAAGAAACTCTGCCGCCCTGGGAACCGAAGTCCAAGACCAGCTTTTGCTTCCCGCTTTTTGTAACCTCCCGGCGCCGGCGCAACAGATCGGGTGTGAGAAAGGCATCCCGTTTGTCGGCCTGACGTCGGGTGCTCGTCTTGGCCCATATCTGCTTGAACGTCTTCTCGAATTGTCTAAACTCATCCTTTTTCTTATCGCCGAAAAGCCCCCAAAGTGCCATTATAATTATTCCTCGTTATCATAGTCGCCTGCGTAATGCTTGATCCGTTCTCGTATCCAGACAGTCGGGGGGAGCTTGATCGTTGTTCCAGCCTCCAGGACCTCCCGCATGTCATCCAAGCCTGCCACTATCAGAACTACCCACTTCAGGAGATCAGTACCATAGAAACGATAGGCAACCAGTTCCGGCATCAAAACCTCGTCGGGCTGTATTTCGTATTCCGGCCACTCATTGTTTCCTTTCTTGATCTCGCGATACAGATCGGACCGCAAGAGATCATCAGTGACGTTATAAGGCGAAAGCCGAGACAGCGTTGTCATGATGGTCGCCCCCCTTCCTGTAAAGTCTCACGGCTCGTTGCTTCTCCCGTGATGAAACCTTTTTCCCCATTCAGCATTACTTGATCCCCGACCCTCAATGGCGTTGATTCTTCCCAATCCATATTTGGCACCTCTCCCTTGTCCCCCGTAATTACTTTCCTATTTCTCAGGTATTTCTGCACAAGCATCTGCATTCTTGATTGGTCGCTATAGACGGCTTGGACCCCAAGGCTCGGATCAATTATGGCTCTCGCCTGAGACGATTTAAGGCCCAAGAGGTCAATCATGAGGGGATCGGACCCGCTATCGCTGCAAAGGTATATGGCCATGACGGGCTCTTCCTGCCCCTCCCGGTCCAAACGGCCGGTGACTTGGTAATGAACTTGGGGAGACCAGTCCAATTCGCCGAACACGACCGTAGAACACCGGAACTGAAGCCCATCCAAGCCTATTCCAGACCTCAATGAGATGATGAACAGGTCCGTCTCGCCATTGACAAAAGCCTGCTTTGCCTTCTCTTTCTGCGCTTCGCTCTCCGATCCCGTATACATGACCGGCTTGAACTCGGCAAGTTCTTTAAGCCAGATATCATAAACATCTCGGTGCCAGCCGGCAAGAACCACGGGCTCTCCGCTCTCCAGCAGGATACGGACGAATTCAGCAACATATTTCGCTTTTGAGACGCCCGTCATATACCTGACCATCAAATCGAGTTCCCTGGCAGCTTGACCCCGTTCGATAAAACTACCCTGTGATGCCTTTAAGGCGAGCTTTGCAGCCAACTCTTCGGCGGATTTTACCGACTGAGCATCGAACCCCACCGTTTCGACAACCGTATTAACCGGCTTCAGGTGTTGCCCGACATCGGCCTTTGTCCGACGGAGAAAGAGGTATTTCTCTCGCAGATAGGAACCCAGGGCCTTGGGATCCTTGATGATGATCTTGTTCGTTCCGTAGTGGTCGGCGCCCCACTCTCGCAAGAATTCGTCACGGGTGCCGAGAGAGTGCTCGTTCAGGATGTCCATGACGTTCCATATCTCATCCGCATAGTTGTAGATGGGGGTGGCGCTTAAACCGAGGCGGTAATCGACCCCCGCGGCGAGAACCTTGGCTGCCGCTCCTTTGTCAGAGAGGGTGCCGCGGCGGAGTTCCTGTACTTCATCGAAAATGGCGGTCTTGAAATAGCCTTGTCTGAAAATATCAACCCACCCTGCGACGCACGAATACTTTATGAGGTAAATGTCGGCCGCCGGAAGGTTATAAGGCCGCGTGCCCGATATCATATGTACTTTCAGGTTTGAAAACGACTCTATCTTCTCTTTCCATTGACGATGCAAGTGAGTCTGAACCGCGACGATAGCGGGAAGGTGCTCCGTTTTGAGACAAGCCCCAATTCCGATATAGGTTTTGCCGAGTCCGACATCATCACCGATCAGCAGGGCCCTCGACCTATGGAAGATCCCAATTGCCTGCGCCTGATATGGCCTGATTGCCTGGCCGTCCTTCAGACTATAATTGCCGGGCACAAAGTCAGGCCTCATAATCCGTTCCATTTCAGCTTGGTTTTCCAGGAAGAGGGTCCTTCTCGCCTGCAATTCCTGAAGGTGTTCCTCTGAAATAGCCAGAGGATAGCGCGACATGAACCATTCCAGGTCAGCACAATTCTCTGGGGTGTTGTCGAAGAGAAACGGCCCCACTGATGTCTTGGGGATTTTCGGAAAGATGTTCTTCAGCTTTATCGATACGTGAGGTTCAAGGCCGTCCAGGACCCATTGCTTTGAATCGTCCACCCAACGTTTACCTTGCAGAAAGATACTTCCGTAAGTTCTCATAGCCAGCTTCGCCCCAGATTGTGATAGTAACATGGCTTCCCCTGAATACTTTCCGGGAGGCCCATGGACCGTCCGGTTACCAGGATGAGTGCTTGTATCTCATCGTAGGCGCAATACCGTTGACACTGCCGGAAGATCGCCTTTGCCGATCCCTTGATTTTCACTTCTATTCCGATCCCCTCCAAAAGAAAGTCGATGCGATCATGTGAAGACAAACGAACTTCCCTTTTGTATTCGACGCCTCTTTCCCGGAAAGCCCTTTCAATTTGCGCTTGTAGTGTTGCCTCGCATGAGGTATCAAAGCGATACTCGGCCAGAAAGCTTCTGATTTCGCGTGCAGTCATCCTCTTCTTTCCCTCTTGTCTTCCAGTGCCTTTCCTCTCTCCAAGTCCCGGGAGGCAAACGCCTTCTTCCATCTCCTTACCGGATTATTGTCCTCGGGATCCTGAATTGGCTCCCCAAACATTGCTTCAATGTATCGATCACTCAATGGTTCCGTCATAGCGGCCACCACACAGAGAAGAATGGCCCTATGCCCGCCGTGAAATGAGGCCCAATCGATATCGTAGTAAGGCCGCCCTTTCTCATCCTGTTTCTTCTCGATCTTCTGACCCTCGCTGCCTGTCCGGATCAGGAACCGCTTGGCGTCATCGTCCGCTATCACGTTTCCCATGTCCTGCAAGGCAAAATACCAATCAAGTGCGTCATACAGGTTGCTCCTGCCTTCGACATCCTCCAGGAGGTACTGCGTCCCATGCTGGGCAATAATCTCTGTCTTTTCCTCGATGAGCACCACATAACCCTTGCCCTTCTTGTCGATAATCTCATCAATCAACGGCTTACGCCACGAACTGAACACCCCAGAGATCGGGTGGACGCCCGTTATGACGAGTTGTTCCCCGTTGAATATGGCGTATGCTTTGCTCCGCTGGTTGCCCACCAGAGAAACGGTCAATATCTTCAGAACCTCATCGCTCATCCCTGCACCCCGAGAAAATACTTTGCGGCAAATACCCACGCCACAGGCGGAAGCAGGCTCGACAGAGCGACCCACAACCATCCTTTGGCTGCGGCTATCCCGATCATCCACAGTGCAATCGCCGTCAACCCTATCACCTCGTGCGTCAACGTCATGACCACTTTCCACATTGTCAGGCCCTCCTCTTCCCCCAGAATCTGTTCCATTATTCGATCTATCTTCATGCTGCCTCTCCCCCGGCAATTATCTTTCGGGCCATGTCGAGCAGGTCATTCTTTTCCTGTTCCGGTCCGAATGTTTCTTCATCGGCAGGTATATAATCCACGAGGAAAAAGAAACAGTGCGTATCAAAGCGGTCAGGCGACTTGATGCCGGCAGCCTTCATCTGCTCCTTCGGGGTCATCGCATATCTGCCGCCCTCGTCGATTTTGTAAGGCAGCAGCGCCCCCTGTTCCACCGTCTTCTTGTGCGTGTCGATCTTCATGCGCTTATCAAATATCGCCTCTCTCGCCTTCACGTGAGAGTAGGCCCGCAGGTTCTTGTAGCGTCGCCGGTCTGCCGCGCTATGAGGCTGCATCCCCCAGTGAATATGCTCCACGGTATGGCCGAGTTCTTCCAAGTCCAATATAGCCGCCCGTCCCGTGCCATCCGCATCAACGGCAATAGTCACGTTCGGAAGGCCCACCACCCGCTCATGGATTCTCCAGGCAAACCGTTTCTCGTTGAGGTCGTCATACGCCATGGAATCTACTACCTCAACCCGCCGTTCGCTGTCGTATCCGGAAACTTTTCCCAAGGTCCATACGGAGGAATCACGGTGCACCCCTTCGGCCACGTCTGCCGTGAGCACCCATCCCCATGGCTTCTGATGGGTAATGACCAGCATCCTCGATTCTTCCAGCCATGAACGGGGGATAAGATAGCCGCTCAGATTATCCGGCGCCCTGCCGAGCACTTTGATTTGGTATTCGGGACTGTGGTGACCGCCGTACTCGATCAGTTTTTCCCTGATCCACTCGTGGGAGACAAGCGGCGATTCCTCGGCGTTGAACTCAAGACAGGTATATATTTCCTTCAGGAGAGTGAAGGCATCGGCGAAATGCCCAACATTCCTCGTCTGCTGGCTCACCATGACATACCGGTTCTCTTTCATGGTGAGGGCGCCGCGCAGGACCCCATGAATCTCGTCATCGACCCCTGATGCCTCATCAACAAGAACCGTGTACCATTGCCGGTGCTGACCGGCTACACCTTCCGGCTTGTGCTTGGACGCCGTTTTCGGCATTACGTACCAGGAGTCCTTGTGGTTCAAAGCATAATAGCGCCTCGTCTCTTTGACAAAATAGGGGCTCATCCATGGGTAAGCATCGTTGACTTTGCCGATCACCGTATCGAGTTCTTTCCAGACTACTGAGCGCAGTTGCTCCAAGTTTGTCGCCGTCAGAAGCGTGTTGCTCATTGGGTATGTCCTCAAGAGCCAATCGCAGATTATGGCATAGCCGAACGATTTGCCAGTTCCATGGCCGCTCCTGCAAGCTACGCGGCAACCCGGGACTTCCACTGCCCTGAATAGATCAACTTGTTGCCACGTCGGTTCTATCCGGACAACTTCAATTGCGTATCGCAGACATTGGTGGCGGTAACGGACGCAAAAGTCCTTGTATCGATTCACAATAGCGCTCGGAGCTGATAGTATGCTGCCCGTCTTACTCATCTGATCGGGTCTCCCCCTCCATGCCAGGCGCGAAAGAATCGATGCCTTTCAGATCATTCTTGATTTCCTTCACCTCTTCCTGCCTTTTCGGCACCCACTCCCCGGTCTGCTGCTCGTTCCTCTCCAGAGCCCTCCTGTAACGCTCCTCGAGCTCAGCATCTTCCATGGCGGGCGGAATGTCCGGTGGTGGCGGCTCAGGCGGAGCTTTGGAGAGTTCAATTCTCAGAACTTCGGGCAGCGGCAGGCCGAGCATGTTGAACTTATATGCCGCTTCCCGTGCTGTCATCGTCCCATCAAGCACAGCTTTGAGTAATTTGGCTGTCCTGGTTGATGTCACAGGCAATGTGTCACTGAATAATTTCAGATACTTTGCCAGCATATCCAAGGAGCCTTTCTTGTCGGCCAACTTGAACTTAACCTTTCCGTCATCAAACGTGAGTTCCTGAATCGCGGCGGCCTGCTCCCGGGTCAGGCTTGACAAGTCCATATCCGCTTTGCCGTCTTCCCTGATCTTGATATAATCGCGGATGTTGCAGAAGGCCAATTTTGCAATCTCCTGAAGAACGGTATCGTTGTTGATTTCGATCTTGTTCAAGCGATGCCCCAGAGACTTGTTGATAGCCTTTGAAACCACATCATTTTTTAACATTCTCAGGCCCGCCGCACCGGCTACCTTTTCACTCACCTTGTACCCTGCCCGCAGATACGCTCGGGTCGCATTCATGTCAACAAGATATTCGCGGACAAAAAGTTTCTGCTTCGGCGTAAGGCCGCGCTTTGTCTTTTTGAATGACTTTGGGCGTTTTCTTGGCTTACTGTTTTGCACCACTATTCCCTCTGTCGATTATTCCCTTTCCGGGCTCAAATTTAGCCCTCCATGTCCGGTATTTCTGTAGGCTCATCTCAATCCTGCCACACACCTTCTCAACAGGAAGACCCTCCTTCTGAATTCGGGCCACAACGGCCTCCCAGTCGGATAATTGCAGAAAGTGCAAGATTCTCTTACGGCCGATGAGTAAGTCATCATCCCGGGCAATGATAGGATCACCGTTCGTCATCACGTTCTATCCCCCTTTCCTTGTGACTGCGCCACCCGCCTTAGTCTCCCGACAATATCATCTACGTTGTTCACCTTCGCCATGGCTTCATTCAGCCTGTCCGTCCCTTGAGCTATTAACAGATTGTCGCTTAAGCGGTTTAGAACATCATCAAGGAGAACCGCGATAGCCTCCTTGATGGTCTCCATGTCTCGTACCACCCTGGCCATTGAGATTTCACCTTCAGTAGTCTTCTCCAGATCAACAGCGCTCAGGTCCTCCACAATACCTCTAACCCGCTCAATCTCTTGCTCCTTCTTCACAATGACCTCTTCCAGTCCGGGCGCCGAAGAGTGACGATATCCATTCACGGAAAGTTCAAGCAAATACAGTTCCCGGCACATGAGATAGGCAAGAGCTGCGGCCATAGCTTCGTGCTTCTCCTTCATCGCGCCACCTTGATAGTTTCATGGCGCAATCCAGACTCAATTGCTTTAAGCGGTTTGTCCATTTCTTTGTGCGGATCGGGCTTTTTCTTGATGGTCTCCGATACTCCATATCTTGCAGCAAAATGCCTGGCGGTGCCCCTTATTTTCATCCGCTCTATACCTCCTTGACCGCTATGCCGTGGACGTGCCGCATCAGCTTGCGCTTAATCACGTAGTCCTTCGTCTTCTTCCCTTTGGGATCCACTACGCTTATTTCTCCATCTGGAAACTCCACGACGAAATCGGCCACATAATCGACTGACTTTTCTACGCAGACTCGCGTGAGCTTCACGACGCCCTTTTTGTTGGGCTTTTCCCTTTCGACATATTGCGCCGGGACAAGCTCATAACGAACCTGCCGTCGAAAGTCTTTAATGTGTCCCTTGGCTTTCTGTTCCTTGAGGTCCTGATATACTCCCGCCTCCTTCTTCGAGTCAAAGACGATGCCGTCAACCTCTATTTGCTTGTTTCTGTACTTGTTCGCTGGATCTGGATTATTCCACATATTCTTCTCCTTTTCTCTGTCCTTTTTGCCAGTTCTGCATGTTTATAATCCTCCACTTGACAAATTAGCATCAGACTGCGGTTTACTTGACATCGATGCCAGCGTCCAGGTATCCTCTTTACCGCCCTTGTGTTCTTCTACCCACTGCCTCAGATACTCCTGGACATTCGCATACCACTGCCTTTTTTCGCTGCTGTAGACGTTCATCGAGGCGTATTTAGGCTCCCCTGCAGCCGTCCTTGTGTCGGCCAAAGCCATATACTCTCTGATCTCTCCTGACAGCGTCGTCATGGGGATATAAAGCCACCAGGGAGTAAGGGCTATAGCGAGTTTGTCAGCATAGCAGAGCATTGAGACGCTCGTGTTATATCTCTTCGCTATGAACCGGGAGTGGTAGAAACAGAAGCAGTACCAGGTAAACAGGGCCTGATCGGGGGCTTCGTTGTACCTCTGACCGTCGCCCCAAAGTTTGTTGCAGACGCTCCCGATGAGGCGCGTGTACCATCGTCTCATGAAAAAGGGCCTGCTCGGATCGAAGAGACTACCCATAACCGTCGCTCCCAACCTCACATGTTCCTCTCCCTCGGGACCGTCCATATTGGGGCTGCCCCAATAGCCGAAATCGTGAACGAAGAATGCGACCCACAATCGAGGGTCCCACGGGAACCCGTAGAGCTTCCACCATGCCGCCGCTACGAACCAAGGATGAATCATAAATTGGTGGGCTCCGAAGAGAATGCTTTTCGTGCCTATCTTCATGCTCTAACCTCCTCTTCCTTGATCTCCCGCGCCTTCGCTTGGCACACCACGCACGCCCGGTCCCGATACGCCACAGTCCGATTGACCAGCTGCAAACCGCACAGCGTCCGGTACCCACGCTCCTCCTTGCGCCCGAAGTGCCACGTGAGCATCCCGGGGATCGTTGTTTTCTCATAACCCGATAGATCATCTATCACTTGCTTTCCTCCTGTATAAGCTTTTCTCCGTCCACGCCCATCAGCGCCGCCAGCTTCATCACACTCGACATCCGGGCTCGGCCGCCCTTCAGCCAATCGCTCACAGCGCGGGGCTTTACTCCTATCAATCCCGCAATGCGGGTTGTGTTTCTCCCCCTCCGGTCCATGTATTCTTGCAGGATCTCCGACTTTATGAGCACAAGGCCTGCGGCAGCTTTCTTCCTCGTCTCGGTGTTGCCCTCTTTCCAGCAGAGTCCGCATAACTCGCGGGCAGATGTGATAGTTCGCTCGAATTCGACACCGCATTTCCGACAGACGTGCATTTCTTTTTCCTCGGTGTGCTGATTCGCTTTGCGGTTTTGTCCGAGGTAGCTCAACTGTCCAGGGTAATAGTCTCCAATCATTTTTGTCGTTTCCATGCTCCTCCTTTTCATCCTACCAATTCAGTTGTACGAATTTATCGAACAACTCAACTATTTGAATTTCCTCAATAGTTGGCTCTATTACCAATTTCATCTCCGATCTGACCCCACTTCCCATCTTTCCATATCCTCCTCGGCCTTGCGGTCTGCTTCCCCCACTGGTCCCGACACGCCCCTTGTAAATCCCGTATAATCCCCGGCGTTGATCCGTTATCCTGCGCTCCAGGTCACATACATTGCCCTGAATTTCGCCGTATTTTTGGCACTCATGCTCTAATCTCCCCTACCGCCCGCGTCGTATTCTTCACCAGGCGATATGTTTTTGTTTTTGAGGCTTCACAATATTGCTCGTCTATCCTTCGCACCACGTCTTGGTCGGCATGGTGAGATTCAAGGCTCACGAACTGCAGGATCGCGCCTGCGGGATCCCGGACAATGGCCCGAAAATACAGTTCCCCTGAGTCAATACCCGGTTCATACCATCCCGTCCGGTAATAAAGCTTATTTTCGATCTCGTATCCGCAAAACCTCAGCTGAGCCCGTTTTTTGGCCCATTCCTCAAATATGTCCGGCCCTACCGCCTTGCGAACGTCTTTCATAATCGTTTCCGTGGGCAAGCCTACCCACTCCTTTTCAGCAATAGACTTCTCTATATCCTCGAATTGCCTGATAAAGTCAGCCCCCACCAGTGTTTTCCAATGCACGATTTTTACGACGCTCATAATCCTCCCTCGTTTCTCTCAGTCTGCGGTCTGCGTCCGACTCGGCGGCAGGCGGCTGGTTTGGCGGCCCAACCCCGTTGTTCTTGTAGCGACCCTCAATGACCTTGATGAAATTCGACGGCCGCACAAGCCATTCCAGGTCGGCTTTGAATCCCTTCGCTTTACCCGTGAGAAAGTCGGATTCGCTTACGAGGCGAAAATATCCTCGCCACCAATCCAGGCTTTGGCGCTCCTTTTTCTCTTTCCATCTGGTGCGCAGAAAGCTCTGCCTGCCTTCCGTCCACTCCACCACCCGGTTAAGCTCTGGAAGTATTTCGTGATACAAAGCAATAATTTCCTGATGCGGGCATGGCACAGGGGCCCCTGTGCCTATGCTCTTGTCTTTTGTAGTGTCTTTTGTAGTGTCTTTTGAGGGTACTGTTTTGGGTAACGGTTTTTTGCTGTTTTCTTCAATCACGTTACCTTTTTGGGTAATGCTTTCAACCGTTACCTTTTTGAGGAACAGCATATCCCTATCATATTTTCCTCGGTGGGAAAGAGTATGACAATTTGGGCATAGGCTTACAATGTTGCTGATTTTATTGGAACCTCCTTCATTCCGGGGGATAATGTGATGTCGCTCTACTGCGTCTTCAAAGCCACATATGTAGCAGAAAGGCTTTAACGTGGATACCCTGACTTTTTCCGTTACCTTTTTGGGTAACGGTTTCCAACTATCATAATCCTTATTAATCCCGTATCTTACGATTCCGTTACCTTTTTGGGTAATGATTAAATTCATTTCTTGGAGTTTATATACCGCTTTGAGAACATGAGTCTTCTTTAGCCCGGTCCCTTTTTCAAACTGGCTCAATGGTATTGCGTCCTCCTTCTTCTTCCATCCCCATGTTTTCCGGATGATGAAATCAAGAATTTGCCGGGCCTCTCCCGGTATTCGTATCCGACATAGAGCGTCCATGACCTCGTTCGCTATGTCTACATGGCCGTCTTCGGCTTGCGGGTTCGACACCTTATTTCCTCATCGTGGGATATTTCTTCATCCCCTCGCCCCCTCAACGTCCTTCCTCCTGAAGAGGCTTCGACCTTTTTTGTCGGATAGCCGATATTGCAAGCCCTCCCACAATTGCAATCCTGGGCGCGAGATCATCAAAAGGAGGTACCCCGGCACGGGTACGGGATAAGCCCTTATTTCACATTGTGGGTAGTGAGAATAAGGGCAGCAGTGGCCTGTCATGTTTGTTCGCCGTCATGGGGTTTTGGCTGATGATACATATGTCTCATGTGTTCGATGATGAGACTCCTGGATAGCGCCTCGATTAGAATCACGTTTTCTGTATATTGAGTCAGTCCGGACAGTTGCTCTCCCGCTTCGTCCGGATTCAGCCGCATGACGCCTGAGCCTGGACTTAGTCTGTTGACTATCTCGTCAATCTTGTTTATAACCAAAGTCAAACCGTTGTATGTTTTCATAATCGCCCTTGGCGGAGGTTCGCATGTTCTTTTTCAAGACAGAGTGTCCCAACTGCGGCAACATTGAATCGTTTCCCCTCAGCCACTTTTATGAATCGCGAATCCTTACACGCCAGGAAGCGAAGAAAACCGCGCCAGCGATTCAGACGCGCGTCGTTCCTGTCGGCGACATTATGGAGGCATATGGAACCGCTGCCTGTCCAACCTGTTATCAACCAATGCTTTTCTTTTTCTCCTGCGCATTTTCGCAACTTGAAGAAATTCGCAAATGCGCCGGCTTCGACAAGCGTTACAACGGCCCGGCACCAAAGCTCCTGAAGCAGTACCCCGAGCCGCAACATGCTTTTGACCATCCGGCGATCCCCGAAAGGGCGGCAAAGCTCTTTACGAATCTTCAGGACCACATGAGGCAGGGCCTTGAACCATCCATGGTCGTCGCTGGATGCCGCAGCACGCTCGAAATGGCCCTTGGCAGTCTGGGGGCTGAAGGAAGGACTCTCATAGATCGGATAAACGATCTCCATCAAAAGGGCGTCTTGACCAGAGTGCTTGCCGATTGGGCACATCAAGTCCGTATGGAAGGTAATCAAGCCATTCACGAAATCAATGCCACGGTGGAACAAGCCGACGAGATGATCAATTTTGTCCGCATCTTTCTTGAGTATGCCTTCGTACTTCCCCAAAGGATCGCGGAAAAGCGCTATAAATGATTTCGTTGGGTTCATTTTAGAGTCGCATTCACTTTCTCGATAAAGATCGCCACCTGCCTGATTAATTCCCATGCTTCTTTTTCAATCCTCATCGCTTCCCGCTGGCAAGTCGTCATCGCTCTCTACCTTGCTGTCACTTTAGCCGATTCCAAAGTGTGTCTCATTGATCTGACTGTATCCTTGGTTTCAATGCCCTTCTTTATCAGATGATCCAGTTCTCGCTCCGTGCGTTCCAGTTCGCCAGAGTCATACTCCCCATCCTTCCGAGCCTCCCCGTCCTCCTTGAGCACGTCCGAAAATTCTTTGGTCAGCTCTCCCATCTTCACAACAACATCCCCGAGGTCCGTCACACCCGTCTCAAATGTCAGATAACCATCTACTTGCGCAGCCTGCCATTCGATGAGCAGATAGTTTCCGAGCACCCGACAGAGTTTGGGAACGAGACTTGTGGGAGGGTTATAAGCAGGGTCTGTGAAATAGCGATGGATCGTCTCTCTCCCTTTACCCATCCGCTCAGCTATTTCTTCATACGAGAGACGACTTAACTCGTGAGCAATAGTCAATGCTTGCAGATAGGTGAGGTCTTTCAGATTTGGTATGGTGATCTGTTTTGGTTTTTTCACGTATTTTTCCTCCACTGTGGACGGTAGTAAGACAATTTCCAAGATTGAACTACACGTGCTAAGCAGGTAATATCACATTGCAATGACCGAATCTCACAACATCTTGACAACCCCTCCGCCACATGAAAGAATCGGTATTGCGAGCACCAACAAATCCAATATGACGGAGGGGTTGTCATGACTTCTTATTCGCTCCTATTGACATTCGATGAAGTCGAACCTGGTGAATAATGAAGACCGCGGCGCCTAAGCATAAAAGGAACTTATGGCTCATAATATCCGCCTCCAGTTAAGCCAGCCTTCAGCAAAGAGGCAAAGCACCACTCTCGAGACAGTGTCTCCACGCTCACCATACATTGCGGCGATGGCTTTACTGCCTTGGAAAGACTATGGTGTCTCATAATACTTCCTCGGCGGCCCTATGCGGATCATGCGGCCTTACCCAATTCAGGCCATGCCTTTAGGTATGCATCTCGGAAATTCTCGCTTATAAATTCTATTGGAGGTTTCCCAGTGAGCTTGCTTAACTCGATGGCCAGGAATTTGTCGCTGGTATGCCGTTTCCCTCTTCTACAGAGCGAAATGAACATTGATGACTTGCCCGTTTTGTGCGCTATATCAACTTGTCTCATAATCCTTATCTTAATCCAGAGATTAATGTCATGTCAAGCAGAATTTAATCCTGAGTTTATTGACATAACAGATGCTGCCCTTTACTATCTAAGTCATGAGATTGAGTAAGGAAATACTGTTATCGATTCGCGCTGATGTCGATAATTCAGGTTACGACGATTGTGAAGTTGCAGTGCAAGCACGCGTATCCTCCGTCCAATTTAGTAATTTTCTCAGAGATAAGAAAGGAGTATCAACTAAGTTTCTTCTCCGATTGGCCTACGTATTGAGACAGCCTTGGTGGAAATACTTACCTGACGAAGTTCTTCCATTTAGCGAGGAGGAGAGGAAATCCTTGCAGCAAGACCTTCCTCCACCCAACATTACAGATACGCTTGAAGCGCCCGTCATTATTCTCGAAAGGACGCAATCACCCCAGTCAGTCCCAACGCGCTATCCCGCTGATCTTGAAGAGGTAATGCCTCAACTCATAGAAATCATGGCATCAGAAGACCAGGAAACGAAAGACTCTTTGAAAGCCAATATCGCAACTTTCCTGCGTACCATAAAATACCAGAAAGACCTAAAAGAGATGAATAGAAGGATTGAAGCCCTTGAAAAAACCTTGGGATCTGGAAACCCTTCCGGGAAGCCAGGCAGAGCCGGGAAGGGAACGTGATCTACGTGAAGTTTGGAAAGATACAAACAGAAACACCCCGTAATATCGGAAGATGTACGGATTGAAGCTGTATGGAAGAGTCTGATTCTCTGGAAAGAAAACTCATTCTTCTTCGCCTTGAAACCTACCTACTCCACCGTGTTTATGAGGATAACATGGCCTTGGACGAGGTGGTGTCGTCCTTAAAGGATCATCTGGAGACCTCTGATGAATCAATAGATGCCATCTGTTGCCCTCTCAAAAGAGGTTCCGATGGCTCGCCGATATACAATGAGGCAGATTCCTATGATGCAATAGCTGTCATTCTCCCTGGGGGCAATCCGGTTGATGCTCTTATATATTGCGATAGTCCTTTGGAGAAGGACGATATGGTTTGCTTTTTCGGCCACGGCATAAAGGACATACAACCTTTGGTTGTCGCCACTTACTTTCTATATGTTCACAGCAAGACTCCTGTCTCTTTCGCCAACATAAATGCTGTCTTTTGGATCTATCATTTGCTTGTCTCCTCGTGCGATGACTGTAGTTACGTCTTAACGCACCCGTCGTACCTCGATCTTCCGGACGATTATGAGCACCATGTGTCACATACTCAATGGCAGGTGCGCTCTGCGTTTCAGGAAACCTGGGATGAAGAACCTCTTTACGATTCCGGCATTGTCGATGAAAAAATAGCCCATGGAACCCCCGAAAACTTACTGGAACCAGGCGGCTATCTCTACTATTACCGGATGCGCTACCAAGACGAGAATGGAAACTGGTCTGCCTGGTCAGATGACCAATTCCTGAAATCAACCCAAATTCCAGCTACAGACGATAACGACGAGGAAGACGACAACGGCGATATAGAAGTTTCCGAAGACGATCAAACAAAATGCGCCAGAATCGTAGCTGTGGATAGCAGGTTTAAGTTTGCCAAGAATGAGGGGGAGAGAATACGGCTTACGAGAGAAATACTTCAAGAACAGGGGGTAGATCTCGGCGATAGAATTGTCGTAAGTGAGTACGATGTATGTGGCGCCGTATATGCAATATCGAGACGTGCTTGGAAGATTTATGACGATGACATTTTCCCAAAAGCGGTACTCGAATTGAAGTCCATGGGTTTTTCCGCCAAGGACATCTCTGCTCAAGTAGGCCGTTCACTCAAGAAGACAAAAACTATTATGCAGGCAGAAAAGACCGATGAGCCACAAACCATAAAAGGGGAAACATGAAACGTCATGCGCTTCTTATTACATTGATCACCGTCAACATTGCCATTTTCACTCTCGCTGGGTGCGGTGCGAAAACCCCGCCATGTGCCGATCCCAAAAGCATCGATCTGGTTAGACAGATTTTCCATGATGCCCTTCAAAAACAGGCTGTTGCCAGCGGTCTGGACAAATCGTTAGCGGACCAAATCACAAGTGCAGTACAGATCACCGTCACAATGATCCGCACTGCCAATCGTGATGATAAACTCGACAAGTATACATGCGAGGCTTCGTTGGAAGCAAAACTCCCAGACAAGCTTGTCCAAACCATCGGCAATACGCCCGTACGTCTGTCCGAGCTCGTTGAGTATGAACCTTCTGGAGGGCATCTCAAGAGCCGAGTGCAATATACGTCGCAGACGACCGACGACACAAAACAGCACTTGGTTGAACTGCGCGGATACGCGCCCCTTGCAGAAGTGCTCCTTGTATTTGCTGCCAAGGATGCCTTCAAACCCGAACAGCCAGCATCACCTGCTCACCAGCGATTTCCAGTTTTGGACAAGTATGTTGGTCTACACCCCACAGAGATATTTAAGGAGCCAATCATTGCCCAAAGGTTCAAGACGCTACTTTCGGCCAACTATGACAACTTTTACTCCAATCTGAGCGTATCGACTACGCTTCGGGCCGCAGACAGCTATTACATAGGATCAGGCTGTGCTCCACATAGCTGCGGCACGGAAGAAGCAGCTTTCACTATCGATAAAGGCGGTCTGGGCGTTTATGCGGTTTTGCTTCTGGAAGGCAAGCAGTTCAAGGCGTTTGGTGTAGCCAAAATGGCGTCTCTACCGGCGCCACTTCTCGAATGGGTCAAAGAACGCGGAGGCCAATTGGAATGACTCTCGTTCATCCAGATGCCCTTTCGCTGTCTTTCCTTGTGCCCTATTTTTCCGTAGCAACAGTGACATCGAACGGTATCTCTGCGACTTGTTCCCATTTCCCATTGTTGCATACCTCAACCTTGAACATGTACGTCCCTGCTTGTACGAATTCAGAACCGTTCATCACAACATTAGAGCGATACCTTTTTGTCACAAGCAAGGTACCCTCAGATGTCACCAACTGTTTTTCCCATTTGCTTTCAGGATGAATGAGCGACACTCTGAATTGCAGGTTATCTCCCGCCGGATTATCTGTCCGCCACAAGCTTCCCAGGGCGAGGAACGGCATGGTAACTGGCACGCTCTTCACAATAATCGCTTCGATAGCGCTTAAGTAACTCGTGACGCCTGTGTCCTTATCTGTAACAACCTTCTCACACAGGATGGACCAGATGTGCTTTATCATCAGGATTTCCCTCCCACAATTAAAAGAAGATTGGGTGAACCCGCCTCTTCTTTTAATGTTTCCGTTGCGTTGTATCTTGATGAATCCTGATCCGAGTCAATTTTATATGGGGCCTGAACCGCCATTCTAAAGGCCTCAAGAATGTGCTTGACGAAGCTGTCCACCGTATCTCGTTCCCCTTGACGACGAGCAAGAAGTGATACGAGATAGGTGTTCAAAGAAACGCCATCGCTTTCGGCCTCTGCGGCCAGTTTCCCGTGTAAGCTCTTAGGCAGTCTCAATCTGAGTTGTCCACTGTAAGGAACGATCTTCTCGGGCGTTGGGATTTCCTGTCCCGATTCCCTCAAAGTAAGCATATACGCTTCCGCTGCGAACATAAGTTCCTTCACAGCGTCATCGTGGGTTTCTCCGAAGGCACTAAGTCCTTCAAGTTCCGGAACGGTCGCAATAAATCCACCGTCCTCGTCGCTCCATTTAACAACGACCGAATACTTAAACATCGCTCTCTCCACTTAAGTTGAATTTATCTACGAAACTCAACAACTGCTTAACCTGATAAGGCTTTGCCTTCCCATCCGGCATCTGCTGAATGGACATAATAAACGGTGGATTTTCGTGTTTGTAAATGAAATGTGATCCGCTCACCCGGTCGAGTGTCATTCCTAACGCCTCGCAAAGCCTCTGCAGTTCGGAAAACCTTAACCCTGCTGCATTATTCCTAGCCTTACTCAACAGTTTGACGTGTGGACCTTTCGCCATCGGCTACCCATGTACCAATCAGATTGTATTAACTACGGTACCGCATATGGTACCATTTGTCAAGGTATTTTTTGCAGGTATCGGCAAACACCTTTTTTCGGTACCGCCCAAATCAGGTGACAAACGAAGGATTGCCTGCAGGAAATGCTTGCCTTCCTCAAATAGTTCAGTCGTGCAGTTTATTACCTTAATCTCTAGATTATTTTTAGCTTGACATTTAAATAATCCATGGATTAATCTGTATTCATGACCCACACCCGAAAGCAAACAAGGACGGAAGAATATGAATGAAAAAATGTTCAAGCTCGCAGATTCAATCTCAAGACCGCCGGTTTGGATGCCCCGGACAAACATACTCTCGGAAGGTCGTATCCGCGTGAGAGCATCTATGAGCGTTCTCAACGTAGATGTGAACTATGACCGCGCCGAAGATGCGGGACTTATCTGAAGCGAGTGCCAAAACAAGGAGGGAACAACCAGATGATTAAGGCCATGATTTGCGGACGGACCACCATGCCGACCCGTGTGTCGGAGATAGGCCCCGGGCGAAATGAAACCGTGTTTTACGAGACAATTAACCAGATTCAGACCATAAGCCTCAATCCCGATGGGAGTATGACCATCAACTCCTATATCACACGGGACGGCAAGGTCACCAGAACCGGCGGCACGTTGCTGTCGAAGCCCGCGCTCCGGGGACTCATAAAGACCCTTCAGGCGGGACTATGATGGTTAGCCCGACTCATAAGAATTGCCCGTCAGAATACTGCGGCCATAAGGGCGAGCACGAACACTCGACACTCTGCGAACCGGTGGACGAGCGAGGGGTGAAAATAGCGTGCCGTTTCGACCCGACTTGCCGGTGTGTGGACGCTCTGGAAGGTCATCTCCTGAATATCCTCGTCACCTACCCGGCGCCCTCGGAAGAGGCGATGGCGCGAGAGATTGTCAAATACCTCAAGGAAAGGGGGATTTATGCGTGAAGAGAATCACGTTGAAGGCGGCGCCCTGGTCGTTATGGTCCTGATCGTCGCAGTAACGGCCCTCATTTGGGGCGCATTCTGGATGAAGGACGAAAAGGCGCGTGACCGGGTAATGCAGTCTCCGGTGACCACGGAACTGGAGAGGGCAGAGAGGACCGCTTTGGGGGTGACGCGGTGAACCATATCCTCCTTCCCATGACCGGCGGTAACGTTCTGGCAATCCGAGAAGGCAGGAAGAAGACCGTCACCCGGCGCATCAGCGAGAAGTACATGAAGGTGAAGGCCGGGGACATTCTGGAGATTCAGGAGGCGCTTGTGCCCTTCCTCAATCCTTCCTACGGCCGATGGGTCCAGTACGCGGCAGACGGTTACATTCCTCCCCAGCCATCGGAATGGAAGTGGAAGGTTAAGCACATTCCCTCCATATATATGCCGCGGGAGTTTGTCAGACTTCGCTGTGTGGCCACGGACGACGCAAGGCAGGAACTATTACAGTGGATCACGCCTGACGATGCCAAGAGGGAAGGAGACAAAGAACGCTCGGGCTTCCCTGAGTTTCACGAACGAGGCCCTATGTGTCATGTGGACTGGTTTCGCACCCTTTGGGACTCCATAAACGGCAAAACCCATCCATGGGAGAACAACCCCGTGGTGGTCCGGCTGGCGTTTGAGGTGACAAAATGAGCGACGGCACCCGTCACCAGATGGGACTGAGGTCGTAACCGGGGCAATCAAGCCCAACTCAGGGATAGGGGGCACCCGAAAAGGGCCGTCACTCCTCCGGTCCTTCCCTGAGATTCTTTGAGGAGGCAGAAATTAGGAGGAGGACATGTTTAGAGTCGCACACTTCGCAGATTTGCATTTTATGAACAAGCCCCAAGTTTTACCCGACATCATCAAATGCAGCAACTTCGCCGTCAACGAATTGAGAGTGGAGGCGCCGGACCTCATAGCCCTCGCTGGCGACTTGGTCGATTTCTTGGCCTCGCCTGAGGGAATCATGATCGGGAGCCCCGCCCACATGGCCGCGGTAGATTTCGTTTACGGCTGCGGCATGATCGCGCCCACCATTATAGTCAGAGGCACCCCCACGCATGACGGCCCGGGGGCGCTCGACGCCATGGCGCGGTTGCGGACGGCTTATCCGATTTATGTGACGGAGCGGCCGGAACAGATAGCACTCATGAATAACGGCGACAGGACGGACTTCATCACTTTGAGCGAGACACCATCATTAGGCACTTATCATCGGGCTATTATCTCCTGCCTCCCCACCATCAGCAAGGGCAACGTCCTTGCCTACACGTCGGGCTCGGTCGCGGACACCACGCGCGAAGTCCAGGACCTGATGAGGGACATGTTCCAGGCGTGGGGCGTCGTCAATGAGCAGGCGGGAGACGAGGGGATACCGACGGTCCTTGTGGGTCATGGAACTGTTACGGGTTCGGAACTCTCCACGGGTCAGGTAATGACGGGAAAAGATTTGGAATTTACGACCGGGGACTTACGGCTTGCCGCCTGTGACGTGTATTGCCTGGGCCACATTCACAAAGCGCAGTCATGGGGAAGCATCCATTATAGTGGGTCAATCACCCGCCTGAACCACGGAGAGACGGAAGAGAAAGGATTCCTTATCCACGAGATAGAAGTAGGGGGTTACGTCTCATCACGGACAATCGTTACCCCCGCCCGGGTCATGCGCACCATAAGACAAGAAGGGCTTCCCGGCATTGAGAGCGTCGAAGACGTGCAGGAAGGGGAGAACGTCAGGATCGTCTACACGGTCGCCGAGGCCGATGTCGGCAAGGTGGACGAGCAGGCTATCATAGCCGCTGCCATGGAGAAGGGCGCTACGGACGTGAAGATTGAGAAAGTAATAATCCCCACGGTCAGGGTCAGGGCTGAAGGCATCAGCAAAGAGCAGTCGCTGGAGGCCAAGTTGGCGAAGTGGGGGGAGACAACCGGACAGACCATAGAGCCCGCGGTCTATCACATGCTCGGTTTTATCGGTATGGAACCGGAAACCATAATTGACGAGCTTTACGGAGAAAAGAAGGAGGCTGACTATGCGTCCGATGTCATTGCGGCTTAAGGGATTTAAGGGAATCAAAGCGGGCATTGGCCTTGATGAAGTAATTATGAATTGCGAAAGTCTGCCGGCCGGTATCATCGCCTTTTCCGCGCGCAACGGGGGAGGAAAGACGACGATCATGGACAATATGCACCCTTACCGGCTCATGCCATACCGCATGAACGGCAGGGACAGCAGCTATAAACCGTCGGCGTTCTCATACTACGAGCAGGTGGACGGCGACGCGGAGAAGGAATTCATCTTCGAGGTGGACGAGGTCACGTATAGAAGCGTGGTCCTGATCGATGGGGCGAGGAAGAAGCAGGAAGCATACCTGTACCATTGGGCACACGGAGATCCCGGAAAGTGGATCCTCGAACGGGGCATTGACGGCAAGCTCGACAACTACGACCAAGCCGTTGAAAAGATCATGGGCTCACCCGAACTGTTCTTTACGAGCGTCTTCCGCGCTCAGAACGCCAAGGCCCTCTCTGACTATGCCAAGGGAGATATAAAGGAATTGTTCACTGAGTTGCTCTGCATCGAGAACTTAAAGATCATCGGAGAGAAGGCACGTCGTATAAAGCAACATTTGGCCGGAAAGACGGAAACCCTTATGTTCGACCGGTCCCGCCTGAAGGGGATCGTGGACGGGGAAGAGGTGAAGCGGGGTGAGTTGGACGCAGTTACTCGGAGAATCGGGACTGCGGAGAAGGACCTCGATGGCCTGCAGAGCCAGGCTTTCGATGTGCAGATGGCCGTCAACGAATGTGACGTAAAGATAGGGATGGAGACGGAGCGCGCCGAGCAGAAGGAAAAGGTTGAGAAGGACCTGGTCGCGAAGGAAGCGGCGAAGGAGGAGTTAAAAACAGAGAAGAAGACCAAAGCCGATGAACTGTACGACAAGATCGTACAGTTGAACACTAAGATCACCTCCGCTGAGGAATTGGCCGGGAAGAGGGGCAACGTCCAGAAGTATATCGACGCCAGGGCGGCATTTGAAACGGACCTCGCAGAGGCAAAGGTCAACCTGTCAACAGTGGGCGGACAAATAGACAAGCTCACTGATGAGATCAATAAGGCACAGGCCACAGAGGCATCTATTAAAGACCTTGAACATAGCCTCGAAAAGATCAACCTGGAACACAAAACCAAGATCGACCTCGCCACGAAGACCCTTGAGGATGCGCGGAAGGATGCGAAGAGACTGGAAGGCACCCCGTGCTCGGAAGAAACGGCGGCGGGTTGCCGATTCGTCAAAGACGCGCTTACCGCCAAAAAGAGCATACCCACCCTCGAGAAGGAACTTGAAACAGCCCTGCAGAGTGACCCACGGGTCGTGGAGCTGAAAACCAAGATAGGCACCCTTAAGGCTACCCTGCCGGACAAGGCGGCCCTGCAGAAGTTGTTGACAGAGAGAAAGGCGTCTAAGACCAAGTGGGAAGGTGACATAACCACGCTGGAGACAAAGCTTTCGAACGCTCAGAAGGCCCTCAACATCCTTCCGCGTATCGAGATCGCCGAGGAGTCGCTACCCGGATTGAGGAAGGACAAGGAAACCTTGGAAGCGGAGAAGGACCGGGAAGAGGCAAAGATAGGGGAGAAGATCGAGGCCCTTGACCTAGAGATCGCGGACCTTACGATGGACTTGATTGACCTTACCGAAACCGGTGAAACGCAGACGCAGAAAAAGGCGGTCTTGCTGGAGACGGCTGAAACGATCAAGGGGAAAATTGAAACGATCACCGTTCAGAAAGAAGCCGACTCCAAGACCATCGGCGCCATTGAACAGGCCCTGGCTGATATCGGAAAAGCGGCAACGGAACTTGAGGACGTGAATCAGAAGATAGACTACCTCAGCGGCGAGGCTTCACAGTGGGGAATACTCGAGAAGGCATTCGGGAATGACGGCATAATCGCGCTTGAACTCGACGACGCCGGGCCCCAAGTGGCATCGATCGCAAACGAGCTTTTGAAGGAGTATGGCGGGCGGTTCCAGGTCCGCATAGACACGCAAATTGCGAAGGCCGACGGTAAAGGGAACAAGGAGACGTTCGACATCTCGGTCTTCGACAACGAGACCAACGAAGTCAAGAGCATCCGAAAGATGAGCGGCGGCGAAAAGACATGGATAGAGGACAGCATGACGAAGGCCATCGCCCTTTATCTGGCAAGCACATCCGGCCGGAAATACGACGCGACATACAGCGATGAGAAAGACGGCGCCCTGGACCCCGCCAAGAAGAAGGAGTTCTTCGCGGCCATGCGGCGGGCCATGGAATTGGGGGGATATCGGAACCTTTATTGTATTACTCAGACACCAGAGCTTCAGGCCATGGCGGACGCGGTGATACGGCTTGAGCAGGGGAGAGTGGAAGTTATTACAAACTGAGGAGGAACACCATGATAAACGATTGGAGAGACGACCTTTTAAAAGGAAAGAAGCCCGGATTTCAAAGCATGCCGGTCCTCGGTAACCTGCGTAGCGGGATAAAGCGCCTGGTGCGGCCGTCGAAGAACGCCACGGAGGAGGAAAGGGCCGCATATGAGCAGGACATGAAGGTTTATACCGGGATGGTCGAAAAGGGTGCTTCCTGGGACGATATCGAGAAAGCGATAGGCAAGAACGTCCGAGGAGGCTCCAAGCTCACACCGGAGAACCAGGACTATTTCACAGTCAGAGAAATTGACTGCCGGACCAATCCCGAGAACGCGAAGATACTGCACGATCTCTACGCCGACAAGGACGGCAAGATCAGAACGATACCGGTTGTCTTTTTGTCCGCTGATTGGTTTGAGAATATCCCACACGGCCTTGAGTGCTGGTCTGCCCGGGAACGGAAGTTCTGGAGCGAATACAAGAGGACCCGCGACGCGGAGACGGGAGAGAACGGGTACTGTCGCATATGCATGGAGCCTGTTCCCCTGGAAAAAGGAAAGCGCCTCTTCGGGGGGCGACAGTCGCAGGAAAGAGGGCCGTGCCGGCCGGAGGAATGCAAGGAATACAAGAACGGCACCTGTAAGTTCAAGGGCTATGTTCAAGCGGTTATCCCCGGCACAAGGGGCCTCGGCGTATGGCAGATTCACAGCACATCCATTCTGTCCTTCCTGCAGATGAAAAGCAAGCTGCAGTTGGTGGGAAAGGCCACGGGAAGGATACAGGGTCTTATCGATCACGCGACAAAGAAACCCATTATGTATATCCGCAAGGTTGGGGACGAAGAGATACACCGGTTCGACGTGCAGCAAGGGGAAATGAAGACGGCCGAGCAGGACCTGATATACCTCGAAGCCGACATTGATTTCTTCAGCCTCATGCTTGCCTACGAACCGCAGAAGGTCCTTGAGCGGGGAAATCAGGCGCAGGCTCTTCTTGCCGGTAATCCCATTGAAGAGCCTGCGGCCCTCCCCCCGGCACCAGAACCTGAGAGACCCGTGGAGCGGCCATACACCCTCAAGCACGAGCCCCCGCCTACGCCGGTCAAGGAACCTCCACCCCCTATGACGCAGACGACCGCGGCAGGGCCAGAGGAATTCATCCCCGAACTCGAAGAATTTGACGATCAAGGTAACCGCGTGGATGACGATCCCGGAGCCAACCTTGACGAGAATATGGAGGAAAGGAGTAATCCCGCCCTTGAGTCCGCGGTGATCCGCGACCATTACAAATCGGAATTTGGCAAATGCAAAGACGCCACGGCGTTTAGGGCTCTCTCGAAAGAAGCCAACCAGAAGATAGCCGAGGGGAAGGTACTCGGAGACGACAAACGGGAATTGCTGGCCTTTGCTGCTGATACTTCAGCCCGGTTGAGAGGGGAAAAGGCGGCGTAGCCATGCCTCAACACGAACTCGTTGACGTTAAATGCAAGTTTCTCAAGGAAACGGAAAAGGCGGTTCTTATCGAGGTTGATGGGGACGAAGCGTGGATCCCAAAGAGCCAGGTGGACGATGCCTATGCTGAAGGGTCGTCTCTGGTGTTCTCCTGGGACGAACTTGAAAGAGGGGATGCAATCACCATCGTCATCCCCGAGTGGCTCGCGGAAGATAAGGGACTCATATAAAGGAGGAATATAGACATGCCAAAGGCAAGCGTAAAAGTAATGCTGTCATACAATTATTGCCACTTCGAAGTGGCCTTGTCGAGCGATCAGGAGATGACCTTAAAGGAAATCAACGAGATGCGCAAGGACGCGCAGAAGCTCGCGAACCACGCCATTGAGCAGTACAGAACGGCCAAGATGTACGCCGACGTTGCCATGTATCGAAGTCCTGAGAGTCTGAAGGCTGAAGCGGGGCGTATATGCACGGAGGTGCCGGAAGCCGAGCGAAACCCCGCTCAGAAGGCCATCGTCAAGCTCGTGGAAGAGGAAAACTACCGCGGCCGGTATGGGTACGACGATGAAGACGAGTTTTGAGGGGCAATAAGCTACCCGGGGCCGAAGTGGATAGCCGGCCCCAATATAAAGAGGAGGAAATAAAGCATGTCGAACATTACGGAAAAAGTAGTCAGCGAAGCAACGGAAATGCTCGGTAACATCCTCAGAATTTACCGAGAGAAGATAGACAAGGCATACCTCAAAGAAGACGGCGCTCTGAGCATTGCGCTCGGCTTGAAGTTCAAGCCTGCCGATGGAGACATAGAAGTCGAGACATCCATCAATTTCGTGACGGACCGGATCAAGAACGCTTTTCACCGGACGGTCAGAGAGGCTCAAGACGATCTCTTTTCGAAAAAGGCAGAAGCCCCCCAGCCTGCGCCTACCGAAAAACCCCCTGAACCGGAACGTCCCGAGATGAAGATGATAGGCCCCGCGCTTCCTGCGATTACCGCGGGGGACGCTGAAGTTATCGACGCCGAAGTGGTGTCGGAAGTAAACGAGTTCGGCGTGCTCGTCACGACCTGTGCGAGTCTCACCGTGACCGAAACTGAAGTTGACGGCTGCAAGACAATCGTTACGGTCGCCCTGGCTCATGACGGGCAATATCGGTACGGGCTGTACCTTGAAGGGCTAGGCAAAGGACATGCAATCGAACCCCACATAAACGGCCCTCGGTTCGGCAGCGTAGAAGAAGCGGAGATAGCAGGGCTAAACATTGCCCGCGAATGGTACCTTGACCAGCTTGACAGCGGAAAGCTCACGGCAACACAGGAAGAATTTGTTGACGAGGCAATTTGCAAGATCAATGAGACCCTTCAGGTTATTCATTTCGGAGAAAGGACACCGAGGGGTACAGGCGCGGCAGAGCCCAGTGCGGACACTATACAGGAGCCGGAGACTGCGGCCCTTGAGACAGTTGAAACCGCCGCGGAGGTAGAGGCAGCAGTGACCGAAGGCCCTTCCTCTGTGAATGATGCCGGTGTGTTGATAAACCCGGAAACGGTTACAGTAACGACCACTAAGGTTGACAAGACCGCGACGGAAATAAGGATCGCGCTCGCGCCGGACGGCCTATACCGGTTTTCAACCAGCGTCCAAAAGGGGTACGGGGACTACGCCGGAAGGGGCTATGCGCCCAACATACGTAATCAGGGTTATGCCACCAAAGACGCGGCAACTATTGCGGGGCTGAAAGAGGCGAGAGCGTTTTATGTCAAAGACGAGGATAAAGAAGATGACCCGAGCAACAGCAAGTTACTCGATAAGACCATCGCCAAGATCGACGCGGCTATCAAGCTGATAATGGACCTCCCGGAGGCCGAAGCGCCCGCCCCCAAAGTCTCTCAAAAGAAGACGAAAAGCCGGAAGACCCCGTTTGACGAGACCACTTTGTGTGACCACATCAGAGAAAAATGCGTGTGGGGAAGCCCGAAAGACCGGCCGCCTTGCTGCGCAGTGTGCGAACCTCAGTGTGCGGCCGTATGCAGCGCGGTTTATCTGAAGGCTGATACGTGCAAGGGGCCCGGGGGACAGCCTATGATGAGTAAGGCGGTGGGGGAATAATATGGGCGGCAGACCAGGACAGAAGAAGTTTAAGACAATAATCCTTCCCGACAAGACGCTTTTACAAGCATATGTTGTTGACAGCTACGACAGAGGGGTTTACTTCAAAGTTCTTTATGACAACATACGGTTTGAAGATAAAGCATATGTGGACCTTGAAAAAAAGGCCGTGGACCACTTCAACGCCTGCCACGCGCTCAAGTTCGAGGCAATCATCGTTGTGTCGAACTGGTCAGGAGAACGATGGGACAATGATCTGCGCTATCATAGGGCGTTCAGAGCCAAAGGGAAGGATGACAAATGGATATACCGTAATTTTCTGCCCAAGGGGGCCGTTCATCCAACGAATCACAGTTTAGACGACGAGCTAGAGGGATCCGCGGGCATCTCGCATGAGAGCCCCCCGGGCACGCTTGATTACGTGACCGCCTATTCCCATGAAAAATGGATGGCTTTGAGAGAAATAGAGAAACAGATTGATCTTCTCTTTGCCCGGCTCCACGCGATATTTGATGAGCCTGAGAAGGCCGAGGGCTTTCTGGTCGCCATCGCGCAGAACAAGATAAAGGCATTGCCGGTGGGGGAGTGACAAGTGAACTACCTGTCTCTCTTCTCCGGAGCGGGCGGTGGCGATCTCGCGATGCAGCACCTTCTCGGTTTCAAATGCCGCGGGTATGTCGACTATGAACCATACTGCCAAAAAGTTATCAGACAAAGAATCGCAGACGGTTTTCTTCATGCCGCCCCTGTCTTCGGAGACGTCCGAGAATTCATCTCAGGAGGTTACGCCGGAGCATATACGGGAATGGTTGATCTTATCGTTGCCGGTTTCCCTTGTCAGCCCTTTAGCGTCGCAGGCAAGCGGGGGGGGGAGGCTGATGAACGGAACATGTGGCCGCCAACAATCGAAGCCGTACGCATTATACGACCGCACGTCGTCTGGCTGGAAAACGTCCCAGGGCTCCTTTCTCCCGAGCGAAAGACTCTATATGAAGCCGTTGATGAAGGCCGAGTATATGAAGCCGAAGAATGGGCATCAATCCGTGCGGCTCACGAAGTACAAATTACCTTACCATCCTACTTCGGACGAGTTCTTGGAGACTTGGCCGAAAGCGGGTACGATGCTCGGTGGTGTGTGCTCGGAGCTGATGATTGCGGAGCGCCGCACAGGCGAAAACGGGTATGGATACTGGCCTACGCCAAATCTTTCCCCAGAATCGAAGCAACTTGGGGCCAACAGGAAATGTGGGCCGAACAGCTTGGGAGAAGCGGCGAGGTTGGGAAGACCCTTATGGAGAACCCCGTCGGCAACGGAAGCAACCCACGGTGGACCGAACGCAAGGGGCAGCAAAGGAGGACTGCATCTGTCGGCGCAAGTGATGTGGCCGACGCCGAAGGGATCACCGAGCGGTCCGGACTTTGCCCGGATGAACCGGGAAGGATCGGGCGGAGACGACCTGGCGACGACGGTAGCGCGGCAATGGGCCACGCCCTCGACTACGGATTATCGGACTGGGTACGGAGCGACGGAAGCGGGGTTGAAGAGGATGAAACATACCAGGGGAAAGCCCTTACGGGATCAGGCGTCTTTGGGTGGCCAGTTGAACCCGACGTGGGTCGAGTGGCTCATGGGGTGGCCTTTAGGGTGGACCGACTTAAGGCCATTGGAAACGGACAGGTTTCAAGAGTGGCTGCAACAGCATGGAGGATTCTGACAAGTGATTTCAATCGGGCATAGCGCAAACATGAACAGGATAATTCACGGGCATGTGCTCACCGCCCTGAGAACTATTCCATCTGAATCAGTAAACTGTATCGTCACGAGCCCTCCCTACTGGGGCCTTCGCGATTATGGTCTTGATCCTCAGATATGGGGTGGGAATCCAGACTGCCAACACGAGTGGGCAGAAACAATCTCCCCAAACGGAAACGGTACCGGAACATCCTTCCGTCGAGATCGGGACGGATGGTTCGCGCGAGGCGGCCTCCAGCCCGGCTTCTGTGCGCATTGCGGTGCATGGCTTGGTTCCTATGGGCTGGAACCTACGCCCGAACTCTATGTTGAGCACACGGTAGAGATATTCCAGGTACTCCACAGAGTCTTGAGGAAGGACGGGACGTTGTGGCTTAACCTGGGAGACAGTTACGCAACCGGGGCGGGCAAGGTAGGCAACTGCCCTGGTGGGGGAGATCAGGGTAAGAAATGGCGTGAAGGAGCATTTGGCTTCCGAGGGACGCATGGGCCTGATCCCAAAGCGGCCGCGATAGGGCCGATGATCCAGCCTAACCGAATGCCCCTTCCTGGACTTAAACCCAAAGACCTCGTGGGCATACCTTGGAGGGTCGCATTCGCCCTTCAGGCCGACGGCTGGTATCTCCGTTCAGACATCATTTGGCATAAGCCTAACCCTATGCCCGAGTCGGTTACGGACAGGCCAACAAAGTCGCATGAGTATCTATTTCTCATGAGCAAAAGCGAAAGGTATTACTATGACCAAGATGCCATCAAGGAACCGGTGACCGCTACGAACTGGCATGATCTTACAGGCATGCCCTATCAAGCCCCCGGCCAACCAAAGCAAACAGGTTCACGGTGGAAGACCCCCGATGGCTGGGATACCTCGCAAGGTAGTGGCGGACACGGGTCCTTTCATCGAGAGGGCAGAGAGGCCGGAAAGACAGGATACCTAGCAAAATCAGGAAATAAAGAACGCAAAGCGGCAAGCCTGAGAGGCGTCCCAGTTGACGACGGGGGGAAGTCGGCAGGTGCCGTTGCAGGATCCGTTCCATGGGAAGGCACGAAAAGGAACAGGCGCACTGTATGGACCATCGGAACAATGCCATTCCCTGACGCCCATTTTGCCACCTTCCCCCCAGCCCTCGTAGAACCATGCATCCTTGCCGGTTGTCCAGAGGGGGGGGCAGTGCTCGACCCATTCTTCGGCGCTGGAACGGTCGGGCTCGTAGCGAATCGCCTCAACAGAAACTTCATAGGTATAGACCTCAACCCCACATATTGCGACATGGCCAGGAAACGAATAGAGGGAGATGCACCTTTGCTGACGGCGGGGGTGATTAAGTGACTCCGTCTAATCAGAACCTTGAATGCCATCCCGAAAATTGCCCAATCTGCACCTGGTCCTGGGAGTCTCCCCTACCGAGGCGATTTCCTGCCGCCTCTTCGTTTGTCCAGTTTGTCGCGGAGACGGGCACGAATCCAAAGGCAGGACCGTACCCACCGAGTACATCGGGCACATCACTTTTAAATGCGTCGACTGCGGAGAAGAACATTACCTCCTTAAGGAAGCCTGGGTGCCTTTTTGGGTCATATGGGATCGAAAGGAAGCGGAGAGATTGGCAGCGGAGAAGAAGGAAAGGGGGGGGGCATGTATAACTGGAGCAAGGGCATAGTGCAGTGGACCATAAGGGATACCCTGTATATCTCCGTGGTCTTTTCCTGGGACATTCCAGAGGCGGCCAGGATTGCCGAGGCATCCAAGAAAAAGGTCATCATGGGAGGACCTGCGGTCGTCAATAACGTGGATGCTCTCCCGGTTGGAATCCACGTACCTACAAGGGACAGTTTGAGCCACACTGATTTCCCGGTCCTTGCCTTCCATAACCCCTTGGCCACCTTCACTACTCGCGGGTGCCCCAACAACTGTCCCTTCTGTGCGGTTCCCAAAATAGAGGGCGACCTGAAGGAATTGACGGACTGGGAGACCCGTCCCTTGATATCCGACAACAACCTCCTTGCTGCAAGCGAGAAGCACTTCGATAGGGTGATTGACCGGTTGAAATCTCTTCCATTTGTAGATTTCAACCAGGGCCTCGACGCGAGTTTGTTTACCTCACATCACGCTGAGAGGATCGCAGAGTTGAAGGCTGTGAAGGTCCGGTTCTCCCTGGACACCATGGCCGATCAGGGAGACGTCTTTAATGCGGTCTTGCGTACCAGGGCGGAGGGGATGACGGATATAGGCGTCTATGTCCTCATAGGCTACGACGATACGCCAGCGAAGGCCCGAGAGAAGCTGGAGTGGGTACGGTCGCTTAAGATCAGGCCCACGCCCATGAGATATCAACCTCTTAAATGCCGGACCAAAAACGACTATGTGGCGCCGGGATGGACTGAGAAAGAGCTGCAGGACATGGTGCGTTATTACTCCCGGCTCAGATGGCTGGAACACATACCGTATGAAGATTACCGGCATGGGAGTGAAGAGAAGACTATGCCGCTATTTAAGGAGTCCTCATGCCAAAGATAACCATAAGAAATGCGGATTTTGCCATCATGCTTCACACACTCGGCCTTACCGACATTTACCGTGAAGAATCCTACAGGAATCATTTCGTTGCCGGAAAGGACCATAGCGACATGCCCACTCTTCTCCGTCTCTGTGAGGTGGGCATGATGCGGGAAGCCGATCCTCCCCGGTTCCTCGAGAGTGGGGACAGGGTTTTTTGCGTGACTGACCTGGGCAAGGCTTACGTTGCCAAACATAGAGAAAGGCCATCGAGGGCAAAGAAGCGGTACAACAGTTTCTTATCGCTGCTGGACTGTTGCCCTGACCTGACATTCAAGACATTTCTAACGGACCCACAGTACAAGCTTTATCGATAAGGAGAGCACTTGATGAAATATGCCGAGTCAACTACGGTAAGTTCTGAAAAATCCCGCAATGAGATAGAGCGTATCCTGACCAAGTATGGCGCGCAAGGCTTCCTTTATGGCTGGCAAGCTTCATCGGCCGTAATCGCCTTCGAGATGCAAGGCCGGCGTGTAAAGTTCATACTTCCCTTGCCTGATAGGGACCTGCGGGAATTCACGCACACCCCAAATCGTGACACATTGAGAACAGAAAAGGCAGCCAATGAAGCCTATGAACAGGCGCTGCGACAACGCTGGCGCGCCCTGGCCCTGGTCATTAAGGCCAAGTTGGAAGCCGTGGAATCGGGAATCACGGTCTTCGAAGACGAGTTTATGGCGCACATTGTCTTGCCTGATGGACAGACCGTTGGGTCATGGATGAAACCGCAGATAAAGCAGGCGTATGAGATCGGGATAATGCCGGCATTGTTGCCCGCGCTTATGCCCTGAGAGGAGGTCAAGTGTCAAAAGTAACTCACATAACAACGATGGTCAAGACCCCAGCGGGTCCGGCAGAGTTCGATTGGTGCACCACGTCGACGCGCACGCGAGAACAGGTGGTATGTCATGTCTGCGGGACTGTCCATCCTGAACTCACGGATCGCGACAAGAGGTACAGCCTGAGCACCCTTTTCGGTATGCCCCTCGTAGACGAATGCTGCGGACGGATATTGGACATGCTTTATACGGATCTGGGCGAGGCCTTTATGTCAAGACGGTGGGATGAGGTATGTGCGGAGGTCGCAAAAGAAATGGACGAGAAGAAAAAGGGAAGCGGGGGTGACTGATATGTGGAATGCATACGCGAAGCTTGGAAGACTGAAAAAGGCTCTGCAATCCAGAGGTCTGGATCCGGAAAAGATGTCCATCAAGGAACTGCTTTATACCCTGGAAAAGCGAGGCATGGCGGACCATGAGATGAACAATCTTGTTTGGCAGATCATAGGATACCTTGAGCCCCCGGGCTGCACCATGTCGCATTGTAAACACTCGGGCGGTTCCTCGGCTTCCTGCGAGTGCGGTCTCGGGCGCATTCCGGGAAGATGCAAGGAGCATAGAGAATATCTGAAGCGTTGCAAGGAACGAGACGCTAAAGTTCGGCCCTCGACGGAGGAGGAATACACCGAATACTTACGGCGGCTCAGGGCTCGGAACGTCCAATATGTCTATCCTACGGAGGCGGAACTGAAGGTGATGGCGATCCCACGGGACAGACTCGCGGTGGTCGGGGCGCATAGGAACCTTCAATTCAAGGAAATGCCTGGGGAGTTGGAAGAAAAGACGGGGGTGGACAGTGCCAATTGAGACGAAGAAGACGGGAACAGAAGAGTGGGCGCCGTGCATGAAACCCACACCGGGACCATGGGTTAGGGACGGACATTATGTATATGGACCCAAACATATCGAATCCAAGCATCCCAATGGCAGGGTCCTGATTGCGCAAGTATTCCAGGGCTCGCGCCGCGCCGTTCCACACCTTGATGGTGGCGCTGATAGGTTCGGGTTTAATTCGGAGTGTGATGTCGATCTCATAACGGCTGCGCCTGAGTTGCTGGCAATATTGAAAGAGGCACTCAACGAAAGCGGGTGCGGCGGAGGTTCACGTGTTCACGCTTGGCGTGAAAAGGCGCGGGCTATCATTGCGAGGATACCTGGAGAGGATTGACAAGCCTTGGGCTCCATCGGTATCGATGTCAAGTAAAACGTATTTTCAGTACCAATTTGTCAAGTAAAGGAGGCTACCCCCTTATGCAGAAAACAGGGATTGAGTATTTGACACACACTTGGAATCCGGTCGCCATGAGGTGTACGCAGTGTTCACCCGGGTGCGAGAACTGCTGGCACCTGAGAATGTGCGAACGGCTAAGCAAGAGCCCCACAATAGGCATCAACGAGCGGCTAGCATACGGCGGCCAAGAAGGTTTCGTCCTTAAGGAACCAGAACTGCTCACACCGCTCAAACTAAGGAAGCCTTCCATCATCGGCGTCCAATTCATGGGCGACCTGTGGCATGAAGGGGTGTCCGATGAATTCAGGGATGCCATATTTGCTGTCATTGCGATGGCAAAGCATCACACTTTCGTAGCCCTCACAAAAAGACCTGATAGGGCGCTGAGGTACATTACGGCTCCGCGAGATGAATGGACGTCAAGAGCGGGCGCCATCCAATACCACTGTGACCAGTACTACGCAATCACCACTTCAGAGAAGAACTTCGGAAAAGATGGTAAACGGACCATAATCTCGGATTCCTGGCCGTTCCCTAACCTGTGGCTCGGCCTTACCGTCTGCAATCAACCCGAGTGGGGCAAAAAGAAGGGCTCCTTCTTGTCCATACCTGGAAAGCTGTGGATTTCTCACGAACCGGGTTTAGGCATCATTGATTATGGAGACGATCTAAAGCGCGTGTTGGGCGTGGTTTCTGGAGGCGAGACATCATCAAAAGCCCGCCCTTCCCATCCAGATGTTTTCAGATCGGATAGAGATCAATGTGCGGCGGCAGGAACAGCCTTCTATTTCAAACAGTGGGGGGAGTGGTGGCCAGCCGGAAAAGGCATTGTGGAGGATAGAGATATGGTTCTATTCGGCAAGGAAGCCATGTACCGTGTCGGCCAGAACAGAGCCGGTCATCTCCTCGACGGCAGCGAATATAGGGAACTGGCCTGGAGGGTGCAATGAAGGATATTCCAATACTCATGAGCGGTCCCATGGTGGTAGGCATACAGAAGGACCTGAAAGATATGACCAGAAGGACGAGGGGGCTGAAGGAGATCAATGAGGCCCCGGGCGACTGGAGATTGATAAGCTTGTCGCCTGTTAATGGCGTTTTGGAAGCCCTCTTTTGTAAACCCAACGGATATTGCAGGATCGTAAAATGTCCATACGGCATGGAAGGCGACACACTCTGGGTGAAAGAAACCTGGGCCGAGACATGCGATGAGTATGGCGCTCCTCTTATCGCTTACAGAGCAGATAACAAGGCATACTACATCGGCACAGAAGGCATATTGGCGGAATGCCCAGCCACATGGAGCCTCGACAGCTACCCCGCCTTCGGGAAATGGAAATCATCGTTTTTCCTAAAGAGACGTTATAGCCGCATAGACAACCTCATCCGCACCGACACCAAGGTGGAACGTCTATTGGACATCACGACGGATGATGCCCACAGAGAAGGCTTCCAGAGTCGCCAGGAGTTCCTTGACTACTTCTACGCGCTGAACCCAAAGGTGAAGGGACAGAACCCGTGGAACTGGGGGATCGGGTTCGGGAGGGCCGAATGATCATTTTTGACCACCACGAATTACCTTCCATGGTCGCCCGCGAGATGTATCGTAGGGCAAAACACGGTTTCTTCGGCGGCACGGACACTCCCGAGAATAAGAAGCTAATCAATCACTGCACGGCGCAACACAGCGCCACGGGAACCATCATCATCTTTACCAGGGATATCGGTTATCACACGGGTGGATGGTGGAAGAACCCCGACTATGAGCGGTGCTGGCACTTGTCCCTTTCATTCCGGGAACCCTTGAGTGGCAGCCTTCTGCCAAAGGATGAGAAGCTCAGCAAGTTATGGCTGGACGCCTTTTTCTCCCCCGAGGATCAACGAAGGATATGGGTTGAGCCTCCGTATTATGGGGAGGGGAAGAAGAACGACGTATGGCATTACCGACTCTTCTGTGATGAGCACTGGGTGCCGCTGCTACCGAGGAAGGAGGTCTATACGACAGAGCTCACGGAAAGGGGATGGAAATCATTTTCAGAGGTACAGGCGAGTATGAAAGGGGATATATGAAAGCCCTGGTCTTTATAAGTTGCTGCATCTGTCGTGACCTTAAGTGGAATCAGGACGGACAGGTCCATTACTGCGCAAGAGATGAAAGGAAACGAAATATTAACCCAATGGCAATACCTGAATGGTGCGAGAGCCCTAATTTGAGGGAGATTGGAGAATAAATATGAATATGACAGACATTACCCCCCGTTGGTTATCCGTTTCCCAGGCCAGCCGATATGCATCGATGTCCCGGACCACCATAATGCAACACATCGCTTCGGGTGATTTCGTCGCGAAGAAAGAAGGCAAATGGCGTATAGACCGCGAATCGATAGACCGCTATCAATTGGCGGGCGTGGTGAATTACAGGGAAGAAGCAAGGAGTATCCTTGCGAGCATGAGATCGGGGAGAAAATAAACTTTGACACGCTTGATTGACACCTATACAATAGACAATATGAGGTTATACCGTCGCGAGGATACCGGAATCTACTATGTTGAGTTGGGGCGCGGGAAGAAAAAGTCCCTCAAGACCAAGAACCTCACGAAAGCCAATCACTTGTTCGCCGCCATGAAGGAGGAGATCCTCCGGGAGAAACTTCTTGGATTACCCACCGTCAAAAACGACATAACGCTCAAGGTGTTTAAGGAAGATTATAAGAAATGGTCCGAGGAAATGAAGAAGGCCCCGGACTCGATACGATCCGATGAATTATCCTTACGGACCTTCATTGACCGCATAGGCAACAAGAAACTTGCAGCCATCACCGTGAAAGACCTCGACGACTTCAACGCCAAAATACTCAAGGCAAAGAGGTCCGTGGAGACGTTGAACACCTACATCAGGCGCCTCCGTGCGGCGTTCAACAAGGCCGTAGAATGGGGCTACCTGGAGCGCAACCCGTACGATAAGAAAGGAAGAGGAAAAGTTCTTATTAAGGGGGTAAAGAAATTGCCCCGGTTTCTGGAGCCTGACGAGTTTCCCAAGATGTTTGATGCGATCAAAGACCCCGACTTCCGCGCAATGGTTCTCCTCTACATCATAACCGGTTGTAGGCGGGCAGAACTGGTAGCTCTCAAATGGCCGGAAGTGAAGCAAAACTACATCGTGATTCTCGCCACAAAAAATAAGGAACAACGGGTCGTTATGATCTCTGAGGCAATACAAGAGTTGCTGTCGGGCTTGAAACGAACGAAAAAGGGTTATGTCTTCCCTAAGTGGAGGTCTAAAGACACAGTTACCCGGAAGTTCCACAAATGCATCATAGGCGCGGGGATGAAACCCATCAGGCTCCATGACCTCCGGCACACGGCAGCCTCTTACCTCGCAATGGAGGGAGTCTCTCTCGACACTATAGGGGTTATTCTCGGACAGAAGGACAAAAAGGTGACTGAAATCTATCGGCATCTTCTCCCCGGGCATATGCAGGAGCAGATGGAGAAGCTAGGCAACGCAGTAGAAGAACATTTTCACACTGCACCCAAAATGCACCCACGGGGAAATCTCACGCTTGTAACTATCGATGATAATAAGGACAACTGACAATATTCAGGCTCACTCGTAATGAGCAGGCCGCGGGTTCGAATCCCATCGTCGGCTTTTCTATTTCAACAACTTACAAATACCCCTCACTCGCAACATTCGCACCATACGGGATTCCGGTTGATACCCGGTTGCTACCTTTATGACTTCTCAGGGCGCTTCCTATGGTAACACCCTGCCCAAAGTAATCGCTACGTTGCAGAACGCCCCACGTTCCGTCACCGGCGTTTGTCGCGATGAAAAACGGCTCTATCAACTCGGCCGCATCCACCGACAGCTTACAGACAGCCCGATCTGCCGCAGGGTCACCATATATCGCTGTTGCTGAAAACCCCATTGCCTTCACTGCCCACCTTGCCCTTTTCGGCCACCGGGGCCGGTGACGCCGGGCGTTATCTTTTGTTTCACAATACCTATTGACAAACCGGAAAGAGTATAATAACATATCAATATAAGTTGATATGTTTGGAGATGAGATATGTTGAATGAGCTTTTACGATATGTTCTGTACGACCTTTGCGGACTGTCCCGCGGTTCCAGGCTGGCATCGGCACTCGATTTCTTTATATATGACACCCTGAAGATACTCATCCTCCTCGCCATAATCATCTTTGCCATCTCCTTCATCAGGAGCTACTTTCCTCCCGAGAGGACCAGGAAGATATTGTCTCATAAAAAAGAGTTTATAGGTAACATATTGGCAGCCCTTCTCGGCGTAGTGACGCCCTTCTGTTCCTGCTCGGCGGTACCCCTGTTTATCGGCTTTGTCGAGGGCGGCGTGCCCCTTGGCGTAACCTTTTCTTTTCTGATTTCTTCGCCCATGGTCAATGAGGTAGCCATTGTGCTTCTCTGGGGACTCTTCGGGTGGAAGATAACCGCGCTGTACATCGGTACAGGGCTTTCTGTGGCACTCTTCGGAGGCTTTATCATAGGCAGGCTCAAACTCGAAAAATGGGTCGAGGAGTATGTGTATGAAATGCACCTCGGGGAATCGACCGATCTCGTCTTCGCCCAATCCTTCAAGGAGAGACTGGAGTATGCGAAGCTCAACACAAAGGATATCCTCGGGAAGATATGGATCTTCGTGATCGTGGCCATCGCGATAGGCGCTTTTATACATGGCTACGCGCCCCAGGACTTTCTTGTCCGTTACGCGGGCAAGGGCAACTGGTTTGCGGTTCCCATAGCCGTACTGGTGGGCGTACCGCTCTATTCGAACGCTGCGGGAGTGATCCCGATTGTATACGCACTCATGAGCAAAGGCCTCTCTCTCGGCACGACGCTTGCGTTTATGATGGCGGTCACGGCCTTGTCCCTTCCGGAGATAATCATCCTGAGGAAGGTGCTCAAAGTCCGCCTTCTCGCCGTGTTCGTAGGGATTATGACGGTTACGATAGTGGCTGTCGGCTATATTTTCAATGCCATTTTGTAAAACAAACGTGCGGCACCCGTTTATGACGTGATAAGGAAAAGATGATTTATGAAAGATATGCTTACCATATTCAAGGCTCTTTCCGATGAAACGAGACTGAGGACGCTTAAGCTCCTCGAACATGGAGAACTCTGCGTATGTGACATCGTTGCGGCTTTTGACATGATCCAGCCGAAAGTCTCCTTTCATCTCGCGGCGCTAAAGGCGGCCGGACTCGTCAGGGACAGAAAGGAAGGAAAGTGGATGCATTACAAACTCGACGATTCGGACCTCTTTAAGAGGTTTCTTATCATGTCGGTAATGGAGAGGATCCCGGAGGAGACCATGAAGACCGACCGGGAACGACTGGAGGGGTTCTTGAGGAATAAAGCGGACGTAATACCCATGGCCGGCAGGTGCTGTTCCGGTAAAGGTAATAAAAATAAGGGAGGTACATGTCGATGAAGATAGAGATACTGGGAACGGGATGTCAAAAATGCATAAAACTCGCGAAGAATGCAGAAGATGCGTTAAAGGACAAAGGGGCGGACTTTGAGATCGAAAAGGTTACCGATTTAAAGAAAATCATGAGTTATGGCGTCATGATGACCCCGGGACTGGTGATAGACGGTAAGGTAAAGAGTGTCGGAAAGGTCCTGTCCGTGGAAGAGATCAAGAAGCTTCTATAACCATAAGGAGGATGTTATGTCGGACAAGAATATATGCTGCAATGGTGAGGTAAAGAAATTGATCGTCGCGTGCTCCGGCGGCTCGAATGTGGGGCAGATATCGAACGGCATCATGGTCGAGATGGACAAAGCGGGCATAGGCAGTGCCTATTGTCTGGCCGGATTGGGCGCAAGTCTATCCGGCTTCGTAGAATCAGCGAAATCGGGAAAGGTTATACTCATAGACGGTTGCCCGGTTTCGTGCGGGAAGAAGATCCTGGAGGCCCACGGTATCGAACCTTCCCGGTACTTTGTGGTGACCGATCTCGGAATCGAAAAGAAACACGCATTCGAGAAGTTGGGTGAGGAAACGAAGACAGCCCTCGACCAGGTCATGAGCAACGCATGAAACGCCTTCCGACACTCCTTGCGGCAGCTCTGACAATCATCCTGTGGGCAGGGTATGCGGCCGTTTACGCAGCCCCGGCTACGGAAAAAACCACCACAACAAACGCGCCTGCTGCCTCAAAAGCCCTTCCCCGGCTTGTTGATGTAGGGGCGGATAAGTGTATCCCGTGCAAAATGATGGCCCCCGTTCTGAAGGAACTGAAGTCCGAATATGCGGGCAGCCTCGACGTGTTGTTCGTTGATGTGTGGAAGAACCCGGAGGAAAGCACTAAGTATGGCATTCGTATGATACCCACCCAAATATTTTACGATCCTTCCGGCAAAGAACTCTATCGTCACTTGGGGTTCATGTCCAAGGAAGATATCCTGAAGAAACTGGGGGAACTGAACATTCCCCTCAAAAAGCTTCCGAAGCGGTAGCCGGGGTATAGCATGTTGGCGAGCATCCTCTCAGGTCTCAGCCATTCGGTGGAAGGAACATGGGTCCTTGCGGCAATGGCGTCTTTTACCTGGGGGATACTCAGTGTTCTTCTCAGCCCGTGTCATTTGTCAAGCATACCCCTTATTGTGGGCTTCATCAATGGGCAAGGCCGGATTTCCGCAAGAAGGGCCTTTTATATCTCTACCCTCTTTTCGCTCGGTCTTCTGGTGAGCATCGCCGCGGTTGCCGCGGTTACAGGTGCTGCCGGCCGAATGATGGGCGACGTGGGGCGGTGGGGCATCATTCTTGTGGCTTGCGTCTTCTTCCTTGTGGGACTGCATCTTCTGGACGTCATCCCCATGCCCTGGTCCGGGCTGGGCCAAATGGCATTTTCACGCAAGGGAGCACGGGCCGCTTTCGCCCTTGGCCTCATCTTTGGAATAGCCCTGGGACCTTGCACATTTGCATACATGGCCCCCATGCTCACCGTCGTGTTCCAAACCGCATCGACGCGCCCCTGGTATGGCGTGTCGCTCCTCGTTTCCTATAGCATCGGCCACTGCGCTGTCATTGTGTTTGCGGGAACCTTCACCGAGGTGGTGGAAAGGTACCTCGGGTGGAACGAACGGTCCGGGGGGCCCGTCATTCTCAAGAGGCTCTGCGGCGCCCTTGTAATACTAGGCGGTGTCTACCTCGTTTACACAACCCTCTGACCCGCACGCAACTTCCGGCCCTTGTCGCTGCCGAATCACCCGTCACGTCCCGACGATACAGAAAAACCCCTTTCGGCGGGAAACGATGACCTTCTCAGGAGGATTCATCGTCCATGTCCGTCGACTTCATATGCATCGCCTTTCGTTTCTGCCTCATCGCTTTTGTGTCCTCATGCATATCGTCATAGGCCATTTTTGCCGCATCTTCGAATGAGACAATCCGTCCCTCGTTTGCCTCCATGAAACTCTCGGCATCACCCTTCTTTTCGAAGGCCCATTTTCCCCTCTTTGTCGTGACCCCGGGCTTCCTGCCCCCTACAACCCAAAAGGCCTCCTCCGCGTCGATGAGCTGCTTTCCGTTGAAATCAGCCACTTTGATCGACATCGGCGTCTTGTCCATATTTCTTGCCATATCCATGGCGGCACAGTGAAGGCTGCAGACCGCGGCCGACGATCCGTCGTCGTATTGGATGAGCATGCGCGAGAAGCTGTACACCCCTCTGTCCATCCCACAATAGACGCACACTCTGGGGAGCGTAAATTCTTCATACGTCCCGGCCCATGCGAGGGCGGGGAAAACAACGCACAGGGCTCCGATAATGCTGAGAGCGCCGTTTTTTCTCATGCTATCCCTCCCTGTCCGGCGGTATCTGTCTCCGAAGCTCCCGCTTTTCTTATTGATTCCCCTGACAGACATCAGAAGCAGCCCTGCGGGAATCGACCTCGATCTCGCTGATATGACCGTCTTTCATCTCGAACATGCGTTCCGCATAGCGAGCTAACTCCGGGTTGTGAGTGACCATGACTACCGTGAGGCCCACGCTCCTGTTGAGAACGCGGAGGACTTCCACGATCTCTTCGGACCGCTTCGTGTCGAGGTTTCCTGTGGGCTCATCAGCAAGGAGTATCTCCGGCTTGTTTACCATGGCCCTGGCTATGGCTACCCTCTGCATCTCGCCTCCCGAGATCTGTCCGGGAAGATGGTTCCTCCTATGGTCGATTCCGAGCAAAGCAAGGAGCTTTTCCGCCTCGTCATCCGTTCCCGGCTTGCGGAAAAAGGTAAGGGGAAGGAGAATGTTCTCCATAACCGTCAGCGTGGGAATGAGATAGAAATTCTGGAAGACATAGCCGAAGGCTTCCCTCCTTATCTTCGTCAACGCCCGTTCGGAGAGGCGCCTATTGGCGCCGAAGATCATATTACCGTCGAGAAGAAGCTCTCCCCCCGAGGGGTTATCGAGACACCCCAGAAGGTTGACAAGAGTGGTCTTTCCTGAACCCGACGGTCCTATAATGGAGATGAAATCCCCTTTGTTGATCTCGAAGGAAACATTATTTACCGAAATGACTTCCTCTATGCCCCGGGTATAGACTTTGGTCAGACGCTTTGCCTCAATGGACACGAATTTCCCGCTCATCTTCCCGCCTCCCCCCTTATCGCCTCAAGCGGTCTGATCCTTCCCGCCTTCCAGGCGGGGTACACACCGCTCAAAAGCCCTATCACAAGAATTCCCACAAGGGTCATAACGATAAGCTTCAAGTCTATGAGCACCAGGCCGCCTCCCGGGGCGTAGGGCAGGAGTCGGCGCATCAGTACGTCCGTGACCCGCGAAAGGATCAGGGCAAAGATAACTCCCAGGATGCCGCCCGTGGTGCAGAGCATGAGCGTCTCCAGCCAGATCAGTTGAAATACGTCCCATGGCATGGCACCAATGGTCTTCAGGATGCCGATCTCCTGGAACCTTTCCCATACGGAGGTAAGGATCGTGTTGATAACGCCTACCATGGCGATCAGAATGGCAATGATGGCAATAGAGAGGACCATCACCTTTGCCGTAGAGATAAGCTTCATGATCGTGTCCTTAACCTGAGCCAGGCTTACGATCTGGACGTCGGGAAGTTGATAAAGCTTCTCTTCAAGGGGACCGCTGTTGACGCCCTTTTTCAGTTTGATGCCTATGGTAGTGATTTCCGTGGGCTTCTTGAAGATCTTTTGCACCGTTTTGAGGGGCACGAATATGGTCCCATCGTCCTGGGTTCCTGTTCTTTCCAGAATTCCCGCCACCTTAAACTGGACGTTCTTTTCGGGCATGAGGATCATGTCTCCCACTTCACGCTGTTCAAGTTCGGCCGCCTCGAAGCCGAGTACCGCCTCATACCCGTCTTCACCCTTAAACCACCCTCCCTGCCGGAACTTGAGGAAGGGCTTCATCTCCGAGAAGCTTTTGGGCTCGATACCGAAATAACCCGCTATTCCTCCACTTTCACCCTTGTTGGGGTCAAAAACCGCGGACATGAAGATTGGGGTAATCTGATCGACCTCGGGCTCCTTCATAATTTCCTTCATCACCGACTCGTCTATATAACGCAGGCCTGTCCCCCCCTTCAACATGAGGGTAGCCGCCTCGTAAGGACAGCCTTTTGCCATAACCATGAGTTGAAACCCCATATTGTCTATATCCTTGTTGAGCGAATGCTCGTAACCCTGATTGAACCCCAGGAGGCTCACGAGTACCCAGGCGGACAGGGCTATGCCGACGATGGTCAGGAGACTCCTTACCTTCTTCCTGAGAAGGTTTTTGTATGCTACCTGGAATTTTGTAATCATTTCTTTGGTGCCTCCTGTGTAGGTTGTACTGCCCGGCCCGCAGCCCTGTTGCGGTGAGGGTCGTTCGGGCCGCAGCCGACCGTGCCGAAGACCGCGGTACGGCTTCCGAGAATAAGGAACAGAACTGAAACTACATACCCTGTTCCGGCAAACCCCCTCATCTTTCTCATAACATAGGCCTGTAATAGTAGAATTGCACCACCACGCTACTGTCCGTGGAAGTTTGATCATACTGGTACATGAGACGCACCGTCAGGTTTGATGTAACCTGGCTCGACACACAGAAGGCGAGCTGGTAGTTGGTCTGATCATTGAACTTCCAATATGTAGGTTGAAACTCCAGCTTCAGTCGGTTCTCGGGGTCCACGTTGAAACCGACGCGATACATGAGGGCGTAAGTATTCTGGTCCTGCCACCTCCCCGCGAGAGTATCAATCCGGTGCTCGAAACGATTCCACAAAACGGTCAGGTCGGCTCCCACGAGCCTCATCGCTTCGGGATTGGGGTTATTCACGTTGTAGCCGACGGTATCGAGGGTCTGACCATATCCGCCTGACAAACCCACATTGTAATTATCCCTGGAGAGGACTCCATAGGAAGCTCTCGCGGCGCTCATGTAGTTGCCGTTGGTTATTACAGGCATGCCCGACCCCAGGGTATGGGTGAATGCGAGGTCTCCCCACGAGAAGTCCCTGTAAAGGCCCGCCCCCCAATCCCTGTCATAGCCGAAACCCTGGATGGGCAGAGTCCTGAGAATAAGGCCATGGCTATCGAAATAGGACCCTATGCCGAAGGCGGGGCGATTGTGTCCCACCCAAACATAGGGGCCCGGGGTTTTCACCTTAAAATAGGCATTGTATACCTGGGGTTCCCATTTGGCCCAGTTGGCCCCATCGAGGCCGTTCACCGTGAGGGCGAGGCGGGACTGGAGGGCAAAAGTGCCCCAGTCGCCCGAGTCGCCGGAGAACCGTTTCAAGTAATCGAAACCTACGCTCGGCTTCTGCATCTCGGCATCAGGATTCTGAGAATAATAAACGGGTTTCCTGAGTTCCGACGAATATCCCCCTATTCCTTGCGCCTCAAAATAGAGCAGTTGGTCGGAAGCGCGCACTAGACCGACGAGGAGCAAAAGAATCACGCCTGCGACGAATGCTCTAAACATCGAAGTCATACCTTCCCCTCAGCACCACCTTTCCATCCTTCATCACGGTAATCCTCACCTCCCAGTCGCCCGGCATGACAATGTTGATAGGCAGGAGGTAGTCGCCTTTTTTCGAAAGGGTAAAAGCCTGTTCTCCCGTTTCATGGGCGCCTTTCATGGAGGGCATGCCGGAGTCACCTTTTACCTGGAAGGAGGTATCTTTCTTTCCCTGGCTGTCGAAGATTTCCACTTTCATAATGACCATGCCCAGCTTGGGCTTTTTATCGAAGCCGTATATCAGGTAGTGACCGTTCCCCATGGGAATCTTCTTTCCCGGCGCCTGCATAGAATTGAAAAGCGGCTCAGCCGCGGGGCATGGACTGCAAAAGGGTAAAACGATGAAGGATAAACCTGCCAAAATTATGCCCATGAAGATCCCTCTACAGATTACGTTCATAACTGCGCCTCCTTTGACCTCACAATCTTTGTCTTCTTTCAATTTCATATCACGCGCCCCTTGTCCCGGAGGGCATACGTGCGCTCCGCGCGCCGGTCATGCCTACTCCTTCTTCCATGGCTGCAAATATCCATTTAGTGAATGTATATTCACAACAATCCCTTGTCAATATGCCCTGCAAATTTTGGCAGACTTTTGTGTCGGTCTCAATACTTCATGTTCAAAACTGGAGGTGAGTCCCCCCTTGAATCGTTCCTGCAGCCGAGCTATTTTGCAACTCGGCTGCAGCAAGAGTCTCGCCGGCCATGACGGCCTCGATGACAACCTTCTTGTTGCCGGAAAAAGATTTACGTGCCAGGGGCTACCGGGGTCTCGTCTCCTCCGTCATTCTCATCCGGACGACGAATCCGATTTGCTCCGGTAGACACTCCCCTGCCGGACTCGCAATATATCGCACCTATCTAATCCGCCAGGCCCGGAATGGGACTTGTTTGTCCGCACCGGCCTTCGGCCGGGTGTGCCGGACACCACGGCCTTTAAACGCCGGCCGCCCCAGTCTCTTTGCTATCCCCTGAAGAGATGATCCGCTCCACAATTTCACTGAATCTTTCCGCCGTCTTCGTTTTGGGATAGAAGTGTACGTAAGGCTGTTCCTCGTCCCCGCTCTTTACTATATCGGGATCAAGGGGTATCTTCCCGAGAAAGGGGATTCCAAATCTCTCCGCCAGCCTCATGCCGCCACCGGATGCGAAGATGTTCACTTCCTTGCCGCAATCTGGACACACGAAGCCGCTCATGTTCTCCACGATACCGGCAACAGGAAGGTCCATCTGGCGGCAGAAGGTGATGCATTTTTCCACATCAATGGTGGCAATCTCTTGCGGAGTGGTCACAATGACTGCCCTGCCTTTCGCAGCCAGGAGCTGCGCCACGGTAAGAGGTTCGTCACCCGTCCCCGGGGGACAATCCACCACAAGACAATCCAGGTCTCCCCATGCCACGTCCTGGACCAACTCCCGTATTATCTTCGCCTTCATGGGCCCCCTCCAGATAACCGGCCGCTCGTTACCATCGAGAAAGAAACCGATAGAAACGGCCTTGAGATTTCCGTACACTTCGAGGGGGACGATCTCCTCGCTGGAAATGCCCACCTTCCTGCCTGAAAGGCCAAGCAATTTCGGTACGCTCGGGCCATGGATATCCACATCAAGTATACCTGTCCGCATCCCGCGTAAAGAAAGGCTGAGCGCAAGGTTCACGGCGACGGTACTCTTCCCGACCCCGCCCTTTCCCGAAAGTACGATGAATATATTGCCGATCCTGTCAAGTCTCGCTTTCAGGACCTCGTCCGCCTTTGTGTCACCAATTGTCTCATTACAGTTCATAATTCCTCCAGAATATATTTAAGGTAGAATTTATATGGGACACCAACCCCTCCAATCGGCGCCAACACGCTCCGACGTCCCTGATTACGCCCCTTGTTTCCTGTTATGTGCCTTATTTGCGGGGAAGCTGCTGGGACATCTGCCATTCGAACGAAGCACGCATTCACTGCAGACCAGCCCTACCCCGGACCGCGCAAGCACAGATTCACCGTCACGGACGCAACCCCCACGCCCCGCACTCCGGCCACCATCGACACTCGTTTTACATAGGGCTCCCTGCCCTATACGGGACCCGTTTCCCGTCGGTCCCGTTCCATCACCTCGCGGCATTTCCGCTACCTCCTTTTCCCCAGTACCCCTCGACATCGGCTTCCACCAGTCTCGCGAGATCTCCCTTTTCAAGCGCGGCCAGTCCGTCCCTCACCGTCATATTGGGTGCGCTGTAGGCTCCGATGCCGGCGTCCTGTAAGACGCGAAATGCATTTGGTCCGAGATGGCCGCTGATCGCTGCCTGAGCAGGGGTTCTTGCCAGATTCCGGGCTGTCTCGATGCCTGCGCCCTGAGGCGAATTCATATTTATCGTGTTGTCTACCACATCGAAGGACTGTCTCTCCTTGTCATAAATAATGATCTTCCTTGCCCTTCCGAAGCGTTCATCTATCATGCCTTCCAGCGTACCGTCCGTACTCGTGACGGCTATTATCGTCATCTTCCCTTCCCGGGCCCTATCCGCATTCGTACCCGACACACCCTCATACGCTGTTCTCGCCTTGCAACCCCATCTTCTTCTCCAATGACACGGCTGGGAAAAGTCCTCTTCCAGATTGATATTGCCCCCCTCGATACGGACCGCCTTTCCATTCACGAAAGCGTCGGCTATCTTCTGCCTGGCGGTAAGGACAAGACGGTGAAAGGTGGGTTGAGAAATGTGCATCTCCTGGGCTGCTTCACCCTGGGACATACCGAGCAGGTCCTTGAGCCGGATGGCTTCGAGTTCATCATTTCCCAGCACCACTTCTTCCAGTTTCCCCGTCTTGATGCCCTTGGGCTTGAAATAAATGGCTTGCGGTAAAAACCCCACTCTCCTCGGACTGTTAGGTCGCGTCATTATGCAATCCCCCATAGACCGTTTTGATTCCTATTATCATCATATTATGAATATATATTCAGCTATATCCAACTGTCAAGTGAAAAAACCACGCTGAATATAGATTTCTGGTCCATGAATTCATATTTATTTTGCCCCTGCCAAAACCAATTTGTCCGGTGCCCGTTCCACAGATTACAATAAAACGTGACTAGGCCGTTGTGCCTCAGGGTTATGTGTATTACGTTTTCCCTAATGAGTCCCTCTTCGCGCACGATAGTCCGGGTGCCCACTCCAATCTAGGGGGAAGGATGGGTATGGCACGAATTGCCTTCTACCTTTGTTGTTCACTGCTCCTATCCCTTGTAATGCCTCCCTGCTCGGTAGGTGCGGCCGAGCAGAAGATCACCCTCGCTGAAGCAATCAGGGTGGCGTTGGAGAGTAATTACGAAATCAAGGCCTTCAGGAACTCTGTCTCAGCCAGGAAAGAGGATATCGGCGTGGCAAGAAGCCACTTGTTGCCAAAATTGTCTTTTGAAGAGAGGGCCGCCCGTACCAACAACCCGCCCACCGCATTCATGATGAAGCTCAATCAGCAAAGGTTTACCCAGGGGGATTTTGCAGTTAATTCGCTCAACAACCCTGACCCCATCACTGATTATCAAAGTATGTTTTCTTTCGAACAACCCCTCTTCACTATGAGTTCATATCTGGACCTCAATCTGGCAAAGCTCCAGTATTCGGCCAGAAGCGAAGAGCTGCGACGAAAAATGGAAGAAATCGCCTTCAAGGTGGCACAGGCATACCTCAAGGTACATACCGCAAGGGCCTATGAAGGGGTGGCCGGCAAGGCTGTGGAAGATGCCGGAGAACACGTGAGAATTGCGGAATCGAGATACAGAAACGGCCTCGGTCTCTATTCCGACGTCCTAAGGGCCAGGACATCGCTCACCGAGGCGCAACAGAAGCAGGTGAGTTTTAAGAAAGATCTCACCGTATCGAAGCGATGGTTCGCCTATGTCCTGGGGACGCAGGATACCATCGGCCCGGAGGATGAACGCCTTGACTTTACTCTGAAAGACCTCACCTATTACACCGATGCATCCCTCTCGCGCAAAGATGCAAAGGCCATGAAGGTGCGCCATGACAGCGCCATGGTAAACGTCAAGCGGGCCGAGTCTCTCTATCTCCCGTCAATCGGTGTGGGTGGCTCCTATCAGTTTAATGACCATACCCGGCTCCTGGGCTCGGAAGGCGAGAGTTGGCTCTTCGTGGCCTTCTTCAAATGGAACCTTTTTGACGGACTGCTCAGGGAGTCGGAAAGAAAGAAAGCCCACCATGAAGCGGCAGAGACAAAGGAACATCTCAAGAATCTCACCCACCTTATATCCTTCAGGGTTGAAGAGGCATACCTGGGCGTCGATGAGGCGCGAAAAAATGAAGAGTTTGCCGGAAGCGCCCTCGTGTCCGCCGAAGAAGGCAAGAGGCTTGTGCAGCAACGGTATGAAAATTCGCTCTCACCTATCGTCGACCTTCTTGACGTTCAACTTCACGTGAATCGCGCCAGAGCGGATGTGGCAGCCCGGCAGAATGAATTCAGTCTTGCCGTCATCACCTTGGGTTACGAAAGCGGGACCATTCTCAAAGATTTGGGAATCGAATAGAAGGAGCAAAAAAAGCATGAACCGGCAAAGAGGCAACTTGAAACATCGACTCACGAAAATACTGTCTGTGGCGGTCATGGTATCCATTGTTGCCGCGTCTCTTTCTGGCTGCAAAGAAAAGATAAAACCAGGGCAGGCTGAGGTTAAGAGACACGAAATCAGGGGCGTCACCGTCGCAAAAGTCGTGACCTCCACAATTGATTCCCTCTATGAAACCTCGGGAACGGTAAGCGCGAAAACAACTAGTACCCTTGCAAGCAGGGTATTCGGAACGATCACCATGGTCTACGTAAAGGAAGGCGATGTGGCGCGCATCGGAGATACCCTCCTCAGCATAGACGACAGGGATGCCCGTCACAGGCTTAATGCAGCAGAGGCCGGCTACAGTGAGGCTTTGAAGGCCAGGGAAGCCGCGGAAAAACAATCGAGTCTTGCCGATATCACCTCCCGCAGGTACGGCAATCTGTATAGCGAAAAGGTCGTGTCCCGTCAGGAGTTCGATCAGATAGAAACCGGGCGGAACGTAGCGAGCCTGGAGTTCGAAAGGGCCTCACTCGCTTCAGAGCGTGCGAAGGCCCTTCTGGAAGAATCGCGCGTTCACTTCAGTTATACCCGGATTCGCGCGCCTTTCTCCGGGTTGGTCACCGAAAGAAAGGTCGAACAGGGCAGCATGGCAGTCCCGGGTACCCCGGTCATCACGATTGAAGATACCTCCCGCTACAAAATACGGGCTTCCGTCGATGAAAGGCTCTCAGGAAGACTGAGGTTGGGTACGCCGCTCAAGGTCTATCTCGACGCACGCCGGGAAACGGTTACGGGCACCGTAGTAAAAGTGGTTCCTGCGGTTGACCCCGTGACCCGAACTTTTGCTATCGAAGCGGAGATTAAGGGAACACATCTGAGAAGCGGCCTCTATGGTAAAGTCTTCATCCCCGACGGAACAAGAGAAGTCCTTCTTGTCCCTCCCTCTGCATTGGTGGAAAAGGGGCAGCTTTCGGGGGTTTATGTCCTCGACGACCGGGACGTGGCAACCTACCGTCTTGTCAGAAAGGGCAAAACCTTTGATAAGGGGACCGAAGTATTGTCCGGCCTGAAAGATGGTGACAGGATAATCGTCAACGGTACGGAAAAGGCTGTGGACGGCGGCATAGTGAGGGAACAACGAAGCGCCGTGCCGGAAAGGGAACAACACGCGATCGACAGGGACCGCTCTTGAGCCAATGGGAATATCGGGGAAGATAGCCAGAACATTCATTGATTCCAAGCTCACACCCCTCATGGTCATCGCCGCCATCCTACTCGGGGTATTTGCGGTAATCGTGACTCCAAGGGAAGAAGAGCCACAGATCGCTGTGCCCATGATCGATGTCTTCGTCGTCTACCCCGGCGCATCCGCTTCCGAGGTAGACGAACGGGCGACGAAACCCATGTCCAGGCTCCTCTGGGAGATAAAGGGCGTGGACTATCTCTACACCATGTCCAAACCGGGATTGAGCATAGCCACTGTGCGGTTCCGCGTCGGCGAAAACATGGAGAAAAGCATTGTCGACCTGTACAACAAGCTCATGTCCAATTACGACAAAATTCCCCCGGGGGTCTCCCGGCCGCTCGTCAAGCCAAGATCGATAGACGATGTACCTATCCTCACCTATACTTTATGGAGCCCTCGTTATACCGGCTACGAACTAAGGAAGGTGGCACTCGAGGTATGTGACGTTCTGAAGAAGGATCCCGATGTGTCGGAATTCACCATAACCGGCGGCCAAAGAAGGCAGGTAGGAATACGCATCGACCCCCTCCGTCTCAAGGCATACAATGTTTCTCCCCTTCAAATCACGAGCGTTCTCCAAAAGGCAAACACCCTGGGATCGGCAGGCAAGTTTCCCGACCGTAATAGAGAATTCCTTGTAGATGCGGGCTACTTTATAAAGGATGCGGACGATGCAGGGAACACGGTTATCGCCGTTTCCGGCGGGAAACCCGTCTACCTTCGCAATATTGCGGAGTTGACGGACGGGCCCGAGGAACCCTCAAGCTATGTGTTTATGGGTTTCGGCCCCGCGTCTCCTTCTTCAGGCCAAGAGGCCAATGAGGCGGTGACGATCTCGATAGCGAAGAAGAAAGGGGCCAACGCCACCCTCATCTCGGAAAGAAGCCGTAAGACCATTGAGAAATTGAAGGGCAACACCATACCGTCGGAGATCGAGATCACGACGACCAGGAATTACGGAGATACGGCAAAGGAAAAATCAGACGAACTCCTGAAACACATGTTCATCGCAGCTCTCTCGGTGACCTTCCTCATCGCCCTCGCCCTCGGATGGAGAGAATCCATTGTTGTTGCCGTCGCGGTTCCCGTCACCCTCGCCCTCACAATACTCGTCACATATCTCTACGGCTATACCCTGAACAGGGTTACCCTCTTTGCTCTCATATTTTCCATCGGTATCCTCGTTGATGACGCCATCGTAGTAGTCGAAAACATTCACCGTCACTTCAAGATGGGCAAAGTAGACTACGCGACTGCCGTCGCCGCCGTAGAAGAGGTGGGCCAGCCCACGATCCTCGCCACTTTCGCAGTAATAGCCGCACTCCTCCCCATGGCGTTTGTGTCCGGTCTCATGGGTCCCTACATGCGTCCCATCCCCATGGGCGCATCGGCAGCCATGGTCATCTCACTTCTCATCGCCTTTATCATCAGCCCATGGTTGAGCTTTATCGTCCTCAGAAATACACACAAAAGTTCCCGCGAGGAAGAAAAGGAAAGGGGCATACTCGGCCGACTCAACAGGATTTATGAGAACAATCTTCGGGGGCTCCTGGAAAACAGAAAGAAGAGAACCCTATTCTTCCTCATTGTAGCCGGGCTGCTGGTGATGGCCTTCGCTCTCATCCCATTGAAGCTGACCCGGGTCAAGATGCTCCCTTTCGACAACAAAAGTGAGCTTCAGGTGGTCATCGACATGCCGGAAGGTACAACCCTTGAAGAGACTGCGGCCCTCACCGGGGAGATCGCCGGTTTCCTGAAGAGCGTTCCGGAGGTGACCAACTTCCAGTCCTACGTAGGGACATCCGCCCCCTTCAACTTCAACGGCCTGGTGAGGCACTATTTCCTTCGGTCAGGGAGTAACGTTGCCGACATACAGGTAAACTTCGTGGGAAAGGATGAGAGAAAGGCCCAGAGTCACGATATCGCAAAAAGAATCAGGCCGCACATAAAGGCCATGGGGGACAAGTACGGCGGCAGAACCAAGGTAGTGGAAATACCACCCGGTCCCCCTGTACTCAGCACCCTGGTGGCAGAAATATACGGTCCCGACTTTGACAGACAGAGAGAAATAGCCCGCCACATTCGGGATGTCTTCTCAAAAACTAAAGATGTGGTAGACGTGGACTGGTATGTCGAAGGCGACCAGAAAAAATTTACCTTCCGCGTAGATAGAGAAAAAGCCGCCATGAACGGTATCAACGCGGCTCTCGTCGCTGAAAGTGTCCGAACGGTGCTTGACGGAACGGTTGCGGGCCTTATCCACACCGACAAGGACCGGGAGCCTCCCGAACTATTTATGCGGGCGCCTCTCGTCGACCGCGCGGGTTTGGAAAGACTGAAAGAGATCGCAATAACAGGGACCTCGGGCCGGCAGGTCGCTCTCGGCAATCTGGTTGAATTGCGGGAAGGCGTAGAGGACAAGACCATTTACCGGAAGAATTTGAAACGGGTGGTATACGTGATCGGGGATGTGGCAGGGAGAGAGGAAAGTCCGGTCTATCCTATACTGAAGATGGGACGGATCCTGAAGGATTACAAACTCCCTGAGGGCTACGAAATGAGGCAGTACACATCAATGCAGCCGTCGCTGGAAGACAGGTACGCCCTTAAATGGGACGGAGAATGGCACATCACCTATGAGGTCTTCAGAGACCTGGGTATCGCCTTCGCAGCCGTATTGATCCTCATCTATGTCATGGTGGTCGGATGGTTCAAGTCTTTCACCGTACCGCTTGTCATCATGGCCCCTATCCCTCTGTCCTTGATCGGAATACTCCCCGGACATGCCCTTATGGGGGCCTTCTTCACTGCCACATCCATGATTGGGTTCATCGCCGGAGCCGGTATCGTGGTACGGAACTCCATAATCCTCGTTGATTTCATAGATCTCAAGATCGCCGACGGGATTCCTCTCGAAGAAGCGGTTGTCCAGGCAGGCATCATCCGGTTCAGGCCCATGCTTCTCACTGCCGCAGCAGTGGTCGTGGGCTCGTCGGTCATCCTCTTCGATCCCATCTTTCAAGGCATGGCTATTGCCCTCATGGCAGGGGAAGTGGCGGCCACATTCCTTTCGAGGACTATGGTACCGGTCCTTTACTATCTGCTGAAGAGACGCGCAAATGACACTACGGCGGATATGACCGCGGTTTGACCTCATGGGACGGGTTTTTTAGGGCTGCCGGTCGGAGCCATCCCCATCTTCCCAATATGCGTCGCCTTTCTCTTGTTCCAGGGGCGCCGGACGCCCATAAGCGAAACCCTTTTTTCCCGGGCTCCTGTTGTCCGTGTCGTTTACCCAAACTACGAGAACAAAACTCTGATCGTATCCCACAACATCCTCAAACCCACCACCGCAAGTAAAAGGGCGAAGGCCTTCTCCAGGTGCTCCGGCTTCGTATTGCGCGCCCACAGGGCGCCCCATCTGGCAAGGAAGATGCTCGGAACCCCTGCAAAAATCCATCCCCAGATATATACATACCCGAGCGAATAAGGCGGAAGACCGCCTCTTCCCACGCCCTGGGAGATATATCCCGCTGTTCCCGCAAGAGCGGCGAAAAACACGAAGGAAATGGATATCCCCACCGATCGATGGATGGGAATTCCCAGATATCTGACCGTGAGGGGTATAGCCACCACTCCTCCTCCGACCCCGAAAAAACCTGAAAAGAAACCCACAAGGACTCCCACCACCAGAGTCCGCGTGACTTCCCGGGTGATGGGTCCGCCTGTAGCTTCCGGCCCCTTCTTCCGCAATAACATTTGAAGAGCGATCCCGGTCAAGAGGAGGGCAAAGAGACACTTCAGGAGCGGGCCGCTTAATTTTGCCGCAAGCATGGAGCCCAGGTACGAGGCGGCCAATCCTGTGACGACTAAGTGGAATACTACCCGCCAAGGTCACGTTCCCTGCTTTTGAATGGGCGAGAGAGCTTGAGAGGGCGGTGGGGATGACGATGGCGAGGCTCGTCCCAAAGGCCAAATGCACGATAGTGTCCGCCGGCACGTTCATGGCAGGAAAGACCCAATAGATAAGCAGAGGCACCATGATTATGGCCGCCCCTACGCCGAAGAATCCGCCCATGATACCTCCGCCGATACCGACTACAACGAACTGCATGACATTATAACCGCTAAGTCCCATAGTGTACCTCCTTTCAGGTCTGCCTATAGTTCGTATGCTAACTATGGTGCCAAAAAGAATTACGCCTTAAGATTTCTTCTCACCCGCTCGAGTATCCTCTTCACGGTCTCAATCTCCGACGGATGGACTCCCCGGTACGCCTGGTCCAGAACTTCGCGTCCCGCCTGTGAAACCTTTTCCCATATTTCCATGGCCTTCCGCGTGGGTACCACCCGTTTCACCCGTCCGTCCGTTGCATCGGCCTGCCGCATCACCCATCCGTCGCGTTCCATCCGGTCGATGAGTCGTACCCCGGTAGCTTTTGTTATGGAGAGCCGGTCCACCAACTCCGACTGGGACAACGGGCCCAGTGCAACAAGATGAGCGAGGGCGAGGAACTGGGCAGGGCTTACCCCCGTGCCCTTCAGCCTTCCCTCCACAGAACTCATAAAGGCCTTAAATGTGAGGCCGCAATGAAACCCCAGGCTCTCATGGGGATCCAGACGCGGTATGTTCTTGCCGTCCATATGTTAGTATGCTAACTATTATGGTTTCGTCTGTCAAGACAAATCGCGAGGTTTCGAATCGATATCTTTATTCAGATCTTGCACCGCTCACAGAATAGAAAAAATCATTCAACCTATCTCTGCCGACCACCTTCAACCCAACCGTACCCAGCAACTCTTCGGTCTCCGTCATTTCAAGCCGTTCACCCACGGGTGGCCCCATATCCATGACCCTTTTCACCCACTCGACAATGCAAAGTCTGCCCGCCGGTTTGAGAGTTATTTTGATGCGAGCAAGAAATCGTGCTTTTTCATCAATCTCGTGGAGGACCGCGCACATAAACGCCAGGTCTACCACGCCGTGCTCGACCATAACATCATATTCCGCGGACTTTCTGATCTCCATGTTTCGGGCGCCCCTTTTCGCCGCCCGTGCTTGCAGTTCCGCCACCATCTCACCGGAGACATCGACGGCTATGACCTTCCCATCGCTTCCCACAATTTCGGACGCAGGAAAGGCGAAATACCCCGTACCCGCCCCAACATCAAGAAAAGTGTCCCCTCCTTTCAGGCCTGCGCGCAAAAGTATCTCCCGGGCCGGCAATAACTTTATGCGACCGGGATCATCCAGTTTGCACATCTTTCCCGGGTTGAATTTGTGGGCCATATATCCTCCCTCTGGTTCTTTCGCACCCATCGCCCTGCCCTTGCCAATCGGGCACTGCGCCACACACGCTATTTAAGGGGGCCCTTGTCTATTTCCGCCAGATCGGCAGGTCTGATCCATCTGGCAAAGGCGTTCCGAACGTGCTCGGGCGTGAGCTTCACGTAACGCCGTGCCGCCTCCGCCGGGTCTTCGAGGGGAGGGTCGTGGGCGGCCCGGTAGGCTAGACCCGCCGCAATTCCGTCAACACTCGATTCCGCCAGCGACATCTGCCTGAGCAGCAGGGCCTTCGCCCGTGCAAGCTCCCCCTCACTCACCGGAGAAGTCTGCATGGCGATAAGATTACGCTCCACGATAGACCGTACCTTTGCAACATCCGGGGTGCTGCAGCCGTACCTCACCTGGTAGGTTGAGCGTGTCTTCCGTATCCTCAGGGAAGAAGAGACATAGTAGACGAGCCCTGATTCTTCACGTAAATCCCGGTACAACCTGGTCGTGCACGTGGAACCTCCCAGAACGCGATTTCCAAGGTTCAGGGCATAGAAATCAGGATAAGAACGTGGAGCCCCAATCGTCTCGGCAAGGGTCACCTCCTCCTGGACCCTGGTCGCGTCCGGGACAAAGGTGCAAGAGGGCTTGCTTGCGGGCACCGGAGGAAGCAACAACTCCGGCTTGGTGCCCACCGCCTTCCATGACCCGAAATATTTCTCCATTACACTACGGGCCTTCGCGGGAGTGATCTTTCCCACAATCACGACAGCGGTCAAGTCCGGACGGAAAACCTTTTTGTAATAATCCCTCACATCCTGCAGAGTAAGGGACGAGACGGACTCGATAGTGGGTCTGCGTAGCGCCGGATCGTCCGGGGGAAATAGGGCAGTCCTTAAGGAGTGCCTCGCGAGATGATCGGGACTCTGGAGTTTCCCTGCAATTGCATCGACGAGTTGTTTCTTTACCGTCCTGAAACCCTCTTCAGGAAGGGCGGGGCTGAGTTGGTTTTCCGCCAGAAGCCTAACCCCCTCCTCAAAATGTCCGTCCAGGACCTGCAGAGTAAAGTCCACACCCGCCGACTCCCTGGCGCCGATGTCATCAAGGGCCTTTTGAAACTTTAGGCGGTCGAGGGTAACGCTGCCGTACGGAAAGAGTTGGTTCAGCGCCTGATCGACTCCTTCCTTTCCGGGTGGAGTCTCCATTTCCGGGCGGTTTCTGATATGGCCGTAAAGGCTCACCGTATTGCTCACCGCAACCCTCTGCACGACAAGCCTGAGTCCGTTAGGGAGAGTCATTATGGTCGGCCTTACTACGAAAGGCGGAACGGTGAGCTTGCCCAGGGCCTTTGACGCCCACCCGGGAAGCGCCACAGCCCGGCCTTCCTCCACCACCAAAGACTCGGCAGATCCCCTGGTCCGCGACACGGCGGACACGGCGGGCTTCCCCGAAGGTTCAGGCGTAAGAATGTTTGTGACGGCATGATCCAGGTCCAGGTACTTCCTCGCCACCCGATTCACGTCGGCTGCTGACACTTGCTTCAAGGCCTCCGCTTCGACCTCCGGTGACTCATGACCGTTTATGGCCACGGAGTTTGACCACGCAGCCGCCAGACCCTGTATTGAATTCTTCCTCAGCTCCGTCTTCGTGAGCCGGACACGTTTGGAAGCCTCCACAAGCTCAGGCGAAAAACCCTTCTCTACATCTTTCTTAAGGATATTTCGAATCTCTCGCGCCAGGGCTGAGGCATCGGCTCCCTTTGGAAATGCGATAACGGCACTGCCCGTGCCGGCGCAGGGCAGCGCGTTGAGGCTGAAGCCCGCGTAGAACGCCTTGCCCTCGGGTACCAGAGAGAAGAGACTTCCCCGCTGACTGTTCAGGACATCGGCCAATATCTGGCTCGCGGGAAAATCGGAGCTGTCGCTCCCGGGCATGCGGAAAGAGACCCTGGCCATGCCATAAGACTGATCCGTTTTGAGATACAACGTCTCCGGCTCCGCGGGAACGGGGCAGACCTCCGGCCGCTTTCGAATCGCTCTTCCGGGGATGGGTCCGAAAAACTTTCGGACCCGGCTGAGTGCCTTCCGGGGTTTCACGTCACCTACAATTACAAGGATCGCGTTGTTGGGCACATACCAGGTATCATGAAACTCTTTCAGCATGGCTCCGGTAGTCTTCTCAAAGGAGGAGACGGACCCGAGGGGCGTATGCGCGTAAGGGGTACCTCTGAATATATGAGAGAGCATATGTTCGTCGGAGAGATACTCCGGATCAGACACATCCTCGGCCACCTCCTGTTCAATGGCGCCTCGCTCCCTGCACCAGAGCGGTTCACTGTCAATCACACCCCGCATGCGGACTGCCTCGGTATGGAGGGCCACATCGAGGTCTTTGGAGGGGACCGTGAGGAAATACTGAGTCACTGTCTGTCTGGTCCGGGCATTGAATATTCCTCCCAGGGCGGACATAATGTTGGCAAGCTGGTCCGCGTTAAGACCCGGGCTCCCCCGGAACATCATATGCTCCTGGGCATGGGCCATGCCGGGAAATTCTTCGGGTTCCTCGTTGGAGCCTACGAGGTAATTAACGACCATGGAGACAACGGGGGCAAGGGTGTTCCGCACAATGACCACCCTGAGTCCGTTTGGCAGCGTGGAACGAAGGACGGCTTCGTCCCTTGCCGACGCCGCGGCCGTTGCAACGGACAATATCCAGAGGAAGAGAATTGCCTGTATTGTGATAAGTGTTGTTTTACCCACACAGTTCCTGTTAAGCATCCGCCACCATTCTTTTGTCGCCGGGCATCCGTCAGCGAACTTCCTGTTTCCTCACGCTACGGACAGGGAGAGTACCTACCGCTTATTCGTATCATTCGAGGGCTGTTCTCTCCCCATGTCACGAAGATTCACGACCGGGTCGGGCCAATTTCTCCACTATCCTGTCGCTCAAAGACCGGCAGATATTCGTGACAGTCCTTATCCCTTCCTCAGGCAGATCATCCCAATGAACCCCGGCCACGATCACCGTATTTCTTCCGAGCCTGCGGGTAATTTCCTCCGACAAGCCCTTGGCTATTACATCCTCTTTATGACCCACGTAGGTAAAGACCGAACTTGTCGCGGCGACTTTGCCGGGATCTTTCAAACTCACTCTCACCTGGCCCATCCCTATTGCTCCTATATGGGGCTTTGACCCCCCATGGAGTATAATAAGACAGTCGTTGCCGAGTTCATAGACCACCGCGCCGATTTCGTAGCCGCCTTCACTCTGCGTCAAGGTATGGCAATGGATCAACTCCGCTTCTTTATTCACGTTTCAGTCCTTCCCGGCCAGGATTCAGGCCGGTCTATTCTCTGCCTTCCGGTTTCGGTCTTTCAACCACACCTGAAACCCATCCCTCCGACGCTTCAGGGAAACAATCAAATCTCCGTACGTAGGGCTTGATGTCGACAAGAGGCGTCCTGTCCAGTACATCTATCCCGCTCACGTGGAGGATATTACCCTCCCGGCCGACAAGCCTGACCACCGTGAGGCCAAGTCCCGAAGGACGGCACGGATGCCGGGACGCGAACACCCCGTGCGGTTTGTCATCGAGAAACGTGGGGCGAACAAGCGTGACCGGTCCCGCCCTGTCGAAGGCGTAGATGAGAAAGATGTGAGTGAATGCCTCAATGTCCTTGAGTCCCTCCGCGTACTCGGGGAAAATCTCGACCCTGGCGAACCCGTCGGGAGCCATGACTCCCTGTATAGGGGTCTCATCTTTTGTGGTGTAGAGAGAATGGATGATACCTATCGGATTTGCCTTAATTTGAAAAGTCATTCGTTTTACCCCTCAAACACTGGTCAACAGGATATCCCACACAGATGGCCCCGTCAAGAAGATCGGATTTCTTCCCCCGGGGGGTGCCCCATCACTTCCGTCTCCTCGCGCGGTATTCCCTTTTTTCCGGCGGAAAGCCCCCTTTGCGCCACCCTGCCCCTAACCGGCTGCCTCGCACCACATAGTCACTATTTAGTGTTCTCCTGCGGGCATGTCAATGGAGCACGGCTGACCGAGAGGATCTGTAGATCGTTTTCGGGTAATACCCGGCAGGGCCGGTTGCCCGGACCGCGGGAGCGGTTTCTTCCTTACCGGGCTCGTTTGTTCGTTATATAGATGCCTATACTGACAGCACAAAGTCCTGCCAGGAGCCCGAAGGTAAGCTGCTCCTTAAGGATGAGAGCTCCCGCGGCAACGCCGAAGACCGGCATAAGAAATGTAAAGACCGCGAGTTCCGACACAGGGTACACGTGGATCAGCTTAAACCAGACAAAATACGAGATAAAGGCCACAATCACCGAAGAATACAAGAGGGCGCCAAGTATCGTGGCATTGACGTCCAATATCCACTTGTCCTCAAGGAGAAGGGCGCACACAAAGGTGACAGGGACGGAAAAGACGAGTTGATAGAGAAATGTGTGAATAGGATGGACCCTTTCCGCCAGGTACTTCTTGATATAGACGGTGGTCGCCCCCCAGAAGACTGCCCCACCTATCTCAAGGAGGTCTCCTGTCAGCATGGATGGCGTCCATGTCCTCGGTTTCCCGCGAAATACCAGATACAATCCCGCGAACGCCAGTATAAGCCCTGCCACTTTCCTGACACTCAGGTTTTCTTTGAGAAAGACATACGCCCCTATAACCACGACAAAGGGGGAGATATTGATAAGTATCACCGCCCGCGCCGAGTCGGTGTAATACATCCCCAGATAAATACAGACGAATTCCAGCCCAAAGAAGAGTCCCACCATGAAGCCGTGGAACAGACGGATGTCCTTGTGAAAAAAAGGCTCCTTTATCCTTATGCAATATGCAATGCCCAGGAGGGAGGCAATGGACGACCTGAGAAAAGAGTTGAAGATGGGAGAGAACCCCGCGTTCGATATCTTGACTGCGGGATAGTTTATTCCCCACAGCAAGGTCAGGATAACCATTATAAGAAATCCCCTCATGTCGAGATGTTCTTTCGTCATGCCGGCCTCCTATTCTTTATACCGAACGCTAATCGATATACCATATTTAACTCTTTATCCATTATGGTGTTATATGTCAAGCATAATTAGCTTGACAGGTTTGATACAAGGCATATAATTCACTATAACGAACATGTATAGTGCCGATGCCGTAAGAAAGGCCATAGGGGTCCTCCGTTTTATAGTCCACCGCGAAAAACCCGCGGGAGTGAGCGAGATATCGAAGAACCTCGGTCTCAACAAAAGCACTGCCTTCGGAATACTTGGGGCCCTCAAGGAAGAAGGTTTCCTCGAACAGGACCGGGCGACCAAACAGTATCGCGTGGCAGAAGGCCTGATCCGGTTCTCGAAGGAGACCCTCCTTGCCACGGAGTTCAGTATCCTGGTGAGGCCTTTTATGGAAAGTCTCTCGGAGCTTGTGGATGAGACAATCTGCCTGGGGGTTGTAGAAGGTGACAGGGTGAGGGTAGTACAGGTAGTCGAAGGGAAAAAGGAATTCACCATCGCCACGCCTGTGGGCGCCCTCTTTCCCATTATGACTCCCGCGCTCCTTAAGGTCTACCTCAGTACCATGACTGATCCGGAGATTCGCGATTACCTGAAAGACAAACCTCTTCCCCATTACACCGCCAAGAGCATCACCGACATAGACGGGCTTCTTCGCGAAGTTGAAAAGGCAAGGCGGTACGGGTATGCCCTCAATCTTGAAGAATTCCGCGAAGGGGTGCGGGCCGTCACCGCTCCCGTTTTTCGGGACGGCAAGCTTAGGGGGCTTTTGTGGGTTGTAGGATTATCGGATTCGCTTCACGACAAGGTGCTTCCGTCCGTAATCGCCCATCTTGGCGAGGCCGCGAAGCGTATGAGCGACATGCTGTCAGGCATTTCCTGATGCAATGCTTACGCAAGGGGGTTATCCATGGTACATTACGCGTGGATCGTGGCTTTTACGGGAACTTTGGTCGTCGTCCTTTCTCACGGATTCGGCAGGATGTCTTATTCCGTAATACTTCCTTCGATGAAGGAAGGCCTGTCTCTTGATTACACCCAGGTAGGTCTCATAGCCACAGGCAACTTTATCGGATATCTCTGTCTCGCGGTAATCGGAGGGTTTCTGGCGGCGCGGTTCGGAGTAAGAAAAGTCACCCTCGTTTCCCTTCTCGTCATGGGAATCAGCCTGTTCCTTACCGGCCTTTCCGAATCCTTCGGGTTTGCTTTTCTTATGCGGCTCATCACCGGTATGGGCAACGGCGCGAGCTATGTCCCCATGATGGCACTTCCCGCTGCATGGTTCGTAGCCAAGAAGAGAGGCCTCGCAACGGGCATCGTTGCCGCAGGCATCGGCATAGGGCTTTCCATATCGGGACTTATTCTTCCTTTCTTCATCACCAGGTACGGCCAGGAAGGCTGGAGGTATGCCTGGTATCTCATGGGTGCCATAGTCTTTGTCCTTTCCCTCGTATGCTATTGCCTCCTCAGGGATAACCCCGCAGAGATGGGGCTCAGCGTATTCGGCGGCGCGGAAGAATCGAAAGGGGGCCCTAAAGTCACCCTCTTTTCCGCATGGAAGGACGTGGTGGGAGAGAAGGAAATCTGGAAACTCGGCTGCGTCTACTTCATGTATGGGTTCTCTTACATTATTTATCTCACCTTTTTTGTGGCCTACCTTACCAAGGAGATGGGGCTGGCCCCCAAGGCCGCCGGGGGAATCTTTGCGTTGCTCGGTTTCTTCAGCATCTTCTGCGGCGTCGTCTGGGGCGGTATTTCCGACGTGCTCGGGCGGAGGTACGGCGCCATGTTCGCGTATCTGACCCTGGCTCTCTCGTATCTGATCTTTGCCTTCTGGAAGGGTCCCGTCGGGTTTTACCTCTCTGCAGTCATCTTCGGCATCACCGCGTTCTCAATACCGGCGATCATGGCTGCGGCAGCGGGCGATTCCGTAGGAGGAAGGCTCGCGCCTGCCGGACTGGGGTTCATTACCCTTTTCTTCGGCATAGGGCAGGCATTCGGTCCTGCCGTGGCCGGGTGGATTAAGGACGCAACAGGGAACTTCACCAACGCATTCCTCCTGTCCGCCTTTGTCTCCATCATCGGAGCCGCAGGATCCCTCATATTGAAAAAGAAGGCCTAAAAAAGGCCTAACGTAAAAATAAAGGAGATCGACTATGGACACGGAAACAAGACAGATATTCATCAAGAAGGTCACGGAAGAACCCTTTGCCAAATTCCTCAATATCCGTCTCATCGACGTCGATGAGGGCTACGCCCTCTGCGAAATGATGTACACCGACGCAATGGACAATATCCATAACATCGCCCACGGCGGCGCCGTCTTTTCCCTGATCGACGAGGCCTTCGAGATATCCTCAAACAGTCATGGGACCATGGCTGTCGCCCTCAACATGAACATCACTTACATCAAACCCGCGAAAAAGAATTCACTCCTTCAGGCGGAATCCAGGGAAATGAACAAGGGTCGGAAGACTGCCACGTATCAAATCACGGTAAGGGACGAAGAGGGTTTAATCGCGCTGTGTCAGGCGCTTGTATACAGAAAGAAGGAGAAGCTCCCCTTTCTGGAGTGAGCCTTCAGGGGCACATTTGCAAAGAAGCGCGGTCCGGGGCCCCGTGATTCGCGGGCGCCTCAGGCCCTTCGCTCTCAGTTCGTAGTATACGTTTTCTGCAGAAGTCCGCTACACGTAGTGGTACTAATGGTAAAGGTGTAAAGCCAGTAGTTCGTGTCCGTCTTTACGAGGTTTATCGAATAAAGGTTAAAATCCCCTGTCGCACTCGCGTAGGAGTAAGCATTCCACGTATATACCCCGGTGCCGCTGGCCTGAAACTTCCCCATGAACTTCATCGGGGCGCCTTTTGCCGTGGGGTACGCATTAAAAACAATCGCCTGCAACAAGGTATTGGATGGAAAAGTCGAACTCACATAGGGGTTTGATCCGCTTGCGGGACACGTAACCTCGCCTGCCGTCGCGGATGCACTCTCGGGTTGGGTCGTTGCGGACCACAATGATGTCCCTGCGACGCAAACAGCTATGACCCCTGCCACTATAACGGATAAAAGGATAGATTTCTTCACGGACGTACCTCCTTTTGATCACAAGAGCCTGATCCTCATCCCCTTGCTATATTATAAAACGCTATCAAATAAGTTGCAATAAACTTTTATTTAATACTTTTTTCCTTGACCCGGGCCCCCAATCTCCTTTAAGAACATAGAGGCACCAAATGCCCGGGAGTCCGAAGGATTATGGCGTACAGGAACAGCCCATTATTTCAAACAGGGAAGAACCGAACTGGGTAGTGCCCCCTTCGCTGCCCCGGTCAATGAACGATACCCGGAGGACTACGTACCGTGGCCGCCATAGGCTCACCCTGCACGGACGAGGTGCGCCGGCTCAAACCTGTACGGCCGGAAGAAACACTCTCACTCCGCGTCGCGGTTTTGGAGACAAGACGGTTTCAACGATTACTTGCAATAAGGAGTGATTGCTTTTCCCATGAGAGCCAAGAGTTCAGTGAAGACCAAAGGACAACATAAAAAGCAACGGGTCGCGGGTAGTTCGGTGGCTGCCGCCTTTGCCCTGACCGGGTTCAAGCTCGTCGTCGGCCTCATCACGGGAAGCCTTGGTCTGCTTGCTGAAGCCGCCCATTCAGGCTTGGACCTTGTGGCAGCCATAATAACGGCAGTGGCGGTGAGGAAATCCGACAAACCTGCGGATCATGAGCATCCATACGGCCACGGCAAGGTAGAGAACATCTCGGCCTTCATCGAGACAATCCTTTTGCTTGTCACGTGTTTCTGGATTATCTATACCGCAGTTCAGCGTATCGTCTCCGGCAAAATCGAGATTGAGGTCAATATATGGTCTTTCGCCGTCATAGTCGTATCGATTGCAGTCGATTTCTCAAGATCCCGCATGCTTTATCGTACCGCGCGAGAATTCAACAGTCAGGCCCTTGAGGCCGACGCCCTGCACTTTGGCACCGACATCTGGAGTTCCGGGGTAGTACTTCTGGGACTCTTTTGCGTAAAGTTGCATGAGTGGTTAAATGCGTACCCCTTTCTTCACTATGCGGACACGGTGGCGGCCATCATAGTAGGCCTGATAGTAATCCAGATAAGCGCAAAACTGGGCATTCGGACCATCAATGCCCTCCTCGATTCAGCGCCCGTCGGCGCTGAAGAGAAGATCGTCGACGCGGTGCAAGCACTGCCGGACGTCCTCAATTGCCACAGCGTCCGCATTCGCACTGCGGGCAGTCAATTTTTCGTCGACCTGCACGTATACATCAGTGGCGACCTGACGCTGAGACAGGCCCACGACCTGACGGAGGAGATAGAGGCTGCGATCCGTAGGGTCCTGCCCGGTTCCGATGTTACCGTTCACCCCGAGCCTGATCACTAGTCCGAAGTTCCCCCTGTGAAATCCCCCCAATATCACTCTATCCCGTTGAAATGACGGGAATAGGGTGATAATCATATCTTCTACTTGTTGCCATGTAATAGTGCATTATGTACTTGACATGTAGGTAAGCTATTTGCTATATATGTTCCATGTACATCGAAAGCATCCCCAACCGCAACTCCCGGCCCGCCATCCTCTTGAGGGAGGCATGGAGGGAAGGCAAAAAGATAAAGAAGAAGACAGTCGCAAACCTCACTGATTGGCCGGAAGAGAAGATCGAGCTCTTGAGGCGTGTATTGAAAGGGGAGTCTCTCGTCTCTCCGAAGGAAGCCTTTAAGGTTGAGCAGTCTCTCCCCCACGGCCATGTGGAGGCCATACTCGGGACAATAAAGAAGCTTGGCCTTGATACGGTCATTGCCTCGAAGCCTGGAAGGGAGAGAGACCTCGTAATCGCCATGATCGTGGAACGCCTCATCCACCCCTCATCGAAATTAGCAACTACGAGGCTCTGGCATACTACTTCGGTGGCGGAGGAACTCTCGGTTGCAGATGCCGATGAGGACGAACTCTATGATGCCCTGGACTGGCTTTTGGCAAGACAGGAGCGGATCGAGAAGAAGCTGGCGAATAAGCACCTTACCGAGGGCTCGCTCGTGCTCTACGATGTGACGAGCAGTTACTACGAGGGCCACACCTGTCCCCTTGCGCAGTTCGGCCATGACCGGGATGAAAAGGGAAAGAGGATCATCGTCTATGGAGTACTCACCGATCACGAAGGCCGACCTGTTGCAGTTACCGTCTATCCGGGGAATACGGGCGATCCCTCTACCATTCCCGACCAGACGGCAAAGCTCAAAGAAAGATTCGGTCTCGATCACCTCGTCCTCGTGGGCGACAGGGGCATGCTTACGGAGACACAGATTACAAAGATAAAGGAGATGCCCGGCATAGGGTGGATATCGGCCCTCAGGTCTTCCGCCATACGCGAGCTTGTGGGACAGGGGAGCATCCAGATGTCCCTCTTCGATACCCAGGACTTTGCGGAAATCACCTCTCCCGAGTATCCGGGGGAAAGGCTCATCGCTTGCTTCAACCCCCTTCTTGCCGAAGAGAGAAAGAGGAAAAGAAACGCGCTCCTCGATGTGACGGAAAAGAAGTTGTCCTCCATTGTACGGGCGGTCGGGAGAAGGACAAGGACGCCTCTTTCCGCAGCGGAGATAGGGAAGAAAGTCGGCGCGGTAGTCAACGATCACAAGATGGCGAAGCACTTTATCCTTACCATCGGAGACGGGTCCTTCTCATTCGCCCGGAACGAGGAGTCAATCACCGAAGAAGAAGCCCTCGACGGGATCTATGTGATCCGTACGAGTGAACCAGCCCTTCCTCCCGCCGATGTGGTACGGAACTACAAGAACCTTGCCCGGGTAGAGCGGGCCTTCAGGACCTTGAAGGGCATCGATCTTCTCGTCCGTCCCATTCACCACCGTACCGAGGATCACGTGCGAGCCCACATCTTTCTCTGCACCCTCGCCTATTACGTAGAGTGGCATATGAGGGAGGCCCTTACGCCGCTGCTCTTCGACGATGAGGAGCTTCCCCTCTCACGAACGACGAGAGACCCGGTAAAGCCCGCGGAGTCATCTTCTTCCGCAAAGAAAAAGAAGACCACCAAGCTCACCCCTGACGGCCTTCCCGTCCAGAGCTTCCGTACCCTCCTTGCCGCACTGGGGACCCGATGCAAAAACCGGTGCAGGATGGTTTTGGACTCCATGGCCCCGGCCTTCACCCTTCTTACTGATCCGACACCTCTCCAGGCCCGCGCCCTTGCCCTCCTCGGACTGTAGCCAGTAACGGGAAATCAATTTCTGCCATAATCATTGGAATATCAAGGTGATGGGTTAATATTGGGCGGGGAACTTCAGACTAGTTCGGAGGCTTTCATGGCCTCGCCTTCCCTGTCTCAGACCTGTCGCAAGGAAGGCGGTTCCGCCCTTTCCAGCGCACCGACTGCCGGAATTAACCATAGATTCCGTCGGGGAACTGTTATATCATGAAAAAAACGAAGACGGTACTTTTATGGATGGCGAAGACAAGAAAGGAAACAAGGTGTCGGTAGATACACCCCGCCCGCTCATTGATTCTCTCAGGCTCTATCTCTGGTCTTTCCTCGCCGTTGCGTTCATTACCGGGTTAGGCAAGGCTTTCGACCCCATCCTTGACCGGATAAACATCTCACTATTATATCTCCTGCCGGTGCTCGTGAGCGCGGTGCGATGGGGTCGAGGCCCCTCCCTCTTTGCCTCATTCCTCGGGGTACTGGCATTCGATTTCTTTTTCGTCCCCCCCTACCTCACCTTCGCAGTAGAGGAGATACGCTATATTTTTGTGTTTGCCATTTACCTGCTCGTGGCGCTGGTGACAGGAACGATGGCAACACGACTTCGCGATGAAGCGGAAAAGGCGCTCCTGCGTGAGAGGAGAACGCTGGCCCTGTATAGCTTGAGCCGGGAAATCGCCGCCAAAACGGACCTCATTCAGGTGCTGGAGACCTTCGTAACGACTATTGCTCACGCCGTGGACGGCGAGGCGATCGTGCTGTCGCCTGAAACCGATGTCGGACCCCTTCGCGAGATAGTTTCCTCGTCTCCCGGTATGGCCCTGGCTGACGACAGAGAGCGGGCCGTAGCGCACTGGGTCTTCCAGCACGGCCGGTACGCGGGAAAGGGGACGGACACTCTCAGGGGAACGGACCTGACCTTTTTCCCAATCTCCATCGAAGATAAGACCCTGGCGGTCCTTGCCATCCGGTTTAACGCGAATACCGACGGGTTCGGCTCCGAGCAGAGGCAGCTTATCGAGGCTTTCGCAAACCTCGGAGCAGTGGCCATAATCAGGGTGCACCTCGCGAAGGAAGCAGAGCAGGCGCAGTGGCTCGCTGAATCGGAAAAACTCCATGCTGCGTTGCTTAATTCCATCTCTCACGACCTTCGCACACCTCTCGCCTCAATTACGGGCGCCGTGACGAGTCTGCTCTCCGGAGATACCCCATACGACGCGGAAACCAAAACGGTTCTATTGCAGACAATTAAGGAAGAAGCCGTGCGCATGAACCATTTCGTGGCAAATCTCCTTGATATGGTGAGGCTCGAGGGCGGCATGTTAAGGCTGAACAAACAGTGGTGCGATATTCAGGACATCCTGGGAGTTGCCCTCAGGGAACTCAAAGATGTCCTTCAGGACCACCCGTTGCATATCGATATCCCTTCGGACCTTCCTCTTGTGAGTATAGATTTCGGGCTTATCGAACACGTGGTGATAAACCTGCTGGAAAACGCCGCCAAGTATTCTCCTCAGGGCAGCGATATTTCCGTCTTCGCCCTTTACAGGGATGAGTCGCTCTGTTTTACCGTGACGGATCAAAGTCCGCCTGTTCCCGCCACAGAGCGGGAGCGTGTATTCGACAAATTCTACCGATTGCATTACTCGAAACAGATTGGGGGGACCGGGCTCGGCCTTTCTATCTGCAAGGGAATTATTGAAGCCCACGGCGGCAAAATATGGGTGGACCCCTCTCCGGAGTATGGCAATCGGTTTACCTTTTCCCTGCCCGTGATCGGGAAACCCCCAGGCGGACCTCACACTGAGGAAGGAGCAGATTATGGAATCTGATGGCGCCCGTATATTGGTGATAGATGATGAAAAACAGATCCGGCGCATGCTCTCCACAGCCCTGTCAGGCTATGGATATGGTATCGCCGAGGCGGCGTCGGGCCACGAAGGCCTGAACCGTACGACTATGTTCCATCCGGATCTTATTATTTTGGACCTCGGTCTGCTCGACATAGACGGCATCGAAGTGATCACGAGACTCCGGGAGTGGACCGCAACCCCGATCATCGTCCTCTCCGTGCGAGAGCACGAGAGTGACAAGATCAAGGCCCTTGATGCCGGCGCAGACGACTATGTGACCAAACCGTTCAGCATGGGAGAACTTCTCGCCCGGATCCGCGTGGCTCTCAGACACACCGCCAAAACAGAAGATGAACCGGTTCTTACCTTCGGAGAACTGACCCTCGATATGGCCCGTCGCAATGTCCTGGTTAGAGGGAAAGAGGTCAAGTTCACACCCACGGAGTACGACATTCTCAAGTATCTCGCCCTCAAGGCAGGACGGGTAGTCACCCATCGCCAGCTTCTCCGCGCCATATGGGGGCCTAATTTCCAGGACGAAACCCATTACCTCCGCATCTATATCGGTCAGATACGCAGGAAGATCGAGGCGGACCCGTCACAGCCCGTATTCATCATAACTGAATCGGGCGTAGGGTACAGGCTTGTCACAAGCGACTGAGTCGCCTCCATGCTGCCATCTTTATTTCTTCTTTACGTTTAGCCTCTATCTCTTGACACCAAACTTATACTGAAATGCTTAAAATCTTTTCATGGGCATTTCCCATAGGGAGGATCAGCGCAATGACGGGCAACATTTTGTATATGGGTGTATTTTTTACCGTTCTCATGGCCTTGGCCATACCTTTGGGCAGTTATATGGCAAAGGTCTATACAGGACGGCGTACTCTTCTGAGCTTCGCGTTGCTTCCTGTCGAGTCAGGAATCTACCGTCTCTCAGGGGTGAGAAAGAACGAGGAAATGACCTGGAAGCAGTATTCCCTCGCTTTTCTTCTCTTCAATGCAATCGGCATCCTCATACTCTTCCTGCTCCAGGTCATGCAGGGTCGGCTCCCCCTCAACCCAAACGGGTTTGAAGGCGTCCGCTGGGATACGGCGGTAAATGCCGCCATATCCTTCGTGACCAACACTAATTGGCAGGCTTACGGGGGCGAATCGACTATGAGTTATTTTACCCAGATGGTGGGACTCACGGTCCAGAACTTCGTCTCCTCGGCAGTGGGAATGGCGGTCATGATCCCTCTCATACGGGGCTTCACATACACACTGAAAAATACCGTGGGCAATTTCTGGGTAGACATGACCCGTTCCGTACTCTACATTCTCCTTCCTCTCACCATTATCTTCGCCGTCCTCCTCCTCTCTCAAGGAGTGGTGCAGACCTTCAATCCCTCTGTGAAGGCCCACACCCTGGAAGGATCTGAGCAGATTATCGCCGTGGGCCCCGCAGCCTCACAGATCGCCGTCAAGCAACTCGGGTCGAATGGAGGCGGTTTTTTCAACGCAAATTCGGCCCACCCCTTTGAGAACCCCACGCCTCTCTCCGGTTTTATGGAAATACTTGCCATCCTGCTCATACCCGTGGCCCTACCCTTCACCTTCGGACACATGGTCAATAACCGACGCCAGGGCTGGGCGATCTTTGCCTCCATGATGGTGCTTTTCGTGATCGGGTTAGGTGTCACGCAATGGGCCGAGTGGAGTGGAAATCCGCTTCTCGTGAAATCGGGAGTTACGGGCGGCATCAATCTGGAAGGCAAAGAAATAAGGTTCGGCGTGGGCCCTTCCGCCCTCTGGGGTCAGGCGACTTCCGCCACGTCAAACGGGTCGGTAAATGCGATGCACGACAGCATGATGCCTTTTACCGGTCTCATATACATGTTTAACATGGCTGTGGGGGAGGTGATCTTCGGCGGTGTGGGTGTCGGTCTCATCGGTATGCTCATGTACGCGATTCTCGCCATGTTTCTCGCAGGTCTCATGATAGGACGCACCCCGGAGTTCCTCGGCAAGAAACTTGAGGTGAGAGAGATGGTCATGGCGGTGATCGCCGTCATCGCCCCTGCCGTCGCGTCCCTTATCTTCGCGAGCGTGGCCGTTTTCACCTCCGCGGGTCTTTCCAGCCTCGGAAATGCCGGGCCCCACGGCCTTTCCGAGATTCTCTACGCTTTCTTCTCCGCCGCAGGAAACAACGGGTCGGCCTTCGCGGGACTCAACGCCAACACGGTATTCTATAACCTTACCACGGGCTTTGTCATGCTTGTAGGACGCTTTCTCACCATTTTGCCCGCCCTGGCCATCGCGGGATCGCTCTCCGCGAAGAAGAGCGTGCCTCCGAGCTCGGCCACCTTTCCCACGGCAAGCCCGCTCTTTGCCGCCCTCCTTGTAGGGGTCGTTCTTATTGTCGGTGCCCTCACGTTTTTTCCATCCCTCGTGCTCGGCCCGTTTCTCGAACATCTGCTGATCCTTGCCGGCCGCACTTTCTAGGAGGAAATAACTGTGGAAAACGACAAAATCAAATTCTGGCAGGGCGACTTGATAAGTTCCTCAGTAAAAGGGGCCTTTCTCCGCCTCGACCCGCGGGTCTTGTGGCATAACCCCGTCATGTTCGTGGTGGAAATGGTGTCGGTCATCACCACGGCGATATCCGTCAACAATCTGATCTACGGCGGTCCCTTCGGGTTCAACATCCATATCAGCGTCTGGCTATGGTTTACCGTCTTGTTCGCCAATTTTGCCGAAGCTCTCGCCGAAGGCCGGGGCAAAGCGCAGGCCGAGACGTTGAGACGCGCTCAAAGCGAGGCATACGCCAAGCGCCTGACTTGCGAAGGACAAACCGAAACCATCCCTGCCCTCTCTCTCCGAAAGGGCGACCTCGTGGTCGCGGAAGACAACGACCCCATACCCGGCGATGGAGAAATAGAGGAAGGAGTGGCCCTTGTGGATGAATCGGCCGTCACGGGCGAGTCGGCGCCCGTGATACGGGAAGCAAAGGGCGACCGTACCGGCGTGACCGGCGGTACACGCATCCTGTCCGGACGCATTACCATCCGCATTACGGCCAACCCGGGCGAAACGTTTCTTGACCACATGATCTCCATGGTGGAAAGCGCCAGCCGGCAGAAGACGCCGAATGAGCGGGCCCTCGAGATTCTTCTGGTCGGTCTCACCGTGCTTTTTGTCGTGGTAGTGGGCACCCTGGCGCCTTTCGCAAAATACACCGGCGCAGTGGTTACGCTGCCCGTGCTTGTGGCCCTTCTCGTCTGTCTTATCCCTACCACCATAGGGGGGCTTCTCCCTGCTATCGGCATCGCGGGGATGGACCGTCTCATCCAGCACAATGTGATTGCCTTGAGCGGACGCGCCGTTGAAGCGTCGGGCGATGTAAACGTAGTTCTCCTGGATAAGACGGGGACAATCACTTTAGGGAACCGCATGGCGACGGATTTCATCCCGGCCTCCGGCGTTAGGGATGAAGAATTGATCGAGGCAGCCCTTCTCGGGTCTCTTGCCGACGAAACACCCGAAGGACGAAGCATTGTCGCTTTGGCGAAACACCGTCTCGATATCAGAGGTCGCGATATCAAGACGGCACCCGACGCAAGGTTCATCCCTTTTACCCCCGAACTCCGCATGAGCGGTATAACCTGGAATGACAGGGAGATACGTAAGGGGGCCACGGACGCAGTCACCGCGTTCGTGCAGGGAAAGGGTGGAGTGGTGGACGGAAGTATTTCCAAGGCCGTGGACAGAGTAGCCCGTGAAGGGGGAACGCCTCTTGTAGTGGCCGATTCCGCGAGGGCCCTGGGTGTGGTATATCTCAAAGATGTTCTCAAGGAAGGGATAAAAGAACGACTCTCCCAGCTTCGCCTGCTCGGGATACGCTCCATAATGATAACAGGGGACAACCCCCTTACCGCCGCCGCGATTGCGGCTGAAGCAGGGATCGACGATTTCGTGGCCCAGGCCCGCCCTGAGGAGAAACTGAACCTGATCCGTAAGTATCAGGCCGAGGGCAACCTGGTGGCCATGATCGGAGACGGGACCAACGACGCCCCTGCCCTTGCCCAGGCCGACGTGGCCGTTGCGATGAATGCGGGAACTCAGGCGTCCAGAGAAGCGGCCAACATGGTCGACCTCGATTCCAACCCGACCAAGCTTCTCGATATCGTCGAGATCGGGAAGCAAATACTCATGACCAGAGGGGCCCTTACTACCTTCAGCGTCGCCAACGATGTGGCAAAATACTTCGCCATCATACCCGCTATCTTTGTCCCTTCGTTCCCCATGCTGGGCATTCTCAATATCATGTGGCTTTCCACACCGAACAGCGCCGTCCTCTCGGCGATAATATTTAACGCCGTAATCATCCCCCTTCTCATTCCCCTGTCACTCAAGGGCATCAAATACCGTCCCGTGGCCGCCATGACACTCCTGTGGCGCAATCTCCTCATCTATGGCGTTGGGGGACTCATACTGCCTTTTGTGGGAATAAAGATGATAGACCTGCTCATCGTGTTCCTGCATCTTGCATAGGAGGAAGAGATGAAAGAATTAATCCGGTCCCTGCGCATGTTCGTTATAATGTCACTTCTCACAGGTATCGCCTATCCAATCGTTATTACAGGAATAGCTCACCTCGAATTCCGCAAGGAAGCCAACGGGAGTCTCATCACATTCGATAAGGAAATAATGGGGTCCTCCCTTATCGGACAGCAGTTCACCACCGTCGGATACTTCCACGGCCGTCCCTCTGCCTTGGAAAAACCGTATGATGCCGGCAATTCCGGTGGAAGCAACTCCGGCCCTTCAAACGCAAAATTCCTTGACCTTGTGGGTAAGCGGGTCCTGAAGGTCCGTGAAGAAAACCGCATTCCCCGGGACGTCCCGGTCCCTGCCGACCTCGTCCTCGCTTCCGCCAGCGGACTCGACCCCCATATCACCCCTCAAGCGGCAATGGTTCAGATAAGCAGGGTAGCGAGAGCGCGAAGGCTCACGGAAGAGGAACTCCAGGGTCTGGTCGAGCGCCACATTGAACCTTCCCTCCTTCGCTTCATGGGCGAGGACAGGGTCAATGTGCTCCTCCTCAACCTGGCCCTCGATGATTTGGGCCGGAAACATGTCAGGACGGGCCTGCCGCGTTGACCATAGGAAGGCCGTCGATGAATCCTGAGAAAGAGCTATTGATAGATCAGATGACGGACAGGATCATCGGCTCCGATGATTTCAATTTCATCTATTATCTGAGAGAATGCCTCATGCGTATTCCCTTCCGCGATCTGAAATCGATTGTATACGAGAAGAATGTGCACATACTCAAGACCACGGGAAATACCGTGTTAGGCCTTGATTCCCTGTTCTATGCTCCGGGAAGGGGCGATCGGGCGCTCGTCGTCTTTGTCACCAATTTCAGCAAGTGTCCTCCCCATGAGATCATGTATATCATTGCCCACGAATTTGCCCATCTATATCTCGGCCACTACGACAAGAACAGGTTTGCAGGTCAGGAGAGTGAAATCCAGGCGGATGACCGACTGAGGATGTGGGGATTCGAAGAGGAGTTAATGAGCCGGCAAAGTTCCGGTAATATCACTTAACGTTTACCCACCGCGCCACGGCAAGGGATGACAGGTTTGAAATGGCGCTCAGAAGGCGGCGCTGGTCCAGGAGAAGGCCCCGGAAATCGCACCGGACACCAATCACCCCCACCGTTTCCTCAAGAGTTTGCATTGGTATGAAAAAGGTTTCGATATTGGAAAGGGTCTGAGTGCCCGCGCCGGCCATCTCCCCATGGGCGCAGACCCACTCCGCCACTGTCACCTCATGGGAACTGAGGTCCAGGTCGGGATTGCTGCGAGCCCACACCCTGAGTTTCCCCCCCTCCCCTGTAAAGAGCACAAAAGAGGGGGAGTCGATAATCCTCGCGATATATTTTGTGGCTACGTGGCTTATTTCATCAAGCACCGTCGTGCGCAGGAGGGAAAGAAAGCCGCTCCACTCTTTCGGGTCATGGACAAAACCGCCCACCAACTGCTCAACAGGGGGCATGGACATGAATTCCCTGCTCATCTCCTCGATAAGCGTTATGCGTCTCAACCGGAGTTGGAGCGTCAGGTTCTGCTCGCGTGTTGTTTTCACAAGCTGCCCTACCACAACAGAAGTAAGAAAGAATATGAGCACATTCACCACATCATTCGCATGGTACATAGTAAACCTGTACCTGGGCTCCACAAAAAGGAAATCAAAGGTCAGCAGACCGACCACAGATCCGACCAGCGACGCTACCCTCCCGAAGAACAGGGCGCTCGCGATGGTCACAATCAGATAGATGAAGACAAGTGATTTCGGGTCCATAATGGTCTGGAGAAGAAGGTTGAGCATGGTGACGGCGGCAACCATGCCGAGCGTCAGCCCATAACCTTTGAAATCAAGCCTGAATGCACCGTGCTTCTGTTTTTCCAGGACCTCCGGCTTTTCCCGGGCAGGAGTGATAAGATGTATCTCGAAATCGGCCCTTGCGCGCAGCAACCGATTTACCGGGGACCCTCTCCACAGCGACCTGATCGTCGAGCGCAGGGGCTTGCCGATTACAACCCGGGTTATATTATATTCCCGGGCAAAGCGAAGTACTTCATCGGCCACATCGCCTCCCGAAAGGGTCAGGGCCTTTGCCCCCAGTTCCTCCGCCAGATTGAGTGCCGCAGTAAGATACGCCTTTTCCGCGTTCGACAGGTCCTTCACACCCGGTGTGGAAACGTAAACCGCATACCATTCCGCATGGGCATCCGTGGCTATCTTGTAAGCGCGTCTGAGCAGTTGAAGTGCGTAGGGGTTAGGTGCGATGCACACTACCAGCCTCTCCCCTGCCGGCCATGGGCCGGCAATAGCCTTCGACTTCATGTAATTCAAAAGCTCGGTGTCCATTTTACGGGCAACAAGAGTAAGGGTGAGTTCCCTGAGCGCCACAAGGTTCCCGCGCTGGAAATAGCCCTCCATCGCGAGCTTCGCCTGTTCGGGTATGTAGACCTTCCCCTCCTTCAGCCTGAGGGAAAGCTCTTCCAGAGGGATATCGATGACCTGTACTTCGTCGGCGGACTCGAGAATGGAATCAGGTACGTTCTCCTGTACCCTGACCCCGGTAATCCTCGCCACCACGTCAACCTGGCTCTCGAAGTGCTGGATATTGACGGTAGTGTAGACGTCGATCCCATTGGCGATCAGTTCCTCTACATCCTGATAACGTTTGGGATGGCGGGTGTCGGGCGCATTGGTATGGGCAAGTTCGTCCACGAGGACTATGCACGGACGGCGTGCGAGGATCCCGTCGAGGTCCATCTCCTCAATTTCGATGCCCTCGTATTCCAGGCGCTGCCTCGGCAAAGTTTCGAGACCCTCCGTCAATGCCACGGTCTCGGACCTCTTATGAGTTTCCACAATGCCGACTACGACATCTTCGCCACGGTCTTTCAGAACGTGGGCTTCCTGGAGCATTGCGTACGTCTTCCCCACTCCCGGGGCATACCCCAGGAATATCTTCAATCTTCCTCTTTTTTGGTCTCCGCGCTTTATTTCCCTGAGAAGGGCGTCGGGGTCGGGCCTTCTTAAGTCGTCTTCATTGTTCAGCTCGTCCATGCCTGCCGTCACCGCTCAGTCATGCCGGAGCCCTTTTCGGGCAACTCCGGTATGTCCGTCTATTTCTTCTTCTTTTTCTTCAGTTCTGTGCAGACATTATCAAGAAAGTACTCCTCCGGGGACTCCGAAAAGATGGTGGACCAGTCCCCCACGCGGTCGAAGGTCTCGGCCGTGTCGTCCCAGTTCACTACCTTCAGTTGGACGGATCGATATTGTTGTTTGTAACAATCTATCTCTTCAAGGGCAATAATGCTCCTCTGCTGCGACCTGATGGGGAACTCACGCTTCCTCCATACCTTGATGACGCCGTCGGCGCCGAAGACTACGGAATCCTTTTCATAGTAGAATACCACGGCGCGATTATTCTTGTGGTACTCCTGCCACTTATGGCCATCCTCCTCCACTACGCCCGCGCTGCGGCTGATCGCCGGAAATGTACACAGAGCGATAACCAAGAGCATACTTATTTTCCAATTCATCCACGCACCTCCTGTACGTCTACATTTTAACAGACCCCCATAAAAAGTAAACCATAAACTCCCGCGGGACCACAAATTGGACCGTCGGGCCCGGGCCCCTTGTATATCGCCATCTTGTCGGAAATTAAGTCCAAACCCGCTAAAATTCATTGACAAACTGTCGCGTTTACGATAAAAAAGATTGTGAATTTTTTTTCAACTTGACTTGATCGAAAGGAGAGGGTTATGAGAGAGGTAGTAATAGTATCGTGTGCAAGAACGGCAATCGGCAGCTTCGGAGCTTCTTTAAAGGATGTACCCGTTGTTAAGCTTGGTGGACTCGCTATTAATGAGGCGATAAAGAGGGCGGGAATAAGGCCTTCAAAAACCAAAGACAAAGATGTGGCTCCCGACACATTCGGCGGCAAGACCGATACGGATCTTGAAGCAAAGTATTATGATTTCGACAGCAGCCTGAAAGAAGTGGAAATCGATGAAGTTATCATGGGCAACGTCCTTCAGGGCGGCCTTGGCCAGAACTCCGCAAGACAGGCATCCATTTTTGCAGGCGTTCCCAAGGAAACCAACGCCTATACGATCAACAAAGTCTGTTCTTCGGGATTGAAGGCCATCATAAACGGCGTCCAGTCCATCGCCACGGGCGATAACGATGTAGTTGTGGCGGGCGGCATGGAAAACATGAGCCTCGCACCCTTTATAGTACCCTCCGCCAGATGGGGAGCCCGTATGTTCGACACCAAGATGGTCGACCTTATGGTCCTTGACGGCGTGTGGGAGATTTTCTACGGATACCACATGGGAGTAACCGCCGAGAACATCGCTGAGCGCTACGGCATAACCAGAGAAGAACAGGATATGTTCAGCCTTGTAAGTCATCAGCGGGCAAGAAAGGCCATAAAAGAGGGACTCTTCAAGAACGAGATCATTCCGGTAAAAATCCCCCAGAAGAAAGGCGACCCCATTATCTTCGACACCGATGAGAGGCCCATGGACACGAGCATGGAAAAGATGGCCAAACTCGGAACGGCTTTCAAAAAGGGTGGAACAGTGACCGCCGGTAACGCATCCGGCCTGAACGATGCAGCTTCCGCCGCAGTGCTCATGACAAGGGAGAAAGCAAATGCACTCGGCATCAAACCCATGGGAAAGGTCATCGCATACGCAGGTGGCGGCGTAGACCCCCAGTTCATGGGACTCGGCCCGATACCGGCCATCAGAAAAGCCTTGAAAAAGGCAGGTCTCACTCTTGATCAGATCGACATGATCGAACTGAATGAGGCTTTCGCATCCCAGTCCATCGCGTGTATAAGAGAACTGAATGTCAACACAGACAAATGCAACATGTTCGGCGGCGGCATATCCCTCGGACATCCCATCGGCTGCACAGGCGCAAGGCTCGTTACGACCGCGCTCTATCAGATGCAGCGGCTCGGCCTCAAGTATGGACTCATCTCCATGTGTATCGGCGGTGGGCAGGGTCTGGCGGCGATTGTCGAGAGTGAGGCGTAAAACATGGATTACAAGAACTTAATTGTTGAGATAAGCGACGGCATAGGGATTCTGAAAATTAACAGGCCCAAGGCATTAAACGCGCTCAACTCGGAAACACTCGTCGAGATTAAAGACGCAGGCGAGAAGCTGGGCAGCAACCCCGATGTCCGGGTAGTGATCGTGACAGGGGAAGGCGGCAAGGCATTTATTGCAGGCGCCGACATACTTGAGATGAAGGATCTGACCGCCATCGAAGGCATGGCCTTCTCCCAGAGAGGCCACGATGCCTTCGCTACCCTGGAAAATATGCCGAAACCCGTTATCGCGGCGGTAAACGGCTATGCCCTGGGCGGCGGTTTCGAAGTTGCCCTCGCGTGCGACATCATTTACGCATCCGACAAGGCAAAGGTGGGATTTCCCGAGACGACCCTCGGTATATTTCCCGGGTTCGGCGGCACTCAGAGAACCGCAAAACTCGCGGGACTCGCGAAGGCCAAGGAACTGATATTCACGGCAAGAACAATAGGCGCACAGGAAGCATATGAAATGGGTCTCATTAATAAAGTGGTCCCTCACGATCAGCTCATGAGCGAAGTGATGGCCATGGCCGCCCAGATCAGGTCGAATGGTCCTTTTTCCATGGGACTTGCCAAAGAGTGCATAAACAAAAGTCTCTATCTGAGTATGGATGAGGCGCTCATGCTGGAAGCCAGAGATTTCGGGCTTTGCTTTGCCACCCACGATCAAAAGGAAGGCATGACTGCCTTTGTGGAAAAAAGAAAACCCACTTTTAAGGGTCAATAAAACACCAAGGAGGACACTGTGAAAATAGTAGCGTGTATAAAACAGGTTCCCGACACCGAAGCTGAGGTGAAATGGGACATTCCAAAGGGCATGCTGAAAAGAGACGGAATGGATTCAATAACCAACCCGTTCGATGAGTTCGCACTGGAAGAAGCCCTTCTCACAAAGGAAAACTATGACGGCGAGATCATCGCAATCACAATGGGTCCGGAAAAGGCCGCCGACGTCCTGAGAAACGCCCTTGCCCTGACAGTAAATTCAGTGTATCAGCTTACGGATCCCGCATTTGCGGGTTCGGATACATACGCCACCGCGCTTGTGCTTGCCGCCGGCATCAAGAAGATAGGCGATGTGGACGTGGTCTTCTGCGGAAAACAGTCGACTGATGGCAACACGGGCGTCCTCGGAGCCTCACTTGCAACGGTTCTCGGTTTCAGCCAGTTGACTTTTGTCTCCAAGGTCCGTTCCATCGACGCAGGAGCAAAGAAGATCGTTGTCGAAAGAGCCATTGAAGGCGGTATTGAAGTTGTCGAGGCGAAACTGCCCGCAGTCGTATCGGTCATCAAGGGTATCAACGAGCCCCGGCTGCCCAACCTCATGGGCATCAGGAAAGCTTCCAAAATTGCCATTCCCCAGTGGACCGCCGATGATCTCGGAGTCGACAAGAGCAAGGTGGGAACTGACGGTTCATCTACGAAGGTCGTTGAGATCGCCGTACCGCCTCCAAGAGGGGCCGGTGAGATTCTTAAGGGTGAAATTGATGAAGTGGCAGCTTCACTCGTGGATAAACTGATAGACTTGAAAATTATAAAATAACCGGATGGAGGGACTACAATGGCTAACGATGTATGGGTATATATAGAACATAAGTACGAAGATATTTCCCCCATGTCCTTTGAGCTTCTGGGCATCGGCAAAAAGTTGGCGGGTGACCTGGGCTCCAATCTATGCGCCTTTGTCATAGGGGAAAACGTTGACAGCATTGCGACAGAAGCGTTCTACTATGGCGCTTCAAAAGTGTACACCGTGGATGGGGCGGTCTTCAAAGGATTCAGGCCGGATGCGTATGCCAAAGCCGCGGCCTTCCTGCTTGAGAAGTACAAACCGGAAGTCGCTCTTTTCAGGGCCACCAGCCAGGGCACCGATGTTTCGGCTGCTGCAGCCGCGCTGCTTCAGAGCGGGCTTTGCACCGACACCATAGGCCTTGCAGTTGACGGCGGCAAACTGAAAATGACGAGAGCAGCCTTTGGCGGAAACTTCACCGTCACCGTAGTGAACGAGAAGGCGCAGCCCCAGATCGCAACCGTCAGGCCGAAAGCATTCGCCCCGGCCGAGAAGGATGCATCCAAGAGCGGCGAGACGGTCAAAGAGTCCTTCGCAGTCGCCGAAGAAGAACTGAACACCAAGGTACTTGAGTTCATCAAGTCCGCGACGTCAGTCAACCTCGTCGAAGCCGACATTATCGTGTCAGGCGGCAGAGGTTTGGGCAAACCCGAAGGGTTTGACGTTATCAGACAGCTTGCAGACGTACTCGGCGGCGCAGTAGGCGCTTCCCGTGCAGCCGTCGATTCAGGCTGGATACCTCAGGAACATCAGGTCGGCCAGACAGGCAAGACCGTAAAACCGAAGATATACATCGCTTGCGGCATCTCCGGCGCCATACAGCATCTCGCGGGCATGAGGACATCCGATTACATCGTTGCGATCAACAAGGATCCCGATGCCCCGATCTTCAAGGCAGCGAGCTTCGGCATTATCGCTGACTACAACCAGATGGTCCCGAAACTGGTTGAGATTTTCAAGAACAAGCTTAGCAAGTAACGGTGAAGTAACCGAGATGAGGCGGGGTGGTCTATACCACCCCCCTTTTTTTTCTTTGTCGGTCACTCAATCGGGCAGTGGACCTGCCGGTCAAAAGAGGTGGACCCATGGATGAATCGCAGTTGAAGACCTTGAAGTCATCAGCTTTGGAAGTGAACCTGGAGAGGACCGCTGCAAAGGTGGAAATCCCCGAGAAGTACGGACCCCTCCTCCAGGCCGTGGAAAGTCACTATGGTGTTTCCAGGCGCACAAGCGACCTCCTCATTGAACTCAATCACCCTTACGTCAACTGGGAGTACGTTCTTAAGGAACTCAGGACGCTTTCCATAGGCGACTTCTATGAAGTCAACATGCATGCCGACGGGCTGAAGGCCCTGGGCATCATCCTCGACATCTATTTTGATATCATTGCCTCTGCTCCAGGTGAAGGGATCAAGGACACGGCGATTCGTTATGCATTTGACTACATGGTGACTATCGTGGAGGGCAGCCGGGACCTTCTCCCACGGAACCTCGCCCTTTTCCCTCTCTTCACTCAATCCCTGCGAAAGGCATACAGCGAAGGGGGCGTTCTCTTTCGTAAAAGCTCCACCTATATGAAGAACCTCGTGAAGTCCGCAGCCCAGGCGGACGTTGTCATTCCCCTGGAATCCCTTGACTTGCTGCTCCACGATTTCTTCAGGGAAACATATCTCTTCTGGCTTACCCAGCCGGACCCGGCCTGCTGGTTCGCGCCGGGGACGGAGGACGACGAGGTGGCGCGCACCTTCGAGGACCTTGTCCGCCCTTTAAGCCATGAGAACCTTAAAATCCTTCTTGCCAGACTGGATGATACGGCCGCGGGAACCTTTCCAGTTGAGGCAGACCGAGTCACAGCCTATCTTGCCATGCCCGACGACACCCAGATAGTAAACGGCTATTTCCTGGTCGCCGACAAGCTCGAACGATCCCAGGGCTTCTTCGGCCGCCAGCATATTGTGAAACTTGATTTCCTTTTTAGCATGATGGGCGTCTCAGGACTCTCGGATATGCACAATCACCTTCTCCAGGAGATCAACAGGTGTCTCAGAATGGTCTTCAAGGAAGAGGACAAGGGGAACCTCAAGGATTTTGTGAAGAAGGTCTTCTCTCTCCTCAAAAGAAGCACGTCGCCCGAGCACAGCGGCGCGGTAATCGATTGCATCACCACCCTAGCCAAGGAGGTATTCGATCAAGGGAATCACCCCCTTGTGGACACCATGATCGAAGAGTTGGTTCTTTTCGGGTTTCAGCACCCCGAAGTTGCGGGTTCCACCACGGAATGGCAGGTAAAGGTGAACCCTTCCCACATCATGAACATCCGCTCGTGGCTCGGCATTATTGCCTTGAGGCCGAGGTGGGCCAAAAGACTGCTGTCCGCTCTCATCATCAATCTGAAGACCGGCGGGGTTTTTGTAAAGGACACAGACCTGCTCCAAAAAGATATATCGGGCCTCCTGAATTCCGACATCCAGCCTGCGTACAATCTCGTGAAGCAGCTACTCAGGATATTCCCCATATATTTTAGCGAGATAGGTGCAGAAGGAGAGCTCCGGGAGACTTCCACCAAGGTTGACGAGCTGTCCCGGAGAAACGACAAACTGGTCTTCTATCTCCGCAAACAATCGCACGTGGAGAGCAACAGCCTGCTCGTAACCTTTGTAGAGGATATTTTCCGGTTCTGGGATACAGGGGACAAGAAGTTCATCAAGGGTCACCTCCCTTCCGAGGTCTTCGATCAGGTGGAGAGCGAGGGCGAGTATTTCGACGGGATGCACACGATATTTGCAGTAGTTTTTCCTAAGATACACGGCGATCCTCTTGAATTTCTCAACTGGGATATGGCCAGGACTCAAAGGGAGATACAGCACATAAAGGGCGCTCCCGAACGGGACAGGGAGCGTGCACAACTCATAATCAGGCTTTATCAGCTTCTCTACAAAAAGTATAATTTTCTCCCTATCGATTTACTCAAGGACCTTGAAACGACAGGCATCTTCAGCCTACCCAAGATCCGTTCCCTCAAGAGGCACATCCACGGCAAAAACTATTATCAGAGCCTCGTGATCATCCTCGGCTTCCTTTCCGCCCTGAAGGAGAGAATCACGTCACCGAAAAAGACAGCTTATTTCGAAAACATCTACCATAAACGGCACATAGCCGCAGGTATTCCGTCCATGTACGGCACGTACCAGGAAGAGAAGTTCGAAGCCGTGGGACTTTCTTTCCGCCTTGAGAACTATGCCACCACCCTCTTCGAGGAATTGATACAGTCCCTTAATCTTAAGTTCATCACCAAGAGCACCCTTACGAGAATCCACAGGTACCTGTGGCTCTACGTGAAGGCCCTGGAACTTGAAGGCATCGCCACCGAAGGCCTTGTCTCCAAAATGAAATACATTACCAGTGCCCTTCAACTCAAGCAGTTCTCCGTAGACCAGTACATCGACATTTTCCAGTTTATCTCGAAAGGGATACGAGACATCATAAAAGACTATTACATTGACGCCCACAGCCTTAATCTCCCTATTATCATCCGTCAGAATCAGGAATTCACAGGCAAGACGGAAACGGCCCCTCCCCCCGCGGGTGGAGACCAGCAGGCAGTGTACCAGGCCTCGGAAGATTTCTTCAGGTCGATTATCTCCTCGTCCTTCGGCCTGCAGGTACTCGACAATCTGGTCAACGCAATCATAAGCACCCTCAATGCAGAGCTTGAAAAATTCAAAGATAACAAACAGATTCTTAATCTTGTGATGGCCTACACGCCTGAATTGACAATCTCCCCCATCTACAAGAGGAACGTGCACATCGACAACCAGATCCTCATCGGGAACAAAGGGTATTTTCTCAAGGAGCTTGCCGCTCTTAATTTCCCTATCCCACCCGGCTTCATCATCACCACCGAGGTATTCAGAAGCTATGAGGCGGTTTTAGGGTACAAGTACATCTTCAATGATATGGCCTACCGGATCAACAGTGAGATACTCAAGCTCGAAAAAGTGGTGGGAAAGAAATACGGCGACCCCGAAAACCCTCTCCTTCTCTCCGTGAGGAGCGGCGCCACCATCTCTCTTCCGGGCATGATGCATTCATTTCTCAACGTAGGTATCAACGAAGCCATTGCGGAAGGTCTCAGCAAGAAGAAGGGATTCGAGTGGGCCGCATGGGATTCCTACAGGCGGTTTCTCCAGACCTGGGGTATGTTCCAGAATCTCGACCGTAACTTTTTCGACAGGATTATCAGCGATTTCAAATTCAAATACAATATCGACAGGAAGATACAGTTCAACGCCGAGCAAATGAGGCAGATCGCCTTGTCCTATAAGCGCGCCATGAGCGAAAGGGGGATAGACGTCACCGATAACCCTTCGGAGCAGCTCCAAAAAGCGATCCTTCAAGTGTTTGCGTCATGGTATTCGGAGCAGGCGACGATCTATCGCCGTGAAATGCATCTCTCCAATGAATGGGGCACTGCGGTAATAGTGCAGGCCATGGTATTCGGAAACCTCAACGAAGACTCCGGGTCAGGGGTAATCTTCACCAGGAACCCGAAAGGGTCCTCATCCGAGGTCGCCTTGTATGGCGATTTTATCTTCGGCGTTCAGGGAGACGACATCGTGTCGGGTCTGGTGGAGACCTACCCTATTTCCCGGAACCAGAGGATCGCCGAACGAAGGGGGTCCGCAATCTCCCTTGAGGAACGTTTCCCCGACATTTACAAAGAACTCGTAAGGCTCGCGGACATTATCATCTACGAAAAAGGATTCCACCATCAGGAAATAGAGTTCACTTTTGAAAGCCCCACGAGGGATGGACTTCACATTCTCCAGACCAGGGATATGACTCAGACTGAGGCACGGGGGCTCAGGATATTCCGCGACGCTCCGTCCCTCCAGGAATCCTTGATCGGCGCCGGTATAGGAGTGAGCGGCGGAGCGCTCTCAGGGAGGGCTGTCTACTCCGAGGAGGAGATCAAGTACTACCGTCAGCGGGAACCTGGAACAAAACTCATTCTCATACGGCCTGACACCGTTTCGGAAGACGTGGGTGTTATCCTGCAGGTCGAGGGTATTCTCACCGCGAAGGGCGGCGGCACGTCTCATGCGGCCGTCACCATACCCCAACTCAACAAGGTGGGCGTGGTGGGGTTCAACAAACTCCGGGTCTACGAGGCTGAGGGCTACAGCCTGATCGACAATCACGTTATCAAGGGAGGCGACTTCATAAGCATCGACGGCTGGAGCGGTTCGGTCTATCTGGGGAGTCACGAAAGCAAATCCGAGGAACCTTTTAGAATAACCCTCTGACGGGCCCACAACGACAGCACACGTATCCGGGTTTCGCACTACGCCTGACGCGTCTGAAATACGAAACCCGGTCTCAATTTACAATAGCGTTTTGTGGGCGTATACAGTCAAGTCGCCCATCCTGTTTGTATAGCTTCCATATTCGTTATCGTACCATCCGAAAATCTTGGCATGGACCACAGGAACCTTGATCTGCTGGCTCTTAAGGGCCTGAACCAGTGCATCAGGAATGTCGGGCACCTGTGACAGATCGATCGACATAAAGGCGATACGGCTATGGTTAAACTGCCCTTCTATGACAATCGCAGCATTCACCCCTATCAGGTCGGTTGACACATTCTGTTCCTCCGTGTAGCGCACCAACCGCTCGGGATCGTTGTCCGAAACCCGCTTATAAAGGTCGTTGATCGTCTTCGTGGTAATCGAAGACGCGGCTTTATCCTTGCTCATCCTGGGCTGGAAAGTGGCGTTCAGCACTATCAGCGACTCCGTGGTGGTCGGGACCCGAATGGAATCCGCCATAAAGCCTATATCCTTCACCTGTGGGATTACCTGCGCCAGCGCGTCGGCTGCGTTGGTAGACGTAAGAATGATGTTATTCAGAATACTCCTGTTTTTCCGCAGGTCCTTCTCTCCGGCCTTGGGCACATTGTCGAGCACGCTCTGGGTGTTTGTCACCGCATGCACCGTAGACATGGAGGCGGTAAGGATCATGCTCGTATCCTCGTTGTCAAGGAGCGGTTTTACCATGTGGGCAAGTCCAGTGGTCGTGCAGGAGGCAGCCGATATGAGCCTGTGCTTTTTCGGGTCAAAGGCGTGGTGGTTGATGCCGTAAATGAGTGTTACCGCGTCATCCGGCATGGACAGGGCCTTGTTCTTGATCTTGAAGGCAGAAGAGTTGATGACTACCCTCGCGCCGCTTTCCAGGTGCCCCTTGATGGACCCTTTTTCACTGTCGGGCGCTACCGTAGGGTCTCCGAATTTGCCGGTACATTCCGCAACAATCTCAACACCGTAGTCGCGCCATCGGATGTCCTTCGGGTTCCTTGCTTCCCGGAGCACCGTTACCGGGATTCCGTCGATCAGCAACTTGCCGTTCTTATCATCAACTATCTCAATAAGGCGCTCTGCCTTTATGCCATAAAGAAACTTGTGAAGCAGTCCATATGTGGCATCTTTCTCGATAAGCTGGGCTATTGCAGACAGGTCCTTCCCTACCTCCCGACCCGGGTTTACCACGATCTCCTTGAAGTACTTCCTGCCGATATGGTGCCACAGACTCAGCTTTCCGATTCTGCCCATTCCGTTAATTCCCAGAACGGGCGGTCTGTTCTCAAAAACCTCTACCTTACTCATGACTAACCTCCTATTAAGATATCCGCACATCATCCGTACCAGTGACCCCCTTCGAGAATCACGCAGGATATGCGTTATAGCTGTCTTCCGTTATATGGTTGTGGAATGTCGGCAGGTGATCCCGCCCACCGGGACGAAATGTTCAAAGCGTTTCTTTCTTTGAGGCCTCAATGCCATGACCCATAGATCTCTTACACCGCATGACAACAACCGGTCCTCTTTAGCCAAGCGGTTGTGATTTTGAACACAGGGAGCGCCTTCGATCCCTGTCTAACAATGTATTTATAACAAAACAATCGTTAAAAAGCAACAAGTTGTTGACTTTTGTATACACATCGGAGATGGTTGTAATTCATTCATTGCATGAATGGTCTCTACACATTCGTACTATTCATTTGCGTGATGGGAAATATTCCCTTATAATATGGAGGTGAACAGACTTGACCTGCAAGGTATGACATGTCCCGTCCCCGTCCTGGAGACAAAAAAGTTCCTTGATGGGAATCCCGTCGACGAAATCGAGATAATCCTCGACAATGACGTTGCCGTGGGAAACGTTACGCGTTTCCTTTCCTCCCGTGGCTTTTCGGTTACCTCCGGACAGGAGGGGGGCGGCAAACAGTACATTCTCAAGGGGGCGAGGACCGGTTCGTCCGACACGCAAACCGGCGTCCAGGGCAAAAAGCTCCTGGTCTTCATCAATGGCGATACTATCGGCCGGGGCGACGACGAATTAGGCAGAGTCCTGATGAAATCCTTCCTTAGCACCTTAAAGGACCTCGACGTTACACCCTGGAGGGTTGTCTTTGTGAATGGAGGGGTCAAACTGGTTGCGGAAGGGTCGGAGTGTGTCAACCTTCTCACTGAATTGGCGGGTCTCGGCGCGGATATCCTCGCCTGCGGACTGTGCCTTGATTTCTTCCACATCAAGGAAAAGGTCGCGGTTGGCCGTATAAGCAATATGTATGAGATAGCCTCCTCCTTTCTCGAGGCCACGAATGTCATCAAACCCTGATTCAGGTAATCTTTAAGAGGGGGCATGAAACCCGGCCGCCCGCAGTATCTTTGAGTTGGCCCATTTCGCAATAAACTATGATTTATCTCGATAATTCCGCCACATCGCACCCAAAGCCGCGTCAAACGACTACATATTTGAACGATTTCGTCAGAAACGTAGGAGGCAATCCCGGCCGGGGCGGTCATAAGGCTTCCGTGGACGCTGCAAGGACCATTTTCCAGGCCAGGGAGAAGTTGACAAAGCTTGTTAACGGCCACGATTCGGAACGGATGATCTTCACTCAGAACGGTACGGATTCTCTCAACCTCGCCATCCTGGGGTTGATCGGCGAGTCCGACCACGTTATTACCACTTCAATGGAGCATAACTCCGTCATGAGGCCTCTCACCTTTCTCCAACAGCACAGGAAGGTTGAGGTGTCGATTGCCCGGTGCTCACCCTCGGGAGAACTTGACCCCGACCGTGTCCGCGCCCTCATCCGGAAAAACACCCGGGCTATAATCGTCAACCATGGTTCCAACGTAACCGGGACCGTTCAGGATCTACACCCCATCAAAGGGTACGCAAACGACATACTTCTCATCGTCGACGCCTGTCAGACTATCGGGTCCATCCCCATCGACGTGGAAGCGGACCATATCGACGTCCTCTGTTTCTCCTGCCACAAATCACTATACGGTTTGCAGGGTCTCGGCGCGCTATACCTGAACAGAGGGGTCGATCCTACACCACTCAGATTCGGAGGGACGGGGAGCGGATCGGAATCCATGGAACAGCCCGCTTTCCTTCCCGACAAGTACGAAAGCGGCACACCCAATACACCCGGAATAGCCGCCCTTCTGGGCAGTCTTACCTTCATTGAAAACACAGGATTGGAGACAATAGCGAAAAAAGAGAGAACCCTGGTCAAGAGTATCCTCCGGGGTCTGCAAGATGCGGGGAACATAACGGTCTACGGAAACCACGGGAAAGGCACGAACATCCCGGTGATTTCCTTCAACGTGGCGGACAGGCTGCCCTCTGAAGTGGGCTACGAGCTGAACAGAAAGGGTATCTATGTCCGCGTGGGGCTTCACTGCTCACCCGCGGCTCACAAAACGATCGGTACCTTTCCCAACGGAACGGTACGTGTTTCTCCGGGCTATTTCACAACACGACGGGATATTTCCGCATTTCTGGGGGTGGTCAAAGCAATTGGACAAGGATAGCGAACGCTCATACTACTTACTATTCTCCACAATCCATGATGTACTCAAGGCGGAGAAAAAACTCACCGAGCAAGGGTGTAGCTTCGAACTGATGCCTATCCCGAGAAACCTTAGCTCGGATTGCGGCTCCTGCATACGGCTCTACGACGAACTGGAAGAAGCTATGCGTTTCGTCGGCGACCTCAGGATCGAGAGACTTTTCCTCTTTGACGGGAAGGATTTCGAAGCCCTCCCGTGTCCGGGTAAAGAATGAATTTCAAGGCTTCGGGTCTCTCGAATTGATGGAAATAGAACTCAGGCTCTTTGGAGCCTTCAGGGATTATCTCCCGGAAGGCCGCGCGGGTTTCGCCGTAAAGCTAAGCTTCCAGGGGGAAAAAACGGCCGCCGAGATTATGGCGGACCTGGGATTCCCCTCTGATGCGCCGAGGATCATTTTAGTGAAGGGCTCTCATGTGGACGAAAGCTACCTTGCCCGGGACGGCGACGTGATAAGCGTATTCCCTCCTCTTGGGGGAGGATGACCGCCTGTCCCCATGACAGCCACCCATCCGGGTTAACAGAGCGTAAAGCCGCAACCGCACTCCTCTTCGTCTTCAAGGCTCACTTCCGTACACGCCGTATAGGGCGTATCGCCGTAAGCAAACAGTATGATCATGCAGTTCTTGGGCTTATTTATGAAGTAAAGGTTTCCGTCCATGTCCATGGCGACCGGCAGTCCTCTCCCCTCGGGATACACCGCCTCCAGGCAGTCCGCACAGAGCACGGTCGGCTCACCTGTACCCTCACCCCTCACGCCTACCTCCCGGCCCTCTTCACCGCACCTTCTGCATCTTTCCTGAGCTATCTCTTTCATGTTTCTCTCCCTCTTGTTTATACTCTTATGCTCCCTTCAGGACACATCTCCTGGCAGCAATAGCAACGGATACATGACTTATAATCGAATGAAGGCAGTCCCCCCACCATGACCAGCGCCTTTGCCGGACAGACGTTAACACACAACTCACAACCCTTGCACAACTTTTTGCGTAATTTTGGTTTTCTCACGAAAAAATTCTTGAGAATCCTCTTGGCAAAGTCCGGCAAAGGCCAGTCCGTGTCCATCTCATCGGCCATTTTGAATGCCTCTATAGGGGGAGCCCCGAAATCAACCAGATCGTAGTCCCCCAACAGGCCGTGCTCCTTCGCCACTTCACTGATGGGCAACGGAGTAGAAAGCCCTACGATGCCTTCCACGGCCCTGTCAAGGGCATATGCGTCCCGGGACATGGCAACCATCCCGAGTTGCCGTGGCCTCCCGCTGGAGGGCCCTTGACCGTCCATGCCCGTGATCCCGTCAAGAACCGTGAGCGAGGGTTTCACGAGGTTATGGATGTCTATGAGAACCGCCGCAAAGAGCAACCTGTCCTTGCCGGCCCTCAGGTGCCATCTCGCTTTCTCTTTGGAGGGGATGAAGCCGAAGGTATTCTTGACCCCCAGGGTAAGTCCCATCATGGTGTGGGTCTTTAATTTGGGTAAATTGATGATCCCGTCGTACAACCGAGGGTCTTCTCCGAAAGTGAAGGCTTTGTAGGGCGAAATGCCATCATTTTTCTTAATAATTCTGCCATCAAAATTGGCAACACTTAATCCAATACTTTTAACAACATCCATAATACCAGATAATTGAAGAACTTTCTCGGTTGATTCATAGCCAGGACTATCTCCAACATAAACTGTGCACCCCGCGTCGAGGAGTAACTCGCCGAGGGCTCTGATTATTGCCGGATGGGTTGTGACCGCTTTCCCGGGAGCTTTACCGCTGAGGAGATTGGGCTTCAACAGGACTCTCCCGCCTCTTATCTCAAAACCGGATTCCCGAAAGCCCTTTGCAAGGAAGTCTTTTATGCGCACTACGTCATAGTCTGCACATGAACCGATAATAACCTTTTCCACAGGATCACTCTTTACTGAAGCGCGCGTCCAGGAACCTTACACATATCCTGCCTTCAGCCCCCTGCCAACAGATCCTGCTCGTATTTCCGCCCAGTTGATATGTTACGCGGTAACGGTCTCTCACGACCGTCTTCCCTGCCGTGTTCGCGTCTCCCTGGCTGTGGAAAGTGATATCGTCCACAAACTCGCTCAATTTAATATCAAACTTCTTTTCAAAAGCCTTTTCATCGGTAAACTTTTCGTCCCCGGCGAGGAGCAGAAATGCACCCCTGTCCTTTTTCAAATATACTATGGTGTCTCCGAAAGGACCGTAGACCTCAAACTGGAACTGCTCGGGATAGTCGACCTTGAGCGACATGGAACCGGTGTAGTTCATGTCCTTCCACGCCATGTCCAGTTCGCACAGGGCTTCCATGTATTGTATTTTCTCAGGCCAGTCTATTTGGCGAGCTTTGGTGGGAAGCAAGGCGCATCCCGAAAGGAGGAACAATACACATATCCATATCAGTCCTCTTTTCACTTTATCTTCTGCTGGACTTCCTTCATTTTCTTTTCAAGGAGCTTCTTCTTGTCTTCCTTCTTTTCAAGCTTGGATGATGCGGCAAACAAGTCCAGGGCCTTCCGATATTCTCCCAGCCCCATATAAACATCCCCCAGGTGTTCCGCGATGGTCGGATCGTCAGGCAACTTCTGGTACGCCTTCAATATCTCCGTGAGGGCCATTTTGTAATTCCCCTTCTTGTAATAGACCCAGCCTATACTGTCCAGGATATAACCGTCATCCGGTCTCTTTTTTAATGCCCTCTTTACCATGTCCTCTGCTTTGTCGAGGTTAATGCCTTTTTCCGCCCAGGTATAACCGATGAAATTGAGGGCATGCGCATATTCAGGGTCCAGTTTGAGCACCTCCCCCATGTACTCCAAGGCTTTATCCGTATTGCCTGCCTTCTCGTACAACATCCCGATCTGATATATTACGTCAATATTATCGGGGTGTTTTGCCCTTACTTCCTCGAGGGTCCCGATACCCGACAGGTACTCGCCCTTTTCCTCGTACAGTGTTGAAAGGAGGATATGGAAGTCCACATCGTCCTTCTTCTCCGCAACCAGGCCCTTTATTTTTTCTATGCCTTCGTCAAAGGCCCCTGTTTTTATATAGAGGAAGGTAAGGCTCTTCATTGCGTCGGAAAATTCTTCCGACTTCGGGTCAATCTTCAACAGTTGGTTTATCGCTTCCCTTGAGTCTCCTTTCTCCCTCCACGCGATGGCAAGGTAATAGCGCACCGCGCTGTTATTAGGTTGAGACGCGAGAAGAAAGTTAAACTCTCTGATTGCCTCGTCATATCTTCCTTCTTCAAGGTGAAGAAGACCTATTTTGACCCTGATCGACACATCCCCCTTGTCCATGTCGGAAAGCTTCTCGAATTCGTGAATGGCCCTGTCATACTGCCCTTTTCGCACGTACAGGGCAGCGATCCTCGACAGCGCCTTCTTATTCCCCGGGTCCATGATCAGTATCTTCTGATAGACCTCGATAGCCTTGTCGAAGCTACCCTCTATCTCGTAGATGGTGCCCAGATCAAGGAGGGCCGGCTCAAAATTGGGCTTGAGGCTGAGCGCTTTATTGAAGTAGGTCTTTGCCTTTTCGTACTCTTTCAGTTCGGCATTCAGTCTCCCTATGTAGTATAGGGTCAACACATTATCGTCGTCATAGGAGAGGATCTTCTGGTAGGTCTTCAATGCTGCCGCAAAATCCTTCTCCGCAATGTATATCGAACTGAGATAAAGGTACGCCTCGGTGTCCTCGCCGTCCAGTTCGATACATTTCTCATACAGGGGTTTGGCTTTCCTCGCCTGACCCGTTGCCGAGTAGAGGCTCCCGAGGAGAATGAGCGCGTTCCTGCTCTTTCCATTGATCTCTATGGCCTGCCTGAGCAGTTCCTCTGCCTTTCTCACTTCCCCCTTCTTGATATAAAGCAGGGCAAGCCCGGTCCTTATGTCGGCGGAACCGGGGTCTGCCTTAAGGGCGGAATTATAGAACTCCATAGCCGCGTCGTACTGACCGCGAACTTCCGTTCTGTAGCCTTTCAGGAATGAGAGGACCGACGCCGAATAATCAGTTCCCGATGCGGGCGTTAAAGGAAAAACGAGGAGGAACAGAAGGGAAACGAGAATCCATTTTTTCATAAAACTCCATACGTTATCATTCAAAAATTGTACCACACATCAATCAAAAAAACCATGTACGGAGGTCCTGCCTACTTGATCAGTTTGCCCAATCTCTCCCACCGTATGTAGTGGAGCAGATCCTGTGAATTGCCGTCCCACGAAAAATAGATCACGAGCGCTTTACCTACAAAAAGCTCCTTCTTCACAAAGCCCCAGAACCTGCTGTCAAGACTTCTGTCCCTGTTGTCGCCCATGACAAAATACGAGTCCTTGGGGACTACAACGGGAGCCAGGTTGTCCTTCGGCGAAAGGAAGGCCGGTACGATTGCCTCATCGACATAGCGCCCCCAGGGGTCGCTCGTCTTCTTCCCGTTGATATAGACAGCCTTGTCCCTTATCTCCACTTTATCGCCTTCCGTGGCGATTACCCTCTTGATGAAGTCCTTGCTCGTGTCCACGGGATAGCGGAAGACCACCACATCCCCCCTCTTCGGTTTGCCGGTATTCAGTATCACTATGTCGGTAAAGGGGACCTTCACCACATAACTCATACGGTTAACCAGGAGATGGTCGCCGATAAGGAGGGTCGGCTCCATGGAACTCGAGGGGATCTTGAAAGCCTGGATAAAAAAACTTCTCACGAAAAAGGCGATGATAGCCGCGATAATCAGTGATTCTGCGTATTCTCTTGTCTTGCTCTTGGATTTCTCCATCTCTGCTCCTTTAGCGCCCCATCAGTCTCGTCATTACATCTTCTCGGGCGCGGACACACCGAGAATAGCCAATCCGTCCCTGATAATCTCCTGCAACATCCTGAGGAGAAACAACCTGGCGAGGGTTAGTTCGGTATCATCGCTTACCACTCTGGCTTTATTATAGTAACTGTGGAACTTCCCTACAAGATCGAGGAGGTAGAAGGTTACACGATGAGGCTCGGAACTCCGCGCCCCGCCTTCAAGGACATCGTGATACTCAAGAATGGCCTTGATCAGGTTCATCTCCTCCTTAAGCGTAAGAAGGTCCGTATTGGCCCTGTCCACCAATCCCAGGTCAATGCCGCTCTCTCCCGCTTTCCTGAAAATGCTCTCGATTCTTGCATGGGCATACTGGACATAATAAACAGGGTTCTCATTCGACGTCTTTTTCGCAAGGTCAAGGTCGAACTCCAGATGGGCGTCGCTCTTTCTCATGAGAAAGAAGAATCTCGCCGCATCCGTTCCGACCTCGTCCAGGACCTCCCTCAAGGTGGTAAACTCTCCTGATCTGGTCGACATCCCTACCGGTTTCCCATCCTTCAGCAGGGTCACAAACTGAATAAGAAGGACTTTTAATGCCTCTTTGTCTCTTCCGAGGGCATTCAGGCCGGCCTTCATTCTCGGAATATACCCGTGATGGTCGGAACCCCAGATGTCAACGAGCAGGTCGAAACCCCTGTCGAGTTTGTCACGATGGTAGGCAATATCCGAAGCAAAATAGGTCTTTTCCCCGTCCGACTTGATAAGGACCCTGTCTTCGTCCTTTTCAAAGAGGCTCGTCCGGAACCACAAGGCATCGTCCTTCTCGTATGCATAGTCTTTTTTCTTGAGCAGTTCCAGGGTTTCCTCCACAATGCCCCTCTCATAGAGGGATGACTCCCTGAAGTAATTGTCAAATTTTACACCGAAGGCTTCGAGGTCTTCTTCAATGCTCTTCATTACCACTTCAGCCGCAAAGGAGGCCATGAGCTTCACCGCCTCGTCCCTGCCTTCCGGCACTTCAACACCCTTCTCGACAATGAGGGCGGCGATATCTTTTACGTAGTCTCCCTGGTAAAGGTTTTTCCCGTATTCGACGGTTTCTCCCCTCGATTCTTTCCATCTGAGGTAGGTCGATTCACCCAGGGTTTGTATCTGCTTCCCCGCATCATTGACGTAGTATTCTTTCACCACGTCATAGCCCGTCTTCTTCATCAGGTTGGCGAGGACATCGCCCACCGCAGCCCCTCTTCCGTGGCCTATATGCAGCGGCCCCGTGGGGTTTGAGCTTACAAACTCTATGAGGGCTTTCCTGCCGCGTCCCACGTCCGGGTAAAGAGAACCCACGCCTGCGTCATGCACTTCCTTCAGGGCCTTTCGCCAAGCCCCGTCCTTGAGGTAAAAATTGATGAACCCCTTGCCGGCCACTTCCACCTTGTCGCATACATCGTCAAAGACCATGGCTTCAACGAGCATTTTCGCTATCTCGGGAGGGCTCTTCCTGAATTTCGGCGCGAGGAAAAAGGCAATATTCGAGGAATAATCGCCAAATCCCTCTTCTCTGGGGGATTCAATAATAGGTTTTAGAACGAGGTCCGGGGGTATTGCCCCTTTTGCCCTGTAACTATCCAGCGAGCCTTCAATTATGGCCGCTATCTTTCTTTTCAGCATCCGCTTTCTCCGTATTCTTTATCGACAGGTCCTTTGCAAAATCAGGACACCTCAATTTGATTTCGCGGCTTTTCAGAAACCTTTTCTGACAATCCTTTCTCCACGCACATATGGTGCAAACGGGAGGTTCATCACTCATAGGGCCTCCATTAATATCTCTTTGTAAAGGTCCGGCCTTCTCTCTCTCATTATAGGCCATTCCCTCCTCACCTGCTTCAAATACTCCAGGTCCACGTCCGCGAGCAGCACGCTGTCGCCGCCCCCGGTGGGACCGCCAATAAGCTCTCCCTCAGGGTTCACGCAGAAGCTCATGCCATAGAAATCCTGGACATCCTCGCTTCCCACCCTGTTGATCCTCATCACATAGAGGCCATTGGTGATGGCGTTCCCCGATATGACGGTCTGCCATATATGCTGCGATTTGAAAGCGCACGCAGTGGGAGCAAACACCATATCAGCGCCCTTCAGAGAGAGTATTCTCGTCCCTTCCTGAAAAAGGTTATCCCACGATATCTGGACCCCTACCTTTCCGCGGGAGGTTTCAAACACGGGAAACCCCTTATCGCCGGTGGAAAAGTAAAATTTCTCCTCCCACAACGGGATATCAGGGACGTGAATCTTCCTGTATACCCCCTTTACTTCGCCCCGATCGACAACAACACAACTATTGAAGTAGCGGGGACCTTCCTTTTCAAAGAGAGGTACGAGGATCACCGTGTTGCTTGACGCGCTCTTATCCTGTATCCGCTTCACCAGATCCCCTTCGACCGGTTCAGCCATGGAGAAGGCCTGCTCGTCCTTGCCTTTGGGAAACCAGGGCAGGTTAAAAAGCTCCTGCAAACAGATAATTTCTGCCCCCGCCTCGATGGCCATATCGACGATCTTCAGCGCCTTTTCCGTATTCTTCTCTTTATCCTTGGAGCATGCGAACTGTATTCCGGCTATTTTCATGAGTTATTTCTTGTTTGTGGCGTATAGGACAGACCAAAGATCGAATTTGTGTTTCTTTGAGATCTCCTCGATATGAAGACCACAGTGATTGGCCAGTAATTCCAAGGGCACCGCAGCCTTCCACCCCAGTTGCAGGAATAAGGGGGAAAAGAGCTTTTCCAGTCCCGCCAGTATTGCGTTCCCGCTGCTGAAGTGGTTTACGACGATGATCGTACCGTTATTCTTCGTTATCCTTTTGACCTCCGACATCATTTTGACCGGGTTGGACACCACGCTCACCACGAAAGGCAACACGGCGTGGTCGAAACTGTCATCGGCAAAGCCTATGGTTTCGGCGTCCATCTCAAAGAGAGAGACGTGATCGAAGCCGTATTTCTCTTTCTTCTGCTTCGCCTTCTTCAGCATTTCCCTTGTGATATCGATTGCCATCACTTTACAGGACGGCGGATAAAGAGACAGAGACAAACCCGTCCCTACTCCCACCTCGATAATTCTGTCTCCCGCCTTTATACCTATCTTTTCCAGACCGAGCTTGATTCTGGGAAAGAACCACTTTGCAAAAATCACATCGTAGACAGCCGCGTACCGACTGTAGATTTTCCGGATTTCTTGCCGGTCCATAAGCACAAAACCTAACAGATGGGAAAGAGCGGTGTCAAGGAAAAAGACGTATTTCTCGTGTAGGACGAAGGCCCATGGCAGCCGACGTGGCGGACCCTGGGCCTTCGTACAAATTCTATGCCGCCCTATGGCGGATCAATAGTTCTCAGCAAGTAACTCCTGGTACGCCTGGGGATGTGCGCAGGCAGGACATTCGTCGGGCGCCTCCGGCCCTTCCGACACGTACCCGCAATTTCTGCACCGCCACTTCACAGGCTTATCCCTCTTGAAGACTCTCCCGTTCTCTATGTTACTCATGAGGGTGAGGTACCTCTTTTCGTGGCCGGCCTCCACCTTGGACACTTCCCTGAACACCTCTGCGATCTCCGGAAACCCTTCCTCGTCCGCTACCCTGGCAAATTCAGGATAGAGGGTGGTATATTCGAGATTCTCACCGTCCGCCGCCTCTTTGAGGTTCTCAAGGGTCGTGCCTATTGTACCGGCGGGGTACGAGGCGGTTATCTCCACCATCCCTCCTTCGAGGAACTTGAAAAACCTTTTCGCATGCTCTTTCTCGTTATCCGCCGTGTCCTGAAAGATCCAGGATATCTGCTCATAGCCGGCCTTCTTTGCCTCCGAGGCAAAATAGGTGTATCTGTTCCTCGCCTGCGATTCCCCTGCAAAACTTGCCAGGAGATTCTGTTCTGTTTTTGTGCCCTTCAATCCCTTCACATGTCCCTCCTTATGGATAAAATTCGCCCTTAATCGGCCCTACAGCCGACACCGGCAGGCCCTTTACTCTATAGCCGCCTCTTCTCTCACGACTTCCATAGCCCGTGGAGATTGCAGTATTCTCTCGCGGTGACATTCTCCGCTTTCACCGGAAAGAATGCTTCCGGGTTGCCGCCGGGAGACAGGAATTGACGATACGCCTTCCCATCCGCGATAATCTCGACCCACTCGATGTAGTGTTTTTCCTCCATGGGATGGGCTACGGCCCCCACCTTGACCCTGATGCCGTCAGGCGTGGTTTCGATCACGGGCACGTGTTTTTCCAATGACGCGTCGACCGTATTTTCTTTCATCAACGTCATCGGCTGGTTGCAGCACACAAGCTGTCCCACCCCGCCGTGAAGCACCTCGATAATATGTCCGCAAATCTCACATTTGTACACTTCCAGTCTTTCAGCCATACGTGTCTCCTCCTGTAGTTAGTTAGTTTCTATACTTCATGACTTAATATCCGTCTTCGTAATCAAGACTATCGTCTTTCGCCTTTCCCCCGAATACCCTGTATACCCACCCCTGATAGAGGAGCACGACAGGCACGAAGATCAAGGCTACCACGAGCATAATCTTGAGAGTCAACGGACTCGATGCCGCATTATATATGGTGACGTTGAAGGCTTCATTGAGGCTCGACGGGAGCAGGTTCGGGTAGAGTCCCACCACCCCGAAGAGCGTGGTCCCTACTATCGTCAGCCCATGAGTCCACCACGCTTTCAGCCAGGCGGACTTACCTATATAGAACCGCGTAAGGAACAAGGCGCAGAGAGTGCCTAAAAGGATCAGGAACAGAACCGGGTTCGCGGCATAGATTGCAAACAATTTTGTCCGGACCGCAGTGAGCACCAGAAAGACCACCGCGAAGAGCACCACCACGGGCCACAACCTCCGTGACATCCCCATGGTCCGGGCCTGAATATCGCCCTCCAGCTTCAGGTTGAGCCAGAGCGAGCCATGCATGAGGAACAGGGCAAGATAGAGTACCCCTCCCATCAGGCCGTATGGATTGAGGAGGGTGAATATGGTCCCGTGAAACAGACCCTCTCCATCTATGGGGATGCCCTCGAATATGTTCGCGAAAGCAACACCCAGGAGCAGGGCCGGAACAAAACTGCCGATAGCAAGGCAGGTATCCCAGAGCTTACGGGCCCCGTCCGTTTCCACCTTACCCCTTAACTCAAGAGAAACGGCCCGCAAAATAAGACCGAAGAGAACGAGCATGAGGGGCGAATAAAACGAACTGAACAGAACAGCGTAGGCCCCCGGGAACGCGGCAAAGGTTACCCCGCCCGCGGTGATAAGCCATACTTCGTTCCCGTCCCAGAAGGGTCCGATGGAATGATAGACGAGACGCTTCTCCGCCTCGGTCCTCGCGGCAAAGGGCATGAGCATGCCTACTCCGAGGTCAAAACCGTCGAGCATGAAATAAATGGCCCACAACAACCCCCAGAGAACGAACCATATAGTCTCAAGCATCAGTCAACCCTCCTTCCTTCCGTAGCGGCGTTGAGCAAAGCCCCGGGGCCTCTCCGGGCGTATTTTGATATGAGATAGAAGGCGGTTACACCAAGGAGCGAATAAACCACCGTGAATGCGACGAGGGAGACCGCAACCTGGCCGGCCGACACGGGCGAGACTGCGTCGGCTGTTTTCATAAGCCCGTACACGATCCATGGCTGACGTCCCACCTCGGTGACGGTCCATCCCAGGCCGCACGCAATATATGGAAGGGGTATCGCATAGAGCATTACCTTGAGAAACGGGCCGCTTTCTTCCAGTTTCTTCCTCCGGAACCACCCGATAATGGTGAGAAGGAGAAAGACCATTCCGAGCGCTACCATGAGACGAAACGAAAGAAAGGTTGCCGTCACAGGAGGTCGCTCATCCTTCGGGATGTCTTTGAGCCCTTTTACCACGGCAGAGGGTGTATGGTGCGCCAGGATGCTTAGCCCGCCGGGGATCGCTCCGATCTCCACCAGGTTCCGATCTTTGTCGGGGTCCGGAATGAGAAAGAGATAGAGGGGCGCGTTGGGCCCGGTTGTCCAGTGAGACTCCAGGGAAGCGAGTTTTGCAGGCTGTTTGTACGCGAGATTCGCACCGTGCATATGCCCCTCCACCACCTCAAAGATGGAGAAGACAAGGGCAAAGACGAGGGCAATCCTGAAGGACTTGAGGAAGAAGGCAAGGTCCCTTTTGTGAAGTATGTGGTACGCGCTTATGCCCATCACGAAGAACCCTGCGAGGATATAGGCGGCGCCAAGGGTGTGCATGATCGTGAGCCAGGCATACCCCTGGCTGATGACGGCAATCAGGTCGTTCAGCACCGGTCTCCCGTTCTTCATCACAAATCCGACGGGGCTTTGCATCCATGAATTGGCGATCAGTATCCAGAAGGCCGAAATATTGGCGGCAATCGCCACGAGACAGATACTCAACGCATGAACCCGTGGAGACAGGCGCCTCCAACCGAAGGCCCACACCGCGATAAACGTCGATTCAAGAAAAAAGGCCACTGTGGCCTCCACAGCCAGAAGGGGACCGAATATATCCCCCACATACCGTGAGTACCTCGACCAGTTGGTGCCGAACTGAAATTCAAGGGTTATCCCCGTCGCCACTCCTATGACAAAGTTGATCAGGAATAGCCTGCCCCAGAACTTCGTCATTGCCTTGTACACGGGGTCCCCGGTCCTCACATAGGTGACCTCCATAACCGCGAGCAGTATGGACAGTCCCAAGGTGAGAGGGACGAACAAGAAGTGAAAATAAGTGGCCACCGCGAACTGCAATCGTGAGAGCAACAGAACATCCATCATTCGCCTCCTCGCCCATTTTAAAAGTAAAATATGCTAAAACCGCCCTGTGCCGGGGACCGCCCTGCTCCTCATGGGCCGGGCCCGTCCTCACGCACGACTGTCTCAGGTCTTCTTCCGATTACGGCATTCCGGACATACACCGTAAAAATCCACATGGTTACCTATGATCTCGAACTCCTGCTTTTCGGCGTCGGGAATATCGAGCCTGAACTCATGCTTCACGTCCACGATCTTTTTACACTTTATACAGATAAGGTGGTTATGATCTCCCGTATCGGGGTCAAACCTCCTCTTATCGGAATCTATGGAAAGCTCCTGTATATTCTTTAACCGTTTCAGCACCTTAAGTGTGTTGTAGACCGTCGCGAGCGACATGGTGGGGAAATTTCGTGACATGGCTTTATGTATATCCGCCGCTGACGGGTGCTCCTTGTTATTATCGAGGTATTTCAGAATTGCGAGCCTCTGGGGGGTAAGCTTCAATTCATCGTTACTGCCTAAACTCATAAACGCCTCTACTTAGAATTATTATTAACTTATATTCAATTTAAGGTGATAATAATTATTGTCAAGAGGGGGAGTAAAAAAAATCTCCCTTTCCTGCAAAAATATGGATGCCCTCCACCCGTTTATTTTGATTGCCATTTATATCTCCATCTTTTTATGATAATTTATCATCATGTTTGGATTGGGACTCCCCGAAATAATCATTATATTGATAGTGGCCCTTCTCGTTGTGGGCCCTTCGAAGCTGCCCGAACTTGCCCGGTCCCTCGGGAAAGCCTTCAATGACTTCAAGAGGATGGCAGACGAGGTGAAGGAGACCTTCGACGAAGAGGTTATCCAGGAAGAACCGGTGACGAAGAAACCCGAGGAAATAGCGGAAAGCCATGTTCCCACTGTTACGGAAACAAAGAAAGACGAACCATCAGAACAGGGCGGAAAAGATGAGAAAAAGGGCGCATGACCGACGACAAACTTCCATTTACTTCCCATCTGAAGGAACTGAGGGATAGGCTTCTCGTCTGCATCGTCGCCATTGCTATTGCCTTTGTCTTTACTTATTACTTCAAAGAAAAGGTGTTCGCCATCCTGATGCAGCCTTTCATAAAGGTGATGCCTGCCAAAAGCTCTTTTATTTTTACGGGTATCACGGAAGCCTTCATCACCTATTTCAAGATATCCTTCGTTATGGCGCTCTTTGCGGGGGCGCCCGTCATCTTGTATGAATTCTGGATGTTCATTGCGCCGGGGCTCTATGAAAAGGAAAAGAAATTCGTCTATCCCTTCATCATCTTCGGCAGCTTGTGCTTCCTCGCGGGCGCCATTTTCTGCTACTTCATCGTTATGCCCGTTACTTATCGATTTTTCGTCAGTTATGCCGCGGATTTCATTATCCCCATGCCTGACCTGAAGAACTACATGAACCTTACCCTCAAGCTCCTCCTTGTCTTCGGCCTGATCTTCGAATTGCCCCTCGTGGCCTTTTACCTTACCAAGGCGCGTATCATCAATGCGAAGATGCTTTCATCCAAGAGAAGGTACGCGATACTTGGCATATTTATCCTGAGCGCCATCATTACGCCGCCGGACCTGGCGAGCCAACTGCTCATGGTAATACCGCTTTGGGGGCTCTACGAAATCAGCATCGTCATCACTCGAATTTTTGGAAAGAAGGAGGAAATACGCAATGAAGGGGCTTAACATAGTAATACTCGCCGCAGGTAAAGGCGAGAGGATGGTATCCGCTAAGGCCAAGGTCATGCATAAGATCATGGGAACCACCATGATCGGCCACGTAGTCGAAAGGGCCGGGGAACTTTCCCCTGAAAATATCATAGTGGTTGTGGGACACGCGAAGGAACAGATAGAGGAGCATCTTAAGGACCGCAACGTCCGCTTCGCACTCCAGGCCGAACAGAAGGGCACCGCCCACGCCCTCCTCACCACGGAAGGCCTGCTCAAAGACGGCCCTGTCCTCGTTCTCTACGGCGACGTGCCCCTTATCCGGACCGACACACTCAAATCTTTTCTCGACTCCTTCGAGAAAAGCGGCGATATCACATTCATGGTTACGGATGTGGCCAATCCCACGGGTTACGGCCGCGTAGTCATAGAGGGTGAACGGATACGGCGGATCGTGGAAGAGAAAGACGCCACGGACGACGAGCGGCTGATCCGGACAATTAACACGGGAATCTGCATCATTCCCCGAACAGCCTTCGAATTCCTGAAGGCCATCACCCCCGACAACAGAAAGAATGAATATTATCTCACCGACATATGCACCGTCGCGGAAAAACAGGGTAAAAGCGTGGGCGTCTATCATCACGGAGAGGCCTCCGAGGTACTCGGCATAAACACCCGGAAAGAACTGATGGAAGCCAACATAGCCATGAAGGATCGCATATTGGACGGCCTTCTCGCAAAAGGGGTCACATTTCTGGACCGCAGCGTCTACATCGACGCCCGCGTCACCATAGGAAGGGACACGGTGGTCTCCCCGAACTGTCATATCTATGGAAACACCACAATAGGAGAAAACGTTACCATCGGCCCGAATTCCGTGATAAAAGAGTCCACCCTCAAGGACAACGTCGAGGTTGAAGGTTTTGTGAGCATAGACGGGGCTGTAATAGAGGAGGGGGCGAAGGTAGGACCCTTCTCCCGCCTGAGACCAACCACCTCGATCGGGAAGAATGTGCATATAGGAAACTTCGTCGAGGTGAAAAACTCAACCCTGGACGAGGGCACCAAGGCAAACCACCTCGCCTATATCGGTGACTCCGAGATAGGCCGGGCCGTTAACATAGGGGCAGGCACAATAACTTGTAATTATGACGGGAAGAAGAAACACAGGACGGTTATGGAAGACAATGTATTCATAGGCAGCAACGCAGCGCTCGTGGCTCCCCTGAAGATAGGCAGGAACGCGGTCATCGGCGCAGGTTCGACCATTACCAAGGATGTTCCCGAGAACGCCCTGGCAGTCACTCGGGCTCCCCAGAAACATATAGATGGGTACGGACGGAGGAAAAAATAATGTGCGGGATAGTCGGCTACAAGGGTAGCGAAGAAGCATGCGATATGCTCATTGACGCTTTGAAAAGACTTGAATACAGGGGATATGATTCGGCGGGGATCGCCATATGGCACGAAGGCAAGATAGAGATAGGACGCAAGAAGGGCAAGGTTGACGAGTTGCGTAAAGAGGTGTGCGGCACGGACTCCTTCAAAGGGTCCCTCGGCCTCGCCCACACGCGGTGGGCGACCCACGGAACCCCCTCCGAAAGAAACGCCCATCCCCATCGCGCAGGCGACGTGGTTGTGGTCCACAACGGCATCGTGGAAAATTATATGGAGCTGAGAGAGAAGCTGAAGAAGGCCGGTCACGAGTTCCTTTCCGACACGGACACCGAGGTCATTCCCCATCTCATCACGAGCTACCTGGACAAAGGTCTCGACTTTGTCGAAGCCGTGAGAGCGTCCCTGGGTGAGATGAAGGGGTCTTATGCCCTTGGCATAATAAGAGAAGGCGAAAGGACCATGATCGCGGCAAAGAAAGAGAGTCCCCTTGTCATAGGTGTGGGGGTCGGCGAGTACTTCATTGCGAGCGACGTGCCCGCTGTCCTCAACCGGACGAACCGGTTCATATTCATGGAAGATAATGACATGGCCGTTTTCAAGAACGGCGGTTTCACCCTCACCACGACGAACGGTCTGCCCGTGGAGCGTAAAATCCATGAGGTCAACTGGAGCGGAGCCATGGCCGAAAAGGGCGGCTACAGGCACTTTATGCTCAAGGAAATTTTTGAGCAGCCACGGGCCATTTCCGAGACCCTTATCGGCAGAATCAAGGAAGAAAAAGGCGAGGTCGATTTTGAGGAATTGGAACTGCCCGATCTCGGCAATATAACGAAAATATGGATGGTCGCCTGCGGCACCTCGTACCACGCGTGTATGATAGGCAAGCAGATGTTTGAAGCAAACCTCCGGATACCCGTGGAGACGGACATCGCGTCCGAGTTCAGGTACAGGGATCCCATCATCACCAAAGACCACATGCTCATCCTCATTTCCCAGTCGGGAGAGACAGCGGATACCATCGCCGCCATGAAGGAAGGCAAAAGGAACGGAGCTTACACGTTGTGCATCTGCAACGTCCTCGGAAGCACCCTTGCGAGGGAGTGCGACGGAGTGATATTCACCCATGCCGGGCCCGAGATCGGCGTCGCTTCCACAAAGGCATTTACCACCCAGATTGCCGTCCTTTATCTCCTCATGCTTCACGTGGGGAGGAAACTCGGCATCATGAATGCTGATGAAGTGAGGGATTTTATCGGAGAGATCAAGAAGGTGCCTCACAAGATACAGACTATTCTCGACGGGGCTTCCAAAGTGGAGGAATTCGCCCGGAAGTACATGAATTACAAAGATTTCCTCTACCTGGGGAGAGGTATCAACTATCCCACGGTCCTGGAAGGCGCCCTCAAGCTGAAGGAGATATCCTATATCCACGCCGAGGCGTATGCGGCGGGAGAGATGAAGCACGGACCTATCGCTCTGATAGATGAAAATCTGCCTATCGTCGTCGTCTCCCCCAGAGACCACACGTACAAGAAGACGTGCAGCAACATGGAAGAAGCAATCACCAGAAGAGGCAAGACCCTGCTCTTTACCGACGACGATGACCACGAAATGGCGTCAAGGGTGGAGACAACCTTCGTATTCCCGGAGACCATTTACGAGTTGCAGCCCATACTCGCGATTGTGCCCCTCCAACTCCTCGCGTACCACATCGCCAACTTCCGCGGTACCGACGTAGACCAGCCCCGGAACCTGGCAAAGAGCGTGACAGTGGAGTAAACGAGGGCTTGGTGTTTGCGGCTGGTGGTAATTTAAAATAAAGGTGGCAAGAGGATATGCAAAACAGATATGCCGGGGATGTCGGAGACTTCGGGAAGTTCTTGCTCCTGCGTTATTTGCTGAGCGATCCCAAGAACCGATTAGGGGTAATTTGGTACCTCTTCCCTGATGAATCCCACAACGACGATGGTCGGCACGTAGACTATTCAACGAACCGTGCCTTTCGGTGCTGCGACGATGACCTTTGCGAGAAGTTGTCGGAGATAGTGCGTGGTCATCGCTCCGTCACAGCTCTTGAAAAAGCAGGACTACTTCCCGGGAATACCGTTTATTTTTCTGAACCGCTCGATTTTCATCTAAAATATCCTTCCCAACGCGAAAAGGACAAGGGAGAAAGGGAAGCTAACAGAAAGCGCTGGCTGAGGAGGGCCGCCTTGAAGGTATCTGGGTGCAACGTAATATTTCTTGATCCAGACAACGGTCTGGAAATACCTTCATGCTCGAAGATAAGTCAGCTCAAAGCGGGAAAGTTTACCTATTACTCAGAAGTGTCCATATTGACAAAAGACAAAGATGTCACAGTCATTTATCACCACCTCAACCGAAACGGGACTCATGAGAATCAGATTCGGGCAAGGGTTGACCAATTGAGAGAACATGTCAACCCAAGCGGCAAGATATTTGCCCTTCGCTATTGGCCATATAGTCCCAGGGCCTACTTTATTCTAACCGATAAGCACGAACAACGGGGAATGGCCGAAAGGTTTTCGAGTTTCATCAGGAGTCGGTATGGCGGGTACTGGGATTCCTACTATGAAGAACAGGTCGGGTATCTCGACCGAAGAATCGATATTGCCTGAGGCCTCATAGTCTAAGCTCACTGTTATTCCAGACTATGTTTAATCAATATTCCGGTCACCTGTAAACCAAGAAAATAATCGACGATTCGCCGCGCTATCGGCGGATGTCCGGACCCCACAGCACGGTCTCGGTGGCGCTATCGCGATCGATGTACTCCAGGCTGACGGCGGCGCCCGAGAAGTGGAACAACTGATTCTTCGCATAGAGCATGGGATTATTTCCTGATGGTGCACGTCGGCCATTGAACGGGAGGATGTCTGGAGATTGGAGTGAAAGAAGCAAGGGCCAAATTCAGCTCTCTTCTCGAACGGGTCATAGCCGGTGAGGAGGTGATCATTACCAGCCATGGCAAACGTGTGGCTCGCCTCGTTCCTGTATCCTCCGAAAGAAAGGAGATATTGGCGGATCAGAAGAAATTCAGGGACTCCATTCGCGTTGCCGGCAAGCCTATGAGCGAACTGGTCACGGAGGAGAGGGGGGGAGGAACGTTATTGAGGGGACGCCACACGATTGGCGATTGAATCCGTCACGACAAAATCGATTTGCTTCAGCGCTGAGCGGTAGAACCGTGTTGGTGCAATTCGTGAAGACCTGCGCCGGAGTGAGCAGAACAGATCGGAGGCGCCTCACATGCAGTGCCGTGCCAAACTTTGACACGCCCCTCTCCAAGAATTCTCGTCCCACCCTCTTTTGTATTTCTTTTTGTCCTGCTTCGTTTCGCATCCCTCCCCCTCTCCCCGCTTTTTCCCGACCGCCCTCTTTCCCCGTTTAATATTCTAAACCCCTCCCCTTCCCGATCCCCCCTCCCCATAACCACCCGTATTTCCTCACCTTTCCCTCCCAGTTCACACAACGCAGCCTTATCTCGACCGAACGTATTTTGAATTTGACAATAATGAATCGAATTGGCAGTGGCTATTTTTACGCTGATCTCCACTTGGCCAACGAAGGACGCGTCGGAGGTCGTAAGAAGGAATTCTTAGAGCTTGACAAAGCCATTGCCCGGAATAGTGTATTCAGTGGAGCTGTCGAACATAACATAGATGCTTTTATCCATTTCACAGCGTGGAAGTTGTCCGAAGAACGGCGAGATTCAGCATTCGCGGCCTTCCAAGTGGAGCGCCTATCGAGAAAAAAGGGAGGAATGCTTCAGCTATGTTAACCATGTTTTCGGGGCAGCATCGCCCGATTGGCATGTTTCGTTCTGTGAAACCATGTTAAATCTCTGTTGTAGGTAAGAAAGGCTGTGTCATAAATGTCCGTAAAATCGACATCAACAGATAGGCGCCCAAGGGCATCACGAAGCTTCTCTCGGTATGCGATCGCCTTAATATCATTAACGTCGGGGCTGAATTCGACAAGAGTAAGTCTCCCTCCCGGTGGGATGGCCCTACCGCGTAAGATCTTAACATAACTATTGAAGTACAGACCGTCCGGAAGCTCCGGGAGTAAATCGACGAGGTGACCTGACACACCATCCTGGTTTCCGCGTGCAATGACGTCCTTTAAAATCAATGGCCCATTGCCGTAGTTCCACAAGCGAACCGATATCAAGTTCTCAAAATCGGATGGTGACACATAAGGCAGCGGTTTTACCGATCGCCTATTATGGTCTCGGGTGCACCACCCATAATACGCCGAAAGTACGAGCGACAATACCGAAATAAACACGGCGCAGATACTAACAACTATCTCGGGTTTCATATCCCCTCCTGCCATCAAGCATACGATAAATGCATGTCTTAATCTATCCGAAAGTTTACCCACCGAGGAGACATCAGGGCCATTATTAATCCAGAGAACGCGTAGGGACCCGCATAAAAAAGGAATAGATTATCAAATACATTTGACCCCCTCTCATCGGATTGAATTGACCCATGGCTGACGGTGTAGTCTTCTCCGAATCGCCGGAAGTCCTGCAAAAGAGAGCCGAATGATCTGCAGTCGTGGTTGTGAAAATTGCGGAGCAAGAAAACGGTTCCCCCATTCCTATTGCGAAGAAGGAGTCAAATGTATTTTACAATCTACAGTTACTGCACAACTTGCTTTGCGTCAGGCATGGGTTATTAATGTATTAGTCAGGGGTGTATCATTTTCTGAGCAAGAACAGTAGCAACCATCCGAATACCATAATGCGCGGCTGCCTGGCGCACCACCAAATACTGCCCCAGGAGACAGAGAGAATAGACGCAAGACGTTGTTATAGATGCGATAGCGTAGAATCCTATCGCCCCAAGGAACGGAACAAACAATGCCGCCAAGCCGGTATAGTCCCTCATAAGGAGGAAATCACGGTGGGTCTGCAAGACGGCAGGACTATTTTCAACCGTCTTATAGAGACGATACCAGAGCTGATTCTGCTCGGTGGGGTCGGTAGGAACCATTATACCCTGAGCCTCTGTCAGCTTGTCCAGGTCAATCCGGGGGTCGAACTTGCCGTATTGGGTGAAAGCGCGATGGCCTGGTAAAGCGTATCGCCACCGTAAGAACACCAAGCGTGCCTTGTTGTCGGCGCTTAATAGCCCATTCAGAGCTGTCGAAACAATAATTGCAAGGGCAGGCGACAGAAAGCTCTCGGTACTTTCGAAAATAGTTCGGAAGTTTACGGCCTGAATGGCATCGACTTGCACTAAGGCACATAGAAAAACCGTATTCACCGCAACGATGAGCCAAATCTGCCAACGATTTTGTTCCTTCAGTGGTTTTGTCAAATATGTGCCTCCGTGAAGATAAATATATACCCCTCAGCCATAGTCTTCGATCTCGGAAACCAAAGAATCGTGTCCTCCTTCACGTTCAATGCTCAATCATCGGGGCAGGATCAGTTAAGTTAAGCAAGTTTGCCTTCATCTGCAATTGCTCGAAATCCGGACGGAGTCCAAATCACACCCACCGCCGGCACCCCAAGGCGAACCCGTCTAAGCTCTTCCAGACAATTCCTGTCGATGGATGATGCCGCCCCACCCTTGGGATGGCTATGCCAGGTCCCCACATAGGTGAGCACCCCGCCCGATTCTTCGTGTATGCGTTGCACCGTCTTCATCAGTCCTTCGGTGCCAAGAACAAATGAGTTCTTTGATCTTATAGAATCGGGAGGAGCTTCTACCACCCTCGAAACATTGAATGACCGGTTGTATAACGAGATTCTGCCCATCAATACGCCGCCAGTCTCCAGGTCTGCCCACTTCTTTACCTCCACAGACATCTGCTCTGCCGCCCGGTCAAGTATCCTTATGTGCCACAAATTATTTCCCGCGAAGGTCAAGATTCTTGTCTGCCCAATCTTCCAAAGTTTCCAAGAAACGCCTATCCTTTTCTTGTCAAGTGTCCCTACCCAAAGCTCTCCTTCAAAGAGGCCGCCGTCATTGCCTTCGAGAATCTGGGCAGCCCGCTCAGCCATTCCCGCAGAGAATAAAGAAACTCGAGTATCAGGCATGATCATTGTCTGCGATCCGCAACCAAGTCCAATCTCATAACGTCTTGTTCCAGCTTGCGGAGAAGAAAGAGGCGGTAGGCGTTCGTTATCAACCTGTTCGTCATAGAACTGCAAGATTAGGTCATTCACGTTGGGGTTTCTTCCGGTGCCCTCGATCGCCATAACTCCTATGGTTCCTTCCTCGTAAAGTATGGTGTGCATCAACCTCCCCGAAAATCTCCGGGGGGGCAGCGAGACCAGGACATCTCTGACTGCCATAGACCCGGTTGATTCGATGATCAAACGTGCTTTGTTGAGAACGCCGGATAGCTTCTCGTTCTGGTCACTGATTAAGTCGACAATATCCTCGTTTACCCCTTCTGCTCTTAGTCCGAGCAGCTTGATCTCTTCAGCAAGAAGTACCGCTTTCGGCAACGGTGCGTGCGAAGCAACCGTCAACGCGTGCCGCGCCATGTTATGCGGGGAGAAACTGGCCCTATCTATGAGCTTGAAGGACTCATAACCAGAGCGGGCAAGATGCATGGCCATTTTGGAGCCTACACTTCCACAGCCGATGCAAACGATAGGACCATCTTCCACTGACACTTTCCGGCCCGACATCTTTTGGAGAAGCCGTTTTGTCACCTTGTGTCGGTGCGCTAGTGGCAAAACCTTTGAATCTGCATCGATTCTTATGACAGGCTCCCCCAATGGGCCGACACATTCCTCGGTCTCACACCAAACAATATATGGAATGAGCTCAAGCGACGAAGCATCTCCGATTAAGTGACAGGGCCTTCTGACGCAGAGAATTACGGAAAGCAAGAAACGGTGAAGGTCGCGAGATCCCTCTTTTGCGGCCCACCTGAGATCTTCGATGGCGCTACTCAAAACATCAAGGAGACCATAATCCTTCGCTCTCTCGCATAGCTGACGAAAATTCGTGACGCTCTCAGGAAGATACCGGCCAACAATCGATGTTGAGTCGCCCCATGCGAGGATCGTCAAGGATCTATACCACGCACCATAGGGACTCTGGTTACCGTCCGGCATGAAGCAGCTTCGAACAAGCAGAGGGGTGATGCGCATCTTCTTCTCATCCGCTACCCATACATTGCCGAACGTCTCTTCCGGACCCGTCGATACCCATACGTTGCACGGAAATACTGACGAACCCCTTCTATCTTCCGCATGTGACCTGATACGCGAGAGATCGTATGTCATCCACCCCAACAGGCGATCTCGACGGATTGGCTCCCAACCTTGCCTGGTGTCTATCAAGTCGTCGATGGCCGCTTTACTAAGCCAATCTGAAAGCTGATTGAGTATCTCGCTTAGCCCATCGCCCTCTTCGTGGAGCAACTCCTCGAGCGGGCCTTCGTAGACACAGGGAGACACGTAGTCTCTTCCCGAAACCCGTAGTACGGGGTTCATGTGCGCAAGGAATTTGTTGAAATCTGGCCTTAACAAAATTAGTGGAGCCCTGTATGGATACGCGGGAGGAAACAGGAGCTCAATTTGTTCCTTGGATCTTACGCTAGTTCGACTTATCCCCCTTGCTCTGGCCCTTGAAGGCAGAGCCACATCCATGTCGAAAGTCATCTGGAAGCCTCCATCCCGCAATAATACAGGGAAAGGGACTTCTCCCGCTACTGATGGGTGGGCGCGAACTACCTTCCAAGCACATTCGGCTTCCGGATGGACTCTCGTGCAGGAGGGGGCTATACGTATATCCCCGCCTTTTGTAGAGATCCTTTTCTTTTGTTTACCCATGGCCGTGGTGTTCTCTTGTGCTGCCTGCTATGATCGCAGACATCGATGCGCTTTTCTTTGACGGTGGTTGGAAACCTTCCTTTGTCGCAACAACAGTCAATGGCTCAGGGTTCTTCTCAGTAGGATATTCTCCCGTACAATAGAATTGCCCCTTCGCCTGCCTCAGTATATCCAAATACTCTTGTTTCGCCCCCCAACAAGGCGGATCGCTTTCGTCGTCTTTGATGGGCTTGCTGCTGGAAACAATAAACGCGCCGGCCTTGCATTGAGAGAGGGCAGATTTGGCATCTTGGTTAACCTGGGGATCTTCGTCTTCGCTCCAACTGTCGTAAGAGAGCGAGTGCCACGAACAATGGTGGGGATTCAACAGGAGATCATATTTGAGGTCGGATGGCCTGTCCTTTTTTCTGCCCCACATTTTTTCCCAAACGTATACTTCAGCATCTCCACCGGTTAGAAACAGGCAAGAGTCCTGCCGCCCGTCAACGGTGAACGATAGTTGAAGGATCACGCTCGAATGATTCTTCCTGAGATTCTGTTCCTCCGAGTCTCCTTGTGACGGCAACGGTGCCAAGACCCGCATAGAGATTTCGTCACTCATCTTGTCGTTAATTCGGTTGAAGACCTCATCTATCTTAACAAGAATCGCATCCAAGCCATCGGTTTTCCCGTTTTCATCTTCTCCGATGATAATGATTCGATCACCGCCAAGAGCAGACCCCTTTTCTTTAAACAGATTGACTCTCCTCCTGGCCTCTGAATTCAATGCCTTCGCGTCCTCGCACAGCGGATTATTCCTGCTTGCCCTTCGAAATACTATGGGCGAGGACCACATCTCCTGAATGACAATCTTCAATTCCTCTCCTTCATCAGGTTTGGTGTTGTAGTCGGCCAACGGTCCGAGATGGAAGTACTTCTTTAGACCTCTACAGTGGTCCTGATCGGGATGGCTTAAGAGAAAAACATCTACATAGGGCCTCCCCTCGAGGTCTTTCTCAAGCTTCTCCCTTAATTTTTTTAGCACATCGCAACTCGGATCCTGTTCATCTTCAGCGATTTCTCGTAAGTTAATGTCGATAAGTATCGTGGTCTTATCGGCCAACTTTATGAGGGTCATATCACCATTGCCGACGGGAAAAAATGTTATGGTTGATGACATTTTCAACTCCTCCTTACAATGAACCCAAATTTACTTGACAGGCTTCTCGCTGTGCCATATGATATTCTATAGCGAAGCTATCAGAGTATATGTTCGCTATATATTATATTGTTCGCTAAAGACGATGTCAAGAGGAATATCATCTATGGAGATGGGAAAACCTGTATCCCGTTTTTGGTTAACTGAGAAAAGGAGGCAGGTGACGGAATGCCAAGACCAGGAGAGAGGATCAAAATATTGAGGCAGTCGTTGGGATGGACCCAGGATAGACTTGCCCACGAGGCTGGGATAAGCAAGAGTTTCTTGAGTGAGATTGAGAATGACAAGGCAAGCATTAGCGGAGAGTATCTTTTGAAGATCGCCAACACTCTAAACACCTCGTTGGATTACTTAATGAAGGGTGAGACAATTCAGAACGACAAAAAACGTGGGCCTACAGAAATACCCTCGGAGCTTTCCGAACTAGCCGAGGAGCTCGGACTCTCGTATAAGTCCACGGTGACACTCCTCACCACGCACGGATCTCTTGTTGCCAAGAGAAGCTCCAATGAGAAGACGGAAATGACGAAGGAAGGCTGGAGGGACTTGTACGACCGTTTAAAAGACTATCTGGAGTAAAATGAAGGCATTAAAGGATTCTGAGGTTGTCCTTAGGATGGCTAAGGATTTAGGGCTGAAGAGACTGAGAGACCCCGAGAAGGCCATACGTGAATTCTGTGTCCGAAAAGTCGAAAAGATAATAGCCCCTTTCACCCAACTCAAGGATCTCGACAACCTGTTGGAGATTGTAAGTTCAGCGCTAGGCATCCGCTTTGAGGAGGTCAATGACGATCAAGACATCTCCAACTTGGCCAGAGTCTATACTTCTCAAGGCGAACTCATTTTTGCGGACCTAGCCGGACAATTGGATAAGATGACGGACGCAGTGCTGATAAGGCTAAAGAACACAAGAATGTGGAAGTATGTAGCCGTGATTGACTGTAGAGGGCTCAAAAAAACTAGGGCTTATTTTTCAAAATGGCATGAGGTGGCTCATGTGCTGACGGAATCCCGCCAGCCTGCACTTTTTCGGAGAACTCCGAAAGATTTGAAAGCACCTGAAGAGAAGCTTGCTGATAGGATCGCGGGGGATTTTGCGTTTTATACACCCCTCTTTTTACCTGAACTCCTGGCGAGGACCAAATCAACGAAAAGGCTGACGTTCGACATTATCGAAGAGCTCAGAAAGACAGTTTGTCCCAGCGCCAGCCGTGAGGCAACCATCCGAGGAGCCATTTCCAGAGCTCCTTTTCCCCAGCTACTGGTGATTGCCGACTATGGCCTGAAGAAAGAGGAGGAAAGGCGGGTGTCCCAACTGAAGCAAATGGAACTCTTCTCCGTTGAAGAAGGCATTCCGTTCGAACCAAAATTAAGGGCCGTACAAGTAGCAAGTAATGAGACAGCTAGACAATCCGGATTGCAGATCGGAACGTGTCAATGAAAATGAGACACTTCCATCAGATATTTAGTGTACCCCGCCATCGCTCGTTGATAATGGCTTATTGATCCAGACGGCGTCAGGCAGTGACGCCGGTTTCGGCATCCTCCCCTTGAACCGTTCCGGATGTTTTTCATACGCAGCCCGCAGTACGTCCGTACGACCTTCAATGATCCTCAACGCTCTTCCATAATGGACGTCCTCGGGGGTGAGAAGACCTATCCCCGAATGGTAATGCTCGGTATTGTACCAGGGGAAGAATGTCTGGCAAAAGGCCCGGGCATCCTCAATGGAGCCGAACCTTTGAGGGAACTCGGGCCGGTACTTCATGGTCTTGAACTGAGATTCGGAATAGGGGTTGTCATTACTGACCGAAGGCCTCGAATGGCTCTTGGTGACCCCGAGATCGGCCATGAGCAGGGCGACGGGTTTCGACGTCATACTCGACCCCCTGTCCGCATGGATCAGGAGCTTACCGGGCTCTATCATTTGCTTCTCGCAGGTCTCCGCGATCAGTTTGCGAGCAAGGGCGGCAAGTTCCCTGTGGGCCACCATCCACCCCACCACATAGCGGCTGTAGATGTCGAGGATCACATAGAGGTAGTAGTAGGTCCATTTTACGGAACCCTTGAGCTTCGTGATATCCCAGCTCCACGCCTCGTTGGGCGCCTTCGCGAGGATCTCCGGTTTTGCGTACCGGGGACGGGAGACCTGCCTCCTCCTTTCTTTCAGCTCACCTTCTTCTTCAAGGATCCGGTACATGGTGCGCACTGAACAGAGATAGCTCTTCTCGTCCAGGAGGGCCGCGTAGATTTCCCGGGGTGCTTTATCGATGAAGCGGTCCGAATGAAGGATATCAAGTACATCGTTCCGTTCCCCGAAGGAGAGGGCCAAGGGAGAGAGACGGTTCAAAGGTTCCTTCTCTTTCGGATGCTGCCACCGGTAAAAGCCCGCACGGGATACGTCGAGGGCGTTGCAGGCAGGGCGGATACCCACTTCATGGGCAAGCGATTGCGTGATGTTCATGACTTCTCCTCGCTCGACCCCTTGAGCAGCTCGGCCACTTTTTTTTGGACCTCGATAATGAGCTCCGCCTGTTTCAGTTTATGGGTGAGCCTCGTGTTCTCCTTTTCCAGTTCGATGGTGCGACGGATAAGGGGATCAGGCTTTTGTGTGACGGGTCCTCTCTTTTTCGGGATGAGGCCCTGGTGAACCTGACGCCGCCATGAGGTGAGGCTCGATGAATAAAGTCCCTCTCTGCGCAGAAGCGCCCCTATCTCACCCTTCCCGGTACAGTTCTCCACCTCCTTGAGGATACGGAGCTTGTACGCCGCGGTGAATTTCCGGCGAACTGCCTTTTCCGGTACTTCCGGATCGGGGACTACCCTTGGTGATGCCATGACTGATTTCTTTTCTTCCACGATCGTTCTTTCCTTCCCGCCCCCAAGAGTCTAAACTATTGGGTGGGAAGTGTCTCACTTATATTGGCACGGAGGGGATATACCAAAATATGGAGGTTCCGGAAAAATCGGTGATCACCGATGCGTATTGGGAAGCTTCCTATGGCCTCGAGGTACATGAGAATACCGAAAATCTTAATTGGTGGAAACATAGCCAGGGGATTTTGCCCGACGTGAATATAAAGGTGGAAGCCACCAGGGTCGGCAAACGGGTCTTTGCTCTTATTACCCCGAGCAACTGATCTCCGAGGATTCTGTTCCCAGAAAGCCATCCTCGTAGCCAGTACCAGGACCTCGTCCTTGCAAGACAGGACCCGTCCCTCAAAATGGAAGAATTCCCGAAGCTCTAAGAAGCCCGAGACACGCTGCCATAAGGAGGAAAGGTGGGAGTAGACTCCGAACATGAGATAAAAATGCTCTTTGATGGGGTCGTACCGGAAAATCAGGAAATTCTAAATGAATATATTGCAGAATTTGGTGCCTGTTTTTTGCGTTGTGATGACCGCCCGGGATTCTCCATAGAGGCTGGTCCGTTTGGCATAGTGAAATTCACGCAAAGAACGATGCATCTGATGTGGATGCTTGGTTTCGCGGCAAACCAAGCATTGAATTTGTGGTCAGCAACACTTGCCAGGTTGAGGTTGCGGACGGGTAAGCTCGATGCGTACACGGTTTCCGGAATTCCGGGACAAGCGGAGGGGGAATCCAAGTATAGAGATTTGATAAACTCGGTTTATGAACTGTCCCGCGTAGATGACCCTGCTCTATTCCTGTGGCCTGCGGCAGTACCAAACCCTGTGAATCAAAAGCCGTCGGATCCAGAGGGTTCTGTGGTATTCGACTTAATATGTATGGCTGGTGCCTATGTCTTTCTTCATGAGGTGAAACACATCATGCTCCGAACAGACAGTAACACGCCAGCCAATGCCCATGAAGAGGAAATCGAGTGTGATTCATTTGCGCAGAGCCTGATGCTCGACAAACTGGATGATTACGCAAGGGCAAGCGGATACAGTATAGACAGGCTTACTACAAAGAGGGCATTCGGTATCGGAATCGCGTTCTTCTTTATGCTGGTAATCACACGTAAGGATGGCTGGTCCGGGACAGAGTCTCACCCAAGTATAGCCAGACGCATAGAGTCTATGGTAGACAAGTTAACAATCAACAACGACGATGTTTTTTGGATATACATATCTTCGTTGTTTCTGGCGCACCTCAGATATGTGGGCAATACTCCTGCACTAATTCAATTCAAGACGCTTAAGGATTTGGCCATGGCACTAGTTTCGCAAATAGATAAATGCGCTCAGGACATCAGGTAACGCGGGCGCAGGCTTGCTTTTCCAAAATAGCTTCGGGGACTGTTGAGTAATGTATCATGCGCTCAGCCACTACTCCGACCTTGCATCTTTCAGTGGTGCGCATCAGCAAGGAGCTACAAGCCGTCCTCAAGCGTGCGGTCGAGCTACAAAATTGGTCTATAACTGACTTCGTCATCGCCGCCGTTCGGCAGGCAGGCCAAAAAGCAATCGAATAGACAGAAGAAGTTCTCAGACTATCGCCCGTTGATCAAGGAACCCTTCGGCCAAGCGCCGCTATCAACATTCCCTCCATGCCCCCCTAAAAGCGCGCTTTTGTCCGTCATCGCAAACTGGTCAAATAGCATTTGCTTCATACTTGTCGAGAATTGTACATCCTGATTTCCTCGCCGCTAGCAGAACCCTGTCCCACAATATCGACTATTCGCCTGTCAGTCCGAGGCAGATAGTCGTCCAGCGAAAGGAACGCATTCAATCGACACGCCTTATATTCAAAGGTTTTGAAAAGATAGCCAAAGAAGGTGCCGGTGTATCGATACCTGAGAATGCATCCTTCGATCACTCCATCGATCTCGCTCTCGGCACCCCGCCAGCGACGGAGGAAAAAGTGCTGGTCAATCCATTCGTCGACGATGTATCTGAGAAGGCCGACAAGCCGCTGGGTGGCCAATACGTTCCCTTTCTGCGAAACCCGCACGAGGGCGATGGCTATTTGGTGTCGCAATCCCTCCTCTTTCTTATTTGACATTGCGATAAAAACATAGAGCTTATCACGATACACACTGAGAACTTTATCGAGTTCCGCCTCGTCTTCATATGTTTTACGACTCCTATATCCGTGCAGCCTCCAACGTTTTTGATACTTACGGCTGAGAGTAATGGTCACTCTATCCCAGTCGATAAGATTAAGCTCGGTCCTGATGTTGTTAGAGATGAAACGACAGGCAGCAGGAACGTGTTTCGCAATCCATGAACTGCTGAGCACAGATGGATCTTCTTCACGAAGCTTTCGATTCAGAATCCTCTCTCGTTAATGATATTGCTGGCCCTTGAAAAGTGTTTATGACCAACTAAATCCCCTATCGACCGATGGAACAACCTTCGGTTGTCGGCGCGGTTTCAGTTGAAAGCATCCCGCTTACGCATTATACTTGTCGCTGAACCATAAGGAGGGATTATGCGGTTTTCCGATATGATTTATGAGAGGCCGGATTTCGATAAACTGGAGTCCGATTTCCGTGAGAAGATAGATGCCTTTATCAATTCCGAGAGCAGCGGGAAACAAGCCGCTATCATCAAGGAGATTAACCTTATCCGCGAGGACGTGGATACGGCCATGAGTCTCGCACGAATACGGCAGACCATAGACACGGGCGATGCCTTTTACGACGGAGAGTCGTCGTTTTTCGACGAGAACTCTCCACGCTACGAGGCCCTGATCAACGAGTACTACCGCGCCCTCACCACCTCCCGCTTCAGGGGAGATCTGGAGAAACGCTTCGGAATGTACCTTTTTGCCCTGGCCGAGTCGGCGCTGAAAACCTTCAGACCGGAAATTATGGAGGATCTTTCCGAGGAAAACCGGCTCTGCACGGAATATATGAAACTCCTCGCTTCGGCGGAAATTGATTTCCATGGAAAGAAATTGAATCTGTCCGGTCTTGGACCATACCGCGAATCGTCAGACCGGGAAACCCGTTGTTCGGCTTCGGAGGCCTATTTCGGATTTCTTAAGGAGAACCGCGAAAGGCTGGATTCGATCTACGACAGTCTGGTTTCCGTCAGAAACCGGATGGCCGTTAAGCTGGGTTTCAAGAATTTCATTCCCCTCGCCTATCTCAGGATGTCCCGCCTCGACTATGACGAGAATATGGTCCGGGACTACCGCAACGCTATTCTGAAGACTATTGTGCCGCTTGCCAACGGGCTGAGGGAGGGCCAGAGGATCCGGCTGAACCTGGACCATCTCTACTATTACGACCTGCCTTTCCGTTTTAAAAGCGGTAATCCGACACCGCAGGGCAGCGCGAAAGAGATTATCCGGGAGGGCAGAGAAATGTACCACGCCCTGTCAAAGGAAACAGGGGAATTCATCGACCGGATGCTCGACGAAGGCCTGATGGACCTCGAAAATCGTCCCGGTAAAGCCGGCGGCGGTTACTGTTCCTGGATACCAAAATATAAAGCCCCCTTCATCTTCTCCAACTTTAACGGCACATCCGGTGATGTGGATGTCCTGACCCACGAGGCGGGGCATGCATTTCAGGCACACATGAGCAAGGATTTCGAATGCCCGGAATACGTCTGGCCGACCATGGAAGCCGCCGAGATCCATTCCATGAGCATGGAATTCATTACCTGGCCATGGATGAACCGCTTCTTCGGCCCCGAGGCCGATAAGTACCGCTTTATGCATCTTTCCGACGCGCTCCTATTCATCCCCTACGGCGCACTGGTGGATGAATTCCAGCATGTGGTGTATGAAAATCCGGGCTTATCGCCCGCTGAGCGCTTTGCCGCGTGGCGCGAACTGGAAAAAAGATACCTGCCATACCGTGATTTTTCCGGAAACGCCTATCTTGAAGAGGGTGGGTTCTGGCAATGTCAACGGCACATCTATGAATCGCCCTTTTATTATATCGATTACACCCTGGCCCAGGTCTGCGCCATCCAGTATTGGGAGAAGTTTCAGGAAGACCGGGGTTCGGCATGGTCCGATTACCTCCGGCTCTGCAAGGCAGGGGGAAGCGCCCCTTTCCTGGAGTTGGTCAAAACAGGGGGACTGGAATCACCCTTCGACTCCGGCATACTGGAAAGGACCGTGGAGCCGGTAAAGAAATGGTTATCAGGAACAGATTCGTCGGGATTCTGAGCAAGGTCAAAATGGATGGTCGGGCATCATGGCTCTCTCGGGCCCGCTCAATGCCTGGGTCAGAAGGGGAGCTTGCACGATTCGCCGGGCTCCTTGCCTACCTCCCTGCAAAGGGCAAGGTAGTCTTCGACGGCCTCGTGAAATGCTTGTCTGAGGTCTTCCATAGTGGACCCTTCAAAAGTAACGAGGTCGGGGATGCCCTCAATCTTTCCATGGAATATCTCTTCCTCTGAGATGAAATGGACGGACCCTGCAAATCCTTTATGCCTCATCATGTCTTTCATGGGATTACCCCTATTTCCTTCAGTTCATCAATGATCATTTCAATCTGGTAGAGCTTCACGTGCGGACCGGGGTGCGGTCTGTGGAGGTGGATAATATGTTTTGTCCGCCGGTTGACGAACCCCACTCTTGAACCCGATGTCTTCCCCGGTCTCACTTCTTCATAACCGTACCTGAACAGAAGGTGTCTCAATTCATCATAGGAGAAGTCTTCGGGGCGCGCCAGAAGCCTCGCCAGCAACTTGTCTATCCTGGTCACACAAGTAAGATATACCACCAGGAAGGGGCGATGCAACCGATCGTGCAGCCGCCGCAAGAGACACGGCCCTGGTCACTCACCGGTCACACGCCTCGTCACCCCCTTTTACGGCACCTTTAGACCGAAAGCGTGACATTGGGCGCAGTAATCCGTCGAGGGTTTGTGACCGTGGTGGCAGTTGTCGCACTCAAGTTCGCCAAGGTGTGACATATGGGGATTGGGCTCCAGTTTTTCCCCTTTCGCCGCAAGTTTGTCATAAGGCCCGTGGCATTCGAGGCACACGGTCATAGACGGTTTCTTTTCCGGGGAACCCTTGTGGCAGGCCGCACAGTCCATGCCCGTCGCAGTGTGCCGGCCGGCAAGGAAGCCATCCCTGCCGCTCTGTGACATTTTCGGGTCCGCCTTTGCCGGTTCCCCGCCCCGGAGGACTCCCACGGGTATCGCGAGAACCGCCACGAGAAGAAAGGCGGAAATGATTCCCATCCATCTACATCGAACCGATCGCCTCAATAATGACGTCACGCACGCTCCTTTGTCCTCTCTTTGCGTGGCTCACTTCCACGGTGTGTTGGCCGCCGCATTCCTCCCTGCAATTCTCCCGAAGACAAGGCACTCCGTGAGGTTTCCTCCACCTTGATACACGAATTTCAGGGCCGAGGATATCTCGCCCGCGGTATAGAGCCTGGGAATGGGCTTCATGGCCCACGTGAGGACTTCTCTTCGCGCGTTAGCCGCAATGCCGCCCTTGGTGTTCGGGCCGCCCGCATAGAGGGGAAGCGCATAAAAGGGAGGTTTTGCCACCGGGCCGAGGGTCTTCACTGCCCGTGAAAAGTCCTCGTCTTTTCCCTTTATACAAAACTCATTGTACCGCTCGACAGCCTTTGTGAGGCCTGTGGGGTCCATGAGCTTCCTGTTATCGTGTTGGCCCCTGATTTTCTCGCCGAGGGCTTCGATCGTATCCGCAGTGAGTATCCAACCCCTCCGCACCGCATCCATGTTGTCCTTCGACCAGGGCACATAGCCATAACCCGCCGTGGATATCCCGAGAGAGGTGACGGTCGTTCCTGTCATGAAAGTCTGATCAAATACCATCCAACTCGGACAACGCGGGTAGAGGAGTTTCGTAATGTCGAACTTGACGGCTTCCTTGTAAAAGAAGTAACGGCTCGGGTCCGTGGTGATCAGGGTTTCGGCTGCGTACCGGTTACCGTAGTTATCTACCACAATGGAGTTGGGGCGTCCCACCGAATCAGTGATGAGACCCATCTTCATGCCGTTCACGCGGACGGGCACGGCCATGATCATGCGCGCCGCGGCTTTGCCTGCCTTCATGAGGCCCGCCCCGACCTTCAGGGCCATCTCGATGCCGTCACCGGTATTCGCGGGTGTACCGTAAAAGGCCCACCCCTCGACGCCGGGGCCTTCAAGAAAGGCGCGCCTCATCTCCTTGTTGTATTCATAGCCGCCCGAGGTAATGGCTACCGCCCTTCGGGCCTTGCAGGCGACCTCCTTCCCGTTTCCGGTCCGCGCCATGGCCCCGATCGCCTCTCCCCGGTCATTCATAAGGAGCCTCACCGCGGCGGTCTCATAGAGGACCGGAATGCCCCTTTTGTGCACTGCGTCATGGAGTACGGTAAAGAACGCCTCCCCGTTCATCTTCTGAAGTTTCGGACTGTCCTTCGTGGGAACATTGAAGTCCGACCTCCCGGAAAAAGTGCTTCCGTAGACCCTGTATTTCGACTCCTTCGCCCCGGGAAAGTTCGGAAAAGCTGCCCCCGAAAACCCGGACATGGGAACCGTCCTGAACTCCGGGTCAAGTTTCTTGAGCCAGGACACGTTCTCAGGGGAAAGCTCGGCCCAAGCTTCAGCCAGGCCCTCAGAGACCTCCGGTTGCTCGCCTTCCAGCTTCCATGGAAGGTTCTCGCCACTGAACATGGCGAGGGCATATGCTTTGAGGGCTGCTTTGTCTCCTGTCGGGTCCGGGCTATGGAATATGCCGCCCGCCATCCGGGTGTTGGAGTAATGCGCGTTCTCAGGTTGTTTCTCCAGTATGAGGACATGGGCGCCCGCGTCTTTCGCTTCGATTGCCGCTGCAGCCCCGGCTCCGCCGAAACCGAGGATAAGCACATCCGTTTCATGGTCCCACTTTTGCCGGACACCTCCCGAAGCCGCGGAAACGTCGTTCGGGATCAGACCCGCGAGGGCCGCTCCACCGGCGCCTGCCGCCAGCGCACCCTTGATGAAACCGCGTCGTGTAACGGTTTTCCCGCCATTATCTTTACCCATGCGACCCCTCCTCGAGGATAGTGTTGGAGACCACTTTCAATTCTTGTATAACATGAAGACCCCTATGTCAATCTTGCTGCCTCTCCCAAAACCTCTCAAAAAGCCCCTCCATATCTTTCCTCCGTGCGACAGCCTCCATCCATTCCTGCGGTATGGAGTTTTCCCCGTACCATATCCCTCCCAATCCGCCGGTTACGGTGCCGGTGGTGTCTGCGTCTGCGCCCAGGTTGACGGCTTTAAGGACTGCTTCCCTGAAGGTACGCGTAGTGAGGAGACACCAGACGGCTGCCTCCAGCGTGTGGACCACATATCCCCCTGATTCGATTTCCCCGTCATCGGCGTCGGCTATCCCACCGGAGAGGAGGCGGGCAAAATGGGGGAGTTCGTCTGAGCAGGCCGGCCTGTCGCGATACAACCGCAGGGTGTGTTTTATTGCCTCCCTGTAAGCTGCATCCGGGTCAATTCCTTCAAGCAAAAAGGAAACCATGAGGCAGTAAAAGCCGCACGCCATTTGGGACCTCGGGTGACGGTGGGTGAGCGAAGAGGCACGGTGCGCATATTCGAGGATCTGCGCCGGAGGCAGTCGCGACGCGTAAATTCCCACGGGCAGGATGCGCATGAGGGAGCCGTTTCCATTGTCCTTTTCTTCCGCGCCGCCCGCCATTTCAGGAGGTACACCCGACTTCATGCGCCGGATTGCAGACCTCGTGGTCAGGCCGACGCCGAAAGTCCTGCCCCAGGGAGTCCAGTACCCCTCGTAAAACCACCGGGAGAAGAGTTCACCCATCCTCAAAGTATCGAATCCGTCCATGAGACCCTCTACAGTGCAGAGCATGAGGGAACTATCATCGGACCACGTGCCTTTAGGCTGACGGAAAATCCCGAATTCCCGCATGTCCGTCACGGGGTCGGCTTTTCGCTCCTCCCTGCCTCCGAACTCCACGGGTACACCAAGGGCATCTCCCACAATTGCGCCCCACAACCCACCCAGGATTCTCTCTTTTCGTTCCATTTCATCCACAACGGACCTCCTGTAGCGGCAGCCCTCTATGGCATCGTCCGCTTCCGCTCGTTCCCTTGCTTACGAGCGTTTCGTGATCCCCAGTTTCTTCATACGGAAAAAGAGGGTTGTCGGTTTCAATCCCAGGATCGAAGCTGCCCCGTCAGGGCCTCCCACCTTCCCGCGCGTTTCCTTCAGGACCTTCTCTATGTGTTCCCTCTCCACGTCCGCCAACAAGGTGGCACCGGGGTTCTTGCCGAAACCAATGGACGGCGATTGGAATTCATGACCGGAAAAGCTTATTCTGTGCCCATCGGAGATTATGACCGCTCTCTCGACGAAATGTTCCAGCTCCCGCACATTCCCGGGCCAATGGTAATCTATGAGTTTTGCAAGCTCCTCCTCCGGGATGCGCCCTATCCTTTTGCCCATCTTCTTCCCGAACTTGTCGAGAAAATGGTGCGCCAGGAGAGGGATGTCCTCCTTTCTGTCTCTTAGCGGAGGAATGTAGAGGGGGAAGACGTTCAGACGGTAATAGAGGTCCTGCCGGAATGCGCCCTTTTCGATCTCTGCGTGAAGGTTTCTGTGGGTAGCGGCGACGACCCTGAAGTCCGACCTGATCTGTCTCTCACTTCCGAGCCGCTCGAATTTACTCTCCTGGAGGACCCGGAGCAGCTTCACCTGAACATCGGGCGGCAGGTCCCCGATCTCGTCGAGAAAGATCGTTCCGCCGTCCGCAAGCTCAAACCTCCCCTTGTGCCTTTCACTTGCCCCGGTAAAGGATCCTTTTTCGTGGCCGAAAAGCTCACTCGCCACGAGATCGTGGGGAAGGACGGCGAGATTGACGGGGATGAAAGGCCCTTCCCGGCGCTCACTCAGGTGATGGATGGCTTTGGCTACAAGCTCTTTTCCGACCCCTGTTTCGCCCACGATCAGGACCGTGCTGTCCGTCGGGGCCACCTGCCGTATCTGTTCAATAATTGTCTTTATGGCCCCGGACGTTCCCATGATCCTTTCCGGCGGGTTGGCGATACCCATGGTCTGCTTGTAAAAGATCGCTTCGTCTTCGAGACGGTCCTTCTCCTTCCTCATCTCATCATATACCTTGATATTGGAAAGTCCCACGGCGATCTGGCTGCAAAGCAGCCTTACATAAGTAAGGAGGTTACCGGAGAAAGGCTCGCCTCCAAGACGATTGTCGAGGTAGAGGTAGCCTTGTGTCTGTCCGACCAGTTTGGCGGGCATGCAGATGAACGAATAGATGCCCGCCTCCAGAAGGATCTGGTCCGTAAGACCGCCTATCTTCTTGATGCCGGGGGCGACAACTTCGATGCCCTCGCGGTCTCCATGGGCCACTACGCTATGTATGATCGACGATTGCCTCGCGTCCGGAACGTCAAGGTTTCTGCTTGCCATGATCTTCGGCTCGCCTCCGGCCCCCACGGCGAAGAAAGCCCCTCGCGTGGCCATCGTGAAATCCATGGCCGCGTTGATGACCCGTTCAAGGAAGGAAGACATGTCTTGTATCGTCCCCAGGGATTCGTTGATCTTCATGATCCTTTCTATCATCAGTTCAATCTTCGCTTCCTGGGGCATGATGACCAGGAGGTCCTTGGGGATAAGATTTCTGTCCACCGTTGAAAAGAGGGCCCACGCCTTTTCCAGGTAAGCCCGTGCCACTGTGGGCTCTCCCTTTTTCGCAAAGGCGTTTCCAAGGTCTACCCACGTTCGGGCAAGCTCTATCTCCGCCCCCGCCTCTTTCAGATATTTCTCGCTCCCTTTCAGGTCCGTCAATATCTTCCCGAGAGGCCGACCTGACTTCATATTTCTGAGCGCCCTGTACCTGTAGGCCACCCCCTTCATATAAATATCATCCCAGCCGAGTATTCTCCTTACCTCTCCGTCGAAGTTCCATTCCTTATTGAAAAAGCCTTTTGATTCGAGTATGTCGAGACATTCGAGGTTCCAGGGACCGTTATGATGGCTCCAACCGAGGGATAGGGAATGCTCGATGGCCCGCTTGTGGTATTCGTAAGCCCCTGAATAATCCTCACGGGCGCAACTGATATATGCCCGGCACCTGTTCATGCCCGAGAGCGTGTAGTGACCGAGCACCTCGTCCGGAAAAGAAGACAGCCTGTCGAGTTGGAGCTCGGCTTCGGGCAGCTTCCGCATTTCCATCAAGGCAAGGGCGCTCATGAAGTCCGCCACGGCAACAACAGACGGGAGGTCCAGCGAATTGCCTTTTGCCCTTACCGCGTCGATCATACCCATACCCCGGGCAATCCTTCCGCAGATAACATAACTGAAACCCACCCTCGCTCCAGCCTTTAATGTTGCCCTGTCGTCCCCGAATTCTTCCAGATCCCCCGCAACCTCCTCGTACCGACGGGCCGCCTCGGAAAACCTGCCCTGCCAGTAAAGGAATTCACTTGTCAAAAGGGTGGCTATCTTGAGCATCGCGGGATCCCCCACATCCCTCGTGAGGTTCCGGTAGTCGTTCATGCATCTTTCTGCCTGCCTGTGACGGCCCGACGCCTGCAGGAGCCGCCCCAGGGTGAGTTTTGTCCGCGCCAGGGCCTCCCATCTTTCGTGACGCTCCGCAACCTTCTCCGCCTTGCTGAGAAGAGCTACCTGCTCATGGAGGGGCATCAGGTACTTCGATATGGTGACCTTAGCGAAAACGCTGTCAAGAAAACAGTCCGCATCCGCCTCCCGGGGCTGGTTCTTTCCGTAATACTGCAGGATATTATCGTAATTGACCACAGCCTTTTCTCTTTGCCCTGACCTGTAAAGGATATCGGCTGCCTGTTTTATGTACTCAAGACCTGCCCCGATATCTCCCAGTTCAAGATAGAGTCTTGACAAGGCCAGAAGGGCTTCCTCTGTTTTCGTCTCCTGCCCCTTGTAATAACCGACAAGCTTTCTCAGGGCTTCACCCGTCTCCTCGCCGGGCAGGTGTTCCCGTGCAAACTCCGGAAGACCGGAATCAGTGAGAAAGTACAATCCTTTTCCGTACCCGCGCCTTTCAGTCACAAGCCTTCGCTTCCTCAATGCTTCCATTGCGTTCAGAACCCGGAGGGCGGGGCCGCCGACGAGGGAGGTGAGCATATCGATGGAAACTGGGGGTTCTGTGTAGACAAGGTAGAGGACGATGTCCCTATGAAGCCGGTCAAAGCGCAGCCACAGCTTTTCGGGATCAGTGCCGGACTTTGTCATTTTTGCCATAAACCCTCCCTTTAACGGATCCTGAGCCGACCGCCGGCCGAGTGCCGATAGCCCCTTCGAACACTCTAACAAACTGCCGTGTGAACGTCAATATGTTGTTACAATCACCAATATATTGGAGGTGATTTCGCGTCACCATTCCGCGCAGAAAATTATCACGCGTAATATCCAATTGTTATGCGAACGGCATGCTTCTTGTACCACAGATGGTAAAGAGGCAGGTCTGACGAGAGTCATTCCCCCTGGGATACTTGAAACCGGAATCGATCCGAATATGGAGGAACAGATATGACAACAAAAAGGAAACACGGACCAGGCAGAGAGCCGGTTGATGCCCCGCCTGTCAGCCTTACGGTGAACGGACAGAATTACGTACTTGACGTCGGCAACAGGGCGGGTGAAGTCGAGCCCTTTCACACGCTCTCCTTCACCCTCAGGGAGACCCTCGGCCTCACGGGAACTAAAATTTCCTGTGACAACGGCGCCTGCGGCGCATGTACGGTAATCATGGACGGAAAGGCGGTCCTTTCATGCAAAATACTCACGGTTGAATGCGACGGAAAGGCGGTCACCACTATAGAGGGGCTGCAAGACAGGGAGTCGGGTGAACTCGACCCTCTTCAGCAGGCGTTTATCGACCATACCGCTTTCCAGTGCGGGTTTTGCACCCCGGGCATCATTATGACCGCCAGGGCACTCCTCAACACGAACCCTCACCCTGACGAGGAAGAGGTAAAGGAGGCCCTTTCGGGCAATTTCTGCCGCTGTGTCAGCCATTACCACGTAATCAGGGCGGTCATGTCGGTGGCGGGCAACGTCGGCCCAGGAGGGAGGTAAAGAATGGAGAACAACTACAGATATATAGGCAAGCATGTAAATCGCAGGGACGGCCACGACATCGTAACCGGAGCGACACAATACACGGATGACCTGAAATTCCGGAACCTCCTCCACGGAAAGGTGCTCCGAAGCCCATACGCCCACGCGCGGATCACAAAGATCGACAAAACCAGAGCCCTCGCCCTGAAAGGTGTCAAGACGGTTCTCACATGGGAAGATATCCCTGATTACAGAGGCGGCACGCCCAGAAACGTGCGTATACTTGATAATAAAGTGCGGTATGTGGGTGATGCGGTAGCCCTTGTTGCCGCTGTCACCGAGGCCATTGCAGAACAGGCATTGGAGCTTATCGACGTGGAGTATGAGGTCCTGCCCGCGGTCTTCGACATAGACTCCGCCCTCAAACCCGACGCTCCTCTGGTATACGATGAGTTCCCCGGCAACATACTGCCCGGCGGCACGATCATTTACGGCCCCAACTGCCTCAAGGGAGTGGTAATGGGGGATGTAGAAAAGGGGTTCTCGGAAGCGGACGTCATTACGGAAGGCACTTTCGGATACGAAAACATACCGAACGCCCTGCCCCCTGAATCCGTGGGCGCAGTGGCCCAGTGGGAGGAGCCCGACAAAGTCACTGTCTGGGGAACAACTCAGGCCCCATACCTGGATAAGGTCACCCTCTTCCACGTCTTCAACCGCAAGTTCGATATAAGGACTATCGGGCCCCAGTGCGGAGGAGGCTTCGGCACGAAAATCATGTGCTGGCAGGTCCAGTCTTATGCAATAGTCCTGAGCAAGGCCACCAGGCTCCCGGTGAAGGTCTTCTTTACAAAGGAGGAACACATGGCCGCCTTCACCCTGAGAGTCGGCTCCCGCATTCACGCGAGGGTGGGCATGAAGAAGGACGGCACCATAACGGCCATACAAGGCACATGGTATGTCGACACGGGGTATTACTCCTTTACCACCCAGGCCCAGGTGGCAATAGGATCGGGAGAACTTATGATCATGGCCCAGTGTCCCAACTGGGACCTCAAGAACATCGTGGTGGCCACCAACCGGAATGCCTCGGGGAGCACAAGAGGCTTCGGAGGACAGGAATTGAAATGTTCCTTCATACCCCTTTTGAGTCTTGCCATGGAAAAGGCCGGTCTCGACCCCTTTGAGGTGCTGAGGAAGAATTTCGTCAAGCCCGGCGGCGGATATTTCTGGCGGGACGGCGGCTGGTACAACTTCCGGGGCGTCGATTTCTCCAAAGCCATGAACAAAGGTGCGGAGCGGTTCGGATGGAAGGAAAAATGGAAAGGCTGGCTGAAACCCACCGCCGTCAACGGCGCAAGAAGGCGGGGCATAGGCGTCGGCGTTCATGGAAACGCCGACATCGGCGAAGATGCAGCCGAGGCCTATGTACAACTGGGATATAGCGGCACTGCCACAATCTTCCTCTGCGTGACGGAACACGGAACAGGACAGAAGAGCAACTATGCGAAGATGGTCGCCGAGGTGCTCCAGATCCCACCGGAGCGCATATCCATGACGCCTGCCGATTCGCTGATCACCCCCTTCGAGTTCGGACCGGTCGGTTCCAGAGGGACCTATGCTATAGGCAGCGCGGTCATCAACGCCGCGGAGGACGCGAGGCGGAAGATTTTCGAACTCGCCGCGCCCAAGCTCGGTGCGGCCCCCGAAGACCTGGACACAGCGGACGGCTTCGTCTTTGTGAAGGATCATCCGGAAAAGAGGATAAGATGGTCTGTCATGGGAAATGACCGCACCATACTCGGATACGGACGGTTCGAGCCTGACTTCACCATGTGCAACTGCATGATGAGCTTTGTGGAAATAGAAGTGGATACGGAAACGGGAAAGGTAGACCTCATCCGTGTAGTGAACGCCACGGATGTGGGGCAGATTATGGACCCCCAGGGCCTCGAAGGCCAACTCAACGGCTGTTTCGGCTCAGCGGGTATCGACAGCGCCATCTTCGAGGAGTCGGTCCTCGATCGCCGCACAGGCCACATCATGAACGCCAATATGATCGACTACAAGTGGAGGACTTTTCTGGAGTTGCCTGTAATCGACCATGTCGTCCTTGAAACACCCTTCCCCAGCCACCGTTTTCATGCCGTGGGTGTGGGGGAGATATCTACGTCACCGGGACCCTCCGCGGTGCTCATGGCGGTGTCCAACGCAATCGGCACGTGGCTTTACGAGTACCCGGCCACTCCGGACAGGGTCTTGAAGGCCCTTGGAAAGACGGGTTCGAACAATGTAACTGATTCACAAGAGAGAGGTGCAGAATGAAACCCTTCAGACACCATAATGCCCGGTCGATCAAAGAAGCGACGTCGCTCCTTACGGAATACGAAGGGAAGGCACGGGTCAATGCGGGAGGCACCGACCTCCTGGGCGCCATGAGAGACAAATGCCTCGCCGAGTACCCCGAGGCGGTGATCAATATAAAGACCATCGAGGGTCTGGAGTACATCAGGAAAGACCGGAAAGTACTTAAGATAGGCGCCCTCACCCGACTGGCGGACATCGCCGCCTCACCGGAGGTCAAGGAAGATTATGCCCTCCTTGCCGAGGCGGCCTATTCCGTGGCCAGTCCCCATATCAGGAACATGGCTACCATCGGCGGCAACCTGGCCCAGGATGTAAGGTGCTGGTATTACCGGTATCCGCAGCAGATAGGCGGTCCTATCACCTGTCTCCGTAAAGGCGGCAAGATATGCAGTGCCCTTGCGGGCGACAACCGGTACCATTCACTCTTCGGTGCTGCCCGGCCTGCCGAATATCCTTGCGCACGTCACTGCCCGGTGGGCACCGACATACCCGGGTACCTCAGCAGGGTCCGGAAGGGCGATTTCGCGGAAGCAGCCCGGATACTGATGGACTACAATCCCATCCCGGCCATGACAGGCCGCGTCTGTCCCGTCTTCTGTGAACCCGAGTGCAACCGCAACGAATTCGACGAGTCCGTGGCAATCAACTGCATCGAACGCGGAATAGGCGACTACATTCTTGAACGGGCTGAAGAGTTCTACGCCCCGCCGGAAAAGGAGTCGGGCAAAAAGGTCGCGATAATAGGCTCCGGACCCGCAGGGCTAGCCGCCGCTTTTTACCTCAGAAGAGCGGGACACAAGGTCGCGGTGTACGAAAGACTGCCCGAGGCCGGCGGCATGCTCCGCTACAGCATTCCACCATTCCGTCTTCCCAAGGACGTGGTGAAGAAGCAGATAAAAGCCCTGGAACGAATGGGCATCGCCTTCAGGGTGAGTGTCGATGTGGGAAAGGACATTTCGTTGAAAAAGATTGCGAACGAGTTCGACGCCGTAATGGTCGCGGGCGGAACCTGGAGGAGCCTCAAGCTCGGTGTGCCGGGCGAGGACGCCCATGGCATCCATTACGCCCTGGACTATCTGAGGAGGATAAACTCAGGAGAGAAGATTCCCCTCGGCAAGAAAGTGATTATCATCGGCGGAGGGAGCGTGGCCATAGACGCCGCGAGGACAGCAAGGAGGTCGGGCGCAGGAGAAGTACACCTCGTCTGCCTGGAATGCCGCGACCTCACCTCCCGGGACAGGATGGTTGCCCTCGATGCCGAAATCATCGAGGCGGAAGAGGAAGGAATAATTATCCACCCTTCTCTCGGCATAAAGGAGATAATCGTAAAAGACGGCAGAGCCTCGGGTCTCGAAACCATGACATGCGTCTCGGTCCGGGATGGGGACGGCACGTTCAACCCTCAGTTTGATGCGGTATGCACAGCCCTGGACATTCAGGCGGACAGTATCATCGTCGCCATAGGCCAGGGCGTCGATCAATCTCTCTCCACTTCCGGGCTTTCTTTCACCCCGCGAGGCACAGTCTCCGTGGATTCGAAGAATTCGACGACGGACATGAGCTCCGTTTTCGCAGGAGGCGATGTTGTGGCCGGAGCGACCACCGTAGTCCAGGCGGTAGCCTCGGCGCGGGAAGCCGTCCGGGGCATCGAATCGGCCATAGGAACCGGTCGGACGGCGGAAGGAAAGGAGAAGGGGCCCACGGCTTTCGGAGACTCCTCTCTCCGGGAGGTACCCCGGGCGAGGGTCGGTGAGTTGCCCGCGGATGAGCGGATAAAGACCGTCAATGTGGAAGATATACGGGGCCTCACCATGGGAGAGATCGAGACAGAGGCCGGACGATGCTTCAACTGCGGATGTCTCGCAGTGGGACCGTCGGACATTGCCATGGCCCTCGTGGCGCTGGACGCCCGCATTGTCACCTCGAAAAGAAGCCTGCCGGCGCAGGTCTTCTTCAGCGCAAGCGCCACCCACTCGACTGTTCTTGAAAAGAATGAACTGATAAAGGAGGTCCGGATTCCGAAGCCCGCAAAAGGGACACGTCAGATATACCGGAAATTCACCCTGAGAAAGCCCGTCGATTTCGCGATTGTAAGCATTGCATCGGTCGTGAGCTTCAGCGACGGAGTCTGCAGGGATGCGCGTATCGTCCTTGGCGCTGTGGCCCCTGAACCCTTGAGGGCCAGAGAAGCGGAAGATTTTGTGAAAGGAAAGGTGTTGAATGAATACACGGCTGCGAAGGCAGGCGAACTGGCCCTCGCGGGCGCTCTGCCTCTCGCCATGAATGCCTACAAGGTGGAAATCGCTAAAACCCTGGTAAGGAGGGCCCTCATGTCCTGAAATGCACGGCCCCGTTCCATGGCCGCATCTGCTGCGGGATGAGACCCGGCGCAACGGCTCTGTTTCGGACTGCCTGGAGGGTCGATATAACGAGGTCCAAGATGTCCCCGTCAGGTGGGGCAAAGTCCCGTCGTCCATGGACAACCCAGGTAAAACCCGTGATTGGGCATCCGGGAAAGGTCAAAAGACCTCCGGGAATATTGCGCTCGCCCTGTTTGTAGTGTAGAGTTTAGTATGCTCTATCCCATACTTGTCGTTGAAGACGATCTGAAAATAGCCCGTATCGTAAAGGTCTATCTGGAAGGCGCCGGTTTTCGGGTAGTTCACGCGGAACGCGGCAAGGAAGCCCTGGAAGCAGCCAACAAAGAAAAGCCTATGCTCGTAATTCTCGACCTCATGCTCCCCGATACCACCGGCGAGGAACTCTGCCTTCAGCTCAAGGAGATCGCCGACGTGCCCATAATAATGGTCACCGCCAAGGCATCCGAGGAGGAAAGAGTCGCGGGGTTCGCCCTCGGCGCGGACGACTACGTGGTGAAGCCTTTCAGCCCCCGGGAGTTGGTCTTCAGAGTAAAGGCCGTCCTCAAGCGCTTCGAGAAAGGAGACCTCGCAGGAAATGAACCCATGAGTTTCAACCACGGATCCCTCATTATCGATGGTCAGGACTATAAGGTGATAAAAGGAAACGAGCCGGTACGGTTGACACCTACCGAGTTCAAGCTTCTCTTCAGCCTTGCCAACGCTCCCCACCGGGTTTTCACAAGGAGTGAACTGGTTGAGAAGGCCCTAGGGTACCAATTTGAGGGCTATGAGAGGAGCGTGGACGCCCACATCAAGAACATCCGCCGCAAGATAGAGGATGATCCCCAGAACCCTTCCTTCATCCATACGATTTACGGTGTAGGCTACCGCTTCTCCGTGAGCAGGGATGTCTAGCCGTCTGCGGCTCAAGTTCCTTCTCCTGCTTCTGGGAGTGGTGGTGCTCTCCCTCTCAGGGGCGCTGATGCTCCGGGAACTGATGCTCAAAGACTTTAGCGCCTACCTCGAGGGTGAAACCGAAGATAAGGCTTACTGGATACTGGCTCACCTCGAAGGGTCGTACGAGCGCAACTCCGGTTGGAACAAGGAGGCCCAGGCTGAAGATGCGTTATGGGCCTTGAACCTTGGGTTTGAAATGATACTTCTGGACCGGGAGGGCAGCCCGGTCATAGATACGAAGAGGGCAATCGAAGCGGCAACACCCCTCGTGAAGAGAAGGCTCATGTCTCTCTCCGAATACCGGGCAGCGGGAGCTTCCGGCGATTTTGTGCCTTACCCTCTTTTTCTGGGGGGCGCCCAGATCGGGACCCTCGAACTCAAGGAGTTGAAGCCTGCAAAGGAGACCCTGTTTATCCGCAGATCCGATCTGTTCCTTCTCGCCTCGGTGCTCATCATAGGCAGCCTCGCCGTCCTTATCTCCGTGCTCTTCTCCCGCCGGTTGACCCGCCCCATCCAGGAACTTGCCGCCGCTGCCGCCGCTATCAGCCGGGGAGACTTTACAAAGCGCGTGGCAGTCACCAGACGTGATGAAGTGGGGGACCTTTCCGAAACGTTCAACCGGATGGCGAAAGCCCTCGAAACCCACGAACAGTTGCGACGAAAGCTGATCGCCGACGTTGCTCACGAACTGAGGACCCCACTGGGGGTCATGCGGGGCGAAATCGAGGGTATGATCGACGGCCTGATCGCAAACGATCCCGAAAGGCTCCAGTCCCTCTACGATGAGACAGGCAGGCTCAAAGCCATGGTCGATGGGATCGAGGAACTCAATCAGGCCGAGGCTAGCGTTCTTTCTCTGGCGTGCCGCATCCTCGACATAAGAACTTTCCTCACCCACATAGTGGAAAGGTACCGGGGGTCCTTCGACGAAAAAGGCGTTGCCCTTGAACTGAGATTGAGCGATGCGACCGAAGTATACGCGGACCCGGACCGCCTGAGTCAGATAATTCTCAACCTGCTCAGCAATGCGCTGAAAGTGACCCCCCGCGGCGGTCACGTGCTCCTTACCGCAGCGATGGCAGACGGAGACGCAGTTCTTTCCGTTGAGGACAACGGGACAGGTATTAAGGAAAAGGACCTACCCTTCATCTTTGAGAGGTTTTATCGTGGACCGGGGGGAGGCCTCGGCATCGGCCTCACCATTGTAAAAGAACTGGCAGAGGCACACGGAGGGAGAGTGGAAGCGACAAGCGTGTACGGTCAGGGTTCGGTTTTTACCGTGCGCCTGCCCGGGGCTTCCATTCACAATTCTTCATAATCTCTTCGTCACCCCTTCACATTCCTCCTTTATACTCATACTATAAATAATCCCAATAAAGGAGGGACAAAGGAATGAAAAAGATATGGGTAGTGGCTTTAGTGGCAGTGGTTGGATTGGCCCTTTTGGGCGCCTCGGCTCAGGCATGGTGTGGCATGGGTTATGGCGGTGGTCCTCGCGGAGCAGGGTACGGCGCCGGACCTGCGGTCAACAAGCCGGTGGATGTGAATGCACTCAGGGCCTTTCAGAAAGAGACCCTTCCGCTCAGAGACGAGGCCATGGCAAAGCGCGTCGAGATCCGGAACGAGTATTTGAAGGACAAACCGGACCAGGCCAAAATAGCCGGGCTCCAGAAGGAGATCATTGATCTTCGCCTTAAGATCCGGACCGCAGCCGAGAAACAGGGATTACCTGCGGGCTTCGGTATGGGAATGGGCGGACGCGGCCATGGTTATGGCCCGCATATGGCGGGAGGCCGCGGTTATGGGGCAGGCAACTGTCCGATGCGGTAAAAGGTAGCGAACCTTGAAGGCGGACCCCGGTGAGTCCGGGGTCCGTTCATTACAGGAGTCAAGATGGCAGCCCGTGGGATGATACTTGTTATAGCCTTTCTGGCGATGATGTCGGCTTCAGCCGAGTCTTACGCCCAGCCCTGGTGGGGGCGCGGCGGGGGAGGCCCCGATTCTTACGAGGGTATGCCTTACGGGCGTTACTGCCCGGGCCACCGGTGGGGCCCTTATGGCGCGCGGAGGGTCGTCAAAACGGCCGATGAAGCAAAAGAAGCCATGGAGAAATACTTTTCCGGTTCAGGGAAAACAGTACAGGTGGGAAAAGTTGAAGAGCGGAGGAGATACTTCGAGGCAGAGATAACCGACTCCGAAGGCAAGCCCATCGACCGGCTCATCATCGACAAAAGAAGCGGCAGGATACGCTCTATTTACTGACCATTAAAACCGATACCCCGAGGGCATTACGTGCCCCCTTGAGTCGCTTTCATTCAACCACGATGCCTTGTCGCCCCACACGGGGTAAACCTTTTCCTTGAGCCATTGGAAAGGGAGATCGCTTTCAGGACCATACTTTTCCACGTACTCCACGAAGGGATTTCCCGCGACGTCGGCAGCCGCCAACACCGCATCGTGTCTGCCGTCAAACTCAACCACGGGAATTCCTGTCTTTTCACATAGTGTCACGTCACTCATCTAATGTCGGATAAAGTCGCCTAAGTTTCACCCGCGCATCCTTAGTAGTAAATTGCCAGTTCACCTTTGCGTTGAGATTGTCGCGATGGGCCTGCCAGGCAGACACGGCGGAGTGGACCTCGGCGAGAGTGTCGATCCGGCGACTCAGGCATTGATGAATGAGCACGTTAAGCTCAATCTCCGCCATATTGAGCCAGCTTCCATGTTTGGGAGTATAGACGAATTCAAAGCGGTCCCAGATGCGTTTTGCCTCTTCGGGAGAAAAGGCTTCATAAAGAGAGCCGGGTTTATGGGTGTTCAGGTTATCCATGACAAGGGTGATCCTTTTGGCCTTTCCATACCGTCCTGAAAGTTCCCGGATGAACTCCGCCCAGTCGCGCTTCGTTCTCCTTTCCGATACCTTGGTCAGGCGCGTGCCCGCCAATGGTTCGTTGGCCATAAATACGGTACAGACGCCACATCGCTCGTATTCGTAGTCGTGACGCTCGAGCCGTCCCGGAGCGCGGGGAATCGGGGTACGCGTTTCTTTGATCAGTTGTCTTGGGGTTTCATCCATACAGACCACCGGGAATCTTTTATCATACGGGCGTTTATATACATCGAGTACGTTCTCCATGGCGGCGACGAAATCAGCATTGCCCTCCGGTGGAATGACCCATCCTTGCTGCTTCCAGGGTTTTGTTTCGTTTTTTTAAAACCCGACGCACGGTTTCATAGGAGATATTCTCGATATAATTGAGCGCTACGGCCCGGTTCGCGAGCATACGCAAGGTCCACCTCGCAAAACCTTCTGGTGGTTCGCTACAGCTCAAGGCAATGAGGTGGGCCTCGAAATCGCCATCCGCCTTCTTCTCGTAGACTCGCTCTGCTTTGTGTCCGGTAAGGGCAGTCTCAAGTCCTTCTTCCACGAATCGCTTTTTTACTCTATCTATCTTACGCATGCTGATTCGCAACACTGCCGATATATCCTCGTTCTTCATCGGGTGGTCCTGGAACCGGCCCTGATCGCAATTGAGAAGAACCAGCGCATTGAGCACCTTTTGGGCTTTATGATTTCCTTTTTGCACCACGCCTTCAAGTTCCTTTCGCTCTTCTTTTTCGAGCACCACCCTATATTTTATCATTCGGACCTCCCCATGGTGAAATTTAACCCTTGAGGAGATTCTATATCATACTATACGACATTACAAGTGTGATGTGACAATAGTGCTCTTTCGAATGATGGAGTGACGCTCACCCACCGCTCTCCCACGTAGAGTTGGTTGTAGCCGTGGGCGGGCAGCATATTCGTCCCGATCTCCCGCATCAGACGACCGGAAAGTCTGTGGTTCCTTATCTTCGCGAAGACAAGGCGCGTCGGTATGCCCGAGGCCCTGCCAAGGGCGGCAAACAGTATAGCCTTCTGCACGCAATATCCCTGTTGCCTCCCCAAGGTCGTGCTTGCCTTGAAGTCTTCGGGATGGGTGGATATCATGTAGGCGTTATAGCGGATCTCGTCCCTGACAAAGGTGAAGAGCCTCACTGCTCTTTGTTCCGGCGTTGAGGCGCCTTCGCAAATCTCGCGGGCGACTCTCCTGATTTCGTCGTTTTCGGAATCAATAAAACCTGTGGCCCGCAAAAACACCTCCCCGGACAATCCGTCGGGGTTCATCAAGGGCTCCCTATCCATGCGGAATAGTTTTCCATCATGTTGATACACGCCAGGGGGTTATGTCCGGCTACGCGGTCCTTTACTGCGAGAACCGTGGTAGGTGCAGTTGCATACTTGAAGTACAGGGAGTCGTGACCTACGCAGAGGCCCAGGAGAATGTTGAAGTCAGTCCCGGCTTCATTGACGATCATAGCCTGAAATACCGGATTACACATGGTTTCATGACTACCCCTGTATATCTGCTCCTCATCCTTTACGCCTACTTCCTTCTTTGACACTCCGCCCGCCTTGCACGCCACCGACACGACTTCGAAACCATAGTTCTCGAGAAGTTGACCGACTATCCGCCCTTCTTTTGCGAGGCCCGCGCAGAAGACGAGACCCAGCTTCCTGTAATTCATCCTGCGGGCGAACTCCATAATCTCCAGCATTCTTGGTTTTACCGGATGCATTACATAAGGACTTTTCTCCCTTCCCGCATAGCACTCCGCCTCCTGAAGGAACGATTGCCTTGCAAATTCTCTGACCCCCTCATCTTTGTACTCGGCAAGCGCCTTTCCAAGGAGCTTCCTTTTGCCGCCAGTGGGGCATCCCTTTCCCGATCTACCCTCCGGGGTCATGCAAATCCGCTCGCCGAGAGGCACATCGCACTGCGCACAGTTTGTAAGGCCACCCTTCTTCATCACATGATCTCCTTTTCCTTCACCACGTCCTTCTTCACCGTAGTGAGCAACTCCTGCAAGACGGGCAAGACATCGGTCCTGAACCGCCCTGCCACAAGAAGATACATTATGTCATCCCCTACATGCAGCTCTCCTTCGTTAAGCCATGCCCTGATCTCCGCAATACCCTCTTTTTTCTTCAACTCCTCTACCTTGGACGCCAACAGCTTCCTGTCAACAGACAATATCATTCCTTTTACCAGGCCGCCTTCCTTCGACGTACCACGTACCACTCCGTTGTGCACAAGGATCATGCCCACCTTATCCGGATGAAAGTCTCTCTTTATCTCCTTTATCCACTCGTCTACCATATCAACCCCTTGACCTCCTGTAATTTTTTTGCCGTACTCCGGTCCTTGTCAGACCCCTTTCTTTTCGAACCACCGGAACATGACAAGACCAACAACGACAAACGCCGCAATGACTATCCAGTGGTTTATCCCGATTATTCCCGGTATGGTAATTTTACCATATACGCCCCACTTAAGCACACTCCCCTTCATAATCGGATATACTTCCGCAAATGCCGCGGCCCCTACAAGCATCCCGAGGATGCCCCAGACCGCGTCCCAGCGCCCTTCTCCCAGCGCCCCGAGAGACGTGCCCGGACAATATCCGAGAAGAGCCCATCCAGCTCCAAAGATAAGACCCCCTATGATATTCGCGCCCAGAACGGTCGGCTTCACCGCAAGTTTCACCATACCGAGGTCTTTCAGAAAGTAGACTCCGACCATGGCCGTAAGGATGGTAGTAAACATGAACTTCACGATTGTCATGTCCTTGAGGAGCAGCGCTCCGAGCTGCATGTCATATCGGATCACCCGGGCTTTCTGAAGGAGAAGTCCGAAAATAACGCCTGTTATGAGCCCGTAAACGAGTTCGTTCATCGTCCTTTACCTCCCCTGTAAAGTAAATTGGCGACAATAACACCGCCTACAAAGAAGCAGACCAGGGATATGTAACCACTCACCGCCAGCTGAAGCGAACCGCTCAGCCCATGCCCGCTCGGTCACCCATCCGCCAGTCGCGCTCCGAACATCGCTATCGCCCCGCCTGCAAAAGCGGTAAGAGCCCTTCTTGTTCTTCCCGATCCGAATCGCTCACTCCATGTAACCGGTACGGCCTGCCACCGGAAAGTTCGGGAGGTGACCGAGGCGACGAGGGCGCCGAAGAAAATGCCTGCCACAAACATCCATTGCCAGTCAATTTTGGGCATCTCTTTCACAAAATACTCCATTTTGCCCACCCTCTCTTCCGCAAAAACCTGCTCGATAAAACCGGCCGTCCGCACAAACGTTGTTGAGGCCCCCACATATTTTCCCGTGAACCACGCGGAGAAGATGAGAAGCAGACCCGTCAAAACGCCCGCAACGTAAGGATTCCAAGCCTTTCCCTTTTCCCTGTTTTCCTCCATAGGTTCCCTCCTCTTGCTGATATTTTGAACATATGATTATAACAAAGAAATGTCAACAGCAAAAATGGACCCTATTGACATATTATGAGCATATGATTATAATCTCTATGTAACGCCCCGCGCCAAACCGGGCCGTTCCAAATAAAGCAACTCATCGGAGGCAGCGCATGAAAGTATGTTTTCCAGTACAGGAGAATAACGGCTTGGATAGTATCGTCTATAATCACTTCGGCTCAGCGCCCACATTTATTCTCGTCGATACGGAAGTTCAAAACACAACCACAGTAAGCAACGCCGACATCCACCACGTACATGGCGCATGCAATCCCATCATGGCCATGGGAGGGCAAGACGTGGACGCCGTGGTTGTGGGCGGCATCGGAGCCGGAGCAATACAGGGCCTTAATTCCAGGGGAATCAAGGTCTACAGAGCCGTAGCTCCCAGCGTAAAGGAAAATATGACCCTCCTTTCCGCGAGCGGTCTTCCCGAGCTTACCCTGCAGCATGCGTGCGGCGGACACGACCACCAGCACGGATGCGCCCACTAAGGAGAAGGCAATGCCCATTTTTGAGTACCGCTGCGAAAAATGCGGAACAGTGAACGAGATACTTCAGTTGCGAAAGGATGAACAGTTCTCCTGCAAGGAGTGCGGCAGTTCCAACCTCACGAAGCTGATGTCCGCGCCCAATATTTCCATGGGAGGCCAGACACCTTCCTTCAGCCCGCCTCCCGGAGGCTGCTGCGGAGACCCCAACTCATGCGACACCCCCGGGCGCTGCTGCGGAGGCTGAGCAGGGGCAGTTACAAAACAAGGAGGAAGACCTTTCTCAGGGATTCATGCCGCCCTTAAGGTCACGGTCCCGCCAGTATCCATATTCGTGGGGCCATTCCTCCTTGCGCCAGAGAACCAGGGACCGCATGCGTTCCCTGAAGCGTGACGTCACGTCTGCATATTCAGCAGTTCTTTCCCTTGCGGACCATGCCGTTACCAGTCTTTTGCCGAGGGCGAATGCTTTCTCTCTCACGTCTTCCGGGAAATTCCGTCCCTCTATCTGAGACATTGTGGCCCACACTGCGCCTACCGGCATAACACCTGTGACTGCGAGGAAATAGTTCATGTACTCGGCAATAGGCCTCTCCTCTCCTCCGCCCGAGCTCACCACCGAAGCCCCGTACTTGCCCTCAAAGCCTAGGCAATGAACAACCCCGCAGCAACGGTCGATGAAAGCCTTTAACTGGGCGCTCACATGGAATATGTAGTTCGGGCTCGCGAGAATCACCCCGTCGGCTTCCATAACCCTTTCCTTGATTTCGTTGAATTCATCCTTCTGCGGGCAAACGCCTTTTTTATGACATGTATCACAACCCAGGCACGGCTTCACTTCTCCCGCCTTCACCGCAACAGTGCGGGTCTCCGCTCCCTGATTTCGCGCTCCTTCAAGAACGATTTCCAGCAATGCTCCCGTATTCCCTCTCATCCCATTCGGACTGCCTATAATGCTTATTATTTTCATTGTCTCCTCTTCTCGATCCGTCTTTCCTCTCCATTCCGAGGTAGTTGTCCTTCCTTCCAAATTGTAGTACGGATTGTGAGATATTGCCACATCTACCGCTTCCCGGATTTGCCTGTTCCGGTTTTCCTGTCGGGAAATGAAAATCATTTTTCTTTATTTGACGAATAGTGAACTTTCGTTTCGTCATTTCACGAATAACCGCACGCCGTCTTCAAACAACACTCCCTGTAATATTGGCGCCTTATCACGGATGGCTCTGTTTGGCACCGTAAATGCAAAGTACAAAAACTGTATACGCAACAAAATTCAAATAATGAGGTGAAGAAGCATGAAGAAAGTCGTAATGTTCGTACTCGCAGTTATGATCAGCGTCGTTTTCGTAGCAACCGGTTTCACGCAGGACAAGCCCGCAGCAGCACCTGCCGACAAAGCCGCAGCAGCAGCACCTGAGAAGAAAGCCGACAAGAAAGCTGAGAAGAAGGCTGAGAAGAAAGCAGAGAAGAAAGCCGACAAGAAAGCCGACAAGAAAGATGCGAAACCGGAAGAGAAACCGGCAGCAGCGCCCGCCCCTGCCCCGGAAAAGAAGTAGTTCATTTATGGGGGGGGTTACCCCCCCCTTTTTTTTGCCAAGGCTGCCTGCCCGATTATCCGGCATCTCTTTCAATGGTCCCTCTCTCACGGAATATGTACATTTATTCTTCCCCCTCGTCTTACCGCCCGCGATCGCCCGTGCGCGGATTCATCTGGAATAATTGTCCGGAAGACGGTATTCTGTATTACCTTAAAGGTGAGAATATTTCGACGACCCCGAAGGAAGGAGAAAAAGTATGAAGCAGGCATACTCCCGCACCCTTATTGCTGTAGCCTTGCTGGTTCTCATGTTCTTTGTCATGCCTTGTATGATTCACGCGGAAACGAAGAACGCGGGGCAGACGCAAAAACGACCGCAGGAGCCGGCCGCCGGTTCGGTTGGGAAGGAAGAGAAGAAGCTGCCCTGGGACCAAAAACCCTCGGTAACACACCATTCCATAATGATCAACGGCAGGCTTCTCAAATATACCGCTACCGCAGGCTATATGCCCTTGACCGACGGGTCGGGTAAGCCCACCGCGTATGTCTTTTTTACCTCCTACGTCAGGGAACATGGACCGGAGAAAACCGGGAGGCCCCTCACATTCGCCTTTAACGGCGGACCTGGAGCCGCATCGGTATGGCTCCACATCGGTGCCCTCGGTCCTAAAAGAGCGCTCCTTTCCGATGACGGAAAAGGACTGCCTGCTCCGTACGAATGGGTAACCAACGAAGAGACGTGGCTTGATTTCACAGACCTCGTCTTTATCGATCCCGTGGGCACCGGTTACAGCAGACCTGCCGAGGGCGTCAAAGGAGAGGAGTTTCACGGCATTCAGAGGGATGTCGAGTCAATTGCTCAATTCATCAGGCTTTATTGTGCCCGAAATGAACGCTGGCTTTCCCCCAAGTTTCTCGCCGGTGAAAGCTACGGCACCACGAGGGCGGCGGCCCTCTCAAAGTATCTCCAGGATAAGGTGGGCATGGCCCTCAACGGCCTGGCCCTCATTTCCTCGATCCTCAACTTTCAGACTATCGCGCCCGGCCCGGACAACGACCTCGCCTACGCGCTCTTTCTGCCTTCGTACACCCTTACCGCGATGTACCATAAGCGACTCTCTCCGGGCCTCGGGGCAGATCCCGACAGGACAAGAAAGGAAATTGAACGTTTTGCCCTTAGCGACTATCTCGTAGCCCTTGCCAAGGGATATACTATCTCCACATCGGAAAAGGAAGCCATTGTCGAAAAACTCGCCGCTTACACGGGCCTCAAGCCCCAATTCATCAGGAACTCTAATCTCCGCATCGACAGGCGGTCATTTTCAAGGCTGCTCTTCGAAGAAGGCAACCTTCGCCCGGGTCTTTATGATTCGAGGTATACCGGTCGTTACAGGGCGGAGACCTTTATGGAGGACCCGAGCATGTTTGATGTCACGGCCCCCATGCTATCGGCATTTAACGACTACCTGAGACGGGAATTGCGATATGAAAGCGACATCCCCTATGAATTTTTATCCGAGAAGACCTTCAATGAATGGAATTGGGGCTCGGCCGCCGGAGGCTATGTGAACGTAACGACCAGCCTTGCAATGGCTCTCAACCAGAATAGGTTTCTGAAGGTCTTTGTGGCAAGCGGCTACTATGACCTGGTCACCCCCTATTTCGCCACAAAGTATACCTTCGATCGCATGGGTCCGGATACGGATCTCAGATCAAGGGTCACCCTAGAGTACTACAACGGAGGTCACCAGTTATACATGGACCGGGTCTCGCGACGCAAGCTCAAATCCGACGGGGCAGCCTTTTTCCTGAAGGCTGTCCGGGGAGAAGCGCACTCGACGGCCGCACACTAACTCCAAGTTCCCCCGGGCAGGAGAAACAGAGGTGATTCGGGCCTCTACGGCACACGGGCAGGGGACGCGCTCTTTCCGGGCATTTGATCTTGACTTGCATCAGACATATGTTTACCATAACGTATGGCTCGGCCAAAAAAATGCAGGTGTGTCGTAGGCAGCCCGAATGCGGTGTATTTTAAGCCGAGAGGCATCCCTATTACGGAACTCGACGAAGTAACCCTCTCTCCTGATGAGTTCGAAGCCATCAACCTCGCCGACCATCAGGGTCTTTACCATGAAGAAGCAGCGAAAAAGATGGGCGTCTCCCGGCCCACCTTCGGAAGAATTCTTGGTTCCGCCCGGCGTAAGGTCGCGGAGGCGATAGTGGAAGGCAAGGCTCTTCAGATAGAAATCCAGGAAAGCGAAAGTTCCCACTGAGATGGCGCGGGAAGCCCCATTCACAAAGATCACCCCTTCCGCCCCGGACAAAGACACCTCATCATTGACGGAAAGCCTTTAAGCAGACAATGCTTCCAGCCTGCTTACCTCGACACCTATGCAAAAGGCCTGTTTCCGGAACGCATCAGCCGTGCCTACGATATGCTCCGTGAATGCGCCGTCTGTCCCAGGAGATGCGGCCTGGATCGCACTTCGGGCAATAATGGTTCTTGCCGCCATCGCCGTGGCAAAAGAAGAAGGTATCTCCCGGATCGACAGCGAACTCTATTTACCGCCTCGCAATCGCCGCAATAACCGGACCTGAGCCCGGTTCCCGCATTGGATTAAGGCAAGGGGTCCGATTGAAGGATTACCCCTCCGTGTCCGCCGGCCACAAACGTGCTGTTACCGGACGCCACACAAAGCAAATCTTCACTCGTCGGAGATGTCCGCTGAGTCCATGTGGCGCCGTCGGGAGATGTCAGTATGGCACCACCCTTTCCTGATACCGCGAAGGTGCTGTGGCCATAGGTGATCCCGTAGAGAAGCGCCTCCGTTCCCGAAGACTGTCCGGTCCATGTGACTCCGTCAGGGGATGTCAGGACGACGCCGGAAGCCCCCACTGCGACGAACCTCTTGTTGCCGTATGTGACGCCTCTCAAATCGGTCTCCGTTCCGGAGTCTCTCACCGTCCATTTCGTTCCGTTCACTGAAGTGACAACCGCCCCCGAGGTCCCCACTGCGACAAAGGTTCCATTCCCGTAAGTGACGCCATAGAGGTGATTGCCCGTCCCCGACGCACGTTTCGACCACGACTCCCCTCGAGCGGACGTACGGATGACGCCGGATGCCCCCACTGCGACAAACATCTTGTTGCCGTATGTGACGCCTCTCAAATCGGTCTTGACGCCCGAGTTTCTCGTTGTCCATTTCACTACATTCGTCGAGTTGAGAGCAGCTCCCGAGGCCCCCACCGCCACGAACGATCCGTTCCCGTACGCGATACCGTAGAGGTGGTTGCTTGCTCCCCATGACAACCACGCCCATTGTGAGCCGCCCCCTGAAACAAGGATCATGCCGGAGTCTCCTACCGCAACGATGGTATCCGCCAGGGACACCATCCCGCTGACTGAACGCGGCACGGTCCACGACGCGCCGTCTGAAGAGGTGATGATCGACCCCCGAAACCCTACCGTCACAAACTTGCTGTTCCCATAAGCAGCGCTGAAAAGATCGTTTTCCGTCCCCGATGACCTTCCGGCCCATTTTACGCCGTCCTGAGAGATGAGTACCGTGCCTGAATTGCCCACGGCGACGAAGATGGCGTTGCCGTACATGATGCCGTTTATGTCGTTGACGGTACCGGAGTTGCCCGCCGACCATGTACTGCCGTCAGGGGAGGTAAGGATCACTCCCGCCTCTCCTACCGCCACAAACATATTGTTGCCGTAGGTAATACCCAGGAGCCAATTGGAGGTGCCGGATGATTTTGCCGTCCACGTGATGCCGTCCGGGGAGGTAAAAATAGCCCCGTTGGTCCCCACTGCGACAAAAAGGTTGTCTGCGTAAGTGATAGCCATAAAGACATCGTAGGTCACCAAAGACCTTTTCGTCCATTTAGCTCCGTCGGTAGAGGTGAGGACCGTTCCCTGATGTCCCGTAGTCGCTACAAAGGTCTTATTGCCGTATGCGATGCTATAGAGGTCATAGCCTGTCTTCGATGACCTCTTTGTCCAGGAATTTCCGTCCCTGGAAGTGAAGATGGTATCCGACCATCCTACCGCAACGAACATATTATTGCCGTAGGTGATGCCATAAAGATACTGGTCTGTCTTCAATGACCGTGTGGTCCATAAGCTCCCGTCAGCCGAAGTAAACATGGTGCCCGCAAATCCCACCGCCACGAATCTATCCTTTCCATACACGATTCCGTGAAGGGGGTACTCTCCTGGTTCAAAACTTCTCACGTACCAGTTATCCAGAGGATCAGGGCTCAAGGTCTCGAATAACGCGGTTGCCGTCTTATCCATATCCATCGTGAGTGTACAGGCCCCCATCCCGCTGCACGCGCCCGACCACCCGTTGAAGAACGAGTCCGAAGCAGCCGTGGCAGTCAGAACTACCTGTGACCCATACTCATAAGTGTAAGAGCAAAAAGCGCCGCAGCTTATATTCCCGTCCGCGCTCCTGATGGTGCCGGAACCACCCCCTTGTCCACCTACGGTAAGCGTCCCGGTCCCGGGGGGCAGGAAGATCGCCATTACCGTCGTATCGGCAGTCATGGTAATCACACATTCACCGGTGCCCGAACATTCCCCCGACCATCCGCCGAAGGAGCTTCCCGACTCGGGGTTCGCACTGAGAGTCACCTCCGCTCCTGCCTCAAAAGCAGCAGTACAAACAGTCCCGCAGTCCAAGCCTGAAGGCGAGCTCGTTACAGTCCCCGAACCGGCGCCTGACTTTGCGACCGTCAGGCTGAACCCCGCGGGGTCCGATTGGAGGATGGCTCCGGCAGCGCCCACCGCGACAAAGGTCGAGCTGCCGCGTCCTATATCGTAAAGATTGTAATCCGTCCCTGATGACCGCCCGGCCCATGTGGCACCGTCTTGGGAGGTGAGAATGGTACCCGTGTCTCCGACCGCCGCGAACATGCCGCCGGCGTACACAATGCCATTCAGGCTGCGGTTGGTCCCTGATACCCGCGCGGCCCATGTGGCCCCGTCCGGAGAGGTGAGAATGGTACCCATGTCTCCGACCACCGCGAACATGCCGTCACCATAGGCAATGCCGAGAAGGCGTGCTTCGGTCCCCGACGATTGAGGTGTCCAGGTAAGGCCGTCAGGGGAGGTAAATATGGACCCATCGGTCCCCACAGTCCAAAAGGCGCTATTCGCGTAAACGATGCCGATGTGAACCGAGGCGCTGCCCGACGATTGAGGTGTCCAGATACGGCCGTCAGGGGAGGTAAGGAGAACGCCTTTATATCCCGCCGTGGCCACAAATGTATGATTGCCGTAAGCGACTCCGTAAAGGTCGTAACCTGTGCCCGACGGTTGTGCGGTCCACGTGACGCCATCGGCCGAGACAAGGATCGTGTCCATCCACCCGACTGTTATGAAGGTATTGCCGCCATAGGTCACGTCATTAAGCCTGTTCCTGGTACCCGACGACCTCTTGGTCCACGTTACGCCATCCGTTGAGGCGAGGATCGTACCTTGTTCGCCTACAGCGATAAACATGCCGTTGCTCTGAGCGATACCATGCATGGAATAATACCCTTGGGCGGGAGAACTCCTCGCATGCCAGTGGTCCAGAGGGTCATAAGCCGCCCCGCGCACCGACGGCGGGATGAGTGATTTCCCGAACCCCACTCCGGCCCAAACGATGGTGAAGAAAACAGTCAGAACAATGACGGCAATCCCGGATGTCCCCACTCTTATGTTCCAGTCCCTCTCCCTGTTCCCTTTGGCCATACCAGCTCCCTCTGTTTGGTATTCTGTGCCATTCGCCGGCACAACCGTCTCGCATTCTGTCCCACTGCCTATTCTCATTGAAGATTACCACAAAACGGATCAAGCGGCAATTGAAGTCTCCCCAGCCCGTTATCATCGGACAATTCGCCTATTGCCCTGGTCTTGACGTCCTGAGAGATGGATGATTACGTTTCAGTGTGACATTTGAACAACTATTTTCTTTTGGAGGTGCTTAATGGCTAAGAAAGAATCAAGAGAACTGGTGAAGACCGAACCGACAATGAGGTTCCCTGTCAGTTGGGACATGGACAAGTGGTTCGAAGACTTCTTCCGCAGACCTTTTCCTTCAGCGATGCCTCGTTTCTCCATAGAAGAAGTAGAGTTCAGCCCCGCAATTGATATCTACGAAGAGGAAAATGACGTGGTACTGAAGGCCGAGCTGCCGGGCATGAAGAAAGAGGACATTGACATCAGTCTGACGGATGATACCATTACCATATCGGGTGAGAAAAGAGCGGAGCACAAAACTGAGAGGAAGAACTTCTACAGGTACGAAAGTTCCTATGGATCTTTCTGCCGCACCATGAGTCTGCCTTCCGATATCCGGCAGGACAAGGTGAAAGCAGAGTTCAAGGATGGCGTCCTCGAGGTCCGTATGCCCAAGACCGAGGACGCAAAAAAGAAACAGGTCAAGATAAAAATCGATTGACGGTAAGTTAATGTTACAGGGCCTTGCCGCCGCATCGCGAACTGTGCCGGCAAGGCCCTATTCTTATGGGAGACGGACTTTTATCCGTGTCAAAACCCCCATCATGCCACCCGAAACTCTCTCACCCAGGGGCGGATTCCATATCCCGCTCCCCGTCCCGGTTTGCTCACTCACTCTCGTAGCTGCCCACAAGTTTCCACTGATAAACGCTTCCCGTCTTGCGGAGGGTCCAAAAATCGTAGTTCCCGTATTTCCTGTCACCCGCTGCATTCAGCACGGTGCGACCCGTCACACCGCGGTATGAATTTGCGGTTTTGACAAACTGCCTCTTTAAACCCTCCGGATCATCGACCTTTCCGCCTGCATCGATATAGGTCTGCGCCACAACCCTTACCGCATCATACGCAGCGAGGGCGTATCCATCACTTTGTGCGCCTGCGCGCTCCTCGACCCTGGAGATGATGGTGGACCACTTAACTCTGGAGTTTTCTTCTACTCCGAATATAGGGCAGAGATAACTGACCTTTTCCGCAAAGGCCGCGGCTTTTACGTTCGCCGCCAAGGCTTTGCTTAGGGCCGTCCCGTCACTTCCATACCACTTCACGGTACCGAGGCGGGGATTTTCCGCAGCCAGGGCAAGGATTGACGCCACTTCGTCAAACCCTGTAATATATACGCCCACGGAGCCTTCACCGGACTGTTTCACTGCAGCCTCGACTTGCGCTGCGAGGTTCTTTACCACAGGCGCGAAATCCTGTTGACCGGACGGGTATTTCACGCCGTCCAGGACCTTTCCGCCTACGGCCGTTACCGCCTTTGTCACTGCCTTCCGGAGACTTTCATTACCCGCATCCTCACGCCACACGGGAACCACGGTCTTCACCTTGTCTCTCCTCAGGAAGGTGGCCACGGCCGCTCCCTCAAGCTCATCGGAAGGGCAGAACCGAAAAACGTTGTCACCCGCCACGGCGAGGTTCTGCGCGGTACTCGACTGACTCACTACAATTACTCCATTGGAGTCGGCCAGCGGTTTGACCGCCTGAACCTCGGCGCTCGACTGAGGACCGATCACAAATCTTATACCTTTCCCGGCCATCATCTTGAATCCTTCAACTGCTTTGGCCGGCTCAAGTGCGGTATCATAGATCATTGGTTTGAAACGCAGCGCAAGGCCACCGGCGGCGGCCGCAGCGTTTGCGTCCGAAATCGCGATTTCCATCGCTGCTTTACTGCTTTTCCCGAGGGTTTGCACATTTCCCGTGAGAGAAAGCAAGCCACCCACCGTAAACTCCGTTTCCTCCGCCGCGATAGCGGACCCATTCCCAAAACAGAAAAAGACAGAACACACACAGACGACCATCAACAGACGAAGTGAATCTTTTCGAATCATAATGTGCCTCCAATAGTTCGTATTATATTCCCTGATCTCTCATTCCACCGGAAAATCAAAAAAAGTATCGGGGAACGGCTCCGCATTCAAAGTAAAGTGCCACCATTCCTTGTCGTATCCCTGGAAACCATGCTTTTCCATTAGCAGTTTAAGTAAGAGCCTGCCCATCCTCTGTTCCGGGCCCACGCGGTTGTTCATCGGATGAGCGCGCTCATCAAAACAGTCAAAACCCGTCCCCATATCCACGCTGTTATCCTTGAAACGCATTTGGGCAGGCAGATAACATTCCATCAGTTTCTGCCCGGGAACATATTTCTCCTGCTCCGGAACAGGCAGAGGCACTATCGTAAGATCCACAGTACTCCCCCTGCTATGGCCCGATCTGCGCGCAATATAACCGTCTTTGAAGAGGTTCTTCTTGTCCACATGAGGGTAGAACTCCTTTTTCGTCTTTGTGTCGCCTATATCGGAGGCCCATCTCACAAAATGGTCCACCCCCCTCTGGGGCCGGTAACAATCATAGATCTTGAGAGATAGTGAAAATTCCGCCAAGTCGCGTTGCACCTTAGAGAGCGCCTCCGCGGCCTTCTTCGTGAGGATGCATTTCGGCGCGTTATAGCCGTCTATTCTCTCTCCTACAAAGTTGTGTGCTCCGAAATATCTGATATCGAGGGGAACCGAAGGTACTACCCGTACTATATCCGTAAATCCGGGAGGCAACGCTTCCGCCGAACACCTCTCGCCTAAAGCGCCGGCCGCCATAAACGACGACGCCACCAGTACAGCGGACACAAAGAAGCTGCAAAGCCGCGTTCTTCCACGTCTCATCTTCTTTCCTCCCGGTTTCTCCTGATTTTTCGGGAACCCCTTCATGGCTCCGGCCCTCCCGGTTCCTTCCCGCTTCTGACCGGCCCTTTCGCCCTTCCCGACATAATCTACAACAACCGTGGCGCGAAAGAAACCAAAAAAAGGTCACCACCTCGTCCTTCAAGGAACGGTACTGAGCAAGGTTACAGCGTGATTTCGAGGGGATACCGCTCAGCGCACGCCGGATGCGAGGTCTTCCTTGCTCTTCCACTTTTTGTGAGATGATATGGCAAATCTGTGCGCCTCGTCTCTCATCTTCACGATCTCTTTGAAGACGGGCGAATTTTTCGGGATGAGGAGCGGATTCTTTCTCAGAGGCAGATAGATCAGGTCCTCCATCCTTTTTCTCCTCTGGCCCTTCGCAATACCTATTACGTCTACGTCAACGCCTAAAGATGCGAGCAGCCTGCTTACCGCGTGGAGATGGCCTTTTCCCCCGTCGATTATCATCAGATCGGGCCGGGCGCCCAGGCTGTCATCTCTCATTCTCCGCTCTATCACTTCACTCATCATGGCCACATCGTCCAGGCTCGGCGCCTCACGGATATGGAAGACCCGGTACGCACTCTTCTTCGGTTTGAACCCTTCGAACACCACCATTGCCCCCGAGGGGTTTCTTCCTCCTGTGTGAGAAATGTCATATATTTCGATCCTGCAAGGCTCCTTTTTCAGGTGGAGGGTTTTCAAGAATGCCAGTTCATACCTCACGGGTTCCGGCTCATGGAGGTTTTCGACTGCGAGAGATATCATTTCCTGGGAAAACCGGTCCGTGGGCCCGTAGACCCTGACGGGCGCCGCCTTCCTTTCTCTCAGGTACTTTTCCATATATGGCACATCCTCTATCTCCTCCGAAAGGATCACCTCGTCGGGGACAGGCCTCGAACTATAATACTGAAAAAGAAAAGACAAAAGGGCATCCTTCATTCCAGTAACCACGGGCTGCTGAGGGAAAGACCTTTTTGAGATAAGAAGTCCCTTCCTGAAATTTAACAAGGCCGTCCTGAAACCTTCTCCCTCCTGTATAAAGCCCCACACATCCCTGTTCTTGCCGAAATGTTGGTGAACGTTCTGTTTTTCGATCATCCCCTTGATCGCCTGATACCGTTCCTTCAGCATCCCGGCCTCTTCAAAATTCCACGACGCCGCAGCCCGCCCTATGCGCTCTTCCAGCCCCTTCAAGACCTTTTCGTCCCGGCCCGACAAAAAGTCCTTCAGTTCACCCACGATCTCCTTATAAACCTCCTCGCTCACGCTCCCCGTGCAGGGACCGAGGCATTTCCCTAGTTCGAAGAGCATGCAGGCCCTTTTTCTTTTCCGGAACACCGTGTCTCTGCATCTCCTCACGGGGTACAGGGTCTGAACAAGCTTCAGAACATCCCTCACGTCCTTCGCATGAGGATAAGGACCGAAATACAATGCGCCGTCCGGTTCGATCTTGCGGGTCACCTGTAAAGCAGGAAATCGTTCGTGACAGGTGAGTTTCAGGGAAACATAAGTCTTATCATCCTTCAGGACTACGTTGTACTTGGGGGTATGTTCCTTGATGAGGTTATTTTCGAGAAGAAAGGCTTCTTTTTCGTTATCTGTAAGTACTACGTCAACATGTTCTATAGTCCCCGCAAGACGTTCCGTCTTCAAGGTCCTCCCGCTCTCGCGGAAATAACTCCTTACCCTGTCCCTTATATTCTTCGCCTTTCCGATGTAAACAATGTGCTGATCTTTGTTCCTAAAGACATACACGCCCGAGGACTCGGGAAGGTTATCTATAATCGATTCATCCATCAAATAATACCAAGCGTCGCGTATGTTGGGCCAAGCGGCCCAAGTTCCCCTCCATATGCCTCACAGGGTCAATTCCATCTGCTCGAGTTTCAGCAACCTGTCTCGCAATTGGGCGGCTTTCTCGAAGTCCCATCTCTTTGATGCCTCTCCGATCTCCTTCCTGAGCTTCTTCACCATCTTCGACAGCTTCTTCGGCTCGATCCCCTTTTCATCCAGTTCGTCGGTAGGCACAGTATAGTAGTCTTTTTCGTAAATGGAGGACAATATGTCCACGACCCCTTTCTTGATCCCTTCAGGGGTTATCCCGTTTTTCTCATTATACTCCAACTGCGCCTTCCGCCGCCGGTTCGTCTCGCTTATCGCCCGCTCCATGGACTCTGTCACCTTGTCCGCAAACATGAGAACCCTTCCGTTCAAATTCCTCGCAGCCCGCCCGCAGGTCTGAATGAGCGACGTTTCCGAACGGAGAAAACCTTCCTTGTCCGCATCGAGAATGGCTACAAGGGAGACCTCCGGCAAATCCAACCCCTCTCTCAGAAGGTTCACACCCACAAGGACGTCGAACTTCCCCATCCTCAGGTCTCTCACGATCGCGATGCGTTCGAGGGTATCCACATCCGAGTGCAGATATTTCGTTCTCACGCCTTTGTCCAGGAGGTAGTCCGTCAGATCCTCCGCAAAACGTTTCGTCAGAGTCGTCACAAGTACCCGCTCTTTATTGCCTACGACCTTCCTTATCTCCGCAAGCAACGTATCGACCTGGTTCGCCGCGGGCTTCAACTCAATCAACGGGTCCATAAGACCGGTGGGACGAATGATCTGTTCCACCACATGGCCCCGTGACCTTTCCATCTCATATCGCGCCGGAGTCGCGGATGTGTACACCACCTGTTTCGTCCTCGACTCGAATTCCTCGAACATAAGCGGCCTGTTATCAAGGGCTGAGGGCAGACGGAACCCATACTCCACCAGCGTGGTCTTTCTCGCCCGGTCCCCACGGTACATCCCGATCAACTGAGGCACCGTCACATGGCTCTCGTCGATCATCACAATGGTATTCGACGGGAAATAGTCCATCAATGTCGGAGGCGCCTCTCCTGCCTTTCGTCCCGTGAGATGTCTGGAATAGTTCTCTATGCCCTGGCAATACCCTATCTCCCGCAGCATTTCCAGATCATATTTTGTTCTCATCTCTATGCGCTGAGCCTCGAGGAGTTTATTCTGCCCCTTGAGCGTCTTCACATAATCGTCCAACTCAGCCTCAATAGACACCACCGCTCTTTCAAGGGTCTCCTTCGGCGTCACATAATGGCTCGTCGGAAATATGGTGCAACGCTTCAGCTTTGCGATTACACTCCCCCGCAATGGGTCGATATGATACAAAGCCGACACGACGCCGTCATCGAGGACTATCCTGAATGCCCTGTCCTCTTCGTAGGCAGGGAAAACGTCTATATTCTCTCCCCTTACCCTGAACCTTCCACGGTAAAAGTCTATGTCGTTCCTTTCATACTGGCATTGTACGAGTTTGTCCAGGACAGCCCTCCGGTCAATCTGCTGTCCTTCCTCCAGATAGATAAGCATCCCGTAATACGCCTCCGGTGAACCGAGGCCATATATACATGATACACTCGCCACGATAATGACATCGTCCCTCTCAAAGAGGGAATTGGTCGCGAGCAGTCTCAGTTTATCGATCTCTTCATTGATCGATGCGTCCTTCTCTATATACGTGTCCGTATGGGGCAGATACGCCTCCGGCTGATAATAATCGTAGTAACTCACGAAGAAATGCACTTCGTTATCAGGAAACAGACCCTTGAATTCTCCGTAAAGTTGGGCAGCCAAAGTCTTGTTGTGGGAAATAACGAGAGTCGGTCTTTGCACACGCTCGATCACATTAGCCATAGTGAAGGTCTTTCCGGACCCCGTCACGCCAAGCAGAACCTGGTGGGTGGCACCGGCTTCTATGGCCTTTGAAAGCTTGTCTATTGCCTGAGGCTGGTCGCCCCTCGGTTCATATTCACGGGCAATCTTGAATTGTGGCATGGGAATAGTCTAACCGCCCGCACCACTGTTTGTCAAAAGGCCCGCGGCAGCGAGGGATGCGCGTTGGGCGCCGCTCAAAACCGGGAGCGATGGTAGAGGAGTCACCGGAGACCGCAAAACCACGAAGCCCCCGAGGTATGCCGCAAATTCATGATCTTTGACATGGGATTATGTAACGATTCGCCCCTTGACCCGAACCACAGGCCTCCCGCGACTATGGTCAAAAAGAACTATGTGCGAATATCTGTACGACCGGAAAAAACCCTTCTGAGAAGATCCGAAATTCGGGTCGTTCTGTGGCTATCTCCCACGATCCCTATCCGGACAAAACGAGCCGGGGGGGCGAACCGGGTTCGCCCCCCGTGTCCTGCTTAACCAAGCTTAAAGAACAGAAGTAATGAAACAACGAGAGAGTATATTACAAGGGACTCAATCATTGCCAGACCGATGATCATCGGCGTAAACACCTTGCCTGCGGCGCCGGGATTTCTGGCTATGCCATCCAATGCGCCCGAGAGGGCCTTACCCTGACCTACAGCGCCTCCAGCAGCAGCAATGCCGATGCCTAAGCCTGACGCAAGGGCAATCATCTGCTTTACGGACGAATCAAGACCCTTTCCCTCTTCAGCAGCCATTGCCATACTTACAGAGAGACCTACGAAAATCCCGAGAAGCATCATGACTAATAAAGCTTTTTTCATTGAATCTCACTCCTTTCCTATTATTATTTAATGTTCTTCATGGGAAATAGCCCCAGAAAAATATGCCATCGCCAGCATCATAAACACAAAGGTCTGAACAAATGCGACAAACAGACCGAGCAGCATCATGGGTAGCGGGATCAAGAGAGGAACAAGCAGGAAGAATATCCCGGTAGTCAGATGGTCGCCGAATATGTTACCGAAAAGCCTGAGTCCCAGAGACAGGGGACGTGCGATATGACCGACAAGCTCAATGGGAATCATGATCGGCGCGAGCCATATGAAGGGTCCCATAAACTGTTTGAGATATTTAATTCCATGCTCCCGCACCCCGTAATAATGAGTCATCACGAATACGGTAAGAGAACAGGCGAAGGTAGTGTTCACGTTATCGGTAGCGGGCATAAAGCCGGGTATAAGACCGGAGAGGTTATTGAACAGGATGAACAATCCCAGCGTCCCCACCAGCAGGACAAACTCTTTTCCTCTTGGCCCCATGGTATCGATGATAATGTTCGAAACTCCCTCGGCCATTATCTCCGTAACGTTCCTGAACGTGAGTCCGGCGGCCGGAACAATCTCGTCCTCTGTTTTCTTCAACTGCCTGTACCCAAGGATCACGATCACGAGAAGTATGACCGACACGATGATCCCGTTTGATACGTGGGGAGGTAGGTCCTTCAGAAAAGGGATTAGAGAGGCCCACGTGAATGCTTCATGCTCCATCTTTTTGCCTCCTTTTTCCCGCAGGGATAAAGATAGCCATGAGTTGGTTGATCACAATGGATATAAAGATGGTGGAAAGACCTGCCACAAAGAAAGCCACGTTTATATCGCCGAAAATCACCACCACTGCCACAAGTCCCACGAGAACGAGAAATTTTATCGGGAGTTTTATAAGAACCTCTTTCTTACTGACAGCCGGGTTCGAAAATCCTCCCTCTACGATCTTCCTAAGGAATCGGAAGTTGAGTACCATCATGGAACTTCCAACGGCAAAACTGAAGAAATATTTAAACTCTCTCATAATCACTGCGGAGAGTATCGATCCGAGCACGAAAACGTACATGTTGACACGCTCGATATCACTTATGGTTGTTTCTTTCATTATCCTTTTCCATCTTTTTGGCCATGGTATATATCGTCTTCATAGCAGCCAGAATCCCCACAAACAAAAACGCAATTGATAGATAAGGGTAAGTCTGAAAATACTTGTCAAGATAATAACCGATGGTTAACCCTACGGCAACACAGAGCCCCATCTCCAAGCCAAGTGAGCTGTAGCTAAAAAGAGATTTGACAACATCTTTCTTGCTATTCAGGGCCGCCATAACCATCATTTCGCTTCTTGTATTTATCATAAGGGCCACTTTTAGTCAATCTATTTTTGTCCCTAATTTCACAAATACCCCTGTCCTAAAAAAACCTCAGAAAATGGAACTCCCAGGGCCCCAGTTCGATGTATAATCCGGGATCGATCATTTCATCGCCATCCCGCTCGTATATGTCTTCAGCAAAGACATCGAGCAACTGCCAGTGCTTCCCTTTTATATCGGGCCAGGGGACCTGGACACGGCTCTGTGCGGGGGAGCAGGAAAGATTAACCACGGTCAGATATCTCTCTTCCTCCCTCTGCCAACACCACGCCGCGATGTTCCGGTAACTCTGGTTGTCGGGCCAGCCCGTTTGAGCACAAAGCTGCCAACGACCCGACCGGAAGACGGGTACGTTAACGGAATCAAGGAGCTTTCGATAGAATTCGGATAAGTACCTGTCCGGCTTTTCACAAGGACGTCTGCCGAGGAACACGGGCAACCGTATCCTGCGCCCCTCGAACTGGCCCTCATGGAGCAGCTTCGCTCCGGGAAGCGTGCCCATCACGATCGCCGCTGCCTGCTCCTGTTCGGGGGTAAATGTGGACGCTGCACAGGGTTCGTGGTGGTTTTCGATAAAACGGACAAGTTTTTCCTGATATGCAGGTTCTGCCGTGAGATGGAGCTTCACGCTTTCAGCGCTCCCGTGCGCCATCCGTTCGTAGAGCAATTTATCGCAACAATAGTCAAACCCCTGCTGCTGAAGTCGCCACTCGAGGTCTCCGTAGCCTTCGGCAATAAACAGAAAGTCGCCCCGTCCTTCACGGACCGCGGCAATTACCTCGGCCCAGTATTCACCGTCCGGCTTCGGACCGGCCCGGTCACTCCAGGTCCCCTCAAAAACGTCGTTCAACAGCAGGGCCGCCATGGCACATCTGACGCCGTCACATTGGTCCGCTATGTCTTTCAGGGTCTCCACCGCCCCTTCCCGGGTCTCCCGGCTGAAGGCGTTGAGTTGGAGCACATCGAGCCAGGGCGGAAGGTGAGTATCCCTGCCGCACGCAAAGACCCGTCCGTTAATTTCCATGAATGAGGTCCGGTTCTGTTCGACGTCTCTCGTATCTCCCCCCATCAGATAATCGGGGTGTTGGTCTACCCAGGCATGATCGGGCGCCACTTGATTCGGCACAAAATCGAGGATCAGCCTGATGCCTCGCTTTGAAAGCTCCTCACGGGCCGAGGCAAGCCCTGCCTTTCCCCCGAGACGCTCATCCACCGCGTACCGGCGCACGCAGTAAGGAGAACCTATATTGTCACTTGTCCTGAAATCGGGAAGGGTTGTCCGAAAGTCGGAAAGCAGGCTCTCGTCGGCATTGGCGATCCTGATGCCCTCGGGGCTGCGCTCCCACACGCCCATAAACCAGACCGCGTCGATCCTGAAGGAGGCTAAGGAATCCCACTCCCTGCCCGGTATATTGCCGAGAGTAACGGCACTCCCGTATCGTTCGCTCAGTTCGCCCAGCCACACCCACGCATTTATCTCGTAGATAATTGGACATTTAGGCCAAGGCTGCACCTTTGCTCCTCCTCATGCCGCCTCTTCCGAGCCGGTTCATAGGTCCGGTCTTTTCCGCGTCTCAAAAGCTCATAATGTCCTTGCGTGCGCATTCCGGGCCGTGCCGTACTACGCTGATAGTATACACAATGATCACGTCGAACAAAACGGGTTTTTTCGTCGCCCTCGCTACGCCGAACGCTTATCGGTCATTAAAGGGACGTTTGTGCGGGGTTTCGGGAAACAGGGGTTCTTCCCGGACCCTTCCGGATCCGGGAAGACAGTGCCATAACACAATGGAAGGAGATATTACTTGGGATATTGTAAATGCATCGGGTCTAATTTGCTATATCAATTATTCTTTTAGCTAATACCTATATGATTTAGGTAATAGTTATGAAAGGGACAGGAGGTAGGATTGAAGGTTTATCTTCTTCTTGTTGAGGTTCAGTTTTCTCCTGATATTGTACCGGTGTATATCGATGGTTCTCGTTGACAGCAGGAGAAGTTGGGACATCTCCTTGGTTGTCTTTCCCTTCTTGATGAGATCGGCGATCTGGATTTCTTTGGGGGTAAAGTTTGCATACCTCGACGCCATACGCCTTATAAAAGGCGACATGATTTCCGCCAGATTCGTTTCGACGATATCTACTATGGGCCGACTGTTTTCCGCTCTGTTTCCTTTCAATCTCTCCACGTAGGGCAGGACGAGTTCTTTGATATTACTCACGACCTTCTCCTCAAGTTCGCGGCCATCCTGCTCCCTGTGTTTCAACAGCACCCTAAGAGCCGCATTCGCCTCTTCCAGACTCAGTGATTTGTTCTCGAGGTCTTCCTGTATGTTCTTCCGTTCCGTTATGTCCGAAAGGGTCCCTTCGTAAAAAAGGAGCTTGCCTCTGCTGTCGCGAACTACCCGCATATTCGCGCTGATCCACGTCCTCTCGCCATCCCTTCGACGGCATTGCACCTCGAAGTTTCTCACGTACCCCTGTTCTTCGAGAAGACGCTTCAATTCTACCCTTCTCGCCGGGTCTGCATAGATTTCATAGGTTATGTCCTGGACCGACTGCAACATTTCATCAGCCGATTCGTATCCGAAAAGATGCGCGAATGCAGGATTCGCGCTTAGCACGCCGCCATCGATAGTGGTCTGAAAGATCCCCTCGGTCGCATTCTCGAAGATGTTCCGGTATTTCTCTTCAGCTTGTCTCAGGGCCTCTTCCGCTCGTTTGCGATTCGTTATGTCTCTCCACACCGTATACATGATCTGCTTTCCATGTATCCTGATGACCGTGAATGAAACGTCGGCGAGAAACTCCTCTCCGTCAAGCCCGCGAAGCATCCATTCAAAATGACTGGTCCCTTCCCTGAGGGCCACATCCACTACTTTTTCGGCTTTTGCCAGGGACTCGACTCCGTCGGGCTGCAAGGTGGGCGAGATATCCGACGGACGCAATCCTATAAGCTGGTCCTTGCCTGAACAACGCATCAGCCCTATGGCAGCTTCATTGCAATCCATGATCCTGCTGCCGTCAATCAGAAATATGGGATCCGCGGACTTCTCGAATAGGAGACGGAACTTCTCCTCACTTTCCTGAAGCGCTGTTTCCGCCTGTTTCCGCTTCGTGACGTCCTTGAGGACCGTGATACTATAGTCCTTCAGGAAGGTAGATCTGAACTCTATGTCCTTGGTCTGACCATCCTTGCAGGTAATTGCAAATTCCACATCTATCCATTCCCCCGCCTCGGACAGCGTGTTATTCTCCCACACAGCCATGACCCTGCGCCTGTATGCGGGATCCGGGTATGCCTTCCTGAACCAGTCCCTACCCGTAGGCACGTCCTGGCGAGTGTAACCTGTAACGTTTGTGAACTCCTGGTTCACGTACAGGTACTTTCCGACCCGGTCGCTCAGTATCACTCCCATGGGATCATTGTCAAGGATTGTGAAAAAAGTTTCTTTCTCCTTACGCAACGCCTCTTCTGCCATTTTCCGCTGGGTAATGTCTTCTACGAAACCTTCGTAGTAAGCTACCTGTCCGGTCTCGTCCCGCACCACCCGGCCGCTCATGGAAACCCACACCCTGCTCCTGTCCTTGCGGTACAATTGTGTCTCGAATTTCGATATCGAACCCTGCTCCTCCAGAACCAGTTTGAATCTGGTCCTATCCTCGGGGTTGACATACTGATCCTCTATGTCGTTAATGCTGGCCAGCATCTCCTGGGGTGAGGCAAAACCGTACATTACGGCGAGGGCCGGGTTGACACTTACAAAACGGCCGACCGGCGTTGTCTGGAAGATACCACTCACCGCATTTTCAAAGATTCCCCGATACTTCCCCTCGGCTTGCCGCAACGCATCTTCAGCCCGTTTCTGTCCGGTGATATCACGCCACATGACATGGATGATCTCCTTTCCTTTCATGGGCATTGCAGTAAGCGACACCTCTACCCGGATGTCCTTCCCATCGAACTTCCGAAACACCCATTCGAAACGGCTATGACCCTGTTTCCGCGTCAAAGAAAGGCATGTTTTCTCTTTCTCAGCCGAACGCCGGCCATCGGGTTGAATCTCGGGTGATATCTGTGACGGGCTGAGTCCAAGAAGAAGGGTCTTCACGGGATACCCGAGCATCTTAAGGGCCGCATCGTTGATGGCGATAAACCTGTTTTCCCGCATAAGAAGGAGGGGATCCGCAGATCTCTCAAAGAGCAGGTGAAGTCCCGCCCCGCTCCCTCCGAACGCTTCCTCAGAGTCGTTTATCATCTTCCCGATTCTCTTATGTTCGCCTTCCACTCTTCCCGCCTCAGTCATTGCCTGAAAAATCCAACGTGGCAGAAATCCCCGCCTCATACCTCGAGACACGGGACCAGGCCCCTTTTACTCAAAAAAGACAGATTGACAAACCGGATGACACCATTGTACCACACCGGTCGCAGCGAACCAAGAGGAAAGTCCGTTCTCTCGTCGTTCTCCAATAGTATATACCTATTTATAATAGATAGTCATTATGTACATTATTGATATAGGAAATCCGCTTCCTTTCGGGTTATATTATGGAAAGTTAACCGGAGGTGCTCTACCATGGATTTGGCAAATATCTTCAACGGCCCTTTCTTTTTCGGCCTGCTTAACATCATCTTCATCAACATCATCCTTTCAGGAGACAACGCAGTGGTCATCGCCATGGCGGTGAGGTCCCTTCCCCCTAAGGAAAGACAGTGGGGCATCATACTGGGTACCGCAGGGGCGGTGCTCCTCCGGATAGCCCTTACCTTCGTGGCGGCAAAGCTCCTTGAAGTCTCCTTCGTGAAACTCGCGGGTGGTCTTCTCATCCTCTGGATCGCCTTCAAGCTCCTCCTCCCCGAACCGGAGGGAGACAACGTAAAAGAGGTGCATGGCCTCCGTCAGGCGGTCATCACCATCCTCATGGCAGACCTCGTAATGAGTCTCGATAACGTACTCGGCGTGGCGGGAGCCGCGAACGGGAACCTTCTTCTTCTCCTCATCGGACTTGCCACGAGCATCCCCATAGTGGTATTCGCGAGCAACATCATTACAAAGCTCATGGATCGCTTCCCGGTGATCGTCCTCCTGGGCGCCGCCGTACTGGGCAGGGTAGCGGGAGAGATGATCATGAGCGATCCCTGGATGGTGCGCTCCGTGTTCCACGGACATCCGGGTCACCTCCTCGACTATACGGTGCAGCTTGCCCTTGCCGTGGGTGTCGTGGTGGCGGCGAAGATGTGGGTGAAGGTACGGGGGGTCCCCAAACAGGAACCCGCGTTGGACCGGATAAACAGGTCCTGACGACACCGGCTACAGGGTATACTGAAGACTTGTGCGGCGCCCCCCCAAGGGGCGCCGCTTCTCATTACCCCCTCTCATAGCATACCGAACTCCCTGTCACACCATGGCTCCTTAATCCCCCACCAAAAATAATCAAAAACCCCGTTGGCCCCTACGAATAGGGATGATAGAATGTAGTCACCACACCAAATTCCATCACCAACGAGGTGAATCAATTATGCCACAGGGCCTCCTTCCGTACAAGTATGAAGAAGAGAAAAGAGAAACAGGCATGACCTCCCTCGCAGGGCTCCCCCTCTACCTCGACCTTGCATCGGCCTTGGGCCTCGCCGGTTCGATCGGTGCTCACATGCATATAAAGAGTGAAGGCTGGACAGACACGCAGATAATCCTCACCCTCATTCTTCTGAACCTTGCCGGAGGAGACAGCGTAGACGATGTAACTATCCTTGAAAAGGATGAGGGGCTGTGCAGAGTCGTGCGGCGAATAGAACAGAAAGGGCTTACCCGCAAGGAACGGAAAGCCCGGGAGCGGCAACGCACGTTCCCTTCCCCTTCCCCGATATTCCGGTATCTCTCCGCCTTCCATGATGCGCGGGAGGAGAAGAAGAGGGAAAAGGGGAAGGCCTTCATTCCCGCCCCGAACGAGCATCTTATGAACCTCATGAAGGTACACCGGGATTTCATCTGCTCCATAGTGAAGTCCGCCTCCCCAAAGGTCGCGACCCTCGATATGGATGCAACCCTGATAGAGACGTTGAAGAGAAGCGCCCTCTTCAGTTATAAACACCATAAGGCCTATCAACCGTTCAATACCTGGTGGGCGGAACAGGAGTTGATTCTTCATACCGAGTTCAGGGACGGCAATGTCCCTGCGGGACATGAACAGTTAAGAGTATTCAAGGAAGCCCTCTCAAAGCTTCCTCCCGGTGTAGAGAAGGTCTATCTCCGTTCCGATACCGCAGGGTATCAACACGACCTCCTGAAGTACTGCGAGAATGGCGAAAATACACGCTTCGGCAGGATCGAGTTTGCCATAGGCGCCGATGTGACCTCTGAGTTCAAAAAGGCAGTGGCCCAGGCAGAAGAGTGGAGACCTCTCTATAAAGAAGGAAAGGAGACGGGAAGGGAGTGGACCGAAGTCTGCTACGTACCCAATGCGGTCGGCCACAGCAAAAAGGATCCGGAATACCGCTACTTCGCTACCCGTGAGCTTTTAAAACAGGATATCCTTCCCGGCATGGAAGGGCAACTCTCATTCCCTACGATGATGATGACACAAAAGCGCTACAGGATATTCGGCATCGTCACAAACAGGGATATGGAAGGAGATGAACTGATACGGTGGCATTATAAACGGGCAGGGAAATCGGAGGAGGCCCACTCTATCATGAAAGAGGACCTTGCCGGGGGAAGACTCCCAACGGGTAAGTTCGGAGAGAATGCCGCCTGGTGGTGGATAATGGTCCTCGCCTTTAATATCAATTCGGCATTGAAACGTCTGGTGCTGAAAGGATCATGGGCCACCAGGAGAATGAAGGCGATCCGCTTTTCCCTCATCAACCTGCCGGGAAGGGTCATGACCCACGCGAGGGAACTTGTGATCCGCATATCGAGAGAACACCCCTCCCTGGAATTATTGTTCGCAGCACGGCAACGCATCATGGAGCTTGTACTTTCGGGATAGATGATGAGAAGCGGGGAAGAGACTCTTTGTGGAACGAGACGGCGAAAGGAGGGGTGTGCCCAAATCTTACCCGTCAGAGAGGCGTGTGCCATGTCTGGATAGACGAAACGGAACGAAGGGTTCATATTTGATTCCGATTTAAAGGGTGGTGGGGAAAGACGGCTCGGATGGAGGGCAAAGCAGCGGTAAGGGCGAGAGGGGTGGTGGATTATGGGGCTGCAGCCCCCTTGCGACCGGCCGGCCGTTGTGTTAAAACAGAGTTGCAGATAAGGCAGTTCATCAGAGGGAGTCCGCGCAATGAATGACAAAACCGCCGCAGATGAAATTATGGAGGGGAAGCTCGCCCTCGACAAGCTCCGGGAAAGCGAGATCAAGTACAGGACTCTTTTTGACAACGCCAACGATGCAATATTTCTTATGAAAAGAGATATCATCATCGACTGCAACCAGAAGTTCCTCACCATCTTCCGTTGTTCAAGGGAGCAGAGTGTCGGGCAAACACCCTATCGGTTTTCTCCGTCCTTTCAACCCGACGGAGCGCCGTCGAAAGGAAAGGCGATAGCCCTGGGAAAAGCCGCCATTTCTGGCCGTCCCCAGTTTTTCGAGTGGAAGCACTGCAGACACGACGGCACACCCTTCGACGCGGAAGTAAGCCTCAACCAGATCGAAATAGACGAGAATACAGTCCTCCTTCAGGCTATCGTCAGGGACGTGAGCGAACGAAAGGATGCGGAAAACAAGCTTAAGGTAAGTGAAGAAAAATATCGCGGTATCTTCGAAAACGCAATTGAGGGCATCTTCCAGACCACGCCGGCAGGAAAGGTCATTACCGCGAACACTACCTTTGCAAAGATGTACGGGTTCAGGTCCGCCCAGGAACTCGTGGCATCCTATACGGACATAGGGAAGGAGCTCTATGTTAACCCCGAAGACCGCGAAAGATTTAAGACCCTCTGTGAGCAACAGGGTTCTGTCGAAGGGTTCGAGGAACAGGTATACAAGAAAGACGGCAATAAGGCGTGGGTTTCTCTCAATGCCCGGACAGTGCGGGACCGCAACGGCAAGACCCTCTACTACGAAGGAACCATAGAAGATATTACTCACCGCAAGGAAATGGAAAACGCGTTGAGGGCAAGCGAGGAGCGATATCGGACCTTTATGGATTCCACGGCGGATGGTGTCTTTCTGAAGGACGGCCAGCTTCAATATATAATCGTCAACAAACCTTTCTGGAAGTTCTTCAGGAAAAATGAGGAAGATATCCTCCACAATACGGATTTTCAGATCCGGCCGTCAAAAGACGCCGAAAAGGCGAGACGGGCCGACAAGAAATCGCTCAAGTCGTCGTCCATCGTCATACTGGAGGAAACCATAGGAAACAGAGTTTACGAAACACGCAGGTTTCCCGTGAATTTGAGTGACAACTCGAAGGGCGTCGGGGGGTTCGTCCGCGATATCACCGAGCAGAAGAGGGGAGAGGAGGAGTTGAGGATTAAGACCCTTAACCTGGAGGAAGTCAACGCCGCCCTGAGGATTTTGCTCAAGCAGCGCGAGCAGGACAAAGACGAGATGGAGGACAAGATCATAAGCAACGTAAAGAAGCTCGTCCTCCCCTACCTCGAGCGCCTGAAGGAAAAACGGCTCGATCACGAGCAGAAGACCTATGTAGATATCCTTGAGACAAACCTTAAGAACATTATATCCCCCTTTGTCCAGAAGATGGTCTACGTCTATTCCCAGTTTACCCCCACGGAGATCATGGTTGCCAACCTTATCAGAGACGGCAGGACAATAAAGGAAATCGCCAGAATCTCGGGGGTATCGGAAAACGCCATAAACCACCACCGCCAGAACATCAGAGACAAGCTGGGATTGAATAAACGCAAAATCAACCTCAAGTCGTATCTCATGTCCCTTAGCTGACCAATCCTTCTTCAATCATACATAATAGCATTTTTTTGCTGCTATTAGTCTGCCTTATTCATATCATTTATTTCCCTTCCGTTTGTGATAATAGATTATATCTGCTGAGCGGAGGGAGGAACCGCACAGCGATACTTGATTATGTTTCCGCTACGGAAACATAAAAACCAAAATTTAAAAAGGGGGCAACATTATGAAAAGGTTCACGGCTTCAAAGGTATTTTTCATCGTCTTGTGTCTCGGCATCTGTATCATAGCGCTTCCAGGTTATTCGTCGGCCCAAAAGGTTATTTCGCTCAACTATTCGAACTTCTTTCCTGCTCCTCACAAACACAGTATCCTTGCCGACCAGTGGTGCAAAGAGGTGGAGAAAAGAACGGGCGGGAAAGTCAAGATCGCATATTTTCCCGGAGGTACCCTCACCCCTGCGGCACAAACCTATGACAACGTCGTAAAGGGTATTGCCGATATCGGTTTCAGTTGCTTCGCATATACGAGAGGTAAATTTCCCCTTACCGAGGCCATCGACCTGCCTCTCGGCTATAAAAACGGCATATCGGCGACGAGATTGATCAACGCCTACTACGGAAAGTTCAAACCGAAAGAACTCGATGACGTGAAGGTACTTTACCTCCACGCCCACGGACCCGGCCTCCTTCATACAAAGAAACCGGTCAATAAACTTGAAGATGTGCGGGGCATGAAGATCCGGGCCACCGGCCTCGCTTCAAAGATTGTCATCGCTCTGGGCGGCGCCCCCGTGGGGACCACACAGCCTGAGACTTATGACGCACTTCGCACCGGTGTGGCGGACGGCGCCATGTCACCCATGGAAGCCCTCCAGGGTTTCAAGTGGGGCGAGGTCATAAAATATACGACCCTCGACTACCCCGCCGGATATTCGACAGGTATGTTTATTATCATGAATAAGGCCAAATGGAACGCCCTTCCTCCGGATGTTCAGAAAATATTTGGTGAGGTAAGCGCGGAATGGATCGAAAAGACGGGTGCCCTCTGGGACCAGATCGAACAGGAAGGAAAAGACTATACCCTGAAGAGGGGCAACAAGATCATCGCCCTGTCGCCTGAAGAGAGCGCAAGATGGGCAGCCAAAGTGAAACCGCTCATCGATGACTACGTAAAGAGCACCAAGGCAAAAGGCCTACCTGGAGACGAAGTCGTCAAATTCTGTCTTGATTATCTGAAAACAGCAAAAGCACACTAAACGAGAATAATAGCAGGGGCATCCGGTCCTCCGGGTGCCCCGCCCCAAGGGATTAATACAAAGTGCTCAAAATAACTACGCGGAGGGACCAATGAACATAGTCGACCTGGTATACAAGAATGCGCGGCTGTATCCTGATGAAACTGCATTTGTCGAAATAAGGCCTGTTTCCAAAGCACGGCTGGAGATCAACTGGAAGCGGTTTGACGAGAGGACGAATAGTTTTGCCAACGCCCTTATTGCAAAAGGCGTCAAAAAAGGCGACAAAGTCTTCTGGCTCGGCAAGAATTCCATTCTCTGGCTCGAAGCCTTCTTTTCCATTATAAAAACGGGCGCCTGGATAAATCCCCTCAATTTCCGCTTCACCGATGAGAATATTCTCTACTGTGCGGCGGCGGCCGAACCGAGTTGTTTCGTTTTCGAGGAAGAATATGCGGAACGCATCGACGCCCTCCGTTCTTCCCTGCCTACGGTCAAAAAGTTCATCTGTACGGGCGACAAACTCGTGGGAGACATGGAGAGCATGGAGAAGCTCATTACGGAGCACTCCCCCCTCGCTCCCAAGGTGGACATAAAGGATGAGGATGAAGCGGGACTCTATTTTACCTCGGGCACCACAGGGGCACCCAAGCCTATCCTCCTTCTCCACAAGAACCTTTTCGCCCCGGCAGTAAACGAAGTGACCGGCCTCTCCCTCACGAGAGAGGATTCCCTCCTCATGATGCCGCCCATGTACCACGTGGCTATGGGTCATCTCCTGGGTTCCATGCTCGTAGGGGCAAAGACCGTTCTCCTCACCGAGGCGGTTACCCCCAAGGCCATTCTGGAAGCCATAAGCAGCGAACAGTTGCGCGTGGCCTTTCTCCTCGTCCCGTGGGCTCTCGACATCCTTGGAGCCCTCGACAAAGGAGAGCTCAAGAAGGAAGACTATGACCTGACCCACTGGCACATCCTCCAGATGGGAGCCCAACCCATTCCCACGACACTCATACGGAAATACAGAGAGTATTTCCCTGAGATGAAATGTCATAATACCTACGGCCTGAGCGAAAGCGCGGGACCGGGAACTATCCACAACTGGATACAGGATGAAGCAACCATAGGCGCCATAGGCAGACCCGGCCTCCTCTGGGATGCTCGGATCGTCGATTCCCAGGGCGAAGATGTACCACGGGGCTCGGTAGGCGAGATCGCCCTCAAGGGCATGGGCGTCATGAAGGAGTATTACAAAAACCCCGAGCTTACCGCAAGGACCATCGTCAATGGCTGGCTTTATACAGGTGATCTTGCACGCCAGGATGAGAATGGGTACATCTACCTCGTAGACAGGGCCAAAGACCTCGTCATCAGCGGCGGGGAAAATGTTTACCCTGTGGAAGTCGAAGAAGTAATCCAGAAACACCCCAAGGTAAGGGATGTGGCGGTCATCGGCACCCCCCACGAGCGGTTGGGCGAGATCGTCACAGCCGTAATCGAACCCGTTTCCCCCGGAGCGCTCACCGAAGAAGAGATGAAGCTTTACTGCGAGGAAAATCTCCCGCGCTACAAGAGACCACGCAAAATCATCTTCGACAGCGTTCCGAGAAGTCCGACCGGCAAGATAGAAAAGCCCAAACTGAGGGCACGGTATATTACGCAATAACAACTCTTCGGGGGTCCGGGCAAAAACCCCCGGGGAGGCGGGCCATAACACAGTTTGACACGGGGGGATCCCTGGTTGGTCCCCGCCGGACATTAGGGGAGTTAAAATACACAACTGGAGGGAAGCATGTTATCAAGTAACTGGTTAACGGCAAAGGATGTACTGCGCGTGAATGCCTTCAAGTGGGCGGACAAGGTCGGGATAAAGGACCTCAACAAGTCCTTTACCTTCAAGGAATGGAACGAAAGATCATGCAGGCTGGCAAATGCCCTTGCCGATCTTGGTTTGAAGAAGGGAGACAGGTTCGCCGCCCTCGCCTACAATGCAGTGGAGTGGATGGAGATCTATGGAGCGTCCGCAAAGGGAGGCTTTGTGTGCGTACCTCTCATGTTCAGGCTCGCAGGGCCCGAAATGGAATATATCCTGAATCATTGTGAGGCAAAAGCCCTCATCGTACAGGACCAGTGGGTGGAGCATACGAACGGGATGAAGAAAAATCTCACCACCGTGGAACACTATATCTCCTTCGCAGTGGACAATCCCAAATTCGACGGTTACCTGTCTTATGAAGACATAATAGCAAAGGCGAGCCCGGAGGAACCGGCCACCGAAGTAAACCCCGAAGATCCGTGGGTGATCATGTATACCGGCGGCACCACGGGCCTGCCCAAAGGCGTGGTGAAGTCCCACGAGAATATGTTCGCCCAGTACTACATCGAAATATTCGACCATGACTTCAAGACCGACGACGTAGTGCTCCTCGTCATGCCCTGCTGCCATGTCAATTCAGTGTACAATTCTTTCCCCGTTACCTGGATCGGCGGCACGGTCATGTGTTACAACATGGTCAGCTTCAGCCCGGAAGACCTTCTCAAGACCTTCTCGGACCACAAGGTTACTTTTACCTCTCTCGTACCCACCCACTACATCATGATGCTCGCCCTGCCGGAGGACATCAAAAAGAAGTACGACCTGACCACGATCAAGAAACTCCTCATCTCCTCCGCTCCCGCGAGGAGAGATACGAAGCTCGGTATCCTCGAAATGTTTCCCAACTCGGAGCTCTATGAAGCATACGGGTCAACCGAGGCGGGTATCGTTACCGTCCTTAAACCCCACGAGCAGCTCACGAAACTCGGCTCCTGCGGCCGCGAGGTAATCGGCTCCGACCTCGTACAACTCTATGACGATGACGGCAGCCTCGTGACCGAGCCCAACAAAGTGGGCGAACTCTATTCCAGAAGCCCCATGCTTCTCGTCGGTTACTGGAAGGCCCCTGAAAAGATGGCGCAGTCCATGAAGGGCAAATACTTCACGTCCGGCGACCTCGGCATGAGGGACGAGGACGGTTATATATATCTCGTTGACAGGAAGGCCAACATGATCATCTCCGGCGGCGAAAATATCTTCCCGTCAGAGGTCGAGAACTGCGTAGGCGGCCACGAGAAGATCAAGGACGTGGCAGTTATCGGCGTGCCTCACGAGAAGTGGGGCGAGCAGGTAACCGCTATCATCGTCCTCCATGAAGGACAGACCGCGACGGCCCAGGAAGTGGCAGCGTACTGCAAAGGCAAGATCGCCGGTTACAAAGTGCCCAAGAATATCATCTTCATCAAAGATGAAGAGATGCCAAGATCAGGCGCCGGAAAAATCCTCCACAGAATCCTGAGAGAAAGATACGGAATGTGGAAGGACCACAACTAAGCCTGTAACTCACCGGAAGGGCCGGCTCGTCCGGCCCTAAAACCATGAACACTACCCCGGTGCTTGGCCGGGGTGATAAGGGGAAGGATTATGACGCAACTAAATATAAATGGTTTGGCAACGGTAGAGGAATGCTACGCCGATTACGGCTCCCGGGCGAGGGATCTGAAGAAGGAAGGAAAGAAGATTATCGGGTATATTTCCGCCCTCGGTCCCGTTGAGATTATGACAGCCGCAGGCGTAGTACCTCTCAGATTGAAGGGTTTCCCCAGTGAGCCCATTACAAAGGCGGATGCCCACATGGAAACGGTCGTCTGTCCCTTTGTGAGAAATCTCTTCGACGCAGTCCTCAAAGGAAAGTACGATTTTCTCGATGGTATGGTCATGCCCCACCAGTGCGACAGCATGGACAGGACGAACGATGTATGGAGCTACAACACAGACATGTCATACTGGCACTTTCTTAACGTGCCCCACGTCACGGACGGGCCGTCGGTAGAGTTTATGATACAGGTCCTGCGCCTGCTCATCACTACCCTCGAAAAGTTCACCGGCACAAAAGTGACAAATGAGGACATCGTCCTCGCGGTCAGGGCCCACAACGAAAACAGGCGCATCTTCAAAGACCTCTATGCCTTGAGGAAAACCAACCCTCCCCTCATTTCCGGGGAAGAGATGACAAAGGTCCTGGTCGCCGCAATGAGCCTGCCTGTTGCCGAGTCAAGCGCCCTCGTGAAGAGCGTGATCGCCGAAGTAAAACAGAGGCCGCCGGTCTCGAAGGGCATAGGCAAAAGGATCATGCTTATAGGCGACCAGATCGACAACCCGGCCATCGCCGACATCATCGAAGGGGCCGGAGCATGGTTGGTCATGGATGACATCTCCATAGGAAGCAAGATCTATTGGCCCGAAGTCGATGTAACCTCCGATCCCCTTCAGGGAATAGCCGAATACTATCTGCGAAAGCTGAAGCTCCCCACCACCTATGTCGGCTCGGGAAGGACGTATCAGGACGATCTGGATTTACGGTTCGGCCATATGAAACAATTCATAAGCGAGTTCCAGGTTGATGGGGCCATTCTTCTGGTCAACAAATATTGTGACCCTTACGGCTTCGAGGTACCCGCAATCAAGTCTTATATCGAATCAGCAGGAGCCCCTGTGCTCTACATGGAATACGAGTATTCCACCTCTACCTTGCCAAGGGTGAAGACCAGGGTCGAGGCATTCCTGGAAATGATCGCATAAGGAGGATTAGGCCCATGGCAGAAGATAAGAAACCAAGAGCACTTGCGACACAATCGGCAGCAAAGATACCCAAGTTTGTCCGGGGCAACCTGGCGGCAACCCTTAAAGCGGCAGAAGAGGGAAAGAAAGTTGCGTACGCCTTCATAATGGATGGCCATGATGAAATAATGAGGGCCATGGATATAGTACCCGCCTGGGGAGAAAGTTTCTCCGGTATATGCGCGGCAAAGCGTGATGCGGACAAGTACCTCGAAAAGGCAGAAGCAGAAAACTTCTCCCGTTCCCTCTGCACCTACGCCACGTGTAACCTCGGATTTGACATGTGGCGTGAGGAGTTGGGCGGCGAAATGCCTCCCGGTGCCCCCTGGGGTGGCATGGGAAGACCGGATATGATTATCGGTAGCGCTCAGCAGTTGTGCGATCCACGGTTCAAATGGCCACAAGCCACCCGTCATTACCTGCAAGATATTCCCGTCTTCGTGGGGGGCATGTACTATCCGCCGTGGGATCCGAATATTGACCGGAGGGACGTGGAGAAGTTCTATGTCAAGTATACCGCCGATGAATTCCGTGAATGTGTCCGCTTCTGTGAGAAGGTCACGGGAAAAAAGATGGACTGGGACCGGCTTGCCGCTACGGTGGATCTCGCCGAACGGACCTGGGACCTCTTCGTGGACACCTATGAGTTGAGAAAGGCCCAGCCGACCCCGATGGACACCGGAGATGCCATGAATACAATGGTGCCTCTCACGTTCAACCTCGGTATGCAGGAAACTTATGATTTCTATAAGGGCCTTTACGATGAATTGAAAGAGAAGGTTGCAAATAAACAGGGGGTCGCAGACGAGGAAAAATACAGATTGGTATGGGGTGCAGGGCTCCCCTCCTGGTTCGCACTGGGTGATTTCCAGTATTTCAACAGCAAAGGTGCCGTGTTCCCCGCGGAAACCACGTACCACGTGGCCCAGCCTATCGAACGCCTTGACCTCCCCAAGACGAACGATCCTCTGGAGCGCATTGCGTGGAGACTCATACGGTATTATACCCACTGGTACGACAAGGCGCGCAAACGCCCCGGGTCCCTGCCCCTGGTCGAACGCATCATCGAATATGTGGAGGATTACAAGTGCGACGGCGTCGTGTTCCACTCCGCTTTTTCATGCCGGAGCTGGCACGCGGGAATCGTTCTTCAAGCACAGGTCCTCAAAAAGGTTTACGGCGACATACCCGTACTCATTATGGAGGGCGACATCGTTGACATCAGTTCTTACAACGAGGCCGACACCCATAACAGGATCGATGCCTTTATAGAAACGCTGGAGGCTTACAAAAGCAGACGTAATTAGTGACTTCTGTCCCGGCGGTACGCCGTACGGGAAAGATACAGTAGGTTCGTGTCATCGCCCATCTTCCCGGGCCTTAATCGGGTCCGGGAAGAACCCCTTCCCTCGCAAAGCCATCACACGGCGGGCTTTTTCTCTTCCATGGCGTCGACAAAACTGCCCAGATTTGGAGCGCTGCTTGTTCGGGCAAGAAACTGCAGAAATGTCGTGGCTGCCGACGAAAGGGTCTTTCCTTTCAAGTGGATGACATCGATGTCAAGAAAGAACGGACCTTCCTTCAGGGCTATAACCGCAAGTTCACCCCTCTCCACCTCTTTTCTCACACATATCTTTGCCAGGAAAGATACACCGTTGTCGTTTCCTACCAGATTCTTTATGAATTCCGTGTTCCCCGCCTCGATAATCGCCGAGGGCTTAATGCTTCTCTTCTCGAACTCCTTCCAGATGGCCTGTCTTGTCGCCGACCTGATATCCCTGCAAATCATCGGGCTCCCGTTCAATTCCTCCAGTGAACATGCGGGTTTTGATACAAGCTTACATCTGGGCGACGCAACGAGCAGCACCTCTTCCCTGCTCAAAGACATGTTCTTTATACTGTCCGGATATGCGACCCTCGCCACGATGGCTACTTCATAATCCCGGGCTACGACGCCCCTCACCAGTTCGCTGGAACTGGCTTCATCGAGATGCACCTGTATCTTCGGGTGCTTGTCCCTGAATGCCGAGATTACGATAGGCATAAGATATTGAGCCAGAGCATTGGCCGTCCCTACCCTCAAGTCGCCAGCCTTGAGGTCCCTTACGTCCTTTATGGCGTTCTCCGCTTCGTCCACAAGACCGAATATCCTGCCGGCATACCCGTAAAGCAGCTTGCCTGTCTCCGTAGGGGTCAGGTCCTTCCCGATCTTGTCGAAAAGTTTGAATCCCAGGCTTCGCTCAAGGGAGCGGACCTGGATGAAGACCGCCGGCTCCGTAACGAAAAGTTCAGTTGCTGCTTTCGAAAATGTCCCTGTTTTTACCACCGAATAGAATGCCCTCAACTGATTGAGATTGATCATTCAGCGCCCCTCTTATTCTCGATTACCTAAGAATTCTAATACAACTATAAATTTAATTGTATTGACGTGTCAACAATGAACAGCCACAATTAATATAGTTATTGTATACGATAATCCATGGAATCAGGGGTACCGATGAAAGGTTTCAAACTCAACATAGGCGAACAGAAAGGAGCGCTTTCATATCATAGGGTCAAAACCGGGCACCCGCGATTTCGCCGATGCACATACGGCCGCGGTCGTTTCCCGGGGCTTTACGAGAGTGTTGTCAGGACCTTTAAATGATGATATTTATATAAACCATTACAGACTACATTTCAAAAGGGAGGTTCATTATGGGATCAGAAGGTAGGCTTGCACTCGTAACAGGCGCGTCAATGCCCCACGGCATCGGGAGGGCCGCAGCCCTGGCCATCGCCAGAGATGGGGCGGATGTGGTGGTAACAGGCTTCAACAACATGGACGGCGTGGAGAAGGTAGCGGCTGAGATCCGCGCCATGGGCCGCAGGTCCATGGCAGTGAGGATGAACGGAAGAGACTATGGGGACGTGCAGAAGGGTTTCGCCGCCATCAAGGCGGAGATGGGTCCCGTAGACATCCTTGTCAACAACGCAGCCCAGATGCGCCGCATGGTGACCATTGCGAAGACCAACGTGGAAGACTGGGACAACGAGGTGAAGCTCTGTCTCAACTCCGCCTTCTACTGCATCAAGGAGGCATGGGCCGATATGACGGCAAAGAAGTGGGGACGCATCGTCAACATGTCCTCGGTAGCGGGCGTCATGGGTGGTTCCGGCCAGTCGAGCTACGGCGCGGCCAAGGCGGGCCTCATAGGCATGGCAAAGTCGGCGGCCCTCGAAGGCGCACGGCACGGCATCACCGCCAACGTGGTCTTGATAGGCACGGCCAATACGGAGGCCTACTATGAGCCCATCCCTGAAGAGACCCGTCAGAAATTCGAGAAGAGGATCGCCCTTCGCAGACCCGCCGAGCCTGCCGAGATAGGCGAGGCCATCGCCTTCGTCGTATCCGATAAAGCGGCATACATGACCGGCGCCGTCGTCAACATGATGGGCGGACTCGATCTGTTTGTATTCTAACGGCACTGCCCACGGGCGGTTGTTGTCATTTAAGACGATCTTGGAAATAGAGGGAGCCATAGGTTCCCTCTATTTCCTTCTTTTCCTGAGGGCATCTTCACCCAATCGCCGGTACGGGCTATGGATCAGGAGGTCCCGTTCTCGGGCGCAGGACTGGAAATGCCGTATGTCCTCATCTTTTGACGCAGCGTAGGGCGCGTAATGCCAAGAAGCACACATGCCTTCCCGAGGTGCCAGTGAGTACGGCCGAGTACGCCTATTATATATTCCTTCTCAACATCGTTAAGACTCTGTTCCCGGTCGGGTCTCAAGTTCGGGCTCGTACGGATCGCCTGCTTCTTTCCGAGTAAGGGAACGACAACATCTTCAAGGATGCATTCTCCCCGTGTGTTGATGGCTGCGCGGGTGAGCACATTCTCCAACTCTCTCACGTTGCCCGGCCAATCGTATTCAATCATTCTCGTTATCGCGCCCTCTTCCACCTTCGCAATGTCCTTGTGGAGGTCCCTGTTGATACCCCTCAAGATATGCTCCACAAGAAGGGGGATATCGGCCGATCTGTCCCTGAGCGGCGGGACCCTGATGGTAGCCACGTTAAGTCTGTAATAAAGGTCCTCCCTGAAGGTGCCTTTCCGGGACATATCCCAAAGGTCCTTGTTGGTGGCGGCGATAACGCGGGCCTCCGATTTGATCGTTCCCTCACCGCCCAGCCTCTCAAATTCTTTCTCCTGAAGGAACCGGAGCAACTTCGCCTGCAGTTCGAAAGGTATCTCCCCTATTTCGTCGAGAAATATGGTCCCCCCTCCCGCAAGTTCAAACTTGCCCTTCTTCGAGGCAAAAGCCCCGGTGAAGGAGCCTTTTTCGTGACCGAAAAGTTCACTTTCCAGGAGAGGTCCCACGATAGTAGAACAGTTTATCGCCTGAAAAGGATCATTCTTGTACGGGCTATTGTAATGGACAGCCCGTGCGATCAACTCTTTGCCCGTTCCTGTCTCCCCCTCGATGAGGATCGTCACCCGGTTCTCGGAAAGAATGCCTATGGTCTTGAAGATCTCCTTCATCAATGTGCTTCTGCCCACTATCTTTCCCTCGACATACTCAAGGGAACGGTCAATGGAAAAGACATCCTCGGGCCGGCCGGAACCCATATGCTTCAAGGCCTTGTCTATGGCCCTTTCAAGTTCCTCCACGTCTATGGGTTTGGGAATATAGTCGAAGGCGCCGAGCTTCACCGTCTTTATGGTAATATCCATGTCATGGAACGCGGTTATGATAATGATGTTTTTCCTCCCCTCGGCGACCAGACGGCGGAGCACATCGAGGCCGTTCATGTCGGGAAGACGGACGTCAAGGATAATGACATGAGGGTCGAAGACCTCACACTGTTTGAGACCCTCTGCGGCGTTCATGGCGCATGCAACGGCATAGCCCTTTTCAGTAAGAAACATCTCCAGGGATTCAAGGAGGGCGCGTTCATCATCGATGATAAGGATCTTCTTGCTTTTCAAGTTATCTCCTTCAATGGAATTGACAAGCTGACGCGCGTTCCGTGAGGTTTCAGGGTAGTAATCGCCTCTGTCCCGCCGTGGGCTTCTATGATCCTTTTCACGTTCGAAAGGCCAAGGCCCGTACCTCTTTTCTTGTTGCTGAAAAAAGGATTGAAGACATAGGGAAGGTCTTCTTTGCTGATGCCCGGTCCATCGTCGCTTATGTCTATCCGCAAAGCGTTCTCCTCGCCTCTTATCCTTCCCGTCACGATCTCTATCCGTCCCCCTTCCGGCAGGACGTCCACGGCATTGAGCAGGACGTTGATGAGCGCCTGTTCCATCTTTTCGTGGTCTGCGGGGATGGGAGGCAGTTTCTTCGCATATCTCTTTGTCACGACAATATTCTTTTCCCTGATCCTGGCGTCCAGGGCATCAAGGGACGCGTCAATGACCGCGTTCATCAGGAGAGGTTGAATGTTCAGCCTCACCGGTCTCGCGAAATCGAGCATTTCATCGAGAATCCTCTCCAGACGGGATATTTCGTGGACTACGATTTCGATCCGCCTCTTGTCATTTCCGTCAAAAGCAGCGTTTTTCAAGATGATCTGGCTGTTCATCTTTACCGAAGACAGGGGATTCCTGATCTCGTGAGCCAGGGAAGTCGTCAGTTTTCCGATATGCGCGAGGCGCTCCGACTCCCTGATCCGTTTCTCCGTCTGTATTCTCTCGGTAATATCCCGGCAAATGCCCGCCACCGCGGATTCACCCCGGAAGAGTATCTTCTTCACCTTATTCTCCGTGGGAAGGATACTCCCGTTCTTATGACGGCGTAAATAGACGTACAGGTCCTCTGTGGCCTCGCCGGCAATCCTTCTCTTGTAAAGCCTCCGGACCATGGGGAGCGATTTGGAGGCAATGATCTCCACGTACGGCTTACCTGTCATCTCTTCGGGGGAATACCCGTGCAGATCGCAGAAGGCCTGATTCGCAAAGACGATGCACCCCCCTTGATTCACAAAATATCCGTCGTTGATTTCTTCCACAAGTACCCTGTACTTTGACTCCGATTCCGCCAGTTCACCTGTGCGCTTCTCCACCTCCCGTTCGAGGTTCTCCGCGTAATCCCTGATTTGCTGTTCGTGGAGAGACTGGAAAGAGTTGCTGAATTTCTTTATGGTGTAGAGAAGATAACGGTTCATACGTTCCACGGCGTCAAGGAGTTCATCTCCCTCTAACTCACGAAGCAGTATCGGTGTGAGGATCGTCCTGTAAAGATCGTATGCGTTCTGCACCTCGGAAAGGGAGAACCCTCCTTCGAGCCTGATTCTGGTAATGAACTCGATTTGGGCATCTATCCTGGAATAGTCGTCGTGAACAAGAACGGCAAAACTCGCGTCATTCGCAAGGGAAACGGTGATGAAAAGCTCTTCCACGGGCCTTTGACGGTACCGTTCGCTCACCGAGTTATGGAGACGGTCCACCCACTCCTCTATTATCTGTGGGCGAAAAATGGTCAGGATCGCCTTAAGACCCATATGAGAGAGATAATAGCCCGGTAATTACAGTTGGTCAAGTCATATCGCGACTCGCGGCCCCGTTTCTGCGCCGACCCTTGATTTGCGGGTTCACCGATGGTAGGTTATGAAAACAGGAATTTTCTGGTCCACGGGCCAAACGGAGGTGTGACGTAATGGTTAAGGAGGACTATAGTGCCCACGAAAAGATGCGGGCGGCAGGGCATTTCGGCCTGAATGAATTCGCCGCCGCGTGCCTTGACTCCGCACAGAACCAGTTGCGCGCCTCAGGGACAGCAACAACAACGGTCAGCTTTGGATACGGGATCAACAGCCATGCCCGGGAACCCGTCATATCCCAGTACGAACCGGCCTTTCACGAAACAGATGAGGACGGAAAGGAGGAGGCTGAGACAATCAGGAACTATGCGAGGAAGACCGGGTCCGAAGCCGTGGGTCTTGCAATGGATATCAGGGACGACGCAAAGATACTCGCCGCTTTCCCCGAGTACAATGGGGTACTCCTCATTGCAGCCCTATCGCCCGCCGGAACCGTTACCATAATGAGGCCTTACAGAAAGGGGGGCGCTGAAATCGTCTTCGGTGACCCACGAGTTACCGATGCCATTCCCATACCATTATTGGAAGGGATATTTGAGCAGTCCGATCACACGGACGTGGATCCCATAACCGGCCCATAGTCCATCCCTCCTGCTTCAAATCCTTTCAGGGGAACACGAACCGGCGGGACACGAGGCCTTACGGGTCCGGGTAAGGCAACAAAGGTATTCAGCGAGAGGAAATCTGCAACCGGGGGCGAGTAGATATGGAACAGTGGATATTCCGGCTTGAAGAACTCGATCAAACCTCAAATGATCTCGTGGGCAAGAAATGTGCAAACCTCGGGGAATTGACTCGACTGGGACTCAGGGTCCCCCGCGGCTTCGCCATATCCGTCAAAGGGTGCGAACAGTTCCTCAGGTTGACCCGCACCGCTCAAGATCTCGAGAAATGTGTCGCCAGGGCAAAAGATGAGCTGAACCGGGTAGAGACTCGTCTCAATACCAGTTGCAGGGCCCGGGATATCATAGAGTCAAAATCCCTTCCCGCCCATATGGAACAGGAGATTCGGGAGTATTACCGCGAACTCTGCCGTCGTACGGAAAAGGAAGACGTGCCCGTGGCGGTCCGGTCGAGCGGGTCCATCAGCATGCCGGGTCAGATGGATTCTTACCTCAACGTGACCGGCGAGGACGCGGTCATAGCCCACGTCAGGAAGGTATGGGGAAGCGCCTACACAGCCGGCGCCATCACCTTCAGATTCGACAGGGGCCTTCCACTTGACTGGGCGCCCATAGGGGTGGCGGTCATGGAATTGATCGATGCAAAGGCCGCCGGGGTGGCGCTCTCGGTTTTACCCACCACGGGAGACACCACAAAAGTCGTCATAGAAGGCAATTGGGGATTCGGAGAAAGCGTGGTGAGTGGGGAGATCACGCCGGATTCCTTCCTTGTTGACAAGAAAACCCTGGAGATCGTGGGAAAGAAGATAGCCTGCAAGACCGGCACGGTGCGAAGAGGCCGTTCAGGCACCCTATACCAGGAGACGACAGAGGACCTTCAGTGCAGACCCTGTCTTGAGGATCGGGAAATCATGGAAATTGCCGAGACGGTGATCCGGGTTGAGCAGCACTTCGGAAAAGCTCAGGATATGGAGTGGGTGGTAGACAAACACCTTCCGCCCGGCCGGAACATTTTCTGGGTGCAAGCCCGCCCGGCGCGGTACATCAAGGTAGAAAAAGCCGAGGAGATAGACTATCTCATCGACCTTATGGTCCGTCTCTTCAAATAGAGGACCGTTCCCTCACCCTGCATACGGATATCGTCACTCCCCCCTCCGGAAACGCAACGTAAGACAGCGTTTCGGCCAGGGCGCCCCCGTTTACCCAAGCCGGGCCGAAGTTTTTCAGGTTTTGCGCTTGCGAGGCCTTGTCAAATCTCAATGAGGCATTATATTAAGTGTAGTGACCGGCACTCGAAAGCAAGGAGCTGTCGATGAATATCGACTTGCACGGCATGGAGTTGAAAGAAAGGGCGTTGACCGCAAATGAAGTCCACCCTTACCCTGAAACCTACAGGGCCCGGGCCGGCCATGGCGCCATACGCCGTTACTGATCGGGACGAATTGTCGTACCGGTCCACGAAGAATTTCTTGCAGTACGCCGGAATATGCCGGGATCTGATTAGAAAAGAGCACCCCATATGGCCGGCGTCAAAGGATTCTCGGAGGAGGATATACTATGCAGGCACAACGGACACGATTAAGGGCAACGCGTAATGCACGCAAAAACGGTCCCGTCCATCACTCAAAAACAGAAAAGGCATATATGCGTTTTCAATGCATATGTTGCAACCATTGTGTATCGCCGGGTATGTTTACCCCGGAAAGCTGGGAAGTCTATAAACGAACGGCGCTCTGCCCCGACTGTCAGAAATAGACGGCGGGGACAAGCCCTAAGTCTTCCGTGAGAGGGTAAGGCGGATTGACGCGAAAGCGCTCAAGGAGCCAAACCCTCTCCAACCCCCTCTGTCCCCCGCATCGAAGCATGTACCGTGAAAACCATTCGGAGAATACCCGGAAACCGCGCTCGTCCCTTCGGAAGGCCTCAGGTCCAGCGGAGAGTCAACGTGTAATCTTCCTCAAGTCTTACCGTAGCACCTGAAGCTCCGCCCTCTCTGTCCGGAACGTTTCCGATCCACACTGCATCCGTCGCACAAGTGCGGAGATTGCGTGAAAGGGTCTGAGTTGAGTGGGTATCATTTCGTGAGACACAAGCTCGCCTGTTGCAGGACCGACCTGAAGGCAGTATATGAGACCGGAATCATCTTGAACCGCTCATAATCGGTGATGTCTTGATAATCATTCAAGAAGTCTACGGGTATTTTGATCCCGCACATCCACCGCCGCCCACGGTAACACGGAGTCCCAACACCGGTCCCGCTGAACAACACACCCAGAATCCGGCAAAAATAACGAGATTTCTGTTGCACGTAACCCCTTGTCTGTGTTATAAAAACTCATCTTGGGCCGTTAGCTCAGTCCGGTAGAGCAGTTGACTCTTAATCAATTGGTCGGAGGTTCGAATCCTCCACGGCCCACATTGTTTTTCAGACGCTTCGGTTATGAGCGTTGCATGGTCTGGTACACGGTTGGTTTTTCGTGCTTTCAGACCACTTTTTTTACGTAGACATTCTTCCGTCTTGTCGTTGCGTATCTTTTTTGGTCTTCCTTCCATCCAGTTACCCTGTTGCCTATCCCCATCTCCCTATCAAGAAAACGTGGATATATCCGCTTGTCGTGGCGGCGTTCGCTCGCCCCACGGTTCCTCGTGATTCCCCCGATTTCTTGCATGCCGCAGATCGTGAAACCTGCAGCCCTCAATCCCTGCAGGTCGATTCCAAAATTGGGTTCGATGATTCTCATCAGAAAAAGTCGTCTATTCCTCGCGCCCTTTTGCAGCCAAAACGCAACCACCTGGCGACGATTTTGCCGTCGCTATGACGTCAAAACGCGGGCAGACAACATGTGCGGGCTTCTCCCTGAACGGGGAGGCCCTTCGTCGGTGGCCTTGCCCTCGTCAGAAAGGTGCTGCATCCCAAACACTCTCCGACCGCCGGACCAAGGGGGATAATTTTACTTGTAATTACCGGAAGAACTGGTACATAATTTATCCGATATGCGGCCGATTACCTTGCGGTTGGAAAACTGTTCGCTGCCGGTTCGGCCCCATTTTCAATAGACTATTATTGAGGGAGTAAGTCTGAGCAATGGATGAAGATATCAGAAAGAGTAACGGCAACTGGAAGGGCATAATCCTTGCCGGGGGTTCCGGCACACGATTGTACCCGATCACCCAGGTTGTGAGTAAACAGCTTCTTCCCGTCTATGACAAACCGATGATCTATTACCCGTTATCGGTCCTCATGCTTGCCGGCATAAAAGAGATCCTTATCATTTCGACCCCTGTTGACTTGCCTAGATTCAAGGATCTTTTGGGAGACGGATCGAAATGGGGAGTTTCCTTCTCATACATAGAACAGCCCCGACCGGAAGGACTCGCGCAGGCCTTTACGATCGGCAGGGAGTTTATCGGACAATCGAAGGTGTGCCTTATTCTGGGCGACAATATCTTCTATGGTCAGGGCATGCAGCAAATCCTCAACGATGCTATTCAGTTGCGTGAAGGCGGTCTCGTTTTCGGTTACAGGGTCAAGGATCCTGAACGCTACGGGGTAGTGGAATTCGATAAAGACGGCAAGGTATTGAGCATCGAGGAAAAACCGAGCAAACCGAAATCCAATTACGCGGTACCAGGACTATATTTTTACGACAATACGGTCGTTGATATCGCAGAGAACCTCAAACCTTCAGCTCGCGGAGAGTTTGAGATCACCGACCTGAACAGGACCTATCTTTTCTCCGGTAAGCTCAAGGTGCAGCTTTTCAGCAGGGGCTTTGCATGGCTCGATACCGGTACCCACGATTCACTCCTTGAGGCGTCCTCTTTTGTCGCCACCATCGAACAACGGCAGGGTTTGAAGATCGCCTGCATCGAGGAAATCGCCTATAGAATGGGATATATCGACAGAGAGGGCCTGCTCGGTCTCGCAAAACAGATGCAAAATAACGAATACGGCAAATACTTGGTGCAATTGACAAAAGAGTAAGGAGACATCAAGCCGGCAATTGATATTCCCTGCTTGTCGAATTGGCTTTTCCAGCATTGTGTCGGAAATTAGCACCTCCACGGCCCATTCAAGAATCCATCGCCCCCCACCGGGATACGCTGCGAAATAGAAGAGACAGCCACCTCTAAGAATGCGGTAAAAGAAGCCCGGACTCCGCCTTTCCGGGGCCCGGACCCTATCCCCGCAACCTACCCTGCCACAGACCGACCGGAATAACCGGCGTCCCGCACTGGACAAATAATATCCCCGTGAATAGATTTCCCTTGGGGAACACCGGCACACTCGGAGCTTCACGTGCAATTACCGAAGAGGGGCGGGAAGGACATATGAATCACGCTTCCGTGCGTGATATCACAGGAGGTGCCTATGATTTCGCTCAAAGTAAACGGGAAAAGATACGATGTGGAAGTCCCTCCAGACACGCCGCTCTTGTGGGTGATCCGTGAAAACCTTGGCTTGACGGGTACCAAATACGGCTGCGGCATGGCCCAGTGCGGCGCCTGCACGGTCCATGTGAACGGGGAGGCTGTGCGCTCCTGTGTCACCCCCGTCGCTTCCATCGCGGGTAAAGACATTGTGACCATCGAAGGTCTCTCGCCCGACGGCAGCCATCCCGTCCAGCAGGCCTGGGTCGCCGAGGATGTACCCCAGTGCGGGTACTGCCACTCCGGGCAGATCATGTCTGCCGCGGCGCTTCTCAAAGAAAATCCCAGGCCCACCGATGCGGATATCGATGATGCCATGTCGGGCAATATCTGCCGCTGCGGCACATACCAGCGGATCCGGCGCGCCATTCACCGCGCGGCGGCCGCCATGGCCCAAGGGGGACGAAGATGAGAGAGATCGTCAATGTCAGTCGTCGCGGGTTCCTGAAAACAGCCTTCAACGGGGCTCTGATTCTCGGATTCGGGATACCCGTTTCCGGCAAATACGCCCACGCCGCTCAACCTGCCGAAGCACCCTTCACCCCCTCCGCTTTTCTCCGAATCAGCCCCGACAGCACAGTCACCATGGTGCTCAATCATTCGGAGATGGGACAGGGGGTCTACACATCCCTGCCCATGCTGATCGCCGAGGAACTGGAGTGTGAATGGAACAAAATCAGATTGGAGGCAGCACCCGTGGACCCCGTCTATAACCACACCACCTTCGGCGTGCAGGCGACCGGGGGCAGCACGAGCGTGGCCAGTGAATGGGAGCGGATGCGAAAGGTTGGCGCCGCGGCCCGCGAAATGCTTCTCGGCGCCGCAGCCCGGACATGGAAGGTGAGCAAAAGGAGTTGCCGGGCGGAAAACGGCATAGTGTATCACAAGAGCGGCAAGAAACTGACATTCGGTGAATTGTCGGATAAGGCCGCTGCCATGCCCGTGCCCCGGAACATATCGTTGAAAGACCCTTCGACCTTCAAGATCATCGGGAAGCCGACCCGTCGTCTCGACACACCGGAGAAGGTTAACGGAAAGGCTGCCTTCGGCATTGACGCGGCTATCCCGGGTGCGCTTATCGCAGTGGTAGCCCGCCCGCCTGTCTTCGGCGGTAAGGCGCGAAGCGTCAACGACCTGAAGGCGAGGGCCGTCCCCGGCGTCAGGGACGTAACCCGGATCGATTCCGGGGTAGCCATTGTCGCGGAAAGCTTCTGGGCGGCCAAGAAAGGTCGGGACCTCCTCGAAATCGTCTGGGATGAGGGAACTCTTGCCACGCTTTCCACAGAGAAGCTGCGAACCGACTACGCCAGCCTCGTCAAAACTCCAGGCATGGTAGCCAGAAAAGAGGGCGACGTTCAAAAAGCCTTGGCGGGGGCCGCTCAACAACTCACTGCCGAGTATGAAGTCCCCTACCTCGCCCACGCCGCCATGGAACCCCTGAACTGCTTGGTGGACCTGCGTGCAGGGACCTGCGATATCTGGACGGGTACCCAGTTCCAAACCTTCGACCGCAACGCGGCGGCAAGGGTTACCGGACTCAAGCCGGCAACGGTGAAGGTCCACACTACCTACCTGGGCGGCGGCTTCGGACGGCGCGCAAACCCGTACTCTGACTTTGTGGTCGAGGCCGTCCAGGTCTCCAAAGCTATAGGGAAACCGGTGAAGGTGATCTGGACCCGCGAGGATGACACCCGGGGCGGTTACTACCGACCCATGTGGTACGACCGGTTGACGGCAGGAATAGATACCCGCGGAAACCTGGTTGCATGGCAACACACCATGGCAGGACAGTCTATCATGGAAGGCACACCTTTCGCGGAGCACATGATAAAGGGCGGTGTAGACAAAGCTTCCGTGGAAGGGGCGGCGGATATCCCCTACGAAATCCCCAATATCCTTGTTGACCTGCATAGTCCGAAGACAGGGGTGCCCGTGCTCTGGTGGCGCTCGGTAGGCCACTCCCACACGGCGTTTGTGGTTAACGGATTTCTGGATGAGACGGCCCACAAGGCAGGCAAAGATCCCTATGAATTCCGGAGAGCCCTTCTCTCCCGTCACCTGCGTCATCGAAACGTACTTGAAATGGCGGCCAAAAAATCCGGTTGGGGCAGCGCGTTGCCTCAGGGCCATGGCCGCGGCATCGCCGTGCATGAGTCCTTTGGCAGTGTCGTCGCCCAGGTGGCCGAGGTCTCGGTGAACCCTGAAGGGAAAGTGCGGGTTCATCGGGTCGTATGCGCCGTCGACTGTGGCCGGGCCGTCAATCCCGCCACTGTTGAAGCCCAGATGGAGTCCGCCGTCGTCTTCGGCCTTTCCGCTGCCCTTTACGGCGCAGTCACGCTGAAAAACGGCCGTGTGGAGCAAGGCAATTTCAACGACTACCCGGTCCTGCGCATGGACGAAATGCCCGTGGTCGAGGTCCATATTGTCCCCGGCATAGAGCCCCCGAGCGGCGTAGGCGAGCCGGGAACGCCTCCCATAGCCCCTGCGGTGGCCAACGCAATCTTTGCGGCCACGGGAGTGAGAGTCAGGCGCCTGCCCATCGGTACTGTGAATTTAAGGAAGACTTGAGTCCGGGTATCCAACGTCCCACTGAGCGAAGGAGGTACCATCATGAAGTGCACAATCAAAAGACAGGAGACCATAAAAGCGGTTCTTGCAGGAGCCGTGATCTCTTCCGCAATCATAGCCGCGAGTCTCATGAGCCTCGGCGATTCACCGGTCATCAACACCCTGACGGCAAAGATCCCCGGGATAGGCGTGGTATACGCCCAGACCTCTCAGGACCCCGGGGCCTCCGCCAAAGCGTTCCTCGCCGCTTACCCCGTGTTTCTGCACCCCCGGTGCGTCAACTGCCACCCTGCGGGCGATGCGCCTCTCCAGGGGGAGGAAAGCCGCACCCATGCTATGAAGGTGAAACGCGGCCCCGGAGGCATGGGTAAGAGTGCAATGCAATGCAGCAACTGTCACCAATCGGTAAACCCGGCCGGCGCCCATATGCCTCCGGGCAGTCCGGGCTGGCAGTTACCGCCCGAAGACATGCCCATGGTCTTCGAGAAAAGGACGCCTCACGAACTGTGCGTCCAATTGAAGGACTCCGCCCAAAACGGCAACAGAACCCCCATGGAGATAGTCGAACATGTCCGGACAGCCCCTCTCGTTCTCTGGGGGTGGAACCCTGGTGAAGGGCGTAAAGCAGTACCTATGAGCCACGAAGCATTTGTGAAATACATGAAGGAGTGGGCTGAAAAGGGCGCGGCCTGCCCCGACTGAGAGAGAAGAAGCCATGAAGAAAGCATTGGCCGCGGCGCTTCTTATCGCGGCCCTTCTCATTCTTGCGCATAACCGTGGGGCGCTCACCGACGAAGCGCCCTACAACCCCGACCCTCCTTTTGGGTTGTCCATCCTCGCACCCGTGAAGGTTGACACGAAAACACCGGGAGAAGAAGGAACGGCTTATGCCCCGAAGAACCCTTACAACATCTTCGTCAACTACGAACTTGGAATGCATTGCGTTGGTTTCGAAATGTCATACTGCTGCATTATCCCGCCTTATAATAGCGTCCAGAGTCAGGCAGTACAGTCGGGCCTCGGAGGCGAAAAACCTCGCCTCCTGTCGCCGGAGGACAAAGTCAGACTCACCTACTCCATAAAAGACAATACCTACAGCGAAGGGAATAAGATGAAATACTGGCAGGTCCTGAAGGATGTGAGTGGAGGCGAAACCATGAGCAGTCCCGGGGATAACCTCGCAAACTACGTGTGGAACCACCTTTTCATCTACAAAGGACTGGAGGGCACCCGGCCGGAGAATCCCGCACAGACCCGGAGGTTCCATATCGGAAAGGAAATACCCGTAAATATCGACTCAGGTCCATCAGGCAAGAATATCTCCGGAGGCTACATGGACTATTCGGGTTCCCAGGGAGGTAATATCGTGTTCACCGATTCCATGATCGCCGGGGTCAGGGACATTCCCCTCAAGCTTACCTCTTCGTACTTGTGGGATGCGCTGGGTCTTCCCCTCACGGCTTTCAATGACTCCAAAAGAAAGGGGAGCATACGGACAGTCAGGGGACGGGACTTTCAGCCGTACCAGTACGCGGTTGTCCGCATGGAAAATGAGAAAGGCGACCCCCTTACCACGCAGGGAAAGGTCGTTCAATTCTTCGGAACCAACCCCGTCGATATATCGAATTGCGCCCTTTGTCATGCCGGGGAGGGACTTGCCGCAAACCTCTCTCGAGGACTGGGACTGCACCTTTTCGACAAAGAATATGTGTACTGGAAAACGAAATATTCCGATACCACCGAATTCATGGCGAGACTCATCACTGCTTCGGTAAATGTCCTCGAACTCCACGACAAGAAACATAAGACAAACTTTCTGAGAGACTATAACTCCGATGCGCCGTCCAACAGGCTCGGCAAGGTAGGCGCGGTCAACTGTCCCGACTGCCACGGGGACAACATGTCGGGAAACCTCATGTCGCCGAGGCCCGGAACCACGGGGTACAGGCCGGTCAGGGCCAGGCCCCTCACAGAGGCAATACACTCCGTCCATGCGAGGGCTATCCGCATGCCCGATAAGGCAGGCAGGACACAGAACTGCCAGGCCTGTCACCCGACTCATTGGCAAAACGGCGAAATGAACGATACCACGACCAATCCTTTCAGCATTACCGACGGAAATGGAAACCCCCGGTTCTCGGAAGCAGATGTGCGGGTCTCGGGGGGCGGATGTTTCCTGAGGAGGGATGCCCATACCAACCCCCATGCGACTCCCCCTTTCTTTCTCAACGAGATAGGCAAATGGTATCTTAACGAGGTGAGCCTGAAGGACGAGTCGGGGGAAAAGGTCGGGACCCTGAGGGGACTCTATTGCACGAATTGCCATAACCACCTGACCCATGAGCTTTACCGTTTCGACAACCTCACGGATGTGGTAGCGCAGAAAGGGAAAACCCTGAGGAATAAGCCGGTCCGCGACATAATCGAAAGGTTGGCCGGCGGGGACGCGAAGAAATTCAGGGAATTCTTTGCGGACCCTGTGGTAAGCGCAAAAGGAGAGCCCCTCTATGCCTTCTATGCGGAACACCGGGGAGCGACCCTTGCACGTACCTCGAAAGGGAGGAACGGAACCCTCACCGTACTGCCATGGAACGCAGACAAAGGCGAGGACATTACCTATGCGGCTGCCTCGGGAGGGAGCGACTGGTGGCTTGCGCCGGGGGTGCCCCACTGCGCAAACTGCCACGCGGCGCCCTTTGTGGAAAGCGAAGGAGGAAGATACTTTCCTATGGACCAGCCGGGGAAGTATGCACTGTACAGATATTCAAAAGCCCATGGGGTCCTTGCGTGCCAGACATGCCACGAATCGATGCACGGGTTGTATCCTGTAAGATATGAAGGTCCCAAGGCGACGGTGGACCTCACTTCCCACGAACAGGCTCTCCAGTTCAGCCCCGACGGTAAGTATGCAGGGCCGGTAACGTGCGCCGCGTGCCATACGGTCAACAGGAAAGGTATCCCCGCGCAGTTGAAAGGCACGAGCTATTATGGCGACTATTGGGCGTCAGTGGTGCTCATCCACTATATGCGCGAAGAGGACCGGAAACTATCGGTGGCCGGTCTCACCAAAAAATATCCTTACAGTAAATCGAGAGAGATTGTAGCGAAGGGGTGGAAATAGGGCAGGCTCAGTTTCGTACGTCTTTCGGCCGATTCCCCATGGTTTCGAGAAAATCGATGAGGTCATTGGCGCTCAGGAAAACTATTTCCGGCTCCGCCCTTAAAAGCCGGTCGCGGTCATCCTGCCCCGTGGCAACAGCCACCGCCATCGCTCCTGCCCTCCTGGCTGCAATGATGTCCGATTCCGTGTCTCCCACGGCAATACATTCTCCTGTGGGAACACCAAGCCTCCGTGCACATTCGACTATAACGTCGGCCGCCGGCTTACGACACGGAACTTCTTTCGACGTTACGATGGCACTCACGAACCTGTCAAGGCCGAACCGGCTGAATCTTTCCCACTCATCCTCCTGAGACGACATCCTTCCTGTGGCAATTCCTATCTTCATGCCTCTTTCTTTCAGATTGTTGAACAATTCCTCGATCCCGGGAAAGGGTCTTACACCGGTCACTTCCGCGCGGCGAAAAAGGCCTCTTATTTCCTCCCTGCATGCGTCAAAGGTCGATTCATCGGTGTCCATGGGAAAAATATCCTGAAGGATCTCCCGAAGACCGGTAGACTTCGATAAGTGACCGGATAGGAATACCCGAGAAACGGGCCCCAGGTTGTAACGTGCAATACCCTGGTTAAACACCTCATGGTACACTTCAAAGGTGTCGATCAGGGTACCATCGATATCGAATATGACAGCTCTCGCCTTCAACGCAACGACCTTGCACCGTTGTCCGGGGCTATTGGGGCTTCTTTTCTTTCTGCGGAGGCTTTTTTGCGGCGACCGTCTTCTTTTCCGGGACCGTCTTCTTTTCTGCCGCTGCCGCCGCCTTCTTCTTTGCCTCGGCTTGTCTCTGGTTCTGGACTTCAGCCTGGTGCCTCTGCTGCGCCTTCATGCCATCCATGTCGTTCTGGAGTTGTGAAATTTCACCCTTCAGTTTGTTTCGTTCCTTATTGGACGCCTCGTTATCGGCCGTAATGTTGGCCTGAATAGTCGCCATTTGACTCTTGATTGCCTTTATGTCCTCTATCTCGGCGCTGAGGGTCCATACCCTGGCCGCGAGAGAAAACGTCATTATACCAAGAAGAATAATGAGCACCACGAGAACTATGCTGAAAACCGGTACCTTTTTGAACACGTCCGGAAATTTGATCTTTACTTTCTCCTTCTTGATCCTCGTCTTTGTTGCACCCAGATTCGGGTAACCTTCGAGGTCGTGTATCTCTTTGTCGTCTTCGTCAAATATCGGCATGCGTCCCTCCCTTAAATACTGCTATACCCATAATTACCATAGATTCGCGTCTCATGCCACAAGAAGTTTAATGCCTTCATTGAATTCGTACCAGTGGCACATGACCGGTCCATGACGTGAAGCCTGCGCACAATCTGAAAAGCCTTGACAAGAAGGCCGCAAAAACGTTAATTTTCAATAGGTTTATGGATAGGACACTCCTCCTTAACACCACCTTTGAGCCCATTAGCGTTCTATCATGGAAAAAAGCGGTAACCCTTGTTTTTCTCGGCAAGGTCGAGGTCCTGAAGGAATATGAAAGGGAGATCAAAGGTGTGTCCGTGAGCATGAGACAGCCCGCGGTGATCCGCCTTTTGAGGCTTGTGCGGAACAACCATATAAACGTCAAGTTCTCCAGAAGGAACATTTTTCTGCGGGATAATTATACCTGTCAGTACTGCGGAAAAAAGTTCGAACCCAAAAGCCTGACCTGCGACCACATAATCCCCAGGTCAAGAGGCGGAGCAGCGGAATGGACAAACATTATAACGTGCTGCACCCAATGCAACCTGAAGAAGGGCGACAAGCTTCCGGAGGAGATGGGTATGCGCCCCCGCAAGAAACCGGCGAGGCCGAACGGCTTCTACATGATTATGCTCCTGGTTGGGATGAACGCCATGCCTGACTACTGGAAAGACTACATATTTTTGAGGGATTGATATGGAAAGAATTTGGGCGCCATGGAGAATGGCGTATGTAGGCAGCGACAGCACAAAAGAAGATAAGAAGTGTTTTCTATGCACAGAGGAAGGTCACGACGAGGAGTCACTCGTGATAGGCAGGAGGGGTTCCGCCTTTGTAATCATGAACCGGTATCCCTACACAAACGGCCACGTCATGGTGGTCCCTGTGAGACATGCGGGATCCATAGAGGAATTGACCGACGACGAGGCTCTCGACGCCATCAGGCTCGTAAAAACCATGTCCACTATTTTGAAGGATGAGTTCAATGCCCATGGCGTGAATATCGGCATCAATTCAGGAAGGGCCGCAGGGGCCGGACTGGAGGATCACTTTCACATCCATATTGTCCCGAGATGGTTCGGCGACACCAATTTCATGGCAGTCATGGGGGATGTGAGGGTTATTTCGGAGCATATCATGGAATCGTACGCACGGCTCAAGAGGCGGTTCCTTGAGACAGCTTTTTGACTCGTCCTTACCTCTTTTAGATCCGCGGGATCTGGTGCTCGCCCTTACCAGGAGCACTGCGGAGAGGCTTGCCCTTCCCCCGAGGGCGATCGTAACCTTTGGTCCGGGAGACATCAATGCCATATCCCGGCGCATGAAGGTCGGGCTCGTTGAATCCTGGGCGCCTTTCCGGCAGATATTTCTCATCGAAGGGTCCCAAACAGTCATTACCCGTTCTCAAATAGGAGGACCTAACATAGCGGCCCTCGTGGAAGAACTATCCTCTTTCGGGGTGGAGGAATTCATTCTCTGGGGTTACTGCGGCGGCATCAACGAAAACATCCGCATCGGCGACGTCATCACTTCCAGGGGCGCCTTGAGAGAGGACGGCATCTCCTATCATTATTCCGGCAGCGACGACCCCATCGTCTACTCCAACTGGTTTGACCCGTGGGCTGATGCGGCGAAGGACCAGGGCTTTCTTGACGGTCTTATATGGAGTTGTGACGCAATCTACAGGGAAACTGCGGGAAAAATCGCGAAGTACCGGGAAATGGGTTTGAGCGGCGTCGAGATGGAGGTGGCTTCCTTCTACAGCGTGTGTAATTTCAAGGAGATCAAGGGGATTGCCTTCCTTGTCGTATCCGACCTCCTGACCGGCCACAAATGGCGCCCGGGTTTTCATACAAAGCCTTTCCGACAAGGGGTCAGAAAACTCTCTCAATTCGTCACAGACCGGATCATCCGCTAAGCCGACCCCTGTCATCTACTTCAAGAGGCGCCTCGCATCCTTCCAACACTCTTGCATGCCCTTACCGGTCATGGTTCCAACCGTCTCAGACCCCGACAAGGCATTCACGGTTTTGAGATTTGTGCAGGCTATACCCGCCCGAGGCGATGTGTCAGGTATTACAGACCTAATACCCGTGGACGTTTCTGCCAATGAAAAGGGCCGGTTCGTCACCGGCCCTTACGTGTTCTCATTATTCAGTTCAAAAATCCCGTTACTCAGGATTTCTTCACTGCTTTCTTTATTATGACAAATCCGTTTGTCGGACCCGGAATGGCGCCCTCTACCATGAGGATGTTGGTATCCTCCCGCACGTCTACTACCTTAAGGCTCTGTACCGTAACTCTCTTGGAGCCCATCTGCCCCGGCATTTTCGTTCCCTTCATGGTCCGTCCAGGGGTCATATTCCGGCCGATCGAGCCGCCATGCCGGAAAAACTCATGGGTTCCCCGTGATGCCGGCGCTCCCTTGAAGTGATGTCTTTTGATAACGCCCGCAAATCCCTTGCCTTTAGACGTGCCTGTTACATCGACATACTGTCCGGGCTCGAATATCTCAACGGAGATCTCAGTGCCCACCTCGTGGGCTTCCAGTTCTTCCGCATCGACTCTGAACTCCCTGACAAAACTCCTGGGCGTAACGTTTACCTTTTTGAAATGTCCGCCAAAAGGTTTATTTACGCGATTTGCCTTGCTGATCTCCTGAAAACCGAGCTGAAGTCCGTCATATCCGTCGCTCGAAACGGTTTTTTTCTGCACGATCGCACACGGACCCGCCAGGATCACCGTTACCGGTATAGCAGCCCCATCTTCGCCGAATATTTGTGTCATTCCGAGTTTCTTTCCAAGTAAACCGATTCCCATTATCCTTCACCTCCGAAAAGTCTTAAATGATAGTAAAAAAAGACAGTAAAGTCAAGGACAAATAGCATCCCCGTCCCGGCAAAGTAGAAATGTCCGGTTTATCCCCTCTGAATTGTTCTTCCGGTCTGTATACTCCCGCCACCCTCTTCCTTGTGCTTTCCCGAACCGCGTGCCGCATCGAGACCTCACGGTTGCAGCTTATGGTGCGCCGGGAAATACTTGTCTCAATATCGCACGTATTCTGGTACAATTAGATGACTATGGATAATTTTCTCCCCATGACCAGAGAAGAGGTGAAAGCGAGGGGCTGGGATAGCCTGGATATAATCCTCGTGACCGGCGATGCGTACGTCGATCACCCTTCATACGGCACTGCCGTCATAGGGAGGATGCTTGAGTCGGCGGGTTACCGCGTAGGGGTCATCTCCCAGCCCGACTGGAAGAAGACGGACGACTTTACGCGCCTCGGAAAGCCGCGGCTTTTTTTCGGGGTTACCGGGGGAAACCTCGATTCCATGGTGGCCAATTACACAGCCAACAAGAGAACCAGGAGACAGGATGCATATTCCCCTGGAGGAGAGGCCGGATTGCGTCCTGACCGGGCGGTAATCGTCTACGCCAACCGGATAAGAGAAGCCTTCCCCGACGCAGCCATCGTGCTCGGGGGGATTGAAGCAAGCCTTCGAAGGGTGGCCCACTACGATTGGTGGGACAATAAGGTGCGCCGGTCCATCCTTCTCGATACGAGGGCTGATATTCTCGTATATGGGATGGGAGAGACACAGGTCCTGGAGATAGCCCGGAGGATCGCGGGAGGGGCCGACCTCCACGGGATCAGGGGGACCGCAATAGTAAGAAAGGAGCCTCCCACAGAGGAATCGTTCCTGGAATTGCCCTCCTATGACGAGGTGCGTGACGACAAGAGAAGGTTCAATGAAGCCTTCAGGCTTCTTCACGAGAACCAGAACCCCTTCACAGGAGCGACCCTCCTTCAGCGCTATGACGGGCGGTATGTGATTCAATTCCCCCCGCCACCGCCACTCGGCACGGAGGCCCTGGACGCAATTTACCGCCTCCCCTTCGCGCGGGCCTGCCACCCCGTTTACGAGAAGAAAGGCGGCATTCCAGGCTTTGAAACGGTGAAGTTCTCCATTATTTCGCACAGGGGATGTTGCGGCGGATGCAGCTTTTGCTCCCTGTCGATGCACCAGGGCAAGATAATCCAGTCGAGAAGCGCGGGATCAATTGTCGAGGAAGCAAAGAAAGTCTCGGAAATGAAAGAGTTCAGGGGTACGATCGCCGACGTGGGCGGACCGACGGCAAACCTCTACCGGGCCGAATGCCGGCTCTGGAAACAGGGGGGCTGCGGCAAAAGGGACTGTCTTGTTCCGGACAAGTGCGGGATGCTCAAGCTCGGCTACAGGCAGTGCATTGATCTCTACAAGGCCATCATGGCCCTCCCGGGGGTCAAGCACATGTTCATTGAGAGCGGGATCAGGTACGACCTCCTTGTAGACGATGCTTCTACCGACTATCTTGAACACCTGTGCAGGCATCATATCAGCGGCAGGATGAAGGTGGCCCCCGAGCATGCGGCGTCCTCCGTCCTTCGTATTATGAACAAACCCGATTTTCGGGTCTATGAACGTTTCGTCGAAAGGTTCAGAGAAATGACGAAACGGACGGGAAAAGATCAGTATCTCGTGAATTATTTTATCATTTCACACCCGGGGGCATCCGTTGAAGACGAACAGGTCCTCTCCTCTTATGTCAGGAAGCGGGGAATGCATCCCGAGCAGGTCCAGGATTTTACCCCCCTCCCCCTCACTGCGGCAGGCTGCATGTACTATACCGGGGAGCATCCTTTCACCGGGGAAAAGCTCTATGTCGCGAAGGACTTCCAGGAACGGAAGAGACGGAGAGCCTTGATTCAAGGACCTGCTCCAAAACATCACCCTTTTACACCTAGGGGTACGCAATCATTGACCAAATATGCCGGCAAGCCGCAGGGTCGCGCAAAAAAAACTTGACTTTTCTCATTGCGGGGGTGTAAAAGTATTGTTCATGCCACTAGTTCGCAAAATAAAATATGCTTCAGTCTCCATTTTTCTGATCGCGGTATTCGTCCTCGTCGCGTTTTCCCTGAAGGCCTTCAGTGCCGATCAAGGCAAAGGCAACGATTACATCAAAACCAAGATAGTCGAATACCTCAAGCTGAAACAGGTCAGAACCTCCGAGGCGAAACTGAAGACCATCGCCGACAGGGTTTACGAAGAATCCCTCGAATACGATGTGGATTACAGGCTTATTCTCGCAGTCATAAAGGTGGAAAGTAATTTCCGGAGCGAAGCGGTCTCGAGACAGGGAGCGCGGGGACTGCTCCAAATCAAACCTTCCCTTGCCCGCCATATCTCAAAGGATACGGGAATCGCCGTTAAAGAAACGAAGGCCCTTAACGAACCTGAGAAAAATATCAGGATCGGTGTGAACCACCTTTCGGGTCTTATCGATAAGTTTGAAAACCTTAATACCGCCCTCCACGCGTACAATGTCGGCTCAGACAGGGTGCGAAGGAAGGCATCGAAGGAGTACGTTCCTCACACACCCTTCACGAAAAAGGTACTCCACGAATACAACCAGATGGTCCTTGTCCTTCCCGACCCGATCGAAGAGTAACGCCTCCCGGGATCCGTCCCCGTCTCACCTCAGTCCGATCAACCGAATATCTTCCCTGGATTAAGAATGTTGTTGGGATCGAGAAGCTGTTTTATCTTCTTCATGGTATTCATAAGGTCCGGGGCTAACTCCATCCCAAGATAGGGTGCTTTGGAGAGCCCTATCCCGTGCTCGCCGGAAAGGGTACCGCCAAGCCTCAACGCTTCGGAAAATATCTCTTTTACCGCTTCTTCCGCCTTTTCCCTCTCTTCCTGAGTATCCTTGATCATGATATTCACGTGAAAATTTCCGTCACCCGCATGACCGAAACTGAGGATCGGGATGCCGAACCGCTTTCCCATCTCTTCAAGGGCGTGGATAAGGGCGGGTATGTTGGAACGGGGCACCACGACGTCCTCTGCGATCTTCACGGGGTTTATATTATAGAGGGCCTGCGAGAGCGTGCGCCGCGCGAGCCATAGCTTGTCCGCCTCCTTGGGGTCTCTGGTCATGCGACAGTCCACGGCGTGATGGGCAACCATGATTTTTGTCACCTTTTCCGCGAGGGAGATGATGGACTCTTCGCCGCCATCCACTTCAATGAGAAGCAGTCCGCCTATATCGGGGGGAAGGCCCATGGGGTTGGCCTGTTCACAGCACCGGATGGATGCTCTGTCCATAAATTCTATGGTGGAAGGCACCACTTTTGCCGCAATTGTGGCAGAAACGGCTTCGGCCGCCTCGTCCACCTCACTGAACAGGGCCAGAATCGTGGCTTTGGCCTCAGGCAGAGGGATGAGCTTCAGGGTGATCTTCGTTACCACCGCGAGCGTGCCTTCACTTCCCACGAAGAGCCTCGCCAGATCATAGCCGACCACCCCTTTCATAGTCCTGACTCCGGGGTTAATGATCTCGCCCGTAGGCAATACCGCTTCGAGACCGAGCACATAATCCCGCGTGACGCCATATTTCAGCGAGTTTGGCCCTCCTGCACACTCCGCGATGTTCCCGCCTATACTCGAGTATTTGTAAGACGCGGGGTCGGGTGGATAAAAGAGTCCGTATTTGGCGGCTTCCTCCTGAAGGATGAAGGTGACTACCCCAGGCTCCACGACGGCGATCAGATTCTTCGGGTCGATTTCGAGTATCCTGTTCATCCTGGAAAAAGAGAGCACTACCCCGCCTGCCACCGGAACGGAACCCCCCGTAAGTCCTGTGCCCGATCCCCTCGGCACGACGGGAAACCCATAGGCATTCGCCATTTTAAGGATACGGGATACCTCATCAGCGGACGACGGGAATACCACAACTTCAGGGGCTGTGCCTTCTGTCCTCGCATCGTAAGAGTAACATTGCCTCTCCTCCGGAGATGTCTGGACATTCTCCTTCCCAACGACGCTCACAAGCTCTTTAATAATCCTCTTTTCCATCTGTTCCTCTTGGTGTGTGGTATTAGAGCGGGAAACTCCCTGATCTATCGGGACAATGATCCGCTTCTAGATATTAATACAAGAAACCCTTACAAATCAAGGAAGAATGAGGCGCAACACCTATCCGTGCAAAATGCCCCGGCCCGTCTTACCTCAAAAACTCTATCTTTAACATGGAAAAATCATCATCCAGGTCCTTAAGACCGCGCATCTCTTTGAGCGACCGGTAGAGGATATCTATCTCTTCCCGGTCGTTCCCCGTGCCATTCGTGATAAACTCCTTGAGCCCCTGAACACTCCACATGGAGCCATCCTGCCTTTCGATCTCGTATGCGCCGTCAGAAAAGATGTAGAGTTTCGCGGGAAGTTCGACATTCACAGTTCCGCTCGTATAGACTATGCCGTCCATGCCGCCGATAAACATATTCGGCGTAATCAACTCCTGAATGTCTTTCCCTTCCGGCACGAGCAGTGCCGGCGGATGACCCGCGCTCGCATATTTCAGTTGGCCCATTGCCTTGTCAAACACGCCGTACCAGATAGTAAAATAAAGGTTGTTCTGCTTTTCCATCTGAAAGGTGTCATTGAGAGCAATCAGCACTTCACCGGGGTTCTTGAAATCCGTGTTGGGCAGAGACTGAGAGCGAAGCACATTCAGGGCAGAAACGGAGAGCAGCGCGGGACCGACCCCGTGGTCGCACACGTCAAGGAGGTACATGGCAAAATGTGATTCGTCGATCCAGTGGTAACCGAGCGCATCGCCTCCCAGTTCAGCCGAGGGGAAAAAGCGCCAATCCGTCCTCAAATCCCCCTCGGTTACCGCAGACGGGAGGAGGGAAATCACGTATTCCGCCGCGCTCGCAAGCTGGGCAGCGAGCACCTGCTGGCTTCTGAATAGCTCCTGGTACGCTTCGTTCCTCTCAATGAGGTTGATGTACCCCTTGGAGTGGTACCTGATGCGGGCTATCAATTCGATCCTGTCGGGGAGCTTCACCAGGTAGTCGTTCGCACCCACCGAGAAAGCTTCGGCCTTGGTCAAAGGTTCCTCCTTGCTTGACAGCACAATGAGGGGCACGTCCTTCAATTTCCTGTGGGCCCTGAAGAATTTGACCAGAGTGAGGCCGTCTATCTCAGGCATCACGAGGTCTTGCAGTATTACGGTGGGTTCTATCTCGGCTGCCATCTTTATGGCAGCCGTCGGGTCTTTGCAGAAGTGAAACACTATATCCTTTTCCGGTGCGAGCATTCTTCTTACCGTTTCCCCCACTATGGGCTGATCATCTACGAGAAGTACGGTAATCACATGGTGGATGGGCACGGGTGCAGGCTGCTTGTCATCGTTCATTGTCATAAATGGGTAATCCTTCCTTCATTCTTATTTGCGCTATTATTTCATCCGCTATCTTCTCGACGGCCATAATCTTCACTGCCGCTTCAAGCTCCATCGCGGCCTTGGGCATCCCATATACGACAGATGTCTTTTCGTCCTGGGCTATGGTATGCCAGCCCGCCCGACGCAGGGCGAGAAGCCCTTTTGCCCCGTCCCTCCCCATGCCCGTCAGGAGCACCGCAACCCCTTTTCCCGGCCAATAATCCCTTGCACTGAGGAAGAACCGGTCCACCGAGGGTCGGAAGGGATAATCCACAGGATCGGCAACGTAGTGCAACGCCTGTTCCGGACCAAGAACCAGATGGTCGTTCGTGCCCGCCACAAATACGGTGTCAGGCTCAAGCTTCATATGGGCCTCTGCAAGAACGACTTTTAGCCTGGTCTGCTGACCGAGCCATTCGACAAGACCGCCGGCGAACTGCGCCTCCAGATGCTGTACTATCACTACGGGAGCACCGAGTCTCCCGGGCAGGGCCGAGAGGATCTGTCCCAGGGCCTTAGGCCCGCCGGTGGAAGAGCCTATGGCAATGAGAGGTTTTCGCGCTCCCCCGGAGTCTTTCACGGACCGGGGCAGGCCGTTCGGGAGTCCCTCTTCTTTTCTGATGAGTTTTTCTATGGTGGCGATCTTCTTGAGCAATTCTTCCTTGCCTTTGATACGGCCTTTCTCATCGAAAGTCGGAACCCCCACTACATCCAGGGCCCCGTTGCCCATTGCCTCGAACACCTGCGCCGCATTCTCACTGACGGAGGGACTCACAATCAGGATCGCGCACGGATGTCCTTTCATGATGATCCGGGTCGCCTCGGCGCCACCCAGGTCGGGAAGTACGAGTCCCATCAAAAGAAGGTCGGGACTGTCCGTCTCAGTCTTCCTGATTGTCTCTCTTCCGTCCCGGGCTATCCAGACAACGTCGTAACCGGGCTGCGAGGCAATGATTTCGCTTAGTATCTCCGCTTCCCGGGGGTGGTTATATGCAATTCCAATGCGCATTCCTCTAGGGCTCCCCAATCATATCCCTCACCGCGTTGGTAAGGCCCTCGTCGTGGAAACTGCTCTTTGTCAGGTAGTAATTGGCCCCCGCTTCGAGACCTTTTACCCTGTCTTCTTCCCGGTCCTTGTAGGAAACAATGATGACGGGCAGACTCCTGAGCCTCGGATCGCTCTTGATCCTTCTAATTAGTTCTATGCCGTTCATGCGGGGCATATCTATATCGGAAATCACGAGGTCGAACCCGCCTCCCCCCTGCAAAAGGTTCCAGCCGTCCATCCCGTCCACACCGACCATAACCTCATAGCCGCCCTTTTCGAGAAGTCTTCGCTCAACCTCCCGGACCGTCAGAGAATCGTCCACTACAAGAATGCGCTTTCTCGCGCTGCCGTGATGCTCGCTCTTGCCTCCAACCCTTTGCAGTGTCCCGTGAGTGAGAAGGTTGTCGATGGACCGCACCAGATCGTCAACATCTAGGATAAGGGCAGGCGACCCGTCCTCAAGAATGGCGCCGGCGCTGACATTAGGCACCTTGCCCAGGCGGACGTCAAGAGGAATGACTACAAGCTCCCTCTCTCCAAGGAATCCGTCCACCACAAGGCCGTACCGGTTAAGGCGGTCGCTGATCACCGCAATACGCAGCTCCGGAGAAACCGCGTCCGAAGGGGCCGTATCGAGGACCTGGTGGGCGTCCACAATGCCCAGGTGCTCATTCTCATGGGTGTAAAACTGCTTGTCCTCCAGGACTTCGAGGTCTTCCCGCGCCACGTTCAGTACCCGGTCTATCCGTGCCAGCGGTATGGCATAGGGCTCACGCCCGATGTCCACCACCAGGCCCTTTACCACCGACAGGGTAAGGGGGAGATAGAGATGGAACGATGTGCCCTTCCCCTGCTCCGATTCGGCCCGGACCGAACCCCCTACCTCTTCAACCATGGAGAGGACCACATCAAGGCCCACTCCCCTCCCTGAAACCTCAGTGACCTTGGAGGCCGTGGTGAATCCCGGAAGAAAGAGAAAGTCGAGCAGTTCCCCTGCGCTCAAGGTTGAGGCCATCTCCGGGGGCACCCGTCCATCCCGGACGATCTTGGCGCGCAGTTTTTCCATGTCCACGCCCTTACCATCATCGGTAACGCTGATGTGGAGCATTCCCGAACTGTGCCGCGCCTCAAGGATGAGGGAACCTTCCCCTGCTTTCAATGCCTGAAGGCGCTCCTCCGGTCCTTCCAATCCATGGTCCACGGCATTCCTGAGGAGGTGGGTAAGGGGCGCCTCCAATCTTTCCAGGATGTCCCTGTCAACCCTTGTCGCTTCACCGATGATCCTGAAGTTCACCTTCTTGCCGAGTTCCCTGGAAAGATCACGCACCATTCTCGGGAATCCGATCACACCATCGGAGAACGGGCGCATCCTTATTTCAAGAACCTCGCAATATAAACGGTCCGCAAGACGTTCCAGGCTTCGCGTGAAAAGCTCGAAACTCTCTATGTGCTCGCCCATGAGACTCCGAATCTGATCCAATTCCCTCAGGGTGCCGCCGAGTCTTTCCCTGATTGCCCGTCTCCCGCTTTTCTTCTCCATGGAGTTGAATATACCCTCAAGTTCGCTGGTAAGCTCCATCTGCAAATTCTTGGCCTTAAGTAAAGAGGAGGTAAAGGGCTTTGTGAGGTTAGCCTGTACAAGACACTCACCCGCCAGGCCCATAAGCCTGTTGAGGTTCCCCGAGACTACCCGCACGGACCCTTCCTCCCGTTCCACGGGCTTCGCCGGAGACTTTACGACAGCCTTCTCCTGAAGCGGAACATCGACAGGCTGAGCAGCGGGAACAGGGGTCGGCTGAGGGCTCTTTTCCTTCTCAACCATCGCCTCCCCGCCTTTCTCCGATTCCCGGATAGCCAAACCGAGGCCTTCGATCCTTTCCGCCTCCTCCGCAAGCCATGAAGGTATCAGGGATATTTCCGTGGAAGACAGCCGGGACAAGACATCGTTACCCTGCAGAAGCAGGTCGATATGGTGGGAGGTCAGCCTCAGCCCTCCTTTCTGGGCCTGAGACAGCACATCCTCCATGGCGTGAGCGAGGGACACCACAATATCGAGCCCTACAATACGGGCCGCGCCCTTGATGGAGTGGGCGGCGCGCATAAGCGGCTCAATCTTCTCGGGGCTCTGATTGGCTTCCACCTCCACGAGGCCCTTATCCAGAATTCTCGTATAGTTCTCCGCTTCAATGCGAAAAAGGTCGAGCAGGGAAAGATCTTCCAAATCGAACTGGTCGGGGTCGCTCACGTCAATAGACTCCTTTTCAGTGAATGGTGGAACCTGCTCTCATCAAGAAGGCCTATCCTCCTCTCTTCATAATCGAAGATAGCCTTGACGAAACTTGTGGGTGATTTGGACATGGTCGCAGGGGGTTCATAGAGGCTGCTCTGAGGAATGCGGAAAATACCGAGAATCTCGCCCACCGGAAAAACGTAACGCTCCCCTTCTATCTTCACTACGAGCATCCGTTCGTAGGCCTCCTTCTCCGGATTTTCACCTTCTCCTTCCCCTCCCCGTTCGAGAAGGTCCGCCGCGGACATACACAGGAGAAGTTCCCCGTTCACGTTTACTATCCCCTTGAATACGTTGTTCGAGCGCAAGGGTATATGGTGGATGGCGCGCATGGCGGCCGCTTCCTGGAGGCAGATCGTCTTCAGCGCGAGCCACTCTTTTCCGATCCGGAAAACGATCACCGATATAGTCTCCTCGGCCCTTTCTTCTTTGGCTCCACTAAGGATTCTTGTCCATTCCTCAAGGGAGCCGACGGGTATCTCCCGGTCAAAAAGCTGCCTCCCCGCCCTGTTATATTCCGTGCAGTTTCGGCAGTGAACCACTTCAGCCAGTTTCGGGCAGGAAAGGTCTCCTGAGATCCCTGTATCCTTCCAGCAATTCACAGGCCTCTCTTCGCTCCTCTCGCTCATGGTCTGCCTCCGCCGCCATTTGAATCCGCCTCGTCAAGCCGCCTGATGCGCTGCCTGAAGATTTCAGCTCTCCCGTCGTCTCCCTTTTCATCACACAAAAGGGACATATGGAGTAATGCCTCATAATACACAGGATCAAGGTAAAGGGCCTTGAGAAAGAACCCTTCGGCCCGATCCAGCCGCTTCAGGGCCTGGCTGATGAGACCCATCAGGCAATACCCTTCTTTGTCCGTACCATGTTCTTTCAGGTACTGCTCGCACAAGTCCGACGCCTCTCCCAGGGAGCCCCGGTCCGCCATATTTCGTACAGCTTCAAGGCCCGATTTGGGAACAGCCCCGTGCCGCGCCGGGACAGCATCGCCTCTCGGGGCATCGGAGCGCTCAGTTACCGTCCCATCCTTCCGCTTGTCCTGAAGGGGAATATGCACGGGCGCGGATACGGCAACCTTCGGACGGTCCGTTCCGGCATGCGTCATTTTCGGAGAGCGGGCATCGCGTTTAATGCAGGCAAAGGACCTGGAGTGCGCAACCGGCTCGAATCCGTATTGCAGAAACGATGCAAGTTCCGAGTGGCCCGTAAAGAGTATTCCCTCCGGCAGGAGCAGGCGGTCGAGGCACGCGAAGAGTCTCTGCCTTGCGGCGGGATTGAGGTATATAAGCAGGTTCTTGCAGAAGATCATCCTGTATGGCCCGCGATCAGTCGAAAAGCCCCTTCTCAGGATGTTGTCCCGGGAAAAGTTGACGAGTCCGGCAATTTGAGGCTTCAGTTGCATCTTATCTTCCACGGGGATAAAGTATCGGTCTTCGAAACGCTTTGTCGTCCCTCCCCGGAAGGAAGACCTTCCATACCGTGCGGCCGCGGCAACCCGGAGGGCTGTGCTGCTTATGTCGACGGCGTCGATGTGAAACATCTCCGGCTCCAACCCGGCATCAATCAAGGTAAGGGCGATGGAATACGGTTCTTCCCCTGTGGAACACGGCGCGGACAGAACTCTGGTAATACCGCCTCTTCCTGCACACGCCTCTTTCGCGTATCGAGTGAGAAACCTGAAACATTCCCTGTCACGGAAAAACCAGGTTTCAGGGACCACGATCCTCTCGATGAGCCGCCCAAGTTCCTCTCCACCCGACATCAGTTCCTTCACGTAAAAGCCTACGTTATCCACCTGTAATGCCTTCACCAGGGAATCTATTTCGCTCTCGATGACCTTTCTCCCCATGACCTCGGGATCAAAACCGATAGTGTCGGAAAGTAATTTTTCCACCTCGCCGTATGCCGTCATCCTTCTTCCTTTCCCGCTGCAAACAGATACTCCTGCAAGGCTTCAGGGAGCATCTTCTCCACCTCGACCCTCCGGACCATGCCGTCATCGGTAAAAACCACCTTACCCAGAAAGCGTGCATCCTCTACCTCTATCCCGGGAGGCTGAAAATCCTCCTCTTTCCGGGAGATAGTCTCGGTGACGTGCTCGGCGAGAAGGCCGAGGGTATGGTGTGTCCTGTCAGCGCCCACGTAATCAACGAGGATTATGCGGGTGCTCAAACGCGGCCTTGAGGGCTCTCCATAGAGAAGGGCCGAAAGGTCGATGACAGGCACGCTCGTTCCCCTGTAGTTGAGGAGTCCCGTTACATAGACGGGCGCGTGAGGGATCGGCTTGAAGAGCACCATGGGCGCCACCTCAATAACCCGGGAAACCTCCAGGCAATACCGTTCATCTCTGATCTGAAAGAGGAGGAAAAGCATAATTTCCTATGAGCTTACCGTAAATCGCGCCACTTCGTCCTGCAAATCCCTGACTGCCTCATTAAGCTGCTGGGTCACCTTTTTGAATTCCACGAGAGAATCCCTGGTCTGGCGCGCGGTATCGTTAAGCTGGGACATAGCCTCGCTGATCTGAACTGCGCTGTCGGATTGCACCTGGATACCTTCATTCACCGCCTCCACATGAGGTTGCAACTCCCTCGTATGCTCGATAACCTTTTCCAGATCAAAGCTGATATGGGCAATGTCTTCCGAACCGGCCTTCGTCTGATTCGTATACATCTCCACCGCGTCCATGCCGTCCCTTACCGATGCCTGCGTTTCGGTTATCATCGCTTCTATCTCAATGGCCGCAACGGCCGTCTGATCGGCCAACCTCCTGATTTCTCTTGCCACCACCGAAAATCCGATGCCATATTCGCCGGCTTTCTCCGCTTCGATCGCCGCATTCAGTGAGAGAAGGTTTATCTGGTTTGCAACTTTTGTGATGGTAGTGATCACTTGGCTGATATCGCCCATCTTATCGTTGATGGCGTTCAGTTTTTCGGAGCTGTGGGTGGTGCTCTCGAGGAGGGTCTTCATGTTTTCATTGATACGGGAAAGTCCGGCCATGCTCGCCCCGGCAAGCTCGGCTGCGTTCGTAGCCATTCCGGTGACGCTCATCATTCTCGACGCGAAATCTCTCGTAGTCGCCGATATTTCCGCGCTTGTCGCGCTCACCTGGTTGATGGAGGCCGCCTGCTCGGCCACGGTCGCCTCGAGTTGCCGCGCCGACGCCGCGATTTCCGCCGAGGATGCGCTCACCTGTACCCCCGATTTTCTCACCTGGGTGAGTAACGAATCAAGACTCGACGTCATGGTGTTTACCGCCTGCAAAAGCTGAAGGATCTCGTTACTTGCCCTGGTCGTGGCGCCATCAGCGCCGCGAAACTGCTTTCTCGCAATCTCGAGGCTCCCTCTCGCCTTCTGCAGATTCCCCGCCGCTATCTCTCCCGCAATGCCCACCACGCTCCTGAGAGGCCGGGAAATACCTCGCGAGATGAGCAGGGCAATGATTATCGCGAGAATCAATGTCCCTATGGTGAGCGACAGGGCCACGGTCCCTCTCGTTCTGAAGCTGCCGATTCTTTTGTTCAGCAGGATCCCCAATTCGCTCATAGAGACCTGTCTCAATGCCGATCCCGCGTCGACAACGCGCTGGGCCGGCCCCAGAAAGTCGGCCAACGGAATGCTGTATCCCGGATCAGCCGTCATCAGTTTACCAATCACCAAAAACTCAATCAGAGAAGATTCGTATTGCGTCAGTATGGGCTCAATTCTCTTCTTGAGAGTCGGGCTACCCCCGTAAAAATTCTTTTCCTCTCCGTAGACGGTAGCCATGCTCTCGCGGATACGCTCAAGATCGCTTTCAAGGAAGGCCGAGTAAACCGCCAGCTTGTTTATATCATCTTTGGAACGGAACCCTTTGAAGAGAAGGGACTGCACGTAAAGGATGAAGTTGCTGAGCCGTTCTTGTGTTTTCGGCAGGGTGGAGAGGACAACATCGACCAGATACGTGGTGGCGATGTCCTGATCAAGCACCATGTTCGACGTATCCCCAACCCGCTTGATGAGCGCCCGGATAGGCTGAAGGACCGTCTCATGACGGCTGTCGTTCTGGACCGTGTTGTCAAATTCCTTCCACGACCTGTTTAACTCCTGCCAGTTCTCATATACCCTGGGATAATAATATTGTCCCATTTGCGCGGCCTTCAGGTCATTCTCGCTGATCTGGAGAGGCTTCTCCAACTGCTTGCCTTCCCTGAGGAGGACCAGGAAGGCTTCATCTATCTTCGTCCCATCGGTGTTAATCCGCCCCTCTACGGATTTGTTTCCCTCGATATAAAGCCGGATCAGCAGTTGGTGTTCCGACACGAGTTCGGAGAGTCTCTGCAGAGGCTCCACCACCCTCATCCCCCAGAGCTCCTGTCGCGAAAACCTCATGTTATGCTGAAAACCCACCACCGTGTAATAGAGAAGCACAAGTATGGGCGCGGCAAACACCAGGCTACTGATTAATATCTTCTGTGAAATCCTGAGACCGCCAAAGTAACTTCTCATAAAGACCCTTGGCTTAGCCGGAACCGGGAGACTTCCGCCCGGAGCACCTGCACCGCCGCATTAAGCTGCTCGGTAACCTCCTTGAACTCCGACAGTGAATCCTTCGTATGCTCCGCCATGGCGGACAGTTGCATCATGGCCTCGTTAATCTCTTCAGCGCCCGCGACCTGGGCATGCATTACACCCGTCACATTCCCGAACTGGGGCCCCAAGGCTTTTACCTTGTCGATGATCCTACCAAGTTGATCGTTTATGGTCGCCGTCTCGTTGACTCCCCGGCGCACTCCTTCCGTAAATTTATCCATTTCCATTACTCCGGAAGAAACGGACGACTGCATCTCGCGCACCATATATTCTATATCCTTCGTGGCTATGGCCGTCTGGTCCGAAAGGTGGGTAATTTCCCTTGCCACTACCGAGAATCCCTTCCCGTACTCACCTGCCTTCTCCGCTTCGATGGCCGCGTTGAGGGACAGGAGATTCGTCTGGTCGGATATCTTGTTGATGGTGGTCACTATACTCGATATCTTATTCGCCTTGTCCGATATTACACCCAATTTGGTCGAGATATAGCCCGTAGCCTGAATAAACTCACGCATCGACACTTCCATGCGGTTGAGCTTTTCCCGCCCCGATTCAGCGGTAGCCGCCGTTTCCGACACCGCCTCACCCACACCCTCCATCGTATGGACGAGCGCCCCGGAGGTATTCGATATATCCTTGGTAGTTGCAGTCACCTGTTTGATGGATGCCGCCTGCTGGCCTACCGTAGCCTCAAGCTCCCTCGCCGATGCCGCTATTTCCGTGGTCGATGAAGTTACCTGCATGCCCGAAAGCTGCACTTTCCCGATTAGGGAATCAAGACTTTTTCCCATGCTGTTAAGGGCAGCGAGAAGCTGACTCGTCTCATTCGTGCCCAACGACGCGTTCGTCTTACCTGCCTCATCGCCCTCCATGCGAAGGTCGCCCTCCGCCATCTTCCGGAGTCTTTCCCTCACGACGGACAAGGGACTCGTGATGCTCTTTGCGAAATACAAAGAAACAGCGGCGATCACGCAAAACATCAAGAGGACCACCAGGGCCTCCTTCAATGCCTTCCTCCAGAGAGTAGTATCTATATCATAGGTATAAATACCTGATCCGATCACCCATCCCCACGGCTCAAAACCGCTGACATAGGCAATCTTCGCAGCAGAACTCTCTGAATTGGGTTTCTTCCATACATAATCGACAAAACCCGCCTTCCCGGCCCTCACCTTCTCCACAAATGCGACAACTATCTTCTTTCCTTTCACATCCGTCAGGTTGGATTGATCCTTTCCTTCCAATTCGAAATAGGGGTGGGAGAGCATCACACAATTCATGTCATTGATCCAGAAATACTCATTCCCGTCGTAGCGCAGGGTTTTGACTATTTCCTTCGCTCTTTCGCGGGCTTCCTGATCGGTCATTTTGCCTTGCCTGGCAGCATTGTAATAATACTGGACCACGTCATGCGCCGTTTCCACGACGCTCTTTGTCCTCATCTTTTTCTCTTCGTAAAGGTCTCTTCTCAGGGAAACCAGGAACACCGCCTCGGTCAGTATGAGACCCACAAGCGATATACCTACAATTATCCAGAGTTTGTGTTTTATCTTGAGCCTGCCCGCGATACTCCCCATTCGACACCCCCTTATCGGACCTTTTCTATCTTAACACAAATGCCTGAAAAACTGTCAATCCTAAAGGCCTTTTGGTGCCGGCCTCAGGTGAGATTCGAGGGTTAGCGGGAGGGTAAGGATTGGTCCGGATACGAACGGACCATATTGCGAAAAATCAGACGTCGAGCACCACGGTCGCAACCCATCCGTCGTCTGTGTGTGACACGCTGAACCGGTGGAGAGTGACCGCTTTTACATCAGCCCTGAGGGGATGCTTGTCGGGATCGAGGCGCTCGCCGCGAAGAACTGCATCGAGTACAAAAGTCGTCCCTTCCTTGACAAGAATGATCCTTTCCACTCGCAGCAAAAGCTGTCGTGCATCCTTGAAATAGATAAATTCCTGAAGAAAGTCGAAAAGAAGGAGGTCAATTTCCTCATGAGTGAGGTGCACCGTTACTTCCTCTTTCAGTTCAATCGTGGACAGATCATCGACCATCACACTCATTGTCGCGTCCGAGGCGGCGGTGAACAACTCTTCAAGGCTCTTTCCCCTGGCTTCAAAGGCGACGTCGGCGATGGCAATGTCCGGCATATAACGGTATGGCACTGGTCCTATCCCTTTATATTCCCCAAGGGTACGAGACGCGCCACGCGCTTGCTTAAACCGGCAAGCTCTGTCGCGTACGTCACCTCATCGATGTTCTTGTACGCACTCCCTGCTTCCTCGGCGAGCCCCCCGAACGAGTCGGTGCGCACATAAATTCCCCTCTCTTCCATATCCTTTTGCAGAGCCCTCCCCTGGACCATCTTTTTTGCCTGGTGCCTGCTCATGGTCCTGCCGCTTCCGTGGGCCGTCGAGTAGAACGCGTCTTTGCCGGTAGCCAGACCCGCCAGAAGGTACGATCCTGTCTCCATGCTTCCCCCTATGATTACCGGCTGTCCCGAGGTACTATAACAGTCCGGAAGCCCCTCCATCCCCGGCCCCAGAGCTCTCGTGGACCCCTTACGGTGTATGAGCACCTCCCGGTCTTCTCCATCGACCCGATGGCGCTCCAGCTTTGCCGTATTGTGGGCCACATCGTAGACCATGTGCATTCCGATGTCGACCGGACTCATGTCGAAGACATGGGAGAAGACTTCCCTGACCCTGTGAAGGATCATCTGGCGGTTCGCAAAAGCCATATTGACCGCACATTTCATGGCAGCGAAATAGTCCTGCCCTTCAGGAGAAAGGAAGGGCGCCGAGGCCAGTTCCCTGTCGTTGATCTTGATATGGTATTTTCTGTCCACAACGCCGAGAAACAACCGGAGATAGTCCGTGGCCACCTGATGGCCGAAACCACGGCTTCCGCAATGAAACATGAGGACAACCTGATTGGGGATGGTAATCCCCATGGCACGGGCGAGTTCCTGATCAAATATATTTTCGGGTCTCGCAACCTGGATCTCGCAATAATGATTGCCACTACCGAGAGTCCCTATCTGGTCGATGCCGCGGTCAACCGCCTTGTCGCTTACCTTTTCCGGGTCGGCTCCCCTGAAACATCCCTTCTCCTCGGTCCTCTCGATATCCTCGCGCCAGCCGCATTCCCTGTCGAGACACCATTGTGCTCCGCGGGTAAGCACCTCTCGGAATTCCTTGTGGCTCAGTTTCACGAAGCCTTTGCTCCCCACCCCCGAGGGAACCCGGCGAAACAGCGTATCCACGAGGGTCCGCAAGCGGGGCTTGACCTCATCGTAGGTAAGATTCGTCAGGACAAGTCTCATGCCGCAATTGATATCGAATCCGATGCCGCCAGGTGATATGACTCCCTTTCCGGGGTCCATGGCGGCTACACCACCGATGGGGAACCCATATCCCCAATGTCCGTCAGGCATGCAGTAGGCATATTTTATCACGCCCGGTAGGCAGGCCACGTTCGTCACCTGGTCAAAGACCCCCTGGTCCATGGCGTCGATCAGTTTTTCCGTGCCGTAGATCCGTGCAGGAACGAGCATGCCCGCTTTATAGGACCGGGGGAGTTCCCATACCGTATCCGAAACCTTTATGAGTTGTGATGGTCTCTGCATGTCGCCCTCTCCTGCTGATTTTTCTAATCACTCCGGCATGGGTCGGCAACCCGCACGAGCGGAAGTCTCTCCCACGTTACCATCCACGCCCAAAAACCATGCCCCGCGCGACATCTTCCGCCTTGGCCCTGCCAAAGAGCAATTCCACCAGGGTCAAAGAGAACTCCACCGCCGTGCCCGCGCCCCGGCTCGTGATTACATTGCCGTCCACCACCACTGCTTCATTCACCACGTCCGCGTTCTCCATGAGACGACTGAAATCGGGATGGCACGTTACGCGTTTCCCTTGCACCAACCCGTGATGATGGAGCACCACCGCCGGCGCAGCGCAGATAGCGCCGTAGAGCCTGCCATCTCTTGCCTGCCTCTTCAGCATGTGGGCGAGCGATTCCGAATCTTTGAGATGCAAGGAACCCGGCATGCCTCCGGGAAGTACGATCAGGTCATAGGATTTGTCCACGCACTCCGACACCAGACAGTCGGCCGTCAGCTTCACGCCCTTTGAACAAGTCACAAGGAGCCCATCCACGGATGCGATCGTCACCGGGACTCCCGTCCTCCTGAGCACGTCCACGATTGAAATAGCTTCCAGTTCCTCACTCCCGTCGGCAATAGGCACGATGATTTCCTTCACCATAAATACCTCCTCAAGAACGCGATCTTGAGCCATTGTAGCACACCCTGGCGCCTTTTTCCTCACCTCCCCGGTCTTGTCGTCCGATATCCCCGGGTTGCCGGTCTGGTTGACAAACCGTCGGCAACGTATTAGGTGCATCTTAAACACCATTTCTCAATCTAAGGAGGACACATGAGACATCCAAAACTATTAGCTGTTCTTTTTCTGTTTGTGATTTTTTCGGCCGCGGCCTGGGCGGAAGAAAAACAGGTGACGGCCCAAATCGCTCCCGACGGGGTGCAAAGGGTGGAAATGATTGCAGGCAGTTATTTCTTCGACCCCAATAGACTGGTGGTAAAGGTGAATGTACCGGTGGAAATCAAGATCACGAAACAAGCGGGATTGGTTCCTCACGACATCATCTTCAAAGCCCCTGAAGCAGGCATAGATGTATCCGAGGAACTCGGAACCGACCCCAGGGTCATCAAATTCACGCCTACAAAGACGGGGGAATATCCCTTTTACTGTGATAAGGGGTTGCCTTTCGTCAAGAGTCACCGCGAAAGGGGAATGGAGGGGGTACTCATAGTCACGCCATGACCCGCTGGTATATAGAAGAAGAGGCACGGGCCGTTCCGGGAAAGTGATCCCCGCCTCGCAGGATGAATTTGCGGTCCCGATAAAACGCACCCGTCGCGCCGTTGACTTCAAATACGCCGGTGCCTAGTATGTGGAAAGAGAGATGGAACCAGGCCATGTGAAAGCCTGGAAATGCAAATGAAGGAGGTAACCAACAATGGAACAGGCGAAATCGAAGAATGGTTTGTCCCCGATAATCCCGTTTTTCGTCGGTGGACTAATCGGCGGAGGCATTGCGATGGCTTTTGCGCCTCAGATCAGGAAAGCCATGGATGCCCTCTGTGCCGCAGCGGAAAAGACAAAGCAGACCATGATTCAGAAGAGGCGGGAACGCGAGGAGGCCAAACCCGGGGAAGAAGGAATATATTGCGATGTTCCCGAGGGCGCGGATATTTGTTACGATGAGAAGCTCCGTACGTAAGTAACGCCACGACCGGGAAACAAACCGGCGGACCGGCCCGTCCCTGCCTCCAAGGTGAGAGACGGACCGGTCCCGATCGGACAACCCTTTTCGCCGTCATATCACCCCTCTCGACATCTTCCGTGGTCCGGACGACCCGTCCATCGCAGGGATTGCACACTACAGAGCTTTGATCTCCGCGAGGTCGAGCGTCTTAAGGATAACAACACCAACCCGCTCCATCTCCGCCAGGGCCAGACCCGTAGTCTCCGGGGTGATACCCCTGCAAAGGCTTTCGACCACGATGATCCCGTACCCCCTTCTCCTGCCGTCGACGGCAGTGTACTTCACGCAGTAGTCCGTCGCCAGCCCGAAGATCACTACCTTTCGCACATTATTCCGTTTAAGCAGGCTATTCAGTTCCGTCTCTGCCCCTTCCTCGTCCGCAAAAGCCGAATAGCTGTCAGGTTCAGGATCCTGTGCTTTTTTGATGAATCCGGCAAAGAGGCCGTTGTCTATGATCACTTCGGCATTGTCCGTCCCCTGCACGCAATGAGGGGGCCAGAGCACCTGAGTCCTGCCGTCGATCTGAATGACTTCCCCGGGTTTCCTTCCCGGATGAGTGGTGTAAAACGAGACATGATTTGCCGGATGCCAGTCCTGGGAGCCGTATATGAGGAATCCCGCTTCTTTCAGGAGTCGCGTCGCGGCTTCCACATCCCCTATATAATCCTTCCCGGTAGCGGGAACCGCGAGTGACCCTTTCCTGAACTCGGTGAAATCGCCCTGAAGGTCAACTACGATTACCGCTATGGGTTCTCCCGTGGACGTCATTTGTTTCATGAACCACTTCTCCTTTCTTTTGTCACGCCCCTATCTGGTCCCCTGGTGCGGGCCAGTGGGCTATGACGCTTCGCAAATCTGCTGCGACGAACATGAAAGCACCTGAACTGCCCGGCTCTTGTCTCTGAATATGGTCGTTCCCTTGAGCCCGATCCGGTGAGCTTCCTGATAGATCTCCAAAATGGTATCAGGCGTGGCCGACGCGGGCAGGTTGATAGTTTTCGACACCGCGTTGTCCACATGATTCTGAAAGACCCGCTGAATTCTCAGGTGGGCCATGGGCGCGACCTGGTGCGCCGTCCGGAAAAGTTCATCCACCTTATCCGTCGCACCGCGACCCCTTATCATCTCCCCGTAGAGAGGGTCCGTCAATTCAAGCTCTATATCGCCGAGAAGTCGTCTTGTATGCCTGACGCCATACACGGGTTCGATGCCGCTCGAACATCCCGCTATTATGCTCAAGGTGCCGGTGGGCGCTATAGTAGTGGTGGTAGCGTTCCGTTGAGGCACGCCTTTCCTGTCCCACACGCTGCCTCTAAAATTCGGGAAAACCCCCCTTTCCACTGCAAGCCGGTTTGAAGCCGCCTTTGATTCCTTTTCGATGAAGCTCATGATCTTTTCGCCTATAGTCTCGGCCTCGAAGGAGTCGTAGAGAATGCCGAGTCTGATCAGCATATGGGCGAAGCCCATCACTCCAAGACCTATTTTCCGGTTTGCCCTTGTAACCTTATCGGTCTCCGTAACAGGATATTTGCTCATTTCAATGACGTTGTCAAGGAATCTTACGCCGAGGTGAGTAAGCTCCCTGAGCCTTTCCCAGTCTATTTCCTTTTTATGGACCAGTTTTGAAAGATCAATGGAACCGAGACAGCACGACTCGTAAGGCAGGAGGGGCTGCTCTCCGCACGGGTTCGTTGCCTCGATCGCTCCCATATGAGGTGTAGGGTTCGCCCTGTTTATGGTATCTAAAAAAAGTACGCCAGGTTCGCCCGATGCCCACGCCGATTCGGCGATCAGCCTGAAAAGGTCATATGCTTTTACCCTCTTCGTTGTCTTTCCCGTCCTCGGATTGATCAGAGAAAACAGGTCGTTATGCGAAAAGGCGTCCATGAACTCATCGGTAATGGCCACTGAAAGGTTAAAATTGGTAAGTTCATTAGGGTCCCTTTTTACGGTAACAAACTCTTCTATGTCCGGATGGTCGATTCTGAGAACCCCCATGTTGGCTCCCCTTCTTGTCCCGCCCTGCTTGATCACTTCAGTAGCCATGTTAAAGACACGGATAAAAGAGACAGGACCGCTCGCCTGGCCCATGGTGGATCCGACTACATCGTTCTTCGGACGCAACCTCGAAAAGGAGAACCCCGTGCCGCCCCCTGTCTGATGGATCAGGGCCGTCTCCTTCACTGCCTCGAATATAGACTCCAGTGAATCCTCAACAGGCAGGACAAAACAGGCTGCGAGTTGCCCCAGGTCTCTGCCCGCGTTCATGAGAGTGGGTGAGTTGGGAAGGTATTCAAGGCCGGAAAGCATGGTGTAAAACGCTTCTCCTGTCCGGTCCCTATGCCCGCCTTTGAAATTATCTTCGGCCACGGCTATGAAGTCCGCCACGCGTCTGAACAAATCGTCCGGGCTCTCAACCGGCTCCCCTCTCTCGTCCTTAATGAGGTATCTTCTCTTCAGCACAAGGAGCGCGCTCTCATCCATCGCCTGTCCCTCCCCATAATGTGTGGTCTACGGTACAAAGGCAACTACAAGTCCCGCTTCTGTCATACAAGCTATGTATCCCTGTTCACCGTGTCAACATTGTGTTTGGACAGAGATACCGGAGGGCCGGGAGGGCGCACCAATATGTCCCGTAATCCCTCCCCTCGCCTCCTTTAACCCGAGTATGGCAATCCCCAAAATCGAGGTCAAAAGGCTGTCGGGCAAGCGGTGTGTCTTGCCATTTCAAGTACCTGCTGGTATTCTTGATGAATGCCTCCCCTGTGCCGGTTCCTTAGAGCCCTGATTCTGCCTTGCTCTCTTGCTGCCTTTGTCGCGCTCGCACTCGTCGCGGGCGGGATTCACGCCCGCGAAATCGAAGTGAACACGGGCGTCGTAGAGAACCAGGATGTTACGGTCAGGTTCGAAAAACCCCTTTCCCGCCCGGCAGAAGAAATGCTTCACTCCTACCCCGTCGTGAAGATGGAACTGGAAACAGCCCTTCGACGGACAGTCAATTTCCATCCCGTCATCCTTCTCATACGAGAAGGCGACACGTTCCGCCGTATCGCGGGAAACGACATGATCGTCGCCTTTGCCGCGCCCCGTCAGGGTCTTATCGTCATCGACTATTCAAGAATGGGGGTTCACCCTTTTACGCTCCAAGTCACCCTGAAACACGAGTTATGCCACCTCCTCCTTCACAGGCGGGTAAAAGGCGACCTTCCTAGATGGTTCGACGAAGGAGTTTCTCAGTGGGTGACGGGTGGCCTTGCGGAGATCATAATGGACAGAAAAGTCCCTTCCCTGAGCGAAGCCATGCTCTCACAGAGACTTATTTCCCTTGAGAGTTTAAAGGAAGCCTTTCCGAAGGAGAAAGGTTCATTGGCGCTCGCCTACGAGGAAAGCAGGGGGGCCGTCGAGTATATGGGAAAAACCTTCGGCGCTGAAAAGATACTGGAAATACTCGATCACATGGAAAGAGGTAAATCCTTCGAAGAAGCCTTTCAGGGATCTCTCTCGATAACTCTTGCCCAGTTCGAAGAGGCCTGGCATAGTGACCTCGGCAAACACGCTTCCTGGTTCCTCTTCTTCGCGAACAACATCTATGAGATTCTTTTCTTTTTCATGGCCCTCATTACCGCCTACGCTTTTCTCAGGCTCATTATAAGGCGGCGAATCCGGGCAAGATATATTGAAGAAGAGGACGACGAGTCATTTCCGAAAACCTGAACAGTGCCGCCAACGCCCACCCCTCCTCACCGGACCAATGTCCGCAGGAGGTTCTCTCCACATCCTATTCGGAAATAACGAATAGCCCTACCCTGGCAAACATATTAGGGAAAAATCTTACCATCCTCCCGGCTCCGAGGTAAAAGGAGCGATCAATCCTGATTGCCCTTTTTCTACAATACTCGATAAAATCTATGAGGCTCAGAAAATGGAGGTTGGGCGTATCATGCCATTCATAAGGCAGCGAAGGCGTGACCGGCACCTTTCCCCCAAAAAATATCTGAAGCCGGGCTTTGATATAGGCAAAATTGGGAATGCCTACAATGACCTTATTGCCTACCCTCAAGGCCTCCCTGAGCACTTCGCCGGGTTTCTTGACCTGCTGGATGCTCTGATTCAGTATGACAAAATCAAAAGACTTATCCCCATACTCCGGTAGCCCCGTATCGATATCATCCTGAAAGACGCTCAACCCCTTGGCCACGCACTCAAATATGGCCTTGTCATCGATCTCTATCCCTTGGGCCTTTATCTTCTTCTCCCGAACCAGCAAAGAAAGGAGGTCCCCATTGCCGCAGCCAAGGTCGAGGACCGTCGAAGAGGGGTCCACGAGGTCGAGAATTACCTGGTAGTCAAGACTGATGTCCTCCATGGGCTTTGACACCATCAACATTCCCCTTCGGCGACCCTGCCCAGGAAATGGGTGACGAGATGGGTCTGTTCGGCTACCTCCACAAGGAACGCATCATGGCCGTAGGTGGAATTCAGTTCACAGTATATAGCCTCAATGCCCGCCCGTTTGCACGCCCTTGCAATCTCCTGGGACTGATAGGCAGGGTAAAGCCAGTCGGATTTGAAGGCAATGATGAGGAACCGGGCGTTTACCCCTTTAAGCATGTTGCGCAGGCCGACCCCGTTTGAGAGGTCGAAATAGTCTATAGCCTTCGTCACGTAGAGATAGGAATTCGGGTCGAACCGTTTAATGAAGTTGTCTCCCCTGTACTGGAGATATCCTTCCACCTCGAACTCCGCGCCGAATTTCAGGCCCTGTTTCTCTTCCTTGAACCGCCGCCCGAATTTGTCATTCATTGATTCGTCGCTCATATAGGTGATATGCCCCACCATTCTCGCTACGCTCAATCCTTTGACAGGAAGCCGTTTGCCGTAGTAATTGCCGTCATTCCAGTTCGGGTCCGCCATTATCGCCTGTCTGCCCACTTCGTTGAAGGCTATCTGCTGGGGAGAATGAACGGCAGTGCTTGCAATCGGGATGGCGGATCGCACCCTCTCGGGGTGGGAAACGACCCACTGGAGCACCTGCATTCCGCCCATGGAGCCTCCCGCAACCGAAAGCAGCTTATCGATTCCCAGGTGTTCTACGAGACGAAGTTGCGCGTTGACCATGTCCTTGATCGTGATAAGAGGGAATTCAAGGCCGTAATGTCTCCCCGTCTTCGGATTTATCGAAGACGGCCCTGTGGAGCCCTGACATCCCCCGATAACATTTGAGCATATAACAAAGTATTTGTTGGTGTCGAAACCCTTACCCGGCCCAATCATATTATCCCACCAACCGGGATTTTTGTCGCCCTTGTGCCAACCCGCCGCGTGGGCATCTCCGGTCAGGGCATGGGTGACCAGTATGGCGTTCGATCTGTCGTCGTTGAGTTTCCCATAGGTCTCGTACGCGAGTGTTATGGGTCCCAACTTTTCGCCGCTTTCCAGTTCCAGTTCCGACGGCGGCTCTGCGAAGGTATAGTATCGGGTCTCGACAATTCCTGAACCTTTCTCATGCAATACCATCATTCCTCACTCTCACGCCGACGCACTCCACTCTCCCGCCATTATCGTCTCTCAGCCTGCCGCTGTTTTCAGCGCCTGATCTATGTCGTCTTTAATGTCTTCCACATCTTCGAGGCCGATCGACAAGCGAATGAAATCCTCGGTCACTCCCGTCTCCTCCTGCTCCGCCCTGGTCAACTGCTGATGGGTCGTGGAAGCGGGATGAATTACAAGGCTTTTCGCGTCTCCGATGTTTGCAAGATGTGAGAGGAGTTGAACGGCGTTGATGAATTTCTTCCCTCCTTCAAGCCCGCCTTTTATGCCGAACCCCACGAGAGCGCCGTATCTGCCGCCCAGATACTTTTTCGCAAGACCATGACTCTGGTGGTCCTCGAGACCCGGGTAGTTCACCCAGTTCACTAGGGGATGGTCCTTCAGAAACCGTGCCACTTCAAGAGCGTTTTCCGAGTGCTTACGTACCCTGAGAGGCAATGTCTCCAACCCCTGGAGGAGAAGGAAGGCATTGAACGGACTCAAGGCGGGGCCCAGGTCTCTCAGCAATTCCACCCGCGCTTTTATGATGAACGCCACATTGCCCATGCCGGGGAGATCTCCGAAAGTGTCCCAAAAGACAAGTCCGTGATAGCTGGGATCGGGCTCGGTAAACTCGGGGAACTTCCCTCCGTCCCAGTTGAATTTGCCTGAATCGACAATAACACCGCCGACGGAGGTGCCGTGTCCTCCCACAAATTTGGTCGCCGAGATGACGACTATGTCGGCTCCGTAATCGATGGGTTTCACGAGTCCCACGCCCACGGTATTGTCTACCACAAGGGGAACGCCCGCATTGTGGGCAATCTCCGCAATCCGCTCAAAATCGGGGACGTCAAGCTTCGGATTACCGACAGTCTCCGCATAAACGGCCCTCGTGCGTTCGGTGATAGCCGCCTGAAATTCTTCCGGCTTTGAAGAATCGACAAACTTCACATGCCTTCCCAATCTCTCGAAGGTGTAATGGAGAAGTTGATAGGTACCCCCGTAGAGGTTGTTTCCCGCCACTATCTCATCTCCCACTCTGGTAATATTGAGCAGAGCCAGAGTTTCGGCTGCCTGCCCCGAGGCCACGGCGAGAGCGCCCACCCCACCTTCCAGGGCAGCCATTCGTTTCTCAAAGACATCATTCGTGGGGTTCATAATTCTGGTATATATGTTCCCGAACTCCTTCAGAGCAAAGAGGTTCGCCGCATGTTCCGCATCCTTAAACACATAAGACGTGGTCTGATAGATAGGCACTGCCCGGGCTCCCGTCGCAGGGTCGGCCGTTTCCTGTCCCGCGTGCAAGGCTACTGTATCGGGTCTCCAATTCGGCATCTTATCCTCCATAGATTGAATGGGCCTTTCCTGTGAGCACGAGGAAGGCCATACGCGTCAAGCTATATGTAGTACATCGTTCCTTCTATCGCGGTCTTGGCGCTCTGCATGTTCACAATATCTTCCAACGTGTACCCCGCAAGCACCTCTTCTATCCTGTCGCTCAATTCCGTCCAGATATCCCTCGTGGAACACGAGTTGGACTTGAGACACGTTCCCGGCTCCTTCACGCAATCAACGAGACAAATGGGACCTTCCAGCACCGCGATAATCTCGCTCAACCTGATCTGGTTCGCCGGTTTGTTCAGAAGATATCCCCCTTTTCTTCCCCGGATGGTCCGGACCAGTCCCGCCCTCTGCAATTGCGTAGCTATCTGCTCGAGGTACTTGTCCGAAATCTCCTGCCTCCTTGCAATATCCGAGAGAAACACGGGGACACCGCTCTTTCCGTATATGGCAAGGTCGATAAGGGCTCTTAAACCGTATCTCCCTTTAGTCGATATTTTCATAACCCTCGTCCCTCACTTCTTATATTATGCTGCTTGACGCCATGGCATTTTCCACTCCGGCGAAAAGGCCCTCAAATAGCGGGGTAGAGAGGTAACGTTCCCCCGAGTCGGGCAGGATCACCACTATGGTCTTTCCGGCATTTGCAGGTTCCTTTGCAAGACGGACCGCGGCCGTCACTGCGGCGCCGCAGGAGATACCCGAAAGAATACCCTCCTGTTTTGCAAGCCTGCGGGCCATTTCGATAGCTTCATCGTTGCTGACCTGCTCGATCCTGTCCACCAAGGCCAGGTCCAGCACCTTGGGCACGAACCCCGCTCCTATGCCCTGGATTTTATGGGGACCCGGCTTTAACACCTCACCGTTCCTCGTCTGGGTAAGCACAGGCGAATGGACCGGTTCGACCGCCACCGAGATTATCTTCCTGCCTTTTGTCTTCTTGAAATAACGGCTGACCCCTGTAATGGTGCCGCCCGTCCCCACACCCGATACAAATATATCCATCTTCCCGTCAGTGTCATTCCAGATCTCGACGGCAGTGGTGGTCTCATGAACGGCCGGGTTCGCCGGGTTTTCGAACTGCTGAGGAAGGAAATAACGCAAGGGGTCGCTCGCGGCAACTTCGGTGGCTGTCTCCACTGCTCCTTTCATGCCCTTGGCCGCCTCCGTGAGGATCAGGTTCGCGCCAAAGGCTTTCAGTACTTTCCTCCTCTCGATACTCATCGTCTCGGGCATGGTAAGGGTCAGGCCATAGCCCCTTGCCGCCGCAACATAGGCAAGGGCGATGCCTGTATTGCCTGAAGTGGGTTCGATGATCTCCATCCCGGGCTTCAATATCCCCCTCTTCTCCGCGTCCCACACCATTGCTGCGCCGATGCGGCACTTCACGGAGTATGCCGGATTCCTGCCCTCAATCTTGCCGAGTACCGTCGCTTTTGCACCGTCGGTCACCTTGTTCAGGCGAACCAGGGGCGTATTGCCTATGGAATAAGAATTATCCTGAAAAATTCTGCCCATATACGTCCTCCTTCCTTTAATTGACTCCGCGTAAACCGAAGCCCTCTTTGCATACTAAAATGTCTACTAATTATATGGCTATAGTATACTTTTCCAAAAAACTTTTGTCAAGCGTTTCACAAAAGGAATGATAAGCCGTCTGAAGCATATCCGCAATACTGCGCCGGATTTGGTCAAACCCACGCCCCATTAATAATTATACGCTCAAAAACACACAAACAACAGGTCCCGGCGAAGATATCGAATAAAATAAGCCTTGCCCTTGTCCTCAAATTAAAAGAAAATAAGAATGTAGGTCACGCAATATCGATCCGACCGGCGCACGCAGCAGCGTCAGCCAAAGGCAACGGGGTGAAGCAGCATGGCCAAAAATGATCGGACGCCCGGGGAAAGTAAAGAAAAGGCGCGGGAGTTACCTGAACGCGTGGAATATAAAAATGTTCGTTCCATGGCAGGCGGGTTCGCCGCATCGCTGGAGACAGGTCATTCCGTCAAGACTCGTGGCGGCCTGACGGAGGAACAGGTCCGGCGCTATAGCCGCCAGATTCTGCTCGCCGAAATCGGAGAGGAAGGCCAACTAGCCCTGCTCCGGTCGAAAATACTCCTCGTCGGCGCGGGCGGTCTCGCGTCCCCCGCTGCGCTCTACCTCGCTGCGGCAGGTGTAGGCACCATAGGGATAGTAGATTCGGACGACGTGGACCTGAGCAACATTCACCGCCAGATTCTGCACGGAACCACGGACGTGGGCAGACCCAAGGTCGAGTCGGCAAGGGATACTATTCTCCGCACAAATCCAGAGGTCAACGTAATCAGTCATCAGAAACGCCTTACACAGGACAACGCCCTCGAGATCATCGAAGAGTACGACATCGTAATGGACGGCTCAGATAATTTCGCCACGAAGTTTCTCCTCAACGATGCTTCTTTTTTCAGAAATAAGCCCTATATCTTCGGCGGTGCCGTGCGTTTTGACGGCCAGGTAAGCGTGTTCCACCCCAAGGCGGGAGGGCCGTGTCTTCGCTGCATCATGCCTGAGATTCCACCGCCGGGACCGACATGCCGCGAAGCAGGCGTTTTTGGCGTGGTGCCGGGACAGATAGGTTTACTCCAGGCGGCAGAAGCGGTAAAACTCCTCCTTAAAAAAGGCCGGTCTCTTATGGGCCGGTTTCTTATCTACGACTGCCTTGAAACGGATTTAAGGGTCTTTACAGTCGAGCGGAACCCCTCCTGTCCTCTTTGCGGGGAGAGTCCAACGATACGAGACCTTGGCGGCCGGTACGACAGTAGACGCTACGGAGACAAATAGCCTTCATCCTTGGCTTTCACGGCATATTGGATCCCGGGACTATGGCAAACGGCCCAGAACCACAGAAGCGGGCTCGAATAGTATTGCCGGGCGAATCCGTTTTGTGTATGATACAATGAGTTGACAAAATTCCGCTAAAGGAGGTATTCATGGCAAAAAGATGCGTCCTCGGTCTACTGGTGACTAACCGCGTTGAAAACGCCCCGCAGGTACAAAAAGTGCTCACCGAATGTGGGTGCAATATCAAGACAAGGATCGGTCTCCACGAGGTTACCGAAAACCTTTGTGCTCCCGCCGGTCTGATCCTCCTTGAGCTGTTCGGAGACGAAGGCACCTACGCGGAGATCGAAGGCAAACTGAAGGCGATAAAAGGGCTCCAGGTCCAAAAAATGCTCTTCGAAGCCTGATATTCAAAGGGGTAATATCGGACGACGTACAGGACGGCGGGGCGCTATTGGCAGGTCTCTTTCATTCGTTTGACCGCGCACTGTTCACATCTGAAGCCTTGGCTGCCCTCAGCCGTTTCCTGTCTTTCGCAACACTTCGAGCCGGCAACCCTGTAGCATCTTCCGACACGGCCACAGTCAGCGCAGACAGCCCGCGGCTTCACCTCCCAGGGAGCCGGTACTCTGCCTGAAGTGAAGATCAGTTTATCCACAAAATAGACCATGGCGCCCATAATAGCCTGACTCACTACCATGGCTACATATACATCCTCTATACCGAAGATCTGCCTTACCTTGTTAAAGAATAAGGCGCCGGGCACTGCAAGGACGGTCCAGCGCAACACGTACAAAAGATACTTGATCAACTTTTCCCTCCCTGGCGTGTGATTCAGCGCTGTCCTTCATATCGGGTGCCGGAACGAAGGATGGTATATTTTAAAGGCCCCCCCGGCCTTTGTCAAGGAAGGCTTTACACCCCGTCCCGGAGGTGCCTGTGGGCCAATCCATTGGAAGGGGACTCCGGAAGCGTGCTCTTTACGGTCATCGCACGACAGGCATGCCCCATGGCCGCAGACATTTTCTTCTCCCGAAACGCAGGGCCTTTACACTGTGTTTTTCTCATGTTACAATTCATAGTACTTTAATCAACATTATACAGGTACATTGTGGTACCGTACCTGAGGAGGGATTCCGGACATGGGGGATACTGTCTTGATGGACCGCAAGGACCGTGACCAAAAGAGTGCCCTTTCCGCCTTCCAGCGGGATAAGATGGCGGAAGGGGATCCGTTGGCTCACTTCGAGTCCAACTTCGAAAGGGTTTTTGCGAACTCACGGGAAGCGTTTTTCCTTCTGAAGAAGGAGACCCTGGTTGCCTGCAATTCAAAGGCTCTGAAGATACTTGGAGGCGCGGACCGGCAGGTCATCGGAGAGAACCTGTTTCGATTTTTTCCGAACCATCAGCCTGACGGTACCCACTCGACCCGCGCCTTCCGCATGAAGATGGACGCTGCCCTTCGTGGCGAACCTCAGTTCTTCCGCTGGACGCACCTCCGCTGCAATGGAACACCCTTCGAAGCCGAGATGGGCCTGACCCTCATCGTCCTGGAAGGTGAAATGGTCATTCAGGGTCTCCTCCGCGATATCACCGAACGTGCAAAGACGGAACATGTTTTGAAGGACAACGAGAAACGGTTCCGGGAACTCGCCGACCTCCTTCCACAAATGATCTCGGAACTGGATGAGGAAGGCAACTTCACCTTCGTAAACATGAATAGCTATACTACTACAGGCTATACGCGGGAGGACTTTCAGAGAGGCGTGAACGTCTTTCAGATACTTGCCCCGGAAGAGCACGACAGGGCCCGGAAGAACATCGCGAAGGCCTTACAAGGCGAACGGGTCGAGGGAAATGAGTATATCCTTGTGAAGAAGGACGGCAGCCGATTCCCTGCCCTCACATACAGCAGTCCGATTGTCCGCGGGAACAGAGTTGTGGGGTTAAGATCGGTGGTAATCGATATCACCGAGAGAAAGCGGGCCGAAGAAAAGTACAGGACCCTCTTCGAAACCATGGCTCAGGGCGTCATATACCGCAATGAAAGAGGGACAATAATATCGGTCAACCCTGCGGCAGAAAGGATACTTGGCCTCGCTCCCGATTCAATCGGCGAATGCACGTCCTTCAACCCGAAACTGAAGATCGTCCACGAAGACGGCAGGGACTGTCCCTTGGATGAACGACCTGGCGCGATCGCCCTGAAGACTGGAAAAGAAGTGAGCAATGTGGTCCTGGGAATAATGAACCCCGCCACTGGGAGGCATCGTTGGGTAAAGGTCCATGCAGTACCCTGGTTTCGGGAACAGGAAAAGAAACCTTACATGGTGTACACGACTTTCGAAGAAATTACAGAGCAAAAAGAGGCAGAAAAAAGGCTCAGGGAAAGCGAGCAACGTTTCCGTGACATCAGTGAGGCAGCAGGTGAGTATATATGGGAAACAGACCGTTTCGGAATTCATACCTACGTCTCCGATAAAGTCTCCTCAGTCAAGGGCTACATGCCGGAGGAACTCCTGGGACACACCGCATTCGAGTACATGCCGGCGGAAGATGCAGTAAGGGTGAAAAAGGCGCTTGGCGAGGCCATCATGCAAAGACGGCCGTTCAGACTTGTCCATCGTGATATCACAAGAACCGGCGACGTTCTTTGGGAAGAGGTAAGTGGTATCCCGATCTTTGATTTGAACGGAAGGTTTGCCGGTTGCCGCGGGGCGGGTCTGAACATAACGAACCGAAAAAAGACGGAGGACTCTCTCCGGGAGGCTGAGGAAAAATATCGCAACATTTTTATGAACGCCGCGCAGGGAATCTTCCAGACCACTCCCGAAGGACACATGTTAAGTGTCAATCCGGCCATGGCTCATATACACGGTTACCGGAGTCCGGAGGAAATGCTTGCCAGTGTTACCGACCTCGGGCAACGTCTCTATGTAAATCCCGAGGACAGAGCACAATGTGTAGAACTTCTCGAACAACGCGGGGTTGTGAAGGGGTTCGAAGCGCAACTTTATAGGAAAGATGGTTCAACCTTCTGGTGCTCCCTAAACTTCCATGCAGTACGGAATATCAACGGAAGGATTCTTTACTACGAAGGGACAGCCGAAGACATCACCTCCCGCAGGGCCGCTGACGAAGAACTCAAACGGACTATGGGGAAACTGAGCGATAGTCTCGCGGGCACCATCCGCGCCATGTCACTCACCGTGGAGACGAGGGACCCCTACACCTCGGGCCATCAGAAGAGAGTCTCGAGTCTCGCTTATGCCATTGCCCGCGAATTGGGGACCCCTAAGGATACCTTGGACAACATACGGATGGCGGGCATCGTCCACGACATCGGCAAGATATCGGTGCCTGCCGAGATATTGAGCAAACCCACAAAATTGAGGGACGTAGAGTACGGGCTCATAAAACTACATGCACAATCGGGATACAACATCCTTAAGGAGGCGGGGTTACCCTACCCCATCGCCGAAACCGTTCTGCAGCACCACGAGCGTATCGATGGCTCGGGCTACCCCCAGGGACTTCGAGGCGACCAGATTCTTCTCGAAGCACGTGTCCTTGCCGTGGCCGATGTAGTGGAGGCCATAGCCTCACACCGCCCCTACCGGCCCGGACTCGGCATAGAGACCGCTCTTGAAGAAATCGCGAAAAACAGAGACATCCTCTACGACCGCCGGGTTGTGGACGTATGTATCAGACTCTTCCGCGCGGACGGGTTCAGATTCGACGAAGCCCAGGATTCCAACACAAACCGTGACCACCCTTGATTGCCTCCATGCAGGCCCTTTGCCGGCCCGCTCCGGACCGTGATAGTTTCCTTGCAAAGTCATCAAAACCGGTTTACTATAGACAGACGGCATTATACGGCTTAACTCCAAAGAAAGTCCTATGCGGCTCAATCTCATCCTCATAACCATTCTTGGCGCAACGTTATGGCCGGGGGCCATGAAGCTCCTCTCGCCCCCAGTCGCGGGACCGCCTTTCGCTGATAAAGCGATAAATTCTCAGGACAGGTCCTTTATTTCCGTCGAGTCGTGGCTGAACGGGCTGAGCCTGTCGGGGAATGCTTACGCCGGAGACCTGAACAAACCAGCAGTTCCTCACCCAAAGCCTTTCACAATCGCAGCTTACTACCACAAAAGCAAAAAGGCAGAAGACCCGGCCCTGCCCGACGGCCTCCGTGTTGTCCGTTGGGGCGCTTCGACCGGGCAGGGAGAAGGAGTGCCTGTAATAGCCTCTGAATGCCTGCGTTTTGATTCTCGCGAGTTCGCCCGCATATTCTTTCAACCACCCCTCGCCCGAAGGGTCAGGGAACTCTTTGTCGAAGGAGGGACCGACGTGGGAAAGCTCTCGAACCTCATCAAGGCCCACAATAGGACAGGGAAAGAGGTGGTCTGCATATTTGACGAGGGATACATCATATTCATCGATCCCGGCGCGCAATCAACCTATACCCTCCCCATTGCCCCCGGCATGGGGAAGACGCTCCTTCAACTCACCCGGTAGGCTCCACGGTCTGCACCGGTACGCCCCCTTTCCGCCACCACCGCCGCAGCGCCCCTCCCGGGAATCCTTCGATCGTCTCCCTCAGGTTGCCCCCCCGTGAAGCACGGGCCGACACAGCAGCCTACTTTCACCTCCAGTGCACCCTCCCGGGCGCACACAACAAAAGACCCAAGGAATTTCTTCCTTGGGTCTTTACAATTTAATCCCGGCAACTACCTACTTTCCCACAGAGTCCCCCCTGCAGTATCATCGGCGTAACAGAGCTTAACTACCGTGTTCGGGATGGGAACGGGTGTTGCCTCTGTGCTATGGTCACCGGGAAACTTATATTCCCAAACTTTTTTGACAACCATATATGTTTAATTTTTTGATTTATGGTCAAGCCTCTCGACCTATTAGTACTGGTAGGCTCAACATATCACTATGCTTACACCATCAGCCTATCAACCACGTAGTCTACGTGGGGTCTTAGCCCGGTATTGCTACCAGACGGGATAACTAGTCTTGAAGCAGGCTTCCCACTTAGATGCTTTCAGTGGTTATCCTTTCCGAACATAGCTACCCGGCGTGTGCCACTGGCGTGACAACCGGTACACTAGAGGTCCGTCCATCCCGGTCCTCTCGTACTAGGGACAGCCCTTCTCAATTATCCTACGCCCACGGCAGATAGGGACCGAACTGTCTCACGACGTTCTAAACCCAGCTCACGTACCGCTTTAATTGGCGAACAGCCAAACCCTTGGGACCTACTTCAGCCCCAGGATGCGATGAGCCGACATCGAGGTGCCAAACCTCCCCGTCGATGTGAACTCTTGGGGGAGATAAGCCTGTTATCCCCGGCGTACCTTTTATCCGTTGAGCGATGGCCCTTCCATTCGGAACCACCGGATCACTAAGACCAACTTTCGTTCCTGCTCGACTTGTAGGTCTCACAGTCAGGCTGGCTTATGCCTTTGCACTCATCGGCTGGTTTCCAATCAGCCTGAGCCAACCTTCGTGCGCCTCCGTTACTTTTTTGGAGGCGACCGCCCCAGTCAAACTACCCATCAGACAGTGTCCTCGACCCGGATTACGGGCCTGAGTTAGAATCTCAAAACAACAAGGGTGGTATTTCAACGTTGGCTCCACGGCAACTAGCGTCACCGCTTCAAAGCCTCCCACCTATCCTACACATGTTACCCCGAAATCCACTGTCAAACTGTAGTAAAGGTGCACGGGGTCTTTCCGTCTTGCCGCGGGGTGAGGGTATCTTCACCCCCATTACAATTTCACTGAGTCCCTGGTTGAGACAGCGGGGCAATCGTTACGCCATTCATGCAGGTCGGAACTTACCCGACAAGGAATTTCGCTACCTTAGGACCGTTATAGTTACGGCCGCCGTTTACTGGGGCTTCGGTTCAACGCTTCTCCCAATTACTCAGAATGACATCTCCCCTTAACCTTCCAGCACCGGGCAGGCGTCAGACCCTATACTTTCTCTTACGAGTTTGCAGAGTCCTGTGTTTTTAGTAAACAGTCGCCACCCCCTCTTTGTTGAAACTTCGGAATGCTTCAGGAGCAAGTCCTTACACAGTCCAAAGCACACCTTCTCCCGAAGTTACGGTGCAATTTTGCTAAGTTCCTTAACCAGGGTTGTCTCAAGCGCCTTAGGATTCTCTCCTCGCCCACCTGTGTCGGTTTGCGGTACGGTCACCAGATCAACTCACTACGTGGCTTTTCTTGGAAGCGTGGGATCAGCCAGTTTATGCTCTAAAAGAGCTCCTCATCACATCTCGGGGTTATGACCTCGCGGATTTGCCTACGAGATCCCCCTACCTGCTTGAACCGGGTATTCCGTCACCCGGATGACTTACCCTTCTCCGTCCCCACTTCGCTCAAACGCTCATCTGGTGGTACAGAAATATTAATCTGTTTCCCATCAACTACGCCTTTCGGCCTCGCCTTAGGGACCGACTAACCCTGAGAGGATTACCCTTGCTCAGGAAACCTTGGGCTTACGGCGACAAGGTTTTTCACCTTGTTTATCGTTACTCATGTCAGCATACTCTCTTCTGCGTCCTCCAGCGCCCCTCGCGAGACACCTTCACAGGTAAGCAGAATGCTCCCCTACCATCCGCACATTAAGTGCGAATCCACAGCTTCGGTAATGTGCTTAGCCCCGTTACATTTTCGGCGCAGGCCTGCTAGACCAGTGAGCTGTTACGCTTTCTTTAAAGGATGGCTGCTTCTAAGCCAACCTCCTGGCTGTTTTAGTGGACCCACAACCTTTTCCACTTAGCACATTTTAGGGACCTTAGCTGGTGGTCTGGGCTCTTTCCCTCTTGACTACGGATCTTATCACTCGCAGTCTGACTCCCCCACTTTGGGTTACGGCATTCGGAGTTTGGTTGGGTTTGGTAGCCTTGTAGGACCCCTAGCCCATTCAGTGCTCTACCTCCGTAACCGAACATGGGAGGCTATACCTCAATATATTTCGGGGAGAACCAGCTATTTCCAGGTTTGTTTAGCCTTTCACTCCTATCCACAGCTCATCCCCTAAGTTTTCAACCCTAGTGGGTTCGGACCTCCGTCCCGGGTTAACGGGACTTCATCCTGGCCATGGATAGATCACCTGGCTTCGGGTCTACTCCATGCAACTAATCGCCCTATTCAGACTCGCTTTCGCTACGGCTCCACCTCTATCGGCTTAACCTCGCTGCATAGAGTAACTCACTGACTCATTATGCAAAAGGTACGCGGCCACCCGTATTGCTACGGGCTACCACTGCATGTAAGCATGTGGTTTCAGGTACTATTTCACTCCCCTCAACGGGGTTCTTTTCACCTTTCCCTCACGGTACTTGTGCACTATCGGTCGCCAAGTAGTATTTAGCCTTAGGAGATGGTCCTCCTAGCTTCCCACAGGATTCCACGTGTCCCGTGGTACTCAGGATCTCATTCAGGGAGGCTATTCCATTTCGCGTACGGGACTATCACCCTCTATGGTTAACCTTTCCATGTTATTCTTCTACAGAATAGCTTTGTAACTCCCCGAAACCTCTGTGAAGGCTTCCAACGAAATCCTACAACCCCGCGCATACAACACTCACAGGCTATACGTATACACGGTTTAGGCTCTTCCCATTTCGCTCGCCGCTACTTTGGGAATCGAGACTTTCTTTCTCTTCCTGAGGGTACTTAGATGTTTCAGTTCCCCTCGTTCGCTTCCCGCCGACTATGTATTCATCAGCGGGATATCCAGACATTACTCTGGATGGGTTTCCCCATTCGGACATCTCCGGATCAAAGCCCGTTTAGCGGCTCCCCGAAGCTTATCGCAGCTAACCACGTCCTTCATCGCCTCTTGGCACCAAGGCATCCACCACATGCCCTTAGTAGCTTGACCATAAATCAAAAATCTTAAACATATATAGTTGTCAAAGAACATTCGAAACGTGCTGGTGGAGGTGAACGGGATTGAACCGATGACCTCCTGCGTGCAAGGCAGGCGCTCTCCCATCTGAGCTACACCCCCAACTATCTCTCCAGAAATAGTGTACGCCCTCGGCAGGACCCTTAAGGCCTTCAGCCGGGGACTCATGACTACTCATGGTGGGCCTAGATAGACTTGAACTATCGACCTCACGCTTATCAGGCGTGCGCTCTAGCCACCTGAGCTATAGGCCCCAGGTTAATTTCAAAATATTCAAATAGTAGGCCCTCGTTCTAAGTTCTCTTAGAAAGGAGGTGATCCAGCCGCAGGTTCCCCTACGGCTACCTTGTTACGACTTCACCCCAATTACCTGCCATACCTTCGGCACCTCCCTCCCTTGCGGGTTAGGCCAGTGACTTCTGGTACAACAAGCTTTCGTGGTGTGACGGGCGGTGTGTACAAGGCCCGGGAACGTATTCACCGCGGCATGCTGATCCGCGATTACTAGCGATTCCAGCTTCATGGAGTCGAGTTGCAGACTCCAATCCGAACTAGGAACGGTTTTCTGGGATTAGCTCCACTTCACAGTTTTGCAACCCTTTGTACCGCTCATTGTAGCACGTGTGTAGCCCTGGGTATAAGGGCCATGAGGACTTGACGTCATCCCCACCTTCCTCCGCATTAACTGCGGCAGTTTCCTTAGGGTGCCCAACTTAATGATGGCAACTAAGGATGAGGGTTGCGCTCGTTGCGGGACTTAACCCAACACCTCACGGCACGAGCTGACGACAGCCATGCAGCACCTGTGTCCAAGCTCCCCTTACGGGGCACTCCCATCTTTCGGCGGGATTCTCGGCATGTCAAGCCCAGGTAAGGTTTTTCGCGTTGCGTCGAATTAAACCACATGCTCCACCGCTTGTGCGGGCCCCCGTCAATTCCTTTGAGTTTCAACCTTGCGGCCGTACTTCCCAGGCGGAACACTTAACGCGTTAGCTTCGGCACAGAAGGTATTACACCTCCCACACCTAGTGTTCACCGTTTACCGCGTGGACTACCAGGGTATCTAATCCTGTTTGCTCCCCACGCTTTCGCGCCTCAGCGTCAGTATCAGGCCAGGAAACCGCCTTCGCCACTGGTGTTCCTCCCGATATCTACGAATTTCACCTCTACACCGGGAATTCCGTTTCCCTCTCCTGTACTCTAGTTGTGAAGTTTCAGATGCAGTTCTCCGGTTAAGCCGAAGGATTTCACACCTGACTATCACTACCGCCTACGCGCCCTTTACGCCCAGTAATTCCGAACAACGCTCGCACCCTCCGTATTACCGCGGCTGCTGGCACGGAGTTAGCCGGTGCTTCTTCCTGTGGTACCGTCAAATCCCACGAGTATTCGTCGTGGGACTGTTCTTTCCACACGAAAGGGCTTTACAACCCGAAGGCCTTCATCACCCACGCGGCGTCGCTGGGTCAGGCTTTCGCCCATTGCCCAATATTCCCCACTGCTGCCTCCCGTAGGAGTCTGGGCCGTGTCTCAGTCCCAGTGTGGCTGGTCGTCCTCTTAGACCAGCTACCCGTCATAGCCTTGGTGAGCTTTTACCTCACCAACAAGCTGATAGGCCATGGGCTCAGCCTCAAGTGATAGCAAGTATAAATACAAGCCACCTTCTACCACACCGCTTATGCGATGTGGTCTTATCCGGTATTAGCTCCGCTTTCGCAGGGTTATCCCGGGCTCGAGGATAGATTACCCACGTATTACTCACCCGTCCGCCGCTCTACTAGCCCCCGAAGGGACTTTCGCGCTCGACTTGCATGTGTTAGGCACGCCGCCAGCGTTCGTTCTGAGCCAGGATCAAACTCTCAGATCAAACTGTCAAAAATTGTTCAAATTTCATACTTGAACGAGGACCTACTATTTTCTTTTCAAAGAACAATTGCTAAATGCTCAACCTTGAAGCAGTATTAAGTATACTTATTTTTCAGACGTTGTCAAGGACTTCCGAGAAATACTTTCGCAAAAACATTTTCCCGTTTCGGTCCCGACTACTGAAGTTAAAACGAGGCTGTAACCAAGAACCTTAGAGACATGCATCTTATTAAGAGCACAACTGGTGGGCATCGGCAAGCATCCTGCTTCACTTCCAAGTACACAACCACTATTCCGGAAATCGTTTGTTCTATCTCCGGCTTTGTTGTTTTGCAGTAGCGTTAACATGGGTTCATATTAGCACAACTCATCTCTTATATCCAGAACTTTTTTGGCCCTACCCTGTCGCCGTTCCGCCCCAGTCGGTCTTTTACGAGCGGAAGACACTGAAAGCACAGAGAAAAACTCACTCTTGCCTCAGGGAATATTTTCCCCTCGGAAGAGGCGATTGCATACGGATAGACGACATCCCGCATCATCCTGTCACCAATTTTATGCTCTCGTACGTCACATCGAGCAGTTCTTGAAGGATGTCGGCCCCAATCGCAATGGGGGGCATAAGGACTATCACGTCGCCGAGCGGCCGTATCACCACACCGCGGTTTCGTGCCTCCGTTATTATTCTGTGACCTATCTTTTCTCCAGGAGCGTAAAGTCTTTTCGTCTTTTTATTCTTCACGATCTCAATGCCCACCATGAAGCCCGCCTGTCTCACCTCTCCCACGTGGGCCAGGTCCCTGAACCTCGCCAGACCCTTCTCGAGCATCTCGATCCGGGGCTGCATCTTCTCCATGAGGCTCTCACTATCGAAGAGCTCAAGGTTCCTGACGGCCACACTGCATGCCAGGGGGTTTCCCGTGTACGTGTGACCATGGAAGAACGTCCTGAATTCGTCGAACCTTCCGAGAAAGCCTTCGAACACCTCTTCCGTGGTCATCGTCGCCGCGAGCGGCATGTATCCGCCCGTGATGCCCTTTGCCACACAGAGGAAATCGGGCTCGACCCCTTCTCTCCCGCACGCGAACATGGACCCTGTTCTACCAAAACCGGTAGCCACCTCGTCCGTGATGAGGAAGAGACCGTGTTCTCTTGTGATCCTTCGGATCGATGAGAGAAAACCCTCGGGTTGCACGATCATGCCCCCCGCCCCTTGAACCACCGGCTCGATTATCACTCCACACAGTTCATTCTTATGCGCAGCCACAATCTTCTCGAATTCCGCCACGCACGCCATGCCGCAGCTCTCCTTCTCCAGCTTCAAGGGACAACGATAGCAATACGGGGACGGCGACTTATACGTCTTAAACAGAAGTGGCCTGTATACCTTATGAAACAGGTCGATCCCACCCACGCTCACCGCGCCGATAGTATCGCCGTGATATCCGTTACTGAAACAGATAAAACGCTTCCTCGTCTTCTCACCCCTCTGCTGCCAGTACTGGTATGCCATTTTCAGGGCAATCTCCACCGACGTAGACCCGTTATCGGAATAAAAAACCTTTTCCAAACCGCGGGGTGTTATCTCTACGAGTTTCTTGGCAAGTAAAACCGCGGGCGCGTTCGCGAGGCCGAGTAGCGTGGAGTGACAAAGTCTCCCTGATTGCTCCCTGATGACATCGATAAGCTCTTTCTTCCCGTGCCCGTGAACCAGTACCCAGAGTGAGGATACACCGTCAATATACCGTCTTCCCTCGGAATCGATGAGGTAAAACCCTTCACCCTTTTCGATCACCAGGGGGTCCGTCTCCATGTATTCCTGCATCTGCGTAAAAGGATGCCAAATATATTTTTTGTCCCATTCCTTGAGCTTGCCGTCGCCTTCCATCCGACCTCCTGTACTGTGGGTTTACTCATTGAGGAACCGTTGACACCGAGGCGCAACCGGCTCATTATGAAAGTAGCTTATCACGAAAGGTCCTGCCCCGCAACGGAAAGGGAACAGTCCCATTGCTCCTCCGGAATCAAGGCAGCCCACCGTCTTTCAAAGAACCCCGGCCCGAACCAGGGCCCCCTCACGGACCTCGATCCCGGTTGGGCATCAGGGGGGGGCATTGCGGGTCCCGTCTTTTGAATTCACGCAGGGGAGAACAGTCCCCCTGGATGCCGCCCCCTTGTTACCTGCTCTCAGGATTTGCTGCCGGTTTCCCTGCAGCGGATGTGTCCTCGCCCGGCCTCGGGCGTTTCGCTCGGGCCGCCGGTTTCCCCACAGCCTTCGCCATGTTCTTCCCGTCTTTCTCTATGTAGATCACCGCGACCCTGTCACCTGCTTTCATCTCTCCCAGCCTGACGGCGGGAGAGATGTGCGCACGGGTCGCATCGAAGGTCAGTTCGCCCTTTCTGCCCCTGGCAACAAATGTCTTCGCTCCTGAATCCACGCTGACCACCTCGCCCATGAACCTCCTGACCGGCTCAGTCACCTTGATCCGTTTTGCCGGCGTTGCGTCTGATTTCTCCGCGGGGTCCACCTGGGCAGACGCACCAGTCACAAATACAATGCCCATAAACAAGGCGATGACCAACACGAGGGTCCTCTTCATACACCACACCTCCTTCCCTTCCGGGGTCAATCCACCATACCTCGAATCTGCTGTAGGGACATGTCCCTTTTCTTCATTATACTTTACAAAAATACGGTTTCGCCAAACACAGATACAACACAATTACACCATGTTATAACCATGTCACAAAGTAGTTTCTCATCTAGTAATGCACGCCGTAACTCAACCCACCTTCCCTAGAACAGTTTCATCTGCCTTTGCTTTGGACTCTTCACCCTATCCCGGACCACCCTCTTCTCCACGAACCTTTCGGAAATCTCATCAAGAAACGGCGATGGCCGTGACTGAGAAATCCTCCCATAGAGAGACCTGTTTCGGGCGCAAGTAAGGATAAGATCGTCTCTTGCCCGTGTCATGCCCACATACAGGAGTCTCCTCTCCTCCTCCATATCCGTCTCGCCTCTTCCCAGAGTGAAAGGGACAAGCCCATCCTCCACACCTGCGATAAAAACAACCTTGAATTCCAGCCCTTTTGCCGTATGAAGCGTCATAAGGGTCAAAGCCTCTGCCCTCGGGTCAAACGAGTCCCCCGACGACAGCAGGGATAGCTCGTTCATGACGCCGGTCAGCGCCTCATGAGGAGGCAGACTTCTGTATGCCGAAATGATCTGGTAGAGCGACGCCCGGTCGTCTTCGGAGATGGAGGGTTCCCCGCATAGGCACTCCGCCGCGCCCAGAACGTCGGCGGCGTCCTGGCCCTCCTCTATATGCCGCCGGACATGGTCGGCTATCATCCTGATGCCTGCCGCGCCTTTTCCCCCGACCACCTGAAAGGGTATCCCCGATCTATGAAGAACCTCTTCCAGGGCCTTTGCCTGGGCGTTGGTTCTGTATATAACGGCAAAATCGCGGAAACCACCCGGACAATCGGCAAAATCCATCCCGGGCGCCCCTGTCAATAGGCCATAGTGACTGGTCCCACCCACCCTCGCCTCTATTTCCCGCACGATCGCCTCTGCCTCTGCCTTCTCATCCGGAGCCGATATAACGGTAATCCTGGCGCCCTTTGAACCTACTGCCTCAAGCTCTTTATCCATTCTTCTGGTGTTATGCCCTATGAGGTCGGATGATGCGCCGAGTATTACCTTCGATGAGCGATAGTTCTGTCTCAACGTAACCTTCAGACCACCGGGGAAATCCTTCTCAAAATTGAGAAAATTTCCAACATCCGCGCCCCGGAAGGCATAGATTGCCTGATCCGGGTCGCCCACCGCGCAAATATTGCCCTCGTCGGAGACAAGGCACCTCAAAAGTCGGTACTGGGCGAGATTGATATCCTGATACTCGTCCACCATGATGTAACTGAAGGTTCTTTTGAACGACTCCGCGTCAGTTCCGTCTTCCATCGCCGCAAGGGGAACGCGGATAAGGTCGTCAAAATCATACAGGTGATCGTTCCTTAGAGTGTTCTCGTAGGCTTCGAAGACATCTCTCGTCTCTTCGTCAATTTCTTCGATAAAGCCTTTTATTCTCGATATCCTCTCGGCCATGAGGTCCGCCTTCTTCGCCCCTCCTGTGAGACCCTTGAGGATATCGGTTTGCCTCTCCCTGTCTATGACTGAAAACCCTCGCTGAAGACTCTCCATGATAATCCGGAGACCAAGAAGATGAAAGGTGCCGATGAACACTTTCCCTCCGCGGGACCCCAGCAACGTGTCCGTTCTCTCGCGCATCTCTCGTGCCGCCCTGTTGGTAAACGTTACGGCAAGTATCCTTTCCGGCGGCACCCCCCGTCCCACCAGATAGGCCAGCCTGCGAACGATCGTCAGGGTTTTGCCTGTTCCCGGGCCGGCCACCACGAGCAGAGGCCCTTCGGTAGTCACCACCGCCCTCTGCTGCTCCTCGTTCAGCCCTTCGAACACCTGGGATATGACTCTGTTTTCCGCGGACATCAGACCTCTCCGCCGGACGCCGCTACAAGCGCTTTTCGGGGCAACCCGGGTTTTGAATCAGAGCAGCACCATCTGCCCTTTGTTCTCTTTCCGCTCAAATTCTTCAAAGATCCTTATTTTCCCATATTCCCCATCGTAACCCGGGGCAATATAAACTTTTCCCTCACGCATCCTGGCAATTGCCTCCCTTACAAGAGGCACTCCACTCGCTTTCCCGATCTCCTCAAGGGGGGTTTCAAACAATATGGTAAATTCATTACCCAATCTCGAAAGTAACCTCAGATATTCACCGTTTACCGCCTTGCTGTTCACCCCTACCTTCATGGCCTCGGAAATGATCTCGGGCAAAGGAATAAGGGAATGAAAATCCGGCGAATTGTCCGGTACAAAGCCGGGTCTCCTGTCCGCAAGCTTTTCGACCCTGTGCATGACCCCCACCGTCAGGCGCTTGCCGCACACCGGGCAAAGATAGCCGTGACGGATGGTCTCCTCGGGAGAAAAACTGACCCCGCACACTCTGTGGCCATCGTGGTGATATTTTCCCTCCTCGGGGAAAAATTCCAGTGTCCCCGTAAAGCCCTGCTTCGTCTTAATCGCTTCAGTAATTGCCTTATACGAGACGTCCGTGTCGAAAACGTTCGCCTCCCTTCCGATCTTGGGAGGAGAATGGGCATCCGAATTCGATATAAGAGTGAACTTGTCCAGAGCCGAAAGACGCCGATTCATGGCCGGGTCCGAGGAGAGGCCCGTCTCCACGGCGAAGATGTGGGAAGTAAGTTCTTCAAAACACTCCTCTACGGAATCAAAGCCCGAAGCAGCGCCGAGCACCGAGAAATGGGGTGTCCAAAGGTGGGCAGGAATCAGCATGGCATCAGGCGACGCATCAAGGGTAATCTTTAGCAACTCCTTCGCGTCAAGCCCCAGGATGGGTCTCCCGTCCGAGCTGATGTTCCCGATCTTCGATAAGGCGAGCCCTATCTTGGCAGCCGTCTCGAAATCGGGGGCAAACAAAACGCAGTGGACCTTTCGCGTCTTCTCGTTCTTGCGGTAGATACAACTTATCTCCACCGAAAGGAGGAAAGAAGGGTTTCCTTTGCACGACTCGGGCACGCTCGCAGACTGAAACTCTTTCTTCAGGGCGAAAAGGCCGTTGCCCGCAGGCTCGAGTTTGTCCGACAACTCTCCGAACCATCTGGGATGGGTAAAATCACCGGTGCCTATTACCGTAATCCCTTTGAGCTGCGCCCACTTCCATAAGTCTTCCGGCACCATGCCGGCGCTGGTGGCTCGTGAGTACTTCGAGTGTATGTGAAGGTCCCCGATAAAACGCATGTCAGTTCTTATCCATGTTCATGATTTCCGTAAGCATCTCTCCCAGCTTCGCCTCCTCGCTCTTGTCCGCGTACTGAGGCCGTTCTATATCCGGGAATAAGGCAAATATGCCGTTCGTGATTACTTCCGCATGAGGCGGGCAACCGGGGAGAAAGGCTCCCACCCCCTCATGATGTTTCTGACAAATCCCCATGAAGATATTCGTCCCTTCTGCGTCGATGGCATCATCACATTCAGGTCCGAGAAAGATAGCGACTCTTTTGTTGAAGGGCCGGTCGATGAGCGCGCGACCCGGGTCCAACGGATCCGGTCTTCTCAATTTGCTCAGCACGAAATGGAGGTATCCCCGGCAACCAGGGCACGCACTCTCCCCATGGACGGAAATATCCGCACCTCCGGTCAGATCGATCACCGGTTGTTTGAACGGCTTTGACACCTCTTCGACACGGCGGCCGACCACGGTGATTCTCTCTTCTTCGATCGGACCCAGCCCTTGCATATATGCCATCCACACAGGGGGCGACGAAGCAGGGTCAAGGCCCATAACCCTCATGGCCACGGCATCCACGGCCACCGGGTTGGTTCCTCCGATAAGAACGTCCATCTTCTTGGGAACCCCCGATACGGGTCCGAAATCTTCCTGGCCGACGAGTCCGTCTATAATAGTCAACTTCGGCTTGATGACGTGATGGATGTTCACGAGGTTCTGCCAGAGTCCGAAAAAATGGGTCATGTACTTTTCAAGAGGAGGTACCGCCCCCTGGAGATGTTTGACTCCAAGCGAAGCCACGGCGGCAAAATGTATCTTCAGGACCGGAACGCTGATGATCACGTCCGCCTTTTCCAGAGTCAGAGGTATCTTTCTCGAAGCCATTCGCTTCCCCCCGGGAATGGCCTTCTCCACTACCTCGTCCCTGTTAAGATCTACAAGTTCCATCTTGCCGGGGTCCAGGTCGATGAGGCGATCATACCCATAGAGAGAAAACATCTTCGACGTTTCACTGCGGTTTATCGACGACCCTTCTGCAATGATTACTTTCCCCGCCACAGGAAGAAGAATCTCGGCGAGAGCCTTTACGACCCTTATGTCGGTAACGATACCGCCTACGTACTTACCGTCCCTCAGGCCGTGGTCGCTCACGAGGTTGGGTTTTATGACTACGGTCTGCCCGGGTTTGACGAATTTCGCCACGCCGCCCAGTCTCCGTAAAAGCTCTTGAAGTCCCTTCCTGATCTCCTTATCGGTTCCGGTTTCGGGCACCTTGATTAAAGCTACCCTTTCCTTCTTCCGATACGCCCTGGCAGGCGTGCACCCGTCAAGCTTTTCCCGGAGTACACAGGTGCTCATATCCATTTTCACCACGGAAAATCCCTCTGCCTCGAAGGCGTGTGTGGGACGGAAGCCATATTTTACCAGGGAGCGGTACTTCTCCTCATCCGTAACGAGCAATTCGGCGGCAACGAGGTTCTCACGCCTGATAAGGGCATCCAGAAGACGGCCAAACCCCGTATCCCCCGCTGTTCTCTCAAGACATATCTCCTCGATGGTGCTCCTTTCCTGGTTGTAGACAACCCATCCGACCCCCTTCCCATCGTCTACGGCCCTCAAGACCGCGATAGCCGGGTTGTGAGCCCATTGTTCCCGTTTTGCCACTGAATAACCCTCCGCGCCGATCCGTTTGTAATATGCGAGAAAGTCTTTCATGAACCGGGCGGACAGCTTTTGTTTCCTGAGGACTACCGGTGACGCCATGGCCTTAACCTCCTTAAAATCAGGACCTGCATTGTTTCCATTATTCTTAAGAGTACCACAAGACGGCCTCTCCTTAAACGAAATTATTCCTTTCCTCACCGTGTCTCCCCTGAAATATTCCGACAAAGACCAATCCTTCAGGCCTGTCGGGCAGGAAGGGTATCTTTGAGCAAATGACTTGTAAGTATGGGCAGTTTCCTTTAAAATGTACACAAATTACCGTCGTGGTAGACTACCTGACGGAACAAATTGTCGTCCCCATCCCTAAAGCAGCAAAAGGGACCCGGGAAGTATAATAAAGGAGGATATGTATGACTTTTTCCGGTCGCACGGCACTTATCACGGGAGCGGGTCAGGGTATCGGCCGGGCCTGTGCAGAGATATTCGCGAAAAAGGGAGCAACCCTGGTACTCCTCGACAAGAACAGGAAAACCCTGCCGGAGGTAGCAAAACGGATTGCAGGGGATGGCGGGAAAGTCACCGCCCGCATCATCGACCTCACCCGCACGGAACCACTTCGCAGGCTTTTGGAAGAAATCACGATGGAAACCCATATCGATATTCTTGTCAATAACGCGGGCTTCGACCGTCCGGGCATCACCGCGAAGACGGATACCAAAGATTTCAACGCAGTCATGGGTATCCATGTACTCGTTCCTTTCTTCCTTACCAAAACGCTGCTGCCTGGCATGCGGGCTCAGAAGTGGGGCCGTATCATCAATATCAGTTCCATTTATGGGCTCTTGGGGGCAAAAGGCGAAGCCGCCTACGCAACCGCAAAAGCTGCGGTGGTGGGTCTTACAAAGACCACCGCCAGAGAAGGAGGTCCCGACGGCGTGACCGTGAATGCGGTCGTGCCCGGACTCATTCGAACGCCCCCGATTATCGCCATGTCCGACAAGTACAAGGCGCCTATCCTTTCCGAAACCCTCCTGGGAAGAATCGGTGAGCCGAGAGACGTGGCCGCGGTGATAGCTTTTCTTGCTTCGGAAGATGCATCCTTCATCACGGGTGCCGCTATACCTGTCTCGGGCGGATGGAATATTTAGACAAGCCGCCGCAATTCATTCCGGATATGTGCTCCCTGGTGCCGGCAGTCCCGGGAAGAACCAACTCACCTTGAAGGGGGAGCTAAAGAACGGGCGATTCTTGACACGAATGTAAATATACTTTACCATCTAAGTTAAGATTATTGCTTCTTAACCGAAAACATATTCGGGGTCAATCCGCTTGTCAGGCCCCACCGACAGTTCCGGAGGGGGAAGCGGAGATAGCCGCTGTTGCGCCCGGCATCACTCCGGAAGAGACAGAAGATGGATAACAAGAAGAATCCGAGCTGGTGGACGATTCGCAGGAAACTCCTTCTCCTGCTATTCATCGTCTTCCTTCCTGCTTTCGGGATCATCGTGACGACCGGCCTCCAACAACGAAAAGCCGAGATCGAGAAGGCGGAAAACAGCGCGTCCCTCCTCGCCCAGAGTCTTGCAGCCCACCAGGATCAGGTTGTTATCGCCACAAAAACCATGCTCAGCATGCTGGCTCAGTTGCCCGTGGTGCAAAGCCTCGACGCAAAAGCCTGCAGCCGGCTTTTCCGGGAGTTGCACCATCAGTATCCCTTCTATTCCGTAATACTCGCCGCAACACCGGACGGGAATGTCTTCGCCGCGTCCACTCCGTTCCAATCCGGCGTCAACCTGGCGGACAGAAAACATGTGAGGGACGCTATCAGAACCCGCGACTTTTCCGCAGGCGAACACATTGTCGGAAGGATCAGCAACATGAGGTCCATAAATTTCAGTTATCCCGTCTTCGGCGCGGACAGGAAAGTTGCGGCTGTGGTAATAGCAGGTATTAACCTGAACGAATATGCCCATCTCGTAGCAGAAATAAATCCGCCGGAAGGGTACGCCGTGGCAATTCTCGACTGGAAAGGTGTCCGCCTCTTCCGCCTGCCGGAAAGTCGTGGGGCCCCTCACGGAACGCCTGTTTCTCGTAAGGCATTCGCGGACATATCGGGTAATAGTGATCATGGGTTACGTGAATGGACCAGCCATGACGGTATGGATCGCATATATGCCTTCCGTCAACTGCGTCTTCGCGCCGATTCTCCCCCTTACATGTTCATGGTGGTAGGAATGCCGAAAGACAAGGTCCTTCACAATGCAAATGTCCAGATGGCCAGAAATCTCTCCATTCTCGGGCTTGCAGCCTTGATTGCCATGTGCCTGGCATGGGTCTTCGGCAACTTCTTTCTCATTGAGCCGGTTGACAGACTGGTCACCGCCACACGCATGTTCGGGCAAGGTAAAATGTACACACGAACCGGACTATCCCGCACCACCGATGAACTGGGCCGACTCGCTGAATCCTTTGATGATATGGCTTCCCTCTTGGAGAAGCGGAATAAGGAGCACGTAGACGCGGAGAAACGGCAGGAACTGGAAAACAGGCTGCTCAAGACTCTTAATAGCGGCGATGAGATCTCCGGCGTAGTGCGCCGGATCCCTGCTTTAATGAGGGAATACATGGAAATCGAAGCAGTAGGGGTCCGTTTGAGAGTGGGAGAGGATTTCCCTTATCTGGAGTCAGAGGGCTTCTCTGAACAATTTCTCCAGCCCGAACAATCCCTGCTTACCCACGACGACAAGGGTAAGATACTTCGTGACCGTACCGGCAAGCCGGTCATGGCGTGCATATGCGGGGCTGTCATCAGCAGAAAGACGGACCCATCTCTTCCTTTCTTTACGGACGGGGGCAGCTTCTGGACAAACGACGCTTCCGCATTTTCGGCGTCTGTCTCTCCGGAAGCCTTTCAAGGGCCGCTCAGAGGTCGTTGCATTCGAGAGAACTATGAGTCTCTCGCTATCATCCCCCTGAAATCAGGGGAAGAAATTATAGGCGTCCTCCAGCTTAATGACAGACGCCGGGATTCATTTGACCTTAGTCTTATCGAGTATTTCGAAGGTATTGCAGCGAGCATCGGCATTGCCCTTTCCCGAAAGGAGGCCGAAAAAAGGGTTTCCACAAGCGAGGCAAAGTTTCGTCATATTTACGAACAGGCTTTTGAGGGAATCTTCCAGGCAACGCCGACGGGCAAGCTCATAAATATCAACCCATCGCTGGCCCGAATGCACGGTTACCAATCACCCGAAGAGATGGTGTCGGCCATCAACAGCATTGGACACCAACTGTACGTGGATCCGGAGGATCGCGTCAAATACCGCAAGATCATCGAGACGCAGGGTTTTATCGAAAGATGGGAGACCCGGATGTACCAGAAGGACGGTAATATCATCTGGGTCTCCATAAGCGCACACGCCATAAAGGGCTCCTCGGGCGAAATACTCCATTACGAGGGCATGGTCGAGAATATCACCCATCGCAGGGAGGCAGAGGTTTCGCTCAGGAACGCGCTTACGGAACTCGAGGGCAAAAACCAGGAGTTGGAAAGCGCGTACAGGGAGCAAAAAGAGTCCCAGAAGAAGATTATCCAGCAGGAAAAGATGGCATCCATCGGCCAACTCGCGGCCGGCGTCGCCCACGAGATCAACAACCCCATGGGATTTATCATAAGCAACCTCAATTCACTCAACAAGTACCTGGCAAGGATACCCGAATTTATCAAAATACAGTCCGAGGTTATAGACCAACTGAGCCGGAATGCAGACGAACACAGACAGACTGCGGTGAATGGCGCAGCGGAAAGCAGGAGGGCCCTGAAGATCGATTACATAGTTGAAGATTCACAAAGTCTGATAAAAGAGTCCCTTGACGGCGCGGACAGGGTAAAACGGATAGTACAGGACCTCAAGAATTTCTCCCGCATAGATGAACCCGAGTATTCCCTCGCAGACCTGAACAAGACCATGGAAAGCACCCTCAACATCGTATGGAATGAATTGAAGTACAAGGCTGCGGTCAAGAAGGAATACGGCGATATGCCAATGACCTTGTGCAACGCGGGCCAGTTGGGTCAGGTCTTCATGAATATTTTGCTTAACGCTGCGCAGTCCATAGAAGAGTTCGGCGAAATCGCGGTCAGGACCTTTCGCGACGGCAAAGATGCCTGTGTGACCATATCGGACACGGGATGTGGAATACCGGAAGACCAGTTGGGCCGAATATTCGAACCCTTCTATACGACCAAGGAAATCGGCAAGGGGACCGGGCTTGGACTGAGTATTGTTTACGATATCGTAAAGAAGCATGAGGGCGACATCGAAGTAACAAGCGAGCCGGGCAAGGGCACCACATTTATCATAAAAGTCCCGATAAAGGAATGCTGACATGGGAGAAATCGGAACACTGCTCTTTGTAGACGACGAACAGGGCATATTGAATTCGTTAAGAAGGCTTTTCATTGACGATAATGTCAGGATACTCACGAGCACCAGCGGCGCCGAAGCGATTGAGTTGATCAAAAGCAACGATATCGCCGTGATCGTCTCCGACCATCGCATGCCCGGCATGTCGGGAATCGAATTTCTTCAGAAGGCAAAGGCCCTTTCACCTGATAGCGTGCGTGTGATGCTTACCGGCTATGCGGACACGCAGGCGGCAATCGACGCGATCAATAAAGGGGAGGTGTACAAATTCATAACCAAGCCATGGGAAATAGATGAGTTCAGGAGCATTATTTTCGACGCGGTCGGCAGGCACAACGTGGTGCAGTCCCTGAGAAAAGCCGACGAATATACCCTGTACTCCCTGGCTCAGACAATAGAACTCAAGGACCCCTACACAAAAGGCCATTGCGACCGGGTAGCCAAATATGCCACCACCGTGGCGGAAGCCCTGGGGCTTGACGAGGAATTAAAGAAGGACATCAGGCGCGGTGGCTGGCTGCATGACTGTGGAAAGATAGGCGTTCCGGAAGCCCTACTCAATTTCAAGGGGCCCCTCACTCCCGAACAGATGGTGGTGTTGAAGAAACATCCATGTTGGGGCGCCGACGTGGCACGATCGGCTCACCTTCCTCAAGCTGTAGTGAATATCGTCCTGTATCATCACGAACGGTATGACGGGACGGGTTACCCTCTCGGCCTCAAGGGAGAAGACATCCCCCTGGAGGCACGCATCGTCAATGTGGCGGATATCTACGATTCCCTGACTTCCGAAAGACCTTACCGGGATCAACTTCCCAAGGAGGAGGCAATAGAGATCCTGAGGGCCAACAAAGCGACACACTCCGACCCTCATATCGTCGATATTTTCATCAGACTTCTGGAGGAGGACTAATATGGATACCCTACCGCCTCCGAAGAGGCTCAAGGTCCTTTTTGTCGACGATGAGGAGAATGTCCTGCGCTCCCTTAGAAGGCTATTGATGGATGAAGACTTCGAGGTCCTTACGGCTGATTCCGGAAGAGAGGGGCTTGAGATCATCAGCGAAAACGACATCGCCGTCGTCATGTCAGATCAACGGATGCCCGGAATGAGAGGCACCGAGTTCCTCGAGCATGTGAGAAGGCTGGCTCCCGATGCGGTGAGGCTGGTACTGACCGGGTACGCCGACGTCAACGCCGCAGTAGACGCCATCAACAGAGGGGGTGTATACCAGTACATCGCCAAACCATGGCGCAATGACGACCTCATACTCTCAGTCCGGGCCGCGGCGGAAAGATTCAGGCTGGTGAGAGAAAACAAGTACCTCAACGAATTGACGGGAAAACAGAATGAAGAACTCCGAAAATGGACCTCGGAACTCGAAATCGATGTGCAGCAACAAAGCATAGATCTCACACGGAAAAACGTGGAGCTTCACGAACTAAACAAAAGGTTGGAGAATGACTTCAAGGGTTTTATCATCACCATTTCAAATCTTATCGAACTGAGAGACAGGACCGTCGCAAACCACTCCAACAACGTGGCTATAATCTCCCGCAAGATCGCGCAAAAAATGAAGCTGGACGGCAACCTGACTCAGGACATAGCGATCGCGGCACAACTTCATGACATAGGGAAAATAGGTATCTCCGACAAGGTACTTCTCAAAGACGTCGAATCCATGGCGCCTTTCGAAGTCCGCGAGTACCAGACTCATTCCATACGCGGCCAGGCCGTCCTGGACTCCAACGAGCTATTGCATGAAGCGGGCATTCTTATCCGGTATCACCATGAATCCTGCGACGGACAGGGATTTCCCGAAGGACTGAGAGGAGAGGAGATACCCCTGGGTTCCCGTATTATTGCCGTTGCGGACAAATACGACAGATTACTCGTTACCCACCCTGTAAAGGCAGCTTTGGAGAGGATGAGCCTCTTGTCCGGTACGCAGTTTGATCCCGCCCTATATCAGATTCTGGCGGAAATTGCCCGGGAAAAAACAAACCTTGTGCAGCCCCTCGACGGTGCGGTCGAATCGGAGATCCATCCGGATGAACTTCTTTCAGGTATGATCGTCTCCAGAGACGTGAGGAGCGGTACAGGCGTCCTGCTGTTGCCTCGCGGACAGACCTTGAGCCCCCGAAAGATCGACGTCATCATCAGATACTACAGGCTCGATCCGCCCGACACGGGGGTCTATGTGTGGGTACAAGGCAAGAGAAAATAAAGCGGAGGAATGGGGCGCTCCCCCCGATCATCCCCTGGTCAGAGCAGCCGCTTCCCTCTTCAATGTAACCTTCTGCCAGAGCACCACGAATCCGATCAAGCCCATGCCGATTACGTCGAGAATCACCGACGAATAAACCATGAGGAGTCCTCCCACGATAAGTGCAATTCTTTCCCACAGCGCCGTCCGTCTGAGGAGCCAGGAACTTGCGCCTCCTGCGATTCCTCCAACGCCGATCATAGCGGTCACGAATGTCCAGACTATGGAAGGCACAGGCCCCTCGAGGAGCAAACCTATCCCGTCAGGGGTAAGAACAAACATGAAAGGGACGATAAATGCAGGAATAGTATACTTCCAGGCCATCATCATCGTCTTGAAGGGACTTCCACCCGTAAGGGCGGCGGCCGCAAAAGGAGAGAGGGCGGTGGGAGGCGATACTTCCGATAACACCGCATAGTAAAAGATAAACATATGCGCGGCAAATTCGGGCACCTTGAGCTGGACCAATGCCGGGGCCGCGATAACCGCCCCGATTATGTACGTGGCCGTTACCGGAACGGCGAGCCCTATAACCCACATGAGAAGGCCCGTAAAGACGGCAGTCAAGAAGAGATTTCCTCCGGCATAGCCGATTATGATACTCGAGAATTTGAGGCCAAGCCCGGTGAGGGTGACGACTCCCACAATGATACCCGCACTTGCGCAGGTACAGGCCACGGAAAGGACCCCCAACGACCCTCCGCTCAGAGTCGCAATGGCCTTCTTGTAACCCAGAGCGGTGTCCCGGCGCAGGTAGCTGGCAAAAAAAGCAAGTACGCTTGCCCAGAATACGGCCCATATGGGACTGAATCCTATTACCATCAACACAACAATAGCAATAAGGGATGAGAAGTGATACCAGTAGCGGCGTGTGAGGACCCAGACTGATTCTCCCGATCCCGCGTCAATCATTTTGGCCCCAAAGCGTTTGGCGTCGAATTCCACCATCAGGAAGATAGACCAGTAATAGAGGATAGTCGGCACCATCGCCATTTTAATCACCTGCAGGTATGAAACCTTCAGTATTTCGGCGATGAGAAAGGCGGCCGCCCCGAGGACCGGAGGAGAAATAATGGCTCCTATGCCGCCGGCTGAGAGAAGTCCTCCCGCAGAGTCCTTGTCGTACCCGGCCCGTTTCAGCATGGGGTACGCAACCGAGCCCAGGGTAACGGTGGTTGCCACACCACTCCCCGAAGGCCCGCCGAGCAAAAAGGATGCGAGCGTCACTGTCCTGCCCGCGGACGAGGGCTTTCCTCCCATAAGCCTGAATGAGAAATCTATGAAAAACTTGCCCGCCCCCGTGTGTTCCAGAATAGCACCGTAGATGGTAAAAAGAATGATGAACGTGGATGACACGTCAATGGGCACTCCGAAGATACCCTCCAGGGTCATATACATGTGACCGACTATGCGTTTTATGCTGTAACCCCGGTGGGTCCAGGGAGCGGGAAGCCAGGGGCCCACATATGCGTAGATGAGGAACAGGATCACCACGAAAGGCATGATCCATCCGGTGCCCCGTCGCGTAGCTTCAAGAATAAGAACGATGAGAATTGAACCGAAAATAAGATCCAGAAGGTTGGGCGTTACGGCCCTGTATATGAAATCCTCAAAGTCCACCAGCATGTAGACTATGGTCGCCACGCCGATCAAGGCAAGGCAGACGTCATACCACGCAATGGAGCGAAGGCGCTTTTTACTAGGAGGAAAGACAAGATAGCTCAGAAAAAGTACCATGGCGACGTGAATGCCCCTGAGCACCTGTGTAGTGATTGTTGCCACCGCTGCATAGAGATGGAAGAGGCTCATCACTACCGCAAAATAGGTAACTGCCTCTTGCTTCCAGCCCGCAAGCCGTCTTGTGACTCCTTCCTCTTCCTCTATGAACTTCTGAGCCTCCTTGAGGCGCTCTTCCGATACATGTTCCGTGGGTTCTTTCAAATCCGTCACAAATGCCTCCTGTTAATCGATCCTCATGGCCCACAACTCCTGTCATGCGCCCAAACCTCAACGACCAACAGGCGGCCACCGTCGGCGATCTCCTTAAAAAGGAGGGTCCTCCCTCCGGAGGTCAGGCGATGGTTTTCGTAGCTGTGACTTCTGATCCTTATTTCTCCTACACTGCGGTGCAGCCGGACCACGCCCGTATGATCGGACTCCAGTCCGTAATACTCGAACACGCCGGCAGAGGGGCTTTCGACCTTCACTATGGCAATGCCCTTGCCCTCCGTATAGACCAGCGTTTCCTTTACGGGCGCCAGGTATATGGAGTTGATAAACTCAAGGTCAAAGGGGGCGCCCGCTTCAAGAGGCATACAGGCCAGGACCTTTCGGGGTTCGTCGCTCAGGACAACCAACTGTAACGCCGGCGAACCTGCCACATAGGATGCCTGTGCCCAGATGAGCGCCGCAAAGAGTATACCCGTACGGACGTTCCCCATAGATACCGGTCCTTACATTTTGATGCCCTTCTCCTTAAAAAACTTTATGGCGCCGGGGTGATAAGGGACTACCGTCTTGATAACCGCTCCCTGGACCGTCAATTCCTTGGCCTGTGAATGAACGGCTACGAGATCCGCCTTATGATCAAACAAGGCTTTTACAACTTTATATATCAGATCCGTGTCTGCGTTCGCGTTACAGACCAAGACGTTAGGAATACCTACCACACCGATATCACCGGTCATCTTGGGATAAGTCGTTTTTGGAATATTGGCCTTCACATAAATCTGGCCATATTTCTGAAATATCTTGGGAAGAGCGCCATCGGTAGGCACCAGTTTCATCGATGTATTGGGAGTAGCGGCGAGATCGAGGATTGCCGCAGTGGGGAGGCCTCCTACCCAGAAAAAGGCGTCTATCTTCCCATCCTTAAGGGCATTGGCCGATTCCACTACGCTCAGGCGGTCCCGTTTCACATCCTTGTCAGGATTTATGCCGTAAGCTTCAAGGACTCGAAAAGCCACCACCTCGGTCCCACTACCCGGGGCCCCCGTGGAGACTCTCTTCCCCTTAAGGTCGGCAACGGTTTTGATGTTGCTGTTCGACAGAGTAACAAGATGAAAATAGCTTACGTACAGCTGAGCCACCATCCTTACAGGAAGCTTGCTTTTGAACAGCCCCTTTGCCTGCATCGCATCGTAGGCAAGGTCGGGGTAAGCATAACCAAGGTCCGCGTCTCCGCTCCCCACGAGCTTCAGGTTGTCAACCGCGGCGGCAGTCACCTCGGCCGTTGCCTCCACACCGGGAACGTACTTGGAAATGACGTTCGCTATGGCGCCTCCATAGGGATAGTAGACGCCTCCCGTGCCTCCGGTTGCGATAGATAACCGGACTTTCTTCTGGGCCCATGCAGACGAAAAACCAATGACAAGACAGACCGCCACTACCAGGACAACAAAACGCTTCATAGATTATCCTCCCGTACCCGACATTATGTGCCGCCCTTTTTGCCCTTACCTCAGACGCCGCGCCCGTCTCCGTCGGGGCATACCCATACGTATGAAAAAAAGGACAGCGGCTTTCCGGAAGACCCGGACCAACTTTGTTGAATTACGCAGGTTTCCCTTTCGGTAACCTTTTGCAACCGGACGCTATGGGCACTGCTACAGAGCAGCCTACGCAGAGGATACAACGTGGCAAAGCCCCTGTCAATATCAAAAAATGAACATCTGATCACAGGTTCGGAACCGGGGAAAAAACAACAAAACAGGACGGCGGGAACCGTCGGACCCAAGGTCCGCCACCCAGGGTTTCCGTGGAACGGGCTGCGCTATCTTGTTCGTTTGGCGACCCCCGGCAGCATGGAGCCCTATGCGGATTGCGCCGCTTTTAGGGTGTTCAACATCAGCATGGTAATGGTCATGGGGCCGACACCACCAGGAACTGGGGTGATTGCCGATGCTTTTTCCCTCACGGCCTCAAAATCGACGTCCCCGCAAAGCTTCGCTTTCCCTTCGGGCGTCATCCCGACACGGTTTACTCCCACGTCGATCACCACCGCGCCCTCCTTTACCATATCAGCAGTTATTGCCTTCGGCTTCCCTGCTGCCACGATCAGGATATCCGCCCTTCTCGTGTGGGACGCAAGGTCCCTCGTGCCGGTGTGGCACACGGTAACCGTTGCATTTGCGCCTTTACCTTTCTGAACGAGCATCATTGCTATGGGCTTGCCCACAAGGTTGCTTCGGCCCACGACCACAACCTCAGCGCCGTCGACCATTACCCCGGACCGGATCAGCATTTGTTGTATCCCGTATGGAGTACATGGATAGAATTTCGCCTCCCCTATCATTACCTTCCCCACATTGACAGGGTGAAACCCATCCACGTCCTTGTCGGGATCTATCGCATAGAGCACCTTCGTCTCGTTGATATGCGCGGGTACGGGCAACTGAACGAGTATGCCGTGGATTGCGGGGTCCGCGTTGTATTTGGCGATCAATCCGAGAAGGCTCTTCTCGCCCGCATCGCCTGGTATATCTTCCTGCACGGAATAGAAACCCAGATCTTTCGCAGTCCTCTGCTTTCCCGCCACATAGCTTAAAGATGCAGGATTGCTGCCCACAAGGATCGTCACCAGTCCCGGCACGATACCACGTTCCTTTTTGACCCGCGCCACCTCGTCTCTGATCTCTTCCCTTATCTCCGCTGCTATCTCTGTACCGCTTATTATCCTGGCTGCCATTCATCGCTCCTTTCTTTTGCCCTTTCGGGACATATCCGGGTTAATCATACAAATGAACATACCGAAAAACCACGCGGGTTTGCAGCTTAACCAACCCCGGAGGCTAAAACAGTCCCGTAACTCCACCCGTCTCCGTATCCACATCTATTCTCCTAAATGCGGGGTCCGAGCCAGTGCCGGGCATCAGGCTGATAGCACCCGTAACAGGGCACAGAAATTTCGCCCCCGTGAATACAAGGATGTCCCTCACAGGCAACCTCCATCCCTTCGGCACGCCTTTCAATTCCGGGTCGTGGGTCAGACTCAGATGGGTTTTCACCATCATGGTAAAGTAATCTCTCTTTTCCGGATCCGCCTGCAACCTCTCGACCTTTTCCTCCGCTTCGGGAATCCACAAGACGCCATCGGCGCCATAAATGGTTTTCGCGATCAGTTCCACCCTCTCCTTCAAGGGCATCTCCAGGGGGTACAGGAAGCGGAAGTCGGATTCCTCCTCACACGCATCGATAACCGCGTCGGCAAGCTCCAATCCCCCTTCTCCTCCTCTCAGCCAATGTTCCGAAACTGCAACCCGCGCCCCCTCCGCCTCGGCGTACCGCCTGACCAGAGCAACCTCGTCTCTTGTGTCCGTGGAGAAACTGTTGACGCAGACCACCGGGTGCGCCCCGGACAATTTCACGGTGCGGATATGATGGACAAGGTTCGAAATGCCCTTTTCAAGAAGCGGGAGGTTCTCTTCCCTGTACTCAGAGGAAAGAGGGAACCCCGGTGTCACTCTCGGCCCGCCTCCGTGCATCTTCAAGGCGCGGATGGTGGCGGTAATGACCGATACATTCGGCTTGAGGCCACTGATCCGGCATTTCACGTTCCAGAACTTCTCAAAACCGATATCAGCAGCGAATCCGCTCTCCGTCACATGATAGTCGAAGAGTTTGAGACCAACCCGGTCTGCGATGATCGATGACTGCCCGATGGCAATATTCGCGAAAGGACCTGCATGAACCAGCAACGGCTGACCCTCTATCGTCTGAAGGAGGGTGGGGTTGATGCTTTCCCTCATGAAAGCCGTCATCGCACCGGCAACCTCCAGATCCTCCGCGGTGATGGCGTTTCCCTTTGTGTCGTAGGCAACGGTGATTTTGCCGATCTTTTCTCTCAGGTCCTTCAGGTCTCTCGCGATAGAAAGGATCGCCATTACCTCCGAACTGACCGCTATATCGAAATGGGACTGCATGGTAAACCCGTTCATGCGCCCGCCAAGACCTATCACGATGCTTCTCAGGGCCTGTGCGCAAAAATCGACCACCCACCCCATGGGAACGTTGCTGGGATCGATATTGAGCCGGCGCAGCCTTCTGCGCGAAAGCTCGTCATCATTATAGTTTCTTTCGTGCTGCATCCGCGACGTGAGGGCAACCATAGCGAGGTTATGGGCATTCATAATATTGTTGATGTCCCCTGTAAGCCCGAGTGAAAACTCAGTGAGCGGGATCGCCTGTGCGTTCCCCCCGCCTGCGGCGCTCCCCTTCACATTCATGGTCGGTCCACCCGACGGCTGGCGGATAGCTCCTCCCGCAATCCTTCCTCTCTTACCAAGACCTTCGATAAGCCCTATCGAAGTAGTCGTCTTACCCTCCCCCAGCGGAGTAGGTGTAATGGCCGTCACCTCGATATACTTCCCGTCCGGCCGGTCACGAAACCTTTCCATTATCCTGGGAAAACTTACCCTTCCTATCCTTCCGTAGGGGATGACTTCGTCTTTTTCCAGGCCAAGCTCCTCCTGAAGCTGCCAAAGGGATTTCATGTTGCCTTCTGCAATTTCAGAGATCTCCCAGTCCGCCATCTTCGTCGCATCATACGCCATATCCCCTCCTCTGCCCCCACATCCAACCTCCGGATACTGCCCCGCAGGTAACTCCCGCTCTCCTGCACATACCTCGTTTCAAGGTTAACCGGCGCGCAGTACCTATTATCTTACAACTGGTTGGGTCTTTTCAACCAATTATTGGGGCTTGCGTCGCCCCCTCCACCGGCAGAAGCCGGTAGAGCCTCCCCTTCTCGCACGCGGTGCGTGCTGGGGGGACACTTCGACTTATGCTTGCACTGTTATTGGGGCTTGCGTCGCCCCCTCCACCGGCAGAAGCCGGTAGAGCCTCCCCTTCTCGCACGCGGTGCGTGCTGGGGGGACACTTCGACTTATGCTTGCACTGTTATTGGGGCTTGCGTCGCCCCCTCCACCGGCAGAAGCCGGTAGAGCCTCCCCTTCTCGCACGCGGTGCGTGCTGGGGGACACTTGGGACGTGATTTCCCACTCGCCTAAACAAAGAGGGTCTCTCTTTCGAGAGACCCTCTCCTTGCAACTTGATCCGGAATTCTGGCTTACTAACCTAAAGCCGCCAGCTTCTCCTGGAGATTCTTCGTAAATGCCTTTTCCGTGTCTTTTGCTTTCTGTTTCATAACCCTGTCGCCGAACATAGCAAGTTTCCCTACGATTGCAACGTCTACCGCATAGGTGAACTCAACTTCGCCCGGTGCAACTTCCTTAAGGTTCAACACGGTTTTCTGCTTGAAATGACCGAGCTTCGTCATGTCTTCGCCTTCGCCTTCGAACTCGGCGTGGGTCGGTGCCTCGACCTTTACCGTCTTCGTTACGAACTTAAGCCTTACCGAGATAATGCCCACGCGCTGTTTCAGCACGCTCTCAAAGCTCGTGTCGTCGATAATCTTCACCGACTCTGTGCCTGGTATGCACATCATGACGGTCTCCGGCTTCATCAGGAAGTCAAACAGCTTCTGAATCGGTGCCTTGACCGTAAAACCACCTTCAATAATCATGGACGCCTCCTAAATTTAAGAATCCTACTTCTTAAGACCAGCCTGCGCCTTTTCAACAAGCTCGGCTACGGTCTGATAACTCGCGTTTCCGGGATTCAAGGCCTGCTCAACAAGCAGATCCTTAAAGTTTACTCCCTGTGAATCAACCCAGTCACGGTGTTTCTTGTCACCGGTTCCAAATATGTGCCGAGCCGCCTGCAGGCTCACTTCATACTGTTTTCCGCACACGGGGCATTTAAATTTCAATTCTACTGCCATGGATTACCTCCTTCACAATTGGCTGAATTTCTTACTTGCCTGCCTTCTCTTTTGCTTCCTTTTCTTTTAACGCCTCAACGATCATATGCGGCCTGATCGGGCACTCTTTCATCTGAATGCCGAAGGCGTTGAAAATGGCGTTGCCGATGGCTGCTGCCGTCGGGTTCGTCAGACCTTCGCCTGCTTCCTTCGCACCGTACGGTCCTTCCGGCTCGTAGGTATCGATCTCGGCGATCGGGGTGGGAGGCATTTCTGTCGCCCTGATCATCTTGTAGTCCACCAGGTTCGGGTTCATGAGCTTGCCGTCTTCGTAAGGCATGTACTCGAGGTAGCCATAACCGGCTGCCATCGAAAATGCGCCTTCGAGCTGACCAATAAGTCCCAGGTGGTTGATAGGCTGACCGCAGTCGTGTGCGGTAAGGCTGTCAAGGAGTTCGATTTTGCCTGTCTCGGGATCAACGTCAATCTCCACGCCCTGCAGCATATAGCTGTATGCGGGGGAGATCATGCCCTTTCTGTGAGGAGTATAGAAACCTCTACCGATGATTCTCTGTCCGTCTTTACCGCGGAGGGCGATCTTCACCAGTTCTTCGAAGGGCATACCCCTTTCCGGACGAGCTACGATGTGTACCCAGCGATCTGCGATGTCAAGGTCGTATACGATGTTAAGACCCATTTTCGCAAGGGCGAATTCGAGAAGCTGTGCTTTGGCGTCTTCACAAGCCCTCTTCGTGGCGTTACCGGTCATAAGGGTCTGTCTTGAACCCCATGCGCCGAGGTCAGCCGGGCAATGGTCTGTATCGCCTGAATGTACTTTTATGTCCTCAACCTTTACTCCGAGAGTCTCGGCAGCGATAATGGCCATTGTAGTGTTGGAGCCCTGGCCGATCTCAGTTGCGCCGATGTGAAGCTCTACGGTTGCATCCTGGTTGATGGTGACTACTGCTGAAGAGAATGAATAAGGTGTATCGAACCAGTTGAAGATACCACCCGACATAAAACCGGCAGCCGAGAAACCGATGCCTCTGTTCGGGGGAAGTCCGCCTGCTTTCTTCTTGTCCATCCATTCCTGCATGATCGTGAATGCTTCATCCAGACCGCAGCTTGCGATAAAAGCCTGGCCCGGGACTTCGTAACCGGCATAATGGCCGTTCTGCCGCCTCATCTCGATAGGATCGAGTTTGAGGTCCTTGGCGATCCACTCGAGCTGCTGCTCGGAGCAGAAGAGCGCCTGGGGAGCGCCGAATCCACGCATTGAAGTCGACGGAAGGGTGTTTGTATAAACCCTGTAGCCGTCATAACGGTATCCACCCCATCTGTAGGGGAAAGAGTGGAAGAAACCCGTAAGGTAGAGCGCTGTTGCGCCCATGCCTGTATAGGCGCCGCCGTTGCTGACAACCCTCGACTCGCGAGCAAGGAACTTACCGTCTTTCGATACGCCTGTTCTTACCCAATAGTGCATCGGGGTGCGGCGCTTTGATGCGATGAAGTCCTCTTCCCTTGTGAATACTACTTTTACGGGCCTGAAGGTCTTCATGCTGAGAATCGACGAGCAGAAGATGGCGCCGTCGAGCTCGAACTTACCACCGAACCCACCGCCCACGTACTGTGCGATCACGCGGATGTCGCCTTCTCTCATACCAAGTACGCCGGCCATAAGGCCCTGCATATAATACGCAGACTGGTTTGAATGCCAGATGGTCAGCTTCTTTTCCGGGGTGTAGCTCGCTACTGCCGCTCTGGTCTCCATGCACATATGTGCCTGGCCGCCGCAGAAGAAGTGGTCTTCCCTGATATAGTCCGCTTTCTCAAAACCTTCTTCCACATCGCCCCACTCAATGTGACGGGTGACGTTGATGTTTCTTTCTACGCCCTCGTGAAGCTCGGGGGCGCCTTTCTTCATGGCCTCATACGGCTCGTATACGCCTTCCAGAACCTCGTACTCGACTTCGATCAGGTCGAGGGCCTTCTCTGCGATCTCATCCGTCACTGCGGCGACTGCTGCAACCGGCTCGCCGATATAGCGGACCTTCTCAACGGGGAGGATCTGCTCGTCGCAAAGCTCGTTAAAACGTCTCCAGATACCCTGTTTTACGCCAAGGGTGTCTTTTCCTGTCACTACGGCTTTTACGCCATTCATGGCCAGGGCTTTGCTCGCATCTATGTTTATTATTCTCGCGTGCGGATGGGGGCTGCGGAGGATTCTGCCATACAGCATCCCGGGCAGTTTCACGTCGAAACTGTAGGTTGCGCGGCCTGTTACCTTCGCAATACCATCGATATTGTGCACATGGGTATTGATAACATGTAATTTTTCTTTCGCTAGACTCGTTGTCGTCATAGTGACTCCTCCTTGTACATACCTTTTGCCACTCGCTCGACAGCCCGAACGATACTGTTGTAACCTGTGCAGCGGCAGATATTCCCTTCTATAGAATCCTTAATCTCTTCAACGGTGGGGTTCGGGCTTTCGATCAGAAGTCCCGAGGTAGCCATAAGCATCCCCGATGTACAGAAGCCGCACTGGTAGGAACCTTCGTCGAGGAAGGCTTTCTGGATGGGAGCCAGCTTGCCGTCGGTCTCGAGGCCTTCGGACGTGGTGATAGGCAGTCCCTGGCACTGAATGGCAAGGATAGAACATCCCTTCACGGCAGCGCCGTCTACCAGCACCGTGCATGCGCCGCACGATACCGTCTCACAACCCCTTTTCGTTCCCGTCAGGCCGATGTGGTCCCTGATGGCCTCGACAAGAAGGGTTTTGGGGTTTATGTAAAGCTCGTACTCCACTTTATTGACTATAAGTTTTATCTCTTTCTTTTCCATATCGTATAAGCCTCCCTCACCCTAATTTAACAGCCTGTTCCCAGGCCTGCCTTGCCATACGCTTTGTCAGGACTTTCACCAGGTGTCTTCTGAATTCATCGGAGGCGTGGATATCGGACACAGGGTCCGCATCGCTGCCGGCGCCCTCGCCCGCTGCCGCAAAAGCTGCCTCATCCGGCTTCTTGCCGATCAAGGCCTGCTCCGCGCTCTTTGCCCGGATGGGGGTTACACCGGAGTTGCCAAGGACGATCGCTGCATCCGTGATGGTGCCGCTCGCGTCTACCGTTATCTTCGCTGCAACGCCGACTACGCCCATGTCGTTCTGAAGGAGGTTGAACTTCTTGTATGCACACGCGGTCTTGGGAGGCAGAGGAGGAACCTGAACCTCGAGGACCATCTCGTCGTGCTCCATGGCTGTTTCAAACAGGTCGGTGTAGAACTCTTCGAGTGCCATTACTCTCTCACCCTTCTTCGAGCCTACTTTAATCTTGGCGTTGAGACTGATGAGTACCGGTGCAGGGTCGCCCGCTGCGTCGGCGTGTGCCAGGTTGCCGCCGATGGTTCCCCAGTTACGGACAGCCGTTGACGCAAGTCTTTCTTCCATTTTCGAAAGAATAGGATACTTCTCTTTGAGGAGCGCCGATTTTTCGATCATTCTGTGAATCGTGGTGGCGCCGATCTTGAGGCCTTCTTTGTCGTCATACTTGATGTAGCTCAACTCTTTGAGCCCCTTGATGTCGACCAGGTAGTCTACCGTGATGAGGCCCTGCCGCATGACGATAAGTAGTGACTGACCGCCGCAGATAATCTTACACTCATCCACGTGATCGGAGAGCATGGCCAGGGCTTCCTGGACCGTGCCGGGTTTAAGGTACGTAAAATCATGTATCATGCTTATCTCCTTTCCATAATACTTTCTTCGCTGTCTCCAACTTTAATTAGCCGCTTCCAGTAGTCGTTTCGGACAATCCGGAATGTCCTTAAGACTCCAACCCGTAACTCACCTTGTTTCACTTTTCCAGACTATTTTCGCTTCCTGAAGATTTTCTTCTCGTTCTTCCAGATCTTTAAGCCGAACGTCGCTCTCCACAAGTTCCGTGGGAAACTCGAACTTCAGATGGGTACATCCGTATGTCGGCTTAGGTTTGACTCCGTTCTTGTACCTCGCCGCTATGCAAATCTGCGAATGCCTGCCGATGTAAATGGCGCACTCCCTGCAAGACCTGCTTGAGAACGGGCAGGCATTTGAAACTTTTGCCATTTTTTCACCTCCTTTGGTATCTTTCTTTAACCACAAAATTTACATCTAATCTATAAAATCGGCTTCATGCGGGCCGCTATTTCCGTAGCTATATCACCGGGCCAAACGATTGGCCTTTTCGAGTATACAACAACTTATGTATTCATATCAAGTTATTTCGTAGCCCTTATGGGCCACTTTATGTTCACATTTACAAACATCCTGCTTTTATCCTGCCCTATTCAGAATGACTGGGCAGGCATCCTGCTGATTGCCTGCCCAGTCTCTGTATTTCCGATACTCTTTTGCTTATCCTGAGGTCGCCCTCAACTCATACTTACCACTTGGGCATGGGCAGTTCTTTCGGGCTTTCCCAATCCTTCAGCGGTCTCATCCACTCCGCACGTTCCACGAACTCATCGTGTGCCAGAGGTACCGGCGGGTGACATACCCAGAGAGGATCAAATTCATCTTTGATCTTCAGCATCCACTCATGGTAGTTCGGTCCGTACATCGGCCCTGTAAGGTACATCGGCTGGTGAGGGCCTAAGAGCGAGGTATAGAAACGCTCTTTGATGTTCATCTTTGATGTCTCTACGTAGAAATGATCGACACCGGTAGTGTCCTCATCCTGGTCCCAATAAACGAGGAATTCGGAGTAACCCTGGTGACCGCACTCAAAACTCTGGAACCAACCCGGATCGCCGTAATCGGGCATAAGGGGTGGCGTATATTTCTTCTTGGTGTCGGCGTAGCTTTCTCCGTGCACGGTGGCCTGAGTCAGCGACTCGATGATGTAATCAACCGAGACGTAGGAACCGCACATGAGCCACATACCTGCCGAGTCCGCATTCTTGATCCAAGATTCGTCGAGAGGCCTCGTTGCTCTGGGCACCGCGCCGCACTCGGCCATGATGTCGTTCAATACGTTCTCGTCGTACTGCATCTGCTCTTCGGAGGTGTAGCCGATCAGCAGCACACGGACGATGAAGAAGTTTTTGATTGTCTCTTCGTTTTCCTTACCCCACAACTGCCAGAACTCCTCTTTGCTCTCCGCCTTGTTAATTGCACGCCAGAACAGGGGCACCTTTGTTATTGCGCCGGCGACCTCAGCCTTTCCTACTTCGAACATGGCCTTTATCTGGGCTGCCTTGCTCGGCACCTGATAGTTGATCCATTTTACGCGGTTCGTGGGAAGGGCAAGTCCCGTGTTGGGTGAAATGCCTGTGGGAACAAGGGGCTCAGGCTGGAAAGGAAGGGTCTTGATTGCCATCTTTGTTACGATGCCGAGGCAACCGCGAAGACCGGTGAAACCACGGAGAAGACCTCTCAGGTCCGGACCGGGTCCGTCACCCCAGAACGGGTCGTCGCCGTTCGCAAGGGAACCCATCTTCACCAGTTCGCCGTCGGGAAGGACCAACTCGGTACCAAGGATACGTCTGTGAGGCAGACCAATCCTGTGACTCAGAGGTGACCAGCCGTCGCCGATCAGGTTTGCGATAGCCGATGCCTGCGCGCCGCCGCCGCCGATAACCACATACGCGCCTTTGTTAAGGCACTCCTGCTGGATCGGGGAATAGATGACGCCCGGGCCTACGTTGATGCAAAAATGTTTCTCGTCGATTTCAAAGGAGTTCATCCTCTTCATGTCGATAAGAAGCTCGTTCTCCACATGGCAGTGTGAACGGGGGCCATAGAACCCTGTTGCGTAGGGAACGTAAGGTACTTTATAACGGTTACATATTTTTACGATCTTCTGAACATCTTCGGTGGTTTTCGGCATGACTACGGCGTGCGGTATTGTCGTCATTACACGCTCGTATCCGAGGCCGCTCTCGTATCCACCAGGTCCCGACCGGTAGCCTTCGCAGATGGCCGGATCGTCGGAGATAAACTTGGGACCAACTATCGACTCTATTGCATTATATGCAGCTTTCACTATACTCATAGCCAACCTCCTTATGATTCAACTGCGGCAAGGATAAGTTCCGCAATATCCATTACTTTCACGTTGTCGCCATTCTCTTTGACTGCCTGGGAGAAATTGCTTTTGCACCACGGACATGCAGCCACGAGAGCCTCAGCACTCACATGCTTCACCTCTTCGATCCGATGTTTTGCGGATACCGATGCGAGATCCGGGAAGGCTTCCTTTGTGCCTCTTCCCGCTCCGCAACAGAATGCGTTCTCTCTCGTTCTCGGCATTTCAACGAATTTGGCGCCCGGAATGGCCTTGAATATATCCCTGGCTTGCATGTAAAGTCCTTTTGTGCCGCGTCTCCTCTTCAGTTCCGGCTCCACGCAACCCATCCAGCCACGGGTACCGCTCCACGGGGTCCACGGGTCGGCAAGTCTGCTCACGCCACATGAATCCTGGTACGCAAACCGCACGTCCACCGGCTGGGTCAGCTTCAGCGAGCCGTCTTTGATGGCAGCGTCGGCAAACTCGATAAGGTGGATAACCTCAAATCCGAGGTCCGCCGTTGCGATATCGAGAAGCTTCGGATAGTCGACTTTCAACGTCCTGTAACACTCGGCGCAGCTCGTGATGACTCTCTTTGCTCCCGACTCCTTGATCGCCGCAATGTTCCGCTCCGCAATCTTCTTTGCTTCATCCATCATACCCGTCGAGACAACCGTATTTCCGCAGCACCACTCGTCTTTCAGCATCATGAAAGGCGTCCCGGCGGCGTTCAGGATCTTCGCTGTCGCTTTCGCGATGTCGGGGTTTCTGTAAGATGAAGAACATCCCGCAAAATACAGGGTGTCGGCCTTGTCGGCCACTTTGATGTCCTTCGTTACCCATTTCTTTCTGTTTTCGTGGGGGGCGCCGAACTGGTTGTGCTTCGTGTCTATATTCTTCGCAATCTTCTTGTGTGCCGGCATGGGGCCTGCCCCTTCCTGCACCGCTTTGACTCTCAGGGCCTCAAGTGTCAGTCCTATTTCCAGGTCCAGATTACGTTTGCAGCCTACGTCGCAAGCGCCGCAAAGCGGATCGGCATAGATGATTTCCAGAAGCTTGTCGGTCCACTCCAGTTTCTTGTCGATGATACCAAGACCTATCCTCATCTTACCGAAGGCGCCGTAAGAGTCGAAATCGTTCCAGTAGTTGCTGGGGCATCTTACCGAGAAGTTCACGCCCGGCATGTAGCTGTGCTCAACCCAATAGCAACCCTTGCATTTAATGCAATGGTCCATATCATACTTAAAATTTTCCAGTTTTGTTATATCCAGGGCAACTGGTGTTTTTGGCGTATCGTAACGATCATTTGGCATGTTTTTCCTCCTTAGAAGCACAGATTTCCGGGATTCATAATGTTCTTCGGATCGAGGACATTTTTCACCCGTTTCAAGGCTGCCTGATATCCTGCGGCCTTGTCATATATCATCGGGGCGAGTTCTCCGTAAGGTCTCGTAAAGAACGCACCTTCGTTGAACAGTGCCGTTGCGGCATCCCGGTACATCGCAGCCACAAGTTCTTTCTCAGCGGCATCATCAGGATTGTAGAAGAAGCTGAATTCGATCTCGCAGGCTCTGTTGTGCTCTATCGGCTGGATATGGCTTCCGATGTCGCCGAACGGATAGTCGTACTTGGCTGCTACGAGTTCCATAACCTCGATGAACATAGAAGCGCGATTCGGCTTTGTGATGAAGAACAGATTCTGTACTCCACCTTTTATACGGTTCTTCCAGTACGGAAGGTCAGACGGCCACGGGGCTCTCAACATAGGCATGAGTTTCCGGCCAAGCCCGGGGAAACCAGGGAGGTTGTCCGTAAGGCCCATCTTCGGGAATTCGTTTTTCAGTACTTCCGCAAGGAACTTCTCTTCGTAGGCGATCTTCTCTTCGGGTCTTCTTACGAGCCCGCTTATGGTGAGAATAAGAGTCCAAGGCGGCAATTTGGCCCGCAGTTCGTCGAAATCATCGGGCATTGAATCTGCGGCGAGGGCGGCGAGGTCCGTGTTGTTCAGCAACAGACACTCCTGGCCGATTCTCCTCGGCAGTATCCTGTACAGGAAATTCATAGCATATTCCAGATCATATACAGGTGCGAAGAATATCTTGTCTATCTTGGGAACTGTCTCCATCTTCAAGCTCATCCATGTGACGATACCCATGGTACCCTGGGCAAGCTGGAAAAACCGGTAGAAGTCAAGGCCCGGTCCTGATGGGTTTGCGCCTCTTGACTTTGAATCAGGGAAACCGTTTACGCTGGCGGAACCGCACCTGAAAAGCTCGCCGGTCGGCCATACAACTTCAACCGACTGCATCGGCTCTCCGTAGTCGTACACGATGTTTGTCGGTGTCTCCCTCTCCAGGGTGTCGGTCAGTACCGAGCGATCTCCCGGGGGCAGTAACGGCATAATGACCCTGTGACCCTTCTTCGCCAGTTCCGTGGTAAGCTGTTCCCACGTTACGCCGGCCTCAAACCTTACCAGACGGTTGTCCGTGTCAATTTCAAAGATCTTGTTCATCCTCGAAAGGTCGACAACGACGCCGCCCTGCTTCGGTATGCTGCATCCGTAGAAATGGACTTTCGAACTTACCGGAACTATAGGTATGTTCTTCTCGTTAGCCCACGTCACAACCTTACCTACCTCTTCCGAGCTACCCGGCCACACTACGGCGTCGGGAAGTCCGGCAGGAAGGAGGCTGTAATCCCGCGAGTATTTCTCGCGATCCTTCATGCTTTCACTTACGTAGTCCTTGCCCACAATCTTTGCAAGCTCATTCTTGATTTGCATTGTACCTCCTTGTTCTTAACCGTTTTTTCTGCTGATGCTCCTTACACTTCGTCCGCACTGCCGCTGCCTCTTACCGGAGATTGAAACCGCCGACCCTTCGGAGAGTATATCCGGCACATCTTTTACCCTCCTCAGGTGGCCGTTTATCCTGCGAACTACGCGGTCACACGACCCGGTCAGGAGAGTCGGAAAAGCTCCTGTCTCCATATAAAAATCAAATACCATAAGGAGATATAGAAAGTCAACATGTTTACTATCAATATATTTAATTTCAATGCGTTTATTTTCTGGAGTATCGGTCCACAAGCTGGTATAATTTAAATTCGTTCGATTTTGAATCCACGGTCTGTTGAGGTGAAATGATGGGAATTAGCTATAGGAGCGATTTGAGCGCCGATGAAAATGTGTTGATGGCCCTCGTTAGAGCGGCCGAGACATTCAAAAGGGTTGTATCCAATATTTTCAGGAAACATGGACTTTCGTTTCCTCAGTACAATATGTTAAGGGTTCTTGACGCGTCAAAGGACGGGCAGAGCAGGATCACCCATGTAAGCCGCATCATGCTTGTACCAGTTGCTAACATGACCGGCATAGCAAGGCGGCTCGAGAAGAACGGCTTCATCGTGAGAAAATCGGACCCTACCGATGAGCGCGTCACGATTCTCGAGATCACGGCCAAAGGCAAGAGAACCCTTACCTATATCGAGAAAGAACGGGACGACTACATGCACTCGATGCTCAAGGGCTTTGCGGAGCACGAAAAACACACGCTCCTGGAAAATCTTAAGCTACTCATCAAGAACAGCAGAAAGATATAACGGAAGTCACTTCGCAGCCTCGGCGCCGCCCACGCGGCGCGTTTGTCTCTCCCGCTATGCGTTTCCCCGATAACACCGCCCGTAGGCAGTTCCATCCCTGCCGATACGTCGCCCGGTCTCTCGGCACGGGTGGCCCGGAACGCTTCCCTGCCTGACGTCATTTGTCGGCAGAGTACGGGAAAGGGACGGTGATCGCCCCCACAGGACACTCGGCCGCGCAGAACCCGCATTCTTCGCAAAGGTCCTCGGTGAGAAGCACTTTTCCCTCTTCCATTGATAGCGCTCCCGGAGGGCAGACCTCCGTGCAGTTTGCGCATCCCGTGCACTCGTCCAAATCTACGATAGGTATCATCAGATATTCATCCCCACACGATAACCGTCATGTATCGCATTGTTTATTCGCCTCGGTTTCTTCGCATCTCCGATGTAGTGAATCTCCCCTTGGAAGGAAGCATCCCACCCCTTCCAGGGGACCTGATCGGCCAATATCACCCCTTCGCACGGGATCAGTTTCTCGCCGGTCGGCCCGGAGATTCTTACGCCGCCTTCCTCTATCCCGACGACGCCCACACCCGCGGTAAGGTTGACCTTCTTTCCCTTAAGGAGCCGCACATACTGCCACAGGTAGAAGGGGTTCACATCCCTCCCGAGCCTCGCACCTTCCTCGATGACCGTCATCTCGTAATCTCCGTTCCTCACGAGAAAAACAGCGACGCCAAGTCCCACACCTTTACCTCCGATAATAACCACCTTGCGGGGGGGCTTCACGTCCCTCAGCATCACGTCTTCCGGGGTAAGGACTGTGACTCCGGGCTGCGAAGGAGTTTCCCGGAGCACCGCGCCCGTGGCCATTATCACTACGTCCGGCCCTTCCGCTGCTATGATGTCCGGGGTACATTCCACCCCGAGACGAAGGTCCACGTTATTCCGCCTGCACTCCCCGTCGAGCATGGCGATAGGGCGGAGCAACTCTGCCGCTCCTTCGTCCACCCTCGACGCAAGGAGGACCGCGCCTCCCAACGTGTTCCCCTTTTCGAAGAGGATTACCCTGTGTCCCCGTTGTGCGGCCACCGATGCGCATTGAAGGCCCGCGGGACCACCACCCACTACTATAACCTTTTTCACCTCCCCGGCCTTTGCGAAACCATAATAGCCCCACTCAGGGTCGGCCTCCTTTCCCAGGCTCGGCCGCACGGAACACATGATGGGCTGGTGATAGTAAAGCCGTGAGAAACAAAGGTTGCACGCAATGCAAGGGATGATCTCGTCCTCTTTCCCCTCTTTCGCTTTTCTTGGAAGATCAGGGTCCGCAATCATGGGCCGGCACACCTCCCAGAAGTCTATGTTCTTGTCGGCAAGGGCCTTCTCGGGTATGGCGGGCAAGAACTGCCGGAATGCCATCATCACGGGAATGTCTACGGCTTTCTTCACCGCATCGGCCACATAGAGCCAGTGGCCCATGGGCACATCCCGTGTAATCACCGACTGAGAAGACTCATGCCATCCGATGGTCACACTCACGTAATCCGCGCCTGCTTCTTCCGCTATCCGGAAGCTTTCAAGGCTCTCCTCAAAGGTGTTTCCTCCTCTGTCGTCAAGGAGTTCGAGGCCGCAGAGCCGTATGCCTACCGGGTAGGTGATTCCTACCTCGGATTTGATGCCCCCGAGGATCTCCTTCATGACGCGGCAGCGATCCCGAATGTCGCCCCCATACTCATCAGTTCTCTTGTTGCTGTAGCGGGAAATGAAGGTAGAAATCAGATAACCCACAATGCCCGATATCTCTATCATATCAAACCCCGCGTCGACTGCCCGCCTCGCGGCCTTCACGTGGTCCTTGACGGACTGCTTTATCTCCTCCGCAGTAATCTCTCTCGGCTTCTTGAAATAAGACAGCTTCTGCGGAACGGCGGAAGCCATAAGGCTGTAATCGAGCTCCACGCCCCCTTCCCTGCCGCAATGGAGGATCTGCAGACATGAAAGGGCACCATGTTTCCTTATCACTTCAGAGATCCGGGCAAGGCCCGGCACAAAAACGTCATCGTATATGCCCATCATACCCCTGAAACCTTTTCCTTCTCCCCTGGGGTCGGGATAGGCGCCCTGGGTCGTCACTATCCCCGCGCCTCCCCTTGCCTGGGCTTCCATGTACGCTACTTCCCTGTCGCTTACAAAACCGTCCCTGAAGGGGAAATTAGTTTCGGTGGCCGCATACTTGACTCTGTTCTTCGTGGTGAGGGTGCCGATTCGGCCGGGGGCAAAGATATGGGGATATTTTTCCATGTCACGTCCTTGCAGTTATTTTTTCCACTAAGTGCATAAACGATTTAACACAGGCCCAAATGCCTAGTCAAGGAGTTACTTTTACTACAGTTTCCTTTTCTTCTTCGAGTAAACCTCGATCGCCGCCTTGCCTTCGAGAGGGCACACATATTCACAGATCCCGCAACCGGTGCACAATTCATCCACCACGTAGGGCCGCTTGAGGGTGACAGTCCGCCCGTCATAGCCCCGCTCTTCTATGGCTTCCAGGCGAATTGCCTTCTCGGGGATGGGGCAATGCTCTTCGCACACGATGCAGTTGATCTTCTTCGCATAGGGGAGGCAGTGGTTCTTGTCCACCGCGGCAAGGCCTATAACGCTCTTTTTCTTCTGTTCCAGCGGCTGATTCGGTATGGCGCCCGTGGGGCACACCTGGCCGCAAAGATTGCAATTATATTCGCAATACCCGAGCCTCGGGATCATAACAGGCATGAACACCCCGTAAAAACCCGCCCTGAAGTAGTCCGGGTAAAGGGCATTCTTAAGACAGACCTTCATGCACTCCCCGCACCTCACACACTTTTTCAGAAATGCGGGCTCATCATCCACTCCCGGCGGCCGGAGCATCCGTTCCTGGGAATAAGGAGACTTGAACGAAAAAGCATGGCTGAGGAAAAAACCCGAAAGAAGCCCACCCACAAGAACCCGCCTTTCCATTACGGGCTGCCGGGGTTTTCCGCTACGGGCCTTGACGGATCTCAGCGAAAAACCGACTCGCTTAAACCTGCACTTCAGTTCACACTCCATACAAAGGATGCAATCCTCTTTCTGGAAGACTTCCCGGTCAAACGCCGTGGGGCAGACGTCCCTGCATCCCTGACAATCGGAGCAAAGCCTTCCGGGCAGCCTCCTGAAAGGGGAAAACCTCCCTACGAGACCAAGAAGCGTCCCAAGGGGACAGAGGTTCCTGCACCAGTTTCTCCGTTCATATCTCTCAAGAAAAACGATAAGGAGAAAGAACATGAAAGATATGAATGCAAGGGGATAGAAGGTTTCACGGAAAGGGAGAATGTAGTCTTTGAAAAAGGCATACACCGGTTCAGCGTAGTCCCTTCTCTCGCCTATCACCGCGTAAAGCCCCGTCCAACCCGACCTCACGGTGTAGCCGAAAACGGGGTAAAGGAAGAAGGTCAGAGCCCTGACAAGTATGGCGATAGGATCGAGGATACCCGTCAGATTGACGTTAAAAAACGCCGCCGAGAGAAGGGGCAGGAGCAGCCAGTATTTGAACCTCCCTTTGATGAATCTGATGGGACCCCTTTTATTTATCCTCTTCGTGATGAGGTCCAGGGTTGTCCCGAGAGGACAAATCCAGCCACAAAAAAACCTTCCCAGGGCCGCCGAAAAAACGATCATCAGGACACCGGGGACAAGAAGCCATGTCACCGTCTTTTCCGCGAGTATATAACTCATCGCGACAAGAGGGTCGGCCCTGAAAAAACTGTTCATGGCTACGGATATCTCATCCTTTCCCCTGTATTCCGTGGTGACGAAAAGGATGAGGAATGCTACGAGAAAGACGATCTGGGAAATTCGTGACCATGAGATTCTCATCTTCACGGCCTTTGACTGTTCGTTATCCAATTACCACCCGTTTCAGGCCTTCAGCACTTTCACCTTGCCGAGATTCATCTCTCCCAGACCCCTCTTGTAGGCAGCCACGGTGGTCGAGATGTCCTGGGGAACAAGGTTGAAAAAGGTCGTCGCATAGGCATCGGCTGCAACGATATCCGTGGAAGCCACCACCTTGTTGAGTACCTTCACGTCCTTGAGGCTCCCTCCCTGAGGGCCGTGATTCAGGAGAATCCTGGTAGCATCGATTATGACGAGGTGACTTTTTACCACACTGTTCACATCAACAAGGGCGTCATCCATGCCCCTATGCAGGTAACCCCTGTTCCCTCCCATGATCCCCATCATATTCTTGAGGCCTAAGGTCAGTCTGGTGAGATTGTGGTGCTTTGCAACCGGTACATTGATGAAAACGTTCGCGGACAGGGCTTCGTCGTAAAGCTCCCATTCCTTCAGGAATACTCCGTTCATTTTCACGTTTTTGTAACGCTCGTTCTCGATATGCTTCATCTCCACGTTCTTGAGTCCCTTCAATGCAGCCTGAATGCCGCTGTTCTCGTAACATCTCCTGGGGTCATTACAGGGGTTGTCGAAGACCTTCACCCTCTTCGCCCCTGCGCGAACGCATTCCTCGGCAATGGTGCGCACCACGAGAGGGTGGGTGCACGCCCCGAATTCGGGTTTTCTGTCCCACCCGATATTAGGCTTCACCACAACCACATCCCCCTGCTTCACAAATCTCTGGATCCCTCCGAGGGAGGCTATCACACTCCTCGTAATTGCAGCATAATCCGTCCCCTCCGAAACGGCGACAACGGACGGGTCCTTCGCAAACACCCGTGCGGCCATACCGTTTAACACGAGTGATGAGACGGCAAGTTTTAAAAAATCGCGCCTTTTCATAATACCACACCTCTCTTTACATGAGCAGCAACAGGCCATTACCCTTTCGAACCCGTCTAACCGGCTCCTCTTCCTCCGGACAAAACCGGTCCGCCAGTGGACAAACCCTCCTGCCGACAATAGCTTTTACCATTCCCCCATGATTTGTCAATAGGGGTCGGAAGACCGGCTCTTGACGGCCTGAAACGGCCTTCCGGCGATTCCGGCCCTCACCTGCGAAAGCGCTCCCCCTTTAAAGAGCCTTCAATATCTCATACAGGGCCGAGAAATCGAGGCCTTCCTTCTTTTCCCTGAAAGTCATGGCGAAAAGCTCTTTCACCGCGCTCCCCATAAATAAGGGCCTTCCAAGGACCTTCGCCAGATCCTGCAGGTAGTGCAAGTCCTTGTAAATCAGGGCGGAGGTGAAGTGGGCCGAGAAATCCCCCGTGAGAAGCTTGTTCCTTTTCGCATTCAGGACCCCGGAATTGCCCGCCCCTTTGGAAAATATGTCGAGGACCCGTTCCCTTTCCACGCCCACAGCCTCACCGAAAACGGTTGCCTCTGAGATGGCGGCCATAAAAACACCCAGGAGAAGGTTATTTATGAGTTTCATCTTCGTCGCGAGCGAAGGTTCCTCAAGGTAGAATATCTCTTTTCCCATAAGTTCCAGAAGGGGCTTCTTCTGTTCGTAAGCCTCCCTTTTCCCGCTTACGAGGATGGTCAGATTCCCCTCGGACGCAGGGATTACGCTGCCGAGCACCGGCGCCTCAAGGTAGACTCCCCCCTTCTCGGCCACGGTCTCGTGAAAAAAGGCAACCTCCGTGAAGTGGTTCGTAGTGGTATCGATAATGGTCTTCCCCGCAAGGTCACCCGCAAAAACGCCGTTTTCTCCGGACATTACCGATTTGACTGCATGGCTGTCAAAGAGATTGAGAATTACGGTATCAGTCTCTTTCATGAGTTCATAAGGTGTCGCTGCCACCTCTACCCCGAGATCGGACGCCTTTTCTGCGGTTCGGTTCCACACGATCAGGTCCACGCCCCGGGAAAGCAGTCTCTTCGCAATCGTCTTCCCGAGCATTCCCAGCCCGATAAAACCTGTCTTCATGTATTACCTCCCTGGGATCGTTTTCGTCACAGAGTCTGATCTTCCCGGCCTTCTTCCAGGCCGAAAAGGACTGAAACCGGGACGCCTTCCTTCCTAAAGCCCTCCCTGAGCGCACAAGCCGTATCCACAAAATAAGCATCATCGAGGAAGCGGGTCAAATCCGCCTTCCGGTAAAGTGCTTTCACCTTGTTCGAGTAATTCAATCTGTCAACGAGAACCTCATCGACGGCCCCACTCAATGCCTCTATGAGTCGAAGAGGGTCAAGGGGCAGCATGGGTCCGACGAAGGCGTAAGTCCTCACCCGTTCCCCATGGAGGGTCCTCAGAGCCTCTATCCTGCTCTCTATGGGAGGGGCAAAAGGTTCAAAGAGCCTCCTCATTTCGTCCCTGTCGGTGGTCACCGTAACACCTACTTCCATACCCTCGATGCGCGTGATAATATCCACGTCCCTGAGGCAAAGAGGGGACCGGGTCAGCAGTGTCACGTCGAGTGTCCCGTCTCCCAGCACTTCCAGACACCGTCTGGTTACCTGGTATTCCCTTTCGGCAGGTTGATACGGATCCGTAACCGTCCCCACCAGCAACCTTCCGCCCCGCTTCTTTTTCACCTGTCTTCTCAAGACCTCGGGGGCGTTCACCTTGATGTCGACGAATTGGCCCCACGGCTCCCCATGCCCCGTGAAACGTTTCATAAAGCCTGCATAGCAATAGGCGCAGCCATGCTCACAGCCCACGTACGGATTGACACAGTAGTCAAACCCGCTGATGCCCGTTTTGGTGAGGATCGTTTTTGCGGCAATTTCCCGTCTGTTCATACCCCATCCGCACAATGACAACCATATTCCCGCCGGGTTCCGCACCCGCTCGGTACAGCGTGCCCCGACAAGTAAGTCCAACCGTCCCCCGGCCTCACACAGTGACGAGAGGGCAAGACCAGGTACCCGCCTGCGCCGGGCTTCTGCCGGTGGAGGGCGCTACGCGAAGCATCATAACTGTGCGACGTGAGTCCCCATAGGTGCAAACCCTGGTCGTATTATAGCGAAATCCCCGGTCCGATACAATATCGGCCGGGGACCGGCACAAACACAAGTACGCGGAACAGGTTTCAGCCTTCCGGCCTTATCCGCGGAACATATGATCCACCAGGCAGTTGAGCATGGGTGTGCCCCGCACCTCCGTCTCAAAGAGGGGTACGACAGCCCTCACTTTGTCTCCGAATATCTCCCATATCTCCGCCATATGCTCATCCTGCATCTCGACGCGGTGTTTGACGAATTCCGCAACGTCCTCCCGGACAAGCTCCTTCTGGATTACCCCATTGACCAAAACACCTCCTACCGGAATGCCGAACTCGTAGAACCAGTTTATAAATCGCGTGATAACCGCTATAGGGAGGCTTTTCGGCAACGTGGCAAAGAAGAAGGCCGTGAGGTTGTCGTCGGTGAGCAGACTCTGTGCCCTGGCCATACGGTCCTTGAACCCGAGGAGGTAATCCATGAGAGGGTCCTCCTCCTTCTTCTTCTTCGAGAAGGAGAGTAATTCCCTCAAGGATTTCGCTTCCTCCCTGCTCTTGAGCATCTTGTCCACCCATAGGGAATATACCTTGGACATGCCCAGGAGCCGTCGCGCGTTTGCTGTAGGAGCCGTGTCGAAGACATAAAAATCGTACTCATCTTTGAACATGAGATCAGTCATGTTCTCAAACGTGGCGGACTCCTCAAAGGCCGGATTCATGGTCGCCGATTCAATGAACTCGTCCGCTTTAGTGGTAAGGTCGGCAAATTTCAGAAACCAGTTTATCTTTTCACGTATTTCCTGCTTTGACCGTTCGATGGTGTCTTTGGTATCGATCTCGAAGGCAAAGCATTTCTCCTCGTCACAGACAACGGCGACCTTACCGAAAACGTCCTTTTCAAGAAGATTGGAAAGACTATGCACAGGGTTCGTAGAAGCAAGAAGGGTCTTCTTCCCCTCTCTCGCGGCCCACAACGCGGCGGCACCCGCCATGACGGTCTTCCCTACGCCTCCTTTGCCCCCAAAAAAGATGTATTTCAGTTTAGGGTGGTCATTCATGTACCTCGTCATGCTGATACTGATCTGATTCATCGTAAGACTCCTTATCGGCCCTCTTTTAAAAATAGCCGAACATACTCTTCGCGACCTTTTCGATCATCACGAGCCCGGTCACGTCCCTCTCCATCTCCGCGACGGACGCCAGTATCTGTCCCTTGAATGCCTCGCGTATTACCTTCAGATAGTGTTCCTGTATGGTAAGTCTGTTCTTCAGATAAAACCAAGGACCAGTACTGAGTTCATGTTTCCTCCTTGCGACTCCGTAGAAGGTCTTACTATCGGTCTACCTATTCCAACAAGCCATTGTTATTTAAGATCATTATATAGAGCGACGATTAAGTCAGGAAGAAACCGGCCCCTTATTGCAAAGTCATGGTTGAGGGGACCCGAGTCACGGAGCCATCGGGACCGAAAAGGCCGCCGCTGCGCCGTCGGATCACATCAAGGCACGACTTACTTCAGAAAAGACCGGGCGTATTGCAGGGCCTCATCCTTTTCCTTGATCTCTCCCAATATTTGTTTGTCCCGTATATCCGCAAGAATCGTTCCAACAAGGGGGCCCGGCCGGAAACCGAGGGAGAGGAGATCGTTCCCGCCGATGAGTCTCGGCAAAGGCTCCTCCTTCCATTCATGGTAGGTGCGAAGTATGCCGGTGCATCTCTCCTCCACGCGTCTCGTGGAGTCGTTCTCTGTGCCGCCCGAACTGCCGTACATGTCACACATAGAATGGACAATAAGATGGGGGGTCAAATCCCCCATCTTATACACGAGCCTTCTTACCGCTCTCTCCGTCGATTCGCTGCCGCTTATGAGGAAAATTCTCATGTGGTTCTCTATCAGGGCGAGGACGGCCCTTGTCTCCTGAACGCTGAAACGGAGTCTTTCCATAATGGTTGACGCAAGATCCCGGGAATACCGTTCATGATAGAAGAAGTGGACGGCCTCTTTCTCCTCGTCATATGAAAATGTGAAGGCCTTCCCGAGGTCGTGGAAAAGAAAGGCATAACCCACTTGCCTGAGCATCTTCTCGTCGAGACCGTAGAGGTCGCCATACTTCTTAAGGTACTTGAACCCGTCTACCATGTGGCCCAGTGTCTCGAGAACGAAACCTTTCTCGAAATCCATCCGTCTGAGAGCGCCGAGGTCAGGGAAAAGCTCGAAAAGGAGGTCTGTCGCCTCCAGCGCTTTCAGTCCTTCGAAGGCCCTGGCTGAGACTATGATCTGATCCAGTTCGTATTTGACCCTTTCCGGCGCTGTCTCATGGACAAGAGATTTCAATTCACGGATGGTTGTCACAAGCTCCGGGTCTAAGGAAAAACCGTCGAGAGTGCAGAAATGACGGACGGCTTTGAGCATTCTCAACGGATCATCCGCAAGCACCTGCCTGTGGGGATACCTGATGATCCTCTTGTCGAGGTCCCGGAGTCCTCCCAGGGGATCGATCAATTTGTTTCTCATCACGTCGAAGGCGATGGCGTTGATGGTAAAATCCCTTCGCCTGCAGTCCTCCTCGATGGTCCCGTGGAACAGGCCGATGTCAAGGGACAGGTCGCCAAAAACCATTCTGTGGGTCTGGAGGGCCTTCTTTCCAAGAATGAAGGCTGATGCGGAAAAAATGGCCTCGAACTCCCGAAAGTCTTCTTCGCGGTTGACGACAAAGTCATAATCCCTGGGGGCACCGCCGAGAGCAATCTCCCTAATGGCGCCGCCGACGAGATACACTTCCCCCCGAAACCGCCCTCCCCTGACTCTTTGTACAACGGCCCGTTTCCTTATCCTCTCTGCGAGGTCGCCCGGAAGCGTTCCCGATAGCAGGACGTCACACCCTTTCCGAGAATTCCGCGAGGCCTTTGGCCACCCTCTTCATGGAATCAGTAATATCAATATACAGATACGATGCCTTGGGCATGCATACGCCTGCGATCAACCTGTTCTGATGGACGATTGTGTACTCGTCGATAAGGCTTCTCATCTCTTCCACGTCCTGTCCGACAAGTTGCAGAAGATGGGGGTTCCTTGTGAGTATGTAATCCTTCAGATCCCGCATCTGGCTCTCCATAAGGGAGAAGAGTTCCTTTATCTCCTTCGTAGCCTTTTCGCTGAACAGGATATTTGCGTCCAGTTTCACTTCCATCCTGTCCATAAGGTTTTCCAGCCCCAACGCTATGGTCTGAAAAGGGATGATGAGATTCACGTATTTCATCTGTATCCCGGTCTTCTCCTTTTCTTCCACAACCTTCTCCGCGTACGGAAGTCTGGACTTAAGGAGACCCCTGAATTTCTCGTGGCCCTCTTTTACCAGCCTTGTGTTCAGCGTGAAAAAACCTTTCTCCACATCTTTCACGATTAACAGAATATCGCCGAACAGATCGCAGAACCTCTGGGTCATTTCCCTCTCTTCCATGCTCCCTCCTCGGAATGATGGCCTTAGCTTCTCCATTTTGCGTAATCTATATAACACACACGCGGCCGGAAATCAGTAATCCTGCAGGACACTTCTCCGGGACCTGAATCACCTCGCTATGATGCTTCGCAGAACCTCACTCAATTCTTCTATTTTGAAAGGTTTTGTAATGATCCCCGAGAAGCCGAACTGCCGGAACTCCGCCATGACAGGGTCGTTCGAGTATCCGCTCGACACGATCCCCTTGACCTCGGGGTCGATGTCAATGAGCCGCTGTATTGCCTCTTTCCCCCCCATCCCCCCGGGAATGGTGAGATCGAGTATCACCACGTCGAACCGCCGGCCCGACTTCGCGGCATCTTCATATATACAGATGGCTTCGTCTCCGTTCTTCGCAAACTCCGCATCGTACCCGAGGGCGCTCAGTATCTCGGCGGTAATCTCCCTTATCATCTCCTCATCGTCCATGAGCAGGACCCTGCCCTTGTTCTGCACGCGACGATCCTCCGTCTCTTCATCGCCCGCCGAATCCCTCTCGGATGCCGGCAGGTAGATGGCAAAGGTTGTCCCCACGCCGACATTGGATTCCACCTTGATGTGCCCTTTGTGTTTTCTCACAATGGAATAACAGATCGCCAGTCCCAGACCCGTACCCTTTGTACTCCCCATTTCCTTTGTTGTGAAATAGGGGTCGAATATCTTCGGAAGATAGGAACCCGGAATTCCCGGGCCTCTGTCTACAATATCTATGCGTACGTAATAGCCCCGTTCCAGGGCAAGGTCGTTCTCTGCGCCGAGGACCACATTCTTCGCACGGATGGTAACGACGCCCCCGGAAGGCATGGCCTCTTTCGCGTTGATCATGACATTATGGATTACCTGGCGTATCTGACCTTCATCAATCAACACCGGGTAGAGGTTGTCCGCAACCTCGTAGTCGCATTTCAGATTCGACCCGCTCAAAGATAAGTTGACAGAATCTTCAATCAAACGGTCGATAGAGACTGTCCTTTTGAAAGGCTCTCCCCCCTTCGCAAAGGTCAGCAGTTGTTGCGTAAGGTCTTTCGCTCTCATGGTTGCCTTCTCCGCATCCCTCAACCTCTTGACGGCCTTATTATCCGGATCGATCGACATCTTCGCAAGGGTAATATTCCCCAGGATAACTGTGAGGATGTTGTTGAAATCATGTGCGATACCCCCTGCCAGAGTCCCTACCGACTCGAGTTTCTGGGACTTTATCAGGTTTTCTTCCATTCCTTTACGATCCGTAATGTTGCGGGAGATAGTGGCCACGGAAACCACGTTCAATTTGTCATCTTTTATGGGATAGCAGTTCACGTTGAACCAGAGCCGTTCTCCATCGCCCATGACCTCTTCCTCGGTGGTCAGGCTTCGCCCTGTATTAAATACATGGTTCACGTGTTCCATCAGTCTCAATGCTTCGGCGGGTTGGAATACGTCATGGGGAGTCTTTCCCACAAAGTCTCCGCCCTCCTGCCCGTACCTGTGCGTCCCGTTGTAATACAAGAACCTGCCCTCTCTATCCTGCAGGGTGATCACATCATCCGTACCCTCTATAACCAGTCTCAGGCGTTCTTCCGACTCCTTCAACCTCTGTTCGCTTCGTTTTCGCTCCGTAATGTCTCTCGAAGAACCCACGATTCCCGCAAACTCCCCGTCCTCGCCATAGAGGGGCGTATTATAGATCTCAAGCCACATCTTCTCATCGCCCAATACGACAAGTTCCTCAAATTTGGAGGGTCTGCCTGCCCCTTGCGTCTCCGTGTCGCTCCTTCCGTAGACTTCTTCGGGGCCTTTCTCTCCTCCATGTCTGCCCAGCAGCACGATCTCCCGGTCGGTACGGCCTATACATTCTTCCTGAGAGCACCTCAACACCCGCTCACAATGAGGCTTGCTGCTGAAGACGTACCGGAAATCCTTGTCCTTATAGTAGACCATATCCTCCATCTGATTGGTCATAATGTCGAGGATATGACCCTGGCGCTCAAGTTCCTCCTGCGTATTCTTCTTCTCGGTAACGTCGGTGATCACACCGAAGATCCCGCCCGTAGTTCCGTCGGGCGTCCTGAACAAACCCTTGTTGGTGATCACATTATGGAGGGTGCCATCGGCATGGAGGATGTGGAACTCGTAAGAGACGTTCCCTCCTTCTTCAAGGAGCGCCACATCTCTGCTGTGGTGCCTGTCCGCTTCGTCTTTCGGCAACACATCGTGGACGGTACGACCCGCCAGGCGCTCTTGCGGAAAGCGGACATATTCCGCGAACGCCCGGTTCGCCGCAAGATAAGTGAGGCCGGGCTCTTTGCAAAATATGGGTGTAGGAACCGCGTCGATAAGGGTCTGGAGTAAATGGATGTCCTGTTGGAGGGAAAGCCCCGGCGCAGAGCGCTCCGACCCCTCGTTTTCGTTTTTCCGAGCGGCTTCTGCCTTCTCAAACCGGCTCAACTGCCCGCGAAGACGGGCAATCTCTTCGATAAGTTGCTCTTTAGGTCTATCCTCGCCTTTCATGGATTTGGCCGGAACACTACGTTTCAACTCTCTTATAAGGGCGTATAGATTATAATTCCCTTTCGTACTCTTGTAAATACTTTTCGTGGAGTAGACGGCCTTTGGGGCCGGGCCTCCGGGATGGCCCGGCCCCTCCTGCAATAAAGTATGGTAATTACACCCAATTCCTGCTAGAATATTCACGAAAATTCGGGGCAAAATATGCATACATACAATGTGATTGTCATAGGAGCCGGTCACGCAGGTTGCGAGGCCGCGCTGGCTGCGGCCCGGTTGGGAGCACGCACGCTGCTTCTCACCATGAACCTGGACCATATCGCCTTCATGTCCTGCAACCCGGCTATCGGGGGGCTCGGCAAAGGCCATCTCGTAAAGGAGATCGATGCCCTGGACGGTGAGATGGCGAGGAATATTGACGCTACCGGCATACAGTTCAGAATACTGAATATGAAAAAGGGCCCTGCCGTCCGTTCCACAAGGATCCAGGCGGACAAAGCGCGATATGCCCTAAGAATGAAGAACCGGCTCGAAGAACAGGCGAACCTCTCCATCAGACAAGGGGTGGTGGAACGGCTTCTTGTGGACGGAGGTGCGGTCACAGGGGTCGAGACAAAGTGGGGAGAACAATTCCATGGAAATACGGTGGTCATCACCACGGGTACGTTCCTGAAGGGTCTTATCCACGTGGGACTCAATCACTTCGAGGCGGGAAGGATGGGTGATTTTCCGTCGGTGGGGCTTTCCGAATGCCTCAGAGATCTCGGTTTTGAGATGGGACGGCTCAAGACGGGAACGTGTCCTCGTCTTGACGGAAGAACCATAGATTTTTCAAGACTCGAACCGCAGCACAGCGACGACCCTCCCAAGCCTTTCTCCTTTCTCACCGTCTCTCTCCCCGGCAGACGCGTGCCCTGCTATATAGGGTACACAAACGAATCCACCCATGAGGCCATAAGGTCCGGACTCGACAGATCCCCTCTTTATACGGGCAAGATAAAGGGCACGGGGGTGCGGTACTGCCCTTCCATAGAAGACAAGATCGTCCGGTTCAAGGACAGGGACAGGCACCGGATCTTTGTCGAACCCGAAGGTCTCGACACTATCGAGTATTACCCTAACGGCCTTTCCACGAGCCTTCCCCTCGACATCCAGATCGCCATGCTCAGGACCATTACCGGTTTGGAACAGGTGGAGATAACAAGACCGGGCTACGCCATCGAATACGATTTCGTCCCTCCTACCCAGCTTTACCCCACCATGGAAACAAAGGTCGTAGGGAATCTGTTCCTTGCAGGCCAGATAAACGGTACTACCGGATACGAGGAAGCCGCCGCCCTCGGCTTGATGGCAGGGGTCAATGCCGCTCTCAAGGCCAGGGGCGAAGGCGAGTTCATCCTCGGTAGAGACGAGGCATACATAGGCGTGTTGATTGACGACCTCGTCACCAAGGGGGTGGACGAGCCATACAGGATGTTCACATCAAGGGCGGAGCACAGGCTGCTTCTCAGGGAGGACAACGCGGACCTGAGACTCACCGAGAAAGGGTACCGCATAGGCCTGGTGGGCCGGGAAAGATACGTGAAGGTCACGAAAAAGAAACTCGGCATAGACAATACCCATTCTCTCCTCAAATCCGTGAAGCTTACCCCTACAAAGGAGACCAACGAGAGACTCCGGGAGTTCGGGCTGGAAGGTATCAGAAACCCTACAACGCTGGAAGAGTTGCTCAGGAAGCCGGAGTGCACCATGGAAGGCATAAAGGGGTTCGAAAAAAGGCTGCATGACGTGGAAGAACATATTGCTTATCAGGTGGAGTTGAATGTAAAATACCGTGGCTATACGGACAGACAGCTCGACATGGTGAGAAGGACAAAGAAGCTTGCGGACCAGCGGATTCCTTCCGGTATAGAATACGAAGAAGTTTCGGGGCTTTCCAGGGAAATGGTGGAGAAGTTTTCGCGGATCAGACCTTTTTCCCTCGGCCAGGCGTCAAGAATCCCTGGGGTGACCCCTGCTTCGATTACGGCGCTGCTCATTCATTTCAAGAAGAAGGGCATACTATAGAGATGACTGAAGAGAAAAAGAACGACATCATATCGTACCTCACGCAATTTGACGTGGATGTGTACGGAATAGCCGACTTTTCCTCTTATGGAAGGGAAATGGTGGATCTGAGCGCTGATACGCGCACTCGCTTTCCTTTTGCCATTTGCTTCGGCGTTGTACTGTCCACAGGAGTACTCGATACGGTCAGGAACGGCCCGAATCCACTCTATCTTCATCATTACAGACAACTGAATAACCGCCTCGACACGATCGCCTATCTCCTCTCGAGAGAGATTGAGAGGAGAGGTTTCAACAGCCTGCCCTTCGGGGCCTCTCAAGTTGTTGACTGGCGAAATCAGAAGGCGCATATTTCCCATAAGCATGTGGCGGAATTGGCCGGCATCGGCTGGATAGGAAGGAATAACCTCCTGGTCCACCCGTCCTTCGGAGCCCATGTGCGATACAATACGGTTTTGACCGATATGCCTCTTGAGGCGGGAAAACCACTTAATATGGATTGCGGCATGTGCGAAGCATGCGCCACAGTCTGCCCGGCACAGGCGATCAAGGATGACGCCTCAAAGTTTAACCACCTGGAGTGTTACAATATGATCACCCAATTAAAAAACAAACGAAATATCGGCCATCATATCTGCGGGATATGTGTAGAGGCCTGCAAGGGGGTAAGATGAAGGCGCTCATCGCACTTGAAGATGGGACCGTGTTCGAAGGCAAGGCCTATGGAGCGGAAGGCGAAAAGGAAGGAGAAATCGTATTTAATACGAGCATGACGGGCTATCAGGAAATCATGACCGACCCCTCCTACAAAGGACAGATCGTGACCATGACCTACCCTCTCATCGGTAATTACGGGATAAATGACGAAGACGTGGAATCGGATGCCCCTAAAGTCGAAGGTTTCATCGTCAGGGAATTCAGCAGGATTACCAGCAACTACAGGTCCACCGGCGACCTTTCCAATTACTTCAAAAAATATGGCATAGTTGCTATCGAAGAAGTGGATACGAGGGCCCTCACCAAGCACCTGAGAGTTCGAGGTGCAATGAAGGGCATTATCTCCACCACAGATCTTAACCGTGAAAGCCTTGTGGAGAAGGCGCGTAACTCAAAAGGCATCGTAGGCAGGGACCTCGTGCGCGAGGTTACATGCAAAGCGCCTTATGTGTTCGGCGAAGACAGCGGCGACTTCAGATGCGTAGTCATGGATTATGGCGTAAAGGTCAATATCCCGAGGATGCTCAAGAAGGAAGGATGCCATGTAACCGTAGTTCCCGCCGACATGAAGGCCGAAGATGTTCTGGCCATGGCGCCTGACGGTGTGCTCCTCTCCAACGGCCCGGGAGACCCCGAGGCGGTTACTTATGCCATCCAGGAAATCAGGAAGCTTCTCGGGAAACTGCCCATCTTCGGTATCTGTCTGGGACAGCAGCTTCTCGGCCTCGCATACGGCGGCAATACGTACAAACTGAAATTCGGCCACAGGGGAGCAAATCAGCCCATTAAGAACCTTCGGACCGGCCGCGTCCATATTACATCGGAAAACCACGGGTTTGCAGTTGACATGAATTCGATTAAGGCGGAGCCGGTCAAAGTTACCCATGTGAACCTGAACGACAACACGGTGGAAGGCATGGAACATGAAGTCTATCCCGCTTTCTCGGTCCAGTTCCATCCGGAAGCCTCTCCCGGTCCCCACGACTCCTACGGACTATTCAGAAAATTCAGAGACATGATGGAATCATTCAAGAAGGAGAAGTATGCCTAAAAGAACAGATATAAAAAGCGTCCTTATCATAGGTTCCGGACCGATTGTAATCGGTCAGGCATGTGAATTCGACTATTCGGGGAGTCAGGCATGCAAGGCCCTGAGAGAAGAAGGCTACAGGGTAATCCTCGTGAACAGCAACCCTGCGACGATCATGACGGACCCCGATATGGCCGACAGGATATACGTGGAGCCTCTCATCCCGGAAATATTGGAAGAAATAATAAGAAAGGAGAGACCGGACACGCTTCTGCCCACCATAGGAGGCCAGACAGGTCTCAACCTCGCCACCGTTCTCTCCGAGCGGGGCATCCTCGGTCGCTACAACGTGGAACTCATAGGGGCGGACTACGCGGCCATCAAAAAAGCGGAGGACCGGGAAGAGTTCAAGGCTGCCATGGAGAGGATCAACCTTGAGGTGCCGAAAAGCGGACTTGCCCACAACATGAAGGACGCGAAGAAGGTGGCAAAAGAGATCAGTTTTCCTCTGATTATAAGACCGAGTTACACTCTTGGCGGGACGGGAGCCTCTGTCGCCTACAATATAGAAGAATTCGAATCCCTTGCCCAGCGAGGGCTCGAAAGCAGCATGATCAGCGAAATACTTATAGAAGAGTCGGTTATAGGATGGAAGGAGTACGAACTCGAAGTCATGCGGGACAAGAACGACAACGTGGTAATCATATGTTCCATCGAGAACTTTGACCCCATGGGCGTTCATACGGGAGACAGCATCACCGTGGCTCCGGCCCAGACCCTGACCGACAAGGAATATCAGAACATGCGGGATGCGTCCGTCCGCATCATCAGGGAAATAGGCGTTGAGACAGGCGGGTCCAATATACAGTTTGCCGTCAACCCGGATACGGGAAGGATGGTCGTCATAGAGATGAACCCGAGGGTATCGAGAAGCTCCGCCCTCGCGTCAAAGGCAACGGGGTTTCCCATCGCCAAGATAGCCGCCAAGCTCGCCATAGGCTACACTCTCGACGAGATACCGAATGACATCACAAAAATGACTCCGGCTTGCTTTGAGCCGACTATTGATTACTGCGTGGTGAAGATACCTCGATTCACCTTTGAAAAATTCAGAGGCGCCGATGAGACCCTCACGGTTTCCATGAAATCGGTGGGCGAAGCCATGGCAATCGGAAGAACCTTCAAGGAGGCGCTGCAAAAGGGCTTCAGGTCTCTTGAAACGGGGGTATACGGCATCAATGATGAACGGCTGCCCGGAATCAATGATCACGAGTGGATCAAACAGAAACTGATAAGACCCAATAAGGACAGGGTTTTCTACATACGCCACGCGTTGAGGGCGGGCTTCGATATCGACGAGATATATGCCATATCCGGCATAGACAGGTGGTTCCTGAAGAACATCGAGGACATCGTCGAGTTCGAAAGGGAGCTCGAACTCTACAAGAAGGAACTGCCCATATTCTCCGACACTGTCCAGGGTCTCCCGGAAGAAGTCATGCTCAAGGCCAAGAAGTACGGCTTTTCGGACAAACAGTTGGGAAGCATCACGGGCCATTCGGAAGACGAGATAAGGTCCTGGAGGTTGGGCAAAGGCATACGGAGCGTCTTCAAGCTCGTTGACACGTGCGCCGCGGAATTCGAGGCATATACACCGTATTACTATTCAACCTACGAAACAGAGGATGAATCCCGGGAATCGGACAGGCCGAAAGTCATGATACTGGGAGGAGGCCCGAACAGGATCGGACAAGGGATAGAATTTGACTATTGCTGTGTTCACGCCGCCTTTGCTTTGAAAGACCTCGGCTATGAAACCATAATGGTAAACAGCAACCCCGAGACGGTCAGCACGGACTACGACACCTCAGATAAACTTTACTTCGAGCCCCTCACCCTGGAAAACGTTCTCGATATCATTGAAAGGGAAAAGCCCATAGGCGTCATTGTCCAATTCGGAGGTCAGACCCCCCTCAACCTCGCGGTCTCCCTGAAGAAAGCCGGGGCTCCCATTATCGGCACCACTCCAGAGAGCATAGACATCGCCGAAGACAGGGATAAGTTTAAGACACTCCTCAAGAAACTGAATCTCACCCAGCCTGAAAACGGCATAGCCGTATCCTTCGAAGAAGCAAGGGACGCGGCCAACATCATCGGTTACCCCGTAGTGGTCCGTCCGTCCTATGTACTTGGCGGAAGAGCCATGGAGATAGTTTATTGCGAGGAGGACCTCAAATCCTTCATGGTGAAGGCGGCCGAGGCGTCGCCCGAGCGACCCATCCTCATCGACAAATTCCTCGAAGACGCCCTTGAAATAGACGTGGACGCGGTATGCGACGGCGAAACCTGCGTGGTCGCGGGGATCATGGAGCACATCGAGGAAGCGGGAATTCATTCCGGAGACAGCGCCTGCGCCCTGCCCCCTTACTCCCTCGATGACGCAGTCATAGAGCAGATCAAGAAAGACACCTACAGACTTGCGAAAGACCTCAACGTCATTGGCCTCATGAATATCCAGTATGCGGTAAAAAATGACGTTATCTATGTGCTCGAAGTAAACCCCAGGGCGAGTAGAACCATACCTTTTGTCAGCAAGGCCACGGGCATACAATGGGCGAAGGTAGCAGCGAAGTTGATGGTAGGGTTGAAGCTCAAAGACCTCGGCATCGTAAAAGAGGTTGAGATCAAGCACGTAGCCGTAAAGGAGTCCGTATTTCCCTTCAACAAATTCGCCGGCGTCGATACCATACTCGGTCCTGAGATGAAATCTACGGGAGAAGTCATGGGCATTGACGTCAATTTCGGCGCTGCCTTCTGGAAAGCTCAGCTCGGCGCCGGTCAGGTCCTTCCGTCGGAAGGAAACGTCTTTGTGAGCGTAAAGAACAAGGACAAGAGAAATGTCATCTTCATCACCAAGAAGCTGTCCGATCTCGGCTTCAGGATATGCGCGACCAGGGGCACGGGGAAAGTGCTTGCCAACAACGGAATCGAAGTGAAATTCGTCCATAAGGTCTCCGAAGGGCGGCCACACATTGTGGACATGATTAAGAACGGCGAGATTCATTTCATCATCAACACACCTAGTGGACGGAACCCGAAACAGGATGAAGTGCTCATCAGGTCCGGAGCGGTACAATACAAGATACCTTACACTACCACCCTCTCCGGGGCCCAGGCAGTGGTTAATGCCATCGAGAGCATGCGGAAGGAAAAGCTTCAAGTCAAAGCCCTTCAGGATTATTTCCTGTAAGGATCGATGGGGCCGTCACGGCCCCTTTCCCGCCAAAGGCCGGCGGATTCACCTACAGCCCCCGGGAATGCCGCATTCCGCCTGCGGCCAAACACTCCCCTTACCGGACCCCCGGAGGTCGCAAGTCCTGAATTTCCCTGCCCCCGTCACAGCCTTCCCTGCTATAGTGAAATTTTTCTCCCTCCAGGGTTGACATTTTGAGAAGTCGCTCTATAATTGTAATGAAGGGTGTTTTGGAATTCAGCCTGATGTTAAATTTGCGACTTTCATGCTATGACGTCTTATTTGCCACTGTTGATAGAGCTCCTCGGATAGTTGGGTCCTGACTCTTAATTATGAGAAAGGAGGAAGCTATGAACGTGTGTGCCTTTACCACATGTGAAAATGTTTTCACCCATAAGTGCAATGGCGAAGTCGCGTCTTTGATTCATGTGGCGGAAAGATATGGCATTCTGATGGAAAAAGCCCGCGCACGGATTGAGACCGTTTGTAAACACTGTAAGAATTTTTCACAGATGGGCAAAAACAGCCCCGGATACGTGAGAGACATGGTTGTTCAGACGGGGGCGACCAGACTGTCCGAATGACGGGCTTCCCGTACATCACCTCTTCCCCCGCGCAAGACGCTACCACCCGAAACGGCCCTGCGGGATAACTTGCCCCTTAGTCCCGCCGCAAGCATCCCATTCCCGCTTCCCCATCCTTCTCACGATGAGTCCCTTTTTATGGTCCTGCCCGCTGCATAGAGCACGCCGAAGGATACGAGTACTGTCCATGAGGCCAATATGTATGCGAGTGTTCTTCCATGCCACAGCCCCACAAACCAGCGCCGGAACTGGGTGGCAAGGACGTTCCCTTTTCCCCCGTACAGCTCCAGGTCCCGTTGATACTTCTTCGAGTATTCAGGTGGGACCGGGTAGAAGGGCCCCTCTCCTCCTTCGTAATTCGAAACGAGTTCTTCTTCGTTGACTGCCGACTGGTAGATCAGGACCGCGCCGCCCAAACCGACCACCAAAATTACGGCGCTCAAAAGGTTAAGGCACCGATACGCAAAACTGCGAGTTTTCATCAAAATCAATAACCACCCCGTGACCAGCCTCTCCTTCAGGAGAACGCAACCCTTGTTAAATCGAGAGTATAAGAGGAAACACCCCCCGTGTCAATGCCGCCAACTGTTTACCTGCCATACACTGCCATTGACAATCCGGGCGATCAAACATATGGTGTAAAAGTCCGCGCAAGCCCCTTCCCGGGTTTCCAGGCAGGACATAAAGAAAGGAGTCCCCATGAGAATACTCAAGTCAGGTCTTATCTCGCTTCAGGCGGTCGCGGTTCTCGCCGCGATCTGGAGTACATCCTACGCTTTTGACCCGGCCCAGGTGGAGAGAGTCACGACAACAAAAGAGTGTCCGGCGTGTGACCTCACCAACGCGAACCTGGCGGGGGTCAATCTTAAGGGTGCAAAGTTGATGGAAGCCAATCTCGCCGGCGCGAATCTGAAGGGCGCGGACCTTACGGGGGCAATGCTCTATTTTGCGGACCTTACGGGGGCGAACCTTGCCGGGGCGAAATTGACCGGGGCGCAGCTTACCAACGCCATCTGGACCGACGGGCAACTCTGTGCCCACGGCTCTCTGGGCCAATGCAAAAGGGAATGAAAAGAAAACCCCCGGGGGACGCTTTCGGAGCGAAACCCGGGGGTAAGATGCATAAGTGATATTCAGAGAGCGGAAGCGCACAGTCGCGCCGCGCCCCCTCCGCGCTGGAGGCCCGTTACAGGCTTTTCTTCAGTTCCGCAAGGTAATCCGTCAATTCCTTCGGGATCCTCCCCCCGAACTCGCTATAGAACTCCTCGATCCCCTGAACTTCCTTTTTCCAATCCTCTTTCTTGAACTCAAAGAGAGTGTCAAAGGTCTCATTCGGGATGTCGAGACCGGTAAGATCAAGGTCCGCGCGATGAGGCATGAGTCCGATGGGACTCTCTACGGCCGATACAGTTCCGTTGGCCCTATCCATCATCCATTTGATAATCCGGAAATTATCCCTGAAGCCCGGCCAGATAAACTTGCCCTGGGCGTCCTTCTTGAACCAGTTCACGAAAAATATCTTGGGAGGATTCGCAAGCCGGCTGCCCACGTTCATCCAGTGACGGAAATAGTCGGCCATGTTGTATCCACAGAAGGGCCTCATGGCCATGGGATCACGTCTCACCACGCCAACCTTTCCGGATGCCGCCGTTGTGGTCTCCGAACCCAGGGATGATGCCTTAAAAACCCCGTGGTTCCAGCTAAAACTCTCGCAGACGAGGGGAGCGGTATCCGACCTCCTTCCACCGAAGAGGATTGCAGAGATGGGCACGCCCTTGGGGTTGTCGAACTCAGGAGAGAGGGTCGGGCAGTTGTGGGCTGCCACGGTAAAACGCGAGTTAGGATGGGCGACAGGCTTACCGGACGCGGGATCCCATGTGTTACCCTGCCAATCGAGAAGCCGGGCCGGAGCCACATCAGTGAGACCTTCCCACCACGGGCCATTTGTATCCGTGTCCACTCCCGTGTTTGTAAAGAGGGTGGGGTAGACTTTGCCCGCCCGCAGGGTCTTCATCATCTGGGGGTTCGTCTTGTCGGATGTCCCGGGGGCCACGCCGAAGAAGCCTGCCTCCGGGTTTATTGCATAGAGTCTTCCGTCGGGTCCCACGTTGATCCAGGCAATGTCATCTCCGAGAGTAGTCACGTTGTAGCCTTCAAGAATGGGATCGATCATTGCAAGGTTAGTCTTCCCGCAGGCAGACGGAAAGGAGCCGAGAAAATACATCTTTTCCCCGGTTTTTTTATCCTCCACGCCCATTACGATCATGTGCTCGGCAAGCCAGCCTTCCTGGTAGCCCTGGTAGGAGGCAATTCGCAAGGAGAAGCACTTCTTTCCGAGCAGTGCATTTCCGCCGTATCCCGAGCCCACACTCATCACGAGGTCTTCCTGGGGGAAATGCATGATGTACCGCCTTTCCGGATTCAGGTCGGCGATGGAATGAAGACCCTTCACAAACTTGTCCGAGTCGCCGATCCTTTTCAGCGTCGCCCCGCCCACGCGGGTCATAATGTACATGCTTACCACCACGTAGATGGAATCGGTAATCTGTATGCATGGTTTTGCGTAAGGAGAATCCGGGTGACCCATCATGTAGGGAATTACATAAAGCGTACGGCCCTTCATGCATCCGTCAAAAATGGCGGAAACCTTCTCTTTTGCCTGCGCAGGTTCCATCCAGTTGTTGTTGGGACCCGCGTCTTCCTTGTTCAGCGTACAGACAAAGGTAAGCTGTTCAGTCCTTGCCACATCGCTGGGATGGCTCCGGTGGAGATAGGAGTTGGCAAAAATGTCATGGTTCAACTCGCGAAAGGTACGATGGGAGCCCGTTGTCTCTTTCTCGATACCCACCTTAATGAGATCGCGCATCTCCTGTTCCGTCCCCTGGACCCAGTACACTCTGTCAGGCTTGGTCAGCTTCGCCTGTTCTTCAACCCACTGCTCGACAAACTTTGGCATTCATATCCTCCTTGAGGGTAGGCTATAGGTCTTATTCGTTCGACAACTTACCGGGGTTCGGCCGATTTGACGAATTCGAACCCCCCTGGTCGTGGAATCTTCTCACCTCGTCTCTACTTAATATGTACCACTATCGTTGATTGCGATTCAAGCAAAAGATTATTCAAAATGGGCGGGTTGATATCCACAGGCCCGGTGGACGGGCATGCCGGCACTACAGGACGGCGGGCACAGCCTGATAAAAACCGTTCACCTGTACCACTTCGACAGGAATGTCAAAAAGCCGTGTCATGGACCGACTCGTGAGAACCCCTGATTTTTCACCGTCGGCGATTACTTTACCGTTCTTGAGCAGGATCACCCGTGAGATGCCCGGAGGAATCTCGTGGACATGATGTGTTACAAGCACTACCGTCTTCCCTGAGGCTATGAGGTTGCCGACAATTTCGAGGTATTGGAAACAGGCCTTCAAGTCGAGACCGCTTGTAGGCTCGTCCAGCACAAGCACATCAGGGTCGTTAATCAGGGCGCGGCCGAGAAGAAGGCGCCGCTGTTCACCTGTAGACATCCTTGAGAACAGTTTCTTTCTGCAACTCCATACACCCAGCATCTTAAGCATGCCTTCGGCCCGCTGCCGGTCTTCCGAAGTAAATTCCTGATGGGCCCAGATACCTATACTGGAGTAAAGACCCGACAGAAGCACTGCCTGTCCTTCCGCGTCTCCCAGGTATTCCCCCTGCAGGTCCTGTGAGACAATGCCGAGATGAGCCCGGATATCCCATACGTTCCAAAGACCATGGCCCAGGACCTTCACGAAACTCCCTCTCTGCTGCACGGGATAGATCTCCCTGGTGAGAAGTTTGAGTAAGGTCGACTTACCCGCGCCGTTGGGGCCCAGGATTGCAGTGCTCCGACCTGCCTCTATCTCAAGGGAAAAGCTTTTGAACACCTGGACGTCTCCGCGGTATACGGTGGCATTCCTGATCTCCATAACATTACGCGGAGGGGACATTCCTAGTACCTCCCTGCAGCAGCAAGGACTTCTTTAAGCATATGACGTTCTAACCGTTCCGAGGGCTCTGGTCATCGGACTTCCTCGCCGGTCCGGTTACTTTCGCATGAGCATGGCGCCGGCCGAATATCCACCGCCGAAAACCGTAATGGCGATCAACTCGTCGATGCCGAATCTGCTCCAATTCTGAGAAAGGGCAATGGCCGTGCTTGCACAACCAGTGTTTCCCGCGTTCTCGATATTCATGATCACCTGACCATTCTTCAAGCCGAGGGTAGACGCAATGTGGCTGATGATGCGCGAGTTCGCCTGATGCGGTATGAGGTACGCAATATCTTCGAAAGCAAAGTGATTTCTCGCGAGAAGATTTTCGACCTCGGATACCATGTATTTTGTTGCATGAACGAAGATATCCTTTCCGCATGGCATTCTCAGGCCACCGTCGTTGGGCCTGAGATAAACCGCTTCCAGGCCTTTCCCCACGTGTCCGAGCCCCACTGTATTGAGGTCCAACACCTCTATGTCATCGTCGGAAATCCTCTCTTTCGAGACGAACACCACGCCCGCGCCATCGCCCCACAGGTGGCCTGCCTGCTCGTCCCTGTCGTCGCTGTAAGCCGTGTTATGCTCAGCGGCAACCACGATAGCTCTCCGGGCCTTGTTTGTGGCGAAGTAGCCTTCCACTATCTCCATGGCGTTCAAAAACGAAGAACATGCGGAAGACACGGAAACTACTCTCGCCCGATGGATGTCAAAGGAACTCTGCACCGCATGGGCTATAGTCCCCACTGTGTCATAGGGGGTGTAGGTAGCGCCTACTACAAGGTCGATCTGTTGAACGGGATAAGGAAGCCGGCCGATTCCGGATGTGACCGCCTCGATGGACATGGTGTTGGTGTTCTCGCCTGCCCCGGCCCTTGTTCTCGTACGAATGCCCGAGCGCCGGAAAATCCACTCGTCGGTCATGCCAGTCAGATTTGTGTAATACTCATTAGGAACGATTGTCTTCGGTAAATAGTGTGCGGCTGCATTGATGTACATAGGCTGCTGTATAAGCAAACTCCCTTCTTGTCTGTTGGCGACCGGACACGATGGCCGATCCCCGCTTCAGTTATTGCGGAATATCATTCGAAGAGCCTCAGGTAACTACTGCGTGCAGCAATCTCACCGAAAGTACGCACCCTCTTTCACGATAAGCCCTTAACGCAACTCAAATATAACAGTAATACCGGGCCATGTCAAGGAACGGATGAGCCAGCGCACAGACAAAATATCACGTAATTTCGAGCTTCGCGTCCACTACTACCCCACCTTCTCCTTTACCGAAAAGAATGAGGGGGTTTATGTCCAGAGTACCGATTTCCGGGTGCTCGCACAAGAGCCTCGACACATTGACAAGGGCGTCAACGAGAAATTCGATGTCATAGGGCCGGCTGCCCCTGAATCCTTTCAGAATATCAACCCCTTTGAGGTCGTCTACCATAGCCGACGCCTCCCGTTCGTCAACGGGGACTACCCGCACCGCCACGTCTTTATATATCTCCACAAAAATACCCCCCATACCGCACATCACGACGGACCCGAACTCCGGGTCATTGCGGCCTCCAATGATCATCTCGCACCCCGGCGGGACCATCTTCTGGAGAAGATACGGGCCCGGTTTCCCCAGTTTACGAAAGGCCTCTTCGAGGCCTGCGTCATCCCTGAGACCAAGGAACACTCCGCCCTGCTCCGTCTTATGAAGCACTTCAGCGGAAGCGGTCTTTAACGCCAAGGGAAAGCCCATATTCCTTCCCTCGCCAAGACCATCACTCATCGCGTTCACGATTCTGTAATCCGCCACCTCAAGATTGTATGCGTGGAGGAGCCCGAATACGTCACCCACCGGCACGATGCCTTTCGCAAGGCGACTACGGGATGTCCTCTTTTGGCTATATTTTACGGTCTGAGTGGACTTATCCGGCCTCGGCGCGAAATGGTCCAACGACTTTCTGAGGGCCGCCAACGCATCATCGACGTAGGTAAAAACGGGAAGGTCCTTGATCTCGTGCATGGCGGTCCAGTTCTCTTTGTGCACTATCGTGCAGAACACGACAGGTTTGCCATACTTCTTTACCAGCTCTCCGCAGCCCGACATGAGTCTCACCGAAGGCTGAAAATCGACCCCAAGGGCGTAGGAATGGAGCATCAGAACGGCGTCAACGCCATCCTCCCGTAACGCTTCTTCGATTATCGCCAAATAAACGTCAAAATCGAAGACATCCCCCAGATCGAGCGGATTGGTCCTCCGGATGACCCCTGCCCTCGTCTTTTCCGACAACATTGCGAAAAACCTTTCGGAAAAAGAAGCAAGAGTAAAACCATGGAGATAGACGCTATCCGCGGACAGTACGGCCTGTCCCCCGGAACGGGCAATGACTGCGAGACTCGGACCCTTAAGAGGCGGAAGGGAAAACGCTTTGAAGGCATCAACCATCTCCCCCAGATCCCGCACCCGGTGAACGCCCGCCTGCTTCAAAGCCTCGTCCACAACGCGGTCGTCCCCTGCCAGAGCAGATGTATGAAATCTTGCTATTTCCCGGCTGCCCGGACTTCTGTTGGATTTGAGGAGAACAATAGGCTTGTCCGTGGAACGCGCGAGGTCCATAAGTCTTCTCCCGTCGGCGATATTCTCCAGGTACAGGCCGATAATGCCCGTGTCCGTATCGGAAATGAGGTATTCAAGTACATCGTTCTCGTCCGAAACCAGCTTATTCCCGATACTGACAAGTTTGTTCACGCCCACGTTGTCTATGTTGGCGAGCACGATGATATCATGGACAAGACCCCCGCTCTGGCTGATGATCGATACCCGGCCCTTCCCCGCCTCACTGGGATAAAGGGGATAAAAAGGCAGGATAAGACCATTCTCGACATTCACGATACCCACGCAGTTGGGGCCGATAACCTTCATGTTCCATTTGGACGCCATGTCCACGATCTCGCCCTCCAGGTCCTTCCGGTCGTCCCCGAACTCCGAAAAGCCGCCTGTTTCTATCACGACTCTTCGTATCCCCTTCTCACCGCACGCCTCCAGCACCTCCAGCAACCGGCTCGCCGGAACGAGGATAACCGCAAGGTCCGGGGTTTCGGGAATTTCGCTCACATGAGCGAATATCGTTCTTCCTGAAAGTGAGTCCCTTCTCCCTCCAACAAGATGCATTATTCCGTCGAAACCGAAACGCTCCATATTCTCCACAATGACCCGTCCGTTATTGGAGGGAGAATTCGACACCCCTATAATCGCTATGCTCCTGGGAAAAAACATGGTTTCCATCAGACACTCCGGAAGATTAGTAGTCACTGCGCCCTCATAGTATATATCCTTTTGGCCGGGGAAGGCAAAGGATTCGCGACCTGATGTGATTAAATTACACATCTTGATATTACATCTGTTGATATTTTAACTGTTGACTTTATACCGCCCTTCATAGTAATAAATGTATAGTTGATTTCGTCACCCGTGTAAGCAAAAGGATCCTGTGCCGGTCCGTTGCGGGCTGAGCCGGACTGGAGGGCCGCAGAGATCTCATATTGAAGAATCCGGGTTTGCCCGGAAACAATACATCGTTAAGGGGGTTTTTATGAAAACAACAGTGAGTCAGATTTTGCAGCACAAGGGGGGCGAGGTATGGACCGTCTCCATCGATACCCTGGTGTACAGGGCGCTTCAGTTGATGCAGGACAAGGGCATCGGAGCGGCGGTCGTCCTCGGTGAAGAGGGAAACGTAGTGGGGATCATATCCGAGCGCGACTATGCGCGGAAGGTTATACTGGAGGGCAGGTCTTCAAAAGAGACCTTCACCAGGGACATTATGACCAAGGACCTCTATGTGGTCTCTCCTTCAACCACGGTTGACGAATGCATCTCCCTTATGACAAAGAAACGTATCAGGCACCTGCCCGTCTTCGACAAGGGGAAAATGACCGGGCTCGTCTCAATAGGCGATGTCGTCAAGGCTATCGTGAGGGAACAGAAGATTGAAATCGACTTCCTCAATCAGTATATCAACGGGAAGTATGTCTAAACCGAAGTTCCCCGCCCAATATTAACCCATCACCTTGATATTCCAATGATTATGGCAGAAATTGATTTCCCGTTACTGGCTACAGTCCGAGGAGGGCAAGGGCGCGGGCCTGGAGAGGTGTCGGATCAGTAAGAAGGGTGAAGGCCGGGGCCATGGAGTCCAAAACCATCCTGCACCGGTTTTTGCATCGGGTCCCCAGTGCGGCAAGGAGGGTACGGAAGCTCTGGACGGGAAGGCCGTCAGGGGTGAGCTTGGTGGTCTTCTTTTTCTTTGCGGAAGAAGATGACTCCGCGGGCTTTACCGGGTCTCTCGTCGTTCGTGAGAGGGGAAGCTCCTCATCGTCGAAGAGCAGCGGCGTAAGGGCCTCCCTCATATGCCACTCTACGTAATAGGCGAGGGTGCAGAGAAAGATGTGGGCTCGCACGTGATCCTCGGTACGGTGGTGAATGGGACGGACGAGAAGATCGATGCCCTTCAAGGTCCTGAAGGCCCGCTCTACCCGGGCAAGGTTCTTGTAGTTCCGTACCACATCGGCGGGAGGAAGGGCTGGTTCACTCGTACGGATCACATAGATCCCGTCGAGGGCTTCTTCTTCGGTGATTGACTCCTCGTTCCGGGCGAATGAGAAGGACCCGTCTCCGATGGTAAGGATAAAGTGCTTCGCCATCTTGTGATCGTTGACTACCGCGCCGACTTTCTTCCCTATCTCCGCTGCGGAAAGAGGCGTCCTTGTCCTTCTCCCGACCGCCCGTACAATGGAGGACAACTTCTTTTCCGTCACATCGAGGAGCGCGTTTCTTTTCCTCTTTCTCTCTTCGGCAAGAAGGGGGTTGAAGCAAGCGATGAGCCTTTCCCCCGGATACTCGGGAGAGGTGATTTCCGCAAAGTCCTGGGTATCGAAGAGGGACATCTGGATGCTCCCCTGTCCCACAAGCTCGCGTATGGCGGAAGACCTGAGGGCCGATATCCACCCTATGCCGGGCATCTCCTTTATCTTTGTAATCTGTGTCTCCGTAAGCATGCCCCTGTCGCCCACGAGGACGAGGTGATCGAGACCGAATCTTTCTTTGAGCTTTGCCGTCTGGTCGGGAATGGTAGAGGGATCGCCCGTATTCCCCGGATAGACGGTAACTGCAACAGGTCGGCCTTCGTGATCGGTGAGTACTCCATAGACGATGATCCTCTTTCCCTTTTCATCCCGGTCATGGCCGAACTGCGCAAGGGGACAGGTGTGGCCCTCGTAGTAACTGCTCGTCACATCGTAGAGCACGAGCGAGCCCTCGGTAAGGTGCTTATTCGCCAGCTTCTTCTCGATCCGCTCCTGTCTTGCCAAAAGCCAGTCCAGGGCATCATAGAGTTCGTCCTCATCGGCATCTGCAACCGAGAGTTCCTCCGCCACCGAAGTAGTATGCCAGAGCCTCGTAGTTGCTAATTTCGATGAGGGGTGGATGAGGCGTTCCACGATCATGGCGATTACGAGGTCTCTCTCCCTTCCAGGCTTCGAGGCAATGACCGTATCAAGGCCAAGCTTCTTTATTGTCCCGAGTATGGCCTCCACATGGCCGTGGGGGAGAGACTGCTCAACCTTAAAGGCTTCCTTCGGAGAGACGAGAGACTCCCCTTTCAATACACGCCTCAAGAGCTCGATCTTCTCTTCCGGCCAATCAGTGAGGTTTGCGACTGTCTTCTTCTTTATCTTTTTGCCTTCCCTCCATGCCTCCCTCAAGAGGATGGCGGGCCGGGAGTTGCGGTTGGGGATGCTTTCGATGTACATGGAACATATATAGCAAATAGCTTACCTACATGTCAAGTACATAATGCACTATTACATGGCAACAAGTAGAAGATATGATTATCACCCTATTCCCGTCATTTCAACGGGATAGAGTGATATTGGGGGGATTTCACAGGGGGAACTTCGGTCTAAACCAAGGCCTGAACACTCCATGCGGGGCTTTTAAGTTTCACGGGCCGGTCCTTCAAGGGCCGGTCTTTCATCTTCTCCGCCCTCCCTCGGGAAACCTTTCCTCTCCCTCGTCCATCCATATTTCCTGCCTCCCCCCCTTTCGTCACTTTTCCGCATTCCACGAAACAGCGCATCCCGCACCAGACCCATGAGGCACCCGCGCGTGTCGGAGCCCTACAGGATCACACCTCCAGAAAACAAAGGGGGGGACCCTCCCTGTGAGAGCCATTGCAACAGCGCACCACAACAGGCCTTAACAAGGAGGGTTTTGTCTGACGCAACTGATATGATATCAGATACGAAAATTATCGGATTTCCAACCTTTTTTACTTTTCCCCGTAATGCTTCCTTATCTCCTTCTTCAGGATCTTCCCCTGGGGACTCTTGGGGAGTTCCTCCCAGAAGTCTACGGACTTGGGTTTTTTATACCCCGCGAGGTTCTTGCCGCAGAAGTCTATAAGCTCCGCGGGTTCCGCGGAAGCCCCGGGCTTCAATACCACCGCCGCTTTTACCACCTCTCCCCAGTGCTCGTCGGGTATCCCTATTACCGATACCTCCGATACTGCGGGGTGGCGGTAGAGGACTTCCTCCACCTCACGGGGATAGATGTTCACCCCGCCGGAGATGATCATGTCGTTCTTCCTCTCCACGATGTAGATGAACCCCTCTTCATCGAATCTCCCCAGGTCCCCGGTCCTGAGCCAGCCTCCCCGGAGTTTCTCCGCAGTAGCCTCGGGCATCTGCCAGTACCCTATGGTCATGGCCTCGCTCTTCCCTATGATCTCTCCCACCTCGCCTACGGCAACGTCCTTATCGGACTCATCGACGATCCTTATCTCGTAGTTGAGGGCCGCCTTGCCTGAGGAGGCGAGCCTTGCGGGCTTCGTGAGGTCATGGTCCTCCGGCTTGAGGACTGTGGTAAAGGGACCGCTCTCCGTCTGCCCATAGAGTTGGGCGAACCCGCAGGGGAACACCTCGAGGGCCTGCCTTAGAAGCTCGGCCGGCATGGGGGAGCCTGCGTAGAGGATGAGCCTCAGGCTCGAAAGGTCGAACTTCTTCACATCCGGTATCTGGAGGAGGCTGTGGATCATGGTGGGGACGAACTGGCACCTCGTGATCTTCTCCTTCGAGATGTAGGCGAGGACCTCCTCGGGGTTGAAGCCTCCTTCTTTCTTTATATAGATCGTATTGGGCAGAAAGGAATGGCGCACGATGTTGTCCTCTGCGGCCACGTGGTACATAGGGAAGGTAATGAGCACCTTCTCGTCGTACTCCACTCTAAGGTCGATGGCGCTCGCAATGGCATCCGACATGAGGTGGCGGTGGGTCCTCATGGCGCCCTTCGGCTTGCCTGTGGTGCCTGCGGTAAAGATGATGGAGAGCACGTCCTCTTCCGTCACTTTCACAGCCGGCTCGGCAAAAGGCGCAAGGAGCCCTTCGTAGTCCCCGATATAGTGAGTCACCGCGAGTTCGGGTTTAAGGCCCTCGATCATGCTGCCGAAGTCCTCGTCGAAGAAGAGGAACTTGGGCGTCGAGTACTGGATGAGGTCCTTAAGCTCCTCGCTTCTCAGGTGGTTGTTATAGGGGCAGAAGATGCCCCCCGTCTTTGCCGCGGCAAAGTAGATCTCCATGAAACGATGTCCGTTATGCACCACCACCCCGATGCGGTCTCCCTTTTCGAGGCCGCGGCTTATAAGAAGACCGGCAAGACTGTTGACCCGCTCGTTGAGGGCGCGGAAGGTAAAGGACGCATCCTCCGTGACTACGGCGGTCTTCTCCGGGAACTTGTGGGCATTTCTTACTAATAAATCACCTATGGTCATACTTCCTCCTCTTTTCTACGGCATAAGCAGATTAGGCAAAAACAGGGCGATCTGGGGAAAGAGAAAACAGAGCACCACCACGAGGACCAGGGAGATGAGAAAGGGGTAGACCCCGGAATAGATGACCCCCATGGGTACCTTCGTAATGTTCCTCACAATGAAAACGCAGATCGCCACGGGCGGGACCACGGACCCTATGCAGACGGTAAGGGCGATGACAATGCCTGCCCAGAGGGGGTCATACCCGAGTTTCGTGATGATGGGGAAGAATATGGGCGTGGCGAGGATCATAAACGCCAGGTCGTCGATGAACGACCCGCCCAGGAGGTAGATAAAGAATATCATGACCACCACGACAAAGGACGGGAGCGTGAGGCTTAAGGTCCATTCGCCGAGGCGGCTGGGTATGTTCGTCACTGCGATGAAGTGCCCGAGCATGCTCGATGTGGCAATGAGAAGAAGGACCATACACGCGGTCCTGAGGGACTCCTTCACGGACTTCACATATCCCTTGAAGTTCATGTTCTTTTTGGCGATGCAGAGCACGAGGACCGAGAAGGCCCCGATACTCCCTGCTTCCGTGGGGGTAAAGAACCCCTTCATCATTCCCACGATAATGACGAGGAAGATGCCGATGGGCCATATGACGTCGGGCACCGTTTTCATTCTCTCGCCCCAGGTGAAGGGCTCGCACTTCGGGCCCAGCTTGGGGTTTATCCTGCACCAGCCGAAGATGACCACGACAAAGAAGAATGCGATAAGGAGCCCGGGGAGGATGCCCGCGAGAAAGAGCCTCCCTATGGACTGCTGGGTCACGATACCGAATATGATGAGGACCACACTCGGGGGGATAAGACAGCCCAGGGTGCCCACTGTGGCCACGATCCCTGTGGAGAGCTTCTTGTCATACCCGTATTTTGTCATCTCGGGCACGGCCACACTCGCAAAGGTGGCTGATGTGGCTGCCACGGAGCCGCAGATGGCCTTGAAGGCCGTTGCCCCTGCCACCGTGGCGATGGCGAGGCCCCCGGGGATGTGGCCTAAGAACCTGTGGGCGCAGTCATAGAGCCTCTTCGCGATACCCGCGTTGAAGGCGATCTGGCCCATGAGTACGAAGAGCGGGATGACCGTGAGCCCGTATGATGCGAGGGCATCGAAAAAGTCGTTCGCCATGAGACCCATGGCAGCCGGCACGTCCACGAGGTAGGCAAACCCCGCCACCCCGAGAATGCCCATGGCAAAGGCGAGTTCGATACCCGTGAGAAACAGCCCCAATAACAGACAGAGTACGATGACTCCTACGACGGTCTCATTCATGATCTCCCCCGATAATCTTTATAAAGGACGACACGAGCACGAGGCACTCCACGAAAGCGCAGAGCGCGAGGATATAGGCAGCGGGGTAGTAGGGCACGTGCAGCGTGAGCGACACCTCTCCGGACGTGAAGAGATCGGTCCCGAGGAGGAAGAGGTTGCATGCGAGAAGGAGAAAGAACGCGATGCCCAGGAGCCTCGTGAGGAGCATGATGACCTTCTTCGCCATGGGAGAGAAGTGTTCGAGCAGAAAGTCGACGCACACGTGTCCTCCCTCCCATGAAGTGATGGGGATGGCGCATCCGATTACCACCGCGCCTCCCAGGAAAACCAGTTCATACGTGCCGGTAATGGGCTTCCGGAAGAGCCGGAGGACCACGTCCAGCACGGTGATAAGCATCATCAGGGTAAGGACGGTCCCCCCGATCACGTCCATCACCTTGCCGACTCTCAAAACCACCGAGTGAAATACCTGCATTTCTCCTCCCGGATATTACTTTTTGTAGGGTTTTAAGTAATCGCGGACGAACTTCAGCGCTTCGTCGCCCGGCAGGTTCTTTGCCTTCATCCTCTTCACGTAGTCATCGAAGAGAGGTTCGGCCTTGGCCACCCACTTGGCTTGTTCGGCTTTGTCGAGGGTGATGATCTTGTTGCCTTTCTTGATGCAGTATTCCTTGCCGCTCTTTTCGATGTCATCCCACATGGCGGCGTACTTCTCGATATACTCGGGGCTCATCCCGTCGATCACCTTCTGCACGTCCGGGGGAAGGGCGTTCCATTTTCTCTTGTTCATGACGACCACGAAGGTGGCGCTGTAGGAGGTGTCGTAGTTCTCCGTGGAGTACTTCACCTGCTCTCCGAGCCTGAAGCCTTCCAGTGCCTCGTATGCGGCCATGACGCCGTCGGCTACGCCTCTCGAAAGGGCGTCATACACATCGGTCATGGGCATTGCCACGGGGGTTCCTCCCAGAAGTCCCATGAGCTTCGCATTGGAGCCGTAGGTCCTCATCTTGAGGCCCTTCAGGTCCTCGAGTTTGTGGACGGGTTTTGACTTCGTGTGGACGATGCCGGGGGCCTGGGCGTGGAACCAGAGGACCTTCACCTCATCGAACTCTTTCGGTTTGAACTTGCCGTAGAAGGCATTGGCCATCTTGGTGGGAACCGTGTTGTTGGGGTAGCCCAGGGGGAGGTCGATGATCTCCGTCAAGGGGAACTTCCCTACCGTGTATCCGAGGACGTGGTTGCCTACATCGGCGATACCCTTGGTGACCGCGTCATAGCTCTGGGCAGCGGGCACGAGGGTGCCTGCGGCATAGTAGTTGACCTTTACCTTGCCCCCCGTCTTCTTCTCCACTTCCTTGCCCCACGCATCGAGGAGGATGCTCTGCTTGTGGGTGATAGGGAACCAGTTGGCTACCTTAAGGGTGATTACCTTCTCCGCCGCGTGGCTCTGAAGGGGGACGAGGAATAAAAACAGTAATGCGCATACCATGAGACAACCGATCATCCATGTTGATCTTTTCATAAAACCTCCCCATTAATTTGAATTTTGTGTGACTCTCCGTTTATGAGTTTTACACGACCAGTCCTGAAGCTCTCCAGGGATTCAAACACGTGACAGGGCCATCTGCGTCCACCTATGCGGCCGCCTTCCACCATTTTCTCGGCTTTCCTGTCACGCCTCACAGGGTCCTGTCTTTCTTCAAGAAATTCCCCTGCCCCGGATACCTTCACGACCCTCCCAGGCCGCCCCTCATATCCGTCCTGCCGGTATATCGTTTTTCTATCTTGCGGGGCCTCACCTCCTTTGCAGGCATAGTCCTTTCCGGATACAAACGCCCTCTCTACGGCTCCTGCGAAAACCATGGAAAAGGAGTAAGCAATCAACACATCAAATATCAACGTATATACATTCAATGTATATAAATCCGGGAACCCGCTCTCCGCGGGCTTCCGGACGGTCACTTGACTTACCTTACTTCGGGATAGCTGATCACATCGGACGGGCATGTGGAAGCGCACAAACCGCAACCTGCACACTCGTCTTCTTTTACATGAGCAATGGGCACACTGGACGCCGCCTGAAGCCCGAAGACGGCTATACCTCGTTCTCTTATCTCCAGTTCAATAGCGCTATGAGGGCACGCATCCTTACAGGAACCGCAACCGCTGCATCTTTCTTCGTTTACCTGCGGCAGCACCCTTTCCTCTTCCAGGTCGAGAATCATTTCCCCAAGGGCGCCAAAAACCTCTCTCGGCTCCCATCTCTCGGCCCGGGGATGTCTGATAAAACCCACGTGGTACTTCTTCCTGCCCCATTTTGTAGGTGACCATCTGAGCTGAGGCTCAGATCTGTAAAGCGAAAGGAATTCCTTATCATTGAAAAAGGCGGCATAGTCTTCAAACCGGATTACCTTATCGACTGCCAGGGTCATATTTCTTTTCAGCCCTGATATGCGTGCCTTGCCTTCCTCGAAGTCTATGCGCTCCCCTTCTTCAAGGTGAATAAAGATAATGCCCTCTCTTCTTGCCGCCTCATAGGCGACTTCGGCGTAAGAGGGCGTAACCATGTTCTTCGTGGTCACATAAACCGTCTTCCCTGCCTTCTTGAGATATCGCGCCAGGGCGATAAATTTGGATGATATATACTCGTAAAATATGGCAGACCCTGCGTCTTCCGTGCCTATGTAAAAAAGGCATGAAGACCCTTCATCAGAGACTGCAATTTCAGGCTCGGGCTCTCTATAGAGCTTTTCACGGTTTCGCGCTGCTTCCACGGAAAAGCCTGCATCCCTGGTCGCGCGCACGCCGGCGCCAAATCCGGTAAGGATGGAATCCTTTATGTTCATGGGCTCAAGAGCTCCACCCGAAACATAGACGCCTTCAACGTCCGTGGTTAAAGGCTCCTTTTCCCTCACAAACCCGAACTCATTCAGGCTGAATCCGAAAAGCGCGCTCAAGCGCTGTAGCTCGGGATTCGGACGAAGCCCGATGGCGAGGACTACGTAGTCAAACCGTTCCTCTTTAAGCTCTCCGTCCGTATAGTACCGCACGTTGACACCTGTCTCGTCTTCATCGAAATACCGGGAATTTGCCCTGACAAAAGCAACACCCGCATCCCTGTAAATCTTCTCCAGATAAAACTCCTGTCCGAAGAAACGAAGGTCGTTATAAAAAACCTTTATATCCGGTTTCGCTCTCTGAAGCGTCCATTTGATCTCCCGTATCGTGTAGGAACAGCAGACCGACGAGCAGAGGGGGTATTCCTCGCAACGCGAGCCGACACAGAGCACAAAGGCCACCTTGTTGAAATCCGAAGGAAGCTCGCCGTTGCGCTGATCGATAAGAGCGTCATACTCGAGACTCGTGACCACCCTTTTCCCCTTATACTGGACAGGATCGTAAGGGCTCAGACCCGCCGCGATTATCACCTTGTCCGCATCGAGGGATTTTCCGTTTGCCAGGGTTACGGCGAACACGCCGTTTTTCTTCTCGACACTCGTAATCACACTTTCCCTGATAACCGTAAGTCCGGGATTATCACGTATCTCGTCAAAAAAAGTGGTGAACCCAACCCTGCAGTTTGCGATACGGGCCATGAGGCCGCCCGGCTCCGGCGAGGACTCGAGGATCGTAACCTCGTGGCCTTCTTTCAGGGCAACCTTTGCGGCAGATATGCCGCTTATACCGCCGCCTACTATGAGTACGTTCATATTACGTTATTCTCTCCCATGATATAGAGTACAAGGTCCGTGAGATAAATGATCTTCCTGCCCGTCGAGAAGGTCTTCAGCGCCATCTCGCAGAGGGGGCAGAATACCACGATGGTCCCCTTCGACTTATCGATGATCAAACCTGAAAGTTTCTCCGTAGCCCATTTATTGGCAAAAAACTGGTTGCCGCCGCAACACCTGTCCTTGACCTTCTCGCCTTCGATCTCGCCGCCAAAGTGTGTGATCAGATCTTCCATTACATTCTTATTCTTGATGGCCGTTCCCTCAGGGCGCAAAAGGACGCATCCGTAATAGGGAGTAAAGACCTTTCCCTTCAGATCGCGCTTGGCGTTGATGGAAGAGAGCACTTCCTTATCAAGGAGCTCAAGGGGATTGAGTATGGTAAACCTGTCATCGGAATTCGCGTCCTTGAGGTTTTTGTAACACGCGGGGCAAGGTGCCACGATCTCCTTGCACATCCCTTCGGCTTTCCTCAGGTTTTCTTTGGAAAGCGCCACCAGTTCGTTCCGGTCTCCGTATTCCAGGGCGCCGCAGCAGTTCCAGTCCGGGATCTCCGTAAGACGGTGTCCCAATTTCTTGAATACCTCTTTTACACCTTTATCGAGCTTACGAGCCGAACCCGTCAGGGAACAGCCTGGGTAATATCCGTAATCCATGTCAAGTCCTCTTCACTTTGTGGGGCAGATGAAAGCTCATGTACTCCGTCCATTTCGGCATATGTTTCACATAGCCTTCCTTTAGCAGAAAGGAGACCGACATAAGAAACACATAAGGCTCGTAAACCCTTCCCCAAATCTTGAGGGACCCCTTAAACGCCTTCTCAAAGGGGGACGCCACGTCGAGGGACTCCCGCAAGGCTCTCACCACCTCCGGTATCCGTATCTTCCACGGACACGCCCCCGTACAGCGGTAGCAACTCGTGCAGTAACGGACAAGAGGATGGTCCTTTTCTATTTCCTCTCCCAGAAACAGACGGACAAGGAGTTCCTGGGGGTTCATGGCAATGTCGAGGTCGTTCACCGTACAGACCGACGCGCAGACCTTGCATCCCATGCAGACCGAAAGGTCTTCCTTTTTGTGCCCTGCGAGCTCTATGATCTTATCAATCTTCTGCATCTTTCAATTCATCCTCAAGAAATGTAAGGTAAGGTATGTCTTCGTCGAGACTCCTTCCCGACATATAGGAGAACATGCCCTGGAGTCTTTCCGAAATCCCCTTGAAATACTTGGAAAGGGGAATGCCCTGGGGGCACGCCTCCTCGCACGCTCCGCACCCCACACAAACCTGGGATACATGGTACATTCTGACCATGTGAAAAAGCTCTTTCCCTTGGGGCATGTCCGTGGAACCTGTGCGGAAGATCTTATTGAGAAGTGCGTCGCCCTTCGGCAGATATTCGTCGCCGTTGAATACACAATCCACACAATAACAGACAGGACACATATCCCTGCAGTTCTTGCACATGATGCACTTTGAAAAGTCCTTGGAAAATTGTTCCATGTCGGTGGCGAACTTGTCCGTTTTAGGAGACTCTTCCAGAAGCATCCCGGCGCCGCTTTCCTCGGGCTCGCCCTCGATAAGGGAAAGAAACGCATCTCCCTTCTCCGTGTAGGAGAAGGCCCAGAATTTGCCTTCCTTGTCGATTCTGATGCCCGCGTCCCCGACCACACCTCTCCTTTCCCTGCATACCCGGCATGCCCAGCGCATATTGTCCGATCCCTTGAAGTATTCCTTCAACTCGCCTGCTTCCGTCGGTATTTCCGCGGTATTGTCTTTTAGGGATACTGCCCCGAAACAGTCAATCGAAACGGCCGTGATGCCCGCGCGCTCAATCTGGTTCAATTTGATCAATTCATTGTACGCCCTTATCTCGCAGGGTCTCAGCATGAGAATAATCCCCGTTCCCTTTGAGAATAACCGGCGCAGATAGACCGCACCGTTAACACCGAAAAAGGGGTTCAGCAAAGAGAAATGTTCGAGATTTCCTTTGAATATGCGATGGCGTACATCGTTTTCACCCTTTTCGTAACCGAGAACCAGACGTTGTTCATCCTGCTCCAGAAACCGATTAAGGGCGCTCTCGATATTGCCGTTCTTAATTTGTTTTCCCTGCATTTTTCTTTTCCTTTATCTCGTTATACATTCCTGAAACCTTCTCCACAAAACGCCGTGCCTCGGCAGCGCTCACCCAGAAGAGACGAAGTTTGTCTTTCATCGAAAAAGCATCCAGCATCTCTTTCAGGGCGGCGATCTTTCTTCGCGTAAAATAGTTGCCTTTAATGAAGTGGCAGTCCCCCGGGTGGCAGCCCGCCACAAAGACGCCGTCCGCTCCGTCAAAGATCGACTTGATGACAAAGGCGGGATCGACCCTGCTCGAACAGGGGACCTGAACCAGCTTCACCCCGTCGGGGTATTTCATCCTCAGACTCCCCGCCATTTCAGAAGCCTTGAATGTACAAAAAGAACATGCGAAACCTATGATTTCCGGGTTCTTTTCAGCCTTGTCTTCCGACATCTTTCCTCCAAATAATTGAGTCGCGGTCCGGATTATTTCCACCTGCAACCCTTGTTTTCACATCGCCTCCGTAAGGGCGCCGATCTCGTCGTCAATGTAACTGTCCATATGCCCCTTGAGGCTTACGGACGAAGACGGGCATGTGGCGTTACAAAGTCCGCATCCCATGCACGCCGCTTCCTCAACGTGGACGATCCTCTTTTCCTCGTCATACTTTATCGCCTTTGCAACGCATGCTTTTTCACACATCCTGCATCCGCTGCACCTCTTGGGGTCAACCCACGAGATAAAGGGGTCGACAAAGGCATAGCCCAGGTTCAGGAACCCGAAGAGCTTTAATGCCGATGCCCTGCCATGGTTGATCGACTCCTCCATATCCTTGGGGCCCGAACATGAGCCGGCGATGAAGATTCCCTTTACCGCGGTATCGAAAGGACGGAGCTTGATATGGGCTTCGAGGAAAAACTTATCCTTATCGAGGGTAATCTTGAGGAGCGAGGCGATAGACTGGCTATCGGCCGGCGGCGACATTCCGACAGAGAGCACTGCGGCATCGAACTCCCTCTCAAAGGGTTCTCCGAACAGCGTATCCTCACCCCGTATCGTCAACCCTCCCGGACCGGGGACAATCTCCGCAACGTTGCTTCGCGTGAAGAGAACACCTTTTTCCTGGGTATCCTCGAAAAATTCCTCGCCGCCCCGCGGATGGGCCCTCACATCCATGTAAAAGGATTCCACATAGGATTCCTTGTATTTGTCCTTTATTGCATCCCCCACCCTGAGTGCGTTTATGCAGCAGACCCTCGAACAGTAAGGTCTCCCCAGTTGTTCGTTCCGTGACCCCACGCAGTGGAGCACTGCAATCCTCGGGTTCTCGGGAAGGCCCAGCGCATCCTTCCTCTTTTCGAACTCGATAGTGGTCATGATCCTCTCGTCTTTGCCGTAATTCAGCTCGGGTATCACGCGAGGGTCAAAGGGCGAAAAACCTATCGACACGATAATCCCGCCGGCTATTACCTTTCTCTGCCCGGACGGGGTGTCGAGGGTCGCCTCGTAATTTCCGAAGAAGCCTTCAAAAGCGCTCACAGTGGTCGACGTGAAGATCTCCACGTTTTCCCGGGTCTCAAGTTCGCTCACCATGCCGTCGATAACGGCCTTGCCATCCTGTCTGATGGGCCATATATCCTTAAGGGTTCTCACATGACCGCCAAGCTCCGCCCCCTTCTCCACAAGGAATACCTGCATCCCCATCTTCGAAAGGAAAAGGGCTGCGCTCAAACCGGAGACACCACCCCCTATAATCAGGGCCGACTTCGTCACGTCCACCATCTTTTCTTCCAGGGGAACATAATGGGATGACGCATAAAGCCCCGCTTTTATCAGCTTTATCGCCTTTGCCGTATTCTTCTCTACGTCGTCTCCAACCCACGAGCAGTGTTCCCTTATGCCCACTCTCCTCAGGAGAAAGGGGTTCAGGTTGGACTTCTTCAACAGGTCCTTGAACAATTCCCCGTGGAGCGAAGGCGTACATGACGCAATGATGACGCGGTCGAGACCGTATTTTTCGATGCTCTCGTGGATCATGTCCTGGCCCGGCTCGGAGCAGACGAAGGGGTAGTCCTCCGAGACGATCACGCTGGGAAACACCTTAAAAAACTGACTTACCTTCTTCACATCTACCGTGTGCTTGATATTGTGTCCGCAATGGCAGATAAATATACCGGTTTTCACGTTAAGTTCCCCGCCTGATTGGTTCTATAGGTCCAATGCGTCACAATGGGCCTATGATGTTTTAAGAGTTCGTTGCCTGTCATTCGCTTATATACTCCATGCACCGTGACGCGGCCTCTCCGCCCGAGGCAACGGTATCGGGTACGTCCTTGGGCCCGGAAGCCATGCCGCACACAAAAATACCGTCCACGTTCGTCTTTGAAGGGCTCACGGAATCTACCTTGATAAATCCGTACTCATCTCTCTCGATGGACATTATATCGCAGAGTTCCGCGGTTTGCTTACGCGGCCTCACCCCTGTGGCGAGTATAACGAGGTCCGCCTCAACCTCACGCAGTTCGCCGCTCAGCATGTCCTCCACCCTCACTATGAGCCCGTTTTCTCCTTTAGATACCTCTCCCGGAATTCCCCTTATATAATACGTACCGCTTTCCTGCGTGCTCTTATAGAACTCTTCATAGTTTTTGCCGTAGGCCCTCACATCGATATATGAAACATATATCTCCGCTCCGGCGATCCTGTCTTTCACAATGCTTGCGTGCTTCGCGGTGTACATGCAGCATACCCTGGAACAGTAACGGGCCCCGCTCTGACGGTCTCTCGATCCTACGCATTGAATGAAGAAGAACCGCTTCGGCGTCTTTCCATTCACAAGAATATCTCCACCTGTGGGTCCTGTAACCGAGCAGATCCTTTCGAACTCTATTCCGCTTATCACGCCCTCAAGAACGCCATAACCATATTCCCTCTTCTCCGTCGGATCATAGAGGTCGAATCCGGGCGCAAGGACTATGCTGTCAAAGGCCATCTCCACGATCTCATTCTCCATGTCGTAATGCACGGCATTTACCTCGCAACGCCTCTCGCACTCTCCACACTGGATGCATCCCTCGATCTGCCCTGCAAGGCAACGGGACGCCTCCTTCATTGCGTCCTCCGGCCGGTAGCCCGTCGCCACTTCACGAAAATCAGTCACCCTCTCTTCGACAGGCTCCTCGGGCATGGCGAGCCGTTCTGCCTTCGGAAATCTTTTCACCACCACAGCCAACTCCGTCTCTGAAAGCTGTTCCGGCTTTTGCCCGGCCTCCTCGGCAGTCACCGGTTCCCCTTTAAGGTACTTGCTTATGGAGCGGGCGCCCTTTTTTCCCGCGGCGATCGCATCGACCACATAGGCAGGCCCTGTAGTCACATCACCCCCGGCAAAAATGCCCTCAATATTGGTGGCTCCCGTGGCGGCATCAATCACGATAGTGTCGCCTTTACCGAGCGACACCCCGGCAGTACCGGTAAAAGACGTATCCGTTGCCTGCCCGAGGGCGGTGATGACGCTGTCGACAGGCAATTTGAACTCTGAGCCTTTGACGGGAACCGGACGTCTTCTTCCACTCGAATCCGCGTCTCCCAACTCCATGCGAATACATTCCATCTCAGCCAGCTTGCCGTTCGTGCCGAAAAAACACACCGGGGCTGAAAGAAACTCGATCTCCACTCCCTCATGCAGAAGGGCTTCTATCTCCTCGTCCGCGGCAGGCATTTCCTCGCGAGTACGACGGTAAACGAGCTTCACCGACTCGCTGCCAAGTCGCTTTGCAGTCCTCGCGCAGTCCACCGCGGTATTGCCTCCGCCGATGACGGCCACATGCTTTCCTATCGCTATTGTCTCGCCCGTATTTATCGCCCGGAGGAACCTGATGCCGTCCATTATGCCGGCAAGGTCTTCTCCTTCCACGCCGAGCCCCAGCCCCTTCGGAGCGCCGGTACCGATAAACACCGCTTCGTAATCACTCTTCAAGACATCGAGGGTCACCTCTTTGCCGATCTCCACACCACATTTAATCGTAACCCCGAGTCTCTCGATGAAACCGATCTCCGCCCTCAGTTCCGCCTTCGGCAGACGGTATTCCGGAATTGCGTACCGGAGCATCCCGCCCGGCTCGGGGAGTGCCTCGTAAACCGTCACGTCATGCCCTTCCATGGCAAGATCGTGGGCGCACGCGAGCCCTGCCGGCCCCGCGCCGATAACCGCCACTTTCCGTTCCGTTCCTTGCACCTGGGGCGTCTCCAGGGAAGCGGGGTCAAAGGAGTCAACGGCAAACCGCTTAAGATCGCGGATCGCCAGGGGGTCGTCCATCTGCCCCCTGTTACACACCTTTTCGCAAGGCGCATAGCACACCCTGCCGCAAGCCGAGGGGAAAGGATTTGTTTCTCTGATCAGCATGTAAGCGTCGCTGAACCTTCCCTCACTGATATGTTTCAGGTATCCGAGCACGTTAGTGCGTACGGGGCACGCATCGACACATGCAGCTTTGCAGGGCCTGTCTTCCCGCTTGTCGATACTCGCCTTGTTGGGTATGGCCTGTGGAAAGGGAATATAGACCGCTTTTCTCGGGCCGGTGCCCATGTTGAACTCGCTCTTCATCACTACGGGGCACCACGGAGAACAACTTCCGCAGGCAGTGCACTTGCTTATGTCCACATAGCGTGATTTCTTGAGAACCGTGACCGCAAAGCCCTTGCCTTCTTTCCTGACCGCCACCGGCTTTGCCCACGAGAGAAGTTCTATCTTCTTCTGGAGAGCCACCTCCACCATCTTTGGCGAAAGAGTGCAAGTCGAGCAGTCAAGGGTGGGGAAGGTCTTGTCCAGTTGGATCATCCTTCCGCCTATGGAGGGCCCCTCTTCGAGCATGGTCACGTCCACGCCGCATGACGCGATCTCAAGGGCGGCAGTGATGCCGCCTATTCCCCCGCCCACTACGAGAACCCGTTTTACCTTTTCTTCCTGTTCCGTCATCATCCCTTTACTATGTCTTTCAGTTTGTCCCGGACCTTATGCATATCTCCCACAATGCCATAATGGGCATACTGGAAAATGGGCGCTTCCGGGTCTTTGTTCACCGCGATGATACAATCCGAGTCCTTCATGCCCGCAATATGCTGAAACGCGCCGCTTATACCCATGGCCAGGTAGACCTTGGGTTTGACCGTCTTCCCCGACGTTCCTACCTGTCTCGCCTTGGGGAGCCATGTCTTGTCGATCACCGGCCTCGACCCTGAAAGGACCGCTCTTAAGAGCGCAGCCAGTTCTTCGTAGTCAGGTATCTCATCCTTGTTTCCTATGCCTCTTCCCACCGACAGGAGGAATTCCGCCTTGGTGATATCGATCTCCGTCTTTTCTTCTTCCACATAGCCCACGAAGGTCCTCGACTCGCTCACCGCGATGCCGTCCAGCGTTTCTTCCGCGGCGGACTGACCTTTTTCAAGAGCGAAGTCCTTGAAGCTTCCACTCCGCACCGTCACCGCGAAGGGGCCTTCAGCGAGGGTCTTAAATTCGCCGAATATCTTGTCGGAGTAATAGCTCTTGTAAAAGATACCCCGTTCCTTGTCGAATCCGTTCACATCCGTAATGAGGGGCAAGTTGAACCATCCCGCCACATAGGAGGCAAGGTCCGTGCCGGCCGATGAATGCGTAAAGACTATCGTGTCCGGTTTGCCCTTCGAATCCATGACCTTCTTTATCACATCAACCATATTCAGGGGGTTGAGGAATATTTCCTCCGCCACCTTCACGTTCACCATGGAATTGATCAGTTTCCTGTTGACATCGTAAGTGCCTTCGGGGATGAGGAGAACACTGTCCTTTTCGAGGACGTTGCTGATACCGATGGCATCCAGGTTTCTCTCTTCGAAAACACCACGCCTTACTTCGGCCACAACCAGTGCATAGCTCATTGCCATACCCCCTTTTCTTTCAGAATTCCAAGCAGGTCTTTGCACACCACGTCGAGTTCGCCCGCCAGCATTTGCGCCCCTCCCTTCTTCGGAGGGTAAACCCATTTCGCGACTTCAATAAGGCTCTGGAGCCCATCTTCATACTCTTTCGCCTTGTAGAACTTTCGCTCCACCTTGGACGCTTTCCTCACGCCCATAATGGAGACATAGCGTGGTTCGTTAATCCCGCTCTGAATGGAAAGAATCGCAGGCAGCGTCACTTTGACCCGTTCCTGAAGCCCTCCTTCGAGTTCCCTTCTCAAAATCGCATGGTCCTTTTCAACGGCGTCGATACCAATGACCATGGAGACATAAGGCAGGCCCAGTTTCGCGGCAAGAATGCCGCCGACAGCAGCAAACTGATCGTCTTCGGACTGTACCCCCGTGAAGATCATGTCGAAAGGTATGTTTTCCTTCTTCAGGAAGTTGTGCGCCAGGGTCGCCCTTGCGCCCGGATCATGGAGGACCTTCTCCACCTCAATGAGGGACCCGTCCTTTGCGCCCATGGCGATGGCCCGTCTCAGAACTTCGTCGGATTCCGCATCTCCTATGGAGACGGCCGTTACGGAACCTCCGGTCTTCTCCGCGATCTGGACAGCCGCTTCAACAGAATAATTGTCCCAGTCGTTCACCTTGAACGGCACTTTCGAGAGATCGATTCCCTTGCCGTCATCAATAATCCGTATTTCCTCTTCCTGGGTAGCAGGTACTCTTTTCGTGAACACTAATAGATTCATATTATAAAACCTCCGTAAGTATCTCGGATATTTCCCGTACCAGCAATCCTTTCTCGGTGGCCGGGTCCTCGAGAGTCATCACACAGAAGGGGCAACTCGTCGCGATTATTTCCGCCCCTTTTTCCAACGCCTCCGACACCCTTACCTCGCTGTTTCTTTCATACGTTGTTTCAGCCTCATAAAACATCCTTCCCCCTCCCCCCTCACAGCACAGGGATATTTCCCTCGCCCTTGAAAACTCAAGGAGGTCAAGACCGTCTATTGCCGTAAGGATACTCCTCGGTTCATCAAAGACACCGTTCTGTTTGCCGAGAAAGCAGGGATCATGGTATATCACTTTCTTCTCATAAGGCGCCTTCGGGACGATGGACCCTTCCCGGATCATGCGCGCCACAATCTCCGTATAGTGAGATACCTTTATCCCCAGTTCTCCGTATTCCTTTTTCAGGGTATTCATGCAGTGGGGCGACAGGGCGATAATCTCCTCTACCCCATATTCCTGAAAGGTTGCAATGTTTTCTTCCTGAAGTTCTTCAAAAAGACCCGACTCGCCGATACGCCTTATCTCGTTACCGCAGCAAGCCTCTTCTTCACCAAGGACTCCGAATTCGAAACCTCCGCGGTTGAGCAACCGCGCCACATTCGCCGGTATGACCATGCAGCGGGGATCATAAGCCTGTATGCAGCATGTAAAGAGCAGCCTTTTTGACTTCGTCTCGCTGACGTGAGGTACCTCGAAATCGAGCTTATCCGCCCATGCGCCCCTCTTCGCCCGCGAACGCCCCCAAGGGTTCTTCTGGACAAAGGTGTTTTCCAGGGCCTTCTGGATAGACACGGGTATCTCTCCGTCCTCGACAAAGGCGGACCGCAGTTCGATAACCACTTCGGAAGGCTTTATGTCCCGGGGACATCTGAGTGTGCAAGCCCCGCAGGAAGTACAATACCAGGGAAGTGATTCGTTTATGGCCTGCTTGAATTGTGTTTTTCTTACGAGCATACGGACATTGAAAGGAGTTCGTCCCGATTCAGGGCAGCCCCCTGTGCATTTTCCACACTGGATGCAGGTTAATACCCTGGTCTGGCTTTGACTAACCATATATTTACACCTCGTATAAAGGCTTTCTGTAACCCATACATCGTTGCCTTATTAACCTACCGTTTAGTTAATAAACCAAAATGTGCTGACTTTGTCAATACTCTTTGTCGCACACATGAAATCCTGTATCTGTACACTTTCGGTCACCTGTAGGGAGAATTGCAATATGCATACCATGGAGTGCAGGCCTGTAACACTCAGAAATAACGTTCTTTTTTTGTTCAGCTCCCTGGGCCATATGTATACCGGTGTATAAATAGGATACAGCCATTCCCTTTCCTTACATAACAGGGAGAACACTTCACGGCGCCCGATCGCACCATTCTGTCAGGCAAATTGTCTCGCTTTTTTTCTTGACAACCATTTTAGGTCGTGCTAAAAGCTTACCGTCTTAACTAACCGGTCGGTTTAGCTCCCGGGAGAACAGGGAAATGAGAAACGAGAAGGCGCCAAAACGGGAAGGAATAATAAGCGAAGGCATAAAACTCTTTCTTCGCAAAGGCTTTAACGCCACCACCATCAGCGACATCACAGATGCCGTGGGTGTGAGCAAGGGGGCGTTCTACTGGCACTTCGCAAGCAAAGACGAACTCCTTGAAACCATTGTAGAGCGATATGAACTCCTGTTTGTGGATCAACACATGGAATCGGTATTGCGCGCGAAAGGGGGCTTCCTCTCCAAGATCAAGTACAGCCATAAGTATGCTACCGAATTCGCACTCAATAACAAGGATCTCTGCGTTGGCTTCACGACCATCGCCGCCGAGATGGTGGGCAGTGGAACAAAGATAGAGGAGAAGATCCGGGCCATAAAAGAGAAACACCGCGCCTTTTACAGGAGACTCCTCGAACTGGGCAGGAAGGAGGACGTCGTAAAGGATGACATCGACATCGATCTCGCAGCCCATGCCATAAACGCCATCCACGACGGCAGCCTTCTGGAGTGGTACGGCAACTATGACAATATCGACGGCGTTCAGTTTGCGTTGACTTACAGAAACATCGTTCTCGCGGGCATCCTCAAATAACCGGACCGCCGGATGTCATTTCGCACATGGAACACGGGGTCCGGAATCACGTAATCTTTCAGTCCTTAACTGTATAATTATGATACGTCTGATTCTTTTCAGTACATGGTTGTATCCCTTCCTATAGCACGAAGCGCCAAGGCTAAACTCACTGATACCCTATAGGCTTGACGTATTTCCCCTACACCCCGTAATTCGCAACATGGCATATGAATTGCTTTGATGATGACGGGCTCCCAAGGGCCCGGGGAGGCATAGTGATAGTAGGAGATTTACTGACGAGGAACGCCCGCAAATTCCCCGCCAATATTGCCATCCGCCAGGATGGCATTTCAGTTACTTACGAAGCGCTTAATGACAGGGTCAACGCCCTGGCGGATTCTTTGCTTCATCAAGGCCTCATGCCGGGCGACCGCGTGGGCGTACTCCTCCCCAATACCCGCCACTTCATTGAGATATACTTCGCCGCAGCAAAAACGGGGGCAATCTTTTGCCCTTTTAACCCCATGTTCAAGGAAAAGGAGCTTATTGACGTCATAGAATACACTACACCCCGGTTTCTCTTCTTTGGAAAGAGTTCGACGGATCTCATCGATTCCGTCGGAGACCGGGTAGGGGCACGGGTCTGTCTTATCTGCCTCGGGAAACCGGTGCTTCGAAAGGCAAGAAAGGTTCCGTTTCTCGACTACGAAGAGTTTCTTGCTCATGGCAGTGCGTCCGAACCCCGGGTCAACGTGAAGGACGATGACACAATGAGCATCTTCCTCACATCCGGGCCGACCGGCCAACCCATGGGGGCAATGCGAACCCACAGGCATATTATCACCGCCGCCTACAGCACGGTCCTGGAGGAGAAGATTTATTACGACGAACGGATACTCATGACCACTCCGTTCTACCACGTCTCTTTCGAAGGCAACCTTGGAAGATCTTTTCTCTTCCCCAATACGACGGTAATAGGGGGAGAGCAATTTGACCCGGAAAGCACTCTCGGCCTCCTTTCACGGGAATGCGTCACCGTCGCGACGTTCATCCCTATCATGATAAATGCCTTGATCCGCTGCCTTGATATCTCCAAGTTCGACCTGGCCCGCCTCCGCCTCATTATCTACGCGGGCGGCCCGATGCCCTTGGAATTACTCAGGACAGCGATCCAGGTTTTCCACCCTTTAGGGGTCCGTTTCCTGCAACATTACGGCCTTACGGAGAGTGGTCCCTCCATGACCGTCCTTCCTCCTGAAGACCACATCACTGACGGATCGGATGACCATACCCCCAGGCTTGCGTCGGCGGGACGGCCCGTGCTCGACTGCGAGATAAGGATCGTAGACGAGAGAGGCAGAGACGTCGCCCCGGGCAAGGTCGGCGAGATCATAGGAAGGTCCGAAACCATCATGAAGGGATACTGGAACCTCCCGCGGATGACGGCGGACAAGATCAAAGGAGGCTGGCTCTATACAGGTGATCTCGGCAAGTTCGACAAGGACGGTTACCTCTATCTCGTGAACCGGAAAGGCGACATGATTATCCGGGGCGGCAAGAACATATACCCCAGGGAGATAGAGGAAATCCTTTACACATTCCCCGGCATTATCGAGGCGACGGTGATAGGAGTGCCCGACGACCTGTGGGGTGAGTCCGTAAAAGCCCTCGTCGTCATGAGAGAAGGGATAACAATCTCCAAGGCCGATATAATCAATTTCTGCGGAAACCGGCTCGCAGACTATAAGAAACCTCAATCAATCGAATTCCTCAAAGAATTGCCCAAGAGTGCGCACGGTAAGATCCTCAGGCGGGCCCTCAGAGAAAAATACTGGAAAGGATCGGGCAGGACTCTCTGATCCGGTAGCCTCCGCCACACCCAAAGTCAATCGCCCGCGGGCGCCTGATCTCCATATCTTTGCGGATCAGGGCCCGACGGGCGCAGTAGCAACACGCTTGACAGTCCCCCCTGCCTACGACATAAACACTCCCGGCAGATAAAGTATCAGCTGCGGGAATATGAAGAAGAGTATGATGCAGATGATAAGGGAGATGAGGAACGGGTAGACGCCCGAGTAGATGATACTCATAGGCACCTTCGTGATGTTCTTCACCACGAATACGCACATGGCGACGGGAGGGATCACGGAGCCCACGCAGACGGTGAGGGAGACCATGATGCATGCCCATATGGGGTCGTACCCCATGGAGAGTATGGCGGGGAAGAATATGGGTGTGGCGAGAATCATGAACGCGAGGTCGTCGATGAACGACCCTCCTACGAGGTAGACGATAAAGATGATGCTCATGATGATGTGGCGGTTAAGGGGAAGAGTCACTACCCACTGGGCCACGATGTCCGGTATGTTCGTCACTGCCACGAAGTGACCGAGCACGCTGGAGGATGCCACGATGAGGAGCACCATGCAGGAAGTCCGTAACGCCTCCAGGATGGAGCGCTTGAGGCCCTGGAAGTTGATGTCCTTTTTGACGAGGCAGAGGAGAAGGACTGCGAAGGTCCCCACGCTGCCTGCTTCGGTAGGGGTGAAGAAGCCTTTCATAAGGCCCCCGATCATGACGCAGAAGATCACGATGGGCCAGATGACGGCGGGCAGGGTCGCCACTCTCTCCTTCCATGAAAAAGGTTCGCATGCGGGCCCTATGGTGGGGTTTATCCGCGCCCACCCGAAGATGACCACGAGAAAGAAGAAGGCGAGCATGAGACCGGGGATCACGCCTGCCATGAAGAGCTTCCCTATGGACTGCTGGGTGATGATCCCGAGTATGATGAGGATGACGCTCGGGGGGATGAGCACGCCTAAGGTACCCACGGTGGCCACGATGCCTGTTGAGAGTTTCTTGCTGTAGTTGAAGCGGTCCATCTCGGGGACCGCGACGCTTGCGAAGGTGGCGCAGGTGGCGACCTGGGAGCCGCATATGGCTTTAAAGACCGTGGCCCCTGCCACGGTGGCCATGGCAAGGCCTCCGGGGATGTGACCCAGGAACCTGTGGGCACTGTCATAGAGTCTCTTCGCGATACCCGCGTTGAATGCGATCTGTCCCATAAGGACAAAGAGGGGCACCACGGTGAGGCTGTATGATTCGAGGGCATCGTAGAAGTCATTTGCCAGTATGTTCATGGCAGGGCCGGGGCCGACCACGATCGCATAGCCCGCAACCCCGATGATCGCCATGGCAAAGGCGAGTTCGATACCCGTCAGGAACAATCCCAACAGGACAACTATTCCGACTATTCCGACAGTTATTTCATCCATTTTCTTTCTCCACGATGAATATCTTGAAAATATCGCTTATAAGTGCGAAGCATTCGATAAAGAAGCAGAATGCCAGACCAAATGAAGCAGGGAAATAGGGTATGTGGAGAGTCAGGGAGACCTCGCCGGTTTTGTACAGGTGGATCCCTTTCCGGTAAAGGAAGAAGGAGAGAAGGGCAAAAAGGATTATCCCCATGAGTCTCGTGACGATGAAGAATGTGTTCTTCACTGCAGGGGAACGGTTCTCGATAAGGAAGTCAACCGCCACGTGCCCTTTTCCCCATGTGGTCTGGGGCACGGCGAACCCGACGACTATGGCGCCCGAGACGGCAACCAGTTCGTAGGTCCCGAGTATAGCGGTGCCGAACATGCGGAGCACCACGTCCGCCACGGTGAGCATCAGCATAAAGAAAAGCACGACCCCCGCAAGTCCGTTCATCCAACTGCATATCCTCTTGAACACCGCAACAAATGCGCTCATTAAACCTCCTGGAAGAGGCGCCGGGGAATACTCCCCGGCGCTCTTGTTTTTACTTGCTGTTCTTCTTTATGAATTCGCGGGCGAACTTGAGCACCTCGTCGCCGGGAAGGTTCTTCGCCTTCATGTTCTTTACGTACTCCTCGAAGAGAGGCTGCGCCTTTGCGGCCCAGCGGGCGTCTTCTTCCTTGGAGAGTTTGATGATTTTGTTGCCCCTCTTGAGGGAGAAGGCTTTGCCCGACTCATCGATGGCCTCCCAGACCTGGGCCTGTTTCTCGATCCATTCCTGGTTGATCTGCTCGATGATCTTCTGGTTCTCCGGAGAGATGCTGTTCCATTTGTCCTTGTTCATGGCAACCACGAATACGGCCGTGTAGGCGGTGCCGTAGTTCTCCGTGGTAAACTTGATCACCTCGCCGAGCTTCCAGCCCTCGAGGGCCTCGTACGGGCAGAGGAGACCGTCGGCTACACCCTTTGAAAGGGCGTCATAGGCATCACCCATGGGCATGGCCACAGGGGTGCCGCCCAGGAGGGACATGAACCGGGCGTTCGAGCCGAAGGTCCTCATCTTCATGCCCTTCAGGTCCTCAAGTTTGTTCACGGGTTTTCTCGCGTGGAGGATGCCCGGGGTCTGGCCGTGGAAGTACATGACCTTCACGTCACCGAACTCCTTGGGGTTGAACTTCTTGAAGTAGGCGTTGGCGAGGTGGGTGGATACAGCGCCGTTCGGGTATCCCAGGGGATAGTCGAGGACCTCGGTGAGGGGAAATTTGCCCATGGTGTAGCCAAGAACGATATTACCCAGGTCTACCACGCCCTGGACCACACTGTCATAGGTCTGGCCCGGAGGGGTAAGGGTGGCCCCCGCGTACTGGCGGACTTTCACCTTACCGTGGGTCCTCTTTTCCACTTCCTTACACCAGTCCGCAGTGACTACCGCGAGCTTGTGGGTGGGAGGAAAGAAGGTGGAGAACCTTAAGGAAATGGCCTTCTCCTGGGCATAGCCCGATGAAGCCGCCATAACCATTACCGCGAAACAGAAGACTGCGAATACACTGATGGTGCTGGAACGTCTCATAATACCCCCTTGAAAATGTATTTGTTGTCGCTTGTAAAAAAGCATAGCAAATTCAGGGCCATTTCATAAACCGAGTAATAAACGGACCGTCCGCCCCGGACTCGTTCCCCGCATGTGCCCCTTCGACACACTTTTGTCCCCTATGAGCACGTGTCTTTCCCGCCACCTGTCCTACCGCCCCAGAATAGACCCCTCTTCCGAGGTCGGTATATAAACAGAAAGGGCCCCCGGCGTTCACACGCCGGGGGCCCTTTCTGTTGCCCTATTCACTATTGAAGCAGTCTTTTCAAGAAATCCCGTACCCCCTTACGACATAAACACTCCCGGCAGATAAAGTATCAGCTGCGGGAATATGAAGAAGAGTATGATGCAGATGATAAGGGAGATGAGGAACGGGTAGACGCCCGAGTAGATGATACTCATAGGCACCTTCGTGATGTTCTTCACCACGAATACGCACATGGCGACGGGAGGGATCACGGAGCCCACGCAGACGGTGAGGGAGACCATGATGCATGCCCATATGGGGTCGTACCCCATGGAGAGTATGGCGGGGAAGAATATGGGTGTGGCGAGAATCATGAACGCGAGGTCGTCGATGAACGACCCTCCTACGAGGTAGACGATAAAGATGATGCTCATGATGATGTGGCGGTTAAGGGGAAGAGTCACTACCCACTGGGCCACGATGTCCGGTATGTTCGTCACTGCCACGAAGTGACCGAGCACGCTGGAGGATGCCACGATGAGGAGCACCATGCAGGAAGTCCGTAACGCCTCCAGGATGGAGCGCTTGAGGCCCTGGAAGTTGATGTCCTTTTTGACGAGGCAGAGGAGAAGGACTGCGAAGGTCCCCACGCTGCCTGCTTCGGTAGGGGTGAAGAAGCCTTTCATAAGGCCCCCGATCATGACGCAGAAGATCACGATGGGCCAGATGACGGCGGGCAGGGTCGCCACTCTCTCCTTCCATGAAAAAGGTTCGCATGCGGGCCCTATGGTGGGGTTTATCCGCGCCCACCCGAAGATGACCACGAGAAAGAAGAAGGCGAGCATGAGACCGGGGATCACGCCTGCCATGAAGAGCTTCCCTATGGACTGCTGGGTGATGATCCCGAGTATGATGAGGATGACGCTCGGGGGGATGAGCACGCCTAAGGTACCCACGGTGGCCACGATGCCTGTTGAGAGTTTCTTGCTGTAGTTGAAGCGGTCCATCTCGGGGACCGCGACGCTTGCGAAGGTGGCGCAGGTGGCGACCTGGGAGCCGCATATGGCTTTAAAGACCGTGGCCCCTGCCACGGTGGCCATGGCAAGGCCTCCGGGGATGTGACCCAGGAACCTGTGGGCACTGTCATAGAGTCTCTTCGCGATACCCGCGTTGAATGCGATCTGTCCCATAAGGACAAAGAGGGGCACCACGGTGAGGCTGTATGATTCGAGGGCATCGTAGAAGTCATTTGCCAGTATGTTCATGGCAGGGCCGGGGCCGACCACGATCGCATAGCCCGCAACCCCGATGATCGCCATGGCAAAGGCGAGTTCGATACCCGTCAGGAACAATCCCAACAGGACAACTATTCCGACTATTCCGACAGTTATTTCATCCATTTTCTTTCTCCACGATGAATATCTTGAAAATATCGCTTATAAGTGCGAAGCATTCGATAAAGAAGCAGAATGCCAGACCAAATGAAGCAGGGAAATAGGGTATGTGGAGAGTCAGGGAGACCTCGCCGGTTTTGTACAGGTGGATCCCTTTCCGGTAAAGGAAGAAGGAGAGAAGGGCAAAAAGGATTATCCCCATGAGTCTCGTGACGATGAAGAATGTGTTCTTCACTGCAGGGGAACGGTTCTCGATAAGGAAGTCAACCGCCACGTGCCCTTTTCCCCATGTGGTCTGGGGCACGGCGAACCCGACGACTATGGCGCCCGAGACGGCAACCAGTTCGTAGGTCCCGAGTATAGCGGTGCCGAACATGCGGAGCACCACGTCCGCCACGGTGAGCATCAGCATAAAGAAAAGCACGACCCCCGCAAGTCCGTTCATCCAACTGCATATCCTCTTGAACACCGCAACAAATGCGCTCATTAAACCTCCTGGAAGAGGCGCCGGGGAATACTCCCCGGCGCTCTTGTTTTTACTTGCTGTTCTTCTTTATGAATTCGCGGGCGAACTTGAGCACCTCGTCGCCGGGAAGGTTCTTCGCCTTCATGTTCTTTACGTACTCCTCGAAGAGAGGCTGCGCCTTTGCGGCCCAGCGGGCGTCTTCTTCCTTGGAGAGTTTGATAACCTTAATACCTCTCTGATTTGCAAAGGCCTGACCTTCTTTGTCGATCTGTTCCCAGACTTTCGCTGACCTGTCGATCCACTCAGCATTGATCTGCTCGATGATCTTCTGGTCTTCAGGCTTTATGGTTGCCCATTTGTTCTTATTCAATGCTACGATAAAGATGGCCGTATAGGCGCTGCCGTAGTTCTGGGTGGTATACTTCACCACTTCGCCGATCTTCCAGCTCTTCAAGACTTCGTCTGCGCAAAGGAGACCATCTGCAACACCCTTTGAAAGGGCGTCATAGGCATCACCCATAGGCATGGCAACGGGAACGCCGCCAAGGAGGGACATGAACCGTGCGTTTGAACCGAAGGTCCTTATCTTCATGCCCTTCAGGTCCTCCAGTTTGTATACCGGTTTCCTGGTGTGGAGAATACCGGGTGTCTGGCCCGCAAAATACATAGGCTTCACTTCGCTGAACTCTTTGGGATTGAACTTCGCATAATAGGCGTTGGCCAGCTTATGCGCCACGGTTCCGTTCGGGTATCCGAGCGGATAATCGAGGACCTCGGACAGGGGGAACTTGCCCATGGTGTAACCGAGGACGATGTTGCCGCCGTCAACTACGCCCTGGACCACGCTGTCGTATGTCTGGGCGGGCGGTGTCAGTGTTCCGCCTGCATACTGGCGGATTTTGACCCTTCCTGATGTCCTTTTTTCAACTTCCTTGCACCAGTCGGCGGTAATAACCGCCAATGGATGAGTGGGCGGAAAGAACGTAGAGAATCTGAGTGTAATGGCCTTCTCTTCGGCGGCAGAACCGACCGACGCAACCACACACATCACCGAAACACAGAACACTGCTAAAAGACTGATAATACTGAAACGTTTCATGGTACCCCCAAAAAATTAATTTTGTTATAGTCCCTGGTAGTTTGACCAAAGCCGGGACTATCGTAACGCACAACCTTCCAATAATCTAAGCACGGGCGACATCCATCGTCGAAACGCGTCTGTATCGTTTCGATACACCCCACAGCCATCTTTTCAAGTGGTATGGGACCCGCCAACGTAGAAGTCGAGGGCGGAGGGAAGCCTCAGCGAGGCTTCCCTCCTGATGGGTGCAGCCCTAAAATACCCTTTTCAATAGTTCACTTGCTATAACCGCCTTCTCGACTTCTTTCGAGCCCTCATATATCTCCACAATCTTGGCATCCCGGTAAAATCTCTGAATATCGTATTCAGCAATATATCCATAGCCACCGTGAAGCTGCAAAGCCTCATTCGCTACATATACCGCCGTTTCCCCGGCAAACCACTTGGCCATGGAGACCAGCGCGGGGTCGAGCTTTCCGTGGTCGAGAAGCCAGGCAGCCCTCCAATAGAGGCTTCTTGCGGCTTCAATTCTTGTGGCCATTTCGGCAATTTTGAACTGGACACCTTGTAACTTCGACAACGTCCCTCCGAAAGCTTTCCTTTTCTTCACATAGGAGATAGCCATTTCGAGGGCCCCCTGAGCAACGCCGACGCCTTGAGCCGCCACGTGGTTCCTGGTCTTGTTGAAAAAATCCATAAGCTGGTAAAAGCCGCGACCTTCCTTTCCGATCACATTTTCCACGGGTACTTCCACATTGCTGAAGCTCAACTCGGCGGTATTCGATGCCCTGATTCCCATCTTTCCGTGTATCTTCGTTGCTTCAAAACCGGGCGTGGATGTCTCCACAAGAATGACGGAATGCCTGTTGTGAGCGTTCTTTGCCGCGGGGTCGGTAAGCGCGTAAACCAGGGCGTAGTGTGCAGTACAGCCGTTGGTGATAAACATCTTCGATCCGTTGATGATAAATTTGTCGCCCTTCTTCTCCGCCCTTGTCTTAATCATGGTCACATCGCTGCCCGCATCGGGTTCTGTAATAGCAGAGGCTATGATCGCCTCGCCCGCGGGTATGGGTGGCAAATATTTCTTCTTCTGTTCTTCAGTCCCGAATTGCTGTATCATCTCGGAACCGAAACTGAGGGCGCAGAGCGCCTGACCGCAGCCCGGATCAACGCGCCACAACTGCTCTGTAATAAGGCTGTGCTCGAGAAATCCGAGTCCCATTCCCCCGTATTCCTCCTTGATAAAACAACCTATGAATCCATTCTCCGCAGCCCGCTTCCAAATCGCCATATCGAACTCTTCTTTTTCGTCGAATTCTCTGGCCCTGTCCCTGAACTCCCCTTCTGCAAATTCACGGGCAGCCTTTACAATGTCTTTTTGTTCCGATGTCAACTCCATTGAACCCTCCCTTGGAATGCCTTGAGACTCCCGGAAAGCCTCTCCCCTATTCAGGTAGTTTCGCCTCGCCCGCGGCCGGGCCCAGGTTCCCGCTTCAACCTGCACCGTTGCCCCTCATACCAGGCCCGATCCCGACCTCCCGCAGTCGGGATGCGTGTAAAGCCTTCTTTCCGGAATGGACCGTCCCAGCTTTGTCAAAATCCCGAGCCCTTTGTGCCCGGTGGCTGCGGTCCGCGTCTTTTCTTAAACATAACACATTCAAAAAATAGGCTTCAAGCCCAACTGGCGGGCAATGATAACTTTCATAATCTCGGTGGTACCCGCAAAGATCGGCAGAACGCGGACGTCCTGGTACAGACGACAAATCCGGTATTCAGCCATATAACCATACCCACCATGGATCTGGACCGCTTTATAGGCGACCCTGTTGGCCATCTCGGCAAGCCACGCCTTTGCCATGGACACCTTTTTGGTAATATCCTCTCCCCTTACAAACTCCTCGACACAGGTCTGAAGAAAGGTATTTCCGATCTCGACGTCCGTAGCCATCTCGGCAAGCTCAAAAGAAATGTGCTCAAAGTTTCCAATAGGCTTGCCGAAAGCCTCGCGGACCTTTGCGTATTCGAGGGCCTCCTTGAAGCACTCCTCTGCGTAGGTCTGGCATTTTATACAGACTTCAAGCCTTTCCTGGTTAAATTTCTGCATTGTGTACTTGAAGCCTTCCCCTTCGTTGCCGAGAAGGTTTCCCACGGGCACTTTCACGTCCTCAAAATAAAGTTCCGTGGTATCTGTGGCATGACGGCCCATCTTTTCCAACTGGCGACGCTGCACGGACTTCAGGCTGTCTCCTTCAACAACAAGAAGGCTGATGTTCTTGCCCGAACTTCCCGGGGATTCAACCTTGCAGAGCACGACCATAATGTCGGCAAAGGTGCCGTTCGTGATGAATGTCTTTTGTCCGGTAAGAATGTAATGGTCCCCGTCCTTCACCGCCTTGGTCCGGATGGCGGCCGCATCGGAGCCCGTATTCGGTTCGGTGACACAGAGGCATGCTATGGCATCTCCTGACGCGGTTTTCGGCAAAAGCTTCCTTTTGAGCTCTTCGGAACCAAAGGAATAGATGTAAGGAACGGCCACGTCCTGATGGTTGGGTACGCCGATTCCCATCGCATCGCCCCTGATAAGTTCCTGGCCTACTATGACGGAATACTTGAAGTTGACGCCGGCGCCGCCGTACTCTTCCGGGAGCCAGGCACAGAGAAAGCCCTGTTGGCCCATCTTTTTCCATGCCTCGCGGGGTACGCCCCTGTTGTTGTCCCATTCCTCGCGGTGAGGAGTGAATTCCTTCGCAACGAATTTCTTTAAAGCCAACCTGAAATCCCGTTCGTCCTGCGTGTCTGCAAAAAGTGGCATACCCTTTTCTCCTTTAGTCATTGATGAATGGAGTTTACCTTCACTCCATTCGTTCTGTCGTCCACTCCGTCTTTGTCGGGCACGATCTTCACCGTCTCTCGCAGGAAGTGACCCTTTTGTGTGGATGTCATGATAAACAGTATAGCAATTACTGTGCCAATTTTAGAACAACCGGGTGACTCATGGGAAAAATGGCTATCAGCCTATTTACTTGATAGTAGGGTAGAAAAAGGTGTTCTCAGTCCGGGGGTGAGACGCTGCCGAGTGTATCTAAAATGCACATAAAGGCATGGGGACAACTGTATCTAAACTGCACATGTCTGCACGAATTTATATACATTAGGAGTTGGGGCAGATTCGCGATTATGGCCGGATACGGCCCTTATCCCCGAATGACCGCCGTTAATTGTCGTCTATTTTTTCGTACAGTTTTTTCCGACTGATGCCCAGGAGGCGGGCAGCTTTGCTTTTATTGCCCCCTGCCATCTTGAGCACCCTCTCTATATGTTCCTTTTCCATCTTGTCCAGTCGCAATTTGTCCTGGGTCAGTCTCGGTTTCACGCTCTCCGGTTCCACGGGCGGCGACTGGATCATGCCGGGCGGAAGGTCGTTGCCGACTATCTCGTCTCTCTTTCCCGAAACCAGAATAGCTCTTTCGAGGACATTCGCCAGTTCCCTCACATTGCCGGGCCAGTGGTAGTCCATGAGCAGATCCATGGCCTGCCTGGATATTTTCTTTTTCGGCCCGCCCCTTGCGAACTTGTCCATAAAGTATTCTGCGAGGACGGGGACATCGTCCTTCCTGTCCCTCACAGGGGGAACCATGATGATGAAAGTGTTGAGCCTGTAAAAAAGGTCCTTTCGAAACCTGTTTGTCTCCACTTCTTCTTCGAGGCTCTTGTTGGTGGCAAAAATGAAACGGACATCCACTTTTATCTCTTTCGTATCCCCGAGCTTCCTGAAGGCCGCGGTCTCGAGGACTCTGAGCAGTTTAGCCTGGATGGCAGGCCCCATGTCCCCGATCTCGTCAACAAAGAAGGTGCCCTTGTTCGCGATTTCGAGAAGGCCCACTTTATCTGTCTGAGCCCCGGTAAAGGCGCCTTTTTTGTAGCCGAACAACTCACTCTCGAGGATACTTTCCTGCAGGCAACTCGCATTAATCGCCACAAAAGGATTTGTGGAGCGTATGGAAACAGAGTGGATGGCCCTTGCCACAAGCTCCTTTCCCGTGCCCGTCTCCCCGAGGACCAGAACCGGGACGTTGGCCGTGCCGACTATCGAGATGAGCTTCTTTACTTCTCTTATTTCTTTGCTTTCACCGATAAACCTGTCATGGAGTTCAACGCGCTGAAGGTGTTCCTCCAGGACGATGTTCTTTTCCTTCAACTGCTTCTTTTCGTAAGCCTTGAGTATCACATTGTGCAGTTCCGAGAGCTTACACGGTTTAGTGAGGTAATCGTAGGCTCCGAGCTTCATGGACCGTATAGCGGTATCCACGGATGCATAGCCCGTAAGCATAATCACCTCGGACGTGGGCTGCATCTCTTTCAGTCTTCCCAGGAGTTCCACTCCATCCATGTCGGGGAGCCGCATATCGAAGAGACCGATGTCGAGGGTTTCCTGCTTCATAATGGAAATAGCCTCTCTGCCGTTCAGGGCGGTAAAAACATCCATACCTTCCCTGGAAAGCTTCTTTCTGAATGCCTCCACAAGCTGGTGCTCGTCATCGACGATCAGAATCCGTATCATGGCAAATTATTCAACCCCGCTCGTTTCCTGAAAAACAGGAAGGGTCACCACGAAAACACTTCCTCTCCCCAGTACGCTCTTTACCTCAATTTCCGCCCCCATCCTCTTGAGGAACTCATAGCACAGGGTGAGGCCCAGTCCCACGCCCTTTCCCGTGTCTTTGGTGGAAAAAAAAGGCTCGAAAATCTTATCCACCAGTCCATCGTGAATGCCCACCCCGTTGTCCTCGATCTCGACCCTGACCCCGATGTCCCGGTGCTGCGCGCGGACCCGTATCACTGCCGCATCCCTGCTTTCAAGGGCATCCGTCGCGTTGCGAAGGATGTTGAGGAAACATTGTTTGAGGGCGTTTATGTCGCCCCGCACGGGAGGCAGGTCCGGCGGTACATCTCTTACAAGCCGTATCTTCAATTTGTTGAGGTTCAGCACTTCAAGCAGTTCATCAAGCATGGCGACCAGATCTATTTCGAGGGCCTCGAAGCCGTCTTTTTTTGTCAGGTCTATCATGTCCTTGATAATATTCTTGCATCTGAAGGCCTGGTCTTCAATGACTTCAAGATATTCACGAAGCTCCTCGATTTCTTCTTTCCCAACCGTGCCGTCCTTCACATTCTGGAAGAGATCGCAGGCGAGCTCGGTGTTGGCGGCTATGGCCGCAAGGGGGTTGTTCAACTCATGGGCGACCCCTGTCATCAACCTCCCTATGACCGACATCTTTGCATCCTGAATCGATTGAATCTGAGCCTTGACCTTCTCCGTATTGTCCTCAATAATACAGAGCATCCCTTCCACCTTGTCGCCCTTGCCTTTCAGGGGCACCCCTCTGACATGGATATACTGCCCCCGGTCTCCCCGGTAAGTGGTAAATGGAAAGTCCTGGAGCTCGAAGGGCTCACCCGCGAGGCAATTCCTTATGCGCTCCGCAAGGCCGCTCCTCACTGTGTAAGGGTTCTCCAGCCAATTGAAGCCCAGGAGCTTCTCCTCGGCCTGAGCACCCAGGCCCGAGAGGGTTGCCAGGGCCGGGTTCACGCTTATGAACTTCCCGCTCTTATCAAGGGTAAAAATGGCCACAGGCGCGTTATTGATGATGGCGCTATTGATATCATCGAGACGGCGCAGCGCCTCGTCGGCCCGTTTCTGGTCCGTAATATCCTGAATAGTTTCTATGATGAGGGTTTGCGAGGCGCTCCGGTCCCTCCTCAGGGGCGTCGCCGTAACCAGATAGTACTTCAGTTCGCCCTGGTGTTCACTCTTTATCTCCTCGTACTCGGTCCTCCCCGTTTTGAGGGTTCTCATGGCAGGGCAATCGGCGCACGGGCTCTCGCGCTTGAAAAGGCTCTGGTAGCAATGCGGGTCGCCCCACGGAAAATCCTTCTCCATGCAGAAGCGGTGTCGCGTCCGATGGTTGGCCCATTGGATTCTTCGCTCCCCATCCACGACGTAGACGCCCATGGGCAAGAAATCGAGAATCGACCGTACCGTATCGAGATCTCTGTGCGGATTAAAATTCACGCGTGATCCACGCTTTTCCTGTTTGGTCAAAGTATCCTTTAATAAATAATACCATAAGGTTTGCACATAATAAAGAGAACTGAGGTGATGAAGCGACACGGACGATCCGCGGCGCCGCAACCCCTTACCACTACTGAAAAAAAGCTCGCTCCGGCTATTGACAAAACCTACGGCATCGGGTATCCTATTCCTCAAAAGGGCCCATAGCTCAGTTGGTAGAGCCACCGGCTCATAACCGGTAGGCCCCTGGTTCGAGACCAGGTGGGCCCATTAAAGTAAAGAGGTCATGTCGCAATTGTATTGCTACAAAACATAATTGACTTATCCAGGGGGGTGCAACCATTGAGGTTCACCCCCCTTAACTTTTTGGAGGGAACACATTGGAGCAGCAACTGAAAACGATATATGAAGCTCAGCAGATATGCACCAAGATAATAGCGAATGAGAAGAAGATACTGTCGGCTCCGAAAAAGATAAGGGAAATGGATGCGTCACTGGAGGAACTGACCGACAGGATCACGCGAGAAACGACGGTCATAGAAGAACTCGAAAAAGAGCGGAGAAAGAAAGAGAAAGAGATCGAGGCAGAAAGGGAAAAAACAAAGAAGACTCAATCGAAGCTTTACGAGGTCAAGACGAACAAGGAATACCAGGCATTGCTCAAGGAAATAGAAACCACCAAGGAAACGAACGACAAGACGGAAGAAGAAGTCCTCGTTTTGATGGATAAGATCGAGGAGCTAAAAAAAGACCTGGAAGCCGCCACTAAGGAGTTCAAAAAGAAGGAGACGGAAGCATTGGCGGAGAGGAAAAAGCTCGACGAGGAGCTCCGTTCCGTGGACGCCGTCGTTGCCGAACTCACAAAAACCAGAGATGCCCTGCTCAGCATGGTCGATGAAGACCTGAAGTCGACCTATACGACTCTCCTGGAAAGAAGAAATGGACTGGCCGTGGTAAATGTGAAGAACGGGGTCTGCCTGGGATGTTTCATGACCATACCACCCCAGCTTTTCATCGAGGCCACTAAGAACCGTCAGGTAATACTCTGTCCGAGCTGCAACAGGATATTCTACTTCATCGAAGACGAAGAAGAATGATCGAATGGCACGTATATATCGACGGGGCGTCATCGGGTAACCCCGGCGATTCGGGCGCCGGTATAGTGGCATTCAACGGCAATGGAACTGAGATATACCGCGAGAGTGCCTACCTCGGATGCATGACGAACAACATGGCGGAATACGAAGCCCTGGTTCGCGCCCTCCGAAAGGCCAGAGAATCAAAGGTAGAATCGGTTCACGTCTATACGGATTCCCTTCTTCTCGCAAACCAGATCAACGGCGTGTACAAGGTGCGCAACGACTGCTTGCGGGAATATGTAAATACTGCGAAAATTATTGTGCGGAGTTTCAACCTGTTTTCCTTGAAATACATTCCAAGAGAAGAGAACAGGGTGGCGGATAAGCTCGCAAAAAACGGTGTAAAAAAAGGGGTAAACGGGTGATCGCAGGCGTCGCGTCTGAGGAAAGTCCGGGCATCAAAGGGCAGAATGGCCCCTAACGGGGGCTGGGGGCAACCCTAAGGAAAGTACAACAGAAAGCATACCGCCTCACCAGGTTTGTCCTGGCGGTAAGGGTGAAAAGGCGAGGTAAGAGCTCACCAGCACTTAGGCGACTAAGTGGCTTTGCAAACCCCATTCGATGCAAGGCCAAACAGGGGGCTGCCGCAAGGCAGCGGGGATGGCCCGTCCTTCAACCCAGGTAGGCCGCAAGAGATCCCGGGTAACCGGGATCCAAGAGAAATGATCACCGGCCGGTCAGCCGGCCACAGAACCCGGCTTATAGTTTACCCCTTCTTTTACCACCTATGCCGGCAAAATTCAGTGAGGGGGAGACCATGGGAAAGGATGGACACATGACAGTCTTCATAGTCGTGGGCATGCCCGCCTCCGGCAAGAATATAGCCCGCATATATTCAGAGTCAAAAGGGCTGCCCTATTTTTCCACCGGCGACCTGGTGCGAAAGGAAGTGAGCAGACGGGGTCTCACGCCGGACGCGTCCAATACGGCTATGGTCTCCACGGAACTCCGGGGAGATGACGGCATGGGCGTAACACGCCATGTACTCACGTCGGCCCTCGAAACTCCGGGCGACATTGTTTTTATGGAGGGCATGCGTTCGTGGCCGGAGATCGAATTGGTGCGCGGGCGCATACCGTGCGTAGTCATCGCTTTTTTGGCCCCGAAGGCAACGCGGTTGGCAAGGATAGTATCGAGAGGCAGACCGGATGACTCGGCTTTAGCCTTCGAGGAAAGGGATAGGCGAGAGATCGAATACGGAGCGGCCGAGGCAATAGCTCTTGCCGACGAGTACATCCTCAACACGGGCACCATGGAAGACGCGCTCCAGAGCATCGAGAGTATAGTGAAGGCTCACGCCGGGACATTAGCGGATCACAATCGCCGATGAAATGGCCGGTCCTTGCCTTATGTATCATCTGTTCGTTTCTCTTTCTCTACAACACCCAGTCACGGGATTTCTGGGCGCCCGACGAGGGGGATTTCGCCGAAATAGCCCGGGAGACGGAATACCATCCCGTGGTGCCCCATCTCAACAACAGCCCCTATGGCGAAAAACCGCCTCTTTTCTACTACATAACCTACGGGTCCCACAGGGCGCTCCCGTTTCTGAGGGATGAGACGTCCATGAGAATACCCACGGCCCTTCTGGCTGCGGGCTGTGCCATATTCTTCTTCGCCGTGGTCCGGAGGTTTTTCGGAATCAAAGAATCCATGATCTCCGTGACCATTCTCATTACCGCACCGCTTTATTACTGGCAGGCACGGTACCTTCAGGTGGACATGGTGTTTGCCGTATTCACGGCGAGTGCCATGCTCTCCTTTTTCCGGTTCAGCCGGGACGGTTCGAGGGCATTCTATTATCTCTTCTTCGTCTTCACGGCACTTGCTTTCATGACCAAAGGCCCCTTGTCAATAGCCCTGACCTTTCCCGCAATCGCCATATATCTTCTCTTCCGGAAGGATTTTTCCCTCGTCAGACAAAAGGAGACATATATCGGGCTCCTGATCCTTGCGGCAATAGTCCTGCCCTGGTATGCGGCGGTCTATTGCTGGGAAGGGTTTCCCTATCTGTATGAAAACATCATCCGGCAGAACTTCCTGAGGTTCGCCGACGCCTGGAGTCACAAGAGGCCCTTCTACTACTACCTCACAACCCTCCCCATGGATTTCTTCCCCTGGAGCCTGTTCCTCCCCATGGGTGTCTATCTCTGCATGACGAATCTCAGAGAGAAGCCCAAGACCGCATATTTCCTGATCTGGTCCGCATGGATGTTTCTCTTCCTTTCCCTGTCGTCCGGAAAGATAAGCAAGTACATGCTACCCCTCTTTCCCGCTATCTCACTGATTGCCGGTTCCGTGTTCCTTGAGGAGCGAAGCAAATACCGCAACGGGGTGTTCTTTTTCCTGTCTATGCTCTTCTTTGCCCTTGGCTGGCTTCTCTTTCTTTACCGGCCCGGCTGGTACCCGCAGTTCTATCCCGAAAGGCTATGTATAGGTATCTTTTCCCTGGCGGCCTCCCTTGCCCTCGCCTTTTACACCTGGAAGAAAAAACCCTTCCATGCCTTTGCAGCGGTCGCCCTGTTCATGGTCCTCTGCTATGGCACGGCAAACGCATCAATTTACGGGAAGTTTAACCCCTATAAATCTCCAAAACGGGTGGCGGAAAAGATGAAACCCTATATCATCGGAGGGACGCCCTGGGTATACTACGGGAGCATGAGGGGCGTCTACGTGTACTACGCAGGTGCCTATGCAACCCATGTGGATGAACACGATACAAAGAAACTGATCGCCCTCGGCAGGGAGTTGAAAAGCTTTTTCATCCTCACAAGAAAAAGGGACATGAACGAAGTCACGGCGGCCCTTCCAGGGGTCCGGCCCCAGTTCGAAGAAAGGATCGGGGAGACGGTCATGGTCTTTTCCAGGTATGACCGGGATGTGACACCATGAAGATCAGGAACGGAAACGCCGTTGAGATATTCCATATCACCGTACTCGTCCTCCTTGCCTTCGTCTTCTTCTTTTACGGAATACATTCCTATTCCCTCAAAGAGCCCGACGAGGGCAGGTATGCCGAAATACCCAGGGAAATGGTGGAACTGAACGACTATGTGGTGCCTCACCTCGACTATGTCCGGTACTTCGAGAAACCCCCCCTCTTTTACTGGGCCGTCGCCCTTTCGTACAAGGCCTTCGGCATACACGAATGGTCCTTCAGGTTCCCCAACGCCTTCTCGGCTTTTCTCTGTGTAATCGCCCTGTATTTTGGGGCGAGACGATGGCTCGGCCGGGAAACGGCCTTTCTTTCTTCCATAATACTCATGTCCTCCCTCGGATTTTTCATCATGGCAAGGATCGTGACCACCGACATGTTCTTCACCCTCTGGCTCTTCCTTTCGCTCCTGTTCTTCTACGGGTATTACCGCGAGGGCAAACCGCTTTTCATATACCTCTTTTACGCAGCCCTGGGGTTCGCTACGCTCACAAAGGGCCCTGCCGCCGTAATACTCTCAGGGGGCACTGTTTTCATCTTTCTCCTCACGGAAAGAAACATAGGTTTTCTGAAGGAGTTGAAGTGGATTAGGGGGCTCGCCGTCTATCTGGCGGTCATCCTTCCCTGGATCATCGCCATATCCATGAGAGAAAAGGAATTTCTCTACTTCTTCGTCGTCGACCAGAATTTTCTCCGGTTCCTCACGTCGAAGCACAAGAGAACGGGGTCGCTCTTCTATTTCTTCCCCGTCCTTTTCGGAGGAATGCTCCCGTGGTCCATCTTCATCCCCAGATGCTTCATACAGCTTTGGAACAGGAAGGAGTTGAGGCTTTTCTTTATATGGACGATCGTGGTCTTCGTCTTCTTCAGCATATCGAAGTCCAAGCTTCCCCCTTATATTCTCCCTGTGTTCCCACCCATGGCGCTCATTATCGGGTCCCTGTTCCATGACAGATGGAAAGAAAGGGGCGGCAAGCCCGAGATGGCCTCGTATATAACTATTTTTGCCGTCCTCGCCTTATCCGTGTTTCTCTACGGAAGCGCCGCCTTTACCTCTTACATACGAACCGTTTCCGCCGAGGCGCAACAGATCATGGGCGACATGAAAGGTTTCTCCATAGGGCTCTCCGTGATGTCGTTCCTTCTCCTCGCCGCCCTCATCCTGAAGCGGATCAGCAGGTTTTCCCTGCTCTTTCCTTGTTTGACGGTCTTTTCCGGCGTTCTCGTGGTGATGATTATGTGTAACAGCGACACGATAGACAAACTCAATACCACAAAAAGACTCGCCGCCATCATCAACGACAGAAGCCCCTCTCCGGAATATGTCGTAAACTATGGCGGTTATGACGAGACACTGCCCTTCTACACAAAAAAACGCGTGGTGATCGCTGCCTACACGGGTGAACTCGAAATGGGGTCCAAATATGAAGATGCAAGGGACTCCTTTATGACCCAGGCCGAATTCACGAAGCTCTTTTCTTCGGACACCCGCGTCGTCGTCGTCCTGGGCAAGAAGAGGCTCAAAGTCCTTCAGGGGTTGCTGGGGGATAGAATAAAGGTGATCGGATTCGGGAGCGAAAGATATTTGATCACGAATTATTGACCTGACGGCCACGCAGTCCATGAAGAGGGGAAGTGGGGACCCATCATCTCCCGCACGGCGCCTCGATCCGGCAGCTAAAAGCCGATCACCTGCAGGTATGCGTGTTCCGTTGCCTTTCTCACCGTAACCGAACAGAACGTAGCGAGGGCCGTCACTATCTTGGGGTTCAGTTGAATGGTCCCGATGCCGGACAATGCGGTTTCCACGGCAGGCAAAATAGTGGCCTCGGCGAGATTGCCGAAGGAGTCGAACCAACTGACAAGTTTTGCCTCGTGATTTCCGGCGTGCTTCTTTTTCAACCTTTCATAGCGCCCCTCGAGATCATACATCCGGTCGCCCGTTACCTCTACACATACCCTGGCGATATCCCGAAGGTAGCGTTCCGCAGTCATCTCGCCCCGCGTAGTCCTCACCTGTCTTTCAAGGTCCTTCAGCATGCTCTTGATCGTTTCAATTTCTTCGTTGACTCCCCCAACACCGGTGTTGGACGACGCAGACGCATCCCATTCAAGGGCGCTGAAAAGCTTTGGGGCCTGAATGCACCTGCCGGAAACCGTCCGGTACCCATGGTCGCTAAAGAGGTACTCCAGAAGGGCCTCCCCATAGAGGGAGGTGTTCGCACCCGACAAATGCGGGAATGAGATGCCGAAGGACAAGGCGAGGTCGAGATTGGTCTTCACTAGTCCCTCAATGACACCCGGGATGCCCTCTAGCGCATCAACCTGCCATAACTGACCGATATTCCGCATGAATTCGGCGGGGCTCCTGCTTACCAGAAGCTTCTTCACGTCGCTGTTGAATTCGGCCAGAATGTTTCTGAACACATTATTCGCCATGTTCAATGGTTCGATGGCCTCGATGAGGGGAGCGAGGTTCGCCGAGAGATACCTCGGGTACTGCTTCCCTGAATCCCTCTCCTTGTCAAGGTCCCAGTGTGCAAAAATGCCGTCCGCCCTGGCACGCACCGCCTCGACAAACTCCTTCTGGAAATCACCGATCTTCTCAATACTGGTCATATTGCCCCTCCTTTATCTGAATCCGGCATAACTTCGTCTCACCGGAGTATCCGGCAGCTCCATAATATCTCCTGAACCGGACCGGCCCGCGATGTCAATCGAAATGCACGGCCCGTCCCCGGTGCTGATAACCTTCCGTATTACATATGTTCAAGATCCGTCAACCAACAGGCATATGAGGACCACCTGCATCCTTCAGGGAGCGCCGCAAGCCGGCCTTCCCTTCCTCTTCAGGACTTCACACGCTTCAATAGTAAGGTAAGTACATACAATCCTGCGGACAACGTGCTCCCGCGGAGATCGTATTTTTCACCGGCAAGGGCCCGTTTCAAAACTGCACATATCATAAGGCTGCTTCAATCCGGTCCATTCTTGATATCAAGTGTCTGCGCGGCACGCAAGGAACGGATAAACCAAATGATTCCTGCCCGTGAGAAAATGTTCAATTTTGTCGCATTTAGATGATTTATATCCATACTTATTTATTAGGTAATAATTTTCTTGATCATTTCTTCCGGAGGGGATAGGCTTAATAGGATCATGTCATTAAGAAACCCGACTGCTATTGCTACGGCCGACAGGAACGCCATCTCGCTTCGATTGGCGGGATCAAAAGAGCGCGGATTCACGCTTATTGAGACCATTTGCTCAATCGTTATCATTTCGGTTGCGGTTATCGGCCTTTTTGCCATTGTCACCAATTGTGTCGTGTCAAACAACACCCCCCAGCCCTTTGAAATTGCAGTCGGCACACAGTATGTTCAGGAGAAACTGGAAAGAATTTATGCAGAGAAAAGGAGTCATGGTATGGCTTTCACCGACATCAATACATCCCGTTATCCGGACGAGCCTCTTGGAAATGGCTATACGAGGACCACGAAAGTAGATGCATGGCCGTGGGATGCGGATGTCAACTACAAACGAATTAGCGTCCAGGTGTCACACAACGGAACTCATGTGGCCGACGGAGTGCTCCTTGTGGCGAACTGAACAGTGAAGTGTTTCGCTTTCTTAGATCGGGAGGACGGCCTGCGAAGGGGATGAAAGGGTTTTATGGTTCTCAAAAAGGGTTTTCCCTCATAGAGCTTATCACTGTCATTATTCTGGTGGGCGTTATCTCCCTGGTGGTGAGACCTATTTTTGTCTCGGGGTTCAACGCCTTCTTTTCGCTGCAGCAGATAACGGACGCGAATACCCAGGCAGAACTTGCCATGGCCCGAATGGTAAGGGAAATACGGACGGTCGATATCTCGGATACCTCCAATGGTTTTGACGGTACCGTCGTCGCTCACAAAGGCCAGGCAGATATGGCTCGTGCAGATTCGCCTGGAGGTGCCGGTCAAGCAGGCTCAACAGGACAAACCGACCGACGTATTGCTGCAGACCACCGTGTTTCTAAGAAACGGTCCTGATAACCGCTGATGCGCAGAGTAAATTGTATAGAGAATAATGCGGGGATATCTCTCATCGCCGCGATAGTAATCGTTACCATAATAAGTTTTCTCGGGTTGCTTACGACCAGCCTCTTCACTAACAAACGGGCAAATACCACCGTGCATCTTGCTTCCATGCGAGCGCAGTTTATCGCCGAAGGCGGCCTTGAGAGGGGCATAAAAAGATACAAGGATACCTGCAAAAGTGACCCACCGGGATATTCAGGTGAAGACGACTGCTCCCTCGACTTCTTCCTTAGCTCCGAACGGAAGTGGGCGAAAGACTCAGGCAAGTTCGACGTACATCTCTCAAAGTGCGGACCGCCATGTTTCCCCTGCCCGTCAGGCTCCGAAACGCTATCGGCCAACCAGCGATGTATACGCTCTACAGGCAGGATTGCCGGGGCAACGAGGGTTATCGACCAAATGGTTACATGTCCGGGCAGCCCTCTGAGTGAACACGCGGCTACCAGCGAGGGCAACACCATCAGTCTTTATGGCGGCGCAAAGATCCTGTGTCCTTCACCGCCGGCCAGAACCGCACAAACCTGCGCCGTGTCGGTCGACGCAGGCGCGCCCTGCAGTCCGTGCGTAATGACCGGCAGTTCCGCATTGGCGCCCGTGGCTACGCCCGGCGGCCTTTCCGCGCCCTCGAGCGGATGCGAATATAATGGGAGCACCTCCACTTTACAGCCGGGGAAGTATTATTGTTCCTCCTTTCACCTGAACAAAAGCAGTACCGTAAATATAACCGCGAATGGCAATGTTACAATCTACACAAATAATTTCGAGATGAACAAATCATCCAACTTCAACTGGAGCGCGCCAAGCGCATCAAATCTCCTCGTCATAGTAACACCAGGAGGGAATGCTCAGCTTAACGATGCCTCCAATTTCAGGGGGGCCATCTATGCGCCCGACGCTTCCGTCAGCCTCAACGCGACCGCGGAGATCGTGGGGGCGGTAGCGGCGAAATCCATCAATATGTACGGTCCAAAGGGCTCCAGGATCACCTGGGACGCCACCGCCGGGCAAAGCGCCTTTGATTACCCTACAGCCGGCAACGATGCCATGGTGCTCTGGCGGGAAGCTCCGCCGTGATCAGGCCCGTTCCGAAGGGCTGTGGCAGCTAAAAAAGGCGACGAGAAAGGATCGGAACAGACGAAGGCGGGCGCCCCTCATAATAGACCACAAGGGGCGCCGGTCCCATGACGGATTCTACTCTCCCGGTCTCCCAACCGGTTTTGCGGCGAGGGCGGCCTTAACCTTCTCCTTGGTAATGGGGAGATGGCGCACGCGCACGCCGCACGCATTATACACCGCGTTGGCAATGGCGGGTGCCGTGGGGACGTCTGCAAACTCGCCCGCCCCGGAGGCGCCGAAGGGCCCGTTCTCCCGGGGCACTTCGATGTAGACTATTTCCATGTCGGGAATGTCTTTAGCCCTCGGCATTCTGAATCCGGCGAAGCTCTTCGTTTCATTGTACCGGTACTCTTCCGAGAGGGCATAGCCCATTCCCATCGCTATCCCGCCAAACATCTGACCGTCACAGTTGATCCTGTTGATAATCCTTCCCAAGTCGTGGGCGGCGGTTATTTTCAATACGTCTATGCGGCCCGTCTTCACGTCTACCGCCACCTCGGCCAACTGGATTCCAAAGGAGTAGGTTTCCCATGGCGTACCGTGTCCATCCACAGGGTCCAGTTTTGTAGTTGCAGTATGATGCACCAGTTTGCTTATGGGGGAGATGCCCTTTTCCTTCATATCCGAGTACGTCTTGCACCCATTCTCTTCCATGGTGTTTTTCAACTGCTCCACCACCTTTTGGACGGCCTTTCCGGAAACGTAAGTCTGGCGGCTCCCGGCAGAAAAGTTCCCGTCAGGCACGTGGTTCGTGTCCGTGGTGCAGACAACCACCTTTTCGAGAGGGTAATTGAAGGCCTCTGCCGCTATTTGCCAGAACATGGTATCGGAGCCTTGCCCCATGTCGGCCGAACCGATCCAGACCTGGAGCCTGTCGTCGGGCAGGAGTTCCGCCCACGCCTCAGACTGGTCCGGGGAGCTTCTTCCCGGTCCGAAAAAGACAGTGCCCAGGCCCACCCCTCTCCTTACGGCGTCCGTAGACGCGGTCTTGGCCTCTTTTACCGCCCTTTCATAGTGGGGACGCAGCCCCTCGAAGCATTCCCTGAAGCCAAAGCCATGGTCAAGACCCTGTGCGCAGATGGTCGTGTCACCCGGGACATAGGCGTTCTTCAGCCTCAGTTCAAAGGGGTCCATTCCAATCTTCTCCGCAATTTCGTCAAGAATGGAGTCTGTCACAAAGATCGTCTGGGGGACCCCGAAACCTCTCATAGCGCCCTTTATGGCCGAATTTGTGTAGACCGCCCTCCCACGCACCTTGGCGCTCTCATACCTGTAGGGACCGCTCGAGTGGACGATGCCTCGCGTTACCACGCTCCCCGAAAACGATTTATAGGCGCCTCCGTCCGCGATGAGGTCCATTTGAAAAGCGGTAAGCGTGCCGTCCCTCCTTGCGCCGATCCTGGCCTTCATATGGAAGGCGTGGCGCTTTGTGGTGGCCGCAAACACCTCTTCCCTCGTGTATACCAGCTTTACGGGCCGCCGGAGGGCCAGTGCGGCCGCCGCGAGAATTCCTCCGACCGAAACGTCCAGTTTGCCGCCAAAGGCGCCGCCCGTCACCGTCTGGATCATGCGAACCTTTTCCGGCGGCAGCCCGACGGCGCCGGCTATTGCATTCCTGTGGGCATAGATGTTCTGGCTGGGTGTCATGACCACGAGCTGTCCGTTCTCATGGATGTAGGCAACGCCGGAATCGGTCTCCAGATAGCCATGCTCTATAACCTGGGTCGAAAAGTCGCCCTCTACCGTTACGTCCGCGTCTTCGAAGCCCTTTTCCACATCGCCATAGACGATAGGCTGATCAAAGAAGAGATTGGCCTTGCCGTCGTGGACTTGGGGCGCGCCCTCCTTGAGCGCATCTTCATGGGTGGCTACCGCAGGCAGTTCTTCGTATGTCACTTTAACCTTTTCCCGGGCTTCGCGTGCCGCGTTTTCCGTGACGGCAACTACCGCTGCCACGGGGTCGCCGACCATCCGAACCTTTAAACCGCAGAGGATGGGTTGATCGTCACCTGCCATCTTGAGGATGTTGGTCCCCTTTACGTCCTCTGATGTGAGTACGGCAAGCACGCCCGGCACCGATTGGGCCTGCTGCGTATCTATATTCACAATCCTTGCGTGATGGTGGGGACTTCTTACCACCTTGATATGGGCCACACCGCTAATAGGGATATCATCGACAAAGAGCGTCGCGCCTGTTGCCTTTTCCAGGGCATCGCGCCGCGGAACCCGCTCGCCGAGTATACCTTTGCCTTTATCCGGCTCCATGGATCTGATCTCATTCCGGAGGAACGCGCCGGCCGTCTCTATGGCGTCAACAATCCTGACATAACCTGTGCACCGGCAGAGATGGGGCTGGATCGCCGACGTTATCTCCTCCCGTGAGGGCTTAGGATTCTTGTCGAGAAGCCATTTAGCCCGGATGATCATGCCCGGCGTGCAGAACCCGCACTGGACCGCGCCGTTTACCGCAAATGCTATCTGAATAGGATGAGGTTTCTCCAGTGTCCCTATGCCCTCAATGGTTACCACCTTCTTGTTCCGTGCCTTTTCCAGCGGATAGTGGCACGACATGACAATTTCTCCGTCCACGAGTACGGCACAAGTGCCGCAGTGGCCTGCGGAGCACCCTTCCTTGGTTCCAGTCAGGTGGAGGTCTTCCCGAAGTACTTTGAGCAAAGTCTTCTTCGGGTCGGAAATAACCTTTATGGGCAGGCCATTAATGCTGAAATTGATCTCCTCCATGTTTTAAGTACCCCCTTTTTCTTATGCGTAACAACCCATCACTTGAAAAGCCTCACCATGAGATCGATGAGGTAATCCATTTCATCTGCTTTGTCCATCTTCGCATAACCGGCGGGGCGCGCCTGGAGCCAAAAGACATCCTCGCCCGGAGGAAGAAGTCCGTCCACCACCCATTCCATGTCCTGAGCCACCCCGAAGTGCTGTTCGACCTGGATGGCTACCCTCACAATCTCCCTTATCTCTTCATCATTGATACAGGGCCGTTCCTGAAGATCATGAGGGGTATCCTTATAGCGGGTTCCCCATGGGCCACGAACCACCATGCTTGTTTTGCGGGTAATCCTTCTCTCGATAATCTCCATGCTCTCTTTGTCGACGGTAAAAGAATCCGGTGTGATAACCCCGCCTACCACGCTCTCTCCAAGGCCCCAGTTGCCCTCTATGACTACCTTTGTGGCATCACCCGTGGTAGGTTCAACCGTAAGGGCGACCCCGGCGGCCTTCGCATCGACGAGGGTCATTATCGCCACGCCGATGGGAGCCCATTCCAGCGGCAAATCATGCCCTGCCCTGAAGGCTATTGCCGCGGGACTATATGAACTGCCCCACACTTTCTTGATATGGGTGAGGACTGCATTTTCGCCCTCGACATTAAGATATGTTTCCATTTGGCCCGGCATGCTCCTGGACCCGCTTGAACGGACTGCAACCGCCATATTCTGCCTCCCGGACCGACAGCAGAGTTCCCGGTAATGTGCGCGAATTTCATTGTCCATCGCTTCCGGCATCTGCTTTGACTCTATGATGTTCCTGGCGATGCGGCTCGCCCTGTGACAGGCTTCGACCTTTTTCCCTTCGTCCCGGGCTGAAGCCATACCATCTTTCAGTTCCTCATCGGCTCCGGTGGTCCTCATGAATTCTTCGAACCCCTTCACCGAAATTGCGAAGCCCCACGGAACATTGAGACCCAACCTGATAAGTTCGCCGAGGTGGGCGCACTTCTTTCCTACAATGTCATTGTGTGCTTTATCGAGTTCGTCGAACCAGAATATCCACTGTTCCATTGTCGCCCCCTGATATCGGTCCGGCGCGGGAAGCCATCTGTCAAAGCACTTCTTTCGCGTCGCTTATGTTCAGTTCGAGCATCTTTGTGCTTGCCAGCAGTCTCACCAGATTCTTCTTCACCGCTTCGATCCCACCGCCTATACTCATCAACTCCTCCGCGGTCTTGCGGATGAGCCTTATCTTTTCGTCCATCGCATTTATGTCGTACCGGGTGTCCACGTTTGTCCCTCCTTTCAATGTTTTCTGAGGTCTTTGAACCTCTTTGCCTTCACCTCATAGCGCGGGAGGCTGCCATGAGGATGGACCTCGATCTTATATCCAAGGTTCGTCTTCACCCGCAACTCGTCCTTGAGCCTTGCGAGAAGGGCTTCCTTTCTTTCCTCGAAACCCGGGGTGATCTCTATTTTGAGGGCGATATCGTCGATGTCGCCTTTCTTCGTCACTATCACCTCATATTCGTTGCTTAGTTCCGCAAAGCTTCGCACCACCTCTTCTATGGCTGTGGGGGCGAGGAGCACACCCTTCACCTTGGTTATGTCATCGGCCCTCCCGACGACGCCTCCGTCGATGATGCGAAAGGTCCTGCCGCACTCGCATGTGTAATCGGCCCATCGTATCACGTCCTTTGAATCGAAGCGGATGCAGGGTTTGGCTATCCTGTCAAAAGCGGTAATGACCATCTTACCGTTCCTGCCCGGTTCCTCTATGATTTCACCCGTTTCCACGTCCTCGATCTCCACGAGAAAAAAGGCCTCGTTCACGTGCAAACCCCTCGGTTGAGAAGTGCACATGTAGCTCCAGGCCCCGATCTCCGTTGCCCCTATGTGGTCATATACCTTCGCACCCCATGCATCCTCGATGCGTTGTTTGGTCGTCGGGATACTCGCGCCGGGTTCCCCTGCGCAAGTGATTTTTTGGATACCTATACTCTTGGGTTCTATTCCTATCTTCCTGGCAGTGTCGGCCATGCCGAGGACGTACGTGGGGGTTGCCATAAATGCATTACATTTCAGTTCCCTCATCTTCATGATTCGGGCTTCCGTGTCGAGGACCCCGCCCGGTACCACCTCGCACCCGACCTTTTCCGCCGCATAGTGACCCGCCCAGAATGCTACGAAAATATTGTAGCCGAAAGGAACGAAGACCCTGTCCGTATCCCTGTATCCCTGAGCATGGAGGATGTAGGCCCAGCACTCGGCCCACCACTCCCAATCCTGCCAGGTGTCCGCCTGATAGACGGGCGTACCCGTAGTTCCGCTCGTCTGGCGGAACTCGGTAACCATGGAGAGGGGCACCGCAAGCATGTCGCCATAGGGAAAGGGGTCCCTGGTCTGCACATCCCTCAACATACCTTTGTCTATTTTCGGGATCTTCCTGATATCCGCCAACGTTTTGATGTCTCCCGGTTCAATGCCCGCATCTCTGTAAATTTTGGCGTAGAAGGGCGAGTTGTTATAGGCCCACTCGAAAATACGCGCGAACTTCTTCACCTGTAGTTCTTGCAGTTTTTCGCGGGGCAGTGTCTCTAGAACAGGATTCCAGTAAATGCTCATATCAATAGCCATTGAGCGTTCCTCCTCATCATGTTTTTCCCTTCAAGGGAGCATTGGCACGGCCGGCGCCCATCTCCCGGTTCCGATTCACAGGGACCTCGTCATTTCTCCCAGAATAAACGCGACCTCCACCCGCCCTGTGGGCGCGAGAATCCTGCTGCTGTACTGTCGCGCGTAACGGGTAAGAAGGGTACGCTTGACAGCCCTGTACTCGTCGGAAATTATGGTCCCGGCGATATCCTGAATATTCTCTGCCACTCCTTCCAGGAGGATGCGGTAAGGACCGGAACCGACGAGGCCCTGCCACTCGGCTTTGATCCTTATCCCCTGGTCAAGGAGCGCAGCGGAATATTCATTGCCAAGAAAGCGGCCATATTCTTCTTCCGCCCCCGGGATAAGGGTATAGTGCTGGTTGAATCTCCATGTTCCGATCCCGATGCCGTACGTTTCCAGTTTGACTCTGTCCGTGTGACGGAATATCCTGCTGCTGTAATTGACTATGTATTCCTGCAGCGATCCCGTGATCCTGAGAAAATCTGCTGTTTCCAGGGCCTCCTGGAGGTTCCGGAGATCACCGGCGGCGACAACGTGGCTGATGCGCGGGCCGGCCCCGACAATAACATGAAAGCCTCCGACTACGTTAAGGCCGATTCTCCGGAATACCGGGAGGTGTTCCCCAAGCACGAAATCGGTATACTCCTTTTCTTTCCCCCGAACGATATCCCACGACTGTACAAATAAAAACATAGCCCCATCCTTATCGCTTTATTTGGTCTCCGTCTCCAATATCGTAACCGTCCCGAGATTTGCATCTATTCTCAGCTTCTGGCCTGATTTCAGCTTAGTGGTCCCCTCGAAGACGTTCATGATAACCGGGATCCCATATTCTCTCCCCACTATGGCCGCATGGGAAAGCGCCCCACCCCGGTCCACCACCAAACCTCGTATCATGCCGAATATGGGGGTCCACGAAGGCGAGGTACTAGCTGCAACCAGAATATCGCCGTCCTGCACCTTTTCGAGGTCATCCTCTTTCAGGACCAGCCTGGCAGTGCCCTCGGCCACGCCCGGGGAACCGCAGGTGCCGAAGAGGTCCGCCTTCAGTCCAGGCTTCGCTGCGGGTAGTTTGCCTACCACGACCTTCAGAGCTATGGGGTCAAACGAAGTGGTCAACAATTGCGTCGCTTTGTCGAGTCCGAAGCCCTTGCGCAATATGAAGGGTGGATTTCCCGTGTCGTTCCATCTACTCCACTCGGCCTGACGTCTCGATACTATCGTTTTGAGGCTCATTTTATCCGGGTTGAGCATAGCCTTTCTTACCTCGTCAGGTATGAGAAAGAATATATTATCGGTCTTTTCGATGGTCCCCGAGATTACGAAACGTCTTCCCATATCAAGACAGGTTTTGCGGATTACCGCATGGGTATAAAGGTCGAGATAGTGGTTATGCTCTTCGCTGAAGCGGCTTGAGTTCTGGGCAATTTTCATGAGCGTGCAAAACCATCCGCGCTGTTCGGGGGCCATCTGCTGAAGCAGTTCTTCCTCGGCTTTCGTCCTTTCCCGCTCGCGTTTCTGTCTTTCCCTGTCAAGGTCATATTCCCTGCCCATCATGAGGTAGACTCTGACTCTGGAGAGGGCGAGACCGGGCTCCTCGGCCCATGTGGGCGTATTCAATTCGGCCATTCTCTCCATGCGCCACCCCGCCTTCCGATCGAGAAACAACTTGAGTTCTTCCATGAACTGGCACCCTTTGTCGGTTACGTGCAGCCGGTCCACCACCTCCTTCATGGGGGAGTCGATTATGGTCTCTTTCAGGCCCAGCGCCACCGCCCTCCGGGAGAGATCCCAAAGACCCTTGTCTACCCTGAAGCTTTCGTTGTCAAAGCCGCTCATGAGCGTGAGAAACGTGGGATTCGTGTCGTCGATGTTGAACAACTGCATACATAACTGCTCAAAAAGGATGTAGGGCATGTATGTGCCGTACATCATATACATGTGGATCTCCCACATCCTCCTGCATGTATCGATGGCGTATTCAAAATTCTGCAGAAGCTCGACGTTCGTGGCCCTTGAGCCGTCCAGGCTCTTTATCTTTTCGTATCGCGTGAGCATTTCGGAGACAAATCCGCTCCATAGCCCGTCGTAATCTTCAAGGAACGGTTTTATTGCCTCGCGGAATCGGATTGCCCTTTCTCTTTTCTCGGCCTGGGTGTTCACGGGTATGATGGTCAAATATCCCCCGCCGTCCTTGAAACGCCAGTCCCAGCCTCTCGTGGTAGGGATCTGAAGGGCGTCGGCGCCATACTGCATGCCGTGACGACAGAAGTTTACCCAGAACCATCCGAACATAGGGGTCCAAGGGGGCACGCAATGCGTCCCGTCGAGGAACCAGGCGGGTGATTGTTCCAGATCATCTTTCTCGTCGAACTCCAACCCGGGTACACAATCGTACACCTTCATGGGCAGCGCCTCGCTTCAGGGGATTTGTATATATCTCCGCCACTCCTTTGCGGCGGTTCGAAAATAAAGCTACCAATCGGCCTCATCGAAGGGCCCGCGTGGTCAAACTGGTGAGGTACTTCCCGCCCTTTCATCTAAAATATCCGCAGGAGCAGGGGTTCAGAACTCGCGGTAACCTCGTATGATCTCAGTGTCGTTTCACCCTTCAGCATCACTTTGAATTTTGTGATTATCTTCGCGTAATCTCCGCTCTTCTCATAGGCTTCCAGATCTCCCTTGGTGTCCCAGGCCGTAATTGAGATCCCTTCGTCAGGCGCCTCCATATCTTCGAGGAGGTGAACGAACCTGATACCCTTGTGTCCTTTATGCATGGGTATTACTTCGTTCACATAGGTATTACGTACCGCGTCCAACTTCCCCGGTTGCGTCTTAAAGAACGTCATTCTCACATACATAATCGCCCTCCTTTGGCGGATTGGTCCTTTCCTCACGTGCGCATAGGTTCTCCGCTCAGTGCATGGCCCTTCCACCGTCTACGAGAAGTATCTCGCCGGTTACAAAGTCGGCGTCGTCGGAGGCGAAGAACAATGTTGCTCCTATGATGTCCTCGGCCACCCCGAGCCTGCGTAGAGGCGTTTTCGATACATCATACTTATTCACATCAGCGATGGTCCTGCTTGCCTCCGTATCGGTGAACCCCGGGGCCACCCCGTTGACGGTGATGTTGTCAGGCCCCAGTTCCGCGGCAAGGGCTCTTGTGAGTCCTACCACTCCTCCCTTTGAGGCAACGTAGTGAACAAATCCGTTCGAACCGGTGAAAAATACCTCGGAGGTGAGGTTTATTATCTTGCCCTTCCCCTGGGCTTTCATATAGGGATAGACCGCCCGGGCACAAAGCCACGGACCCTTCACATTGATGTTCATCATCATGTCCCACTCTGCAAGAGGGATAGTATTAAAGGGCCTTCTTTCCACCCCGAAGTAGTAGGCGGCATTGTTCACGAGTATGTCGATCCTTCCGAATTTCTTAGCCGCCTCATCGGCCATTCTCCCCACATCCTCGATATTCGTCACGTCGGCCTTAAGGAAGATGCATTCCGCCCCTTTTGCAGTAGCCTCCTCCGCAACATTCTTGAGACCTTCCATATCCTTTCTCGTTACAAGTACGAGTTTGGCGCCCTCTTCGGCAAACCTCACCGCAAACGCCTTGCCGAGGCCTTTTCCTGCCCCTGTGATAATGGCAACTTTTCCATCCAGACGTTTCATTATCCTCTCCTTAAATGACTGTTTGGACTCGCTCTTCCTGCAGCGGGGATCGAGGCCTCAAGGATTCCGGGATAAGCACCGGACTTGAAGTCCCCGAACCCCGGGGCCTCGCACGCTAAAGCTTGTAGACCAACCCCTTAAACCCATCTACTCTGATGCGGTCGCCGTCCTTTATCAATTGTGTTCCCGTAATACAATTGGCCACAACAGGGATATTCCACTCACGGCCCACAATAGGTCCGTGGGACAGACTCCCTCCGCCATTGCAGACAACACCTTTCAAAAGCGGGAACACGGGGGTATAGGAAGACTGCGAAGACGGACAGACCATGATGTCGCCCCATTGAATCTTCTTGAGGTCTGCGGCGGTAATGACGATCCGGGCCGTACCCTCGGCCACGCCGGGGCTTCCGGGGTTGCCGAAGCAGAGTGCCCCTGTAGACGGATCGGGCTGTACAAACTCGCCGATCGTGATCTTGGCGATAATCGGGTCCTTGGCAGCCACCATGAATGCCCCTGCCTGATGGGGCTGCATGGAAGGATCTCTCGCCATAATGGGCGGACGGGTGAGATATTCCTTGTTGGCAATCCATTCCAGCCTTCGCTCGGCCGCGATGAAGCCCGACTGATAGTTTTCCGGCATGGCGATCATGGTTTGGAGTTCTTCCGGGATGAAGAAGAACATATCATCGGGCTTATTGAAAGTGCCCACCTTTGCGAGCCTCTCCCCGATCTTCAGCATGGCGAAACGGAACGCGGAAAAGCACCTGTGCTCGTAAAGGAAGTCGTGACTTTCGCTGAAAGAACTGGTCCTCTGGGAAAGCCGGAGGAGGCATTTGAACCATTCCATGTCCTTGCACCCGTTTGCCTCGGCTTTGGCCACGATCGCCTGTTCCACTTCCTTTCGTTCCTCGATCAGCTTTTCTCTTATTGCATCAAGCGGGAATGGCCTGACCTCCCGGTCCGCCATCAGGTACTGTTGTATGTGGAGTATGGCGCTTTCGGGCTGCTCCCACCACGTGGGCTCGATGAACTCCATCATCCTGATCATGCGCCAGCCGTAGGCAAGACCGTGCATGAAGTGCTCAAGGTCCTTTTCGACCCACTCCTTGCCGGCGGGCGTTTTCATCAGTTCCTCGATGACCTTGTTGCCCGGGTTGCCCGAAATAATGGTATCGATACCGTTTTGTATTGCCTTATTGCGAAGCTCCCACATGGCCTTGTCCTGGCGGAAGAGCATGTTCTCGTAACCCCGAACCAACTTGTGCCACTCGGTGGATGTCTCCTTGATCCCCACATATTTCTTGCACAGGTCCTCGAAGTACCAGTAAGCCCCATAGAGGGCATACATGAAGTAAAAGTGGTCCTCCCACATCCTTTTGTGGGTCTCTATAGCGAAGTTGAAGAGCTTGTATAACTCGTAGAATGTCGCCTTCTCGTAGTCGAAATCCTTGAGCTTGCTGTAACGCTCGAGCATCTCAGTTTTGCTCTTCTCCCAGTGTTTATCGTAATTGGGCTCGAAATCGCCCTTGATGTGTTCATAAAATTTCTTGCGCCTGAACTCGACCTCCTCCTCGGTAGGCACGGGCGTGGCAGTGCAGATCGCCATTCCGTCGATCTCGCGCCAATCAGACGACCTGGTTTCGGGTATCCAAGCCTCATTACAGCCATAAATGTGACCGTGGACGAGGTTGAAGATCCACGTCCACTCGAAAAGCGGTGTCCATGCGGGATAGGAGTGAGAAAAATCGACAAACCATACCGGATACTTCTTGAAGTCTCTTTCCGGCCAAAACTCTCGTACATGTCGCTTAAACATGAACTGTCCCATAGTTCCTCCTTATTGGATTTTACCAGCCTCCACCTTCACAAGGACCCGGCCCTGCTCAACCCCCGTGTCTATGGCGATGGGCTTGCACTTCACTTTGAGCATGAAAATAACCTTTCTTTCGGCTGTCTCCCCCCTTAGCGCCTCAAAGCTTCCGGTACCCTTCACGATTATCAAGTCACACAGATCATAGGCCATGCTCAGGGCGGTTGAGAGTTCGCCCCTCACGAAAAACCCTCTTGACGCAACAATCTCATCAACAACTTCTTCAAGGCCAAAATAGCTCGCGTCGCTCATGGTCGCGTCCTCAAAGAAACCGTCTTCCTTTACCACCAACGTTACATAGATCCCCCTATCTTTAAGGGATTTCAGCACAATCGAATCAAATCCTATCTCTCCCGCATTATCCGTCACGTAGAGCACCCGGCGTGCAGTGACGATCGCATCATGCACATCGCCTGCAAGGACCGGTGGGAGTCTGCCTTCGATCACGTCAATAACATCTGAAAATGTGAAGGCCGACGAAGGGGCGCCGAGGGGCGCCACGTTGGCCGCAGCGGCGACAGAGAGGGCCCGTTCGAGTTTTTCTCTTTTTGTTGTCCCCCTTTTCAGATACTCCCGGACCATGGGGAGTAGCTCTTTCGCTTCGGCGTTGCTCTTATCCTTAAAGGCTTGGTAATATGCGACCGATCCGGATTCTATTTCCCGGGCCGAGAAGACAGCCCTGTTGCACAGGAGGGCGGCATTGGAGGACCCTGATGCACCCTTGACTATGGCTTCGGCTATCTTGTCGGATAGGGAAGACTTTGCCCACGTCGGGACGTGGGGAGCGGTCCTTTGATGCACCCATTCGAAAATACAGGTTCTGCATTCCGGACTAAGCTTCAAAGCCTTCCTCCTCCAACCCGGAGGGAAACCCCTTTGCTCTTGAGCCGGCAAGGGATTTCCCTCCTTCAGCATTTCTGCCACCCCTCATTGCGGACAGCCAGTCTAAATCTCGCGTTCTTCCCAGGGTCTGTACTTGAGCCCCAAATCCTTGGCGATGACCTTATAGCAATTGTAGCTGCTTCCCCGGCCTATGCCGTGGGCAGAATGGGCCGCCGAAGAACACAGGTAATAGTTTTTCACCGGCATGCGGTAGTTGGAGACCTCGGGGAATGGTCTCAGTCTGCCTGAGCACTCGTAGTGCGCGTCGAGCGCCCCCCATCCTCCCTGGGGCATGCAGGGATTCCTGTTGACCACGTCGTCCGGAGTGGCAATCCATGCCGAGATGAAATTCTCCTGGTTCACGTTCGGGGCATATTTACCCCACTCTTCGACCATCTTGAACTCAATATCCTTCTTGATCTGAAGCCATTTCTTCTCCGGGAAATTGCGCCATGGGCAGGTAAATTCCTCAACCAGGGCGGCAAATCGCCCCGCAGGCGCTCTCGTCTTGTCCCACTGGACGTCGGGAGCGACGAGGAGATAAAGTTTATTGGCTATGCCCTGCGCCCACCTCTCCTTCTGATATTGCCCGCTCAGGAAGTACTCCGGGTCGGCCTCTCCGAAATAGAGCCGTGGAACCATGCCGAGCTCCGGATTCTGTGGGTATTTTGGGGCTTCCATGAGGGCGATATTCCCCCACAGGAGTTGGGTTCGTTCATATCCCTTGTCATCCAGTGTCGGAGGTTTTTCTTTCAACTTCTGGGCCTTTGTCCATAGCTCATTGGGAACCCAGTCTTTTCCGAGGGCATCGAGGGTCAGCTCGATACTCAGATCACTCACGACGATGTCGGCTTTGATCGTATCGCCGTTTCTCAGTTTGATGCCGTATGCCTTGTTGCTATCGACCAGGACCTTCTCCACCTCATTGAGGACAAAGAATTCCCCCCCGTAGCTCTCGAACGCCCTTAAGAGAGCATGGGTGATACTGTGTGTGCCGCCGGTAACAATTGCAGCCGCGTCAACCGACAGGATGAGTCCGAGGGCATGGATGTGCCAGTACGGCCCCGGCCTGTCCTGAGGAAAAAGACCGTTCGAGGTTTGAATCGCCCTCATGTAGAAGGTCTGCATCTCCGGGCTCTTGAACATCTTGGTCGCAATTTCACCCACGGTGCCGAATGCAATTTCGGGGTCCAAACCATACTTCGGGTCGTTGCATAATTCTTCCAAAGGATCCGGACCGTCGCCCCATTCACCGGGACCGGTATAACGATATCTGGCAAACGCTTTTCTCCACTTGCCCTTGAATTTTTCTATGATGTCTTCAACCGTGTTGGCGTCCTCTTTGTTGATCTTCGCGATCTCGTTGATGGTGTATTGGGCGGCTGCTTCAGAAAACTCGGCCCTCCCCGTCTGATTGTCCACCACCGGGAAGATCGTTTTGCCGAGGATGTAGTTCCCGTTCGGGTACATCCATGCTTCATTATTCTCCGGGAACAGATAGACGAGGCCGTAGTCCCTGAGATTGAAGTCACTGTATGCGGGGTTTGTGTAGAAACGTGTAAAGTGGGCGCATACATTCTGGATGAATCCCGGTACGGGCAGTTCCTCGCCGCAGGCGCCTCCGCCCATCTCGTGCCACCTCTCAAACATGGCCGTCTTGAGGCCCGCCCTTTGAAGATAACAGGCAATGATGGTTGCGTGGTGTCCACCCCCTACTATGACTGCATCATACTTCCTATCTGGCATATCGACCTCCTTAGTATCGTTCTTTTAACCTTCCCTATCTGCTCGGGATAGCCCCGGGGCCTTTCGCGGCGGGTATCGGTGCCGGTCCGCCCTTAGGCGCTGCAGGGGCTGGAGCTGATTTTACATCTACGGGCGCTTCCGCTGTTTCCAGTGACTCGTACACCGGACCCTTTGAAAGCAGGAACTTTATGGCCCGCAGGATAAGCATCGGGTTCTTCAGCACTATCCAAACCATATGCCTGAGGTCGGCGGGATCCAGGAAAGCCCTCACCGTCCAGTGGACAGGGTGAAGAATTTCCATGGCCATAAGCATTCGCATCGGCTCAGTCGTGCCTGGTACGGGGGGCTCAAGGGTTGAGGGAACCAGGGTCGTGCTCTCAACTATGGAAATACGCCCACGGAGCAATGTCCTGCCTAAACCGGTTGATCGTACAAACATTGTCGCCTCCTGTTCCGGGTGCTAAAAGAGCCCAAGGTCCTTGGCTTCTTTTACCCCGCGTGGCTCAGGCCACCATTTCTCGATACCCAGATCTTCCGCGATCTTCTCTGCGGCATTGAAACCGGGGCCGTAGGTTATCATTCCCCCGGAATGGGTGCACGCACCAGCCAGATAAAGCTTTTTGATCGGAGAGTCGTGTTGGCTGCAGTACTCGTTCGGCCGGAAGTAGCCCATCTGCAACGGAAGATATGCACCCTGTTTGAAACAACCGTTCTTCATGTCGGGGAACTTGTTCTCCGTGTCAAGGGGCGTCCCTATATAATCCCACACGATGGTCTTTGAATTCATATTCGGTGCATATTTTTCCAGGATCTTCTTACACCGTTCCGCATAGGGCCTCCTCATCTGATTCCATGCGAGCGCCCCTCCATCCTTGAGCTTATAGGGTGCGCATTCCATGGTGATCAGGCCGATATGTTTCACGGCGCTGTCCGGTCGACGGTGGACGCGTATGGGATCGTGGATCGAGGGAAAGCAACAGTTGAATCCCCCGTCATGCAGTTCCCCTCTCTTTGAGGCCTCGAAATGGTCTACCAAATCCTGCTCGCACTCATAGCCGATCACGTAGATGAGAGATTTGGAAAGTACGGGGTCATCTTTGATGGCGGTGAATTGGGGCATTTCCGTGAGCGCCATGTGGCACGTGAAAAAGCTCATGTCCGAGTACCGCCACTGGTCGAGTCTCGTAATCAGCTCCTCCTCGAGGTACTGCTTGCCTACGTAGTCATAAAACGTCTGATGAGGATTAAGGGCGCTGCAGACAAAATCCCGGGCCTTGATGATCGTCCCATCGTCCAACTCCACACCTTTTGCTTCTCCGTTCTCGATGATGATCCGTTTGATCACGCAGCCGCTGATCACTCTGCTCCCATTCTCTGAGATGTATTTACCCAGAAGATGGGCCACATGGTGGGACCCGCCGCGGGACAGTCGAAAATGCCATCCCCGGTTTATCATGAGGGGCACAAGATATCCCAGGCCTTCAAGGTCGTAATCGAGCCCCCACATAGTGGCGAGATAGAGGAACAGCGTCCGTACTCTATCGTTTTCGAACCACGCATCGATAATCTGTTTCGGGGTATATCCGGTCAGCTCGTCGTCCCACTTAGTGGCCGGATGGCGTTCAAGCTTTGCAGCCTGTTCCAGACTCGGCAAGGGATTAACGTAACTCGCCGGCGCCAGGAACACGTCCATGGCTTCGTCGGACCACTTGACAAAATTTCTGAACGATTCTGCATCCTTCTCCGAGAATTTCGCAATTGATTCCGCGGACTTCTCGGGGTCCTTGTACAGCGCGAGATACGTCCCGTCCTGGAAGGGCATGACCACCTGGACGTCGGGATAGATCCATTCAAGATCGTATCTCTTCTCCAGTTCGAAGTCCCTCAGCGGGGGGGCATACTCCACCATCATGTGGTAAATGGCGTGACTATCGACGAGCATGCCGGGAAGAAGAAGGTTCTCGGTAGCCAATCCACCGCCAATCTCATACCTTCGCTCCAGGATTGCCACCTTGAGCCCGGCCTTGGCAAGGTACCCTGCAGTGGTGAGTCCGTTTGGACCGGCTCCAATGATGATACCATCAAACTCCAGTTCCCTCATAGCGCCTCCTTACTGTTTTAGTTCTCTCATAAGGTTTCAAAAACCGTCCCTAAGTCCCTCCGCTATCTTGCGGGACTGTATACAATTAATATTCCAATTATGGCTGGTCATTCTTGACAGGTCAATGCAATTAAATTTATAGTTGTATTAAAATTATTGTAAAATGCAAGTTCTGGGGGACATTAGATGATCAATCTGAACCAGTTGCGGGCGTTTTATTCAGTCGCCAAAGAAGGGACTTTTTCTAAGGCCGCGGGCGACCTTTTTGTCACGGAGCCGGCCGTTTTTTTCCAGGTTCATTCCTTTGAGCGCTCGCTGGGGCTCAAGCTTCTGGATAAGGTAGGGAAGAATCTGACCGTGACGGAAACGGGCAGGTTGCTTTACGAATATGCCGATAAGATCTTTCGTCTCGTCGATGAGGCGGAGAACGCGATAAATGCAGTGAAGGACCTCCGGAGCGGAGTCCTGCGGGTGGGAACGACCAATGCCCTTGCTCAGTACCTGATGCCCATTATAATTTCCGCATTCAGGGACAGGCACCCGACAATACAGGTGCACCTTGACCAGGCCAGTTCCGGTGAACTCGTCAGGGGCGTTCTGGCCCGGGATTATGAAGTGGCGATCGTTGCGGGAGTGGCGTACCCGGACGCAATCGAGAGTATCCCTCTGAGCAGGGAAGAAATACTCCTTGTTGCCTCGCCGCACAGCAAGCTCGCGTTGAAAGCCGCGAGCTCCCTCAAAGAACTGACCGGAATCCCCATGATCTCAAGGGATATGAGGTCCGCCACGAGACAGGCCATATGGAAGGAATTCGAAAAGAGAAATATTAAGCCTTCTGCGGTCATAGAAGCGGGGAATACGGAATTCATCAAAGACCTCGTGGCGAACGACAAAGGCGTTTCTTTCCTGGCCAGGATATGTGTGAGAAAAGAGGTGGAGCGCGGCGAACTCGCTGTTATAGCCCTCAAGGAAGGCCCCTTCTTCTTCGACATCGATGTCATTCATCTGAAAGGAAGAACCCTTTCGCCCACAACGTCGAGGTTCCTTCATTTTCTTCAGCTCATCGGCAATGCGGAAAATCTGGGTCAGTTCGTGGAAGAAATGAGGGAAAAAAGAACCGGCCTCTGAACAGGCCATGTCCACGGAATGAGTTCTAGTTGCCTCCCCATGGTTGCGTCGGCTTCTCACCCGATAACAGGCCGGTTCCGCGACACTTTCTTAAAGCATTTCAAAACTTTCGAGAGAACCTGCCGGTTGGAATGTTCGCATGCACCGCGATATACTGAAGCACCGCTTGAAGTTTTTGTCGAGGGGTGCGAAAATAAGCATGGAATCGGTGAAGAGGTATTCCGAAGGACGACGGACTCCGAAGCGTGAGGAGGATCATAGATGGCGGTTGTTATAATTGGAATGTTGGATGAAAGGGAAGGCGCTCTCAAGATCATCAAAGACCAGATAGAGAGCAAGGGGCATCGAACCATCCTGATAGATATCAGCATGGGAGTTGGAGGAATTGCCTCTTCGCTCAGGGGAGATGTGTGCCGTGAGGAAATTCTGCGGCTGGCGGGAGGCTCTGTCGAAGAAGCGGAAGGAATGCTTATCACCGAAAGAAATAAGGCGGCAGCGCTCATGGCAGAGGGCTTGAAGAGAAAACTGTTAGGCCTCTGCGGGTGTGGCGAGTTGGAAGGGGTAATTGCCATAGCGGGAATGACCGGCACGTTTCTGTCGTTGACGGCAATGAATGCTTTGCCCTTCGGAGTGCCCAAACTCATGGTATCAAGCGTAGTTGCCATGCCGGCGTACGCATCCTGGCTGGCCGAACACGTCTGGCTCAGAGATATCACGGTAATGAATACAGTGGTCGATACGGTAGGTACGAACAGGCTGGTGAGCGCACTTGCACTTAATGGCGCCAACGCCATAGTGGGGATGGTGGAGACGGGCAGAAATTACCCGGAGGAGACGAGGCCGTCCTTTGCCATGACAGAATTTGCCTTTTGCGACACGGGCGCACAGTACGTGCGGGAGATTCTCGAAAAGGATTATGAACTTGTGTCCTTCCATTCGCAAGGGTTAGGGGACAGGGCAGCTATCGATTTTGTAGATCAGGGATTTTTCGACGGGTTTATCGATCTTGCCCCCGCAGGGTTCAGTGAATATCTCCTCGGGGGAAACAGGGCTTCAGGACCAAACCGTCTCGATGTCGCAATGGATCTTCCAATTCCCTATATCCTCTCTCCCTGTGGTTTCGATATGATCAGTTGCGGCCCTATCCAGAGAAAGGCGGAAAAAGATGAACTCTGGGTATCGAGAAGGCTCTCGGAAAGAAAGATTTTCATGCAAGATGCAGTCAGGGTTCAAGCACGGACGACCGCCGAGGAGATGCAACAGATAGGACTCGCCGTGGCGGAAAGACTAAACAGGCATACCTACAAGGAAATGGTCAAGTTCGTGATCCCCAAAAAGGGGTTTTCTTCACTCAGCGTTGCGGACGGTGCGCTTTATGATCCACAGTCCGATGAAGCGTTTGTTCTTGCGTTGAAAGAGAATCTGGATCCCGATATAGAAGTGCTCGAGGTCGATACGGATATAAATTCCCGCGAGTTCGCCGCGGCAGTTGTCGATGCGCTTACACGCATCAAGGGGAAGGGACAGCAGGCTTAACCAAAAAGATGGAGCGGTCCCCCGGATGTTCCCCGGCGGTGAAACCCCTCCCTGCCCGGCCGCGATCATTGGGATTGCGTTGAGGGTATTACAGATCACCGCGCCTGCAGCCAGGCGGATGGGCCTTTATCTCAGTTTTCCTTGAAATGTTCTTGTGCTGCTCCGATAAAGCGGGGAATGTGATTCACTCTTGTTGTTCCATTTCGACATCTGGAGTCGGGGATTCTTCCAGCGTGTTCTCTTCCGTGGTAGATTCTGTTTCGTCCGTGTCCGGGGCAGAATAGGACGGACATTTATACATCCGGGCGATAGGCTCCTTTGGTTCAGCAGGAAACTTGGCACGATAATGGGCGAAGTTTTCATCAGCCAGCACTTTTTCCATAAACATTGCGAATACGGGCAACGCCGCACGACTTCCCTGTCCCAGCCCGCTTGAACTAAATCTGGCGCTACGCCTGTCGGCACCGACCCAGGCGCCTCCGGCTAACTTTGGCGTAACCCCCACGTACCATGCGTCTGAATAGTTTGATGATGTCCCCGTCTTCCCCCCAAAATCGGTATTCCAACGCAACAAATCCCAATTCCACAAAGCACGGGAAGTTCCACCGGGTTCCGTGACCGCACCTTTCAGAAGCTCAGTCATTAAGAAGGAATTTTCATAGGAAATTACCCGTTCTTGTTTGGTATCGGCCTCATAGATCCTTTTGCCGGTACTGTCCTCAATCCGGGTCACAATGACAGGAGAATGGTACATGCCCTCCGCCGCGATGGTACTATAGGCATTAACCAACTCAAGCAGCGAAACAGGGGATGATCCCAGGCACAGCGACGGCACTTCCACCAACTTGGAACGGACGCCCATCATGCGCGCGCATTTCGCCACATTGGAAACACCGACTTCCTGTGCCACCTGGGCTGCAATCGTATTCACAGATCGGGCAAAGGCGGCTCTATACGTTATGGGATATCCACTGTATGTTCCGTTTGCATTCTTGGGCTTCCATGTTCCGCCGTCATATTTGTAAATTACCGGTTTATCGATAAACTTATCACAAGGCGACTTACCGGCGATCATGGCCGCCGCATACACGAATAATTTGAACGTTGAGCCCGGTTGGCGTTTGCTCTGAGCCACTTTGTCGTACTGCCAGTAATCGTAACTCACATCGCCCACCCACGCTTTCACGTATTTTGTGTCGGGTTCCATGACAACAAAACCGCAATGCAGGAAATGGTTCATATATTGGATGTAATCCAACGGACTCATTTCAAGTTCCTTATAACCTTTTTCATTGTAATCAAAGACCCTGACTTTTCGTTTTCGAGTCAATTGTTTGGCGATGGAATCACGGTTATTGTTATATTTGGCCTGAAGTTCCTTATATATCTTGTTTCTTTTAACGAACTCATCGATGGCTTTTTGCGATTGATTTGTGTTTCCGTAGCGCCGGGAATTCTGGTCCGACCAGGATGGAGGAAAGAGAGATTGAATTTGTGCCATTTGTTTTCGAACGGCTTCCTCGGCATATTTCTGCATGCGGGAATCGATGGTAACATATATCTTCAGACCATCGGCATAAATATCATAGCCCTTGGCCTTGCCCCATTTCTCAAGAAAACGCCCAAGATGATCACGAAAATACGGGGCAATGCCTGTGCTTTGTTTTTCAACACCATAATTGATCGACAGGGGACGGGCCTGCAAATAATCAGACATTTCACGGGTGATGAACTTATTCTCCGCCAACTGTTGTAACACCACATTGCGTCGTTCTTTCGAGCGTTCAGGGTTAAGGTAGGGATTGTAGGTAGTGGTCGCCTTCAGCAATCCAACAAGCACCGCCGACTGTTCGTAATTGAGTTTGTCCGGGGTAGTTCCAAAATACGTCTTCGCCGCAGTGTGAATTCCATATGCATTGCTGCTGAAGCTTACAGTATTGAGATACATTGTGAGAATCTCTTCTTTGGAATAAAACAATTCTATCTTGCAAGCTGCGGTCCACTCCTTTGTCTTTTCGATAAGCAACCGGAGGCCCGGTAACCCGCCGAGAAGCCCGGTAGAATACTGACTTCGGGTTTTGTACATATTCTTGACCAACTGCTGAGTGATGGTGCTCGCGCCGCGGGCATTGCCGTGAAGCGTGTCGAAAAACGCCGCGAAGAGTCCTTGGAAATCGATGCCGAAATGTTTGTAGAAGCGTTGATCTTCAGTGCTTATCAATGTGTTGATTAACTCGGGAGAGATATCTCTATACTGAACCAATTTCCTGTTCTCATCGGAATATTTGCCTATAACCTGTCCGTCGGTACTGATGATTTCGGACGCAACCGACTGAGGCGGGTTAAAGATGCCTCGCAAGGCAGGTGATTTTCCAAAGAGCCAAAGAAAATTAACATCAACTGCAACCACATACAACATCACGATACCGATAAAGGTCAAAATTACATCTCCCGCTTTTTGGCGGCCCGATAGTCCGCGAAAGCGAGCGACCCTGCGCTTACGCCAGGCAACAAATACGGCAGCAAACTCCCTGCTCCTTTGTACGATTGTATTGAAAAGCGATCTTATATGTTGTTTGTCCATGGCTTAATTGGAACTATTGCCTAAAACGACCCTCGACGTGGCGAATAGACATTATATCAAAAACAAATTGCATCATTATTTTCATTTTTCGCCATTTTTTGCCGTTCCCTTATATTTTTAACACATGTTAAATAAGAATTCTGCATATTTGAGAGGTACAATCCAAGACACTTGTCCGTGGAACACGAAAGGCATGGCACAAGGTGCAAAACGAAAACCTATGGACTCCCCTTCCTTGCCGCACGATCAATTAATTGTAGACAAACTCGGGTGAGCATATTAAATAGTCTCCATCCGGAAACCCCCATTTTCGAGCAAGCCCCCGGTCTATTGCCAGGGTGGGCGCTCAGCCGTCCGGTGATTCCGTCATCCCTTTTCGGATTTCACTCCATCGGGCCCGTTTTCCCCAGAGTCAGGGCGTAGCTCACCCTTGTCCCCTTGAGAAAATAGTCTTCTCTCATCATGAGGCCATCCTGATGCGGGCGATGACGAGAAGATTGTAGGAGACGATACTGGAGAGCACGTACCGGGCAAACCCTTCCCATCCTGTCCACGTCGCCCGGTCAAGGCCGAAGGACCGTTTCAATGTGGAGATGCCTGCTTCAATGCCCGCCCGGAAGTTCCTGAGCTTCTTGTAGACCCAGGTGCTCTTTGCCATGTCGAGGATGGAGAGCCCCCTCTTTCTGGCGAAGACGGCATCCTTGATATGGTTCTCCTTCGCATAGGCGAGGTTCTCTTTTGAGGCAAAGCCCCCGTCGGCCGTCACTTGGCGAGGCATCTTCCCGTACCACTCCTTATGCTGCTCAAGGAGGGATTGATACTGGTCGGTATCAGCGGGGTTGCCCGGGACGATGAGACACCCGATGATCATGGTGGAGCGTCCTCCTGTAAGGAACACCTTATGGCCGTACTCGGTATCCCTCCTCCCCTTCACGATGATGTCCGTGTGGTCCTCGAAGAAAGAGACGATCTTCTCGGAGGCGGGGACCTTCTCGTTCTTGAAGACTCTCCGGTCGGTCTGGTCGATGACCTTCCCGAGTATGCCCACGGCGCGTTCAAGTCTCCGGGCAAGCTCGCGGGCAGCGAAGGTGTCCATGAGATTATCGCCCTCGTAGGGGATGAGTTCGGTGATCGCCTCTTCGGCATATCCCTTCACGAGATTCGCATAGTGGAGGAGGTCCTTGTAGGCGCTCTTCCGTGTTCTGTCGTTCTTTGCATTGAGGATCGTCATGAGCTTCTTCTTGGCTACTCTCCTATGGTCACTGTAGGCATACCGGGGCACGGGAGCAAGCTCCTTCCCTTCGGTGAGTAACCGGGTAATGACGCGGATGCCGTCCACGATGAGCGATGAGTCGGTGGGGTGGTGGATGTTGGTCTCCACCGTGGTGGAGTCTACTCTTACCACGCGGCCGGATTCTATCTTCTCCTTTACCGCGTAGCGGTTTACTTCCTGAATGATCGCCTCCCAGGTTTCTTCCCGTATCGCCTTTATGTTCTCCTGAAGGACCGATTTGGAGGGGTACTGTCCCATCTCCAATCTCGCGAAACTGCGGAGTGCGTCGGAGTCTTCCATGTGGAAGGCAAGCTCTTCATACGTCAGTTGGCGGTACTGCTTGAGTATGGCGATCCGGAGCACCTGTTCCGCGGTGAGCCCCTCTCTTCCCGTGTCGGTGCGACAGAAGGAGGTCATATCCCCGAAGACCAGATCCAGAAGGCGGGGATTGGCGTCTATGACCTTTGACATCTCCTGAAGCTCCTTTACAATAGAATGGCGCATCATGGGGGAGAAGAGACCTGTCTGGGGGTTGAATTTCTGGCGCATTCCGGAATCCTTTCTGAAGGCGTTAGGTAATGATATTGCCTTGTTACAACCATATTGTACCTCAGATGAGGGGCGAAACTCCAGGGGAATGTGGGGATTTGGGCAAATATTTCATGGGGTTAGGTTTCCGGATGGAGACTAAATAAACTGTACATTGCCGCCCACATCCAGGCCGCGGCAAAATTTCGGGAGAAAGAGGGCTAATGAACATGCATTATCGGTCGATCGGGAGATGGTTGACCGTAGGAATTGCGGTGTTCGGCGCGTGGTCCTTGTACTGTCAGTCCTGCGCCATCTTTCGTGCAAGTTTTGCCACCCTGAAGGCCGGGTCCGCCTTTCCCGTGCTTGCGGCGCTGATTTTGCTGATTTACTGGACCGGCAAGGGTGAAACAGAGGTCGATGTCTCTCGAACCGGAGAGTCAAGAAGTAGCGCGAACCTTCGCGTTCCCTAATGGTACTGGTTTGTCGCGTCCTTCGTCATAGCAAGGGTCTACCGGATTACCGGATCGGAGTGGTTCTTCTGGATATGTTCGGTCGCCTATCTGGCCGGCGCATGTTTTGTATTTTCTCCCGCCGCCATATTACCCGAACCTGTGCAGGACCCAAGAGTCACCACCCGGGAGTTGATCATCCTGGCATGTCTCTCGGGAATTGCCATGCTCCTCACCATGGGGACAAACTGTCCTGACGCCGATGACGCCTTTTTTGTCAGTCTTGCGGCCTCCGCGATCGACAACCCGGGGGCGCCGCTCTACGGCTTCGACAACCTGTACAGAAGCGAGCTGCCCCTTGTGGAACAGCATCTTCACTTTGCCCAGACTTATGAGTATTTCGTGGCGGTCTTGTCATCTTTTACCGGTGTTCCGGTGCGGGTCCTTTATTATGTCGTTCTGCCCGCACTGTGGGCGCCGACCGGCATCCTGGCGTATTGGAGTCTGTTGCGCCGTTTCCTGCCCCGCCTTTACGCACTCGCCGGGTTGGCTGCGTTGACGCTGATCCTCACCACGTGGGGAGACGGGCACCGCACTTACGGCAACACCGCGTTCGTCAAGCTCTTCCAAGGCAAATGCATCTATCTGACAGTTGTTCTTCCCCTTGTGGTTCGCGCCGCTCTCGAATACCTCAACACGCCGACATTGAGAAACTGGGTGTTGCTGGCGCTCCTCCAGTCCGCCGCTACCGGTTTCACAACCAACGGAATGGTAGTCGCACCCTGGCCTCGGCCTTCGTCCTGCTATCCTCGGCGCGGTTTTCCCGACTTTACTGGCGTACAGCCATAGCGGGTTTGGCGGCCAGCCTTCCGCTCGTTCCGGTAGCGATAGTCATGTTGCATCTGGTGCATCAATATCATGGAGCGGAACGGGTCGACCCTGCTCTCATGGGCTATGACGTGGTTCTCGGATTTCGCCGGAAAAGTATTGTCCTCCTCGCCCTGCTTTTGCTGCCCGCGTTGGCGAAGGTGGCGCGACTCAGGGAGTTGAGATGGCTTTGCGGTTACGTTTTACTGTCATCGACAGTCCTCCTGTGTCCCGTGGTGCCGAAGCTGTTTGGCTCGGCCCTCGCGCCGGTGTTCGGCTGGCGTATCTATTGGAGTTGGCCGGTCCCTCTGCTACTCGGCCTGACGGTGGGCGCTGCCGTCAGCGGGTGGCCCCCGCTGCCCCGGCTGAGGGCATTCCTGGTGGGCCTCGCCGTCATGGTATTTGCCTTTGCCTGGCCGACCGCTGTGTCCCAGGGTAATTGGTCGTGGGCAAATATCGGCAGATTCAAGGTGTCTCCCGGTTATGCGGTAGCCGAGCGCCTCATGGCACTGGCTCCAGGTAACCATCTCGTCCTTGCGCCCGAAGACATAGCCGTCGATCTGGCCGGCTTCGCCAATGCTCCGCCCCTGATCGGCGTTCGCGGATTATACCTCTCGAAGTTAAAAGGCTCAATCCCGGATCGGGAACTGGCGGAACGGGAAGGTCTTCTTAACTATATAGGGGCTAAGCCGGGCGCCTTGACTGCGACGAAGGCCATGGAGGCCATCGACAGGCGCCGCATCGCCGCAGTTGCCTTTCGGGCAGACCATCGCGATGCCGACTGTCTCGCAAAATCCTTGGCCGAGCGCGACTTCCTGATAACCGGCTACAAAGGCTACCTGTTGGCAGCAAAACCCGGGAGCCGCCCTCGCATACCTTCCTCCGCCGGCGTCGGGGGCCCAAGGGGGACAAGGTAGTCAGGCAAAAGGTCAGGAACGCGCGGCGGCAGGGCACAAGGTAACGCCCCGGAAGCAGCCGTTACCCCATAGGGTAAGTCCCCCGACTTTAAGTCGGGGGACTCCAAGGTTTGATTCAATTCTTTATCGGGAGTACTACTATTTTCCCACACCGGTGATTGGTATATTCATCGGCGTCGCGGGGTCATTTGAGGGGAGAGCAATCGTTGCCACCCTGGTGTTCGTTAAAGTGGGATTAAAAGAAACCTGAACGGTGCAGGTCTTGCCTGATCCAACGGTCTGTCCGGAACAGCGGTCCTTGCCCGCGACGATCTGATACTGGCTCGCGTCGGCCCCGCCGATTGAAACGGTTCCGATCGTGCGGCTTCCGGCGCCCTTCACAGCGGTATTCTTGACCGTAAAGGTTGCAGTCGCCTTCTTGCCGGCCTTCACGGTACCAAAGCTCTTGAAGGTCGGGGTGACGGCCAGGGTAGCTACGCTGGTAAAGGTTGCGGTCACGGTCATATCATCGCTCATAGTCATATTGCAGGCGGATGTGCCCGAGCAGTTCGACCATCCTGCGAAGACGGCCCCCGGATTAGGAACGGCCGTAAGGTTCACTGCCGTGCCCGGAAGATATTTTGCGGAGCACGGGGTTGAAGCGCTGCATGTGGCAGTTTGATAGGGACCCGTGTGTACAGTGCCCGGTCCTGTCACGTTGACCGTCAGCGTATACGGAGCGGCAAGAGGTTTGATGAGTTCCGCATTGTACACAAGAGGAGCGGTATTGGTGAGGCCCGGTGTTCCATTTGAGACCCTTGCAGCGCCAATTGAATATCCCCGGGATTTTTCAGCGGGAGACCCCGTGCCCTGGACCGAGGGATCGACAGAGGTGACGAATATTGATACCGTATTGTTGTCGTTGCGAAGGATTTGAAAGGTTCGAAACGTCTGGGGGTGATCCCGAAGCGACGCGGTTTCCACCTCCCAGAAGCCGAATTCCGGACCCTGACCGTCGGGCGCGGGCTGGGGAGTGACGGTGTTCATGTGACGATGCCCCGACATCCATAAAATCAGGTTCGAGAATTTGTGGAGGGTCTGAAGGAGAGAACTGTCGGTGACTATACTATAGGGGGGGACCGGATTATTGTTGTCAATTCCGATGCCATTGTTGCAAGGCGTACCGATGGGCGTTGAGCCGTCGTTGCAGGTGGAAACGAAGACTGCAACAGGCGTCGTGTAGGGTATATCCGTTGGAGGGGGAACCGGATTAGGCGTTGGAATAGCGTCGGGAACGTTCATCTGAGGCCCTACCGGGACATGGGCGGCAACGATCATAAGCTTACCCTCGGCCTGACCACGCTCAAGTTCATCGACAAGCCAGGCATACCGTGGCTGGTCCAGACAGCCTCTCGCGTATGTAGCATGACCTCCTGCGCTTCCAATAGGATTCTCCTTGCACGTGTCGTCAAGCACGATGATCTTCACCGGCACGTTCGACTTGGGCTCGAAGGTGTAACAGGCGAAGTCGTTGTCGAGGTTCGCTTGGCTGAACCCGTGACCCTTCGGCTTTGACGTGGTATTGAAAAACTCTTTCATCCAGTTCAAAGTTGTGGATGTCGTCGTGGTGAGGCTGCGGCGGTTCGGGTCGGCGGCTACGACCGGTGGAGTCATGGGACTGTAAAGCGGTCCATAGTCTATGACGGTTCCATACGGCGTCGTGCCGTCAACTACGCCCATGTAGTTGCCACGGTACGCGAACGAGGGGCTCCCGCTGGCGTCGTAGCCCATATTGAGGACGTTCCTGCCGACAATGACTTCTCGCACATAGTTGTTGGCGAAGAGGGAGCCACACCAGAACTGGTCATGGTTACCCACGACCGCGTACCAGGGGATGGACTTATTGAGTCCCGCCGACTGGTAGGGCTTCTGGTAGTCGATGGAGCCCGCCCCTCTGTGCGCTCCCGTACTGGGGGTGATCCTCTTTCCGTCCATGACGTCGATAAACCACCTGACTTCGTTATACTGGGTGCTGTTTGCATGATCGCCCAGGGACATGCCGAAATCAAAAGGGGCCTGCTCGTGAAGGGCGTTGATCGTTTGGACAGCCGCGTCAAGGACGTGGGTCGTAGACAAAATGACAGGAGAGTAAGCGGGGATCTGGGTTTTTCCAAAAGTTCCGAGCACGTATCCCGCGTAGAGGGCCTGGGCCGGGGATTCTTTGTCGGTGATATGGATGTCGCTCATAGTGAAGTAAGTCAGGAGCGTCTCGACCGGATTATATGAGCCCACGTAGGGTCCATCCGGTGCCTGTATGCCGTAATCGACGCCGCCCCCGAAGTTGTAACTGCTGTACCCGTATGCGGCGTACTGGTCGACCTCCCCAATGGCAAGGTCAGGCGCATTTGGTATGGCGAGGGGACTTACCGTGCGAACCCGTGTCGTCACGACGGGCGTGGAGATCGGATAGGTGGGTCCTGCCGGATACCCTTCGAGCGGCAGGGCTGCGATAAAGAGAAAGAGGAAGAAGAGCGGTGCGAGCACTCTTCGCCTGATGTCGCCGTTCCGATGAACCGGGTCGCCTTGGTGCGTGGCAAGACCTTCGTGTACCGCACTTGTCTCCTTTGTACCTTCAGTGTTTCGTAACATTTCAATCCTCCTTAGAACAACGTTTACATGGGCGACAGAGGCATACAAGAAACGTAAGTAGAAGTTCAAGCTTCTCCTCTGGGAGCTTGACTCCCCCGACCTCCCGGCAATGTGCTCTTGTCTCTCCTCCCCTTTTATCGAATATTCCGTGAAAAATTTAAGTCAAGGGCTCTTCCCGGATTAAATTCCTTGAGACGAGACATATACGACACAAAAGAGGACATATATTGGCAAATAACCGGGGCATTGTCTGCAGGCGCGTCGTGGTCAGCTTTTGTTGTCGCCTACCGTAGGGGTAGTCTACGTTTCCTTCAGGGTGACCCCTATTAGTCTCAGGGGAAGATGAGATTTCGGAGGTCACCCGCACTTGGTCTGTGGATACTACTGAAGGCTGCCGCCTTTGTCCATCCAGTCAAATGTACCCGCAGAGAAGGGGCGGTGCATCACTCCGAGAATATGCTGGTGTAGCGTCTCAATAACGCCTTTACAATAATCTCGAACTCCCATCATCCGCCACAAAGTGTCCGACGCTTTCCACTTACGGCTTCGCCTTCTGAGTCACGTCAAAATCCGTTCCTCCTATGTCCAATGTACCCTCTTGCACTGCGGTCCCACTATAGGGCTGCACGGTGACCACGACGGTGCCCTTGTTTTTTGAAAAAGAACCCGGCACAAAAGTGATCCAATCCGCATCCTTGTTTATCGTGGGCTCCGGACAATCCGTGATGCCGTGGCCCTTCGCCGTTACTTTTACGGACACGTACCCTCCCTTGTATGTGAAAGTCTTCTTGTTCGGCGCGAGGTAATAGGCGCAAGAGGCTTTTTCGAAGATGGCCCCTACGTTAGTCACGTCAGTCTTGGGATTTATCGTAATCGAGCACTTCGTCCGGCCTTTGCAGGCGCCGGTCCATCCACTGAAGACGGAGCCCTCATCGGCGGTGGCCGTGAAGGAGATGTGCGCGGTTTTGGTGTACGTCGCCTCACAGGTGGAACCGCAATTTATGTGAGAGTCTGATGAGGTGACACTACCGGTGCCGAGGCCGGATCTGGAGACGGTGAGGAGGGTCTTATTGGCGGGTAGTGCCTTGAGGGGGAAGATCAGGGTATCGGCGACAATCGGCGTTTTGTAGACTATAGGGTCCTCGGAGTCATTCGTTTCTACATAGGCAACGAAAATCTCCTGTGCCGCGGCTCTGTTATGTTCAGGATCCACCGTTACCTTGAGGTACCCGAGTTGCCTTGTTTCCCCGTACTGGTACCATTGTGCAGTGGGGTCGCCCGGATTCAGATTGACAAATTTGCCTCCTGCTGTGGCGACGATGAAATAGGGGATGCCCTTCACGATATACCTCTGGTAGCTATGGACGTGGCCGGCAAAATTTGCGCTGATAGGGTACTTATGGTACAGGGTTTCCCACGGCTGAAGGGCGGAATTGGTCCCGGTCTTGCCGTAATTCCAGATGGGATGGTGATGTATGGTGAATGTTCCGGCCATCTTGTTGTTCAACTGAGCCGTGAGCCAGGGTACCTGGCTCTTGGTAAGGGCCGGCGAAGGTTGGGGATCGTCTCCTTTCGCATTGTTCGGATCCGGGGAGTTAAGGACAACGAACCGGATATCGGCACAGTCAAAGGAGTAGTTCAAGGCGCCTGTTGTTGTCACGTCAAATGTCTGATGGTACTGGTCGGCGTCGGTAGGAGGGCCGCTCGAATGCCCGTGGTTATGATATTCGTGGTTCCCTATGGCGTGAAAAATGGGAAACTTCCCGAGCATTCCATCGGCATACTGGAAAAAGATGCTCCAGTAAGGCTCATAATCGAAACTCGTATAGTCCCCACCGGCGAGGACAAAGAGCACATCGGTCTCGTTTGCGGCAATGGCATCGGCCACAGGCTTGAACCGTTTTTCCTGGGCGTGGCTATCGCTTAATACGATAAAAGTGAAGGGACCACTCACCGGCATGGTTTTGAATGTACGGTTGCTGAACCGGCTTGGATTGTCCGAAGGCGCCACTTGGTACACGTAGGAGGTATTCGGATCAAGACCCGTAAGCGCGATATGCTGATAGGCTCCTGTAGTCGTGGAGGTTATGGTGTGTTGAAAGCTATGATGTTCGTCATAATATGCCGAGGTAGCGTACCCTACCGACCCCGAGGCAGCGTCTGCCCCATGCCAGTTGATCGTGGCGGATGTTGTCGTGACACTCGTGACCCACGGAGCCCAATAGTCCACTTGGGCATGAACATTGACAGGAATGAGGAAGGCGAGACAGAAAAGTATGAATGCCGACACATAAACGCAATTCTTTTTCGACATGAACGGGAGACTCAAGGAAATGCGGATGCTTTCCGTTAGTTGTTCCGGATTGTCAACACTTATGATGGGGCGTTTTCCGACAGTACCCATGACAAACCTCCTGAATTGTAATCGGATGAGAATATGGTGTGACCCCTCTTTCCTTACATTATATTCCTCCACAACCCTTTCCACAAGGCAATAATAGTGATCCAAACTCGTCTATTTCACAAAAGATATTCACCACATGCCGAGGTTCTTCAGGAAGCGGGTGAAGAGCCCGGTTACTGAGTTCACCTATTAATATCCTCACTACAACCCTTGCAGTGAATCAAGAATTACCCCCTCAGAAGGCCCGGAAACACCTGCAGTCTCTTTCGATCCACCGCGACAGCGTCATCATGCAGAGTGTTCGCTTATTCGCCGTCACTATGTGGCACTCCATAGGTGCGGCCAAGCCGTCATCGTCTATATAATCGCGTAATGAAGCTGAAACCTGCCTTGATAATTCCAACCGATCTTGCTCCTTCAGATTACGAACTTTAACGGCCGATGGGGTGGCAAATCTTCCCCAGAATTGACTCTCTGATTTATTTCGGAATGATTAAGCGCGCCTGCCGCGACTCGAACGCGGAACCTACGGATTAGAAGTGCTAAAATGTCTTTTTGTGATATCCCACTGTTACGCTAACTCAGCAGCATTGTTAAATAATTGCATAGGATAGTAAAGGAACATCTTCTCTATAAATCCCCTCTCCTAACCGTTTTCTCAGCCCATTTTCAGCCCTGAAAGACTACTTCCCTAGTGTACTGTCTCACTAATAGCTTTCCAATTACCCTTGGCTATGCTATCATAGTGCATGTGGAATCCAGCCAGTACGCTAGACATGACGGAAGAGCAGAGAAAGACATTGGAAACATGGGTCAAAGCAAAGAAGACTCCCCAAAGGGTGGTTCTACGCTCCCGCATCTGCCTGCTCGCGGCAGAAGGGATGTCCCATAACGCCATAGCGAAGAGGCTCAATACCTCCCGCCCTACGGTGATATTGTGGGTAGGCCGCTTCAGAGAACAGGGCCCCTCCGGTTTGTCGGAGGACGCACCCCATGGGCCGAGTTCAAGGCGCCTTAACCCGGAGATAGTGCGCACCATCGTGGAAGCCACGCTCCATACAACTCCCAAAGATGCTACTCAGTGGTCCACCCGCACCATGGCAAAGGAGAAGGGCGTGAGCCATGCCACCGTGCAGCGCATCTGGGATGCCCATGGACTACAGCCCCATCGGGTAGAAACTTTCAAGCTGTCCAGAGACAAGAAGTTCGTGGAGAAACTGACCGATGTGGTGGGCGTCTATCTCAATCCTCCCGACAAAGCGGTGGTACTCTGTGTGGATGAGAAAAGCCAGGTGCAGGCCCTGGACCGGACCCAGCCGGGATTACCGATGAAGAAGGGGCGCTGCGGCACGATGACCCACGACTACAAAAGGAACGGCACTACCTGTCTTTTTGCCGCCCTCAATGTTCTGGAAGGAAAAGTCATAGGCTCCTGCTATCCCCGCCACAGAAATACCGAATTTCTTAAGTTCCTGCGTACCATAGACCGTCAGGTGCCAAAGGGCCTCGATGTCCATATGATTCTCGACAACTACGGAACTCATACCCACCCCAATGTGAAAGCATGGCTCGAAAAACACCCCCGTTTCGTTCCCCACTTTACACCCACAAGCTCGTCGTGGCTTAACCTGGTGGAGCGCTGGTTCGGGGAGATCACACGAAAGAGAATTCGTCGCGGCATCTTCAAAAGCGTTCAGGAACTGGTGACCGCCATCGAAGAATATATTCGCTGCAACAACGAAGACCCCAAACCCTTCGTATGGACCAGGAAGGCCGAGGAGATACTTGAAAAAGTGAATCGCCGTAAAGGCGTTACTGAGACACTACACTAGAGAATCCTAAGTCAAATGAAAGACATCTTTCCAATTACCGTAATTTTTCTCTGGTAACGTTGAACAACAATATTCTCGTATCTTTTCAATAAAATGTGGTTTAGATATGAATGTTTTGTTTGGCCAATCAATGTAAAATATCTTAGCATGTTGTCGGTTACTATCCTGCAACATTTCATAACGTGTTCTAAAAAATGATGAGGGAAAAAGAACAAAGTGATATCGAGAATCAGTTTGATAGATTAAATATTCTACGTCACTCATAACATTTTTGCTGATATCATACCAATACGGGTTGAGTTTAGTGGTGGTTCTAATTGATACTTTTATGTCGTTTATTCTATAGGTAGAACGAGCAATACTATACGCCCTTACGTTATTTTTTGCCAATTCTCCCAAGAAATCATTTATTCTAGTCTCCATCCGGAAACCCCCATTTTCGAGCAAGCCCCCGGTCTATTGCCAGGGTGGGCGCTCAGCCGTCCGGTGATTCCGTCATCCCTTTTCGGATTTCACTCCATCGGGCCCGTTTTCCCCAGAGTCAGGGCGTAGCTCACCCTTGTCCCCTTGAGAAAATAGTCTTCTCTCATCATGAGGCCATCCTGATGCGGGCGATGACGAGAAGATTGTAGGAGACGATACTGGAGAGCACGTACCGGGCAAACCCTTCCCATCCTGTCCACGTCGCCCGGTCAAGGCCGAAGGACCGTTTCAATGTGGAGATGCCTGCTTCAATGCCCGCCCGGAAGTTCCTGAGCTTCTTGTAGACCCAGGTGCTCTTTGCCATGTCGAGGATGGAGAGCCCCCTCTTTCTGGCGAAGACGGCATCCTTGATATGGTTCTCCTTCGCATAGGCGAGGTTCTCTTTTGAGGCAAAGCCCCCGTCGGCCGTCACTTGGCGAGGCATCTTCCCGTACCACTCCTTATGCTGCTCAAGGAGGGATTGATACTGGTCGGTATCAGCGGGGTTGCCCGGGACGATGAGACACCCGATGATCATGGTGGAGCGTCCTCCTGTAAGGAACACCTTATGGCCGTACTCGGTATCCCTCCTCCCCTTCACGATGATGTCCGTGTGGTCCTCGAAGAAAGAGACGATCTTCTCGGAGGCGGGGACCTTCTCGTTCTTGAAGACTCTCCGGTCGGTCTGGTCGATGACCTTCCCGAGTATGCCCACGGCGCGTTCAAGTCTCCGGGCAAGCTCGCGGGCAGCGAAGGTGTCCATGAGATTATCGCCCTCGTAGGGGATGAGTTCGGTGATCGCCTCTTCGGCATATCCCTTCACGAGATTCGCATAGTGGAGGAGGTCCTTGTAGGCGCTCTTCCGTGTTCTGTCGTTCTTTGCATTGAGGATCGTCATGAGCTTCTTCTTGGCTACTCTCCTATGGTCACTGTAGGCATACCGGGGCACGGGAGCAAGCTCCTTCCCTTCGGTGAGTAACCGGGTAATGACGCGGATGCCGTCCACGATGAGCGATGAGTCGGTGGGGTGGTGGATGTTGGTCTCCACCGTGGTGGAGTCTACTCTTACCACGCGGCCGGATTCTATCTTCTCCTTTACCGCGTAGCGGTTTACTTCCTGAATGATCGCCTCCCAGGTTTCTTCCCGTATCGCCTTTATGTTCTCCTGAAGGACCGATTTGGAGGGGTACTGTCCCATCTCCAATCTCGCGAAACTGCGGAGTGCGTCGGAGTCTTCCATGTGGAAGGCAAGCTCTTCATACGTCAGTTGGCGGTACTGCTTGAGTATGGCGATCCGGAGCACCTGTTCCGCGGTGAGCCCCTCTCTTCCCGTGTCGGTGCGACAGAAGGAGGTCATATCCCCGAAGACCAGATCCAGAAGGCGGGGATTGGCGTCTATGACCTTTGACATCTCCTGAAGCTCCTTTACAATAGAATGGCGCATCATGGGGGAGAAGAGACCTGTCTGGGGGTTGAATTTCTGGCGCATTCCGGAATCCTTTCTGAAGGCGTTAGGTAATGATATTGCCTTGTTACAACCATATTGTACCTCAGATGAGGGGCGAAACTCCAGGGGAATGTGGGGATTTGGGCAAATATTTCATGGGGTTAGGTTTCCGGATGGAGACTATTCTAGCTATTGACTCTGGATTATATGGCATATAACCCCCTCCTTTCGGTTATCCACTTTACAAATTCTGTCACTATGCTACAATATAATCACTAGTTTATTCAACTACTTCTAATCAACTGTTCAAACAATAGTCGTTGAGTTGGCTTTCCGAACAGTTGGCTGATACAATCGGGATTTTTGTTTAAAAACGTATGAAGAAATTTATTACGTCATTAGACGATGATGTGTTTAATATGGAAGATTTCGACACTGAACAAGACGCTATTGACTATATGGTCGATGACTTACCAGTCGGAGAAGATTTCTATATAGGCGAGTCGAGAAAAATTACTATGAAATCTTTGGTTTGAATATGGAATAACCGGCTTTGTCGAAAATATTCAAGAGGGAGCCTTTGAGGAGGTTGGCGATGCTGCTGATGACTACCTTGCAAAATTAAACGAAGAAGACGAACTATGTGAAGTGATAGCCAAATGGTTTGAAGACAAGGGATATGAGCCATCGTTTTTCTCCGTCGACAATATTAGGCACTATCTGATTTTGAAAAATAGGGAGGTTAAAAGGCTTGACTAATCAGTACAGATGCAGGGCGCAAATCCCTTCCCTGCCGTAAAAAAACGGACTCAAAGTCCGTTTTTACTTTCTTTCAACCCGATTTCAGCCTGACACTCTTGGTCGACTGGGCGAATCTCACGTAACCCATTGAAACTATTATGCGCGCCTGCCGCGACTCGAACGCGGAACCTACGGATTAGAAGTCCGTTGCTCTATCCTAATTGAGCTACAGGCGCGTGGGTCTTATTATAGCTATTTTTGGAGAGCCTTTCAAGATAATCCGAAGGATTGTTGGGCCTGCGACCGTATTTTTGTATCATAGCCGGGGCTTGCGATCACGTGCGGCGTATATGGGCTTCCTGTTTCGCGACGAATTATGCCGGTTTCCGTCATTATATTGTTGCAAAAAATGGAAAGGAAGGTTATGTTTTTACCGTCTTAAATATGCACACGCAGATGGGGTGTCAGTTTTCTACAAAACGATGAGGTGAGTAATGGGAAGTGTTTTAAAGTGGAGAAAAAAGAAGATCAGGAAGCATAAATATCGTAAGTTACGCAAAAGGACCAGACACCAGCGGAGAAAGTAAGGATCGCATAACTTTCATATTTATTTCGTCCATCGCGCCGGTCTTGGGGGTCTCCATGACCCCGGAGAGACCGGCAAATCTTTTGTCATTGATGATAAACTTGAAGGTTTCGGTCCCTATCAGCCCTTCCCCGATGTGCCAATGCCTGTCAACTCTGCTACCTGGAGCGGTCTTTGAATCATTCAGATGGAAGAGGCCTATCTTGTCACTTCCGAAGTATCCTTCTGTCGCCTGGAGAACGCCGTTCCACACCTTCCGCTTCCGAATATCGTAGCCGGCCTGAAAGATATGGGCTGTGTCGAGGCAAAGGGATACCTTCTCTTTTCTCCGTACGTTTTCGTAGATCATCGCCAGTTCGGACAGCTTCACGCCTATCGAACTGCCCTGACCGGCCGCCGTCTCCAGCATGATATTCATGTCATGAGTGTCGAGGGCCCGGTTGATGGCCTCCGCAACGACCCTGATGCCGCGCGTCCTGTCTTCCCTGGAACCGCAGTGGACCACCATGGAGTCTATGCCGAGTTGGACGCACAAATCCATCTCCTGCAGCATTCCTTTCATGTGCTTTTCGTCCTCATCCGCCCGGGCGAGATTCGGAAGATAGGTCATATGGGCAAAAACCGGCATATCCTGGCACCGCCGCGTGAAAGACTCCCTGTCCTCATCCTTCCAAGTCTTTCCTGCCCATGATCTGGGGTTTTTCACGAAAATCTGCATGGCCTCGCAGGATAGCCTTTCCCCCTCTCTGAAAGCCCAGTCAAAACCCTTCGAAATGGAGATGTGGAATCCGAGTTTCATATAGTCACCGCCTCAATGTTCCCACATGGGAAACGGATAAGTTGTTCGCAAAATAATCGCAGAAAACTCTTGCATAAACAACCCGAAAGATGCAAAAATGTCTCACAATGGAAAAAGAAACGGTAGGCATTGTTGTTGGAGGCGGTCCGGCTCCGGGTATCAACGGGGTCATCAGTGCGGCAACTATAGAAGCAATCAATCACGGAAAGAAAGTGGTAGGAATTGTGGGTGGATTTTCGCGCCTCTTTGCGGGCGACCGCGAGTGCGTGATGCCCCTCACCATCGACCTGGTGTCGCGACTCCACACCACCGGCGGCTCAATTTTGAGGACGTCCCGTGACACGCCTGAGGACGCGCAGAAGAAGTTCAAGACCCTCATGAACACCTTGAAGCAGATCGGGATAAAGCATCTTATCACCATCGGCGGAGAGGGCACGCTCTACATGGCAAACTGGATTGAAAGAGAGGGCCGGGGGTTGATTAATGTCGTTCATACCCCGAAAACCATCGATAATGACATTCCCATTCCGGGCGGGTTTTCGACGTTCGGGTTCCAGACCGCCAGACACATGGGCGTAAAAATCATCAATAACCTCATGGAGGACGCACGGACCATGGGCAGATGGTATTTTGTCGCCACCATGGGCCGCCATACCGGGCACCTCGCCCTGGGAATGTGCAAAGCCTCGGGAGCCACCATGTGCCTTATACCTGAAGAGTTCACGGAAGGGACCGCGTCCCTCGGGAAGATCGTCGATATTCTTACAGGTTCCATCATAAAACGGCTTTCCATGGGAAAGGATCACGGGGTTGTGGTGCTTGCTGAAGGCATAGCGGAAAAATGCAACCTCGATGAACTGAGCGACCTCCCCGAAGTAGAACTGGATAAAGCGGGAAGGGTCAGCCTGCCGGAGCTTCAAATAGAGAGAATTCTCAAACGTCTCGTAATGGAAGAGCTTAAAACCTTGGGCATAAAGCTCACGGTGATGGAGAAAGCCATCGGGTACGAATTGAGGGCCGCACCGCCCTTACCTTTCGATATAGACTACACAAGAAACCTTGGTTACGGGGCCGTACGCTATCTCCTTAAAGGAGGCACGGCGGCAATGATAGTGGAGTATGAAGGACGCATCATACCCGTGCCCTTTGTAGAAATGGTCGACGACAAGGGCCGTATCAAGATTCGGAAGGTGAACATCAATTCCGAGATCTATGAGGTGGCGCGAAACTATATGATAAGGCTGGAGAGAGATGATTTCGAAGGAGATCAGCTTGCGCGTCTCGCCAAGACCGCGAATATGTCCCCCGACAGCTTCAAGGAGAAGTTTTCCTACGTTACTTTGCGCAAAAGCGATCCCGACTGAGAAGTCTCCTTCCTCAAGGGCCGACTGAGACCGGCTCCACTGGACCGGTCCAAAGCTACAGGTCGTAAGCCATGGTAGAAGGCCCCCATGCCCCATATCTCCATAGTCATTCCCGTACTGAACGAATCGGATAGGATCGATCAGATCATTGCCCACGTGAGGGCCCTCGATCACACCTCCGAGGTCGAGATCATCGTCGTGGACGGTGATGGCACGGGGAATACGCTTCACTCCATAACCCACAAAAACATAACAGGGGTAATCTCCCGTCCGGGCCGGGGGCCCCAGATGAACGCCGGCGCCGCCCACGCGACCGGAGAAATCATTCTCTTTCTCCACGCCGATACGGAACTGCCCGGGAACGGGCTTGCCATGGCCTCCGCAGCTATGGAAAACCCGACGTACAAGGCGGGTGCTTTCGCCCTTGGCATCAACGCAAAGGGACTGCTCTTCCGGGCTATAGAGTGGGGATCTTTCCTGAGAGCCCATATCTCACGTGTGCCTTTCGGCGATCAGGCCATATTCATGCGTCGGGATTACTTCCTGGAAATAGGAGGCTATCGGGACATACCCATCATGGAGGACGTGGACCTCATGGCGAGAATAAGGTCAAAGGGACATACGATAGTCCTCATACCTGCGAAGGTACGCACATCGGCGAGGAGATGGCAGAAGGAAGGCGTGGTGGCCTGCATGCTGCGGAACTGGATACTCCGGGCCTTCTATGTATTCAAGGTCCCTCCTGAAAAGCTCGCGAAGTTCTATCCAAAAGAGTAGGACAACCCGGTCCGGCGGCCTTATATTTGGGTTAAGGAGGTCTCGGAACACGGGACTTCCCGAAAACCTGCCATTGAAAGGGGAAGCGTGGAACCTTCCGGAGCATCCGATGCCTGTCTTATCATGATGGTCAAGGACCCTGCACGGGCCAGGGTAAAAGGACGTCTCGCGGAACAACTCGGCATCTCCCTCGCCACAAAACTTTACAGGTGTTTTGTAGATGACCTCCTCAGGACAATACGAATGAGATCCTACGAATTCAGAGTCGCCTTCCACCCCGCCGGTTCCTATGAGAGCGTAAAGAACTGGCTCGGCCCGGACATTACCCTTATCGAACAGACGGGGAACAATCTGGGAGCAAGGATGAGGAACGCCTTCCTGACCGTATTTCGTGAGGGTTTTTCGCGAGTGGTCCTGGTGGGGAGTGATATTCCCGGTCTGACGGGCGGCCTTATCCTCGACGCCTTCCTGGCCCTCAAAGAAAGGGGTGCGGCGGTCGGACCCGCCCTTGACGGCGGCTACTACATGATAGGTTTCCAGAAGGACCGCTTTGCCCCGGAAGCCTTCGACGGAATCACGTGGAGTACGGAAACGGTGTACCGGGAGACAATGGGGATCCTTTTGCGGAAAGGATTAACCGTGGGCGTCCTGCCCGCACGAAGGGACATGGATACTTTGGAGGACCTGCGGGCGTTCTACCGCGAACATACCGACCGCGCACCCTGTTTTTCTGCCACAATGACATGCATCACGGACAATAAAGAGGCGATCCTCTAAAGGATTCCGGATATGACACGGAAAAAGATACTCCTCATTCTTGCCCTCTGCCTATGCGTGGCCGCCGTAAAATTCTCAGGTGTCAGCAATTATCTCACCTTCGACAGCCTGAAAACGCATAAGGAGACGATTCACCTCTACGTGGATGCCCACCCGGTCCAGTCACCCGTGGCATATGTCGTCATCTACGCGGCGGCGGTCGCCCTTTCCATTCCAGGGGCGGTGATATTGACATTAGCGGGCGGGTTTCTGTTCGGCACAATCAAAGCGGCTATCCTGGTCAATATGGGAGCGACCATGGGGTCAGCCATCGTATTCATCATCACGAAGTACCTTCTGGGGGACTGGCTTCAGAGGCGGTACGAAAAACAACTCGAACGGTTCAACAGCGAGATGGCCTCCCGCGGTCGCAATTACCTGCTCACCGTGCGGTTCATTCCTGTTTTTCCCTTCTTTCTCATCAACATTCTCGCCGGACTCACGCGGATTCGTCTGTGGACTTTCGTATGGACCACGGCCGTGGGGATACTGCCGGGAGACCTGGTCTATTCATTTGCGGGAAGCCAACTCGATACGATAAACTCGGCCCGCGACGTGCTGTCACCCAATATTCTGAGCGCCTTCGTCGCCCTCGCCTTTCTCAGTGTCACTCCCCTTATCTTCAACCTGATAAGGAAACGACGGGGACCGCGGAAGAACACATCAGACGCCCCGGATAAAGGCCCTCAGATGTAGACCCGCATGACTCTCCTCGATATACCGCAAAGTATTTCATAGGGGATCGTGCACGCCTGATCAGCTATCTCGTCGGCGGTAATAGTCTGAGTGTCGCCCTCGCCCAGGATTATCACCTCTTCTCCCACATCGACGTCATCAAGGTAGGTCACGTCCGCCAGGAGCCAATCCATGCAGATTCTCCCCACGATACTGCATCTCTTGTCCTTTATCAACACGGAGCCCTTGTTGGATAGCATCCTCGGCAAGCCGTCGGCATATCCGACAGGAATATATGCCACCCGGGTATTCTTCTTCGTCGTGTACGTCCCGCCATAGCTCAATGTGACTCCCTCCGGAAATTCTCTCAGAAGACTTATCTTGGAGACGAACTTCATCACTTGCCTCAAGGCCATCTTCTCTCTCAGTCCCTGCGCCGCATGGGAGCCATAGAGGTTGATCCCGACCCGGATCATCGAGAAATAGGCATCGGGGTAGGTGGTCAGGGCGCCGCTGTTTGCCATGTGGATAATCTCCGGATCGACGCCTGCGTCTTGCAGGGTCTGAAGGGCCGTCTTGAAAAGGGCTATCTGGTTTGTCCCGTACTCGTTTCTTGTCTCCGAGGCGGAGAAGTGACTCATGAAGCCCTCCACCTTCACACTTCCCATCTCCTTGACACGCTCTGCCACATAGGAAATATCATCTACGGAGAAACCGAGCCTTCCCATGCCGGTATCAACCTTAAGATGTACCTTTAAGGGTTCGTCGAAATGACTGCCTTCCTCTGAGATTCTGTCAAGAGTAACAAGGTCGTGCACCACCGGAGTAAGCCCGTTTCGGAACAGGGCCCCCACGTCGTCCCAGGGGAATATACCGCTCATGATAAGGATGGGGGTGCTGATGCCGCTCTCGCGGAGTTCCATACCTTCGTCGATGGTTGCGACCCCAAGATAGTCCGCATCATTCGACTCAAGCCTGCGGGCCACTTCCAAAGCCCCGTGGCCATAGGCATCGGCCTTCACCACACAGAGGACCTTCACTCCCGCAGGGAGGTACGTTTTTATGGTCATGTAGTTCTCTTCCAGTGCACTCAAATCCACATATGCAACGGCTCTCGGTATTCTTATCATAGTATCTTTATTATTCCTTCAGATTTCTAAAAACCTTCTCGAATGCAGCGAGTGTCCTGTTTAACTCTTTCCCGCCATGGCTCAGGGTGACAAAGGCGGCTTCGAAAGGGCTCGGGGCAAACGATACGCCCTCTTCGAGCATAAGTTTGAAAAATCGTTCGTATAAAGCCCTGTTCGATTTGCAGGCGGCGTCATAATCGCTTACTTCATTCTCCGAGAAGAAACCTGTAAACATGCCCGGTACGCCGTTGATCGTGTAGTTGACACCCGACTTCGCGGCGATCCCGGTTATACCTTCACGCAGAAAATCGACCTTCTCGCGCAGCAGGCTGTAAGGCGAATATTCTTTCAAATATTTCAGGACATAGATGCCCGCCCTCACCGCCACAGGATTCCCCGACAGGGTGCCCGCCTGGTATACGTCTCCGAGAGGGGCCAGCCGCTCCATGATCTCCTTTCTGCCTCCGAAGGCTCCTATGGGGAAACCACCGCCTATGATCTTACCCAGGCACGTAAGGTCAGGTTTCAGGTTATAGAGGTGTTGGGCACCCCCGTAACAAACCCGGAAGCCTGTGATCACCTCGTCGCAGACAAGGAGTATACCGTTATCCGCGCAAATCTCCTGCACTCCCTCAAGAAACGACCTGTAGGGCAGGATGACCCCCATGTTTCCCATAATGGGCTCAAGGATAATGCATGCAATCTCGCCTTTATGGGCCTTGACAATCTCCTTTACCGATTCCAGGTGATTGAAATCAGCCACATAGGTAAAACGTGCAAGGTCTTTCGGAACACCCGCGCTATCAGGACTGCCGAAGGTGGCAAGTCCCGACCCGGCTTTCACCAGGAGACTATCCACGTGGCCGTGATAGCACCCCTTGAATTTGATGACGCCGTCTCTTCCCGTATATCCTCTCGCAAGGCGGATCGCGCTCATAGTCGCCTCCGTCCCCGAACTGACGAGCCTCAACATCTCCATGCTCGGAAAAGCGGAATTAATGATCTCCGCAATTTCGACCTCGCGAGGGTGGCACGCGCCGAAACTGGTCCCTTCCATGAGTGCGTCGCCAACCTCGTGGATCAGGCCATCATGGGCATGGCCAAGTATAATGGCGCCCCAGGAGGACACATAATCCACGTACTCATTCCCATCCACGTCATAAATGTAAGGCCCTTTGGCATTCCTCACAAAAAAAGGCGCGTCATTCACGGAAAGGAAAGCCCTGACCGGACTGTTTACCCCGCCGGGCATAAGCAGGCGTGCCCGTTCGTATAGCCTCGCCGATTCGACTCTTTTCATATCCGCCCTTCTGCTGTCATATATTTTCCTCAACCCTTCCGTTTCTCAAACCGGAAACGCCTCTTCTTCCACCGACAATGATGTTTTCTTGAACTCCCTTTTGCTCAAAAAGACTTCGAATTCTTTTATACCGGTCTTTTCCGACATACGCTTCACCACGTCCATGCACGCTTCCAAGTCCTTTCCGTGTATCATGGTGTAAAGCGTATATTCCCAGTACCCTCCCGTCTCTCTTTCATAGCAGTGACTCACTTCAGGGAAGGAGGCCATACTCTCCCCTACCCTCTCCATATCTCTCTCTTCCACTTTCCATACCACCATGGCGTTATGGGTGTACAAGGCCTTCCGGTGATAAAGGATGGCCGCAACCCTTCTTACCGTGCCCTCACTCCTGAGATCTTTCAACCTCTTTATGAACTCCTCCTCACTCATGCCCACATTCTCCGCCATCACCTTGTAAGGCCTCTCGGAAAGGGGGAAATTATGGGGTATTTTTTTCAGGAACGGGTCCATTCCGCTTATTTTTACACATAAGGGGTGAGGTTTCAAATAAAATCATCGACGGTGGTAGCGGAAGGGGATGGGACCACAAAAAATACTTTACTTTGGGGGAAAAAAACATTACATGAATAGGGAAATAAATTCTGAGGAGCCCGTACCATGACCAAACCCGCATCGAGAGTTGAGAAAATTCCCCCTTACCTGTTTGCCCGGATTGACAAAAAGAAGACCGAGGCAAGAAGCAGGGGCATTGACCTTATAGATTTCGGAATCGGCGACCCTGATATCCCCACCCCGGATAACATCGTGGAGTGCATGCAGAGAGAGACGGCAAACCCGAAGAATCACCAGTACCCCAGCTATGAGGGGATGTTCGAGTTCCGAAAAGCCGTTACCGACTGGTACCTCACACGTTTCGGGGTAGACCTGGATCCTCGCACCGAAGTGGTCACCCTCATCGGCTCAAAAGAAGGAATCGCCCATCTGCCGTGGGCCTACATCGAGAGTGGGGATGTCGCCCTTATCCCTTCCCCAGGCTATCCTGTGTACAAGATAACAACCCTCCTTGCGGGAGGCACGCCTTATATCATGCCTTTGTTGGAAGAAAACGGATATTTGCCCAGGTTCGACCTCATCCCCGAGGACGTGCTCCGGAAGGCAAAACTCCTGTTCGTCAACTATCCGAACAACCCTACAGGAGCGCACGGGGATGACGAATTTTACATGAAGGTTCTCGACGTGGCAAAAAAATACGATATCCTTGTCTGCCACGACGCCGCGTATAGCGAGATCGCCTATGACGGGTACAACCCGAGGAGCATTCTCGAATTCGATAAGGAGAAGAAGCATTCCATCGAATTTCACTCACTCTCGAAAACATACTGCATGACCGGCTGGAGGATCGGCTTCGCCGTAGGTAATGCGGACGCCATATACAACCTTGGAAAACTGAAGACCAATATCGATTCGGGGGTGTTCCAGGCCATCCAGTATGCCGGGATTGAAGCCCTTACGGGCAATCAGGATTCCGTGGCGGCCATGAAAGAGACATTCCAGAAGAGAAGAGATCTGGTCGTGGAAGGACTTCACTCCGTGGGTATCAAGGTCGACAAACCCCGGGCCACCTTCTACATATGGGCCAAGGTGCCTGAAGGCTATACATCGGCCGATTTTTGCGAAAAGCTTATTGAAGAGACGGGTATCGTCGTCACACCGGGCAGCGGCTTCGGAGACGAAGGCGAAGGCTACTTCAGAATATCCATCACCATAAACGAAGAGAGGATTCGGGAAGCCATAAAGCGTCTGAAAACGCTGAAGTTGTAACAGGCCCTCCGGGCAATCAGGCGCAAGGGACACGCGCCTGTCGGCGCGGCGCGTCTTTACTTCGGCTCTGCGCTGAATCTCCGGGCCATATCCTCCAGTTCGTCCCAGCGGCGGTACGCCTGATCGAGTTCCTCGTCCAGCGCTTTCAGCCGGGAGTTGGCATCGTTTATCTTTGCCATGTCCCGGCTCGCATAGAATTCAGGCGAGCTCAGGGTCGCAGCAAGGAGTTGCTTCTCCTCCTCCATGGCCTCAATGGCCTGCGGCAGTTCTTCCAGTTCCCGGTTCTCCTTGTAGGACAACTTCTGTTTTTCCCTGGGGGCCCTTTCCTTCTTCTGCTTCTGCTCCCTCCGCGTCGTGACCGCCTCGACGGGAAACACGCTCTGCCTCAGCCAATCGTCATAGCCGCCCACATATTCCTGCAGCCGGCCGTCGCCCTCGAAAACAATCGTGGAGGTAACCACATTATTGAGAAACTCACGGTCGTGACTGACCATGAGGATGGTGCCGCCATAGTCGAGGAGCCTGTCCTCCAGCAGTTCGAGGGTCTCCGCGTCAAGGTCGTTGGTGGGCTCATCCAGGACGAGTACATTAGACGGGATTGCGAAGAGTTTCGCGAGAAGCAGGCGGTTCCGTTCCCCGCCCGAAAGGGAGCTTACGGGTGACATGATGCGCTCCGGTGTGAAGAGAAAATCCTGAAGATACCCTACCACGTGGCGCGATGCGCCGCCCGCATTGACAGTATCGTTACCGTCGGCCACGTTCTCTCTCAAGGTCTTGCTTTCATCGAGCTGTGCCCGGAGTTGGTCGAAATAGGCTATTTTGATGCCGGTGCCAAGGCGGATGCTCCCCTCATGAGGTTCAAGGTCTCCGAGAAGAAGCTTGAGCAACGTAGTTTTTCCGCAACCGTTGGGGCCGATGATGCCCACTTTGTCACCACGGATGATGGTTGTGGAAAAATCTTGTACGACCCTCAACGCATCCCACGAAAAGTGTATCTTTGTCGCATCCACCACCATCCGGCCGCCACGTTCAGCCTCCTGAATCACGAGCCGCGAGACCGCTGCCTGCTCCTGCCTTTTCGCCCTCTCCCGGCGCATGTCGAGAAGGGCCCTCACTCTCCCCTCATTCCGGGTACGGCGAGCGCGTATTCCCTTTCTGATCCAGACCTCTTCCTTAGCCAGCTTTCTGTCGAACTCGTGCCACTGCTTCTCTTCCGCCTCGAGGAGGGCCTGTCGACGCTCCAGGTAGGAACCGTAATCACAGGCAAAAGATGTGAGGCGGCCCCGGTCGATTTCCACAATCCGTGTTGCCAGCCGCTGGAGGAACGCCCGGTCATGGGTGACAAACATGAGGGTCTTCTCATATTTCAGAAGGAAATCCTCAAGCCAGAGGATGGTACTGATGTCGAGGTGGTTGGTCGGCTCGTCGAGCAGAAGAAGGTCAGGGTCCATGGCAAGAGCCCGGGCGAGGAAGACCCGGCGCTTGAGACCCGCTGAAAGATACCGGAACTCCTCGTTTTCGTCCAGTTCCGTCCGGGCCATGGCCGCCTCCACCCGCTGGTGAAAACGCCATGCCCCCGATGCTTCTATCCGGTGCTGGACTTGTTCGAGTTTCTTGAGAAGGCCGTTGTCATGGCCCCTCGAAATATCAAAGGTGAGTTCGTGATACTCCCGGAGGAGCTCCACGTATTGGCCGCCGCCCGAAGCCACCACACTGTAAACGGTTCCCTCCAGATCGTCCGGAACGTCCTGGGGCAGATAGGCAATCCTCACATCGCCGCCCTTGATAATTGCGCCCCCATCCGGGACTAACTGACCGGCGAGCATCTTCATCAGGGTGGATTTGCCGGAACCGTTCCGGCCGAGGAGGCCGATCCTTTCGCCTGCTTCAATCTGAAGAGAGACCGCATCGAGAAGCGGCGCCCCTCCGAAGCTTATTGAAACCTCATTGACCCATATTAATCCCATATCAACCTTTTTACGATATTTTTCCGGCGTTCCGGTATGCAGAATACTCAGGGGGAAGGAACCCTTATCCCCATTCCTTGAACATAAAAAAGACCGCCCCGATAATCATCATGAAGGAAACCAGGTAATTCCATTTGAGGCCTTCCTTGAGATAGACCACCGAAAAGACGGCAAATACCACCAGGGTAATCACTTCCTGGATTATCTTCAGTTGCGCCGCTGAGAAATGGTGATGTCCCAGGCGGTTTGCGGGCACCTGGAAACAATACTCCACAAAAGCTATCAACCAACTGAAAAGGATCACCTTCCAGAGCGCCGTCTCCTTGAATTTCAGGTGACCGTACCACGCCATAGTCATAAAGACATTCGAAATTGTGAGCAACGCCACGGTTTTCATACAAAAGCTCCTGTCGGACCGGGATATTTCGCCGGAATCCGGTGTCCGCCTACCTGTTTCCCCGCATTATTCGACCTTACCCGATTGACTCCATCGCCTCATCCGTCGCCGCATCGAGGATCTCCCATATGCGGTCGACCCATTCAAGATGCTCGGGTTTCATAAGTACGGACCTCAGACACGTGACCGTGTCCCTGTCGCGCTCCACGCCCGCCCTTGCAAAATCGAAGAAATCAACGGGCAATTCAGCGAGGGCGAGAAAGAGATGACGCTTTTCAGCCCCGGAAAAGATGGCCCTTGCCATCTCCGACGACTCACTTATCCGCCTTGCCCGGGGCGACCAGGCAATAATGTCCAGTTCCGGCCGGAACGATGTCACGACCCTCTTGTCCGCTGACAGCCTCTCATGAAGTGCGAGGGCGGCGGCACGCGATTTTTCCAACCTTCCGGCGAATTCCCCGCCCTTCACCAGGGGCAGCAACCGCTGGGTCGCCCAAAGCGCCACTGCTGCAGCGCCGGGCCGGGAGCATTCGAGACTGATCTCGCCCAGGTGGAGTTCCCTGGAACTGAAATAGGTGTAAGGGGAATCGTGTTTATAGAACCGTCCCACGGAAGGATCGCGAAAAAGCACGCATCCGCATCCATAAGGTTGGAGACCATGTTTGTGGGGATCGATTACGATAGAATCAACCTCATTCATTCGTTCGTAACTCGCCCGTGTTGACGGGTCGAGATTATCGGCCAGCAGGAAGTATCCCCCATACGCCGCGTCGGCGTGAAGCCTGAACCCGTAGCGTTCCCGCAATGCAAGAAGTTCGGGCAGGGGGTCGACAGCGCCTGTGGCAGTGGTTCCCATAGTCGCAACCACAGTCCCCACGCCGCCTTTCCGGAGACGCTGTTCCAGTGCCTCCACATCGAGCCTGCTCCGACGGTCACATGGGATCGATTCAAAATCGAGTTTCAATACGCCGCTGATACGTTGATGAGTGTAATGAGCCTGTTCGGAGGCCACAACCACGGAGCCGGGATTGAGCTGCCCCGCGGCCCACAATGCCTCCAGGTTCGCAGTCGTTCCCGCGCTCGTAAGGTGGCCCAGGTGAGTCTCCCAACCGAACATACGGGCGATTTCCGCAGTCGCCTCTTTTTCCATCCGGGAGCTGGCCTTGCCTCCATCGAGGGCGTGATTATTGGGATTTATCCACATGGCAAGGGCATAGGCCGTCCGGGCCACCGGATGAGGCGGTTTAAGCATCTGGCCTGCATAAAGGGGATGAAAATACGGATAGTTGTCGTGAAGCCGGTCCGCAACTTCAGACAGGACCTTTTCCATTGACGCGGTATCCGCCAATACCTTGTCTACCGGCGGCAATTCCGTAAAGCCTGCTTCGAGCCTCCCCAGAGCGGAGGCCAGAATGCGCAGGGAATCCTTTTCAAAGGTGAATGATTGATGATCGTTCATTAGTCAATACTCCTTGGGGGCCGGAGATACAACAGGCATTCCCGTTCTGTTCCACGGGACTTTAGCCGTGGTTGACCCCTAATTATACTACAGGGTGGTCCCTTAAAACCAGTATCACTCCTTTCTGCCTTGCGGGACATGACAGATTTTGCTTGCCGAAAATCCCGCCACGACCGCAGTCTTGACGTCTCCCGGAGAGAGGATTAGGTTTGATTACGACCCCCGGCGGCAGGCAAAACCTCTTTTCCGGCAGGCCCTGGGATTAAAAACGGACCTCTATCATGTGGATTGTAAGACTCGCTCTCAGACGTCCTTATACTGTAGCGGTAACCGCAAGCACGATACTGAGGATCGCACCGCCGTGAATCCAGCCTCCGGTTATCGTCCGGTTCAACGCTTCAAACATGCCGGTAGACTCACCCTGTTCTGTCAAGGGCGCCCATCCTGTACCGGGCAATATCCTCAATGGTCAGGACAGTCATATCGTGGGTCGCCGCAAAACGAACCACCTCTGTCAGACGGGCCATTGTCCCGTCGGGGTTTGTCAACTCGCAGAGAACTCCGGCGGGAGTATACCCCGCAAGACGCATGAGATCGACAGTCCCCTCTGTGTGGCCGCGCCGGGACAGTACTCCGCCCGGCCGGGCGCGTAGCGGAAATACGTGGCCCGGGCAACAAAGGTCTTCCGGACCGCTCCCCTCTCGTATGGCGGCGCGAATGGTCTGAACCCGGTCGGAAGCGGAGACTCCCGTCGTCACCCCTTCCCGGGCCTCGATAGAGACAGTGAAGGCCGTTTCATGTCTGTTTGTATTGTGATCCGTCATTGCAGGCAAGCCCAGTTCGCGGATCTTCTCGTCCGTGAGGCAAAGGCAGACAATCCCGCTGCACTCCCTGATAAGCAAGGCCATTTGGGGCACGGTAATGGTCTCCGCCGGATAGATGATATCCCCTTCATTCTCTCGGTCCTCGTCATCGACGATCAGGACCCCATTGCCTTTCCTCAGGGCGGCCAAAGCCCTTTCCACGCGTTCCTTTGATTCACCGAATTGTGACAGCATCGATTGATTCATGGAGACTCCTTTTCTGCGCGCCGGTTACCTTCATGCCATCACTCACGGGCGGGGAAACGCACTCTCCTGTAACCCGCTCCATACGGCGAACCGGTACCGGCAGCAAATTTAATTATCGTCAGGGCTTACAGAGAAAAAGAAAGAAATCGAAACCGCCATATCGAATAAAACGGATATTATGGTTCTCTCCCATCCGGACTATTACCGTCGGCCCCGGAATCTCACCGGGTCTGCTGACCCTGTTCGCTTAAACAGGCGCTCGCGGGCTTATTCGCGCTATCGCGAAATCACCGCCGGTGGGGAATCTCACCCCGCCCTGAGAACTGCTCTTGCCTATTGTAACCACGCGGGGTAGAAGATGTCAACTTCTTATCACGGTTTCAGTATTCCTTCGACTTCCTGAATGGTGTAAGGTTCTACTACAGTTCCGGGGACCCGTAGTCCAGGCACTTTCCTTCACCACACGCTCCGCTTCGTACCCTGCCAAAAGGATGGCCTTCATTCCGGGATCGACGTAAGAGGGCCTCTTCACCGTTCTTCTCAACAGGGAAGCCGATACAATCGCGGTACATGATCAGTTTTCAGAAAGGGAAGGGATAACCTCAACACCTGGTGATAATTCCATGAACATTTAAGAGCGGAAGTCCGGGCAAATTATGACACCCTTCTTTCGCAAAAACCGCTTTTGTTGCCGGCGCCGGTCTTTCCACACAAAAAAAGGGAGGGTCCATCTGAAGCGATGGACCCTCCGCCGACTCACCAAATCTTCCGACAGGCCTTGTGCCCGGTTCACCCGCGCAGCCGGTCGAACATATCTTCTAGTGCTTCAGGAAATCGAGGCAGAACTTCAATGCTTCGTCGCCCGGAAGCCCCTTCCCTTTCGCCGACTTTACATAGTCGTCCAGGAGAGGTCTTACTTTTGCGGCCCAACGTGCATCTTCCTCTTTTGAAAGAGCAATGTCCTTCATTCCCTTGGACTTGGCAAACTCATGTCCTTCCTTATCGATCTCATCCCATACCTTACCCTGTCTCACGATCCATTCTTTGCTTACCTCGTCGAATACCTTCTGGACATCGGGAGGAAGGCTGTTCCATTTTGCCTTGTTCATGACGACGAAGAAACCGGTGGTGTATGCTGCGCCGTAATCCTGGGTCGTGAAATTCACGACCTCGCCCCATTTCCAACCCTTCAATGCTTCATACGGAGCCATTGAACCATCGACAACGCCCGTGCGGAGCGCATCATAGGTCTCAGGCATGGTGGCGCCCACAGGGGCTGCCCCGAGGGCTGCCACTATCTTTGCGGCAAGGCCGGTGGCCCGTATCTTCTTACCCTTCATGTCTTCAAGTTTTGCTATTGCCTTCTTGGAGTGGACGATGCCGGGTCCATGAGCACTGAAATAAAGGACCTTTACGTCGTCAAGTTCTTTCGGTTTGAATTTTGAATAGAATGCGTTGATCAGGTTTGTTGCCTGTGTGCCGCTCCTGTATCCCAGTGGAAGGTCTATAGCTTCCATAAGCGGGAATTTGCCCCTTGTGTATGCAAGGGCACTGAAACCGACGTCTGCAATCCCTTTTACTACGTTGTCATAGGTCTGTGCTGCCGGGGTAAGCGTACCGCCGGGGAAATAGGCGAACTTTACCTTACCGTTCGTTCTCTTCTCTATCTCCTTGCACCACTGCTCGGATGTAATGCTTACTTTGTGTGGAGCAGGGAAGAAGTTTGAGTAGTTGAGCGCGATCGCCTTCTGTGCCGACGAAACCGTAGGAAAAACGGCAACGCAGAAGAACAGAACCAAGACACTTAGAACCGATACCAATGCTGCTTTTTTGTTCATAACGCCCCCTAAAATATATTATTGTGTTGCTGCAAAATACTCCCATATGTATTAAACCAGAAGGTTCGTCCAACCTCAAGGAAAAACCTACCGTATACAAAACATACGGGCATATTTCCTCCCACTCACTTAATTGTGAACGCTTCGGCCATGCCTATATATTGTTTCCTGAGTTTCACTTTTTCTATTTTCCCCGTAGGGTTCCGCGGGACCTCGCCAAAAAAGACCTTGCGCGGCCTCTTGTATTTCGGAAGTTTCTGACAAAAGTCGAGCACTTCCTGTTCGGACAAGGTCTTGCCGGGCACCACGTCAATCACGACTGCGACGATCTCGCCGAGTCGCTCGTCCGGAACGCCGATAGCGGCCACATCCTTGACCGCCGGGTTCGCGTGAAGATAATCTTCAACTTCAACAGGGAAAACATTCTCCCCGCCCGAGATGATGACGTCCTTCTTCCGGTCTACAATGAAGATGAACCCGTCCTCGTCCTGCCTCACCATGTCGCCGGTGTAAAGCCAACCGTCGATCAGGGCCCGCGCCGTGGCTTCCGGGTTCTTGTAATACTCCCGCATCACGCCGTTGCCGCGGACAATAAGCTCACCGGACTGCCCTGGAGCGACATCCTTTCCGGTTTCATCTACAATCCGCGTTTCCCAGTTAAAACCCGGACGCCCGATCGCACCGACTTTATGGGTATTTTCGATACCCAGGTGCACCGTGTTCGGCCCGGTGGATTCGCTCAAACCATACGTGGTGTCGTATTGCATATCAGGGAAATACTTCTTCCAGTGCTTTATGAGTGACGGCGGCACCGGTTGGGCGCCTATGTGCATAAGCCGCCACTGAGACAGGTTGTAGTCGGACAGTTTTAATTCGCCGCTGTCCAGTTTCAGCAGTATATCCTGCGCCCACGGAACGAGGAGCCATACAATCGTGCCCCCCTCTTCGCTGACCGCCTCCAGGGTCCACTCCGGAGAGACGCCCTTGAGTATCACAGCCGGTCCGCCTACGATGAAACTGCCGAACCAGTGCATCTTCGCCCCTGTATGATAGAGGGGCGGCATAAGGATAAACAGGTCCTTCTTCGTCTGGTAGTGGTGCATATTTTCGGTGATACACGCATTCTGCATGTTCAAATGAGTGAGAAGGATCGGTTTTGGCTGACCCGTGGTGCCGGACGTAAAATAGAGTCCGCAGGGGTCGCTGAAAAAGATGTCAACCTTCGGCTGATCGATGGGTGCCCCCTCAAGGAGCGCGGCAAAGGACTCAGCGAAGGCAGGAATCTCCTTCCCCACGCAAATAAAGCCCCGGGCAGTCGACAACTGGCCTTTTATGGGCTCTATCCTGTCCGTAAATTCCTCGCCGAACACCACGATGTCGGGTTCAGCCACGTCGGCACAGTATTTAATATCTGAACTCGTAAAACGGAAGTTAAGCGGCACAATCCACGCGCCTGTGCGAACCACGCCAAAGTAGGCAATGAGCCAGTCAATGGAGTTGTTCATGAGGTGCATGACCTTGTCACCTTTTTTTATACCCTTGGAAATGAGAACATTTGCAAACTGGTTTACCTTCACGTCGAATTCGTGCCACGTGATGGTGGTTCTCTTCTTCTCGGCGGGCACTCTTTCTATAAGGGCAATATCATCGGGATACATTCTGGCGTTTCTGGCCAGTATTTCGCCTATATGGATATTCACATCGCTCATGCTCTATACCCCCTTTTATTTCGCGAAGCCATGAAGCTCCGCGTGCAATAATAGGAAATCAGAAGGAAACTCATTTCCTTCATACCGACCCCATATCAACGCACGGCGCACTCAACCGATTGCGCCGCTTCAAGGCATCAATGAGGACGGCCCCCTTTATTTCTTAATCCTTGTGCTTGTCTATCCTGTAAATTTCATCAACGTCCGCCCCGAGGGTGACCGAAAAATCCCTCGCACACGCGGCTATCCTCGAGCCATACTCATGGGCCAAAGATTTGGGGAAGACCCCGGTGACGAGCAATGCCCCCGTAGGTCTTCCCTCGTGATCAAAAACCGGTGCGGCAATGGCGTTGAGACCGGGAAACATCTCCCCCAGGTCCGTCGCGTATCCTATCTTCCGGCACCGCTCGAACTCAGCCGTCAGTCTGCCGCGGTCCAGTCGCGACGGATCTCCGTGAAAGAGCAAACGCTCCTGCTTCAATATCTCTTCACGTTCGTCTTCCGGCAGAAATGAGACGATGGCTTTCCCCACCGCCCCATGGGTGATGCTGAGCCGGTATCCCACCCTTATGGTCAAAAAGACTTCCCTGCTCCCTTCGCGCTTTGCTATGACAATGAAATTTCTTGCGTTTATTATGCCGAAGGTGGCGGTTGCATTCGTCTGTCGGGCCAGTCTTTCCAGAAATGGTCCTGCTTTGTCCCTGTACTCCAGATTGTCAAGAACCCTTCGCGACAGGGAGATCAGACCGGGCCCCAGAGTGTAGGTTTTCCCTTCATCGTCCCTCTCCACAAACTTGAAATTCAAAAGGGTCTTCAGGATTGCATACCCCTTGCTTTTGTGTATGCCCACATTCTTGCAGATGTCCGTGAGATTCATTTTGAAGGACGGTGTCTTTGCCAGGCAGATGAGAATCCTTGACGCCTGATCCACGGCAGGGACCAGTGACGTGTACTCAACCTTTTTCTTATCCTCATCAATCATTTCTCTGCCCGTGACCCCGCCGTTGTGTTTTGTCTACACAACCGTTTTCTGTATATCATATCTATCCTACTTTCCCCTTCCATTACTGTCAAGGGAAATCCGGCCGCCCCTTTTCAGAGGGCCGCCCTTCCTTCATAAAATGCTTTTATGTTCAGTTCGTGAAGCTTCGGTTTCATAAGCGTCTTGATGGCATCGATGAACTGTTCTTCCTTGATTTCGGGGAAGAAGTTCGAAAAGGCGCCTACAAGAATGACGTTTGCAGCCTGGGTATTCCCGAGCTTCCGCGCCATTTCCTGTCCGTTCAGGACAGTAACGTTTTCCTTAAAAAACTTCTTGAATGTCTTTTCCACATCGTCAGGATACTTCGCCGTTCCCAGGTTTACGCCGGGAGGATAGATCTCCTGCCTGTTGATGATGATCTTGCCTTCCGGCTTTACCCAGTTGATGTATCTCAGGGCTTCCAGAAGCTCGAAGGAGAGGAGAAAGTCGACATCGCCGTACTTGATGAGGGGCGAGTATACCTTCTTGCCGAACCTGAAGTGGGTGGTTACGTCCCCGCCTCTCTGGGCCATGCCGTGGACTTCACTCTTTTTCACATCGTACCCTGCCTTCAGAAAAACCTCAGCGAGGATATTACTGGCGAGAATCGTACCCTGGCCGCCTACGCCGGAGAGAAATATATTGGTTACTTTATTATTATCTGTCATCATCCACCTCACTTCGTGCCCGGCTGAATGGACTCGAATTTACATACCTCGGTGCATACTCCGCAACCGACGCACTGGTCCACGTTAATATAAACAGTCCCTTTCCGCTTGTGGCCGTCCGCTGTGGTGCCCGCACCTTCCTGCCAGCTTATGGCAGGGCAGCCGATTTCGAGACAGACCTTGCAGCCGCGGCACTTGTCGCTATTGACCACGTAGAAGGGGTTCTCGAATTTCTCCAGGGGGTTGGCCCTGCGCAGCATCATGCAGGGGCTGTTCTCCGTGATGATGACCGACGCGTCGTCCCTTGACATTTCCTCTTTGATTATGGCCATGGTCTCTTTAATGTCATAGGGGTTGACCTTTCTTATATGTTTCACCCCCGCAGCTTTCACCAACTGTTCGTAGTCCACCATGGATGTGGGCTCACCCCGAATAGTAAACCCTGTTCCCGGATGCTCCTGCTGACCCGTCATTGCGGTGATCCTATTGTCGAGAATGATGGTGGTGGAGTATCCCTTGTTATATACGGCATCCATAAGAGGGGTAAGTCCCGAATGGAGGAACGTCGAATCGCCCAGGACACAGCATATCTTGCCGAGCCCTTCTTTGCCGAGAATCTTGCCCGCACCGTAAGCTCCTCCTACACCGGCGCCCATACACGTCGACGCATGCATGGCCGACAGGGGCGGCGCAACAGCCAGTGAATAACAGCCGATGTCTCCAAAAACGAAAACGCCCAGTTTCTTAAGGGCATAAAAAAGCGGTCTGTGTGAGCAGCCTGCGCAAAGGTTCGGCGGTCTCCTGGGAAGGTCCTCCTGTTTTACCCTTACCTTGGGCTCCTTATAGGCCACACCCTGCACCGCCTTCTTGAGCGATTTCTCGATGATGCTCGGTGACAACTCGCTTACACTCGGCAGGAGGTCTTTGCCATGCCATATCTTAAAACCCATGGCCTTGATCTCTGTTTCAAAGAAGGGGTCAAGCTCTTCCACGATCACCACCTTTTTCACCTTCTTGAAGAAGTCGGCAATCATCTTTTTCGGAAGCGGCCAGATCATCCCCAACTTCAGGAACGAGTACTCCGGAAAAACTTCTTTAGTGTACAGATACGAGGCGCCGGACGAGATAAATCCGATCGAGGGATCGTTGATCTCCATCGAGTTGTATGGGAATTCCGTATCATTATAGTCGGACAGCTTTCCGATTCTCTCTTCCACCTTGACGCGGCTGACCCTCGAATACATGGGCACCATAACATGTCTCGGCGTCTCCTCGCGGGAAAGTCCTTTGGGAATGGTCGACTCCTTTCTCTCTTCCTCTTTCACCGGAGAATCGCAATGGGATACTCGCGTTTCGCTCCGAAGCAATACGGGAGTGTCGAATTTCTCGCTGATATCAAAGGCGATCTTCGTAAAATCCTTGCATTCCTGAGCGTCCGCCGGCTCGAGCATGGGCACTTTCCCAAAGCGGGTCCAGTGACGGCTATCCTGTTCATTCTGTGAACTGTGCTGACCGGGGTCATCTGCTACCACCACGACAAGCCCGCCTTTCACGCCCGTGTAGGAAATGGTCATAAGGGGGTCGGAGGCGACGTTGAGTCCGACATGCTTCATGCACGCCATCGCCCTTCCTCCCGCAAGAGAGGCGCCGTGGGCAACTTCCAAAGCCACCTTCTCGTTAGTGGACCATTCCGTGTAAATCTCCTTGTAATCTTTGATCTCTGCAAGAATCTCACTGCTCGGCGTTCCGGGATAGGCACAGGCCGCATTCACGCCGGCCTCCCAGGCTCCCCTGGCAATTGCCTCATTCCCCTGCATTATTTTCTTCATCCTTCCTCCTTTCGGCTTAGAACCTCTTAAAAGCACTGTCTTCCCGTCCCCTGAAACTGAGAATCACCCTCCTTTCATCCAGTTCTATTTCCTCCCCGGAATCAGGAATCGGCAAACCCCCGGTGCCGAATTCCTGAGCCCGACCGTAATAAATACGTTCCTATTCCAGGGATGGATCTGCCCCCTCATGGAGGAAAAGCATTGGCCCCCACCGCCTCCATGGTTTTGTCTGGTAAACTATGTTTTGTATATCAAAATGATACTATCGGAACGATTTTTGTTTGTCAACAGAAAAAAATAACCCGAACGGCTCCCCGGAGCAGGGGTCCGGACCTTTCGTATACAGACCATTTTTCATAAACGCCTATTGTCGCCCATCGCCAAGTTTTTCGTGTACTCAATCATCCTTTTTTTAAAACATTACGGTCTCTGAAAAAAACTGGAATCATGACCCCTTTTCTGTTATAAAACATGGTTTTTCGCTTTCGCCGAATTCTTTTTGACAAAATAATTATTGCCGTGTTTTTTTACATTTTTCGCGCAGATTTTTGTTGACAAACTTATCCCTCCTTAAGTAAGATTGTTTTCGGGTATAAAACAGTGTTTTCTACACAAAACTTCTTTGGGCGCGGCAATACGCATCACATTACCCCCCAATCATCAGTTATGAATCTGGGGGTACATAAGGGGAGTTAACCATGACACAACAAGCGGAAAGCGGTTTAGCAAAGGCCAAGAAGTACTACACGGATTACGGATCAAGGGCACGGGAGTTGAAAGCCTCCGGGAAACAGGTGATCGGCTATCTGACCGCCCTGGGTCCGGTGGAGATCATTACGGCTGCGGGTATAGTGCCTCTTCGTTTGAAGGGCAATGTGTCTGAAGCCATCACAAAAGGCGACGCCTATATGGAAACCATAGTCTGTCCCTTTGTGCGTAACGTCTTCGATGCAGCCGTAAAGGGAAAATATGACTTCCTTGACGGCATGGTGCTGCCTCACCAATGTGACAGCATCGACAGAACCGATGATGTGTGGGCCGACACCTTGAAGTTGCCGTATTGGCACTTCCTGAACGTACCTCACGTCACCGATGCGCCTTCGGTAGAGTTCATGAAAGACATTCTCCGGATATTCATCGGCACTTTGGAAAAATTTACCGGCAAAAAGATAACGGATGCGATGATCACAGAGGCGGTGAAGGCCCACAATGAGAACAGGCGTCTCATGAGAGACCTTTATGCTTTGAGACAGTCAAATCCACCCCTTATCTCGGGTTCCGAGATGATGGAGGTCCTCGTGGCCGCCATGAGTCTCCCCGTTGACGAGTCAAGTGCTCTCATCCGGAGCGTCACGGAAGAGGTAAAAGCGAGACCCGCACCTGCAGGCGCAAAAGGGAAACGGATTATGCTCCTGGGCGACCAGATCGACGATCTGGCGGTCATCCAGACAATCGAGGGCACGGGCGCATATCTCGTTATGGATGACATATCGATTGGAAGCAAAATGTACTGGAATGATGTCGATGCAACACCCGACCCTGTCCAGGGCATCGCGGAGAGATACCTCACAAAACTGAAGATACCCACGACCTTCGTAGGCGCGGGCGACACGTACCAGGAAATCCTGGAATCACGGTACGGCCATTTGAAAAATTACATAGGAGACTTCAAGGTAGACGGCGTCATTCTCTTCATCTACAAATACTGCGACCCCTACGGCTTCGAAGTTCCGGCGATCAAGACTTTCGTCGAATCTCAAGGAGCATCGGTGCTCTATCTGGAGGATGAATATTCCACCTCCACTCTGGCCCGGATGAAAACCAGGATTGAAGCTTTCCTGGAAATGATCGCATAGGGAGGATAATGACATGGCTGAAGAGAAAAAACAACCAAGATCGCTCGCAACAAAAGCAGCAGCAAGCATTGCAAAGTTTGTACGCGGGAATTTATCGGTTACATTAAAGGCGAAAGAGGAAGGAAAAACAGTAGCGTATGCCTACATAAACGACGGTCAGGATGAAGTCATGCGGGCCATGGACATAGTGCCGGCCTGGGGCGAAAGCTTTGCGGGCGTGTGCGCGGCAAAACGTGATGCAGAGAAGTACCTGCAGAAGGCGGAAGCAGAGAACTTTTCACGCTCCCTCTGTACGTACGCCACCTGTACCATAGGCTTCGATATGTGGCGCGAAGAACTGGAAGGCGCCACCCCTCCGGGAGCTCCCTGGGGCGGTATGGCACGGCCCGACATGATTATAGGGAGCGCCCAGCAGTTGTGCGATCCCCGGTTCAAATGGCCTCAGGCAACCCAACACTACCTCCAGGACGTTCCCGTTTTCGTGGGAAACATGTACTATCCCCAGTGGGACCCGAACGTCAACTTCCACGAGCAGGAAGCGATTTACGTAAAGTATTGCAGGGCTGAACTCCTCGAACTTGTCCGTTTCTGTGAGAAACATACGGGCAGGAAGATGGACTGGGACAAACTTTCGGCTCTCGTGGACCTAACGGAGCGGACCTGGGACATGTTCATCGATGCATATGAACTCCGCAAGGCGATACCGACCCCTATGGACACGGGTGACGCCATGAACACCATGGTGCCGGTCACGTTCAACCTCGCCACCCAGGAGGCGTACGACTTCTACAAAGACCTCTATGACGAACTGAAACTCAAGAACGAAAACAAGCAGGGCGTGGTTGCAAACGAGAAGTACCGTGTTCTCTGGGGTGCGGGACTCCCCTCGTGGTTTGCCCTTGGAGACTTCCAGTACTTCAACGACCACGGCGCCGTGTTCCCCGCGGAAATAACCTACCGTAACGCCGAGAAGATCGGGCGCCTTGACATTCCCAAGACAAACGATCCCCTTGAGCGCATCGCATGGCGGTGGGTAAGATTCTGGACACACTGGTATGACAAGGCGCGAAACCGGCCGGGGTCCTCTCCCAAGGTGGAGCGTATAATTGAATATATCAACGATTACAAACTCGACGGCGTGGTATTCCATTCCGCGTTCTCCTGCAGGAGCTGGCATGCGGGCATCATGCAGCAGGCAGCGGTCCTCAAGAGGATATACGGCGAAATACCCGTTTTGATCATGGAAGGCGATATTGTCGATATCAGCTCTTACAACGAGGCGGACACCCACAACAGGATCGATGCCTTTATAGAGACGTTGGAAGCTTATAAGAAAAAACGGGGCTAAGGTCCCAGGGCCCTGATAGAGCACAGGAGCAAGACTAATGAAACACTATTTCGCCGGCATAGACATCGGCTCAACCATGACCAAGGTGATCATCATAAGTGATCACCTGGAAGCCTCGCTCATAGGGCCGACAGGGCCCGAACACCGGAAACTCGCCAACAAAGTGATGGAGGAAGCCCTCGGTCAGGCCGGGCTCAGATTTGAGGACTTGAGCTACGTTATCGCGACGGGATACGGCAGAATCAACGTTCCCTTCGCGGACAGACAGGTTACTGAGATTACGTGCCACGCAAAAGGTCTAAGCAGCCTGCTGCCGACGGTCAGGACCGTGATCGACGTCGGAGGCCAGGACAGTAAGGGTATTAAGATAAAGAACGGCAAAGTTACCGACTTTGTCATGAACGATAAATGCGCCGCCGGAACCGGACGATTTCTCGAAGTGATCGCCGACGCCCTGGGGGTTCCGCTCCGTGACCTAGGCTCACTCTCTCTTTCCGCCCAGCGGATAAGTCCCGTAAGCAGCACCTGCACGGTTTTTGCCGAAGCCGAGGTGATTAACCAACTCGCAAATGGCGAGCCCCTTGCCAGTCTGGTTGCAGGCATTCATGACGCAGTGGCGACGCGCGTCTATTCGATGGTGAAAAAGCTGAAGGTGGAAAAGGATGTGGCCGTCACGGGCGGCGGGGCAAAGAACATCGGTTTGGTCAAAGCTTTGGAAGATAAGTTTGGATTTCCGTTACTGGTACCGCCCGAGCCCCTCATTACAGGGGCCCTCGGGGCGGCACTGATCGGGAAGGGCGCATACGAGGACGCCGTCCAAAGCGGGCAGGCGCTCACGAGAAGCGAGCAAGGGTTACGGGAAGCGCGATTCTTCTCGTGAAGGCCCGGAATTGCGGATAGCGGAGGCTCTCCGCCAGACACCAACTAAGGACTTCAGATGACTTACGTACTCGGTATCGATATAGGCTCAGGTTATTCCAAGGCGGTTATTTGCGAGAACCGGATAGTGAAGTCCCACGCGGTTATCCCTTCAGGGGGAAACTACAAGGACGCAGTCAATCTGGTTGTTGCACACGCCCTCAAGAAGGCCGGTATTCACCGGAACGCCATCTCGCGCACGGTTGCCACGGGTTATGGGGCGGCCATGGTCGACTTTGCCGACCAGACCGCCACCGACATTTCCTCTCATGCCGCGGGGGTTCATTATCTGTTCCCCACGGTGCGGACGGTAATCGACATAGGCGCGCAGTTCAGCAAGGCAATCGGGATCAACGATGCAGGGAAAGTCACGAATTTCGTGATGAACGAGAAGTGCGCCGGGGGGAGCGGCAAGTTCCTCCAGGTCATTTCCCGCATACTCCACATCAACATAGAAGATATCGGTCCCCTTTCGCTCACCGCGGTCAAACCGGTGGAATTCACCACAGGGTGTGCGGTCTTCGCTGAGTCGGAGGCGGTATCCCGTGTTGCCGAGGGGGCTTCCACAGGAGACATACTTCAGGGCATCCACAGGGCCATGGCCTCCAAGATCGTAAATCTCGTTACCCGTTTGGGGCTCACCATGGATTGCGCGGTAACGGGAGGAGGGGCTAAGGACCTGGGGCTTGTCAAAGCCGTGGAGTCGGAACTGGGTGTAAGTATTCTGGTCTCTGAGGAGCCCCAGATTACCGCTGCCCTGGGAGCGGCCCTTCTCGCGGAATAATTATGGGGTTGAAAGACAGCGTCTCACCGGGTTAAAGGAGAGCCCGGTAAGGAAGGCTGTGTCGTAACACAAACAGGAAGCGGGCTTCAAGGGCTGGGTTGCGTTCAGGACAGGCACACGCTAAACGGGCTACAGGGGGTAGCACAAACCGCAACGGCAGAGTGCAAAATGATCGTAATCCGGTCGCAAAACGCTTCGGGGGATCCCCCGTAAGGGGGATTTTCCCGGGCAGGGGGTTGATTTGGATCACACAACCGAAAAACGTGGTCCGAGGGTTATAACACAAATCTTATGGAGGAGGTCTTTTTATGAAGACAGATTTTTGGTTGACCGCAAAAGAAACACTAAGGGTAAACGCCAGCAAGTGGCCTAACAAGATCGGGGCCAAGGACCTTTACAAGGAATTCACGTTCAAAGAGTGGAACGAGAGAACATGCCGGCTTGCCAACGCACTCGCCGATATGGGTATGAAGAAGGGTGACCGCTTTGCAGTCCTCGCATACAACTGCGTGGAGTGGATGGACGTGTACGGCGCCGCAGCAAAAGGCGGCTTCGTTGTCGTTCCCCTCATGTTCAGACTGTCTGCCCCGGAAATGGAATACAATATCAATCACAGTGAATGTAAAGTCTTTATCGTCCAGGGCGGCAGCGACAAGAAGGACGGCAAGGAATTCCCATGGGTAAACATGGTCAACGGTATGAAGAAGAATATCCCCACCGTTACCCATTACATGGCTTTCGGCTTCGACAACCCCAAATACGACGGTTTTGTAACCTACGAGGATGCCCTTGCTGCGGCAAGCCCGGAAGAGCCTGCCACAGTTGTTGATCCTGAGGACATCTGGATCATCATGTATACCAGCGGCACCACCGGCAAGCCCAAAGGCGTCATGAAGAGCCACCGGTCGCTGTTGTCTCAGTATTTCATCATGATTCACGACCATTTCTTCGGCCACGACGACGTGAACCTCCTCGTCATGCCGTGTTGTCATATCAACTCTCTCAACTATTCCTTCGTGGCAACGTGGGTAGGCGGAACGGTCATGTGCTACAACATGATAAGCTTCGATTCCGAAGACCTCCTCAAGACATTCTCAGAGCACAAAGTAACCTTCACTTCCCTGGTACCGACTCACTACATCATGCTTCTTTCGCTTCCCGACGAAGTAAAGAAGAAATACGATCTCACCAGTATCAAGAAACTGCTTATCTCCTCGGCGCCTGCGCGTAAAGACACGAAACTGGGCATCCTCAATATGTTCCCCAATTCAAAGCTTGACGAGGCTTATGGCTCGACGGAAGCGGGATGCGTTACGATCCTCAAACCCGAAGAACAGATCACGAAGCTCGGTTCCTGCGGACGCGAGGTCATCGGCACCGATCTCCTGGAGCTTTATGATGAAGAAGGCAAGCTCATTACCGAGCCGAACGTGGTAGGTGAGGTGTACTCAAGAAGCCCACAGCTCTTCACCGGGTATTGGAAAGATGAGGAAAAGACAGCCGCTGCTCTGAAGGGACAGTATTTCAGCGCAGGCGACATGGGGTACAAGGATGAGGAAGGGTATCTTTTCCTTGTTGACAGAAAGGCAAACATGATTATCTCCGGCGGCGAAAATATCTTTCCTTCCGAGGTTGAGAATTGCTTAGGCGCCCATCCCAAGGTAAAAGACGTGGCAGTCATCGGCGTGCCTCACGAGAAATGGGGCGAGACGGTGCAGGCCGTTATCGTCCTCCACGAAGGACAGACCGCCACACCGGAAGAGATTTCAGCCTTCTGCAAAGGCAAGATAGCCGGCTTCAAGGTCCCGAAGAATGTCGCCTTCATCAAAGACGAAGAGATGCCGAAAACACCTACCGGCAAAATCCTCCACAGGATTCTCAGAGAGAAATACGGCAAGTGGGGAGACAAGCAGTAACGAGTGATCTACACAGAGATATTCATACAGAGGGGCGGCTTTCGAGCCGCCCCTCTCTTCATCAGGGTACATACATTCCATGTCATCCCCGCACAAAAGCCTTTCCGGGGCCTGTCGGCATACGGGGAGCGTTACCGCACCCCGGACCGGCCATCCAGAACCCTGCGCACCGTCCGCCCCATTTCATGTTTCCTAAGAGGCTTCATGAGAAATGCCCCTATCCCTTCGGCCTCCGCCGTCTCAGCCGAGACTGCATCGCTGTGGCCGGTGCAAAGGATCACCGCCATATCGGGTCTGATCTTCCTGATCTCTCTCGCGAGATTATGGCCGGTAATTCGCGGCATGGTCTGATCCGTAAAGACAAGATCAAAGTTGAAGGGATCCTCGGAGAATATCTTAAGGGCCTCCAACCCGTCAGAGGCCACGGTCACCGTATAACCAAGTCGCTCGAGAACAGCCTTGCCCCATTCCCTCAGAAGTATTTCGTCGTCCACAAAGAGGATCCGCTCCGTGCCTCCCGGCAAGTCCTCAACCTCTTTGGCGGGAGGACGTGCGTCAGCCTTCATTTTGGGAAGGAATACCCTGAATGTGGAGCCTACTCCCGGTTCGCTTTCTACTGCCACGTGACCGTCGAGGCTCTTCACTATGCCGTAGACTACGGCAAGCCCCATGCCCGTCCCCTTGCCGATGCCCTTGGTAGTAAAGAAAGGCTCGAATATTCTTTTAATTACCCCGGCATCGATGCCGGTCCCGGTATCTTTAACGACAAGCTCCACATATCCACCCGGGAAAGGCTCCTCCACAACCGAGGTGGGCACTCCATCGGCGTCCCCAAGGGAAATCGTCAGTTCTCCCCCGTTCTCCCCCATGGCGTGGGCGGCATTAGTACAGAGGTTCATGGCAATCTGCTGGATTTCCGAGGCGTTTGCGAAGACCATATCCGAAGTGGCGGAAACGTTTACCGAGATCCTTATAGTCGCCGGCAGGGAGGCCCTGAGCAATCTGACTGTTTCGGTGACCAGGGGAGCGAGGGACAGTATCTCTCTTTTGTGCTCGGTCTTACGACTGAAGGCGAGAATCTGTTTCACGAGGTCGCGGCCTCTCAATCCACTGTCGAGAACGAGTTGTAATTGATGGTAAGCGGGCGTATCCGGGGGAACATCATCCAGGACCATCTCAGCGAAGCCTATTATGCCCCCGAGAATATTGTTGAAATCATGAGCGATGCCTCCGGCGAGGGTACCGATAGCCTCCATTTTCTGTGCCTGACGAAGCCGCTCTTCGATCTGCCTCTGTTCCGTAATGTCCAGGGCAATTGTAACGGCCCCCAGAATGGCCCCTTCCGCGTTCCTTATAGGAGCGGCGGAAAAGAGTGCGGTACCCGTACTGCCGTCAAACCGTTCGATTTCAATCCTCTCGCCAAGCGAAGTCTCACCTCTCGTAAGCGCACGGGAGGCGTTCCAGTCAAACGCCCCCAGCTGTCTTCCCGTATCGGCCCACCGGCCCTTGTAGACCCCGTATTCCTCGCACCCTGCGACCATAGGGGCAACTCCGCCCCACAACTTCTTTGCGGCGTCATTGGCAAAACGTAGCCCTCCCCTGTCATCTGTAATAAACAAAGCGGCGGGCATTGTGGCTATAATAGCCTCCAGGCGGGCTCGCTGCTCATCCAGTTCTCCGAACAACCTCTCCCGGTCTCTTATCCCCTCCTCAAGCGCCCAGTTAAGGTCTCTGAGTTCCGCAGTTCTCTCCTCGACCCGGTGTTCGAGTTCACCATAGGCCTTATGTAACGCTTCCTCCGCCCGTCTGCGCTCCACTATGTCCCGAAAAACAAGTACCACACCTGTGATGTTTCCATTTCCGTCCCTTATGGGCGCGCCGCTATCGTCAATAGGGATCTCCGCGCCGTCTCTTCTCACCAGGATAGTATGATTGGCAAGCCCAACCACCAGACCATCCATGAGCACTCTAACAACGGGATTGCTTACTGCCTCCCGGGTTTCCTCGCTGATGATGTTGAACACCTTCATCACCGGTTTCGAAACCGCATCCCGTGAGATCCATCCGGTCAGTTTTTCGGCCACTCCGTTCATGAAGGTAATATAGCCGTCCCGGTCAGTGGCAATCACCCCATCCCCGATACTTGCGAGGGTAGTGGCCCACCGCCGCTCACTCTCCCGCAGGCTCGTCTGTGCCCGCTCCCTCTCGACGATCTCTTCCTGAAGCAACCGGTTCGCCCGGGTAAGCTCTTCGGTCCGCTCGGTTACCTTCACCTCAAGGTCGGCGAGGAGTCGCTGCAATGCCGCCTGGGCCACTTTCCGTTCCCGGACCTCTTCATCGAGCCTGCTGTTCAAGGTAGCCAGAGTCATATAGGGGTTCCTGACGGATGCGATGAACATCCCCTTATAGATCAGAAAAAAAGCCACAATCTTATAGACGTGGCCCAGAACGTTATACGTATCAAAAACCGTTTTGTAGGCCGCGAAGACGAGTTCCCCGAAGGCGCAGATAACGAAGGCGGCTACATAATACATGAGCGACCCATCGTTGGTCCGGACCATCCGTCTCCAGTATGCCGCTGCCGCCACGCACAGGAGCAAAACGACCAGATACTCGGAATACACCTTGAATGAAGTAAGCCCCACCCCGGGGATGTAGGTATTCGGGACAAAGGAGGGGAAAAACGTAATCCCTGCAAACAGTACCAAGGGGATGCCGAGGGCGCCCGCCATCAAGACAGTCCTTGACAACATCACCCTCTTCAGCCTCCCTGTGTGCGCCCCCTGATAGATGAAAGCACTCACAAGAAACGAAGCGGCTGATATGAGCCTCGCCACTATCCAGAATTGAGTTGATTTATTGGAACTGTTCGCCGTGACAAACGCCGGCATGGCCGCGTTAGCCAGGGTGTGCATAAAATCCATAAGGCCTATGGCAAGAAACGCGGAACTGAGGAAGAGAGCGTGGCGGTCTCTGGATTGTTTGTAAGTATACCACCCCACGCCGAATATGGAGAGAGAGACCATGATACTGAAGAACTCGGCAACGTTGTGAAAAAGGAGGTATAAGACCCTGTCCACTACATGATGGAACCGGGAGGGAAGGATCAGCACAACAAGGAATGGCAAGGGAGATGCAATTATCGTTGCCGCCAGTATAGCCCGTGGCGAAGATCGTCTGAGCGCGGAGCGCATCACATCCTTCCCACCGTCGTTTCTGTCGTTCAGGTCGTTCTTTTCCACTGTTCGCCTCACTTCACCGCGAAAAAATACACCTCGTCGCCCTTCCGGGAATGAAATGGAAAATTCCTTTCTAAAGAAAGGGTTGGGCCTCGTGTGAAACGCACATTCCCGATTACAGTTTAGCATACCGGGAAAAGGTAGAAAAATGAAAATTATGAAATTTGCGGCTGGAACCGGGCCGTCAAAACTTGACCGATACCCCGCTTGTAAACATCGTGTCGTATCCGGGCTCTGCAAGGCCGTATTTTACGCCGAGGTCCAGTTCGACCTTTTCCGTCAGCGAATAGATGATGCCCCCGAGAACGAAAGCAGGATCAGTGGAGGTGCCCTTATCCGGGTTGGTATCGACTCCCACGTTGCCTACGAGTCTCAGGTCCTTTATCAGGCGCCACTCTCCGGCCAACGATGCATGCCAAAGGTCCGTCTGGGCGTCGTACCGGTTGACATTTCTCATATATCCCAAGTTGAGATGGAATGAGAGGGTACTGACTACTCCGGTGCCCACAAAGTAAAGCCTGGGCCTCACCTGCCCCGACCCCATCCGGTAATCCCCGCTTCCCGTTCCCACCGTGTAGTTGCCGGTGGGGAGATACATACCCGGTTTTACGGCGAAGCTTAGCCACCTGTTGTTATCGTAGAAGCGCCATTTCAGCTCCAGCAACGTGTCCGTAACCCCCTGAGGAGAGCTTTTGTCCCCCTGGTTGTTAATATCGAGGGCCTGATAGGTGGTCGAGATACACAGGTCGACAGGGTCGGCCAATCCGTAGTCGAGTTCGACGGCAGCCGCCTTCCTTCGTACCTTTACCCCGTCCGAATCATCTCTATTGTATTCAACCCCTGTTTCGAACAGGTAGCCGCCTTTGCCCTGAGTCGATGTGTCATCGGTGATCAGGGGACGTCCCGCGAAAAGGTCGCCTGGAGGAAAGAACAAACAGACAAGGGTCGGAAGCAGAATAATGCGCAAAAAGGGGGCAAGAAAACGGCAGCCTTTCATCGTTCTATGCCTTCCGTCATAATCCCCCCTTCTCCTCCCCGGAAAGCGCACGACACGGCCGGGCGTTTTCCGGGCAGTCACCGCGTTGCAGTCTACCCTGCGGATTTACCCCCAACCACTATTTCGGGAATCCTCAGTGTGGGCTGGGCATCGGCCACCGGCACTCCCTGGCCGTCTTTTCCGCATGTGCCTATGCCGAACCCCAGGTCACTGCCGACCATATCGATTCCCTGGAGTACCTTCAATCCGCTGCCCATCATGGTCGCATTCTTGATCATGGGGCCCACATGGCCCTTCTCGATGATGTAACCTTCCGATATTTCAAAGACAAAATCGCCTCTCACCGTATCGACCTGCCCTCCTCCCATCTTCACCACGAGTACGCCGTCGTCCACGGACGAGATGATCTTTGCGGGGTCATCCTTGCCGGGCAGTATCATGGTATTGCTCATTCTCGGGATCGGTTTATGTCTGAAGGACTCTCTTCTCCCGTTGCCCGTGGAAGGCCTGCCGTACTTGAGGGCGTGAAACCTGTCGAAGAGGTAATTCATGAGCACCCCGTCCTGAACGAGAACCGTCCTTTCCGACGGCGTGCCCTCATCGTCGTAGCAGTAGGTGCCCCTCATATGGGGCAGTGTCGCGTCATCCACCACATTGATGAGAGTAGACGCGATCTTATCGCCTATCATGTCCTTGTAACAGGAGAGACCTTCCATGGCAAGGTCGGCTTCAAGGCCGTGGCCTATAGCCTCGTGGACCATAGTGCCACCCGCTTCCGACGCAAGGACCACCGTCTTCGTGCCCATAGGCGCCTCCCGGGCACCCAGTAGTCCTGTGAGCCTGCCGGCGGTCTTAAGAGCCAGTCCTTCGATTACCTCATCCGTAAAATACTCAAATCCATAGAGCCCACCCACCGCCTCATAGGCGGTCTGCATTTCCTCCTTCTCTTCCCCCACAAGAAGGAGGTTCAACACCACGTGGGTCCTCCTGTCCCTGATATCGGTGCCGGTGCTGTTGGTAATAGTCAGGTCCTGCCGCGTGTCCCGGTAAATCACCCTCACTTGTGTGATCCTCGGCTCCATGCCCTTCACGAGAGATTCCACTCTCTTGACCATGGCCAACTTGCGGTCCATCTCTACGCCCTCCGGCGGAAGGACGATGGAAAAAGGATAGTGGCAATCCAGGACCTTCCCTTCCATGGGCCCGCTCCATGTCCCTTCCTTCGAAAATTTCCCGAGTTCCCGCGCCATACCCAGGAGGTCCTCTTCCCTGAAAGAATTTGTGGACCCATAAAAGGTCTTCCAGGGGCTGATCACGCGAATCCCCACTCCCTTATCGGTCCCCTTCTCTATCTTCTCAATGCGGCCGGATTCGAGCTGAATATAGGTGTAGGTCCGCTCTTCCTCAAACACATCGCCATATACGGCGTCACCTCCCATGGCCGCCCGCAGTATCTTCCTTCCGTCACACATACGCCACCTCCTGAAATTCAATGCCGAAGCGCACCATGTCCTTCATTATGGAGTTAATATCTTCCTCGAAGTTGGAAGGGTATATAACTTCTATGACCCCCGTCTTGCCGTCAAGGACCGTGAAGATCCCCACATCCTCATAAGATTCGAGGATTGCCTTGAAAAACCCTATTCCTTCCTTGTTGATGATAAAGCGCCTAACCCTTTCCATGGACCCTCCCCGTCAAGACCTCGACAAATGCCTCTATGCGGAGCTTCGTCCTCGCATCGAGCGGTTTCGGCAGATCCCCCTCTATCGTAATTACAGGTACACCCAGGGCATCCCTCAGAATCACGTCTTCCATTATTCTGAAGCAAAAGGCCTGGACATAGTGAATGATGCCTTCGATTTCCCGCTTTTGAATCTCTGCCTTGATATCCTTCACCCTGGAGAATACATCGTAGGGGTACGTGTAGAGGAGGTAGCGTTCCACCATGTCCTTTCCGGGGAAAGGCAACGCAAATTGCCGCTGGACCTCGTTATACACCACATGGGCCCCCACGCTCTCGATGAACGAATAGAAATCGAGGGGGATAGGGGGAACCCCGATGTACCCGACATTGATGCCTTCTATGGGTGCCCTTTCCTTTGCCTCTTTTATGAAACGACGCGCCATCGCGCCGTATTCCTCATAGTCTCCCAGCATGTCCGAGGCGCGGACAAGCCAAAGATGATTTTCCTCGCCGGAAACAACCTTCTCATTCCACGTCATACGGTCGATAAGGGCAAGCTCTTCCCGTACCTTCCCGATGCCCGTGTCCACCTCCCGGAGCCTCCCTTCGTCGGCCGAAAATGTCAGCACGAGTTTTTCGATCTCTCTTTTAAGGACCTTTTCGTCCCTGTCATAGGGGAAAGAAAAAGGGATGGTCTTTATGCCCCTGTACTGGAGTATCTCCGAGAGGGCCAGGGTGTTGCTGCAGTCGCCCTCCATTACGGTAATGACCGTATCCACTCCCGTCTCCATCACCACCCCGTATATCCCTTTAACCCAGTTGCACATGCTTTTGGGAAACCCGTCGGCCTCCGCTTTTTCTATAAACCGCATGGGATTTGGGTCGGTGATGAATACGTTATTCAGGTCCGAAGGTGAATATCCGCCCGCAAAGAGCACCTCCACCGGAATTGTCGTGGTGAAACCTATTACATTACCCATTCGAGACCACCCTATACGTAGGCTTTGAGCATGCCGTACATCTCCTTGAATTTTAGCGGCTCTATCTCCTCCGCTCTTATGGATGGAGGGAAGCCCATTTGATGGTAAAGACGGGCGAGTTTCTCCCCTCCGATATGCCTCGAAAGCGCGTAGCTCAGATACTTTCGTTTGTTACGGAAACAGACCCTGATGAATTCGATCAGCCCATCGTCGGTTCCTTTCTCTTCCTCCTTCAATTCCATGGACAGGAAGGCACTGTCTATCTTCGGCGGCGGGACGAAGAGTCCCGGTTTCATGAGAAACAGGACCTTCACATCCGCAAATATCTGGCAGACCGCGGACAGGGCGCCATAACTCCTTGCAAAAGGCTTGCTTACGATCCTGAGCGCAATCTCCTTCTGCATGGTCAGGTACACGCTATCTATTATGGCCCTTTCGGCGAGCATCTTGAAGATTATGGGCGCCGTGATCTGGTAGGGAATATTACCTATCACCTTGAGGTTTCTCTCTCCCCTGAACTGCGCAAGGGGCGTCTCAAGAATATCCCCGAATACGACCTTCAGGTTCGCGTGTTCCTCCGCGAGAGCCTCGAGGTATACCGAGCAGGTGCGGTCAAGTTCCACCGCGTAGACAAGGCCTGCCTTTTCGACCAGGGACCGTGTGAGGTCTCCGTGTCCGGCCCCGATCTCCACAACCGTCTCTTCCGGGCCGACATGAGACGCCCTCACCATCTTGTCGGTGATATTCTTGTCTTTGATCAGATGTTGGGACAGGCTCTTTTTGAGCATTTTCAGTGAAAGGTCATCCTTGAATAGCCCCTGGCATCAAGCGCGGACCCGGTCCCCGCCTTCAGATGATGGAAATACCCTGTTACCGCGACCATGGCGGCATTGTCCGTACAAAACCCGGGGGACGAAAACATCACTTCAATACCGGACTCCTTTCCTTTTTTCAGAAATACTTCCCTCATTCTTCCGTTCGACGCGACACCGCCTCCTACTACCAACCTGGGTATTCCCTGTTTGATGGCTGCCTTGATCGTCTTCATGGAAAGGACATCAAAGGCGGCCTCCTGGAAAGAAGCGAGTATATCGTTTCTATTTTCGTTACTTACGCCGTATTTCTTCACGTAAGTTATGAATGATGTCTTCAAGCCGCTGAAACTGAAATCATAGTTCGCCTCGCCTGCCATGGGCCTCGGGAATGCAACGGCGTCTCCCCTGCCCGTTCTCGAGTACTCTTCAATTATCCTTCCTCCGGGATAACCGATATCGAGAAATTTGGCTATCTTGTCGAAGGCCTCCCCGGCCGCGTCATCTCTGGTACTGCCCAACACCTTAAAACTGCCCGGTTCCTCCATGAGAAGGATTATGGTGTGCCCTCCCGAAACGACGAGGGCGATGAAAGGAAACTCCACTTCCCTCTCCAGAAAAATGCTCATGGCATGGGCTTCGATATGGTTAATGCCTATGAGCGGCTTTTTGAGGGCAAGGGCAAGTCCCTTCGCAAAGGAGAGGCCCACCAGCACCGAACCGATCAGACCGGGTCCCGCTGTGGCAGCGATGCAGTCGATATCACCGGCGGAGATACGAGCGAGAGCGAGGGCCTCGGCATAAAGCCCGTCTATGAGCTCTACATGTTTCCTCGAAGCGATTTCAGGGACAACTCCTCCGAACACCTTGTGGAGGTCGACCTGACTCGACACAATATTGGAAAGTATCTTACTTTTATCCTCAATGAACGCTACCGACGTATCGTCGCAAGAGGTATCTATCCCGAGAATGACCATCAGTCGCTTTCGGTGACAGCTATCTCTTTCCAGTTAATCTTGACCTTGCTCTTCTTTTTCAATTCCGTCATAAACGATCGATAAAACTCGTCTTCGTTCTTTCTTACCAGATACTGCTTGAATGCATCCTTGTCCTTCTGCCATTCCTCTTTGTCCGGGGCCTTCTCGTCCTTAAGGGAGAACACATAGTATTTTCCCCCTATTTCCACCGGTTTTTCATAAACCTCGTGTCCTTTGGAGAGTCCCATTACAGCCACGTCCTCCCGGGGGATGGCGCCCACGTTCGGTATTACGCCCGAATTCCTGGGCAAAAACCCTGTCTCTTTCTTTGCGCTGAAGGACTTCTTGTTTATCACCGACTGAGCGTCGGTTTTAGCCATGGCCTTGGCCCTCTCACGGGTCAACCGGTCCCTGATCTCCTTCATCACCGTAGGCTTATCGATGGGCTTGCCCGCCTCGAAATCGACCAGTTGAAAAATGTACGATCCCGCAGCCGCCCTCACAGGGAGAGAGATGTCCCCTTTCCTGAGACCTTTGAGCCATTCCTGGGGCCTGAGACTCTTAAGCTTCTGAAGGACTTCCGACTCCGTCATCACACCAAGGCTCGTTACGGTAAACCCTTTTTCCCGGGCGTACTTATCGATATCCTTTACCTGGAGGAGTTCCATATAGGCAACGTCATCCTTCACCGGACCCTTCTCGGGTATGGCGATATATTTGAGGCCGTACCGGTTTTCTCCCACATAAGACCCTTTTTCCTTTTCATAAAGGTCTTGAATCTCTTTATCCGTCACTTCTATCTTCTTCTGGTAATCCGCGGGGTCAACCACCATATAGGCAAGATCGATCTTCCCTCTCTCCTTCACGTATGCCGCGTATATCAGGGCATCATTGACCACAACCCCGTTATCCTTTATAAGATTGGCCATCCTCGCGCTTACTATGTCCATCTTCTGGGATTCTTCAAACCTCCCGGGTTCGATGCCGTTCGCTTTCAATACTTCCAGATAAACCTGTTTGTTGAACTTCCCATCCTTCTTGAACGCGTCCATGTTGTTCAACTGTTCGCGGAAGTCCTCATCGGATGCGGTAATTCCCAGTTCCTTTGCATTCGCAAGGAGGAGGTACCTGTCCACGATGTCGTTCATGGCCGCCTCTTTCAGCTTGAGGGCCTTCAACATCTTCTCGTCCATCTTGTCTTTGAGTATATTTCGATACATATTGAGAAGCCTGTTGTACGTTTCCTGGTACTCCAGCATAGTAACTTTGTGGGACCCTACTTCCGCGACTGTCTTGTCGCCGCTTTGCATTCCGCCCACGCCCCAGAAAATGAAAACGATGATGATCAGCCCGAATATCCCCTTTATCATGTACCCGGTGGCATACTTCCTCATGAATCTTAACATTAGCTCTCCCTATGCCTATTGATTATTGCTTTTGATTCCTTAAAATAGTATATTAAGACTGTTTTTTCAATATCTTTAATTAGGTTAAAAAGGGGATAATTCATATGTTCCAATCTTTATTTGGCTTCATATCAAAAGATTTAGCTATAGATTTGGGTACGGCAAATACCCTTGTATATGCAAAGGGAAGAGGCATTGTCTCCAACGAGCCATCGGTGGTGGCGGTCCATAAAGATCATAGAGGCGGAAAGAAAGTAATCGCAGTAGGCGAGGAAGCAAAGAAGATGCTCGGGAAGACTCCCGGTAATATAATTGCAATACGGCCCCTTAAGGACGGCGTAATAGCGGACTTCGAAATCACGGAAGCGATGCTCAAGTATTTTATCCAGAGGATTCATAACAAGAAATCCTATGCCCGTCCCCGCATCGTCATATCTATCCCTTCAGGCATAACCCCCGTGGAGAAAAGGGCCGTAAAAGAGTCCGCGGAATCCGCGGGCGCCCGTGAAGTATACCTGATCGAAGAACCCATGGCCGCTGCCATCGGCGTAGGGCTTCCTATTACGGAGCCGAACGGCAACATGATCGTGGACATCGGCGGGGGGACCACTGAAGTGGCGGTCATCAGCCTTGCCGGTATTGTCTACTGCAATTCGGTGCGCGTGGCGGGCGACAAGATTGACGAAGCCATCATCCAGTACGTGAAGAGGAAGTACAACCTCCTCATCGGCGAGAGGACTGCCGAGTTGATAAAGATCAACATCGGCTCCGCCTATCCCGCCCTGAACGACGAAGAACTCACCATGGAAGTAAAAGGCCGGGATCTGGTGGGCGGTATACCGAAAACCCTTGAAATATCCTCAAAAGAGATCCGGGAGGCCATAGCCGAACCGGTAAACGCCATTGTCGAGGCAGTGAGGATAGCCCTTGAAAGAACGCCGCCCGAACTTGCATCGGACATCGTGGATAAAGGCATCGTCATCAGCGGTGGTGGCGCGATGCTCAGAAACCTGGATCTTCTCATAAAGGAAGTGACCCGGTTACCCGTAATAATTGCGGACAACCCGTTGACTGCCGTAGTGGAAGGCACCGGACGGGCACTGGATGAAATAAGTCTGCTCAAAGAGATTGCAACCTACTTTTAATAAAGCTGGGAATTGAAGAATCCTATTGTTATAGCCATTTCCATACTGGTGCTTGTAGGTTCATTTCTCGTATTCACAAACACATCTTTCCTGGCAAGGGGATATGCGGTGATAAGAGGCGGTGCCGCCGAATTCGCGGGACCCACCCTGTCGCTCATCGGAAAACCCACGAAGCTCGTGGGATATTTCTACGACACCTACATAGGTCTCATCGGAGCCAAGAAGGAAAACGTTCAGCTCAAGAAGAGGCTCGAGGTCCTCGAACTTGATAATCAGCGGTTGCCGGAACTGGAAAACGAAAACAAGAGACTGAAAGCCATTTTGAACCTTATGGAGCAGCGCAAGAATACCATGATTGCGGCGCATGTCATAGGGGAGGACGTCAAGAACTGGTTCAAGTGCATTATCATCGATAAGGGAAGAGATTACGGCGTCAGGGAAAAGATGCCCGTGGTGACGGCGAAAGGCCTTGTGGGACAGGCAGTCGAAGTCGACAAGTGGCACTCGAAGGTCATGGTCATAAACGATACAAACTCCTCGGTGGACGTCTTTGCCGAGGGCAGAAATACAAGGGGCATGCTCGAGGGCACAGGCCAGAGCACCCTCAAACTGAAATACATCCTCAAGAACGACGAAATCGAAATCGGCGACAAACTCGTTACGTCCGGAAAAGACGGGATATACCCCAAAGGCGTGCCCACGGGAATAGTGATCACCGTAAACCGGGCCAAGCCCGGCATCTTCACCGATGTTGACGTCATGCCTTACAACAATTTCAAAAGGCTCGATGAAGTACTTATAGTGAAAAAACAATGAAACTCGCGATCTACATTTTGCTCGGGATCGTGTTGATAACCGTCGAATCATCAGTGCTCTCCCTCCTGCCCATGGAGTTCTTCAAGCCGGATTTCGGAATACCCCTCATCATTTATACGACCCTTTTTCTCGGGGCTCCGGCGGGGCTTCTCACGTCTTTTCTTCTGGGCCTGACCCAGGAGGTTCTATCCAACGCCCCTCCGGGATCGATACTATTTACGAAGCTCTCCATATTTGTCATTACCGCCTTTCTGAAGAACAGGCTTTATATCGATTCCAAGTACAGTTTTTCTTATGTTTGCAGCGGCTATGTCGTACTCGAGTCTTTCCTGTTTCTGGCCCTTTCCCTGCTTTCGAAAGGGGAAACAGGCAATATCCTCAATGTCATGTTCTACACAATCCCCAATGCCATATTTACAGGTTTCCTGTCGATTTTCATTTTCTCCTTCATACAGTATGTAGATATGAAGTTTTTGAGCAGGGAGTAAAATGGAACAGCAAGCCGCTCCGATGAAATATAAGTGGTGCAAATTGATCCTCATCATTACGATGGTGGTCCTTTCCTTGCGTCTCTGGGACCTTCAGATTATGAGAGGAAACGAGATGCGAAAAGCATCCGAACAGAACCGCATCAGGGTCAAGAAGGTGATCGCGCCCCGGGGGGTGATGTTCGATAAGATGGGCAGGGTCCTTGCCGATACGAGGCCTTCCTTTAACCTCTACATCACCCCTGAAGACATAAAGGATTTCAGTCAGACCGTGGACGGCCTCGCAAAGCTTCTCAATATCGACAGAGAAGATATCCTCGATAAGCTCAAGATGGCGAGCGGATTTCCCCCTTCTTTCCCGGTAAAGATCAAACCGGATGTGACGAAAGACGAACTTGCCAAGGTCGAAGCCCACAGGGTCTATCTCCCGGGAGTGAACATCCAGATAGAACCGAAGAGAAACTACCCGTACAACAAGATGATGGCCCACATGCTGGGGTATGTATCCGAAATAAACGGGGATGAGCTTAAAGCCAAGGAGTACAAGGACTACTCCCCCGGAGACTATGTCGGAAAATACGGACTGGAACGGATGTACGAAACATATCTGAGAGGGGTTGACGGTGAAAAAAGGGTCGAAGTCGATGCCATGGGACGGGAAGTCAGAACCCTCGACGTAATAGAGCCGACGCCGGGCAACAATTTGTACCTCAATGTCGATCTCGACACGCAGCAGGTCATGGAAAAGGCGTATGAAGGCAGAAGAGGGGGCGCGATTGCCCTTAACCCGAAAACGGGCGCGGTGATTGCCCTTGTGAGCCGGCCCGCATTTGACCCCAACAAGTTCTCCTCCGGCATTACCAAGGAGGACTGGAAAGCGATCACCACCGATCCTCTGCACCCCCTTCAGAACAGGGCTACCCAGGGAAGGTATCCTCCCGGTTCCACATTCAAGATCGTATCCGCCCTGAAGGCGTTGGAAATAGGGACCGTTAACGATAAGACAGGTTTCTTGTGCCGGGGCGGTTTCGCCTTCGGCAAGAGGGTCTTTAAGTGTTGGAAGAAAGGCGGCCACGGGACGGTAGCCGTGCGACGGGGTATAGCCGAATCGTGCGACGTCTATTTCTACAATGTGGGATTGAAGCTTGGCGTCGACAGGATACACGAAATGGCGGACGCCATAGGCCTCGGAAAACCGACGGGCATCGACCTTCCCGGAGAAAAGCACGGGGTTGTTCCGTCCACGGAATGGAAACGAAAGACCTTCGGAGAACCCTGGTATGACGGCGAGACAGTGTCCGTCTCAATAGGTCAGGGGGCTGTCTGGCTCACCCCCATCCAGCTTGCCCAGCTTTCCGCGTTCGTGGCGAATGAAGGTGTTACCTTCAAACCCCAGATAGTGAACCGGATCGTTTCACCCGAAGGAAAGACCATAAAGGTCTTCGAACCGGTAATGAAGGCGAACGTAAAGCTGAAGAAGGAAGTGTTTCATCTCGTGAGAGAGGCTATGACGGCGGTTGTCAATGAACCGGGCGGCACTGCGTATGGGTCCCGCGTCCCGAACATCAATATGAGCGGAAAAACCGGCACGGCACAGTCGAGTTCGACAGGAAAAGGCGACCATGCCTGGTTTATTGCCTATGCCCCTTCAGAAGATCCGACCCTTGCCATGTCGATCCTCGTTGAAATGGGAGGGCATGGCGCAAGCGAGTCCGCGCCTATCGCAAAGGCCATTACACAGACCGTTTTCGGAGTGAACAAGGGCACAAGGGAGGCAACACTCTATGAGAATAGATAAGAGAAGACTATACCACCTCGACTGGTTCCTCATCTGTAACGGGCTGGTCCTGTTCGGCATAGGCATACTTAACCTTGTGAGCGCCACAAGCTCCTTTTACGCCGGATCGACCAATTTTATCATCAAGCAGCTTGCGGCATTCGTGATCGGACTGATTCTGATCCTCGTCATTCTTCATTTTGACTACCGCGTCATTACCTACCAGTCGAAGTATCTCTATTGGTCGGCGCTTTTCTTTATCGTTCTCGTCCTTGTGGTGGGCATGATCGCCGGAGGTGCCCGAAGATGGATCAGCGTCTTCGGCATAAGCCTCCAGCCTTCGGAATTCATGAAACCCGTGCTCGTCGTCTTCCTCGCCAATATGCTCTTTCAGAAAAAAAGGGAGAATGTCGCCCTCGGTCTGAGGGATATCGCGGCCCCCATGCTCTGGACCCTCATCCCGTTTTTTCTCATAGTCAAGCAACCGGACCTCGGAACCGGCATTATAGTCCTTCTTACGTGTCTCGCCATGCTTTGGTTTGTGGGCCTCAAGAGATCGACTTATGCGATTCTCGGGTGCGTCGGGGCGGTGACCCCTTTCATAGTGTGGAAATACTTGCTGAAACCTTACCAGAAGATGAGGATATTGAGTTTCATAAACATCGATGCCGACCCATCCGGGTTCGGGTACCATGCGAAACAAGCGATGATTGCCGTCGGTTCGGGAAAGTTCCTCGGGAAGGGCTATATGGCCGGCACCCAGCACAAGCTCCAGTTCATCCCGGAACACCATACGGATTTCATCTTTACGGTTTTTGGAGAAGAATGGGGCTTTGTCGGCTCGATCATCTTCTTTCTCCTCTTTATCAGTTTCATCTACCGGTGCCTCAAGATATCGCTCAGCGCCCACGATGAATTGGGATCGATTATTGCTTTCGGCCTAGCTACCATCATATATCTACAGTTCACCATCAATGTTCTCATGGCCATACACCTTGCCCCTGTCGTAGGAATCCCGCTCCCCTTCATCAGCTACGGAGGCTCCTCCCTGCTGTCGGTGCTCGCATCGGTGGGTCTCCTGCTGAACATCAACATGAGGCGGTATATGTTCTGACCTGTGAACCTGCCCATTTGGCGGAAAAGGTTGCGGACAGCCCGCGCAGCCTGCTCTCAGGAGTGATTACGGAAGATATGATGGGTAAAGGGATTTAGATCGGGTCATGCCCGGCTGTTCGTTGTCACCGGGGCGACTCTCACCGCCTTTTCGAGTGACCGCGAACAGCCGGGCAGGTTCTCTTACTGGATCATCCAGGAGTTCAACATGGCCTGTGCCACGGCGAGATCAGTATCATACGATTTTGCAGGCGAAACGAAAGACCACACATAGAACACTTCTCCTGTGGCCCGCGGCAACACCACAACCAATTGTTTGTATTTGGTCCCTTTGATTGTATACTCGGCAGTCAGTCGCTTTCCCGTCAACTTTGTTTGCCCCTTGCCGTACACGAACGGTTCCGGATCGTAAACCAGCGCTTCCTTCGCAGTCCGGAGCTGGTTCATAAGGTTCTCAATAATTGCATCCGCATTGCTGTATTTGCCACCCGGTACCTTTGTGGAATTAAGATTACGAATGGAGATGACGGATCCACCATCCGCGCCCTTCTTCGCGCTGAAAATGACAATGTGGGGAGCCTGAAACCCATACTTCCAGTCGCCGGGGTACGAGATGGTATAACCCAGACTCTTTTCGCTGAACGTACCGGTTAACCTCCCCTTTGCCTGTTCCTGAGCCGCCACGTTCGTGGTAGTTGTCAAAATCAGCATGAAAACAACACAGAATACTGCTCCGAGAATCTTTTTCATCCCGTCACTCCCTCCTGTTCTTTTGTGACGCCTATTACAGCTTCGTTCTATCTGCCCGCTATTCCCCCTCTTCAATCAGGGATTTACCGGCACCCACGCTCTGTGAGCGGGCACCCACTTACCATTTGCCCACTGTCCGGGCACCTGCACCCACTGTCCCGGAGGCGCTTCCTGGGAGGCGGCAGCCGCAGCCGCTTGCTGACGTTGCGCGTCCGCTTCCTTTTGCTTCTGATAGTCCATCTCGTGGCCCACAAGAGCGCCCGCAAGAGCGCCGCCCGCCACGCCTATCAGTGTTCCCGCAGTGTTCCCGCCGATAACCTGTCCCGCTATGGCGCCGAGACCGGCTCCCACTGCTGCCCCTTTTGTGGTGTCGCTCATGCCGCCGATCGACTCACACGAATACCCGGCAAAACCGAACGCCAGGACCACCAGAACCAAAATAAGTTTTTTCATACCTTCCCTCCTTGATGAACGCCTTTGTTAGAGTATATCGCCCTTTGCGCCTTCTTGCAATAACTCCTTGACAGCCCTCCCGCAACCGCCTTTGGGTAAGATTTAATTGTGAGTCAACTGGAGTGTGGGCTCGACCCCTCAAAAAGAGCCCAAAGGCCGCACAAATGTCACGCATTTTCTTTCAAAATGTGGTATCATTTGAACCGCAAAGGCGCCCATAGCTCAATTGGATAGAGTGTTGGACTACGAATCCAAAGGTTGCAGGTTCGATTCCTGCTGGGCGCACTCTAAAATATCTGTTTAATCAATCACTTGTGAGCCTACACCCCTACCGTTGGACCTTTGCTCCAACGGTATTGTGATAAAATTGTGATAACCGGCCTCTTGGACCCGCCCCATTTCGCGTCTCGTGGCCTCATGGAGTCTCGATACGCTCTCGCAGGCGTGCCTCAGATCGTCCTCGTTCACTATGTTGTATCTGTCGAAGACGGACCTCGTTTTGTGTCCCGAGATCTTCATGGCCACCTTCTCGGGTATCCCGGCCTTCACCATGTTCCTTACGGCTGTTCTTCGGAGATCGTGGAAAAGCCTGACCTCGATCTTTGCCGATTTGCACGCGTTCTTCCAAGTCTTACGAAACTCCCCGATCCTGACCCCATCCTTGAAGAACACATAAGGACATTCAGGGTAATGGATATCCCTTATCTTCTTTTGGCTCAGGATGGTCTCATAGAGCTCCCCGGCAAGGTAGATAATTCTCGCTTCGTCATTCTTCGTGGTGCCCGCGTCAAGGGTGACCTTCTTGTCGAACACGTTCACCTGCCTCCAGGTGAGAGAAAGGATTTCTTCCTTTCTCATCCCGGTGAAATAGCCCATGGTGAACACTGGCTTCAGGTAATCGGGTAGGACATTTTTCAGTCTCATATACTCGTCATACTCAAAATAGCCGGTCCTTATGTTATTCTCCTTGAGCTTCGGTATCTTCGGCACCTGTGAGACCTTCGGCGGTGTCTGACCCGCTGCGATGGTGAACATCCTCTTGAGGGCGGACAATTCCCTGTTTATCGTGGCGTTCCCGGCTCCCTCCTTCAGTCTCTTCACGATGTAATCCTTTATGGAGGACGAGGTGATATCTTTCGCCGCCGCATCTTCGAAAGATTCCTTCAAGTGCCTGATGCTTATCTGTGCCCTCCAAAGCGACTTCCTGAGATTGATCCTGTAATCGCTTAAGAGATCCTCGGCCAATTCCTGAAAGGTCCCGTCTTCAACCGGCGAGGAGAAATACTTCCCCTCGATCACTTCCATCACCACCTTGTGATGAATCTTCTCCGCCAATTTCTTGTCATCCGTTTCCGTGGAATGCCTTACCTGTCTGCCTTTATAACTGAAACTGATCCACCATGTCTGGCCTCTTTTATACAAACCCATTTCATCTCTCCTTTCCGAGGCCCTTGATACTATGGTCTGATTTCCCTGAAGAATTATATCCCGTGCCCTTGGCGGCGTCAATCGCCCTTCTCACGATTTTATCGACATCGGGAATATTCCTCTTGCTGGGCCTCGTTCTTTTGATTTGGGGCATGTCTTCTCTCTTCGTTTCAATCCATGCATCAATCTCCCCCTTCCTGAATCTCAACAAACGTCCGATCCTGTAATGGGGTATCTCGGCGATCTTCGAATAGAGGCTGCTTGGCTTAATGCTTAAGTAATCAGCCACCTGCTGGATTGTGAGATATTCACGGATACCTTCATCGCTCATACCGGCCCTCCTTGGCAGGAATTTAGGGGTATTTCCCCTCAAAAAAACTTTTTTTCCCTTCACAAAGCCTGAGGGAAAAAAGGAAGAAGAAAGGCCGGAATTGAATAGGGCCTCCATGCACCCGGACATGACGGATACGGCGTGCCGGATGCCTTGAGGCAAACCTTAATGGAGCGATTCAGTGGAAGGGCCGATACCGCCTCCATAAGTATGCCGAAGACGAGCATTTCCGATGTTGTCGGGGTACCGATGGAACACGCACATTTGAAACGATACCGCTGTTGCCGAAAAGTTTTCTAACTGAGATATGGAGGGATTTGGGGAGTGTGGTGTACCGTCGCTTGACTCCTAATTATTTTTTAAGGCATCCGACTAAAATAGAATAGCCAATTTTGCATACTCATGATAAATTTATACCTTAGCGATATGAGCAGGGTATGACTGCAAAGGAGGTCAGCGGTGGGGATAAGAAAAACTGCACCACACACATGCTCATGCACGATAAGGCTGACGGTACAAGAAAGACGCAAGGTCGTGGAATATTGCAAGGAACATGATTTGACCGCCAGCGAGTATTTCAGGTTCCTGGCCCGGACTCACCTCAAGGTCGACAAAGATATGAAAACTGTGGAGTCTGCAATCCCTCAAAAAATCCCTCGCTGATATCTTCTCGAAAACGCAGGAGATATGCAATGATCGAATTACATCATTAAAAGACATGCAAATTTTTTCTTGACTTTGCAAGCTGATCGGCTTACCGTTATTGTCAGTAATATATAACGCCACCAAGACGCACAGATGCTTTTCCGTCACCTTATGAAGGGGGATGATGTGACGAGCCTGGTATCGAGACGACAACGCTGCATTCTTTCCTCGCCGCCCACAAAAACTGACCCTTTCGTGCTCACAAAGAATGACCACCACACCGCGCAGCTGATCGCCGGCGTGCCGCGGAGAGGTGGCCTTGTAGCGGGTTGGGGGAACTATGCACGACGCCTTCGAGGAAGGGAATGCCGGTTGGTTCAGGTTTTGGTCTTCCCCTTATCACGAGGGGACGTCCTGAGAGAGGGCCCGTTGATGCGTATGGTGATGCAATAGTGGTTAAGGCGGTCCAGGAGGGCATCCACAAGGTTCTTTCTCTGGAAGAGGTCGTACCACTCCTGATACTCTAAATTCGTGGTAAGGATTGTCGATTTCTTCCCGTAACGTTCCCCCATCAGCTTGAAGAATGCGTTGACCTGCTCCGGCTTTAAGGACAGATATCCCAGCTCGTCAATCAAGAGTACGTCATACCGGCACAGTCGCGTGATGAGCTTTGCGCTGGACCTATCCGCCAGGGAGGCATAAAGTTCGTCGAGGAGGTCCTGGGCATGGTAGAACCTCCCCCTGTATCCTGAGAGCAGGGCCTGCCGCAGGAGCCCTGTGGCGAGTCCTGATTTTCCGGTGCCGGGGTTTCCGATGAAGACGATGTTCTCCTTCCGCTCCACAAAAGCCAACCCCGAGAGCTCCTGGATCCGGGCCTTGCTCACCCCGGGCTGTCTCTCAAAGGGGAAGGTCTTGAGGGTGAAGTCCCAGGGTATTTTCGCTCCCTTGAGCCGGTAGAGAAGGCTTTGGTTTTGACGGTAGGCCTGCTCTTCGGAGAGGAGGCGATTAAGGACCTCCGATACCGGCGCGCCTTCCTTCTCCGCTCGTGCGATCTCATCATCGAGAACACGCTCCATCCCCTTCAGGCGCAGCCGGGAGAGCATCTCGTGGAGTCTCCGGCTCATTCTTCATCCTCGTTGAAGAAGTCCCCGGCGACATGGGAGAGGATGATTCCCTCAAGGCGGGCCAGATCATAAAGGCCGAAGCGGTACGACTCCAGAACCGCCTTCTCGAAGGCCTCCGGGGGATAGGTCCTCTTGAGATCAAGGAGCCTGCGCAGGGGTCTCACGGCTCTGCCCGCCGAACGTTTCTTCACCTCTTCGACAAACCGGTCGAGCCACTCGTGCCGGCCCATGAGGGCTATCTCTTCGTTCGAGGGTCCCCCGTAGGCCCTCAGGCGGTGCAGCGGGGCGTGATGTCCGTCGGCGGTGACGCGGGTCTCCCTCCTGTCCATGAGCCTCTTATGATCTGCTATCTTCCTGTTCCCGGAGAAAACTTCGATCCTGTCCCATAGCTTGTGGACCTCCACCTCTTGGCCGGTCAACCGTTCCGGCACGGAGTAACGGTTGGTATCGACCGCCACGTAGCCCTCCAGGTCGACCGTTCTGTGGAAGGTCTGATACACGGGAGGGATATAGGGAGGCAGGGGAACAAGATGGGGCTTCTCCATGAGGTATGCCGCCTCGGGGCTCATGCCGAGAGAACGTTTTATCTTCTTATTGGCCGTATCCTCGCACCATTTTCTCGCCTGCTCATTGAGATCGCGCCAGTCAATAAAGGTGCGGCCGGCGAGGAAGTTATTCTCTGCATACGCAAAGTTTCTCTCGATCCGGGCCTTCCTGTCCGCGTCGCCCACGGCGTGGGGAACGAACCTGGTTGAGTAGATCGCCCCGAAGCGTTCCATCTCGGGGGCGATATCCGCATCGGGGCCCGATCCGTGGGCGACGATGACGCTCGTGTTGTCGATGATTACGCGGGGGCAGGCCCCGTCCATGAAGCGGAAGGCGCAGTCGAGGAAGACCCTCGCCTCAAAGCGGGTGAAGGAAGGGTAGTACTGAATGAAGAGTTTCCTCGAATAGGCGAGCACCAGGCCGGCGCAGTGGGCCTTGACCTTCTTCCCTCCCATCATCGCCTGGTGGGGAGAGGTGTCGTGCTGCATCTCCTCGCCGGGACCAAAGGTGTAGGCGCCCGCACGCTTCCTGCGTTCTCTTAAGTCAAGCCCCCTCACGATCCGGGTGAGCGTGCTGTAGGGAACGGTATGACCCCGGTCCTTAAGTATCTCCTGAGCCCTCACCGCGTTGCCTTTGACGGCAGTGAACGCCTCGCGGACAAGGGGGAGGATGTCCTCATGGGGAGACTGCCTCTTTGGCGTCGGCCTTCCCCGGATCGCGCTCTTCACCGTGTTCCGGGATATGCGCAGTATCTTCCCGATCTGCCGGACGGGGACTCCCCGCTCGTTGAGGCTCAAAATAGCCTGTCTCATCTCCTCGGTAATCATATCTCCCTATCTCCTTTTCGAGCTCCATAAGCTCTCTCCTGCCGTCTTCGAAGGCGGTCAAAAGGGCTCGCCGGTCGAGGTTGCCCACACCGGCGAAGAGCATGGGAACCTCCTTGATGAGCCCTTTGAGCATATGGGTGATGATCCGTAAATTCTTATACCACCTGCCTTCGGGACCCCCTCTCAGGGCCCCGGCCCGGGATGCCTCGTCTTTGGCGTGAAGGGACGCGAGGAAGAGGGCAGGATGGTGTACCATATGGTCTCTCTGCTTCCGGTTTGCCTTCTTATAGTGATGGAAGAATTGGGCCATCTCCCGTGTGGACGGCGACATTGCGGAGACCTTCTCCGTAAGGACCTTTCCATGCTCCGGCATTGCGCGCGCAATGGGCGCGATGACCCTCATGGCGGTCCAGGCGGAGACCGATCCTGTCCGGATCAGACGCACACTCTCTTCGGGGAGGCTGCGGTACAGAGTCAAACGTGTGGAGACCCAGGCCTGGGTGTGCCCCACCATCGCGGCGATCCTTTCCTCCGAGAAGTTGCGATCCTTAAGCTCCGTAAGGAGGGCCGCCTCCTCCCACACATCCCACTTCCGGCCATGGGAGAGAAGCGCGGCGAGAGCATCCTCCTCCTTGCAGTCCCTCACCTCCACGATCACCGTGTCGCGTCTTAAGCGCATAAGGGCGCTGACCCTGAGGTAGCCGTCCATGAGCGTCATCCCTTCCTTTATCACCACAACCGGGACGATCTGGCCTATGCGCTCGATGGAGTCCATAAGCGCAAGGCTCTGTTTCGGCCTCTCGATCCTCGTCGGGGCATAGCGGAGGTTGAGCTGCCGTATCTCGATCTCCTGCATGGAGAGAGCGTACCCGTCCCCGGACCCCTTGGTCCATCGTGTCTTGTATCATGCCCGCATATGCCCATGGCCCGTAAAGGTCCGTTTTCCCGACCTCTTCAGGACTATCTCGTCTTGTATCATCGGGACCATGTCCGCCGGGATGATGAAGATGAGCCTCTGGGGCCGTTTTGCACGGGGTATCCCGTCTTGTATCACGCGTCTTTGCTTTCTCCACTCCTTCACATAGGGGTAGCGGCCGCGGAAGTATCCGGGGTTCTTCTGAAGCCATGCCTCCTGGGCGGCCTTCTTCCGTTTCTTCTTGCACCCGGGATCGGCGCACGCCTTCTGTCTCCCCTTGGCCCGCCGGTCAGGAACAAAGTATCTCCCGCAGTAAAGGCATCGCGTGACCACACCCGTATACCCCCTTTATGGTTTTTGATAGTCTACATCGGCGCACACACTCCTCGTAAGGATGGTTGAAACGGGGGAGGAAGGGAGACTACTGATCTGATCTCGCTGGCGGGTCTGTTCTTATGAGCAAAGGCGGGTCAATTTTGGTGAGCGGTAAAGTTCTTTTCACCATGACCGCAGGAGCGGTATTGTTGCTCCTGTCCTTTCCCGTAAGCAAGCTCCAGAAGTATTACTATCTGAATCTGAGCCCGAGCGTACCCCTTGGCGTTTACAGGACGGCCCCGCCTGCTACCCTTGCTGTCGGCGATCTCGTCGTCTTCGATCCGCCTCAAAGGGTACATCGATATATCTATGGCCGCCGCTGGCTCCCTGAGGGCTGGCCCCTCATCAAATATGTCGGGGCGCTCCCCGGCGAGACGTACTCGGTGGAAAAGGGCTCGATCTACATCAACGGACGATATATCGGCCCGGTCTATGACCAGGACGACGAAGGCAACCGGCTTCCCCGAATCACAGGCACCCACACGGTCGAGCCCGGAAGGTTTCTTCCTCTTTCGACACATATTCCCCGCTCATTTGACGGCAGATACTTCGGCACTGTTGAGATGGCATCCATTAAAGGTAAAGCGTCGCCTGTCTGGACGTATTAAAGGTAAGAGTACCACGTGATCCAGGTAATTCTGTTAAGCGGCATCATCGGTCTTTCTTCTCTGTATGGCACGTGTGGACCGGAGGTCCACCCGGCCACTACCCAGGCTATCGTGGAAGTGGAGAGCGGAGGAAACCCCCTCGCGATCCATGACAACGACACAGGAGGCTCGTACACACCTTCCACCCGCTCCCAGGCCGTGGAGATCGCCTCCCGACTGCTTGCCCGCCGCCACTCGATAGATATAGGCCTGATGCAGATCAACTCATGGCACCTGAGAAAGAAAAGGATCGACTGCGACAGCCTCTTCGATCCATGCTTCAACATCAGGACGGGAACGGAGATCCTCGCAGCCTTCTACCGGACCCACAGACAGAAGAATCCTTCGGACCCTCCTGACGTCACCCTTCTCAAATCCCTTTCCTCTTATAATACCGGCACCCCTTATCACGGTACCCGCTACATTGCCAAAATCCTGAAACGAGCTCGCAGCGCACACCATATCCCCGGCACTCACGATACCCGTCTGGCATCAACCCGGATGATCACATGCCAGCCCTCCAATGCAGTTACCTACTACCGAAAGGAGAACGCCAAATGACCGGAACCCCCTCCCGTGGAAATGTCCGCGACCTCCACGGCGACACATCCCACCACCGCCTGCTGCAGATGCTTACCACCGCAATGGGCGCTCACATCACCGCCCTTCTCGAAGACCCCGCAGTAGTAGAACTGATGCTCAACCCCGATGGCCGCCTATGGGTCGACCGGCTTGGTTCGGGCAGATCGGATACCGGGTACACCATCAACCCCGCAGATGCCCAGCGCGTCATAGAGCTTGTCGCCAGTTCCACCGGCTCCATATGCAGCGCCGGTCAACCCATGGTATCGGCGGAGCTTCCCGGCAACGGGAACCGCTTCCAGGGGATATTGCCCCCTGTCACTTCCACTCCTGTCTTTACCATCCGGAAGAAGGCCCTCATGGTTTTTACCTTGGACGACTACGTCAAGGACGGGATCATTTCTGAGTCCCAAAAAGAGAAGATCATCGAAGCAGTACAGCGGAAGCAGAACATTCTTATCGTGGGCGGGACCGGCTCCGGGAAGACCACTCTTGCAAACGCGGTACTCAATGAAGTCTCGAAGACCCTGGACCGTTGCATCATCATCGAGGATACCCTGGAGCTCCAGTGCACCGCCCCGGACACCGTCTTCCTGAGATCACGGTCCCATGTCTCCATGAACGACCTCTTGAAGGCCACCATGAGGCTCAGGCCCGACCGGATTATAGTCGGGGAAGTCAGAGGTCCCGAAGCTCTGACCCTGCTCAAAGCCTGGAACACCGGCCACCCCGGAGGTGTCGCCACGGTCCACGCAAACAGCGCAAAAGGAGGACTCACGCGCCTTGAGCAATTGATACAAGAGGCAATACCCACACCGCAGAAGGCCCTTATCGCCGAGTCGGTGAACATCGTTATTTTCATCGAGCGTTACCGTCACAGCAGGCGAGTCAAGGAGATCGTCGAAGTGACGGGCTTCACGGATGGCGAATATGCCATCCGCACTCTAATCTAAGGAGGTTCCACCATGAAACACCAACCAGCTTTGTCCGTTCTCCTGATCCTCGCAGTAATGCTCTTACTGCCCGTCTTTGCCCATGCGTCAGGCTCCGGCCTGCCGTGGGAGAGTCCGCTTCAGAAGATCCTTGATTCCATCTCCGGACCTGTCGCCAAGATAGCCGGTGTCATCGCTATCTGCCTCACGGGTCTTGGTCTTGCCTTCGGGGAAGGCGGCGGGCTCATGAGGAAGTGCCTCGGCATCGTCTTCGGTCTCTCCATAGCCTTCTCCGCCAGCAGTTTCGGCCTCTCCTTCTTCGGCTTCGCGGGCGGTTGCTTCATGAGGTAGACCATGGACGGATACGAGGTACCACTTCACAGGGCTCTCACCGAGCATATCCTCATGGGAGGAGTGCCACGGCCTATTGCTATACTCAACGGCACCATCGGCGCGGCCTTCGGTATCGGTCTCCACTCCTTCTATGTGATTCCTTTTTGTCTCTTCGTCCACGTTGCCGCCGTAGTCATGACCAAGCGCGACCCTCAATTCTTCGATTGCTTCAGGCGGCACATAAAGCAGAAAGCTTACTACTCGACGTAACGGAGGTACTATGCTGAATCTCAGAGAATTTCAGAAAAAGCCGGACAAGCTGACGGACTATCTCCCGTGGGCGGCTTTTGTCGCTCCGGGAGTGGTGCTCAACAAGGACGGTTCGTTTCAACGGTCCTATGCCTTCAGAGGTCCGGACCTTGAGAGCGCCACACCCGCCGAGCTTGTCTCGATAACAGCCCGGCTCAATAATGCAGTGAAGCGCCTCTCCGGGGGATGGGTCATCTACGCGGAGGCTCAAAGAGTGAAAAGCCAGGGCTATCCGGAATCGGAATTTCCCGATGCCGTAACCGCCCTGATCGACGAAGAGCGGCAACACTTCTTCTCGGTGGGGAACCACTATGAGAGCCTTTACTACCTTACCCTTCTCTTCCTTCCCCCTGCCGAGCAGCACGCCAGGATTGAAAAGGCCTTCATCGAGAGGGGCAGGGGTTACGAAAAAGAGCAGGAGACCTACGAGGCGCACCTTAAGACCTTCCTCACGGAATCGGATCGGATATCTTCCCTTCTCTCGGAACTCTTGCCCGAAGCAAGGCCGCTCAACGACTCGGAGACGCTTACCTACCTCCATAGCTGCGTATCACCGAAGCGTCATCCCGTGAGGGCCCCTGAGATACCCATGTATCTCGATGCCCTTCTTGCAGACACACCCCTTATCTCGGGCTTTGAACCGCGACTAGGTGAGCATCACCTGTGTGTCATATCGATCATGGGCTTTCCGGGGGTGAGTGTTCCGGGGATCTTCGACAACCTGAACCGGCTTAACTTCGAATACCGATGGGTGACCCGCTTCATCCCCCTGGACAAAAGGGAAGCCTTATCCGAGATCGGCAGGTACCGCCGTCAGTGGTGGGCCAAGAGAAAGGGGATCATGACCCTCATCAAAGAGACCGTCACACAGACGGAAAGCGCCATGGTGGACAACGACGCCATGAACAAGGCGTCAGACGCGGATGCAGCCCTCCAGGAAGTCGCAGACGACGCGGTGAGCTATGGGTATTACACTGCGTCGATTGTCGTGTGGGACACGGATGCTCTCCTTGTGCAAAAGAAGGTTCGCGCCCTTGAAAAAACGATCAACAGCTTGGGCTTTACCGTCATAAACGAAACGTTGAACGCCGTTGACGCGTGGTTCGGGAGCCTTCCGGGTCTCTGCCGGGCAAATGTGAGAAGGCCCCTCCTAAGCTCGCTTAACCTCTCCCATATATTCCCTTTGTCGGCAGTGTGGGCAGGACCGGAGATAAATACTCATTTTAAGGCCCCGGTCCTCATGCACACACAAACGTCAGGCAATACACCCTTCCGGCTCAACCTCCACGTCGATGATGTGGGCCATACCATGATAGTCGGACCCACCGGTTCCGGAAAGTCCGTGCTCCTCGCAATCCTCGCCGCGCAGTTCCGGAGATATTCGGACGCGCAGATATACTTCTTTGATAAAGACGGGAGTATCAAAGCTCTTACGGCGGGAGTGGGAGGTGATTTCTACGACCTCGCCGCTGAGACATCTGGAGCGTTGTCCTTCCAGCCCTTGGCCGCCATAGACAACGAGCTTGAGATGTCGTGGGCGGCGGAGTGGGTCTATGACTTCCTGAGAGCCGAGAACGTGGAAGTCAATCCCGACGTAAAGAAAGCAGTGTGGACAGCCCTTAGATCCCTTGCATCCTCTCCTCCGGAACAGCGCACCGTCACCGGCCTTACGCTCCTTCTCCAGGACGCCCGTTTGCGCCAGGCCCTCGAACCGGCCACTCTTAACGGCTCCTTTGGCCGTCTCTTCGATGCAACTCACGACAACCTGTCATATGGCCGCTGGCAGGTCTTCGAAATGGCAAAACTCATGGAGACAAAGGCGGCGGTACCGCCCGCCCTGTCATATCTCTTCCACCGTTTGGAACAACGGTTTGACGGTTCTCCCTCGATCCTCTTCCTTGATGAATGCTGGCTCTTTCTGGACAACCCCGTATTTGCGGCAAAAATCAGGGAATGGCTGAAGGTACTGAGAAAGGCAAACGTGGCGGTAGTCTTCGCCACGCAGAGCCTTCAAGACGTGGAAAGCAGTTCCATTGCGAGTGTGATTAAGGAATCATGCCCTACGAAGATTTACCTTCCCAACAGCAATGCCCTGGATGAGCGCATGGCCGCGATCTACCGGGGTTATGGGCTTAATGATCGGGAAATAGAGATCATCGCCATGGCGACCCCGAAACGGCAGTATTACTACAAGTCAATTGCAGGGTCCAGGCTCTTTGACCTTGCCCTTGGACCCCTCGCCCTCGCCTATTGCGGGTCGAGCACTCCGGAAGACCGGAAGATGGTTTCTGAGATTCTCGCAGGGGATGAGGACTTCAACGACGAATGGCTGAGATACAAGGACATCGCGGGAGTCATACCGCTTCATGCAAATAGAACCATACAGGAGGCAATATGAAAAAGATTCGACAGAAACACGTTTTCGTGGCAGTGGCATTACTTGCGGCAATGGCCCTCTTTACAGTCAGTCCCTGCCGGGCCTTCCTCGGATTCGGCGACATCGTCTTTGACCCCTCGGTATTCATGCAGACGGTCATGAGCTACGCCAAGGAACTTCAGACCGCAATGAATACCGCCAAACAGATCGAGAACCAGCTTCAGAGCCTTCAGAATCAGGCCAGGAACCTATCCAGCATGAACCCCGGTACCGCACAAAACACCATGTCCCGCATACAGAGCGCCCTTTCTCAGTTGGCCACTGTGAGAAACGACATGCGCGGGATTACCATGGACTATACGAAGCTTCAGGGAGCATACGACGGGGTCTACAAGAACTTTGCCGGCTATAACGGCATGTCGGGCAAACAGTACGCGAACCAGGCGCAGCAGATCCTGAATCAAAGCAACAACAGTGCCTACGATGCAATGCGGGCGCAGGGGCTCACTGCACAGATCGACAAGGACGCGGCTAACCTTACGAGCCTTATGCAGGCCTCACAGTCCGCCAGCGGCGCACTTGCCGCCACCCAGGCAGGCAATCAGCTTTCCGGAATGACCGTTCAGCAATTAATGAGACTTCAGGAGGTCGTTGCCGCAAGCAACCGGGCGCAGTCGTCATACTTTGCGGCTGAGGCGCAAAAACAGGCAATGGCCAATGCAAACCTGAAGAGACAGTTAGACCTTGACCCCCCGAAAACGAGTCCCCTGGAAGGATCGGGCAAGGGTCAAGGATTCAAGAACTTCTAAGGAGGAATCTATGAGAAGACTCATTCTTGTTTCTGTTGCGTTACTCATGTTGGCGGCTTGCGGGTCAAAAGATGCCCAATATTACACGGCCCACCCGGAGGAAATGAAGGCCAAGATGGCAATATGTTCGAAAATGTCCGAAGCCGAGAAAATGGCTGATAGAGAGTGCACGGCGGTTAGCCAGGCAAACGTGAAAAAAGCATTGGACCTTGACCCCCCGAAGACGAGTCCGCTTGCGGGACCGGGCAAGGGCAAGGGGTTCAAGAACTTCTAAGGAGGAGAACATGACTCCAGATATAGGCATCCTCACCAGTCTGTTCAACAACTTCATGTCGGCTTTTGCAAACGGCATAGGCTTCATCCACGGCGACGCAAAGTGGCTTCTCGGAATTCTCATGGTCATAGACCTTCTCCTCGCCGTCCTCCTCAATCTCAGCGATGGCGACCACATGAAGACCCTGATCACAAAGACGCTCAAGTATGGGTTTTTCATATGGCTCGTCGTCGACTACAAGAATCTGGCCCAGGTAGTTCTCAACAGTTTCAAAGCAATTGGCCTTAAAGCCGGAGGGGGGTCTCTCGCAGAGAGTCTGCTGTCCGATCCATCTTCCTTGGCTGATGAAGGTATCATGCTGACCTCCCCTATCTTCGACCATATCAACAACCTTAGCACCATAGACATCGTGAAGAACCTACCGGACATAATCTTCACCGGCCTGATGGGATTGCTCATAATCTTCTGCTTCTTCATCATCGGGATACAGATATTCATCACCTATCTCGAATTCTACGTTGTCGGCGCCCTCGCTTTGATCCTTCTGCCCTTCGGTGTTAACAAACACACCGCGTTTCTCGGAGAGAAGGCTATCGGGGCGGTTCTCTCCTTCGGGATAAAGCTCATGGTCCTTTCCTTCATTGCAGCGGTTACGATCCCACTTGTCAAGGCATGGGCCTTACCCGTAGACCCTACCCTGAAACAGTGTCTCTGTTTGTTCCTCGGCGCTTGCGCCCTCATGTTCCTTTCCTGGCACGCCCCCACCATGGCAGCAGGCTTGCTCTCCGGACACCCGACCCTTACCGCAGGGAGTGCCGCAGGCATGGCCGTTGCCGGGGGCGCTGCCGCTGTCGGTCTTGGCTGGGCAGGCGCTACTTTAGGCAGCGCCGGTATACATGCAGGTCATAAGGCAACCATGGCGGCGGTTCGGGGAGGAGGGCAGATATCCGAAGCCTACCGGTCCGGAGGCATTGCGGGAATTACAAGACTCGGAGGAGCGTACGTATCCAAAGGGGCGCACAAGATATCGGACTCCTTCGCATCCTCCTTCGATTCAGGCAAGGAGACCGCCGCCTCGATGCTCGACGATTCCGGAGGTTCGTCCAACACAGGGGGCGGGGGAGGACACAGCGCCGGTTCAGGCGTCACCCGGCAGGAGACCCCGAAAATGGACTTTGACCGCCTGGCCCGCAAAATCAGATATGTCCACAATTCCGTTCCTCCTTCCCATGGAGAGGGGGGAGGAAGCGCAAGACCAAACCTTAAAGGAGGTGATGAATCATGAGCGAGCTTAACCAACCAACCCAAACATACAAGCCCGAGGGCATACCCCTCTCCCCTTATCTCAAGGCGAAGGAGATATGGGACAACCGCATAGGCAGCGCGAGAGTGCAGGCGTACAACTGGCGTCTCGCTTTCTTCGCTGCCTTGGGGCTCTGCTTTATGCTCGTTATCGGCCTTATCTACCAATCGGCCAAGAGCAGCGTAGCGCCCTATATCGTGGAAGTAGGTCCGGGCGGCGAGCTTCTCGCCGTGAGCAAGGCAATTCAGGGCAACAGAGGCCCAAACGATCCGGAGATAAGGTACTTCCTGGCCAAGTGGATAAAGGACGTGAGGGCCTTGCCCCTCGATCCTATTTTGAAGAAACACTCATGGATAAGCGCCTACGGATCCATGCGCCAGAAAGCAGCCCTTAAAATGAACGAGATCGTAAGAAAGGACGACCCCATGTCGAAGATCGGGGAAGAGACCATATCGGTCACCCCCGCAGCAATCGTGAAGATGTCGGACAAAACCTATCAGATCAGATGGACCGAGGACGTATTCTCGAAGGAAGGCTCCCCGAAACAGTCGTACCGGATGACCGGCCTTGTGACTATCGATTTTACCCAACCCACGAATGAAAAAGAGATCATGTCAAACCCGCTGGGGCTCTATATAAGCGACTTCTCATGGTCAAAGGAACTTTAAGGAGGTTTATTATGCAAATCAATGGTTCTCCACTCAAAGACATTTACAAGGCGTTTCTCGCAGGTATCGTCGGAGGCGGCCTTATCGCCCTTTGCTGCCTGCCTTCCGCTATTCCTCTCGCCACGGCGGGGGACGGACCCGCCACCAAGCCCACCAGCACAGTCCAGCCGCAGAAGCTCCCGGACCTCCCGCAGGAGCCCGAGGAGCCCATGACTCCCAAGGAAGAAAGGGATGCCCTCAAAGCATCGAAGTCAATCGACGTGGCCACCCGCGAGGGTTTGCAGAACGTGTCCGAGGCCGTACAGGTACAGGCGAAATCCTTCTTCTCCTACAAGCCGACTGGGCTCTATCAAATCTACTGTCATGAAGGGCACCTTACCGACATACAGTTACAACCGGGAGAAGACATTCTCTACATAGGCGGCGGCGACACAACCCGCTGGATCGTGGACCGGGCTCAGTCGGGAACCGGCGATGCAAAGCAATGGCACGTTTATGTAAAACCGATGAAAAGCAATATCGCGACCAATTTCATGATCGCCACAGACCGGCGCTCGTATCAGATCAGAGCTCGCGCCGGGAGCGTCTACAACCCTATCATAGGATGGACCTATCCCCTCGACGAAAAAGCCGCGTATTTAAGACAGCAAGCGGAGAAGAAAGAGAAAGAAGAGGAGCAGATTTCGAGCACCGTCACCCCCGAGAAGATGAATTTTAGTTACAAGATCGAAGAAAGGTCGGGCTTCTTCGGAGGCTCCTATTCCTGGACCCCGAAGATGGTCTTTGACGACGGTTCAAAGACCTATATCCAGATGGCTGCGACCATGTCTTCGGGAGAGGCCCCCGCGCTCTTCGTGAGCGACGGGAAGGAAGTAACTCTCGTCAACTATAGGGTCAAGAAGAACTATTACATCGTTGACCGCCTCTTCGCCCAGGCAGAAATGCGCAACGGCCTGAAAGAGATAGTGGTCATCAAGAAGATCAACAAGGAACAGTAAGGAGGGGCGCATGAAATTCTTCCCAGACATCAAATTCTCATCATTCTTCAAGAAAGGGAATCAGCCCCCGGCGAAGCCGGTCGAGCCCGATAGCGAAGACCCCAAGGAGGTAACCGGCAGCATCCTCCATCCCCCTGCCCCCACGGGCACGAGGTTTAACCGTAAAATGCTCATGATCCTCGCGTCGGTCGCGGGGCTCGTCATGATCTTTGCCTTCATGGCCGCGTTGCAGCCCCCGAAGAAGCTCACTCCCCGCGAGGAGGCCGAGGAGAGCGCAAAGAAGCCGCAAACCACGAACTACGCCCCCACCCCTGAAGCCATATCTACCGCACCCGACACGTACGCGGGTTTGAGGAGCTTCCAGGAGGCGCAGCAGATCAAAAGGGGCGACATTCCGGGGAAAGGGGCTATCCCCGACGAAGGCGTGGGCAGCGTAAAGGCTATCTCCCCGGCCTCGATCAACCAGTACAATGCCCAGGCGGGCGGCGGCGTCCCTCAACTGTCCGAGGCAGAAAAGGAGCGCCTGGACGCGAGAAAGAGTCCGATCAGGTTCCTGAATGCACCGAGTACGACCCCGCAGGCTTCATCGCTCCCCCCGATCCCCGCTGTCCTGCCCGCCCAGGTCAACGTCCCGGTCATGCCGTGGCAGAAAGATGATGACCAGAACATGCAGGCCGCGAAGCGGGACTTTGTCGTGGACAACGAAAAGGCAACCAAGGATGTCTATGTGAAGAGCGGAGTCATATCTCCTCTCTCAAAATACGAGGTTAAGGCAGGCTCCATTATTCCCGGTGTGATGATTACCGGTATCAACTCCGACCTTCCCGGCAAGCTCACGGGACAGGTGAGGGAAAATGTGTATGATACCGTGACCGGGAAGTATCTCTTGATCCCGCAAGGCACACGGGTCATAGGCACGTATGATTCCAAGGTGGCCTATTCCCAGGAGAGGGTGTTGATCGTATGGACCCGCCTCATCTTCCCGAACGGTGATTCCATAGACCTTGAGGGAATGGCAGGCGTGGACCTCTCAGGGTACGCAGGTATGAAGGACAAGGTGAACAATCACTACGGCAAGCTCATCACCGGCGTAGTTCTGAGTTCCATGCTCTCTGCCGGTGCGAAAGTTGCCGCAGGCAACAATGACGTGGGAACCGCCACATTCTCTCAGCAGGCAACCTCAGGCGCGGCTCAGCAGGTCTCCACGGTTGGCGCGAAGTTCGCAGACAGAAACCTTAACGTACAACCCACCATAGAAATCAGGCCGGGCATGAAATTCAATGTGTTCGTCAACAAAGACCTGATCCTCAAACGCTACCGGACATAGGGAGGATGCCATGCAGACTATCACACCGATCACCAATGCGGGAGACGCTGCAAACTACTTCAAGAAGGATGATTACTACACACGGGACCAATCCGGAGGACGGGCCTGGATGGGGAAAGGAGCGGAGGCGCTCAACCTCAAAGAAGTGGACTTGCCCACCTTCCAGGCTATCCTTGAAGGGAAGGACTCTCAGGACAATGTACTTGTGGAAGCGGCATCCAACGGCAAGCACCGCGTCGGCTGGGACCTGCACTTTGCTCCGTCAAAAAGCGTTTCTCTTGTGTGGGCTTTCGGCAGCGAGGAACAGAGAGCCCATATGATGGATTCTCACCACGCAGCCGTTGAGTCGGTCATGAAGTACGTGGAAGAGAACCTTGTGGAAGCGAGGGGGAGAGTCGACGGCACAACCCGCCGCATGGGTACGGGCAACATGATTGCCGCCCGGTTCGATCACTTCACTTCCCGCGAGATGGACCCGCAGCTTCATTCTCACATAGTAGTTGCCAACATGACCAAGAGAAAGGACGGCGAGTGGCGGGCAGTGGCAAATGAAAAGATATTCGCAAGAGAGCTTCTCACCGCCATGTATGAGAACGAGCTTGCAGCGGAATTGAAGGAGAGGGGCTATACCGTCACCATGGCAAAGTACGATACGGGCAACTCACGATATGCCCACATCGAGGGGATAGACGAAAGGATCGAGGAGCACTTTGCTAAAAGACAGGACCAGATCGACGGGGCCATGGAGGCCCTGAAGGAACGTCTTCCCCTCGCCACGGCGGGCGAGCTCCGGCAGATGGCGTGCCTGGATACCCGCCAGACGAAGAAGACCATAGACCGTGAAGTCTTACACGACTCATGGGACCGGCAGCTTGAGGGTATCGGCTTTTCCAAAGAACATATTGCAGAGTCTCTCTCAAAGCAGGCAGAACTTCAAAAGCCCGAAGGAATGACCCTCACCGCACAGGGCACCATCAAGATGGCGTCTTCTGCCCTCAACGAACAGGAGTCAACCTTCACTCGCGAGGATGTGATGAAGACCGCCGCGAGGATCTCCGGAGGGACTCACCGGAACAAGGCCCTTGAGGAGGCGTTTTACCGTCTGAAGGGTAAGAGCATTGTCACCCTCGACAAAGATGCAGGAGTGTACACCACGAAGGAAATGACGGCCATAGAAAACGGCATCGTCACCGCAGTGGACGAGGGGCGGGGCACCATGCCCGCAGTTCTTAATGCTGCCCAGGTAGAAGAGAGGACCAGGGAACGTTATGACTACCTTACCGCAGATCAAAAGAAGGCTGTGGAGCACATCCTTACTTCTCAGGACAGGGTCATCGGCATCCAAGGAGACGCAGGCACGGGGAAGACCTCCATGCTCCGTGCGGCAAGGGAGCAGCTTGAGAAGCACGGTTACGCCGTAAGGGGCTTGAGCTTCACGGGCAAGGCGGCGAAGGAATTGCAGACCGGAGCGGGTGTGGAATCGCAAACCCTACACAGCTTTTTGCCCAAAGTGCAGAGGCCGGAGTTTGCCCCCTCGGAGAAAGAAGCCTGGTTCGTGGACGAGGTATCCATGGTCGGCTCAAAGCAGATGGGCGATCTTGTCAACACGGCCAAAGAAGCGAATGCCAGAGTCGTTCTGGTAGGGGACACAAAACAGCTTCAGTCAATCGAGGCCGGGAGGATGTTCCAGAAACTCCAGGAATCCGGAGTGATGAAAACGGTTCACATGAAGGAGACACTCCGTCAGAAAGACGAGGAGTACAAGGAGATCGTGGCGGACATCGCGGAGCGGAGAATAGATAGGGCCTTCACCAGAATGCAGGACCGGAGCAAGGTCCACGAGATCGTGGACGACCGGGAGAGACGGGACGCTATTGTCAAAGAGTTTGTGTCACAGAAGGACTATACAAACACCCTCGTCGTGACCCCTTTCAACAAAGATCGGGGAGAACTGAACCGGCATATCAGAGGTAAGCTCAGGGACAAGGGCGCGTTCGCACAACCCGAACACACCTTCGCGGTGAGGGAACCGAAGATCATTCCTCCTGTCGAGCGGCACTTCGCGCAGTCCTATTCTCCCGGTGACATTGTGGCGGTCAACAAGAGCCTTCCGGGGTTCAGGCTCGGTGACCAGGGCCGGGTGACTTCTACCGATCCACAGAGCCAGGAGATCAGCATCGTTACCGTCTACGGACAGAATGCAACCATCGACGTGAGCAAGCACGGACATAAGCTCGGGGTCTATCAGGAGAGACTCCTTCCCTTTACCCAAGGAGAGAAGGTAGTCTTCTTGAAAAACGACAAGAACCTCGGAGTGCAGAACGGGCTTACCGGGGAGGTCAAAAGCCTCGATGAAAGGGGCAACCTCACGGTCAAGACGGACACCGGCAAAGATGTTACCTTCAGTATCCCCCGGAGCTACAATTACCTCGACCACGGGTACGCCGTGACGGATTACAAAAGCCAGGGTCAGACGAGTAAGCGCGTGATCTTCCACGCCAACACGGAGAAGCCCACCTCCTACAACTCATTTTACGTCGCCATGACTCGGGGGAAAGACGACGTCAGGGTCTACACCAACGGGACGGAAAAACTTCGGGAGCAGGTCAAGAAGGAGATCACAAAAACATCAAGTCTCGACTATGCAACCAAGACACTAACGCGTCCACCGATACAAAAGGCACCCGTCCGTGCCCCGCAAATCCACATAGGGAGGGAAGGAAGATGACACAGAGAAACGGTACACCGGCCCAACTCAGGCAGAAAGCGAAGGACCTTTTAGCCCAGGCAGACCGCCTCGAAGAGCAGCAGATGATCAAAGTCGGAAGGGTCACCATGAAGCACTATGAATCAGGTTTCAAAGCCTTCGACACAGACAAATTCCGGAAGGAAATAGAGGAGGTATTATTATGATCTTCAAGAAAAAGAACCATTCGGGATGGAAGACTATTCTCTCTTTGCTCTGTTTTTCCCGTAGAGCAAGCCGGGCACTAAAGGGGTACACACCTAACGCAAAAGGGACCATTTGCAAGCCGTTTTACCGCCTCGGCGGAAGACTTTGGATTCATTGAGCTTTGGCGGTGAAACCGGTCCTCGTGAGCGTAGTACCATCATTTGATGGGACTTGAAACATTGGGTAATTGCTTAGGATCGGCAGTCCAACCGGTACCACCCATTTGTAGTACCGGTTTCACCACCAAAATAGGCAAAAAGGAGGAAAGCATGAGAGTAAGAATGACCCTCGCAGACCGTCAGAAACTCGACTATATCCGGCCCAAACACATACTTGAAGCAGCAGCCGGAAGAAGGGAGGCAGAAGAATGAAGCATATATCGGTCAAACTCACCGACGAAGCATTCGCCAAACTGCAAAGCCTCCGGGGGAGCAAAAGCACCTCAGACTATGTCCGTGATCTCCTTTTCTCCGACGACAAAACGGCGGCGAAGGAGACAGCAGCCTTTCAAAATCTCTTCACCGACATGGCCGACCTGAAGAATACCATGGGCGCTTTCCTGAAACAGCTTCCAGACAAAGAAGCACTCCTCGCGACAGTTACATATCTCGCCCACGCGATGACCATCGGAAATCCGACAGCCTATGCGCACCACACCACCGAACTGAAACAGCTTTTTCAGACGCTCAAGACGACTGTGGGTAACGGAGGAGAGCAGTGAAAAGCACGAACTCGTATAAAGGATTCGAGACATGGTTCAACGGCCTTCGCATGGCGATCAAGATGCACCTGTACATCTTCCTTATCTTCCTTCTCCTTCAGGTCATAATCACCGTCACCGTGACGTACTTCCTTCAGGGGCAGAGGTATGCCGCAGTCGGGAGGTACGTATTTGACTCGGCGAAGATATTCCGCGCCCCCGACATGAACATTGTGTGGCCTTACTTCACGTATCTCTTCTGGAACTTCTTATGCGTCTTCCTCGCAAGCTCCGCGATCTACTTTGGGTATCCCTTCGCCATCGCGCTGTTCAAGGGCAGATCAAGAAGACAACTGGAGACCAAGCATCTTGCCGGTGCGGACCTTGTGAGCATCCAAGAGTTCGCCCGGCAGATCGGCAATGGCGACCTTCCCTTCGGGTCGTTCAGGCTGCCCGCGAAGGAGGAGACGAAACATTGTCTCACGGTCGGCAGACCCGGAACCGGGAAGACGGTCTTTCTCTCCCAGGTAGTGGAGAGACTCATCGAACGAAAAGCGAAGGGGGTGATCTACGACTTCAAGGGAGACTATGTCTCCCGCTTCTACGATCCAGACCGCGACATTCTTTTCAATCCGCTCGACCGCCGGTCTGCGGGATGGAACCTCTTTTCCGACATCAAGACGAAGCTCGATATCAACGTCATGGCTTCCTCTCTGATACCTCCCGTCTATACCGGTGACACGTTCTGGAACGACGCCGCGAGGGGAGTCTTCTCCGGGATACTTCACTACCTCTGGCAGCACGACCGGAGGACTAATTCAGACATATGGGGAGGAGTCACCGCACCAGGGGAAGACATACACAACTGGTTGAGAGCGACCCCGGAAGGGCAAACAGGCTTCCGGTACATTGAAGATGCAAGCTCGAAGCAGGCGCTCTCTGTCTTTGCAACAATGATGCAGTACACCGCTGCGTTCGAGTACATGTCGAAAGACGAGGGCGCATTTTCTGTCACCGAATGGCTCTCGAACGAGAGGCCGGGGTTCATCTTTGTCACTAATCAGTCGGACCTTAAAGACACCCTGAAACCCATCCTGAGCCTCTTCATCGACTTTCTCGGGAAGAAACTCCTTTCCCTTCCGGACGATCTTCAAAGGAGGGTCTTCTTCCTCCTCGATGAGTTCGGCACCCTTCAGAGGCTCTCAAGTATCAAGGAATTGCTTATCGCTTCCCGGAGCAAGGGAGGTTCCTGCTGGATAGGCATACAGGATATCGGGCAGCTTAATAAGCTCTATACCCAGGACGTGGCCGACACCATCGTCAATGCCTGCGGCTCATCAGTCATGTTCGCAGTCTCCGATCCCCGCACCGCCAAGTACCTGGTCGACAAAATCGGAGACACGGAGATCATGGAGGCGGAGGAAACCTACAGCATGGGCGTCGCAAACTACCGGGACGGGGTATCTCTCACGCAAAGGAGGAAGAGGCAAAGGCTCATACTTGACTCGGAGCTTATGAACCTTCCGGATCTTCATGCATACGTGAAGGTGCCGAACAACCCGTCTATCACCCTGACCAGATTCGCGATAAGAGAGTATCCTACGCGAACGACCTCGTTTATAATCCGGGAGAACCTGCTACTCGATACAATTATCGAACGACAGGCCGAGGCGGACCCGCTCATGGAAGAACCCATGTTCGGCTCCTTGGGTACGGCATAAAACGACCCTCACAAATGCCGCGACGGCGGGCCTCGATATCGCCGTCCAGAGAGAAGCCTTGAACCTCATAAACGAAATTCATGAGCGTGAAGTTCTGACCTTGCTTTTTGTCACCCACGATTTCACGATGCTCCCCACCGCGATGCGGCGCGCCGTACTCGTGAATCACGGGAAGATCGTTTTCGATGGTGACACAAGCGAGGCATTGTCGGGCGAGACGCTAAGCAGGCTCTTTCAGTACCCTCTTGAGACTTTTGAGCGAAAAGGGAGGAGGTTTGTTTCCTATGGTTGAACATCTGGCAGATGTCATGGGATACCCTCCCATCCAGCGCGCCTCTCTTGCCTGCGTACTCTGCGGAGTGAGCTGCTCCGTGCTCTCCGTGTTTATCGTTCTCATGAAGATGCCGCTCATAGGGGTCGCCATGTCCCACGCTGCCCTCGCGGGCGCCGTGCTGGGCATGCTCATTGGCGTCAATCCGTTTCTCAGCGGGTTTGTCTTGTGCCTTGCGGTGGCGGGACTGATAGGCCCCCTTTCGGATCGTACGGATATGGCGCCGGAGAACGTGCTCGGAATCATATTCTCCTTTCTCATGGGACTTGCCTTCCTCGGAATGGGAATCCTCACAAGGACAAAGGCCGGGGCCTTGAACCTCATGTGGGGAAGCCTGCTCAGCCTCACCGGAGCGGACATCACGGTGCTCACTGTCGTCGCATCGGTTCTCGTACTTTTTGTAGTAATGTTCTTCAAGGAGATCCGTTCCGTGATGTTCAACAGGCGGCTTGCCGGGGCAAGTGGCGTCCCTGAGCGGTTTATCTATTATGCCCTTCTCTTTCTTACCGGGGCCGTGGTCTCTTCCAACCTCGCGACGGTCGGTGGTCTTCTTATCTTCGCCCTTCTTGTGCAGCCGGGGGCCACGGCGCTCCAACTGACGTACAATTTGAAACATTTTTTTCTCATTTCTGCGGCTTCGGGGATCGGGGCCTGCGTCTCCGGTCTCATAGTATCGTATATCTTTGATCTTCCGTCCGGCGCGTCGGTGGTTCTCATGGCGACAGCCATCTTTACGGTCTCTTACATCTTTTCGCCCAAACGCCATGCGGCAAGAATCACGAAAAGGAGCATATTTTATGAAAATGACACCCGATGAGATCTATAAGACACGGAAGACGTTCTTCAACGACCACGCCGAAAGCTGGCGCGATATGTGGTACAAAGACCCGGCTACCGGGCGTCACGATAAACATGTGAAGGATTTTGAGCGGCTCTTTTCGCTCCTGCCTCTCAAGCTGGGAGACCACGTACTGGACGTGGGGTGTGGAACGGGGGTACTGGTCCCGCCTATTCTGGACCGCATAGCCGCAACCGGTACGCTCTACGAACTTGATTTCGCGGATAAGATGATAGAGGCCAATCGGCGCCTCCATGGAGAAGACAACATTCGATTCATCGTTTCGGACGCGGAGGACGCGCCGCTCGATGACGCCTCTTGCGATCTGCTGATCTGCTTCTCTTGCTTTCCACACTTTCAGGACAAGGGAAAGGCCGTGGCGACACTTTCGCGTATCCTCAAGCCGGGCGGGGTTTTTGCAGTGGCGCATTTCGACTCGTCGGAAGGCATAAACAAACACCACGGATCATGCCATGCCGTCATGCACGACCATCTACCCGACGAGACTGCCATGCGCTCTTTGCTCAACACGGCGAGCCTTGGCATCGCCATTTTTATCGATGAACCTGGTTTCTACTGCATCATTGCAAGGAAATAGTCCGCGTAGGATGCCACAACGACAGAGATAGTCTCAGGATATCAGCTCGGTAAATCGCCGGTCGGCGCGAAAATAGAGTTTGGCGAAAAACTCGCTACGTATTCCTTCAAGAAAAGCGTAGACTATACATTGCTGTATTTAGTTGCCGGTGCAGTAAGATGTGAAGGCCAGATAATGACGGCCACCCGTATTATGTTCAGTAAAGCGCAGTTGAAGCAAAAAGAAGAATGGGGAGATAAGAACATATGGATGAAGAATTAAGAAAATTAGATGTATTTCTGGATTACCTGATTCAGCATAACAGAGACCATGCGGAGGAGATTACTGTTCTGGTAGAGAAAGCAAAGGGCCTTGGAGAGGCCGTGATGTGCGATGACCTGGCAAAAGGGGTTGAATATATGAAGCGGTCGAACGAAAGCCTGGAACATGCCCTCAGCATATTGAGGGGAAAGGGGAGGTAAAATATGTGCTTGGCAAAGGCATATCTAAAAAAAGACGATGGGAATGAGATCCTGTTAAAGGATATAGCTTATCTGGAGATATCGGGGAAAACTATTACTCTCACCACCCTTTTGCAGGAGACCGAAACGATAGAGGCAAACATAAGAAGTATAAATTTTGTCGGGGGGAACATCCTCCTTGAAAAATAGGGCGCTATAATTCGGTGAGCCACTTCCACTATTCCAAAATTATGATTCCATATCACGCGCCAATCGAAGGAACCGACCCAAAGCGGTGATTGTTTAACAACTTTATTTCCGATCCACAGAATTTATCCCACGTGGAAAATACGGAAACCGGGTGAGCGGTGAGGCGACAGATTTGTAGGTAGAAAGAAAGTTGTGTCCAGTCGGCTTTCAATCCCCTATTGTCCAGATCGTCTCCTGAAGCCTACTGCGATAAGGCCAATGAACACGATAAAGCCGATAAGGAACAAATATGGTATGGGAGCCGATGAAGCCCCTCCCGACATGCCCACCTCCTCCATTTCATAACCCGTCACGGTTTTACCCTTACCGGCAGGGCCTCGTTCCAGAACACTGGAGGCCGGACCGCTTGCGCCTCTCTGTTCGGGCTGTCTGCCCTTTTGTCCTTGGGGATTTTTTACTGAATCGAGGGCCTTCATAAAACCCTTGGTGATGCCGCTCATGCCCGGAACGGACACCAGGGTCTTTGCAGCAAAAGCAGTAAGCTGAGGGTTGTTACAGGTATGGTCGCAACAGGCAAGCCCCACTTCATTGGCGCTTTGAGCATATTCCTTTGCCAGCGTATCGATAACTTCTTTATCCGGCTTCCAGTACCCTTTTCTCGCGGTCTCAAGCATTCTCGCTGTAAGAGATTGGTAGGCGTGCATATTCCCGGCCCGCCCGAACATCCCCTTGATGTCAAGTCCGTTCCTGTCCAGAACATAGGTCTCATACATTTCATTCCATTTGGCCCCGTCAACCGCCTCCGGTACGGTGACCTGCCACCCCCAGAGATACTCCACCGTTTTATCGATGAACCGCGCACCGGCATACCCGTTCTTCATCATTGCCTTTATCCATTCGGGGTTGAGATAACGGGTGCGCATCTCCTGGCCCATCACTTTTTCAAGCGTTTCCTGTTTCGGCGTCTTCGGGTTGGCCATGTTCGTGACATAGACCTCCGGTGTTTTCCCATCAACGGCGCGGATCGCCATAGCGGCGCCGCCGAGATACTGGAAAAAGTCGTTGTTGTCCAAGGTCGCATAGAGATTGGTCGAACGGCTGTGAATAGCCACCTTCGTGCCTGAAAGGGCATTCTTCAAAAGCGTGCGGCTTACGTCTTCCTTCCCCTGCTCTTCCTTGGCTCCCCAAAAACCCTGTCCATACATATGGCTCATCCTCATGAAGTAGACATCGGCCACCTTCTGCTCATTATCCCATGTATTCGATTTTGGGATCACATTCGCGAGATTAGTTCCATATGCGCCGGACGGCACGGTGAATATCCTCACAGAGGCCAGCCTTTCGGCCTTATTCTCTGCAATGCCTTTCCCCATCAGCATTTGTTTCGTCCGCTTCACATTGGTCCTGATAATATTGTCCTCTTCCTGTTGCTCCCGCGCAACGCTGACCGTGCTGTCAAGGAGAGCCATGAGATTGGAAAATATATCCCGGTAAAGACCTGACGGCACAATGGTGACATCGATCCGCTGCCTTCCAAGCTCCTCCCTCGGAATCGCTTCGACCCCTATCGGTCTTCCCCGCTCATCCCATTTCGGCCTTACCCCCATGAGATACATGATCTGAGATTCCATGACGCCCTCATGGCGGATGGTCTCTTCCGCCCAGAGATTAAATGTCAGCCTGTCCGGATAGATACCGTGCCTCCCCCTGTACCCTTCGATCAAATCCTTTGCAAGCCGTGCGCCCGTTTCATACGCTGTTTTTCCGGGTATCATCGTGGGGTCGAAGGCATAGAAATTACTCCCCGTGGGCAATGAATCGGGGTTCCGGATGGGGTCCCCGCCGAGACCGGCAGGGACATATTTGCCGGAGAGAGCTGCGATGAAGGAGTCAAGCTCCCGCTGCCCGCTTTTCATCATCCTCTCTTCCAATTCGCCGATCCGTTTTTCCCGCTCTTCCTTTTCGAGCCCTGTTTCAAGGGAGAGAATCGCTTCCGCGGTGCTTCTGAGATATTTTTCATCCGGGGACCTCCCGAAGGTATGGAGGCCGAAAGGCGCGTGCTTTTCCGAAATATCGCTTATATAATCGTCCAGTTTTTCAATGTCCCGGGCGGTAATGGCGTTGATGCCGAGATCTTTGATTATTCCTATTTTTTTGGCCAGGTCATTGATCTCTTCCAGTTTAGTTGCCGCAAGGGGCGGATTCTTGTCCCGTGCAACCCGGTAATCATTCACAAGGGAGTTGAGGTTTTTCATTTCCAGGTTTAACCCGGCTTTATCAAAAGGAGGTGTCATGTGGCCTATGACCACAGCCATGCCCCGTCTCTTGGCTTGCAACCCCTCGGCCACATTATCCACGTTATAGGGATAGATATTGGGCAGTGCCCCTATCAAGACCTCGGGCGGGTCCTCTTCGGTGAAGCCCACTTCCTTGCCGGGCAGCCACTCATGCGTGCCGTGGGTCCCCACATGGGCTACGGCGTCGGCCTTGAAAACGTTTTTCAGCCATAGATAAAAGGCCACATACTGGTGGTGCGGAGGGAGCAATACATCGTGGTAAAGCTTCTGTTCATCCTGTTCCCACCCCCGTGACGGCTGCGGCGTGAAGAGGATATTGCCGTACCGTACGGCAGGGATGACCAGATACCTTCTTCCCTTTTTGTCCCGCCATACCATGATCTTGCTTTGTTCAACAGGACCCCAGCTTTTCAGGACGGCGCTCCTGAATGCCTCCGGCAGGTCGGCAAACCATTTCTTATAGGTGTCGAGCGGGACAAGAACGGGCTTTCCATTCTTGACGATCCGGTCAAGTTCGCCGGGCGCCCAATTACCGATGTTTCTTGCATAATTATGGATATCGCTGAAGAGCCTTTCCTTGCCTATCTCCTGGTCCGTTGTACCATATCCTTCGGTCTTCAGCCTCTTCAGTATTTCATGGAGGCTTTCGGGCAGCACATTGAGGTACGCAGCCCCAATGTTCTGTTTCCCCGGCGGGTAATTATAATAAATGAGGGCCACCTTCTTGTCCAGGTTAGATTTATCCTGGAGATTTATCCAGGCCTTGACCCTGTCGGTGAGGGCTTGAACCCTTTCCGGGATTGGAAAATATTCTACATAATCAAGGCCCGTATCGGGATCGGTCCGTTTTTCTTTCGATGCCACGACTGTGGGCTCTATGATCCCAGCCATCTCGGGACCGGCGATCTGCCAGCCTCTTTCGAAAATGTCGAGACCAACGGCGGACCGGCGCCATTCCTCCCCCGTCTTGCCGGAAACGGCAATCGCATTGATTACCGGAATGTTCAAGCGGCTTAAGAGCGGGATTACGAGGTCCGGATTCTGCGCCATTTTGGCGCCCAGGGCCACGATCAACCGGACCCTTGGTTGGGAGGGCGAAAGAAACAGTTTTTCCAGAACAGCCTCGGTGGGGTGGCCGAAGACCGGCAGGACGTTATAACCTTGCCCTTCAAGGCTTCTTATGACGGCATCCACGGGTTTCACCTGTCCTGATTCGACGCTGGTCCTGTAGAAGAGTACTCCTATCCACGGCCTCTCCTCTTGGCCATAGTCCTTCGTCTTCGGGCGGTAGACTTCCTTATAGTCCTCATACGTCTGAAAGACCCGGCCGGTCGTGGGCTCGTATATTCCGAAGTCCGGAAGATCGACGGGTCCACCGTAAGACATCTGGAAAGCAAACTCTCTATTCAGGGCATAGAGGATCATATTCTTGAGGTTCTCCGGGGTCCTTGTCCGAAAATAGGCATTTATCTTTTCGTCCTGAATGATACCCATCTGCTGATGCTCCGCGGTATATTCCCCTCCCAGCGCATAGACTTTGCCGCCGCGCTCAATAATCCCGGCTATTTCCGATTTGACCGTCTCGACAACTTGCCGCTCTCCCACGCGAATGAAGGCAAGTCGTGATTCCCGGAGGTGCTGAAGGTCTCTTTTTTGAATACCCTGGGTGGGATAGGCATGAATGGAAATCCCATCATATTTCTGCCCGGAAATCGCCCTTATTCCTTGACGGTCCATCTCTTCTTTCAAAGACTTGGCAGCCGCGAGAGAGGTGACGGTATGGGTGTCGCCCGGAAACAGGGTTATTTTAAATGGCGCAGCTTGTGCGGAAAGGGCAAACAAAAAGAAGGATATCGTGATGCACGAGGAGACTGCCGCCCACGTGAGCTTCGAATAGCGAAACCAGGCCCTATTCAGGCACATAGATCATCCTCCCGTCTTTTAGCTGGTATGCTGTTCCGAGCCGTTTGCCTTCACCGGAGAGATTCTTGTCCGTGACCTTCCGAGCCTTTATCTCTTTGCCCTTTTTGGTGATGATCTCAACCCTGCCATCGGCGGTCTTTTTGGTAATGGTCACTTCCGATTTGGGGTCCAGGAGATCGATCATGTTGTAGGCCATGAAGAGGGCCACCATCATGCTGACGATAAAAACGATGCTTGCATCAAAAAGATTCGCCACACCTGATATAGGGTCTTCCAGAGGCTCATCGTATTTGTCGAATCGCCTCCTTCGTTTAACAAAGCGCATGGTCCATGTCCTCCCTGCCGGCAGCGCGGCCTTGCGGTGTCTTATCGCGCGCCATGAGTTCCGTCATGTACTCCATCTCCCGCATATCGGCCCGTACCCATTTTTCTTTTACCAGGGACATAAGGTAGGCGGCGATGCTGCACGCCAGGCCGACAATAACGGTGGTGAAGGCAGTCACCATGCTGCCCGCCATTTTAGGCAGGTCTCCCTGGGCAAGAGAGGAAAGGGAGATGCCCATGGGAATCAGGGTCCCCATGAGCCCGAGCGCAGGACCCACCCGTATCACAAACCGTATCCTGTCGAGCGATTTGATAAGCCCCAGTTCGGCCTCCTGCAGGAGCCTTTCGAGCCGTATGTCCATGGTGACTGCGCCTCCCGGTGCATTCAGTTCCTCGCTGATGGCTCCCCTGTATCGGGTCAGGACCTGTGACCGTCCTTGTTTCCTCTCCAGGTATTCCCGAAGAAAGGTCCCGAAGAAGATAACGACCCAGAACGTGAGCAGCGTGAGAGCCGCCACGACGGGGAATAAGAGGGCCGAAGATATGATGTAGAGAAGGGTTTCGAGTCCGGCAAAAATATTCATTGTTTTACCTCCCGGCGTTTGCCTGCAAAAAAACCGACGCCCATGAGGGCCAGCAGAATAGCCCCGATTGCCACGCCATGATACGTGCTTACTCCATTGCTTTCCGTGGCGAGCGACGCGTACATCCCTTTTGCCTCGGCTATTTTCGCGGGAAGGTAAAGGGATGCGATAAAATAGAGGCCCACCGTAATCATGGTGAGACCAAGAGCCGTTTCCGGGTGTTCCGACCGCCTCAATCCTGCTAAGGCCATAACCACGAGCGTCATTGCAGCAAAGGCAAGCCCCAGTCCCAATCCGACCAGGGCTGCCGGTAGTTTGACAGCATTGAGGGCAGACCATGTAGAAAATGTCATGGCAGCGATACAGACAGGGCAGGGTACGATAAGCAGGAGTGAAGATACGGGGGCGACATCGCAACACCCGGCTTGCGGGGTCGTCCGGCCTTCATGGCCCAGTCGCCCGATAGTAATGAGACCCCATGCAATCATGCCTGTGGCGATGAGGATATGGAGGTAAGGACCTTTTCTCAGAAGAGGTTCAAGAACACGCATCAGGGTTTGCGACAAAAGTGCTACGCCCACAAATAGCGCAATATACCCCCCAAGGGTAACGCACGCCCCTTTTCTCTTTACCTCCCCGTAACTGAGACCCAAGCCCACTTTAACGGCAAATATGCTGAGACTGAAGAGCATGCCGCCCATCCATAATAAGATATTCAGATCCATCCAATCACCTCCGGTGCCATTCAAAAATTCAGGGTCAAGTCAGCAAACCATGATCTTCCCGGCATCAGGTAATACGCGTAGTATTGTTCATTGAAAATGTTGTTCACTGAGAAGGAAGCGGTCGCCCAGGGGAGAAACTTGTAACGGACCTTTGCATCAGCCGTAAAATAGGCGTCGTACGCACCGGGAACATGTGTTGCCGCATCGGAGTTGTTATCCGTATTATACCGGCCGCTCACATACCGGCCGATCACCGTGAGGCCCAAGGGTCCTTTCTCAACATCTGCGCCCACGTTGAACATTATGTCGGGCACGGCGATCATTTTCTTCCCTTCCGAGGCAGGATTGGCTGCATTTCTCAATATTTTTGCGTCTGTACAGGTGATGTTGGAAAAGAGCTTGAGCCACTTATCGAATTTTTGCTCCATCTCAATTTCTATACCCTTACTTTCAGCGCTCCCCGCGTTAACCTTGTCCTGAGAGGTGGCGGAGAGGGTCCTCGTATAAATCATGTCGGATATGAAATTCTCAAAATAGCGGACCTTGGCCTTTGCCCCTTTCCAGAGCGCCTGCTCCGCCCCGATGTCCCATGAGGAGACAGTCTCGGGCTTCAGGTTCGGATTTCCCGCATAGGTAATGCCGGAGGACGTGGTGGTCACGTAAAGCTCATAGACCGTGGGCGGCCTGAACGCATTCCCCGCCGAGGCCCTCACGGTTGTTCCTTCGAACGGCTTATAGACAATAGCCGCCTTCGGGCTAAACGAAGAGGCACGGTGTGAGTCGTAACTTATGGGATAGCCGCTTGTGCCTTGCTGGAATACATACCCGTCATAGCTCTCGAAAAAATCCTGTCTTCCGCCGATATAGGCGGTGAGGTTCTGAAGGATCGCTATCTCGTCCTGAAAGAATAGTGCATAGGTCCTGGTTTTCCCTTTTGCCTCGTAAGACAGCGCGGTTTTCGATCTGTCATCCTGCCAGTTCGAAAGCGCATACTGTTGTTGATCTACCCAGGTGCTCCGAAAAGACCCGCCAAAGGTAAGAATGTGCCTCTTAAAGAGGGGAACGCTGAATTGCAAGTCGGCATTGTAAGCCCTGGCCGGCGTATAATAATTCGTGCCGGGACCTCCGTAAATCTTTGCGGTCGAACTGTTCGGCGTTACGTAATAATCATTTGGTGTATCGGCAACGCCGAGATTGAGTTTCATGTTGACGGTCGAAAACTCGGTCTCATACGCAATATTGTACACGTCCTGTGTTGTTGCTCCTCCGCCCGAGGTGACAAAAGAAGCTTCCTTCACTGTCCCGTAGGAGAAGACAGGGGTTCCCGCAGCATTAGTGAGGTAGGTATTGGGAGTATCATAACTGTAGGCATACCGGGACCTTTGATAGGAGAGCCTGATTTTTGACACGTCGGTGAAGTCGTACCCCACTTTTGCCGTCACGTTGTCGGCCCACATGTTGTTGCTTCCTTTGTCGCCGATGAGATAGGCGGCCTTTCCCGTTCTATCCGTTGTGTACGACCACCCTGAAATGCCTGCCGTTGGCTGTGTGCTCTGAACGTTAAAGTCCGAAACGTATCCGTTGGTAGATTTGTTGTCATAACTGACAAACATCCGGAGCTTTTCAATCTTGTCGCCATAGGAAGCGTAATAGGTTCTCAGATCATTGAGCGCTTCCCCCCGTTGCCAGGCGCTCCCATATCCGCTCTTTACGGTGAATTCTCTCTTTTCCGGCATCTTGCTGATAATGTTGACCACGCCGCCCATGGCATAGCCTCCATAGAGACTGGAAAACGGCCCCTTCACCACTTCTATCCGCTCCACATTCTGCGGCGTAAACAGGTTCCACAGCACATTGCCCGTATAGGGGTTGTTCATGGTAACTCCGTCCATCAGGACCAGCGTTCTTTGATAACCGGTTATGCCTCCCACCGTAATGCGGGGTGACGTGTCAAGCATATCTTTGCCCCGGCTATAATATACCCCGGCGGTGGTATTCAATGCGTCATCGACGTTTTGTATGTTTCTTTTCTCCATGTCCGTCTTTGTAATCACCGCAACGCTGCCAGGGGCGTCGTCCAACACCTTTTCCGTTCTCGTGGCCGTAACCACGATCTCATCCAGTTTTGTCACTTTCTTTCTGTCGTCTGCTTTTGTCGTATCTTTCGTGTCGTCTGCCTGTATAACTTTGTCGTCTCCAAAGGCAGCGACAGGAATAAATAGAGCGCAGGCAAGGAACGAGCAATAGAATACAAATAATGCGAAAACGTGTTGTCTTTTCATCTTTCCTCCCTCGGGAAATGATTTGGATTTTCTCATGAATGAGACAGGTCTTCCGGCTTACGGGCATTTGTCGTTGCTGTGGCCTACTCACCCGCCTTCCCATCCCGCATTTTGCGGGACAGTGGCTTACCACATGGGCTTTCGTTCCCTTCACGGCTGCGGGGCAGCGGGAGCTTTTCACTCCTCTTCCCTCACTTCCATTCATGATGTCGCACATATGTGTCTGCTCACTACGTATCTATGTTTGTCTTACCCTCCATCACCTCCTTTCCTGTTCCAGACCGCTGTCAAATACCCGCGCCAGCTCTCCTCCGGTAAGGCATTATGAATCCCTCAGGCTGAACCGTATGGGCAACATGGCCCTGACCGCTATTGGTGTGCCATTCCGCGTGGCAGGGAGAAACGTGGACTTCTTCACCGCCTCTATCGAGGGCTCCACGAACAATGGATGCGAGGCCTCGACCACCTCAACGTCCACGAGCCTGCCATGCTCATCGATAGTCACCATCAGCACCACTTTGCCTTCTTTCTTGCGCCTCCTTGCCAAAAGGGGATATTCGGGGATTTCACGGTGTAAGAATCGAGGCCCGGCGGGGCTATTGAATCCGGCTTCCCCGATGCCAGGACCATATCCGCCTCCGAGGCCTCCTCCCCCTGTACCGGAGCCCCTTCCGCCTTTTCCCTGTGCGTCCCCGTGAACCGTTCCATCGCCTCCCCCTGAACCGCCAGATCCTTTGGCTGCAACGGCTACCCCGTCTTCGGATGACTTGGCTGTCCTTTGACCTTCATTCCCGGCAAGGGTCTCATTGTGGGAGACACTCGACACCGGAGTCGGAGAAGACTCATCCTTTGCCTTCACCGGCATGGCCTTCGAACCGGAACCGATAGCACTTTCGGGGCGACTCGTATTCGCGGTACTTCCATGCCGCCCTGATCTTCCCGGCGACCCTCCCTGCCGCCCGCTCTTGACGAAAGGGCTTTCATCCGTCATGACTACCTCGATCGCGTCAATCCTGCGAGTCTTTTCGGTATGTAGGGGGATCAAGAGTATTACTGCATGGAACAGGACCGATCCTGCCACATATCTGATCCATTGACGTTCAACAAACACAATAGAACCCCTCACCGCTGCCCATATCATTAATAAACCTCTATGTCTTTCGATAGACCATGTCGTTACTCTCCCCGTCGGATCACAAAAAAATCCCCGAACCTGAGCTTGTCAGGTCCGGGGATGCCGTTTTTCATCCTCGATGCATAAAGTGGTTCCCCTCGTACCACGGAGGGTAAATCATATATGGTTCGCGAGAAGGTCTTCCGACTTCCGGATCAACTTACTCGCCGCACCTTCCCGTCTCGCTTGAGCGAAACAGTGGCTTCATCGCGGCTTTCATCCCCGGTTACGGCGGCGGGTCCGTGACGGTTTCACACCGTCTTCCCTTTTATGGCCTGAACGGCATCTCGCATACTGTTGGTCTAAAATACTTCAGGAAGAGAAGTTGTGTCAAGTTCTTTCGCTCAAGGGCACCAGATGGATTGACATAATTCTCTTTCTTCTTCTCATCCTTATCGGAGTGTCTCTTCTCTCCCTTTCCACGGGAGCCACAGCCATTCCTCCGGGCCAGATTATCCCTCTCCTGCTCAATGGCCAAGGCAGCGCGGCCTACAGCGTCCCCGTTGATATCCGCCTGCCCAGACTGATTCTCAGGTTCGCAGTGGGTGGGGCGCTGAGCCTCGCCGGGGTAATCCTTCAAGGCATTTTTCGCAATAGCCTTGTTGAGTCCAACACTCCCCTCTATGACTATTTTTCCGTGCATTCCCGGCAGAGACCTAGGATTTCCAAGCTGTGGCGTACTCGCCGGAAACACTCTTTCTGGCATATCTCATCCTGAAGCATCTCAAGGGTGGGGGAATAGAACTCAATGGTCCCGCCGCAACGGAGGCATATGAGGTGATCATGGTGCTTGTTTTCGGTCACTTTCTCATAATGAGCGTGCTTTTCCGTCTTCTCTACCTCATTGATGATACCGCCCTCCACAAGAATGGGAATGGTCCGGTAAACGGATGCCCGCGAAACCTTCGACCCTTCGGATTTAAGCCGGTCGTAAAGCATCTGAGGGTCGAAGTGGCCCTCCATTGCATTTATTGCGGTCAATATTTCCTGTCTCACCAAGGTCCGCCTCCGGCCCTCGATAGCGGGCATCTCTTGCAAGTTCTTCCTTTTCATCCAAACCTCCTCAATAATGCAAAAGGGTTTCACTTATTGTATAGCTAATGACATTACTTTTCAACAATAATGAGACAATGTCTCATAAACGCACATTTTCTCTTGACAAGCGCATGGCACCAAGGATAATTTATATTTCAATTGAGACAAAGTCTCATAACATAGACTAGGGAGCACAAGAAGTAATGTTTAAAATGAACTCTGAATATAAGAGGTTATTCTCCTTATTATTCGCTGTATATCTCTTATGCTCCGTGTTTGCCGTTGCGTTTGACTACGATCGGGCCACTCCCAGCAAGACATGCGCAATCTGCTTCATGAACAACTCATTATCTTCGGCTGTCAGCGAGACGCCTGTTACTCCTGAAATCGATCTCAGGAAGGAATATCTGTCCCTGGGCGAGGAGATATCGCCTTTTAATGGTTCAGCCATTTCCTCAGGTCTCTCGTACAGAGGGCCTCCTCTTCCGTAGTTTCCTTTTAAACACGTCACTATCGCGAGAATTCCGGGGCTCGTAAGAGACCGGAGATTCAGACCATTGCCTCCAGAAGTGGAGATTTCAGAAGAACACTATAAAGGAGAAGCAACATGAACCAGTCGTCCCATAAAGCGTGGATTATTCTTGTATTCTCGGTCGCCCTCATAGCCGGGTGCAATAGTTCAGCGGAGACATCGAAAGCCAAGGCCGAGGCTGCGAACACGACCCCCTTGGTGCGCGAGGAGGGCTGTGTGCGCATTCCGGATGCGTCGCCGCTCCGCAAATCGCTTCAGGTTGCGGCGGTCGATCTGCAATCGGTCGAACCGCCCATCATGGTGCCGGGTGTGGTGGAAGCGGACCCGGCCAAACTGCTAAAAGTGGCGCCTCCGGTGGCAGGAAGAATCGTGCAGCTTTACAAGCACCTCGGCGATCCCGTGAAGAAGGGAGAAGCTCTATTCACCCTCGATTCCGCCGACTTGGCCCAGGCGTATAGCGATGCATCCAAGGCCCAGACGGCTCTCAATCTGGCAAAGCGTACCCTGGAGCGCCAAAAAGAACTCAACAGCGCCGGAATCTCCGCGCGCAAGGAACTGGAGCAGGCCGAGAGCGATTATGGTCAGGCAGCGAGCGAGGCGGAGCGGTCAAAGGCAAGGCTTGCGATACTCGGCACATCCCTCGGCCACGGCTATGGCCGCTTGTATACCCTACACTCGCCTATTGCAGGGCACGTTATCGAGCTCACTGGAGCCCGGGGTGCCTTCTGGAACGACATGAATGCTCCGATCATGACGGTGGCCGACCTGTCTAATGTCTGGCTGGCTGCGAGCGTACAAGAGAAAGACATTGCGTCCATGTTTCCGGGTCAGACGGTTCAAATCACATTGAATGCCTATGATGGCGAGCCGTCCAAGGGAAAGGTGCGTTACGTGGGAGAAGTGTTGGACCCTGATACCCGCACCGTGAAGGTGCGCATCGCCATCGACAATTCATCGGGCCGGTTCCGTCCCGGTATGTTTGCCAAAGTGATTTTTTCCGGCAAGGCCCGCAACGCCATCGTCGTTCCCGCGACCGCTCTTATTCAGAGCGGCTTCAATACCCGGATTTTCGTCGAAACGTCTCCCTGGAAATTTGAGCCCAGGGTCTGCAAGACCGGCGCTCAGTTGGGAGACAAGGTCGAGGTCGTAACAGGCCTTAAGGCCAAGGAGCGCATCGTGGTAAAGGAAGGGGTGCTTCTCAATGATTGAACGTCTTGTCACCTTATGTTTCAACCGGCGCGGCATCGTGGTCCTCGTGTTCGCCTTCGCTGCGCTTTATGGCTGGTACAGTTGGAACCAGTTGCCTCTTGAAGCCTACCCCGACATCTCCGACACGAGCGCCCAGGTGATCACCCAGGTTCCGGGGCTTGCCGCCGAAGAGGTGGAGCAGCAGATCACCATACCCCTTGAGAGGGAAATAATCGGTATACCGGGCATGCACGTCATGCGCTCCAATAGTACCTTTGGCCTGTCCCTCATTACGGTCGTGTTCCGGGACGGGGTGGAGGACTATTGGGCGCGCCAGCGCCTCCGGGAGCGTATCGGCGGCGTCAATCTGCCTTATGGCGCCGAACCGGGCCTTGACCCGATGACCTCGGCAGTGGGCGAGATCTACCGTTATACGCTCGAATCGAAGACCCACGATCTCAGGGCGCTGTCGGAGCTTCAGTTCTGGAAGGTGATCCCCCGCCTCAAGAAGGTCCCCGGCGTGATCGACGTATCCAACTTCGGCGGCCTCACCACACAGTTCCTCCTGGAGTTCGACCCCGCCAGGCTGACCAAGTACAACATCTCTCTCGCTCAGATTACCCAGGCGATTAACGCCAACAACGCCAACGCAGGCGGCAGCATCATGGACCGGGGCCAGCAGGGTTTTGTGGTGCGGGGCGTGGGCCTCATAAGCGGCCTCGACGATCTCGGCAACATCGTCGTTACCCAAAAGAGCGGCGTACCCGTACTCATCAAGGACCTGGGCGAGGTGAAGCTCGGTCATCCACAACGGAAGGGTATTCTCGGCAAGGACGGGAACCCGGACACCATTGAAGGCATCACGCTACTGCTGAGAGGCGAAAACCCGTCACGCACGCTGGAAAGGGTGCATGAGGCGGTGCGCGATTTGAATGAAAACATCCTGCCCAAGGACGTGAAAGTCGTCCCATACCTTGATCGCACGAACCTGGTAAGCGCCACGGTAAGGACCGTCGGCAAAACGCTACTCGAAGGCATGGTGCTGGTCGCGCTCGTGCTCCTTGTTTTCCTGGGCAGCCCGCGCGCCGCGCTCATCGTGGCGCTCACGATCCCGCTTTCTCTCCTCACGGCATTTATCTTCATGCACCATTTCAAGATTCCGGCGAATCTCCTGTCTCTCGGAGCCATCGACTTCGGCATCCTTGTTGACGGGAGCATCGTCATCCTTGAAAACATCCTGCGGAAAAGAGAAGAGGACGAGGGCAGGGCTCTCACCACCAAGGACATCCTGACCGCCTCGCTAGAGGTGGCCCGTCCGATCTTCTTCGGCATGCTTGTCATCATTACCGCATACCTGCCCTTATTCGCCTTGCAGCGTATCGAATATAAGTTATTCTCACCCATGGCCTATGCGGTGGGGTTTGCGCTGCTCGGAGCCCTGGCTGTAGCCCTGGCTCTGATTCCCGGACTCACCTACCGGGCCTACCGCAAGCCCCGGCGTGTCTTTCATAATCCGTTCCTCAAAAAGCTGACTCCACGCTATGAAAAGCTGCTGCGGCGCATCATAGACCGCCCGAGGACAGCAATCATCGCATTCCTCGCTACCCTCGTCACGGTCATAGCTCTGGGCCTCACCATCGGTCGGGATTTCCTGCCCTACCTCGATGAGGGGTCCATCTGGCTTCAGGTGACCCTGCCGCCGGGTATTTCCCTCGACAAGGCGGCGGAGATGTCTAATGATCTGCGCCGCGTAACACGAGAGTTTGAAGAAGTATCTTTCATCGTCACCCAACTCGGGCGCACGGATGACGGCATGGACCCCTGGACGCCCTCGCATATTGAAGCCATGGTCGGGCTTCATCCCTATAATACCTGGAAATCGCGTCTCACCAAGCAGGAACTTATCAACCGGATGTCCCAGCGCTATGCCGGGATGCCCGGTGTACACGTGAGCTTTGCTCAACCCATCTCGGATATGGTTCTCGATAAGGTGGCGGGCGCTCACAGCGACCTGGTGGTAAAGGTGTACGGCAATGACTCAAAGGAATCGCGCCGCATCGCGTCCCATGTGGAGGACGTGCTCAAGGCCGTGCCGGGGGCTCAGGACGTAATCATTGACCAGCAGCCACCGCTGCCTCAGGTGCGCATCAAAGTCGATAGAGGCGTTGCTGCCCGGTTCGGCATCAATGTGGCTGATATTGCGGACCTGGTGGGCACGGGCATTGGAGGCAAGCCAGTGGCCCAGCTTTTCGTTGAAGAGCGGCACTATGACATTGCAGTCCGCTTTACCGGTGAGACCCGTAACGATCCTGAGGCAATCGGTAACCTCGTCCTGACCTCGTCAACCGGCGCACGCATTGCGCTGGCGCAGGTCGCTACGATCCGTCTCGACGACGGCGAAAGCACCATCACGCGAGAAATGGCCAAACGCCACCTGACCGTACGGGTGAACGTGCGGGACCGGGACCTGTCGAGTTTCCTCAATGAGGCGAAGTCGAAGGTCGATTCAGGCGTAAAATATGATCATTCCAGGTTCCAGATCGCCTGGGGCGGTCAGTTCGAGAACCAGCAGCGCGCTCAGGCCCGCCTGGCGCTCATTGTTCCCATGGTACTCGGCCTCATGTTCCTGCTCCTTTTCTGGGAATTCCGCAACCTGCACCAGCCGGTGCTCATTCTCCTTGCCGTGCCCCTGGCGGCGCTGGGGGGTTTCATAGCGCTCCATCTGCGTGGACTCACGCTCAATGTCTCAAGCGCGGTGGGGTTCATCGCTCTCTTCGGCGTTGCGGTGCTAAATGCGATCATTATGATTGCAAACCTGAACCGCGTAAGGCTGGAGGCGGGCGTATCGCTCAAAGACGCCGTGATCAAGGGAGCGAGAGAGCGGATGCGCCCGGTACTCATGACCGCAGCCGTCGCGGCCATGGGGCTCACCCCTGCTGCCCTGGCCCGCGGTCTCGGGAGCGACGTGCAGCGTCCGCTGGCGACCGTCGTGGTGGGCGGGTTAATGAGCGCAACCGCGCTGACCCTACTCCTCCTTCCGGCACTCTATTACGTGATCGAGCGGTGGCTCGATAATGCCGCAAAGAAGCGGGAGGGTCAGGACACTGATAGTGAAGTACAAATATGAGACTGTGAATGAGGAGGAAATAATGCAACGCATGATATATCGGGGTATCGCCATAGGTGTTATGATATGTTTTCTGCTCGGGCCGTCAAAAGGGCTGGCAGAGCGGACTGCCGAATCCGTCCCACGGAAGGTTACCTTTCGGGAATACCTCTCGGCCGTGGAAAAGCATAGTCTGGACTTCGCGAGCCAGCGCGAGAACGTGACGAGCGCCAAAGCGGGTATTTCCATAGCAGGGGTACGCCCGGACCCGCAACTGACATTCGGGATCGCCTCCAAGGAACTTAGCGCCGCCAACAAACCGAGCGCTTCTACCGCCACTACCGTGGGGCTCGCGGTTACCGTTGAGACCGCAGGGAAACGGAGCAAGCGGATACGGGCTGCGCAGAGCAATGTGAAGCTGACTGAAGCCAATGTCGCGAGTTTCTTGCATGACCTTGAGGCCCAATCAGCATCCTCGTTTGTCGAAGCGTGCCGGACCCGGGAGGCCTTAGCACGCAAGCAATCAAGTCTCAAATCATTCCAGGAACTGGTTCGTTCCAACGAAGTTCGGTTAAAGGCCGGCGATATCGGTATGCTGGAGCTTCGCCAGTCCCGGGTCGAGACGGACCGGTTCGCGGTCGACGTGACGTCGGCCAGCGCAGACGCAAAAACGGCCGAGGTCAATCTTTCGAGTCTCCTCGGCAAACGGTTTGATGAGGTCTTCCCCGATAGCGTTGTTGATACCGCACTCAAGCGGGAACCCCTTAAGACCGATCTCGAAGGTTTGATTAGGCAGGCACAGGAAAACCGCAATGATATACGCGTCGCCAAAGCAGCAGTGGAAAACTCGGACGACAGTCTTCGGCTCGCACGCGCAAACCGCTGGGTCGATCCGACGGTTAACATGGGTCTCGTAAATACTCCGAGGGTGCCACCCGTTTTCGACAGTGCGGGCAGCGTGGCCAACTCTCCGGCGGAGCGCTCTTTGGCCCTCGGTCTGACCCTTACCATCCCCATCCCGTTTTCCCGGCTACAGCGGGGTGAACTGGTCCAGGCGGAAACGGCATTGAATCAGGCCCGGCTTCAGTTGTCCTCTACCATGCTCAAGGCCGAGACAGAGGTACGCTCGACTTATGTCCAGTATCAGGCGGCCACCCGGAATGTCCAAAGCTATACGGATCACGTGTTGAATGACGCCGATCACGTGCTTGATGGGATGCGAAAGAGCTATCGTATGGGCGCAGCAACACTTCTTGAACTTCTGAATGCGCAACGGACTGCCGACGATGTCTACCTGACGTACCTTCAAGCCTTGGCCGATTTGGCCAATGCTACGGTGAAACTGCAACTAAGCGTGGGTATGCGGCCTGATTTATAGGAGGGGCAATGAATTTTGGCGTGTTGACCTGTAGTTTAGGCGTTTCCGCTCGGACAGGCAGGACACTGGGTTGTCGATCTTGGGTGGATCGAATCCATTTCCATTGCTCTGAGTCACGTAAGACGTCATGGTAGCGACATGCTGATCGCCGGATAGAAGGACCAGGTGCAAGAAGCCGGAGGCGAATTGCGCTCATGATCTGAGATAACTTGATGCTCGATACACCTACCAGTGGCATGGCTGTCACGGACCGCCCCACAGTACAATAATCTTGTGTCGGTTCCCGAGATGGACCAAAAGCGCTTCTCAAAAATGCCCCACAATCGATTTTCGAGGTCTTCCCCTATATAAATGTGTATAGGGATAGGGCAATAGGATGCGTTCAAGGCCAAATTTCACCCCTTCTTCCCCGCCCAGTTTCTTCTGAGGTTCGCCACCGTCACACAGTGTCCGCTTCCCGGACTGCTTCGCAGATCGGAGCGGCCACTCTTTGAGCGTATGTCGGCAATCCGCGCTTACGGTGAAAGATGCCCCCGCTCTTGCAGAACAGGCGCAAGTTTCACCTGCGCTCATACCCGCCCTATTATTTTTTCCAATACAGTGTCGCTCCTTTTGTGGTTTGCCTCTTTGCACACGGCACGCCGGAGGTATCAGTCATGTCCGCGTGCAGGGGAGGCAGCTATGGAATTCCGGTCTTTCCTTCTTCTTTTTTCCCTCAGGCTTTGTGAAGGGAAAAAAAGTTTTTTAAGGGGGAATACCCCTAAACCACAAGAAGGAGGACCTTATGAGTGAGAGACCCATCCGCATAATCGTGGAAGTCTCGGGAGGAGTTGTTCAGTCGATTCATTCCGATTCCCGCAACATCAGTATCGATGCCCTGGACTATGACAACATGGGATGTGCAAAGGACGACCCGGGCGCAAGGGAAGAATACGAATACTACCTGAAGCTTGAAGAAGAAGCAAAGACCCTCGGGGTAAAGGAGGTGTTATGAGCACCATCTGTTTCGAGGATGAAAAGTTTGTCCGCGTGCGCAACAGTCTTTGCCGTATGGACCCCGGCACCCTGGCGCACGTATGGGACTACCCGGAAGGGTGGGCGGAAGGCCTTGATACTCACTTCAAGCCATTTGTCCAGGCCTTGAGAATCGCAAACATACACGCCTACAACGAGCGTTACGAAGAGAACGAACCCGTCCGAATCCTCTCTTTCAACGGAGCGCATCCCTATAACCCTATCGATCTTATAAAGGCGCTCCGGTCTATCAGCTACAACATTGACGACCAGGACGTGAACGGGTGCGCTGAGAGGCTGGAGAGGCTCATCAATTGTCTCATGGCGGAGTACATATCGGAATTGCCCGAATATCAGCAGTCAGACGCATGGTAAGAGCCGATCAGGGGGAGAATGCTTTTCGGTTCTCTCCCTTATAGTAAGCTTTGTCATTCTTATTATGTCCATCTCCCGGGCTGAAGACCTCCATGACATCCTTTTCTGGATCATAGGTTCTCTCGGTGAAACAGACTGGATTCTCGTGAAACTTGCTCTATGCGCCGCCCTCGCGGGGTTGGTGGCCTCCTATTTCTTTTGCTTCAATCTTAATGCCATGGCCTTGGGTGAAGAGGAGGCGCACCATCTCGGCATCGACGCGGAAAGGACGAAGCGGACGATCCTCATCATCGCGTCCCCGCTGACCGGGGTCGCGGTCTCCGTCTCGGGGGCTATAGGGTTTGTGGGGCTCGTCGTGCCCCATTTTGTCCGCATGTGGGTGGGTGTGGATCACAGGATCGTCCTGATCGGTTCCTTCCTGTCAGGAGCGATCTTTCTGATCCTCTGCGACACGGTGGCCAAGACTGTGGCCCTGCCCATGGAATTGCCGGTGGGCGTAATAACGGGGATTCTTGGTGGGATTCTTTTCATATATGCACTCACGAAAAGAGAACTGTCTCTTGGAGGGCGGTGATGCTCGATATACGCAATCTTACGTGTGGGTATGGAAAGGACCCGGTACTCCGAGATGTGACCATAAGCGTAGGGGCAGGAGAATTTGTCGCAGTCATAGGACCCAACGGTTCCGGAAAGACAACGCTTCTCAGGGCGATCTCTCGGGTAATAAAGCCTGCCAAGGGGGCAATCCTTCTCGAAAGCCGGGACATCAAGGGTTTAGGTATTGGAGAATTTGCCCGGAAAGTTGCGGTGGTGGGCAACATCCGGGATACCGATCTCCCCATGTCGGTTGAAGAGTTCGTGCTGCTGGGAAGAATACCTCACCGGGCAGGGATGGGATTAGGGGAGAGCACGCGGGACGTTGAGCATGCTCATAATGCCATGGCCCTTACCGGCACCGCAGGGCTCAGGGAAAGGCGCGTGGATAAGCTAAGTAGCGGTGAAAAGCAAATGGTCTTTATCAGTCGCGCCTTGGCCCAGGAACCACGCCTTCTTCTCCTTGATGAGCCGACCAGTCATCTGGATATCACCCATCAGGTCAGGGTCTTGGATTTGATTGGGAAAATGAATAGCGAACAAGGTCTAACCATAATCACCATCCTCCACGACCTCAACCTCGCGGGGCAATACCGCGACAGACTCCTTCTCCTGAAGGACGGAACCATAGTCAAAGACGGCGCTCCCGGCGAGGTGTTGACGCGGGCGACTATCGAGGGTGTCTACAAAACCCCTGTGGTTGTCCTCGAAAGCCCTGTATCAGCCAAACCCTATGTGTGTCTGTTGCCTTCACGATATGCTTCACAGCGATGTTCAAACTGGTTCATGAGATAGGAACACCGACGATAGGAAAGTTCTATGTAACCATTCCGCTGACGGTGGAAAACACCCATCCTTTCAGGCCAGAGGGACCACCGGGGGCGAGCGCGCAGAAACATACGGTTAGGAACTGGCAGGCCTGTGAACCTCAATGTACTCCTACCTGAAGGCATCTATGTCTTCCCAGTATTTCCATTGCAGCAATCACCACTCAGTCCTTCTACCAATATATATTCATCGTAATGGGGCAGCATCCCATGCTTATAGATTTGTTGCAATGTGCATCAGAAGATGATCTCCGATATCCTGTTTAAGGACAAACCGCTTCTTACTACCGGACCAGGACCAATTCCCCATCGCGGATGCGGCCTTCACAATATTTCACAATCTCTTCGCCGTCCATTCACATTGTTTTCCTATACTGTTATCATAAGAAATCCAAGAAGGAGGAAAAAGGCAATGAAAAAGATGTGGGTAGTGGCTTTAGTGGCAGCCGTCGGATTGGCTCTCCTCGGCACCTCGGTCCATGCAGGGTGGGGTATGGGATGCGCCTATTGTCCCGGGTACGCGTACGGGCCAACGGCGGGCAAACAGGTAGACATTAACGCATTCAGGGCCTTTCAGAAGGAGACACTTCCGTTCAGGGACGAGATGATGGCAAAACGGCTCGAACTCAGAAACGAGTACACGAAAGAGAAACCCAATCAGGATCGTATAGCCACTCTTCAGAAAGAGATGATCGACATTAGGGCAAGAATACAGACCGCAGCCGAGAAGCAGGGGCTGCCTGCCGCAGGTTTCGGCCCTGGCACAGGGGGGCGCGGTTATGGTGCACGGATGGTCGGGTGCGGTGGTCGAGGATGGGGTGGTCAGGGCTTTGGCGGCAGCAACTGACCCATGTGGTAAAGGGCGGTAAGAATCCACAAGGCTGGCGCCCCGGGGCGCCAGCCTTGTGGGCAGAAATAGGGACCCGATAGTATTTGATCTGATCCTCATCGTAACAATGTTATTTTTATTGAACAACCGGCAACATGGGAGAAATTTCTATTTCCAAATCCTGTTTTTATCCATGGTTTTCTCCGTAGGTCTTGATTATAGAAACCGAGGAAGATATGCAAAATAATCTTTTCCCAAATTATATGTTTTGATAGTATATCTATTGATATTTTAACTCTTGACTTCTTATTTGTTGCCGTAGTACTAAAACAGGAAACCAGTATACAACAGGGGTCAGCAGCCACGTGAGAGGGGGAGGCTTTGTGCCGTTCTGTCCCTGCAGGTAAAGGAGGGATTGGCGTACCAGTCAAGTCTTATACGAGTGAATCCGGGGGTTGCCCGGAGCCAATAAATCTATAAGGGGGTAGTTATGAAGACCACAGTAAGTCAGATTCTGGAACGCAAGGGAAGCGAGGTATGGACCATCTCAACCGATACCCTGGTTTACAGGGCACTCCAGTTGATGCAGGAAAAGGGCGTAGGAGCAACGGTCGTGCTTGACGAAGGAGGCAATGTAGCGGGGATAATATCGGAGCGTGACTATGCGCGGAAAGTTATACTCGAAGGAAAATCTTCAAAAGAGACCTTTACGAGGGACATCATGACCAAAGACCTCTACGTTGTATCATCCTCTACCACGGTTGACGAATGTATTTCCCTTATGACCGAGAAACGCATCAGACACCTTCCGGTTCTTGACAAAGGAAAGTTGGTCGGACTCGTCTCGATAGGCGATGTAGTCAAGGCGATTGTCCGGGAACAGAGGATAGAAATCGACTACCTCAACAAGTACATCATGGGCACATATATCTAAAGGGAGACAAGTTTTCCCGGAACCAGGCATCACGCTTCAGGGCCGGCCCAACCCCGATCGGGTCGGTCCTTTCACTTTTTCACCGCCCTCTTGCTCGGGGAGAATGCTTTCATGTCAGGCCGGCCTACTTCGACAGTTGGCCGATATCCAGCCTGTTCGTGGTGCCCGGCACGAGGGAGCATCTTCTCTCGAAAGCCTCTTCACCCAGGTACAGGGGCGCTCCCTTCCATATCTTAGACTTGTTCATGGTAAGGGTCTCAACGAGCGCGCCCCAGTGGTCGAAGTGGCCATGGCTTAAGCCGAAGGCATCCGCCTTTCCCACATCGATGCCAAGGACTTCCATATTCCTGTTGACCCCCAGAGCATCGAGGCCATAGTCGAACATGAAAGCGCTCGTTTTGCCCTTCGATGCCGTTTCAACGAAGTAGGACAGGCCATGTTCCGCATGCATCCATTTGCCGGGCTGAGTGCGGAACCTTTTTGTCACCGCTACGTCAGGTCTCAGCGCGTCATAATAGTTATCCGTGATGATCGTAATGGCTACCCTGTCTACCTCTGGGATTTTCACCAATCCCCACGCGCTCTTCGTTCCGCCCATAATACCTCCCGCCATTAAGACCGCTCCCGCAGCGGCAGTCGTTTTTAAAAACTCTCTCCGATCCATCTCCTCTTTCATAATAAACACCCCTTATGTTTTTCTTGATAATATCGCTACGGGAAAGCCTTGTAAAGCAGGCCCATTCCTTCTTTCCAGCCGACAAGGAAAGGTCATCCGCCCCCCCCCGAGGATGCCTATTATTATTCTCGTCCGGCTGCAACTCCCATATGCCACGATCTCAGGGTGCCCTTAAGAGCGGGAAATATCAAGCCACCGGGGTTGACTTCTCTCTATGCCTCATGATAGATGATTGTTAACTCGTCTTGATTGTCAGTTTTCTTGCGAGTCGGAGGTTAAGGCAGTATGTGTAAGCGGTTTGGAATAGTTGCAATTATTGTGCTATTCCTATTTGCCCTTGGGGTAGGTTGTCTTCATCATCATAATGATGGCGACTCCGCTCATACTGACTGCGCACTCTGCTTTTTTCTTAGCCACTCTGTAGTTCCGGGTCTGGGCGAGCATGCAGTCGCCTTCGCCCTCCCTCTTTTCCCTGAAAAACCCGTCTCCCCATCATATTTGCCGGATTCCTTCGGTTTCCGGGCTAAACCCTGTAGTCGCGCTCCGCCGCATCGCATCATCTGATCGGTTAATCCTTTTTTGATTTCTTTCAGGCAGGAACACTTCTAAAAGCAACGTTACGGTCGTCGAGAGGGGCCTTGCGGTTTGCTTGGATAAGGACGACCTCTAAAACAGACCAATGGCTCCTGTCCACTGCTTAAGTTTTTATCTCACTTACAAATGAGGAGGGCTTTGTGTTGGGCATAAAAAGAATAAAACAATTCTCGATTATTGTGATTGCTCTCGGCCTTGTGATTATGGCCGGTGGTTGTGAAAGGAGAGCCGAACAGCCCTCTACAGGGAAGATAACGGTCATTACGACTCTGTTCCCGCTCTTTGATTTTGCGAAGAATGTGGGAGGGGACAAGGCACGGGTGTCGATGCTTATCCCGCCCGGCATTGAAGTGCATAGTTTTGAACCCAAGCCGGGCGATGTGATGAAGGTGAAGGAGGCCGACCTGTTTGTCTACACCGGAGATGCCATGGAACCATGGGTTCAAAGGTTTCTCACCGGAGTAAGATCGGAACGGCTCCGGGTGGTTGACGCGAGTGAGGGTATCACGCTCATGAAAATAAAGGAAGACCACCATGAGAAGGAGGCGCGTGGCCACGCCGAGGGTCACCACGAAGGAGAGCAATCCCATCATCATCACGGCAACCTTGACCCTCACATCTGGCTTGACTTCGCCAACGCTCAGAACATGGTGGACACGATTGCCGTCGGTTTTGCAGCAAAAGACCCCGCTCATAAAGACATTTACTTGAAGAATGCGTCCGAATATAAAGCAAGGCTGGCGTATCTTGACCGGACATACCGGGAAACTCTCGCAACGTGCGAGAAAAGAATCATAATTCATGGGGGTCATTTTGCATTCAACTACCTTGCCAGCCGATATGGACTCGTTTATGAGTCGGCCTATTCCGGCTCGCCTGATGCGGAGCCGACCGCCAAACGATTAATGGAACTGAGGAAAAAGCTCAAGATGCACGGTGTAGACACGGTTTTCTACGAAGAGCTGATTGAACCCCGGACAGCAGACGTGTTAGCAAAGGATACGAAGTCGAAACTACTTAAGCTCCATGGCGCCCATAACATCACCAAAGACGAGATGAACCAGGGCGTAACATTCATACATCTCATGGAGCAGAATCTCACGAGTCTGAGAGCAGGGCTGAAATGCAAGGGGGAATAGCAAGACTGGTGGCCCGATGAGCGGCGACCGCCATCACCATAGGACGGAGGACTCCGTGTGCTGTTCCGGTTCGCGGCGTGCCACATGGCCGGGAGCCGGAACAGCGGCAGAGGGAGTTTTCGTGGTTTGCGCTCTCGCTGCGCTCCTTCTTTGGAGGAAAGACTCCCTTTTCAGGACGCTGTCCGTAACCTTCTCGGCGATCGTGTTGGAGGCACTCCCCTTCATGTTGCTCGGCAGCCTTGCGGGTGGTCTGGTGGAGGTCTTTGTTTCACGGGAACGGATGACGAAGCTTATCCCCGTGGGGAAAAGGGGTGTGTTTTGCGCGGCAGGCCTCGGACTTGTTTTTCCCATCTGTGAATGTGCGGTAGTTCCTGTCGTCAGGCGTCTGATCGGCAAGGGGGTATCTCCTGCCGCGGCCCTTGCCTACCTCCTCTCTGGCCCGATTGCGAACCCGATAGTGTTTTTGTCCACCGGAACCGCTTATTCCTTTCAATGGTCCACGGCGCTCATCCGTGTCGCCTGCGGATACGGTTTGGGCGTTTCCATAAGTCTTCTCTTACAATGGTTGTTCCAGGAAAAATTTGCGAAGATTATGCTTCGCGAAAACACTTTGGAGGAAGAGGGAGCCGCCTCGTGCGGGTGCGGATCAGACCACGGCCCTCATGGATCGGTTCATGGAACAGACCCAAAGGCGCAGAAGTCGCCGGTATGGGACGCACTTGCCCACGGGGCCGACGACTTTCTCGACGCCGGCAGATTCCTGGTGATGGGTGCTTTTGCGGCAGCTTTGATTCACACCGTGCTTCCACGGGGACTGCTTGCCGGTCTTACCGGCTCACCTGTTCTATCCATTGTATCTGCCATGGCTATGGCCGTCGGCTTGAACCTGTGCTCGGAAGCCGATGCCTTTGTCGCCGCCTCAATGAGGTACGTCTGGCCCTTCGCGGCTCAGATGGCTTTCATGCTCCTTGGCCCCATGCTCGACATAAAACTTCTTTTCATGTACCGGGGTCTGTTCAGGGGTCGGTTCGTCGCGGTTCTGGCCACCATTGTCGCAGTCTTTGTATTTCTCGTGGCTTTTGATATGCACTTCTTTTTCAAAGGAGAGAACGGTGGGTAAGGCGAGGCCATTTCCGGGACCGGGAGGAATCGCGGACATTCTGGTCCTGAGCATATGGGCGGGGGCGTTCCTTTTTTTGATAAATGGGGGAAGGTACCGGTACTTTCTCGGGCCCACCTTTGGAGTGAGTCTCATGGCAGGGCTGGTCCTCTTAGTGGTCATGTGTGTTGCCCTGGCAAGACGCAAATCAGCCGGAACGAACATCTCCAGGACTACTTCGATGGTAAGGGCGCTTATTCTGATCCTTCCCTTGGTCTATGCAGCCATGACAAGCGGCGCAGTGCTTGACTGCCAGGCGTTTGCCAAGCGATCGGCAGGTGCGCAATTGAACATCGCCCAGCCCCAAAGGAAGGGCCTCCAGGACAATACTTCCGATATGGCAGAAACAGAAGATGATGATTACCAACAATTAGTGGAGAATTACCGGAATTCTGGCCCGCCGCAAGTACCGAGGGGCCTCCGGAAAATGCTGGGCATGGCACCCTCAGCGAAAGAACCCTCCCCTGCCACCGGGGCAAGAAAGGGTGCCGTGGAAGCAGATCTCTATGATTTGAATGAATTTAGTGATCGCTTCCGTGGGTCCCGAGTAATAACCGAAGGAGTGGTGGCATGGGACGAAAGAAGCATAAACAGGTTTTACCTGTTCCGTTTTGTGGTAGTGTGCTGCGTGGCGGACGCCCAGCCCGCTGCCATCCTGGTCGAAAATGGGGAGACGGAGAGACCCCGCCAAAACGCATGGGTGCGAGTGGAGGGACTCGTAGATACCATAAAGGTGGGCGGGCGAACAGGCGTCATAGTGAGAAAAGCGTCAATGACCGGCATCCCCGTCCCTAAAGACCCCTATCTTTACTGACGTGAAGTCCTCCCCTCGTCTACGACCTCACCTGGAATTGATGGGCACAACGGTGAAAATGATTCTTCGGGCGTTGACATGATTATGAACATATGTCTATAATATACACATGCCGAGACCCAAGAAACATAGATGTGTGGAGTGCCGATCCAATGTGCCCTACTTTAAGCCAAGGGGCATACGTCTTGTGGATCTGGAAGTGGTATGCATCAACGCTGATGAGCTGGAAGCGGTAAGGCTTGCCGATCACGAAGGTTTGTATCATGAGCAGGCCGCTATGAAAATGAGCGTATCAAGACCAACGTTCAGCAGGATTTTAGGAGAAGCACGGCGCAAGGTGGCAGAGGCCCTTGTCGAAGGCAAGGCCTTGAAAATAGAAATAACAAACGAACCGGAGGTCACAATATGAAAGTATGTTTTGCAGTGCAGAAGGATGAGGGCATTCAGAGTATGGTCTACAACCATTTCGGTTCAGCGCCGGCATTCATCGTTATCGATACCGCCGCGGACGAGTCGCGGACCGTGAACAATGCGGATATGGACCATGTCCATGGCGCATGCAACCCCATTATGGCCATGGGTGGTCAGGATGTGGATGCGGTCGTTGTCGGCGGAATAGGAGCCGGAGCAATAAGAGGGCTCAACTCGAAGGGCATTACGGTCTACAGGGCAATGGCCCCCACGGTCAAAGAGAACCTGGACCTGCTCACGACCACCGGGCTCCCGGAACTCACCATGCAGCACGCCTGCGCAGGACATAGCCAGGATGGCGGCTGCGCTCATTAAGGCTTCAATGGCCGAAAAGACTCACAAAGGAGGCGAAAATGCCGATCTATGAATACCGTTGCGAGAAGTGTGGCGCGGTGAACGAAATTCTGGTGTTGGGGAAGGAAGAGGGCCTGTCATGCAAGAGCTGCGGCAGCCCGGAGCTTTCGAAGCTCATGTCTGCGCCGAATATCTCCATGGGCGGGCCGTCCTCTTCGTTCGGTCCTCCTTCGGGGGGATGCTGTGGTGCACCAGGCTCGTGTGACAGCCCTGGACACTGCTGCGGGGGTTAGGACAGTCTCGCCCCATTACTACATTCACAGCCCATACACCGTCTCCGCGGGTGTTCAAGTAAAGAGCTAAGGCCGGGGCTTGCCATAAGTCCCGACCGGCCTGAACGGACATGATGGAGGTGGAGGATCGTGCCGTGACGCACCAAATGCAGCGAGATATTGCTGAAGCAAGGAATCTTTCCCTGCGTGAATTACGCATATCAATAGAAATGGGCAGACCACATGTTGAACCGACTTTTCCTTAGACTCTTGATGAATTTCATAAAGGAGCAAGATGAAAGAAGAAATAGGAGAACACAGAAGCAAAATGGCGAAGGTAATTGAAAAGGCCTGCAGCGATGAGTCCTTCCGGGAGAGGTTCCTTGCAGACCCCAAGGCGGTATTGGAGGAATACGGGATCACTGTGCCGGCAGGCCTTAATGTGGAGGTTGTTGAACAGACGGATAAGCTCAGGTATGTAGTCCTGCCCTTCAGGCCGGAAGATGCAGAGGGCGGGTCATGGATGTGCGAAGACGACTGCTACGATCTGCCGTGTGTTCGCTGCCACTGAAGTTACCGTAGGAAGGCAGGTCCCCGTGACGAACGCGATCTCTGGGTAGCGGTCAGAGAGCATGCTCGACCTCATGTTGGCCGGCTTAGGGGAGGCTCTATGATGAAACACATTTTATCCGCAGCAATGCTCCTCTTCCTCCCTTTTTCCGCATTGGCGGGAGAGATAAAGGTGGGGGCCGGGGTCGGTCTAAGGGAAGTCGTCAATGAGCTTTCCGTCGCCTTCGTGGAGGAAAACCCGTCGATCAACGTCGTAAAAAACTATGCGGCGGCTGGGGTGCTTGCAAAACAGCTCGACAGTGGCGCAGCTCTTGACATGGTCATTTTTCCGGACGTGAAATGGATGGAGTATCTCAAGGAAAAGAAGCATGTGAACCCACGGAGCATCGTCCCCGTGGCATACAGCACGCTGGTTTTCATCGGGCCCCGTACCACGAAGGCGGCGGGCGTTGAAGACCTCGTGCGGCTGGACAAGATTGCCATCGGCAGCCCCGGGAGCGTGCCTGCGGGAGAATATGCCATGGAGACGCTCAGGAAAGCTGGAATAGAAAAACAACTGGAGAAAAAACTCGTCATGGCCCGCGATGTCCGCGAATGCCTTACCTATGCCGAACGGGGCGAGGTAGACGGTGCGTTTGTTTACAGAACTGATGCTTTGCTCGCAACGCGTGTAGTTATCCTTTTCTCCGTGCCCCGCGCGTACCATTCCCGGATCGTATATTTGATGGGAGTCACCCCTTCGGGTGCCGCAAACCCCGACGTAGGGCGCTTCTCTTCCTTCCTGCAGTCGGGTAAGGCCAAGGGGATCATTGCAAAATACGGCTTTGAAAGCAAGTAAGCCGGCGGGCAGGGGCGGCACCATTGCAGAATGCCGGTTGGTCTGATAAACGAATTGTCTCCTTGCGGACCATAGCAGCCCGTGAACCGGGCTTTGTTCTAAGCCCGGATGACCCTACACCGCATCGAGGTGGGGCCGCCCGGGCTTGTCCCGGTTACTTTCTTCTCCAGCCTGCCCACACGGGAATGCCGTCACTGTCCCGGAGGACAAGGGTGCTCTCGCCCTTCTTTATCTCCGCCGCTATGATGACGGGCTTTCCGTTGAAGGTCACCCGTGATCCTTTTATCTCCAGCTTATCTCCCTTTTCAATCTTGGTATCCAGCCGTCCGATATACCACGCCGGCCCCAGATGAACGAGTATCGTCTCCTTCTCCGTCTTCACCGTGAGAGTTACCGCCGGATACATGCCTTTATCTGGCTTTATCCTCTCCACGGACTCAACCGTTCCCGTGATTGTTTCCACCTTGGCCGGGTCATACAGCCGCTGGTAGGGTGCGTCCGGACCCCAGCCGCCGCTTCCCTGCCATTTGCCCATCTGCCCCCTTTGGGCAAAAGATACAGAAACCAGCGTGAGACCAAAAACAAAGAAGACCGACAGGACACAAATAATCTTTTTCATAATCCCTCCTCTTTTCGTAGGATCGGCTACTTCTCTCTTGGATAGGGCCATGCCACAATGCCGCCTTCCATCACCTTCACGTTTCTCCACCCGTGAGCCTCCAAAACGAGTGCCGCTTCATAGCCCCTTAAAGAAATCTTGCAGTAGACTATTATCTCTTCGTTCTTATCCGAAGGAAGCTCGTCAAACCTCTTTCTCAAAGCCCCAAGAGGGATAAGCGTCTCTCCCATGCCCAGCCGTGTCGCCTCGAATTCATCAGGGCCCCGCACGTCGAGAAGGTACATGCCTTCGTGACGGTCGTACTTTCCCTTGACCTCTTCGGCCGATATGCCCTTGAGGCGACCCTTGAGCTTGTTTTCAATCACGTGAGCGCAGACAATGAAATTGTCTATGGCAAGGGTGAAGGGAGGGGCGTAGGGGAGGTCAAGGTTCACAAGGTCCTTGACGGCCATGTTTGCCTGTATTGCAATGGCGGCCTGTGCCACCTGTTTGCTCACGTCGCCCTGGCCTATACACTGAAATCCGATTATCTTTTCAGATTTGTTATCCACCACCATCTTGGATATGAGCATCCTCCCCTTCATGAATCCCGGCTTATCCGTGCCCGCGATCACGACGCTCGTTATATCCTGATAGCCTAGCTCGCGGGCCTTGGCCTCCGATAACCCTGTGGACCCCGCGGCATAGTCGAAGATTTTGCAGATTCCGGACTGGACCGTACCCGGGAAAGTTACTACGTTGCCCAACGCCGCATTCTCGCCCGCCACTCTTCCCTCAAGGTTTGCAAGGTCCCCGAGGGGCGCGTAGGTCCCTCCCCCGGTGATAAGATGAGACTGCTCGGTGCAGTCACCTGCCGCGTATATGTGGGAATCGGACGTTTGCATATAGGGGTCCACGACTATGCCGCCGGTTTCGCCCAAACTGAGACCGGCCCGGCGCGCCAGGTCCGCGTTCGGTCTCACGCCCACGGCGATCACGGCAAGCTCACAGGGCAGTTCGGTGCCGTTCGCCAGCTTGACCGCCGATAAAACGCCGTCTTCGCTGAGAAACTGTGCGATGCCGTTCCCGGTAATCACATTCGCGGCCTTGGTTTTGACGTGGTTCTCCAGTATTTTTGCGAGCTGCCAGTCAAGGAACATGAGTATCTGGGGAAGAAGCTCTATAACGGTAATCTCGATGCCCGCCAGACGCAGGGCCTCACATGTTTCGATGCCGATGAGCCCTCCGCCGACGACAACCGCCCGCTTTACCCTGCCTTCGTCCCGTATCCGTCTCAGGAAATCTGCGTCCGCCATGGATTTAAGGGTTGTAATTCCCTTGAGGTCCTTGCCGGGAACATTCGGGATGTTCGCGAGCGATCCCGTGGCTATAATGAGTTTGTCGTATTCGAGGACCTCGGTCTCACCGCTGGTGAGGCTTCTGCACGTCACGGTCTTTTCGCCCTTGTCTATTTCCGTGGCCTCGGTATGGGTCCTCGCGTCTATCCCTTTCGCATTGAGGTAGTATACGGGGTTCCTGATCACCCCGGCGGAAGTGGAGAGAAGCTGGTTCCGGTCATCAAAAAAGCCACCCACGTAGTAGGGGTAACCGCACGAGGCCATGGAGAGATCCGGCTCCTTCTGGATCAGTACGATCTCCGCCTCCTGGTCCATGCGCCTTGCTCGTGCCGCTGCCTTGGGCCCCGCGGCCGAACCGCCGATTACGATGATTTTTTTCCGTTCTGCTTTGTTTTGTCTTGCCATAGGTTTATCCTCCGTCGTAGCTCCTTTTCAGAGATAGTATTCGGGCTCTTTTCTCTCCCGGCAGGTCTCATAAATGCGCTTCACCACGGGGCTGGAAGACATGTCCTCCATCCTTCGTACCCCTACGGGACACACCTTGACACACTGGAAACAGAGGATGCATTCCTCCTTATTCGTCTTTGCGAGGTTGTCGGGGTCGAGGGCCGCCGTGGGACAGACCTGAGCGCACAGGTCGCACCGGGTGCAGAGGGATGCGTCGGTTTCGGGCGTGAAAGCGGCGGTTTGCCTCAATTTCTTCACTTGATAAAGGCCGTCCGGTTCCCTGTACGGGACGTTTCCGGGAACAACGAGGCGTTCCATAGCCTTCAGAGAATCAAGGCCATCCAGCTTCTTCCGGACCAGGGCGCCGAATTTCCGGGCCTTCATGAGGTCTTCTCCGTCCGGTCTGCCTGCGGCGATGGGCTGGTCCGCCGAAGAATAGGAATGCTCTCCGATAAAGGCAGCCCCTGCAACGGGAATGAATCCCCTTGCCGTCGCTATGTCGTATAATTCCCTCAAGGCGTCATCGTAGGCCCGGTTCCCGTACACAACCACGATCAGGGCGGGGGTATTTTCGGCCGAGAGCGTAGAGTAGTAGCGGGCCACGGTCTCCGGCAGTCGCCCATAGTAGACGGGAGATGCAAGGATGACAACTTCATTTCGAAAAGCCCGGGTCTCCCCGTCCCTTGCAGCTTTTCTTGTGCGGTTCACCATTGTTGTCCTGAGACTTCCAAGGCCCGGTGCTATTGCTTTTACGATTGCCCCGGTCGTTCCCGTGGGAGAAAAATATACGCATCTTAACAATTCGACATTCAAATGGGTCATCCTCCTGATATCTTATGTGGTGGAACGGCCCAGCGGGACAGGGCAGTTCCACCACTTCAGCCATATGGCTAAGCGGCAGGGCCAAAACTCATGATCGCTTCCTATCTCGTATATTTTCCGCTCTTTCCCCCGCTCTTTTCAAGGAGAAAAAAAGGCCCCAGCTCGATGCCTTTGTCCACGGCTTTACACATATCATAAAAAGTGAGGGCGGTCACCATGGCGCAGGTGAGGGCCTCCATCTCCACTCCGGTCTGGCCTTTTGTTTTTGCTGTGGCGGTTATGTTCACGACCCCTTCCGGATCATCGAAGTCGAAACTCACGTCTATATGGGTCAGCGGAAGGGGGTGGCATAAGGGGATCATCTCGTGGGTCCTCTTGGCGCCCATGATGCCCGCTATCTTGGCCACGGTAAAGATGTCGCCCTTCGGACCCCGACCCGTTCTTACGAGGTCATAGGTGGCCCTGGCCATCCTTACCTTGCCTGCCGCCTTCGCCTCCCTCTCGGTTTCCTGCTTCCCCGAGACGTCGACCATGCGCGCCTTGCCGTCCTTATCTATGTGGGTAAGTTCCATATATTATGCGCTCCTTACTCGAAATCGCCCGTTCCCGGGCTCTCTTTTGTGCTATCCCCCGATATGGCGAAGGCTCCCCTGACACTTCCTTATCCGGCCCATCTCCGCCTTCCGTTCCGGCTTAGCCCTTACCGTTTCCCTCACAAAGGCGCGGATCTCCTCATCCGGCGCACCCTCCCGGAGCATGGTCCTCGCATCATACTCCTCGTCCCCGAAAAGACACGGCTTTATAGTACCATGGGAGGTGAGCCTCATCCGGTTGCATTGACTACAGATGTGGGTCGAGACGGGGCTGATGAAGCCGATCTTGCCCACGCCGCCCTTTATATCGAACATTTTTGCGGGACCGTCCTGTGAAGCGGCGGAGGGGGAAAGCTCGTACCTGGTGCGCACGAGTGTTTCTATCTCCCGGGAGGTAATTATTTTTGCGCTTTGCCAGAGGTCCATCTCCCCAAACGGCATAAACTCGATAAAACGGATCTCCACATTCCTGGTTTTGGCAAGCCTTGCGAAGTCGAAAATTTCGTCGTCGTTAAAGCCCTGGATAATCACCGCGTTGATCTTCACAGGGCTCAGACCCGAATTAACGGACATTTTAATGCTTTTCAGCACTTCGTCGAAGGCGTCGACCCCGGTAATGAAGGCGAACCTGTCTTTCTTCATGGTGTCGAGACTTACATTGACCCTCTTTAAGCCTGCCTCTTGAAGGGCGGCCATCTGGACACCGAGAAACACCCCGTTCGTGGTAAGGCCCATGTCCGTGATTCCGGGGATAGACCCTATCTCTTTTATGAGATAAGGGATGCCCTTTCTCACGAGAGGCTCGCCACCGGTAATCCGCACCTTATTGACGCCCAGGCCCGCGCATATACGCACGAACCTGATAATCTCCTCGTACCTCAGTATCTCACCGTGAGCGATAAAGGGAAACTGACCGTCCACGCAATACCTGCACCTCAGGTTGCACCTGTCGGTCACGGAAATTCTTATGTAATTTATTGCCCGGTCAAAACGATCCACCAACATCTAATTTGCCCCCTGTTCCCAAACCTTTAGTACTGCAGAGATCCAAGTGAACGGCGCCCCTGCGGGTCGGCAATCGTTTTCGAAAGGTTGGGGTGCAGGATCAAGCATTTCCGATCTACCGGCTCGCATCCCCTCTCCTGCGGCCGTCAAAAGGCGGGGCATCCAGGCCGTATGACCTGATCTTGCGAAAAAGTGTGCTCGTATTGATGCCAAGATCGGTAGCCGTTTTCCTGCGGTTACCATGATTGCGACCGAGGGTGGACGCTATGAGCTGCCTCTCCATCGAGGCAATGGTCATCGACATGTGGTCATCAGGGCCAAGCACTCCTGGAGGCCGAAGTTCCGGGGGTAAATGGTTCATTTCGATCAACCCGCCGCGGCACAACACGAAAGCCTGTTCGATGATGTTTTCCAGTTCCCGCACGTTGCCCGGAAAATCGTGTTCCATCAGCCTTGCCATTACCTCGGCGGAAACCCCTGCGACATCCTTCCCCTGGAGGTGGTTGAGCTTTGTCACGAGATAATCCACGAGGAGGGGAATATCTTCGCGCCTCTCTCTCAGGCTCGGCAGCACGAGGTGGATCACCCGGATGCGGTAGTACAGGTCTTCACGGAACAAACCGGCCTTCACGAGATCGGCCAGGTTTCTGTTGGTCGCCGCCACTATCCTGACATTCACCTTAACCGGCTCCACCCCCCCGAGAGGCTCTATCACCCTTTCCTGAAGGACCCGCAGCAGGCGCACCTGCATCGCAGACGAAATATCACCGATCTCGTCGAGAAAAATGGTCCCCCCCTCCGCTAGGGCAAAGCGGCCGGCCTTGTCCCGGCGGGCATCGGTAAACGCCCCCGCTTTATATCCGAACAACTCGCTCTCAAGAAGCGTGTCCGGCAGGGCGCCGCAGTTAACCGCCACGAACCGCGTCTGTTTTCTATTCGAGAGATTGTGGACTGCCCGTGCAAAAAGCTCCTTTCCCGTCCCGCTTGCCCCCTCGATCAGAACGGTGCTGACGCTTTCGGCTATCCTCGGCACCAGATCGAAAAGGCGTGCCATGGGTTGGCTCCGACCGATAATGTCCTGAAAGCTGTGGCGCCCCCGGAGTTCCTTCTTCAGTTCCTCCACCTGGCTCAGATCGTGAAAGGTTTCGACTCCGCCGATCACGCGGTCTTCGTCATCTTTCAACAAAGCAGTAGATATCCGGACGGGCACACGGCGACCACCGTTATTTATTATATGGGCCAGGGCATTCGCCACGGGTTCCCCGTCTGACATGGTGCGTCGCAAAGCACAGGCATTCTCGCAAATGTTGGCATGAAAGACATCCATGCACCGTCGGCCTATCGCCTCACCACGAGGTATTCCCGTAATGATCTCGGCCGCTGCGTTAAAAGAGGTAATCCGCCACTCTTCATCGACGGTAAAAACGCCCTCGTTGATCGAATCGAGGATGATGTCCCTATCCTTCATGCCGCTCATACACTCAGTCTACCGCCGTTCCACTGTTCCAGTCAATGCTACCATTGCATAATGCACTATTCGTGTGTCCACGGTCTATGGTCACGGATGCAAGACCCGACAACCATAGGGCAAGGGCCTTCCAGCACGCAAAACACGAACGCCCACAGGTTACCCCTGCAGGACTGGACAATCTGTGCAAGAGGGTTTCCCTTTTGGGAAACCCTCTTGCTCGCTACCCTTCGTAGAAAAGGTTTCTTACGCCATACCCTTCAGTTTTTCCTGGAGGTTAGCGGTGAACGCCTTCTCTGTGTCTTTCGCTTTCTGCTTCATAACGCGGTCGCCGAACATTGCCAGTTTTCCCACGATTGCCACATCTACTTTGTAGGAGAACTCGACTTCGCCGGGAGCCACTTCTTTCAGGTTAAGCTCGGTCTTCTGCTTGAAGTGTCCAAGCTTCGTCATGTCCTCGCCTTCGCCCTCAAACTCTGCATGTGTCGGTCTCTCGACCTTGACCACCTTCGTTACGAACTTCAACTTCACGGAGATGATACCCACGCGCTGTTTCACCACGCTCTCAAAGCTCTTGTCATCGATAATTTTGACCGACTCAGTGCCCGGTATGCACGTCATGACGGTCTCAGGCTGCATAAGGAAATCATACAGCTTGTCGATCGGCGCTTTGAGTGTGAATCCACCTTCAATTATCATGAAAGCCTCCTCTATTCAAAGAATACTCACTTCTTCAGGCTTGCCTGTGCCTTCTCTACAAGGTCGGCCACGACCTGATAGCTCTCATTGCCGGGATTCAAGGCCTGGTTAACCAGAAGGTCTTTGAAGTTCACGCCCTGAGAATCAACCCAGTCACGATGTTTCTTGTCGCCGGTTCCGAATATATGCCGTGCCACCTGCAAGCTCACTTCGTACTGCTTGCCACATACGGGGCACTTAAATCTTAATTCTATTGCCATTGTATACCTCCTTTACGCAATTGGGTATTTTCTCACTTTCCCGCTTTCTCTTTCGCTGCCTTTTCTGCAAGGGCTTCCACGATCATGTGCGGCCTGATCGGGCACTCCTTCATCTGAATGCCGAGGGTGTTGAAAATTGCATTTCCGATCGCGGCTGCCGTCGGGTTGGTCAGACCTTCGCCTGCTTCCTTCGCGCCGTACGGTCCCTCCGGCTCGTAGACATCGATCTCGGCGATCGGGGTATGCGGCATCTCCGTTGCCCTGATCATCTTGTAGTCAACCAGGTTCGGATTCATAAGCTTGCCGTCTTCGTAGGGCATATACTCAAGGTAGCCGTAGCCGGCTGCCATGGAGAATGCTCCTTCCAACTGGCCGATAAGGCCCAGGTGGTTGATCGGCGTTCCGCAGTCGTGGGCGGTAAGGCTGTCGAGGAGGTCGATCTTGCCCGTCTCGGGATCAATCTCAACCTCCACGCCCTGCAGCATGTAGCTGTATGCGGGGGAGATCATGCCTTTGCGGTGAGGAGTATAGAAGCCACGGCCCACGATTCTCTGTCCGTCTTTACCGCGAAGCGCCATCGTTACCACTTCCTGGAATGGCATGCCTCTCTCCGGACGTGCTACGATATGCACCCACCGATCCTTGATGTCAAGGTCGTACACGATGTTGAGACCCATTTTTGCGTATGCGAACTCGAGAAGCTGATGTTTTGCGTCCTCGCAGGCCATCTTGGTAGCATTGCCGGTCATGAGGGTCTGTCTTGAACCCCATGCGCCGAGGTCAGCCGGGCAATGGTCTGTGTCGCCTGAATGTACTTTTATGTCCTCAACCTTTACTCCGAGGGTCTCTGCGGCGATGATGGCCATCGTGGTGTTGGAACCCTGGCCCATGTCGATGGCCCCTATGTGCAGTTCCACAGTAGCATCTTGGTTGATGGTGATTACTGCTGACGAAAATGAGTAGGGGGTATCGAACCAGTTAAAGATGCCGCCCGTCATGAAACCGGCCGCCGAGAAACCAACTCCCCTGTTAGGAGGCAGGCCGGCTGCTTTTTTCTTGTCGATCCAATCCTGCATGATCGTGAATGCTTCGTCAAGACCGCAGCTCGCGATAAATGCCTGACCCGGGACTTCGTAACCGGCGTAGTGGCCGTTTTTTCTCCTCATTTCGATCGGGTCGAGACCCAGGTCTTTTGCTATCCACTCAAGCTGCTGCTCGGAGCAGAACATCGCCTGAGGCGCCCCGAACCCACGCATTGAGGTTGACGGAAGGGTGTTTGTGGCGACTCTGTATCCGTCATACCGGTATCCGCCCCACCTGTACGGAAAAGAGTGGAAGAAACCGGTCAAATAGAGAGCTGTTGCGCCCATACCTGTGTATGCGCCGCCGTTGCTCACGACCCTGGCCTCACGAGCGAGGAACATGCCGTCCTTGGATACGCCTGTCCTGACCCAGTAGTGCATCGGGGTCCTGCGCTTGGAGGCAATGAAGTCCTCCTCTCTTGAGTAGATAATCTTCACGGGCTTGGATGTCTTCATGCTGAGGATCGCCGAGCAGAAGATCGCGCCGTCGAGCTCGAACTTCCCGCCGAACCCGCCGCCCACGTACTGTGAGATCACGCGGATGTCGCCTTCCCTCATGCCGAGCACGCCTGCCATGAGTCCCTGCAAATAGTATGCGGACTGGTTCGAGTGCCAGATGGTGAGCTTCTTATCCGGCGTATAGCTGGACACCGCCGCTCTCGTCTCCATACACATATGGGCCTGACCGCCGCAGAAGAAGTGGTCCTCTCTGATATAATCGGCCTTTTCAAAACCGGCATCCACATCGCCCCACTCTATATGACGGGTAACGTTGATGTTTCTCTCTACACCGTCGAAAAGCTCTGGCGCGCCCTTCTTCATCGCCTCATAAGGCTCATATACGCCCTCAAGTACCTCATACTCAACTTCGATAAGGTCAAGGGCTTTTTCTGCGATTTCCTCGGTTGTTGCAGCGACTGCACATACGGGCTCGCCAATGTAACGTACTTTTTCGACGGGAAGGATCTGCTCATCACAAAGCTCGTTGAAACGACGCCAGATACCCTGTTTGATGCCTAATGTGTCGTCCTTGCCGTTCACTACGGCTTTTACCCCGTTCAGCGCGAGGGCCTTGCTTGCGTCTATCTTCAATATCTTCGCGTGAGGATGGGGACTCCGGAGAATTCTCCCGTAAAGCATGCCGGGCATGGTAACGTCAAAGGTGTATGTTGCACGGCCTGTTACTTTCGCCCACCCGTCGACATTGTGAACGTGGGTGTTAATAACATGCAGTTTTTCTTTTGCCAGACTCGTGGTTGTCATAGTGAATCCTCCTTGTACTGACCGTCTGCCACGCGCTCGACAGCCCGGACTATGCTATTGTAACCTGTGCAGCGGCAAATATTTCCTTCTATCGCTTCTTTGATTTCATCTACGGTCGGCTTCGCGGTCTCGTTCAGGAGTCCCGTGGTAGCCATGAGCATACCGGAGGTGCAGAATCCGCACTGGTAGGAACCTTCGTCAAGAAAGGCCTTCTGGATCGGGGCCAGCTTGCCGTTGGTCTCAAGACCCTCGGAAGTCGTGATCTCTTTTCCAGCGCACTGCATGGCGAGCACTGAGCACGATTTTACCGCAGCGCCGTCGACCAGAACCGTACATGCGCCGCACGATACTGTCTCGCAGCCCCTCTTTGTTCCCGTGAGGCCTACGTGATCCCTGATTGCCTCAACAAGAAGAGTCTTGGGGTTTATATAAAGCTCGTACTCCACCTTATTGACTGATAGTTTTATCTCATATTTTTGCATATCCGTAGCCCTCCTTACAGTTTCACAGCCTGGTCATAGGCCTGCTTTGTCAAACGCTTCGCGAAGACTTTGATCAGGTGACGCCTGAAATCGTCGGAAGCATGGATATCGGACACAGGGTCTGCATCGCCACCGGCTGCTTCTCCGGCTGCCGCAAATAATGCGTCATCAGGCTTCTTGCCGATAAGGATCTGCTCTGCGCTCTTTGCACGGATCGGAGTCACGCCCGCGTTGCCGAGGACGATTCGCGCATCGGTGATAGTTCCGCTCGCATCTACGGTCACTTTCGTGGCTACGCCGATCACGCCCATGTCGTTCTGGAGGAGGTTGAACTTCTTGTACGCACACGCAGTCTTGGGAGCCATGGGAGGAACCTGAATCTCAAGGACCATCTCATCGTGTTCCATTGCGGTCTCGAAAAGGTCGGTGTAGAACTCTTCAAGGTCATACACTTTCTCACCCTTCTTGCCGCCTACTTTTATCTTCGCGCCAAGAGTGATAAGTACGGGAGCCGGGTCGCCTGCTGCATCAGCGTGAGCAAGGTTGCCGCCGATGGTTCCCCAGTTACGGGTCTGCACTGAGGCGAGCCGTTCTTCCATTTTCGGCAGAATAGGTATCTTCTCTTTCAAAAGCTTGGACATCTCGATTGCTCTGTGGGTGGTCGTTGCGCCGATCTTGAGTCCTTCCTTGTCATCGTACTTGATATAATCAAGTTCTTTCAATCCCTTGATGTCGATCAGGTAGTTGACGACGATAAGGCCCTGCCGCATGACGATAAGTAGTGACTGGCCGCCGCAGATAATCTTACAGTCATCCACGTGGTCGGAAAGCATGGCCAGGGCTTCCTGAACCGTGCCGGGTTTAAGGTACGTAAAATCATGTATCATGCTTATCTCCTTTCAATCGTACTTTCTTCGTTGTTGCCTGTGTTTCCGTATTCTGTTGATTGGCCCCGCGGACAATCCGGAATGTCCGGGAACTGTTGCCTGTGCTTTACCTTTGTTCGCGTCTCCATACTATCTCTGCTGCGTTGATGTGCTCTTCCCTGTCCTCGAGATTCTTAAAACGGTTTTCGCTGTAGACGAGCTCATCGGGAAACTCAAATTTCAGGTGGGTGCACCCGTACGTTGGTTCTGGCTTCACCCCGTTCCGATACCGTGCCGCAATACACAGCTGTGAATGCCTTCCCCGGTATATCGGGCACTCCCGGCACGACATGCCTGAAAATGGGCAGACACTGGAACCTTTAACCATTTTTCACCTCCTTCGGCTTCATTCTTTGTTTAGGTCAACTCAAACCTGATCTATAAAATCGGCGCTCCATACGCCGTTTTCTCCTCGACCCTCGCGGTCGGCTACTGAAACAAGGTTTTTCCGCAGCCCCGGGCACAATAAACGGGGGCGCAATACCGCGGGAAAGGCCCGAACGCCAGCGCGGCCAGGCTTCCGGCTGGAAGATTGGGATTACACGGAAAATCCGGCCCGCCCAGTTCTGAAGAGAGCGCAAAAAACCTTCGGCTGCCGTGGTTTGTCTCCGGTTTTGGCAGCCGAAGGCGACAGGAGACAACAGCGGGTGCAGTATCCATAGCCGTTATGGAAAGGAAGCGATTGGCTTTTGAGCACCCATCTCCAACTAATCCGTTACCCACTTCATTCCTTCAGAGATCTCCCGATAGGGTTTCGGTAATATCCCTTTCTCTCATGAGGTTTCTTCTTCACGTCGCATACAAAAGAACGTTGCCACGTTCCCGGAAGGGACACCGGCGGCGAACCCGTCGGAAATGTAGCCGACTTCAACGATGCGGTCGCTGTCAACCTTGATGATTATCTCCATGGTATCACCACATGGGCCCGATATTTTCGAAAGCCCATCCGGCTTCTCCACTGACCCCGGTTTCTTGAATTATCCCACTGTTCAATTACTTCCGGGCGGCATGTCTCCTCTGCCTCTTTGAGGATTATCCCCTGCAGAACGTCAACCATATCTTCGAGCCTGTCGTACATGGAGGGGTCCCCTCAGTGGTGTCTCCATCAATTCATAAGCATAATGCGCGCCAGAAACTTTAATGATGGATTTTGCGAACGTTTTAGAGGCCTTACGCCATAATAAGACAAAGGGCCGACCTTCCTTAATGGGCAAAATGCATCACGGCAGCATAGCACAACAGTGCATACTGCATTCTTAGTAACGACTTTGGGCCTTGCCAAAAGACGCTTCTTTCAAGAAATTTGAATGTCCACGCGATTTGGCACACTTCTTGAAGGTCCCTAAAGCATGCTGGAAAAAGTAGGCATCACCCACTATCAGGGGCATGTTTCCCCTGTTTTCGACGTAGCCCGGCACCTTCTGGCTGTTTCCATCAGAGACGGGCTGGAACAAGGCCGAGAGGAGTTTGTTCTTGACTCAACGGATCCCTTCCTCCGCGCTCAAGAACTGAAAAACATAGGACTTGACGCCGTAGTGTGCGGGGCGATTTCTCAACCCTACGAAAGAGCGCTGTCGGCAAAGAGTATCACGGCCGTTGCCTTTGTCTGCGGGGCTTTAGACGATGTAATCCTGGCCCTGCTAAAAGGACAGCTTGAGGAGGGACAATTCCTCATGCCCGGTTCTTCGGGACCGCGGCGCCACAGAGGAAGGCGTGGCCGGAGGGAGTAGCAAATGGAGATCAAGGCAATAAGACGCTTCCCCGAACCGACTGAGGTCGGGAGAAACGAGAAAAAAACATAAGGAGGTGGCAGCTATGCCATTTGGAGATGGAACCGGACCACGAGGATTTGGACCAGTGACGGGCCGTGGGGAGGGATTCTGCGCGGGATATGACATCCCTGGATACGCGAACGTTCCGTACCGTTGCACTTTCGGAGGCCCAGGTCGGGGCCGGCGGAACCGATACTATGCAACCGGACTCACGGGCCGACAGCGCTCAGGCGCAGGCTGGGCCGAGACCGGAGCGCCTGCAGGAACGTCCGCAAACCGGGGACTCGATCTCGCGATACTAAAGGCTCAGGCCGAGAACATTGCCCGCACACTCGACAACATCAGGAAACAGATTGAAACATTGGAGACCCAGGGGGCAAAAAACCCAGGATAGCGCGGCGGTTTCGGCTGAACGCGGAGAAGAGACGCCGGAGATGAGCATGGGCAACGGCAAGGGCGGGCGGGGAGCAGGCAAAAAACGGGGCCTCGCCCGCCGGGCAGGCCAGGAGACAACAGGGCCTACAGTGGACGGGTTCTCCGGGGTGCGGCTGCTTCTGTCGCGGGATTTCTCGGTTATATGCTTTCGCCCCCAAGCAAACGTCAAAACCGTCATGTTGCGGGAATAGAGGTCGCCAACCGCCCCAAAAGTGAAGACGAATCTGTCACGGAAGGGATATCGACGGACAGCATGGAATCGAGGGCAGGACAGGGCGGAGGCATTTCTTCCCCTGTTACCGTCATTCAGGAGGACTGCATCGGCTGCGGGATATGCGCGCAGGTGTGTCCTGTCGCGGCAATTCTCGTACACGAGATAGCTGTCGTCGATGCCTCCCGATGCAAAGGGTGCGGGACATGCGTGGCCGAGTGCCCCCAGGACGCACTGATCCTTGGAAGGGCGTGAGAGGCAGCCTATTCCACTATCTACGATCGACGGCCATTTCTGAGGGCCGCATTCTTGGGAGGGAAGATGTCTGAATACAAGAACGAAAATAATCATAATGAAGAACCTGAAATCATCGGTTTTGCCTGTACCTATTGCACCTTCAAGGCCTCTGAAATGGCGGGCACTTTAAGAATGAAGTACCCGACCGGGGTAAAAATGGTTCAGGTCCCCTGTTCGAGCCGCGTTGACCCAGCCTTTGTCATCAAGGCGATTCTCGAAGGGGCCGACGGGGTGTTCGTGGCCGGGTGTCACCCGGGAGACTGCCACTTTATCAAAGGAAATTACTTTACGAGGAGAAAGATCGCTGCTCTGAAAGAGATGTTCGATGCCTTTTCGATGAAGGACAAGTTGCGTCTTTTCTGGGTGAGTGCCGCCGAGGCGCGGCGTTTTGTGGAAAAGGTTACAGGAATGCGTGATGAGATAAGGGAAAAGAAAAATAAGGCAAACCCCGGCTAATAGCGGCGCTAAATGATTAATTGAATTGAGATAGAGAATATCTATTTGACTTATAGTCTGTGTTAATGGAGACTAGAAAATAGATTTACAAGAGACTAGGAGAAGGAGAGCCTATGCCCAAATTCGCACAGTTTTTTTCAAGCCGTTGGGGAATTATATCAGTGGGAGCCGTTATTGGAATTCTTGCCGCCCTTTTGCAGAAGTGGGGGAACCCGGCGAACATGGGTATCTGCGTGGCCTGTTTCGAGCGGGACATTGCCGGAACGCTGGGGCTTCATCGGGCTGCCGTCGTTCAATATATGCGGCCCGAAATCATCGGCTTTGTCCTCGGTTCCCTGATCGCCGCGTACGCATTCAAGGAATTCCGCTCCCGCGCCGGGTCTGCCCCCATCGTCCGGTTCGTGCTCGGCGCCTTTGCAATGATCGGAGCCCTGGTCTTCTTAGGATGCCCGTGGCGGGCCGTCCTCCGTTTGGCAGGCGGAGATGGAAACGCGATTTTCGGTCTCCTCGGACTTGTCGGAGGGATATGGGTGGGCGTCCTTTTTATGAAAGGGGGGTTCAACCTCGGACGCTCTCAGCCCACTCATACCTCGGTCGGATGGCTGCTGCCATTGACAATGGCGGGTTTTCTTGTTCTCATGTTCGTTTTCCCACAGGTGAGCGGCCAGGAGAAGAGCGGAATATTGTTTTACAGCGTTAAAGGACCCGGCTCCATGCATGCTCCGCTTTACGTATCGCTCGCAATAGGTCTCTTCATCGGATTCCTGGCCCAGAGAAGCCGATTTTGCACTATGGGAGCGATCCGGGATATTATCCTGTTCAAACAAGCCCATCTCCTTTCGGGGTTTATCGCACTCGTCGTGTTTGCCTTTGCAACCAACCTGGTTTTGGGACAGTTTCACCCCGGCTTCGCGAAGCAACCCGTAGCTCACACGATGGGTCTCTGGAACTTCGGGGGTATGGTCCTGGCGGGACTGGCCTTCGCCCTGGCCGGAGGGTGCCCGGGAAGACAGCTCTTTCTTGCGGGCGAGGGTGACGGGGATGCGGCGGTCTTTGTATTCGGAATGATTGTCGGAGCGGGCATCGCACACAACTTCGGATTGGCCAGTTCGCCGGAAGGCGTGGGGCCGTATGGGATTGCCGCTGTGATCACAGGTCTTCTGGTTTGCCTTTTCATCGGTTTCACGATGAAAAAACGGGTGGCCTGAAGGCAGTTTAAGGAAGGAGGGACATAATGAGCGCAGTCGTCGATGCAAAAGGGCTTTCGTGCCCGCAACCCGTTCTTTTGACCATGAACGAGATAAAGAAGTTGAAGAAAGGCGAGATTGTCATTCTCGTGGATACGGACACATCCAAGGAGAACGTTTCCCGTGCCGCCGTCTCGCAGGGGTGGACCCTGAGAAGTGTCGAACAGGAAGGGACCGGTTACCGTATTAGCATTTCAAAGGACTGATCCTTGGCGCTGCTGCAGTTTTTGAAAGGGGGTCAACCGGGGATCTCGAAGAAGGGCCGCACAGACCGCGGTTTTCTTGTTTTCGAAAGCACCGGCGAGGTCATTCAGGCAGAAAACCTGTTGAGGAAGAACGGATGGGATATCCGTGTGATGGGGCCTCCCCCTGAGATCCGAACGGGGTGCGATCTTGTCATTGAGTTCCCTCTGATCGAGGAACTGAAGATCACGAAGGTCCTGCAGGATGGCGGAATCCCGCCTCTCCAGGCGGTGCCTGTCACAGGTCCTTTGCTGCAACCGGTCAATCTTTTCAGGATCAAGGATTTTGGCAAATATCTGATGGTACAGGCAGCCAACATGAAACTAACCATCGACAAGGAGTCCCTGTACATCGTCAATATTTCCGGAGGCGGCTGTCCGGATGTGCCTTTCCTCGCCGCGGAGATGGTGGGCAGGCGTCTGGATGAGGCCCCAAGCCCCCGGGAAATCGGATATACCCTTTGCGGCTACGCCCTTCAGTTGGCGTATGAAGAGGTGAAAAAAAGATGCTCGCAGTCGTAGGAACCGTTCCGGAGCGCGACTTTCCGTTACTCGCGGGAAGAGTCCTTTTGGAAAATGAACACATTACGATCGAGGGGAGAGCCATAACCGTAAATCGGGGGACCCCGGCTCTGCTCGCTGCCGCTGCCAAAGCCGAAGAGGCTCTGGGCGGGGAACCGACTTTCGCCTATCTGGCCGGAGATATCGGCTCCGGCGAGGGCAGCAAGAAACTCTATCAGTTTCTCCTGGACCATCTCACGAAGAGTGGCTTTCGTACCATTGCTTTTCATTATCTCCAGCCCTTTGTGGAATGGCACAACCGACTCCTCACCGTAATCAAGGGAATAATCCCCAAGCCCATCCTCATCGCGGATGCCGGCTCCATGTACGTGGCCAAGATGAGCGGGCAGTCCGGGTTTTACGACCTGTTTACCCCGGATACCGGAGAGCTTGCCTTCCTTGCGGACGAGGCTGCCCCCCATCCGTTTTACACACGGGGATTTATCTTACACGAGGAAAACCGCGTGCCCGACTTAATTGCCAGGGCCTATGCCCACGGGAATGCCTCAAAGTATCTTCTCGTCAAGGGCAGCAAGGACTACATAGTCAACCGGGACGGGGTGCAGGACATCATCGATAGCCCTGTCGAAGAATCAATGGAAGCGATCGGAGGGACCGGGGACACCTTGACTGGTATCGTCGCCGCCCTTTGTGCATTCGGGATGAACGTTAGAGAGGCAGCAGTGCTGGCGGCCCGAACAAATCGATTGGCGGGCTCATATGCGCACCCAACCCCGGCGTCACAGGTAATGGAGATAATCCGATACATACCTGAAGCGCTGAACTTCTGCATGAGAGGTAACGAATGACGCACAAGGATATGCGGCGATTGACGGGAACAGCGAGGGGGGCGGCTGAGCGCCCAAGCAGGGTCCGGGGGACCTGGACAGGGCCCTGTGCGGTTTTTCGTTGGCGAATGACCGCAATTTGATTGCATGAATGGAAAGGGTTAGTGATGCCGGGGCGACAAGCTCTCCGAAGACCTCGCCCTGATTCAGACGGTTGACTTTTTTACCCCCATCGCCGACGACTTCTAAGAGCGGACGTCTATACCGATGTAACCGGATTCGGCCTTCTGGGCCACGCCTTTGAGATGATACAGGGAACCGCATGGGGCATCGTCGTCCATGCATCCCGCGTCTCGCCCCTCCTTCCCTGGCCTCAGAACGTTCCCTTATCTTCGCTCACATTCCGTTTCCGGCTTCTGGAGCTTTCTCGCGGGACAGGGCCTCGGTTCGAGCGCTACCGTGGAAGGAGGGCCGGTGATTTTTTCGCCGGATTCGGCCCAAGGGCTCTGATTTTCTCCGTCATCTCCCGAGCCACCTCTGCGAAGCGTTGACCCTCGGCAGACGACAAATTATACATGACAGCCCGTTCCCCTCCTATGCCGCATTCATCGAGGAGATGTTTCACGCACCCTACACGTTTTCGAGCCCTTATGTTGCCCACCAGGAAATGACAGTCGCCCTCGAGACATCCCACAAGGCACACCCCGTCCGTTCCGCTTTCAAAGGCCTTCAATATGTGAATTATGTCAACCCTGCCAGTGCAGGGAACCTTCACGATCTTTATATTTGTTGGATATGAGAGTCTCATCGAACCTGCCAGGTCCGCTGCGGTATACCCTCAGAATTCGCAACAAAAAGCTATAATCTCAGGCTCAAACCTTTCCATTTGCTCTCCTCTCGATATCATGGCGTATTGCTGCATTTACCGAAATCCTGCCCGGGTCGCCGTCGATAATCCGCTAGGATTCTTTCCGGTCAACCATTTGTTCTTTTTCCACCTGGGATTCCTCTGCCGGGTGGGGAGCCACAATAGGCTCAAGCAAATTGTCCCGATATCTGCTTATAGCTTCCCGCACACTCAACCCTTCTTCCGCCTTGTAAATCTCTACAAAATTGTCTCTCAGCATGTGGAAAGAAATCTCCCCGATTTTGGGGGTGAAAACAATGTCGAGACCATGCGTGATGACGGCCCTTATCACCTTGACCCCCACGTGGATACGTTCTTTCTCGCTGAGAAACTCGTTGTAGTAAAAATCCTCTATCTCCACACTCTCTTTGTCCATCCTGAGAATCATGAAATAGGGCGCTCTCCCAAAATGACCGTGAAGCTTTGAATCCAATCCGTGAATGTCTTGAACGGGCATTATTGCCGATACGACGTCTTGTCTCGATGGTTCGATGTGCACGAAGACCGACTCTATTTGCCGGTAGTTATGGGCGATAAGGTCTTCTACCCGGTCTGCGATCTCATGCGCCTTGTAGACAGAGAGACTCGGGCTTGCTGCGATACTGCACTCCACCATTCTGAAGGGCCCGGATTGACGTATTTTCACGCCCGTCACCCCCTTGACGCCGGTAACGCCGTACACCTTCTCCTCAATTTCTTCCTGCAGTTCCGGGTCGAGATTTGCATCCATAAGAACCATAACGGGAGTCCACACATTCTTTATGCCCAGCCGGACGATGAGGAGGGCAATGAGTATTATGGTTATACCTTCCACATGGGGCACCGCGGCATAGGCGAGCAGAATCCCCATCAAAACAACAAAGGACGTGCCTATGTCGAGAAAAGCCTCTGAGGCATTCGCCAGAAGGGCTCGCGAATTGATCGCAGTACCCGTTTCTCTTTCCTTTCTGGCGATATAGCAGGATACTGCGAGCGAAAGCACGCTCACGACAACGGGCAGGATCGGGAACTCTTGCGGAGTTGGCGAAAGGAAAAGTTTCCTGTATCCCGCGAACACGTTCTCCAGACCGGCCAAGGCGATGAAAACTCCAATTACAAGAGTGACAAACGTCTCGGCTCTATAGAGCCCATAAGGGAATTTCTTACTTTTCTTTTGGGAGGCTAACCAGAGGCCAAACCACGAAGCGAAGATTGCCAGAGTGTCGACACCGCTGTGGAGGCCGTCGGCAATGAGTATCCTGGAGTCAAAAAGGTAGCCGGTAACCAATTTCGAACTCGCCAGGAGGAGTATGATAACAGTTGCGGTAAGGGCTACCTTCCGGCCCCGTTTGAGGGATTCAACGTGACTGCTCATGGATTCCCCTATAGCTTCCATGATCTCTGCGCAGACGTCCTGTCAATCACTTTTCACAAATTGACGCATCATCGGAGACGCGCATTGGGGACATTTCTTCTGAAAACAGGGCACGCCCGGTTCGCGAGGCGCAACCGTACCGCAGCGCGGACAGATACAGTCCGTGGGAGGTCCCCCAGGACCGAAACCGCCCTTCCCTCTTGCCGGGGTGGCCCCACCTTGTCCACTGATTCCATTACGACCTCTTTTCCTCTTAAAACCAAGGGGCATAATCCCTCCGTATTCGCGTTCTCTTTACTCTCAATTCAATGCCGTTTTCCCGGCTCGAAGGCTCATGGAATATTCCAATCTCCATGCAATCGCAACCTTCTCAGGTTTTCCCTCTTCTTTTGAGCGTATCCGCATCACTGACAGGCTTTACGGGTTTCTTTCGGCTCTCATAGACCGAAATGGGATTGAGGCCAGTGAAATAACTTCTAATCTCGCGTACTGTTTTCTCCCCTAACGGCCCAATTCCGCATGGTCTCAACGGGGTATTGATTTGCACCTCGTCGGGAAGGATTTCTTTTGCAATAGCTGCTATTTCGTGAGCAAGCCTTTCATTTTCTTTCATGAACATAGCCTGAAGCGCCAGTTTTCCCCGGAAGTGTTTTCTGAATTCCTTTATTCCCTCAAGGATTGCGTCAAATCTTAATTCGTGAGATGGACGATTCACTTTTACAAATAATTCCGGTGAACAGGCATCCAATTTAGCTATGACCAAATCAGCGCGGGCCAAATCCCCTCTCACATCCTGTCTACTCATCAGAGATGCGTTGGTAATTACGGCAATCGACTCCTGCCGGACCCCTCTCAACGCATCGATCACTTCCCCCAGGTTTATCGCGAGAGTCGGTTCGCCCCTTCCCGACAAGGTAATGTAATCTATGGCAGGATCGGTCGGGAACCCTTCCAATTCTTTCAAAACCTTATCTCCCGGAATGTAGAGCTGCCGGGTCACGGAGAAAGTCTTCGTTTTCCCCAACTGGCAATAGACACAGTCATAACTGCATATCTTCTCTTTTTGGGACAACAAGTCTATTCCCAGTGAGCTTCCCAACCTCCACGAGGGGACAGGTCCGTAAATGTATTGAAATCTTCCCGCTGACGAGGCGATCAATTCACCACCATTCCCTTGCAAAGTAAGCCTGCGGAAACCTTTCAATTTGCCTCTCAGCGTTTCTGTCCTGACGGATTCACGGCAAGCGGAGCCGCCTGATCGCAGCACCACTCTTCCATGGAGCCATCGTAGATTTTCACGTCCCTGTACCCAAGGATCTCACTCAAGGCAAACCACCAGGCTGAGGCAAACTGGCCGTTTGAACACACCACGATGGTCTTCCTTTCCTTGTTTTTCCCTATGTGCCGGGAGGCCAAAGCCTGGAGTGATTCCCTGGACTCGAACATCCCGTCTTTCGTATACACGAGAGAATAGGGGAGATTTACAGCCCCGGGGATATGGCCCTTCCTCTTTACGGACGGGCACGCGACCTTCCCCGTAAATTGGGCCACCGGTCTCGTATCGACAATCGCATCCTGCCCTTTGCAGGCGCAGGAATCCATCACGTCTTTCTTGGTGGCAAGGACGCTCTCGTTCCATCCGCACCGGAAATCGCTCTTGGCTCTTTTGGTTACTTTCTCCGCGAGCGGCCTGCCTTCCCTGACCCATTTGCCGAAACCGCCGTCGAGTATGGAGAGGTTACGGATTCCCGCGTACCTCAAAGTCCATGCAACCCGTGTCGCGCTCACGCAAGCCACGTCCGTGTCGGTCTTTCCTACGATAACCACGTGGGAGTTCACGTCTGCTCCCATGGAGCAGACTTTGTCTTCAAGCTCATCCTTCATGGGGAGTTGGCACCCCATGTTCTCGTCCGTCGTCCTCCAGGCGTTGAAGGTGAGAGAAATGGAGCCGGGGATGTGGCTCTCTCTGTATTCCTCCACCTTTCTTATATCCAATACGATCAGTGACCCGTTATCGATGTGCTTCTGAAGCCACCCGGTGGATACCACGGGGTCATGAGGCGCCGCGGAACAGATCACCGCGAGAAGAGACCACCCGATTGCCGCGATACATGAGCAAATGCATCCTTTCATGACAACCTCCTTTACGCCGGGCTCATTTGAAAAGGAAACCTGAGTCACCTCTGGCAGGCTTCCTTTAGTATCCGAGCCAAAACGCGTTGTCAATATATGTTGATCCTCTCCATGCCGATGTCCAAGTACTTCTGCGCCAGATCTCTGTAAACCTGTCGTCCCCAATTCCAGAAGTCCCGTTCCCTTTCGGTCACATCCTTAATCTTCCTCGCCGGATTGCCTGCCGCCACGATGGATTCGGGTATCTTCTGTTCCCTTTTGACTACCGCCCCTTCCGCAATAATGGAACCATCTCCTACTTCCGAGCGGATACTCAATATTGCGCCCATCCCAATTCCCACGAAGTCGCCTATCCGCTTTGCATGGACTATGGCCCCATGACCTATAGTCACTCCCTGGCCTATGGAGCAACGGTCCTCGGGAGGGGCGTGGACCATAACCCCTTCTTCAATCGCCGTTCCATCCCCTATCTCGATGGTCCCGTAATCGCCGCGCAGGATGGCCCCATGACCGATATAACAGAGATTGCCGATCCGCACATCCCCGATGACCTGGGCTGTTTCGCTCACATAGGTACCCGTCTTTCCCACCTGCGGCTGCTTCCCGTCGAACTTGAAAAACATATGTACCCCCTTATTATGCCCGGTTCAGGACAAAACCTTTTCAGCAGTACACACTGAAGCCCGGCATATCTCTATGCTGCCCCTCCTTGAGCCACGTATTTCTCAAAATAGTCGGTGATGGCCTTCTTAAGCCCCACCGCTCCCAGGTTCGAGCAGTGAAGTTTATGCTCAGGCAGTCCGTCGAGGGCCTCCACGATGTCCTCATCCATGATCATCATGGCATCGTCAAGGTTCTTGCCCATGGCAAGCTCGCTCATGGCACTGGCACAGGCGATGGAGGCCGGGCAACCCCTTATCTGATACTTTACGTCCGCGATGGTATCACCTTCCACCTTGAGAAAGACCTTAAGAAAGTCCCCGCAACCCGGATCGCCGAATTCGCCGACTCCGTTCGCGTCTTCAAGAATCCCCGAGTTCCTGGGTCGCTGAAAGTGGTCAAGCACCTTATCACTGTAAATGTTCATTCCCTGATTCCTCCTTATTTCTCAGTCACCGTCTATTGTGTAGCATTGTTTGCTTTCTTCCTGATATCACCCATGTTTTTCACCATGGTAACAAATCTCGTGGCGCCTGATTTTTTGATCCTCATATAGCTCACCCCCTCGCCGACGAGCTTGAGCAGCGCCTCTTTGTCTGTCACCATGCTCCCCGACAGAATGTCTATGCCGCAATCGAAGAGAGTCTCCGACATGGGGGTAGAGGGACCGAGGAGCATCTTGACGCTTTTTTCCTTACACCATTCCAGAATGCCGGTCAGGGTGTGGTTAATCAGGGTGGTGCCTGAGATCACCACGATATCGGAGCGGGCGATATAGTCCTTTCCTCCCTCCTCGGGGATATCTCCGGGTCTCGGGTGCTTTTCTATGATCCAGAGGTTCGCCGCGGTCTTTGCGAGGTCTTCCAGGAAGGGGAAGTGGCCTATGATTGAGACGTTCTTCCCTTTTCCTATGTCATGGACCAGTTTCAGCCCGTCCAGATCCGCGCACTTTTCCACATCCACATCAAGAAGGGAGTTTAGGGCGGCAATTCCGAGCGACGCCATGCCTGTGTCTTCGGAAAGGCAGTATCGGGCAAGCTGCAGGGCAGTCATTTCAGTGAAGGAGCCCTCTGTCTTGTTGTCATCCTCGTGGGCGCAGGAGCCCGCATCCAGAGTCGATGCCAGACCGCAATGTCTGCTTACCACCGCTGTCCAGTGAAGACCCCGTCTCACTTCCGTTACTGCTGCATCCGTCGCTATGTTCTGCAGAATATCATTCAGAATTTCCATCTCTTCCCCTCATTTCTTTGTATTTCTCTTTCTACCTTTCAGCCCTCACCACAACGAAACCACCTTCGCCAAAACCGTTCCTCGCTTGCTCCTCTTCCAGTACGCCGCTTTGAAACAAAGTCTGCATAAACCCAAAGACATGGAATCCCGCCCTTTTCAGGTACGCTGCCACTTCCTCCGCTGAGTAGAAAATGGCATTTTGGTAGAATCTGCTTCTCTCCTTTTTCAACCGGTACTGCTGTCCCAGACCACTCTCCCTGTCTATGAACCCGATGATGATGGCCCCTCTCGGCATCAACACCCTGTAAGCCTCCGAAAGAGCCCTCTCCAAATCGTCAAAGAAACAGATCGCGGTCACCATAAGAACAAAATCAAAAGTTGCATCGGGGAAAGGTAAATCTTCGGCCACCGCTTCGCACATCTTAAGTCCGCGGTCTTTTGAAAGGCACGCCATTTTGTGAGATGGATCGACCCCGACCCCCACTCCCAGGAGCGCCCCGAATCTTCCGGTTCCCACCCCTACTTCCAACCCTGATCCGCTCTCGGGGAGGAGGCGCCTTATTGCCCTCATTTCGGATACGTAGGCGCTGTCATTTACGACAAACCATTCATCGTATTCCCTCGTGAAACCCTCAAAGGCTTCCGCTTTCGCCATCCGCTTTCCCTTCCTGCCGGAACGCTGTGTGCCCACGTCCCGCTTACAACTCTGCTACGTTCCCGCCCTGGCCTGAATAAGCTCCGCGACAATACTGACCGCTATTTCCTGCGGTGTCTCTGCATCAATAGGAATCCCTATGGGCGAGTGAACTCTCTCCATATCTGTGTCGGTAAACCCCTTTTCCTTCAGGTGGTCAAAAATGGCCTTCACTTTTCTTTTGCTGCCGATCATCCCTATGTACTTCGAAGGCTTCAGAAGGGCTTTATGCAGGTAAGCCTCATCCGTCTCATGGCTCCTTGACACGATCACCACATACTCGTTGCCCGTAAAATCAAGATAGCCAAAGGCGTCCTGAAAATCCCCTGCAATGATCACATCCGCATCAGGGAACCTTTCCCTATTTGCATATTGCTCCCTGTCATCGATGACGGTGACGTCAAACTCGGCGATCTTCGCGATCATGGAAACATATCTGGAGACATGGCCGGCGCCGAAAAGATACAGGGGGAATGCAAGCTGGATGGGGTCTATCAGCACACCGTCCATCACCGTAAGCTTCTTCTCATGGAAGAGAGTCTCAGAAAACTCCATCATCTCTTCAGCGAGCGTATCGCCAATGGTTTTCATATCCCTGTCTACGAGGCTTTTGGTCAGGCCGTGGTTGCGGAACTTGGTGATAACGAGACCCCTTCTCCTCGATTTTCCAAAAGCCTCTATCCCTTGGTAGACGTCAAGCTGCCCCCTGGTCACGGGTTCCAGAAGCACTTCGAGGTCACCCCCGCAGGTCATCTCCTGGTCCTCTGTTATTTGCGTATCAGTGTAGACACAAAGGACTTTTGTCACGCCCTTATTCATGATCAATTGGGTTTCCTCGCGGACCTCGGCTTCAACCCTGCCGCCGCCTATGGTGCCGAATACCTTGCCGTCATCGCCCATAAACATCTTGGTGCCCACGTCTCTGGGGGCAGAGCCGGTTCTTTTGATCACCGTGGCCAGTATGCCGCCATGCCCATTTCTCAGATATTCATTAATTATGCCGTAAATGTACATCTCCCTGCCCTCAATTGTAAAAGTGCATTATCGCTTCCAGTACGCCGCCCGCGATAGCGCGCGCCTTGTCCGTGATGGTGTAGCAATACTCTATTTTCTCTCGAGGATCGATGTCCCCTATTTTCTCGCCCTTTGGAACGGATATCTCACGAATCAGCCCACGCAAGACTCCGGCAATCGTGGCATATACAGGCGTCTCGCCTATATGGAGAATAAGGTTCCCCTTGTTGACCGAATCCCCTAATGCTTTGGCATGCTTCACAATTCCAGCCCGAGGCGCCCTGAGCACCCTCTCCCTCGCGTATCCCATGACGGCGCCGGGGACACCGTTGCGCGGCTCTGCGGAGCCGTTCCAAAGCACTCTCCCCAGGTAGTGGCCCCTGTTGCTTTCCACCACTGCATGGACGTCGTGGGATGCGAGAAAGCCCGGCCCCACGCCGATAACCAGGGGAGCCTCTTCCTTTTTCGTTCCCGTATAGCGCTTGACCATTGTTGCATCCACCACTACATCGGGCCTGAGATCGTTTACTATCTTCCATTCAGGATCAACGATGACGGCTATTTTTTCGGACTCCCACACACTGTCAAGCTCATTCCGGTCTTTGATGAGCTTCGCTTCGATACCTTCGACTTTCGCCTGCCACTCGTAAACGGCTTCAGAAAACGCAACGGTGCGTCGAACGCAGACCGGCTCAGGTATTTCGGTCATCACGATAGACGTGAGGTTGGCCATAAACAACCGGTGGGCTATTCCTGTGGCCATTTCTCCCGCTCCCTTTATGACTATTTTTACATTTTGCATAACCAAAAACTCCTCATTCAATATATTTGCGTTCCATGCCCTGTCCCGGTTAGGGCAGTCGGGGTCTCCAATCCGGTCATTTTCTCCCATAAGGACATATCCTGTGCAAACTCATAGTTTCCGAGATGCCCGCCGCCGTCACTCCAAAGACAAGATACTCCTTTTCATATTTGTCTATGAGGCTCCAGATGGCGTCAAACGTGTCATTTACGAATGTAGTTCCCGTGAGAATCACAAGATCGGAGTCCTTGACCAGACGCTCCGTCTCCGACCCGCCATCCCATATCTCCACCCCGAATTTTGTTGAGCCGATATTGAGACTATTAAGGTCAGTTATTCTCATATTCCCGCTGCCGAAGTCCTGACTCAGCCTCTCGGCGATCGCAGGGTTCAAACCGACGAGACCGATCCTGATCGAGCCAAATTTTGTCTTTATGAAGGAAGATACTTCCGCTGCGCACTTTTCAGGTTCCTCGTCCCTGCAATGAAGCGTGGATTCAATAATGTCGAGGTGGCGAAGGACTGCGTTCATGACTGCAATGTACATGGCTCGCTGTCCGTTCGTAAGAAGAGGCAAATCTATTATTCCCTGTAATGTCCCCACAAATTCACACGGTGAATCCGTGAAGGCGTGGGCCTTGACACCGAGAAACTCTGCCTCTACTACCCTCTCACGGCCAAGGGTAATAGGAAAATCTCTTCTTCCCGGGGTGCCGATCGCCTCTTCGGCAGAAAGGGTCTTCACGAGAACGGATACCTCCCTGTCCAGAAGACCGTATTCTCTCACCATTCCTTCGAACGCGTCATGTGCACTCTGTAACATGGAGTCCTTTTCCTTACCCATCATCTCTCCCCGCTCCGAACGTATATTTTGTACCCACAGTATTGAGGGTAAACTGTTTCGCCATCTCCTTTGCAAAGACTTGAATCGCCTCGAACCCGGTGCAGTGCGCAGGGATGACATGGTCGGGGCCGATCTTTTTAAGATCAGCCAGGGTCCTCTCAATTGTCGCAAATTCCGCATTGACCAGATGGAACCCTCCTACTACGGCATGGACTTTCTCGACACCTGACATTTTCCGCGCATGTTTTACCGTGTTTACGATGCCCGCGTGGGCACATCCCGAGAGTATAACAAGCCCCTTGTCCTTTATATTCCACACAACAGCTTGTTCGCCGGGAAATTCGTCATGCTCCAGCTTCCCGCTCCGTTCCACGAGCAGGGACGACGACCCCTTTTCGTAATCCGTGACCCTCTCTATATTCCCCGTAAGATACCCTCCGGGAATCACCTCTGTGGGATCCTTTATTTCAACTATTTTTACAATGCCGAGCCTGTCAATGTAATTGGTCAACTGACCGATGTCCTGCGGTTCAGCGTCCGAAGGGCGGAGAGAATATCTGTGGGCAAAGGCCTCCTCTCCCACATACAGCGGGGTGCCTTTCGTGATTTTTGATGCATTATGCCTTAGGAGACCTATAAGGCCTCCCCAATGGTCAAAATGACCATGGCTTAAGCCGAAGGCCAGTACCCTGCCCACATCTATCTTCAGGAAGTCCATGTTCCTTACGATTCCAGGCGAGTCAGACCCGTAATCGAACATGAACCCCCGCGCCCTGCCGTCGATCACAACCTCCATATAGCAGGAGAGGCCGTGCTCGGCGTAGAGAGATGCGTTCGGGGCTGCACGGTACCTTTCTGCAAAAGCGGGAGCCGGCCTGAGCGAATCATAGTAGTTGTCGGTAATGACCGTGAGACTCAGTTTGTCCACTTCAGGAATTTTCACCATCGCTGCCCCCTATGTTTTGGTCTTCCTCACCGACTCCTTCCGCACATACCGCTGCCTAATGGTCGCAGGTGTTCGTTCCGGTGAGGAGTGCCCCCTTGAGGTAATTCTCGACGATCTCTCTCGGGATTTCGCCCTGCGCACCGGTAACCACCTTCACGCTCTGCTGAGCAAAAAGCTGCTGTGCGCGGCTGCCCATTCCACCGGCTATAATGCAGTTGACGCCCTGCTCGGAAAGCCATGGAGGCAGAAGTCCGGGTTCGTGGGGAGGCGGGGTGATATAGCTCTCATTCACTATGGCGCCGTTTGCATCGGTATCGATAAGGGCAAATTTTTCACAGTGGCCAAAGTGAGCGCACAACTTTCCTTCATTTGTCGGGACTGCAAATCTCATGGTATCCTCCTTGTTATTCATAATCTGTGGTGCATTTTTCTCATCCTGTTGACAAGAGGACGGACCGGAACAGCACGCGCCTTCCTGGCTATCAGCCTCTACTTCTTTTCCGAAAGAGACTATCTGCTCGATGATCTCACCAAACCTCTCCGCTGTTTTGGTCTTTGAGTAAAAGTAGATGTAGGGTTGTTCCTCGTCGCCGCTCTTCACGATGTCCGGATCGAGAGGGATTTTTCCGAGGAAGGGAAGGTCAAATTTGTCCGCCAGCTTTTGCCCCCCTCCGGAAGAAAAGATATCCACCTCTTTGCCGCACTCAGGGCAGACGAATCCGCTCATATTTTCCACGATTCCCGCAACCGGGATGCCCAGTTGCCCGCAGAAGGTAATGCACTTCTCCACATCGATAGTGGCGATCTGCTGGGGGGTGGTGACGATGATCCCGCTGCTTTTCGCGCCAAAGATCTGTGCGACCGAAAGAGGCTCATCGCCCGTTCCCGGAGGACAATCCACCACGAGACAGTCAAGGTCTCCCCACGCAACGTGCTCAACAAATTCACGTATCATTTTCGCTTTCATCGGCCCTCTCCATATGACCGGAAGCTCATTTCCGTCGAGGAAGAATCCCATGGAAACCGCTTTAAGATTGCCATACGCCTCCAAGGGGACAATCTCTTCATTCTTAACTCCGATCCTTTGACCCGAAAGTCCGAGCAGTTTCGGTATGCTCGGGCCGTGGATATCAACGTCAAGTATTCCCGTCCTCAATCCCCTTAAAGAGAGGCTCATGGCCAGATTTACCGCCACCGTGCTCTTTCCTACACCTCCCTTGCCGGAAAGAACGATAAAGACATGACCGATCCGGTCAAGTCTTGCCTTGAGAGCCTCGTCGCTTATTGCATCATCAGTTGTTTCGTTGCAGTTCATAATTCCTCCAAAGCTGATTGTAGTTTTGTGTAGATAGCTCGTATTGCCTCACTTGCCTCGCAGTGGGGGTCAAATTCGAGAATTGTCATCGCCTGTTTTTGCGCCGCCGTAATCTTCGGTTCGTAGGGGATTTCACCGAGATAAAGAAGGTCTTGCGCATCGCAGTACGACCTCATTTCCCCGGTGTATTGAGGGTTAATATCACCCTTATTCACTACCAGCGCGGCCTTGATCCGGAAGTGTTTGATTAATTCGACCACCCGTTTCAGGTCGTGGATGCCCGAGGGCGTCGGCTCCGTCACCACCACGGCCAGATTGGTCCCGGTGAGAGAAGAAATCACCTGGCACCCTATGCCGGGTGGGCCGTCGATAAGGATAAGCCTGTGACCGGCCTCTTCCGCCTCTTTGCGTGCCTCATCTCTCACCATGGCAACGAGTTTCCCTGAGTTCTCCTCTCCCGGAAAGATTTCAGCATGGACAAACCGACCGTCATCTGCAATACGGCTTGCATAGCAATGCCCCGCCAGATGGGAGGAGAAACTGACTGCCTCTGCCGGGCAGAGAAAATAGCATGCTCCGCAGCCCTCGCACAGGAACGGGTCTACCATAAAATTCTCGGATATAGCCATGGAACGGCATACCTCTTTGCATGTCCCACACCGTACGCAGGACTCCGGGTTGATCTTTGCCTTCTTTCCTCCCATAAACACCATACTTCGAGAAGCCTCTTCGGGATTGAGAATGAGATGAAGATTTGCCGCATCCACGTCGCAATCCGCTATTACCCTGTTTTGGAACAAGGTCGCGAGGGCGCCCGAAAGAGAGGTTTTGCCCGTCCCGCCCTTTCCACTCACCACAACCACTTCCTTTATCAGTTCCATGTCCCCTGCCCCCTTCGCGCGCTACCCGATATTCTCCCGATATTGACGATCAATTCCATGAATTGTTTCATATAGGCAGGCAGGGTCTGAAGAATGAGGTTGCCCGTCGAGTAGCTGACTGAAATCTCGCGGTCTTCAGGCAGGATCATCAGTACAGGCAGGCCTTCTTCCGACAAGTAGTCGTCGAGAGGGGAGAACTTGCCGTTGGCCCTGTTAATCACGACGCCGACCGGCTTGGACAGGTTTCGCGCCACGGACACGGCTATTCTCAGGTCGTGGAGGCCGAAGGGCGTGGGCTCCGTGACCATCACCACGTAGTCCGCGTCTGAGATGGTTTTCACGACGGGACACGAGGTTCCCGGCGGCGCGTCAATAATCTGGGTGCAACCCTGCCCGCACTCCTTTTTGACCTGCTGAATAAGCGGCCCCGCCATCGGTTCACCTACGTGAAGCACTCCGCTGACGAAATCTATAGTGGTAAAGGATTTTCCTTCCTCTATATGCCCGATCTCCCGCTCGCCTTCGCTAAGGGCGCCCTGGGGACAGATTCTTACACAAAGACCGCAGCTATGACAAAGTTCAGGAAAAATGAGCGTGTTTCCCGGGAGCGTCACCATTGCGTTAAACTGGCACTTGGCGCTGCAGTCTCCACATGAGGTACATTTATCCTGGTCAATCACGGGCACCATGACTTTTGCGGACCGTTTTATACGGATCTCCGGCTTCAGGAAGATATGGCCGTTGGGTTCCTCCACGTCGCAGTCGAGATACTGGACCTGTTGACCTGAATTGGCAAGGAAATAGGCTAGATTAACTGCGACCGTCGTTTTTCCTGTCCCTCCTTTGCCGCTTGTAAACGCTATTTTCATAAACTCGCCTTCATCTTACGCCCGTACCATGGACGTACCGCATTGAGGACATTTCATCTGCAGGCAAGGAATGCCCTGCTCATGAGGCGCTTTTGTTCCACATTGAGGGCATACGCACTCTCCCGGCTGACCGCAGCTCCTGCCCGCCATTCTCCCTCTGTTTCCCGCACCTGCACATGGGCCTGCCCCTGTACCTCGGAGGCCTTTCTGCTTTGCCCCTTTGTTCTCTCCTTCATTTCGAGCCACTTTAGGTCCGACCCCTGTTGGTCCCGTTCCGTCACCTCTTGGCATGATTAATACCTCCTTTTTTACCAGTGCCCCTCTACGTCGGCGCCGGAGAGTTTCGCAAGCGTCCCTTCCCCAAGTTTCGCCAGGGCTTCCTTCACCGTCATGTTCGACGCCGTGTAGGCCTCTATGCCTGCCGCTTGTAAGACGCGGAAGGCATTTGGCCCGAGATGGCCGCTGATTACGACCTGAGCCTCTGTTTTCGCCACATTCTGCGCAGTCTGGATACCCGCACCCTGAGCTGCATTCATGTTCACCATATTGTCAACGACCTCGAAGGACTGTTTTCCGTTGTTGAAAAGGACTATTTTCTTGCTTCGCCCGAAGCGTTCGTCCACCATTCCGTCGAGGGTTCCATCCGTGCTTGTAATCGCTATATTCATAATCTTGCCTCCTTTTGTTCTTGTAGGGGTATCATCTACCTCATCGTCGGACCCTGCTTTTGCTTTGCACCCCCATCGCTTTCTCCAATGACAGGGCTGAGAGAAGTCGTCATCCACATGGATATTGCCGCCGTCTATCCGGATTGCCTTTCCATTTACGAAGGCATCCGCGATTTTCTGCCTTGCCATGAGAATGAGGCGATGGAACGTGGGCTGAGAGATGCCCATCTCCTTGGCAGCCTCCTCCTGGGGCATGCCAAGTAGGTCCTTTAAACGCACAGCTTCAAGTTCATCATTTCCTAGCACTATTTCTTCCAAATCCGTCATCTTGACGCCGGCGGGCTTGAAATATATCACTTGTGCGAGAAACCCTACTCTTCTGGGATTGTTAGGCCTCGTCATTATGCGCTCACCAATCTCCTTCTTTCTTCCTGCGGGACTCTATAGTGAATATATATTCACTTCACTCTTATGAATATATATTCACTTCTATCAATTGTCAAGCAGAAAAAAACAAAAAATGAAATTCGCAGTTGAGCAGATCATCCAAAGGAGGTATTTTGTTATCCTTTCCTTTCCGGAGGGAAGCGGGGTAGAGATCAGGGTTTAAGGAAAGTCGAGTGAAAGCAGAGCTTGACTTCGCGGTATGGCGGATGATATTCAATGTAGTCGGGGGCAGGCAGCATCGGAACTACCGCTACGAAAAGTTCCCGGGCTCCTGACCGATCAGAGACAGAACTTAAGAATGATTGAAATAAAACCTATAGGTCTCATCCATTCCCCATACGCCAAAAAGGCGGAAGCCCCTATCCAGGGCGCGTTTCGGCCGGAAGGGGTGGGGTGGATCGAAGTATTCCCTGAATACGAAGAAGGTCTGAAGGATATCGAAGGGTTTTCACATATCATTCTCATCTACATTTTTGATCGGCCAGGGCCTATTCAACTTGTCCGTCCGACCCTTCTCGACGATACTCCTCATGGAATATTCGCGTCGCGCCATCCCGGCAGGCCAAACGGTGTAGGTCTCACGATCGTTCGCCTGCTGGGACGGGAAAAGGCCATCCTGCACGTGAGTGGGATAGACACCCTGGACTTAACGCCCATCATCGATATCAAACCATATGTCACCCGCTTTGATTGCTTCCCCGATGCAACGGAAGGGTGGTTCGAAGGCAAGGAGGAAAGACCCAAACCGGAAGGCAGTGAATGACAAACTGGTGACTTTCTGTTCGTGCCCGATATCCCGTCATGAATGCCCGCCGTAATAGCGGGAAGGTCCCTCGTAGACACCCCAGCCGCACTCCGAGAATATCTTACGGCATGACCCCACGGTCTCTCCCCTGCCCTCTTCCGTTTTCTCCTTTGTGTCTCTCGGGTTAGCGCCGACTTCCGCCCAGAAAAGGTTCGCTCCGGCAAGGCCTCCCAGCGTGCAGGGCTCATGAGTGCAATTGCCGGGAACCGTTCCCGGCATCGCGAGCCGCGTGACCGCCGCGATCTGGGCCATGCGCAGCTCAATGATTGTCCCCCTCGCTGCGATGGCGGTCCCCGGAATCGGAATGCGCCGCGCTGCGCCGCTATAGGCGGGATTGAGGGAGGCCGTGAAGAGAATGAGGTCAGCCAATTCTTCGTTGGTATGTTCCGGGCCGACGGGCTCCACACAGGTTCCTATCCTTAATCCCGCTTCTTCAAAATTGCGGATGCTCTCCTTCCTCTTCTTCGGGTCCAGCCCTGAGTCAACGCCTTCCCTGAGCCTGAGCGCGTGGTACACGCCCGTGTACCCCGCCTCCTTTATTTTCTTCGCATTGCCCGGGGCCTGGTCACCCACGTTGGCGATAAGAACCGTCTCGCTTTTGAGGTTCCTGCGGATATCCTGAGATATCTCCAGGAACAGCCCAAAGGGGTATTGGGCCGTCGTCATCACAAATACAGCATTGGCGCCATCTCTTTCGAACTGAAGCGCATAAGCCACCGCCTCCTCCGGCGTCAGGCGCGTTTCTTCGGTAAAGACGCCGTTCTTCTGCGCAAAGGAACAGAAGAGGCAGTTGCACGAGCACGGGGCCAGGTTGAGGGCCAACTGTGCATGCACCTCCGCCCTGTTCCCTGTCAGTTCCTTCGATATACGGTTGGCTTCGGCCATGAGCAAGTAGGTTTCGGGGGAATCAGGCGGCAAAGAGAGAGACCATATCAGGTCCTCCCGGCTCAATTGCTCCCCGTTTCGTGATTTCTTCATCAGATCATGAATTTCCATATGAACCCTTTCATTTTCAGATTATACACCGGCTGTTCCCGAACGTCGTCTGCAGCTGTGTTCTTTATCGAGACCCCGGCGGACCAGGCAATCTGTTCATTTCCTGTAATCTTCACCCATCGTCTTGGGGTGTAATCTCTATCTCATAGCCGGGGGGGTCATGAGCGCTTCTCAGGATGCACTCGACCGGTCTGCCGGCAAGGAAAAATTCATCGCACCAGTTCCTCAGCCGGCCGAAATCGGCAGATTCCAGGAAGAGCCTCAGCAGCTCCAGTTCGTCAGCAAGCCCGGCATCCTCCTCGCTTGCCTTAAGGAGCGCGCTCAACACTTTTTCGTATCGCTCTTTTGCGCGGGTTTCCACGCAATGGGAAAGGTCCGGCTCAAGCCTGATTTCCATCACGCTGCCGTGGGGCTCATCGGAATGCCGCCCTCCGCGGGCGCCGGTATTCTACGCCAAGCCCCCATCTTTGCCCTTTACCGCCGTGACACAGTAGAAGAGATCGCCATATTTCCTCTCCATAACAGTTGTAAGACCGACCTTTGCGAGCAGCTCCGTTATCTCCCCGGGGTCGAGCCGCTCTTCCACAGGAGGCCCCATGTTCATGGCCTTCTTCTCCCATTCTATCACACAGAGTCTCCCTCCGCGGGCGAGGGTCTTTTCCAATATGCCAAGAAAGCGGGCCTTGTCGTCGATCTCGTGGAGGACCAGGGACAAAAGCGCCATATCTATCGTTCCGTCTTCGACCGGAGAATCATATTCCCCTGATTCCCTGATTTCTATGTTACGGAAACCCCTGAGAGATGCCCTTCTCTTAAGCTCCGCGACCATTTTGTCCGAGATATCGACCGCGATTACCCGTCCCTTTTCTCCGACTATCTCACACGCGGAAAAGGCGAAGTTTCCCGTACCGGCGCCGACATCCAGAAACGTCTGGCCGGGCTTCAGGCCGGTCTCCAGGAGCGCGTCCCGAGGGGGCAGAATCTCGGCCCTCCTTGCGTCATCCAGCTTCTCCATGTTGCGGGCGTCAAACTTGTGGGCCATGGGCTCTCCTTCTCCTATGATGCAGCTTTCTTACTTGCTTATAGTGTCACAACACGGGAGTGTTTTGCAATCTTTTTGCTTCTGCTCAAAGGAGCAAAGTGGGAAGAATATTGTACGTTATCGAAGGAAATGGGCCGTCAGAGGGAGTGAAAGGGCTAAAATTCCCATTTTGCAGAGGTGAACGGGGTCGCAAATTTCCCATTTTGAATTCGTTTTGGGAAGTATGATGTACTCGAATGCAACCGGATTAAATACCTCCTCGGGAATATATGGTGGATATATACTTATCAGGCAGATAGCCTGCCCGTTGTGCGAACCCCTATGGAAGCAAGATCTGCACACATGGTGTATACTATCGTTACGTGTCAAGGATTTGCAGCGGTCACTCTTTGAGCGTATGTCACCAATCCGCACTTACGGTGGAAAATATCCCCGTCCTTCCAGACCAAGGGGTACTTTTCTCCTGCGCTCAACCCGCCCCATCTCATCACAGCGTACTTCTGTCGCTCCTTTTGTGGTTTGCCTCTTTGCACACGGCACGCCGGAGGTATCCGTCATGTCCGCGTGCAGGGGAGGCAGCTATCGAATTCCGGTCTTTCCTTCTTCTTTTTTCCCTCAGGCTTTGTGAAGGGAAAAAAAGTTTTTTAAGGGGTAATAGGCCCCAAATCACAAAGGAGGAGGGAACGATGATAGTGAAAGCAAGTAGTCAGAAGGTAGATGGTCCTAAGTCAGTGTATGCGATCCTCTCGAAGGTGCTGGAGTCCGAGAATGAGGTTGACCGGATGAAAGAGCATTTCTGGGTCATTGGGCTTAATACACACAATGCCATACAGTATATCGATCTTGTGAGCCTCGGCATTCTCAACTCATCCCTTGTCCATCCCCGTGAAGTCTTCCGGTTTTCCATCTTCAAGGCGGTATCATCTTTAATCCTCGCCCATAACCACCCCTCAGGAGATGCAAAGCCCTCCAAGGAGGATGTGACGGTTACAAGAAAGCTCGTCGATGCAGGAAAGATTGTCGGCATCGAGGTACTCGACCACATCATCATCGGAAGCGGCGACGCCTTCTATTCCTTCAAGGAAGAGGGGGCAATATGAAAGTGTATGAGATCATCACCAACCTTATCATGAAGAAACTGGAAGAGGGGGTTATCCCCTGGCAGAAACCATGGAACACTCAGGGCTCAATGCCCAGGAACCTTGTTTCAAAGAAAGAGTACCAGGGCATCAATGCCTTTATCCTTGGCTGTCAGCAATATGCGTCCCCGTACTGGCTTACCTTCAAGCAGTGCAGCGACTTGAGCGGAACCGTCAGAAAGGGCTCCAGGGGAACACCCGTCGTGTACTGGAACTGGCTGGAGATCGAAAAAGACGGCGAGATAGACAAGAAAGTTCCCTTCTTGCGCTATTACACGGTCTTTAATGTGGCCCAGTGTGAGAATATGCCCGCAGAGAAGGTACCGCCGGTCCCGGAGATAGCAACCAGCCAGATCGACAGAATCACGCGGTGTGAGGCTATTATAGACAACTGGAAAGACAAGCCCGAGATCAGGCACACCCAGCAGCAGGCATATTACCGCCCAAGCGCCGACTTTATCAACATGCCTCAGATAGAAACCTTTATAAGCTCTGAAGAATTCTATTCTACCTTATTTCATGAAGCAACCCACGCCACAGGTCATGAAAAGAGATTGAACCGGCAAGGGATCACAGAAATTGCTCCCTTCGGAACACCCTGCTATTCGAAGGAAGAGCTTGTGGCCGAAATGGGTGCCGCTTTCCTCTGCGGTTTCACCGGCATTGAATACGCCACGATTGATAATTCAGCGAGCTACATACAGGGATGGCTCTCAAAACTCAGGAATGACAAAAAGCTTGTCATTCTCGCCGCTGCACAGGCGCAGAAGGCAGCGAATTATATCTTAAACATATCGGATTCATGACCCCAAATCCCAGGGGGCCTTTGGGGTCCCCCTTCCCTTCCTTAGCCGTTGAATCCGGTAAAAAAAGGAAGGGCACTCAAGGTGGTATGCACTGAGCGCTTTAGCGAGGTCATGAGCGCTCGCCGGCTAGCGCCGGTTTATCCGTCCTCAAGGCCCTACGATAATAAATCTTAAACGACCAGACACGGTCTCATAAATATTTCTTGACTTAACTTCATTATGAGCTATAATTATGTTAATTGTTATGCGTATCAAAGGAGAAAGTAATCATGAGAGTCACGGTAAATGTTCCTGATGGGGTAGTTCATGATCTAAAAATACACGCCGACAAAGAACGAAAGTCGGTGTCATCCCTAGTCACAGAATTTATTGAGCACGGCATAAAAGACAAGAAGAAAAGGGCTGCGAGGGACGCCATATTACAAATGGTCGGCCGGGTAAAAGTAGACAAAAACGCCCTCAAGATGCTCGATGAGATAAGGTCCGAGGATGACCGGACTTGATACCGGATTCTTCGTTAAGCTATTAAAAGGGGATCGCAAAGCCACCGAGTTTTTCGAAAAAATCGACGATGATATCGATTTGTGTGTTTCGTGTCTCACGATCTTTGAGCTTAAAAGACTGTCCTTCAAGGGAGCTTTAGAGGAAGACGCGGTAACTGAACTGATCGATAATATAGTGTCCCTTTCTCGCATTTCCTGGCTCGACAACGTGGAGATACATAAGGTCGCTGCCGGTCTCTCTCACGGACTGGGAATACCCGCTGTTGATTCGCTAATCCTGGCAGGATTCCTTTCAAATGGTTCACAAACAATCTACACGACCGACTCTCATATGGAAAGGTACGTGAAAAGGGGCGTCCAGGTCATTAAACTTTAGGGGCTTATAAAGAAAGCTTTTTTGGGGAACATTGTTGATTTGATTGACTACGACCTAAGGAGTTAGAAATTATGCCTATGAAGAATCCTCCACATCCAGGAGAAATCATAGGGGTCTTGCGCGTCGCACCTCTTGGCTTGACCGTTACGAAGGCCGCCGAGGGCCTTGGCGTGACCCGCAAGACCCTTTCGATGCTGCTGAACGGGCATGCGGGCATTTCTCCCGAAATGGCCCTCAGACTGTCGCAGGCATTCGGCCGCAGCCCTGAAAGCTGGCTACAGCTTCAGGGAGTATACGATCTTGCCCAAGTCCGCAAATCGGCTAATCCGATTCATGTAAAGCCGCTTACGCGGTCTAGCCTTTCGCAGCCGTAAGTGGCAGTATGTCTTCGAGAAAGCTTTTCCGGGTTTATGGTTCACTCTTTTCCGGTTTGTCGAACTGTGACCTGCCCGCTCCCATCCATCATCACACGATAATAGATTTTACGCTAAAAAATGAAGTCGTGGGTTGGAGGTGCTGACAACAACATTGTGATAGAATTGTGATAAAAAAGAATGGAAAAGATCGGATTAGATGGAATAGAATGGATTATATGAAAAGCGGCAATATTCCTGATATCAGTATGTTGTGGGAAATCAGACCTGATATCAAGGACTTGGGTATTTGTCTTTTTTGCTCTACGAATCCAAAGGTTGCAGGTTCGATTCCTGCTGGGCGCAATTAAAATCATTGAAGTTTCTGTAACATCTTTCAGCACCTCATGTGACTACATTTCCTATAACCATGTTGTTACCGGGGTTGTGCTCATCTTGTGCCGGCTCGGTTGCTTCCCTTCTCTCCTCGTGAAGCCGTGACACGCTCTCACAGGCATGCTTCAGATCGTCTTCGTTCATTATGTTGTACCTGTCAAAGACGGACCTGGTCTTGTGTCCTGATATCTTCGTGGCGACCTTCTCAGGAATCCCCGCTCGCACCATGTTTCTTACGGGGGTCCTTTTCATGGCACCCCCAATGATTGCCTCCGCCTCATCTGCGTAAGTTCAACGGTCAAGTTCTCCTGCCTCTTCTCATGCAGCCACCACCTGCTGGTACAGGTATTTCTGGAATCCCAGGAAGACCTTGTTGATCTCCTCCGGTCTACCTAAGTCAGCTACAGCATCGGTGATCGAGTTATGATACTTGAGTTTTAACAAGGGCGTCAACTTTTCCTGATCCAGTTCTTCTACTCCGACGCTTACATAATGAGACAGAACAAAGTCGAGGAAGACCTGTTCCTTCGTGTTGAAGTGGGTGCTGATTATGACCTTTGCCCTTCCTGCCCGTTCTTCCCGGGTCAGTGGAGGCATGGCGTATGCTACATACGCAAGCACGTCAAAGAGGTCGCTCTTCTCGGCATCGATGATCTTTTGCATTTCTGTCAGTTGCTCGCGACCAAACCCTTTTTCCGTCAAGCCTTGCAGGAGCTTCTTGCGGGTATCCGGGGCGCTCCAGATGGCCCGGAGTTCTGCTTCGTCCTTGAAAAACCCGGGCAGCTTGCCGAAGAGCATTTCCATGAACTGCTGCGCGGACATGGGCGTGCCGTCGGGGTGCCAGAAGGTGGTGGACATCATATGTTGAATATTCCTTTCCTTGCCGTCGGCGAGTTTCACCTTCGCCCTTTTCTTGCATACACAGGGACGCTGTCCGCAGGTGGGGCAGGGCTCTTTCTCGCACTCACACGGGAGCTTGCCGCATACAGGACAGGGCTCCGGCGGCTTCTTCTCGCATCGGCAGGGGTAACAGCCGCACTTAGGACAGGTTTCAGGCTCCATCGGTTCGCCGTCCCATTCGGGATCGTTAAAATGATGGTGGGCCTTCACAAAATCATAAATGGTGAAATAATCCTTCCCGTCATAAAGCCGGGTGCCGCGACCGATGATCTGTTTGAACTCGATCATGGAATTGATGGGCCGCATGAGCACGATGTTTCGGATGTTGCGGGCATCCACTCCGGTAGAGAGCTTCTGTGAGGTCGTGAGGATCGTGGGGACGGTCTTCTCGTTGTCCTGAAAATCCCGCAGGTACTGTTCCCCCAGTTCGCCGTCATTCGCAGTAACCCTGTGACAGTAGTCGGGGTCTTTGCTCGCCTTCATCTGATTGATGAGGTCCCGGACCGCAAGGGCGTGATCCTGGGTGGCACAGAAGACGAGGGTCTTCTCGTTCTGGTTCATCTCCCCCATGAAGAGCTTTACCCGGTGCGCCTCGCGCTCCCTGATCTCGATGATCCTGTTGAAGTCGGTCTCCGTGTACCGCTTGTCAGCCACGATTGAACCCTCAACCACCTCGTCGTCCGGAGTATATATGTACTCATCGAGGGTCGTCGAGATTTGCTTCACCTTGAATGGCGTGAGATAACCGTCGTTGATGCCCTCCTTCAAAGAGTAAATGTAGACCGGCTCTCCAAAGTATGCATAGGTGTCAAGGTTGTCCATGCGTTTGGGCGTGGCAGTGAGTCCGAGTTGCACAGCGGGACCGAAGTACTCCATAATATCCCGCCAGTTGCTCTCATCGTTCGCCCCGCCGCGATGACATTCGTCGATAACGATGAAGTCGAAAAAGTCCGGTGGGTACTTGCCGAAATAGGGCGTGTCATCAGGCCCGCTCATGAAGGTCTGGAAGATCGTGAAGAAGATGCTCCCGTTTTTCGGCACCTTCCCCTTCTTCCTGATATCCGCAGGGGCAATGCGCACCATGGCGTCTTCAGGAAAAGAGGAAAAGGCGTTGTATGCCTGATTCGCGAGAAGGTTGCGATCCGCGAGGAATAGAATTCTCGGGCGGCGGGACGGTTGCCGGCTCAGGTTCCAGCGCGAATGAAAGAGCTTCCACGCGATCTGGAAGGCAATGAAGGTCTTGCCGGTTCCTGTGGCGAGGGTGAGGAGAATTCTCGGTCTGTCCGCCGCGATAGCCTCCATGACCCGCTCAACCGCAATGTCCTGATAATAGCGGCTTGGATGTGATCCGCCCTTGTCCTCAAACGGGATAGCGGAGAATCGGTCCCGCCACGGGTTCGGCTCGGTAAAGGTCAGGTTCCAGAGTTCCTGCGGCGTATGATAGGTTGAGACTTTGCCCTCTTTGCCGGTCTGCATGTCGATGCCATAGATACCCTGACCATTGGATGAGTAGGTGAACCTTACGGAAAGCTTGCCCGCATAATTCTTCGCCTGCGCCACGCCTTCGGTCAATTCCTCGTCCCATGCCTTCGCTTCAACCACCGCAAGCTTCGTGTTGCGGTACTCCAGCACGTAATCAGCGATGAGGGGTTTCGCTCGTAAGCCACGCCCTTCGATCCGGCCCCGCGTGATCGGGTACTCACGCCGAATCCGGCTACCCTCAACCACGCCCCAACCCGCCGCCTTGAGAGCGGGATCGATATATTCGGCTCTGGTTTCGGCTTCGTTCATGGTCCTCCTAAAGTTGGCCGCTGAAGGCGTGGTATAGCAGGGACTTCTTTAATTCGTCCAAGGTATCAAGCTTTCTCTGGTAGATGGATTCGAGCCGTTCGGTTTCCCTTAGTAACCCATCCATATGTGGAAGGAGACGATCTAGTTCGGCAAGGGGAGGAATCGGAACCGTGTAATGGTCCAATGTTTCTCCTGTGAAGTGCTGAATGCCCGTTCCCGAGAAGTGCTGTCGAAGGTCTCCACTCCTATCCTGAGAATACAAAAAATATACAAACCATCTGTTGTAATCAGGATTGTGGAATCTGACGCGGTGAAGCGCCTTTTGGAAATAGATAGGGTAATCCTCCTGCCAGATAGCTGCTCGTCCTGGATATCCGCCCTCACAGATGAGAACGTCCCCTCTGACGACTGTATACTTATCTACCTCTTCGGGAAGGAAACGCATTTCTAGAAGATCAGACAAATCGAAGTCGAACCAGCGCACATTGAGGTTTCTCAAATAACGTTCAGGTTTACCCTTGTTCTTTGCCTTGTCGAGCATTTTGCCCAACGAATGTGTACTGACTTCTCCGACGCTCTTCCGTGTCCATCCCTCACCCCTTTGCACAAACATTGATTGGAGGTGACTCTCGAACAAAGCACGGGCATTCTGGAGGTTCTTTTCGGTGTTTGCCTTGGCGGTGGTTATGCCATCGAACGCTTCGTCGAGGATGCGGACTATCCGCTGCTGCTCCTCAATTGGGGGAACTGGAATCGGAATAAGCCCCAACTTGGTTCTGCTGATTCGTTTCCGCGTCGTGCCGGTAGTTTCTGAGTCTACAGCGCTGAGATATTCGGGAGACTGCGAGTAGTAATTGAAGAAGGCCGGAAGTAATTGCGCTAGATCAAAGCGTACGATAGTGCAATCGACAGCTGTGATCATTCTGGCGCCTGCATTCGGTAATATGCAGCTTCGTCCAACTGGATCAGGCAAGCGAGAAATGAGACAATCGGTTCCGAAGATTTCCGTGCAGCGCAACCTCTCAAATGTACCCTCCGAGATATAACGGGCCTTCTCATCTCGGTCTTTGAATACTCCTTCGCCAACATTACCGGTTTGCACTAGTGTCACATCACACTTGTAATGTCGTATAGTATGATATAGAATCTCCTCAAGGGTTAAATTTCACCATGGGGAGGTCCGAATGATAAAATATAGGGTGGTGCTCGAAAAAGAAGAGCGAAAGGAACTTGAAGGCGTGGTGCAAAAAGGAAATCATAAAGCCCAAAAGGTGCTCAATGCGCTGGTTCTTCTCAATTGCGATCAGGGCCGGTTCCAGGACCACCCGATGAAGAACGAGGATATATCGGCAGTGTTGCGAATCAGCATGCGTAAGATAGATAGAGTAAAAAAGCGATTCGTGGAAGAAGGACTTGAGACTGCCCTTACCGGACACAAAGCAGAGCGAGTCTACGAGAAGAAGGCGGATGGCGATTTCGAGGCCCACCTCATTGCCTTGAGCTGTAGCGAACCACCAGAAGGTTTTGCGAGGTGGACCTTGCGTATGCTCGCGAACCGGGCCGTAGCGCTCAATTATATCGAGAATATCTCCTATGAAACCGTGCGTCGGGTTTTAAAAAAACGAAACAAAACCCTGGAAGCAGCAAGGATGGGTCATTCCACCGGAGGGCAATGCTGATTTCGTCGCCGCCATGGAGAACGTACTCGATGTATATAAACGCCCGTATGATAAAAGATTCCCGGTGGTCTGTATGGATGAAACCCCAAGACAACTGATCAAAGAAACGCGTACCCCGATTCCCCGCGCTCCGGGACGGCTCGAGCGTCACGACTACGAATACGAGCGATGTGGCGTCTGTACCGTATTTATGGCCAACGAACCATTGGCGGGCACGCGCCTGACCAAGGTATCGGAAAGGAGAACGAAGCGCGACTGGGCGGAGTTCATCCGGGAACTTTCAGGACGGTATGGAAAGGCCAAAAGGATCACCCTTGTCATGGATAACCTGAACACCCATAAACCCGGCTCTCTTTATGAAGCCTTTTCTCCCGAAGAGGCCAAACGCATCTGGGACCGCTTTGAATTCGTCTATACTCCCAAACATGGAAGCTGGCTCAATATGGCGGAGATTGAGCTTAACGTGCTCATTCATCAATGCCTGAGTCGCCGGATCGACACTCTCGCCGAGGTCCACTCCGCCGTGTCTGCCTGGCAGGCCCATCGCGACAATCTCAACGCAAAGGTGAACTGGCAATTTACTACTAAGGATGCGCGGGTGAAACTTAGGCGACTTTATCCGACATTAGATGAGTGACGTGACACTAGTCGGATACCATGCCGCGACTGATCCTTGCTTTCAATCCAGTCACCATCCACGAAGACCTCGCACAGATTATGCAGGAACTCGCGTTTCCATCCCACTCTCATAAGAGCCTCTTGATCGCTTGCATGACCTCCGCGCTTTCGGCATCCAGTCTCGTGATCTCATCAAATATTTCCTTCGGGCTCCGGTGCTTTACCTCTCCGCCATTATTCGGATTCTTTACGGAGAGGTCAAAGGTTGTCTGGTCGATATTCTCGGCGTCTATACTCCAGCTTTTCCGGGAATCTGCATGAGTCTCTTCCAACCTCACAAACTCGGTGAGGTCATCGTCGTTAAGTGGATTTGTCTTGCCCAGGCTTCGACCGGGGTCAAGCTGATAGTACCAGACCTTTCGAGTAGGTGCTCCCTTCTCGAAGAAAAGCACCACGGTCTTCACACCTGCGCCCTGGAATGTTCCCCCGGGGCAGTCGAGTACCGTGTGAAGGTTACAGCTTTCCAGGAGTAGCTTTCGCAGGCTCACAGAGGCATTGTCCGTGCCCGAGAGAAAGGTATTTTTGATAACTACGCCTGCTCTTCCGCCGGCCTTGAGAATTTTGATGAAGTGCTGCAGAAAGAGGAACGCCGTCTCACCCGTGCGGATTGAGAAGTTTTGCTGCACTTCCTTGCGCTCTTTGCCGCCGAACGGAGGGTTGGTCAGGATCACGTCGAAGCGGTCCCTCTCCTGAATGTCTGCACTGTTTTCGGTCAGGGTATTGGTATGGATGATGTTCGGAGCTTCGATGCCATGGAGGATCATGTTCATGATGCCGATGACATAGGCAAGGGACTTCTTCTCCTTGCCGTAGAAGGTGTTGGTCTGGAGCGTTTCAAGGTCCTTAGTAGTGAGCTTATTGTGTGACCGTATGTAATCGAAAGCCTCGCACAGAAAGCCTGCCGAGCCGACCGCACCGTCATAGATGCGCTCCCCGATCTTCGGCTTCACCACCTGCACCATGGCGCGGATCAAGGGGCGTGGAGTGTAGTACTCGCCGCCGTTGCGTCCCGCATTGCCCATGTTTCTGATCTTGGCTTCATAGAGGTGTGAGAGTTCGTGTTTCTCCGTTTGAGAACGGAAATGAAGCTCATCGATCTGCTCGATGATCTCTCGAAGGTTATAGCCTGAGGAAATCTTGTTCTTGATTTCGCCGAATATCTCACTGATCTTGTACTCGATGGTGTTCGGTCCGCTTGCTCTTGTCTTGAAACCCTGAAGGTGTGGGAAGAGCTTCCGGTCCACGAAGGTGGTGAGATCGTCACCCGTCATCGCAAGGTTATGGTCGAGCTTGCCCTCTTTATCCCTGGGCGCAGCCCATTTCTCCCAGCGATAAGGCTCTTCGAGGATACGGGTGTATTTCCTGCCTTCGAGTTTCGCTTCTACCGCCTTATCCTGCTCCAAATCGTCAAGATATTTCAGGAAAAGCAGCCAGGAGGTCTGCTCTGTGTAATCAAGCTCGGTGGTGCAGCCCGCTTCTTTTCGAAGGACGTCATCGATGTTTCTGAAAGCCTGCTCGAACATAAGTACCCATTCCCTTTGAGGCTAAACTATTTCACTAAAGAGCTTTAACGCTTGTTCCCGGTTTGTTCGAGAGAAAACGATGGGGCGGGTATTGGGCAACTGCGCCAGGCCAAACCCCGCCCTCATTATCTATTTTCCTGCTAAAGCAAAGATTTTGCAAGGGAAAACTCAAGCCGATAGCGGATTTTCTTAGAACCGGAGATGGTCCGGCTCACCCCGCTATCCGGAACGCCCCCATCGAAAGGAACTGAATCAAGTCCTTGTCCACGCCGCTTCCTTCCAGCGCCTTCCTCAGCCCTTCTGCGTCCTCGTCGGTCACCACCTGATATTCAGGGTCGTAATACCCTCCGCCATGTGTCTTTTTCGACCATGGTTCTAATCCCCGAGAAAGGGATGCCACTATTCCCTCACGGGTGGTACCGGTTCTATATATCCTTGTAACGTTTCGCTATCTCCACAAAATCGTCCGCAATTTCAACGAACGAATCCACTACATCGGGGTCGAAATGGCTTCCTTTGCCCTGTATGATAATCTCCACCGCTTCCTCATGAGATAGCGGGCCCTTGTAACAACGCCGGGAAGTGAGGGCATCATATACATCGGCAAGCGCCATCAGGCGGCCGGGGATAGGGATATCATCCCCTGACAACCCTTCCGGGTAGCCCGTACCGTCCCATTTCTCGTGGTGGAAATAGGCTATTTCCTTGGCAACGGAAAGAAAAGGCAGTTCCAGCCCAAGACGCTGTTCTGCGGCGATAATCGAGTCACGGCCCAGCTTGCAGTGGGTTTTCATGATTTCAAATTCTTCGTCGGTGAGACCTCCCTGCTTGAGAAGGATATGGTCGGGGATACCCACTTTGCCGATATCATGGAGGGGCGCAGATTTAAAAAGCAGCAGTATCGTCTTGTCGTCATCGAGAACATGACTGAACCGGGGACACTTGCGAAGATGCTCCGCCAAGGCCTTAAGGTAGAACTGGGTACGTCTGATGTGGTCGCCTGTTTCGTTATCCCGGGTTTCCGCAAGGGACGCCATGGTTAAAATGGTAACATCCTGGACGTCAACAATCTCTCTGGTCCGCCGATCCACTTCGGCTTCAAGGAATTCGTTCTGACGCCTGAGTTGGTCCTGCATTTCCTTCAAATGAAGTTGGGTTTGCAGGCGGGCAAGCAGGACAGGGGGGCTGATAGGCTTGGTGATGTAATCGACTGCACCAAGCTCGAAACCCTTCGTTTCGTCGTGATGGAGACCATGATGGCCGGTTCATCCTCGAATTCCACCACCGAGGCCGACAGGAGCGCCCAGTACGGGTTTCCCGTCCAATCTATCAGCCGGATCTCCTGATCGGACACGACGCCTTCCTCACGCAGACGTTCAAGAAGGCGTTCCCGGTCGGCCGGGTCCTGATAAAACCGACCCGCTAAGGCGCCGAGCGCTTCCTCACGCTTTACATGGAACCGTATTTCAGCGCGGCGGTTTGCGAAACGCAAGGAGCCATCCCTCGTTCTGAAGATCAACATCGGAAACGGCGCGTTTTCCATGAGACTACGGAGGCGCGCCTCGCTCTTCACCAGGGATTGCCTGGCATCCATACCGTCCAACCCGAAGGAGACCTCGTTGATCATAAAACCCAACAAAGTCATCATTTCTTCATCGAAAATATGGGGTTCACTACTGTAGATGCTGAAGACCGCGTATATCCTGTTCTTTCTCAAAATAGGGAAACTGGCGCTGGACCTCCATCCGTAGGCAGTTGCGCGGTTGCTCCACGGCGCCATGTGAGGATTGTCTCCGGTATCATTATTGACGACAACTCTCTGATCGCGCCATGCAATCCCTGTGGGTCCAAGGCCTTCCGGCAAGTCTCCGCGGGTGGAGATGACGATCTCATCCAGATAGTCGGTGCCTTTCCCGTACCTGGCTATTGGAATAATATTGTAGCTCACCGGATCTTCAATACCCACCCACGCCATCTGTATCAGGCCCCTCGCCACGGGAATACCACACATCCGGGTGAACAACCGGGTTTCATCAGTTGAATGCATAATGGCTTCATCGATGCTTACGAGGGCCGCATAGAAATTCTTCAGCCTTTCCTGACGCACTTCAGCGAGTTTTCGCTCCGTCACGTCCCGGGCGATGGTGGATGCGCCCACAATCCTGCCTTCGGCATCCTTCATAGGAGAAATAGTGAGAGAAACGTCGATAGGTTTGCCGCCTTTTCTTAGCCGTACAGTTTCAAAATGTTCAAGACTTTCTCCGCGGCTGATTCGATCAAGGAATTGAGGCACCTCATCGAGACGATCAGGGGGAACAAGAAGGGATATGGGCTTGTTGAGAACCTCCTCAGCCGTGTATCCATAGATTTTCTCCGCCCCCGTGTTCCAGGTGACGATAGCGCCGCTCAGGTCCTTCCCGATGATGGCATCACCCGAGGACGCCACAATGGTCGCAAGCCGTGCATTTGTTTGTTCAGCCCGTTTACGCCCGGTAACATCCCGCGAAACACCGACAACCTGAACCTCTCCCTGATTATTGGCGACCAGGGTGGTAACCACCTCAGTGGATATAAGATGACCGTCCCTATGGGTTTGAACGGCATCATGCGTCATAGTGCGTTGCGATTCATCGCCCGCCGGAAATGCGGCAATCCGTGCAGGAAGCCCTTCCAGCGACTCCGGCGTCAGCATCTTCTCCGGAGGTTCAGCCATTACCTCTTCCGGAGTGAGGCCATACAAATTGTAAACTGAGGGACTCACGTAAGTAAAACGGTGACTCGACGGGTCCAGCATCCATATCACGTCGGTACTGTTCTCTGAAATCAGTTTGTACCGCTCGTTGCTTTCGCGCAGTTCCGCAGTGCGTTGTTGCACACGCAACTCCAACTCGTCCCGTGCAGCCTTCAGATCTGATCTCTCGTGCTCTAATTCGCGGAAGAGGAGGCTATAGGGCCGATCGAGACCGACTACGAGGACCACCTGAATGAGGGCAAGGTAGGCAACGATCTTGAAAAGATGGCCCAGCAGGTTGGCAAAACCATAGACACTGACATAAGAGGTAAAGGTCAGCTCGGCTCCTATCGACGCAGCAATGAACAAAACCAACAATCGATATACCGGGGGATCCAGAACTCTGCGATTCCGGTACAGCAAAGCGATGGAGGCCAACATGATAAGAGAGATAATATACTCGCTTACGATCTTGAAGGGAGTCAATCCCGCCCCTTCCACGTAACACACAGGAAAAGCGTGGGGGACAAAAATGGAAACTATCAGGAGGGCTGTAATGAGGGCAAATCCTGCGAAGGTAAACATGGGATTGAGCTTCCGGCTGAAAAATGCAGGGGCGATGAGAAGAGACAGGCCCAGGACATAGCGCCCGGCGATCCACAGTTGGGCTGATAAGTTGGCGTCGTGACCCGGGAATACTCCCATGCCCTTAAAGGCAAGCATGTGGATCATGTCCAGCAAGACGACGAAAAGGGAGGCAATTCCTATAAACTGCAGATAGTCGTTCCGGAAGTAGTGTCGTGCGCACCAGACCAGTAAAAAGACGGCCGAGCCTATGACAATGCTTAATATCTCTGCCAGACTGTGGAAGAGCAGATAATTGAAGAGCCCAATGAAATAAAGAGCAAAAATGATGGCGGCCCACAGAAGAAATGTGGACGGTGTGGTGAGAAGTTCCCGGTGCGGTTTCATTGACATTACGCCTCCCTCGGTCGGCAGCGTAACCCGGGCGGTTCCTTATTCTTACTACTCTTCCCGGGCCGGCCTTTCCTTCGTCATCCCTATCCTCAATTATACACCAGTACCGGGCGATACGGAAGGCGGGAAAATCCAGAGATTACAGGAGGCTGTGCGCATCCGCATCCCTCCGGTAACATATTACAAACGACAAATTCCTGTGAGAAATTGTGCAGCACGGATACTATGGACGCCGCCGGGCGTTGCGCGCGTACAATGCCGGAAGACCTGAGTGACCCTGATGTGGTCGATAACAAGAGAACCGGGTGACGGACGAAACTCACCTGTCACCCGGTTCGGGTAATTGCTCGGTCAAAAAACAATTATCTGATTCTATCCGACGCTAGCCGCCGTCGCCGCTCCACAGTCTGTAAAGGACCACCAGAAGACCGATCGCCAGGGCAGCGCTTACCACCATGATAAGGCTTATGCTGTTTAACCCGTCTTCCTTCTTCGCCAACGCCGACTTGTGCCGGCCCGTATCCATCCAGCCTCTCCAGCCACAGGTATGGCAACGAAAGGTCCTCTTACTGCCGATGCTCTTCCTGGCTCGCTCCATGAGGCCACGGGCATGACTCCTGTGAACTCGTTCCGCCCCGCAACTCGGGCATAGCTTTGGTCCCATAACCTTAAATTCCCTCCCGTAACTGTGTCCACCATTGTGAGACTAATCTCAAGGGTCATCTCTCTCGGTAACCTCTTCCGCCTGATGTTACAAAATTCTTCATAACCAACCGTAGAACGGGACTTTTTCTGCACCAGGCAACAAAAGGGTGTTCAATTGTCGTTCCCTGTTACGCGTATTTCTTCTCGAATCTTGAAGTTGCCACCTGAATGGCCCGTCTGAGATGCTCCACGCGACGTATGGTAAAACTGGTCAACAATTCCTGCCGCAGGTCCTTTACCAACAACAAGGTCCCGAGATTTTCGTCTCCTCCGTTCATCAAAGGAATAGATATCTTCATCGCTGCCGCCGGGTCGCTGTTGGGAACGCCGTGACCGTTGCCGTTTCCGGGAGCCCATTCGAACCTGACCGTCTTTCCCTTGTGATTCAAGTCGAGCCTCGCAGTATTGAACCTTATCATTTCGAGGGCCATGCACACCTTATCCCACATTTCGTCCGGACCTCGTGAATTCTCAATCTCCATCTGCAATCCCAGGAAACTTCGCCGACTCCGGTTGAAGCCCGCCACGTCAACTATGTCCCTCAGCCACCCATATACCTTATCAACGGTGAAGTATTCGAAATACCTCAGTTTGCGAAAGAATATGGCAGAGCTTATCACTAATAGAATCAGGAAAAGACCGGACATCTCATCGCGGGAATTCGCGATCACTATCGCCGACAGGCATAGGACTATTGAAATGCCGTAGATGATAAGAACCGTCTTTCGGGTGTTCAGTCCGAGATCAAGAAGTCTGTGGTGAATGTGCCTTCTGTCAGGGCAAAACATACTCGCCCCCACCACGAAGCGGCGCAGCGGGGAAAGAATGGTGTCAAACACCGGAACGCCCATGCCGATAAGGGGGATGAGGATTAAGGCGCCCGTTTGCCCCTTAATGGAACTCATGGTGGAGATCGCCGCAATCGCGTAACCGAGAAAATAGCTTCCTCCGTCCCCCATAAATATTGAAGCGGGATTGAAGTTGTAGCGAAGGAATCCGAGCACCGCACCGCCCAGAGATGCGAAATATAACGCAGTCAGCACATCCCCTTTGATCACGAGGAGAGCCACCATCACGAGCGACGTGAACAGGACGATTCCGGACGCAAGCCCATCCAACCCGTCGATAAGGTTCACCGCATTGATGATGAGGAGGAACCAGAAGACAGTGATGAAGTAACTCAGCCAGCCATACTGATATGCGGCGCCCCAGAACACATGTCCTCCAATTCTGATTCCCCCGGCAAAAGCGATGCTCGCCGCCGCAATCTGGAAGAGGACCTTTGTCCGGGCGCTGAGTCTATGACAGTCATCCACCAACCCGACGCCGAAAATAAGCAGGGCGCCACACACAAAGGAAATCATCTTCGTGTCCCAGATCAGTTTGTTCGATACCTCCGTGTAGAACAAGTGACTTACGCACAGCGTTACAAAGAAGGAGACAAACAGAGCAATCCCACCGCTTCTGGGAATGTCCGTAAGGTGTACCTTGCGGCTCTGAGGCTTGTCGACTGCTCCTATTCTCGTTCCAAACATCCTCGCCAGGGGTGTCGCGACAAGAGAAATGACAAAAGCGGTAAGAAAAGTAACCAGCAATGTCGTCATAGGTTCCCCCTTTCTTTTGCCCTCACCTGGCAGACTCCCGGGCTCCGTTCGTTCTCACAACCTCTCTGGTGACCCTTATGAGGAACTTCGGATTCGATACAAAATTCCGTCTCCAAAGCCGTACCGGGTCTCTCACCAGCCTCGGCAGCCATTCCAGACCCATGCTCCGGAACACCGGATGAGACCTCTTCACCCTTCCCGTATAAAAATCGAACACCGCCCCCACTGCGGCGATAAAACTCACATCGAGCCTGCGCCTATTCAAGTGGATCCATTTCTCCTGTCTCGGCGCGGTCATGCCGACCCAGAGAACGTGGGGCTTCACTGTATTGATGGCCGCCACCATCTCACCGTTTTCCCTGTCATCGAAGTCTTCCCTGAAGGGCGGCGAGTACGTTCCCGCCACGTCGATACAAGGGAAATCGTTACTCATTTTCTCCCGTATGCACCTCAGGTTATCCTCCGTCGAACCCAGGAAAAAATATCGGTAGCCCCTTCTTTCGTTCAACGCGCTGCTCACTTCCTGGAAGACATCGCTACCCGTGATCCGGTCCTTTATCCTGCCTCTGTTTATTTTCGAGGCGATGACAATCCCCACCCCGTCAGGGATCAGAAAATCCGCGCTCTTCAGGGCTTCGTCAAATAAAGGGTCCCTTCGCGCTACTTCCAGGGAATGGGGGTTCGCGCACACAAGGACCTTGCGCTTCTCCCGGCCATAGATCCCGTCCATAATCCGCCCGATGCAACGGTCCTTTGTCTCAGTCATGATGTGATAGCCAAGTATGTTTTCTGTGTTCATGTGAGAAGTGATGTGGTGTGGAACCGGGAATGGCCCTGGTTTTTTGCTTTTCCGGTCTTCCGTCTCTTCGAAGCGATCGCCTCGTCATAGATCGACATCAATATTCTATAGTTCTCTTCAGCCGTGTATTTCCCTTCGAACTCCAGCCGCGCATAAACTGCCATTTGCTCAAGCCTCGGACCGCTCTTCCAGATAGCCTTTGCGACGACCAACAAATCGTCGGCGTCTCCCGGTTGAAAGAGCACTCCATTCACTCCATCTTTGACGATGTAAGGCAGCGCTCCTATGCAGGAAGCCATGACCGGCACGCCAAGGGCAAAAGCCTCCCTGATCACCATGGGAAACCCCTCAAAACAAAGGGATGGCAGGACAAGCAGTTTTGCCTTCGCCAGCCTTCGCTGCGTTTCCTCAAAGGACAATTGGCCCCTGAAGGCGATCTTCTTCCCGAGCCCATTGCGTTCGGCGGCCTGTTCGAGTTCCGCCCTTTCCGGCCCATCTCCGATGATCTCCAACCGCGGGGCTTCGGACCCCCATCGCCGCCACGCCTGCAGCAGGAGGTGGACACCTTTCTCTTTGCCGATCCTTCCCAGGAAAACCACCGTATCCTCGCGTACATCAAAGGAAACCGCCTCCGGAGGATTATCATAAAAGTGCGGTTTGATATGGATGTGTCCCGCGGGAAGCCCTCCTCTCACCAGCAACTCCTTCTGGAATTCCGTGAGGGAAATGAAGGCGTCGACACAATGACGCCAGGTTTTAATCCTCCTGTGGAGAGCAATCGATGCCGCGAGGGGGATCGTTGCGAGCCTGCTCTCCCTGTAGCAGCCATGTTTCAACGCAGGCACAATGCTTCGCCGGTCTATACACTCGGTACACGCCCTGCCGTTGCGCGCCGGTATGGCCGCGGCGCAACACGTCCTGTAGTTGTGCAATGTGAGCACAGTGGCGGTCCCCCCGTCCCGTGCCGCATGGAATATGGACGGAGACAGGAGAGGGAACACATTATGTACATGCATAATGTCGGGTTTCTCACGTCGAAGCACTCCTTCAATCGCCTTACCCGCGAAGGGGTTCCAGGGAACGGCGACAGCTCCTTTTATGACGGCGAACAGCCCTTTGCCGCGTATTTCATCGGAATGTCTTGTATACTCCAATACCTCATGCCCCCGCCCCGTCAGCATCTCCCGTTCCGTTTCAAACACCTTATTCTCCCCGCTCGGTGCGGAGGAACCATAGAAATTGTGGACAAGGAGCAGTTTCATCGGATTAGCGCACTCGAAGGCCGTAACACAAGGGTTTTCCGGGACCTGTGCCTCAAGCGGGAAGCCTCGAGGCGCAGCCGTGACCTTCCGCGGAAAGGGAGAGGGCGCTCATTATCCCGTCTGCAAAGTTGTTCACCATAGAATCGAGCGTCAGGTATCTCGCCATATCAAGGCAGTTCTCTTCCATCCGTTGCCTCGCCCCTTCATCCTCCAAAAGGCCTTTTACACACGCCGTAAAGGCGCCCAGATTGTCGTCCGTCATCACTCCGTTTATCCCCGACTTGAGGTATGTGATTTCCGGCGAGTGGATACCACAGTCGGTGGTGACCATTGGTATGCCGAGACCGAAACTGTCCACTATATTAAGTCCCACCATGCCCGGACTCAGGATCACCTTTCCCAGCATGGCATGAATAACCTTCTCACGCCCGTGTTTTGCCCGCACCCAGTGCACCCATGGTTTGTCGCGGCCCCATTCAAGGACCTCGTCTCCCACGGGCCCGTCTCCCACAATTACAAGCTCAAACTTGTCCACTGACTTTCTCAGTTCCGTCGCTGCGGCAAACAGGAAGGCGAGTCTCTTATCTCCCGTGAGACTTCCAAGGAATACTCCCACGTTCTTCCCCTCTATGCCGTAAACAGTCCTAAGGACTGCGATTTCATCAGGAGATATGTCATTCCTCCACCTCCCCAGTTCGTCCACGTCGATGGTGTTATCGAGGCACGTAATACGCTCCTCCGGAAAACCCCTCGCGATCATCTCCCTGACCGAGAGGGCGGTATATCCGAAGTACCACACCCCCTTCTTTGCCACCCACGATTTCAAGGATTCCTTCCAGCTATCCCTTTCCCCCCTCAAGTTACCGCCATGACCGAAAAACGCTATCCTGTCAAAAGGAAACCGACTCAAGAGAAGCTGGAAATTCAGAAGAATCCTGTTCTCGTGGGGCAGGATTACAAGGTCATACTGATTGAGCGAACGCAATGGAATCCTCATGTAAACCAGTTCTATCCCCGCGAAGGAAAGGGCGTGGTCCGATACATATGAACCGATCGTCAAAACCCCCTCGTCACCCCTCAAGATGTCGCGCGCCTCCGTATTTCCGTATGAGATAGTAAGGTCTATCCTTCTTTCGCCGAGTTTCCGGGAAAGTCTCTCGAACAACGAGGTCCTGTATTCCGGCATCCTTCGCTGAACAATAAGTACCCTCTGTCGTTCCATCGGCAACACTCAGTTGACCCTTACCCAGCCCTTCCAGATACCTATGAGCGCCGAAGAGACGATTCGTCTGCCTCTTCGTTTTGGGATTCTGATAGCCTTCAAAGCACTATCAACAAACGTATCAAGGGACCACCGGTCCATGATCCCCGAAGACCGTCTTCCCATTTCTGCAAGTTTTTCAGCGCCAAGTAATGTAGACCGGTGTAAAAGGTTTGTGAGGGTGTCCACGTCACCAGGTTTAAAGGTCCATCCGTTCTCCCCTTCACGCACCAGATTTCTCGATGCACCGCAACCCTGGCTCACGATAACGGGCAAGTTCGAAGCCATGCCCTCGTTCACAACCAAAGCCCACGGGTCCGAGTAGCTCGGCACAACAAGCATTCGCGCAAGCCCGTAATATTTGCAGAGGTCATCCCCGAACTTCGCTCCCGTGAAGCGAACGCCTCTCGGTTTCGAATTCATCATGCCTTCAATTTCTCCGTTCCCCACCAGCACCAGTTCCCAGGCTTCTTTTCCCATGCGGCCGAGGTATCTTCCATAGGCTTCCATAAGGGTATCCAACCCTTTCCTCGGCATTATTCTGCCCACAAAAAGAAAATAGTCTTCCGGCAATTCCAGTTCATGCTTTAGGGTCGCTTCCTCGTGTCGGGCTTTCTCTGCGTTTCTGTGAAAGTAATCATTGTCTACTATGGAGACGCCCAAGGCGACACGTTCATTGGAAAATCCGCTTGCAATGTGATAGGGAAGGTGAGTCGCTGCAGGAATAAACATGCCATCTACACCCGCATGGATGAGCCTCTTGGTGATCCTCGTCAGGGGTCCCCTTTTTTCCATATGTTCAAAAGCATCATCCATGATCACGACCTTCTTGTCGTTTCTGGAACCGTAATAAATGGCGCCCATGCCCTCAGGGAAGGGTGTGGCGGGACAGAATACGAAGTCCGGTCCGGTTCTCTCGAGAATATTCAACACCCTGCGGTGAATCGTGCGGGCCTTTAGTTCATGATAGGAAATTCCGGGGAAGCAACATATCTTCTCAAACTGGTCATCGACGGCGCCATCTTCAGGAAAACCGTACGTCTGGTCCTGCGAGGCAACCTCAATTGCCGTAAGCTCGTGGCCCTCCGCGCGGAGCCTCTTCGAGAGATGAGTGATCCGGGCTACATGGTACGGCAGGAATCTCTGCCAGATTATGGCGATATGCATATTTTGTTAATCTTTGTGTATTTGCGGCTAAGCAGGAAACCGGATGCCGGCATTGACCAACGGGTTCAGGCGGGTATTCTCCGCACGTCGTTTGCCTTTAGCTCGTAGTTCATCCGCCCGCGCCGTTCGGATAGATGCGTATGCCAGTCCAAGAATCGTGAACTGAAGATTACCAAAAAAAGCCGCATACAATATGATGTTATCGGTGTACATGAACATCGCTGCCGGTATAAACGCCGATGCACCGGCATAGAACAGGATTCTTGTCGCCCCTTGGGCATCTCTTGCCTTTCTCCACGCATGATAAAGCTGTGCAAGCATAGACAAGCCATATACAAAAGTACCCAGGTATCCGTAGTCGAACCTGAGCCGTAACCAGTCGTTGTGCGGATGCGTAATCCCCCCGGTCAGTGCGGTGACGAAGGCCTCCGAAGCGTTTGCCCCGTATCCGAGCCATGGCGACCTATCGATTTGTATCCTCATCGCATCCCACATCGTGCTCCGGCCGGACATCTTGAAATCGTCATTCGAAATGCGTACATCCTCGATCTCTCCCTTTCCTGAGTGGAACATCTTCTTTTGTACCCTCTCCGTGTAAAACATCCCCAGGCATAAGACGCCAATAACCCCTATAACCAATAACCGTTTGACGAGAGCCAGGGGGGCCAACGTCAACGGCAGAGTAAGTGCAGTAGCTACAATGGCAGTCCTCGTCAAAGCAACAACCGGTATAAGACTCAACCCCACCCAATAGCCCATCAGCCTTTTCTGCCCCTCACACACGCTTTGGGCAGCGACGAGCGCCGCCAACAGAGCGCCGGTTATGGCTTGTGCGGCCATGCCCGTAATATCGGGCAAAGTGCCCGTAAAGATCATACCCGTCGAAAAACATACAAAAAGGAAGAAGATGCAGATCGCTTTCTTAGACAGGTCAAAGAATGTGTTCAGCATCTTGTTCCTTACGTTGTCGGTCGAAACGGCCATGCCCACAAATATGGGACTCACCATGATGGCTGTCCGCTGTAATGCATTATCATATGGAGAGACTACTAAGTACATAAGCAGCAAAACCAGCCACGGAAGCCAGATAGTCCACGGAAACGCAACGGTCTTCAAGGAGCGCAGTATAATGAAGAAGGAAAAGATAAGCGGAAAGAACCATGCAAGCCCCGCCAGGGTAAAACCCAACACCCGCGTACCACCCACAATGCATCCCGCAACGGTCGATATGAGCACAAACCAGACAAGAAAAGATGGACTTCTCTTCCTGTCGCTTCGGGTCAGGTTTCTACCGGATTGGAACCGCTCATGCATCATAGTCTGCTTTCCTGGAGTTGTTCGCTGTGAGATTTGTCAAACAAAGTCAATCCGGAAGGCCAAAACCGTTCTTTCGCTGAAGGCTTCAAAAAGGTACAGCGGGCGGCACCTACGCCCTTTGGCGGCGTTGGTGCGAAGCTTTCTAACCGGCACCGCCGCAAGTCCGCTTTCGGTCATTGTTTCGCAAACCTCTGACCCCTTTTTGGATACCAATCAGCAATCTTGAATAGTTGAACGGGAACAGGGCTAGAAAGACATATGCATACAGCCTGGAGGATTTCGGGTTATAACGCAGGGCCTTCAACGCCTCCACGAAAGCCATCTTATGCTTCCCGAGCCTGAGGTAACAATTCGCCCGCATCTTGTACCATACGGCCACATATTCCTTCAAATGAATCCTGATGCTCCGGTCGGTCTCATTCTTCAACAAATCGATCATGCCTTCGCCAACGATATCCGGAACCTGTGGTAGTCTGGGGCGCACTTCCAGGCACATATTGAATTTGGCCAGTGGGATTGTCGAGTAAGCGATGTCATAGCTCGCCGCGAGTTTGGCCCACGTGAGCAAGTCTTCACCAGAGGTTACTCCGACGGGAAATCCTTTCACGGATGTAATGGCCTTCTTAGTCACAGACACAGCCGAAGACCATAGGGGTGGATCGGATTTTGCGGCCACGGCGAAATAGTTGGTCAGTATTCCTTCCCAGGGCTTTCCGGGGACTCCCCGCAACGCGGGAACATAGCCTTTTCCCTCCGGCTCTACAAAAAGATAGTTCGTTGAAAACACATCGCATTCCGGAAACGAAGCCCACAGCCTCAAGATGGTCTCCAAATAACGTGGTAACCATTCGTCGTCTGCATCAAGAAAAGCGATCAAATCTGATTTCCCCTCCTCAATTCCTCTGTTCCTCGCCGCAGACACCCCTTGATTAACCTGGTCAATGATCCTTATCCTATTGCGTCCCTCCCACCCGAGTTGCCCGGCATAGGAGGCAACGATTTCGCAACTCCGGTCTGTGGACCCGTCATTTATTATGATCACCTCGAAATCCTTCATTGTCTGCTCAAATACGGAGCCGATCGCCCTCGTAATCTCTTTCTCTTTGTTATATAGAGGGATGACAACAGAAATCTTGGGAGTTGACGGCTCTGTCAACATATCAGGCCTTCCCGGCTTGAGCGACAAGAAAAATGGTGCCTCCAATATTCAGAAGGTCAAGAATGGGGTTAACTCCTTTTCCGATGTATCTCCTGATGCCTTTGCCTCTCGCGCCAAAAAAGGAGATGGTGTCGCACCTGGTGACCGTGAAACCGCATTCCCGGACGAGCGTGGCGAGGCTCTGTCTGGTATAAAACCACAGATGTTGATACGGTATCGATAAAGCACTTCTATTCTTCAAAACGTGAAGGTCCATGACTGAATGAAGATTCGGGACCGTAGCAATCAGATACCCTCCGGGTACGAGTATTTTGCGGATCAAGGACAGGACCATCAAGGGGTCCAACAGATGCTCGAATACTTCCGTCAGCACGACCATATTGAAAAGTCCCGAGCCGGGGAGCGCCTCCTCGATTGCTCCCTCAAAAACGTCAAAGCCCTGTTGCCTCGCGTATAAAGCATATGCAGGATTAATTTCAATCCCGCACAAATCCCACTCGGGCCGCTCCATCCGTATTCCTCCCAAAAGGTAGCCCAGAGAGCATCCGCAGTCGAGGAGCCTGGTCGGTCCGTTGCCCAGCCGACAAATCTTTGTTACGAGGCCCATATTATGAGGAGAGGATACCCCGGCATTGAAGTCTCCCATTTGATCCAGTGCCGAACTGTAGTCATTTCTGCCACCCGGTTTATAGTCATCGCACAAACGCATCGAACAAAACGAATCCGGGGCCTCCCAGCGAGACAGGCCACAATGATCACAAGTCAGCACGGTCGATTCGCCGCCAATGCCCTGGACCACCCGGGTGCGGCGGATCAGCTTGCTGCCGCACACGCAGTCAGGAAACATGATCACCTGGTGGTCGTCTGTTCACTATTCGTTCTTTTTTCACCGTTGCGCCATTAGACCGCATCCCGCGGCTACTCGGAGTGAAACCGGTTGGGGTCCCGGACATTCCATCCCGGCTCAACAAGCTCGGTACATGACGCAGTTTCGACATACTCGGGGGAGGTCACCGGTCACAAATCTTCTACGGGCACTCTTAATCATAGGTCCTGACCACGCGGCCAAGAGTGACGTTTCCCCAACATTACCCAAAAATAACTCGTCCACTCCATCGCGACTTCCGGTTTCCGCGAATCTGCATCCACAGAGACGAATCTGGCCATTGTATGTTACGTAGAGTCCGAATGTCCATATACATGGCCTTCTTCGAACGATGGGGGGTATGCCCACCCGCATAATCCCCGTGAGGTGCTGATTGGTTATCTGTCCGCCCCAACTGTCGAATCCTCTCGTATGAACGGTAATCCGCCTTCTGTCTTCCGGGGTCAATAATGGATCGACATGTTTCAGGAAATCGGGCAAAGCAAATACTTTTTTCCTGGTAATGGGGGAACGAAAGGCTATTTCGATGGCCAAATCTTTCCTCAGACTGTTTCTTGCGCTAATGAGCTTCACCAAACCATGCAGAAGGTCACGATATCGCCTATTTCTGTAAACAGCTTGATATATGTCTCTTTCAAAAGGACCGGTTGAGATGGTCAGACCGTCTATTCCGGACAGCAGCAAGCCTTCTATGTCAATCCTGTTAAGCAGCACGCCGTTCGTGAAGAATCCGGTCCACAGTCCCAGGCGTTTTATTCTGGCCGCACGGTTGATGATATCGGGATCAATCAGAGGCTCACCACACAGGGGCGTGAGACCAACGTGAGTGCCCTTCATTTGCATGTAGTCACTTAGCACTTTCTCGAAAATGTCGTCGGTGATAACACCTCTCCCCTGTCGAAATTTGTCTTGATACTGGTAGGCACAGAATATACAGTTCGAATTGCATATATTTGTAACCTCTATCTGCAGGAACGGGGGCACCGACTCCATCGATTCCCAGGGTCGGAAGCTTCTCGCCAATGATCTCATATCTGCCCTGGCGCGCCTGGCATAATCCAACAGCAGAGGCGCTCCCGGAAAGTATTGATCAAAGAGATCCAGCGCGCTTTGAAGAACCATTAGAGAAATGCCGGTAAGCTGTCGCCATTAGAGAAGAATACCTATCCATTGAAAAGAGGCCGGAAACCCTTTCAAAACCACCCATGCCCATGGCAAGTCTGCGTTTTTCGTCACCTATCAGGATGCGCAACGCGTCGGCCAATTCCCCGGGGTCCCCTGGGCGTATAAGGCAGCCGGTTACACCGTCCTCGACCACCTCACGCAGTCCCCCAACATTAGACGCGATTACCGGCAGGCCCGCTGCCATGGCCTCGCCGGCTACAATTCCAAACCCCTCAAATACTGACGGCACCACGACTATGTCCATTATGCCGTATAGCCGGTAAATCTCCTCGGGCTCCTTCTGTCCCAGAAAGAGTATGTTCCGATTCAAGCCCAGGTTTTCAGTCTTTCGTCTCAACATTTCCCTATCAGGTCCGTCACCGATAACGAGGAGCACCGCTTCCGGCGTAGTTCCAATGACGGTTGCCATGGCCTCAATCAAGGTTTCCTGCCCTTTTTCCCACCTCAGTCTCCCAACGGATCCTATTACCGGTTTACCCGCGACACCCAACGAACCCCGCAGGGCCTGTTTATCCGCATTACCTGCCACGCCGGATATGGTCTCGACATCTAAAGCGTTATAAATGGTGCAATGCGCTCTTTTCAGTCTCAAAGATTTGGAATCGAACAACCGGCAGTCTCCGAACCAGGATTTCTCAACTGAGAGGGACACACAAAAGAACGCATTGCACAGCATGGAAGCAACTCTTATCAGACCCTTCTCGGTCCTTCCATACGGGGAACCAGGTTGATGAACCGTGGCGAAAACAAGAGGTATCCTCGCAAGCCTCGCGCAGACTATGGTCAGCAATCCCGGCGCAAGGTATTGAACATGCAGGATATCGGGGCAAAGGGTATTAAATACGCCAGTCAATTCCTTTACCAGCCGGTAAACCTTCTTGCCGGTCAGTCCATTAGAGGTCCTTGGAAGTCGGAGCGTCAAAGTCTCCGCACCTGCCTCCTCGAATCGGCGTACCATTTCTTTCTCAAATTCATAATAACAGCAGATCGTGACGTGATATCCCGCGCCTGCCAAAGCCTTTACCAGACACAGGGTCTGGGCTTCAGTTCCTCCCATGTGGAGAACAGGGGTGGTAATCAAAACTCTCTTTTTGGGATCAGAGGGACCGATCATTCTCTTTCATCCTTCGGTAAAGAATATCTCATAGGGGTAAAGAAAATGCTCTGTGAAACCTTTCGGCATGGTCCCGCAGTAGGGCCTGTTGCAGAAAGGATTCACGCTGGAAAAATACTCGTTGAGAGCCTGCCTTTTTGTTTCCAGCACTGCGCTGATATCGACTCGAATCGTATCCATCTTCCGTATCGCAAGGAGATGGGTCAGACAAAGACCGTGCCACAGCCATACCGGGTAATAGTAAACCGTTACCGGGTTGCGATACTTGTTGACTGCTTTCTTCAATATCTCACCGGCCGCCCGGTGGTCCGGCCATGGTTCCCAGGGATGGGGAGCAAAGATGGCGTCAGGCTCTATTTTGTCAATGAGTCGCAACAAATCATTGGATGTGCCACAAAAGCCCCCTCCGTTCCCGCAAGAGATTTGCCCATCCGGTAAACCAAACCAGATAAGGTCTTCCGGGGAAACACCCAGTTTTGCGCACGCTTGGACCGCGAGTCTTCGCCTCATGGCGCCCACTTCTTCTTTTGATATCCCGCAACAACTCTGATGAGACGATTCACCATCCGTCAGAAAAAGAACGGTTAGTCTGACGGCACTCTGTGACATGAGGTTGATTATGCCGCCGCATCCAAGAGTCTCATCATCAGGATGAGGAGCCACGATAAGAGCATTCCTGGGCGCAATTATGCGAGGGCATGACAAGCCCCTTATGCAAGTCCTTATGAGAACCCTTCGGCAAATCCTCATCATTTCCTTGACCGTCGTCTGCATGAGTAGATTTATTGCTGAGTGGAAGGCTAATAAATGTCTATATCGCCGGGCGTAAAATGCCACCCGGCGCCGTTTTCTGTTGCACCGTGGGGCACATCGCCGGAAAGCGTATTAACAATCAGGGGCATGTCCGCACCATGCTTAATAAAACCGAACTTTCTAAACATGGGACAAAGGCAACTTGATTTGAAAACGTGAGTTACAACCAGATCAACTCCACTGTGGCGAAGAAAGGTCAATGCGTGAGACAACAAAAGCTGACCGGATTCGATACTGTCGGGGAGAAACCAAAAATCGACTATATAGCCGATCGCGTAATGCAGGCTGTCTTTTGGCGGCACTATTTTGAAGATAATTAAGCTCCTCATCGAATCTGCATCCGAAGCCGCGAACGCTGTATAGTTGCCGCGAGAAAAAGAGAAATACCGCCACCTCAGGTACGAGCGGTCTTTCCATACCGATACGGCAGGATGCCAAGACGCCCGACTCAGGAAACTGTCAAGGCGACCATCGCTGCAATCGAAACGCTCCACTGTTACGTGTTTGGCCCTGAGGAACGTCTTGCTCCTTGGAAAGAGGTCAATCAGACACCGTGCCGGCCGCCCTATCATCGTCGCCAAAACTTTGGATTTCAGCTTCTCTTGCAATACCCGCTCGGGATTCAAAATCCTGACCAACTTGGGCAGCCGTCCCACCTCGTGCCACCCGAGGTTGTATATGAAGCCATGATAGGAGTTCTTGTTCGGGAACCCATACACGACGCTGACGCCTTCCTTAGAGGCCTGTCTGTAGCATTCTTTCGCAAGAGACACAAATAGTCCCTGGTTCCTATACAGCGGGTGGACCATGGTGTCAACTGAAAGAGCTCCAAGGACTCTCCTCTTTTCGACGTTCATCCATTTTGGAAGCAGGGCATACTGACCTACAATCTTACCCTCATGTTCGGCAACAACGGCAAAGATTCTCTTTACGGGGTTTTCGAGGAATTCCCAGTTCCACTCTTCTATTGAACGGGACTCGCCGAATACATCATTAAACAACCTCACTATTCCAGGTCCATCCGTGGGAACCACATTTCTTATGAGTGGCAAGTTTGTCATATTGAATAGCCGCGCCGTCCCTCGCCCATTCCCTAGTTCTTGCCTGCATGACCCAGCCAGGCGTCGATAATCCCCGCAAGATCTCTGGAAAATCCGACCGCATCCCCGGCGTCAAGATGACTGTCCTCAACGGCATGATATTGCGAAAGCACAGGATGGATGTTCGCATCGATATACAGAATTCTTGGGTCATTTCTGATGAAATCGGTATGATAACCACAGGACATGAACATGTCTTCCATCTTCCTTCCCACACCGCCCACAGGCATGCGCAATATCACAACACGCGAGCCCTCCCGGATCAGCCTGTCGAATATCTCTTTATACGCCCTCTGCGCCGTCCTCGCTCTTTCGACAGGGATTTGCTCGCGAACCGAATAAGCCTCCCAGTGCCTCTTCTGCCTTTCGATTTCCACCGGGTCCTTGTTATATCTGACCTCAAGCCAGCCGTTATCGTGATATTCCATCTTCTCGTACCGTTTGTTGAGGAATGAGCGGGTTATGTTATTCCGCAGGAAGAACACCGATCGGGCAAGCTTGAATCCGGCGAGGTCGTCAACATCCTGCCCCCACGACTGCGTCTTTACCCGCCGGTAACGTTCCGCATCGTCGGTCCGGATGGGATTCGACAGGTTCAGGCCTATTTGCTCTATGACGATTACATCCCCGTATAGTTTCTCCCCCACATGAGCGAGTATGCCCGCATCGTTGGAATTCGACATTGCAAGATTCCAGCATGTGGCTTTGTTGCCCAACCTCTTCATTTCACCGCAGAAATCATCAGGAGATACCCCCAACTGTGTCCTCGAAGAACCATAGAAGATTACCGTTTTGTCTTTTTCCGAAGCCTGTTTTGCAGCGTGGAGTTTTTGAAACCATACTGTATCGTTGATATCGTAATTCGGAGGGAAAGCCTTCATCCTCAGGGCCAATTCGGAGCAAAGCAACAAAGAAGCAACAGTGATGCCACATACAATAAGGAAGATGTTTTTGTTTCCCGCCATTGCATTCCTCAGAGGGCCGGCCTAAAACTGGAAGTAGATGAACCGGCTGCCCTCCCCCTTGAATAATACGCTTGAGACAATCAAACTCCCCGCAATTACCCCCTGAGACCACACAGGTAACCGATGCACCAACTCCCCAAGGTTTCCGGAGCGATTCAGGAAATGACACAGGACCGTAAGTATTGTTACACCAGTGACCATGATGGCGCGAAAAGGATGGCCCATAGCGAGGTTTGACATTCCCTTCACCGAAAACATGGTTTGTATCATCAGGGCCGCATCACCGATGGAATTGGCCCGAAAGAATACCCAGGCGATACATACGAGATTAAAGACAAATGCGCAGAAAAGCCCTCTGTAGAACAAAGGAAGGTTATTCACGTCCGCCGGCGTTACCCTTAATTTTGTGAAAATGTAGCGCTCGACGCAAAGGTACAGGCCGTGGATGCCTCCCCAGACAACAAAGGTCCACTGGGCGCCATGCCATAGCCCGCAAACCAGCATAGTAAACATGAGGTTTGCATAGGTTCGCGCCTTTCCCAACCTGCTTCCTCCAAGGGGAATGTAGAGATAGTCTCTCAGCCATGTTGAGAGGGAGATGTGCCAACGGCGCCAGAAATCACCAAACCCGAACGCCCCGTAGGGTTTGGAGAAATTGTCTCCGAATCGAAATCCAAAAACGAGGGCAAGACCGATGGCAATGTCCGAATACCCGCTAAAATCAAAGTATATTTGCATCGCATAGCCATAGGCGGCCAACCAACTACCCCATATATTCGCGTTGGCCGGGTCAATAAAAACAGAATCTACAAAGATTGCGATGTTGTCCGCGATGACCATCTTCTTAAAAAAACCCCATGCGCACAAGAATATCCCCCAGGACATGAGCGAAGGATCGAGGGCAGGTTTTTTCTCACACTGGGGCATAAATTCCTTTGCTCTCACGATGGGACCGGATATTAGTTTGGGAAAGAAAGCGATATACAAGGCGACATCCTGAAAAGACCCCCTCCGCCTCAGATCGCCTCTATGCAGGTCGATGGAATAGCTGACAATCGAAAAGGTGTAGAATGATATCCCCAGCGGCAGCAACAGGTCGAGCGGCCTGTTGGTACTCTGGGGCCAGGATACCAACAGGCCTGCGATCTTTTCAAGATTCCGCAAAAAGAAGTCTCCATATTTCAAAACCAGTAACAACCCCAGGTTGAGAACCAGACTTATTACCATGGCAAGCCGTTTGCCTGATCCGTCCCTGCTTTGTACTATCCGGCCCGCCAGGAAGAAGTTTATCACCGTAGACACGACCAGAATTAAGGGAAATAGTGGATTTACCCAACCATAAAAGACATAACTTGCCAAAAGCAGAACTATTTTTTGTGCTTTCCAACTGTTGGTGATTTCAAACAAAAGGTAGATGACGAAGATGAAAATGATGAAGATATGGGAGTTAAATAACATTCTTTTCTATCTCGTCTTGCGGCACACCGTTATGTCCTGCCTGTCCCGTTTCGCTCATCTGTTTTCTTCACGAAATAGAACGTACTTATCCAGTTAGAGCCCTCATTCGTCTTCCTTCTGATGTCGGCGACGATCGATCCTCTTCTGACAAGGAACTTCGTCATCTGTTCAGGCCTTACCTCATACATTTCCATTTTCGGACCCTTGCACCGTCCACTCTGCACTTTATTTCTGAAGAGATCAACCAGTACGGATGGGAGGACATTTTTGGCCATAGTCCTGATGAGCCCACCGTCTCTTCCGGGCATTTCTCTATATGGCTGCTGGAATACAAGAACCCCTTCCAAGGAGAGTATCCTCAGAAACTCCTTTATATAGCGCCTGGAGTAAACAGGCAACATGTGCTGCAAAACAAGATTGGAGTAAATGAAATCTATACTGCGGTCATCCAGGAAACTGAGGGCGCTGGTCCGGTTCAAATAATATTTACACCTGTCGCCGTGCCTGTTGTGCCTGTTTGCCAAGTCGATCATATGGGGTGAAATGTCGACGCCTATCACTTCGTCAAAATATTCACCCAGCGCTTGTGTGAGCCTGCCCACACCGCAGCCGAAATCCAACGCGTTTCTCCTCCTGTATGTTATCCCCAGGGAGCCGGTGTAATTAATCAACTCCTCGATCTCTTTATGACCCGTTTGAAAAAACTCGTTAAGGTCCCATTTATTATTCTGTTTCCCGAATTCAGTCAGTATCGACCACAGCGGGTCCGTCTTCCCGAATTCGTCCCAATTCCTCTGCAGTTCTTTAATATTCATCTGACCTTCCGTTGTGTCTTCGATTTTGCCAGTCTTCCGAAAATGTCGTCATATTGCGCGACGATGGCCTCCGGCGCGAACAGTCCGTAAAGACGATCCGGCTTGTATCGCTCCTGCAAAGTCCCATTTTGCGAACTGTCATAAAGGGTTTTCAAGGCCGCCGATATTTCCTCGGAAGAACTGCAGTCGACTGCGATACCTCCGCCATGTTTGGAGATGAGATCCGTCAACACGCTTTGCCTGGGCGTAACCGCAAGAACCGGTTTGCCGGCCTGTACATAGTCCACAAATTTTGAGGGAAGAAATATCCCTTCCTTGTGCCGGCCTTCTATTATCAGTCCGACGCTTGAATTCCCGAGACACCTGAGCGTTTCAGAATAACCAAGAGAACCCATGATATTTATGTTCGAATCCAATCCCAATTCCTTCGCCAGACTCTCCAACGCCGCAGTCTCAAGGCCCACCAGAACCAACCTGATTCTGTTTTGCACTCTTGTCGTTTGCAGGAATCTTCTCAATCCAACAAGAAACGGTTCGGGGTCACGGCCATTATAAAGACTCCCCGCATGACACAGAGTGAAGTACCCGTTCTTTCCTTTTGAGCCTACCCCGGTCCCTTTCAGGGCAACATGAGGAATAACATGAGATCTCTTTTGGATATCAACCTTAAGATAGCTTCCGATGTAGTTCCTCAATCTGTCCGAAGGAAAGGTGTACCAGTCCGCTTTCTTCTCAACATTTCTTAACAACCTTTCGTAGAATAGGCCCAAATAGGTATCCTTGCCTTTTCCATAGGGATAAGGCATTTTCCCTGGCGCAGGATCGTTCCAATTTGCGATCCATGGAGTTCCTGTCTTCTCCGCAAAAATCATGGCGGGCAAGTGAGATGAATCAGGCAATGCACGGGAGATGACAAAATCGTAAGGGTTCCTATAGTGTAAGCCTAATGCCAGGCTGAGGGCCTTCACGGCCCATCTGCAGCCATCCACAGGGTGACCCGACTCCAAGCCGCTCCAAACGGTGTCGATGATGCGCTTTACACTGCCTTCCGACGAATAGTCGGGTGCATGGGTAATAGGCCTCAATGGCAGCCATGGATCCACCCAGTCTGACCCATAGTCATAGCTGCACACTCCCGACAGGTTCCTTGTGACTACGTCCACCTCCCATCCCGCATCGAGAAAGGCCAAGGCCAGTTTTGAGTTTACTATTGCTTCCGGGTTCGCCAGGGGGGCAAAACCGACGGCAAACATGAGGATTCGGTATGGCATCTCAGGTCCTGTCGGTCAGGTACTGTGAGGGAAACCTCGAAACACCCAGCCGGAACCTGGCGTAGGTGTTGAAATAGTTGAATCTGTCCAATCGTTTGTAGAACTCATGAACCGTACGAAGATAGAGTACGGATTTCTTATACCGGCCGTATCGTTTCCAAAGAAGTTCATTCTCGCGGCACATAACATCCCGTATTGTGTTGCTTTTGCTGCTTTCGTGCTCACGAAACGCAGCAAGAAATCGCGTTATCTTTCCGAAGGGCTTGGCCTTGGAAAGACGGAGAAACAGGTCGTAATCGAAGCTGAACGACAAAGAGGTATCGAAACCTCCCGCCTTCTCGTAAGCAGTGCGGCGCCAAAAGACGGCGGGCTGATGAAATCCGGTGCAATAATAGTAGAGAAGCCGGTGATGGGTTATCCGGGTGCCCACATTACAGTTGGGCAGGAAGAAGCCCTTTTTCAGCAGAATCGGGGCCGATGTCCCGTCAATAAGGAAGGAACCTCCGACGACGGCATCAGCATGGGGGTGAGCTTGGAAATACTCGCTCACAGCGTCTAATGCCCCCGGCAACAAAAGGTCGTCGGAGTTCAAATATCCCAGAATATCTCCGGTAGCGATCTTGAATCCTCGAAAAATGGCATCTGCTTGCCCCTTGTCTCTTTCGCTGACCCAGTATGTTAACCGGGGTTCGTACTTCCTGATGATTTGCGCGCTGTCATCCGTGCTCCCTCCATCCATTATCAGATATTCCATATCCTGGTAATTTTGAAGGATCACCGATTGGATCGTCTCTTCCAGAAACCGTCCCTGGTTAAACGAAGGCGTCACTATGCTGATCTTCGGCAAGGTCATTTGTTTGCCTCACAGAGATAGAAATTCGGCCTGGAGTATTCCTCCTTCCTGGCTATGGCGACATGCAGGTCTCTTGTGGCGGGAAACAGATTGCGGATACTCTGTTTGACCATATTCTTCAAGGAAAGTCTTGAGAACCCTTCGTATTCGGAGTAGAGATACTGTTTCGTGACGCTAAAACCTGTATTTTCCAGTAATTCTCTGGTTTCCTCCGTGCTGTATTCTCTCCAGTGGATGCCGACAATCATGTTGTCGTTCCTGTCCAGTTGAGCGAAAAAATTCTTGATCGGATAGTGTATCGATCTACCTTTCAGCAAAGAAATCCGGTGGTTCAGGCTTGCGATATTAGGCAACGTTAAATACAGGGAACCGTCCTTCTTCAAGATCCTGTTGATTTCGTATAACACAGGAATGGGGTTAAAATTCAAATGTTCCAGAGTGGCGCACATGACCACGAGATCATATGACTCGGATTCAAAGGGAATTTGATATTCCCGCAGGTTGAAGAATTCAAAATCTATATCGTTATCCACATACTTCCGAAGAAGTGCATCCGCCTTTCCGAACTCAGGGATATCGCTGGCCGTCACGGAGAAACCCATCCTGGCGAGAGCGACGCTCAAAACGCCCAAGAACGCCCCTATCTCCAACACTTTCACTTTGGGTCGGTCCCGAGACGGCATGAAACCACTAATTTCCATTATGTCCCTAAGAGCCCTCGCATAACTCGTTCTTGTACTCTCAATGTAGTTGTATTCGCCTTCTCCGTCATTTATCCCAAGGAGATCGATGGGAGAAGTCTTGTAGGCTGCAATTACACTTTCAAGAATCTCGTCGATTACGTCTTGTTGTGTCATTCTGAAATTACCTCCTCCATATAGCGCCGGATAAAGCATTCATTGGCCGTCCCGGCCACAGGGGCGAAACGTGGAGGCGCCGACCATTCTATCGGAAGTCCCGGACACGCTATGGTTTTCCGAAACGCCGTGGCCGTCTCCCCTCAGACCTTCCTGATGTAAATACTACCGCCACTGTCCTTAAGGCAAAGAGGCATCTTCTCTTCTAAATAACTTTGAAATGCGACTGCTGTGTAGGCGCCGAAAAAATGTATGCTCCATGCCCTGTTGTAGGAAAGGAAAGCTCTAAGGAAGTAGTCCTCATTCCAGTAAATACCCTGGTCCAGCCATTCAGGCGGGTATTCAAAGGGATAAAATACATCATGAAAATGGACGAAGACACCGGAGGATAACCGCGGCAGAATATCGAACATCAACAACTGAAGATCGCTGCCACATTTTACGACGTGACTTGAGTCGATAAAGAGCAAGTCACCGGAGTCCAATGCCTCAAACACGTCAGCAGGCACTTTTTGGACCGGTTCGGCAATGACTCGGCAGACATCCTTGTCAACGGCCCTCATCATGCTGAAGAGACGGTCCGGATGTGGGTCGATAAAGGTAATCTCCGACTGTTCCGGAAAAAATTTCTCTATAGTGTCCAGGATGACCGCCGAGGTAAATCCTGATCCCACCTCTACTATTCTCTTCGGTTTATTATTCCTGAGAAAACTGTACAGGAAAATGGCGTCCGCATAACGAAACCAGGTATTGTCATAATAATATCTGCAATTTGGGCTTTGTGTTTCAGGAAACGGCAGTTCTCTGTAAAACTGATGGAATTCCTGAAGGAGGGCAAATTGTCTATCCGTATTAAGGTCGATGTCCGGAAGCTCGATACCGGCCGGATTTCTGGATTTCACGTAGCTGATTGCGTCCTGCTTGTCAGGTACGGGGGAATGATAGTGACCGGCAAGAAATTGCCCTTGTTCCATTATCCGGTGGCGGAGCTGCCCGACATATGGCAGCCGGTCAAGGACAGTTGAGAGAACCTTTTTCATTCTTTCTCCATGCAAAGCTCAGATACTGAATGATATCGAAAACACCTATCGGGTTAATGGTGCTGCAATTTTTGATTGAACTAACCGGTCGCCCGGGCAGACGAATCGAAGAGCACTCTTTTTGCTCTCGACACCAATTTGAGCAAAGGTCTCATATCGAGCTCCAGAATATCGCGACCGCTTAGAAAGAGTATAGGATTAACCGCGATCATTTCATACACGCTTCTTAACGTGGTGCGCCCTTTCTGAATACCCCCACGCAAAGTACCGGAGGAATATTGATCCAAAAGCCGTATTTTGTTCCGAATGGTCTCCAGGTAAGGGGCATATATCTGATTCTTCAGCACTCGGCTCAGACCAACACCGTAAAAAACCAATGCCGGATCAAAATAGAAGGGGTGCATAATCCTAAGGCTGTGGAAATGGTAAAAAATGAGGCGATCTTCATCAACAAGCACCTCATTCTCTTCGCCTTTCAGGTCATATTGTCCGGCATTCCAGGCTGCCAGATTTGCCCCCTTGCACCGTAAAGTAACAACTTCAGGAAACATTGACGGCCAATCGTCCAGGTACTTCTGGTCGGCATACCTGTCTTCTTCGGGTCTGTCATAACACCACTGCAAACAACGCTCCCGCCACCACTGCAGACATTCCTTCCCATATCTGTCATTGCGAAACGAAAGGAATCCAACATTGTAGATCCCCAGCACTTCGAGGTATTTGTGCTCCGGTGCAAATCTGTGAGGAATGATGAGAACGGATCCGCTGCCAAATTCATCAAATATGGGCTCCGGATCAGCGAAAAAGAACATATCAGCGTCCAGGTACGTAATCAGATCGACTTCCGGCCGGGCTCTCAAAACAAAGAGCGGAAGCGATGGAGTACATGTAAAGTAATATTCGATCGTCGTTCTATTGCCCTTTGCCGATTTCAAATCTGCGTCGCCACGCTCAAATTCATCGAGGGTTATCAAACGGACATCAGGCAAATCCATGTCCCGGAGTACACGATAGCATTCCTGATCCATGCAGAGTATCCATAGCGTGAAGTTCCGGCAGTGACGTGCGAGAGAATCATAGAGCGCCAATCCGCGCGGCAGATAGTTCCGGTCAAAATATGTGCAGAAAGAGAACATGGTCGCTTTATATGTAATGCTTCAGGTTTTTGTTGTAGAAATCAATTGTGCGAGTGAGGCCTTCGGCAAGGGAAACACCGGGTTGCCACTGTAGTAATTCACGGATCGCACGATCGTCGGCGTAATAGTCGCCTATGTCGATCCGCTTGCGATCAGAAGGAAAGAAACATACATCATATCCTCCCTTACCATTGATCTGTACCATCAGGTCGGCAAGCGCTTTGAGGCTCACTATCCGGTCACTTCCCACATTCAGTACCTTTCCGTTAACGTCACCACTAACGGCTGCCCGGATAAGAGCCTCCACCACATCGTCGACATATGAAAAGTCCCGAAGTTGGTCTCCTTCCCAAACCTCAAACTGCTTGCCTTCGATCAGCAGTCGAACCCAGATACCGAGAAATGTCTGCCGTGCATCTTTTACCCTCATTCGCGGGCCATAGGTATTCGTGAGGCGTAGAGCGCATGCACGGATGCCGTATACATTGTTATAAAGGATGTGGTACCACTCGCCGGCCATCTTGTTGATCCCATTTATATCCACAGGACGTAAAAGGTGTTTTTCATCCACCGGCAGATAGTCTGGTTTGCCGTAGAGTTGACGGGTGCTTGCAAAGACAATCTTGATGCCGGGATTGTATTTCCTGCAAGCCTCCAGAATGGAAAGCTGTGCGCGGCAGTTGATCTCCAGATCGACATATGGATCCTGCATAGAGTCCATATGACTTGTCTGCCCGGCCAGATTGAAGAGATAGTCCTGCCCCTGTACAAGGTAACGCATACTGTGCGTGTCGCGAACGTCGGAGATGTTGACTCTCACCTGATTCTCGATACCCGTGATGTTGAAGAGGTTACCGCCGTACTCGGGTATGAGACTGTCTACCAGCGTAACATTTGCCTGCAAGTCTACCAGACGATGGGCCAGGTTGGCGCCGATGAATCCCATGCCGCCCGTAATAAGCACCCGTCTTTCACGAAGAGCGTTCTTCATAAGGACTCTCCCTTTGGTAAGTGATCGCTTTTGACCAGCCCGCCCCGAATGGCAACACGCCATCGGAAGCCCAGAAGTACAGATTGTGTCTCTCGGGATAATTAGTTTCGAACACGGTCACATTCTTGAAATATGGGGATAAAAAGCGTATGAGGTGTTCTTTGCTTTCAAATTCATATTCGTGCTGGGATAACGATTTGTTGCCGTCGGCCCTTCGCACGATGGTGTAGCCGCTCAGCACGCCGTCATCCGTTAATCTTGATCTTATGCCCTCCAAAATACTTGTTATTTCAGCGGGAGTAAAATGCTCGATTGCCGCGTCCCAGACGACATTTTCAAATCGGCCTTCCGGCATCCCCGTACGGATATCCGCCAACAGGAACTCAATATTGGAGGCGCTGTTCTTTTCTTGTGCCGTCTTTATCGCCTCCGGGTCAAAATCACAGGCGACAACCCGTCCGGCCCGTAAACTGTAAAAGTTACGCGCGTTAAAACCGTCCCCGCAGGAAAGCTCCAACACGGCTCCCCCTCGTAGCGCCAATCCCCCGAAAATGCCTCGTTCCAGCCACAGAGGGTTTCTTCCGGCAAGCCACTGGTGAAAGAGATCGATCTGGTGGTCGAAGAATTCAGGCTCCGGCGGGTTGGACCACTCAACCGTCATCAGGCGTCGGTGAGCGTTTGATACCCAACGCTTTGCCACTGCGCATTCCATCTCCGTCAAAGGTTTGAGAATCGACTTCGGTATTCTCTTCACCAGCAGGTTCTTGATTGGGCGTAGTATCCTTCTCATGGGCGATTGTGTACTTCAGACTTGTTCAAAGACCGCTACAATCTATCGATTTACTTCAATACCGTGCTTTTGAGAAACCTTTTTAGCTGCTGTTTAATAGGTTTCGGGATGAATTTTCCCGCTATAGTCCTCATACGGCTCGGCCTAAAAGCCAGTATCTTCTTCAGCGGCACATCAAACATCTGTTTCGAAATATCACCCCCACCGAATCGCTTCTCGTAAGCGTCGGCAACGTCCAGAGCGTAACCCCACTGTCCTTCCGTGATCGCGAATACCCACAACAATTGGTACCGGCGCGCATCTGCACCCATGTTCGCAAGTGATTTCGTTGTGCGTAGATAGCGCGCCTCACACCAACCGGGGCTGGTCTTTATGGCTGCGTTGATCACGCCGTCGTTCAATTCAACAGAACGTTCCAGGAGGTTCCTCACCGTGCGTCGTTTTAAACGCACACTGCCGAAGACGTTAAGGGTGCATAGCCAAAAACCTTGCCGCAAAAGCTCCCTGTGCGCATCAACAAAGAGGTCTTCGCCCTCATACGCATCAATGAGGCCCGGCTCGATATCAACTGCAAGCACCGTATCACGCAATCTATCGTCCAGGCTCAGGAAAAGGCGTAAATCGGTGCCCTGGGAGTCCGTCTTAAACCAGTCCACGCAATCCAACCCCAAGCGGTCAATCACTGTATTAAGCGATGTCGCGGGCATGGAAACCCTGTCCTCCACTACAAACAGGTCAGAAAAGAAATAGTCCTCCAGAGATGCCGTGTCGGGCGGTAGGGTGCTTGAGCAATAAGGGTAAGATGTGAGATAGAATTGCACCTTTTTCCCCGGTACATCCGTAACGGCCTCATTGACTATAACAGACCGGGCAAACTGACCATCCCGGATATCCCTCATCTCGCGTCTGTCCGGGTCGAACCCCACGTACACCGAATGCCCGGCAATAGATTTCCAATAAGGGGGCGGTTCACCTGACGCTCCCACATCCAGTAAGACGGGGCTGATGTTCAGTGTGCCGAGAAAGGCACCGACTATCTTATCCATTCTCCTATTATCACCTCACGGGTCCCACAACATAGACGAGCATGCTTTGTGGATGACGAAACCGTTTCGGTCAATCCTTTTGGCGCTCACCGATGGGGTTCTTCCTAAGATTCCTCATTATCATCCCTTTCCATGCCACGTCAAAAGGCGACGCCATCCCATTGAGTCCCTGAAACTGAGCTATTACCTCGAACTCTTTCGCGATATTCCGCGCAAAGAGGCTTTCGGAAAAGACCCAGCATGGATAACTGGCCGCGTAGACCCTCTTCAAAACGTTTTGGACACAAAGTCGATCTTGCGGCCCATTCCAGAACGGAGTCTGGTCGACAAGCACAAAGTCGAATTGCCGGCGCAGAAGCTCACGCATCAGCATGTGGGGCTCTTCAAGATACTGCAGGACGCTGCTAAGGACGACAACATTAGGGCGCGTCTCCGCAAGACAGTCCCCAATGGAGGCATAGAATCTCAGATACTCATCTTCAAAATACTGTTTTCCTGCCTTCACATGCTCAGGCTGTTCGATAACGTTCCACCGTAATCTTCTGAGACCGCCAAGGAAGGTCCTGTTTTGGAAGTAGGTACTACCCAGGGATCCGCCGAAGTCCAGGACGTCAAGTCGGCCCTCACAGCGTGCAGCCACCCACATTAATCCTGCCAGTAAGGGCCAGGAATAATGGATCTCGTCAAACAGTACCGAGTCCCGCTCATAGACTGCCTCTCCATTCTTCACCTTAAGCAGTGCCGCTTTCGTCTTCTCCAGAATCTCACCGTGATCATATCCCGTACTCGAAGCGAGGGCTTCCGCCCAGGAGTCGTATTCGCCGGACAGGCCGTGCTCTTTTCTCTCTGCGCCCGCGCGTATTCGCTTTATCAGATAAACGAACATCGGAGGTGTTACCAGTCTCATCATATCTTTGAGCGCCGTTCCCATGTGCCTTTACCGTAGAGAAACCACACGCAGGACCTTCGATGTCAGGCGGCAGGCAAAGCGATGCAGGCATCTCTGTATTGTGGGCCGTTCCCCACAGACATTCCGATGCAATTGGCTGCACTCCGGATGCTCCTTCACTTCGGGCCACCTCATTGGAATCGGCGGACAGGGCTTTAGCGGCGGGTTCTCCAGCCATGCAGCGCTTTTTGCATTTGTGGCGTCCGTGTCAAAACCGATATGTTCCACCATGCTTCGCGGTGGGCGCAGGCACAGCCCTCGTTTCAAAATGTGGTGGTAGAGAAAACGCACTGCCCAGATGTTTTGGCGGAGTTCAACCTTGGCCATATTCACAAGATCCGCCCCGTACCGGTAAATATCGATATTCCGATCTTTGCATTGCTGCATCAAAGTCCTTGCGTCCGTACCCATTCCACGCCACGCTCTGGCCCAGGTGCCCCAAACCCAGCATTCAGCACGACCATCGAAATACGGAAGGTCAGCCACGTCACCCGGTGCAACGAGGGGATGGGTCCAGCCAGTCACACTCATGACACGGTCATCGTTCCGGTACCGCTCCAACGCCGCGCAAATATACGCATATGTGCCCGGCACGCAGATCAGGTCATCCTCAAAAACAATCGCAGATTCATACCTTGCCAACACTTCCGTGACGCCGGCAAGGATGGAGCGCCCAAGCCCCATGTTGATTTCCCGTTCACAGAGCACCACATCACACCAATCAATGTGCCTGAGCATGTCGCGCACCCGGGCCACAGCCGGGACCTTATCCGGGATAGAAGGTCCGTCACTAAAGGCATAGATCAGGGGTACCCGGTCTTCCCGCAGGCAATCCAAAGTCCGCCGAAGATGGTCGGGTCTGGCATAGGCAAAAAGTACCACGGGAATCGATGTCATCCTTCGCGATTCACACGCCTTTCCGCGCATGGTTCCTTCTTGAAATCGGTGTGGGCCATCCGTCCGTCGAGGTGAAATACTGAATAATCAAAACAATCACGCCACATCAACATATTGTTGAAGATATCGAGGTTATCAAACAGAATGTCCTGCAGGGGATGATGCCTCCTGGAAAACACTGACTTCCCCCAGTATGGGCTACGGACGCCCTGAATGAGTCTCTCATTATACTCATAGAAGACTATCCGGTCCGCGATGACAACGGTAAACCATTTGTGCATGCCCTTGGCCCACGAGAACATGACGTCCGTCATAAGTGACGGAGTCTCGATGTAGCCTCTCTTGCCCACGCGCATCAATTCGTCGCAGGCGGTCCCGGGGTCTTCAACGTGCTCCAGCACGTGGGAACAATAAACAAAATCGTAGGACTTGTCCTCAAAGGGCAAATGGTTGATGTCCGCCACGCGAAAGGCCTTCCCGCCGGTCTTGAGATCTTCGCATCTGTGCTCCGATCTTCCCGTGTACAGGTCTACGAGCGTGGTCGCATGAGGAAACGGGTTCCCGCCGCAGCCGACGTCGAGAACGGTCTCTTCCGGGCCTATATCAAAACTATGATATTTTGACTGATAAGAATAACGGTCCATGTCGCCGTCGTAGATCGGCCGACGGCGAAGGCCGATAAACTCGAAACCCCCGTAACTGCGCATATAATTGATTATTTTGGCAAGCATCTTCCCTGGGTCCCGGCGCTTTGAGCTTCCACGGCGGGAACGAATAATAACTCTTCTATCTTCGGTTCGGGCTTCGCGTCATGCCCCACAAATCTAAGAATGTAATCTCGCAGCCCGTTAGTAGAGGCATGGTCCATATCCTTATAAAGCAAATCGTAGATTGTCTGAAAGTACAGATTCAATGCCTCGTCATCTCCAATATAGTCAGTGTGGACAAGGAGGTCCGAGTCGTTGTTGCCCATATGAAAATATCGCAGTACATCGTCAAATCGTTCGGATTTCATCTGTCTCATGATTCGCATGGCCAAAAAACGGTCCTTGAACGGTACACGCGATTGTCCAATCCATTCCCGGTATTCGCGCGAAAGCGCTATCTCGCTTTGTAATGTGGAAAAGACACGCCACTTCAGGAAACGCAATGCACGCACGGCGGACCAACCTGCATTCATCTCGGACTTTATCACGTCCAGGTATTCCGTTCCGGTACAATAGGAGGGCTCGAGATTTGCGGGATAATTGCAGTAGCTTTTGAACGCAGATACCACGGGGATCCCGAGCAATCCCGCCTCTTCGCCGACACTTGACCAGGCATTAAGGACGAGGTCGGCTTCTTCCAGCAAGTCATAGAGCGATATGCCATCTTCGGGCATATTTATGTGTATCGAGTCTGATTCTTTGTATTTTTCATACAGGGAAGAGTAGAATGCCGAATCTTCCGAGTGTCTGTTTTCCCTATGGTTGGGAAATTCCCGGGGATGCACACGCAAAACGATAAAGAGATCCTTTGATTCGGCAAATCTATCCAGAACGAATTGAATCCACTTGGATTGTTCCTGGAAAACATGATCAGTCAGGGCTTTTGCGCCTATTGCCTTCGCGGAGAGCAATTCATCCTTGCTGCTTGTGGGCATTACAACCAGTTTCCGCGCGCCTACTCTTTTTGCTTGTCGATAACGAACATTCTGCTTTGGTTTGGAATAGGTGAAGGGCGTTTTGCCCAAAACAATATTCCCAACAAGGGTGGCTATGGTTTGTGCATCCCCTGCCCTCAGTCGTACGTTGGATTCGGCCTTTGTCCAGTGTTCCTTTTGTTCTGCGTTGTACACGTACCAGTGTTTCGGGCCGAACATTATCGTCCGAAATTCAAAGCCCCTATTGGCGCCCGCGTGTATCCAATAAGCAGGGATATGCTTTTGTTCCGCCGCAAGCATCCACGTTCTGTTAAGTGAATACAACCCGTTCCACACCAAAGTCAAATCCGGAGTGTTACTCCTGAAATAGGTTTCAGCGGCGGCGTAAACAACCCTATTGCCCTTGTGATAGGCGTCTTTCAATGCCACCATTTCAGGTGTTAAGTTGCCATAGGTTTTATACGTAAGTATTGTCTCATAGAAGGCATATTTGCCAATTTCATTTTCCACGTCGTTGTCATGAAGGGATCCTGATTTTGACAAAGCTTTGATTTCCTGGTGACTAAAGCCAAAACCTCCTGCAAGCCATCGCGCGTTCCTCTTGCATAGCGCGCATATTGCAGACTTGTGCGCATCCGAGGTCGCACCAAGCATTGCTGTACAATATTCAATGGCACCACCGCAAGTAATAAAGTCAACCTCATACCCCTGACTTTTGAAGGCTCTTCCGAAATAGGACAAGAACAGGCCCCATACCCAAACCGAAATGTGTGGCGCGAAAATGGCTATTTTCATTCTTATCTGGTACCTACCATTATCCTATCAGGGAATGTTATCCAACGATGATTTGCACGATATCTCGTCCAGCCAACAGATTAGTCTGCTTTCTTGTTCACACAGATATAGATCGAATAAGTCCTTCTTATCAATCTCGACGGCGTTCAGGAAGAGTTTTCCGTAACTATTGCAAACCAGGGCTACCTTGAAGCCTTGAGCAGATAATCGGGCATTCAGGGAAGGAGCCAGATAAAACCCCCATTCCGTAGCGGTTACGTCGCATTCCCTTCCGGAAGGGCTAACCAGTGCAACCATCTCACCATGCATAAAATGGACACGGCCGAAATCTCTTATCGTCTTGCCTCCGACCTCGAATTCCCTCGGTTTGCCCTTAATGTCCAATTTCATTGATCTTCCTCTAAATGACCGGGGATAAACCATCTCCCTTGTTTGTCCCTGGCCCAGATATCCTGGTTCCGGTACAGGTCCATGATTGCCCGGAATTCCTCTTTCGAATAGCCAACATAAGCTGCGAAGTCATCGACATAATCATCCGACAAATCGGCGAGATCATATTTCCTGACGAGGTCTTTGGCTTCATCCCTGCTCAGGCGACCATTGCGGATATCCTCACACGCATGGTCGGTTGCCCGGCCATAACCGAACTTCAGGACCTTCATATACTGGTGAATACGGTTGATCTTTTCATCAATGCCGACATAATTCCGATACGTGCCTTCCCGGCTCTCTTCCAGGGTCTTGAACCCGTGGCTCTGGGCAATTCGAAGGTGCTCTTCGGAATCCCAGTAAGAAAAATAACTGAGAAATACCGCCTTCGTTGTTGATGCCTCAATCTCATCGGGGAAGTCATAAAGGGCCAGCTTCTCCATGGGAATGCCGTAATGTTCGGACACGAAGCGGGCATCGTGACCCTTGTTTGCTGCATAGTTCGTGAACCATTCCCTGGTAATGTGGTTCTTTTGGGCCGTCTCCGCGTCGCCTCCGTATTCAAAGGCGGAGTTTTCTCCCAGAACAGCCAGGGGAATCCTGAATTGCAGAGCGCAATGGAGGGGATAGGCGTGAAGCAAGGTGTGGCTCAACAAATCCGGGTCACCAAAGTCCTCAAACCCGATTCGAATCAATCCTTTGTGGAGACGCTGCTCGGGACGGTAGGTGATCAAGCCGGCGCCCATGGAGGGAATAAGATTGAGGTTATGGATTCCCACTTCCGTTTTTATTCCATAATCCACATTCACTGCCAGGATTCGCAAATCGTACTTCAACAGGCGATGCACCTGCGTGATGCTATCTTTACCTCCACTCACCGGCACCAGGGCGTCATAGAAAGGGGCGTTCCTGGCCTGGGCCTCCTGAACGAGTTGCTCAAAAGCGGCTTCTCTCTCCTGCCAGTCTATTCCGTCCAGAACGGCATTCTTTTGTTCATGGGCCCGACAGGCGTTGCACACACCTTGATCGTCAAAGCTAATGTGCGGCTTTGTCGCGGGCATCAAACACTTCTTGCAGTATTTCATCATTCACCCACTGTCATATTCTGTCTTTCACGACAGCCGCGGGATTTCCCACGGCAATCTTATAATCGGGAATGTCTCTTACCACAACCGAACCGGCCCCAATAACCGCCCCGTCACCAATTTTCACGCCCTTATTCACAAAGACCTGACCCCCAAGCCAGACGTCTTCTCCGATTTCAATGGGAGCGCCGAAAAATCCCTGTTCCTGGATCATCTCGCCTTTCTTGAAGTTGTGGTCCGACGTGTTGATGTATACAAAGGCGGCAAATATGCAGTTAGGTCCTATCTTCAATCCATGGCCCCCGTTGAAGATGCTGTAACTGTTCAGGATTGTATCTTCGCCTACTGCAAGTTCCGCGTCATTGGCACTTACCAGCCAGACTTCAGTGCCGACCATGACGCCATTTTTCAATGTTATTTTGCCGTTCTTTCTCAGACGAAAATATGTTTTGCCGGTAAAATTGACATTGTCCCCAAGATCGATGTTACCCCAGTCAGCGTTATCCCTCAGCAGAATATCCATGGGACCGTTCACCTTGACGTTTTTTCCAACTTTTGCCCCATGGGCTTTGAGGTACCAAATCCAATAAAAAGTTCTTGCTCTCTTAACGAAAGACATCAGGACCTATCCTGCACCTCAAGGAATATCTTTGAATTTATGAAATTGAACATGAATTTGCTGTAACTGTTGGGCATGAGTTTGTTGCACATGGCTTCTTCGATCCTTTCCCTCTTTACAAGATCAAAGACTTTGCTGTCCTCCAGGAGGTACTCTCTCACCTCTTTGTTCCGAAAATCAATGATTGAGTTTATTGACGCATTGAAGCCAACCTTCTTTCTGTCGGTCCGGACTTGTTCGTTAAGAATACCACTCATTGCCTCTCTCAAAACGTTCTTCCCATACCCATTGCGAATCAGGTATCGAACCGGTACGGAATAGGCAAAATTGAAGAGTCTCGAATCAAGGTACGGGCTTCTGTTCTCCACCGAATAAAACATGGAATTCAGGTCGTCTTCTTGAAGAATAACGGGGATGGATTCGTGAAACAGTTCATTAAGCATGCGGTTGCGAAGCAAGGACGGACAATAGTCTTCTTCTGCAAAGGCTTCCTTGAAACCCTCCTTCAAATATCCGGCAAATACGTCATTTTCCAAGTAAATATGGTCACGAATTGCTTGATTCTCGAAATATAGCCGATGGTTCTTCAGATAGGGATTCCTTACGATCGGACCTATGTGCCTCTCCCAGTCTCTCAGTAGCTCCGGATAGTCATGGGCATTGCGCATCTCATACAGATGAAGGTTGAAATGATCATAGTACCCGGTGAAAAGCTCGTCCGCGGCAGTACCGGACATGGCTACCCTGAAACCTCCCTCCGAAATAGCTTCGGAAAGGAAGGAATGAACAAAATAGGAGATGGTGGAAACGGGAGAATCGTGGTACATCACCAGCTTAGTGAGTCGATCGAATATGTTATCCGACGAGATTTCAATAATTGTGTGCTCGCAATCAAGGTCATCGATCGTAGCTTTAATATTATGGTACTCGTTATAGCGTTCATCGCTATCGACGATTGAGAATGTCTTAACATTACAGCCAAATTCCTTGGCGGCGATGGATGCAAGGGATGCCGAATCAACTCCTCCACTCAGACAGAAGGCAAGGGGAACATCCGAACGAAGCCTTATCTTGACGCTTTCCCGCAACCAGTATCTGGTTCCTTCGATTGATTCCTCCAGAGACATCTGTCTTTCCGCAAATACAGGCGACCAGTATCTTTGCATGTGTATATCAAGGTCTTTGTTGATGGTCATATTAGTTGCGTAGGGCAGATAACCGACATCCTCAAAAAACGTATCTGATGTCTTGTAAAGTGCCTTATATCCATTCACAAGATATCTCAGAAGATGCCTCTCATTCACAACCAGTGGAACGAGAGACAGAGACCGAATGAACTTGATCTCCGAGCCGAAGTAGATACCATCTCTTGTGACACGATAGTACAAAGGTTTTTCTGCGAAACGATCACGGGACAGGAAGAGCTTTTTTGATCTACTATCATAGATCGCGAAGGACCACATCCCTTCGAAGCGCTCTACACATTGTTCACCATATTGCCGGTAACACTGGAGCAACACCTCTGTGTCCGATGAGGTTCTGAAGATTATGCCTTTTTTCTCCAGCTCCGCGCGCAGTTCAAGGTAGTTGTAAATTTCTCCGTTAAACACTATGGACACATCGCCAATGGTAAACGGCTGATGAGACCTTTCGTCGAGATCGATGATGCTTAACCTTGAATGGAGGAGATAGACGCGGTTGTCCTGCTCCTCGAATACGCAGAACGCCTGATGGTCCGGACCCCTATTCTTCATAAGACCCAAAGCGGTGCGGAGCGTATCTTCCGCTATTATATTCCGACCTATATATCCCGCAATGCCGCACATGGGTCCCTTTCCGTCTATTCTTTAATTCCGCAGAATGTATAGTGGAAGCCTTCCTCTTCGTCTTCCCTGAACCTCTGGGCATAGAATCCTACGTGAACCGGCTTAAACATGCTGAATCGGTCCAATAGGTGGGCTCTGTCGTTCGTAAAAGAAACGAAGTAATCTTTGACTTCGTAGCGGTCTGTCTTAAAATTAACCCTGCGCAATCCATCCTTGTACTCTTTCGAATTATCATAAAACTGTTTTTGCCCGATACCCATCATGGTTGCATAGAAAATGCCGCCTTTGCGCATTGACCTGTAAATCCTTTCCATGCAGATATCAAAATCAGTATCGGAAAAGTAGTAGAGCGACTGAATTGCGGTCACAACCGCGACATCTTCAGGAAATCCATAGAAATCATTATTACTCGGGTCCGGATCGCAGACCGTAAAATGACTTGCCAACTGCGGATACCGAATCCTTGCCACCGATATATCGGTTTGGCTTATATCAACCCCACGGGCATTGAAACCCTGTTGGGCGAAGAAATTGACCGTTGCACCCTGACCGCACCCGAAATCGAGCAGTCGTTCATACCTCCCACCCAGGTTGAAGTCAGGCTTCAATACACGTCCATAGAACCGGAACACAAAACTTTCGACGTTGGGAGCAACATATCCCTTTTCCCAGTATTCTTTATTACTCATAAGGTATTCCTTCATCTCCGAGCCCCTTTCCTGTAGTCTTTATGATCCATCCACCATCACTCTTTTGAGATGAAACAAATCATCATCTCTGCCGTTCACACCATCAATCGCAGTCGGACAGCATTGAACACCGGCCTGCTTAAGTGTGGCAATGACCGCATCTGAGAAGCAGTGTTCCAACCCCTCGGGGTAGGAATAGTGCGTCGGCGATACACCAGCCTTTTCCTTGAGGAGAGTGAGACTGGTGTCAATTTCTTCAGTCAACTCCTTCGGACTCAGGAAACTCAGAATCGCATGGGTATGACTATGACCGCCAACACTGATAAGGTGGCATTCATCTGCCTTGCGGACTTGTTGCCACGTCATCTTGAGATCCAAAGGATCATCGCTGGACAATTTCCCCGGTTTTCCCAATTGGGCACAAAGGTTGTCAGCGAACATGTCCGCGTTGCAGTCCGGCGTGTTCTTCACATATGTGCGTACAGCCTTCAAAAAGGCAATTCGTCTCACGTCGTCCGTTAACCGAAACGGCGTATTGGCCCATTCAACCTTCAACGTCTGATCAGGCGCCTCTTCAACTGCATATTCGACCCGGTCAATCCATGATAAGCCGTTTTCGTCTACAAAACCTGTCGTCACATATATAATCGAAGGGATATTCAGGTCCGCCAGAATCGGCGCAGCCACACTCAGGTTGTTCTCGAAACCATCGTCGAAGGTGATTGCAAATGAATGGGGTGGGAAGGAATCGCCTGATCGGCGATACCCAAGCACTTCGTCCATGGAGAGTGCGCGTCCACTCAGCGATAATCTCCTCATACACATTGCAAATAGGTCGGCCTCAATGTGTTTGCCTGTATAGTTACGTACGCGGTGCCTCTGACGTTTTATGACCCCGTGGAAGAGGAATATCACCAAGCCGTCTTCAGGCAAACGGGCAACAAGGCGATCGGGCAATTCTTTATCGAGAACCATTATCCAACCCCGCCGTATAGGATTCGAATCGTTTTCTGCAAACATCTTTTAGGTCAGTCGGCATGGAGGAATAATAACGCCCCCTCGTCCGCTGTGGTCTTGAGATTACGCTGCCGCTTCGCCGGATCATGTCAATTGCCGTCAAGCTGAGGGCAACGCACATCTCTGTATTGGACCTGCGCAATGCGTAGATCGGCATTTCTTTCGATAGAGGGATCTTACCTTGCATAACAATGTCCCCGGTGTCGAGATCCTCCTCAAGACGATGAAGCGTCGTGATCAGTCCTTCAAAATCCCGATGATAGATTGCCCACAAGTGAGTATCGAGGCCACGGTAGCACTCCGGGTCGCCGCCGTGTAAGTTAAATATCCCATGTGGTTTCGCGGTAATCACCGAACCTTTCAAAACGCCGGTTCCAAACACTATGATAACATCTGCACGACTCCCGACGAGTGCCTTAACCGCGGTCCGGCTATTCAAAGAGTCAAATAGATGTGTAGGCACAATTTCACCGATTCTGGTTCGAGTGCCGCCAAACCAGGATTGCCATTCATAATGGTCACGCTCGTCTTCAAAAGGATGGTGGGTCGCAAAAGGCGGTTTGACGGCCGTCGTTGTCTCGCAGAACACTTCAACATTGTCATGGGCTGCCGCAAGTTCACGCACAAAATAAGCGTGGTGCGGCGTTTCCGTGGTCAAGACTGTAATCTTCAAGACGAGGTCAGGTCTCCAGGTGTAATTAACTCACCCTGCTTCATTGGCCGCGACAGACGGCGGCCGACTACACATGACTCTTCTCCGGGTGGGATTCCGGTACCGGGACGTACCCACGTCAGGTCGTCAACCCTCAGTACAACCCCCGCGGGCAGTTTCCTGGCGGCGGCAATGGAGCGCCGTACGTCTATCTTTACTACTTCTTCACATGGTTGTGCCTTCTTTTCACCAAGTCCCAACATCGCCTCCGCTGCGCGAACGGAGTTCACCAGACCGCGAAATTCGGCTGGGTCAGCCGAAAGTTGATGGTCACGGAAGTCCGAATATTGCTTATCCAAGGTGAAGTGCTTCTCGAGGATGCGGGCTCCCGCCACTACCGCATAGGTGGCGGCTTCGATATCCAGCGTGTGGTCCGAGTATCCAATCACCGTATCCGGGAACCTGCTCTTAAGGACGGAAATAGCGCCAAGGTTTGCCTGCTCCGGGGGCACGGGATAGCTTGACACACAATGTAGCAGCGCAAAACCAGGCGACACCCCGTCGCGCCCCCAAACCGCACTAACCCGATCTCGAACGCGCTGGAGCAGGGGGAGGTCGGCGAACCCCGTTGACACGATCATCGGTTTTCCGAAGCCTGCCACAATGTCGATAAGCGGGTAAAACGTGTTATCCGAGGATGCAATTTTGAATACAGACTGGATACTGTTCAGAAACCTGGCACTTTCGATATCAAAAGGAGTGGAAAAGAACACCACCCCTGTTTTCTTTGCCTGCGTGGCCAAACGTTCAAATTCCTGAAAGGAAAGCTGAAAACGGCGCAAACGCTCCAGCCGTCCAATATCGTCACAAGTAACATACAACTCAGGAATGAATGTCTGAAATTTTACCGCGTGAGCGCCGGCTTCAGCGGCTCGGCCAATCATCTCTTCGGCCCGTGTGTAGCTGCCCTCATGGTTGTTGCCGATCTCCGCAATAATAAATACCTCCCTGTCCGTGTCGAAGTTGCCTATCCTCATGCCGAGACGCCCGTATGGAGGTGCAACACATAAGCTGCCGAGGTAAGAACAAAACCCAAGACCGAGTAAAGGTTTAGTGAATGTATATTTGCAATCTGGGTACCTACAAGAACCTCCGCCGGCTTTCCCAAACACCGTTGGCTACCAAACCCGATCATTGCCTGCGCCAACCCCCGACCACGAGCTTTCTCCGCCACAGCCACCAGATCAATCCGGATTCCTGTGTCTCCATGCCTGAGGAGTTGAAGAAACCCAGCCGGACCATCTTTTTCTTCTGCAACTACCATCCAGTCACCACGGCTGCCGCAGAAAAAATTGCCTGCCCAATCTTCCTTGATTCGATCTGCGGTCTTCTTCGGGATCTTTGTGTCCAGGTGAAACCGGCTTACCGAAAAGGAGTTTGCCGCAGTATCACGTACCCAACCTTCATCCTCGGGGACCGCAAACCGGCACGTTTCCGAGGACAGTTTCAGAGGGTTTGCCTTCCGACTTAACTGCACATTGGTGTCCACCACCTGAAAACCCAGCTTCTGGAGATGTCGAAGTTCATCAGTCCGTGCAACCCCCACTTTTGCATCTACAAAAGCCAGCTCTTTTGGCAGATCCCGGACTCCCAGGGACCCGGCAGATCCCGTCAGGTGAAGCGCAGGGCAGCCCAGCAGACCACTCAGCCACTCGTCGTAAACCAGGCGATCATTAACCATCTTCACCTCATACGCAGGCTCGGATTTCGATCAAAGAGATCCGTATACCATTCAATATACCGTGGGTACCCCTTATCCAAAGGCCAGTCCGGTTTGTAATCGATCAGGGATCGTGCCTTTTCCACCGAAAGTGTACCTCGTTCCGGCATCAGTGCATCCTTGTGGATACTACGCACCGTTACTTTAGGGAAATACGCTTTCAAAATATCAACCATATCGCCGATCGTGCGGGCGGACCCATAGGTGAGATTGAAAGTCTGGTTGATAGCGTTGTCATTCTCGATCACCTTCGCGATGCCTTCCACGAGATCCTGGATGTACGTGAAGTCCAGACTATCCGATCCATCGCCGTTAATTGTAATTTCTTCTCCAAAAAGCGCATTTTCGATAAATATCTGGCCCACACGACGACTGATGCAGCGTTGACCATAAAGGGCTGACGGGCGGACGATGGTATATGGCAACCCAAAAACCTGGTTATATGCAATAACGAGTTTCTCCCCGCCATACTTCAGGGCGCCATAGATGCCCAGGGGCTCACAGGGAGTATCTTCGTCCACCCAACCTCCCTTAAAATGCCCATAGACCATACTGGAGGAGAAATATACGAATTGCTCCACCCGTCCTTTTGCGTTATCCAACGCGTTTTCGAGAGTCCTGAAACTATGATCAAACGTCGAATAAGGGTCTTTGTTGGAACGATTGGCGTGAGAAACCGCCGCGAGATGCACGATCACCTGCGGATTGGTCTTCGCCAGCAAATGAGAAAGCGCATGGTAGTCACGCGCGTCCTGGACAAACAATGGAATGTTCGCCTCACGCAGAAGGCGCAGACGTTCATGGATTACGGTGAGTGAAAGGTCCGGATGAGGCAGGTTGTCGGCATTGCCGACAACCGAGGTAAGATTGTTCACTTCCAATCCATCGATCAAAGACACTTCAGCGCCCAGGCTTTTCAGGTGAAGGGCCATCTTGTGGCCTATGAAACCGGCGCCTCCAATGATTGTGATTCGGCGATTTTCTATGGGTCTTGTACTCATTAGTTTACTCCTTTCATTATCGCTTTGAGATACGAAGCAATTTCAGCCATATCGTTCGTGCTCAGGTGAGGTCCAACGGGAAAGGCAATGGAGGCGTCGCTGATGCGCGCCGCATTAGGAAAACCGCGTGGTTCATACCCATATTTCTCCCTGTAATATGTCATCCTCGGTACTGGTTGCGGATAGTAGACACTGGTGCCGACGCCTCGTTCCGCGAGGGCCGCGATGATTTCAGGCCGCCGTGGCGCCAAATCGTCATCAAGCACAACCGACAGGCAATAATGGCAACTCAGCAGACGATTGGTCGGGGCGGGAAGGACGCGAAGCCCGGGCACGTCTGCCAGGGCTTTTGACAGCGCCTGGTGGTTCCTGGACCTTTGCGCCAGAAAATCCGGCAATTTCCTGACCTGCTCTACACCTATGGCAGCATGAATCTCGCTCATCCTGTAGTTGAAACCCAAGGCCGTAGTATCATACACACCGGGAATCTTCCGTTCGCTGTGGGTACGGTCTACCCCGAATGCCTTTTTCAGTCTCAGCTTGGAGGCCAGTTCGCCATCGCGAAGGATAATCATTCCCCCCTCTGCGGTGGTAATATGCTTTACCGGATAGAAAGAAAATACTCCCGCGTCACCATGTAAACCTGTGTGTACACCATCCACTTTTGCCCCCGGGGACAGGGCACAATCTTCCAGCAGAAAAAGGTTATGACGACGGGCGATCTCAACAACTGCGGGCATGTCAACGGGCACACCCAGGTAGTGCACTACTGAGATCGCGCGCGTTCGTGACGTGATGGCCGCTTCGATCTGCTCAATATCAATATTGCCTGTTTCCGGTTCTGCATCCACAAAAACAGGACGCGCCCCGGTAAGCTCTACGGCATGAGCAGTGGCAACATGGGTCTGTGCGGGAACAATGACTTCATCCCCCAGTCCATAGCCAAGCGAAAAATAGATAAGGTGCATACCTGCCGTACAAGAGGATACGCTGACGGCGTAAGGGGCAGCGCTGAATTGTGCAAAAGCTGCTTCAAATTCGAGGGCCTTAGGCCCATGAACGAAAGTGGTCCCCTGTAAGACTCCAAGGACGGCATCGCGCTCCTCCTCACCTATCATGGGACGACCAAACGGTATTTTTGTCATTCTTCCTCCCACAAATTCTTCACCGCAACAGTTTTATTTTCCTGTACCGCTTTCTCGATAGCGAAGCAGACCGACATGGCAGCAAAGACTTCCGCAGCTGAAACTTCCGGCTGGCCGTCTTCGAGAATCGCGTCAATAAAGGTAGAAAGGAAGTCACCCTTTGACGCCCCGGGATAGGCCGCTTCTATCTTCTCCGGTTCGATCTTTGGATCCCGTGAACGATATAGTTCTCCTGTCTTTCGACCGTTAATGAAGGTCGCCTTGGTTCCGTACAAGGCCAGCGGATGGAAATGCGGAAACATACAGCCGAAATTTGCCGTCATCTTGCCAACCATCCCGCTCTTGAATTTCAGGATGGCCGCCGTCAGATCACGATAGCGAAACGGGGTGTTCTCCGCACATATGCGGTTGCCGTAGGCGCTGACTTCCACTATCTCGTCCCCGGTAAGCCATAGCATCAGATCGATCAGATGGATGCCCCCGCCGTAAACTACGGAGTAAAAATCAATCTTACCCCTCCAGCCTTCCGTAATCTTTTCAATCCGCCCGTAATTGTAATCCCCTTCAATATAGTAGATATCCCCCATGTCGCCTGCCGTAACCATCTCTTTCAGAACCTGGAAGCGGGGCGCTTTCCGGAGAATCAAATTGGAGCTTAGTTTTAAGTGGGGCTTACGTCGCAAGCGCTCGCGGATACCGACAGCCTCTTCCTCATAAAGGCAGAGAGGCTTCTCCACAAAGACATGCTTATCATGATCAAGGGCCTGACAAACCTGGGCGCCATGGGCGTCATCGTAAGACGCGATGGAAACCGCGTTAATGTCGGGATCTTCCAGTATATCGCCGGCTCTGGTCGTCCTGTACGGTTCCGGATAGCGGCTCCCGACCTCTGAAAGCTTCTCCTCCGACAGGTCGCAAAGAGCTACCACTTCGCAATCGGGATGGCCGCGGTAACCTGGAATATGTTGTTCGCCCACCCCGAGACCGATGATTCCCGCCTTAAGCATCTCTGTCTCGGCCCTCTTTTTGCAACGCCTGTGCCTGCAATGATACCAGGTCTCTCACTGTATACTCCCAATGAGGTTCATCCATGAGCTTGATCATCTTTTCGACCATGCGAAAGTCTTCCGAGGTATCGATGGATAATTGGACAGAACCCAGATTCTTGCCCGATTCCATATTTAGCATGTTGACCTTTTCGTTATTCCTGTAAAAATATGGCGTCACGTGTTCGCGATCGTGTTCATCGGCAAAAAGTGGATAGTGGGCGCGATAATAATCACTTTTGATGACCTCCACCGACTGGCCTTTCGGAAAGGTTCTTTTCTGGACATTGGTGACGATGTCGTAAGAGGACCGGCGGAAAATATCCACCGCCTGTGTTACAAGACGTTGATCGAGGAGAGGGCTGTCGCCGTTGATGCGCACGAACGCATCGAAAGGAAAGGCAGCAAGAAGGTCCAGGAACCGTCTTGCTACGTTCTTTAATGGCCCTTTAAAGCAGGGAATGCCATTCGTAATGCAAAAGTCGGCAACAGGCCCGTCACTCTCGTCATTGGAGGTCGCAATCACTATCGCATCCAGGGCGGGACTTCTTTCCAAGCGTTCCACGAGGTAGAGCAGGAGAGGCTTGCCGTTGATCTCCTTGAGCACCTTACCGGGAAGTCTTCGAGATCCCATTCTTGCCTGTATGATGGCACCGACTTTCATGTCATTCTTCTCGCATTGGTCTGAAGAGAGGATGAAGAAGATGAGCCCATCGCGGCTTTGGCAAACCGGAGTCCAAGGTGGCTGAGCCGGGTAGAAGCCGAGGGACTATGGCCTGGCATAATCGATATCCAAGACGTCGCATCTCGATGCTATGCCGAAGAAACCATCATTAACGTACAGATTGTCATCCATAATATTCCGGGAACTGCGAATGATCGTCAACTGTGGGGCGTAGTCACCGTCGATGATATGGAAGGCGTCCGTACTCATTTTGGGAGAACTGTCACCGAGCCAAAAATAAAGCGAGTACTCTTTCGGGCGGAATATATTATTCGAAACCTCTACCACCGCACGACCCTTTGTCCCTTCATGTAATGTGTCGCAAGAAATAACATGCTTAACCGATGATATGGTTTCTCCTGATTTTGAAGCCTGTATTGCCACATATAACTGCAGTTCCGAAATCTTCATAAATACGCGAAAAGATATATCGAAGAAGAACGTCTCACCCTGCGCGATTGATCCCGTTTTTTCTTTCTTGCTATCCATTATTGAGATTCCCGTAAAACAGACTTCTCCCGATCCTCGCCCTTTAAGGACATCAAAGCCACGCTTTTGAGCATAAATACCATTCTTGTTAAAAATTCCGTTCTTGTATCTATCTATGACAATTTGAGTTTCACTAATACATTGAAACGCACCTCTGTCCAGTAATACTGCCTTCGTACATAGTGCCAGTATTGCATCCATGCTGTGGCTCACAAACAGCACCGTCCGCCCTTCGTGAGCGACAGAGCCCATCTTCCTCAGACACTTCTTCTGGAATGCCGCGTCTCCCACCGCCAGTACCTCGTCAACTATCAATATCTCCGGTTCCAGGTGAGCAGCCACGGCAAAAGCAAGTCGCACATACATGCCGGAAGAATAGCGTTTCACGGGGGTGTCGATGAATCTTTCCACCTCCGCAAATGCGACTATATCATCGAATTTATGTCTTATTTCTTCCTTGGTCATGCCGAGGATGGCGCCGTTGAGGAAGATATTCTCCCGCCCCGTGAGTTCGGGGTGAAAGCCGGTGCCGACCTCAAGGAGGCTGGCGATGCGGCCCTTGACCCGACATTCACCGGAGGTGGGAGTGGTGACACGGGAGAGTATCTTCAGGAGCGTGCTCTTGCCGGCGCCATTACGACCGATGATCCCCAAGACCTCCCCTTGTTCAACTTCGAAAGAAATGTCTTTTAAAGCCCATATGAAACCATTGTTCAATTTCCCATTTAGCGTTCCCGATTCCTGATTCTCTGCAAGTTGGTCAACGCGAAGGGCGGGGTCAGGTTTGCCCCTGACCTTGGCCCAAACGCGGTGGAGGTCCCGGGACAAGCTTCCCGTGCCCACCACGCCAAGACGGTAATACTTGCAAAGGTTTTCAACCTGAATAACAGTGTCGGGCATAAGAGGTTTTCGATTTACGGTTCAGGATTATTCAATTTTTTCGATTGCGCCATACTTTCCGTCGCTTTATACCGTATCCATGAAAGACTTTTCGACTTTATTGAAGATAAGGACACCGATCAGTAAGATCACCAGTGTCGCGAAAGTGCTATATGCCAAGCTTACCGGACTGAACGCGCCTGCGCCAAGAAACATGAAGCGAAAGGCTTCGATAATGGGCGTCATCGGATTCAGCAATATCAGCCAAAGGTATTTGCCCGGTATTGCAGACAACGGATAGATGACGGGCGTGGCATACATAAGGAGTTGCACTCCAAAGACCACGAGAATCTGCAGATCGCGATATTTGGTCGTCAAACTGGATATAATGATGCCCGTTCCAAGACCGAGACCCGCCATAAGGATCAGTAGGTACGGAGTGAGAAACATCCACATACTGGGGTGTATGCTGAACCCCTTGATCATATAAAACAAAAGGAATGCGGCAAAGAAAGTGAATTGGATCGCAAACTTCAAGAGGTTTGAAATAACCACCGACACGGGCACTGTCAGGCGAGGGAAATAAACCTTTCCAAAAATACCCGCGTTTGCGATAAACGTACCGGAAGTGCGGTTCAGGCATTCAGCAAAGTAATTCCAACAGGTAACGCCGGCCATGTAGAACAGAAACTGGGGAAGACCGTCGGTCGACAACCCTGCTATTTTCCCAAATATGATTGTAAACATTATGGTTGAAAGCAGAGGTTGTATAAGATACCATAGGGGGCCAAGTATAGTCTGCTTATACTGGGATACGAAATCTCTGCGCACAAAGAGCATTGTCAGGTCCCGATAACGCCACAGGTCGCCGAGACGCAGGTCGAACCGGCCCGACTTCGGACGTATGATCAAATCCCAGTCAGTGCCTGGATTTTCCTGCTTCCCGAGGGTTTGAGTTTTGATCGGCATGTCAGGAATAATTTGGTCTCCGAATCAGGATGATCCGGACCGGAAGGGCGACAAACCTGCTTTCCGGGTATTCCGTGGTTGTGGTTCTTTGAGATTGAGTCTTCAAGCCGGATATATCTTGGTGCCCTTGCCTGCTATATTCCGGGTATCAACTATCGGCAAATCGAGGCCAATGAAATTGATGGCTTTATATTCATCGTGGCCCGTGGCAATAAGGATCAGATCATGTTTTCCGTCGATTTCCACGGAACGTCTTCCCGCAAACTTGGCAAACTTGCGCGTCAGAAGTATCTCGGGGATATGAGGGTCATTGTAATCAACAATCGCACCTCCCTCTTCCAGTTTGTCCATAAGGTAATAAGAGGGCGATTCACGATCATCACCAATATTCGGCTTATAGGCAAGTCCCAGAATAAGAATGCGCGCACCCTTGAGCGGCTTACCGCTGTCGCCGAGTGCCTGTACCACCTTGCCGACGACAAAATCAGGCATGAGAGTATTAATTTCACCGGCAAGTTCAATGAAACGGGTCGGAAAATCATACTCCTTCGCCTTCCACGTCAAATAGAACGGATCGATGGGGATGCAATGCCCGCCAAGTCCCGGTCCGGGATAAAACGGCTGAAACCCGAAAGGCTTTGTCTTAGCGGCGTCGATCACTTCCCATATGTCTATGTCCATGCGGTCAAAGATCATCTTGAGTTCATTCACCAAAGCGATGTTGACCGCCCGGTAGATATTTTCCAGAAGCTTTGCAGCTTCGGCTACTCTCGTGGATGATACCGGAACAGTCCTGGATACTATGGAATCATAGAGAGCTTTTGCCGCAGCGAGACATCCCTCGGTGCACCCGCCAACCACCTTGGGAACGGTGCGTAGACTGAAATCCTTATTGTTCGGATCTTCCCGTTCAGGAGAAAAAGCAAGGTAGAAGTCCCTGCCGACTTTGAGTCCCTTCTCCTCAAGAATCGACTTTACCTCTTCATCCGTGGTGCCGGGATAGGTCGTTGACTCAAGGACGACGAGTTGTCCCACTCCCAGATGCTCGGCAACCACCCTCATCGTGTCCTTAATGTACTGCATATCAGGCTCACGGTTCTTCCCCAAAGGCGTGGGAACACAGACGACGATACAATCAGCCCCCTTGAGGAGGGAGAAATCGGTGGAGGCGATAAATTTTTCGTTATCGAGGCTCGGAAAGGATTGGGACTCTCCGGTTTGCATTATGGGGTCGATACTCACATGCTTGACATAGTTGCGCCCTTGGCTGAGGAGTAGAACCTTCCTGTCATCTATGTCAAACCCCATTACAAAAAATCCGGCTTTCACAAACTCGACAGCAAGAGGCAACCCAACGTATCCAAGACCTATTACTCCTATCCGCGCAGTTCTCGACGTTATTTTCTCAATTAGCATCTCCGGGACACTCCTTCTGGTTTGTGAGAGAGGCGAAGATCGAGGAACTGTCTCCCGTCCCTTCCCCGTGGCCTCCAGCCCGACTCCTCTTTTCCCTCTTCTCCCTGCCTTTCACTCATGCGCTTTTTTCCCGAATTCCGTCAATTTGCCTACTATCTTCTCCGCAGCATGGCCGTCGCCGTAAGGGTTCCGGGCGTGAGCCATTCTCCCGTAAAGAGCCTCGTCCGTGAGGAGCATCTTTGTATGGCCCACGATGGATTCCCTCGATGTGCCCACCAGGGCCGAGCAGCCGGCTTCGACGCCTTCAGGCCGTTCCGTAACCTCCCGCATGACAAGAACCGGCTTGCCGAGTAACGGGGCTTCTTCCTGGATTCCGCCCGAGTCCGTAAGGATTGCGTGGGACTTGATCATAAGGTAGACAAAGGGGACATACGGGAGCGGCCCTATAAGGTGAACGCGCCCCATATCACCGAGTATACGGAATACCGGCTCACGCACGTTTGGGTTCAGATGAACCGGGTATATAATATGGACGTCGGGAAAGACCGAAGCAATCTCTCTAAGAGCAAGGCATATCTCTTCAAAGGGCTTCCCGAAACTCTCGCGGCGGTGCCCGGTAACCAGCAAAAGGCGGGGGGCGAGGGATGAGGAACGCGAGAGGGGGGCATCAAAAAGAGCACGCAGACCGGGCATCAATTCGGAAAAATAGCGGGAAAGCCGCGTCCATGAGCCATCCAACTGGATGTTCCCCACGGTCATGAGAAGGGCATCGATCACGGTATTTCCGGTGACCGCGATGCGCTCGTCGGAGATACCCTCAGAGAGCAAGGCGCTCCGGGATGTATTGGTGGGCGCAAAATGAAGGTCCGCCAGGACGGATGCGATGCGCCGGTTCATCTCCTCCGGGAAGGGGGCATGTTTATCATGGGTGCGAAGACCGGCTTCTACGTGGCCTACTTTTATATTCCTGTAGAAGGCCGCAAGGCTCGCGGTCATGACCGTCGTCGTGTCGCCCTGCACGAGAACCCAGTCGGGAGCGACATCGTCAAACAGTGGTTGAAGGGACGTCATTACTTTCGCGGTGAGGCCCGGAAGGGTCTGGTTTTTCTCCATGAGGTTGAGATCAAAGTCCGGTCTGATATCGAAGATATCGAGCACCTGGTCGAGCATCTGCCTGTGCTGTGCGGTGACGCACACCAGGCTTTGAAATTCGTCCGGATAATGGGCCAGTTCTTTTATCACGGGCGCCATTTTGATCGCCTCGGGCCGGGTACCGAATATGGAGAGAATCTTAAGCATGAAAGTCACTCGAAATCAGTGTTCAGCCTGCTCAGGGCTACCGCCAGACCGAGGATGAGGGAGAAAAGTATGGCGTTTGACGGTATATGGAGATTGAAATCAAAAATGCTGTGTACGGCGAGTGTCGTCACCGATGCTACGAGCCCTGCCTTCAGGTATGACTCACGTTCTGTCCACTCGCTCGTGAAGGTCGTACGGGCCACAAGAAATAAGAACATGCCGAACACTATTGCCCCTGCAATCCCCGCTTCAAGAAGGAACTGAAGATAGTCGTTGTGGGCATAGTCATAGTACCACCATGTGGGCGGGTGATACATGCTGAATATGTGGGAAAATGTGCCGAGTCCGCTCCCGAACACCGAGAAATCGGTGAAGGCGCCGAAGGTGGCCTTCCAGACTATGATCCGCTCTTCCGTGGATATGTCGACGTTGGCGAACCTGTGGAGGATCGGCGATACACCTACATAGATGAGGAAGATCGACAGTGCGACGATAAAGAGAAAGAAAGGAATGAGCTTCTTTTTGGAAACCTTGCTGTGAAGGGCCATACATGCGAATGCGAATATTCCGGCGAAAAAGGATATTACGCCGCCCCGGGAAAGACTGTAAAAGAGGATCACCGACATGGCGACGGCAAAGAACAGGTAACGCACCTTCTTATGGATTGTCTTCGCCATAAGGCCGATGCCGAGAGATATGGGAATTATCATATTGATCCAGCCCGCAAAATCGTTCTTATTTACGAAAGATGCGAAAGGCATTGACCTGGGGTTGCTCAGGGTCCTGAACCAGTATATCTTACCATTCCACGCCGTCTTCTGGATCAGGCCGAAGAGACACAGTATGAAACCGAACACCGCAAGTGTCTTAAGGACCGAGTAAACGTCCTTCTTGCTCTCAAGTCCGAATGCGGCGCAGCAAAAGACCATGAGGTAGATTACAATCCTTGCAACCTCCTGCTCCGTAGCAAAAGGATAGACGGAGACGGCATGGAAGGTGGGCGGGATTACGAGCGTGGCCGCGTGCACTGCAGGAACAGGATTCTGCAATGAAGGTGGAAGCGAGAAAAGGTACGCGACTTTCGGATGGACCATATTCAAAATGGAGACAGGCAAAGGAATAAGCTGCAGAATCCCGTAAGCAAAAATAAGTATTATGGAAAAGGTTATGTGCTTCGATGCCGTATCCTCTTCCGCCAGGCCGGGGAACCGTTTCACGAAACTTATGAAGACAACCGCTGTCAGCAAGCCGATGAACGCGATAGACCATACCTCGACGGACCCGAACAGGAGGGCAGAGAGAATGGCTATGGCGAGGAGAAGGTAAGAGAGCTTGAACATAATCGGTCGAGAGACTACAAAGGTATGGAGTTCAGTATTTCCTGCGGATTGGAGTAAAACAGCCGCTTGGCGGTACCCGCATCGAATTGGCGGATGACCTCCCGGAAAGCTTTGGAGAGGATAGGAGGCCTGTTATGCGTTCCATGGGCGTCAGTGGCGACAAAATCGACAAGCCCCTTTTCAATCATGGTGAGCACACTTTTCTTCACGTCTTTCCCGAAGTCTCCGGTGATGCTCTGGGCCGTCACCTGGCAAAGGGCGCCCTCACTCCTCAGATCTCTCAAGTACGCTATCTTCCCGGCAATGTAAGGATAACGTTCGGGATGGGTGAGGATGGGAATGGTGCCACGGCACTTCAAGGTATAGATAAGATGCCCACAATTAAGGGGCATCGCATACGACGGCAGTTCAATCAGCAGGTAGGGCGAGCCGTTGAGTGTCGGGATTTCATTCCTGGCCAGGCGATCCGCCATATCCGAGGTAATCCTCACATCGGCCCCATACAGGATGGAGACATTATTCGGAATACTCTTCCTGAAAACGCCCCAAGCCTCCATTATCTTCCGGGAGTCATTTTCGAAGACACCAGGCAGGATATGGGGTGTTGCAAATATGTGGGATATTCCGTCATCCTTTGCCAGGGCCGCCATCTCAGCGGATTCGTCCATGTCCTCCGGACCGTCGTCCATCCCGGGAAGTATGTGACAGTGAAGGTCGATGAATCCTGTGGGTGGCGTATGGTCCGTCATATTGTCCTAAAACCGTCTGTAGTCGACCTTCACAATCTTGAGGCCGCCATCCTCCCTTCTGAGCGTCCACGCGATGTTTCCGCGGACGGGCCCAAGGCTGGAGCCTTTAAGTTTCGTGATGGTGTAAATGCCGCTGATGCGCAGGTATTCCCCCTTGTTCTCGTACCGCATGTTTCTCAGATCGTATCTGTACCTGTTGTTCTCGAAATTCTGTGTGTATGCCTTTCTGACGGCATTATAGTCCAGTCTGTTGTTCTCGATTACCGACGTTGAATAAAAACCCAGGAATCTGTTGATATCGCCCTCTTCGTAAGTGCGGATGTATTGTTGCACAAAAGCAGCCGCGTCCTTTGTGAAGTCGTTAGCTTGAGATGCCTTGTTGCCCTTTGTCTCAGTGACCGATCCCAACGCTTGTTCTCCGGCGGGACCTCCGGCATGCGCTACGACCCCCGGGAGACTTTCCTTGCTCACCTCCCGGGGCGTTGTTACCGCGCGGACGGGCGCTGGAGATGAAGAAGCCTTCCGTGCCGCGACCCCGGACTTCGTCTGCAAACCTGACCCGGGTCTGGATATTACCCCGTGCCGGGCGGGAGGCCTTTTCGGGTCCGACGCCATTCCCCGCTCAGGCGTTGTTGGGGGAATCGGGGTATCGGATTCTCGTGTAGTCAACGGGTATGCCGGTCTCCCTTCCGCACTTTGCTCCAAATCACCCGCCGATGCTCTGTCTCCGTGGGGGCGCGTGGCAAGTACGTTCTCAAGCACGTATGCCTCCTTTCTTTCTCCCGTAAGCAAGAAGGCCCCTGCAAAGAAAATGCAGAATACCGTTGCCGAAGGCACTATCACCCTGAGGATGATGTTCCTCCGCTGAAACCGTACATGGCCTCCCCTGGTCATAGTGAATGCCCTGTGAATCAGTCTTCTCCCATACTCTTCCTTCCGGACAGGGTCCTTGAGACCATTATACGCCTCGGTTATTTTCTTCGCACAGGCGAGATCATCCGCGTTTCCCGCGGAGTGCAGATCGGGGTGATAGAGACGTATCAGGGCTTTGAACCGTTTGTTGATCGCAGACTGCGAAGCGTTCGGAAAAAGCAGAAGCGCCACGTAGTAGTCATTTCTTTTATTGAGGTGCATATTTTTGAAAACTGCCCTTATACGCGGCCCAAGGTCGGCAGGACCTGCACCGTCTGCCGAACCTCCGCCTTCAACGGTCTCATTCAGGATACTTATCAATGGGTCGGCGTACATGATGAGCTGTATGATGCGTTTCTCTTCCGGAACGCTCTTATCATTCCATTGCTTCAGAACGTTCAGCGCGTTTTTGTGGATTCTTTCTTTGACGGGATCAGTGAAACCAGATCGATCCATGCGTCACCGCTGATTCTATTGTCAAATTTGGTGGACTTTTCACGCTTTACGCCCACTGTTATCAGTTTGCACCGCGCAGGCGTCGTAAATTCCGTTCCCACGTCCTTCCAGAGTGTCGAACCGGTCACAGGCTCGGTCTTCTGAGTGAAATCGTCGCACAGGTAGCTTCTTGCCTCAAACACGATCCCGTTCGTAGTGGTCAGATTATCGGTAAGGATTCGGCCCTTCAACGAATATTTCGTATCCGGTTCGACCAGCACTATCTGCTTCGCCAGGTACACTTCGGGATTTGCCTTCCCCGAAAACTGCGCGCTGAGTGCGGCTTGTCCGATCTTCTTCATATCGCTGTCTATAAACACCCTCACTCCATCGGCTTTCCCTATCCTCCAGTCGAACCCGCCGTCCTGGACGGGCAACTCGAATCCTCCGTTCCATAGGATGTTGGTGGGCGAGTGACTGCTATCCAAAAGACCGAAGTTCTTCGTATATTCCCCCCAGAGTTCGTGGGCCCTTTCCGTGTTCCCCTTGTCTATCAGGAAGTTTGTGTAGGCGATATAATCCGCCCTCGACCGACTCCATGCATCCATTCTCTTCCATGTCTCCACGGACTCGGGAACGCAACCGTTCGCCATGAGAAAGCCAAGGTACTCCCGGTAGGATCGGTACTCCTTTTGAACCAGCGAATCGAGTATAAACGTAGGCTCGAACCCCACCGTGTAAAAAAGCGAGTAGACTACCCCCTGGTCACTCGGGACGAGACGCATATACTGCTTGAAGGCAAGGACCGCATCAGGCGCTTTGCCCTCGAGAAGCAGAAAGACGCCCGCCTCCCATTGGATACCCCGGTCGCCCCGTCCCGTGTAAGCAGCTTTCTTGAATGCATATTCCGCGTAGCCCGTCATATCGAGGTCGTTATAGGCTTTTGCAAGGGCCAACCATACCCTCCCGTCGGTAGGGTTCTTCCTGAGGCTCATCCGGTATTTCCCGATCGCTTTTACCAGCGATTCTCTATCATGCACCGCGTAAGACACCAAACCAAGGGTATAGTCGTATTTTCCGTCCTCTCCCGCAATTGCCGACGCCCAGCGAAGCCTCTTCTCCTTTGTCGGATCTTTGGGTGCGAGAAGTTGAGATACCACGGGACGCGCCAGAAAGATGACGAGGAGACCTGCAATGGCGATGGCCGCGAATTTACACCTGTTTCTCATATGATATCTTCCTCTTTCTCGGCGTCGTCGCGAACAAGTTTCTTCTCCCTGTGTTTTCCTCGCTTCCTCTTGCCATGACCATCCTCGGAGTCCTGGTAAGAGTAATAGTAAGAGTAATAATAAGAGTAAGAGCTGTAACGCAGGTCGGATTCCCTGACCCCATTCAGTATTACGCCCAGTATCCTGCCGTTCACTCCCCTCAGAAGCTTCTTTGCCTGACTCACCGATTCCTTGGGGGTGCCCCCGGCCCTCACCACCAGTATGACTCCGTCCGTGAGAGTGCTCAGTATAAGGCTATCCGAAAGACCGAGAATAGGAGGTGCGTCAAGGATCACAAACTCATATCTCCTGAACAGTTCCTCCAGGAGGTTCTTCATTCTTATAGAACTCAGAAGCTCGGAGGGATTCGGGGGGATGATGCCTGCAGTGATCACACTCAGATTGTTGACCTTTGTCTCCTGGACGAAGCCGTCGGCGTCGATCTCGGCGTGCCCTGTGAGATATGAAGAAAGGCCGTGGGCATTATCCATTCCAAATACTTTGTGAAGTTGCGGCTTTCTGAGATCGCAGTCGACAACTATTCCGCGCCCCTGGCTATTGGCGAAGGTTGTAGCGAGGTTGATGCTCGAGGTCGTCTTCCCCTCGCCGGCCCTCGCCGAGGTAAGAAGGATTGTCTTTGGCGGCCTCACGGGAGATGAGAACTGGATGTAGGTGACTATCGACCTGTAAGCCTCTACAAGGGAGCTCTCTTTTGACCTCCTCGAGGGATTGGCAATCATCGGCTTCACCTCGCCCTTGGCGAGCATAGGTATATGCGGTACGAGTCCCAGGGAAGATAGGAGCACTGTCTTTTCAACATCGTCGGGGCTCTTGACCGTGTTATCGAGGTACTCGATGAAGAAGGCGAGGCCGAGCCCCCCCAGTGTCCCCACAAGGAGGGCAAAGAGCATGTTCTTCTTCTTGTCCGGTTTATATGGTTGTTTCGGTACATCGGCCTTGTCCAGTATCACCATGTTACTCGCCGTCATGCTTGCCGAGATGCCCGCTTCTTTCAGCCTCTGCAGGACCCCATTGTATAGTTCCTTGTTGGTGTCGGCATCACGCTTGAGTATCTGATACTCAACCGCCTTATCGCTTGACCCTAAAGAGTCCTGCTTGTACTTCTCTATCTGGCCCTTGAGGTAGTTCTCTTTCTCAAGGGCAATCTGGTATTCCCTTTTCAGGGAAAGAATTGCTTTATTCCCCTCCTGACCGGCCTGCCTCTTCAAAACGGAGATTTCTTCGTTGAGCTTTACCAGTCTCGGGTAATCAGGCTTATAAGTGATGAGGAGCTTCGCATATTCTGTTTCTTTCGCGCCAATCTCCTTTCTGAGTGCTTCTATTGCAGGATTGTTCGCGGTAGTGGTTTGCAGAGGCAAATCATCTCCGCTCCTTGCCTCTCTCAGGATCATTTCTTTACTGATCCGGTCGGAGGTCGCCTTCGAGAGTTCCGAAGAAAGCTCGTCCATCCGATCATATGGCCCGACGCCGCCTCTTCCTTTTCCATCCAGGGCCTGTGAGCTGGTATCCATGGAAACCACGGGAGGTCTGATGATCTTGTTCTGCAGCACAAACCTGTTTAACTGCTCCTCTGACCGTTCTACCTTCGCCTTAAGATCGACCAGCTGCTTTTCAAGCCAGTCCCTCGCCTGCTGGGTCGATTCAAATTTGCCCTCCATATTGAGGCCTATATAAGATCGCGCGAGCTCATTCACCGTCCTCGCGGCAAATTCCGCATTCGGGCTGTCAACGTTCACCGCGATAAGCTTTGTCTTCGGCACCGCCGCCACATTGATCTGAGAGACGAGACTCTCAACCGCCGCAGGGTCGATTGCATCGTCAGGATTTGAACGGACAACCTCCGAACGCCCGGTCCCGGGGGCCGCAAAGTCCTTGTCCTTATCAAGTCCCATGGCGCGTATAACCCTGCGGGCGAGCATCCTGCTCTTCAAAATTCTCAACTGAGTTTCAATGTCTTCGCTCGCACCCTGCTGCCACACCATGGGCTGGTCCTTAAAAAGCATGACCGTGGGGTTGCCGGTTTCGGTTCTGAGGATAACCGTAGCCCTATATACGGGAGTAATAAGGTAGGTTCCGATAAGCACCGTCACCACCGTGACAAGGAAGAAGGTTATGATCGTCCACTTTCTGCGCAAGACCACATGCAGATAATCCCAGAGATGGCGGCCTTCCTCCTGCTGTTCATATTCCTCCGGATTCATAAAAGGAAAAGATTCGAACCTTTGCAGGTCCGCCCGTGTGTCTTTTGTCTCGAGCTCGTTCATTTTAGTTATGTTTCGGGTGCGGCATATGCACTGTTCCGGAGTCCATCACGGAGTGGCGGCGATCATCACAATAAAGCTGAATGAACTGTGTGGGGTATAGCCGATAGCAATATACCTGTTATAGGACGGAAAGTCGGGCCAAAGGCCCTACCACCCCTGGGCCGCAGGGACCGTGCTTCTTCCCAGGCCCACAGACGACGACGACACACCACCGCTGCCAAGACCGACCGAACCCGTCAACAGGTTGCCGATAGCAGAGACGACTGTCTTTATGGCGCTTTTTCCCACTATGACGATATCGTTATCCTGAATAAGCATATCTTTCTTTGTATCAAGTTTCGCGGCTTCGTAATCCGCATCGATCATCTGTCTCGTCCCCTCGCCCGTGTCTCTCAGAACCTGGATATCCGAACCGTCGCCGACAAAGGCGATCCCTCCTGCCATTGCGAGAGCTTGGAGAAGCGTGGTCTTCGATGCGAGTCTGTACATCCCCCTGTTTCTGACCGCGCCGTCCACAAAGATCACCCCACCTGGCGGCACGTTGACTATGTCACCGGCATACACAGGGATATTGAGACTCCTGTCCCCTTTTTCCAGCAGTTCGTGGAGGTCGATAATGATCGTCTCTGTTTCCGAGACCTCCTCGTCCTGTCTATTCACAGGTCTGAAGATATAACATCCTTTACCCGCATCTTTAAGACCTCCCGCCATAAAAAGCATGTCGATGAGATACTTCTGGCCGACTACGCTATAGATGTCCGGCCTCGACACTGCACCCATAACTCCTACTTTCTGCGACTTATACTCTTTAACGTGAACTGTTATAATGGGATTCTGCAGATATTTCTCAAACTTGTTGCTCAACTCCTTTTCCAGTTGCCTCGGTGTGAGCCCTTTAACCTTCATCTGTCCGATGAGGGGCAACGCGATATAGCCCTGATAGTTCACCCTGACGGACCTTTTAAGCTCTTCTGCATCAAATACTTCAATATCGAGAGCATCCTCGGGGCCGATCACATAATCGGCAGCGGATGGGATGCCTTTTATCATTTGTGATTTCAGCAAGGCTTTATTCAGACGGTCCGCATTCCTGGAAGTGTAATCCGCCCTTACCGCACTCGCATCCATTGACTGGACGTTTGCGGCGCGGTTCCCCCCACATCCATTCAAGAGGAAGCCGAATACAACCAGGAATGCGATAACACGGATGCCTTTCATTAGAGTTGCAGTCGTCTCTCGTGCTGCCATGAACCGCGTTCTGTTCTACGATCTTCTGCTACGGCGTCGAAGGACTGGCCGGCACCAGCGTGGAACCGCCGCCGCCGCTACTATTCGCAGCCGCGATCCCCCCTGCCGCCAGGGCCGCGCCACCCGCTACCATGCCTAGTACGGCACCCGTGCTGAGACCTCCTGCCGCTGCCGCGCCGCCTGCGGCCGCACCACCCGCTACTACACCGCCTGTAGCGGCCGCCGCATCGTCCTTATCCTCTTCCGCCAACTGTACCTTCTTGACTGCAAACCCCTCTTCCACGCCTGCGACATAAACCGCACTGCCCTTTGAAAGTGCGTGGTTAGTGAGGCCTGTTGCGTTGACCACCATGAAGTCTCCATTGATTGACGATACTCTCGTGCCTGTCCCATCAAACACCACGACACCAACCCGGTCATTTTGCGAGTTCACCCGGACCTTTTGAACGGTCCCCTTTGTCGCCTGGACTCTTACCGACGCAGTACGGGTAGCTATGGTGAAACCGGCGCTTTCCGGCAGCACGAAGACGATCCCGCCCGAGTCCAATTTAACGGAATATTGGCCGCTCTTCCCATGTATTGTAAGGCTCGACTTTTTCCCCACATTGATCTTCGTGCTGTCTTTCATGGCGATAAGCAGAACGCCGGTCTGGGTCTTCAAGCCTGCCCCGTCCACCACCGGATATGTTTTGCCTGCGATTGGAACCCACGTGCCGAGGGACGTCTTTATGGCTGCGTCCTGAGAACCCACCGCCGCTCCCAGCAATCTGCCGGTCACCTCCGCGGAAAGAACCAACTGGGAGTATGCCAAAAAGCTGATCGCCAAAACGATGGCCGTTACCGGTCTAAGACTTTTTCTGCTCATGTTCTCCTCCTCTTTCATGATTTGCCTTAACACGCACAAACCTGAAGTTGATGAAAGAATCGTGTACCTCCAGGCTCTGCCTTACTCCGGGGCAGGCTACCGCCATATCGACCACATTTCACGCCCTGAATTCGAGAAATGCAGACCTTCTAACGATACGAATACCACTTGGCTTGTGTGAAGGATGGGAACAACAGAGTAGACGCAGATATCCGGAGTTTCAGCTGTTTCTTGTCGCTCTCCGGCTCATCTCACGCATTCCAGTGAATCCCCCTTCACGTATGCCATGCAACGCCATAAGAAAAACTGCCAGCCTGTTCCGAGAAAAGTATTATTGTTCTAGGCTATCAGAAAAAATTACATACTGCATTACAGAATAAAGATAGTTCTATGCTAGTAAATACTATCATTGATCCGACAGTGAGAGTAAGTAGGTATAAAGACTGGTCTTATTGTTTCGCAACCCCAACTTGTTCCTGATGCTTTGTCGGTGAAAATTGACTCCGCTCTCCGATAGGCCCATCAGGTTGGAGATCTCTTTGATACTTTTTCCGTTTCTTATGAGGTTTGCCACGGTGATCTCGTTCTGGGTGAGGGTCGTAAACCGCGCGTGTATCTTTTGAAGGAAGGGAGACAGTACGTTGTTGAGGTTAGCGTGTACTATTTCCAGCAGTTCCTCTACTTCAGGGTTCAGGTGATTTCCCCTGATTTTCTCAAGGTACGGCAAAACCAGACGGCTCATATTTTCCACAATCCTGGCCTCATATGCTTTCTTATCCTGTTCCACCCGGTCAAGGAGCATCTTCAATCCTATCTCCAGTTCCTTCAAGGCAATGTTCTTCTTTATCAGTTCTTCATCCCGGTCGAGCATTTTCTTCTCCAGTTCAAGCAGGTCCGTGACATCCTTGTCAACACCGCGATACCCCGCCCATCGTCCCTGATCGTCCATGACCGGCGTGGCACTGGACTCCATACATACGAGGCGGCCATCTCGGTGAAGAACCTCTCTTAAGCGCCCCTTGTACTCCTCCCCTTCGGACAAAACGTGCGGGTCCACATCCTTGAGCCTATCCCGGTCGAGGGGGAGCAGTTCGTGGCACGCCTTTCCACATATCTCCCCGGGGGAGTATCCCAACATATTTTCGACAGCCCCGTTGGAGTAAACATATCTGCCGTCTCCATCAGTCTCCCAGATCCAATCGACTGTGTTTTCCGCAACCGCACTGAACCGTTTCTCGCTTTGAGTCAGGGAGTTCTCCATCTGTTCCCTCTCGCTTAAGTCCCTGAAAAAGGCAAGCACTATCCTGTCTCCACAAGGAAGATCGATTATGCGTGACTTTGCCTCTACCGGTAAAACTCTTCCGTCTCCACCCACCAGGGATGCTTGAATCGGATGGCCCTTCGGATAGCCCGTTATCTCCAGAAGCGTCCCTTCCGATGGATTACCTTGTTTTGAGGTATGCAACGACATCATCTGTTTGCCCACTATTTCACTTTTCGGCCTCCCGAACATCTTCACTCCCGCAGGATTCACATCCAGAACGTCCCCTTTGGCGGCGTCAATGATACAGACGGAATCTCTTGTTTCCTCAAATAGGGCCTGGCAGTATGCCTTTGCCTCGTGGAGTGGTACTTCGAATCCCTTCGGCTTCTCAGGCTTCAGGGGCAGTCCTTGGCTCCCTTTCCGGTGGTCCGACATTCTGCCGGTGAATCGTAAAGTCGTCCCTTCGCCGGGTCTGTTTCCAAGGCTTCGGGCCGACCTATCCGTCTGTCCTTCCGGAGCGATATCCCGGACGAATCCCTCGATAAATCTGGGATTGCCCCTTTCGTTCCGCACGATCCTGGCGTCCATTGCCACACGAACAGTGCTGCCGTCCTGACGACGATACCGCGACTCAAAACTTTGAACAGAGTCGCGTTCGCACAATAACCGTATCAGTTCGGCCCGATCCTGGGGATCGGCGTAAATTTCCGTCCCTATGTCCGTAACCGCTTGCATCAGTTCTTCGGATGACCGGTATCCAACCAGACGAGCAACAGCGCGGTTGGCCGTAATGAAACGCCCATCCAGCGAAGTCTGATACATTCCTACAGGGGCGTTTTCGAAAATAGTCCGATATCTTTCATCAGTTCTCCGAAGGTAATCCTCGAGTCTCTTCTGTCTTCTGATCTCGAGGGCGGACCATACAACGTATTGTTCTTCACCCATCTTTAATAGATCCGCAGTGGTTTCCGCGCAAAAAGTCGCCCCTGTTCTCATGCGATAGTCGCATTCAAAAGCCATTGAACCGATTTCCCTCACCTGTTCCCAGTGGTCAAACCACGCCTCATGGGGGAAACGGTCCATCACATCGGGTATGGACATTTTGGTGAGTTCTTCACGGCTATATCCGAGAGTTTGACAAGCTCCGCGGTTGGCGTCCACCACCTTGCTTTCCCGGTCTATCAAGAAAAAAAGCGCACTTATCTTGTCGAGATTTACCGTTAAACCAGGCTCCTTCCCAGTCTCCGTCACACCGGCCTCCCCAGGCGTTGGTGTTGGAATACAGCACGTTCTCTCAGATAAAAAACGCTCTCAATTGTGGCAAAATTTCAGGTGTATAACTCCATGTAACCCAGGACATCCAATAGATAGAATACCTTAATGAGGGTAAAATGCAACAAAAAATTTCCTTTTGTGACTTCCCGCCAATTTTACCGTCCTGATTTCTCCCGTCCGGCATCGCAAAATTGGAATTGGGAAGCGCGTCGTCAGGAATGTGTTGAATTAAATTTAAAAACACAATATATATAATATACTGAGCGGAATGGGGTATCTAAATGTTCAATGTCCTCACATATTCAAATGACCTTGTGGAGTACGAATACAAACCGACCCACCCATTCAAGCCCGTGAGGGCAAAGCTCATGTGCGAACTCCTCAACAAGCATGGTCTCATCACCGACAAGAACCAACGGACCGTCGAGCCCCAACTCATGGATAATGAATTACTTTATCTCTTTCACACCCGTGAATATATCGAGCTTCTCAAGAAGGGAGAAAGAGGGGAGCTCTCGGTTGAAATGCTTCGTGCAGGTCTCGGCACCCAGGACAACCCCCTGTTTAAGTGCATGTACCAATGTTCGCTGGCTGCATCGAGTGCTACCCATGAGGGCGCCATGATGCTCTATCGTGGAGATGCCCGGGTCGTCTTCAACCCCTTCGGCGGCTTCCACCATGCAGGGCGGAATCACGCGGAGGGGTTTTGCTATATCAATGACATTGCGGTTACCCTTTCCGACCTCGTGAGGAAGGGACAGAGGGTCGCTTATATAGACATCGACGCGCATCACGGCAATGGGGTTCAGTACGCTTTCTATGAGTCGGACAGGGTTTTGAACATATCCCTCCATGAATCGGGAGAGACCCTTTTTCCCGGGTCCGGGTTCGCGGGCGAGATAGGTATAAAGAAGGGAACCGGATACAATGTCAATATCCCTCTTTCAGCGGGTACCGACGATGAAGTCTATCTCTTCGCCTTCGAATCCATTGTACCGCTTCTACTCGAGAAATTCAAACCTGATATGGTGGTGGCGTGCATCGGATGCGATACTCATAAGGATGACCCCCTCGCCCATCTCAGCCTCACAAGCAACGGCTACAAAAAGGTGATTTCCATCATTAATAGCCTGTCACCCAAGATTCTTGCCTTGGGTTCCGGCGGCTACAATGTAGTCAAGACGGCCGCCCTTTGGACGCTGGCATGGGCGGAATTCTGCGGACTCCAGCCGCGCGGCTTTGACTCATGCCTTGTGGGAGAAACCATGGGCCACTCTGAAGGCGCCTCCGGCAGTCTGGACGACGCTCCGTTTAGCGTCGGGGGCCACGAAAAGGAACAATGTCTGCTTCAGGCCCAACGGGTCGTCAATTTCATCAGGACCACCATTTTCCCCATTCACGGTATATCGCAATAACAGAAACCCTCACGATATGAAGACAAATTCACCCGGAGAAGAAACAATATATGACTGAAACAAAACAAGACACATGGATGACGTGGGTAGCCCTGTCCACCGCAGTGATGGCCGTTCTCGCAGCGATAACGACCCTCTACATGGGCAAGTTTTCGTCCAGAGCCATACTCCTCCAGGGACAGGAAACAAATCAGTGGGGTTACTACCAAGCAAAAAGCATCAAGTCCTATCTCTATGAGATCCAAGCCGAGCTTATGGACATGGAACGCCTCGAGGGCGAAGCAAAAGCCCGGAAGGTGGGTTCAGAAAAGTTCGAGAAGACCCTGACCAGGTATAAGGACGCCATCAAGCGTTATGATAAGGAAAAGGCGGAAATCAAGGCAAAAGGGGACGAACTGGCGAAACAAAAAATAGTCGCCCAGGACAAGGGGGGGAATTTCGGCTACAGCCTTATCTTTCTTCAGATCGGCCTTATGCTTTCATCTATCGCGGCGTTGACTAAAAGGAAGGTGCTCTGGTATTTCGGCCTTGTAACCGTGATCGGCTGGATATTCTTTTTCCTTGATGCCATCTTTCTCTTTTATTGACAATATGGGTTCCAAGGGCGGAAAAGGGGAACCCGGTTAACTCGAGCATTGACAATGGGTCGGAAAAAAGGGAAAATCACTGAATGAGGAAAAAGATTGCCCTTATATCGGGCGCGATTCTTCTGATGCTTCTTTGCGGGTTTCTCTATATAAAGACCACCCCCTGGTATTCCATCTATCAACTGTCCAGGGCGGTAAACGATCACGACGCGGAGACCGCACTGAAGTTCATCGACGTCGATTCCGTTACGGAGAGTCTGGCAAAGAGTCTTTCCGCCGGGGGCGGCGCATCCGGAAAGATCAACAAGGATGTGGCCGCCGCGATTTCAATGAATATGCCCAGCATTAAAGAGGGCGTGCGGCTCTACCTCATCTCGGTCATCCGGTCTCAGGATGACGCGGGAGACCGAAAGAAAGCTGCGGCGATCAGACTAGGCTCCGTCGATATTCACAACCTGAGAATGAGCACCGTGTGGCGCCTCGACGTGGAAACACGGGGAAGAACCGCCTACGTAAAATTGAAGGACAAACCCGGACAAACCGCGACTATGGCAAAAACCGACGAAGGCTACTGGAAGTTCGTGGGAGTTACCATCGACAAACCGGGAAAGGATTGATCACAAAAAAATGCCCCGTCAATCAAAACATACATACTACCAGGAACCTCTTTTCGAGGAACTGAAGCGTGACACCTGTTACGTCTGTTACAAGAGAATCAAAAAAGACGAGGGTATTTATATAGGCAAGAATCTCTGGCGGCACAAGAAGTGTAAGCCCGGCGGAAGAAACTGGCTGAAAAGCAAGATAGGGCACACTGCCAAATCCGAGCAACTCTTCGGCTCCGAAAACCCGTAGGGCCTCCTTTCTTTACATCCGCGCCGGCACGCGGTCCCGAGACACGATTGGCGGGGACCAAGACAATCGGCCGGGCCGATATTGACAATCTTCATCCCTACGCATACATTCGCATTATAAATGGACACAGTGAAAAATCGTGGACAGCGTGGCCGCGCAGCCCCCGTTCTTGCGCGACCATTTTTCTCCTCCCGCCGAGTCTCGTACTATCCGGTCCCCCAACACCTCGGGTTGATCCAGGAGATCGCCTTCAGATGAGCGAATATGGCATAATCAGCATCAAACCGGCAAAATGATGAATGGAAACCGATGAAGAAGGGGAAACAGGTTTACACCGAGGTAGAGAAAATGACAGCGACACCGTTCACCCGTCGGCCGACCACAGGAATGCGTGTCCTCACGTAGTCAATACCAAAGGGAGGAGAACCGGATGACCAACAAACAGCATATCGGGATACTTACAGGTGGCGGTGACGTGCCCGGCCTCAATGTGGCGATCAAGGCGGTCGTGACACGGGCGTCCACCCACAAGATCGATATCATAGGCATCAGGAGGGGGTGGATGGGCCTTATGTGCCTTAACCCCGACGATCCCGGTTCAGTGGAAAAATGGACCATGCCCCTGCCTGCGGAAAGGGTTCGCACCATCGACCGCACGGGTGGAACGGTTCTCCACACCTCACGGACCAATCCCGCAAATATGAAGCCTGGCGAAGTCCCCGACTTCATACCGGAAAGCAAGCGCATTACAGGTCCGGGCAATACGGTCGATTGCACTCCCCATATAATGGATGTGCTTGATTATCTCTCGCTGGATGCAATTATCGCCATCGGGGGAGACGACACTCTGAGCTACGCAAATCATCTCCACAAGGCAGGGTTTCAGATTGTCGCCATTCCGAAAACAATGGATAATGACGTGTTCGGCACCGGCTTCTGTATCGGCTTTTCGACCGCGGTAACACGCTCCGTGGACTCAATCCACGCACTCAGGACCACCGCGGGCTCCCACGAGCGCATATGCGTGGTGGAACTATTCGGCAGAAACTCGGGGGAAACCTCCTTGTTTGCCGCGTACCTCGCTGACGTGGACCGGGCGTTAATATCGGAGGTGCCCTTTGACGTAGACGGGTCGCCCGTTTTCTCGTCGAAGACCGCTCACGGAACCCGTCGCACTATGCCATAATGACCATTTCTGAAGGCGCACGCCAACTGGGAGGGCTGATTCTCGAAAGTGGTGAGGCAGATGCGTACGGCCACAAGAAGCTCGGAGGCATAGGCAACATAGTGGCACACGAGATCAAGGACAGAACGGGCATCAACATCATCTACCAACAACTGGCTTACATCATGCGTTCCGGCGCGCCCGATTCCCTGGACAGAATGGTCGCGGTCTCCTATGGCAACCTCGCCCTCGACCAGATAGCTATGGGCCACACAGGAAGAATGGTCGCCCTCCAACAGGGAATATATACGACCGTCCCTCTCGACCTTGTAGGCGCTGCGAGAAAACAGGTCGACGTTACCGCCCTCTACGATCTTGAGGAATACAGGCCCAAGGTGCGGGATACCCTCGGCAAACCCATGTTTCTTTATTGAAGCCCGGGTATCAACGTACACCGCTTCAGGCAAGCTTCGGCCCACGACCTTGCCGGGTAATTGGAAATCAGCCGTAAACGCCCGTATTAATCGGAAAACGACACCTTGGGACTTATCGCAGACGATTACGGATTTCCCGGGTATCAAAGTCTTTTCTTTTGCGCCCCATGATCACCGGCCCACTTGACAAGAGGATGGGTGAGCCATATGTTCAGAAGTAAATGATGGTTTTCAAATACCTATAAAACAGGAGGTACAAAATGAGGAAGATGTTGGTTATTGCATTGGCGGTGTTTTTGAGCTTCGGGTTTATAACGGGAGTAATGGCGCAGGCGAATTTGGGTTCCCCGAGCGGCGAGGGAGAGGTGTTTGAGAATCAGTTGGCCATGGCGAAGGCGATGCCTTTTGAGGGCACGGTCGTTAGCCACGATATAATGTGCCACTGCGTCGTGGTGAAGACTGCAACGGGTAATCTTACCCTTCAGGACGACTACGCAAAGTTTCAGCAGGATTACAACCGGCTAAAAGGGTTGAAAGTGGGCTCCATGGTAAAGGGCGAATATAAGACAGTGAAATTCATCAACTACGCCATGTGGGTCTCCTACAAATAACAGGGATCGCTGGTCACCGAAACGGTAAATAAGAGGGGGGGGAGCTAAGGCTCCTCCTCTTGCTTTGTCGCCTCACCATTCTAAAAGGCCGGGATAACCCGGTCTCCCTTGGGTCAGCCGGCCCGCCCGGCAGATGAGCGCCGCGCCCGACATTAGCCGGTAACCCATTGTGAACGGCAGGCTGGTGTTCAGGTATTATGAAGGAAACAGCATCCTCGTCTACTCGATAAAGCACTGAGGATCATCTGAAAGGTAGTCACCCATACCTCTTGAGAGCGAGTATTGATAGGCTATCGCCCTGCATCCTCGGCAAGCCGACCATCGCCGGCAGGTCCCGCACTTTCCTTTATATGCGCTTTTCGTCCTCAATCCTTCCAGCACCGGCGAAGTTGCCCATATCTCACGGAGCGAATCGGTCCGCACATTACCAAGAGGAATATTCAGTCTCCGGCAGGGGGTGATCGTGCCGTCAGGGAGAAACGTCAGACCGGAAACGCCCGCGGCACACCCTCCGTTGGGCACAGTCTCCATACCCTCTGCGTCGGCTCCCTCCGTGTCCGGGGGCACAACCATCTGGGCCGCCACGGGATCGCCGGTCACCACTTCCACGTCCTCACGGGTGCGACGAAATATTTCCTCATAGAGAGTTTTCACTTCCCTTCTTGAAAGCATGCTTCCAAGAAGGCCCATCCCCCTGCCTGAAGGCACCAGCCTCGAAAACCCGAGCCTCGGCACGCCCAGGTCGGAGGCAAGGTTCATAAGTTCCGGGAGATAGGGCGCATTGAGAGAAGAAAGGGTGACGTTCATGGTCACCGGTATTCCCGCATCCCGGAGATGACATACGCCTGCGACGGAGAGAGGAAAGGTTCCTTTGCCCCTTATCGCTTCATGAACCTCCCTGGGCCCCTCAAAACTCACCTGGACACCCCGGACGCCGAGGTCGGACAGGGTGCGGGCCTTCTCCCTGTCGATAAGTGTCCCGTTGGTGAGAAGATAATTGTCAAAGCCGTGGTACGCCGCCGCCTCGAGGATCGCAAAGAGGTCTTTTCTAAGAAAGGGCTCCCCGCCGGTAATGTTGAAACTCCGGGAAAATTCCATGTCGTACGCACCGGACCATGAGTCCAGCATGTCGACCACGTCGGACATGGCCCCCACTATCTGCTCCAGGGTCATCTCCGTTGCTCTTGCCTTGTCTTGGTAACAGTGGGTACACGCGAGGTTGCATCTTTCCGTCAGGTGCCACTGGACGAAGAATGAATATGCTCGATTAACGGACATCCGTTTTTCCCACCTCCATTGATGCAAGGAGGCAGATATGACAACTCCGTCATATCTGCCTCTTCTTTTTGGGTTGCAGAACCTGCAACGCTAGCTCTTTCAGCTCTTTCACTTGCGGCATTCTTTCGCCGGACTCTCTTTGAGAGCCTCCTTCATCGTGGTCCAAAAGGATGCCTCTTTCTCAAGGACCTCTTTACTCAGGATCTTCTTCATGGCTTCTCACCTCCTTTCGCGTAAATTTTTGTTCATATCTTCAGGCTATAATTATAACATTAACATAGATTATTTGAATGTCAAGGGCGTCCAGCCATTCACGGAAACTTTCCGGCAAACCCCACCGAATGATTTGACAACCTCCGCATCCCTATGCTATCTATCACCGGACTCCCGAAGACTTTCGGACGAATACCCACCGGCCACGCCTTTCAGGAGATCACCCCCGTTAATGGAAGCGTGACGCCACGAATGACAAAAATCATCATTATTCTGCATCTATTGCTGCTCCTTGCCGCCCCGGCCGCTGCTCTCGCGGGCAGCGCCACAAGCATGTGGGATCTTACTATCGGCGGTTATGTCAAGCTTGAGATGGATTACACGGACCAGGGCAGGCACGGGTCCGGCGCCTACAGGGACCCCAACGGGAAGGAAGGCATAACCTCGGGGTATTCCAGCGGGTCCCGTATAAACTTCCTTACGCGAGGCCCGGAGGCATGGGGCGCAAAAACATCGGCCTTTGTCGAAGGCGACTTCAATGGCGTGTATGCGGGCGCCCCAAGGGGTTCCTTTGCCATGAGACACGCCTTCATGACCTTCGACTGGCCTCAGACAAAGCTTGTTATCGGGCACACCTTTCAAAAGTGGGGTTTCCTTCCCACTTACGCCAATATGATCACGAGCGGCAACGACCTTACTCCCTTCGTGAAGGGGAGCCGCCAGCCCATGATCAGGGTAGAACGAAAATTTGCCAAGGATTGGAACCTTTCTTTTGCCCTCTTGTCTCCCACCAATACCCTCGGAAGCAACCGCTCGATGACCGACACAGGGGTGGTGGACGGGTTTACCGCGAGTCAGATGCCCTTCTACGAAACCTCTCTGGGCTGGTCATCGGACAGGTGGGGAACCATCGGTTCGTGGAAATTGCAGTGGAACATCGATGCCTTCTACGGACAGGAGAAAAGGTGGGCCACCCAGTACACGGGCCCCGCCGGCGCCCCCACCTCGATCACCTATGCGTACAAGGATGTGGATTCCTGGGGACTCGCGCTCAAAGGTTTCGTCCCCATAGTCTCCCAAAAACCATCCGGCAAGGCGGGAGCGTTGTCTGTATCGGGCATCCTCTTTGTCGCGCAGAACCCCTCATGGCTCCAGTCGAGGGCATACTCCGCCGGCTCCTATGCGAGACCGAGCGACCTCACCACACCGCCTTCCCAGCCTGCCGGCCAGACCCCGGATTTCGTCGCACCAAAGATGTACGGTGGCTGGGGACAGATATCATACCACCTTACCGATAGGCTGTTCGTAAGCGGCTGGTACGGTTATCTCAGAAACGACACAAGCAGCGCCTATGATGCGGCCAAGACCTCTCTCACTTCCCGCTTCGCCCACGCCAATACAGTGCAGAACGCTACCCAGTACATTGTGAGCCTCTGCTATGACGTAAATGATTCAGTGAGATTTGCCACGGAGTACGCGTACTTCGCCACCCGCTACGCGAACTACGGGACAGTCCCCGATCCGTCGGGCCTGGGCGTCATTCCGACTCTCAGCAAAGATGCGACATTACACTCCTTCAGAGTCGCCGCGTGGTATTTCTTCTGACCGTCCCTCCCGGCTGCAGCAGCTTTTAAAATCTTTTTATGGAATTTACTTCAATGAAAGGTGAACGGATTCGGCCGCTTTAGCCTTCCGGAAGCCAAGGCGGCCGCGTTCATGGAAAGGAGATGAGCACTTGCTGAACCAAACTATCTATAGGACCGGACGCCGCCTTTAGGCGGCGCTATGTGTCTTCCTATATAACGTCTGATCGTTATATACCATTAGTAATAATGCTTGTCAAATAAATTCTTCTTTTTTTTGCCTTTTGTCGAAAAAAACCTCTTCTCCTGTTCAAACAGGGCCGCGGGGCGGACATTAATGACCTGCCCCGCGGCCGGTCGCGCATCAATTCATCAGATAGCCGCTACGCCCTTTTCCCCGGTTCTTATCCTTATTACATCTTCAAGAGAGGAAACAAATATCTTCCCGTCGCCGAAGGCGCCGGTCTTCGCGTTTTCCTGTATCACGAGGAGCGCTTTCTCCAGGAGGTCGTCAGAAATGACTATCTCTATTTTCGCCTTAGTGACAAAGAGCGTCTTGTATTCGGTCCCTCTGTACAATTCCGTATGGCCCTTCTGCCTGCCGAACCCCTGAACTTCACTCACGGTCATGCCTTGAATCCCGATGCCCGTCAAGGCGTCTCTTACCTCGTCCAGTTTTAAGGGTTTTATGATTGCTTCGATCTTCTTCATCTTCTCCTCCCGATTATATTATGTGGTCTTTCTTTACCGCAAAGTCAGGATACGCGATTACGGACACCTCTCCCTCATCCAAGCCTTCCTGTTCGGCCTCCTTCGAGACTCTCAGGGGGATGATAAGATTGAGAACCTTAAAAAAGATGAACATAACCACAAACACAAAGACAAAGTTCGTGATCATCCCGACAACTTGAGCGCCAAACTGAGACGGGTCGCCGTAAAAGAGACCTCTTACGGTCTTTTCCACGCCGTTAAGGCCGTCACCATAGGTTCCGTCCGCAAATAGACCCAGCGACAGGAGACCCCACGCACCGTTCATTCCATGCACCGATATAGCGCCGACAGGATCATCGATCTTGAGCACGCGCTCCACGAAGAACACACCTGCGCAGAGCAGCACGCCCGCAATCAGACCAATAATGACTGCGGAGATGGAATTCACAAAACCACAGGGTGCGGTAATCGCCACGAGTCCCGCCAGCATCCCGTTGGCTATCATCGACAGGTCAGGCTTACCGTACCGGGTCCACATGTAGACCATTGCAGAGAAGGCTCCCGCAGCCGACGCAAGCATTGTATTGACGGCTATAACACCGATTCGCAAATCACCACCGGCGAGAGTCGAGCCCGCATTAAACCCGAACCACCCGAAGGCAAGGATAAAACAACCGAGAATCGCCATGGGAATGTGGTGACCCGGAATTGCGTTCGGCTTACCATCGGCCCTGTATTTTCCCAGCCTCGCTCCAAGGACCTTTCCCCCGGCGAGGGCGGCGACACCACCCGTCATATGCACCACCGAAGAACCGGCAAAATCGAGAGTCCCGTGACCAAGGCCGAAGTTCTTTCCCAGTTGGGAAAGCCACCCGCCTCCCCATACCCAGTTTGCGTACAACGGGTAAGTAAACATTGCGATAAAGAATGCAAAAACTATGAAAGACTTGAAAGTCCAACGTTCCGCCATCGTGCCGGTGGGTATCGTCGCGGTGGTATCCATAAAGACCATCTGAAAGAGGAACAGCGAAAAAATGGCGGCGTCGTAAGATACGCCTGAGAGAAAGAATCCCCTCATCCCGAATAGACCGAACTCTTTCCCGAAGAGCGTTACCACGAACTCCCCGTCAAGAAGACCGGTACCGCCCCCAAGGGCTGCGACATTGCCTACTCCACCCATTTGCAGGGCAAAACCGCATATCCAGTACCCGAGCATGCCTATGCCGTACACCATGAAGTTCATTGCCATGGTATGGCCGGCGTTTTTGGCCCGGGTGAAACCCGTCTCAGCGAGGGCGAACCCGGCCTGCATGAACATAACGAGAAAGCCACATACGAGAGTCCACATGAAATTTATGGCGATCCTGTTATGACCTACCACGTCCGCGAGTTTCACAGCCAGCGGCTCGTTCGTTGCAAGTTTCTTCAAATCGTCGGCGGTCGGTGCATTTGCGGAGGCACCCACCACGTCGGCCACGCCACCCGTCTTTGCCCCGGCCGGATCAGGCTCAACCCCAAAGCTTGCCGCCACGAGACCGAGGATCATGAACATTACCAATCCCAGTACAACTACATTCCGTTTCATCTTGAGCCTCCTTTTTTTCGGCTACCCGTGTCAGTCGGTTTTGCCCATATTACCGTGGCCCGATGATTCCCTTCCCGGAAGACTGCGGTTGCCCCAGCACTTCAACAAATGTTTCCTGAAGTTGTGCCAGGCCCACAGGGAGAACATGTTGGCCCCGCGGCCTTTCTTCTTCCTTCGGAGGATGTTTCTGGGCTTATATACCCGACTAAAGACTTTGTGACAGCACAAACATACATACCTCGACTCTGTTGCCTCATACCAATGCGCCGGAATCCTTTCGTCTGTTTCGTCACTCAAAGTCTTCCTCCTCCAGTTTGGAAATAGCCGTTCTTGAGCCTGTTTTCCGAATTCCGAATCCCGCATCTGCACGCACCTCGGGCAACAACCTTGCGAACCGGACAGTCCGTTTACGGTACTTCCGCGCTACGCCTCGCCTCTGGTGCGGCAAGAGGCGTAGCTCAAAGAGACTTCAATGTCTTTTAATGCGATTAGAACCTGATCAGTCAGGGGGTTACCGCAACACTGCGGCAAAAATACTGCTGAAACTAGAAATTATACACAAAGTTCACTCCATACACCTGGCTGCTCGTGAGATAGCCGTTCGGGTTATAGGGTATCCGGAGACCGCTCGCCGGGTCGGTACCATAGGTCCTGTTCGAATCCGCCGAGAGGGGGAACCAGTACTGATACACAGGCTGGACAAGAAAGGCTTTGGTCACAGGGATCGTAAACCCCGCTTTTACCATACCGTCGTGGAACCCCTTGTACTTGCTTCCACTGTAGTCCGCCGTGGAAGGCTGATAGGTCTCCCAGTATCTTCCCTGTCCCGCCTCATATCCGAAAGACGCACCGAGATCGAGGGTTATATCCTTAGGAAGGTTGAAGGAATGGGCAAAGGAAAGATTGAGGTAGGTCCCGGGATAGGCGCTCACGTCCTGGTAGACTGACAGGGTAGGCTTTGTGAGCATATCATAGGCGATGGTGGTAAAGAACTCACCCGTCGACTTTGCGTACCTCAACTCATAGTGGATATACCCGCCCGTCAGAGAGAGCTTGTTTATCGTGTAGGTATAACTCAAGGTCAAGTCCGTTTCATTGTATCCTCCCTGCCCCTCACTCGCAAATGTGGCGGACGTGGTGTTCGTCTGGTGGGTATCATAGTTCCCCCAGTACGTTGCGGTAAAGCCTTTGAACGAAGCGGAAACGGACGGTTGGATTACAAGCCCGCTTTCACCGATCCGGTATCCACGGAAGATGTACCTGTTTAAAACAGCGGTTGATACGCTGCCCGTAAGGGCCGGCGGCTCCTCCGCTTTGGGAGCGTCCGCTTTGGGAACCTCTTTCTGAGCACCCTCGGCTGCCTGATCGCCCGCAACCTTTATGGTCTTATCGATGCCTTTTGCTTCCGGTGCCTTTGCTTCGTCTGCATGGAGAATACCTGTGCATGCGAAAAATGATAACACGAAAAATAGCAGTAAATATCTCGCCAATTTCACTTCACACCTCCTGATTTTGTGCTCCGTGCCGGAACACGGAATTCTTTGTCATCCAACGTTTTACTATCTCGACTGCCCTTCTTGCAAACTGTTTCACACAGTCCTTCCCTCCACCTCCTTTATGTTTTCCGGTAGACGCCTCCAGGATCACCCGTCCCGACATGTCCCTGCCACCCGACTGCAACGCAAGACGGCGCTCTGTTTTGCCAGAACGCCGTCGTTTCAATCCACATCAACGTGATTTCTATGCCCTTACTTTGGGCTATAATACTACAAGTCGCACCATCAAGAGTCTGTTAACCTAATTTTGCGTTTCCTTATTGAACTGTACATATTTGTCTTTGATCCGGTTCCTTATTTTCAGCACCATCACGTGGGATATGCCGAGCTTGCTGCCGATTTCCCTCATCGACATGCCTTCCAGAAAGAGCATCAACACATTCTTTTCTCTCTCCGTAAAATATCTCTTCTCCGCCACCTCCATTTGCAGCCTGCTTTCCAGATGATCGAAGCGAACCCCGTCATCAATCGCCGCCAGATCCTCCAATCTCGTACCGTCTTCGCCGACAGGGGCGTTGAAGCTCAAGACGACCACATTATCCTGAACCTTGCGGAGGTAGTTTCTCAGGTGAAAATAACACCCCTGCAGAATATAGCTGTCGGTCTTGTCGCCAAGCACGCCTTCCCTGTAATCGACCCACAGGTGGGTCAGCGCCTCCTGGTACAGGTCTTCATCGTTAAAGAAAGAGAAGTGGCCGTTCAGCCGCTTCGTGATTCTTTTAAGCGTAGGGGATATCCTGTGCACAAGGCTGTCGAAGGTCATGCCCCATTTTCCGTCCTCATTGGTAACCCTGTTTCTCTCCATGTTCGCCACCTCGTTTGTCGCGGACGAAAACAAAAAAGGCGTTCAAACCACCCATGGTGATTTGGACGCCTAAGTCCGCCTAACTTTTATTAGCAGCCTCTACCAGGAGACTTCAATGTCTACTTAAGTTTATAATACTCCTTTCAGCACCCCGTGTCAAGTTCCCGCCTGACCCATATGGTAACCTGCCGGTACGGAAGGGCGGAACCCGGTCAACCGGAGGGCTGATGCAAAGAGGTGTTAAATCTTTCTCTTGAGGTCGAAGGTCAGGATGATTGCCTCGGCAATCTCTTTCATGGTCTTTCTGAGGTCCATACTCTTCTTGTGGATCTTCTTGTATGCCTCATCCTCGGAGACGCCCAATTCCCTCATCAGTATTCCTTTTGCCCGCTCAATGGTCTTTCTGGCTTCGAGGGCCTCTTTTGCGGCGAATATCTCCTGACTCAGGTGGGTGTTTTCTATGGCCACGGCAGCCTGATTGGCCACTGTCTGAAGAATGTCAATTTCCTCTTTATTGAAGTTATGTTCGCTCTGGGTATAGCTGTTGATAACCCCTACGACCCTGTCTTTGATCATCATGGGAACGGAGAGAAGTGATACAATGCCCTCCTTTCTCGCCACATCGGGAAACATAAAGCCCTTCTCCATTGTCACGTCCTCGACGGTAATGGGCTTCTTCTCCAGAACCACCCTGCCGCTCACCGACTGGCCGACCTTCAGGTTCGGCTTGCTCAGGTACTCCTGGCTCAGGCTCTGGGTGGCAGCGATGATCAACTCTTCCTTCTTCTCATCCAGAAGCATTATCGAACATATCTTCGAATCCATCACTTCCGCGGTCATGGTGACAATAAGCTGGAGGATCTCCTTCAGGTAATAATCGGAAACGATGGTACGGGATACTTCCGAGAGCAGGTCGAGTTGTTTTGCCTTGCTCACCACTTCCTCGTAGATCCTCGCATTTGCAATGGCGCTCCCCAGATACCTGCCCACAGTGAACAGGAGATCTATCTGGTGGGTCGGGTAACGATGTTCCTTGCGGTTTCTGATGTTCATTACACCCACGATCTCATTCTTGGAGAGAATAGGTATGGAGAGGAAGCCTTCATATTTTTCGTCGTCCAGGGATGTGAAGGTTTTGAATCTCTGATCCTTGTAGGCCTTGGCTTCCAAGGCCAGGGGCTTCTTCTCTTTTGCAACCCAACCCGTAACACCTTCGCCTATTTTGAGTTTCACCCTTCCCAGCATCTTGTGGTCCGCGTTACTTGACGCTGTGAGGGTAAGCTCTTCGTTATGCTTATCGTACAGATAAATCAGGCACGAATCAGCGGCAATGGTATTCATAACCATGTCGACTATTTTTACGAGAAGCTCATGAAGGTCAAGGTTGCTGCTGATATCCTGAGCCACTTCGTGCAGTATTCTCAACTCCTGTTCTTTTTGTTCCAGCCGCTCCTTTAATTCCCCGCTATTCATCGTTCTCTCTTTTCCCTTGTTATTTCCCAGCTTTCAGATCTTTGACTATAATATCTTTCGAAACGCCTTGTCAACGACTACATTGCGAACAAGGCTGCTTTCAGTCAGGTAGGATACACGGGACGAAGCGTATACTGCCTTTTGATGACGCTGATCTTGCCTTTGTTCACAAGGCTCTTTATCATCCGCGAGACTGTCTCCCTCGAACAGCCGCAGGAGTTCGCAATTTCCACCTGTGTGGGTCCCCGCTCGACAATTACCCTGTCTTTTACCTTAACCCCCGACTTCTCTCCGATTTCCATAAGGTATTTCAGGATCCTGTTCTCCACGTTCAGAAAGGCAAGCCCCTTGATCCTCTCGTTTGCGGCCCTCAGCTTCTTTATCAACGTCTTCAGCACATTCACCGTAAAGGCGGGATTGTCCATGAGCAGATTTACGAAGTCCTGCCTTTGAATTACCACGCATTCAGTTTCTTCCGAGGCGATGATATTGGCGAAACCGGTCAGTTCGTCAAACATGGAAAGTTCGCCGAAAAACCCTCCGCTGCCGATTATATCGAGCACGTATTCCTTGCCCTCTTCGTCGTAGAGAGAGATCTTCACTTTACCGGAAAGCACGATGTGCAGCGCTGCTCTGGTGTCCCCTTCCTCAAAAATTACATAGTTCTTGCTGAATTTTCGTACCCTTGCAATCTTCAGCAGGATGGCCAATTCCGCATCCGTTAACACGGAAAAAAAACTGGCCGCTCTTACACGATCCTGATACTCCTTCATGGAACCCCCAAAACATCCGCAGAATTTCGTTGCCTGTATATCTGAAAGGGGCTCGCGTGCCTATTGTTCGTCCTGAACATACGAGCCCGTACTATCAGCCGGTCAGCCATCGATAACATCCCTGATATTCCCGAGCACAGTGAGAACGCTGTCACCCGGAATGCCACCCTGTGCAATCTGGGGACCTCCGCCGCCCTTTCCCTGGTATTTCTCGGTAATCTTCTTGACGATTTTCCCTGCATGGAAAGTAGGCTGCAGATCACGACTCACCGCCACGACGAGCATACCTTTGCCGTCTTCCACCGAGCCTACAAGGACGACGCAGCTCTTTGCCTTATCCCTTATAATATCGGTTACTTTCCTCAGATCATCGGCTTTTCCGCCGGGAACATACATGGGTATGAACTTCACCCCGTCCTTCTCGTAGGCGCCATTGATCGCCTCGTCTACCCGGGACAGTACCATCTCCCCCTTCAGCCGCTCTATTTCCTTTTCTCTCTTATCCAGTTCGACGATCAGGGACTCCACTTTTTCCTGGATTCTTTCCGGTTCCGTATTGCAGGCCCTTGATATGGACTTGAGGATGCCGTCCAGTTTTCTTTTGTGGAGAAGCGCCCCTTTGCCTGTTGTAGCCTCGATTCGCCTCACCCCGGAGGCAAGGGAACCTTCGCTTATCACGTAGAAGCTGCCTATTTCCCCCGTGTTCTTCACATGGGTCCCACCGCATAACTCCACACTGAAGTCGCCGATGCGCACAACCCTGACTGTTTCACCGTACTTCTCTTCAAAGAGCGCCGTCGCCCCTTCCTTTATCGCCTCTTCCCGGTTCTTTGTCAGGATCGAAACGCTTGCGCACGACATAATCTTCTCATTTACGATGTCTTCCACTCTGGCTATCTCCGCCGCATCGAGGCCCTGGAAGTGGGTAAAATCGAATCTGAGTCTGTCCCTCTCTACCAGTGAACCGGACTGCTTGACGTGATCTCCCAGTACCTGTCTCAAGGCATACTGGAGAAGATGGGTAGCCGTATGGTTCCTGGCGATGGACCGCCGCCTGTCCGTATCTACTTCAAGACGGACTTTCTGACCCTTTTTGAGGGTACCTTCCCCAATCACCAGGTCATGGGAAAAGAGATCAGCCTTGACCTTCTCGACGGCAACGACCCTCGCCTTCCCGCCGGCCCAGGTCACCGCACCTTCATCTTCCACCTGACCGCCGCTTTCCGCATAAAACGGGGTGGTATCAAAGAACACATTGCCCGTCTCGCCTTCATGCAATTCGAGGACCGGCTTCTCGTCTTTTAACATGCTTATCACAAAAGCGCTCTCGACTTCGAGATCCTCATATCCGACAAAACGGCTTGTGATGCCTTCCTTGAGCACGGATATCTGGCCTTCGCCCAAGGTCTCACCCTTGAGTTTCGATCCTACCCGCGATCTCGTCTTCTGATCCTCCAGAGCGAGTTGGAATCCCGGCATATCGAGGACCAGACCGTCCTCTTCCGCCATCTCGGCGGTAATATCAAGGGGAAAACCATAGGTATCATAGAGTTTGTATACAAGGTCGCCGGGTATGATGTGTTCCCCTTTCGCCTTGATCTCTTCTTCGATCTCATTGTAAACCTTCATTCCCACATTGAGGGTTTCCATGAACCGTTCTTCTTCGCCCCGGATTACACCCGCTATGTAGGGATGGTTATTCTTTATGTCCGGGTACACATCCCCCATGAGATCGACCACCGCGCTCGAGAGGTCGTGGAGGAACTCTTTCTCGATACCGATCTTCTTCCCGTACCTGAGCGCCCTCCTGATAATTCTCCTCAGTACGTAAGCCCTGCCGTCCTTTCCCGGCAATATGCCATCATTGATTATGAAAGTGGCGCCCCGGGCATGGTCCGCAATGACCCTCATGGCCACGTCTATTTTTTCGCTCTCGCCGTAAACGTTATGGGAAATGTCTTCAAGTTTCCTGATGATCGGAGCAAAAAGGTCGGTCTCATAATTGCCTATTTTGCCCTGCAAGACAGAAGTGATCCTCTCAAATCCCATGCCCGTATCTATAGACGGCCGGGGCAGCTTCCTCATCTCCCCGTCTTTCGTACGTTCGAATTCCATGAAAACAAGGTTCCATATCTCCAGGTACCGGTCACACTCGCATCCGACCTTGCACGTGGGCCGCTTGCACCCAACATCCTCGCCCAGGTCATAAATGATCTCGGAACAGGGACCGCACGGACCTTCATCGCCCATGGACCAGAAGTTGTCCTTCTCACCCATCCGGACGATCCGGTCCGGCCTGACCCCGATGGATTGCCAGATCACCGCCGCTTCGTCGTCTTCCTCGTATACCGTGATCCACAGCTTTTCCTTGTCGAGCTCGAGCACGTCGGTCAGGAATTCCCACGCATAACCTATCGCTTCCTTCTTGAAATAGTCGCCAAAAGAAAAATTACCGAGCATTTCGAAGAAGGTGTGGTGCCTCAGAGTCTTTCCGATATTGTCGAGGTCGTTATGCTTCCCTCCGGCCCTCACACACTTCTGACACGTAGTCGCCCTCGTGTAATCCCTTTTCTCGATCCCCAGGAACAGGTTCTTGAACTGCACCATGCCTGCGTTCACGAACAGCAGGCTGGGGTCCTTCTCCGGAACCAGCGATGCGCTGGGCACTATGGTGTGGCCTTTTCCGGCGAAATAGTCCAAAAATAATCTTCTTATCTCTTTCGAATTCACTCTTCACCCTTCTTCAATTCATAATGTGCGAGGATCTTGCTCTCGACCTCCGCTGCAACCTCTTCATGTTTCTTGAGAAAATCCTTTGCATTTTCCCTTCCCTGGCCGATCCTTGTCTCGCCATAGGAATACCACGCTCCCAACTTCTCTATAACTCCCGCGTCGACACCCAGGTCAACAAGGTCTCCCTCCCTGGATATCCCATAGCCGAATATTATGTCGAACTCGACTTCCTTGAAGGGCGGGGCGACCTTGTTCTTCACGATCTTCACTCTGGTCCTGCTCCCCACGACTTCCTGTCCGTCCTTGATGGCAGCGACCCTTCTTATGTCAAGCCTCACCGAGGCATAAAACTTCAGTGCGTTTCCCCCTGTGGTGGTTTCCGGGTTTCCGAACATCACCCCTATCTTCTGCCGTATCTGGTTGATGAATATTACGGTGGTAAGCGACTTGCTTATCGTTGCCGTAAGCTTCCTCAGGGCCTGCGACATGAGACGGGCCTGCAGCCCCATGTGGGCATCACCCATCTCTCCTTCGATCTCCGCCCGCGGCACAAGGGCAGCCACCGAATCAACGACAATAATGTCCACTGCCCCACTTCTCACGAGTATCTCCGTAATTTCAAGGGCCTGTTCACCTGTGTCGGGCTGAGATATGAGGAGTTCGTCCGTATTAACCCCTATTCGCTTGGCATAGGCCACATCAAGGGCATGTTCCGCGTCGATAAATGCGGCGGTGCCGCCCGTCTTCTGGATCTGGGCCACCACTTCCAGGGCCAGGGTCGTCTTTCCCGACGCCTCAGGACCATATATCTCGACAACCCTTCCTCTCGGCAAACCACCGACGCCAAGTGCCATATCGAGGGCAATAGACCCGGTGGAGACTACGGGAATCGCCTCAATGGGCTTTTCGCCGAGTTTCATGATCGAGCCTTTCCCGAAAAGCTTTTCGATCTGTGTCACTGCCATATCGATTGCCCTTGTTTTGTTACCCTCTTTAGCCTCTTCTTTCACTCTCTCATCCTCCAAGTTTTATATCCCATACCGGGGTATAGACCGCTCCTTCTTTTGTAAGGGTACTTTGAAACAGCACTACCCCATCCACAGTAAACCTCTTTTCCTCTAGAGGCATAATATCCTTTTCAAGCAGGGGAGCGGGCATCTTTGCCCTCCCGAGGGTGATGTGGGGTGTATATTCCCTCTCCTCCGGCTCTATGTTCAACGTCGAAAGACCCCTTTCCACGTCACTGAAAATGTTCTTTATGCCCGAAACCCCCTCCTTCATGGTAACCACCACGACCCGCGCCCTCCTTCTGCTGGGAAAAGCGTCGATCCCTTCTATGGATGCCGGGAAGGGGCTATAGGCCGTTCGAATTACAGAAACCGCCTCCCGGATCTGCTCCGCCTTGTCTTTCTCGATGTCTCCCAGGAATCTCAGGGTAATGTGAAGCCCACCCTTTTTCACCCACCGTATGTCTTTCACCCGGGACGCCATACCTGAGATGACGGACTGGAGGTAATCCTTTACCACCGGAGGGACTTCAATGGCGAGAAACGCTCTCATTCAAGTTTCCCTTCAAGGCAGTTCAGGACCAGCTTCAATGCCTCCTCCGACGTCTCTTCTCTTATGGCCGATCTGTCGCCATGAAACAGGTGCTTCCTGACAAGGACCCTGTCACTCCAGGACAGACCGATATAGACTGTGCCCACGGGCTTCTCCGCCGTGCCTCCTCCAGGTCCGGCAATCCCCGTGACGGACAGTCCTATATCCGACAGTGCCGCCTTTCTCACGCCCGTTGCCATAGCAAGGGCGACCTCAGGGCTCACCGCGCCTTTTTCGCAGAGTACGTTTTCAGGGACTCCGAGAAACCGCTCCTTGACCTTATTGCTATAGCTTACCATACCCAGATCAAAATAGTCCGAGGCCCCGGCCACGTCGGTGATCCTCTTTGCAATGAGACCGCCCGTGCATGACTCAGCCACCGCCAGTTTCAAGCCTTTTTTCCTCAAAAGTCCGCCCACTTTTGCTTCCGTCACCACGCTATCTTCTCCAGGACTATAAGGCCGATATTCGCAAAGATCCCTGCCGCCACATCATCCGCCACAACACCGTATCCCGCCTTCAGTCTTTCAGCCCTGTTTACGGGAAAGGGCTTCATCACGTCAAAGATCCTGAAGAGAACGAATCCCGCCACCACATTTAAAACCGTGGGTCTATGGCCTGCCATGGTCACATACATGCCTGCCAGTTCATCGATCACTATATAACCGGGGTCATCGCTCTCCGAATTGAACCAATTGACGCAGACAACGGAGACCAGGATCAGGGCAATCACAAAAGCAAGGTTGCTCACGAGGGAAGAAAAAGGGAAAAGATATATAAGCGCTCCCCCGAAGAGTGAAGCGGCCGTGCCGGGTGCAAAAGGGAAATACCCTATAAATCCACAACTTACAAGAAACAAAAGCGCTTTATGTCTTATCTCCATAAACCTTCTTGTCATCGAATACCTTTTTGCCGACTATTTTCCACCCCTCATCCCAGACCCTGTAGAAGCAACTCCAGAATCCCGTATGGCAAGCCGCCACTTTCTGGTCGACCACAAGGAGAATCGTATCGTTGTCACAGTCCACGTACACTGATTTCACTTCCTGTGTGTGGCCTGAACTCTCTCCCTTGAGCCAGAGCTGTTTCCTGGACCTTGAATAGAAGTGAGCCTTTCCGGTCTTTAATGTCAGATCGAAGGCCTCTTTGTTCATGTAGGCGACCATGAGCACATCTTTTGTGTGAACATCCTGGACTACCGCGGGAACCAGCCCCCTTTCATCCCATTTAATCTCTTCCATTATCTCTCACCTATCCCGGGTCACGTTTCGACTAAAGTCTTACGTTTACCCCTCTGTCTTTCAGATATTTTTTCGCATCCATGACGGTGAACTCCCTGTAATGGAATATGGACGCCGCGAGGACCGCATCGGCTTTGCCCTCCACAAGTCCCTCATAGAGATGCTCCAGGGTGCCCACACCCCCCGATGCGATGACCGGTATGTTGACCGCCTCGGAGATTGTCCTGGTAAGCTTTATATTGAATCCCCTTTTTGTGCCGTCCCTATCCATGCTGGTAAGAAGGATCTCTCCCGCACCAAGTTTCTCCACTCTTTTCGCCCACTCCACCGCATCGACACCTGTGGGTCTTCTTCCGCCGTAGGTATAGACCTCAAAGCTCTTTCCGTTCCTTTTTGCATCGATCGCCACGCATATGCACTGGCTTCCGAAAACTTCGCTCGCCTCCCGCACAAAATCGGGTGATTCGATGGCCGTGGTATTCACCGTTACCTTATCGGCTCCTGCAAGCAATATCTCCCTTATATCCTCAAGGGATTTGATGCCGCCCCCTACCGTGAGGGGCATGAAAACCTCATGGGCCACCTTCTCGACGACTTTAACGATCGTCTTTCTCCTTTCGTGGGAGGCGGTAATATCGAGGAAACAGAGTTCATCGGCCATCTGCTCCTCGTACGTCTTGGCATTGGTCACCGGGTCTCCCGCATCCCTCAGCTCAAGGAAATTGATGCCTTTCACCACTCTGCCTTCCATCACGTCGAGGCATGGTATTATTCTCTTCGTCAGCATACGGCCACCGCCTCCTCTATGCTGATAAGGCCTTCATAGACGGCCTTGCCGAGAATGGTGGCCCAGGCACCCATATCCTTCAATCGCTTTACATCATCGATACCGGTAACCCCGCCGCTTGCAATCACCGGTATGCGGGTCATTTTCATCATTTCCTTCAATCCCTCGAAATCGGGCCCCGAGAGCATACCATCCCTGGCGACACTCGTACAGAGTATGGCCATAATGCCTATGCGCTCGGACGCTTCGAGGATTTCCTTTATATCTCTGTCGAGAGCAGTCTTCCACCCTCTTACCATGGGCTTGCCGTTGAGAAGGTCAAGACCGAGAACAATATTCCCGAACCCGGACAATCCTTCAAAAAACCGCTCATCCTCGAGGGCCCTGGTGCCCACTATGACCCCCTTCGCCCCGCACTGCGTGTAATACTCTATATCTTCGTTTCTGCGTATGCCCCCGCCCACTTCGAGATATCCCCGGACCTTCATTCCTATCATTTTTATGATATCCCGATGGTGAGGATCACCTGTCCGGGCGCCGTCCAGGTCTATTATATGAAAGTCTCTCGCCCCTCTTTCCATCATCTCTTCTATCTTGGAAACGGGATCTTCACTATATACTGTCACCTTCGAAAAGTCCCCTTTCATCAGGCGGACAGTCTTGCCACCCATGAGATCCATGGCAAAAAGCGCGATCATTCCACTGCCTCAAGAAGCATGTCGAGCCCCTTTTCTATCCCATCACTGGACAATCTTTCCACTGTTACCCACTTGCCTCCCCGGCTCATAAACTTACCTATGCTGAACAGGTTTTCCATCAATGCCTGCTGGTCTTCCTCGTATACGAAAACCCGCTTCAACACACCTCTGTTCATCAGATGCATGTGAAACCCGATACCTGCCGGTCTGTCGACTGCGTAGTTTCCGCCCTGCCTCTCCTGGTATTTGTAGATAAGCACATTAATATACTGCGTTTTGGTCTTTCCTTCAACGTACCCCATGTCCCGCCCGGTCAAGGCGGATTCGAGTTGGTTCTTCATGATGGCTTCGGCGTCGCCGTGGATCTTTCCCGGAGTGATCATCTTCCCGCAATACTTGCATTGATCCACCTGATCCCCCTGGCTCGGAACTCTCTCCACATCCACCCCCAGATCACCAAAGGCATCACATACGCTCCACATGGGAATAACAATGCCCCACAAAGCCACAAACAAGCACATAAATCGACGCATTTTCCACCCCTTTCAAGCCTGTACAATCATATAATTGTATAGGAAAACGGCCATAAAGGGAAGACTAAAAGCGGAATAAGCCGAATAATGCCGGGTCGAATAGGGCCGGTCCCGCGGCGGCCATTAAATGAACTCTTCAGTATCCTTTTAAATTTGTCCCAAACATGGTAAAAATACTTCAGACCGTGAAGGTGTGGCCTTCCCGGCTCACTTCCATTGAGGACCGGTGTCCAGAATGATGACAGAAGCAAAGCTTTTTAGCCTTCTCCGGAAATACAACCAGGACCATATCCTGGACCACTACCACGCCCTCCCCCCCGAGGGGAGGCGGGGTTTCCTCCAAGGGTCGGAGGGTTTGGATTTCGACCTCACCTTTTCTCTTTACCGCGATGCCGTAGGCGCAAAGAAAGCGCCTGTCGCCGTGGGAGCCATTGGTCCTGCCCCCATCATCACTATCCCGAAGGACCCCGCAGGAGAGAAGGACCGGCTGGAGGCTTGTCGCACCGGAGAAACGTTGCTTCGAGAGAACAAGGTTGCGGTTTTGATCGTCGCGGGAGGTCAGGGATCCCGCCTCGGTTTCGACGGACCGAAAGGCGCGTTCCCCATTTCTCCGATACGGAACAAGACATTGTTCTGCCTTTTTTGTGAATCCCTGAAAGCCATGTCTCTCCGGTATGGCGCGCGCATCCCCCTTGTGGTGATGACTTCGGAGCAGAATGACCGGGAGACGAGGGCTTACTTCGAGTCATGCCGGTATTTCGGCCTCGACCGTCACGACGTCTTTTTCTTCCAGCAGGGAATGCTGCCGAGCATCTCGCCCGAGGGCAAACTCATACTGAAGGACACGACCCATTTTTTTACGAACCCCGATGGCCACGGCGGGTCCCTCAAGGGGATCCACGACTCGGGCCTTCTCAAACAACTGACGGCAAGGGGCATTACGCAGCTTTTCTACTGTCAGGTGGACAACCCCCTCGTGAAAATGGTTGACCCCGTATTCCTGGGTTATCACAGGATGGCAGGTTCCGAAATGAGCACGAAGGTAGTAAGACGGAAGAACGTGGAAGAAAAAGTGGGGGTTTATGTGACGGTGGACGGGAAAGAAGCGATCCTGGAGTACAGCGACCTTGACGGCCGGCACATGCAGGCCGTCGACGCAGACGGAAAAATCCTGTACTGGGGAGGAAACACGGCCATACATATACTCGATCTCTCCTTCATAGAACGACTGAACCTTCATGGTTTTGCCCTTCCATACCACCGTGCCGCGAGACCTGTCGAGGCTCTGGGGTCCGGAGGATCGGTCACGAAGATGGAAGGATGGAAGTTCGAAACCTTCGTGTTCGATGCCATCCCTCTCGCAACAAAGACCTGCTGCATGGAAGTGGTAAGGGAGGAGGAATTCTCTCCCGTGAAAAATGGCGACGGGGTCGACTCGCCTTACACTGCCCGTCTCGCCATGAGCAACCTTTTCGGGCGTTGGCTGGAAGAAGCGGGTATCGAGGTGCCGCCCGGTATACTGGTGGAGATCAGTCCTCTTTTCGCCACGGACAAAGAACAGTTTGTTTCCAGATTGAATGGAAAGGTCCCCTCTGTCGAAGAGGACACATATTTCGGTGAATAGGAGTCAAGGGAGGCGCGTTTCATGATAAGAATTCTCATTGCCGATGACCACCCCATCGTGCGTCGGGGCTTGAAGCAGATCCTTTCCGACGAACCGGACATGGCCGTTCCCGGCGAAGCGAGAGATGCCAACGAGGTGCTGGATCTCGTGCAAAGGGGAGTATGGGATATACTGATTCTCGATATTACAATGCCCGGGAAGAGCGGGCTCGACGTGTTGAAGGACTTGAAGCAGAAGTATCCGAAGCTCCCGGTACTGGTCCTCAGCATCCACCCCGAGGACCAGTACGCGGTCCGGGCACTGAGGACAGGGGCCGCAGGATACCTGACCAAGGAGAGCGCCCCGGAGGAACTGGTGAAAGCCATCCGGACGATACTCAACAGGGGAAAATACGTGAGCGCAAGTCTTGCCGAGCGACTGGCCTTCGAACTCGAATCAGACGGCAAGGCGTCCCACCTCCGTCTGTCCAATCGCGAATATCAGGTGATGTTAATGATTGCCGGAGGCATGCGATTAAGCGATATAGCCACGGAAATGGCGCTCAGTGTGAAGACGATCAGCACATACCGTTCCCGCATTCTGGAAAAGATGAACTTCAAGAGCAACGCGGAAATTACCCATTATGCAATCAAGAATCTCCTCGTCGAATGAGTGCCCTTAATATTTGTAGGAAAATACTTACACTTAAGTCAGAAATCAACCTATTTCATCTTTTTCTCCGATTTGTTATATATTAACATGAGTACGGAATAAGTGACGGTTGCACGGCAGAATGTCACGAACATCCGTGAGTGAAAAGAATATATACGCGGCACGGAGTTGACCGTTCAGCGTTTAGTAAGGTTTTGTGGCTAATCTCTCCGACACAGCATTTGGTATTCAGAAGGGAGGGAGGTCGCTCACTGAAATAGGCTGCACCCCTGCCACCCCCCCTTCAGGTACGGGGTGCATCTATTTCGTGAAAATCCGAACATCGACACACCCCTTTTGATCCCTTCGCCCACTACCCTTGCACTACATGGATTTTCATAAAGTTCGTTTCACCGCCCTCAAGAAGAGGTACGCTCGCCACAACGACCACTGTGTCGCCGGCGTTCACGTATCCGGGGTCAATCAGCATACGGTCGATCTTTTTAACGAGGTGATCGGTATCTGCCAACCTTTCGGTGCTTTGAGCGAGAACGCTCCAATAGAGGGACATCCTTTGTACTACCTTCTCGTCGGGAGAGAAGGCCAATATCGGTGTCAGGGGTCTGTATTTCGATATGAGCCGCGCCGTGAACCCTGACCCCGTAAAAGCGACAATATAGCGTGCTCCCGTTTCCAGAGCCGCATGGGACGCCGCATGGGCAACCGCTTCGGGAAACTCGAGGGTCCCCTCATGCCAATCCCTTGGCTGATGGGAACGGGAGGGAATACGGATCGACGCTTCGGTGTAACGGATAATTCTGTCCATTATCCGCACGGCCTGCACCGGGTACTTTCCTGATGCGGTCTCTTCCGAGAGCATGAGTGCATCGGTCCCGTCAATGACTGCGTTCGCCACATCCGTCGCCTCCGCCCTCGTGGGCCTCTCGTGCACTGTCATGGATTCAAGCATCTGAGTCGCCGTAATGACCAGACGCCTCCTCCTGCCTGCTTTTTCAATGAGCATCTTCTGGTACATGGGCACCTGCTCCAGGGGAATCTCAACCCCAAGGTCTCCCCGTGCCACCATGATCCCCTCGACTTCGTCCAGTATCCTGTCTATGTCCTCAATGGCCTCTGCTTTTTCTATTTTCGCAACAAGTGGAACGGAGACCCCCTTCTTTGCAAGCCAGCTCTTTGCTGCACGCACATCCTTCACGGTCCTCACAAAGGAGAGCGCCACGTAATCGACCCCCATCTTCAGACCGAATTCAAGATCCAGCTTGTCCTTGTCCGTAAACGATGTCCCCCGAAGCTTCATCCCGGGCAGGTTTACCCCCTTCCCCTCCTTCAGGACACCCCCCTCGACAATGGTGGTCATGAGTCTGTCCTTCTCTTTCCCGGAAACCCTGAGTTGAATAAGCCCATCGTCAAGGAGGATGGTATCGTTCACCTTGGCGGCGTCGATGAGTGACGGATATCGGATATAGATGACCTTGTTGGTGCCCTTCCCTTCTCCGGTCATAATGGCAAGCCCGTCCCCCTGAACGAGCTTCACCTTTCCGCCCTCCAACTGCCCTGTCCTTATCTTTATGCCCTGAAGGTCCTGAAGGATAGCCACGTGTCTTCCCAGTTTCTGCGACACCTTTCTGATCTTCATGATCACCTCTCCATGGGAAGCATGATCGCCATGGGAAAAATTCAGTCGGGCCACATTCATCCCGCTCCTGATCAACTCCTCGAGGTTCTTCTCACTGCTTGTCGCGGGTCCGATGGTGCAGACTATCTTTGCCCTTCTCGCTTCCTCCATTGCATACCTCCTATGCATTTTGCGCTCTTCCCCGGCACATATCAGGGTCAATTACTGTCATAACATAATCTCTTTGCCCTTACTTACGTGAATTCTACTCCATGCGCGCGGTGAAGACAATTTGTTTCTTGAGGCCCACGTCCCCGGTTATGGCGAGGTCGAGCATCTTTCTCTTTCGCATTTTTGAAATTTATATTACAATATTGGTACGCGATCTGAACAACAATGAAAACCATTATCCCGCCAACCAACAAAAACAGGAGTCCATCTTTTTCGATGTTGCATGCGGACGGATACCACGGGGCCGGAACGCCGGCCTGCCGGTCGCAGGGTGAAACCACGCGAGTCCTCCTGGCGGGTCCCTGATCTCATGGACATAATCAAGAGCATTTCCAGAAAAGGTATCGTTATCCGTCTGGTCAAGGGTGACTTGACGGAGAGTACCGCCGACGCCATAGTGAATGCCGCGAACTCGTACCTGCAACACGGCGGGGGAGTTGCGGGAGCCATAGTACGAAAAGGAGGGCACATTATCCAGGTAGAAAGCGACCGGATCGGTTACGTGCCCGCCGGCGGGTGCGCTCTCACATCAGGGGGGAGCTTGAAAGCGCGATATGTGATTCACGCTGTGGGCCCGAGGTGGGGCGAAGGGGATGAAGTAAAGAAATTGCAGGATGCCGTGGTAAACACCCTGGCCCTCGCAACGGAAAAAGGCTTTAGGAGCATTTCCTTGCCTGCGATCAGTGCGGGCATATTCGGTTTTCCCAAGAAACAGTGTGCCGAGGTCATGGTTAGGGAAATAACGGGTTTTCTGGCAGTCCACGAAACATCTCTGAAAGAAATAAACTTTTACCTCCGGGACAGCGATATTATCGGCTTTTTCGAAGAGGAACTGACAAAACAAGAAGAAGGTAACTAAAATGTGTGGTATATTCGGAGTCTTCAATTATAAAGATGCCTCGAACATTGTGTATCTGGGTCTTCATGCGCTCCAGCACAGGGGCCAGGAGAGCGCCGGGATCGCAAGCATTGACAGCGGCGGGACGATGCGTTCCCATCGACAAATGGGGCTTGTGTCCGACATCTTCAACGAAACGGTCCTGAAGCAGCTCCGCGGTAACTCGGCCATCGGCCATGTGAGGTATTCCACCGCCGGATCGAGCAATATCGGCAACGCACAACCTCTCATGGTCGAGTATTCGAAAGGGTTCATCGCCGTAGCCCATAACGGAAACCTTACCAACGCGAAAATTATCAAAGAAGAGCTCGAGAACTACGGCTCTATCTTCCAGTCATCGACCGACACGGAAGTGATTATCCACCTCGTGGCCCTTTCCCACGAAAATTCGACCCTGGACAGGCTGATCGCCGCTCTGAGGAGAGTGGAAGGCTCATATTCACTGCTGGTCCTGACCGACAGGGAACTTATCGCCATGAGAGACCCATACGGGTTCAGACCTCTCGTACTGGGAAAACTGAAGGACTCTTACGTGGTCTCCAGCGAAACATGCGCCTTCGATCTCGTTGAAGCGGAATATTTAAGAGAGATCGAGCCGGGTGAAATCCTCCATATCACGGAGGACGGTGTAAAAACGTATACGCCTTTCAAAAAGGTGAACCGGAAGCACTGCATCTTCGAGTACATTTACTTTGCCAGGCCCGACAGCTTCATGTTCGGCAAGACGGTATACACGGTAAGAAAGGCCCTCGGACGGGAGTTGGCGAGGGACACCCATGTGGACGCGGACATGGTCATACCTATCCCCGACTCAGGCATAGGCGCAGCCATAGGTTACTCGCAGGAAACCGGAATACCCTTTGAACTGGGCCTCATAAGGAACCATTATGTGGGCAGGACCTTCATTGAACCGGAGGAATCGATCCGCCACTTCGGCGTAAAGCTTAAATTGAACGCGGTCCATGATCTGGTCCGGGGGAAAAGAATCGTGGTGATCGACGATTCTATCGTGAGGGCGACCACGGGACGGAAAATCATCAAGATGCTGCGGCAGTACGGGGCCAAGGAAGTGCACTTCAGGGTAAGTTCTCCCCCTACGGAGTACCCCTGCTTCTACGGGATAGACACGCCTTCGAGGGGCGAGCTTATCGCCTCTTCCCACACCGCTGAACAGATAAATGAGTACATGGAATCGGACACCCTCAAGTATTTGACTGTGGACGGTATGAAAAGGGCTTTGGACAACGGGGATTACACATACTGCGACGCATGCTTCACCGGTGCGTATCCGTCGAGATTTCCGTGGGGCATGGAGCTTGAACAGATGGAACTATTCGTGAAGAGGTGATTATGAGCGAGGAAAAACGGTTACTTGAATTATTGAAAGGGTTGTCCTACGAAGAGGGCGACTTTGTCCTGACCAGCGGCAAGCGAAGTACATATTACATTGACGCGAAAGAAACCACCCTCAACCCCGAAGGTATGTACCTTGTGGGAAAGATCATGTACCGCATGGTGAGAGAGATACCGGGCATCGACGCGGTAGGTGGCGTGAGCATCGGAGGAGACCCCCTTGTGTGCTCGGTGGTGTTGTCCGCCCAGGCAGTCAACGACGGGCTTCTCGGTTTCCTCATCAGAAAGGAGCCTAAGGGCCATGGAAAAAATCTTTGGGTTGAAGGCGGCAAAAATCTTCAGAAGGGGATGAACGTGGTCATCCTGGAGGACGTGGTTACCACGGGCGGTTCTTCGCTGAAAGCAATCGAAGTTACGGAAAAAGAAGGATACAACGTGAAGGGCATCGTGGCCCTCCTTGACCGGCTGGAAGGCGGCAAGGCGGCCGTCGAGGCGAAGGGGTACGCCTTCAGATCAATATTCAACCTCAGTGACCTCAGGCAAGACAAGAAATAAGATTTTATTCGTCGGGACTGAAGATGTGGGAGAGGAGTTCTCTTCTCCCATGTCCGTCCTTTGCAGAAAACGTCAACACCCGGCTGTCGCCGAAATACCCCGAAAAAAGCCTTCTCTTCTGAGACACATTGCTCCGCGTTTCCTTGTCGGCCTTCGTAAGGACCACGGCAAAGTCCAGCCGTAGCGAAAAGATCCAGTCGATAAGCGTCTTGTCGAGGTTGTCGATATCTCTCCTCACATCATAAACCCATATGAGTTTATCGATGCGGGTGTTTTCCGACACGTACGTCTCGATCATCCCTTCCCAGCCTTTATACATCTGCTTGGATACCTTCGCGTAGCCGAACCCGGGAAAATCGGAAAAAATCATGGATCTCCTGCTTCCCCCAAGCTCATACTGCACCTTGTAAAGGTTGATCAGCCTCGTCGCACCCGGCGTGGAACTGGTCTTCGCCACCTTTTGCGAAACAAGGGCATTAATCATGGATGACTTACCTACATTGGACCGCCCCACAAAACATACTTCGGGGCCGGGCTCGCCCTCAAGGCCTTCCGGACCTGTGACACCCTTCAGGTATTGCGCATTGATTATCTTCATGTCCCTCTTTCGCTCTTCCCATCCCCTTCACGCCAATGGGCGAGATGGGACGGACGTAAGAACCGGTTTTCAGGTTTACCCCTTGAGGCTCCTTTTATGATCCGCCACGAAGCCTCTGATGAATGAAAGGAGACGGTCCCTTTCCGGAGAAAAACGGGGTTCCACCGATTTTGTCTCTATCAGGTGCGTCACCTTGAGGATCGTGGCCTTCAACTCCTCAATGTCGTCTACCACGAATATGCCTTCCATGCCCCTCAGTTGGCGGGCAAGCTCCATCTGGTGATCATCTATGTGCTCGCCATGGGTGCTCGATCTGGGGACGAGGATGAGTGGCTTCTTGTACGCTATGGCGTTTATCACAGTGCCTACCCCACTGTGCCCTATTATGAGCGACGCATCGCTGAAGTACTTAAGTATCTCCATGAAGTTGAGGTATTTAAACCATTTCATGTTCTTCGGGGTCTCATCGATAAAGCCTATCTGGGCCACCACCTCTTCCTTCAATTCTCCCGCTATTTCATCTATCTTACGGATAAGGCGATAGAACTCGACTCCTTTGATAGAATTGCCCACGGTAACAAAAATCATATGAGCCTGCCCTCGTACCGGGCCTTCTCATGCATGGCAGCCAGTTCTTCCCACTGGACCAGAAAGAGGTCGGCAAACCGGTACACGATCTTTGCGGTAAGAGAAAGGGTCCTGATCCTCGTAAAGCACTCCACGTATGCCACCTTTGCGCCAAAAAGGAACTTGCCCAGGACAAATGCGGGAAGGGCTATCTCCGAACCGGTGGAGAAGATCATATGGGGCCTGTGGGCGAGAAAAATCCTGAACATGGAGAACGTGCCCGCCAGCAACGTAAGGGGAAGGCCCACTTTTATCGAGTAGTCAAAAAAAAGCTTCAAGGGGAATACCTTTTTCACACAATCGAAGGCGATACCCTTCATGTTGGGAAAATCAAGGGTTATCAGGTAAACGTCGCAACCCTCGAAAGCCTCCACCATGCTGAGTGTCTCATTCAGATGCCCCCCCGGGGACGAAACAATATATACGTTCATATGGTTCCTTCAAGAACAGAATGGAAATGCGCTGAGAGTTTATGTCGTTTAGGGAAACTTTGTCAAGTTTATGGAACAGCCGAAGGAGGGGGTAAGACCCTGGATAGACCGGCAAGTCGCTCCCTTCCGCGACAGGGTCCGACTTTCTCCCCACCGGTGGCCTATTTCTCTGCTTTCAACGCCAGGTCGTTCCGAAGCATGGGCCATGGAGGAAGGGACGGCGCTCAACATCCTGAAAAATAAGGATTGCCGTAACCGGACATGCATGGAGCCGGGAGACGAAGAGATTGATCGACGATGCGAAATGTGCTAAAAGAGTGACATGTTTAGGACCCCAAAAATGGGACTGGAGAATAAAAATCAGTGAGTTCCGCAATCTTTGAAGACACCGTAGTCGAGGACGGCAGGTCGGGCCCGGGGATTGGAGCGGGAGAAAAAGGAGGCGTCACGGTTGTGATCGTCACATACAAGTCCGGAGACCATATCATCGGATGTATAGACTCCGTGTTGGAGGCCGCCGCAGCCCTGTCCCTGAAGATCGTAGTGGTAGATAACGCATCCTGCGACGGAACCGTGGAGATAGTCCGGTCCAGGTTCCCGGAGGTGGAAGTGATCGAGAATTCCCGGAACATGGGGTTCGCCCATGCGGTAAATGAAGGAGCTTCTTCCGCTGTCGGGCGATACCTCCTGATCCTCAATCCTGACACGAGGCTTCCTCGTGGGACCCTGGAAACCCTCGTACGGTTTGTGGGGGAAAAGGAGGACCGGTGCGTGGTAAGCCCCCGTACCGTAGATGAAACAGGGTCTTCCGTGCCCTGTGTGCGATCCCTCCCCCATGCGGCCAACGTCCTCCAGTATGCCTTCAGGGTCTTTCTGCCTTCAAAGCGTTTCAAAAGGCCCTTGAGATGGCTTCTCGATCTCTGGCAGGGAGACAGAGACGTGGATGTGAATCCTTATCGGGGCTATCTGATCGGCGCCGTCATCCTTACCCCTCTCGGTCTTTTCCGGGAAATAGGCATGTTTGACGACAGATACTTCCTCTACCTCGAGGACGCAGATCTCGGATTGCGGATTGCAAAGGCAGGTTACCCCGCATATTACCTTCATCGCGCCGAGGCGGTCCATTACGGAGGCCGAAGCGCCCGCAAGAACAACAGGTCATCCCTTTATTTCGTAGAAAGTTACAAATCCTATATCAAGAAAAACGTACCCGGTTTCCACGGCTTTATACTCAGAGGATCCCTTGCCTGTTTTGTCCTGCTCATGGTCCTCCGGGCGGCCGCCAGGCTCGATGGCCTGTCGGCACGGCTTCTGTGGGGGACTCTCAAAGAATCGTGTCCGGAGGAACGGTAACCATACCCCCGTGATGAGCGACACAACCTCAGGAATAAAGACCATCAAGAAGGCACTCGCGCGTAACGCGATCATGAATCTCGTCGGCGAATGCGCGCCCATGGTAGTGGCTGTCTTCGCTATTCCCATATTGATCAAGGGCCTGGGTACCGATCGATTTGGAATATTGACAATAGCGTGGGTGTTTGTCGGTTATTTCAACCTCTTCGACATGGGACTCGGCCGGGCACTGACGAAATTGATCGCGGAAAAGATGGGCAAGGGACAATTCGGAGACATACCCCGCCTGACATGGACAGCCCTGGCGCTCATGGGCGGGCTGGGGATGTTCGGCGTTATAGCGGTAATACTGCTCACGCCCTGGCTGGTAAACTCGGTCTTGAACATACCTGATTTTCTGAGGGATGACAGCCGGAGGGCGTTCTACCTCCTCGCTTTGTCCATCCCCGTTGTCATAATTACGGCAGGCCTGCGCGGCATTCTTGAAGCGCACCTCCGGTTCGATATTATCGTCGGTATTCGCATCCCCCTGGGCTTCTTTACGTTTCTCGGACCCCTGGCAGTGCTCCCCTTTTCCAAGAGCCTCGTCGCGATCGTGGCCGTTCTTGTGGCGGGCCGTGTCGTTGCGGCTTTGTTTCACCTGATCTACTGCCTCCGCGTTATTCCCGCCCTCAAAAAGGATGTACGCGGGACAAGGACCATGGTCAAGCCGCTGCTGAGCTACGGCGGCTGGCTGACGGTCAGCAACGTCGTCGGACCGGCCCTCACCTATGCAGACCGCTTCTTTATCGCCGGTATGATCTCAATTGGCGCGGTAGCTTATTATACGACACCATATGAAGTCATCAGCAAGTTGCTCATAATCCCCATCGCAATACTGGCAGTGATGTTTCCTGCTTTTTCGAAAGCTTTTGCCCAGGACGCGCTTCACGTGAGGCATTTGTATTACCGGACGGCTATCTATTTGTCCTTTATCATGGTCCCCCTCGTAGCGCTGATTATCCTTTTTTCCGAACAAGTGCTGGCTCTCTGGATAAGCCCCGACTTCGCGCACAAGAGCGTGGCGGTTGCCCAGTTATTGTCCATCGGTGTCTTGATAAACAGCTTCGGATACATACCGTATTCGGTTATTCAGGCCGCCGGGCGCCCTGACATAACCGCCAAAATCCACCTCTGCGAGCTGCCCCTTTACCTTGCGTATCTTAAGTTCCTCCTCCCCATATATGGAATCAAAGGCGCCGCCCTGGCATGGATAATCCGGGCATCCATAAGCACGGTCGTTCTCGCCTTCGTTGCAAATCGCGTGATAAGCCACCCCGCCGCAAGAGACAGGACACCGCGGATCGGATGGCGTATGCTGAACCTTCGCGGCAAACCGCGAAGTACGAGTGATGACTAAAGGACGGACCATGCATACAAACTTCGAAAGCAGGATTGAACAAAAGATGGAACTCAGCAAAGACTCCGTGTGGGTCCTTCCGGACAAAAAGCCTTTTGATTATTCCGACGGATCCGAAAGGTATCTCTGGAGAGTATTTTCTCGGGCAAAGGACCTGAGTTCAAATTCCTACGAACTCGAACGATGGATCAAGGATTGGCCGAGTGAGTACCATCTTTCGAGAAAACGTTCCCAGTTGTTGCGGGGATTTGACTTCGACAGGTCCAAGAAGGTGTTGGAGGTGGGATGCGGCTGTGGTGCAATTACCCGGTTCCTCGGGGAGGCCTTCGACGATGTTATTTCCATTGAAGGCAGCATGGCGCGGGCGAGGGCCGCGCGACTGCGCACGAGAGACATGGACAATGTCACCATTCTTTGCGCACCCTTTCAGGAGATCAGATTCAAAGAACGGTTCGATATAATCTTCTGTATAGGTGTATTTGAGTACTCGGGCGGCTTTGTCGACAGTCCTGACCCCTATGACACTGTTCTGGGATACTTCAGGGAAATGCTGAACCCTGACGGACACCTCGTCCTCGCGATCGAAAATCAGTTCGGCCTGAAGTATTTTTCATCGTCGAAGGAAGACCACACGAACGTCATGTTCGACGGGATAGAAGGCTATCCCAGGCACGGGAAGAGGTTCAGGACTTTTGGATATGATGAGCTTCGCACCTATATGAATAAGTATTTTCGCCATATCGATTTCTATTTTCCTTACCCGGACTACAAGATCCCGTCTTGCGTGCTGTCGGAGGAATTCCTTGGCAAGGTCAGAGCCGGTGAGCTTGTGGCAAACTATCATTTCCGTGACCACCTTGTCCATGGTAAGCCCTTGTTCGATGAAAGGCTTGCCTGCCTCCAACTTGACAGGAACAACCAACTTCCCTTCTTCTCGAATTCCTTTCTGGTCGTTGCGGGGGACAGGGGAGATTCGATCAGACCCCAGGCGCTCGGTATCCTGTACAGCAAGAACCGGCAGGAGGGGTTTCAGACCATTACGCGGTTCATCGAACACGAGGACGGGACCATATGGTCCCACAAGGCGGTCTCAGCAAAGGCGAAGGACATATCGCCGATGCTCAAATTGCAGCCCTCAACCTGCGAGTGGCAACCAGGACTGTCCCTCCAGACGCTGATCACCCGACGGGCACAGGAGAAGAACGTGACCATCGATGAACTGTTCGCTCCCTGCAAGGCGTGGGCACGAAAACTGGAATCTTTTTCGGTAACCGAGGATGACAGAACAACCATAGACGGCAGGTATATGGATTGCATCTGGAAGAACTGCTACCTCCGGAACGATGACTGCACTTTTATCGACCAGGAATGGGAATGGTACCGGAAGATCAGTATGAATGTGGTAATAATAAGGGCAATCTATTGCTTCCTCAATGACGTCTCTTATATGCCGAATCTGCATCCCGTCCTGAGAAAGAAGAACATGAAGTCTTCCATCAGGAGAATAGCCGCCTCCATGGGCGTTCAGCTTGTTGACCGCGATTTTCGCGAGTTTGTCGACCTTGAATCGAGGTCTTATGCGATCATCAGTAAAGTCAGCCCTTTCCCCGTGCGGGCCATTATCGACCTGCGCCTGTTGAACCGGTCAATCCCCGCGTTTTGCCTCAAGATTATGGCCGGCGCAAGAAAGATGAAGGACTGGTTGAGCATGGTACGCCGCTATGCGCGTAAGTTTCTTCTTCCCGCGGGATCGGATTGAGAACCGGGGACTTCGGCCGTTTCGCGCTCTGATAAACTTGACTAAACTCCTTCATTGAGATTATATTATAGCAGATGTACTTTTCGGGAGGTAGTGGTATGCCTATTTACGAATACGAATGTACGAACTGCAAGAAGACATTCGAAATATTTCAGAAGATGCTGGACGAGCCTTTGACGAAATGCCGCGTTTGCGGGGGCGCACTCAATAAACTGATTTCCCAGTGTTCCTTTCATCTGAAGGGTACGGGCTGGTATGTGACAGATTACAAGAAACCCGTAGATACGGGCAGCGGCAGCAAGTTCAAAGAAAAAAAGGAAGATTCCAATACCGGGACGACAACAGAGACAACGACCGCCGCCGCAACGGAGACCAAATCCGACACCACGAGCGCGGGACAGACTGGAGGATAAATGAAGGTAGGAGACAGAGTTAAATTCCCTTTTGCAAAGAAAGAGATGGAAGGCGTAGTAGCGAGTGTATTTCCGAAGACCGTATACCTGAAAGCGGATTTTCCCAAGGAAAAGGGGAAGATTATAAAGAGGAAAGTCAAAGACATTAAGGCCTAAGGGCAATCTCGCCCGCTGTCTTACCACTGAATCTTACAAGCATCGGCACTCCGGCTTATTTCTGAGCCTGTAAACGAGTTGTGACCGGCGAAATGAAGGACTTCCGTACCTCAGTCCTTCGCCTTTCCCTCGCTTTTCACGATAGCGTCTACCAGTCCGTCAATGTCATATCGCGACGCGGTGATATCGACCTTGACGTGATGCCGGTTCAATGTTTCAGTGGTAACCGGCCCGATGGAGGCGACCAACGTCTTGTCGAGCATCCCCTCCCCGTAGAGGGCAATAAAGTTCTCCACCGTTGAGGAACTCGTGAAGGTTATAATATCGGGCGTCTCTTCCGGGACAGAGGGGGCTTGAGGTAACGTGGTCCTGTACACGGGGATGACATCGCACAAACCGTGACGGCTGTGTATGTACTCGGGCACCACGTCCCGGGCCGTCTCAGCTCTCGGTATGAGGAACCTCCGGCCATCGAGGTCCATCGTTTCAAGTACTTTAATAATCCCTTCCGAGATGAAGGTTTCGGGCACGAAATCAGGGACTATCCCTTTTGATCTCAGGAATGCGGCGGTCCCGGCCCCTATGGGGAGCACCCTCACACCGCCGAGGGCCCTCGCGTCCTTTCCCGCAGCAAAGAGGTATTCGAAAAATATGGCCGCGCCGTTTACGCTCGTAAAAATTATACAGAAATATTCCCCTATCCTCGCAACCGCTTCTCCCAGCCGCGTATTCGGTTCAATGGGGACGATATCTATGGTCGGCATGTAGAGGACCTCGGCGCCTTTTTCCGACAGCAATTTTCCCAGCTTCAGGGATTGGTGGGGGGCACGGGTAACAGCAATCTTCTTTCCGAAAAGCGGCCTCTCCTCAAACCATTTCAGTTTATCTCTCAAAGCCACAACACTCCCCACAATGAGAATCCCGGGTGGCTTGATACCCGCCCTCTTGGTGAGACCGTCGATATCCTTGAGAGGGCCCGTTACAACCTTTTGTCGCGCAAGGGTGCCCCATTGGACCACGCACGCGTCCGTATCAGGATCACGTCCCTCCTCAATGAGCCTGTTCTTAATCTCGCCCAACTGTCTCATTCCCATCAAAAAGACGAGCGTATCCACCCCGCGCGCCAGTTCCCGCCACTTGATGGCTGAAGCTGCTTTTCCCTCATCCTCGTGCCCGGTGACGAAGGCCACTGTCGATGCGTATCCGCGGTAGGTGAGGGGGATCCCCGCATAGGCGGGAACAGCTATCGCGGAGGTTACCCCCGGGACCACCTCGAAGTCCACTCCCAGGTCCGCAAGGAAAACAGCCTCCTCCCCGCCCCTGCCGAAGATGTAGGGGTCTCCCCCCTTCAGACGCACCACAGAGTCCCTTTCTGCTGCTTTTTTCACAAGCAGTCCGTTTATCTCATGCTGAGGCATGGCGTGGAGGGATGCCTGTTTACCCACGTAGATCAGTTCCGCGTCCTTGCGCGCAAAACCGAGTAGCCCCGTATTCGCCAGATAATCGTATACAATCACGTCAGCCAGGCCGATCAGTTCCAGCCCTCTTACCGTGATGAGCCCGGGGTCGCCCGGACCCGCTCCAACCAGATATACTTTCCCCATGATCGTCCATTCCCGTCAAAGATATTTTTCGTAAGGGCGCCGGAGCGCCGTAGTCACATTATACGTGGGAACCCTCTCCCATTCAAATGATAATTCCATCAGGGACTCACATTTTGCGGTCCCGGGACTTTCGGAATACCCGGGACTGTATACAACAAAACTGCAGCTCAGAGGGTCCCGGGGGCCGCAAATAGAGGCCAAAAAATAATTTTCCATTTGTCAAGATTTCGCTTGACACATCTTTTGCAATGAGAATATGATTACTTTAAAGCATGACTGCTTTAATACCAAACAATGAAAGGAGTTTAGTAGTATGCCAGTAGGTAAGGTTAAATGGTTTAACGATTCGAAGGGGTATGGCTTTATCGAGCAGGATAACGGGGAGGACGTTTTCGTACATTTTTCCGCAATTAAACAGAACGGCTTTAAAACACTGAAGACAGGTGAACGTGTAGAATTTGAAATAGTGAAGGGCCCGAAAGGTCCACAAGCCGCCAATGTTGTAAAGGCTGAGTAAAACAAAGGGAGGGTCATTCCCTCCCTTTTTCAATATCCTTAGCCTCGTTCCACAAATCATCCATCATCGCAGGGGAAGCGCTATCGAGGTCTATCTTTTCCTCTATATAAGTGAATCTTCTTACAAACTTGTCACAGGTGAACCTTAGCGCGTCTTCCGGGTCAACCCCTTGAAACCTTGCAATATTCACTGCCGTGAAGAGCACGTCGCCTATCTCTTCCCTCACCGCCCCGGCTGAACCGGAGCGTTCCGCGTTTCTCAACTCTTCAATTTCCTCCGACATCTTTTCATGAATATCCTCAAGGGCAGGCCAGTCAAACCCCACTTTCGAGGCTCTCTTTGAGATTACATAAGCCCTGAGCAGGGCCGGCATCATCCTCGGGATGTCGCGTAAAAGTGAGTAGTTCTCCTTCTCCTCTCTTTTCAACTCCTCCCATCTCTTCTCGATCGGCGCATCATCGGCCACATCCTTGAACACGTGAGGGTGGCGGTTGTACATCTTCTCGTAGGTGGCGGAGATTACGTCCTTTATATTGAAGGCGCCCCGCTCCTCGCATATCCGGGCTATGAAGACTATGTGAAACAGCAGATCGCCAAGCTCCTCCTGTAAGGCTTTATAGTCTTCCTGCTCAATGGCGTCGATTAGCTCATACACCTCTTCGAGGAGATATGTCTTAAATTCCTTTACCGTTTGCTTCCGGTCCCAGGGACACCCCTTCTCTCCTCTCAGGGATTCCAGCAGTTTCACGAGTTTCGTGAATTCTTCCATACCGTCTCCTTGATGGCCCCCACGACCTTGTCCATGACCTGGCGCTGTTTCACGACAATGTTCCTGCCTTCTTCTCCCATGCTTCTCCTTAACGCCTCGTTGGAGAGGATTTCCCTCATTGCGTCGAAAAGTTCCTCTCCCTTCGCGACCATGATCCCCGCTTTGCATTCCACGATCCTGGCCGCAATTTCAGCGAAGTTCTCCACGTGAGGACCGAAGATCACCGGCGTTCCGAAGAACAGGGGTTCCAGCATGTTCTGGCCCCCGTACGGCGCAAGGCTCCCGCCGACAAAAGCAACCGCGCTTTTCGCGTAGATACCCAGAAGGTCGCCCACAGTGTCCACGATCACGATGGCAGGATTCGCGTCGGGGAGCCCCTTGTAGACCGAAAACCGCATGACATCGAAGGATTCCGCAAACTGCTCTTCAAGGGACGCAATGAGGTGTAACTCCCTTGGAGCAATAAAAATGAGATAATCAGGAAAGGTCTCTTTCAATCTTCTTATGACAGGAGCAATGATGTCGACTTCCTTTTCCTTCACGCTCCCGAAAGTGATCACCGCGGCCTTGGCCATACCCGCCGTCCCTTCTTTTATCTCCCTGTAATACTTCATATTCCCTGCGTCGATTACCCGTTCCGGCTCCATCCCTATGGACACGTATCTTCCTTTGTGTTCTTCCGACTGGGCAAGGACGAGATCGACTCCCGAAAGCACGCGCCTCATAAAGAACGAGAACCTCTTGTACTGCTTCACCGTGCGGTCCGATATCCTCCCATTCACAATAATGATGGGCGTGCCCCTTTTCCTCACAGACCAGATCAGGTTCGGCCATATCTCAGTTTCGATGATAATCAGGGCCTTAAAGACCGCCTTACCCATAAACCGGCTTATGGAGAAGGGGATATCGAAAGGCAGGGAACATACATGGGCACGGTCCCCGAATCTCACCCGGAGAAGGTCCCGGGTATAGTAGGTGTTGGTAGTGATGAGGAATTTCTCCCCGTCCCCCTCGCCGCTCATATAATTGACCAGGTTTTCGGCGATCACGCCCTCCCCCACAGAGGCCGCATGTATCCAGTATATGCCCGAAATGCCCGCCCGCAGCTTGTCCGGAAAGAGTCTTTCCCTGAGTGACTTCCGTATCTTCGGTCTGGTAAAGGAGAAGAGGATAAAGAAGGGAAGGAGGAGATGGATCAGGAGATTATATATTATTTTCCACATGCCATTTTGTCTGCTTTTTCGGTTAAGGCCATGAGACTCTCCTGGAGTTCGATCCTTTTGGCCTCAACACCCTCAGGGGTCTCATCCCTTCTCACATAAATGGGTTCACCCCAGAGTATCAGTATCCTTGAAAATGGACGGGGGACGACAAACCTATCCCAGGAATTGAAAGTTTTTTTTTAGCAGCCCCGTAGGTAAGGGGCACTACAGGCTTTCCGGTGAGCTTCGCAAGTTCCATGATGCCTTTCTTTACCTCGAACCTCGGACCCTTAGGACCGTCGGGAGTTATCGCCACGTCAAAGCCATCTCTCAAATCATGAATGATTTCCCTCAGAGAAGAAACGGTTCCTTTTCTGTAAGAACCCCTTATGGCGCCAAGTTTGAAATATCCCATGACCCTGGTGATAAATTCTCCATCCCTGTGCCGACTGATAAGGACCTTGCCCTTTCCCCTCCGATTCGCGAAAGGCATCATGAGGAGTCGTCCATGCCAGAAACAGACAATTACATTTTCGCCCCTTTCCCACATGGTTTGAAATGCACTGCTATACACGGTCTGCACCCTTGAAGTCGCCTTGAGAAAAAGAAGGAACAGGTAGATCAGCGGCGGCAACACGTTCAACATCACTGCATACTTGAGTTCTTTAAACACCTTGTGTCCTCTTACCTATTTTAATGACTTTCTTCTCGGGGATTTCCCGGAACTGCACTTCGTAGAGCTTCTTGTAGGGGCCGTCCTCCAATATCAGATCATTGTGCGAGCCCTGCTGCACTATTGTCCCACCGTCAAGAACTATTATCCTGTCCGCATTCATCACCGTGGAAAGCCGGTGGGCAATGATGATCGTGGTCCTCCCCTTCATAAGGTTTTCCAAGGCCTTCTGGACTTCCATTTCGGACGCCGTATCAAGAGCGCTCGTCGCCTCATCGAGAATAAGGATGGGGGCATCCTTGAACAACGCCCTTGCTATGGCTATTCTCTGCTTCTGTCCCCCCGACAGCCGTATCCCCTTTTCCCCGACCAGTGTATCATATCCCTTGGGCTGCCTGAGAATGAAATCGTGGGCAAAGGCCATTTTCGCCGCTTCCTGAATCTTCTCTTCGTTGTGGACGCCTCCGTACGCGATATTGTTCTTAATAGAATCATTGAAGAGTATCACGTCCTGTGTTACCAGGGCAATGTTCTGTCTCAATGATTTCAAGGTCACGTCTCTTATATCGACGCCATCGATTTCTATGGATCCCTCGGTCACTTCGTAGAACCGGGGTATGAGGTTGGCAAACGTGGTTTTGCCCACGCCGCTCTTGCCGACTACCGCGAGGACTTCGTTTTTCCGCACCTTAATATCCATGTCCTTAAGGACCAGTTTCTCATCATACTTGAAATAGATATGCTTCAAGTCAATCACGCCCTGGACCCTTTCCAATTCAATGGCGTTCTCTTTCTCCACGATTTCCGGTACCCGGTCGATGATTTCGAACACCCGCTGGCTTGCCGCGAGACCCTGCTGGATATTGTGATTCTCCTTGTTAAGCCTCTTTATGGGCTCGTACAGCATCAAGAGCGCCGCGGTGAATGAAAAAAAATTACCCGGCGTCGACTGTCCGTATATGACTTCTTTGCCGCCATACCAGATGATCACCGCCATGGCTATGCCGCCCAGCACTTCCATTATGGGGTGAGACAAGGCTCTCACCTTATATCTCTTCATGTTGATCCGGAACAGTTCTTCGTTCTCTCTTCCGAATCTCCCGTTTTCGTAGTCTTCCATGGAGAAGGCTTTTACGATTCTTTGCCCCGTAATGGTCTCATGGAGGAAATTCGTCAGCTTCGCGATCGACCTCTGAGTCTTGGTGCTTATCTTCCTAAGTTTCTTCCCGAAAGAAACGATGGGGTAAACCGCAAAAGGCAAGACGATAAAAGCGATCGTCGCAAGCTTCCAGTCCCTGTAGAATACCACGAAGATGAGGCCCACAATACTGAAGGCATCCATAAGGATTGCGGTAAATGCCTCCGAAACGCTACCCTGAACAAGGGTCACGTCGTTCATGATCCGCGAAATACTGACTCCCGTGGGTGTCTTATCGAAAAAAGAAAGCGGTTGTCTTTGGAGACGGTCAAACACGAGGTTCCTGATGTCGGTGATAACCTTCTGTCCCACAAATCCCATCAAATAAGCCTGGAGGTACGTGAAGATCCCCTTGGAGAGGTAAAGGGTGATTACGCCGAAGGGTATAAGGTAAAGCATGCTCGCATTCTTCTCAAAGAATATCTTGTCGAGGACCGGCTTCACTATATATGCGGTAAGACCGTTGGTGCCGGCAACGAGGGCCATGAACACCATGGCGAATGCAAGCTTCACCCAGTAGGGCTTCAGAAAACCAAGAAGCCTAAGATATAGTGCCATATCTGCACTCCAGGAGCCGGATGATGGATTCGCCCGCAAGGCGATAAGAATTGTGTGGGCCTAGTTTCTTTTTCATGTTTTCCATTTCTTTCTCAAAACCTTTTCTTCCATTTTCTAACATATAGCTTGCCTTTTCCGCAACATCTTCAATACTTATATGCTGAATAAACTCCGGGAAAATCTCTTTTCCCATTATTATATTGGGAAGACTTATATAGTCGATCTTCACGAGGGCCTTTGCAATCAGATAGGATATCCGTGACACTTTGTAAACGACTATGGTCGGAGTACCCAGGATGGCCGCCTCCAACGTGGCGCTTCCTGAAGCGATGATGGCCGTGTCACAGTAAGACAGCGCATCATGGGAGAACCCCTTCAAAAATCTAAAGACACCAGGTTCAGCGTATCTCCCGGCCATCTGCTCGTCGATACTCTCCGCGAGGGGTAACACCACCTTAAGGTTCCCGAACCGCTGCTTCAGTCGTTTCGCGACGCCCGCAAGGAGGGGCATATGTTTCACTACCTCGTTTTCCCTGCTTCCCGGCATAATGGCGACCACCTTGTCTCCCTCCTTCGCCCCTGCCATGGCAAGAAATTCGTCACGGGTGAGTTGAGGTTTCACGGTCGCCGCGAAGGGATGTCCGACATAGGTCGCATCGACTCCGTATCCGTCATAAAGTTCCTTTTCAAAGGGTAGTATGCATATGACCTTGTCCACAAACCTCTTTATCTTCTGAACCCTTGACTCCCTCCACGCCCATACCTGGGGGGGGATAAAATAAACAACCGGTATGCCGTATTTCTTCGCGAGACGTGCCACTTTCAGGTTGAAACCCGGAAAATCCACCAGTATGATCAGTGCCGGTTTCTCTTCCCGCAGATGAGCCTTCAGCTTCTCATAGGCTTCCCGGATATATTTCAGCTTGGTAAATATCTCGCTCAACCCGGTGAGGGAAATATTTCCATAATCATAGATTATCCTTACCCCTGCCTCTGCGAGCTTGCGTGAGCCTATTCCGCTCCACTCAGCCGTCAGAAGCTCTTTCATTGTTTCGACGAGATGAAAGGCGTGAATTTCGCCGGAAAGCTCACCCGTTACAAGAACAATCCGCTTATTGAAATCCTTAGGTGGAAGATCGCGCTGCAATGTGCTGTTCGATCAAGCCGGCAAGTACAAGGGCGCTCAACCCATCCTCGCCTCTCACGCTCGGCTTAGTTTCGCCCTTGATAGACTGTATGAATTCAGTGAGTTCTAATTTTACGGCATCCGCTTTCGCGGTTTCGTGTTCGACTGTCTTTATGCCGTCTGCTTTATCCTGAGACGCGACCGTCAGCATACCGCTCAGGAGGTCGAGGGCAAAATACCGGTCTTTTTCAAAAATAGTGATACATCTCTCTCTTCCGGAAGCAATCCGGCTCGCAGTGAGGTTGGCCACGCAACCATTTTCGAATTCGATCCAGGCGTTTGCCATATCCGGTTTCTCGCTCACAAAAGAAAAACCCTGTGCCTTCACCTCTTTTACGCGGTCCTTCACGATGGAAAGGACAAGGTCGAGATCATGGATCATAATATCCAGAACCACGCTTACATCCGTGGACCGGCCCGTAAAGGGACTCACTCTTCGCGCTTCAATGTATCGTGCCTCTCGGATATCCGACATGGCTCTTACAAAGACGGGGTTGAACCGCTCCAGGTGACCCACCTGAAACACACGCCCTGCCTTCTCTGCAAGGTCGATCAACTCGCGTGCCTCCCGGGGGTTTGACGTTACGGGCTTTTCCATAAAAACATGTGACCCGCTTTCCAGAAAGGCCTTTCCTATCTCATAGTGGGACTCGGTCGGGGTAGCGATGACAATCCCGTCAGTTCGGCCGATTATCTCCCGGTAATCGGTAAAACAAGGGATGCCCTCCCCAAAAGGAAGACCCTCCGTCCTTTTACAGTCGACATCTATCACCCCCGCAACCTCGACGCCTTCCATGGCGCTCAGCTTTTCGAGATGAATCCTTCCCATGTGTCCGGCGCCTACTACACCAATCCTTAGCGGCATATACCCCTCTTCGACGATCTGATGAACTCAATAAGGTCATTCACGTACCCGTGCTCCTCGGACAACTCCTCCTCAATAATCTTGAGGGATGTGCTGAGAGGCAGGGCGGACCTGAAAATGATCCGGTAGGCCCTTTTCAACTGGGTTATGTTCTCTTTGCTGAAACCTCTGCGCTCAAGGCCTACCACATTCAACCCGTACAGCTTTGCCCGGTCCCCTGCGGCGATGACAAAAGGAGGCACGTCCTTGGGCACTCCGGTAACTCCGCTAATGAAAGCATACTTGCCTACTCTGCAAAACTGATGCACCGCGCAGAGTCCGCCGAAGATGACAAAATCATCGATCTCCACATGACCCGCGAGGGTAGCGCAGTTCGCCATGATTATGTTGTTCCCCACTTTGCAGTCGTGGGCAACATGTGCATAGGCCATGATAAAATTATTGTTGCCCACGGTGGTGACACCGCTGCCATGCTCGGTGCCCCTGTTCATGGTCACGTATTCCTTTATCATGTTGTTGTCGCCTATAACCAGAGTCGTCTCTTCGTCTTTGTAAGATATGTCCTGGGGAGGTCCGCCCAAGGACGCAAAAGGGCTGATAGTACAGTTCTGCCCGATCCGCGTACCTTTCTGAATTACCACGTGGGAGGCGAGCTTCGTTCCTTTGCCTATTTGCACGTTCTCTTCGATTACACAATAGGGCCCCACGTAAACGCTTTCATCAATTTCCGCGCTCTTATGAACTATCGCTGTCGCATCTATCAAGGTTATCTCTCCTTATCTATCATCCATCTGTCCCTAATACCCCTTCCCCGCAAAAACAGCCGGGGGCGTTTCCTCCGGGGCGCTATGTTTTCCGCCTTATTCCTTTTTCAACATGGCCATAATCCTGGCCTCCGCCACCACCTCGTCCTCGACGGTAGCCTTTCCCTCAAAGATCCAGATATCCCTCTTGTGTTTCACTACCTCCACCACGAGCTTCACCTGATCGCCGGGCACCACAGGTTTTCGAAAACGGCAATTATCGATGCCGATGAAGAAGACGGAGCCCGTCTTGTCGGGGAAACTCTTGAAAGCGAGAACCCCACCTGCCTGGGCCATTGCCTCGATAATGAGAACGCCGGGCATTATAGGTCTTCCAGGGAAGTGCCCCTGAAAGAAAGGCTCGTTAAAGGTCACGTTCTTTATCGCCACAATTCTTTTCTCTGTTTCATATTCGAGAACCCTGTCTACCAGCAGAAAGGGGTAGTCATGGGGCAAAAGCTTCAATATTTCGTTAATCTCTATCATTTCTCAACCTCCGGATGGAGCTTCCTCTCAATGCGTCTCACCGTCTCGAATAATTTCGGCAGTCTTCTCAGGTAACCCTGGAGCCTTGCCCATTCCCTGTGTGGCATATGGGGTGTGCCCATGATCAGCGAGTTTTCCGGGACGTCGCATGTTATCCCCGTCTGTCCGCCCGCCTTAACATTATCTCCTACAACCGCGTGGTCCCTCACCCCTGCCTGACCCGCAATAACCACATTCCTGCCGATTACCGCGCTTCCCGCAATTCCCACCTGGGCAACAATAATGGAATTTTCCCCGATGGACACGTTGTGCGCCACCTGGGTGAGATTATCTATCCTGACCCCTTTTCCTATCCGGGTCTTCCCGAGGGAAGCCCTGTCGATAGTAACATTTGCTCCTATTTCCACGTCGTCTTCTATTTCTACGATTCCAAGTTGAGGTATCTTCGCGTGCCTTTTCCCGTCCCACACATAGCCGAACCCGTCGCCCCCAACAACAGTCCCGCCATGGATAGTAACCCTTTTGCCGATCACCACACCGTTATAGAGGGTCACGTGGGGAAACATCGTACTTCCTTCTCCGATCCTTACCCCCTCCCCGACATAGACAAAAGGGTATATGCTCACGTTCTTCTCCAGAACCGCGCCCTTCTCTATGTATGCGTATGCGGAAATGGAAGCGCCGTCCGCGATGGACGCCCCTTCCGAAACGGACGCCAACGGATGTATACCTTTAGCCACCTCTCTTGGTCTCTCAAAAAGCCCGGCGACTTTCAGAAACGCATGGGACGGGTTCTTCACCAGTACCACGTTTCTCTCTTTCAAATCAGTCATATCCGAGTCCTCGCCCAGAATAAAGGCTGATGCACCGGACCCCGACAAGCGCTTTCTGAAAGAAGGATTGGTAAGTACGGCCACCTCACCTTCCTTTGCTTCCTCGATACTCGATATGCCTGAAATAAGTGTATTGCCGTCCCCTATAAGGGACCCGCCTATCTGTTCAGCAATCTCCTTCAGCGCGATCATTTCTTTGTAGCGGCTGGTCTTCTCTTCGCGGCGTCATTATAGGCGCTTATCACCTTGCCCGTAATATCCAAGGAAGGGCTGCCGAAAAGCACTCCTGCCTGACTCTTTTCAAGGATCATGGCATATTTCTCTCTGTCGCCCAGACCTTTTACGACCTCTTCTATCTCTTTCAGGATCTTTTGTGTAAGCTCCATATCCTTTTGCTGCAACTCGCCCTGGTAATCATTGGCGACTCTCTGATAATCTTTCAGCTTGGCCTGATACTGCTTATCCTTCTCGGCCCGTGCATCCTGTGTTATCATGGCTCCCTGCTTCTCCATGGCGTCTTTCAACTTCTGCAATTCGTCCTGCTTCGAGTCGAGGCTTTTCTTCAGCCTTTCAGCTTCATCGGTAAGCGTCTTTCGCGCCTCCTTGCCCTTTTCAGATTCAAGCATAACCCTCTGCAGATCGACATAAACAATGCCGGTTGTCTGACAAAGCGCCTTCAAAGGCAGAAGAAACATCAGTGCCGCAACCAAAAAATATACCTTCTTCATATTTCCTCCTGTTTAATACTGCGTGCCCATCGTAAAATCAAACTGACTTCCTTTCTCGTCTTCCTTTGGAGCAAGGTTGAACCCAACCTCAATCCTGATAGGCCCCATAGGCGAGAACCATCTCAGGCCCGCTCCCGCGGTCTTTCTCGCGCCGCTCATCACCCAGCCATTACCGCCGTCAAATGCCTGCCCTGTATCGAAGAACAGGACACCTTTGATACCGGCGGGCTGATAGATGGGAAAGATCCATTCAAGGTTGAAATACAACTGGTTTGAACCACCCACGGGGTCTCCGTTCTGATCTCTCGGTCCCGCGTAACCGTACTTGAAGCCCCTCACCGTATTTATACTTCCCACATAGAATTTCTCATAAATGGGCAGTTGCTTTCCTCCATAAGGTCTCAACATGCCTGCCACGCCTCTCACGAAAAAGACGCTGTCCCAGAACCCTGCGGGAATGTACATCGCATAGACACCGGACGCCTTCTGGAATTCGTTGTCGCCGAGGAAAGGACCCCCCGCCAGTTCATATCCGATTTCCGACCTTACACCCTTTGTAGGATTCATAATATTGTCTATGGTGTTCTTCATCAAACTTGCCGTGACGCTGCTCGTAACCTTCGTCCCTTCCTGCTGTTTGATGGTATCACTTGCATAGAAGTCGATGTTCGTTACCTGCGTGCTTTCCCACCGGTACTTCAAACCCGCCTTTACGAAATCGGTCATGGGCCTCATCAGTAACAGGCTGCCGCCCATCTGTTTGTAATCATAATGGTCCATGATCCTTTTGAAATTGACGGCGCTTATTGCGGTAGAGAGGTTCCTGTCGAATATATAGGGATCCACCAGAGTAAGTCTGAACTGCTGCGTGATCCCTCCTATGGAAGCCGTAAGGAAGGCTTTTCTTCCCGTGCCGAAAAGGTTCTCCTGAGATACCGATCCCGTGAGTATCACGCTTTCAGCGGTGCTGTACCCTACGCCCATGTTCATGTTGCCGGTAGGTTTTTCCTCGACCTTGACATCGATATTGATCTTATCGGGTTCATCGGTTTTGACGATCTTCATATCCACGTCCTTGAAATAGGTCGTGTTTACGAGGAACTGTTTACTTCTCTTCAGTTTCGAGGAAGAAAACCGGTCGCCTTCGGCGAGCCGCATCTCTCTTCTGACCACCTTATCCCTGGTTCTCACATTTCCAAAAACGTTGATCCTGTTCACGTATATTTCCCGCCCCTTCGAGAACTCAAAGGTCAGGTTCACGGTTTTCGTCTCGTCGTTTATCATGGTAAGGGGTGTGACTTCGCAGAAGGCGTAGCCCTTGTCCTGATAGAGGTCCGTAAGGGTGATAATATCATCCTGGTATAAGGACGCCCTGAAGGTCTGTCCGGATTTGCTCTTCAGGTCTTTCGTCAATGTCTCATTGTCGTACAGCAGGTCGCCGGCAAAGTTGATGGTCCCCGTCTTGTAAAGATCGCCTTCTTCGACCGGTATGTTGACACTGAGCGATTTCCCGTCTTTCGAGACGGTGACGTCGGGCACCCGCACCTTGACCTTGACGTACCCGTTGTCATGGTAGAATGCCTCTATCCGCTTCCTGTCGTCCTCCAGGCCTTCTTCATCGAGAATGCCCGATCCGGTAGCCCAGGAGAGTATGCCTTTTTCTCTCGTCTTCATAAACGATTTCAGTCTGTCCGGCTTGAACGCTTTCAAGCCCGTAAAAGTAATCTTACGCACGTACGCCCTTGCCGGCTCGTCAACGAGAAATTTGACCGTCGCCTGGTAGCCTTCTTCGTAGGATATTTCGTATCCCACCTTGGTCGCGTAATACCCCTTGCTGGCATAAAGCTTTCGGATCTCGTCCATGCTCTCTTTGATCTTCTCGGTATTGAGCACCGTATTGGTCCTGATCTTGAGCTTTTCCCGAATATCCGCCGTCTTAATCTGCTTGTTGCCGGATATATAAATGGCCCGTACAGGGGCCCTCTCTATTACGACGAAGGTGATAATCTTCCCCTTGTCGGAATCCTTCTCGTCAATCTGGACATCGCTGAAAAAACCCGTTCTATAGATGCTTTTCATATCCTCACGAAGTTTCTCGATGTCGTAAGGACTATTCTCTTTCGTCTTTATGGCGTTCATTATGAACCCCTTGTCGATGCTCTCGTTTCCCGTTATGTCGATCTTCGCGATTGTCGGAGGACCTTCCGCCCCCTGAACGGCAGAGATCGAGAACGCAAGTACGCAGAACATTACACACAGGCTCTTAATGAAATAGGAAAAAGTCATACGGTCTTTACACTGTTAAGGGAATTCATACAATTAGGAAAAGTAACAAAAAAACGTCCCGATGTAAAGCTAAAAAGACATGCTCATTCTGCGGGAGCACGCACCGTCCGCCCCATTCCCTTAGTGGCGCCCCCTTCGAGCCCCCTTTCCAGCGCCGGCTTTATCTTAGGCCGTCTTCTCCTTTAGCTTCATCCTTCTTCAGCCCCCCGACTCTCGGATGAGGCCTCCCTCCATCGGTCACCGCGATCGCCACGAGGATTTCGTCCGATTTGGGCGCATCATTTACGGATACAGTCATGCCGTCAAAATGAGAACGGACGAACGCAGCGTCCTTGAAATGAAGGGGAATGTCTATCTCGTCCCCCATCCTTCCCAGCTTCTTGACCGATGGTATTATGGCCTTGCCGCCGCCCACCGCATTTCTCAAGGGCGTTCCAAGTTTCGGATGGAGCAACGCCGCCGCGTGTTCAAGCTCACCTTTCTCCCCTACTATCGCGGCCTTGCCATAGCTCTGCGCCGCCTTTCCCGCGCCCAGCGCCGCCACTGCCCTTTCACCCAGGATCTTTCCCAATTCGTCCCCGTTGTCGGTCAGCTCGGCAAGGTCCTCCCGGTACTCACCTGCACAGGGGTTCTTTATGACCGCAATCGCTGCCACCTTCCTCACCGGCTGTTCCATCTTCTTCTCGCCGTCAGCGAAGATATCCTCCACAATCGTAACAAGCTTTCTTATCTCCATTCTCTCCCTCCATATATATGTTTTCGCTTCCGTCCAGGGTGCCGACCGATTGACCCCTCAATGTTATTACGGCATCAACGATGAGATTACGCCCCTTCAACGCCAGGGCCGAAGCGAGCCCCCTCTGAAGCGCCTCCTCTATAAGGCGGTCATCCAGGTCTCCTATTCGCACCGTAACCCATTCATCGGCAATGTCCGAGCAAGGGTCTATCTCACCCGCCTTCCTCCGTACCACATGGTCGGTTTCGACGTTTGTCTTATTACAGATCAAGGTGGCTGCCGCATCGGCAATCGCCCCCGTTCGGGCGACCACAGTTACCGTGTCGGCCAGGCCCAGGGTAAAACTCCGCCCGCCGAACCCGCTCGTTGCCAGCCCATAGTCAATAAGTCCCCTGATCCCCAAAACGCGGGGGGCAGCCTCGGCCCTTCCTATATCGCCGATGCCTATTCGCAGCGTTCTGCCCGAGCAGTTGAAGACCGATATGTCGCCGCCGTTGTTGACTGAAATAAAATCAGCGCCCTCCTTCAACCGTTCCTTCACAACGTCGGCCACGGCCCCTGCCACTGCCGCCATGGGCGTCAGGGTGAGTTCGTCTACGGCCTTTACTGCCTCGGCCATTCTCATGGCAACTCCCGGCATGGATGAGGGCTTTTTGATCCTGTAGCCCTTCTGCCTCAACACAGGGAGGTAATCTCTCACATCGGTCAACGCTCCGGTAAGACAGCCCTCTATCTCTTTCCTGTTGAACTCCAGGGGCTTCCCGTCCCTGTATCCTGTCACCACAATGCTAGCCGGACCGACCTCAATCAGCACGGCGAACCGCCTTGGAGGACAAGACCGGATAGGGGCGCAAATGCCCGTGGGCTTGCCGGCTTCCCTTCCCGCCCTCACGCTCCGGACCCGCGGGGCGGGTATTACTCTCCCTCGGAAGCATCCGGTTTCAACACCTCCTCCAAAGGTCTGAGGGCGTCCAAGTGTCCCCCTATTTCCTCGAAGGTTTCGAGAGTCATCGTATATTCTACCGGGATAATGAAGGAGGGGGTCGGCGAAAGGTAGATGCTGCCATATTTCACTTTTTCCAGGTCCACGAGAAAATTGATCCCGCCACCTGGAAAGATGAAGGGTTTCGCCCCGCCTATGGAGATGGACACCTTCCCGGCGTGGACCGCCCGCGTAAGCTTCACCGGGTTCCTGGTCACCCCCGCCCTTGCAGAGCCGCCGACACCTGCCGCAAATACGGCGCTCACCTTCGAGTCCTCACAGGAGTCTCTAAGGGTCAGGAGAAACTCCGTCGCCGCCGGAGTGGGCTGATCTTCAACAAATTGCCCGTCCTTCAGCCTGAAGAATGCCGCCTTCCGTCCCGTGGTCTCCGTAATAAGGAGGGTCATGCCCTCGGCACACCGGGCAGGGTCGATTTCTCCGACCACGTCGAGGGGCTCCTCTATATTGGTGCCGCCCCATCCCGTACCCTTGTCCAGAAAATATCTGCCCTCCGTACTCTTCCGGCCTTTGATGGAAACGGCCGACCGGGTCTTCCTGAGATACCTCCCCGAAGGGTGCTCGCTGAACAATCCGGTGATATGACCGTCAAGGACGATCACCTCGTCCGCCGCCTTCATCATGTAGGGGGCAAAGAGGCCTGAAACCGCGCTGCCGCACCCCACCCTCATATGCTCTTCCGATACTCCGTTGACTTTCGGCGCTTTTCCGAGGGACAATTCAAGGGTGGGGCCGTCCTCGATTTCAACCTTGATCTTCTTGCCCTTCAAAAAATCGAAGAGGACCTTTGCCGCGAACATGCCGTCTTTGGAGGTAAGGATATTGACACCCCCCATGGAAAGCATCTTTGAGCCATATTCCTCGGTGCACAAATGACCGATATGTCTCTTCCCCTTCTTTCGTACAAAGACCTTCCTGCCCTCCTCCCCAAGGTAAAGGTCCGTATCCACCTTCATCTTCACCCCGCTGTAACTGAGAGGCGCCTCGGTCACTACCGTCACGATATCTATTCCGTCCCGGACACCCCTCACGATGAACGGCGAGGGCCTGAAGTCAGGATAGGTAGTACCTGAACCGATACCGGTGATAAGCGGCCTTCCTATCGTTTTATCACCCTCCGACCTCATGAGGTTTTCGACCTCCTCATAGGTGTGAATCCTTCCTTTTCTCTTTATCTGCCCGCCCTCGTTGAAATAGCGAAGGCAAGCCCCATAAAATCCTTCCGGAATGGCGCACATGATGGGACAGGCGTCACAGGAGGTCCGTTTGTCCGGTGCTTCGGGTGTCAGAACGCCCTGGGGACATACCTTCGTGCACGATTTGCAGTCAACGCATCCTTCGCCTATCTGCACTTTGCGCCCTTCCACGGTAATCACCCCCAGGGGGCAGACTTCCTCGCAGAGCCCACAACCCTTGCACTTCTCCAGGTCTATCTTCATCTCAAGACACCTCTCAAACCTGTCTCAACGCTTCATAAGAATGGAAGGAAAAGAACCGGGTTCACGGCCCTACGCGGTCTTCCGCACGGGCGGCGGTGTATTCCTGCTTACCTGGGCCTTCACCACACCATCGATAATCACCATGGCTATGCCGGGGATGTCTCCCGCCTCAATCGCGCCTTTCGCGTCCTTGCCCGCGGAACCCATGGGTGCGTCGATTATCTGCAGGTCCGCATCTTCCCCTTCCCTCACAAGACCGTGGGGGAGCGAAAACACCCTCTTTGTATTCCCTGTGGCGAGGCATACCGCGGTTTCCGCGGGGACTGCCGAAAGAGCGGATACAAAATTGATCATCCTCCAGATGCCAAGGGGAATGACCCCCGTGCCGGAAGGGGCGTCGTTTCCAATGATGAGCCGGTGGAGCATGCCGGCGGACTTCATGATCCCCACGATCTCCATGGCCGCCTTCGGGTTACCGCAATGGACGATCTCGATGGCGCATTGCGTCTCACGGATCACCCTTTCCGCTTCTTCCACGGGGATGGCGGTCGGTCCGCCGTTCAAGTGGCACGCCACGGTCGGGTTTGCGATAAGCACGTCCTGGCAGGTAACGGTGGAACTGCCGGGCACCGAAGTCCCGCCCACGTGCATGAGCACCTTCATGCCGTATTTCTTGGCCCAGTCAACCATGACCCGGGCCTCTTCCGCCGCCTTCACGCTGCCGAGGCCTATTTCACCCACAAGCCAGACGCCGTCCTCCGAGAGTTCCTTGAAGTCCTCTTCCCTGAGCCCCTTCTCGAGTATGAGCGCGCCGCCATACACCTTCACACCTGCCGGCCGCAGTTTGGCGAAAGACTTTTGCGCGAGGAGGGCAAGGGCTTTCGTGCCCTTGGGGTCGGTAGGCCTCCCCGGAAGATGGACCTCACCCGCCGATATCATGCTCGTTACGCCGCCGTGGAGGCCGCTCTCGATGAAACCGAGCATATTCTGACGTGGGGTAAAATCGCCGAATACAGGATGAGAGTGAGAGTCGATAAGTCCCGGGCACACAGTCATACCCCTGGCGTCTATGACTTTCTCAGCCTCAAGGGCCTGCTTGTCTATGCGCTTTATCCTTCCGTCGTCAACCAATATGGAGACAGGACCTTCGACGAGGGGATTATCAATATCACCCGTGAATATTACACCGATATTTCTGATTGCGAGAGTTCCCATCAGGCGGCTCCTCCTTTACTTTCCTATTTTCCGGACTTTCCGTCCTCTATAAGCCTTTTTAGTCTTTCTATGTGACAGGGGAGCTGATAGACCTTCACCCCTACGGCATCGCTTATCGCGTTTATGATGCTCGCCGCCTGAGGGATCAGGGCGGGTTCACCGACTCCTTTTGCGCCGTATGGGCCCGTGGGCTCCTCGTCTTCCACGAGAAGTATCTCCACCTCGGGCATATCCATGGATGTGGGCATGTAATAATTGTCTAAGGACTTCGTCCTGGAAGGGATAAACTCCTCCATCAAGGCCAGGCCTATACCCATGGCTATTCCACCGTAAATCTGCCCCTTCACACTTTTCGCGTTTATCGCCCTGCCCACATCATGGGAAGCATACACCCTGGTTACCTTGCATGAGCCGGTTCGTTCATCCACGCGCACCTCCGTCATGTGGGTCGCAAAGGCATAGGTGGCGTAAGGCGTCCCTTTACAGGTCATATTGTCTACTGCTGTCGTGGGGGGATCGAAATCCCCTTCGAACTGAATCTCCCCGCGGTCTCTTGCGGAGCTATAGACATCCTTGAGATCAAGCCCGTTGTAGAAGCCGGCCTTGTCGAGATACGACCTCATTTTCAGAGCGGCTTCATAGACTGCCCGTCCCGATATGTAGGTCTGCCGGCTGGCCGATGACGAGCCCGCGTCCTTCGAGATATCGGTGTCGCATGGAGCAAGCACTACATCCGCCGGTCGCACATTGAGGGTCTCACAAAGTATCTGGCACAACACGGTATCAGAACCCTGCCCGATGTCGCAAACCCCTGAATGAAGAGCGATCTTACCGTCGTCGGTAAGCCTCACGTAACAATGGGACGGGTTGGATGATCCCGTGTTGCCTATCCCGTAAAACATGCATCCGAGCCCGAACCCTGCGCCCTTATCTTTCTTCCTCCTGCCCCTCCAGAAGGGCTCGATCTTTTTCAGGGTTTCCGGAAACCCCGCGCTGTGTTCGAGAACCTGTTGCGTTGCAGTAAGAGAACCCCTCCTCAAGGCGTTTTTCATTCTCATGTCAAGGGGATCGACGCCGAGCCTTGCTGCCGCCTCGTCCAACTGGGACTCGTGGGCAAATGCAAGCTGCGGAATCCCGAAGCCCCTCATGGCGCCTGAGACAGGGTTATTCGTGTAGAACATCCTGCTCTCGACATGCACGTTCGGCACCTCATAGGGACCGGTCGCGTGGATCGCAACCCTCAGACAGACCACCTCTCCGTATGAAATATAGGGGCCTGTATCCCCCACAACGTTGGCGCTCACCGCCATAATCCGGCCGTCTTTATTGAATCCGGTCCTGTATCGGATGGAAAGGGGATGCCTCTTGGTATTTGAAAGGAAACTCTCTTCCCTCGTATAGCGAATTGAGACAGGCCTGCCCGTAAGGTAGACGGAAAGGGCTATATAGCCCTCTACGGTCATATCCAGCTTACCTCCAAAGCCTCCCCCCGTAACCGCCTGTATCACTCTTAACCGGTCTTCGGGGATCTGAAGGAGCCGGGAAATCTCTCTTCTTTTGTAGTGCGTGTTCTGAGTGGACGAGTTTATCGCGATCTTCCCGTTCTCGTCTATCCACCCGATGCCCGATTCCGTTTCGAGAAATCCATGGTCGACCCATGTGGTACCGTATGTATGCTCCACAATCAGGTCGGATTCGTTAAACCCTTTTTCCACGTCACCTTTTACCAGCGTTCTAAGGCAAAGCCGGTTGCCCTCGCCGTGTATCAGGACCGACGTGTTTTGTGCATGAAAAGGATCATGAATTGCCTCGATATCCTCGTAGGTCACCTTTACCCGGGATAGGGCCCTTCGTGAAATCTCTTCGCTTTCCGCCAACACGATAAGAATCGGCTCTCCCACGCAGCGGACTCTGTCTTCCGCAAGAAACAGCTGGTCTTTCTTCATTATGCCGAAAGAGTTCTCGCCGGGAATGTCTTTCCAGGTTATCACCCTTGTCACTCCGGGGAGAGACAAGGCGTCGGAGACATCGATAGCCCTGATGAGTGCGTGGGGTCTCGTGGACCTGTAGATTGAACCGTAAAGCATCCCCGCCATGTCCATGTCCCCTGCAAAGACGGGCTTTCCCCGTACCTTGTCGAGTACACCTACCCTATCTGCATCCATGCCTACGCGCATCGTCTAACCCCTCAGTATCTCATCGAGCAGCGCCTCGAGGACAGGTATCTTGTACGCAAAGGAAGGTCTGTCCCCACTTGCATGCCTTATTCCGCCAACAATCATGGCTACCGCCTCTCCCTGAACACGGACACTCTTCTCTTTTCCCGCCAGAAATCGCTCTACTTCCCGCGGCCTGAACGGCATGGGAGTGCACGACCCGATGGCGAGGCGCACATCCTGATAGCATCCGTTTTCTTCCTTTACCGCCCATGCCACGGAGAGTCTCGATATAGCCCACGTCGCTCTCTTCGCAACGCGTTGGTACCCTTCTCTGTAACCCCTAAGCCCATTGATTTCAATAAAGGCAAGCAGTTCATCACTTCGCATGGATGTCCGGTAAGGGTCGGTGATAAAGTCCTCCAACCCGACCGTCCTTTTTCCTCTTGTCGATTCAAGTACGATACGGGCATCATGTATCAACAGGGGAGACAGACTGTCGGCAGCAGGTGACGCATTCGCAAGATTACCGCCTATGGTTCCCATATTCCTTATCTGGGGAGATCCGACCAACCCGCATGCTTCAGAAAGGCTTGGCGCACCTTCCCTGATCGAGGGACTCATGTGGATCGCCCGGTGAGTGATCAGGCTACCCACGTAAAGAGTGCCGTCCTCCTGTTCGATGGTGCGAAGGTCCGGAATATTTGTGATATCGACGATGTGCCTGTGTGTCTCGCCTCGTCCCATCCTGACAAGCAGGTCCGTGCCGCCTGCAAGCACCGACACGTCCTCCAGTGAGGACAGCAAAGCGACTGCCTGTTCCCTGGTATCAGCCCTCTGACTTAAGAATTCCGGCAGCATATTTCACAGCCTCTATGATTTGAATGTATCCTGTGCACCGGCACAGGTTGCCGCTTATGGCTTCCCTGATCTCTTCCTCATCAGGGGTGCTGTTCTTCCTGAGAAGACTGTATGCGGAGAGCAGCATACCCGGGGTGCAGTACCCGCACTGGACCGCCCCTGAATGGACGAAGGCCTTTTGAAGCGGGTGAAGGACATTCTCAACGCCCAGGAATTCCACCGTTTTCACATCATGGCCGTCCACCTTTGAAGCGAGAGTGAGGCATGCATAATGGGCTTCATCATCGATCAATACAGTACAGGCCCCGCATTCCCCTATAGAGCAGCCCTCTTTCACGCTCTTTATGGAGAGGCGCTTTCTCAGCGTTTGAAGGAGGGTCTCATTATCTTCGACCCGGGCAACCGTCGATCTTCCGTTCAACGTAAATACTATCTCTTTCATGATCCCCTTCCCGGTATGACGCCTGTCAACGTCCCATTTGCGCCGGCAATATGGTCGCAATTACGGGAAACACCGTAAGAATGACCGTCGTTACAAGAATGGCGATAAGGAAGGGCGTGGCGCCTTTGAAGACCTCCTTCATGGGCACATCCCTCACAATGCCTGCAATAGTGTACACATTGAGGCCCACAGGGGGTGTAATCAGTCCCGCGTTCATCATGAGCACGCAGACCACCCCGAACCATATGGGATCAAACCCGAGTCCTATCATAACAGGGAAGATAACGGGCATGGTAAGCACCATCATGGAGACGGCGTCAAGGAAGCAACCGAGGACAAGATAAACACCTACCACTATAGCGAGGACAATATATTTGGAGACACCAAGGCCGCCGATAAACGCCGAGGCTGCGGCCGGAATGGTGGATAGGGCAAGAAAGTAGCTGAAGAGGCTCGCCCCCGCCACAAGAAACATAACCATGCAAGTTACCCTTGTGGTCTCGTAAAGGCTGACCACAAACTGTTTCCATGTAAGCTCCCTTTTCAGAAGGGTGATGATAAACAGGGCGATACACCCTATTCCTCCGGCTTCGGTAGGGTTTACATAACCGAGGTACATCCCCCCTATGGTGATGAGGAAAACAAGTATCGTCTCCCACATGCCCCATAGGGCGAAGATCTTGTCTTTCCACGTAACCCGGCCGGGGGGCACGGGAGCGACGGACGGGTTTATCTTGACCCATCCCACAATGATCGTGATGAAGAACGCTGCAAGGAGAAGTCCGGGGAGCATGCCCGCGATAAGAAGTTTTCCGATGGATTGTTCCGTAAGCATGCCATATACAACAAAACCGATACTGGGGGGTATGAGAAAATCGATGGTGGCGCCGGCCGCCACGATACCGCTCGCGAATTTCGGGCTATAATTATATCGTCTCATTTCGGGTATAACCGTCTTCGCAAAAGCGGCGGATGTCGCCACCGATGACCCGCTGATGGCCGAGAAACCCGCAATGGCGACGATCGTCGCGATACCGAGTCCTCCGGGAAGCCTCCTGAACCATTTATCAAAAGTGTCGTAAAGTCTCGTGGTTATACCGGAGTTATCCGCAAAACCGCCCATAAGGACAAAGAGAGGGATTATGGTGAAAGGGTAGTGGGCAGCGGTTTCGTAAAGAGTGCTTGCGATGATGGGAAGGGCGGCGTCCAGTCCCGAAAGGGACCATATGCCGATGAAGCCGACAAACATCATGACGAAGGTGATGGGCATCCCGAGAAAGAGGAGGACCATGAGCAAGGCACAGCCGAGGATTCCGATGGCAACAGGACTCACGTTTCCCTCCTCTTGAGGCTGGTAATGGTATCAATGAGGTCGAAAAGTATCTGAAGCCACAGGAGGGCCCCTCCCACGCCGACCATCATTTTGAAAGGCGCCCGCGGCACTCTCAGTTGATCAGTGACGCCTGTCTCCTCTATTCCCAGCTTGAAACCCTGCCATGCGAGCAGGGTAACGATGAAGAGGCTGAGCACCAGGGTCACGATCTGGCACATAAGCCGGGTTTTCGTGGCAAACCGGGAAGTGATAAAATCGACCGCCACGTGGCCCTTCACCTGCTGGGTATAGGCGGCGCCCAGCAGGATTATCACGGCCAGCATGTATTCTGAAAGTTCAAAGGTGCCGGCAATCGGTTTGTTGAAGAAACCTCTTCCTACCACGTCCGCCGTAGTGAGGAACATCAGGGGGAGAACGAATATCATCCCCACCGTGCCGGAGAACCGGACAACCTTTTCGATAACCGTTCTCACAATTTTCAGGGTGCCCATGGGCCTCTTCCTATATCTTCTTAAATTCAGGCGGACAAGCCACCAGGTTCACCCTTCTCTTCTCACATTCCTCGTTCATTATGGCCACGACCCTTCTCGCAGGCAACTTCTTCGCCTCGAGGTCGGTAACCCATTTCCTGGTAACGTCCTGGAAACTCTTGTACCAGAGTTCGGCTTCAGGCTTCGGAAGGTCGATAAGCTTGACCCCCGACTTCTGGATGTCCTTCATAATGACCTGATAATCGCCCTTGTCCAGCCCTCCCGTCGACTTGAAGGGATTGGTGCAGACTTCCTCCACCACCTTTTTCTGGTCCGCGGGAAGCCTGTTCCAGCTATTCATGTTCATGACCGTGCCTTCGGAGACGCACCCGAAGGTGAGGACCGTCGCATACTTGGCCACTTCGAAAAGCTTATATGCGAGAATCAGAGGGGGGCAGGTGACGATACCGTCCACCGTTCCCGTTTCCATAGCCATATAGACGTCGCCCAGGGGCATAAAAACCGGCTCGGCTCCGAGTGATTTGATATAGTTGGTCTGATGGCCTCCCGGTGACCTCAGTTTCATGCCTTTGAGGTCCGCCATTTTGGAAACGGGTTTCTTGGTCCAGATAAAGGACTGGATGCAGCCGTTCAACTCCAGCACTTTCACGTTCTTGAACTCATCCCTGAGCGCCCGCTGATATACGGCATTCCCTATGTCCGCCGCCACATCTTTGCCGTCCACCCAAACTGCCAGCGAAAGGACATCGGTAAGGGGGAACCGGCCCGGGGTCCAGGTAGCGGTAAAATACCCCATATCGGAGAGGCCCTTCGCCACAATGTCGAAATGCTCCGGTCCCTTGCCGAGAGCGGCCCCGGCGTACATGGTGTATCCCACCTTGCCGCCGCTCTTCTTCTTCACTTCTTCGAGCATGGGTATCCATACCGTTCTTACTTCCCGGCTGACAGGTGGATGCCAGGTGCTGAATTTTATGTTGGTGTTCTGCGCCAGAAGAAGGTTATGGTCGAAAAGACCCATTCCCACCGCCGCACCGCCGATAAGAGCACTCTTCAGAAAATTCCTTCTGCCAAGGTCTTCACATTCTTCACACATTGCGCTCTCCTCCTTTTTGTCTCCGCATCTGCATGCGGCTCTTAACCAAGCCCTTACAGTATATCAGATTCCGTTGCCCTTTTTCAGCCACGGGCGGGTCCCTGGGCCGGCGAAGCGGTTCACGCCGCCGAAGGCGGGAAGCCGGAAAAAAGACTGCTCACACCCACCTTAATGTCACCGTCTTTTCATCGAGAAACAGCTTCACTGAATCCATCCTGGATTTGGAGTTACCGAAAAAGGAATCCTTCTTGGACCCAAGTCCGAAAAATGCGTACGGCTGAGGGATGCCCGCGTTCACGCCCACATTACCCACTTCGCATTCCCTGATAAACTTCCGGGCATTCTTCCCGCTTTCCGTAACAATGCACGCGGAATGGCCGTAGTTTGTCCCGTTGATCCATTCTATCGCCTGATCAAGGTCCCGGGCCCTCAGGAGATTGCACATGGGGCCGAAGGCCTCTTCCCTCGCGATATGCATGTCCGTGGTCACGCCTTCAAAGATTGTGGGACCCATGAAATAACCCTTTTCGAGTTCCGCAGCCACAAGGCGTCCGTCCAGGAGGAGTACGGCGCCTGCCTCAAGTCCGGATTCGATGAACCGGAACACCTTCTCTCGTCCTTCACTCGTGGTGAGAGGGCCCATCTCCGTGGTCTCGTCGAGGCCATAGCCTATCCTCATCGCCTTGGAAGCCGCGATCAGCTTCTCCTTCAATTCTTCATATCTCGCAGTCTCTCCTATGACCGCCACATTGTCGGAGCCGAGGCATCGTTGCCCCGTCATGCCGAAGCACCCTCGGAGTATATATTGCACCGCGTCGTCGAGACTGCAGTCAGGCATTATGACGATGTAATTCTTACCGTTGCCGTTCAGGGAAGAGCGTTTGCCGTATTTTCCGCAAAGCTCGAACAACTCCTTGCTCACCCTCGTCGAGCCGATGAGTCCCACGCCCTTTACCCTGGGGTCGGACAGGATCACCTTGTTGAGCCCCCTCTCCGGCCCCATGTGAAGCAGGTTGGCCACACCGGGAGGGAAACCCGTCTCGTCGAGCATTCTGAACATGGCGTCGGCCGATACCGGGCATTGGCGGCTCGGCTTCACTATGACCGTACACCCTGTGGCAAGAGCATAGGGCACGAAAGACGACCATGCGTGCATGGGGATGTTTCCCGGCGTTATGATAAGGAACACGCCCATGGGCTCTCTTATAAGGTAACAGTCTATGCCGTTGGCAAGTTGCTCCACATGCTCTCCCTTGTAAAGGCTGTACATGGCGCTTCCCGCGGCTTCGATATTCTCCATGCATCGGGAGATGGTGCCTCTCCCTTCATCGATGGTACATCCGTGGTCCTGCACGAGAACCCTTGCAAGCTCTTCATGGTGTCTCGCGAAGGTCTCCCTCAGGCTGAATACCAGCTTCGTCCTATCCCTGAAAGGGACGTTCCGCCATTTCTTGAACGCCTCGTGAGCGCCGGCAATGGCCTTTTCGACTTCCCCGGGAGACGCAACCGGCGCCTCGGCGATAACCTCGCCCGTCGCCGGGTTCGTCGTCTCAAAATACGCGCCGGAAGAAGGCTCCACCCACTTCCCGTCAATGAACAATTTCAGTTTCCCATAGTGCTTGTCTACTTCAGGCAGAACCGCCATTTGAAGCCTCCTTCATATTGATTCTCGCGCATCAAACCGGCGCAGACAACTCCCATATCCCTTAAATTAAACGCCTTCTCCATGGCCACTCCCATCCTTGCGCGCCCTGCCCATTTCTTTCTTCAAAATCCCATCAAAAAGTGGGCGGTGTAATCACCCATATGACCACTACGTCCTCCGTGCCCGTGTTCCCCCAATTATGGGGAATCCGGGAGGAAAAGTAGAAGCTCTCATTCGCTCGCACCTTGTGTACCTTATCATCGAGAATCAACTCAAGCTCTCCTTTGAGTATAAAACCGAATTCCTCTCCATCATGGGAATAGAGCCCATGAGAGCCACCCCCAGGCCTTATCACCGTGTAGAAAGGCTGCATTTTCTTGTTCGTCACATTCTTCACGAGGGATTGTATGTGGGCATCCCACCTCTTTAGCTGAATATTGACCCGGTCCTTCGCCTCCGTCACCACGTCGTCGAGCCCCACCCTTTCCATGAAGAAATCAACGATATTCGCATCCAGGGCTTTTGCAATCCTTTTCAGCATGGAAATAGACGGGTCCGTTTTGCCGCGCTCCAATTGAGAAATCAATGAGGGCGTACATTCCACGAGGTCCGAGAGTTGCCTGATGTTCAGGTTTCTCTTTACCCTCATTTGCCTGACCTTCTGACCGATGTCCATATAATCCCGGCCTCTCGCTTAAGTATTTATTCAATTATTAAGTATGACTTAATTTCTGTCAAGAGAAAAAATGATACAAACTACACAAAAGATGTGGCCCCATACCGACAGGCTCAATTTGCCCTTGACATAATCATTCTATCATGATAATGATTATCATTATTCTCATATAAAGCGCCTCCGGTATCCGCCCTGATGCGGAGATAAGCAAGCGCCGAGCGCTTTCATTGTGTACTTTGTCTGATAATGGGTCTCATTATCGTTTTATCGCCTTCCGTGTGTCCCTGCGGGAACGGTTCGGGAAACCGGGAAACCGCAGGGAACCTGGGGCTTGAACCGTGAAAGGAGGAATCATGATTCGGCTTATATTGGCCGCTGTTTTGCTGTTATTCTTCGCCGGGGCATCGTTTTCTGCGGATCTGGAGTCCCGGGTGACCGTCCTCGAAGAAATACTGAAGAAGCAGCAAAAGACTATCGAGGAACAGCGTGAACTTATCAATCGCCTAAGGACAGAAACGGCCGCCGCCGGGAAGGCCCCGGACAAAAGCGCGGGTGAGGCGACCCTTTACACGCCTGAATCGGACTACGGTCCGGACGCGAAAGAGGGGAACCGCCTCGTGGTGTCGGGTGCATGGGGAGATTTCTTCAGAAACGTCAAGAACCCTGCGGTCACCTTCGTGCTTAACAGCTTTTATTACTCCTCGAACGTCAGCGAGAGAAAGCTCAAAAGCAGGGGCATTACCGGCTACTCCAGTGTCGGCCTCGACCAGACAAAGGGCTTCAATATCGATGAAGCTTCCATCGCCCTCTTCGCACCTGTGGACAGGTATTTTGACCTCTTCGGCGTCCTGTCGTTCAAGGAAGAGGGATCGACCATAGAAGAGGCGTACTTCTACACCAAAACCCTTCCGGAAAACCTGCGGCTGAAGGCCGGCAAGTTCAGGAGCAACTTCAGTGTCCATAATGAGAACCATCCTCACGATTGGGACTTTGCCGACGCTCCCCTCGTATACCGGGGGTTCACGGGAAGGGACGGCATTACGGAGAAGGGGGCCCAGTTGACATACCGGCCTTCATTCCCCTTCTCGCCCCTCATCGGCGTAGAGGCACTCCAGGGCGAAAACGACGTTATGTTCAACCGGAATTCTTCCGGCGGGCCCCATGCTTTCACGGGTTTTCTCAAGGGCTCCCATAAATTCGACGAAGCCGCAAAGATCTACTTCGGCCCCTACGTGGTACACGGTTCAACCGAAACGGATTCTGTGGCGGGCGGCACCCTCTTTCGTGGGGATTCGACCCTGTACGGGTTCGAGTGCCTCTTCGCGTGGGCGCCCTCGAAAACGAGAAGTCTCACCCTTCAGGGTGAATATATGCGGCGCAACCAGTCCGGCGATCTCCTGAACACGGCGAACTATGCCATAGACCACCTCTCCCGCTCTCAAGACGGCATATATATCCAGGCCCTCTATCAGGTCGATAAATGGAGAATCGGCGTGCGTTATGACCGTCTCAACCTTTTCCTCAGCGACTACAGCGTCTCCGGAATACCGCAAAGGTTCCACAACCCCTACCGTCTGACTGCAGCCCTGGAGTTCAACCCGAGCGAATATTCACGGTTCAGACTGCAGTACAACTATGACCGGTCCGGCGGCGGGAATCCCGCCTACGGCGGTGGTTCGGAAACGAATCACGAGGTGTACCTCCAGATGGTTTTTGCCATAGGCGCCCATATGGAGCCCAAGGGGCAAAGGGACTGATATGGCAGGCATCTTTCCGTTCCCGGCTCCATGCCGTGTCCCGCGCGCGAGCCTTGACAGGGAAAAACACGGGTGGTATTGTTACCACTAACGTTATGCAAAGGGAAAAAACAATTCTCGCCGAGTATTTATCACTCCACGGCCTCAGGATGACGGAACAGCGAGAAGCTATCCTCAATGAGTTCCTCCTTGTGGAGGGTCATCAAAGCGCCGAGGATCTCACTGCGGCGGTCAAGAAAAAAGACAAAACCATAGGGCAGGCTACCGTCTATCGCAACCTGAGGCTCTTCGTCCAATCGGGTGTTGCCCGGGAAGTACAGTTCGGAGACGGCGTAACCAGGTACGAGCATAACGTGGATCATGATCATCACGACCATATCATGTGTGAGCGGTGCGGAAAAACCGTCGAAGCCTTCGATCCCAGGATAGAGGAGTTGCAGGATGCACTCGCCCGGCGCCATGGATTTCTCGTCACGGGGCACGTAATGTGCATTTACGGTATCTGCGCCGAGTGCAGGGACAAGTAAGCCCCCTCAGAATTGATTCGCCTTCTCGCCCGATCTGAGTTCAATTACCGTTATCTCCGGAGGGGCAAGAAACCGGATGGGAGGCCCCCATGTACCCGTTCCCCGGCTCACGTAAAGCTCTGAGTTCTTGCCAAGCGGGAAACGGCCCGCCACCATGGGGAAAAATCTCTTCACTACATAAGCGAAAGGGAATATCTGCCCATCATGGGTATGGCCTGAAAGCTGCAGATCGAAGAACCCCACGGAGCCCGGGTCAATATCCGGCCTGTGCTTGAGGAGGAGATTGAACCGCCCGGGGCCGAGGCAGGAGAGAAGCGCCTTTTCTTCGACCCCTCTATAGAGGCCGATAGGTCTTCCTGCAACGTCATCCACGCCCGCTACGTTGATCACGCCCTCGATAGCCGTGCCCTCCCCACGAAGCACCCTGAAGCCGGCCTTTTCGGCGAAGGTGGTAAAATTCCCCAATCCCGCATAAAACTCGTGGTTGCCTGTTATGGCAAACTTCCCGAACCGGGGCCGGACTTCATCAAGCAGGGGCGCCATGGCGCCGAGGGAATCCGTCTGACCGTCGAGGAGGTCTCCTGTGGACACAAGGATATCGGGGTCTGCCTGTTTCACTTTGTCCACAATGTCCTTGAGACGCGCTTCTCTCGCCACAAGGCCCAGATGCACATCTGAAATCTGGACGATCCTCAGTGCCCCTACCTGTTGCGAAAGTTTATCGGTCTTGATGGCAATGTGCTCGGTCCTTATACTCCCCGCCTCCACAAAACCATACACCGCGATCACCAGCGCAAGGGAAAAGGCGAGATAGAATTGTAGCCTGTCCGCTAAAGCGGCGGGGAACAGGGTCCTTCCCGTCGCAAGGCCGGCCAGGTAGATCACAAGCCTCCCTATGTCGAGGCAGAAAGAACTGCAGAAAAACAGGAAAAGGAAACCCATCCACACGTAGGTAGCGTAAGCCATGGGCAATGCCGGTCCTGTGAACCCCGCCTTCTCCGACATGCGTACAAAAACGGGTGAAAAGACCATGACCAACATGACGAAGATCAGGGGAATCAGCGTCCGGAGGCTAAAACCGAAGGCGTTGTGTGCCTTCACCACCAGGTAGGAGTGCATTGCTCCATAAAGAAGGAAGAAAGTGATCAGGAACAGGCTCATGGGTCACACACCGGTAACGGTCCGCCCCGATCCACCCTGCCGCGCCAGAAGCCCGTTAAGCATCACACGGCGGCACTCCTCCGGAGAGAAGAGATTGTCCTGGTCTATAACAAGAGAAAACACATAGCCCCTCAATACGGAGGTTATGACCTTCGCCGCCTCTGCAGGGTCGCATTCCGCGAAGTCACCGGATTCTATGCCCTTGCTCACTATCAACTCAACAAGCCGTCTCTGCCGCTCAAAAAACCTCTTCCTGATCTCCGCCCCCAGGGCAAGTTTCGGCTCCCTGCTGTTGGTGATTATCAGTTCCTTGTTCCTGGCCGCATAGGCAAGCCGTATATCGATAAAGGCATTGAAGGCACTTACGGGATCGGAGATTTCCTTTACCCTCTCCTCCGTGTCTCTGGAAAGGTCTTCCAGTACCCGTTCCATGAGCGTGGAATAAAGGGTCTCCTTATTTTCAAAGTAAAGGTAAAGACCGCCGACACTCAGGCCGGCGCCGGCCGCGATCATCCTCATGCTCGTCTTCTCGTATCCGTGTTCCGAGAATACGACAAACGCGGCGTCGAGTATCTTTTTTCTTGAGTCCTTGCCTGAACGTCTGTTCATGTGAATGTATGTTCAGCTTATATTACCTGCGCTTCCATGTCAACAGGTAACCGCCGGAGGCGGTTAAAGCCCTAACCAGGCAGCCATGTGGAAGGCCGCTACCCCGCCGGTAAGAGAGAGCAGAAGCATAAAGACTATGGATAGGATGAACCATTTCCAGCTCTCCATCTCCTGTTTCATCACGGTTATGGTAGGCACACAGGGGATGAAGATCATCAGTACCACGAGAAACGCCAGGGCAGAGGAATGGCTGATTACCGTGGGGAGGACAACCCGAAGTCCCTGTTCGCCCACGTTATAGAGTATCCCAAGGCTCGCAATGGCATTTTCCTTGGCCACAATACTCGATAGCAGGGCTACCATCATCTTCCAGTCAAACCCCATGGGCGCACCCAGAAATTCGACCTTATGCCCGATCCATGCAAGGATGCTCGTTTCTATCCTTCCCGTGGGGATATTGGAAAGACACCAGATCACGAGCGAGAAGATGAGTATCACCGTACCCGCCTTCCTGATGAAAGCCGTAGTTCTGCTCCATACCACCATCCCTATGGTTTTCAGGTCCGGCCGGTGATAGAGGGGCAGTTCCATTATGAAAGGAACCGGCTCTCCCCTGAGAAATACCCTTCCGATGATCAGGCCGGCTATGCCGAGGGCGAATATATTGAGGGCGACCAGGGACCAGGACACGGTAAGGGCCTTATTTCCGAAGATGGCGGCGGAAATGAACGTCATTGCCGCAAGCCGTCCCGTACAGGGCACAAAAGGGGTAAGGAAAATGGTGAGGAGCCTCGCTTTCTGTGATTCCACGATTCGAGCCCCCATGACCGAGGGGACATTACAGCCGAATCCCAGGCACATGGGCAGGAAGCTCTTGCCGTGGAGACCGATGATGTGCATAAAACGGTCCATCACAAAGGCCGCACGGGCCATGTACCCCACATCCTCGAGAAAGGCCATGGCAGTAAAGAATATCACCAGCAAAGGGACAAAGGTGAGGATAGACCCCACGCCCCCTATTATCCCATTTACCAGAAGGCCCCTGATCCAGTGGGGAGCGAAAGAAAAGGACCCGTCAATCCATTGCCCGATTGCGCTTATCAGATATTCCAAACCTTTCTGGGCCGGAAATCCAACCTCGAAGGTGGCGGTGAAGATGATACCCAGTATCCCCAGGAGAACCGGTATACCTATGACGGGACGGGTGAGAAGGTGGTCGATCCGATCGGTGATCAACACCTGTCCTCTCTTGAACCGTGATATGGTAGCCCTTGTCACCTCTTCTATCCAGTCGTAGCGTCCCCCTACTACCGCGCGGAGCGCGTCCTCGTGTTTGATAAGAAGCGCCATAATCTCATTCCACACGGTTACCGGGACCAGTTCCTCGATCACCCGTGATATTTCCGGATCGCCTTCCATCAGCTTCGTGGCCACCCAATTATCGGTAAGAGGGGGAGAGACATATTCATCCACCAGATCGACCAGGCTGTGAAATATGGCTTTGTGGTCTTCAGACACATCGGGCATTCTCGGGTCGTAGGAAAGTTCGCCCTTCGCGAGCTTTATGGCATCGGATATGAGTTCCTTTATCCCCCTGTTCCTGGTAGCGGTCAATTCGACCACGGGTACCCCAAGGGCCGTGCGGAGAGCCTGGATATCGATAAATATCCCTTGGTTTTCCGCGACATCCGTCATATTGACCCCCACTATGATGGGAGGGCCGAGAAGGAGCAACTCGGAGAGGAGATAGAGGCTTCGCTCAAGGACCGATGCATTTGCGAGAAGGATGATCGCGTCGGGGTGCTCATGTATGACAAAATCCCTCGCCACCCTCTCCTCTTCGGAGAAGGCGCTCAGACTGTACGTGCCGGGAAGATCTACAATCTTGATCTCCGCATGGTCCGTGGTGTAGACGCCCTCTTTCCTCTCGACCGTTTTTCCCGGCCAATTGCCGATGTGCTGGGACAGACCGGTGAGCACATTGAATATGGTAGATTTCCCCACATTCGGCTGCCCCGCAAGGGCGATAAGGAAGGTCTCCCGTGCCTTTTCCTCGGGCCTCTTCTCTTCCGCGAACTCCGCTCTGATCACCTCGATATCGGCAGCCTGCCGCCTTCCAAGAGCCACTCTTGTGTCGGAAGCGTAGACGATGACCATCCTGCCCCTGTTTCTCAGTACCTTTATCCTTGTTCCGGGGGCTATCCCCATACCGGCAAACCTGCTCATGAGGCTTTTTCCGCCGGACAGATGATAGACTATTCCTTCTTCCCCTTCCTCAAGGTCTGTTATGGGCAGAGGCCCTTCATCCATTCTTTCTTATGCCTTCTTTCCGGTGTAGTATTTAGTCAGGGACGTGATACAAGATTCCCGCACAATGCTTATTCTTACTATGCTTCGCAGGCGGGTGTCAAATGGAAGCATGCGACAAACCGGGCGTGAAGGCCCACCTGCCCGGCGACAACGGATATTTACCCCAGGGTAACCAGCCTTTCTCCGGCGTTATACGCGTCGGCCAGTGCCGTCGAATGATCGAGTATGGCGCCCTTTGCGTCCACACCCAGGTAGGAGAGCACCTTATGTTCCGGAACGCTTATGGTCCGGAAGAACGCCGTTGCCGTGGCATTGCTGCATTCAACTCCGGTTTCCTTTTTCATGCCCCCCACGAGAAGGAGCAACCCTTTTCTCCCATATGGTCCCGCGGGTATCCCCCGCTTCAGGAGATACTTCCCGCACCAGAATGCCTGGCATCTGTCAATCATGATCTTGGCCTGGGCGGCCAGGCCAAAAAAGAATACAGGGGAGGCGAGAACGATTCTGTCCGCCTCCCGGATGCTTTCATATATATCCGCCATCCCGTCCTTCATGACACAGATTCCTGTTTCCTCGCAGCCTCCGCAGTTCTGACACGGCCTGATGTCCATGGCATTGAGCCTGAACAGCCGCACCCTGTGCGCTGAAGGGTCTATCGCCCTCAGGGTCTCCGCCAGAAGGAGATCCGTGTTCCCCTGAAGCCTCGGACTTGCATGAAAGGCGGTCACATTCAACCGGAAAACTCCTTACTTCTCGTGACGCGGGTCATTTACTCGACTTTGTAAAAGGCCATCTTCTTTGCCCCGCAGACAGGGCAGACATCGGGAGCCTCCCCTTCCGCGGTATAGCCGCAGACCTTGCAGATATAATAGTCGTGGTCCTCGTTCTTTCCGAGTGCGTCAAGGGCCTTCTTGTAAAGCGCCGCGTGAACCTTCTCAACCTCATTCGCAATGGTAAAGCTCCGCTCAGCGCCTTTAATGCCTTCCGCCTTGGCTTCTTCTATCATTGCGGGATACATTTTCTGGAATTCAAAGGATTCGCCGCTGATCGCCTCCTCAAGGTTCTCCTTGGTGCTCAGGATGCCCTTCAGTTCTCTCAGGTGATTGTGGGCGTGAACGGTCTCCGCCTCTGCGGCAGCCCTGAAAAGTTTCGCAACCTGCGGGTAACCTTCATCATCCGCTTTCTTTGCAAAGGCCAGATACTTCCGGTTTGCCTGGGACTCGCCGGCAAACGCTTCCTTAAGATTACTCTCTGTTTTTGACATGGTTCCCCTCCAAAAGTATTTTGCTGAAGCGTGAAAAAACTTTCCTCATTTCGCCTTTTCGAAGGCGTCCTTGGGCGCACCGCATATCGGACACGTCCAATCCTCCGGAAGGTCTTCAAACTTCGTGCCTTCTTTGGCTTCGTCGTACTGATAACCGCAAATCGTGCATGTCCACATGACGTCCCTCCTACTCGAATTTTTTATGGTACTCTTTCACTTTCGCCGCGAACTCCCTTCCGTATTCATAACAGCCCGCATCGTCATCGGAAGAAGGTCTGAACAACACCTGCAGTCCGGGCTCCACAGTTTCGATCCCCATACGTTTTACAGCCTCATAGGCCTCCTTGACCGCTCCTCCGCCCCACCCGTAGCTTCCGAAAGCGCCCATTATCCTGTTCTTGGGTCGCAATCCTCCAAGATGATAGAGAAGTTCAGCCACCGACGGGAACATGACGTTGTTGATCGTCGGCGTTCCTATGAGACAGCCCCGGGCCTTCCACAATTCCTTGATTGCCGTGCTCATGGGTGTGGCCCTCAATTTTATCACCTTGCAATCCACGCCCGCATCCTTGATACCCTGCATCATGGGAACGGTCATGCGTTCCGTGCTATGCCACATGGTATCATAAATGATCACTACCCTGAGGTCGGCTTTACCGTTGGCCATGTCCAGATACATCTGGATCACTTTTCCCGGGTCCTTCCGCCAGATAATCCCGTGGTCAGGGGCAATCATGTCGATCTCAAGGCCCGCCTTTACGATTTCCGCAATTTTCGACTTTATCAGTTGACCAAAAGGCATAAGGATGTTCGCATAGTAGTCTTTCACGGATTCCTCAAGCTCGGACATGGAGGCGCATCCGACAAATTCGTCGTCAAAGCGCGACGATGTCGCGATATGCTGCCCGAAGGCGTCCTGTGAGATAAGGAGCTTGGCCTCCTTTATGTAGGTAACCATAGAGTCCGGCCAGTGGAGCATGGGGGTTTCAAGAAAGGTCAGGGTATATTTGCCTGTGTTCAGCGTATCGCCGCTCTTTACCACCTTGAACTTCCACGTCGAAGTATCGAAATGCCTTTCCAGACCCTTCTTGCCTCTTTCGGTGATGTAAATCGTCGCATCAGGGATGAGTTTCATCATGGCATCCACGCTGCCCGCGTGATCGGGCTCGATGTGGTTGATCACGAGATTCACGACCCCCTTCATGTCCACAATGTTCTTGATATTCTCGACAGTCTCCTCCACGAACTCTTCCTTCACGCAGTCGAGGAGGGTAACATGCTCATCCTTGATGAGGTAGTTGTTATATGTAGTTCCGTTAGGCGTGATGTATCCGTGAAAATCCCTCACACCCCAATCGATCGCGCCAACCCAATAGATATCCTGCTTTATCTCGACCGCTCTCATATGTACCTCCTTAGTATTGAGCACTTGATTCCGGTAAATGCGATAACGTTCTGCCGGCAGAAAACGTCGTGCCTGAACACCCACAGGGTTACCGCTTTTGTACAATAAGACAGGGCAAGAAAAATATCAAGTCCATTCGTTGCGGCGCGAAGAAATACCGGTTTGTGCCCCCTGAAACGGTATGGCCCGGCCCGGGAAGCCTCCGGTACTGACGATCAAGGATATTGACCCGTCAGGGATTACGTGGTATGAAAGACCGATGTACTCCACAAGGATCTATTATCAGGATACCGACGCGGGCGGCGTCGTCTACTACGGAAACTATCTCCGGTTTTTTGAAAAATCATGGTTCGAGTACCTTATGTCCATAGGGGTATCGCTGCCCGGGTGGGAAGAATCGGACACTTACATAATGGTGAAGAGCGCATTCCTCGACCTTATTGACAAGGTCCGGTACGGGGATGTGATCCATGTCGTGACTTCCGTGAAAGAAGTCAAAAACTCATATTTCGTCCTGACCCACATCATTTCAAGGGAGAGTACGATCACCACGAAAGGCGAAACAAAGATGGTATGTGTCGATGGGAGAGGCAAGCCGAAAAGAATCCCCGAACCCTTCAGAGAAAAGCTCACGGGCAACCTGTCTCAGTCGTAAAGGGGAACCCCTCCCGTAAGCCTTTTTCCTGAATACGGACTTACCCGTCCGGGTATCAGCCCATGAACTTTCTGAATATATCCCTTGCTATGACGATCCTCTGTATCTGGTTCGTTCCTTCGTATATCTGGGTAGCCTTGGCATCCCTCATCATCCGCTCCACGGGGTACTCCTTGGTATACCCGTACCCGCCGAGGATCTGCACCGCATCGGTCGTTACCTTCATTGCCGCGTCGGCGGAATAGAGCTTCGCCATGGCCGAAAGCTTGTCCACGCCGATTGCGCTCATCTTGTCCCTCTCGTATACCTTGGTATCAAGGAGGTGAGCCGCATCATACACGAGGGCGCGGGCTGCTTCAACCTGAGTGGCCATGTCTGCAACCATAAACTGAATTCCCTCGAAATCGGCCAGCTTCTGTCCGAATTGTACCCGTTTCCATGCATATTCCACTGAAAAATCCAGGGCCCCTTGCGCAATGCCTACTGCCTGCGCGCCTACGGCCGGCCTCGAGAGGTTAAGGGTCGACATGGCGATATCCCAGCCCTGCCCCACCTCGCCGAGCATGTTGTCCTTGGTAAGCCTCACATTTTCAAACATAACCTCTGAAAGGTCGGAACCGACCATGCCCATCTTCTCTTCGTTCTTCCCGATGATGACGCCCGGATAGTCTTTTTCGACATAAAACGCCGTTATGGCGTTGGTTCTGAGCTTCGGGTCCATGGTCGCGAAGACGGTGATGAACTGGGCGCTCGCGCCGTTGGTGATCATCGCTTTCTTTCCGTTCAGATAATAGTTGTCCCCGTCCTTCACCACATTGGTCCTCATATGGGAGGCGTCAGACCCCGCATCGGCCTCGGTAAGAGCGAAAGCCACCAGGTTGATCTTTTCAGGATCGGCTATCTTGCCGTAGATGTATTCTTTCTGTGCGTCGGTTGCCGCCACCATGAAGGGCATGAGACCCACGTTGTGGGCAAGGGGGATAAGGGAGGACGTGCCGGACACTTTGGCCAGTTCCTCAATCACAAGACACAGGGAAGTAATGTCGCCGTCGAGTCCTCCGAAGCGTTCGGGCAGCATGAGGTAGAGAAACCCCTGCTTCTTGTAAATGTCGACAAGATCCCACGGAAAAGCGCCTGTTGCATCTATTTCTTTTGCCCTCGGGGCAACCTTTTCTTTCGCGAGTTTCTCTGCTATCTTCTGAATCATGAAATGCTTTTCTGAAAGATTTAGCATGCCGGTGACCTCCTTTTTGTTGACAAAGCCGAATTATTCTTAACATAATTTTCCTGCAAATCAAAGGAAAAAGGAGGTACTGTGTCGAAGGTATACTTCACGGATTTAAGGACATCGTTGAAAAGAAACATTTTCGATAAGATAGTGGACCTGCTGAACAGGACGAAAATCGATACAAGAGTCAAACCTAATGATATCGTGGCGATAAAGCTCCACTTCGGCGAATACGGCAACACATCCTACCTGAGACCCGTATATCTGAGAGCCATTGCGGACAGGGTCAGGAAGGCGGGAGGGAAACCGTTCCTTACCGATACCAATACGCTTTACACGGGTTCGCGGAGCGATTCCGTAAGCCACCTCTCCACGGCCATACTGAACGGCTTTGACTATTCATGCGCGGGTGCTCCCCTCATCATCGCGGACGGGCTCCGGGGCGCGAACGGTGCAAAGGTGCCCATAGACGGCGAAGTGCTGGAGACGGTGAGCATCGCCAAGGAGATCGTGGACGCGGACGGTATCATCGTCGTGACCCATGTGAAGGGCCACGAGATCTCAGGGTTCGGAGGAGCGCTCAAGAATGTGGGCATGGGTTGCGCGACCCGGGAGGGGAAGCTGGTCCAGCATAGCACCGTGGCGCCGAAGATAAACGCGGCTTCGTGCAAGGGCTGTAAATTCTGTCTCCAATACTGCCCTGCGGGAGCCATCTCTTTAACCCGGAAGAAGGCGTCAATAGGCGGCGAAGCCTGTATAGGGTGCGGCGAATGTATTATCGTATGTCCCCATGGGGCCATCGAGATAGAGTGGAACGAATCGCCCGACATATTCCAGAAAAAGATGGTGGAGCATGCATGGGGCGCTTTGAAAGGTAAAGAAAAGAAATCGATCTATCTTAATTTCCTCACCCAGGTAAGTCCGGCCTGCGATTGCTATCCCCATAGCGACGCCGCCATAGTCCGCGATATAGGAATCCTCGCATCGACGGACCCCGTGGCCATAGACGCCGCGTCATGCGACCTTATAAATAATGAGGCGTCCATGCCGAATACGGCGATCAAGAACCCGCTTTACCCGGGGGACGACAAATGGCAGGCCCTTTATCCCTCCGTGGACTGGACCGTCCAGCTGACTCACGGCGAGAAGATCGGTCTGGGCGAGAGGGCGTACATGCTGGTAAAGATTTAGGCTCCCCGTCAGAACCATTTCTTCCTTTTGAAGTAAAAGAGCATGAAGGAGGTTACCGCCCCCATGAGCAGGAGGACAGCAGGGTAGCCCCACGGATATTTCAATTCGGGCATATAAGCGAAGTTCATCCCATATACGCCGGCGATAAACGTCAGGGGGATGAATATGGTGGCAATTATGGTCAGCACCTTCATCACTTCGTTCAGTTTGTTGCTCACCCTCGAAAGGTAGATGTCGAGCATGCCGGACAGCATGTCCCTGTACGCTTCCACCGAGTCCATGACTTGGACCACGTGGTCATAGAGGTCCCGAAGGTAGACGGATATCCGGTCGGAAACAAGGCGCGTCTCGCCTCTCTCCAGGCTTCCCACCACTTCCCTGAGGGGCCATATGGACCTCCTCAGAAATATCATCTCCCTCTTCAGATCGTGAATGGACCTTAACGTGGCTTCCTTCACCCCGGCGACCAGGGCGTCCTCGACGGCCTCCACTCTCTCTCCCAAGCCCTCCATCACCGTGAAATAGTTGTCCACCACCGTGTCAATAAATGTATAAAGAAGGTAATCGGCGTCCATCTTTCTGATGCGGCCCTTGTCGTTCTTGATCCTTTCCCTGACCTGCCCGAAGATGTCTCCCGTTCCCTCCTCGAAGGTGATGACGTAGTCAGGACCAAGGACGAGGCTTACCTGTTCGGTGGAGATCGCCTTACCGGGCTTGGAGCCGTTGAGGGCAAGGTACTTCAGCACGATAAAAATATAGTCGCCGTAGTCCTCGAACTTCGGTCTCTGTTCCGTGTTCATCACGTCCTCCAGGAGGAGGGGGTGAAGATGGAACAGTCCGCCTATATCCTCCAGGACCCGGGCCCTGTGGACACCGCCGACGCCGAGCCAGGTGATGACCTTCCCGTGTTCAGGGGGGAGGCATTCTCCCACTTCGGTACGATCGTCTTCATGGACGTATTCCCCGTTAAATGAGAGAATCCTGATCTTTACGGTACTTTTCTTATCCTCGCCAACGTGTATCAGGCTCCCTGGGGGGAGGCCCGACTTTACCGATCGCTTCTTCGCGGTTGCCGTCATATTTTCCTCCAAAAGGTCTATGGTCCCATTCTACTACAGTGCCGCAATCCTTCAAAGGTTTTTTCCATTTGACCTTTTTCGGACAGGTTCGTCGCGCGACGGTTCCGGATCACCTTAATCCCCCACCAAAAATAATCAAAAACCCCGTTGGCCCCTACGAATAGGGATGATAGAATGTAGTCACCACACCAAATTCCATCACCAACGAGGTGAATCAATTATGCCACAGGGCCTCCTTCCGTACAAGTATGAAGAAGAGAAAAGAGAAACAGGCATGACCTCCCTCGCAGGGCTCCCCCTCTACCTCGACCTTGCATCGGCCTTGGGCCTCGCCGGTTCGATCGGTGCTCACATGCATATAAAGAGTGAAGGCTGGACAGACACGCAGATAATCCTCACCCTCATTCTTCTGAACCTTGCCGGAGGAGACAGCGTAGACGATGTAACTATCCTTGAAAAGGATGAGGGGCTGTGCAGAGTCGTGCGGCGAATAGAACAGAAAGGGCTTACCCGCAAGGAACGGAAAGCCCGGGAGCGGCAACGCACGTTCCCTTCCCCTTCCCCGATATTCCGGTATCTCTCCGCCTTCCATGATGCGCGGGAGGAGAAGAAGAGGGAAAAGGGGAAGGCCTTCATTCCCGCCCCGAACGAGCATCTTATGAACCTCATGAAGGTACACCGGGATTTCATCTGCTCCATAGTGAAGTCCGCCTCCCCAAAGGTCGCGACCCTCGATATGGATGCAACCCTGATAGAGACGTTGAAGAGAAGCGCCCTCTTCAGTTATAAACACCATAAGGCCTATCAACCGTTCAATACCTGGTGGGCGGAACAGGAGTTGATTCTTCATACCGAGTTCAGGGACGGCAATGTCCCTGCGGGACATGAACAGTTAAGAGTATTCAAGGAAGCCCTCTCAAAGCTTCCTCCCGGTGTAGAGAAGGTCTATCTCCGTTCCGATACCGCAGGGTATCAACACGACCTCCTGAAGTACTGCGAGAATGGCGAAAATACACGCTTCGGCAGGATCGAGTTTGCCATAGGCGCCGATGTGACCTCTGAGTTCAAAAAGGCAGTGGCCCAGGCAGAAGAGTGGAGACCTCTCTATAAAGAAGGAAAGGAGACGGGAAGGGAGTGGACCGAAGTCTGCTACGTACCCAATGCGGTCGGCCACAGCAAAAAGGATCCGGAATACCGCTACTTCGCTACCCGTGAGCTTTTAAAACAGGATATCCTTCCCGGCATGGAAGGGCAACTCTCATTCCCTACGATGATGATGACACAAAAGCGCTACAGGATATTCGGCATCGTCACAAACAGGGATATGGAAGGAGATGAACTGATACGGTGGCATTATAAACGGGCAGGGAAATCGGAGGAGGCCCACTCTATCATGAAAGAGGACCTTGCCGGGGGAAGACTCCCAACGGGTAAGTTCGGAGAGAATGCCGCCTGGTGGTGGATAATGGTCCTCGCCTTTAATATCAATTCGGCATTGAAACGTCTGGTGCTGAAAGGATCATGGGCCACCAGGAGAATGAAGGCGATCCGCTTTTCCCTCATCAACCTGCCGGGAAGGGTCATGACCCACGCGAGGGAACTTGTGATCCGCATATCGAGAGAACACCCCTCCCTGGAATTATTGTTCGCAGCACGGCAACGCATCATGGAGCTTGTACTTTCGGGATAGATGATGAGAAGCGGGGAAGAGACTCTTTGTGGAACGAGACGGCGAAAGGAGGGGTGTGCCCAAATCTTACCCGTCAGAGAGGCGTGTGCCATGTCTGGATAGACGAAACGGAACGAAGGGTTCATATTTGATTCCGATTTAAAGGGTGGTGGGGAAAGACGGCTCGGATGGAGGGCAAAGCAGCGGTAAGGGCGAGAGGGGTGGTGGATTATGGATCACTAATTCCCTTGCTTTTTTGCCTCACCGCGCGTAATACTTTGACAATAGTCAGTTGGCATCGCTCAGCCGACGCGACCATCGAAACCAGGTCGCTGAAGGAGTGGGAACCTTGGGTTTGAACGGCCGGTGACGCCCGCTTACGGGCCCGGCTAAGTTTATCTGGAGGAAAAGTTCGTGCTTGAACACTCTGCAAGGATACCTGGCGACGGATACCCCTTCCCACCGGCAACGACGGCAACTATTACATTGGTGCGGACCATCGCCGTCGGCATCATCTACTTCATATCAGCCACGTTTTCTCTCTTCCTGGCCCTTCAGCACACCAACGCGAGTCCTGTCTGGCCTCCCGCAGGCATCGCTCTTGCGGCCGTTCTTTGTCTTGGATACCGTGTCAGCCCGGGAATATTTGTCGGGGCTTTCCTGGCAAACATCTTTGTTTTAAAAGGTTTTAGCCTCGGGATCGACGCTACTTCCGCCGCCGCTTTCCTCACTGCCGCCGGAAACACGCTGGAAGCGGTAACGGGGGCCTTTCTTGTCCGCCGTTTTGTGGGAAATGGGTATGTTTTTGAAAATATGAGGACCACCCTCATATTCGTGGTCTTCGGTGTACTTCCGGGCGCCGTGCTCAGCGCCACCATAGGCGTAACCAGTTTGTGCGCCGCCACGGGTAACTGGAGCATCTTCCGGTCTGCCTGGGTTACCTGGTGGCTGGGAGACTCCACAGGCGCGGTCCTCATTGCACCGCTCCTTCTCTCCTGGAGAGCGCGGGAGTATTCGTTGCAGGGATATGAGAGAATCGTCGAGGCCGTCGTGGCGTTTGCCCTGCTCGTGGCAATATCCTGGACTGCTTTTGTCCGGGGATACCCGCTCCAGTTTTTGATCATCCCTGTTTTGCTCTGGACGACCATTCGTTTCAGCCTTGCCGAGACTTCGCTCGCGGTAACGGTGATGTCGGCCATCGCCGTCTACAGCGCCACAGCAACATCGAACCCTTCCGCCCATGGATATTTCAGGGACTCCCTGATCGTAATTCAGTCCTATATAGGCGTAATCGCCGCGACAGCGCTCTTTCTGTCCGTTGTGGTGAGCGAGAGGAGACGTTCCGGTGAGGCCGTGCAGGCGGAAATAGCCTTTAACGACATTGTCATCAACAGCATCCCCGGAGCGTTCTATGTCATCGACGGGAAGGGAGAATTGGTGCGGTGTAACCATTTCCTGGAAGACCTGAATGACCTCTGCCGGGAGGAAGGGACGGGACCGGACAGTTTACGGAATATACACGAAGACGATAGAGAACGGATAATGGGCCGGATCGCTCAAGCCTTCGAAAATGGAGAATTTGAGGCCGAAGGGCGCATACAGGCCAAGGACGGGGCTCGTCATTTCTTCTTTACGGGCAGGCGCATCGAAGTCCACGGAGATCCCTATGTCGTGGGAACGGGCATCGATATAACAGAGAGAAAGGTGGCTGAACTCCAGTTGGGCGAATATCAGAGGGACCTGGAAGCCAAGGTAGGGGAACGCACTGCTGAGCTTCGGGAAGTAAACGCCGTCCTGGCCGCCGAGGTCGATGAAAGACGGAGAGTCGAAGGGGTCCTTCTTGAGAGTGAGGCAAAATACCGCGACCTGGTGGAAGGCGCCGACAGCGTGATACTCCGGTGGACAGCGGAGGGTGAGGTGATCTTCATCAATAGGTTCGCGAGGGAGTTCTTCGGTTTTTCCGATGACGAGATCATAGGGCGAAGCATACTTGGGACCATTGTGCCCGCCGATAAATCGGCGCAGAAGAATCCCCGCCCCCCGGAAGGGAACACCCCCGGGGACTCCGAGCCTTACCTTCTCAACGAAAAGGGGAATGTCAAAAAGAACGGTGACAAGGTTTGGGTAGCCTGGACAAACAGGGCAATCGTCGACGCAGACGGACGGATTTCGCAGATCCTCTCCGTGGGAAACGATATAACCCCACGAAAGCTGGTGGAAGACCGCCTCAAGACAACCCTCGATGAACTGGCGGCCGCCAGGGACAGGGCGGAAGCAGCGGACAGACTGAAGTCCGCCTTTCTCGCGACCATGTCCCACGAACTCCGCACGCCCCTTAATTCGATTATAGGATTTACCGGCATAATACTGAAAGGATACGTGGGTGCCCTCAACGAAGAGCAGGCAAAACAGCTCAATATGGTCTACAACAGCGCAACCCATCTCCTCTCTCTGATCAATGACGTACTCGATATATCCAAAATCGAGGCAGGACAACTCCAGGTATCCGCCGAACCCTTCAGTTTGAGGGCTCTCATCGACAAGACGGTACAGTCCTCCCGCCCCGCGTCGGACCGAAAAGGACTGGTCATCTCAACCGACATCTCGCCCGGGATCGATACATTGGTCAGCGACCGCAGGAGGGTGGAACAGGTGCTTCTGAACCTTCTCAGCAACGCTATCAAGTTTACCGAGCACGGAGAGGTTCATGTGGAGTGTTCCAGAATCGACTCGTCGGCGCGGATTTCCGTTACCGACTCGGGGATAGGTATAAGAGACGAGGACATACCCAAGCTCTTCAGGGCCTTCCAGCAGGTTGATTCAGGAACCGCGAGGAAGTTCGAGGGGACCGGTTTGGGCCTCTATATATGCCGGAGACTGCTCACACTGCTGGGCGGCAAAATATGGGTAACCAGCAAGTGGGGCGCCGGGAGTACTTTTTGCTTCACTCTACCATTAGAAAGGAGCATATCATGAAACCAAGAATTCTCATCATAGAGGATAACGAGCAGAATCTTTATCTTCTCACGTTTCTCCTGGAAAAGCATGGTTACCAGATAGAAAAGGCCCTTGACGGGCGGAGCGGCATTGAAACCGCCGTGAAGGTGATGCCCGATCTCATCCTCCTCGACATTCAACTCCCTGTCATGGATGGCTATGCGGTTGCCCGCGATCTAAGAACTTATCCCCAGTTATCCCGGACCCCCATCGTAGCCGTTACTTCCTATGCCATGCTGGGCGATCGGGAAAAGGCACTTGAGTCGGGTTGCACAGGCTACATCGAGAAGCCGATAAACCCGGATACCTTCGTGGGCCAGGTGGAGGAGCATTTAATACACAAAAAAAGCTGACGGAGGAAGCGGGATGACCAAGATCCTCATAGTGGATGATAATTTCGAAAACCGGTACATGCTTGAAATCCTTTTGGGAAATAACGGGTTCGATATAGCCCTGGCCACAAACGGCAAGGAAGCCCTGGAAATGGCCCTGGCCTCTCCGCCGGATCTGATCGTTTCCGACATCCTCATGCCCGTCATGGACGGCTTCGCTCTCTGCAAAGAGTGGAGAGCCCACGAACGGCTGAAGGAGATACCCTTTGTATTTTACACGGCCACCTATACGGAGCCGAAGGACATCCAGTTCGGGCTGAGTCTCGGCGCCGACCAATTCCTCCTGAAACCCCTTGAAAGCGACGCGCTCCTTTCGTCCCTGAAGAACGTACTTGCCCACGGCGAGGCGGGCGAACCTGTTTCTTCAGAGCGATCCCTTGAAGAAGAGATGGAATTTCTCAAGAAGCACAACGAGACACTTTTCCATAAACTGGAAAAGAAGGTGACCGACCTGGAGGACACGAACCGCACATTGAGAGAGGAGATCCGGAAACGGACTCTCACAGAAAACAGCCTTCGCCAGAGTGAAGAGAGGTTGCGGACCCTTCTCAATACGTTGCCCGTGGGACTCGCCTGGATGGATACCAAGGACGGCATCCGGTACGTAAACGGCAAGTTCACGGAGTTATTCGGCTTTGTCGCCGAGGACATTCCTCCGGACGAGGACTGGTCTTCTCTGATCCCCCCCGGTATGACGAGCAAGTCCTTTATTTCCTCCTGGGAGAACGCGATCGAGACGGCACGCAAAAGCGGAACGCCGACGCCTGTTTTCGATGTGCGCGTTACCTGCAAGGATGGTTCAGCCCGGGATATGTCGGTGATCGGGGCAGTGATCGGGACCCTTCATCTGGGCATATTTACGGATGTCACCGAAAGGAAGCAGTTGGAGGAACAACTCAACCAGGCTCAGAAGCTGGAGAGCGTGGGCAACCTCGCAGGAGGCATCGCGCACGACTTCAACAACATCCTCACCACCATAACGGGTTTTGCCGGATTGCTCCAAATGAGAATGGACGGGGCCGATCCGCTCCTTTCCTACGTCAAGGAACTCGCATCGGCGGGCATGCGGGGGGCTGCGCTCACTCACCAGTTACTCGCTTTCAGCCGAAAACAGATATTGGACATGAAACCCGTGGACCTGAACACCACGCTCACGAACCTCGAGAAGATGCTGCGACGCCTCATTCGCGAAGACATCACCCTCAGCTTCGATTTGAAACCTACCCGGCTGCCGGTTCTGGCCGACGCAAATCAGGTGGAACAGGTGGTGATCAATCTCGTTACGAATGCGCGGGACGCCATGCCTTCAGGGGGGTCGCTGACGATAAGCACGGGCGCCGCCATCATCGATGAGACTTTTGTCCGGCAACACGGCGATGGAGAAGCGGGACATTACGCAACGATCGCCATCCGCGACAGTGGTACGGGTATGGACAGCGAAACAAAACGAAAGATTTTCGAACCCTTTTTCACCACCAAGGAAACCGGCAAGGGCACCGGGTTGGGCCTTTCGGTCGTCTACGGTATTATCAGACAGCACAAAGGCATGATCTTCGTGGATAGCACACCTGGGACCGGGTCCCTCTTCACCGTGTACCTGCCCCTTCTGAAGGGAAACGCTGACGGCGGAGGGCCGACGTCGGAGGAAGGGGCCGGTAAAGGCGGGTCCGAAACGATACTGATCGCGGAGGACAATGACGTGTTGAGGAAGATGACCATAAGCGTCCTCGAAAGCTACGGGTACAGGGTCATCCCCGCGGCGGACGGGGAGGAAGCCCTGTCCGCGTTCAGGGCAAACAAGGCGTCCATCGACCTGGTGATTCTCGATTTGATAATGCCCGGCAGGCGAGGCTTCGACGTATACCGGAAGATCGAAGAAGAGGCCCCGATGAAAGTACTCTTCGTGACGGGCTACAGTGAAGATGAGGTGGAGCGGGGCGAAATCAGAGGAAGAGGGCTGCCTCTCCTCTCAAAGCCTTACACCCCATATACGTTTCTGAGGCAGATAAGAAAAGTGTTGGATGGGGAGCCTTAATGTCCGCCACCCGCCTGCGACTCGCCTTGTCCGCATCACAGAAGAGGATGTGATGCCCTTATGAAAACGAAGCGTCCTTTTGAAGAGAAATATATCGCTGCTCCTCTCTCTTTGTTAATACTCCTGACCGGGCTGTTCCTCAGCTACCGGTTTGCCCTGTTACACCATAGGGCCGATGTCGGCCGCGAGCGCATGGCCGTCTCTGTGAGGTTGGACGAGGCGCGGGGAGAAATCAGCCGGCAGCTTGATTCCCTCATCCATCTTTCGCAGGGACTCGTTGCCCTGGTGAAGATCCAGGACGGTATCACAGACGCCCGGTTTCAGTCCGTGGCGCAGGAAATCGTGGCCGGTGAGCCCCGGATCATAAATGTAGCCCTCGCGCCCGGGAACGTCGTCCGGTTTGTCTATCCCATGAAGGGAAATGAACGCGTTCTGGGTCTCGATTATCTCCGCAATCCTGCCCAGCGCGAAGCGGTATTGAAGGCCATCAGGGATAAAAAAACAGTCGTCGCAGGGCCCCTGAACCTCATGCAGGGAGGTCTGGGTATAATCAGCCGTACGCCTGTGTTCGTGAGAGATTCCCGCTCTTCAAACCCTGGACCGCGTTATTGGGGCATAGCCTCGGTGGTCATCGATTTCAATACCCTGATCCGGAGCGCCGGACTCGGCCGCAATGAGGACGGGAATATCCGCTTTGCACTTCGGGGCGACGACGGCACGGTATTCTGGGGCGATCGAGGGATATTCTCCCTGAACCCCGTGGTTATGAGCATTACACTGCCGTCGGGGAACTGGCAGATAGCGGCGCTCCCTGTCAACGGATGGTCGCGGTTTAACCCCCTGAAGTCCGTGTTTCTTCTGTTCGGATGCATCCTCAGCCTGAGCTGCTCCGTCCTCTTCTTTCAGCTCACGCGGATACACAGCGCCTTGAGGAAGGAGATCGACGAACGGGTGGACGTAGAAAAGGCATTGAGCCAAAAAAACCGGGCCCTCAAGATGCTCTTGCAATGCGACAGCGCGGTCGTTCATGCTGAAGACGAACAGTCGTTGTTCAATGCGATCTGTGAAATTGCCGTCAATTCGGCAGGTTACCCCCTCGCGTGGGTAGGCAGGGCGGAATCCGACCCGGCTAAAACCGTTCGCCCCGTCGCCTTTCGTGGCTCCGGAGAGGGATTTCTGGACAGGATACCTATCAGTTGGGCCGACAATAAGTATGGAAGAGGAGCGGCAGGACCGGCTATCCGGACACGCAAGCCTATTGTCGGCGCCGACCTGCTCAATAATCCTAATTTCGAAACATGGCGGGAAATGATTCTTACCCGCGATTACAGGTCTGTAATAGCCATACCTCTCATCATTGAGGATGAGGTTCTCGGCGCGCTGGTCATCTATGCGGCAGAGGCCGAGGCCTTTGATTCCACCGAAGTTGCCCTTCTCGACGAATTGGGAAGGAATATTGCCCATGGCATTATGACGCTCAAGTTCCAGAACGAAAGGGAGAAGGCCATGGTCGACCTTGAGCGGTCGAGGGCGGAACTGGAATTCAGGGTCGAGGAACGCACTGCGGAACTGAAGTCGGCAAAAGAGGCTGCCGAAGCGGCTGACAGGGTGAAATCGGCCTTTCTTGCCACCATGTCCCATGAACTTCGCACGCCCCTCAACTCTATCATAGGGTTTACCGGCATCCTGTTGCAGGGACTCGTCGGGGAATTGAATGAAGAACAGAAGAAACAGTTGGGCATGGTACGCGCCAGCGCAAGCCACCTCCTGTCGCTTATCAATGATGTGCTCGATATTTCAAAAATAGAGGCCGGGCAGCTCCAAGTCGAGCGCGCCCCGTTCAGTCTGCCCGCATCGATTACAAAAGTCGAGCAGGCCATCCGACCTCTCGCCGAGAAGAAAGGTCTCGCCTTGACCATACACGTTGCTCCGGACGTGGACGCCATAGTAGGTGACATGCGGCGGTTTGAACAGGTGCTTCTCAACCTCTTGAGTAATGCCGTCAAATTTACCGAGGAGGGAAGCGTGACCGTGGTTTGCTCGGCGGGTCCGGGAACGGTCATCACCGCCGTGACGGACACGGGCGTGGGCATTCATGATGAAGACATCGATAAGGTCTTCAAACCCTTTCTTCAGGTGGACAGCGGTTTAACCCGCAAATACGAGGGGACCGGGCTGGGGCTCTCCATATGCAAGAGGCTTGTCCGGTTGATGGACGGAGACATTGGCGTTGTGAGCGTATGGGGAAAGGGGAGCACCTTCAGCTTCAGTCTCCCGGCAGGGGAGAACAGGGACTCGTGAGGCAACTCACGGAACCATGGACGGCCCTTTCCTTCGACAAACCCCGTGAACACGCAATCTGCGACGAAGGCACGGTTGGCCGCCCGCACTTGAATTACGCGCCATAAACCGGTATATTTGAGGAGACGGATATAATCATAGGAGACAATCATGTACGAACAAGGAGTAATCAGACCGCCGAGCGAGGCGAACAGTCTGCTCGTGAGGGTAACGAGGAACTGTCCCTGGAACCAGTGCGTTTTCTGCCCCGCCTACAAAGGGACAAAGTTCTCCAAGAGGACGGTGGAAGAGGTAAAACGGGACATCGACGCCATGGCAGCGGACTTACGCGGATATGGCCATATGGAGTCGGCCTTTCTCCAGGACGGTGACAGCCTTCTTCTCCCCACGGCAGATGTGCTCGAGGTACTCCGCTATCTAAAGGAGAAGTTCCCTTCCATCAAACGCGTCACTACTTACGCCAGGGCTCCCACCCTCCGCAAGAAGAGTGTCGAGGAGTTGAAGGAACTCAGGGAAGCCGGTCTGACGAGAATCCACGCGGGACTGGAAAGCGGCTCCGCGAAGGTGCTCAAAATGATAAAGAAGGGCATCACTCCCGAAGACATCGTGCAGGGCGGCATGAACGTCGTGGCCGCGGGGATATCCCTTTCGGAGTATATAATGCCCGGTGTCGGGGGTCGTACCCTGAGTGAGGAACATGCCCTGGAAACCGCAAGGCTCCTTAATCTCGTTCGGCCCGATTTTATCAGGGTCCGTACGTTCGCCCTTCATCCCCTGTCGCCCATGAACAAAATGGTGGAAGAAGGCATTTTCGTGCCTATGAGCGATGATGAGATGGTAGCCGAAATTCGCCTCCTGGTGGCCCATCTCGACGAGATGCACAGTTACTTCTCCTGCGGCGACTACAGTCCCAACCTTCTCATGCAGGTGGACGGGTATCTGGATGAAAAGAAAGCATACATGCTCCAGGAATTAGACAGATTCCTCGCCCTCACAAAGGAGCAGAGACAGGCATACTCGCTGCTGAGACGGAGCTCATACATGAATTATCCTATCGACGTCGTGTTGAGCGAAAACACGATGAAACAGATACGGCCCGAAATAGAAAGGCTCGAGAGGAGCGGGGAGGACGGCTTCAACAGGCACATCCAGACACTCATGTCCTACCAGATCCCGCAGCCCCAGACCGACAACTGGAAATAAGTCCCCGGATTCCGCGCCGCGCGGCGAGGGAGAGCATCACTCCGGACGCGTCGCGCAAGAAAAGGTTATACAAAGAAACCCGGCTGTATTATGATGTATCGGGAGCGCATGAGCGGAGACCTCGGCATATACCCTATATACGCCCTCTGGAAGATGGTGGAAGGGGAATACGAAAACAAAAAAACGGCGGTGGTGTCCGGGGTTGATGTGACCTACAAGGACGACCGGTACTTCTCCGCCCTCGTTACATTCAGGGATGGAAAGCTGCTCGACGTAAAGACCGAGACGGGCATATCCAGGGGGCCTTACGTAAGTTCTCTCTTCTTCCTTAAAGAAGGGCCCATAGTATCGAAGATCATTTACGGACAGCAAATAGACCTTCTTTTCGTGAACGGCCACGGTGTATGCCACCCTTACAATTATGGCCTCGCTACGGTTATCGGGTTTACCCACCGCATACCGACCATCGGGCTCGCCCGAAGACTGGCAAAGGGAGACTACCGGCAAATACCTTCCCAGGACCCCAGTTTTACCTATATAACCCAGGATGACAAGATCACGGGTGTCGGGGTCAGGGGGAAGGGACGGAAAAGACCCATCTTCATTTCACAGGGTTTCGGGATCACTATAGAGAGGATGATGGTGGAGTACCTGGAATGGACACCGATTGGAAAGTTTCCCGAACCCTTGAGGCTCGCCCATATACATTCCCTTCGGAAGGCCAGGGAAAGTCTCTAATCCGCAGGCCCGAAGCGCGGGCCGGCAGAAAGCGACCGCCTGTCGGACGCGGGCGTATACTCCCCGGGAGACGTTCCTTATTCTCCATCGACCCTCGGCCGCCTTCCCGGCAGAGGCCCCAGATACTGATAGAAATAGCACTTTATGTCACCGTTAAAGATCTTCCTGTTCTTGTCCGCCCTTCTCCCGAAAAACTTTTGAAAACCGGGGTGTGCCGACAATACAAAAAACGACCACTCCTCGAGGCCTGAAAATACCCGGCCCATTGTTCTGTATATCTGTTCCACATCCGCCGCCTCTCCCAGCCTTTCCCCATAGGGAGGGTTACAGACAATGCAACCATACCTTTTTCTCGAACGGAATTCCTCCACGGACAATTTTTGAAACGCCACGTAATCCGCCACGCCCGCGCGATCCGCGTTTTCCCTCGCCTTTCTTATTACCTCCCCGTCGCTGTCCGAGGCGAGAATCCTGAAAGGTTCATCGTTAATCCTCCCCCGGGCCTCCTCACGGATTTCGTCCCAGATTTCTTTCGGTATCTGTGACCACTCTTCCGACGCAAAGGACCGCTTCAGACCCGGAGCGATGTCCCTGCCGATAAGGGCCGCTTCTATGGGAATGGTCCCTGATCCGCAAAAAGGGTCGGCCAGTATCCTGTCGGGCTTCCAGCGGCTCAAAATGACAAGAGCGGCAGCCAGGGTTTCTCTCAGGGGCGCCTCTCCGGTCCTCTCTCTGTAACCTCTCTTGTGGAGTCCCGGGCCGGACGTGTCTATGGTAAGGGTCGCCACGTCCTTGAGCATGGATATCTCGATCTTATATACGGGCCCCGATTCTTCGAACCAGTCCGTCCGGTATTTCCGCTTCATGGCTTCCACGACTGCCTTCTTTACAATCGCCTGGCAGTCCTTGACACTGAAAAGTTGCGATTTTATCGACTTTCCAACAATGTGCATCTTGCCGGTGAGGGGAATCATCTCCTCCCACTCCACCTGCCGCGTGCCCTGGAACAACTCCTCGAAATCCGTTGCTCCGAACTCCGCCACCTTGATGAGGACCCTGTCCGCAGTCCTGAGCCATATATTGCATCGCGCAATATCCCGCTCGTCACCTTCAAAAGAAACCCTGCCGTTGTCCACGGTCAGGCCTTCATAGCCCATAGCCTTCAGTTCACGCGCGACCACCGACTCAAGGCCGAAGGTCGATGTTGCGATTATCCTATATCGAGCCACAATCACTCCAAGAGGTTTTCAATGCCGCTTTTGAAAACGGACGGCATCACAGGCATTACTGCCTTGTTTATATGACTACTATACCATAGTATGGTCCCTTTGGCAGCAGTAACCGCGCAGGATGGGGCTGCACCACCCTCTTCCACAAAGAGCACAATATCTGCTAAAATATGGTACGGCTATCAGCCCGGTAAGAATCGAGGCCTTCCACATGAGGGATGAAAAGAAGACAAAGCAACAACTGATTCGCGAACTGGAGGGGCTTCGCCACAGGCTCGCCGACTTCGAAGGATCACTGGGGAAGTGCGCGGGCAGCAAAAGAACACCGAGCGGGAACGAGGAAGCGCTGTGGGCACTCATCAATGCGACCCAGGAGACGCTGATACTGATCGGCACAACCGGCAAGGTCATCCTCGCAAACGAGATAGTTGCCCGAAGATTGCGGACAACCGTACAGGACCTCATAGGTTCCTGCATATACGATCATTTCCCCCCGGAACTCGCACGGTCCAGAAGAGAACATTACGAGTTGGTCGCCGCCACCGGCAAGGGAATCCGTTCCGAATCCGTGAGGGCGGGAAGAATCTACGAGGATTACTGCTACCCTGTTTTTAATGAAGAAGGAGAGATCACAAGCCTTGCCATCTTTGCCGCGGACATTACCGAACAAAGGCAGACAGAGAAAGCACTCAGGGAAAGTGAGGAAAAGTATCGCAGTATTTTCGAAAACGCGGTGGAGGGCATCTTTCAAAGCACCCCGGACGGGAGGTTTCTCAGCGCTAACCCGGCCCTCGCGAGGATGTACGGGTTTGAGCGCCCGGAAGACCTGCTGGCACACATCACCGATATAGCAAAACAGATGTACGTGGACCCCGGGGACCGGGCGAGGCTCAAGGAGTTGTACGAGAAACAGGGTTTTGTGGAGGGGTTCGAGGCGGAGATACGCGCCAGAAATGGGGACAGGCTCTGGGTTTCCATGAATGCCCGGGCGGTCCGTGACAGTAGCGGCGCCATAGCCTACTACGAAGGGACGTGTGAGAATACCACCAAGTCCAAGCTTGCCGAGGCCGGTCTGCGCAAAGAGACGGAGTTCAACAGGAGTCTCATACAGGCCTCGCCGGCGTTTTTTGTCGCCTTATCGCCTGGAGGCAAGACCCGGCTTATGAACGAGTCCATGCTCCACGCCCTCGGCTACACCATGGATGAAGTGGTCGGGACGGACTATCTTTCTCTTTTTGTCGCCGAGCCGGACAGGGAAATGGTCTCCAGGGCTTTTCAGGACCTCCTCGAGTCGGACGGTCCCACAGTAAGCCAGAGCCGGGTGCTGACCAGGGACGGCCGGATGCTGACGGTAGAATGGCACAGCAGCAAGATACTCGATGATCACGGAGGGACCGACTATTTTTTCGGTGTGGGAATAGACGTGACAGAGCAGGAATTGACGGAACAGGCCCTTCGCGAATCGGAAAGCAAGTTCAGGAACCTCGTTGAAAAATCAACGGTCGGCGTCTACGTGGTACAGGACGGAGTTTTCAAATACCTCAACTCACGGTGTGCGGAGATATTCGGCTATTCTGTCGATGAACTGATCGACAGGAAAGGGTTGAGAGACCTGGTTCATCCGCAGGATTTACCTTCGGTGGAGGAAAATGTCCGGAAACGCATATCGGGAGGTGAAGAAACCCTCAACCTCGAATTCAGGATATTTACGGGAGACCGGGTCACGAGAAACGTAGAGGTCCACGGTTCCCGCACCACCTACGAGGGGGGACCGGCCCTCATCGGGACTTTACTGGATATTACGGAGCGCAAGGAAGCAGAAAGGAGGCTGCTCGAATCGGAAGAACGTTATCGCACTGCCATAGAATACTCCAACGACGGGGTTTCCCTCGTAAGCCGTGGCCGGCACATCTACGTGAACCGGAAATTCCTGGAGATCTTCGGCTACGACAGGCCTGAAGATGCGGTGGGAAAATCGATTGCCCTCACGGTTCACCCGGATGACCGGAACATGGTCATGGAATACAACCGCAGGAGACAAACCGGGACCTCCGCCCCCTCAAAATATGAATTCAAGGGGATACGCAAAAATGGCGAGACCATTATCGTCGAAGTCTCCGCAGCAAAAACCATATATCTCGGCGGTCCTGTCATTCTCGCATATTTCAGGGATATTACGGCGCGCAAACAGCTCGAGGAGAGGCTGGAGGCAATGTCGATAATGGATGAACTCACGGGGCTTTACAATAGACGCGGCTTCATAACCCTGGCCCAGAAGCAGTTCAAGCTGGCGGAAAGAGCAAAGAAGGACATGCTCCTCTTTTTCGCCGACCTCGACCATATGAAATGGATCAATGATACCCTGGGTCACAATGAAGGAGACAAGGCGCTCGCGGACACCGCGCGTATTCTGAAGGCAACCTTCCGGGAATCGGACCTGATCGGCCGGATGGGCGGCGACGAATTCGCGGTTCTCGCCATAGACGCCTCCGTAGAAAAGGGGACCACACTCCTTGCGCGTCTGAAAGGCGAGTTCACCGCCCTCGATAAATCTCACCGCAGACCCTACAGTCTCTCTCTCAGCGTGGGCATGGCCCACTTTGACCCGGCCAGGCCCCTTTCCCTGGACGACCTGCTCGCGGCAGCGGACATGCTCATGTATGAGGAAAAGCGAAAAAAATATAATTAAGGTTCCGTGCGGCCGGTCCCAGCAAGGACAACGACTGCCGATCTACCCTCTCAGTGCGATCTCCGCCTCCAGCTTCCGATGCAAAGCCTTCGCCTGATCGGCATATAGTCTGGCTTCGTCCTTTCTTTTCATATGCTTGTATACCTGTGCGATCAGGTTGTAAAGATTCGCCAGATTGGCGAAGTCGGGTTCCGCTGCCGCCTCCAGGATCCTGAGGGACCGCTTGCACAATTCTTCCGCTTCCGGGTATTTTCCCTGTGAAAAACAGGCCGCCGCCAGACTCCCCGCCCTCAAGGCCACTTCAGGATGGTCCGGCCCCATAACCTTTTCCACTATGGAAAGGGCGCGTTTGTAGAAACCCTCCGCCTTGGCGAACTTGTTTCCGTAATAATATGCATGGCCCACATTCCCCAGAATCAAGGCCACGCCGTGGTGGTCCGGCCCGAGCTTCTTCTCCTTCATGGCCAGGGAACGTTCAAAAAGGAGCCTCGCCTCTTCGTACTTGCCGAGGTAGTAGTAGACACTGCCCAACTCGTCTATGGTCCTCTCCACAAAAGGGTGCTCGGGGCTGAGGAGCTTTTGCTGGATTTCCAGGGCTCGTTCGAGGGGCGGCTCCGCCCTGTCGAATGAACGCCGGACAACATAGACACGTCCTACGTCGTAGCGGGATTCCGCGGCAGGAAGCGAATTGGTGCCCAGGGACTTCTTTCTGATCGAAAGGGCGCTCTTGTAATAGCCCATGGCCGCATCGAGCCAACTTTGACTGAAATACAGTCCTGCGAGGCTGCTCATCACCTGCGCCACATCCGGGTGATTGGCGCCGGATACCTTCTTCGCTAATTCCAGGGCCTGTGTGAGGACCTGCTCCGCCTCGACATACTTACCGAGAAAGGTCCGGGCCACGCCCAGCCTCTCGAGCGATGCCGCCCTCGCGGCGCTTTCCTGCTGCGTCTCGCTTATGTCGAGGGCCCTGAGGAAATACACCTCTGCCTCGGCGTATTTGCCCTGTTCGAGACACGCACTGCCCAAACGGTGAAGGCAGGGGATCAGATCAGCCTCATCCTTTCCGCCTTCCTTTTCCAGCATGACAAGACTCCGCCTGTAGAGCGATTCAGCCTCGGCATACCTCGCTTCAACCATGTAAAGGCCTGCCACTTTATCCAACCCGCCAAGCACCTGATGGTGTTCGACACCGTATGCGCCTTCCGCTTCCTTCAACTCACTCTCGGCTTTTCTGATGGCATCGGCTCCGGGCCCGCCCTGACCCGGAGAGGGCCCTCCCCTGAGGAGATCTCTCTGCGTCGACTTCCCGGACAGGGAATCGAGAAGAAACGGGATATCCGCCATCAAATTGGCTGCCGCCTTTACAATCTTATACACACGTCCTTTCTCACTCATCGCACCACACCGTTTCTCCCATACTTCGTTGCTCCTGCCGATCCCGCTCCGTATCCGCCTCGCCCTCGACAACGATTGCCCTGCCCACCGTTGAGCGCTCTCTTAGAGGGGCGATCTCTTTATACTCGTCGGAACCGAAACACCGGTACACGTCTTCGTAAGAGGCAAACTCGATCAGGATGATCCTTTCGGGGTTCCAGCTTCCTGACAGGGGGATAACCTTGCCGCCCCTGGAAAGGTAGCGACCGCCGTACTTTTCCATTATGGGACGCACCCGCTCGTTATACCGCGAATAAACCTCCCGGTCTATAACCTTTATGTCGATAACCAGATAAACAGCCACGGAGTCTGTGCCGGCCTCCTCAATATTCTATCTTCCTGAGAAAGAGACCGTGAGCCGGGGCAGTGGGGCCGGCTTTTTGCCTGTCCCCGGAATCCATGATCTCTCCGAACCCCTCGTCCGTAAGCCTTCCCCGGCCTACCAGGACAAGGGTCCCCACGATGTTCCGTACCATGTAACGCAGGAATCCCGTTCCCTTGAGGACAACGTAAATGAATTCCCTTCTCCTTTTCACCCCGGCCCGAAGCATATGACGCACCGTGGTCCGGTATGTCTCATCTTTCTTCTTGAACGCGGAGAAATCCCGAACCCCCGTCACCCTCCCGATAGTCTCATTCATGGACCGTACATCGAGGGTATAGGGGATATGCCACGCATACTTCCCATAGAAGGGCGAATTGATGAAGGCATTGAGAATGCAGTATACGTAGGTCTTGCTCTTCGCCGAGTACCTGGAGTGGAAATCCTCGGGGACCTCGCGGGCTTCCCGGACCCTGATGTCGCGGGGCATGAGGCTGTTTACGGCTCGGGTGAGGCTCATCACGTCTATGGTGCTCCCGGAACGGAAGTTGACTACCTGCCCCTGGGCGTGGACACCCGAATCGGTCCTTGCCCCTCCGTAGAGCTTTACGGGCTGGTTCGTGACCTTTTCGATCGCAATCTGTAATGTTTCCTGTATGGTGACGACGTTGGGCTGGCACTGCCACCCGTGATACGCGGTCCCGTCATAGGAGACAAGGAGAGATATATTCCTCATCGGGGCTTCTTTTTCTCGCCCTCTTTAACCTTTGGGTCCGTTTTAGCCTTTGGGTCTGTTTTGACCTTTGGGTCCGTTTTGACCGCGGCTGCTTTGATCTTATTCGGGTCGGCAACCTCGGCCTTGACCTTGGGGAGGCTCTCCGCCGGCTTCTCCTTCTCTTCCAGTTTTTTGTAAACCTCGTCGAGCTCCTTCTTGAGCACTATGTTTTCGGCCTTCAGAAAACTGTTTTCTTCCTTGAGGATCTTCATCTCCTCTTTCAGGCCCTTGGCCTCCTTCCCGCAAGAGACGGAGCCCATCAAGAGGGCAAGACAGAGAAGACAGAGTACGGTGCATTTCATAGGTATTTATTTTCTCCCATGCCTTCTCAATTGTCAACAGGTTATTATTTGTGTTACAATAAGATCCGAAGAACAAGTCGGCCATCAGCTTCCAGGGACCACATCGAAGGAGACACCGAGTACCGTTAAAACGGAGTGCTTCGCTTGACACGGGCCTGATCGCCGGCAACCGGATTATCGACAAAACGCATGCAAGGGAGGACGTGGATGCACACCTCGGTTGTAACCGTACCAATAGAAGAAGAAATGAAACGGTCGTACATGGATTATGCCATGAGCATAATCATAGGGAGGGCGCTGCCCGACGTAAGGGACGGCCTCAAGCCCGTGCACAGGAGAATCCTGTACGCCATGTATGAGCTTAACAACACCCACGACAAACCCTACAAGAAATCCGCAAGAGTGGTCGGCGATGTTATCGGTAAGTTCCACCCCCATGGGGATCAGGCCGTGTACGATGCGATCACGAGAATGGTCCAGGATTTCTCCATGAGATACCCCCTTGTCGATGGACAGGGCAACTTCGGATCCATCGACGGCGATGCGCCTGCAGCTATGAGGTATACCGAAGTAAGACTCTCACGGATTGCGGAAGAGATACTGAAGGACATAGAAAAGGAGACAGTCGGGTTCAGACCGAACTACGACGAGTCTCTTACGGAACCGGTGGTAATGCCTTCCAGAATCCCCAACCTGCTCGTAAACGGATCTGCGGGCATCGCAGTAGGCATGGCAACCAATATCCCTCCCCACAATCTGAACGAGGTGATAAACGGCATTATCGCATCCATAGACAATCCCGATATCTCTCTCGATGAGCTTCTGGGATACATTACGGGCCCTGATTTCCCCACCCAGGCCATCATTTACGGCAGACAGGGCATCAGGGAAGCCTACGAAACAGGGAGAGGTCACATTACTCTCCGCGCCAGAACGTCCATCGAGAAGAAGAAAGACGGAAGGGAACTGATCGTAGTCTCCGAAATACCCTACCAGGTCAACAAGGCAAGACTTATCGAAAATATAGTCGAGCTCGTAAATACGAAGAAGATCGAAGGCATATCGAACCTGAAGGATGAATCGAACAGGGAAGGAATACGGGTGGTTATCGAGTTGAAAAGGGGCGAGATGGGACTCCCCATCTTAAACCAGCTTTACAAACACACCCAGCTCCAGACCACTTTCGGGATCATATTCCTTACCATCGTAAACAACGAACCCAAGGTCCTCACCCTGAAGGAAATGATAAGGGAGTTCGTGCTTTTCAGAAAAGAGGTGGTGACCAAGAGGTCTATCTTCGAGCTTAACAAAGCCCTGGACAAACTTCATATTCTGGAAGGCCTGAAGATAGCCCTCGAACATATCGACGAAGTGATCGCCCTCATCAAACAGTCGAGGAATGCTGCTGAAGCAAGGGTGTCGTTGATAGACCGCTTTGCCTTCTCCGAGAAACAGGCGGTCAGCATCCTGGAGATGCGGCTCCAGCGTCTCACAAACCTTGAGCAAGCGAAGATAATCGACGATTATGAGAACACCTCCAGGGAGATTGCAAGACTCCAGGAGATCCTCCGGGAAGAAAGACTGCTCCTCGACCTCGTCAAAAGGGAACTCATCGAGGTGAGGGACCGGTATGGAGACGAGAGACAGACGGAGATCCTCGACGTGGTGCCGGAGATCACGAGAGAGGACATGATCAAGGACGAAGAGGTGGTGGTCACCATCACTTACAAGGGCTACATAAAGCGGACGCCCCTTGACCAGTACAGGGCGCAACTACGGGGCGGCAAAGGAAAGATAGGCATCGTGGTCAGGGACGAAGACTTCGTCGACCAGATCTATACCGCGTCCACCCACTCTTATTTCATATTCTTTACGAACGCAGGCAAGGCCTACAGCATCAAAGTCCACCAGATTCCCGAAGCAACCCTCTCCTCCAAGGGAAAGCCCGTGATCAATCTCATCAACGCGGAGAAGAACGAGAGAATCACCGCCATCGCCCACATGAGGGAGTTCGCGGAAGACAAGTATCTCCTCCTCGTAACGAAAAGGGGACAGGTCAAGAAGATCAGCCTGAGCGCCCTCAGCCATATGAGGTCCAGCGGTCTCAGGGTCATCAGCCTTCCCGAGGATGACAGCCTCATGGGCATCCTTCAGACAAACGGCGATAACGAGGTCATGGTAGCCACAAAGAAGGGCAAGTCGATACGCTTCCACGAGAAGGATATCCGGCCCATGGGCCGGATCGCTTACGGCAACAGGGCCATCAGACTCAGAAAGAGCGACGAGGTGGTATCCGCGGAAATAGCCGACAAAGGGTGCAACGTCTTTACGGTTACAGAGAAGGGCTACGGGAAAGTGTCTCCCTGCGCCGAGTACAGGACCCAGACCAGGGGCGGTACAGGAATCATAAACGTGCGCTGCGGGGCCAAGAACGGCGACGTCGTCGGCCTGAAGAAGGTAACGGAAACGAGTGAGATCATCCTCGTCACCGACACCGGCAGGACCATCCGGTTCAACGCCAAGGACATGCCCGTCCAGAAAAGGGGCGGCCTCGGCGTAAAACTGATGGATCTGGCGGGCGACAAGACGATCAGCGCGGTGGCGATAGCAGGCGAAGAAGGACCGCAGACTAAGGAAGAAGAGACCGAAACCGATAACGAGTGATACCGTCGGCGCGGCACACGCATATACGCACGAAGACAGGGAAGACAGGGAAGACAGGGAAGACACGCAATGGACACCACCCGGCATGATATAGGCATAATCGGCGCGGGGGCATGGGGAACCGCAGTTGCCATGCACCTGGCGAGAAAAGGAAGCCGCGTCCTTCTCTGGGTGTACGAGAAGGCATTATATGAGGTATTGAAAACACGGAGGGAGAACAGTCTCTATCTCCCGTCCTTCACGCTCTCCGACAATATCGAATTTACCGACAGCCTGGAGACCCTTGTCCGGTCGGCGGCAGACATCATTGTCGCCACGCCCTCCTTTGCCACGCGGGCTACCCTAAACCCCGTTTCAGAAGAGTTGAAACAGAAGAACATACTGATCCTCACGAAGGGCTTCGAGGCGGAGACGCTCCTCAGGATGAGTGAGGTGGTGGAAGAAACCGTCGGGTTTGCATGCCACGTCGCAGTGCTCTCCGGCCCCTCCTTTGCAAAAGAGGTGGCTCAAGGCGCTTTCACGTCCGTGGTCGTCTCATCGAGGGACGCGGACCTTTCCCATTATTTGCAGAAAACAATCCATGGCGACAACTTCAGGGTCTACACCTCCGGAGATATCACGGGCGTGGAACTGGGCGGAGCCATGAAGAATGTGATGGCAATCGGGGCAGGCGTCATAGACGGGCTCAAGCTCGGCACCAACACGCAGGCCGCATTCATCACGAGGGCGCTCGCGGAGATAAAGCGCCTCGGAAAAGCCTTGGGCGCCAAAGAAACGACCTTCATGGGCCTCTCCGGCATGGGTGACCTGATCCTTACCGCCTACGGAAACCTGAGCAGAAACAGGGCGTTCGGCACTGAACTGGCCAAAGGGAAAAAACCTCGTGACATTATTCAAACCCAGAAGACCGTAGTTGAAGGCTATTATACCATCAAGGCTGCCTATACCCTCGCCAGGAAATCAGGCGTGGAAATGCCTATCACCAATGAGCTCTACCAGATCGTCTACGAAGACAAAAGCCTGGAAGCCAGCTTGAGCGAAATCAAGACAAGAGTCCTCAAAGAAGAAGACGAGTAGTCTTCGGGACCTCACCCTCCCGCCCGTTTCACCATACTTGCGGCAGGACTGGATTTTCCACAATCGATGCTTATAGTTATTCTAATCCTTATGAGCAAAGACCCCACAACCCACAAATCCGGGAGGTAAATTCATGGAAAGAAAGGACAGGTTGATCCAGGAGTATGTTCACGACCCCTACTTTGTCAAAACAAAGCTGCGTGATCCTTCAGTCTGTGAAAAGTGCCGCGTGGTCTTTCACAACGGCATCTTCGACTGGCTCGACACACTTCCTCCCGGCGCTGAAAAAATGATCTGCCCCGCGTGCAGAAGAATAGAGGACAACTTCGAAGGCGGCATTGTCTTCCTGGAAGGCCGGTTTCTCGCCGACCACAAAGAGGAAATCATGAACATTGTACGAAACACGGAGAGGGCCCAGAAGGCCCGCCGCCCCCTTGACAGACTCATGAAGATCACCGATTCCGGGGGTAGGGTAGAGATACTGACCACGTACGAACATCTTGCGCGAAGAATAGGCGACGCCGTTAACAGCGCGTACAAGGGGAACCTCGAGATTCAGTATGGTGATGCGAATAAATATGTCCGGATCCGCTGGGTAAGAGACTGAAAACGCAAGGCCCGGGTGACGAGGGTCGGCGCGTGCGCATTATGTGTCACGGGGAGGCAAACTTCGATTGACAGAAAGCGTCCCTGTGATAGAATATGCCTCATAGCGGCGGCTTTGAGGGCGGATCACGACAGAGGAGAAGCGCGGCATATGCTTTTCGAACCGAGTGAGGGGGATTTATGGATCTTGACGTCTTCAGGGAAATGGAGCGGTCCCGTTTAGAGAGTTATGTTGAATTTCTCCTGTGGCACTACAGAGTCGTTGATGCCTTCTGGTTCATCTATGTAGCCGAACAATTCGATCAGACCACGGCTGAAGGTCTTAACGAAAAGGTATGGGCGCGGGTGCCGCAGATGGCGGCGAAGGATTTCCTGTCCAGGTTCCAAATCGAAGAAAGAGGGCTCCCGGGTTTCGTGAAGGCTCTGCGATTATTCCCCTGGACTATCCTCGTGGGATACGAAATTGAAGAAAAGGAAAATGAGGTGATAATCACCGTCCCCCATTGTCCCACCCAGGAGGCGCGCCTCCGGAAGGGCCTCGGGGAATTCGTATGTAAATATATGCATAAAGGCGAATTCGAAAGCTTCGCCCATGAAATCGATCCGGGCATCCATGTGGAGTGTCTCTTTGCTCCGCCGGACCCGCATCCTGAAGAGACTTTCTGCACATGGCGTTTTACAATGAAAGATGGAGGAAAAAAATAATGATCATCGGCGTTCTTAAGGAGATCAAGGAAGGCGAAAACAGAGTCTCTCTCACACCCGCGGGGGCCCATACCCTTGTAACCGACGGCCACACGGTCCTCGTGGAGACCGGGGCGGGCGAAGGGAGCGGACTTAACGACCTGGAGTACGCCCACCAGGGCGCGGAAATCACCGGGCGGGAAGAAATATTCAAGAAGGCCGGCTTGATTGTGAAGGTCAAGGAACCCCTCGAGTCCGAATGGCGCTTTTTCCATGAAGGACAGATCCTTTTCACCTACCTTCACCTCGCATCCTCCGAAAAACTGACCAGGGCGCTTCTCGAAAGAGAAGTCACCGGGGTAGCATATGAGACAGTTGAGGACAGGGAGGGTCGCCTGCCCCTGCTCGTGCCTATGAGCGAGGTGGCGGGAAGGATGTCGGTCCAGGTGGCAATGAGGTTTCTCGAAACCGATCACGGCGGAAGGGGGGTCCTCTTGAGCGGGGTACCCGGTGTGCCCCCTGCCGATGTGGTGATCCTCGGGTGTGGCGTGGTAGGACTCAACGCGGCAAAGATCGCGGTCGGTCTCGGCGCCCACGTGACGATCCTCGACATCAATCATGACAGACTCAAATACATCGATGACATCCTCCACGGGAATGTAATCACCGTCTATTCAAACCCCTATACCGTCCAGCGTGCCGTGAGCTATGCGGACGTGGTGATCGGCGCAGTGCTGCTGGCCGGCGCCCGGGCTCCTGTTCTCGTGACAGAGACAATGGTAACCAGGATGAAGCCGGGTTCGGTCATAATAGATGTGTCCGTAGATCAGGGCGGCTCGGTAGAGACCACCAGACCGACCACTCATAGGGAACCCGTATACCGGCTTTACGATGTAATTCATTACGGGGTCCCCAATATCCCCGCCGGAGTGCCGAGAACCTCCACATATGCGTTGACCAACGCTACCCTTCCTTATGTCAGGGCCATTGCCGGCAAGGGCATCAAGAAGGCGGCAGAGGAAGATAAAGCCCTCTCCCTTGGGATCAACTGCGCCCGGGGCACGCTCACCTATGAAGCGGTTGCGTCGGCCTTCAAGATGCCCTGGAAGCCGTGGCATAAGGCTCTCTGACCACGGTATAGCACCCACTTTCCCTATTATTACTTGAGCTTGCAGAAATTCTATATAGAGAATTTCTGTGCGTGGAATTTCTATATCTCAAATACCTCTTGACAAAAAAATGTACCCATGAAATAACAGAAGTATCACTACGAAAAACCAAGTTTCAATAGATGACACCACGACGAGAGTCGCGATATAATATTGAAGCATTGTCAAGGGGTCTGGAGGTACTCGAGCTTTTCACCTTCGAGCGCCCTTCCCTGACCCTGACCGAGATCGTCGAGGCTCTTCGCTCGAACAAGAGCACCGTCTTCCGGGTCCTCTCCACGTTAGAAACAAAAGGCTACCTCGACCACGATCCGGTGACGCGCCGTTACCAACCCGCCATCAAGGTCCTTCAGCTTGGCTTCAGGGCTATCAACAGCCTTGAAGTCCGCCAGGTTGCCCGGCCTTACCTCGAACGCCTTGCCCAGGAAATGGAGGAGACCGTCAGCCTCGCCATCCTGGATGGGACCAACATGGTATACATCGACAGGGTCCGGAACCGGGCCATAGTCGGAGTTGTACTGGATATAGGGTCGCGCCTGCCCGCTCACTCCACTTCCCTGGGCAAGGTCCTCCTCGCCGGACTCCCTCCGGACGACCTTCAGGATCTATTGGAAGGCATGGATTTTATTAAATGTACGTCCTTCACGATCGCTGACCGGGAAGCCCTTCTCGCCGAACTTGCGAAGGTCCGGAATAATGGCTATGCAGTCTGCGACGGGGAGCTTGCGGTGGGACTCAAGGCTGTGGCGGCCCCCATCCGCGACAGCAGCATGAAGACCGTTGCCGCCGTCAATGTCTCGGGAGCAGAACCCACCATCAGTATGGAACGCATCGAAAAGGAAATCGCACCCGCGCTGAAAGCGACTGCCGAGCGGATATCGCTGGCTTTGGGCTGCCCCTGCGACGGGGGGAGAGACAGGGTGTTGCGATGAATCTGCTCCATACTTTTGGAGCAGAGAGGGGGTGACCGGATTAAAGGCCGGAAGGGGGACGATAGTTGGTGTGCCGCACGAGGCAGGTTTACACGGCACTGCCCGGGAGCGACGCATTTCTGATCAGGGAGGGTACTATCAGTTGTAATGGAACCACCATGTTCGTGAAGTCACAAAGATTAATCGAGGGAGGGCTGCAAAAATGAAGAATGACGAAGGTTACAGGAGGATTGGTCGCCGGGATTTTCTTAAACTCGTTACTGTCGCAGGCGGTGCGGTGCTTCTTGGCCCGCTGGATGTCTTTGGGCAAGCCAGAAAGAGGGTGTCCATCGCCACGGGCGGCATGGGCGGAGTCTATTTCGTGATCGGAGGAGGGATCGCGAGCCTCCTTACCAAGTATGCCGGGGTCGAAGCCACGGCAGAGGTTACCGCCGCGTCGGTGGATAACTGCAAGCTCCTCGGCGCGAAGAAATCGGACATGGGGCTGGTTATTGCCGACACGGGTTACGATGCATACAAGGGACAGGCCATCTTCAAGAAGCCCATACCTTTAAGAACCCTTGCCGTTTTATACCCCCACATGAACCACGTGGTGACCCTCGAGGGAAAGGGAATAAAGAAGGTAAGCGACCTGAAAGGGAAAAGGGTTTCCACCGGCGCCCCGGGAAGCGGCACCGAGGTCATTGCCATCAGGATACTCGAAGCAGCGGGCCTCAATCCCGACAAGGACATAAAAAAGGACCGTCTGGGTGCTTCAGAATCCGGTGGTGCGCTTAAGGACGGCAAAATAGATGCCTATTTCTGGTCCGGCGGCGTCCCTACGTCGTCGGTTCTCGATGTAGCCGCCTCACCGGGGGTAAAGATGGTACTTATTCCCCACGCCGAGCTTGTGGATAAGATGAATGCAAAATACGGTCCCATCTATTACAAGTCGGTAATCCCGAAGAAGATATACACAGGGGTGGATGCGGATACGCCCGTATCGGCCGTAGGCAACCTCCTCATGTGTCACCAGGACATGGACGAACAACTCGCGTACATCATCGTAAAGACCATATTCGACCATTTGAAGGATCTGGCCGCCATTCACAAGGAAGCGAACAACATTACCCTCAAGGAAGGAGGGTCGAACAGGTTCGTGCCCTATCACAGGGGGGCGGCGAAGTTCTTCAAGGAAAAAGGAATAAACGTCTTTGTATAAGGGTAACCTGTTTTTTCGTTGTTGAGAGAGCGAAGGAGGAACCCTCGACAGTTCGCGGGCCGTGAACGAGAGTCTTCTCCCTGTATTTTGGAAAATATCTCCGGGAGGCAACAATGGAAGAAAAAGGGGTCAATGCGGTCGACAACGCCGCTGAGCAGCTTTCAGAAGAACAAAAAAAGAAGATCGAGCAACTCATAGAGGAAGAAGAAGGCGTTACGAGAAAGGTGACGGGCTTTTGGAGTTCCGTCATCACCATACTGGCGGTGGCAATGTCGCTCTTTGCCATCTATTCCTCCATATTCCCGGTAACGACCCAGATATTGAGGGGCGTTCATGTCGCGTTTCTCCTCACCCTCTCCTTTCTTTACTATCCCATGGCAAAACGGTTCAAGGGAAAGATCAACATCTTCGACATATTCCTGGCCCTTTTAGCCATTGCCTGCATTGCCTATATGCTTATCGATTTCGAGGACTTTATCTACCGGGCCGTGACCCCGGAACTCTGGGACAAGATCCTGGGGATCGTCTTTATCGTCCTTGTACTCGAGGCGACAAGAAGAAGTTCCGGCTGGATCATGCCCGTCACGTGTCTCATCTTCCTCGCCTATGCATATTTCGGAGCTCTCCTGCCCGCCCCGTGGACACACAGGGGGTACGATGTGGAGCGTATTATCGGTCACATGTACATGACCCTCGAGGGTATTTTCGGAGTGCCCATTGACGTGTCCTCCACCATCATCATTATGTTCTGCATATTCGGCGGTTTCCTCTCCGTTTCGGGGGCGGGAAAATTCTTCGTCGATTTCGCCTTTACCGCCATGGGGAGAAAACCGACCGCCGCGGGCCGGGCCGTAGTCGCCACGTCCTATCTTCTGGCCATGGCATCCGGTTCCGGCGTGGCCAATACCGTGGCCATCGGCTCCGTAGCTTACCCGATGCTCCAGAAGGCAGGCTACGACAAGAGCAATGCCGGCGGCTTTCTCGCCGCGGGGGGCATGGGCGCCATCACGACGCCCCCGGTCATGGGGGCTGCCGCATTCCTCATCGCGGAATTCCTGAAGATAAGTTACGTTGACGTCATCTTCCTTGCCACCATCCCTGCTGCCCTTTATTACTGGGGCCTCCTCCTCATGGTCGAGTTCGACGCCAAGAAATTCGGGCTCAAGGCCGTGCAGATCGAGAAGAAACACACCCTGTGGCAATTGACCAAGCTGAACGGCTTCCAGTTTCTGCCCCTCATCGCCATTGTGGTCTTCCTGGTGAAAGGGTATACACCGCAAGTCTCCGTGCTCGCGGCGATCATCACGTGCTTCCTCGCCTCCTTTGTAAGAAAGGAGACCCGTTTTACCTTGTCAAAACTCATTACCGCCCTGAAGGAAGGGTCCATCACCGTGCTCAACGTGGCCGCCATATGCGCGGCGGCAGGCATCATCGTCGGGACGGTAAGCCTTACCGGCCTCGGTCTCAAGCTCTCCACAATCATCATCGGCTACGCGGGGGGGAGCCTGCTCTTCACCGCCATTTTTGCAGGCATCATCCTCTGGGTCATCGGACTCGCAGTGCCCATAACCGCCACCTACATTATCGCGGCGGTCATTGTAGCCCCTGCCTTGACAAAGCTCGGGGTCCCGGATTATGCTGCCCACATGTTTATTTTCTACTATGCCCTCCTGTCGGAGGTCTCGCCCCCCACCGCCCTGTCACCCTTTGCCGCCGCGGCGATCACGGGCGGCGACCCGTACAAAACGACCTTCATGGCGTGGAAATACGCGGTAACGGCGTTTCTCCTGCCCTTCGTGTTCGTGCTCCTGCCCGGAGGCAGAGCGCTTCTCCTCCACTGGGAAGGGATCGGGGCGGTCGCGGGATTATGGACCATATTCACTGCTTTCCTCGGTATCGGCATGCTCGCCTCGGGTTGTTCGGCATGGTTGCTGAAAAGGGAAAACCTTCTGGAACGGATTGTCGCAATCGTGGGGGCCCTTGCCTTTGTCTACCCCCATACAATAGGGGACGTGATCGGCTTTGTCTGCCTCGCCTTCCTGCTTCTCTCCCAGAAGGTGTTGAGGAAGGGAAGCAGCGGCGCCGTAGCCCCCGCAACATAATATCGAGCCACGGACAGCTCAAGCCGTGCGTTCCCGCCGGAACCCGTCTCACCGGGACCGGCGGAGCGCCGGCCCTTAAGGAACAGGAGCGTAACAAATGAAGAAATACCCCGAAATTGAAGACAAGCTTATGACCCTCAGTGAAGCTGTCAGGAGATTTATCAAAGACGGAAGCCAGATAGCGATAGGGGGATTCACCATTGCAAGAAACCCTATGGCCGTCGCCTACGAGATAGTGAGGCAAAGGATAAAGGACATCCACCTGGTATGCCATTCCCATGGCCAGGCCCTCGACGTGCTGATCGGGGCCGGCTGTGTGGGGAGGGTCGAGATCGCTTACGGAGGCAACGGAAGGTTCGCGCCTACATGCGTACGATTCAAAAAGGCGATCCAGGAGGGCAGGATCGAGTTTGAGGACTACTCGAACTACCAGATGAGCCTGAGGTTCCTTGCAGGGGCGCTGAACATCCCCTTCATGCCCACCAAGTCGGGCCTCGGAACCGACCTCATCACACTTGAAGGTTTTTCTCCGGAGACGAGGACCGGGCGGAAGGTTGCCCCGAAGAAATATGCCTTCATGCAAAACCCTTTTACCGATAAGGACGACAAGTTTGTGCTGCTCCCCGCCCTCAACCCGGATGTAGCCCTCATTCATGCCCAGTACGTGGGAGAAGACGGCACGGTCCGGATGAAGGGACTCACCTTTGCGGATATCGAGCAGGCCAAGTCCGCGGACGCAGTCATTGTCACTTGCGAGGAGATTGTGCCCCGCTCCTTCATAAGGCAGGACCCCGACCAGAACTCGCTTCCCGCCTTCTTTATCGATGCCGTCGTGCAGGTTCCCTACGGCGCGCACCCCACCGCGTGCTACGCGTTCTACGACTACGACGCGGCGCACCTCAATCTCTATAAGAAGGTGGCGGAGGATGACGCCCTTTTCAGGGATTATCTTGATGAGTGGGTATATGGCGTACCGTCCCACCAGGCATATCTCGATAAGATAGGTGGTGCGACGCTCGTCACGATCAAGGCAGACAGCGTCCTCGGCTACACCCCCGGCCTTGACAGAAAATGAGGAGGAATACCATGGCCGATTATACGGACAACGAGATGATGGCGATCAGCGCGGGAAGGTTTACGCGAAACGGCGATATACTTTTTGCGGGAACGGGGGTATCCATGCTCGCGGCCACCGTGGCCAAAAGGATTTACGCGCCCAAGGCGGTGGTCTTCTTCGAAACGGGCGGGATCGATCCCTCTCTCGACGAAATCCCCATGGCTGTCGCGGATTCGAGGGTCATGAGCGGGACCGCTTTGAATTCGGGCCTGATCGAGGCTTTCTCCATCGCAGGGCACCGGCGGCTCCATACCATCGCCCTTCTCGGGGCCGCCCAGATCGACAGGTATGGAAACCTGAACACCACGTGCATCGGCGATTACCACCGGCCGAAAACACGGTTCTCGGGAAGCGGGGGCGCGTGCGACGTGGCAACCTTCGCCTCCGGGGTCATCACCTTTATGCAGCACCAGAAGAGGAGATTCGTGGAGAAGCTCGATTACCGTACCAGCCTGGGCTGGCACGAAGGGGGCGACTCACGGCGCACACTCGGCCTTACCCGGGGCGGGACCCTCGCTGTCGTCACCAACCTCGCGGTGCTGAAGTTTGACGAGACGACGCGGGAGGCCTATCTCGCGGAATATTATCCCGGGGTGTCGATCGACAGGATAATCGAGAACACCGGCTTCCCCCTGGACGTGTCGAGGGCGGTGGAAGCGGCTCCGCCGTCAGCCGAGGAGCTTCGCATTCTGACGGAGGAAGTCGACCCGCAAAGGCTTATGCTTTAAGGGCGTCATCCCGGTTCAGGTTTCCTTGCCCGTCGAAAGGCAGGGTAAAAAAGAATGTGGCCCCCTCTCCTCCCTTTCCCAGGGCCCAGACCTTTCCTCCGAGCCGGGTTATGATCCTCTTCACGATGGCAAGGCCTACGCCTGTCCCCTCGAATTCGTCCTGACTGTGGAGCCTCTGGAAGACGCCGAAAAGCCGGTCCGCATAGTGCATGTCGAAGCCCACCCCGTTGTCTTTCACATAGTAGACGTTTGCCTCCGCCCTTCTGAACCCTCCCACCTCGATGACGGCATGCTTTTTTGTCCTGGAGAACTTGATGGCATTGGAAAGGAGGTTCGTATAGACCTGATGGATCATGAGTCTGTCGCCAAAGGCCGGCGGCATATCGGCAAGAACAAAGTCTATGTCGCGGTCGGGGGTAATGGCTTTCAACTCGGCGAAGGTGGTCCGCGCCAGTTCCCCCATGTCAACCTCCAATAACGTGAATTCCTCCTTCTTCAGGTGAGAAAGCATAAGGAGGTCGTTGATAAGCTGCCCCATCTGCCTTGCCGCCTGGGAAATGGCATCGAGGAGCCTTAAGCCGTCCGGGTCAAGGTGTCCCGCATGTTTCTTTAAGAGGAGCCGCGAAAAACCCTCGATGGTAATAAGGGGTGTACGGAGGTCGTGGGAAACGGAATAGGAAAAGGCCTCCAGTTCCTTGTTGGCGGCCTGAAGTTGGGCGGTACGCTCGGTTACACGTTCCTCCAGTTCCTCGTTCATGTGCCGGACCCGCTGTTCCGCCTTTTTCAGATCCGTAATATCCATGAAGGACAGCACGCTCTTCGGCGAAGAAGGTATCATATCCACCGTCACATAGGTGTTCCTGACGGTCCCATCTCTGCAGATGAACCGTACCTCGTAATTCCTCGGGGCCCCTTGCGGATCGTTCCTCCTCATGTGATGATAGGTAAGCATACGATCGAGGTCGTCTTTCAGGATAAATTCGGTCCAGCTCTTCTTTCCCTCAATTTCTTCTTTTCCATAGCCGGACAAACCGGTGAACGTACCGTTCGCAAGTGCTATGGTCGTGTCGGCCTCCACAATGATAGTGGCGGTTCCCGTATTTTCAAAAACGGCTCGATATTCGTTTCCGGTGGTCATCAATGAATCCATCGCCTTCCTGCCCCCTTTCTTTTCGGTTCTCCCTCACGGGGAACAAAACCGTCCGCGATAATTCCCCTGAAATATTCTTATCATATTATTCGGAAGTTTACGAGACAGAACCGGCTCCTTTCAAAACCCTGTTGATTTCCCCTCCTCTTCCCCCATATAATGTGTATACGAAATGAATCCCGACAAAGTGGCCATCGAAAATGCATACGTCTCCTATTTTGACGTCCTCGGTTTCACCTCGAGGTTCATGTCGGGGGACCTGACCCAGAGGTATGAGAACCTTATCAAAGTAATCAAGGGGATCGACGATCAGGACGTGAAGGTCCTTCTCTTTTCCGACAGTATCGTTATTTTTTCGGAAAGCTTCAAGAAAGCAAAGAGGGGCACCCAGGCCCTTTACACGTGGGGGATACTCCATGATTTCTGGTTGAGAGGGGGCATAGCCCGGGGAAGCGTCACCAGATACGATTCCGGCTCGTTCACGAATAAGGACAAAATAATACTTCCTTTTCTCGGGGAAGGTTATCTCAAGGCGTACCGCCTTGAATCGACCCTCAACATCTCCGGGATCATCGTGGACGACGATCTCTTTTCTCCTCAGGAAAGTGCGTCCCGAGAACTGGAGCAGGACGTGGACTATATGGAATATGAGGAATACCTCCCGAAGAGAGGGTACGAGGGGAAAAAACGCCTCCTCCTGCCGAACGAGAACTCGGTAGCCCAGATCATAGACACCATGTATTTTGAGGAGATGCTCAAATCTCACATCGAGGATATCGACAAATATCTCAATACCTTCTGCTTCTTCGTCAAGGTCCTCCTTGATCGCGCCTCCCTCGTTACCGTGAGAGCCTTCCTGGGGAAGCTTCTCGAAAATATGAAACTTCACAGCCAATGGGTGCTTATCCCGAACAAGGTGGTTATCATCTTTATAGTACTCATAGAAGGGCTCATAAACCGCCACCATTCCGGGAGACACAATGATTATTCGGACCCTTCCCTCCTGGAATCAGACATCGGCAATATCCTGAGGACCCTCAAGGAACAGGGCTATTTGCCCGCGTTTATTGATTATCTCCTCGATTACGACAAACAAAGGCACACGCATCTTTACAAGGATATTAACAATCTTCGCTCAAACTGGCGCAACTTCGTGTAAGGGAAGACCTGATCCCGCACACGGTACTCCCCCTTCGGACCCCGCTTCTACGCCTCGGGCACAAGCTGCCTGTATGCGTAGCGGAGCCTGCCCGCAATGATGCCGGCCAGATTCTTGAGAACGGCCAGGCCTTCGTCCGGGTGTTCCCTTATCGCCGCTTCCACCAGGTCTCGTGAGATCTTGACCACCTTCGTCTCTTCCACGCATTTCGCGACGGCAGTGAACATGTAGGGTTCGACGAGGGCCGACCAACCGAAGACCTCCCCGGGTCGGGTCACCGCGAGGGTCGCACTTTCTCCTGTCCCGATTTCGATGTGGACATCGCCCTGGATGAGCACATAGAAGTGAGAGGCATTCTCCCCGGTCCTGAAGATCACCGTACCCTTCTTGAAAGCCTGCTCCTCAGCCCCTTTGGCCACCTTTGTAATGAAACGCTGGCTCACACCCTTAAAAAGGTCCGACTCGTTTATGGCCATATTCTCCCCTTTCGCCGTCCCGGTCAGGACGGCCTTCTCGTAGTCTTTTCCGTTTTATAAGCATTGACCGGAATTTTCGCAACAGAGACCCCGGTTCGCGATAAATATCCAGGGCAGGTAGATTGTTGCCTGAAATACTTCCTGTCATATCTTAACTATATTTCTTAAGTCTTCATAACTATTGCATATTATGTTATACTACCGTTCCTCGTCCGCCCCTTCGCCTTCCATCCTGACGGAACGGGAGAAAACCGTTGACAAAGGGCCGCCCGTCTTTTACCATAGGGGCTCAGGCGCACCGCTTCGTTGCGACCTGCAGGCAAAGACGGGTTCTCTACGATAAACGACCGGGAGTCTTGAATGGATATGCTCTTCTTGAAGAATCTGCTGACAACGACCGGTGAACTCCTGGCTCACGCCGCTTTTCCCATGGTCGTCCTCATCATCAGCTCAAGGGTTACCGTGGAGGACCTCGTCGCTGAATTCAGACGGCCCTGGACCCTCGTCAAGGCGTTTTTCGTGACGAGTTTTATTGTTCCCCTCGTAACTGCGGGCGCGGTGAAAGCCTTCGATATACCCCTCCTTGTGGGAGGAATCGTGCTTATCGCAGGCGTGGCCCCCGGCGATTCTTTCGCGCTCCTCGAGGCGAAGAGTAAGCGGGGGAGCATAAACCTTGCGGCTGCGACCATGTCCCTTCTATGTCTCATAATGCCTTTCACCGTCACCTTCTGGTTATGGGTTGTGGGCAAATGGTTTCCCCTTCGCTTCACAGTGCCGCCCCTACGCCTCTGGTGGACCATTCTCCCTGTTACCGTCGTCCCCCTGCTCGTGGGGATAACGCTCCACCGTTACCTTCCTGCCTTTACGGCCGTACTTCAACGGGTCCTGGAGTGGTGCTTCCGTGTGTGCATCATATTTCTGGGTATTGCGGGGCTCATAGTCGGGATAAAAGACCTTTCGAAACTGACGGTCGCCTCTTACGTCTGTATATTCTTCGTCGTATCCTTCGCCATAGTCGCCGGCTACTATGCGGGAGGCTCGACCCGGAAAGACCGCATAAGCCTGGGGCTCACTGCCTCCCTCGGCAACCTCGCGGCGGTCCTCCTCATCGCCCATACCTCATACCCCAATGTGCACGTGCTGGGAATAGTCGTGGTATTCGTCCTCTGGAGATGGGTAATCATCATGCTCTGGTATCTCTTTTTGAGACTCAGGCTCCACCTCAGGGGGGAGAAACCGGGCGAGCCGTGACGTTTGTGTCCGGTCCGGGAAAGCCGTCCATCGACTCGAATCCGGGTTGAGGGTTATGGACCCCGTCCTTCCGTCTTCTTTTTGAAGTGGGGAGAATCACCCCACTCGTTGAACCCGATCGATTCTCCTACAGACTCGATCCTTTGTTCGAGGCAGGCCCTGCAGAAGGAGGCGTTTTCATCCAGACAGGGCTTGTTGTCGTAGAGTTGATAGGATGAACGATACCTGGTGATGGTAATGTTGGGCATGATGATATTGGCCCCCGCTCTCAGGCCCATTTCCCTGCCCGTCGGCGCCAGCGCCTGGAGGGCCGTTGTGGAAGCAATGTTCACATCCTTCAGGTAGAGTCTGGTGACCGCGATCATCTTAAGAGCGAGATCGAGCTGCCTTTCCTTGATAGCCTCAAAATCGGATATCTCCGATGAAAGGGGCGTATCCTTGTGGACGAGATAAGGTCCCATGCCCACCATGGCGATATCCATTTTTTCGAAGAAGAGTATGTCGTCGGCAAGGTCCTCCAGGGTTTGGCCCGGAAGGCCGATCATAACCCCCGTACCTACCTGGTAGCCGATTCCCGCAAGTATGCCGAGGCATTCGAGCCTCTTCCGGAAACTGTGATCCCGAGGATGAAGTCGCCCGTATAAAGCCTCGTTCGACGTTTCGATCCTGAGCAGATAACGGTGTGCGCCCGCGGCGAACCAGCGGCGGTAGGTCTCGTCGCTCTGTTCACCGAGGGACAGGGTGATGCCGAGATTTCCATTACTCAACTCCTTTATGGCTTTTACCACCCTCTCGACAAAACCGGCGAACACCGGGTCCGACCTTTCTCCCGACTGGAGCACAACGGAGCCGTAGTTGCTCTCGTACGCAAAGCGGGCGCCCTCCAGGATCTCCTCTTCGCTCATCCGGTATCGGACGACATTCCGGTTGCTTTTCCTGATCCCGCAGTAAAAACAGTCCTTTTCACAGATATTGCTGAACTCGATTATACCCCTGAAGTAGACTTTGTTCCCTACATATTTTGTCTTTGCTTCATAGGCTCTGTCGAAAAGCTTCTCCATGGCGTCCCTCTCCGTGAGGCCGAGGAGATAGATCAGGTCGTCCCTTGTCAATGTGTGTGAAATATCGAGAATAGTCTCCAGTTTTGTCATGCGTTCCGCCTTCTTTTGATGGGGAAAAGGGGTTGATTTCCCTTTATATTATAACCCAAACGGCAGGTGATGTAAATTTTCGTGACAGGACCGGTCTTGTATCCGGAAATGTCTTCAAAATATGTTATAATGAAGTATAATTACTATGAAGCAAGGCAAAGGCGATCTCACCATGGGGCCTGAAAGCCATGCGCAAATAACCTTCTGGAGGTGTGACACATGAAGACTACGGTAGCCCAAATTCTTAAAAGCAAGGGAAGTGAAGTCTGGTCCGTATCACCCGACACCCTGGTGTATAGGGCACTCCAACTGATGCAGGACAAAGGGTTGGGAGCTCTGGTGGTTATCGATGAAGGTGGAAAACTGGCAGGCGTGGTTTCAGAAAGGGACTATGCACGAAAGGTCATACTCGAAGGAAGATCGTCAAAAGAAACCGAGTCCAAGGACATCATGACAAAGGAACTCTACGTGGTGACACCGGAGACGACTGTCGACGAATGCATTTCCCTCATGACGGAAAAACGCATCAGACACCTCCCCGTTATCGACAAGGGAAAGCTGACCGGGCTTGTCTCCATCGGAGACGTGGTAAAGGCCATTATCAAGGAGCAGAAGATTGAAATTCAGTACCTGAACGAATACATCATGGGGAAATACATTTAGGAGGTATAGGAAATACCGGAGGAATAACAAGAACATGGGGTCTTTAGCCGATAGTCCGCGCACCCCTGGACATGCGCCAAGGCATGTAGTATCCTTAAGGGCGGTCGTCACAAGGATGTGACGCCGCTTTCAACAGGAGAGACACGGGACGCGGTGGTTTATCGCTTACCACCTTGAGTTTCGAAGGCAGTCGAAGAAGGGCGGGTTCCCCTTGGCCGGGGTATCCGGGCGGCGGCCGGTCTGTTGCAGGCGTGGCCGCCGGGAGAGCATCCGTGCCGACAGGCAAACCGGACCCGTGTGGTTGCCGGAACGGCCTCCCGAAGGGTCCGGAACATCAGCGAACACAGTTCGCGAAAGAGTAAGACTCCATGAGCTTTGCTCGTGGAGGGGGCAACGCGAGCCCCGGTAGTTGCAGCCCCGGTAGTTGATTAAGAATCAGGGAGGGAGATAACCCAGGATTATGACTTTAAAAGAAGTTCAGGAAATTCTTGATGCTGAAGTGTTGTGCGGACATCAATTCTTAGATAAAGACGTAGAAACGGCGTTTGCCTGTGATCTGATAAGCGAAATGCTTGCCTTCGCAGGTTCACGTACCCTGCTTGTCACCTCTCTGACGAATGCCCACGTAATTCACACCGCTGAGGTAATGGACGCGGTCGGCGTGGTCTTCGTGGGAGGGAAAAGACCGAATGCGGACATTATTACTAATGTGAATCACGCCAATATTCCGCTCCTTTCCACTCCTTTCCTGATATACAAGTGCTCCGGCCTCCTTTACGGGTGCGGCATTGAAGGGTGCAAGAGAGGGTCTACCGAGTGAGAGAGCCGGCGGAGAATTCAAGCAGCAAGCCCCGCCTTACACTGCGGTTTAAGGTGAATGATGAGGACTTCATCATGGCGGGCGAGGCCGCATCGAAAACGAAGAAGGCCCTCCAGCAACTGGGCTTGAATCAGGAGACAGTGAAGAACGTGGCTATCATAGTGTACGAGGCCGCAATGAACATCGTCATCCACGCAAATCATGGAGAAATTCAGGTAATCATCGTTCCCGACCACGTGACCATCGTTGCCGACGATGCGGGTGAGGGAATTCCTGATCTGGATTTGGCCATGCAGGAAGGGTACTCAACCGCCCCGGACGAAGTGAGGGAAATGGGCTTCGGAGCGGGTATGGGCCTGCCCAATATCAAGCATTGCTCGGACACTCTCGATATCGAGACCCGGGCGGGCAACGGGACCACCCTGAAGGCGACTATTTACCTGCCTCAGAGGGATGGCAACCAGGTTGAAACAGGAGTCTTGCATGTCTGATTATTTTCATTCAGTTACCCTTGACTACGAAAAATGCACCGGGTGCACGAACTGCATAAAGCGATGTCCGGTGGAAGCGATCCGCGTCCATGACGGGAAAGCGAAGATCATGCAGGAGAGGTGTATCGACTGCGGCGAATGCATCCGCGCATGTCCTAACCACGCGAAAATAGCCGTAACGGACACACTCGACAAATTCTCCCACATAAAATACAAGATCGCTTTGCCGGCGCCCTCATTTTTCGGACAGTTCAGCGAGGAGATAAAAACGGAGGACATCCTCGACGCCTTTCTCCACATCGGGTTCGATGATGTGTTCGAGGTGGCTCTTGCAGCGGAAATAGTTACCTATATAGTTCACAAGTACCTTGACAGGATAAAGTTCAAGAAACCCCTCTTTTCCTCCGCGTGTCCCGCAGTGCTGCGCCTCATGCAGATCAAGTTTCCCGACCTCCTGGACCGGGTATTGCCCATAATGACGCCCATGGAGGTAGCCGCCTGCCTCGCGAAAGAAGAGGCGGTCAAGAAGACCGGCCTTCCCTACGAAGAAATAGGGGCCTTCTTTATTTCCCCGTGTCCCGCAAAGGTGACGGAGATGAAACGCCCCATTACGGACCGGGTGTCCTCAGTTGACGGCGTTATCGGGGTCTCCCTGATTTACAAGGATATCCTGAAACAAGTCACCAGGGACAAGGCAAATCCGGACCGTCGTTCTCTCCACAGGGCCGGGAATGTGGGTATGGCGTGGGGGTATGTTACCGGCGAGTCCAAGGGAGTCGATTTCGGCACAAGCCTTGCGGTAAGCGGTATCCACAATGTTATCAGCCTCCTCGAAGAGATAGAGCGAGGCGAACTGAGAGACGTTGATTTCATCGAGCTTCAATCCTGCATAGGAGGGTGCGTGGGCGGGCCCCTCAACATTCAGAACCTCTTCGTGGGGCGTGTAAGGTTGCGCCACCTGGTGAAGAAGTGCTCCGTTGAAACGCCCTACTATCAGGACGAACACCTGAAGGAGATCTATGAGGCAGGTGCCTTCGAACTTGTCGCCCCGATTCAGCCCAGGCCCATCATGGTCCTTGATGAGGATATGTCGAGGGCGCTTATAAAGATGGAGCGCCTTGACACAATCACCAAGGAACTGCCCGGCCTTGACTGCGGCGCATGCGGATCGCCGAGCTGCCGCGCCCTTGCGGAAGACATCGTCCGGGGACTCGCTTTCGACACGGACTGTATCATAAAGCTCCGGGGCCGGGTAAAGACTCTGGCCGAGGAGATACTCGACCTCGCGAGAAAACTGCCGCCTGCCATGTCGAATAACGCGACAAAAGATGAGTCCCATGACTGATACCGGAAGACATTCAAAAAATAACAGCCCCGCAGGGAACCGCCGGAGCACGGAGAAGACCTCCGGGACGTGTGCCCTCGCCATGCTCTTAGTTTATAAAGGAGGAAACCATGACTCTCGGTGAGCTTGTGGATATACTTAAGTTCGAAAACCTCACAGGAGACGTGAATCTGGACAAGACGATTGAATCGGGATATACGTCCGATCTTCTATCCGACGTGATTGCAAATGCAAACAGGAATGCCGTCTGGGTTACGGTTCAGAGGCATATCAACATTCTCGGCGTTGCCAAACTTAAGGATATCTGTGCAATCGTAGTACCCCGCAATCTCCCGGTGGAAGACGGGGTAATCGAAAAAGCGAAAGCGGAAGGCATCGCTATCTTGAGAGACCGCCGCACGGCCTTCGAAATAAGCGGAATTCTATATGACGCCTTGAAATAAGGGAAAGGTGAGTGAGCACTTATTCCTGCGACCTCCATATCCATTCAACCCTCTCGCCTTGCGCGTCTCTTGAAATGTCCCCCAGGGATATTGTCGGCAGGGCGTGTGAAGCCGGTCTCGACATTATCGCGGTAACCGATCATAACATGGCCGAAAATGCGATCTGTGCATATGAGGTAGGCAGGAAGGTCGGGGTCACGGTTTTGCCGGGCATGGAACTACAGACAAGAGAAGAGATACACCTTCTCATGGTCTTCGGGGAGGCCGCGACAGCGCTGGATTTTCAACGACAAATCTATCCTTTTTTGCCTCCTGTCCCAAACAACCCCGACTATTTCGGCGACCAGGTGGTGGTCGACGAATTCGACAACATCGTCCGCTTCGAGGAGCGGCTCCTCCTCAATTCCGCTGATATTTCCCTTGACGACGCAGTGTCTCTCGCGAAATCACTCGGGGGGATCGTAGTGCCGTCTCACATCGACAGTGAGACCTTCAGCATCATAGGTCAACTGGGTTATATTCCGGACAACCTTGCCTTCGATGCCCTGGAAATACGCGACAGGGCCAATATCCCCCTTATGCTCCCTTTCATCACGGGAAAACAAAACATCCCCTTTGTCACATTTTCGGACGCCCACTATCTTTCCGACATAGGTAAGAGGCGCACCGCCCTCGAAATGAAGGAACCCTGTTTCGAAGGCGTGGTGAAGGCCCTTCAGGAGATGAGGGATGGGAGATGACGGGGCGTGACCGCGATGTTCACTCAGTGGCTACCATGGTGCAGCCAGTGGAATACTTCAACAAAAAGTTGTATAATAATTGCACAGACTGCATCAATAAAATGCAACGAATAATGAGGGGTTCTCGCGATACGCGAGATAAACCTCCTGATTTCAAATGCATGCCTTCGTGGCATGAAGGTTGCTTGGTAAATCGGCGGGAACAGTCTGCATTTACGTGGTTTGGTGGCGGGAATTACGTAGTATTACGGATAGACACATGACAAGGGCTTCTATACTATATCTCAAGCGGACAGCGATAATACTATGATGGAAGAGATATGCGCCCACGTCCTCGACATAGCGGCAAACGCCCTGACAGCGGGAGCCCGGAATATCGCCATCACTATTGAAGCGGATCGAAAGAGCAACGTCCTCTCCCTCTCGTTCAAGGACGATGGCAAGGGCATGGACGAAGAGACGGTGAGAAGAGTGGTCGACCCTTTCTTTTCCACAAAGAAAGGAAAGAAGGTGGGCCTCGGCATCCCCCTTCTCAAGGGTACGGCGGAGACGTGCGGAGGAGAGTTCGAGTTGAAAAGCACGCCCGGCAAGGGCGTCAGGATCCATGCGACATTCCAGCTTGACCACCCGGACCTGCCTCCCCTGGGAAATCTGAAGGATACCATAATGGTATTGGTGGTGGGAAACCCCGAGGTTGACTTTTCTTTCATCTACCGCGGGAACGGAAAGGAGTTCGCCTTGTATACAAAGGAAATAAAGACGATCATAGGCGAGGTGCCTGTAAATCATCCGGAGGTTGTGAGATTTCTCACAGAATTTCTTGACGAAAAGTTGCATTTCATATAAAGTTTTGTACATTCGGTGCAGGCAGAAAAAATACGCTATTTGTATACAAGTGAGGAAGCAGTCATTGAAGCAGGGAAAGGTATTTGAAATTTGCAGAGGTATTGTGAAATTTTTAACAAGAGGCGTTGACGACAACTTGCGATTTATATAAATTGTCTGTAGTTTATATAAATTAGCCACATGTACAAGGGGAGGCACTATGAACTTAGAAGAGCTTCGGAAGATTAGAGAAAAGGCGGAAAAAGACATCGAATTGCGGCAAAAGAAGACCCGGATCAAAGTAGTGGTCGGAATGGGAACGAGTGGTATCGCTGCCGGAGCGCGGGAAGTACTGAAGACCTTCGTCGAGGAAATCGGCACCAGAAACCTTCTGGACGTGGTCGTTACCCAGACAGGTGAGAAGGGGCTCGCGTCACAAGAGCCCATGATAGAAGTCTTTGAAGAAGGAAAGCCCGCAGTTGTATACGGCAGTATCGACGCCCAGAAAGCGAAGAGGATCGTTGAGGAGCATCTGGTGGGTAACAGACCCGTCGTGGATTACGTAATCGAAGCAAAGTAAAGGAGGGTGACATCTTGTATCGAGAAGCCATACTTAAAAAGTTTGAACCCCGGGCGGACAATATCCTTTATATCTTGCATGAGCTTCAGGACAACAATGAGAAGCATTACGTGGCCAAGGAAGATATAAAGATGTGCGCCGACTACCTTAACCTGCCCTACAGTTTCGTACACGGCGTGGCGACGTTTTACACGATGTTCAGCCTGACGCCTCGCGGCCGCTATATCATAAGGCTCTGTGAATCGCCCCCATGCCATTTGATGGGTTCGGGGTCGCTTCTCGAGTATTTGAAGCAGAAGCTTAAGATAGACGTGGGAGAGACCACCCCCGACGGTCTTTTTACACTTGAGCTGACCAGTTGCCTGGGAGTCTGTGGAGTCGCGCCGGCCCTCATGATGAATGACGAAACAATCGGGAAACTTACTCCGGAAAGGGTTGATGCTGTTCTGGAGGAAAGGAGAAGCAGCCTATGAATATGGTGAGAAATCATGTGCTTATAAGTATTGACGCCAACACCGTGATCGCGGGCGCGAGGACGGTGGAGGATGCGCTCGTAAGAGAGATAGCGGCCAAGGGACTCGCGGAAGAGATCGCCGTACTCGAAACGGGCAGCGTGGGCGTGGAAGATCAGGGCGTAGTGCTTGTAGTCTACCCTGAAGGCATCTACTATGCCAACGTGACTCCCGGGGATGTTCCCGAGATCGTGGAGGAACACCTGCTCAAAGGAAGACAGGTGGGCCGCCTCATACTGACCGAAATACCGAAACGCACCGTCGTAAAAAAGGAGACTACAGGGCTTCTGAAAGAACAGCCCCGTATCGTCCTCAAGAATTGCGGTATCATCAACCCGGAGAGCATAGAAGAAGCGATCGCCGCGGGAGGCTATGAGGCTGCAGGGAAGGCACTCACTTCCATGAAGCCCGAAGATGTGGTCGCTGAAGTAAAGTATGCCGGACTGGCGGGAAGGGGTGGAGCCGCGTTCCCCACAGGGCTCAAGTGGGAATTTGCCATAAAAGTGGAGAACCCGGAAAAATATCTCGTATGTAACGCCGACGAAGGGGAACCGGGCACGTTCAAAGACCGGCTGATCCTCGAAGGAGACCCCCACAAGCTCGTGGAAGCCATGATCATCGGGGGCTATGCCGTAGGAGCCAGCAAGGGCTTCGTATATATCCGGGGAGAATACGGCCTCTCCATCGAGCGGGTTGAAAAAGCGATTATCGCGGCCCGGAGCTACGGGCTCCTGGGCGACAATATTTTCGGATCGGGCTTCAGTTTCGATATGGCCGTCAAAAAAGGCGCAGGGGCATATGTCTGTGGTGAAGAGACGGCCCTCATCGAATCTCTGGAAGGGAAAAGAGGCCATCCACGAAATAAGCCGCCCTACCCTATTACCGCGGGTCTCTGGGGCAAACCGACGGTGGTCAACAATGTGGAGACCCTCGCGAATATACCCGAGATCATCTTGAACGGCGCCGAGAACTTCAAGAAGTACGGCACCGAGAAGTGTCCCGGGACCAAGGTCTACTCCATCCTCGGCCATGTGGCGACACCCGGTCTTATTGAGGTGGAGATGGGCACCACCCTCAGGGACATCATATTCGAGTACGGTGGAGGCATGAGAGCCGGAAAGAAGTTCAAAGGCGCTCTCGTGGGCGGAGCCGCCGGCGCTTTCCTGGGGCCGGACATGCTTGATGTAAAGATGGATTTTATCAACTTGAGAGAATATTCCGCGGCCCTCGGTTCAGGGGCGATACTCGTCATGGACGAGGATGCCGACATGGTAGATATGCTGAAGAGCGTGCTCCACTTTTTCAAACACGAGTCATGCGGCCACTGTGTGCCGTGCCGACTCGGGACCGCACGCCTCGTAGAGATAATCGATCGCGTGGCCTCATCCTCGGCGACAAAGGGTGACGTAGATGGTCTTCTCCGGATCTCGGAGGTAATGAAGGATACGTCGTTCTGTCCTCTCGGACAGTCCCTCTACCTCCCTGTCTCGAGCGCGCTGAAATATTTCAAGAATGAGATAGTTGCTCACGTGCAGTGAGAAACCATTTAGGAGGTTACAAGGACACATGACGATAAAAGCAACCATAAACAAAATAGATGTCGAGGTCGAGGAAGGGACTACCATCCTCGAAGCAGCAAGGATGGTGGGATTCAAGATACCTACCCTCTGCCATAACCCCGACCTCACCGCCGAAGGTTCATGCGGGCTCTGTGTGGTGGAAATCGAGGGATTTCCCGCCATGAAGAGGGCGTGCATGACCCGTCTTGAGCGGGGGTGGAAAATCCACACGAATACGGCAAAAGTCCGGATGGCGCGAAAGGAAATAGTCGAGCTTATCCTCTCGAACCATGATATGGATTGTCTCACCTGTATAAAGAATCAGAATTGCGAACTCCAGAACGTGGCGAATCTGGTGGGCATAAATGCCCTCACCTATCCCCGCCTCGAACAGAGAAGGCCCGTGGACATGAGCAGTCCCTCCATCGTGAGGGACCCGAACAAATGTATCCTCTGTGGAAGATGTGTTCAGGTGTGCTCGAACATACAGACCGTGAACGCCCTTGCACTCGACCAGAGAGGGTTTGACACGCAGATCACGGACGCCTTCAATCAGGGCATGGGGAACAGCGTGTGTGTAAACTGCGGACAGTGCACCGTATACTGTCCCGTGGGTGCCCTTTACGAGAGGAGTCACGTGGAAGAGGTCTGGGAAGCCCTCAACGACCCGGACAAACATGTGGTGGTTCAGGAAGCTCCCGCGGTAAGGGCCATGTTGGGCGAAGAGTTCGGCATGGAACCGGGGACGCTCGTGGCGGGCAAGATGCACGCAGCTTTGCGGCGCTTGAAGTTCGACGCGGTATTCGACACCAACTTCACCGCCGACCTCACCATACTGGAGGAAGGTACCGAGGTAGTGGGCAGGATTGTCGCAAACAAGGACCTTCCCGTGATAACTTCATGCTCTCCGGGGTGGGTAAAGTTCCTCGAGACCTTCTATCCCCATCTCGCCAAGAACACATCGACAGCCAAATCACCGCAGCAGATGTTCGGCACCCTGGCCAAAACCTATTACGCGGAACTGAAAGGCATTCCGCCTGAGAAGATTGTGTCCGTCTCCATCATGCCGTGCACCGCCAAGAAATTCGAGTGCCAGCGTCCTGAGATGAACACAAGCGGATACCAGGACGTGGATTACGTGCTGACCACCAGGGAGATGGCCCGGATGCTGAAGGAAGCGGGCATCGACCTTAAAGATTTGCCGGATGAGCCTGCCGACAATCCTCTGGGCGAATACACCGGCGCGGCCACGATCTTCGGGGCCACGGGCGGCGTTATGGAAGCGGCGCTGAGAAGCGCATACTTCCTGGTTACAGGGAAAGAACTTGAAAACCCCGACATCCTCGCAGTGAGGGGCATGGAGGGCGTGAAAGAGGCCGAGGTGGATGTGGAAGGCCTTAAACTGAAAGTAGCCGTGGCCCACGGTCTCGGAAACGCGAGAAAGCTTCTCGACAAGGTGTCCGAACAACTGGCGACCACCGGCAAGAGCGAGTACCACTTTATCGAAATCATGGCATGTCCCGGGGGTTGCGTTGGCGGAGGAGGCCAACCATGGGGCAGCGATATGGCGAGAAGGGCCAGAAGGGGTCAGACGCTGTACGCGGAAGACAAATCCCTGCCCCTTCGCAAGTCTCACCAGAACCCCTCGATAAAGGCTATTTATGAGAAGTACCTTGAGAAACCTTATTCCGGTAAGGCTCACCACCTCCTTCATACGCACTATTATAAGAGGAGTCAGGTGGATGGGAAGGTGGTGTCAGAGTAAACCGGTGATGGTTATAAAGCATACCAGTTTGGATTCTTCCGGAAAGTGAGATTACCGGGAGGCGGACGGCCCTCGTGCGGGTCACAGCGCATCATATAGTGCCCGCACGGGGCCCGGACGCCGGGCAACGACGTGATCCGGACAAAGGCAAATTGGCATTAAAGGAGGAACGGTATGTCCGATGAGAACCATGAGTGCACATGCGCTCAATTAAGCGAAGAAGAACTTTATCCGAGGCTCGAACTGATAATCGATGAACATCGCGGGAAACCTGAGGAACTGATTATGGCGCTGCATAAAGCGCAGAACCTGTTTGGATATCTCCCCCGCGAAGTCCAGCAGAAAGTAGCGGAAGGCCTTGGAGTTTCCCGGAATGAAGTATACGGGGTCGTGACCTTCTACTCCTTTTTCTCCACAGTGCCCAAGGGACGCCACAGCATAAAGGTCTGCCTCGGCACCGCCTGTTACGTACGAGGCGGTCAGCAAACCCTCGGGAAGGTAGAGAAAGAGCTGAATGTGGACGTAGGCTCGACCACGGAAGACAGAAGGTATTCAGTGGACGTAGTCCGCTGCATAGGCGCGTGCGGTCTCGCTCCCGCCATGCTGGTCGACAGCGACGTGTATGGTCGGGTAAAAACGACGAAAATTATGGAAATTCTTGAACAATACAAGTAAGGAGGCGATTTAACGATGGAGCTAGTGCGCGCTCATGTATTAGTATGCGCCGGTGCCGCCTGTGTATCATCGGGCTGCCGGGAAATAAGGGATGCCTTTGTCATCAAGATTATAGAACTCGGTCTTCAGGAAGAAGTAAAGGTCATTGAGACCGGTTGTGTCGGCTCCTGTGATCTGGGCCCTCTGGCGCTTGTCTACCCGGAGGGGATTTTTTATCAGAAGCTCAAACCCTCGGATGCGGCAGAGATAGTAACGGAGCACCTCCTGAAGGGAAGGCTGGTAGAACGACTGCTCTACAAGGAACCTATAACAGCCAAGGCTATCCCCTCCCTGAAGGGGATCAACTTCTTCAAGAACCAGGAAAAGATCGTCCTCAGGAATTGCGGGGTCATCAATCCTTTGAATATAGAAGAGTATATTGCCCGTGACGGATATCTGGCACTAGGCAAGGCGCTCACCTCCATGACCCAGGACCAGGTCGTTGACGAGGTCTTGAGGTCCGGCCTTCGCGGTAGAGGCGGCGGCGGGTTCTTGACGGGTATGAAATGGAAATTCGCCCTTAAGGCGGAGGGAGACATAAAGTACGTCGTATGTAACGCGGACGAGGGAGACCCGGGAGCTTTCATGGACCGGAGCGTTCTCGAAGGCGATCCCCATAGCGTAATTGAAGCCATGACCATTGCCGGCTACGCAATCGGGGCGCACCAGGGTTACGTGTACGTGCGGGCGGAATATCCCCTCGCCATCGAAAGGCTCACGTGGGCTATCAAGCAGGCAAGGGAATACAAATTCCTCGGCAAGAATATTTTTGAGACAGGCTTCGACTTCGATCTCGATATAAGGATCGGGGCAGGCGCTTTTGTCTGTGGTGAAGAGACGGCCCTCATGTTCTCCATTGAAGGGAAGAGGGGCGAGCCGAGACCGCGGCCGCCGTTCCCCGCAGTACGGGGCCTGTTCAATGCCCCTACCCTGCTCAATAACGTGGAGACATTTGCAAACATCGCCGCCATCATAAACAAGGGGGCTGAGTGGTACGCCGGCTTCGGCACGGAACGGAGCAAAGGGACGAAGGTCTTTGCCCTCGCGGGCAATGTAAATAATACCGGTTTGGTGGAAGTGCCCATGGGCACCTCTCTCGGCGAGCTGGTTTTTGATATCGGCGGCGGTATCAAGGGCAAGAAGAAATTCAAAGCCGCTCAATTGGGCGGACCGTCGGGCGGCTGTATCCCCGTGCAGCACCTGAATGTGCCGATAGACTATGAATCGGTCCAAGAACTGGGCGCGATCGTCGGTTCCGGCGGCCTTATTGTCGCTGATGAAGACACCTGTATGGTAGACTTCGCCCGGTTCTTTCTCGACTTCATCCAGGATGAGTCGTGCGGGAAATGTCCTCCCTGCCGGATAGGGACGAAGAGAATGCTGGAGATCCTGAACCGCATCGTGCGGGGCAAAGGTGAGGAAGGGGACATAGAAAAACTGATCGAGCTTGCAGAGAGGATCAAGGATTCGGCCCTCTGCGGCCTGGGCCAGACCGCGCCCAACCCCGTGCTTTCGACCTTGAGATTTTTCAAGCATGAATACGAGGAACACATAAAAGACAAACACTGCCGCGCAGGGGTATGTTCATCACTTTTCGACGCCCCTTGTCAGAACGCCTGTCCCGCGGGCCAGAATGCGTGGGGGTATGTAACCCTCATCAGCGAAGGTCGCTTTGAAGACGCCGTTGCGGTCATCAAGGAAGGTAATCCCTTCCCCGCCGTATGCGGCCGCGTCTGCGTCCATCCCTGCGAAACCAAGTGCCGCAGGCAGCAGGTCGACGAACCCGTGGCAATATGCTCTCTCAAACGTTTTGCCGCAGATTTCGATATGAACTCATTTGCGCCTTATCGTCCGCCGGTGGAAGAAGCCAAGGACGGGAAAGTGGCGATCATAGGCGGAGGTCCCGCGGGACTGACCGCAGCATATTACCTTGCGGGCAAAGGCTACAAGGTCACGGTCTTTGAGGCCCTGCCGGTAGCCGGAGGCATGCTCGCAGTCGGTATCCCCGAATACAGGCTGCCGAAAGACATTCTCGGCGCCGAAGTGAAGACGGTTACCGACCTGGGTGTGGAAATCAAATATAATACGGCCATCGGAAAAGACATCACCATGGAAAAACTCTTCTCCGACGGTTATAACGCCGTCCTCATGGCAACAGGCGCCCACAAGGGCCAGAAGCTGGGCATCCCCGGCGATGACAGCGAGGGCGTTGTTGACGGCGCAACATTCCTGCGCAACCTGAACCTCAAAAAGGCAGTGAAAGTCGATGGGCAGGTCGCAGTTATCGGCGGCGGCAACGTGGCGATAGACGCAGCCCGGTCGGCCCTCCGTCTCGGAGCAAAAGGCGTGTCCGTGCTCTATCGCAGGGACAAGGAAGATATGCCTGCTTACGAAGAGGAGATCGAGGAAGCCGAGAGTGAAGGGGTCAAGATTCATACGCTGGTAGCCCCGAAGAGTCTGGTTATCGAGAACGGCAAGGTCACGAAGATTGAATGTGTCCGCATGTCGCTCGGCCGGTTCGACAACAGCGGCCGCCGGAAACCCGAGGCCATACCCGGCTCCGAGTTCCTTCTCGATGTCGATACGATAATCGCCGCCATCGGACAGGTCCCCGACCTCTCCTATGTGAATGGCGACGGAATATCCCTGAGCAGCAATGGGACCATCGCGGTAGCCGATCTCAAAAACCTTGAGACCACGCGAGAGGGGGTCTTCGCTGCAGGGGACGCAGTACGAGGCCCTGCCACCGTAGTGGAGGCAATAGGAGACGGCAAGAAAGCGGCCATGGCAATCGACAGGTACCTCGGAGGAGACGGCATCCTGAAGGACACCTTCCGCGAAAGACTCGTGAACCTGGTTGTTTCCTACAACGAGGAGGAATACCAGAAAGAGAGAAAGCGGGCCGATGCGCCGACTATGCCTCTTTCCGAAAGGTATAGGAACTTCAAGGAAGTAGTGCTCCCCTACCCGTCGAAATCGGCGGTTGAAGAGGCCAAAAGATGCCTCCACTGCTACCTGAGACAAGAAGATCAGCCTACAAACTAAGGTGCAAGGAGAGTGATCAGGTATGATAAACTTAACCATAGACGGTCAGAAAGTTGCAGTTGAGCAGGGAAGCACGATCCTGCAGGCCGCGAAAGAGGCAAAGGTTCACATCCCTACGCTCTGCTATCTCCCTGAGGTGCAGGCCATAGGGGCGTGCAGGGTATGTCTTGTGGAGGTCGAGGGCAACCGCGCCCTCCAGGCGGCATGTGTCTTCCCTGTATCTGAAGGACTTGTGGTGCACACAAGCACCGAACGGGTGAGGAAGGCGAGAAAATTCTCCGTTGAGATGCTTCTTTCCAACCACCCCATGGACTGCCTCACCTGTCCACGGAACCTCAAGTGCGAGCTTCAGAAAATTGCGGAAGAGCTTGGGGTGCGAGAAGTAAGGTTCCCCGGCGCCAGAAGCGCGGGCGGTATAGACAGCGGCTCACCCTCTCTGAGAAGAGACCAGAGCAAATGCATTCTTTGCCGCCGTTGCGTGACTGTCTGCAAGGAAGTCCAGAGCGTGACCGCCCTTTTTGCCCAGGGCAGGGGCTTTGAATCAAAGGTCGCACCCGCATTCGATGAAAGTATCAACGACGTGGCGTGCACCAATTGCGGCCAATGCTCCCTCGTGTGTCCAGTGGGAGCCATCACTGAAAAGTCAAGCATAGATGCCGTGTGGGATGCCCTTTCGGACCCCACCAAATTTGTCGTCGTCCAGGACGCCCCCGCGGTACGGGCAGCCCTGGGAGAGGAATTCGGATATCCTCCCGGAACACTTGTGACGGGAAAGATGCTGTCCGCTGTAAGGAAGCTCGGATTTGACCGTGTGTTCGACACGAACTTCACCGCCGACCTTACCATCATCGAGGAAGGCAACGAGCTGATCAAACGCATAAAGGAAGGCGGGGTCCTCCCCCTAATCACGAGCTGCAGCCCGGGATGGATCAAGTTCATCGAGCACTTTTACCCTGACATGCTGCCTCACCTTTCCACGTGCAAGTCCCCGCAGCAGATGCTCGGCGCTTTGGCGAAAACCTATTTCGCCGAGAAAGAGGGCCTCAACCCCAAGGATATCATAGTTGTGTCCGTTATGCCCTGCACCGCGAAGAAGTTCGAGTGCGAGCGGCCCGAGATGACGGATAGTGGTTATAAGGACGTGGACTACGTGCTCACCACGCGGGAGCTTGCGCGGATGATCAGACAGGCGGGCATAGAGTTCAGGGAGCTTGAAGATGGCGAATATGACGCACCCATGGGTGAGTATACGGGCGCAGGCACCATCTTCGGCGCCACAGGCGGCGTTATGGAAGCAGCGCTCAGGACCGCTTACGAAGTAATCACCGGCAAGACCCTGGAGAACCTGGACTTTGTCGCCGTGAGAGGTCTTGAAGGGGTCAAGGAAGCGACCGTGCCTGTGGAGGGTGTGGGAGACGTGAAAGTCGCGGTAGCCCATGGCCTCGGCAATGCGCGCAAGGTAATGGAAAAATTACAGAACGGCACCGCGGACTATCATTTCATCGAGATCATGGCATGTCCCGGCGGTTGCGTGGGAGGCGGCGGTCAGCCCATTCCCGTGGACAACAAGGTGCGACGGCTGAGGGCCGAGGCGCTCTACGCCGAGGACAAGGGCCTGCCCCGCAGAAAGTCCCACGAAAATCCGTCAGTGACACGCATTTATGAAGAATACCTGAAGGAGCCTCTTGGTGAGAAATCGCACCGGCTGCTTCATACAAAATACAAAAAAAGAGGCGTGCAATAAGATCGGTTTAACAGACGATATTGTGGCGCATGGGACCGGAATCGTGTTCGCCATGCGCCACGCTCCATTCCATCGGACACGGGTATTACATTGCCGTAAAAGGAGATAGTTAATGGAAGAGATCAAGCTCACCATTGATGGCAAAGAAGTGGCAGGAAAGACGGGGCAGACCATTCTCGAGGTGGCCCTGGAGAACGGCATCGATATCCCTTATCTTTGCTACCATCCCAAGTTGAGCAAGAGCGGCGCGTGCCGGGTATGTCTTGTCCGGGTAAACGGCAAGATGTTCAAGGCGTCCTGCTCCGAACCGGCGGCGGACGGCATGAACATCGTTACCGAGGACGACGCCATCGCGGAATACAGGAAATGGGTACTGGAATTGCTTCTTTCCGAAGGCGACCACAACTGCCTGTACTGCGACGCGAACGGCGCATGTGATTTGCAGGTCCTCGTACAGAAATACGGCGTCGAGCCTCAGCCATATGCGGACACCATAAGAAGGTCGCGCACCATGGATTATACGTCGAGCAAGGCCCTCAAGAGAAATGAGAACAGGTGCATACTCTGCGGACGCTGCGTGAGAGCATGTAAAGAGGTCCAGGTATCGAATGTGTGGGGTTTTGCGGAAAGAGGCTCCCAGACGCACCTTACCGTAGACGACAACAAACTCTGGGGAGAGTCGGAAACTTGTACGAAGTGCGGGACCTGTGTTCAACTGTGTCCCACTGGGGCTTTGAGCTACCAGACGGTCCTTGGCAAGGGTGTGAACTGGGAACTCAAGAAGGAATCGAGCATATGTATCTATTGCGGCGTAGGATGCAAAATCGACTTCTACACGGACAAAAAAGGCTTGCTCACGAAGGCCATGGGCAATGACGACGGTCCCAACAGGGGTCATCTTTGCGTGAAAGGCAGGTTTGGTTTCGACTTTGTCCAGAGTCCAAGGAGGTTGTCCAAGCCGCTCGTGAAGAAAGACGGCGCCTTCGTTGAAACGGAATGGGACGAGGCCCTCGACCTCGTTGCCCGGCGGCTCACGGAGACGAAGAAGGAGTACGGACCGGACTCGATCGCGGCCCTCTCCTCAGCAAAATGCACCAATGAAGAGAATTATCTCATGCAAAAGTTCATGAGGGCGGTGGTGGGCTCGAACAACATAGACCACTGCGCCCGTCTCTGACATAGCTCCACGGTCGCCGGTCTGGCGGCTGTATTCGGCTCCGGAGCAATGACAAACTCGATCCGGGAAGTGCCGGTAAGCGAAGGGTTCCTTGTCATCGGATCCAACACAACAGACAATCATCCTGTAATAGGCTCCATGATCAAAAATGCGGTCCGCAACAACCACAAGAAACTGATCGTCGTGGACCCGAGGAAGATCGAGCTTGGAAAATACGCGGACTATTACTTTCAGATAAAACCGGGGACCAACATCGCAATCCTCAACGGATTCATGCACGTTCTCATAAAAGAGGGCCTCTACAATAAAACCTTCGTCGAATCCCGGTGCGAAAACTTTGACGAGATGGCGAAGACCCTCGAGAAGTACACGCCCGAATATGTGGCGGAAATATGCGGGCTGGACAACCCTGGAGACATTGCAAAGGCAGCGCGCCTTATGGCGGGCATCAAGCCCATGGCTCTTTATTACTCCATGGGCATCACCCAGTTCATTTCAGGGGTGAGCGGGGTTAAATCCACGGCAAACCTCCAGATGCTGCTCGGCAACATGGGCGTACCCGGTGGCGGCGTGAACCCCTTGAGGGGCCAGAATAACGTTCAGGGCGCCTGTGACATGGGTTGTCTGCCGGCCACCTATCCGGCATACCAACCTGTCCTTTCGGAGCAGAACAAGGCTAAATTCGAGGCTGCCTGGGGAGCCACGGACCTGCCCACAGCACCCGGGCTTACCCTTATGGAGATGATGAACGCTGCTCACGGGGGAAACGTGAAGGCCATGTATATAATGGGTGAAAACCCTGTGCTTTCCGATCCCAATCAGGCGCACGTCATCGAAGCCCTGGAGCACCTCGACTTTCTGGTGGTCCAGGATATATTTCTCACGGAAACCGCGGCTTATGCCGACGTGGTGCTCCCCTCCTCGGCGTTTCTCGAAAAGGAAGGGACCGTCACGAACACGGAACGCAGGGTTCAGCCCATGCACCGCGTGCTTCCGGTGTGGGGAAATGCGAGGTACGACTGGTGGATCACCAGTCAAATCGCCAACAGGATGGGTGCGGGCTGGAATTATGAAAAGGCCGCGGACATCTTCGACGAAATAAGGAAGGTCACTCCCTCGTACGCGGGCATCACATACGAAAGAATCGAAAAGGAACTGATCCAGTGGCCCTGTCCTACGACGGACCACCCGGGCACCCAATATCTTCACAAGAATACCTTTTCAAGGGGTCTCGGCCTGTTCACCGCCATCGAATACACGCCCCCTGCGGAAGAGGTTGACAGGGAATATCCGCTGACACTAACGACGGGACGCCTCCTCGAACATTTTCACTCAGGGACAATGACCCGGAACTCGAAGATCCTCAACGAACTGGTACCCGAGGGTTTTGTCGAGGTCAACCCGAACGACGCCATCAACCTCAACATAGAAGATGGAGAGATGGTGTCCATGTCGACAAGACGGGGCAGTATCAGGATCAGGGCCAAAATTGCGGAGAGGCTGAAACCGAATGTTGTCTTTATTCCTTTCCATTTCTATGAATCCTGTGCAAACAGATTGACCACGGATCGCCTTGACCCCGGGTGCAAAATACCCGAGTACAAGGTTTGCTCTACCAGAATCGAGAAGATCTATAATTGAGATCGGCACGGCCGGCCGTGGCAGGGCCACGGCCTATAAACTACTACTACTAAGAGAGGGGATACTATGGCGAACAAACCTTTAGAGATTGTGCAGTTGGCAGGGGATGCAGGAAGGTACAAGGCCAATCTTGGGGCTCCCAACTTCCTCATAAGGAGCTTCATGGCAGGTCTTTTTATTGCAGTCGGCGGCGCCCTTTGCACGGTGTGCTCAACCGGGCTGGAAACCAGCATGGGACCGGGCTTCAGGGCTCTCGTCGCAGGGGCGGTCTTCCCCGTAGGCCTCATCGCGATCGTGCTCACGGGAATGTCGCTCTTCACCGGCGATACGATGCTTATACCCATGGCCGTGTTTCAGGGGAAGAGCACGTGGGGCAAAGTCTATAACGCATGGTTCTGGGTCTACATAGGCAACTTCATTGGGTCTCTTTTCTGGGCCTACCTGATGGTTGTGGGGCCCTTCAGCAAGGGCGGCGGCCCGGATCTGACCGTATTCGGAAAAAATGCGATAGCCATAGCGGAAGGGAAGGTCCTACCCTATATAGCCGCGGGCTCCATAGGGTACTGGTCGGCTTTCATGAAAGGAATCGCGTGTAACCTCCTGGTCAATGTGGCCATACTCCTCGCGATTTCATCCAAGAACATGGTGGGAAAGTTCTTCGGCATATGGTTCCCCATCATGGCTTTCGTGGCGTCGGGATTTGAGCACAGCGTGGCAAACATGTATTTTATACCGGCAGGGATTATGCTGGGCGCGAAGGTTACATGGGGACAGTTCATTCAGTGGAACCTGATCCCGGTGACCATCGGCAATATAGTGGGAGGCTTCCTGTTTATAGGGGCAGTCTATTTCTATTCCTTCAAGAAGGAGATGTCTACCGTGTCTCCTACATAAGCGTTGAATTGCACGGTAACTGAAGCCCCGGCTTTCCTCTCATGGGAAGCCGGGGCTTTTTCTGTATGGGCGGGGCAGGTCGCGCGCCCGGAACTCAGGGCGTTCTTACTTTTTCAGATACCGCATCTCGATGTTTCCGTCAATGATGAAAGCACCGCCCTCCTTTGGAGGCAAAGCCCTCAGCATCTCCCCGTAAATATACTTCGGGTCCTTCGATTTGGAGCAGAGTTCCTTTGCCTTCGCATCGAAAATGACGAGGTATGTCTTCATATCCCTCACGTCCTTCTTCGTCGAAAGGGGGCCGTGACCGGGAATTATGCGTTCCACGTCCATGGCGAGGATTGTGTCGAGCACCCCGGCCCAGGAAGTGAGATCGCCCTCGGCGAGATAAGGGTGAAAATTCGTAAAGACGATGTCCCCCGTAAAGAGGATCTTCTTGTCGGGAAGATAGACGAGGGTATCCCCGTTCGTGTGGGCCGGCCCCGGGTGCGTCAATATGACCGTCCGGTCCCCCAGGAAGATATCCATGCGCGAATCAAAGGTGAGTACAGGGAGGGAGATCTCCGTCCCCTCTATGTCTTCCTTCGAAATACCGTACCCCTTATAGCCCTTGAGCGTCTCTCCGCCCTTCGCGAGCAGGTTCTCCCTGTCATTCCTGTGGGCTACCACAAGGGCCCCGAGTTTGGCAAACTCCGCGTTTCCCCAGGCGTGGTCCAGGTGGTAGTGGGTATCGACGACATATTTGATAGGCTTGTCGGATACGGCCCTTATGTCCCCTATAAATCGCTTCGCCTCTTTCGCCGTCATCAAGGTGTCCACTACTACGATACCGTCCTTGCCGATGATTATCCCCGCGTTGGCGCCGAAACTGTTGGACGGCGACCCGTTCTTCACATCCACATAGGAATAAACATTGTCCGCAATCCTGGTGAGGCCCTTTTCCGCAAAAGAGACCCGGGCCGAAACAAGGGCCACTGCCATCATGACACACATAAAACCGAGAATACATGCCGCTTTTCGAGATAGTTTCTTCATGTCGTCTCCTTTCAATTGACAAAGTCCGCCAACAAAAAGTGTAAAAAATAACAAAAGAGGTGTCAAGGTCGATCCGGGCGGAGGCACGGGTTCAGATGTACTCCACGTTCACCAGTTTCCCCATCTTCCTCAGTCTATCCGCGAGGAACTGGACAATCACCTCCCTCGGGAACATACCCATCTGCCGGAAGACGATATTCTCGTGACCGGGGTTTGTCGCGGTCCCCACGACGAAGTTGATGGTATCGGCAGTGTGAAGAAGCTCATAGAGGGTGGATACGGAGGAATTGTGGTCCAGACTCTCGGCCTTTTCTTCCAGGATATTATATACCTGGTTCAGAGTGACGGCCCCTTCCGTGGCGTAGTCGATGCCTTTTATCTCATAGGAAGGCGGTTTGTGGAAGGCGTCGGAAATGTCCTTGATCTTTACCTTGACCTCCAGTATGCGCGCCGTCACTTCCGCTGTGGTGGAGCCGCATACGACCTTTGTCCCTTTCATGTCGAGAAACCGCAGTACCGCCTCCCTGTCCTTTCCCCTGTTTGCCGGCGGACCGGTAAGTATATTGAGTGAATGGGCCTCACGGCAGACAAGGAGAAGACAGGTGGTGTCATCGCCGTAGGTGGAGCCCGAAATCTCCTTAACCTTTCCAAGGATCTCCCCGGGTACGGCTTTGAGGTCCACCTTCCTTACGAGACAGCCGTTGATGAAGTCGCAGGCCCCCTGGGTCCCCCATCCCATGCGGTACTGGTGTCCGAGGCCCGCCTGGCTCACCCCGTCGCTCACCATGACGATTCCGTCTCCGTAATCGAGCATACAGTTCACTTCGGCGATCATTTCAAGTCCCATGGTAAAGGAGCGTTGTTTCGGCTGGTACGCGGCAAGGTAATTGTTGATCAATATGGGTGCGGGAATCTCGTAAGATACGATGGTGGCATGGCCGCTGTTCAGAATGCGGCACACGCTGAAGGCGGAGAAGGGGATGTCCCTGGTTCTTGCCTCATGCATGGTATCGACGAGTTTTCTGCATGCCTCCCTGAGCGTGAAACCCAGGCGGATCAACTCCATCAACCGGGCTGTATACATTACCGCCGCAACGCGTGCCTTGATCCCGGTGCCGATCCCGTCGGCCACAACCGCCGTGGTCGCTTCCGGCGTCCTGTCGATGACCACATAATCGCCGCATACCCGCCCTGCCTTCTTGGCGCTCTGGGCAAGCACCGCCTCTATGTATTTCCTGGACTCACTCAGATTTGGCGTCATCTCTCTCACTCAGGGCCAATAATTTCCGCACAAGCTCCTCCCCTTTTGCCGTGCTTTCGCCGATGAACTGGGCAATATTCTCCGCCATCTTGATTTGGTGTTCCAGGAGTTCATTCGCCTGTTCTATTGTCTGAGAACGGATCTCGTTCAGTTTTTCCTCGTGCTCCTGCTGGCTCGTGATATTCATAAAGATCCCCACGATCTGCCTTTCCTCCTTCAGGATGTAGAAAAGTTCACGGCAGTGGAGGTTATAATGACGGTGCGTTACGGTGATATCGAGGGAGTCTACCACCCCGGATACGAGCTTCTCGAAAGGCGCGGGGTCCATGAGGTACGATACGTGCCGGCCCAACACCGCATCGGTGCAGAGAAAAAACTTCTTGAAAGCCGGGTTTATGCTGAGAATGTTCAACTCCTCATCAAGCATAAGCACCCCGTTGGGTGTGGTGGTAACGATCTGGTCCGTCCGTCTTTCCGCGAGCCGCCTCATATAGGGGATGCACATTTCGGGTTCCGCCATGCCCAGGACCACGGCAATAGCCTTCTCACGGCAACTGTCATAGCCGCAGGCCCCGCAATTAAGCTGCTGCTGGGGGTCCGATTTTCCCGTACGTTCGAACACCTGCTGTATCTGCTCTTCGCTCACTGCCGGTGCCGGACTCGCCTCGCTCTGGAAGGCCGCTTTGAAAGGATCGCCTTCCGCCACCGCGTCCGGGACTGCTTCAGGACAATCTATCTCCCGGTCGTATTCGATGATTTCCTTCCTCCGCTCAAAAAGGTTCTTCTCCGTCTCGATCCCGGGCCCGTTGATACACCCCTGGCTGCAGAATAGGGGCTCTATAAGGGTGTACGCGGAATCATTGGGAACATCGTTCAGAAGTTCCCGCACATTGGCTATCCCGTCGACCTTCAGGAGTTTCATGTTGAGCCCGTCGTCCTCAAGGCCCGCCGTCTTGATCATGCCCCCCGGCAGAGGGTACAACTGAGCCGACGGTACCGGCCGCTCGTCGAAGTTGCTCTCCTCGCAGGTGGAAAGGTCGATGCTCTTCTGGGCCAGCCATGTCATCAGCTCGCGGAACGTGAGGACACAGTCGACAACACCCTTTACCTCGGGCCGGAACAGTTCCGATTTCTTGGCCACACAAGGTCCGATAAAGACCACCTTCGCCTCTTTTCCAAGTCTCTCCTTGAGCAGGCGCGCATGGGCCGCCATGGGGGAGACAAGGGGCAGCAGGTTGCCCGTAAGGTCCCGATGGTACTTCTCGATGTAGCTCACCAGGGCCGGACACGCGGTGCCGATCAAGGCGCTTTTGTCTCCTTCCCTCGCGAGCCTCCGCGCATGGGCGGATATCTGATAAGCGCCGTGAGAGGTCTGCCCCACAAACCGGAAACCCAGGGCCCGTAGCGCCGATGGAAGCCTCGTCCTTTGCCAACCGCTGAAGACCGCCGCGAAGGAAGGGGCGATACTCGCGGCCACAAAGTCTCCGCCTTCGATCAGGCGCTGCGCCACATCGATATCGTAGCGAAAGGTCTTTGCCTGCTGAGGACACTCCTTAATGCAGGTGCCGCACGCAATGCACCGCTTTCCGTCAACATAAGCCTGTCCCTTTTCCATGCGGATGGCCTTGACGGGACAACTCCTAAGACAGCGGTAGCAGTCCCGGCATCTCGCCGTGAGGGTAAATACGATCTGTTCTATCCCCTTATCAGGCATTTCCTTTCACCCCTTTTTCCGGATTTCTTTCTCCCATTCATCGGGTCAGGCCTTTTCTTCGCCCCCATCTCCCTGCTAAGCCCCCGGCACGTCGCTATGGAGCGGAAGTCTTATCAGGGCCGGGCTGTGCAGCCTCCCTTCTATGGTCTCCGCCGCCGCTTCGATAGTACACCCCTCGATAATTATATCACCAATCCGCACGGTGGGTCCCCTGTCGCACTTTTCGAAGCAGAATGATGCGCTCACGCTCACCCGATCCTCAAGCCCATTTACCCGTATATGCTCCAGAATTTCGTGGAGGAGTCTCTGAGACCCTTTCAGGAAGCAACCGGTCCCGAAGCAGACGTTCACCTGAAGCGCCTGGTCCGTGTCCGGACCACTGACGGTCATGCATTCATCGGAGATTCTCTTTCTGTTTTTATAGCCCGTATGGAGCAATTTATGCGCCATATGGCCTCCCACTTCACCGAGGAGGCTCGCGTAAATATCTTTGACATAAGGGTTTTCCTGGGACTTGTGGAGTTCGAGCATCCTGTCGTTTTCGTAGATGCCTTTTGTCCGTTTCTGTCGGGCTCCGGCGCTCATGGATACAGGCTGGCCCGCTCCCCCGACGCACCCTCCAGGACATGCCATTACCTCAACGAGGTCGTACCGCGTATTCCCCGATTTTACGTTTTCCAAGAGTTTACGGGCATTCTTGAGCCCGCTCACCACAGCCAGGGAATATTCCCTGTCTTTGATCTTAAGGGATGCCTCGCGGATCCCGTCCTCGCCTCTCACACTGACAAACTCGCAATTGTCCCGTTTCTCACCTGTCAGTCTTTCCGTCACATATCGGAGAACCGCCTCGGAGACCCCGCCCGAGTTGCCGAATATCACCCCTGCCCCTGTTTTAAAGCCGAAAGGGAGATGGAAGGATTCCGGTTCCAGGTCTTTGAAGCGAAGACCCGCTTCCTCGATCATCCGGCCTAACTCCTGGGTGGTGAGGACATGGTCCACATCGGGGGCGCCGTCACTTTTGAACTCAGCCCTTTTTGCCTCGAACTTCTTGGCCGTACAGGGCATAATGGAAACCACCACCAGGTCCTTCCTCGCAACACCCAATTGTTGTGGAAGGGCCTCTTTCGCAAGGGCGCCGAACATCTGCTGCGGCGAGCGACACGTGGAGAGATGGCTCACAAACTCCGGGTAATACTGCTCCACGAACTTCACCCACGCGGGACAGCATGACGTGAACTGTGGTATCCGTTCACTTTCTCCCATACGACCGATAAACTCGTTGCTCTCTTCTATGACCGTGAGGTCAGCGGTAAAAGAGGTATCGAAGACCCTGTCAAAACCCATGGCGCGCAGGGCGGCGGCAATTTGCCCCGTGGTCGTCACGCCCGGCTCAAGGCCGAACATTTCCCCCACGGCGACCCGGACCGCAGGGGCTACCTGGGCAATCACGGTTTTTTCCGGATCGTGAAGGGCTTCCCAGACCTCGTCCACCTCTGATTTCGGCGTAAGCGCGCCGGTGGGACATACCCTGGCGCACTGGCCGCAGTTCACACACTCCACTTTGTCGAGGTCCTTCCCGAAAGATGGGATAACTACAGTCTGAGAACCTCTGTAAGAAAAGTCGATAGCGCCCACAGACTGCACTTCCTCACAGATGCGCACGCAGTCGCCGCAGAGGATGCATTTGTTGGGGTCCCTCACGAGGGAGGGTGACGAGTCATCACAAGGCAGGTCCCTGCTCTGGCTCTTGAACCGTATCTTCGTAATGCCGAGGCGGCGGGCCAGGGCCTGGAGCTGGCATGTGGTGCTTTTCTGGCATGTGGGACAATTCCTGCTATGGTTTGCGAGGAGAAGCTCCACGATGATCCGTCTCATCTTCCTGGTTTCTTCCGTATTGGTGCTCACCTTCATGCCCGCGAAAGGAGGGGTCGAACACGCGGGCACGAGACCCAGGCTCTCCACCTGGACCATACAGAGCCGGCAAGCGCCGTAAACGCTCAACTCAGAGTGGTAACAAAAGGTGGGCAGGTCAACACCCGCCTTCCGTATCAATTCGAGAAGGTTCTGCTCGTTTTCGATGGGCACCTCTTTCTTGTCGATTATTGCAAAATTGTTGTCGTTCATGGCCTGTCTCCCTTTATTGCGTGGACCTTGCAGCTTTTCAGGCAGACCCTGCACTTTGTACAGATTGCCTGGTCGATGTGGTGCGGTTTCAGCTTCTCTCCCGATACGGCCCCTACGGGGCATTTCTTTGCGCAGAGCGTGCAGCCGGTGCAAATGTCCGGGTCAATCCGAAGTCGCACCAGCCCCTTGCATTTCCCCGTGGGACAATACCTGTCCCGCACGTGGGCCAGATACTCGTCGCGAAACTGGCTGAGCGTGGAGAGGACCGGATTGGGGGCGGTTTTCCCGAGCCCGCAGAGCGAACCCTTTTGTACCGTCAACGCGAGGTCCTCCAGGATCACGAGGGTCTCTTCCGTGGCCCTCCCTTCCATTATATCGTCGAGCAAGGCGAGCATCTGCTTGGTCCCCTCGCGGCAGAGCACGCATTTCCCGCACGACTCGCTCTGGGCAAACTGCATGAAGAAGCGGGCAACGCCGACCATGCACGTGTGCCTGTTCATGACCACGAGCCCTCCGGAGCCGACCATGGCGCCCACTTTTCTCAGGGAATCGAAATCGATGGGCAGGTCCAGGTGGTCCCTTGTGAGGCATCCGCCTGACGGCCCTCCGATCTGGACGGCCTTGAACCCGTCGCTCGCAGGGCTCCCGTCGTCCGCGGTAATGCCTCCTGCCACGCCGTATACGATCTCGCGGAGTGTCGAACCCAGGGGCATCTCGATCAGTCCCGTGTTTACCACATGCCCTGTTACCGCAAAAGTCTTGGTGCCTGGAGAAAAGGAGGTCCCTATCTTCCGAAAGGAATCGATGCCGGACGACACGATAAGGGGCACTGTCGAAAGGGTTTCGACGTTGTTGATTATCGTCGGTTTCCCCCAGAGGCCGCTCTTGGAAGGAAAGGGAGGCTTGGGCAGGGGCATGCCCCTTTTACCTTCGATCGAGGCGATAAGCGCCGTTTCTTCGCCGCATACAAAGGCGCCGGCCCCTTCCATTACCTGCAGGTTGAAGGTGTGGTCCGTTCCAAGGACGCGTTTCCCAAGGGCCCCGAGTTTGTAGGCATCCGCTATGGCTTTCCGTACCCGTTTTACCGCAAGGGGATATTCCGCCCTCACATACACATAACCCTCGTCCGCCTGAATCGCCCTGGACGCGATAATCATCCCTTCGATCACGCTATGAGGGTTTCCCTCCATGATGCCCATATCCATGAAAGCGCCGGGGTCGCCCTCGTCGCCATTACAGATCACGTATTTCTTCGCGCTCTTTTCAAGCCGGGCTGCGTGCCATTTCTTGCCTGTCGGGAAACCTCCGCCTCCCCGGCCCCGTAGTCCCGAGGCCTCCATCATATCGCACACAGCCTCGGGAGTCATTTCACCGCACACTTCGGTAGCCGCCTGGTATCCTCCCGACGCAATGTATTCATTGATATTCTCCGGGTCTATTACCCCGCAGTTCTTGAGGACAAACCGGTTCTGGTTCCGGTAAAACGGTATGTCGTCCATGCCCCGGCAGACCTTCTTTGTGGCAGGCTCCATATAGAGGAGCCGGTGGACCAATTCTCCCTTCTTCAGGGTCGTCTCCACGATTTCCTTTACATCCCCGGGCTTTACCTTTTTATAAAGTATGTTGTCCGGCAATATCGTCACAAGGGGTCCTATCTGGCAAAACCCCTGGCATCCGCTCTTCGATACGAAGAGCCCCCCCTCTTCCTTCTCCAACTCCACTACTGCGTGAAGCCCGGATTTTCTGATACTATTGAGAAATTCGTCATAGACTTTTAAAGAACCGTTCACCAGGCAGCCCGTGCCGGCGCACACGACGATTCTGTGGGACACACCGGATTGCCACGCCTGATAATCGTTCTTTATCTTATTAAGCACCATGGTCGTTAGATTCACTGCACGCCTCCTTCAGGATAATATCGTCGATTATCTCTGATGCCCTCTCCGGGGTAAGTTGCCCGTAGACCTCTTCGTTGATCACCATCGCCGGTGCAAGACCGCACGCACCGAGACAGTTGACGGTTTCAAGGGTGAAAAGCATGTCGGAGGTGGTCTCCATCTCTCCGTCCAGCTTAAGCCTCTTGCTTATCGCGTCGTAAAGGTCCAATGACTGCTTCACATGGCACGCTGTGCCATCGCACACCCGTATCAGGTATTTTCCCTTTGGTTTCAACGTGAAAAGGGAGTAAAAGGTGGCGACGCCGAAGACCCTCGCCGGTGAAATACCGAGGGATGTCGCCACAAAGGTGAGGATCTCTTCCGGCAGATAACGGTATTCCGCCTGGACTGCCTGAAGTATGGGGATGAGGCGGGCCGAATTCCTCCCGTTCTGATCCACGATTTCCAGGACTCTTTCAAATTTGCGCACTGTTTCCATCGTTCTTGCCTCTCTCTCAGGCCTTCGCGTTGAGCGAAAGGGCCAGTTTTTTTGACAGTACTACGAGTGATGAAGCCAGATTCTCATGCTGCACGATAATGCCCGGCGGGACATTGATCTTCACAGGGGAAAAATTCCAGATCGCATGGATACCCGCCTTCACCATGGCATCAGCCTGTTGCTGCGCGGAACTTGCGGGCACCGTAAGGATGCCTATCTTTATACTCATCCTCCTGATCATTTCGGGCAGTTTTGCCGCATGGAGGACCTTCTTGCCGCTCACCTCCGTGCCGACCTTCTTCTCATCCACGTCAAAGGCAGCCACGATATTGAGGCCGTATTCCCTGAAACCCTGGTATCCCAACAGGGCGGAGCCAAGGTTTCCCACGCCCACAAGGTACGCTTCCGTCGTATTGTTCCAACCGAGAAAGTCCTCGATGGTGTGGATAAGCTCCGTCACTCCGTAACCCAGTTTCGGCTTTCCCACCGCGTCGGCCACCTGCAGGTCCTTTCTTACCTGGATGGGCAGCACGTTGAGATCGTTACCTATCCGGGTACATGAGATATATTCGAACTGCTTTTCATCGTGCATCCTTTTCAGGTACTGGTAGTAAATGGGAAGCCGCCGCAACGTCGGTTCCGGTATGGCTTTTATAACCTCCCCCTTTCTCTCTCCATTCTCTGCCATCCTGCCACCTCCGCGTCGTCTTATAGATATTTCTTTATTGATATCTTCTTATCGATAAAATTATATCGATAAATAAATATCCTGTCAAGGAAAACTTTCACCCCGGTTTGCAGGACAATTTTCGCCGCGCCGGCCATCGATTGCTGTTGCCTTTGTCCAAAAAATAGGGTTTATTCTTTACCTGCTGTCATAGACTACGGAAAGAAGGGAGGCCCCGGTTGCCATGAAGAGACTGTCCCAGACCCAGTTGATCTTTCTCGGGATGGTTGCAGGCCTTGCCGTGGGATGGCTCTTTCCCGGCATCGGCATAAGGCTCGAACCCCTCGGCATTATATTTATCCGCCTCGTAAAAACCATCATAGTACCTATTATCTTCTCCACCCTCGTGGTGGGAATAGCGGGACATGCAGACCTGAGGTCCGTGGGCAGGATGGGCGTGAAATCACTCATCTATTTTGAGGTTATCACCACCTTCGCCCTGCTCCTCGGGCTTGTTGTCGCGAATGTGGTAAGGCCCGGCTGCAACCTTGCCCACAGCATCGCGTCGACCGGGTTCGAGGTCACCGCGAAGCAGCACAGTCTCAAGGATGCGGTCATCAACATATTCCCGGAGAACTTCTTCGATGCCGCTTCACGGGGAGATGTGCTCCAGGTGGTAATATTTACCATTATCTTCGCCATCGCCCTCAGCCTCATCAAGGAAAAGAAGCAGCCCATCATCGACTTCTGCGAGGCCCTCTCCGAGACTATGTTTAAGTATACGTCCATCATCATGCGCTATGCCCCCGTGGGGGTGGGCGGGGCCATAGCAGCTGTTCTTGCGGGCAAAGGGATATCCGTCCTGCTCCACCTCTGCCTTCTCATCGGGGCACTCTATGCGGGCGTTATCGCCTTCCTGTTCCTGGTCCTCCTGCCTGTCGCCCTTATATTCAAAGTGCCGCTGAGAAGGTTTGTTTCAGCGGTCAAGGAACCGGCGATCATCGCTTTTTCCACTACAAGTTCCGAGGCCGCCCTGCCCAAGGCCATGCTTGCCATGGAGTCTCTCGGAGTACCCCGGAATATCGTGGCCTTCGTCATACCTACGGGCTATAGCTTCAACCTTGACGGCACGACGCTCTACCTCTCCCTTGCCTCCGTCTTTGCCGCGCAGTTAGCGGGAATCGAACTGAGTTGGGGTCAGCAGTTGATCATGGGTTTTTCCCTCATATTCGCAAGCAAGGGAGCGGCAGGAGTGCCCAGGGCATCCCTTGTCGTTCTCGCAGGCACCCTTGCCTCCTTCGGACTGCCCGTCAAGGCCGTTGCCCTCATTCTCGGAGTGGACACGATCATGGATATGGCGCGAACCTCCTTGAATGTGATCGGCAATTGCCTCGCTACCGTGGTCATCGCACGATGGGAAGGCAAGTTCATCGACAACTACAATCCCGCCGCGAACCAGGAGAGAGACACCACCGCGTAATACGGGGGCCCTGTCGGGGCACCGGGCGAAATACCACAGCCTTCCACCTTGAAAGTAAAGGGAATAAGGTATAGACTCTTACCGGACAAGCCTATGGGATCGAGAACAGAGAAGGATTTTCTGGGGATTGTCGAGGTCCCCTCGGACGCATATTACGGAATCCACACGGTAAGGGCAGTGACCAATTTTCCTGTCTCGGGACTCCGGGTGCCGGAAGAGATGATTGAGGCCCTGGCCCAGGTAAAGATGGCCTGCGCAAAGGCGAATATGCGCACCGGTCTGCTCGATCCGGAGACAGGCAATGCCATTGTGCGTGCCGCCGCGGAAGTAGTCGAAGGCAAACTCCGGGACCAGTTCATTACCGATGCCTTCCAGGGCGGAGCCGGAACCTCCACAAATATGAACATGAACGAGGTCCTCGCAAACCGGGCCATCGAACTGCGGGGCGGCAGGAAGGGTGACTACGGCCTCGTAGACCCCCTGGACCACGTGAACCTCTCCCAATCGACAAACGACGTGTATCCCACGGCCCTGAAGGTTGCGGCCATCAAGATGGTCCTCGCTTTGAGCGAGGTGATCGCCCGACTGCAAGGGGCGTTCCAGGAGAAGGAAGCGGCCTTTGCCCATATTCTTAAACTTGGCAGGACCGAAATGCAGGACGCCCTTCCCATAACCCTCGGGCAGGAATTCGGAGCCTTCGCGGAGACTGTTGCCCGCGACCGCTGGCGACTTTTCAAAGTTGAGGAGCGGCTGAGGCAGGTAAACCTCGGAGGCACCGCCGTGGGCACAGGACTCAATGCGCGGCGCGAGTATATTTATGCAACCATAGAGGAGTTGCAGGACATCACGGGTCTCGGGATTGCGAGGGCCGAAAACATGGTGGACCTTACCCAGAATGCAGACGTCTTTGTGGAGGTTTCGGGCCTCCTGAAGGCTGCGGCGGCAAATTTCGCGAAAATATCGGGGGACCTGAAACTGCTCTCCTCCGGGCCCCGCGGCGGCATAGCGGAGATCGCACTACCCCGGCTTCAGGCGGGTTCTTCCATCATGCCTGCCAAGGTAAACCCCGTGATACCCGAAATGGTGATCCAGGTTGCCTTTCAAGTCATGTGCTACGACCAGGGCATAGCCATGGCAGCGGCTGCGGGACAGTTGGAGCTTAACCCCTGCCTCCCCCTCATCACGTACAACCTTCTTTCCTCGCTGAGACTCCTCACTAACGCAGCAGTCGCTCTCAGGACCCGGTGTATAGAAGATATCGTCGCAAATGAAGAGAACTGCAGGAAATGGCTCGAGGAAAGCCTCTGCCTCGTGACCGCCCTCGTCCCCTATATCGGCTATGAAGAAGCGGCCCGTCTCGCGGGTAAAGCCGCTGCGGAAGGGAAATCCGTCAGGGAAGCGGCCCTGGAAAGCGGTATTTTGAAGGCTGAGGAATTAGACGCTATCTTTAGAACACCCGAACTCACGCGGCCCGGCATCGCCGGATCGCGCAAACTGAAACCGAAAAAGGCGGAAAAAGACCTATGGTAGATACAACCCTCAATGAGACTCCCCGTGGAAGCAGATTGCATATCGCGATTTTCGGCAGGCGTAATGCAGGGAAATCAAGCCTGATAAATGCCCTCACCAACCAGAACATTGCCATCGTCTCCGATGTGCCCGGCACCACCACCGACCCCGTGTATAAATCCATGGAAATATTGCCCATCGGGCCGGTCGTGCTCATAGACACGGCAGGCATCGACGATGTGGGCGAACTGGGAGCCCTCCGTATCCGGAAGGCCCTGTCCGTGCTCGCCAAGACAGACCTCCTTCTTCTGGTAATCGACCCGTCGAACGAGGCCGGTAAATATGAAGAGGAAGTGATCGTCAGGGCGAAGGAAAACCACGTGCCGGTCATTGCGGTGGTAAACAAGAAAGACCTCCACCCTTCCCTTTCCATCGAGGCGATAAGGGTGAAACTCGACCTTCCCGTGGTGGCGGTGAGCGCCATCACGAAAGAGGGTATCCATGAACTGAAGATGACCATGATCCGGTCGGCGCCGAAAGACTGGGTGTCGCCCACCATCCTCGGGGACCTCATCTCTCCGGGAGATACAGTGGTGCTCGTGGTGCCCATTGACCTCGCCGCCCCGAAAGGCCGCCTCATACTTCCCCAGGTCCAGACAATCAGGGATATTCTCGACAACGATGCCATCACGGTGATCGCAAAAGAGCGGGAACTGAAGGCCGCCCTGGGCAACCTGAAAGAAAAACCCCGTCTCGTGGTGACCGATTCCCAGGCCTTCCTGAAGGTGGCGGCGGATACACCGAAAGACGTAATGATGACCTCTTTTTCTATCCTCTTTGCCCGTTACAAAGGGGACCTCCGGGCTCTTGCGGAAGGAGCGAAAGCCATTGAAGACCTTCAGCCGGGCGATAAGGTGCTCATTGCCGAAGCCTGCACCCATCACAGGGTGGAAGACGATATCGGCACGGTAAAGATTCCCCGTTGGCTCAGGCAGATCGTGGGCGGCGCCCTGGATTTTCATTGGGTAAGCGGTCTTGAACTGCCTGATGATGTAAAGGATTACAAATTGATCGTCCACTGCGGCGCATGCATGATCAACCGGAAAGAAATGCTCCACCGGCTCATGGCCACCGAGGAAGCGGGGGTACCCATGGTCAATTACGGGGTGCTCATCGCCTATGTCCACGGTATCCTTAAACGGGCGCTCATGCCCTTTCCCGAGGCCAGGGAGGTCTTCGGGGATTAACACGCGAACAGGAGGACCTCATGGCTGCGGGAAAGGCAAGTCTCAAAGCTGATTTCATCGACGAGGAAGAGATCAACTACCTCCTCACAAAAGCAAAAGGGGTGGACCCCCGATCGGTACGGGATATCATATCGAAGGCTCGGGAATCTAAAGGCCTTACGCCGTACGAGACGGCCGTTCTCCTCGAAACCGAAGACCCGGAACTGGTACACCTCATGTTTGAGGCGGCCCGCGAGGTCAAACTGAAGATATACGGAAAAGGGTCGTCCTTTTCGCTCCTCTTTACGTGAGCAGCTACTGCATAAACAACTGTGTCTATTGCGGGTATCGCCGGGACAACAGGCTTGACCATCGAAAGCTTACCATGGCGGAGATCGAGGAGGAGGTCGTGGTCCTGGAAGCCATGGGTCACAAGCGGTTGGCCCTGGAAGCAGGTGAAGACCCCAGGAATTGCCCCATCGACTATATACTGGAGGTTATACGCACCATTTATAAAGTCAAGGAACGGATGGGCAGCATAAGGCGGGTCAACGTCAACATAGCGGCAACCACCGTTGAAGACTACCGGAAGCTGAAGGAAGTGGGTATCGGAACCTATGTTCTTTTTCAGGAAACCTATCATCGGGAGACTTACAGGAAGATGCATCCCGGCGGTCCGAAAAAGGATTACGATTGGCACGCCACGGCTATGGACAGGGCCATGGAGGCGGGCATAGACGACGTGGGCCTTGGAGTCCTCTTCGGCCTGTACGATTACAAGTTCGAGGTCCTGGGACTTCTCTTCCATTCCCTCCACCTGGAAGAGCTTTTCGGTGTGGGGTGCCATACCATTTCCGTGCCCCGGTTGCGCCCGGCCACCGGGATCCATATGGGGAATTTTCCTCACCTGGTGAGGGACGACGAATTCCGCAAGGTCATTGCCATAATACGCCTTGCCGTCCCCTATACAGGCATGCTCCTTTCCACGAGGGAACGGGCGGCGTTCAGAGACGAAGCCATCGCCCTGGGGATCTCCCAGATAAGCGCCGGTTCCTGCACGGGCGTCGGCGGCTACCACGAGGACATAAAGAAACCTTCACCCGGCCAATTCCAGGTGGAGGACCACCGTACACCGGAAGAGGTGCTCGCGAGTATCTGTGAGGCGGGCTATATCCCGAGCTTCTGCACCGCCTGTTACCGGAAAGGACGCACAGGCGACAGGTTCATGCCGCTGGCCAAGAGCGGGGAGATTCAAAACGTATGCCAGCCCAATGCGATCCTCACTTTCAAGGAATACCTCATTGACTATGGCTCGGACGAGCTTAAGAAGCTTGGAGAAAAGACCATAGAGGAACACCTGAAAGCAATTCCCGATCCACTGGTGCGGAAGGAAACAGAGGAAAGACTCAAGAGACTCGAACAAGGAGAACGCGACCTCTACCTGTAGTATTGCGGCGCCCCACGTTTACTTTATACTTGACAGCCATTATAATATATAAACATGCATCGGAGACATGCAATCATATCCGACGCCCCTCCGGGCGCGACCGAAAAGGCGAGGTTCCTCGTTACCGTAACAGGGACAGTCCAGGGCGTAGGGTTCCGCCCCTTTGTCTATGGCCTCGCCGCCGCCCACTCGCTTAAAGGCACGGTCTTTAACTCGGCAAGAGGAGTGATTATCGATGTAGAGGGAAACGAACCCGATCTCAGACTCTTTGTCGAGGAACTCACCCTCCGTCCGCCCCGGCTTTCGCGTATTGCGGACTGCACGGTCAACCGCGTGCCCGTCGTGGGCTACACGAGTTTCGAGATACTCAAAAGCGCTTCCGCCGGCGAAAACACGTGCCTTGTACCCCCGGACGTGGCTACCTGCAGCGCCTGCAGGGAAGACATTCTGAGCCTCCGGGACCGCCACTACCGGTATCCTTTCACCAATTGCACAAATTGCGGCCCCCGCTTTACAATTACGAAGGAAATCCCCTACGACCGCCTCAAGACATCGATGGCGGAATTCGTCATGTGCGACGCATGCGCCAAAGAATACCACAACCCCTTGGACAGGCGATTTCACGCCCAGCCGGTAGCCTGTCCTGAATGCGGCCCCCATGTTTACCTCACGGACCGGGACGGCCGAAGGCACGGTGTCGAGGACAACTGGATGGAGGCATGCTGGGACATCTTAGGGGAAGGCAGGATCCTCGCCCTCAAGGGCATAGGAGGTTTTCATCTCGCCTGTGACGCCCATAACAGGCAGGCTGTCGAGACCCTCCGCATACGGAAGGGCAGAGGCGCAAAACCGCTCGCTGTCATGTGCCGTGACCTCAAGACCATCGAAGAGTACTGTCTCATGGGACCGGAAGAGAGGGAGCTTATTGCCTCACCCCGTGCCCCCATAGTGATATTGCGGCGAAAGGGGGACTTCAACCTTCCCGAAAGCCTCGCTCCCGGTCTTAATACCTTAGGAGTTATGATACCTTACAGCCCATTTCATATACTTCTGTTTAACGGTCCGTTTCGGGCGCTCGTAATGACAAGCGGTAATTACAGTAGTTTCCCCCTCGCGAAGGATAACGAGGAGGCCTTGACCCGGTTGGGCGGAATTGCGGATTACTTCCTCCTCCATGACAGGGAGATCGTCAATCGCTGCGATGATTCATTGATCCAGGTCGTCGACGGCCAAGCCCAGTTCGTCAGGAGGTCGAGGGGCTATGTCCCTGATCCCATCCCGGTCCCCCGGGCGGGAACGGAGTTGCCCGTGGTCCTGGGGATCGGCGGGGAAATGAAGAACAACTTCTGTCTCCTCAAGGACAGTCAGGCATTCATGAGCCAGTATATCGGCGAAATCGAACATGTCGAGGGTGAGAATAACCTCCTCGACAGCCTGCACAACTTCGAGAGGCTTATCGGGCTGAACCCGGAGGTTGTCGCCTTCGACATGCACCCCGGCTATGCGTCGGCCGAGGCGGCTTCGAGGGTCCCTGCGGCTGCCCACGTGCCCGTTCAGCACCATCACGCCCATCTCGCAAGCTGCATGGCGGAAAACATGACCGGCAACGAGGATGTGATCGGCATTATACTCGACGGTACCGGTTACGGCACGGACGGCCACCTCTGGGGGTTCGAATTCCTCACGGGCAATTATACAGGTTTCACCCGCCGGCTCCATCTCGCGTACGTGCCCCTTCCCGGGGGAGAGGCTGCCATTAAGGAGCCGTGGCGGACAGGGTACAGCTTTCTTGCGACCTTTCTCGGGGACGAGGGCAGGCGGCATGGAGAGGCGCTCTTCGGCGACAGGGACTTGAGGACCATGGACCGGATGATCTCAACGGGGTTTATGAGCCCCCTCGCTTCAGGCGCGGGGAGGCTTTTCGACGCGGTATCCGCTATCCTCGGCATCTGCACCTGCAACAGCTACGAGGGACAGGCAGCCATCGAGTTGGGAGAATACACATATGCCGGGCGGAGCCAAAACTTTAACTTAGAACCGTATCAATTTGATATTGCTAACGATTTAATCATTCCAAGCCGGCTTATCAAGGCCATCGCCGAGGACCGGTTGTCCGGCGCGCCCCTCCCCGTCATATCCACCCGCTTTCATCTCGCCATGGTGGAAATAGTGAAGAATGGATCGGTAAGACTGAGGGAAGACACGGGCATCACAAAGGTAGCGCTGAGCGGCGGCACCTGGCAGAACCCGTTTCTTTTCCGTCGGGCCGTCAGCGCTCTGCGCGAACTGGGGTTCGAGGTGCTTTACCACCGGGAGGTTCCGGCCAATGACGGGGGCATCGCCCTCGGGCAAGCCATGATAGCCCATTGGAAACTCAGGAATGGAGGTTGAAACAGATGTGTTTAGGCGTACCGGGTAAGATTGTCGAAGTGGAGTCGTCGCGGCAATGGGCTATTGTCGAAACCTTCGGGGTCCGAAATAAGGTGTATATACGCCTTGTCGATCAGGACATCGCCGCAGGCGACTATGTGATGGTCCACGCAGGCTATGCCATAGGAAAGATGGACCCGGGCGAAGCCCATGAAACCCTCACGCTCTTCGAGGAGATCGCCCGGGGTGACGAATTCGGTAAGGACAGAGAGCATCAGTGAAGAGGAAAGGGCAGGTGGGACCTCATGAACATTAAAGACGGGGAAGGCAAACGGCTTTTCGAAAGGCTCACGTCTCTTGCAGGAGACGTGGCGGCAAAACTAGGAAGGGCCGCCATCCTCATGGAGGTTTGCGGGACCCATACCACCGTGATCGCGAAGAACGGCATCAAGAGCCTGCTTTCGGATTGGGTGGACCTGAGAAGCGGTCCGGGATGCCCTGTATGCGTAACCGACCAGTCCGACGTAGACCGGGTCATCGCCCTTTCGTGCCGCCCCGACGTAGTAATCGCCACATTCGGCGATATGGTGAGGGTGCCGGGAACGGTCTCCTCCCTTGAACGGGAACGGGCCGGAGGCGCCAAAGTGGAAGTCTTCTATTCGCCCATGGACGCCCTCGCCTATGCCCACGACCACCCGGCGCAGCAGATTGTCTTTCTCGGGGTCGGGTTCGAAACAACTACGCCGGCTATTGCGGCAACCGTGGTGGAGGCAAAGAAGAGGCAGCTCGACAATTTCTCCGTTCTTTCCGTGCACAAAGTCGTACCCCCCGCCTTGCGGGCCCTTCTCGACGACGGGTCCTTCAAGATTGACGGGTTCATTCTGCCGGGCCATGTGTCTGCCATCATAGGCCGGAAGGCATTCGAGTTTATCTCGTCGGAGTATAATCTCCCCGCGGTTGTCGCCGGATTCGAGGCCGCCGACGTGCTGGGAGCGCTCTATCTTCTCCTCGACCGGATCATGCGCTCCCGGACGCAAACCGTCAACGCCTATACGCGCCTCGTCAAGGAGGACGGGAACCCCAGGGCCCGCGAAATAGTGAGCGAATGCCTTGAGCCTGCCCATGTTCCCTGGCGCGGTTTCGGTGTTATCCCGGAAAGCGGTCTTACATTCAAAGAAGGGTACAAGGATTATGATGCAACGAAAAGGTTCGTCATAGACGTGCCCGACTCGTGCCCCCCTGAAGGCTGCGGTTGCGGCGAGGTGCTGAAGGGCAGGTTGAAGCCCTCGGAATGCCCTCTCTTCGGAACCCTGTGCACCCCCTTCGACCCCGTGGGCCCATGTATGGTGTCGTCCGAAGGGGCATGCGCCGCCTGTTACCAGTACGAATGAGAACAATAAGGAGAAGAAATGAGGCAGGCGACCAAAATTCCCGTGACGAGGAGACATACCTATGGACAGGAACGATGATGTAATCCTCTTATCCCACGGAGACGGGGGACTCCTTACCCACCGGCTTCTGGAGAAGCATTTCCTCCCTTCCTTCGACAACACCATACTGTCGGGCCTTACCGACGCCGCCACATTTCCCGTGGAACAGGGACGAATGGCCCTCACCACCGATTCATTCGTGGTTGACCCCATCTTCTTCCCCGGCGGCGACATAGGGAAACTCGCGGTCTGCGGTACGGTCAACGACCTCGCAGTGAGCGGAGCCAAGCCCATGTTCCTCACCGCCTCCTTTATCATCGAAGAAGGCCTGCCCATGGCGGACCTTGAGAGGATTATCGGTTCCATGGCCCGGGCCTGCGGGTCGGCAGGCGTCTCCATTGTCGCGGGCGACACAAAGGTGGTCGGCAAAGGTCAGGCCGACAAAATATTCATCAACACAACAGGGATCGGCTACATTCTCCCCGGCGCCGACCTGGGCTACCATTCGATCCGGCCGGGTGATCTCGTAATAGTGAACGGTCCCCTCGGCAACCATGGCCTCACCATCCTCATCGAACGGGAAGCCTTCAAGTTCGGTGTGAAGGTGGAAAGCGACTGCGCCCCTCTCAACCCCGTGACCGAGCGGCTTCTTGCCCGGTTCAAAGGCATCAGGTTCATGCGGGACCTCACCAGGGGGGGACTCGCCACAAACGCAAAGGAGACGGCCCTCGCTTCAGGCGTGGATATCCTTCTCGATGAGACGTCCATTCCCGTTGACGAGAGCGTGAGGGGTGTTACGGAGCTGCTTGGCCTCGACCCCCTCTATCTCGCCAATGAGGGTAAATTCCTCATCGTGGCGGATGCGTCGGAGGCCCCCGCCATTGTGCACTGTCTGAAGGAGGACATGGGCTCGGGCGATGCGGCCCTGATCGGAAGTATCCGACCCGGAAAGGGTGATGTCTGCCTCACCACGGTTATCGGCGGCACGCGACGGCTCAACATGCTCACCGGGGCCCCTCTCCCGAGGATATGCTGACCCGGAGACCGCATTCATTCTGGACAAATCGGCCTTATCAGATACCCCGTTCTCGGGACGCCGGGGATGGAGCGCAGCCTCCTTCGCGGAAACAAGGGGTGGTTACGAGTTAAAGTACTTTTTGAATAGTAGTGACATAAGTTATCAATATACTTATCTTAAATGTATAGTAACCAACGAATGGATATAAGGCACCGCGATAGGATATCCGGCATCAGATGACCCGGACCTCCTCAAGGGGCCTCACCTTTGCCGCGTCGGGGTTAAGCCAATACCGGGGGGCGATCCCCTTGAGGACATTCAGGAGGTTTATGGCAGCCATCTCTCCCATTCTCCTCCGGGATTCACGGGTAGCGCTGCCTATGTGGGGCACTACAGTCACATTGTCGAGGCCGAGCAAAGGGTTATCCATGCCGATGGGCTCTTTTTGGAACACATCGAGGGCTGCCCCTCCTAACCTCTTCTCCCTGAGGGCCTCGAAGAGCGCGGCCTCGTCCACCATGGGCCCCCTTGACGTATTCACGAGAATGGCTTCCTTTTTCATCAGGCCCAGCCGCGTCCCGTTTATCAGGTGACGGGTCTTCTCCGTAGACGGCACGTGGAGGGATACAAAGTCGGACATGCTCAATACCTCCTCAAGGGAACCGAACTCGACCCCCAGTTCCTTCTCCTCCCCGGGAGAGAGCCGTGCCTCGTCCGTGTAGAGGACCCTCATGTCAAAACCTTTCGCCCTCTTTGCCATGGCCCTGCCTATCCGTCCGAGCCCTATGATCCCGATGGTGCTTCCCCACACGGATGCCCCCAGAAACGCGGTGGGCGACCATGCCGTTTTCCATTCCCCGGCCCTGACGAACCTGTCCGCTTCGGCAATCCTGCGGGCAGCGCTCAGAAGAAGGGCAAAGGCAAGGTCGGCGGTGGCTTCTGTAAGAACGCCCGGGGTGAAGCCCACATAAATGCCCTTTTTCGTCGCTTCCGCCACATCGATATGCTCGAAACCGACGCTCGCGGTACTGATCACCTTAAGGCTCCGGCCCGCTTCCATCACGTCCTTCCCTATCCTGTCAGCCACGAGGCAGAGAAGTCCGTCCTTTTCGCCGATACGTGATATAATCTCCTCTCCCGTCGATAGCGCATCCCCCTGGTATAATTCCACCTCGCAATATTGGCCCACAAGGTCGTGGGCGGGCGATGGGACAATGCTCGACATCAGAACCCTGGGTCTCATGCTCCTCCTCCAATAGGGATAAGGTATGTCCGGGAACCACAAGCAATCCGCTCCCACACATATGGTTTATCTTAATATATATCAATCGTTACAGTTAAATCTTGAGAAACTTTCTGAACCTCGCCAGCATGGGTTTTTTCAGCACCACGTTCAGATAAAGGTCTCCAGGAGGGCCCCCGTTTCTTGCGGGAGCGCCCATCCCTTTCAGCCTTACCTTCTGCCCTTCCCGTAAACCGGGGGGCATGGTAATGACAATCTCCTTCCCGCGCCTTGGGTCCTTGTACATCATCTTCCCGCCCCGCGATGCCTGATCGGGATCAAGGGCAATGACATTGTGTACGTCCTTGCCTGCGCGGACCGGGTCGCCGAGGCCCAGGGCCTTCTTGAGCAGGTACCCGGCTACTTTCCCCAGGATACCTCCCTGAGGGCCGGGGACGCTTGCCTGAGGTCGGGGGCGTGCCCGGCCGGGCGCTCCGAAGATAATGAATTTCCCAAAAACACCGGGCCTGTGAAATTCGAATGTCCGGTAACCCTGGCCATAGACTCCCCGGAAAATCTCCTCGAAACCCCTGACGCCGAAGGACCGGGCCATCTCCTCAAAAATCTGGTTAATATCGGAACCCCTGAAGATATCTTCTTCCGAATAAGCCTGTCTGAACTGATCATGGGCAGAGGAAGATCCGTATTGCCGTCTCACCCGGTCATAACTCTGTCTCTTCTCGGGTTCAGAGAGAACGGCATAGGCCTCGTTTATCTCTTTCATCCTCTCTACTGCCCCGGCGTCTCCAGGGTTCTTGTCCGGGTGGTACTGAAACGCAAGCTTCCTGTACGCCTCTTTAATCTTGTCGGCGGGCGTGTCTTCACCAACCCCCAAGACCTCGTAGTAGTCCTTGTTACGGTTCATTGTTCCCTCATCATGTCACACTGTAATATAGTAAGATAGTATACCCCAATTCAATCCTCTTCACCAGAAAAGGTGTGTGGGAGGGGCGCCGCCGCCGACAAAGAACAGGCTTTCGTTTCCCGCCGGCCCGGATGCACCCCGCGTGCTTCAACTTACCGTAAGGTGGGATTGTTGATTAGAGATAGATATCGAGAATCCGCCGGAGTTTCGCCTCTTAAAGATGTCTATTCCCGAGGGCCTTGTTTGAGCGGACTACCGGAGGCCTTGAACTTTCTCTCCCGGTAAGCCCTCTCTGCCTGCTTCAGATTCTCGCCGTACTTGACTGCATGCTCCTTAGCGGCGTAGGCGGAGGCAACGGAATCTCCCGCAATGACTGCTTCGACAATGGGACGGTGCATACCCTGCGGATGGAGGTGCAGAAAGTCGAACGTCCCTCCCGCCTCGCTATCCATGGTCTCCACCGCGATCCGTATAAGGCCCATCAGAGACCTCTCAAGGGCTTCAAGGAAACGATTGCCGCACATCTCGGCAAAGATAAAATGGACGGCCATCTTTCGGGCTATATCCTCCGACAGACTTACCACCGGCAGTTCTTCGATTGCGAGAGAGTCGCTTAACCTCCGGGCGAATTCCTCGGTCACATTCAGCGCCGCAAGGCGTGCTATTTCCGCTTCTACCACGCTCCTCACCTGATGCACTTCCTCGATGGAAATCTTCTCCGCAATAAAAAGGTCCTGAAATGCGTTCACCGAGCGTTCAAAGGTGAGATCGGTTGCATAGGCCCCGCCTGCGGGTCCCTGGCGCGTGACAATAAATCCTGATATTTCGAGAGATCGGAGGGCCTCATGAACCGCGACGCGGCTAACCTGAAATTCCTCGGCGAGTTCTCGCTCCGAGGGCAGCTTGTCGCCCGTCTTAAACTGACCTACGATAATGGAGCGCTTCAATTCTTCCGCCACTTTGTCTGATACCCGTGACTGCCGGATGGGCTTGAATCTGGTCATTTATTTCTCCTGCATAAAGTTAGTATAAAAAGAACTTTTTTGCAATGCTTTAGCTGGCAAGAAATTTCTTGACATCTAATAAAATACTGGTATAACATTAGACCATAAGACAGTTTGCTGGGTACGCGACACCAAAAATACTTTCTTGAGGAGCTACTTCATGAATATTGCTCAAATCCTTGAAAGATCAGCAGATTTCTTCCCTGACCGTCCATCCGTCCGAGAGGCCGGTATGGAGATAAATTATGCTGAATTGAACGAGCGGGCAAACCGGGTCGCCACGGCCCTCCTCAAGAGAGGGGTAAAACAGGGCGAACACATGGGTCTTTGCGCCCCAAACTCAACCGACTGGATCATATTTTATTATGGGGTACTTAAGGCGGGTGCGGTAGCCGTGACCCTTTCCTCCCAACTAAGTAAAGAAGAACTTGCACTCCTCCTCAATCATGCAAAGCCGCGTTTCCTCCTCACCGACGATTCAAGGGTTGACGACCTCAGGGATCTGCGCGGCCCCGGTCGGATTGAAGGAGTAATCTGTTCCAAAGGCGACTTCGACCTTCCTTATCTCCTCCGGACGGGTTCGGGCGTCTTCAAGGCCGTCGAGCGGACGCCAAAAGATACTGCCGCTATCCTCTATACGGGCGGCACCACGGGCGTCCCTAAAGGGGTGATGCTCACTCATGACGGTATCGGCTTCTCCAGCCATATCATCGCCTACTTCGAACGGTCCACGGAGAACGACACATGCCTGTGCTTCATGCCTTTCAACCATGTTTTCGGACAGATACATATCATGAATTCAACAATTTACAGCGCGGGATGTCTTGAATTACTCCCCTCTTTCGACCTGGACCGCATCGTCGCCATCACGTCGAGCGGCCGGATAACCAAGTTCTTTTCCGTCCCCACGGTCTACATCCGTCTCCTGGCCGTTCAGGATCTGAAGAAAAAACTGGGAAACGTTCGCTATTGTTTCTCGGCAGGAGCAGCCATGGCAGCGGAAATCGTACGACAATGGAAGGAAGTGACGGGAATTACCATATCCGAATCTTACGGACAGACCGAGGCTATGCCCATCACCTACAACCATTACTATCCGGAGCGGCATGTCGTGGGTTCTGTGGGCTGCCCCCCGAGCGGTATCGAAGTCCAGATCAGGGACCTTTCGGGCAAGATGTCGGCCCGCGGGGAGGACGGCGAGATCTGCGTCCGCGGACGCATCGTCATGAAGGGATATCTCAATAACCCGGAGGGAACAAGGGCTGCATTCTGGGGCCGGCAATGGCTTCGCACCGGCGATATCGGGCGGTTCGATCCGAACGGTTATCTCTACATCGTCGACCGCGTCAAGGAACTCATCATAACGGGCGGTGAGAATGTATATCCCCGTGAAGTGGAAGAGACCCTTTACACGAACCCGGAGGTCCAGGAATGCGCAGTCGTGGGTGTGCCCGACAAGGAATGGGGCGAGCGTGTCATCGCCTTTATCATACCCAGACAGGGGCGGGACATCGTGGGCGAGGACCTGAAGATTTTTCTCAAGGCCAGGCTTGCGCCCTTCAAGGTCCCCAAGGAGTATATCGCAGTGGCCGAATTCCCGAAGAGTCCTGCGGGCAAGGTATTAAAACGCGAGTTGAAGAGACGGTATCTTGAAGGCAAGGCGGGTTGACACGTAAATTGTGTGTGCTACCATTGAAGATGTCGCATCTTTTGGACAGGTGAAAAGGCAGTAAGAAGCACAATCATACAATGGGAGGTTGATTATGAAGAAGGGTTTCGGCTTTACATGGATTGTCGTAGGTATAATATCGGCTGCATTCCTCTGTGTATCGTTCCCTCTCCACGCCCAGGAGAAAACGGTAAAACTCAGATATTCAAATTTCTTCCCCCCTGCGCATCCGATCAGCAAACTGTCGGAAGAGTGGTGCAAGGAGGTCGAGAAAAGGACCAATGGACGGGTAAAAATCACCTATTTTCCGGGCAACACCCTTACTCCTCCCATGCAGACATACGACAGCACGGTGAAAGGTATAGCCGATATCGGACAGGCCCTTCTCGCCTATGCGCCCGGCAGACTGCCCTTAAGTGAAGTCCTCCAGCAGCCCCTCGGCTACACGAGCGGCCTCCAGGCGACAAGACTCGCAAACGAGTACTACAGAAAGTTTAAACCGAAAGAATTTGATGATGTGAAAGTAATGTACCTTCACGGGGCCGCACCCGGCATCTTCCACACCAAGAAACCCATATCGTCCACCGAGGGCGTCAAAGGTCTCAGGATAAAAGCAAATGCGGAGAATGCGGACATCGTGACCGCTCTCGGAGGGGCCCCTGTCACAATGCCTATTACGGAGACCTATGACGGCCTTCAGAAGGGACTCCTGGAGGGTATTCTTCTCCCCGTCGAATCTCTCAAGGGCTGGAGGTTCGCGGAAGTCGTGAAGACCAGTCTCGAAAACTATGCGGTCTCCTACATGACGTCCATGTATGTCATCATGAACAAGAACAAGTGGAACGCACTTAAGAAGGAAGATCAGGCCGCCATCGAGAAGATCAATGAGGAATGGATCGAAAAGCAGGGGCATCTCTGGAACCAGCTCGACAAGGAGGCCAAGGAATATGCCATCCAAAAGGGCGTGAAGTTCGTAAAGGTTTCCAAGGAAGAGGAGGCGAGTACGGCGGCGAAGATGAAACCCATACAGGAAAAATATGTGAAAGCGATAAAGGCAAAAGGACTGCCCGCCGACGAGGCACTCAAGTTCTGCCTCGACTATATCAAGACTCATCCGTAGTCTTCCGTGTAATGAGGGGCGGAGACGCCCCTCATTGTTTTATTGTTGCTGCGGGATTCCGAGGCAAAAAGATAGATGGAGGAAGATATGAACCGTTTTGTGGCAGTTGTCGCCAAGACAGATATGATATTTCACATCATAGCAGGATCGGTCCTCGCGTTTATGATGATCGTAACCCTCCTCGACGTGTTCATGAGGAATATCGGTCATCCCATAGTCGGTTCCATGGAGATCGTTTCGTTCTGCGGCTCCGTAGTGATAGGATTTGCGATCCCTTACACCTCCTGGAAGAAAGCCCACGTATACGTTGACATGCTGGTGGATAAGCTGAGCGTCTTCCACAAAAAGGTCATGCAGGCCGTGACGCGGTGCATGGGCATCTCCCTGTTCGTGTTCATCGGATACAATTTTGTATTGTACGCCCTGGATCTCAGGCGCACGGGGGAAGTAAGCGCGAGCTTCCGGCTCCCCTATTACCCTATAGCGTATGGTCTCGCCTTGAGTTGTTTCCTGGAAAGTATCACCCTGCTGTGCGATCTCATAAGAACGATCAAAGGAGAAACCAAATGAGTGAAGTCGCCGTAGGTATAGTCGCCCTCCTGATTCTTCTGGTCCTTTTTCTGACGGGGATCGAGCTGGCTTTCTGCATGACCATCGTGGGATTCGTAGGTTTCCTGTACCTCGTCTCCTTCTCCTCTGCATGTAACCTCCTCGTCAAGGATTTCTTCGACACCTTCACCACGTACGGCTTCACCGTCATACCTCTGTTCGTATTGATGGGCCAGATCGCGTCCAATTCAAGCATTGCAAAAAGGCTCTACAGTGCGTCTCATAAGTGGGTCGGTCATGTGCCGGGAGGGCTCGCCATGACGACCGTGGCGGGCGCAACAATCTTCAAGGCCATGTGCGGCTCCACCCTCGCGACAGTCGCCACCTTTTCAGGCATCGCAATTCCCGAGATGGACCGCTTCGGATATAAGAAAGAACTGTCCACCGGCGTTGTCGCCTCCGTGGGTACCATCGGGATGCTCATTCCTCCCAGCCTGGTGCTCATTATCTACGGGATAGTGGTCGAACAGTCGATCGGGAGGCTTTTCCTCGCGGGAATCATCCCCGGCATACTCATCTCGTTCCTCTTCATGTGCGTGATCTATGGTTGGGTATCCATTAATCCGGCCATTGCGCCGAGGACTCCGAAGGCGTCATGGGCGGAGCGGGTCCGGGTATTGCCGGAATTCGTGGTAGTTTTTCTGATTTTTCTGGTGGTCATCGGCGGACTCATGATGGGAGTCTTCAGTCCCACCGAGGCAGGCAGCATCGGAACCGTGGCAGTCATGGTACTTGCCGCCGTCCGGAAGGAAGTGAACTTCAAGATGCTCGTGAAATCATGGGATGAATCACTCAGGACCGCGGTTATGACCCTCATGCTCATCGCCGGTTCCTCCGTTCTCGGCCATTTTCTCGCCATTACCGAGATCCCCATGATCACCGCCGACTGGGTTACCGGTCTGCCTATCCCCCGATTTCTCATCATGGTCCTCATAATCCTGGTCTATCTCATCGGAGGGTCATTTATCGATGATCTCGCCTTCATGATACTCGCTACTCCCATATTCTATCCGGCGGTTATCAAACTCGGATACGACCCTGTCTGGTTCGGCGTCATGGTGGGCATTACCATTATGATCGGCGTCATCATCCCGCCCGTGGCCATATGCGTTTTTATCGTGAGAAACATTACCGGGGTACCCTTTAATACGATCTACAAGGGTGTGCTTCCGTTTCTCCTGAGCCTCACGGCCGCGGCCCTGCTTCTCTTCATCTTCCCGCAGATAGCCACATGGCTGCCTAACCTGTTTATGGGAGCAGGAAATTAACCTATGATCTTGAGACCTGTTGCGCCGACCTCCTGAAGACCGAAACCCTTCAATGACTCCCGAACCTACCGGGACGATGGAATGGCGCAACAGGCTCTACAAGCGGGACACATAAGGAGGCAGGCCCGCTCACTCTTGTCTGATGTCACTCCCCTTCGCCAGGATCACCGCTTCCAGTTCTTCGGGGACGTCGGTGCCGACCCGGAACCGTTTGCCCGATCTCATTGTCAGCTCGACGGCCGAAAGACCGGAGACGCCGAAATACCAGCCCCCGGGGATACGACGGATCCCCCATCCGTAGTACCACGGGTTCTTCACGATCCTGCACGACTCGACTTCGAGAAGGTTGATCCTTTTCCATACTATCCCGAGTCCGAACTTGATCGTCAGGAGGCTGCCTTCCACCACGATCATCATGCTGGAAAAGATGAGGGCCGCAAACCCGAGGACGATAAGGTAAAAGACCAGTATCCTCTGGATGCCCTTTTGTTTCATGAGAATGAAGATGCATGCAAGCCCCGCCATGACGATGACCGTCATTAAAGAGCCCGTCTGCTTACGCCGGTACGCGGGCCCCATGCCGCTCCCGGCCGCAGGACTGCCGCCTCCGGTGCTTATATCCGCCATTTATCTCCCATCCTTCGAGGTGATTTTCCCATCAGATCCACAGGGGTTCGCTTACGACCGGCTTGTGCAGGGTACGTCTCCGCGTGTTCCGCCACAGGATTGTTCGAGTATGGAGTCTATATAGGCAAGCACCTCCGTGAGACTCCCGAACAGGGTATAACCAAGGCCCTCATTCCAGGGGAATGAGAGGCCCGTCGTGACGATCCCCGCCTTTTTCGCCTTTTCGAGTGTTACGGGGCTGTCGTCCACCACCCCGAAGGCGTCTTTGAACAATATGGATTTGTCATTCAAAACATGAAGTTCGTCAAAGGTCAGTTCGTTCTTCTCAAGCCACCTCAAGGTCGGATCGTAGGTTTCCTTTTCGCGGTGACTTGCGATGAGGATACGGAATCCTCTTTCCTTCAGGGAAATCAAAAACTGCTTCGCATCTCCGTAAGGGACAAACTGCTCCTGGTCCATATGGACCTTCTTCAGCACCTCGTAAAACACCTTTGTGTCCATATCCCTTTCCCAGAACTTCCATGCGCCCCACTGGTCCGTAGGCAGGATACGGGGGTTCACCTTCAACAGGTACTCATAGAGTACCGGCGCAAAGTACCAGAGAGTATTGTCAATATCAACGATTATCTTCATCTTGCCCTCAGATTCCACGCTCGCTCCTTTTATCCTCATAAGATCGCTGCAATCCGTATATTATACAACCTTACCCGCAAGAATGGTATGACGGGGTGGTAAAACATCACTCATTCCCAGAGCAGCGCCGCCCCCCTCACGCCGCTCGAATCTCCATGTTCCGGCGCAACGAGCAATGTATCGACCCTGTCGGAGAACACATATTGAGTCCAGAGGAGGGGAACGTTTTCGTACAAGCGGGCAATCTTGGACATACCTCCCCCAAGAACAATCACATCGGGGTCAAGTATGTTGATGACCCCCGCAAGGGAACGGGCCATCCGGTCTTCGTAGCGCCTGAGGGTCTCCTCGCAACGGACATCCCCCTTCCCTGCACGGGCGGCTATGACCGGAGGTTCGAGTCTCTCCCCGAATGTCCGCAGGTGGTCTTTCGACATTCCCGGTCCGGAGAGGAACGTTTCTATACATCCCCCCTTGCCGCAGTAACACAAAGGTCCGGGGGTCTCGCCATCCCTCGGCCACGGCAGGGGATTGTGGCCCCATTCTCCGGCAATGCCGTTTACTCCGGTCAGCACGTGACCCCTGATTACGACGCCTCCCCCTGTTCCTGTTCCCACGATCACGCCGAAAACCGTTTCAGCTCCGCGGGCAGAGCCGTAGGTGGCCTCCGAGAGGGCAAAGCAGTTCGCGTCATTGCTTATGCGCACCGGCCGCCCGAGAAGAGCCGTAAGGTCGGCCTGAAACGGGCGGCCGTTAAGGCAGGTGGAATTGGAGTTCTTGAGAAAACCCGTACTCCTCGATATGGCCCCCGGCGTGCCTATTCCTATGGTCCCTTTCTCTCCGAGCTCCTCTTCGGCCGTCCGTACGAGGTCGGCCACCGCCTGGAGGATCGCCCCGTAGTCGCCTGCGGGCGTCGGCACGCGCCGGCGTACAAGCTCTTCTCCGCCCTCCCCCAAGGCGACCACCTCTATCTTGGTGCCTCCAAGGTCCACCCCTATCCGCTTCATAGGGGAATCATAACAAATAGTGCCCGTATTATAAAGGGCCCAAAAGGGCAAGCCGGAAAAAAGGCTTGAAAAAGCATGGCTGATATTCTACAACCTATACCACACGGAAAGATATGGAAGACCGTCTCGTCACCGATAAATCAACTCAACTCTGGATAGTAATAAGTGTGGCCTTCTGTTCCTTTATGTCGAGACTCAACAACTATATCATCAACATTTCCCTCCCCACCATCGCGGAAAATTTCGGTATAGGAACGAACGAAGTATCACGGGTGGTAGTGGTGTACCTCCTGATCATTACGAGCACCCTCCTTCTCTTCGGCAGGCTTGCGGACAAGATCGGCTTAAAGAGGGTTTTCATATCCGGATATGCCCTTTTCGTCTTCGGGTCCATGCTGTGCGGCATATCGGGCAACATCCACGTCCTCGTAGGCTTCCGGTGCCTCCAGGCGATAGGAAGCGCCATGCTCCTCGCCTCGGGTTACGCGATCATCTCCAAGTTTCTCCCCCAGGATATCACGGGATGGGCTTTCGGCATCACGTCCACAAGTTCGGCCCTGGGAGTAGCCACGGGAGCGCCTCTTGGGGGCATCATAACCGCATACCTCTCCTGGCACTGGATATTCTACATAAATGTTCCGGTAGGTATCGCCGCCATAATCGTGGCCGCGAAGATGATCCCGGAGGACGGACCCCGGGAAGTGACGGGCGAAAACGGAAAGAAAAGCTTCGACATACCCGGAGCGACGCTCAGTTTCCTGGGCCTTCTCATCCTTCTCTTCGCCTTGAATACAGGGGAGGAACTTGGTTGGATATCGCCCAGGGTGGGTCTCACGTTCCTGGTCGCGGCGGTGCTGCTCGGGCTCTTTATCCGGCGGGAAAAAACCTGCAAGGACCCCCTCCTCGACCTCAAATTTTTCACCAACCTCCGGTTTACCCTTACCATAATAGCGACCTTCATGGCCTATATACTGATCACCGGCAACGCCTTCCTCCTCCCCTTTTACCTTGAGTTCGTAAAGGGGTTGGACACCAAGCAGACCGGCATGGTCCTCCTCACGTACTCCCTCATCTACGTGTTCTTCTCGTCCTCCGCAGGCAGGCTGGCCGACAGAGTCTCCCCAAGGACCCTCTGTTGCATCGCCATGTCGTCCGGAGCGCTCTGTTCCCTTACCTTCGCTTTCACTCTCGGATGCGGCGGCCTCTGGCCCGCCTTCCTCTTCCTTATCTGGCTGGGATTTTCATACGTCCTTTTCTTCTCCCCCAACAACAAGCAGGTCATGATGTTCGCAGTGGCGGGGAAACAGGGCAGCGCGTCCGGGGTTTTCAACACTGTCATGAACCTCGGCATGGTGATCGGCGTAGCCCTCTTCGAGACGGTCTTTTCTGCCGGCTTGCCTGGAAAAGCAGCGGCCAAATCCTTAAGCTCGGTACCTCCGGGGCTTCTCCTCGGGGGATTTCGTAATGCCTATGTCCTTGGCGGTCTGGTTTGCGCCGTCGCCCTAGTCTGTTCCCTGCTGGTGAAACAGCAAAAGAAGATATAAAAAACCAAAAAAGAGAACCTCGCCCTCAATCGAGGGCGAGGTCGCGCCGGATTCCGATAGATTCGACCCCTGGTCGTCACGTGGTGACGTTCGGGTCGCGTTCCTTTATGTAAGAGACGATCTTCAGGGCAGCCTCGGAGGCCACCTGGATACTCGCGTAATCGATGGACACATTATTGAGGTATTGAAGGATGAGAACATCTCCCAGGTCATAGAAAGGCAGAATGCCCGCAATGAAGAAACCGAGTTTCTCGAACTCCTCGCAGAGCAATCCGGTGGAAGGGTCCTGAAGGGGCAGGTAGAAGGTAATCTGGTCGGTCTTCTTGAGGCAAAGATCTTTCAGAATGCCTTTCACCTCGTTCACGATATACTTTCCATACCGTTGGACGATTATTATCGCCCTGTTATAGGTGGAGATCACGGAAGTGGTGATGGCGGACGTCTCGTCCTGGGGCGCGGACTGTCCCACAACCGCGGCACCGGGCGCTTCGATATTCCGGTCAAGGCCAAGGTGGCCGTAGATGAACTCTATAAACTCCCGGTGGTGGGGAGGGGGATATACGGTGATCCCTGACGGGTTCTGAAGGGGCAGGAAGCCGTATATCACGGTTTCGCGCTGCGCAAGAGTCGCGTGTATGCCCTTGAACGACCGGTCCGCGGGTATCAGGCCAAGCACAAGGGCGCACCTTTTGAATCCCGCCTTCTGCCCGGCCTTCTGGGCATAGGGATGGTTCGTCACGGCTTTGCTGAAAATGGCGGCGAGCCCTATCTCCCGGGCCGTTTGAAGCAGTGTCTGTATCATCTCGTTCTGACATCCCTGACCCCTGAAATCGGGCCTCACCACCGCCATTGCGGCCTCGGCGATCATACTCTCTTTGTGCTCCTTTACCAGGGCGACATGGCCCACAACCTCGTTGTCCGCCGCCGTCACCACGGAGGTGATGGCGCCGTCCTCATGGAGCTTGGTGAACCGGTCCGGATAGTATATGGACTCGATCCCATAGGAGTACCCATATGCCCTGTAAAAGAGTCTCGATACCTCCAGGGCTTCGGACAGTTTCATCGGCCTTATTTCATAGTCTTTTTTCGCCGGAGCGGGTTTGGCTTCGGTGGGCGCCTCATAGCGCTCCAACTCTGAGGCGTCGTGGAGATCGACAATACTCTTATAGGGCAGATACTTGATGAGATGGATTTCCTTACCCTCTCTCCCGAGGTTATGAAACTCGAACCGGTCAACGCTCGTTTTCATCAGGTAAGAGCCGAGGCCCGCAGGGACCTCGCCCACATCAACGGGCGCCGAGTATTCGGGGACCATGCCGGGGTCAAAAGGTATGCCCTTGTCCTTGATCACAACCTTTATCCCTTCGGTAACGGGCTCGAATATTATCTCATAGGACTCTCTTTCCCCTGCTTCGAAGGCGTGCTGTACGACATTGACCACCGCCTCCTCAAGGGCCAGGAGTATCTTGGCCTTATCAGACTCGTTGAAACCCAGTTTGCCCGCTATCTCTTTCGCGTAAGCCTGAATGGCCGGAAGATAGCTGAGGTCGTTAGGTACGGTCAGGTTTGATTTTTCATTGAATGTGTTCATGATTGTGCCTTCCCGGAAGCACCGGCATTACGCCCCATCGCCGGGCCCCGTTATTTTGATGGACCTCTTCCCTTGCGTATTTCGAGGGTCAGGACGTTTTCCCCCTTATCGTATCGATAGCTCACATCGTCCATCAGTTTTCTGATGAGGAAAATCCCCAGTCCGCCTATCTTGCGGTGCAACACGTCGGAAGAGATGTCGGGATCAGCCTGAGACAGTGGATCGAAGGGAATTCCCGAGTCCTTTATCTCTATGACAAATCGGTCACCCTCCTCAAGACTGCACCCGACACGCACATTACCCGCCTCTCCCTGGTACGCATAGTTGACTACATTTACCAGGGCTTCTTCCGCAGCAATTTCAACCTCCGAGATCTTCTTGGGGTCAAATCCCGCTCCCCTCGCACATTCCGCAACATGTGCCACCAGAGCCTCGAGATTCTCCAGTCTCGCCGGCATCACTACATGTAACGAGGCTTCCGTCATAGCCTGTTATATGTGTTGAAGGGCATCCCCCTCAGACTCAAAAACCTGGAATATGGAATAGAAGCCCGATATCTTGAACACTTCCTCGACCGGGCCGTGCAATCCGGCGAAGAGTATGGTTCCCTGCTTCTCCTTCAACTGCTTTGCGGCGGCAAGAATGCTCCGGAGACCTGCGCTGCTTATGTACTCCAGGTTATCCATGTTGAGGAGAAAAGAACGATTGCCCTTCGCAACGAGTTCAGAGAACGCTTTATCAAACTGTGGGGAAGTCACCGCATCCATCCGTCCCTTAACCGAGAGGATGACGGCATTGTTTTTTTCAGTCGCGCTTATCTCCATATCGTCTCCTTTTTGAGATTTTTAGCATTGTAATAAATGAATCAAAAAAAATCAACAGATACCGACGGTTTTGGCGCCCATGAAGGCCCCGGGACCGACGATTGTCGGAAATCGATTGACGGGGCCCGTGAATAAGCTTATATTATTAACAAGTAATGAGGTAATGGCCAGAGATTGCACGAGAAGGTCATTCAACAGGTCGTCCAAAACGTTTCGTAACACGATAACCTTCGGTCATATTCCGCTCAGCTACTAAATACTCTTAATAAAGAAGGTGCCATGGGTTTTAGTTCATTCAAGCTTCATCCGAAAATAACGGCCGGTGTCAAAGCACTCGGCTACGAAATTCCCACTCCGATCCAGATGCAAGCCATCCCGCCGGTCCTCGCGGGCAAAGACGTTATGGGCCTCGCCCAGACCGGAACCGGGAAAACGGCGGCCTTTGTACTGCCCATTCTGGACCGGCTGTTTCCAGGCCCGCGCGGCAAGGTCCGCACCCTGATCATCGCCCCCACCCGCGAACTCGCGGAACAGATCCATGTATCGATCGGAGAACTGGGACGCGACACACACCTGAAAAGCTGCACCATATACGGCGGTGTAGGCGTGAACCCCCAGGTCCAGAAACTCCGCGCCGGTGTCGATATCGTCGTCGCCTGTCCCGGCCGGTTACTCGATCACCTCAACCAGAAGACAATCAGCCTTTCGAATCTCGAAGTCCTTGTCCTTGACGAAGCGGACCGCATGTTCGACATGGGCTTCCTTCCTGATATCCGGCGCATCATCAAACAATTGCCGCCAAAACGCCAGACCCTGATGTTCTCCGCCACCATGGCCGACAGCATCCGAAAGCTGACGGACGAAGTCCTGCATAATCCGGTCACGGTAAAAGTCGGCCACTCGGCCCCGCCGAACACCGTGTCCCACGCCATCTACCCTGTTGAGCAGCACCTCAAGACCGGCCTCCTCATGGAACTTCTGAAACACACCAGCACGGAATCGATCCTTATCTTCACCCGCACCAAGCATCGGGCCAAACGGATAGGTCAGCAACTCGAAAAAGCCGGGTACAGGGCCGCCTCACTCCAGGGAAACCTGTCACAGAACAGACGCCAGGATGCCCTCGACGGCTTCCGCAACGGGTCGTACCAGATATTGGTGGCTACCGACATCGCTGCCCGCGGTATCGATGTCTCGACTATATCCCACGTCATCAACTATGACATGCCGGATACCACCGACGCTTACACTCACCGCATAGGCAGGACCGGACGCGCCGCAAAGACCGGCGATGCCTTCACCTTCGTGAGCGGCGAGGATGAATCCCTGGTCAAGAGCATCGAGCGGGTGCTCGGGGAAAAGATCGAGCGCCGTGTGCTGCCTGACTTCAACTACAGGGAACCGGCGCCTGCAAGGAATAATGAATTTGCGCGCCCCCCGCGTGAGCCTCAGCATCGAGGACCCCGGCAGCCGAAACCGGAACAGACCGGCCTACGCCCCGCGGCCGTAACCCGGCCGTCCAGGCCGCGCCCGGCCCACGGTCCAGCCCGGCCCACGGCCAAACCGGGAATGGCCGCGTCCCCCTCCGCGGAGAGACGAAGGACCCGATAGTTGTCCCGGCTGCGTAAACGGCGGATGCCCATACCCGAAGGGGAGGCCGGTTGGTTCCTTCACCTGCACGACAGGCGTTGCAATGACCCGGCCCTCCCATAGCGTAAGGCCCGCGCACAGAGAAAACCTTCCCGTCTCCGGCCAGGCCTTTCCTCCAATCATGGACTTGATATGAGCAGTTGACTGTCTTTTGTGGTATTTATTCCAAAAATGCAGTTCAACCTATTGACCCACGGGAAAACAATGCTTTGATTTATTAAGAGAAATGGGGAGGAAGGTTCTTGATAAAGAGGCTATTGTTCTCCGTCTTGATCATCATGTCAATATTCGTCTTTACCTGCCCGGTCACGGCTGAGACGGGTCCCCGGTCCGGTGGGCAGGCGAGGCAGCAAGAACCACCCCTGGGGCTGCAAATCCTCGATGTAGTGCTTGTAAGACCGGTCTGCGTGATCGGTTCAGCGGTTTCCACGGCAGCATACCTGCTTATATCACCCCTTACCTATCTCATGGGTCTGGGAGAACCTGTCGCAAGGGCCATGGTGGAGGCGCCGTGGCGATTCACCGCCTCCAGATACGTGGGTCAGTTCGATCACTATACGGATGAAAAACCCATCAAGGGTGTCTGGCAGGACCTCAAGCCTTAGGAACCGGCAAGGCCTGATCGTATCACCTCCTGCCGCATTCCATCATTCCCATCGATCATCCCTCCGATTGCCCTCCTTTGACCTGAAAACCGGCCGTACGGTGTTCCGGGAGGAACCGCATCCTCCCTGGAGAGTCGTTCAATATGTTCCCTGACGGGTATCGGGAGGAACCACTAAATTCATATTGATTTTCCGCCGCAGTAAGGATACATAATTAGAGTACAAATCTAATCTATTGGGGCTGAGAGACGATTATGCCGAACGAAGAACAACTCTCCATTCTCCGGCAAGGCGTGGACGCCTGGAACGGGTGGAGAGGGAAGAACAAGAAGAAAACAGTCGATCTCAGCGAAGCGGACCTTCAGAAAGCCGATCTTGACGGGTTTGATCTCTCCCATGCCGTCCTTGATGGCGCCAACCTTTCAGGGGCAAGCCTCAAGAAGACCAACCTCGCGTCCGCCCGACTCAGAAGAGCCAACCTTACTCATGCAAATCTCAGCCATGCAAACCTGGCCCACGCATCTCTCGACAGAGCCAACCTCGCCTTCGCCCATATCGAGGATGCGGTGCTCCTCTTCGCCACCCTGAGGAGAGCGGACCTCCGGGGCGCGTCTTTAAAAAGGTCTTCCATGGAGGACGTAAACCTGCGTCACGCGAACTTGGCCCATACGCACATGGAGCAGGTCATGCTCGCCTTCTCGGATTGCGCGAACGCCGATCTCGTGGAGTCGGACCTGTCCGGCGTGAACTTTACCGCGGTCAACCTGGAGAAGGCCAACGTCTCCGGCGTCAAATTCGACCGCAACATTCTCTGGAGCCTCTTTAAGGGCACGAGGATGAATCCCGCGGAAATGTGGCGGCGAAGATACGATTTTCTCCTCAACACTACGATCCGCTGTAAGGGCGTGCATGCCGCCTGTTATGGAAGCCAGCGGTTCACAAACTTTCTCAAGGGGCAGGATTTTCTCGAAGAACTGATGGAAACCCGGAAGGGAAGGCTCATTTGCACGGCGTGGTGGGTCCTTGCCGACTGCGGAAGGTCTTTTATCCGCTGGGGCGTCTGGTCATGCCTTATCATTTTTCTCTTCGGTCTGACATACTTCCACCTGGGAACTCCAGGCTTCCAACTCTCCACCCTCCCCTTCAAACTGGGATCGATGCTCTATTTCAGCGTGGTGACCTTTTCTACACTCGGATTTGGTGACATCATCCCCCGTACCCCGGTGGCACTCTTCCTCACGGGATTGGAGGTCTTTCTGGGCTATTTTATGATGGGCGGTCTCATAAGCATATTTGCCACCAAGATCGCGCGAGGTATAAGGTAAAGGGTGGGAACTAACAGGGTAACGATACTCGCAAAGGGCGCTCTGTTATTCTCCGCCTTTATGATGATCCTCCTTTTTTCCGCCCCTCCCTGCGCTGCGGACAATACGGGCGAGGACATCTGCGTCCGCAGAGAATCTCTCTGCACAATGCTTCAGGACCAAGGGTTCACGGTTGAGGACATTCGGGTCATCTTTTCCGACGAACGTATCGTGCTCTATCCCGGGATACTGGAGAAAAAGGGCAAGGGACTCAACTATTTCAACCGGAAATTCGGCCTCCTCACCAGGAAGTCCGTGGAGCGGGGCCGGAAAATCCTCAAGGAAAACAACGCCCTTTTCAAAGCCATCCTGGGGCGGTACAATGTCGAACCCGAGGTCCTCGTCTCTGTTTACCGGGTCGAAACCAACTTTGGTCACTACGTGGGCCATTACCCCGTATTCAACAGCCTCCTCACCATGACCCTCATGGAGAACAGGCGGTCCGGGTGGGCGGAGAAAGAATTGGTGAGCCTTCTCGTTCTCACGAGGTCCAACAAAACCGACCCCCTGTCCGTAAAGGGGTCGTGGGCCGGCGCATTCGGTCTCTGCCAGTTTGTGCCCAGTTCCTACCTTAATTATGGGGCGGACGGGAACGACGATGGGATCGTAGACCTCTTCCGGTTTGCCGATGCCATGGCGAGCGTGGCGAACTACCTGAAGGAACACGGGTGGGAGACGGGGGATACCGAAAAAGAGAGAAAGGCCATATGGTCCTACAACCACTGTGATAATTACGTGGATGCCGTCCTGGCCTACGCCAAGGCGCTCAAGAAGAAAACCGGCAGAGTCTCCCGGCGCCGGTCGTCATGACCATCCACGGAAAAGAGGAGGCCGTGCCGTTCTAAACGCTATCTGCTTGCCTTTACAAGTCCGTATTCGGATTGGCTGAGGCATCCGTCCCCGTTCTTGTCATACTCTTTGAACCGTTCCATGGTAAGGTCCGACACCACCACGCTCAACTCTACGGGCGTAATCTTCCCATCCTTGTTTTCATCCACGTCGGAAAAACCGATCCCTTTCTCCTGAACCCTCGCTATCCTTTTTTTGGATTCCTTCCTTGCAGCCGTGGGCCGTTCGTCGGTCCTCTCCGGCCCCATGACCGCCTCCCCTTTGGTGGCCTTCGAAATCCTCGTGCCGACCTTGGTATAGGAAACCGCTGCGTAACTCCCGACCCTCACATCTTCAAGCCCTCTGAACCCCCTGAACGTGGGGCTCGACGCATCGAAGGTGATAATCCTTCCTCTCCCCTTCAACGAGATAGTCTTCGTTGTCTCGTCCACGCCGACCACTACCCCTATAAAGCTCGAACCGCCTCTCGCCTTCACTTTTGCGGCCTTCCGGACCTTCGCCGGGTCCTCCTTGGCGGGTCCGGCCCCAGCCTTCCCGGTCTCCTGGCTAAAGCCCTGGGCCGCAAACACAACGCTCCAGAGAGCGAACAAAACGATCAGACATACCCTCTTCATAGGTCACCTTCCCTCTTTTTCTTCACATGTTTTATAGGGAAAGGGCTCGTCATGTCAAGACCTTTCGGGGCACGAAAATATTTGACCGCCATTTTCTCCTGTGGTATCCTCAGACTAATCAGGCAAAGGACCGGGGTGCCGTCTTTGACCCGTCCCCACCCTGTATCGCCAGGAAGAAGGAGGTATTCATGTCAACCATATACGACGTTTTTGCAAGGGAAGTGCTTGACAGCAGAGGCAACCCTACGGTCGAAGTCGAAGTGGTACTGGAAAGCGGGTATATGGGGCGTGCCATTGTCCCTTCCGGCGCGTCTACGGGAGAGAGGGAGGCCCTCGAACTGCGGGACGGGGATCCGAAAAGGTATAAAGGAAAAGGAGTCCTGAAGGCGGTGGCGAATGTGAACGATATTATCGCCCCCAAGATAACTGGTCTCGACGTGATAGACCAGGCATATATCGACAATCTGATGATAGAACTCGACGGCACGGAAAACAAGGCCGTTCTCGGAGCGAATGCGATTCTCGGCGTGTCCATGGCCGTGGCGCGGGCCGCATCCGAGTTTATGTCTATCCCGCTGTACCAGTATATAGGAGGGATCAGGGCACGGGAACTGCCCGTACCCATGATGAACGTGATCAACGGCGGTGCTCACGCGCAGAACTCCCTTGACGTCCAGGAATTCATGATAGTCCCCGTCGGCGCCGACCAGTTCAGCGAAGCCATACGCATGGGCGTTGAGGTGTTTCACACGTTGCGAGACGTATTGAAAGACAAGGGGTATGCCACGGGTGTGGGCGACGAAGGCGGGTTTGCCCCGGAGATAGGCTCTACCACGGAAGCCCTCGACACGCTTCTCATCGCGATCGAAAAGGCGGGGTACAAACCGGGAAGAGACGTGGTGCTTGCCCTCGACGTTGCGGCCAGCGAGCTATACAAGAAGGGGAAATATTCCATCGACGGCAACAAGTGGACGAGCGATAAACTCATCGACTTTTATGACTCTTTGATCAACAATTACCCGATTATCTCCATCGAGGACGGCCTAGCCCAGAACGATTGGAAGGGATGGAGGAAATTCACCGATAAATGCGCCTCCAAGATACAGATAGTGGGTGACGACATTTTTGTGACCAACCCGAAGATATTTGCGGAAGGCATAAGCAAGGGCGTGGCAAACAGCATTTTAATCAAACTGAACCAGATAGGAAGTGTCACGGAGACCCTTACCACCATAGAGATGGCCAAGAGGGCAGGATATACGTGCGTGATCTCTCATCGTTCGGGGGAGACCGAAGATACCTTCATCGCCGACCTGGCCGTGGCCACGAACGTGGGACAGATCAAGACGGGCTCGGCATCGAGAAGCGAGAGGATCGCCAAGTACAACCAACTCATGAGGATTGAACATGAGTTGGGTGAAGTCTCCGTGTTCGGCGGGGCGGACGTGTTTTACAGCATCAAGCATTGACAAAAAGGGGCACTGCCTTAAGGAAGGATCGATGCCCTCGCCCATAGGAGCGGGGGCATCGATCCGGGAGAAGAATACTGCCAATGGACTGCACAATAGAAAAGAATATGGTTTTCTGCACCTGTTCGTATGAAGGCTGTAGCAGGAAGGCCAAGTGCTGCGAGTGCGTAGCCTATCACAGGAAGAAGGATCAACTGCCCGGGTGCTTTTTTTCCAGGGAAGGGGAAAAGACATATGACAGGTCGTTTCGCCGCTTCATAGCGGAACATTCCTGACCTTCCGAACGCCACCCGATTCATCCGTAAGGACGTTCCGGCCCGTTCCTTACCTATCTCTCCTCCACGGTCGATTTAGGTAGATACAGGCGGCATCCCACAGTTAAGGCATGAATATGAAGGACTTCCTTGCTTCACTCTTCCCTTCCCCCATAACAAGAAAAGGGTGCCCTTTTGTCTCGTTCCTTCTCCTTGTATTCATGTGCGGCACAATAGCGGGACACGGCCGTATAGCCCATGGGGCGGAAGGGAACGGTCATCCCTCCGTTACCGACCTCAGTATCGAGCAACTTATGGAGGTTGAAGTCGCCACCGTGTACGGGGCTTCCAAGTTCACGCAAAAGGTGACTGAGGCTCCCGCGTCCGTAAGCATTGTAAGTGAACTCGACATCAAGAGGTACGGTTACAGGAACCTCGCCGATATCTTGCGAAGCGTGCGGGGGTTCTTCACATTCTATGACCGCGCATACGCGTACATAGGTACCCGGGGCTTTTCCAGGCCAGGCGACTACAACACGCGGGTGCTTCTCCTCGTGGACGGTCACCGCATCAATGACAATATCTATGACACGGCGTCAATCGGAAATGAATTCATCCTTGATGTGGATCTCATAGACCGCGTTGAGGTCATAAGGGGGCCGGGCTCCTCCCTTTACGGCAACAACGCCTTTTTCGGCGTAATCAACGTTTACACAAAAAAACCAGGACAGTATAACGGCTTCGAGGTTTCGGGAGAAGCGGCAAGCTTTGATACTTATAAACAACGGGCTACCTTCGGCAAAAAGTTTGCCCACGGCTTCGAGATGCTTCTCTCCGGCACCAATTATACGAGTAAGGGCCAGAGTCTCTACTTCCAGGAGTATAACTCGCCCGCCACCAACAACGGCAGGGCCGACTCCTGCGACCATGAAAAGTCCGGCAGTCTTTTCGGAAATTTCAAACTTGCCGACTTCACCCTTGAAGGGGCTTATGTATCAAGGGAGAAGGGGGTCCCTACAGGGAGTTATGGAACGGTCTTCAATGACAGCCATACCAGGGATACTGATGTGAGGGGTTATCTCGACCTGAAATACAACAGGGACATTGGGAAACTCACCAATGTGAAGGCAAGGGTTTTCTACGATTATTATCACTTCAGTGGAAACTACCTTTTCAACTATCCACCCCTTACCATCAACAAGGACGATGCCACAGGCAAGTGGTGGGGAACCGACCTTCAACTCACCCGGACGCTCTTCGATAGACATAAAGTGATCGCGGGCATGGAATATCAGGACAACTACCTCCAGAAGCAACGCAACTACGACCAGTATCCCTATGCCCAGTACCTGATCAATACAGGGAGTTCGTACATCTGGGCCGCCCACGTGCAGGATCAGTTTACCATAGCGGACAACCTGCTCCTCAATGCCGGCGTCCGGTACGATTACTACAAGACCTTCGGAAGCACTACAAGCCCGCGGATAGGCCTCATCTACAATCCTTTCGAGAAGACCACGGTAAAACTCCTTTACGGCCAGGCTTTCCGGGCCCCGAACGTATATGAGCTTTACTACAGCGACGGAGGGACAAGCCAGAAGGCAAACCCCGACCTGAAACCGGAAACGATAACTACTTATGAGGTTGTCCTCGAACAATATGTAAAGAACTACAGATTCAGCGCATCAAGTTACTATTACAAGATCCGCGACCTTATAACCCTTCAGACCGATCCCTCCGACGGACTCCTCGTGTTCAGGAACGCAGGAAAAACCGAAGCCAAGGGTGTGGAGCTCGGCGCCGAGGCCAAATGGTCGAACGGCATGGAAGGGAAGGCAAGCTACGCTCTCCAGCAAAGCACCGACATGGAAACGGGGAGTATGCTCGCGAATTCGCCCAGACACCTCGCGAAGCTGAACCTCTATACGCCCCTTATTCAGAAAAAACTCTCCACGGGCTTCGAGCTTCAATACACAAGCTGGCGGAGGACCGTCCAGGGGGGGCTCCGCGGGCGGCTTTGTCGTGGCCAATCTCACCCTTCTCAGCCAGGAACTGATAAAGGACGCCGACATCTCCGCAAGTGTATATAACCTTTTCGACAAGAAATATGGGGACCCGGTTTCAAACGAAAATCGTGAGTCCATGATCCTGCAGGATGGGCGGCATTTCAGGCTCAAGCTCACCTACAGGTTTTGAGGGAGACGTTGAAGGCGCAATCTATCCTTACAAGATTACTGCTCTGCACGCTCCTGGCCCTCATGTGGTCGAACCCCTTTCCCTGCCGTGCGGATGAAGCGCGTTTTACCGAGTATGAAGTGAAGGCCGGTTTCATTTATAATATAGCCAAATTCGTGGAATGGCCGGACAGGCATCTGCCTGACTCGAAAAACAGCATCACCTTCTGTGTCCTCGGAGCCGACCCCTTCGGCAGGGCCCTCGACCTGATAGAAGGCAAGACCGTGAAGGGAAGAATCATAGAATTGAGACACACTTCCTCTCTGAAGGAAGCAAGAGATTGTCACATACTCTTTATCAGCGGGTCGGAGAAGGAACGCCTTCCCCGCATTATGGAAGCCCTGAGGGACTCGGCGGTGCTGACCATAGGCGATACGGGAGGATATGCGGAACAGGGCGTAATTAGTCTCCATCCGGAAACCTAACCCCATGAAATATTTGCCCAAATCCCCACATTCCCCTGGAGTTTCGCCCCTCATCTGAGGTACAATATGGTTGTAACAAGGCAATATCATTACCTAACGCCTTCAGAAAGGATTCCGGAATGCGCCAGAAATTCAACCCCCAGACAGGCCTCTTCTCCCCCATGATGCGCCATTCTATCGTAAAGGAGCTTCAGGAGATGTCAAAGGTCATAGACGCCAATCCCCGCCTTCTGGATCTGGTCTTCGGGGATATGACCTCCTTCTGTCGCACCGACACGGGAAGAGAGGGGCTCACCGCGGAACAGGTGCTCCGGATCGCCATACTCAAGCAGTACCGCCAACTGACGTATGAAGAGCTTGCCTTCCACATGGAAGACTCCGACGCACTCCGCAGTTTCGCGAGATTGGAGATGGGACAGTACCCCTCCAAATCGGTCCTTCAGGAGAACATAAAGGCGATACGGGAAGAAACCTGGGAGGCGATCATTCAGGAAGTAAACCGCTACGCGGTAAAGGAGAAGATAGAATCCGGCCGCGTGGTAAGAGTAGACTCCACCACGGTGGAGACCAACATCCACCACCCCACCGACTCATCGCTCATCGTGGACGGCATCCGCGTCATTACCCGGTTACTCACCGAAGGGAAGGAGCTTGCTCCCGTGCCCCGGTATGCCTACAGTGACCATAGGAGAGTAGCCAAGAAGAAGCTCATGACGATCCTCAATGCAAAGAACGACAGAACACGGAAGAGCGCCTACAAGGACCTCCTCCACTATGCGAATCTCGTGAAGGGATATGCCGAAGAGGCGATCACCGAACTCATCCCCTACGAGGGCGATAATCTCATGGACACCTTCGCTGCCCGCGAGCTTGCCCGGAGACTTGAACGCGCCGTGGGCATACTCGGGAAGGTCATCGACCAGACCGACCGGAGAGTCTTCAAGAACGAGAAGGTCCCCGCCTCCGAGAAGATCGTCTCTTTCTTCGAGGACCACACGGACATCATCGTGAAGGGGAGGAGGGATACCGAGTACGGCCATAAGGTGTTCCTTACAGGAGGACGCTCCACCATGATCATCGGGTGTCTCATCGTCCCGGGCAACCCCGCTGATACCGACCAGTATCAATCCCTCCTTGAGCAGCATAAGGAGTGGTACGGGAAGATGCCTCGCCAAGTGACGGCCGACGGGGGCTTTGCCTCAAAAGAGAACCTCGCCTATGCGAAGGAGAACCATATCAAGGATGCCGTCTTCGCCAGAAAGAGGGGGCTCTCCATCCTCGACATGGCAAAGAGCACCTGGGTCTACAAGAAGCTCAGGAACTTCCGGGCGGGCATTGAAGCAGGCATCTCCACATTGAAACGGTCCTTCGGCCTTGACCGGGCGACGTGGACAGGATGGGAAGGGTTTGCCCGGTACGTGCTCTCCAGTATCGTCTCCTACAATCTTCTCGTCATCGCCCGCATCAGGATGGCCTCATGATGAGAGAAGACTATTTTCTCAAGGGGACAAGGGTGAGCTACGCCCTGACTCTGGGGAAAACGGGCCCGATGGAGTGAAATCCGAAAAGGGATGACGGAATCACCGGACGGCTGAGCGCCCACCCTGGCAATAGACCGGGGGCTTGCTCGAAAATGGGGGTTTCCGGATGGAGACTAATTATAAATTTCCACATGGAGCGGAATAGGGTCAGATTCCAGATCAACCAGGACAGTGCGAGACGTGCGAAATTGACCATAAGCTCCCAGTTGCTGAAACTCGCGAGAATTGTGCGCGCCGAACAGTGAGGGTACTATGAAAACATTCAAGGCCTTTAACGATCTTCCGATTAAGGATAAACTGGTGCTGCTGTGCACCTTCACCACCGCCCTGGCTCTTGTTCTCGCGAGCGCTGTATTCATCACGACGGAACTCGTATCCATGCGGCGGTCCATGGTCAACGATCTCACCGGAGTGGCCGAGACTTTGGGCTCAAACGTCAAATCAGCTCTTATCTTCAGGGACAATAAGAGCGCCCGGGAAGTCCTCGACACCCTCAAAGCCATACCCTCAATCCAGTGTGCCGTGCTCTACGACGGCAACGGGGCCATATTCACCACCTACTGGCGGAACAGTATCACCTTTTCCCATCATGCCGTCCTTCCCAGGAACCATATGTACCACTTCGGCATGAGACACCTCGATCTCTACCGCCAGATCCAATTCGACGGCGAAACCGTGGGGACCCTGTACATCAGGTCGGACATGACCCATTTCTATTCGAGAATGGCCCGGTACGCCCTGATCTTTTTCGCGGTCATGGGCGTTTCTCTCCTCATGAGCTATCTCCTGCTCACGAAACTTCAGGCGGCGGTCACGAGGCCTATCTTTGAACTGGCGGCGCTGATGCGCACGATTTCCAGGGACAAGGACTACTCGGTGAGAGCGCGAATCCATGGCAAGGATGAGATCGGCCTCCTCGCCGAGGGGTTCAACCAGATGGTGACCAACATTGAGACCCGTGACGCGGAGCTTCGTTCGTACCGGAAGAACCTCGAAGAACTTGTATATGAACGGACGGCCCAGTTGACCACCACAAACACGCAGCTTCAGAAGGAATTGGCCGAGCGTCTCCGCGCGGAAAACGCCCTTGTCGAATCGGAGTACAGGTACCGCACCATCTTCGAGACTACCGGCAACGCAAACCTGATACTGGACGAGAATGGCATGATAGCCATGGTAAACACGGCTTTTGAGCATCTCTCCGGATATAAGAGGGGGGAAATCGAGGGCATAATGACATGGATGGAGTTCTGTCCCGCGGATATGCTCGAGGAGGTAACCCATTACCGCGAACTGAGGAAGAGCAGCCCCGATGTCGCCCCTAAGGGCTACGAGGCCCGTTTCATGGACCGGGACAAGATGACACACGACGTTTATGTAAGCGCCGCCGTTGTGCCGGGCTCGACCTTGACGGTCGCCTCTTTTCTCGATCTTACCGAACTCAAACGCCTTGAAGCGCAACTCCGCCAGTCCCAGAAGATAGAGGCCATAGGGCAGCTCGCGGGGGGCGTTGCCCATGATTTCAACAATATCCTCACCGCGATTATCGGATACGCAAGCCTGCTCCGCATGAAAATGGGCGACGACCATCCCACAAAGGCATACATCGACCCCATCCTCGCCTCAGCGGAGAGAGCAACCCATCTCACCCAGGGGCTTCTCGCATTCAGCAGGAAACAGGTGATGGCGCCCAAGGCCGTGGACCTCAACGACGCGATAAGGAAGGTGGAGCGTCTTCTCGTAAGGCTTATGGGCGAAGACATTGAACTCAAGACGAGTTATGACACAAGAAATGTCACCGTATTTGCGGACCCCGGCCAGATAGAGCAGATACTCATGAATCTCGCCACCAATGCGCGGGATTCCATGGCCGACGGCGGCTCCTTTTCAATCGCCACGGAACAGGTAACACTGGACAGCATCGCGTGCGAGGCCCTCGGTTTCGGAAAACCCGGAATGTATGCCTGCATCACCGTGTCCGACTCGGGCAAGGGCATGGACAAAGAGACAATGGAACATATTTTTGAACCCTTTTTTACCACAAAGGAGGTGGGCAGGGGGACGGGACTCGGGTTGTCCATCGTGTACGGCATTGTCAAACAGCACAACGGGTATATCAACGCCCGAAGCGAGCCGGGCCTGGGTACCGGTTTCGAAATATATCTGCCTCTCATACGGCCTCTGGAGGAGGAAGAAACAGCCCAGAAGCCGAGAAGAATCGTGGGGGGGTCGGAGACCCTCCTCCTTGCGGAAGACGACGCCCATTCACGGGCGCTCATCAGAGAAGTACTCGAAAAGTTCGGATACACCGTGGTGGAAGCCATCGACGGAGACGATGCCATCGAGAAATTCATAAATGGGGTGGACCTCGTCAGCCTCGTTATTCTTGACGTGATTATGCCGAAAAAGAACGGCCGGATCGTGTACGAAAGGATCAAAGAGATCAGACCGGAGGTAAAGGCCCTGTTTATAAGTGGTTACACGGCGGATATTATCCACAGGCGGGGTATTTACGAGGAGGATATACACTTCCTCACAAAACCGATCATGCCTGACGACCTCGCGGCCAAGATAAGGGATATACTGGACTCAAAGGGCTGATATGCGGATTATCCCGCCTCTTGCGCCCTGTTGTTCAGTTCCTCCATCAATTTCTGCGCCTGTGCCCGCATCTCCCTGGACTTGTCGGTAAGCGCCATGATCGACAGCTTTCTCAGTATGTCCTCTTTGTGGCGGGTTGAAAGTTGCGAATATGTGGCAGTAAACTTCTCAAAGACCTTGAGTATGATATCTTCGTCTTTTGTATCGAGAACGAGTATGAGAGTGGGCGTATCATCAGGGGGGCCGTACTTCTCGAAATATTTCTTCGCGGTGGCGGCAAATCTCTCGGACCCGTATGCGTTGTGCAGTTTGCGGTAGGCTTTATCGTGCTCGATGGTGCCTTTCTCGCCCATAAAGAGCCTGTCTAACGCCTCTTTTCTCCTCCCGGCCGCCCATCTGTCCGGGGGACGGTCTTTCTTCTCTTCTTTTCCTCCCCCGCCTCCGTGACCGCTTCGATCTCTCTTTCTATCGATCTCGCGCCAATCCGGCCTTTCATCGTCATAGTCCGCCATGCTTCCTCGCACCTCCCGGAATTATTGTGGTTATAGCTCCCGACCGGCATACCGGCGATTCCCGGTCTTTCCCGTAGTCTAAAGTCCCCGTCATCTTGCGCGGTAATTCGGCGGAACTAAAAATGGGATTGATTTCACTATCCGGCCTGCGGGCACAGCTACATCGAGCCATGAACGTATCTAATAGACCATTGCGCGCGTATTTGTCAAGCCAAATCTCCGTCCATAATTGCCCTTGACAAAGAAATGGATTGTTGCTAGATAACAACTATCATGTTCATATGGCTTTTTCACAGGATCAGTGGGGTCTTTCTCATAGCCCTCGTGGGAATAAAGGTGTTTTCCGGCTTCTTTCTCTTCACGAAGGAGACGAAACCCGACTGGGCCTTAAGCCTGCACCGGCAGCCCACCCTCGATGTGCTGCTCATGGTCCTCTTCACCTTCCACAGCATCTATGGCCTCAGAACCATAGCCATAGACCTTGGGTACAGAAAGGAAAAGAGGTTGTTCTGGCTGTCCCAGGTAACCGCATCGATCATCTCCGCGGCCTTGCTGATCATCTATTTCAAGATGACATAACCCATGCTTCGTCATGACATTCTCATCGTCGGCGGAGGCCTCGCAGGGCTCCGGGCAGCAGTGGGCTTGTGCGAAACCTACGATGTTGCAATCCTGTCCAAGGTCCATCCCATCAGGTCCCATTCGATCGCGGCCCAGGGTGGTATCAATGCGGCCCTCGCAAACAACCCGGACGGGAAGGACGACACATGGGAGAAGCACGCTTTCGATACGGTGAAGGGGAGCGACTACCTCTCCGACCAGGACGCCGTGGAACTGATGTGCAGGGAAGCGCCGAAGATCGTCTATGAAATGGAGCACTGGGGCTGTCCTTTCAGCCGGTTTCCCGACAGGTCCATCGCCCAGAGGCCCTTCGGAGGGGCAGGATATCCGAGGACCTGTTATTCCGCCGACATCACGGGACATGTGCTCCTCAACACCCTCTACGAGAGGGCGGTGTCAAAGGGCGTCAGGGTCTATCCCGAATGGTTCGTCGTGGACCTCGTCGCCCGGGACGGGCAATGCCACGGGGTCATAGCCTTCGATCTTCTCAAGGGCGAGATCGTGCCCATCCTGGCGAAGACAACCCTCTTCGCCACGGGCGGATACGGGAGGGTATATTACTATTCCACGAACGCCCTTATCAATACGGGAAGCGGCATAGGCGCCGCCTACAAGGCGGGCGCACCCATAAAGGATATGGAATTCGTCCAGTTTCACCCCACCGCCCTCATAGGCACAAATATCCTTATGACAGAGGCGTGCAGGGGTGAAGGCGGCTACCTCGTAAACAACCTCGATGAAAGGTTCATGCAGAGATATGTCCCCGCCGCTATGGAACTCGCACCCAGGGATATCGTGTCGAGGTGCATACAGACGGAGATCGACGAAGGAAGGGGATTCGAGCATCCTTTAGGCAAGTACATAAAACTCGACCTCAGGCATCTGGGAGAGAAGAAGATCCAGGAGAAACTCCCCGGCATCAGAAAGATATGCATCGATTTCATCGGCATCGACCCCGTGCGCGAGCCGATCCCCATAATGCCGTGCCAGCATTACTCCATGGGAGGCATCGATACCAACGAGAGGTGCGAGACCGGAATCAGGGGGTTTTACGCGGCAGGAGAGTGCGCGTGCGTGAGCGTTCACGGCGCGAACAGGCTCGGCGGCAATTCGTTGCTCGATACCATTGTCTTCGGCAAGCTGGCATCCTTCTCCATAGCGCGGTACCTCCAGGAAGACCCCCCTCGACCCGACGAAGGCCTTCTCATGCGGCGAAAGGCGGACATAGAAGAGAAGGTCCGGCGGCTTTTCACCGAAGGTAATGAGCGGCCCTTCAAGATACAGCTTGACCTCAGCAGAACCATGAGCGCCTGCGTAGGGATCTTCAGAAAGAAAGAGGAGATCGAAAAGGCCCTTGCAGATATCTCCGGGATCAAGGAGAGATATAAGCTCGTCCATGTTTCGTCCCCCTCCCTGCACATGAATTACGAGCTTATGAACGCGCTGGAACTCGAATACATGCTGGAGGTCGCCCACACCATAGCCCTCGGGGCCCTCCTGCGGGAAGAAAGCAGGGGCGCCCATTTCCGCAGAGATTTCCCTCAACGGGACGATGCGAATTGGCTCAAGCACACCATTGCGAAAATAGGTGATGACGGAACGCCGTCCATCTCCTTTAAGGACGTAGTGATAACGAACTATGCTCCCATGGAGAGGAAATATTGATCACGGAAGATACTTACACTTTCAAGATCCTGAGATTTGATGCACGGGAACCGGACCGGGAACCCCGGTTCGCCGCCTATCGGATAAAAGTGATCCCGGGTCTCACGGTACTCGCCGTACTCATAAGGATAAGGGACGAGATCGACGGAACCCTTTCGTTCAGGTCTTCGTGCAGGTCGGCGGTCTGCGGGTCCTGTGCGATGGTGATAAACGGCAGGATAGACCTCGCGTGCAGAACCCAGGTAGCCTCCTTCGGCAAGAACACGATCATACTGGAACCCTTGCCGAATTTCGGGATTATCAAAGACCTGGTGGTGGACCTGACGCCTTTCTGGAATATGTACGAGAAAGTGAGGCCATGGCTCATAAGGAAACAGAGTGACCCCGAAAAGGAGCTACCCCAGAGCGAGGAAGAGAAAAGGCGCACAGACCAGTTCGTGAACTGCATCCTCTGCGCGTCGTGTTATGGTTCCTGCCCCGTGCTTTCGCGTAACCCCGATTATATGGGCCCTGCCAGCCTTGCCAAACTCGAAAGGTTCATCCTCGATTCCAGAGACGAAAGGCCGGAACGTCTCCTCGAAGAGATCGACAGCGAGCAGGGAGTATGGGGGTGTGATACCATGCTCAGGTGTATCGACGCGTGCCCGAAGGATGTGAGACCCACGGACTCCATAGTGGGCCTCAGAAAAAGCCTTCTCAAATACCGGTTCCGGGGGAGGAGGAAGGATGAAACTTGATTATTCCCTCGTAACCCGGAGAACCTTCCTCAATACCTTGTTCGGGGGGTGGCTTGTCGCTTTTTCGTCGGGAAGTCTTTATGCCCTCGCGAGGTTCGCCTTCCCCACCCTTGGCAAGGAACCCGATTTTGTGGTGCTCAATGCCGCTGACTTCCTCGATATTCCCGACAATTCGGTGAAGCCCTTCCCATGGGGAGGGAAACTCGGGTTAGTCTTTAAGAACGCGGAAGGCAAAACCTTCGCCCTAAAAGGGGTCTGCACCCACATGGAGTGCAATGTGACCTACAAACCGGAAGACAGGAAGTTCTATTGTCCATGTCACAAAGGGTGGTTTGACGAGACAGGCCGGAATATCGGGGGCCCTCCCCCGAAGCCGCTCGAATTTTTCGAAATGAAGGTAGAAGGGAAAAAACTGATCGTTGCCAGGAAGGGGATACACGTTGAAGCGTCAAAGGCTTAGAACCTGGTTTGAGGAACGGTACGATTTAACCGGGATCCAGCGGCTCGCCTCGTCTAAATTCGTGCCTTCCCACAGATACGACATATGGTATTACACGGGCGGGATCGCACTCTTTCTCTTTGTGCTCCAGTTTATCACAGGTATGGTCCTTGCGCTCTACTATGTGCCCCACTTCGAATATGCATACAAAAGCATAATCGACATCGTCACGAAACTGAATATGGGATGGTTTTTCCGCTCCCTCCATCACTGGGGCGCTCAGATCGCCATTGTGGTCCTTTTTATCCATGTGTTCAGCACCCTCCTCCTCAAATCCTACAGGAAACCGAGAGAGCTTCTCTGGTTCTCAGGTTTCCTTCTTCTGGCCATATCCATATTTTTCGGCCTCAGTGGTTACCTTCTCCTTTGGGACGAGCGGGCATTTGCCGCAGTAAGGGTCTCCACGGGCGGCGCGGGGAATCTCCCCCTTGTCGGGGGTTTCATCAAGGCCTTCCTCAGGGGCGGCATAGACGTGACGGGCGAGACCCTCACCCGCTTTTACGCCTTTCACGTCTCAATTCTTCCTTTTGTGACCCTTGCCCTGATAGGCATCCACGTACTCCTCGTGCAGTACCACGGGATGAGCGTGCCCCTATCGCTCCAAAAGGAACCGCGCCGGGAGATCCGCTTTTTCCCGAATCTCTTTTATAAGGACCTCATGGTATGGCTTGTCATGCTGGGGATCGTGGTCACCCTTGCGACGCTTCTGCCGCCGGAACTGGGGAAAAGGGCCGACCCTCTTGCCCCTGCCCCGGAAAACATCAAGCCCGAATGGTACTTCCTGTTCCTCTTCCAGACCCTCAAGTTATTCCCCGGAGAGATCATGGGGATGAACGGCGAGACCCTGGCAATCCTTCTCATCACGTCAGGCATGCTCTTCTTCTTCCTCATCCCCCTCTTCGACCGCAAATCAGGCCTCGGACAGAGAAGTCCCTTGTTTACGTGGATCGGGTTGGCCTACACCGCCTACTTCGTGGTTATGACGGTTATCGGTTTTCTAAGCTAGGAGGCTGGATGAAAAGAATAATACTCTTGTCCTTTTCCATGTTGCTCGCCGCGGGCGCTCTCTGGGCCGAAGACAGAATAGACGTGAGGCCCACCGCGCCGTATGCCCGGTTCATTATATTCCAGACCCTTATGATCTTCTGGATAGGCATCGCCGGTCTCGTGACGATAATAAGGATGAAACTGAAGGAAATCGAGAGAACCCAAAGAATGAGTGTGGACAAGGAAGAAAAAGATGCGCCCCTCCTTGACTAAACGCCTTCAAACGTCTATTATTTCAAAGCAATGTCATCCTATATTCTAAGAAATACGCTTTTCTCCCTGGAAAGTATCGAGGCGCTCCTCTCTCTCCCCGAAAATACCGACCTGGGCGCGTCCCTCTTTGATCTGTTGACCAAGTTTCAGGAGATTAAGAAATTCGCGAGCGAGATCCACACGGAGATCCACCTCGTAAAACCCGTGCTGAAGAGCCTCGGCCATACGTACGAGTCAAAACCCAAGTTCTTTGAAGAACACATCAAGAATCCCGACGTCGCCCTCTTCGTCTCCGAAGAGGAAAGGGTAAACAACTCACACCTCTGGGGCACCCAGGAATACTACACCAACACCCTGGGCATCGTGTTGCTGAAAAGATACGGAAGGAACCTCCATGAGGGCATAAGCGGTTTCTATCTCGAATTCGAGAACAAAATGCCCATTTACCAGATCCTCTACCTCCTGAAGAAGTCCAGAACTCCCTGGGGGATTCTGACCAACGGAAAGCACTGGATCCTCATACGGAGACCTGTCCAGTTCGAAATAAGAATGATTGAGATCGATGTGGAAGGAGCTGTCTTCGAAGGCGATGAACAGGCGCTCCACCTTTTCTGCCAGATATTTTCGAGCACGGGTTTGAAAAAGCTCCTGCCCGACATGCTCGAAGAGGAACGGAAAAGACTGCTCAAAGACTTGACGGAAAAGCGGGTCTCCCTTGATAAACAGTTGAGCGACCAGAAGAAGAAAGTCGACTATTACCCCACGATCATACGGGCATACCGGCAATTTTTCTCCGCATGGCCCCTTCCCTCCACCGAGTCTTATCTGAAGGAAAAGAATATTACGGTCCGGGAGAAGGATTCTGAAGGATCGGGTCTGATCAACAGTTACGACCATACCGACATACTTTCCTACCTTTTCAGCAAGAAAGGAAGCCAGGTCAATCCTCACCTCGAGGAAATAATCCTCGGAGAAAAGAGCAGGAGATACACGAAAGAGGATATTTTCGCCCTCAGAATACTCGACGTAACCCCCGGTTTCGGCGCCCTCAGCACCCGGTTGGTAGACGCCCTCGCGTACCTGTCTTTCGTACTGCCCTACAGGGAAAAGAATACCTTCAGAGCTGAATGGGAAGAGGAATCGGCCCTGAAGAAGTGCATTATCGACACCATCCTTTACGGGATAGAGAGGTCCCACATCTCCTTCGACATTCTACAGAACACCATGAAGAGCCGGTTCGGCCTCTCCGGAAGAAACTACCGGTTGGGCAACCCCCTCATAGGGATGCCTCTCAAGAGTATCGTCAATGCAATCGATTCCACCAATCAGATGGCCCTCTTCAACAAGCACCCCAAAGACGTGATCCAGGAATTCAAGGAACTTTATACCCTCTTTTACTCTCTCTCCGACAAGATCAAAGAGGACCTCGAACTCAGAAGTGCCACGGAGATCAAACTCCTGGTCTACACGGAGCGGATCAGGGACCTTCTGGATGTGATGACGGCAACCTATTTCACCAAGACCGTGGAGAACAAGCGCATCCAGGAGATGCTCTTTGCCCTTGACGGCAACGACGCCGCATGGACCTCGATAAGAAGCCAGGGATGGTTCGCCGAATCGAAGGACATCGCCAAGAGAAACGGGTTCTTCCATCTGGAAATTGAGTTCCCCTTCCTTCTGGGCAACGCCTTCGACTTCATCTTTGTCCAGCCTTCCCTCAACTACTCGTGGGAGGAGGAATTACCTCTCGCCGAAGCGACAAAAGCCTTCGTCAAGAGAGGCATGTCCTACCTCAAACAGGAGGGAAAGCTCGTGATCATTTCAACCCAAGCTATAGGGCAACTGGTGCCGGAACTGAAGAAATCGAAGCGGTACGAGTTGGAATCCGCCGAAGGGATTTGCGTCCTCAAGAAAAAGATATAACTACACGTCTATTTCAAGACCGTCCTCGCCCAGAAGGTAGGGGGCATGGAGCAAGCCCTGAAAGTCATCCCATTCCGGGTAGAGGTGCGTAAGGAGCACTCTCCCGGGCTCCGCGTCGCGGACCACCTTTTCCACGACCGCGAGGTTCATGTGACCCTTCGCCTTTCTTTCAGGAAAGGCACACTCCGAGACCAAAAGGTCCGTGTGGTGGGCCAGAGCGACAAGACTCCTCGAATAGTCGGTATCACCGGTGAAGGTAATGCTCGCCCCATCGCTGATTCTCACCCCGATACTCTCGGGGTTATGGTTCACCCCCTTCGTCCGGATCACAAGCCCTTCGTCTTCCAGGACCCCTGCGGACATGCTCTTTACGAGAAGACGATAAGACTTCGGCTTGAGCCACGGGTATACGGCGAGAAGGCCCTTGTAAAACCTGCGCATCCCCCTTCCCCCGATAAGGAGGAGCGGCTTTTCACGCCGGACAAGGCCATAGTTGCAGACAAAGAGGAAAGTGGACAGGTCGGCTGTGTGGTCCACATGAAAATGAGTGATGATGACAATATCGACGTCATCCACGGTGTAGCCGAATTCAAGGAGCCTTCTTACCGTAGCCGGGCCCGCGTCCACCAGGACGGTCCGGTTTCCTGCGGTCACCACGTAGGCGGAAGAACCCCTCTTCAGGGAGGGAATGCATGTTCCCGTGCCGAGGACTTTAAGTCTCATCCCTATCCCTCCTGAGGTTTACCTCCGGCAAGGCGCCAGTCTATGGTGCCGGCCAGTCCGGCCCTTATATCATAGGCGGCAGTGAAGCCGAGCACTTCTTTTGCTTTCTTTACATCGAGGATGTTCGTCCTTATGTCCCCGGGCCGCGCCTCGTCCCTCAGGGGTTCGTCAAACGCCCCGGGAACGGTCGCTCCTCTTTCTCTCAGAAGGCCGACGATATGACCGTAAAGATCGAGGGTATACGTGCCCGCTCCCGTTCCTACGTTAAATATGCCGGTCACGTCGGACCCTGCCGCGAGTACGGCCGCCCGAGCGACATCCTTGACATAACAATAATCCCTCACCATGCCCCGCCTTTCCTCGGGAAAGTGGTTGACCACGGGGTGCTTCCCCGCAAGGAGCATATCGGTGAATATGGCGACCACGCCCGCCTCTCCATGGGGCACCTGCCTCGGGCCGTAAACATTGCCGTACCTCAGTATCGCGTATTTCAGTCCGTCCCGGCGGAAAAAAAACCTGATATATTTCTCAGCCGCAAACTTTGCAATTGCGTAAGGAGAAACCGGCTCCGGCACGTATTCTTCATTGGTGGGGACGCAGTCCGCTTCCCCGTAGATCGCGCCCCCGCTCGAGGCAAAAATGAATTTCCTCGCTCCGTTACTCTGCGCCAGGTCCAGAACGTTTATGGTCCCCTCGATGTTGACCCTTGCGTCGAAAAGGGGCTCCTTCACAGAGAGGGGCACCGAAATCTGGGCTGCATGGTGAGCTACCACTTCAGGCTTCTCGTTACGGAACACGTCCTCGATCCCGTCACTCAGGATATCGACTACGTAAAGTTTTGCCTTCCCGTTCATATTCTCGACCTTCCCGGAAGAGAGGTCGTCTACCACCACCACCTCATGACCTTCCGAAACCAGGCAATCGACTATATGGGAACCTATAAACCCACAACCACCCGTCACGAGCACTTTCATCCACGTCCCTCCAGATATGTCATCATATCGTTATATATCACGGATAACGGCTCCGGAACACAAAAAAAGCGCCCCCTAAAAGGTCCCCAATAACTTTGGTATTGACAATACAGGCGTTTATATCATATATCAAATCAGCGGCGGTGTAGCTCAGATGGTTAGAGCATGCGGCTCATATCCGCAGTGTCCGGGGTTCAATTCCCTGCACCGCCATTTTTAAACCTTGAAGGGAGGTGCAAGAGATGACTAAGGCCGAGCTTGTCGCAAACGTAGCAACCAGTTCAGGAATTAAGAAGTCTGTGGCAGAAAAGGTACTGAACGCATTACTCGATAACATTACAGAAGCCCTCAAGGAAAAGGAAGGGAAGATCACGCTCACCGGTTTCGGCACTTTCTCCGTTGTCGAGAGAGCAGCAAGAATCGGAAGAAACCCAAGGACGGGAAAGGAGATCAAAATACCCGCATGCAAGGTCCCAAAATTCAAACCAGGGAACAAACTGAAGGAAGAGATCGAATAAAGCATATCCGGAGGAAAGGAGCGACAGCCCCTTTCCTCTTTATACTTGTCCTTATATGCGCCTTCTTTTTCGCGGGGACATCGTCTGCCGCCGAAAAGAAGGTCCGGAAGGCATCCGTTCAGAAAGAAGGCGCCATAAATGACGCCACCGTAATCGACTACTTCAAAAAGGCACAGGAACAACTTAGAAAAGGGGAAATTGATAACGCCATCCCCACCCTCCTCAGAATCCACGATTATTCGGAAGACGTCCTGAAGACGGTGAAATTTTTCCAGGGTCAGTATGAGAAGGTCGCGAACGACCCTGCAGTGCCCCAGGGCGAAAAAGAAAATATCATCATAAAGCTGAAGAGAATGGCGCAGCTCGTGCCCAAGTATACGAATCTCAAGGAAGTATCCGCCTATGACCTGGGCTATGCCTATGCAAAGCGAGGGGATTCGGAGAAGGCGAGAAAATACCTCCTGGAAGTGCTCGAAACAGCGCCTTTTTCCATCAAGCAGGATTCCTTGTGGATGAAATCCAAAAGACTCCTTCTGGGGCTCTATAACCTGGAAGGCGAATTCTAAGGTTGCCCCGAATAAAAAGCATTGCAGAGACTGCAATAGAATCTCTCGGTATAGCACGCTCCATACGGAGCGTGTATGTCGAGGAAACAGACTCCCCGTGGAATGAAAAAGCTCTCATAAAAAGGAAGGGCGGTCATCTTGATGTGAAGATCATCGTCTGGAACGATGACGCTTTTCTTTTCGGAAGGGTGTTCCGGCTTTTTCTCTACATATACGACGTACTCGACCCTGACTTTCATTACAACCCGAAGATAGCACCCCAGGAAGATAAAGAACCCGAGGTGACGGCCCGGTACAATCAGCTCTGGAGTCTTTATGTAGACAGCCGCATGGAGAGACGGGGCGTGGACAACTTCTATGACCGGAAGACGAGGCGGAATCTCTTCCTCGACATGGAGAAACAACTCTCATGGGAAGAGGGAAAGGTCCTGTTTCAGGAACTGTGGACGAAGCCGTCCTTCACCTACCCCGAGATCATAGATCTCAGCCGCAACCTTCTGAGCCCGGAAAAAGAAGCCGCTTTGGAGCGCCCCCAGTCTCTTGAAGTGGAGATCAGCGCAAGAATTGATTCTCCTCACGTGAGGGAGCATATCAAGAGGGTTCCGTCACCTGCGCTCAGGAACATCATAAATGAAATCATGAATTTTGCCGCCTACCACTGCAAAGATTGCCACATAGGCTCCACCTATTACGGCATCTTCTTTCTCTATCAGCGAAAGGTGTTTTTCGAGCTTATACCTACGTTGGGGGACGAACTCTATTTCACCTCGGTGAACCCCGCGACGGACGCCTATGAGACTGAAACCATAACTCAGGGCTGCAACCTGGAAGCTATCCAGGCGAAGGTCAAAGAGACTTATCAGAAGCTCTCAGCCCAAGCCCGTCAGGTCTGAAACCGCGTCCTGATCAGGGTTTGCACCGCGCCCCGTAGCATAGCTGATCCACCAGGTCCCAATACTGCTCGTAGAGATGAAGCCCGCTACTGTAACAGTATATCTCCCCATCCGCGCAGTCGAAGGTCAGTTGCTCCCTGACGAATTCCTTAAGGAGTTGGAGCCCCCCGATATTTTGAGGAAAACCCGCCATCGCGTCCCAGCTTCGAAAAAAAACGGACATGACCAGTCTGCCCTTGATCACGTCGAAGGCAATTACTTTGAGGCAGGGAGGGTCGGCCAAGGTGATGGATTGCCTGTCTCCTACCGTAATACATGCCTGGTTGGTACCTCCCCGGGATGCGTTCAGAATGCCGATGGCGGCGTCTATCTGGGGCACGATAAAGCTCCCGTATGTGTAGTCCTCGTTAGGTTTCACTATGTCGCCCATGAGGTATTCCACGAAGTACTCCTGTATCGCCTCGTCCGTGGTGGGGCCCGGAAGGTGGGGTGGGAGTATGGGCGCCAGGGGCCGTACCCACGGGGTCTTTATCTTGATCATTACGTTCGAGAACTGCTTCCTGAGCTGTCCCTCGTAACTCCCTTTTGTCACCATGTAGTCAATCCCATGCTGCACACAGGCTGCCATCATGCTTCTCCATGTGTCGTCTATCGTCGTCCCTTCAATATACATATGGTCTCCCGCCTGTCTTATTGGTCTTAAGCCTCCCGTCCGGCCTTTACCGGGCTCGGTCTCTCCCATATTCTGGCATACTCGCAGGTATCTTGCAAAACAAAAACACCAGGGATGGTCAGGGACAATCACCCCCCGGGGTCGCACCCGTTCATCAAATGATTTGAAAACCATGGGGAAAAATATTATGATTATCAATCAACTCAGGAGGTTTCTATGTTTGTAAAACAGATTGAAGTCGGTGGGTTTGCAGTCTTCGCATATATCGTGGCCTGTAAGAAAACAAATGAGGCCCTTGTAATAGATCCTGCCTCGGATGGCGACCGGATTCTGAAAGAAGCCCAGACCAGAGGTTACACGATCAAGTATATTGTGAACACCCATTCCCACGTTGACCATATAATGGGAAACAAGAAGATGAAGGACCTTACGAACGCGAAGATCATCATCCATGAAATCGAGGCTCAGAGTCTCGTCCAGCAGTCCCTTTCCCTCATGAACTCCTTCGGTGCGGAGCCGTCTCCACCCGCGGACCAGACCGTGAAGGAAGGCGATGACATCGTCATAGGCGAGACATCTCTCAAGGTGCTCCATACACCGGGTCATTCCCCGGGCAGTATCTCCCTTTATCATAACGGTATTGTTTTCACCGGCGACACCCTTTTTGTGGGCGGCGTGGGACGGACCGACCTTGCGGGAGGATCGTGGGAAACCCTCGTGAGATCCGTCCATAGCAAGCTCTTCACCCTGCCTGACGACACCGTGGTTGCGTCGGGACATAATTATGGCGAAACCCCCAAAAGCACCATAGGGAGAGAAAAGGCCTATAATCCATATGTGGGACTCAGGGCGCCTCGCTAAATATTTCACCCATCTCCTTCTTTTACTGATATCAACGTCACTCCTTTGCGCCTGTCAGTCCCTTCCCGGGAAAGCAAGGACAGGCGCTCCCAGAATCGCGCTGGTTCTTGGTGGAGGAGCAGCCAAGGGTTTCGCCCACGTGGGGGTGATTCGCGTCCTGGAGCAGGAGAAGATTCCGATCCACATGATTGTGGGGACCAGTGTGGGAAGTCTCATCGGGGGGATCTATGCCGCCAACCCGGAAAGCTTCCAACTCGAATGGACGGCATCCAAGATAGAGCGAAACGACATACTTGACCTCTCCCTGGTAAACTCGAAATGGGGGCCTGTACAGGGGGCCAGACTCGAGGCGTTCGTGGAACAGACAGTCAAGGCGAGAAAGGTGGAGGATACAAAGATCCCCTTCTACCCGGTTGCCACGGACATCAATACAGGGGAGACGGTTACCCTCGAAAAGGGCTCCCTCGCAAAGGCCATAAGGGCATCTTCCGCAATACCGGGAATATTCGTCCCCGTCAACTTCGGGAGCCGACTCCTCGTGGACGGAGGGGTCACAGACAATATCCCCTGTGACATCGCAAAGAACAAAGGGGCGGACATCGTCATCGCCGTAAACCTTTCGAAGGACATTAAAGACTACAACCTGAGCTCTCTCATCGACATCATAGGTCAGTCCGCGAGCATCATGATGCACGAGAGCAGCAAAGCGAAACTTCAATACGCGGATGTGGTGATAGAACCCGACGCCAAGGGCGTCTCCATGTTCGATTTCTCGCAGAAGAAGCTTTTGATAGAGGAAGGTATGAAGGCAGCGAGAAAGGCGCTCCCGAAAATAAGGGAGGCCATGTCACGGTATCCGGCGCCATAATCCATGACCTTTGCCTTCGCCCTCAAAAAAGTCATCGCATGTGCCCTTATGCCGCCCGGCATCCTCATCCTGTGCTGTATCCTCATAGTCCTCTTTGCAAGAAAGAGGGTGAAGCCCATGATCATCCTTCTCGCGGCCTTCATCTATGCGGTGTCCATCAATCCCACTGCCACAGCCCTCCTCGCGCCTCTTGAAAACGCGTACAAGGTTCCCTCCGTCAGCGAGGTCAAGGCGTGCGACGTGTATGTCGTCCTGGGCGGCGGAGTCAATGAAACAGCCCCCACCATCGACGGGAGGGGTTCGCCCGATTCGGACGCATTGGCAAGGGTAACAACCGCATACCGGCTGTATCTCATTTCTCCCAAGCCGATAATCCTTTCAGGCGGGGCGCGTCCCGGCTCCCGGCCCGAGGCGGAGATCATGAAGGATTATCTTCTGGGGCTCGGTGTAAAAGAGAAGTACTTGATTGCGGAAACAAGGAGCAGGGACACCTACGACAATGCCCGCTACACGGCGGAAATCTGCGAAAAGGAGCATTTCAAGCGGGTGCTCCTCATCACGAGCGCCTACCATATGAAAAGGTCGGTCATGCTCTTCGGGAAATGGCTCGGTCCGGTAACGCCTTTTCCTACCGGGTTCAAGGTCGATACTTCACCAAGGGACGCGATGTACTATCTGCCCAACGCCGCGAGCATCCTCAATGCGGGGAATGCCTTGAGAGAATACATGGGGATTCTTTTCTACAAGATCAGACTCTGAGTCTGTCTATGGTTACCTCGTCGATCCTGCTCAAGTCGAGGATCTTCATGAGAAGCCTGTCCACCCCGAGGGCGACTCCCGTATAGGGACCCCGAAGGCCCGACAGAGCCTCAAGAAAGGACTCATCCACAGGGAAGGTCTCTTTCCCCAACCTTAGCCGTTCAGCGTTATCGTCCAAAAACCTTTTTCTCTGTTCCTCGTGGTCGAGAAGTTCCGTGTATCCGTTTGCGATCTCGACCCCGTCCATATAAAACTCGAACCTCTCCACCTTGTTCCGACCCTTTCCTTTTGCCATGGTAGATATGGACCGGGGCCAGTCTATCATAAAGAAGGGTTCTTCTCCTTTTACGGAGGTCTCCACCTCCTGAATCAGGAGCTTGAAGAAAAGGTCGTTCCACCCGTCCCTTCCATCAATGCCCTTGAAGTCTCTGCGCTCCAGAGCGGCATGAAGACCGTCCCTGTCGAGCGTGAAGGGATCGATGCCCGTCTTTTCAAGGAAGAGGCGGTCAAGCTCATACACGGCATAAGGGGTCTTGAAACGGCTCGCCCGGGGCGCTTCGAGCCTCTCCGCGACAAAACCCGTCAGATCCTCTACCTCGCCCATGGCGTCCAGGTAGGTGCCCTCCCTGTACCATTCGAGCATGGTAAACTCGGTGTTGTGAATCTCCTCCAATTCCTCGACCCTGAAGACCTTGCACATTTGGAAGATACGGTCCCTGCCGAATCGAAGAAGCTTTTTCATATGCATCTCGGGCGACGTGTGGAGGTAAAACGGCCCTTTCTCCCCCACATGCACCTTGAGCGGGTCGATATGAGGGTCTGGCGGCGATATCTTCATAAGGGCAGGGGTTTCCACCTCAAGATAGTCCCTCCTGTAAAAAAACTCCCTTATGGCCATATTGAGTTCGTGTCTCGCTTCCAGTATCTCTCTTTCCGTCACCCTTCCTCTCCCTTCGCGGTCTATCCGGCCCACGCCGGTGAAAGAATCACCGGCGACTACCCGTCAGACGCGCTATAGGATAAGGGTATGGTGCGGCTCATGTCAAGGTCGATACCATCTGTGGGGCGCTGCCGCGACTCCGGAGAGGCAACCTCTTTGCCGGCCCGCTATCCCCCGAACATGGTTTTGAGTTTGGAGATGAGGGCCATATTGCCTTCCACCTTGTACTTGCCTGCCATGAACGCGGCCTGGCCGTCCAGTTCTCCCCTCGATATGGCGAGCCACACGTCCGCCGGGGCTCTTATAACCACATCGGGGTGCGGGTGAGGCCCGTCCTGGAACACGCATTGTCCGCCGGATATGCTCAAACGGGCGATAAATTCCTCCGGTCCCCCGATCTCGAACTGATATGTGGCCGACAGGTCTCCTGCGGCATCGCTCCTGAAACCGAGGGGCATGATCTCGAGAAGCTCGTGACAACTCCGGACCGACGGCGGACCCGGCTGTGCGGGTGGAGTGACCCGGGGGGCCTCCGTGGCGTGTTGTCCCGCCTTCGCCTCCTTCATGAGTTCCTTCAGCCATTCTTTCCTCACCTCAGGATCGAAGGAACTGTCGGAAAAGCGTTGTTGGACATAAGACAAAAAACCTTCGAGAAGACCTGTTTCCTGCCAGTGGCGGTAATCATCGGTCATAAAATCCTTTTCGCGGCTCACAAGGTCCCTCATGAAGAGATAGAAGGAGAGGTCTTCGTCGGTAGCCGGGTATTGCCTCTTCTCCCTTATGGCCCGAGCCAGGTCGCGGGCGACATCTCCCGCCCTCTCTTCCACCAATTCTTTGCCGAGAAAACCCCCCGGGTTCGTTGCTATGGCGGTAAGGGACCCCACGGGAAAGGCCCCGTAGATGTGGAGCCAACGGCCGAGATAACGGGCCGTGTCGGTTTCACCCTTTCCGGCGGACACGCTCACCGCGAGCCCCGGCTTCCGGGCAGTGCGGGGCTTATGTCCAAGGCCGAGGGAGCGATCAATGAAGGTCTTCATCTGCGCCGTCACCTGGCCGAAATATACCGGCGACGCAAGTATTATGCCGTCGGCAGCCAGCATTTTGTCCACAATCTCCCGGTGTCCATCGCTCTGCCAGCACCTGCCCTTTTCCAGACACACGGCGCAGCCTATGCAGTACCCGATACCCTTACCTGCAAGACTGATCTCTTCCAGCCGGAAGCCTTCCCCTGCAAGGGCGGATGCAATCATCCCGATCATCTGGCTCGTGTTACCTATGGTCTCGTGAGGTGAGCCGTTAAGCGCCACTATTACGGGCCGGTTATCCATATCTTCCTCCTTTGTCTTCGCCGTGACCGCCGGAATATCCAGACCGGCCGCCCGGGCCTGCCCCGGCTCCGCGGAGGGGGCCGGGTCGATACCCATCCTATGCTGAAAATACAGGGGATATTTCTTGTTGAGGGGATGCCCTATTCCGAGGAGCAGGATACCGGGAAGGCCGACCTGAAAGAAAAGCCCCATGAAGAGCGATCCCGGGAGGGCAAAAAGGCAGGGTATGACGGTCGCAAAAGTACACAGGGCGAATATGGCAACCCAGAACCACGTCATATTCCTGTTTATCGTCTTATAGATGTCCGTCTCGCGAACCGCGTCGGGTGTCCTCTTTTTCGCATAGTGCTCGGTGAAATAATGTCTTCCCAGTAGTGCGGGAAGGCCCGTGACCGCGAGGAGGGTAGCATAGAGGACCCCCGTGGGAAAGTCGGCGATAATCTCCGTCACGCTTCCCGGGAGACCCCAGAAGGCGATGGCGCACAGGGCCATGTAAAGAAGGAAACCCTTCTCTATGTCCGACAGGCCTTCGGTTTTCATCCGGACATAGAGGACAAGGGCCATAAGAACAAAGGCGAGAAGGGTAAGAGGCCGCATGATTGCGGGACGAAAGACCACCATGTTTCCTATGGTTATGTATACCGTAAGGATGATCGGGGCTGCCGCCCCCAGCGCGCGTTTCATGATTTGGGGCCCTCCTCCTTGAAACCCTTCAGCGAGACGACCCGTTGAAGGAAAGTACGGTCGACAACGTAGTTTCTCACAGCCCTCGCCCCCTGCACCAATTGGGTGGTCATCCTTGCGTCCTGGTCCTCCGGCAAACGCCCGGTAAGTTTGTTCCTGAGCGCCATTTCCTCATCCACAATCCTCTTCGCCGACTCGGCGTAGAACGCAAGGTCGGACGCCCTTAGCCCGAGGGCAAAGGCCCTGGCATAGACCCTGCCCACAGCCACGTCCGAGGCATTGAAGTGCCCGTCGTCAAGGGGAAGCAAGAGCCCCGCCTCCCGTAACTCTTTTATCTCGGGGGAGCCGAGACCGGTGGCCTCGCGAAACGCGCCGTGGTCCAGGGTAGGTTCCTCGTGTCCGCCGAATATGGCTTCATTGAGTTCGATAAAAGGAGTGACATCTTTGCCCTCGTCCCTCAAGGTAAGGAGTTGCTTTATCTTGGAGAGGGGAAGAGCGTATCTTTCCTGTAGAGACTTGATAAACTTTACCCGTTCGACGCACCCGGGCTGGTAATATGCCATATTTTTGCTTGTCTTTTCCGGTTCCGGGAGCAACCCCAGCGCCACGTAATGAAGGATGGCGGACTTGGCGAGCCCGGTGGCCGCGGTCAGCTCCTTCATGCGAAGCCCGAGCGCCCGTGTTCCCGGCCTTTCTTCTCTGTCTCCCTTTCCCCGGGTCATTGTGTTTCCCCTTCTCTCGCTTTAGATCCTGCCATGCCGCTCCTCCTCACTCGACGGTTATTGCGATGGCGGTGGCGGGTTTATTGAAAACGAACTTCGCTTCCTCGTAGTCCGGAGGCCCGAAGGCGCCCCGCGCGTTATTTGAAAATCCATACTCTTCCTTCGGCTGTCCAAACGTGTTCTTGTCAAGTTTTCCGTTGCCGTTCTCGTCGTGAAAAACCTTGATCGCGTAGACTCCGAAAGAAAGGTCGCCGAGTACCCACTCCGCCTTCCCGTTTCTTATGGGCAGGGCAGCGGTCTTGAACGCCTTTCCGTTCCCGCCAAAGTCTTCTTTTGCGTTGAAGACGGCAATTTTTGCGTCTCCCTTGTCATTTCTGAATCCGCTGATTGCCACCTTCAGAACTCCCGTCTCCGCCTTCCCTTCGGAAGCATCGAGAGCGATTGCGTTTCCCGCAAGAAAAACAAGGAACAACGCAAGCCACACCATCCCCTTCTTCTTCATATAATCCTCCTCTTTCTCCCGTAGCCGGCTTCACCGGTTTTTGCGGGGTGATTCACTGCATAAAAGACTATAGCTCATAAACCATATTGTGTCAAGTGGCACTTTGCACTTTTCACTATTTTTTGGGTAGATGTCGGCGGAAGGACGGGGCGCAATAATTCTTGATCCCGGGAAGCAAAGAGGGGATGCAGAAAGAGAGGCTTCAGAAGGCGCCCGGCTGCCGCGCCTTCTGAAGGGCCATCATGTTTTTACTTGAAGCTTACCGATATCTCGACCGGCCCCTTCGGATCAAGGCCGATGTATCTGGCACGGACAACTGAGCCCGCCTTTGCGGGAAGGGGCCTCGTAACCGACCCCAGAGAGAGCAGGTCGCCCTTCTTGAGCTTCTTTCCCTCGGCGGCAAGGGAATTCTTGATCCACAGTGTCGCGTTCAGGGGGTCACCCAGAAGGGCGCTGCCCTTCCCCTCCGTCACAACGACACCCTTTTCATCGAGGATTTGAAGAGTGAAGTTCTTCAGCCGGTCCTGCCATTCCGGTGTCGCTGTGAGCGGTATAGGCTCGCCCATGACACCGAGCCGCGCCCCCACGTTGATAGCCAGGATGGCCGCTCCGGTCGGTTTCACGCCTTTGTCGAAGACCATGTCGGGAAGTTCTATAAACGGGATCACGGCGTCAAGGGATTTCAAGGTCTCCGCCGGGGTTTTCGCCTGGTTGATCGCCTCGTCTCCCACCCGAACGATCAGGTCGCCTTCGCTCACGGGGACAGCCCCGAAATTCGCCGGCACCACCGCGCCGTTCGGAAGGAGCATCTTCTTAAGGAGGGTGCCGCGCACGGGCTCGGACACGCCGAAGGCCTTCTGCACGTTCGGATTCGTGAGTCCCGCCTTGTAGCCGACGGGTTCACCATAGTCCTTGCCGATGATGGTAATAAGCTCTTCCTGCGCCTTCGCCGCCTCGCCCAATGTCATGGGGTCGAACCGCGTAACAGGCGCTTTCTTCATGAACCGGTCGGCGAGTTCGGCCCCCGTTCCCGCCATGCCGGCGCTGCCCGCGCCCAGGATAAATGCACATGTCACCAATACAAGAGTCGTTGTCCTGATCTTTTTCCATATTGCCGGATTCATGTTTCCCCCTTTTCCTCAGCAGTTTTTGTGAGCGGCCCGCCGCCTGGCATGTAGCCCCTCTTCGCCTATAATACCCTATAATAAACATACCTTCTACTGGAAATTTGAGTATGGCGGACCTGCAATTGACAGGAATAACCTGGATGATAATAATTAAATTCAGGTTGCGCATCGGTAACCTGAATTCCGGGCCGAAGGACAAAGCACAACTATGGAAACCGGCAAAAGGATCGCGGAGGGTTCATGTACGATATCATCATAGTCGGGGCGGGCCCCTCAGGGCTCACTGCGGCTGTATACTGTGCAAGGAAGAAGCTCAACACACTCCTCGTGAGCAAGGATATAGGGGGCCAGTTGAACTGGACCCTCGGCGTGGAAAACTACATGGGCTACCAGTTTATCGAGGGGCCCGAGTTGATGAAAAGATTCGAGGAGCAGGTCCGGCAGTTCCCCATCAACACCATTGTGGGCGACAATGCGGAAAGCATCGTCCCCATGAACGGAGGATTCGAGGTACGGACCGGGAACGGAGAGACGTTTCAGGGCCTGGCGGTGATAATATCGACGGGCAAAAGCCCGCGCTCCCTCAATGTGCCCGGCGAAAAGAAACTGATAGGCCGTGGCGTGAGCTACTGTGCGACCTGCGATGGACCGCTCTTCGATGGAATGAACGTTGCCGTGATCGGGGGCGGTAATTCCGCGTTGGAGGCAGCCCTCGACCTGCTTAACGTGGCGAGACGGATTTACCTTGTATCCCTCACCCCGCTCACTGCTGACCATGTCCTCATCGACAAAGTGCGGAGATCATCCAGGGCCGTTATTCTCACGGAGCACGAGGTCCTCGCCGTGACCGGCGAAGAACTGGTGACCGGCGTCACTCTCAGGGACTTGAGATCAGGCGAGGAGACGAACCTCGCTGTGGAGGGCGTCTTCGTGGAGATAGGGCTTTCTCCCAACTCAGAGATCACAAAGGGGCTGATCCCCCTTAACGGACTGGGTGAGGTCGAAGTCAACTGCGCCAACGAAACAGTGGTTCCCGGGCTTTACGCGGCGGGAGACGTGACAAACGTTCCGGAAAAACAGATCGTCATTGCCGCGGGCGAGGGGGCCAAAGCCGCCCTTCAGGCCCACCGCTATTTGCAGAGGATCGTACGGCAGTGACAGGATTCCTCGCCTACGGGCAATTCCCGGGGAAACACAAAGGATCGTACACAGAGTTCTTGCATATGTGCTCCCCATGCCGTAGAATTTGGTATCTAAAAACCGGAAAGGGAGGAAAACGCTATGCCGACTATTACCAGAGATGATGTGGTCGTTCCGCTGGATGTGCCGAGGGTAATGCGCGAGACGTATATCGACAACTACATGGCGATCACAAGGTCAAGCGGGAGACTGATGCTTTTCGCAGGGGATCAGAAGCTCGAGCATTTGAACAATGACTTTTACGGCGAAGGAATCCATCCCGACGATAATAGTCCCGAGCACCTTTTCAAGATTGCAGACCAGTCGAAGATCGGGGTATTCGCCTCTCAGTTGGGGCTCATAGCGCGGTACGGCATGGATTACCCCAATGTGCCCTACCTTATCAAGGTAAATTCAAAGACAGACCTTGTACCCACAGCCCAGGACGACCCGGTAAGCCTCCAATGGTTCGACATGGAGCAAATAATGGATTTTAAGGAAAACAGCGGTCTCAATATTCTCGGCGTAGGTTTTACCGTATACCTGGGAAGCGAGTACGAAACCGACCTTCTCCTTCAGGCTGCACAGCTTGTGTATAACGCTCATCTTAACGGTCTCGTGACGGTACTCTGGATGTATCCCCGCGGCAAGGCCGTAAAAAACGAGAAGGACCCTCACCTGATAGCGGGCGCGGCAGGGACCGCCGCATGTATCGGCACCGACTTCGCGAAGGTGAACTACCCCAAAAAGGAAGGCGCCCAGTCGAGTGAAGTTTTTAAAGAGGCCATCCTCGCCGCGGGACGCACCAAGGTGGTCTGTGCGGGCGGAGGGAGCGAATCGGTGGATAAATTCCTCCAGCAGCTCCACGACCAGATACATATAAGCGGTGCCGCGGGAAACGCCACAGGAAGGAACATCCACCAAAAATCATTGGCGGAAGCGGTCCGCATGTGCAATGCGGTCTATGCGGTTACCATCGAGGACGCAGACGTGGCCGAGGCCCTCGCTATCTATAACGGCAAATAGCACGGTCACGGGCCTTACGTCCGCCGTCCCTTGCCGGTCTAGCGTTAACGGGTGTGCCTCCTCCGGGGAGGGGCCACACCCGGAGACATTCCCGACGCAAAAACGCGGTGGTAATGTCTCCTCACTCGATGCGGAGCTGCTCACGGTAAGGAGGTATTCATGAAAGGGCAACAAGGGTCATTCCCCGGTCTGCCGGCGCGGATATCAGGTCTCGGGGAGATTGCCGACAACCTCTGGTGGAGTTGGCATCCCGCGGCACGAATGCTTTTCAAGATGCTAAACAGGGAGTCGTGGAAGGAGAGCGGTCACAACCCGTTCAAGATGCTTGGAGACCTTCCCCGGGAGTTCCTGGAGAGGGCCGCACAAAACCCGACCTATCTCAAGTACTACGACGAGGTCTTCGCCGGATTTCAAGAAGATCTCACCACGGGGGATACCTGGTTCTTTCGCAATGTCCCGAATGCTGAAAAGACGGTAATCGCTTATTTCTCGGCTGAATACGGACTCCACCACTCTCTCCCCTTCTATGCCGGCGGGCTCGGCTTTCTCGCCGGTGATTTCGTCAAGGAATGCAGCGACCTCGGAGTGCCCGTGGTGGGGGCGGGGTTCATGTATCCCGAGGGATACGTGCGACAGCGTATGCGCGAAGACGGTTGGCAGGACAGCGCCAACGAAGTGCTGGACAGGGAGGCTGCTTCGATCTCAAAGGTCACCGATGACCGGATGAAACAGATCGTGGTGCGGGTCCCCTTCATCGAACCTCCCATCTATGTTTCGGTCTGGAGAGTCAATGTAGGGCGAGCTACCCTCTACCTTATGGACACCGATATAGACGCGAACGACCCCTGGAACAGAACGATAAGTCAGCATCTCTACATCGGAGATATGGAACAACGGTTACGGCAGGAGATCGTCCTCGGTATCGGAGGCTCGGCAATGCTCAATACCCTCGGCATCAGGCACTCCATCCTCCATCTGAACGAGGGCCATGCGGCCTTCGCCTTGCTTGAGAGGATAAGGAGCCACATCCAGAGAGGCTTCACTCCCCAGGAGGCGCGGGACCGGGTGAAGGCCACCTCCATCTTCACCACCCACACCCCTGTCCCCGCGGGCAACGACATCTACCCCTTCCCTCTTATGGAAAAGTATTTCTCCAATTACTGGGACTCCCTCAACATGGATCACGACACGTTCCTCCAGATGGGTATCGACCCGAAGGCGCCCCACACAGGTTTCAATATGACCGTTCTCGCTCTCAGGCTGTGCGAATACCGGTATGGGGTAAGCAAGAGGCATGGCGAGGTTGCCCGGCGGCTGTGGGGAGATCTCTGGCCTGACCTCCCTGAAGACAGAACGCCCATCGGCAGTGTCACGAACGGGATACACGTGCCCACGTGGGTAGAGCCCAAGATCGAGCTTATCTTCAATAAGTATGTGGGATCGGACTGGCTCAAGGAGCACGATAACCCGTCCATATGGCAGGGAGTGGACAACATCCCCGATGAGGAGCTCTGGAGGACTCACTATTGGCTGAAGGTGAAACTCATCGACGATATCAGGCAACAGGCGCAGCAGCTCTGGGCAAAGGAACATGTGAACCCGACCACGGCCCTGGCAGGAGGCACCCTCCTTGACCCCTCCATACTCACCATCGGTTTTGCCCGTAGGTTTGCCACCTACAAAAGGGCTGACCTCATCCTCTATGACCTGGAGAGACTGAAGCGCCTTCTCAACGACAGGTGGAGGCCCATTCAGATCATCTTTGCGGGAAAAGCCCACCCCGCGGATGACCCGGGAAAACGGGTATTACAGAAGGTGTTCAAGGCAGCCACAAACCCGGAATTCGGCGGGAGGATCGCCTTTGTCGTGGACTACGGGGAACAATTGGCCCAATATATGGTGCACGGAGTGGATGTCTGGCTCAACAACCCGGTCCCTCCCATGGAAGCCAGCGGGACAAGCGGCATGAAAGCAGCCCTGAACGGTGTGCCCCACTTGAGCATCCTTGACGGCTGGTGGATCGAGGGATATAACGGGAAGAACGGCTGGGCATTCGGGTCGAAGGAGATCGACGGCGCGAGAGATCAGGCCGACGCAGAGGACCTGTACGGGATCATCGAAAACGAGATCATCCCACTTTATTACGAGGTGGCTGAAGACGGAATACCCCACGGGTGGGTGAAAGTCATGAAGGAATCCATCAAAAGCAACGCGCCGAAGTTTTCCACGAGACGGATGGTGAAAGAGTATGTGCGAAAGTACTATGAATGTCTCATAGAGGAAGCATGACCGCGACGCCTGACGAGGTCTCTTTCCGCTCTGTCACGCACCCCCGGACACGGGCCGCCGGGACCGGGAAGGCTCCAGTCAAAATTCTAGGAAACGGCGGCGCAATGTGGTATCATCAATGCAACTAACCATCAGGGGAGGCCTCGTGGCAACCGATAAAAAAAGACTTCTGAAAGCTGTTCTGTTCTTTGCGCCCGCCATGTTCCTGCTCGTAACCGTCTGGTCCTGTGACCCGGTGGTCAACATGACCCGAAACGGCGAATATTACCTCATGTCGGGCGACTACTATAAGGCCATCGATTCCTACACTCATGCCATCAATCTCAACTCCGGGGACGCAATGGCATATCTTGGAAGGGCCACGGCCTATGAAGAACTGGGCCATTTCGACAAAGCCCTGGATGACTTCAATGCAGCCGTCGCCATCATCCCCAAGGACTCGGGGGCCCGTCTCGACCGGGGACTCGTTCACGAGATTCTGGGCAATTACAAGCTCGCCCTCGAGGATTACACCGCGGCCGCCCAATTGGACCCCACCAACGGAAATGCCTATTTCAACAAGGGCAATGCCTATATGAACCTGGGCAAGACCGGGCAAGCCTTCGAAAGCTACAGGATTGCGGCCCGCCTGGGCCACACCGAGTCCCAGAATATTCTAAGGTCAAGAGGCATGTCCTGGTGATTATGTTTGCCCTATAAGGAGGATTTACCATGTCCTTTACAAGAGAGCAGGCGGTCCGGTTACTGGACGCCCATGTCAAAAACGAGAGGATGCTCAATCATTGTTATGCCGCCGAAGCGGTAATGAAAGCCCTGGCCCGAAGGTTGGGGGCCGATGAGGATAAATGGGCCATGGCCGGCCTTCTTCACGACCTCGATATAGAGATCGTGGAAGGCGATCTCGCGGTCCATGGGCTTGAGACGGAGCGTATTCTCAAGGAAACCGACCTCGACCCCGAAATCGTCGAAGCCATAGTGATGCACAACGAAGTAGTCCGAAACAAGAAGAGAGAAACGGAACTGCAGCATGCCCTCGCCGCGGGCGAAACCGTGACGGGACTCATAACGGCTACCGCCATGGTCTATCCCGACAAAAAACTCGCGAGCGTAAAGGTAAAGTCACTGACCAAGCGGATGAAAGAAAAGGCCTTTGCCGCTTCCGTTAACCGCGACATTATCAGGGAGTGTGAATCAATCGGCATTCCTCTTGAGGAATTCCTGTCCATCTCTTTGAAGGCCATGACTGAAATAGGCGGACAATTGGGCCTTTAACCCACCCTGAGGCAGTCTCCGTCCCCTATTCCCGGCATCGTCTTCCCCCCGCGGCACCGGGTCCGCCCTCGCGGTACCACGGTCCTTACTGAAAATCACGAATGATAATATTTTGTTGCATCTGCGAGGTTGACCGTGTTGATGTCCTGTGCTCCATATCCATGCCATTTCTCTACCGTAATACTCTTTTTAGTGCTATTATGGTATTAAAGAATTCCTTATAATGCCGTATTTACCGTTTTAATAATCATAGGGCTTGATTTTTCTTCATCCATGCCTTAAAATTTGTGTGCAAATCACCAACGGTGAAAAACGAACCCGCGTGGAAGCTCCGCTCGAGACCCGCCATGTTGCTCTAAAGCTTAACGCGCCAACAATTACAATACGGCGGCTCATCCTCCCGGTTACGTGACTGTGGGTTGGCTTTTTACTCGCATGGGGCAGACTAATTTTGGTGATGTGGGAAGTATCATCAGGTTTCCGGGAGAGGTTCGGCGATGTCTTATGGCGTGAAACTGAAGGTTTGGGGAGATTATGCCTGTTTTACACGTCCCGAGATGAAAGTGGAACGCGTCAGCTATGATGTGATGACGCCGTCCGCGGCAAGGGGGATACTGGAGGCCGTTTATTGGAAACCTGCCATCAGGTGGGTGGTTGACCGTATTCATGTACTTAACCCCATCCGCTTCGATAACGTGAGACGCCATGAACTCGCAGGCAAATTGGCGATGGGATCGGTAAGGAAGGCGATGAACGACGGGTATTCCCCGGTTCAGGTCTTCATCGAGGAGGATCGCCAACAGCGGGCTTCATTGGTCCTGAGAAACGTGTCCTATGTCATCGAGGCCCACTTTGAATTCAAAGGAAACGAAGACAACAACCCGGCAAAGCATAAAGAGGTCTTCGACAGACGGGCGGGCAAAGGCCAGTGTTTTCATTACCCTTATTTGGGGTGCCGGGAATTTGCCGCTCATTTCGCGCCGGTCGAAGACGTACCTTGCTCTGTTCATAAAGGGAAAAAGGACCTCGGCTGGATGCTCCACGATATCGATTTTGATAACCAGATGGAAGCCAAATTCTTTAGGGCCGTCATGAGGGACGGCGCGATAGACGTGCCACCCCCGGGCGGAAAGGCGGTAAAGGCGTGATACTTCAAGCCCTTAACCACCATTACGAAAGATTGAGAGATGACCCCCAAACCGACATCCCCCTTCTCGGATTCGGCAGCGAGAAGGTCCATTTCGTTCTTGTTCTCAACGAAGAGGGCATCCTTCTTCAGGTGAAGGATATTCGGGACAAGGCCAGAAAGAAACCTGTTCCCATTGCGCTTACCGTCCCGGTGATAGGGAGGAAGCGAGCCGTCGATATTACGCCGAATTTCATGTGGGATAACAGCGGCTATGTGCTGGGCCGGGATGCCAAGGGAAATGGCGTCAGGTCTTTGAAATGTTTCGAGGCTTTCAAGAAACTCCATCACAATCTGGGCGAATCCATGGGCGACCCCGGCATGACGGCGGTCCTCCGATTTCTCGATTCATGGAATCCCGAGGACTTTTCGCAGATGGAACATTGGGAAGAGATAGCCGGCGCTAATCTTGTTTTCCAGCTCGACGGTGAGCCGACATATATTCACGAACGCCCGGCCATACGGGAAGCCTGGGCAAAACATTGTATCAAGGAGGGCTCGGAAGTTGTCGCTACCTGCCTTGTCACGGGAGTCACCGGACCTATAGCCCGTCTCCATCCTCCTATCAAGGGCGTCCAGGGGGCCCAGTCGGCGGGAGCAGGTATAATATCGTTTAATCTGGAAGCCTTCCGTTCCTACAACAAGACGCAGAATTTCAACGCCCCCGTGTGTGAGAGCGTCGCTTTCGGCTATACGACCGCACTCAACCACCTGCTTCGCTTTGAGAGCGGTCAGAAGATAAGGATCGGCGACGCGACGACGGTCTTCTGGACTGAGCGCGCCTCGCCTGTCGAGGGGTTTATGAGCGCTATCCTCGACCCTGGAAGCGGGTCGGCCGATGCGGCGGATGTCCGTATATTCCTTAAGGCGGTGCGGGACGGCGCGTTGCCGCCCGGCATAGACGAACCGGAGCTTGACTTCTATATCCTGGGACTGTCACCCAACTCTTCCCGCTTGTCCGTCCGGTTCTGGTATGTAAGCACGATAGCGGAGATCAGCACCCGGATAGGAGAACATTTTCGGGATCTCGCCATAGTACGGGGCGAAAAAGACCCGGAATTCCCCGGTATGTGGCAACTCCTGAGAGAGACGGCGGCCATGGGGAAGACGGACAATATTCCCGCCGTTCTCGCGGGGGCCGTGATGCGCTCCATTCTTACAGGCCTACCCTACCCCGAAAGCCTGCTTCCGGTCCTTCTCAGCAGGATTCGCGCCGACCGGACCATAAACTATGCGCGCGCCGCCATGATCAAGGCGTTCCTTAACAGAAAATACCGCGTCCATAACATTACAGAGGAGGTCCGTATGTCATTGGATACAGAGTCAACCAGTATTGCCTACCGCTTGGGCAGGCTTTTTGCCGTGCTGGAGAAGGCACAGAAAGACGCCATCCCCGGTATAAATTCCACCATAAAGGATCGGTACTACGGGTCGGCTTCAACGACCCCGAGCATTGTGTTTCCGCAGCTCTTCAGACTGGCCCAGCACCATCTGCAGAAGGCCGAATATGGCGGCAGGACCGACAGAATGGTCCAGGAAATCATATATGGGATAAAGAAGCTGCCTACCCACCTGAGCCTTGATGACCAGGGTATGTTTGCCATAGGGTACTACCATCAGCGACAGTCATTCTATGTCAAATCGGAAGCCCTCAAGGAGGATCAGCAGTATGGACGAGATCATCAGGAACAGGTACGAGTTCGTATATCTCTTTGATGTGGAAAACGGAAACCCCAACGGAGACCCCGATGCGGGAAACATGCCCCGCATCGACCCGGAGACAAGTTTCGGCCTGGTAACCGACGTCTGCCTCAAGAGGAAGGTCCGGAACTTCGTTGAAATCGCGAAGAGCAATCAGTCTCCCTATGAAATCTATGTACGGGAAAAGGCCATTCTCAACCAGACCCACAGGCGCGCCCATCAAGCCGTGGGAGTCGAAGACAGGGTGAGCGGAAAAGGACGCAAAGGCACGGCGGATGAAGTGGAGAAGGCCCGGGCCTGGATGTGCGCCAATTTCTACGACGTGCGCACCTTTGGGGCGGTCATGGCCCTCGAAATAAACTGTGGGCAGGTCCGGGGTCCCGTGCAACTCTGTTTTGCCCGCAGCATCGAGGCCATTGTTCCCACGGAGGTAAGCATTACAAGGATGGCCGTGGCTACCGAGAAGGAAGCGGAGCAGCAGGGCGGTGATAACCGCACCATGGGCAGGAAACACATCGTTCCCTACGCGCTCTATCGCGCCGAAGGCTACGTATCCGCTCATCTCGCTCAGCAGACAGGTTTCTCTGGGGAAGACCTCCAGTTATTCTGGGACTCCCTGGTAAATATGTTCGACCATGATCATTCCGCCTCAAGAGGAAAGATGAATGCCCGAAGGCTCATGGTATTCAAGCATGATTCCGCTTTGGGCAACGCTCCCGCCCATAAGCTGTTTGACCTTGTTCGTGTGGGTCGTCGCAGGGACGATTCCGAACCTGCCCGCGCCTTCACCGACTACGTGATTGCAGTCGATACGGACAGGCTGCCGAATGGAGTGACCATGGAGGAAAAGATCTGAGCGCCGGAGAAAGACCGACGGAGGAACCGATCGGAACCGGCCTTCGGGCCTGGTTTCCGTAAGCAATAAATGATGGTGCCGCCCTCAAAGGGGCGTGGGTTGAAACTCCTGATAATCTACTAATATTGAGCGTAAGTTTTTGCTGCCCTGCGGGGGCGTGGGTTGAAACGTCAACGGGAACACGAGAGACACGAAGAAAGAAGCCGCTCCCGCACGGGGCATGAACCGGAACCGCATGCGATGGCTATCTCACGAGAAGCCAGTCGGCAGGTCCGCATGCCCGGTTGCACAGCATTTGGGGGTCCTGTAACAGCCTTTTCCAGAGATCATCGCTGGGCTCCTGCTCCACATCGTTGACGACGAACCCGTACATAGGGGTGAAATCCGGGTCATTACTGTTCAGTCCTTGAAATATGATCGAGTAATTGGGTATGCGCGTGGACCATAGGGAAAATGAGACCGGAGCCCGGTCTTTCGTGAGGCAATTCCCTTCCGCTCCTTTTTCAAACACCTCAACCTCACATCCACGGTCCCCCTGGGTATAAGAGAGCTTCTGCACGACGGTATGACATGCGGAAAGCGAAAGCCAGAGACACAGGGATACCAAAAGTGTTTTGACTACGGCCTTCAACCCATCACCTCCTTGGTAACAGTTGCTGCGTTCCGCAGTTCCCCCTGCGGCAGACGCTTGTGGTATATATTGTTCTTCCTCGCGGCGGGTTTGTCAAACCCTTTCTCGCAGTTTCAGGAAAAAGATGCACGAGGCTTAAGAAACAGACCGCATCACCCGACAGTTATAGGTACAACTATTTTCGGGGCAACCCGCAATGAAAGGGAGGTTTGCATGAGACGATTCGTATGTGGGATGGTAGTGGCGCTGATGGTGATGGCAGGTATGGTGCTGGTTGCTCAGGCAGCGACCGAGGGCGACGCAAAGGCCATGGTGGAAAAGGCGGTGGTCTTCTGGAAGGCGAACGGAAAGGACAAGGCCATCGCGGAATTCAATAACCCCAAGGGCCAGTTCGTAAAGGGCGACTTGTACATTCACGCCCACGACTTCAACGGAATCCTGATCGCAAACGGAGGAAACACCAAGATTGTGGGTATGAACTTCCTGGACATAAAAGATGCCTCGGGAAAATTCTTCGTAAAGGAACAAATGGAAGTGGCTAAGACCAAGGGGAGCGGTTGGGTCAGTTATATGTGGACCAACCCTGCCACCAAAAAAGTGCAGCAGAAGATGGCCTGGGTGCAGCGAGTGGAAGGGGAAAACGTGTTCATCGGCTGCGGTTTCTGGAAATAGCCCGTCCGCCGTCATTTCCTGAGAGGGGAAATCAAATACCCGCACGGGGATTACCTGTGCGGGTATTTGATTTCAAACCTTAACGGCCGTGGCCGGTCTCTATGAGCCGGCCTGCCTTCTTCTTTCCACAAACTCTTGAATAAACAGCATCAATTGCATGTCGGGCTTCGCGAACTGGCCGTCGGCGCCTACTGCCTCTCCTTTATGGAACAACTTTTCCGTGATGAGCGAGGAGAATAGCACCACGGGAATCGACTTTAATTCCGGGTCCTCTTTGATCCGTTTGCAGAGATGGTACCCGTCCATGCCGGGCATTTCGATGTCGCTCAGAACCACCTCAACTGCTTCGGTAAGCTTCGTCCCGTTTTCGCGGGCCTTATTCTTCGCATCAACGAGGAATTCCCAGGCTTCGTCACCGTTTCCTGCGGACCTGACCGAAAATATCTTGTTTTCTTCCAATTTCCTCTTCACCGTAATGCGGATCACCGAGGAGTCGTCGGCATGTAGAATCCTGATAGGCGCGTCACGAAAGATCTCCGACTGTGCGACGGTCTGAAGAGGCGCCGAGATAGCGAGATCAGGGTTCAGGTCGGCCACTGCCTTTTCGAGGTCAAGAAGGAAGACAAGTTTATCCTCCAATTCTATGACACTCGTGATGGTATCGCTGAGACCGTCCATGTAGCCGTCCAGCGGCTTAATATCGCCCCAGGTGACCCGGTGGATTCTCGTAACCCCTGAGACAAGGAAGGCGTTCGTCACATTGTTGAATTCCGTGATCAACACCTTGGGCGGCGCATTTTCTATCCTGGTCCTTCCCAGCCATGTGCCGAGGTCGAAAAGGGCAATGATCTTGTCCCGGTGGTTGAACATTCCGTATGCAAAGGACCCCTTGAGATGTGGGGGCCTCATAATCTTGGAAGGCAAAGGTATTATTTCAAGGACTTTTGCCACGTTTACCCCGTAGTAGCCCTTGTACCCTTCTTCCTCAATGAATAGTTCCAGAATTTCAACTTCGTTGGTGCCTGATTCAAGAAGTATATTTGACTGGCTTGTCCCCATCTCCTCCCCCACGGTGAGTTTATCCTCCGGACCCATGTCCGGGGCCCCCCGTACGGTTCATCGGGGCTGTCAGGTTTATCGGCATGGTTGTATTTTACTTAAGAAGGGCATAGAATCGAAGAAACGGGCCCAAGTCGCGTAAGGATTTAAAGAAATTAGGCCGCCTGCCGATAACCATGTTGAACGAGGAAAGGGGACCTACCACTGCACACCGGGACGGGAAAGACAACCATGTTTCATAGCGAGATAGAACCCGCACTCACGGGCACGGAGAACGGAAGAGCAGAGGAACTGCTGAGGATGATCCTTGCCCTCTCCACAAATTTCATTGTCCTTCCCGCCAGTGAAATAGACGATGGAATCCGCGATGTCCTGGGCGCGGTAGGCAATTATGCGTCCGTGGACCGTTGTTACTTGTTCCAATTCAGCGAAGACGGCAAACGGGTGAGTAACACCCATGAATGGTGCTCCCGCGGCGTCCCTTCGCGGCTCGGAAGACTCAGAAACCTGGCCGAAGAGGAGATGCCCTGGCTGGTCGAAAGAGTCAAGGGACTTGGGATCATCCGCGTTCCGGACACAGATCTGCTCCCCTCGAAAGCTCGGGCCGAGAAATCGCAAATTCTGGGCGTTGACGTTCAGTCTCTCCTTGTGGCGCCCATGATATACGGTGATTACCTTGCGGGGTTTCTCGGACTCGACAACGTGAAGTACAAAAGGACATGGGATGAAGAGATAGTCTCCCTCCTGAAGATTGTGGGCGAGATCCTGGTGAACGCCCTCGCCCGGAAGAAGGCCGCCGCGGCAGTGAAGGCGAGTGAGGAGAAGTACAGGAACATCTTCGAAAATGCGACGGAAGGCATTTTCCAGAGCACCCGTGACGGACGCTTCCTGAGCATCAATCCCGCCATGGCCCGTATGAGCGGCTATGGTTCCGTTGGGGAGATGCTTGAAAAGGTGACCGACATAAGGACGCAGGTCTACGCCGACCCGGCGGAAAGGGAAGAATTTCTGTCCCTTATTGAAAGAAAGGGCCGCGTCGAAGGTTTCGAGACCCGGCGGATAAAGAAGGACGGGAGCGTGTTCTGGGTCTCTGTAAACGCCCGGGCGGTGCGTGACAAAAACGGGAATACCCTGTATTATGAAGGCACTCATGAAGATATTACGGCGCGCAAGAATATGGAGGAGATGCTTTACCGCGAGAGGGAAATGTTCAAGGATATCCTTCAGCGGGCGCCCTACGGCGTCGTGCTCATGAACGGCCGTGGCGAGTATCTCTACGTGAATCCTGAATATACCCACATAACGGGCTACACCCTTGAAGAGGTCCTCCGGGACCACAGTTGGCTGAAAAAAGCATATCCCGACCCGCAACTCAGAAAAGAGGTCACCCAGTTCCGGAAGGAATATTTCGCGGGAAAATATGTGGACAGGGTATTCAGCGCCATCTGCAGAGACGGCGGCCTCAAGGAGATAGAATTCAGAAAGGCCTTTCTCGACAACGACAGGATCATCATTACCTTATATGACATTACGGAGAGAAAGAAGGCGGTAGAGGCGTTGCGCGGAAGTGAGGAAAAATTCCGGACCCTCTTCGAGGAATCGAAGGACGCCATCTACATTGCCGCAAAGAACGGCCGGTTCGAGGATTGTAACAGGTCTTTCCTCAACCTTTTCGGATACACCATGGAAGAGGCTCTCAAGGTTAACGCCAGGGACGCCTATGCGAACAAAGAAGACCGGCCGGCCCTCATGGAAAGCGTGAAACAGAAGGGCGCGGTCAGGGATCACGAGGTTAAGCTGCTGAAGAAGGACGGTGCCGTAATGACGTGCCTTCTCACCATCTCTGAAAAGAAGGGGCAGGACGGAGCCGTGGCCGGATACCAGGGGATCGTCCGTGACATTACCGCCTTCAAAAAGGCGGAGGAAACCATCAGGCACATGGCGTATCACGACGCGCTCACAGGTTTGCCGAACCGCATCCTCTTCGGTGATCGCCTCTCGGTGGCTATGGCCCAGGCATCACGAAGCCGGGAAAGGGTGGCCGTGGCCGTCCTCGACCTGGACAAGTTCAAAAAGGTGAACGATCTTCTGGGTCACAAGATGGGTGATTTTGTGCTCAGGACATCAGCGAACCGCCTCTCCGGCGCGTTACGGAAGAGCGATACCGTCGCCCGGATGGGGGGAGACGAGTTCCTCCTCATCTTGAACGAGGTGGCCGACATCAGGGATGTGGAAATAGTGATGGAAAAGATTGTGCAGGCGTTCCGGAAGTCCTTCGTGATCGAGTCCCGTCACTTCTTCGTTACCGTGAGTATCGGGGTAACCATCTATCCCGAGGATGGAGGCAGCGCGGACGAACTGGTGAGAAGGGCCGACATCGCCATGTACCATGCCAAGAGAAACGGCAAGAACAAGTACTGCCGCTACCTCCCGGAGATGGACGGACGGGAATGACGGAGCCTGTTTCCGAGGGTCAGCCCCTGTTCCTCAGGGGAGAGTCCCGGCGGGTTCTATGGGCCGGAGCACCACAATACCCGGTTTTGTAGCCACATAGCCCTCGAAGTCCTGGTCAACCACCCTCTTCACCGCCTCGGCAGAGGAAGCGTGCCTGAACCACTCTTTATCCCTTTCACGGATGAATATGCCCACGTGGGAAACGTCCAGTCCCGCAAGGTCGGTGTAGATCCCCACGTAATCTCCTGTTCTCAATCTCTCCCTCACCCGCGCATCGATCTGTCCGCCCGGAACGTAGCGAATCTCCCTGGTTGTCCCCGCAAGACCGGGAAGGTAGAGGGAACCGTCTTCCTTCACGTTAAGGGTCTTTTCGGCGACCTCCGACCCTCCCCCCGCTACCGTTGCCGTGATGTCATGGACAAAGGCACTTCTCGACTTTATCCAGTCCGAAAAAAAATGGTGTCTCTCTTCGAAAGCGATTCGGCCTTTACGATAGCGTACGGGAAGGAGATTTTCTCTGAAGGCGGCAAAGGTACGGGCAAGGCGCATGGCCTCCACGTAGTCGATGAAAGTGAAACAGTCAACGCCTTCCAGATTGATGACAAGGCGTTCAGCAGTCGCGCAATCCCCTACAAGGGTGAAACCCTGATAGGGGATTCCCAGGAATTCCCGCGAGATATGCGCGATCCTGAGGCCTGCATCAGATATCAGGGCAGCCTCCCGGATAAAACGGTCCAGATCTCCCTCGGACCACCTACCGAGCCGTATGATCTCCTTGTCTGACATAAAACTTCTCCTTCGTCGCGTAGCCTTAATTATATCACCTAATCCCACGGAGGATGCAAGCCCGGGACCCCCCCGTCAATGGCCCCCACGGGCCACCGGGCCCTTCCCGCTCCACATTGCGGGATCAAACTCCCCTTCCCCGGCAGGCCCGGTTCGACAAGCCGGTTTCAGGTTTAAGTTTTCCCCTTTATTTTGACTACTATTCTGCTAGAATACTATGAGTCGATAATTGCGGCGGATCGCACGCCGGACCGGAGAGCCGGTTCCCGGCATAAGACAGGTGGTGATCGGAGGCAATACTAACGGACCGCCCGAGAGATAGAGTCCCTACCTGCCGGCGACATGTCTGAAACAGGGGAGCTGAAAATGAAAAGACAATATCCCACAGTCCTTCAGGGAAACGAGGAGGCGCTCCGGCGGATGGTTGCACCCTTCGATGACCTTCGGTTTGCGGTTCTCGCCACCTCCGGGGAGGAGGGACCATACACCTCTCTCATCGCCTTTGCCTTTGCCGCCGATCGGAGAACCCTTATCTTTGCCACTCCGAGGGCTACGCGCAAATACCATAACATAAAGGGCCGGCCATCAGTATCGATCCTTGTCGATAACCGCTCCCAAACACCGGAAGACCTGAGCCGGGCTGAAGCCGTCACCCTGACCGGCACTGCCAAGCCCGTGAGGAGCGCTATCCGGCGGAAAGAATATTCCGGTATTTTCATCACCAAGCACCCCCAGTTAGCCGACTTCATCAACAAACCCGACACGGCCCTCATCGAGATGACTATCGAAGGGGCGGTTCATGTGACACAGTTTCAGCATGTTTCCGTGTGGAGGAAAGAGGCCTGAGTGTCGGCGCCCCGTGGGAATTACAGCAATACCTTCACCAACACGGCATAGAGGACGCAGAACACTCCGTGGAGGACGAGTTGTTCAAGCCACGAGCCGGAACCTGATCTTGCGCCCAAAAAGCCCTCTCCTGCAATGGGAAGAGCAATAAAGAGCATGGATAGCCACAAGATGCCGACATAAAGGCTTATCATGAGAAACGAGCCGGCAGCATGCTCGGCGTCGAATCCCAGTAGCGGTGTCGCCACGAAATAGAGCGCTCCAAAAATCCCGCTCGTCACGAGATGAACGCAAAGACCCGCACCGGCAACGAGTTGCGGGCCTCCCCGACTCTTGAGGGTCCTGAGTAGGAACGAGCCGTCGATAATGATGAGGCTCCTCTTGTTTATCCCGTACCGGAAAAGTATGTGCGAGATCAGGCCCATGACAATACCTGAAAGGGCGCCTGAGATAAAACCTACCAACATCGCATGCATAGATCCTCCTTCCCCCGTCGCAGACGAATCTTTGCCGGTGGCATTGAAACGCTGAAAAGGCCGTGGGGAGCCATAAGAGCACTGTGGGGAGACCATAATTCGTCATCTGTGAGAAGCCCTGACCGCACGAGCAGAGGAAAGATAATTGCCGATATCTTACCCATCGAAGGCGTTATGGCCGAATGCCGGACCTCGAACCTCACAATACCTTCCGACGAACCATAGAAACCTACGGAGGGGCCTGTGAGAAAATGGGTTGCTTCCCCGGGGGTTTGAAAGGGCTCCAGAACTGCGGACAGGTCCTGGTCTTCGTTTAAGCGGATTTTGTAGTCGCCTTCCCATGAGCCTTCCACCGTATATTGATGTGACGGGTTATTGTGCGCATCAAGACGCATGGAAATGGATTGCCAGGGAATTCCCAGGATCCGCGTAACCCCGGAAATAAGGGGAGAAGTAATACCGCTTTTCAGGAAGAAGACTGCATTCCCCCCGGTTACGGGGTCCAGGACATAGGTGCGTATGTTCGCCTGGTCATAATCGAAACGAAGAAACGGGAAAAACGATGCCCTCACATTCCTGCTGTGAAAAATTACAAGGGAGATGATCGTTTTGCCCTGACAGGTTACGGCAAAACTCAGTTCCTCGGGGATTGCCGGCCGCAGCCTCTTCTCCGGTATCAGGTATGACAGGTAGAGGACATCGCAAATGTCCATCCACACCGTAAATGAGGGGATCAGTCCCATAGAATCTGTTATAATTATAATGATTCCTGAGATGGAATGGTATTGCGCCACGGGAAAGGCTGCCTTTTTTCTTCACCGGCTCACCCGTGAGAATCCTTTGCATGGTGCGGGATGAGGATATTTTTCGCAGGCGGTACGGGATTTCTCGGAAGGTACCTGTGCGAAGCATTGACACGGCGAGGGCATGAGGTGACCCTGCTTGTGCGGTCCGCCGGCTCCGCCGGACCGGCTGGACATAATGTCCGTATTGTCAGGGGCGACCCGTCCGTGAGGGGGGATTGGCAGGAGCAATGCGCCCGTCATGAGGCGGTGATCAACCTCGCCGGCGCCTCCATTTTCCGTCCGTGGACGAGAGCCGCGCGTAAAGAAATCTTTGAGAGCAGGATACGCTCCACAGAAAATATCGTCGAAGCCATGAAGAACGCGCAGGGAGGCAAACCCTGCCTTTTCAATGCATCCGGCGTGGGGTACTACGGTTACCGCAAAGATGTCGTGGTTGACGAGAAAGAACCGGGGGGAGACACGTTCCTTGCAGAACTTGCCCGACTATGGGAGGCAACCGCTTCAGGTGCGAGAAAAATGGGGGCAAGAGTCGTTCTGTGCCGATTCGGTATCGTGCTCGGTCGGGAGGGAGGGGCATTTCCGAAGATGCTTGCCCTCGCCCGGCTTCGCCTCGGCGCGCAATGGGGCAGCGGCCGCCAGTGGTTTTCCTGGATTCACGAAAGAGATGTGGCTCGGATATTTTCTTTCCTCCTTGGTAATGAAAGTGTGAGCGGCCCTGTTAACCTTACCTCACCCGAACCTGTAACGAACCGCGAAATGGCGGATACTCTGAATAAGTCTCTGGGCAAAAAACCTCTCATAACCACGATACCGGGGTGGACCCTCAGAGGCGCCCTCGGAGAGTTCTCAAACGTCTTTCTGGAAGGACAAAGAGCCGTTCCCGGCGTCCTCAAGGAAAAAGGTTTCCCTTTCGAGTTCCCCGCTTTCGCACAGGCGGCGGCGGACCTCATCAGATCAGGCCGGAAAGATTGACCGAAACCGGAACACAATTATCATGGCCGGTCCTCTTCCAACCTCACTTTTTCTCCCCGGGCCTTTTCTCTCTTTTTTCTTGACAGGTTTTCTGCTATGATTCTCTGAAAGTGAAGGTAATCGACGTACATACCCACGGCATAGGCGGGTACGACACGCGTACGACCGCGCCGGAAGACGTACTCAAGGTTGCGGAGATTCACGGGTCCTATGGCGTCTCGGAATTGCTTCTTGCCGTATACCCCGGGCCCGTAGAAAAGATGCGGCTCCATATGGATGCGATCCGAAGGGCGATGGAGGCTCAACGCCGGACCGGCGCCGGACCGGGGGCGTCCATACTGGGCGTCCATTTGGAGGGGCCTTTTCTCAACCCCCTTTGCGCGGGGGCCCTCGACTCATGGGCCTTTCTCAAGCCACGGGACTATGACTACAGGGCGCTTACAGAGGGATTCGAAGATATCGTCAAGATAATCACCATATCGCCCGAACTGGACGGCGCACTCCCGTTGATAAGGGCCTTCAGGGAAGCGGGAATTGCAGTAAGCATGGGACATTCAAATGCCACGTTTAGCGAGGCGGAGGCAGGCTTCCGGCATGGGGCGCGGGGAATTACCCACCTTTTCAATGCCATGGCGGGTTACCATCACAGGGAACCGGGGATCGCCGGCTTCGGTCTCCTCAACCCGGATATTTATGTGGAACTGGTTGCCGACCCCTTTCATCTCCATCATAGGACACTGGAGTTGGTTTTTCGGGTGAAAGACCCTACAAGGATCATGATCATCTCCGATTCCGTCAAGGAGACCCATTGCGCAGCGCCCGGAGGGGCAGTGTCTGTTCCGGAAGGGGCGCTGACGGATGCCGCCGGAATTCTTAAGGGCGGGGCCGTAACAGTGTGGGAAGCGGCCGTGAGATTGATCGACGAAGGCTTTGACCCGGACACGGTCCTAGGTTCGTTATCCGCAAACCCGGGTAGGTTCCTGGCAACGTGAGAGTTCAGTCCGTTGACAGAACTCCGGGTTTTTCGTAGACTTCAAATACGGTACAATAGGGAGAAACATAGTGAAACCAGCCATAGTCCTGATCGTTCTGCTGCTTACCGCATGCGCCACCCCGCCCGGCCAGGTGAAGGAAGGCGAACTCGTGTTTGAAGAAAAAACCCTGAAGAAGAATTACCAGTTGGTCTACAAAAATTTTCTCAGCGGTTTTGAGATGTGCGCGTCGGAAAGCATTTTCATACCGGACCCTATCGGGTTTCCGGAGTGCGCCGCAAACTTTGATTCCAGAGACGTGCAGTGTGTGATCTACCATACTCAGATTTTCGGCCCGAGGGCGGACAGGGTATTGGGACGGTTCAGAATAACCGAGACGGCGGACGGGTCCACCTCTGTCAGGGGCGGCTATAGCCCGAAGTACGCAAAAAAGGAATCCCTGGCCTTTTGGATGAGGTTTGCCGAAGGCAATTACCAGTGCAGATGATCCCTTCGTGGGCCGCGCGAGGTAAAGGGCACGAGACATGACAAGAAGCCGGACCCATGCCGATCTGTCTACCGGGTCAGCGGTCTTATCACATACAATGACCGACGCAGATGAGGGGCGGTCAAGAAAAAACCAAGGAGAGGTTATGTCGGAAGAAAAACATGTCCCGGGAGAACGGACCCGGACCATAGTCTGGCAGGACCCGGCCCCTTTCAGGGGCACCATCGCAGCCTTGAGCGGCCTGGAGTACCTGCGTGCCATGGTAAGGGGGGAAATACCCCTTCCTCCCATTGCCGCCCTTATCAACTACCAGCTCACCGGGGCCGATGAGGGACACGTCATATTCGAGTTCACCCCCGAGGAATACCACTTCAATCCTTTCGGCTCGACCCACGGCGGCATCGCCTCCGCCATGATCGATTCGGCCACGGCCTGCGCGGTCCATTCCACTCTCCCTGCAGGAACAGGCTTCACCACCCTCGAGATCAAGGTCAATTTCGTGCGTCCCATCACCATTGAGTCAGGGCGAATGAGATGCGAAGGCCGCGTAGTCCATGAGGGCGCTCGCACCGCGACGGCCGGGGCAACGGTAATGGACCGGGAAGGCAAGCTTTACGCCCACGGGACGTCCACGTGTTTCATCTATCAGTGAGAAAATGTTGGCATTTTGTACCGGATCATTATATTATCAGTGCATATGTGGGCACTATCTTCGTGCGTCGGCACGCAAACGTCACCGAAGTCGGACCGAGTAAGAGAAAAAGGGGGTTCCAGATGTTAAAGAGAAACGCTTTCGTGCCTGTCGTTATAGTAGCCGCCTTGTGCCTCCTTTTCGCGGACGCCGGCCACGCCTTCAGCAAGAAAGACTATTACAGGTTGATGACCACGAATGAGTGCCTGGGCTGCGACCTCACGCGGATAGACCTTTCCAGGGCGAATCTGACAAACGCGAACCTCACGGGGGCGAACCTCCACGATATCGATATGGCGGAGACAGATCTCTATTTCGCATCCATGCCGGGGGTAACCCTCGATGTCGCCAACTTGAGCGGCGCGAACCTCACGGGGGCGGACCTCTCCGGGGCGAACCTCTCCGGGGCGAACCTTTTCCGGGCCAACCTCTACACCGCGAACCTTACGGGGGCGAACCTTACGGGGGCGAACCTTGAATCGGCCCATCTTTCCCGCGCAAACCTCAGCCGCGCAAACCTCAGCCGCGCAAACCTTTTGGGGGCGATACTCTCGGGCGCCAATGCGGCGCGAGCGATCCTGTCGGATTCAAACATGTACAGTGCGACCCTGGCAGGCACAAACCTGACAGGCGCCGATCTGGTCCGGGCAGACCTGCGGGGGGCGAACCTGGCGAAGGCGAATCTTTTCAGCGCCGACCTTCACCTCGCCCAAATCAGAAACGCCGTTCTTCACGGGGCGGACATGACGAGCGCCGACCTGAGCAGGGTCGATCTCTCGAGTTCCGATCTCTCGGGCGCCAACCTGACGGGCGCCGACCTCTATCATACAGACCTGACGCGGGCGAATCTGACAAACGCGAACCTGTTCCGGGCCGCCATGTCCACAGCCACCATGTCGGATACCATTATGACAGGCACCATAACCGAGGAAGGTGGAGTCTACAGGGCCGCGAAACCGGGACGGTCGGGATCGGCAGCGGAAAAAGACGCCACCTACAAATCGTCGATTATGGGCGGGAAACCGGGAAACCCTTAGAAAACATGTCCTGCTCACCCACGAAGAACCACGGGGCGCTGATCTCTATACTCCCGTACCTGCCCCTGTGGTGCAGGAAATATATCCCGTCAAGGTCTATGTAGTCGAAATTGCCCGAACCGGCTGCGAGGTGGATTCCCGCGGACAGGCCCACCATGGTCTCGGTCATGCATCCGATCATCAGTTTAAGGCCCGACCCCTTTACAAGGGTCATAATATTGAGGGACTCCCGAATGCCGCTCTTTGCGGTCTTGATGTTCACTCCGTCGCAAAGGTCTTCATCCACCACCCTTTTGGCCTGTTCGGCTGTGACCACGGTTTCATCGAGAATGACGGGCACGGAAGAGCGTCCCCTGATCTCTTTGAGTCCCTTGTAGTCGTCTTTGGGCAGGGGCTGTTCAAACAACTCCACCGCATAACCGGCCTTTTCGATGTAATCCGCCATTTGCAGAAACGTCCCGGGCGAATAGCCCTGGTTACCATCCAATCGGATGGTAAAACCGGGAACCCGGTCGGTTACCGCACGGCAGAGGCCTGACAGGAATTTCATGTCTTCGGTCACATGGCCGCTCACTTTCACCTTGAATATCCTGAACCCCTTTCTCACCGCGTAATCAACCCAGCCCGGGAGCATCTCATTGCCGGGGATAAAAGGTATGGTGATATCGGTCTCGATCTGCCTCAACCGTCCTCCCCAGTACAGATGCTCATCAAGCCCCTTCGTCGCGAGGAATGCCCTGAAAAGGGCTGTTTCGAGCCCTGAAACCGCCATCGGGTAACCCTCTTCCACCTTTCGCAGGGTCGCGACCGCCGCACCCCAGTCTTCGATGGACATCCCTTTCAAACCCCGGGACCACCCGGCGATGAGCCCCCTCACCACGGGAACGGTCTCGTTTCTGAAGGCAACGCTAGTCGGACACTCACCCAGGCCCAAGGAGCCGTCCTCGAGAGCGACCTTCACAATGAGGCTCCTCATGGTATCTTTTCCCCCCAGAGAAGTGGCGAACCGGACCCGCAAGGGGCGGACAACCTCATGGACATGGATGGACCTGACACGGGCTACAGTGATAGCGGCGCCCTCCCGAAAAGGATTTCTTCTCCGGTGCCGAGCCCCCCGAGGCGTGACAGGGTCGCAAGATCTTCCCCGAATTTCTCCCTGAAGGTAGATATCCTTACCTTCCCCCCTGTTTCTGCAGCCTCGATGAAACTCTCACCACCGGCAAAGAGCATGACATGACTTACTACGCCTGTTTCGCGGCAGACAAAAATGAGATCCGCCGGCTCAAGCATCTCTGAACCTATATGTTCCGCCTTCATCCACTGCTCATGGGCATCCCTCGGAATATCGATCCCCTGTACCCGAAATGCGAGATTGACAAGGCCCGAGCAGTCCACGCCGGTGGCGATGCCATGGAGGCGGGACATATACATGCTCCTCCCTCCCCACAGGTATGGTGTTCCGAGAAAAAGCCCCGCCGTCGCGAGGATATCCTCTCTTTTCCTCTTGTTATCAAGGGTGGTTCCCTGTGTCCGTCTCAACCTCGCGTCCTCGATCCATCCGTATTCACCATCCCCAAGGTCGATAGCCGAGAACCCCTCTCTCCCGCGGCCCATGTCATGGATGGCAAGCCTCGTCCCCAGGGAGAGGACGTACCGCACGTCCCCGGACCCGGGACCATCCTTAAAGACGGGCGCCCTCGACGACCCCACTGTGGCGTCCCTTGCCTCCGGCCCCGGTCCCGCGGGCCTGAGGGACCCCATGGAGACCCACCCGGGGTACCCTTGCCACCGGTCGTGTTTTCTGAAGACTTCCTGCTCCACAGCCTCAACAAAGCACCATCCTCCCTCCTCGTCCCTCAGGGTGACCCGTTCATTGAACAGGAGTTGGGTTTCCAGAAGGTCGTCATGGGAGTACGAAGGCGCGGCAGCGGAAGGCTCCCGTCGAAGGTTCACCACGGGTTCCACCACCTTATAGTAACCGATTCGGCTCACGCCTTACCTTTACCACATTCTCCCTTCCTTGACAACGGTTTGCAATAAAGATAAGAATAATACGGGAGAAGGTGTGGAGAACATAGAGAACATCTGCGTTTACGGAGTGGGCGGAGTGGGTGGCTATTTCGGAGGCATGTTGTGTCACGGCCTTCTGAAGCCGGCCGGTAAAGGGCCGAAGATATTCTTCATAGCCCGGGGTGAGCACTTAAAGGCGATAAGGAGCTTCGGTCTTATCCTCAACACTTCCCTCCTGGGCCGCCTGGTCGCGACGCCCGATCTCGCCACCGACCGCATCGAGGATATTCCCGCTCCGGACCTGTGTTTTCTCTGCGTCAAGAGCTACGATCTGCCGGATGCAGTAGCCCGGCTCGCCGGGAACATGAAACCGGGAACCGTTGTATTGCCCCTTCTCAATGGGGTGGACATCTATGAGCGGACAAGGGAGGTCCTCAAGACGGGCACAGTTTTGCCGTCCTGCGTCTACGTGGGTACCCATATCGATGCACCCGGCACCGTAACCCAGAAAGGCGGTGACGGGATTATCCTTTCCGGGAAGGACCCGGGGGTGACCGGATTTGATCCGGGCAAACTGATCGCCCTGTTTCGTGACGCGGGGATAAAATTCTCCTGGAATGACGACCCCTACCCGGCTATCTGGGAGAAATACATGTTTATCGCGGCTTTTGGATTAGTCACCGCCTGCACCCACAAGACACTGGGCGAAGTAGCCCGGGATCAGATATTACGAAAACTCGTGGAAGAAATAATGGGGGAGATAAAGAATATCGCCTACGCGAAACATATCGCCCTTAAAGACGATATTATCGAAGCGTCCCTGGGGAAAGCCTCAAATTTCCCTTTTGAAACGAGGACTTCGTATCAGAGGGACATGGAGACAAAAGGTGCGGGAAATGAGGGCGATCTGTTCGGCGGGACCATCCTGAAGCTGGGCGGATCACTGGGAATACCGACCCCGGTAACGGAACGTGTCTATTCCTCAATAGAGCAAATGCGACCAAACCCTAAAGTATAAAGACCTTGTGCCGATAATAAAGTCAGGTACATTCCGAGGAAGGGCGCTTAAGCCCGCGCACGCAAATAGGGCCGCTTCATACGAGACGGGTCGGTTAATAGAGCGATAGCTTTGAAAGGACAACGGACTGTGGGAATCGGACGGAAAGCCGCGAAAAAAACGACCGATAACGGTGATCGTACAGCGGAAACACTGCGTCAGGAGAGGGAAACCTTCCTGACGATTCTGAAAAACTTCCCGAACGGGGTAGCTCTTATCTCCCGGGAAGGCGTATATAAATACCTGAATCAAAAATTCACGGAAATCACGGGCTATGCCCTCGCCGATATCCCCTCGGGGCGGCACTGGTTCGAAAAGGCTTATCCCGATCCCGAATACAGGCAAGGGGTAATCTCAACCTGGATCATCGATATGCGGAACAAGGTGCCGGGAGAGCGGGAAAAGAGAGTTTTCTCGGTGTCGTGCAAGGACGGGACGGTAAAGATGCTTTCCCTTGTCACCGTGCTGCTGGAAACAGGTGACTCCATACTCAATTGCGAGGATATCACGGAAGAGCGGAAGAGAGAGGAAACTCTGCTCCTCACCCAATTCTCCATAGATCATGCGTGCGACAGCATCTTCTGGATCAAGCCGGATTCCCGTTTCTCCTATGTCAATGAGGCGTCATGCCGGATGCTCGGGTATTCATCAGGTGAATTGCTCTCCATGTCCGTCTTCCACATAGATGTCGATTATACTCCGGAGGATGGCGACCGTCTCTGGAACATCATCAGGGAGCGGGGATCATCGACTTTCGAGTCTCAGTTCCGCGCAAAAGAGGGCAGGACCTTTCCCGTGGAGGTTACGGCAAATTACGTGCAGTTCCGTGGCCGGCAGTACGTCCTCTTCTTTGTCCGGGACATCACCGAGCGCAAGCGGGCTGAAGAAGCCCTCTATACCGAAAAAGAGCGCCTCTCCGTCACCCTGAGTTCTATCGGAGACGGCGTCATCGCCACCGACAAGTCGGGACGCATAACCCTCATCAACGCGGTAGCCGAGCAGTTGACGGGGTGGTCCCGCGAAGAGGCCATAAACCAGCCCCTTGAGACTGTATTCCGGATAATCAACGAGAAAACACGCCAGGTCTGCGATAACCCTGTGGTGAAAGTGCTGAGAACCGGGAACGTGGTGGGTCTCGCAAACCATACCCTCCTCATTTCAAAGGACGGGAGGGAGCTTGTGATCGCTGACAGCGGTGCCCCCATCATGACCTCGGACGGCGGGGTAATCGGGGTAGTGCTCGTATTCCGTGACACTACGGAAAAACGCAAAGCCGAAGAAGATCTCTCAAGAATCACCAGACTTGAGTCGGTGGGCGTCCTGGCGGGCGGCATAGCCCATGATTTCAACAACATTCTTTCCATTGTGCTGGGTAACATCTCTCTTGCCCGAACCTACATCGGAAGAGACGATGAAAGAACTTTGTCCAAATGCCGGGATGCGGAAAACGCGGTAATCCGGGCAAAAGGTCTCACCGAGCAACTCCTCACCTTCTCAAAAGGGGGTGCCCCTGTGAAGAAAACTTCGTCCATAACGGATATATTGGAGGAATCGGCTCGTTTCGCCCTCGCGGGAGCCAACACCCTTTGCGATTTCGATTTCGTGAACGGCGTAAGCCCGGTGGAGATCGATCAGGGCCAGATGAGCCAGGTCATAAGCAACCTTGTGATCAACGCCGACCAGGCCATGCCCGGGGGTGGGGCTATTGTGATCCGGGCGGAGAATATAACCATGACGGAAGAGGACGTTTCTCCCGGATTCCCCTTGATTGCGGGCCGTTATGTGAAAATATCGGTAAGCGACCAGGGACCGGGAATCCCATCGGAACATCTCAGCAGGATTTTTGACCCTTATTTCACCACAAAGAAAAGGGGGAGCGGCCTTGGACTGGCCATGGCACATTCCATAGTCAAGAACCATGACGGGTACATTACCGCGGAATCGGCCCCGGGGAAAGGTGCCACTTTCACCATATACCTGCCTGCTTCCCCGGAATCCGCCTTGCCCCGCATTGACGCAATGGGAAAAACCGCCAAAGGGCGCGGCACCATCCTGATCATGGACGACGAAGACATGGTCCGCGACATTACGGGAGAGATGCTGGAGACACTCGGCTATAAGGCGGGCCTTGCCGCGAACGGAGAGGAAGCCCTCGGGCTTTACAGGAAAGCCATGGAAAGCGGCAAGCCCTTTGACGCGGTACTTCTGGACCTCACTATTCCGGGAGGCATGGGAGGCGCGGACGTACTGAAGAAACTCCGGGAGATTGAACCTCATGTAAGGGCCGTGGTATTGAGCGGCTATTCGAATGACCCCATTATCGCGGCATCCGAAGAACACGGGTTCAAGGGCGTCCTGACCAAACCCTACTCCATGCAGGAACTGAGCGAGACACTTTCCAGGGTGGTAGGCAACGGGTAGTTAAAAGAAGTGTTGGAAAATCCGCGTTTATCGTTTAAACTCATAGGCATTCGACATGACGCCCCTTACAGAGATAACCCACGGACGGTATTCCGTTTACTTCGCGGAAGAAACCGTTGAGCCTTCTCTCCTGATAGACGCACTCGCGAAAGCGCCCACGATACACGGCAAGGGCCGTGGGGGCATCAGTCTGGTACGAGTAGGCCCCACGACACTCGCCTGCAGGGAATATGTTCATGGCGGGCTGTTCAGGGCCTTCACAAGGGACATATTCCTTTCGAGCCGAAGGGCAATAAGGGAGATGGAAGTCACCCGCTATCTGAGAGACAACGGGTTCCCTGTGGTGGAGCCCTTTGCAGTCATCGTGGAAAAACGTTTTCTCTTGAGACGCCTCTACTTCCTCACACGGTTTGTGGAAAAGGCCGTGGATTTACTGGAATATCTCTCCCTGTCGGGAAGAATGGCGCGGATGAGGGCCATAAGGCGGCTTGCAACGCACCTCTACCGTCTCGAGGGATTGGGCGTCTATCACCCGGATCTCCATCTCAACAATGTCCTCGTTACCGCGAAACAGGGGATGATATTCCTCGACTTTGATAAAAGCGTGAGAGATGGATCGACAAAAGACCTCATGATCCGCATGTTCTGGAGGCTGAACAGGTTCGCCGAGAAGATGGAGAGAAAGGGTGTCGCCGCCTTCAGTTTGAGGGAAAGAGTCCTTTTTCTCAGGACCTACCGGAGGCTTTCCGGGTATAATATCGTCTCCGTCATGGAGCAGAAGGCCGGGAGAAAGAGACTCCTCAATAAGGCGGGCTGGTTTGTGGAACGGCTTTTCTATGGCCCCGGCAAGTAGCCCGGGCCTAACTCTTCCTCGCCCATCGTCTGTGCACCCAGAACCATTCCTCCGGACGCTCCCTTATGATGTCCTCGAGAAAGGCGTTTATCTTTCTCGTGTTGCGGTAGATAAGCTCCTCAATGTTGCCTTTCCTCTCCATCTCGAGAGCGGGGGAACAGACTATGGCGTATCGCAGAAACCCCTCCCTCCTGTAATAGAAAGGAACCACGGGAGCCCCCGTTTTCATGCCGATCATGGCGATACCTTTGGAGGTGGGCGCCTTGTCGCCGAAAAACTCCACATAAACGCCCTTTGACCGTTTCTCCCTCTGGTCTCCGAGGATTGCCACGATCTTATTCTCTTTGAGGTACCTGATCACATCCTTGCCCGTGTTGGCATTGGGTATGACCGTAAGCCCCGTCTGTCCCCTGAGTTGGTTCAGATAGGCGTTGATCCGTTGGTGCCTTTTCAGCGGCCGCGCAAGGACTATGATGTCCCGCTCCAGGAAATGGGATGCGACACCCATGATCTCCCAGTTCGCATAGTGGAAAACGAGGGCCATCATGCCCTTGTTTCTATCCAGGGCCTCGTCGGCGAAATGCCTGTTCACCATGGTGAAACGGGTGGGAAACTCATCCTTCGGGATGAAAGGAAGGACCATGGATTCCACGAAGTTTATTCCGAGGTTCTCAAAACACTTCTTTGCAATGGTTGAAGCGGCCTTGTCATCGAGGTGAGGGAAAGCCTTTTTGAGGTTCGAGACCGCAACACGCCGTCTCTTCCCCAATACGAGGTGCATCCCTCTCCCCAAGGCGAGCCCGACTCGTTGTTGAACGTGTTCGGGCAAAAGCCTCAGGAACTGCTGAAACGACTTGATGATAAAAATCAGGATAAAATCTACAATCACATGCGGCTACTTCGGATCAATCGGTAATGCCTCGTCAATGAGCATGACGGGTATATCGTCCTTTATGGGATACAAAAGCTTGCATGAATCGCAGATAAGCCCATCTTTCGATTCATTGAGCCGTATGTCGCCCTTGCACTTCGGGCAGCAAAGTATGTCAAGTAACTCTTTACTTATAGGCATGCACCCGCCTCCCCGCATCACGCGGAAGTATCGTGGTTGTTATCTCTGTTCATGGCGCGCTCAAACGCGTCCCCAAGAGTGGAAAAGGCCCCCTCGTCCTTGTTGATATTGATGACGAACGAGTCGCCCGACCTCTTGTCTTCAGCCTTTCTCAGCGCCTTGACACTGAGGCCTATTCTCTTGTTCTTCTCATCTATGCTCAGGATGGCCGCCTTTACCGTATCGTCCAGGGTAAAGAGGTCTCCGAGATTCTTGCCCTGCAGGTCCTCTATCTCGGAGAGATGTATAAGGCCTTCCACGCCTTCCTCTATCTCCACAAACACGCCGAAGTCGGTAATACTCGTAACATACCCTTCCACCGTGTCACCCGAATGATAGCGGGTAACGAGTCCCTTCCAGGGGTCATCTTTCAGTCTCTTTATGCTCAGGGAAAACTTCTTGGCATCCTTGTCCACGTTCAGGACGAGCGCTTCCACGGGCATGCCCTTCTTATAGGTCTCGGATACGATCTTTTTTCTTCTCGACCATGATATCTCGGAAATATGGATCAATCCGTCTATACCGTTCCCGATGCCCACGAACATGCCGAATTCGGTGAAATTCTTGACCTTACCCTTTACCACCGAGCCGGGAGGGTACTCACCCGTCAGTTCTTCCCATGGGTCGGGCAGCAACTGCTTCATGCCGAGGGATATCCTCTTTTTCTCCTTGTCGAATCCGAGAATTACGAGTTCCAGCCAGTCTCCCTTGTTTACGAGCTTGCCCGGGTTCTTGAGCTTCCTGTCCCAACTCATTTCGCTTATATGGAGCAGCCCCTCCACGCCTTGCTCGAGCTCCACAAAAACGCCGTAATCCACGATCCCGACTACCTTGCCTTTTACCTTTGCCGCTTCGGGATATTTCTCTTCTATCTTGAGCCACGGATCGGCCTTCAACTGCTTTATGCCTACCGAGATCCGTTCTTTTTCGTAATCGATGGCGAGTACCTTTACTTTAACCTCATCGCCGACCCTCAGGTATTCCTTGGGGTGGGTTATCCTGCCCCACGTAATGTCGTTAAGATAGAGGAGGCCGTCAACGCCGCCAAGGTCCACAAACGCACCGTAGTCGGTAATATTCCTGATGAACCCGTACACGACCTGCCCGTCTTTGATATTCTTCCAGAATTCCTGTTTCTTCTTTTCCCGCTCTTCCTCCATCAGGATTCTTCTCGAAACTATTACGTTGCCTTTCCGTTTGTTTACCTTGAGCACTTTGAACTTCAGATGCCTGCCCACAAAGGATGCGGGGTTCTTCACGGGCTTCACGTCCACCTGCGATATGGGAAGGAAGGCGTGTACTCCACCCAGGTCCACCATGAAACCGCTCTTTACTTCCGATATAATATCTCCATCCACAGGGGTACCGTCTTCACTCGCTTTTTCGAGGTTGGTCCAGACCCTGATACCGTCAACTTTTTGCTTGGAAAGGAGCAGGAGGCCGAATTCCCTTTCCCTGCCTACGACCATGACCTCGACTTCATCTCCCACTTTTACTTCCGTACCGCCGAACTCGGAGAGGGAAACCTTACCTTCAGACTTCAGGCCCACGTCCACGATGACCGCGTCGCCGTTGATATCGATGATTTTTCCCTTCAAAATATTACCGTCTTGCAGACTCCTCAGGGAAGTCTCATAGAGCTCCTTCATCTCCTCTACGGTATTCTCTTTTTGTGCAGATGTGTCAACAGTCTCTACCATGTGACCCCCTAAAAGTTTTTTACGCGCCTCTCCACTAAATCTATTATGAGATCAGGAGTTGAAGCACCCCCTGTTATCCCCACTCTTTCTGCCCCGGCAAACCATTCAGGCTGCAAATCAGCTTCTGTCTCTATGTGATAGGTGCGGGGCTGTATCTTCTTTACTATGTTGTAAAGTTTCGTTGTATTCGAGCTGTTCCTGCCACCCACGATCAGCATGACGTCTACCTCGGAGGAGAGATCTGCCGCTTCCTTTTGCCTGACTTGCGTGCTCTCGCAGATCGTATTGTAAACCCTTATTTCCTCCGCCCCTTCTATAAGCCCGTTGACTACGCCCGTAAAAGTGTCGTTGTCAAGCGTAGTCTGACTCACGACCCCGATCTTCTTTGCGCGGACAGGAGCCGGTTTTTGCAATACAATACCATCATTGTTCAAATAACTCAATACACTTTTCACTTCCGGGTGGTTTTTATCTCCAACGATTACGACAGTATAGCCGTTTTTCTCAAGATAGAGCGCGTACTTCCTTACCTTCTTCACAAAAGGGCACACGGCATCGACAGCCCTCAGGTTCCGCATTCCAATGTATTCCTCTTCTTCTTTCCTTATACCGTGAGTTCTGAATACGACCACTCCCTCGTCAGCCTCACGGATGTCATGAAGGGGGACCACGCCCCTCTCCTCGAGCATTTTTACCATCTGGGGGTTATGAATTATGGGGCCTATGGTATAGAGCTTGCGTGCGCCCTGCCGGAGTTCCTTCTCCACAATTCCGATGGCCCGTTTGACTCCGAAGCAAAACCCCGAGTGTTTGGACTTGATTACTTTCATCCCTTTCTGCCCTTCCCGGAAATATGACGGAGCATGATATCGGTGACCTGCTTTGCATCGATCCCCGAGGTATCCACGCGTACCGCCCCTTCAGGGATCACCAGCGGCGCAATATCCCGACCGGAATCGTTCCTGTCCCTCTCGGCCATCTCCGTCTCCACGGTGACGGAATCCGGGGCCGCGCCCTTCGACGCGAGTTCAAGGTGTCTCCTTCTCGCCCGCTCGGAGAGATCTGCGTCAAGGTAGAATTTCACCTCTGCGTCAGGGAATACCACGCTGCCCGTATCCCTTCCCTCCAGTACTATCCCGCCTTTTTTGCCCATTTCCCTTTGGATCGCCCAGAGATATTCCCTCACGACCCTGTTCTGCGAGAGGTTCGACGCAAGAAGCGAAATTTCAGGCTCCCTGATTCTGCCGCTTATGTCTTCTCCGTGAAGCGTAACCGACGTGTCGCCCCTGAAGTCGAATTCGATATCGAGTTCCTTGAGAAAACCCTCCAGGTCTCCGGGTTTTCCCGCCTTGGCGTAGGCAACCGCCACGCCCCTGTACATTGCTCCCGTGTCAATATAAGTATAGTGGAGGGCCTTCGCAAGCATTCTGGCTACCGTGCTTTTCCCGGCGCCGCTTGGCCCGTCTATGGTGACGATGAGGCCTTTGGTTGTGGTTTCGGACACTAGTACCCCCTTGCCGGGTCATGTTCACTCGGACACCGGCCTTCCTTTACGCGTACTTTTTCTTATCTTCCTTCTTCTACTATCCGGCCCAAGGCCTCGATAAACCGGGTGTTCTCATCGGGCGTGCCCACCGATACCCTGATATATTCGGGAAGCTTGTAGGCTCCCATCCACCTCACGAGAATCTTCTCCTCGAAAAGTCTCTTTACTGCGGCCTCCGCCTGTTCGCCGAGCCTGAAGAGTATGAAGTTCGCCTCTGTGGGAACGTATTCAAGGGAAAGCCTCTTCAGTCCGGCGTAAAGGAACTCCTTCCCTTTTCGGTTATTCTCCAGGATTCTTGCAAGGTAGGGCCTGTCGGCCACGGCCGCGCGCGCCCCTGTCAGGGCGAGCACGTTTACGCTGAAAGGTTGTTTGGCCCTGTCGAGGTAGGAGATCAGGGATGCTTCCGCCACCCCGTACCCGATGCGAAGGCCCGCAAGGGCGTAAGCCTTTGAAAAGGTCCTGAGCACGATGACCGGGTGGCTGTTCACCCAGGGGAACGTGTCGGGAAACCTCTTGTCTTCCGCAAATTCCGCATAGGCTTCATCGACCACCAGAAGCACGTCCGATGGCAGGTCTGCGAGAAAGGAACGAAAGGATTCGTCGTTAAAGAAGGTTCCTGTCGGATTGAGGGGGTTGTTGAGAAAGACGACCCTCGTGCGTTCGTCTATGGCGTTCTTTATGGACGCCAGATCCACTTTCATATCGACAATGGGCACTTTCCGGACTTCATACCCATAAATCGCTGCCGCGATCGTATAGAAGGGGAATGAGGGCTCGGCCACGATCACTTCGTTCCGCCCTTCGAGTTTCATGGCCCTCAATATCATCTCTATCAACTCGTCCGAGCCGTCGCCCAGGACGATCTGGTCGGATTTGATTCCGTAAAGGTCCGCAATAGCGTCTTTCAGATCACCTTCTCCACCCGGATACCTGTTCATGTCCAAAAGCACATCCATGATGGATGACAGGACCTTCGCCGACGGGGGGTAAGGGTTCTCGTTCGACGCAAGCCTTACCCATCCTTCTTCAAGTCCGTACATCATTGCTCTCGGGTAATAAGGGATTTTCTTTACACTCTCATCTATGGTGAGACTCATGACTTTTTCCCTATCGCCTTTTTTACCAACGCAACCGCATTCTCCTGCATCACGTAAAAATCCTCCGCTGTAAGTCCGGCCCCCATAACCACCCTCCTCGCCTGCTGCTCCGTAACCAGGTCGGAAGGACTGTGGGCATCGGTGTTGAATACCAGTTTCGCGCCAATCCTGCCGGCAAGCTTCGCCACATGACCGTTCGACAGGGAATGGCCTTTCCGTCCGCTTATTTCGAGGAGAACGTTGCGCTCCTTTGCAAGGAGCACATCTTCCTCCGATATGATACCGGGATGGGCAAGTATATCCGCCCCGCCCTCTATGGCCTGTCTGTTCGTCCCTTCTTCCACCGGCTCGGCGATGGTCTCCCCGTGGACCACCACGTAGAAAATGCCAAGCCTCCGTGCCAGGGCTATTGTCTCTTTCACAAGCCTTTTCGGCACATGGGTGATCTCGACCCCCGGCAGAATGGTAATATCCTCGTAATGCTCGATCTTCTCACTCAACTTCAGGACTGAAGAGGCAACTCTTTCAATGTTGGAAATGTCCACATGGTCCGAGATACCGATCATCCTGTATCCTCTTACCTTCGCCCTCCGTATCAACTCGGAGGGCAGAAGCTCGCCGTCGCTCAGTAATGAATGGGTATGAAGGTCTATCATGGCTACATCTTGTATTTGCCGAAATCTTCCTGGGAAAGACCTTCCAGCAGTTCTTCCCATTCCGTCGTATCGGTAACCACCTTGTCGCCTTTCTGGGTGGCCTCTACCTTGGCCGCCCTCTTTATCACGCCTTCTTCCACGAATATGGACGCGCCGGTCCGAAGGGCAATGGCGATAGCGTCACTCGGTCTCGAGTCGATAGTGAACGTTTCGTTCCCTACCCTCACGTGAAGGAGCGCGTAGAAGGTGTTCTCCTTAAGGTCGTTTACCTCTATCTTGATGACCTCTGCGTGGAGCCTGTCAAGAATATTCTTCAGCAGGTCGTGGGTCATGGGCCTCGGGGTCTGAATATTTTCAATCGCGGTGGCAATACTCGATGCTTCGAGGAGGCCGATCCAGATCGGAAGCGCCTCCTCGTCCTCAAGGTCCTTCAAAATTACGATCGGTGTATTAGTGAAAGGATCCACGGTAATGCCCGCAACTCTCATCTCTTTCATCATGTTGTACCTCCTTCAATTTCGGATGATATCTCACCCTTGAGCGAATTTGCATAGCCTTTCACTATGCCCACCACGACCAGTTCTCCAATCATGTCCCTGTCACCTTTGAAATTGACGATCTTGTTGGTTCTCGTTCTCCCCATGATCTCTTCGCCGGAGTTCTTGCTCATGTCTTCCGCGAGGACTTCCACCTTTTTCCCTTCCATGGCCTTATTCCTGTCGATGGTGATCGTCTTCTGGAGGTCCTGCAAGGCCGCAAGCCGTTCGAGCCCTACTTCTCTCGGCACAAGGCCCATAAGGTCCGCCGCGGCGGTCAATTTCCTCGGGGAATAGACAAAGGAGAATATTCCGTCAAATTTCACGTTCCGAACAAGCTCCATGGTGTCGGCAAAGGCGGATTCATCTTCCCCAGGAAAACCGACGATGCAGTCGGCGGTCAAGGCGATGCCCGGGCATTTCTCCCTGAGGAGTCCGATCTTATCCGTATATTCCGCCGCCGTGTATCCCCGGTTCATCAGGCGAAGTATCCTATCGGAACCCGACTGGAAGGGGAGATGGATATGCTCGCAGAGTTTTTCGAGTTCTCCGAAACGGCCTATAAGCTCCGGGGACAGGTCCTTGGGATGGGATGTGATAAACCTGATCCTTTGGATACCATCTATCCTGTTTATCGCTGTGAGAAGGTCCGGAAATGAAAGGTCGTCCGCTCCTTTATTGTAGGAGTTCACATTCTGCCCCAGGAGAGTGACCTCCTTGACGCCTTTTTGGGCCAGACCCTCTATCTCCTCCAGGACATCACCGCTTTTCCTGCTTGTTTCGCGCCCCCGCACATAAGGCACGATGCAATAACTGCAGAAATTATTGCAGCCTTTCATGATAGTAATATATGACTTCAGGCCGCCGTTTGTATCTCCTGATTTCACAAAAAAGGGACCGTTGCACCCGTTGTCGGAAAAGTCGAGAAAACTATGTTTCTTCGATGCGTGCTCTATAGCCTCACCGATCCTGCTGATACTCGAAGGTCCTAAGGAAAAATCGATGAAGGGCAGCCGCTCCTTAATCTGGTCCTTCTCCATCTGAGCTATGCAGCCGGTGACACCGAGGAGTAGCTTCCTCCTCTTCTTTATAATCCTCAATCTGCCCATGAAGCTGTAAAATTTCTGCTCCGCTTTTTCCCGCACCGCGCAGGTGTTCACGATCACCACGTCCGCGCCGTCGGCGCTCGGCAGTCGCTCGTACCCGTCATCCGTCAGGAGGGACGCCATCTTCTCCGTGTCATGCTCGTTCATCTGGCATCCGAAGGTTTCTATATAGAATTTCATGTACCCTGTCCCCGAAGTAACAAGTGGTGAGGGAAATCACCACCTCACCACTTACCGTCTCTTTAATCTTTTTCGCGTCAGCCCTTTATCTTAAATTTGGGCTCGAGTCTCTCCATTTTCTTGACGATCCCGCCATACTCCGGTTCGGAGTAAGGCAGCATTGCGGCGCCCGAAAATCCCTGCTGTCTTATCCCGGTCGACTTTCTCGACACGATGTTCCTTATGTAATCCCGATACGGGTGGTCAAATGCATCCGCCGGTTCGGTCAGTTTGCCCTTATGGACGCAGAATGCATGGGAAGAAGTCATGGACCAACTCCCTGCCCTCGTCTCCGATATACTCCGATACCCGCTTGAGCAGTCTCGCGCTCGGTCTGATGTGACCGCCGATGCTACCGATATCAGCCTTAATGACAGATAAGGTGATCTTCATGAGCCCCTCCTGAAGTATTTTTCGTATATCCCAATAGAGCTTTCGCTCGTATTGTCCAGGCTCAGAGGCGTAATGGAAACACAACCCTGTTCTATGGCGCGAAAATCAGTCCCGTCGATCGGTTCGTATCGTTCTCCGTTTCCCCCTATCCAGTAATACTTCGCTCCCCTCGGATCAATTCTCTCCGTTACCATATCATTATATATCCTTTTTCCGAGCCTTGTCACCATAAAACCCTTTATTTGGTCCCGGGGCAGATTAGGTATGTTGACGTTCAAAAACGTGGCCCGGGAGAGGGTCTCACCTGAGACGATATCGATGATTTCTTCCGTAATTCCCGCCGCATCTTTGAAGAAGAAGTCGCTTCTCGCGCTTATGGAGACCGACAGGGAAGGAATTCCCAGAAAGGCGCCCTCTTTCGCCGCCGCCACCGTCCCCGAGTAGTTCACATCCTGGCCCATATTGGGTCCCGTGTTTATCCCCGAAACAATAAAATCGGGCTCCCTCGGGAGAAGCGCCTTGACGCCGAGATATACACAGTCCGCCGGGGTCCCGCTGGTGGAGAATATATTTTCCCCCATTTGTCTCACCCTGAGCGGCTTATGAAGGGTAATCGCATGGGCAACACAGGTCCGCTCCCTTTCCGGAGCAATCACATAGACCGTATGGTTTCTGCTGAGGGTTTCCCGGAGCGCCGCAAGCCCCCCGGAAAGGACGCCGTCGTCATTCGATAGGAGGATCAGCATGAATCACCTGTTGAAAATTCGATGGTTGAAGGAGAAAAGGATATGTAATAGTCAATGCAAGGCATCATAAATCGGGGCGACTGGATTTGAACCAGCGGCCACTTGCACCCCATACAAGTGCGCTACCAAACTGCGCTACGCCCCGATGACAAACATTCTATAGAATATTTACCGAAAAGTCCAGAAGATTTGGCAATGAGAAAAACCTTGATGATTTATGCGCAATTCTTTAATATAGTCAAAAAACAACTCATTGGGGGCCACATGTCCGATAACTCGAATAGTGACAGGATATTACAGGTATTGTCGGAGGGAAACTCGCGGTACGTTTCGTCTAAACCGACCCATCCGAACCAGGACGCAAACCGCATAAAAGAAGTCTCGAAAGGGCAGCACCCCATCGCCGTAATAGTCGGCTGCTCCGATTCGCGCATCCCCCCTGAAATCATATTTGATCAGGGACTCGGTGATCTGTTCGTAATCCGGGTGGCAGGGAATATACTGGACGACATAGGTATGGGGAGCATCGAATATGCGGTTGACCACCTCGGGGTCACGGTAGTGGTCGTACTCGGGCACGGAAAATGCGGCGCCGTGGGGGCCACCGTACAGGGAGGCGAGGCTCACGGCCATATCGGCAGCATCGTGCGCGCCATCACGCCCGCCCTGGAAAAGGCGAAAAATCTCGAAGGCGACCTCACGGACAATACAATCAGAGCTAACGTCAAGCTCGTGGTGGAACAGATCGCGTCATCGAAACCGATTCTCCTGCCCATGGTGGACGGGGGGAAAGTGAAGATCCTGGGCGCATACTACGATATAGAAAGCGGTAGAGTCGATTTCATCTGACCTCTTCGTATGCACGGGCGCTCATTACGAGACTTTCGCCCTTCGCGGAAGGTATATGAACTTCAGGCCGAGACCGATAAGGATCATGATTATGCTCAATATCTGGCCCATTGACAGGATGCCGAAGATATAGCCTAACTGAACGTCGGGCTCCCTGAACATCTCGCAGAATACCCTGAAACAGCCATAGAGAACGAGGAAGAGGGCAAGGACATCGCCCTCCCTCTTCTTTTTATCCTTGTATATCCAGAGGACGACAAACATTACCAGACCCTCCAGGAACGCTTCGTAGAGTTGCGACGGGTGCCTCGGCATCGCCCCTCCCTGGGGGAATATCATTGCCCATGGCACGTCCGACGGCTTCCCGAAAAGCTCGCCGTTAATGAAGTTGCCCAGCCTTCCGAATCCGAGCCCGATAGGACACGTGGGTATAAAAAGGTCGGCGGTCCCGAAGAAATTGAGGTGCTTTCTCTTTATCACGATGTAGCCTGCGATAAACGCGCCCAGGAATCCGCCATGAAACGACATGCCGCCATGCCACAGGACGAGCGCCTCGGACGGGTTCTCGAGGTAGAAACTCAGGTTGTAAAAAAGTACGTATCCGAGCCTCGCTCCCACGATAAGGCCCAGGATCAGGTAGAAGAACAGGTCATCGATCTCGGCCCGGCTTATCTTTGTCTTCCCCTTCTTTATCTGATAGATCACAAGGAGGTAGGAAGAAACAAAACCGACAACATACATAAGGCCGTACCATCTGAGCGACAAGGGCCCTATTTTGAGAATTACCGGGTCTATCCTGGGGTATGCGATCATGTGGGTCAATCCTTTTCTTGCGTCATGTTGTCACTTTCCTGCGCCGGTCCATGTCCGGCGCCCTCGGGCCGTGTTCATATCCCGTTTCTCTTGAAGGTGTCCCATAATCCGGCGGCGTCACGGAAGACCATCCCCTGGAACCCGTAACCCCTCGCGGCATCCACGTATTCGCGGATGTCGTCTATATAGAATACCTCCTGGGATTCGATGTCCATCTTCTCGAAAACCACGTCGAAAATCCTCTTCTTGGGTTTCTTGGCGCCCACCTCGAAGGAGAGTATCCATTCATCGAGGGAGTGGACGATGGGGTGATGCTCCAAGATGTGAGAGAAATGAAGCTCGTTGGTGTTGCTGAGAAGAAATATGGGGAACCCCTTTCGCTTCAGGTAGTGTATGATCTCGTCCACATCAGGATTGCTCCGGAAGATGAGGTTCCAGATGGACTTGAATTCCTCGAAGTCGAGGTCCAGCCCGTAACGGTCCCGTATGGTGGTAAAGAACTCCTCGGAAGTCATGAGCCCTTCCTCATAGGGGTTTATGAACCCCTTCTTCATATCAAAAAGGAAGGAAGAAAACTCGTGAGGGGAGGGGACTATCTTTCCCCTGGCCTTTCTGAGCAGTTTCACCACGATCTGCCTTTGCTCGTAAGGCACAATCACGTTGCCGAGGTCAAACACGAAAAGTTTTATCATAAATAAACACCTTTATAGGATTCAGGGGTCCGTAAAGGTCATGGGGGTCCTGGAGGTGCTGCCACCCGCAGATATGAAGGAGCCTTTTCCCTCTATAACGCGCCGAAACGGCCTCTATCTTGCTGCTCATATACCGGTCCCTTATTCTCATCTCTTCCGTGTAGGCCACGGTTCTCACCCCGTTCTCGAAAAAGAGGCGGGCGAGAACGCGCTCATACCCGGCCTCCCTGCCTCCGCCTTCAGACAGGAGCTTCTCCAGGTTTTCCGAGGAAAGAAGTCCCTCTATCTCCCTCAGTCTGAGGTAAGAAAAAAAATCCATGTCCACCAGGATGACCGGGACATCGTACTCCTGCCCATACCGCGAAGCGCTTTCGAACTCATAGGGCATCTCCACGTAGGAGAACGCCATGGATATCGCATTGTCATAACACGGGGCGTTGTCTCTTTTCAACCTATTACAGACTTCCTCTATGCGCTGCCTGTACAGGGGTCCCCATTTCTTTCTGAATGTCATGCCGTAATTCGAGAACTCGACGGTAACGACGTCCGGTTTGACAGCCCCGAGCCACCGGTCGAGAAGCCCGGGACCTGATTCGTCCCTGTGAATCACGCCCAGCATGATAAAGGCGCCCCTAGGGCCGTTCATGGCCCTTGCCGTCTTAACCTTGCGGGTCGCGACTGTTTCTTCGCCTGAGCACCCTTTTTTGATGAATGATGCCGCCATGGGATTGTATTAAGAGTTACGCCTGTTTAAGGCAAATTGTCAAGATATCCGTCCCCGCGCCTGACCTTAAGCGCGGGGACTATTCAGTTGGGTGGCAAGGGGCGCCACAGTCCGGGACGGATAATCGAGTGTGCGGAAGGCGTAGGGGCGAAAAAACCCGCTCCCTGCAACCTCCTGTCTAGGTGCTATTCTTCCCCGTGGTATTTGAAAGAAATGTTCACCCGGGCGCGAAAACTTGTAACCTTGCCGTCTTCCGTGGTCATGTCCAGTTTTGAAATCTCAGCAACCCTCAGATCCTTCAGGGTCTTCGATGCAGTTTCAACCGCGTTGCGGGCAGCATCCTCCCATGAAGTAGTGCTCGTACCCACCAACTCTACTATCTTGTAAATACTTCCGGGCATACTACACCTCCTGATTAGGATTGTGGTGCGTTAAGAACATAATACCCTCCCCTGGCGCCCCTGAACCGCAAGACCATATTACGAATGTTAAAACCGATTTACAGGATGTCAAGGGTCATTTCACTAACTTCACATGGTTCTTGACAAACGGGTCTACCCGGCCTAGATTGTAGTGGTTGTGTGCTCCAACAAACTTGCGCTGGAGGTCGGAGGCGTGGTCATACCCGAAAGCGGACCAGGTTCAAAGCATGATCTTACGCCTCCAAAAGAGGCGGAACAGTCTCTCCCGGAGAGACCCGGGGACCCGGGACCGGGACGCTCCGAAAGTCCGGGCCGGAAGCGCGAGGCCGAAGATGCCCCGCAGAAATATGCCGCTTTTTATGATCTTGCTCCCGTAGGATTCCTCACCTTCGACAATGAAGGGTTCATCAACGATCTCAACCTCACTGCCGCGGGCTTAATGGGTTTTGAAAAAGGTTCCCTCCTGGACAAACCCTTTTCGGCTTTCGTCCTCCCGGAGTTCCGGAACATTTTCCATCGCCATGTTCAGGAAACCATGGGGTGTGCCCTGAAACAGACCTGCGAACTCGTCCTGGAAGACCGGGTAGGGGCCGCGGCAAGGGTAAGACTTGACAGCATCGCCGCTCGGGAAGGAGGATATCCTGTAATCCATGCGGTTCTTACAGACATATCGGAGCACGAACGGCTAAAAGAGGAGATGCAAAAGGCGCGGGATGAACTGGAACAGCGGATGCACGGGCAGACCGCGAGAATCACAGGGCACGCCGGTCTTCCTGACTTTACAGGCGACTCCGCACAGAGAGAAGACGGCGCGCCATTTCGCATCATGGAAGATGGTCTCGACCTGACCGCTCACGAACGGGCAGAGGCCCATCTCCGCCAATCCCAGAAGATGGAGGCCATAGGCACCCTGGCCGGAGGGATAGCCCATGACTTCAACAACATTCTCGCGGGCATAATAGGCTTTACGGAAATTGTTCTCGATGACACTCCGCCCGACAGTCCGGCCCACCGCAGGTTGAAGCTTGTGCTCAAAAGTGCGGTAAGAGGGCGGGAACTGGTGCAGCAGATCCTCACGTTCAGCCGAAAGACCGGACGGGAGCGGAAACCTACCATCCTGTCCACCCTTATTACGGAGACGTTAAAACTGCTCAGGGCCTCTCTGCCGGTCACCATTGAGATATCCGCGGACATTAAGGCAAAGGATGCCGTGATCCTCGCAAATTCCGCCGAAGTCCAACAGATATTGATGAACCTCTGCACCAACGCGGCTCACGCCATGCATGAGGGAGGCGGGACCTTGAGCGTCGCCCTCGCTTATGTGGATTCCGTTCCCGCATTGAGCCTCACCCAGCAACTCGCCCCCGACGCCTATGTGCAGCTCACCGTAAAAGACACGGGCACCGGCATAGACGGCGAAGTAATGAAAAGAATATTCGAGCCCTTCTTCACCACGAAGGGGTTCGGCCAGGGCACGGGCATGGGGCTTGCGGTAGTGTACGGGATCGTGAAGAGCCTCAACGGGGACATCACCGTTGAAAGCACGCCTGGAATAGGCTCCACGTTCCGCGTGTTCCTCCCCAGGGTCGGGGCGAACACCCTTTCCACGGGCCCGGATGTCGCAGAACCCCCTCGGGGCACAGAACGCATTCTCTTTGTGGATGACGAAGAAACCCTGGCGGAATTAGGCAGGACCATGCTCGGAAAACTCGGCTACAAGGTAACTGCGGTGACCGACAGCGTGGAGGCACTGAAATCTTTCTCCAAAAACCCGTCGCGGTTCGACCTGGTATTCACCGACCATACCATGCCCGAGATTACAGGTCTTGAACTTGCCGAGGAACTCCTTAAAATACGACCCGACATCCCGATCATCCTCTGCACGGGTCACAGCGATTCCGTCTCCGCCCAGACCGCAAAGCTCACAGGTATCAAGGGCTTTCTCATGAAGCCCCTGGTAAGGAACGAGGCAGCCCGGGCTATCCGCGCCGTGCTCGATACGGGGCACACATAGATTCCCCTCGGACGGGAACCCCGCTTCTTTTACCCCCGGGCGCTCAAGACCTCTTCCACCAGTTGCTTGACTCTTCCGATCTCGTTGTCGCCCATCCCCATAGCCCTTGCGGCCCTCAGATATTCCAGGCGCGCTTCTCCGCTCCTGCCCTGCTTTTCCAGGGCCAGGGCCAGTTTGCCCCTGCTTATCCCTTCCTCCAACGCCCGGCCGCGCCCGCTTGAATCCGTCCTGCATTCCATCTTATTCAAAATAAGTGCGGTGACGGGGAAACTCAGGGGCCACACCGTCGGGCGGAGATTGAATGCTCTTGCGTCCCCGGCGGACAGGATCTGCACAACGTTGTCATAATGGAGCCAGGCCCTGGTCAAATTGCCGTGTCTCAGGCATTGATCGCCGAGCAGTTCCTGCTCCTGCCTGTAATTGGCGCTCTCCATCCTCAGGAACGTCCTGCCGGCATTCATCGCCATAACCCCCATCAGCATGCAACCCAACAGGAAACCAACGACAAATACCCCTGACATGATCAGCGGCTTTTTGAAATTCTTCATGCTTCCTCTCCTTTCGGATTCCGGACAGACATTTCAGGCGCTCGACGCCGCGCCTCCTGAACAGTCATCCCCTATGAGCATCCACTCCGTGGGCCGCCTCCCGATCGACAATCGCCGCACGGCACGACGACACGCGCAGCCGCGTCCCCGTCCGTATATTCGGGTACGAGGCGGCCTCCGCGAGACGGATGATATTTGCGGAAGTATTTTACACGTATACGTTTTCATCCCGGATAAGTCTGTGATGTAGATCACATTTCCCGAAAAAAATATGGTCAGGCGGAGGCTGCGGGAGTTATGGAGAAATCAAGGCGGCAGTCGTTTTTTTTGACACATTCTGCTTTGTTTGATTTAGAATTAGTCGCGCTGCGTTGCACGGCAAAAGGCCGGGAGGAGAAATCGTTATGACAAGAGCCGGAAGAATTGCATACATTACGGGATGGTATATACTACTGCTCTTCATATCCGTCTCGCTCATCGAGCCCGGATACGCGGCGGAAAAGAAATTCAGGAATGTGATCGTCATGGTGCCCGACGGTTGCAGTTCCGCCCATACCACCATCTCCCGCTGGTACAAGGGTTCGCCCCTCGCCCTCGACCGTATGGCCCTGGGCGGCGTGAGGACATATTGCGCCAATTCGCTCATCACCGATTCGGCCCCCGCAGCGACTGCTTTTGCCACGGGCCACAAATCATCCGACAAATTCATCGGCGTCCTGCCCGGCCCGTCCACAATTCCGGGCGCGCCCGCCATCACGGAAGACCTCAAATACAAACCTGTTGCCACTGTGCTCGAAGGCGCGAAACTCACGGGAAAATCGGTGGGCATGGTGGTCACCGTCAACATGCAGCACGCCACGCCGGCCGCCTTTTCGGCCCACTGGCCTGATCGCTCCGATTACAACGAAATAGCGAAGCAGCAGGTCTTTCTCGGAGTTGATGTCGTCTTCGGAGGTGGAAAAAAATACCTCCTCCCCAAAGAGAAGGGGGGAACGCGCACGGACGGCGAAGACCTCATCGAGGTCCTGAGATCAAAGGGCTATGCCTTTGCGGAAACGAAGGGGGCCATGGCGAAGGTCAAGGGAACGAAGGTATGGGGCATATTCGCCGATGACTATATGGCCTTTGATTTCGACCGGGCGAAGGCAAGGCCCCAAGAGCCCTCGCTGGCTGAAATGACCCAAAAGGCCATAGAAATCCTCTCGAAGAACCCCAAAGGCTTTCTTCTCCTCGTGGAAGGGAGCAAGGTGGATTGGGCCTCCCACGCCCATGACCCCGTGGGCGTCGTCAGTGAAGTTCTCGCCTTCGACGACGCGGTGGGCGTTGCCCTTGATTTTGCGAAAAAGGACGACCGGACCCTCGTGCTTGCCTTTACCGACCATGGCAACGGCGGCATGTCTGTGGGCAGCCAGGAGACGGACAGGACATACTCGAAACTTTCCTACGAAGCCATGTTTGGACCTTTGAAAAAGGCCATTCTCACCGGCGAGGGAGTGGAAGGAATGCTGGGCCCGGACCCTTCCGAGGAAAAGATCAAAACTGTGGTGGCGGAGTATTATGCCATCAAAGACCTCAGTTCCGACGAAATCAAGGCCCTGGGGGGATCAAAAAAGGTGGGCCCTATCCTCGGAAGAATGATGAGCAAGCGGGTAGGTATCGGGTGGACAACGTCCGGCCACACGGGGGAGGATGTTTTCCTCTATCATTACGGATATAACAAATCCTTGCCCATGATGGAGAACACGGGCATTGCCCACATGGTCGCCCGTGCCCTCGGTTTTGATCTCGCCACCGTTGACGGCCGGTTGTTCGCCCCCGCCGACAAAGTCTTCGCAAATACGGGGACCCACGTCTCCATCGACAAAACAAACCCCGCGAACCCTTCCCTGATCGTGGAGAGAGGAGGCACCCGGGCGGAACTCCCCCTCGGCAAGAACATCATGCGTATAAAATCTTCGGGCACGGAATACACCATGGAAGGTATCGCGGTGCTCGCGCCGAAAACAGACAAGGTCTATCTCCCCAAACAAGCTGCCACACTCTTTGAAAAGGCTGCCGGGCGATGAAGAAGTTTGAGGCTGACGTAATTCCGGCAACCCTTACGTCTTCCCTATATGTTTCGACTGTCGTAGGCCCAGTTCAGCAGGGCTTGTCTCTGCCGCGGCCTGCACGCAAGGTCCCCTTCGCGACAATGCTTCCTGACCTGCGCCACATGCCTGGTCATCGCTTTCCATCTCCTGATCTGCCGCGCATCGTCCACGCACCTTCTCCCCATATAGTACCGGCAATACCACTGAAACCATCCCCTCGGGTCCTCATGGTAGATCCACCACTTTTCCCGCCACACCGATAAGGGCTGGGAAGCGTTCACCCTGAAGAAATTGAGCGAAGGGTCATGGAACTCATGACAAAGCCTCGCATTAACAAACCAGTCGTCAGGAAACTCCTCCCTGCAATCCGTCATATATTTCCCCCCGAACACCCCCATGGACAGCATCTCCTTGGGCGTAAGCTCCGGTCTGAAGTCCGGATGAAAATTCTCGCCCACGGCCTCGGTAAGATAATACACGTAATACCCTTGCATAAGATCGCGCACCACGACTTCCCGTCTCTTCATCCCGCCCCTCCAATGTTACCCTGTCCGCCCCGGATCGCTCAAAAGCACCGTCGGGCAAAGCCGTCTCCGTCACCCGGGAGCAAATAACTCCTATCCCATTTTACACCAAAAAACGCGCAGTCCATCACCGAATCCTCCACAAGGCAAAAAATCGCGGTGATCGGGAACCGGGGGAGGCATGGAAACATTGCCATTGTCTCCATAGGTATCTTCCACTTCCTTATACATGCAGTCGAAGTCGATGAGTCCCCTGACTTTTCTCAACGGATGGTCCTTGCGGACCCGGTTCTCAAGACTTATTACGTACATAAACAGATGTTCCCTGGGAGGCTCATGATGACCCATCATGGTAGGTATATCCTTGTATTCATGATGAGTAATTGTATCACTAAGCTCCTTAAAAGGCCAGCTAATCGTATACAATCAAGAACAATTCAAACGGAATAGTTTAACGAGGGACCGGGGGTTTGGGCGAGAGGCCGTAAAGATTTGCCCCCTCACCGTCTCGACTATGGTGAGAGTCACGGGTGTGGCCCGGCCCGCCCCTTTGATGTCGGTTGACCTCACCGTATACCCATGGGGACCGGAAATGGCGGACGGGGGCGGGTCGATACCGGCGTGGGCATCCTCCGCCGACACCCGGCCCATGGCTTTGAGGAGGGGCTTCTCCTCGACCTCCATTGCATGGACGTACGTCAGTGTTCCAGCGGAGCCTGTGCCCTTCCCGAGGTCACTAGTGCCACTATCGGCTCTATCGCGGCTTCGCTCGTCCAGTCCAGGGGACTGTAGAAACGGGCCAACGATTCTCTCGCGCTTCTATCTCTCGCTATCCAGCACAGGGCCTGCAGTCTCACTCGCGGGCCGCTCATAAGCAGCCTATCCACAAAAGTCAGGTTCCTGTAGTTGAATGCTCCGCGAAGCGGGTAATATAGAACCTTTTGCCGTATTTCAATGGGGAGGCTGGCGCGGAACACTTTTTCCTGGCGGAGATCGTCAGGCGGTACTCCTGTCACACTGAAGATGACTACTCGCTTCGTTTTCAGGATCTTCCAGTTGCGTCTTATGAAAGGAGCATATTTTATTCGTCCCATATAGACAGGAGACCCGAACAAAACCATGTCATACTCATTGAACCGGGACTGGTCAAATACGGACACATCGAAAATTTCGGCACGAGTCCTTTCTGCAATCCACTCCGCGTAGCGTTGTGTGCTTCCGTACTTCGTCCCATACACCACAACCACTCTGTTGAGATTGTCCACCATGTCCGATTCCTTCCATCTCCTGAGAATAGTTCACCCGGATGCGCCGCCTCGTATCGGAACCGCTCCCATCGTCCTCACGACACCCGGAACACTTTGCGTAGAACTCCCGCTACTCCAGGTAGGTCACCTCCACAAAATCGCCTGCCTCAAAACCGGATCGATCTTCCGGAACCACGAGGTACCCGAATTCTCCCTCAAGGGCCGACTCACCCAGCATCTTGATCGGGCGGGCCTTCCCATTGCACACATTGACTTTCCTTACCGCCCGCACTCCGAGAGATGTGGTCACTTTCCCTGTGAGTTCGGCCGCTGAACCTACCCGGCGCGACGAGGGATAATGGCCAAGCCTCGTGACCGCCTTATCGACAAAGGTGAAGGCAGCGACCGCACATGATTCGGTGTAACCAGGCAGAAAAATAACAGGCGTTCTCTTTTCGCCGTTTCCTATGAAACCCGCGCCCATGTGGTTTCCGGGGTGTAAGGCAACTCCGTGAAAAAGCACTTCCCCCATTGATGCTACCGTCCGCTCCATGAGGTCCCTCGCACTCGCGGAGCTCCCCCCGATGGTGACCACCAGATCATAACCGCTCCCCTCAGTCAGGACATTTTTCAATTTCTCCTCCTCGTCGCCCACTATGTCGTGGAGCGTAGGATGGCCGCCATACCGCTTCACGAGAAGGCAGCACATAAGCCCATTTGTTTCAAAGACGAATCCCGGCTCGATCTTCTCACCTCTCCTGATGCACTCGTCGCCGGTGGGCACTATAAGCGCGCGGGGCATGTCATATGCCTCCACGTGGGAAATTCCGAGCTTGGCAAGCATGGCGATGTCGGTGGGCTTTAACCGCATTCCCTTCCTGTACACCACATCGCCCTCGCCTATCCCGCCTCCCTTCGGCCAGACCCATTCACCTATTTTCAACTCCTTGAAGGCAATAATGCCTCCGGCCTTTTCTACCGCAACTTCAAGAGGAAGAAGCGCGTCGGCGCCGGAAGGCAACATGTCTCCCGTGTGGGCCCTCTTAAAGAAACCGCTCGTGACATGGCCACCTGCGGCGAGAGCGAGGGCTCTCCCCGAGTCCTCCCCGCAACCAACCGTATCAGCGGCCTGCACCCCGTATCCGTCCAGAATACACTGGTCGTAATGGGGGTAATCCATGGGCGCGGTAATGTCCCTGGACAGGACCCTGTCGTCGGCATCTTCCAGAGAAATGATCACTGTTCTCTCCAGAGGGTCCACGACATCCAGAAAAGATTCAAGTGCTTGATCAACGCTTATGAGAACATTCTTTTTCATGGCGCCTCACCCGGAAGAAGATTAGAAATTGATACTCGCCACGCCCATTATGACGCGACCAGGATTCATGTAGACATATTCCTGGGCAAATTTCTTGTCCAGGATGTTCTCAATTGTAAGCGCCGTCCTCAATATGCTCCTGTTCGTCAGTTTCCAGTCGCGCCATATCTTCATGTCCACCGTCTCATAGGGGCTCATGTGGTAAAAGGGAAGGCCGGTGTTTTCGTTATCATAGAACTGATTGGCCACATAGCGGAATATGAGGGTTCCATTGATGAGGCTCGGATTTACGTATTTTAGAGTTACGTTTCCCATTACATTGGGCGTATTGGCCACGCGATTTCCGGAATTATTGGGATCCTCGACGATGCGTGACTGATTCAAAGTGACATTTATGGAGGCGGAAAGACGCTCCAGGATGCGTTGCTCAACTCGGGTTTCAAGGCCATAGATTTCGGCCTTGCCGACGTTTTCGATTTTGAGTAGCGAAATGCCCTTGATAGTAGGGTGAGTGCTGTAGACGCCCGAAAACATGTTAGTAATTTTCCCGTAATAGGCAGTCGTGCTGAAGGACGTGCCCGTCTTCTTGTATTGTCCTTCCAGTCCAAGATCGACCATCCAGGTTTCCTCCGGCTTGAGGTCGGGGTTCGCAACACGCCATGTGGTCCCGGTAGTGGTGTTTTGAAAATACCATGTCGGCAGACCGGGGTAGAATGCCGTCCCGGCAGATGACTTTACGGCAAGATTATCGTTGATCCGGTACTTCGCGCCTCCCCGATAGGTGAAGGTGTCACTGGAAGTGCCGCTCCGGTTCTTGGGGGTAGAAGCACTGTCGTATATACCGTGGTATTTCCACTCGTCATAGCGAATTCCCCCTAATAGGGAAAGTTTCTTGTCAAAGAAGAAAGCCTGGTCCTGCGCGTAGACGGCTCGCTGGTCTGTACTGTAATTCGTTTTGGAAACGGATTTCGCATTCACCCAATTGTTCGTCGCAGAATCGATCTCTTCAGTGCTATAGAAAGCACCTGCAGTGAGTACGTTGTTCTTCCCCAGATAGAAGTCGTTCTGAAGTTCCAGTGGTATCCTCCGGACTTTCGATTCCTGCGAGTAGCGCTTGGTCCAGTTGAAGACGAGATTATTCTGTTTATTGAGGGAAATACCAAAATCCGTTTTTGCCGGCCTATTCCAGTACTGGTGTCCTCCTGTGAGAGTCACTTTCATAATGTCTTTAATCGGGAACTGAAACCTGAGACTTCCGACACCCTGTTTCCCGTCGTCAACGGGAATGAGATTGGGCTGGCCTCCGTTAATCGTTATGTTCGCCCAATTATAGGCAAGGGTGAGACTCTCCCCGTTTGACCCCTTCCATCCCACCTTCCCGGCAAGATAATTGTAGTCGTGGTCTGCACTATTGACTGTCGACGTGTTCAGCGTGGAAGGACTTTTTGAATATATTCTTAGTGAATTGTCAATGGGAATGTTGCGAGTACCGTCAGTATGGTCGCCGGAGTAGGAGAGGTAATAGTGGAAACGATTGTCGCCGCGCAACACCTCGTTTCCTACGCTTGCGTGAGGGCGATAGGTACTGTTGCTTCCATAACCCAATGACATGGTGGATCCCATGCCTTTTGTGCCTTGCCGTGTAATGATGTTTACCACGCCACCCGATGCATTTGCGCCGTAGAGGGCCGAAGAGGGTCCCATGAGCACGTCGATCTTTTCTATATCATTGTTGGAGACTGAGTAGGTAAGCGGTATCGAGGAGCCCACCGGCACGCCGTCCACGAGATAGACAACCCTCGCGCTGGGATCTCCCGTCCCTCTGAGGTTTACCCATGCCGCATTCTTGTCCGGCGCCTGGCCCACATATACCCCGGGTAGATCCTGAATGAGTGAACCAAAGTTTGACTTGAAGTAATCAGGCTGTGCTTCGATGTTTTCTCTGTCCACCGTATAAGTCGTGAAAGGGGCATATTGGGACGGAACGTCGGTTTTCGTTGCGGTCACGAATATTTCGGACAACGTGAGCGAAGGCTTCTGTGCATTAGCTCCGGCTGAAGGGTCAGTCTGTCCGGAGCCGGGCACCTTATTTGGTTGCCTCTCTCCGTCCGCCAATGCGGAGACGGGAAATATGAGCAGCGCGATTGTCAGGAAGAGATAAAAAAGATTCAACATGAAACGACCTCCTTAAGAAAATGTGTGTGCCGGGAAGAAAACTTTTCGGGGCTCGCACAGAAGGGCGAACCCTTTTTTCATGCATAGGAGACAAGAAACCTTTCAGTGCCGAGCCCGTCTTCACGGTCCGATGACTCCCCTCATTGTGGCGGACGGTATATCGAGTCCAAGGAAAAGACGGTAGAACCGCCTTGCTTCCTTTTCCATATTTATGCGATAGACTTCGGGGTGGAGGCGCCAGGCGACCCATTGTATGCCGAGGAGGCGCATGACGGAAGGAGGTCGGTCGAACCAGTTAAAAAGGAGCCGGGGGGTCAGATAGATTCGACCGGTTTTGACTGCCTTGATGTTTTGCCATTTCACATCCTTAAAGACGCTCTGATAAAAGGAGGGTTCAGCCGCTAAAATCACTTCAGGATCATACCGCAGCACCTGTTCAATGCTGATAGGTTCCCTGCCTTTTACCTTGAACTTTCCGTTTTCACGGTGATGGACATTCGTGCCGCCCGCCAGGGCAATGAGTTCGATATGAGCAGACGTATCACACTCGGTGAAGAGCCCTGTTGAGCCTTCCGCATAATAGACCCGTGGACGCTTGCCGACGGGCACGGAACGGACGGCGCGGCCGACTTCCTCCAGCACTCCTCTGGCGTAGTCGCTCAGAGTGCGGGCCCGAGCCTCTCTCCCGAGTAGTCTTCCCAGAAAAAGTATTGCATTGGGGTAATCGTGTGTCCTATCGATATTTACATAGGCAACCGGAATGCCGAACCTCCCGAGAAGGTCCTCGGACCTCGAATTCACGGCTCTGTCTCCCCACATCTCGGCGATGACTATGTCTGGTTTCACTCCTAAAAGCGCTTCAATGTTGGTAGTCTGTCCCTGCCCGAAAAATCCGCCCACCACGGGAAGCGAGCGGGCATGGGCAGACACATAATCCCTCTGCGCGTCTGTAAAACGGGCATTAACCCCGGCCAGAAGAGAGTGATCCATGACATAGACCAGGTACATCGCTGGAGGCCAATCCGTGCAGACCTTGTTGATCTTTTCCGGCACAATGACTTTACGGCCCGCCATGTCCGTGATTTCCCGGGATTCGGAAACAAGAGCCCACGCGACGGCGAAGGTGATTGCGAGAATGATGATGAGAAGGGGACGGGCCCCGGACCTTCTTTGCGCCATCCCCATTCTAGGCTTGCCTTCCATCAACCCTCCACATGAGTACGCCGACAGCAATGCTCCCATGACACTCGATGGTCTTTCGTTCTCCTCCATAAATCGCACACAGTTCCAGTACCCTGGCGATGATTGAATCCCGGTCGAACTCTTTTCCTGCCGCTTCCAGGCGGTTGACGACCTGCTCGGCAATCTGTTTCGGATTTCTCTCCTCGTCTACTGTTTCGGTGAAGGACCAGAAACGGAAGGTTCTCCCCATCTTTGTCAGCTTTCTCCTGATTTTGCGCGTGTCGGGGTTCGGGTCGGACGGTGCGCCGCAATCGGCTAATATCTTCTCGCAGAGGGCGGTGCGGCGTATTTTGCCTGAAGCAATGGAGACACACCATTTCGTCGAGCATCGCTCCATTGCCAATAGATCTTCCTCCGTGTTTACTGCTGCCGAGAACGCCGAAACCACAATGTCAAAGGCCTCCTCCAGACCGGTCTCCCTCGTGTCGATTGCTTTCCATGAAATACGTATGGGCCTCACCGGACCAACGTGCAGACGCTCAGCCTCTGCAGCAAGGCGTTCCAACATATTGGCTGAGATATCAAGGGCCGTAACCGAAGCCCCTCGCTGAGCAAAGGGAAGAGCAAAGGCACCGGTTCCGCAGCCTACATCAAGGAGCCTTGCCCCGGTGATGAGGATGCCGTTATCGGCAATATAGTCGAGGATACGCGATGTCCGTGAAAATGTTCTTGTCTCAAAAGGAAGGGTGTACCCGGCGGCCTTATCCTCCCAAAACAAGCGGCTCATTGCGCCCGGCTGCCGTTCATGAGATTTGATGATCATAGGTTCTCCTCATCGATTCGGCCCTTGCATGACAGAAGGCCAAATAAGCCAATGCTTTTCTATACTCAAGGTGCAGTCATCTTACTCTCATGCGCCTTGTATATAGGGGCAAAGGAGAATGGACGGATAACATGCCGACTGGCTTTGCAGTTTGGTTGAATTCCCCCGGAACGTTATGTTCTAAGGTATATATCCGTACGTTATATCGCACAAACTATAACGAGGTGTCAAGCACTTTTTGCAGGTTCATTTATAGAAGACGCGTCTACCCGTTGAACAAAATCGATTCATCGCAATCATGGGCGGGATAAAATAATGTGTTGACGAGGGGATAACTCCCGTTATATATAACGGTCGTTATGTCATCTACAGAACATCGAACTTCGGAGATCAGTCGGAGGCTTTCGAGTGACACCGATATATTGTCATGGACGGCTGACTACCCCATTCACGGCTATTGCAAAAGATGGAAACAGTAAGGGAGCTTTAAGAGCAAGATGAGAAAGACATTCCAGCCATGAAGCGGTACGGCATATTCCCTCTTCTGACCGCGCTTCTCATTCTTGCTGTGGCAGTATCCCTTACCATGGGCAAGTACCACGTCCCTCTGAAGGACGTGCTGGGTTTTTTCCTCGCGGAAATATTCCATGGGAGCGGGCACGATGCGCGCCACGAAGTGATCGGCAACCTGCTCATGTACGTTCGCCTTCCCAGGATACTGGCGGCCCTACTTATCGGAGCCTGCCTTTCCGTATCGGGAACAACCTTTCAGGCCATGTTCCTGAACCCCCTCGTGTCGCCGGGACTCCTGGGGGTGCTTGCGGGGGCATCCTTTGGGGCAGCCCTCGGTATGGTATTTTCGAAAGAATGGGCAGTCGTACAGGCAAGCGCTTTTGTATTCGGATTTGTTGCGGTCATGGTGTCGGTAGGGATTGCAAAGATGCACAAGGGGAACACGCTCCTCCTCCTTGTACTGGGTGGGATCATAAGCAGCGCCCTTTTCACTTCCCTCCTTTCCGTCGTAAAGTATGTGGCAGACCCCTATAGCCAGCTTCCCGACATCGTCCGGTGGCTCATGGGCGGCCTCTCCTTCGTAGACAGGAAGATTTTGTTCATTACCGCCATACCTCAAGTGATAACCATATGCCTGGTCGCGCTGCTCTCCGGCTACCTCAACGCGCTATCCATGGGCGATGAGGAAGCACGTTCGCTCGGGGTACGCGTGGAGTGGGTGCGCTTCATTCTCATCTTTCTGGCCACCTTCATGAGCGCTATGACGGTAGCTATCGCCGGCATGATAGGCTGGGTGGGACTTATCATCCCTCACATCGCGAGGATGATCGTGGGGCCGGACAACAAGGTCCTCATCCCTGCCTCGGCCCTCATTGGGGCCATATACCTTGTCGTGGTCGATGACGTCTCCCGCATGGTTCTCACTGCGGAAATCCCCATAGGGATAACCACCTCCCTTATCGGCATACCTTTCTTTGCGGTAATCCTGCGGAGAGCAAGGAGAGGATGGAGCTAGGAGCCTGTCGGAGAATTCCCTTTCAAATCGTCCGATAGAATAAGGAATACCAACACTCCGAAGCCGGTCGATAAGCAAACCCCACAACCTGAGATGGCGCTAAAAACGCACCACCGGTGGATAGAATCGGCAGGGAACCCTACATTTCGTCTTAATCGTCGTCATCCGGAGAAACCCTCCCCAACCGCCCCCATAACCGGGATTGAAACGTCGGTATTACCGTTTCACTCGCCTATACGTAACACCTGCACCTGCTGCTCTACACCGAGGCTTTTTAAGCGCATTCGCTATTGCCGCAAGAAAGCAGGAACATATGCAGAGACCGGGCCTGTTCGACAATGAAACTCTACAAAGAACGTCGAGAGTTATTTACTTATTTACGGTCGTCCCCCTTTGACTCCGAAACAGACGCGTAACAGTTTAGTCCCCCCGGAACTTTTTCCAGCAAAATATTATGTCTAATTTCCACAAAACCTTTGATTTCCTTGTTCCATGATGGTATTATAATAGAAGTACTACTACTCATGTGGAGGGTTCAATGGAACAAATCGATCTTCTTAAAAGGCAGCGGGAGAGACTTAAGGAGGACATTGTCGCACAGCTGGATTTCTTCCTTATCGGGACGGTGGCCAAGTCCCCTTCCATGACGGGCCACTCCCTTACCACAAAAGTGAAGGGGAAGACCGTAACCGTGTATGTGAGAAAACAGATTGCCGAGAAGGCGAAGGAGATGACGAAGCGGTACAAGATGATGTGGCTTCTCATACAGAAGCTTTCTAAGATCAACTGGGAGATACTGAAACAGGAGAGCGAGTGAAGAGGGTCTATCCTCCATACGGCTACGATTGTCTTTATAAGGACAATTGCCCCCATCTTAACTTTCTCTCCACCCTATGGGTCTTTGGAGAATATGAGCGGGCCCATGAGGTGTACGAAGAGCATCTTCGGATTATCGATGTGTTCCGGGACAGGCTGGATGACACCATGAAGCGTATCCGTCTTTTAGAGAAGGAGAACGAGGAACTGAAGGCGAAGAATACCGCATTGCATCGAAGACAGTTCAAGGCGAACAAAAAACCGGAGCATGCGGTCTCTTTGGCAGGGAGGAAGCGCGGCGCTCCGGTCGGACACCCCGGGTGGTTCAGGCCCGAGCCTGCCCGCGTGGATGCGACGGTTCACGTGCCCGCTCCCGATCGATGCCCCCATTGCGGGTCAGGCCCTCTTGTCCCCGGGGAAGGGATCCGTGAGCATGTGCAGGAAGACATTGTCATAAGACCCCGCACGGTGGTGAGACGGTATGTGCATAAGGAAGCATACTGTAGCCGTTGCGGGCGTTCTGTGGTGAAGGCGGCTCCCGACGAACTTCCGAATGCTCCTATCGGACCGGTTACGAAATCCGTTGCCTTATACTTGCGGTACAGGATAGGTATGAGCTATCGAAAGGTAGAGGAAGTTATGAGGGAGATCTTCGGCCTTGCCTTTGTCCCTGCTTCGGCAGTGGGGTTTGACAGGGCTGCGGCGAAAAGGGGGACACCTCTTTATGAAGACCTCCGGGAGAAGATACGCGCCTCGGAAATAGTTCATGCCGATGAGACATCATGGAGGAACGACGGGACCGGTCATTACGCGTGGTATGCGGGAAACGCCGATCTTGCCCTCTTCCATATCGACCGGCACCGCTCGACAGACGTGGCTCAACATCTTCTCGGGGACAACTTCGACGGGGTGCTCATCACCGACCGCTATGCCGCGTATAACGGAGTTCATGCGAGAGAAAGGCAGACATGCCTTGCCCACCTTATCACCAGGGCCAGGGAGTTGACCCGGGAGCTCGTCCTCATGGAGACAAGAGATACAAAAGCGGAGGCGTTCTGTGATGCGGTCGGGAGGCTCTTCTCGGATGCCTGCGCCGCGGGCGGGGATCTTCTTAAGGGAAAGAGAGAGTGGGGAGATGCTCCCCGCATCGAGAAGCAATTGAGAGCAACCCTCGGGAAGATATGTGCAAAGCCCCTCAAGTATAAGCCGGCGGAAGGGCTCCGTACCTTCCTTACCGGCAAAGACCGGAAGTTTCTCTTCACGTTCCTTCGCTATCCGGGAGTACCACCTACCAACAACCAGGCAGAACAGTCGATCCGCTTCCTGGTGATCATGAGGAAGCTCATGTTCGGTACGCGGTCGGCAACGGGACTGAAGACCCACAGTATCCTGCCGAGTCTCATCATTACTTCCATGAGGCAAGGGAACGATCCACGGAAGTTCCTGGAGACGCTTCTGGTGTCGGATACCATGACGGCACAGGCGGCACTGTATCGCAATGGGGCGAGGGCTCCGTGAGGGGGACTAAACTGTTACACAGACGCTTAAAAAGCTCAGGCTCTCAGGCATCCTCGCCACCCTGCCGGAGAGAGGGTCCTATGCGAAAGCACAGAAGCTCTCTTACGGGGAGTTCCTGGAGCTTGTGCTGAACGACGAGCTCGAGCGGCGCTCCCAGGGGAGGATCGTGAGGAAGATGAAGGACGCCCTCCTCGATCAGGAGCAGACCCTGGAGCGCTTTGACTGGGAGGCATCCATCACCGTGGATAGAGACAAGGTAAAAGACCTCTTCGGCCTCGGTTTTGCGGAAAGACATGAGAACGTCATTATCTGCGGACCCGTGGGCGTGGGGAAGACCCACCTTGCGAATGCCCTGGGCCACAGCGCGGTACGGAGGGGCTTCAACGTGCTCATGCTCCGCTCCCAGATACTCTTTAAAAGGCTCCATCAGTCACGGGCGGATCACTCCTTCGGGAAGGAGCTTATCCAGCTCATCCATCCCCACGTGCTCGTGATCGATGACTTCGGCCTGCAGAGATTGACGGGATCGGAGGCGCAGGACCTCTATGAGGTGATGATTGAGAGGTACCAGAGAGCCTCGACGGTCATCACGAGCTCACGGCCCCTTGAAGAGTGGATGAGCCTCTTTGATGATCCGCTTCTTGCGAACTCCCTCCTTGATCGGCTGGCCCACAATGCCCACCAGATCTTCATCGAGGGGGAGAGCTACCGCAAGAGAATGGGCAGGGGCAAAAAAGGCAACTGAAAAGGATTGAACATGAGGAAACAGGCATGGTAGAAAACTGAGGATGTTGCGCCGTACCCGGGTGAATTAACCTGAAAATGGGGTGGGTGAATTAACCTGAAAAATCGCAACCACCTACCAACAACCAGGCAGAACAGTCGATCCGCTTCCTGGTGATCATGAGGAAGCTTATGTTCGGTACGCGGTCGGCAACGGGACTGAAGACCCACAGTATCCTGCCGAGTCTCATCATTACTTCCATGAGGCAAGGGAACGATCCACGGAAGTTCCTGGAGACGCTCCTGGTGTCGGATACCGTGACGGCACAGGCGGCACTGTATCGCAATGGGGCGAGGGCTCCGTGAGGGGGACTAAACTGTTACTTCGGATAAAACCGAATTGGCTGTTCGAAGTGAGCGGATTGGACAATAAAGATGTACCATCTTAGAGTATTTTTATTTGAAATCTATCACTCAGGATCGCTTGTTTGTCTGCCTCTAAAGAGGGCACTGAAAGAAATAGTCGACTTTTAGCTCTACTGACGGCCACGTAATTTATCCTTTGCTCCTCGGCGTTGGTTGCAGTCAAGTTGGGGTTCAGCAAGAACCCCAAATCTGCCTCTTTACGTAATATAAGTAACACGTTATCAAATTCATCTCCCTTCGCTTTGTGAATTGTTTTATGCGGACTCGTATCCTCGGTTATTTTTACACATAAAGACAATTGCTGATAAGTGTGTCCTTCGTAAAAAGTCCTGGCTTTTCCGCTTTTCAAGCCAGGAATATCCTTCTTGATATTGGCTTTGACGATCAAGCAAAACTCGTATAGTGATCCATCCTTATAATCATCATAATTCCTTAGAAGAATTTGGACACGTTTTAATGAGTTTCTTTTGCCTTTAGCCTTATCGGTCCGGTCTCTAAAAACCTTCTTTTCCAACTCCCTTATCGAATCTTTGTATCTTCCTTCCCGAGCTAACTCAACTGCCTTTATGCAGGCAATGATAACTGTACTTCTATGCCGGTTGACGTCCTCCTGCTGCAATTCTTCGAATAAATGATCGTTAAAAGATGCTCCTCCTATGTCGCGTTTCATTGCATTCGATGTAATATTATCTCTCGACAGAGAGCATACCTTCTCCCCATTGCATTGTTCTTTTGACCATCGAAGTGAGTCAGTCGTTTGCCCAACAATAATGGTCGGCTGAATGCCAGTTACATCGTTGTAATTTATTTGCTGAATGTCGGAACGTATTGCATTCAAAACTCCTATTATTTCGTTAGTACTTCGTCTGTTCTCCTTGATTTGATAATCGATCATCCCCGGAAGATTGAAAGAAGTAAATTTGTCAGGCGCTGCTCCCTGAAAACTGTAGATTGATTGCGCCGTGTCGCCTATCACCCCTACAACAGTGTTACATTGCCCTATCTGATAAAGAATAGCGGCTTGTATCGGATTGGTGTCCTGAAATTCGTCAACAAAGAAATAGGGAAACCTTGCTCTTAATACCTGCAAAATGAAAGGGAAGATACGAATTAGCTCGTATGCAAAAAAGAGGACATCATCGTGGAAGATAATACCATCCCCCCAATATATTCGTTTATAGGAGAGCAAGTCTGTCTCCAATATGTCCAAGCAGTCAGTTCTTAAGTATTTTCGGGTACCCCTGTCGTCATAAAACGCTTCATCCCTTCTATTCCTAATTTTCAAAGAATTAGACGAGTCAAAACAGTAGCTCAAAGACGATAGCCATCGCACGAGCGCTTGAGTGTTGTTGGGCAATTTTGTTAACTGATTTTCAGTATACGGATGTATAAGTTCATTTTTCCGCGAATGAGACCCTATCCAGCTTAATACATATTTAAGATGGACAACAGGATCATCGTGTCCATCCATTTCTTCCACATTCAGGCCATAAGTGTCGGCTATGAATGGCGCATAAGGCTTGACGATGTATTTGTAGAGAAAGCTATGAATGGTTGACACTTCTACGCGGTCCGAAGAAGTGCCCAATCGACCGAGAATCGTTTCGACGGCAATGTTCGTATATGTAATACAGGCTATTCTACGAGTCTTGTCAAATCTATTTGAACGATGCAGAACGTTCTTTATGTGCTCAATTAACCAATGCGTTTTCCCGGCACCCGGTCCTGCAGATACTTTAAAGTGGTGCTCTATATTTATGAGTAAGGAATCCGACGTGATTCTGTTTATTGACATATCCATTCTATCGCATTTGCTATGTAGGACGGAACGACAAAATGTTGGTAGGCTTCTTGGCCTTCTCTACGCAAGTTGTCGTCTAAAGCATAGGCAAGTTCCAACGCATTCGTGCCTTTTCCTAAAGAATTTAGGTAACGTGAGGCGATAATTGCAGCTCTCTTGTCATCATCATTGTCCCAATTACACTGCCTTATCCCGTCTTTTATTTCTTTGTTCTGTTTATTTGGATTCGCTTCGGTCCCCTCCTGGAGTATACCGAGAAACTCCTCGACCGGCTTATTTTCCTTGTAAAACTGCATTAGGGATTTGATCTCAGTTTTGTTGCTCATTGAATCCGTGACGAGAAGTTCTGATGTCGGATTATCGGAACGTGTCAATGAAAATGAGACACTTCCATCAGATATTTAGTGTACCCCGCCATCGCTCGTTGATAATGGCTTATTGATCCAGACGGCGTCAGGCAGTGACGCCGGTTTCGGCATCCTCCCCTTGAACCGTTCCGGATGTTTTTCATACGCAGCCCGCAGTACGTCCGTACGACCTTCAATGATCCTCAACGCTCTTCCATAATGGACGTCCTCGGGGGTGAGAAGACCTATCCCCGAATGGTAATGCTCGGTATTGTACCAGGGGAAGAATGTCTGGCAAAAGGCCCGGGCATCCTCAATGGAGCCGAACCTTTGAGGGAACTCGGGCCGGTACTTCATGGTCTTGAACTGAGATTCGGAATAGGGGTTGTCATTACTGACCGAAGGCCTCGAATGGCTCTTGGTGACCCCGAGATCGGCCATGAGCAGGGCGACGGGTTTCGACGTCATACTCGACCCCCTGTCCGCATGGATCAGGAGCTTACCGGGCTCTATCATTTGCTTCTCGCAGGTCTCCGCGATCAGTTTGCGAGCAAGGGCGGCAAGTTCCCTGTGGGCCACCATCCACCCCACCACATAGCGGCTGTAGATGTCGAGGATCACATAGAGGTAGTAGTAGGTCCATTTTACGGAACCCTTGAGCTTCGTGATATCCCAGCTCCACGCCTCGTTGGGCGCCTTCGCGAGGATCTCCGGTTTTGCGTACCGGGGACGGGAGACCTGCCTCCTCCTTTCTTTCAGCTCACCTTCTTCTTCAAGGATCCGGTACATGGTGCGCACTGAACAGAGATAGCTCTTCTCGTCCAGGAGGGCCGCGTAGATTTCCCGGGGTGCTTTATCGATGAAGCGGTCCGAATGAAGGATATCAAGTACATCGTTCCGTTCCCCGAAGGAGAGGGCCAAGGGAGAGAGACGGTTCAAAGGTTCCTTCTCTTTCGGATGCTGCCACCGGTAAAAGCCCGCACGGGATACGTCGAGGGCGTTGCAGGCAGGGCGGATACCCACTTCATGGGCAAGCGATTGCGTGATGTTCATGACTTCTCCTCGCTCGACCCCTTGAGCAGCTCGGCCACTTTTTTTTGGACCTCGATAATGAGCTCCGCCTGTTTCAGTTTATGGGTGAGCCTCGTGTTCTCCTTTTCCAGTTCGATGGTGCGACGGATAAGGGGATCAGGCTTTTGTGTGACGGGTCCTCTCTTTTTCGGGATGAGGCCCTGGTGAACCTGACGCCGCCATGAGGTGAGGCTCGATGAATAAAGTCCCTCTCTGCGCAGAAGCGCCCCTATCTCACCCTTCCCGGTACAGTTCTCCACCTCCTTGAGGATACGGAGCTTGTACGCCGCGGTGAATTTCCGGCGAACTGCCTTTTCCGGTACTTCCGGATCGGGGACTACCCTTGGTGATGCCATGACTGATTTCTTTTCTTCCACGATCGTTCTTTCCTTCCCGCCCCCAAGAGTCTAAACTATTGGGTGGGAAGTGTCTCACTTATATTGGCACGGAGGGTATGCAGAACCAAGTCGTACTCAAATGTTTTGCCTTTAATCTCATCTTGACTGAAGAACCGCACATTGCAGTGAGTATTATACTGTTGAATTTTCTCAGTTGCGTAGATTTTGTACACATACTTCGCGGTATCCTGTTTACTTTGAAACGGATAGCACTTTGAGTATTCTCCGCCGGACTTATATTTTCTGGCCGGGTCTCTGTCGGTAAGACACGCAATCTTCTTGGGGATCGTATTGGGCTTTGGGCTATCAAATAAATACAGGAAATAGTCGAAGAACCTTCCTCCGACATTTATCACGGCAACATGGTTATCTTCTAGTGATTTACGCAAATAGCGCGATAAAATTGATAGGAGCAATTGCTCAGCTAGTCCTTCAACTAGAATGACTCTCCGGGCATAAAGCATATCCGATTTGGTGGCATCCAGGAACCGTTGAACATATTTCTTACTTTTTTCATCTGGAAATACCTTTCCCGGATAACCGACTTTTATGTCTCTATTCTCGTTATAGAGGCAAATGATTTCGTCCAGCGATACTGCCGATGTAATATGCGTGGAATGACTGGTCACGAAAATTTGTCTAACCTTCTTCTTTTCCTTATTCTCTTTCAAGAACTTCAGAAACTTATACTGCATTGAGGGATGCAAGTGCGCCTCAGGTTCTTCAATTGACAGCGTCGAAAACACCTTTGCATTGCTACCCAAATAATCTCCATTAGAATTAACCTGCATTTTTGCCAAAAGCAACGACATAAATATCAAATTGTTGTATCCGAGGCCATTATGTGTAGCGGGAATCTTTACTCCGGTTTCATATTCTACAATTAGTCGAAGTGCGGAGAACATTTCGACATCTGAAATGCTTCCTTCGAAGTTCGGCGTTGCTCTATCAAATAATGCTCCCGTGTCACTTGCGTAGGATAGTATCTGTTTCTTGCCCGCCTCCATGCGCTTTTGAAGCTCAATAAGCAGATCACCTGCTTTGTTCGAGAAATCTTTCTGTTTCGCCTTTATTTCAGCGATCTTAACTTCTTTCGATTTATCCGCCTCTGGCAATATCTTTATCTCATAATCCATGAAAAAGTCTAAAACGTCTCGCAGAAGTGTATCACGACCCGATAGCATATCCCTTTCGACATCACGAATTGCGCTTAAAAACTGAAAATCAAATCGCTGTAACGATTCGGCGTCCGCAATGGCCTGATTTTCGGGCCTTCCCCCCCATATTTTGTATGTGTATAATCTGATAAAATCAGTTTTGATAATTCTCCAGATCATGTTAACGGAATTTGAGTCGGTATCTGCGACTCCCGCAACAGCCTTCACATAATTGTCTTTCTCCCTCTCTGGCAGAAAGAAACGGTATGTCAGTAATGCTTCATATGGATCATCTAATCTGGTCAGCCAATTGCTAACGGTTACCAAATCGTCGAGTTCTTGGTTTTGACCTTGTCTTATGGTAATAGCAATGCTGATTTTGGGTGGATCGGCTTTGAGTTCTTCCAAAGAGATGTCTTTGTTGAAGTCATCTGTATCGAGTCGCTTGGAGCCCTGATAATGAATTGGGAGCGAGAGTGCTCTGATTAGGTTCGTCTTCCCAGAATTATTAGGACCTATGATAACGTTTACGCCGTCATTGAATACGATCTCAGTCTTCTTGAAATTACGAAAATTTTCTATGGCAATCTTGGCAATATACATTTGTCTTGCCTCCGAGAACGCTGGATATACGTTCGATTACTGTATTACAACAACTCTCCCAACGGAACTGAATCGTGATCGGTGACTATAGAACTCCCTTCATTCTCCCGCTAATTTGCTTATTATGCAAGGAAAAAGAGATTTACTGGAGTTGAGACAAAGAAGAAGAAAAAGAAGAAGAAGTAAATGACAACGTCACGTTTTCCTGTTACTATGTAAAAAAATGCAGGAACTCGAAAAACTTTAATGTCCACGCTTGATTGGATAGGAAAGCGTCGTCTTGCCGACGCCACCTTTGTTATTGAACAGCGAAATTATCTTCATAGACCCACCCCCTGATCTTATTACGCCCATGGGGACGTTGGTGCAAACGTGTTTCTTGCTCTTCAAGTTTCCGGCATTTGCATAGGGCACTTGGGTGACGGAGTTGAGCAGCGTGACAAATTCTCCACGTTGCCCTTCCTGATGCCCACGATACATTTTCATTTTCCTCTTATTCTGTCCTTATTTCAAGTCCAAAGGTATAGAAGCCTCAGTGAAATGCCATTTGAAGGCGTGCATGGTCCGCCAGAGGCCGGGTATTAACTTCAGGAAGAAGAGCGTAACACATATCCGACCCTCGCGTAATCCCTACACCCACGAAGCTAAAGCGGTCTGTTTCAAACTGCGTCTTACTTTTCCGGCGTCAATTGTTTAATAAATTCAACAGCGCCGGGTGGAGTAGGCGGCCGGACGGGACGGACACTTCAGATGGGCCAGGCTGTGAAGGGAGGTAGGGCGTCGGCGTATACTCATACGCCAGAGCACGCCTCCCTTTGCAGAGTGGCCTATATGGAGCGTTCGTTCCGTCCGGCCGCCTATCCACTAAAACAAACGCCTGAGACGCCTGAAACACCCAACGTGCCTAAAGCCACCAGACGATCAAGACATGAATCTCTGTCCCACCAACCGCAACACCCATTTATACATTTACTCGCTCTGCTCGAAACTGAAGCCTTCGGTCCTGAACAAGGCTAGGCACACATCCACCAGGTCGGGATCGTAGAGGGTGCTTTTATTCTTCTCTATCTCTGCGAGGGCCGCTTCTATGGACCGGGCGGGACGGTGGGGACGGGGGGACGCTATCGCTTCCACCACGTCCGCTATTCCTATTATGCGCGCCTCCATCCGGATTTGGTCGCCCTTCAGGTGGTCGGGATACCCCGAACCGTCGAGCCTCTCGTGGTGCTGGAGGATTACCTCCGCCAGGGGCCAGGGGAATTCTATGTCCTTCAGCATCTCATAGCCCGACCTCGCATGACGCTCTACGAGATCACCTTCCGGGTCCGACAGCCTTGAAGGTCTGCTCAAAACCTCCGCGGGCACGGATATCTTCCCCAGATCGTGGATGGATGCTGCCATGCGCGTACACTCGATCACATCGGAGGAGACCTTCATTTTCCTGGCTATCGCCTCGGCGAGCTTCGCGACCCGCCTCTGGTGGCCCGCCATATAAGGGTCTCTTATCTCAACCGCCGCAACCAGGGCCCCGATAACCCCGACCATTGCCTTCCTCAGCCGCGCGACGCTTTCCCGAAGGCTCTTCTCAGACTTCTTTCTCTCCGTGATATCAATTCCCACACCGATCACCGAAGAGCGTTCGGGACTGAAGACGACCCTTATCCCCGTGAAGAAGAACGGGATTTTGCGCCCGTCTTTTGTCAGAAGTTCCGCTTCAATGGTTGCCTCTCCTTTTTCAAATACCTCGCGGACCTTTTCCTTTATGAACCGCCTGTCCTCCACGGGAATGAAACCGGTAACGCGCATCCGGGATATCTCGTTCGCCGAATACCCCGATATGCGCTCCAGGTTCTTGTTCCATCTCTGGTATTTCAGGTGTTCGTCGAACATATAGAAGATACCCGGCAGACTGTCCAGGGTCGAATCGGATATCTTCTTTTCCATGCGCAACGCTTCCTCCGCCGCCTTGCGCATGGTCACATCCTCCAGGGTGCCTTCGTAGCAGATCAGGCCGCCATCGACCGGAGCCGGCACACGGGCATTCATGGATACCCATATCTTTGACAGGTCTTTCCGATAGAACTGCGTTTCGAAGGCGGTAATAACACCATCCGTTTCGAGCCGGTTCGCGAAACGCTCCCTGTCCACCGGGTTCGCGTAGAGCTGGTCCTTTATGCTGGTGATGCGGCTGATCATCTCTTCCGGAGACTCATAGCCGTGAATCTTTGCAAAGGCGGGGTTCACACTGATAAACCGGCCTTCGGGCGTGGTCTGAAAGATGCCCTCGACGGCGTTTTCGAAGATGGATCGGTACTTCTCCTCGCTTTGGCGCAAGGCATTCTCGATTCTTTTGCGTTCCGTAATGTCCCTGGTAATGCTGCACACACCGGTGACGGCCGCTCTGGAGTTCAGGATAGGAAAAATGGAGAGGGCAACATCGATGGGGGTGCCGTCTTTTCTTAACCGGACGGTCTCGAAATGATCGACGCTATCTCCCTTCCTCAGTTTTGTGATGACATTGGAAATCTCGTCTTTTCGGTCCTGAGGGGTAAGGATGGAGACGTTTTGGCCGCACGCTTCCCGGGCGCTATAGCCGTAGAGCCGCTCGGCCGCCCTATTCCAGTTTACGATGGTCCCGTTTACCGTTTTTCCTATGATGGCGTCATCGGAGGATTCGACGATGGAGGCCAGTTGCAGGCTCTTTTCCTGAAGGTTCTGTTTCTCGAGGACCGACTCCTCAAGGCGGAGGATGCGCTCCCGGAGTTGTCTTATCTCCAGGACCATTTCATTCCTTGACTTCTCCCTGTCACCCGAGCCCACACGACACCGCCCTCTAAGATGCCCTTAAGGCATAGGGGCGACCCACGACTGCGAAACGCGGGACTCACGTGACTGAAACCGGCCTCCCCGTTATTGAAACTGTTGCATAACCGGGGGTAATTGTCAACCACTTTGAAAATGAGGGCAACCGCCCCGGCGCGGTTGTCACGTCCTTACAAAGCGCATACCCCACGGACGAGAAAGTAAATACAGGCGGCCCAGATCAGGAGGACGGCAGCAGCCCCTGCCCACCGGCCTTTTCCCTTCCCCGGATCGGACATGGTCCTCGCCTTTTCCCTGCACTCCTCCAGCAGTCCCGGAGGCATGGTCTTTACGAGAAGGGCGACACCCAGAGGGATCAGGATGAGATCGTCCAGGTATCCGAGGACCGGAATGAAGTCGGGTATGAGATCGACGGGGCTAAGGGCATAACCGAGGATGAGAGCGGCAAGGCATTTCACGTGGAGTGGTGTTCGCGGGTCCTTTGCACAAAGGTACAACGCCCGGACTTCTGAGGCGAGCTCTCCGGCTCTGGCTCTCCACGTTTCAAAAAGGGTCACAGGTTAAGTTTATCCCGGAGCTGCAAGGAAAATCAACGACAGACCCGGGGTCCGGGCATGTCCGCCCCCCCCCATAAGCCGACCGACAGGAACAGGGTGCAGTGGGAACGGGTTTAATGTCTCCTCCAGGCAATCCATGCGGGAAAACCCGTGTCGTCCCGAAGCTTGAGAATATCCTCGCCTTTCTTCACTTCCCCTGCTATTATGGCGGGCTGCCCCCGGAACATGACCCTCGATCCCTTTACCTCTATCTGGTCTTTGGGCTGAATGGTGATATCCTGGTTCTCGATATACCATTGCGGCCCCAGATGGACGTCTACCACCTCAACGCCTGCCCTTACCAGAAGATGTACGCCTGCCGACATGCCTCTGCCGGGAATGAACCGCTGCACTGCGGTCACTATGCCGTCGACATTTTCCATGGTCTTCCCGTTATAAAGCTTCACGTACGGGGCTTCAGGACCCCAACCCCGACTGCCTGTCCAGGTCTTGAGACGCGTTCCCGCAGACCCGGAAGGGACAAGGACGCCGAAGAAAAGCACCAGTATACTTGAGATAACAATAAAACGTTTCATATCCGCCTCTTTTTACGGTAAATTTTCACTCCATGATTCAATCAACCTGCCTTTAATCTAAACATTGAATCAAAGGGATACAGTGGACCCCTCCCGGTTAGGCCGAAGGTAAAACGTTTATTTTATATACCTTTGCCTACCCTTTCGTCAACTCCTTAAGTCGCCCCGTCCATACCGACTGCGGAAAGGCGCCTTACCCGGGGTAACGAACCTATTGAAATTACCACCGCAAAAAGCATAGTATATCTCGCACCGCGCGTGCCGGTCCGTTGGCGGAAACGGCGATGTGACTGTGCAGGTGTCTGACTTATTTCGAAGGTGATGGGTGTGAAATACACGGAATGAAGATATGGCTGTCCCCGGTCACAACCATAAAAACTCTGTTCCTTTGCCTCCTGGTAATTTTTGCCGCCTCAGGATACGCGGCCGCGTCGGAGGCTTCTCAGAAAAAGGAACTCAAGGTTTTCCTCGATGCCCTCGGGCAGCGTTGCACGGCCCTGGGTTGGACGGACATCCGGACAGACGATGTGCCGTGGCAATTTTACAGGACCAGCGAACTTAAGCGGCCCATGATCTTTGCCCAGTTCGGCAGCCCGAAGTCGAGTTGCACCCTCTTTCTTGGCGGTGTCCATGGCGATGAGCCTCCCACAGTGTATATCATGTTGAGACTTGCCCAGTATATCCGCACCAACCCGGCCCTGTTCAGGGACAAGTGCATCATTATCGCGCCCCTCGTGAACCCGGACGGATTCTTCGCGACACCCCCCAGGAGGGTCAATTCGAGGGGTGTGGACATTAACCGGAATTTTCCTACCAAGGAGTTTCCCGGAAGCGCGCTCCAGGATTGGGAACGGAAATACCACAGGAACAAACGCTATTATCCGGGCAAGAAAGGCGGCTCCGAGCGGGAGACGATGTTCCAGATAGCCCTCATCAAACGCTTCAAGCCCCAGAAGATCCTCTCCGTTCATTCGCCTTTGAATATGTATGATTTCGACGGGCCGTCGTCCGACCTCGATTCATTCTCGAACTGGCTGGAAACGGTGAGCCAGGAGACGAACCATCCCTTGAAGAAATACGGCTTTTACCCGGGCTCTCTCGGGAACTACGCGGGACGGGAGAGGAATATTTTTACCCTTACCCTTGAGCTTCCCTCGTCCGACCCCGGCAAGGGAAACCAGTACTACCAGCAGTTTCAGCCCGCGATCATGAAATTCCTCAACCTGCCCGTTTCGATCCAGCCGCCTTTTCTCAGATTATCCAATAACCCTTCCAGGTAGGCCTCTTCAGGACCCTTTGATGGGGGGGATGCGGTTCCTATCCTCCGGAAAGCATCATAAAGCGGGGTATTTCCAGCAGTTCAACCTCCCTGATGCCCTTCTTCGCTTTCTCATGGAGTATAAAAACCAGTTGGTTGTAACTGGTGACCTGCCATCCGCTTATCACCCTCCATATCTCCGGGTTCCGCCAATCCCAGGTCTCTGCCTCCTCAGGTCCGGAAGTCCTGATTTCTCCTGTTTCCCCGTTACGGACCTTCAGGGTCATGGTGAATTCCTCGACCTTGCCTCTATCCTCTCCTCCTTCCGGGCCGCTCTTTGCTTCCCCCATCTCATACCTCCGTCAAGCCGGTTAATGTCCTCTAACTATAGCATTGCTATAGGTCTACTATAAGATATATAACCTGACCCCTGTTGTCAACTCACGTGCCGCGATAGGACACGGATCCGTATGACTGCCCGCGAAGCCTTGATGAATATGATTTACTTTTTGCACTCAAATCAGTATACTTTCTCCAGTGGAGAGGTGACCGAGAGGCCGAAGGTGCTCGCCTGCTAAGCGAGTGTACGGATAAAACCGTACCCAGGGTTCAAATCCCTGCCTCTCCGCCATTAGTACCATGGGTTGATAGTGGCAGCGCATAGTACCGAACGCTAACCGTCAGCGCGGTTCAGAGAACAACACTATGAAAAAAAAGACTGCTATCCTGCCTCTCAGTAAAGAAAACCTCCTGAAAGCGTTTCGACAGGAGAAGAGACCTCTCGGCTTTCCAGACCTCCTGAGGGTCTTCGATCTGCGCAAACAAGACAAAAAACCATTACGGAATCTCCTCAGAGAAATGATACAGGAAGGTCTCATCGTGAGACTCAGGAACGACCGGTTCGGTATCCCTCATGAGATGAATCTCGAAACAGGCACCCTTTGGTGTACCCGGAGCGGGAACGGCTTTGTGGTGCCCGACAGGGAGAGCGAGCGCGATATCTTCATCCCCTCGAGGTATATCCAGAACGCATTCCACGGTGACAAGGTCGTGGCGCGGGTCGAGCATGCGGTACGCGGGAGAAAAGAGGGGAAGATCATAAAGATCGCGCAACGGAAGATGCGCAACATAGTGGGATTCATCAAGACAAACAAAAACATCCCCTTCCTTGTCCCTGAGGACGAAAGAGTTTCCCGCAACTTCCTCATTACCGGTCCGAAGAACAGAAAACTGAAGGACGGCGATCTTGTGGCGGCACGGGTCACAGGTTTTCCGGATGAAGGCAGGGAGGCGGAGTGCACCATACTCAAGGTCTTTCCCGGCCTCTCCACCATGGAGTACATAGCCCAGTTCGTGGAATACAAGCATAACCTTCCCTTGAAATTCAGGAAAGGTCTGGAGCAGGAAGCGGAAGGGGTCACGTTTTTCATACCTGCCGAAGACCGACTCGACTTAAGGGAGACTCGCCACGTCACCATTGACGGAGAATTCGCCAAGGACTTCGACGATGCGGTCTATGTGGAAAAGGACAGGAAGGGCTACACCCTTTATGTCTCTATCGCAGATGTGTCCCATTATGTTGCAAAGGGTTCGCCCCTTGACCGCGAGGCCTACGATAGGGGGACGAGCATATATTTCCCCGGCAGGGTCCTTCCCATGTTGCCGAAGGCCCTATCCAACGTAATATGCAGCCTGAATCCCGACGAAGACCGACTCACCCTCACCGCGAAAATTCAGTTCAGCAAGAACGGTGACGTTACGGGAGCCTCCTTTCACAAATCGATTATCAGGAGCAAAGCGCGTCTCACCTATCGGCAGGTGGAAGACGCCCTCGTGAAGAAGGACAGGAAGACGAGAAAGGGAATCAAGGAAATCCTCCCCATGCTCACCCACATGGCCGATCTCGCCAACCTGCTGACCGCCCAGAGGGAACAGAGGGGCAGTCTCGATTTCGACCTGCCCGAGCCTGAGGTGCTCCTCGACATCGAAGGGGGCGTGAAGGACATATTGAGAGCGGAGAGGCTCTTTTCCCACAGGATCATAGAGGAATTCATGATCGCCGCGAACGAGGCCGTTGCGAGGTTTCTGTCGGAAAACAAGGTTCCCGCGATCTACAGGGTCCACGAACAGCCTGAGAAAGAAAAGTTGAGGGACCTTGAAAAACTTCTCGACACTTTCTCGATCCCGCACAAGACCAATGTAAAAGACATAAAGGCCCTGAGGGCGATCCTCGATAACGTGAAAGGCAAGGAATACGAGTTTCTTATAAACAGGGTACTTCTCCGGTCCATGAAACAGGCCCGGTACTCGCCTCTGAACAAGGGGCACTTCGGCCTTGCCTCCCAGTGCTATCTCCATTTCACCTCGCCTATCCGCCGCTATCCCGACCTCGTTTGCCACAGGGCGTTGAAAAGCGCTCTCGACGGAAGCCCCTGGCACAAGAATGAAAAGGATCTGGAGGCAATGGCAATTCACCTCTCTGAAAGGGAGAGGATCGCCATGGACGCCGAAAGAGAACTGGAGGACAGGATCAGGGTTCTCTTCATGAAAGACAAGATCGGCGAAGAATATGAGGGTATTATCACCCACATCACATCCTACGGCATCTTCGTGGAACCCTTTGATGTCTTTGTCGAGGGCATTGCCCTCCTCTCCGAACTCTACGACGACTATTACCTCTTTCAGGAGGAGAAATACCGTCTCATAGGGAGGCGGACGAGAAAGATATACCGGATAGGCGACAGGGTAAGGGTCCGTGTCGTCCTCGCCGACGTGGAAAAGAACCTGCTCCATTTCGCCCTCGTGTAGACAGGGCGCCCCTGCCGCAAATGAACATTCTCCTGCCGGCATGACCCCGCACCGGCCATGGTCCCCGGAGAGAAGGGGCCTGTCTGCGGGACGTCAAGCCTGCAAGGATGTTTCTATCTCCCGCAAAAATCGCACTATTTCCCACTGTCCCTTGAGATAATACCGGGCCGCCGTCCTTTTGGACATGCCTACCCGCACGGTAGCGCCCTTTTCCGCCAGCGCCGTGAAGGCCGATTCATCAGTGACATCATCTCCCACGTACAGGGGAACGCACCCACCGGCAAGGAAATCCAGGATGAGCAGTGAGGCCCTGCCCTTGTCCCACGCCGCGTTAGGCATCACCTCGATGACCTTTTTCCCCTTGAGTATGGTGAGATGTTCCTTTCCCTGGGTGCGGGAAAATACGTCATGGAACACCTCGTTCACACGGACGCTCACGCCCTTCTCTGTCCCCCGGTAATGGAGAGCGAAAGAAAACCCCTTGTCTTCCACCCACGCGCCCCCTCTCATGGCCCGGACCTCTTTTTCCACCACGCGGCGGACCTCCCCGACGAGGTCTTGCGAAGCAGCGGTACAGGGATGGGCAAAATCCATGCCCGGACCCGAGATAACGAGACCGTGGTGCCCCCCGTAATAGACGTCGTCAAGTCCCACCCTCTGCCTGATGTCCGGCAACGGCCGCCCGCTTAACACTGCCACGATACACTCGCGAGATGCAGTAAGACGCGCCAGCCGCTCTCGCACTTCACGGGAGAGGACACAGGCTGCGGGGTCCTTTCGGATCGGCACAAGGGTCCCGTCAAAATCAAAAAAAAGACAGACCTTCGCCCCTCCGGGCCACAACTTCGAAGAAGATCTCTCAAAGAAATACTCCCCCGCCATTCTTCACCTTTATCTTGTCGCCGTATTTGCGGCTCTATTCGGCCTGTACGCGCACATGGGCCAGCGCGGTAATCAGCTTGCCTGCCCATCGGTAAATATTGTTCTCTTTCACCATGTCATACATGAGCTTCATGCGCTTGGCGCGCTCCGCGGGCGTCATTGAGAGGGCCGCCTTAATGGCCTCGGCCATCTCCTCCACATCATAGGGATTGACAATCATGGCGTCCTTCAATTCCCGTGAAGCCCCTGCAAACTGGCTGAGTATGAGTACGGCGTCGCCATCGGGACGTGCAATTACGAATTCCTTCGCGACGAGATTCATCCCGTCATGAAGGGAAGTCACCATGCAGAGATCGGCCGCCCTGTAATACCGGTCTATCTCTTCGTGACTGTGATGGGCCTTCAGATACACGATGGGTTTCCATTTCTTTGTTTCGAACCTCCAGTTGATGTTCTCCACCATCTCTTCCACCTCGGCCAGCAATTCCCGGTACTTCCTTATATGATCGCGGCTCGGCGCGCCCAGCTCGATAAAGGTGAACTGCCCGACCAATTCGGGATATTTCTCGAGCAACCGTTCCACCGCTTTGAAACGCTCCGGGATGCCTTTCGTATAATCGATCCGGTCCACGCCGACCCCTACGTATCGGGCCTCGACATTCAATTCCTTCAAGATGGACTCCCGGGCGGTATCCTTGTCCGGCGCCTCCTCTCCCGACAATTGCGGAGGGTAGTCGACGCTTATAGGGAAGGGCTTCACCAGGGTGGAGTGGCCGCCGCGGTTGACCAGGAACTGTTCCCAGTCCGTATGTGATTCCAGGAACCTGTCCACCGTATCCAGGAAGTTGTTGCAAAAAAACTGAATATGGAAACCCAAAAGGTCCGCGCCGAGCATGCCGATAAGGATTTCCTGTCGCCAGGGGCAGATGCCGAAGGACTCGGGGTTCGGCCACGGGATATGCCAGAAGAGGGCCACCTTTGCGTCGGGCCGTTTCCGTTTCACCAACAGGGGTACGAGGGCCAGGTGATAATCCTGGATCAGGACCAGGGGCGATTCTTCGCCTGCTATTTCTTCCAGGAGGGCGTCAGCAAAGAGCCCGTTGACCTTCTGGTAGCACACCCAGTCCTCAAGCCGGAAGACGGGGCGGGTATGGGTGATGTGGCACAGGGGCCACAGGCCCTCGTTGGAAAAGCCGTAATAGTACCCGTCCTCCTCGTCCTTGGTGAGCCAGATTCTCTTCAGGGTATATTGTGGATCGTCCGGGGGCACCCTCACCGTATTCCGTCCATCCACAGACTCACGGTCCGCGTCGGCGCTGCCGTGGGCTACCCATACGCCGTCACACACCTTCATTAAGGGATCGAGGGCGGTTACAAGACCTCCCGCGGGGATTATCCATTTCACCGTTGAGCCCTCTTTTACATGCATATAAGGCTCTCTGTTCGAGGCGAGAAACAGTTTCCTGTTACCCAACTCCACTTTCATATATTCTTTCAGGGTCCGTGACGTCCAGGTGAATTCCGGCGCGAGGCGAAACCTGACCTCTTCGTCCGCCCTGGAACGGGCCACGGCAAGGCTTTTCGCCAGACTGGTCACCTCCGAAATGAGGGGCGCCAGCATATCTCCTCTCAACGGGGCCACGGGACTCGTCCCGTCTCCCCGTTGGGTCCTCATCTCGCGGGCCCATCCGGCAAGCCGGGCTATGGGTCCCGTAATACTCCACCTCACCACAAGGACCGTGCTGAGAACCAGCAGCAGGGAAAGGGTAAGGAAACGAAGAACATTGTCCTTCCATATTTCCCGTAGACGGACGTCGATGTAGGACGTGTCGTAGAAGACCGTCAGGGCACCCACGATCACGCCGTCTTCCCCCTCCACAGGGACCGTGCATATGTAGGTGCGCCGCCCATCGATCATTGCAAAACGCCCTGTCGGCCGCTTCTCGATTACCGCGTCAAGGGCCAGAGGATAGGGGCGCGCGATCGCTGATTTGAGATTACCCGTAAGGGTAAGGATGCTGCCTTCTGTGTCAAAAACCGCAACTCCCCTCAGCCTCTCCCTATTGCCGAAGCGCTCCACGATGCGGCTCAATCTGGCCGGCCTGTTCGACGCGATGAGGGGCGCCACGGATTCCCTTAGGCTTTCGGCAAAGATAAGGGACCTGCGTTCAAGGTCCCGCGCCAGGCGGCGCTCCTCGCTCCTCACCTGATACAGGGAAAAGACAAAAACCGCCAGCCCTACCACTATCAGGAGAGAGACAATGAGGCGGATGGTAATTCTCATACCGTCAGACCGTGCCAGTTGTTTTCCCTGTTTTCCAGGGCATACCATACGGAAAGATAGTCCCGCGTCTGTCTTGTGATGAGGAAATTGTGGCGTACCTGCTCCTTGCCCAATTCCCCCATCTTTCTTGCCATTTCCGGGTTAGTGAGAAGCTGCCGTATTCTGAAGGCCGTCCCTTCTACGGAATGGACGAGGAAACCGGTTGCTCCATGCAGTATCTGGAGGGGGATGCCCCCTATGGCCCCTCCGATAGTAGGCTTGCCTTTCCACATCGCCTCCGAAACCGTAAGGCCGAACCCCTCCTTCAGGGATTTCTGAAGCACCACGGTGGCGGCCCGCTGCAAGGCATTGATGTCCCTGTCGCTGAATGGCGGAAGAAGAAGGATGTGGATGTTGGGATCGCTGGAGGCATACTCCCTTACTTCCTCCAGCACCGCTTCCCCTTCCGGATCATCCGTGGCAGGACTCCCCGCAAGAACAAGGACGCAATCGTTATACTTCTCCGCGATCCGAAAGGCCTTTATCACCCCTATGGGGTCCTTGAACCGGTCAAAACGGGAAACCTGAAGGATTATCGGCCTGTCCCGGGGGATGCCGAACTTCTCCAGTACCTGGTGAATCTCCTGGTCGGAAAGTTCGATGTTCTTCTCACTCAGGGGATCGATGGAGGGAGGGATGATGAACTCGTCAATACCCATGGCCCGGGCAAATTTCGACACGGAAAAGATCGCGGCGTCATATTTGCGGGCGTAGCGGAAAAGACGGCTGTACACCTCTTTCATGGGATTCGACACATCGATGTGACATCGCCAGATCCACTTACCACCCTTCTTGAATTCAATGAGAGGTGCGGGCTGGGGGTCGTGAATCAGGACAGCGTCGGCATCGAGGTCCAATGTCTCCGCATTCTTTCTGTTTATCTCAAAATGGTAATCCCACATACCCTTGGTTATGGCCTCCGGGTTCCCCTGGAGGGCGTTGTGGATTTTCTTCGTGATATCGAAAAAAGCGTCGTCCCCTTCTATGACCCCCCACCGGACGTCGATCCCGAGACCGTCCAGGAGCGGCACCATTCTGTGCAAAATCTCCGCCACACCGCCCCCTTCCTTTGTGGAATTGATGTGGAGAAAGGACCTGCCTCTCATCCTTTCTCCAAGCCGCTTCAGAAGAACCAGGTCCCCCTTGGGGGAAATGCCCGCATAACGATCGATCATGACGACACCACCTCCATATCCCGTCTCACGTTGTCTTCGACTGCCTCCACAAGACGTGACCGTATTCTCTCGATGCTGTACATGAAGGGATCGATGACCCTGATCTTCCCCGCCAGTTCCCTGTCTTTAAGAACGTCTTCGACCCACCTGGAAAAGTCATCGTTATCGTGACGGATCCTCGCCTCATAGAAATGATAGTAGATGGAACTTGGATCGACATACCTCAGGGCGATCAGAAATTCGGCTGGATTTCTTGCCTGAATATTCGAGGGAAAAATGATGGACACCGACTCGTTGAAGTAAAATTCGTCTCCTGCCACCGCCGCCCTCGGTTCAGGGAACTGGTCGAGATAATCATCAATACTGAAAAGCAGTTCCGTCCGGAGTCGGCTCATATCTCTCACCGCAAAAGGATCGACATTGGAGAGTCGCTCGGACAGGGCCCGTTCTTCGAGACTTTCGCCGATCCAGTGGGCGAAGTCGTTGGTATACTCAAGCACGTGGCCCTTCAGGAAATACTGGCACGTGTGGTGGAACAGACTTTCCTCCCCTATGAGGGCGATCGTTTCCCTCAGTTCCCGTATGTCACGGGCCTTCTTGCCTGTGGCTTTCAGAATCGTTGCACACTCCATGAATTGAAACGGGGTCATTTCTTCCATGATCTTCCCTCCCTCTACATAGCCGGCATTATCCGCGAGGCGTTTCCCGCTTCACGGGACACGCGATGATCCGGTTGCCGGGTCTGACATAGTACGTTTACGCGTTACTCAATTCACTACAACGTTAATCTATGTTCTCCGTCGCCCGGGACTTCCTCGTCCCTGCGTAAAGTGATGTCGTGGATGGCGGCGCTGTTTTCATATCCTGAAGCATATCCGGGGCCTTGCGGTTCTCCGGTTCGCAGTAGGGGGGGGCGGCAACGATGGTCAGGGGCGTCTCGGCGGAATGCTTCTCGAGTCTCAATGCGATAGTATCGACCCGGGGAGCCCGGTGGCTGCAAAGTCCTCTGTCTCCCCTCTGATAGAAGTCCGACATGTCGTACCTCCTGCAACTAAAGATAAGACCGGTTTCCTGTTCAAGGCAAGTCCCCCCGAAGAGCGGGCCACAACGGCCGGGGTCCGTCCTCGGCCTCGTTGACAAGAAAGGTTGAGGACATTAGATTTAGTTCACGGTCGGCCCGGAAGTCTCTGTTGTGCGCGGATAGGGTCGATTGGCCGGCGCCGGATTGTACATGTCCGGTTTTGATCCCCATGAGCCGGACCGGTTACACGGGAGAAGGTGATTCTTGAACGGTGAGGTCTCTGCGGCAACTTCTTTTTGGTCCCTGGCCGTGTTTTTCGGTTGTGCGGTAGCTGTGTCCGGGCTCATGATCCTCGTATCCTATGTGCTGGGCGAGAAACATTCGGGCAGAACGACCGGGGAACCCTACGAATCGGGTATGCCTCCTACCGGGGCTGCCAGGACGCCCTTCACCGCGAAATACTATATAGTGGCCATGCTTTTCGTGATCTTCGACGTTGAAGCCCTCTTCATTTACGCCTGGGCTGTCGCCCTTCGGGGGCTCGGGTGGCCGGGATACACGGAGGCAGTGGTCTTCATAGGAATTCTCCTCGCCGCCCTTGTCTATCTCTCCCGCATGGGCGCCCTGGACTGGGGAACGTCGAGGAAAGGGACGGGAAGCGGGACCGGAGGATAAAAAACGGTGAAATGGTCATTATCGAAGCCGGGAGACAGCTTTTCCTCCCATGTCACGGAAAAGGCCTCCCTGGAGGAGGGGATAAAAAAGAATCTTGTATTGGCCACACTTGAAAACCTCGTGGCGTGGGGGCGCAAGAGTTCCCTGTGGCCCTTCAATTTCGGTCTTTCGTGCTGCTACGTGGAGATGGCCACAAGCCTCACGAGCCGCTATGACATCGCCCGCTTCGGTGCGGAGGTCATTCGGGGCACGCCCAGGGAAGCGGACCTCATGATCGTCGCGGGCACCCCCTTCATAAAGATGGCCCCTGTAATCAAAAGACTCTACGACCAGATGATGGCGCCCCGATGGGTAATCTCCATGGGGTCGTGCGCCAATTCGGGCGGCATGTATGATATTTATAGCGTGGTACAGGGGGTGGATAAGTTTCTTCCCGTGGACGTCTACGTCCCCGGATGTCCCCCAAGCCCCGACGCATTCATGGAGGGTCTTCTCCTGCTCCAAAGGGCGGTGGGACGGGAAAGGCGTCCTCTTTCCTGGGTGGTGGGCCCGAACCGGGTAATCCGGGCAGAGCAGCCGTCCATGCGTGACCTGAAAAGGGAGGCGAGACGGGCGGCGACGCTCCTTCGTTCTCCTGATGAGATCGGATAAAGAATGGACAACGTGTCGAGCCCTTTTCGTGAGGACGTGGTGACCGAACTCCAGGCGCATTTCGGCGTGGAGGCGGTCCGCCGGCAGGCGACCATGGACGCAATCCCCACAATATGGGCTGGAGAGTCCATGCTCAAGGACATGCTCCACTTTCTCAAGAACGGGGTGCACGAGCCCTACCGGATGCTCTATGACCTCACCGCTATAGACGAACGTGGGCGGACCCGTTGCGAAGACCAACCGCGACGAGATTTCAGTCTCGTATATCATCTTCTGTCCCACGGCAGGAACGAGGACCTTCGGGTGAAGGTGCCCCTTACGGGAGACATGCCGGAAGCCCCGAGCATTGTCGATATCTGGCCCTCTTCCAACTGGTACGAGCGGGAGGTGTGGGACATGTTCGGCATCACCTTCAGGGGGCACCCGGACCTGAGGCGCATCCTCATGCCTTCCACCTGGAGCGACCACCCCCTCCGCAAGGAACACCCTGCCCGGGCCACCGAGATGGCTCCGTTCCGCTTGCCCGAAGAAAAGGCAGAGGAAGAAGAAAGGGCCCTTGCCTTCCATCCCGGGGAATGGGGTATGAAGGGCGGAGAAGACGGGCATTTCATGTTTCTCAACGTGGGTCCCCAGCATCCGGGCACCCACGGTCTGCTCAGAGTAATCCTCGAACTTGACGGCGAAGAGATCAAAGATGCCGCGCTCGATATCGGCTACCACCACAGGGGAGCCGAAAAGATGGCCGAACGGCAGTCGTGGCATACATACATCCCTTATACGGACCGGATCGATTACCTTGCCGGGTCCATGAATAACCTTCCCTACGTGCTCGCCGTGGAACAACTCGGGGGGATTACCGTACCGGACCGGGCAAAGGTCATCCGCGTCATGATCGCGGAACTTTTCAGGATCGCAAGCCACCTGGTCTTTTACGGCACCTTTGCCCAGGACCTGGGCGCCATGTCCCCGGTCTTCTTCATGTTCAACGACCGGGAACGGGTATTCCGCATCATCGAAGCCATATGCGGGGGGCGGATGCACCCCGAATGGTTCCGTATCGGCGGCGTGGCGCAGGACCTTCCCAAGGGGTGGGCACAACCGGTCCGCGACTTTCTTGGCTACCTTCCCGGCAGGCTCAAGGAATATGACAAGCTGGTCATTAAGAACCGCCTCTTCAGGGCGCGTACCAGGGGGATCGGGGTGTTGTCCCTCGACGAGGCCATAGAGTGGGGTGTGACGGGTCCCAACTTGCGCGCCTCAGGCCTTGAATGGGACCTGAGGAAGAAACGGCCCTACTCCGGATACGATCAGTTTGACTTCGACGTGCCTACGGCCACCGACGGGGATTCATACAGCCGGGCCCTGGTTCGGGCCGAGGAGATACGCCAGAGTCTCAGGATCATCGCGCAGTGCGTGGAGAATATGCCCTCCGGTTCCTACAAGTCCGACCACCCCCTTGCCACACCCCCTCTCAAGGAGCGGACCATAAGGGACATCGAGACATTGATCGCCCATTTCTTGAGCGTGAGCTGGGGACCCGTTATCCCCCCCGGGGAAGCCGCGTCCGCAGTGGAGGCAACAAAGGGCATCAATAGTTATTATCTCATAAGCGACGGGGGCGCCATGTCTTACCGGACGCGGATCAGGACACCTTCCTTCGCCCATCTTCAGACCGTTCCCATGCTTTGCCGGGGATTGATGATCGCCGATCTCGTCGCTATATTAGGCAGCATGGATTATGTACTTGCCGACGTGGACCGTTGAGGGTCTTACGCAGGAGTGAAAGGCTATGTTGAGTGAAGGGGAACTGAGAGACATAGAGGCGGAACTGGATACACTGGAAGAACCGGCGGCCGCCTCGGTGGAGGCGCTGAGGGTCATTCAGCGTTCCCGCGGCTTTGTCTCCGATGAAGCGGTGAAGGACCTCGCGACCCTCCTCGGCATGACCGCCGATGAACTCGACGGGGTGGCCACTTTCTATCCCTTCATCTTCCGCAGGCCTGTCGGCAGGCACATCATCCTCGTGTGCGACAGCGTTACCTGCTGGATCCTGGGGTTCGAGGATGTTCTGGATTACCTGTTGGAACGCCTGGGCATCGGATTTGGCGAGACCACGGAGGACGGAAGGTTTACCCTGTTACCCGTGAGCTGTATAGGAGCCTGCGACCACGCACCGGCCATGATGGTAGACGGAAGGCTTTACGGGGACCTGGACCGGCAGCGTCTCGCCGCCATTCTCGACAATCATCCGTAGGCAAAGAAGAAAACATGGAACGACCACTCACCGAAAACATGAGACCCAACGGACAACCGCTCACAATCAGGGAGTATGAATTGCGCGGGGGCTACGAAGGTTTGAGAAAGGCCCTTGATCGTATGACACCCGCCGACGTGCGCAAAGAGGTGACGGCCTCCAACCTCCGAGGCAGAGGAGGGGCAGGTTTTCCCACCGGCCAGAAGTGGTCTGTGGAACCCCCGGACGACGACGCGTCTTTTCCGAGATACTTCATATCCAATTCCGACGAGATGGAGCCGGGAGCTTTCAAAGACAGGCTCCTCATGGAGGGAAATCCCCACCAGCTCATCGAGGGTATGATCATAGGCGGTTACGCCACCAGGGCCTCGAAGGCATACGTCTTTCTGAGGTGGGAATACGGCGAGTCGGCCCTGAGAATCAGGAAGGCCATAGACGAGGCATATGAGGCGGGATACCTGGGGGATAACATCCTGAAATCAGGATACAACCTCCATATGCGCCTCCACGTGGGCGCGGGTCGTTATATCTGCGGCGAGGAGACCGCCCTGTTGAATGCCCTCGAGGGCAAGCGGGCAATACCCCGCTCAAAACCTCCCTTTCCCCAGATGTCCGGGCTCTGGGGAAGGCCGGCCATAGTGAATAACGCGGAAACCCTGTCCAATGTCCCCCACATCATCAGAAACGGGGCGGACTGGTACAGGACCCTCAGCAGGTCGCAGGACGGGGGTACCAAGATATACGGCGTGAGCGGAAGGGTGAAAAGACCGGGAACATGGGAGCTTCCCATGGGCATTACCATGAGGGAACTCCTGGAAGAACACGCCGGGGGCATGAGGGACAGCTTCGCCCTGAAGGGTTTCCTTCCCGGTGGAGGGTCAACCGATTTTCTGTGCGGGGAACATCTGGATACGAAGATGGATTACGATTCCGTGCAGAAGGCGGGAAGCCGCCTCGGCACGGGGACCATGATCGTCCTCGACGACCATACCTGCATAGTGGGCATGGTGGCAAATCTGGAACGCTTCTTTGCCCGGGAGTCGTGCGGCTGGTGCACACCCTGCCGGGAGGGTCTCCCCTGGGTTGCCCGAATAGTGGAGGCTATCGAAAACGGAGAGGGGCAGGAAGAGGATATGGCACTCCTCGAAGAACAAACAAGGCTTCTCGGCCCGGGTCGTACCTACTGCGCCCACGCCCCTGGGGCAATGGAGCCCCTTCAGAGCGCGCTCAAATACTTCCGGGAAGATTTTGTGCGCCATATTGAGGAGGGACGTTGTCCGTACCGGAGAACATGATCAGAATCCAGGTTGACGGCAGGCCCTATGAGACGGCGGGAGGACAGAGCCTGCTTCGCGCCTGTCTTTCACTCGGGTTCGATGTGCCTTATTTTTGCTGGCACCCTGCCCTCGAGTCCGTGGGGGCATGCCGTCAATGCGCGGTAAAGCTGTTCAGGGACGACAAAGATACCAGGGGGAGGATCGTTATGTCCTGTATGACCCCTGTCGCCGAGGGTATGAGGGTTTCCGTCGACGACCGGGAAGCGAGGGAGTTCAGGTCCGCAAATATCGAGTGGCTTATGCTCAACCATCCCCACGACTGCCCCGTCTGCGATGAAGGGGGCGAGTGCCACCTCCAGGACATGACGGTAATGACGGGCCATGTATACCGCAGAAACCGGTTCAAAAAGAGGACGTATCGGAACCAGTACCTCGGACCCTTCATCAACCACGAGATGAACCGGTGTATCCAGTGTTACCGCTGCGTGCGTTTCTACCGCGATTACGCGGGAGGCCGCGATTTCAACGTCCTCGCCTCGCAGAACCGGGTTTACTTCGGCCGCCATGAAGAGGGCGTGCTCGAAAACATCTTCAGCGGCAATCTCGCGGAGATATGCCCTACCGGAGTTTTCACGGACAAGACCTCCAAGAAGCATTTCACCCGGCCCTGGGACCTTCAGTGCGCCCCTTCGGTCTGTGTTCACTGCGCCCTCGGCTGCAACACCCTCCCGGGCGAGCGATCGGGCGTGGTCCGGCGCATGAGGAACCGTTACAACGGCAGTGTAAACGGTTACTTTCTCTGCGACCGGGGACGATTCGGTTATGAATTTGTGAACGATCCCGGGAAAATACGGGAGCCCCTTCTCAGGGAACCCGCCACCGGCGCCATGGTCCCCGCATCAAAGGAGCGCGCCCTCGGCCGTTATAGTGAGATCGCGTCGGAAAGCAGGGGCATCGTCGCCATCGGCTCCCCCAGGGCGTCTCTTGAGGCCAACTACGCCTTGAGATGCCTCGTGGGGGAGGGGAGGTTCTTCGCGGGCATGACTCAGGAAGAACTCGACCTTGTTTCCCTCGCGATCGACATATTGCGGGGAGGCCCTGCCCGCACCCCGTCTCTTGCCGACGCCGCAGCGGCGGATGCAATCCTTATCCTCGGTGAGGACATCACCAACACAGCCCCCATGCTTTCCCTGGCTGTATTACAGGCGTTGCGGAACGGACCCCTGACCCTGGCAACAAGGCTCCACATTCCGCGCTGGGACGACAGGGCTGCCCGCGTGGCCTCTCAAGGAAGGAAGGGGCCCCTTTTCATCGCGTCCCCCGCGGACACGTGGCTCGACCCTTCCGCCACCGAGGTCATGAGGGCAACGCCGGATGACATAGCCCGCCTCGGGTTCGCCGTCGCCCACCACCTCGACCCCCTTTCCCCGCCCGTGCCCGACATTGACGACCGCACCGTGGCCCTTGCCCTTAATGTCGCGGAAACCCTCACCCGCGCGGAACGCCCCCTTATAATATCCGGCGTAAACCAGGGCAACGGTAAGGTGATCGAAGGAGCGGCGAACGTAGCCCGGGCCCTGTCAAGGACACATCCGGGTGTCGGTCTCGTATTTGTCATGCCGGAAGCAAACAGTTTCGGTCTCGGCCTCATGGGCCGCCTCGGGATTGAAAAAGCCCTCGAGGCAGTGGAAGAAGGCAGCGCCGATACGGTTATCATTCTTGAAAATAACCTTTTCAGGAGGGTAGGACGTGAGCGGCTCACCACGTGCCTCGCAAAGGTCCGGCATCTGGTGACCCTCGACCATCTGCCTCATGAGACGATCTCCCTTGCGGAACTCGTCCTTCCCGCCGCAACATTTGCGGAAGCGACAGGGACCCTGGTAAATAGTGAAGGACGGGGGCAACGGTTCTTCCAGGTCTTCCCTCCCCGGGGACACATCGAGGCAAGCTGGCGCTGGGCGCGGGACCTCATGGCCATGACAGGCCGGGGTGAAGGCGCGTCATGGGAGACCGTCGACGATTGCATCGCTTCCCTCGCGGAGGCTCTCCCCGTGTTCCGGCCTGTCCGGGACATTGCGCCTCCCGCGGGGTTCCGCGTCATGGGCCGGAAGATCCCTCGCCAATCCCATCGGGCAAGCGGCCGTACATCCCTTACCGCCAACCTCGATATCCACGAGCCGGAGCCTCCTGACGACCCCGATTCCCCTCTCGCCTTTTCCATGGAAGGTTACGAGGGAGAGACCCCTCCTTCCCTCATAACCCGTTTCTGGGCCCCTGGGTGGAATTCCGTGCAGGCTGTGAACAAATTTCAAACCGAGGTGGGAGGACCGCTCCACGGGGGCGATCCGGGCCGGAGGCTCATAGAACCGGGCGCGTCCGTCGGTCCGGACTACTTCACGCCGGTGCCGCCGCGGCGCCGGTCGGGTGGGGCCTTTACCAGGGTCCCCCTCTTCCACGTCTTCGGCTCCGATGAGTTGAGCAATTTCTCCCCCGCAGTGGAGGGGCTCATCCCCGAGCCCTACGCAGCCCTTAACCCGGACGACGCAGCCCGCCTCGGGCTCGCTGAAGGTGAGAAGGTGGATGTCGTCACGCCGGAAGGGTCGTATCATCTGCCTTTGCTCATAAGGCCCGCCCTCCCCACGGGCACGGCCGGGCTGCCCTCGGGGTTGCCGGGGTTCCCGTCCGGGGCCCTGGGTGCGTATATTGAGATAAGGAAGATAGTCCATGAGTGATACGGTCCGGCAACTCACCATCGTCATCGGCGTATTCGTCTCGGTGCTTCTTGTCGCCGCATGGCTCATCTGGCTCGAAAGGAGACTTCTCGCCTTATGGCAGGACCGGTACGGTCCAAACCGGGTCGGCCCCTTCGGACTCCTCCAAGTGGTTGCCGATATGATAAAGATCATTACCAAAGAAGATTGGGTGCCCCCTTTTGCGGATAAAGTCCTTTTCGTCCTTGCCCCCGCGATCATCATGGTAACTGCCCTCGTGTCTTTTGCCGTAATCCCCTTTGCCCCGGGACTCCAGGTGGCGGATCTGAACATAGGGATCCCCTTCTTTCTCGCCATGACCGGCCTCGGCGTGTTGAGCACCGTCCTCGCGGGGTGGTCTTCGGGAAACAAGTATTCTTTATTGGGGGCCCTGAGGGCGGTGGCCCAGATGATCAGCTACGAGGTGTTCATGGGCCTTTCCCTTATGGGCGTGGTACAGCTTGCGGGTTCCTTCAGCCTCCGTGAAATCGTGGAGGCCCAGAGGGGCATGTGGTTCTGCGTGCCCCAGTTCGCGGGCCTGATGGTATTCATTATCGCGGGTATTGCAGGGACCCACCGACTGCCTTTCGATCTGCCCGAGGCGGAAAACGAACTCGTGGCCGGATATCACTCCGAGTATTCAGGCATGAAATTCGGCATGTTCTTTGTGGGGGAATATCTCAACGTCACCCTCATATCAGCCCTTGTGGCCACCTTCTTCTTCGGCGGGTGGCTCGGGCCCGTGCTCCCGCCCCTGGTATGGTTCGGGATCAAGACCTTTATCTTCGTCTCGGGCTTCATACTGCTGCGCGCGTCGCTGCCGAGGCCCAGGTATGACCGGTTGATGGCCTATGGATGGAAAATAATGCTGCCCCTTGCACTTCTCAACCTGGTGGCGACGGGAGGCATCGTCCTCGCCACGGGACGTTAGGGTGCCCCATTGCTGAGCATACTCAAGACCATGTGGACAGTCCTCCTCCATACCGTAAGAAAACGGGAGACCGTCCTCTATCCGGAAGAAAGGAGGGATATCCCTCCCCGGTGGAGGGGACGGATCATCCTCTCCCGCGACCCCGACGGGGAGGAGAGGTGTGTTGCCTGTTACCTCTGCGCAGTTGCCTGTCCGGTGGACTGCATATCCCTTCAGGCGGAGGAAGGCCCCGATGGCAGGCGGTATCCCGGATTCTTCCGCATTAACTTTTCCCGGTGCATTTTCTGCGGGTTCTGTGAGGAGGCGTGCCCCACGTACGCGATTCAGCTCACTCCTGATTTCGAGATGGGCGAATACGACCGCCGGAATCTCGTTTACGAAAAGGATGACCTGCTCATAAACGGGCCGGGCAAATACCCCGGATACAATTTCTACCGGGTGGCGGGCCTTGCGATCAAGGGAAAGGACAAAGGCGAGGCGGTCGATGAACTGCCGCCCGTGGATGTAAGGAGCCTGATGCCGTGAGAGCCCATACATACCTGTGCACATTTCCTGAACAAGGACCCCGGCCGGCCGAAGCGGGCTCCGGGGAGACAAGGAAACCATGAATGCATTATTCCTTATAGCCGGCATTGTTGCGGTGATCTCCACGGTCATGGTAGTTACCCGCCGCGACCCGGTCCATGCCCTGCTCTACCTGGTGGTGTCCTTCCTCTCTGTGGGGATGGTCTTCTTCATTCTCGGTGCACCTTTTTCCGCGGCACTGGAGGTTATTGTGTATGCAGGGGCAATCATGGTGCTTTTCGTGTTCGTGGTCATAATGCTCCGCCTGGGCGGCGCCACGCCGGAAGGGAAGCAGCCCCTCACTCCACGCGTGTGGGCAGGCCCCGTCTTTCTCTCTGCCGTCCTTGCTGTGGAACTGGTCCTCGCGGTGCGGTCGGCGGGCGAGCCTTCCTATGATGCGGTGGTGGTCTCACCTCACGATGTGGCGGTCAGCCTCTTCGGGCCCTACGTCCTCGGTGTGGAGCTTGCGTCCATGCTTCTCCTGGGGGGGCTTGTGGGTGCCTTTCACCTGGCGCGCCATATTGGCGAGGTCAGCTCTGGAAAAGGAGGGGACAGGCCATGATGGCAGCAATACCCACGGAATACGGTTTGATCCTCGCAGGTCTCCTCTTTGTCACAGGTCTCACGGGAGTACTTGTGCGTCGCGACCTGATCTTCATACTCCTCTCTCTGGAGATCATGCTGAACGCGACGGGACTTGCCTTCATAGTAGCAGGAGCGTCGTGGGGCGAAGCGGACGGGCAGGTCATGTTCATCTTCATTCTGGCCGTAGCCGCTTCCGAAGTGGCGGTGGCCCTCGCGCTTCTACTCTGGTTCCACCACCTTCACAAGGGTCTTGATGCGGACTCCGCGTCGGAGATGAAAGGATGAAGGTGATGGGAGCGGCCGGGTGGCGAAATGAGTGAACTTCTCTGGGTTGTATTGGCCTCGCCTTTCATGGCTTTCCTGGCCCTTCTTCTCCTGGGAGCGGGATTTCCGCGGTCCGTGGCGTCGGTCATCGGCGCAGGAGCTTCCGGCCTGTCCGCAGCGGCAGCCTCGGTCATGGGCTTCGGGTTTATCACCTCTCCGCCCGCGTACTACCGGTACGGCGCGACCCTCTGGACATGGGTGAGGATCGATGGTTTCAACCCCTCCGTCTCAATCTATCTCGACCCCCTTTCCCTGGTAATGGTCCTCGTCATTACCTGGGTAGGCTTCCTCATCCTCCTCTACTCCACATGGTTCATGGCGGACGACGAAGGTTACCCACGGTTCTTCGCCTACATGAACCTTTTTGTAGGCTCCATGCTCGTACTCGTGCTTGCGGGGAACTTTCTTCTCCTTTACGCCGGTTGGGAAGGGGTCGGGTTGTGCAGCTATCTCCTCATAGGGTTCTGGTACAGAAGAGAAGAGAATGTGCAGGCCGCGTTCAAGGCTTTCATTGTCACGCGTATCGGGGACGCCACCCTCCTAATCGGTCTATTCCTGATCTTTCATAACCTGGGAACCCTCGACATCCAGCAGGCCATGGCAAAGGCATCGTCACAATGGACCGCCGGGTCCCTCATGCCCACGATGCTCGCGGCGCTCCTCCTCGGCGGGGCCCTTGCCAAGTCCGCCCAACTGCCTTTGCAGACATGGCTGCCTGATGCCATGGCGGGTCCTACGCCGGTAAGCGCACTTATCCATGCGGCAACCATGGTGACGGCCGGAGTGTATCTCATTGCCCGGACCCACGTCTTCTTCGAGCTGGCCCCGGCGATACAACTCCTGACGGCAATCATCGGCGCCGTTACGCTCCTCGTCGCAGGGTCAAGCGCTCTCGTGCAACAGGATATAAAGAGGGTGCTCGCCTATTCGACCATGAGTCAGGTCGGCTACATGTTCCTGGCCCTCGGGGTAGGGGCGTGGATCGCCGCCATCTATCATTTCCTCGTTCACGCCTGCTTTAAGGCCCTTCTCTTCCTCTCGGCCGGTGTCATAATCCGGGCCCTGGGGGACGAACACGACATAATCAGAATGGGCGGGTTAAGAAAGAAGATGCCCCTTACATTCATAACCTTTCTCATCGGAACAGCCTCCCTGTCCGCGGTGCCTTTTCTCACAGGAGGTTATTACAGCAAAGACCTCATCCTCTCCCAGGTATGGGCCTCTCCCCGGGGAGGGTCTTTGCTGCTTTTTGCAGGTCTGGCGGGCGGACTTCTCACATCCATTTACGGTTTTCGCCTCTTTTTCCGCGTTTTCTTCGGCGAACCCGGGATCAGGCCGCAAGGGGTTTCGGGGTGGGCCATGACCCTGCCTCTTGTGGTCCTCGCAATACCGGCCCTTGTGGGAGGGCTTCTGATGGTCCCGTCACCGTCTGGAGAGACAGGCCTTTTTCCGGCCTTTATGAGGAATAGCCTGCCGTCCCTGCGAACCACTCCCGGAGACTTCCGGGAGTTCCTGCTCCCCGCCCTTTCCTCCGCAGTGTCCGTTGGCGGCATCTTCCTCGCGTACCTGTTGGTCCGGAGGAAGGCAATCGAAGGGCACGGGCTCTCTTCCCCTGCGGGACACTCGCTCCGCCGGTTTCTTCTTTCAGGCTGGGGCTTCGACCGGCTTTACGGAATGGTGATGGTGCGACCCTTCGTATTCCTGGCGCGAGTCAACAAGGATGACCTTCCGGATCTCCTCTACGCGGGTATGGCGTGGACGGTGGCCGGCGCCCACCGTCTCCTGGCCATCACCCAATCCGGGAACATGCGGTGGTATGCCATGGCCATGGCCCTGGGTGCGGTCATCTTTATAGGCATGGTGATACTCCTATGATCCTCACATCCCTCATTCTGATACCCCTTTTGGGAGGCATCCTCGCGTGGGCTTCGGACAGGCCGCCAAGTGTGTGGCCCCGGCGGATTTCCCTTTTCTTCATGTTCCTTGAATTTCTTGTGGGCCTATTCCTCCGGGTATATCCCGGCCTTTACGTAACCCAGGGGTCCGGCACATGGCTTGTGGAGATGGAGACCGGGTGGCTGCCCCAGTTCGGGATAAGTTTCCATCTCGGTCTCGATGGGATAAGCCTTCTCATGGTGCTCCTCACTGCCCTCCTCGGGATCATGGGGGTCCTTGCATCGTGGACGGAGATAAAGGAGCGGAACGGCTTCTTCCATTTCAACCTCCTCTTCTCCCTTGCAGGCATTATCGGCGTGTTTCTCGCCCTTGACCTCTTTCTGTTCTATTTCTTCTGGGAACTCATGCTCGTGCCCATGTATTTTCTCATAGCTCTCTGGGGGCATGAGAGGCGCTCTTACGGGGCCGTCAAGTTCTTTATCTTTACCCAGGCAGGTGGACTCCTCATGCTCATGGCCATCCTGGGACTCGTGTTTGTAAACGGCGCGGACACGGGCAGTTATTCCTTCGGCTATGAAGACCTTCTCGGCACCTCCATGGCCCCGGGCACGGCCACCATCCTCTTTCTCGGCTTTCTCGCGGCCTTCCTGGTAAAGCTGCCCGCCCTGCCCTTCCATACATGGCTCCCCGACGCGCATACGGAAGCGCCCACAGCGGGAAGTATTATCCTCGCAGGTCTCCTCCTGAAAACCGGCGCCTACGGGCTGATTCGTTTTGCCGTTCCCCTTTTTCCCGACGCCGCCGCCCGCTTTGCTCCGGCGGGAGTGGCCCTCGGCGCGGCCGGTATAATCTACGGCGCGGTGATGGCCTTTGCCCAGACCGATCTGAAACGGCTTATCGCATATACGAGCATCAGCCACATGGGGTTCGTTCTTCTAGGCATATCCGTGTGGAATGAATTGGCACTCCTCGGGGTAGTGATTCAGATTATCTGCCACGGTGTGAGTACGGGCGCCCTTTTCATGATGGCCGGCGCCCTCCAGGAACGCATACATACCCGGGAGCTTGCCCGCATGGGAGGTTTCTGGCTCCGGGCGCCCCGTATGGGAGGGATAGGTCTCTTTTTTGCCCTCGCATCCCTCGGACTTCCGGGACTGGGTAACTTCATAGCGGAGTTTCTCATACTTCTCGGCGCTTACGAGGTGAGCCCCGTTGCGTCTGCAGTGGCAGCGGGCGGTCTGGTTTTGGCCGCGATATACGCGCTTCGACTGGTATGGCGCGCATTTTTCGGGGAACCGGGCGACGCCTCGCCGGACGTAAGTGATCTTTCGGTGCGGGAGATGGCGCCCCTGTCCGTCCTCATCCTGGTCATCCTCTGGATCGGCATGTGCCCCCAGACCTTGATCGACGAGGCCCGACCGGGCGTTGCGGGCCTGATCGAGAACCGGACAGACGCAGTGATGGCTTTCCATAATGCAGACAAGGGAATAGTGGTGAAGAAAGAAATAGCCCGGAGCGGTGTCGTCCGCAGCAGGGAGGTCGGCTGTGACTCGCTCTAGCCTCATCCTCCTCCTTCCATTCATGGTAATCGCGGCCACCCTGGTCCTGGTCTTACTCACCATTGCGGGGAAAAGAAGTCACGTGCGAACCCTGGCCCTCACCCTGACGGGTATGACGTGCGCATTTCTCGCCATCATCCCCGCGTCCTCGGAGTTGCTCCTCCTCCGTCAGGTCACACCCCAACTCGTGGTGGATGACTACGCCCTTTTTTGTATGATCATAGTGCTTGGAGCTGCGTTCGCCGTGGCAGTACTCTCCTATGGCTACCTGGAAACACGCACAGGACGTCCTGAGGAGTTCTACGTCCTTCTTCTCCTGGCGACCCTCGGCTCCATGGTGCTCACTTCAAGCAGCCATTTCGCCTCCTTCGTTATGGGTCTTGAAACCCAAACGATCCCTCTCTATGCACTTATCGCCTATCCTCTCACCGGACGTAAACACATAGAGGCAAGTATAAAGTATCTGGTTCTCTCCGCCGTGGCTTTCTCGTTTCTCCTTTTCGGAATGGCGCTGATCTATGCCCGGCTCGGCACTATGGAATTCCCCGAGATCGCTGCCCGCCTGCCGGCTTTTCAGGCCGACCCCACCCTCTGGACAGGAACGATCATGCTGGTTACAGGTGTAGGCTTTAAGCTCGCCTTTGTGCCCTTCCACATGTGGACACCCGATGTCTACGAGGGAGCGCCCGCCCCTGTAACGGCGTTTCTGGCCACCGTAGCCAAAGGCGCGGTATTTGCCTTGCTTCTCAGGTACTTCGCGGACACCACCCTGCTTTACGAGACATCCCTCTTCACCATTTTCAGCATCATAGCCGTAGTCTCCATGTGCTTCGGCAACCTCCTCGCCCTTCTTCAGGACAACGTGAAACGTCTCCTCGCTTACTCCTCCATCGCCCATTTCGGATACATGATGGTGGCGTTTCTTTCCGCAGGGACACTGCGCACCGGCGCCGTGCTCTTCTATCTCGCCCAGTACTTCATCGCAACCATCGGCATCTTCGGGGTCATGTCGCTCATGTCGCGGGAAGGCCGCGATGCGGACTCGATAAGAGACTATCAGGGCCTTTTCTCCTCACGGCCATGGCTCGCCGTTGTCATGACCCTCATGCTCCTCTCTCTGGCGGGAATGCCCCTTACCGCGGGGTTCATGGGGAAATTCCTGATGCTGACTACAGGCATCGGGTCGGATCTGTTGCTGCTCGCGACGGCCCTGGTGATAAACAGCGTGGTGGGCCTCTTCTATTACTTGCGGGTAATCACGGCCGTACTTGCCCCTTCGCCGGAACACGGGCCGGGAGGCCTTGCCCGGCTGCCCCTTGCAGACTCACTTATCGTGTGCATCCTCGCATTTCTCGTCGTCTGGTGGGGTATATTCCCCGATACCCTGGTCGCCATGATCCTGACCATGGCGGGGCACGCGTAGCTTACGCCTCCTGTCCCTGTCTTACCGGCCTCAAGGGAATTACATGCCGCTTCTCTTTGAGGAAAATCATTGCCAGGGCTGCGATCAGCGCCATAACCGCAAGAAGGACGAAAGCCATCTGATAGCTGCCTGTGAGGTCGAAAATAACCCCCGCCATGTAGGACCAGAAACCTGCGCCCAGAAAATGGGACGTATTCACAATACCCGTGAGAATTCCCAGGTGCATGACCCCATAGAGCTTGCCTACAAGCATAGGCGTGAGAGGAGCAGTCACCAGGTGAGTGAAACCGAATGCCAGGGCAAATACGTACAGGGCCGTCACAGTCTTGTATTTGAGGATGATCAGGTACAGAACAACCCTGAGAACGAACGTGAGGATTATGGGGATCTTATTCCCGATCATGTCTGCCGCGGGGCCGGCGATGAGCACGCCCGCAAGGCTCATGAGGCCGTATAAACCCAGCATATTCCCCGCAGTGATGGCGGGGATGCCGTAATCCGTAGCCAGCGGTATCAAGTGAGTGGTCGCCACGTAGTCGCCTCCCCCGCAAATAAACATGACCCCCGTGAATATCCAGAAGGAGGGGGTGCCCATCGCCTGCCTCAGCCCCATGTCCTCCGGATATGCGCCCGCGGTCGGTGCCGGCCCTTTCGTCACATTTTCCGGGTTCTCCCTTTCCTTGTAGCCAAAAGGTTTCAGACCCAGGTGGCGGGGGTCTCCCTTGATAATGAGTAGAGTGAGAAGTATATTCACCACCGCCATGACGATCCCGATGGTGAGATAGGAAGCCCTCCATCCGAAGTTGAGGGCAAAGAGACTCATGAGCGGAACAAGAACGAACTGACCTATGGAGTTTCCCGACAAAGAGAGGCTGATCGCCATGCCGCGCCATTTATCGAACCACTTACTCGTAAGGGTTGCCATGAGAGGCACCGCGGTCCCTGCGATGCCGAAGGCTGCCAGAATCCCGTAAGAGAAGAAGAATTGACCAATGCTATGCATGAATGAGGTGAGCACGAAGCCTGCGGAGATGAACAGAGTCGATATGATGATGACCCACTTGGGACCATACCTGTCATAAAGTTTACCCACAACAAAGAGAGAAATGGCGAATACCACCATGTTTACAAAAAAGACCAATGAAACGACTCCGCGTCCCCAGCCGAATTCATTGACTATCGGCTTGAACATCACCCCGAAGGCGTACCGGGCCCCTGAGTTGAAAAAAAGGATCATGAAAGAAGCAGCTACAATGTACCAACCATAGAAGAAACGACCACCCTGTCTGTCCTTATTCATGGTTCACCCCGTTTTTGTCGAGAGCCTCTCTTATTCCCCTTCTAGAATTGCAGGATACACCATGCGTCGCAAATTTACAAAAGGAAAAATGCGATGCCCGGATGCTTCTCTATGCAGGGAGCCGGTCACCCTTGACATTCACTTCTGATGGAGTATGCTATTACATTCCTGCTGCACCATAAGGGAATGAGTACGAGGAGAAGGAAGCAACATGAGATGGCTGAACCGATTGGCGATACGGAAGGTCGAATAGGGTGAGTGCGATGAAGGATGATGCGGGACCCTTCCGGTTTCCCTGCCCATACCCCCTCAAGGCGGTAGGAAAAAACACGAACGAGTTTCACGCGGTGGTGAGCGCAATAATTGAAAAACACCTTGCTGAAACCGACGAGGTGAAATACTTTACCCGGACCAGTTCCGGAGGCAGGTATCTCTCCGTAACCGCCACCTTTCTTGCCCGGAGTCGCAGCCAGTTGGACACTATATACGAGGAACTCAACTGCCATGAGCTTGTGCTCATGACACTGTGAGTTTACAAAGCCCCCAAAACGACCGCCTCACGTCACCGACGGTCCTCGCGGCCCACGGTACGCGGATCGGTCAAATCAACGCCTGGAAAAGCTGAAAGTCTCCATAAGGCCCACTTTCCACTTTCCGCCTTCTTTCTTCATCTGTACAAGTGCAGGCTTTTCGGCCTTCTTGTAGTGAATCACCACTTCGGCCTCGTTCCCCTCGATCTTGCCCATGGTCCATGTGCTCTGTTCCAGCACCAGATCAGGGTTGAAATTCTCGAGATATCCATCCCAGTACGCCTTCGACATTATCCCGCCCGATCCAAGGTCCGCCTCAATCTCCGCCTTCGAAACAGAGTTCCCCGATTTCGCCGCAGCATTGAACCGGGCTATCGCTTTGTAGCTCTCTTTGACTATTTCGTCCTTGGATTTAACTGTCAGCAGGTCCCAGACCCCCTTGTAGTTCCTAGCTTTCATCGCCTTGAAGAGTGACTCAGCGGAACTGAGAATCATCTCCACCTCCGGATCGGGCCCGGCGGCATGAACGCTCCCGCACAAAGACAACACAAGCAGGAATATAGCTAAGACTTTGATAAGGATCTCCTTTTTCATAAAAAGCTAAGGCTGGAAGGTGACCCTTCCAGCCTGATTTTTCGAGGTAATAAATCTTAGTGATGATGCGTAGGGGTTATGCCACCACCGCCACCACCGCCACCACCTGCTGCCGCCGCTACGCCTGCCGCAACCGCCGCTACGCCTGCGGCAACACCCGCGATCGTACCCGCACCGACGCCTGCTGCCGCACCGACGCCTGCTGCCGCGCCCGTGGTGCCCACTGCCCCCACTGCAGCTGCTTTTTTATTGTCGTCGTCTTTGTCGTCAGCCGCAAAACCCACTGAAGGGACTATAAATACCGCTGCGAAAAAAATGATTGCGACCAACCCGATAATTCTGTTCCCCCCAAAAGTCTTAAACATTTTTTACTCCTCCTTTGTATGGTTCTAGAGCTGAGACTGCACTAAGTACGTCAATTAAGTAAACCGAAACGCCACCCTTTGTCAAGCTAATTTTTTAGATAATACCGCTTGCGACAACCGCTTCTCCAAGTAAAGCACTCTGGATTGAAACACATCATTAAAAACCACGCTACACCATCAAACAAGTGAAATATGCCCCCGGCATGACTCGAACATGCGGCACATGGTTTAGGAAACCATTGCTCTATCCACCTGAGCTACGGGGGCACGATGGTTATGATTATAGCGATTTTTGGCGCCTATTTCAACAGGAATCTCGTCAGCCCTCAACGCCCTCGCCTGTCAATATCCGCAGAATCTCAACATACCTGGCTCTGGTCTTGTCGACCACGTCCCGGGGCAACTCAGGTCCGGGATACTGCTTGTCCCAGTCCAGGGTGTTCAGATAATCCCGAACGATTTGTTTATCATAGCTGTCCTGCCCCTTGCCCGGCTCATAGGTCGCCCTGGCCCAGAACCGCGATGAATCCGGGGTCAGCACCTCGTCTATCACTATGAGTTCTTCATCGAGGAGACCAAATTCAAATTTGGTGTCCGCCACGATAATTCCGCGCTCCTCTGCGACGGCAGACGCCCTCTCGTAAATCCTGACGCTCACATCCCGTAGTCTGGCTGCGAAATCTTCACCTATGATACGGCACATTTCCTCGAAGGAAATATTCATGTCATGGCCTTCCTCAGCCTTTGTGGTGGGAGTAAAAATAGGCTCCGCAAGCTTCGAGGATTCGAGTAGTCCCTCGGGCAGCGTTATTCCGCACACGGCCCCCGTCTCACGGTAGTCCTTCCAGCCCGATCCTGCAAGATAACCCCTCACCACGCATTCCACCGGGAAAGGTTTCGCCTTCTTCACAATCATACTCCTGTCCCTGAGCACATCACCGTATTTCCTGAGGCGCTCTGGGAAACGGTCCACCGAGATTTCAAGAAGGTGGTTCCCGATGACGCTTTCCATTTCCCGGAACCAGAATACGGAAAGCTTCGTAAGGACTTTGCCCTTGTCCTCAATCCCCGTAGGGAGGACCACATCAAAAGCCGACAGCCTGTCGGTCGCTATGATCAGGAGAGAGTCGCCGAGATCGTATATGTCTCTTACCTTACCCCTTTTCGGAACACCTATATCCGTGAAATCGGTCTGTGAAAGCGCTTTAGTCATATTCCCTCGCCCCCTTATGTTCTTTCGAATTCCGCCTTCGGGGCGCCGCAGACCGGGCATACCCATGTATCGGGCAGTTCTTCAAATGGCGTACCCGCCTTGATGCCGTTGTCCGGATCACCCGCTGCGGGGTCATAGACATATCCACATACGGTGCACCTGTACGAAACCGCCGCCTTTTCCGGTTCACCGGATGTCCCGGCCTTCTCTGTCGAGCCGGCGGTCGCCACGTAGGTAGGGGCGGTCTTCGGAGATTTTCCGCCTTTAATTTCGCGGTAATAGGCATATGTCATGGGCGGAACATCGCTAAGCATTTCACAACCCACTACTCTCCCCACAAAAATCGTATGGGTTCCCACGTCGCTCGAACTCACGACCTCGCACTCCATATAACCTGCGGTATTGTCAAGCACAATCGGCGCGCCCGTATCACCCACCCGGAAATTCATGCCGCTGAATTTGTCGATTTCCCTGCCTGATTTGAAGCCGAAAAGACCGATGAAGGGCATGGGTGTTTCTTTAGACAGAACAGAAATGGAGAAAACTTTACTGTTCTCAATGAAATCGTGGGTCAGGTTCTGCTTGTTTACGCTCACCGCCACTGTGGGGGGGTCCGACGTAATCTGGAACACGGTGTTCGCAATCTGGCCGTTGAACCTATCGCCTTTCCTCGAACTGATAATGTAGACCCCGTAACAGATCTGCTGTATAGCCCTTATGTCCATGGGGAACACCTCCTCTTCGCGCCGGGATGGGCGCATTAAAGTGGGTCATTATAACCTTTTCCCAGCCGTCTTTTCCAGAGAAATCATCATGGCAACCGAGCCTCTCCGGTCCCCTGCGGGGCTCTGCCCGTCCGCACACAAAGTCAGGTGTCCTTGACCAGCCAGTCCTTGAGCTGATTCCTTTTGTGTTCAATCTGTGCTAGTCCGGTGAGTTTCTTGTCCCGTACGAAAAGGTGCCATACGGTTTCCCAATGCCTTTCAACAAGCCCCGTAATGCGACAATAGTAGAATTTACAGAGAGCGGGCCATGTCAATTTGTCTGTCGATAGAGGATCTATCTCTGCCTTTGACGGAAAGACGTTACGGGCGAGGTAGATCAGCTTGCCGGAGAAGTCCTGGTTGCCGAAAAGTTTGGCGACGTTGGGGTTTACCGTAGTCTCTCCAAGCATCAATTCCTCGGCGAGGGCGACTGCATCTGCGTCATCGCATGAAGGAAACAGCCTATTCATGACATGTTCAGGAACAGTTATGCCTGTATATTTGGCGGAGAGCCTGAAAGCAAGGTAAAGGCCTCTGTCTATGCCCCAATCATTACTCTGGCTCAACAATTGTTCCCAGCGAAGTTCCTTTTCGTAACGGGAGATTGTTCGGGATATATCGAGGAGAAACCTTATGCCATTATTAAACCCGTGACTTATGCAGGCATGGGTCCCCAGGTGAATCAACAGGTCCTCGGGACACAGAACAAGTGCCTGAGTCCCGAGGACCGACACCTTCGAGGCTCGGCTCCATATTCCTTCCATATCAAATCGGAGGGCATAGGGAGGTTCGATGATGTTGAAGTGAAGCTCAATCGCGGGTTCACCTTTTTTCACAAAAGGGGCGAGATGCTGGGGGGGCTTCGGTACGCCCACCCCCAGCGGCACGTCGGTATAGCCATGTCCGATCAGTACGTCGCCGGCTCTTTCCAGATTGCTTTTTTTCACCAGGATGTCCACATCCCCCATGGGTCTGAGGGCGATGTTGCCATACACCCCCTCTGCGAGATGTGCACCTTTTAGGAGGATGACGGGGATGTCTTCATCATTCAAGCCTCGCAGAACATGCGACAATTCCCGATATAGTCGCATGTTCCGTGCAGCTGAACCCAGATAGGCCCTTTTCAGCCGTTCCTCGATGCCGACCGGGAGAACGAGATGGGCCTTTGCTGGTCGTAGCGCATCATAAAACAAAGGGGAAAGCCCATGGCGTCGGGCTGCGCCAAGCAGACTTTCCCAGTCGTTCTCAGCCAAAGTACTCAAGGCACGGATCGTCTCGTCCCGCCTGTCCGCTCTTAGACAAGTCAGCAATAGTCGATCTGCCTGCTCTCTGTTCAACTACGTGAACCTTTCTCCATGGCTATCGATAAATCACGTATGTATCAATCATTCTCGAAATTGCAGGCGGCAAGCATGCCTCCGGTGCCTTCCGTGTCCCTCCCCGGATATCTCTTACTTCATTTCCTTCTCATCCCTGTCCCAGTAAACTTTCAGGTTTCTCCCGATGAAATCAAAGAGGCCATTGAAGTGATCGATATCCTGGGCAACATCTCTTGTCCATGGAGAGACCGCGTAATTGTACGTTGTCTTTGAGTCGGTTCCGTCAAAGAGCCTCATGGGAAGCGACAAGCCGATGCCCTTATCGTTATATCCTCTATTGTCGGGGTCGCTCATCATGTTGGTATTCGTAAAACTGTACCACGCAAAAAGGGTGAGGCCGTTTATACTCTTTGACAGGGTCACAACAGACCCGTAGTCACCCGCCAGAAACCTCCCCGTTTTCACATCGAGCCACATATTAAGTTCAGGCATATTGAGACGGGTATTGAAGAACTGTGTATTATACACTTTCGTGTTGTCGGCCTTCAGCTTCAGAGCACTGTCCGGGTCCCGTTTTCTTACCGCACTCCCCTCCAAACCCACAAGGATTCTGCCATTAAAGAGCGGCATCGCAACCTCACCATCAAAGCCCGCGTACTCGATCTCCAGAAGCCCTGCCGCCAGTCTCGAATACACCTGATGGTCTGCCTTGTAAATCTGGTCGGCCAGGAGGCGCGTCAGGTTCATGTTCTTTTCTTTGTAGAGAAATATGTCACTTCTCACCGCGTCGGAAAGAGGAGGAGTGGATGACTTAATATCATTCATCGCATAACCCGCGAGCGCGGCGATCAGGGACAGACCTTGCCAGGGGTGAAAGTTCAGCCACCCCTCTGCGCCAAGCCTGTACATAAAGAAGTGGTCCTGATCATTAACAACCGTCTCAAAGGCGGGCTTCACACCATAGTCGAGGAATCTCTTGTCCCTTATCACCACATCCGGGCGCTTATACACATTCGTATCCATGGTGGACAGGAACAGAAAGTCACCCCAGGTAAGCTTCTCCGCATAGAGATCCTCCAGGTCTTCCCTCAATGCTGAGAACTCCATGAGGGGTATGCCATACCGGGTAAGGACTATCTGGATTTTCCGGATGCGACGGGGTGTAATCGTGGAGACAAGCCTCAGGATCACCCCGATAGCCCTGTTCGAATAGTAATACTTCATGTTCTCGGCCTCTATGCTCACCTTATCCCATTCCACATTGATCCCTATATTCCTGAAGCCGGACTCACGGAGCGCTTTTTCTAATCGCGCTTCCAGGGGATTCAGCTTATCGTCTTTTCTTTCGTTATAGGGTGCATCATAAATAGGGATGAAGGGTTTCCCCATATTGAACACAGTTGAAAGGCTTATCCCGATCTCATTCCCCCGTTGATAACTGATATCGATCTCGCCCCAGGTAAATGGTTTCCACCTGAAGCCAAAGTTGAAGGGGGATGAAACGGGAGACAGGAAATACTTCGGCTGGGCAGGGTCCTGGATCTGTCTTTCATAATGAATAGGGCTGTACTCAACCATGAAGCTGTACTTGTCTGACGGCGAGAACTGGATGCCTCCGAACAACTGGGCGTCACGGAACCAATTTCTCGGATTGGAAAATATCTCGGCCTGAAAGGACGTATCGTCGGCCGTCGGCAAGGGTGTCTTCCCGAACCTTCCGTTTCCCATTCCTATAGTGAAATCAAAAGGGTATATTTGTTTGCTCATCACGATGGATTGTGACGCATAGAGCCTGTTGCCCTGAAAGTCGTTTATCGCAATGGCAATGGCGGGCGCATACATGCCTTCGTCGAGGAGGCTGTATTTGAGGTCCGTCGATTTGTCCTTGTAGTTGCCGTATCCTGAACCGAGGGCGGGCACGTCGATGATCTCGGTAATCTTTCCGCCTATTTCAAAACCCTTGAAGGGACTCAACCAGAGATAGTAGTACCTGTAAGGCCGCACCTGCGCTGCCCCCACCCTGTATGTATTTTCCTTCATTACCCTTGCCGTGGGAATCTCCATGAGCCCCGTCCCTCCCCAATTCGCGGGGGAAATGAATGGATCATCGTCCGCAAGGACCGGGGCGATGTGTGAAGTAAGAAGAAAGAAAGCAAGAACGAGGAGCAGGAGAAAACCAGGGAGGTCGAGAGTAGGCACGCTGGTTGGCAGGGATATGGACCTTGCCGGGGAGTGCCGGTCAGTGTGGCAGTTCCTGTCAAACACGCCATCTTCCCGGCTTATCTGCTTTTTCTTGCGCCCTCCCCGGGCATCTCATCCGGAGACCTTCAGACCGGGTAAGGGGCCAGTTGTTGTATAGCACATATACCTTTAGTTGTTCTTCAGAGTCTTATAGAGGACCGCCACGGTAGAAGCAGCCAACCCGACATTGGCAAATATCTGGGTTATGTCCTTCAATTCTCTGAGCCATGCGGTGCGTTCGAGTTTCTCGGGGACCACGATGCTGTCCCCTGCCTCTATAGCACTCCGCCCTTCGCCATAACCGGCAGCCTCCCATCTTTTTCGAAACGGGTTCCAGTTCACGGCCCCGGAGGACATTTTCCTTGCACTGCCATCAACTTTCATTACAAATATGTTGCTTGTATCTGCGTAACGTGTGTAACCTCCCGCCATCTTTACATAGTCCTCGTAGGCGAGGGTATCGCCATAGGTAAAGGTCCCGTTGACCATGACCGCGCCTGCAACATTCACCACGCTGCTCTTTGTCGGGATGTAAAGTTCATCGCCCGCCTCCAGTTCAATATCATAGTCGCTTCCTTTAAGGAGTCTCAAGTTGGCAAGATATACGGTCAACCTGCCGGTAGGCTTCGCCTTCCTGAGGGTCTCTATGAACCGCTGCCGCTGCACCACCTCAACCTGTTTGGCCTGAACCCCTTCCGACGAGCCCGAATCCACGGTGGAGGTCTCGGAGAGAAGCTCTTTTTCCATCCTTGTGACCATCTCATCGATGCCTTTTTGCTGCAAATCTCTTACCCGCACCCTCGTAAACACCGCGCCCCTGAGATACGCGTCGTCGCTGTAACCGCCTGCCCGCTCAATGAGCGAGGAAAGACGCTCCTTTTTCCTCGTCGCGTACCGTCCGGGAAACTTTACTTCCCCGCCTACGGTTGCGAACTGCTCCCTGCGCCAATCCTGGAGTCTCTTTACCGTGACCCTGTCATAGGGCTTCAACACCACATTATCCACCGGGTCTCCCCGGAGTGCCCTCTTCAGATTTATACCCCTGCGCTCTGATTTGACGGTCTTGTCGTCCTCAACAATTTGGCTCGTGATCTCAGCCTCATCAAGATAGGCAGACTCCCGAATATTTCCTGCGGCAAATACCAGGTCTTTCACTGTAAGCCCTTGCAGATACTGGTAATCACCCGGTTTCAACACGTCGCCGTCAATGGAGACGGATTTCTTGTATTCAAACTCGTAGATTGAGTGAACGACTATCCTGTCCTCATCCTGAAGGAGCAGGTTACTCTCGGGGTCCCCCGCCATAGCCTTTCCCACATCGAAGTAAATCCTGGAGTAATCCCGGTTCCTGTCGATACGGAGCATCTCTCCCTTCCGGAGATACGCGTCCCTTGTCACATCCCCCGCCATCAGAATCGCATCTCGTACCCGCATGTTCTGGCTGAGGTCGATTTTTACTCGATTCTCTCCGCCGACTTGCTCTCTTTTCCGTGGGCCACCCATAGGATCATCTCCCTCCAACGGACCTCTTCTTTCAGAAATACCGGTTCGCGCATTTCGGACCTCGCCCTCCACTGTGATATAGGGCCTATCCCTGAAGAACCATTTGGAGAAGACATACACATGGTCCTGAGGTTGGAGTTCAAAGTCTTTCGCTGGGTCGCCTGAGGACAAGACAGCTTCCAGATTAAAAGGGATCAGTCTTCTTTCAAAGGCAGGGGGTTCAATCCTCACCAGCAGGGCGTAATCCATGGCGGTCTCCGAGAGAAGGTCGCCCTTATCCTTCAGGAGGTCCCGGATCTTCATGCCCTTCTTGTACTCATACTTACCCGCCTTCTTCACATTGCCCGTAAGGAACACCGTATTAGCTTCCTTTTCAACAATATTGAACACCTTTACCAGATCCATGTCCTGGAGACGGGTATCTTTGGCTTTCTTAAGGTGTCTGTCGTCTACGTCGACAACTACTTGCCTTTCATTCCTGACAATCCTCTCTATCTGGATCTGTTGGGTGTAGGCGGTGGGAATGATGCCGCCCGCCAGATCAAAAAGTGTTTCGAGGTCGTATTTTCCCCTGAGCTCATAAATGGCGGGTCTCTTCACGTTGCCCGCAACGCCGACCAGAGGGCCCTGTACGGGGACAAAAACCACGTCTCCCGCCTGGAGCATGGTGTCCTTCGATTTATCCCCCTTCAACAGAAGGTCGTAAAAGTCGAAAGTGGTGATAATCTTGTCTTTTCTCCTTAACTGGACGCTCCTCATAGTCCCGATGTCCGACGGTCCGCCGGCCACGAGCAGCGCATCCGTCATGGTCGCAAAGGAGCCTATGGTGTAAGCTCCCGGCCTCCTCACATCGCCGAGGACAAAAATGGGAATGCTTTTCAAGGCGCCCATAGTGACGTCAATGTTGGCACCCACGATTTGATCTGCTTGTTTGATGAGGTGTTTTGACATCTGCTCAAAGGTGAGTCCGGCAACGGGAACCGGTCCCACCTGGGGGATGGTGATATTGCCGTTTCTATCGACTGTAAGGTTATAGTTCGCGCTCACCCGTCCCCAAAGGAGTATCTTGACCTCGTCTCCGGGACCAATCACGTAGTCGGTGGGAACGGGAATATCCTTCCGGTCCATAATAATACGTACCGCCGCATCCTGGAAAAAATCATAACCAAAAGGTTTGAGGCTTGTAGATATCTCCTGGTACCTGCCGATGGCCCTCGCCCGTTCGAAGTTGCTCTGCTCTCCCTTCTCTCCGCCCGGTATCCGTTTCTCCGGCCCGGCCCCTGCGACCTTCGCGCTTCCTTTCTTCTCAAGGGTTTCTTTGCCTTGTACGATGTCTCCCGGCTTAAGGCCCTGAAACTCAGGCTTCACCCTAAGTGCTTCCAGCGCTTCCGGCGTGAGAAGGTCTCCTTTATCTTTCCCCGCTTCCTCTATGGCCTTCCTCTGCTCGGGAGTCGCTTTCTGAAGCACCTCCGTCTGAACGGGAACGGTTTGCACCGTACCCGGTGACCCGGGCATCATGTTGCCGGGCACCGTTGCGGGAGGTTGAGGCGATTGTGGTCCAAGATAGTTAGTACCTTGCGGTCGCCCCTGGACGACCGGGGCCTGCTGGGCATAACCGTGCAGCGCCCACGTTACCCCCAGTATTACGCAGATTGTCAGAAGGATCTGTTTAACCACTCGATAACCCCCGTTTCTTTGTATGCCTTTCACGATAGGCTTTAAACCGTTAAATTTCATGTTTGCGGGATGGGACAGGCGCTTCTTCACCTCTTCTTCGCCCTCCATTTCAGTCCCCCTAATCTGCCCAGTTTCAGTCCCCTTAATCTGCCCAGCTTCAGCCCGCTCAGTCTGCCCGGTTTCAGTCCGATCAGTCTTCCCAGTTCGGCTAACTCTGCTCTATGAAGCAAAATAAATTCCTTTCCAAATGCGGCAAATATACCCAAAAATAACGCGACCACAAAGGAAACCAGCACCATCTGCGCCCTCTTGGGCCGGATCTTCCGGTCCGGAACCCGGGGCGCATCGAGCACTTTGAAGGCAAAATTCTCCTTCGCCTCCGCCATCATGGAAGTCTCGATCTGCTGCGCGATTATCGTATAAATCCTTGCCTTTATGTACGGATCGGCAACTTTATCAAGTTGGGACTCAAGAAATCGCCTGTTCGCCTCCGCCACCCTCTTGGTTTCATTGCTCATATACCCATTAAGTTCGTCCAGGGTGTATTGAAGTATATCCGCCGCTAATTTGGGATTTTTATTTTCCACCGATATGTCGATGATGACCTCTTTCGGTACATATTTCACCTTCGTCATACCCTGCAAATTCCTTATCCCCGCCCACATCGCGCTGTTTTCGGATTTATTGAGGCTTCCCTTACCGAGCAGCACGGGCAGCAGGTTGTGACTCCTGATTACCTTTTCCTTGAGCGAATTGCTTCTCAACAGGGTCACCATCTCGGTGGACTGGGGGGCTGCAGGCAGGGCTATTCCGAATTGAGCGGCAGCCATGGACGACATGCCGGAGTCTTTGGTCGGCGCGTTTGCCGGTATTATCGTAGCCTTCGCCTCATATACCGGGGTTATCGCAAGAGATCTTAAAATGGTTACCACAACCGCGATACCGACAATATACGCGATCAGCTTCTTGTTCTTGAGAATCACACGAAGGTAACTCAATGCGTCGACTGTTCCGCCTTGTTTCTCCGCTCCCGTCTCCATTCTCTCCTCTCCAGTGACCGCGTGGAGCCTTTCAATTTCCCGATTTTACCGCGTTCGCCGTATTCCACGCCTCGGCGAACCTTCTCACAAGAACACCGAGACCATCCTTGATTTCATTAAGTTTTGCAATATTCGTGCTGCCTGTCATATTTATCGCCCAGGTGCTCGCTATGGTGGTTATCGAGGGGTTCATCTCCAGGAAGACCCTCTGTCTGAGTTGCACCTTTATATCGTACGCATACCAGTATTTCTCGTATTCGTGTGTATTGACAGCCACATAAAGAAAGGGTCTTCCCGGCGCCGCAAGCCACTGCTCATATGTCAGCACCGTAATGCCCGATTTCCTTAACATGGACTCCACATCTGCTTTTATTTGCTCCTTCTGCAGGAGAAACTTCTGCGTATACCGTTGAATGTCCGGCTGCAGTTCTTCCACCACTACGTTGACGCCTTTAAGACCGACAAGGGTCTGTCTGGTCACCCCACTGTCAATGGCGTGCGCGCTGACAACCCCCAGGGCCATAAGGCCCAGAATTACAAAAATGACTTGTTTAGCCCGCCTTGATTTCATTGTGCGTCATTCACCTTCGTTGTCTTTTACGATTTATTCTGTCGCTTCGCGTTGTTCGTGCAATAATTCGTTTACCGGCGCACTGTTACGCCCTTGTCCTCTAACCGGCATTCTTCCAATCAGTACGCCCCTTTGCCGTGAACCATAGAGGCAGCGGTTTTAAAAATGATCTTCAGATCCAGTCTAAGGGAGTAATTTTGAACGTACCATGCATCAAGTTGGACCCTTTCATTGTAGTCTTCCGTATCATTCCTTTTCCCCGCCTGCCACGGTCCTGTTATGCCGGGCTTAAGAGAGCAGTAAAGGCCGCCGTGCTCCCTGTAATATTCATATAGCTCCTTTTCCACGATAGGCCTTGCCCCGACCACGCTCATCTCGCCGGTCAGCACATTGAAAAACTGGGGAAGCTCGTCCAGGCTGGTTTTTCTCAGGAACTTGCCGATCTTCGTTACTCTCGGATCATTCTTCAACTTGAAACACACATCCCACTCTTTTTTCGCCTCGGGGTCGGATTCAAGGATTTCAGCCAGCTTCTTATCCGCGTTCACAAACATGGTCCGGAATTTCCAGCACTTGAATTCCCGCCCCGTGGCGGCAATACGCTTATGCCCGTAAAAGACGGGACCGCGGTCTTCCAATTTGATGAGTATTGCAATGAGAAACATGAGCGGAGAGAAGGCAATGATGGCAAGCACCGAGAAGAACAGATCGAAGTAGCGTTTCCAGGCCATGTAGGGATTGAAATTCAGCATAATGACATTCCCTATTTGTTCTACTCTCGAGTGGAGAAGATAGAACGCAAAGAAATCAGGCACCATATAGAGTTCCGCCCCAAAGGTCCTGCACTTGCCCACTATTCGCCTTATCTTTTCCTCTGCCCTCATGGGAAGGGCCATGTATACATAATCTATCTGATGGGATCTCAGAAAACTGTCCAGATCAGCAGTCTTACCCAGTATGGGGACAGTAGAGGAGATGCTTTCCGTCTTGTCGTCAAAAAAGCCGACCACCTTTATTCCGGACCACGCCGCATTTTCCAGGTTACGCGCGAGGGTCAACCCCACCTCGCCGGCACCGACAATCACCGCAAAACGCCTGTTGTATCCTTTCTTCCGTATATAGTCGAACACAGCCCTCAACAGGAGCCGGTCCAGGGCGAGCATGACAATCCCCGCAATAAACCAGCTCACCAATGTCTTTCTGAAATTTGCCCCTGATATACCCCCCAGGAAAAACGCCGTCAGACACACGATAAAACTGAAACACCAGACCCGAACGAGAGTGTTCAGTTCAGCCCAAACCGAACGGCCCCGCTTGGAAGAATACAACTCATAGCGCCTCGCCATCATATTATAGAGGATCAACACCATGACCAGCAGGATATTGAACATGGGGTTCCAGGGGTAACCCACGAAATCTGCCGCAAGGATCAGAGACAGGATTGTCAGGCACATTTCACCCACCTGAAATAAGTGGTTGAATACTAAGCCGTGTGTCCTAAACAAACTTGGTGTTTTGCTCATAATTACCTCACATTAAGTTTAAGGCCCTGCCCCAAACTATGCATTGACGGTCCGGATGCTGAAGACCCTTCGAACCCAACTCTATCGTCCCACTGTAACATCGACGCCTTCCATCATACACTTCCCATAGTCACTCCGCACAACAAAAATCACTACCACTCAGGTTTCCTGTCCAGCAAACCACACTTTATACCCTGCCATGTTTTGATCAGGTATTTCCGTTTGACCCATGAAAAAATAAGAGCCAAAGCAAGGGCGACGATGATGTTGACCCGCGCACTCACGAGTATGGCGGCTACTATCAGGGGAGAAAAGGCTACCGCGAAATATTTGAGCAGCTTTTGGGTCAATATGCTTACCTTTGCCCGCATGCTCTTCACCAACCTGAATCCCTGAAATGCCCCGAACATAAGCCGCGGCAGCTTATTGACATAAGGAGTCTTGTCATTATCGTCTTCCGCGAAAGTCACAGAATTTGAGACAACGATATTCGCCCTGTGTCTATCGCAAAATTCCAAAGGATAATAGAGATCATCCGACAGTATATCAGGTCGTATCATGGATGATACGTTCCCTGAAATATATCCACCCCCTCTGACACAGAGGTAGTACTGATGCAAGAACCTCAGACCGGCGAATTTCAGCTCTCTCACGCGCCTCAGCACCTTAAGCTTGGAATCGCTTGTACTTCTCAATACGATGAATGATACCACGTTATCCGATCTAATGTCACGTACTAAACCCTGGACATCGATGGGGCCGTAAAAGCAGCAGTCCACGTCCGTGTAAAGACACCGATCGTACCGGGCGACGTCAAGTCCCGCCTTTATCGCGATATTCTTATTGAATGGCGTCGATTTCACTAAGCGCACACGAGGGTTTCCTTTTCGTTCAACTATGGTTTCGACTTCGCCGAATCCGCTATCAGGGCCATTATAGCAAAAGACAACCTCATGCTCAATCCCCGATAGCGCTTCACAATCATTAATCTTTCGTTCAATATGGGCTGCGTTTGTCAACGGAACTATTACAGAAATCATATCATACCTCACTTAAGCGGACAGCGCGCCGGCCGCGGTCGTCCGCCGCACCGGCCGCTTGGTTGGCCTCAGGTCACAACGTTTCCCATGTCCCGATTACCCCGAGCGTGTCTCCACAAACTCCGGGCTCGGCACCTTTCTCGTGTCCTTTGCAAGAAACCCGAACACGCGACCGGTGCTCCGGGGCACCTTTTCACAGCAATATACGTAGCTCAACACCAGAACAGGGTAGATCGGTATCAGGTAACGATGTTGAGAAAAGGGCATTATGCAGGAAATCATGGTGTAGTAAAAGACGAACTTCAGGGGTCCCTCCCACATGGCGGTCGTAAACAAACGGCCCCTGACCGTCTTCCATATGAGAAGCGCAAAGAGAAGGGACGACAGCTGGAGCAGAAATTGTGAAAGAACGAATACCGTAAAGTAGTCTTTCCAGTAACCATAGTTCAGGAACGGCCCCAATACGTTAACCGCCAGCACGACGATATAGCTGAGGAAATATCCCATGGGATACTCCTCGTACTTGAAAAAATACGTGGTTATTGCCGACGATTTTTGCCCATGCTGGTACGTTGCGTCTCCCAACTGGCCAAATTCCTCTCCAAGGATGGCACCTCCCGTGATGTAAAAGAGGACCGGCAGCAAAATGGCGGCAAAGATCACCAATACTTTCCACGGCTTCAGCTTCACGAAATGGTTTATCACGGTGATGACGCCAAAACCGAACAACACGTTCCGGGTCATAAGGGCCAGAAAAAGGGAGAAGAGCACCCTCGGATAACTCTGTCTGTATTCAAACAAAACAAATTCGCTCACCAGGAACATCCCGATGGCTTCTTTGTTAAGAGAGTATAAGACATAGATCAGTATCAGGTTTCCTCCAATCCAAGGCAGGAATCTGCTTTCGGAAATCTTGAGAATTCGCGCCATCGCCATATAGTTTCTTAAAGTCAGCAGCATAAAGAGGTGATTGATGAGAGCAATCACCACATAGGGGTTTTGCGGCAGCACCTTGTGCGCGATTTTTGCTATGTAAAAAAGCGAGATATTTGAGAACCACCCTGCCAGCACTCTGAAAAAATCGGCCAGCGGACGTTCCGACAGGGAAAACTGCAAACCCTGTCTCAAATATCGCGCGCTATCCTGAGGCAAGTAACCGACCCCGATCAAGTATGACGAAGTCGCGTCTGTCACGTCCTCTTCACTCAAATCACTTATGATCGTAAAGGGCGAGAAGAACTGATCGGGATAGGAGAGGAACACCGAATAAAGAAACCCCAGTAAAATGGGCAAACCTATGACGAAAAACAAAGTATAGTTGCAGTGGGCAAAGTGACCCGGGTCATCATTGGAACGTATACCCACTTCTAGAACCCTCTCACCAGATAGAGAAGCGCCATGCCGATGCTTCTTTTGGCTGAGCGCCTCGCAACACCGAACACAACCGGCCGCTTAAGGATTAAGGAGATCAGATACGCCGCCAGCAGCAGGAATACCCGCTCCACCTGGCTCAAGGATTCATATGATTCTGTCAGCTTCTTGACGGCGCGAAGACATGCATCCGAATTGGTCCGGACAAACCGTCTCCTCAACGCCCGCGTGTCGGAGGCATTGCCTTTACTTACCACTTGAGACAGGGATGTGTCGGAATTCCGGTATTTAAAAAGAAACTCGTCAACATTGACAAAGACTGCGCCCTTTTCCCAGAAACGAATCCAGAGATCGTAGTCTTCAGCGTATTTCGCCCCGCCATACCTGAGGGAATGCTTCCGGAGAAAGGCCGTGCGCACCATCACCGAGCCATGGGCGAACGGGACGGTACACGCCAGCGTCGCGGTGAACGCATCAGGCGACAAGGGGACTATTTTCGCGTCCACTAGCTTTCCTGTCTCGTTGACTGCAAGCCAGTGACATCCGCAAATATCCGCCCCTGCCGCTTCCATCAATTGCACTTGCTTCTCGAACCTCTCCGGGCAGCTTATATCATCGGCGTCCATTCTTGCGATATACCTTCCTCTCGCTGCGTCGAGCCCTTGATTCAGAGCGCCGATCAGGGCTTTCTTCTGTCCCTGGACCACTCTGATGCGGGAATCCCGCTTCCGGTACCGCTCGATGATGGCGTAAGAGTTATCTTTGGATTCGTCATAGACGATCAGAAATTCGAAGTCTCCCATGGTCTGGTTCAATATGCTTTCAATCGCCTCGACGAGAAAGGGTTCGCTATTGTAAACCGGCATAAGAACCGAAATTATCGGTTCTTCTGCCTGGTTCCGGGTGTCCGTCATAATATTATCCTTTTTTTTCATAACTACTCAGACGCCAAGGGCATAGGGTTCAATTTCCTTGCCACAAGGTCGGCGGTCGCTACTGGAGCCCCAGAACGTGGCCGCCTTCGCGCCGCTTTATCTGGCTGTCGATCTCCCTGAACAGAACTTTCCGGTTAAGGGCGCCGCCGGGCCAGGGTATCACATCGGGTAATTCCGCAGGCTCCAGAAGGTCATCTCCATCACTATTGTAGTCGCCTCCTATGCCGGAGGCCTTAAATATAGTGGGCGCAAGGTCCAGAAAACTCGCCACGCGCTGATCTCCCCTGAAGTGATGACGATCCGGCGTGAGAATCACCAGGGGCACAAAGGTGCGTGGAGGGCGTCCCCGGTTGAGAACAGCCGAGACGTAGTCACCGGCAGGTATTGGCGGCGCGTGATCGCCAAAAATAAAGATATAGGAATGGTTGCGTATGCTTTCGTCGGCCAGCAACTGCTCCAGAGCGTGGTCCACGTACGTCAAAGAACGGTAATATCCTCGCACGGAGTCGTTAGAGACACTCTTGAAATCTGCACCTACGTCTTCGGCAGGGAAGAAGTTGAACGGGCCATGGCTTGACATGGTGATTACATAGGCAAACCAGGGTTCTTTCCGGCCGCTCAACCAGCCCCGGGCGAAGCGCAACATATCCCCATCGGATATGCCCCAGCGGCTCACAGGTATCCTCATCCGGTCCTGGTCGAAAAAGACATCAAAACTCATTTGCGCGAAGGCGTTGCCGCGGTTGTAGTAAGTTGCCCGGTTGTTATGGAAAGCCTGGGTACTATAACCTTTCTCGTGCAGTCGGGTGCTTACCGCGTTAGGGTAGCGATATTCGGAAACCTTCAGGGCCGGATAATCGACCAACGGCACCACGCTGTTGAGCACCGAAAACTCCGCGTCCGACGTGCCGCCTCCCACATGATAGGACAGGCAATAGGGGTAATAGATGTTCTCGGAGGCAAGCCTCCTCATGAACGGCATAACCGGCCGGCCATCAACCTCTGCATCGATGGCCGTTGCATCCAGAGACTCGATCTGTACAACAAGAATATTGGGATGGGAAGAGCTTGTCTGTCCCTTCAACGTCCTCTCCGGCGTGATGAGTCTTCTCGACCTTTCACTGTGGTCGGGCAGGATATTCAGGCCATTGGTCAAAGGACCATAAAGCTTGACCACTGCAAGGTCCCCCAGGAAAGGCTCCGATACCAACTGCCAGGGAGCCCGGCCTACAATATGAGCGACCCCCAGAAAAGCGGCTATCGCGCCAAATCCCCCGATCATTATGGCGATAAACGGCTTCCTGTGGTCCTTCATCGCCTTCCACCGTGGAGCGGTCAGGACGAGCACCGCTGCAGGCAGGTCAATCCAAACGAGCAACGGGGTGACGCCTCCCAGGGGGACCGCCCTTCCCCGGACCAACCCCAGAGCTTCATCGAAGAGACTGACGGCGATCTGATACGTGAGATAGCTCTTGAAGACAGAATAGTACGCTGTCGTCACATAAAGGTAGAGCGCTTGTATTACAAACAAAATTACGAAAACAATCCGGCGGCCCGAAGCAATGGCGGCGGAAAAGCAGGCCACAACCATGAGAAATGTGTAAGCCGCGGAAAGGGCTATTACATGAAACTTAAGATCAAGGGGCACGATCCGCGCATCGAGATAAACCACCTTCGCCGTATTACAGATGGCGAAGACCGCCAGCGCTCCGCACGGGAAATAACATCCTTTCTTCAGCAAGAATCAAACCCCATGGAGAAGGCGGCGTTCAGATTCTGCCCGCGGCGTCATAGTCAATTCCTGTTGCCATAGAAAAGCAGGGACGTGACTGCCTTCTTCTTAAGAAAATGGGCGACAACGAGAGAACATAGCAGGCCGAATAAGGATGATGCCATCACGTTTACGTACAAATTGAATGAACCGGCTAAAATCAGTAATGATAGGGCGATGTTTATAAAATAGGCATGGGTTGTGTAAATCTCGATGGTATTCTTTCCCAGCCATTTCAGGCTGCTTTCACAGACTGTATGAATGTTGAACGCTTCGTATATAAATAATATACCCAGCACTGCTACGACTAATTTGTAAAGTTTCCGCACAAAATAGTTGTCAACGCCAAGGAATGCCACTCTCCCTGCGAATGTCCAGTATTGAAATAGATAGATGTAGAGGGCTAACGTGCAGAAAAGCACAAGATACCGGATGACTGTTCTCTTTCTCAACAGTAATTCAAGGGAATTCTTGTTCAGGTAATACCCGATGGAGAAAAAGACGATGTACATCTTGACGAACGAAATGCCAAGAAAGGAATACGGGATAAACTGTACCAGCACCAACGGTACGAGTAATGAATACTGCCCGGCAAATCTCACTTTTTCGCCGAGGTAGAACAAGAGATGAATCAAAAACAGGACCCATAAAAACCATAGCCCCGTGTCGACATTTCTAAACAGGTCTATCCAGTAGGACCAATCGACAGCGCCTTTTCCAACGCAACTGATGCCAAAGCTGACTACGGCCCAGGAAAAAAACGGTACAACCAGTCGGATAAAACGGCTTTTCAACCTGGAAATGCTGTCCGTAGGCGCGTACACGGCGACGTAACCGCTAAGGAACATAAACAAAGGCATATGAAACGAATAGATAAGTCGAAAACCAAATGCATCGAAATTATTGTTCGTACATATCTGGATCCCATGACCCAGGACAACCAGCAATATGGTAAATCCCTTCAGGCAGTCGATTACGTTGTTCCGGGCCATATCATGAATTCCTGTGTTGAATAATCATCGAATCTACCGCGTCGCCCACCGCGAACCGTCTCCTTCGAAAAACATGGAAAAGATGCCGGGTTGAAGAGTCTTCCCGTCAAAGGACCCGATATTGCCCGTGATGGCGTCTCATCGATCACCGGCGCTGCCCAGGCATTGCATCACTATGTGGCCGAATATGGCATGCACATCCTCTGCGAGTTGCATATCATCCACCGCTGCCCATACGCAATGTTGGGCGCGTTCCTTCAACTTCCCGCCGCTGTAGCCGCATAAACCCAACGTGACAGCGCCGTTCTGATTTGCATATTCCACCGCCCTGATCACATTCTCCGAGTTGCCGCTCCCGGAGATGGCGATCACAAGGTCCCCCGGAAGGAGGATGTTCTTCAATTGTTCGACAAAGATGTCATTGAAGGCGACGTCATTTCCATACGCGGTGATAAGACCGATATTATCCACCAGGCTTCGGCCGCGGAACGGGCGCAAGCCCCTCATAAACAAGCTCTTGTTCCAATCGTTGATGAAATGGAGTGCGGTCAGCGAACTGCCCCCATTTCCAAGAGTAATAATCTGTCTGCCCCCGTGCCACGCGTCGGCGATCAAGGAGATGGCGTGATCGATGCTCTCATGGTTGACTGCCTTAAGCAGGTCGTTCAGCCTGGCAAAATAGGCGGCGGAGTGTCCGGTAAAGTCTTTCATTACATTTCTCTCCTGGCTCAGTGATAAAAAATTATGCGGCTGCCCCGCGGCTCGAAGCGTACCGGAATCGGTCGCAGTATCGACAGAGCATGTTTGATGGCTTCATGAGCATCTTCCGGCGCATAGATCATGAGAAATCCCCCGGCCCCGGCGCCCAGGATCTTGCCGCCCGTTGCACCTGCTCGTCGCGCGGTTTCATACCACCCGTCGATCTCACCGGTACTGATTCCGTCGGTAATGCTCTTCTTGAGCAGCCAGTTCTCATGGAGGATCTCGCCGAAGGCATCCGTATTATCCCGGCGTAACTCGTCCGCGAGGTCATAGGTCAGCTGTACCATCTGTTTCAAAATCCCTTGCTTCTTTACGTGATTATCCACTTCGTCCGATTGTTGCCTGAGTAAATTCGACGCGCTTCTGGTAATGCCCGTGTAGAAGACCAGGGTCCGGCGCTCAATGCATTGAAGGGTTTCCCGCCGGCAGATTATGGGGGTAACGATGACGGAATCGTCCGGATTGAACTGAATGAGATTGAAACCGCCGAAGGCAGCCGCGTATTGATCCTGCTTCCCAATCGGTTCACCGCAACGCTCGATCTCGATATGACAACTGTCATTCCCCAGTTGCTCCTGCGAAACATAACGCCCCATGTACGCGCTGAGGGCATTCAAAAGACCCACCGTAAATGAACTGGAAGATCCGAGGCCGGTCCCTTTGGACGGGATATCGGCGATGGTCGTTATTTCGATTCCGCCCTCTATTCCGAGATGCTCCAATGATGCCCGTACGAGCCGGTGCTCTATTTGACTTACAGAAGAAACCTCTTCGTTCTTGGAGTATGCGATCCTGATGCCGTTATCGAACTTCTTGTTCACATTGACATAGACAAACTTATCTATGGCGGTACTCACCACCGCCCCGCCGAAATTCCTGTAAAAGACAGGGAGGTCGCTGCCGCCGCCGGTGAAGCTCATACGTAGTGGGGTCTGGCTGATAATCATCGGCAATGCTCCTTGAGGTGCGGTATGTCGGACACATGAGAGGGGCCAAGATGCAGAGCGATCCGTTGTGTTGCGCTCCCGGCGCCGGCGAGAATGATCGGCGTCTCATCCTCTTGTCTCGTCCTATAGACCGCCTCAGCCTCATCCGCAATAAAACCCCTGAGTTCATACTCACGCAGGACGCGGAGCCGGCGCTCTTCTTCGTCGGCTTCAACGAACCATGCATGACTGATCTCCGCCGGAACAGCGTCAAGGAGCGACAGAGCAATAGTCCCGTCCACGATAACCACATCCCTGTGACCTATCTCAAGAAATTCCATGTCGTCTCTCCGCCGCCGTCTAATCTTATCGTAGAGAGGTGCCTTCACCGTGACCGCGCCTGTCCGGCGGGCAAGGCCGGCAAGCAAGGGGTGAACTTCACCAAGGCCGTATCTGCCGAGTACGGACTCCTTCCTCTCACCCTCATTCAGGAGCCAGCGATCGAGGGAAAAAATGACCGCCTTCCGACCGCTGTTTTCGAGGGCATCCTTCAGACAGGCAGCCAGGGTGCTCTTTCCGCTGCGCGACAGACCGCCCACAAACACAAAATCGCCCGGAGCGATCCCTGCGCCCAACCCCTCGCACATGGCGAGCAATCGCGGATAATCGTCCAGTATAAGGTGGGCCGCGACATTAAGATCAGGAACCGTGAAATCAGGGGTCACCCCGTGGCGCCCGTCGAGACCCGCATAACCGGTCTGGACAACGATTGAGTGCAATCCCGCGCGACGCGCCATAAGGACGTCAACGGAGGTGTCTCCTACCATCCACGAATGAGCAATGTCGATATTCAAGTCCTCCCTCGCTTGTTCTATCATGCCGGTGGCGGGTTTTCGACAGTTGCAGTCGATCTTCAACTCGGGGACCTCGCCTTCGAAGCCCCGGTCAGGGTGATGGGGGCAATAATAGGTGCGGTCCACATAGGCCCCGCTGCGGCCCAGGAGGGTGTCCATCTTATTGTGGATCTGCTTTAATCCGGCGAATGAACATTCACCGCGGGCGAGAACGGGCTGGTTGGTGACCACGATGGTCCGGTATTGCGAGCCATTGAGCAGCTTGATCGCTTCTTCAACACCCGGCAGGAGTTCAAACTGTTCGTGACGGGAAAGGTGACCCGTTTCGCGGTTGATCGTGCCGTCGCGGTCAATGAATACACCCCGTTGCGCCACACTCAGACTCGCCCGCGCCACACGTCCCGAAGTGAAATCTGCACAAACCCTGTCGAGCCGTTCCGGTGTGCCGCAGTCCTTGATATATTCGGGACTATTGTAACCGAGAAGTATCTGTCCCCGTTCCAGCATGGCGGGAAAGATGTGCTTGCCGAAGTCGAGGGGTCCCTGTGTGTGGCGCCATGGTTCGAGCGCTGTCCGGCGCACGTAATAGAGGGCCGCGTTGACCAGATTAGGGTAATATTGCTCCGGATCATGCGGGTAAGGGTGGAATGCGGCAATCCGCCCTTCGTCGTCCAGTTCCACCAGGTCCGAGTCGTTCGGATGGTCGTTCGGGTGAAGAAAAAGGGTGGCCGCCACGTCCGGCCGCGACCTATGAAATGCATGGAAACGGGCAAGGTCGATTTCCATCATCGTGTCGCCGTACATGACCAGAAAGTCTTCTTCCAGCCGCCCCTTCTGGGCCAGAACCGCCCCCGCGGTGCCAAGAGGTTGTCCGTCTTCGATGCATTCGATGGAGAGACCCCACTTATCAACGCTACCCGCGCAAAAATCGATAATATACTGTGAGGCGTAGCTCACAAGGAGAAGTACGTGCGTATAACCATGGCGTTTTACAAGTTCGATCTGCCGCTCAAGGAGCGGTTTTCCGCATATATCGATGAGCGGTTTCGGAAGGTCGCCCAACCGTTCGCGCAAACGGGTACCTTTGCCTCCCGCGAGGATTACCGCCTGTTTCATTCTTCTCTCCTGCACCGCAATCTGCCGTATAGCCCGGCATATGGCATCCGCCGAGTTGAGTCCCGGCCGCCACCCGAGATTACGCAACTTATCGACTGAATAGGAAAACTTCGGCACATCGCCTACCCAGCCTTTATTTCCCGATCCGTATTGTATGGCGGCGGAAGGCGAAACTTCGGCAACAACCTGCTCGGCTATGAAACGCACCGTCACTCCATCATCATCTCCACCGACATTGAAGTAGTTGAGCCGTTCACCGGCCCGCTCCCGGATGTACAACATGGCCTCGACCAGATCTTCAACATGGAGGTAGCTTTTTTGCTGCGTGCCGTCGCCCAGCACCACCAGGTTGTCCGGGGTGGCTTTGAGCTTGCGTATAAAATCGAGTATCACGCCGTGCGTTGCCGGTATGCCTATTACATTGGGAAAACGGAAAATATAGGCCTTGTCGAGGAAGCTTTCAACGGCTGCGCTGATCGCGGCTTCGGAGGCAAGCTTCATTGCCCCGTAATTCGATATGGGGAAGAGCGGTCCCGTGTCCTCGACGAGGGTCGAATCTCCATGATTGCCGTAAATGGCCGAGGAGGAGGCAAAAGCGATCACCCCGATTCCATATTCCTTCATAAGCTCAAGGGTATGGAAAGTCGTCATGAAAGTGTCCCTGAAATCGACCCTGCTGTCCTCCACGCCCGAGGGTATATCCGAGTTTGCAACCAGGTGCCAGATCTCCGTAATGGGCTCGATCGCAGCCGCACGGGCAAGTGCATCCCTATACGGACCGAGTTCGAAAAGGTCCACCTCCGTAAACGAAAAGGACGGCGAGCCAAGGAGATCCTCGAGATTGGATAACCTGCCCAGCGAAAGATTATCGAACCCTACCACCTTCTTGCCTTGGGCAACCAGCGACTTCGAGAGGTTACAGCCTATAAAACCTGCAGCTCCGGTTACGAGGACAGCCATTAATTCCTCCTCCAAAAACAATTATGAGAATAACACATTATGTTCAACACTGTTGGCTTGACGGTCGGACTCCGTCAGGAAAGACGGTCGGGGTTTGCAACGGAGACTTTCAGCAGAAGCCTGCCAAGTTTGACCAGGAAACGTCCCGCCCGGTATTTGATGCCCATCGGCAAAGCACGGTCGATTATCGTCAGGGCGCATTGTTTTACACGACTATTCTTGGTGCCCGTTCTATACCTCGATATGTTAGGCCAATTGACCGCTTTGATACTTCCGTAAAAATTGTCGCCTACACCATCGCCCGTCCCGATGGGCAGCGGAAATAAACCTTCTCCCGCGAGGACTGAAATATCTCCGCGATCACATCTCAACTCCGGTAACGCGCGCTCGGAACGCCTTACGAACCCGCAGACGTTGTATCCATACTCGATAAACTTTCCCGATTGTGCGTCGAATCCGTTCAGGAGGAGCACATACATGAGCTGCCCCACATTCCAACCGACTGAAACATGACCTGCGCACACCACATCTTCCTGAGGAGGCACAAAGACGAGCAGCCATCCGCCCTTCTTCAGCACGCGCCTGGCCTGGCCAAGGGCAATGGACACGTTCGGACAATGCTCGAGTACATGGCACATGATCACCGCATCAAAGGACTCATCGGGAAACTGCATATGCTCGATGTCGCACTCCACGTAGTCTATGCCGTATCCCTCGCGAAGCGCCTCGATGTCAGACACGTAAGAGTTGATTTGCACACCGGTGCACGTTACGCTCTTCCCTTGTCGCGCCAGACGCTTCGCTACCTCGCCTTTTCCCGCCCCAACATCGAGGACTGTCCTGATTTCCCCAAGAGGGGCCTCGTCCAGCAAATGTATTACATCAGTCAGACGGTCGTCGAAACGTTCTGCGCCGCCCTCTTCGTTATTCTGTGTATCCTGCATCTGAGACAGATCTTTAGCCAACCGCTACACCATTATCCATGTTGGAGGAATGAGATCCTCCATGAACCGCTCATAGTCCTGAACTGCTTTCCGACCCGCAAGCCAATTCGACGGATATACCACCATCTTGTCCGGGTTGTTGTTGAGCCATGCAGCCCACCAACTGAACGAACTATTGGCAACAATATTGTGCTTGCACATGCTCATCAAGCGCATGTCCTCATATGAGGACATGCCGGTATTGTGCGAAACAAACACCGCGTCCTGTCCCAACTGAAGATTCTCCCTCGCCCAGGCTATGTCCTCTGAAAAGACCACAAAGATGGGCGAAGGGATCGTCTCCCTTATAAGCCGGACGGCTTTTACATAATAATCCACACCCAGAAATCCGTGCACCTTCGCGAAAGCAGGGTTCGTTATATAGTCACCGCGACGGATATGAACACCTACCGAACTGGTCTGCGCGACATGGCCGGAGATTTCGAGGTTCTTCCCCGACAGGGGCTTTTTAAAACTTAGCTCCTTGCGGATCTGCGCGGCATGGGATTCGAAATACCTGTAGGACTGCCAGTACCCGTCAATATACGCAGGCTGGACAATGTCAAAAAAACAGGGGTCGAACGAAAATTCCCGCTCAATCCGATGGCTCCTCTTAGAAAACCCAAGTTTCTGCCTCAAAATTCTCGCCAACCGGACTTGTGATCCTGTCAGCGACGAAATATCCTTCCTGCCGGCAATCTCCGCTTCTATGTTGAATATATCCAACTCGTACCCATTATGGAGAGCATAGCTCTCAAACCCTGAAATATCCAGCTTCAAAGGGCAGTCGTTCGCGAGAGAAAGCGCCCTGCCGGCGGCATACTGAAACATCTGGTTTCCAAGGCCGCCTATTATTCTTGCAATAATCATAGCTCACACTTTCCTAGGGGAAACAAGCTCGCCGTCCCCGTGCAGGTCCATCGCACCGTGCCCCGGTCTTAACGGCACGGATAACAAGGCCCGGTAGGGCCGACTGCTTCTTATAAAGATGAGAAATGGCGCTGAAATCGCCAGACCGACTCCGGTCAAGGCAAGAAGGCTCTCTTTGAATGGCCGCGGATGTAACCCGACCAGAGCCGCTATCAAAACAATCACGGATGCGACAGCGCTCATTCCGAAGACGCTGCGCCACTCTATATCTGCGTGTATCAAACGGTCCATCTGCCGGCCCATGGTAACTACCAGTAACAAACCGGCTGCCATCAGAACTACTGCCACAGTATAGAGGGATGCGTGTGCCCATCCTGCCACGAAACCGCCGCCAATTGCAAGGGAACCCGACAAAGCGTAAGGTCCGATAACATATGCGGTGCGTTTCGTCACTTGTGCAGCCTGACTCAGCAAACTCGCCGTGGCACGGCACCACTCGATTCCTGCGCCGAAGAGAGCGAAGACATAGGCATCGTGAAATTTTGTGTCGGTCAGTACGGCCATAATCCAGCCTCCCGACGCAACCGTAACCCCCAGCAACAACATGTAGAGAGGGCAGACAGTATTGATCAGATTCGAATAGGCCCTCTGCTGAGCGACCGGATCGTCATCGCTTATGGCCTTGTAAAAATGGGGAAAAAGAAACTGTATTACCAGTGTCTCACAGGCAGTCCACACCTGGGTCGCCACAGCCAGACCGGCCACCATAAACCCGAGGGAACGTGCGCCCCACCCCCACTCCACGACAAAACGATACCCACTGGTCAAAACCCACATGAACCCTGTGGCCATGGCAAGGGGGAAACAAAATGACCATATCGTGTCGGAGGTCAACAATTTCAAATCTGCGGGCGTGTGTGCGTGGGTTCCCGGCCGGACCCTGCTCCGGAGTGCGTACATGGCCGGGACAGCGATTATGGTGAGCCCCAATGCCTGCCCCGCAATCCAATACAGGGCTGAACTCACACGACTGCTCAAAATAACCGACCCCGCGAGGGCAAACAATGTGGTCATCACCGCGGCGCTCGCCGAAACCCCTCGAAAACCAACCATATTCAACATGGATACAAGGGTGCCGTTCCATGTGAACGCATATACCAGCCACCCCACCGCGATTGCCGCAAGCCACCTGTGATGCACGGTTCCCTCGCCGCGCGCGAAAGCCCACGATGCCACCAAAATAACTGCGACCCCCGCGATGCCCACAACATAACCATTGAACTGCCGCAGCATGGCAAGTAATGACCCTTCCACCGCCCATTGGTGCGTGTGGCGTTGGATATGAGTACCGATAGGGTTAACGAGGAAAAGCCCGCAAAGAGCGTTAAAACCCATGAGCAGGGCCAGCATGCCGTATTGCTCCACAGTTAAAAGCATGGTAGACGCCCTCACGGTAATCAGGGCCAGAAGGAGTTGAAGGACCCTCGCGACGAGCAATATGAGTAATTCACGTGTCAAGGTCAAAAATCCGAGAGGACAACTTCCACAATATTCGATGCGAAGGCTTCGCCGTAAAACCGGGCAGCCGAAGGGCTTGCAAGAAACGTCTGAATGGCTCGCTGGTATTTGATGTAGTCCGCTTCGGACATGGCCTTCAAGAAACTATAGAGACCCTCATGATCCGGGAATTCCCGCCGGTCTATGAAGCACTCCCGGGGAATATAATCAAACACGTTAGACGCGCCCCAATACACCGGAACACAGCCCGCAAAAAAACTGTCGAATATTTTCTCCGTAATGTATCCCGGCAGATCACTCACATTCTCGTAGCAAATAGAAAAACGGTGCTGCACCAGGGTATCGTGTTTTCTCTGTACCCGACCTCGATAGGAAGGAAACGGCCGGCGTGACAACCCCCGGTATATCTTGGGCGCAATCTTCGACCATCCCTTGCCGATTAACCCCGGCCGGGCAGGAGGAATATTCCATCCGGTGCCGTACAGGTCAAAATCCTGCGGCGCATGACTTTCAAACCAGCGAATGGTCTCGACCCGCTTTGAATACAGATCCCTCGAGTCGTGTTTCTTCAGACTCTTGTTGCCCGCTATGACGCAGCAAAACCGATCGCGGCCATCCCAGCCGAAGGTCGGAGGAAGGTCCGAATCGTTCGTGACAGGGAGACAAAACTTTCTGCATCGACCGCCGTCTACCAAGCTGTCGTTCCAGCTAAAGATACGCCGGTATCGGGCAAGGCGTGTTTCGGACACATTGGCAGGAGAGACCAGTGGTGTTTCCCATAAGAACACGTATGCGGGAACGGTAGATCTATATTTTTGGACATCCATATGGATCTCAAACCCAACCTCTTTGCCTGCATTGATGTCTCCTGTGTTGAGAAGAACTCCCCGCGCCTTGAATTCTTCGCGTAACCGCCAGAACGGGTAAAGGATGTTGTCACGATTGTCCGAGGAAGACAGATCGAATATGCCATTATTCCTGAATCCGGACACCACCATGGTGGCTAACATGGGTATCCTCTTCCCGGCTTATCAATAGCAACGCAGTCAACTGATGATTTGGTGACAACTGTGGTGTTGAAAAAACAAATTGGAGCAATCATTATCAGTTCCTCAGGCATACCCGAAGTTACCATCAACAATACGATGGAGGTTCCCTGCCGGAAAGGCGCTCGGTATGCCTTATTTCCAGACTATAAAAACATAGACGTGTTTTGCCGACCGGATGATGGTCTTCATGCCGAAAAATGCAGTCGCCATTGAACTCTCGCTCACAACTGATGGTTCGAAACTCTTTGACGACCGGTCTTTTCGTGAATCTCTCCTGCTGCGGCGCCTCTAACGTCATGGACACAAAGTCGATGGCGTCTTCTTTCCTGTTTTGGTCAACAGGTCCATCAGACCGGAGACCAGACTATTACCGAATATCCTTCAATAAAAAGGCTTCCGATGTAGCTGCGCTGAGCGCGATGGATTCGCGCCTTCCCCTCCCTTTCGAGTTGTCGCAGGCCATTGAGGAAACCCTGCAGGTAGTTGCGCTTTTTGAAGTACTCGATTGACAGATAATCGATCAACTTGTCGGGATTCAGCAACTCTCCCACAGGTTCGATATGGATGCAAAGCTTGGGACGGTTCCGGAGGATATAGTCCACGAACTTGTCCCATCGGGCACCTACCTGCTCCAGAGATGCCACAGTGTATACCACGGCGTCCGGAGCCAATTGAAACGAATCATCGGGATTGAAATAATCAAAACGCTTGCCGTGAATATCGGGGTCAATGCCGTTCCGGGCCAATTCCTCTATGATCTTTTGAGACGACGTGGCCCAATCCATGCCCCACAGGCTCGCCGTGGGATTGAATTCGCGGGCCCTGAGCAGATTGTACCCCGTTCCGCAGCCAAACTCGTAAATGGCGCCGGCATCCCGGAGGTACCGGTCGAAAAGCCAGTCCTGTATAATCGCAAGGGAGCGGTATTCGAACTGCTCGGAAACAGGGCGAATGAAGCGCTCACGCCATCGAATTGCACCATATTTGCTGAAATATTTGGGAATAATCGATTGGGAATCTTCGGGGCGCTGCAAAATGAGGTCCAGGTTCTCTCCCCAACCCTTCTCCCATTGTTCGAGTCGGTGATCGCCCGACTGCATGAGATTCGGGTCAAGCAGGGTCTCGACTATTCTCTTTAAAAGTCCATCCCTTTCCTCGTCCGTAAATTCGACGTACCGGAATCCATATTCGCCGATTCTTTTGGCCACAAAGGGACTTATTTCCTCTCCGAAGGCTCCTGCAAAGTCCTTGACGGAAAGTGATTTCTCGGGTTTGTTATTCAAATCATCAACCATGGCTCATATCCTCACGTTCGGGTAGTTCGAAAGAAACCACTGCACCGTTTCGGCAATGCCTTCTTCCACAGGGGTAAACTTGAATTCCGGCAGGTATTTCTTCAGCTTTGTCGTATCCGACGGCTTCCTGAACTGCCCGTCCGGCTTTGTCTCATCAAATATTACATTACCCTTAAAGCCCATCGTTTTCACTATGATCTCTACTATGCTCTTTATCGCCGTTTCGAGGCCCGTCGACAGTATGATCGGATCGTCCTCGTCGTAATTTTCCAAAGCCCAAATCGCCAACTTTGCGATATCCTGCGAATATACCATCTCCCTCAAGGGTGTCCCCGTTCCCCACACCACAAGGTCCGTATTGTTCTTCATGGCGAGATAACATTTGTGTATCAGTGAGGATGCCACATGGCCGTCTTCGAGACTGAAGTTGTCGTTGGGGCCATACACGTTTGTGGGGATAACCACGATATAATCGCATCCCCATTCCTTTCTGTAGGCAGCGCTCTGAACTTCGAGCATCCGTTTCGCGTAGGCATACCCGAAGTTTGACGGATGAGGTGCGCCTTTATGGATATTCCTTTCATTGAGAGGATATTCGCACTGATCAGGAAAAATACAGGTGGACATGAAAGAAACAAGTTTTTTCACACCGCTTAGGCGGGCCGCCTCAAGAACGTTTATATTTATCATGAGGTTATTCCGGAAATATTCTCCGGAATGCACCATATTGCTGCCGATTCCCCCAACCTGGGCCGCAAAATGTATCACCTTGTCCGGCTTGATGAAGTTGAACACCGCTTTCGTTACTTCAAAATTGGTGAGGTCTGCATCCTTCTTTGTCAGATAAACCGTGTCGGAAAGCCCGAGACCCCTCGTGGCGTAGCCGATAAGGCCTCCCGCACCCGTTACCAGTGTTTTAGCCATTTCTATCCTCCCGTGTTACGAACAGCATAAAATACCTTCTGCCATTCTATGGTCCGTCTCAGACCTTCTGCAAGGTCAATATATTCCTTCTTTTCGAATTCCCCTTCAACCTTCGCCATGTCCACGTATACATCCTCCGGTGCGCCTGCCAAACCACCAGGCACATCAGCGGGGAAAGACACGGGCACATCCAGGTAATGGCCTATTTTTTGCGCAAGGTCCCGTATGGTAACCTTGGACAAGCCACCCACGTTATAGATCGCATCCGAGCCTCTGAGCAGGATATTCCACATGATCTCCGTGGCATCGGTTACGTAACAGTACGTCCTCCGGGCATACCCCTGGTCCAATAAGGATATCCCTCCCTTCAGACCTCTCTGTATGAACTCGTTAATTACCCTTTTGTCCCCTTCCCTCGTTCCGGGACCATAAGCGAGGGACACCCTTGCGGATTTCGCCTCTATTCCTTTTTGTCTGTACGCATTGCAGATCGCTTCGCCGCACCTTTTCGCTTCAATGTAACAGGCCCGGGGATGATCCGTATTCGTATTACCTATCTCTGTTTCCCTGTAGGGCGGTTGGGGCACGCCGACATATACTTCACTCGTGCTCAGAAACAGCAGCTTGCCGCCGGCCGCGACCTTTTCAAAAAGCCCCAACAAGGCGACCGTGTTCAGGGTGATGGTCTTTACGGGATCCTGCAAAAATTTGCCGGGTTGTCCGTAGCCCGCCGCATGGATAATAAAATCCGATTCCGGCAAACTTCGAACAAAATCGCAGTCCGTTAAATCGCCCTGCAACATCTCCGATCCTTCAAATGAAGCAATATCATAGAAGTAATCTTCCGGGTCGCTGTTCACCACGCCATATGTCTTGAAGGACATATCCTCTCTTGCCCTCAGGCAATTAAGGCTTGCCAGCAGATGGGTCCCAATGAGGCCCGATACTCCCGTGATCAAGATCCTCTTGCCTTCAAGGGCACGGTGATCGACCTTTTCAAAAGCACGACGCCCATCATCGAGTATCATCCCGGCAAGTTTATTCATTTATAAGATTCTCCAGTTTCAGGCGGATATCTTCCGGGGTCACTCCGATATCGCGGTCCTGGTCGCGAGCGCTCCCGTAATGGTTCAAAAAGGCATGGGGAACTCCCACATGCTCTATACGAACACATTTCGGGCTCGTCGATTTAAGGATATCATGGTCCAGGGCGCCCGAATAGTATGGCTCGCAGAGCAGTACCTTTGACGACGGACAGTTTTGCGCGAGGGTTTGCATATCGAAGGGCTCCACCGAAGTATAATACAAAATGGTAACATCTCTATCGGCGCATGCCGACAGCACGTTGTCGAGAATGGGTCCCACCGCCAGTACGGTCGCCGATCTTCCCTGTTTCAGCACCGATGCCCTGCCGAATTCAGGGTTGCACGGCGAGGCGTTGCTTTTTTCGCTTAACCTGAAATACGTGGGTTTCCCGTTCGCGTACGCCTCGTGAAAGAGGGCATCGAATTCGGCCGGATGTCCGGGTATGACAATCTGCATGTCCGGCACGTTCTTGAATATCCCCACATCTCCCGGGCAATGATGGGTGCAGCCAAGGGCCGCATAATCATAGGAGCCACCTACACTCACAAAGTTCCCGCCAAGACCCTGGTAACAAAAATCGATCTTGATCTGTTCCAGACTCCTCTCGACAATAAACGGTGCGATGGTGTGGACGACCGGGATAAAGCCCTCGGAAGAAAGGCCCGCTGCAAGCCCCACGGTCGCCTGCTCCAGAATGCCTACATTGTACATCCTCTCGGGATGTTTCTGGAACGCGCGCCTGAAACCGAAGACGCCGATATCCCCAAGCAAGACGACCAGTCTGCCGTCCTTCTCGAAAACTGCTTCGATTGTTTCTACAAATTGTTTTCTCATTGCTCACCCAGACTTCGGAAAATTTCCGCCAGTTCTTCCCTGTTGGGCGATCTGTGATGCCAGGCGGGATCATTTTCCATCATTCCGCAGCCTTTCCCTTTTGTGGTATTGGCGATTACGGCCAACGGCGCATCCGGAGACGCCTCACGGCACGCGTGGTAGATCGCTTCATGGTCATGGCCGTCTATCTCCCGGGTCGTCCATCCGAACTCCTTGAACTTTCCCGCGAGATCTCCCACCATCAATGCCCTGTCGGTGGAATGATTGTAGTCGATTATGCAGGCGAGGTTGTTCAGTCTCTGGTGACGGGCGAGAAGAGCCGCCTCCCAGATAGTACCCTCGTTGCACTCCCCGTCCCCGATTACCGTATATACCCTTGACGATGATCCTTTTATCTTCAGGGCCAGAGCGACTCCGACGCTCATGGGGAAACCATGTCCCAGGGAGCCCGTTGACGCCTCGACGCCCGGGATCTTGTTCCTGTCGGGATGACCCCCCAAGATACTGTCGTATGCCCCAAAGCCGCGCATAAGCGATTTGTCAAAAAAACCCTTCTCCGCGAGAACCGCGTAAAGGCCAAGGGACGCATGCCCTTTGCTCAGGATAAACCGGTCGCGGTCCGGATGGTCGGGACGATCGGGATAGACGTTCAATACCCTGTCGTACAACACCCATAGTATATCCAGGATGGAGAGCGCGCTCGGGACGTGACCCTCGTTGGAATCCGCCGACGCCTTGATGATCTCCTTCCTCAGTTGTTTTACTATTGCAATGCCTGAGTCGATTTCACTACAGACCACCTTACCACCTCCCGGCCGACGGAACTGAAGCCGCCGTCACAATTCCCTTTCTATCCGGTCAACACCCACAGCCGCCTGAGGAATCCCAGGCTCTGTCAACCGTGTACTGCCCCGGATGCCGCGTTTCACCCCTGCAGGTTTCTCTCCCACTCCCATGCGGTCCTGACGATAAACTCAAGATCGTCATGCTGCGGCGTCCAGCCCGTGAAACGGCGGAGACGAGTGCTGTCCGCCATTAAAGCAGGGGGGTCTCCCGCTCTGCGACCCGCCTCTTCCACAGGGAAATCCACGCCTGTCACCTTCTTTGCCGTATCTATCACTTCCCGGACCGAGAACCCGTGCCCGTACCCGCAATTCATGGAACCCGTGGTTCCTGTTGATTCGAGGTATTTGAGCGCATCGAGGTGGGCTCTTGCAAGATCGGCCACGTGGATATAATCGCGAATACAGGTGCCGTCCGGCGTAGGATAATCCGTACCATATATGAGAAGCTTCCCGAATTCTCCTTTTGCGGTCTTGAGCGCCCGTGTGATAAGGTGAGTCGCTTCCTTATACACCTGCCCTATCCGGCCCTCGGGGTCCGCCCCCGCTACGTTGAAATACCGTAGCGCGATATATTTGAAATCCGACGCACCCGCCAGATCGGCGAGGACCCTCTCGATCATCACCTTCGACATGCCGTAAGGGTTGATGGGATTCAACGGGGCCGACTCGTCGACGGGCATCGTTTCCGGTATACCATATACCGCTGCCGTAGATGAGTATATGAAGGACCTCACTTTGTGCGCCATGAGGACATCCAGGAGATTCAGGGTGTTTATCACGTTATTCCGGTAATATTTGAGGGGCTCTCTCACCGACTCTTCCACCTGGATGGACGCGGCAAAATGGATAACCGCATCCGGTGAAAAAGATTCCACCGCCTGCTTAATCGCATCCTTGTCGGCAAGGTCGCCCTTCACGAGCCTGCCGCAGAGCACGGCCCACTCGTGACCGGTAGACAGGTTATCGAACACCAGAATATCGTGGCCCTCACGGCCGAGGGCTTTCACCACATGGCTTCCGATGTATCCTGCGCCGCCTGTTACAAATATCTTCATCCTTCAACCATCCTTAACGTCAATAAATGCGCTACCGCCGCTGGCTGTCGTAACAGCCCAACGATTCATTATAGTATTCTGCCTTCAGCCTGTCGGCCCGGTTCACTACCACTGGTATGAAAGGAGATTTATTGCCAAAGAACCGGATGTTTCCGGCCCGGCGCGGTAAAAATCTTTCCCCCCGATTATTTCCGTGCAACACATTTCAAACCCGCTTTATATTATTTTAAGTTGACTGCAATTGTCAAGAAGAAGTTGAATAAGCCTGCGGCCCGTATGACCGTAAATCGCCCACTTGTGGATCAATTCCGGTAAAACATGAGATTGTTTTGTATACAATAAGGTGTGTGAAGAGGGGCGTGGGAGCGACCGCATCCCGCTATAGACCTTAACCGGGAATGGACGCAAAGTATGAGGCGGTTACGGAAGGGGACCAGACAATTACGGAACATCCTTTGACAAAAAAACTCTCCATGCAGCTCAGCCGGGCTTGATGAATCCTCGCCTTGCCCTGCCACTCCCCCGCCATGACGTTCACATCCTCACATTCGGGTAGTGAGCGAGAAACCATTCTACTGTTTCCGACATCCCTTCTTCCACGGGGGTGAATTCGAGTTCCGGCAGATACCTCTTCAATTTTGTGGTATCGGAGGGCTTTCTGAACTGCCCGTCCGGCTTTGTCTCATCAAATACTACTTTGCCCTTGAACCCCATCTTTTCCACGATGATTTTCACGATGCTCATTATTGATGTTTCGAGTCCCGTCGACAATATGATAGGATCGTCCTCATCGTAGTTCTCCAGCGCCCAGAGAGCCAACTTTGCGATATCCTTTGAGTATACCATCTCCCTCAAGGGCTTCCCCGTTCCCCAGACCACGAGGTCAGTGCCGTTCTTCATTGCCAGGTAGCATTTGTGTATCAGTGAAGATGCCACATGACCGTCTTCGAGGCTGAAATTGTCGTTGGGGCCATACACGTTTGTGGGGATGACGACGATATAGTCGCATCCCCATTCCTTCCTGTACGCGGCGCTCTGCACCTCAAGCATCCTTTTCGCATAGGCATACCCGAAGTTTGAAGGGTGAGGGGGTCCGTTATGTATATTCCTTTCATTGAGAGGATATTCGCACTGGTCGGGAAAGATGCATGTGGACATGAAGGAGACCAGTTTCTTAACACCGCTCAACCGTGCTGCTTCAAGGACATTTATGTTTATCATGATGTTGTTCCGGAAATACTCCCCCGAATGAACGATGTTGCTGCCGATCCCCCCTACCTGGGCGGCAAAGTGTATCACCTTGTCCGGCTTGATCAAGTTGAACAGTGCCTTCGTTACCTCGAAATTGGTAAGATCCGCATCCTTCCTTGTCAGATAGACCATGTCGGGAAGCCCGAGGCTTCTTGTGGCATAGCCGATAAGGCCGCCCGCACCCGTTATCAGTGTTTTAGCCATTTCTATCCTCCGTGCAACCTGGACCGGATGCCTTCTCTTGCCCTCAGGCAATTAAGGCTTGCCAGCAGATGGGTCCCAATGAGGCCCGATACTCCCGTGATCAAGATCCTCTTGCCTTCAAGGGCACGGTGATCGACCTTTTCAAAAGCACGACGCCCATCATCGAGTATCATCCCGGCAAGTTTATTCATTTATAAGATTCTCCAGTTTCAGGCGGATATCTTCCGGGGTCACTCCGATATCGCGGTCCTGGTCGCGAGCGCTCCCGTAATGGTTCAAAAAGGCATGGGGAACTCCCACATGCTCTATACGAACACATTTCGGGCTCGTCGATTTAAGGATATCATGGTCCAGGGCGCCCGAATAGTATGGCTCGCAGAGCAGTACCTTTGACGACGGACAGTTTTGCGCGAGGGTTTGCATATCGAAGGGCTCCACCGAAGTATAATACAAAATGGTAACATCTCTATCGGCGCATGCCGACAGCACGTTGTCGAGAATGGGTCCCACCGCCAGTACGGTCGCCGATCTTCCCTGTTTCAGCACCGATGCCCTGCCGAATTCAGGGTTGCACGGCGAGGCGTTGCTTTTTTCGCTTAACCTGAAATACGTGGGTTTCCCGTTCGCGTACGCCTCGTGAAAGAGGGCATCGAATTCGGCCGGATGTCCGGGTATGACAATCTGCATGTCCGGCACGTTCTTGAATATCCCCACATCTCCCGGGCAATGATGGGTGCAGCCAAGGGCCGCATAATCATAGGAGCCACCTACACTCACAAAGTTCCCGCCAAGACCCTGGTAACAAAAATCGATCTTGATCTGTTCCAGACTCCTCTCGACAATAAACGGTGCGATGGTGTGGACGACCGGGATAAAGCCCTCGGAAGAAAGGCCCGCTGCAAGCCCCACGGTCGCCTGCTCCAGAATGCCTACATTGTACATCCTCTCGGGATGTTTCTGGAACGCGCGCCTGAAACCGAAGACGCCGATATCCCCAAGCAAGACGACCAGTCTGCCGTCCTTCTCGAAAACTGCTTCGATTGTTTCTACAAATTGTTTTCTCATTGCTCACCCAGACTTCGGAAAATTTCCGCCAGTTCTTCCCTGTTGGGCGATCTGTGATGCCAGGCGGGATCATTTTCCATCATTCCGCAGCCTTTCCCTTTTGTGGTATTGGCGATTACGGCCAACGGCGCATCCGGAGACGCCTCACGGCACGCGTGGTAGATCGCTTCATGGTCATGGCCGTCTATCTCCCGGGTCGTCCATCCGAACTCCTTGAACTTTCCCGCGAGATCTCCCACCATCAATGCCCTGTCGGTGGAATGATTGTAGTCGATTATGCAGGCGAGGTTGTTCAGTCTCTGGTGACGGGCGAGAAGAGCCGCCTCCCAGATAGTACCCTCGTTGCACTCCCCGTCCCCGATTACCGTATATACCCTTGACGATGATCCTTTTATCTTCAGGGCCAGAGCGACTCCGACGCTCATGGGGAAACCATGTCCCAGGGAGCCCGTTGACGCCTCGACGCCCGGGATCTTGTTCCTGTCGGGATGACCCCCCAAGATACTGTCGTATGCCCCAAAGCCGCGCATAAGCGATTTGTCAAAAAAACCCTTCTCCGCGAGAACCGCGTAAAGGCCAAGGGACGCATGCCCTTTGCTCAGGATAAACCGGTCGCGGTCCGGATGGTCGGGACGATCGGGATAGACGTTCAATACCCTGTCGTACAACACCCATAGTATATCCAGGATGGAGAGCGCGCTCGGGACGTGACCCTCGTTGGAATCCGCCGACGCCTTGATGATCTCCTTCCTCAGTTGTTTTACTATTGCAATGCCTGAGTCGATTTCACTACAGACCACCTTACCACCTCCCGGCCGACAAGATCAATATGGCCAACACGACGATGCCGTTTCCATCCCCTTTGCCGACGCTCAACATGATGGCCGGCTCAACTCCCGACAAGGGTTGGTTCACGTTCCGACATACCATTCGATGGTTCTTTTCAGACCTTCCCTGAAACCGGTCCTCGCTTTAAAACCGAATTCCTGTTCAGCCAGGGTGGTATCCAGCATGCGCCTTGGCTGCCCGTCCGGTCTGGACACGTTCCAGTCTATTCTTCCATGGTAGCCTGTCAGTTCGGTGATCAGGTTTACCAGGTCCTTTATCGATATCTCGAAGCCGGCCCCGATATTGACGGGGGCGCTCCGGTTGTAGCGTTCTGCAGCGAGAAGAATGCCTTGTGCCGCATCTTCCACGTAGAAAAATTCCCGCGTGGCGTTGCCCGTGCCCCAGACTTCCACAGCCACATCCCGTGAAGGGGACGCCTGATCCGCGAAATAGATGCCGTGGCGGCTCAGCACCATCGCTACGTCTTCAACAGGAGAATCCATAGTAATCTCAATGCATCCTCCGAGGGGTCCCGGCGTATGATCGCCATTCCTCAGAAAGTCTCTCTTGATAGAATCGAAATCGCCCTTCGAAAGGAGGTTGGCCAAATGAAACTTGCGGATCAGGGCCGGCACTACATGGGACGACCTCAAATTGAAATTGTCTCCCGGGCCGTAAAGGTTTACGGGGAGAATAAATATCGAATTGAAACCATACTGTTTCCTATACGCCTCTGATTGAACCAGCATCATCTTCTTGGCCAAGCCATAAGGAGCGTTCGTCTCCTCAGGGTAGCCGTCCCACAGGTTGATCTCCCTGAACGGAACAGGGGTAAATTTCGGATAGGCACAGATAGTCCCGAGGGCGACAAATTTCTCAATGCCTCTCCGATAGCCCTCATGGATCAATTGTATGCCCATCATCGCGTTTTCATAGAAAAGAATGGCCGGGTTTTCCTCGTTAAAGCCTATCCCTCCCACCCTGGCCGCCAGATGAATGACGACATCGGGCCTCAAGTCCTGATACATTCTCTGTATGTCGGCGAGATTTATCAGGTCGAATTCGGGCAGGTCCACCACGCTTACGGACTTGCACCCTCCTTCTTCCTTCAGTTTTGCCACCAGGTGGGTTCCCAAAAACCCTTTCCCGCCGGTTACCACGATTCTTTTATGCTCAAGGGGAGATGTCATCTTATTATCCTCTCGTAATTAGTGCGGTATAACCCGCACAGCCCGCCTCGTCAGGGTTCAACCTCTTTCGTTGATCCTCTGGTAGAGAGAAAAGTCATGGTTGGTGTAATGGAAACCCTTGTTAAAACAAGTATTTATCCCTTCTCCAGGCGGTTCTATCTCCACCATCTTGAGGTCATAGTCAACCATGATCTTCACGAGGTCCTCGAATGTTGTCCGGGGCTGCCACTTCAATTGGCTTTTGGCCTTTGTAATGTCGGCCTGCAGGAAATCGACTTCCGTGGGGCGGAAGTAACGGGGATCAACCTCGACGAGGACATCTCCCGTCCGGAGACGAGGGGTGCAACGCGAACAATCGGGTGTCAATGAACGGATATACCCTTTCTCATCGGAACCCGTGCCTCGCCATTCGATTTCGACGCCCGCATAGCCGAAGGCAAGATCCACAAATTCCCTGATAGACCGGCTGTCGCCGGTGCCAATCACATAATCGTCCGGTTCTTCCTGCTGAAGCATGAGCCACTGCATCTCAATGTACTCGGGGGCAAAACCCCAGTCCCTTTTCGCGTTCAGGTTGCCGAGATACAGCCTCTGCTGGTTGCCGGCAAGGATATTTGCCACCGCCCTCGTTATCTTCCGGGTAACAAAGGTCTCTCCCCTTCTCGGGGATTCGTGATTAAAGAGGATACCATTGCAGGCAAACATGCCATACCCTTCCCTGTAGTTGATGGTCATCCAGTAGGCGTATAATTTCGCCGCCGCGTAGGGACTCCTGGGATAAAACAGGGTCTTTTCGCTCTGCGGTGGGGGAGAAGCGCCGAACAACTCCGAAGAGGACGCCTGGTAGAATTTGGTCTTTATTCCGCTTCTCCGTATTGCGTCGAGAAGCCGTGTCGTTCCCAGGCCCGTTACGTCGCCTGTATACTCGGGCATGTCGAAACTCACCTTGACGTGGCTCTGGGCGCCCACATGGTACACTTCCGCGGGCTGTACGTTATAAATGAGGTTTATGACCTGCCCTGAATCGGAGAGGTCGCCATAATGCAGGAACAACTGTACGTCCGGTGTATGGGGGTCCGAGTATATGTGATCGATTCGCCCCGTATTGAACGTACTCGCCCTCCGGATGAGGCCATGCACCTCGTAACCCTTGCTCAACAAAAACTCCGCCAGATAGCTTCCGTCCTGTCCGGTAATGCCTGTAATCAACGCTTTTTTCGCACTCATCTTACCACTCCGATAATCGTAATCGCCGTCGTCCCAGACCGGCTGCATCTGCTATAGGGCACTGCCTCGCCCGTATATGTCTTCAATTCTCACTATATCATCTTCCCCAAGGTATTCGCCATACTGAACTTCTATTATTTCGAGATGTCCGTCTTCGCAGTTCTCTGCCCGGTGTTTTGCCGACACCGGTATGTAAACGCTGTCGTTCTCCTGGTAGCAGTTCACGTCGTCGCCGACCGTAATCCTCGCCTTTCCCTTCACCACAACCCAATGTTCGGAACGGTGTTTATGAAATTGCAGGCTGAGTTTTCCGCCGGGGTTCACCACTATCTTTTTTATCTTGAATCTCTCTTCTTCGTGAAGAGTGGTGAAACTGCCCCAAGGTCTTTGGACGGTGTTAGATTTTGGGATTTCGTCCCGATTTGAGGAAATGAGGGTATTCATCACACCTCCTGGTCTTGTTTATATCGGCCTGCCGCCTAAGGAATCCCAGGCTCTGTCAACCGTGTACTGCCCCGGATGCCGCGTTTCACCCCTGCAGGTTTCTCTCCCACTCCCATGCGGTCCTGACGATAAACTCAAGATCGTCATGCTGCGGCGTCCAGCCCGTGAAACGGCGGAGACGAGTGCTGTCCGCCATTAAAGCAGGGGGGTCTCCCGCTCTGCGACCCGCCTCTTCCACAGGGAAATCCACGCCTGTCACCTTCTTTGCCGTATCTATCACTTCCCGGACCGAGAACCCGTGCCCGTACCCGCAATTCATGGAACCCGTGGTTCCTGTTGATTCGAGGTATTTGAGCGCATCGAGGTGGGCTCTTGCAAGATCGGCCACGTGGATATAATCGCGAATACAGGTGCCGTCCGGCGTAGGATAATCCGTACCATATATGAGAAGCTTCCCGAATTCTCCTTTTGCGGTCTTGAGCGCCCGTGTGATAAGGTGAGTCGCTTCCTTATACACCTGCCCTATCCGGCCCTCGGGGTCCGCCCCCGCTACGTTGAAATACCGTAGCGCGATATATTTGAAATCCGACGCACCCGCCAGATCGGCGAGGACCCTCTCGATCATCACCTTCGACATGCCGTAAGGGTTGATGGGATTCAACGGGGCCGACTCGTCGACGGGCATCGTTTCCGGTATACCATATACCGCTGCCGTAGATGAGTATATGAAGGACCTCACTTTGTGCGCCATGAGGACATCCAGGAGATTCAGGGTGTTTATCACGTTATTCCGGTAATATTTGAGGGGCTCTCTCACCGACTCTTCCACCTGGATGGACGCGGCAAAATGGATAACCGCATCCGGTGAAAAAGATTCCACCGCCTGCTTAATCGCATCCTTGTCGGCAAGGTCGCCCTTCACGAGCCTGCCGCAGAGCACGGCCCACTCGTGACCGGTAGACAGGTTATCGAACACCAGAATATCGTGGCCCTCACGGCCGAGGGCTTTCACCACATGGCTTCCGATGTATCCTGCGCCGCCTGTTACAAATATCTTCATCCTTCAACCATCCTTAACGTCAATAAATGCGCTACCGCCGCTGGCTGTCGTAACAGCCCAACGATTCATTATAGTATTCTGCCTTCAGCCTGTCGGCCCGGTTCACTACCACTGGTATGAAAGGAGATTTATTGCCAAAGAACCGGATGTTTCCGGCCCGGCGCGGTAAAAATCTTTCCCCCCGATTATTTCCGTGCAACACATTTCAAACCCGCTTTATATTATTTTAAGTTGACTGCAATTGTCAAGAAGAAGTTGAATAAGCCTGCGGCCCGTATGACCGTAAATCGCCCACTTGTGGATCAATTCCGGTAAAACATGAGATTGTTTTGTATACAATAAGGTGTGTGAAGAGGGGCGTGGGAGCCCCTTCGGAAGGCCATCCGATCACGTGCCCGGCTCTCGCGCGGTCGCGCCTTCTTCAGCCCGGAGGGCGAACACGGAGCCCGGCGTCGTCGGGACACCCGTCCCAATGCCACTTGATGAGGCTCCGGTAATATGTGTAAGTTCGCCTCGTCCTCGACCCCAAAAGAAGAAAGGGCAGCACCGTGGCGAGGACGAGGAACGCGGCCACCTTCAGAACCCTTACCGACTGAAAGCACCGGTAGTACGCACGGGAGTGGTGCTTGCCTATGAACTTATACATGGAGATATTGTACTCCATCCTGCCCTTGACCCAATTCTTCCTTACTGTCTTTCCCTGGAGGTGGACCACCTTTGCGCCGGGCATGCAGAGGACCCGGAATCCCGCGTTCCTTATCTTCATGCAAAGATCCGTCTCTTCGAGGAAGAAGAAGAACCTCTCGTCAAACCCGCCCGCCTTTTCCATGGCGCTCCTCCTCACCATGATCGCGGCGCCTATAAGAGAATCGACCTCGCGCGGGGCCATGACCGCCTCGCCGCGGCCGCCCGGGAGCGGAGTGTCCTTCCCGGCTTTCGGCTTTCCCGGATATTTTCGTGAAAATATCACTTCAAGAATGGCGGCAGGGACTATTTCAGGAAGAATGGAAGGTATCGCCGCGGACGACCGCTGGGGACGCATGTCCGGGTAAATGAGTTGAGGACCGCATATCCCCACATCGCTGGTCTCCCTCATGTACTGCAACATTTTCAATACCTCGCCCTCCATGAGAAGGGTATCGGAATTGAGAAAGAGCACAAAATCACCGGCAACGGACCGGAAGCCCGCATTGGCCGATGCGGCGAACCCCTTGTTCTCCTCATTATGCAACACCTTTATGGCGGGGAAGTCTTGCCGGACCATGGCGTCGGTCCCGTCCTTCGATCCGTTGTCCACCACTACGATATCGTTCAGAAACGGTTCAAGGGAGCCGTCCTCCCGTATGGAGTCGAGGAGGTCCTTCAAAAGGTCTTTCGTGTCCTTTGCGATTATGACTATGGAAAGCGTCTTTTCGCTGTTCACGGCCTATCCCGGCACAACGGCCGCAGCCCCGGCCTGGGCAGGGCAGACATTGAGGCATGTTCCGCACCGCGTGCACAGCCCGTCGTCTATGGTCACCCGCTGTTCATCCTCATTGAAGGCCAGACCGGGACAGTCAAAAGTGTCGACACAAGTCTTGCAGCCTGTACAGTCCTCAATGAACACCGCCGGGTCAAAACCGCGTTCCTCTTTTGTGTGCGAAAGAAGGCGGCATTCTCTCCGGGCGATAATCACGGCCGGTCCCTTCGCCGCTCCCTGGAGATAGGAAAATGCCTCTTTCATTGTATCGATCATACAAGGCACATCGTAGGGGTCAAGAATTTTCAGAAACTGAACGCCAAAACTACGGACAATTTCCTCGATCCTGATCGGAGGGGCGCACGTCCCGTCCGCCCTTACCCCTGTCTGGGGGGTGGGCTGCATCCCAGTCATGGCGGTAGTCGAGTTATCCATAATAACAAGGATGAATCTCTTACCCTTCAGGACCGCGTCATAGAGGGGCGGGAGGCACGCATGAAAAAAAGTGGAATCACCGACCGACGCGATAATGGGGATCAAAGCTCCGTCTTGGGTAAAGGTGTCATGGAAGCCGGAGGCAAGGTTCACGCCTCCGCCCATATCTATGCACGTATCCACAGCGCCCAGCGCTATGCCGAGGGTGTAACAACCTATATCACCGGGAAAAACCGCATCGGGGAAGGCCTGCTTCATTGCATAGAAGGAGGCCCTATGAGAGCATCCCGCGCACAACGTCGGCGGCCGCGCGGAAAAAGGGACCGTCCTCACCGCATCCCTGATGGACGTGTCCGGAACGAACTTCTCTCTTCTCCCGCCGGTCAGATCCGTTTCCGCAAGTACACGCTCGATGACGCCTCTTACCACATCATAGGTCAGTTCGCCTTCGGCGGGTATGTATCCGTTCCTTCGCCCCAGGACGTCGGCCCTGCCGACCAACCCTTCGAGAACAGCGTCGGTCTCCTCGATAACGAGCACCTTTTCCATGCTGTTCGCGAATTGGGCAAGACGGGGGTCAACGGGAAAGACCTTTATCACCTTATATAAGGACACGTCCTCCTCGACGCCGAGTCTCGCCAGCACGTCGAAGGCAAGAGAACAGCTCATGCCCGAGGCGATAATGCCCAGTTTCCGGCCCCTCCCGGCCCGAACACCTTCGTCGAGGACAACTTCCCTCTCTCCCGCCGGATAGAAGGGTGCCGCCTCCCTCGCGTGACTTACCCTGTGGGTCGGCCTTAAGATAACGGGGACCTTATGTTCAAAAGAATACTTCAGTGCATAGTACGCCACATCCCCGGCCTCCCTCGGTGATGAAGGGTCAAATACGGGTATGCCGAACAAGGCGGCAAGGAGACGGGTGTCCTGCTCCGTCTGAGACGACTGGGGACCCGGATCATCACAGGAGACAATCACCAGGGCCCCTTTTATGGTTTTGCTCTTCCCCCTGAGAAGCGACGGGAAGGCTACGTTGAGACCTACCTGCTTCATCATGCACGCGGCCCGTTTGCCGGCAAGGGCAGCCCCGAAGGCCGTTTCGAAGGCACATCTCTCGTTGGTGGACCACTCCGCGTAAACCCGCCTGCTGTCCTGGCTGCCGAACCTGACGATTCCGGGAAGGATTTCGGAACTCGGAGTCCCCGGGTAAGCCGCGGCAAGATCAAGACCCGCTTCAACGAGACCGCGCGCGATTGCATGATTTCCCATCAATACTTCAAACTCCACATTCACCACAGACCTCCGCCCTCATAACTTTCAACCCACTATCATACCACAAAAAATGTGTTCCTTTACCGGTAAATAGTCTTATTCTGCAGCAACCTTCCTGTGCCCGGAAGGGGGAAAGGCAACGGGGTCCGGGCGCCGCCGTGGTCCATGAAGGCCCGGACATTGCGCCCCACAGCCAATCTCCATTGTTTTGCGTGGTCTTTTCCAGACCCGTATGGTAAAATATTCACAAAAAAGGTTCAGGAGGTAGTCAAAATGCTTAACAGATGTCGTTCTTACCTTTTTCTCTCAGCGATGCTCGTCTTATCGGTCCTGATCTTCACGGGATGCTCCAAGCCCCCCACAGAGGAACTGGCAAAGGCGGAAAAGGCCATCGAAGATGCAAAACAGAAGGAAGCTCCTGCCTATGTGCCCGATCTCTTTGCCAAGGCGGAGGAATCCCTGAAGCAGGCCAAGGATCAGGTAACTGCAAAGAAATACAAGGAAGCCAAACAGGTTGCCGTTGAAGCCGAGGGCCTTGCACAGCAGGCAATGGCCGGTATTGAGGCCGCCAAGACAAAAGTCAAAACCGACGCTGAGCAGGCTATTCAGGACATCCAGAAGGACGTTGACGAACTGAAAGCGGCTGTAGAAGGGGCGGCGAAGAAGAAACCCCTTGCCGCCAAACGGGAAGAGATACAGGCGATGATCACCAAGTGGGAAGCAGACCTTGCAGCGGCCAAAGAGAAGCTTCAGGGGCCGAAGATCAAGGAAGCGAGCGACGAGTTGAAAGCTATCAAACAGGACGTGACGGCAAAGAAGGAAGAAGCGGTAAACGCCCTGGCCGCCTCGCCTGCAAAGAAGTAGCATCCACTTTTTTCCCGGGGACCGTTTCCTCCCATTCATGAGATGCGGTCCTCTTCGGGCCCGTGTATGCCCCGAGAACCCGTCGTGAGCATACGCGGGCCCTTGTAATATCCGGCCCACTCCGCCCGCATGTCCCGCCCCGGGTGACCACTGTATGGAATAACTTAACGGAATCACAAAGAATCCCCTTGACAATTATCATAATCGCGGCTACCATTAGTATGAAGGGGGGACGTGACATCTCCCTTCATTGAACCGGAGCACGAGGAGCAAAGGCTTTGAGAGCAGAGCGGGTCATATCTAATCTTCCCGGCTTGAGGGATACCCTGTCGGTAAGGTTGAGTATTGCGCGCAAGGCCGCTTCCCCACAACCTGCCCCCGAAATCATAGATACAAAAAATCCCGGTCAAGCCTGTTCCACCCGTGCAGACACCCCGCCCTACCACTGGTCGCCTGCCTTCGACGAGGAGGGGGAGTTTCGGATGCCCGCATCATACGGCATGAATACCTATCGGAACGTCGAGAAGAACACCCGGACTATTCCCGGAAAAGGAAACAACATATCGGTTTACGCCTGATGGCCCCGGACGACGGCACGTGAAGCGTGGTTCACGCCTTGCCTTTCTCTTCGGTTTTTCAAGTGCTGCATTGTGTCTTATTCTACAAGACAATAGTCTTGTAGAATAAGACATTTCATACTATACTGCAAGACTGTACCGGCTCCCCGAATAAGGGTAAGCCCAAAATCATTAGAGAAACTCCGTGCCCGGCCCCTGCTCGGATATAGCATGTTTCTTGCATGGTATCATCGCATATCGTGAGGGGACTAACGCACCCGGTCAGGTCACGCAGAGCCCGGTCAGCAGGATGGCGGGTCGCGGCGGCATGGACCGGCCTTTTGACGTATCGCCCCTCTCCTTTTTTTGGGGCGGTTCGGCAATTCTATGTACCAAAGGAGGATTAAGGATGGACGAAAAAAAGACGAAGAAACGTGTAACTTTCAAACTCCACGCACCGGAGGCCAGAGAGGTCAACCTTGCGGGAGATTTCAATAACTGGGATACCGCTTCGCTGCCTCTCAAGCGGGACGACAAGAAAAACGACGGCACGTGGCAACGGGCGGCATACTTGCTGCCGGGAAGTCATGAATACCGCTTCATCGTGGACGGTTCGTGGTGTGATGACCCCCAGTGCGCCGAAAAATCCGGCAACAAATTCGGTACCTACAACTCCGTAATCAGGGTGTCCGTTGAAGATCGTCCACCCTCCGCAAAACGGAAGGCGGGAAAGAAAAGCGGAGCTTGATATTTGCCGAGGAGGCGTGCACATTGGACTATCAAGAGGACGAAGACCTGATTAAACGCATCCCCCGATTCAGCCCGGGCCTTTCAATAAGACCGAAAAAGACCAACCTGAATGACCTGGTGAGGGGCCTCACGGGACTGCTTCCCAGGTATTTGACCGACAGCACCGAAGACCGGGTGACTCTCGCCGAACAGACTCTTTCCGTCATGACCGACATAAGCCTGATCGGAAAAGTGTTTACGGACCTTATAAAAACCGCAAGGAAAACCATGAACGGGAGCGGGAGCGTCGTGATAGAAACCGGTCTGGCCGGTTTCTTCGACGGACCCGGAGGCAACGACTGGGGCGGAACGGGAGGACGGTGCGCCGTTTTCTCGGTCACGGGATTTGGCGCACATATGGACGAACAGGAACAGAGGAATCTGGCTGAAGACATGCTCTTTACGAAGGGATGGACGGACTCCGCCCGCGGTGTGCCCACGGCTTATGCCATTATAAAACAACACAACGGGAGCATCAACATAGAGACCTCTTCAGGCAAAGGTGTCACCGTCCATATATACCTCCCGCTGCTCAACGAGGATCTCACGGGATCAGGGCCAATACCTCTTTCCCGGCCCGGGAGGGACTGAGACGATCCGCTCACGGGAAACACAAGACACAGGGGCCTTCTAGCTGATCACGTTCAGGACACCCCTTATATCATCCAGTATGAAGGTGGCTCCGGCCGCCTCGAATTCTCTCCTGGTAGTCCTGCCCGAGAGGAGACCCACTGTAACCATGCCCGCCGCTATACCCGCCGCCACATCCGTGGGATGATCGCCTGCGAGTATCCCTTCTTCAGGGCGGATTGAAAGAAGATCACATATGGCAAATATCTGGCCGGGGTGGGGTTTTACTTCTTTCAGATGCTCACGGGTTACCACAGCTTCCGCGTATGCATCGACATCGGGGAAAACGCCCTTCACTACCTCCAGGCAAGTCCTGGTGACGATCCCTATCCTCGCGCCCTTCTCCCGGAGCCGGGTGAGGACCTCCCTCGCATAGGGGTAGACCGCTTTGCCCTTCGACGCCGCGACCTCGAGAATCCTTAAGCATTCAAAGGCTTCTTCCTTGAATTCGGAACCTCTATCCCCGAGTCCGGCTTCTATTTCATAGATCATTTCTATAATGAAGCGGCCTTCCAGCAGACGTACGGTCTCTTCCGGCACGTAACGCCTTGCAATATCGACTACCGCTTCCTTCAGATGTCCGAAGTCGAGGGTCAACTCCGTGAGGGTGCCGTCGAAGTCAAAAACCACGCCTCTAGTCTTTGGCATTGTTACCTTCTCTCAAATTTACGCACCATTATTCCGCAAATCACGACCGTCTTCACATCGGTTGAAGGCCACCGGTTTCTCAGAGGTCCTTCAGACACTCCAAGGCCCGGGCCACGCCTGTTCCCATGTCGAATTTATATCCCAGGTCCCTGAGGGTAAATTCAAGAGCCGATATGGCGGTGATAACGTCATACTTATCCGCATACCCCAGTGTGGCGATTCTGAACACCCTGCCTTTTAGCTGATCCTGCCCGCCCGCTCCCGTAACTCCATATTTTTTCCAGAGGGTTTTGTAGATCTCCTGGCCGTCTATACCCTCCGGGGCCTCAATCGCGGTAACCGCGGGACTCGGGGATCTGGCGAATATTTTGAGACCAAGCGCTTTTGCCGCTTCCCGGGTTGCTTCCGCGAGGACGTCGATCCTCCGGTATACGTTCTCCAGGCCTTCTTCCCTGATTATCCGGAGTGATTCCCGGAGCCCGATTATGAGAGAGATGGCGGGTGTAAAATTAGTCTGGTTCTTTTGCAGGTTCTTCAGTTCCTTGGCCCAGTCGAAGTAGAACCTGGGCATCTTCGACGTCTTGTTAAATTCCCATGCCTTGTCGCTCACCCCGGCAAAGGCGAGGCCCGGAGGCAGCATGAGGGCTTTCTGGGAGCCGCTTATAAGGATATCGATGTTCCACGCGTCCTGGGGCAGTTCGAAAACGCCCACTCCCGTGATGCCGTCAACCACCATCAGCGTTTGGGGATACTCCCTTACAATCGCCGCGATCTCCCGTACAGGAAATTTCGCGCCCGTTGACGTGTCCGTCGCCTGGGTATACACGGCCTTCACGTCGGGGTGCGCTTTAAGAGCCTTCTCGATCTCCCCGGGGTCGACAATGTCTCCCCACGGCACATCGATAACGATCGTCCCGACACCATAGGCCTTGAGGATATTTGCCCACCTCTCCCCGAATTTTCCGCTTGTCACGGCAATAGCCTTGTCCCCGGGGGACAACATGTTGGTGACCGCCCCTTCCATTGCCCCTGTGCCTGAGGAGGTGAAAATCAACACTTCATTCCTGGTGCCGAAGAGATATTTCAGATTCTCCCTCACTTCTTCCACTATGGTCTCAAAAAGAGGGTTTCTATGGTGTATGATTGGCTCGGCCATTTTTAACAACACTTCCGGCGGAATTGCGGTAGGCCCCGGCGCGAGCAGATATCGTTTTTGCATTCCTTTCCTCCTCAAATAATGTCCTATGTTTGTACCAAATTAGGGGGAAACAGGTCAACTAAAAAGGATAACAATGACTTAGCTCACAAGGCCCCCGAGGGCAACCGCGGCTTCCGTAAACGGACAATAGGGTATACAAGCCTCCGGCCATTATGATATATTTTTCCCATGAACAGGGTTTGTCTCCACCGTGCGTCGTCCCATGCCCTCGCGGCCATTGGAGTGTCCGGAGAGATATGCCATGAGTCTATCGCCTTCAGTCCCGGTAAGGACGGCATTGTGGGAAAGATGGAACACGTGCTCACCGCGCCGGCCCTTATCGTGACAAGATTGAGAGATATGTCCCCCCTCTGTGCTAGGCTCAAGGAGACTCAAAAAGGAGGTATATTTAAGATGCCGCAGGGTCCTTACAGTGACAAAGTGATGGATCATTTCATGAATCCCCGCAACATGGGCGAGATCGAAGACGCGAGCGCCATAGCCGAAGTCGGCAACCCCGTGTGCGGAGATGTCATGAGGCTTTATCTGAAGATAGAAGACGGCAGGATCGTGGATGCGAAATTCAAAACCTTCGGATGCGGAGCAGCCATTGCATCGAGCAGCATGACCACGGAAATGATAAAGGGGAAAAGTGTCGACGAAGCGCTGAGCTTGTCGAACGAGGCGGTGGCGGAGGCGTTGGGAGGATTGCCCCCCGCGAAAATGCATTGCTCCGTCCTTGCGGAAGATGCGGTCAAAGCCGCGTTGGAAGACTACAAGAAGAGGCAGGTATCCCTTTAAGCGCCGCCATGCTCACGCTGACACTAAGAACCTCGCGCAACGTTGAGGCGAGGGATATTACCGCCGATGTGGCCGCCCTTGTCAGAGGGAAGGAATGCAGGACCGTCCATGTCTATACCCCTCACACAACGTGTGGTATCATGATTAACGAGCATGCGGACCCCGACGTGATAAGGGACGTCCTTGACGGGCTCGATCGCCTGGCGCCGAAGAATTTTCCTTACAGGCACAGAGAAGGGAACTCCGACGCCCATATCAAAGCCGCCCTGGTCGGATGTTCCGTCACCATACCGTTTTTTGAAGGCCGCATGATGCTGGGGACCTGGCAAGGTATATTCTTTATGGAATTCGACGGGCCAAGAGAACGAAGGATCATCGTAACCCCGGCATAGACAAGACACAGATCATTCAGGAGGAAAACTGATGCACACATTCACCATATTTCGCAGAGTTCTCATCATCCTTTTCGTTGCATTCTTCTTCGCATTGCCTCTTTACGCGAAGGAGGACAAAATCCCGACCCCGAAGGAGTTCGGGACATATTTCAAGACGACAGGAGGGCTCAAAAGGCTGACCCCCAACATGGTTTTCGACGAAAACGGTCTGATCTTCATGGAGAGTAACAATCCGGCCCGCTTCTTTCTTAAGGACGTGCAGTATTTCGTGATATACGGTCCCCACAACATGGACGTCCTCACCTTGAACCCTTTGCTTTTTTTTCAGGCGGGGCCCCTGGGTAAACCTCGGTATGCCTTCGGCAAGAATATAGAATACACGGTGCAGAAGAAAGGGAACAACCTGTATGTGGTAAAAGCCAAGGGCCTTTTAGGCAGGGGTTATTTCTGTCTGTGGATCGAGGACACAGTCTGGGACTTTGTAATCGAATAGCGGAGGTGGTCACGGCAGGGCAGGGGCATCACTACCTTGCCGGGAACGCGTTTTTAACCGTCCCTCTCCGGAGGGTCAACCAGTTTCAGAAGCACCATGCGGGATAGGGGGTCCAGGTCTCTCACCGCGTGAATCCCTTTTATTTCCACTATAACAGCTTCCATCACGAGGAAGGTCCTGGCAGCGCCTCTGAGACAGCCCGCCTTGACGCTGTCCCATTTTCCGTAGGCGCCGTGGATATGGACCTTGGGCTCCTCTCCCTGCCAGAAGATCGTGCCGATGCCGGCAGCCTCGTGGCTCTCCTTCAGTTCCCGCCACACAGGTACGGGTGGTGGTTCCTCTCTCTCCGGGCCGACTACAATGGTGCTGTCCGTTATGCCGCCCACAAGAGTGAAGACTGCGGCCCTGATCGCCTCTTTCCTGGCGATCTCGGCAATGCCGGCCAGGATGTCGTCCCCGTCCTCGAACCTCGCTACCACGACCTTGCCGACTCCTCCCACCTGGTATTTCATACCCCTTCCTCCTTCCCTTCGCGCCCCTGTAATTCGGCGGCACATATTCCACTGATTATGAAACGAAAACCGGCGGGACGTCAACAACAAGCTCGGGATTTCATTTTGGTCTTTACTTATGCACCATTTTGTATTATCTTAACTTTGACTTTTAAAGTGAATGGCGCCCCAGGGCCTTTAAAAGCTCTGGGGTTTTGCTTCCGGGATAGACGGTTAAGAAAAGAAAGGGGTAAGAAGATTGGATATAAGGGTTCAAGGCGACAATATTGAAAAAGCAATTAAGGATCTAAAGCGCAAACTCCAGATGGAAGGGCTTTTTAAAGAAATCAAGAAGAGAAGCTTCTACGAAAAACCCTCCGAAAAGGTACGGAGAAAACAGCGCGAGGCCCAGAAGAGAAGATTGAAATCCTTGAGGTCGAAAAGACACGCGTGATCACTTCGTTGCCCCTCGTATGCGGGGCCTGCGGTGGGCGTGAAAGGTTCGTCAGGGGTAACAATTTATTCTATTCTTGTTCTTAAAGAATTCCTATCTGGTAAACTAAGCTTCCCATGTTGCAGAACGTATGTTCCGGCTTTGCTACTCTCGAAAAGAGACTTTACCAGCTTGTCATTGCCCGACTGGACGGTGACCGGATAGGGGATGTTCTTTATCGTGACCACATTCTCGATTTAGCAAAAAAGGGAATAGCCGGGTTCATGCTCCGCGGAGGAGCCAGGGACGAGCTGCAATCGTTTATCGGATCGCTTCAGTCTCTTGCGGAAAGACCCCTTTTCATCGCGTCTTACGCGGAACGGGGAATAGGAGAACAGATCCGGGAAACGACCCGGTTTCCCTCCCCCATGGCGTTTGCCGCGGCTATGGATGTGAACGATCCCCGCGACCTCCATCTCCTTTCGGAGACTTTCACCGCCATTGCCGCCGAGGCGGCGGACTGCGGGATAAACATGCCTCTTATCCGGGTCGGATATGGTTCTCATTCCTCTTGCATCCCGGCCTCCGGTCCGGGAACCGCTTTACCCTCGCCTGGTGAAACCCGTTGGTTTTCTTCAGAACTTGCCGCAACACTCCGCGATTCCGGATTCCTCGCTCTCAGCGAAGGCCCTGGGAACAGTGTCCCGGACGGGATGACCGTGGTGGCCTATGACGGCGCACTCTCAGCCGGTTTGTGTGACTCCGTGCGAGAACCCGGGGTAGCGGTATATATGGAAGCCGGTGTCGATATCCTCCTCGGCCCTGAAGACCCCGATGCTGTAGTCGATGAACTCGCTCGGGCCCTCCTCGAAGGCAGGATCACGGAAGAACGGATAGCATTCTCTCTCGCCCGTGTCGATGTGCTCAAATCCATGATAGGTTCCGTCGGCGAGATGAAGGCCGATTACCCGCGCAACGAGAGGCTGTCCCGTCTGATCGCCGGGAAGGCAGTGACCCTTGTAAAGGGAAAAGGCCGTTTCTTTCCCGTACGGGATTCCGACAACATACCCCTCGTGTATGCGGGGGACACGTCATATTTCAGGACATCTCCCCTCAGGTTCTACGTAAAACAGGCATCCCACGTGGGAAAACCTCTGCCTACCCATGAAAGGCCCGTTATGTACCTCATTTTCACGGATGAACCCTTCCGGGGGGCCTCGAATACAGGAGAAGAGGAGATGGAATCGGTGGTGCGACTCATGCGGGGAACCACGCCGTCCGTCGTCGTCTCCTTCGGAAGCCCCTATGTGCTCAACCGTTTCAAGGAGGCCGCCGTTCTCATCGCCGCATACGACGCAAGCGCGGAAGCCCAGGACGCCGTATTCAGATGTATTACAGGGGAGATGGACTTCCAGGGCAGGCTCCCCGTGACACTCGACATGCCTGACAAGCCGGGCCGGTAGACCTGATGGGCGCAAAGGCCGCTTACTACCTGAGACTTTATTGTAACCGCAACACGGCGGTAATGCTTCTCCTCGGTTTTTCTTCGGGACTTCCTCTGCCCCTCACCAGCGGCACCCTTCAGGCCTGGCTCACCATCGCCGGGGTGGACATACGGACCATAGGCATCTTTTCCCTCGTAGGTATCCCTTACACGGTCAAATTCTTCTGGTCGCCGCTCATGGACCGGTTTGTGCCTCCGTGGCTCGGAAGGAGGAGGGGGTGGGCGCTCGCCACCCAGGTGGCGCTCATGCTCGGCATCACGTGGATGGCCTTCTCGTCTCCCCTCTATGCACCCCTCGCGCTCGCCATACTCGCCATCATGGTCGCCTTCGCGTCGGCCTCACAGGATATCGTGGTTGATGCGTACCGGACCGACATTTTGTCCGAGAAGGAGCGCGGAACCGGGTCGGCCACCTTCATAGTGGGCTACAGGGTCGCCATGCTCACCGCGGGCGCCATAGCCCTCATCATGTCCGACCGGATAGGCTGGCAAAACACCTACCTCATCATGGCAGGGCTTTTGATAATCGGCATGCTCGGCACCTTCGTAGGCCGGGAACCCGATGGCGGGATAATCCCGCCCAGGAGCCTTAAGGAGGCCGTGTGGGGACCCCTCAAGGATTTCTTTTACCGGCCCACCTCGCTTATCATCCTGCTCTTCATCATACTCTACAAGATGGGTGACGCCTACGCGGGAAGCATGACTACCACATTTCTTCTCAGGGGCGTGGGGTTTACCGCCACGGACGTGGGCACCATCAACAAAGGACTCGGCTTTGCCGCCACCATCGTGGGCGCCATGTACGGGGGCGGTATGATGGCAAAACTCGGTCTCTTCCGGTCCCTCATGATCTTCGGTCTCCTCCAGATGGTCTCCAACCTTTCCTTTATGGCCCTCGCCTGGACCGGCAAAAGCTACGCCATGATGATCTTTGCCGTGGCCTTCGAGAACGTCGCGGGAGGCATGGGCATGGCCGCTTTCATGGTCTTTATCATGGCAGTCTGCAACAAACGGTACAGCGCCACCCAGTTCGCCCTTCTTTCCTCCCTCTCAGCCCTGGGACGGGTCTTTATCACTCCCTCGTCCGGCTACGTGGTGAAGTATCTCGGATGGGCGCCTTTCTTCTTCATTACTACCATCACCGCCCTGCCCGGGCTTTTATTGCTTTTGTGGCTTAAAGACGAAATAGGACGGATAGAGAAGAGCCAGGGCTAGCCCCCTGCAAAGCAGGCCCTTCCGACGGAGTACCGCGGGGAACCGCGGAAACGGATATCCCCCTATACCGATTCCCGGAATTGTGCTATAAACACCTATGAAGATGCACCCCCACGGGGCATAGAAGACGGTACAACAAGGAGGTTCGGGAACATGGACAACCCTGATAACCCGGTTCAGGCCGAATTGGAACGGCTCCCCAAAGAAACGCTCATCGAACTCATAAAGGTATATTCGAGGAACTGGCACACCTGCGACGGACTCTGGTTCTCCGGAGTGGAGGATCGATACGGCACGGACAAGGCACTCGAGATCGACATCCAGATGTGGAATGTGTCCTCTAAGGCGGAGGCCCGGCGAATCAAGAAAGTCCTCGCCATCCCCGACAAGGGCGGCCTCGACGCAGTGCTCAGGACCATCAATTTCATGAGTTGGGCGGCCAAGTGCGCGTACCGGATCGAAAAACAGGGCAAAACCGCCCTTCTCACCGTTACCGCGTGCCCTCCCCAGGAGGCGCGGCTTCTCTCCGGAAAGGGCCTTTTCGCATGTCGGCCCACCTTTGAAACAGGTTTCGGCAACGTCGCCTCCATAATCGATCCGTCGGTAGAGGTATCCTGCAGATACTGCCCTCCCGGTCCCCACCCGTCCGACAGTTGGTGCCAGTGGGAGTTCAGAGAAGGGGGATAGGACCCTGTGCACGTTGCCCGGCCGTACGATCGAGGGTAGGCGGTCACCCGGGTCTTGACCGGGGAACGGGCCGCGATCGCCCCCATCCGGGCTTGCAGGGAGGACGAAGTCATGTCCATCCCGAAAGTGTGATCTATGTCACACTTTTCATGGCGGCCCCGTGCTATAGTTGAATATGGAGAAGAACATCAATGAGTCCGGTCCTGATATGACCGCCATTTATTATGTCGCCCGGTCAAGACACCGCGAAGAGAGAAAATCGGGTTACGTTGAAGATAAGACGGTGATAGACATGCAGCGGTACAAGATCTTTAAGGCCCTTCGCACCGTAATGAATGCGCGGTAGTATCCGCTTTGGGCAAGGCCGGGAATCACCTTGGAAGACAAGACCGCCGGTAGAATTGAAATAGATATGTCCTTTCGGCCCCGAAGCAGGCAACCCCAACCATAACTTCGCAGCCGTGGGCAGTATTGAAAAATGCGGCGCCATCGCTAACCCCCCTCGTTTGCCCCCTGACGGATGCCGGTAAGAACTATTGCTTTTCCTTTACAGGAAACATATGATAATAAAATCAGGGGGAATGTCAGGATATGAGGCTCTATTTCCTGGACAACATCCGGATCGTGCTCACCGCGAATGTGGTGCTCTTCCACCTCAGCCTCACATACGGGACTCGAAGCGGATGGTATTACTACGAGACCACCGATGACCCGACGACTCTGGCCGCGCTCACCATCTTCGGGGCCTACGGCAGAGCTTTCATATTGGGCGTCTTCTTCATGATCTCCGGGTATTTTACGCCCGGTTCCTTCGACCACAAAGGTCCGGGGGTCTTTATGAAGGACCGGATTCTTCGTCTGGGTGTCCCTCTCGCGTTCTTCGCATGCCTTGTCAGGCCTGTCATGATCTACACCATCAATTTCGATACCCTGGGGAGCCGGTTCTCTTTCCCGGCGTATGTCCTCGGTTGCTTCGCCTGGGCCCCCGGACCGCTCTGGTTCGTGGAAGTCTTGCTCGTCTTCTCCGTGGTCTATGCGCTCTGCCGCCTTCCGGGAGGACCTCCTTACCTTCAGCCAAAGACTGAAGACGGGGCAATACCCGGGACTGTCTCCATAGTGATCTTTATCTGCGCCCTGTCATTGGCCACGTACCTTATCCGGATTCACTATCCGCCGAGCCGGCAGATCTTTCACCTCAGGCCGGGCAATTACGCGCAGTATGTGGCTATGTACATCCTTGGCATCGTCTCCTTCCGAAAAGGATGGGTGTTGAAATTGACCGACGGCGCGGGAAGACTGTGGGTGGCGGTCACCTCGCTTGCTTTCGTCTTGTACGGAGCGATAACCTTTGCGGCGATGAAGAGCGGGACTCTGCGGTCCCTGACAGGAGGGTCCGGCCTGCGTCCCCTCCTGGGGATAACCTTTGAAAACATCCTTTGTGTGGGAATGTTGATAAGCCTCATCTTTATTTTCCGGCGAAACTGGAACTTCCAGGGAAGACTGACACGCATGATGGCGTCGGACGCATACATGGTCTTTGTCTTACACGCCCCGATCATAGTCTATTCCGCCTATCTGGCGCAGCCCGTGCTTCAGAGCCGGCCCATGACAAAATTCTGTCTCCTGTCGGTGGTCTCCCTGGTGCTCTGCTTCTTTATAAGCCACTACGTGAGGAAGATCCCCGGGGTGAGCAGGATAGTCTGAAAAAAAACAACGGTTTTTCACATTTCTATTTCGAATGCCATTTCGCGTGACACGCCTCTGCCGTTTTCCTGAGGTGCGGTAGGGATGATGCGTGCGAAGCGGCCCGGTGAAGACTGAGGAGTCCCCCGGGAATATATTCAAGAAAGTTTGTGAGCCCCTTCTTGAGCCCCAGGAAACCATAGGCGCCGAGAGCCTGCATGAGGCGTTCCGCCGAGGCGTCCCAGAAAAGATCGCGGAACCGGTCCCAGTCCATGGGCCTGTCCGATATCCCGAAATAAAAGAACAGCAGATCCTCCATCTCGGCATCGGAAAAATGCACGTAAGGATCGCTGAGCAGAGAGCCGAGGTCGTAGAAGGGACTGCCGAAGCGCATACCCTGAAAATCGATAAGGAACGGCTCTTTATTGCGAATCATCACGTTCTGTGACTGCAGGTCGCGGTGGACGAGACATCGCCCGCTGCCCGAAAGCCTGTCGGCGAGAGCAACCAACTCCGTTTCGAGCCCGTGACGGAGGGCCGGATCAAGTTCCATGGCGCACGCCCCGGCCACAAAATGCTCCATGAAATATTCCCTTTCCCAGCGGTACAGTTCGGGACCGAAACCTTCCATGAGTCTCACGCGATCCGAAGGGAAATCGTCTTCCGAAAAAGAGTGAAGCCGGCGCACGATCACGAGGGTCTTCCGGTAAAGCGTAAGCCGGTCCTCCCAAGGACTGTCCCTGAAGGACCACAGGTCCTTGTTTCCCATATCTTCCAGGAGGAGCAGGCAGTCAACCGGGTCATGACGGATCACCCGCGGCACGGACACCCCGATATCACGGAGAAACTCTGCGATCTCCGCATAATACGCATTCTCCGCCCGCGCCGGGTCGTATTGGATCAAAACAGCCGTTTCAGTGGCGTTCCATGTGAGCCGGTAGAAAGACCGGTCGGAACCTCTCTTCGCGAGGGGCGCGTGCGCAATGGGGACGGCCGTCCCGATACCCAGGGCCTCCCGCGCAAAATGGATCATACCCTCACAGGACACCATCGGCCTTCCCGTCCCTCAGACTTTCGTACTCTTCAACGGAACCGATATCATACCAACCGCCCTCGTCCACGACAACCCCCATGATGGATCCCGGCTTCTCCACGATCCGCTTCACAAATACAGGGATAAGGGATTCCACCTTGCCCGCTTCAAGACCACTGAGAAAGGACGTCTCCACCGCATAGATGCCCGTAAAAAGACAGCTTCCCACCCCCATGATCCCCAGTGTATGCCGGAGGTCGCATATCTCGCCCCTTTCGTTGATATTCACATTCAACACGGGACCGTTGCTCCGAAGCGCCAATGTCGCCTCCGGCCGCCTCTCTTCGTGGACGTCTATTATTCTCTTGAGGGAAATTCCGCTCAGCACATCTCCGTTGTAACAGAGGATCGCCTCATCGTCGTCCAGGAGGTCCTCGATGTTCTTCAACCCTCCCGCCGTGTCGAGAAGAACCGGCTCACGGCGGAAGATTACCGGTACGCCCCGCCACGAACCGGTGGGAAATTTCTCTTCGTACACGTGAGGACAATGGTGGGTATTCACAATGAAACGGTCCACGCCGACCCCTATGAGATGGTCCATGGCGTAAGTAATGACAGGACGTCCTCCCACGGGAAGCAACGGCTTGGGACATGCCTCCGTCAGAGGCCTGAGCCGCATTCCAAGTCCTGCCCCAAGGATAAAACCTGTCTTGAACCGTCGTCTCTTCATTTTCGCCCTTCTCTGTTCACGGAGCCGGAAATCCCTTTCAATATATCTTGTTTATCTCCGCTCCGGGGAAGTAATGGCCAAGGATGTCCTCTGCCTCGAAACCCCTGGTCGCCATGACTGCCGCCCCTATCTGGCAAAGCCCTACCCCATGCCCCCAGCCCGCGCCGTGGAAAGTGAACCCCCTCACTTCTCCTCCGGGCCCACGTTCCGTGGTCACCATGAAGGCGCTGCTCAAAAGGTGGCTCGCGGAGAGCCAGCGCCTGATCTCGAGTTCTTTTCCCACGACAACGCTCTCTTTGGAGCCGGTGATCCTCAGCCGGAAAATGCGGCCCGAAGGCCCGCGCAAAAGAGGCGTGATTTCTTGCAAGGTCCCTAAGTCGATGCCTGATTTCTCCCGTATGATCCCTTCCAGTTGTTCCCGGCCATATTCGACCTTCCATCGAAAGAAGGCTGTTGTCTCGCGGTCGAAATCAGGCAGGATATCCTCGAGGATGCAGGCGTCCTCCGTATTGCAGTAGGCCTGAGGCTTCGAGAGGATCCATCGGGCTGCCTCTTCCTCCGTGGTGACCGGGCAATGACGTATAGGCGCATCGGAAATACTCACAAGGTAGGGAACCTGTGTATCACTCCAGGCGGTCTCGAATGTTTCCGTAAGCCCACCGCACGCCTTGGAGTATCGGGCATCGCAAATCTCTCCCCCGTAGGTAAGCACGGTCCCGCATGTTTCCACGACGGACTCCGCGGCTTTCCCGGGTATGATCTTCGTGATACCCTGGTAGCGCTGACAGTGGTCATCGGCGCACACATCAAAAAGGTCATGGTCTTCCCGCTCATACCAGCGCGTCACCTCGCCCGGCCCGGAACCGCCCGCAGGGATAATCACCTTGGTCTCCTCGCCCTTCTTTCGCCGGGCAAGGGCCGAAAGGAGCCAACTGCGGGAAAGGATGGCGTGGGCCTTAAGGAATTCCATGGGCGCGCTGCCTTTCATCTCCGAAGAAATCACGCTTTCCAGATATTCCTCCACTGCTATTTCATTGATGACGGTGATACTCCCGTCCATGCGCGGCTTCAGGACCAAGTCGCCCCGGAAGGTCTGATCTTCTGCCCTCTCCCAGTGGAAACGGTTCCCGATAGTCACATGGGAGAGCGTGAAGGTCGCGTCCCCCTGTCCGACAAGCCTGACCAGGGGAGCCCGGGCAATCTCCCGGCCGTCCCGGTCGGCAAGAACGATCATGCCATCCGAGGTGTGAGCCCTGAACCCGCCTGACAGGTTACCCGGCCCGAAGACGGAAAAACCGCCGTTGAGCGTACCCGATACCTCGCGCCGCCCGTCCATGATGCCCACGGTCAGCCGTGGTCCGGGCAAAGAAGGGACGGGTGCCCCCAAAACTCCATGGTCCACACGCGTTCTTTCCGGAGACATTTCGGCCTATTCCCTGATTCTCCCTTATTTCCGGGCCTTCGTCCGCCCTTGAGCCTCGTTCGATCCCGGATCAACCTAAAATTATTACTTTTCCGGAGGTCTTGTCAATCTATTACAGGAGTCCGGCCCCCGGGAGACAGTATCGGACGCCCTACGAAGGCGGTGGGCGCCCGGTAGCCGGCCACCCGTCGATGGTCCACGGAATTACCTGATACTATTAGGTAAAATGACCTTGACAGATTATGCATCTGCTGTAGAATTAAACTATAGAAGCGGCAAAAACAAAAAAAACAAAAAGGGGGTAACACATGGCGATGAAGAAGGCGGAAGGTAAAGAAAAGACCGTCAAAGCTGAAGCCGCGTCAAAAAGGGAACCGCAGAAGAAAGCAACCGTTGCCGCCGGGAAGAGTGCGCCCGCGCCCGCCCGGAAAAGGGCGGCTGCCCCCGGCAGGACGGCCGCGGTAGAAGCGGCGCCCGCAAAGAAGGCTGCCCCAGCCAAGAAAAGAGCCCCCGGAAAACCCGTGACCGCAGCAGGCGCCCGTTTCGAGTGTCCGTCGTGCGGAATGGCTGTAGTAGTGGAAAGGATCTGTTCCTGCTCCGGTGAGTGCGACCTGGTCTGTTGCGGAGAGATCATGGTTTCCTGCTGACCGGGAAACAGCATAATCCCGGCATACAGTTTCCCTATCGGCATCGGAATTATTCGGGCGGAGATAATGACGATGAACACCGGCACGGGCGTCCCATGGCCCATCTTTTCCATTCGAGCTGTAGACATCCTGCCTGTACCCGTCGCGCACGGCGGGCCATGAGATGGGCGTCATGAAATTCAACGCACTTAACGGCAAATAACCTGTTCGGGAGGGGTCGCCTTGTTGCGTCCATGCCGCCGGCCCTGTCCCCGGGGTTTTGAGGGAAGTGGGAAGAGGAGAATAAATGAGATGAAATCACACAGCATCAACGCCATGTTCAATCCGGCTACCGTGGCCCTCATCGGCGCGAGCGAGGAGGAAGGGTCCGTAGGGCGGGCAATCCTCGAAAACCTTACGGCCCCGGGGAAGCGAAGGATATTCCCTGTGAACCCCGGCAAGGAGAGCATTATGGGGCTCAGGTGCTACCCCGGTGTGGCGGACATATCGGAACCCATTGACCTCGCGGTTATTGCCACTCCCGCGAACACCGTGCCTGAACTTGTCGAGGAATGCGCCCGGGCCGATGTACAAGGGGCCGTCATTGTCTCGTCGGGCTTCAAGGAGGTGGGGAAAGAGGGCCTGCTTCTCGAAGAGAAAATACTCGCGGTAAGAAAGGAATACGGGATCCGGGTTGTGGGGCCAAACTGCATAGGCGTGATACGACCCCACACGGGGTTGAACGCGTCCTTCCTCAAGGCCAACCCGGACCCGGGAAATATCGCATTTATCTCGCAGAGCGGCGCCCTTGGAGGGGCCATACTAGACTGGGCCATAAAGGCCCACGTGGGCTTCAGCATGTTCGCCTCCCTCGGGTCGATGATCGATATGGATTTCGGTGATCTCATCGACTTCCTCGGAAGCGACCGTTATACGAGGAGCATCATGCTCTACATGGAAGGGGTGGGAAATGCAAAAAAGTTTATGAGCGCCGCCCGGGGCTTTGCAAGAACCAAACCCATAGTTATCGTAAAACCGGGCAGATTTCCGGAGAGCGCAAAGGCGGCCCTTTCCCACACGGGCGCCCTGGCGGGCGACGATCAGGTTTATGACGCCGCGTTTAAACGGGCGGGTGTAATCCGTGTCAGGGAATTCTCCGATCTCTTCAATGCCGCCTCGGTTCTCGACTCGAATTATCTCCCCAAAGGACGCAAGCTGGCCATTGTCACCAACGCCGGAGGTTTCGGCGTCATGGCTACCGATACGGTGATGGACCTCCATGGAGAGCTTTCAAAGCTTTCCGATGAAACCATCGGCGAGTTGAACGCCATTCTTCCACCCTTCTGGAGCAAGGGAAACCCCGTGGACGTGTTGGGAGACGCGGACAGCGAACGCTATGCATCGGCTATCAAGATATGTCTTCGCGACCGTGAGGTTGATGGGCTTCTCGCGATCTACGGACCTCAGGCCATCCTCAATGCCGAGACCCTTGCCGGGTCTATCGTGGAAATAGCCCGTACCTGCCGGAAGCCCGTAATCACCGCCTTCGTGGGTGGAGAAACGGTGCAGAAAGCGAGAGACCTGTTCCTTCAAAACAGCATTCCCACCTACGACACCCCGGAAGACGCGGTAAAAACGTACTTCTACATGTACCGGTACCATAGGAACCTTACCCTCCTTTACGAAACACCCACGGAGCTTACCGTGAAACAGGCGCCATCGAAGAACCATCTGAAAGTTCTTCTCCGGCGAATCGCAAGGGAAGGGAGGACCCTTCTGACCGAGGGGGAATCGAAGGATTTTCTGGTAAACTACGACATACCGAGAACCGATCCGTACATGGTCCGGGATGTGGAAACCGCGCTGGCTGCGGCGAGAAGAATAGGGTACCCCGTGGTCCTCAAGGTGGTTTCCCACGACATATCTCATAAGAGTGATGTGGGGGGAGTGAAGGTCGGGATAGAATCGGATGCCCAACTGAAGTCTGAATATGCCCACCTGCTGACCAGCGTGGAGTTGAACGCGCCGGAAGCCTCGATAAAAGGGATATCCGTCCAGAAGATGATTCCGAAGATAGACTACGAAGTCATCCTCGGCGCGAAAAAGGATAAGGATTTCGGAACGGTGATCCTCTTCGGCATGGGCGGCATAGGAACGGAGGTCTTTAAGGACGTGGCCATAGGTCTCCCGCCGCTCAACCAGACCCTTGCGCGAAGGCTGATGGAGGAAACCGAAGTATACAAGATGCTTAAGGGCTTCAGAGGGAGACCGCCTGCCGACATGAAACGGCTTGAACAGATATTGGTAAGTTTTTCCAACCTCATAGTGGACTTTCCGGAAATCGCGGAAATGGACATAAACCCCATTGCCATATCAAAAGGCGGGGTGTACTCACTCGATGCGAGGATAGTGATCGACAGGGAGTCCATGGACTATGAATCCCCATACCCCCATCTCGTAATAACGCCCTACCCTACCCGGTATGTAACGACCTACGAATTACCCGATGGGACTCAGATGACCCTGCGCCCCATCAAGCCCGAGGATGAACACCTGGAGCATGAGATGCTCGCCACCCTCAAACCGGAGACGATGCGTACCAGATTCTTCTCCATGATAAGCGATATCTCTCACGAAATGCTTGTCCGGTTCTGCAACATAGACTACGAGAGGGAGATGGCTATTGTGGCGGAGGTCCGGGAAGGCGAGCAGAAAAGGATCGTGGCCATCGGAAGGCTTATCGTCGATCCTGATTTTCGGGAGGCCGAGTACGCCGTCCTCGTCCATGATAATTTTCAAGGGAAAGGGCTCGGTTACAAACTGGTGGACGTGCTCATAGGGGTGGCCCAGGACCAGGGTCTTGAGGGAATCCACGGGACCGTGCTCTCGGAAAACGACAAGATGCTTCGAATAGTCCTCAAATTGGGGTTCACCATGGAACGCGAAGAGGACGGAGAGACAACCCAGGTGCGGCTGGCCCTGAAATAACCGCAAATTTCAGAACGGGCCTGTTGAAAACACGGGACATCCTGTGGTACTTTCTTCACGGACACGCCATGCTGAGAGAATGGGAACTGATAGAGTCTGAGATAGACCGGGACTACAGGATATTCCGGATAAAGAGCGAACGGTCTCTGTCACCGAGGACCAGCAAGGAAGGCCGCTTCTACGTGATAGACACCAACGACTGGGTCAACGTAATCCCCGTTACGGATAACGGGGAGATTGTCATGATCCGCCAGTGGCGGCACGGGTCGAAGGAACTCACCCTCGAAATACCCGGGGGCCTCGTGGAGGAAGCGAGCCCCGAGGACGCCGCGGTGCGCGAACTTCTCGAAGAAACGGGTTATCGGGGAGAAAAGGTCACCTTCCTCGGGTCGACAAACCCGAACCCCGCTATCTTCAACAACACTTGCTACACGTACCTTGTGGAAGGTGTGAAGAAGGTTTCCGATATTGACCTTGACCCTGACGAAGATATAGAGGTCGAGCTTTTGCCTGTTTCCGAGGTAATGTCCCTCATCGGCAAGGGCATCATAAACCATGCCCTCGTAATTGTCGCGTTCCACCACTATTTCTCGAAGAAACAGAACACCGGAACATAATATACCACTTTTCTAGAAGCGCTTCTTGAGTTCCTTCATGAGGGCGATATTTTCGATGTGCCCGGTCTGCCTGGCCGATATCTTTCCGATAATGGGCCGGTTGAGGAGGTATGTGTCTCCGATGATATCAAGTATCTTGTGCCGGACAAACTCATCCGGAAACCGTAGCGTGGTGTTTACCACTCCTTCATCGCTCAGGATTATCACATTGGTCATCACGTTGTCGATCCTGCCGCCCTGCCCTATTTTCGCAAGACGCTCGAAATCCCTGATGGAACCGAAGGTTCTCGCAGGAGCAACCTCCTTCAGGAACGCGGCCTTGCCGCCCTTGAAATGGTATCTCTGGCTGCCTACCGGCTTCGGGTGTTCCAGGACGTAATCTATCTCGAACACGTCGGAGGGTTCTATAAAGAGGTATTGGGAGTCGTTCAGGCTTGAGAGGACCACCTTTTCCCGAATCCTCAAAGGTTCAACCCCCTCTTTTTGCTCCACCACACCCGCTTCCTCTATCTTGCTGCATATCTCTATTGCGGAACCATCGAAAATGGGTATCTCCTCGCTCACCTTTACGAGAAGATTGGTAATACCGTACATGTGGAACGTGGCGAGCAGATGCTCGATCGTCCTCACGATGCAGGTCTTCCCTTTAACGGATGAAGAGTAGCCCACGGAGTACACGTAATCGATATAGGCAGGAATACGCTCGCCATCGGGGATATGTTCAAAGACGATGCCTGAGTCTTCAGGCATGGGAAGCAGTATCATACCCGTCTTTACCCCGGAAAAGAGACCCATGCCATAGACGACGATGCTCTTACCTATGGTCTTTTGAGTGCGGATATTGTCACCCTTCGATATCTGGATTTTCACATCCTCCACCGGGCCCTTCTCCTGGGCTTCCCCGGCCAGGCTTCTCACTATCACTTCCAGCACCTTGTCTATGGAAAGAGGTTTTTCGAGGAAATCATAGGCGCCCATCTTTACCGCCTCAACCGCCGTGGAGATGGTCCCATGTCCCGACATTACGATCACGACGGCGTCTTTGTCCTTCTCGCGGATCAACTTCAACACCTGCAGTCCGTCCATCTCGGGCATCCATATATCGAGAAGCACCACTCCGGGCTTCTCCTTTTCGAATATGGAAAGCCCCTCGTGGCCGTCGATCGCCTTCAGTACCTGAAAACCTTCGTCACCGAGGATCGAGGAAAGGCTTTCGAGTATGTTCTTTTCATCGTCTATGATAAGGACTTTACGCATGTGTTAATAGTCTACTTGAAATAATTTGGTTTTACAATCGTTTCCCGCGCCAGGGCCACGCTATGGGATAACCCTTGCAAAACTGAATATTATGATATAATATCCTACCAGAATGAAAATCCCCCCTAAGGAGGTCGGCAAGGCTTTTATTGGAAGAAAGAAGGAATGAAGAAGGGCTCATCAAACTGTCCTTTGATGATACAAACGTAGCACGCAACCTATTTGGTCCCCGGGACGAAAACATTAAGTATCTGAAGAAGTACTTCAATGTCAAGACAAGCATAAGAGGGAACCACCTCACCATAATCGGAGAGAAGAAGGAAGTCGAAAATACGAACAAGGTTATCGGCGAACTCCAGGGCATCATCAAAAAGGGCTTTATCGTGAATCCCGCCGATATAGACCATGCCGTGCGTTATATCGCCCACACCCACGGCGCCGCAGATGAGCTTTACAAGGACCAGGTCTATATATTTCCCTCCAAAAAGCTGATAACCCCGAAGACAAGCAACCAGAAAGCATACCTGGAGGCCATCAGGACCCATGACATGGTAATCGGCATCGGCCCTGCGGGGACCGGCAAGACATACCTTGCCATGGCCATGGCCCTCTCATCATATTACAGGAAAGAGGTATCGCGAATCATCCTCACAAGGCCCGCCATCGAGGCAGGAGAGAAGCTGGGCTACCTGCCCGGGACCCTCTATGACAAGGTAAACCCTTACCTGAGACCGCTCTATGACGCGCTCTACGACATGGTCGATATGGAAAGGGCCTCCCGCCTGCTGGAGAAAGGCGTTATCGAGATAGCACCCCTGGCCTTTATGCGCGGCAGGACCTTGAACGACGCATTCGTCATATTGGACGAAGCCCAGAACACCGCGTCGGAGCAGATGAAGATGTTCCTTACCAGGCTCGGTTTCTCGTCACGCACGGTTATTACGGGCGATGTCACCCAGATCGACCTCCCCGACAAGAGATCGAGCGGCCTCGTAGAGATTCAGACTGTCCTCAAAGGGATAAAGGGCATCAAGTTCGTCAATTTTACGGGGACGGACATAGTCAGACATCCCCTCGTTCAAAAGATTATCAAGGCCTACGAGAAGAAGGCGCAGACTGAGGGGGAAAAGAAAAATGCAGGGCGTTAAGGACAAGAAGGACAAACCTCCGTCGTATCCCGACTGGAAGAGGGTGCTGATTCTCCTGCTCTTTGCCTTGTCTCTCACTCTGATCATCCACGTCACGTATCCCTTCGTCATCACCGAGTACCAGGATGGCGACATTGCAAGAGAAAATGTAAAATCTCCCCAGCAGTTCCGTGTCCCCGGCACCGACACGGTAATCAAGAAGGGGGAAATCATCGTGAGGGAGGGGGAACGGATAAGCGACTCCCAACTGCGGATACTTTCCGTCCTGAAACAGATCGAAAAAGGGGAGGCCCTCGATATACGGAAGTTCCTTTCCATCTTCGCGATCCTCTTTTTGTCCATAACGGTGATTTACCAGTACGGAGAGAAGAATATCAAAAAATTCTCCCTGTCCCGAAAAGACCTTATTTTCGGCGCTGTCCTCACCGTGTTCACCGTCGCCTTCGTAAAGAGTTCTTTCCTTATTTTCGGTCACTTTGCCCGGGATAACATTGCGGACCTCTTTTACGTGGTGCCTATCTTTCTGTTCGGGATCATTATGCGGGTCGTTCTCTTTTCGGAGGCAGCGATCACCTTCTCCCTTGTTTTCGGCATCGCCATGGGGTTTGCCTTCCAGAACAGCCTGCAGGTATTTCTCTATACCTTTCTCGCGAATATCCTCGCCTCTCATTTCTCCGGCAAATGCGAGGACAGGAATACCATACTCAAAGCAGGAATCTTCACCGCCTTCTTCATGGGTTTCATAATGGTCCTCTACCATGTGCTGCTCGGCGAACCTTCAGGCAATATCCCGGCCAAGATAGCCCTCATTCTCCTCTCCGGCATAGGCAGCAGCTTCATCGCCCTCGGGCTCCTCCCCGTCATAGAATATCTCTTTGGCTACACGACGGACATAAAACTCCTCGAACTCGCGAACCTGGAGCACCCTCTCCTTGAAGCCATGATGCTCGAAGCTCCGGGCACATATCACCACAGCATTATCGTGGGCAACCTCGGCAAGGCGGCTGCGGAGAGTATCGGGGCCCACCCTCTCCTCACACGGGTGTCCGCGTACTACCACGACATAGGGAAACTCAAGATGCCCCATTATTTCATCGAAAACAGGACCGATTTTGAAGACGCCCACAAATCCCTTACCCCCCATATGAGCGCCCTCATCATCCTCTCCCACGTGAAAGAAGGAATGGAGCTTGCGGAAAGACACAAACTCGGGCAAAAGATCACCGACATGATACAACAGCACCACGGGACAAGCCTTGTCAGTTATTTTTTCAACAGGGCAAAGGAACTGGAAGACCCGAAGCTTTTCCTCGTGGATGAAAAGGAGTTCCGGTACGCAGGACCGAAACCTCAGACGAAGGAAGCAGGTATATTGATGCTTGCCGACGCGGTGGAGGCAGCCTCAAGAATACTCGACGAGCCCACGCCGAAACGGATTGAGACCCACGTGCAGAACATCATAGAGCGCATCTTCCTTGACGGACAACTCGACGAATGTGAACTCACCCTCAAGGACCTTCATGCCATACGGAAAAGTTTCATCGCGATCCTGATAGGCACATTCCACCACAGGATACAATACCCTGAAAGGATAACCCATGACAGCTCTGATAAAAGATTCCCAAAAATCGTTGAAGGTGGACAAAAGGCGAATACGAAAGATAACGGAAAACCTGCTCACGTCTTTAAAGCTACCGGGTAGGGACGTCAGCATCCTCTTTGTGGACAACAGGCAGATACGGAAGCTGAACAAGAAGTTCTTCGACAGGGATTGGCCTACAAATGTCATATCCTTCTCGTACCTTGAGCCCGAACCCGAAGAAGGCGCCGCCCAGTCTGCGGGAAGGCAGGAATTTCCTTGTGAAATGATTGGTGATATTGTAATCTCTCTCGAGAGAGCCCGGGAAGAGGCCGAATCCGCGGACATCCCATTCTACGAGAGGGTGTTCGCCCTGATTATCCATGGCTTGCTTCACATACTCGGTTTCGACCATGAACTTGGCGGTAATGAAAGCAGGAGGATGAGGTACAGGGAAAAGAAGCTCCTCGGTTATGTCAGATCCCATCCAATCTATAAAGAAATCACCCTTTAGCCCGGCCATCCTTTCCGGCGTCCTGCTCGTCCTTATCCAGCCGCCCGTATCCCTCTCTTTTCTTGCCTTCTTTGCCTTCATCCCCCTTTTCTACTCCCTGGAAAAGGCGGGGCTCCGGGAAAGCTTCTTCAGGGGATGGGTGACAGGGGTCGTTTCGTTCCTGGGACTTCTTTACTGGGTCATCGTGGCGGTGCATAAATACGGGGGCATCAACATATATCTCAGTTTCCTCATACTTATGCTCCTCGTCGTCTATATGGCCGTCTATACGGGGTGTTTCACCCTTGTAGTCTCGTATTGCGAAAAGAGGTTTTCCCTTCCTTTCTACATCACGGCGCCCCCTGTCTGGGTGTTGGTCGAATATCTGCGGGGCACACTCCTCACAGGGTTTCCGTGGAGCTACCTCTCTCACTCCCAATACAACTTTCTTCCTTTCATCCAGGTCATATCGTTTACAGGCGCTTATTTCATCTCCTTTCTCATAGTAGCGGTAAACGGTTTGTTATTCATGCTCCTAAAAAGGAAAAGGGTCTCTTTCGTGTATGCAGGCATCATATGCGCATTGCTGGCCCTCTCCCTGACATATGGATTTATAAAGCTCCGTACCCTGGAACCGGGCCCGTTGAAGGCCGCTATCGTACAGGGGAATATCACGCAGGACATGAAATGGGACGAAGCCTTCAAATTGAAGATCATCAATACCTATTATCAGGCCACCATGGACTCGACGAAGGGTTCCAACCTCGTAGTGTGGCCCGAAACAGCGATGCCCCTGATCTTCGACCAGGAGGAACATGTACGCCGGTATATCCGGGCCCTGCCGTCTCTCACAGGGTCCTACCTCCTTTTCGGCACCATATCGCGAGACACTATGGGCAAATTCAGGAACTCGGCATATGTACTCGGCCCTCACGGCCATGAAGAGGGAGGATACAGCAAGACCCATCTCGTCCCCTTCGGCGAATACACTCCGCTTCGCGCGTATCTCCCCTTCCTTGAAAGGCTGAGCGTCCAGATCGGAGAGTTCTTTCCCGGACAGTCGCCTGCGCCCATACGGACCGGCATGGGCAACATAGGCGTGCTGATCTGCTATGAAGGCGTATTCCCCGGCATTACGAACGAAGAGGTGAGAAGAGGTGCCCAGGTCCTTGTCAACATCACCAATGACGCCTGGTATGACCGGACCTCGGCCCCGTATCAACACTTCGCCTTTTACATATTCAGGGCCATAGAGTCTGACAGGTGGGTGCTCCGCTCGGCAAATACGGGAATAAGCGCCATAATAGACTCTTCGGGGCGTGTCCGCGGCAAGACTGCCATCTTCCAGCCCGCGGTTCTGACCGGCGGCTTCGCCCTCAAGGACACGACCACATTCTACGTCCGTCACGGCGACTATTTCGTGTTCGTCATGCTTCTTCTGCTCGCAGGGGCTATTACGACGGGATTGCTGAAACAGCGGCGCAATCAAAGATAGGAAATAAACTCCTTGAGCACCACTGCATTATTGTGGGATGTATCCTTTGCCGCATAGAGGAGGGTCACATTCCCGGACCCTGCTTCCTCAATGATCCTTCTTACAAGCTCTTTCCTGCCTTCCAATTCCTCAAGATACCTTTTTCGGAATTCTTCCCATCTTTCAGGCTCGTGATGGAACTGCCTGCGCAGTTCATTGCTTGGAGCGAGGTCTTTCAACCACAAAACCGCACCCAGTTCTTCTTTTGTGAGACCTCGCGGCCAGAGCCTGTCAACCAGGAACCTCCGGCCGTCATCTTCGCTTGGCTTTTCGTAAACCCTTTTGATCTTTACCATATAGCCGCTCCCGCTTCCTATTCTTTGGGGGGGGACCCCTCCCACCCCTGTCCAATGTCCTCCTTGGAGAGCAAGGAGAACAAGGGACAGGGGAGCTTGCGCCGAAGGGAGGGGTGAGGGGGAGTTAAAATCTCGTCTCTCTATGGAGGCTCACTCACATATGGTCTCACCTATATATGAGCTGCAAAGGTGCAGCCTTCCCGCCACAATCGAGTCAGGAAGCGGTATGGGGTCCATGAGCCTGGCCTCGCTTCGTACGAGGGGTACGCGGATCCTTACCGAAGTCCCTTCTCCCGGCGCGCTTTCAACGGTCATTTCACCTGAATGGGCCTTCACGATGCCATACACCTTGGAAAGGCCGAGTCCGATATTCCTCCCAGGCCCTTTTGTGGTGAAAAAGGGATCGAACATCCTTTCCCTGGTTTCTTTATCCATGCCCGAACCCGTATCCGTCACGGTGATGCTCGCGAAGCGGGATCCGCCGCTCCCGGCGTGGCCCAAAGTCATCGGTTCGGTGCGCAAAGTCACTATCCCGCCACTAGGCATGGCGTCCCGTGCGTTACCTATCAGATTTGCAAGAACTTCCTCCATCCGGACAACATCGGCCATAACGATCAACTCGCCCTCGTGGAGCTCCAGCCTCATTTCCACCTTCTTCTCCGGCCCGGATTCACCGGACTCAAGGAACCTCGTAGCTCGCTTGATTACCTTGTTCAGGTCCATTTCTCTTAATATGATCCGCTCGTTTCCCGAAAACACGAAAAGGCTGCGGATCACATCCTGCGCCTTCTGCGACGAGGCGAGCATCTTCTCCACGTAGGTCAGGGAGGGGTCGTCTTTGGACATCTTTACCTTCAGGAGGCCTCCGTAACCCGATACTATAGCCAGAATGTTATTGAAGTGGTGCGCCACGTCCGAAGCAAATTCAACTACACCCACCATTTCCTTTACATGATGAAGATTGGCAGGCGTGTACGCGCCAACCATCTTGAGCCCTCCCTGCCGTCCCTCCGTCAACTCCCGCCCGCTCCACCGGCTGAGCCGGTTTCCTATTGCTTCTCCGGGGTATTTCCATTGGGTTTCGCTCGTCTGAGGTGCGCTCATCCTTCCTCCTTCTCAGTTTTGTCCGACTTGTGTAATCAAAAAAGCAGGGTCCGTCTCCCCGGGTATCCCGGCCGCACATGGCAACCTGTGGCCCACGGGACTCCCCCAACTCCGGGCTAAAGGCGCCAGGAGGGCCTTCCTCACGTAATCCGGATCCTTTCCGCGTTGCTCAATGGGCCCCACGAACGCTCCCCGCAGTCGCCTTCGTCTTCATTGAAGGGAGACATACCGGTCCGGTCGTCGAAGGGTTTCACAATTTTCTCAAAAAATACCAGGGAAAGGGTCAGGATGGTATGCAGGTTATCCATGAGCTTTACATCCGGCTGACCGTAAGAGGACCGGTCCAGAATCGGCATACCATTGTTTCGATCGACAACCCACTGCGTTTCCGGCACGTTTTGTCCCTGATGAAGAGCATCCATAATCGAAACCTCCTTATTCCATACGTGGTTTTGAATTGAGTTCAGCGAGCATTTTATTCAAAACGGCAACTACATTCGTAAAATCGTCCTCATGGTGGCTGACAAACCGCGGTCTCAGACTATGCGCCATGGCGACCATCTGGTCATCGCCGTCGGGGAGCACAAGTATGGTGCGTAAGGTCAGCAAGAACCGCTGGAGTGAAGTGATATTCTCGAGGTCGCTCCTGTCGGTAACTACAATCACCGCGACAGTGCGGTCGTAGGCAAGCTTCCGGAGACTCTCCACAAATGTCTCTATAGTCCGGCAGAACTCTATCCGGACAGCGGGTATCACTCTGGAAAACGCTTCCTCAATCGCTTTCAGAATATCCGAGTCCCGCACATAAAGGATGACGTTGAGTCTGTTTCCTGCGCCGGGCCGTTCCTCTCTCCAGAGTCCATTAGGGGTTTTGGTCAACATGTCTTCGTTCCACGGAAGAACATTCAATATATGTGCCAGAGATAAGGGAGGGAACAGGACCCCGTGAGAGGGCCTTCAGGGCGCATTTTTCAGGGAAACCCCGGCATCCATGGTATAAAGGAAAAGGCTCACTGTCTTGTTATGCAAGACATAATTCTCGTTACACAAGACTTTCTGTCTTTCCCTATGAGACGATCCGCCATCTCTCCGGCCGAAAAAAGGGGGGAGAATGCCGGGATTATCTCTACTCTTCTATTTCGTGTCTTACTGTCCGGATATTATACTGCTTCAGGAGGGCGTACAAACGTGGCCTCGATAGGCCCGACATGTGGCAGGCTTCCTTAATATTGCCCGCGGTCAGGCGTATCAAGTCTTCCAGATAGGATTTCTCCGCCTTCGCAATGGCTGCGTCCCTGTATTCCCTTAACGGTTCAAGGGTCGGACGGGAATCGACGGGTTTCACTTCGCTCCCCGGTCCCGGGTTCTCCTTGAATACCGAGGCCCGCGCCACCTGAACCCTTATTTCCGTGGGAAGGTGTTTGGGGAACAGGGTGGGCTCATGGAACGCCGCGGATATTGCCCTTTCAAGGGCATTCACCAGTTCCCGCACGTTCCCCGGCCATTCGTAGGCCATGAGGGCCTCCAGGAAATCCGAGGAAAAACCCTTTATCCCGACCCCGTAACGCTCACAGATCCTTGTTACGTAATAGATGGCCAGTTCTTTGATGTCCCCCTGGTGGGTCCTTAGGGGAGGCAATTCGACACTGAGGGTGCGCAGGCGGAACAAAAGGTCTTCACGGAACCTGCCCTTTGAAACCATGAGGGCAAGGTCCTTGTTTGTCGCTGAGATGAGTCTGAAATTGCTTTCGATCTCGTGTTTGCCCCCCACCGGGCGAAACCGGTGTTCCTGAAGTACCCTGAGGAAGGTCTTCTGGATCGAGAGGGGGAGCTCCCCGATTTCGTCGAGGAAAAGGGTTCCTCCGTGGGCCTGTTTGATCAAGCCGTCTTGCGCCTTGTCCGCCCCGGTAAACGCACCCTTTTCGTGGCCGAAAATTATGCTCTCCACAAGGGTCTCAGGGAAGGATGCGCAATCCACGACAACGAAGTTCTTGTGCGCTCTCGAACTATTGTCGTGAATAGCCCTTGCGAAAAGTTCCTTGCCCGTGCCGGTCTCTCCGAAAACAAGCACGTTGGCTTCACTGTTGGCCGTTTGCGCCAGAAAATCAAAGCAAGTCTGCATCTGGGGCGAGCTTCCTATAATGTTTTCACGTTTCAACAACACCGGGGGCATCTTCGACCGTTTTTCCTGTCGGTATTGGATGGCCCGTACAAAGGGCAGTTCCATTTCCTTTATGGAAGAAGACTTCTCGATGTAGTCCCAGGCCCCGTTCTTTATGGCGAGTTCCGCCCCATCAGGATCACCGAAACCTGTGATAATAATGATCTCCGGGGATGATGATGCTTCCCGGATCTTCGGCAATATGTCGAGACCGCTGCCGTCCGGCAGTCTTATGTCGAGAAATACCACGTCGTAGGAGTCCGACCGGACCTTCTCCAGTCCTTCCTCGAGGGTTCCGGCGGTGGCCGCGTCATGTCCCCAGATAGAGACCATGTCGGAAAGCATCTCCGATATTATCTCATCATCGTCTATGATCAGGACCCTTGCCATTCCCTTTCACCTCCATTTAATGTAACCATTCCGTCCCGTCTCCGGCGGAAAAACTTCTTCTCCGCCCGTATAGAGGGAAGAGAGCGCTCCGGGCAGGCCACGGCGTCCGAAAATTCCGCCCAGCCAACGTCGCAAAGGGAAGCAGGGGCAAGGGCCCCGTGGAACCGGGGCGATGACTTTCGAGGAGCACAAAGGCCTTCTCAATACATTTCATCCCGGTAAACGGCACGCATCTCTCGCTCTGCCTTCAGAAATAACAACCCCCCAAAAAGCATATTTCTCGCGTCGGTCGGCACCCGTTGGTTCTGACCCCGACATAGCTATTATAATTATCAGTCCATCATTTGTAAAGTGAGCAGGCATTGCCGGTTTTGCTCGCCCGTCGGCCCCGGCCGATGCGTAAAATACGGGGCAGGACGCAGATGGGCCATCCGCGGGCTGCCGAGAAATACATATCTTTTCCCCTGGAAAATTGCCGGAACCGCCGACGCACGGGCGGGAATCAAATCCATCGGCGTCCCCGGTCCGTCTGACGGGTCTGCGGGCTCTATCTCCGATAGTATTCAATCTTCTTCATGAAGAAGTCGTACCATTCGGGCCCGAAAACATCCCGGTACCTGTCGTACACCGGTTTGACCGACTTCCTGAAGGACTCTCTGTCCTGGGGGTTCAACACAGTGATCGTCACATTTGCGGCCTTTGCCTTTTCAAGGGCCTCCATGCGGGCCTTCAAGGCGCCTTCCCTGTTCACGCCGGTCTGGATCGCGGCACCTTCCCTCAGGATATGCTTGTGGCGGGCAGAAAGGCCGTCCCAGAATTTCTTGTTAAGGATTACAGGACATTCGGTCAAAACGTGGTCCGTCATGGTCACATAGGGGTTCACTTCCGTGAACCTCATCCGGACGGACGTGTAAAGCGGATTGTCCTGGCCGTCGATTGTCCGTTTCTGTAAGGCGGCGTAGACCTCTTCCATAGGAAGTGAAACGGGGGTTGCGCCGAGGGTCCTGAAGGTATCCATGGAAAGCGGTCCCTTGAGAACCCTTATCCTGAGACCTTTCAGGTCCTCGGGCCTCGTTACCGGCCCCTTCCAGTTTGTCAGGTCCCTGAATTCATCTTCCGTGTAGCCGATAAACACGAATCCCTTTGGTTCGCAGTATTTCCGGAGTCCCTCCCCCACCTCTTTGTCGTCGAGCACCCTGTAAGCTGTCTCCCGGTCAGGGTATGCAAAGGGCAATTCTATCACGCCCACTTCACTCACGAAATTTGCAAGCACACCTGCGGATATGGTGGTCATCTGGAGAGTGCCGACCTGAACCTGTTCCACCATGGCCCGTTCGCCCCCGAGTTGTCCCCGGGGGAACACCTGTACCTCTATCTCACCACCGGTCTTTTCGGTCACATATCGGGCAAACGCAAGGGCTCCCAGGTGCCGGGCCTGGTTGAGGGCTCCTGTGTGCCCATATTTCAGCACCATCTTCGCTCCCGCCGGGGATGCTGCGAAGACCGCATAGACGATCAAAAGGAACACCATGAAAACGAGCTTCTTTACCACAAAACCCTCCCTGTGTAACCTATTCAAATCTGGAAAGATTCTGATATAAAAAACCCTTTCTGTCAACGAAAATCAGGTGCTTCGACCTGTGAGAGACTCCTTGAGGGCTTCGACGCCGGTGACGGGCTCAAAACACGTGCCCCGACGGCAAGGAATGATGTATCCCCTGTCCTCGCCATACCTGATCGCCTCATAGGGACAGAAAACGGAGAGGGCGCCGCGGGCAAGGTCCGAACCAGGCAACAGGTTGCAGGTAAGCTCGCTCAAATTGAAATACCCGTCCAGGGCGCAAAAATAGTACGCACTGTGAAGGCCGATCGGCTGCGCCCTCAGCGAAAAGGCGTCGAGGGCTTCCCGGGCGAGAGTGCGGTACCTTTCATCGCCGCACGCGAACGAAAGCCTGTTGAGTACCGGTATGGCAAGGGCGTTGGCGGAAGGATGGGGCATGTCTTCAATACTCTTGAGCCTCATGCCGATCACCTCATCCTCGGTGTCGTAAAAGCCGCTCCCCGACTCGTCCCGGAACCTCGTGATGCACGCGTCCATGAACATCCTGCCCTGTTCGAGATAGTCCGTGCGGCCCGTCACTTCGTAGGCCGCCACAAGGGCATCGGAAAAGAAGATATAATCGTCGAGCAGTGCATCGACGCCCTCCGAGTGGAGCAGACGGCCGCCCGAAACATTAAGCGCCCTTATCCGGTCGATGCTTGCCAGGGCGAAGTCTCTTGCCTCTTCGATCCCCAGAGCACGGTAGGCCTTCAGAAAAGCGGAAATGACAAGCCCGTTGAGCGACGTATATAAGGCGGTGTCCACGAAGGGTCTCTGCCGCCTCCGGCGGGCTTCGAGGAGTTTTCTTTTCCCCTCCCCTATTATGCCTTCCACTGTCCGCAACTCCATCCCGAGGCGTTTCGCGATTTCCTCGGCGGGAAAGGCCGTAAAGAGCACCTTCTTCGACGCATCGTGGTGCATGGCACCCTTCCCATGGAGAAAATAGGCGGAGAGGACCGCATACCCGGTTTCATCGAGGACAGCCTTGAAATCCCCGTCGGTCCATGTGAAGTATCCCCCCTCGTCTTCCGGGGAGACATCGGCGTCCTGGCTCGCATAGAACCCCCCTGACGGGTCGGAGAGGTCGGTTCTGAAAAAATGGAGGATGCCTTCCGCAACCTCCCTGAAGCGGGGTTCTCCGAACACCGCATAAGCGTCGGTGTAATTCCTGAGAAGCCACGCATTGTCGTCCGCCATCTTCTCGAAGTGGGGGATAAGCCATTCCTGATCCGTGGAATACCTGTGGAACCCTCCCCCCAGGTGGTCGTGAATGCCGCCCTTTGCCATGTTGAAAAGTGTCTTTTTCACGGCGTCACCGAGACGTTCCTCTTTCGTGAGAAAAAATCTGTTGATGAGCAACTCGAGGGCCCCCGACATGGGGAATTTCGGAGCCGTGCCGAACCCTCCGTACTTTCCGTCGTATTCCACAAGGATCTGCCTCACGCAGCTATGAACCATCGACTCGTCGGCCTTTCCCGCGGGAGAAGGACCCGGTTTAAGCATCTCCACCAGTTCCGCGCCGTACGCGTCTATCTCATCCTTCTTCTCCCTGTAAAGCCTGCTCACCGTTCTCAGTATGTCCTTGAATCCGGGTCTGCCGAAGCCCGCTTCAGGAGGAAAATAGGTGCCTCCAAAAAAAGGCTTCTTCTCCGGGGTAAGAAAGATACTGAGGGGCCATCCGCCTCCGTGCCCCATTACGGCCGTCACCTGCTGGTATCTTCTGTCCACATCAGGCCTTTCGTCACGGTCCAGTTTGATGGATATGAAATGCTCATTGAGGAGTCGCGCCACTTCTTCATCTTCGAAGCTCTCCCGCGCCATGACGTGACACCAGTGGCACCATTGAGCGCCGGAACTCAAGAAGACCGGTTTGCTCTCTCTCCCCGCCTTTTCGAAAGCTTCCTCCGACCATGGGTACCAGTCGATCGCCTGTTCTTTTGCGTGCTGAAGGTAAGCCGATCTTTCCCGCGCAAGTCTGTTCAATATTCTTCTCCTGAACGCTCTCCGGTTAAAAGGTGACGGTCTCTCCCGGCAAACCGGGGCGGGAGAGACCCTTCATGTCCACTATTTCGCGAGGAGCACCGGGCACTTCGCGCCTTTAAGCACGTTCAGGGTTACACTCCCCAGAAAGTATTTCGCTATGCCCGTCCTGCCCAGGGAGCCGATAACGATAAGGTCGATCCCTTTCTCCTGCTCTTCCTTGAGGATCGCCTCGGCGGGGATGCCGCCCTTGACATCGAGAGTGATTTCAAGGCCCTTTGCCTCCGGAAATTTAGCGACCTGTTTCTGAAGGTCTTCCTGGGCGCCTGTCCTCATCTGTGCCTTGAACTGCTCCATCTGCTCGTCGGAAAGACAGTAATCGACCCAGCAGCGGTGCATCTCCTCGTGAATAACATGGAGTACATAGACCTTGGCGCTGTTCTGCCCGGCAATGTCGAACGCCTGTTGCAGCGCCTTGTCGGAATACTCGGAGAAATCCGTGGGCACCAGTATTTTCGTGGGTCTGAACATATAAGCCTCCTTCAATTCGATTTGTGTAGGGGCGCTCCCCGCCCCTTGAGCCCGTGTCTCCGCCCCATCAGGGAGCCGGGACACGGCGTCGGTCATGCTATTTTGTGAGAAGAACCGGACATTTAGCCCCTTTCAGTACGTTCCTCGCAACGCTCCCTATAATGTATTTCGCAATGCCGGACCTGCCCAGGGAGGCAATGACGATAAGGTCTATGCCCCTGTCGCCTTCTTCCTTCAGGATCGCCTCGTAAGGGATACCCTGCTTCACGTCGGTAACCACGTCCACTTCCTTGGCCTGGGGAAATTTCGCGATCTGTTTCTGAAACTCCTCCTGGACCCGCGCCGCCATCGAGTTCTTCATCTGGTCCATCTGCTCTTCGGTAAGGCAATAGTCAACGACACACTGGTGGAACTCTTCATGGATCACATGAAGGAGAAATACCTTCGCGTTATACTGTTTTGCAATGTCGAGCGCCTGTCGGAATGCCTTGTCCGAATACTCTGAGAAGTCCGTCGGTACCAGTATTTTTGTTGGTTTGAGCATGTGACCCTCCTTTGTAAGTTCTGCGATTCCTCACTACTCGCAAGCTATTTTTGTTTTAATATCAGCATTATCGGGATACTTGTCAATCGGCGGATACCAGGAGAACAGGGGCCGGGAAAATATTCGAAGCAGTGGCCGGGCCACTACCGATATTCAATTGCCGGTGGGGAATTACGCTAAAAAACGAAGGGTCATCGCTGCCGGGCCGGCTAACCGTTATACGAACAGTATGGTTCTTCTTCCAGGATGTGGCCGCGGGACTCAAAGGCCCTGGCCCGGCAGCCGCCGCATATCTTGAGGTACCTGCAGGCGCCGCATTTGCCTTTGTAGGACGAGAGGGTTCTCAGTTCCGTGAAGACGGGAGAATTCTGCCAAACACTCCTCACACCCAATTCTCTCACGTCCCCCGAAGGGACTTCGAGATATCCGCACGGCTGGGCAACGCCTTTGTGGGATATAAACATGAAGCTCTTCCCCGCGAGGCAGCCCGCGCTTTTGGGGACGCCGCCCCTTTCCTTTACAATCCTGTAATAGTGAGGCGCACAGGTCACCTTCAACTCAATCTCATTTCTCGTTTCGATCTCATAGAGGTCCTCGAGGGTCGATTCGTACATCCTCGTGTTCAGTTCCTCGCCCTTCAACCCTTCTCCCCGTCCCACGGGTACAAGGAGAAAGACATGCCATCCCACGGCTCCCATGCTTTTGACGACCCTGTATACTTCGTGAAGGCGGTCTGCGTTCAGTCTGGTCACGGTGGTGTTTATCTGGAAAGGCATGGCCGCGGCGCGCAGTATCTCCGCCCCTTTCATCACGGCGTCAAAGGAGCCCGTCACGCCCCTGAACCTGTCGTGGGTTCCCCTGTCCGGTCCATCGAGACTCATGCTGACCCGCTTGATCCCCGACTCTTTGAGTTTTGCCGCCTTTTCCCCGTCGAGGAGAGTCCCGTTGACCGCTATCACCATCCTCAGTCCTTTTGCGGCGCCGTAATCGATTATATCGAAAACATCGTCCCGCATAAGGGGTTCTCCACCGGTCAGGATGATGGTGGGATCGGAAAAAGCCCGGATTTCGTCCAGGATCTTCGTGCATTCAGGGAGGGTCAACTCACCTGCGTGAGGGCCCGACGTGGCCGACGCCCTGCAATGTATGCAACTGAGGTTGCAGTTCCTGGTAAGTTCCCAGGCAACCATCCTCAGAGGGAATTCTCTTTCAACCATTTTCCGAGGTCCTTTGCGAAATATGTGATGACAATGTCGGCCCCTGCCCTTCTTATACTCAGGGTGGATTCAAGTACCGTCCTCCTGAGGTCGAGATGCCCTTTTGACGCAACGATCTTTATCATACTGTATTCACCGCTTACCGAGTATGCGGCAAGGGGCAGATCGAAAGCCCTTCTCGCCATGGAAAGAACATCGAGGTAGAAAAGGGCGGGCTTTACCATGATAATGTCCGCGCCTTCTTCTATGTCGAGGCTGATCTCGCGAAGGGCTTCCCTCTGGTTAGGGGGGTCCATCTGGTACCCGCGCCGGTCGCCGTACTGAGGCGCCGATTCCGCCGCATCCCTGAAGGGTCCGTAAAGGCTCGACGCATATTTGGCCGCATAGCTCATGATGGGGACATCGGAATAACCGCCCCCGTCAAGGGCCTGCCTGATAGCCCTCACCCTTCCGTCCATCATGTCGGAAGGAGCGACCATGTCCGCTCCGGCAGCGGCATGGGACAGAGCGCTCCGGGAAAGAAGCTTCAGGGTCTCGTCGTTATCGACGGTTCCGTCCTTTATCACGCCGCAATGGCCATGGCTCGTATACTCGCACATGCATACATCCGTGATAACGAGGATATCATCGCCAAAAAGTTTCTTGATCGCCCTGGTGGCCCTCTGGACCACTCCTCCCTCATCGTAGGCGCCGCTGCCCATTTCGTCCTTGTTTTCGGGGATACCAAAAAGAAGGATTGCAGGTATGGAGAGCCCTGCCACCTCTTCCACTTCCCGCATAAGCCCTTCCACGGAAAATTGGAAGATGCCGGGCATGGACGGTATGGCAACCTTATCCTGCGTCATTTCCTTCACGAACAGGGGGTACACGAGGTGTTCAGGAGTAATGTCCGTTTCCCGGATCATACCCCTCAGTTTCTCGTTCTTTCTCAGTCTTCTCGGTCGGTGCGCGGGAAACGGCATGGACACCCTCCTCAGGCGATCTCTTCCTCAGTGAGGTAGCACTGAGGATCTTCCGCCCATATATCTCCGGTCTTCGCCTCGGCTCTTACCCTGAAGTTGCCCGCACAAATGTCGAGCCACCGGCACCGGGAACATCTTCCCTTTACGTGGTGCTTTTTCTGTTTCAGTTTCGCCATGAGCGGCTCATCCATATCCGTCCATATCCGGCTGAAAGGCTTGCTTCTCACATTACCGAAGGAATGGTGTCTCCAGAACTGGTCCGCATGGACGTTTCCCTCCTCGTCGATGCATCCGATCCCCACGCCGGAGGCATTGCCCTCGTTCATCATGAGAAGCTCATAAACCTCTTCCGCCCGCTCCCTGTCCTCTTCGAGAAGCTTGAGGTAAATGAAGGGCCCGTCCGCATGATTATCGACAGTGAGCACTTCTATCGGCTTTCCCCTGTCAAAGGAATATCTCGTTCGCTCGAGAATGTATTCGACTGTTTCCCTCGTTTCCTCGTGGGAGAGGTCTTCTTCTATAAGCTTTGAACCCCGGCCCGCATATACGAGGTGGTAGAAACAAGCCCGCTCGATCCCTTCTTTCTCGATGAGGTCGAAAACCGCCGGAATCTCTCTGAAATTTCGTTTGTTTATGGTAAAACGAAGGCCTACCTTTATCCCCTCCTTCTTGGCATTCCTTATACCGGCAATCGCCTTGTCATATGCCCCTTCCACGCCCCTGAAAGAGTCGTTCACCGCGCCTATCCCGTCCAGGCTCACGCCGATATAGGAGAGGGAAAACTTTGAAAAGATGCGAGCTTTCTCCTCTGTGATGAGGGTGCCGTTGGTCGAGATGACCGCCCGCATGCCCTTCTTCACCGCGTAATCGATAAGCTCCGGCAAATCCTCCCTGAGCAGAGGCTCGCCGCCGGAAAAGAGGATCACAGGGACGCCGAACCCGGCGAGGTCATCGAGGAGGCGTTTCCCTTCCTCCGTGGAAAGCTCTCCCTTTCTCTGCCCTTCCCCTTCAGCGAAGGCGTAGCAATGAACGCATTTGAGGTTGCACCTTTTGGTAGTGTTCCACACCACCACGGGCTTCTTGTCTTTCGAGAACTGCAGTAAATGAGAAGGAAGCTGCCGGGAGTCCCTGTTATAGCGTAAAGGGTCCGAAGCCTCAACCGCGCCGCAATAGAGTTTAGATATTCCAATCATGCCGATATTGTGGCTCGAATCACGGCAAAAGTCAATGCCCGCCGATAAGCGGGCGCCACCGTAGCCGGAGCGTCCCCGGCCTCATAACCCCTGAAGACAGGCAAAACAAGGGCGGGTTCGGCAAGGCGCGGTAAAATCCCCTAAGGTTCATCGGATGAGAGGTCCCTTTCTTCTCCGTCTCCGTCCTGCTCCTGGTCATCGGCTTCAGCCCCGGTTTCTTTTCCTCCTCCCGACAATGTGCCTGAAGTCGAGCCGCCACGAAACAATTTGCCTGCCGACACCGAGGTCCTGTCCTCACGAGCTCCGGGAGGGCCGGCATCAGGGCCTTTGCCGCAACCGGCATTACAGAAAAGCAACATCGCCATGACCACGAGGAGTACGTACCGCCCTGATGCCGGCGGGTTCGCTTTGAGAGGAAAGTCCACGGTTATCAGTCTTCCACGATTTACCGCCCTTTGCAACCCAAAACGCATCCCCGTCTTTCCCGATTCGGGAATTACGGTTGCAAAACAGGCACATATATGCTACATTCATCAAATCGGGGCGTGGCGCAGCATGGCTAGCGCGCTTGCTTTGGGAGCAAGAAGTCGCTGGTTCAAATCCAGTCGCCCCGACCATATCCTCCCGGCAACCACCTTCAAAACCTTTTCCTCGTTTCCGCAACCAACCCGCCTCATACCGGGAACGGTCAAACCCCGCCCATGGTACAGACAGACGTTGCAGGGATAACCTTATAAACCGGCAGGACCGGCATTTCGTCCCCTTCATGTATGCCTATTGTAGCTAGGTATTAGGTACGTGATTAATTGATATGGAAAACCACCTTTCTTTCTGTCTATAATTTGCCCGCTTACTTCTTCTTCCGTACGTCTGTACGTTATATATTGAACCGTTCCATTACTTCCCGGACCGTAACAGGTCCGGGAAGAACCCCCCGCCAACAATCGACGTCTTGCCGGGGTCCGGACAGACACAGACGGGGCCGGCGGGAAGATCACAGTACAGGCGAGAGGTTGCGGCGTCGAAGGCGGACGGACCCTGTTCAAGGCAAACGGGTAGGCATTTTATCGGTCCACCTTCTCTTCCTTAACCTCGGAGGGTAACATCACGTCCGGCCTTGCCGCCGGCGAAAGGAGGCCCCATGGAAACTAACGGCACTGCCCCTGATATTGCCATGTTGAAAAAAGCGCAGGAAGAAAGGGAAGACTCCAGAAATTTCCTCCAGGCAATACTTTCCGCGTCCCCGGTGGGGATATTCAGGATCCGCAACCGTGTCTTCCAATGGGTCAGTGAGTCCGCCTGCCGCATGACAGGATATGCCTGCCACGAACTCGTGGGGCACAATACGCGCATGCTGTACGGGAACGACGAAGAATACAGGACCCTGGGTGATATCCTTTACCGCAGGGGCTGGCACGAGATGAAGGTCATCCGGAAGGACGGCTCGAAAATAGACGGTCTCCTGAGGTTGACACCCATGGACACCCATTCGTTTGTGGTTTCCCTGGAGGATGTAACAGACAGGAAGCGCCTTGAATCTCACCTCCATCAGGCCCAGAAAATGGAAGCCATCGGGACCCTTGCGGGAGGCATCGCACATGATTTCAACAATATCCTCACGGCGGTGATCGGGTACAGCACCCTCCTTCGCGGACAGATGCATGATGGAGATCCTCTGTGCACCTACGTGGACCATATACTCTCTTCTTCGCAAAAGGCAGCCGACCTTACGCGAAGTTTGCTCGCCTTCAGCAGACACCAACCGATGACACTTGTCCCTCTCGCGGTAAATGACGTTATTGAAGACACGAAAGTGTTGCTGAAGCGACTTCTTTCGGAGGATATCTTCCTTGAAACCCGCACCGCTCCCCAAGGTCCCGTGATAATGGGCGATGCGACCCAGATCCATCAGATGCTCATCAATCTCGCCACAAATGCGAGAGACGCCATGCCCGCGGGCGGCGTCCTGACCCTGAAAACAGACCTTGTCAGATTGGACCGCCAAACCGCGGATCTTCGCGGATACGGCACACCGGGGGACTATGTTTCCATCACCGTGTCCGATACGGGCACAGGCATGGACGACACGACAAAGGAGAAGATCTTCGAGCCCTTCTTCACCACCAAGGAGGTGGGGAAAGGCACCGGCCTCGGTCTCTCTATCGTGTACGGCATCGTGAAGCATCACCACGGGTATATAAACGTATACAGCAAGCCGAACCGGGGGACCACCTTCCGCGTCTATTTCCCCGCGGCGGCGGTGGACCACGAACAGATAACCGAACCTCCTCCTGAAGCCAAAAGAGGGAGCGAAACCATACTTGTGGCGGAAGATAACCAGAATGTGAGACAGCTCATGAGCAGTATACTTACCCAGCATGGGTACTCCGTAATAGAAGCGGTGGACGGCGCCGATGCCGTCCGTAAATACGGGGAACACGACAATATCGACCTTCTGGTTCTCGATTCCGTCATGCCGAAAATGAACGGAAGAGCGGCGTACGACGTCATCCAGCGCCGGTCGCCCCACGTAAAAACCCTCTTCATGAGCGGGTATACGCGAGATGTTGTCCTCAATAAGGGTATCAACGACAAGGGGTTCAATTTCATATCGAAGCCCCTTTCGCCGCACCAGCTTTTAAGGAAAGTAAGAGAGGTCCTCGACGGATGAGGTCCCCCGGCTGCCTTCCCTCTTTCACGTAAGACTCCCGAAAGGTCCCTGATTTGGATATCGCGGAAATACTCATTCTTCATAAAAACCACGTCGTAGACGAGTGGACGCGGCGGCTGCGCACAGAGGTAAGCCCCTGCTTCGCCGCCCGCCCCATCGAAGAGGTCGCGGCCGCCGTGTCGGAGGCTGCGGACGCGAACTTCGAGGTCCTCGTGAATGGAGACCACTCCAGAATAGATACCTTTATCAAGAAGATGGGGAGGGTCCGGTCCCGGGCGGCCTTTTCTCTCTCCGATGTTCAGAAGGCCTTCGAACTTTACAGGTCCATCCTCATGCCTCTCCTTGTGAAGACCCTGGACCGCGATGCGCTCGTCGGCCGCCTTGACGGGCTCAACCTTTGCCTCAGCTATACGATTCGGAGGTTTACCGAATACTTCCAGCTCCTCCACGAGCGGGAGACCGAGGGTTACGCCCATGCCCTGGAAGCGGAAGTCGAAAGGAGGACAGGGCAACTCCGCGAATCGGAAAACAAATTCAGAGACCTGGCGGAAAAGGCGCCCGTCGGCATGTATCTCCTTCAGGACGGTGTCTTTCTCTATGTCAATTCACGCCTCGCGGAGATACAGGGATATACGACGGAAGAGATCACCCGCAAACTCGGCCCCAGGGATATTGTTCTGCCCGAAGACTGGCCCGCGGTGGAGGAATACATACAGAGAAGAATCGCGGGGGAGGTCCAGTCCTTCTATTCCGAATTCAGAACAGTGAGGAAGAACGGTGAAATCAGGAACGTTGAAGTCTATAGCTCCAGCACCACCTACCGGGGAAAGCCTGCCGTAATAGGGACGTTTCTCGATAATACAGAGCGGAAAAGGACTGAAGAGGCCCTCAAAAACTCCGAGAAAAGGTACCATGGGTTATTCGAAAACCTCCGTGACGGGTTCGCCGCAGTAAACATGGAAAGAAAGATCACCGAGGCGAACCCCTCCTTTCAGGCCATGGTCGGCTACAGCCGGGAAGAGCTTTCCGAAATGACCTACGACGCCATTACCCCCGCCGAGTGGCATGTCTTCGAGGATAAGATCGTGGCGAAGCAGGTGATGAAAAGGGGTTACTCCGACGTCTATGAAAAGGAATATATCAGGAAGGACGGCGTGGTCTTCCCTGTCGAGGTGAGGGCGCACCTCAAGAGGGACGAGGACGGCAACCCGGAGGAAATGTGGGGTTTTATGAGAGACATCACGGAGCGCAACGAAGCGGAAAAGGCGCTCAGAGATGGAGAACTCAAATACAGGACCCTTTTCGAGTCCTCGAACGACGCGATCTTTCTCATGAGAAACGACCGGTGCGTGGACTGCAACAGCAAGACCCTCAAGATGTTCCGCTGCACGAAGGGCCAGTTCGTCGGCCGGAGACCCTATGCGTTTTCGCCTCCTTTGCAGCCTGACGGGAGTGAGTCGAGCGAGAAAGCCGCCGCGAAGATAAGGGCGGCCATGCGCGGCCGGTTACAGTTCTTTGAATGGAAACACTGCCGCCCGGACGGGACCGTATTTGACGCCGAGGTGAGCCTCAACTGCATCGAACTCGAAGGAAAACCCATACTCCAGGGGATCATCCGGGATATTACCAAGCGGAAAGAGTACGAGGAGGAATTGAGAAACAAGTCCCTTGCCCTCGAAGACGCGAACGCCGCCCTGAGGGTATTGCTCCAGCAAAGGGAAATGGACCGGGAAGAACTGGAGCAGAAGATCCTCCACAACTCCAAAGAGCTTGTCTTCCCCTACATAGATAAACTGAAGCAATTCCGGCTGGATGCCCGGCTCCGGTCCTACCTCGGAGTGCTCGAGGCAAATCTGAAAAACATCATGTCACCTTTTGTGCATCAAATGACTTCCATCAATATCAACTTCACCCCCGCGGAGATAAAGGTGGCCCATCTCATAAGGGATGGAAAGACAGTGAAGGAAATCGCCGATATGCTGGGCGTATCGGTAAGCGCGATAAACCTTCATCGTCAGCACCTCAGGAACAAGCTCGGATTAAACAGTGTAAAGGTCAATCTGAGGACCTACCTCATGTCCTCCTTCCCACAATAGTAGGGCCTACCTACCATTTACTTGTCAGAAACCTACCATTCCAATGGTAGTGCGACGTTATCATTTTTGTAGCATATTCCTGTCGTTTTCTTGTCGAAGCTATGTGCTATCATTGGCCTCAACTCCGATTGTTTGTATACGGAATTAAACCAATAGGGAGGTACACGTATGCATTATGCTTGGATTATCGCTGCTACAGGGGCCCTTGTGGTGCTTCTCGCCCACGGATTTGGCCGGATGTCCTATTCTGTTCTTCTTCCTGCCATGAGGGACGGACTTTCCTTCTCTTATACGCAGCTTGGTCTCATCGGGACCGGGAACTTCATCGGATACATGGTCCTGTCTATCGTGGGCGGATTTCTTGCCGCCCGCTTCGGGGTAAGGAAGGTCGTATTCGTTTCTCTCATCATATTGGGGGTCAGCATCTTTCTCACGGGCTTCGCCAATTCCTTTTCCTATGCCTTTACCACGAGGCTGATCACGGGCCTCGGCAACGGAGGAAGTTTCGTCCCGATCATGGCCCTCCCGGCTGCGTGGTTTGCCACCAGGAAGAGGGGGCTTGCCATCGGGATCGTCATTATGGGAATAGGGGTAGGTCTTTCTCTCGCGGGGATCATTCTCCCCTATTTCCTTTCCCGCTACGGCGTTGAAGGCTGGAGGTACGCATGGTTCGTAATGGGCGCCGCCGCATGTCTCCTTTCTCTCCTCTGCTATGCGCTTCTGAGGGATAATCCGAGAGAGAAGGGCCTTACCGCCTATGGGGCTCCCATGCTCGACGGCGGGGAGGAGCCCAAGGCAGCGCCTGCCCCCACCATGTTCGCCGTCTGGAGAGACGTGTTGGGCGAGGCGGAACTGTGGAAGCTTGGAATGGTCTATCTCATGTACGGGTTCTCTTACATAATCTACCTCACCTTCATTATCGCATACCTTAACAAAGAGGTGGGCATTCCCCCTGCGAAAGCCGGACAGATATTTGCCGTTCTCGGCATGGTCAGTATATTCTGCGGGGTTGTATGGGGAGGCATTTCAGACGTGGTAGGAAGAAGGTACGGCTCCATGCTTGCCTACCTGACCCTCACCATTTCCTACTTCATCCTCGCTTTCACCAAAAGCAGTGTCGGTTTTTATATTTCCGCGGCCCTTTTCGGCATTACCGCCTTTGCGGTACCCGTGATCATGGCCGCCGCCGCGGGCGACGCAGTGGGAGGAAGGCTCGCACCGGCCGGGCTCGGCTTCATCACCCTCTTTTTCGGGATCGGTCAGGCCCTCGGACCCTTTGTGGGCGGATGGCTGAAGGATTCCACCGGGACCTTCACCAATGCCTTTCTTCTGTCCGCCCTTGTCTCCCTTGTCGGCACTTTCAGTTCACTGGTCCTGCGGAAAGGTTTCAAAACCGTCTGACGCCGGTTCGGAGAATGACCATGCCTCTTTTGCTGAAGAAGAGAACCGGGCCCTCCGTACCGGCAAGTGAAGGGCCGATGCCGGGTCCCGGGTTCTCTGCGGAGGACGTTGAGAAGATGAATGTCTGTCAGGCCTTACAGAGACACCATGACGCGGCCCTCCGCCAAGCCCGGGACCTGGTCCTGAGACGCAATGGGGCGCCCGGAATTCATGCGCTCCTCACCACCACGAGAGACAGGATAACCACGAGGCTTCTCGATGTCGTCGAGCACGAGATGGACCGGGACGGCTTCGGCCCGCCCCCGGCCCCATACGCCTGGATGAGTCTCGGGTCCGCGGGACGGCGCGAGGAAACCCTTGCCGGAAGGCAAATCAACATCATCGTCCACGATGACCGCAATGATGCGGAAATAACGACGCCCAAACATAACCGTCCCCCGGAGGCTGCCGGGGGAACCAACGGACCGGGCCGCAGGACCCGGTCCACCCCTTATTACCGGGAGCTCTCCCAAAGGATGGCGGAAAGGCTTTCCGCCGTGGGGTTGGGAGCCTGCGAGACAACCGGACCCTTCTCGCCCCGTGAAAGGACGGGCTCGGTGGAGGATTGGAAGAAGAAGATACGTGAGTCGATGCACCTCGGGCGAGGCCCTTTGAGGCCCTCCGACATCATGGCTTTCGCGGACGCACGACCGGTGAGCGGCGACCAGAGGCTTTCCCGCATCGTCCTCAACGAGCTTTTCGGCGCTCTGAGAAAAAACGGAGCCATTATAAAAGGGTTCGTCCGCTCCGCGATCCTCTTCGAAACGGCCCTGGGACTCTTCGGCAGGTTCAGGCGGGAGACGGAGGGCCGCCACAGGGGGACCTTCCATGCGGGCCTCCGAGGATGGACGCCCCTCGTGACGAGTATAAGGGCCTTTTCTCTTTCCCATGGGATCGAGGAGACGAACACCCTCCTCCGGATTCGCGTCCTCAGAGAAGAAGGGCTCATTTCATCAGGGATGGAGAGGGACCTCGAAGACGCCTACCTTTCTTTCATGAACTTCAGGCTCTTCACCCAGACAGTGTGCAGGGAGGCGGAAGAACGGGAAGCTGTCCATGTAAATCCCGATATGCTCGATGAAGCAGAGAGACAGAGACTGCGTGCCTCCATGAGGACGGTGGAGGCTTTCCAGAAACACATGTATGAATACCGCTACTCAGGAGGCCGGCGCAAAGGCAAAGGGAGAGTTCATGAATAACCATCCGTCCTCAGCGAGGGTGGACGGCTCTTTTCGGGAGGACAGGGCGTGTCTGCAGGGCTCGCAGAAGTCAACCCCCTTCCTGTCCGTGTCGTTAAGGGTATTGGAGAAAAACATAACGCAGAAGGGGTTCGCGCAATGTCCCATTCCATAGGTATGGCCCAACTCATGAACCGCTTCGGTAAGGAGCCTCTTCCGAAAAAGGGGCGGGTCAGGCTCAAGCCCGTAGAACTCAGGTCTGAGGCGGGTCATCGATATCAACGCCGAGTTACCCAGAGCAATGCCGAAAACGAAGTTGAACTCCGGTACGTAAAGGTCGTGGTCCACCACCCCGAGGACCCTTTCGTGGGGACCGCGTTCTTTCGATTTAAACACCTCATAGAGTATTGCCTCCGCGGAATACTGCCCCCTCTTGCTATTCAGCCCATAGCCGGGGTCGGGGAGGCCCTTGCCGACACGGGCCGCTTTGTCCAGTATGGCGCCCGCATCCCGTGCGAGAATATGAAGTGTTTCTCCGATTATGTGACCTGCAGGGATTATGATTATGCTCATTCCGTCACCTTCCGCGCGTTAAATGAACCTCATATTCCGTTACCCGCAACACCTTTATATTATAGTGTAGCACACTTTCGGCCGGACGTTGAGAAACCGATCTCACAATTCCGGCGCACCCGGAGGTGGGCCCTCGGGAGGGAGTCTTCTCACAGGGCGGGTGGCAAACCCGTCATTCCCGGAATACGGGCGGTCTTTGCCGGACAATGCGGAGGGTGAACGATTTTGTTCAGATGGTAAATTGTATCAGATGTAATTTTCGAGGAGGAGGGACAGGGTCTTTTCCACGCTCCCCGGTTCTTTCTCTTCCATGTCCTTGATGGCCTTCTTTATCCTGTAATAGGAAAGCTCGTCATGGAGGTCGTCGAGGCTCCGATACATTCCTGCCCTTCTGCCGAATCTGTACACAAGCTTCTCTTCGGCGCTCATGGCAAAAAACCGGTCGATGACTGAAATCATCCGTTCCTTGTCTTCAGGAAGCTTACCTTCCACGTCTTCCAGGAGGTTAAGGATATGGTCGCTCTTTATCCGGCTCCCGATGCCTTCCAGATGTTCGATGAGGAGCATTTCTTCCCGCAGGATATCTTCATCATGGGGAATGAGGAAGTCGCCCCTGCTCACTTTTTCATAGAGGGGCATATCCTTCAGGACTTTCAACGTCCGGAATCGAATGAAATCGGGGTCTATCCTGTTCAGGGCGGCAGCCGTTTCAAGGGCATGCTCTTCCCACAGCTTCTTTCCGCCAAGGCCGAGAATTACATACTCGGAGAGTTCTATTCCCGCTGCCTTCACCTTCTTGCCGCAGGCTATATGGTCTTCTTTTGTCGCGCCTTTGTTGATCTCATTGAGGAGAACGTTGCTGCCCGTCTCCATGCCGACGTGAAGCCTGGTCAGACCGGCTTCCTTCATTGCCTTCAAGTCGTCGAGGCTCAATCTCTTGGCGATCGTCCTCGACCGCGCATAGGATGTAACCCGGTCGATGGAAGGGAGCTTCTCCTTGAGGTACTGGAGGGCCTCGACAAACACTTCGGTCTTCATGGCCGGGGAATTCGCGTCCTGTATAAAGACGTTCTTGCCGCCGAAGTACAACCACGCAACGACGCTCCGGTAACAGTCGTTGCGGCTGCTGTCCCCGAAGATATGGTCAACCAGTTCCTCCGTGATCTTACCTTCATATCCCATGGTCATGGAAAGACCGGTCACATCGTCGCGTATGGCCTTTATGCTATCTATATCCCTTTTGATGTCCGACAGTTTCCGTTTTTCGAATCTCTTGCCCTTATAGGTGTGACAGAACTCGCACTGGTTCCAGGGGCAGTTCCTCGTAAACCTTACCAGCAGGCTGTAAGCTTCATTGGGGGGCCTGATGGGTCCTATCTCGTATCTAAGGGTCTCACCCATGTTTCTCTTGGCTTTTCACGGCTTCTTTTGTTTATTCGCTCTTCTCTACATGTACTGCGAAAGCCGGTGTGGACATTTTCGACATTATCACCTTTCTCTTTTTGCCCTGGCTGGTCTTTTTTCTCTTCCTTCTTGCGTCGGTCTTTTTCGTATTGGATGCCATAGTACTCTTCCTCCTTATTTTTGTCCGTTTGAATATAACACATAACTCCTTTTATCTTCAAGCAATATAAGGTCCTTCAGCCCCCGGGGGGCTCCCCGGGCATAAAGGCGCGTCTTCCCACGACCTCACCGTCCCCTCCACAGTATCTCCGTGAAAGCAGGCCGGCAATCCTCTCCCGTCACGTTGCCGCCCCTTTCTATTTTCTGTTGAAATATTTGAAATCATATGGTATTTATACGTGGAATCAAATCTACACGTCTTTCAATTAGTCGTAGGGTGCAGAAAATCTGTCTATAACTAAAATGCGAAGGGCGGAAGACAAAAAAACCAGGAGGTAGTATGTCCAATCTTACCATCAAACAACTTCTCGAGGCAGGTGTGCATTTCGGGCACCAGACAAAACGCTGGAATCCGAAGATGAAACCCTATATTTTCGGCGCGAGAAACGGTATCTACATCATCGATCTTCAGAAGACGCTGAAAATGTTCAAGGAAGCTTACAACTTCGTCAAAGAGGTAGCAGCTCGGAACGAGTATATCCTCTTCGTCGGCACAAAGAAACAGGCCCAGGAAGCCATCGCGGAAGAGGCCAGGAGATGCGGCGCCTTCTTCGTCAGGGTGAGGTGGCTCGGCGGCACCCTTACCAACTTCCAGACCATCGGAAAAAGTCTTGACAAGCTCCGGAAATACGAAGAACTGAAGGAAAGCGATATTTACAAGGTCCTCCCGAAGAAAGAGGCCATAGGCATAGAAAAGGACAGATTGAAACTGGAAAAAAACATAGGCGGCATCAAGGGCATGGAGCGTCTTCCCGGCGCAGTCTATATCGTGGACCCGAAGAAAGAATACATTGCGGTCAACGAGGCGAAGAAACTGGGCATACCCACCGTCGGTATAGTCGACACGAACTGCGATCCGGACGATATCGATTACATCATCCCGGGGAACGATGACGCCATAAGAGCCATTAAGCTCATCACTTCGAAGATAGCCGACGCGGTCCTTGAGGGAAAAGCACTGTACGTTGAGGAATTTCAGGCTAAAGAGGAAGGGAACGAAGAACTGAAGCCCTTTATAGACGAAAGCATCCTCGAAGAAAAATATGATGACTACGACAGCAGCAAATAGGAAGGAGGAAACAGATGGAAATCACCGCAGAACTCGTAAAAAAACTTAGAGAAAAGACAGGCGTCGGCCTCATGGACTGCAAAGAGGCGTTGAAGCATGCGGAGGGCGACTTAGAGAAAGCTATTGAGTTCCTGAGAGAAAAGGGGCTGGCAAAGCTGCAAAAACGCATGGGCAGGGTCGCGTCGGAAGGCGTAATCTCTTCCTACATCCATACGGGCGGCAAAATAGGGGTCATGGTAGAGGTAAACTGCGAGACGGACTTTGTGGCGAAGACCGCTCAGTTCCAGGAGTTTGCGAAGGACCTGGCCATGCAGATCGCCGCGGCGAACCCTTCTTACGTGAGAAGAGAGGACGTACCTGAAGAGGCGAAGGAAAAGGAGAAACACATTTACAGGGTCCAGGCCCTCGAGTCCGGAAAACCGGAAAAGATCATCGACAGGATCGCGGACGGAAAGATGGAGAAGTATTTCCAGGAAATCTGCTTGATGGAGCAGACCTTTGTAAAGAATCAGGATATTACGATAAAGGACCTTCTTGAAGAACTCATCGTAAAGATGGGCGAAAAGATCGTGGTCAACAGGTTCGTAAGATTTCAGCTTGGTGAGACACTCGCCGAGTAACCTAATGACTTACAGAAGAATTCTCTTAAAGTTAAGTGGTGAAGCCCTCATGGGGACGCAAGGGTACGGGTTGGACCCCGATACCCTTGCTGCCGTGGCTGCTCAGATCAAAAGCGTCGCTGACCTCGGGGTTCAAATAGGCCTGGTGGTGGGAGGCGGAAACATCATGAGGGGCGTCAAGGCCCAAAAGCAGGGTATAGACCGGGTAACGGGCGATCACATGGGCATGATCGCCACAGTGATAAACGCACTGGGTCTGCGGGCTGCTCTCGAAAGCGCGGGTCTGTCCGTGACTGTCCAGAGCGCCGTGGGGATAGCGGGCATTGTCGAACCGTACATGACTCAAGAGGCCGTAAGACATCTCTCAGAGGGGCGTGTCGTGATATTCGCGGGAGGTACGGGAAACCCGTTCTTCACCACCGATACCGCGGCGGCACTCAGGGCCATAGAGATCCGGGCCGACGTCATGTGCAAGGCGACAAAGGTTGACGGTATATTCGACAAGGACCCGGAGGTCCACAAGGACGCCGTTTTCCTGCCGGAGGTAACCTATATGGAAGCGATCAGCAAAAACCTCGGGGTAATGGACCTTACGGCGATTACCCTCTGTCGGGACCACCAGCTGCCGATCATCGTTTTCAATATAAAGGGAGACGATATGAAGAAGGCGGTCACCGGTGAGCCCGTCGGAACTATTGTGAGGAGGTAAATATGAAAAATGAAGCTATAGATGAGCTCGAAGACAAGCTCAAGAAGTCGCTCACCACGCTCCAGAAAGACATGTCTAAATTGAGAACAGGGGTCGCGTCTGTGAACCTCCTCGAAGACATCAAGGTAAACTACTACAATCAGCCCACTCCCCTGAACCAGGTGGCGGCCATAGGCGTTCTGGACAGCAGGACCATCACCATACAGCCCTGGGACAGTTCGGCCATAGGTGAAATAGAGAAAGCCATCCAGAAATCGGATATAGGCGTAACCCCCATGTCCGACGGCAAAACCATCAGGCTCTCATTTCCCAAGCTCACCGAAGAGCGAAGGAAAGAGGTGACGAAACTCGGGAGCAAGATGCTCGAAGCCACGAGGGTGGCCATGAGGAACGTGAGGCGGGAGGTCAACGAGAAGCTGAAGAAACAGGAAAAAGACAAACTCATTTCCAAAGATGATCTCCATAAGGACCAGGAAGATGTCCAGAAACTCACCGACAAATATATAGAAATGGCAGAGAAGGCATATTCCGAAAAAGAAAAAGAGATCCTGGAGATCTGACACAGGATATGCACAATCTAAGAGCGGAGAGCCTCCCGGTCCATGTAGCCATAATCATGGACGGCAACGGGAGATGGGCAACGTCGCGCGGCCTGCCGAGGGCACACGGCCATGCGGTAGGCATCGATTCCGTGCGGGAAATAGTGACCGCAACACGGGACATGGATATTCCCTACCTCACGCTCTACGCATTTTCCAAGGAAAACTGGACGAGACCGCGGGAAGAGGTGCGGACTCTCATGCAGCTCCTCGGCTTTTACCTGGAAAAAGAACTGCCTCTTATGATGGAAAAGGGCATCAAATTCAACGTACTCGGAGTGATCAAGGATTTTCCCCGGGTACTCCAGGTAAAGCTGGCCGAAGTAATGAAGGCTACAGAGAAAAACAAGGACCTTCTTCTCAATATCGCATTGAGTTACAGCGGGAGAAAAGAGATCCTGAGCGCCGTCTCCTCCGTGGTCGAAGACGTCCTCGCAGGGCGCATCAAGCGGATCAACGAAAAGGTGTTCAACAGATATCTCTACACCAGGGACATGCCTGATCCCGATCTTCTTATCAGGACAAGCGGGGAAATGCGGCTCAGCAACTTTCTCCTCTGGCAGATGGCCTATACCGAGATATACGTGACCGAAACATTCTGGCCCGATTTCAGAAGGGAACAATACTTTGAAGCCCTCCGGGAATTCACAAAGCGGGACAGGAGATTCGGGAGAGTAAAGGGGACTGAGTGAAAGAGATTCATAAAAGGGTGCTGGCAGGCGTCTGCCTCGCGCCCCCGATAGTTATTGTCTTTTATTACCTCCCCCGGGAATGGTTCCTTCTCTTTCTCGCCCTCGTTTCCGCACTCGCGGTCCTTGAGCTCGTCAAGATGGCGGAGCCGAGGCAAGGATACCTTCTTGCCCTCCTCGCAATCGTCTGCCTCGTTCCGCTCTACCGGCAATCCCTCCAGTCCTATGTGCTCTGGCTTCTTTTTTCGCCCGTCGTCTACCTCCTGGCCGTCTCCTTGAGCGGCAAGGGCACCAAAGCTAAGATCAACGGCGAGATCATGACCGGCATCAACACCCTCTTCCTCTCGGAGGTCTTTGTGGTGCTCCCCCTGTTCTACTTCTATTTCCTCAAGGGTCTGGGCAATGCTTTTCCTTTAATTCTTCTCTTCACTATATGGGCAAGCGACACAGGGGCCTATATCTTTGGAAAGAACTTCGGGAAAAGGCCACTCGTCCCCCTCATCAGCCCCAAGAAGACCTATGAAGGACTGGCAGGGGCCATGGTGGGGAGCATGATAGTCATGGCCATATCCAGCAGCGTCCTGGGACTCGGCATCCTTGAGGCCGTCCTCCTCGGAATGGCCCTGGGTTTTCTCGGTCAGGCGGGAGATATCTTCGAATCGATCTGGAAGCGGGTAAGCAACGTGAAGGATTCTTCTTCCCTGATCCCGGGACATGGCGGAATCCTGGATCGGATAGACAGCTTCATCTTTACCGCGCCGTTGCTCTATCACTACCTTGCAGGTCTGAAAGTATGAAGAAAAAGGTCCTTATACTCGGCTCCACGGGGTCCATCGGCAAAGGAACCCTGGATGTGATCGAACACCAGAAAGACAAATTCGAGGTCCTGGGTCTCGCGTGCCGGGAAAACCTGGGACTTCTGAAGAAACAGATAGCAAAATTCAAACCTTCCTTTGTTTCCATATATGACGGCGTCCCCGGAAAGGCCCTTCAGGATCGTCTCGACACGGCGAAGGTCCTGTACGGTATGGAAGGCATAAAGGAAATGATCGGCATGGACGCGGACATCGTGGTGAATGCCCTGCCCGGAAGCGTGGGGCTCGAACCAAGTCTGGAAGCCCTGAGAAAGGACAAGGTCCTTGCCCTCGCAAACAAGGAGAGTCTCGTCATGGCGGGCCGCCTGGTACAAAGGCTCGTCAAAGAAGGTTCGGGAAAGCTTATCCCCGTTGACAGTGAGCATTCCGCCCTCTACCAGCTCCTCGGTTCCGTCCCTCCCAGAGAGCTGAAGGCCCTCACCATTACCGCTTCGGGCGGACCTTTCCGAAGCCACGGGAAGGAAGCGCTCAAGAAGGTAAAACCCGAGGAAGCGCTCAACCATCCCACGTGGAAGATGGGAAACAAGATCACCCTGGACTCGGCAACCCTGATGAATAAGGGCCTCGAGGTCATCGAAGCGCGGTGGCTCTTCGACATCGGCGGGGACCGGATCAACGTCGTTGTCCATCCCGAGAGCATAATCCACGGCATCGTCGAATTCATAGACAACGGGTTCATGTCCTATATGTCCTATCCCGACATGAGAATACCCATTTCTTTTGCCCTGAACGAAGAGGAAAGGTGTCCCCTTCCCTTCGGCAAAATGACCCTGGCGGAATCTTTCAGCCTTACCTTCCATCCCCCGGACCTTGACCGGTTCCCTTCATTGCGGCTTGCTTACGAAGCCCTCGAATCGGGCGACAGTGCCCTCATCGCGATAAACAGCGCCAATGAAATTGCGGCGTCGGCATTCATGGACGGCAAGATAGACTTCACGGACATTCCGGTCGTCATCGAAGAGGCCCTCAATCACCACCCCGTCGTTCCCGTTATTGACACGGTTGAAACAATATGGGAAATTCACGAATGGGCAAAAGATTACACTGAAAGGAAAATAAGGGAGCTTTATGGTTAATGTAATTTACGGCATCATAGCTTTAAGTCTGCTCATACTGGTACACGAACTGGGACATTTTATCGTGGCCCGCCTCGCGAACGTGAAGGTCCTCGCCTTTTCCCTCGGCTTTGGAAAAAAACTTTTCACTTTCAAGAAGGGCGAGACGGAATACGCCCTTTCACTCGTGCCCCTCGGCGGATATGTGAAGCTCCTCGGCGAGTCCACGGAAGATGAGATCGCGGAGGAGGACATCCCGCGATCATACGCCCACAAGCCTCCCTGGGTCAAGATACTCATTGCCTTCACGGGCCCTCTCTTCAATATTATCTTTGCCTTCCTGCTCTTCTACCTCGTATTCATGAGCGGGTATTCGGTACTTTCCACCAAGGTGGGAACCGTGGAAAAGGGGCTTCCCGCGTACGCGGCCGGCATCCAGCCGGGAGACGTCATCGTGGCCGTCGAAGGAAAACCCCTCCAGGAATTCAGCGACCTCATGGATGCCATGGCGAACGTCGGGGAAGGCCCCCTCAAGTTCAGTGTCAAGAGGGATGGCCGGCTCTTCGACGTCACGATCAAGCCCAAGGAAATGGAAAGCAAGAATATCTTCGGCGAAACCATAAAACGGAGGATCATCGGGGTGGGCGCGTCAAGCGAGCTCGTGATGAAAAAGGAAACCGTCACCGGGGCCGCGTCCAAGGCGTTTTACCAGACTTACAACCTCTCCAAGGTCACCCTCATCGGGATCGTAAAGCTTGTACAGGGGAGCATTTCGCCCAAGAATATCGGGGGCCCCATACTCATCTTGCAGGCAGCGGGAAAACAGGCGAAAGAAGGGACGAACAACCTCATCTATTTCATCGGGATAATAAGTATAAACCTGGGCGTGGTGAACCTCCTGCCCATACCTATCCTCGACGGCGGACATATATTCATCCACCTTATCGAGCTTGTGACCAGGAGGAAGCTCTCCACCAAGGTTATCGACATAGCGCAGAAGGTGGGTCTTTCCATCCTCATTCTCATCATGGTCTTCGCCTTTTATAACGACCTTGACAGGATTTTCAGTTTTTCGAGGTTCTTTGGTGGAAAGTAGGCTCGTCCTCGGAATCGACAATTCAATAGATTTCCTGAATATCGCCCTCTCCCTCGAAGAAAGGCTGATCGAAGAGCGGCGCATAAAGAACACGCTGCCCCCGTCCCAGATCCTTCCGGGACACGTCAACCAGATGCTCGCGGGCCATGGACTTACGGTGGACGACCTTTCCCTCGTCGCCGTCACCCTGGGACCCGGGTCCTTTACGGGCATGAGAGTGGCCCTCGCCTTTGCGAAGGGCGTGAGCGCGGGCCGCAACATCCCTCTCCTCGGCATATCCACCCTCGACGTGCTCGCAGCCCCCTTCTCGTTCATGGAGGATCACTTCATCTTTCCTCTTGTCGATGCCAAGAAGGGTGAGGTATTTTCGGCTCTTTACCGGGCTTCCGGGGGAAGCATGGAACGGCTCACGAACTACCGGGCGGTAAAACCTAAGGATATCGCAGAGGGAGTCTTGACTCCCTGCCTCTGCTTCGGCACCGGCGCCCGCCTCTGCGAGGAGTTCCTTTCAGGAGTCGGCGGCATTACCATCGTGAAAGACGCGTTCTTCAGGGTTTCATGCGAAGAACTCATAAAAGAGGCGTTGAGGCGGACAGGGGATGCCACTGCCACCCAACCCATTTACGGCCGCCTCTCGGAAGCGGAGATCAGGTTCAACGTAACGGTCACCTGATGAGGGACCGCAACAAAAAGTCTCACCTATCGGAGGACGATGTATGATGCAGATGGTGGTTTCACTTGTCTCCTTTATCGCCGTATTTACCCTCGTAGTCCTTGTTCATGAATTCGGGCATTTTCTCGCCGCGAGAAAATCGGGGATCAAGGTGTATGAATTCTCCATAGGCTTTCCTTTCAGCCCGAAGATATTCACCTTTTTTCATCACAAGGAAACGGAGTTCACCCTGAGGCTCCTTCCTCTCGGCGGATTTGTAAGTTTTTCAAAAGACGGGACCACTGAAGAGGCAAAGGCTCTGCTTGAGGCGCCCCGTATGAGAAGGGCTCTCATCATGGCCGCAGGCTCTCTCGCCAATATCTTCTTTGCCCTCCTTCTATTCGTACCCGTATTCATGATCGGCAAACACCTTCATTTTCTCGACGCGGCGGCACTGAGCGCAAAGACCACATGGTCCGCGGTCTCGGGGACTGTCATGTTTCTCGTGAACCTCTTCTCCGGAAGCGGCGTCATGGAAGGGTTGTCGGGACCTGTGGGCATCGCAGCCATGGCAGGGAAGGCGGCGAGCAAGGGCCTCGTGAACCTCTCCTATTTTACCGCGGCCCTCAGCCTGAGCCTCGGCATCATGAACCTCATCCCTTTTCCCGCCCTGGACGGCGGCCAGTTGCTCATGCTTGCCATGGAATCCATAAGAAGGAAACCCTTCAGCCCGAAAACATATCAGGCGGCTACCATCGCCGGTCTGGCCCTCTTCGTCCTTCTCACCGTGGTCGTCTCCTACAGGGACATCGTAAAGCTCATCGCGTAACTAGCCCATGGTGTACGAGCACCACATATCCGGCCTGACGCTGCAAACCGGTGATCTCATCTGTACCACCGACGGAGAAGGCGGTGATATTGTGGGGCTCTTCTGGAGGCTCATAGGCAAGTTCATACCGGGCGATGTAGACCATATCGCCATCTATGTGGGTCCGGGAGGCCGCTCAGTGGAGGCCGGCGCCAAAGGCAAGGTGATCACCTTTGACATAACCGGCGACACATGGGATGCGCGGAGTATGATGGACCAGAGGGGGATGTTCGTCGATACCCTGCACGGCGTCGCCTATCCCCTGGAAGGGAAGGGTCTGAGCCGGAGCAGCCAGGACCTCATACGGGAAGAGGTGGCCCGGTACTGCCTCGAACAGGCGGTGCTTGAAAAACCATATAATATCAACTTCCTCAATTCGTCCACGGAAAGAGCCTTCTATTGCAGTCAACTGGCCTACAAGGCCTATTTCAGGCAGGGGATCGATCTCAATACCGGCGTCGGCGTAGGCCGCATACCCGGCACGAAAAGCGTCATACTCCCCCAGGAGATATGGGACGGCTCGGTTCACAGTCGTGCCGTACATCTTGACTCGGGCGGGCAAAAAGAGGTAACTTAAGCCTCAACAGCAGACACACAAAGGTTATGCAAGGCAAAAGCCATCCCGACCTTCCCGAGGATGGCTTTTTTTACAGGTACTCCCCGGTCACCGGTCTGTAACGGCTCAATGGCGCTCCACGCATTGGTACGCAGCCATTGTCGCCCAAAAAGGGGGTATACTATGAAGAACGACAGAAAAACAATGATCTTCCCGTGGCTGGACGGGCTTCCCTTCAACAGATTTCACGCCTTTATGCTGGTTACGAGTTGCCTCGTCCTCGCTGCCGCCGGTTACAACCTCCAGATCCTCGCCTATGCCGTTCCGGTTATTCTGAAAGAATGGGCGCTCACACCGCTCCAGTGCGGAACGCTGATGTCCTGCGGATTCCTGGGCCTCATGATGGGGGCCCTCGGGTTCGGCGTTCTCGGGGACCGCATAGGGAGAAGAAAGGCCCTCATGGCGGCCATCGCGCTCTTTTCCCTTCTCAGCGGATGTGCGTCCCTTGCGCCGGATTACCGGTTCCTTGCTGTTCTCCGGTTCCTTACCGGTCTCGGCATAGGCGGCGCCTTTCCTCTTACCGTGGCCCTCCTCTCGGAATTTTCTCCCTCGTCTGTCCGCGCACGTCTCGTAACCGCTGCAGTCAGCGGGTTTACCTTCGGGTGGGTGGTGGCCGCCTCCCTTTCCATGATCCTCATCCCGAAGTACGGCTGGCGCCCGGTCTTCCAGTTCGGCCTCCTTCCGCTCCTTCTGATTCCCGTGCTCCGCATCTACCTTCCCGAATCGATCCGGTTCCTCGTGGGCAAAGGATTCAGCGGGGAAGCCCTCGAACAAGCGGGAAAGATCGAGAAGTTCGCGAACCTCCCGGCTCTCCCGTGGTCGCAGGACAACCTCGTCCTTCCGGAGGAGCCACAGGGAGGCCCGGTACCGCTGTTCCGGGGAGGCCCGGTGGTCATGGCAATTCTCGTCTGCGCCACCTACCTCCTTAACACCATGGCCCTCTACGGCCTTTCCTCCTGGCTCCCGTCCCTGCTGGTGGAAAGGGGCTTCTCGCTGGCGAAGAGCTACTCCTTTGCCATGGTTCAGGCCGGGGGGTCGGCAATGGGCGGGGTACTCCTGGGCTGCCTGATGGACCGCGTCGGGCGAAAGCACGGCCTTATACTCGCCTATCTTCTTGGCGGACTCTCCCTTATCTTCTTCGGTTCCGTTACTTCGAACCTCTGTCTCTATGTCGCGGGGGCCGCCACCGGGGTCCTTGTAGTGGGGACCCCCACAGCCCTGAACGTAGTATGCAGCGAAATATACCCCACCGGCATGCGGGCCACCGGGATCGCATCGACCCAGGCCGCGGGACGGATAGGCTCCATGTTGGGACCCGCCTTGGGAGGACTCTTTCAGACCCTCGGGCTCAGTTTTCAGCAGTTCTTCCTTTTTTTTCCATACCCTGTTTCCTCTGCGTCTTCCTGGTCGCCTTTTACCCGGTTAACGTGAAAAACCAAACCCTCGAGGCCGTAAGCAAGTCCCTCGCTTTCCCCCGGTCGCGTGCAGGGTCCGATTTCTCATGAATATGACGGTAGAAACTTTCGAAATTACACCCGAATTGGTGTATAATATCGAAGCGGTCTCAAGAACCCGTTTCCGCCCGGACTATGGGCGTCGGAATGACGGCGCGCGGCTTCCCTTGCGCGTGAAGCCGGAAACCGGGGAGGACGCACCTTTACCGAACGGACAAAAATCGATACATCGCCCATTACAGCGTATCATCGGCGGCGAGGAGGAAAGATTGAAAACTATTGAAGAAATAAACGAAAAGATAAGAACCGGCAAGGTAGTCGTCGTTACCGCTGAGGAGATGATCGGGATCGCCAGGGAAAAAGGCGTGAAGAAGGCCTCGGAAGAGGTGGATGTGGTAACCACGGGCACCTTCGGCCCCATGTGCTCGAGCGGGATGTTCGTCAATCTGGGCCATTCCAAGCCGAGGATCAAGGTCGGCGGAGGAAGATGCTACCTGAACGATGTTCCCGCATATTGCGGCCTCGCCGCGGTCGACATCTACATGGGGGCCACCGCCACACCCGATGACGATCCCCGAAATACCGTGTACCCCGGCGCTTTCAAGTACGGCGGCGGGCACGTAATAGAGGAATTCGTCGACGGCAAGGACATACACCTCGTCGTCTCCGCATACGGCACCGACTGTTACCCGCGGAAGAAGATCGATACCTACATAAACAAGAACAATGTCAACGAGGCATATCTCTACAACCCTCGAAACGATTATCAGAACTACAACGTTGCCGTCAACCTGTCGGGCAGGGTTATCCATACCTACATGGGCGTGTTGAAGCCGAACATGGGAAGCGCTAACTATTCGAGCGCCGGCCAACTCTCCCCGCTCCTCAACGACCCCCTGTACCGTACTATAGGCATCGGAACAAGGATATTCCTCGGGGGCGGCATCGGTTACGTCGCGTGGCACGGAACCCAGCATAACCCCGACGTAAAAAGGAGCCCTGACGGTATTCCCAGGGCAGGAGCGGGAACGCTCGCGACCATCGGCGACGCGAAACAGATGAACAGCAATTTTCTCAGGGGCGCCAGCTTTATGGGCTACGGGGCTACCATGTTCGTGGGCATCGGCATCCCCATACCTGTCCTCGATGAAGAGATGGCATACCTCACGTCCAGGGGTGACGAGGACTACTTTGCACAGGTCGTCGACTACGGATCCGATTACCCTGAAAGGGAACCCGTCAGCCTGGGCGAAGTGAGCTACGCCGAACTGAAGACCGGCAGGATAACCTTCAACGGAAAAGAGATACCTTCATTTCCTATTTCAAGCTACCCGAAGGCGGTGGAGATTGCGACCATACTGAAAGGCTGGGTGGCAGAGGGAAAATTCCTCCTTACCAGCCCCGTTGTAAACCTGCCCGGCGTGGATGCGGGGATCAAGATGAATACCCTTGATGAAAGGACCCCCGGGACAATATAGACGGGACGGTACTCCGGGGCGTCTCGAAACATAAGGATATCATGGAAAAGAAGGCAATATCCCTCATATCGGGGGGACTCGACAGCATACTCGCCACGAAGCTCATTATGGACCAGGGCATAGAGGTGACGGGGTTTCATTTTACCTCGCCCTTTTCGAGCCGCAGAGATAAGGAAAAGGGGGCTATGGCCATAAAGACCGCCTCCGAACTCGGCATAGAACTCATCATCCGCCACAAGGAAGAGGACTATCTCGACGTGCTCAGGAACCCCCGGCACGGCTATGGGAAGAACATGAATCCCTGCATTGACTGCAGGATCTACATGTTGAAGATAATCGCCCGCGTCATGGCGGAAACCGGGAACTCTTTCGTGGTGACAGGAGAAGTCCTGGGCCAGAGGCCCATGTCCCAGCGAAGGGAGACTATAAGGCAGATAGAGCAGGAAAGCGGCCTCGAGGGTCTTATCGTGAGACCCCTATCCGGGCGGTGCTTCGCCGCCACGGTCCCCGAGATCGAGGGCATCCTCGACAGGAAGGACCTTCTCGATATAACGGGAAGGTCTCGCACCGCACAATATACCCTTGCAAAAAAATACAACTTCAAGGAATTCAGCAAGCCGGGAGGAGGGTGCCTTCTTACCGACCCCATATTCTCCGTGAAGCTCCGGGAGCTCTTTTCGAAAGACAAAGACTTCACTCTGAAGGACATCGATTTTCTGAGCGTCGGCAGGCACTTCAGGTTGAGGGAAGATACTAAACTGATCGTGGGGAGAAACCAAGACGAAAACGAGAGACTCCAGTCCATGTGCGCCCCGCCCTATGTATTCTTTTCCCCCGTGGATTTCAAAGGTCCCCAGGCTGTGCTCAAGGGCGCCCTCAATGACGAGATCATAGGGTTGACCGCCAATATCATCGGTTTTTACGCAAAGAACACGTCTCCCGCCATTTCGGTCCGGGCCGATGCGGGCGTACCGCAAACATATACGGTGAATCGGATCGAGATGGACTATGAGGCATTCAGGATCCAGGAGAAGGAATCACGATGAAGATTTTTGATGATTTTTACGCATACCCATGGGTCTCCTATCAGGAGAACAACTGCAATGCCGTCTTTATTGACGGAAAGGTCCCCATGCTCATAGACCCCGGCCACACCCATCTCTTTGACCACGTGATACAGGGCATGGCGCGGGATGGATTGACAGTGGAGGCTGTGAAGATGGTGCTCTGTACACACGGCCACCCGGACCACATAGAGGCCCTTGACCGGTTCGACGACAGTGTCATCAAAGGGATAAGCAAGGAAGAGTACGCCTATCTCAACGACGGGTACAAAGAGATGTTTCTCGCTATGGGTTGCCAATCCCCTGCCAAGCTCTTCACGGTTTTTCTTAAAGAAGGCATAATCAATGTGGGGGACAAGACTTTCAGGGTAATTCTTACCCCGGGCCACGCGCCTGGAGCGGTTTGCCTTTACTGGGAACAAAAGAAGGTGCTTATCTCCGGGGATACGGTCTTCTATATGGGCGTGGGAAGGACCGACCTCTATGGAGGAGACGCCGAGTTGCTCGTGAAGAGTATCGAGAGGCTGTCGAAACTCGACATCGAATACCTCATCCCGGGTCATGGCGAGATGGTCCAGGGAAAACAGACCATAGAAAAGAACTTCCGGGCCATCCTTGATCAATACTCCTGACCCCTTTCCTACGATTGATACAGGGCCTTCGAATAGGGTTGTGCATATTCCCCAAATATATGGTAGACTATTCCAGTGACAGATGAGAGAGTCCTTACCTGTCTGAAATACAAAGAAAACGTGGATATAGACAAAACATCATGTCCCCATCCCAACGATTTCTGCAAGCATAGAACCCGGTGCGTCATCCATATGAAATACATGGAGGCTTCCGGGGGTAGGGAAAAGAGGAGGAATACGATTGAGAATACCCGATGAGTTTGTATGCGACTTGTGTGGCTATGCCTTTCTTGACGGAGAGGTCCCAGACAATTTCTGCCCCAATTGCGGCAGTAGCATGGTTACAAAGGAATTAAGCTACGATGAGTTCCTTGATGACGAGGCGTTTATCAGCATTTTGAATTATCACACCGTCCGCGGCGGCTTATAGCCTTCCGCTCCTGAAACGGAGAACATCGAACATGGTCTTCCCGATCAGCCGCACACAGGGCTGCGACGTGAAGGCCATGCCAAGAAGGTATTGTAATATCTGCATATATCATTTTCACATCGGGAGTATAAGTGACCTTAACAGAGAGAGTCCGTGAAACGATCGATCTCCTGAAGCCGCGGCTCATTGACCTGGCCGACGGCTATGCCGTGCTCGAGGACGTTGACGAGTCCCTGGGCGTGGTGAGGATAAGGCTTGTGGATGGCAGGCTTCATTGATGCGGCATCGATGCCCTCAGTTTGTGGGTGGAGAAGCTGCTTAAAGAAGCGATTCCCGAGATCAGGGAGATTGTGGAGCTAAAATCCTGATTTAAACAACGTTCAACCGGAAGCCTGTCCGGTCATTCCGTCGGCAAGATCCGACCGGCGCGCCATGGGGTTATCGAGCCTGTCGAGTTCGTCCAGCCTGTCTTCGAATTCCCGCGCCTTCTCGTAATATTCCGTGGAACATATCTCCAGTTCTTCAAAGGCAGTGTCAATCTCTTTCTTCCCGGAATGGATCGACATGGAGAGGGCTACGATCTTCTTGCCGTCGCCATTCTCGGAGGCCTTGAGAAGCGCCCTGTTTTCCTCCTCTACCTTGTTTTCGAGTTCCATGATCCTGCTTTCCAGGCGGGCAATGCGTTCCTTCAGGGGGTTGAGCGCCTTTGAGCGGAGGGCCACAATATCGGCCTTCAGCCGTTTGAACTCTTTCCTGTCAAGTCCTTTTTCCTTGGCGCCCCGGTCCGTTGCCTGATCGCCAGGGCCTCCGTCCTCGTTCTCCCACCCTACCCGCTCCAGAAAATCATCATAGGAGCCGTCGAAAAGGGTGACCGTGCCCCTGTCGAAGACGATCAGTTTCGTGGCCACGGCTTTCAAGATCATTTCACTATGGGTGGCAATGGCAACCGCACCCTTGAACGTCTCCATGGCCTCCACGAGGGAGTCGATCGATTCCATATCGAGATGGTTGGTAGGCTCGTCGAGGAACAGGAGGTTCGCCGGGCTGACGAGCATCTTGCCGAGGAGCACCCTGCTCTTCTCGCCTCCCGAAAGAACGCTGATCTTCTTCTCCGCCTTGTCCCCCTCGAACATCATCAATCCACAGATATTGCGGACCGCGCCGTACCCTCCGTCATGGAAGGCGGACCCTATCTCTTCCTCCACCGTGCGCGACATACTGAGGCGGTCGATATTGGTTTGACCGAAGTAACCCTGTTTCACGTTTTCATGGATGACTATAGACCCGGACGAGGGCTTGAGTTCGCCCGCTAGGAGGCTGAGCAGCGTTGTCTTGCCTTTCCCGTTCTTGCCCACCACGCCTATCCGGTCTTTCCTACCGATAGAAAAGCTGAGCCCGTCGATGAGGGGCCGACCATCCGGGTCAAAGGAAAAAGAAAGGTTCCTCGCTTCCAGGAGCCATTTGCCGTGGAAGGGGGCGGATTGGAACTCGAAATCCAGGCTCTTCTCCTCCGTCATCTTCTGTAGCCTTTCCTTCTTCTCAAGGGCCTTGATCCGTGATTGTACCGCCCGGGCCCGCGTTGCCTGCGCCCGGAACCTGTTCACAAACTGTTCTATTTCCTTCCTCTTCTTCTCCTCGTTTACCCTGGTCTGTTCATACACCTCCTCTTCCTGGAGGATCTGCTGGTAGAGCTTATGGGTGGAACCTTCCATCTTCCTGAAGGCAAACCTGTGGATCGCCATGGTATGGGTGGTAACGCTGTCCATAAACGCCCGGTCATGGGTAATGAGAATCAACTCCCTCTTCCACGCAGTGAGAAACCTTGCGAGCCAGCGCACGGAAAGGATGTCGAGGTAGTTCGTGGGTTCATCGAGAAGAAGCATCTCGGGTTCGGAGATAAGAAGGCCTGCAAGGTTGAGCCTGATCTGGTAACCCCCCGACAACTCGAGAGGGCTGCGGCCGAAGTCTTTCTCTGAAAAACCGAGCCCCAGGAGTATCTCTTTGGCCTTGTACGTCCTGTCCGTTCCGTCCTCGTCCATCTTGAGGCCCGCACATGCCTCCTCAAGCACCGAGGAACGGGTGAAGGAGATATGCTGGGACAGGTACCCTATGGCATAGTTCCGGGGAATGTTGAGAAATCCCGAGTCGGGCTCTTCCAACCCCAGGATGAGACGGAAAAGGGTCGTCTTGCCGCTTCCGTTCCTTCCTACGAGGCCCACCCGCTCGCCGGGACCTACGATGAAGGAACCGTTTTCGAAAAGGGTTTGCAGACCGTATGTTTTCGTAAGCCCTGTAGCTGTTATCATGAGGTTTCCCGAACCGCCCGCACCTTCGGTGGGGCACCGCTTCTCTGAGTTGACCCGAGGAAGACTTCCATATATTACATTACGGAGCGGAGCCTGTCAAATGGGAGTCCGGGACCGTCGAACAGAAAACCCCGCCTTATCAAGGGCGGGGTCCAGTAATACGAAGAAAATGGTACGGTTACTTGTCGGCAGGTTTCATGGCTTTGTACTCGGACTCATCAAGGGCGCCGTCATTGTTCTTGTCGAGAGCCTTGAACTGATCCGGGGTAACATTCACGAAGACTATCACGAGTTCTTCAACGGTGATCTTGCCGTCGCTGTTCTTATCCACGTCCTTGAAGGCCGCCTTCTTTGCCTTTTCTGCCTTCGTGGCTTTCTTTCCGCCGATCTTGTCAACCTTGATCCCGGCCTTGGCGTACTTCACTACTACCTTGTCGCCCGTCTTTATCTCGCCGGCATCTTTGTACCCCTTGAACTTCGCGTTGGTCAGGTCAAAGGTTACCGCTTCTTTCGCGCTCTTCACGGTGAAGATCTTCGCTGCGGCGTCGATGGCGGTGACTTCGCCCACAAAACCCGCTCTCGGTTTTGCCTTCGGTTTGGCCGCCTGTTCGGGTGCTGCGGCTTTTTCAGGGGTAGCAGGCTTTTCAGGAGCAGCGGCTGCGGGTTTCTCGGCAGCGGCGGCAGGTTTCTCAGGGGCCTTGGCCTTATCCTGGGCAAAACCGGTGGTAACGAATGCAACGGAAATCAGTAGGGCGAGAACGAATAGTGAAACTCTTTTCATGTTTCTGCCTCCTAGTAGGATTTTGATAAAGACGATACCATGTTTTAAATGGTTGAGGAAGATATGTCAAGGACGAATTTGGCAGGCCGGAGACGGTCCCCTATAGACCCAGGAACTGCACTGCCAACCCGCACAGGCATATGGTCGCCCCTGCCATGGCATGGCTGTAACGTTCCATACGGCCGAGAGGCACTAATTTGATGCCCATGGATGATATGAGGACCATGCCGAGCATGGTGGCAATGGTGACCATGCCGAATACGGCGGTCACCCAGACTACACCCATATAACTTCCTTTTGCGGCAGGATACATGAGAAGCGGTATAAGGGGCTCGCAGGGGCCGAAAATGAACACGGTAAAGAGTATCCACGGGGTAAGGCTTGTTTCTTTTTCCGCCGCATGAACGTGCACATGCTCCTCCTGGTGCACGTGGGTGTGAATATGGACCTTATTATCCTTATGGAAATGGATGTGCTCATGGGGCCTGTTACGCATCGCCTTCCTGATGCCCCAGGCAAAATAGACAAGGCCGAACACAATGAGAGACCACCCCGCGAGGCTGCCGCGGAAGGATTCCAGGACCTCGAGTCTCGTCACCGCAATCCCGAAGCCTATACCTGCGATACCGAGAAGAACCGAACTCAGGATATGACCGACACCGCAAAGGACCGTTATCCATGCCGTCTTGCCCGCCGACCATTTTCTCGCCCGGCCCATCACTATGAAGGGAACGTAATGGTCCGGCCCCACGAGGGTATGGAAGAACCCTATGGATGCTGCGGTCAAAATAAGAATCATCAAACTTTCCGGTGCATCGGGCACCCTGCCACCTCCCGTCGGAATAGCCGGAGTATTCTGCCTCTTCCGGTTCTTACAGCCCTTCCGTCCGGCTCCCAACCCCGGATCGCAGGGTCAAACCGGCTGCGGCCGGGTCCCCGCTAAAAACAAGGAGCAAGAGTGGATTATATCATGAAGATTTTTCTAATACAAATATCGTCCGCCGTCAATGGCCCGGATCGGGAAAACGGCCATTTTTGATTTGCAATGGGGCTTCTATTGTGGCAAAATATAAGACGAAATTCGAACGAAACCCCTCCGAGGTGTTATACGATATGGATATCTGCAGAATAGACCAAAGTAAGATCGAGTCCGTTGATTTTGACAACCTGGCGTTCGGTGAAGTCTTCTCCGACCACATGCTCAGCATGGATTACGAGTTCGGACACTGGATGACCCCTCACATCCGCCCTTTCGGAAGGATAGAGATTTTCCCGTCTCTCTGTTCCCTCCATTACGGTCAGGTGGTTTTCGAGGGTCTGAAAGCCTTCTACACGGAAGGAGACTACATTAATGTCTTTCGTCCCGAGAAATACCACGAGCGTTTCAACAAGTCGTGCCAGAGACTCTGCATACCAGGGATGAGTTTTGACACCTTTCTCATGGCCTTAGAGGAACTGATCGCCCTTGACAGGGAATGGATCCCGAGGAAGAAAGGCTGTTCCCTTTATATCAGGCCCTTTGTTTTCGCCACGGACAGCTACATCGGGGTAAGGGTCTCAAAGACGTATTGTTTTATGATCCTCACTTCGCCGGTGGGCGCCTATTACAAGGAGGGCATGAACCCCGTGCGCCTCGCCACATCGGGTGAATATGTCCGGGCAGTCCAGGGTGGACTGGGTATGGCGAAAACACCTGCAAACTACGCGGCGAGTCTGCTGCCCGCCGAAGAGGCACATAGAAAAGGTTTCACCCAGGTACTCTGGCTGGACGGAGTAGAGAGAAAGTACATCGAGGAAGTAGGGACCATGAACATCTGCTTCGTCATAGATGATGAATTGATAACGCCCGCCCTGGAAGGATCGATACTCGCAGGCGTTACCCGCGACTCGGTCATTCAGATTGCCGGGGACTGGGGCATCAAGGTGGTCGAGAGACGCATATCCATTGACGAGGTTCTGTCCGCGTCAAAGGAAGGAAGGCTGAAAGAAGCCTTCGGCACGGGAACCGCCGCGGTAATTTCGCCCGTGGGGGAAATCCAGCACCAGGATACCCTCATCCGAATCAACGACGGTAAGACGGGAGACCTTTCCCAGAGGTTATATGATGAGATAACCGGAATCCAGTATGGTGAACGACCTGATAAACTGGGCTGGTGCCGCAGGATATAGAAACCGTTTCGCGACCGACCGGGCTGAAGGGCGGCGGTTCATTATCACCCGCACGCCCCTGAGCCCTTCTCTTTGCTCGTTATCATGGGCTGCATTTTGACATACTTCACGATAATATGATATTAAAACAGTGCGGCACATGTCAATTCAGAACCGGAATTCAACAAACGACCAGGGGGGGGTGGGATCGACTGGAACAACCGGCACCATACGAAATCAGTCATCAAGTCAAGGGGGTAAATCATGACACATTCGATAAATCGTCACATTAAAGTAATGGCGCTTGTGGCAGCACTCTTTTTTCTCGTCTTCACAGGAATGGAATCCGTCGCTTTTGCAAGGGCGGGCAGCGGCAGGTCTTCGGGAAGCAGAGGATACAGTTCAGGGAGCACCTACCGCAGCACCTCTCCTTCAAGCGGCTACCAGCGTCAGCCGACAACGCCTCAAATGTCTCCCACGGCTCCGAGGCCGCCTTCCGCGGGCAGAAGTTTCATGGCGGGACTGGGTGGCGGACTGGTGGGCGGTATGCTCGGCAGCATGCTCTTCGGCGGTCGCGGGTACGCAGGCGGCGGAGGCTGGGGTGGAGGAGGCGGAGGATTCGGACTCGGCGACCTCATACTCCTCATCATCATAGGAGTCGTCATCTGGTTCGTGGTGAAACATTTCAGGGCGAAACGACAGGGAATGAGCTTCAGTTCAGTGGGAGAAACCTTCGGAACGACCTATGCTCCCGCCGGATACAGCGGACCTGCGGAGGCTCCGTCCTATCCGCCCCCGACACAACAGGACCTGGTTTCCGACGGACTCCGTCACATCAGCGAAATGGACCCGTCTTTCGATGAATTCAGGTTCAAGGAGACGGTGGAGGACAACTTCTTCAAGATCCAGAGCGCATGGACAAAAAGGGATTTGGGCGGGATAAAGCACCTCCTCACTCCCCGTATGTTCAATACGTTCCAGGAAGACGTGAACAAATATATTGCCGATAAGCAGATCAACCGCCTGGAAAATATTGCGGTTCGCCAGGTCGAGATCGTCGATGCGGTCCAGGATCAGGGCGAAGAGTACATTACGGTAAAATTCCTTGCAAGTCTCCTCGATTATATGGTGGAGGATACGGGCAACCAGGTAATCTCGGGAAGCACCACCGATCCCGTGAAATTCCTCGAATACTGGACATTTACACGGAAAGTGGGCGAGAGAAACTGGATCCTCGCGGGCATCACGCAGGAGGGCGATTACTGATTCATCAGCAACAGGAAACAATCTCCCCGCCCGAGTGACCCGAAAGGTCCGGGCGGGGTTTTTCTTTTAAACACGACATGCAAGGAGGAACAGAAGTGACTGACGGAATTGATCGGGCTCTGCATTGTTTTCAGGAGGGCTTTAACTGCGCCCAGGCGGTGGTCGCTGCGTACGGCCCCGAATTCGGTCTTACGAGGGACGATGCCCTCAGGACGGCGGCGGCCTTCGGGGGCGGCGTGGCCGCCATGGGCGAGACGTGCGGCGCGGTGAGCGGGGCCCTCATGGTCATAGGCCTCGCCCGGGGCATGACGGATGCGAAAGACAAGGAGGCCAAGAAAAGGACGTACGGGACCGCGCAGGAATTTATCGAGCGGTTCAAGGCCCGCCATTTTACGCTCCTCTGCAGGGAATTGCTCGGCTGCGAAGTAGGGACCCCCGAGGGCATGAAGTTTATGAAGGAAAATGACCTTCACACCCGGCTCTGCGCCGTATTCGTCAAAGATGCGGCGGAGATTATAGAGGAGCTTCTCTTCCAGACACCCTCCCGGGCCGGGCGGACCCATCCGGAATAGCGCCGGGGGGATAGGCAGCGGACAGGACCGGTATTATGTTTAGAAGGTGACCGATCCTGCGGAGGCTGACGTATCGCACAGAAAGAGATAGAAGACCTCACTCCCTTTGAAGTCCAGAAGGTCCTGGAAGAAACGGCGCACCAGGCATGCAGGCGGAGGAACAGGGACGGCGACCGCTGCAGCGTGCTGGACGCGGGAAGAGCCAACCCCAACTTCTTCAACGCCACGGCAAGGGCGGCCTTTTCCCATCTCAGCCTCTTCGCCCTCAGGTGTTCATCGGTCCGTAACTCCCTTTCTCACCTCGGTTTCCGGCCATCGGGAATCGGTATCGCCGAAAGGCTGGTCCGATACTTTGACGAATCACCGGGTCCGGGAACGGACTTTTTTGACCGGGCCCTCCGCTATGCCCGTCTCGCCATGGACAGCAGGGACATCGCCCTTGCCCACACAGGGGGATTGTCATGTCCCCAGCAGGCAATCATGTGCCTCTTTTCCCTTTTCAGCCTCTCCGACGAAAACCGGCATTACAAAGACGAGGTCCGCGCCCTTCTTCGCGCAAGGGTTGCCGCTCTCCACGAAGGACTTGGCATGGCTCCTCCCAACCTCCCCCACAGCACAAATTATTACGCCCTTATCGACATAGGGGCCATGGCGGGGTCCATGGGCGGCGAAGCCTTTCAGCAATACCTCTCCGAAAGCCGGACGCTCCATGACTTCCTTTTCAGCCTCGCCCGCGACAGGCTGACCCTGTGCCTTCCCGGTGAAGGGTTTGCCGCTCCCCCTTGGACGCTCAGGGTCTCTCTCGCCAACATGGAAGACCCTGCATATATCGCCGTAGGCAGGAACATACGGGAGACATTGGAAACCTTTTACCGTGAGTGGCGCAGCGAAGGACGTGGGCAGCCATAATAGTTGTCGCCAAAAACCTTCTCACATGCTATCTTTTTCTGATGATGAGAAGGCGCGTGTTTCATGGATAACCGGGAATTCCCCCATATCGTCACCGTCAAATCTTCTGCGGGGGCGGGCAAGACCTACAACCTCGCGCTCCGTTACCTTCAGCTTCTCACCCTGGGCAGCGCCGTGGGCCGGCCGGACTTGAGGAGCCACATATGTAATATCGTGGCCATAACCTTCACCAACAAGGCCGCTTCCGAGATGCGAAGCCGGATCATCGACTGGATGAAGAGGATCATCCTCGATATCCCCTTCAAAGGCTCCTCGATCAAGCCCGTTGACCAGATTGTCTCCGGCCCCTTCGACGAGAAACAGAGGGCGGAGATCATGCGTTCCGTGGAGGCGGATTTCGAAGACCTGATAAAGAATTTCTACGACTTCAAGGTCGGCACCATAGACAGCTTCGTGAACCTCACATTGAAGGCATCGGCCTTCAAGCTGGGCCTGCCGCCCGATTTCGAGATATCCACCGAATCGGCCCTCTACGTGGACGCCGTGGTCCAGGAGGTCCTCCAGGAAATCCTTGAGAACACCGACGTGAGGAGAACCTTCGACGCCTTTCTCCGGTCCTATGTGGAGATCGAGGGCGAGAACACCGCGTGGGTGCCGAAGAGGTTCCTTACGGACACGGTCTACCGATTCTGGAAAGAGGAGGCCAAGGAGAACAAAGAGTTTCTCGTCGATGGGGGACTTGAAAGGGTTGACGGCCTCCGCAAGGGAATCGCCGCGGCATCGGCGGCGCTCCTCGCGCACCTTCTGAAAGCGGAGGGCCTGAAGCCCCGAAAAGACTTCGTCAACGCCCTCACCAACCTTTCCGCCGTGGATAAGACCGGCTTCAAGGGGAGCGCCTGTTTCAGGAGAAAGACAATCGCCCAATCCCTCAATAAGGGGAGCGCGGAGGCGGACGGAGAGGCCGAAGAGGCCTGGAAAGATATCAGGGGCCTCATCGCCCTCCTGGTGGAAGGCATGGCGGAGACCAAGTTTTCCTCCTATCTGGAAGTCTACAGGCTTTTCAAGGACCGCCTGAGAGGAGAGGTTACCTACCGCCAACGGCTCATCCTCATCGAAGAGTTGAACAAGCTGCTCCAGGACGTGATCTGCGGGAAACATTTTATCCCGGAGATATACTATGCCCTTGCCGAGCGGTACTCCCATTTCCTTATCGACGAATTCCAGGACACAAACCACCTCCAATGGAAGAACATCGGCGTCCTCGCGGACGAAGCCCTGAGCAGGGGCGGCACCCTCTTTCTCGTGGGCGACAAGAAACAAGCCATATACCGTTGGCGTGGCGGAAAAGCGGAGCTGGTGGATGAGATTGCCGGTTCCTATCCGTCATACGCAATGTACCCGCTCTGCCTCGATATCAACTACCGGAGCGGAGAGCACGTGATAGCCTTTAACAACGAGGTCTTCGATACGGGCAATATCATGCGCCTCCTCGCAAGTTTCGCAAAACCGGAGATCCCCGCGGGCTGGCTCAGGATACTCGAAACCTACCAGGGGTCGGGCCAGCAATGCCTCGACGCAAAGAAAGGGGATGGATACGTATACGTGGAGAAGCTCTGCGAAGACACTGAGGAGACTGAATCCGACGAGACATTTTCCAGGGAGACGCGCAACCGGCTCGTCGCGGAAAAAGTCGAGGCCATGGTCAAGGAAATAAGGGCCCGCGGGATATACGAGGACCGCAATGTCGCTGTTCTTGTGAGAAGGAGGCAGGAGGCGGAGTTGATCGTAAAAAAGCTCCTTGAAGCGGGAATAAGCGTGGACTCGGAATTCACGGTCAACGTAAAGAACAACCCCCTCATAAAAGAGATGATCGGCCTTCTCCAGTTCCTCGGCACGCCCCACGACGACGCAGCCCTTGCAGGGTTCCTCACGGGCACGATTATGAAGGAAGTCTCCCCCGCCAGGCGGAACGAGATTATCCAGTGGATTACTGTCAGACGTCTGCATGGTGGTTCAACCCCCCTCTACCGGGCTTTTCAGCGCTCCCATCCCGTCCTGTGGGATGAATATTTCGCCACCTTTTTCAAGAGCGCGGGATACCTCCCCCTCTACGAGCTTTTTGTCCTGATCCTCAAGCGCTGGGCCATATTAAGCCGATTTCCCAAGGATGCCCCCTACTTTCTCCATGTATGTGAGTTGATCAAGAAGAGGGAGGGCCTGGGAAGCAACAACCTTACCGGCTTCCTCCAATTCTGGAGAGGGGGCGGCGGCTCGGCTTTCGGCGATGAACAGGAAGACGAGACGCCTTTCCTCCTCAAGACAACGGAGGGGGCGAACGCCGTCCGGGTGCTCACCGTCCACAAGGCAAAGGGGCTCCAATTCCCCGTGGTAATCCTCCCCTTCCTGAAACTCGCCGATTTCGGCGCTTCGGACAGGAGGGAAAAGGGTAAATTCTTCGTGGCGGACGAGGTGGGTCTGAAGCTCCTTCAGATCAAGAGGGAATATATCGATTATTCGCCGAAGTTGAGGGACATCTATCTCGAAAAAGAGACGGAGTACCTGATCGATGAAATCAATAGCGCCTACGTGGCATGCACCCGTGCCGAAAAGGAACTCTATATAATCCTTGCCGATTCCAAAAGGCAGAAGAATTACTTCATCGATTACCTCTTTGTCCTGGAGAAACTCAAGCCCTTCGCGCGAGGCAGTATCCTGGAGATGGGGCGGAAGAAGGAATACGACGGCACCCGACCCTCCTTGAGAGAAAGTCCGGCTCCTTCCCCATGGGAGGCTCCCCGTTTCGGCGAAACAGGACAGCTCAGGTGGCTCGAAAAGGTGCGCGGCAAGTTCGAGCCTTCCGAAAGCTGTTCGAGGGAACAAGTCTCAGCAAAGAAAAAAGGGGATGTGATTCATTTCATCCTCTCCCTTATCCCCTATTTCCCCGAGGGCGACGATACGGTCCTCAACAACGCGATACGTCAGGGGGTCCTGCGCTTCGGGCTTTCGAGCCACGAGAAGGAGATCCGGGACATGATGACCCGCTTCTTCAGTTACGGACCGTTCAGAAGTTTCTTCCTCCCAGGAAACGGCAGCACCGTATATACGGAAAAGGAGATCGTGGATAAGAGAGGTGAAGCGTACAAGGCGGACCGCATAGTGATCCGGGAGGACCGCGTGGACGTGATCGACTTCAAGACCGGCGAGACCCGGAGCAAGGAACACGTGGAGCAGATACGCAACTATGGACGCCTCCTGGAGCAAATTCACAAGGACAGGCCCGTGGCGAAACACCTCCTCTACATTGACGAAAACAGGCTGGAGACCCTGTGAGGCCGCTCTACTCCATACCCTTCGGAGCAGATTTCATAGACGGGCTCAGTGCCTTCATCCTCAAGGATGAAATACCCCTCGATCGCCTCGCGGTGGTCTTCCCCGGCAAAAGACCGGCCCTCTACCTGAGAAGAAGACTATCGGAAAAACTCGGCCGCCCGTTTTACGCCCCGGGATTCTTTTCCGTTGACACCTTTACCGACCACATGGCAGGGGCCTTCTACCCTACCTTTACGGACCTGGAATACAATGACGCTATCTGGCTTCTTTACCAGGCAGTCGAATCCCTTGAACCCTTTCGCAACCACCCGCTCAGACAAAAAGGTTTCGACAGGTTCTATTATTGGGGACAATACCTTTTCTCCTTCATAGACCAGATCGATGCGGAGAACATCTCCTCGGCGAAGCTCCATTCCCTTGAAAAGAACGCGGAACTCGGTTACGACGTCCCGGAGAGCATCAACGACCTCCTCGTGAATATCAGCCTCCTGAGGGAGCGCTTCCACTCCATACTTGACGAAGAACACCTCTTCACCAGGGGATACAAGTGTATCCTGACGGCGGCCGCCCTCGATAAATCCGGCTTCGACGAATTCGAGCATATTTATTTTGCGGGTATTTTCGGAATGACGGGCGTCGAGAAAAAGGTCACGAAGCACTTCTGGGAGCGGGGCACCGGGGACATCATCTTCGAAGGGGATGTGGAAGAGTGGAGGATACTCAAGGACCTCGTAGCCCATTTCGGCGCAAAAGTGGAGAAGATCCCCGTGGAAACCAGGTCTCCCGAGAGGGTGAGACTCTATTCCGGTTTCGATACCCACGCGGAGGCCCTGAAGGTCCTCACCATTCTGGAGCGGACGGAGTCCGAAAAGACCGCGGTAGTCCTTCCCCTGTCGGAGGCGCTCTTTCCCCTCCTCACCTTCGCAATCGACGGCATCGATACCCGGTATAACATATCCCTCGGCTACCCCCTCATGCGGACACCGGTCTTCGACCTCATCTCCAACGTGATCAACAGCCAGACTACGAAGAGAGACCGCACCCTCTACCCTGTAAAGTCATATCTCAAGGTAATGCTCCACCCCTTTGTAAAAAATCTTAACCTCCACGAAGGCTTGAGGACCCTCCTTCTCGCCCTGGAAAGGGCGCTCGCAGGGGAAATACCGGGGCTTACGGTGGCGCACAAGGCTTTTGTCACCCTCGGAGAGATGGAGAATGCCGCCCAGGCCTTGAGCGTAAGGGACGGGGCCGCCCTCGTTGTCGCCCAGGGGGCCGTGACAGCCCTCAGGGAAGTACATGATCTCTTTTTCCGGTCCTTCGAAAGCGAAACAACCCTTTACGGATTCGCGGGAAAACTCGAACAGTTGCTCGATTTCGTCCTCAGAAACACCCCTGTGCGCTCCTACGTGCTTTCCGGCGAGATATTCACCCGTACCTTCGAGTTGCTTGAAAGAGTGCGGGAAACAAGGTTCAGCAGGGAAATATTCGACAGGAACGAAAAAGGGAACAGGCAGACCGTGTGCGGATTCCTCCTTCAGTTTATGAAGTCGGCCACCCTTCCCTTCGAGACGCGGCCCGTTGAGCCTCTCGAGATCATAGGGGTCCTCGAATCGAGGAGCATCCGTTTCGATACGGTGATCATGCTCGACGCGAACGAAGGGATCATGCCCCAGCCGAGGAAGATCGATCCCCTTGTCCCCCTGGGCGTTTATGAGAAACTCGGCATACCCTCGCCCGAGCATAACGAGGAAATCTACCGGTATTACTTCTACCGCCTCGTGAAATCGGCAAAGCACGTCCACCTCCTCTACGTCGATGCCGAGGACAGGCCCAGGAGCAGATATATAGAACAGATCATCTGGGAAGCGGAGAAAGAGAAGAAAGCCCTCGATGTCATCGAGGTGGACGCCACGTCCTTTCCCATAAGGTTGGCGCCGCAAGGAAGACTGCCCGAGATCCGAAAATCGGACGAGATATACGAGGCGCTCCTTGCGAGGACCTACTCGCCATCTGATATGGACGCGTATATACGATGTCCTGTGTCGTTCTACTTCAGCCGGGTTCTGAAGTTCGAGGAAAGAAAGGAGGTTACCGAAGATATCGATGCCATGGACCGGGGGAAAATCATCCACCAGGTCCTCTTCGAAACTTTTGAGCCTTTTAAGGACAAGGAGATTGACCGTTCCGCGCATGGAGCCCTGGCAGCCCTTATGTCGGAAGCCCTGGAGAGGGAATTCAGGCACAAGGTCATTACAGGAGAATTCTATCTCTTCAAGAAGATCGCGGCCTTCAAACTCGACTCCTTCCTCAGAAAAAATGTGGGAGAAACGGAAAATCCTTTCATCGTGAAGTACCTTGAGCAGGCCTTCGAATCCCCGTTCCAGGCGGGGGATGTTTCGGTGCGGCTGAAAGGGCGCGTTGACCGGATCGACTTCTGCCCTGAAAAGGACGAATTCACCATAATAGATTACAAGACCGGGGGCGCCGGGCAGTATTCCCGCGGGACCTTTTTAAAGACCGATTTCCGTTCCATGGCGGATATCCACGGACAGGGCGTCACCTTTCAACTTCCCGTCTATATCACTCTTTTTCGCGGGAACCATCCTTCTTCTTCACAAAAGGTGAATGCAAAGCTTATATTCCTTAAGAACAACCGGGAAGAAATGCTGTTTAAAACCGCGGCCCCGGAGGAAAGGGAATCCGTTGAGGAGAAGTACATGGAGGGCGTGAGCACGGTGCTCGGACACATTCTCGACAGGTCCGTGCCTTTCAAGCCCTTCGATGACCTTGCCTGTTCCGCCTGCCCTTTCAATCTCCTTTGTCACGTATGAACAGGCTTGATCCACAATAACACGATGGAGGTTAAACCGATGAAACAGTTATTCCACGCCGCACTCCTGATCGCCCTCCTCACCTTTGCCGGGGGACCGGCAGACGCCGCAGAGACCCGTTCGACGGATCTCAGGGACCAGACAGCCGTTGAAGTCACGGTCTACAACAGCAATATCGGGCTCGTAAAGGACTTAAGAAGGATCAGTCTTGCGAAGGGCACCCAGGAACTGAGGTTCATGGATGTAGCGTCCCAGGTTATACCGGCGAGCGTGAGCATCAGGTCCCTCTCCGCCCAGGACGGACTGTCGGTGCTGGAGCAGAATTATGAGTATGACCTCCTGAATCCCTCGAAGCTCCGCGACAAGTACGTGGGCAAGGAGGTAAAGCTCGTGACGAAAAACCCCTATACCGACAAGGAGGAGATCGTCGCGGCGACGATCCTGTCGAACGATGGAGGAGTGCCTGTCTTCAAGATAGGCGATGAGATCACTTTCAATCACCCGGGAAGAATCATATTCCCCCGTCTTCCGGAAAATCTCATTCCCAAACCGACCCTCGTATGGCTCCTTGCGAGCAAGACGAGCGGCCCCCGGGAGATCGAGGCCCTTTATCTCACCAACGGGATCACGTGGCAGGCGGATTACGTACTCCTTCTCAATGAGAAAGATACCTTGGCCGACCTTTCCGGGTGGGTGACCATCGACAACAAAAGCGGCGCTCCCTATAAAGACGCCCGGCTTAAACTCGTGGCAGGAGACATCCACCGGGTCGAGCAGCCCCGTCCGGCACCGGCATTGTACAAGTCCGACAGGGCTATGGCCGGGGCCGCGCCTCAATTCCGGGAAGAGTCTTTCTTCGAGTATCACATTTACAAACTTGACAGACGGACCACGCTCCGGGAAAACCAGACCAAACAGATAAGTTTTCTCGATGCCGGGAACATCCCCGTGAAAAAACAATTCGAATACCGGGGCGCGTCCTACTATTTCCAGAGCCGCTACGAGGACCCTGTTTCAAAGGAAAAGGTCTCCGTCTTCGTGGAACTAGTGAACAAGAAGGATAACAACCTCGGCATGCCCCTGCCGAAAGGGACAATGAGGGTGTACAAGCTCGACAGCGACGGCAGCCTCCAGTTCATCGGCGAAGACCGGATAGAGCATACGCCCAAGGACGAATTGATCAAGGCGAGGCTCGGTTACGCCTTTGACATAGCAGCCAAAAGGAAACAGACCCAGTGGGAAAAGATTTCAAAGGACACCTACGAGGTAGCCTTCGAGATCGCTCTGAGAAACCACAAAAAGGAGGGCGTGACTATCAAGGTCGTCGAACCCCTCCCGGGGGACTGGAAGGTCCTGGAAGCATCGCAGGCATATAAGAAGGAAGATGCCCGCACCGTTTCCTTCGATGTGCCCGTGGGCAAGGACGGAGAGACGAAACTTACGTACCGGGTAAGGGTGAAGTTCTGACACCCCGTCCCGGCATCATGGACTGAAGACATAAAAGGAGGTTGCCATGGATTTAAGCACCATAGTGAAACCCCGGACGATGGCGGTTATCGGGGTCTCCCTCACAAGGGATGACCACCCCGCAAATGTGATCTTTCAGAAAAATCACCTCCGCCACAAGGTGAAGGTCTTCGGCGTGAACGAGCGCGGGGGCGTTCTCCGGGGCGAAAAACTCTGGACGAACATTACGGAGATCCCCGAACCGGTGGACCTGGCGGTTATCGCCACAAAGGCCGAGTTTGTGCCCAAGGTCATGGAGGACTGTATCAGGGCCGGGGCCAAGGGTGCCGTGGTGGTGTCGGGAGGTTTTTCCGAGGTCGGCCAGACGGCGCTTCAGGACCGCCTTGTTTCCATGGCGCGGGAGGCAGAGTTCCCCTTTATCGGGCCCAACTGCCTCGGCATTTACGCACCGCCCTATATGGACACGTTTTTCGTGCCCAACGAACGGATGGTCAAACCCGGTGAAGGAAGGGTCGCCCTCATAAGCCAGAGCGGCGGCATCCTTGTGGACCATATGGTCCTGTGTGCGGCCGAGATGGTCGGCCTTTCCGCCGGTATCAGCATCGGAAACAAGGCCTTTGTCAAGGAATGTGACTTCGTCAGGCATTTCGGCAATGATCCCGACACGGATGTGATCGCCTTCTATCTGGAAGGATTCGACAAGAACGATGGAAGGGAATTCGCCATGGCTGCCTCTCAGTGCGGAAAGCCCGTAATAGTCCTCAAATCCGGCAAGACCGCTGCGGGAACCAAGGCGGTAAGCAGCCACACTGCGTCCATGGCCGGCAACTATGAAGTCTTTTCCGCGGTAATGGCTCAGTACGGCATCATCGAAGCCAAGGACGAATTCGAGCTCGTTTCCTTCGCCGAATCATTGAGTTGCTACCGTACACCCTTCGAGGGCAACATCGGTATCATTACGGGAAGCGGCGGGCACGGAGCCCTCGCCGTTGATGCCTGCATCTCCCAGGGACTGAAAGTCCCTCCTCTGGATGAAAAGGAAAAGGCGGAGTTGAGGCAGGTCCTCTCCCCTCCCATACGGGAGATTGCCACATGCACGAATCCCATCGACCTCACGGGAAGCTCGGTGGATGACGACTTTGTCGCTGCTGCAAGGTACTTGAGCGGCAGGGACGACATCGACTGCATCCTCGCCCTTGTGCTTCCCTATCTCCCCGGGGTCACCCTGGATCTGGGGGCAAGGCTCGGCATGGTGTGTCAGCAGGAAGGCAAGCCGCTCATCGCATACGTGCCCCACGTGGAGAAATACCAGATCCTTATTGAAGGATTTGTCTCGACCGGCATACCCGTGGGTCACTCCGTGGATGCCGCGGTGCACATGGCGGAGGCAATAAGGAGGAACAAACGATGCTAACCAGCGACATGATCGGCGTTCTGTCGGCGGCAAAGGATGACGGGTGGGTGATGGAGCCCGGGGCGAAGACGCTTCTCGGCCTTGCGGAGATCGATGTTACCCGCTTCGTCTTTACCAGGGACCTTGGAGAAGCTACGGCCTTCGCCCGTGCAACCGGTTATCCTCTGGTGGCGAAGGTCGTTTCTCCCCGGATAATCCACAAGTCGGATGTGGGTGGCGTCGCGGCAGGCATCGCCGATGACGGAGAACTAACGCGGGCCTTCGAGCGCCTGAGCAGGATAGAAGGCGCCACAGGGGTGATAGTGGAAGAAATGGTACAAGGCATGGAACTCATTGCGGGGGCAAAACTGGACGACCAGTTCGGGCCTGTTATTCTCCTCGGCGCCGGAGGCACCGCGGTTGAGATATATAAGGACGTTACCCTCAGAATGGCCCCTCTTACCCGGGAGGATGCAGGGTCCATGATGGCCTCTCTTCGGGCCCGACCGCTTTACGAAGGGTATCGGGGGAGCGAGCCCGTAAACGAGGAGGCCCTCTACAGTATGCTTCTACGCTTCTCCGCGTTGGTGATGGACCTCGGGGAGAGAATTGAATCCATCGACCTCAACCCCGTCATATGCTCCAAGGAGAGGTGCATTGTGGCGGACGCGAGGATCATATTGAGCCGGTAAGATCCGATCGTGCAGGCGGTAGATGATCAGCCTTTGGCGGGTATGGCTATCTCGATGACGAGTCCCCCGTCCATCGCGTTCCATGCTCTCACGGTGCCCCCGTGAAGAAGAACGGCGCGCTCCGTAATGGCAAGCCCGAGCCCCGCGCCTCCGGGCTGACGCTCAAGGGCCCCATCCACGCGATAAAAAGGCCGGAAAAGGTGGGGGAGCGCTTCCTCCGGCACGCCCGGGCCGTGGTCGCGTACGGTCACCAGGGCCAGTTGGGAACCCTTCTCTGCCGTACAACGAAGGTTGATCTCCACTTCCGTGCCTTCCCCTGTGTACCAGACCGCGTTTCGCACCACGTTCTCCACGGCGCTCCGGAGCAGTTGCCTTACCCCCGTCACCTCACAGTCCCCGTCTTCCGTGAACCCTACCGCCCTATTGAGACTCTGGGCCTCGAAATCAGCGTCGTCCGCAACCTCCCGGATCATATCCGCGAGACCGAACGCCTCTCGTTTCGCATTCTCCAGACTGCTTTCGAGACGAGTGAGGGTGAGGAGCTGTCCTATCAGATCGTTCAGGCGCTCGGCCTCCCATTCAATCCGGTCGAGTGATTTCTCCGCCTCCGGCGTGGAGTGACGCCTGGCGAGTTCCAGGGCGACGTTGAGCCGCGCCAGAGGAGAGCGCAATTCGTGGGAGATATTGCCCAGGAGCCTGCGTTCCGACGAGAGGAGGAGCTGAATGCGCTCGGCCATAAGGTTGAAGTCGCGGGCCAATTCGCCTATCTCATCCCACCTGTTCCCTGAGGCAGGGTTGATCCGCGCCGTAAGGTCCCCTGACGCCAACTGCCTCGCGGAACTGCCGAGCCGGATAATGGGAACCGTGAGGTAACGGGCAAGGAGATAGCAGGCCAGGCACGATATCACGAGGGCAATCCCCAGCCGGGGCAGCAGGAACAGCGCCCCTCCCCAGGAAGAACCGGGGGCCCTGCCGGGTACCATCCCGACGATCACATAATGCCGCCCTTCTCTCCCCTCAAGCACCATGGCGCCCAGGATCCTCGCGTGAGAAAAGGCAAAGACCGCTTTGCCCCTTTTCAAGGCCCTCTCCGCGTATTCAACCACCTCTCCCGGGGGAGCGGCCCCCCTTAACTCCCTGAGCGCGCCGTCGAAGAGGAAGGCATTCATCCCGGCGACGGTCCTCATGGCCTCCATAGTCCGGCCGAGACCCTCCCGGTCGCCCGATTCGGCCTGTTCGACCGCGACGTGTCCATAGTGGGTCAGAGGCGCCCCCACAGCATCGTGGAGCGGCGTCTCGCGCCCGTCCGATTCGGTGAGCCTGTCGAGGGCGATGATTATGGCGATCACCACGGTCATGACCAGCCAGAACCAGATAAACATCTTGATGAAGATGCCCCGTCGCCGTATCAATGTCCCTCTGTCAGACCTCTTGATGAAGAAGGTATATGTACCCGGAATTGCGCACCGATTTGATGCGTTCCCCTCCCTGGGGCCTGCTTCCCAGCTTTCTCCGGAGTCTGCTCACGTGCACGTCTATGCTCCGGTCGTAGGGTGAGAGCGATCTGCCGAGCACTTCCCTGGTCAGTTCTTCCCTGGAGAGGATGATGCCGGCCCTCAGGGCCAAAACCTCGAGAAGCTTGAACTCCACTGAAGTGAGATCCACCGGTTCACCCTGGCGCAACACCTCCATGGTCCCCAGGTCCATCTCGATATCATCGACAACAACCCTGGAAGGAGGCGACTTTTGAGGGGGCTCGCCCGTCTCCCGTTTTGCGCGCCGGAGGATTGCCCGTATGCGGGCCACCAATTCCCGCGAATTGAATGGTTTCGCCAGATAGTCGTCAGCCCCCATTTCAAGTCCTACGATCCGGTCCACGTCGTCTCCCCGTGCGGTGAGCATGAGGACAGGGATCGTGGATGAACTCCGGATGCGGCTCAGGACCTCGAATCCGGTGATGCCGGGCAGCATGACGTCAAGGATTATGAGTGCGTACTCGTTCGAGACCGCCTTCAGGACCCCTCCCTCTCCCTCATGCACGGAGTCCACTGCAAGACCCTCCGATGCGAGATACTCGGTCAATAATTCCGTAAGGCCCACGTCATCGTCGATTATAAGAATGCGGTTCACTCGCCGGACTCCTTTACTCCTCGGTTATTCCCATTATAACCAAAAATGTCTCCTTTAGCCTGTTAAAAAGTGTTAAGAATTGTCCCCGTCCTTTACAAAAGGACGTGTTTATTTAACCATTCTTAATCCACATTAATCACAGGATGTGCAATATTGTGGGTATGCAAAAGGAAAGGCAGTGAAGATGCTCGTCAGCGATCGGATCAACCGCTACGTTTTCATGGGTATCGCCCTGGCGTCACTCGTCATGAACCTCGCCGCCTGCGTCAGCGTGGGGCCCGATTATGTCGCGCCCGACCTCGCCGCCTCCCCCGCCTGGCACACACCGTTGAAAGGCGGGCTGGTCCCGGGTGACCCGGCCCCGTCGGACCTCGCGGCGTGGTGGACTACCTTTGACGACCCCCAATTGTCGAGTCTCATAGACCGGGCCGTAAAGGGCAACCTGGACCTTAAAAAGGCGAAAGCCAGGGTTCGTGAAGCCCGCGCCCGTCGTGTGGTGGCAAGGGCTCCCTTCTTCCCCACAGTGGATGCCTCCGGTTCGGGGACGAGGAGCCGGGCAAGCGACAATATGACCGGCGCGAACTACGGAGCAACGGGCAACAACTACAGCACCCTCTACAACGCAGGATTCGACGCGTCATGGGAGCTGGATATCTTCGGCGGCACCCGCCGGTCGGTGGAAGCTGCCGACGCGGATATAGGGGCCCGCGAAGAGAACCTCCGCGACGTGCTCGTCTCCCTTCTCGCGGAAACGGCGTTGAACTATATTGACGTGCGCACCTACCAGGCGAGGATCGCCTCGGTGGAGGCAAACGCCCGAGCCCAGCAAGACACCCTTCAGTTGACGCTCTGGCGCAGTCAGGCAGGCTTAAGCGACGAGCTTGCGGTGCAGGAGGCCCGGTACAACCTGGAAAACACCAGGTCCCAGGTGCCGGCCCTGCGAACGGGCCTCGAAGAAGCCATGAACCGGCTCGCCGTGCTCCTGGGGGAACAGCCGGGCGCAATCCACGGATACCTCGAAAAACCGGCGCCTGTACCGGGCATCCCCGGCCGGGTCGCAGTGGGCGTACCTGGAGACACCCTGCGCCGCCGTCCCGACATACGTCAGGCAGAACGGGAACTTGCCGCCGAGACGGCCAGGGTCGGGGTGGCGGTGGCGAGTCTCTACCCGGTGTTCACCCTGAGCGGGAATATCGGCGTGGAATCCCTTTCCACGGGCAACCTGTTCTCGTGGGGGAGCAGGGTCCTCGGTTTCGGCTCCGGCGTCACGGCCCCCATCTTTCATGGCGGGGCCATCCGGGGCAATATCGAGATACAGTCGGCCCTCCAGGAGCAGGCCGCCATCCACTATGAGACCGTCCTCCTCACCGCCCTCGAAGAGGTGGAGAATATCCTTACCGCCTATGCCGAGGAGCAGAATAAGAGGGACGCCCTGAGGGCGGCGGAAGAAGCGGCAGGCAAGGCGGTCTCACTCGCGCAGCGCAAGTACGAAGCGGGACTCACCAACTTCGTGGCCGTCCTCGACGCCGAACGTTCGCTCCTCACCTTCCAGAACCAGTTGGCCCAGAGTAACGGGGCGGTAACGTCGAACCTCATAAAACTTTACAAGGCCCTGGGCGGCGGATGGGAGTCCTTCGATGCCGGGCAAAAAGCGACCCTCGCAAAGGTACAAAGGAAATGAAACCCGATATGAACCCCGAACAGGATATTGCGAAAACCCTTAATATGGGACACGAGACCCCGCGGCTCAGGAAGATGAAGTCCCTCATCATCGCGGCCCTCCTGATCCTTGCGGCCATTGCCGCGTTCCTTATCGTCAGAGGGACGGGAAAATCCGAGCAGGTCAAGTACAAGACCGAGGAAGCACGGTATGGCGATCTCACCGTGACCGTCACCGCCACGGGCACGCTGCAGCCGAAGAATTCCGTCGATGTAGGCAGTGAGCTGTCGGGCATCATCAAGAGCGTGGAGGTGACTTACAACAGCACGGTGAAGGCCGGTCAGGCCCTCGCCAGGCTCGATACCACGAAACTGATGGCTACCATTGCGCAGTCCGAAGCCTCCCTCGCATCGGCAAAAGCGAAGGTGCTCCAGGCCGAAGCCACTGTAAAGGAAACGAAGGCAAAACTGGCCCAGTACCGGAACGTGAGGAAGCTGAGTGACGGCAAGGTCCCATCCCAGTTGGAGATGGATGGGGCGGAAGCCGGCTTCGAGCGGGCCAACGCGGACCTCGCCTACTGTGTCGCGGCCGTGTCCCAGGCGGAAGCAATTCTTCAGGCCAATAAAACGGACCTTTCCAAATCCGTCATAAGGTCTCCCTTTAACGGGGTCGTTCTCTCCCGCAGCGTGGAACCCGGTCAGACCGTGGCCGCATCCCTTCAGGTCGCCACCCTGTTTACCCTCGCCGAAGACCTCACCCAGATGGACCTGCAACTAAACGTGGACGAGGCGGATATCGGCAAGATCCAGGTGGGGCAAAAGGCCACATTTACCGTTTCCGCGTATCCGAACAGGACCTTCGAGGCGCGCATTATACAGGCCCGTTACGGCTCCACCACCACGTCCGGGGTGGTCACCTACAAGACGGTGCTGAGGGTCAACAATTCCGACCTTTCCCTGAGGCCCGGCATGACCGCCACCGCCGACATTACGGTAAGAAAACTCGAAAGGGTGCTTCTCATCCCGAGCGCCGCTTTGCGCTTCTCTCCGCCGGTCCGTCAGGACGCGAAACCGCAGCGGAGCCTTATGGAGTCCCTCATCCCCCACCCTCCGAAGCAGGCGACCCGGGACAGCAAAGAGGGGGCTCCGGGCAAGGAGCGGAGGGTCTGGATATTAAAGGACAACGAGCTGCTCGGCGCGTCTGTCTCAACGGGGGCCACCAACGGGAGCATGACGGAGGTCCTTGCCAATGGCATCAAGCCGGGTACCCCGGTGGTGACAGACACGATCCGGGGTGTGAAATGACGGCAGGGCAGGTCATCGCCTTCAGGGGCGTCACCAAGGTCTACGGTCAGGGGTATGCGTCCATGCAGGCCCTCGCGGGGATCGACCTCGATATCATGGAGGGGGAGTTTGTGGCGATCATGGGTCCGAGCGGGTCGGGTAAATCGACCTGCATGAATATACTCGGTTGTCTGGATACGCCCACCTCGGGTACCTACATGTTCAAGGGCGTGGATGTGGGACAATTGACCCGGAGCCGGCGGGCCTTGTTGCGCCGCCATTATCAGGGTTTCGTATTCCAGGGGTACAATCTCCTCAACCGTACCTCGGCGGTGGAAAACGTGGAGCTTCCCCTCATTTACCGGGGCGTTCCCGCAGCCGAGCGAAAGCAACGGGCCATGAAAGCACTCGAGACAGTGGGACTTGACGGCTGGGAGGCCCACACGCCCGGCGAACTGTCGGGAGGCCAGCAGCAAAGGGTGGCAATCGCGCGGGCCATCGTGACGGAACCCACAGTACTCCTCGCGGACGAACCCACGGGGAACCTCGACACCATGAGAAGCACGGAGATCATGGAACTCCTCACAGCCCTCAACCGCGACCGGGGGATTACCATTATCATGATCACCCATGAGCCCGATATGGCTGCATACTCAAAACGGGTCATCCACTTCAGGGATGGTCTCGTGGAAAAGGATATGAAGAACGGGAGGACCGGCTAATGCTGTGGAGTACGATTGTCCTGTCTCTGAGGGCCATCAGGCGCAACGCCATGAGGTCCTTTCTCACCACCCTCGGGATCGTCATCGGCGTGGCCGCGGTCATCATCATGGTGACCATCGGCGGAGGCGCAACGCGCCAGGTCAAGGAACAGATCGCGAACATGGGGAGCAATCTCCTCATGGTCTCCCCGGGAAAGAGAATGGGACCGGGCCACAGCACCACGGCTATCCCCTTCAAACAGGCCGACGCCGACGCCATCAGCAAGGACGTAGGCTCCGTGGCAGCCCTGGCCCCGGTCGCCTCGCAATCCCTCAAGGCCATATTCGGCAACCAGAACTGGACTACTCAGGTAATAGGAAGTGACAACCAGTATTTCAAGGTCACCAACAGGCCCATAGGGGCGGGACGCCCATTCAATGAAGGTGAGCTAAGCGGGGGTGCGGCGGTCTGCATCGTAGGGGACACGGTGCGCAAGAAGCTCTTCGGCGGTCAGGATGCCCTGGGAGAGAGGATTCGCCTTCAGAAACTCTCGTGCGAAGTGATAGGCGTGGTAAAGGAAAAAGGCCAGAGCACCATGGGCACGGACCAGGACGATATCGTGGTGGTGCCCCTGCGCGCATACCAGCGGCGTATATCGGGTACCCAGGACGTGGACCTCATCCAGGTATCCGTCAGGGAGGGAGAGTCCACCGAAAAGGCGCAAAAGGACATCACACGGCTCATGAGGGAGCGGCGGCATCTGGCGGCAAGCGACGACGACAACTTCACGGTCATGGATATGAAGGAGATCACACGGATGCTCACGGGCACCACGCAGATGCTCACGGCCCTCTTGAGCGCGGTGGCGGCGGTAAGTCTCCTCGTGGGGGGCATCGGGATCATGAATATCATGCTCGTGTCCGTCACGGAGCGCACCCGCGAGATCGGCGTCCGCCTCGCCATAGGCGCCCTGGAGAGGGAAGTGCTCCTCCAGTTTCTCGTGGAGGCGGTGGTCCTTTCATCATGCGGCGGTTTCCTGGGGGTAGTGGCCGCCCTCGGCATATCCGTGTGGCTTGCAGGTTTTCTCAAGGTGCCTTTCGTATTCAACGGGTCCATCGTTTTCATCTCTTTCCTCTTTTCAGGGGCAGTAGGTATGATTTTCGGCTACTTCCCCGCCCTTAAAGCCGCGCGCATGGACCCCATCGAGGCTTTGCGTCACGAGTGACCACAAGGAATCGACGATGACCCATCGGATAGGGTCCGGCGGCCCGGAAAAACAGTTGATTATGCGTGCCCCGCAATGGTATAGCAATCATCAGCATGGCAATGGAAACCGTCACCGACAGGAACTCCCAGCGATGGGTCATAATCAGCATTGCCTTCGCCGCTTTCATGTCGAAACTCGACAGTTCCATCGTCAACATTTCGCTCCCCACGATTTCCCGCCATTTTGATATCAACCCCGGCACGGCCTCATGGGTGATCCTGAGTTACCTGCTGGTCCAGACCACCACCATGATGATCTTCGGCAAGCTGGGAGACGACATAGGGTTGAAGAAGACCTTCATCGGCGGGTATGCCATCTTCACCTTCAGTTCCCTCCTGTGCGGACTTGCCCCTTCCATAAAGATGCTCATCGCCTTCCGTTGCATGCAGGGCCTGGGCGGCGCCATGCTGGTCACGAGTGCCTTTGCCATGGTCCCCAGGCTGCTCCCCAGGAGCCTTCTCGGGTCGGCCTTCGGCATCCTCGGCACGGGTGCCGGCCTGGGGGTTATCGTCGGCGCACCTGTGGGAGGTTTTCTTACGGGATTCTTCTCGTGGCGCTGGGTATTCCTCATAAACCTTCCCGTGGGCATCCTCGCCATTCTGATCGCCTACAGGGTAATAAGGGAAGCCAAACCGCCTGAGAGGACCATATTGAAGAGGCTTAAGGAGTTTGATATCTTCGGGACCGTCATGAGCTTCACGGGCCTCTTCGCCCTTATCTTTGCCCTCAACAGGGGTGAGGAAACAGGATGGTCGTCTCCTTTGACCCTCGGCTGCTTTTTCGCGGCCTTTGTGCTCCTTCTCCTTTTCGTCGTGTGGGAAAAGAGACACGAACACCCTCTTCTCGACCTCAGGCTTTTCAGCAATATGAGGTTCACCTATGCAAATATCGCCGCCTTCTCGGCCTTCATGCTCATGGCGGGCTCAGGCTTTCTCATGCCCTTCTACCTTGAGATGACGAAAGGCCTCGTTACTGCCCAGGCAGGTCTCGTCATTGTGGTCTTCTCCGTGGTCTATATGATTACCGGCCCTTTCGCGGGCAAGCTTTCCGACAAGATGGACCCGAGCGTCCTCTGTGCCGTGGCAATGATTTCCGCAGCGGCATGTTGCCTTACTTTCGTGCTCACCCTGTCTTGCCGGGGGCTGTCTTTCCCCTTGATCTTCCTCGTATGGCTCGCCCTTTCTTTCGGGGTCTTTATCTCGCCGAATAACAATCAGGCCATGAAACTGGCACCCCGTAACGAGCAGGGGATCGCATCAGGGGTCTTCAATACCATCACGAGCCTTGGCCTCGTGTTCGGCGTGACCCTTTTCGAGACGATCTTCTCCCATTTCCTGCCCGGCCACAGCGCCCGGGTAGACATAAGCTCAGCCCCGACTCACGCCCTCCTCGCGGGCTTCCAGAATGCCTATGCCCTCGGGGCGTTGGTCGCCTTTATTGCCTTCGTAAGCTCTTTTCTTATAAGAAACGGAACAAGACACCGATAACCGCGAGTGTGTAATCCTACCGGTACGGCCGGTCTCTCACGACGTCAGGCTCGCCCGGGGCCTGCCATGGGACGGCGCAGGATCACCACAGAGCGCGCCGACACATTATATTCCAGGTCTTCGAGATTCTCTTCCTCTCCCCTGTCCGAGATGTCCAGGGGGCCCGGAAGACCCGTATCGGCGACTTTCAACCATTGGCAGGCCGCGCCCTCCTGCACCGTGAATTTGAGGTCCTCTTTGTAGCCGTTGATCATTACATAGATATCATCATCCTCTTCGGAGGAGCCGTGGAGGCAAAAGGCAACGCTCCGGGAATTGAAACTCAAGTCCGGCTTTTCGCCCACCCCGTACCATTTCACGTCTTCTCTCCAGAACCGCCCCCTCCCCAGGGAAGGGTGATCTTTTCGGAAGGCAATCATCAGTTTGAAAAAACGGAAGATATCATGGTTCTTTTTCAGGAGGTCCCAGTCGAGCCAGGAAATCCCGTTATCCTGGTTATAGGGATTGTTGTTCCCTTTCTGGGTGTTCATGAACTCGTCGCCGGCCCGCATCATGGGCGTGCCGTTCGAGAGAAAGAGTATGGCGCAGAAGTTCCTGACCTGCCGTCGCCTGAGGTCCATCACCTCGTCGGGCACACCGTCGTCCCCCTCCCAGCCGCAGTTCCAGCTCAGGTTGTGGTCGGTGCCGTCCGTATTGTCGTTGCCGTTGGCTTCGTTATGTTTGATATTATAGGATACTAGGTCGTAGAGACAGAACCCATCATGGGCCGTCACAAAATTGATGCTCTGGTACGGGCGGAACACGTTATCCATATCGTCCGGAAAGAGGTCGTTACTCCCGTACATGCGGGTCATGAGAGTAGCCACTTTGCCCGCGTCGCCTCTTACAAACGAGCGGACGTCGTCCCGGAACTGCCCGTTCCACTGATGCCAGAAGAGGCCGGGAAAACTCTTACCCAGTTGATAGGTGGAGAGGTCCCACGCCTCCGCAATGAGCTCCACGTCTATCAGATCGGGGTGCACCCTGATCTCCGTTATTATGGGCGGGTCCTGGAGGTTGATCTTGCCCTCACTATCCCGCGTAAAGATAGATGCAAGGTCGAAACGGAACCCGTCCACGTGCATCTCCCTCGCCCAGAAGCTCAGGCTGTCCGTAATGACCATCCGTACGTACGGATGGGCACATTCCAGCACGTTCCCCACACCCGTATCGTTCCGGTAGAACCGCTTGTCCTCCTGGAGCAGATAGTATGCCGCATTATCGATCCCGCGGAAAGAATAGGTGGGGCCATCCTGATCGCCCTCGGTGGTGTGGTTGTAAACCACGTCAAGGACGACTTCAATGTCCACCCTATGGAACGCCTCCACCATGGCCTTGAATTCGTTTACCGTGTCATGCCGGCCCTCTCCGTCCGCATACCCCTGGTGGGGTGTAAAAAAGTTGAGCGGCATATATCCCCAGTAGCTCCCCTCCTGAGGATCGCTCTGAAACACGGGTTGCAGTTCCACAACAGTCACGCCGAGTTCCTTAAGATAGGGTATCTTCTCGACAAGGCCCGCATAGGTGCCCCTTCTGCCCGGGGTGACCCCCGAGTTGGGCCTCATGGTATAGCCCCTTACGTGAAGCTCGTAGATGATTTTGTCGGAAGTGTGCCAGGGTTTCTTGTCATCGGTCCAGCCAAAAGTCGAATCGTCTTTAATGATGACTCCAAGCGGCGCCTTCCCTGCGGTTGACCCCGGTCTTCTTGCCGCCTCCCTGCTGAACCCCGGAGGAAAGAAGACCCCCCTCGCATAAGGGTCGAGAAGAATTTTATCCGGGTCGAACCGGTGGCCCCTCGCGGGATCGATTGGACCTTCCACCTTGTATGCGTAATAGACGGCGTTATTCATGCCGGCAGCCGATATCCGGCAGTGCCAGATCCTTCCCGATCTATTCCTGAGATAATCGAACTTCAGTTCCCGGACAGGGTGTACAGGGTCGCGCTCCCCGTAAAGGAGCAGGGTGACGCCGGTGGCGTTCTCGGAATAGAGGGCAAAATTGAAGGCATTTTCCTCCTCGATCCATGCCACGCCCTGTGGACCCGGGGTCCCTTCGATTGCATACCAGTCTTTTTTCATGGAAACCTCTCCCGGCCCCTGAAAAAGCCGGTTCCGTAAAAGATACCAGTAAGGACAATTCAAATCAAGGTCGAAATAGCAAAGGGGGAAGCAACATAGCAGCGAGGTTTAGGGGGTTATCGATACGCGGGAAAACGGTCGCCTCCGGGCAGGTCACCGCATTACCCGGGACGCCCCCAGAAAAGTCCGACGATAGTAGTTTTCGTCGAGGGAATCTATCCGGACGCCGCCCCCGTGACGCGTGGTGGCATGGATAAACCTGTCCTCATCTATAAAGATGCCGACATGGGCGGGATCACTGCTCTTTTCACTTCGGAAAAAGATCAGGTCTCCAGGCCTCAGGCTATCCTTTTCGACTCTCTTCCCCTCGTGAAATTGCTCCCGCGCGGTCCTCGGAAGGCTGATATCAAATGCGGAATACACCTGTTTCACGAAACCGGAACAGTCGATGCCTGTGGTAAGATTACCGCCCAGCTTATAGGGAGTTCCCAGATAAGTCTTTGCAACACCGATCACTTCGCTCCGATCTCCGCCGACCGCCTGCCGGGACCCGGGTTTCGTGAAACTGCCGCTATAGGGTTTGCCCGTATACAGAACGGTACGGTATTTCTTATGGGCAGGCACGATATTGGTGAAGTGGAAGACGCCGTTCTCATCCTGGTATCCGTAGATGTTCGCATGGCAGACACTCCCCATGAGAAGGATTGCGCCCAAAACCGATATGAGGGTGAGTTTCTTCATAGACAGTGTGAAATTATCTCTATTGCAGGCCTTTGTCAAGTGCTTTTGTCACACTTCAGGCCAACGCCACGCAACGGGCCGGGGAAATGCCCGACATATGTACATGGGCTTCTCCCCTTCCCTGCCTCGCCCGGGCGTCAATAACGGTTCTTCAGGCTCGGGACCCACCTGTCCAGAACCCTGTCAAGGATGCCGTCCCGTTTCCATTTTGTAAGCGCCGCGTTTGCCTGGTTTGAAAGCTCGATATTATCCTTACTCACACCCCAGCCGTAATAGGCCACACTCAGAGGCTCGAACAAGCCCCGCACCTCGGACGCATCAGAGGAGATGAGCCAGGCAATGGACGGTGCATCGTCCACGTACACATCGATGCGCCGGTTCTTTAGCTCAAAAGGGGCGTCCGATGGCTTCCCGAGAAGGATAATCCTTATGGAAGCGGGGAAGGTGCGGCGCACATAGGCTTCGGCGACCGTGCCGCCTACCACCCCTACCGTCTGAGCATTGGCGATTATCTTTTCCAGAGAACCGAATTCGTCGGCTTTGTCCATGCGCATGGCAACGGCAAGTCCGCTTCTCAGATAATAATCGGTAAAGTCTATCCGTACCTTCCTTTCGGCCGTGATAGTCATTCCCGCCATAATAATGTCTATCTCCCGCGCCAGGAGGGCGGGGATCAGATCATCGAAACCGCGTTCCACAAACTGGAGGGGTCTGCCCGTCTCCCGGCTGAGGAGCCTCGCCATCTCGACCTCGGCGCCCGAATAACTGTCACTCATCCTGTAAACCAGCGGCGGGTAATCCCGAACCACCCCTACCCTGAGTGGCGGCACCGGAGGAGGAGGCGGCGGAGGCGTTGCGCATGCATGCAAAAGGGTCACGACAAAGGCAAGGATCACGATTCTCTTCAACCAAAGGGTTGTGTGCATGGCATATACCTCCTAGTCTCTTGAATTGGTACACATTTCGGGTCCGGATCGGGGTCAGGTCTTCCCTTGGAATATAGTAATCGTTCTCATTCGTTTCTTCAACCGGGAAATGCAGATGTCCTCGCGCGGGAAGGCGGCCGGCCATCGCGTTCCGTCCTCCAGGGACAACGGGACCTGTCATTTTCTTTCCAGGGACGAAAACGCGGCTACGATGCCGAGGCCGATATAGACTCCGCCCGACACATACCGGGGGATAACGGACATGGCGCCGCGAAAGAACTTCGCCGTTCCGCCGGCGAGCAGCGCGTACAGGCTGTCGCTGAAAAATCCCATGATCGCCAATGCAACGCCGAAGAACAGGACCTGTCCCGCTACAGTCCCTTTTGACGTGTCGATGAACTGGGGCAAGAAGGCGATGAAAAAGAGAGCCGTCTTGGGATTAAGTGCGTTTACCATAACCGCCTGCAGGAAAAGCTGTCTCATGTCCCCACTTTTCCTTCTGTCGGGCTTGAAGGCGTCCTCCCGGGAAAAAAGCTTCCTGATCCCCAGATAGATGAGGTACAAAGCGCCCGCGTATTTTACGCTGTTAAACGCCATAGCCGAGGAAAGCATTAACGCGGAGAGGCCCGCCACCGCGGCCGTTACATGAAACAGGGTTCCTACCGCCATGCCTGATGCGGAAACGACGCCTGCCGCACGGCCCCGTTCAATGCTGCGGGTTATGACGAAGATCACCGCAGGGCCCGGGGTGACCAGAAGGGCCAGGGCGGCCCCGAAGAACAGAACGAGAGTGGATGTATCGGGCATGGCGCCCTCTCCCTATGCGCGGCCGGACGGATAGAGGGAATCGAGAATATCCCTGCCGGTCCGGGTCTTGAAATACTTCTTGCGCACACTCTCTACGGCATTGCCTTTCATGGCGTCCTCGAAAATATTCACGATGAAATCGGCCTCCACGAGGATTTGAAAATCGATGCCGTCAATCTTGCTGTAGGTATGGTGATTCCCAATAAGAAACAAGACTCTCTCCACGATCTTTTCCTCTATCGCGGCCTCGCGGAGTATCTGTCCGGCGATGGGGGGACCTTCCATTTCCTGGTATTTTCCCGCTGAAGAGCCGTATTTCCTTTCAGCCTCTTTTATACCGATATCATGGAGGATCGCCGCGAGCATAATAATCTCTCCCGTCGTTCCTGATATTCCTTCGCCGCCGCAGATGGCTCCCGCGAAACCATGAACCTTTACCGCATGGTTTGTCCGCCTCGCATCATCCCCGAAATATCTGATCATCCTCACCATAATTTCGTCTGCCATACCCTGTCCGCCTTTCGATAATGACCGGTCGTGCGAGTCCGGGCCCCGGGGCCCATCTTCTTCTTCACCCGTGTACAGGGACCACTCGTCGGAAAGGGGGATATAACAGAGGAGAAATACCTCGTTTTCACTGCTCCTCACCTTGAAGTAGTCTGCCTCCGGACGTCCGGGCTCAAGACCACCCTCGTACCACCGGTCCATAATCTCCGTTATTTCGTATCGGCCTTCTCTCCGGACAAAGGCCACAGGGCGTTCATCGGCCTTGTAGCCACTGTAGCATTCCACCTCTATCCGTTCAAAGACCCGCATTTGAAGAGTATAACAGAAAACGTCCATCTCAGGCTATCGGAACAGGAAGCGCGTGACATATGCATGGCCGGGGAACGTATGCTGCGGTCAGGAGAAGTCTTCCCAACGCCGGGCATGACGCCGGGGTTTATTCCTCCACCAGGTCCGCTTCCGCGTTGATCGTCAGGTACGCGTGCCTGCCCACCATGCACCCACCGTTTTCCAGCTCCATGTTGGTCATCATCCCGAAATCTTCACGGTTGACGCGGGTCCTCGCCCGAAAGCCATAGGTGGTGTATAAACGGCCTTCATCGTCAAAATGGGACGGCCCGGCGAAACTCACGTCGAGGGTCACCTGACGGGTCACGCCGTGGATCGTCAGGTCCCCCCGCACGAAGCAGCGGTCGATGCCCGCAACCTCGGCGCCGGTGCTTTCGAAAGTGATGGCAGGATATTTTTCCGCATCGAAGTAGTTCGGGCTCCTAAGGTCGTCGTCGCGTTTTTCCACTCCCGTATAGATGCTTGCCACGTCAATCTCGGCTTTCACGGACAGTTGGGCGACTTGAAGGGGGTCAAATTCGAGAGAGCCCCTCACCTTGCAAAACTGCCCCTCAACCCATGTCACCATCATGTGACGAACCTCAAACCGGGCAGAACAGTGCTCCTCATCCAGCACAAACTTGGCCATCCATCCTCCTTCCGTCCGCCAACAGGCGGACACGATCAGCATTCGTACTCATAGAAGTCTAAGTCTTTTCTTGATAAGGTCAATACTTCGCCACGAGCAGCCCGAACCTTGGCGGGGAAGGCTTCGGGACAGGGGAGTTGGAGCGTAAAAAGTCTTGTTTTCCTCTTGCAAACCCGAAAAAAACGGTCAATAATTAACACATCGTCCGGGATCAGTAAATCGACACCACCAGACATTTTCAATCGCCTGAGCCCATAGAAAGGAAGGAGCTTATGAGCCTCCAGGGTGTTGAAAAATCAGTGAAGCTGAGACTCGGGGGACCAGGCGCTTTCATCATAACGATTTTTCGCAGACATCCCGTTCTCCTCCGATTCCGGTCGATCCATACCTGTCGGCGCAAATGCAACCATCCTCAAGGCTCAACTCTTCCGGTCGAGGGCGAACACGGGTCCAGACTGGTCACGGTTATTGATACGGGCTCAGGTAAACGGCACAGGGCAATATGGGTTGCCCTGTGATAAACACATTTCTGAAGGAGGACAAAGTATGAAAAGGCATTGGTCGTTTTTGTTACCGGCCCTCATGGCGCTCGCGATGATTACGGGTTGCGGGCTACATGCGACTCAGCGTGCCGCCGTCGATAACTTCGCCTCATCGACTGCGGCAGTCGGCAAAATCGCCTCCAACGAGGTCGTCTCCATGCGAAACGAAGCTATCTCGATGAACCGGAGCGCCCTCGAACTCGCCGGGCCCCGAAAGGACTTCGTGGAGATGGGCAAGTTTGAAGGTATATTTACGCCCGAGGTCACAACAGCGATCTTTCGGGCCGTCGAAATGCTCAAGACTTACGGCGAGTCTTTGCAGACGCTGGTTAAGGACACCCGGGAGGATGATCTCAAGAAAGCCGCCGATAACCTTGTAAAAAGCACGGACGGCATACCCGCCGAATACCTCACCCTGTCCAAGGACGACAAGGATGCCATCGCCAAACTGGTGACTACCGGGGGAGGAATGTTCCTCGAAGAAATGAAAAAAGAGTATGTACTCAAGATAGTCAGGACCTACAAGGAACCGGTCAACCGTCTGGCCGGGACAATCGCACACACTTTCGACCAGCAGGCGGACGGCACCCCGGCGGGGATATACCTTCTGTATGCGGCGCGCACCGCCGCGACCGCAGTCCGGATCTTTGACAAATGTATCGATATCTATTGCCGGGAAAAGGCCCTTAAAGCCCACGAGGATGCACAGGGTAATTTTACCCGCAGCAAGGTCATTTTTGCCGACATCCGGGACGCGTTGATCAAGCTCCAGAAGGCGAACAACGAGATGGCCCTGGCCGTCGAGTCCGACGCCGTTTCCGAAAAAGATATTAAGGAATTCGGTACAAACGTAAAGGTTCTTGTGGACGCGGTAAGGGTCTTGAGTAAATAACCATCTATGAGAGGAGGGAGAAATGCCTGATCAAAAGACCGACCTGAAAAGCGGTGTGTCAACCGTCCTGACCGGACTCAATGCGCTTCACAATTCACTACCCCCGGGTCCGCAGAAAGACGACGTCTATAATGAGATCCTGGAGTTGACCGCCACTCAGGAAAAGATGTGGAATAAAAAACTGGACGAGACTATGGCTGAATACAAGAAGGCAACTGAGGCGGTGAGTGAAGCAAATAAGGCCATCAAGACCGCCCAACAAGACATCTCAAAGGTGGCGGAGGCCATCAATGCCGCTGCAAAACTGATATCCGCCGCAGTCAAACTCCTCGTCGCCCTGGGTCTGGCGGCGTAGCGTCACATAGAAGGCGAAGGCCGCGCCTCCTTCCCGCGGTGCGGCCTCATTGTCTCTTCCTTCTACCCATGTGTGCCCCTGTCGGGCGTGCGCCTGAACGGCTCACATCACCCTACCATTTGCCCGTTCTCAGGTACTCGTCTATGGCCGCCGCCGCTTTTCTTCCCGCGCCCATGGCAAGGATTACCGTTGCCGCGCCGGTGACGATGTCGCCTCCCGCGAACACGCCCTTCTTACTGGTCTTGCCCGTTTCCGGATCAGCTTCGATATTGCCTGTTCTTCTCAATTCCAATCCTTCCGTGTTCCGGGCGAGTATGGGGTTGGGACCCTGTCCGATAGCCACCACAACCACGTCAACGTCGATTATGTAATTTGATCCCTTCTTCTCCACAGGCCTCCTTCTCCCCGACGCGTCGGGCTCGCCGAGTTCCATCCGGACGCATTCGATACCCTTCACCCAGCCGCTCTCATCGCCCACGACCCGTATAGGGTTCGTGAGGAGCCTGAAGTCGATGCCCTCTTCCTCCGCGTGATGGGATTCCTCCGCCCTCGCGGGCATCTCGGTGCGGGACCTCCGGTAGATGAGATAGACGTGGTCCGCGCCCATCCTCTTTGCAACCCTCGCGGAGTCCATAGCCACGTTGCCGCCCCCGATGACCGCCACCTTGCTGCCCACACGGACAGGTGTATCATATTCGGGGAACAGGTATGCCTTCATCAGGTTCGCCCTGGTGAGAAATTCGTTGGCCGAGTAAACACCGTTCAGATTTTCCCCCGGGATGTCGAGGAAATAAGGGAGGCCCGCGCCGGTCCCTACAAAGACCGCGTCGTATCCCCGGGCCATCAGTTCGTCCACGGACACCGTCTGCCCCACTATGGTGTCCACCTTAATCTTCGCGCCGAGTTTGCTCACATAATCGACTTCTCTCTGGACGATAGCCTTGGGGAGGCGGAATTCGGGAATGCCGTACACGAGTACCCCGCCTGCCTTGTGGAGGGCTTCGAAGATCGTCACGTCGTGTCCTTTTTTCGCCAGTTCACCTGCAACAGTGAGTCCCGCGGGACCGGCGCCGACCACGGCGACCCGTTTTCCCGTGGGCGCCGCCGGTTCGGGCACGCGCACGTCGCCCTGTTTCGATTCAAAGTCCGCGGCGAATCGCTCCAGGCGGCCTATCGCTACAGACTCGCCCTTTTTGCCGAGCACACATTTGCTCTCGCACTGAGATTCCTGGGGACAGACGCGTCCGCATACCGCGGGCAAGGCGTTCGTCTCCTTTATCACATGGATGGCGCCCATAAAATCGCCTTCCTTGATCTTCTTTATAAAGAGGGGAATAGTGATGTTGACCGGACAGCCTTCCACGCAGGGCATGTTCTTGCACTGGAGGCAGCGGGAGGCTTCGCGTATGGCGTTCTCCCGCGTGTAGCCCAGGGCCACCTCGTCGAAGTTCTGGATGCGCCGTTTCGGGTCCTGCTCCGGCATTTTCTCACGTTTCTTCGTCTTCTTGAGTTGCGTGGCCTGGAACTCGAGCTTGCACTGGTGGTCCCACACGGCACGCCGCTCTTCCCGGTTATACATCTTCTGCCGCTGCACAAGCTCCAGGAAATCGACCTGGTGGCCGTCGAACTCCGGGCCTTCAACGCATACGAACTTCGTCTCTCCACCGATGGTGGCCCGGCAGCACCCGCACATGCCGGTACCGTCCACCATGATGGTATTGAGGCTTACCACGGTCTTCAGGTTGAAGGGACGGGTCACATCGGTGACCGCTTTCATCATGATCACCGGACCGATACCGATAACGAGATCGATCTTCCGCCCTTCATCGATCAGCTTCTTCAGCACATCAGTGACAAAACCGTGCCGCCCGTATGTACCGTCGTCGGTGGTAACAAAAAGCTCCGAGCTTATGGCCCGCATCTCGTCTTCGAGTATGAGCATCTCCCGGGTCCGGGCCCCGATGATGGAGATCACCACGTTTCCGGCCTCGCGAAGGGCCTTTGCAATGGGATACACAGGAGCGACGCCCACTCCTCCTCCCACGCAGACAACGGTGCCGAATTTTTCGATGTGGCTGGGTTTCCCGAGAGGTCCCACCACGTCCAGGATCGTCTGGCCCTCCTCAAATTTCTCCATCTTTTGGGTAGAAGTCCCGACGGTCTGAAAGACGATGGTGATGAGGCCCTGGTCGCGGTCGAAATCAGCCACGGTAAGAGGGATCCTTTCCGCGTAATCATTTGCCCGGAGGACGACGAACTGTCCCGGTTTTACCTTCGTCGCTATGTCCGGCACATAGAGTTTGAAAAGAGTGATTGACGGCGCCAGTTGCCTTTTCTCCACAATCTCATTCGGTATCAGCTCTCTCGCCATTGGCTGTCCCCTCCTCTTCGGTCTGTTCCCTTCGCCTCCGGACACGGCCCGTTCACGAACCCGAGTGGACGCTGTCCTCTTTCCCCTTTCCCTTTTCCCCGTCGTCCCGGGAAGGCCGGCCCGCGCTGACAGGGAGCATCACCGCGAAAGTCGTGCCCCTTCCCGGTATACTCTCCACTTCTATAAGGCCGCAGTAGGCGTCCACGATCCTTTTTACAATGGAAAGGCCGAGACCGGTCCCCGTGGTATATCTGGTTTGAGGTCCCGAAGCCCTGTAAAACTCTTCAAAAATAAAGAGCAGGTCTTCCTTGCCGATCCCTATACCCGTGTCCGTCACCTTGACCTCGATAGCCCTCTCCAGAGACTTCGCCGACACTTCCACCTTGCCCTTTGTTACATTATATTTGATGGCGTTGGAAATGAGGTTCGTAAGAAGTTGCTCCATTTCTGTCCTGTTCGCCTCGATAAGGGGAAGTGATTCCTGAAAATGTGTCTCGAAGGTAAGCCCTCTGCTCTCGCCCTCCGTCTTCATCAGCTCCATGGTGTCCGCGATCATGTCCACCATGTTGAGCAGTTCCCTCTTTCTGTCGATCCGCGGCGATTCGAGGCGGTTATATTGCAGAAGGTCGTTTACAAGATCCAACAAGGAATGGGTCCTCTGCCGCGCCCGTTCGAGCATCCGGCGGTTCAACTCCGGGTCCGTCCCCGCCGCGCCGGTGAGGTAGGCGGAAAGATACCCTTCCACTGCGGCAAGGGGCGCCCTCAACTCGTGGGCGACCATGGTGACGAACCTTGACCTCGCGCCTTCACAGCCCTCCTGTTCCCCGGCCATTGCCTTGAGGGTTGAATCAAGGGTCCTCACTTCGTCGCTTAACCGTCTTTTTTCCAGTCCCCGTGTTACCACGACCATGAGCCGTTCCGGAGGAAACGGTTCCTCCACAAAATCGTAGGCCCCACGCTTCACCGCTTCCATCCCATCCCCCGCTGAGCGGCCTGCCACTGCGATCACCACGACCCGCGGGTCCGCGCGCCCTATGGCTTCCACGAGGTCAAGGGTCTCCGTAAAGGCCGCCAGATCGACAACCACAAGATCGTAGTCCCCGTCCGCCGCCATTTCCAGGGCCCTATCCCCGCTCCAGGCGATGTCTACGGAGCAGCCTCCACTCCTCATGGCGGGGCCATATCTCTCCTCCATGCCCTCCTCGCCGTCAACGATTAATATGCGTGCTTTCTTCATCAACATAGGTTAATGGGGCTTGGGTCGTCCCCCTTTGCTCGTCATGGGAGTTAAAACACTCCTTGTTTGTCATACGCGTCTTCAGCGTTCTTTCTTGCCCTTACGAGGAGCCGGATTATTCTTTCCATCAGTTCTTCGGGAGGGAGTGGTTTATTTGCGTAGTCATCCGTCTTCATCCAGTAGCCGTCGAGGGCCTGGCAAAAGTCCATGCCTGTCTCGCTCTCTACGGCAGTCAGCATGAGTATGGGGATATTCCTGTAAATGGGGTCCGCCTTCAGGGCCTTGGCAACGGCAAAACCCGTGTCATGCTTTTCCAGCATGAGGTCGAGGATAATAAGGTCGGGCTGCTCGAACCTCACCTTGTCCATTACCTCGCGACCTGAAAACGCGGGTACAACCTCGAACCCGTTATTCTCGAGGATGGCCTTATTGAGGTCCACAAAATCCACGTCGTTATCCACAAGCAAGATTTTCGGCCTTCTGCCCATGTCTTCCTCCCCAAGGTCTTATTATAGAATAATAGCCCATCTTCGCGATTCTGTATACAATCAAGATAAAACCGCAAGGTCCTGATGTCCATACGGATCTATCTCCGGTGACAGGCCGGGCTTGGCAGGACGCGAGAGAAGAGCGAAGAGGGATGTGAAAAATGATGGTCGGTATGAACCGGGGAAATATGCCGGAATGGTCCTACCGGCTCTTCCGCAAGGCGTCGCGGAAAATGGTTCCAGGGGGCGCGGCGGGCCCTTCTGTTTCGGCTACAGAGAATGTCTTTTGTCTAATGCGCGGTATTGTATGGCCTCCGCTATGTGCGACTCTTCCATGTGCTCCTTCCCATCCAGGTCGGCGATGGTCCTTGCCACTTTGAGGACACGGTGATAGGCGCGGGGGGAGAGTCCGAACTTTTCCACGGCCCTTTCGAGGAGGAGTTGGCCTTCAGAGTTTACCACACAATGTTTCTTCACCATTTTCGCGGTCATCTGGCTGTTCGCGTGGATCTTCTTGCCCTTGAACCTCTCTTCCTGAATTTGCCGCGCCCCGGCCACCCTTTCCCTTATCACGTCCGAAGATTCCTCTTCCCTGTCCATGGAGAGTTCTCTTATGGTGACAGGGGGGACTTCGATATGAATGTCCATCCTGTCAAGGAGCGGGCCCGAGACTTTGGACCTGTACCTTCTGATCTGGGCGCCGTTGCACACGCAGGCCCTCCGCGAGTCGCCCCAGTACCCGCAGGGGCAGGGGTTCATGGCGGCGATCAGCATGAAACGGGCCGGATAGGTGACCGAATGGTTAACCCGTGAGATCGTCACATTTCCGTCTTCAAGGGGCTGCCGCAGGGCATCAAGGACATTTCTTCTGAATTCGGGGAACTCGTCGAGAAAGAGCACACCGTTGTGGGCAAGGCTCACCTCTCCCGGTTTGGGAACATGGCCTCCCCCTATCAGCCCCGCGTCCGAGATCGTATGATGGGGCGCTCTGAAGGGGCGCTCCAGAACGAGATACCTGTCGGCGTCGAGATAACCGGCTATGCTGTGAATCTTCGTGGTCTCTATGGCCTCCTCGTACACGAGGGGAGGGAGAATACTGGAGATGCGCCGGGCAAGCATGGTCTTTCCCGACCCCGGAGGCCCGATCATGAGAACGTTGTGGCTCCCGCTTGCGCCGATCTCGAGGGCCCGTTTCGCCTGACTCTGGCCTTTTATGTCCGCAAAACTCAGCCCCGAATCCCGACCGCTGTGGGAAGTCATATCGTGGAACTGCGAAATCCTCTCAAGCTCTCCTTCACCTTTGAAAAACTGCACAATATCGAGAAGGTGTGCCGCTCCATATACGGCGACGTCCTTAATTATGGAGGCTTCCAACATGTTCTCCCGGGGGACGATAATGCTCGCCACCTTTTCCCTCCGGGCAAGAATGGCAATGGGCAGGGTGCCGCGAACCCCTTTAATCCTCCCATCGAGGGAAAGCTCCCCGGCGATGAGATAGTCCTGAACTGCTTCCCTCTTGATGATGCCGAGGGATGTGAGGATGCCCACCGCAATAGGAAGGTCAAAGGAAGATCCTTCTTTCCTGAGGTCCGCAGGGGCAAGGTTGATGGTAATCCTGTCGTTAGGAAACTCGAATCCGGCGTTGTTTATCGCAGCCCTGACCCTTTCCTTGCTTTCCTTGACGGACGTCTCGGGAAGGCCCACGATGCTGAATGAAGGAAGACCGTATGCAATATCGACTTCCACGTCCACTTTTATCCCGTCAATTCCGAAAAGAGTGGCGGTGAAGATCTTGGAGATCATGAGTCCCCCTTTGTTTTCCGGGAAATAGAGCTAACTATGAAGTATGGGCGCCCGGGAACCCGCGGCCTCAGTCTCTCCGTTTCTCAGCGTCAAGTTTCCTTACTATCTCCCGCACTTCCTGGACCCTGTCCCGGCTGCACACCAGGACGCCATTTTTGGATGCCACCACTATGATATCCGATACCCCGAGGGTGCCGACCGTGATACCATCGCTGAATATGACCGAATTCCGGGTGTCGATGCTCAAAGCATCCCCTGCCTTGCAGTTACCGTTCCCGTCAAGGTCGAGGACCCTGAAAAGAGAGGTCCACGTCCCCACATCGTCCCAGTCGAAACCCGACGGCACCATGAGCACATTGTCGGCCTTTTCCATGAGGCCGTAATCTATCGATTTTCTCGGCAGGTTCCCGTAGATGGCCTCAATAGCCCCGCCGCCGGTCCGTGCCTTCTCCGCCTTTATTTTCATGAGACCCGCGTACAATTCGGGCATGTGCCGCTCGATTCCGGCCATGACTACCCCGGCTTTCCAGATAAATATCCCTGCGTTCCAGTAGTAATTCCCTTCTTCCAGGTACTCGCGGGCCCTTTTTTCATCGGGCTTTTCTACAATCCTCTTCACCTTACGGCAGTCTGCGCCGGGTAAATCGAAGGCCTCGTATGCGTTGATGTAACCGTAACCGGTCTCAGGCCGGTCCGGCCTGATCCCCACGGTCACGAGGTAGTCGCCCTGGCTCGCACATCTCACCCCTTGCAGGATGGTGTCGGCGAAGCCCTGGACATCGGCGATATAATGGTCGGCGGGCAGGGTGATCATGATAGCTTCCTCGTCGATACCTATGAGGGAAAGGGCGGCGAAGCCGATGCAGGGGGCCGTATCCCTTCCTTCCGGTTCCACGATGAAGTTCCGGTCTTTGAGGTAGGGAAGCTGCTCTCTGGCTATTTCCAGATGAGGTCGGCCGAGGACGATAAATATCCTCTCTTCCGGTACGATCCTTGACGCCCGTTCCACCGTAAGCTGGATCAGGGTCTTCTCGCCCATCAGTTTAAGAAAGGGCTTGGGGGCATGGTCCGTGCTGAGGGGCCAAAACCTCTCACCCTTGCCGCCTGCCATTATCACACAAAAGGTGTGGTCAATGAGGTTGCTGCTCATATGTCTCCCTCCTAGAGAAGTCCCAGAATGGCGGGCAATATCTCGGAGGCGCTCCCTTCGAGGTAATAGTCGGTTATAGACGAAGTGAAAGGCGTAGGAGAGACATTGATCTCTACTATCGCGGCACCCTGTGATTTACAGGCATAGGGAATCTCCGCAGCCGGGTACACCACCCCGGAGGTCCCTATGATTATGAGCACTCCACACCTGTTGGCTTCCTCGTTCGCCCGCACCATCTCCTTCGCCGGGATACCCTCTCCAAAGAAGACTACCGCCGGTTTCAGAGGCGTGTTGCACTTATCGCATACGGGGTACGGCATGGCAGTAAGCATTTCCGGTTGAAGGGCCACCTTTTTTGAGCAGTTCATGCAGACGAGCCACCGGTGGTTTCCGTGGTACTCTATTACGTTGGTGTTGCCCGCGACCTGATGGAGGCCGTCGACATTCTGAGTAATTACCGCCTTCAGATAACCCTTCTTCTCCATGTCGCTCAAGGCGTTATGGGCCGGACTCGGACCGGCTTCAAAGATTACCCTCGACATTTCCCGGAGCATGGTCCAGACCTTCGCCGGGTTGGTATGAAAGGCCCTGATATGGGCATATTCCATGGGGTCGTATTTTTCCCAGAGCCCCTGCCCGCCTCTGAAAGCCGGTATTCCGCTGTCCACGGAGATCCCTGCCCCGGTAAAGGCCACGACATATCCCTTTTCTTTTATCAATTCCGCTACCAGCCGGCGCTTCTCCACTCTCCTGCTCCTCCTTCCCGATAGTCACACGATCATTCGTGTTCCTGCCCTCCCTTACCGGGTAGTCTTCCAGCCTTTCGCAATATCCTTGAAGGCGGGTATCCTTCCGAATCCGTCCGCCTTTTTTACCGCCCTTTTGATGGCCTCGGCAAGGACAAATTCACCCAATATCCCGACTTTATTGACGTCAGCCTCCACATCCCCCTTTGAAATAGCAAATACCAGGTCGCCATCGAAGGTGGTATGTACAGGGTTTATGGTTTTGATGAGCCCGCCCTGGGCCATCTGGGCTATCTTTGTAATCTCTCTTTTCTGGAAACGGGCGTTGGTGGCGACCACGCCGAGGGTTGTATTGACGAGGCCGAACTGCTTCTTGGTCACACCACCCCATATGGAATCAGCCGTATTGGCGAATTCCAGGCTGTCCTCCGCCTTTCTCGCGCCGATAATCGTTTTCCCTGTCACATTGTCGACGACGTCTCCAAAGGCGTTTACCACGACAAGGGCGCCTACGACCAGTCCGTCGGACTGCATCAGACTGCTTGTGCCCACCCCGCCTTTCATTGCTCTCGACGTTTCGAAGAGTTTGCCTACCGTGGCGCCCACTCCCGCACCCACGCTCCCCTCTTCCACGACCTCCGACGCATTGAGACAGGCCTCATAGCCCATATCCGGCGTTGGTCTCGCCTTGGGGTCACCAAAGAGAATATCGAAAATCACTGCGGTGGGCACTATGGGTATTCGGGTTACCCCGACATTGAAACCGACGCCTTTCTCCTCGAGGTACCGTGACACACCGCTCGCCGCATCAAGTCCGAAAGAACTGCCCCCCGCGAGAAGCACGGCGTGGACCTCTTCGACGATATGGTTCACGCTCAAGGCGTCCACCTGACGCGTGCCCGCGGCGCTCCCCCTCACGTCGATGCCGCACACCGCCCCTGACCCGCAGAGGACTACCGTGCAGCCTGTAAACCCTGCGAAGTCGGACGCGTGACCTACCATTATGCCGGGTACATCGGTGATGGCGTTGAGCATGTGATGAAAACCTTACCAGAAGCGGGAAGGGTTGTCAATCCTTGAAATGATCTTTAAGCCGGGCGGATTTCTCGTCATTTTCCCTCTTCATGGATATCTTCATTTCTTCCAGTTTTTCCCGCACCGTCTCATACTTTATGGAGAGTATTTCGCACGCGAGAATTGCGGCATTACGCGCGGCATTGATGCCCACGGTAGCCACGGGCACCCCTGCCGGCATCTGAAGTATGGAAAGAACGGCATCCACCCCATTCAAGGCGCCGCCACTCATGGGGATGCCGATAACGGGCAGCGTGGTATGGGACGCGATAACACCAGGCAGGTGGGCCGCGAGGCCCGCTGCGGCAATAATCACCTCGAAACCTTCAGCCCGTGCACCCTTCGCATAGGCAACGGTCTTCTCGGGGTTCCTGTGGGCGGAAGATACATCGAGGGTCACTTCCACTCCGTTCTCCTTCAATAGCCTCGCAGCCTCCCCCACAACCGGAAGGTCACTGTCGCTGCCGATAAGGATAAGCACCTTAGGTTTCGTCATGTCATCTCCTTGATATGAATTCGCCTTAATATACATGAAAACCCCGTCCTTTTCTAGAAAATCAGCGTTTGTTCTCTACTTTCTGTTCATGTGGATTTTCGCTTCTTCCATTTGCGGGGCTTTTGGATTACAATGGGAACACGGGGACTTCCCGCAGGAGCGCTTATGGCAAAGATGGTCAACTTCATTTCGAACGTCACTCTCTTCAAGGGACTTCCCGCGGCTCAGATCGAAGAACTCTCGGGCATCGCCGAAACCCGTACATATAAAAGGGGTGAGCTTATCTTTTCGGAAGGGGACTTTGCCGACGGACTCTACATACTCTTCGTGGGCCATGTGAAGATCTTCAAACTCTCCATGGAGGGTAAGGAGCAGATACTCCACCTCATAGGACCCGGTGAGCCCTTCGGCGAGGTGGCTGTGTTTCTGGGCACTACCTTTCCCGCTTACGCCGAGGCGCTGGAGGAAAGCAAAGCGGTCATTTTTCCGCGGACGGCCTTCGTCAATCTCATCACAAAAGACCCCTACCTTGCCATGAATATGCTTGCCATATTGTCCAAGAGGCTCAGATCCTTCACCCTCCTCATCGAAGACCTCTCCCTGAAAGAGGTGCCCCAGAGGTTTGCCTCCTACCTCCTCTACGGAAGCGAGGACCGCGACAGGGATTATGTGCAGCTCACCATTACAAAAGGCCAGTTGGCAAGCCTCCTCGGCACCATACCGGAAACCCTTTCCCGCATTCTCGGCAAGATGGTAACGGAAGGCGTCATAGAGGTCCAGGGCCGGAAGATCACGCTCCTCGACAGAGACGCCCTTGTTGCCGTGGCCTCCGGAAAAAGAACGCTCATCTGACCGTTACTGGTGGGTCTGACCGGAGGCTTCTTCTGCCACGTATCTCAATATTTCGAGAACCGAGATAAAAAGGGCAAGCACGAGGGGCCCCATGATAAAACCGACGAAGCCGAAAACCTTGATCCCTCCGAGAATGCTGAAAAAGATGGCAAGGGTCGGCAGTTTCAACCTGCCCCGTATGATCAGGGGCCGAAGGAAGCTGTCTACCGAACTTATCCCGGCTACCCCTATTATGAAGAGCGCCACTGCCTTCCAGAAAAATCCCTGCATGGCGAGGTACACCACTGCAGGACCCCACACCACGAAGGTGCCCACAAGGGGGATAAAAGACGAAATGGCCATGGCCACTCCCCACATGACAGGGGACGATATGGCCAGGATGGAAAAGGCGATCCCGCCCATCAATCCCTGGATGACCGCGATCGTCACCCCTCCGTAGATGGTGGACACGACTATATCCCGTGTCTGCCTGCTCAGCCTCTCCCTCTGCCTCTTCGAGAAGGGTCCGAAAGTGCTGAACTTTTCCAGAAGTTCCGGCCCGTCCGCAAGGAAGAAGAAGATGGAAAGCATCATGAAAATAAAATTGGCCACTGTGGCGACCACATTCCCCAGTCCGCTCCTGATTATGCCTACCGACTGCTTTCCCAACTCCGAGATGTTCTCCGCCACCGTTCGGGCAAACTCCTGCTCGGTCATATGGAACACGGTAAGAACCCTGTATACGACCTTACTCACCACCGGATGCTGCAGGATACTGCTCACCGGGTCCGTCGGGGCATCCCGGAGGTACGCGGAGAGGCTCATAATCTCCTGGGTAAGAACGTAGGACAGGTACGCGAAGGGACCGAGGAGGACTACAAGGATCACAAGAAGACAGAGGAGCGATGCCACGGACCTCAGTTTGACATACTTCAGAAATTGTACATAGAGGGGATAAAAGATTATGGACAGGACGATGGCCCACACGATGGCAGACACAAAAGGCATAAGGATCTGGTAAGTCAGGTATCCGAGGAGCGCCGCGACCAGAAGGAGGGCAAAGGTGGAAAATTTGTTAGCCGGCATTATATAAAAAGTAAAAGGACACTCTTCGACAAACCCCCATCAGGGGTGACTCCCCCCTGTTCTATACAGACCTGTGTGATCCCGTTCCCGAAGGCCCGGTAAGCCTCGCGCCGCTCCGGACAACAAACCCGCCCGGGCAAGTGCTCGTGAACCTATGTCCCGGAGAACCGCCGCGTAGCCCCTTGAGAGCGCTACGCGCCGGGCCCGCGACGCACTTCAACTATTCATGTACCGGTCATATAGTACCCCGGTGCTCCCTTACTTTACAAGCTTTTCTTTCTCTTTCTCGAAGGCCTCTTTTCCCGCTTCTACCGCTGAAACGAGGATGGATTTCTGTTCTTCCAGTATGTCTTTCCCTTTCTCTACCACAGTGGATACCTGTTCCTTCATCTCTTCTATATAGCCTTCAGCCTTGCCCCTGAAGTCGTCCGCTATCTCCATGAGTTGCTCCCGGGTTTCCTTACCCGATTTCGGGGCCACGAGCAAAGCGACTCCCGCGCCCACCAGACCGCCTGCAAAGAATGACAGAATAAGGGAACCTGCGCCAAAACCATTGTTTTCGTTTAATGCCATGTCACGCCTCCTTAATAAGTTTTCTTTTTCTTGAGAAAGTTTTTCAACAGGTGCGTAGAAGCAGCCTTCACCGCCACCCCGAGACCTGTCACGTTTAACGCCGTCGATTCGGACACGACCCTCACCACATCGCTTATTCGCTTCACATTCTCGCCGAACTGTCTCATGGAGCCTGAAAGGACCCTCACATCTTCCACCACCGCATCCATGTCGTCCGTAGTCTGCCGCAGACTCCGGAGAGATGTCTGAAGTTCCTGAAGCACGGGCACCAGCAGTTCTTCCGTCTTTTGCGCAGATTCCCTGACCGTCTTCAGTCCCTGTCGCAATTCCATCAGGACACGAATAAAAACGATCGCTACTACTATAACCACGAAGGTTATAATGCCGAGGAAAATATCGCTCATTCTGCCTCCTTCACACCGGGGAGACGGGACAACGCCACTCTCCCGCACCAACCGCCATTGATTACTATAAACATTCCCATTCTCCTTTTCAACGGATTCCGCCCAACCCGCGTAAAAGTTCCGATGTCGCCCGGCAACGGCACGACTGCACTTTCTGTATACCAGCCAACCCGAAACCTGTCAACCGTTTTGTGCGGAATATTATACTTTACTACCCAAACATTTGTTCTATACTTAGCGCTAGAAAGGAGATAGAACGATGAGCGATTCAATTATATCCTCCCCTTGCTTCCACAATGAAGATGCTGCTTATGAATTTGTCGAAGCCCGGATATGGCCTCATTGCGGCGAGACTAAGCGTATAAGCAAGATGTAAGGTAAGAGCACACGCATAGCACTTATAAGTGCTATGCGTTGACGATGAACCACGTGCGGAACAGTGCTTGATGGGCTTTGTGGGCAAGCGCCTTACGTATGAAACGACTCACTGAGGAGGGCGACCATAAAAAGAAACCTTGGAAAAGAAAAGGGTCCGAAGCCGGACAACAAGGAACAGTCTGCACGCTTTTTGGAGACTGCGAAAGTTGTGCAGTCGGAGGATGCAGACGAAAAGTTTGAGAAGGCATGTTCAAAGATTTTTAAGAAATAGAATCTAAATCGGGTTGTTTTAGTCTTTTCTCTTCTGCGCTCTTCTTCACTCCGTACTCTTCAATAATGTGTTGTCTCAGTGCCATGGCTAGCGTAGGCCCTTTAGCCGTCTGGTCGTTTCCGCCAAGTTCCTCAAACTTTGCCCGGAGCCACTTATAACACATATCCAATAGAATATCGGTTAAGAGGGAGGCGTCAATGCCAGCTATTCTCTTTCTGTTGGGCTTAACAGATCCAAGTGCGGCACAAGTTGCGTACATGGCTAGTGTCACGTCACACTTGTATTGTCGTATGATATAGTATAAAATCTCCCCAAGGCAAACATTCAGCCATGGGGAGGTCCGAATGAGGAAATACAAGGTGACGCTCGAACAAGAAGAGCGAAGGGAGTTAGAACGCGTGGTGCTGAAAGGCAATCATAAGTCCCAGAAGGTGCTTAATGCATTGATCCTTTTGAATTGCGACGAGGGCCGGTTTCAGGATCATCGGATGAAGAATGAGGATATATCGGCCGTCTTGAGGATCAGCATGCGGAAGATCGACAGGGTGAAGAAGCGGTTCGTGGAAGAAGGACTTGATACCGCCCTCACCGGACATAAGGCCGACCGGGTCTACGAGAAGAAGGCCGACGGCGACTTCGAGGCCCATCTCATTGCCTTAAGCTGCAGTGAACCGCCCGAGGGGTATGCCCGATGGACTTTACGGTTGCTTGCAGACCGAATGGTGACACTCAATTATATCGGGAACATATCCTATGAGACCGTGCGTCGGGTTTTAAAAAAACGAAACAAAACCCTGGAAGCAAGAGGGGTGGGTCATCCCTCCGGAGGCCAATGCTGATTTTGTCGCCGCCATGGAATGTGTGCTCGATGTGTATAAACGTCCGTATGATCCAAAGTTCCCGGTAGTCTGCATGGATGAGACGCCACGGCAGTTGATTAAAGAAACCCGTACCCCCATTCCTCAAACTCCCGGACGCCTTGAACGTCATGACTACGAGTATGAGCGCTGCGGTGTCTGCACCATATTTATGGCCAACGAGCCATTAGCGGGAACCCGTCTCACGAACGTATCGGAGAGAAGAACAAAGTGCGACTGGGCGGAATTCGTCCGGGATATTGTCTCCAGTTATCAAGATGCCGAGAAGATCACTCTCGTCATGGACAACCTGAACACCCACAAACCCGGCTCCCTCTATGAAGCCTTTCCACCCGAGGAAGCGAAGCGCATCTGGGACCGCTTTGACTTCGTCTACACACCCAAACACGGAAGCTGGCTCAATATGGCGGAGATTGAACTCAATGTGCTCATTCACCAATGCCTCGACCGCCGGATCGACAGTATTGCCAAGGTCCGCTCCGAAGTTGCTGCCTGGCAAGCCCGTAGGGATAATCTCCGGGCAAAAGTAAACTGGCAATTCACCACGAAGGATGCGCGAATAAAACTCAGACGGCTTTATCCGACATTAGAGGAGTGACGTGACACTAGATAGAATACCATATTTAGCTTTGCCCCTTGGGGAAGACCTTTTTCGTCCAAATAACCGTCAACGCGTTTCATTATTTGGGCGCATTTAGCATATAACAAGATTGGATATTCTTCGGAAAACAAAGCTTTGTAACTCTTTTGGGCCACAGTTGTGGGGCGAGCGCGAGCATGGTCTGGCTGCTGCAATGCAATGGCTGCAACGGCCTGAGCCATATATCCAATCGTTATTATCTTGGTGGCTGCAATGCCTTTGTTTCGATAAAAATTCTTCCTTCTGTCATAGAATAGATCAACTGTCTTTAATGCGGTTTCAATTTTTCTGTGAATTTCTTCAGTGGCGTGAAGGTTTATAGATTCTATCTTTGTTTGACTGTTTGTGGCCCTTATAATGCGGTCAGACGTTTCTTCTTCGGTAGTCTTTATTACTTTTACCATAAGACTACGCCCATCATTCAACGCGCCCCCAGTTGAAAAATGCTTAAATAATTCATATGACGTCTGTAAGCCATTGACAATCATTGGGTCTGTAATTGCGAGTGCCCCGTCATTATAAGAAACGTCGGATGCTAGAACGGTAATTCCATTGTTGAGCCACCAAAAATCGTCATTTTCCGGTGCCGTAAGCGTGGCCCTAATTCCCTTATTTACTTTGACGTCTGGCGCATGATCTCTGACATTAGCCTCAAACATATATTCTCGGATGGAACCCTCTTCAGCTATAAAGCCATAGTAGTCCGGTAGCTTGACGACACACAAATAGGCCGTTTTGCCGAATGACGGCCAATCAAAATACCTTGATGTGGGTAAAGATAACCTTCTCTCCGGTTGCTGATGATATAGACTGAGCAAGAGACTACCACCGATGAACTCATAAGCTACCTCTGAAACCGGAAAATATTCCTTCGCCTTTTGTATTAGCAAATCTGCTCGCGCTTTAACCTTTTGATCAACGGTGTCCGCAAGGCTTACATGAAAGAATCGTATGCTTAGTTTTGGCCGCAAAGATATCGCTGGCCTGTAGATGTCATGGAATTTCTTGACGAGCGTGAGCAGGCTATCGTTGTAGAGTAATGACCGCTGAGCTTCCTCTATGTCCGCATTTAAGCGAAGGCAATGTTCAGTGAAATCTTTAAGTTTTGTTGGAACTGCTTCTTCAAAAGATGCAGTGTTCTTTGCTTGAACAATGACTATCTCCACGCTTATCTGTTGATCTTTGAATATCGACGGGTCCGTATCTTCGCGAACGAATTTCCTATTAACAAAGAGATAGAACCCATCAACACCGCCATCTCCATCCCCACCAATATTCCCTGATTCTATTTCCGGAGAATCGGGATTAAAGCGGCATTTTTTCAGGACTTGTTGGGCCGAAAATAATTCAAAATATTTATCCTGTTTGAGCGATGGATAATCTGACTGCCTGGTCTGTTCTATGACGTTCTTGAGAAGGTACTGAGAATCTTCGCTCACGGCATCACCCCCCCTAAACCACCGGCAATATGTATTATAAAACTGTCATCCAGTTCTGTATGTAATGAATATTTCATTCTACACGTTCCTTTGTGGCTACGTCAAATGTAATATTCCGGTTTTGTGCCGGTTTCGTCGGTTCCCTTTTCCCTTGACAGGCGGCTGGTTTTCCAGTAAAATTTTACCTATGGAACGGAAAACGGCGGTGTTTGGTTTTTACTACTACTTTAGGAACTTGCACCCCGGCATTTTTTTGCTTTGAGATAAGCAAAAAGCCATGGGTGCAAAAGGCCCATGGCTTTTTTTTCGTCTTCGAGCCATGGCAGCGAGCCATGGCTTTTTTATTGGTACCCGAGGAGGACTAATGATTGTATCCAAGGAAATTCAGAGGCTGATCAAGGACCAGGAAGGCTGGACAAGAAGGATGTTCGAGGAAGGCATCAAGATAAAGAAACTCTACGGGGAAGACAGCGTCTATGATTTTTCTCTCGGGAACCCCGATACCGAACCCCCGGAGGCATTGAACAGGGCCCTTGTCGACGCAGTTGCCGATCCCACACCAGGGATGCACAGATATATGTCCAATAACGGGTACGAGGAAGTGCGTGGCGAGATAGCCGATTACCTTGCTGAAGAGCGCGGTCTCCCTTTCACCGCCTCCCATGTTTTTATGACCGCAGGGTGCGCGGGCGGCCTCAATATGATCTTCAAGAGCATTCTCAATAGAGGTGACGAGGTGATCATACCGAGTCCTTTCTTCTGGGAATTCAAGAATTATGTAAAGAACTGCGGGGGCGTTTCCCGGTTTGTGGAAACCGGCGAAGACTTTCAACTCGACGTGGGGCGCATTGAAAGCGCCATAACCCCGAAAACCAGGGTAGTGCTGATCAACAGCCCAAACAATCCCACCGGGGCCGTCTACAATGAGGAAAGCCTGCGGGAACTGTCCAGACTCTTGAATGAAAAAAGGGAACAAGGCCAGGATATTTTCATCGTGAGTGATGACGCATACAGGAAGCTTGTGTATGACGGCACCCGCCTTCCCAATATCTTCGATATGTATGATCTCGTGCTCGCCGTCACGTCCCATTCCAAGGACCTGGCCCTCGCGGGCGAAAGGATCGGATACATCGCCATCTCACCCCGTATCGAGGAGTACCAGCTTTTAGTGTCCGCCCTGACGATTACCATCAGGACCCTCGGGTTCGTGAATGCCTCCGCCCTTTTCCAAAGGATCGTGGGGAGATTTCAGAAGACTTCAGTGAGCATTTCCGATTACGAGAAGAAGCGGGATGTCCTTTACAATACTCTCATAGAGGCGGGGTTCGAATGCGTGAAACCCACCGGCGCCTTTTACATGTTCCCCAGGTCACCCGTACCGGATGAACTGGACTTCGTGAAGGCACTACAGCAGGAAGAAAGAATAATGGTAGTGCCCGGCAGGGGATTCGGGAGAAAAGGTTATTTCAGAATCGCTTACTGTGTGCCGCTGGAGAAAATACTCGCTTCCCTCGACGGCTTCATCCGTATGGGGAAACGATATATAAAAAAGGGGTGAAATATGGCTATATCAAAGAGCATCGCTGAGTCGATGAAAAGTTCTTCCTGGATCAGGGCAATGTTTGAAGAGAGTGAGAGACTGAAGAGAGAGTTTGGTCCGGAGAATATCTTTGATTTTACCCTTGGAAATCCCATTGCGGAACCCCCTCAGGCCCTCAAGGACGAACTTGCGAAGATTTGCGCAGCGGATATCAAAGGCGTGCACCGGTATATGACGAACAGCGGGTATGAAGAGGTGAGGGCGGAGATCGCGGAGTTCCATCGCGAACGAACCGGCCTCGATTTTACAAGCAGCCACATCATCATGACTGTGGGCGCGGCGGGAGGCATCAATGTAGCATGCAAGGCCCTCCTCGACCCGGGGGACGAAGTGATCGTACCCTGTCCCTACTTCGTGGAGTTCAGGTTCTATATAGGGAATCATGGCGGCGTCATAAAACTCGTGGATACGCGCGACGATTTTCACCTCGACATCGACAAAATAAACGAAGCGATCACGGAAAAAACCAAGGCGATCATAGTAAACTCCCCTCACAATCCCACAGGTGTCGTATACACCGAGGACGAATTGAAGAAGCTTGCCGCCCTGCTCAAGGAGAAACGGAAAAAGGGACAAAGGATTTTCGTCATTTCCGATGAGGCTTACAGAAAGATCATATACGACAATACGCCCTTTCCCGACTTCTTCAAACTCTATGACGACACCATCACCGTCACGTCCCATTCAAAGGACCTCGCCCTCCCGGGTGAGAGGATCGGTTATATCGCCATATCGCCGCATCTCAAGAATGTGAAGACTTTCATCGATGCGGCCATATTCGCAAACAGGATCCTCGGGTTCATCAATGCCCCCGCCATAATGCAGCGCCTCGTGGGAAAATTTCAGAAAAACAGCGTGGACATCATGGACTACCAGAAGAAGAGGGACACCATTTACGACATCCTCGTAAGTTCGGGCTTCGAGGTCACAAAACCTCTGGGGGCCTTCTACATCTTCCCCAAATCGCCCATTCCCGATGACATCAAATTCGTAAGGACCATGCAGAAACACCACGTCCTCGGCGTGCCCGGCATCGGCTTCGGCAAGGGAGGCTACTTCAGGCTGGCCTACTGCGTGGACATGGAGATAATCGAAGGGTCGCGGAAGTATTTCAAGGAGATTGGAGAACTGCTTCGTCGTAAATAATTCCCACCTTGACGTGGGCGGCGAGCATGTCGGCGAGTCGCCCCGCGTCGAGGCTTTCCCGTTCTTTCTCCGTAAGGTAAGGAAGAACGCCGAGGACCGGCACTGTCAGATACTTCCTCAACACATCCGGGTTTGTTTTCGCGGCGGTATCGCCCGATCCGTCCGTATCGTTAAGGATTACGCCAATCACCTTGATCCCCTGGGATTGAAGAAACCGGCAGGTGAGAAGCGTATGGTTGATTGTGCCGAGACCGAGCCGTGAAACGACAAGAGCAGGCAAAGCCCATCTTTTTATGAGGTCGGAGAAGAAAAAATCCTCCTTTATAGGGACGAGGACCCCGCCCGCTCCCTCGACGATGGTAATGTCATGGCTTTCGACGATCTTCTCGTAGGTCCGCTCCACCACCGCAAGGTCTATTATTTTCCTTTCCACGGAAGCCGCGGCTTCGGGCGAAAGGGGCAATCTGAAAGAACATGGATTGATCACGGCAAGGTCGTCGCTTGTGCCTGACATGTCCTTGAGGGATTTTGCGTCGCAGGGGAACAACTCGGTCCGGTCCACGGGCAGGCCCGTTTCAAAGGGCTTCATTACGCCCACGTTGAGTCCCATTTTATGTTTGAAGTATGCGGCCAGACTTACCGCGGCGAGGGTCTTTCCCACGCCCGTATCCGTTCCCGTTACAAAAAAGGCTCTTTTCATGCGATCCTCAACCTAAGGCTGCAAGTCCGGCACACCGTGGGCGATCGATAGATCATACCCATTATCTCGCGATGGATGAGAGGAGAAGGGCAAGGCCTATAAACATGGAGCCGCAGACAATGGCGAGTCCCACATTGCCCTCTTCGGCGATCTTCTTCTCGAAATCGGTTGAAAATACCGAACCGACTATCTTCACCGAGACGAGGACGATAATCATGAAGATGGCCGAATATACGAACATCTCAATGATGGTGCCCAGCATTTTACTCATCAACCAACCTCAGTTCGAAAGGTAGTATACCAGGTTGTCAAGGGCTGACGTAAAGAAAAGGTTCCTCAGCTTCACATGCTTGGGGACAGTCACAGGGGAAGGTGAGAAATTAAGAATACCCTTCACGTTGGCGTCTACAAGCAGGTTTGCAACTTTCTGGGCCTCGCTGGGAGGTGTGGTAATTATCCCTATCTCTACGCCCCGTGCCTTTACCACCTCTTTTAGTATGTCCACATGAAGGATCTCCACCGGCCTTCCCATCTTTTCCGAAATATGTCCGATCACTTTCGCGGGATCGATATCAAAGGCCGCTACGATCTTATAGTTCTGTTTCAGGAAGTCCTTGTACACCAGAAGGGCGCTGCCCATGTTGCCGATGCCGACCACGCCTATCTTCCACTCCCTGTTGATGCCCAGGATTTCTTTGATATTGAACTTCAATTCCTTGACATTGTAACCCATGCCCCGTACACCGAACTCGCCGAAGTAGGCAAAATCCTTCCTTACCTGGGCCGCATTTACGTTGCACATATTTGCCAAAAGGGCGCTTGACGCGACCTTTTCGTTCTTGGTTTCGAGGTCTTCGAGACATTTCAGATAGCTCGACAGCCTTCGTATTGTTGCTTCCGGAATTTTGGAATATTTAGCCATTTTCGACACCTGTCTGTAAAATCATTTAATTCTTTTTTGCATTCGTATGTTATGTAACAGTTATCGGGGTCAATTGCAAGAGAAATATTTAACAAGCGCTCCCGCAATCCGCCTTCCCTGACGCCAGGAAAGTCCCTATGTGCGGTACATTGTTCACTTTCATGGCGGAGGGCCCCTTCCGGCAACAGGAGGCATCCCGGGGGCGATGGGCCGTAAAGACAGGGGAATGGAGAAAAACGATAATTATGTTGTCCCTGTATGCACAAGGGGTGCATCCGAAGGTCAGAATCGAGGAACGGACATCGGCCGGGGAAGACAATGCCGGCCCTGACCGGCGCACGCTATGTCAGGCCCAGCACATCCTTCATGGAGTAAATGCCTTCACCTTTGCCGGCAATCCACTTGGCGGCCACAATGGCTCCTCTTGCAAAGTTCTCCCGAGAGTAAGCCCTATGGGTCACTTCAAGACGTTCGCCGGGACCGGCGAACATTACCGTGTGCTCGCCCACCACGTCGCCGCCCCTTAGGGCAAGGACCCCTATTTCATCGGGTTTTCTCTCTCCGATAATGCCCTTTCTTCCGAAGATTTCAATCCAATCCCTGTCGGGCTGCGCCGCCTCGGCAACTTCCATCAGTTTGACGGCGGTACCGCTGGGAGCGTCCTTTTTCAACCGGTGGTGCATCTCCACGATCTCTATGTCGTAGCCTTCCTTGAGTATGCGTGAAAGCCTTTCCACCACGTCGAACATGAGGTTCATGCCCACGCTCATATTGGGAGAAATAACCACCCGGACCCCGGGGGTTGTCTTTATCTCGTTAAGGGCCTCTTCGGAAAAACCGGTGGTGCCTATGATTATCGCCTTTTTCCTCGCGGCGGCTATCCGGAAATGTTCGAGGGACGCCTTAGGGTCGGTGAAATCGATCACTGCGTCGCAACCGTCTATAATGCGGGACAGGTCGTCCTCGACCCGGATCGATGAAGCACCTGCCATATCAAGGTTCTTGCCGATGAGGGGGTGGCTCTTCATTTCCAGCGCGCCTGTCACCGCTACCCCTTCGTCGTCAAGGGCCAGCCTCAGTATGGCGCTGCCCACCTTGCCTGCAACGCCGGTTATGATAATCCTGACCATTACTCCCTCCTCAGCAGCCCGTATTCTTTGAGGATACCCTTGAGGAAGGCGCTATTCCCCTCAGAGAGCGGGCATAGGGGAAGTCTGAACTCTTTCTCCACGAGACCCATATGGTAGAGGGCCTCCTTTACCGGGATGGGGTTCGTTTCCACGAACATGGCCTGCATGATCGGCAGAAGACCCACGTTGAGGTCCCTTGCCTTCTCCACATCCTTCTCTTCCAGGAACGTCTTGTAAAGCTCCTTCAATGCCCGGGGCATAAGGTTTGAAATCACCGATATGACGCCCACCGCGCCCACGCTCATCATGGGGAGAAATAGGTTGTCGTCTCCGGAGACGATGGTAAAGGTCCCCTTTGTCAGTCTGAATATCTCGGCGACCTGGAGAACCGATCCGGATGCCTCTTTTATGCCCACTACATTCGGGATCTGCGCAATCCTTGCAATGGTCTCGGGCGACATATTAATCCCTGTCCTCCCGGGGATGTTATAGAGGATGATAGGAATATCGACTTCTTCGGCCACTTTCTTGTAATGCCTGTAGAGGCCTTCCTGAGTGGGTTTGTTGTAGTAGGGCGTCGTAAGGAGGCAACCGTCTGCGCCGAGTTTCCTGGCGCTCTGCGTCAGTTCGACCGTTTCCGTGGTACTGTTCGACCCGGTCCCCGCGATCACAGGCACCGCGCCGTTCACGTACTTGATGGAAAGCTCGATCACCCTCGCGTGCTCCTCGTAGGAAAGGGTGGCTGCCTCGCCCGTGGACCCGCAGGCCACGATGCCGTTGATACCGTTTTCCAGTTGAAATTCTATAAGCCTCTTCAGGGCCTCTTCGTCCACTTTGTACCCGGCAAAGGGGGTCACCAAAGCCGTGTAAATGCCTCTTAAGTCCATGACGTCTCCTTTCTATAAAAGTGCTTCTTCCTGTAGCCTGCCTATGTATATCAGTTTGGCGTCCCCTTCGAGATAGACTTCCCCGTCAAGGTAGACTTTAAGTATCTCTCCGCCCCTCGTCCGAATGTTTACGGGACTCTCCACAAGCGCCTTCTGCTTGAGTATTACACCCACGGCCACGGCGCCGGTCCCGCACGCATAAGTCTCTCCCTCGACACCTCGTTCGTAGGTCCTGATCTTGATGTTTTCCCTGTCCATGACCTCCACGAAGTCCACGTTGGTGCCTTTCTCTCCAAAGGCCTTGTGGTGGCGGACGCGCCGCCCCAGGTCCTCCACGGGCATATGATCCACGTCATCAACGAGAAGAACCGCATGGGGCACTCCTGTATTGACGCTGCTCAGGAATATCTCCTTATCTTCGAGTCCCACGGGGTAGTCAAGCTTCAGGTCAACGGGGGTGGTAAGCTGCAATTTGACCCGTGTCCCGTTCACTTCCGCCTTTATGACCCCGGCAATAGTCTCAAAAGCCATCTGCTGCCCGGCGATGCCGTTCATGTAGGCAAACCTTGCGGCACAACGGCCGCCGTTTCCGCACATCTCCGCTTCCGAGCCGTCGGCGTTATAGAAGGACCAGCGAAAATCGTGTTCCACCGAATTCTCTATCAGTATTACGCCATCGGCGCCTACGGAGTGGTGGTTCCGGCATATCTTCCTGATAAGTCCGGGGACATCGGAGAAACCCCCGTTCACCTTCCCATCCCTGTTATCGACGACGATGAAATCGTTCCCGCTTGCGCTCATCTTAAAAAATTCCAATTCAACCACGCTACTACACCTCCAAAAATGATGGGATCGTCTCCCCTTTTATCAGGTCTTCGAATGTCTCTCTTTTTCGTATCACAAAAAATTCGTTCCCCTTTACGAGCACCTCCGCGGCTCTCGGCCTCGAATTGTAATTCGAGGACATGGAGAAGCCATAGGCGCCCGCGCCCCTGACCGCAAGCAGTTCGTTTCTTTCCAGTTGAGGCATCTCCCTGTCCCTGGCAAGAAAATCACCGGATTCGCAAATGGGGCCCACCACGTCCACCTTCAGGCCCAACCCGTCTCCGGCCTTGACAGGGGTAATCTCATGGTACGCGTCATAGAGAGAAGGTCTCACCAGGTCGTTCATGGCCCCGTCAATAATATAAAAGGTCTTCCCCGACGTCTTCTTGATATAGAGAAGCCGGGTGACGAATATTCCGCTGTTTCCGATCACGACCCTTCCCGGCTCGAATATCGCCGTGAGTCCCGAGCCTTTCAACTCCTCCTCAACCACGCGCGCGTAGTCTTCCGGATGAGGCGGCAACTCGTCCTTGTACGTAATGCCGAGTCCCCCGCCGATGTCGATATAGGAAAGAGGTATTCCCTCGCCCGCAAGCTGCGACACCATCCCTTTCAGGGATCGCATGGCCTCTACAAAGGGCGTGAGTTCCAGGATCTGGGAGCCTATGTGGGAGGATATACCCGCAGGCACGAGGTATTTGTCGTCCCGCGCCTTCTTATAGAGCCGGAATGCATCTTCCCAGAGCACCCCGAATTTGTTCTTCTTCAAACCCGTGGTTATGTACGGGTGCGTCTTGGGGTCTATCTCCGGGTTCACCCTGATAGAGACAGGCACCCTTGCCTTCATGCGGCTCGCCACAGCGGCGGCCACTTCCAGTTCGTCCTCCGATTCCACGTTGATCATGAGGATACCCGCTTCAACGGCCGACCTTATCTCTTCTTCCGTCTTCCCGACCCCGGAAAAGACTATCTTCTCAGCCGGAATACCCGCTTTCAGGGCCCGGTAAAGTTCACCGCCCGATACGATGTCTATCCCTCCCCCGAGTCTCCCGATGGTCTTCAGGATCGCAAGGTTGGAACAGGCCTTACAGGAGTAGCATGTAAGGTGCGGGATCGTCCGGAAGGCTTCGTTGAACACCCGGAAGTGTCTTTCGATAGTCCTCAGACTGTAAACATAAACCGGCGTGCCTGTCGCCTCCGCGATCTCGCGGACGGGCACTTCTTCGCAATACAATTCACCGTTCTTATACTCGCAGTAATTCATGGCTCACTCTTTCATTAGTAGTATTATGGCTTCCTTGGAGTGCTCACTCTCGTTATTCGACGTGTCCAAGGCAGTCACGTAGTACGACGTGTATCTTGCATCGGCGGGAACTTTCCCGTCATAGAACTGGAGTTCCCTGACAGGTTCGCCGTTCAATTTCACGGGCATTCCGCCGCCTATCCTGTAGACGTTATAGCCGAGAAGGTCCTTCTCCGAGTTCATTTTCCATGCTATCAGGGCCCCGCGGCCCTTCTTTTCCACCTTGATGCCCTGCGGCGCTTTGGGAGGCGTTCTGTCCACCGTGATAACCTTTACCCGTGTGCCCTCCCCTTCGAACATCATGCCGTCTTTTACCATGGCGGCCCTTATCTCATATTCGTATGCCTTCCCGTTTTCGAGACCCGTATCAAGAAAGAGCGGGGTGGAAAGGGGACCGGGGTTGACGGGAAAGAGAGGGTAGACGTTTTCCTTGACCCTGTAAACGTTATATACGAGGTTATCCTCTCTCGTCCAGTTCAGTTCGACCTGTTCATCATCGCCCTTGGCCGAGATGTTCACCGGCCGCCCGGGCGGCGTCTGCCACGTGAGGGAGAATACATTCGATGCTTCACCCGTGGTGCCCAGCTTCGTCATGGGGTACACGCGATACGAATACCGGAATCCCGCCCTCAAGTCGTCATCGTAGAGATAGATTCTATTGTTCACTATCGTGTATCCCTGCCCTTCGTCCAGACGGATGTCCTTGAAGGGTTCGAATGCTCCCATGCAACTGCCGCAACTCTTGAGGATACGAAATCCCCCGAGGTCCCTGAGTTCGGCCCCCATCGAATCTCTTGCCGGTATGGAGAAAGAAAGGAACAGTACTCCGCCCCTGCCTTCACCCGACAGGTCTCTCATACCTCCCGGCAGGGAAAGCTTCTCCGGCATCGGGAGTCCCTTCTTGCCGCATCCCGCGATGAGGAGCAAAACGGCAAGGCTAATGATTAAGATAACGCTTTTCCGCATCGAGTTCCTTTTCCACCTGGTCAAAAGAAGCCGCCCCTATGGTGCGCCTGCTCCTTAAGATTTTCCGGGGATCGATATGCTCATACACCTCGTCGTCGAAGGCGTCGGAATATGCCGACATGTCCTTCACCGTCATGGCTGAGAGAAATATTCCTCTTTCTTCGCAGTCTCTGACCATCTTGCCTACTATTCCATGGGCCTCCCTGAAGGGAATGCCTTTCAGGGTAAGATACTCCGCCATCTCCACGGCAGGCATGAAACTTTTCAATGCCGCTTCTTCCATCCTTTTGTCATTCACTTCGACACCCTCGATACACAGGGTCATTATGGACAGGGCATCCTTCACCGTGTTTACCGCGTGGAACAGAGGCTCCTTATCCTCCTGGAGGTCCCTGTTATAGGTCATGGGGAGACCCTTCAAAAGGGTGAAGAGGCTCACGAGGTCGCCCACGACCCTTGCCGTCTTGCCTCTCGTCAACTCCAGGGCATCGGGATTCTTCTTCTGGGGCATGAGACTGCTTCCCGTACACAACTCGTCCGGCAGGGAGATATAACCGAATTCCTCCGTGGAGAAGATGATGAAGTCCTCCGACATCCTGCCTAAGTGGGTCATGATCATGGTGCACGCAAAGATCGCGTCAAGGACGAAATCCCTGTCCGCAACCGTGTCCATGCTGTTCTCCGAGATCCGTGAAAATCCCAGATTTTCCCTTACGAATTCCCTGTCGAGGGGTATGGTGGAGCCCGCGAGGGCACCGCTTCCCAAGGGAAGGACATCAATGGCGCTCATCACGCCTTTCAAACGCTCCCTGTCCCTTTTCAACATATAGTAATATGCGAGAAGGTAATGGGCGAAAGGAACCACCTGCGCCTTCTGCATATGGGTATAGCCGGGCATGAAAACCTGTTTCTCCTTTGCGGCTTTTTCAACAAGGGCCCGCAGCAGTGCGACGAGTCCCCGTTCCACCAGGGCCAGTTCGTCTTTCAGGTAGAGCCTCATGTCGAGGGAAACCTGATCGTTTCTGCTCCTCCCCGTGTGGAGCCGCTTACCCGCATCGCCCGTCTTCTCGATGAGCCGAGCCTCGACGTGCATGTGGATGTCCTCCAGGGAGGCCTTGAACAAAAGCTGCCCTTCCTCTATCTCCGCCTTTACCTCGCTCAAGGCGGTTATGATGTCGTCTTTTTCCTTTTCGCTCAGTATGCCTATCTTATGGAGCATCCTCGCGTGGGCCTTGCTCCCTTCTATATCATATTCAAAAAGAACCCAGTCAAAATCGATGGACGCGCTGTAGCGCTCCATGAGCGGATTGGTTTCTCCCTTAAACCTGCCTCCCCACGCCTTCATGCTCTCTCCCCGAAAATGGCGGTGCCGACCCTCACCATGGTAGCGCCTTCCTCAACTGCAACTTCGAAATCGGACGACATACCCATGGACAGTTCAGTCATATGGAGACCGAACTCCCTGTTGACCCGGTCACGGATTTCTCTTAAGCCCTTGAATATCTCCCTCACTTCCTCCGGATCATCCACATAGGGCGCCATGGTCATAAGCCCCACGGGCTTCACGTGCGCCAGGGTCGTCACTCTTTCCAGCATGCGCTTGAGGTTGTCTTCCCCGGTCCCGTGCTTGGACGCCTCCCCGGAGAGATTGAGCTCGAAAAGGATGTTTAAGGGTTTCCCATATTTATCGAGACCTTCCGCAAGCTCCCACCTGTCTATTGAATGGACGTAATCAAAAAGTCCGGGTATGTACTTGAGTTTGTTCGTCTGGATGTGGCCGATCATATGCCAGCGCGCCTTCTCCCCAAACCCTTCGATCTTCCCCCTCGCTTCCTGAATGTAGTTTTCTCCGAAATCGTTGAGCCCTGCCCGGAGTGCCTCTTTTATTCTTTCCCCATCGACTCTCTTCGTAACGCCAATGAGCAGTACATGGGAACCCTGTCTGCCTGACCGGGCAAGAGCGCCTTCTATCCGCTCCCTTATATTCCCTATTGTGTCTTTTATATCCTTCACGAAAGAACGCCCAGCGACATCAACACTTCCGCAACCTCACAGATAGGCAGGCCCACCACGTTCGAATATGAGCCTTTAATCTCCTTCACCATGTAACCGCCCTTGCCCTGGACGGCATAGGAGCCCGCCTTGCCCTGCGGTTCCGATGTCTTAATGTATCGTATTATCTCGTCGTCGGACAGGTCTCGCACAAAGACCCTGGTCTCCACTGCGTCACGGTACATGATATCCTTCGATGCGTTGAGAACGCAGTAGCCGGTCATCACCTTGTGCCACTTGCCCCGTAACGATTTCAGCATGTTGAATGCGTCTGCATCATCCTTCGGCTTTCCGAGGACTTTGCCTTTGTACACCACTATGGTGTCGGCCCCGATCACCCATTTCTCGGGAAAATGTTCGCCCACCTTCTGTGCCTTCTCATAGGACACCCGCAGCACGAACTCTCTCGGAGTCTCGTCGCGCCTCCTCCGTTCGTCGATATCAGGGGGAATGATCGAGAAGGATATGCCCAGACTCCTCAATATATCAACCCTTCGGGTGGATTCGCTTGCCAGTATTATTGAATCGCCGTCTTTAACCTGAAACATGCCAACTCCTAATTGTAGAATAGAAAAAATATATGAAATTCACTATAATTTCAAGATAAATCTATTGTAACAAAAAAGGGGTCCCCATGGAAGAGCTTATACAGATCACCACTACAGCGGATAGAAAAGAGGCCGTCGAATTGATCGGCAGAACCCTTGTGGAAAAAAGGCTCGCGTCGTGCGCTCAGATCGTGGGCCCCATGAAAAGTATATACCGGTGGAAAGGTAAAGTCGAGGAAACTCAGGAATGGTTGTGCGTAATCAAAAGCAGAAGGTCCCTTTACGGAGAGATCGAGGCGGAGATAGGGCGGCTCCATGCCTATGAGGTGCCCGAGATAGTCGCCGTCACCATCGAGACGGGGCTTCCCGCATATCTGAAATGGGTGCTCGACGAAACAGACCGGCCTTCCTTGCAATCCGGGTAGACAGGACTTATGTTCCTGAATCGCGAGAGAAAGGGGGCAGTGTGCCATGCGTGAGATTGTCATCAGGATTGAAGGGATGAGTTGCGAGCATTGTGTTATGCAGGTCCGAAAAGCGCTTGAAACCCTGGGCGGGATCAGGGACTCCGAGGTGAGCCTCGGGACTGCTGCTGTGCACTTCGACGAGACGCGGGTGAAAAGGGAAGATATCGAGGCTGCCATAGAGGCGGCGGGATACACGGTCAGCAGGGTGACGCGGTGACTGTGGCGGTTGAACCCACCAGACCCATACCCTCGGACGGCCGGAGCGTGGGAAGACGGCTATTCCTCTTTTCCTTGGCCGTGGTATCCCTCTTCCTGTCCATCCCGTCATCGCTACGCGCCTTTTTTATCCGCTCCTTTCCCGTGCGCACCGTGGAAAAGGATACTTTCCGGTTCGACCCGAAGACGGGTATGGTCCTCAGGGGCAAGGGGAATAACGCCGAGCCCTACGGGTTACTCGTTGACGGCCTTGTCGAAAGACCCCTCCGTCTCACCTACGACGACTTGACGGCTATGCCCCGGGTGACGCAGGTTTCAGACTTTCATTGCGTGGAAGGCTGGTCGGTAAAAGACGTATCCTGGGGAGGCATACGGTTCGATGAGATCGCACGAAGGGCCGGAGTGAGAAGCGAGGCAAAATACGCCGTATTCCACGCCCTTGGAGAAACATCGTCCCAACCGGGAGGACAGAGGTACTATGTGGAATCCTTCCCTGTCTCTCATCTCCTCGACCCGAAAAAGGGTTGCCTTCTTGCCCTCACCCTCGACGGCAAACCGCTCCCCCATGAGCACGGAGCGCCTTGTCGGGTAGTCTCGCCCTATGATCTCGCCTACAAAAGCATCAAATACGTGACAAGGATCGAGTTTTCAAGGTCCGAAAGGGCCGGGTGGTGGACCCTGGCCAACCCCATTTACCCCATGGACGCCCCCGTTCCCGCGGACAGGCTCCGGAAGAAACAGGACAAGTAGAGACAACGGGGAATCTGTCTCTTTTCGTTGACATTACCCCGCCGAGGCACAATACTCTATCTATGGAAGGACCTTCCGGCCTGCCCCAAAACGTGTATATCCCGGGCCCCGGGTCCCGCTCACGGGTGGCCCTTGTTTATCGTTTACAGTGTCTTTACCGCGATAACGACGAGGTCCTCTCTTTTCTTTATTTCACGAGGGAGCAGTATCCCTCCGAAAATGAGGGCGGGTCCATATTGCCTTGACTTTACAGCATTATTCGAGCTAATATGTCAAAAATAAACCTCGGAGGTGCACCGTGAAACATACAATCTTCAGATACCTGACACCGTTCTTTATGTCTGTTCTGGTCCTTTCTCTGTGCGGTCTCGCGTGGGCCCAGAAGGCGCCCGGCGAAACAGCCTCCCTCAAGCTCGAAGGGGCAAAGATGGCCCCCGTGGCTTTCTCCCACCCTACCCACGTAGACAAGGCGAAGATTGGATGCACCGTGTGCCACCACAAGGCAAAGGAAGGTAAAGAGTATGAAAGCTGCCTCCAGTGCCATCTCCTGAAGGACGCGAAGGACGGGGCCCCCATTGCCAAGGATGCGTTTCACAAACAATGTCAGACCTGCCACAAGGAGAGCGTAAAGAAAGGCGTGAGTGCACCTGTAAAATGTAATGAGTGTCACAAAAAGTAGTTCCGGGAGTACCGGTTCCGCCCCCGAAAAGGGGGCGATGGCCGGGATATATGACTTCCTCTCTTCGGTAAGGTTTACCATACTGCTCCTCTCTTTGATCGCCGTCGGTTCAATTTTCGGGACGGTGATAAAGCAGAAGGCCCCGCTGGAGGAATATCTTACCCTCTATTCCGAAAGCACATTCAGGTTCATAAGGTTTTTCAATTTGGATGACACCTACCATTCACCATGGTTTTACGGACTTGTGATTCTCTTTGTGGTGAACCTCTCCCTCTGTACCCTGGGACGGTTCCGCAGGTTTATAAGGTCCGACCGTAAGCCCGTGGAAGTCCCCGCCGAAGAGACCCTCCAGAGAATGGAGATGCATTTTTATGTGGAGGGAAAGAGTGAAACCGCCGTGGAGGAGTTCCTCAGGAAGACATATACGCGCCTTTCCGTGACAGGCGGCGCGGTCTTCGAAAAGGGCGCCTTATCACGGTATGGCGTCTTCATAATCCATACGAGTATTATTCTCATCCTCCTGGGCGGCTTCGTGGGAGACATGGGGGGTTATAAAGGTTATATGGTCCTCACCCAGGGGGAGACAAAAGACCGCATTTCCCTGAGGGGGGACAATGCCAGGGAGCAGGCCCTTGGATTCTCCCTGAAGTGCGAAGATTTCAAGGTCGCCTTCTACCCCGGCGGCGAGCCGAAGGATTACGTAAGCACCCTGAAGGTGATCGACAAGGGAAAGGTGGTCACGGAAAAAAAGGTACGGGTCAACGACCCTCTCAGTTACAAAGGCATCCACGTGTACCAGGCAAGCTACGGGCGGACGCCCTCATTCCTCTTTAATATTGGGGGCGAAAATGTTATTTTAAGGGAACGGGAGACCTTCAGGAAAGGGGATCTGCTCCTCATGGTGGTGCGATTCGAGAGCGCGGTCCACGACTTCGGCCCCGGAGTCCTTATCGCATATTTGAATGACGGTCAGCCCAAGACCTCATGGTTCTTGAAGAACGTGGAAAAACTCCGGGAGAAAGACCTCCAGGGAGTGCCGGTAAGGCTTGAGAATATCAAGGATGATTTTTACACGGGCCTCGAAGTGTCGAAAGACCCCGGCATATGGATCGTGTGGACGGGATTTGCGATGATGCTTATAGGTCTCTATGTAAATTTCTTCACCTATCACCGCAGGATCTATGTGAGAAAGGGATCGATCGGCGTGATAGTGGCAGGTTCCGCGCCCCGAAGGAAAGAGGCGTTCAGGGAAGAATTCGCAGGTCTCAAGACAAGGATGGGCGGCAATGAATCATAAGGTACTCGGCCTCGTCACGCTTCTGTATCTTCTTGTATTCTTCATTCACGTCCTCTACTTCGCCACGGGGAAGCAGAAACTCATGGCCGTCATGTGGTGGGTCCTCTACATCACCCTCGGCCTCCACACGGCAGGACTCATCTTCCGGTGGGTGGAATCCTACCGGATAGGCATCGGCCACGTTCCCCTCTCCAACTTTTACGAATCCCTGATCTTTTTCGCGTGGTCCGTAAGCTTCATCCTCATCGTGATGAAGAAGCGCCTCGCCTTTCCTCCGGTCACATGCCTGGCATCTCTCGTCTCCCTCTTTTTCATGGCCTATGCTTCCCTGTCTCCCTCGGTGCAGAAGGGCATCCAGCCTCTTGTCCCCGCCCTGCAGAGCAACTGGCTTCATGTACATGTGATAACATGTTTCCTTGCCTATGCGGCCTTTGCCGTGTCCTTCATCGCCGGACTTCTCTACCTTGTAAAGTGGAAAGGCGTCGTGCCTTCCGGCGAAACACTGGACGAAATTAATTATCGAAGCATTATTGTTGGATTTCCGATGCTGAGTGCTGGTATACTAACTGGTGCAGTATGGGCTCATTACGCCTGGGGCTCCTATTGGAGTTGGGACCCCAAGGAGACGTGGTCACTGATCACGTGGATCGTATATGCCCTCTATCTCCATGCGCGGCTCGTAAAGGGCTGGAAAGGTAAAAGGATTGCCATGGTTTCCATAGTCGGTTTTTTGAGTGTCATATTTACCTATTTTGGGGTAAATTTTATCTTATCGGGCTTACATAGTTACGCAACATGATGAAAACAAAATCGCCAAGAAGTCTGGTGCTGTTCGGAAACGGGATAAACTGCGAGTATGAGACCGCTCATGCCCACAGATTGACAGGGTTCCACGCGGACCTGCTCCATATAAACGCGCTCATGGAAAATCCCGGGATCATACACAAGTATTCTTTCCTCAATCTCCCCGGCGGTTTCCTTGATGGGGACGACCTCGGAGCCGCCAAGGCGCAGGCGGTGAGATGGAAGTACCAGGAGATCGGAGACAAAGGGAAACGGTTTATCGACGAGGCCCTGAAGTTCGTTGCCGACGGCAAGATCATCCTCGGTATCTGCAACGGGTTTCAGCTTCTCGTGAAGACGGGGCTGCTTCCCGGCCTCGACGGCAAATACGGCACCCAGTCCGTGACCCTCACCTTCAACGATTCCGGCAAATTTGAGGATCGGTGGGTACACCTCAGGGTTGACGGTCTTTCCCGTTGCATCTTTACGAAAAATATGGATAAACTCTACCTCCCCGTAAGGCATGGGGAGGGCAAGTTCGTCTTCGACACCCCCGACAATCTGACCAGGGCCCGGCAAAATGGACATATAGCCCTGCGGTACACTGATGAATCGGGAGAGATTACCCTCGCTTACCCCGATAACCCGAATGGGTCGGTGGAAGCCATAGCAGGCATTTGTGACGCTACAGGGAGAATATTCGGGCTCATGCCTCATCCGGAGGCATACGTCACCTGCACACAGCACCCGAGGTGGACAAGGGAAGAATTGCGGGAAGAAGGAGACGGCCTTGGGATATTCAGGAACGCGTATCAATACACAGTGGAAAATCAATAGGAGGTACTGAAAATGAATAAAACGGATATAATCAATAAGCTCGCGGAAGACCTTAAGCTTAACCAGAAAATAGCAAAGATAGCGGTAGACAACATCCTCGACACGATAAAGAAGGCAATAGTTGACGGTAAGAGAGTGGAAATAAGAGGGTTCGGAAACTTCTCCCTGAGACAGTATAAGGCATACAAAGGTCGCAACCCCAAGAGCGGCGACGTGGTAAACGTAGAACCGAAAAAACTTCCCTATTTCAAAGTCGGTAAAGAGCTGAAAGACATGATCTGGAAAAGGTAGAGGCTAAAGCTCTGCCCAGAAGGGCTTCAACGCGCCCTTCACCTTTTCCACAACCTGCAAGGTCTCCTCCGACGGGCTTATTTCTCTATGCGGACTGATGGCGGTTATTCCCTTGAGTTCGAGGATCACCGCCTTCACCGAACCAGCCAACCCCTGTACATCATATCCGCCTTCAAGGGCACAGGCCACCTTGCCCTTGCAGTGTTTCTCCGCGATATCGAGCAAAATCCGCGTCATGACCGCAAATCCCTGCTCCGTGACGGTCATGCCGCCCAGGGGATCGTTGTAGTATGCGTCAAACCCCGCGGACACGAGCACGATCTCAGGTTCATAGAGGTCCGCCACAGGCACAAGGATGTTTCTGAAGACGTATTCGTAATCATCATCCCCCATTCCGTATGAGAGGGGGACATTTACCGTGTATCCCCGGCCGTCTCCGTCTCCCGTCTCTCTGATACCTCCCGTACCGGGGTAATGGGGGTACTGATGCGCCGAGAAGTAAAGCACCTCCCGGTCGTGGTAAAAGCTGTGCTGCGTCCCGTTCCCATGGTGAAGATCGAAATCTGCGATGAGTATCCGTTTCAGGCCATATTTCCTCTGTACATAGCGGGCGCCTATAGCTATGTTGTTAAAGAGGCAAAATCCCATGGCCCGCGACCTCTCGGCGTGGTGTCCCGGAGGTCTCACGAGGGCAAACCCCGATTTCACCCGGGACTTCTCCATGCTGTCGAGAAGCTCCAGCACTCCGCCCACTGCCATTAAAGCTGCCTCGTAGGACTTCGGCGAAGTGGCGGTATCCGGATCGAGCCTCGTGTAGGCCCTCCCCTTTGTGGCGGCTACGGACTCTATATATGCGGGCTCGTGAATGAGGGCCACCTCTTCATGAGTCGCCGGCCTCGGAGGGATGTACGCCAACCCGTCCTTCCCCATCTCGTCCAGCGTCCTGTAAACATGGGTCAGTCTCTCCGGGCTTTCCGGATGGTAGTCTTCATTCATGTGCTCCAGGTAGATCTCATGCCTCACTATGCCTACGGTCACGATCGCCCTCCGCTTTTCTTCCGTATAACCAATGATTCCCTAGAGCCATAATATGACCTTTCTTTCAGGAAATCAAGTCGGCCCGCGGGCGCGGGGCCTCGCTTCCTTCGACCGGTCGGAGCCGGGAAGCGATACGGGCTTCAAAAACTCCTGTCCCGCCCACCGGGAGAAAGCAAGTAATCCTTGACACCGGGTCAATTTTGTAGTTTACTGTTTACCGTTACTTTCGTTCCTCGGTAGCTCAATCGGCAGTAGCGGCTGGCTGTTAACCAGTAGGTTGCAGGTTCGAGTCCTGCCCGGGGAGCCATGTAAGACTCTCAGCAAACCCCGTTTGTTGAGTTCAAATCTTTGGGATCTATGGGAGGCAATTCCCATAGATCCATTTTTATTTTCCCTTGCCTTCGCCCTTTCTCGTCGGACTCAAGACCTTCATGGTAGACGATCTTTTTGACCGGAAGGTGAAGGAGGTCATATTTCATCCTTGCGGCGGCCGTGGCGATGGGCATCGACCCAGCCAGTTGAATAAATATCAAACGGATCCGTTTCTTTGCTTCCTCCCGCGACTATGTTCGCTTCCTCGCCGGACGGGTTTCGCCGGCGCCGGTCACGGGCCAGGAGGGTATTACCGGCTCGCACTCCATCGGCATATGGAGGCCATCGCTTCGAGTATCCTGTCGATCTCGCCGGCGGTGTTGAAAGCTCCCAGACTGAACCGTATCCCGCCTCCGGGGCTCGTCCCCAGGTCCTGGTGGACCAAGGGAGCGCAATGAAGCCCACCCCTGGTGGCGATGCCGAAATCGCCGTCCAGGATGGCGCTGACCTGCTCGGAGTCCATACCTTCAATATCGGCGAGCAGTATGGGCAGGTGGTTCGCGAGAGACCCTGCGCAGTAGAGCCGCACCCCCCTCAGAAGAGACAGGCCGTCGCGGAGTTGCCTGGTGAGGGCCATCTCGCGCGAATAGAGGTTGGACAGCCCCTGCCTTTCCACGTAACGGATCCCGGCGGAAAGGCCGATCACGCCCAGGATGTTGATGGTGCCCGCTTCAAGCCGTTGCGGATAGGCCTGTGAATGAACGGTGCTCGCTGAATTGAGCCCCGTGCCGCCAAACCTGGTAGTGCGGACGTCAAGACCTCGACTGAGCACAAGCCCTCCGATCCCCGTCGGACCGTAAAGCGATTTGTGACCCGTAAAAGCCAGCGCGCTCACACCCCATTTCCCCATGTCAACGGGCACGATACCCGCCGTCTGGGTGATATCGAGAATGAGCGGCACATTGCGCTCCGCGCACAGGGCGCCGATGGATTCCACCGGTTGTACCGTTCCCAGTGCGTTTGAGCCGTGAACAAGGACCACGCGTCGGGTCTTCGGCGTAATCGCACGCGCCACGTCCGTGGGGTCAATGAAGCCCTGGCCGTCAAATGGCACAAGGGTCAGGCCTATCACCCCCCGCTCTGCAAAATGGTGCAGGGGCCGGAGCACTGAATTGTGCTCAAGCCGGGAGCTGACCACGTGGGAGCCCGGCTCGACAAGCCCCTGAATGAGTAGATTAAGCGCGTCCGTCGCGTTATAGGTGAAGGCCACGCGCGAGGGGTCGTCACCGCCGAAGAACGCCGATACCTGCCTTCTCACTTTGTCAACACGCTCTTCGGCCTCGACGCTCAGGTCATAGCTCCCCCTGCCGGGGGATACGCCTTTGGCCTCGTAGATCTCGAACATCTCCGCCAGGACGTCGTGGGGCTTCGGGAAAGTGGTCGCGGCGTTGTCCACGTAGATGAGGGGCTTAACGGTCGGCCGCACGGCGCACCTACTCGTTGCACGACTGAGGGTTGGGCAATCCCGCCAGGAGGCGGGCTCCCTTGCGGATGCCGCCCGGAAACATCGATTCAAGCTCCATGAGGCTGCATCCGAGCCCTGTTTTCAACTCCGAGTGGAGGGGGGCTTTCCCATTGCCGAGGTAATAGGCGCGCAAGAAATGGATCACCTGCCACTGCCCTTGACTGAGCGTCCCGATTCCCATCTCGCCGGATAGGACCTCCACCATCTCCTCCGTCCAATCATGGGCACAGAGAAAGTAACCCTCTTTGTCGAAGTAGACCTCCTTCCCCGAGATGGACCGGACATGTGTCCCAAGGGCAGAGATCGCGCCCTCCCCGGCCATGACTCAAGGCCCTCCCCGGCCCGCCTTTGCGGCCAGGGCCGCCCGCACTCGCTCCGGCTTGGCCGGAAGGTCATATATCCTTACCCCGGTGGCGTCGTGTATGCCGTTCATGACAGCGGCCGAGGTGGGCAGCAGCACGAATTCACCCACCCCTATTGCCCCCAGGGGCGCCTTCTTCCGGGGAGTCTGCAAGGTGATGGCGGTCATGGGGAAAGACGTCTTCATCGTGGGGAATTTGAAGGTCCTCCAATCCCTGGTGACCCCGTGGATATACTCCTCCCTCAGCGCCATCCCCACCCCCATGTCCAGGCCTCCCTGCATCTGACCTTCAACATTGCCCGGATTGATGACGGTGCCTATGTCTTCCACCGCGGTCATGTGCACTATCCTTACGTCCCCGGTTTCAATATCCACCTCCACCTCCGCCATCTGGCATCCCAGGACGCGAACTTCATAAAATACGCCCTGTCCCGTCTTGGGGTCCATAGGGGTAGTGTCGGCAATCCTGGTTGCCAGGTATCTGACGGGTTTTCCCTCGGCGATGAGTCCGTCATACCCGGGGGCTTTCGCTTCCTTCAGTGCCTCCTGCAGTTTCTCGATCGCAAGAACCAGGGCACCTCCGACCATGTAGGTGATGCGGCTCGCGGACGCCGAGCCCACGGCCGGGGCCCTGTCCGTGTCCCTGGTCACAAGTCTGATCTTATCGAAGGCTATCCCCGTGAGATGGGAAGCGATCTGGCTCAGCATGGAGTCTGTTCCTTCGCCGGGGTCGGCCGCGGCGGCATATACGGTAAGGCCGCCGTCCTCGTGCAGCTCGACGGCACCGTAGCCTGATCCTTAGGCATGGGGGCACCGATGCCGAAGGCAGCCCCGGCTATGCCCACTCCACGGCGCAGTCTCCCGCTCCTGAAGGATCCGGCTTCACCGAGGGCCCTTTCGTAGTGAGGTCGGAGGACTTCGAGACAGTCTTTGTATGGCCACTGGTCGGCCACTTCGCCGGTCGACATGGTCCCCCCGGGTTCCAGGGTGTTCATATAGCGGAACTCCCAGGGGTCTATGCCCAGTTCACGGGCCATAAGGTCGATGGCGGATTCCAGGGCAAAGTTCGATTGTGGGGGCCCGGCCCCCCGGGCGGCCCCGCCGGAGGCATTATTGGTTTTGTAGAGTCTTCCGAAGGCCTTGACGTTGGGGATGTCATAGGGTCCGCTCAGCATCTGGAGAGACCTCACGATGTAGACGGGGCCGCCGAACGAATAGGCTCCGCCCTCCACATCAAAGTCCGTCGTATAGGCGGTAATCCTTCCGCTCCTGTCGGCTCCCAAGCGGACCCTGTGTACATGGGGATGGCGTTTGGAGGATATGAGCATCGATTCGTGGAGGCTGCATACATAGCGCACAGGACGACGGAAGTGCAAAGCCGCGGCCCCGGCCAGACCCTCGGTGGTGAAACCGGTCTTCATGCCGAACTGCCCCCCGACAAAGGGCTCCTCGTACCTCACGTTGTCCCAGCCGAGGGCGTCCTGGAGCGACTTTGCCATGGAATGAATATTGATCCCCCGTCCCAGGACCACCAGCTTCGCGTCCTCCCCCTCGCCTTCCATATAGGCAACCGATACCTCCGGTTCCAGAGGGGCTTGATGGATCATGGAGGTGGAAAACCGTGCCTCGACGACGGTATGGGAATTCTTCAAGGCCGTCTCGGCATCCCCCTTGATCTGGGGATGACTGAACTTCAGGTTGGGCCCGTCTTCGTGCACCTGAAGAGCCCCCTCGCCCAGGGAGTCCTCAATAGTCCTCACCTCGGGGAGCAGCTCGTACTCCACGCGGACGGCTTTTGCCGCAACCAGAGCCTGTTTCCTCGTCTCCGCCGCCACAGCCGCCACCGCGTCCCCAAGAAGGTGGACCTTCTTGTCGCACAGGATTACCATGTCGCCGTTTCTGTTGTTCCCCTTGATGTCTTTTGCCGTGATCACCCCTGCGACACCCGGCATCTTTTCTGCATCCGAGGTGTCGATGGAGCGGATAAGGGCATGGGCGTGGGGACTCCGCACCGCAACGAGCTCGAGCGCCCCCCGAGGGTAGATGTCCGCGCCGAACTGGGCCACTCCGCACGCCTTGATCAGCGAAGAAGGCCTGGGGAGAGAAACCCCGATAACCCCCTTCGAGGGGTCGGGCCTTACCGCGCCGGGCGTGGTCTCGCCCCGAAGAAACCGAGCGGCCAGCTTCACCGCATCGATGATCTTTACGTAGCCCGTACAGCGGCAAAGGTTCCCCTGAAGGGCCTTCTTGATCTCCTCCGTGCCGGGGTCGGGGTTCTTGTCCAGAAGGACCTTGGCAGCCATGATCATGCCCGGGATGCAGAAACCGCATTGGATGGCGCCGGACAGGACGAACGCTTCCTGTATCAGGTGCGGGTTGGCGGGGGTCCCGAGCCCTTCCACCGTGATGACTTCCGCCCCGTCCAGGTTCGCCACCCTGGTCACACAGGACAACACCGTCTTCCCGTTGACGATTACTGTGCATGCGCCGCACTGGCCCTTTCGGTCACAGGACTGTTTGGCCCCGGTGAGGCCCAGGTCTTCTCTCAGGAGATCAAGAAGAATACGGTCCGGCTCGACGACGAACTGGCGCAGAGAACCGTTTAGCGTTATGGTCACCTTCTTCATCACACACACCCTCCTTTCCCGCTTGACATTCATTCCATATAATATTTTCTGTTATGTTGAAGTGGAATAACAAGTCAAATAAATTTATAGTAGTATAAGAAATTTTAGTGGGCTGTCGACATGATGTCGAATGTCGACGGAGGGAGCGCTCTCGACATGTCGCAATGGGAGTTATTGAACAATGATCCCGGCGGTTATTCTTGATTCCAGCCCATTAATTCCCGGGTCCTCATGGTGTGCCCGATGCTGCCTTTGCAGGCGCGCAAAGGTTTCACCTCGTCCGATGCTTCGGGTCGGGAAAATGTCGGGAGCTCCGAGGTTCACTTTGAACGTTGACCCCTTCCTGGAGGAGGCGGCCTCGTCCGAAGCCGGAGGCCGGCGAAGTTTATGAGGCATCGGCGGCCTCCGGGCGATTGCCCCTTTCTCGTTTGCAGAGAGAGGGCGGGACCGCCCGTGACACACTCCGCCCCGTCTGCCCCGTCTTGAAGATCGGTCCTTGAGCCCAAAGAGCATCCGGACTTTCGGATCGAGTATCGAGGCGCAAGTTCGCTTATCCGCCTGCCAGAGGGTCCATGTATACCTCGACTCTGATCGTGTCGCCTTCGAAAACCCTCCTGTCCAACCCCTCGGGGAAGGTAAAGTGGCTTTCCCTGTTGAGGTAAAGATGACGGAGGTCATCGCCCATCTCACTCCTTTCGGTGAACCGCAGATAGGGGTACATGGACGCGAGCTTCTCCAGCACGCCTCTGAGGGTGGCATCTCCCTCTTCGAGCACTATCACAAGGGGAGGCTCAAAGACGTTCCGTATGGTCAGGTTGGAATCGACCGAGACCCTGACCTTCATGGTGACTTCGCTTTCGCCGCGTCCTCCACGGCGTCTATGATCTTCCTGTACCCCGTGCAGCGGCACGCATTGGACGATATGGTCCGCACGATCTCCTTTCTCGACGGCTTCTCCCTTCTGTCGAGGAGGGCCTTTGCCGTGAGGATCATGCCGGAGGTGCAGAAGCCGCACTGGACCGCGCCTTTGGCCATGAACGACTCCTGGAGGGGATGGAGCTTTCCGTCAACCTTGAGCCCCTCTATGGTCGTGATATCCGTGTCCTCCGCCTCCACGGCGAGGACGAGGCACGAGCGGACCGGTATGCCGTTCATGAGGACCGTACAGGCCCCGCACGCCCCGAGGCCGCACGACTCCTTGGCCCCTGTGAGGGAGAGCCGCTCCCTTATGGCTTCGAGGAGTGTCTCGTGGGGCTTTACCCCGACCGACACGGCATCCCCGTTGACCCGAAATATAATGTTCACCACGTCGCTCATTTCTCCTCCTTCAATGCATTCTCAACGGCCCTTCTCACAAGGACGGCGGCCATCTTCTTCCTGTATGCGGCAGTGAGGACCGTGTTGGCCACGGGCTTTGCGTCGGAGTAGGCCTTCCCGGCCACGTCTTCGATAGCCGCGGCGGCGAGACTATCAAGAGTGTAAGCCAGAGGGGTTGGGCCTATGCCGGTCAGGCAGACCCTTCCCCCATCTTCTTTCAAGGCGACCGCGACCCCCACAAGGGGGTAATCCATGGAGTCCCTTACCCGCAGTTTTTCGTAGGCGCTCTTTGCCTTGTCGAGGGGAATGGATACCTCTGTGAGCACCTCCCCCGGTTCTACGGCATGGGGCGTAACCCCGTTCCCGGTAAAGAGCTTCTCCACCGGCGTCCTTCTCTCCCCGCCCGGACCGACGAAACGGGCCTCCGCCCCGAGGACGATGAGGGACGGCGCGTTGTCGCTGCAATAGTTGGCGAAACAGACCTTCCCGCCGGGAACGGCGTTGCACCTCGTCCCTCCTGTCTTGAGGCAGGAACCCTTTGCCGCCCGCCACTCGGCCGATTTATTGTAGAAGAGACAGCGTGTGTTCTGGAGAATGTTGCCCCCTATGGTCCCCCGCATCTGAAGGGTCTCGCACGATGTGGCTTCGAGCGACTGAGCAAGCCCCGTCAAGCGGTCTTTCACCACCGGGTGATTCTTAAGGTCAAAGAGGGTCACATTCGCGCCGATGACGAGGAGTCCGTCGGAAACGCGGATCGCCTTCAATTCCTCCACGCCTTTGAGGTCCACCATAAGTTCGGGAAGGACGAGCCGCTGCTTCGCAAGGGGCATAAGGTCGGTTCCTCCCGCGAGATAGCTGACAGCCCCGGCGCGTCCTTCACAGAGCGCAACCGCCTCCGCCACATTCCAGGCTTTCTTGTATGAGAATCTGGGCAGGATCATCGCGTTTCCTCCTTCTTTTCTTCCAGCAGTGCGAGAACCTTGTCCGGCGTGAGAGGAAGCTCGCGGAACAGGGTCCCCGTGGCGTCGGTGAAAGCACAGGCCACCGCACTGTATGCGTTCATCCGGACCGTGAGCCCCCCTTCTTTGGCCCCGAAGGGTCCTTCAGGATCGTGGGACTCGACGATGATCGTCTCTATCTCCGGCATGTCGCAGGCGAGAGGCACCTTGTATTCCAGAAGGTCCGGGTTCAGAAGAAAACCCTTGTCCCACTTGTTGCCCTCCGTGATGGCGGCCACGCCCGCCTGCTGGATCGAGCCGTCCATCTGTCCTTCCACGGCCATGGGATTTATGGGCATACCGCAGTCGTGGGCCGCCGTGAAACGGGGCATGGTGATCTTCCCCGTCTCGGGGTCAACGGCAAGCTCCGCCACGGAGGCGCCATAGGAAAAGGTGCCCGCCATCTGGCCGTAAGGTCTCGACACCCACTCCCGCTCGAAGTCGATCTTAGGGAAGTAGCTCCCCGTGCCTTCTATGGGGTCTCCCCTGAAGAAGGCCTCTCTCACAATCCAGGATATGGGCATCTTTTTCTGCGGGTTCTTCCGGGGATAGGCGGAACGGTCTTTAAGGTCTATATCTGCCTCTTCCTCGCCCAGCTTCTCCGCCGCGATGGCGACGATCCTCTTCCTCACGTTATCGCACGCGCTCTTTACCGCATTGGCCCCCACAAAGGCCGCCGCCTGGGAATAAGCCCCGGGGTCGAGGTTGGTCACCTCCGTGTCCGCGTTCACGAGGTTGATGTCCTCCATGGGAATGCCGAGTATCTCGGAGGCGACCTGGATGACCATGGACTCGTTGCCCTGGCCATTGTCCACGAGGCCCGTCACGAGGGTGGCCTGGCCGTCGTCGTTGATCTTGACAAAACAGGATGAGCCGGAGCGGAAACCCATGGGGAAGCCGCACATGATGGCGACACAGCCCATACCGATGCCTTCCATATTCTCACCCTTCGCCCACTTTTCGCGGAACCGCGTCTTTTCGGCTGCCGCCTCTATGGCCTCCTTAAGCCCGCAGCTTATGATCGTCGATTTGGTGGCCGTCACCTCGCCTCTGGTAAGCCCGTTTTTGATCCTCACGTCCACGGGATCAAAGCCAAGCTCCTTTGCCATGAGGTCCATCTGGGACTCGTTCCCCGCGAGAAAGGCCCTGCCGTGACAGCCGTACATGCCCCGTATCCCCTTATTTGTGAAGACGCGGTATCCGTTATAGCGGACATTGGGGAAGCGGTAGCATTCCTCGTATACATAGAAGGGTATGGACGCAGCTATGGGGCCCGTGGAACTGTAGGCCCCTCCGTCATACACGACCTTGAAGTCCTTTGCCGTGATGATACCGTCCCTGGTCATCCCTGTTTTGATCGTCGCCGTAATGTCGTGGATCTGGCGGCTTGACGTGGCGTTCTCCTCCCGCGAGAGGACAAGCTTCACGGGCCGTCCCGATTTAATGGAGAGAAGGGATGCCACCATGTCCCCGGGAGCGACCTCGGAGCGTCCTCCGAAGGCCCCGCCGTTATTCACGCGACGGATCCGGACACGGTTCAAGGGTATCCTCAGAAGGTTGGAAAGGGCCTTGGCCCGCACGTGGGGCCCGGCATTGGGCATCCAGAGGTCCAGGTAGCCGCTCGCGTAGGAGGCGACCACGGCGTAGGGCTCCATCATGGCATAGGCCTCTCCCGCCGCCTTGAAGGTATCCTCCCTCACGAGGAAGGCCCCGGACATGGCCTTGTCCACCTCTCCCACGTCGATGTGGATGTGGATGTTGATGTTGTGGTCGTACTCGTCATGGATCCCGGGTGCTCCGTCCTCCATGGATTCGAAGGGATCGAATACCGCGGGGAGCACGTCGTATTCCACCCTGATGCGACTCAAGCCTTCGAGGGCCGCCTCTTCGTCCACCGCGGCCACCGCAGCCACGTCTTCCCCCACATAGCGGACCTTGTCCGTGGGGAGCATGGCGTGGTCCTGGGTGTACCGGAAGACGCCCCACTTCACCCCGTACGTATCCAAGCCGCTCACCGCCGCTTTGACTCCCGGCGCCTTCAGAGCCCCCGATACGTCGATGTGTACGATCCTCGCGTGGGGATAGGGGCTCCGAAGCACCTTGGCTATGAGCATCCTAGGCATTGTGATATCCGCTGTGTAACGCGCGTCACCCGTGACCTTCGCCAGCGAATCGCTTCTCACTACCCGTGTACCGACAATGTGTAACTCATTCTTCATACTTTCCTCCACATATAAGCCCCCAACAGAATCCCCGGGGAATCCGTTCCGGGAGAAGCCTTCTTCCTGAAAGCCCCCTCCCGGGAAGCCGTTTATGACCTGGCCGCCACCTCCCGTATGACGTCCACAGCCTTTTCAATCTCCTCCATGGTGTTGAAATATCCCATGCTCAGCCGGACGGTGCCGCCGGGAAAGGTCCCAATGGTCTTGTGGGCCATGGGCGCACAGTGCAGCCCCACCCGGACGAGAATGTTGTGGTCTCCTGCAAACCGGCGGTCAGCCTCGTCCGGGGTCATCCCGTCGTCGAACCACTGAAGGTTGACGGCGCCGCAACCTCTTGAGCGGTCCGAGTCCCCCGGCAGGGTACTGTCAAAAGTGACGGACACAACCGGTGTCTGCCGGGCCGCGTTCAGGGGACCATAGATGGTCACGTTCCCCAGGTCGTAGATCCCGCTGAGGAGCGCCTGCGTAAGAGCCTCCTCGTGACGCCTTATGTTCTCCGCCCCTTCTTCCAGAATAAACCGGACCGCGGCCCCCAGACCGGCTATTCCCACATTGTTCCTGGTGCCGCTTTCCAGGGCGTCCGGCATGAAATCGGGTTGGCGCAGGTCTTCGGACCGGCTCCCCGTTCCTCCCCTGACGAGGGGGTCTACTTCGAGGCCCCTCCGCACGTACAGGCCCCCTGTCCCCTGCGGCCCCATAAGGCCCTTGTGGCCCGTGAAAGCGAGGAAGTCGATGCCCAGACCCTGAACATCGATAGGGCAAAAACCCGCGGTCTGGGCCGCATCGAGGAGGAGCGGAGTGCCGCCTATCGCCTTCCTCACCGCCGCCACGTCCTGGATGGTCCCGCACACGTTGGACCCGTGGTTCAGGATCACGAGCCTTGTATCCTTCCTCACCAACCGCGCGAGGGCATCCATGTCGAGGGCGCCCCTTATGTCGCACGGGGCGATGTCGAGGGTGATGTCCCCCCGCTCCTCAAGCCATGCGAGGGGCCTCATTACGGAGTTATGCTCCATGGCGCTCGTTACCACATGGTCGCCCGGCCTCACATATCCCCGGATCACCATGTTGAGAGCTTCGGTGACATTGAGGGTGAAGGCGATCCGTGAGGGCTCGTCGATGTTGAAGAACCCGGCCAGGTCTTCCCTGGCTGTCTCCACGATGTGCTGCGCTTCCAGGGCGAGGGGGTGGCCCGCCCGCCCCGGATTCGCTCCCGCCTCGTTCATATAACGGACCATCGCCTCCACCACCGAAGTCGGCTTAGGAAAGGAAGTGGCCGCGTTGTCCAGGTAAATCAATTTTCTCATATACGCCGCTCGGTCTTCTCCTTTGTCCGGCCCTTACCCGTTCCTCTCCTTCTCGTGAAGGGCGGCAAGCACCTTTTCCGGTGTAATGGGAAGGTCCCTGATTCTGACCCCCACCGCGTCATAGATGGCGTTTGCAATGGCGGGGGCGGTCGGCACGAGGCCGGGCTCGCCGATGCCCTTCGCACCATAAGGACCCATGGGGTCCGGGTCCTCGATTATCACCGCTTCTACGGGAATTGCATCGGCTGCCGTCAGTATCTTGTAATCCCTGAACCCGGGGTTCATGACCTTGCCGTTCACCACCTGAACCTGCTCGGTCAAGCCGTAGCCCACGCCCGTGTATACGGCCCCGTAAATCTGTCCTTTCGCGAGGGTGGGATTCACGGCCCGCCCCACATCGTGGGCGGAGACGAGGTTCAGTATCTTTACGACCCCGGTCTGTTTGTCCACCTCCACCTCGACGCCGGTGGCGCCGAAGGCGTAGGTGCACGAGTAGTTTCCTTTCATCTCGGCGTTGAGCGTCTCCGTGGGCGGGTCCCAGAAGACCTCCGCCACCACGGCCTTGCTTTCGCCGATACCCACCTGAAGGCCGGCAGTCAGCACCCTGCTCGCCTCAATCCTGAAATGGGGATGGTCCGGCTGAGCTTTGGGGAAAATGATCCGGTTCTTGATGTCGAGTTTTTCGCGGCTGTCCACGAGCGAGAAATCGAGGTCCGGTTCCTGAAGATCGGGATTCTTCTTTTTAAGGGCCTTGATGTCCTTCTTTACGAGCTTCGGATAGTACTCCACAGCCAGGTCGAGGATCTGTTCCTTCACCTTCTCTCCCGCCCGTATTGCGGCGTTTCCGGCTACAAAGGTGTGCCTGCTCGCGTGGGTCCCCGCATCCCAGAGTCCGAGGGCGGTGTCGCCGTACACGATGGTTACATCCTCGGGCCTTAAGCCGGTGGCCTCAGCCACTATCTGCGCGATTACCGTGGGCGAGCCCTGACCCTGGTCCGTGCTCCCTGAAAGGACGTAGACCTCGCCTCCCTCATCCACTTTGATGCGGATGCCTGTGCCGTCGGAAAGGTATACCCGGGCCCCGCCTGCGACGTGAATGAGGGAGGCCATGCCCACGCCGCGGCCGTTCCCTTTCCCTCTTTTCTCGTCCCACTTTACCTTCTCCTTTACAGACCTGATGCATTCCTCGAGGGGGCACGTAGTGATCTTGAGGCCCATGGGCGTCGTCTCGCCGGGGATGTTACGGTTAATGAGCCTGAATTCGGCGGCGTCGAAGCCCGCTGCCTCGGCCAGGTGGTCCATGGACGTCTCCACCGCGAAAGCCGCCTGGGGGTTGCCGTAGCCCCGCATGGCCTGGGCATAGATGTTGTTCGTGTAGACGCACACGGCTTTGAAGAACACGTTGGGCACCCTGTACATGGATGAGATGGGGAGCATCATCACCGACGGGGTGGTGGCGCCCCATGACGTGTAGGCCCCGTTGTCCAGTATGGCCTCCGCTTTCCTGAAGGTAAGCCTCCCTTCCTGGTCACAGCCCTGTTCTATAAAAAACCTGGAGGGCTGCCTCGGGGGCAGGGCCATGAACTCCTCTTCCCTCGTGAACCTGATCTTGACTGGTTTCCGGCTTTTCAAGGCCAGTTGAATGCAGATGAACTCATAGATGTCCGTGTCGAGCTTGGTTCCGAAGCTGCCGCCCACCACGGGGTTCAGGACTCGTATCTTTTTTCCTTTCAGGCCGATCTTTGCAAGGTACGCGCCGATCCTCCCCTTGGCGCCGAAGATGACGTTGGTCTGGCTGTGGAATGTGAGGTTGTTGCTGCTGTCAAACTCGGCGACGCAGCCGCTCGTCCCCATGCAGCACTGGTTGACCCACGTGGTGGTGAGGTTGTCCGTCACCACGAACGCGGACTCCTCCCTGGCCCGGTCCACGTCTCCTGCGGAAAACCTCCAGGGCAAAGGAAGGATGTTGCTCCTCAAGGGGCGGCCCCTCGCATCCGTCTCGTGGACAAGGGGCGCATCCGGCTCCATGGCGAGAATAGGGTCGAAGACGGCGGGAAGGGGCTCGTATTCCACTTCTATCAGGCTCACCGCCTCCGCCGCAATTTCCGGGGTTACGGCCGCCACTGCTGCGACCTCGTCCCTGAACTGGCGGACCACGCCGCGCTTCAACACGGACTGGTCGTTGATAAAGCCGACCCGCACGTCCGGTATGTCGTAACCTGTGATGACGGCGCGCACGCCGGGCAGCCTCCGGGCTTTCCCGGTGTCGATGGATTTGATCTTTGCGTGGGCGTGCTCGCTGTAGCGTATCTTCCCGTAGAGCATACCCGGCCTTTCAAGGTCATCGATATATACGGACCGCCCGGTCACCTTATCGATCTCGGCGGTCCTTGGGACATCTCTTCCTACATGGAGAAGGCTTGACATTGTTCCTCCTGATTATGCGCGTGTCTGCGAGCGCGGTCTTTCGACGGCAGTCTAGGGGCGTCCTTTCGCCTTTACCGCCTGCTGAATCGATTCAACGATCTGGACATACCCGGTGCACCGGCACAGGTTACCCTCGATGCACGCCCGTATCTCCTTTTCCGTGGGGTTCGGCTTTGTGTCGAGCAACGCCTTGGCAGACATGATCATGCCGCTCGTGCAATACCCGCACTGCACGCCGTTGTTCTCGATAAACGCCTGCTGGAGGGGATGGAGAGTTCCGTCGGGGTTCGCCACGCCCTCTATGGTCTCGATTGACCTTCCCTCCGCTTCCATGATCGGATAGAGGCAGGAGTTAACCGCCAGTCCGTCCACGATCACCGTACACGCGCCGCACTCTCCATACCCGCAGCCCTCCTTGGCCCCGGTCAGCCCAAGAACCTCTCTCAACACGCTAAGGAGAGTCCACTCGGGGTCCACCTCCACATCCACCGGCTCACCGTTCAAAGTGAACATGATCTCGTTCTTCATACTTTCCTCCTCATCTTTGTGCGGTCTCTCCTTCCCGAGGTCCCACGGCGCTGTAGATGAAAGGGAGATACCTTCATTACGCCAACTTTATCGCTATATCAGACTTCCACTGCGCGCTGCCCCTCACCGTTCCCGCCGCAATGAAGAAGCCGGGACCGGGGCGCATCATCCCCCGGACGGGCCACCTCTCTTCCGGGAGGGCAGGGCGCTGTACCCTGTCATGATCTCCTGCGCCCCGCACACGCCGTAGAAAAGAAAAAGGGGGGTCTCTGCCCGTGGCCGGGGTGTGCGCCATGGACTGACGGAAAAAGCCACAGGTCCTGAAGTGTGGAGATAATACTGAGATATGCACCTCCCGTATGCAAAAAACCCGGCCGCGAAAGGCTCGCGCCGGGCTCCCGGGAAGCGGATGATGGGATTAGGGCGAGGAAATCGCGGTTCTTGTTGCCAAGGGACGCCTCACGGGCGCCTCGAAACACCCTCAGACAGATGAGTTGGAAATACCCGTTCTTCTCTGCACGTTTTCCATACCTCTCCTTATCGTTTTTCCTGGTTTCATCGTATTACTGAATACGGTATACCATAGCGACTCTCAAAGTGTCAAGCACAAGCTTGTTTTCTTTTCGAGGAAGGTGAAAGGGCCGGAACGCAGCCCTTTCGGCCTGCCGCCCTGTAGCGGGAGATGATGTTATATTGGTGAGTTATGCTTTCTCGTTGAGATTCGAGAGGTCCACCCGGTCGTAATTGACGATACCCAGGGGCGGCGGTGAGGTAAAGGAGCGCGGAGGAGGCGAGCCCCCGGCGCCCACAACGAACACCTTTGCCTGGAGGAGCCAGCCCTGCCCTTCCTTCCCTATCTCCCCGACCAGCATATCCCTGCTGTACCGGTTAAGCCGGGCAACGGAGAGCTGCCCTTCGGAGACGATTTCGCCCCCTCCCGGGAGCCAGGCATCATAGCCCCCTTTGAGAGAGTGCGAGTTCATAAAGCCCATTTCTCTCAGCTTCAGGTCACGGGGATGGAACGGTCGCCGACAGAGCAATAGACGACGACGGGAGTTGAGGGGTCGGGGCTCAGCCTGCTCCGTTCTTCCCCTATGAGGCCCGGGACAACAAAGCAGGCCCCTTTGAGGTAGCCCAGGCACGTCTCCCTGTTCGACCTGATATCGATAAGGATGGTGCGGGGCTCACGGGAAAGGAGGTCTTTCGCCTCTTCAACAGTAATCTCGATGTCCGCTGTGTTGTCAATGGTCTTCCCCTTGCTGCGCGTCGCCCCCGCTTCTCTCATGGGTTCGCCCCGGATTGGGGCCCAGGGCCCGTATCCTTTCCGTCACTTCCCGGGCCGTCTCCGCAAATCTGAGACCCATGGCAGATGACATGTTGTACATACCTACCCGCTCCCCGCCGATGCCGCACTCTTCGAGGAGCGCGCGCAGGTGTTCCATCCGTTTCCGGGCCCTCAGGTTCCCCACCTCAAAATGGCAGTTCCCCTCAAGGCATCCGAAGGCGAAGACGCCGTCAGCGCCTGATTCGAAGGCCTTGAGGGCGTGGATGATGTCAAACCTCCCCGTGCAGGGAACCCTTACGATCTTCACATTGGTGGGATAGGAAATTCTCATCGAACCGGCCAGATCGGCAGCCGCATAACTGCAATATTCACAACAAAAGGCAATAATCTCAGGCTCAAAACGGTCCATTCCCGCTCTTCCTCCTTTTTCTGAAGCGGCTCCGACGCTTCAACGCGTCCGCCGTTCCATATTGCGCCCTCACACACCGGCGCAAAGGGAGGAGCCCTCGGGAACCTACGTTCTTTCAGGCGAGACCCGCTCCCTGATCCGGAGTGCCGGGGCTGGTTTCCGTGCGCCGCCCGGCGCACCCCATTCAGATCATCTACGTATCCGCGTCATACCTCACCGTCCGTCCATGCACTCCTTGCCGCCCCTGCACAGGACGACTCTGCAGCCGTCATCCCTCACCCGGCCGGCTCCCTGAATTTCCGCGCCCAGTCGCAAAGGGCTTTCCGTTCCTCCAACGCACTTGGATTCTCGCCATTTTTCCTCCAAGCCCTTTTCGACTGTCTCTTTGTCTACCACATTTTCCGGAGTGAAAACAGAACAATTTCGCAGTCACTTATTTAACGTCAGGAGCACGCCCAGGCTAAACCACGGTGCCACGAACAAGTCTGTTCGTTTCCCGGGCGAGCCTATTCCCAATAGGGAGCAAAACGGGAAGGGAAAGGACGGTTAGAGGGGGTGAAATAAGCTGAATTTCCCATTTCGCGGAGGTGAACGGGGGTGGAAATCTTCCATCGCGAATTCGTATTGGGAAACTCCCGGGCAACCATCGAGTCGATGGAACAAGCCGCCGATCCTGAAGTTGCCCGGCGCCTGTCGCTTTCAATCCGATTATCTGCTAATGCTGAAAATGCCAGCACATAATTAGTAATTGCAAATCAAAATGCTAATTCTGACCAAATTAGCACATTAGCAGCAATAATATGATATACTAATGGTAACGAGATTAGTAGATAATCAGCAGATCAACTCTGCATATTTACGGATGTGGCCGGCCAACTGAGAATAAGACCATCTGTCCGACACATACCCCCATGCGGATGGTTTGGAACAGGCAAGACTTCGCACCCACGCTTTATCGTCGTCGGTTATTTTCGGGGGACGCCCGGTACGGGGCAGGTCTCGTAGCGCCGCGGCGACACCCCCGGACAGGGCTATTCTTTTTAAAGCACATATTTTGGGAGCCATGGCAGAAAAAGTCACCGTCGCGGCAGGGTTATCATGATCTCAAATCCTCTTTCCCTGTTTGTCGCCTCAACCGTGCCTCCGAGTCTTTCGACGGCTTTCCTGGCGATGGTAAGACCCAATCCCGAACCTGCGGCGCCGGACCGCTTTGACCGGTGAAAAGGATCGAATATCCGGGAAAGGTCTTCCGGGGAGAGTTCCTCGGAGGTGTTCATGATACGTATCTCAGCGGCGTCGGGCTTCCACGCCACATGGACGGAAACATCTCCTCCATCAGGACAGTACTTGATTGCATTATCCAAAACGTTGACGAGGGCGAGGCGCAGTGTCTCCTTGTCTGCAAGACAGGTTCCGTCACGGGAAAGATCGACGGCGACGCGCAGGCCCCTTCGCTCCATGACAGGGTGAAATTTCTCCATTAACTCTCCTATCAGATCAGAAGGATCGAGAGGTTCGGGCCGGAGCGGGGATTGCCCCATGTCCAGTTTCGACAAATCCAGTATGCGACCTATCAGGCCGTCGAGTTCATTTATGTCTTCCCGGATTCCGTCGAGATATCCCGCCAGATCCTTTGCGCCCGTACCTCCCTCAGCCACTTTCTCACCAAGTAGTTCTTCCGCAATCCGAATTCTCGTCAGGGGCGCTCGTAGTTCATGGGATATGTTTGCGGTAAGCTCCTTTCGGCCCTTTATCATGTCTTCCACCTTGTCCGCCATATCGTTGAACGTCCGGGCGAGATCGCTGATCTCATCCTTGCCCCGGACGACAACCCTGTGAGAGAGATCCCCTTCCGCAATCAGGGACGCGGATATGCGGAGCTGTCTGATCCGCCTGGTGATGAGCCCGGAAACGGGGATTGCGGCGAGGGCGACAACAGTACCTATCATGAGGAGGCCTATGGCAAAAAGGCCCCTGGGAGGAGCGGACGCCGGTCTCTTGAAGAGAATATGGAGGTCTCCTGCATATTCTCCCGAAGGCGTGAGGGGAATAGCCGTGTGCACGTCCACATCTCTCGGTGCATAGAGCCTGAAAAATCTGTGCCTCCGCGGACGGCCCTTTCCGGAGACCTCGGACAGATCAGGGGGTTCACCGGAAAAAGACTTCAGCACCGGCCTGCCGTCACGCCGTGTCAGCCATACCTGCCCTCCGGAAACCCTGCCGAAGTCTGTAATGAATGTCTTAAGAAGGGCATTCTGAGACAATTCGACATCAGGAGCGGACAAGATCTTGTCCTCCACAATTCCTTTGACCGACTGAACCTTTGATTTGAACAATTCCTCGAAGCGGACAGCGAAATGCCGCGCGGGAAGCATGATGAAGAGAAAGAAGACAAGGATTTCCGTGATGAGAAGCATTACAAGAAAAGACAGGAATATCTTTGTATACGTCGACCTGAACTTCACGGGGAATCCACCAGCATGTAGCCTGCTCCCCATATGGTCTTTATTCTTTTCGGCGCGCCGGGATCGACCTCCACTTTAGACCTCAGCTTGCTGATGTGAACGTCGATACTTCTGTCGAAGGCCGTAAAATCACGCCCCCGGGCAAGGGTCATAATCTGGTCGCGACTCATTACCGCGTTCGGGTTCTTCATGAGCACTTCGAGAATCCTGAATTCCGCGCTGGATAGTTCCATTTCCCTGCCCTCTACCACGGCGGTCTGTTTTGCCGTATTCAGCGAGATCCCCGCAGCATCGATAATATTGCCCGAGGTCCTTTCATGTCCGTCTCTGCTTTCATTGACGGACCTTCTGAGGACCGCCTTCATTCGGGCAAGAAGCTCCCTGGGGTTGAACGGCTTCGGCAGATAGTCATCCGCACCCAGTTCAAGGCCTACAATGCGGTCCGTATCGTCTCCCCTGGCCGTCAGCATGATAACGGGCAACCCATGGTCCTTCCTGATCTCCTTGAGCACTTCCAACCCGTCTTTTCCCGGCAGCATGATGTCCAGTATGACCAGATCGGGTGAATCCATCGACAGAGCGCCCCGTACGTTCGCGCCGTCCGCCCGGCTCGTGACGTTAAATCCGTGGTCCTTCAAATATTCTCCAAGGAGCTTGCGCAGTTTCTCATCGTCATCAATGATTAGAACCCTGTTCCCCACAGATGTCACCCCTTTTTGCACTCTTTTACATTTATCTTACACTTTTTTTCACATCCGTAACACTGTCTTAGCATTACGGCGTTATCCTGTCTCTGCGTGGGTGACGGATCACCCGCTCCATAATCATTCTTTATAATAAAACCGGGAGGGAGCAATGAAGATACAACGACGTTTCGTGGCAGTGGGCGGTACAATAGCTGTTATCATGGTCTTTGCGGCCCTGGGAATTACCGAGGTATTCGGAGCGGGAGGGAAGGCTCGCTGCGGCCCCCATTTCGGCCCATTCGGCGGAGGGTTCCATCGCTGCCGCGGGCTCGATGGAGATATGCCCGGTTTCGCACTGAAGCGGCTGGACCGTGAGATAGGGAAGCTGAACCTGACTCCCGCCCAGAAGGCAAAGTACGACGAGTTACGCTCCCACTTGAAGGAGCACCTGCCGGCCGGCAAAGAGGACAGAAAGAAGTTCAGGGAGGTCCTTCGCAGCGAACTGGAAAAAGAATCGCCCGATGTTGCGGTTTTGAATGCTATGATGAAGAAGAAGATCGAGGGCGTTTCCAGGGCCTTGCAGGACGACCTTGACCTTCTTGCAGCCTTCTATTCGACCCTCGACAAGAACCAGAAGCAACAGATAGTGGCCGGGATTCGGGAACGGATGGCTGCTATGGACGTATGCAGGGAGGAAAGACAATGAGAAACTTCACGAGAAGAGAGTTTATGTGGGTGGGATCGGTGTTGGCGGGGTTTGCCGCCGGTCTTGTCGCTCCGGGCGGCAGGACCTTGTCCGTGGGGAAGGCAGATGCCGCGGGGGTCGATTTTGCCGAATCAAGCTGCAAATCTGGGGAAATGGCGGGCCAAAAGGTCCTTGTAGTCTATGCAAGCCGTTGCGGGACCACCGGCGGCGTAGCAGAGACTATCGGACGGACATTGTGCGGCGCCGGCTTCGACGTTGACACGCGCCTTGCGAAACAGGTGGAGGATATAGGCCCGTACACCGCCGTCGTGCTCGGCAGCGCGGTAAACCGGGCGACGTGGCTGCCTGACGCCATAGAGTTTGCACAAAGGCACCGCGAGGCCTTGAGCAGGATACCTGTAGCCTATTTCCTCACATGCCTCGCTCTCTACGAAGATACCGCGGAGGCCCGAAAGCTCGCCCGAAATTATATGGAGCCCGCGCTCAAGGCCGCACCCGAGGTGCGTCCCGTGGACTCCGGGTTCTTCGCCGGCGCCCTCGACTACAGCAAAATGAACGTGGTGGTTCGGATGGTGATGAAATCTAAAATGCAGGCCAAAGGGGTGCCGGAGGGAGACTTCAGGAACTGGAACGCAATCACGTCATGGACAAAGGGCCTTATTGTGCCCTTCCGGAAACTGAAAACAATCTCCTGAGCGCCTGTTCCCGAACCCACAATTGCGTGTTTCCCGTCAGGGGACCGCTTCCCGCAAACAGGTATGGTTCCCGGGGAGCGGTCCCCTGTTCCCTTCGCAGGCACGAGAATCAGTTGACAACCCCGGAACCTGTGGTACAATGAAACTAAGATTATCAACAGGAGGTCACACAATGCCCATATATATAATGCTTGTCAAGCTGACTCATGAAGGGAGGAAGACGGTCAAGAAGCACGCCGATCGCATCCTGGAAGTGGACGAGGAAGTAGAGAAGATGGGTGTAAAGGTGCTGGATCAGTATGCGCTGCTCGGATCCAGCGATTTCCTCAGCGTTCTCGAAGCCCCGAATAACGAGGCCATTGCAAAGGCGTCCATTGAGCTTGGCTCACGGGGTACCATTGAGATTGTGACTCTCCCGGTCATTACCGTGGATGAGCTTGTTCAAAAACTGATATAACCTGTCTTCAGCAACCATCCGACCGACGATAAGGAGGTAATTGCCCTTATATGATCCTTGCCGTCAGCCCCCGGCAAGGATAAGAGATTTTTGGTCTCATTTCATCGCCGTCCGCTCATCACAAATCACGAACACCTTTTCCGGAACAGGAACGGCCCGCTTGACGCCGGCAGAATCGATACGATATCTTGAGCTAAGGCAACCGGGTCCCAAGACCCCTTGTCTCAGCGGCGGAAAGCCGGACGAAGAGGTACGCAGACGCGTACGGCACAAGGATCAGACTAACGTGAATTTCTCCTTCCTCAGCGCCTTCTTCAGGAGGTCGCCGCATTCTCTGCTGCATACGAGGAAGATAATATCGCTTCCGCTCCTCTTGGCCTCCGAGTCCTGGGTCGGTATTATGGCGGGCACGGTCTTCTCGCTATGGACAAGACCCATTTCCAGGATTGAGCCTTCATACTCTTTCAGTTTCATTCCCTTCCGCGCCTTTGCGCCTACGGCGAATATTCCGACCTCCCGCTCAATCTGTCCCCCGCACCACGCGCACTCATGTAAAGGCTCATCACTTTCCGCCTCTTCAAAGACCGAGACTTTCTCGCACTCCCACGTGGCCAGACCGCAGTCGCCGTACTCGTCCTTTTCCTCGGTGCACTTTTCACACACAGCCCAGTGTTCGCAGGTTTTGCCCTTTTCCACGGAACGTCCGCATTCGGTACACCAGAGATAACCGCAGTTTTCACAAAGCCCCACGGTCATATCTTCAATTCCGGTCGCCTCTTCGCAGTCTTTCGTGGCTTTGCTGCCGCATTTGGGGCACTCGCCCACAAATATCTCGGAGATGAACTCCTCCACCGATTGGGCCGTCGATTCCTCTGCGGCCTTGAGCAATTCTTCCCTCACATCCTCGGGCAACGCATCCCACAGTTCGCCGAAATCGTCTTTCCTGTTCATATAATGTAATTATACACCTATCGCGTCCGATTCCATAAGTTTTTCGCAAACCCAAAGCAGGATTCTCCTGACTTTGCTAATGGCTTATACGGATGCCTTTCATCACTTTTCGGAAGGCGCAGGCTTTTTTCTGTCGAACAGAACAAGAAAGCCGGCTACAGCCGCCACCACGGAACCCGTCAAAATCGCCACTTTGGAGTTCTGCACCGTTCTTGCGCTCATAAAGGCAAGGTTGGTAATGAAGATGGACATGGTAAATCCGACCCCTCCCAGCATTCCCATTCCCACCATGTGCCACCAACTCAGGTCGTCGGGAAGCCTGCACAACCCGGCCCTTACCGCGATCAAGCTGAAAAGTACAATCCCCAGTGGCTTCCCGAGGACAAGCCCTGCAAAAATGCCCAGGGTATTATAGTCGACCAGGCTTGCATACCATCCGGGAGCCAGGATGATCCCGGTATTAGCGAGAACGAATATGGGAACAACGAAGAGGGGCGTAGGCCTGTCCAGAAATCGCTCCAATCTATAAGAGGGAGAAAACCTGTCTCCTCTCCGGAACGGAATGGCGAAGGCGAGTAACACTCCCGTAATGGTGGCATGGACCCCCGACTTAAGCATGAAGAACCACATTATGACTCCGGCGATGAGATAGATAGGTAAGCTGTCGATCTTCAGCCGGTTCAGCACGATCAGAACCGCAAAGATACCCAACGCGCAGGCGAGGGAAAGGAAAGAGAAAAGTCGGACGTAGAAGAAGGCGATCACCAGTATCGCGCCCAGATCGTCGATTATGGCCAGGGCAGTAAGGACCACTTTAAGAGACACGGGGACCCTTCTGCCCAGCAATGAAAGCACCCCCAGGGAAAAAGCGATGTCCGTTGCCACGGGGATGCCGAACCCGGATTGCATGGAGGTCCCCGCATTAAGCGAAAAGTGTACAAGCCCCGGAACTATCATTCCTCCAAGAGCGCCAACTATGGGAAGAAGGGCGTTCTTTATTTCAGACAGTTCACCGTGATATAGCTCTCTCTCGATTTCCAGCCCCACCAGGAGAAAGAAGACGCTCATTAACCCATCATTTACCCATTCGGCGATACTGTGCCTCAGCGTGACCCCCGGGAGTGGAAGGTCAAGATTGTAATGCCAGAAGTTTGCGTAGTGAGTGCCCAACGACGAGTTCGCGATTATAATAGAGGCAAAAGTCGCAAAGACGAGCACAAGGCCGCCTGTCTTCTCGTTTTGAACAAACTGCAAAAAGATATGAGTTATTTTTGTTCTCATAACTTGCTCCGCCTGAGACAGCCCGGGACCCATCGCCGGTCCCCCATCGGTCACAACGTCCTTTCCTTTTATTCCGGAGCGCTGTCGCACAAAAACGCCACCCAAGAGATTAATCCCGGGTGGCGGCCCGACCATCCTTTCGTGATCCCTTCGGGGAGCGGCATACCCCGAACCCGATGAAACTCCGTAACAGCAAGTATCCTTGGGAAATTTATGGCCAACGGCCGTACAAGTCAAGGCCCGTCTCGCCAGTCAGATGAGTATCACGCTTGCGTGGGCCCATAAGTCCCGATATAGCCTGTAGCGGATATAGCCTAAAGGGAAAATACCTGATATACTATTGAGCATATAATGATGCATACCCTTCGACGGATGGGTTAAGCCCGCCGAGCGGCCAGATTTATAACGCAAACCATGGGGACACGACTTTGCAGGTAACCATACAGATAGAACGGTTTTTGCTTTTACTCCTTATTTCGGGGGTGGTGGCAATAATTACCCGCCGGGTCCGGGTCCCTTACACGGTGGGGCTGGTGGTTGCCGGCGTTATCCTTTCACTTCACTCGTTCTTCGCGGATGTGCCCTTTACCAAAGACCTCATATTCAATGTGCTGCTGCCGCCTCTTGTCTTCGAGGCGGCCCTGGAGATCCGTTGGAAGGAACTGCGGAAGGAATTTCCGGTGGTTATCCTCCTCGCAACAATCGGGGTATGCCTGTCTTGGGGCGTGACCGCATTGGGGATGAGATATTTTGCGGGATGGGAGTGGATCAGCGCCCTCCTTTTCGGGATCCTTATCGCGGCTACCGATCCTGTTTCCGTAATCGCCGCCTTTAAAGAAGCGGGGGTCCACGGCCGGCTGAGACTGCTGGTCGAATCGGAAAGCCTTCTCAATGACGGCACGGCAGCGGTCGGCTTCGGGGTCATGCTCGTGATCGCTTCGGGAAGCAGCTTAAGCGCGGGCGGTGTTGTCAAGGCCCTCGTCTTTACCATTGGAGGCGGCATACTGTCGGGGGCCCTCCTGGCAGGTGCTCTTATGCTCCTCGCAAAACGGACGGAAGACCATCTCGTCAAAATTGCCTTTACCGTGGTCGCGGCATACGGATCTTTCCTCCTTGCGGAGCACTTTCATTGTTCCGGGATTCTCGCGTCACTCACCGCCGGGTTGGTCATAGGGAACGTGGGACCCCTCGGCGCTATTTCCCCCAAAGGAAGGGTTGCGGTTACCGCCTTTTGGGAATACCTGGGTTTTGTGGCCAACTCTCTTATTTTCCTCGGTATCGGCATATACCTGTCGCGTAGTAATTTTGCAGGGATAGTCACGCCCGCAATTATCGCCACCCTTCTTGTCATAGTGGGACGGGCATGCGCCGTTTACCCCTGCGCCGCCCTTTTCGCGTCGTCCGCCCTTCGCGTGCAGGTCCGACACCAGCACGTGTTGTTCTGGGGAGGGCTGCGAGGCGCCCTTGCCCTTGCCCTCGCACTGGGTCTTCCTTCCACCGTGCCCGGTCAGGAGATGATTGTCTCCGTCGCGTTCGCGGTGGTGGCCTTTTCCATATTCGTGCAAGGACTGACCATGACCCCGCTCCTCAAGCGTATAGGCGAAATCCCGCAGGCAGACCACAATCAGCAGGCGACCGGCGATCATCCGTAGCGGAGATAATCCGGAAAGACTCCATTTCGTTGACAGATTCAACCGTTATATAATACATTATATACCGTCAAATCTGGAATAGGAGCCCAATTAAATGAAGACCCATGTCGCCCGTACCCTTTTCTTTGTTCTTATGTCTTTCTTCATCCTTGCAGCATCCACTTCCCGTGCGGAGGAAATCCTCGTCTTCGCCGGGGCGGCGAGCAAACCCCCTACCGAGGAAGCGGCAAGGATATTCGAGAAGAAGACGGGCGTCAAGGTCAACATCACCTTCGGCGGGTCCGGCTTCGTTCTTTCCCAGATGACGCTCTCCAAAAAGGGCGACATCTATTTCCCCGGCTCTTCCGACTTCATGGAAATCGCCAAAAAGAAAGGGGTCGTCTTCCCTGAAACGGAAAAACGCGTAGTCTATCTTGTTCCCGCCATCAACGTCCAGAAAGGGAACCCGAAGGGGATAAAATCCCTTACCGACCTTGCGCGGCCGGGCCTCCGGGTCGCCATCGCGAATCCAGACGGCGTATGCGTCGGCCTCTACGCGGTGGAGATCGTGGAGAAGAACCTCAAACCGGCGGAACTCGCCGGGTTCAGAAAGAACCTCGTGAACTACACGGAAAGTTGTGAAAAGACGGCAACCGTCGTCTCATTGAAAGCCGCAGACGCCGTCCTCGGCTGGAGGGTGTTCCAGTACTGGGACCCCGCCCGCATCGAAACCATACCTTTGAAGAAGGAGGAGATCGTCCGCGTGGGCTACATTCCCATCGCCGTATCAAAGTTCACCTCCAACCGGCCCCTGGCGCAGAAGTTTGTCGACTTCATTCTCTCCGAGGAGGGCCGTCTGATCTTCAGAAAATATCACTACTTCATGAGCCCCGATGAAGCCTTCGCGTGGATAGGGGAGAAAAAACCCGTGGGCGGGGAATACGCGCTCCCAAAGGAATGGACCTCAAAATGACTTTTAAGCGGCTCTCCATAGGATTCGGCATATGCATCTTTTGCGTCTATGGAGGGCTCATCCTCTCTCTGTTCAGCTTTTTCAAGGGACCGGTCTTTCTCGACATCCTCCTGTCGGAAAGGACGCTCTTTTCGGTCCGCCTGAGTCTTATGACTGCCACGGCCGTTACGATCGTCTCCATCTTCTTCGCCGTGCCCGCGGCCTACGCACTTTCGCGGTATAACTTCTTCGGCCGCCATATCATCGACACGATCCTGGAACTGCCCATGATCGTCTCTCCCGTTGCCCTGGGCGCCATGGTGCTCGTATTTTTCAATACCCCCTTCGGCAGCGCCATACAGGAAAAGGGCATGCAAGTCGTATTCACCATCTACGGCATCCTGATAGCCCAGTTCGTCACCACCGTAGGGATCGCCATACGGCTTATCAAGGCCGCCATGGACGAGATACCGCAGCGATATGAAGAGGTGGCAAGGACCCTCGGGGCCTCTCCCTCGAAGGCCTTCTTCACCGTCACCCTCCCCCTCTCGAAACGCGGGATCATCGCCTCCTCGATTCTTACCTGGGCAAAGGCCGTCGGAGAATTCGGCGCGACCATCACTATCGCGGGGTCCATGGCCATGAAAACAGAGACCATCCCGGTTGCCATATACATGAGGCTTGCAAGCGCCGACATCGAAGGAACGGTGGTCCTCGTACTGCTCCTTGTGGCAATCGGATTGAGCATTCTTTACGGCGTGAGGTTCTTCACGCGAAGGGAGCCCTATGTCGGGGTCTAAGGCAGGGAGGCCCTGGGGAAGGTTGGTGCCATGCCCCGCCTAGAACTCAAGAATGTGACCAACTACGCCCTTCGGGATATCAACCTCGCTGTGGAGGACGAGGAAGTTCTTGCCCTGGTGGGACCGAACGGAGCCGGTAAATCGACTGTCCTCAACGTCCTCGCCGGGCTCACCCAGTATAAGGGGGAGGTCCTCGTGGACGGCAAAAAGATCGACCGCGTCCCCCCGCATAAACGGGGGATCGGATATCTCTTTCAGGACCTGGCCCTCTTTCCCCATCTCACCGTGGCAGGAAACATCGCTTATGGCCTTAAGGTGCAGGGGTACGACAAGGACGTCATCGAGGGCAGGGTAAAGGAGTTGACCGACGCCCTTCATATAGGCAGGCTCAAGGACAGGCGGCCTTCTCTCCTCAGTGGCGGAGAAAAACAAAGGGTTGCCATAGCGAGGGCGGTGGCCCCTTTTCAGAAGGTACTCCTCCTCGACGAGCCCACGGCGAGCCTCGATGTGCAAAGTGCGAAGTATCTCAGGGTGGAACTCAGAGCGCTCCTCAAACGGCTTAAGATCACGTCCGTCTTCGTCATCCACGACCTGCGGGGAGCTGAAGAGATAGCGGACAGGATCGCCATTATGCACAAGGGTGCTATCGAGCAGATCGCCCGTCCTTCTGATATCCTTTTCCACCCCGCCACCGATGTGGTGTCCGAGTTTGTGGGCATGCCCAATATCCTCAAGTGCGATGAATACAGGGTCCTTTCTTCGGGCCTCGTGGAGATTGCCACGGGAGACCTCAAGATGGTCCTCCCCTACGAAGGAGACAAGATAGGGAAGATCGCCATCTCCCCCTACGATATCTATATCTCCAATACGAAGCCGCCCGGGCCGACCCTCAACCGTTACCGCGGTTCCGTCGCCGAGATCGTGCGCTTCCATTCCCTCGTCCGGGTAAAGGTGTCCATCGGGAGGACCAGGCTCGTTGCCGAAGTGCCGGAAAATGTCTTCGATGACATGGACCTGAAAGAAGGGAGCAATGTGCACGTGGTCATCAAGCTCAGGAGACTCCGTTACGTGGAGTGATTACCGCGCCGCCGGCCCTGCCTCCCGCCTCAACCGCTCCAGGGCTTTTACGATATCAGCGTCGCCCCTCAACTTCGTTACCAAACCGCCCTCGACCAGAATGCAGGTGGGTGTAGACGTTACCCTGTCGGTCTTCAGATAATCGGTCATGATATCGAATGAGGGCTTCGCGTCGAAGGGCTTGAACCCTATCCCCTTCCGCCTCAGATATTCCTCCAGCTTCACCTCATCGGTTATGTCTTCGAGGGAGGCACTGAAAAGCGCGGACCGTGCAGCCATGGCATGGTCAAATTCCTTCTTTTCGTTCAATATGTACAGAAAGTACCTCGCATAGGTGCGCGAAGCCCTGGTAAGGGGAGTATTCACCATGGTGAGACTGACGGCATTCCTTCTCATCAACTCAGTGAGGAGCGGCTCCATTTTCGGCTCCATGGCCCGGCATGGGGGACAGAAGAAATCCGTGTAGAGCCTTACCGCCACCCTTCCCGTCCCGAAAGAAGGGATAAGGGCCTCCGCCCCATATGCGGTGCTCGACGGCCCCTTGAAGAAGAGCGAAAAAAACATAAGGGCAAGAGACGCAAAAAGAAGGACGGACCCGGTACGGGCGCCGCGAATATTCAAGCAAACCATCATCATGGATGCACATACCATACCACACCCGCGTCGTCTCTTCCTACCCGAAAATCTCTCTTGACCGTGCGGGAACGGAATGGTATAGATATCGTTATATCCGCATATGCGGTTATCACGATGCAGGAGATCGACCATGGAACGGACCGTCCAATTGTATAAGGCCCTCTCCGAGGAGATGAGGCTCAGAATCCTGATGCTCCTCACCCACGGAGAGCTATGCGTGTGCGACCTCATGGCGATCTTCAACGAACCCCAGTCAAAGATATCCAGGCACCTCGCGTACCTCAGGAATTCGGGACTGGTGGGTAGCAAACGGGTGGGAGTATGGATGCACTATTTCATCAAGGAGCCCCTGGACGGGGTCTCGTCGGCCCAACTCGATTTCATGCGCGAGCGCCTCTCTTCCCTAGAGTGGTCCCGGGAGGATGCGGCAAGAATGGAAGTGGTAAAGGCCGAGAAGCTGTGCGAGACGAAAACGCCGGAGGATCTTATGGCGCGGTCTTCCCGCCCCGGTGCCCGCAAGACGGGCAGACGACGGGGCGCAAAATGAATTCCGCTGCATAGAAGGAGGAGAGAACGGATGGCCGGAGAACAACTCAGCAGAAAACTTTCTTTTTTGGACCGGTTTCTCACGTTATGGATATTTCTGGCCATGTTCATAGGGGTGGGATGGGGCTACGTTTCCCCGGGCGTGGTCGATTTCTGGAACCGGTTCCAGTCGGGGACAACCAATATTCCCATTGCCATAGGACTTATACTCATGATGTACCCGCCCCTTGCGAAGGTAAAGTACGAAGAACTGGGAGAGGTATTCAAGAACGTCAAGGTCCTTGGCCTTTCCCTCGTTCAAAACTGGGTCGTGGGTCCTATCCTCATGTTCCTCCTCGCCGTCATATTCCTGAGGGGCTATCCGGAATACATGGTGGGGCTCATCATGATCGGCCTTGCCCGGTGCATCGCCATGGTCATCGTCTGGAATGATCTTGCGAAAGGGGATACGGAATACTGCGCGGGACTCGTGGCATTCAACTCCATCTTCCAGGTCCTTTTCTTCTCCGTGTACGCCTACATATTTATCACCGTTCTTCCCCCTTTCCTCGGGCTTAAGGGTGTGGCGGTGAATATCACCATCGGGCAAATCGCCCGGAGCGTCTTCATCTACCTCGGCATCCCCTTTATTGCAGGGGTCATCACGAGATTCGCCCTGATCAACATAAAGAACAAGCAGTGGTACCATGAGAAGTTCATTCCCATGATCAGCCCTCTGACCCTTATCGCCCTTCTTTTTACGATCCTCGTCATGTTCTCCCTGAAGGGCGAGTATATCGTGAAAATTCCGCTCGACGTGGTAAGGATCGCCATTCCTCTGCTCATTTACTTTATCATCATGTTCCTCGTTTCCTTTTACATGAGCGCAAAAGTGAAGGCCCACTACGGGCAGGCCGCGACGCTTTCCTTTACCGCCGCGTCGAACAATTTCGAGCTTGCCATCGCCGTGGCCGTGGCCGTCTTCGGGATCAATTCGGGTGCCGCCTTTGCCGCGGTGATAGGCCCCCTCGTGGAGGTGCCGGTCCTCATCAATCTGGTCCACCTGTCCCTCTGGTTCAAAAAGAGGTATTTCCCTTATGCAAAGGAGACACCTGCGGGCATCTGCTACTACACGTGTAAGGACTGAACTTCGACGGTATCGGGAAACGTAAAAGGGGCCGCCCGTCATACCGGCGGGCGGCCCCTTTTTTTGAAAGCGAATCCCTTGCCCGAATGGGCGTTAGCCTTTGAGCGCGACGTAGAGGTTGCTGCCCCCGCGCTCGACGAGGAGGAGAAGCGGCCCTTTCCCGTCCAGCTTCTTCAACTCCCGTTTCATTTCTTCAATACCCTTCACCTGCGTGCGGTTCACTTCAAGGATTATATCCCCCTTCTGAAGGGAAGCGTTGTCCGCCGGACTCCCGGGCTCAACCCCGGCTACCACGATACCCTGCCGGTTTCTGAGTCCCATCCGCCGGGCCGTGTCGGGGTTCAGTTCCTGAAGCTGCATGCCCCATTTGCCTTTTGTCTCCTCTCCCGTGTTCTCGGCCGTCCGTTCTTCGGAAGGAAGCTTCCCGGTCTTTACCGTTATGGTCAGTTCTTTTCCATCTCTCAGGATTCGGACAGGCGCCGCCTTGTCCACCGGTGTAGCCGCTACCGCCGACGACAGTTCGTGGCTCTCCTTTACGTCCTTGCCGTTGAAAGAGAGGATCACATCTCCCTGTTTGATGCCTCCCTTGTCTGCGGGTCCGTCCTGGACAACATCGCTCACCAGTACGCCCTTGACGGTCTTGAGGTTAAGGGTTGCCGCAAGGTCCTCCGATATGTTCTGGATGCTCACCCCCAGGTATCCTCTCGTCACCCCACCCTTTGACACAAGCTCCGGAAGCAGGCCCTTTGCGGTGTTGACAGGGATGGCGAACCCGATGCCCTGGCCGTTCGGGATGATTGCCGTATTGATTCCCACTACTTCGCCCTTCATGTTAAAAAGGGGACCGCCGGAGTTGCCCGGGTTGATAGGGGCATCGGTCTGGATGAAGTCGTCGTAAGGACCCGCACCGATTATCCTTCCTTTGGCGCTCACGATGCCGGACGTTACCGTGTTGCTCAACCCGAAGGGGTTGCCTATGGCAAGGACCCAGTCTCCAACCCGTAACACGTCCGAATTACCGAGGGCCGCCGCCTTGAACGACCCCTTTCCGTCGACCTTCAGGACCGCGAGGTCGGTCTTCGGGTCCTTGCCTATGGTGCGGGCCTTGAACTCCCGCTTGTCGCTCATGGTCACCACGATATCCTTCGCGTCATCCACCACGTGGTAATTCGTGAGGATGGTCCCGTCGGCGGCGATGACCACGCCCGACCCTGCCCCCTGGGTCTTGAACGTCTCAGGGCCGCGGGGCGCGTCCCCGAAGAAACGCTTGAACATATCCCCGAAAGGGCCCTCCGAAAACTGCGACATGTCGGAATAGCCCGTCTTCTGGACCTTCGTAACCTTGATATTCACTACCGCGGGGCCAAGTGCCTCCGCAAGGTCCGCAAATGATGGGGGAGCGCCGTGAACGCCGACCGGAACGGGAGTCCCCGCATGGGTTGAGCCGGTAAATCTGGCTGACGAAGCCAGGAGCATACCGGCAAAAAGAAACACCATGGCCGTCGCGGCCAGGGCCGGGTAACGGAACGTCCCCGTCTTTAAATAGGTTCTCACCTTGCTGATCATAATAGTACCTCCTTTAATCGGTTTCCGGGGATGGGTCGCCGGAACGCTCCCGGTTCCCTTTCCCCTGAAGAACAGTATAAAGAGGCAACATTAAAACGGGATTAGTTGAACATTAGAATCTTCTAATCCGGCTTCCCGGACTCCATGGGCAGGAATACCCTGAAGATGCTCCCCTTGGCGGGCGAGCTTTCAAGCTCCATCTTTCCATGGTGGGCCTCAACTATGGACTTGACGATGGAGAGTCCGAGACCGGAGCCCCCCTGTCCACCCGAACGGGCTTCGGGGGAACGGTAGAACCTTTGAAAAATCTTGTCTTCTTCTCCGTCGGGGATGCCCGGGCCCGTATCCTCCACCGAAAATATGGCCCATCCGCCGCCCGACTCCGCCGACACCTTTACCCTGCCTTCGGAAGGGGTGTACTTGATCGCGTTATCCACAAGGTTAAGGAGGAGCCTTCTCAGGTGTGAAAGATCCCCCGGGACTTCGAGGGGCTCTATCCGGCCCAATTTAAGGTTCACCCCTTTTGTCCGGGCGAGGGGCGTCGCCTGGCCCAGGACCTCCTCCACAAGTTGGGCCATGTCAACAGGCGTCCGGTCCATCCTGAGAACCCCCGCGTCCGACCTTGCAAGAAGGAGAAGCCCTTCCACGAGGGCCGATATGCGCTTTATCTCTTCGAGGGCGCTCCGGAGCACGTCCGCGTACTCTTCCGGACTCCTCTTCGACCTCAGGGCCACTTCCATCTCGCCCCGGATGATGGTGAGAGGCGTTTGCAGTTCATGGGACGCATCGGCGGTGAACTGGCGCATCTCCCTGAAGGCCGCGTCGAGGCGGCCCAGCATGCCGTTCAAGGTGTCGGCCAGTCTGTCCAGTTCATCCCTCGCCCCGGTCAGCTCTAAACGGGCATGAAGGCGACCCGCGTCTATCTCATGGGCGGTTTCGATCATCCTGTCCACAGGAGCCAGGGCACGGCGCGCAAAGAACCACCCGCCGCCCCCCGCGAGGGCGAGGGCAAAAGGTAAAAGGATCGTCATTATCAGGAGAAAACGGTAGGTCGAGCGGTAAAGGTTCATCCGGGACATGCCCACCCGGACCACGGAGACAACCCTGCCCGAATCTATGACCGGCCATGTGAGGACCCTCACGGGATACGCGTCCGCGCCCGAAAGGGTCTCATAGGTCGCAATACCCTCCATGGCGCTCCGCTTTGCCTCAGGCGTAAAGGGGATACCCGCGGGCTCGTGAAACTCCTTTCGGATATTCCCCTGAGGGTCACGCCATTCAAAATAAGGCTCCACCGGAAGAGGACCGAAGAAACGCCGGAATACCTCCCCCACTTCAGGGGGCAGACCGGCGGTCTCACCCTTGCTCTTCTCGGCCAGGGCCACGGCCACACTTTTCAGGGCGGAATCCGTTTCCTCGTAGAGGGTATAGGCAACCACGGTAAAACCCGCCACGCCGAGGATCAGGAACGTGATCGCCAGAAGGCTCGTGTACCAGAGGGTTATCCTGGTCCTGATCGACCGGATTTTCATGGACTCTCCGGGTTCATCATATACCCCACGCCGCGTATGGTATGGATCAGCTTGGTATCATGACCCGAGTCGACTTTCCTCCTCAGGTAGTTCACGTACACATCGACCACGTTCGTCTCGCTGTCGAAATCATAATTCCAGACATGGTCGATAATCATGGTTCTGGTGAGAACGCGCCCCGCGTTGCGCATCAGGTATTCGAGGAGAGAGAATTCCTTCATGGTGAGGTCGATCTTCCTGCCCGCCCTCGTCACGGTCCGCCGCACAGGGTCCAGAACGAGGTCCCGCACCTCTATCCGGGTCGCGTGATTTTCGGTCCGCCGCCTGAGGAGCGCCCTCACCCTCGCAAGAAGCTCCTGGAAGGCAAAGGGCTTGGTAAGATAGTCGTCCGCCCCCAGGTTGAGCCCGAGGACCTTATCCTCGATGGTGGCCCTCACCGTGAGCAGCAGGACCGGGGTCGTCACCTTGTCTTCTCTCAGCCTCCGGAGCACTTCGAGGCCGTCGAGCTTCGGCAGGTAGATATCGAGGATCACGAGATCATAGACATCGTCCCCGGCCAGCCTCAGGCCGTCTTCTCCGTTGTCCACCGTATCCACCACATAGCCCTCTTCCTGAAGTCCCTTGCGCACGAATTCCGCCAGTTTCTTTTCGTCCTCCACAATAAGGATCTTCAAGAGCCACCCCACCGGGCCGCGTCGTGATGTGGCCCCCCTCTTCTATCGCACCCCATACCTTTTGATAACACAGGCTTTGCAAAACTGCAATGGACTTTCCCGGCTTACACTTCGATTTCCTCCCGACCCGCCTTCACGCGCGTGACCACATCACCTCGCGCGCTCATGCGAAAAGGGCGACCGGCACGAAAACCCCGGGGAGGAGGATGTTAAAGAGATCGGCATTCCCCATAAGATAGTGCGCCGGCCGCGTCCCGCATTTCATCCCGCCCCGCGAAACGCCTGCCCCGTGGGGAGCTTGTCGATAAATCCATTCCCTATCCGTAAAACTCCCCGTTTATCTACGGTACGACCATAATAAGTACAATTATTCACAAAAGAGCTTGACACCCCCCCCCCGAAATCTTCTATCGTAGAATATACGCGATATAAGCACGGCGACGGAACGAGAGAGGTCCACATCGTTTTGTCTCCCGCTTTCTGCTTTCCGGGGGGAAGCACCCTTGCACATAGAGCGTCACCCATTCCGACACAGGAGGAATATCCCCATGCCGTCCCTGGTTCTCCGCTTCCGGCCTTTCATCTGGTTCCTCATCATCTCCTTTACTTTGACCTCCACGCCCCATATAGAGCTTGTCTTCCCCTATATGGCCCGGCTCACGGTGTCGGTGGCATATGCAGCCAATGAGAACGACATGGTCGAACGTGACGCGGCACCGGCATCGCCGGATGCGGCAATGATATCGGATGGTGCTATCTCTGATAACTCGGCTCAGACCGCCTCGGCGGATGGCGGCTCCACTCCGGCAAGCTCCCAGGGGGAGAGCGCCAGCCCCGGATCGGGTGGCGCCCTTACCACGGTGGACATGTCCCTCTTTACCGGTTCGGTAGCAACCAGCATCCCCATCGAAATACCTCCCGGAAGAAAGGGCATGGCTCCTCACCTCGCCCTCAAGTACAACAACTACCAGAAGACCGGCTGGGTAGGCGTGGGCTGGACCTTGGACATGGGATCGATCCAGAGGTCAACAAAGTGGGGCCTTACCTATAACGACCAGTACGCCGGCTATGTGGCGGCCATAGACGGGGCATCGGAGGAGTTGGTCCCGAGGTCCGACTGGGGAACGAACTATTACGGCTCCCGGGTGGAGGGAGCGGTATCCAAGTATTATTTCAACACCTCTACCGGTGGCTGGGAAGTGACCGCCCTGAACGGCACGAAGTATTATTACGGTAGCACCCGTGCGTCAAGACAGGATTTCGCATATTGTCCCCCTGGCCTTTCATGCATACCCGAGTCCGGGCCGATATATACCTTCAAATGGTGTCTGGATAAAGTGGTCGATCCCAACGGCAACTACATGACCGTATCCTATCACAAACCCGATGGCAATATCTATCTGGACCAAATCCAGTATGCGGGCAACGGCAGCACAGCCCCCACGAACAGGGTCGAGTTTCACAGGATGTCCGCCGCCTCCGGTGACGGCATCCAGTATTTCACCGGATTTGCCGTTCAAACGACTCAGCTGCTTCAGTACATAGACATCTACGCAAGCGACAGCTTCGTACGTCGTTATGCTCTCGGCTATGATTCGAGCGAGTACGCACATCACTGGCTCCTTACCTCCGTAACGCAGTACGGAAACGACGGCATCACCCACCTGCCCGTGACGACCTTCGAATATAACCCGTCCGTGGCCCAGGACGTGAGGTTTACCGGAGCCGGAACACCGAACAATTTCCCCGTCTGGAGCATCACCCCCGGGGCTGGGGCCACCCAGACCAAGCTCTCGACCGACCCCACCCGCACCATTCAGGGAGACTTCAACGGTGACGGCCTGACCGACCTTGCCGTATGGATCGACGGCTCCGGTTCAATGGCCCGCTCGATCTACGTGTTGATCTCCACGGGAAAAGGGTTTCTCCCCATGGTGAAATGGGGAAACAACCAGCTCAGGCTCTATCTGGACTCAGTGGGGCATCCCAGGATATGGGTTGCCGACTTCAACGGGGACGGGAAGATGGACCTGGCGAGCAGCAGCGCAGGTCAAATGTATGTCAGTCTCGCCAACGAGACGGGTACCGGTTTCCTTCCGTCCGCTCTTTGGGGCCAGCTTGTCTACGACGGCGGAGGCACGAGGAACACGAGGGTCGGGGACTTCAACGGGGACGGGTTCGCCGATATGGTCAGTTATTCCGACGAGACCCATGTCCGGATGTACCTGTCGAACGGGGTCAACATGTTTGTGGGCAAAGACGGAAATATGGCGGGCAGCGCATCATCCCAGTACATTGACGGCACGAACAACCTTTATGACTGCTCGCTCCACATCGGGTACTTCCAACTTCTCGTCTGGCTGGGCGATTACAACGGCGACGGCAAGACGGATATCGCGACCTGGAACGGAACCGGCAACATCAAGGTGTATTTCTCCCAACTCGATACATACGGCAATTTCGGGTTCTCCGCGCCCTTCCTGTGGGACGCCCAACTCCACAGCACCTCCCACTGGGGGCCCCTCATATGGACCGGGGACTTCAACGGAGACGGCAAGACGGACCTGCTCTCATGGACCTCCTCCACGGAGATGAAACTCCACATCACCACGGGGGACCGCTTCATTATCTCCACGCCGAACATCGACCAATACTATAGCGGCGGCACCTTCGGTCCCTTGATAAACGTGGGCGACTTCAACGGAGACGGCAAGACGGATGTCATGAGTTGGTCCACTCAAACAAAGGTCTCCGCAAAAATGAACATATCCGTGGGCGACAACTTTGTGCAGGAATACTGGAACGCGGACTTCCACCTCCACGGCAGCTATGGCCTCCTCGTCTGGCCCGGAGACTACGACGGCGACGGCAGGACCGATATCGCCGCGTGGGACGAAACCAGCGCCCATCCAGGCGATCGACTGCTGATGCACCTGCAAAGCGCAGCATTGGGCGACCCGCATGACCGGTACGCCGACTACCTCTCCGTCACATTCCCCGACCTGCTCAAGACAGTCCATAACGGTCTGGGCGGTAGTACCACCCTCACCTATACCCCATCCTCCTGGTGGCATAACAGCGCCTCTCCGGGCGGCGACGGCTGGACATTGCCCTTCATTCTCCAGACAGTGTCAAAAAAGGATGTGTCTGACGGGAGGGGGACGACCATGACCGGCTACTATGCGTACTGGAACGGGTCTTACTCCGCAGCTGAAAGGGGCTTCTTCGGCTTCGGGAGCGCCTACACCTATCAGATGAATGGCTCGGCAATCGAGTCCACCACCGAAGCCGACTTCTGGCGGGACGCCATCCTGAAAGGCCAGATATCGTATCAAAAGACGACATCGCATGAAGGGCATACCAAGGAGGTCACCAACACCTGGCAACCGGTGCCCCTCTATCTCGCCTCCGGCGGCACCGATTGTTACAGCAGAAATCGCCAGACGGGGCAGCCCCTGGGCGTCTGCTTCCCCGCCATGGTCACCACCACCGCCACTATTACCGACATAGCTCCCGACGGGTCCCACCAGTATTCTCGACAGACCGATTATCAATACAACGATCCGAATGTTCTTAAGGTAACCATGGAGCATAAGTACGGCGCGACGGTCGCGGACATAGTCAGCCATTTCAGCTATAACAGCTTCGGCAAGCCCACCGATATCACGGTGGCCGACTTCTACGGCAACATCCAGAGCCGGAAATGGATGGACTACGACATAAAGGGCACCCTCCTCACGGAAGAGATGTGTAAGAGCGACACCCCGGCCGGCGGCTGCATAAACAGAAACCCGGACCAGGGGAACTCGCGTAACCCCGCCAACCCGAACCCGGTGGTAACTTATACCTATTATCCCGAGAATGGCAATCCCTGGACCATCACGGGTGCGGGAAACGTCCTTTACCCCGACGGCTGCGCCACCACCATGACCTATGACGGCGCGACGAGCACCTTTGTCTACAACTCCACCAACTGCCTCAACCACACCGCCACGACCACTTATGACCCGGGGACCGGGAAGCTCCTCACCATGATACCCCCTTATCTCCAAGGCACCTCATATGGCTTTTCTTACACCTACGACGCCTTGGGGAGGATACTCACGGAAAACAATCCCGACGGAGGGGTCACCGTCTATGGCTACCATACTTACGGCGACCCCAACTCTCAAGCAGTCCAGAAATCCGAAGAAATTCTCACCGGATTATCCGTTGTGTATCATGATACCTTTAGTTTTTTCGATGGCCTGGGCCGTACCTACAGAGTCGAGACCACGGGGCCCAACGATGACCCGAATGCGCCCAGGAAGATTTATGTGGACACGTTCTATGATAACGTGGGAAGGGTATTCCAGAAGTCCAACCCCTATTTTTCCAGCCCGTCGTACTGGACCCAGTACTGGTACGACGGCTTCTCAAGGGTCTTTAGGACTCTATTAGCCAACCAAACCGAGATCACCACCGCCTTCAAGGGTCTCTGCAGGGAGGTTACGAATCAGAGGGGGTTCACGACCAAGTCCTGTTTCGACGTATTCGAGAGGGTCAATCAGGTGACGGACGCGCTCGGAACGGTTACAACCTATAACCACGATATCCTCGGGAACCTGACTCAGGTCTTAAGGCCGAGACCAGATGACGCCTCTCTTTTCATCACCACCTCCATGACCTACGACAGCATGTCCAAGAAGAAGTCCATGAACGATCCCGACATGGGACCGTGGACGTACGACTACGATAAGTCGGGTAATCTCAAATGGCAGATGGACAACAATTACCAGCAGACCAATTTCACCTATGACCGGCTAAACCGGGTGTCCACCAAGACGACATCAGCCGACACGGTCACCTATACCTATGATACGTGCGGTCCCCCTGAGTGCAGTCAAAGCATAACGTCGCCGGGCAAGCTGATACAGGTAAAGGCAGTGAACAATTCGGGAACGGCGGAATACAAGACGGACACGGCCCTTGTCTTCGATGTCATGCAGCGGATCACAAAGAGCCGGAAATCGATAGGTCCTCTCCTGAATCCGGTTTCGACCGTCATCTCCAAGGAATACGACAGTGCGGGGAGGATGATGAAGCTCATCTATTTCCCCGACGACCCCATAAGAAAGAAACAGTTCGCCTACACATACGATACCACCTTCGATTCCCAATCGGGCGAAACCCTGACTGCGGGCAACATCGCATCGGTTACCGACGTGACCGTGGGAAACAACACCCTCGTTGTATACTCCGGGCATAACGAGTTCAATAAACACACAAAGGCGGTATTCCCCAAAGCGTATCCTTACTACGTGGAGACGAATTACACCTACGACCCGGCAATGGGGAGGCTCGCCACTCTCAAGACCCAACGGTTCCAAAGCGGCACCCCCATAGAAACCTTCCAGGACCTCATCTACCAGTTCGATGCGAACGGCAACGCCCACATCATAACCGATAACGCCAACGGCATTACCCACGACTATGAATACGATGACCTCGATCGTCTCACCTCCGCAACCGGCGTGGGCGCGGGAGGGTACGCCCAGGGCTTCACCTATGACACGTTGGGAAACATCCTTACCAAGTCGAATGTGGGCACGTATTACTACGATTACGGCAATAAACCCCATGCGGTGCACTATACAAGCGGACTCATGAATATCAACCTGACTTATGACGGGAACGGCAATATGACGCAAAGAGCGGTCTCGGGAGGCAATACTCTGAATATCGCATGGACACCGGACAATAAGCCCCTTACCATCATCATCAACAACAACAACAACAACAACAACAACAACAACACCACCACCACCACCACCACCTACACTTACGACGGTAACAGGCAGAGGGTGAAGAAGCAGGGCACGTCGGGGACAACCCTTTATTTCGGGGAACTCTATGAGGAAAGACCCGGCAGACCTGTCTTCCACATCTTCGCGGGTTCTACCCGGGTTATGTCCATAAGGTCGGATGGAAACCAGACCTACCACGGGAACCACCTGAACTCCGCGTCCATAATAACCGACGACAACGGGGCCAAAAGAGAAAAGATAGAATACGATCCCTTCGGGACCTACCGGGTCCATGAGACGTCCTCCTTCCCGCTCGTGAATTATACCTTCACCGACCAGGAGTACGATGATGAGTCCGGGCTTTATAACTACAAGGCAAGGCTTTATGACCCCGTACTGGGCCGGTTCATATCTCCCGACAGCATAGTCCCCGAGCCGGGGAATCTCCAGGCGTTCAACAGGTATAGCTATTGTGTGAATAATCCGGTAACATATACGGACCCGAGCGGGCATATGATTTTTGAAATGTGGGTCGCCATTATCATCATCGGGATGCTCGCGGGCGGGATAACCGCCGCCAGGATGGGACAGAACCCGGCATTGGGGGCGGTTATCGGGGGCGCAACGGCGGCGGCGGGAGCCTACGTCGCCGGTGAGGTATATGCAGGGATGGGGGGAACGGCCACGGGGGCTGCGTCCCTAACGGCCGGTCAAGCGTATGCCGCCGGCATAGTCGCCGGGATGGCGGGAGGCTTCACGGGAGGAGCGATTGCAGGGGCGGCCAATTCGGCGGTTTACGGGGGAAACATGCTGCAGGGCGCTCTTTACGGGGGCCTCTACGGAGCAGGAGTAGCGGCGGCAATGGCGGGAGTCGTGGGTTTGGCGGTGTGGGCGAGAAACGCACAGACGAGTCAAGTGGTCGGCGAAGGGGCTGGCAAAACAACATGGGAACAAGGTGAGGTAGACGCCCCAAACATATCCCCAGAGATGCAGGCCAGAATGGCAGAAGCCAGACAGTTGCATTTACGAGGCAAAGAGCAGTGTGGCAAGGTCGATTTAGTGGATGATCAGGAAGTACCCCGTCTAGGAGACCCTATTGATGAAAGAGGCTGCTTTGTGCCCAGGGATAGACGTGGGTCTCAATATGATTGGCATACTCACCGAGATACCGCCTGGCCCTCCGATATAGACGAGAAGGGTTTTAACCCGTGGACCAATAAGGGACCTGGGGTGATATACGGTAAAGATGGAATAACGGTGATGGACCCGAATGTTAAAAGGTGGAACTGGATCGTAACTTTTGATTATTACTGAGTCGAAGGAGGATTGTTTATGAGGTCCGTTTGTCTTATCGCTATTCTACTGATTGTATCGGCGGGGTATTGCGCCGCTGCCGATCAGAGACCGGACGAAATCGCGTACAACGTTTCTATAATTCGCCTCATTGCGTCGCCCGAAAAATATCATGGAAAGAGGGTCGTGGTGTGGGGGTTTCTCAGGTTGGAATTTGAAGGTGACACCTTGTATCTTCATAGGGAAGACTATGAAAGAAGTCTTACCGCTAATGGCATCCATCTTTCGTTGTCGGAATCGCAAAGAAAGCCGTTCAAGAAATATGATCGTCAATATGTCGTTCTTTCCGGTGTTTTTTTCCGTTGCGACGAGACAAAGCTCGTCTGCGTATTCAGCGGCCATCTAAGTGATATAGACAGTCGTCTAGACTTTTGGCCTCTCAGGCCTAATAAATCACTTGACGAACCGCGGAGATAACGGTAACAGTTTAGTCCTCCACCTCCGACCAACTCATCAACTTGAATTGCGATACAGAGCCCTCTGTGCGGTCTTCGTGTCGGGTAACAGTTTAGTCCCCCAATGTCCCCCGACTCGTTGTACTCGGTCTTTTCGGCCATATCACTATGCGTTCTATCTGTGTTAACATCCCGCTGAACATACAGTTGTTCTTGGTGTCATCACATCTCTTGAATACACCCTGAATCATAACGTACCGCCCCTCGTATTGCTCAAACCCCTGGTTTCTTGGAATGTCCAGCGGGACGGAGTTATTCGATAGCATATTCTCGTAATCTTCTCTGTGCAAATATAGCGCACTTCCCTCGAATTCCAGATGAAAGAACCCCAGTACACGCACCACACTCTTATCATATTGCTCTGGCGCCGCAATAAGTCGGATTATTGATACCTGCCGAATAGGACCGATCGCAGAGGATGGCTTCCCTTCTGTCGTGTCCTTTGCGTAAATTTGTACTCCCGGCAAGAGAATACCAAGGACAATAATTGTCGCAAGCAGTCTCATAATTCCTCCTCGTTTCGTGGAAATCAATATTGCCTATAGTGCTCGATATAATCCCACCGTTGGACAGACGGATCAAGCATAATGATCCCGTCCGGGGCAAGTATAATGGATGACCTTCCACTGGCGTAACAGTTTAGTCCCCCTCACGGAGCCCTCGCCCCATTGCGATACAGTGCCGCCTGTGCCGTCATGGTATCCGACACCAGGAGCGTCTCCAGGAACTTCCGTGGATCGTTCCCTTGCCTCATGGAAGTAATGATGAGACTCGGCAGGATACTGTGGGTCTTCAGTCCCGTTGCCGACCGCGTACCGAACATGAGCTTCCTCATGATCACCAGGAAGCGGATCGACTGTTCTGCCTGGTTGTTGGTAGGTGGTACTCCCGGATAGCGAAGGAACGTGAAGAGAAACTTCCGGTCTTTGCCGGTAAGGAAGGTACGGAGCCCTTCCGCCGGCTTATACTTGAGGGGCTTTGCACATATCTTCCCGAGGGTTGCTCTCAATTGCTTCTCGATGCGGGGAGCATCTCCCCACTCTCTCTTTCCCTTAAGAAGATCCCCGCCCGCGGCGCAGGCATCCGAGAAGAGCCTCCCGACCGCATCACAGAACGCCTCCGCTTTTGTATCTCTTGTCTCCATGAGGACGAGCTCCCGGGTCAACTCCCTGGCCCTGGTGATAAGGTGGGCAAGGCATGTCTGCCTTTCTCTCGCATGAACTCCGTTATACGCGGCATAGCGGTCGGTGATGAGCACCCCGTCGAAGTTGTCCCCGAGAAGATGTTGAGCCACGTCTGTCGAGCGGTGCCGGTCGATATGGAAGAGGGCAAGATCGGCGTTTCCCGCATACCACGCGTAATGACCGGTCCCGTCGTTCCTCCATGATGTCTCATCGGCATGAACTATTTCCGAGGCGCGTATCTTCTCCCGGAGGTCTTCATAAAGAGGCGCCCCCCTTTTCGCCGCAGCCCTGTCAAACCCCACTGCCGAAGCAGGGACAAAGGCAAGGCCGAAGATCTCCCTCATAACTTCCTCTACCTTTCGATAGCTCATACCTATCCTGTACCGCAAGTATAAGGCAACGGATTTCGTAACCGGTCCGATAGGAGCATTCGGAAGTTCGTCGGGAGCCGCCTTCACCACAGAACGCCCGCAACGGCTACAGTATGCTTCCTTATGCACATACCGTCTCACCACCGTGCGGGGTCTTATGACAATGTCTTCCTGCACATGCTCACGGATCCCTTCCCCGGGGACAAGAGGGCCTGACCCGCAATGGGGGCATCGATCGGGAGCGGGCACGTGAACCGTCGCATCCACGCGGGCAGGCTCGGGCCTGAACCACCCGGGGTGTCCGACCGGAGCGCCGCGCTTCCTCCCTGCCAAAGAGACCGCATGCTCCGGTTTTTTGTTCGCCTTGAACTGTCTTCGATGCAATGCGGTATTCTTCGCCTTCAGTTCCTCGTTCTCCTTCTCTAAAAGACGGATACGCTTCATGGTGTCATCCAGCCTGTCCCGGAACACATCGATAATCCGAAGATGCTCTTCGTACACCTCATGGGCCCGCTCATATTCTCCAAAGACCCATAGGGTGGAGAGAAAGTTAAGATGGGGGCAATTGTCCTTATAAAGACAATCGTAGCCGTATGGAGGATAGACCCTCTTCACTCGCTCTCCTGTTTCAGTATCTCCCAGTTGATCTTAGAAAGCTTCTGTATGAGAAGCCACATCATCTTGTACCGCTTCGTCATCTCCTTCGCCTTCTCGGCAATCTGTTTTCTCACATACACGGTTACGGTCTTCCCCTTCACTTTTGTGGTAAGGGAGTGGCCCGTCATGGAAGGGGACTTGGCCACCGTCCCGATAAGGAAGAAATCCAGCTGTGCGACAATGTCCTCCTTAAGTCTCTCCCGCTGCCTTTTAAGAAGATCGATTTGTTCCATTGAACCCTCCACATGAGTAGTAGTACTTCTATTATAATACCATCATGGAACAAGGGAATCAAAGGTGTTGTGCAAATTAGACATAATATTTTGCTGGAAAAAGTTCCGAGAGGACTAAACTGTTACGACCGTAAGTAACAGTTTAGTCCCCCTCACGGAGCCCTCGCCCCATTGCGATACAGTGCCGCCTGTGCCGTCATGGTATCCGACACCAGAAGCGTCTCCAGGAACTTCCGTGGATCGTTCCCTTGCCTCATGGAAGTAATGATGAGACTCGGCAGGATACTGTGGGTCTTCAGTCCCGTTGCCGACCGCGTACCGAACATGAGCTTCCTCATGATCACCAGGAAGCGGATCGACTGTTCTGCCTGGTTGTTGGTAGGTGGTACTCCCGGATAGCGAAGGAACGTGAAGAGAAACTTCCGGTCTTTGCCGGTAAGGAAGGTACGGAGCCCTTCCGCCGGCTTATACTTGAGGGGCTTTGCACATATCTTCCCGAGGGTTGCTCTCAATTGCTTCTCGATGCGGGGAGCATCTCCCCACTCTCTCTTTCCCTTAAGAAGATCCCCGCCCGCGGCGCAGGCATCCGAGAAGAGCCTCCCGACCGCATCACAGAACGCCTCCGCTTTTGTATCTCTTGTCTCCATGAGGACGAGCTCCCGGGTCAACTCCCTGGCCCTGGTGATAAGGTGGGCAAGGCATGTCTGCCTTTCTCTCGCATGAACTCCGTTATACGCGGCATAGCGGTCGGTGATGAGCACCCCGTCGAAGTTGTCCCCGAGAAGATGTTGAGCCACGTCTGTCGAGCGGTGCCGGTCGATATGGAAGAGGGCAAGATCGGCGTTTCCCGCATACCACGCGTAATGACCGGTCCCGTCGTTCCTCCATGATGTCTCATCGGCATGAACTATTTCCGAGGCGCGTATCTTCTCCCGGAGGTCTTCATAAAGAGGTGTCCCCCTTTTCGCCGCAGCCCTGTCAAACCCCACTGCCGAAGCAGGGACAAAGGCAAGGCCGAAGATCTCCCTCATAACTTCCTCTACCTTTCGATAGCTCATACCTATCCTGTACCGCAAGTATAAGGCAACGGATTTCGTAACCGGTCCGATAGGAGCATTCGGAAGTTCGTCGGGAGCCGCCTTCACCACAGAACGCCCGCAACGGCTACAGTATGCTTCCTTATGCACATACCGTCTCACCACCGTGCGGGGTCTTATGACAATGTCTTCCTGCACATGCTCACGGATCCCTTCCCCGGGGACAAGAGGGCCTGACCCGCAATGGGGGCATCGATCGGGAGCGGGCACGTGAACCGTCGCATCCACGCGGGCAGGCTCGGGCCTGAACCACCCGGGGTGTCCGACCGGAGCGCCGCGCTTCCTCCCTGCCAAAGAGACCGCATGCTCCGGTTTTTTGTTCGCCTTGAACTGTCTTCGATGCAATGCGGTATTCTTCGCCTTCAGTTCCTCGTTCTCCTTCTCTAAAAGACGGATACGCTTCATGGTGTCATCCAGCCTGTCCCGGAACACATCGATAATCCGAAGATGCTCTTCGTACACCTCATGGGCCCGCTCATATTCTCCAAAGACCCATAGGGTGGAGAGAAAGTTAAGATGGGGGCAATTGTCCTTATAAAGACAATCGTAGCCGTATGGAGGATAGACCCTCTTCACTCGCTCTCCTGTTTCAGTATCTCCCAGTTGATCTTAGAAAGCTTCTGTATGAGAAGCCACATCATCTTGTACCGCTTCGTCATCTCCTTCGCCTTCTCGGCAATCTGTTTTCTCACATACACGGTTACGGTCTTCCCCTTCACTTTTGTGGTAAGGGAGTGGCCCGTCATGGAAGGGGACTTGGCCACCGTCCCGATAAGGAAGAAATCCAGCTGTGCGACAATGTCCTCCTTAAGTCTCTCCCGCTGCCTTTTAAGAAGATCGATTTGTTCCATTGAACCCTCCACATGAGTAGTAGTACTTCTATTATAATACCATCATGGAACAAGGAAATCAAAGGTTTTGTGGAAATTAGACATAATATTTTGCTGGAAAAAGTTCCGGGGGGACTAAACTGTTACGACCGTAAATAGGGACACCTGGGGGACGACCGTAAATAAGTAAATAACCCTTGACACGCCCCTCTCCGCCTGATGCCCCCCACACACCGTCATGGCCCGTCTTCTTACCGGTCATACAGTGACCTTCAACAGAAAGACATGGGGCCGTCAAAATTAGTTTGATTTGTACTTGTTGGCTTTGATAGTATTATTGAAAATGCTCTTCTTTGGTCAGCTTTTGTAAGAGTAATACCGACACGAGCCTAGCATTTAGGGGGATTCCATGCACCATGGTTTGGTAAGGACATTTTCCTTTGTTAAAACGCGCGAGATATGGTTTGTTCTAGGCGCTTTGCTCTTGCTCTCTGTGGTGGCAAATCACGGTGTAGCCTTTTCAGCGGAGATGGCCCTTTCTGCCCGTACGACCTCGACGGCTCCCCTTGATGACTGGCAATGGAGGAGTCCGTTGCCACAACCTAATGCCCTTTGTACCATCGCATACGGGAACGGCACCTTCGTGGCAATGGGAGTGTATAATACGGTCCTCACCTCCCGTGATGGCATCACATGGACCCAGAGCTCTGCGGAAAAAGGTGCAAATATTCGGGCAGTGATTTTCGCTCGCAATGTGTTCGTCGCAGTAGGAAATGCCATCTATACGTCCCCGGACGGTATCAAGTGGAAGAAACGGTGGTCAAACAACCGTGTATACTTCAAAGCGGTTGCCTTTGGCAATGAGACGTTTGTAGCAATGGGAAGTTCCTGCCTTACATCCTCTGACGGCATAAAATGGACACTGAGAGCGGCCGCCCTCTCGGACATCAAGTGTCTTGTCTACGGAAACGGCATCTTTCTGGCTGCCGGCGATCGTGATATCTACACTTCCTTTGACGGCGCTGTGTGGACAAATCAGTCAACGGGAAAGATGGTTGGGACCGTCGCGTACGGAAATGGCCTTTTCGTGACTGCGTATGGTCCCAATGTATTTACGTCGAAAGACGGAGTTTCATGGAACACGGTATCATTAGGTTCCAACCTGCTGCCTCTGTCTGTGTCCAATATTATCTTCTGCAATGACCTCTTCATTGCGCAATGGGGAACATGGCATGACCATGGGATCATTACCTCGGCAGACGGTATTACCTGGTCCTTTGAGGCAGTCGTATCAGGCTTCCATAGCTATCCTTGCGCCGTCGCGTACGGCAACAATACTTTTGTCGCAGTGGGGGAGGAGGGCTCACTACCCCGATCCGCGCTCAACGTCCCATGGCGGCACTGCATTTATACCTCCCCTGACGGATTCACTTGGACGGAACGCTCGTACACCGTTGTGGGGATAGAAGCGGTCGCGTACGGTAATGGAACCTTTGTAGGGGTGGGACCTTCGGGCGCTACCTCGATCTCCCCGGACGGCGTGACGTGGGAAAGTATTTCGCCCGGCATTTCCGGCATCCGTGCTCTCACGTACGGCAACGGGACTTTTGTGGGGGTGGGATGGTACGGCGTTACGGCGACCTCTCCCGATGGAGTAACGTGGCAAAAAAGAAGTCTGGTCGATACTACTGCATGTCTCGATGCCGTCACGTACGGTAACGGAACCTTTGTAGGGGTGGGAAACGGCGTCATCATCACGTCACGCGACGGCGCGACGTGGACGGCACAGTCGTCAGAGAAGTATCTCACCGGCGTCGTTTACGGGAACGGTGCCTTCGTGGCCGTGGGAGACCGGTGCGCCATTCTTACCTCGTTCGATGGAGCAACATGGACTCGGATATCGCCGGTTATCGAAGGAATCGACTTTGCGACAGTCGCATACGGGAATGGCATTTACACTGCCGTGGCACTTGTGGGAGAAAGATCGGTGCCCTATGCCTTTACGTCTCCCGACGGAATCACGTGGTCGGCTCACAAAATGCCAAGATCCGATGCAATTATATCTCAGGTCACTTATGGCAACAACGTCTTCGTGGCAGTGGGGATAGATTCGGACCGTCCGCTCCTACTCACCTCGTCAAACGGGGCTGGCTGGACGAAAAGAGAGTTGCCTTATCACCAAGCATCATTTCCGTCCATGGTCGGGTTTTCCTCGGTTACATATGGTAAAGGAACTTTCGTGGCAGCGGGCTCCGCAATGGCCCAATCAAACAATACCTGTACCTATGTCATCTCGCCTGCGAGCGCGGAATTCACCGGTACGAAAGGAAACCTTCCGGTAACAATCACAGCATCGGGGACGGACTGTCCCGCGCCGAGCATATCAGCAAGCGCAGATTGGATCGCTTATTCCGATTACACATTCGACGGGAAGAAGGGTTCAGTGCAGATTGGGGTGTTGAATAACCCGACCTCGTCCAAAAGGACCGGAAGGGTCTCCGTAGGCCCCCTCTCGTTCCCCATAACCCAGGCGGGAACGGCATGCGCAGTCACCTCCCTCGCTCCCTCGACCGCATCTTTTGCCAAGGACGGCGGAACCGGCACGCTCACAGTGGATGTCACGCCCGGCGACTGCCGATGGACCGCACAGTCCCAGGGAGCTTCGTGGATCAAAATCACCTCCGAGAGTCACGGTACAGGGAGTGGGTCGGTGGGTTATACCGTAAAAGCCAATACCACCAAGAAAAGCAGGTCGGGAGGCATCAAGGTAACCCTCACAAAGGGAGGGATGAAACAGGCAAGCACTGTGAACCAGGCATATTGATAGCGCGGATCGAAATACCGGTCACGTCCGGAACCAACTGCGCCCAGCCGACGGCGAAGTACGGATACCGCATATTCCCGGAGAAGGACGAAGACATACTTTGGAGGATTTCGTACCGGGAATAAGGTCCAGCAAACGTTTGGTGAGAAGGACGTCTCATATCTTCCCAGTGTTGCTCCTCGCTCCCTGCCACGATAACACAGAAGCTCATGATAATCATGCGTAGAATGTTATTGTGGGCAAGGCAAAGTGCCTGCCATGGGGCAGACCGAATCGGCATGTTACAGTGCATGAGACAGGGTTGACAGGGTCAATCCGGCAATCTACCGATGAACGGTAGTTCTCGCCGGGAGTACGGCAGACCGATTGATTTGCGTGCCGGGGTGGTGACAGCCTGATGTATCGAGGAACCGACAAAGGGAGCCGATCCACGATCCCACCATGTCTTGCCTCCCCTGAAGAGTCCAATGAATGGTCAACTTCCGGTTCTTGCCGAAGGGCCGGTTCGTCCCTACCCGGCCTCACCACCGGGAATCCGGATAGTGTCGGGCGCGAGCGGGGCAAAGAGTGGAATCCTGCATTAACCCCTTTACGGGAGGCCGCGGTGCTGCTAGAATTAGAGCAGGCGGTATGGGCAATTTCGAGTACTGATCTTAATCTATGGTCCCCCTAAAAGGGCCACCGAAACGGAACGAGCCTCGAAAACCCATGCCGGCTCTTAACCCTATGCTGAAAGATATCCTGTCGGACGAGAAGACATATCAACAGGTGATCAGGCGGAAGTCCAAATCCCTGGCCATGCTGCTCCTGTCCCACATACTGGTGCGGGACCCCCTGGGCCATCTTTTCAAAGGCGAAGAGGCCGTAGCCCTCAGGTCTCGGATCCATCAGCCTTTTCCAAGGAAGGCCCCTCTCCCCAAATGGCTTGCGGTGAAAAAGAAGACCCGCCCTGAAAAGCCGACCGACCCGATCCGCCTTACCATTTCACCGGCGGCGGAAAACGCGATCAACAGGCTCTGCAGGCTTATGCGGAAGGACAGCTATGAATTTTCACGCATGAGGGTAACGGCCCTTCTCAAGTACCAGGAGCCGGACAAGGAAGGGATGCGTCCCAGAAAGAACACCCTGCCCCAAAGCGAGTACCGCAGCCTCACGCCCCGGGAGAGGTCCCGGTACAGGATCATGCTGAAACCCACCTTCCCCGATACTCTCGTGGTGGGGGCATTGACCGCTCTTTTCGGGAAACTGTTTCCCACGAAGTACTTCTTCCGCGAGTCCTGCGCCTATATCGCCAACAGGGGGACTAAGGAGACAGTGCGGCGGGTCATATCGGGGCTCAATAAAGGCTATCGGGTCGTCCTTCGCCTCGATGTAAAATCCTTCAACGAAACCGTCCCCCAGGAGCGACTCGTGGCGCTGATCCTCGATCGGGCGCAGAAGGCCGGATGGAGCGATGAGGATTGCGATTTTCTGAAGCGGCTCATGGGGAGGTATTTTTCAAGGGTCGATGAGGTCCTCATGACCCCGGGCACGGGCATAGGGATGGGCACGGGCCTCACGCCTCTCTTCACCAACATCTACCTCCACCAGTTGGACACTTACATAAAGGTCAAGCGCATACCCTTTTGCCGCTTCGGGGACGATGTGGTCCTTTTCCTGAACGATCCGGCTTATGCCGAAGAGGTGCGGGAAGACATGAAACGCTTTGTCCTTACGGAACTGGGTCAGCGGGTAAACGAGGGCAAGGCGACTATCGCGGGCCTCTATCCCGTGGCGGAAAACGAGGCGGGCCCCGAACACGGGTTTGATTTCTGTGCCTACCATTACAGGATCAACGAGGATAACCAGCCCATAATATGCATAAGGGACGCGACCATCGAAAAGATCAGGCGAAGGGTCAGGTTCCTCACCCGCATTGAGGCCGTGCAGGACGGCCCAAGGAAATGTCACGCCCGTCACATGGCCCCGGCAGGAGTCCACACCGACCCCTGTATCATGCCCCTCGCGGAGAAGATATGGCGGATCAGCACCTTACTCGGGTTTCCGCCCGACCGGATGACGGCGGACAACAAGGTCCTCACCCATGCGACGGGGATAGGCTGGCCCGCGTCTTTTCTCAATGATGCGGCGAGCGACGGAATAAAAGAGCAGTTCAGGGACTTGGACCGCTATATCCTGTACCGATTGGCGCGCATCGAGCGAGCTGTGGGCGGGGATAGAGGAACGCAGGGCAATCTCCACCGGAGGATGAGGGACCTCGGGCTCATGAGTTTCATGGACGCGTGGAACCATCACCCACGGCCTTATCGCTACTGACCTCCACCGGCAGCGACCCGGTTACTGGTGGTAGTCCTTCAGGAAATCGGCCATCCGTTCCGCCACGGCCTGAATTTCTTCGACGGAAGGGAGGAAGACGACCCGGAAGTGGTCCGGGGCGTGCCAGTTAAACCCCGTCCCCTGCACCATAAGCACCTTCTTCTCCATGAGGAAGTCGAGAAGGAACTGCTGGTCGTCACGAATACCATACCTTTCGGCATCGATCTTCGGAAAAAGATAGAGGGCGCCCATGGGCTTTACACAGGTAATGCCCGGTATCGAGTTGAAACACTCGTAGGCGGCTCTCCGCTGCTCATAGAGCCTGCCGCCGGGGCTTATCAACCGCCTGAGGCTCTGATAACCTCCCAGGGCCGTCTGGATGGCAAGCTGGCCCACCATGTTGCCGCACATCCTCATATTCGACAGGGTATCCAGGCCTTCATTGGTGTAGTCTTTCGCAAGGGATTTCCTGCCGCTCACGATCATCCAGCCCGCCCTCATGCCGGGAATGCGGTGGGACTTCGACAGCCCGTTGAAAGTCACGAAGAAGACATCCTTTGAGAGGGCGGCGACAGGGATATGCTCCGCGCCGTCATAAAGGATCTGGTCGTATATTTCGTCGGCGAATATAATAAGATCGTGCTTTTCCGCCATTTCGACTATCTTCAGGAGCACTTCTTTTGTGTAGACCGCACCCGTGGGGTTATTGGGGTTGATGAGCACGATGCCCCTCGTCTTCAGGGTAACCTTCGATTCCATGTCCTCGATGTCAGGCATCCACTCCGATGATTCATCGCAGATGTAATGCACGGCGGTCCCTCCGGAAAGGGTGACCGCGGCGGTCCAGAGTGGATAATCGGGGGACGGGACAAGCATTTCATCCCCGTTGTTGAGAAGTCCCTGCATAGCCATCATGATCATTTCGGACACGCCGTTGCCCACGTAAATGTCCTCAATCTCCACGCCCTCGATACCCCTCAACTGGCACTGCTGCATAATCGTCTTGCGGGCCGAAAAAAGACCTTTCGAATCACCATAGGCCTGGGCGGCCCTGATATTGAGGGTCACGTCATGGATTATCTCATCCGGTGCGTTGATCCCGAAAGCGGGAGGATTCCCGCTATTCAGCTTGATAATAGTATACCCTTCCTCTTCGAGGCGTTTCGCCGCCTTGAGCAGGGGCCCCCTAATTTCATAACATATGTTGTCCATCTTGTTCGACTTTCGAATCTCACGCATACCGTTCATTCCGCTCCTATCGCTTTTTAAGGCGTCCCGCGCCTGTATACCATATTATTAAGAAAAGACAGGCGTTTGTCAACCGGTAGGCCGGTTGACCCCGAATGACGGTCCCTTCCGGACCCCATAACCCCGGTGCCGGGCCGCCGGGAAGGGGACGGACCGCGCAAGGGCCGGACAGTGACATTTATATTGCACCTTTGGTAAATAATGATATATTTATTGTACATTGATTAGCGGTTTGCTCAAGTATGCGAAAACAATTGACTCCCGGCCCGGTCCCGGCGACGTGACCGGGGAAAAACGGCGGGAGACGGGCAATAGGAGGCTTTTCTTTCAACGCAAGAGAATAAGCGCCTGCTCGAATCAAACAACAGGGAGTCCGTTTCATGGATAAGGAAAAGTTCATCACCATCCCCCCGGGAGCGATTATACCGGGGAGCATGCCGAAATTCAAAATCTACATACTTTCCCCACTGGGCCAGCATGTGCTTTGGGCGCGCGAAGGCAACGAGGTCACGGAGGACCAGATCCAGCGACTCTCGGCCAGCAGGATGAAGGAGGTCTTCGTTACCCTCGACGAGGAGTTCAAGTACGAAGAATACCTTGAGGATCACCTGGGAACGATCCTCCAAAACCAGGGGCCGTCGGACGATCAGAAGGCGGAGATATTCAGCAGGGTATCCCTCAACGTGGTGAAAGACGCCTTCGAAAATGCCCTGGGACTGGGAGTAATGAGTCAGGAGGCCCTCGAGAGGACCGACTCCATGGTCAAGAACGCCCTCTACTTCATCACAGAGGCCCGTTCCCTCCAGGCCCTGGCGAAAATGATCGGTCACGACTACCAGACCTATACGCACGCCACCAAGGTCCTTTGGTTTACCGTGGCCTTTCTGAAAGACAATTCCTCCGTTCTGGAGCAGGTTCATAAAGATTACGCGGGCTTCGACGAGACCCGCAAGAAGGAATTACTGAAGCAATGCGGCGTGGGGGCGCTCCTGCACGACATCGGAAAAGCGTATGTTTCCCAGGAGATACTCAATAAGATCGACCCCCTCACCTCCTCCGAGTGGGACGCAATCAAGCGCCATCCCATCAACAGCGTGTCCATGCTTCTCGACACGGAGATTCCTGATTTCGTGAAGAAAGCAGTTTTGCATCACCACGAGGATTTTAACGGGGGAGGCTACCCCCTGGGCCTGGAAGGGCTCAGCATAAGCCCCCTGGCCAGGGTGCTCAGGATCATCGACGTCTTCGACGCCATGACGTCCCGGCGGCCTTACAAAAACCCGCTGCCTCCCGCGAAGGCGGTCCAGATCATGGTGGGGATTCCCCTGGACGACAAGCCGGGGGTATCGCCCAAGCGGGAGAACCGCGATCTGGGCATGCGACGCTGCTTTGACGAGGAACTGCTCCGAAAGTTCATAACCTTTCTCGGCCACGCGAGGTTAAGTGAGTGACCGGGGATTTCCTTGTCACGTAATGTCTCTCTTACCGGGGCGGGAGATTCTGCCCGCTCTGTCGGCCGGCCTGTGATCACGCCTGGTCGTCGCCCGGTCGATTCCAGCACCTCAGGAGGTGCTTTCTAAAGTTGTACCAGGCCCATAACGTAAGCAGGGTTTTGGTGCCGTGGGCCTTCCCCCTTCGTCGGGTCTTCTTCGGCTCATATTCCCTTTTGAAGGTTTTACGGCAACGAAGACAGACCAGTTTGGACTCCGTCCTCACGTACCACTCCTCAGGTATCACCTCTTTTGCTTCGTCACTCAAGGCATTCCTCCTCGTCTGATTCCAGGATAGGGGAACCTCCCTCCTGCGCGGAAGCTGCGGGCTTTCCCTGTTCAAACAAAAAAGCGCCCCTCATCCTTCTTAAGGATTAAAGACGCCGCAGTCCTTCAGTGAAAAATAAAAAAAGCGTTCAGATATGAACGCCACTGTTTTTTCTCACACACCGTTGTGTGTCCGGTTCCTGTTACCGTGCTTCCTTACATACAAGTAACGGGCGGTGCGGTTCCGGTAACCCTTTCCTTAAAACATAACGCCGGGGTCTTCACTTTACCGGGACCGTGGAAAAGGTTTGATCCCTTACGTCATCCCGGCGTCTTCATAAGGCCCGGCCATGTCGCGGCGCGGACCCTTGCCCCGTTCGAGCGGTTGCGGTGTATGGGCAAAAGAATACCGGGAAAGAGGATTTCAGACTATTTTGACGACTTCGTAGGTCCTTTTCCCGCCCGGCGCGGAGAAGTTTACCTCGTCTCCCACGGACTTTCCTATGAGTGCCCTTCCCAGCGGGGAGGTCAAGGATATCAAGCCTTTCTGTATGTCCGATTCGTAGGGACCCACAACCTGGTACACCACTTCCTCATCGGTGTCGAGATTTTTCAACGATACGCTGCAGCCGAACGCCACCATCTCGCCGTCTCCCTGCGTGACATCGACTATCTCGGAATTTCTTATCATTTCCTCGATTTCCGCCACCTTTTTCTGGAGGAACTGGTACTCCTCTCTCGCCGCGTCGTACTCGGCATTCTCGGAGAGGTCGCCGTGGCCCCTCGCCTCTTCAATGGCCCTCAGTATCTTCGGCCTCTTGTCGTTAAGCAGGAACGCGTGGTCCTTTTTCAGATTCTCGTAGCCTTCTCTTGTGATAGGGACTTTCATGATTTCTCCTATACCCTTTGCTTCTATAAAAATACTATTTTTTCGTCCCTGATTTCAATAATTTTGTCCATTCCCGGTTTCTATTACCCTTTCGAAACACTTTCTTGACAAAAGTGAGTCTTCTTTTTATAATTGCCCCAGACGTATTTCTCGTATACATTCTATTGGAGGACCTATGTGGGAAAACCTGAGTCTTAAGGAAGTAACGGAGTACGCGAAAGACCCTTATCCATCAATACGACAGTGGAAAAAGAGCACGGGCAAAACTGTCATCGGGAGTACTATCGCAGATGTGCCGGAGGAGGTTATTTATGCATTCGGTTTCCTTCCTGTGGCGCTTCTCGGTACCAATAAACCCTTGAAGAAAGCCCCGAGCCTTTTGCCCGACAACGCCTGTTCTCTCGCAAGAAGCAATCTTGAACTCGCATTGAGTTATGAAGGCGACCTCTTTGACGGATTCGTTCTGCCCCAGGTATGTGATACTACCCAGCACCTCTCCGACATATGGAGGATCAATTTCCCCAACACCTATGTGGAGTGCTTTCTTGCCCCCCGACAGGTAGACAGGCCGAGCGCGAAGTACTGGGTCAAAGAGGAGACCGAGCGGGTCATCGCTTCCCTGGCGGACAGGTTCGGCAAATCGGTGACCGATGAGGACCTGAGGAGATCCTTTGCCCTTCATAACGAAAACAAGGAACTTCTCAAAGAGATCTACGAAGTAAAGAGGAAATACCCTGCGGCCATTACCAACAAGGAATTTTTCTCTCTCGTCAAACTTTCCATGCAGGTCGACAAGGCGGAGTTTAACCAGACACTGAAGAACATACGGGATAGCCTTGAAAAGAAAGAGGGCGAGGGCTACACCAGGGTCATCCTCGCAGGCATCACCTGCGACCCTCCGGAAATATTCGACCTCTTTGATGAGATCAAGCTCAATGTGGTAGGTGACACCCTTATCACCGGGTCCAGGTACCTCCAGGGGGTGATAACCGACGGGGCCGACCCCATCGACGCCCTTGCGGAAAGGCATTTCAAAAGAGGGTTCTACTCTCCTATCCACGATAATGTGTATAAAGGGTTTAAGGAACTGAAAGCCCTCTACGACCTCCACAAACCGGAGGCGATCATCTATATTCACATAGAGTTCTGTGAATCCGAAGAATATGACATGCCCGACCTGAGAAGCATGGTCAGAAAAGAGGGCATCCCCATGCACATCCTGTCCACCGAATATCAGACCCTGTCTCTTTCCCATGTACGCACAAGGCTTCAGGCGTTTTTTGAATCTTTAAAGGGAGGCTCCCTATGAGCGAAAAACTGTCTTCCAAGGCTTTATCAAAGAAGATCACCGATGAATATATGGATGAAGCGTTCCGCGCCCATGAACTCGGAAAACTCGTGGGATACACGACCGCAATCTCTCCTGTGGAGCTTTTTGTAGCCCACGACATAGTACCTATCTATCCTGAAAACCACGCAGTGGCGAACCTTACCGCAAAGAAGGGCGCCGAGATATGTTCCATCACCGAAAACCTCGGGTATACGAGCCACCTCTGCGCCTATGCGAGGACCGATCTCGGTTACAGGGAGTCGGGAAAGACCATCACCAAAGGCATACCGGAGCCCGACATCTTCCTCGCCTGCAACGCCCAGTGCTTCACCCTCACCAAGTGGTTCCAGGTCCTGGCCCGTAGGGGTGATCTGCCCGTCTTCGTATTCGACACACCCGAGTACGTGATGGACAAAAAGGCGAGACAGGAGATCGTCAAGTATTGCGTCCTCCAACTCAAGGAGCTTATTGCCTGGCTTGAACACGTGACCAAGAAGAAATTCAATTACGACAGACTACAGGAAGTCATGCAGTATTCGGCCCAGTCGAGCATACTCTACAAGAAATTTCTCGACATGGCTCAATACAAACCGTCGCCCATCAGCATCTTCGATGCCCTCATAGGCATGGCTATCGCTGTGTACCGGAGAGGCACCCCCGAATGCGTGGAGTATTACCAGACCCTCTGTGACGAGATAGAAGAAAAGGTGCAGAAAGGCATCGGGGTCGTCCCGAACGAAAAGTACCGGCTCTACTGGGAAAACCTTCCCGTGTGGTTCAAATTCAGTGACCACGCGAAGCTTCTTGCCTCTTACGGTGGGGTCATCCTCACCTCTCTCTATGTCCATGCCTGGAGTCTTGATTTCGACCTCAACGAGGACCCCCTCGTAACCCTCGCCCAGAACTATGTGGACCGTTTCTCCAACTCCACCATCGAAGACAGGGCGGACATGGCCATGGACCTTTTCAAGAGATACGACATGAACGGGATGATAATGTTCATGAACAGAAGCTGCAAGGCCGTTTCCTTTGCCGTTCCCAGCCTCAAGGAGATCCTCGTTAAAAGGACGGGCATCCCCGCCCTCGTCTTCGAGAGCGATATGGGAGACCAGCGGTTTTATTCCGAAACCCAGATAAGAACGCGGATCGAAGCCTATTTCGAGACCCTCGACCAATTGCACCGCAAGACCGCCTGAAACGAGACACCGGGGAAAATCCCCTTAAGGAGCGTATATTCCCGGACGGAAAACCCCGTCCGGGTTTCTTTTTCCCGCCGGGCCTGATGGATGTTGCGTTGTGCAACCCTCTCTCACCGGGCCTCATATGCGCCCCGTTCCTCCAATAAAGACAGTGGTTCTTCCTTGACAAATAACAATTCCCAGAGTAATATAATTCCGAACTGTGTCTGGTTCGGCAACCGTGAAAACGGCAGAATTCATAAAAACTTACAGGAGGGCGTCAGGATGAAGAAGGACAGAGGGGTCTTAGCAATCTTAGTAGCTGCACTATTCGTTTTTACTTTTTGCATTGCTTCTGCAGCCGTAGCTCAGCAGAAGCCCTTCGACGCAAACAAGGAAATATCGACAGGCGTACAGGAAGCAACAGGAGAGAAAACACCTCCCATGAAGGGCGACAAAGCCAGGGCAGACAAGGCCAAAATGGCAAAAGAAGCCAAGAAGTTCGACGAGAGCAAAGCAATCTCGACAGGCGTTGAAGAAGCAACAACCAAGAAAAGACCCGCACTGAAGGGCGACAAAGCCAGGGCAGACAAGGCCAAAATGGCAAAAGAAGCCAAGAAGTTCGACGAGAACAAGGAAATATCAACAGGCAGAGAAGCTGCATTAGACGAGAAGGCTCCTGCGGCGAAGGCACCTGCGGCAAAAGCCCCGGAGAAGAAGTAATAAATCCTTATAGCAAATTTTACCGGGCGTCCTCGCGGTAACCGGGGCGCCCGGAACAAATCCACCTTTCTTTACCCATCTTTCCAGATTAATCCGAAGTTCCCCCTGTGAAATCCCCCCAATATCACTCTATCCCGTTGAAATTATGTAAAGTTGGTGATAATCATATCTTCTACTTGTTGCCATGTAATAGTGCATTATGTACTTGACATGTAGGTAAGCTATTTGCTATATATGTTCCATGTACATCGAAAGCATCCCCAACCGCAACTCCCGGCCCGCCATCCTCTTGAGGGAGGCATGGAGGGAAGGCAAAAAGATAAAGAAGAAGACAGTCGCAAACCTCACTGATTGGCCGGAAGAGAAGATCGAGCTCTTGAGGCGTGTATTGAAAGGGGAGTCTCTCGTCTCTCCGAAGGAAGCCTTTAAGGTTGAGCAGTCTCTCCCCCACGGCCATGTGGAGGCCATACTCGGGACAATAAAGAAGCTTGGCCTTGATACGGTCATTGCCTCGAAGCCTGGAAGGGAGAGAGACCTCGTAATCGCCATGATCGTGGAACGCCTCATCCACCCCTCATCGAAATTAGCAACTACGAGGCTCTGGCATACTACTTCGGTGGCGGAGGAACTCTCGGTTGCAGATGCCGATGAGGACGAACTCTATGATGCCCTGGACTGGCTTTTGGCAAGACAGGAGCGGATCGAGAAGAAGCTGGCGAATAAGCACCTTACCGAGGGCTCGCTCGTGCTCTACGATGTGACGAGCAGTTACTACGAGGGCCACACCTGTCCCCTTGCGCAGTTCGGCCATGACCGGGATGAAAAGGGAAAGAGGATCATCGTCTATGGAGTACTCACCGATCACGAAGGCCGACCTGTTGCAGTTACCGTCTATCCGGGGAATACGGGCGATCCCTCTACCATTCCCGACCAGACGGCAAAGCTCAAAGAAAGATTCGGTCTCGATCACCTCGTCCTCGTGGGCGACAGGGGCATGCTTACGGAGACACAGATTACAAAGATAAAGGAGATGCCCGGCATAGGGTGGATATCGGCCCTCAGGTCTTCCGCCATACGCGAGCTTGTGGGACAGGGGAGCATCCAGATGTCCCTCTTCGATACCCAGGACTTTGCGGAAATCACCTCTCCCGAGTATCCGGGGGAAAGGCTCATCGCTTGCTTCAACCCCCTTCTTGCCGAAGAGAGAAAGAGGAAAAGAAACGCGCTCCTCGATGTGACGGAAAAGAAGTTGTCCTCCATTGTACGGGCGGTCGGGAGAAGGACAAGGACGCCTCTTTCCGCAGCGGAGATAGGGAAGAAAGTCGGCGCGGTAGTCAACGATCACAAGATGGCGAAGCACTTTATCCTTACCATCGGAGACGGGTCCTTCTCATTCGCCCGGAACGAGGAGTCAATCACCGAAGAAGAAGCCCTCGACGGGATCTATGTGATCCGTACGAGTGAACCAGCCCTTCCTCCCGCCGATGTGGTACGGAACTACAAGAACCTTGCCCGGGTAGAGCGGGCCTTCAGGACCTTGAAGGGCATCGATCTTCTCGTCCGTCCCATTCACCACCGTACCGAGGATCACGTGCGAGCCCACATCTTTCTCTGCACCCTCGCCTATTACGTAGAGTGGCATATGAGGGAGGCCCTTACGCCGCTGCTCTTCGACGATGAGGAGCTTCCCCTCTCACGAACGACGAGAGACCCGGTAAAGCCCGCGGAGTCATCTTCTTCCGCAAAGAAAAAGAAGACCACCAAGCTCACCCCTGACGGCCTTCCCGTCCAGAGCTTCCGTACCCTCCTTGCCGCACTGGGGACCCGATGCAAAAACCGGTGCAGGATGGTTTTGGACTCCATGGCCCCGGCCTTCACCCTTCTTACTGATCCGACACCTCTCCAGGCCCGCGCCCTTGCCCTCCTCGGACTGTAGCCAGTAACGGGAAATCAATTTCTGCCATAATCATTGGAATATCAAGGTGATGGGTTAATATTGGGCGGGGAACTTCAGATTAATCAAACGTGAATATCCCCGGTCAGCGGTGGTCGGCAAATCAAACGCCTTCCCGGAGGGACCGATCCTGATCCTATGGAACTGTTATGAAGTTCATCCCTGAAACAGCAAATCGGGGCCTCTGTGCGGAGGCCCCGATGATGGAGGCTCTTATGCGTAGTTCTCTTTGAACGGCCCTTGCCAGGCTTCTTTGAGACCCTTTATCCCCGTGTCGATAATGGTATTGCCGTTCATGCCTTTCACGACAAAGCTCTCGTCTTTTCTCACCCGTCCGATGGCGCTCATGGGGACACCTTTGAGGAACGTGGCGAACCTCTCGTAGTCAGCCTCTTTTATGGAGACGATAAAACGGCTCTGGGACTCGGAAAAAAACAGGAAATCGTCCCTGAATATACCGGAGAAAGGCACGGAGGAAAGGTCCACATCAACCCCCAGTCCGCCCGCGAAGGCACTTTCAGCAAGGGCAACGGCCAGACCGCCGTCCGACAGGTCATGACAGGACCTCACGATGCCCGACTTGATCGCCTTCTCCATACCTTTGTAAGTCTTCTTTGCCATGGGACCTCTTACCCTGGGGGGAATATTTCCGTGAAGACCGTGTGAAGCCAGGTATTCCGACCCTCCCATCTCGGGGTAGGTCTTTCCCACAATCACAATCAGATCACCGCCCTCTTTGAAGTCCATGGTGGTCACACATCCGATATCATCGATCACGGAGACAGCCGATACGAGCAACGTCTGGGGCACGGAAATCTTTATGTCTTTGAACATATAGTCATTCTTCATACTGTCTTTGCCCGATATGCAGGGCGTGCCGAAGAGGGTCGTGTAATCGTAGAGGGCCATGTTCGCCCTCACGAGCTGGGCAAGTTTGTAAGGACCTTCAGGGTTCCTCTCGGATACCACGGGGTCGGACCAGCAGAAATTATCAAGAAGGGCCATTCTGGTCAGGGTTCCGCCTGTGGCAATATTGTTCCTTATGGCCTCGTCAATCGCTGAGGCGACCATATGGTAGGTATCGAATTCACTGTACTTCGGGCAAATGCCGTGGCTTGCCACGACCCCTTTCCTGCCGCCCAGGTCGGGTCTCACCACACCCGCGTCGCTTGGGCCGTCGTTGGTTTTGCCCGTGAGAGGCTTTACCACACTGCCTCCCTGGACCTCGTGGTCGTACTGACGGACCACGTATTCCTTACTGCACACGTTCCAGCGCCGGAGGATATTCTTGAGGGTCAGCGCGTAATCTCCCGGTTCCTCTATGGGCGCCTCGTCCCGTATCCGCCGCTCCCATTTCGCGGGGAGCTGCATTTTTGGCAGGCCGTTGTGAAGGAATTCCATGTCCAGGTACGCGACGGTCTTCCCTTTGTAAAGGACGTGGAACTTTCCCGTATCGGTGAATTCCCCCAAGACCGTGGAGGTAACGTTCATCTTTTCAGAGAGAGTCATGAAAGCATCGAGTTTTTCCGGGCTCACGGATACGTTCATCCGCTCCTGGGCCTCGGAAAGGAGCACTTCCCACGGCGACAAACCCTGGTATTTGAGGGGCGCCCTGTCGATGTGGAGTATACAGCCGTTCGTGTCCTGAGCCATCTCTCCCACCGATGACGAAAGTCCTCCTGCTCCGTTATCCGTAATGGAGGTATAAAGGTCCATATCTCTTGCAATGAGGAGAAAATCGGTCATCCTCTTCTGAGTGATCGGGTCGCCTATCTGGACCGCGCTCGTAGGTGATACCTCGGACAACTCCTCGGACGAAAAGGTCGCGCCGTGGATGCCGTCTTTTCCGATCCTGCCCCCCACCATAATGATGGCATCGCCCTTTCGAGCCTCTTTCACATGGGTGGGCTCGCCTTTGATCACGCGGGGCATAATACCGCAGGTACCGCAAAACACCAGGGGTTTGCCGAGATAACCTTCATGAAAGACAAGGGATCCGTTCACCGTGGGAATCCCGCTCTTGTTCCCTCCGTGCTCCACACCTTCCCTCACGCCCTCAAGGACGCGTTTCGGATGGAGGAGCCGCGGCGGTATCTCGCCCTTGTAGTCCGGGGCGGCAAAACAGAAGACGTCCGTATTGAATATGAGTTTCGCCCCCTTGCCTGTGCCGAAGGGGTCCCGGTTCACGCCCACTATCCCCGTGAGGGCTCCGCCGTAAGGGTCCAGGGCCGACGGCGTGTTGTGGGTCTCCACCTTGTAGGCAAGGTTCGATTTCCCGTCGAACCGTATGATCCCGGCATTGTCCTTGAATACGGAGAGACAAAAATCCTTCCTGCCTTTTTGTTTCCGTATCTTGTCCGTCGAACCCACGATATAGGTCTTGAAAAGGCTGTCTATGGTCCGGACAACGCCGTCTTCTTCGTACTCTATCACTGCATTGAATATCTTGTGCTTACAGTGCTCGGACCACGTCTGGGCAAGAACTTCTATCTCCACATCGGTAGGAGATTCATCGAGGCCCGCGCTTTTTCTCGCTTCCCTGGTCCCGGTCCGGAGGAAATAACGCTGGATGGCCATCAGTTCATCCCGCGAGAGCGCCCACGTCCTCTCCCTGTTTATCTTCATCATCTCATCGATGCCCGCAGTGAGAGGGAAGCTTTCCACAACCGGCTCATGCCGGATGGAGACCCGGGGCACATTGACCCCCATCCCTCCGTCCCTTTCATACTGGTCCGCTTTCTTGTAGGCATACCTATTTATAAGTGTATTGGCCAGCATGCCCTCGGCGATGTTTACGACGTCCTTCTCTTCAAGTTTTCCTTTAAGGAAATACATTCGCGAAGTGTAAACCCTCTCACCCTCGCCGAATTTCCGGCCCGCGAGGGCTTCTATCACTTCTCTCGCGGTCCTTCCCACATTGTCCGTCACACCGGGTTTATAGCCCACTTCAACCACCCAGTCCGCGTCGGTGGGGGTGGGCCGAGTCACGTATCCCGCCTGCGTAACGGGGTCAATGAAGGCATCGGTGGACAGAATATCGATAATCCTGCTCTCCAGGTCTGCGTCCACCGTGTAGACGTCCGCCACATTGGCTTCGACGGTAAGACCGAAATCCCCTTGAATCCGCTTCCTCAGCTTCTCACCGGGCACGTCCCTGATCCCTTTCTTGTATGCGACTTCGATTCTATAGGCCATTTATGATAGAAACTCCTTTAATTTTTTTAGACTTTCCAAGGCGTGAGCTTCACCGTGTACTTCGGTGGTAAATGCGATATCTCCGGCGTTTTTGAGGAAGGCCTTCAATTCCCGGAAAGGGAACGTTCCCGTTCCGATAGGAAGGTGTTCGTCCCATCCTCCATGGTTGTCGTGAAGGTGCATCTCTCTGATCCTGTCCCTTAAAGGAACAAGCCAGCCATCCAGTGAAACCGTAGAGAAGAGGTTGAAATGCCCCGAGTCAAAGCAGAACCAGAGGTTCTGGTTCCTGAAGGCATCGAAGAGGGCAATAAGCGTGGAAGGATGCTCTTCAAAAATGTTTTCCACCATTATGAGGGGTCCATCCTTTGCCTCTTTGAGCACCTCCGTCCACGTGTCTATGCTCCCCTCGAGCCACAACTCCTCGTTTCGGTCAAAACGCCACTTGTCGTAACCGGGATGGCAGACCACGCCTCGCGCACGGAGGAGTCGCGCCATTTCGACGGTCTTCTTCAGCTTGTCCCGTGTTATCCTCCTCACGGCCCTGTCGTACCCGCCGGGACTCAGGTCCATGAAAGGGGCGTGTACCGTGCAGGCTATTCCATACCCCTCAAGCCTGGCGCCCATCTCTTTTGCCTCACGAAGCTCCATTTCCTCGACGAGGTTGTTCTCCAAATAGATCTCTATACCTATGTCCAGGTCGAGTATCCTCTTCAGGTTACCCTCAACCTGCCTGAACGGCACATTTATGAAAGCGGCTTTCTTCATCAGCAACTCTCTAAATTAACAGGCTTAAGGGTAATAAAGCAACAGAAAAAGAGGTCCGGCGCGGGTCGCCGGTCACGGTTCTGTACACGGGATCGGGGAGGGCCCCGATGGAAGGTCCCGCAGGGATGGACGAAAAAGGGGCCACCCTGTAGGCGGCCCCCGCATTTCTCTGAAGTCTCTTTCTTTTTGGTCCTTATATCCGGAACTGGCCCACGGTCTTCTGCAATCCCTTCGAGAGGTCCGCGAGTTGAGCCGAGGCGCCCGCGTTGTCCTGAATCCTCTGGGCCGTCTACTGCATTACCATCGAGATCTGCTGTATGCTCACCGCTATCTCGTTGGTCGTGGCCGTCTCCTGTTCCGATGCTACCGCGATCTGGTTAATCTCCGAGGTGACCTTGTTGATCTGGTGGAGGATCTCTTTCAGGGCCTCGCCTGATTTGCCGGCCTCCAGAGTGCCTCTCCCCACTTCGCCCACCCCTTCTTCCATGGAGGAAACCGCCTTCTTGGTTTCGGACTGCATTGCCCGTATGGTTTCGCCGATCTCCTTAGTAGCATCGCTCGTTCTCTCGGCGAGTTTCCTTACCTCGTCGGCAACTACCGCGAAGCCCCTGCCGTGTTCGCCCGCTCGCGCCGCCTCGATTGCCGCGTTCAAAGCGAGAAGGTTCGTCTGGTCTGCTACGTCATTTATGAGACCCACTATCTGGCCTATCTGGTCCGACCGCGCCCCGAGGCTCTTGATGATCCCCGCCGATTCTTTCACCCGCTCGCTAATGCGGTTCATCACGTTGATCGTCTCCTGTATGATAGTCTCGCCGGTCCCCGCCGAACTCGTCGCCTTCTCCGAGCTTCTCGCGGCGGTCATGCAGTTCTGCGCTATTTCCGAAGAGGTCTTCGACATCTCCTCACTTGCGGTGGCCACCGAGTTTACCTGCATGGCCGCTTCTTCCACGCCCGTGGCCATGTGCTCCGTTGCATTATCAAGGGTATTGGCCGCAGCCGAGACTTCGTCGCTGCTCTCCGCCACGTGCTTGATCGTATCATGCAACTTTTCGACAAATAGGTTAAAATGTTTGGCCATCTCTCCTACCTCATCCCTGGAAGAAACGTCAATGCGCTTCGTAAGGTCGCCCTGGGCAACAGCTTCTATGGCATCCACAGTCCTGTTTATGGGAGTGAGGATGATGGCGCGCATGAGCATGCTCAGTCCGAAAGGCAGCACAATGGCCGCGATCAGGACAAGGGCGGAAACAATGATCACAAGTTGGAAGGTCCGTCCGGAAGAGGTGTACTGGTCCTTACTCAACTTGTTTTCCAGCGCCATCAGTTCATCGAGTTTCTTGCTCATAGTCTGAAATATGTCGTCCGCCTGGGTCATCAACATGGACGCCGTGGCCGCGTCCAGGCCCGCAATCTGGCGCAACGAGTCCTGATACTTGGCCAACAACTCCGCAGTCGATTGGAAACAGGCCTTTTCGGTTTTGGTCAGGTTCGCGCTCCTGGTCTTCTCTTCCAGTTCGGCGGCCACCTTCTTGAGTGTGACAAACTGCTCGTCGGCGAAGGCGGTGATCCGCGCCTTGTCATAGTTGGAGCTTTCCCAGCTCAGGAGTTTATAGATATTGCCATGGACCTCCTTGAGGCCGATGACCACGCCCGCGGTTGACTGATAGTACTTGAATCTCGTGTTGAAGATGTCGTCGAGCGCCGCTTTCTGCCGGAAGAACCCGGCGTACGACACCAGGCCGAAGACAAGCAGGAATAGAATTGCCGTGAATGGAGAGACTAAGAGTTTTTTCGTCATTTGCAGGTTGCTCAGCCATGCCTTCATTGTGTGACCCCCTCTGGATTATCCGGCATGATGCCCGGTAACGGCGGAGCGTATCCGGACATCATGCTCTCTATGTTTACCAATGCGTTCCTCTCAAAGTATATCCATCCGCTCCTTTGATCTTGCCGGTCCAAGTCCCTTTCAGTCCCCGTGCCGGACAGCCTATCCTGCAAACCGGTTTTCTCATCTGCCGCCTCCGAGACCTGACAATTACCGAACTTGTTTTTGTATCTGACCCATTATCGACCAAAACCCCTTCTCCCTTAAGCCCCCCACCCTGAAAAGATGAAAAGCGCCTTTACCAGGGGAGGTATCCCGTGAGAGAACCGGGCCGGGAGACATTATCGCCGTCCCTTACTTATATACGCCGCAGCCGATATAGTATTCGGCCCCTTCCACCTTCTGGACCCACGTCACCTTCGGCTGCACCTTCTTGCTCACCGGGTTGGTCCATGAATAGTTGACCCAGCCGGACCCCTTCGTCTTCGCGAGGTCCGTCATTTCCTTAAAGAAATACTTATCCGTCGCATCCTTCAGCCCGAGAAGGTTTTTTCCCACAAGTTGAGGTGTCCCGCCGTTCGCGAGGCATATGCCGCCGAAGTCATTGGCGAATATGTAAAGGTCTCCCTTTACGAACTGACCCTTGGGATTGTTGAACTCGGCGACGGCTTTCTCCTTGCCGTTCGCCTTCGCGAATGCCGCCGCCTTTTCCGCGAACGCTTTCGCGTCATCCTGCGACGAAGCGCTAACCAGACATACCATGCCAAAAACAACCATTATCGCCAATGCCATTCCCGATAAAACTCTTCTCATCTGAAACCCCCTTTTTTGAATTGTAGTATAGAATCAAGTGATTTAATGGGTCACAACAGTTATCGGAATGCGCGGTATTTTCTTAAGTGACATTCGGGCTTGTACGTCTCTAAGTAGTTTGATTGCTTAACGTTTCTTTTTCATAGGAGCTCACCTGATGTATACAGTTCGTCGTCGGGCGGCGGCTTGCCCCGCCTTCGCCTCCATCACGCTTTACGGGGCCGGAAAGGGGGGCGGGAATAGAAATGCGGGCGTCCCGAATCGAGGCGCCCGCATTGTGATCCCGAAGGACCGTGACAGCTTTATTCTCTACGGCTTACCGCAGTTTAAACCTCTGTATCTTACCCGTGGTGCTCTTGGGAAGCTCCTTGACGAACTCTATCCATCTCGGGTACTTGTACTTCGCCATACGGTCAAGGACCCACTGCTTCAATTCCTTCTCAAGCTCGGGGGACGGACTCTCTCCACCGCTCAGCACCACGAATGCCTTCGGCTTCACAAGCCCCTTGGGGTCCATGGAGCCCACCACGGCGGCTTCGAGCACTGCGTGATGTTCAATCAGGCAGTTCTCCACTTCCACGGGAGAGACCCAGATGCCCCCTACCTTCAACATGTCGTCTCCCCTGCCCGCGCACCAGTAGAAACCGTCCTCGTCCATGTAGTACTTGTCGCCTGTATTGATCCACTCGCCCTGCATGGTGAGTCTCGTCTTCTCCCGCTTTCTCCAGTACTGCTGGGCGGAACTTGACCCCTTCGCAAGGAGGGTGCCGATCTCGCCGGGCGGCACATCACGGCCTTCATCATCCACAAGCCGGAGTTCGTAGCCGGGGACGGGTTTTCCCGTGGACCCCGGTTTAACCTCACCCGGGCGGTTGGAAATGAATATATGAAGCATCTCTGTGGAGCCTATGCCGTCCAGAATATCTATGCCGAAGCGTTTTTTCCAGCGAAAATATATGTCGGGCGGCAGCGCCTCTCCTGCAGACACACAAATACGGACAGACGAGAATTCGTGGTTCGAGTTGGGGTCCGGGGTGGAGCCCGTTTCTTTGTCACGTTTCTCAAGGTATTCAAGCATCTGTCCATAGAGTGTAGGTATACCGAAGAAGACAGTCGGGCGGAATCGCTCGAGATGGTGGAACACGCTTTCAGGATTGGGTGCCCCTGGATTGAGTACTACGGATGCTCCTACGGACAGGGGAAAGTAACACGCGTTTCCGAGCCCGTATGCAAAGAAAAGTCTTGCTGCAGAAAAAAGAATGTCGTCCTCGGTAAGTCCTAACACGCCTTGACCGAATGCTTCAGCTGCTGCCACCATGTCGTAATGGGAATGGATCGCACCTTTCGGGGCTCCTGTAGACCCGGAACTGTAAAGCCAGAACCCCACGTCGTCTTTCGTGGTGAACTCCGTCTTGATCGTCTCCGGCGCATGGCGGTACTTCTGTTTAAAGGGGATGTGAGCCCCCTCGGTTTCCGAGATAATGATGAGGTCCCTGAGGTATCTCAGGTCGCCCCGGATCTTCATGACCGTGGGCACGAGCTGGACCGATATGACCAGTACCCGGGCACGGCTGTCGTTGAGGTAATATTCGTAGTCCTCGGGGGTGAGCATGGTATTGACGGGGATGGGCACCGCCCCTATCTTGATGGCGCCCCAGAATATGGCATAGAACTGGGGGACGTCGAGCATGAGAAGCACCACGCGGTCGTCCACCCGGACTCCGAGCTCCCTCAATGCATTGGCGGTCTTGTTGGTCATCTTCTGAATATCGTTATAGGTATAGTTACGTTTTTCCGTGTACACGGCAACCTTGTGGCCCCGGCCCTGACGTATGTTTCTGTCGATAAAATAATCCGCTGCATTGAAGAACTCTGCTGAACCTCCGTGAATCATATAGCCTCCTTTTATAGTATGTCACATGTCCGTGGAGCCTTACACCTCCATAAGGCAGGAGAAAAAGGCTCAACACGCAACCCCTGTAAATTAACGTAAAACACGATTCCTAAAAATGCAAAACCATTTGATAAGCATTCCGTAAGGTTTGCTGCCTTATTTTACCACTGTATAAAATATAATACACTACACCACAATAATCAACATTAAAACCGTTATCTTTGGTCAAAGATAACACTCCATTTAACGCAATTGTCAAGCCTGCCCGATTGCGTTGCGAGGCTGACACACTGTACACAATAACGTACAGTCATAACTCTGCGACCGCCACTTGATGAAACGGTTTTCCGGGATGACGGAACGGACGGTAGGCGACTTCACGGTCGAGATGCTTTTATCTCTCCCTCTCTCTTATCAGAACGTCAACAATCTCCACGTCGGCCTCCGTGTCCCTGGAGGCGACAAAAAAAGGCGTGGTGAAGGCCGTGGCTGCGTCGGACACCGAAAGGCTTCCCTCGGCGGAGTCTTTTCTTCCCGTGAAGGGGGCTGTGTCGGGACTCCGCTGGCACTGGCAGTTGATGTTCACCCTCGAAACCTGGTGCACGAGACAATCCACGAGGCTCCTCAACCGGTCCTTGTCCTTTCCGAAGACGCTCGCCTGCTGCCCGTAACTCGACTCCGTCACATACCGGACCGGCACTTCAAGGTCATCATAGGGGACTACCGGAATGAGGGGACCGAACTGCTCCTCATGATATACGCGCATGGCCGGGGTAACGGGGAAAAGGAGGGCGGGGTGGAAGAAGGTTCCCCATATGGTCCCCCCTCCTTCATTCATCAGGCGCGCTCCACGGCCGACGGCATCCTCCATGAGGTCCGCAAGGTATCGGGGCTTGCCCGGTTCCACGAGGGGCGTCACGAAAACCCCCTCCTCCCACGGCATCCCGAACTCGATATCGGCCAAAGCCCGGGAAAACCTTTCGAGAAAAGGTTCCACAAGGGATGTGTGGACAAAAAATATCTTCAGCGCCGCGCACCGTTGTCCGTTAAAGGCGAGAGCGCCCTTTACGCTTTCCGGCACCACGAGGTCGAGGTCTGCATCAGACAAAATGATGGCGGGGTTCTTCGCCTCGAGCCCGAGGACACAACGGAGCCTTTGAGGTTTCGGGTGAAGGCCTCTCAGGTATGCCGCCACGCCACTCGTCCCGATGAAGGCGAGGCCGTCCACCATGCCTGTCGCAAGGAGGGGCGGAATTATCCGCTTCCCCTCACCGGAAATCACGTTTACCACCCCGGGTGGAAAGGAATCACGGAAGAGTTCGAAAAGAGGTCCATAGAGGAGCGACCCGAACCGGGGAAGTTTGAAAACCACCGTGTTCCCCGTAAGGAGTCCCGAGGCAAGACCGGTAAAGGTCTCGAACAGCGGGTAGTTGAAGGGCCCCATGCAAAGGACCACACCCAGGGGCGCCCTTCCGATCCTTCCCGCCATATTGTGTCCCGTCAACACCAGGGAGCGATTCTTCTTCGCCTCCCTGAGCGCACCCATCACACCTCTTACGTAGTTGACGGTCCGGTCAAACTCCGTTTGAGCGTCCCCAACCGACTTCCCTATCTCCCACATGAGAAGATGCGTTACCCGGTCCCTTTCGAGGACCATCCGGGAAAGGAACTCCTCCATGCATCCCATCCGCCCCTCGGCGGTCATGGCGGGCCACTCCCCTCTCCCATTATCAAAGGCTCCCTTCGCGTATTGAAGCGCCTCCAGGGATTCCTTTTCCGTCATGAGCGGGCACCTGCCGATCGATCTCTCGACGACGCCCGCGCCGGCCCTTGCGAGGACCGGTGAAAACACCTCCCGGTAAGGACCTTCCCAGACCTTGAGCGTGCCTCCCGCGAGGTATTTGTCCATAACAAAGGGGATATCTTTCACCAGCAGTTCCGGTATGTCCCCCTCTGCCGGAAAGAATGCTTCTTCTTCATATATTTTCTTCTTCAATAGTACGACCTTCTCACACTTTTACCGTTTCACTGGATGGAGATTATAATTATATAGAATCAGAGTAAAAAAATCATCAGGGACATTACATGACCACACAATTTCGACCGCGCCGCTTCGCTTTATAGAGGGCAATATCGGCGCGGCGCAGCACTGAATCGAGATTCTCGTCGTCCGGCGTCCAGAGCGCTCCACCCACACTGATCGTGGTCCTGGCCTGCCCCCTGCCCGCAGGCACGGACAAACCGGCCACCTCGCGGCGCAGTTTCTCGCCAAGGTAGAGGCACCCCGCATAGTCGGTGTCAGGTAGAAGCACGGCAAACTCCTCACCGCCCCACCGTGCGAGCAAGTCGGTGGCCCGCACGCTGCCCTTGCAGATGCCTGCCATTTCACGCAGTATGGCGTCCCCTACAAGATGGCCATAGGTGTCGTTCAGGTGTTTGAAATGATCGATGTCCATAACCAGCAGCGCCAGAGTGCCGCCATTGCGACGCATACGCACCTGTTCGCGCTGACTCATCTCGACGAAGGAACGGCGGTTTAGGAGACCCGTCAGAGAGTCGGTGGATGCCATCTCGCGCATCTCGACCTCGGCGGTCCTGAGGCTCCGGGTAAGTCGGTCGTTGGTCATCATAAAGAACCCGAAGGTCCACACCACGGGCATGACAACGGTCGCCATGGACAGGAGGCCCCGCCACGTATCCCCGGCAACAGTGTCGGACAACTCGGGCAGGGTCGGCGCAGTGAAAACACGCAGGGTCAGCGCGAGACCATAGATCCCGAAGGCCGCCGCCGTGAACCGGTAGCCCGGGCGCAGTTCAGCAGGGACATCTCTGGAGAGACTTGCCGCGCAGCGAAGGATAACGATTGCGGCGCACACGGTCATGACCACCGGCCGGACATTCGCATCGGGCCGCACCCACAGGAAAAACGCGAAGGCGCCCAAAAGGAACGCCATCAACCCGTAATTGAATATATCCCGGGGAGGTCTCCCTCGAAACTGACGAATACCCTCATATATCAGGATGGGCGAGATAAACAGCAGCCCATTCGCCACAAACACGGACACCCAGTCAGGGACCATGCCGCGCAGGCCGAGAAGAAGGGAGCCCAGCGCGAGGGGCGCATTGCTGATTGTCCATCGGCCGAAGCCATGATGAGTCTTTTGCGTTCGCCATGAGACGGACATGACCATGAGAAGAATGACCGGGACGGCAAACTGCAAGGCGGCCTGGGTCCGGTTATCGAGAAGGAACCTCATCGGCTGCTCCGCCGCACACACCGGTCGGACGGCTCAGTCCGGCTGCACGCCCCATATGGCTCCTGATTTCCTGTCGCCCTCATTAAAGAAAGTCTCCCGCGGCTCGTTATCGCTGCCCGATATGCTGTCCAAGGCTGTTCCGGACAGGTGCGGCCGCATCTGTCCGGTAACCCTGCCCGATATGCCGGACCTGGTTTCAAGGTGTTGCGAATATCCTTTCGGGTGTCCTTTCGTCTTCCCTTTGTCTCAATCCGAAGGAACCCGCGCTCCACTTGCGTCGGCCCCGCTCAGGCCCACAAGCCGCGTCTCGCCGCGTCACCAATATGACTGCTTCCGCAGGGGGGGGCCGACCTCCACATTTTCCTTGTGATTAATGTGCCGTTTTCAAAACGTATCATTGAATGGACGCGGGGTCAAATAAAATGTTCTCCCTGCTAATTGACATAATTCCCCGGGAAGTGTTACAGAAGATAACAAGAATTCAGATCTCACGGACAGAACGGACGGAGGCGGCCATGTCGAGGATAAAACTCACAATTCAGAGGGAATATGAATTTCGTCACACCATAACCCTCCAGCCGCGGGATATCAACTATGGCGGGCATATGGGAAACGATGCCCTCGTCTCTCTCCTGGGTACCGCGCGGGTGGCCATGCTCCATTCCATGGGTTTCACCGAACTCCATTTAGGCGGCCACAAGACCGGTGTCATAATGTCGGACCTTTCCGTAAATTTCAAGGCTGAAGCATTCATGTTGGAGGAGCTTCACATCGATACCCACGTCGGTGAATTTACTCGCACCGGTTTCAGACTGTTTCACCGGGTGACAAGGGGTGAAACCCTCGTGGCCCTCGCGGAAACCGGCATGGTCACATTCGACTATGTCTCCCGCAGGCCCAGTCCCGTGCCCGGGGCCTTTTTCAACGCATTGGCGCTTCGAACCGGCAAAGACCCCCGGTAAGGAGCCGGAAAGACTCAAGGTGCGCGGGGAACAGGCAGGCGCCGCCCTCCCATTCCCCGTTAAAAAACCTTCCTGACGGGCCGCCTGAGCGGCAGCCCCGGGCTTTCGCGGTCTTCGGCTTAAGGCGCCTCCACGGCAACTGCCATGGCTTCCGTGACCCTCACCACCAGTTCGTCACCCTTCTTCACGCTCATGAACTTCTTCACCCTTTTGTCCACAGTAAATGTATTCACCTTACCCTCGGGGCCCTTCAAGGTTACGGTCCGTTTCTTATAATCTATATCGTCAACCTTCGCTGTTATCTCAAAGGTGTCCGCCACCACGATGCCGGGTTTCGCACCCTTCGGCGCGACCCTCACAGTGCCAACCTCGCCCGCGAAGGGTTTTTCGTCCGATTTCCTCACAAAAACGGCCATTGATTCGAGGTACGTGGTCCTCAGTTTGTCCCCTGCCTTGATCTGGTCGAAGTTCTTTACTTCCTTGCCCACTTTGAAGGTCCGGGCCGACCCGTCCTCCATCTTGAGGGTGAGGGTCCGCTTTTCCGCATCCACCGCATCCACCACGGCGGTCAGGGTAACGGCCTCAGCCAGGACCGCGCCCGGCTTGCCCGCGTCTTTCTTCGCTGCCTGTTGATCCTGAGCCGACGCGAACCCGACATAAACAACCATAAGACCGAAAACCAATGCGAGACTCAATACCTTTTTCATGTTCTGCCTCCTCTTTGTCAATTGGTCGTCCATCATCAATGATACCCGACACGTTATGTCCTTATATATCCTTATTTTTCTTATCCCGTCAACGAATTCCCTCCGCTCCCCCGGAACGGCGGAGTGCGCCCGCGCACCGGAGATGGGATTCATCTTCACGAAACACTTGCTAAGCACGATTTTAAATTTTATAATTAAAAGTCAATGAAATTTGAAGATGGGCTTAAAAAGCTCGAAGACATAGTGAAAACCCTCGACAACGGCAATATACCTCTTGACGAAGCCCTGAGCCTCTTCAAAGAGGGACTCTCTCTCACGAAGGAGCTTTCGAGAAGGCTTGACGACATAGAGAAAAAGGTCGAGGTACTCATAAAAAAAGAGGACGGGTCATTGGAAAGACAACCCTTCGGTCGGGAAGAAGCGTAATGGATCTTGCCACATACCTTCGGGAAAAACAGATAGTAGTGGAAGAGAGCCTCAAGGATATCTTTTCCTCCTTGAAGACGTCTCCCTCCGTATTGAGGGACGCCATGGGATATATGCTGTTTTCCCACGGCAAAAGGATACGGCCTATCCTGGCCATCGCGGCGTGCGAAGCACAGGGCAAAATCTGTGACGGACTTCTTCCCTTTGCCTGCGCCATCGAGATGATCCACACCTATTCCCTGATCCACGATGACCTGCCGAGCCTGGACAACGATGACCTGAGACGGGGCAAGCCGACGTGTCACAAGGTTTACGGCGAGGCAATGGCCATTCTCGCGGGAGACGGACTCCTTACCGAGGCTTTCAGAATCATGGCGGACAGCCGGTATGCCGAAAGGATCAGCCCGAGAATAGTCAAGCAGGTGGTATTCGAGGTCGCTTCCGCGGCGGGCGCCGAGGGCATGGTCGCGGGTCAGGTGGTGGATGTCCTTTATGACGGGAAGGAAGGAACCAAGAACATTCTGAATTATATTCATTCTCATAAGACGACGGCCCTCATCCGGGCCGCGGTGAGAGTAGGTGCGATAATGGGGGGAGCGAAAGCGCGGGCCCTCCAGAAGTTCACCCGGTACGGCGAATCTCTCGGTCTCGCCTTCCAGATCATGGATGACCTCCTCGATGTGGAAGGAGATGAGGAAACAGTGGGAAAGAGGCTCAAAAAGGACTCGAACAAGCAGACCTACGTGAAGCACTATGGCGTGGTCGCCTCAAAGATCAAGCTGGAGCAGCTTACCGACGAAGCCATCAGGTCCGTCCAGTTTCTCGGCGCGGAGTCGGCAATACTCACAGAACTCGCGCAATTCATCGGCAGCCGGGTTTCTTGATGTTCCTCGAGAGGATAGAAGGTCCCGGGGACCTGAAGACGCTGGATCTTGCCGAACTTTCGCAACTTGCCGACGAAATACGCCGATATATCATAGACACGGTATCCAAGACAGGGGGTCATCTTTCGTCGAACCTCGGCGTGGTGGAGCTGACGATTGCCCTTCACTACATACTCGACACACCTCGCGACAAGATCATATGGGATGTAGGACACCAGAGCTATACCCATAAGCTGCTCACGGGAAGAAAAGAGAGGTTCGGATCTCTCCGGCAGAACGGGGGCATAAGCGGGTTTCCCTCGAAGAAAGAGAGCGCCTACGATGTATTCGATACGGGTCACGCGAGCAACTCCATATCGATCGCGGTCGGCCTCACGGAGGCAAGGCGGAGGAGACGGGAAACCCACAAGATCGTGGCCGTCATCGGCGACGGTTCCCTGACGGGCGGCATGTCCTTCGAGGCCCTGAACCACGCGGGACATCTCAAAAGTGATATCATGGTCATTCTCAACGATAACGAAATGTCCATATCGAAAAACATAGGCGGTCTCTCCAGTTATCTGAACAAGATCATGACGGGAGAGTTTGTGAGCAACCTCAGGGAGGAGATCAAAAACAGGCTCAAGAGGCTTCCCCCGTCCGTAGGCGATACGGTCTATAAGGCCGCGCGCCACATCGAGGAGACCATAAAGGCCTTCGTTACGCCCGGCATGTTGTTCGAGGCCCTGGGCTTTCAGTACGTCGGCCCCGTGGACGGGCACAACATCGTTCACCTCATAGACACCCTCACCAATGTAAAACGTCTCAAGGGGCCCCTTCTCCTTCATGTGGTGACAAAGAAGGGTAAGGGATACACCCATGCGGAGGACGATCCCGCGAGATTTCACGGTATATCGACTTTCGAGATGGTCACGGGCAACTCCACCAGCAAGGGTACGAAGACGTACACCGACTTCTTCGGAGACACCATCATTGAACTGGCTGAAAAGGATGAGCGAATTGTGGCTGTTACGGCGGCCATGGGACTCGGCACGGGCCTGGACCACTTTTCCCAAATCTTCCCGGACAGGTTTTACGATATCGGCATCGCGGAGCAGCACGGGGTAACTTTTGCGGGGGCCCTTGCCCTGGGCGGCCTGAGGCCTTTTGTCGCCATCTACTCCACATTCCTCCAGAGGGCCTATGATCAGATCATATTGGATGTCTGCCTTCAGGACCTCCCTGTGGTATTTGCGGTGGACAGAAGCGGCATAGTGGGCCAGGACGGACCCACCCATCACGGCGCTTTTGACCTCTCCTATTTCCGCACCGTCCCCAATCTCATCATCATGAGTCCGAAGGACGAGAATGAGTTGAGGCATATGCTCTACTCCGCGTACTGCTACGAGAAACCGGCCGCCATCAGGTATCCCCGGGGCGAAGCGCTCGGAGTGCCCCTCGACCCGGAGTTACGCGAAATACCGCTGGGCAGTTGGGAGATACTCAAGGATGGCAGGGACATTACCGTCATCGCGTGCGGGAGCACAGTCCACTCCGCCCTCTCCGCCGCGTCGGAGCTTGAAAAGGAAGGGATTCACTGCACGGTGGTAAACGGGAGATTCATAAAACCCATGGACGGTGAGACGCTTCTCAAGGTCGCCTCGGACACGGGCAGGATCCTTACCGTGGAAGAGAACACGGTCATGGGAGGGTTCGGAAGCGGTGTATGCCAGCTGCTCGCAGAAAAAGGGATCCTTGTGCCCGTAAAAAATATCGGTCTTCCCGATGCTTTCCTGCCCCACGGGTCACAGGCAAGCCTCCGGAAAAGGACGGGCATCGACGAAGGGGGAATAAAAAAGGCGGTTCTGGATTGGTTAAAGAGCGAATAGACGTTGTCCTTGCGCGAAAGGGCCTTGCCCCTTCAAGGGAGAAAGCAAGGGTCCTCGTTATGGCGGGCGAGGTCTATATCGGAGAAGAGAGGGTTACAAAACCCGACAAGAAAGTGACGGATGACACTCCGATCGTGATAAAAGGGAACCCGATCCCTTATGTGAGCTACGGCGGCGTCAAACTTGAAGCGGCTTTAAGCGCCTTCGGTATCGATATGACGGGGAAAATTGCCCTCGACATCGGCTCATCGACCGGGGGTTTTGTAGACTGCCTCCTTAAACACGGGGCGTCAAAGGTCTATGCCGTAGACGTGGGGACCCACCAGCTCCATGAGAAGCTGAGAGGCGACAATAGGGTAATCCTCACGGAGAATTTCAACGCCCGGCAAATGACCATGGACGACGTGGGAGAATTGCTCGACGCAATTACCATCGACGTCTCTTTCATATCATTGAAGAAGATACTGCCTGCGGCAGTGCCCTTGGTGAACGCGGGGGGGTGTATTATGTCTCTTTTTAAGCCCCAGTTCGAGGTGGGGCGCTTTGAGGTCGGGAAAGGCGGCATCGTGAAGGATCAGGAATTGATCGACCGCGTCATGGAAGAAATGAAGGCATTCGGCGAAACCCTCGGGATACACGCCACGAAAGTAGTGGAAGTGCCCAGGGAAAGAGAAAGGAAAAACAGGGAATATTTCATACTATGGGAAATCCGCACGTACCAAAATCCGTCAAGTATTTCGCAAGCCTGATATTCGGGAGCGAAGTGTCTCTTCAGGAAGCCCAGGGCGAGCTTTCGAGCTATATAGGGAAGATCCAGGAGACTACCGGGCTCATCCCTTTCATTCACAGCAATTACTACGACAAGGAAATGGGCGAGAACCTGCTCCGCGTTTTTCTCCTCTTCGAACCCCTGCTCCACAGGGAGCTTCTCCCGGAAATAAAGTTGAAAACCAATGAGATAGAACGCCTCCTTTCGCTGAACGGCAAGCGGACCGTGAATATTGATCCTGGATATATCGCCCTTGAACATGTTATACTTGCCACCACAAAGGGTTATTCGCACAGGGTCTACCTGGGCAAGGGGATATACGCCGACCTGACGCTCATGTATCAGAACGGAACCTACAGGGCCCTTGACTGGACGTATCCTGACTACCGGGAAAACGAAACCATCTTTATAATGAACAAATGGAGAGACCTTTATAAGGGGATGCTAAAATGCTGAGGAGTATGACAGGTTTTGCCAAAGTGGAGATCGAAAGCCCGGAAGGGAAACTTTACGGGGAGGCGAGGTCGTTGAACAGCCGGTACCTCGAAGTAAGCGTAAAGCTTTCGAGGACGGACTATCCCCATGAACAGAAACTGAGGGAACTGGCCAAGCAGATTGTGAAGCGGGGCAAGCTCGATATCGTGATCAAATGGGAGAGGTCCGCAGCCCAGGCAGCGCCTTTCAAGATAAACGATGTGGTGGTAAAACAGTATGTGGAGATGGCCCGCGCCCTTAAAGGCGAGTATGGCGTGACGGGCGATCTTACGGTAGAGACCGTCTTCAATCTCAGGGACATCATCACCTATGAAGAAACCAACGGCATTCCGGAAGAAATCCTTTTCCCGGCCCTCGACAGCCTCCTTACGAAGCTGAACGAGGAGAAGGCAAAAGAAGGGACCATCATACGCAAAGACATGCTCAAACGGCTGGGGGATGTAGCCGGTTACCTCCGGGAGATTGAGGAGAGATGGCCTTCCCACATCGCGGCCCATGAAGAGAAGCTGAGGGAGAGGATCGTCGAGGCGACAAAAGCGACCCCGGTAGACGAAGCAAGGATACTCCAGGAACTGGCCATTTACATGGAACGTCTTGACATATCCGAGGAAACTGTAAGACTGAGCGGCCACCTGGAAAACTTCAAGGACACCATCGAGGCTGAAGACTCCATCGGGCGGAAGCTGGACTTCATCATCCAGGAGATGGTGAGAGAAGCCAACACCATCGGGAGCAAATCGAACGACCTCTTCATAAACGAACGGGTCATCCGGATCAAGGTGGAAATAGAAAAGATAAGGGAACAGGCCCAGAATGTGGAGTAAAGGGAAAAACGCCCTCAGAGAGGAGCCCGGATTCCGGACGTCATCCTCTGCGGCAACGGGGGCTTAAAGCATATGGAACAGAGCGACCATGTCAAAAAGAAGGGCCGTCTCTTCGTAGTCTCCGGTCCGTCCGGTGTCGGGAAGTCGTCCATTATCGAGCGATTCCTGAAGGAAGACCGCTCCACCCTCTTTTCAATTTCCTACACCACGCGAAAGAAGAGACCCCAGGAGAGAGACGGTAAAGACTACTATTTTGTCGATGACCGCACCTTTCAGCAGATGGTGGAGCAGGACCGGTTCCTTGAGTGGGAAAGCGTTCACCACCACTCCTACGGCACCCCGAGGAAGGAAATGGGCGAGGCCCTCACCAAAGGCTTCGACATGATCCTCGATATCGACGTAAAGGGCGCCCTCAAGGTAAAGGAGAAATGCCCGGAAGCGTGCCTTGTGTTCGTTCTTCCCCCCTCCAAGGAAGACCTCGTAAAGAGACTGTCTTTGAGGGGCGAACAGGATCTCGACCTCAGGATGAAGAGGGTCGAAGAAGAACTTGCAAGAAAGGATTTCTTTCAGTATACTATAGTGAATGATACGCTTGACAGGGCCTTCGGAGATTTCAGGCATATTGTGGAAACCATGAGGAGGACATAATGGCAAGGATAACGGTTGAAGACTGCATGGAAACGGTTGAAAACCGTTTCGAACTGGTCCACCTGTCGGCGAGAAGGGCAAAACAACTCCTGAAAGGCGCAACACCGCTTGTAAGGTCCTCAAATAAGGAAATAGTCACCGCCTTGAGAGAGATTGCGGAGCATGCCGTCTATTTCGAGAAGAAAGAATCCCTCGAAAAGAAAGAGATACCTTACCAGCTTTCCAACTTTACACCGTGATCCAAACAACCCGGTTTTCCGGATGACGCACCCGTCGTTCCAGTACCGGCAAGCTTTGGTTCAGGGTGCGAAATATTTTTATTGAAAAAGAACCTCACATGAAGGATAATGTAGTGTATCTAAATAAGACTATTCTAATAAAACTGGTCAGGGGTTTTGGCGTTGCTGATCACTTTATCATAAAGTCATACTAAGGAGCTGTTCTGCTGTCAGAGTCGAAATCTGTATTACCACCTCTCATCATTAAGGGGAAACGAATTAACCTCCCTATCATCCAGGGAGGCATGGGTATCGGTATATCACTTCACCCCCTCGCCAAAGCAGTTGCCAGGGAGGGCGGCATCGGCGTCATATCGAGCGCGTGCCTTGACCGTATTGTCTCTAAAAGGAATGGGAAAAAGCTCAACACCTATGAGGCGGTGCGCGAAGAGGTGACCCTTTCCAAGGCGGATGGCGGCGTCACGGGCATCAACATCATGGTTGCCATCGCAAAAGACTACGACGACACCGTGAAAGGGGCCATCGACGCACAGGTTGACGTGATTATCTCAGGAGGCGGCCTGCCCATGAACCTTCCCGCCATTCAACACCCGGACACGACAGCCCTCATACCCATAGTCTCATCGGCAAGGGCTTTGGAACTCATATGCAGGAAATGGGAAAAAGCGTCCTACCGGCCCGATGCGGTTGTTCTGGAAGGTCCTCTCGCCGGCGGTCACCTCGGTTTCAAAATGGACCAGATCGACCTCGAAGCAAACAAACTCGAGAATCTTCTTCCTGCAGTCAAAGATGCGGCAATGAAGCACGGCGATTTTCCCGTTATCGTGGCGGGCGGCATTTACAGTCACGAGGACATACTCAAATTCCTCCGCATGGGCGCCGACGGGGTCCAGATGGGAACCAGATTCCTTATCACGGACGAGAGCAGCGCCACCGAAGATTACAAACAGGCGGTCATTCAGGCCACACGCAACGATATACTCGTCGCGCACCGGCCGGGATCTCCCTGCGGCTTGCCGTTCAGGGTCATAAAACAGTCGCCCATGTTTGTCTCCTCCCTGGCAAGGCTCCGGAAACCCAAGTGCGACAAGGGGTATCTGCTTCTCAAAGACGCGAACGGCGTGTACAACCAGTGCCTTGCAAAGGAAAATAACGAGGTTTCCTTCTGCATCTGCAATGGCCTCCTTTCCTCCGGAGGATACAACACGGGTTTCGAAGAGCCCCTTTACACTGCAGGCGAGATTGTCTGGAAAGTAGATAAGAGGACCACGGTAAAGGAACTTATGCAGGAACTTGCCGGCATGTCCCCCGCCTAGGTTTCAGAGTAAAATCTTCATTCTACAATCGAACTGATCAGGACGCGCTACGCACCCGACTCCGCCTGAAGGATCAGGCTGCAGGTGCTTTTCTCTTCAGCCATTTCGCTCCCAACCGCTCTACCGCAACATAGAAAACCGCCACAAAGGGCATAGCGAGTAAGGTGGAAGCCAACATGCCCCCAAACACCACGGTACCGATGGCCTGCTGGCTTGCCGCTCCAGCTCCGGAGGCCACGAGCAGGGGAACAACCCCCAGAATGAAAGCGAAAGAGGTCATTACGATGGGACGGAAACGGCGGCTCGTCGCCTCGATTGCAGCCTCCTCAGCGGACGCGCCATCCTTCTGAAGGCGTCGGGCAAACTCCACGATAAGGATCGAGTTCTTGCTCGCCAGGGCAATCATGAGCACGAGCCCGATCTGAGTATAGAGATTGCTGTCAAAACCTCTGATCATGAGGGCGAGAAGAACGCCGACCAGTGCCATGGGCACCACCAGGATGACCGCCGCAGGAGACGTCCAGCTTTCGTAAAGGGCGGCGAGGACCATGAAAACGAGGGTCACCGAGAGAGCGTAGATGAGATATGCCTGGTAGCCTACCCGCTTTTCCTGATAACTCGTGGCCGTCCAATCATAACCGATTCCTTTAGGCAGGATTTCTGCCGCCGTGCGCTCCATACGACTCAAGGCTTCTCCCGAACTGAACCCCGGAGAAGCGGAGCCGAAGACCGCGGCCGCAGGGTAAAGGTTGTACCGGGTGATCAACTCCGATCCCTGAGTACGCTTCACCTTGGTGAAACTGCCCAGGGGCACCATCTCCCCCTGGATATTACGTGTATAAAGGTTTCCCACGTCCTCGGGCTTCACGCGATGAAGGTCGTTCGCCTGGATGTATACCTGGTATACCTGGTTGAACTTGTTGAAAAGATTCGCAAAGGAGGAACCGAGATAACCCCGGAGCGTCTCGAAGATACCTGCAATCGGGACCTGAAAAGATTGGGCCTTGGTCCTGTCGATATCCAGATAGAGTTGGGGACTCCTTGTGTCGAAAGTGGTGGCCAGCCCCACGAGGCCCGGCTCGGAGTTACCTTTGTGAACAAGGTTATCCACGGTCTTTTGAAGCTCCTCCAACCCCAGGCTTCCCCGGTCTTCCACCATCATCTGGAATCCACCCGCCTGGCCGAGTCCACGGATCGGGGGTGGGACCACCACGTATATACTGGCCTCTTTGATCACTGAAAGGTCCCGGTTGAGCCTGGCGATTATCTTGTCCTGAGTCAGGGCGTTGCCCCGTTCGCTCCAGTCTTTGTAGATGACGAAAGTGCTGCTGACGGCCGCCACATTCGCGCCGTCCAGGAAGGAGTATCCACCTATAGTTACCCAGCTCTCGATACCGGGGGCATCTTTGAGTATGGTCCCTATCTTTTCGGATACCTCCCGGGACCTCGGTTGAGACGCGCCGTCAGGCAGACGGGCAAAAAGCACCGCATAACCCTGGTCCTCGGTAGGGAGAAAACCGGAGGGCCGGTGCACAAACACCCATCCGGTAACGGCTATGACCACAAAGAAGATCACTATCATAGGGGCCGTCCTCTTTACCATCCACCCGACCAGTCTCATATAGGGCGCTTTCATGGCCTCATAAGCCTTGTTGAATCCGCGGTAAAACCGGTTCTCTTTCTTCTCCTTCCGTGGCCTGAGCCACAGGGCGCACTGTGCCGGTTTCAGGGTAAGGGCGTTGATGGCGCTTATTATGGAAGTGGCAGCAATGACCAGGGCAAATTGACGGAATATCTGGCCCGTGATGCCGGGAAGGAATGCAGCGGGCAGGAATACCGACACCAGGGCCATGGTGATCCCCATAACCGGGCCTGTCAGTTCGCTCATGGCCTTGATGGCCGCCTCTCTCGGCGTAAGTCCCTTGTCGATGAAATAGGCAGTATTCTCCACAATGACGATGGCGTCGTCCACCACTATGCCCACGGAGAGAACAAGGGCAAACAAAGTCATGAGGTTCACGGTAAATCCGAGGGCCACCATTGCCCCGAAGGCTCCGATGATGGTGACGGGTACTGTGGTGGCGGGAACGAGGAGCGCTCTCACGCTCTGGAGAAACACCATAACCACGATGAGGACCAGGATTCCCGCGATGAAGAGGGTCCAATACACGGCCGATATGGCCCCCCGGACAAACTTCGTGGTGTCGTAGCGGATCGTATACTTCAGGTGCTCCGGAAAGTCCTTACTCATCTCGCCCACGGCTTTGTAAACACTGTCCGCAACAGAGATGGCGTTCGCATCGGGGAGCGTAAAGACCACCACCTGGGCGGAGTTGAGTCCGCCCGTGCTCGCGAAGTTGGAGAAGGATTGCTGGCCCAATTCAATACGGGCGATATCGCGCAGCCTCACGAGTTGCGCTGCCGGACCGGGAGCGCTCCTCACGATGATGTCTTCAAACTGGTTCACATCCGAGAGTCGCCCCAGGCTGTTCATGGTGAACTGGAAGGCCTGGTCCCTGGGTACGGGCGGAGCGCCCAGCTGCCCTGTCGCGACCTGGAAATTCTGTTCCCTGATGACGGCGAGCACGTCCGAAGCAGTGAGATTAAACTGTTTGAGCCTGTTGGGGTCCAGCCAGACCCTCATGCTGTAAGGGCCCGCGCCGAACACCCTCACCTGTCCCACACCCGGGAGGCGGGACAAGGGATATTGCATGTTGATAATGCCGTAATTCGAGAGAAAGGCTTCATCAAAGTGGTTGCCATCCCCGTAAAGGCTGACCACCAGCAGGATGTTGGTGGACACTTTCTTCACGGTTACCCCCTGCTGGTTCACGTCTCCGGGAAGCAGGGCCGTTGCCGAATTGACAAGATTCTGAACGAGGGTGAGAGATTTGTCGAGGTCGGTGCCCACGTCAAAGGTAATCGTCAGGGCGTAGGAGCCGTCACTCCCGCTCGTGGAGGACATGTAGATTGCCCGCTCCACGCCGTTCACCGCCTGTTCCAGGGGCACTCCTATGGTGTCTGCCACCACCGAGGCGCTCGCCCCCGGGTAGCGCGCGGTAATCTGGATAGTGGGGGGCACGATGGGCGGGTATTCTTCTACGGCAAGGTAGTAGTAGCTCACCAGGCCCACAATGATTGTGATGATGGCGAGAACGTTGGCAAGTATAGGCCGCTCGATAAAAAATTTGGAGATCACGACGCCGCCTTCTTTCCGGGTAACACCGATCTTTCCGGGGTTACCGGCCTGCCGGGGATAGCCTTCTGCGTGCCCTTTACGACGATCCGTTCTTTTCCGCTCAGTCCCTGTTCGATGACGCGGCAATTATCCACGAGGGCGCCGGTCTTCACGCCAATCCGCACCACCGTATTCTTGCCGTTCACCGCGAGTACATAGGGGCCCTGCTGGTCATGACCTATGGCTTCATCCGGCACGAGGAGGGCTTCTCTTTCCTTTACGGGTACGCGAACCCTCCCGTAGAGTCCCGGCGCTATCTTGCCGTCCTGATTCCGGAAAATGCCCCTCAAAAGGAGGGTGCCGGTGGTGGGAGTAAGGCTGATGGAGGCAAAATCAAGGTAGCCCTTGTGGGGGTAACTTTCTTCGGCGTGGAACCCCAGGTACATGGGCCATACCTTCGCGGGCAGCCTGCCCGGGACCCATCGGCTTTCCGCGATGAGACGGGACAGGTCCTGATCGCTGATGTTGAAGTAGACGTAGATCGGGTCTACCTGATTGATCGACACAAGGACCGTATTTTCTCCGGAGCCCACCAGGTTCCCCGGGTCCTTGAGTCTACGGTCGATGCGCCCGTCAAAGGGCGCCCTGACTTCCGTATATCCGAGATCGAGAACGGCAAGGTCTCTCTTCGCCCTTGCGGTCACGAGGCCGGCTGCCGCCGAATCCCGTTGATAACGCCAGTTGTCCACATCCGACTGGGAGGCGCCCCTTTCGGAGAGGAGCCTTGAATAGCGCGCCAGTTGACTTTCGGCGTACTTCAACTGTGCGTCCAGTTGCAGGATTGCGCCCTCCGCCTGTTGAAGGTTGGCCTGATAAGTGTTCTGTTGGATCACGAAGAGAAGTTGGTCCTTCTTTACGAACTGTCCGTCCTGGAAGAGCACTTTCTCCAGAAAGCCCGCGACCCGGGCCTGGAGCTGCACCGTCCTGATCGCCTGGGTGCTGCCCGTGAGATCCAGATAATCCATTATCCGGCGCTGAGCGGGCTCGGCCACTGTAACAGCGGGGGGAGGGGGAGGCCCCTCCTTTGCCCTTTTCCGGCACGCGGGGGCTAAAGATAAGATAAGGAGGCACGCGAGGATTCCTATGACGATCCCCCGTCCCCTTTGCATCGACCCATTGTTTCTATTATTCATGGTATGGTTCCTTCATATCCGGGGTTATGGCGCGGACACCTTAAGACCCGTGCGCCTGTCTTCCTACCAATCGGGAAGGCGGACAAGGGACCGCTCCGTCTCGGAAGGTCCCGGGATATAGACCGCAGGTTCGAGGAGCGAACCCCAGTTGGTGCGCTTTGCCATGGCCTCCTTGATATCACCCGGCACGAGTTCTTTGCCGGTCCTGATCTCCCAGCCCCCGCCCAGAGCCCTGTAGGTGGCCACGAGGTTGCCCGCTATACTTCCCAGCGTGTTCGCGAGATTGTCCTGCTCCGTGAGAAGGGCCTGTTCGGTCGTGAGCACCGTAGTATAGTCCATCACACCTTCCCGGTACTGAGCCATGGCGAGTCCAAGGGACCTTCTGGCCGCCTCCACGCTCCTGGTCAGGAATTCCGCCCTTTCCTGGGCACGAAGGAAAGCGGTCAGGCCATCCTCCACTTCCTGCTGGGCCTTGAGCACCGTGCTCTGGTACGAAATGATCAATTGCTGGAACCGTGCGTCCTGCACCCTCACATTATTCGTAATCCGCCCGTAGCTGAGGACATTCCACGTTATGCCCGGACCTACCGTATATTGACGGCTGCTCGCATGATTAATGTCTCCCAGGGAGTTCCTTCCCATATTGGTTGAAAGATAGCCGTACATCCCGTTGAGGGAAAACACGGGGAAGAGGTCCGCCTTGGCCACACCGATTTCAGCGCACTGGGCCGCCGCCCGGTATTCGGCGCTTCGGATATCAGGCCTTCGGCGAAGCAGGTCGGCGGGAATGCCCACCGCCACCGTGAGGGGTGGTCCGGGAATACCCCGCGAACCGGCGAGCATTTCCTTCAGATTGCCCGGGGGCGAACCAAGGAGGACGCTAAGGGCGTTCTGGGTTTGTCTCAACTGGCTTTGAAGAGTGGGCACAGTCGCGAGGGTGTCGTTGAGGACCGTTCTTGCCTGTTCCACGTCTCTCTCGGAAGTGGTACCTATCTGAAATCGCGCTTCCGCGATCCTCAAGCTCTCCTTCTGGGTTTCCACGTTCTGGAGGGCGATCTCGATCCGCTTCTCCAGGGTCCTGATAAGGATATAGTTGGTCGCCACATCGGCAGTAAGACTCACGAGGGCGTTATCGTAGTCGGCCACCGTCGCGATCCAGCCCGCATCGGCGGATTCTATGGAACGCCTGAATCTCCCCCAGAAGTCGATCTCCCAGTTGGCGGTAATCGTACTGTCGGCCTGATTGTAATTGGGGGTCCTGAAAAGGCCGCCGAACAGAAGGGAGTGTTCGCTCACGCGATAGTACTGCAAATTACCGCCCAGTTGTTGCTTCTGAGGGTAGAGTTGCCCCACGGCAACGCCAAGCTGGGCCCGGGCTTCGAGCACCCTCACCCCGGCTATCCGAAGGGATAGGTTCTCGCGATAGGCGGTGTCGATAAGCCTGTTCAGAACAGGGTCATCGAATACCCGCCACCACTCGTGTGAATCCGCCTGCCGGCTGGTCACCCTGTTGTCGGCCGCTTCGAGCCAGTCGGCCGACACCTGCGCCTCCGGTCGGACAAAGTCGGGCCCCACCTTGACACAACCCGACAGAAGGAGAACAATTGCGAAGAGACGGAAGCGGTTCATGACAACTCCATGGGTTATATATAGGAACCCTTCGAGACACTGTCAACCGGAGAACCAACCGCGCGGCCCCTCCACGGGAAAGGGTGGCGGAGGAGACTGCGGATGTATACGGAAACACGGACCCTGTCGATCTCCCATCTTTTTGATCTAAGTCAAGGACTCGCCGTCCGGGAGTGCTTATACTTATTTCAGCGACAATAACTCAAGACCATAAGGAGGAAACCATGTTTTGTTATCAATGCGAGCAAACAGCAAAAGGCGAGGGATGCACGAAGATAGGGGTCTGCGGCAAGCAGCCGGATGTGGCAGCCCTACAGGACCTTCTCTGTTACACCCTTGAGGACCTGGCACTGTGCGCAGTGGAAGGAAGGAAAGTCGGTGTAATCGACGGCGGAGTAGATGTGTTCGCTGTTGAAGCCCTTTTTTCGACCCTCACGAACGTGGACTTCGACCCCCTCAGGTTTGTGGACCTCATCAAACACGGTGTCGAACTGAGAGACACTTTCGTGGCAAAGGTTGAGGCTCGGGGAGGTAAGGTGGACTTCAAGAAGCCGCCCTTCAAACCGGGGGCGACCCTGGAGGCCATGATCGCCCAGGGCGAATCGGTGGGACTCAAGTCCAATCCGGATATCGATCCTGACATCCTCTCCCTCCGGCACACCGCCCTTTTCGGCATAAAAGGCATTGCCGCCTACGCGTTTCACGCCCAGATACTTGGCCAGGAAGACAATGCCGTGTACGCTTTCGTCCATGAGGTGCTGGCGGAGCTGAGGCAAAACAGGCTTGACCTTTCCGCGTGGCTCTCCCTGGTGCTCAAATGCGGCGAGATCAACCTGAGGGCCATGGAACTCCTCGATGCAGCCAATACCGGAGTCTACGGCCATCCTGTCCCCACGGAAGTGCCCCTGGGAGCGAAGAAGGGCAAGGCGATCCTTGTCTCCGGTCATGACCTCAAGGACCTCGACGAACTTCTCAAACAGACCGCGGGAAAAGGCATCTCTGTCTATACCCATGGAGAGATGCTGCCCACCCACGGCTATCCGGGGCTTAAGAAATATCCCCACTTCTACGGGCATTACGGCACCGCATGGCAGAACCAGCACAGGGAATTCTCGGAATTCCCCGGATCGATCCTCATGACCACCAACTGTCTCATGAGACCTCAGGAGTCATATAAGGAAAACGTCTTTACCACGGGGACCGTCGGTTTTCCGGGTATCCGTCATCTCACAGGGTACGACTTCACGGCCGTCATTGAAAAGGCCCTGTCTCTCCCCGGTTTTCCGGAAGACACCGACCGGGGCTCGGTCATGGTGGGGTTCGCGAGAGACGCCATCCTCGGTGTTGCGGGGAAGGTAATCGAGGCAGTGAAGAGCAAACAGATACGGCATTTCTTCCTTGTCGCCGGTTGCGACGGCGCAAAACCGGGGAGGAACTACTACACGGAATTTGTGGAAAAACTCCCTCAGGATACGATAGTGCTCACCCTCGCGTGCGGCAAGTTCCGTTTCTTCGACAAAAAGCTTGGCGACATAGGCGGTATCCCGCGCCTCCTCGACGTGGGACAGTGCAATGACGCTTATTCCGCCATACAGGTCGCCGTAGCCCTTGCGAACGCCTTCGGCGTCGGCGTAAACGAGCTACCCCTGTCACTGATCCTCTCCTGGTACGAACAAAAGGCGGTGGCCATACTGCTCACCCTGCTCTACCTGGGGATCAAGAACATGCGGCTTGGACCCACCCTTCCCGCATTCCTCACCCCGAACGTTCTCAACGTGCTGGTGAAGAATTACGACATCAAGCCCATAACCACGCCGGATGAGGACATAAAGGCCATACTGGGATGATCAACTGAGTCTCCGGGGGCGTGCCCAAAGGCCGCCCCCAAGGCTTTTCAGCCTGGAACGGACAGGCCCTGAAGATGAAAAAGCGGCGGAAGCCGCACGGGATATCCGCCACCAAGACACATACGGGAGGTAACCGATCATGCTGCCCATAGCTCCTCTCATGATTGAACACAGACTCATAGAGAAGATGATCTCCGCAATAAGAAAAGAGATCGAAAGGGTCGAAAGCGGCGGGCCCATCGACCCGGGATTCATCGACGAAGCGGTTGATTTTATACGCGTCTACGCGGACCGGTGCCATCACGGCAAAGAGGAGGATATCCTCTTCAGGGAACTCGGCAAAAAGGCGCTCTCCTTCTATGACAGGCTCATGATGGAGGAACTGGTCGGGGACCACCGGAAGGGACGGGAGAATGTGGCCCAACTCGTGACCGCCAAGGAAAGGTACCTCCGGGGCGAAAAAGACCAGTCCCGGGTCATCCTGGACCACCTGCGGTTCTTCGTCGAATTCTACCCGAAACACATGGAAAAGGAAGACAGGCACTTCTTCCTGCCCTCCATGTCATACCTGGCGCCGAATGAGTTGGAGGCCATGCTTGCCGAGGAGCAGGTCTTCGACAGGGAACTGATCCATCGCATTTATAGAGAAAAGGTGGCGGAGGCCGGGAAGGACCGTTCCTGACCCTCCCCTCGCGCCTCAGCCCCTAAAGACCGCCGTATTTGGCTCACCGACCGGTGGGCCCGTCATCCGTCTGTCAGCAACCCGGTTCGCCGTGGTGTCCGCAGCAACTGCTCAGGGTCAGGATCTTCTTCATGTTGTTCCTGAAGATGAGCCATATCTTCCTCGAAAGAGGCATGTCCGCGTGAAGGTTGGTGAGAAACATGCCTATGCCCGGCCGCTTGTGTGGGTGAGGGTGATCGTGCACGGCTACTACATCTTTTCCCCTATAAGGGGAAGCACTCTGTCGATCTTGAAGAAAACCAGAAACCTTTTTTCATTCTTCTGGTTCTCGGGGATCGTATATGTCGACCTCCACCTCATCTTGGCGATCGCTTCAGGGTCGGTCTCCTCCCCCGTTTTTGTGAGATAAAGCCTCTTCCCTTCATAGTGCTCCCCCGATTCGATAAATAGATACGCCGCATGCGGGTTTGACTGAAGGTTCATGTGGGTAAGCCGGTCCGTCATGATATAGGCAATCGTATCTTCGTCAACAAAATGGGGACGCGAGTAAACGGCCACATCCACCGTGCCTCCGGTCCCCGACGTGGCGAGTACGCCCCGGCCTGTTGCATTTTCAAAGTATTCACTCAGTTTCACGATCTACCTCCTCTATGTTTAGTGCGATTGGCGCCCCTATGTTCACCGGGCTTCTTATAGTATAATCATCATTCCCGCACAGAGAAGGGTCAATGATACCCAAAAGTCACGGCAAATGCCGGTGCTCCTCCCTGCCTGCCGCTTTTTTTCGCCGGCAGGACACGTCTTTTTCGGAGAAATGTGACCCACCGCACATACGGTGGTCGAAAGAAAGTTATATACATCCAAAACACCTTACGAAATATCATCAGACCCGCATGAGGACACCGCGAGCCCGGAAACGCGGCGGGGCCTGCAAGGCCTGTCATAGTACCGTGGTGCAATTGCCGCTCGGGAAGAATTTTATGAAGAGGATGGTTCATATCAGATGGCTGATCCCGGCAGCACTGCTCACATTATTCCTGCCTCACCCGAGTATCGCAGCTTACTGGGGGTTTCAACCGGATACGTCCCTCGCTCAATGTCTCGCTTCGGCACCCATCCCGGTTGACATATTTGCCGACGCGGCTTCCGCCCAAGCGACGGCCGAGGCCGATTGCGCCGGTACGTCGGGTTATTACTGGCCCTGGACATGCTCGGACTGCGGGTCCACACTCGGCTGTTCGGACGCGGGCGACTCGGGCTGCGGGTTCGGCGCCTACGCCTGTCGCAGAGGTGACCCGTCCATCTCCTACAGGAGGGATTACTGGTACCCGCGGGCCGGGTGCAACACCCCCATCCCCGTCGAGATGCCTGACCCCAACGTCGAGGCCGACGACAAGAATCTGGGTGGCGCAGGCTCCACGGGTGACGCCGGAGGGCCGGGACAAACCCCATGCGACGATTATGTCTGTAATCCTGTCAAGGTGGCGACAGGCAACAAATATGAGAGGGCCGTCGATATCTCCCTATCGGCGCCGGGGATACCGCTCCAATTCGTGAGACACTATAACAGTCTTACCGCTTCCGACGGACCCCTGGGCCATGGATGGACCCACAGCTTTGGCCTCAGCCTTCAGGTCGTTCACACAACCCCCTTCACACGAGTGAAGGTCCGCTCCGCGGATGGCCGCGGTCTTTACTTCACCGAGCTTTATCACTCCAATGCGGGCGAGACGGATTTTTACGGGGAGTCAGGGGTCAAAGACAGGCTTACCCGGATAACCTCCACCGGCCGGTACGTGCTTCGCACGAAGGGCGCCAACCTCACCTATCTGTTCGGCTCCGACGGGACGCTCCTTCAGATATCCGACCCCAACGGGAACACCCTCACCCTGACATACTCGGGAGGTCTTCTTGCCCAGGTCTCCAATAACTTCGGAAACTCCCTCACGTTCCAGTATTCAGGAGGGCGCGTTTCTTCCATCACCGACCCTAAGGGGCAGTCAGTCACCTACGCCTATACCGGCTCCGACCTGACGGGAGTGAGCTACCCCGACGGGCGCTCGTCGGCCTACGCCTATTCCAACCATAATATGACCGACAAGTACGACTCCTCGAACTACCTCATCGGCCACTGGGATTACGACGCGAACGGGAGGGTGTCCAATTATTACCGGTACGTGGATAACGGCGCGTATCAGGAGCAGACCGCCTTCACCTACGACCGCTCTTCAGCGGATCAACCCGTCACCGTCACAAGGTCCACCGGGGCCACTACGTATAAGACGGCTATCAGTAACGGTATACGGGTTATCACAGAGATCGACAACTGTTCGACCTGCGGGGGCATCACCAAGGTCTTCACCTATGCTCCCGGCCTTGACCTCGCGTCAGTGACGGTGGTGTCGGGAGGGCAGTCCTATACCACCCGATATGCCTATGACGCTCCCGACAATTGGTGGACGCGGATAGGTGAGATCGTCCAGAAGACGGAGGCTCAGGGTCTCCCGGGAGAGCGGACCACGAGTTACACCTATACCCACCGAACGGACGACCCTTTTCTTCTCACCCAAAGCACCGAGACCAAGGCGAGTGTGGTCAACCCCTCTCAAAGCAAGGTGATTACCGCCGTCTATGATGCCGGGGGGAATATCACCTCGAAAACGGAAACGGGATACGCTTATATTGACGGTACAGCGACCCTTGTTTCCGGCGCCACCTCCTACGAGTATAACGGCTCGGGTCAGCTTACGCGGATCGACGATCCGAGGACAGACGTCTCCGATATCACCACCTTCGACTATTACCCCAACACGCCGTCTCAGGGGAACAACCAGGGCAGACTCCGCTCCATCAGCAACGCCCTGGGACAGATAACCCTCTTCGGGGAATATGACGCAAACGGCAACGTAGGCGCCGTCACCGATCCGAACGGGGTCATCACCCGGCGGACCTACGACCAGCGGAACAGGATACTGTCCGTCACCAACCAGATCGCAAACGCGGTGACCCAATACGGCTACGACGGTCATGGCAACACTGCGTATGTCGTATTCCCCGAAGGAAACAGGATCGACTTTACCTATAACCCGGCAGACAGGTTAACCGAGATAAGGGACGGTCCGGGAAACAGGATGCAATACGGGTACGACGATCAGGGAAACCGCACCTCTCAGGATATAATAGACCCCCAGGGCGCGGTAAGGACATATCTCGATTTTGCCCATGATTCCTACAACCGGCTGACCGACGTCGTCAATCCGGATAATACATCGACAGGGTATGGCTATGACGGGAGGGGAAACGTTACCGCCATAACGGACCCAAGAAGTCACACCACAACTTTTGGTTACGACGCCCTGAACCGGAAAACAGAGATGACCCCGCCGTTTACCGCCCAGATTTCCTATGGATATGACACGCAGGACAATCCCGCGTCAATATCCGACCCTCTGGGCAACGCCACCGCCTACCAGTTTGACGATTTCGGAAAGAAATGCCGGACCGTCTCCCCTGACACGGGTACGACGATGCACTCCTATGATGGAGCAGGCAACCTTACAGGGACCACCGACGCCGGCGGTCAGACCATCGTCTATGCCTATGACGCGCAGAACCGCCTTGCCTCCGTCCATTTCCCCGCCGACCCGTCCCAGGATATCACCAATACCTATGACTCCCCCTCCGTCGGTTACGGAATGGGAAGGCTTACGGGCAGGGTTGATCCGAGCGGCGCCTATGTTTTCCATTACGATGCGCAGGGCAATATGGTAAGGGAAGACAAGACCGTAAGCGGCGTCCTTTATACTACCCTTTACGGCTATAACAAGAATGATGTCCTCACTTCCGTCACCTATCCCACAGGGAGGACGGTGGTATATATGCTGGACGGGGCGCAGCGTACCGTTCAGGTGGACACCACCGTGAACGGAAGCCCGAAAACCCTCGCCTCATCCGTCAGCTACCTTCCCTTTGGCGGGATAACCGGTCTTGTCTACGGAAACGGCCTCTCCTTAAGCCAGGGGTATGATAACCGGTACAGGGTATCCTCCCTCATGGCAGGGTCGGTTCTTCACCGCATCTACGGGTACGACGCGAACGGGAACATTACCTCCGTGGCCGACCAGATCAACCCGCCGGGGAGCACCCCCGTCGACCCGGCCGCAACCTACGCCTATGAAACCGGGTCGAATGTGCTTACCCAAGTAGACGGGACCCTCTTCACTACGGACGCCAACGGCAATACCATCACGGAGAACACCCGGACCTATGTCTACGACGTCCTCAACCAGTTGACCGGCGTATGGGACGGGGCTGCTCAGATCGCTCAGTATACGTTCAATGGAGTCGGGCAGAGGGTCAAAAAGGTAACTTCAAGCGGTACGTGGATCTTTCACTATGATTCCAAAGGTCACATCATCGCCGAGACGGACGGAGCGGGTCGGATGCTCGCCGAATATATCTATCTCGGCGATCAGCCTCTTGCCATGATAAGGCCGGCTGAGGCGGTTTATTATTATCACAACGACCATTTGGACACCCCCCAGGCGCTTACTGACTCCAGCGGCAATGTGGCATGGAAGGCATTCTACACCGCCTTCGGCAAGGCACAGGTGTCAACGGCAACGGTGGAGAACAATTTCCGCTTTCCCGGCCAGTACTATGACAGTGAGACCGGACTGAGCTATAATTACTACCGGTACTACAAGCCGGAGACAGGGAGATATATTACCGCCGATCCGATAGGGTTGGATGGGGGGATTAATTTGTTCGTGTACGTGGAGAACAATCCGGTGAACAAGATTGACCCGAAGGGACTGGCAGTATGGGACGGGGATTGCGCCAAAAGGGTGGCGGGGGCAGTGTTCAGACAGTCTCTATCTTCTGGAATTCCCGGTGTTCGCAGAGATAATACCCCATGGAATGCTTATTTGCACTGCATGTGGAATTGTGAAATGGTCAAACAATGCGGTTGGACAACAGCTTTCATGGCCGGCACAGGTCACGAAATATACGATAACAGCAAAATTCCAATTTATGATGTGCCTTCGTCGTCCATAATGGATTTACACAACAATGCGGAGGGAAGAGACTGCGCGGGTAACAAAGGATGCAAGAACAACAAGACATGTGACCAATGCTGTCGGGATAAATTAAGTACCGGGGGTCTGGTATATCTTAAAGGCCACGGTGGAAGCGGCTGGTGGTAGGAAGACTCCCATGACGAGGACAAAGAACCGCATGAAAAGATATGTTGTATGCGCCATCTTGCTAGTGGGAGCACTGATCTGCGCTTCATATTCTTGCTCGGGCAGAGGAACGGAATTCAGCCTGAAGATTTTTGGCGGCAAGGACATGATCGGAGCATCCGTCTATATTGATGGTACCTTTGTCGGCAAAATGGAGAAATTTGGCGATGGCTCGTACTTCTCGAAATGGCTTCCTCACGGAACTCACAAGATAAAGATCAAACAATTCGAAGAAGAATTCAGCGTGCAAAAAGGGGAATCGGAATATTACATAGAGGTGAAAGAGACTTCGAAGGGTTCCGGAAGGAACGACGCCCATTAAGATCAAAAGGCGTGAATATGGAAGGAGGCACCGGGAAGGAATCAGAATAAAAGTAAGGGGCAGGCAACGATCGGGCGTCTTGTTTCTTCTCCTTTCCCCCGGTAAAAGAAGAAATACATGAATTTAATATATATGATCCGATTCGAGAATGCCGATCTCCAGAACGCTTTTATTTCTGAATTGAAAAGTGCCGACATTTCTTACGACTTGGATGACAGTGGCGCAGTTGCCTTTGATGACATAAACGCCGAATGTATCATCGATGCGGCACATAGAGTTCGTGATGCGCAGTTCCCGTGGTACTTCCTAAAGTGGAAAACCCAGGAAGAATCCATCCGCTTTAGGAAAGTTCTTATGCAAGCTGGTCTGCCATTTTTTAACGAACGGCACGAAGATGGAACGTGGTTTGTCGTAAGACGAGCAGATCAAGAACAGATTGAACAACTATGGCCAATGGCTGTTAAACGATCCAATAAGAATTAGTACCGGGAACGCTGGAGAAGTGGCCTTGCGATTTGGCAATGGAAAGACGGACCCCGAGTTGTTCGTGCAATGATTCTACGAGCGACTGTGAGAAAAGAAATATTGCCGAGCAACTTGCGGATACTTGGCAGGATTTTAATGAGTGGCTGAATAAACCATATCGCAAGACGGGGAGATATATTACCGCCGATCCGATAGGACTCAAAGGCGGGATAAATCTGTTCGTATACGTCGAAAATAACCCGGTGAGATATATAGACCCAAAAGGACTGGATAGATACACCTGGTGTACATACAGAGATCACAAAGCGCCTGGATGCAAGAAAGTGACGGATTATGTTTGCGGGATTTTTTGCGGATTTTGCTGCGAGTTCGAGAGGGCATCGTGTAACAACAATCCTCGTGAGGGTGAGACATTGGAACAGACTCTCGCCCGCTGTGCTCTTGAGTACACTCAATGCATAGGCTCGGGAGGTCCCGGCGGAGTTAAGTGATATGCGGTGATGGAGGACCTATGCATCGAGCGATAAGAAGTTCAGCCATCTTGATCGCAACGGCGGTAGTAGTAGTTTTGGTTGACATGGAAATTCAGAAAGTGAGAGGGCTACCTGTTGGTGGCTTGATCGGCGGCATACTAATAGGAATCTTCCTTAAGGAGTGGAGCGTATTCCATGGTTTGCTTTGTGGGCTATCTTATTGTGGGTTGCTGTTCCTCATCCTTGTTGCAATCGGTTTGGGCTCTACGCGAAGTGCCGCCGAAACGTTTAGTATAATCATTGGCGGTTTTGGGATTAAGGGAATCCTTACGGTTATTTCTCTTGTAGCTTCGTTTCCCCTTGGAGTGTGGCTTGTCAAGCGAATTCGGCAGCGGAAGAAGGAGCGGCGGTCTTGAGATTATCTGAATCGACAACCAAAGCAAAACACCATTCCACCATGAGGCTGACGGCGGGATTCAATCTTCCTCGAAAGCCGGCACGAGCACGATGAGAGCGGTGAGTGCGATTCTTTTTCTCCTTTTCGTATGTTCGTCAGTTTGCGCAAAGGACATCCAATTGTTCAATCCTGAGATTTTTGAACAGGATACCTCCAGCAGCATTAAGGTTCTCATGGAAAACAAATCTGACGAAATCGAGCCTATCACGGTTATGGTCAACATAAAGAATGGCAAGTATTGCGCGGCGACAGTCACCTATCCGATGACTGCAGCCGCGTTTGATGCTACCAGAGACTTCGGGTATCCATCCCCTAATTCTCCGGTTGGTCGGTAAGAAATGGAGGTATCGGATATGGCTTCTTTCGAACACTTAGATTTACTACTTGGGGAGGCATTGGAATGCATCGATGAGGCTGCCCGTGAAGTCCGTGAGTTGGGGCTTCATGACCCCGATGGCGAAAAGGCACTCTTCTATATGGGGAACGCTATTGGTCAATTGTGGGGAATAAGGGACGAGATACTGCACAAACTTAAACCCGAACTGAAGAGAGACTTTGTCAGAGAGATTGAACAAGACGAAAGAAGATGGGAAGACTTGAATGAGATCAATCTGAAAGCTAGTGTACTGTCTCACTAATAGCTTTACAATTACCCTTGGCTATGCTATCATAGTGCATGTGGAATCCAGCCAGTACGCTAGACATGACGGAAGAGCAGAGAAAGACATTGGAAACATGGGTCAAAGCAAAGAAGACTCCCCAAAGGGTGGTTCTACGCTCCCGCATCTGCCTGCTCGCGGCAGAAGGGATGTCCCATAACGCCATAGCGAAGAGGCTCAATACCTCCCGCCCTACGGTGATATTGTGGGTAGGCCGCTTCAGAGAACAGGGCCCCTCGGGCTTATCGGAGGACGCACCCCATGGGCCGAGTTCAAGGCGCCTTAACCCGGAGATAGTGCGCACCATCGTGGAAGCCACGCTCCATACAACTCCCAAAGATGCTACTCAGTGGTCCACCCGCACCATGGCAAAGGAGAAGGGCGTGAGCCATGCCACCGTGCAGCGCATCTGGGATGCCCATGGACTACAGCCCCATCGGGTAGAAACTTTCAAGCTGTCCAGAGACAAGAAGTTCGTGGAGAAACTGACCGATGTGGTGGGCGTCTATCTCAATCCTCCCGACAAAGCGGTGGTACTCTGTGTGGATGAGAAAAGCCAGGTGCAGGCCCTGGACCGGACCCAGCCGGGATTACCGATGAAGAAGGGGCGCTGCGGCACGATGACCCACGACTACAAAAGGAACGGCACTACCTGTCTTTTTGCCGCCCTCAATGTTCTGGAAGGAAAAGTCATAGGCTCCTGCTATCCCCGCCACAGAAATACCGAATTTCTTAAGTTCCTGCGTACCATAGACCGTCAGGTGCCAAAGGGCCTCGATGTCCATATGATTCTCGACAACTACGGAACTCATACCCACCCCAATGTGAAAGCATGGCTCGAAAAACACCCCCGTTTCGTTCCCCACTTTACACCCACAAGCTCGTCGTGGCTTAACCTGGTGGAGCGCTGGTTCGGGGAGATCACACGAAAGAGAATTCGTCGCGGCATCTTCAAAAGCGTTCAGGAACTGGTGACCGCCATCGAAGAATATATTCGCTGCAACAACGAAGACCCCAAACCCTTCGTATGGACCAGGAAGGCCGAGGAGATACTTGAAAAAGTGAATCGCTGTAAAGGCGTTACTGAGACACTACACTAGCGCTGCAGAATTCAATGGTCAAACAGAGGAAGCTACCGGACTTTATAACGAACTGCTGGAAGATTCGCGTTATGGGTATTTTCAGTTGTTAGCTGAAGCGGGCCTTTATCGTTTATCAAAAAGAACGGGGCGCTGAGGGACATTCCTAAGCCCCGTAACCTTTTTGGCTTGCAGGGCAGGAACCAGCCGAGTAAGAAGCAGGCAATACCGTAGCCAGGAGGAAGGGACCTTGGCGAGGAATGGAGAGACATATCCATATGAAGAACAGGAGAGAGGAAAAAATACATGGAATTTAATATATATGATCCGATTCGAGAATGCCGATCTCCAGAACGCTTTTATTTCTGAATTGAAAAGTGCCGACATTTCTTACGACTTGGATGACAGTGGCGCAGTTGCCTTTGATGACATAAACGCCGAATGTATCATCGATGCGGCACATAGAGTTCGTGATGCGCAGTTCCCGTGGTACTTCCTAAAGTGGAAAACCCAGGAAGAATCCATCCGCTTTAGGAAAGTTCTTATGCAAGCTGGTCTGCCATTTTTTACCGAACGGCACGAAGATGGAACGTGGTTTGTCGTAAGACGAGCAGATCAAGAACAGATTGAACAACTATGGCCAATGGCTGTTAAACGATCCAAATTTAGAGCGAGACCCAATTACCGTTCCGGGGTGGGTGGCACCAGTTGCCATTGGAGCGGGAGTCGTTACCGTATGCATCTTTTGCCCGGAATGCTGTTTTGCTGTGGTACCGATACCGGCAAGATAGCGACAACGAGGAAGTCTATTTAGGGAGGTTCTGGATGTCGTATCCTGATGTGACAAGAGAGACAGAAATATGCGTTGCAGTGAGAAGGGACGGGGTCACGCTCTACGGCAATAGGGCGGCCTTTCGCTCCCTGTCAAGATGGTTATCGTGGATCGCAGATTCTGATCCAAAGGAGCACTTTGAATGCCACCTGTTATGGAACTTCAACAGCTATGAGTCTAAAGTCGGAGAAGAGCCACCTCGCGTTTGGGTTTTGTACGACGAGGAGACGGCGTCAACTTTTCAACACCAACCGGATGAATGCGAGTTCGAAGTAACATTTATGGCCGTGGAACAAGGTGATCTCGATAAACTCAGGGAATATAGAGAAAGCAAAATGTTGCCTGAGGAACCTTGTACTTAACCCAAACCCCGGGCAAAATGCTGCTGCGACAGCGCTGTCCATATCCTTGATTATTATGATGATACTTGGGCTTTTGGGCGGTTGATTGGAATGAATTTGATTAGGAGCAAGAAACCATGTTGAATTATCCGAACGATTCGGCACTGAAGGATGTCGTGTCGCAGTTCTCTAAAGAAGCCGGAGATATAAAAAGGGAGCCAATCTCTAGAAACGGGCTCAATATCTGGATGCAAAGTGAGGATATTGAAGTACTAGGCGCGGTGTATAGATTGATTATGGATAAGAGTTGTTACAAGCGCATTCAGCCACCCTTGAATGTTCATGAATACGTGGCTTTTGTAAAACACTATTACGGACGGTGTTTTCGCGAAAATCCTGAAAGTGAATGGGCTGATTCAAGATATTCCGCGGGATGGGGTCTTGTAGCTTGGTTTAATCATCTGTGGAGAGATTCAAATGTCTCCAGAAAAATCCTTGCGGAGATCAAGAGATGGATCGCCGACTTGTACAAAGGTGGAACCGAAGAAATTAGAAAATGTATCATAACGGCTACATTGGAGCATTTGTTCGAAGACAAAACAATCGCGAAATATTTCATTGATTGGCGCAAAGATTCGGAATTAGGATCTGCTTACGAAGAAGCCTTGGGATATTCGAAGCACTTTCAAAAGCATGCCTGAACTAATAGAAGGACGATCGGAGACACAGATGACAGAGTTGACAAGCCTGAGAGAAAGGATAGCCGTCCCCCCCTTCCTCGTGGTAAAACCAATACTGCAATCCGGTGGTTACCTCATGTTCCAAGCCCCATCAAAAAGATGGGGGCTAACCGTCGGACGCCCGGCCCATCTCTGCGTGAGGGTGATGAAACTTAAGGAAATAAACAGCGAATTTCTTAACACCAGCGCAGTCTGATTTGGAGGTTATGTTGAACATGACACCAGGCACACATCACGGACGGTTAACCGGTTTGGCGGTAATCACCTTTCTTCTCGCTTTCGTGGCAGCTTCTTACGCCGAGACGGTCAATTACATATATGATGAATTGAACCGGTTGAAGCGGGTGGAGTGTGACGGGGGCGCCGCTGCAGAGTATGTCTATGACGGGGCGGGCAACCGGCTGCAGGTTCAGTCGCCCGACATCGTCGCTCCCACGACGACGGCCTCGCCCGGGGGAGGGCTCTATAACACTTCCCGGACGGTTACCTTAGCCTGTGACGACGGCTCGGGATCAGGATGCGACAGGATATATCTTACGACCAACGGCGCCACGCCCACCACCGCGTCCTCCGTCTACTCGTCGCCCATCAATATTTCCGCCACCACGACCCTCAAGTATTTCGCGCAAGACCGCGTGGGCAATAGCGAGACAACAAAAACGCAGGTATACACCATCGATACGACCCCTCCCACGGGCGCCGTTTCAGGGCCATCCTATGCAAATAACCCTGATGTCACCCTGACTCTTACCTGCAATGACCTGAACGGCTGCTCCCAAATGCAGTTCGTCAATTACCCCGGGATGGTATACTCCACTCCCGAGCCCTACGCCGCGGCAAAGACATGGACCCTTACAACGGGGGACGGAGGCAAACTCGTCTATGCCAAATTCCGGGACGCCGCAGGCAACTGGTCGGGCGCCTGTAGCACCGGTTTTATCTATCTCGATACAGTCCCTCCCACGGGTAGTATCGCCATCTGTTCGGCTGCCACGACAACCGGAACCACAAGAGTCTGCCTGGAACTTACGTGTCCCGACAACTCCTGCATGAGGATGGCCCTCTCCAACGACAACGTGACGTACGCCCCTCCTGAGTATTTCGCGCGCTCAAGGATATGGACCGTACCCACAGGCGACGGGAGCAAGACCATATATGTGAAGTTCAGGGATAACGCAGCCAACTGGTCCCCTGTTTACAACGCCACAGTGCTTCTTGACAGTACCCTTCCTGTCACTACCGCCTCACCGGCGGGAGGGACCTTCACCACGGCCCAGTCCGTCACTCTCTCGTGCAGTGACGGGGCAGGCTCGGGGTGCGCTACCATTTACTACACCACCAACGGTACGACGCCCACCACCGCATCCTCCGTCTACTCGTCGCCCATCAATATTTCCGCCACCACGACCCTCAAGTTCTTTGCGAAGGATAGTGCGGGAAACAGTGAGCCGGTAAGCACCCGGACGTACACGATTACGGGGCAGTAGGAGGGGATGGGATGCCGGGGCAACGAACGTCGGCCGGACCGAAGGCCGAGCATTCGGCCGGGTATATGTTCCGTCGATAGAAAAGGAAGGGGGCCGGGATAGCCCCATGCCCGGGACCACAATCAGGGATCGACGGAAACGGACCGGTATTGGCGATGATTCGTAGCTGTTGACGGCTATCCCCGGTTAAGGAGAGTCCTTCCTGTCGAGCACCTCTCTTACCTTCTCAAGCATCTCGTTCGGTCCGATGGGTTTTTTGATGAAGTCGAATTCGCCGTCCTGAATGCCCTTGTCGAGAATGATATCTTTCGTATAGCCGCTCGTGAAGATCACTCGTACGCGGGGGTCCGTTTTTCTGATGGCCTCGTACGCCTCCCTTCCGCTCTTGCGGGGCATTACCGAATCGAAAACCAGGAGGTCGATCCCTCCATGCTCTTTGAACCGCTTTACCGCGTCCTCCCCATCCGTGGCCTCGATGACGGTGTATCCACGGCTGCAAAGCACTTCCTTCATGAGGCCCCTCACCTCTGAATGGTCCTCGGCGATAAGGATCGTCTCCTTTCCTCCCCGCGGAGGGGGCGGCGCTTCTCTCATCCCTTTCTGAAGCGCTTCGGCTTCGGGGATATAGATACGAAAGGTCGTGCCTATGCCGGGCTCGCTATATACATTGATATATCCGTTGTGCGTTTTTACAATGCCGTACACGGTGGCAAGGCCGAGACCCGTCCCCTTTCCCGACTCCTTGGTGGTAAAAAAAGGCTCAAAGATCTTCTCCTTTGTCAGGCTGTCCATCCCCGCGCCCGTGTCGGAGAAAGACAGGACGGCATACCTTCCCGGCTCGCCGAAACCGTGGGCCTTAACAAAGGGTCCGTCCAACTCCACGACCTTCGTTTCTATGATGAGGGTCCCGCCTTTCTTCATCGCGTCCCTGGCGTTTGCGGCAAGGTTGAACAATATCTGGTCGATCTGCGTTGCATCGGCCATCACCATGATCTTCCGGGGAGCGAGTCTGGCCTTCAGGGAAATATCCTCGGTAAGGAGCCGTTTCAGAAGCTTCTCCGTTCCCCTGACTATATCATTGATATCGAGAGGAGAGAGTTCAATCGCCTGCTGCCTGCTGAAGGTGAGGAGGCCTTTGGTGAGGTCCGCCGCCTTTTGGGAGGCCTCCAGGATCTGGTCCACGTAAATCCTCATTTGACCCTGTTTCTCCATCCCCATCCTGAGGAGGGCCCCGTACCCCGTTATGACTGTAAGGATATTGTTGAAGTCGTGGGCGATGCCGCCCGCAAGGGCGCCCACCGCTTCCATCTTCTGAGACTGACGGAGCCGCGACTCAAGGATCTTCCGTTCCGTAACATCTCTGAGGTAGGCCAGGGAAACAGGTTCGCCCAGATGGGTGGTGCGCGTTGCGGAGACCTCCACGTGGACAGGGGCGCCGTCCTTCCTTATGCCTTTGAACTCATACCGGGAAGGGACTGCCTCGCCTTTCTGCCTCTTTTCGTTGTACCTCGCGACCATAGGGAAGTCGTCGGGATGGACGGTGATGGACTGGGGTTTCCCCGCGAGTTCTTCCACGCTGTCGTATCCGAAGATCTCCACAAATTTCCTGTTCACGTAAAGGTGCTCGTCTCCTTTTATGATCGCTACCCCGTCGTTCGAACTCTCTATTGCGGTGCGGTAGCGCTCCTCGCTCTCCTTCAGCGCGTCCTTCGCCCTCTTCCGGTCCGTCACATCCTCGGCGGAACCCTCATAGTAAAGCACCCTGCCGTCGTCACCACGTATAGCCCGGACATTCATCAGGACCCAGAAGAGACTCCCGTCTTTCCGCCTGAACAGGGTTTCAAACTGTCTTACCAGGCCATGGTTCCCAAAGGCGCTCTTGAATTCCTCCCGGTCTCCGGGGCTTGCGTAAAGCTGGTTCGGAATATCGGTGACGAATTCCATCATTTCTTCAGGGGATGCAAACCCGGTCATTTGGGCAAAGGCGGGGTTCACGGTGATGAACCGGCCCTCCGGAGTGCTCTGGAACACGCCAAGGACAGAGTAGTCGAATATGGACCGGTATTTCCGCTCGCTCGCACGAAGGGCCTCCTCCGCTTCCCTCAGCCTCGTGACATCACGACCTTCTGCGTTCAGGTATATGACGTTGTTCTCAAAGTCTTTTACCGGCCTCAGGGAGAAATCAAAATAGCGGATCACGCCGTTTGCCGTGCGATGGCTCGTTTCAAACCTTACTACCTCCCCGGAACGGGCCTTTTCTATGGCCTCCTTCAACTTGTCCTGTTCGGACTTTGAATGAGTCCACCAGGATGTGTCGGGAAAGAACCTCCCCGTCACATCGGCCTCGGCGACGCCGATTGCCTGAAGGGCCGTCTTGTTTGCCGCAACCAGCACCCCGTCGGGCCTTAACAGGCCTGTAAACTGGAATGTCTGATCGAAGGCGATGCGGAGCTTCTCCTCCGAAGCCCTGAGTCTGGCTTCCGAGGTCTTCCGGTCCTGAATGTCCCTCCACACGCTGTAGAGGATCTGTTTCCCTTGAAAGGGGATTGCCGTCAGTGAGATATCCATCCAGAATTCCTGGCCGTCAAAGGAGCGCCGCAGCCATTCGAACCGGTTGGAGCCCTCCTTGAGGGCGATATCGATCATTTCTTTCGCCTTGTCCGAAGAGGGCCTCCCATCGGGTTGCCTCTCAGGCGACATATCCGACGCACTCAACCCTATCATCGGGTCCTTGCCCGCACATCCCATGAGCCGCACCGCCGCCTCATTGCAGTCCACGATCCTGCCCCCGTCCGACAGGACTATGGCGTCCGCCGATTTCTCGAAGAGAAGCCTGAATTTCTTCTCGCTCTCTTCGAGGGCTTTCACGGCGGACTCGTGCCTCGCTGTCGTGCGTATGGATATGATGCCGTATGCCATATCCTCGGCAAGCTCGGCCAGAATATCCACTTCTCCGTCATCGAAAGCGTCGGCCTCCTCCGCGGTTATGGAAAGGACCCCGATCACCCCGCCGTCCACGCCCAGCGGAAAGGCTGCGATAGACCCATAACCATGTCCCAAAGCCTGACTGCGCCAGGGCTTGTACGAGGGGTCATCGAGGATATTCCTCATGACGACCGGTTCACCCGTACGAATGGCCCTGCCCATGGACCCTTGCCCGCGCTCGTTATCCCCCCAAGAAATCCTCAGAGATTCCAGGTAGCCCGGCCCGAACCCGATCTGGGCGACCGGATTTACGGTCTTCCCCTCGTCATGTTCCGAGAACAGGACGGCCGCCGCGTGGTAACCGCCCACGCTCACCACGATGTCGCAGATATGCTCAAAGAGCTGCGTCTCTTTCTTTGCACGAACCAGCGCCTGATTGCATTCGCTCAAAACCTTGAGGGCCCTGTTGCTCCTGACCAATTCCCGGGCCATGTAGGCCCGTTGGGCGATCTCGGAATTCAACTGTTCCTTGACCCTGTCGAGTTCGGCCGCCTGAAGCCGCACCAATTCCTGAAGCCCTGTCTCTTCCTCTTGTCCTAAAACCACGCCTCTATCGCCGGGTGCGCGAATGCGGCCGGAAACTGGGTCCCTTATTTCCATTACTCATCCTTCATGACTTTTGTGGATTTAGTAAAAGATAGAAACCGGACTGCTACGCCGGATTATGCAAAATAGTCTTCCCATATACCAAATCCCTGAACGTTTGTGTTTTCCATGAAGACAAATTGTATAACGGCGCAGGGGAGTTTTTCACTACAAAACTGAAATAGTTTTGTTCTCTCACACGGTTGCCTGTGACAGACCCGTTTCCGGAAGGCCTTCGGAAGTGACTGGCATCTAAAGGACGAGCCGTCTTTCCCCACCCTTCACCGCACCGGGCGTAAGGAAGTAACGGACAGAAGAAACGGTCATTTACCGCAATTGACGTCACCCGCCCCCGGACCCTTCTTCCCCGCTTCCCGTGATAAGGCCTTTCCGGATTTCGTCAAAAATATGCCGCGAGGGAGCCTGCCCTGTAGCAATTTCAAATGTAAGCATATTACCTACACAAGAATAGGTAATTCACCACTTGTCAAGGCATCCCCAATCCTGTGTAAGATAGTCTGGCTATTTTCTCTCGCCCAGAGGCTGATATTGGCTCCGATAATCGAAGACGGTCCGGAAGATCATATTTCACCCGAGGACTACTACCCCCTGTGTCCTGCATCGGAGACGTCGAAAATCACTCAAAATCACCGATCAAAGACGACGGGCCGGGGGCGCAACATTTCGACCTTTGTTGCGCTGATCGATTCCCTATCCGAGGCGACCTTTGCCATAGATTTGCATGGGAGGGTCATTGCCTGGAACCGGGCCATGGAAAGATTGACGGGCGTACCGGGAAAGAAGATCATCGGCCGGGGGGACTATGTGTACGCCATCCCTTTCTACAGCGGGCGAAGGCCGATACTCATAGATTTCGTCAACCTGAAAGACGGCCAATCGTTGCCCACCTATGAGCTTACCGAAAGAAGAGGCGATTCGGTCTATGCCGAAGGGTTCGTACCGTCTCTATACGGCGGCAAAGGCTGCCGGCTCTCGGGCATTGCGTCGCCGCTCATGGACGCCAAGGGTAAACGACTGGGCTCGATAGAGTCGCTCAGTGAAATAACCGATCGACAATTTGCGGAAAGGACATTGAAGCAGGATACCGCCCCGGAACATCCCCCTGCAATCACTAGAGACAATATTCTCCGAGTTATAGTATAGTGTGTATTCCGACCGGTGGTCTTCGGGGTACAGACGGTGAGACGAAAGAAAGAAACGACAGAGAAGTGTGCGATTGAATGGACCGGACCACACGAGGGTCCCGGCGGACCGGGCAAAGACAAGGCCCGCCTCCCTGAATCGCAGACGAGTGATGACCTTTTCAACGCCATTTTCGATTCCGTTAACGACGCAATCCTTTTCCATGATCCCGAGACCGGCGCAATCCTCAATGTAAACCAGGGGATGTGCGGGATGTTCGGGTATACCCGCAATGAGGCCTTCAATCTCTCGCCTGCGGCCCTCATCACCGTTGCGACAGTCCCGGAGAAACAGAACATCGTGGACCTGCTCCGCAAAACCAAGGACGCAGCGTTTCAATCCTTCAAGGGGCACGGGAGGCATAAGAACGGCCGCTCTTTCCCGGTGGAAGTGCATGTGCGCCGGGCACGACTCGGAGGCGAGGACCGGGCCCTTGTGACGGTGAGGGATGTGGGGGCCCTTGAAAGGGCGGAAGAAACCCTGAGAAGGTCCGAGAACAGGTACCGCGGCCTGTTCGAGGTTTTGCCCGACGGATTTGCCTCCGTGGAAATGGACGGGAGGATTATCGAAACAAACCCGGCCCTGCAGAAGATGACGGGGTACACCGGAGAGGAACTCCTTGGAATATCCTACCACGAGATAACCCCCGCCAAATGGCGTCCTCTTGAGGCCCGGATTATAAGTGAACAGGCGCGGGTAAGGGGTTATTCCGACATCTATGAAAAGGAATTCATAAGAAAGGACGGCACCCTTTTTCCGGCGGAAACAAGGGTCAGCTTCTTCAGGGATGAAGAAGGCAACCCCATGGAAATGAGGTTGTTCATAAAGGATATTTCGGCCCGTAAAGAGGCGGAGAGGACCCTACAGGAAAGCGAGGCAAAATTCCGCCTTCTCTTTGAAAAATCGGGTGACCCCATACTGCTTCTCGACGAAAACACCTTCGTAGATTGCAACGAAGCTGCTGTGAAGCTTATGAATTGCTCCGACAAGCGTGGCATAATCGGACTGCGTCCATCCCATATCTCCCCCGAAAGACAGCCCGACGGGCGTCTCTCGTCCGAAGAGGAAGAGCGACACGTAAAGGTCGCTCTCGAAAACGGGGTAAATCATTTCGAATGGGTACACCGCACCCTTGGGGGAGAGGAATTCTGGGTGGATGTTTCCCTCACGAAAATCCCCATTCGCGGAAAACAGATCATGTACACCGTGTGGAGGGATATCAGGGAGCGGAAAAGGGCGGAAGAATCCCTGAGGCAGGCAGAGCAGAAATACCGCACAATCTATGAAAACTCCGTGGAAGGGATCTTTCAGACATTGCCGGAGGGCCGTTACCTGAGCGCCAATACGTCTCTCGCGAGAATCCTTGGCTACGAATCGCCTGAAGAGATGATCGACCTCATTACCGACATCGGGATTGAACAATATGTAAACCCCGAAGACAGGAAGAGGCTTCTTGCCCTTTTCGACACCCGCAATTTCGATGAGGGGTTTGACACGGAGTTCTACAACAAGAGAGGCGCCAGGGTTTGGATCTCCATCAATGGACGCGCCATCAAGGACACAGACGGCAAGACCCTCTACTATGAGGGCACCGTTCACGATATTACGGACCGTAAAAGGGCTGAGGACCAGTTGCACAAAGAAAGGGAGACCTTCTATTCCATACTCCATAATGCGCCCTACGGCATATTCCTCCATGACCCGTCGGGCAGGTGCCTGTTCCTCAACTCCGAGGCTTTGAGCATCACAGGATATGAGATGGAAGACATACCCACCGGGAGAGAGTGGTTTCTCAAAGCATATCCTGATTCCTGGTACCGGCAAGGGATAATCGATGTCTGGAAGAAGGATGTCTCAAAAAGGAGCATCGACAGGGCATACACCGTGCGCTGCAAAGACGGGTCCGAGAAAGAACTGGAGTTCAGGACATTCACCCTGTCCGACGGGAAATCAGTCACCATGTTCCGGGACATGACCGAAAGGATACGGGCAAACGAGGAACTACGCAAATCGAGGGAGGAGCTGCGCACCCTCGCCGCCCACATGCAGTCGGTGAGAGAGGAAGAGCGGACGAGGATCGCCAGGGAGATCCACGACGAACTCGGCCAAGCCCTCACCTGCGTAAAGATAGACCTTTCCGAAATCAGGGAGGAATTCGATCCGGCCCCGCCCAACAGGGACAGGGTGTTGTCAAAAACCGAAAGCCTCCTGGAATTGGTGGACGGCACCATCGATATAGTGCGAAGGATAGCGGCTGAACTTCGACCGAGCATTCTTGATGACCTGGGGCTTCCCGCTGCCGTGCAATGGCTTTTGCAGGATTTCCGGAACAGGACCGGGATCAAGTGCGAGTTGAAAGCCCCCGGTGCCACGCGAATCGGCGAAGACATAGCAACTGCGGCTTTCAGGATTATCCAGGAGAGCCTCACCAACGTGGCGCGCCATTCAGGGGCCGATAAAGTCCGAATAACACTGGCGGAGAAAAAAGGCTCGCTTATTCTCAGCGTAAAAGATAACGGAAAGGGCATCAAGGAAAGAGAGGCGGCGAGCCCCACGTCATTCGGAATACTGGGCATGAGGGAACGGGTCTCCCTTCTCGGCGGTACAACGGTAATTACAGGACGACCGGGAAAAGGGACCACTATAACGATGGAAATACCTCTGACAGGCGACAACAAACAGGGAAAGGAGTGAAAAAGGAAATCATGATCAGGGTGCTGATTGCAGACGACCACCCCGTTGTACGGAGCGGACTCGAAAAGATACTCTCGAAAGACCCCGGGATCGAAGTAGTGGGAGAGGCGGCCAACGGCCGGGAAGTGATGGAATTTGTCCGGACCGGGGGGTGTGATGTCCTCGTCCTTGATATTACCATGCCCGACAGGAACGGGCTGGAAATACTCGAGCAACTGAGACGGGAAAAACATCGGTTCGGCATTCTCATCCTGAGCATTCACAAGGAGGACCTTTACGCCATGAAGGCATTCCGCGCAGGGGCTTCCGGCTATCTGACGAAGGAAAGCGCTCCCACCGAGTTGATCACCGCGGTGACCAGAATTGCGTCAGGGGGAAAATATGTGAGCCCTCTCTTTGCGGAAAGGATGGCCTTGAAGATCGACAGGACCCTGGCGGAAAAAGCGCCCCACGAGACCCTTTCGGACCGCGAGCTTCAGGTTATGCGTATGATTGCGTCGGGCCTTGCCCCGAAGGCGATTGCGGAGAAGGTCTGCCTTAGCGTAAAGACAGTGAATTCGTACCGCATGAGGATACTCGATAAGATGAATATGAAGACCAACGCGGAACTGGTCCGCTATGCCCTGGAAAACAACCTCATAGAGTGATCGACCCCGTACCGGCGCTCTTTTCCCATGTGTAGGTAATTTACCCTCACCAGAAACGGTCATTTACCTCTTTATACATTTCCCTTCAATCCCGATACGATTCAAGACGGATAAGTCCCGCCCTTGCCTGATGGGCCGCATTGGGGCCGTTGGCAGGTGTATGGGCGTGGGGCCGTATAGAACCGCTCCTCGGGGCGAAAGACTGATGACGGGAGGTCATAAATGAACCTGAGAGATGCAAAGATCGGTACAAGGCTTGGGATGGGATTCGGCGGCGTGGTATTTCTAATGATCGTCTTGACCGTAATGGGCATTGCCGGCCTGCAGACCATGCGGGGCAAGCTGGACCGGATCGTGAACTCGAACAACGAGCGCATACGGCAGACCAACAATGTCGCCCTCGCCATCGACGACATTATCATGAATATGCCGGAAATGGCCACAGCAAAGGACAGCACGAAGAAATCGGAAGTAAAGGCCAAGATCGACAAGGCAAGGGGTGATTACAAGTCAGGCCTTGATAATCTCGAAAAACTGGCCGACTCAGACAAGGAAAAGGGCCTTATCGACAAGATCAAAGGGGCCCTCGCATCCGCAAGGACCTCGAACAGCAGGATGATGGAACTGAGTTTGGCGAACAAGATGGCGGAGGCCCTCTCCGTGTATACAAACGAAGCGCGGCCCATGGGCAACAAGGTCCGGGAGGCCGCGCTGGACCTTAATAAATATGAGGAAGAAGCCAACGGCGCCCGTTACCGGGAGGCGGTAAGCGCCTATGCCAACGCGCGCAACCTGCTTCTCCTCATCGCTGCTCTTGCCCTCGTCGTCGGTGTGGTTATTGCCCTTCTCCTGACCCGCTCGATCAGGCGTCCCCTCCAGGAACTCGTGGAAGCCACGAACAGACTGGCCCTGGGAGATGTGAACGTCAAGGTCGAGACCGGGGCAAAGGACGAGATCGGCGTCCTGTCCCAGTCCTTCATGGGCATGGTGGAGAATATCCACTCATCGGCCAGGGCGGCCGAAAAGGTCGCGAGGGGCGACCTTGACGTGGAGATATCCATACGGTCGGAAAACGACCTCCTCGGCAAAAACCTGAATACCATGGTCACTGTCCTGAAAGACGTGATAGGTGAAATGGATAAGATGAACACACAGCAAAAGGCAGGGGATATAGAATACTTCATTCAGGCCGACCGGTTCTCGGGCGCGTACCGGCAGGTGGCGACGGGTATGAACGACGCCGTTCAGATCCATGTAACCAACGTTCTGAAAATCCTCGGGGCCATAAGTTCCTACGCGGAAGGCGACTTTTCCCATATCCTCGAAAAGCTGCCGGGCAAACAGGTGATTGCCAACGAAAAAGTGGATCTCCTGCGGAACAACCTCCTCAATATCATGGAAGAGACGAAATCCCTGATCTGGGCCACCCTGGACGGCAAGCTCGACACCAGGGGCAAGGTGAGCGCCTTTTCAGGCGATTGGGCCGAACTCCTGAAGGGCGTCAACGACCTCATAGAAGCGCTTGTGAAGCCCATCAAGGTGACGGCCCTCTATATCGACCGCATTTCCAAGGGCGACATCCCCGGCAGGATAACCGATACGTACAACGGGGATTTCAACGAGATCAAAAACAACCTCAATATGCTCATAGACTCCATGAACGACGTGACGCGCCTCGCCCGTGATATCGCGGACGGAAACCTCAGGGTGGAGGTGAAGGAGCGTTCCGGTCAGGACGAACTCATGAGGAGCCTCGCCTCCATGGTGAAGAAGCTCACTGAAGTGGTCCACGATGTGAAGATCGCCGCGGACAATGTGGCCTCGGGGAGCGCCCAGACCTCCGCGAGCGCCCAGCAGATGTCCCAGGGGGCAACGGAACAGGCGGCCTCCGCGGAAGAGGTCTCGTCCTCCATGGAGCAGATGGTCTCCAACATACGGCAGAACGCGGACAATGCGCAGCAGACGGAGAGGATCGCCCTCAAGTCCGCCCAGGATGCGGAAGGGGGCGGAAAGGCGGTGATCGAGACAGTGGGCGCCATGAAAGAGATTGCGAGCAAGATCTCCATCATCGAAGAAATAGCCCGTCAGACGAACCTTCTTGCCTTGAACGCCGCCATTGAAGCAGCCCGGGCCGGCGAGCACGGGAAGGGGTTCGCGGTAGTCGCCACGGAAGTAAGGAAGCTCGCGGAGAGAAGCCAGCACGCGGCGGGCGAGATAAGCACCCTCTCGTCACGGAGTGTGGAGGTGGCGGAGAAGGCGGGCGAGATGCTCACCAGGATCGTTCCCGACATACAGAAGACCGCGGAACTCGTCCAGGAGATCAGCGCCGCAAGCAACGAGCAGAACACCGGCGCGGAGCAGATCAACAAGGCCATCCAGCAACTCGATCAGGTAATCCAGCAAAACGCCTCGGGGACCGAACAGATCGCCTCCACCGCGGAGGAACTTGCAAGTCAGGCGGCCCAACTGCAGGATACAATCTCCTTCTTTAAGGCGGGAGACGAGAGAGCGGCCTTTTCCGCCAGATTGACGCCCAGGCCCGCAGTCTCCATCCCGGTCGGCAAACCCGTTATGACCGCCCACAGAGACGGCAATGGAACAAAGGCCCGCGGCGTTACCCTCAAGCTCGACAGTGCGAACGACTCCCTGGACGATGAGTTCGAGAGGTTCTAATAAAGGAGGGTATGCCATGAGCGTTCAGGAAATTACCACCACAAGACAGTACCTGGCCTTCAACCTGGGAGAGGAGTCCTTCGCCATAGACGTGGCCCACGTAAGGGAAATCCTCGAATTCACGAGCCTCACCAGGGTGCCTCGCACCCCTGAATTCATGCGGGGAGTCATCAACCTGAGAGGAGGCGTGGTACCCGTCATGGACATGCGGGTAAAGTTCAACCTCTCTGCCACGGAAAAAACAGTCAACACATGCATCGTGGTAGTGGAAGTCGATCTGCACGGGGAAACCACCGCCCTTGGCGCCCTCGTCGACTCCGTGCAGGAGGTCTTCGAACTGGAGCCGGATCAGATAGAGCCTGCTCCGAGGATCGGCACGGGCCTGGAGGCCGCTTTCATCAGGGGCCTCGGGAAAAGGGACGACCGGTTCGTCATTATCCTCGACATTAACAAGGTATTTTCAGTGAAAGAGTTGGAAACCACAAAAGAGGCGGAAGAGGGAGAATTCTCGGAAGCGGTCTAATCAACATGGGGACTTCGCACTTCCGCCCCTTTTTCGGCCGGAAGTGCGAAGAACAACCTATTCTTCCTACTCCTTCACTTCCGGGAAGGCGAGGGCCCTGGTGAGCACGTAGGCCGCCTGGAGCGCTTCCGTGGGACACAGAGGGAAGCATTCCTTGCAGTTCCAGCACTCCTTTGCCGCGATCTCCGGAATAAAGCTTATCTCCTTCCGTATACCCCTGTCCACGAAGCCGATGGCGTTCTTCTTCTTCACCTCGGCACAGTACCGTACGCAGAGGCCGCAGTGGATGCAGAAGGAAGGTTCCTTCTCAAAGCAGTTCCTGTCCGCCCCGTACTCTTCCGCAAGGTCCTTAAGGTCAAAGGCATCGGGCGCATGGGCAAGGAGGAGCTGGAGGATCATCTTGCGTATCCTGTCCACCTTCTCCGAGCGGGTACGGACTATGAGGTTCTTCTCCACCGGATAGACACAGGAGACGACCAGCCGGGAGGAGCCCCGGCTTTCCACCTCCACCGTGCAGAGCCGGCATCCCCCGAAGGGTTCCAATTCCTTATGGTAACAAAGGGTCGGGATCTTGATCCCTTCTTTCTCCGCTGCCTCGAGGAGGGTCATCCCCTCCGGGGCAGATATTTCTTTCCCGTCGATCTGTAAGTTTATCATTTTTCTTTGCCCTTTCTGATTATCGTTCTTTCTTCCATAGGGAGAGGAGGCGGAACAGGCTCGCCGGAGATCTTCGTCACCGAACGGAAGCGCGGGGGGCAGACCTCAAAGCAGGTTCCACACTTCGTGCATTTCTCCTGGTCAACCACATGGATCTGGTTTTTGCCGCCCACAATCGCATTGGCAGGGCATTTCTTAAGGCACGTCATACAGGCCTGGCACTTGGCCGGGTCGATGTAGTACGCGATCAGCTCTTTACAGGAGAGGGCGGGGCACCTCTTCTCTTTCACATGCGCCTCGTACTCGTCCCTGAAGTACTTCAAGGTGCTTAAGAAGGGGTTGGGCGAGCTTTTGCCCAGGGCGCAGAGCGCCGCTTCTATGGCGGTTTCGGATAACTGTTCGAGAAGCTCGATGTCTCCCTCTTTTCCCTTGCCCTCGGTAATGTCGGTCAAGAGCTTCAGCATCTGTCTCATGCCTTCACGGCAGGGGACGCACTTGCCGCAGGACTCGTCGGTGAGGAAGTCGAGGAAGTACCTCGCCACATCGACCATGCATGTATCTTCGTCCATGACGATCATACCGCCCGAGCCCATCATGGAGCCCGCCTTCGTGAGTTCGTCAAAACCCACGGGCAGATCGAGCATCTCCTCGGGGATACACCCTCCGGAAGGCCCGCCGGTCTGGACCGCCTTGAACTTCTTGCCTCCGGGGATGCCGCCGCCTATCTTGAAGATGATGTCGCGTAGCGGCGTTCCCATGGGCACTTCCACGAGGCCCGTGTTGGTGATCTTGCCCACGAGGGAGAAGATCTTCGTGCCCTTGCTGCTCTCGGTGCCGATCTTGGTGAACCAGTCGGCGCCTTTATTGATGATAAGGGGCACATTGGCCCAGGTTTCCACATTGTTGAGCACGCTCGGCCTGCCCCAGAGACCTACCACGTTGGAGCGGATGTACTTGGGCCTCGGCTCGCCGGCCCGGCCTTCGAGGGCGGTCATGAGGGCGGTCGATTCACCGCAGACAAAAGCGCCTGCTCCCTGGTGGACCTTGACCACGAAGTCAAAGCCGGAGCCAAGGATGTTCTTCCCGAGGAGGCCCAGGTCCTCCGCCTGTTTAATGGCGGTAAAGACGTTCTCCACGGCAAGGGGGTATTCCTGACGGACATAGATGTAGCCTTCATGGGCGCCTACTGCGTAGGCCCCTATGGTGAGTCCTTCGAGGACCGCATGGGGGTTCCCTTCGAGCAAGCTCCTGTCCATATAGGCGCCGGGGTCGCCTTCATCGGCATTGACGATGACGTACTTGATATCCCCCGGGGCATTGCGGGACCCTTCCCACTTGACGCCTGCGGGGAAGCCGCCGCCTCCACGTCCGCGGAGGTTCGCCTTTTTGACTTCACTTAAGACCTCGTCGGAGCTCATCCCTGTCAGGGACTTGGCGAGGGCTGCATACCCGCCGATGGCGAGGTAGTCCTCGATGCTCTTGGGGTCGATGCTGCTGTTGGAGCCGAAGACGATCCTCTCCTGGTACTTGTAGAAGGGGATATCCGACTCGTGGATGATCTTCTCGTTGGTGACGGGATCGATATAGAGCAGCCTCTCCACCACCTTCTTCTCTTTTATGGTCTCGGAGATGATCTCGGGGATGTCCTTGGCTTCTATGTTGAAGTAACATATCTCCTCGGGGTGGATGACCACGATGGGACCCCTCTCGCAGAAGCCGTGGCAACCGGTCCTTCTAATGTCCACCTGACCGGCGAGGCCCTGTTTTTCGATCTCCTCTTCAATAGCAACGGCAACCTCTCCGCTTCCGGAGGCGTTACACGCGGACCCCGAACAGAGGGTGATGCAGGGTTTGTTCGGGTCTCTCTTCGACAGAATGTCTTTTCTGAATTCTTCCAATTCAGCGGGTGTATTTATACGCGGCATAGTTTTATCCTACTCGTAGTTTTTTAGTATCTCTGCTGTCTTGGATGGCGCCATCTTACCGTGAGTCTTTCCATCCACTTCCATCACGGGTCCCAGAGCACAACAACCGAGGCAGTTCACGGTCTGGAGGCTGAACTTCAGATCCAGGTCCGTCTCTCCCGGCTTGATCCCCGTCAGGTCCTGAAGCGCGTCGAGGACGCGGGTCGCTCCGCGGACGTGGCAGGCGGTGCCCACACACACGTGGATCTCGTGGCGTCCCTTGGGAACCAGGCTGAAGGCTTTGTAAAAGGTGGCGATGTGCTGAACCCGGGTCAGGGGGACCTCAAGCTTTTGGGCTACCCTCTCCAGGGCCTCTTTGGGGAGCCAGTGGTTCTCGCTTTGGATCTCAAGGAGTACCTGAATGAGGGAGCTCGCCTCTCCGTGATGCTTTTCAATGATCTGATCGATTCTCTCGTTATCCATATAATCTTCCTTATGCAAGGGTATAGCACTTCTCGTTTACATCATACCTGACCAGTCCGTGTCGTGAAGAGGTGTTCATGTGCCGTGATACCTCGGAGGGGGTCAGGCCCAGCTTTTCTGCCATCATGCCTGTGGAGAGGGGTTTCTCCTTGAGGAGCAGGAGAATCTCGCTCATGGCAAGCTTATCCAAAATGGTGTCCTTCACTATCTTGTTTACCGCGTCGCTCCGGAAGTATTTCATATAGTTTTCTTCCGATTCTCCCGATACGCGAAGCTTCAGAGGCACTCTCAGCCTCTCCGTCTGCACCATCTTAATATAGGGGACAAGTCTCGCCAGGGCTTCGAGCCTGGACTTCAGAATCTCCTCCCCTATCCCTTCGTCTGCGCCGAGTGGCCCCAGTTCCTCCGTCTTCCGCCCAAAATCATTCATGATATTGGCAAAACGGATTCCTTCGCCGGCGGACACCCATTCAAGCCTGAGCCTTTCGGGGTTCATCCCTATGTGCTCCAACAGCTTCTTGCACAGAAGCACATTGCTTAAGGCGTCGTAGTTTCCGTTGGTTATATAGTGGCAGTCGTCAAGATGACAGCCGCCCACGAACACCGCGTCCTGCCCCTTCGAGAAGGCCAGCAGTATGTGGGCCAAATCGACCCTGGCCGAACACATCACCCTTATAAGCCTTATATAAGGGGGATACTGAAACCGGGAGACACCGCAGAGGTCCGCGCCTCCGTAGCAGCACCAATTGCATATAATACCTAACATCCTCGGTTTACGTCCTGAACTCATTTGGTCTCGCCTCCTTTACCGTAAATACCTGATCTGTTCAAATTCATAGCTTTAGAGACCTCCCGCCGCGGCATCCGCCTGTTTCCCACCCTCTTCTTCGGGAATCGCGGCGCTGATCTGGCTGAAAAGCTCATCGTCGGTATAGTGCTTCAGTGAAATAGCTCCTGTAGGACATTTTGCATTGCAGAGACCGTCTCCTTTGCAGAGGACCGGGTTTACCCTGGCCTTCCTGCCCCGGGGTGTCTCATAGAAGTCTATAGCGTCATAGGTGCATGCCACGATACACGCCCCGCAGGAAAGACACTTATCCTCGTCCACGCCGCACACGGAACCCGAAGCGGTGACCGTGGCGTTCGAGAGGAGGGTCAAGGCCCGGCCGGCGGCCCCGTAAGCCTGGCTCACCGTTTCCGATATGAGCTTGGGATAATGGGCTATTCCACAAAGGTAGACGCCTTCAGCCCCGAAATCGACGGGCCTCAGTTTCACGTGGGCTTCCTGGAAGAACTCGTCCGGTCCGAGGGATACCTTGAATAGCCCGGCTATTTCCTTCCTGTCCGCCGAGGGGATCACAGCCGCGGCCAGGACAACCACGTCGGCGTCAAGTTCAAGCTTCTTCCCGAGGACGAAATCCGTGGCCGTCACCTTGAGTACAGGCCTCCCTTCCTCGGACTCTCCGGGCGCCACCACGGGCTTGTCATCCTGCTCGTAACGGATGAACCTTACCTCCTTGCCTGCGGCCTCCCTGTAATAGTCTTCCATGAACCCATATGTCCTGATGTCCCGGAAGAGAATGGAGACCTCCATTTCGGGGTTCATCTCTTTCAACCTCAGGGCGTTCTTCACCGACTCGCTGCAGCATATGCGGCTGCAATAGTTTCTCTCTTCGTTTCTGCAGCCCACGCACTGGATCATGACCACGCTCCGGGCGTTTACCACCTGTTCTTCACCCTTGGCCATCCGCTCCTCAAGTTCCAGGTGGGTCATTACCCTGTCGTCTTCGCCATAGAGGTATTCGGTGGGCGTGTATACTTCAGCACCGGTGGCGATGATGGTTGCCCCGTGTTTCACTTCGGTTACTCCCCTGTCGGACTTTATCTTCGTCACGAAGTTGCCCACGAACCCGCTCGCATCCGGGATGGTCGCACCTGTATACACATGTATCCGGGGGTGCTCGTAGACCTTGCGCACCAGGTCGCTTACATAGGCCTGGACATCAAGACCTTCCAGAGTGGAGTAGATTCTTCGGGCGATTCCTCCAAGGTCGGCCTCCTTTTCCACGAGATGGACCTCGTGTCCCTGCGCCGCTATGGAGAGAGCGCTGGTCATACCGGCGACACCGCCTCCCACGACCAATGCCGTCTTGTTGACGGGCAAGTCGAATTCCTGGAGGGGCTCCAAATGGCACGCCCGGGCTACGGACATGCGGATAATGTCTTTGGCCTTTTCCGTGGCCCCTTCCTGTTCTTTGGAATGCACCCAGGAGCAATGCTCCCGGATATTCGCCATGTCGTAGTAGTACTGGTTGATCCCCGCCTCACGGAGGGTGTCACGGAATAACGGTTCATGGGTCCTCGGGGTGCAGGCGGCGACGATCACGCGGTTGAGCCCCCTTTCCCGGATGTCCTTCGCGAGCATGGCGGCGGATTCGGTGGAGCATATGAAAAGGCTCTCCTCGGCGTGGGCGACATTGGGCAGGGACAAGGCATACTCAACCGTGGAAGGGACATTTACAATCCTTCCGATATTGGCTCCGCAGTGGCACACATACACACCTACCCTGGGCTCCTCTTGCGACACGTCCTTTTCCGGGGGATACACCCTTTTCTTGGACAGCTTCCCTCTTCGGTAGTCAAGAAGTTCACCGCACTGGGAACCCGCGCCGCTGGCCGTCACCACCGACTCGGGGATATCGACGGGGCCCCGGAACGCACCGCTGATGAAAATCCCCGGCCGCGAGGTTTCCATGGGATTAAAGGGATTGACCGCACAGAATCCATGGCTGTTAAGCTCGATGCCGAACCTGTTTGCCAGACCCTTGGAATCAAAAGGAGGGGTCAGTCCCACGGACAATACCACCATGTCGAACTCCTCCTCTTTCACCCCATCGTCGGGAGTGGAGTACCGGATGGTCACGTTCCTGGTTACCGGGTCCTCCCGCACTATGGACGTGTAGCTTCTGAGGAACCGGATGCCGGGAAGCTTCTCCGTTCTCTGGTAGAACCGCTCGAAATCCTTTCCGTAGGAACGGATATCATTATGAAATATGGTGCATTTCGCTTCGGCGTCATGGTCCTTGGTCAAGATGATCTGTTTCTGGGTATAGGTGCAGCATACGGCGGAACAGTAGCTGTTGCCGCCCTCGGTAACCTGTCTGGAACCGACACAGTGAATCCAGGCTATGTTGTGAGGGTGTTTCTTGTCGGAGCCGCGCAGTATCTCGCCTTCATATGGACCGGTGGCGCATAACAACCTTTCATAGTCCATACTGGTTACCACGTTCACGAACTCTCCGTAGCGGTATTCCTCCCTCAGTTTGGGGTCGAAGGGTTCAAAACCCGGAGACAGGATTATGGCCCCCACCTTCACGTCCACTTTCTCCGCTGCCTGGTTAAGGTCTATGGCCTTCGTCTTGCAGACCGCTTCGCAGATCCGGCATTTCTTCTCACTGAGATAAAGGCAGCTTTCATCTATGTACGGTTTGAGTGGAATCGCCTGGGCGAAGTATATGTGAACGGCTTTGTTCTTGGATATATCCTGGTTGAACTGATCCGGGTATTTGACGGGGCAGTACTCCACGCAGACCGTGCAACCCGTGCACTTGCTCTCATCAACATATCTCGCCTTTTTCGTCAGCGTTACCTTGAAGTCTCCCGCCTTCCCCTCCACGCTGTCCACTTCCGTGTAGGACATGATTTCTATGTTGGGATGCCTGTTGCATTCCACAAACTTGGGGGACTCGATACACATGGAGCAGTCATTCGTGGGAAAGGTCTTGTCGAGTTGGGACATGTGGCCGCCGATGGTCGGCGACTTGTCCACAAGGTAGACCTTGAAACCCGCGGTGCCGAGATCGAGGGCGGCCTGGATGCCGCTGATCCCTCCGCCGACAATCATGACATCTCCGAAATTACTCTCACCGAAACTCTTACAGAGTTGTTCTATTTGTGTGTCCAGTTCTTTTTCCATGGGTTCCTTCTCCATCTTCTATAGACTCGTCCTGCTTATTTTTGCTCTTGCGTCCGGAGCAGGCCGCACCTGTCCCGGACAGCTTGCGCTGTTGCTTTTGTGGGTTTTCAGGCCCGGATGGGCCTCTTCCGTAATGAGGAGGAACGCGTCACGGGACTCGGGGTCAAACCCCGTCCGCATTCGTGTGGTATCCGGCATGAACACCTCCTGTGAATTAAAAAATCCGGCCGCACTTTTCTGCGCCGGATTCCCAGGAGATTTTAAGGTGGGTTAGGGCGGAGAAACGACGGGCACGGTCATCAGGAGAGACCCGACGGGCCTCCTCTGCGTTTCTCAGACCAATGATAGAAAAATCAATCTCTTCTGCACTATACTTTGTCTTCCTTGTGTCGGTTTGTGACTACTAGCTTGTGAGAATTTTATCATGCACACAAGTGATTAGTCAAATTAAATATTGGCATAATATAAACTAGGGGCATTCGTTTTGTCTATATTTTTCGATATGGAGAAAGCCCTCATCCCGGTGGATGTCCTGCGCCAAGCACCCGCCCGGGCCGGTTGGGGTGGAGCAGGACCCGCCGTCCCCGACTTCCGGAGACCGGTATTCACATTACATGATACTCACGATCCCGTCCGTCGTGCCCTGGGGGCCCTCCGGTGGAGCCGGGGTTTACTTTGAATGAGATTAGTACAAGAACATAGAAAACCGGACAATTCATCCGTTCCAGTTCTGATGGAGCCGGTTCACTCTTCACGAAGGTTCTCCTATGCGACGGAGAGTTTGACGTTCCCCCTCGCTCCACAGCAGGACCACGGAGAAAACAGATTCAGGGGTGAACCGGTGCAAGCGGCGGACCTGCCGAAAGACCGCTGTCTGCTCCACGAATCTTGTTTACTACGCCGGGAAGGGTGTATGAGAAGGAATCGCGAACCTCCCACAGGTCAACCCCGTTTGCCCGGCGCAACGCCTTCCAGGCAACCGTAGCCCTCGAACCTTCAATGGTGACAAGAATGTATCCGTGCTTGCCGGAATCGCTGTATTCTCCCTTCACCCTCTCTCTTTCGGCGTACGCCCCGCTCCACGCCCTGAAACGGCCTCCTCCCGTGCCTGCAATCACCTGGTAGATCCGGTTCCCCGTCTTGTCTGGGATAGCCGCCCTATTATAAAAGTGGTCGTGTCCCGAAAAATAAACCCTTCCGCCTCCCTTCCCGAAGCTGTCCCAAAGGCGGTCCCGGTCCGCGGGGTAGAAGGCGAGGTTATCGATGTGACCGACTCCGAAAGCCGGTTCGTGACCATAGAGAAATACGTGGGGTTTCGTGTTGGCCGCAAGTTCGCGGTCGAGCCATTCCTGGTTTACGCGGTGCGGATGAGGTCCGTACTGGTCCATCCCAATAACGAAAACACTCTTGTGCGTGAAACCGAAGGTGAGACCCTCCTCGCCTTTCGGCCCATTCTTCGGTATATATCCATATGCCCGCGGAAAGGCGTCCTTGAACGCCTCCTCCAGTTTTGTGAGCGCTCCGGGAGGAGGTTCGAGGTGCGCGGGAAGAGGAGGGAGAGCAACGCGGTCGGGACCGCTCTCATGGTTTCCCCGCACGGGAAAAACAGAGATACCTTCCTTGTATACAGGTTCCATGGCGGATTTCCAGTTTGCGAACTGGGTTGCGTAATCCGTGCCGCCATTCCGGTGCCAGCCGTTTACCAGGTCGCCCCCGACAAGGACGAAGTCGGGTCTTTCCTCTGCGATATCTTTGGCGATCGCCCGCAAGACCGGCCCGTTGATACAGGAATGGTCGGCAGGGTTACTGTAGTCTCCCTGCGTATCGCTGATGAATGCGAATTTCCAGGTCTCCTCGTTCTGCCGCCCGCTCGCCGAACCGGCCAACAGCGCTATCGACAATAAAAGGGCTATGAAGAAACTGAGGTTTTTTCTTGTGAAATCCATCACTTCTCTCCTTATCGCCGGACGGGCTATTCATCTCCATAGTTGGTCTCATCCCATGTCCCGCCTTTCTTCGCGGCCGTTACCTTCATCGTCACAGGAATGGACAGAGGGTCGTACGGGGTCACGCCGCTCACATTTATCAGAGCGCTGTGCACGCCCGCGCTCATGCCGGCAGCGTCGAAGCTGAGCGTGACGGATTGAGTCTTCTTTGCCTCCAGGACGCCCGAGGCGGGTGATATACCGAGCCACGCCGCCTCGGTCGAGGTAAGGGTGAAGGGCGTCGAGACCCCCCCGGCGTTCTGCAGCTTGACCGTGGCCTTCTTCGTCGAGCCTTGAGCAAGGGTCACGCTCACACTCTTCGGCCCCTTCAATACAGGCGCAGGAAGGTCGAAATTGGAGGTGACGATCTTGCCCGCTGTGACGGTCACCCATCGGGTAAGGCTGCCGTAGTTCGAGAGGGCCGAGGGGTTGCCGACAAAAGGGCTGTTCCCTGCAGGTGAGAAAAAGACATACCTTCCGCTCGAGTCGCTCGTTCCCGTGCCGAATATGGAATTCACCACAATGCCCGGCACCAGGCTCTTCGTGTTCGCGTCCCTGGTGAGGCCGGTGACGAGACCCCCGCTCCGGACAGCGCACGCGCCCCCGGAAAGCGCGTATCCCTGGGCGGAGCAATCGGGGCCGACCATGAGGCTGAAATTCCTCGGGCTGAATTTTCCCGTCGTGGTAAAGGTGGTCTCCGCGGTGGTATACCCGGTAGAGGAGACCCGCAAAGCATACGCAGTGTCTTTGTACAACTTCATTGTGTAGGCCCCGGTAGCGGCGTTGGTGAAGGCCCTCACCGTCTCGTCATTGCTCGTAGCCGCCACGGTCCCGTAAAGCGGCCATTTCGCCCCGGAGCCGTCCGTCACCTTGCCGGTCAGCGTGGTCATGGCTTTCGGCTCAAGACTGATATCGACGGTCGTAGTGGCGTTTTTGGCGATGGTCATCGTGATGGTCCTGTCGTAATAACCCTGGCGGGAGGCATTCAGGTTCTGCGACCCCGGCGGGAGATAGTCCAGGGTGAATCGACCCGATGCATCCGTGGTCGTGCCCGCGGCACCTGTCACTTTCGCGCCCTCGATCGCATTCTTGGTGCGGGCGTCCCGTACCGTCCCGGTGACCGCGCCGCATGTGCAGCTCTCTGCGGCGGACCGAACCGCTGCGAGGGCGTCGATCTCGCCCCAGCCCGTTGCATTGTTCGGCACGTTGCCCGGCCCCTCGCCTCCGCAGTTCGACGCATACGGGATGGGGACGGCAGTCCTCTGAATGAGTGTCTCCGCTTTTCCATACATTTGGGAAAGGCTTGGGCACGCGTTGAGCATAAGCGCTACGAGGCCCGCCACGTGCGGGGCCGCCATGGAAGTACCGGACATGGATACATATCCGCCATCGCCGGAGTTATAGGAAGAAACGATCGAGGCCCCCGGCGCCACTACCTGGGGCTTCACGTAGGGATAGCCGCCGGGGTTCACCGTGTCGGGGGTGTCCGTGGGGCCCCAGTTCGAGAAGCTCGCATACTGCCCGTCGCTTGTGCCTGTTGCGCCCACTGCGGTCACATTGGCGAGTCGCCCGGGGCCGCCTATGGTCCCGCATCCCGGAGGCTCCGGGTATCCACAGTTGCCTGCATTACCGGCTGAAAAGACAGGGTAGATGCCGGCCGCATGCCAGGCATCGATGACATCCTGAAAAAAGTCCTCATAGCTCCGGCTGCAGTCGCTCCACGAGTTGTTCACCACCTGGGGCCTCAAGTCCGGATCGGGAGAAGACTTGTTCAAGTCCCACGGGGCGATCACCCACTGGCCGCATTCGAAGAGGGCCGTGTCGCTGCAGGAGCTCGTGCTGCATGCCCTGCAGGCGATCCACCTTGCCTCCGGTGCCATGCCGGTCTGGTTCGATCCTCCGTCGGAGCCCACCATGACGCCCATGGTGTGGCTCCCGTGGCCGAGATCGTCGCCCGGCTCGGCGGGATGGTCGCCGTAGGGGTCCCACCAGTTGTAGTTGTGGTTATAGGCCCCGCCCGAATTGCCCCGGTACTGGTTCACGAGGGCCTGGTGGGTGTAGCGCACGCCCGTGTCGATATTCGCCACCGTTACCCCGCTCCCCTTGATGCCGAGGGTGGTCCACACCTGGTCGACCCTCACGTGGGAGAGGTTCGGCGCTATACTCGAGTTTTGGGTGGCAGGAAATATTTCCACGGGCTCGTGGAGAACTATCCTCGGTCGCCGGGCGATCCGGTCTATTTCGGGGAAGTCCTCGAGGCCGTTGAGAGTGGCGAGGTCGGACGCCTCCACCACGATCATATTCCCTACCCAGAAGCTTTTGTACAGGGCGTTCCTGTCCTTGAGGTACGCTTTTACGCCGGCCTGGGACTCGTTTGCCGTATCTCTCAGGGTGTCGGCGACGAAGCGACCCCGTGCCTTCCATTCCATGGCGTATGCCTTCTTGAGGCTGAGCTTCGATTTGAAGTGTATGATATAGCCCGTCGATTCATCCTCGCTCATGAGCTTTCGAAGCTCTGAATCGATCTTCACCACCCCGTGGACAGGGGTTGCCGGGAAACAGGCAAAAAAGAGCAGGCTGAGGAGAGACAACACAGGTAATACTTGGCCAAGTAGGGACTTCACATAACCTCCTTCCGCGCCGGAGCGCTTCTCATGGTGTTTTGCAGATATGAACGATCGTTTCACAAGAACCCCTTCGGAATAACGGCGCATTGTGCGTCTATTCCCCTTCATTGTCGGATTCACCTGATATCCCGCCCTTCTTCCCCGCAGTCACCTTCATGGTCACGAAAATGGACGAGGAGTCGTACGGGGTCGCCCCGCTCACGGTTATCACGGCGTTGTAAGTACCGGTGCTCAGTCCGGCGGCGTCGAAGGCGAGCGCGACGGACTCGCTCTTCTTCGCTCCCAGGGTATCCGAGACGGGTGATATACCGAGCCACGCCGCCTCAGTCGAGGTAAGGGTGAAGGGTGTCGAAACCCCCCCGGCGTTCTGCAGTTTGACCGTCGTCTTCTTCGTCGAGCCCTGGGCGAGGGTCACGCTCACACTCTTCGGACCTTTCAATACAGGCGCGGGAAGGTCAAAATCGGAGCTAACGGTCTTGCCCGCCGCAGCAGTCACCCGTCGCGTAAGACTACCGTAGTTCGAGAGGGCCGACGGGTTGGCGGTAAACGAGTTTTTTCCCGCAGGCGAGAACACGATGTACCTCCCGCCCGAGTCGCTCGTTGCCGACCCTGATAGGGAACTCACCACCATGCCCGGCAGCGGGCTCTTTGTGTTCCCGTCCCTGGTGAGGCCGGTGACGAGGCCCCCGCTCCGGACAGAGCACTCGCCCCCGGAAAGCGTGTATCCCTGGGCGGAGCAATCGGGGCCGACCATGAGGCTGAAGTTCCTCGGGCTGAATTTTCCCGTTGTCGTAAGGGTGGCCTCCGCGGCAGCGTACCCGGGAGAGGAAACCTTGAAGGCATAATCGGTGTCCCTGTACACCTTCATTGTGTAGGCCCCCGTGGAGGCGTTGGTGGAGGCTCCCACCGTCACATTGTTGTTCGTTGCCGCGAGGGTCGCGTAAAGCGGCCATTTCGCGCCCGAGCCGTCCGTCACCTTGCCGGTCAGTGTGGTCATGCCCTTCGGCACAAGGCTGATATCGACGGTCGTGGTGACGCTCCTGGTCACGCGGGCCGTGGCGGACTGGTCGTAGTAACCGTGGGCCGAGGCCCTCACCGTCCACGATCCTTCGGAGACGGGCTTCAATGTGAATTGGCCCGAGGCATTCGTCACCGCGGCGCCTGCCCCCGTCACGTTGGCACCCTCGATGGGTTTTTGCGTGCGGGCATCCCGCACGGTCCCGCCGACAATGCCGGTGGTGCAGATCCCCGAGGTGAGCGTGAGGGCTGCGAGGGCATCGATTCTGCCCCAGCCCGTTACGTTGTTCGGCACAGCGTCCGGTCCCTCGTTTCCACAACTTGAGCTCCAGGAGATGGGGACTGCGGAATTCTGAATGGCCGTCTCCACTTCACCATAGCTTTCCGAAAGGCTGGGGCACCCGCTGAGTATGAGGGCAACAAGACCGGCCACATGAGGAGCCGCCGTCGAAGCGCCGGTAATCCACTGGTACCCGTCATCGCCGGTATTGTAGGACGAGACGATCGAGATGCCCGGTGCCATCACCTGGGGTTTCAGGTACGGGTAGCCACCGGGGTTTATCGTGTCGGCGCTGTCCGTGGGGCCCCTGGTGGCGGTGTACGATACTCCGTCGCTTGACTTATCCGTGGGGCCCACGGCGGTCACATTCCCGTACCGTCCGGGATTGCCCACGGTCCCGCACGGCGGCACCCATCTGGAATATCCGCAGTCGCTTGCGTTGCCGCCCGAAAAGACGGGATATATGCCGGCCGCGTGCCAGGCGTCCACGACGGCCTGAAACCAGCCGTCATAACTTTGGCTGCAGTCGCCCCATGAGTTGTTCACCACCTGGGGCCGCAAGGCAGGATTGGGCGAAGACTTACTCAGGTCCCACGGGGCAACCATCCACTGGGCGCATTCAAGAACGGCCTCGTCGATGCAAGAGTCCGCCGTGCATCCCCGGCACGCGATCCACTTCGCCTCCGGCGCCATGCCGATCCGGCGGGATCCACCATCGTCACCCACCATGATGCCCATGGTGTGAGTGCCATGACCGTTCTCATCATCGGGAGAGGTGGGGTAACTGCCCGTGGCGTCCCACCAGTTGTAGTTGTGGTCGTAGACCCCGCCCGAATTTCCCCGGTACTGGTTCACAAGGGCCTGGTGGGTGTAGCGCACGCCCGTGTCGATATTCGCCACCGTTACCCCGCTCCCCTTGATGCCGAGGGTAGTCCACACCTGGTCGGCCCTCACGTGGGAGAGGTTAGGCTCCACGCCCGTGACTTCATGGGATGCTGCCCCCGTTTCCACCGGTTTGTGGAGAACTATCCTGGGTCGCCGGGCGATCCGGTCTATTTCGGGGAAGTCCTCGAGGCCGTTGAGAGTGGCGAGGTCGGACGCCTCCACCACGATCATATTCCCTACCCAGAAGCTTTTGTACAGGGCGTTCCTGTCCTTGAGGTACGCTTTTACGCCGGCCTGGGACTCGTTTGCCGTATCTCTCAGGGTGTCGGCGACGAAGCGACCCCGTGCCTTCCATTCCATGGCGTATGCCTTCTTGAGGCTGAGCTTCGATTTGAAGTGTATGATATAGCCCGTCGATTCATCCTCGCTCATGAGCTTTCGAAGCTCTGAATCGATCTTCACCACCCCGTGGACAGGGGTTGCCGGGAAACAGGCAAAAAAGAGCAGGCTGAGGAGAGACAACACAGGTAATACTTGGCCAAGTAGGGACTTCACATAACCTCCTTCCGCGCCGGAGCGCTTCTCATGGTGTAAGGGGGGCGGGCCTTCGCGGCCCGCCCCTTTATCCGTATCTTCACGTCTCTATTTCTTCTTTTCCGTCACGGTAAAGACCTTCTTCTTGGTCGGGGTGTCGGTCAGGTGCCGGTTCCCGCGGCAGACACTATCGTGGACGGAGCGTCCGGGTCGCTCGATGATATCTCTATGGCGGCACTCCTCTTCCCCTCATCCCCGGGGGTGAATACCACCGAAACCGTGCATGTCCTCCTGGGCGCAATGCTCTGCCCCGTACAGGTGTCCGTCGCACCGGGAACCGCGAAATCGGACGCATGTGTTCCGCCTACCGCAACTTTGTCTATGGAAAGGTTCTTCTTCCCTTTATTGGTGATGGTAATTTTCCGTGTTGCGGATTTTGTGCGGGCTACATTCCCGAAGGAGAGGGCCTTCGGTGAGACGGAGATATCCTCCATTGCGGCAGAGGCTTTCACCACCTCCGAAATAGCCTTCCCGTCTGCATTCGTCATCTGTATCCCCAAAAGCGCGCTGATAGTGGGAGCCACGTCACAAACCGTGATGTTGGCGGTCTTGACGACTTTCTGGTTGTATCCTAAGGGAGTACCCGAGAACACGAGAGGAACAAGGGAATCCTCCTTGCTCAGACCTCCGTGGCCGCTTTTGTGGAGGGTGGAACCAAACTCATACCCTGCCCCCGGAATGAGGATTATGTCTCCGCTTCGGACGGATGCCAGCTTTGAAACTCTCTTACCGTCCTCTGCCGGGAGGGCCTTGGGATTGCTTTTGTAGGAGGCGGTCCAGCCGCCCGTCTTTTTCGAGTCCCTTGCCAGAACCCGGTCTATTCCGAGGGTCTCCCTCTGGTTTGAGAGGGCGGCATAGGCAAGGGCTATATCGCTGGACTGCGGATAATCGGCCCAGTTCGCCGTGGCCCTGTTGCGAATGTAAATGTGGGCCATCCCACCGTTTGTCGATATCCAGGTATTATCCGCGTCGAACCCCGCGCCTTCGAGGGCCTCGCGAATATCGGATACCCGGATCATGTGTTTCCCGTCATCCACGATCGAGCTCGCGCCGTGGCCGGAAGTGATCACGAACACCGTCTTCGCGAGTTGCTCGGCAAATCCGCTTATCAATCCGGGGAAGCGCATCCTCTCGGCAACGGTGGAGCCGTACCTCTCAAGCTCTCCGCCTTCGATGAGAATGCCTAGGAGAGGGTCGATTGCCTGTTGCACGTATTCAAAACTGTCGTCCTTTCCGTTCTTCCGAACGGCATAATCGTGGCCCGCAAAATGGAGGGTGAGCAGATTCGGGAGCCCCCTCTTCTTTATCTGTGTTAATGCTTCATAGATCATGTTGTTGTCGCGCTTTTCCGCGTTTCGCACAACCTCGGCGTTATCCGCCGGCTCGGGCGCCGTCCAGACAATTTTGCCTGCCGTATTTTTCCCGCTATACATATGAAAGGTGATCTGGCTGCTCAGGCCTTTCTCCGCAAGAAGGTCATACACGGTCGTTGCCGCGCTGTCCAAATCGGCTGTCGCAATCCCCTGCTGGAAGACCTTGATCTCATCGCTTCCCGCATAATCGCGGCACACCTGAGTTGTGCGGTCGCACCACGCGTCACCCTGAATGCCGTGTTTCGCCGGATAACTGCCCGTGACGAGGGAAGCATTGTCCGAGTAAGCTGCCGTCGGAAAGGTGCTCATGCACTTGTCGATCCTGAAGTACGGCGCATCCCTGAAGAGGGAGCGCATAAACGGATACTCGCTGGATTCACCGCCCCCCCAGTTTTCGTCGAGCATACTGTAGAAATAATCAGGTCTCAGGCCATCAACCACGAGGAGGACCACGTGTTCCACCGATTTGGTCCGGTCCTGAAACATGGCCCCTACCGTAGTGCCGGCGTCCACAGTGACCGTGCAGTCATCGGTGCCGAAGCAGGCCCCGGTCCAGCCGATGAACTCGTGGGCCGCGTCGGCTTTAGCCGTAAGCACGACCTGTGTCCCCGGCGCAAGCTGAGCGCTGCACGTGTCGCCGCAACTGATCCCCGCGGAAGGACCCGTGACAGTCCCTTTGCCCAGGCCCGATTTCACCACGGTCAGAGGGTAGGTTTGTTGGGGCTCGATGCGGAACGTCATCTCGTCGGTCTTCATACCCGTGGCATCGTCAACGCTCCACCACGTATAGTTGCCCGCGGGAAGATCCGTGGGCGTGGCGCGCGTGGCCACGAAGCGGCCGTGTGAGCTGAGGGGGAGCGTGACGGTCGGAAATTCGGCCCCATCGGACTGCCTCACGTGGAGCGTCGCGGTGCCGCCCGGAGTAAACCCCATACCCTTCTGTGTGAACACGGTGCCCGCAGCGCCGGACAAGGGGGTCAAGCCTATTTTGACCCGGAAAGGTCCGCCTCCGCGGACGGGCCACACGGGCCACGAGTTGCCCTTGGCGCCGCGCTCCTCCTCGCCGGACTGCATGCGGATATACCATGTGTAACCCGGGTAGTATGCGCACGTGGTCGATGTCCAGTAATAGCCGCTCGCCACGACGTTGGTAAAGGGATGGTCCGCGGGGAGGGCGGGCGTAAACTGCGAGCGGTCCACGAGGCTCATCATTTCCTTCCTGTTGGGGACCCGCCAGTCGGAGTGGCCGCAGAGGGTGAGGCTGTCCGCGTAATCGAACGCCCCCTGCCAACTGGTGCCGCCCGTGGGATTTGCGTCCACACTCCACATAAGGCCGGTGAGATTGTCGGTGACGCACTCCCCGTCAACAGTGAAGCGTGGCGAGGGCCATTCCACGCCCTTCCGAAGTTCCCCGTCGTCTCCTGCCCACTGGGTCAGGGTCTGACCCGTTTTCCAGACCGGCGACGGCCAGGCATGAGCCGAAGAGAAGGTCATAAGCGTAATCAACAGTGCGAGACATATTCTCACTATCATCAAGATATCCTCCTTCATTGCGCATCCCGGACGGGCCACACGTAATTGGTGTTAAGCTTGGTGCCGGTGCGCAGATCGCCCTTCGCCAGCTGTCTGATCCAGGCGCGGCCGTCGTAGTTCGAGACCGACGACGTCCAATAGTAATTAACTGATTGCACGCCGCTGAACCCCTGGCTGTTGAGCCAGTCGGCGCTGCTCGCCCGTTCCGAATTGAGCAGGCTTTCCAGTTCGTTGACGTTGGGAAGCCGCCAGTCGGAGTAGCCGCAGAGGGTGAGATTGTTTGCGTAGTCCAGGGCATTGGTCCAACTCGACGCGGTGTTTTGCGCGGCCTTCGGCCACATGAGGCCCGTGAGGTTGTCGGTCACACAGTCCCCGTACACCGCGAACCGCTCGGAAGGCCATGCGGCTCCCGCCTCGTACTCCCCGTCCTGGCCGGTGCCCCAGCAGTCGATTGCCGTACCCCCGGAATCATAGCACGTGGTCTGGCCTGTCCTGGGGAGTTGAATCGCCGCGGCCCAGGCGAAAGTGGCGGCAGTCAACATCAAGAATACTGCAAAAACCAGTGATCGTTTCATAAGACCTCCTTGGAATGACCGGCGCTCCGGCCGCTATATAAGGGGCGCAGCACACGGCTATTCGTTTTCAATGTTAACCTCCTCGCCCGACGTCCCTCCCTTCCCGGCCGTCACCTTCATGGTGGCGGCAATGGAGGGGGAACTGTATGGGGTTACGCCGCTCACGGTTATCACGGCGTCGTAGGTGCCGGCGCTCATGTCGGCGGCGTCGAAGGTGAGCGTCATGGACTCGCTCTTCTTCGCTTCCAGGGTCCCCGAGGCGGGCGATATGCCAAGCCATGCCGCATCGGCAGTGAGGGCGAAGGACGTCGAGACCCCGCCTGTGTTCTGCAACGTGAGCTTAGCCTTCTTCGTCGCGCCCTGAGCGACGGTCACGCTCACTTTCTTGGGTCCTTTCAATAGAGCGGCGGGGAGGTAGAGATCAGAGGCAACGATCTTGCCCGCCCCTACGGTCACCCATTTGGTGAGGACGCCGTAGTTCAAGAGGGCCGAAGGGTTGGCGACAAGGGGGTTTTTCCCCGCAGGCGAGAAAACGATGTACTTCCCGCCGGCGTCACTCCTTGCCGAGCCGGATATGGAGTTCACCACGAAACCGGGGAGCAGACTCTTCGTGTTCGCATCCCTTAAAAAGCCCATGACAAGACTGCCGCTCTGAGCAGCGCACGCGCCCCCGGACAGCGTGTATCCCGGGGCGGAGCAGTCCGGGCCCGCCATGAGGCTGAAATTCCTCGGGCTGAATCTGCCCGTCGTGGTAACGAGTGTCTCGGAGGCGGCGTACCCGGCGGAGGAGATATGGAAGACATAATCGGTGTCCCTATACACCTTCATCGTGTAGGCCCCGGTAGAAATGTTGGTGGATGCCGTGATTGTCGCGTTATTGTTCGTTGCCGCGAGGGTCGCGTAAAGCGGCCATTTTCCTCCGGAGCCGTCCGTCACCTTACCGGTAAGCGTGGTCATGACCTTGGCCTTGAGGCTGAAGTCGACGGCCGTGGCTCCGCCCCTTATGACGGTCGCCACCGTGGCCTGGTCATAATAACCGTGAGAGGATGCCTTCACCGTCTGCGAGCCTTCACCGACAAACTCCAATTTGAATTCACCCGAGGCATCGGTCACCGCCGCGCTCCCGTCCGCAGTCACGTTCGCGTCCGCGATGGGTTTCCGGGTGCGGGCGTCCCGCACGGTTCCGGTGACGGTGCCGGAGATGCATATGTCGGCGGCGGACCGAACCGCGCCAAGGGCGTCGATCTCGCCCCAGCCAGTCGCATTGTTCGGCACGTTGTCCGGTCCCTCGCCTCCACAATTTGAGGCATACGGGATGCGGACGGCAGTCTTTTGAATGATCGTCTCCACCACCCCGTACTTTTCCGACAGGCCGGGACACGCGCTGAGCATGAGGCCCACGAGCCCCCCTACGTGGGGAGCCGCCATGGAAGTGCCGGACATGGATACATATCCGTCATCGCCGGCATTATAGGCGGAGGTAATGGAATCCCCGGGCGCCACCACCTGGGGCTTCAGGTACGGATAGCCGCCGGGATTCACCATGTCGAGGTTATCCGTAGCGCCCCAGGTCGAGAAGGCCGCATACTGGCCGTCGCTGTTCCCTGTGGCGCCAACGCCGGTCACGTTGCCGTACCGGGCCGGATTGCCTACGGTGTTGCATCCCGGGGGCGGTAAACGGGCGCAATTCCCCGCATTGCCGTTCGAAAAAACCGGGTAGATGCCGGCCGCGTGCCAGGCGTCCACGGCGGCCTGGAACCAATCGTCGTAGGTCTGGCTGCAGTCACCCCACGAGTTGTTCACCACCTGGGGCCTCAAGTCCGGATCAGGAGAGGACTTGCTCAAATCCCACGGAGCGATTACCCACTGGGCACATTCAAGAAGGGCCACGTCACTCCCGGAGGAGGCCTGGAATCCCCGACAGGCGATCCACCTTGCCTCCGGGGCCATGCCGGTCTGGTTCGATCCTCCGTCGGAGCCCACCATGATGCCCATGGTGTGGCTCCCGTGGCCGTGATCGTCACCCGGCTCGGTGGGATGGTCGCCGTAGGGGTCCCACCAGTTGTAGTTGTGGTTATAGGCCCCGCCCGAGTTGCCCCGGTACTGGTTCACGAGGGCCTGGTGGGTGTAGCGCACGCCCGTGTCGATATTCGCCACCGTTACCCCGCTCCCCTTGATGCCGAGGGTGGTCCACACCTGGTCGGCCTTCACGTGGGAAATGTTTGTCTGAACGTTGGAGGTTTGCAAGGCTGCGGCCCTCTTTTTCACGGGCTCGTGGAGAACTATCCTGGGTCGCCGGGCGATCCGGTCTATTTCGGGGAAGTCCTCGAGGCCGTTGAGAGTGGCGAGGTCGGACGCCTCCACCACGATCATATTCCCTACCCAGAAGCTTTTGTACAGGGCGTTCCTGTCCTTGAGGTACGCTTTTACGCCGGCCTGGGACTCGTTTGCCGTATCTCTCAGGGTGTCGGCGACGAAGCGACCCCGTGCCTTCCATTCCATGGCGTATGCCTTCTTGAGGCTGAGCTTCGATTTGAAGTGTATGATATAGCCCGTCGATTCATCCTCGCTCATGAGCTTTCGAAGCTCTGAATCGATCTTCACCACCCCGTGGACAGGGGTTGCCGGGAAACAGGCAAAAAAGAGCAGGCTGAGGAGAGACAACACAGGTAATACTTGGCCAAGTAGGGACTTCACATAACCTCCTTCCGCGCCGGAGCGCTTCTCATGGTGTAAGGGGGGCGGGCCTTCGCGGCCCGCCCCTTTATCCGTATCTTCACGTCTCTATTTCTTCTTTTCCGTCACGGTAAAGACCTTCTTCTTGGTCGGGGTGTCGGTCAGGTAGACGGTGATCTTGCCGGTTCTCTGTTTCCCTGTATTCTCCATGGCCGTGTAGGAGACGGAACCCGGCCCGCTGCCCGAAGAGGTTGTAGTGATGAGCCAGTCCACCGATGGGGATACGCTCCACGGGCAGCCGGTGGGAGTGGTCACGGTAAACGAACCCGATCCCCCCTCGGCGGTGAAGGCGTCGCCCGTCGGGGCGATGGTGAGGGAGCAGGGCGCCCCGGCCTGGGCAACGGCAAACGGGTTACCTTGAATGGTGACGGTCCCGGTCCTCTCCGAAGACGTATTGTTCGCCGGAGTCGTTATTTTGAGTGTGCCCTTATTGTTCCTGAATGCGCTTACGTTTGTCCCTATCCACGCGTCGCTCGCGGACACGTCGGGGCTCGCGCACATCTCCCCTCCCTTGGCCCTGACGCTGATGCTGACGCTCCCTCCCTTATAGGTGAAGGACTTGCCCGTCGGGGAGACGGTGTAGACGCAGTCGTCATCGCCCGTAAACCTCGCGGTGATGTCTCTGTGCGTTGTCATGAGGAGTGTACAGGTGTTCCCGGAAACGGAGTCGCACCCGGTGAAGCCCGCGAATTTGGAACCTGTATCCGCTGCCGCGGTAATGGTCACCGTGGCGCCGTATAGGTAGACGGAGGAACAGTAGCTGCCCCCGCAGGTGAGGGCGGTCCCGGTAAGGGTGCCTTTTCCCGTGCCCGTCTTCGTGACCTTCAGTGCCTCGGTATCGACATCAAAGGTGGCCGCCACCGTATGGTCGATGGTCACACTGTCTATCGTGTAGGTGTAGGGACCGGGAACGAAGGCGCCTGTGAGGCCCGCGGAGGCGATTGACTTTGCCTTGGCCGTCTTCTTTGCGGCGGAGCCTTTCCTGCCCGCTGTCATACCCTTGCTTGCCCCCGTCACCGGCTGGCCGTTGTCGGTGATCGCGGTGATATGGCAATGCTCATTGGGGGTCACCGTAACGGATGCGGACGATCCGTAGCTCACCGCTTGCGTCGCAGGGGACACGGTGCCGGGGCCGCTCGCGACTGTTGCGTTCACGGTATGGATCTCGAGGGTGAACTCCGCGGACACGGTAATATTCCGACTCATAGTGACAGTGCAGGGGCCGGTCCCGCTACATCCGCCACTCCAGCCCGTGAAGTTGGAACCGGTCGCGGCTTTGGCGGTGAGGGTGACGGATGTTCCCTCAAGGAATGTAGCCAGGCAGGTGGAGCCACAGTCGATGCCGGAGGGATCGGTCGTAACCGCACCGGAGCCGGTGCCGGTCCTGGAGACTAAGATACTCTGACTACTTACAGGGTTCAACATTGCGACGAAGGCGTCGTTGCCCGAGCCGTAGTAGGCCCTGACCTGGGTGTCCGGCCATGCGGCCCCGCTGTATCCTACCACATAGATGGAGCCGGTCGAATCCAGGGCCATCCCCTGCCCATAATCGTTGCCGCTCCCCCCGAGAAAGCTGTTCCAGACCATGGACCCATTGGAGTTGAGCTTGGCGGCAAAGGCGTCAATGCCCGAAATATAGGGCCTGTCAGGATCCCCCCATCCGGCCGCGCTGTGTCCTGCCACATAGATGTGGCCGCTCAAATCCGTTGCTATGCCGTATCCGTAATCGTCACCGCTTCCTCCGAGAAAAGTATACCAGGCGAGGGAGCCGCCGGTGTTGAGCCTGGCGACAAAGGCGTCGTAGCCTTTGGTATAGGCCCTGACCGGGGTCTCCGACCATTTGGCGTTGCTCCTCCCCGTCACATAGATATTGTCGGCCGAATCCAGGGCTATGTTATAGGCGTAATCGGTGCCGCTTCCTCCGAGAAAGGTGTGCCAGATGAGGGAACCATCGGTGTTAAGCTTGGCGGCGTAGCCTTCCCCGCCTTTGGTATAGGCCCTGACCGGAGTCTCCGACCATGCAGCGCTGACGTATCCCACCACATAAATGTAGCCGTCCAAATCCGTCACCAAGCCATAAGCGTAATCAACGCTGCTTCCTCCGAGAAAGGTGTGCCAGATGAGGGAACCACCGGTGTTAAGCCTGGCGACAAAGGCGTCGTAGCTTGCGGTATAGGCCCGGACCGGGGTCTCCGACCATTTGGCCATACTCCTCCCCGCCACATAGATATTGTCGGCCGAATCCACGGTTATGCCGTTTGGGCTATCGTAGCTGCTTCCCCCGAGGAAGGTGTTCCAGACAAGGGAGCCGTCGCTGTTGAGCTTGGCGACGAAGACGTCGTACATGTCGGTTGAGCCTGTGTAGGCCCTGACCGGGTTGTCTCCCCAAGTGCCGTAGCTGGTCCCCGCCACATAGACGTGGCCGCTCGAGTCCAGGGCTATAACGTACCCGTAGTCAGTCTTGCTTCCCCCGAGGAAGGTGTACCAAGCGAGGGTTCCGTCGGGGTTCAGCCTGGCGGCAAAGGCATCAGTGCCTGAGCCGTAGTAGTCCCTGACCGGCGTCTCCGACCATGCGGCGGTACTGTAACCCGTCACATAGATGTTGCCGCTCGAGTCCAGGACAATGCCCTGCCCGTTGTCGTCACCGCTCCCCCCGAGGAAGGTATGCCAGGTTAGCGATGGGTCGATGACCAGCGGGAGGTTCTTGTCGTAATCGCTCGCGGTAAAGCCCACTTCCCTTTCGGAATGGAGGTTGTAGGCCACCATGACGGGTTTCTTCTTTCCTTCGACCACCTGCCAGGCAATGGGCTTGCTCTCGGTCATGCGTCCGGTCTCGTAGCGGATCACGAGGTTGCCGCTCTTATCGACCGAAAGAGGTCTGTTGTAGCGTAACCGGACAGAGCCGGGCTCTTTTCCCGCGGCTATCATATAGGTGGACTTTACGATGGAGCCTTTGGCCTTTTCATATACGATGTCCACCCCGTCCCATATATCGGAATAGGTTACCTTGCTCAAGGGCGGGGCCTTCCCGTCGGGTGAGGGTCCTTCCTTCGAGACGGGAGTTGCTGGTTTTCCTCCCACGAACTCCACCTTCAGCATGTGTGAGCCTGATGCGAGGTACATGGAGTCCTTTTGAAACCCGAGGACATGGTTTCCCGAGGTGAACTGGAAGAGGTCCTTCCTGTCGGCCGTCTTCGCATGGGCCGGGGCAAGAAGGGCGCAGAGGCACACGATGAAGAAGCACAGGGTCATGAAGCGTCTTCGGTAATGGTTGAGGTTTTTTGTCATCTCTCGCTCCTTGCATGTAATGTATCTATCTTCGAAGTGCGCCCGTCCCCCGGAGGGATGGGCCCGCCTCTATTTCCTTTCTTTTCCGTCACGGTAAAGACCTTCTTCTGCGTTGGGGTGTCGTTCAGGTAGACGGTGATCTTGCCGGTTCTCTGTTTCCCGGTATTCCCCACGGCCGTGTAGGAGACCGAACCCGGCCCGCTGCCCGAAGAGGTTGTAGTGGTGAGCCAGTCCACCGATGGGGATACGCTCCACGGGCAGCCGGTGGGAGTGGTTACGGTAAACGAGTCCGATCCCCCCTCGGCAGTGAAGGTGTCGCTCGTCGGGGCGATAGTGAGGGAGCAGGGAGACTGCTTCACGGTAAACACCTTCTTTTTCGTCGGGTTGTCGGCAAGGCATACGGTAATCTTCCCGGTCCTCTGCTTGCCCGTCCTGTTCGCCGATACGGTATAGGCAACGGAGTCCATCCCTGTCCCTACCGAGGTGAAGGGGATCAGCCAATCCACGGATGGCGATACGTTCCATCGACAACCGGTGACGGCGGTGGTGTTGAACGAACCCGATCCCCCTGCCGGGTCAAAGACGCCGCCCGTCGGGGAGATGGAGGCAAGGGAGCAGGGAGACCCTGCCTGTGTAACGTAAAAGGTGCTTCCCCCTATGGTCACGGCACCGCTCCTCTCCGTGACCGTCTCGTTGGCCAGGACGGAGATCTTCATGGCGCCCTTGTTATTCGCATATGAAGTGATCACGGGAATGATCCACGTATCACTCACATAGACGAAGGGACTTGCGCAGCTTGCCCCGGTGGCCTGTATCGCGACATTGGCGCTGCCTCCTTTGTAGGTGAAGGGCTTGGAGGCCGGGCTGATCGTATAGGTGCAGCCAAGATTGAAAGCTGCAGTCACAGCCCTGTCCGAAGTCATCACTACCGTACAGGTGGAGCCCGACGTGGAATCACACCCGGAGAACCCGGAAAAAGCGGCGGCGCCGTTAGCCGTGGCAATGAGGGTAACGGACGCCCCCGGGGAGAAGGAGCCCGTGCAGGTGGAGCCGCAATCGATGCCTGGGGGATTACTTATGACGGAGCCCAAGCCTGCGCCGTTGATGGAGACGGAAAGGGTAAAGGCATCGGAAAAGCCTATCTTCGCGACGAAGGCGTCGTTGCTTCCCGTGTACGGCCTTACGGGGTCTCCCCATGCGACAACGCTGTAGCCGGTCACATATGCGTTCCCAATGGAATCGACGGCCGCTGCGGCCCCCTGGTCCGTATTCTTTCCTCCAAGGAACGCGTTCCAAAGGAGGGCGCCCTTCGGGTCGAGTCCAGCCGCGAAAGCGTCGATAGATGCGGTATAGGCCCTTATCGGAGAGGCCCATTTGGCGCCGCTGTCTCCCACTATATAGGGGTTCTCCTTTGAATCCACGCCTATGCCCTTTCCGCGGTCCGCGCCCTTCCCTCCAAGGAAGGTGTGCCAGACGAGGTCTCCGTTACTTGTCAGTTTTGCGGCGAAGGCGTCGAGATCATAGGTGTAGGGTCTTATCGGGGAGCCCCAGGAGGCATAGCTGTCTCCCGCCACATAGACGTAATCCTTCAGGCTCACGGCTATTGCGTTCGCCCAGTCGCTGTCGTAGCCCCCGAGGAAGGTGTTCCACACGAGGGCTCCGTCGGTGGTCAGTTTCGCGACGAAGGCGTCATAGCCTGATGTGTGACCCCTTATCGGGGATCCCCAGGAGGCGTCGCTGCGACCCGCTACATACACATTCCCATCCTGACCGGCAGCAACGGCGCACCCGTGGTCTTCGCCGTATCCCCCGAGGAAGGTGTTCCAGGCGAGGGCTCCGTCGGTGGTCAGTTTCGCGACGAAGGCGTCATACTTTCCTCCTGCGTAGGCCTTTATCGGCGAACCCCAGTCGTCATCGCCGTATCCGGCCACGTAGGCGTTGCCCGCCGAGTCCACCGCTATGGCGCTCCCCCAATCATTATTGCCGCCTCCGAGGAAGGTGTTCCACACGAGTGATCCGTCGGTGGTCAGTTTCGCGACGAAGGCGTCATAGCCCGGCCCTGAGTAAGCCCTTACCGGCGTACCCCACGTGGCGGTGCTGATCCCCGTTACATAGACATTGCCCGCCGAATCGACGGTCAAGGCCTGGCTGTAATCAGCGTTGCCGCCTCCGAGGAAGGTGTTCCATACGAGTGATCCGTCGGCCGTCAGTTTTGCGACAAATGCGTCGTAGCTCGAGGTGTACGCCCTTACGGGACTCGTCCCCCACGTCGCGTTGCTCGCTCCCGCCACATAGATGTTCCCGCCGGAATCCACGGCTATGGCGTATCCGTAATCGGTGCCGCTTCCCCCGAGGAAGGTGTTCCACGAAAAATAGGGGTCTATCACCAGCGGCAGGCTTGTGTCATAATCCTTTACCGTAAACCCCACTTCCTTTTCGGAATAGAGGTTGTAAGCCACCATGACGGGTTTCTTCTTTCCTTCTATGACCTGCCAGGCAATGGGTTTGGATTCCGTGATAGTGCCGGTTTCGTAGCGGACCACGAGGTTGCCCTTCTTATCGAGGGTAAGGGGTCTGTTATAGCGGAGGCGGATGGAGCCTGGGGCCTTGCCCGCAGCCACCGTATAGGTAGACTTCACGATGGAGCCTTTGGCTCCTTCATAGACGATGTCCACTCCGTCCCATATGTTCGGATAGGTTACCTTGCTCCAGGGAGGGGCCTTCCCATCGGAGGAGAGTCCCTCCCTGGAGACGGGGACTACCGACTTCCCTCCCACGAACTCTACCTTCAGCACATGGGTGCCGGAGGCCATGTACATGGACCCGGAGGAAAAGCCCAGGACATGGCTTCCGGAGTTGAACTCAAGAAGGTCTTTTGTTTTTGCATGTACGGGGATTGATGCAATGAGAAGGCATGTCGTGAAAAACCATATGGCCATGGTGACGTGTCTTCTTCGGCAGTGTTCCGATTCCTTCCTCATCCCTTTCCTCTTCTATCCTTTTGAGACACCACAACTTCCTCCTCATGGGTGAGAACCGCCGGTTTCTCTTCCGGTCGGTCCCGCGTCAGGGGGATCCATGTATGAGACTGCAGGTTCACGGGTCGCTAAGGCACGTCCGGCGAAACTCTACCGCCCGGACCTTCCGGTCGGACTTTAGGGTCGTCACATGTTCCCGTTGTATATAATAAGAGCCAACGGTAGCTGCGTTGTATATTACTCACGATAACGCTGTCAAGTATTTTTGTGCCGGATAGTGCCAAAATGCGTCCTATGTGTGCGTTATTTGAGGTGTTATCGTATTTTATGCGATACATCCCGTCAGAAAATTTTCCGGAAATCGGGGCATTCGGTATGTTCCATATCCAAGGTCGATAGCGCTGCACATACCTGAATCAAAAGGGTCGTCGCCATGCGTGTGCCCCGTCGGCCGGTTCGGGAGATTTTGGAAATGATTGACATGGCGTTATCTTTCTTGATATATAACGATCATCACAAGGATGCGCTCGCAACGATTGCCGGGAATGGGCCGGATAAGGGCGGACGACCATTCAGTACGGCGGTGGGGGTCACAATCCAACTGAGGTCGATATGGGAAATCATCTGATAAGGCGAATCTGCGTTCTCTTCTGGGCAATATGCTTCACATGCGGTCCGGGAGTTATCCGTGGAGCACCGGCGGCCGACACGGGAGTATTCACCCTGGGAGAAATAGAGATCCGGGACAACCGGGAGGTAAGCAGATATGTGACGAGCGACAAGGTGGAATCGCAGGAGATGCGGGACTATAGTCTGGACCGGTTGCCCGACGCCCTCAATCTGCTTCCCGGGGTAATCTTGAGCAGGGGAGGAAACAGGAATGAGACGTGGATGTATGTACGGGGATTCAGTGTCTCCCGTGTACCCGTATTCATGGACGGCATTCCCGTCTATCTGCCTTACGACAGGAACTTCGACTTCGACCGGTTCACCACCTTCGACCTTTCGGAGATAATCGTGACAAAGGGGTTTACATCCGTCCTTTATGGTCCTAACACCATGGGAGGCGCGATCAACATGGTATCCAGGCGGCCCGTGAAGACCTTCGAGGCCGCTACCGGCGCGGGCTACGGCACGGGCAACCGGTATTACGGATACGCCAACCTGGGGAGCAAACAGGATAAATGGTATATCCAGGGAGGTCTGTCCTACATGAACCAGACCTATTATCCCGTGGCGGACGGCTTCACCTCCACAAGGAACCAATCAGGCAACGGGCGGACCCACTCCGATTCTCAGGACGCACGGGTAAACCTCAAGGTCGGCCTCACCCCTTGGGAGGGCCATGAGTACGTCTTCGGCTGGATAAAACAGGAAGCCTCGAAGGGCGGACCCCCCGATGCGAGGCTCTCCACCGACCCTTACAGCAATACGAACCGGTGGCTATGGCCGCGATGGGACAAAGACAGCTACTATTTCACATCCCTCACCCCCATCAGGGACAAAAGCTACATGAAAACAAGGTTCTACTACGACAGGTTCGAAAATTGGCTAGACTATTTCATGCCCAACAACAACGCGTGGGCCCAGTACAACAACTCCTGGGGTCAGAGAAGTTATTACGACGACTACACCATCGGCGGCTCCGTTGAAGCGGGAACAAGACTGGTCCCTTGCAACGACATCAGAATGTCCTTTCACTATAAACGGGACAGTCACAAAGAGACGACGTCGGTCATGAATACAAGCCATGTGGGCGGCAACGCCTACATCTCTCCGCCGTGGACGCCCGACGACGACCTGACCCTTTCGGCGGGACTCCAGGATACGGTCGATTTCACGAAGAAGCTCTACGCCATCGCAGGGCTGAGCTACGACAGGATGGAAGGCCTCAGGGCCAAGAAGTGGGTGAAAGCGACGACCGACCCCGTCCTGGGCACGGGGTGGGTGGGCTGGCGTTACTTCCCCACCGATACCACAAGCAAGGTAAACCCGCAACTCGGCCTCTTCTACAGGATCACGGACACAGGCATCGTCCACGTGACGGCGGAAGAGAAGACGCGGTTTCCCACCATGAAGGAGAGGTATTCCTGGAGCATGGGGAAGACCATCGACAACCCCTCTTTGAGGGCGGAGCAGGCCGTCAACTACGAGATAGGCTACGAAGACTTCTTCCTTAAAAAGAAAGTGCGCCTCAAGAGCGCCCTATTCCGGAACGACATCAGCGACGCCATTCAACAGGTGACCGTGCTCAACCCCTACTATGGTCAGGCGGGGTGGAACAAGTACGTAAACCAGAACCAGAACGTGGGTCGCGTGCAGCAGTACGGCCTGGAGTTGCAGGGGGACTTCGCCATCACGGACAACGTGGACGGCGGACTCAACTACACCTATCTCAACAGGTGCAACGACAGGTCTTCAGGCGCCTATGTCAGGCTCACGGATGTGCCGGCCCATAAGGTCTTCGCGAACATGAAATACCGGACACCGCTCACGGGCTTGAGTGTCCTCGGGACCTTTGAATATACCTCCAGCCGGACCACCACGAGCGACGGGGTCAACGAATCGGGCCCCGCAGCCGTCGCGAATGGAAAAGTCATGTATGAGGCAATGAAGAACTTTATCCTCGAAGGCGGGGTGAACAACCTCTTTAACCGAAGCTACCAGTATCAGAACGGGTACCCTCAGGCGGGAAGGACCTTCTTTGCCGGAGTCCGGTACAGCTTCTGAGAGGGGAAGGCCAAGGCGGTCATGGAAACGGCCCACAGGTAGTCCGCGGCTACAGACCCTCGCGCTGTCCGCTCGGGCTTGCCTCACAAAAGAGCTGTCCTGCGGACACAGTTTATGAGTGTGCCTGAGAGTATAGAGTTAAGGGCAGAGTGTGGTGTCGTCAAATTCGTACGAAGGAAAACCGGTAACCGTGATCGCTCTGACAAACTCGTGTGCCGATTTGACCCAGCGTTAACCCATCTTCCGCCACCCCTTGTTTTGCATAAAAACAGAGGGTAATTCACCGGAGAACCTTCCGGAGAACCTTAACGATATCAACCCCAAGTCTCTGAAAACCGAATGAAGTGCGGAAAACCCCCTTGCAGCCTCATGCTGAGTATTGTTGGAGGAAATGCGAGAGCTGAAATCCCTTGATGTGCTCCTGCCCGCAAAGGATAAAACCATCCGGCTGCGGGCAGTCACCTCAACTCCAGCACCGCTGAAGGTATTGCTTCAAAGGATGAAGATATCTCTCCCTAACAGACCGAAGATAATAGAAAATGCAGTGCAGAAAAACGCCCTTCCTTTGTCGTGACTACCTGTAATTGCAAACACCACTATTTGTAACAACGGAAGATGGGCTAAATCCAAACAATGTTCCCCTCTACTTGGCGGTTACCTTCATGGTTACGGGGATAACGAGGCTACCATATGGCGTCCCGCGGGCAACCAGGAGTCTCGCGCCATAGGTCCCTGGGCTGAGGTTTGTGGCGTCGAAGGTCACGTCGATGGATATGGTCTTCTTCGGCCCGAGGGTCGCCTTCGTGGGAGACTCTTTCAGCCATGATGCTTCCATCGCTGTGGCGAAGGAGAGGCAGTCAACGTCGGCACCGGCCGGAAGTGCGCCTATCACCTCGGTGTTGCCCGTGGAAGTGTCCGCAACGCGGAGTTGCGCCCGGGAGTTCCACTCGTTATCCACATTGTACGCTGCGAGATAGAGCACTCCCGACTGCTTCTCGAAGGACATGCCCTGGGCATAGTTCGCGTTATACCCTATGGACCCTATCGGCGTTCCTGCTCCCGTTGCTGGGTCTATTTTTACCAGGGCATCTCCCACGAGTTCCAATCCGTACATATTGTCTTCTCTATCGATGGCGATATCGATGATGCCGGGCCCGTTCGTTATCTGACCGATTATGGTGGCGGCGCCTGTGGCGGGGTTTATGGTGTAGAGCGTCGACCGTGATATATCCGTCGACGATGCATAGAGTGTACCGTCTACCGACGTGGTCATGCCCGTCCACATTTCGGAATTGTATGCAGTGGCCTTCCCGATGGCGGTAGCCGCGCCGGTTGTCGTATCGATGGTATAAAGCGTGCTATCGCCGTTCTTGATAACGTAGAGCTTCGAAAAGTCATTTTTGACAAAATCACCGCCATAGTAATCATCGCCTGGGAGAGAGCCTATTATTGTCCAGGTCCCCGGTGAATCGGAGCTGAACCTGCCGAATGCGCTTCCGTGCAGCAGGTCGATGGCGTACGCCGGGTAGCCGGTGAGAGTAGAGACGGCTGCCGAAGCAGACCTGGACGTCGACGTTCTCTGCGGCCTGGGCGCAGGTCCCGCGGAAGTGGGTTCGGCATCAGCCGCAGCTTTGTAATCCGAGGGCGGCAGCGATACCTTTGTCTGCGCCAGGGCGCTCGTAGATGTCGTCACCGGGTAATCAAAAATCACGAAGGATGCCCCGAAATCCCCCGCGTTCTTGAGCTTAAGCGTCATTTTCCTGGTTGAGCCCGGAGCCATAGTGATGCTCAGGCCTTTCGGCCCCTCAAACAGGGCGGCGGGCACGCTGAGGTCCAAACCGACTGTCCTGGCTGCCTTGACAGTCACTCGCCTGGAAGCAGGGCCGTAATTCAGCAGACCGGGCGGATTGGCGGTAATCACATTGCTGCCTGGGGACGCGAAGAGCACATACCTTCCGTTCGACTCGGTAGTTGCAGAGGCGACAGACGAGTTAACCACGAAGTCGCTCAGGACGCCCTTCGTGTTTGCGTCCCTCACAAGTCCGGTGACGAGGCCGCCGCTCAGCGCGTTGCATGAATCCCCGGACCGCGCATAACCAGGAGCGGAGCAATCAGAGCCGACAGTGAGGGTAAAATTCCTGGGGCTGAACTTTCCCGTAGTCGTCACGACTGCTTCAGCGGTGGCGTACCCGGTGGAGGAGATGCGAATGGTATAGTCGGTATCTCTATAAAGCTTCATAGTGTATACGCCTGTAAGGGGATTGGTGACGGCGCTTACCGTCGCCTTGCCGTCGGAAGCGTTAAGCTTCGCATAGAGCGGCCAACCACCACTCGAGCCGTCCGTCACTTTGCCGGTGAGACTCACAAGTGATTTCGGCCTGAGACTGAAATTGGCGGTAGAAATCCCCCCCTTGGTGACGGTGACCATGTTGATCTGATCGTAATACCCATCGGCAGTGGCTACGGCGGTCTGTTGTCCGAGAACGACAAAGGTTGCCGTGTATGTGCCGTTGCCGTCCGTAGCCACCGTCCGGCCGCCCACTGTCAGGGTCGCGCCTTCAATGGCCTTTTTGGTCTTGGCGGAAAGTATGTTCCCCGTGACCGAGCCGCTATCCCCGCATCGGGACAGTACCTCCCGGACTGCGGCGAAAGCGTCGATCTCGCCCCAGCCCGTTGCATTGTTCGGCACATTATCCGTCCCTTCCCCCCCGCAGCCCGAGGCGTACGGTATGGAGACGGCGGTCCTCTCCATGATCGTCTCCACATCCGCGTAGACGCGTGTGAAATCCGAACAGGCGCTGTACATAAGGGCGACGAGGCCCGCCACGTGGGGAGCGGCCATGGAGGTTCCACTCATCGTCGCATATGCAGAATCGCCGCTATAGTAGGATGAGCGGATGCCCGTCCCCGGGGCCAACACTTGGGGCTTCACGTATTGATAGCCGTCGGGATTCACCCCGTCGGCTCTGTCCGTGGGACCCCAGTTCGAGTAGCTCTCATACTGCCCGTTATTCTTCCCGGTAGCACCCACGCCGGTCACGTTACCGTACCGGGCCGGATTGCCGACCGTATAGCAGCCTGGAGGAGTATCATAGCCGCAGTTCGGGGCATTGCCGTTCGAGAAGACGGGATAGATACCCGCCGCAAGCCAGGCATCGACCGCATCCTGAAACCACGGATCGTACGTCCGGCCACAATTACCCCAGGAATTGTTCACCACGTGGGGCCTCTTGGAGGTATCTGTGACAGACTTGCTCAAGTCCCACGGCGCAATTACCCATTGGGCGCATTCGAGAAGGGCGGTAGTGGTACAGGCATTGGTGCTGCATCCCCGGCAGGCGACCCATTGGGCCCCCGGAGCCACGCCTATCCGGTTCGAGCCGTCGTTCCCCACCATGATCCCCATGGTGTGGGTGCCGTGTCCGTTGGGGTCAGTGGGCTCGGTGTACTCGCCATACGGGTCCCACCAGTTATAGTTGTGATCATATGTCCCCGAGGAGCTGCCCCGGTATCCGCTTACCAAGGCGTCGTGGGTGTAACGCACGCCGGTATCGATATTCGCCACCACTATCCCGCTCCCCGTGACCCCGAGCGTTTCCCACACCTGATCGGCCTTGATATGGGAGAGGTTAACCTCGACCCCCTCGGATACGGTAGGGTCCGTGCTTATCTCCACGGGTTCATAGAGAATGATGTCCGGTATCTTGCCGATCCGGTCGATCTCCGGGAACGCCTTGAGACCGCTGAAGGTGGCCAGGTCGGATGCTTCCACCACAATCATATTGCCTATCCAAAAGCTCCTGTGCCTGACGTCACGACCCTCAAGGTACGTTTTCACTCCGGCTTGGGATATAGTTGCCGCATCTTTGAGACTATTGGCTACGAATTCACCACGGGCTTTCCATTCCATGGAGCTTGCCTTTGTAAGGCTGGGCCTGGCCTTGAAATACATAATGTAGCCCGTTGTCTCATCCTTTTCGATGGCCTGCTGGAGACCGGCGTCGATCTTCACGCCCGCGACGGCCGTATGAGAAAAAAAGACCAGCGTGAGAATAGAGAAAACGAATGCTGCAATGCTGACATGATATCGCACAAAAACCTCCTTCGCCTGGACCGGGTTCCTATTTCTTTTCCGTTACTGTAAACGCCTTCATATTTCCGGGAGCATTGGTAAGATAGACGGTGATCTTCCCGCTCCTCTGCCTGCCGGTGCCGTTCTCCGATACCTTGTAAGAGACCGGGCCGGCCCCGCTTCCCGAAATAGTCAAGGCGCTGAGCCATGCCGTCGCGCTGGGGTCCCCCTCAACCGTCCACGGGCAACCCGTCGGTGCGGTCACAGTGAACGAGCCCGTGCCTCCCGATGAAACGAGGGTTGCCTTCGACGGGGAAATACCTATGGAGCAGGCTACCCCCGTCTGGATGATCGTGAAGATGTTGCGGCCGATGGTGACGGTGCCGATCCTGTCCGTAATGGCATCGTTGGCCTGTACGGCAAGTTTCACCGTACCCTTATTGTTCTTAAACGAGCTTAACGTTGCGGTGATCCAGCTATCTTCGCCCGCAGAGACGCCGGGGTCCACGCAGCTCTTCGCCCCTGTGGCCCGGACTGTCACGCTCGTGCTCCCCCCTTTGGACGCAAAGGACTTCTCCGTGGGAGTAATTGTATATGTGCAGATGGCGGTGAACGTGGCGGTGATGCTTTTTCCTGCTGTCATCTTCACCATGCAGGTGCTTCCGGATGTGGAATCACAGCCGGTAAAGCCTTCAAACAATGTGCCCGCATCCGGCGCGGCTGTTATGGTGACCGAGGTGTCGTAGGGGTAGGTTCCGCTGCACTTGGTGCCCGAGCAGGTGAGACCTTCTGCGCAAAGGGTGCCGGTCCCTGTGCCGTCCATGGTCGCGGTCAGGCCCTCGGTATCGATCTCATAGGTCGCCACGACCGTATGGTCGACAGTCACTTTACGTATCGTATAGGGATTGGAAATGGAGGTCTTGCCGGAAGCGGTTGTCTTTGCGGCGGATTTTGTCCTTGACCCGGAGGTCTTCTTGCCCACGGGCGAACTTGTTTTGACGCTTACACCCGTTATCGAGGTTCCGTTGTCTGTGAATGAGGCGATATGATAGCCTGTATCCGGCTTCATGGTGATCGTGGCGGAATTGCCGTAGCTCACCGTCTGAATGTCGGGAGATATGCTTCCGTGCCCGCTGGAGACCGAGGCGGCGACGGTAAGGGTCTCCGGGGCAAACGTGGCTGTCACGGTGGCGTCCGCGGTTATGGTGACTGTGCACGCGCCGGTCCCGCTGCAGGCGCCGCCCCAGCCCGTGAAGATGCTGCCGGTCGAAGGAGCAGCGGTGAGAGTGACGGATTTACCCACAACAAACGCCGTCGAACAGGCAGAGCCGCAGTCGATGCCCGAGGGGCTGCTTGTGACCGTGCCGGTCCCGGCGCCGGCCCTTGACACCGAAAGAGCATAAGCGTCCGAGGCAAAGGTCTTGGCGACAAAAGCGTCGTTGTACGGCTGGCCCCAGATGAGGTCGCTCAAGCCTGTCACGTAGACGTCTCCGCTCGAATCCAGGGCAATGGCCTGAGCGTAAGCGCCGCCGCTCCCCCCGAGGAAGGTGTTCCACAGGAAGCTGCCGTCGGTGGTAAGCCTGGTGACATAGCTGTCAATACCCCCACTAAAGGCTCTTACCGGCGAGCCCCAGGTCGCATTGCTGTACCCTGCCACATAGACGTTCCCTCCCGAATCGAGGGCTACGGCGTACCCGTAATCGAATCCGCTGCCCCCGAAGAAAGTGTTCCACACCAGACTGCCGTCGGTGGTAAGCTTCGCGACGAAGGCGTCGTTGCCCGAGGTATAGGCCCGGATAGGCGAGCCCCAGGTGGCACTGCTCACTCCTGCCACATAGGCGTTCCCTCCCGAATCGACGGCTATGTCATACCCCACTTCAGTGCCCCTGCCCCCGAGGAAGGTGTTCCACAGCAGACTGCCGTCGGTGGTAAGCTTCGCGACGAAGGCGTCGTTGCCTGAGGTATAGGCCCGGATAGGCGAGCCCCAGGTGGCATTGCTGTACCCTGCCACATAGACGTTCGCTCCCGGATCGAGGGCTACGGCGTACCCGTAATCGGATCCGCTGCCCCCGAAGAAAGTGTTCCACACCAGACTGCCGTCGGTGGTAAGCTTCGCGACGAAGGCGTCGTTGCCTGAGGTATAGGCCCGGATAGGCGAGCCCCAGGTCGCATTGCTCACTCCTGCCACATAGACGTTCCCTCCCGAATCGACGGCTATGTCATACCCCACTTCGGTGCCCCTGCTCCCGAGGAAGGTGTTCCACAGCAGACTGCCGTCGGTGGTAAGCTTCGCGACGAAGGCGTCGTTGCCCGAGGTATAGGCTTGTACCGGCGAGCCCCAGGTCGCATTACTGTACCCTGCCACATAGACGTTCCCTCCCGGATCGAGGGCTACGGCGTACCCGTAATCGGATCCGCTGCCCCCGAGGAAGGTGTTCCACAGCAGACTGCCGTCGGTGGTAAGCTTCGCGACGAAGGCGTCGTTGCCTGACGTATAGGCTTGTACCGGCGAGCCCCACGCGGTGTCGCTGAATCCTGCCACGTAGACGTTTCCTCCCGAATCGAGGGCTATGGCGTACGCCTGGTCGGACCCGTCGGCCCCAAGGTATGTGGTCCAGGCAAGAAGAGGGTCGATAACCAACGGAACGCTCTTATCGTAATCCTTTACCGTAAACCCCACTTCCTTATCCGATTGGAGGTTGTACGCCACCATGACGGGCTTCTTCTTTCCTTCTATCACCTGCCAGGCAATGGGTTTGGATTCCGTGATAGTGCCGGTTTCGTAGCGGACCACGAGGTTGCCCTTCTCATCGAGGGTAAGGGGTCTGTTATAGCGGAGGCGGATGGAACCGGGGGCCTTGCCCGCAGCCACCGTATAGGTAGACTTCACGATGGAGCCTTTGGCTCCTTCATAGACGATGTCCACTCCGTCCCATATGTTCGGATAGGTTACCTTGCTCAAGGGAGGGGCCTTTCCATCGGAGGAGGGTCCTTCCTTGGAGACGGGAGAGACGGACTTTCCTCCCAGAAACTCCACCTTGAGCATATGGGAGCCTGAAGCCATATACATGGAACCGGGAGAGAAGCCGAGGATATGGCCCTTCGAGGTGAACTGGAGGAGGTCCTTCCCGTCGGCTGTCTTTGCATGTGCCGAGGCAAAGAGCATCGCAACGAGAAGGCATGCTGTGAAGAGGCATGGAGATATAAAACACCTTCCGTGATATGAAATGCTGCGGGTCGATCCCTTTCCCATCCCTTGCTCCTTATGTGTGGTACGAGCCCCTCCCTCCGAGGGGAGGGGCTCACTTCTCTATTTCTTCTCCGTCACCGTAAACACTTTCTTCTTCGTTGGGGTGTCGGTGAGGAATACGGTGATCTTCCCGCTCCTCTGCTTCCCCGTGGTATTCTCAGAGGCCGTGTAGGAGACGGGTCCCGTCCCTGTTCCCGCACTGGTGATGCCTGTCAGCCAGTCCTCCGATGATGATACGCTCCATGCGCAGCCCGTGGGGGCATTGACGGTAAAGGAGTCCGTTCCTCCCACAGGGGAGAGGGTATTGCCGGTCGAGGAGGTGGTGAGGGTGCAGAGTGACTGCTTCACCGTAAATACTTTCTTCTTCGTTGGGGTGTCGGTGAGGAATACGGTGATCTTCCCGATCCTCTGCTTCCCCGTGGTATTCTCAGAGGCCGTGTAGGAGACGGGTCCCGTCCCTGTTCCCGCACTGGTGATGCCTGTCAGCCAGTCCTCCGATGATGATACGCTCCATGCGCAGCCCGTGGGGGCATTGACGGTAAAGGAGTCCGTTCCCCCCGCCGGGGAGAGGGTATTGCCGGTCGAGGAGATGGTGAGGGTGCAGGGCGTTCCGTCCTGGGTGACTTGAAAGCTGTTGCCCCGTATGGTGACGGCGCCGGTCCTCTCCGTGACCGAGTCGTTGGCCGAGATTGTCACCCTCACCGTTCCCTTGTTGTTCGCGAAGGAGCCCATGCTCGTCGTTATCCACGCGTCGCTTGCCGAGGGGGTGGGGGTCGTACAGGTCTTCGCCCCCGTGGCCTTGACGGTGATGGTGGCGCTTCCCCCCTTGTGGGGGAAAGATTTCGATGAAGGGCTGATTGTATAGGCGCAGGGAGAGCTGAAGACGGCGGTGACGGTTCGGTTGGCCGTCATGGCTACCGTGCAGGTGTTGCCTGAAATGGAGTCACAACCCGACAAGCTTTCCAGAGCGGAGTCAGGGTCCGGTGTTGCCGTGATAACGACCTTGGTGCCGTATTGGTATGTGCCGGAGCACGAACTGCCCGAGCAAGTGAGTCCTTCTGCCGAGAGGGTGCCGTTGCCTGTACCTGCGGCAACGCTCCCGGTCAATGTCACGCTGTCGATCGCGTAGGTGACCACTACGGCATGGTCGGCGGTCACGCCGGTTATCATGTAAGGATTAGGTATGGAAGTGACGGCGGTCGTCGGTGTCTTTTTTACAGGGATCCTCGACCTGACCCTCTCTTTCTTGTTCGAAGCCCGGCTTGCCTTACCTCCCATGGCCGTTCCTGTTATCTCCTGTCCGTTGTCCGTGAGCGTCGCGATATGGTATCCGTCATCCGGGATCATGGTAATGATGGCGGAGTTGCCGTAGCTCACCGCCTGGGTGGCGGGAGATACGGCCCCGTGGCCGCCGGAGACGGAGGCGGTGACAGCGTACGTGCCAATGCGGAATCTGGCCCTCACGGTAGTCTCCGCGCTCAGTGTGAAGGTGCATGTGCCGGTGCCGCTGCAAGCCCCGCCCCAGCCCGAGAAGACCGAGTGTGCTCCGGGATTGGCGGTGAGTGTAACGGATGTACCCTCCGCAAACACGGCCGAGCACACGGAGCCGCACGTAATACCGGACGGATCGCTCGTGACCAAGCCGCTCCCCGAGCCGTCTACCAGAACAGAGAGGGTATCGCTGCTCAGGTTCTGCTTGATGACGAGGATATCATAACCCCCGAGAAACCCCACATAAATCCCCCCCGTCACATAGATGTTCCTTCCCGAATCGATGGCTATGCCGCTGCCGGCCGTGCCGTTGTTCCGGACAAGTGCGCCGTCGGTGGTCAGTTTGGCCATGAAGGCATCGTTGTAGCCGGATACCGTCACATAGACGTTCCTTCCCGAATCGACGGCTATGGCGCCCGCGGTATTATCACCGCTCCCGCCGAGGAAGGTGTTCCACAGGAAGCTCCCGTCGGTGGTCAGTTTGGCGACGAAAGCATCATCGCCCTGACCATAGTAGGCGCCCAGCGGAGAACCCCACGTCGCGCCGCTCCCTCCCGCCACATAGACGCTCCGTTCCGAATCGACGGCTAGGCCGTACCCGGCATCATTACCGCTCCCGCCGAGGAAGGTGTTCCAGATGAGGCTCCCGTCGGTAGTCAGTTTGGCGACGAAAGCATCGTTACCCGAGGTGTATGCCCGTATCGGAGAACCCCACGTGGCGCTGCTCCCTCCCGTCACATAGACGCTCCGTTCCGAATCGACGGCTAGGCCGCACCCGGTATCGGACCCGCTCCCGCCGAGGAAGGTGTTCCAGATGAGGCTCCCGTCGGTGGTCAGTTTGGCGACGAAAGCATCGTTACCCGAGGTGTATGCCCGTATCGGAGAACCCCACGTGGCGGTGCCGGTTCTCGCCACGTACACGCTCCCTTCCGAATCGACGGCCATGCCGTACCCGGTATCGCCCCCGCCCCCGCCGAGGAAGGTGTTCCAGATGAGGCTCCCGTCCGCCGCCAGTTTCGCGACGAAGACGTCGTTGGCAGACCGATAGGCCTCCAACGGGTTTCCCCACGCGGCCGTGCTGTACCCCATCACATAGACGTTCTCGCTGGAATCCGAGGCTATGGCACATCCCCAGTCATTACCGCTCCCGCCGAGGAAGGTGTTCCAGATGAGGCTCCCGTCCGCCGCCAGTTTCGCGACGAAGACGTCGCGGCCCGAAGTATAGGCTTGCACCGGCGAGTCCCACGTGCCGTCGCTGAATCCTGTCACATAGATGTTCCCGCTCGAATCGACGGCTATGGCCTGCCCCCAGTCGTAGTAGCTGCCGCCCCCAAAATGCATGCTGGTCCACCCGGAATCAGGGTCGATAACCAACGGAACGCTCTTATCGTAATCCTTTGCCGTAAACCCCACTTCCTTATCCGATTGGAGGTTGTACGCCACCATGACGGGCTTCTTCTTTCCTTCTATCACCTGCCAGGCAATGGGTTTGGATTCCGTGATAGTGCCGGTTTCGTAGCGGACCACGAGGTTGCCCTTCTCATCGAGGGTAAGGGGTCTGTTATAGCGGAGGCGGATGGAACCGGGGGCCTTGCCCGCAGCCACCGTATAGGTAGACTTCACGATGGAGCCTTTGGCTCCTTCATAGACGATGTCCACTCCGTCCCATATGTTCGGATAGGTTACCTTGCTCAAGGGAGGGGCCTTTCCATCGGAGGAGGGTCCTTCCTTGGAGACGGGAGAGACGGACTTTCCTCCCAGAAACTCCACCTTGAGCATATGGGAGCCTGAAGCCATATACATGGAACCGGGAGAGAAGCCGAGGATATGGCCCTTCGAGGTGAACTGGAGGAGGTCCTTCCCGTCGGCTGTCTTTGCATGTGCCGAGGCAAAGAGCATCGCAACGAGAAGGCATGCTGTGAAGAGGCATGGAGATATAAAACACCTTCCGTGATATGAAATGCTGCGGGTCGATCCCTTTCCCATCCCTTGCTCCTTATGTGTGGTACGAGCCCCTCCCTCCGAGGGGAGGGGCTCACTTCTCTATTTCTTCTCCGTCACCGTAAACACTTTCTTCTTCGTTGGGGTGTCGGTGAGGAATACGGTGATCTTCCCGCTCCTCTGCTTCCCCGTGGTATTCTCAGAGGCCGTGTAGGAGACGGGTCCCGTCCCTGTTCCCGCACTGGTGATGCCTGTCAGCCAGTCCTCCGATGATGATACGCTCCATGCGCAGCCCGTGGGGGCATTGACGGTAAAGGAGTCCGTTCCTCCCACAGGGGAGAGGGTATTGCCGGTCGAGGAGGTGGTGAGGGTGCAGAGTGACTGCTTCACCGTAAATACTTTCTTCTTCGTTGGGGTGTCGGTGAGGAATACGGTGATCTTCCCGATCCTCTGCTTCCCCGTGGTATTCTCAGAGGCCGTGTAGGAGACGGGTCCCGTCCCTGTTCCCGCACTGGTGATGCCTGTCAGCCAGTCCTCCGATGATGATACGCTCCATGCGCAGCCCGTGGGGGCATTGACGGTAAAGGAGTCCGTTCCCCCCGCCGGGGAGAGGGTATTGCCGGTCGAGGAGATGGTGAGGGTGCAGGGCGTTCCGTCCTGGGTGACTTGAAAGCTGTTGCCCCGTATGGTGACGGCGCCGGTCCTCTCCGTGACCGAGTCGTTGGCCGAGATTGTCACCCTCACCGTTCCCTTGTTGTTCGCGAAGGAGCCCATGCTCGTCGTTATCCACGCGTCGCTTGCCGAGGGGGTGGGGGTCGTACAGGTCTTCGCCCCCGTGGCCTTGACGGTGATGGTGGCGCTTCCCCCCTTGTGCGCGAAGGGCTTATCCTTCCACGAGACTGTATAGGTGCACGGATCGCTTATGCCGAAGGCGGCGGCAACGCTCTTGTTGGCGGTTATGGCGATCACGCACGTGTTGCCCGACGTGGAGTCGCAGCCGGTCCATCCCGTGAAGGAAGAGCCCGCATCGTGAGTGGCGGTGATGGTCACCGATGCTCCGTACGGATAGGTCCCGGAGCACGTATTCCCCGAGCAGGCAAGGCCCGTCGCGGTGAGGGTGCCGGTCCCCGCGCCCGTTTTCGTCGCGGTGAGGGTATAGAGGTCGGCCTCGTAGGCAACCGCTACCGTATGGTTGGCGGTGATGCTGCTTATGCTGTACACATAACCGGAACCGGATTTCGCGGAGCGGACCGGTTTGACCACTTTTCTTGTGCCTGAGCCCTTTTTCGCGCCCCGAGCCTCCTCCTGGACATTGTCGGTGATGGTCACGATATGGTACCCCGCATCGGGGGTCATGGTAATGGACACCGAGGATTTGTGGGTAACGGCCTGTGTCTCGGGAGATACGGTCCCGTGGCCTCCTGAAACGGATGCGTTGACCGTATAGATGGTGGGGGAGAATTCCGCGGACACGGCAATGTCCTCGCCGGCCATCGTTATCACACAGGTACCCGTTCCACTGCATCCCCCGCCGGTCCAGCCGTAGAAGGTCGTGCCGACCGCCCCCGCAACGGCCGTGAGGGTAACGGTCGTCCCCTCGGCGAAGCTGGCGGAACAAATCGAGCCGCAGTCGATGCCGGCGGGGCTGCTTGTCACCGTGCCGGTTCCCGTGCCCGTCAACGTGACGGAAATTTCCTTGTCCCGGTTGATCTTCATGAGGAAGCCGTCGTAGCCTCCGGAGTAGGCCCGTATCGGCGAGCCCCACTTCGTGCCGGTGGTCAGCCCCGCGATGTAGATGTCTCTCTGCGAATCAAGCGCTATGCCGCCTGGGCCGGAGTTGCTGCCCGATTGGAGGAAGGTATTCCATATCAATTCTCCGTCGGCAGCCAGCCCGGCGACGAAGACGTCGGAGTCCCCGTAGTAGCCGCCGTAGTCCCGTATCGGCGAGCCCCACGTGTAGTTGCTCTGTCCCGTCACGTAGACTTTGCCGTTCCTCGGGTCGGAGGTTACGGCCCACCCCTCCTCACACCCAGTCGCCCCGCCGAGGAAGGTGTTCCAGGTGAGCGCCCCGTCGGAAGTCATCTTGGCGACGAAGACGTCCCAACTGTTTCCCGGGACGCCTGAGAAGGCCCTCACCGGCGAGCCCCACGTCTTCTTGCTCAATCCCGTTGTATAGATGTTGCCGCTCTCATCCGCTGCTATGCCGTACCCGTGATCCCAATCGCTTCCCCCGAGGAAGGCGTGCCAGGTGAGCGCCCCGTCGGGAGTCATCTTGGCGACGAAGGCATCGGCGCCTCCCGTGTAGGCCCTCACCGGCGAGCCCCACCCGCCCCCCTGGCTCGTTCCGAGCACATAGACGTTGCCGCTCCGGTCAAGGGCTACACCGTACCCGTAATCCAAAAGGTAAGACCCAAAGAAGGTGTTCCACGCGAGCTGCCCGTCTGACGTCACCTTGGCAACACTGCAGTCGGTAAGCCCCGCGAAGAGGTTTATCGGATTTCCCCACCCGGTGTCAGTGTCTCCGACCACGTACACGTTCCCGCCGGCGTCCACGGCCATGGCAGTCCCGGAATCAGTGCCGCTCCCCCCGAGGAAGGTGTTCCAGACGAGCTGCCCGTCGGCAGTCAGTTTTGCGACGAAGGCATCGCTGCCTCCCGTGTAGCCCCTCACCGAGTCTCCCCACGTGGCCCCGCTGGTGCCCGCCACATAGATGTTCCCGCTCGAATCAAGGCCTATGCCGCCCGCCCTGCTAAAGCCGCCCCCCCCGCGCAAGGTGCCGCCTCCCCTGTCATCACCGCTCCCACCGAGGAAGGTGTTCCAGACGAGCTGCCCGTCGGCAGTCAGTTTTGCGACAAAAACGTCCCAACCGCCCGTGTAAGGCCGTAGCGGCGTGCCCCAGGTGGCGTTGCTGTGTCCCGCCACATAGAAGTTTCCGCTCGAGTCCATGGCTATGCCCCCCACGTAATCGGAGCTGCTGCCTCCGAGGAAGGTGTACCACCCAAAAGAGGGGTCGATAACCAACGGAATGCTCTTATCGTAATCCTTTACCGTAAACCCCACTTCCTTATCCGATTGGAGGTTGTACGCCACCATGACGGGCTTCTTCTTTCCTTCTATGACCTGCCAGGCAATGGGTTTGGATTCCGTGATAGTGCCGGTTTCGTAGCGGACCACGAGGTTGCCCTTCTCATCGAGGGTAAGGGGTCTGTTATAGCGGAGGCGGATGGAACCTGGGGCCTTGCCCGCAGCCACCGTATAGGTAGACTTCACGATGGAGCCTTTGGCTCCTTCATAGACGATGTCCACTCCGTCCCATATGTTCGGATAGGTTACCTTGCTCAAGGGAGGGGCCTTTCCATCGGAGGAGGGTCCTTCCTTGGAGACGGGAGAGACGGACTTTCCTCCCAGAAACTCCACCTTGAGCATATGGGAGCCTGAAGCCATATACATGGAACCGGGAGAGAAGCCGAGGATATGGCCCTTCGAGGTGAACTGGAGGAGATTCGCCTCCTTTGCATAGGCCTTCGGGATGAGAAGAACGGAGAGAAGAAGGCACGCCAGGAAAAGAAACAGGGCTGCAGGACGTCTTCCGCAATGCGGGGAGTGTGTATATGCTGTTTTCATCTCTTGCTCCTTTTAGGTATTATCTATCTTCCTGCGCCCCCCGCGGGGAGGGGCTTCATACTTTTATTTCTTCTCTTTCACCGTAAACACCTTCTTCTTGGAAGGGGTGTCGGTGAGGAATACGGTGATCTTCCCACTCCTCTGCTTCCCCGTGGTATTCCCGGAGGCGATGTAGGAGACGAGTCCCGTCCCTGTTCCCGCACTGGTGATGCCTGTCAGCCAGTCCTCCGATGATGATACGCTCCATGCGCAGCCCGTGGGGGCATTGACGGCAAAGGAGTGCGGTCCTCCTTCTGCATCCAGGGTGTCGCTCGTCGCAGGAAGGAAGACGGAGCATGGCGCTCCGGCCTGGACCACGTGGAAGGCGTTACCCCGTATGCTCACGGTGCCGGTCCTCTCCGTCGCCCCGTCGTTGGGCAAAACGCTTATCTTTACAGTGCCCTTGTTGTTCTTGAACGCGCTCAGACTGACCCCTACCCAGGCGTCCTCCGAGGCAACCTCGGGGTTCGCGCAGGTCTTGCCCCCCGTGGCCCTGAGAGTAATATTGGCGCTCCCTCCTTTGTGGCCGAAAACCTTGTCCGTCCACGAGACCGCGTAGGTGCATGAGTTGCTTATGTCGAAGTTGGCTGTGACACTCCTGGTGGCGGTCATGGCGATCACGCAGGTGAGGCCCGACGTGGAGTCGCAGCCGGTCCATCCCGTGAAGGAAGAACCCGTATCGGGAGTGGCGGTGATGGTGACCGTAGTATTATACCCATATGTCCCCGAGCAGGTGAGGCCGGAGCAGGTGAGGCCCGAGGCCGAGAGAGTACCGCTTCCCGTGCCTGTTTTCCTCGCGGTGAGGGTTTCGGGATCGGCCTCGTAGGTGACTACTACGGCATGGTTGGCGGTAACGCGGTTTATGGTATAGGTGGGGGCGGAACCGGCCGGTTTTACCGCCTTCTTTGTGACCGAGCCTTTTTTCGCGCCCCGCGCTTCCTGCACCGTGTCGCTCACGCCCGCCACGTGGTATCCCGGATCGGGGGTCATGGTGATCGTCGCAGAAGTGTTGTAGGTCACGGCCTGGGTGTCCGGGGACACGGTCCCGTGGCCGCCCTCAACCGATGCGCCCACCGTGAAGGTGACCAGGGAGAATTCCGCGGTCACAGTAATGTCTTCGCCGGCCAATGTGATTACGCACGTTCCGTTTCCGCTGCACCCCCCTCCGGTCCAGCCGGTGAAGACCGAGTGGGCCCCCGCAACAGCCGTGAGGGTAACGGTCGTTTCCTGGCTGAAAGCAGCCGAACAGGTCGAGCCGCAGTTAATGCCCGAGGGACTGCTCGTCACCGTGCCGGTCCCCGCACCCGTCACTGAGACCGACATGGACCTGAGCGGAGGGAACATGACCCTGGCCACGAAGGCGTCATAGCTCGACGTGTAGACCCTCACCGGGGTCTCCGTCCATGCGGTGCTGCTGCAGCCCGTCACGTAGATGTTGTCGCTCGAATCGAGGGCTACGCCGTAGCCGTAATCAGTGCCGCTGCCGCCGAGGAAGGTATGGCCGGTGAGGTTGCCATCGGTGGTCAGTCTGGCCACGAAGGCGTCATAGCCTGATGTGTAAGCCCTCTCCGGGGTCTCCGTCCATGCGGCGTTGCTGCGTCCTGTCACATAGATATTGCCGCCGGAATCGAGGGTGATAGCCTGTCCGTAATCAGTGCCGCTGCCGCCGAGGAAGGTATGCCAGACGAGGGACCCGTCGGGATTCAGTCTGGCCACGAAGGCGTCGGTGCCCGACCCGTCGTAGGCCCTGACCGGGGTCTCCGTCCATGCAGCGCTGCCGTAGCCTGCCACATAGATGTTCCCGCCGGAATCGAGGGCTATGGCCTGCCCGTAATCCGTACTACTGCCGCCGAGGAAGGTGTTCCACAGGAAGCTTCCGTCGGTGGTCAGTTTGGCCACGAAGGCGTCATAGCCTGATGTGTAAGCCCTGACCGGGCTTTCCCAGGTGGCGCTGCTGCGCCCCGTCACATAGATGTTGGCGTTCGAATCGAGGGCTATGGCGTATCCGTTATCAGTGCCGCTGCCCCCGAGGAAGCTGTGCCAGACGAGACTGCCGTCGGTGGTCAGTTTGGCCACGAAGGCGTCATAGCCTGATGTGTAAGCCCGCAGCGGCGATCTCCAGGTGGCGTTGCTCTGGCCCGTCACATAGATGTTGGCGTTCGAATCGAGGGCTATGGCCTGCCCGCAATCACTTCCGCTCCCCCCGAGGAAGCTGTGCCAGACGAGGGATCCGGAGGCATTCAGTTTGGCCACGAAGGCGTCATAGCCTGATGTGTAAGCCTGCAGCGGCGAGCCCCAGGTGGCGTTGCTCTGGCCCGTCACATAGATGTTGGCGTTCGAATCGAGGGCTATGGCGTATCCGTTATCAGTGCCGCTGCCCCCGAGGAAGGTGTACCAGGCGAGGGACCCGTCGGGATTCAGTTTGGCCACGAAGGCGTCGGTGCCCGACCCGTAGTAGGCCCTGACCGGGGTCTCCGTCCATGCGGCGCTGCTGTAGCCTGCCACATAGATGTTCCCGCTCGAATCGAGGGCTATGGCCTGTCCATAATCCGTACCGCTGCCTCCGAGGAAGGTGTACCACCCAAAAGAGGGGTCGATAACCAACGGAATGCTCTTATCGTAATCCTTTACCGTAAACCCCACTTCCTTATCCGATTGGAGGTTGTACGCCACCATGACGGGCTTCTTCTTTCCTTCTATGACCTGCCAGGCAATGGGTTTGGATTCCGTGATAGTGCCGGTTTCGTAGCGGACCACGAGGTTGCCCTTCTCATCGAGGGTAAGGGGTCTGTTATAGCGGAGGCGGATGGAACCTGGGGCCTTGCCCGCAGCCACCGTATAGGTAGACTTCACGATGGAGCCTTTGGCTCCTTCATAGACGATGTCCACTCCGTCCCATATGTTCGGATAGGTTACCTTGCTCAAGGGAGGGGCCTTTCCATCGGAGGAGGGTCCTTCCTTGGAGACGGGAGAGACGGACTTTCCTCCCAGAAACTCCACCTTGAGCATATGGGAGCCTGAAGCCATATACATGGAACCGGGAGAGAAGCCGAGGATATGGCCCTTCGAGGTGAACTGGAGGAGGTCCTTCCCGTCGGCTGTCTTTGCATGTGCCGAGGCAAAGAGCATCGCAACGAGAAGGCATGCCGTGAAGAGGCATGGAGTAATGGTGAACCATGTTCGGTGGTACGTCGGTTTTCTTGTCATCTCTCGCTCCTTTGTGTAAAGTGATATCTATCTCTGTGCCCCTCTCATGGAGGGAGGGGCCGATTCTTCTATTTCTTCTCCGTCACCGTACACGCCTTCTTCTTGGAAGGGGTGTCGGTGAGGAATACGGTGATCTTCCCACTCCTCTGCTTCCCCGTAGTGTTCTTAAGGGCCGTGTAGGAGACAAAAACCTCTCCGCTCCCCGAGCCGGTCCCGGTGGTGAGCCAGTCCGCATTTGACGACACACTCCACGGGCAACCCTCGGGGGCGGTGACAATAAGCAAACCCGATCCCCCCTCAGAGATAAAGGTGTCGGCAGTCGGGGAGATGGTGAGGGTACAGGGGGATTGCTTGGCCGTAAACACCTTCTTCTTTGTTGGGGTATCGGTGAGGAACACAGTGATCTTCCCGCTTCTCTGCTTTCCGGTGGTGTTCACCGGGGCGGCATAAGAGACGGAGTCCGTTCCCGTCCCGGTAACGGTGAAGGGAGTGAGCCAGTCCGCATTTAATAATACACTCCACCCGCAGCCTGTGGTGGCGGTGACGGCGAACGAGTGTGATCCTCCCGAGGCGGTGAAGGTCTTGCTCGTGGGAGAGATGGAAGTAAGCGAACAAGGGGATCCCACCTGGGTGATGGTAAAGGTATTCGTCTCTATGGTCACCTCGCCTTTTCTCTCCGTGACGGAATTGTTGGCCGGGGCGGTTACTTTTACCGTTCCCTTGTTGTTTTTGAATGAGGTGAGGCTCGCCCCTATCCACGTATCGCTCACGTAGACGAACGGGCTTGCGCAGTTCGTCCCCGTGGCCTGAACGGTGACGTTGGCGCTGCCCCCTTTGTAGGCAAAGGACGCCCTCGCGGGAGAGATAGTGTAGGTACAGGCCCCGGTGGTGGTAAACGTCGCGGTGACGATCCTGTCGGAGGTTAAGAACACCTTACAGGTGTTGTTTGAGGTAGAGTCGCAGCCTGTGAAGCCCCGGAAGGTGGAGCCCGTGTTTGCGTTGGCCGTGAGGGTGACAGACGACCCCAGGGAGAAGGAACCCACGCATGTGGAGCCGCAGTCGATGCCGGAGGGACTGCTGGTAACCGAGCCGCTCCCGGTGCCGGCCGTTGCCACAGAAAGGGAAAAGGTGCCTGAATAGCCGAACCTGGCGACAAAGGCGTCGTAGCCTGATGTGTATCCCCTCACCGGGGCGCCCCATGCGGCAGTGCTGTATCCGGCCACACAAACCCCGCCGCTTGAATCTACGGCGACGCCCCACCCCTGGTCGGACCCACTTCCTCCGAGAAAGGCACTCCACAAAAGCATTCCATCGGTGGTGCCCAGTTCAGCGACAAAAGCGTCGTCGTCGGATGCGTAGCCCCGCACCGGGGCGCCCCATGCGGCAGTGCTGTATCCCGTCACATGCGCATTGCCGCTCGAATCCACGGCGATGCCCTTGCCGCGGTCGGCCCCTTTCCCCCCCAGGAAGGTGTTCCAGATGAGGGCGCCGTCAGGAGTAAGTTTGGCGGCGAAGGCGTCAAGGTCGGCATTGTAAGGCCTCTTAGGCAGTCCCCATGTTGCATAGCTGTCTCCCGCTACGTAGACGTAATCGTTCGAGTCCACGGTTATCGCGTTTCCCCAGTCGCTGTCGTAACCTCCAAGGAAGGTGGTCCAGATAAGGGCGCCGTTGCCCGTCAGTTTCGCCACGAAGGCGTCATAGCCTGCTGTGTAGTCCCTGACCGGCGTACCCCACGATCCGACGCTGCGCCCGGCTACATACACGTTCCCGCCTGAATCCGCAGCTATGGCGGTGCCGTGGTCCTCGAAATAGCTTCCGAGGAAGGTGTTCCACACCAGGGCGCCGTCAGGAGTAAGTTTGGCGGCGAAACCGTCGTAATTCCCCCCTGCGTAGCCCCTTATCGGCGAGCCCCATGCGCCGTCGCCGTATCCGGTCACGTAGGTATTTCCAGCCAAATCCACGGCTATACCGCTTCCCCAGTCATTGCCCTTCCCCCCGAGGAAGGTGTTCCACACCAGGGCGCCGTCAGGAGTAAGCTTGGCGGCGAAACCGTCGTAGCCTGATGTGTAGCCCCTCACCGGGGCGCCCCACGCGGCGGTGCTGATGCCTGCTACATAGACGTTACCTGCGGAATCGACCGTTACCGCCTGACTATAATCAACGCCGTCTCCCCCAACGAAAGTGTTCCAGACGAGTACCCCGTCGGCCGTCAGCTTGGCCACGAAGGCATCATAGTTTGAGGTGTATGCCCTTACAGGGCTCGTCCCCCACGTCGCGCTGCTCGCTCCCGCCACATAGATGTTCCCGCCGGAATCCACGGCTATGGCGTATCCGTAATCGGTGCCGCTTCCCCCGAGGAAGGTATTCCACGAAAAATAGGGGTCTATCACCAGCGGCAGGCTTGTGTCATAATCCTTTACCGTAAACCCCACTTCCTTATCCGATTGGAGGTTGTACGCCACCATGACGGGTTTCTTTTTGCCCTCCACGACCTGCCACGCGACGGGCCTGCTTTCCGTCATTTCCCCCGTCTCGAAGCGGACCACGAGGTTGCCCTTCTTATCCAGGGTAAGGGGCCGGTTGTAGCGGAGGCGGATGGAACCGGGGGCCTTGCCCGCAGCCACCGTATAGGTAGACTTCACGATGGAGCCTTTGGCTCCTTCATAGACGATGTCCACTCCGTCCCATATGTTCGGATAGATTACCTTGCTCAAGGGAGGGGCCTTCCCATCGGAGGAGAGTCCCTCCTTGGAGACGGGGGCTACCGACTTCCCACCCACGAACTCTACCCTCAGCACATGGGTGCCGGAGGCCATGTACATGGACCCGGAGGAAAAGCCCAGGACATGGCTTCCGGAGTTGAACTCAAGAAGGTTTTTTGTCTTTGCATGTACGGGGATTGATGCAATGAGAAGGCATGTCGTGAAAAACCATAAGGCCATGGTGACGCGTCTTCTTCGGCAGTGTTCCAATTCCTTCCTCATCCCTTTCCTCTTCTATCCTTTTGAGACACCCGAACTTCCTCCTCATGGGTGAGAACCGCCGGTCGCTCTTCCGGTAGGTCCCGCGTCAGGGGAATCCATGTATGAGACTGCAGGTTCACAGGTCGCCAAGGCACCGGCGAAACTCTACCGTCCGGACCTTCCGGTCGGACTTTAGGGTCGTCACATGTTCCCGTTGTATATAATAAGAGCCACCGATAGCTGCGTTGTATATTGCTAGCGATAACGCTGTCAAGTATTTTTGTGCCGGATAATGCCAAAATGCGTCCTATGTGTGCGTTATTTGAGGTGTTATCGCATTTTATGCCATACATCCCGTCAGAAATATTTTCCGGAAATCGGGGCATTCGGCACGTTCCATATCCAAGGTCAATGGACGCGGACTCAACTACACCTATCTCAACAGGTGCAACGACAGGTCTTCAGGCGCCTATGTCAGGCTCACGGATGTGCCGGCCCATAAGGTCTTCGCGAACATGAAATACCGGACACCGCTCACGGGCTTGAGTGTCCTCGGGACCTTTGAATATACCTCCAGCCGGACCACCACGAGCGACGGGGTCAACGAATCGGGCCCCGCAGCCGTCGCGAATGGAAAAGTCATGTATGAGGCAATGAAGAACTTTATCCTCGAAGGCGGGGTGAACAACCTCTTTAACCGAAGCTACCAGTATCAGAACGGGTACCCTCAGGCGGGAAGGACCTTCTTTGCCGGGGTGCGCTGCAGTTTCTAACCCGACTCCGCAGACCAAAAATCCATGGCAGGCACAATTTCCCAAAAAGGCCTTTACCGCCTCAAAGGCCTTGCGGCCGGATTCCGAGCTCGTCTGTTCACATTTCGTGGCCCTGACAAAGGTCTTTTACCGGGTTGGGTAGCTACAGGACAGCAAGGAAGAATTACGGGGCTTGTGAAAACGGTTCTAAGCTGTTGTTTTAATGGCGCGCCCGGTGCGATTTGAACGCACGACCTTTGGCTTCGGAGTATTATAGCCGAGCTATATTTTACAAGTGTTTACGGCTGATGAACCAGTCACATTAGGCCTTTTTCCCTTCAGTTGGAATAGACGTAACTTTTGCTGATTTCGCCGCTCTTGCTAGAGGGGCCGCTTTGCGGCGGGCTTCCAGAACCTTTTCTGATACTGTATATTTCCGCTTCACCGGGGTCTCCGGCTTATCGAAGGTCTGTTTGGTGAATTGCTCATCGAGATGGACATTCAGCGCATCCATGGCGGTCCTCAGGTGTTCCATCTCCGCGTGCATGTACATATTTGCAGTCGTATCCTCCCGGGAATGGCCGAGCCATTCCTGCACGATTTTAATATTGATCTTCATGGCCATAAAATGGGTGGCGAGCGTGTGCCGAAGAAGGTGAGGATGCACATGTTTTTCTATCCCGGCCCTTTTGCAGGCCCGGTTAATGGCTTTTTGCACGTTGACGAGCTTGCTTCCCGTTATTCGGCTCCGGAAAATCAACCCTTCCGCCTTCTTGTCCTTGGGCTTGGCTGAGTTCAGAGCATAGAGAAGCCAGTCCGAGACGGGCAGCACCCTTTCCTTGCCCCCCTTCCCTCTCGCGATAATCCTTTTATTCGCGGGGTCAAGGTCCTCCCAGTTAAGCCCGGTCGCCTCCGCAAAGCGCAGTCCAAGAGAATACAGGGTGAGGAAAAATACGCGGTAGTAGGGGTCCGAGGACAGGATGAACCGTATAGCTTCATCGATGGAGAGAATGACGTGTTCCGGCTTTGTTTCCTTCATGCGCTCATATTTGAAATCGTTCATGAGGAGTTGCTGCTCTTTCCTGCACCAATTGACGAACCCCATGAAATAGGTCATTTCCTTATTCACGGTTCTGTTCTTTACCTTTCCCTCCTTCCTGATCCGTTTGTACATCGAGAGGTGCCCTTTGTTTAATTCGGTGGCCCGTATTTCTCCGAGGATGGGACCGAAATACTTGCCGAACGTCCAGAGCATGTTGTCGTGGGTGGTGATAGAATGATGGTCCTTATAATATACCAGGTAGTCGGGAAACAAGTCATTCACCGTCGATTTGCTGTCGGCGCGCAGTTCGGAGTGTTCGTATGGATGCCGGAGGTCATATTCTATCGCCTCGGCAACCGCAGGGTCCCTCACGACGGCGGGAAGGGTCAGCCTCTTTCGTATACCCTTGCCCCCTTTCGGGTAATAGTCCAAAATAAACCTTTCCCGTTTTTTGTCCCATTTGACCGACATGTCAGTCCTCCTCGAGAGACCACAGGCCGCGGGGCTCCGGGACGACGGCTAGAAAAGCGGTCTTGCCCGCTTCGGTTATGCGTGTTACGCAAGACGCACGGTCGTTAGCGTCCGACCACAAGCCACGCCTCGCTTCTCGGGCCTCGCGGTACGCCTCGCCGAATCTGTCCCGGTATTTTACGTTCGGCGGGATGGTCATCGGCGACCCGTAGCCTGCCCGCACGATTTCCTCGTTGAGCATCCTCCCGGTCCCATCCTTGAGGTAGACGTAGGCGAGCAACCGGTGGTAATGGTTGCGCGTCTGGACATCAAACTCCAGGTCTACCTCATCCCCCTTCCGGATGAGAGTTTTTACAAACTCCGTGGACCGCTTGCCCATGGCGATGATGGCGTCGATATCTTCTCCCGATCTTTCCGCGTCCTTTTTCGCCTTGCGGTTGAGTCGCGATTCCGGCGTGTCGATCCCGATGAGCCGGACACTCTCCGCCCTGTCACCGATCATCACCCTGAGTGTGTCCCCATCGGTAACGCGCATGACGACAGCGGTCTCGGTACGCTCCGCCCCGGCCAAGCCGTGAATAAGGAGAATGGCAAAGAGAGCGAGTGCGGCGATCCATCGCGTTTTCATCGACTCATCCCCGGTCCCGCGTAATTACGCGATCGAGACCCTTTACTGTTAACGGTATGCCTATGCCGAGGAAGATAATTGCGAGAAAAAGGCTTCCCACGAGACCGTCGGAGCCGCGGGAGGAAAATACCTGAGTACACTCTCCGGCGCCGACGAGGCACAAAATACTTCCGGTGACGGCTAGGGTAAGACCTCGTTTGACCGTCGCCGTCGTGCGGGATCCAGCTCTGGCGGCAGCGATTGCCGACCCTGCATCGACCTGATCCTTTTCTTCCCATCCCGCCTTGATTTTTTTCGCTTCATCATCACTCACTTCTTTCACTCATTCCCCCTTCACAACCCCGCCGTTTATCCTCCAGGGTGATCCATTCCAGCAGGTCGCTCAGCGCATAGACCCGTCGCGGTTCCATTATCACGAGAGACAGATCATTGATGCAGGCATCCCGGTATTGCCGTGCCCTTTTGTATGCCACGACTTCTCCGTCCGGCATCTCCACCCAGTACCCGTCTTCTCCATCACCACGTCCGCCCCCCTCGATCACCGTCATCCCTCTTTCTTCCCGCCCCCCGACCGGTGAATGGGTCTATCCATCTTCAAATCGTTCACGGCTTTCTCTTCGGCCTCCTTCTTGGCCGCCCGGTAGAATGACTTGATATTTTGGGTCAGGGATTTTTCATATTCCCCCTCCCATGTCCCGCGTAGCACGAAAAGGGCCATTGCCACCGCTTCTTTCTCGCTGGAGGTTAAGGTCTCGTCGATCGGTCCTTCCCGAGGAGTGACATATTCCGCCAGCCTCTCGTTCAGGGTGTGCCGTATTCTCAGCTGCGTGTGCTTCGGTCCGTCGGATAAGACGTCCCCGCCCTGTCCCCCTTCTTCCGCGATAAGTTCCTCCACGGTCACACCAAATAGTTTCGCGATCCTCACCAGAATATCATAGGGCGGGACCACCCCCTGCTCATATCTTCCCCACTGGGACGCGCTACAGCCCACCGTTGGAGCAAGCTGGTATTGTTTCTTTTTGCCTCTGAGTGATTTCAGCTTCTCGCCGAATTTCTGGTTAATAACTTTTTTTTTCATAAACGCAAAATTAGTGTTGACAGATTTATCATTAATGCAATATTATCTATTTGTGAGCCCGATGAACCATATCCGTCCTAACGCAGCATCAACCAACCTATTCCGAAAAACAGGCCAGGGACACCCATCGACGCAAAAACAGCGCCTATGGTCATCGTGCTCACAACTCGATGTCTCTGGCCTAAATTTTTACCCGTTACCGCACTTTTGTCAATTCCTTTTTTCATATATGAATTTAACTCTTCTTCGCTTCAATGAAAATTATAGATTCGGGGAGGGATTATAATGCAATCTTATGAGTCCCTGAAACGGTCGATCGCGGGAAAAACAGTGGAACATGCCCGTCGTTTGGGTCTTTCCACGGGCCTGCTTAACAAATGGCAGGAGCCCTCCGCTGATCCCAGTGATAGCGGCGCGTATAACCCGCTTGACCGGATCGAGACAATTATTCAGACCGCTCTCGATCTTGGTATCGATCGGGACGCGGCCCTCTCCCCGATCTATTATCTCAATGTCAGGTTCGGGGTGAATGCTCCCCCCGACGAAGCCGAAACTATCGACGACCTTTCCCTCGAACTCGTGGCGACCATCCGCGAGATGGGCCACCTGACAACCGTGGCCTCCGAGGCCCTCGCCGAGCGGGAGATCACCCGCCGGCACGTAGCGAAGATCGAGGAAGAGGGGAACCACCTGATCAGGCGCGTCTCGGCTTTCATGAAGAAGGCCAAGGACGCCACGCGCCGTAAGTTCAGCCTTTTCACACGAAAGAAACGAAGGGAGGATGTAGCCTGATGAAAGGAGAATCCTCCGCGCAACCTGTTGTTGCACCGCTTCACCTCGCACCCGAGGGCGGCGCCCCCCCTTCAGCCGCCCTCGGACATTTGCCCAAAGGCGAAGACCTCGGTCTACGTCTCGCCAACATCGAGATGATGGTCCGGGAGATTTACGGGGCTCTCTTCGGTCCCTCTCCCGTCCCCGGCCCGCGCTCCGGAGCCCGCGACAAGGGCGCTCTTAGCCTCAAGCCTTACGACCCGGCCCGGTACACTGATGCCATCATCGAGGCCCGGCGAGGTAATTTTAAAGCAATTCAGGACTACCTGAAAAAATACGAGCCCCGCCCAGGGGCCGGAAACGCCGGAGGCAAACGATGATAGTGATTGAGATTGTCGCACCCGCAGTTTTCGCGCTCGCACCCTTTGTAGTCTTCTTCCTGTTCCTCCTTCTGGCAGGGAGGCCGCAATCATGAAAACGCGCCTACTTCTTCTTCTTCTCATCATTCCCGCCGCCTTCGCCTCGGGGTTCGCCGTGGGCCACGACTCGGATTACCTGTCCAAGTTCGAGCAGGGCCGGCAAATCGCGGGTACCCAGATTGCCAGGACCATCAGCGAAAAGATGCCGGAGGGCGAACCGTTCTACATCGCCCCCCTGGAAATACGATTCGTCCCCGTGTCGTCCCACGAGGCCCGCCTTGAATTCAAGGGCGAGTCCCGCGAGATTCACGCGAGAGCCGTCAAGGACGCCTCCGCTCCCATGGGCGGATGGCTCGCCGCAAAACACTAATGTAACCCCCGGGGGAGGATAGGGTGTGCGCCCCGAAGAGCCCAGCCTCGGCCTTCCTCCCCTCCCCTAAAACGAGGCTAAACCAATGATACGGAGGCAATCATGATCACGGAAACAAGACAAGCCCCACCTACCAGTCAGGCTGCAACTCTCGTCGCCTGGACTGTCCTTCTCCACTCCCTCGCGCCCAAGGTTTTTGTCCTGGACGCCGCAATGGCTCCCGAAAGGAAGCAGGGCCGGAGCCGGGCCGGGACGAATTATCTCACCGTGCAGGAAGAGAAGACCCTCTTTAACTGTCTCAAGGGCACCAAAGGGAAACAGGCGGAGCGCGACTACGTGCTCTTGAAGCTCTGCCGGTCCACGGGACTCCGCCGGGGTGAGGTCCTCGCCCTCGACGTGGGCGACGTAATGGGGAAGGACAAAATAATAGTTGACGAACGGATCGCAGAAAAGGGGGCGGTAGGGGAAGTCTACCTGCCCGTCGAGCTGCAGGACATACTCAAGCACTTTCTTCGTCTCAAACGACAGTGGCGGGAGGGTCTTGAAGATGATTCTCCGCTGTTCATTTCGAAGAAAGGCGGGAGGCTATCCCTCCGCTCCTTTAACGATCTAATGGATTACTGGACCACCCGGTCCGGTATCCCCCGCTACACTCCCCACGCCCTGAGACACACTAAAGGCCAAAGGATAATGAACGACAGGAAGCACCTGGACGACACGGAACGCCACAAGGCGCTTCTCCTCGCCCAGCGTCAGCTCCGTCACAAATCGATCAACTCCACGGTGGTCTATACGGGTCCGACGAAAGAAGAGATGCAAAGGGTGGGCGAGATATGAAGGGGTCTCCAACGGATATGACGGTGATACCCTCCTGGATTCACACGGACACCCGCAAGGGCGTCGTTTATGTGAATGTCAATAGTCGCAACCGGCACATTTTCAGAATTGGCCCTCTCGACACCGGACGACGCACAAAGTCTAGGGTGTGGCCCATGGCGAATGGTTACAATGAGGAAGGTATCCTCCTCTGGCAGCCGGTGCGTTTCTCCCCCGTGGACCCTGATGACAGCGTCCCGATGGAAGAAGGCATGGCTCTCCTGGAAGAGATTCTTCAGGAATCACTTCCGTGTTCCCCGCCGGATATCTACTTTGTAATATCGTGGCTGATCGCCATTTTCCTCGCCGATTTTGCCTTGTCTCGGCCATTGTTCTGCATATCAGGTTCTATCGGCTCGGGAAAGACTGTTTCCGCTCGCATCATAAACTCCCTTGTGACGGGGAACAGTTACTTGGCTCCGTCCTCACTAATTTCTTGCGACTTTGAGAAAACTCCGCTGCTGGGCTTCGACGGTTTCAGGATGGCCAAGCCTTTGATGTTGGCGACCGAGGGTTCCATGGGGAAAGAAACCGGTCCGTCGCCTGCCGTGGAGGAGATTACGCCGAAAGGCATGATCTTGTTTACCAGTTCTGAACCTTACGCCCACTCATCGCTCACGCGCAGGTCCCTTATTTTGCATCTTTTTCATCGATTCAAGCGAAACGATTTCAATGAGGCCTTCGCGCTGAAGCGAGCCCTGGGGGCAAGAACTATCATCCTCACATCGATTCTTGAGGTAATAGCCGTTGCCGTCCTCCCCATTCTCAGAGGTCGGCCCCCCATGCCGTTCATCGATCTCATGATGATCATTCTCGACGGGGTATGGAAGTATCTCTGCATTCCCATGGAAGTGCACGAGGTCAAAGAAGCCTGGAGCCGGATGCAGTCCGATTTCCAGAAGGGGGCTATCTAATGCCGGGAGGCTCATCAAAAGGACGCGCCCAACTCGTTGAAGGCCTTTTCGGATACTGGTGGAAGACAGCCCGTGGGCGCTGGATCGAGCTTTCCCGCATGACGGCCAGGCAGATCATAAACGCCGTCCGAGGCCTCGAAATACAGGCCCGGAAATCCCCGGACGAGTGGTTCGTCCTCCTCTGGATAGTCCGCCTCGAAATGGAAGCCTCCAGGCGGGGAATCTCCATCCCCCGAAAGGCCCGGAGGTCAACCCGTCCGGTATCTCCCTGCCCCGCCGCCGGACCACTGCAAGCCTTACAACGGAGGATATAACGATGGAAGAAGCTGCGGAAGATTGCACGAGGGACCCATTGTACGAGCGTTTCCCCACCCTTGCCCGGTGGCTGATGACGACGTCCCGCGCCCTCTCCATCGACTGGTCCCAGGTCGCCGAGAGGCTCCCCTCCTATCTCCGCGCTATTTGGGAGCAAGCAGCCGTAATGGAAGCGGCCTTCTTCGCCCGTCACGTCACCGGCATGGAAGAGGCCTCCGCAAAAATGAAGGCAGCGGAAACAAACATAAAAAGATTCGTCGAAAGGGCCGCGGCGCGGCTTAACGAGCGAAGAAAGGAGACCGCATGAGCGGCGGCAAACACTACAACCAGGGAAACGTATGGGGCCGGGTAACGAAGGCAGAAGACGGCCACACGAGGGACAAGAAGACCCCCTTTCTCGACCTGGAGATAAACTGCTCCAATCACGACTTCGGTCCGGTAAGGGCCTTCGGTCGTCTCTGGGGCAAGGAAAAGATCCAGGCCTTCAAGAGCGCCCTCAAGGGCCACGAAAAGGATTTTTTCCGTTTCAAAGGATATTACGGGCAGTATTCGGACGGCGAAAACAATATCCGGTACAGCTCGTATTTCTTCTACGATTTCGAGCGCCTTGACTCCTCGCCGAAGGGCGGCCCCCGGGCAGCCTTCATCCTCGTCGGCGAACTCGACCAAAAGGAGCTGGTCGATGGAGAGGGCCGGATAGTCCTCGAAGTCATACGGTCCACGAAAGAGCGGGAAACGGACGAGCGCTTCGAGTTGGTCCTCTTCGACCTCGAAGCCTACTACGAAATAGAGGTCGGAGACCTGATAGAAGTCCGGGGCAACGTCCGCAAGCGCGAAGGTGAGGACCTCTACGGCGGCAGCACACAGGATTCGATCAGCGTGTACGCCATGCAGGTAAAGAAGCGGAAAAGGGAGGAATGATGAAAACAGGCGGTTACAAATGGCAGGAAGGGCAGTTGGTCGTCATGCAAGCTCGCGGCGCCCACACGTTCGGGATACTGCCGGTCGACATGGTTACGAAAAAGGGCTATGCCGTAGTAGAAAACATCAGGTTCGATCCCAAAGGCAGGGCCTACACATCCAAACACGGGTTGGTCGACATCAGGCCCGCCCGGGAGGATGAGATCGATTCCGCCATCTTTCTGGAAAAGAAAAAAGCCCTGATTCGGGCCTTTGGTCAGCCGTTCGACCTGGAAGACCTCCCTATGGAAAGGCTCAAGTCCCTTGTCTTTCTCCGGGAACTGCCTCTGGGCCTCAAGATAATCGCCCCTCCGGAAATACCCTCCCAGCTCCAAAAGATCACGGAGAAGCTCAACGAAATTCAGGATCAGTATTTAAAGGCCTGCTCAGCCGGGGGATACGAAGGTCCCCAGTTTAACGAGGTCTTGATGACCATGGCGGACCAGATACGCGACATCCAAAGGAGCCTCGTGTTTTGGGCGGGCAAGGAGGTATCGAATGGTCATTGATTTTGAAAAGCACCCCGACCCGAACAGGTTCGAGGTTATGGACATCCTCACCGGGAAGAGGCTCAAAAACGTGGTGGCTGCCGACTCGAAGGCCGGGCGCGCTCTCGTTATCAGGACGGACCATGACGGCCGGCGGATCATCTTCGCGGGCCGCACGATCTACGACCTCGTCGAGCTGGACGAAATGCGCATCATCGACCGAAGGGCAATAAACCGGCAGGAAGGCTCCCGGGAAGAATGGGGCATCCCCGCCGGCATTCGGAGACGCGACAGGCTTTTTATCACTCTCCGCGTTGAAGACCTTCTTGAGGATGTGATGCGTGTTGTCCAGGAAGGAGCCCGCCGCATTCGGATTGTGCTTTGCGACTCTCCCTTTCCCCGGCGGGCTTACCGGTGAACGCAGGCCGCGCCAAATGTGACTACTGCGGGAAGCCGTTCAGGCCGCGTCGCCCGTGGGCAAGGTTCTGTCACGAGCCTCGGGATGACGGCAGGACCTGTCACGACCTGTGGTGGGCCCGCGAGAGAAAAAGGGCAATGGGCCTGCTCCGTGCCATGGAAGTGGAAATGGTCCGGGATTAATTCAAGGAGGAAATGAAAGATGAGTGAACGCGGTGACAACTGGATTGAATTCGCAACCCTCGTGCACAGACATGTGGAGGAATATACCGTCGCACAATACGGCGACGCCCCGACGGACAAGGCGTCTGATTGGACACCGGAGGACTGCGTGAAGGAGATCAGGAAATACATTGAAAGGTTCGGCAAGGGCCAGCGGGGCCAAGCGGAGCAGCTCCGGGATTGCTTCAAGATAGCCCACGTCGCGGAATTACTTTACGAGAAACTGGAGAAGGACCTACGGGCGGCTCAGGCTCCCGCGACGGAGGCGACATCATGCCGGTAGCCTCCACCCGAGGTAGACTACCCAAGTACATTTTTACCCCCTTCATGGATGCCCAGATCAGGGCGATCTATCGGGAGGGGACCACGGGAAAGGGAGAGGTGCGGGACCTAGCGAAGCGGCTCAATCTTCCCCGGTGGAGAATATCCCGTCGGGCCCGTGACCTGGGGGTGGTAGAAACCCACATCAAGGAGCCCGAGTGGTGCGAGAAGGAACTGGACATCCTCAAACGGTCCGCCCACCTCTGTCCAGAAAGGATTCAGCACAACCTCAAGAAGGCGGGATTCTCCCGGTCTACTTCGGGGATATTCATTAAGCGTAAGAGAATGCGTTTCATTCAGAACCTCGAAGGGTACTCGGCCTCCGCCGTCGCCGAATGTTTCGGCCTCGATGTGAAGGCAATCACCCGTTGGATAGAGTACGGATACCTCAAGGCGTCCCGCAGGGGCACGTTACGGACGGCCCTCCAGGGCGGCGACATGTGGTACATCAAGGAAAAGGCGATCAGGGAGTTCATCATCGCCAACGTAGGTCAGATAGATATCCGCAAGGTAGACAAGTACTGGCTCGTAGACATCCTCACGAAAGGCGAAGGCGCAAGCCTCGCCAACGAGAGGGAACACCAAGAAGAGCCCAATCCTGCGCGATTGCGCGTGGAGGTGCGAGGATGAAAGAACAGGCCCTGGTAAACGCTCAGATAGAAGTGAACCGGGCGGTCCACCTTATGAATGTCCGCCACAACCGGCAGTTCTACCCGGATTACTCCGACGAAGACCTGTCCGACGAGAAGATAATGGCCCACGTGCGGGCCGCGATCAAAGACCTCAACGAAGCGGGGGGCTGATGGACAAGGTTATCAGGGCTGTGGATCTGTTTTGCGGGGCGGGCGGTACTTCCACCGGGCTTTACGACGCCTGTCACAACCTGGGAAAAAAGGTGGACCTCCTTGCCATAAATCACTGGAAAGTAGCGATCGAGAGTCATGCGGCGAACCACCCGGAAGCGCGGCACATCTGCGCAATGTTGGAGGCGATCCGTCCGGAAGACGCGGTCAAATCCGGAAAACTCGACATCCTCGTCGCAAGTCCCGAGTGTACCCACCACAGCATTGCCCGTGGTGGCCGCCCCATGTCCGACCAAATGCGGGCATCCGCATGGCTCATCCTTCGATGGATCGAGACCTTGCGGATAGAAAATGTTCTTATCGAGAACGTCCGGGAGTTCCGGGACTGGGGACCCACGGGGGCGAACGGCAAGCCGCTGAAGAGAAGGAAGGGAGAGACATATCAAGCGTTTCTGACCGCTCTCCGGTCGTTCGGCTACAACGTGGAAGACCGGATACTCAACACCGCCGACTACGGCGATCCGACGGACAGGCACAGGCTTTTCATTATGGCTTGCAGGGGCAACAAGAAGATCACTTGGCCCGACATCACCCATGGGGAGCCGGGCAGGATGGGAAGCCTGAAGCCGTATCACACAGCTCGCGAGATCATAGATTTCTCGATAGAAAGCAGATCAATATTCAACCGCAAAAAACCCCTTGTCCCCGCTACCATGGCAAGAATAGAGGCTGGCCTCAAGAAATTCGGAGGTAAAAACGCCGAACCCTTTTTGATCATGCTTTATGGAACAAATAAAGCCAGGTCGGTAGACCGTCCTCTTCCCACAATAACGGCGGGTGGGCAGCACATAGCACTTGCCGAGCCATTCATCACGATTATGAAAGGGCAGAGCACGGTGAGAGGACTCGATGAACCTCTTCCCACGATCACCACGAACCCGCACCTGTATCTCTGTGAACCTTTTCTCGCGGTGATGAAGGGCAAGGGCAGCGCAAGAGCCTGTGATAGACCGTTACCCGCAATCACGACACATTCTCACATAGCCCTGGTTGAGCCCTTCCTCGTTAAGTACTATGGCAACTCAGCCGCGAAGAGCATCGACGAGCCTCTCGATGCGATTACAACTAAGGACCGCTTCGGCCTCGTGGAAGTGACGGCTGAATATCAAATTGACATCAGATTCCGCATGTTGAAGCCACGCGAGCTTGCGGCGGCAACAAGTCTTCGTCAGTACAAGTTGAGCGGTACGATCGCCGATCAGGTGAAACAGATCGGCAACGCGGTACCGCGAAGGACAGCGAAGGCCCTGTGCCTCGCACTCTTGGCCGGATGAAAGGAGAGACACTAATGTCTAAAATCATCAGAATCGACAAATGTTGGTCGCAAGAGATGATTCATTGCCCTTACTGCATTGAGGTTACGCAAGGATTGTGGTCCTGGTACGAGTGCGACCACGACGAAGGACCCAAGGATGAGCGGATCATTCCCGGCACCATTCACCCCAAATGCCCGCTCGAAGACGCGCCGAAAGAGGAGGGCCGCTTTACGCAGAGCGACGACTTGCAGTGCTGGTTCAATCTCTCTTACGCGTCGTTCCTTACCCTCCCCCGCGTTTTCATGGAGGCCATGCCAGTGGAATGGCAGGACAGGATTGCCGCTCTTCTCAAGGAGTACGAAGCCGCTTTTCCCAATCAACCCGACATCGGCACGAGGATCCAGATCACCCAGAACGGCAAATTAATCAAAACGCCCGAGTGGCTCATTAACTATCGCCATCCGGATAGGGAAATGATTCAGAAGCTGAGAGGAGAAAAGAGACCATGAAGAAAGAGTCCAACCAATTACCCCCGAGTGCGTCCCGGCCGACACCGGCGCCCGCTGTATCCAGGAGGCTTGTAATTCATGAGCACCTTGCGATGCAGGCGAAACTGGGAATCCCCCAGGACTACGTCATCATCGACCGTGAGGTGTTCGAAGCGATGTGGATGGAATTCGGAAGGTCGCTTCGAACGAACAAACCCAGAATAGTGTGCTTGTGTGGCTCTACACGATTCAAGGATGCCTTTGACGAGGCCAATTATCAGGAAACCATGTCCGGCAAAATCGTACTCAGCGTGGGTTTCTTCATGCACGCTTCACGTAATCGTCACGGCGGAGATATCGGAGCTACGCCCAAGCAGAAGGTGGCCCTTGATGAACTCCACAAAAGGAAGATAGACCTCGCCGACGAGGTTTTTGTGTTGAACGTGGGTGGCTACATCGGAGAATCGACTCGCGATGAAATCGAGTATGCCAAGTTTATAGGCCGCCCGATCCGCTACCTTGAGGAAGGAGGTGCTTCATGCCAATGAAAGCCCTCTCCATCAGGCAGCCCTGGGCGTGGCTCATCGCGGCCGGTGAAAAACCCGTCGAGAACAGGAGTTGGACTCACCCCCACCGCGGACCGCTCCTTATCCATGCGTCCCTGTCCTTCGATGACGCGGGGTACAAGTGGGTGAAGCGCCATTTCCCCCGCCTCAGGATGCCCACCCCGAGCAAGTACGCCCTGGGCGCGATCATCGGCACGGTGGACATGGCGGGTTGCGTCGGGTCGGAATGCCGGTCCGTGTGGTTTTCAGGCCCCTTCGGCTTTCTCTTCACAAAACCCCGGAGCTTCGATAACCCGATCCCTTACAAAGGACAGCTAGGGTTCTTCGATGTCCCGGACGAAGTGTTGAGAAATGCAGGCATTCATTTACCATGATTCCAACGAGCCCTGGAAACCGGTCGGAATGGGGCGGCGTGAGCGCGGAGAAGCCGCAAGCCTGAGGGGCCGTCAGAAGACCCGAAGCCGCGTACCGGATGGGCGAATCGATAAGCAGCACCGAGGGGAGAACAGGTCCTCTCCCCTCACCACTAAAAAAGTAGGAGGCCCGATGAGCGTTATCGCAGTTACCGCAAGGGGTGGCAAGATTGAAATAGCCGCCGATTCTATTATCGTGCGTGGCTGGACACAGTCCACGGATACCAACAAGTACTCCAAGCTGGTGAAGGTCAATGATCTTATCCTCGGCTCTGTAGGATTAGCGGAGGAAGGAAGCTTGCTCCAGGCTTTTTGTGCGACACGAAAACCCGAAGGTGCGACAGAATCGGCGATCGTGAATTTCCTCTCCGAGTTCGTGGAATAGAAACACAAGAGGACGGGGAAATCATCTGTCGAAAACAGCTATCTCCTTGTGATGGATTCCCATGTTTTTGAGATTGAAAGTTTTTTCGTTCAAGAGATCACCGATTTCGCAGCAATAGGCGCGGGAAGGGATTTTGCCCTCGCTGCACTGCACCTGGGTCACGACGCGAGGAAGGCCGTCGAAGTGGCGTGCAAGCTCTCGGTCTATTGCGAGGTTCCGGTGAAGGCATATGAGGTTTCGAAGGAAATAGGCGACGCGAGAGGAGATCACTGATGGAACAAATCACTATCACCGTGGGAGAGGAACTGTTTCAGTTTGCGTCGTTCGGCCAATGGGTTGCCAAGGCCCAGAGTTTGTTCAGGCAGTACAACCGTACCGACGGATCAACGCTCGCCATCGACCAGATGGGAAGGATCTGTAACACGGGCCGCGAGTTCATGCGGGCCCGCGACGACGGCTCCTTTCCCGTCCGCGTATTTGTGAAGGTGGTGTAGGGAATGGGAATGGACATCCTCCTTATCGACATCGACAGCATGATCCCGAACTACCGCCACCAGAACCAGCAGGAAATGGCGAGGAGCGTATGAAATATAGACTGGGTAGTGTGACGATTGAGGCGATTGACACTTATGTCCGGGTCACGGTCTCGAACGTCGGGGGAAATCCTGACGCCAAGAAGTATGCAGTTACCAAAAAGCAGTTCCCTAAATCGATTGAGGTGGCAGCGATGCTGGCGGAGATACTGGGGTACTGGCCCGATAACGCTCGCCTGCAGGCCTGTAGCCGAGCGGCTGAAGACGCGCGCAACAACAAAGTAACGCTTGATCTTTGATTACCACAATGAGTTGGAGGCTGACGACGAGGCTGAATGAACGACTTTGAAGAAGTAAAAGGTAAGCTCGACCTGCTGACGGTTATCCAGGGCGAGACCGGACTCAAGATGAAACGGTCTCACCTTGAGGAGTGCCCGTTCTGCGGCGGCCACGAATGTTTCACCGTGGACCAGGCGAAGCAGGTCTTCAAGTGCTTTCAGTGCGACCCCGACAAGAGCGGCGGGGACGTCTTTACGTTCTTCGAGCGGTACCACAACATCGACAAGGCGGAGTCTCTCCGGAGAGCGGCCCTCGCCGCCGGCGTCACCCTCACCGAGCCGAAACGCCGTGAAATGCGCTTCAGCACCAGGGAGCGCATCTTCATTGAGGCGGCCGATTACTACCATCTCAAGTACAACGAGAACGGGAATGGCGCGAAATCGTACCTCATCGAGAAGCGCGGCCATCGTGAAGACGTGATCAAGGCCATGCGAGTCGGCTGGACCGATGGGGGACTCGTGGACCACCTCCGGAGCAAGAACTTCAGCGACGCCGACATCACGGCGTCGGGCCTCGCCCGGGAGAGGATCAACAACGGACATCCGTTCCTCTCCGACACGTTCATGAAGCACCTCGTCATTTTCCCCCACCTGGACGCGGGGAAGGTCCTCCATTTCACCGTCAAGGACCCGGAGAAGCGTATCGAGGGCCGCAGCACGCCCTACCAGCTCAAGAACGAGTACCGGCACAAGGACTGGCGGTTCTACAACCAGTCCGCGTTGCAGAGGTTCAACGAGATCATCGTCGTCGAGGGTGAGAACGACGCCCTCTCCGTGCTCGACGCCGGTGTCCAGCACGTGATCGGCCTGATCGGCCAGCCCTCGGAGCAGCAGATACAAGCCCTCAAGAGCGCCTGCGCGAAGAAGCACATCTACCTCTGGGTAGACAACGACCTGGGCGGCCACGGCGGCTGGAAGGGGGACAAGTGGCACGACGGATTCATCCGTCAGATCTGCGCGGTCCTGATCCCCGCGGGAATAAACGTCCGCATCATCTCCCACCCGTCAGGCCCGGTAGGGGCCGATAACTACGTTAAGGACCCCGACGATTACCTCAGAACCCTCCCGGAGGGTGAGCGCCGAAAGGAGATCAAACGCCTCCAGGTCGAAGCCCGCGATTACATCACATGGGAAATCGGCGAGACCGCGAAGCTTTCAGGGCTGGATAACAAACTAAAGGCACTGAAAGACCGGAGAATATTCGCGGCGCTTGCGGATATGGTGGAGGCGGAGCGGCTTGCCTTCATCGAGAAGATAGAGGAGCTGGGTCTTACCGGTAAAGCGATACAGGAACAGATCGAGGCCGCCCAGGAGCTTCTCACGGCCCTCGGGCGATATTACGCGAGTCTCCCCAAGAAGGCGGACGCGGACCCGCACATGATCGTTTCTCTCATCTACAGGGAGCTGGGCAAAAGCGGGTTGTTTTACTGCACCCGCGACGGCGTTCCGGGCTTGTTTTACAAGCATCACATTTATGAAATAGGCAATAACAGGCCGTTCAACGCGCTCATGAAACTGACGACCGGCCTCCAGCACACCAAGGAGCCGGGCCGGTCCGTGTGGGATTCGCTCGCGAGCGAAGCCTACAACTTCGGGAAGAAGGTGGACCCGCTCCTGTGGATCCATACCGACCTTGCGGAGGACACGGTTTACATCAATCTGAACGGGCCCGACGGAAACATATTGAAGGTGAGCCCCAAGGCTGTCGATGAGATCCCGAACGGGCTCAATGAAGACGGCGTCCTTCTCGCGTCCCCCTGGAAGATCATGCCCGTGAACTTTCTTCCCGACGCGGATATCTCTGACGGGATGGGTATCCTGTCGGAGGCGATCTTCGACAACCTCACGTGCGAACGGGAGCAGAGGTATTTTGTCCTCTGTCATTTTATCTGTTGTTTCCTGCTCGATTTTGCTCCTTACACCGGCCTGCTTCACCTTTGCGGGAGCACGGCCGCAGGGAAGACAACGGCGGCGAAATTGTTCAGCCTTCTCCTTTACGGAACGGAACACCTGTCCATCGAAATCAGCGGCCCGGCTTCCTACAGGGTAAGCGCCCAGAACCCCCTTCTTGTCCTCGACAACCTCGAACATGAGGATATTACGAAGGGGAAGCTGCAATTTCTCTTGGGATCGGCCACGAGAGGCGGTAAGGAGAAGGCGGCGGAGACCTCCGGGGAAAAGACGGTGGAGCAGGTGCCGAAAGCCCTCGTGTGGATCACCGCCATAGAATCCTTCGAAAAGGCGGAGCTGATAAACAGGACCTACGATATTGAGTTCGAGAACAAGTTCAAAGGCGATTCGTTTGTGGAGACCGAGATAATGGGCGAGATCACCAAGCACAGGGACCTGATCGTGAGCGCAATCATGCGGTTCATTCAAAAGGATATTCTCCCCAACCTCAAGAACCGGCGGGATTACATCACCATCCTCAAGAAGGAGCACAAGGGGCATTCCAAGAACAGGAGCGATGAATTCTTGGCTTTGATGATGCTCATCCTTGAGAAGGTCATCCGATACATTCCCTGGTATCAGGACGACGACGTTTATTACGGCCTCGAAAGCGAGTTCGGCTGGGGGGACGCCCACATCAGGAAGGCGTGGATCACGTACCAGGACGCAAGGGCGAGAGAGACGGAGACGCAGAGCTCCAACATCATCAAGCTGCTCGATGGCCTTGTGCGGGAATACATCATGAAAATGAAGGATGGGGATGAAGAGATGAGAAACCTTTACGTCCATCCCGAATATGGCCTTGAAATGGTGAAGATCGGGCCTGAAGTGGTCAAGGGAAAGGATGGCGAGGACGATTACATGAGAACCTTTGTCGAGTTTGTGGCCACACCGAAAGACATCGTGTTCGCTTTCGACCGGTTCTGCAAGAATAACGGCATCCGGAATCCCTACGGCAATGCCAACATCTTTGGCGAGCGGCTCAAAAATGACAGGAACCTGATGGAAAAGGCAGGCTGGGAGCTGGTGCCGAGCGACAATTCAAACGTGGCGCCGCATTGGAAGAAGATCAGAGGCGTGTACTTTTGGAAATTCCGGAAGACGATAGTGAGGTAAGGAGGAGAAATAATGGAAGATAAGAATACCGTCGTCGAAAAAACAAAATGTATTCATGTGGACCTTTCTTATGACATCGTCAACCCGGTCTGGATTAAGGAATCGAGACAGGCTTTAGGATGGACTTACCGGAAACTAGGGGAGAAGGTCGGCCTTGCGGGGTCTTACCTCTCCGACATTGAAAAGGGCAGGAGGACACTAAGGCTGCATACCTCATCGGATTGCCCGGCCAAAAGATTAGTTAAGGTATTGAGTGACGCGGTTTGCGGCGGTCACGCAGGGAAAAGGGGCAAATAGTGCCGAAGATCCAATACAAGGACATCGACTTTCAAGACCGTCGCCTGGAGGCCATTGACCTCGTGAACGGCCTTATCCGCGATTACTTCGCCCAGGGCTACATCCTCACCCTGCGCCAACTCTATTACCAGTTCGTGGCTCGCGGCTGGATCAAGAACGCACAGAAGGAATACAAGCGCCTTGGGGAACTGGTAAACGACGGGCGCCTCGCCGGGCTTATTGACTGGGACGCGATCGAGGACAGGACCAGGTCCCTCGGGGGCAATGCCCACTGGGACGATCCGTCGGACACCATCAGGTCCGCTGCCACGTCCTTTCGTCTCGACAAGTGGCAGGATCAGGAGTGCCGCGTCGAGGTGTGGGTCGAGAAGGACGCCCTTGAGGGAATCGTGGGGCGCGTAGCCTCGGAGCTGGACATCGATTTCTTTTCCTGTCGGGGGTACACAAGCCAGACGGCCATGTGGAAAGCAGGGAAGAGGCTCCAGCGGTACGTGGAGGATGGTCAGAAGGTGGTAATTCTCCACCTGAGCGACCACGATCCGAGCGGCATCGATATGAGCCGCGACATTGAGGACCGTCTCCGGACGTTCATGGAAGAGACCTTCTGGGAGCTTACCTTTGAGCGAATAGCTCTCAACAAGGACCAGGTCGAGAAATACAAGCCTCCTCCCAACCCGGCGAAGCTGACCGACTCGCGCTGCAACGGCTACATCAAGCGCTTCGGCACCGAGAGTTGGGAACTTGACGCCCTGGAGCCGGGAGTAATCACCCGGCTCATTACCGACGCAGTGCTGAGCTTCAGGGACGAGGACAAGTACAACGCCCTCGAAGAAGAGGAAGAGTCCGGCCGTGTCCTCCTGAGCGCCGCGGCCAACAGGTGGCCCGCTGTAGCGAGGTTATTGACAGAATGAACACCTTGGAAACAATAGAAAGGGATGATCTAAAAGCGGCCATGCCCGCGTGGGATATGCGTGTTACGCATCGTTTCTGCCTTGATGAGACCAAGTGTTCGGACGATGCCGGGAACGCTCGATGGCCGAAGGGCCGTGAGAAGGTGAGCACCGGTCAGGAGAGCCGGAAAGGGTTACGTCCCCGCCGTGTCAGCGCCCGAGGGCGCATCCTGATTAACCAAGTAATGGCACGAAGGTGCCGGAGAAGTGTCGCGGCGCAAAATTTAAGGGGGCAGAGAAGCTATTTGAGCCGATCGTATGGCCATCCAAGGGCTGCAGGCAGCACGGGGGGAAACGCTCAAGGGTCAATATCCATTAAATTGAGCAGCGCCAAGGGCAAAGCTTTCTTTTTTTCTTTTTTTTGGCCTTCGGCTGTTTTTTTAGGACCCGATCAAAAAACCGCTTCCCCCTTTCCCCACTTCAATTCTTTTCCCTTTGATTTTAGTTTGTTAGGGTGGGGGAAACGCGGGGGGAAACGGTGGGGAAAGGGGGGAAACGCGGGGGATACGGACGCCATGATTTTAGCGTTTCCCCACGGCATAAAGCTAAGCCTGTCAAGGGTTTATGTCCAGATGGGGCATGGGGGACACGGTTTTTGCCCCGGCAATTTTACACGGAGGTCAACAGATGCCCGAAGAGAAACGTGATCCATGCACCGACATTGAACGCCAAATTTTACACAAGTTAGCGTGGTGCAGCGGGATCACCCCGAGTTTTTCCCATCCCATGGAGAAAGCCATGAATAGCCGGAAAAAAAGCACATTATATATTACCAGATATCTCGTACCTGTCATACAGTTCTTTTCCTGTGATACCAATCCTTTGAGAGACCCTGTCAAGGCTCTCTGTAAACTATTTTTAGTCACGTGGTTAACTAGACAGTCGAAATCACGGAATCAGAGGGGCCTCGTTACTGCACATAATGTTAAACTGTGCGATAAGGGGTCAGTCCCGATACCTGTTTCCAACGGTTTTCAGCCATCCCTTTTTCACAATACTGCGGTAAGTTTTCAATCGCTCCAGTTCAGGCAGCCCGATCAGGAGCCCGGATACCCTCCCCCCCTCGAAAAGCTCCCGTTTCCATCCCCACCCCACCCCCTATTACCCGGTATAAAATGGAGCCTATTTTCAAACCATTTTCGGTTTTGCCCATCAGCATTGCCCATCCTTTTCTCTTCCCGGTCCCTTAAATCCGGTTTTTTTCTCAGTCCGGTATCTCCCTTAGTTGGAAGAGGGGGGTCCGGGGGGATTTTTGCCCCATTTCCCGCATCTCGCGCCCCGGAGGCCACCCATGCTTGATCATCTGCCCGGATTTGAACGCCACCTCAAGGTCCTCAATGCCCTCACCGACGTGAGCGCCAAGGTCTACACGTCCCGCGTCCGCGAGTTCTGCACCTGGTGGACCTCCAGACAAGCCGTCCGCCCTGCGCCCCCGTCTCCATCCCCCGCTTCTATCCCCAGTCGACAGGACATAGAAGCGTTTCTGGAGCATTGCTTCTACCAGGGCAACAACAACCACACCCGCCTCACGAAGCTCATCGCCATCCGCAAATTTTTCCGCTACATGCTCTACGAAGGCCACATCCCGGCCGACCCCTCCGCACAGATCCCGCTCCCCAAGGTCCGCAAGACCCTGGTGCAGCGATTCACCAAAGAAGAAATCCTCCGCCTCTTCACCATCGCCGCCGCGCCCCCCATCACCGAGAAATCCCTCCGCGACGCCGTGATCCTCATCCTCGGGGCCTTCTGCGGCCTCCGGATCGGCGAGATCATCACCCTCACCCTCGCCAACGCCGTCGAAGAAGGCCAGTCCTACGACATCCACGTCTACGGCAAAGGCGAGAAATGGCGCAAGGTCTATCTCTGGAAAGCCCCCTCCGCCATCCTCCGCGCATGGTACCTCACCCGCGTGGGCCACGGCGCGCGCCCCTCCGACCCCCTCATCATCTCCTACGGTCGAGGAGCCCGCCCGAAACACAACCCCCTGACCGCATCAGCCACCGACGCGTTCCTCAAAACACTCGCCGCCCGCGCCCAGATCCGCAAGCCGAAGCTCTCCATGCACATGCTCCGCGCCGCACACGCCCACGACCTCCGCCACATCAAGGGCTACGATACCCCCGCCATCGCCGAACGCCTGGGCCACGCCTCGATCATCACCACCGACCGCTACGTCGCCACGCGCGGACGCCTCCACCAGACATACCCCTCTCTCGCCGTCTACTGGCGCGAGTTCAATTCCATTTTTGAAGGGAGACAAATAATAGATGAACATGACGATGACCGTACCAGCCGCCCCCGCCACCGGAAGCTTCCCCCTTCCCCCACGCCTTCACCGGCCCCCGCAAACCGTCCCCCAGGAGGTGACCCCGATGAAGTCTGAAAACCGTGACGCCCTCGACCGACTCTTCCGCCGCCTTACCGCCGACTTCGGTATCGCTTCCGGCCAGGCGGTCATCAAAACGATCATCGAAGAATTAGGGGGTCTCCGCGTCACCATTCCCGACCTCCACGACCTTTTCAGGGAAGAGCGCAACCGGCGCATCATCACCCAGTTCAACGGCGCCAACCACGCCGAACTCGCCGAACGCTACGGCCTGCGAGTTCGGCAGATCCGCAACATAGTAGACGGCGACAACAAAAACAGAACCTTCAGGGAGGACTAAATGAACAAGACAGACACGCCGAATGAAACCCTTCTCAACGCCTGCAAGATGGCCTACCGCAAGCACCATCTCGATGATCCGAATATAGGATGGGGTGAATTAGGGATAGTTCTCCTTGACGCCATCTGCGAAGCCATCGGTGACGACGGCTACAGCGAATGGCTTCAATCCCTGAGAGGCCCGGCAGGAACATTCTTCTCCGGTGAACCCGCCCCCGGTCCCTCCAGGTTCCTGGTCTACGGCCCGGGGCTCAGCATGGGTTACGAGGCCATGGAAGAAGCCCGGCAAGCGATAAAGAATCACCCCACCTGTGAAATATATGTAAGGTTGAACACTCCCGACACGCCCCCCGCCCTTGACGATCAACTGCGCTGGATATTGGGCCGCCCCTCGTTCATGCTCGCCGCCCTTGCCGAAAAACTTCGCCGGATGGGATGGGACATCGCGCACAAGGCCGAAGATGAACAAGCCTCCGTAATTTATTGGATGTTATGCCTCTACAGGGACCACGGCAAGCATTGGCGCAACGCCGGTGAGGCAATGCTCAAACAAATTACCTTACCACCTACTGAAGGAAACCATCCATGATCCTCCGCGCAGCCCCGTTGATCTTCCCCATTTCGATAATAGCCCTGTCATTCTCCGCCGGCGTGGTCTACACGGCCACGGGCGACTACCGCCGCGCGGTCTACTGGTTCGCCGCCACCGTCCTCAATCTCGCGGTGACCCTGTGACGACCTTCCCGCACCGCGTGCAAACCGCCGCGTTCCCCGCAATCCACCCTTTGCAGAAAGGACATCTTTTTTTGGGAAACTCGCCCGAAGCGTACCTCTTCATTTGTCGCGCGAGCGCCCCCGCTTCATCGTTTTCCCACAGGGGCAGCACGCCGCACCTGCACTCATCATGGAAAGGAGGGATATTCTCATCCGTTGCGCCTTCCATCGCGATCTTCCTGTTTGCTTTTTCCGCGCACGAAGCGCAGCAGTCCGGCGGAGGGGATATCTCAAAATATTTGAATCCCTGTTCCTTATACCCTTCCAGCTTCTCCCTGAAAAAAGTCTTGGTTGAATGCAAACTCATCGATGTTCCTCCTGTGTTCGAGTGTCGGGCCGCCCCCATGGCGACCGGCCCGCCGTTTCCTTTCCACAGTCCACCGGTCCCCCGCTCAAGGGGTATTGACAGTTAAAAAGACGGACAGCAGTCCGAGGAGTTCGCACCTCCCCAAGACCATGCGCTACCAACGCATGACGGGCAAGCCCGCTACCATCCGCCGCATTTGAAGTGTACGAAAAGTGCGGTAAGACTATAGCGCGACCACCCGTCCCAGGTCAACCGGGAGGTGCTCCTTTGTCATTCGTCGGCGCAATAAACGACAAGCTCCGTAAATTCTTCTCCACCCACGCGGCCCTTCTCGACGGCCGCGCCTGTTACGTCGGTTGCTCGGGCAACTTCACGATCGAGCAGATCATCACCCGCCATTGCCCCGCCGCCCGAATCCACAGCAATGATGTATCCCTCTACTCCTCCGTGATAGGCCACATGCTCACCCGTTCCCCCTTCCGCATGGAAGTAGTCAACCCCGAGCTGGCCTGGGCCAACGCCTACCTCCCCCGCGATCCCGCCGCCCCCTCCGCCGTGATGCTCCTCCTCCTCGAGATTCTCAAATACGAAAAACGCGCAAACCCCTACTCGGAACGCATGTGGCGCGCCTACCTCGTCAACTTCGAGACCCTATTCCTCAGAACCCTCGCCCGGGTCCAGGCCGCCGCCGCCTCCCTCCGCATCGCCTCCTACACCATGATCGACGTCCCCGACTACTACCCCCGCCCGGACGGCGTGTCCATCGGCTTCCTTCCCACCTACGCCGGCGGGTACGAAAAGCTCTTCGCCCGCCTCGAAGACTCCCTCTCCTGGGACCGCCCCGCCTACCAGATGCTCACCGAGGAGCGCCGCGAAGCCACCATCACCCGCATGACCGCCGGGGACTACATCCTCTATGACGACCGACCCCGCCCGGAGTTCCCCTGCATCGCCCGCATGGACCTTTTCGGACGCCACACGGTTTACATCTACAGCAATCTCACCATGCCCCCCGGCATCTTCCGCCGCAAGATCAACGAGAAGATTACCCCTTACGACCTTCTCATGCCCGACGACGCGATAGATCCCGGGGCCCCCGTCGCCGCCGTGGAGGTAGACCTCTCCACCATCAACCATTACCGGAACATGTTTCTCTCAAAGAAGATTCAACCCGGCTCCGGCGGTCCCTGTTACCTCGTCTTCGCGGGGGCCAAGCTCTTCGGCTTCCTCATCTTCCAGGCCTACTCCCAGAAAGGAGGTGCAAAAGACGAAATCTACATGCTCTCCGACTTCGTGGTCCCGTCGACGCGCCACAAGCGCCTCGCAAAGCTCCTTCTCATGGTCACCCGCTGCATTGACCTGAAAACGATCCTCTCCGAAAAGATCGTCCGCGACTACCGCGCAATCCTCACCACCGCATTCACCCCCGCCCCGGTAAGCATGAAATACCGCGGCGTCTACGAGCTCGTAAAGCGCGGCGAAGGCTTCCTCAACTACCGCGCCGAATTCACCGCCACCACATTCAAGGAGGTAGTCTCACAATGGCAAAAGAAATACGAGAAACGATAAGCGACCTCAACGCCCACCTTCAGGAGATGCCCTACAAGCTCGACCTGGTCAACCCGCGCGAGATCATCCTCCTCGACAAGAACGCCCGGTACATGACCCAGGAAATGTTCGACAACCTGGTGAGCAACATCAAAAAGGACGGAGGCCTCTCCTCCCTCCCTCTCTGCTACCGCGAGCCCGACGGCCGGCTCCTCGTCCTCTCCGGCAACCACCGCGTCCAGGCCGCCGTCCACGCAGGCTTGGAGGAAGTCCTCATCCTCGTCATCGACAAGGAACTAACCCGCCAGGAGCAGGTAGCGGTCCAGCTTTCCCACAACGCCATAGAAGGCCGGGACGACCCCGTGATCCTCAAGGAACTGTGGGACGAGATCGAGATCATCGACCTCAAGATGTACGCAGGCCTCGACAGCGAGATCATCAAGGAGCTGGAGAAGATGGAGTTCACCTCCATCGTGGAGGCCCGCCCCGACTTCAAACATTTAATGTTCCTCTTCCTTCCCGAGGAGGCGGAGGAAATAAAAAAGGTCCTCGAAGAGATCGACCTCTATTTCGCCGGTGAAGAAAACTACGTCCTCTCCCGTTCCCACTACGAGCAGGTTTTCAACCTCCTGGTGGACATCAAGGACAAATACAACATAATCAACAACCCCACCGCCTTCATGAAGATACTGGACCTCGCGCGAGCAGGCCTCTCCGGCCTCGATACACCGCCCGGCTCCGGCCCATCGGCGCAAGGGACGTAAACCCCCATTTTCATTACATCTAGGAACCAATGGGCGTATTTCGCGCGTACTGCACGAAAGCGCCCCTTCCTTTATATCACTATTGACCCTATCAGACCCCTCGCGTACGGAAAGGGTTGTAAACCATTCTTATCATTACATCTAGGAGCGTTTTTCACGAAATAGCACCATACTAAACTTATTATTTAATATTCTAAATATCAGAAAACACCCTTTTTGCCCGTTTTTCACGCCTTTTTCACTTCAAAACCTACCCCTACACGCCCGCTTTAACCCCCATCCCCCATAAAATTTATCAGCCCCTCCACCTCCGCGTATCTCACGAGTACGCCCCGTAACTGAGGTAACAGATTACCTTTAATGTATAAGTCATTGATTTAACAGGTTATTTCTCTTGCATCCCCAGGCCCGTATGTTACAATATACTATAAGTATATGAAATCATTAGACAAAATGAAACAGACCACGAAACAGGCAAGCGACCGCCCCCTCCGCGAGACGGTCCAGCCTTCCACGTCTGTTAACCCCTTCGGCGGAAGGGTTGATGCCGGGACCGCAAGTCAGCCCGGCTACAGAAATCGCTCCGGCCTTTCCCTGGCCTTCACGGCAGGGCAGGAAACGGACACCGCACCCAGCGCGGTAACACGGGCCGCTTAATCGCACCCAAAAGTCGGACTGGGGAATAAAGACCTGAGGCGGGTCCCCGGGTGAAGGAGGTTCAATTCCTCCCACCCACCATGACAATAAAACTCAGGCAGTGGTCACCCGGTAGTGCCGGGTTTGAGAATGGCCGCTTCCAAGGCCGAAACCACTCCAGGAGGAACGAGCAATGAAAAGGATCAAGATGAGCACCGCGCAAAGAAACATCAAGGACGGCAGGTTTGAATGCGTGAACAACCTCAGAATCGGGTATGTGGAAATCAGGTGGCACACCGGCAAGAAGGAAACAGTGGAAGTAATCGAGGGGTGATCAACATGGCAGAACACGACACAAACCACCCCGAAGACCTTGAAGTGATCTATTCCTACACTCGCGCGGAGGCGATCGCGGACGGCGTCCTGGTGGACGTCACCGAAACGGCCGTCGAAGCGGGCATCAAGTACCCCGTCGCGCTCACGAGCGCCCTGTGGCATGGCTACATCGTCCCCGACCTGAGATCGAGAAAGTGGGGTCAGTCCGAAGCGGGCCGCCTCTGGGATGTCCTTTGGATGTTCCGCGTGGCCGCCCGCAATTCATCCACGGACCTTATGTACTTCCGGCTCTACTTCATCATGAAGGAGCAGCAGAAAAGGCTTGTCACCCTGAAGGCGGTCATCGGCCCCGGAGACACCCCGGAGCCGGTAATCACCATCATGCTCCCCCACGAAGACTAAAAGGAGGTGAACAAAAATGAGCGGTAACAGACTGGTAGTAGGCGACGCGTCGTGGGCGGACCTTATCCCGAAATGGCTTCTCGATGAAGTGGCCTCGGAGAGGATGTTCATCGGCCTCGCGTCGATGCTCAAGCCCGACATCGAGAAGGTAGGGGACGCCGAAGTAGTGGCGTACCTCATGCCCGCCTCGATGCGGGCCCCCATGTACCACGAATACGCGAACATCTATTTGCATCTGGCCGGAAAGCTGGTCCTCGCCCGAGGCCGGGAGCTGCCCGAGGATCTCCGGACGGAGCACGTGGACCGCCCCTTAAGCCCCGACGAGCTGCACTGCCTCGCGGACCTGAGGCGCGATATCTACCGCGCCCGTGGCGGCGAGATCGACAACCCCCTCCTGAACACCCTCAGGGACTTCAAGAAGCACGCCACCCGGGAACAGGCGGCCGCCGCCCGCCGGGAAGAGAAAGAAGCCCGGAGGGAACAGGAAACAGGACAGGGAAGGTTGTTTGTCGCATAAAGACGCCCCTCAGGACTGCGCGAACAGCCTGGGGGGCAAAACCCCAAAAACCACGCAAGGAGGCATTTAAGGCATGAAAAATCTAGCACACCTGCGGGAACTGGCGCAAGCCCTCGCCTGCAGGGACAAATTAAGGATCAAGATCACTCTCGAAAGCGGCCGCGTCCTCGCCGGCACCTACGACCCTCTTTTCAAGACCGTAAGTGTGGGCGGAAGCACGTTCCCCGAGGGTGAGATCAACGCATGGATGAAACTCGGATGGGGCTCCGCGGTAAGCTCCGTCGTATCAAATAACGAAAAGGAGGAAAGGGATGTTTAATGAAGATAAAGACCGAGTTATCAGTGAAATCAAGAACGAGAAGACGGGGTTATGGTTTTCTCTCTCATCCTACAACGGAGGCGCTCCAAAAGTTCAGATCGGCCCGCGTGAAATCGGCAAGAAAAATGGCTCCCCGGTATACGCAAAAGCGGGTAGAGTCACCCCCGAAGAATTCGAATGGATGGCCGAGATTTACCGTACCCAATTCAGCAAGCTCGTCATATTGCCCGTACCACAAGACAACCCCTCGAAGGGGAATTAACTCAAGGAGGAATCTCATGAAATCAATCTATAGAATAGAAGGAATCGGAACAGAAGTGCTCGTCGGCGAAGTCGCCAGCACAAAAGAAGGTCTCGAAGCGATCGGCCTCAACCCGAGGGAATGGGTAACGGAGAAGATAAAGGAAACACCCACGAAGGTAGAGTACCGTGTGACCCGCAAGCCGTCCAAATCGACAGCCGTGGAGACACCGGCTCCCGCCTCCACTGTCCAGACTGAGCACCTTGACCCCACCGCCCCCGAAGAGATAGCGCCGGCAACCGAAGCCGCCCCCTCCGGCGAACCGTCCGAAACCACCGAAAAAACAGAGCCCGCCGAATCAGCCGCTCCCGGCCCCGAGCCGGTGGACCTCACTCCCAGGACCGTCACCATCAAGCGGCAGCTTATCACCGAGGCCCTCGCCGTGGCCAACGACGTGACCGCCATGAAAGGAAGCCTCCCCATCCTCTCCTTCACCATGCTGGACACAACCAAACCCGGCGTCTGCACCGTATCCGCCACGAACCTCGCCGAATCGTGGCGCGTCTCCATCCCCTGCGACTCACCGGAGCCCGTGGTCCGCTGCATCCCCACGGCCCTGACTCTTCTCGAAGTGAAGGCCCTCCCGAAGGATATTTCGGAAGTGGTCTTCACCTTCATCGGAGAGACGCTCCAGGTCAACTCCCGGTGCGAACTCAACACCACGGACGCCGCCGAGTACCCGGTCCTCGTATTCCCCGACGGCCCCCCGGTCCAACTCTCCGGCCTCCTCGAAGCCCTGCGAAAAGTCGCCCCCGCCATCAGTGACGACGATTCGCGTTATGCCCTCACCGGCGCCCGCGTGGACCCCTCCCGCGGCAAGGTGGTCGCCACGGACGGCTTCAGGCTTCACATCGACGACGTGACCCCTGCTCAGGCCCCGTCCTTCACCGTGCCCCGTCAGGCGGTGAAGATCGCGGTCAAACATGCGATTTCGGATGAATTCACCGTCGCCCCGGGTGAAGCGGAGGACCAGGTGGACATGGTCTCCTTCCCGATGAAGGGTGGTCTGCTCGTGACAAAGTGCGTTCAGGGGAATTTCCCCGACTATCAGGACATTGTCCCTCCCTCGGCGGTGAAGCTCACCTTTTCCTCGAAGGACTTCTTGCAGCTTCTCGATGGGGCGAACCCCCTGTCAAAGCAGTCCGTGCGCCTCAAGGCGAACGGTTCCCTTTCGGTTGAAGCCGAGAGTGAGACCGGGGCGTCCTATTCGTGGCAGATCCCCTGCGAAACCGAAGGAGCGGAGGGTCCCTTTACCCTCGCCTTCAACCCCAAGTTCCTCATTGACGCGCTGAAATCTTTTCAGTACGAGACGACGGTCATGGAAGTCCCGGCGAGCTACGGGGCATGCACCATCAACAAGAAGGCAGTCGTCATGCCGATAAGGGCGTAACCCATGATCTACTCCACGGGCTACGAAAAAAGAACGGTCCCCGACCTTGAGGACCTCATGAAGAAATACGGGATCGTCCTGATCGTGGACGTGAGGTCGGTGCCCTACACCAGACGTCCCGACAAATACGAATTCAACCGCAATCAAATGGCCCGGCGCTTCGGCCCGGCCTACCAGTGGAAAGGCGACACCCTCGGAGGCAAGCACGGCCCCGCCACGGAAGAGGGCATCAGGTATCTGGCGGGGCTCGGGGATACCCCCATTCTTCTGTGCCTCGAAGACGACCCCTTGAGGTGCCACCGCGTGACAGACATCGCCGCCCGCCTTCTCCGGGACCACGGAATCGACGTGGTCCACCTGCAGGGCGGCATGGAGCTTCCCACATCACAACTTCTGGAGGAAATATTATGAACAACGACCAGACATTACCCCTTGCATCGATTTACCCGAACCCCGATCAGCCCCGGAAGGAGTTCGACCCCGAAAAACTCGACGAACTCGCCATGTCCATCAGGCAATACGGGGTCCTTGAGCCCATCGTGGTCACCCCGAGGGGCGACCGTTTCATGATAATAGGAGGGGAGAGGCGTTTCCGCGCCTCCCTCCTTGCCGGCCTCGGCGAGATCCCCGCGAGGGTGATCGACGCCGACGACGCCCTGGTGGAAGAACTATCCCTTCTGGAGAATATCCAGCGCCAGGACCTGAACATCATCGAGGAGGCGAAAGCCTTTCAGGCCCTTCTCGACCGGGGATGGTCAAAGGAAGAACTCGCCCGCAAGATGGGCTTCAAACAGGCCTGGAGGGTGGACGAGAGGACGAGCCTCCTGAACCTCTCACCCGAACACCAGCGCCTCGTGGTGGACGGGACCATCGGCCACTCCCAGGCATTCGAAATGAGCCGGGTTTCCGCTGACAAACAGGCCTTGCTTCTCCGGAAGATCACGTCCGGAGAGCTGGCTACCTACAACAAACTCCGCTCCTTCGTGGACGGTCTGATAATGATGGAGCAGCAGGAAGCCCTCTTCACCTTCCGCACCATCACGGAGGAAGAAAAGAAGTCCCTCGATGACTTCGAGGGTCTCTTAAAGACTATCGAGCGTTTCATCAAGGCGACGGGAGCCCTCGGCACGGAGCACTTCAAGAAGGCATCCTTTCATTCCCAGGTGAGCCCCGAAAGGCTCGACCTCATTATCCAGCACCTGATGAAAATGCGAAAGCTGATCCACGCGGGAGCCGGAATAAAGGACGCCATGGAACACGCGGCATAACCACCCAACCCGGGCAGGGGGCGCGGTCCCTCTGCCCCATCATCCCCTACGGGGAAACCATCAAAAAGGAGAAATCAAACCATGAAAGAATTAAGAACCATTCCACTCGCGGACATCGTAGCCAACCCCCACAACCCGAGGGAGAACTTTTCCGGCCGTGGTTTTGACGAGCTGGTGGCGTCGATAAGAAAGCAGGGCGTCGTCGAGCCGGTCATTGTCCGCCCTATGAACGGCGGGTTCGAGCTTGTCGCGGGTGAGCGCCGCCTGAGGGCCTCCCGCGAAGCCGAAACAGGCACGATCCCCGCTGTGGTTCAGGACTTAACGGACGAGGAGGCCCTCGACGTCATGACCGTGGAGAACTTGCACCGGGAGGACTTGAGCGAATACGAGGAAGCGAAGAACTTCAAAGAATACATCCAGGTCAGGGGAGAGGAGGAGATTCCCTCCCTTGCCGAAAGGATCGGCGTGGATCCGCGCTACGTCCGCCGCAGGGTCAGGGTCCTCACTCTGCCCCACGAGATTCTCAAGGCGTGGGAGGAAGGAGCCCTCGTCTACGGCCACCTCGAGCAACTGCTCAGGCTCGACCCCGGCGAGGTCCTCGAATTTGCGATCGAGATATTCCGGCAGAGGATACCCTCCGTCAACGAACTCAGGATGATGCTCAACAACCGCTCCAAACCCCTCGCCCGGGCCGCGTTCAACCGGAAAAAGGCAGGGTGCGGGAAATGCAACCACAACTCAGCCGTGCAGGGCTCCCTCTTCGGCGATGACTTCAAGATGGACAAGGCGTCGTGCCTCCTTCCCTCCTGTTTCATCGAGAAGCAGCGAAAACACTTCCTCGACCACTGGCCGTCCATGAAATACGCGAAGGAGTACAAGACCCCCGCCGTGAGGTTCGCGGACGAGGTCGATTGGGGAGAGTACCGGTCCCTCTACACTCCCTCGGCGAAATGCCTCACCTGTGAGCATTTCTTTACCATTATCCGTCTCGACGGAGGCCTTTTCGTTCCCCGTGCCTGTTTCAACCCGAAGTGCAAGGAAGGGAAGGGCCAGGACTCACACCTGTCCGGTTCCTCTCCGAAGAAGACCCCCGGCCATGGCGAGTTGTTCCGGGAGGCCTTTTACGCCGAGCGCATCCCCTCCCTTGCCGCTGATCTTCCCCCCGACGACCTCAAAGTGCTCCGCCTCACCCTCGTGTCCCTCATGCACTGCAACTTTAACGCGGTGAAAGCCGTGCTCCCCGCCGCCCAGCGGTATGGGGGATACGATGGAGCCGCATCCCTCTGGGAGATCGTCGAAAAGATGGACCTCGCCGAAGTCAAAGAGGCGTTGCGCAAGGCATCACTCGCCGTCACCCTCCAACCCGATTTCGGACCCTCCGCAAGGCACCGGGTAGCCTCCCACCTGGGCGTCGACCTCCAAAGGGATTGGACAATCCACGAAGAGTACCTCAAAAAGAAGACCATCAAGGAGATCCTCTCCCTGGGCCACGAATTCGGCATCTTCGAAGACGAGAAGGCGAAGGCCTTCCTGCAAGGCACCATCAAGGCAAAATCCCCGGCCCACTGCAAAAAAACCGACCTCATCCGCCTCGTCCTGGAATCCGGTGTAAACCTCGCCGGAAAAGTCCCGAAGGAGATACTGGAAGAGAAGAAGAACTGAAAGAAGCACTCATCAAGGGCGGCCCGACAGGTCCGCCCTTCTTTTTTGCGCAATTTTTTCAAAAAAGAACTTGACATGTTTACCTATAGGTATATACTTATAGTATGAACATGGTGAAACCCAATACACAATCGGAGGGTAACATGAAGACAAATTATGCCGAGATTGATGCCGCAATAAAGAGGGTCGTCGAGGCCCGAACGGAATTGAGAAAAATAGCAAACCTGAGGGTGGGCGTGATATCCGGAGGCCCATCGATAGACGAGGAAAATGAGGAATTCGACGCCGCTCTCAGGGAAGCGAAGAGACTCGTGCATGCCGCTATCAAGAACAATGCCCGTCTCTCGGTTCTGAAAGCCCATGTGAGCGAAGAGCTGACCTGTTCTGAAATAGTCAGGGATGCTATCCGCGACCGGGAATATCTCAGGGAGATGGAGGCATCGCCATGACCGAACAACAATTCAAATCCAACATGATCGCTGCGGAGACGTTCCACGGTATTTCCGAGGGCAATGACGGAGATTTTTGGAAGGGCTATATGAAAGGATTGCGCCGTCTCTATCATGGTGAGAGGTTCGGGACCGAGGACGAGCACATCTTGTGGATGGGCCTGGTCAATAGCGACGACGAATCGCGCAGGATGCTCGGCCGTGGCTACCGGTCAGGGTTCAAGGGTCAAACGGTGCAGGAAGCCATGAGGACGCTGGCAGGACCCGCAACGCACACCTGCCTCCGCTGTGGCCACACCTGGCGCCCCCGCACGGACCAGAGACCTGCGGTGTGCCCGAGCCTGAAATGTAAATCTCCCTATTGGGACAGGCCCCGCAAAACAACGGATGCCCCTTCGAGGAAAAGCACTTGGCAAAACTGGATTGTAGCCGACGACCCGGAGAACTGTATCCCCCTGGGAGATCAAGCAGCAGAGCAGCACGGTCTTCCTTCCACCACCAAAATAGTCCGCGCCCGGTCCGCCGAAGAGGCGGCCCAAAAAGGTGTCAAACTTTACAACAAGACTATCAACCCGAGGGCCGTACGGGCAAGACTTAAGAAGGAGGACGAAAAAGAATGAAAGAGTTCATCTCCATCGAGAACGACGGCCCCAATATCATTCGCACCAACTATTTCGAAACGGCGAACGCCCGCACGGGGTTTGTCTATCTGTCCATCAACGCCGGTGCGTTCCGTCTCCTCGTTCCCGACGAGAAGGCACCGGCGGTGATTGGGGAAGTCCACAACGCCACGGAAGTGATAGTCACCAGAGGCCCCTGGCCGGAGCATGGCCGTAGCGACGGCCTTGAGATAATGTTTGAGGACGGCACAGACAACCCCTATGCCCTCCACCTTGGTACGGAGTCGATCGACCGCCTCCCCGCCGACACCGACAGGGACAGAAAAGACAGCCCCCCGAGGTGGCGGCTTACCATATGGACCAGCAAGGAGAAAATTGCCGATTTCCCATGCCGCTACCGCCTCGCAAAGCGTATCCCCTGGATGAAGGCATGGCAATAATCAAGGAGGTCTCAAAATGAGCGATAAAGTATTTTTCTGTGACAACGATCGTTGTGATCATCATGTAATGGTCCCTATCGACCGCAGTAGAAACATTGATGCCAGGAATGACAATGGTCCGGATCGCCGAATTTCCCGTCAAAGGCTTCAATACAGCGATGGATCCTCGATATTCCTTTGCGAAATCTGCGCCTCCGCTGTGAAGATGGTTGCGGACAAAAAAAGAAAAGTCCTAAAAAGGCAACTAGACGCCGCCCAACTGAGAGCCAACCGGTGAGAGTAATTTTAAGTCCCTTACCAAGAGGCCCTTGAGGGGGCCTCTTGCTTTCCTTCCCCCCCCCCAAAATAATGCAACACTCTGCCAGACCGTTTCCCCTCTGGATGATATGGCTATGGCATGGCCGAATCGAAGCCCACTCCTGAAATAGTAAACGCCGCCCTCGACCCGGACGAGAGGATTCAGTACCGGAGTCTCGTCGATTTCCTCCTTCAAGGGAAGTTCTTCAACGCCCAGCAGCAGGCCAAATACGACGCTTACAAAGCCAAAATCGAGGCCTACATGAAAGAGCAGGAAAACCCCACCGGCCCCCCCGACGACGAAGAAACCGACGATCACGGCCTCCCCCGCGAGGTAGGCATCCCCGCCGCCCTCCGCGTCCGCCGCCGCTACACCCTCTCTCCCGAGGCTCTGGAGCAGCGCCGCGCCGCCGCCAACTCACCCGCCCATGCCGACGCCATGGAAGGCAACCGGAACGGTTGGAAGCACGGCCGCTACGCGAAGGACTTCGCCCACAAGCTGAAGCCCTGCAAAAGCACCTGCCCGCAGTACCCGTGCAGCCTCGTTGACGAAGGCGAAGTGGAGCCGGGCGACGACTGCCTCGACAAGGTGGAAGTCCTCACCTTCTACCGGGCGGTCCACGAAGCGATCGCAAATAACAACGTCGAAAAATTCAATGACCTCGCGGCCCTCCAGATCAGCAACGCCATGCTCGTTCTTTCCAACCTCATGGAGGACATTCTCCGGGACGGTACGGTCCTCAAGCGCGAAAAGAAGACGAAATACGGGACCGACATCGAGTACGTGACCCATCCCTCCCTGCTTGCTCTCCCGAAGCTCCTCGCGGACCTCGGCCTCAATCCCGCCGAATTCATGGCAACCCCACGGGCCAAGACCCGCGCCGACGACAGTGACAAGGACCGCGACACCATCGCCGACGGGTTCACCCGCGTGGCGAAGGCAATGAGCAAGGTCAAGTCTTCCCGCCTGAAAGGTCAGGCCAATGCCGGCGACGACGAGTAGCGCCTCTCCCCGGGCCGCGCCTGCTCCCCTTGAGCCCCTGCGCCTCAGGGACTTCGTGCGAAAGGAGATAATCGTTCCCCCGGAGCATTTTGAACCCTGGATGGAGCTGTTCGACTGGACATACCACCAGCTTGCTCGGGGCGAGATGCCCCCTCCCTTCGAATCCCTCAAGGACTTTCAGCTTGGCTGCATCTCCTCCGACCCCTTTCTCTGGTGCATCGCCTTCCTCCGGGAGCCCGAAGACCCGGACCATGACGAGCCCTACAGCTTCTGGGACTTCCAGGTGGAGAGTCTCCGGTACCCGGGCAACGTGGTCCACAAGGACGCCGCGGAGATCGGCAAGACCCGCGAGATTGTCGCCCTTGCCACGTACCTCTTTTGCACGGTTCCCAACGGCTCCGGTTTGATCGGAGCGCCCCAGCAGACCCATCTGGAGGAGATCATCGAGGGGATGGACGACCAGTTCAACTGGAACCCCGACCTCGGTGACATGCGCTGGCACCGCCGGATCAAGGACGGCTGGAAGAAGCACCCGCACCACGCCTTTTACGGCAGGAATGGGTTCAAGCTCGACTTCCGCCCCTCTGGCTTCGACGGTCAGGCCTACAGGGGCGTCCACGCCCGTACCTTCGCCATCAAAGACGAGGCGGCGAAGGATAAGAACGTCATGCAGTGGTCCGAATTCTGGCGAGCCATGAAGCCAGGCTGCGTCGCCCGCATCTACAGCGTGCCCGACGGGGACCGCTCGTGCGAATTCTACCGCCTGGGCCAGCGCGCCGCAATGAACACCCCCAAGAAAGGCAGGCCCCCGAGCGCCGCTCCATCGCCCACCGAAAAGAAGGAGGAATCGGTTGAATCTTTTAAGGACGTTTCCGGCCACATCAAGAATCTTAAATTCAGACTCTTCCAGTGGCCTAAAAGCCTCATGCCCGACCCCTACTGGAATGACGACCGCCGTCGTTTCTTCGTCGACCAGTACGGCGGCGAAGACTCTCCTGGATACAAGCATAACGTCCTCGGCGAGGACGGCGATCCGGAGCATACTGTCTTCCCATGGCACCAGTTCAAATACTGCATAAAGGACATCCCTGAATACCGCGCGATGAAGATCCTCGTCGACGCCTCGAACAACGAGGTAATAGTCCGGGGCTTCCGCTGCCACTACGTGGTAGGCGAAAACGGCCCCATCCCCCAGGTGGAATTTTTGGTCGACACCGGATACCTGATGTCCACGTTTTTTGACCTCACGGACGGTGAGTCCGAATTTACCCGTCTCATCAAGTCCTTTTTCAACCCTGTCCCCGGTCAGAAGCGAGGCGGCGGTGATTTCGGCTTCTCCGACGATGAAACGGAGATGTGGATAACCTCCATTATCGGAAAGCGGGACCGGAAGGTAGGCCGCCTCCAGCTCAAGCACGTAACCTACGACCAGCAATGTCAGGCATTGAATGCCCTAGACGACATTTACGGGCCACGCGAGGCCCTCGCGTGGGGGACAGACTTCGGGAATGCGGGGTCGGCCGTCGCCCACGACCTGCAGGGCCTCGACATTTACAAGCATAAGGAATATGACGACCGTCTCAAGGGCTTCCAGTTCGAATCAACCACGGACAACGTGGACGAGGACGGTGAGCCCATCATCGACGCCAAAACCGGCAAACCGTCGAAGATCACCCTCAAGGAATTGGCCACGGACATCCTCGTCAAGAAAATGCAGCGCGGAGAGCTGGAATACCCCCCTGACCCTGACGTGATCCTCTTTTACACGAATCACACGGTCCGCACCGGCGGCAAGCACCGGATCTACAAGAAGGAAGACGACCACCTTCTTGACGCCGACCGGGCGCAGATATTAGCACATCTCCTGGCGGCTGACATAGAGGACCTATTCGCATGATTGATAAAATTTGGAGGCCACCCCATGAACCTATTCGGCTTTAACCTGCGCACTCCCTTTGTCCGCCAATTATTCATCCCCGGAGGCCGCAAGGCCGCGTCCGCCCGCCCCACAGACTCCACCGGCTGGCAGATGCGCCCACGCGACGGGCAGGGGCCGTACACGCGGATCTTCGCGAACTACATCGCCCGCAAGGTGGACCCCTACTTTTACGAGTTCTTGCGCGAAGCCATTCCCATCATCGACGCCGCGATCAACCGCCTTGTCACCCTCGACGGCCACATCGAAGTGGAAGGCGAAAACGGCCCCCTCGTGGAGGAGATAAAAGACTGGGTCTACAATGTGCCCGTGAACGATATTCAGAAAGGCCTTCAGGCCTTCCACCAGAATCTCACCAACGAAGCCCAGGAGCAGGGCTTCGTCCTGGGCGAGTCTGTCCCCAACCGCCGCCGGAACGACATCGAGCAGCTGCGCGTGGGAGATTCCAAATTCATCACCTTCAAGCGCACCGACACGGGCCTCGATATCTTCCAGCGGGCGGACAATGACATCGACTGGAGGAAGCTCGACCCCGCAAACCTTATCTATTTCAGCGTGGGCAATGAAAACCAGAACCCCTTTGGCACCCCCCTCATGAGGAGCTGCGAATTTGTTTCAAAGATCCTCGTCACCATGCACAACAGCTTACTCAACGTCTGGGAGCGCTTCGGGGACCCATCCTTCAGTATTGTTTACAAGACAAGCCGCCGTGACGGCACAGACCTCGCCGCCCGCCGGGATAAGATTCAGGACGAATTCAACAGCGCCATTCGCGCGAAGCGTGAAGGAAAATCGGCCGATTTCGTCCGGGCCATCGACAAAGACTCGAACATCGAGATCAAGGTGATCGGGTCGGAAGGTGAGGAGCTGGCCCTCGAAGTCCCTGCCCGGCACGTAATCGAGCAGATCGTCGCGAAAACAGGCCTCCCCCCGTGGACCCTGGGCCTCCAGTGGTCCACCACGGAGCGCCTCGCCGACAACGAGGCTGAAGTACTTCTCGCCGACATCTCCACCCGTCAGGCCGCGAAGATGCCCCACTTCTACAACCTGATCCGGACTCTTCTCCTTCTCCGGGGCCGCACATGGAAGAAAGGCGACTGGACCTTGAAATGGGCGCAGGTCAACCTCCGCGACGTCCTCAAACAAGCCCAGGCCCGCTTCATGAACGCCCAGGCCGACATGTACTACCAGCAAATGGCAAACGGTACGTCCGCGATCACCGTCACCGGCACACCCGCGAAGTCCATACCATCGGGCGACAAACTCCTCCACGCTCCCGCCTGCGTGTGCGGCTGCAAAGAAATCAACCGTCCCCATCCCTGGCCGGAACTCGACCAGGTGGAGACGGAATACCAGGACCGGCTTCAGGCCGACTGGTCCGACCTCAAGGCCCGGGTATTCACCATCCTCAAACTCTCCGATTCCGCGCCTCAATCCCGTCTTCCCGCGAAAGCGGCGGGTACCCTAGGCGAGAAAGACGAAACCCCGCCCCTCATCGACATATTCACCTTCACCGACGAACACCGCGCCGCGATCATGAAGGCTCTCCGCGAAGTGGCAGGCCGGTACGCCCCCGAGGCGACCGATTCCCCCGTCAGGTGGTACTACGGCCAGTCCTACAGCCTCGGCCTCATCCAGGCGGCAAAGATCGCCGGTGGGTCGCGCCCCATCCTCGACATTATCAAGAACGCAGAGATTTACAACCAACTGTGCGCCGCCGGCTTCACCCTGGTGAAGGACAACGCGACCCGGATGATCACGAACCAGATCCTCCCCGAGATGGAAGCTCAGGCCCTCGCAGGCACGAACCCCCGTCACGTGGCAGCCCGCCTCGAATCCATATTTGGGGCCCAGAACAGCGACTGGGAGCGCCTCGCCCGCACGGAAATGACTATGTCCGCCGAAACGGCCAAGCTCGACGAGTGGCGCGAATGGAAAATCAAGCGAGTCGAGTTCGTCCCGGCCCCCGACGCGTGCCCTCTCTGCCAATCCCTCGCGGGAGAATATGACATCGACAAATGCCCCATCCCCGGCAAGGATACTCACCCCCGCGACCGTTGCAGCACCCGCCCGGCCGCGAGTGAGGTGAGCGGATCGTGAAAAAAGTGCAACGATCTGCCGGAACGTTTCACACCACAGTGATACAGTCATTTTAACGACCGAAAGGAGCGGACCATGAGCGGCAAGAAGGCTAAAGACAACAGATTGACCAACACGGCCACGGCCGATAACCGGGAATTTGAAGACCCCACCTTCGAAGTCGAAGGAATCAAAGCCTCATCCGACACCAAAAAACCGGAAGAGACCCCGAAGAAGTCCCCCCCGAAACGTGAATCAGTGAGCGGCGAAGATGTTCTCGCCATTCTTCGCCAAAAGGGGATGAAGATATGACCAAGCCCGTCAAATGGATCGAGAAGACCAAGGCCCTCAAGTTTGCGGGCCTCCGGAACACTTCTTCCGACGCCACCGAGGAGCAACTCGGCAAGATCAACGTGTTCACCCGCCGGATCTTCACCGCCCCCGAGCTTTATGTGGGCCAGCTCTGGCTCTACCACAACGCCATCGACCGCGACAACGAGCGGTTCAACGAGGAAATCCTTCAGCACTTCAACACCACGATTGTCCGCAAGACCTTTCTCCTCGACCACGGCAAATACAACGTGGGGGACAAGGCGATAGGCAAGTTCTTTGACTCCGTTATCGAGACCGTTTCTCTTGAGGAAGCCAAGAGGATCACGGGTGAAGAGATCGAGCTGCCCGCCGGGGTAACAGACGTCCTTTTCGTGGCTCCCTGGTTCTACATTGCCAAGGAAGGCGTCGACCCGAAGACGATCGTCAAGATCGACGCTGGTGTGTTCGATTTTGCTTCCGGAGGCTACCGGGCCGAGCGCTTGGTTCCCATCACGGACCCGAAGGGCACGGTCCTTTACTACGAGTACCAGGGCCGGGGAGAGGCGACTGAAGGCTCACTCGTCTACCTCGGAGCCCAGCCAGGCGCGGGGATAAAAAGCGCAGGGAACGACAAAGCCGACCCCACTCATGAAGGAGATCGCCCACATAAAGAAACGGAGAAACCCGAAGGAGGGAAGACCACCATGAACGAATTTCTGAAAATGTACCTTAAATCTCTCGGAAAGGTCATCACTGACGGAATGACCGACGCTCAGGCCATTGACGCGATAAAAGTCGCCATGGACGAACGGGACGGCAAAATAGCTGCCCTCACCACCGACCTCGGAAAGAAAGACGCGAAGATCGCGGAACTCGCCCCCCTTGCCGCCGACGGCAAGGCCTTCCGTGACGACCTGGTCGGCAAATATGTGACGTCGAAAGCCAAACTCGGCGAAGTGGCCGAAACCCCCGAGGCCCAGGACAAGGTCAAGGCCGTGGCCGCGACCTACCCGATAGATTTCCTCCAGTCCGAGGTCAAGTCCCTCGAAGACCGGGTCTTCGAAAAGTTCCCCAATGAAAAAGAGCTGGCAAGCGACGACCGGCGCGACAAATCGGACGATCTCGCGAGAGGGGAAAAAAGCTGGCGGAAAAAGAACCCCCTCGCGGACGAGGAGTAAACAAGCCGTTTTGACGGCCGATACCGAAAACAGCCTTCAAGGAGGATACCATGGCCACAGGAACCATCACCGACAGCATCCAGAACGCGAGGACTCTGATCCTCGCCCACACCGCCGAAGTTGAGGCGGGAGATATCATCGTCTCGAACGGAAACGTCCTCGTGGCGATTAATGACGCCCTCGCGAATGTGATCAACTCCTACGTGTACCTGGGCAAGGCCATCATGCCCAAGGTGACGGGTACCTCTTTCGCCCCCGGCGACCGGTGTTACTGGGATGCCTCCGCGGGCAAAATGACGAAGGTCACCGTGGCTACCACCCTCGCAGGCATCTGCCTTGAAGCGGCAGGAACGTCGGCTACCGAGATAGTTATGGTTATCTTTCCCAACCACGTCCTCGCGCCGCCCGCCTCCGACGTTTCGATCAGCGACGCGGGCCAGTTCACCGCGCACACAGACGTGGAAGCCGCCCTTCAGGAGATTTACCAGCACCTCAAGAGCATTCAGGGGTTCATTCCCGTTCCCCTTACTTCCTTCCGTGAACTCGCCGCCGGTGTCTTCATCAACGCCGCAGGTAACGGCGGGGTACTCGCCATCGACACGACCCCCATCCTTTCGATGATCGGAGACGGCGACGCTATGAGGCTCGCATGGGCGGCAGGCAACACGGACCAGATCGCGGCCCAGGTCATTCTTCCCCCTGACGTGGACCTTACCGCCAACCTGGTGGTCCACTTCCTCACGTCCAAGGACGCCGATGCGAACACGGTCCACATGGATGGAGAGGCCTATTTCGGCGAAAGCGATGTTGACTGCTTCCCGTCGGCAGCGGCCGCAAACCTCATAGCCTTGGCAAAAGCGGAGTTGACCGCGACGATCCTCGCCGCCGATCTCCCCCCAAATCAGACAAACGCCAACATGACCCTTGTGCTCATGCCGGAAGCCCACGCGGGCGACGCGGTCTACCTGCACGCGGCCTGGATAGAATACAAACGCAAGGTGCTCACGAGCTAACCACGCAGACCTTACAAGGAGGTTGAGAGATGAAACTTTTCGGAGTTAAAGTAATTAATTGGGCAAAGATCAAGGAAATCCCCCCGGCCGAGCGGGTCGATGCGATCGTCGACGCTCTCTGCAAGGCCCTCGGAAAGATACAGGGCGACCCGGTAAAGAAGTATGCTGCCGCCACGGTAGACGGCCAGAAGATTGTCGGGCACGACGCCAACCTCATGCCCGCCGCTCCCGTGGCCCTCGTGATGAGCGACCAGCTCAAGAGTCCGGACAGGGGATACGAGGTCCTCTTCGATGAAGTGGACATGCGCGCCTCCTCAAACGACACGTTCAAAATAATCGACGTCAGTGGCGGGGTCACTTTCTACCAGCAGCGACCAGGTGAAGAGGCGAAGCTCTCCAAGCTGCCCAAAGCCGCGGTAGCCCTTGTAAGTTTTCTCCGTTTCACCGGCGGTTTCGCCATCCTCGACGACTGGCTCAGGTTCAACCAGTATTACCTGATCGATCAGCTTTTCGCGGACACCACCCGAAACTGGTTCGACAAAAAGGCCACCATTCACTACGGGCTTCTTACCGCCTTGAGTTCCGCCGTCAACCAGGCTTTCGTCACCGACGACATTTCGACCATCAACGCGGCCTGCGCGGGCATACTTCAGGACCTTACCGACGCGGGTTACGCGGTGGATGAGAATTCGCAGTTTGACATCACCGTCAACCCCACGATAAAGGAGCGCATTCTCATGGCCCTTTACGCGGGTTACCTCAACCCGAACACGAACAACAAGAAGATCATCTGGAACATCAGGAACGTCATTGCCACTTCGAAGATCGTGAATACGAGCTACTATGTGAGCCTCCCCGGCGGCAAGAACATGCGCGGCGAATGGGAAGACTTCAACCTGAGACCCCCGCAGAGGAACGAACTTGCCCTCGGCGCGGATCACGTCTGGACCGGGGCCTACAACCCCGTCATCGGCGAGGCGAAACAGCATAAGCGTTGCGCCCTGTCGTAACCACGATCAACCTCCGGGTCGTCCCGAAAGGCTTAGCCGCCTTCCCTGGACGACCCGGATTAAAGGACTGAAATGGTAAAGGTCACCCCATCCGACATCGCGTTTCTCGGTTTTTCGCAGGCCCTCTTCCCGTCCCTCTGCGAGACGGAAGAGGATTTTGCCACCCTCATCCAGGAGATCATCACCGAGCAGTCGGAGATCCTCGAGAGCAGAGTGGGCACGGATGTGTACGCCTCCACGTCAGCCCCCACCGCGACCTACGTCAAGCGCGCGGAAAAATGCCTCGTCGCCGCCGAGCTGGTCCAGCGGAGGATTAATATCATCCTCGGCAATTCAATAGGCGCGGGCAACGAAATAGACATCTCCCACGAGGGGGCTCAGAAAAGAGCCTACCTCGACGAAGCGGAGCGCCTCATCGCCAAAACCGGCGCCGACGACTATTCCGGCTCGGTCGCGACAAGCGGCCGTCACAAACCCCATCAGCGAGGCGACCAATGCTCGACCTGCAGATTACCGTAGACGGCGACAAGATCGTCATCGAGGGCCTCGACCGCTTAGCCGTCATGATCCCCACGGCAATAAAGCGGGCCCTTACCCGTATCGCCACCGGTTCCCACCGCGAGTCCCACGCCCTCCTCTCCGGCCCCGGAGGGGCAGGCAAGGAGGTGCGCCGTGATTATGTGGGCTTCACAAAGAAATCCGGCGAAGATGTGATATTCCGGAGCTTCGAAGGAGCAGGCGGTTACCCTGTACCGGTAAGGTCCGGACTTCTCCGCGACTCCCTCGACTTTCTATTCCCCGGCCAATCCAAAACGGCTGGGAAGGCCCTTACCTTCACCGCCGGTCCCGACGAAGCGGTAATCTACGACTCGGCGGAATACGCCCGGGTAATCCGTGAAGGCACGGGTTCATCCTCCAAATACGGCCCCCGCGATTACCTCACCGACGGCTTCGAGAAGTTCAACACCGGAGCCCGCGCCGTCCGGATCGTGGAAGAAGAAATAGGCAAGGAGATACCTCGATGAGTGAACAGGCATGGATGTGCGTGCTATCGATCCTTGTGGCCGCCGCGGTGGCCCTCCTCACTACTCTTATCGTCTCGCTGAGGGTGTGGAAAAAAGAGATCAGGGAAAATATCGCGCAATTCTGCAAGGACAACAAAGAGGAACATCAGGATATCTGGGACCGGGTCAATCATCACTGGCATAACGGAGGGGGAAACGTGGTCATTCCCAATCCAGGAGGAATGGTCAAAGGAGGCTGACATGGGGAAGCGCGACGCAGCAAACTAGACCAGGCGTGGAAGGATTCCACGGCAAAGGAGCGCGGAGAGTTCGTCACTCTCCTTTGCTGCCTCTACCGTGGACCGATAGAGCAGATGCTCATTGCCCTCGGTAAAAAGAAAGCTCCGGAAGGCCGGAGCGAGGAAAAGGAGTAAGTCATGATGGTATTCATCGTAATAGCGTGCATCGCGATTGCAGGGTTGATGTTTATTCCCGCAGTGAGGAAAAGGGTGATCGCTGTCTTCTTCACGGAGATTCTTCTCGCTCCTCCCGCATCTGCCCGACTGGGGGATGATCTGGATAATCTCTGCACACAGCTCTCAATGACCGTCAAAGGTCTCACTGAAACGGGCAAGTACGTTCTGCGTTTCGGTGTAATCCTTGCGGTTGTGCTTCCTCTCGTCTGGCGTCTCATGGGACCTCAGGCGGTAAAGAACCTTTGCTACAAGATCGTGATCGTCACGGCGGCGGTTGGACTCGCCGAGTTTCTCTGGGCGGTCCTTTACAAACTGGTATTCGGCAAAACGGAGGCCATGAATGGAGATGAAAGAAGGGCGATCCTTACTTTCCGCGCTGCTTTTTACCTTGCTGTTATCCTTGGTGTTGCCTGGGGTATCTGAAGGGCGCGGTACCTGGACAATCGACCGGTGCAAGCGCTATTTGCCTCAGGTCGTCCGTGAGGCCCACTACCAGGTGGGACCGGAAGCGCCCACCCATCTCTTCATGGGCCAGATTGAGCAGGAATCGCGTTGCGACCAAGGCGTCACTGCCTTTGACGGCGGCATGGGGTTAGGTCAGTTCATGCCCGCCACGGCGGACTGGATGCAATCCCGGGAACCGGCCCTGAAAGAAATCTCCGAGAGCGCGGCCCCGTATGACCCGAAGTGGGCAATACGGGCGCTCATCCTTTACGACGATTACCTGTACGGCATTGTCGCGTGCAAGGGGTGGTACTTCTCCTTCCGGGCCTACAATGGCGGCGCGGGAGCCCTCAACAAGGAGATAAGGCGCGCCGCATCATGCGAATACCTTCTTGTTGAAAAGCAGTGCCGGAGAAAGGTGATCCGTCTCAAATCGGGCAAGCTCCTTGACATGTGCACGGTCAATGTCGGGTACCCGTCCGAAATAGACCGAAAGGGGGAAAAATACAAATGATCTTCACAATAGTTTTGATTTGCGTTTTCATCGTGCTCACCGTCCTCGATTACGACGTGACGAGTAAGATCCTCGCCCGAGGTGGCCGGGAAATGAACCCCCTGATCTCGTGGTTCGTCAGGCGCGGATGGCTTTTGCAAGCAAAAGCCGCTCAGGCTCTTTTTGGCGCTCTTTTCTTCTTCTGGCTCAGGACCGTCCTACCCGTTATCGGCCCGGTAATCCTGGCTCTCTTCCTGTCCGGGTACCTTTACGTGGTAATCCGTAATTTTCACGTGTTGAAGGAGATGGACTAATGGACTGGATAACCGTTGCCCGCAAGGTCTTGCCCTACGCCCTCGCCTTTGTGGCGGGCGTCCTCATTGCCGCTTACGTCCAGCAAATGAGGATAAAAGGGTATCAGGCCGACATCAAAGTCGCCCGTTCGGACCTCAAAACCTGCCAGGACGCGAACGCCTCTCAGGAGGCCACGATCGGAAGTCTCCGACAGGAAGTGAAGGACGCCCTGAAAGGCTGTGACGACCGGCTTAAAATTAAGGACCGGACATTATCGAAGAACAAGAAAATAGACACCCTCAAGACGGGCACGAAGGACGTCAAGCCCGGCGCGATCAAGATAACCCCGGAGGGGACCAATGAAAAGAACGGCAATAATTCTACTGGCGACGAGCTTCTTGACTGGCTTAACCGCATGTACCCCGCCGACGGCGCAGGTGGTGAGAACGGAATACATCCGGCAGCAGGTCCCGTCCCTTCCGCCGGAACCTGACTACTACCCGGTTGAATTCGGAGTGGAAACGGGCAAGTACTACACCGATGCCGAAGGAGCGAGAAACCTGCTGAAGAACCATGAATTGACACGCGGTTACATGGACGAAATGAAAAGCATCCTCACAAACCTCAAAGGTTCCGAGCCCGGAAAGGGAGGCGCGGAATAATGGCCGACACCTCCACCAGCTTCGTCTCCGTCATGGAGAAGATCGCCGAGGACCTCGGCAAAGGGGCTGCCGCCGCTTACGCCGCCGCCAGGTGGCCCGGCAGGACCCTCTCGGTCAAAACCTTTTTCAAACCCAGGGTAAAGATCACCCAGGATGAGCTTCCCCTCATCATGATTACCCGTCCGGTCGTGGAAAAAGGCGCCCGGGCCGTCTCCGAGCGGTCCTACAAACAGGACCTTCGAGTCTATTTCGGTTTTATGCAGAACGACCTTTCCCTCGCGGGGAAGCAGGCGGTAGCCTTCGAGGAAGCTATCGAAGACGATTTCCTGAAATACCGACCCGAGGGAGAACTGGGGGGCATCGGCCTCCCCGCCGGATGCAACGACATCGAGACAAAAGAATCGGCGAACGACGAAGGCCATTATCACCCCACCTATTTCGGGGTGATGAGGGTCGAGATCGATTTCGTCCGAACCATTGGAGGTTAACATGTATTACACACTGAAGCCCACCATCCCCGATTTCGAATGCACGGATGGCCCCTTCGCGGGCCGCAAGTTCGCGTCAGGCTACCGCTACGCCCAAGTGCCCCCGGAGGAAGAGGCGAAATTCGAGGCGATCCCCGAGGAACCGGACGCCGCCCCTGGCCCTGCCGCCCCGTCCCGTCTATCTCCCGCCGCGCAACCACTCGATCAGGCCCCCGGTGATGAAGCGGGAGCACCTACTACATCCCCGGAGGAGGAAAGCTGATGAGTAGAAACTACCTTGCGAACAATATCCTTTTCGCAGTCTCCGCGTTGCTCAGGGAGGCAGCCATCAACACGGAGCAGACCCTCGACACGGCCATGCTCATGGAGATATCAAGTATCCTGAAGCTCAAGACGCGCCGGGAGGACAATTCCAACGAGGCCAATGGCATGGAAGAAGCAGACATGCTCTACGACCTCGGGGCCACTGTGGAAGGAACATTTTCCTTTGAAAAGATGCAGGCCCAGCACGCGGGTTTCATCCTCGCCTATGCCCTTGGCATTGACACCCCGGCCGCCTGGGGGACGGGCTACAAGCATGTCATCACCCCCACGACGGACATGAATAATCCATTTTTTACCGCCGCCCAGCGCCTCGGGGCGACCATCCTTAAAAGGAGGCTCGCTTCCTGTCTCGTGGATAAAGTCACCATGACCTTTGCAAAGGACTCGTGGGCGAAGCTCTCCGCTTCCATTGTGGGTACCGGCAAGTATACGGACAACGTGATCGAGGAGACGGTGAGCGGGTTCTACGACGCTACATCCCTTACCCTTGCCGCGAACGGAGTTCAGGGCGCCACAGCGACGGCGAGACTGGACAGCATCCACCAGATCAGGGTTCAGGTGCCGAGCACCCTGGAATGGAAGGACGTGGTGTTCAGCGCCGCCTCGGACGCCTCCCCCGCCGTGATCACCATGACCGCTCCGGGCGGCACGCACACCGCGTGCAATTTCAAGATCACCTACGTGCCCACGGAAAGCGGCTGGATGACATTCCCCGCCCGGGTAACGGAATCGCCCCTCAGGGTGTCCGACCTGGTCATGAAGCTCGGCGGCAAATGGAATGGCACATCCTTCCTCGGAGGCCACACCATCGACGCGGAAATAGAGTCCGTGGAATACAGCCTCGACAACCAGATGAAAGTGGAGTTCCGCCCCGGAGGCACGGGAACCTACGCCAATTACGCGCAGCGCGACGGCAGGCGGCAGTTCCTCAAACTCGACCGCCAGAGCCGGGACACGATTCTTCAGCAGCTCATGAAGAACAACGAATATTTCGGGGCCTACGTGAAGGCCACCGGAGCGGAGTTTGAGACCGGGAAGAACTACTATGTGGAAGGTATCTTTCCGAGGTGCAACGTCCTCACGGACGATTTCAAGATAAACGGCAAGCAGATCGCCGAAGCCGGAGACATCCAGATACTGCAGGACGACACGTACGGCTCGTGTATCTGGACCGTGGCGAATAAAGTAGCCGGTTACGCCCAGTAAGCAAATATGATTTCAAGGGGGCCGGTCTTTCGGCTCCCTTGCCTGTTTTTTTTGGGGAAATAAGTTGACATCGCATCGCACTTTTCGTAATATCGAAAGAACAGAAAAGGTGGGGGTTAATGGCTATATCGAAAAAACTGTTTCTATTTTGTCTTATTATTGCCCTCACCAGCTGCGCCTTCGGTCGGAAGATATCCTATCAGGCGCCCCTCAATTTAGCCGTCGATTCCAACGGCAAGTCCGTTATTGTGGCGGTGCATGATCTCAGGCCCTATGTGCAGACGGGCAAGAAACCATCCACGTTCGTGGGGATTCAAAAGTCCATATATGGTATCCCTTTTGACGTTAATACGAAGTCAGGAAAGCCCTTCGCCGATGATCTGGGGTTCTCCATTGTAAGCGGGTTGAAGTCAAAACAGATATCCTCTGTCCAGCAGATCGTCCCGTGTTCATGGTCATTTGCCCAATTCCGAAAGAATGTGCTGGAGGCACGGACGGACAACGTCGTCTACTATTTCACTTTGATTGAGTGGAAAACGGAGACGCATTTCCGCCCGGCTCTGCATTACGATGTGGCCCTAAAGGTGTTTGATGAGGAAGGCGTGGAGATGGAAAGTAATCGAGAGAAAGGGTTTTTCTATTTTGACAAGAGCCAACCGGGGAGGGAAAACGTCACAACCGCGACCTCGGCAATATTGGATAAACTCTTCTTGAAGAAATCTCCATCAGATAACCAGATTGTAGCGCAGTAAACGAAAATGACATGATATAGCAGCTTCTATCGATATCGGGCCGCAGGCATCCCCTGCGGCTTTTTCTTTTCTCCCCTCTAAAAAATTTTGCAACACTCTGCCAGACCATTTCACCCCCGGATGATAAGTAATCCCTATCACATGCCAGCAAGGAGGCCACATGCTCATCGTTAAAAATACCGGGTATGAAGAGGCATTAAGGTCCGGTCAGTGGTTTGATCTGAACATATGGGGGGCACAAGTGGGTGTCAAGATTCGCCCTCTCACGAACGCCGTCAAGACCGCGATCCGGGAAAAGGTGAAGGACATCCGGGATGAAAAGAAGCGTGCCGCAAAAGCGCTGGATGACACCTACGATTTCGTAGTGGAGGAATTCAGGGGCGTGGGCGAACACGGACCCGACGGACAGCCCGTAGCGTGGGAAGTCACCCTCGAAAACAAGAAGAAACTCCTCTTTCTCACCATGCCTTCCGCTGATCCCAGCGTCTTCCAGCAGGTGTCCGACATTTCCAACTCTCTCGCCTTCTCCATCGAGGAGGCGGAACTAAAAAACTCAGGGAACTCGCCGACTGTTTCGTAAGCGGCGAGATTCCGAAAGAGGTACGGCCGGGAAATGTTGATCTCTGGAACCTGTTGTTTCTCACATCGACCCAGTGGAAGAAGGAGCCCTACGGAAATTTCATCGCCGCCGCAGGGATTTCCCAGGGGTTCATCTCTGCCCGTCCATGCGGCCTCAATTACCCGTCCCTTGTCCTGGTTGCCGACAGGCTTTCCATCGCCACGGACCGGACTTTCTTTGAAAAGGTTCACTTCTTTGAGCGGGAGGTCCTCGCTGCCCTCGCCGCCGGAGGCTCTACCCGCTGTACTGCGGATAAAGAAGCGGCGTGCCGGGAGATGTACGGCCGGTATTTTGAGTGGACGTGCAAAAAGTGTCCAGAGAACAAGGCAGGGGTAAGAGATGGCAAATGAAGTAAAACTCATCATCAGCGCCGACGGTTCCCGGGCGATCGCTGTCACGAAAGAGGTTGGGTCCGCCTACAAAACCCTCAACACGTCCACCGTCGCCGACATCAACGCCCAGAAAGGCAACGTCACCGCCGCCTACGATACCATCAAGGCTTCGGGCCTCGCCTCCGCCGCGGAAATAAGACAGGCGGAACTGGCGAAAAACAAGGAAATAGCCCGGCTCAACCAGGAACTGCTCGGCAACCAGACGGGCATCATCTCCCAGATCAAGTCGCACTGGCTGGCCCTTTCCGCAGGGATCGCCTCCGCCATGGTGGCGGTGAACAAGGGAAAGGAATTCACGGAAATAGGCGCAAAGGCGCTCCAGGTAGAGGAGGCCTTCGGCCACGCGGCCCGGTCCATGGATTTCTCGGCGGACGCCATCGTGGCAGCCATGAAGCGGGCCACGGCGGGGACCATCGACGACAGCGACCTCATGCAAAAGGCCCTCAAGGGCGTCACTCAGGATATCGACCCGGCGGGTATGGTCCAGATCGGCGAGATGGCCCGGACAGCCGCGCGCCGTCAGGGAGTCGATGTAAAGGACGCCTATGAATCGATCGCCGATTCCATCGCGAACGACATTCCTCGTGCGATGCGCCGCTTCGGCCTCATTACCCGTGAGGAAATGGGCCTTCTCAACAAGGCGACACAACTCGGAATAGACGATGTCAATCTCCTTCAGATGGCGTACCGTAACGCTCAGATCGCCAGCGCCGAGATGGGGGTGCAGACCGATTCCGTCTCCGAAGTGCTTCAGCGGCACCGGGCCCACATCTCCCAGACCCGGGAAGAGATAGGCAAGCTCATTGTCACCATCGTAGGTGGAGGCATCGGCGCCATCAGGGACTTCGCGGCGGCAATGGACACGGCGGAGGGTAGAGGAAGGATCACCCGCCCCGCCGGCACTTACGGCGTGACCCCCTACGGCAGGCGACAGGACGACTCGGACGCCCGCAAGGCCATGGAAGGCGTGGGCTACGAACCGGGCATCACCGAAGACGACAAGAAAGCCTATGCCGCCTACCTCACGACGCAGCGCGAGGAGGAAAACGCCGCCCTCAAGGCCCGCATCGACGCGGAGAAGAGCAAGGGGAAGATAGAACAACTCGCGGAAACGTACAAAAACTGGCTTGTCCAGATCGAAAACCTTAACCCCGCCCTTACCGAGCAGGCGAAGAAAATGAACGAGATCGACCGCCAGGCTCAGAAGCTGATAGAAAGCGGGATGGATAAGGGAAAGGTCAACTCGGTCGTGGCCACGGCAAACGCCTACATCGAAGATTCAGCGCGGATCGAAATGTACGAAAAAGAACAAAAGCTCCGCAGGGACAGTGAAGAAGCATGGCGCAAGACCCAGGAGAGCGTCACCGAGAAGCAGGCCTCGGAGATCAACAAGCGCCTCGTCCTTGAGGACAAGTGGGTCGAAGAGATGCGCCGCCAGGCCATGAAATATGTGAAAACAGAGGAAGAGGCGGAGGAGGAGCTGTCGAGGTTCCGTAAGATCGCCGCCGCGAATAAGGCCCGTATCCTGCAGGAGAACGATCGGAACGTCCTCGAATCCGAGACACGCCGCCGCCTCGCCTCCCTCGACATCATGGAGAAGGACCGGACCGTCCCTAAGGCCGCCATCTACTCGGAAAAGATCGCCGCCGAGCAGCGCCTCCTCGACACCTACCGGTCAAGCCTCCAGGCGGCCATGGATTCGGGGAATGACATCGCCAAGATCACCCTCCTTGACAAGATCGCGAACACGGAAAAACAGATCATGGACCTCCAACTCTCCCTCAAGGAGCAGACGGGTTCATTTGGCGACGGCCTTTCACGCGGTCTCCGTGACTACGTCTACGAAATGAGATCCACATTCCAGACGGCCGAGGAACTTTCCAAGGGCATGGCTCAGTCGATTGAGAAGAACCTTGAAGACTATCTCTATTCCCCTTCGGAGTACAAGATCGAGAGCCTCAACAACGCCTTCAGGCGTCTTTTCGCAAAGGCGGGAGCCGAGCTTATCGTGGGACAGGCGAAGGACACCCTTTACAGCCTCCTCGGCATGAAATCACCCGCCCAACCGACCACCGCCCGTGACGCGGAGGCGTTCCTCGCCACGAAAGAGAATACCGAGGCCCTCCGGAATCTCACCACCGCCCTCGTCGGCTCCTCGGACAGGTCGATTACGGACCAGTCCACGGAAGGTCTGTCCGGCAGCATCAAGGACTTGTCTGACTCCCTCAAGCCGGGCTCAACGGGCAACGGTGACCGGGACTGGGGCAGGTTCGACGCCGCCGGGAACTATGGCACCTGGCCTTCAGGCGAAGAAGGATCTTCGAGTTGGTTCAGCAGTTGGTTCGGAGGCGGAGGTTCAGGCGGCGGGTGGCTTTCCTCCCTCATGGGTATCGGCTCGGGCCTCTCGTCCCTGGGCGGTAACGACGCCGGCAACAACCCCCTGGCCTCCGTCCAGCAGTTGCACAAGCTCTACAAGAACGGGAAGAGTCTGTACAACCTTTACAATCAGATGTTCGGCCCCTCCTCGAAAGTGGGCCCCGAATTCTACAGCGAGTACAATTACGGCACATGGCCCACCTCGGAAGGGGCTACCGGTTGGGAAGGTACGTTCAACAACCCCGCCAATTACGGCGAATGGGCCGCGGGAGTGCCTACCGGATATGAAGCCGCCTTCTCTGATCCCGCCAACTACGGCACATGGGAAACGGGCATGGGCGGCACTGACGGCGGCGGGATGTGGTCGTGGTTGTCAAGCCTTTTCGGCGGGGGAGGCGGCGGTGAAGGGTTCCTCGGAGGATTGGGCGGCGGCGCAGGGATTACCGGTGGATCGGTCCTTGCCGGGGTCCTTGGTCGTGAATACCTGGGAGATAAAGGAGCGGGGATACTATCCGGCTCCATTCACGACGATTGGTCGGGCCTTGGGGATACCTTCGGGAGCGCCACAAGCGGCAATTTCGAGGACATCAGCCGCCTCGGCTGGTGGAGTCAATTCGGCTTCCCCCTGGGCTATTTCTCCGGCACGAACGGGTGGGACCCCTTCGGTGACGTATGGGATTGGTTTCACTTCGACGCCGGCGGGATCTACGAAGCGGGCATGCCCATGATCGTGGGCGAGAACCGTCCCGAACTGATGATCCCCAACACGGGCGGCCGGGTTATCCCCAACCTCGACAAGCTGGGCGCGACGCCGTCGGTCCACGTGGTCTTCGAAGACCATTCGGGGGCGCTCAAGGATGTAGAGATGACCCAGGACGAACCTCGTTGGGACAGCGAGGCGGAAAAGATGGTCGTTAAATTCGTGCTCAAGAATTCAGGCAGGGGCGGCAAGTTGTCCAAACGCCTCCAGACCAGACGGGGCTACTGATGAGTTACGAGGATTATCCCCTTCCCGACGCGGCCCAGTTCTTCGGCAACTCGGACCAATTGATCGACCCCACGCGCCGCACCACCATGGGTAAGGGGTACGTGAAGACCCGGGCGGGCGCGTTCCGCGATACCAAGGTGTTCGACTTCGACACGGAGCTTACCCCCACGGAGAAAATTACCTTCGAGAAGTTCCTCAAGGCCCGCAAGGTGGGTTCAGTCCCCTTTTACTGGAGAAACAGGGACGAGTCCTACGGTGATAATACCTGGCAGGCGAACCACGTGTACACCGCGGACGATATCATTCATCCCGTGACCCCGAACGGCCATTCCTACATCTGCACCGTGGGGGGCACCTCCGGAGCGACAGCCCCGACTTTCCCCGCCACCAAGAACGCCACAGTGACCGACGGGGAAACCCCCACCACCGTCACGTGGAAGGAAAACACCTACCTCGTCCGGGTGAGGGAAGGCGGCGTGAAGTTTACCCGGATAAACCATCAGAAGTTCAAGGCCTCCGTTCCTCTGGAGGAAATGTAAATGCGCACCCGGCCCCTCGCCATAATCCTCGAAAATGACAAGATGGCCTCCGGGCATGATGAGTTCGTCCTGATCCGGGCCGAGTTCACGGACGGGAACGTGAAGCGTCTTTGTAACGCCACGTCCTCGATCCCCTTTCTCGGCGAGAATTACGAGCCCTGTGATCTCAGGGGGAGCATTATCCGCGCGGGAAGCCAGGGCGAGATGCCTCTCCTCGCGATCTCGCTGGATGACACGGACCTCGGGATTTCCGGGTACGTACGCCGCCTGAGGGGCGCTTCCGGGTCCGTGGTGACGATTTACGGGGTCAACACGGTCAATCTCGCCGCCGCCGACTTCGAGGTCGTCTACGAGATGCAGAATGCCGAGATCGACGACAGGTCGCAAATCGTGATCTTCAACCTCGGCGCCCCGAATATCTTCGAGGAGCGGTTCCTCTTGCAGAGGTACTTCGCCGCCCGCTGCGGACACCCCTTCCGCGGCGTGGAATGCACGGTCATCGACCCCACGGCGAGCAAGGTGATCGGAGAAGACGCAGCGACTTACCTGTGCCTCATCCCTCACACGTCATCCGTCCGCACCCGCCCGGTAACGGGTACCTCGGCCCTCTGGGTGAACTACTGGCGCAAGATCGCCTCGGGAGGAGTCAATTCCTGGCTTCCGGACACGCTCTACACTCCGGGCACGGCCACCTGCGGCCACACCCTCGAAGAATGCCGGGTGTATGGCGTCTCCCGCCGGTACGGGGGTTACGTGGGCCTTTCCGACACGAAGGTGCAGATCGTATGATGCCCGCGAACATCCGGTATCTCGACCTTCTCGGCCATTCCTGGGAATCGGTGGGCAGATGTTACGGCCTCCTCCGGCTGCTCTACGCCCGTGGCGGCGTCATTCTTCCGGAAGTGGAAGACCCCGACTCTCCGGAAGGACGGAATGAACTCATTATCACCCGGCTCGCCGAGTCGAGCGACATCCTCGCCCGGCCTGAGCCGTGGGCGATCGTGAGCGTGAGCCTCCTGGGCTCAAAGTTCGTCACTCACGTCGGCGCGGTTCTTCCCGGTTGTCGCCGTTTCATTCATGCCATCGAGTTCGATAACCGGGGCGTCACCACGGACCGCATCACCCGCCTCCGGTGGGGCAGGATCAGGGGGTTCTACCGATGGATCGGATAACCCGCTCAAGGGCCGCACAGAAGGTATGGCGACAGCATAGGGCCGCCCAAAAACGGGTCCGCGACCGTTCCCTTCCTTTTTCCGTAGCCCCGGAGCCGGAGACGATCACGGTTATCGTGGTCACGGACCCCGTCAATCGCGCAAACGGCCGTGAGGTTTCCTTCGTCCCCTACACGGGGGAGGACCTCGCCGCCCTGAAGGCGCGTCACGTACCCCGGGACCGCCGGTTCGCCACGGGCCTCAACAATCGCCCCGTTTCCGACGCCCTCCTCGATTCGACGTTCCCCAGGCCCTTTGACCTGGTGAGCTTCGTTCCTGTCGTTCGCGATCCCGGTGACGTGATCAGTTCCATGGGCGGCTTCCTCGCTTCCTTCGCATCCATCGGCACGGCGGTAGCCACCGGAGGCCTCCTCTCGAACATCTTGGGAGGTCCCCAGGTTGAAGCCACTTCCGCTTCGCCCCTCACGTCCGGCAGAAGCTCCCAGACTTATTCCTGGCAACCTCAGACCGTGCAGCAGCAGGGCGGTTACGTGTCCAAAAGCTATGGCACGGTCCCTCATCACGGCACGGTGATCTCGTGGTTCCGGGAGAACAGGGGCACGAAGCAGTACATGAACCTCCTCGTCGATTTCGGCCTCGGTCCCATCGACTCCTTCGAGAAGATAGAGATCAACGACCAGTCCACGGGCTACTACCCGGGCCTCATCCTCGAGACGCGCCTCGGTCATCTTAACCAGAGTCACATCTCAAATTTCGGCGACACCAAGGTGGAGACGCCCTTCTCCAAGCGAATCGTGAAGACAGACCCCTGGGACAACAACCTGAAGGTCTACGCGGAGAGTTCAACCCGCTCCGCCTCCACGTGCGTCCCGTCTCCCGAAAACGGCCACCTCTACATGGTGGCGAGCGTCGAAGGCGACCACGCCCCCGCTTACGCGAATACGGGAGCGACCCAGCCCGTATTTCCGACAGGAGACCGCCAGTCGGTTTTCGACGGCACTCCCGCGACGCAGGCCCTGGTGAACGGGGTGAACTACACCTGCATCAAAAACGGCACCAAGGGCAACAACAACCTTCCCGGGACGGGGGTCAACTGGACCCAATACTGGATCACGGGCGGAACCGACGGCGTTCCGTGGGCGGACGTCCCGAATTCCCTCGTCAAGGCGAAAGGCGTCCGGTGGGTGGAGGCGGGCCTCTACCCCTACGTCGAGACTACGGAAGCGGACAATTTCACGGGTCTCGAATTCGACATCTCGTGCCTCAAGGGGTGTTATTCCGTCTCGGGAGGGATCGTCTCCAGCTCGGTGGTGATGCGTTTGGAGATCGCCGAGGAAGGCACTGAAAACTGGAAGACAATCACCCGCCGGGCAACCTCCGACCACACGGTGAATTTCAACGGCAAATGGAGCGCGGGCCACTGGATCGAGCAGGCGGACGGCAAGCAGGTCTGGGAAGAAGTGGCCGCCGGCACCACGACCTCCACGGCGCATCACGAGGGCGACGAGTACGCGCACGACTATGCCGCCGATGAGGATGGATTCACCTACGGGTATCGCCGTGACTTCTGGCATTGGTTCACCGGTTCGGCGCGCGTGGGCACCGCCTTCGAGAATACCCTCAAGATCAACGGGAGCGGGGCGAGTGTGGTCCGGCGCACGGTGAGGGCCGACGAGACCACCAACGGGATCAAGTACCGGTATCGCCTCACCAAGCTCACCAACGAGAAGTCGAACGCCTCGTCCTCGATGAACGAGACGACCCTCACGGCCCTCCGGACCGTGGTGAGCGATAGGTTCGAATATCCCCGCCACGTCCTCCTCGGGATCAAGGCCCTCGCCGTGGAAGGCTTGTCGAGCATCAAGGTCAGGGTGGTGATGAAGGCATCCCTCGTGAAGACCTACGACGCGGCTACGGAGACCTGGACCGTCCAGCACTCCGACCGGCCCGCGTGGGTCGATTGGGACGTCCTCACCCGCCCCGTTCTCGACAACGATCTCAACGTGGTGCGGTACGACGGGGAAATAGACCCGGCGAAGCTCGACCTCGAAAAGTACGTGGACCTTGAGGAGTACAACGCCGGCGCGGTGGACGACGGCGCGGGCGGAACCGAGCCGCGTCATACCTTCAACGGCACCTTCGACAGCGATCTCTCCGTGCACGAGGCGGCGCAGGCGGTGGAGAAGATAGGCCATTTTACCCACGTCTGGCTCGGCACGGAGGTTACCCTCGCCATCGACAAACCGGGCGACCCGGTGGACGTGATCACGGTAAGGGACATGGAAAAAGGCGCGGCCCACACGGTCTTTGCGCCCGCCCGTGAAAAGTTTGCCTCCCTGGAGGGGACGATCCTCGACCGTGACAACGATTACGCCCAGACCCCGATCAGGGTCGTGAATGATTCCCAGGCGGGAAGGACAAGGACGGCGAGCATCGATCTCATCGGCTGCACGTCGCAGACCGAGTCAACGAGACACGGGTATTACCAGCTCAAGAAGGACGAGCTGGAAGACGAATCGGTGGACCTCGTATCGGACCTCTCCTCCACGGGCCTGACGATCGGCGACCGGATCACGTGGCAGCCCAACCACCCCGACTGGGGAATCAACGGCGCGGTGGTCTCCGCCACGACCACAGCGGTGGAGCTTGACGAGGATGTGACCGTCGCCTCCGGAGAAACGTGGTGGATCAAGGTGCGAATCACCGACCCCGCCCTCGGGAGAAAGATCGAGCTTCGCCCCGTGACGAGCGCCCCCGGCACGCACCGCACCGTGACGGTCTCCCCCGCCTTCAGCTCCGCCCCGTCCCGTTTCGACCCCTTTATCCTCGGAAAATGCCCCGAGCAGGTGTACACCATAAAGTCGCTCGACATGACGGAGGACATGCGGGTAGCCTTCGAGCTCAAGAACTACGTAGCCGCCGCCCTCGCCGACGGTCCCCCGGACAAGCAAATCCCCATCTTTTCCCGGCCCACCTCCTACGTCGAGGACCTTGCTCTCTCCATCGAGGCCTACGAGGACGAGGAGGGGACCACGGTGCAGAATATCGCCGTGACCTATTCCGTTCCCGCCGACACGACCCTCGCCCAGGCGAACGTCTATTACCGGAAGGTAGAGGACGACGGAAGCACGGGCGACTGGACGCTCTCCGGCTCCACCACGATCACGAGGTACACTATCCCCGCCGTGGACGCGAGCAGCACCTATGAAGTGTGCGTGACCACGGATCAGGTCCCCGCCTCCTCTCCCGCCGCGGAGACGAAATTGATCTCGACGGCGGGGTCTTCCACCGAAGCCGACACCGACCTGGAACTGGACATCATGAAACTCAATTTCCAGTACGCGTCGTGGGCTCAATTCGCCATCTTCGACGGGTTCGCCGACAAGAGCAAGCGCGCCGACCCAGACCCTTCGACCAACCCCGCGGTGATCGCCAACGGCGCGGTGATCCAGGCAAACAGCAACCCCGGCACCGTCTCGGGTTTCGTGTCCGCCGACTACCCGTCCATGACCACCATCGAGACGGGAATAGGCGAGGCCGGCGCGGGACACCTCATCGACGTGGACAAGACCTGGTACACGGACCAGTGCAAGAACCTCACCCTCCTGGACGCAACCGGGACAGCCTTCAATGTGATGGGCAACACGCCGAATACCATCGCCGTGAGCGGGACCCCCGCAAGCGGGGCCTATTCCCTGAAAGACGACAACCCGGCCTACATGATTGCCTTCTGCGCGTGGGAAGACTCCATCCAGGGCGGCGGCTTCGGATTCCTCAAAATGGAAGTAACCTTCGACGGTGCCGCGAACTGGCAAACGGTACTCGACACGGAGCATGGAATAAACAGCACGGGCGGCACGGTGGCGATCGCGCATCCCGGCACGGACTACGCGGTGAGGTTTGCCCTCACCAACGACGAAAACGGCAAGGGTCCGGTGGTGAGGGACTACCTCGTCTGCACCGACCCCAGCCCATGGAGATATTAATGAAACCAGTACGTGATCAGGGTCCCACCATTTCGGTCATTACCCCGACCCACAACCTCAAATACATCAAGGACCTGTACCAATCCCTCACGGCCCAGAGCCACACGGCATGGGAATGGGTGGTCGTCTTGAACGGAGGAGTAACTCCGGAGGATTTCAACGCCGCCTGCTATGTGGACGACGATCCCCGGCCGATCAGGCTCGTGGAGACTCCCCCGCCAAAAGAAGGTGTAGAGCCTCCCGGCGTGGGCGCTCTCAAGCGCGTCGCCTGCGAGCACGCGACAGGCGAAATAATTGTCGAGGTGGATCACGACGATCTCCTCACCCCCAACGCCCTCGCGGAGATCCTCAAGGCCTTTGAGTCTCACCCCGATGCCTGCTTCGTCTATTCCAATACCGCCCTGGTGGACGACGACTGGAAGCCCCTTCAGTGGGGCGCGGACTTCGGGTGGGAGACGAGGAAGTTCGTATTCCGGAAAAGGACCCTCCTCGAGACGATCGCGCCCGCCCCGGAGCCTCAGAATCTGAGCCGCATCTGGTTCGCCCCGGACCACGTCCGCGCTTGGCGCGCGAAAGACTATTGGGAGGTAGGCGGCCACGACCCCGCCCTCAAAGTGGCCGACGACCATGACCTTATTTGCCGTTTCTACCTCCACAGGGAAATGGTCCACATCGACAAATGCCTCTACGTGTACCGGGTCCACAACGACAAGTCGAACACCTGGCTCGAAAACAACCAGGCAGTCCAGGACGGTATGTGGGCCAATTACAACAAATACATCTTCCGTCTCGCGGAAAGGTGGGCTGATATCAACGGCCTTGACAAGATCGACCTTTGCGGAGGGGTGGACAAGGCCCTGGGCTTCACTTCCATCGACCTCGCCGGCGGGGACATAAACGCCGACCTTAACGGTCCCTGGCCGCTCGCGGACAACTCGGTGGGCGTCATCCGCGCCTCCGACGCGATCGAGCACCTGCGCGACCCCATCCACACCATGAACGAGGCATACCGGGTTCTCGCCGACGGTGGGTTCTTCCTCATCTCCGTCCCTTCCACGGACGGCCGCGGAGCCTTCCAGGACCCGACTCATGTGAGTTTCTGGAACCAGAACAGCTTCTGGTACTACACGAAGGCATCGCATCAGAAATACCTCCACGGTAAGGCAAAATGCCGGTTCCAGGCCATGAAGATCGTCACCTGGACACCGCCGGGATTTTGCGCGGATAACCTCATTCCTTATGTGGAGGCGCATCTCTTCGCGGTGAAATCGTTGAAGAGAAAGTATCACGGAGCTTTGGAGGTATAACCCGTGCCCACTATCGTCGAGCGTGCCGACGGCTCACTTTCAAAGCAGCGTCTTGTCGCGGAGATCACCGGCCCCCAGGGTCCGCAAGGTCCCACGGGAGCGACAGGCCCTCAAGGCCCTGACGGCCCGCAAGGATCCCAGGGTCCATCAGGGCCGCAAGGTACCCAGGGATCGCAAGGCCCCTCAGGCACAACCGGTTCACAAGGTCCCACGGGAGCAACCGGTTCTCAAGGCCACCAGGGCGATCAAGGATCAACCGGTCCCCAAGGATCAACCGGAGCCCAGGGGAGCCAGGGCCACCAGGGTGATCAAGGCCCTGTGGGCGCTCAGGGTTCTCAAGGCCCATCCGGTTCTCAGGGCGTTCAGGGCGCGCAGGGCCCCGCCGGCGCAACCGGTTCTCAGGGCCTCACCGGTTCTCAGGGTCCGCAAGGCCACCAGGGTGATCAAGGCGCAACCGGTCCCCAAGGATCAACCGGAGCCCAGGGGAGCCAGGGCCACCAGGGTGATCAAGGCGCGACAGGAGCCCAAGGGGCTCAGGGACTCACGGGCTCTCAAGGCGTCCAGGGCACGCAAGGCCCGTCGGGCACGCAAGGCGCTCAAGGAAGCCAGGGGGCCGTCGGCGTCACCGGCTCTCAGGGAGTGGCCGGGGCACAAGGCCCGCAGGGAGCACAGGGAGCCGCAGGCGCTCAAGGTTCTCAAGGCCCATCCGGGGAGACCGGAGCCCAGGGTGCAACCGGTCCTCAGGGCCTCACAGGTTCTCAGGGTCCGCAAGGCCACCAGGGCGATCAAGGCGCGACAGGCGTGCAAGGATCAACCGGAGCCCAGGGAAGCCAGGGTCACCAGGGTGATCAAGGACCGACCGGAGCCCAGGGAACTGCCGGTGCTCAAGGTTCTCAAGGCCCGCAAGGCCCGACAGGTTCTGCCGGAGCGCAGGGAGTGCAGGGAGCGCAGGGAGTGACCGGCGCTCAAGGCCCCATGGGAGAAACCGGTCCCTCGGGCTTGCAGGGAGCCCAGGGAGTGGAAGGGGCTACGGGGTCAACGGGCGCAACCGGTCCCCAGGGCCAGCAGGGCCCCGCAGGCGCGGCAGGCGTCCAGGGAACGCAAGGCCCCACCGGGGCCCAGGGCAATCAAGGCGTCCAGGGAGCGGCGGGTGTGACCGGCGCTCAAGGCGCAGCGGGCGCGCAGGGTTCACAAGGCGCGGCGGGCGCAACCGGTCCTCAGGGCAACCAGGGAACAACCGGTTCCACCGGTTCTCAAGGCCCGTCAGGAGCCGAGGGGCCGCAGGGCGCTCAAGGCCCGACAGGCGCGCAGGGCAATCAGGGAGCGACAGGTGATATAGGCTACGGCAACGCGCAGATGGAAAGCGGGTGCCTCCTCTATGCCCCCCTTCTCCAATCCACCGGCGTCCTGGACGTCTCGGGAAGCAATCTCACCGTCGAGTCGTCACTCACCCACGGCACCCGCCTCGATATGTTCGGGAGGATCGTCTACAACCAGGACGGCGCCGCCGATTATATCGCCTGGGCCGACCTCGCCATGTCGGCGGGAGGCCCCGGAACCGTCCTGTGGAGAATATTCCTCGACACGGACGCGGTCACTAAAGGTTCGAACGTCTCCCTCAATGCCTTCCTCTACCAGGAAAGTGCCGCCAACCATGTGGTGATCGCCGGCACGAACAACTATTTCAATGTGGGCTCCGCCCTCGCATCCGGAGCGGAACACTTCTGCTCCTTCACCTTCAACGGCAACTGCGAGACAGCCGTTCTCAAGATCGACGGCGTCTCATTTTCCTCCACCATCGTCGATGCAGGTATTCCCGTCCCTGTCAATGCAGCGGTCTACACGCCGGGAGTGTATGTCGAAAATGTGTACAACTCCCTCCATTACCTCGACGGGTATGTGACGGAGCTTGCCGTCTACAGCCGCGTCCTCACAACCTCCGAACTGACGGCGAAGGCCCGGCAGATATACCTCACCGGTCCCCAGGGATCGATGGGAGCCCAGGGAACGCAGGGCCCCACGGGGCCGACCGGCTCTCAGGGAGTGGCCGGGGCACAAGGCCCGCAGGGAGTGCAGGGGACGACCGGTACACAGGGAACACAGGGAACATCCGGAGCCCAGGGAGTCCAGGGCACGCAAGGCCCGTCAGGTTCCACGGGTCCGCAGGGGGCACAAGGCCTCACAGGAGCGACCGGCCCTCAGGGCAACCAAGGCGCAACCGGTTCCACGGGTTCTCAGGGAGCCACCGGAGCAGACGGCCCTCAAGGCACGCAGGGCCCCGAAGGAACCCAGGGGGTACAAGGCCCTACCGGGGCGCAGGGTATCCAGGGAACGCAAGGCCCCGCCGGTTCCACCGGCTCTCAAGGCCCTCAAGGCTTGATCGGAGCAACCGGTCCCCAGGGCCAGCAGGGAACAACCGGGCCTACCGGGGCGCAAGGCCCAACGGGCGCAACAGGTCCGCAGGGAGCACAGGGGACGACCGGTGCAGAGGGCGCTCAAGGCTCCCAAGGAGCTTCGGGCGCGCAGGGCTCGCAGGGACCTACGGGATCTCAGGGCGTGATGGGCGATTCCCTCGGGGTCATGGGTATCACGCGCGGCCTCCAGATAACGTATTCGGGCTCCCTGTCCCTGACCGCCGACGAGGTAATCCTTCAGACTTCCTCCGGTGCCCCGAAGAAGCTGACCTCCGTGAGCATCTCGGGGGTCAGCTACACCGCCATTGTGGACACCGGGAGTCTCGCCGTAAACTGGTGGTATCTCTACTTGCTCTACAACCCCACCACTGAGGCGAGCAGGCTTCTCCTGTCTCTGAGTGCGACGTCTCCCACCTTGCCGAGCGGATACACCTATTATGCCCGATTGGGTCTCAATTACTGCCATGACTCATCTCACCTGTGCTACGCGCGGCAGATCGGGAACGAGTTGGCGGCCTACATGAGCATCTATTCGGCGTTTTACGTGGATGGCAGCCTCACTGCGGACGCCTGGACGGCCTTACCGTCGAGGATGATTCCACCGATCCTCGGGACGCGGATGAAATACGTCGTCGGCACCAACGGGAACACCGTGGGCATGGCCTCGGACTCCGACGGGTTCGGTGGCTTTTACGGCAGGTTTTCCGCAGCCTCGTCAGGGGGGTTGTCCTTCGGGATATTCCCCACGAACAGGTACAACTGGGTCACCGGGGAAATGATAAATTCCACGGGCGACGTTTACTACCAGGTATCATCCGCAAACTCATCCATCATTCTAATAGGCTGGAGGTTATAAAATGACAAATCGACTGGATTTGCTCAGAAGAAGTGAAAAAGGGGCGCCCCTGACCGATACGGATCATGACGCCAACGCAACCGCCATTGAAAACGCGGTAAATGACCTCGTGCTTCAGAATCTGCTAACCAACACGGGTTGGGAAAGTTGGAGCAACTCAACACTTGAGAACGTGGGGGGTAATCTTGCAACGAACGGCGGATTCGACAGCGATACAACAGGATGGACAACAGATCAGTGTTCCGTTGCGAGTATAGCAGGAGGCCAGTCAGGTAATTGCCTTGAGATGACCAGGACCGGGTGGATAGGCCAGGGCGCAAAACAGAGCCTGACAGGACTAACTATTGGCAAACTCTACAGGCTTGTCGCCTACGTGAAGTCGGGGACCAGCGGCAATGAATCATGCACCATTGCGATAGGCGACGAGGGGGGGAACATACTATACTCTTCCTCCATAACGACCTCATCTTCATGGGTAGCCATGACGCTTACATTTAAAGCCACAATTACGAACCATATGATAATGCTTTTCAAGAATACGTCCACCTCCGGCACCATGCTCTTCGACTCCGTAGCTCTCTACGAAGTCACCCCCGGCTGCGTGGGGGCGGACACGAAGGGACCTGATGAATGGAAGAAATCAACTGATACGCTCCTTTACCGGGAATACAAAGGGGATAATACAAAATCGGGGAGTTTCTACGGACTTAAAATGACGGGAGGGGCATCAAACGGTTATGTATCCCAGGGCTCCGTGAATCCCGAGCATGTCGCCACGTTTGCCGGGCGCCCCGTGAGTCTAGGGGCATGGGTAAAATGCTCATCCGCGAACAAGGCCCGACTGGCTATTTCGGACGGGAACAATACGTCTTACTCGGCGTATCATACAGGCGGGGGAACTTTCGAGTGGCTGGAAGTTACAAAGGACATGTCAACGACGGCAGGCGAATACATGGTGTATCTCCTGTCCGGCACGAGCACAACGGCATATTTCAGCCAACCCATGCTCGTCTTCGGCAGTTCGATTGGAGAGGGGAACTACAGCCCCAAGCCAAACCAGGTTATATGGCTCGACGCTTTTATCGAGAGTAGCATATTCAACAATACCTCTGGCTGGTCTACTACCGGGAACCTCCCCCTGGATATCCAAGTGGATTCTTTGGGGAAGATTGGAGCTGGAGCTAAACTGATAAAGGTGTTAGTCATAGTAGCAGATTCAGCATCTGCCTCGGCGTCGGGACCAACGGGAATATGGCTGACCGGGAAGCAGGTTGCACAAGCGTGCTACATCAACGATATAACCGGGATTACCAATGGTAAAAATAGGTGGCTTTTCGGTGAGCAGCCCCTCGACGATACAGGGAATCTCTCATACAATCTCGGAGCATCCGGGTCAGGGACATTGAGCATCCTCTCGTTTAGGTATCTCGGAGTGGAATATTAAGGAGGAATTATGGATACGATAACAGTTACCCCCAATGGATACAGAATCATCGACGGCAATGAACAGGTCACGTTCTTCACTCTTACTGTGGGCGGCGTAGCCTATAAATGGCACGGGAACACCCCGAGGCTGGAGGGGCAGGCCCTTGCGGACTACCTCACGGCCCACGCCGAGGAGTATCTGTGCGGCATCCACCGCAAAATGTACGTGGAGGCGGCGATCTTACCGGAGCCCGGCGAGTCCGAGCTTGAAGCCTGGACCCGGTGGATTGCGGCGGGATGCAAGAATATTCGACAAATAGAGGTGGATGGCGCTCCCTCGATACAGGTGATAGAGGAGCCGATCCCCTTAATCCCTTGGAAAGATACGCACCCAGTGAACGCCGAAGCGGTTATGTGGGAGTAAATTAAAACTATCAGTGGGGACGCTCCCCAGCGTCTCCACCAACTCCGTCCCCCCACTACCGGACACGACCAGTCACAAACCAGTCACAAAGATGATAAAAACCATTTCATAAAACCTAATGATATTAAGCGCGCCCGGTGCGATTTGAACGCACGACCTTTGGCTTCGGAGGCCAACACTCTATCCAACTGAGCTACGGGCGCATCTTCAAGATGTCCATTATACCATATCCGGACATAAAAAAACGGGAAAAATGCGGCAAAGCGACGGGTCTTCTACTGGTTTTTCTCCTTAAAACTGCCTATATTCTAGCAAGCTCCGTTAAAAAGGGGGCATCGCCGACGGCCCCCGTACGGGCCGGACACCTTCCGGCAGGTGCGGTTTCTCTCGTGGGAGGGGCTGCGAGGCGCGACAGCTTCATGGAGTCCCATTGATCGTTGGAGGCGAATGATGAGTCCAAAGGAACAGTTGGTGGTAATCGGGGGTGTTGCGGCAGGCATGAGCGCTGCGAGCGGCGCCAAACGGGTGAAACCGGGGATGGAAGTTCTGGTCTTCGAGAAGGACTCTTACATTTCTTACGGGCTATGCAGCGTCCCCTATTTTATCTCCGATGACGTGAAGGAATTCAAGGACCTCATCTCTTTGACCCCTGAAGAGGCGGAAATAGAGCGGGGAATCCGGGTCTTCACCTGTCACGAGGTATTGAAGATCGATGTGAAGGAAAAGTCGGTCCTCGTCAAAAGCAGGGCTTCAGGCGAAGAGTTGCCCATAAGGTTTGACAAACTGGTGATCGCAACGGGCGGTCTGCCCGTAAAGCCCCCTCTGCCCGGGATAGACCTGGACCATGTCTTCACTATAAGGACCCTCGACGATGGGATAAACATCAAAAAGTATATCGACAGGCAGGGACCCTCCAGGGCCGTCATCGTGGGCGGAGGATATATCGGCATGGAGATGTGCGAGTCATTCCGCAAGAGAGGGCTCGACGTAACGGTCATCGAAAGAACCGATCGCGTCCTGGGCACCATGAATTCCGAGATAGCGGAAGTCGTAGAGAAAGAGATAGCGGCAAAAGGCGTGATATTTCATAGGGAGACTTCCGTCCTGGGGTTTAATGGAAAGAACGGAACCGTAACGGGCGTCGTGACGGATAAAGGGGAATTCGAAGCGGACCTCGCCCTCCTCTGCGTGGGAGCGCGGCCCAATTCGCTTCTCGCAAAGGACGCGGGCCTGGAACTAGGCGTGAGCGGGGCGATCAGGGTGGACGAATTTATGAAGACGAGCGTTCCGGACATTTACGCGGCAGGTGATTGTGCGGAGGCGATCCACCTGGTGACGGGGAAGAAGGTATATGTGCCCCTCGGCACCACGGCGAACAAGCAGGGTCGCGTCGCGGGCGAGAATGCGGCGGGAGCCGGCAAGGTCTTCGACGGCATCGTGGGGACTGCGGTAACCAAGGTTTTCGACCTGGAGGTGGCGAGAACGGGACTCTCGGCCATGGAGGCGGAGAGGGAGGGCTTGGCCCACTTCACCTCGACTATCCAGGGCCGTTCGAGGAGCAGCGCGTATCCGGCGGGAAAGCCGATCATAGTCTCCTACATCGTGGAACAGGGAACAGGGAGGCTTCTCGGGGCGCAGATGGTAGGAAAAGAAGGCGTGGCGCACAGGATCGACACCCTTGCCGCCTGCCTCCATGCGAGGATGACCGTGGAGGACGTATCGAGGCTTGACCTCGCCTACGCTCCTCCCTTTGCAACAGTGTGGGACCCTATTCTCATCGCCGCTCATGTGGCGGCAAACCAAATAAAAAAAGGCGGGTAAAGGAGGACTCAAAATGGCATTGGACAGCGTGACCGCATTAAAGCAGGCCATCGAGATGGAAGAAGAGGGAAAACGGTTCTATCTTCAATCCATGGAAAAGGTAAAGAGCATTCTTGCAAAGAAGATATTCGAGGAACTTGCCCTCGAGGAGGATTACCACATTGTCATGATAAGAAGGATATATAAGGATTTGAGCGAGAACAAGTCTCTGAAGGAATGGATCACCTCGACCCACGCACCGAATAACCTCGAAAAGGTTTTCAAGGAGTCTCTCATAGAGAAAGCCAGGGCTTCCGAAGGCGATCTCGAGGCACTCCGCTTCGGGCTCGACAGGGAGGAAAAAAGCATCACCTATTATGAGGCCCTGGCCCGCGAGACAGGGAACCCTTTTGAGAAGAGGTTTTACCTGACCCTCTCCTACGAAGAAAGGGGGCACTATCTCCGCATCCTCGACGGCATAGAATACCTTACCGACCCCGTGGGCTGGCTTTATGTAAAGGAAAGGGGCAACGAAGACGCGGGTTGATTACCATCTCCCGTAGCGATCCAGAATGAAAGGCGGCGCCGGGGCACATGCAGGCGGACGACCGCCTTTGAAGGCTATATATGGTTTTGAATCTTAAAGGTCTGCTCACGCGGAAGGACATCAGGTCCTTTGCGTCCGAGAGTTGGGCACAGTGCTGGCCCATGACACTGATCATGTTCTTCGATTTTCTTGTCGGCATCACCGACATCTACGCGGCGGGAAAGATCGGCAAGGAAATCCAGGCCACATACGGGTTCGTAATCCAGCTTTATTTTGTCTTCATTATCATCGGGAACGCCCTCACCGTGGGGACCGTGGCGGTCATTTCACAACTCTTCGCGTCAGGCAAAAAGAACGAGTTGTCGGACGCCGTTTACTCCACACTCGTGACCACCGTGATCGCGGGTTTGGTGTTCGGTCTTGCGGGCGTCATCTTCTCCCCTGCCCTGATCGACCTGGTCAACATACCTCAGGCCCTGAAACCCTATGCGAAAGAACTCGCCCGGATATACGCGGCGGGAGTCCTCTTCAGCTATATCCTCATCAACAGCAACGGTATTCTGAGGGCGTGCAAACAGGTGAAAGTCTCGTTGAAAACGCAGGCCCTCGTGTGCGTCACGAACGTGGTTCTCATCTTCGTCTTCGTATTCCACACCTCTCTGGGCTACCGCGGGATCGCCCTCGCAACGGCAATCGCCATGTTCGTGGGGAGCATGGTGAACCTCAGGCGCCTATGGGTATTGGCCCCCGGCACGAAACGCTTTTCCCTCCCTGTCACGAGCAAGATCATCTCCATCGGCTGGCCTTCGGGGTTGCTCCAGGTGCTCTGGCAGCTCAACGCCATGGCCATATTCCTCATACTGAGCACCCTGCCCCGGCACAGCGTGGAAATCCTCGCCGCCCTGTCCACCGGTCTTCGCATAGAATCCGCCATCTATCTCCCTGCTTTTGCCTTCAATATGGCAAATGCGGTTATCGTGGGGAACCTCGTGGGAGGTCAGAGAAAGACCGACGCCTTTCACGGCGGCATCGTCACCGCCGTAATGGGGGTCATTACCGTCTCCATCCTCACCCTTGCGGTGATCGTGAATGCCCGATGGATCGTGTCCATGCTCTCCGACAACAACATCGTCATTGCCGAAAGCGTCAAATACATCTATATCGCCATGATAAGTGAGCCCTTCATGGCATGGGGCATCATCCTCGGGGGAGGTCTGAACGGCGCGGGAGACACCAAGGGCGTAATGGTCATCGTGGCCCTCTCGGTGTGGCTCGTGAGAGTGCCGCTGTGCTACATCTTCGTGGTAAGTTTGGGCATGGGCGCCCTCTCGGTGTGGTGGGTCATGAACCTGTCGCAATTCGTCATGGCCCTTCTCATGACGAGAAGATACCTCGCGGCAAAGTGGCTGGGATGGAGCGCCGCCGGGCCTCAGGCGACAAGCCGGTCCTAGAAGTCCTTCTTCAGCCGTATCCTCCAGCCGTCATCATGGGCCTCCCAGGGGGACCCTTCGGGCCGCTCGAATTTCTGGACCTTGCCGAGAGAAAGGTCGAGAAGGGGGCTCAACTTGATGCCGAGGGCCAGTTCCGCTATGTATTCCTTCTTGTAGAGCTGGGGGAAACTCTTGTTCATCTCGCTCAAGCCGATGCTGTCGACTCTGCTCAGGCTGAAGTATGTCCTTCCCCCCACTTCCTTTTTGGCTCCCTGGGCAGACCCGGTCTGGGTACTCCCCGTACTGCCCGTCGAAAAGTCGGTAGAAAGAAGGCTTCCGGGTGGTGTGGTGCCGGGGACGACTTTATCCCCGCCGGCGCCGTACTTATCGCCCGACTTTGTCCGGGATGTAGCCAAGTAAGGATTGAGATACTGCTGATAGTACGCATGGAGGGAAGTGTCTTTCCCGTTTTGCCTTGTCTCCCCTGCCCCTTCCTGATGTCGCCCTTCCGCCGTATCCTGGGCGAAACCGGGGCATATAAAAAAGGAGAGTAAAAAATAACCGCAGGACAGGAATAATATTAACCTTTTCAGGGTTCACCTCCATTGTCCGCCCGCAGCTTTCTTCCCCCTCTTAAGATACCGGGGCTCTTCACTAATGTAACATACTCTCCTTGGAAAAAGCAAAACCCGCGGTAAACGACCCGGAAAAGGGGCTGCAATGAGTTGAAAAAGGCGCCCACATCCTGTATGCTAAACGGGACGACACTACTAAAATAAACAATGGAAACAAGGGGTACCGCACGGTGAGACCTATAACTTTTTACAGCACCAACAACAGGGCGGAGCGGGTCAATTTCAGAACCGCCCTGCTCAATGGACTGGGCTCTGATTACGGCCTGTATATGATCGCAAGGGACGATATCCCCAGGATTGAAGAGGAGTGTCTCGCCTCCATGGCCTCCATGTCTTATGCCCGGATCGCCTTTGAAGTCCTCAACCCGTTTCTCGGGACCGAGATCCCGGAAGAGGCCCTCAGGGACCTCCTTCAGGACGCGTACAGGGAAGATAAGATTCCCACCGAAGTCATGCACGTGACAGGGAAGACCTATATAATGTGGCTCACCAAGGGCCCCACGTACTCTTTCAAGGACTATGCCGCCCGGTTTTTCGCGAGGATGCTCAACTATTTCCTCGGACAGATGGGATCGAGAAAGGTGGTCGTCGTTGCCACCAGCGGCGATACCGGAGGGGCCGTTGCGGATGCCCTGTACGGTCTCGGAAACGTGGATAATATCGTCTTCTTTCCGAAGGGATCCATAAGCGCGGGCCAGAGGCGTCAGATGACCACCCTCGGCGGCAACGTCTATGCCTTCGAGGTGAACGGAGACTTCGATGTGTGCCAGGCCCTCGCAAAGAACCTTCTCAGCGACAAGGCCTTTGCGAAAGAAGCCTTCGGCGACGAGGGAAGGCTCACCTCGGCAAACTCCATAAGCCTGGGAAGGCTCCTGCCTCAGGCGGTTTATCCCTTCTTCGCCTATTCAAGGGTCGCCCGTAACGGCGAACCTATGATCGCAAGCGTGCCCTCGGGGAACTTCGGAGACATGATGGGTACGGTCATTGCAAAACAGATGGGGCTTCCCATATCAAGGATAATTTGCGGGGTCAACGAGAACACGGAGTTCCCCGATTTCCTCTCCACCGGCACGTACGAGGTAAGACCTTCCGTAAAATCGCCATCCTCCGCCATGATCGTCTCCCATCCCAGCAACCTTGCCCGGCTTGTGGATTTTTATGGAGGCCACATGTACGATGAGATGGACCCCGCCACAGGAAAGGTGGTAAAGCCGGGTATAATAGACAGGATGCCCGATATGGAGGCCATGAGACAGGATATCTTTTCCATGCCCGTTACCAACCCGGAGCACTACGCGACCATAAAAGAGGTTTTCGACAAATACGGGATTATCCTCGATCCCCATGGGGCCGTGGGCTGGCGGACCCTTGATGAATACCTCAACGGACGCCACGGTCAACCCGCGGTAATTTACGAAACCGCCGATCCGGGCAAATTCCCGGAAGACGTGGAAAAGGCCATAGGCGTCACTCCCGAACCACCTCCGGGAATGAAGAAACAGGCTGAGATGGAGGAGCGGATCTTTCGCATCGAAGCCGCGCCGGACACCACATCCCAGGGCTTGAAATTGAGCCGTGAACAGTTGAGGGAGGCTGCGGAAACCATTGCCCGGATTTTTCGTGAAAAGATATAGAGGCCCCGAAGACAGAAAAGGTCGGACATCGTCCGCCGGGAGACCCTTCGCCGCGGGTGTCGTCCTCCTCATCCTGCTCGCCCTCTCCACTTTCGCGTGCAGTCCCGACGATGTCGCAAACCTCCACGCCGAACAACTGAAGAAGATGCTTGCCGCGGATACAAAGCCTGTCGTGGTTGACACCAGGAGCGAAGCCGAGTATCTCCAGGGACACGTGCCTGGGGCCATCCTCATATCACAGGAAAAAGTGGAAATCGCAGACAGGTTTCTCCCCGGGGATAAGGATGCGGTCATTGTATTCTATTGCAGGGGGGCGGGCTGAATGCCCTCGGTCACCGCTGCGGTCGCAGCAAAAAGGGCCGGCTACAAGAACGTCTTCACCTTCATGGGTGGCTATCCCGAGTGGCGAAGCAAAGGATATGAAATAGAAAAGTAGCGTTCCCCTTTTACATCGGCCGCTGGACCCGCTCGGACAATCACCCTAAAACTCACTGCAAGGCGGCGAGCAGGGCTCCACGGGAACTGACGCCCACCTTTCCCATGATATGCCTGATGTGGTCCTTCACGGTCTGTTCGCTTATGAAAAGCCGGTCGGATATGGCCTTGTTGGTGAGCCCCTCGTGTATGAGGGTCGTCACTTCCAGTTCCCGTTTCGACAGGTTGAACCTCTTTTTCGCGCCTTCAAGGTCGAGATTGCGTTTCCCCACCACCTTTTCGATCAAGACGATAATGTGCCTCTGGTTGCCCCCTTCCTCCCCTACTATGAAGGCCCTCAAGGCGTATTGAGGACCGGGCCCGTCCCCGCCCACAGCCGCCAACTTAATATCCCTTTCCTCGGGACAGGCGTCCGAGGCAGCCTTCACGCGAGCGCAGAGGGTCCGGCTCTCCCCCACAAGGGAGGGGTGTGCCGAGACCAGTTCCGAGGCTTCAGCGTTCGTAAAAAGGAGCACACCGGTCTGGTCGAAGATCAGTATACCCGGCGCCGAACGGCGCATAATTATATCGGCGATATCGTCCATGATCTGATTATACTTATCGTCTAAGTCAGGGAAAAAGTCAAGAATCCTGCTTCCATGGATGAAAATCCTACTTTCGTGGGATTGTTGGGGCGCGGCCGCCGGTCTACACTATATGTATAAAAAGAAAGACGGAGAGAAGGATGGACCAGGATAGCAGAAAGATTACGAGAAAAGGTTTTTCAGAGGAGATTTCTTTTGAATCGATGCTTACAGGAGAAAATCGTACAGGCGTGGTTTGCTTGAACGGCTCCTCTACGGACATCAGCAACGGAGGTTTGGGACTTGTAGCTCCCTACATGGCGAAACAAGGAGAAATCCTGAAACTTCTGATCCCCCTCAGTGGCTTGAATGTGGCCGTGCCGGTTTTCGCGGAAGTGATGTGGGTGCAGCCCTTCGAGGGGTCTTATAAAGCAGGATTGAGGTTCCTGGCGTAAACGTAAATGCCGCCGTTCCACCGGGAAACAGTGAGGACTATCAAGATGAACCTAGTATTCAAAGGAAAGGAGAAACAGACAATGAAAAAGACACTCATGGTAATAGGACTCGTCGCCATCGGCTTTGTGCTCATCATGTCGGCACGGGCCCAGGCAACCGTCTCCGCCGTCACCTGGGACCTGACGGCAGGAAAGACCATCAAAGCAGGAACGGTCACGGTGAGTAACGACGGCTCGAACCTCTATGTCACTTATGCATTGACCTTCAAGGGGGCCACTTTCGGGACCCTCCACATGTGGGCGGGAACGGACATCGCCATGGTGCCCGCCAATAAGCAGGGCATCCCCGTGCCGGGTCAGTTCCCCTGGAAAGTGGATGCCACCGGCCTTACCACCTCCACCCTCGCCATCCCCCTCTCCTCCCTCGGCATCGCCGAGGAGAGCCAGGCCTGCGGCAAGGCGGTCTACGTGGTAACCCACGCCGAGGTGAATATGGACAGTAACGGCGACGGCAAGATGGAGCTTGAAACCGCCTTCGGCGGCGACATCGAGGGCGACGGACCCCGGTGGTGGTTCTACGGAGACTATGCGATATCCTGCGAGGCCCAGTACAGCCTCATCACATTGAAAACCTTCACCGCGACATATTCCGGCGGAAAGGTGACGCTTAAGTGGGCGACCGCCTCGGAGTTCGAGAATGCGGGGTTCTACATAGTGAAGTTTGACGGCAAGACGGGCGAATACGAACGGATCAACCCGCGCATCGTCCCCGCAAAAGGAACCGTGGTCAAGGGATCCTCTTACTCCTATGCCGATAAAGACATTAAACATAAGAAGACCTACTATTATAAACTGGAAGATGTGGACATTCACGGGACGAGCACCTTCCATGGTCCCGTACAGGTAATCGTGAAATAAAGGTTTCCAAAGCCTCCCGTGCGCCCCGCATGTGACGCACGGGAGGCCCGGCAGCAAAACCCCGGAGGTGGAAGATGCCAATGTTGGGAAATGTAATCAAGCAAGAAAGGTCAAAACAGGGAATAACCCGCCAGGAACTCGCGTGCAAGGTGGGTCAGACCGAACCGTGGCTTACGGACATAGAGAACGGACACAAAGGGGTGCGAGTGGAGGAGTTCCTCAAATTGGCTGACGCACTCAGGCTTCCCGTGGAAAGGTTCTTTCCCCGACCACGGAATTCCGTCATGATATGAGATGCCCCCGCGATGGGGCACACAAACCAAAACCTTGACATTTCAGGTAGATGCATGTATTATAATCCATATTCATACCGTAAGGGGGCTTCATGAAGCAATTACCCGTTCTTGCATTGATCGCTTTCTTTTGTGTGGTTTCGCTCGGTCACGCCGCCGGAACAGTCGCCTTACCCAAGACAGGCCAGACAACGTGCTATAGCGAAACGTGCAGTTGCGCCGACCCGATATCATGCACGGATACCGGCCAGGACGGGGACATTCAGGCAGGGACGGTATGGCCTTCCCCACGTTTCATTGCAGGAACCGGTACGGAAACAGACTGTATAACGGACAACCTTACGGGCCTCATGTGGCCGAAGAGCGCGAATCTCGCGGGTACTACAATGACCTGGAACGCCGCCCTCAGCTATGCCAATGCCCTCAGTCTTTGCGGCTATACCGACTGGAGACTCCCGAACATCAGCGAATTGGAAAGCCTCGTAGATGCGGGCGAGGCGGACATTACCGCATGGTTGATGTCGCCCTCGGAAGGGTTTACCGATGTAAAAACGGGCTTATACTGCTCATCCACGACATTAGCGAGGTCCGGTGCCCATGATTACGACTGGACCCTCAGCACATCGAACGGAGGCGGGGTGACTGTCAGCACCAAGGGCAGCGCCTGCTACGTGTGGCCCGTGCGCGGCAACAGCGGGTCCCTTCCGAAGACAGGACAGACCGTGTGTTATAATGCGACAGGCAGCGTGATTGCCTGTGCGGGTACCGGTCAGGACGGGGAGATTCAGGCCGGGGTGGCATGGCCGTCCCCACGGTTTACCGAACACGCCAACGAAACGGTCACCGATAACCTTACAGGTCTCATGTGGACGAAAGATATGAATACACCGGGACCGGCGGCATGTGCCCCGGCCGTGAACAAGATCTGGCGCGAGGCTCTCGACTACGTGGATTGCCTGAATGCCCAGAATTACGCAGGTCTCTCCTGCTGGCGTCTTCCGAACAGGAAGGAACTCCTGAGCCTTTTTGACCGCTCCAAATATGACCCTCCCCTCCCCGCGGGCAACCCCTTTACGGGTACCCATTCGGAAAGATCGTGGTCATCCACCACGCGTCTGCTGGACTCGACCACCGTATGGGTCATCGAGATGCAGGGAGGCGGCACAGCCAGTCCCCCCAAAACCGGCTTCCCTCTCCACGTGTGGCCGGTTTGCACGGACAATGGCTTCTCTCTTTCCGTTTCCAAGTCGGGCACAGGTTCAGGCTCGGTCACGAGTTCTCCCGCCGGCATCAACTGCGGAGCCGTCTGTTCCGCCGGCTTCCTGACGGATGCCGTGGTCACCCTCACTGCTACCCCTGCCGCCGGTTCGACTTTTACCGGCTGGTCCGGAGGATGCTCGGGCACGGGAACCTGCACGGTCACCATGACGGCAAGCAAATCAATAACGGCCAATTTCAAGGTTCAGTACACACTCATCACCCTCAAAAGCTTCACCGCGAAATACAGCGGAGGAAAGGTCACCCTTCAGTGGAAGACTGCCTCGGAATTCGAGAATGCAGGTTTCTACCTCGTAAGGTCGGTAAGCGCAAACGGCGGATACGAACGGGTCAATGCGCGGATCATCCCCGCAAAGGGAACCGTCGTCAAAGGAGCCTCGTATACCTATACCGACAAGGGTGTGCAGCGGAAAAAAACGTATTATTATCAGCTTGAAGATATCGATACCCACGGCAAAAGCGCTCTCCACGGTCCCGTACCGGTGCAGATCAAATAGTGACATCCGTCTTTCTTCAGCCGGGCCGACGCATCGCGCCCCGCCCGGCGTAGAAGACGCAACGATCTGCCGTAATTTGAAGGAGCCATCATATGTCCCGTTCACTATCAGCAGTCCTTGCCTCCGGCATGATCCTGACCCTGACCCTGTTATTCGCCGCCTTCCCGGTTCACGGGGGGACTCCGGATGTCAAACTTATCGCTGCCGATGCCGGGGGACTCACCCTTGAACTTACCACCCCTTCCCCCATCATAGAACAGGTTTATGCGGAGGGGGTTTCCTACTCACGGGTGCGGGTGCCGAAATGGGCCACAACAGTCCTCTCCGGCCATCCGGAACTGCCCGTCGCCGCTGTTCTCATCGAAGTGCCCCCTACCGGCAATATCACGGTTGCCGTCACCGGGGACACCCCCTCTACGATTCCCGGCCTTCTTGTGCTTCCTGTTCCTACATTGGAACGTTCCGGAGAAGACCTCAATACCACCCGGCACGTTATCAACGAATCCGTATATGCTTCCTCCGCGCCTCTTCCTTTTGACACTGCAAAGGTGGAACGCGTCGGGACCATGCGGGGGACCGCTGTGGCGAGGGTCATATTCCATCCATTTCAATGGAACCCCTCCACAAGGGACCTGTTGTGCCGGCAAAAGATTACTGTAAAGGTTTTTTTCGAAAACCCCCTTGCTCCGGAGCAGCGCCCATCAGTCTCCTCCGCCCATAACGCGTACGGTCAACTGTTTCAAAATACCCTCATCAACCACACTCCCGCCTATGGTAATGAAACCGCGGGGTCCGGCCGCCCCCGTTCCCTGGCTGTTGCATCACCTACGGGCGTCAAGATCATGGTGAACCACGACGGGTTCTACCGCATCACTTACAATGACCTCAAAAAGATAGGCATAGTCGGGGAAACGATAACCGCGAATACCATGCGCCTTCTTAATGGAGAAGAGGAGATGGCAATCAGGGTCGTCTCGCCGGACAGCTTTGCGAAGGGCAGTTATATGGATTTCTATGCAGAGGGCCTCAACACCACATTTACCGATACGAATGTCTATTACCTCGTGTGGGGAGGCGACTCAGGGAAAAGAATGACCACCGTTGACGGGACCGTCACCGGTCAGGGAGAAGCGCAAAGCTCTTTCCTCAGCACCGTGCACACCGAGCAGAACACCCAATACTGGCTGGAAGTGCCCGAAGCCGACGCGGACATCTGGTTCTGGGACAAGTTCACCGCACCCGACAAGAAGAGCTATACCGTAACCATACCCGCCATAGGAGCCACCACGGGAACGGGAACGATACGGGTGAAATTCAGAGGTATCTCCTCCGTCACACCGGATCCGGACCATCATACGAAGATATCGTTGAACGGCACGCCCGTATCGGATGAGCACTGGGATGGGACCATCGAGTTTATTCAGGAAGCCACGATACCCATGAGCCTTCTCAAGGAAGGGAAGAATACCGTTACCATAGAATTACCCGGAGACACGGAAGCATCTCTGGACAGCCTCTATCTCAACTGGATCGAAGTCTCCTACTGGAGACGGTTTGAGGCCGCGGCCAACCAGCTCGCCTTCACCGTTCAGGGAGAAGGCAGAAAGAAGATGGGCATCACCAAAGTGGGCACCCCGAAAGTGCAGGTCCTGGATGTTACCGACCCGGCAAACGCAGGCACTGTCGTCAACTGGACTCTCACCCGTGGAACACTCACCTTTGAGGACACGATTTCAGGTCGGAAATCCTATCTCGTGACAACTCAAACGGTGAAACCTCCTGCCTCCTTCGCCGCATGGAGTCCCGCGGGTCTGAAAGACGAGTCCAATGGGGCGGACTACATCATCATCACCGCGAAAGAGTTCCTTCCTTCCGTCACCGCCCTCGTCGCCGCCCGGCAGAAGCAGGGCCTCAGAGTGATGGCGGTCGCAGTTGAGGACATTTACGATGAATTCGCCTTTGGGTCTCCCGACCCCCAGGCCATCAAGGATTTCCTCACTTATGCCTATGCAAGCTGGCAGAAACCCGCGCCGACCTACGTGCTCCTTATGGGGGACGCAAACTGGGATTACAGGAACTACTATAACACGAAAAAGAAGAACCGGGTGCCCGCCCACCTGTCTTTCGTAAACAATAACGGTCTTGAACATCTGCCGGACGACAACTGGTATGTCGCGGTGGAGGGAGAGGACGCGCTCCCCGAAATGATCATCGGGCGGATACCTGCCGCGAGCGCCGCCGCGGTCTCGGACATGGTGAAAAAGGTCCTGGCCTACGAGAGTCTCTCCACTTACAACCCCGCGGCATCCCTCTTCGCGGCCGACTGGGGAGAGCCTATTTTTGAGACAATGAGCGAGAGTTATATTTCATATCTGCCGAGCGGGATGACCGCCAAGAAGGTCTACCTCTCGACATATCCGCAAAAAAAGTGGCCTCAGGCCACAAAGGATATCACCTCCACCATCAAGCAGGGCATGCTCCTTACCACCTACGTGGGTCACGGGGCATACTCGCAATGGTCTTTTGCGCCTTTATTCGAGACAAAAAATATCGCGAGCATCTCCAACTCGGGCAAGCTTACCTTCGTGCTTACCTTCGATTGCATGAACGGATTCTTCGGTTTCCCCTTGTCCTACTCCATGGGTGAGTCCTTCGTGGTCCCCAAGAAGACCGCCGCCATAGCGGCCTTTTCACCGAGCGGTTTCGGCCTTTATTCTGATTTTTCGGTACTCGGAAACGCCGTCTTCTCCTTCCTCTTTGAAGCAGGGGAACGGGTGATCGGCAAGGTTACCACGGGCGCCAAGATCGAGGCTTTCTCAAAAGGAGGGTCGGAGAACATGCTCCGGACCTACACCCTTTTCGGCGACCCCGCGGCGCGGCTGAAAGGAGGGGAATAAAGGGGGACGAAGCGGACATCCCCATTTTTAACGTGAAATTGACGGAATGGACTCCGTGCGGGACATCGTCATCGGGGAACAGTTAAATCACCGTGCCGCCCCTATGGTCGATTCCCATGAATTCCAGCCGGCTCTCAAGCCGCCCATCTATTGAGCATCCACTTCCACAAGCTCGAGTTTGTCGCCGAGGATATCCTTGAGACTCCTGATCTTTTCAGCCTTCTCCTGATCCGCCTTTCTGAGGCCCAGTACGAATTTGACGTGGCCCGGAACCCGGTTGTTCTCATTGTACGTTTGAAGGGTCACACCTCCAGCCCCGATCTTTGAGGAATCGAGCAAGACATATACCTCCTCCGACATCTCCATAATTTTCAACTTTTGCTCGATTTCGCTATCATTGCTCAAAGTCATGCGGATCTCCCTTGAAGACTCCACCAGACTCAACCCATCGACGCCGAGAAATGCACGCCTGAACGTAAGTTTCGATTTCAACTCTTCCAGCAGGGTCATTACCCACGGGCCCGCAATTGATCCCGCATCGCCGTTCAGAGTCCCTCCGAACACCGCGAGTCTCCTGAGTTTTTTGTAGGATTGTAAAGTGAGAACATAGGGATTAACCGTATAAACGGTCAAGTCGTCCACCTCTCTCTCTTTGACGGTGTCGGCCAGGACCGAGACTGTTGAGCCGCAGTCCATGAAAACCGCATCTCCAGGCTCGATGTATCTGTCAACCACATAATCGGCTATCTTTTTCTTCAAGTCCTGATTTCGCAGCAGTCTGTTCACAAAGGTATCAGACCCCGCTTCGTCTTTAAGGTAGAGATAGAGCTTCCCCTTTTGCCTTTCGATTGTGAGCAGATTCTTTATCTCCTCGAAATAATTGTAAATGCTCTGTCTTGTGAGGCCAAGTTCGTCTTTAAGCTCACCTATGTCCGCCTCGCCGTGCTCGACGAGTTTGGAGAGAAACTGTTTTTGTTTGGCGTTCAGACTCGTTCGTTTCATGTACCTCAATCTCCTGTTTTCTCATGTTATCGGCATACGGTGCTTGACATTAAGTTTAATACTTCTACATAAATCTTGCAAGCTCCCCGCAAACTACTGAATATCCCTTGTATCTTCCTCGCTCCATACACTGTTTCAGCCTCCTTGTGCAATGAAAACGTGTCTCTACCGCGACCAATATTAGTTTGTACTGAGTTTCACTTTGTCATTTTACATTTTGTAATAGTTTATATATGTTCTCTCTTTAGTTGTATTTGATTCTATCTAGCTCTCATATTGTTTTGCTTTCACGTTTATATAGTTGTCTCAAATTTGTTTCTATTTCACTTGACAAGCTTTTCACAAGCGTGGTACACAATAATAAGACATAAAGAGCGCCGGCGCGAACAGGTTCATTGTTTACTTACCACAAAAAGCTCAGGAGGTGGCTATGGTGGGAAAGGACAGCAAGTATTCGGCCCGCAGCTTTTCAAGGTTAATTCAAGATTCAGGAGACCATTTAAGCCAAAAAAACAAAGCGTTAGAACTGCGCCCGGTGGCGAAAGCCAAAGTATCAACGTTGGATCTGCAGGCAAAATCCTTTCGGGATGAGTACGCCGGTGAATACAGGTTAAGGACCGGGGAAGACCCGGTCTCTCCAGAGCCCGCGATTATTCGGTCCGACATGGCCCTTTCCCGCTGGGCGGCGACAGGAGCGTATTCTGCGTTGACCCTGGAGGTTGCGGTCGCGGGATTACTCTCACAATCATGGCTTGACGTGCCGCCTGCAGGGGCCGCCGCGATAGGGGTGGCTGTGGCCGCCCTCCTTTCATTTCTTTTCGAAGGGGCAATATCCTATGTAACCACGGGCCGTCAGCCACGAAAGACCGCTCGCGCGCTACGGCGCATCGCCTTCTGGAGTCTGGCCGTGTTCATTTTGCTGATGGCGGTAATCCTGATGACCCGTAGCCCTTCCGAAGGGTTGCTCCGCCTCCTGTCCGCTCTGGTCGGTCCCTGTCTGGGCGGTGTCGGCCTCATCTTGCCTTTTATTTCCGGCACCCTCCTGGCAGCCCATCAGCATTTCGCGTGGTCGTCCCGCTATGCGAAGGCCTATGCCGACCTGGTGATCGCGCGCAGCGAGTTTGAAGGGGTATTGGACTGGATCCATGCAGTCTTCGACCTTGATGAAAGAGGAGGCGCACATGAAACCGATATTGCGTAACATTGCCTTCGTCACTGCTATGCTGTTCTTTTCGACGGTCCTTCACGCGGCCGAGTTGGCGATCTGGATTGACGATACCAAAAGCACGAATTGGGACGGAATGCACGAGGCAATCAGGAATTTGACCGAACAGTTGCCCGAGGTGATAAACCGCCTTCGTATCGACAGGGTAAGAGTGTACCACTTCGGCAGCGACGGGTGGACTACCGGACCCCAAACCTTCCCTATCGAACAGGTCCCGGATAGGGCGAACCTTTGCCGCGATTTGAACCGGCGTAACGAAGCTCGCGTATTCAGGGCGATCAAGGATTACGGCGAAAGCGAGTGCCGCCGGAGAGAGGCTTCCAGGCAACGTGAAGTGGACGGTAAGCTTCTCAACGTCTGTGAGTCTTTAAAGAAGGCGCTCCTCTTGCGCCCCAAGGCCTCGTCTTCCTGTACAGCCATGAATGATGTCTTCAGGCGTATCTCGGTGAGCGCGGCCGGGGAAGGTTTCCACATCGTCGTCAGCGACGGTATGGAAACCTGCGACAGGTCTCGTCGATCAGTCTCCAGGGGACACAACGGTCCCAGGTTGCTTGTTCTTCTCGTGCCGTCCGGGCAAACGTTGCGACAGTCTCCAAGCCGGTCCGAGAAGTATGAGGAGACGAAAGAGAGTATCCTTAGGGCCGTCCCGTGGGCCGATGTTGAGGCCGGGTTTTGTGGGATCATCGCGGAAATATTGTCGGGCGGCCCGAAAGGCAGGCCTGAAACGCAGCCGAAAGCCAAGGAAGCCGCTCGCGGCGGGCGGCCCTACAACCTTACCATGAGATATGAAGGCGACGCCGGGAACAGGGCAGAACAAAGCCCCGTAACGGTCCCGGTCAAGGAGGTGTCTCAATGAAAAGGTCCGGGAGCTTATTCATACTCGCTTTGTTCTTGGTCATGCCTGCCGTCTCTTTCGGGCAATCACCGCGGGAGTACGTGATATATGACGGGAGAGACCTCAGGCAAGGCTATGGCATGGGGGTCAACTCGTCCCGCGGCGTGCATAATTGGCTGAAGGACAGGGGGAACGAGTTCGTCATGGCTTACCCGAGAGGACAAACCTGGGGCGCGGTCCTTGTCACGGTCGGACAGCCCCGTCCCTCCCCCGGAGAACGGCAATCGAAGAATTTCTCGAACTTCGATACCCTCGTCATATCAATGAGGGGGGCGCGGGGCGGAGAGCGGGTCGATATAGGCATAAAAGACCGCACCGATCCTGATGACGGGTCGGAGACGAAAAAGACGGTGACCTTGACGCGAGAGTATTCACCATACCGTTTCACCTTACGGGACTTTGTCACAGCGGACCTGCAGAAACTCCATGTAATTACAGAGTTTGTCTTTCGCCGCAATTCAGCGTGCAAGATATATGTAAACTTCATCAAATTCGAGTGAGGTTCGTATGAATGCACCGGATGACAAGAGAGGAGACTGGAAGGTTACTATGGTGCAGGGCCTCTGGGACCCGAAGTTCGTAATAGCGTCCATAACCCTTCTCGTTTCCATCTTTGCCCTGGTCAATGCCGGGTGGAGGTCTGAGGATGCGTTCCGGCCGTTGTTGGACGTAGAAGTGGGAGACTCCCGGCCGCAAGCTTCACACTTCGGCCTCTTCATTCGCAACCACGGAATGCGCCCGGCAAAGATCACCGGTATCCGTATCCATTTTGACCGGAAACGGATCGGCAACCCAAGCGAGGCGTGGAGTCTGATTTCCAGGATCGGCTTCCCGGGTGAGCCGATCGGGTTCGAACTGCTCACGATACCCGCTCTACAGGGAACAACCCTTGGCGCGGGGCAGGAAATCCTCCTGTTTGGAGGCATAAAGGACCAAATCCCTAATCTCGAATCCTTCGGTTCCCTCCTCAGGCGTATATCGGTTTCCATCGAGTATGTGTCCACAGGCGGTAAGGTCTACGAGGCCCGGTTCCCTTCGGAGGGGCCTACGCAACGGATCGCCCGGCCCGGATAGCCCCCCTCGTAGCGGGCAGCCGTCAGGCCCGGGGTTCCACGGCAGTCGATGGGATGCGGGATACACACCCGTGTTCCACGGCCACAAAGGAGGAGGGGCCCGGGGCCGGCCTTTGCCTTTCCCTGCGGTTCCTTGATTTGAACCCTCTTTCTACGACATTTTCCATTTCCTTCCGGGAGTCTGAATGAAATCGAGGAAAGCCCTCGCCGCACTTGAGATATACAAAGGCCGCATCCCTCGCGGCTCTGCCGTCTCTTGTCCTGCTCCACGTCTTCTTCCATTTCAGCCCCGGGCCTTCCTACGGATAAAAAAGATGCGACCTCCGTGCAATAGGCGATTCCATATAAATACATAATGCAAAAGGAGGATAAGCAATGCGCGCAAGGGTTTTGAGAGGGACGGTCCGGACAAAGCATTGGGGCGCGGGGTGAAGAACATTACTCCTTGTCAAAAGCAGTCAACCCTTGAGCCTTGAGGTTCGGTCGGGTCACCCCTCGGGTAGCCCTTATACCGGTGTCCCGGTCTTCAGGGACCGACCCCCTCGACCGTCCTCTGCTCCAATCCCAAAAGCCGCGCCGCATTGGAGTAGCAGATTTTTTCCTTGTCGCTTTCCGTGAGAAAAGGGAGTTGCAGGAAAAACCGAAGCTCCTCCCCCTGGTCTGTCCATGGGCTGTCCGACGCGAATATCAGACGATCCGCCGGATGTTCTTTAAGGAAGCGTTCCCGGAATATCTCCGGTATCTTGCGCAGCACAAAGGACGTGTCCAGATAGAGGTCTTGCCCCAGTAAATGTACCGCTGTTTCCTCGTAAGCTTCTTCCCCTCCCAGATGGGCGGCGATTATGCAAAGCTCCGGAACGGCCTTGTGCACCGCGGCCAGACGCTTCGGAGTCGCGTGGACCGGGTAGGGAAGCCCCCGGTCCATTCCCGCATGAAAGAGAATGAACATGCCTTCCGCCGCCACCGCTTCGTAGAGGGGATACATGTGGGGATCATCAACAAAGAAGTCCTGATAATCCGGGTGGAGCTTGAAACCCCGGAACCCTTCCCGCCTCAATATTTTCATCTGCCCGGGGCTCAAGGGATCGGCAGGGTGCATGGCCGCCAGCACTTCGATGCCCGGTTGCCGGATCGCTGTCAACCATCGTTGAATGGATGCAACCTGTTCCGGCTTTGTCGCGACAGCCGCCACCACGGAAAGATCGATCCCTGCGGCCGACATGGACCTTTTCAGTCCCTCCAGGGTGCCGTCCGTATAGGCATCGATCCCGGATCGTTGACAAACCGCCCGGACTGTTCCGGGGGCAACGCGATCAGGATAAACGTGGGTATGGAAATCGATCTTCATTGCGTGTTTTCTATACACCATTCCGTTCCTCTTTTCAAGACGGAATCAGGGCATTCCCCTTCTTGACAATGATTGTCCGGAAGAATACTTTGTTGCGGGCCCGCAACGTCCCTGCCGGCTTTTGCTGCCAACGGTTGAGCGTGACGGCGATGGGCCCCCTTTCGTACTGCACGGTCTCGTTGCAGTTTACATTCCCCGCCATGGGCGGTATCAGATCGACCCTCGGGGCTTTTCGTGCAGAAGAAACGACGGGGCCGGGAGTTTGTCCCCCGACCCCGTCGTCAATCCTCTCTGTCAGCTTTTTACGGCTGGATTGTGAAAGAAGCCTCGCTGATGGCAGTGCCGAGAGTCTTGCCCTTGGCGGCAGCCGCACTCTTAAGCAGAACCTTTACCTTGCACGTTGCAGTGGCGGCCGTTACAGTCGGCGTGGTCCAGGAATAGGTGCCCGGATTACCGCCGAGAATGGTCATGGGAAACCATTTCTTTCCATTTAACGTGTAGAACAGCTGTGTGCTTACCACATCGCCCATGGTTTTATTCGTTGTCCACATGATCGTGTTCGCGGTGTTCGATGTAAGCGTCTCTCCGCCGTTGGGCGATATCAGCCTCACCACTTCGATGGTGAACGGACTGTCCGATACATCCTGAGCGATCTTCACGCCGTTTTCATTAAAAGCGGTTACTCTGATTTTACCGTTCGGCATGTTGTCCTTCTGAAGGGGTACCCGCCATTCAAAGACACTGCCTCCGTACTGTTGTACAAGGGGTTTCCATGAAGAACCCTTATTTGTTGAAATATCGACATTAAAGCTCGCTGCGGATTCAGGTATCCAGGCTAAGTAAAAAACGCCGCCCGCGGGCACTCTTTCTCCTCCGTTCGGACTGGCTACGATAAACGGCAAGATCATCAGAAGTTGGTTTTCGAAGAAAGTAACGCCGTCATCAGCGGACGTGGGGGTATCTGCGAGAAAACCGTTCACAATAGTTTTTTCGTTGGCTCCCACGACAATGGCGGCATCTCCGTTCGGAACAGGCCCGCTTCCGGCTCCACTCGTCGCGGCCATCCCCATACTGAAAATACCATAGCCGGGATTGGTTAAAGACATAAGCTCAACCACGCCGTCAGAGAGGAAATCATCGGTAATCCTGACAACATCCTGATTATCGCTCCCCGTATAGGTCACTCCGAAAAGCGCTCCCCTTTCGGCATCCTTGCTGTAATCTGCAAGAACGGCCCTTCCACCCGCGGAGACATAGCTATTGAAATTCGGTGTGGAATGAGGGTTTACCTGGATCATAAGGGCAACAAGATCCCATCCGCCTGCAGCAACTTTGGTTTCGAAATCGGCCAAATCCGCGGCAATCGTCGTAGATGTGGAATAGGTGTTTGCAACATTGACAAGAGCCTGCTTCAGGTAATCCGTTCCGACGGCGCCGTCATTCCAGTAGAGGACCTTTCGGGTTGGGGTCACAAAAGTGGCTTTAAATGCGAGGTCCATCCCAATATTCGACCAGTTGGTCGTTGTCCATTGTGTCGTATCGGTGCCGTTGTTGATGTATACGAAGCTGTTCCCGCTGCCGGGATACGCGGTCTCCGCGGTAGACCCCCAGTTACCGTAGCCTGAACCGGTCTCTTCGGAAACGCTGGCGAAAAGCACATACTGGGTACCCGCAGCCAGCGTGATTCCCTCTGTTTTGAAGTCAACCTCTTCAAAAGTACCGGAACCGAGTGTCGCCATGGTTGAACTTCTGTACAAGGCCGTCCCCGTGGCCTTCGTTCCATCCCAGGCGTAGACATAGCCCCTGAAAGTGCAGGTCTCAGGCAGCTTCATGTGGAAGGAGAAACTTCGAAGCACCACATCCGTGTTCGTGGGCGTGGTGATCACCTGTCCATAGGTTGCGGTATCCGGGTAGCCGAAGGACGAGATATACGCGGTTCCATTCCAATAAGGCGTCGTATCGATGGTGGTGAAGGCCAGAGCCTGTCCGATGCTGCCGAGCAGCAAGAAAAGAGCAAATAAACCTTAGATCATAAATCGTTTCATATTGGTGTCCCTCCCTTAATTGTTTGAACTGCGATATTTGTGAAGCCCCGCGCCGGCCATATACCAGGTATTCTGTCAGGGTATTACGTCATGGCACCGATAAAGTAAATGATCAATGTCATCTTTTATCCGATTCCGGGCTGACCCGCTTCTTGCCCGCCTGAACTGTCGCACATGGTAGAAAAAACGAAAGTAATGGTGACGGATGAGCTTTCTCACCTTCATAGCCCCCTTCTTTCTGAAGGTTTGTTACAGCACAACACAACGGAGTTCTTACGGGGATGGGCATTACGTAACGTGGTGTGGGAGACACTTCCCCTATCATGACTTACTGCCAACCACGCCTGTTTGTCAAGAAGAAAAATACCTGCCCACGCGTTCACCGGGGCCATCAATCAACACAGGCCCACGGAACTCCTTATTATCACTCATAATCCTATATTCCGGGCAGAAACCTGTCGTAACGGGGGCAGCCTGACGAGAACCGGTACCGGCGGCGGGCTGTGTTCGCTCTCATAGAAAGGGGGATATTACCACGGGAGTGACATTCCGATGAGGGTACTTCTTCCCTCCACGCCTCCCATGAGGTTAAAGAAGGCGGACCCGGAGGTCCGCCCATAGTCATCTACTTCTTGGCCTTCGCCGCCGGTTTTGCGGGAGCCTTCTTGGCTGCTTTTTTTGCCGGTTTCAAAACTTCATTGACTGCCGCCTTTAGAGGCGCTCCCGCCGAGAACTTGGGGGCTTTCTTTGCGGCGATCTTCACTTCTTTTCCGGTTCGGGGGTTCCTTCCGGTTCTTGCTTTTCTCTCTGCGACAGAAAACGTCCCGAATCCTACGATTGTCGTCTTCTCACCCTTCTTGAGCGATTCCCGTATTGATGTAATGACTGCCTCGAACGCCGTGCCTGCAACTGCCTTGGTAATTTTAGCCTCTTCTGCCACCTTTGCGATGATTTCTGCCTTGGTCATTTCGACCTCCTTGGTGTATAGGGAATGTATCTATAATTATCAGGCAAGTATGCCGTGCCTGTTGTGAAGAATACCGTAGAAACGGTCGTCTGCGTCAATTATTAGCATAAGTCACAGTAATGTCAAGGTCTTTTTGTGGTTGTAGTCAAAAAAACCCAAAAAGCTGCCCAGGATCGGCCGACTATCGCCCTCGTTTGTGGGAACTTCCGGACAAATTGCGAACTCCTCGCCGAAAAGGAAACCTTCGCACCCTTGATCAAATGGCCGGTTAAGTTTTTCAGGATCGTGCCGAAAGACTAGCAGGAATTTGAATTCGTCCATTTTTCATAGTCTCTACAAACCCAATCAATCCAGGACAAGGGAGGTATTGCATGGCAGGTGAAATCAAAAGGCTCTTGGACAAGATCATCGATGAACGTTCCAAAGGTAATTCGGCAATCATAGCAACGACAAAGACAAAGATCATCCTCAAGGGGATTAATGTCGATAGTTATACGTCGGCGTCGCAGGACGACCCCGCTGTGGTCGCAAAAGTAAAACAAATCGCCGTCGAACTCGGCGTGAGAACCTAAGGAGGTAGACCTATGTCAATCAAAACAGTTCATTCCACGAAAGGTATCGACCATGTCGCAAAAGACCTGAGAGGACAACTGGGCAATTTCGAGGCAACCATGGTCCTTTACTTCGCCTCTTCAATGCACGATCCCGACAGGCTGAGCAGCGACATGCACGCTGTTTTTCAAGGCGCCTCCGTTTTCGGATGCTCCACGGCCGGAGAGATTATATCGGGGCAGATGCTGAAGAACTCGGTTGTGGCCATGGCCCTCGATAACGAAACAGTCGCGGACGCGGCAATCGAGGTCGTCGAAAACATCATCACGGAAAACCGTATCCCCCTTGCGTTTCAAAAGTTTGAAGAGCACCACAAGACACCCATGGCTTCCCTGGATATCGAAAGATTTGTGGGCATCATCCTCGCGGACGGGCTTACGGCTGCCGAGGAAAAACTTATGGATAAAATAGGAGACCTCACGGATGTGACTTTCATCGGCGGTTCGGCAGGCGATGACCTCGCGTTTAAAAAAACGCATGTCTTTGCTGACGGAAAAGCCTATTCAAACGCGGCGGTCGTAGCCCTGCTTCAAGTCCCCAACGGCTTCGACGTGATCAAGACGCAGAGTTTTCGCGTCCTCGATAAAACACTCACTGCAACAGAAGTAGATGAGGCGAGCAGGAAGGTAATATCCTTCAATAACGTGCCCGCGACAGAAGCTTACGAATTGGCCCTCGGCGCGAAACCCGGTGAGGCGGCGGACTATTTCATGACTAATCCTGTGGGGCTTATGGTCGGCGATGAACCATATGTGCGAAGCCCCCAGCAAACGCAGGGATCCGGCATGGTCTTCTACTGCAACATCAAGGAAGGAATGGAACTGAAGGTCCTGGAATCCACCGATATTGTGAATGACACAAAACAGGCCGTTGAAGAGAAGTTGAAGGCCCTCGGAGACGTGGAAGGCATCATCAATTTCCACTGCATCCTCAGAACTCTTGAGCTTACGCAGAAAGACCGGTGCAAAGCGTATGGGGCGATCTTCGACAACATACCGACAATAGGGTTCAGCACCTATGGTGAAGCCTACCTCGGGCACATCAACCAGACTTCAACGATGCTGGTCTTCAAAAAATAAGGACAGTTTTTTTCTGTTCAGGGAAGGCCTCTCGTGAGACCGGCTCACGTCGGTTCAAGGGAGGCCTTCCTCCTTGCTGCATTCAGTCACCTTCACTTCCCTGTCTTTCTCTTTGCCTCCACTCCCCTGCCGGTGACGGTAATAGTCTTCACTTTTCCGCTGTAGTCCGGATCATTCGAGGTGATGTCGATATAGTCGGTCACCTGGGTCGTATCTTCGGGGGTGAATTCAACCGACATGTTGCAGTGCGCGTTCTTCGTAAGGTCCGCGCACCCGCTGGAATGCAGCGTAAGGGCCGAACTCGAATTCCTGAGGCTTATGTTGGTGAGTGTAAGGGTGGATACACCCGTATTCTTTACGGTAATCGTCTTCGTATCGGAATCGCCGATGGGTTCGGTGCCGAAGTTTACTGTCGAAGGCGCCGAGATATTGGGAGGTGAAAAGTTCACCGACAGTTTTACCGTATCCGGTGAATGGGGGTCATTTGACGTCATCACGACCTTCCCTGTTTTTGTGCCATAGGAGTCTGCACTCTCCGGCTTGGGGGCGACCTCCACCGTACAGGTCTCATTCCCCGCGAGGCTGGTGCAGCCGTTACTCCGGGCCTCAAAGGCTCCGGAAACGGCCACGGAAGTGATGTTGAGGGTCGCGGTGCCCTTATTCGTGACGGTGATCTTCCTGGAGGTGAAGGGACCCGCAATGTCGGTTGCTCCGAAGTTGATGGACCCGGGACTTACCGAGGCCGCAGGCCGGGAATCGAATGTGGCGGTGACGGTCATAGACCCGTTCATCGTCACACGGCAGACGGAACCGCTCACGGAAGTGCACCCGGTCCAGCCGTAAAAGACGGAGCCCGAGGTAGCGGTGGCGGTGATGTCCACCGTCTCCCCCTTCTGATAGCCTCCTTTGCACGTGGAATTGCTCCCGCATGTAAGGCCCGTCGCCTTGACGGACCCTTTCTTGTTGCCTGCCATGACTACATTAAGGGTATACGCGGTAGCCGTCCAACCCATATCGCTGAGGATACCGAGGATCACCGGACCCGCGGAGTGCTTGTACTTCTTCGGTTCGATGGCAGGAATCATGAGGGAATCTTCCGAGTCCTTGAAGGTCTGTTCATCGAGGTGCGAATAGCTCGAACCGTCTTTCCACTCTGCAGGCGCATATATCTTGACGGTTTTGTCGCCGTTCGCCTGTGTCGCGCCCGGACCGTTGAAGAAAAGGTTTTGTCCCGTAAGCTCTTTCGCAAGCGCCTCGGAAGGGTTGGCAAATACCTGAGTATCGACGAGACTTTGCTTGTTCCCGTTTTCGATAAAGCCGTCCCATGCATCGGGATAATTGTTTGTGCCGTCCTTTTTCCCCCAGCTTCCATTCAACGTCTTCCCGTCGACACTCGCGGTACCGAACATGCCGAGACCGTGGGTGATCTCATGGAGGACCACGGACACGAAGTCGTATTTGCCGTCGGGCACCTGGCCGTCCGTGCCGAAGTACCATCCAAATTTGCTGTTGTAGGAAAGGTACATGTCCGTGTGGCCGGGCTGGAGATCAGACCCGTGAAGGCTGTTCGCAAGGGCAATGGTATACCAGGTCTTCTGCTTTTTGGCTCCTGCAAAATCGTGACGGAAATCGGGTTCATCCGCAGTTCCGAGAGTATCGGCATCCATACCGCTCACAACCCAGCATGTCTCGATATTTATCTTCGGCGTGGAGCGGAGATAGTATGCCCATATGTCCGTGGCGTAATTAAGGGCTTCCTTGGCCTGCGCGGGCCATTCCCCGCATTCGTACTCGCTGTGCTTGGCGCCTTTGGCGGCATAGGTTATCGCAAACTGGGTCCTTGACAACCTGAGGCCCCTCGCCCGCTCCTCAAGAAATCCCGCAGGCGGCTCCACGGTCGAACTCGACAGGTTCGGGTCCGCTCTAAAGACAAGCCGACGCGGCCCGCTCGCCGACAAACCCCCGTCCGACCCGGAAAAGGCCGTGACGGAGGTAAGAATAAGAATCGAACAGACAAAGACCCCCAGGACAACTGTTCTGAATCCGTCCCTTAGGAAAAAATACCTCTTCGCAGCCCCCCAATCCATAAAAAGCCCCTCCCGTTTATTCTGCAATAGCAGTGGCAGTATATTCACCAAACCTTCGATAGAAGTCTAGCAGATAATCGATGTTAAAAGAACCCTGATCTCCTGCATCCCCTGGAACCAGACGGGTGGGAAGCCGACGCCCTCGGCTACCTTGCGCTCCGTCCGGCCGGCGAACCCGAGCCGTGTACCGATATCCGCCGGTTTGTCCCTGACTTCATTGTGGATGAAATCCGACGTCTCCTTGTCTACGGCCTCTATGGGAGGCACTGCCTTCTTTTCCTCTTTCCCTTTCGCGAAGATCTCCCTGAGGTTGTCCTCCACCTGTAATTCGTCCCAGATGAAATAGTCTACAGTCAGGAGCGTCACCTCCGGGATGCCCTGCTTTGTGTCTCTTCTGTGATCCTTTTCGCAGCCCGGCATTCCGAAAAGGATAAGGGGACACCGACCCGGAAATATGGAACAGTTTTCGGAAAAGGCAACGGGGAGGAGTTGCGCGGTCAAGGATTACAACTTCTCGGTTGCCCAGTCGCGGTTCATTCCCGCGTGCTCGTGGAACATCCTCTTTCATTGCCGGGGCAGGGTTCGCGGCCCTTTCCTCCGGGTTTCGGAGGAAATCTCTTAGCTCCTCGTCCTTGATCTCAGCCCTTATCCGGAGGGTCATTTGACACATCCTTTCGCTGTGGTATAATTTCCAGTGATGAGGCTGACAACTGGAAAGTCGCCGTGGCCAGTTGGACACGAGGCCTTGACAAAGTCAGAGCCAACCGCCCTATGAGGGATGTGGCGCCCCTCCAGCCCCATCACGATTTTCCCCCTATAAGCTAATATCTTTTAGTTGCGAGGGCTTGTCGCTGGACCTTTCCCGCGGTCGTATAGAGCTTGACAGGGTCCTGCTGCCCTTTCACTTTATAGCTTACCCTAACGACAATCTCGATGTCCGTTCCGGCCCTGCCGACACATACACGAGGGCGGGTCTTCGGTGTCCCACCACACCGCGTCATATCCAGCAACAGCATCAGGGATGCCCTTTCCCTCCTCAACAGAGCGGACCTCGGTTCATCCCCGCGTGTGTGGGGAACATTTGATGATCTCGCTGTCGAGACCGGCGTACATCGGTTCATCCCCGCGTGTGCGGGGAACGTGAAACCGCCCCGACCCGTTTTATTCCTGGTGACGGTTCATCCCCGCGTGTGCGGGGAACATTGAACGTAGTAAGCATTGGGAATTGACGGGTCCGGTTCATCCCCGCGCGTGCGGGGAACATTACAAAGCACAGGTCGCCTACAACTACTGCCGCGGTTCATCCCCGCGTGTGCGGGGAACATTCTGTAACGTAGATAGGGTACGCCGTGTTTAACGGTTCATCCCCGCGTGTGCGGGGAACATCGGCATTCCCACGCCATTTTCGCGGCCCACACCGGTTCATCCCCGCGTGTGCAGGGAACATCTGAACGTCCATCGTCATACAATCCCCAGTATCGGTTCATCCCCGCGTGTGCGGGGAACATGATGCCCGGTTCGTAGCCCACGCCTTCCATGGCCGGTTCATCCCCGCGTGTGCGGGGAACATGAGCCATGAGAAGAAGACCACCCCGAAGATGGCGGTTCATCCCCGCGTGTGCGGGGAACATGTGGAACTGGTGCCGTCAAAGGCGGTGTCGAGGCGGTTCATCCCCGCGTGTGCGGGGAACATACGTCCCGCAGGCTGATAAATATTTCCCGGCCCGGTTCATCCCCGCGTGTGCGGGGAACATGTTGCCCGTAAAGTATGGCCCTACGCCCTCGCCGGTTCATCCCCGCGTGTGCGGGGAACATCTCATTGAGTGCCTGATAAATGGGTATGCTCACGGTTCATCCCCGCGTGTGCGGGGAACATTCTCTTTCCCCATGCCCTTACTTGTAGCACATCGGTTCATCCCCTTGTGTGCGGGGAACATTCCTTCAACAAAATGCAGGCCCAGCACGCTGCCGGTTCATCCCCGCGTGTGCGGGGAACATTCCAAAGACCACCACAAGACCGTTTTCCTTGGCGGTTCATCCCCGCGTGTGCGGGGAACATTCAGAAAGGGCGTCCGACATGGAGCCGAATGCCGGTTCATCCCCGCGTATGCGGGGAACATCGGGACCTGATCTATCTCAAATTCAAATGAAACGGTTCATCCCCGCGTATGCGGGGAACATCCGGAATTGCTTTTGCCCCGAATGGCAGGAGCCGGTTCATCCCCGCGTATGCGGGGAACATGTCGTCACCCCTGCCCCTATGCCGATTTCTACCGGTTCATCCCCGCGTATGCGGGGAACATCCGCCCACGCGCGCGTAAATCGCCCGGATTGTCGGTTCATCCCCGCGTATGCGGGGAACATGTCAGCTTATATAATGTGGCCTGGTGCTCAACCGGTTCATCCCCGCGTATGCGGGGAACATCCTCGGTCCCTGTGGCCGGGTGGGCCGGGTGGCGGTTCATCCCCGCGTATGCGGGGAACATCCCTGCGGTCCCTTATTGGAAAGTGACCTGTACGGTTCATCCCCGCGTATGCGGGGAACATATTTCTTGCAACCGCTGGAAATAAAGGTCAATTGTCAAAGAGCAAACTTCTACCAACAAATTCTACTCAGAATGGGCATCGTCTTCCGGGGTGGGTTCCGGGAAGAATGAGACTAACTTCAGACCGTCCATCTCCACCGGCTCACGCCGGTTACTGCCCCAGGTCAGAAAATCAAATCCTGACTCGGTGTTCGTGTTCCATGCCATCACCACGTTTCCGTCTTCCATGCCCCTTGTTACCGTGTCCCAAATCATTTCCCTGACCTTCCGTGTCACGTTCCCCACATAGACGCCCGCCCGGACCTCAAGAAGCCAGATAGCCAGACGTCCGCGCAATCTTGGAGGCACATTTTCAACCACGATGACCAGCATCGCCAAGACCCTCCTTATTGGGTATCGCGGGAGCTACTGATTCCTGAGGCCTCCCCGGGAAGGGCAAGCCCCCGGCGCTTAGCACCTGTTCAATGGTGGGAATTATCCGACGCATGAGGCGGCTTTGCCGGAATGCTTCACGACAGGCAAGACGAACCTCCCTTTCCGGTTGTTTGGGATTCCTGGAGGCGACACGAAACGCCAGAGGCGCTACTGTCTCGAATTTAAACAAATCGGCGATATCATAGACAAAGGACTGAGGCTTCCCTGTGTGAATGAAGCCCACTGCCGGGGCATATCCTGCCGCCAGAATAGCCGCTTCGCTGACACCGTAGAGACAGGCTGTGGCCGAACTGAGGCACCTGTTGGGGATATCTCCGCTTTCCCATTCATCGTAATCGTAATTTCGGCAGACCCATTTGACGCCATATTGACGGGCAAAGAGTTGGTACATCTTGCGGACCCTCACGGCTTCGATACCGCGCAACTGCTCTATGCTCCGTTTGTCGGGTGGTTTCTCCTTAAACCGCATTTCGTACATTTTGCGGACCACCTTCAACCGCGCTTCGTCATCGAGGGCCAGTTTTGCCTGATACAAAAGTCGGTCCGCCCGCGCCCCGCCCGGCTGACCCGATGCGTAAAGGCGTACGCCTGATTGCCCTACCCATATGAGGAGGCAGCCCACGCGCGACGCCAAGACCACTGCTGCATGGGAGACGCGGGTGCCCGGCTCCAGCATGAGACAGGCCAGCCCTCCCACAGGTATGTGGGTCCGCACACCGTTCTTGTCCACCACGACAAATGCGCCGTCGAGGACGTCGAGATTCCCTTTCTCCACATAAGCCACGGAAACCCGGTCCTTGATAGGGATGGGTTTCAGAGGAGGCAGCATAGGTTCAGTCATGGCATCACTTCCCTTTTATCTTCTTCGATCCTTGTGGCCCTGAAGGTAATTCTCAGGCGCCACACCAGGTTTGCCCGTCTCTTCTTCGAGGTCTCTTCTTGCCGCACCTGCCGGTTCTCCACCTTTACGAGCAGCCTGTTCGTTTCCTTAGAGTCCCTTTGCATCTTCAATCCCTGTTATCTTGGTCGTGGCTGGTTCTCCTAATATGGAGAAGATCAGTTCGAGATCGGTCACGTGGTCACGTAGGTTCCGACGTTTCCGGCCCTTCAACTCCCTATGCTCATCGGGAGTAACCCCTAAAGCCGCTCCTGCAATCTCCGCCGTGAGAATTGTGTACTCCTGTTCCAGGCGCACATCTCGTTTCTTCCACTCATCGGTAAGCTCTTCCCGGACAGCAATCCACCACTCGTTCCTATGAATCGTCCTTTCTATTTCCTTGCTTTTGAAAACGGCTATGTGAGACTCCATTCTACCACCCTTCGAAGCCGTTACTCTTCATCTTACTGATTCCCGTCATACTGTGGCCGTGCTGCTCCTTGCAGTGTTCGCACTCTTCTTGGCGAGAACAACCTTTTTCCCACGGCAAACGAAACTGGTGCATCCGGGAGGGAATCGTGACCCTCCGCGAAGTCTTCGACCTCTTCCTGCCGTGTAAACGATTCGACAGGCGTATCGCCGATGAGGAGACATAGCGCATCGTCCCGATTGTTCCGCAATCCCGCAAGGACCGGGGCCGACGGGATGCATGCCTTGCGGCCAAGCCATATCCCCCAAATTGGGTCGGCAAGAGCTGCGGCTATCCGGCTTAGCAGACTTGTGTCGCCGTCAAGAAGAATCCCGAAACATGCGTCTGTGAGATATTGCCGACGAGTAATGTGGCAATCTTTGGTTTTGCCGTCCGCGGTTCTAGTATTCTGTACTGTATGATAGTCTTGCAGCCGACGAACCGGCATCTGTCTCCCGGACCTGATTCTTGGAATGACGATGGCGGTCATCCGTATATCCCCGAATAATGCGAGAAAGTTCTCCTCTTCTCTGCTGCCCCGCGACCAACCGAGCGCCGCGCAGCACATCCCGCCGATGGCGCTTTTGGTGGGTATCAGACCGGTATTGCGGCGGCTGTACTGGCCGTCAAACCCCCACGATTGAAGGGGACCCTGCAAGCGAAGAGCCAGGAAAGACTTGTCAGATGACATGAGCCACCATCCCGTTAATGAGATCGTCCAGCGAACAAGTTTCGATGGCGCCAAGATCATCTTTAATGGCGTTTTTCAGGTTTCCCTTTGCGACCGCCTTTGCAAAGACGGAGTCAATGCCCCACGTATCCTTAAGATCTGAATACTCGATATTCATCCTGTTTACGGAGTCAACAACGAAGCCTCTCACCGAAGGGCGCACTGCGGCTTCGAAGGCATTGACCAATTGGATCGGATGGCCCTTTTCTCGCACCACGCCGAGCACATAGGCAGGGAGCGTATTGCTGTTCATGGTGTTCATACGAGCTCCGGGAACCGCCTTTATGGTTGCTTCCACGAAGGTGCGCACCACCTCTTGCCGCTCTTTCCAAGTCAAATCCTTGAGGTGATCTGCATCGGCAAGCATGTCGAGATTGAGGGCGGCAAAACGATAGTATGTGGCGGAATTGAACTCTAACGTGCTGGTCATACCTGCTCCCGATTCATCTTTTGGCTGCAAGTCATCCACGGCGGCAAAGAAGTCGATTTCATTATCTGCCTTGTGCGTTGACAGCGCATGCGAAAACATAGAAGCGGCTTCGACCGTCAAAGAATGATCGTTGGCGACCATGCGGCCAAAAAGGGCAATGTCGGCGGCATCTTTAGGAAGGCTTTTCAGTTCTTTCTTTTCTCCCCTGAATGCCTTTTCTATCGGAGATTTCATGATTCTGGCTACCAACTGAGTGAACTTTTTGGCAGACAGTTTGTTCTCACCTTTTTTTGGTTTCTCGGCTTTATCGTCCTCGCCTTCTTCTTTATTGTCATCATCGGTTGCCAATTTTGATATGTCCACAGAGCCGACAGCCGATACCAAAGTCTTTTTTGCGTCGTCATCCAAAACAAAAAGGGCCTTTGCAAGTATTTGATATTCCAGCGGTGAAAGAAACACGAGAGTCTTTACTTTTCCCTCCTGTTTCGGATCGAGTTTTGCGAGATAATGGCCGACGCAAATAGCCAGGGCACGAGCGGTGATTTCACCCTCCCCCAAAGCCTGGAGCGCCGAAGAGATTTTCTCAATAAACAGGCGGCTACGCTTCCCCCGAAATTGACCAGAGGCATCGACTTCCTTTTCCGCCGTCTCCCGAATAGCCCGCTTCCAGGATTGGCTGGAAACGCGCGCCCGCTGAACGCCCCCGAAAACTGCCGTTTTGGGCGAGTTGAGATCGTCACGATTAAGACAGGCTACAGGAACGGACTGAATGATGTGCAATTCCATATGTTTCATGTGAATTCTCCTTATCGTCTTTTATATGCTTACCGGTGCAAGAAGCAACAGGCCAAAGCCGAAGCTTTTGGCGCTGCCCAGACCGCATTCGTAGGTTTCAACAAACTTTTCGCGGTCGGTAACTTCCAAAACCCCGCGAAACTGAACTCCTCCGTGATAACCCGTATGCCCTTTCTTGCGGAAATGATTCTCGACCATGGGACTGATTTCGAGCGGCTTTTCATCCAGGACCCTGAATCCTCCCGGCGTGTCGTTACCATCTTTCGTGCAGCGTACTCTCCCCTTGCGAATCAGCCATGCGCGCAAATCATCTGGTTTCATCAAGGGCACGCGTTTTCCGTGTTTCCGTTTTGGCCTTCCATCAGCATTGCGTAGGATTTCTCCGTTTGAGTCCCTTTGAAAAAGGATTTCTCCGCCGGGACCCTTTTGGGCTATGCATTTCGTGGGATTGACACGCACGTCAAAGGCATAGTAGCGATAACTGAGGAAGGATGACCTGATCTCATTGAGAGAAAAACCATCAGCCGGGCACCATTTGGGACAAGCCGGCTTGCGTTTGGCCATAACCCAAAATCGGTATGCTCCTTCAAGGTGGTCAATCCGTGTCAGGAAATCGCGCTCGGCGTCCGGTGAATTCGGGTAACAGTCCCACAACATCTTGTGCCATGTGTAAACGTCATCCGAAATACCTTGATTGCGAATTGTCTTTGCATCAACTTCCAAACGTGCGAGCCAACTCATAGAGCCCCCTCAGGCCCAGGCGTTTTGTCTTGCATCCAGAAAGAGGTCGCCCATTCTGTTTTTCTCCAATCATCATTTCTTCTGAGGTCGGTCTCCAGCCGGGCATAGTTAACCGGAACACCCTCTGCTTTTGCGATCAGGACCATCCTTAGAATTCGCGCGTGCAGTTCTCCGCCACGTTCAGCAGCCAGCAAGTGCTGGAATCGCCGTTCAGTTGGGGTTAGTTTGCTGTCGTCACGTCCACTGTCATCCCGCCTCTGTTTAATCACCCTACAGGTTGTGCCGAAATTTCCGCTGGACGTTTCATCGGGATGGGTAGCGTAAAGTCCGGCAATAAACGACGAGACCTCTTCGTTGATCGGCACCCCCAGGCGGTTTAATGCGGGCCAGGCGCGGTGTTTCTTACTATCAACAAGTATACATCGAAGATCAGCCATCATCCCCCGATCATCTTGCGCCTTGCACTTGCGCAGTTCTTCAAGAAGTCGGCTCATTCTTTCTCCTCCTCTTCTCCGTTGGTATTTGGTTTAGTATCGTCCTTTACTTTTTGCAGTTTTTGTAGCCCTCTAACAAACGCTTTCATCTGTCGTGGTGTTTCCTGTCCGCAGGCTATTCTATATGCGTCATGGGCAGCGCGAAAGAGCGTTTTTCGCCATGCTTCGCGGGTGGGAACGGCAGCATCGGTGCCGATGGCTTCGATGTGCGCCATAAGGAGCGGAAGATTCCTTTCTACAGTGGTCCAATACGACATAAGGGCTGTTGACGCTAGCCTGTCTCGCAAAGCCTCGCGCTCTTTCGGCTGGGTTCTCTTGACACGAGGTTGCCAATCGCTGTCAATTGCTGAGCGATAATCCTCTATCGCCCATCTGAGTTTTCGAGCGTAACCTTCTGCCCCGATGACTTTCTCACCTCCGGCCACCTCGGCCTGATAAGAAGATAAATTTCGCTGAAGTGCCGGGGTAATATTGAATACGGACTCCAAGGCAATATCCATAGAGGCTTGGTCTCGTGTGATTGCACACACCTGGAAATCGAACTCTGTGTCATATGGAGCGTTGTTCATCGCCAACGGTCCACCCATTCCATCTGCGGAACGTTTTATGAGCAGGGAGGACAACTCCCGCCACAAAGCCTTGGACGGGTCCACCTTTACAATCCTCCTCTCTTGGGTCGCAATTCCTTTCTTATCCTTTTTCGTAATCAACCGGCTTGCCGAGGTAGGCTCCGGAGCAAACCCGCCTTTGAATGTGATGTATTTGAACCCGTTACAGCAATACATTTGATCCGTACCGTGAATAAGACGAATCCATCGAGATATTGGCACCAGCCGGCCAAGGTAAGTCCTTGTGGCATTGATGGCGTCGTCCGACTCGCTTTCGGGCCATTGAGGGAAAGACTCCCATACAGGCCTGCCTAGCGCGACGTCGGCAAAGGTATCACCCTTCTTCTTATCGGACGAATGCATTCTGTATGTTCTCTTAATTGTCTCGAATGAAGGCAGATTAAACCATATAGTGTCTCCCAACGATCTTCCGCGTAACAGACAGTGCGCCATGGATTGAGACAGACAAGGGGCGTCCGGATTGCCTATCTGAGAGGTGCCGACCATTTTCCACTGCGCAACAGGTGAACCGCCCCCGGAGGAAAAGTTCTGAAACGTCAGCAAATTCAGGGCGACTCGTTCGAGATCAACGTGACGAGAGATCAAGGAACCTTCGTGGTCGTAAAGAGTCGAGTTGTTTCCTGTTGCCAATTCAAAATCAAGAAGTGCGACCGGCGAGGTCTTTCTGGAATCAGGACCGCTCGTTTCGACCCCCTTTAATTCAGCCACCTGCAACCATGGCTTGGTCTTATGGAAAAGCTCGAAAGAATCTTCCCACGTTTTAAGATAATCTCTCGCCGCTCCAGGTAGTCTTTTTGGGACATCGCACCATCCTTCGTCATTCTTAGGCCCCTCGAGCGCGGCATGAGCGACACAGAGAAAGAGTCGCATTAAGGCGACTCTTTCGTGGGGGCGCACCGCGAGGTCGGCGTATTGATCTCCCTCGGTGAACACACTGCAAAGGCTTGCCAAGTGCGGTTTGCCTCCGGTGATTACAACCGGTATCCATGCATCAAAGGCAACATTCATATCCCCTCCTTCACCTATATTTCATCAATAACAAGGCCCAACACGTCGGAATAGTGGAGGCTAACCCCTTTTTGCAGGCCATTCGTTTTCACACCTCCATTCTCGGAAACGATACCGGCACACTGCGGGCCATGCAGATAGTCGGCAAACGGGAGGTGTAATTCAACATGGTCGAAGCAATATTCCGGTATTCTCACCAGATTCCTGTGAATTGCCTGTGCCAATGAGAGCCGGAACTTATCTTCGCCCAAATTCTCTGATGTACCGTCGATAAACGACGCTTCCTGCTTACTCATGCTCCGGCAAAGCACCATGGGAACCGTCGGCATCTCATTAGTTCTGGTCTGCATGCCTTCCTGATCTTCCAACGCCAACTGCCAGATGTTGGTATTTCGCAACGCAAACATTTTTTTTGCTGAATCAGTTCCAAACCACTCACTGCGAAGCTTCAACCATGAGTCCGGCTCATTTTCCCGATCCTCATAGGTCGATTCGATCAATTTTCGAATCTGTAAAGGGATCGTCACTTCCTGCGGCAAATCTTTCCAAACCTCAAGCGACCGAAGAAGGATGAACGGCGCATATACCTTTGCTTTCTTGCCGAGCGCCGTGACGATAGTGTTCGGCTCCATCACCCGTAGTTCTTCAAGGTCTGCCTCTTCATCGACGATACAGATACGCGGACTGTCAACCGGCCGATTCGGCCGGTTGTGTCTCCAGAGGCGACCGAGACGCTGCAGCAACATGTCGGTAGGTGCCAACTCCGTAATCAAGAGGTCCGCATCGAGGTCAACGCTCTGTTCGACTATTTGAGTAGACACAAGAATCGAACCGCATCGGGTTGCCCCATCCTTGCCGAACCTTCCCATCCATTCCGTCTCAAGTTCTTCGCGCCGCCAAAACGGAAAGCGCGCGTGCAAAAGGCCTACAGGGAACTCTTTCCTGACAATTTGCGTTAGCCGTTCGTATTGCCTTTGTGCCGCCTCAACCGTATTACAAATCCAGATTACTGCTCCTCCGTTTTGGCCCAGCCTGATAGCCTCTTCGGTTGCCTTCGCCTCTGACAGGAAGTCTACTTTGATAACACGCGGATCAGGCGGCGTCGAGGCAACCGGTTTGAGAGTTTCTCCTTCTGCTTGGCCGGTAAGGAGGGGATACGGCTGCTCTGGGTCATCCGCCATGTCGCCGGAGCAGGCGATGATCTGTCTGCGCCGTTTCCCCGTAAGTGTTGCCGACAGAACAATGATCGTGCATCCCAGCCCTTCAAGTGCCTCCATGAGCGTGTCTATAAGCCGTCCCGTGTAGACGTCGTAGGAATGCACCTCATCTATTATCACCACTTTTCCGGCAAGCGCAAAATGACGGACAAAAAAGTGCTTGGCGGCCGCCACACCGAGCAGGGCTTGGTCAACCGTTCCAACTCCGAAAGGGGCAAGCAGCGACCGTTTTGCTGAAGAAAACCAGTCTTGTCCGGCTCGAGCATCTTCAACTGATGAACCAAGCGTTGTACCAACGGGCAATAATGTGACTTTTTGGTCCATGAGCCAAGAATTACCATGAATCAGGCGACTCGCGCTGTAAGTGCGGGATATGCGCCGCACAAATGCGTTCATTCGCACGTGCATCCGATTACTGGTGGCTTGAGTGGGAAGGGCAAAATAGATCCCCGTCGCTTTTCCGGACACGAGCATCCGATATGCCGCCCATAACGCTGCCTCAGTCTTGCCCATACCCATTGGGGCTTCGATAACATAAATTCCGGGGCGGCGAACTGCGGCGAGAGTTGCTTCCTGCATCTCATTGGGTATCCACCGGACATCGGGCTTTGCTTCATCATGGAACAAATCATGAAATGAAAGATTTTCAACAAATTCCGTTTGTCCGAATCCGATAGCATTGAGGGCCTGAAGCGCATTAGCCGGGAGGTTAACCGGGCGTTTATCCGCGGGAAAGAACCGTTCGTCGGAGCCGATCCAGTCTGCTACCGACGTAAGTCCGGCAAGCCACCAGAGGGCAGACACTTCATGCTTCGGAGAAAGGAGAGAGGTTTGAGCGTTAAAATCAACCCAGAGTCGTTCCGCGCATTTGAGACGCTCATTGTCCCAATCGATGCCGCTGTTGCTATCAGCAATCTGTCTGATGATCGGCGGCCTTATTCCACGAGGGTTGGGATGGAACTTGATCCTTCCATGATGTGCACCGAGAACGGCCGCCAAATACATGGCAATATTCCTTGCAATACCTCGACCCATGAGAAAATCCTGCACTGCGGAATGTGAAGTCTTGCCATGATCAGGTTCCATACCAGTGTCCCAACATCCGTTGCGAGCGACCTTCACCAAACCGTTTTCCTCCAGCCAGACTTCGCATTTTCGTTGGAAACCGGGGGAAATCTTGCCCAGATCGTGGAGGGCAGCCAAAGCACCGACCTCGACCGATCTCAAACCGAATCTCTCGAGAACCTTCGGAGACATTTCGGCAATACAACGGGCAACGTACCCGACATTCAACATATGATTGTAAACTGAAATCCCTGGTTTACCGTCTGATGTGGTTTTTGCCCAAAAGTAAGTCATATCATCCATTTGTGGCGGCGGTTGGCTTTGGTCTCGCTCCGGTAAAGTCCGGCCGGAGAAAACCCGTTCATTTGAACCGTTTGACTTGCCTGTTCCCTTCTTCTTCAATTCTGCTCCCCTCTGTCGGGTATTTCAATCATAAAGTGGACCGAACCGTACTGCATGTCGTCGCTTTACGTTGATTTACCACAGCCCTACTGCCAACAGTATGTCAGTCTCGCGAAGATTAGTTTAAGAATTCTCGACCGCCTCGGAGGCTGATCCCGTCCAGCTGTTGCTTCTTGATCTCCCCGCTTCATGCCGCACCTTCGAAAACCCTCATGAGGGAGAATCCCTCTTTCACCCCTGCGTGCATTGCGGAGGGCAGTCAAGAAAACTCAGCGAAAATCCCTGGCGAGGTAGAGAGCCCCCTCGAATTCTAGGGGGATGGGGGGTGGCATTCGCCGGGGATTTTCACGCCAAGTTTTCTCTGCCTGGAGCGTCGGCGCGCGGGGGTGAAAGAGGGGTTCTCCCTGCCCCGCCAAACAACGGATCCCGATGAGTAAGTGAACTAAGTTTCCGGCCTTATTCCCTTCCCTCCCGCCGACATTAATCAACCCCACACTTCCTTACCCCTTGACGCCACGGGGATTAGTACATATACTCTAATAGAAATTATTTTCGTTTAGCTCCGGGAGACATTTTGACCGCGGACTTTCCCTCATCAATCAGAAGCCTCCACCTCAAGGTTACGCCTAAAAGGCTCGCCATCCTTGATATACTGGCCGGTGAGCCCGGGTATGTGAGCCCTGAAAAGGTCTGGCAGAAGATGAAGGAGCGGTTCGGGAAGATCGGCCTTTCCACCGTGTACCGCAATCTTGAGGAGCTTTCCGAAGGGGGAATCATCATAAAGATCGTCCACCCGGACCGTAAGCTCTATTATTATTTTTGTCATAACCTGGAAGGCAGTCACCACCACCATTTCGTCTGCATCTCCTGCCGGAGGGTCCTGGACCTGAATTTCTGCGGCCTCGATGAGATTGAGCGGGAAGTGAAAAGCAATCTAAAAGGGTCCGTGGTCACCCACCTCCTGCAGGTGTTCGGCATCTGCGAGCGGTGCGGCATATGAGGGCTTCTTTAAGGATTTCGCCTTTTGTCCTCGCCCTCCTTGTGGTATTCGGCATGGGTTGCCTCTTTTCGTGCGGACAAAAAACGGAGAACCCGGGCAAGGGCAAACTCAAGGTCGTGACGACCCTTTTCCCCCTCTTTGATTTTGCGCGGAATGTGGGGGGAGACCACGCGTACGTGACACTCCTCGTCCCTCCCGGCGTGGAGCCCCATAGTTTTGAGCCGAAGCCGGGAGATATCCGGCAGATCGATTCGGCGGATGTTTTCATCTATACAGGCAGCAACATGGAGCCATGGGTGGAAAACCTGCTCAAGGCAACGGATAACAAGGGCCTCGTCGTAGTCGACGCGAGCCGGGGCATAAAGCTCCTCGCCCGTGTCGGTCCCGACGAACACGGCCATGATAAGGGCGAACTGGACCATCATGCGGGGGGGAAACTGGACCCCCATATCTGGCTCGATTTCGAGAGGGCCCGGAAGATGGTGGACAATATTCGGGACGGTTTCGTGACGAAGGACCCGGCCCAAAAGGAATTTTATGCGAAAAACGCGGCCGGATACGACGCGAGGCTTACGGACCTCGATGAGCGGTTCAGGCGCGGCCTCGCGAACTGCACGCACCGCCTTTTTGTCCATGGAGGACATTTCGCCTTCAACTACATGGCGAAGCGTTATGACCTCACCTATGTCTCTGCGTACGAGGGGTCTCCCAACGCCGAACCGACTCCGAGGAAGATACTGGAGTTGAAAAAACTGGTGATGGATAACCACGTTAAATACATATATTACGAGGAATTGATCACGCCCCGGGTGGCGGAGGTAGTGGCGAGAGAAACAAAGACCACCCTTTTGCCCCTCCACGGGGCCCACAACATAAGCAAGGACGACCTGGAGAAAGGGGCCACCTTCATTTCCCTTATGGAGACGAACCTTATCATGCTGCAAAAGGGGCTCGAATGCCGGTAGACGTGATCTCGGTGGAAAAAGCCGGTTTCCGGTATAACTCTGCGGACGTGCTCACCGACGCCTCCTTTGTCCTTGAAAAGGGCGATTACCTCGGGCTCGTGGGGCCTAACGGCTCGGGAAAGACGACCCTCATAAGACTGGTCCTCGGGTTTCTTAAACCGTCCGAGGGGACCGTCCGCCTTTTCGGACAGGACCCGTCCGGGTTCAGGGAATGGCGCCGGGTGGGATATTTACCCCAGAGGATGGCCTCCTTCAACCCCCGTTTTCCCGCAACCGTGCGGGAGGTGGTAGGCCTGGGACTCCTCTCGACGAAGACCTTCCCAAAACGGATGAACCGTTCGGACAGGGAGCGTGTTGACAGGGCGCTGGACCTTATGGACATCGGAAGCATCCGGGACAAACTGATCGGGGAGTTGTCCGGGGGACAGCAGCAGAGGGCCTTCCTCGCAAAGGCCCTGGTGGGGGAACCGGAGTTCCTGATCCTCGACGAGCCGACGGCGGCCCTCGACCCCGAAACCCGGGAAAGGTTCTTCGGCACCCTGAGGGACCTGAACAGGCAGAAAATGGTAACAGTGGTCATCATTACCCATGACCTCGGCACTATCGGGGAGCACGCCTCCAAATTGCTCTATCTCGACAAGACGGTAGTCTTCTGCGGCACCTTCGAGGCCTTCTGCATGTCGAGCGGGATGACATCCTATTTCGGGGAATTCTCACAGCACCTCATATGCCACAGGCACGACGGGGTATTGGGGGCAAGGGGCTGATGCTCGATTTCCTCTCTCACGGGTTCGTTCAAAGGGCGCTCATCGCGGGCTCCTTCATCGCCGTCTTGTGCTCCACCCTGGGGGTGTTTCTTGTTCTGAGAAGGCTCTCTCTTATCGGCGACGGCCTTGCCCACGTGACATTCGGCAGCGTTGCGGTCGGCCTCCTCCTCAGGGTCTATCCCGTATGGGTGGCGGCCCCTCTGGTGATGCTCAGTTCCCTGGGCATAATGAAACTCACCGACAAGGCGCGCATGTACGGAGACGCCGCCATCGCCATCGTATCTTCCCTCGGCATATCCGGGGGCATTCTCCTCGCGAGCGTGGCAGGGGGCTTCAACGTCGATCTCTTCAGCTACCTCTTCGGGAACATCCTCGCCATAAGCTGCGCCGAGGTAATATCTTCCATCGCCCTCTCCGTGATCCTCATCGGCATGTTGGTCTTCTTTTATCACGACATGCTTTCCGTGGCACTCGACGAGGAATCCGCCAGGGCGACGGGCGTCAAGGTCAAGGCGATGAATACGATCCTCGTCCTCCTTACGGCCCTTACGGTTGTCCTGGCCATGCGCGTGGTGGGGGTCATGCTCATTTCCGCCCTTCTGGTGCTTCCTGCGGTCACCGCGCTCCAGTTGGCCAAGGGGTTCAGGGCCACCATGATTATCGCCGGTCTCATAGGGGTAGTCTCCGTGGTCCTCGGAATATTTGTCTCCTTTCTCGCGGACCTCCCCACGGGGGCGACTATCGTTATCCTGAATTTCATCGTTTTCCTGACGCTCTTTATTTACAAAAATGTAAAGGTTTCCATGGTTTATAAGCTAATCATATTGACAATGGGAGTTTCAATCATTATATTTAGTTGAAAATTCAATCCAGCAACGAGGGGGCTGTATATGGCAAAAAAAGTAATCGGAATCGATTTAGGAACCACGAACTCAGTAGTAGCCGTCATGGAAGGCGGAGATCCGAAAGTAATCATCAATGAAGAAGGCAGCCGACTCACGCCCAGCGTAGTCGCCTTTACGAAGGATGGACAGATACTCGTAGGCCAGACCGCAAAAAGGCAGGCTATTACCAACCCGGAGAACACCATATTCTCAATCAAAAGATTTATGGGCAGAAGGTATAGCGAGGTTCAGTCGGAGATCAAGACAGTGCCTTACAGGGTCGTAGCAGACCAGGAAGGCAATGCCCGTGTTGACGTAAGAGGTAAGCAGTATACGCCGCAGGAGATTTCAGCCTTTATCCTCCAGAAATTGAGAAAATCGGCCGAAGCATATCTGGGCCAGACCATTGAAGACGCGGTAGTGACCGTTCCCGCTTATTTCAACGACTCCCAGAGGCAGGCGACCAAGGATGCGGGAAGAATCGCCGCTCTGAACGTGCTCAGGATCATCAACGAACCGACTGCATCGGCCCTTGCATACGGTCTCGACAAGAAGAAAAACGAGACAATCGCCGTCTATGACTTCGGCGGCGGCACATTCGATATCTCCATACTCGAAGTGGGAGACAACGTGGTGGAAGTGAAGTCCACAAACGGCGACACCCATCTCGGCGGCGACGACATAGACCAGAAGATCATCGACTGGATCGTGGCCGAGTTCATGAAAGAACAGGGCATAGACCTCTCCAAGGACAGGATGGCCCTCCAGAGACTGAAAGAGGCCGCGGAAAGGGCGAAGATCGAACTCTCCACTACCATGGAGACGGAAATAAACCTGCCCTTCGTGACTGCCGACCAGTCCGGCCCGAAACACCTCAACATGAGGATGAGAAGGTCGGAGCTCGAACAGTTGGCGGACGACATTATCCAGAGGTCCATGGGACCGTGCAAGAGGGCCCTCGATGACGCCAAACTGAACGCCTCACAGATCGACGAAGTCGTCCTCGTAGGCGGCTCGACGAGAATCCCGAAGGTCCAGGACCTGGTAAAGGAATTCTTCGGCAAGGAACCTCACAGGGGCGTTAACCCGGATGAGGTGGTTGCCCTCGGCGCGGCAGTACAGGCCGGCGTCCTGGCAGGCGAGGTAAAGGATGTGCTCCTCCTCGACGTTACCCCTCTTTCCCTCGGGATTGAAACCCTGGGCGGGGTCATGACAAAGATCATCGAGAGGAACACCACCATTCCTACGAAGAAGAGCCAGATTTTCACCACTGCCGAAGACAGTCAGACCAGTGTTGAGATACACGTACTTCAGGGCGAAAGAGAATTCGCGAGGGACAACAGGACATTGGGCAGGTTCCATCTTATAGGCCTGCCGCCCGCGCCGAGAGGGATACCTCAGATCGAAGTCACCTTCGACATAGATGCGAACGGCATACTCCATGTGGCGGCCAAGGACATCGCCACAGGCAAGGAGCAGAACATAACCATAACGGCATCCACCGGCCTCAATGAGCAGGAAATCAAGAAGATGGTGGATGACGCGGCAGTCCATTCGGAAGAGGACAAGAAGAGGAAGCAGGAGATCGAGATGAGAAATCAGCTTGATAACCTGGTATACACCACAGAGAAGACGCTGAACGAAAGCAAGGACAAACTGACCGCCGACGATATCAGACCTGTGGAAGATGCCGTGACAGCAGCGAAGGAAGCGATAAAGAGCGGCGACACCGACAGGATCCAGAGGGCGTCGGACGACCTCACCAAGGCGTCCCACAAACTCGCGGAGACCCTTTACAAGAAGACTTCAACGACTTCAGGGCCGGGTGAAGGAGGACCTCAGGGTCCCGGACAAGGCGGACCCCAGGGAGGCTCAAGAGGCGACGATGACGTAGTTGATGCCGAGTTTGAGGACGTGAAAAAATAGGGGGTTTGAATGGTAATAGGATTTAAGAACGATAAGGCTGCAAAAGACAGGCTGTTTATCCCCGCGGAGGTCCCCATACTGCCTTTGCGCGGGACCGTGGCATACCCTGATCTTGTAATGCCTCTCATAGTAGGAAGGGAAAGGTCCATACGTCTCGTTGACGAGGCGATGAACAAAGACAAGATGATCGGTATCATCACCCAGAAGAACCCGGACATAGAGGATCCCGGCATTGACGACCTCTATACCATCGGAACCATAGCTACCATAATGAAGATGGTAAAGATGGTGGACGGGAGTCAGAGGGTGGTGGTGCAGGGCCTCTGCAGGTTCAAACTCATCGAGTTCACCGGAAAGGAACCCCACCTGACCGCGAGAGTACTGCCTATCTTCGAGGAGTATCAGAAGGATATCGAGATAGACGCCATGTACATCAATCTCAAGAACCTTTACAAGAAGGCCATCGAGATGGCGCCTTACCTCTCTTCGGAGCTCACGCAGATAGCCACGAAGATAGAGAACCCGGGGAATCTCGCCGACCTCATCGCGTCCACCATCAACATCGGTGTGACCGAGAAGCAGGAGATACTCGAAAAGATCGACCTGAGAGAGAGACTTAAAAAGGTCACCGTCCTCCTGAACAGGGAAGTGGAGACCCTTGAACTGAGCAGCCGGATCCAGTCCCACGTGAAGGAAGGCATAGACAAGACCCAGAGGGAGTATTATCTCAGGGAACAACTCAAGGCCATCCAGAAAGAACTCGGGGAGACGGACGACCGGCTCCAGGAAATGGATGAGATAAGGAAGAAGATCACGGAAGCGAAGATGCCGCCCGACGTCCAGAAAGTCGCGGAAAAGGAGCTTGACAGGCTCTCGAAGATGAGCACCATGTCCGCTGAGTACACCGTGTCGAGGACCTACCTCGACTGGCTCACGGAACTGCCGTGGTCGCTCTCCACGGACGACAACCTGGACATAAAGGATGCGAGCAGGATACTTGACGAGGACCATTATGACCTTGCCAAGGTCAAGAAAAGGATCCTCGAATACCTTGCGGTAAGGAAGCTCAAGGCGGACATGAAGGGGCCCATCCTCTGCTTCGTCGGGCCTCCCGGCGTGGGAAAGACATCCCTCGGCAAGTCCATTGCCAGGGCCCTCGGAAGGAAGTTCATGCGCATGTCTCTCGGAGGCATACGTGACGAGGCCGAGATCAGGGGGCACCGCAGGACCTACGTGGGGGCCTTGCCCGGAAGAATAGTACAGGGCATAAAGAAGTCGGGGTCGAATAACCCCATCTTCATGCTCGATGAAGTGGATAAGATCGGTATGGATTTTCGTGGGGACCCGTCAAGCGCGCTCCTCGAGGTACTGGACCCTGAGCAGAATTTCTCCTTCAGCGACCACTATCTTGAAGTGCCCTTCGACCTCTCGAAGGTCATGTTCATCGCCACGGCGAATATGCTCGACCCGATTCCGCCTGCCCTCAAGGACAGGATGGAAGTGCTCGAACTCCCCGGTTATACGGAGGAAGAGAAGCTTATGATCGCAAAGCAGTTTCTCATCCCCAAGGAGAGGGGCGAGCACGGGCTGAACGAAGAACACATAGAGTTTGACGATGAAGGAATAAAGGTGGTCATCCGCTCCCACACCAAGGAGTCCGGAGTGAGGAACCTGGAAAGGGAACTCGCCGCTATCTGCAGGGCAGTGGCAAGGGACGTGGCGGAAGGCGAAACCACGAAGAAGATAATCACCGCGGAGAGCATCCACGGATACCTCGGTCCCATAAAGTTCTTCTCTGAAGTCGCGGCAAGGACGAAGTATTCGGGAGTGGCCACGGGACTCGCATGGACGCCTACAGGCGGCGATATCCTGTTTATCGAATCCACCAAGATGAGGGGTAAGGGGAACCTCACCCTCACAGGCCAGCTTGGCGACGTAATGAAAGAATCGGCCCAGGCGGCATTGAGCTATATACGGAGCAAAGCCCGTGATTTCAATATCGACGAGGAGACCTTCGAGAAGAACGACATCCATATTCATGTGCCCGCAGGGGCCATTCCCAAGGACGGACCGTCGGCGGGCGTTACCATGCTCGTCTCTCTCGTGTCCCTTCTCACGGACAAACACGTAAGGAACGATGTAGCCATGACGGGTGAGATAACCCTGAGAGGCCTCGTCCTGCCCGTGGGCGGCATAAAAGAGAAGGTCCTCGCTGCAAAGCGGGCGGGCATCAACATCGTAGCCCTTCCCAAGATGAACGAAAAGGACCTGGAAGAGGTGCCGGAGAGCATCAAAGAGAACATGGAATTCAAGTTCATGGAAAAGATGGAGGAGGCGGTAAAGTTCTGCCTCACCGAGGTATGACGCATTTGTAGAGCATGAGACCGCCGGTCGATCGACTAACGGCGGCAAGGACACTTTGACACACATCAAGGGGCAGGATGACATCCTGCCCCTTGTTTGTTTTTACGGGCTTCGCCTCACCCTATGACGCCTATTTTCCTTTTATCCTGTAAAATTAGGTCGTTTTACCCTTTACAAATGCTATTTTTGGGGTGTAGACTTGTTGAATACGGTTTATTTTGGGCTGTTCTGCCAAACGGCTAAGCATTCTATTGTTTGTTGTGTTCGTACGCAGCAATGCCTGAGGGGGGAGTAAATCGTGAAACAGAAGAATATCCCGCTGCACCTGTCGATCCGGCTGCAAAGATGCAAAGCAAAAACTGAAGGACTCGACGAGGCCGCAAAGGGAGGACCGCCCCCTTTCACTCACCCCTGTTCTGAAACCATAATCCCTGCGTGCGTCCGGGAGGTTCACGGCTTGATGCCCCATCACCGGGAGCGGTCATGAAACCTGTAAAGACCTGCGAAGCCCTGGAAGCGGAAATAACGCAGCTCAGGACGCGTCTCGAAGACGCGGAAGATGCACTGAGGGCTATCTCGGTACATGAGGTGGACGCCCTCGTCATCGACGGCCCCGAAGGACACCGGGTGTTCACCCTTGACGGCGCCGAACAGCCGTATCGGGCTTTCGTTGAGACCATGAACGAAGGCGCCATAACCATGACACGGGACGGCGTGGTGCTTTACGCCAACCGGCGCTTCGCGGACATGGTCAACATGCCTCTCAACACAATAATAGGCACGTCCCTTCATGACTTTATTCTGCCCGTCGAGTCGGAGCCTCTTCATCTCATGGCCGAAAGATGCGGTCTCGGAGGATCGAGGGGCGAGTTCACCTTGAAGACCCCGGACAACAAGGAGATAGCGACCTACCTCTCCATGATGCCCCTGGAAGGCGGTACAAGTGCTCTCTGTCTCACGGTCACCGACCTCACCGGGCAGAAGCGCGTGGAACAGGCCCTGCGGGACAGCGAAATGCGTCACCGGCGTCTTGTCGAGACTGCCGAGGAAGGCATCTGGGCCGTTGGCCTCGACTCGATCATCACCTTCGTAAACCGGAAGATGGCCCAAATGCTCGGGTACACGGCAGACGAGCTTATGGGGCAGGATTATACAAGGTTTTTCATCGAGGAAGACACGCTGGGGGAACGGCGGAACATGGAGGAAAGGCTGAGCGGGATACGGGACCAGTATTACGCCCGTCTCAGGAAGAAAGACGGCAAGGTTATCCTCTGCCGGGTTTCCGCGTGTCCCATGACCGACGATCAGGGACACACCTATGGCGCCTTTGCCATGCTCACCGACGTCACGGAACACCGCAGGCTCGAAGAACAACTCCGGCAGGCCCAGAAAATGGAGGCCGTGGGCACCCTGGCGGGCGGCATAGCCCACGATTTCAACAATGTCCTCGCGGCCATCATCGGTTTCACGGAGATGGTGATCGAAGATATGCCCCTTGACAGCCCCGAGCGCCAACGGCTGGAACTGGTGCTCAAGAGCGGGTTCAGGGGCCGGGAGCTTGTGAAGCAGATCCTTACGTTCTGCAGAAAGACCAACTACGAGAGACAGCCTCTCTTACTCGCGCCCCTCGTGAAAGAGACGGTAAAGATGCTTCGCGCGTCATTGCCCGCCACCGTGCGCATTACGGCGAAGGTGGCCCCCCAGCCCCTCGTGGTCCTCGCCAACCCTACGGAAGTCCAGGAGGTACTCATGAACCTCTGCACCAATGCGGCCCATGCCATGCGGCTAAAGGGCGGCAGGCTGGTCATATCCCTCACCAGGACGGAGGGCGTACCCGGCAAGGGAATGGCCCGGCGGATTTTACCCGGCCAATACGTGCGCCTCACCGTGCAGGACACGGGGACAGGCATCGACGCGGGGGTCATGGAAAGGATATTCGAGCCCTTCTTTACCACGAAAGCGCTGGGTGAAGGCACCGGCATGGGCCTTGCGGTAGTCTATGGGATCATACAAAACCTTAACGGGGAAATAACCGTGGAGAGCGTCCCGGGCGCAGGCTCCTCATTCCACGTCTATATTCCCAGGTTGATGGAGAACCATACCCCTATACCCGTCACCATGGACGAGACCCCGGGCGGCACAGAGCATATCCTCTTTATCGACGACGAAGAGGTCCTCGCGCGGTGGGGCAAGGAGGTGCTGGAAAGACTGGGGTATCAGGTGACGGCCATGACCGACGGCATGGAAGCGCTGGAATCCTTTTCCAGTGATCCCGCAAGGTTCGACCTCGTATTCACGGACCACACCATGCCCGAGGTCACGGGTCTCGATCTCGCCGGCGACTTCCTGAAAATCAGGCCGGACCTGCCTGTTATCCTTTGTACCGGCTACAGTCACGAGGTTTCAGCCGAGACCGCAAGGCTGTCGGGCATCCGGGGTTTCATCATGAAGCCCATGGCAAAGCATGAACTTGCGAAGGTAATACGCCTTACACTGGACGAAAGATCGTGACGGCCTCGAAGCGCCCGCCGTAAAACCGGCATTACGGGGCGAGCTGCACCTGGTCCTGAAACCTCTCCTTCAGCGCCCCGGAAAGGGCTTCAGCTTTCTCTCCGTCCTCGAACTCCACCATCAACTCCCCTCCGTCTCCCACCACGAGCCGTCCGTACTCCTTCACCACCAGGGCGACATCGGCGGGGTCAACGGTCCACCATCCCCGGGTCCTCCGGAGCAGCTCTTCGCCTTTCAATTGCTGGGGCGTCACGAGGTCGATAGTACGGTACCAGGCAGTCCAGCCGACCTGGGCAGGGGCCTTGGCCACCGGGCTCACAGGGTCATGGTAGATGCGGCACCGGCCGAAGAGACGCAGGCGGATCACTTGAGCACCTCCTTTACAAAGGCAGCTATTCCATCATGGGCGGGCAGTTCTTCCGGAGCCACGGGTATGCGGTTCGCGCCGAGCATCCGGGCAAAACAATAGAGGTAAAGGACGGCGATTTCCTCGTCGGAGCCGACCACCCCGTTCCTTTGGGCGAGCATCCAGCCCTGTTCGAAAAGCTTGAGCGTTGACTCGCGCACGCGCCGCAGCCGGTAATCGGATGACCCGACGCCGAGCCGCGTGAGCAATGCAGCCTGCATTTCTTCTATCCTCGAAAATATCCGCCTCAAGTACCTCACCTGGGGGTCGGCGCCCCAATTATCCGTTTCCGCCATCAGTCCTCCTTAGACTCTCCCTAATGCTATCAATCCACCCCCGGCCCTGTCAACCCATAGCGGAAGCGACGGCACACAAAACACGGAGCAACGCCTCCCGTCCCCGTCGCCCCCGATACCCCGCCCCACGAGGGAGGATATATCACTTTACAAAAGGGGGTGCGGGTGAGTAGAATATTGCATGCAAAAGTCTTCTCTCCGGTTCATAATGGCGATTCTCTGCCTGTCGCTCTTCCTCTCAATTCCCGCTGCCGGTCAGGACCGGGGGGCCCTCTCCGTGAGGGATTTTGCCCCCGTTTTCGGGACCGGAAAGATCAAGGTACGGCTTTACGCAGACTACTACTGCACCCCGTGCCGGGCCCTGGAGCCCAAGATCGAGCCTGTCCTCGCCGACCTCGTAAAGAGGAACGTCATCACCCTCACCCTTATCGACGCGCCATTCCACAAAAATTCGTCCCTCTACACGAAATATTTCCTCTTTATTGCAAAAGAGAGAGCGGATATCGACTATATCCTCCGGGCAAGGAGCCTGCTTTTCGAGGCGTCGAAATCAGGGATCACGGAGCAGGGTCAACTGGAGGATTACCTCAACAAACATTTCCTGAGGTTCAAGCTCTTCGATGTGAAACCCGTGTTCGTCATGCTGGAAGGGTATATCAAGGAAGACAAGATCATGGAGACCCCTTCCTGTGTCATAATCAACGGAGATAAGAAGGAAGTATATAAAGGGGGAGCAGACATCATCAAGGCCCTCACCAGTCTCAAGTGAGATATCTTCGGCTGTCTTTCCGGCCCAAGTACCCCCTGCCGCCGACTCCGTCTTCATCATCCCGTCGGCGTGACCCCCATAAAACGAGCTTCGTCGGATATGGAATTTAAAGATATCCTTCTTATCCACATGGGAGGGCTCGGGGACTGTTGTCTTTCCGAATCCGTCTTCCATTCCGTCTCCCGCCACTTCAGGCAACCCGTGGCAGCCCTGGGCACCAGGAGGTTCCTCAACCTCTTCAAAGACTATTTCACCGAGGTTCACGGCATAGAGTCCGCACGATGGCTCTACCTCTTTTCCAGCCGCCCCACAGACATCACGTGGGAACGGATCATATTCCTCGGCAAGGATCGCGAGGGCAGCCTGAGAGAAAGGTGGCAGCGCTTCTCCCGAAACCCCCTTCTCTTTATCGACATGTATCCCGAGAACGCCTTCGGCGCCCCCCGGCCCGGACCGGCGGGAGTGCACGTCGAGGACTACCAATTGGCCCAGCTTCCCCGATACGGCGTCGAGGCGCTAAAGATAGAGCCGCCCTTGAAGCCGTCCTCCAGGGTAATCCTCTACCCTGAAAAAGGGTTCAAGAAGGAGAAGTGGCATTACCGGAACTTCATCGACCTCTACCATGTCCTGAAGTCAAAAGGTACGGAGGTCCGCATCATCGAACCCTTCGACCTTGCCCTCGGGCTTCCGGACAGCCTGTCCCTGCCCGAATTGGCCGATGTGAAAGAATTTCTGGAAGGGGGCGGCATATTTGTTTCAAATGATTCCGGCATGGCCCACTTTGCGGGGATGCTCGGACTCACCACGATTACCCTGTTTACCGATTTCGATCCCTCTGTGTGGCGGCCGAGAGGTACAGGCCACGTCCTCAAGCAGGGGGAAAACGCTCTCGATGTGGGGTCGGTGGAGGAGATCATCTCCCGCTGCCTCGCATCGCTGCCCGGGCGGGCCCAGGGGAATCAAAAACCGTAACGGGTTAACGCCCCCGGCCTCCGTGGAACATCTCGTAGTATGCAAGTATGATTTCTTTGCAGTTCGCCGCGCATTCCGTCCCCTTTATCTCCTCCAGAGAGAAAAAGGCAGCCCTCTCTCCCTCGCAGACGGTCACGTCGTCGAGGGTAATGTCGGGAACTATCTTCCTGTACATGAATATGTCGTAGCCGTCATAGGGGAAATTGCCGAAGTACTCGGGATCGTGGAGGTCGTAGGCAAGTTCCTCCCTGAGCTCCCTTACGATCGCTTCCAGGGAACTCTCTCCCTTTTCAACTTGTCCGCCGAAGGTCCCCCACATGCCGGGCCACGGGATATCCGGTATGTTGTCCCTCAGTTGAAGCAACACCTTCCCTTCCCTGTTCTCTATGAGGAGCCCGCACTGTGGTCTGTCCTTGCCCATGCCCATTATTGTAGGTCATAGGGCCGGCCCAAGTCCAGCGGAAACGAAGGGCCGGAAGAGCGAAGGGGCCGGCAGGAGCCTCGTTGAAAACCTAAGAAAACCAACTTTTTCAAAAGGATAGAAATCGTGCCGTCATATTGCCGCCCCCTATTATAACGTCATTGTCATGGCAATGTTGTTATGGTAATATAGCTGCTAAAGCGTAAAAACCAAGGGACGGGGGACCCGAGCATAGGCGAGGAGGGTGTTGAATGGCCTGGAAACAAAAGGCAACCGGTATCTTTTGTATAGGCATGATCATGACATGTGCGGCAGCCCTGTGCCTGCCCGGCTGCAAGAACGGCCGGACCAAGGAAATCGCGCAGCCGCCCATTGTCGCCGTGACGGACATCGTGATAAAGGATGTTCCTGTTTATTCGGAATGGACAGCTTCCACCGACGGCCTGGTGAATGCCGTCATCCGCGCCCAGGTCCAGGGTTATCTGACTGAGCAGGATTATAAGGAGGGCGATTTCGTCAAGAAGGGTCAGGTCCTCTTCAAGATCGACCCCCGAACCTTCGTGGCCGCCCTGGAAAAGGCCAACGGACAGCTCGGCCAGCAGCAGGCCCGCTGGGAAATTGCCAAGGCGAACCTGGAGCGCATCAAACCCCTGGTGCAGCGGAGGGCCATCAGCCTCAAAGACTATGATGACGCGGTCGGCACCGAGCAGGCGGCCAAGGCCGCCGTGGTAGAAGCGCAGGCGGTAGTCGACAAGGCCAAGGTTGACGTGGAATTCACGAAGATCACTTCACCCATAGCCGGTATCGCGGGCATCGCCAAAGCCCAGATCGGCAACCTGGTAGGTACCGGCTCCGTAGAGGAACTGACCACCGTGTCGACTGTGAACCCCATCAAGGTCTATATATCCATGAGTGAACCGGAATATCTGCGGTATGTTCAGTCCGGCGGTGAACGGGGTCAGAGATTGCCCCTTCAGTTGATCCTTGCCGACGGCCGCCTTCATCCCCACAAGGGAAGCTTCGCCTTTGCGGACCGGCAGGTGGACGTGAGGACAGGAACCATCAAAGTCGCCGCCCTCTTCCCCAATCCCGGAAACGTAGTCCGGCCGGGTCAATTCGCCCGGGTCATTGCAGAGACAGCGATCAAGAAAGGTGCCTTCCTCGTGCCGCAGCGGGCGGTGACGGAGCTTCAGGGAGGGTTCCAGGTAGCTGTCGTAGCGCCGGATAACAAGGTCAATATCCGGCCTGTCGAGGTTGCGGAGCGGGTCGATGACTTTTGGGTCATAGAGAGCGGCCTCAAACGGGGCGAACGGGTCATTGCCGAGGGAGTCCAGAAGGTGAAGGAAGGGACCGTGGTAACCGTAAAACCCTTTGTTGCCAAGCAGGCTGACGGACAACAGAAGACTCCCCGGACGCCCGGCGGAGGCGGCCCCGTGCCGGGAGCAGGGTCTCGGACCAAACCCCAGAAGGGATAGGGGAGGGCTCGCCGCATGTCAAGGTTCTTCATAAACCGCCCCATCGTTGCGATGGTTATCTCCATCATGTTCATTGTCCTCGGACTGGTGGCGATGTTTCAGTTACCGGTGGCGCAATTCCCCGAGATCGTCCCCCCTGAGGTCCAGATCTGGACAACCTACACGGGCGCGGACGCGGAAACCGTGGAGCAGTCGGTCGCCACGCCCATGGAGCAGAAGCTGAGCGGCGTAGACAACATGAACTACATGTACTCGGTCAATGCGAGCAACGGGAGCATGCGCGTCTTCGTCAATTTCGACGTCAAGACCGATCCCAATACCGACCTCATCTTCACCCAGATACGTCAGGCCCTTTCACAATCCCAACTCCCCATCGATGTTCGCAATTACGGGGTGAACATCCAGAAATCGAGGTCGTCGCCTCTCATGATCCTGGGACTTTCCTCGCCGAAAGGCACCCACGACTCTACATTCCTGGGAAACTATGCGAATATCAACCTCATCGACCAGTTGCTCCGAACGCCGGGTGTCGCCCAGGTCAACCTGTTCGGCGCGGGAGACTACGCGATGCGGATATGGGTGAACCCGGATACGCTGGGCAAACTGGGACTCACCGTCCCGGACCTTGTGAAGGCTGTCGAGAAACAGAACACGGTCAACCCCGCGGGACAGATCGGGGCGGAACCCGCGCCTCCGAAGCAGGAATTCACCTATACGGTCCGGGCAAAGGGCCGCCTTTCGACACTCGAAGATTTCGAGTCCATCGTGGTCCGGGCAAGCCCCGATGGATCGATTGTCCGGCTGAAAGACGTGGCCCGTATCGAACTCGGAGCCCAAACGTACAATGTGAATGCCCGTGTTGATGGAAGGCCCGCCGCCATGCTGGGCGTTTACCAGTTGCCCGGGTCCAATGCCCTCGCCACCGTGGCAGGGGTAAAGAAGGTGCTCGAAGAGGCAAGCAAACGGTTTCCCGCCGATCTGGAATATACCATCACCCTCGACACGACCCGGTCCATCAATGAAGGTATCCACGAGATCATGAAGACCCTCCTGGAGGCCCTGGCCCTCGTAATCCTCGTGGTCTTTCTCTTCCTTCAGGGCTGGAGGGCAACCCTCATTCCCGCGTTGGCCGTCCCCATTTCGCTCATAGGTACCTTCGCCGTCTTTCCGCTTCTGGGCTTTTCCATCAACACCCTTTCCCTTTTCGGCCTGGTCCTTGCCATCGGCCTCGTGGTGGACGACGCCATCATCGTGGTTGAAGCGGTGGAGCGCCACATCGAGGAAGGACTGTCGCCAAAGGAGGCGTCACTCAAGGCCATGAAGGAGGTTTCCGGCCCTGTTATGGCGATCGCCCTTATTCTCGCTGCCGTCTTTATCCCCACCATCTTCATCCCGGGCATTACCGGCAGGCTCTATCAGCAGTTTGCGGTGACCATCGCGATCTCGGTCATCATTTCAGCCTTTAACGCCCTGACCCTAAGCCCGGCCCTCTGCGCCCTTCTCCTCAGACCGGGAAAAACACACGGACCCCTTGGAGCGTTCTTTACCTGGTTCAACCGGGTATTCAACAGGGCTTCCAAGGGCTACGTCAGCGTGTGCCGGTCGTTGATCCGGAGGAGCGTTCTCAGCCTTCTCTTCCTGGGCTTTATCGCGCTCCTTTCCGGCATTCTCGGCAAGGGACTCCCCGCGAGTTTCCTTCCTAACGAGGACGTCGGATATTTTTACATAAACATGGCCCTTCCCAATGCCGCGTCGCTCCAGCGCACCACGGAGGTCATGAAGAACGTTGAGAAAGTCTTGAGCAAAACGCCGGGGATCGAGCACTACCAGACCATTTCAGGTCTGAGCCTCATGAGCATTGCCCAGAACACTTACAGCGGCTTCGCTTTTGTGACCCTGAAAGGCTGGCAGGACCGAAAGAGGCCCGAGGAAAAGTATCAGGCGATTATGGACCACCTGCGACGGGAGTTGCGGAAATTTCCCGAAGGCGTTTCCTTTGTCTTTCCCCCGCCCCCGATCCAGGGCATAGGACTGGCCGGAGGCGCCCAGGTCGTCCTCCAGGACCGGGCAGGCAAAGACATCAGTTTTCTCGCGGAGAACGTGAACAAATTCATCGAGGCCGCGCGCAAGAGGCCGGAGCTCGAGAACGTAATCACCACGTTTCTTCCTGCCGTGCCTCAACTCTTCGTGAACGTCGACCGCGACAAGGTTATCAAGCAGGGCATCGATCTCAGGGAGGTCTACCAGACCCTGCAAACCTTCATGGGAGGCTACTTCGTAAATTACTTCAACCGGTTCGGCCGCCAGTGGCAGGTCTATGTGCAGGCGGAAGGGACCTACCGGGCAAAGGCCGAGAATATACGACGGTTCTATGTGAATAACGACAGGGGCGACCCGGTGCCGCTTTCGGCGCTCACCACCGTGGAGTCACGGCCCGGTCCCGAATTCACCATGCGTTACAACCTCTATCGTTCCGCCCAGATCAACGCCACCGGCAAGCGGGGGTACAGTTCGGGACAGGTGATGAACGCCCTGGAAGAGGTGTACAAACAGACCATGCCCTCCGACATTGGCCTCGATTATATCGGCATGAGCTTCCAGGAAAAAAAGGCCCGGGAAGGTCTCCCCGCATCGGCCATCTTCGCCTTTTCCTTGTTCTGCGTCTTTCTTATCCTTGCGGCTCTCTATGAGAGCTGGTCCCTGCCCCTCAGCGTGCTTCTCGGCACGCCTGTTGCCGTTTTCGGCGCCTTCGCCGCCATGTGGTTGCGGGGCATGGAAAACAACGTGTATGCCCAGATCGCCCTCATCGTCCTCATCGGGTTGGCGGCAAAGAACGCTATCCTCATCGTGGAGTTTGCAAAAACAAGGCACCAGCAGGGGAAGGGGCTCATCGATGCCGCCCTCGAAGGGGCCCAGCTTCGTCTGAGACCCATCCTCATGACGTCCTTTGCCTTTCTCCTCGGGGTGCTCCCCCTTGCGATTTCGACCGGGGCGGGAGCAAACGCCCATCAGACCATGGGGACTGCGGTAATGGGAGGGACCGCGGCGGCGTCGGTAATTGCGATCTTCCTCATCCCCGTCACTTTCTATGCAGTAGAGAAGGTTGCGGGTCGGCGAAAGAAAAAGAAGGCGCCCCCTGTTGCGAGGAAGGAGGACGACCATGCATAGGATGAACCCGCAGAGGGCGATTATCGCCCTGCTTCTCGTCCTCTCCTTTTGCGGCTGTGCTATCGGACCCGATTACCGGCGGCCTTCCATCGACGCACCGGATACATGGCGTCTCACGGAGCCCGAGGCGAAGGACCTTGCGGACACGGCCTGGTGGGAACAGTTCGGCGACCCCGTCCTTAACGAACTTATCGCCTCGGCACTTAAGGAAAACAAGGATCTCCGCATCGCCGCGGCAAGGGTCGATGAATTCATGGGACGATACGGCACAACGAGGGCCGCCCTCTTTCCCCAGGTGGCGGCGGCAGGCGTCGCACAGAGGAAGGCGGTAAGCCGTTATGTCAACCCTCCCTGGTCCTATGCGGCGGATAACCCCTATAATGACTTTCAGGGTTTCCTCGCCGCGAGCTGGGAGATCGACATATGGGGGCGTATTCGCCGTTCCACGGAGGCTGCTAGGGCCGACCTTCTCAGCACCGAGGAAGGACGAAGGGCCGTGGTCCTCACGGTGGTGGCGGCGGTGGCGACGTCTTATGTGGACCTGTGCCACTTGGACAAGCAGTTGGAGATCGCCGAACGGACCGCGAAGAGCCGTGAGTATTCCTTTGAACTCTTCAAGCTCCGCTTCGACCGGGGCCTGATCTCAGAGTTGGAGCTACGCCAGGTGGAATCCGAATACCAACTCGCCCTTGCCACGATTCCCTTGGTCCAGAAGCTTATCACCCAGCAGGAAAACGTCTTGAGTGTACTCCTCGGCCGTAATCCCGGCCCCATACCGCGGGGCAAGCGTCTTGATGACCTCACTCTTCCCACGGTGCCGTCAGGTTTGCCCTCCGGACTCCTCGACAGGCGGCCCGATTTGCGACAGGCCGAGCAGAACCTCATAGCGGCCAACGCACGAATCGGTGTGGCGAAGGCCCTCTATTTCCCCTCTGTCACCCTCACCGGTTCCTTCGGCGTGGAGAGTACGGACCTTTCGAACCTCTTCCTGGGACCCGCCAAAATGTGGAATTACGTGGTGCCTGCCACGATGCCCGTATTTACCGCAGGGGCCATCGCGGGACAGGTGCAAGCAGCGGAAGCGGTGACGGACCAGAACCTTGTCAGGTACCAGCAGGTAATCCAGCAGGCATTCCGGGAGGTGGATGACGCTCTCATCGACCAGCGCAAATCGCGGGAGCAACTCGTCATCCAGAAACAGCGGGTGGAAGCCCTCACCAGCTATGCGAGTCTCGCAAGCCTACGCTACGAGAACGGCTACACCAGTTACCTCGAGGTCCTCGACGCGGAGAGGAGTCTCTTCAATGCCGAGCTTGCCTATACGCAGACGCAGGATACCCTTTTCCGCTCCCTCGTAAACCTTTATAAGTCCATGGGCGGGGGCTGGGTGGCAAAAGCGGATGGACTCACAGAAGGAGGAAAGAATGGCGGAACTCTATCCGATTGAGGAGCTTCTCCTTCACTGGGCCTACCGGGTTCAGACCGAGGGAACGACACTGCTCTTAAGGAGGTTCAAACAAGCCGGTTATGACGTCACGCCGGAGCAGTTCGGCGTCCTGGCCCGTCTGGGCCTGGAGGAAGGGATGAATCAGACCCAGCTTGGCGAGCGGATGCTGAAAGACCGTCACAACATGACGAGGATCCTCAACCTTCTCGAAAAACACGGCCACATTGAACGGCGGGCCGATAGTTCGGATAAAAGGATCTTTCGTATCTTTCTTACGGAAAGGGGGCACAAAGTCAGGGAGGCACTCACGCCGGTCGTCATAAGGCATCTCGACGAGTTGCTTGACGGCGTCCCTGATCGCGATGAAGCGACAACCCTCAAGGTGTTGAGGCGGATCGTGGCCAACGTCCGGCGATGCACCCTCGAGGTCTGCTGAGATCGCGCGCCCTTCGCCGCGCACCGGGGACGCTCCTGTCAAAGGGCCCCGGCGCACCGGCTGATTCCCCTTGCAAATTACGCCATAGTGTAAGACAATGACAGGAAAGATGATGGACGGAAATGAAAAACACGCTTTTCCGGGCAGAGTGCTTCTTGCCATAGTCATGTTTGCCCTTTTTACCCTTTTCCAGGGTCTCGTTTCACGCCTCGACGCGGTCACGTCCCCCTTCCCGGTTCACAAAAAACTCATCGCCGTTGTTGTTGACGACCCTCCCATGGTAATTAAGGCCGCAAACGGCGAATGGAGCGGCTTCAGTGTAGACTTATGGCGTCACATCGCGAAGGACCTGGGCGTAGAATATGAACTCAGGGAGATGCGTTTCAGCGAAGTCGAGAACGCCCTCCGCACAGGCGCGGCGGACCTTACGGTTGCCCCTCTTTACGAAACGATAGACCGGCAACGGTTTCTCGACTTTTCCAGCTTCATCGGCGTCTCGCACCTCGCGGTGGCGGTGCCTGCGGAAAAGGATGTCCACCCCTTCCTCGCGGCCATAAAGGTCTTCTTCTCCTGGAGCCTTGTCGAAATCGCGGTCGTTGTCCTTTTCATCCTCATTTTCGCGGGGTTCATCTTCTGGATGAGCGAAAGGAAGCAGAACCCGGACCATTTCGGCGGACACCCCCTGAAGGGCATCGCCACGGGCGTATACTGGGTAGGCTCCACCCTCGTCTCCGGCATCTGCACCGGGGTCAGCCTCAAGACCACTCCAGGGAGGATTATGGGCCTCTTGTGGATCCTCGTGGGAGCGGTCGCTTTCGGGGCCCTCACCGCCTCCATTGCATCCACCCTTATCGCGCGCCGTCAGGCGACGACCTATGCCTTTGATACGAGCACCCTGAGGAGAATTCACGCGGGGGCCGTCACGGGCACCACCCAGGCATCCATCCTGGAAAAACTGGGGGGCAACTACACCCTCTTCGAAAAGACGGATGACGGCATCCAGGCGTTGCTCGCAAACAAGATCGACGGTTTTTTGAGCAGCGACCGGCTCTTGCATTATGAGGAACTGAGATACCGGAAGAAGATATCCGTCCGCCTTACTGCCCTCAAGAAGATGCGATTCGGCTTCGCCTTCCCCGCGAACAGCCCCCTGAGGGAATACGTGAATACGTCTCTCATGGCGTTCATGGAAAGCCCCGCCTGGGAAACCCTTGCCGCCCGTTACGGTCTTACCCCTGATTTAAAGCCCATCAGGAAGAAGGGGATATAGACATGCGAACAAGAATCTCCGGACTGCTGATTATCGTCTTTCTCATATCGTTCCCGGCCTTTTTCACGTCCACGCCCGCCATGGCGGAACCGCAGGGTCCCCTGCCCCATCGGAAGCTCATAGTAGGGGTCGTCAACGACCCGCCCATCACCATGAAGAACGAAAGGGGCCAGTGGACCGGGTTCGCCGTTGACCTGTGGCGTTATCTCGCAGCCGATTTGCAGCTGGACTACGAACTGAAGGAAATGACGTTCAAGGGGCTCCAGAACGCCCTTCAGGCGGGGACGATCGACCTTTCCATTGCGGCCCTCTTTGAGACGGCGGACCGGCTCCGTCTCTTCGATTTCTCTACCGCCATCGGCTCCACGCGACTGGCCGTGGCGGTCCCGGAGGGACGGGACCCTTACCCCTGGCTCAGGGTGGTGAAGATATTCTTCTCCTGGGATATAATCAAGACGATCCTCGCCTTTGTCGCCTTGCTCTTTGCCCTCGGGTTTATCTTGTGGCGCATCGAGCGGGACCTGAACCCCGACCATTTTGACGGCCGCCCCTTTAAGGGCATAGGCACCGGGGCATACTGGGTAGGCTCCACCCTCGCCGCGGGCGCGTGTTTCGACGTGGCCCTCAAATCCTTGCCGGCAAGGATTATCGGCCTTGTCTGGATACTCTTGTCCGCCCTCGCCTTCAGCGCCTTCACCGCCTCCCTCGCGTCCACCCTCCTTACCGAGCGACAGCAGATTCAGGTCTATGATACAAACAAGCTCCGGAGCCTTCACCTCGGAGTTCTGGCGGGCACCCTTCAGTACTCGCTGGTCCGGAAGATGGGAGGCAAATATACGGTCTTCAACTCCGAGATAGACGCGCTTCGGGCCTTGAAAGCGAACAAGATCGACGGTTTTTTCATCGACGAGCTTCCCCTCCACTACTACGCGGCCAAGGAGACGGAAAAACCGTTCCATGTCCATACCACGGAATTCAAGCCGCAACGGTGCGCCTTCGCCTTTCCCAAGGGAAGTCCCCTGAGGCGGCCCCTGAACCTCGCCCTTACCGCGATTATGGAAAGACCGGAATGGGAGGCCCTGACGGCCCGCTACGGCCTCAATACCAACATGGAGCCCGAGTACATCGCGCTCGGGAAAAGAAGCCGCATCTCCAACTGAACCGGCAAAGGCTAGGGGTAATTCTTTCTCAGCCCGGAGAGCTTTTCAAGGTGCGTCCGTTCTTCATTGATGATCTTCTCTATGGGTGGCCGTTCACCGGGCGACACATAGGCCCTGAGTTCCTGATAATACGTAATGGAATCAGCTTCCCTCCCGATAGCGAAATCAAGGGCCGCGGCCACGTCGTGTACATTCTCCAATTCCGTCTTCTTCGACCTGGAAAAAACGATCTTGCCGTCTATGTAGTCCCTCAGGTAACCGATATACTCACCCGGATAACTCTCGGGAGGCGCAATCTCCTTTGCCCGGGAAAGGAGGTCCTCAAACGCCAGTTTGTGCCGTACCTCTTCAGCGGCAAGCTCATTGAACAGGTCGGCCACGTTCTTGTCGTCCGCTGTAAAGGCTGCCCTGGAATAAAACATTTCCCCGTCTTCCTCTATGCGGATGGCGAACTGCAAAACATCACGCGCGTCTATCTTCAGCATATACCCTCCTCTTTAAAAGTAGATTTCCCGTGCGGTCAAAGCCGGACCCGCACTCTTTATGTGTGTGTTTAACCGTGCAGGCAATACCTGCCCACATGCCTTAACGGACCCCCGCCTCTTCGAAGACCCTGTTTATCATCTCCATCGCCTCTTCCTGCAGACGGAGGAGATGGACCTTGCCTAAAAAACTCTCGCTATAAACCTTATAGATATTTTCGGTCCCGGAAGGACGGGCGGCGAACCATCCGTTCTGAGTCACCACCTTGAGGCCGCCAATAGGTGCCCCGTTTCCCGGCGCCTCGGTGAGTTTCGCCTTTATCTCTTCCCCTCCGAGAGTGGAAGTCTTCACCCTGTCGGGAGAAAGTTTCTTGAGGACCGCCTTCTGCTCCGGCGTTGCAGGGGCATCGATACGTTCATATACGGGGTTTCCGAATACCTCGGCAAGGGCCTCGTAGTGGATACCCGGGTCTTCTCCCGTCTTTGCGGTGATTTCCGCAGCCAGGAGGTCCATAATGATCCCGTCCTTGTCCGTGGTCCATACTGTTCCGTCATTCCGGAGGAAGGACGCCCCCGCGCTTTCTTCACCTCCGAACCCGTAGCTCCCGTCGATCAGGCCGTCCACGAACCACTTGAACCCTACGGGCACCTCCGAGAGTCTTCTCTTCAGGCCGGCTGCGATCCTGTCGATCATGCTGCTGCTCACCAGCGTCTTGCCTACCGCGGCGCTCGCTTTCCAGCCCGGCCTGTGCTGGAAGAGGTACCAGATTGCCACGGAGAGGTAGTGGTTGGGGTTCAGGAGGCCCGTGCTCTTCGCGACTATTCCGTGCCGGTCGGAGTCCGGGTCGTTGCCGAAGGCGATATCGTAATCATCCTTCAGGGTCACGAGGCGGGCCATTGCGCAGGGCGACGAGCAGTCCATCCTCACCTTCCCGTCCTTATCCACGGTCATGAAACGGAAGGCGGGGTCCACCTCGTGGTTTACCACGTTGAGGTCGATACCGTACTTCTCCAAAATGGGCTCCCAGTAGGGGAGCGATGCCCCGCCCATGGGGTCTACCCCGATCCTAACCCCTGAAGCCTTTATGGCTTCCATATCGACAATATTTTTGAGGTCGTCCACGTAAGGCCCCATGTAGTCGTACTCACGGACCATCCCCGACGAAAGGGCGTCCCTGAGATACAGCCTTCTCACCCCCTTGTTCCCGTGGGAAAGGAGCTCGTTTGCCCTGGCCTCTATCCAACCGGTGACGTCCACGTCGGCAGGCCCGCCGTGGGGCGGGTTGTACTTGAATCCGCCGTCCTCCGGCGGGTTATGGGACGGCGTAATTACAATACCGTCCGCCAGACCGGACACCTTCCCCCTGTTATGGACGAGGATCGCATGGGAGATGACCGGCGTGGGGGTATAATTCAGGTCTTTGGCGACCATGGTGACAACTCCGTTCGCCGCAAGGACCTCCACAGTGGTGATGTGGCTCGGTTCCGAGAGGGCATGGGTGTCCATGCCGAGAAAAAGGGGACCTGTTATCTTCCTCATGGACCGGTAATCACAGACCGCCTGGGACACGGCAAGAATATGGGCTTCGTTGAAGCTTTTCGCGAAAGAGCTTCCCCTGTGCCCCGAGGTGCCGAATTCGATCATCTGGGACTTTACCGAGACGTCCGGCCCCTCCGTATAGTATGCGCTCACGAGGCGCGGAATATTGACGAGCATCTCTCCGGGAACCGGTTTACCTGCCAGACTGTGCAAAGCCATAGACCCCTCCTGCAGTTTATTTAATTATAATATACACGAATACGGACCGGGACAACGGGGAAAAAACCATTTCTTGCAATGGTTCACCGCATCCCTTTATTTTTTAAAGGCTTACGTGCTGAGAATAAGACACTTGAGATATTGACCTTCAGTGAAGGGAACGAGAAGAGGATGGTCGATGCCATGGGTATACGATTCGAGGAGCGTAAGGGTCCTTCTGGTCCTTCCCCCTGCCTCGGAAAGGACGAACCTGAATTCCTCCGGAGTAAGGTGGGCCGAACACGAACAGGTGAGGAGGATGCCTTCTTCCCGGACGAGTCTCAGGGCGGATTCATTAATGCCCCTGTACCCTATTACCCCTTCCTTTTTCTTTTTCCTGTCTTTGACAAAGGCGGGGGGATCGAGCACCACCGTGTCGAACTGCTCGTGAGGGTTTTTCAGATATCCTTTGACGTCGGCGCACACAAACTCGCAGGATTCCAGGTTGAAACCGTTGAGGGCGATATTCTCCTTCGCAAGTTCGAGGGCGGGTGCGGAGGTATCGACATGCACCACTCGCGAAGCCCCTCCTCTCAAGGCGTAGACGGAAAAACCGCCCGTGTAGGAAAAACAGTTGAGCACCGATGCGCCCTTCGTGTAACGGGAAAAGGCGTTCCTCTTGTCCCTTTGGTCGAGGAAGAATCCTGTCTTCTGTCCTTTCTTTACGTCCACGAGGAACGTGAGCCCGTTTTCCTTTATGGTGATGAGGTCCGGCACCGACCCTGAGAGGAGTCCCGTATTGCTCTCCATCTGCTCAACCTTACGGGCGCTCATGTCCGAACGCTCATAAATGCCCTTTGGCTTCAGGACTTCTTCGAGGGCCGTCACAATCTGCATTTTCCAGCGTTCTATCCCTTTCGTGTGAAACTGGACCACCAGGTAATCCCCGTACTTATCGACGATAAGGCCGGGCAGAAGGTCGTTCTCGGCATTGATCAGACGGAAGGCGTCCGTATGCGGCCCCTCCACGTACTTCCGTCTCAGCCGGTAGGCCCGTTCAACCCTCTTCACGAAGAAGCGGTCATCTACCTGTTCATTCTTGTCGTGGCCCCATATGCGGACCGTAATCTGTGAATAGGAACTGAAATATCCGAGGGCGAGGAAGTCACCGTTCCCTGTCATAAGCGTCACGGGCTCCCCTGCAGGGATGTTGTCGGGGAAAGAGGCAAGGGCCTGTGAGAATACCCAAGGATGGCCGCCCACAATGGGACCGATACGGTTCTGTTTCACGATAAGAGAGATCATAAGGGTTATATACTAACCTTAATCACCAGCCCGTTACAACACTAAACCGCCCCGGCCCGAAAAGCCGTCGCCTCCTTGCCCTCGTCACGGGGTCCTCCCTCACCTGCCGCCTGTGGGTACGGACGGGGGCCGAGGGTTCCCGGCGCCTCCCCCAACCGCGGCCTGCCTCACGTTGAAAATGGCAAAGACGCTGGTTAGGACCAGTCCCGCGCCGAGGAGGGTCCTCGCCGTGATGGGCTCCCCGAGAAACACCCAGCCAAGGGACAGGGCCAACACCGGGTTGACGTAGGCATAGGTCATGACGATGCTGATGGGCAGCAACTTCAAGGTGATCACGTAGGAGGTGAAGGCGAAGACCGAGCCGAAGACCACCAGATATCCCCAGGCGGCCCACGCGGTGAGTGTGGGATGGGGAACCGGTTCCCTGAGCGCCATGGCCACGATGAAGAAACCCGCGCAGGCCCCCAGGTGATGGTACGCGGACATTACCTGGGGCGCAAGGTTCACGGCGCGGCGCGCCTGCCATGTGGAACCGAGGGCCCACCCGAGAGGACCCAGTGCGAGGGCCGCGACCACGAAGAAGCCGGTGGACCCGTTCCTCGCCGGGAAGGTTGAACTGAGAATGGCCATCCCTCCGAACCCGACAAGGAGGGACAGGACCAGCGAAACCGATATACGTTTCTTGTATATAAACAATTCGATAGCGGCGGCCCAGATGGGCGCCGACGAGGCCATGAGGCATGTGAATCCCGAATCGGCGTACTGGGATGCCCAGAGTATCAGTCCGTGGCCGCCCACCCACATGAGGTTACCCGCCACACAGAGGGACCACCATTCGGCGGACGTGGGTCTCATCTTGAGCCCCTGCATGCGCGCGATCAAGAGGAGGATGAGGGCGGCCACGGGCATACGGAACATACCGAACATAAACGGAGGGAACCCGCTGGAGAAACCTACTCCCACACGCATGGCCAGGTAGGTGGTGCTCCAGACACTATAGACCATGCACAAATGAAACAGTCCTTTCCTTGATAAACCTTCGTCCACGCGCAATCCTGTCGGGGAGGAATATCCCTGCAATGGGTTTACCGGACCAGGATATCCCACGCGGGGCTGTCCGGCTCTCCGAGGTTACCACTTTTCACGTGACGCCCCAGGGGACGACGCGAAAGCTGCCTGTCCTTCCTCATGCCTGCTTTTTGCCGCCCTTGTCGTCGGACCCCTCCGGCGCCGCACGGAAGGCATGGGAAAGATGACGGCGGACCATATGTATGTGCTCCTTCAAAATGAAAAGTTCATCGAAGAAGACAATGGATACGCGAATCCTGCCCACGGCTTCCTCGATCCCGTCGAGCTCGGCCTGCAAGCGCCTCACCTTTTCCTGTTCCGTGCAAAGGGTCGCCTCCCTCTCGATGCTCCTCAACTTCTTGTACCAGCGGTAATATTTCGACCGGTTCCGCCACGTATATATCCATGGCATGATCCCGATCAACGGTATGAGGACCACGCCAAGGGGGACCAGCACCAGTGTCATACGGTCGACGAATGTGGCGGCCCAGAAGGGCAGATAATCATAGAGGAAGGACCCGCCCGATTTGTAAAACCGCCGGGCCTGGTCGCTGATCACAAAATCCTGCTTGGTGAGGGACGGGAACTCCCCCGCCTTATGGACCCATCCGGCGCCGCCGTGAATCTCCACCGAGGCCTTGAGAAGGAGATAGGCCAGAGCCGGATGCAGGTTCTTGCGCACAATGAGGTCCACCCTCGGAGACAGAAGGTGGGTATCCGAAGAAGGGACTCTTTTCGAGGGATTAAGGACGCCCATGGGCAAGATCACGTGGGCAAGGTCCGGAAACCTCCTTGTGTACGCCTCGGCCTGGACAAAGTTCATCAGTTTGAGGTCCTTCGCGTTCAACAGGCTCACCACAAACCGGTTATCCGCCGCGCCGAAAGCCATGACCACATCGAGGCTCCCTTCCTTTATCGCCTTATCGGCAGCCTCGTAAGAAAGCTCATGAAAGACCGTGGGCGGCCCGGTTACGTTCGCGGTCTTCAAGAGGTCAAGGGCGAACTGTCGTATGCCGCTCCCCTCGGGGCCGATGGCGATCCTCTTTCCGTGGAGATCGGACAGATCGTCAAGGGTCGCATTTCCCCGGTAAAACACCCAGAGGGGCGTGTAGGTCAGGTTGCCGAGAGAAACGAGGTCCGCCGTTTCCTCGACCTTCGCTATGCCTCCCTGGACGAAACCCGCGTCAACGCCCCGGGCTTTATCTTTCAGGAACCGCAGGTTCTCCACTGCCCCCGACGACGGGCGCAATTCGACGCTGATCTTGTCGCGGGCCAGTATCTGTCTGTAACGCTCGCCAAAAACGGCAAAGGCCCCGCCTTTCATGCCCGTGGCCATGACCAGGGATCCGGGCGGAAACGGTTTGATGTAGAAGAAGCTCACTCCGAGCAAGAGAACGAGAACCACGAGGATTGGGATGATGATTGCCCTCAACGGCAATTCCCTTATCTTGTTACGCCCCATCCGCCCATCCTCCCATGAAGAGAACGATCATATAAACGGGCACACGCAGCCCGGTGGCCTGATAATACTGTAATATGCTTTCCAAAGTATATCAAGAAACAGTCCTGCGGGCGGCGCGTTACCGCGGGGCCTGGTGGGCAAGGAGGGAGTCGGAGAGGCTTATGATGTTTTGCGGGCTCACGCGAATGACGCCTCCCCGCGGGCTGTCTATGTCCGCGATAAGAGAAAACGAGATGGACACAACGATCGGCAGGATGAGGAGCAGGATGGGCCCGCCTCTGACGCCCCGCTCGCTATAGCCGATTAACAGGTTGCAGCAGATCGCGATGGCCGTCATCAGGACCCATGCCTCGAGGGGTATCCGGTTCCACCAGGAGGCCTGGGTATATCCTTGCGAATTGAGCACGTCGTTCATGCCCGAAACAACCAGGGCGACAATGGGCGTCGGCTGCGCCGCGGCAGGGCCCTTGACCGCGGACCATAATTCGGCCTGCAACCGAAGGGTATCGGCATTGATCTCGGCAAGGCGCTTCTTATTGCGGGTAGAATAAAACGAGATCCGCTGGTCGAGGTACTTCCCAAGGAGGGTCCGCACCTTTTCGCCGTCCGCGGCAGGCAGGAGGTCCGCCCGCACATATTCCGTGCCGATTGCGTTGGCCTCGGCCTCCTCGTAGTTCTTCCGCTGATCGTATCGGTTTGTGGCCATGGAAAAGCTGAATCCGATGATGAGGCCAAGGAGGGTCAGTGTGGCAGCCAGGACAATGCCGATATCCTCACTTTTTTCTTCCTTCTTCCCCCGTCCCCTGAAAAGAAACGCCCCGATCAAAGCCGAAAACCATAGTACGAAGAAAAAGATCACGAAAACAATTAACGGATAGTCCAACAGATCATTCATATCATATCCCCCCGCTCGTGCATGGCAGCGAGAACGCCTCACCACCGAGAACAGTCTGAAATACGGGCCCCATAGCCCGTTCCGGCGCCCGCGGGCGCCGCATTACCTGCATACATAGTCTCATCACGAAAGGAAAACTTGCAAGCAAAATCGTAATTCCCCCCGTATCCGGTTGATTCCCCGCACCTTCCTGCTCAGTTCATATCATCTCCAGGAAAGGGGGAGACAGCCTTCTCGACGCTCCCCGGCGCCTTTGATTCCATCTCTTCCATGGTCTTCTTTATGCGGTCGTAGAGGGACATATCGCAAAGATCATCAGTGCTCCTCAACGCCCCCAGTCTCCGGCCGAACCGGAAAACCCCCCTCTCTTCCTCATTCAACTCAAAGTAACGGTCGATCACGGAAAGGATCTTCCCCTTATCCCCGGGCAGCCGGCCATCTACTTCCTCAAGAAGGTTCCCTATGTGGTCGCTCTTTACGATGCTCGAAATATCCATCAGGCTCTCTATGAAGAGACGTTCCTCATGGAGCAGGCCCTCCGGGTCGGGGATGAGAAATTCACCGCTTCGGATCTTTTCATAGAGGGGCATATGTTTGCTCACTTCCAGGGTCCTCATCCGAATATAATCGGGATCGATGCGGTTGATCGCATAGGCACTCTCCCACGCGTGTTCCTCCCGCCATGTCTTTCCGCCCAGGCCGAGGATGACATACTCGGACAGTTCAATCCCTGACGCCTTCACCTTCTGCCCGCATTCGATCTGCTGGGCCTTTGTGACGCCCTTCTTCATGAACGCGAGCACTTTGTCGCTTCCTGATTCAAAACCGATGTGCAGTCTTGTAAGCCCCGCCCTCCTCATTTTTACCAGATCCTCAACGGACAGCCTCTCCGATATGGTCCGCGCCCGGGCATACGAGGTTATCCGGTCGATGCGGGGAAATGTCTCTTTCAGGTACATGAGGCATTCCAGAAAGCTGCCGGGGTTCATGGCAAGGGAATGGGCGTCCTGAATAAAAACATTTTTGCCGCCGAAATACATCCAGACGGCAACGCTCCTGTAACATTCATTCATGGCGCTGTTTGAACATATTTCCTGCGCCAGGGATCGGGTAGTGCGGCCGCCCCAGCCCCTTGCGAGCGACATGTCCCTGATGTGGTCATGGATGCCCTTTATTGTGTCAATATCCTGCTTGATTTCTTCAATTGTTCTCTTCTGAAACCTTGTCCTCTTGTAAAGATTGCAGAATGCACACCTGTTCCACGGGCAGTTCCGGGTAAATCGCACCAGGAGGCTATAGGCTTCGCTGGGCGGCCTGATAGGCCCGATCTCGTAAGACAATTCCTTCCCTTTCATCATCAGCATAACCTCTTCGCAGACTCAATGTGTTCTCAGCAATTTACAGGGTCAGGACATGGGTTGTCAATGGTTCCTCGTCACGGCCCCGGGTGGACATGACCGACTGCCGCATCTCAACTTTCATTGCTTCTCAAACCGGCAATTTCCCCGAAAAAAAACGGGACAATGCCACATGACTGTTCACTTATCGTTCCTACGTGCTAAAATGATGATAGGACACGATCGGCTCCTTATCCGGGCGGCGCCGACATCTTTATGTGGTGCGCCTTGAAGCCGGATTCACCATGGACCGGCCATGAGACCCAATCGAAGGATCGTGATGGAGAAGGATTATGACCGCATACGCTCCTCTGAAAGATGTTGACTCCGTAATCGCGGTCCTGTCCCGGATTTCGGTCTGGGGAGGCCTGACGAACGAACAACAGGAGAAGATTTACAGGCAGTTGGAGGTCGGCACCTTCAGGAAGGGTGAATATGTCTTCCGCAAGGGGGACCAGCCTACACACGTTTACATTGTAAAGAGCGGGGCAATCGATCTTCTGGCCTCAGAGGGGGACGTCACCTTTCGCAAGGAGACGGTAAGAACCGGCGGGTCTTTCGGCATCGCTGCATTGATGGCCATGCAGACCCACATGGTGACCGCGGTGGCAGCCGAGGACAGCGAGATCATGGTTCTCTCAAGGCAGGCCCTTCTCGCGCTGCACGAAGAGGATATTGAATTGTTCGCCCTCCTGATGATGAACATAGCCCGGGATATTGCCCGCAGACTCAAAATGACGGACGATATCCTGCTCAAGTATGTGATTGAACACAAAGATGAGTGAAGGCTGCGGGGAGCACATACGGACCTTAACTACGGCCTCACCGGCCGAACCCCGGAAGAAATATCCGTCGTTCCACGATCCGGGCGATGAAGACGACACACGAAACCATCACAAGATAGACGAGACCGGCCATCACATAGGCCTTGAAGAATTCAAAATTGGTGGCTGCAAATTCCTGGACTGTCACAAAAAAATCCTGGTACTGAATAAGAAAGGCTACCGATGTGTCCTTCAGGTTTTGTATGACCTGGTTGGTCAACGAGGGTATGGAAAACCGGATCGTCTGAGGAAGGACGATGGAGCGGAATATCTCCGATGACGTGAACCCCTGCGCTCTCGCCGCCTCGAATTCCATGCGGTCGAGGCCCTGGTACGCGGACATGAGATAGTGGGCGTTGTAAGCGGAGACATTCAAAGTGAAGCCGATAACCGATATGACCAGCGGGGACATGCGAATACCCATCTCAGGGAGTCCATAATACATAAGAAACAGGTGGACCAGTAAGGGAGTGCCTATAAAAAACGAGATGTAACGGTCCATCACTGCACGGCACAGGCGATTGCCGTTCACTTTCAGGAAAAACACGACGAGACCGCCAAAAAAGCCCGTAACGGAGATGATGGCCATGAGAAGGACCGTATGTTTCAGACCCGTAAGCATGTGCGGCAGGAAACCGATGAGATCATGGATAAAGGAGTTCATATTGTCACTTCAGGTCGATGACGGTTTGGTAGAACTCCCGGACGGCGGCATTCGAGTGGTCATAGAACAGCCTTTCCGCGATATCTTCCTCAACAATGACCCCTTTGTCCATAAAGAGGACGCGATCCGAGATATATCTTGCCAAAAAGGCGTCATGGGTGACGCAGAGCATGGTCACGTTATCCAGAAAGAGCTTATTGATCACCGTCACAACTTCCTTCGACATCTGAGGGTCGAGGGCTGATGTCGGTTCGTCGAAGAACATCACCACAGGGTCCATTGCCAGGGCCCTCACGATGGCTGCCCTCTGCTTCTGCCCACCGGAAAGCTGTGCCGGGTATTTATCCCGATGTTCCATCATGCCGACCCGTTCGAGTTCATGAAATGCCTTTGCAGTGGCCTCTTTAACGCTCATCTTCTTGATCTTGCGGAGCCCGAGCGTCGCGTTCTCCAAGACCGTGAGGTGCCTGTAAAGGGCAAAGTGTTGAAACACAAACCCGATGCTCTGGCGGAGCCTGCGAATATCCACACCCGGCCTGGTAATATCCTCACCCCTGAAGATAATTTCTCCCGAGGTGGGTGTTTCAAGGAGGTTCATACACCGGAGCAAGGTTGATTTTCCGCATCCGGAAGGCCCCATGATCACCTTCACCTGACCCTCGTTCAACTCAAAATTCACTCCGTTCAGCACCGCATTGGCGCCGAACTTTTTCACGAGATTCTTTACTTCGATAAGCGCCATTTCACCATCTATCCCAATCTAGTCCGCGGAGAGCCCGGGAACCTCATATTTTCTTGCAACGATTGTAAAAAGCGTGCGGAAGGCCCTGTAGATGGCAAAATACATGATCCCTACCGCCACGTAAATCTCCAGACCCCGTAAAGTCACCGCAGTGAGGCTCATAGCCTCCTTCATGATCTCGGGAATCCCCACCGTATAGGCGAAGGGTGAATACTTCAACACGGAAGTAAACTCGTTAACCATGCCGGGGATGGAAAACCTGAACATCTGGGGGAATTCGATATAGAAGAAGATCTGCACCGTGGTCATCCCCATGGCCCGGGCCGCGGTAATCTCGTCCTCGCCTATGGCATTCATTGCGCCTCTGAAAATTTCCGACAGGTACGCCCCGGAAATGAAACCCAGGCTGAGAATCATCGACACGATGGACGATACCCTGATGCCCACCATGGGCAGACCGAAGAACACGATGAAAAGGAGCACGAGCACCGGCACTCCGCGAAAAACATAGGTAAACGTCAGGATCGCGAGATCGAGCGGCCTTCGGCGCAACCTGCTCATGAGCGCGGTAGCAAGGCCGATTATCAGTCCCGTGGAGAAGCAGACGAGGGTTACGAGGACCGTGTAACCTATGCCCATGGCCAGGGCCTGGAATATGCGTGCGAATGTCATCCGTTCGAAGGGGGACCTATTCCATATACTTCTTTATCAGTGCCTTGAGCTTCTCCGGTCCCAGGTCCTTCTTCAAATATTGGTCGAAGTCGGATCGCAATGCCGAGCCCTTGGGAAAGGCAAAGCCGAATACATCAAATCCCGAGAAGACGTAACTATCCTGAACAGGGATCTTCTTCTTGTACACCGAAGCAACGGACCCGTCAAGGAAGGCGAGATCGAGGTTGCCGTTCTGCAGATCGGCTATCACCTCGTTGTAGGTAGGATACATCTTCACGTCACTCAACCGGTACACCCCTTTGGGTTCGAGATTTTCCTTGATGAATGTGCTGTACGCCATACCCCTCGGATACCCGATGGAGTACTTCTTCAATTCGCCCACGTCCTTCACGACGATGTTCCGGCTTTTAAGACTCACGAGGTTCCACGTGTTATCCATGTAAGGCTGAGAGAAGTCCATCTTTTCTTTGCGCTGGTCCGTGATCGATATGGCGGAAAATGCCGTATCGGCCTGTCCCGATATGATGGCCCCAAGCATGCCCTGCCAGTCATAGGCAGTGATCTTGTACTTATAGCCCCGGGACTCGCAGAACCCCTTGAATATTTCCAGATCAAGCCCCTTGAATTGTCCGTCTTCCTCAAACATGTTCGGGGGCGACGTAGGGCAGACCGCGACACTGATGGTTTTGGACTCCTCCTTTTTCCCGCAGGAACAAAAGACCAGGGATAGAACACACAAAGCCAACATGATTGTCTTCATAAAAATCCTCTCTCTACGAATTTGTCTCTCAACCTGCCCTTGTCCTGCGCCTGAGATTGTCCCTTTTCCTGTACGGCAGGGCAAACCGGGCAATATTGTGGAGACCGTCAAAGATTAGCAGAAGAAGGCCGATTTAGCAACACGAAGCTGACCCATGGGTCGAGGCGAACCCAAGGGACTGCCCGCGGGATTTCAACTCCCCGGACCGTATGGATTCAACCCCATACTATATCATGTGCTGCTTCCGGTTTGTTTGAGGTCATTCAGGCCGGATCGGGATATCCTTGTTTAAGGAAGCATATCACCATGGTGGACCGGTTTTACGGCTCAGAGAGAGTACTTACTCTTCAGGGATCCCGGCTCGGATAGGCCGGGGCCCTTTGTAAGAGTGGCAGGCCCGGAGCCGACACCCCGGACCTGCCGGAAAAAGCCGGTTGCCTGCCACCTTACTTGAAGGCACCGCAACCTGCGTAATAGTTATCGTCCAGTTTCTGCACATAGCTCGTCTTCTGCTGGATCTTCCCGGTCGCGGGATTGGTGAACTTGTAATCCACCCAACCGCCCCCTTTCTTTGCCGTCGCGATCTGTTCTTTTACGAAGTATTTCCCGTCGGAATCCTGGAGACCCCCGGGGTACATTTCGGTGGTACAAAAAGTAGCACAACAACCGGTACGGGTTTGACCCATGTCTTCCTTTTCCAATCCCTACCAGCCGGTCTTCGCATCGACCATTATCCCGTCCTCCCGTGTGGCCTGAACCAATGAGCGTTCCTGTGCCTGAATGCAGATATAATAGAGATCTTCATTTTCACCCGCCTTCAGGCTGCGGCCACCTGCCGGGGCGACCTTAACGGTCGTCCCTTCGCGAAGGTCAAAGGTTTCACCGTCAATCCAGAACACACCGTTGCCCTTGATGAAAAGATATACTTCCTCATTCCTTTTGTGGGCATGTACGAAGGGAAGGCTTTCGCCTGCCGGCAAACGATTGACAGATACTTCCGTGCCGGTCAAACCCAGGTTCTCCTTCAGCATCGTCCGTCGCAAATCCTTCAACGGACCCAATTCAAAGCACTGGTAGTTCTTTCCTTTTGTATCCATGGCTTCCTCCTTGTCTTGTTACTTGCATTATGCAAGCAACAAGATCATACCTCACTTACTTTTATTTTGCAAGTAACTATGGTATATTTTAGCCATGAAAAGTAAGAAAACCCGTTCTGCCTGTCCGGTGGCATGTTTCCTCGACATTTTGGGCGACCGTTGGACCATGATTATTGTCCGCGACCTTATGCTGGGAGCAAAAAAATACAACGATTTCCTCGCAAGTCCTGAAAACATCACCACCAACATTCTGGCGGAGAGGCTAAAAAGGCTTGAAGCGGAAGGGATCGTCAAAAGAGAAGCGTATCAAAAGAAACCGGTCCGATACACCTATTCCCTCACTGAAAAAGGGCACGATCTTGAGCCCCTCATGAAGGAGATGATCAACTGGGCGCTAAAATACAAGGATGAAGTAATCAAGAGTGCCGCCGATGCAGATCCCTATGGAGAACCGCGGGAGCATTAACAACCCGCACCCTCCCTCCCAAGGGCTTCCCGGAGAGGGCGTCCTCCAATCAGACAACCGCTGTCATTGAAATGACGCTATTCCAAACACATGCGTATGAATCCGCAGAGCAAAATGCATGCGCCGAAAATCCACATACCCGCCAGTTCCAATAGTGCCTCTCTCGTCGCTTTCATGGGGCCTCCTTTGGTCCATCAAAGACATCCTCCAATGTAAATCACGTCCGCCATCCCTGCTAATATGATCGGCAACTTCGCTGCTTTCTTAAGATGCATAAACGAGGCCAAACGCCCGGCGACAGAGGCTGCGAGTCAACGGGATGGGCCTCGTTATCTGTCCGTAAAGGGCTCCCTGGAATTTGAAAAAAGAGAAACCGGTATATATTCGTTGCCGGACGAACCTCCTCTCCATATCTCCCTTTCAACCCGTTGCCCTCAATCCCAGAGCGGGCCCGCTCCCGGTTCATGCATATATTCCATTGAGCAGGACGGGACAAGGACGCGCGTCCTAATGTGTTGACTTGACACTCCGGGTTTAGTATAAAAGGCAATGCCGTGTATACGGTAGGGCCATGCAAATCCACGTTCAGGCAGGTGATATGAGAGTCCGTTTCAATGTTTTCTGTCATACCGAATGGGGTCAGGAGGTCTATGTCCTCGGAACCAACCCTGAATTAGGCAACTGGGACCTTAGCCGGGCCAGGAAGATGACCTATTCCCCCGGCCATGTCTGGAGGACGGAAGTAGCTCTCCACGAGGACCCCTTCACGGCCTTCAATTACAAGTACCTCATCAGGAACGAAGCCGGGGCCCTTATCCGCGAAGAAACCGGAACCCGTACCTTCGATGCCGGGATGCTCCGGCCTGTTTCGCTTGAATTTGCCGATACCTGGGACAACCCGTCCGATCCCGATTCCCTCTTTCGCACCGCTCCCTTCGTGGAGACAATCTTCAGGCATGACGCGGTCGAAGCGCATGTTCCCGTATCGGGCAGCGCCCCGGGGGACGGGCCTTTGGCGACAGTCCGGCTCAAACTCGTCAACCCCCGCGTAAGAAGCGGCGACACCGTCTGCGTAGTGGGGAACATCGAACCCCTGGGCGGGTGGGACAGCGCGAAAGGCGCGCCCATGGACCCGTCAGGCTTCCCATACTGGACCCTTGACCTCATCCTCAATGTACGGAAAATCCCGTTTCAATACAAATATGTCATCAAGGATTGCTCCGGTGAGATCGTCGCCTACGAGGACGGACCCGAGCGGAGCTTCGAATTCTCCGGGATCACGTGGGCGTCCGAGGCAGGGGAAGATGAAGTCCGGGACCCGCAGGAAGCGCCTCTCATCATGGTTACAGATAACAAATTCGGACATAAGATGAAATGGCGGGGCGCGGGTATAGCCGTCCCCGTTTTTTCCATCCGAAGCGACGAAGGGCTCGGCGTGGGTGAGTTCCTTGACCTCAAAGGCCTTGCGGACTGGGCCCGGGAAACGGGGTTTCAGCTTATCCAGATGCTGCCCATCAACGACACCACGGCGTACATGGATTGGATGGACTCTTATCCCTACAGTTGCATCTCCGTCTTTGCCCTTCACCCCCTGTATCTGAATCTTGAAGCCATGGGGCCGTTGCCGGATGGGATGACCGACGAGATCGCCTCTCACAGGAGTCGCCTCAATGCCTCCCCCGTTCTGGAATTCGAGCAGGTCATGACGGTGAAGCGGGCCTTATTCCGGAAAATATTCGAAGCGAAGAAGGACGCCTTCCTCGCGTCTCCGGAGCTTCGCGCCTTTCTCCAGGACCACGGCCACTGGTTGAAGTCCTATGCCGCGTTCTCCGCCCTGAGGGACTATTTCAGGACAGGCGATTTCTTTGAATGGGGCCCGTACGCTCAAGTGACGGAGGAAGACATCGATACCCTCACCACCCCGGGTTCGGAACATTATGAGACAGTGGCATTCTATTACTTCCTCCAGTATCACCTCCATGTACAGCTTTCCGACGCCGCCCGTTACGCCAGGGAGCGCGGGGTTGTACTCAAGGGCGATATCCCCATCGGTATCCAGAAACGGAGCGATTCCTGCTGGATAAACCCGGGCCTTTTCCACATGGACCAGTCCGCGGGCGCGCCTCCCGACCCCTTTTCCGATTCAGGTCAGAACTGGGGGTTCCCCACCTACAACTGGGGCGAAATGGCGAGGGACAACTTTTCGTGGTGGCGCAATCGCATGGGTCACATGGCGCACTATTTCCAGATGATCCGCCTGGACCATATCCTCGGCTTCTTCAGGATATGGGAGATCCCCGACGATTCATATTCGGGCCTCATGGGCCACTTCAATCCCGCCCTGACCTTACGGAAGGAGGAATTCGAGAGCGAGGGTATCTGGGACCTGGATCGCCTCAAGAAGCCCTACATCCCCGGGTGGCTCGTAAAGATCGCATTCGGGAGGGAGGCGTCGCGGGTCACCGCGCAATACCTGTCCGAGGATGAGCCCGGGCATTTCACGCTGAAACCGGAATTCGGGACCCAAAGACAGGTAGCCCGTCACTTGTCCGGATCAGGAGCGGGCGCGGAAAGCGGAAGGGCATATCTCGAAAGGGTGGAGGACGGTCTTTTTTCCCTCATCTCGGACATCATTCTTTTCGAAGATACGGCGAACTCCGGTTTCCATCCCCGGATCAATATGATGGATACGGCCTCCTTCGCGAGCCTGGACGGTTGGATGAAGGAGAAGCTGATGCGTCTCTACTACGATTATTTCTATCACCGCCAGGAGGGGTTCTGGCGGGAGCAGGCCATGGTAAGGCTGCCCGTGCTCAAACGGGTATCCAACATGCTCATCGCGGGCGAAGATCTGGGTATGATCCCCGACTGCGTGCCCGGGGTAATGGAGGAACTCTGCATTCTCGGGCTCCGTATACAGAGGATGCCCAAGGAATCCGACCGGGAGTTCGGATATCCCTGGGAATACTCATACCTCACCGTGGCGGCCACCTCAAGCCATGACATGTCCACCATGCGTGGGTGGTGGGAAGAAGACCGGGCCCGGACTACGCGGTATTACCACGTGGTTCTCGGTCGCGAGGGGGAACCGCCCTTGACTCTGGAGCCTCATCTCTCCCAGCAGATTATAAGGCAGCACCTTGATTCGCCGTCCATGTGGGCTGTTTTCCCCATCCAGGATGTCCTCGCCATGAGTGCCGGGCTACGAAGACCGGGCAACCCGGTGGTGGAACAGATCAATGTGCCTGCCGAACCAAACCACCTATGGAATTACCGGGTCCACATCACCACGGGCCGGTTACTGGACGAAAAGGAGTTCAATGCACAACTCCGGAAGATGATCGCGGATTCAGGCCGCGACAACCCGTACTAAGGGCTTTTTGTCTGTGGAGATGCGGCTATTGCCTGACCATGGCCCTTTTCCGCCCCCTTTTCTTTCCCGCGCCTCAAGCGCAGCTTGATCCAGGCGGTCACGCGGGGCGTGGCCTCCATGGCAGGTCTTTCGATCAGTCTGAATGTGGTAAAAGCCAGCAATACCAACAGAGGGGAACAGATTATCACCACGGACCAGTGCTCAAACGCAGAGAGCGCGGCCGCACGCAGGGGACTCATAATGAGGTTGAAGGCGACGAAGAGCACTATGCCGTGAATGAGGTAGATGCTGTAACTTATCTCGCCGAGGGTCCGCGACATGGCGTTTGTGAGTAATCCGAACAGGGAGTTTCCGCACGCGATGATGGCGAAGGCCACTGAGAGCAAAACCAGGACTTCAAGATTGTACGCGGATGGGTAGTGGAGCACGGCCGTGACCACGCAACCGACCGCGACCAGTGCGGAGCCCCTGGAAACGGCAATGGAGCGAAGAAACGCGGATCGGGAAAGAAATGCCGCAACAATTCCGCCGGCAAAGAAGGAAATAATGTCCGGTTGGGTTTTTCCGCAATGAATCGCACCGGCAATGCCCACTGCGCTGAGCACAAGATATGGTGCGGAAGAGCGCACCCTGAAGGCGAGCGCAATGAGAGGCAGGGACAAGTAGAAAAACCATTCGTACGGCAGGGACCAGATGACATATGCCAGGATCCTCGATGTGTCCTGAACGCCATTGAGGTTGGGTTCGCCGAGAGCGGTGAAGCCTGCCCAGTACGCCAGTTCCTTTATCAGTTTTCCGGGAGGGTCCACAAGCACAAAACCCGACAGCCCTGCAACCACAGCGGCCAGGATTACCATGACAAAGAAATAGAGGGGTGCGAGTCGAAATACCCGCGAGATAAAGAGCCGGGCCCAGTCTATCGGTTTCTCCCGCCCGTTGATCAGCTTCAAGGAGAACAAAAAACCTGTAATCATGAAAAACATGGCAACACTGCTCTGCCCGAAGTGCGTATACAGGTTCGACGGCGGGACCTTCCACTGGCCTGTCCTCAGGCAGAAATACCAGATCGCGGAGTGATGCAGGAATACAAAGAAGGCAAGGTAGCCTCTGAGCCCGTCAATTGACGCGAAACGGCCCTGTTCCGGAGGGCCTCCGGCCCTTCTTGCGATGCACCAGGCACACGCCAATCCAAGAAAAAGTGCGGCAATGGCAGGATAGGGACTGACTGGATCCATGTTTACAGTTTCACCGGCAACTCCATTCGTTTTGGCGCGATCAAATAGTACACGCAATCGATTTTATTGTCAATTTCCGCGGCACGGTGTCAATTATACCGCAGGAAAGCCGGCGGTCCATCCGCGGACCCGGAAGGCGCCTTTCCACAGGAGGCGGCAAATCGAGGTCGAAGGGCCCGTCCCGCGCCCCTCTTCCCTGTTCCGAATCCATCTGATTTATCTTGCCAACGTCCCTATTCTAAGTTAATAATCCATAGCGTACCCACGCCCGGAACGGAGGTTGCACCATGAAGATCAGACACACCTTAAGCGTATACGGATTGTTCATTATATTTCTTCTGTCGACATATTCGTATGCGGCTCAGACTCCCCCGGTGCCGTGGCCTTCAAAAGAGGTCCTCGGAGAACTCCACCCCCTTGTGTCGGAGACCCATAAGGAACAGCTCATCGAAGAAAGCCTGGACGAAAAGTACGTACCCGGCGTCTCATACCCGGCGGTTTCCGTCTATCAGCACAGCTTCACCTCGTTGAACAAGGACGGGGACTACGTCTCTTATTATGATTACGCGATCCGCGTGGACACTCCCGAGGCGAAACAACGGATAGGGGAGCAGGCCGCCCGGTTCAACAGTGAAAAGGAAACCCTCGATTTCCTCAACGTCGTCGTCTACCTCAAGAACGGAAAGCGGATAGACACGGATGTGACCACCACCAGGATCAGGGAACCCTTTACGGGCCTCGTATACTCCGACCTCAAGGTGAAAACCCTCACCGTACAGGGACTGGAGGAAGGGTCTGTGGTGAGGCTGATTGCAAGAAGGACCTACCGGCCCACTGTCGATAAGGGATATGCCATAGCGGCAGTCGATCTCGACAACTCCGTGCCGACAAAGGAAAAGCTGACCATCCTCAGGTTTGCGAAAGGAATGAACATTACCAGGAAAGAGCGATTGAACCCGCCGCTGCCGGCCATGACCGTGAAGGAGATAAAGTTGGGGGGAGACAATTACTATATTTACAGAATCACGGGCATCAAACCCCGCCTTGCGGAAGCGCAGAGCATCCCTGCGAGTGAATTCGACAGCACGATTCACTTCTTTCGTTCCGCGACATGGGCCGACGTGTCCCGGCTATGCACCGGCATCTATGAGCCCAAAATGGTCGCGGGGCAGGACGTAGTGGACAAAGCCAGGGGATTGACTGCGAATCTGCCGGACAGGGAAGGAAAGATCAAGGCGGTGTACGATTACGTGAAGGCCTTCCGATATGTCGCGATCTCCCTGAACGAAGGGGCTTTCATCCCCCGTTCGGCGGATGAGACCATGAAGAACGGATATGGCGACTGTAAGGACAAATCGGTACTCACCGTTGCCCTGCTCCGGTCCATCGGGATCGACAGCACTGTAGCCCTCATAAGAACGACGCGCCTCCTCGACAGGGATGTCCCTTACCCCCTGAGCTTCGACCACGCCATCGTGGCGGTGAAAGGTCAGGACGGGAGTTACGCCTTTCTCGACCCCACGAGTTCTTCCGCCCCTTACGGCCTGCTTCCCCGGCATGATCAGTTACGCTATGCCCTCATATTGGGGGACAAGGAAGAAGAGCCCTTCCTGGTCCCGCCACAGGCCCCCGACAAGAACTGGGTAAACGAAAACATCGAGATCAAACTGCAGGACGCCCAGGCGGCGGTCATCACGAACAAAAGCGATACAATCAGTCCGAATGAGTGGTTTCACCTTGCTCCCAAAATACCCAGGGAAGAGCTTATCCGGGTAATAAAGCAGAGTATGTCCGACAAATATAAAGAGGTAGAGATACAGTCGCTGCGCTTCGACCCGGTGAACAGCGAAGGGGTCCTCAAGGATGAAATTACTTATGCCATCAAGGATTTTACAAAACGTATGGGAAACTGGTACGTCTTCAACCCCCTTTTCGATGCCGACAGACTGAACCAAAGTGACGCAATTTCACTTCAGACGAGAACAACCGAACTTGAGATCGACGCCCCGAAGAGGCTTACCGCCGACGTCACGGTCAGGATACCCGATTCGGTGACCGTCGAATTCATTCCCAAACCCTTCTCTGTCAAAAGCGACAAGTTCGGAAGCTACTCCTACGAAATAAGACAGTCCCCCGGCTTGCTCCACGTCCGAAGAGACGTGCAGATTACCGCAAAGCGGATACCCGTCAAAGATTATGCTGAATTTCGGGAGTTCTACAGGGCCTGTCTCAAGCAGGACGAGGAGATGCTGGGACTCAAAAGCAAATAAAGCTCTCACAGACTACTGCCGCCACAGGCACCCCCCTGCATCCGGTCACGGTTTGCATAGGCCTTTACACCATGGTCCGATTTTTAGTAGAATAAACCGCTGGCCACTCAGCATCACCTGTGTGACGGACCGCTCTTATGCTTTTTAATTCCTATGCCTACATATTCTTCTTCCTCCCCCTGGTCCTTGCGGTCTATTTCATTTTCAACCGGAAGAAGCTCACCTTCGCTTCCAAGGCATGGCTTGCCGTCGCTTCCCTCGTTTTCTACGGCTGGTGGAACCCCATATATACGCCGCTCATCGCGGGGAGCATCGCATTCAACTACCTCATGGGAAGGCTCGTTGCGCGGCAGCAGGGGAAAGGGGGCATCTTCAACCCGAAATACCTTCTCTGGGCGGGCATTGCGGGCAACGTGGCGCTCCTCGGCTATTTCAAGTATACGGATTTCTTCATTTCGAACATTAATGTCATAGGCCGCCTTTCGATACCGTTAACCCATGTGGCCCTTCCCCTGGGCATAAGCTTCTTCACCTTCACCCAGATCGCCTACCTCGTCGATACCGCACGGGGCAAGGCCCATGAATACAACGCCACGAATTACTCCCTTTTCGTCACCTTCTTTCCCCACCTCCTCGCGGGGCCGATTATCCACCATTCCGAGATGATGCCCCAGTTTGACCGGCTGAAGAACAAGGTCGCCGACTCCAGGAACCTCGCGGAAGGGGTCTGCCTCTTCTTTATCGGCCTGTTCAAGAAGGTGGTCATCGCCGACAGCTTCGCGACCTGGGCGAACAACGGGTATAGCAATACAGCCGACCTCACCATGGTCACTGCGTGGGTAACGTCCCTCGCGTACTCCATGCAGCTCTACTACGACTTTTCAGGCTACACCGACATGGCCCTCGGCTCCTCCCTGATGTTCAACATAAGGCTTCCCATAAACTTCAACAGCCCATACAGGTCGCTCAGTATTCAGGAATTCTGGAGGAGATGGCATATCACCCTCGGCAGGTTCATCCGGGATTATGTCTACATCCTCCTTGGCGGAAATCGGGTGACCGAGGCGCGGGCGCTCCTCAACATCATGATAACCTTCTTCATTGTGGGGTTCTGGCACGGAGCGGGCTGGACCTTCATCATCTGGGGGTGCATCCATGGCGCGGCTCTCGTAATCCATCGCCTTTGGCAAAAACTGGATATCACCATGCCGAGGTGGCTCGCATGGCTCATCACCTTCAACTTTGTCAACGCAGCCTTTGTCCTTTTCAGGTCCACGAACTTTGTGGACGCGGGAAGGGTGCTCAAGGCGATGGCGGGCTTTGGAGGGGCCGCCGTGCCGGAGGGCCTCAAGACCCGGCTGATCACCCTCCCGGACTTCCTGCCCGCGTTGGACGATCTCTTCGAGGGCATAGGCAGGGGACAGGTCATAGTCCCCGTGCTCCTTATCTTTCTTCCCCTCTCGTTCCTTTTCAGGAATTCCGATGCAATAGCAAGGAGCTTTGAGCCCAACGCGATCCAACTGGTCGCCTTCTCCCTCGCCGCAGTGGTTTCCATCCTGTTCCTGGGCACATATTCCGAGTTTCTCTACTTCAGGTTCTGACATGGCGCGAAAGAAACGGGCTTCCTACACACGCTGGTTAAAGGGTTTTCTCGCCATCTTCCTGGGTCTTTTGATCCTGGTCGCCCTCTTTAACGTCCTTATCGACGGGGTAGGCATTTTCCACCTCAGCAAGGGTCTCAAGTACGCGGCCCAAAATCTGCTGGAAGGGAAGATGGTGGCCGGACATTTTCAAAGGTCCGGCGAGTGGGAATTGCAGCGGCTCGTGGTGGAGCAGTACCCCAAACAGAGGGATGCGATCATCCTCGGGTCATCCAGGACCATGGCCTTCAGAAAGAGGTTCATCAACGGGAACCCCGACTTCTTCAACCACTCCCTGGGCGGAGGAGGCATGGAGGACTTCATCGCCGTCATCGATCTCTATCGTGGAAAAGGTGTTTTCCCGAAGACCGTGATACTGGGAATCGACCCGTGGATGTTCAACCGGAACAACGGCCTCAAGAGCCCGTGGCGGGCCCTCGAAAGCGGGCAGAAGGAGATGCTGGCGGAGATAAAGAACGCGGGACCTGGAAGAGAGGCCGCGGGAAAGAGCGAAGCAGGCGATGCGGCGAAGACCGATAGATTTTCCCGCTTCACACAGCTCATAAACCTCGATTATACGGTGCAGAATTGGGAGCTTCTCCGGTCAGGGAAGAAACTCCGCGTAACCGACACGGTGAACGTGAACGACTTCGTAAGGGAACCGGACGGGAGCCTCCATTTTCCTTTTCATCAGCGATACGCGAAGATGACGAAGGACGGCCCCGCAAGCGCAATGCCCGATGTATATTTCAACGATTTCGACTCCCTGTCCAACACCGGTCTGTTGGAGGGCCTGGTCGTCTATCTCCAGAAACGAGGGGTACGGGTTGTCTTTTTCCTTCCCGCCCTTCACCCTTTCGCCTACCGGTCCTGTCTCACGAACCCCCGATATGAGATTACGCTGAAGGTGGAGACATATATCCGGGACCTGGCCGCCAAATACGGGGTCACCGTGGTCGGCTCTTTCGACCCGGCGCTCTACGGATTCAAAGGCGAGGATTTCTTTGACGGCCATCACGGGCACGAGATCGTTCTGAAAAAACCCTTCGAAGAGTATAAGTAGAATATCTCTCCCGAAGAAGTCATATTCCTCATACCCCCGCCTTCGGACAAGGCCTCACGTTTTGAGGGAGGAGACGACCTCTTCGACACTCGTTATCCGGCTATACACGGCCCCCAGGGCGGCCATGAAGGCGGCGTGCACGCTTTCAGCGGCAACATCGATGCCCCCGAAACCAAGAGACCTCGCCGCGCACCCGTCATGGGCAACCGTGAGGGAGTACCCCAGGTCAAAGGCGGCCCTCACCGTGGCATCGATGCACATGTGGGACATCATGCCACACACGACGAGTTGCCCGATCCCGTGCCTGTCAAGGTACGCCTTCAATCCCGTTTCCCTGAAGCTGTTCGGATAGTGCTTTTCCACCACCTCTTCATGAGGCAGGGGCGCGACGCTCCGGTGAAAATCCGTGCCCTCCGTGCCGGGCAGAAAAAATGTGGCCCCGGGCCGTTCCGATATGTGTCTGACATGGATGACGGGCATTCCCCTCTCGCGGAACACCGCGAGCAGACGCGCTGCCGCCGACCCCGCGGCCACGGCCCCTTCCACTTCCATCTTCCCACCGGGAAAATAGTCCTTCTGTATGTCGATAAGGATCAATCCTGTTTTCACTTGTTCCACTCCTTTCCGGTATTACCGCAACGCCTTATCTCCCGAATTTTATGAGGCCGGTCCTCGTGAGGGTGGTCCGGGCGGAAACTCTCGGTGCGTTCACGAGGTGCCATGCCACGTATTGCTCCGGATAGGTGCTTTCCGCAGATATGGCGTCCAAGGGTACAATCACCTGAAACCCTCTCAGCGCGGCGCCGCTCGCTGTATAAAGGACTGCCCCGTGGGCCGCGGTCCCCGTGGCAATAACGGTCTTTATGCCCATCTCCGCAAGTATCTTCTCAAGGTCCGTTCCAAGAAACTTGTCGGGTCCCGAGGCAACCACCGCCTCTCCCGCAATAGGCGTAAGCTCCTTCGCAATGTCCCCGGTGGCGGCCCCCGGAGAGAGACTATAGATCACACGGACCTTTTTTGCCCGCGCTTCTTTGAGCAACGCCGCGACCCCGGGAATGGAGGCGATGCAGCGGGGACGCAACTCGGCGTTGCACGTCTGTGTGTTGAAATCGAGGAGGAGGAGCGCCGTGACGGCGGGATCGACAGTCACCGCTTTCAACTCAGGCGCGGGTGGCGGGCGTACCGTGGCCCATTCGTCCACGATGTTTCCTGCGAGGAGATTTGTGGCGGCAATGAAACAAAACGCCGCCGCAAGGCCCATGAGCGAGAGAACACGTTCAAGATAACCCTTCATATTTGCCTCCTTCTTGATCTTATGCCCGTAGCGGAAAGGCCTGGTGCGTGGCGGCCGTCATGGCCGGGGAGAGGTATAGAAGACGCCTCCCGCGAAACTCACCGACGACCGTCCGTCGGTCCACTGACCGTAATCGACTATGTCGCATGCGCTTCCCTTGAGCAGACTCAACTGCAGATAGATGGAAGTAAGGCCGCATATCCTCCGGCTGTCTCCTTCCCTCTTGATCTCTTCGAAAAAACCGGCCGGGTCAACGCGCTTCACATGCCCGAGCACTGCTTCGTCCTTTTCCCTCGACCGGGCAAGGACGTCTCTGTCAAGGGCGTAGGAATCGCCGAATTGGGCGCCTATGTGGGCAAGGTCCGCCCCTGCAATAACGAGATAGGGTTTGCCATACGCGGCGAGGGTCTCCCGGAGCCCTTCAAGGGGCGCCCTGATTTCTTCCCCCTCAAGACTCATATTACCCGTGATGCAGGGGTGCATGGAGCCCGTGAGAATAGGCAGGATCTCGATCCTGCGGCCCGCGGTCATGAACTGGATAATGGGCAGCTGCAACTCTATGGAATGTTCGCTCCTGTGGGGCCATTCATTGATATATTTATTCAGTGTCTTATTTGCCCTGATCAATTCGCACAGACCGGCGCAACCCGGGACCACGCCGAGGGGAGTGGCAAAATCCTTCAAAGAAATGTCCATGAGCCCGTTCGAATAGGTATGCGATGTTCCGAAAATGACGAGGAGGGGCGTCTCCACCCTTTTCAGGTACCGATACACGGCCCTGTACACGTCCTTGCCCCGTCCGTAGTCGATGTGGGGGGCCAGTATCCCCGTGATCTCCCGTTCGGGCGCGGCGCCGTCCCCCACGGTAAGCATCTCGTCGAGAAACGCGAGAAGCTCCTGCCTTTGGTGCGGATAGCTCTTTCCCGCGAGAAAGGACTCTCTTACCTGCCTGCTCTCGTAGGCATCCCTCAACTCTTTGTAATGCCGGGTGAAGTTGTCGTTCATGAGGAACAGGTTCGTGTCCATGGCCTCCACGATTTCCCTGATTTGGGCAAGGTCCAGCGTAACGCCCGCACCCGACAGGTACGCGCCCTGCACCTCTTCGATCGTCCTGGTCCCGTCCATCAGTGAGAGGAGAAACGCGGTAGACCTCGATACGACGAGGGACTGTTCGACAACGCCCTCCGGGTCTCTGAGGAGAATCATCTCCGCGCCTTCATGAACGATAGGGAGGGCTTCCACCCAACGTATCTTCGGTCTATCCATACTTAATATATAACACAGGGGATATTAAAAGGAAACGGGCCGGGTGAACCTCCATTTGCAGAACGGAGTTTATTGGAGCGGGGTGTCTGAGGACTTGCATTACGGAAGCAACCCGCACCCTATGTTCTTTTCACTTGAGCAGGGTGTCGTAGGCGAGCTTGAGTATCATAGCAGATACCACCGTGAGGAACAAAGCCCTCACGAAATGGTTCCCTTTGAGGATCGCCAGCCTTGTCCCGATGAGTGAGCCTATGATATTGCTTGCCGCCATAGGCAGGGCCAACGCGTACATAATGTTGTCGGTGAAGGCAAAATAGAGGACTGCGGAGAGATTCGTCGCCAGGTTCACGATCTTCGATGACGCCGACGCGGAAAGGAAGTTGAACCCGAATATGCCGATGAAGATGAAGATGAGGAAACTTCCCGTGCCCGGGCCGAAGAAACCGTCATAGAACCCCAGGACGGTGCCCGTTGCCGTGCTCAGCACGTAATGGCGGCAATCATGGGCTATGGGGGCGTGGTTCGCGCCGAAATCCTTCCTCACCGAAGTATAGATAACGATCGCCGCAAGAAGGAACAGAATGATGACCCGCATTACCGACGGGTTCATGATACTCGCCACCCTGGCCCCGAGGAACGAAAATACGAGCGCCGCAAGGGTGGCAGGCAGCGTGGTCTTCACGCTTATCCGCACATGCCTCGAATACTGGCCCGCGGCGAACAGGGTGCCCGCGATGGACGCGAGCTTGTTCGTACCGAGAAGGTTCGCCACAGGCGCACCGGGTAGAAATATGAGAAGCGCCGGGAGTTGGATCAGGCCACCGCCCCCTGCCACGGAATCAATAAAACCGGCAAGGGCGGCAAAGACGCACAGGTATATGGTGTCCAAGGGTCGGTCCTTTTTCCATACCTTACCTTTTTTTCTCCCTTCTTTTCAAATATCTGTCCATGGGGGCTAAGAAAAGTGAGGAAGGCAATAAGTCCGCCTAGAAGAATCCCTCCGGGAAATATGAGGCGCACGCCATCACATGGGTAATGGCGTTTGTATCGTATTCGTCACCTGCGTAGTAATCCCCAAAAAACCCGTTCAGCCCTTCCACCTTTTCAGGCTGGGCGCCTATCGATTGAAGGCCCACTGATATCCCGTAATTGGTGAAGGCAAATTTCACGTGCCTGAAATGGGGTTCCCTGCAAAAATACCCGGGAGGGTCGATCCACATCTTCTCCAGGGTCCGGAGCGACCGTTCCCGCTGCACCTTTGCCCACGGTTCGTCGGGAAAGAAATGGGTCATCCAGACCATCATGCCGAGTCCAAGGTCCTGGGTAATGGAGAGGTCCCGGTACGTGCGCTCCACCAATCCTTCCATATCCTTGATCTCCCGGTTCAGGGCGCCGGGGTCGAGGAGACGGTAAACCACGTACCCGTCAAAATGGTCCATCCCGCCGAACCCCGACCCCTCGTAGGGGCCGCTCAGGTCTTCGCGCATCTTCCAGATGACGCCTGCTCCCGGTATGACAAAGGCGGGGTGGATCTCACGGGCAAGGTCAACCGCCATTTCGCGGTATTCCGGCTTGATCTTTCCGAGGACGGAGAGGGCGAACATCCACATAACCAGATAGTGAAAGTACTGGCCGTCCCTGTCCGGCTCCTCGCCGATCCTTATACCCCTTCGCCTGCCGAGGACCCGGTACACCTCTTTCACCACCCACTCCGCCTCTTCCAGGTAGCGGGCTTCACCTGTGTGCACGTAAAGGGATGACAGGACGACAACACCGAAGGCGTCGGTCCAGAGGTATCTGAGACCCTTCGGCCATATCCGGTGCTTTCGCATCCACTGCAATTTGGCAATTGCCTTTTCAGCGCTTTTCGACACAGACCACCTCCCGGACTTCATGAGGGCCCGACGTTCCATGATATCCGTCTTCCAAGGCCGTGCCCAAACGGCGCCGGCCGGACTCTCCCGCTTTCAGACGGCGCGGGTGTCGCACAGCACGGCGTAGGCCTCCATGAAAGCGGGAAAACCCACAGTAGGGATCAGCAGGAGAAGGGCATGCTTGATCTCCGCTTCCGTGAGACCCGCTTCCCTCCCTTTGACGATATGGGTCTCAAGGGCCCGCCTGTGGCCGCCGGTGGCGGACACGGCAATCTTTATCAGCCATCGGACTTTCTCCGGCAGGGGACCCGACTTTTCATGGATCTCCTCACCCAGGGCCTCATACCTGTCGTACACCATGGGGAATTCTTCTTTCATTGTCGTAAAAATCTCATGGATATCCTTCATGGCCGCCTCCTTTCTGGATGTTCTAACTATACGTGCCATGTCCCGGGTTGTCAAGGAGACTGGCCGCCCATCAAATAGCCCTTGTTTCACACCCATTATTCTGATAATCTTTTCTAACCATGCGTCAAGTATAGTTTTTGGAGGCTATTTTATGAACGTCTTATCAGCCATAGGGAACACACCCCTGGTTGAGCTTATGAACCTCAGCCCGAACCCTCGGGTAAAGATCCTCTGTAAGCTCGAAGGGTGCAATCCCGGTGGATCCGTAAAAGACCGTCCCGCCCTTTACATGATAACTAAGGCCGAGGAACGGGGAGAACTCACGAAAGACAAGATAATCCTTGAGCCTACATCCGGCAACACGGGTATTGCCATCGCCATGATAGGCGCGGCAAAGGGGTACAAGGTCGAACTCTGCATGCCGGAATGCGTGAGCACGGAGAGGAGGTTGATCCTTGAAGGACTCGGATCACTTGTTTTCCTTACCCCTGCGAAAGAGAACATAGACGGGGCCATAAAGAAGGCCCTGACCCTCGTCGACGCGGAGCCGGACAAGTATTTCATGCCCAACCAGTATGACAACAACGACAATGTCCTTGCCCACTTCGAGACTACGGGACCCGAGATTTACCGGCAGACCAACGGCGAAGTGGACATGCTCATCGCGGGGATGGGCACCACCGGGACCATCATGGGGACCGGCCGGTATCTGAAATCGGTCAAACCCGAGGTACAGGTAGTAGGTGTCGAGCCCGTAATGGGACATACGATACAGGGTCTCAAGAATATGACGGAATCAATGGTCCCCCACATCTACCACCCGGACGAACTGAGCGAAAAGGCCATGGTCGAGGATGGAGAGGCCTTTGAAACCACAAAGCTTCTTGCGTTGAAGGAAGGGCTCTTCGTGGGTACGTCGGCAGGGGCCGCCGTGGCGGTGGCTTTGCGGAAAGCGAAGGCAATGGATCACGGGACAATCGTGGTCATCCTGCCCGACCGCGGTGACCGTTACCTGAGCACCATGCAGTTCAGGTCAATATGTGCCAAGTGTCCTCCATGACAACGTGGAAGACGTCTTAACGAACGAGTGGAGGATTAAGCCATGGCGAAGATCGACAGAGGGCATCTTCACGACATGTGGGAGTTGATGCCCTTCGAAATACAGGCGGCTCTCAAGGAGGCCGTGGATATCCTCATCACCGACGCGAGGCGGGGCGGAAGCGCGGTAATCAGGCGCTGTCCGAGGTGCGGCGAGCATGATACCGTGGATTGCCATGAAATAGCGGGGATCGCCGACCCCACCGTGGGTCTCTGCGTCGCCTGCGGCTATGTCTGGTGCCTCGAATGCGACACCCACCTGATCACCACCGTTACCTGCGGACATTGGCGGATCTGCGCCAACTGCAGCGAGAGAAAGGATGAGTCGGGTTGCTGCGATACCGTGCCGTGGGAATGCGCGCACATCAAGCTCTGGATTGAAAGGACCAATCCAAGGGCTTGATCCCGTTCTGATTCACGGAGGGGAGGACTCGGGGCACACCGGGAAAAAACCGGTGAACCGGATTAAAGCATGTTCTTTACCCGTAGTTGTAATTCTATGAAGGTGGACCTCGGTATCTTCAGCGTACCGTCTTCTTTCACCTTGTTGGGCTTGATGTGCTGGATGGCTTTCGCCACGCAGTCCGAAACCGTGAGATTGCTCGTCATGAAATAGCTGAACGCCCAGCTTGTAATCTCATATTTGTCGTGCTCCGACAATCCGGAGAAAAATTTCTCTAACATTGCGTTTTTCCTGGAGGCATTTTAACAGAAGTCGCCTCTCTATACAAGATAAGTCTCGTTTTGAGATATTATTCCCCACAATATATTTCAGAAATGATGTCTTTTACGCTTTCCAGGCGGTCAAGATAGACAAGACCTTCAAGGTGATCGTACTCATGCTGAAATACCCTCGCGACAAAGCCGGTGAATTCCCTCTCTTCCGTCCTGCCGTCTCTCAACTGGTACTCGACGGTAATTGATTCGAACCTGGGGACCAGCCCCCTGATGCCCGGCACGCTCAGGCAACCTTCCCAATCCTTTACGATTACAGACGAATGGGTAATAATACGAGGGTTGATGATGGCCGTAGACTCCATTTCCGGCATATCGGGACCCTCGGGGTCGGGTCTCGAAGTGATGATAAAAAGGCGGAGGGAAACGCCCGTCTGAGGGGCGGCTATCCCCACTCCCTCTGCCTCCGCAAGGGTGGCGTTCAAATCCTCTATCAGGCGCTGGATTTCGGGCGACTCCACGGACTCCACCGGCAGCGCTTTCTTCCTCAGCACCGGGTGGCCTATATGTACTATCTCCCGCACATCTCCCATCTATCCTCCTCGCTTACGGAAAGACCTCATTGAAACGGCTCTCCCGCTCTATTTCCCTTATCTTTCGGGAGAGGGCGTGCTCCAGCGCTTTATTCATGTTCACAAATTCGATGGCGGCAAATCCCAGTTCCCCTCTGAACCGTTCGTTCTCCCCGTCCCACACCCTGAGTATCCTGCCCTCGAGCACATGGGTCGCTCCATCTACATTGATGTATGCCTCCACCATGGCGTTGTCTTCCAGGTTGAGACGCTTGTCGTGACTGAACCTTGCGCCGCCCAGGGATACGTCGAGGAGATTGACTTCCTTGTCGTAGATCGTCATGGAAAGCTTGCTCTTGCCCGTGGGTTCCACGCGATAAAACATTCGTATACTGTACGGCTGGGCCTCGGTCCTCCGTGAGACGGTTACCGCCCTCACCTCATTGGAGGAACTCAATTTGTAATTGTCCACAAATCCGGTCACCAAGGCGGGAAAGCCGTACCGAACAGGCCCCTTCTTGTCGTGTACCAGGTAGGTTATCACCACTTCTTTGCGGAGTGTCGATTTCAGGACGGGCGGGTCCGTCTGGGCAATGGTTATGGTGGAGCCTTTCGTATCATAGATAATGGAACTCCTGACGTGAATTCTTTCCTTCGTCAGGTCTATATCCGTCACGATCCTAATATTAAGTCCCGGCTTGATTATCATCTTATGTTATATGTAATCGCATTCCCCGCCCGATAAGTTAAGTTTTTTTCCACAAAAATATCGTGCGGCCCGCGGGGTGCGGACGGGATACCCCCGCCCCCACCCCGGGCACTCATCCTGAGGAGTCCTCACAGCCCCGGTCCGGCGGCGATATGCCTTTCCGGAAGGGTGCGTGGTGAGGAAACAAACGCAGTTTCGTCAGCGGTATACAGGCTTCATGTACGTGGGCGCCTTGAGGTCAAGGCTCGCAATCACTTCCGCCTGAGAGGCCACGTCTTTGAAGCTCTTTCGGTGCTCATATATGTTGTTCAAATCATCCTTCGAGAAATAGACGATAACGTATTCGAGGAATCCGCCATTCTCCCTGCACTGTGAATAGTCTCTCACCGGCCAGTACACGCCGAGAGACAGGCCCTCCGTACCGCTCGCATCGAGATCGCTCTTCTTCACATAGGTCAGGTACTTTTCGAAGTATGTCCCCATTACCTTGGAGAATCTCTCTTCCGGCTTGGAGGTGCTCTCGTCAAAGACTATCTCCGGCGGCCTGATATTGACCATGAGATAAAAATGACCTTTCTGGGACGGGTCGCGAAGAGTGGTAAAGCCGATCCCTTCCCGGTAGACATTGATATTGGACGACCTCAGCCTTGAGTAGATGTCGCGGAGCAACGGTTTGTTCTTATCATAGAGGCTCTTCAACTGCACTTCGTCATAGGAGTTCTTTATGCTTTCTTCCTCGGTTTTCGCCATATGCACGGGTCCCACCGCGCATGAAACAAGAAACAGGGATACAAGGACTACAATCATTCTTTTCACGGTAATTCTCCTCTTTTTTGTATTTTCGTAAAGATTCAAGTTTGCCTCGCTATTTCCATTCTCCTGACCGGCTTTTCTTCCCTCTCCCCCGGCAGCCGGTCTCATCAATTGTCGGGCGTGCCGGACGGTTGCACGGCCTCGTGGCCCGTCCATACGGCTTTCTCCCGGTCAGGTTTCACACGGGTGGTCAGAATGGCCTTCGCCACCTTCCTGCCGTCTTCTTCAACATACCTCACAAGCACCTTTTCACCGGGTTTCAAATCCCCCGGGGTCATGGACCCGGGAAACCGGGCCACGGACGTATCAAAGGCTGTTTCTCCTTTCCGCGTCCTTGCGATGAGGGTCTGCCCCTGCATATCGAGGGAGACCACGGTGCCGATGAAACGTCTCGTCTCCGGCATCGTCCTTGCTGCTTTCGCCACTGTCCCGCCTCCGTCGATGCCCTTCTCCGCCGTAACCGACTGGGCGTGAAGGTTCATGCCGGATAAAACTCCGGTAAACATTAAGACGGTAAAAATGAACAATTTCTTCATTGGTCCTTACCTCCTTCAAATAACTGCGGAGTGCCCGGCCGGACTCCTCAACTTCCGGTCGTACATTGATCTTCCGATACGGAACGATCCCGCTACACAAAAACAGGAGGGGCCCTGGATATATGGTGAGCGCAAATCGGAGACACAGCGCTGGAGGCCTGGGCGGGCAAGGCGGAAGTCGTCTCTTCAAAATGCGGTTCGGCCGTACTCGTTGAACGGCTGAGGAAAACAAAGTCCGTCCCGTTTTCTCCCCATGACGACCGCTGGTCAACGGGCGACAACTCCTGCCATACCGGCGTTTTCAGAGGCCTGACAGCCATCAGGAACAGGATGAGTAGGAGGATTGAGATTAAGTGCCATGCAGATTTTGAGCGTACCATGAGGGATAGCCTTAGGGTCATAATAATACAGAGCGGACAGTAATGTAAAGAGATTTAAAGGGAGCGCGGGGCCGTCCGTCAATCGAAGTCGAAACCTTCACGTCCTATGACCCTCATACACGCATCGACAACAAGAGGATCATAAAGGACTCCCCGGTTACTTACGATCTCCGTGACGGCCTCATCCATCGAGTGGGCGGGCCTGTAAGGCCTGTGAGACACCATGGATTCCACCACGTCGGCAACGGCCAGTATTTTCGCCTCCGTGAGAATCCGGTCGCCTGTCAACGCCCTGGGATAGCCCGAACCATCGAGCCTTTCGTGATGCTGGAGGACGATATCGGCAAGGGGCCACGGAAACTCGATCTCTTTAAGAATATCATACCCCTTTTCCGCATGGACCTGCATGATGCTCATCTCCACATCCTTCAGTTGTGTGGGCTTGCTCAGGATTTCCGCGGGCACGGACATCTTCCCGATGTCGTGGATAATGCCCGCCATCCTGATGCACTCGATGGTGTCTTCCGGCAGGCCCATCTCCCTCGCAATCTTCACCGCAAGGCCGGCTACCCTTTTCTGGTGCCCCGCTGTGTAGGGGTCTCTCGTTTCCACCGTCACGGACATGGCGTGGATCGTCTCCGTCAACCGTTTATTCAGCTTCACCACGCTTTCCCTGAGTTCCGACTCGGCCCTTTTCCGGTCCGTAATGTTCTCGACAAATCCCTCGAAGTACTGCATATCGCCAGCCCCGTCCCGCACGGTCCGGGCATTAATGGAAACCCATATTTCTTTCCCGTCCTTCCTGCAAAACTTCGTTTCGAACCCCTGGATCGAACCGTCCCGTTCCAGGGTAGCCCTGAACCGCGCACTTTCCCCGGGGATCACGTAGACTTGGTTAGGCAGGTCTGTATAAGTATCCATCATGGCGTCAGGGGAGTCAAAGCCGAGCATCTGGGCAAGGGCGCGATTACCCTTGAGAAGGCGGCCCCCGGGGGCGCTCTGAAAAATGCCCTCTACTGCGTTGTCGAAAATATTACGATATTTCTCCTCCGACTCCCGGAGCGCCCTTTCGGCAATCTTCCTGTCCGTAATATTGACCGCCACCCCGGATATGACGTCTCCCTCAAGGGTGGCGCTTACAAGCACGTGGACGGACTTTCCATCTTTCGTGACGTATTCCTTCTCATAATCCGAGATCATAGTCTCTTCTTTCAGCCTTCGGACAAACTCGTTTCTTTGCGCGGGATCCGTATACAGGGTCACCGCATTGGCGGACATGATCTCCGCAGCCGTCTTATACCCGTATATTCTTGCCCAGCCGTCATTACAGAAAAGGATATCACCCGCGATGTTCGTCTTGAATACACCCACCGGCGCGTTATCCACGAGGTCCCTGTATTGCCGCTCACTCGCTGCCAGGGCTTCCGCGACCCTCTTTCGTTCCGTAATATCCCTGCTGAAGACCGCAATCTTTTTCACCTCGCCCCCCGCATCCAGAATGGGGTAAAGACTGTTCTCGAACCACAGGTTGTCCCGTTGGTCTTCAAACTGGACAGGATGTTTCGACCGGATCATTTTCTCCACCGTGGCCTTCCTGGAGCGGGCAAGGTCTTCCGGCCAATAATCGAAGATACAGGTTCCCAGAACCTCCTCCACGGTGCTCCCGAGTCTCCTCGCGAGAGTCTCATTCGCCGCGAGGATTGTCCCGTTGACGAGGGCGGAGAAAGTGGCGTCCGTGGATGCGTTGATGAGGGCCCGGATCGTCTCTTCCCTTTCCCTGACCGCTTCCTCCGAACGTTTCCTGTCCGTAATGTCCCTCAGGTAGGCAAGGGATGCCGGCTCTCCCCGGTAACTGATGGTTGCCACCGAGGCTTGAATAAAGGTCACGGTACCGTCTTTCTTTATGCCTTTGAACTCATATATCGAGGGGACGGGCTTCCCCCGTTTTCTCGCCAGACTGAGCTTTGTCACCCACTCCCGGTCATCGGGATGGACCGTAAAGAACGGAGGCAGTCCCTTGAAGTCCTCCATGCTTTCGTACCCGAACATTTCGAGGTACCTCTTGTTGACGTAATGATGGGAGGAGCCGCTCACGATCGCCACACCGTCGTTCGAGTGCTCGATAGCGGTCCTGTAACGCTCCTCTGACTCCCTCAGGTATTCTTCGGCCCTTTTCCGGTCCGTAATGTCCCTGCCGCAGCCTACGGTGCCGATCATACTCCCCCGGCCATCGAGAAGAGGTGCTTTATAAACCTCGAGATAGACAAATTCCCCTTTAATATAGCCGTATTCTTCGAATTTTTGCGCCGTTACCGAAGCATGGACCGCCTGGTCGCTGTTCACGCACATTTCGCCGAAATCATGCCTATATCCTGCCCGCTTGATCCTCTTGGCAAAGTACAGGTCCGTCTTCCCTACCGCCTCCGCAGGAGTGTCACATTTCAGGAGCACGTCGCACATGGCCTTATTTACGAAAAGGAAACGGCCTTCCATATCCTTCGCCCAGATCAAGTCCGGCATGTTGTCCGAAACCGACCGGAGCATGTCCCTGCTCCGCAGGATCAGCCGTTCTATCTTCTTGTGTCCCGCAACGTCTTCGAAAATCGTGAGAGTCTCACCTGACGGCATCTTCACCGCCGCGAAATCGATCAGCTTGCGGCCGCCGTCTCTGCATACAACCGTGGTGCTCCCCGACTGCCACTGCCCCGGAAGGGCGCGTTGCATCTCTTCTATCCACGTGGCCACGTGGGTCTCTTGAGGGAGAGACTCGCCGGTTGTCTTTTCCCAGTCCTTTTCGCTAAGGATATTCTCAAAACTGCATTTAAGGAGTTCCTTGAGACGGGAATCGATGGAGGTAAGGGAACCGTCGGGAGCTACGAGGACGATCGCCACAAGTCCCAATGGATGTTCCTCGCCATCAAACTCCACGGTTTCTTTCTTCTTTCGTCTCATTCCAATCCTTCTTCAGGCCATGGCACAGGGGCAGCCTGACGACTCGTTGCCGTCTACTATCAATAATAGTACAAATCCAGCCTATTGCAACCTGATTTTCCGCTCCCTGCCGTACCGCAAAGACCTGTTCCGTTCTAAAACCGTCGGAAGTTCCTATTGAGAATCCGGTATTCTTGTGGTAATTTTCGGTATAATCTCAATCAAATTCCTTCGGGTCATTGGGGAGGCCGTCATGAAGAATATGCTTATCCGTCGTATCGCCCTGGTTGCGGTTCTTGCGTTGTTTGTACCGATAAACGTTCCCATGGTCTGGGGCTTTGCCGAAGAAGCCCTCCACTTCAGGGATCCCTGGACAGGTGAGGTGACGGATGAAGAGGTCAGTTCGATTCATACCGACCTGGCCTACGCGCTGGCCCTCGCCGCGGGTTTTTCCGATGATGACGCGGCCCGGATCCTGACCTGGGATCAGCTTGTCGATTCCGAGATGTTCGGCATAGGGGCGGAAGTGAGCCATCACAATTGTCTCGGGGTTTTCCCCGGGTCTCCCGATCCGGACGACCCCGCGGTCTGTCCCACGGGAAAGGGGGCAGGGGCGGTTGTCTGGCCGAAAAGCGCCAATACTTACGATGGTCTTGCCTGCACGACCAGCCGCTTCGGCGTGTTCTCTCCTTTTTTCCATTTTCCGCGCACTGATAACGGCGAATTGGAAAACCTCCGCAAATGGGCCTCGGGAGAAAACCCGACCCTGGTGGGTTACGCGGCCTACGCCTGGGGCTCCCCCACCGACCAGGTGATCGATGCCGACTGCCGCTATCAGATGCCTGTCACCATCGAGACGGGCATTGTCGCCGGTTCCCTCGAGGCTTTTGCCACATATATCCATTGTCTGGCCGATTCAGTCTCCCACCGCGCCTGCATGGAAGACCTGTTCGCCATGACCCCTGCCCTGCCGGGGATATGGGGCACCCACACCATACTCAAGACACGGGAACCGAGGTCCTGTTTCTATAATCCGCAGAGTCCCTCTAATGATGATGAACATGGACAGGAATTCGGCGCGGGGACCGGAACGGACCGCAGCGACGATGCGGCCAAAGCCGTTTATGATGAACTGGTGGAGCGCAGCTACGCCAGGGAAGGAAAATATTACGCCATTGACTGGAACGCTCCGCTGAGCAATATGTTCGGCGCTCCCACCCTTAAAGAGGCAGCCTTCAACTTTATCCACACCTGGGGATTTCAGAAGGATTCGGGCAACAAGGCCGAATACGCATACTCCCGGCACGATTACGCGGACCAGATGGTTGCCGCGATCCGGGCGCAGCGCAAGGCAGCGCCGCGCACCACATTGAGCGGCATTTCTCCCACCAAGAGCCAGACGGCAGGCCTGGGCACGAGTGTGACATTGACGGCAAAGGGCAAGAACTTTGCCGCCGACGCAATCGTGCGCTGGAACGGTGATGCCCTGGGCACGACCTACGTAAATGCCGGCAAACTGACCGCGGTGATTACCGCCGACAGGATCGCTACCGAGGGAAGCGCGGTCATTACGGTTTTCAACCCTCACGGCGGTGGCGAATCGGCAGGCAAAACCTTCGCTTATACCTACCCCGCCCCGTCATTGAGCAAACTGAACCCGACCGGCGCTGCCGTGAATGGCGCCCCTTTCATTCTGACCCTTACCGGCAAGAACTTTGTCCCTGTTTCGAAGGTCTGGTGGACCTTCAACAATGCCGTCACGGAACTTCCCGTGACCCGCATATCCGGCACCGAACTCCGGGTCCCCGTGACAGGAGCCATGCTGACCGCGGCCGGTAAGGCCAAAGTACACGTTGAAACACAGGCAAGCAAGTTGTTGAAGTCGTCAAAGGTCACTTTTACGATCAAATGAGTCCCGGTCCGGTTTCCCGCAACACCGGGGACAAGGGCGGGCCGGCGCAATTGAAATAGACTAATACCGGCTGCCGTGGTATATTCGGGCGGGACTTTTCATTACATGAGGCTACTTGTCGGCGTTTTGTGCGGTTTTCTCGGCGGCACCTTCGGAGGACTCCTGGGCGTGGGGGGCGGGGTCATCATGATCCCTCTCATGACGGGCCTCGGGAAACTGACCCAGCATCAGGCGCACGGGACCAGCCTCGTGGCAATCGCCTTTACCGCCTCGGTAGGGGCCGTAACCTACCTCGCTCACGGAAACGCCGACTGGAAGGTATCCCTCGTCCTCGCGGCAAGCGCCATTTTTACCGCCCGGCTCGGCGCTCACTTCGCCCACTCCTTGTCCGAGAAAAAGCTGAAAAAGGCCTTCGGGATATTTCTGCTCTTCGCAGCGATGATGCTCCCTGCAAAAGACTATCTCCCCTCGTTTGCCGGCGGCATTCCGTTCTGGCCGGGCATCGCCATTTACCTTTTCATCGGCGCGGCCACAGGTTTTCTCTCGGGCATGATGGGCGTGGGAGGAGGAGTAGTCATGGTGCCGCCCATGGTAATTATCGCCGGTATGGGCCAGCACCTTGCCCAAGGTACATCACTCCTGGCCATGATCCCGGTGGCCATGGCGGGAGCCATAACCCATTACAGGCTTGGCAACGTGAGGACGGACATGGCGTGGGGCCTGGCGGCCGGGGCGCTCGCGGGCGGCTATCTCGGAGCGACGGCGGCGACCGCCCTGCCCGAACTTCTGCTTCGGGTGGTCTTTGCAGCAGTGGGATTATGGATGGCCCTGCGATACCTGAGGGCGGGGTAAAGAGGTGAAGACTCCTACTCCTCTTCCTTTTGGCCCGTCTTTTCCAGAAAAGATGTCCTTTCTTCCCTGGTCCATCGGGAGCAGTACAGCGGTTTGCCGAGCATGGTCATCCTGGTGCAGAGAGAGCATGATTCGCCACAAGGGATGATGGGCTCCGAAACCACTCCCTGGGCCTTCTTAGGCCATAGAGGGTCCGCAAAGAGTACCCGCGCGAGACCGATAAGGTCTGTTTTGCCCTCTTCTATGATCTTTTCCGCATATGCAGGGGTCTGGATCCGACCCGCCGCGATAACAGGCGTATGGGGCGTGGTTTCCTTGATCCCGGCCGCGAAAGGGACCATGTAGCCCTCTTCTTTTTCCATATCCGCGTAAGGCGGGACCTTGAAAGATTCATGGGTTCCCGCCATTACCGACAGGTACGCGATCCCTCTCTTTTCAAGCTCACGGGCAAAGACCACGGCCTCATCCATGGAGAAACCGCCGGGCAGGAGCTCGTCCGCGAGAAACCTGTAGCCCACGGGAAATCCTCCGCCCACCGCATCCCTCACGGCATCCAAAACTTCGAGAGGGAACCGCATGCGGTTCTCCAGGGCCCCGCCGTACTCATCGCTTCTCCTGTTGAGCCTGGGGGAAAGAAACTGGGAAAGAAGGTAACCTGTGCCGCCGTGGAGTTCCACGCCGTCAAAGCCGGCCGATTTCACCCGTTTTGAAGAGGCGGCAAAGGAGCCGATCACATGCCGGAAGTCACGGGCGGTCATCTCCCTGGGTATCACCTCACCGATCGCGACGGGAGACGGTGCAATTCGTTCCCTTCCGTAAGCGTATCGCCCCGCGTGGTTAATCTGCTGGATCGCCTTAGCCCCTGCCTGGTGTATGACCTTCGCCAGGGCGGTGAGTCCTGTTACACAGGAATCGTCGTCGATCCTGATCATGAAGGGGGAGCCGAGTCCGGCCGGATCGATTCCCGCATTTTCCACCACTATAAGGGCCGCGCCTGAGTCCGCCATCCTCATGTAATGGTCGAGAACCAGTTGATTGACCGTTCCCTCCACTCCCGCGTATCCCACAAAGAGAGGGGCCATGGTGATACGGTTCCGGAGGGTAAGGCCGCCTATTTCCAGAGGGCTGAAAAGTACGGAATCTCTCTGCACGGATTGTCTCCTTCCTTTGTCTTGCCTTTTATGAAAGTTACGATCAATTTCCGATGGCGCGCCGCACATTCCCGTCCGTAAACCTCCCGCGCTAACGGATCACGTCGGGGGTCACCATCCATTCGAGAAGCCACCGGCCCGGTTCATCGCGCTTCAGGCACACCACGCCGCCCATCTTGAAGTTTATCACCGTTTTTCGCGGGTCTCCCACAAGGAGTTGGCCCGAGAGCCTCGCAAGGTGGGGAAGATGGCCCACGAGCATCACGTTCTGTTCAATCCCCCACAGGCGGTTTCCCCAAATCCCGGGGTCATCCATGGGCGACAGTCCTTCCACCCCGATAATCTCCTCAGTGGGTTTCAGGGAGTAGTAAAACAGGGAAGCAGTCTGCATGGCCCTCGTCTTGCCGCTATGGTAAATCCGCAGAGGCATATCAACCACCTCGGCCAGATGTCCGGCCACCTTGCCCACGTCCAGCAAACCCTTATCCGTAAGCCCCCGCGCCGGATCGTCCTGTTCCCTTTTCGCCTCCCCATGCTGAGCCAGATACAAAAACATGATATAAATATAAGCCCCCCAGGAACAATGTCAATCGCAGTATTTTTACCGGATAACACGGATGTGGAAGCCACGTATAAGTTTTACGTGCACCTGATAAAGCGATTTACAATGGGTGATCCGATAGAAATTGTGAGGGAGCCTGATTTCAGAGTCAATGTGAAGAGGTAAGGGCCATGTTTCGTAGCTCCACCAGGCCTTCAGAGGAAACAGAATAGCGCCCCGACATGCAGGAGCTACTGTCCTGCATGTGCGATAATAAGAAATGACAGCGTTGACGGTTGCATATGGTCCGCATTCCGGCCGTTGTATCATGAATGGATGCACGAAATTGACCGGAAATGCTACCTCGGACCGTCCTGTAGTGGGTCAGGAGAAGCATAAAGCGGCCAAACGGCACGGCCTTTAAGTTCCATTTGTTGCCCGTAGATGACCCATATTAGGAGACGAACTGCCACACGTGCAAAGCAGTGTCCTTTGTCCCCCGCATGCAGCCGCTGGTTACACATAGAAGGCGGTAAGAGGCCGAAACCGGGCTTTGGTGCGAACTTGACCTACTCTACACCGAGGCTTTTTCAGCGCATTCGCTATTGCCGCAAGAAAGCAGGAACATATGCAGAGACCGGGCCTGCTCGACAATGAAACTCTACAAAGAACGCCGAAAGTTATTTAATTGTTTACGGTCGTCCCCCTTTGACTCCCGCGCTCATGGGAAATCACTACCACCTCATTCTTGAGACACCCCGTGCCAACCTCAACAGCTTTATGCATGCATTGGGCAGTGGATATACCACCTACTTCAACATCAAGAGGAAACGCTCCGGCCATCTGTTTCAGGGACGGTATAAGGCCATCCTTATCGACAAAGACAGTTGTCTTCTGGAGCTTTCCCGGTACGTCCACCTCAATCCGGTCCGGGCAAAACTGGTCGAAAGAGCGGAGCACTATCCCTATAGCAGCTATCGCGCATATATCTTTCCCGAACAAAAGAGCATGGTTGCCCGTAACCTCATCTGGGGAATGATTGATCCTTTGCGCTATCGCGAGTTCGTTGAATCAGGCGTCGGCAAGGACCTCCCCGACCCGCCGGTTTACGGCGGCATGATGATAGGAAAGAAACAATTCATCAAAGAGACTCTTCGACGTATTACGGAGGGGACGTTCAAAAACAGGGAGATTTCGCACCGTAGAAGGCTCGGCTCCCATAATGTGGAGGATATCGTCCGTCTCCTTTCTTCCCATTTCAAAGTCTCCGAAGAGACCGTGCGAACCTCGTCACCCTATAGAACGTATGCCATATACCTCACGCGAAAGCATACGGACCTTACGAACCGGGAGATTGGCGACTACTTCGGAGGGATCAGTTACTCGGCAGTGACAAAAACAGGCACACGACTCATGGCGAAAATGGCTGGGGATAAGGCCTTACAGAAGGAATTAGGCCGGGTTGAGGCGCTTATGTCCCGTGTCAAGGGCTGACCCCTCGACCACTCTTTTTGCGTCGGCTGAATTAGTCTTGTTATGGCCTTTAGCACCATTTATACGACTTATTCTTTAAAGAATGAGATCTAGTTGTCAAAAGTCGGCACAGTATTTGTTTTATAAAGCTCATTACTACCTACTTTGAAATGAAAGGCATAACACCAGCGTAACCGGCGCGGGCGTGACCACCTTTCAGAAACAAAGTTCGATATTTCACCGCGTCCGGTCCGCGCGGCAGTTATGCCTTTCTTTACACAGTTCATTGAGCTGGTGCCACATATTTTAGCTTGCCAAAAATAGGCCTAGCTCTCAACTTTGACCAAAACGCTTCCAAGTGCGGCATCGACCGAGACACATTCAACACGAGAAAAGCTTTGTCAAGTATGGCAACGTCTTTCTCTATGACGAATATTACCGCCGTGATACGTTCCTGGAATTCCTTCGCGCTACGCCTCTGGTTAGCGGGATTTAGTATGCCTTGGATCGGCTTGTTATCCCAGAACTCCTGGAAGTGGGGTTCTTGCGTCCTTCCAAAAATCACCATTCTGCAATCCTCGCCATCAAAATGGCCAAAATGAAAAGCAGAACAATCAACCACAATAGTCGAAAAGACATCGTCTCTGGGCCCTGGAAATTTTCCTACTTTCTCAAGAAGCTTTTCCTGCATCCTGATGGTTAGAGCTTCTGGCCTCAAGTACTGGTTTTCATGTCTGCTTTCCAGCCGAACGGAGTACCTAGACACGCCTTCGATGTCAGTCTTAACGGGAGCAGACTCGCGCTTAAGTTCTTGGCTCATTTCTGGGCTAACAAGTTCGAAGCAAAGACGGGTGCCGTCACCGTCGTCATGAACAAAATCAACAGTCGCATTCGTGTCTGAGCGAACATTAACTTCATAGTTCAAAAGAACTCCACTATCCTCGACGGCATTAGCAAACAAAAGCTCGAACAAAAACGAGGGGCGTACGGGGTCGGTAATATAGCTGAGGAGACGAGAGTATCTCCCGGATTTGCTCAGGCCTGTGACTATGTTCTCGATACGCACGTCCATGCTGTTGGCAATTATCCTATTTCATAAGAGGCATAACAATTAATCTACCGCAGTATGTAATTTGTGAAAAGCTTAGTATTTGGTGGAGAGAATGTCAACAGATAAAGGATCGGAACTTGAAGAATATTCCTTAAGAAATCAAAGAGATGCAATCCGCTATGACGGGAGTCTGGCCTCGCCTATTTGCAACATATCATCGACCCACAGAGCGATGTTATGTTGCATGCAGCAATTGCTCGATAAACACCACTTGTAACCTTTCATGCTGGGCAGCAGGGGCAAGAATCTCTTTCAGGAAGCTATACGTGGAGCGGTTCCGAAAGAAATCTAGGCTGTCAATTGAACTTTAAACGACGTTCCGGTCGCCTTCCCGAATCCTGCAATGAGCACCGAGAGTTATTTACTTGCTTGCGCTCGTTTCCGTTGATTCCTTGCTTCAGTTTTTCACTTTAAAGAGTCTGGGGAGACCTCATGGACGCTCATTGATTTATCAAATTCCTTACTTTCCAACGGGTCGGCAAAAGCGTTTGCCCTCCTTTTGCACCAATGGGACATACGCTTCTCATACAGAATCTATTCTGTTCCATGCCGCCTCAAATATCAAGCAGGAATTATCGGGCACGCCAGTGCTCTCCTAACCGTGCGGTAGTGCCCCCGGCGACCATTATCTTCTTATAAATTAACTGGAGCCGGGCGGAATAGGCGGCCGCACGAGGGGGATGCGTCAGATGGGCCAGGCTGTGAAGGGAGGCTGGGCGTCGGCGTATATTCATACGCCAGAGCACGCCTGCCTTTGCAGAGTGGTCTATATGGCGCATTCCCCTCGTGCGGCCGCCTAAGGACTTGCAATACGGAACCAACGAACACACTCACCCTCCCAACCTTCGTTCCCCGCCTCTCTCCTCTCTCTCCTCTCTCTCCTCTCTCTCCTCGCCTCCTCCCCGTTCTTTCTCATTGACAGATAAACCGCTCCTATCATATATTCAACCATCGGTTCATCGGATCGAGCCGCACAGGAGACAACCACCATGAGCTACGCCTTTTCCATGTGGAAGAACACGCGAATGATCGTGCTCGTGGCGGTCTGCGCCGCCATCTACGCGGCCGCCCTCATCGCCTTCAAGACCGCCATACCCCTCGTACCCGGCATCACGGAGGTGAGGGTGGCGGGCATCTTCCTCGTCGTCTTCGGCTTTCTCTTCGGCCCCGCCGGCGCCTGGGGCCTCGCCTTCGGCAACCTTATCGGCGACATCTTCGGCGGCACCTTCGGCCCCGCCTCGCTCGCGGGCTTCGCGGGGAATTTCATCCAGGGATACCTCGTGTATGCCCTCTGGACGACCCTCCTCCCTTCCGCCGGCGCTACCTACGAATGGAAGGTCAAGAGCCCCATAAGCTGGATACGGTACGTCCTCATTACGATCATTTCGAGCGGCGCATGCGCGGTCTTCATATCCGTGGGCGTCGATGCCCTCGGCATCGTCCCCTACACGGTCCTCTCGAAGATCATCACCGCCAACAACTGCATAGGCGGCATGACGGGGGTAGTACTCCTCATAGCCGTTCACGACATCACGAGGGGCCAGCTCGGTCTCCTCTGGACCGACGTGATGGATATCAAACGGCCCTCGGGACGACTCGTGGGTCCCATAGGCGCATGGATCGTATCGGCGGGCGTAGCCCTCGGACTCCTCGCGGGTCTCGTCACCGCTCTCCCCGCAAACGTCCTCGGTTGGATATCGGCGGGGCTCATAATCCTCGGCGGCCTCCTCCTCTAGGCACCCATGACCGTTTCAGTCTCCCTGGAGTCTCTCTTCTTCACCTACCGCGACTGCGATACCCATGCCCTCGTAGACCTCCGGGAGCAGATCGAGGAAGGGACCTTCGTGGCCCTCATGGGCCATGGAGGCGCGGGAAAATCCACCCTCTCCATGGCCATGAACGGCCTCGTCCCGAGGTTTTTCCGGGGAGATTATCGAGGACGCCTGACGGTGGCGGGAAAGGACGTGACAAAATGCGGCATTGTCGACCTCTCGAAGATGGTAGGCCTTGTCCTCCAGGATTTCGAGGCCCAGCTTTTCTCCACCAACGTGGAGCTTGAGATCGCCTTCGGCCCTGAGAACCAGGGACTCCCGAAGAATGTCATCAAGGAACGGATAGACCGTTACCTTGCCTTCGTAGGCCTCGAACATATGGGACACCGCGACTCGGCCACCCTTTCGGGCGGACAGAAACAGCGCCTCGCCATAGGCTCGGTCCTTGCCCTGGAACCGGGGGTCCTCGTTATGGACGAACCCGTAACCGACCTCGACCCCAAGGGACGGGAGGGCATCCTTTCCATCTCCGACAGGCTGAAGGAACAAAAGCGGACCCTTCTCATGGTGGACAACGAGCCTGAGAACATCATCAAGGCAGACCGCGTGTGGCTTATGCGGAACGGGAGGATCGCGGCGAGCGGTCCAACGGCGCAAATCCTTTCCGACCCCGGGCTTCTCAAATCCTGCGGCGTCATGGCGCCGCCCATCGTTTCACTTTTCCAGACCCTGGGCTGGCCGGGCGCGCCTCTTACCTTCGGGGACGCCAAGGGCCTCATTACATCCCATAACCTCGCTTCCCGGCGGAAACAGGTCGATACAGGCGAAGAACCGCCCGCCCGCGGAGGAATTCCCGTGCTGGAAGCGCGGGACCTTCACTTCCGCTACGAGGGAAGCGACGTTGAGTCGCTTCGGGCCGTCAACCTCTCCATCCGCGAAGGAGAGTTCGTGGCCATACTCGGGCAAAACGGTTCAGGAAAGACCACCCTCGCGAAACATATGAACGGTCTTCTCAAGCCCGCCTCCGGACTCATGCTGGTGGAGGGAAAACCCACGGGCGCATACAGGAAACGTGACCTTGCAGGACTCGTGGGATATGTGTTCCAGAACCCCGACCACCAGATATTCGCGTCCACGGTGCGTGAGGAGGTGGGGTTCGGGCTCAAAGTCCGGGGAGAGGCATCCCAGGCTATCGGGGAAAGAGTGGCGCGCGCCCTGAGCGCCACGGGCCTTGCCGGTTACGAGGACCGGTCGCCCTTCGTCCTTACCCGGGGAGAGAGGGAGCGTGTGGCCGTCGCCTCCGTCCTCGCGGTAAAGCCCCGGGTCATCGTGCTCGATGAGCCTACCACGGGCCTTGACTACGCGGACCAGATAGCTGCCATGAATATGCTGAAAAGTCTCAATGACGCCGGCCACACCATAGTCATCATCACCCACGCCATGTGGATCGCCGAAGCATATGCATCGAGGGCAGTGGTCATGCGGCAGGGGGAGATCGTCGCCGATGGGCCCACACGCCGGGTTTTCGCCGATGAGGCGACACTCTCCGGGGCATCGCTCATCCCCTCGACCCTGACAAGGCTCAGCAACTGGCTCGGGACGCAGTCCCTCACCGTGGACGGCATGGCCGGGGAGCTTGCGCCATGAACGTTTCCTTCTTTCTGGATCAGGATTCATGGCTGCACCGGCTGGACCCCCGGACCAAACTGATAGGCACCCTCATACTCTTTGCCCTGACCCTCTCATTCAACCACCCTCTTTTTGTGGCAGGGGTGACCCTCGGGATACTGGCGGCGGCCTTTTCGGCCCGGGTATACCCGACCTTCTGGAAGGTCCGGTATATACTCGTACTGCTCGTGGTATTCAGTTCGCTCCTCTGGCCCTTCTTCTCGAAGGGGCCCACGACCCTCTGGTCGTGGAGGTTCCTTTCGATAAGCCGGGAGTCCCTCCTTTTCGGCGTTGCCATGGGCCTGAGGCTCGCCACGTTCGTGATGGCGGGTCTGCTCCTCCTTGCCGCCACGAAGAACGAGGAATTAACAAACGGGCTTATCAAGATGCGGCTTCCCTACCCGGTAGCGTTCGCCCTTTCCACGGCGCTCCGCCTCGTGCCCACCTTCGCGGGGGCGGGGGCGACCATCGTGGAGGCCCAGGTATCGCGCGGACTCGATCTCGAATCGAAGAACGTCTTCACCCGCCTCGGCAAGTTGATCCCCCTCGCGGTACCCATGTTCATATCCGCCATCCGCTACACGAACCTCCTCGCCATGGCCCTGGAATCAAGGGGCTTTACCCCTGATTCGACACGCACCCTTTACTACGAGCCGTCGATGAGGGGGCGCGACTGGACGGTCCTCGCATTCCTCATGGTGCTGCTCGCAATATTTCTTTACCTGAGAATGGGCCTCGGCCTGGGCGTGGTCATGCCCGGCAGAATGTAGGGCTTCGTCTATGGGCAGGAGCCGTTCCCTTAATCGAATGAAAAACCCCGCTCATTGAACAACCTGGCGCACGCGTCCACTACCGCCGGTTCGTAAAGAGTGCCTTTGTTCGTCTCTATCTCCTGTAACGCCGGTACTACCCCTTTCGAGGGCCTGTAAGGACGATGGGACGACATGGCCTCAACGACGTCCGCTATGGCAAGGATCTTCGCCTCCAGCATGATGTCTTCCCCTGCGAGGCCTTGGGGATATCCTGACCCGTCGAGTCTTTCGTGGTGCTGGAGGACAATCCGGGCGAGAGGCCACGGGAAATCCACATTCCGCAAGATATCATATCCTGCCTCCACATGGGACTTTACCATGGCAAGTTCAGGGACCGACAGCTTTCCCGGTTTGCTCAGGATCTCGGAGGGAACATATATCTTACCTATGTCGTGGAGGATGCCGGCCACGCGCAATCCTTCTATCTGGTAGCCCAGGAGGTCAAGTTCTTTTGCGATGGCGCTCGCAAGCAGGGAAACCCGCTCCTGGTGGCCCGCTGTGTAAGGGTCTTTCTTCTCAAGGGCCGATGCAAGGGCGCTTGCTGTCTGTTCCAGTATCTGCCTCATCTTTTCGACGCTCCCCTGCAAATCTTCCTCGGCCTTCTTCCGCTCCGTGATGTCTATGGCGATGCCACCCTTGAGTATGGGGTTGCCCGGAAACACTATGGGAAACCTGTGCACTTCGTAAACGCTCTTCTGAAGGGCCACTTCCTCGATATGCTCAACCGGCGGACAGACCCCCTCCCGGGGTTCCGCCCCTTCACCGTTCTGAAATATGGAGCGCGTTGAGCCCGTCACAAGGCCTTTCATGTACCTATTGCGATAAAGGTCATTCCCCCCTGCGTCCTTGATGAACGCCGCCGCAGGCAGGTGGTCCATAAAAAGGGAAAACATTTCGCGACTCTCCTTCAAGGCCAGTTCCGTGTACTTCCGGTGCAGAGTCTCCGCGAAGACCACCGAAAGGGCCTCTCCATTCTCCTTGTCAATATCCGTGTAGCGGGTCCTTTTGTTTACAAAGCCGACCAGCCCGACCAGCCGGCCCCGCCTCTTTAAAGGGACCCCCATAAAGGAGAATATTTCGGAAATCGGGAGGAAAGGCCATGGCTGACCCCTCCATTCCGACGGAAGGTTGACGATCCGCGATTTGCCCTTCTCCGCAATTTCGTTCAGAATCCCGGAGTTCTCTATTTCCCGCACAAGTCGTGTCGCTTTATGGAGCGGGAGGGTCGCGCTTCCCGCCTTCCTGCACACCACTTCAAAGGTCGTGAAGACTCCCGATCGTGTGAATTCACCGGCAAAGCCGCATCTGCTGCCCGTCAGGCCCGTTCCCACCGCAAGGAACGTGCGGGCCAGGTCTTCGGCGGTTTCGGCATGCATGGATTCCCTGAGCAGCCTGTTGATCGCCTCCAGGAGCTTTGATTGCCGGAAGGCGTGTTTCGAAATCGCCTGGAACCTGAGTTTTTCCTGCACCAGTTGATCGTTTACCTCCCTGAGGTGGACCGTCCGCTCCAGCACGAGTTCCTCGAGGTGTTCACGATACGTCCGCAATTCTTCCTCGGCCCTTTTCCGCTCCAGCATCAACTCGTGGGTGTACAGGGCTGTTTCGACGGTGGCATGCAGTTCTTTTTCTCTGAAAGGCTTTACGAGGTAGCCGAGAGGTCCTGTCAACCTGGCGCGGCGCAGGGTGGCGTCATCCGCGTGGGCGGTGAGATAGACAACCGGTATGTCGTAGCGGGATTGAATGCGGTCCGCCGTTTCCACACCGTCCATGCCGCCCTCCATGACGATATCCATCAGCACGAGGTCCGGGACCACTTGATCCACAAAGGCCACCGCCTCTTCGCCGCAACACGCAATGCCCAGAACGGAGTACCCGAGATTCGTAAGCCGTCGTTTGATCTCTTCGGCAATCACCCGTTGATCTTCAACGATCAAAATTCCCGCGTTAGCCATGGACACCCCCTGCCTTCTTCGTCTCGCCGCGCTCCGGCACGGAAAATGTAATTTTCGACTCCCATCCCCTATCTCCCGCGATTTCAACAGTCGCCCGGAGTTGCCGCGAAAGCATATTCACGAGCCTCAGACCGAAGGTCTTCGGTTCACGAAAATCGACATGGCCGGGAATTCCTCTGCCGTCGTCTCTTATGGTCAGGACGTACCCGTCTTCGGGTCCGCCCTTTAGTTTGAGAAAAATGTGCCCTTTCTCCTCCCGGGAGAAGGCATGTCTCAGGGAATTAGAAACAAGTTCGGTGACTATCAGCCCAAGGGGGACAGCCGTGTCCACCGCAAGGGAAAGGGGTTGCACGTCCGTGCTCAGGCCTATGCGGCCGGGGGCGATATCGTGGGATTCATAGAGGAGGGAGAGGAGGTCCTGCACATAATCGGAAAAGTCTATTGCCTTCGCTTTCAGGCCCTCCGACCGGTACAGCCTCTCATAAACGAGAAATATGGAATCGATGCGGATCTGGTTGGCCTTCAGGACCCTATGCAACAGGTCGTCGTCGGCAGCGTCAGCCTGAAGGTAGAGAAGACCGGAGATGAACTGCATGGTATTCTTGTTACGGTGAAGGATGTCCCTGATGACCACGTCCCTTTCCCGGATACAAGCCCTCAACCATTCCCCGGTCTCAGGCGCGCAGCCGGCGCGGCCATAGGACCCGTCCTGCCCGTTTCCGGGCCGCACTACGATCCTATGTCTCATGCCTGAAGCCATTCAAAAGCACCGCCATCCTTCCTCCGCCCTGACCCTTCGCAGACCTGCCTTTTGATCAGGACCTGCCCCTTTTATCATTGGAAGTCGAAAGGACCGCTCCGTCCTCAACTTCCGCCAAGGCCCGGATGCGCGGGGAATACCGTGTGTGCGGAGACTATGGTGTAAATACGTACGGCGGATTCCGTCATTGCCGCCAATAGCGGCAGGTCGCTATCCCGTGCAGCATCCCCTTCGATATCATCCCATTTAGAATTTAGATCACGGTTTCACGTATTTCAAGGACGGCCCCGGACCTGCCCGGGCGCTTGACTTAATGAATTCCGCAGAAAGGCGATAAAGAGAGAAGGAAAAGATACACTCAAGGAGGGTGACGGAATCGGATGAAAAAGAATCTATGGAATATGTCAATATCTTCAGGGGTGCTGGGGCCATCCTTCGTGACGTTGTGCCTGTTCCTCATCTTTGCCTGCCTATCGTTCTTCTGGCTCATGGACCGTAAGACACCCGCCGAAGTTGCCGTCGCCGTATCGGCGCTGGCCCTCATGGTGATCATTTCATTGGCCGTCACATTCTTTGCGCGGAAAGCGGTTCTCACGCGTGTAAGGGAAGCGGCCGCCGCAATAAAAGATATATCCGCAGGAAACATGACCCGCCGGATGGAGGCCGCATCGGATGACCCCTTCGGTGAGGTGGCGAAAAATTTCAACGCCCTTATGGATACCCTCCGGGAAACCCTCGCAAAGGTCTCGGAAGGCAGCAAAAAGATATCCTTCGCCTCGAATACCCTCGAAACAACGGCCGTTCTCATGACAAAAGGCGTCGAGGCGATTGTGACGGAGGTGAGTTCCGTCGCTTCCGCGAGTGAGGAGATGGCGTCAACCTCGACGGAGATCGCCCGGAACTGCGCGGTCGCCGCCGAAAGCTCCGATATCGTAAACCGGTCCGCCCACACGGGAGAGAATATCATTCAGGGCATCGTGTCGGCCATGGCACGTATTGATGAGAGGGTAAAGGAATCGGCCCTCATAATCAAGGGCCTCGGCGAACGGTCCGACCAGATAGGCGCGATCGCCGGGATCATAAACGACATTGCGGACCAGACCAACCTTCTCGCCCTGAACGCGGCTATAGAGGCAGCCCGCGCGGGTGAACACGGCCGGGGGTTCGCTGTTGTGGCGGATGAGGTAAGGAAGCTCGCCGAACGGACCACGGGGGCGACAAAAGACATCGGCAGCACCATCCAGGCAATGCAATCCGAGACAAAGTCGGCGGTAAAGTCCATGGAAGAAGGGGTCCTGGAAGTGGAAACAGGCACGGAGGAGACGGAGAAATCAGGCAATGCCCTTAAGGAAATCCTCCACCAGGTAAATACCCTTGCCTCCCAAATCAACCAGATCGCCGTGGCCTCCGAGCAGCAAACCTCCACCACGAACGAGATAACCGGCAATATACAGAAGATATCAGAGGTCATGAGTCACGCGTCCGGCAACATCAGGGAAAACGGCGAAGCCTCTTCACAGATAGCCGCCCTCACTATCGGGCTCAATACGCTCATGCAAAAATACACATTCCAGGACAAGAGCCTGACGAAGGCCTCCGCAAGCCCGGAAGAGGCGATAGCCCTCGTGAAAAAGGCGGCCGATTATTTGAGGTCTCACGGAAAGGACAAGGCCTTCGGGGAGTTCAACAACCCCCGCGGCATGTTCGCAAAAGGGGACCTTTATATCTTTGTCCAGGATTTGAAAGGTTTCATGAGGGCCCATCCCCAGAACCCGATCCTCATCGGCAAGAATGTGTCCGCCATGAAGGACGTGGACGGGAAGCTCTTCGGGAAAGAACTGGTGGATATCGCGAAAGCAAAAGGGAGCGGCTGGATTGATTACAACTGGCTGAACCCTTCCACAGGAGAAGTGGTTCCCAAGTCAACCTACTGCATGCGCGTTGACGACCACGTGGTCTCCTGCGGCATTTACCGATAGTTGCCTATCCCTCCGGGTCGGGGTTCAAACGCTTCGCCGCCCGCGGGGGTTCTCGCCGGTCACGGGGAGCCGTGGGTGACGGGCACAGTGGGAATGACCATGTCGTCCTGCAACGCAACAGCGTGGGCCACATGGTCATGGGCCTTCGCCTGGCATTCCCGATCGGCAATCCCGGCGATCATGAAAGTGGTCTCATGGGCCTTGTGATATTGATCCAAAAGGACATCCCTTGTTGTCTCGTTATCCTCTCTGAGGAGATACGTGCTCAAAGAAAGAAGTATACCGATGCCGAAAATAATATAGGCCCCCTGTTCGTGATGGAGCACCAGATGAAAGAAAACGGCAAGCCCGGACCCCGTGAAAAACTCGACAAAGGCCGCTATATTCTGAATCTTTTTCATCGCCTTCATAATCCTCCACCCCGACCGTCCTCTACTCCGTGAGAAACGCGATATTAAGGGTCCGGACGGGTTTCATCAGTTCTTCCGGGAATTGCCTGTCAATGTGAGTACTGGAGAAGCAGCGATATCCGATGGTGACTCAGGGCGGCAATTTCGAAGGACCCTGCCCTTCCGGGCGACCGGGCCTTGAACCTCACGAAGCTCCAACTATACCTTGTTTCGTACCCCATGTCAAATCCGCCGCGCCATGGATTCAGGCCTGATCGCACGCCATGTCGGTGCCTTCGGGGGACGCCGGCAGGCCATGGATCATACAGGTTCCTCCCGGTCCGCGGAGAAAGATCATGTTCCGCGGCAGATTGAACTGGAAAAAACAAATAAAGAAATGATAATCTGTCCCACAGAGGGTAAACTCGGCTTTCCGCCGCAAGTCTCCGGGCAAGACCCCATCCCTATCTTACTTCGTGAGGAGACGTTCTGTGAGCGATACGAACACAAATCACGACGAACGGCAGCGCCGGCTTCTTCAGGAGTATATCTTTAACCTCGAGGACGCCCGGGACCAGGCGGAAGAACTCGCGGTGGCCCACGAGAAAGTCAAACAATCCCAGGACCTGCTCGTTGCGGTCCTGAGCAGTTCGTCCCACGGTCTCAGCCTCATCAGGAACGATGCCTTCGTCTGGTGCAACCGCGCCTTCACCGACATCCTGGGCAGGGGCCAGGATGAATTGATCGGCAGGACGATCAGGCTCATATATCCCGATACCGAAGCATACTTCAAGGTTCAAGAGGCAATTTCGAATGGTTCCCCCCAAAAAAACAGGCTATCCTCATATGAGCATGACCTGCTGCATAAGAACGGAAACCGCATCCCCGTTCTCGCGAACAGCCGCCCTCTCGATCACAACGACCCCGCAAAGGGGTATGTCCTCTCCGTGACGGATTTTACAGGGTTAAGGAACGCTGAGACGGCGTTGAAGGCCGCATACGAACGACTCGAAGAACGGACCGGCGAACTGGTCAGGACAAACCAGGAACTGGGCCGGGAAATACGGGAGCACAAGAAGACAGAGAAAAAACTGAACAAATACCGGGGCCATCTCGAAGAGCTTGTAAAGAAGCGCACAGACGCCGCGAGAAAGACCAACGAACAACTGCAGGCCACGACCGCCCAACTGAGGGCCCTGTCGCATCGCCTTCTCGAAGTGCAGGAGATCGAACGCCGGAATATCGCAAGGGAACTTCACGACGAGATAGGTCAGAGCCTCACCGCACTCAGGATCGGCCTCAAGCGCATTCAACGGTCGAAGACGGCCAGGTCAACACCGGAGATAGTAGATGAAAACCTGAAGATCGTGGAAGGGCTTATCAAACAGATCCGCAACATGTCCATCGAGTTGCTCCCCTCGATCCTGGACGATTTCGGCCTCGTCGCGGCATTGGAATGGTATATAAACTGGCTCGCGGAGAGGGCCGGCTTCACCGGCACCTTTCACACGAAGTTCACGGAAGAACGGCTCTCGCCCCTCATTGAAGTGACATGTTTCCGCATCGTGCAGGAAGCCCTCACCAACGTAGTCCGCCACTCGGGAGCGCGGAACGTGCGTGTCGACCTCGCCGAACACGACGGAGAGCTCCACCTTACCGTGAAGGACGACGGGACCGGCTTCGACGTAGAGAAGATGCGCGGAAACGCGCTCAAAGGCCGGAGCTTCGGCATACTCGGCATGCAGGAGCGCGCGGCCCTTGCAGGCGGACGTCTGGCCTTTGAATCTCAGGCGGGAAAGGGTACGGAAGTTCACGCGTACTTTTCCCTTGAAGTGCTGCCCGAGGGTTGAGCTTCCGGAGTGACCCGCGACGCATAATCAGTGGGGGGTATTGAATAGAAGGTTCTCCTGATATACACCACCCGCCGCCGGACTCCTCCTACGCGACTATGTGGTATCCTCCGTCGATATAATGGACTGCGCCTGTGATGCTCTTTGCGGCGTCGCTCACGAGAAAAGCCGCAAAAGCACCCACATCTTCAATGGATACGAGGTGATGTTCGGGGGCCAGTTCCGTAGCGCGCTCCATGAGGGCATCGAAATGGTCGATACCCGACGCTGCCCTCGTTGCTATGGGCCCGGGGGAAAGAGAGTTTACCCGGATCATCTTCGGGCCAAGTTCCGCGGCCATATAGCGTACACTGCTTTCGAGGGCCGCTTTCACGGGGCCCATGACGTTATAATTCGCCACTACCTTTTCCGCGCCATAATAGGTAACGGTGAGAATGGAACCGCCCCCTGTCATGAGGGGCTCGGCAAGCCTCACCGTATGGATGAGAGAGTAGCATGAAGTCGCCATGGCCTGCAGGAACCCTTCCCTTGAACAGTCCGTTACCCTGCCGTGCAGGTCTTCCTTGGGGGCATAGGCGATCGCGTGGAGCACAAAGTCAAGCTTCCCCCACACCTGACCGACCTTCCCGAAGACCGTCTCTAACTGGTCCGGGACTTCGACGTCGCACTTCGCGAAGATGGGAGCCCCCAGTTCCTCCGCAAGGGGTTTCACGAATGGCTCCGACTTCTCGTTCGAATAGGTGACCGCCAGGTCTGCGCCAAGGAGACGAAACACCTCCGCGCACCCGTAGGCGATGCTTCTCTCATTGGCAATGCCCAGGATCAAACCCTTTTTGCCTTCAAGAAACCTGTACACGCCCTCCCTCTTGATCATGATCGACCCCCCGGTATGAAGAATTTGAGGCACTATTCTGAAAGTATAGCCTGACTCGCATAATTGTCAATCGGGAGGCAAGCGTCACGGGACAAAGCCAAACCCGGCAATGTTCTTTGACTTTCCTGCAGTATTCATGTAAAAACTATCTTAGAGAATTTCAAGAGGAAGTTTAACCTGACTGCGCGCCGGAAGACGCCCCTTATCACGCTACAGAGAAGAAAATCGATCCGGGAGGTTTCGTTGTGAAAAAGTTGATGCTTTTCGTTGCCCTCTTCATTGCCGTATCATCCGTCGCAATACCTCACGGCCGGGCCGACACAAACCAGGGAAAGATCGAGATAGCTTCCGGGGCAGGGGTGAACTCGCTCGCCTTCAGTCCCGATGGCAGGTTCCTCGCGTCGGGACACAACGCGTTGAGCGTTGAGGTCTGGGATGCCGCTACAGGGAAGAAACTTGCCGGCCTCAAGGGTCATGGCGATATCGAGGCAGGGGGAGGCTGGGTGAAGAAAGGAGCGGTTAATTCAGTAGTCTTCTCTCCTGACGGGAGACTCCTCGCATCGGGCGGCACCGACTCCCGCATCATTCTGTGGGATACTACGACATGGAAACAGACCAAAACCCTCCAGTTCGGCTCCGGCTCCGATCAGCTCGGTTCTCTCGCCTTCTCTCCAGACGGGAGGCTCCTCGCATCGGCCGGCGCCGACTCCCGCATCATTCTGTGGGATACTACGACATGGCAGAAGGTAAGAGAACTCAAAGGTCACAGCCGGGGCGTCAATAGCGTCGTATTCAGCGGGGACGGCAAACTGCTGGCCTCGGGATCCGATGACAGGCTGGTTATTATGTGGGACCCGTTCACGGGAAACAGGGTAGCCACCCTTGACAGCCGTTCCCGTCGGGTTTGTTCTATCGATTTTGGGCCGGACAACAAGGTCCTCGCGTCAGGCGGCAATTTTCCCAATATCGTGCTCTGGGATGTGGCTACCGCAGATATGTCAAAACTGATACCCACCACCCAACGGTCGGTAGTGCTCTCCCTTAAATACGCCGCCGACGGGAAGACACTCGCCTCGTCATACCATAACGGGCGGATCGATCTCTGGGAGACCAAAACCCCTTTCCGGAGGAAGATGCTCAGTCACGGGAATAGCCCCGTGAATTTCCTGACTTTCGGGCCGGACGGCAAGGTGCTGGCATCCGGCGACGACAGCGGGAAAATAACCATATGGAGGGACGGGGTCAACCCCTGGAGCCTGTTGCCGGAATGATGCCCGCCCCCGGGAACCCTTTTCGGGGGGGATCCGATCCAAAGAGCGGAGCGAACCGGCCGACGCCACAACATGCCATCATCCATGGTTCGTGCCGTCAGCTTTGAGACAAGGGGAAGCGCTCGCGGTCTGCCGGAGAAACGCCCGGCCTGAAAGAAACAGGCAGGAAGAAGGTGTCGGCCCTTTTGCCATGAGCCCCGTGTCGGCCTATTTCCGCGCATCCTCCCGGACGTACTCCCGGCCGTCCCACCTGAACGTCGTCTGCTCGGTTGTTGACTGCCCATCCTCCTCGCCTGACCCTATCCCGGTTATCCTGGTCTTCTTTACAAGGTCATAAAGCCCCTGGGTCTTCTCTCCGGCCACGACCAGGATTGACTTGTATTCCTTCTGCTTATCATACATTTCGACGTCGCTCTCGAAGATCTTTGTCAGTTTTCCCTCCACGCGCCTGAAGAGAAACAGGGTCTCGGTGACCCTGCCCTGATAGCCCCAGCGATACCTGACGCCCAGTGCCCATTCCGAGTCCTTAATCCTGTACGGCGCAAGGTCAAGGCGAAAAGGGCGTCATATACAAGAATCGCCGAGCCGATCTTTGCCTGTGGAGTCATAGCTTCCTCCCGGGCGAGTCCCCGGAACCGTCGCCGCCCTTCCTGTCGTAACAGGGGGGCATTCACCGGGCCGGTCAGTGTCTCACTGCCTGCATGCTCGCGAGAAACAGTCCTGCAATGAGAGAGATGGCGAACATCACGAGGAGGGTGGAAACCACCACTATCGCCACGTAAGCGGACTTCTTCTCAGGAGAAGTCTCCATCATCGCAGGAAGACCGAGATAGAGGAGATAGAGGGAATAGAGGCTCCCTATCCACACGATGCCGCTGAAAGCGGGGATAATATTGAACACGCCTATGACCCAGGTGGGCGTATAGGAGTACACCACAGCCTTCACGGCCCCCGTAAAGTTCTTCTTTGATCCGAAGGAAGGCGCGATCGCGTCGGCCACGTAAGCGGTGACGAATGTGCCCGCGAGGGAGAGAATATAGAAGAGTATTGCGTGGCTGATGCCGTTCATAATGGGCTGTCTCCACCGGCCGAGAACGGGCATGTTCAACCCTACCAGGGACAATCCTATGAAGGACGCCACAGGAGGGATAATGGCAAGAATCGCTCCATACGAGGTATAGAGGTCCTTCACCGTGGTCTTCTCGCCCTTTATCGTCTCCCATGTCTGCTTCGGATTGAAGATAATTGCCTTTACCCTTTCCACCAGTCGTTCCATGGATAGACCCCCTTGAAAGCAGTGTGGTGCGCAAAACGCCCTGTCAATCATTTATCACAATTGCAGCCGTATAACCATTTCTTTTTTGCCGATCCCCTTGTCCGGCATCATAACAGCAAGGACCGGTCCACGCCTCTCGACGGGCCGTCACGGAGCCCTGTTTCTTCGGGGCGGGACTATTTTTCCCCTGGTACGACTACAAATAAATTGTCAATAAGGTTATAATCACCTGGAGGCATCGACGCCCGTGAAGAAGGCCATCCCCATAGTTACCCTCATCCTCACTACAATGTCCCTTTCCGTCCTCGCCCTGATGCTCTTCCCTTTTGACTCGAAAGGGGAAAGAGTCAACAGGCTGGGCAGGGTATGGGCCAGAGTCCACCTCAAGGCCTGCGGCATCCGGGTATCTCTGGAGGGTCTGGAGAACATATCCGAGCCCCCCTACATATTCATGTGCAACCACCAGAGCGCCCTCGACATATTCGCCCTTCTCTCGTCGCTTCGCCTGTCCTTCAAGTGGATCGCGAAGAAGGAGCTTTTCTTTGTGCCCTTTCTCGGATGGGCGCTTAAGATAGGAAAGAACATCGCCATGGACCGGAAAAATCCCCGCAAGGCTCTCCAGGCGATCAACGAAGCAGCCCGCAAAGTCAGGGAGGGCATGAACATCGTAATATTCCCCGAAGGGACGTGGAGCAAAGACGGCACACTCCTGCCTTTCAAGAACGGCGGTTTTTCCCTTGCCCTCCGTACAGGGGTCCCCATAATACCCGTGGGGATAGGAGGGACGGGCCGGTTGCAGCCGGAAGGTTGCTTTGTCCCCAAGGCCAAGGGGCTTATACAGATAAAGATCGGCGAACCCGTGCACGTGAAGGAAAAAGACAGGTCCGCCCGGACCCGGCTGATGATCGAGGTAAGGGAACGGATCGCAAAACTCGCGGGAGCCGAAGAGTCCGGGGTGAATAGGCGGACATAAAGGGGCCCGTGATCGGAAATCGTCCACCGGTATCGCTAACTATCGTCAATTATTCATATTTCATGGCCAGTCTCAGAAATTTATTGACAATCTGCGTCTACCATATCAGAATAGAGCGTAACGCGCTCTTGGGGGGGCCTGATAAAATCATGAAACAATTAATGGAGGCTCCCACGTCGCATCCGTCGCCTTGAGTTCCGGGGGATGGCCCGTTCGGCGGAAGACATTTCCCGCCGGACCCTTACGATGAACAGTGGCTCGATGGGGTCATATATATCCACACAAGGAGGTACTATTTATGAAAAAGGCTGTATGCATTGTTTGGTTAATGGTTTTCATGTGCGCCGTCTCTTTCACCGCGGTTTGGGCCCAGGAGAAGAAACCGGACACAAAACCGACGGCAACGAAGACGTTGGACCCCAAGGAGTCAGCCGAATTCTCCAAGAAAGTCGGTCTCTTTTACCAGGTAGTCTCATATGGCGAAGCCCAGAAAGACCCTCTGGTTATCCTCACCGCCGTGAAACTCCTCGATGACCTTCCCTTCGCCGGCATCGCAAAACCCGGCAAGGACGAAAAAACGGTCACCCGCTATGATCGCGTAGCATTGCTGGATGAAGCGAAACAGTTCGCCGCGGGCGACGACGAACTCCTTGCGGTAATCGCAAAGGTACAGGAACCCCCACAGAAGACCGAGGTGAGAGGTCATGGCCGCGGCCACGATTACGGTTATTACGATCGGCCCCACCACCGGAGACACTATGAGTGTACGTGGATGAACGTATGCCGTCACAGACACTGCGACTGGGTTTGCCGTTAACGACCCCGCAAAATTACGCTGCATTGAATGAACGTATCGCCTTCCTCCCGCTCTCTCGGGGAGGAAGGCGGCCGCGCCTCAGGAAGTTCGGATATCTCGTCTGCATTGCCCTGACCGTCCTTCTCCTCGCCTGCTCTCTTTCTATTGCAGCCGCCGCTGAAAGCGACCTTGTCCGCGCCGGTTCCCTCGCGAAAGAGGCGTCGGGCCTTCTCGCCGAGGAAAAATACGAGGACGCCTCCCGGAAGGCGGCCGAGGCCCTGGAGATAAGGAACCGCACCCTTGGAAGAGACCACGCCGACGTAGGGGCGAGCCTCTACCTTTCCTCCCGCATACAGTACGCCATGGGGAACTACACCATGGCCGAGTCCTATGCCAAGAGGGCCTGGGGCATCCGGGAGCGGGCATTCGGCAAGGACAGCCCCGAAGTCGCGGAAACCCTGGCCCTCTTGGGAAGAATTGCCCTTTCCTCCTCCCGTTACGCCGACGCGGATCGGTACTGCAGGAACGCCCGGGACATGAGCCTGAAGAAAGACGGACCCGACCAGCCCTCCGCAGCCTCCGCCCTTTCCTGCCTCGGTCTCCTCGCGTCGATCCGCGGGAATTATGGAGAAGCTGAAGAGGAATTCAAAAAGGCCCTTGAGATCAGGGAAAAGAGCCTCGATATGGACGATCCCGAAATCGGCCGGAGCCTCGGCATGCTCGCGGCCCTTTACGCCAAAACGGGCGACTACACAGAGGCGGAGTCGCTCTACAAGAGGGCTATCACGATTCGCGAAAAAGCCCTGGGTAAAGACCATTCCTCCCTCGCGGGGAATCTTTACACCATGGCCGAGCTTTATGAAACCACGGGCAGATATGCGGAGGCCGAGTCGTTGCATCTCAGGGCCCTCGAAATAAGGGAACAGCGGCTGGGGAAAGACCATCCCCGCATCATCAGGTCCCTCAACGCCCTTGCCGAGCTTTACAAGAACATGGCGAAGTACGACCGGTCCGAGTCCTATTGCGACCGCGTCGACGAGATACTCAAGAAGAGAAACGATATGGAGAACCCCGCCGCTGCAACGACCATGCAGATACGGGCCGAGGTGGCCCTCGCGCGGGGGGAGTACGACAGGTCCGAGTTGTTCGGCAAGAAGGCTCTCGCCCTGAGAGAGAAGAAGTTGGGCCCCGCTCATCCTGATGTTGCCGAAAGTCTGATGCTCCTCGGCCGCATCGCCCAGACAAAAGGCAGGCCCGAAGAAGCGAGACAGATGTACGCACGGGCCCTCGCGATACGGGAAAAGGCATTCGGCGGAGATCACCTGGACGTCGCCCAGAGCCTCAACTCCCTGGGCCTGGTCCTTTTCTCTCAGGGAAAATACCGGGAAGCCGAAGCCGCCTACAAAAGGGCCCTCGACATCAGGCAGCGGCGCTTAAGCGCCGACCACCAGGACATTGCGACCACCACCGCCCTCCTTGCCCGTCTGTACTTTGCGTCGGGCAAATATGCCGAGGCGGAACCGTTGCTCAGGAAATCCCTCAAACTGAGGGAGATCGCGGACGGGTCAGGGAGCCCCCAGTATGCCCGAAGCCTGGGCGCCATGGCCGAATTCAACGAACTTACGGGAAATTACGCCGAAGCTGAACGGCTTTACCGGAAATCCCTGGAGATCCGGAGGGCGAGGCTCGGCAAGGACAACCCTCAAGTCGCCCAGTCGTTGAGGTCCCTCGCGTCCCTTTACAGGACAATGGCCCGATACCCGGAAGCCCGGACCATGGCAACGGAGGCCCTCGAAATCACCCGGAGCAAATACGACGCGGGACATCCTGCGGTGGCTGCCGACCTCCATACCCTCGCGGACATCGATAGCGCCATGGGAAACTACGAGAAGGCGGAACAGCTTTCGAAACAGGCTCTTGGAATAAGGGAGTCAAAGCTGGGAAAGGACCACCCCGATGTGGCGGATACCATGCAGCTCCTTGGCGGCATTTACCGGGCAACAGGAAGGAACGGGGACGCGGAAATCCTGCTCCGGAATTCCCTGAAGATCCGTCAGGCCGCGCTGGGCGAAGAGCACCCTCTCACAGCCCAGAGCCTCACATCCCTGGGGCTTCTCTACCTGGCCACGGGCAGGTATGCCGATGCGGAAACCAACCTTAAGAAGGGGCTTGAAATCAGGGAGAAGGTACTCGTGCCCGAACATCAGGACACAGCGGCGAGCCTGGGCGGCCTCGCCCGGCTTTACATCACCCTCGGAAGATACTCGGAAGCGGAGCGGCTTCTTTCCAGGTCGATGAAGATACGGGAAAAGGTACTTGGCGCGGACCACCCGCGGTACGCGGGGAGCATAAGTTCCCTGGCTGAGCTCTATGAAGCCATGGGCAAATATCGCGAAGCGGAGACCCTTTACCTCAAGGCCCTTGATATCCAGGAACGGACCAGGGGACGGGACCATCCCGGCACAGCACGTCTCATGACCTCCCTGGCCCGTCTGTACCTCAATATGGGAAGATACGAGGATGCGGAGAGGCTGGTTTCCAAGGCCATAAAGATCAATCGGGAAAAACTGGGCGAGGAACAGGTCGAAACCGCGAGAAGTATGCAGGTCCTCGCGGAGATTTACATCGCGAAGGGCGCGTACGCCGAGGCCGAGCCCCTCTGCAAGCGGGTTCTCGGCATCCGCGAAAAGATCCTTTCAAAAGAGCATCCCGCGGTGGCGGACAGCCGGATCGACCTTGCCGACCTGTACCTCAACACGGGAAGGTCCGCCGAAGCCGGGCAGGAGTACAGGAAGGCAATTGAAATTCAGGAGAAGGTCCTGGGCAAGGACCACCTTGAGGTGGCGGAAACCCTGAGCCTCCTCGGGAGCCTCTATCAGTCCCGGGGGGCGACGAAAGAAGCGGAGCCATGCTTTCGAAGGGCCCTGGAAATCAGGGAGAAGGCCTTCGGCAAATACCATCCCGACATCGCCGAGAGCCTCGATACCCTCGCCGGTCTCAATATGGCTACCGGCAAGCCCCTGCTCGCGGAACAGCAATATAAGACCGGCCTGGAGATACGGGAGAAGGTCTACGGCAAGGACCACATCTTCGTGGCCGACAGCATGCACAATCTCGGCGTCCTGTACCGCTCCACCGGCAGGTATGATCAGGCGGGTCATTACCTTTTGAAGGCGTACACCATACGCCTCAACACCCTTGGCGGGAACCACCCGAAGGTGGGGTCCTCGGCAAAGGAACTGGCCGTTCTTTACGCCTGTCAGGGAAAACACCTCGAAAGCCATCGCTATTTCGCGCAGGGCGCGCGCATCGACGGCGTCAAACGTGATAACGTGTTTCTCCTTTTGTCGGAACGGGAAAAGCTGAATTACATGAAGGAAACGGAACTCTCCCTCCACGAGTTTGTCGGCCATTCGGCCCTATATCTGTCTTCCGACGATCAGGCCCTCGCCACAACCCTTGACGCCTGGCTCCAGTGGAAAGGCGCAGTGATGGAAGCAGAGGGCAAACATCTTGAGGCGGTCGTCGCATCAGGGAACGCAAAGATCAAAGACCTCTTTGAGGAATTGACGAAGACGAGAAGAGAGATCGCGAAGCTCCAGAACTCGCGCTGGACAGAAACAACCCTCAAGGAAAATTCGGATATCCTCGGGGCGCGGGAAAAACGCAAGGAGGACCTCGAAGCGGCGCTTTCGGCAGTGAGCAAAGATTTTGCGGTGGAAAGAAAGGCCGGGAGGGCGGACACGGCCCGGGTCGCCAAAATACTCCCCGTCAATTCGGTCTATCTCGATTTCGCGAGGATAAGCATCTTCGACTATCAAACAACCTCCTGGAAGGAACCCCGTTACCTTGTCTTTGTCCTGAGGCCGGGCGAAAAACAACTTCTTGCCCTCGTAGACCTCGGACCGGCTGAAAACGTGGACCTCCATGTACGGGCCTACCTGAAGGCGATGGGCGCCGCAAGGGCCGGCTACGTGCCCAACAAGAGAATCCTCGACAAAGAGGCAGGGGAGCTTTACCGTCTCGTGCTCAAGCCCGTGGAGGGCTTTCTCACGGGCAAGGAGAGCCTCTTCGTGAGCCCGGACGGGAACCTTAACCTCATCCCCCTCGAAACGCTCCTCAACGCCGAAGGATCATACCCCATCGAGAAGTACCGGATAAGCTACATTGCGGCAGGCAGGGATATCGTGAGGCTCGAAGATAAGGAGCCCCGGAAGGACGGCCCTCCCGCGCTCATTCTCGCAGACCCGGATTACGATTTCGGTCTCGTCACGCAGGAAAAACAGGCGGAAAGGGACCGGTCGTCTCAAGCCGCAGGACCATCGTCGCCTTCCAAGACGAGCGGGTTGACCTTCTTTTCACGACTCCCCGATACAAAAAAAGAGGCCGACGTCATTCAAAACATCCTGACCCAAAGAATGCACCTCGTCGTGAACAGCTACGAGGGTGAGAAAGCGGTGGAATCGGTCCTCCTTTCCGCGGACTCGCCACGGATCATGCACCTCGCGACCCACGGGTATTTCATCGGAAAAGATGAGAAAAAAGGGGCATCGGACTCCAATCAGAAACTTCTCAGGGAGAGTCCCATGTTCCGGTCGGGCCTTGCCCTCGCCCGCATCAACCTCTCCTTGAAAGAAGGGAAAGATGAGGGCATAATGAGCGCAGAGAAGCTCATGGGCCTCCGGCTCATGGGCACGGACCTCGTAGTCCTGTCGGCATGCGAGACAGGGGTCGGCGACGTCCTGAGCGGAGAAGGCGTCTTCGGCCTCAAGAGGGCATTCATACTCTCGGGAGCAAAAGCGGTGATTTTAAGCCTCTGGAGCGTGCCGAGCGCGGAGACCATGCAACTCATGACGGGCTTCTACACTGCCATGGCCGACGGCAAATCAAAAGCCGACTCCCTGAGACAGGCAAAGCTGGACCTCATGAAGAAGAAACCCAACCCCTTCTACTGGGGCGCCTTCATCCTGGTAGGCAACCCGGACTGAGGGCCATGCCGAAAGACGCATGGCGGTCTTAATGCATACCTTGGCATCCGGACGGGTTTCCCTGGGGCGCAAGGCATCTGCGACAATCCGCCCCCCAATTTCAGTAAATGTCACCATCGACGGATGAAAATACCGGTTCCTTAACACCGGCCCGTTTACATTCTTCCCACATCCCCAGGCGGGAATATTGACCCGCGGGAGCATAATTTTGCTCGTGAATCAGAACCAGACTCTTCACACCCGATTCCTTCTGCATCAATGCCAGTTCTTCGGGCCACATGTGGTAGGCATGTGTATTATATTCAACCTTTGCAAGGTCTATCTTTGCCCCCCGCGAGGCATAGCCCATGTTATCCATGGAAAAGACCTCCACGAAAACGACATCGGCATTCCTGGCCGCTTTGATAAGACCTGGACAGCTCCAGCCGTCGCCGGCAAAAGCAAAAACCCTGCCGTCGGCACATTCGACGCGGTACGCAAAATTGTCCTTTAAATAGCCGTGATATTTCCGGTACCCATAGACTTTCACATTCTTATCCTGATATATCAGGCCGTCATTATCCACTTCATGGGTGACCACTGTGACGCCGTCGTTGCTTGTCTTCAATGGTCCGTACCACATGTCCTCCATGTCGATTTGCCACGCGGCCATAATATTCTTCATCATGGCTGCGGTTCCTTTCGGGCCGTATATTTCTTTGCTCGCCTTCGAACCCCACTTATATGCGTTCAAGATCCATGAAGGGATGCCGACCGTATGATCGCAGTGCAGGTGAGTGAGAAAGAGGTATTTGAAATTATCCAGAGCAAGGGATTTTGTAAGCCAGTCTCCATGAGCCAGCGACGTTGACGCCAGGCTTCGCCACGCTCCTTCTCCGCAATCAATGAAATAGGGGTAACCGTTTGATATCACCACAAAGGACGGACCCATCCTGTAAGGATTGGGACCCGGCGTGCCTGACCCTAAGACGATGGCGAAGGATTTTGCCTCTTTTGGTGCTCTGTTCGTTGGTGCGGCATCATTGTTCCGGGGCCAGTTCTCCGGCATGGTAAAGACCGACTCGATCCCTGGCTTAACAAAGGACGTTTCCCTTGATTGGTTATACCTGCCCTGGGAAACCGCCGAAAGGGATTGTGCGTCTTCTGATAGAGCGATCCCCGAGAAGAACGCCGGTACCAAGGAAAGAGCGCAACAAGCAACCAAAACACATAATCTTTTCAATGCTCCTTAACCCTCCTCTTCATTCGATTTCTCCCGATGTGAAAATCGGGGGAATGCAACTGTTGTTCTCCGTTGTCCACACGCTATTGTGCCCGATGCCCTTTGGAATATCAAGCCAAAACTTCCGGACGCGGCTCATGTGCCGGAAGTCAATACCGAGGGTGACCGGTACAGGAAGGAGCCATCGAATATGGTATCTCCAGATTAACACAGACATACAACCATGAAACCGGTCTCCAGCTCATGGGCACGGACCTTGTAGTCCTACCGGCACGTGAGCCGGAGACCGGTTTCATTCTGCGGAAAAAAGGCGTGTTCGGCCTTAAGAGGGCTAAGCGCGCGGTCTACCGGGCAGGTATATAAACATTGTCACCTGATCGCCACGGCCCCGAAACTGCAATGTTCAGACTGTTCCATAACTTTCACCAGGTTTGGGTAGCAGACTCGATGGTGACAGCCAACGTAGCTCGCAGCCAGGTGAATTTTGCTTTCATAAAATCAAAATCAGGTCCGGACGTGATAAACATGGCCTTTCCTTTGATTAAGAAACCGGCGCCTGCTCCATGCAAGCCCTGAACCTTGCTGCTTCCCAGCGTAATCAGAACATTGGGGTTGTAAGCAACGTTAGCCTCTGTCTTATTCATGTAACCTGCAGGAATGAATAATCGTCCGTCCGGTGATATTCTGATGTAGCTGTTCCAGGTGTTGACCATATGCGGCCCATCTTCTCCCAATGTCGCAATGGCGACAACCCCGTCCTGTTTCATGATTTCCAGCAGTTTTTCCGGGACCATCGTGCTGCCTCCTATTTGTTTTTGCCTTCTGACTCTGTCGGATAGCCAAATATACGGCAGAAATCCCGCATATTCCAGTGCTGCCTATATCCAGGCACCCATACCGTGCGACTTTTCCTTCGATCGACCGCACGAACTCCGGACTTTTTGGGTTGCCCCGCTCTTTCAACTGTTTTGCAGGTGGCAAGGGCGGCGCAATTGTTTAAGATAGGAGTTGAAGATTTGCGCCGCACCGTTCATCTTTAGAAGTTTGGTTGCGATTTGCCGGTTTCCTACCGGTCGAACATTCGATATCGCTCGTCTTAGTGGGCGCTAATAGAGCCTTCCGTCTTTCGCTTCAGGGTCGTAGCCAAATTCGGCTTCGTAGTTGATGGGCTTCTCCTCTTCTATGGCTCGCCGTATTCCGGCGCACACCTCACAACAGAGCAGTCCATGCAGGAAAAAGGGTTGCAGAAAACCCTTGCGCAGGACGCGTTGCGGTGAGTATATTATTACAAGGTAATACCCTGGAGGTGCAACTATGGGCGCCACCCCTATGGCAGTCAAACTAGACCCGGAAATAAGGGCACGTTTATTAAGGCTCGCAGAGGCAAAGAGACGCTCGCCTCATTGGCTGATGAAAGAAGCCATCAGCAAATATGTAGAAAAAGAAGAAGAGGCGGAAAAACTGCGTTTAGAGACCCTTGACCGCTGGGAAACATTCAAGACCAACGGCGAGTATGTAAGTAATGAAGCGGTGCTGACCTGGCTGGATACCTGGGGGCATGAAGGAGAAACAAAGAGGCCTGAGTGCGAAGAATAGTCTGGCTCGACCGTGCCGTTGATGACCTCGGCAGGTTGAGGGATTTTATCGGCGACAAGAACCCGGAGGCTGCAAGAAGGGCGGCCATGACAATAACAAACACAATCAAACTACTCCAGGATTATCCGGATATCATCCATCCCGTAGAAGCCCTCCCGGACTTCCATGATCTTGTCGTTCCGTTCGGGGCAGGTAGTTTTATTACCCGGTACAGGATAGAAGAAGACACGGTGCACATTATCGGAATACGCCACCGCAAAGAAGAGGGTTTTAAGTGAGCGAGGTACGCGGCACGCCTTCAGGAACTTGCAGACAGCTTCGCTTCCCCCCGGGTCACGGTCTCATGTCTTTTCCCCGCCCTGCGCCTTCTCGAACTATCATGAGGGAGAACCCCTCTTTCACTCCCCCGTGCATTGTGGAAGGCAGCTAAGAAAACTCAGCGAAAATCATTGGCGAGGTAGAGAGCCCCCTTGATTTGTAGGGGGATGGGGGGTGGCATTCGCCAAGGATTTTCGCGCCAAGTTTTCTCTGCCTGGAGCGTTGGCACGGGGGAGTGAAAGAGGGGCTCTCCCCACCCGCCACACACAGCAGCCCGCCGACGAGGTTTTAAAGAAAATCGGCGTCGCTCCTGAGATCTTTTGCAGGTTTTTCCGCGCTACGTTGATATCGGATATGACTCCGGGGGATGTCTTCGGTTCCTTTGATCCCGAGGTTCGCCATGTCCCGTCCTACGCGGTTCGCTTCATGATGATGCGCCGCATCCGCGGGAATCGGGTTCCGGTCTTCACGTTGTCGGGGCTATCGGTCGGTAAAGAAGATCCGAAGAGTATCGGCTATGTCCGGTAGGACGCGTTGATTTTTATGTAGTCGTAGGTGTAGTCCGTCGTGAAGATGTCGAACCCGGCCTTGCCCTCGTGGAGGTCCACTATTACTTCTATCTCCTTGGTGCTCATGAGGTTCTTCATTTCTTCCTCATCGAAGGGCACTTCAACGCCGCCCCTTGCGAGGACCCGTCCCTGCAGGGTGATTTCAATCTTCGATGGGGTGACCGGAACACCGGCGTCGCCCGTCGCCGCGATGATTCTGCCCCAGTTGGGGTCGGAACCGAAAAATGCCGTCTTGGTGAGGGGCGAAATGGAAATCCTTCTCGCGATCTTTTCCGCCTGTTCTTTCTTCTTCGCGCCTTTCACGATAATATGGGCAACGCGGGTCGCGCCTTCCCCATCCTTGACGACCATCATGGCAAGCTCTTTGAGGACCGTCGCAAGGCCCTCTTCAAACCCCTTCAGGCCGCTTTCATCTTCTTCCCCCGTACGGGTGAAAAGAAGGATGGAATCGTTCGTCGAACACTCGCCGTCAACGGATATTCTCTCGAAGCTCTCCCTTGCGGAGTGGACAAAAGACCGCTGTATCGTGGCCGGGGAAACGGGAAAATCGGTGAATACAAAGGCAAGCATGGTGGCGAAGAGCGGGTTTATCATGCCCGCGCCCTTTGCAATGCCTACGATATTATACGACTTCCGCCCTTCGAAGGTCTCATGCACCACCTTGGGAAATGTGTCCGTGGTCATGATCGCCCGGGAGAACGCATCAAGATGGGCCTCTTTCAGGTCCTTTACCGCAGCAGGAAGGGCGCTCACAATGGTGTCGCCGGGAAGTCTCTTGCCGATCACGCCGGTGGACGCGAAAAGTATCTCTTCCCTCGTCACATTGAGGAGCGCGGAAAGTTTCCCGCCGATCTCCTTGAGGTCGTCTATGCCGTCTTTGCCGGTGCAGGCATTCGCGCACCCGCTGTTTACGAGGACAGCCCTCACGGGCTTCGACTCCAGCTTCCGGTTATAGAGGATGTGGGCCGCCTTCACGCGGTTCTTCGTGTAAAGGGACGACACATACATGGGCTCTTCGAAGAACGCCAACCCCAGATCAAGGCCGGCCTTCTTGACGCCCGCCGCTATCCCCGAAAACTCAATCCCCTCTACCATATGTGCCTTCATAGCTATTTTCCGCAACACCTCTTGTATTTTTTACCGCTGCCGCAGGGGCAGGGATCATTTCTGCCTATCTTCTTTTCCTTTTCCTCGGGAAGCTGCTCTCCGCCCCGGTTGGTGAACATGATGGGCTCGTCGTAGGTAAGCTCCTCCTTGGCAGGCTGCACCGCGAACATCTTCTTCAGTGTATCGTACCTGACCCTGTCGAGCATGTCGATGAACAACTCGTAGCTCTCCCGCTGGTATTCCCTCAACGGGTCTTTCTGGCCGTACCCGCGAAGGCCTATGCCTTCCTTCAGGTGGTCAAGGGAAAGAAGGTGTTCCTTCCAGTGGTTATCGAGGGAATTGAGGGTGATGAAGTGCTCAATGGCCCTGAAGTCTTCCTCTCCGAAAGTCTTTTGTTTATCGTTATAGACGGTGATGACCTTTTCCCTCACCAGATCGAGAAGACCCTCTCTGGTCAGGTCCTTCACATGCTCAAGAGAAAGGTCCATGTGGAAGAAGAAGGTCTCGTAAACCCTGTTCTTCAGGGACACAAGGTCCCACTCTTCCTGATACACCTTTTCAGGGGCGCATTCATAAACTATGTCTTCGCATGCATCGTCCACCATGTCGAGAATACGTTCCTTGAGATCACTGTCTTTCATGATCTCCTTGCGCATCCCGTACACGGTCTCGCGCTGCTTGTTCATTACGTTGTCATACTCAAGGAGGTATTTACGTATCTCGAAGTTATGGCCTTCCACGCGCATCTGGGCATTTTCTATGGCCTTCGTGATGAAGGGGTGCTCTATGGGCATATCCTCGCTCATGCCGAGCTTCGCGAGCATGGGCGAAACCCTGTCGGAACCGAAGAGCCTCATGATCTCGTCTTCGAGAGAGACGTAGAACCTCGAAGAACCGGGGTCGCCCTGCCTTCCGGCACGGCCCCTCAACTGGTTGTCGATTCGCCTCGATTCATGCCTTTCCGTTCCAAGTATGTGAAGACCTCCGAGCTTTATAACCTCTTCTTTTTCCTTCTCGCATACCTTCCGGGCCTTCTCAAGGGCCTCGGCATATGCCTCCGTGTCCTTCTCGCCCTTGGTCATGGACAGGGCCAGGAATTCCGGGTTGCCTCCGAGAAGGATATCCGTTCCTCTGCCTGCCATGTTCGTCGAAATGGTAAGGGCCTTCAACCTGCCTGCCTGGGCTACGATCTCCGCCTCACGCTCATGGATCTTCGCATTCAGCACATGATGGGCGATACCCCTTCGCTTCAGCATTTCGGAGACTCTCTCCGACTTGTCTATAGAAAGGGTTCCCACAAGCACGGGTCTGCCTTTCTTGTAGTGCTCCTCTATCTCGTTTATTACGGCCTTGAACTTCTCCTTCTCCGTTCTGTATACCGTGTCCGGGGAATTCAACCGTATGAGGGCCCTGTTGGTGGGTATGACCATCACGTCGAGGTTGTATATCTTCTTGAACTCCATGGCTTCCGTGTCCGCTGTTCCGGTCATGCCCGCGAGTTTCTTGTACATCCTGAAGTAGTTCTGGAACGTGACAGTGGCGAGGGTCTGGTTCTCACGCTCGATCTTCACGTTCTCTTTTGCTTCGAGGGCCTGGTGGATGCCGTCGCTGAACCGCCTGCCCGGCATGAGCCGCCCTGTGAACTCGTCGACTATGATCACCTGGCCGTCTTTGACGATGTAGTCCACATCGCGCTGGAACATCTGGTGAGCTTTCAACGCCTGGTTCACATGGTGAAGGAAGTCCACGTACTTGGGATCATAAAGGTTTTCGATCTTAATGAGCTTCTCTATCTTCGCGACCCCGTCCTCGGTGAGATAGGCAGTCTTTGCCTTCTCGTCCACCATGAAGTCTTTCTCTTTCTGCAACTGGTAGATGAGGCGGTTGATCTTGTAATACTTGTCCGTCGACTCTTCCGCGGGGCCGGAGATGATAAGCGGCGTCCTCGCCTCGTCAATGAGTATGCTGTCCACCTCATCGACTATGGCGTAGTTGAATTCCCTCTGGCTCAACTCATCGAGACCGTACTTCATGTTGTCCCTCAGGTAATCGAACCCGAACTCGTTGTTCGTGCCGTAGGTTACGTCGCAGCCATAGGCTATCCTTCTCTCGTCGTCATCGAGGCCGTGGACCACCGTGTCTACGGAAAGTCCGAGAAACTTGTACACCGGACCCATCCACGCAGCGTCCCTTTTTGCGAGGTAATCGTTGACGGTCACCACGTGGACCCCCAAGCCCGCGAGGGCGTTGAGATACACGGGAAGCGTGGCCACAAGGGTCTTGCCTTCGCCTGTCGCCATTTCCGCGATCTTGCCTTCATGGAGTACGATGCCTCCAATGACCTGGGCATCGAAATGCCTCATCCTCACGGTCCGGCCGGCGGTCTCCCGCACTACCGCAAATGCCTCGGGAAGAAGCGAATCGAGGTCCTCACCGTTCGCGATCCTTTCCCTGAAGTGGGGAGTCATGGCGCGCAGTTCCTCGTCGGAGAGGCCTTTAAACCGCTCCTCGAAGGTGCGCGTCGCCTCGACGAGGGGCTGAATCCTCTTCAGTTCCCGCTCATTCTTGGTTCCTACAATTTTTTTCAATAATTTACTAATCATGTCGATATCTTATCATATTGGGTGGATTTTTGCCACACGTACGGAGCCTGCCTGAGGGCAGGCCGAAAGGAAGGTTCTACCCCGGGGCACCGTCCCGAAGACTAATCTCTCAGTGTGGCTACCAGTCTTTCCGGATGGAGAATGACGCCGAATGCATCGACTACGTCATTCACGATGAGATCTGCTTCTTTTATAATCAGGGCGGAACATCCTTCACCGCCTATGACCCCGATACCCAGGGCAGCTTCCTTCAACATCATGGCGTCGTTCGCGCCGTTTCCTATGGCAACCACCTTCTCGGGACCGAGTTCCTTGATGATCCTCGCCTTTTCCTTGCCGCTCTGATCTTTCCCGACCTTGATGACGCTGAAGCCTAAGGTGCCGCCTTCATTGTCTATATTACCGTAACTATCTGCCGTTATTATAAAAACCTTTATGTACCTGGAGACTTTCTCCATTATGTCCTTCACGCCTTCTTTCAGCTTCCCGTCGAACGCGCACGTCCCGTTATAGTCGACCACTAGGTACTCTATATCGAGGTCCCCCCATCCAGGAATAGAAACGCTGATCATAATTACTTACCTCCTAGGCTTTATTCTAAAGGTTATTGTAGCACATCTTCATCGATTTAAATACAGATTTTCTCCTTGATTTTTTGCCGAATAATATTTAAATCATAGCAGTTAGCGATCGGCAACGGGTCCTCGTGCTCCTAATCGTTCAAAAAGATTGGAACAATCGGGCAAAATCAGACGTTGACGGCGATAGAGGTGTGTATGTCGGCCAAGAGACCGGGACGTGTCGAGTGTGTCATATATGATTGCGATGGTGTTCTCTTTGATTCCCTCGATGCGAACAGGAGACTGTACAACAGAATAGCCGAAGAGGCCGGGAGGGGACCGCTTACCTCCGAGGAACTCGGCTACTGCCATACCCACACGGTGTACGAAGCGATACACAGGCTCTTTGACTATGACCACGATCTGGAGAAACGGGCCCTGGAGATCCTGAAACGGGTTGATTTCAGGGACTTCATCGTGTATCTCAAAATGGAGCCCCATCTTCTCGAAACCCTTGCCATTCTGAAGGAAAGAGGAATAAAGAGGGCGATATGCACGAACAGGACCACTTCAATGGTATATGTCATGGAAAAGTTCGGGCTTACGCCTCATTTCGATATGGTGGTCACCGCCCTGGACGTGAAACACCCCAAGCCTCACCCCGGCTCCGCGCAAAAGATACTTGAAGCCCTTCAGTTGGACAAGGAGTGCGTCCTCTTCCTGGGGGATTCCGATGTGGACAGAGACACCGCGGTTACCGCGGGTATCCGCTTCATCGCTTACAAAAACGATGCCATCGCCGAGGACGGTCTAATCAATGACCATCTCGATCTGCTGGAGTTTCTTTCTGCTGATTCTGAACCGCATTCTCCAGGATGATCTTCTTTCTCCTCACCACGGTATATACGGGGCCTGAAAGGGCGTAGAGGAGGGTTCCTGCGAAGAGCGTGATCTGAGGCTCGATAGAGATTATCACGAGAAGCATAATCGCCACCACGGTCGACCGGAAAGGCCTTCCTTTGAAGAACCCCATCTCTTTGAAGCTGTAATACCTGACATCGCTTACCATGAGGAAGGCAAGGATATACACAAGGATGGGCATGGCGACCATCTTGAGTTCTCCCGGAAAACCGAGCCATGCATAGAAGAGCACGCTCCCGGCGATCACCGCGGCCGCTGCCGGAATGGGAAGTCCGAGAAACTGTTTTTTCTGCACGTTGTCGACCTGGACATTGAACCTCGCAAGCCGGAGCGCTCCGCACGCCACGAAGAGGAAGGCGGCAAGCCATCCGAACCGTCCATAGCCTTTCAATGCCCACATGTAGGCGAGTAGCCCGGGCGCGACGCCGAAGGCTATCACGTCGGAAAGGGAATCGTATTCGACCCCGAATTTGCTGCTTGAACCCGTCATCCTCGCCACCCTGCCGTCCAGCAGGTCGAAGATGGCGGACACGAAGATGGCCACCGCGGCATGGGTGAACTTCCTGTCGATGGTGGCAACCATTGAATAAAAACCCGCAAAGAGACTGATCGACGTCAACAGATTCGGCAGAATGTAGATGCCTTTACCTTTTCTTCGTCTCATCTTAAGCCCCCTTTCTCGCCGTGACACGAATCCTCACGCGTCAACCGCGCCTTTCGCGACGGAAGCCGCTTCATGGGTGTCCGGCCTTTTTCGTGCGAGAGTGGTTACCCCGCCTCTCACCTTCTCCTGTAAGTCTACCATTGGTTCATATCCTTTTGGTAGATAAATGTCAACCCTCGAGCCGAAGGAGATGATGCCGACCCGCTCGCCTTTCTTCACCATGTCCCCGCCCTTCACGTAACACGTGATGCGACGGGCGAGAAACCCCGCGATCTGCACCATAAGGATCTTGTCCGCCCCGCTCTCTATAAGAATATAGTTCCTCTCGTTTACCTGGTCTATATCCTTCTTGAACGCCATGGCGAATGCGCCGTCCCTGTGCTGGACCGTGGTGACACGTCCGGAGCAGGGGGCTCTGTTCACGTGAACGTCGAAGGGAGACATGAATATGCCGATCTTCGTCCGTTCCCCGTCCAGAAACTCTCCGCCCGAAACGTCCCTGATCTCCACCACCTTCCCGTCGGCAGGGGAGATAAAAACCCCTTCCTCATCCCTGATGACCCGCTTGGGGTTTCGGAAAAAAAACAGGAAAAACAAGGTAAACAAAAAACAGACCAGGGACAGGGTCGAATAGCGAAGCGCGCAAAAAACAACAAAAAGAACAAGGGAAGGGACCAGAAAACGCAGCCCTTCCCTTGCGATCAGCGGTTCTTTCAATCTTTTCTCCTGATCCAGCCCATCATGCTTCTCAGTTTCTCTCCCACTTCTTCAATGAGGTGCTCGCCCTCAATTCTTTTCAGTGAGTTGTACACGGGTCTTCCGCACATGTTCTCGAGGATCCATTCCCTCGCGAATTCGCCGGTCCTGATCTCGTCGAGGATCTGTCTCATCTCTTCACGCGTCTCGTCGGAGACTACTCTCTTGCCTCTCGTGATGTCACCGTATTCCGCCGTGTCGCTGATGGAATAACGCATATAGGAAATGCCGCCTTCATACATGAGGTCGACGATAAGTTTCAGCTCGTGGAGGCACTCGAAATAGGCGATCTCCGGCTGGTAGCCTGCTTCGACAAGTGTGTCGAACCCTGCTTTCACAAGTTCCGATGCACCGCCGCAAAGGACTGCCTGCTCGCCGAAAAGGTCCGTCTCGGTCTCTTCCGCGAAGGTGGTCTCCAGAACGCCGGCCCTTGTTGCGCCGATTCCCTTCGCATAGGCGAGGGCTTTCTTCTTGGCCTTCTTCGAAAAATCCTGATACACGGCGATGAGGGAAGGCACGCCGGCGCCCCTCTCATATTCCCTTCTTACGAGGTGCCCCGGGCCTTTTGGGGCCACCATGATCACGTCGATATCGGGCGGCGGGACGATCTGGCTGTAATGAATGTTGAACCCGTGAGAAAATACGAGGGTCTTGCCCTTCTTGAGGTTCTGTTTTATCTCGTCGTTATAGAGTTGTGCCTGAAGGTTGTCCTGGGCAAGGATCTGGATGACCCCCGCTTCCTTCGAGGCCTTTGCGGCGCTTACGGGCTTGAAACCGTGGTCCTGGGCTATCTTGTAGTTGGGCGTTCCTTCAAGCTCCGCCACGATTACCTCTACCCCGCTGTCCCTCAAGTTCTGGGCCTGCGCGTGTCCCTGGCTTCCGTATCCGATGATCGCAACCTTTACGCCCTTTAAGACAGCAAGGTCCGCATCCTTGTCATAGTACATCTTGGCCATCTTCTTCTCCTCCTTTGGAATGTTTTTCTCTCATCTTTGTTGTCTTGTCTCCCCTTATCATAGCGATAGGACCGGTCCTTACAAGCTCCTTGATCCCGAGCGGCTTGATAAGCGCGAGAAAGGCCGCTATCTTCGCTTCATCGCCCGTTATCATTATCGTGTAGGTCCTGGGGGACACATCTATGATCCTGCCGCGGAATATCTCAACCATCCGGAGAACTTCTTCCCGCACCCTCTCGTCCGCACTCACCTTGACAAGCACCATTTCCCTGGAAACATAGTCCTTGTCCTTGAAATCGACTACCTTTATCACGTTGATCAGTTTGTTCAACTGTTTCAACACCTGCTCTATGATCGCATCGTTTCCCGTGGTCACGATGGTCATGGTGGAAATCGTGGGATCGAGGGTTTCCGCCACGCACAGGCTCTCGATATTGAACCCCCTGCCGCTGAAGAGACCCGCGACCCTCGAGAGCACACCGAATTCGTTCTCTACAAGCACAGATACTATATGTCTCAAACAATCCTCCTAGACGAGAAGCATTTCGCTAAGCGGTGCTCCTGCGGGCACCATAGGATAGACGGACTCCTCAGGATTCACGAGGACGTCTATGAATGTAGGCCTGTTGTTCCGGAACGCCTCCGTGAGCACAGAGTCCACGTCCTCCTCTTTATCTATCCTGTAGCCCGCCGCCCCGTAAGCCTCTGCGATCTTTACAAAATCGGGGGCATATTGCATGCGCGTCCACGTATATCTCTTTTCGTAAAAAAGCTCCTGCCACTGCCTCACCATGCCGAGGAAACCGTTGTTCAGTATCACTACCTTGACGGGGAGGCCGTACTGGACCGCGGTGGCAAGCTCCTGGATGTTCATCTGGATACTCCCGTCACCCGCAATGTCCACCACAAGGGCGTCGGGAAAGGCCACCTGGGCGCCTATCCCTGCGGGAAACCCGAATCCCATGGTGCCGAGGCCGCCCGACGTGATGAAGGTCCTCGGTTTGTGGAACTTGTAAAACTGCGCCGTCCACATCTGGTTCTGGCCCACCTCAGTGGTTATCACCGCGTTGCCCCCGGTGATATCGTGTATCCTTTCAATCACATACTGGGGCTTGAGAGCGCCGTTCTTCACGTAAGTGAGGGGATATTGTTCCTTCCATTGCTCCGTCGCACGAATCCATTGGGAAATATGGGACGGGTACTCTCCGAAGGTTTCCTTGTCCGCCACGGCCAGTTCGATCATCTTCCTGAGCACATGTTTCGAATCGCCCACAATGGGTATATCGACCTTTATATTCTTGCTGATGGACGTGGGATCTATATCCACGTGAACAATCTTTGCATGGGGCGCGAACTCGTCGACCTTCCCTGTAGCCCTGTCGTCAAAGCGGGCTCCCACGGCGATAACCACGTCCGACTCCATTATGGCCATATTCGCCGCGTAGGTCCCGTGCATTCCGAGCATACCGAGGAACAGGGGATGGTCTCCCGGGAAACCTCCAAGGCCCATGAGAGTATTTACTACGGGGATGGAGAGAGTCTCCGCGAATCTGAGGAGTTCCGCCGAAGCCCCGGAGGAGATTATACCCCCGCCGGTATAAAGCACGGGCTTCTTGCAGGAGGCGATCATCTTCAGCGCTTTCTTGATCTGGCCCACGTGACCGATGTAGGTCGGCTGGTAGCTCCGGATATTCACTTTATCGGGGTATTTGAATTCCCCGAGGGCCGCCGATACGTCCTTCGGTATATCCACGAGAACCGGACCCGGCCTTCCTGATTCCGCGATATAAAAGGCCTCCTTCATGATCCTGGTCAGGTCCTTCACGTCCTTCACAAGGTAACTGTGCTTGGTGCACGGCCTCGTAATTCCCACGATGTCCGCTTCCTGGAACGCGTCGTTCCCTATAAGCATGGTAGGCACCTGACACGAGAAGATGACGAGGGGAATGGAATCCATGTAGGCCGTGGCGATGCCCGTTACCGTGTTCGTCGCCCCCGGACCGGATGTCACCAGAGAAACTCCCACCCTGCCGGACGCCCGCGCATATCCGTCCGCCGCGTGAACCGCCGCCTGCTCGTGTCTTACCACGATCTGTCTTATATCGGAACTGCTGAGGGCGTCGGTTATATTGAGAGTGGCGCCGCCGGGGTAGCAAAACAGGGTGTCGATGCCCTCTGCCTTCAGTGCTTCCACAAAGATCTGTGAGCCGCTCTTCTTCAATTAACTTTCACCTCTTCTAATCTTTACTCGCTTTTTCCATAAGGTCCTTGAAATAAAGCTTTTTCTTCTTCAGGACCTTTACCTCCATCTCTTCATCCACTGAAAGATAAGGTTTCTTGAGCAACATCTGCAGACGGCTGTCAAGAGCCGCATGTTGCTCCTTTGCATTGGTAAAAATATCCTCTTTGCTCTTCTCTCCCTGATCGGTCATTCTCTTCTCCCCTTGAAAACCGGATTAGCAGTTTCATGCCCCTCTATTAAAAAGCACAGGGATGCGTCGCCCTCGTGTGTATGACGCTGTGCGGCTGATTGCCATAAGGAAGCCGTCCATATTGTCCAGGATTTATAGGGCACAAAACGCCTTTTTCATTCAGGTTAACTGACAGTATGGTATAAAAAATATTAAAAAAAGTCAAATAACTTCGTATGCCGTAGCCGGCAAGTGCGCATTTGACGCATCACCAATCATTTTCGTAAGATCGGCAAGCATTGCGCGGGCGCTCATGCAGTTCCCTTTCCCGTGCTCTTTAAGATGCTCCACCGGAAAACATGGAAAGAACGGGGGAGACGCTCATGGGACCGGAAGTGGAACCGGCCCTCCCTTATCCCGAAATACCTCTTTGCTTCTTGCGTGTATCCCGGGAAACGACATCGTGTAATGAATCGAATATCTTTCCCGCTATTATCCGGTTCGCCTTATGCGTAACATGACAACTGTCAAGAAAATACTCTTCCTTATCCGGTCGCTCATTCAGAACGCCTGACAGGTCGTAGCAGGGGATGGAAGGGGAAAGCTCCCTTGTCGCCGCCTTCAGTTCCGGATATCCCATAAGCAATGATTCTCTTATGCCCCTGGGAACGATGAAAAAGTTCCCGGACAATTGCGTCTCGTATTCCGACATCCTTTCATGGGCAAACAGATGGGGTTGTAGAAAATGGATAAATACGGCTTTCCTTTTGCCCGAATAGTCGTCGGCCTCTTCTATGGCCTTCCTGAATCGAAATTTCATCGAAGCGCGGAGTTCCTTCATGAGGGCATCGTCCGAAAAATGAGGAGGGATGGAACGATCCACCGGATCGAAAAATACCTCGGCAAATTTTGACCTGCGGGATAAGGCGAACATAAATCTGCGAAAAAGCGACATGCCTTCAATGGTCCGCCTGTTTCTCTGAAGCATGGTCCTTTCGGAATTCGCGTAGAATAGTCCCATGGATATGTCATTGACACCGTCATAAAATATCACAACATCACCCGGTTGGGGTGAACATGTCTTGAGGCGTTCAAGTTGCTGAACAACCGTAACCGTGTGGGTGCCGTAGTTCTGAACTACATACCTGTCTCCGTAATGCGTGTTAAGCAATAGCTGCAACTGACTGGCCACCGTAAGATCGTCGGGCACCTCCGCGTTATAGATTGAGGAACCACCGAACAGGTACACGGTGTTCCTGTGGGTTTCGGGCTGAAATGCCGTATATCTCCTGCCGTTGACGACATTGAAGTATGTTCCCTTATATTCGTTTGGTATGATAAGCCCTGTGCCTTTCGGGTACTGCCATCCTCCAGGCTGACGAAATGACTCGGATATGAATTCCTTGGAGAAATAGGCGGCATCAGAGTATGGCGCCGGCCGCCCTTTCCGGAAGTCGTAGTGTGTCCGGGGCAACGAAAAAACCGCGAGATAGAGTCTCGCGAAAATTTCCAACGCTATCAGGAGAATAACGACAGAGAATATGGGGACAGTCACTCGAAAGACTATTTGCCTTTTGTTTAACGGTTCCATATCCGGTCGCTGTCCTCTGTTACGAACAAATGATTATGGGTAAACGGGTTCTCCAGTAAACCTCATCCGGGGTCACGCCGTCAAGGCCCTGATGGATGCCGCGGTATAGTGACCGGTTTCCTTTCAAGGTCTTTCCGGAATTATCCGGAAATATTCTGCGGCAGGCAAGGTTCGGGCAGTGCTCTCAATATGCCCGCGACAAAGGGGTGCGTGGCGGGCAAAACCGCGGGAAATGCGTTACGACCGCAGAAGATTCTTGAAGAAAGAGGTCGGAATACCATGCGGGAGAACTAACACAATGTTGTTGAAAACGACGCAAATGGTTGATATACTTGACGACTTTGACAACGACTATTCGACTGCCGAAAAGTCTATTGAAAAAAGGGGAATATTGGAATATAAAACTTGTTTGAGGTAGTGGCCGCTTGCGTGAACCGAATGGCATTCCCTCGTCGGTCGGTGACATCTTTTGACTATGAAAACAAAAGTATTGATGCTCATAATTCTGTCCGGTCTGTTATTTTTTCAAAGCCTGGGGAGCATTGCGCTCTGGGACCCTGATGAGCCGAGGCAGGCAGTCATGGCGCGGGAGATGGCGGACCGCCACGATTATATCCACCCCTATTTGAACGGAAAACCTTACCTCGAAAAACCGCCTTTCTATTCATGGATGATCATTGTTGCGTCGAAAGTGACGGGCTCCCTCAACGAGTTTGCCTCAAGGGTCCCGTCGGCACTCGCCGCAACAGCCCTCGTATTTGCCACCTTCCTTGTGGGGACCGTACTCCTCGACTCCTGGGCGGGGTTTCTCGCGGCCGTGATCCTCGCCACCAATTACCAGTTCCTCTCCAATGCGCGGGAGTCCGTAATGGACATGACCTTCGCCTCCTTCATGGGACTCACCATCGTCTTCGCGTACCTGGCGCTAAGGAGAGACAAAAGGTGGTACTTCGTCCTTGCCTTTTTTCCCTCCGCCCTCGCGATCCTGACAAAAGGCCCGGCAGGTCTCGTGCTCCCTGCGGGCATCATATTCATCTACATGATGGTGAACAAGCAGACCAAAAGGTATTTTCTGCCCCTCGTCCTCGGATGCCTTCTCTCCGGCGCGATAGCTTCCATATGGTTTCTTCTCGCGGGCGACGCCTATATAAAGGAATTCATCTTAAGGCAGAACGTGACCCGCTATACCAACGCCTTCGACCACCTCGAATCTTTCACCTATTATTTTCATAAACTTTTTCTCAATTTCCTGCCCTGGAGCATCTTCCTGCCCTTCGCAACGTACCACGCGGCAAAACGGAAATATTGGCTGCCCTTCATATGGTTCGCCTTTATCTTCTTGTTCTTCGAGTTCTCCACGAGCAAGCGCGCCATCTACCTGCTCTCGTGTTACCCCGCGTGCGCCCTGCTCACCGGGTTCTATATCAGGGACAAGTGGTCGAGCCTTGCGGACCGGGCCGTGACAGGGTCCCTGCTCAGGATATTCGCCCTGATCCTCACCCTGCTTCCCATAGCCGCGGTGGTCGCCCTCTTTACGGTTTCCAACCAGACTGTGGCTGCTTTCAGGGACGGCCCACGGGCCCTCTACGTGTATGTGGCAATCATGGTCATGGCAGGAGGCTCCTTCTTTTTCATGCTCTTCAGGAAATCGGAAAGGAACGCCCTCATATCCCTCATTGTCTATCTTACGACGGCAGGGGTCTTTTACGGCGCCTACTATATGCCCCTCATGGACCGGACCTTCAAATCGCCCCGCCTGCTCACGGACCCCCTGAAAGGCCGGCTGGCAACGGCTGACGTATACACCTACGGGTTCAGTTCGGCAGGCATCATCTATTACGCAGGCAAACCGATACAGACGTTTATGGACATAAAGAAGATAAAAGACGACAAAAGTGATATACTACTCATCATTGAAGATGGTCCGTCCCGACATCTTCAAAAAGATCTGGACGCCCGGTTCACTCCTGTGGGCAAGGCGCGTTACGAAAAAGAATACTACACCTTCTATGTGAGGAAAAATGGAAGATAGGCCCTATATTTCCGTGTTGATACCCGTCCTGAATGAACAGGAATCCCTCGAGGAATTGCACACAAGGATTCACAAGACCCTTGAAAGCCTCGGAAAATCCTATGAAATTATCTACATAAACGATGGCAGCACGGACAATACGGAGGTCATGCTAGAAGACTTCCATAAACGTCACGCTACGGTAAGGATAATTGAGTTCAACCGTAACTACGGCCAGCACATGGCCCTCTTTGCAGGCTTTGAGGCGTGCAAGGGCGAGATTATCGTCACCATAGACGCGGACCTCCAGAACCCTCCCGAAGAAATACCGAGACTCGTGGCCACCATGGAGGAAGGGTACGAGGTAGTGGGCTCGTACCGGAAAGACCGCAAGGACTCGTTCCTCCGCACGCTCCCCTCTTTCGTGGTGAACAAGATCACTTCCCGGCTCGTGGGCGTGAAACTGAGAGACTACGGCTGCATGCTCAGGGCATATCGGAGAAACATCATAGACTACATCAACATGTGCCCCGAATCGTCCAGTTTCATCCCTGCCCTGGCCAACACCTTCGCAAAACGGATTATCGAGATCCCCGTGGGTCACGAGGAGAGAAAACGGGGGACTTCAAAATACAGCCCCTTCAAGCTCCTGCGACTCAACTTCGACCTTATGACAAATTTCTCCCTCCTGCCTATCCAGTTCATAGGCATCCTGGGGATCATCATCGCCTTTCTCGGTCTCGCCTTCGCTTTCTTCCTCGGCGTGAGAAGGCTCATTGTAGGCCCCGAAGTCCAGGGCGCATTTACCCTCTTTGCCATCGTATTCTTCTTCATGGGCGTTCAGATATTCGCCCTCGGCATTATCGGGGAATATGTGGGAAGGATTTATCAGGAAGTGAGGCGGCGTCCCAGATTTATCGTGAAGAAGGAATTGTCGTGAGGACAGTAGTCTTTGCCTATCACGAGATCGGCTATGAATGTCTCGCGGAGCTTCTCGCTTTCGGGGCGGAGGTGTCCTGCCTCTTCACTCACGAAGACGACCCCGGCGAAGAGGTATGGTTCAAGACCCCTGCGGCTCTGGCAAAAGAGCGCGGCATCCCTGTCTACACGCCCGAGTCCCTCAAGGACCCCCATTGGACGCAGCTTATAAAGGACCTCTCACCGGATGTGATTTTTTCTTTCTACTACCGGAACCTTATACCCAAAGCAATACTGGATATTCCCCGGACGGGCGCGTTCAACCTTCACGGGTCGCTTTTGCCCCGATACAGGGGGAGATGCCCGGTAAACTGGGTGCTCATCGCAGGGGAGACGGAAACCGGCCTCACCCTCCATGTCATGGAGGAAAAGCCCGACACGGGTGACATCATCGCCAGGCGGGCTATAGATATTTCCCCCCGGGACACGGCCCACACCCTGTTTTTGAAGATGATAAAAGAGGCGCGGCCCCTCATGAGGGATATACTCCCTGCCCTGGGAGACGGGACTTTTACCCCCATACGCCAATCGGACCTCGGCCCTTCCTCGTATTTCGGAGGGAGAAAGCCCGAAGACGGGCGCATCTTCTGGGATAGGGATGCCCGCGCTGTTTACAACCTCGTAAGGGCAGTCACCCATCCTTATCCGGGGGCCTTTACCTATCTCGACGGCGCGAAGCTCTACGTCTGGTGGACCGAAACCGAGCCTTCGGTAGAGGTCGCCCCCGATGCGGAAGAAGGTGCGGTCCTTTCGGAAAAACCTTTTCTCGTGAACGCGGGCGGCGGCGCGTTGCGACTGGTGACGGTGCAACGCGAAGGCGAAGAGGAAACAAGCGGCGAAGCCTTTGCTGCTCTCTATAAATTAAAAAACAGACGACTTGGGAGGTAACACTTGAGAATATTGATACTCGGGGTAAACGGATTCATCGGGAACAGCCTCACCGCGCGCATTTTGAGCGAGACGGACTGGGAGATTTACGGCATGGACATCAGAAACGACAAGCTCGATACCTGTCTCGGAAATGACAGGTTTCACTTCGTCGAGGGCGATATATCGATCAACAGGGAGTGGATAGAATACAATGTGAAGAAGTGTGACGTGGTCATGCCCCTCGTCGCGATCGCGACCCCCGCGACCTACGTGAAGGAACCCCTCAAGGTCTTTGAACTCGACTTCGAGCAGAACCTGAAGATCGTGAGGCTCTGCCTGAAATACGACAAAAAGCTCCTTTTCCCCTCCACGTCCGAAGTGTACGGCATGTGCCCCGACGGCGAGTTCGACGAAGATGAAAGCCCCCTCGTCACAGGTCCCATCAGGATGAACCGGTGGATCTACAGTTCCTCCAAGCAGCTTCTCGACAGGGTCATCTGGGCGTACGGTTTTCAGCGGGGCCTGAGATTCACCCTTTTCAGACCTTTCAACTGGATAGGCCCGAAGCTCGACGAACTCATAACCGACACGGAAAAAGAGGGCAGTTCGAGAGTCGTGACCCAGTTTATCAGCAGCCTCCTCCTGGGGGAGCCGTTGAGGCTCGTGGATGGCGGTCTGCAGAAAAGATGCTTCACCTATATCGATGACGGCCTTGATTGCCTCCTCAAGATCATCGAGAACCGGGACGGTTTGTGCGACGGCCAGATATTCAACATAGGCAACCCGTCGAACGAAGCCACGGTAAAGGAACTCGCCGAGAAGCTGAAGGCCCTTTTCATGGCCCACCCGGGCACCCGTGATTACAAGAAGTATTCCGATATCGTGGAGGTCTATTCCAAAGAGTTTTACGGCGAAGGTTACCAGGATATCGACCGCAGGGTTCCGTCCATAAAGAAGGCGAAGGAAGTGATCGGCTGGGAGCCGAAGGTCGATCTCGATACGGCCCTCAGGAAGACCCTTGAATATTACCTCGAATCGAACCTGAAGGTAAGTTGTTAGGGCCGCAGGGACATGCCGCCTTCTTAAAGGGCGAGAGAATATGCAAATGAATAAGGCGACATGGAATAAGGTAATCGGGGTCAAGGTAGACGTAGACACGGACCAGGGCATGAAGAAGGGCGTCCCCGTCCTCCTTGCCCTCTTCAAGAAATACGGCGTAAGGGCAAGCTTTTTCGTGCCCATGGGCAAGGACCATACGGGACGGACCGTAAAGAGGGTATTCACCAGAAAAGGATTCCTCAAGAAGGCCGGAAGGGTGGGGGTGCTCAGCACCTACGGCATAAAGACCCTCATGTACGGCCTCATCCTGCCGGGCCCCGAGATAGGCCCGAAGAATCGCTCCATCCTTGAGCGTATAACGGCGGAAGGTCACGAGGCGGGTATCCATGGCCTTGACCACGTTTACTGGCACGACCACATCAAGCACTTAGGCAGGGAACGGACGGAAAAGGAGCTTGACCGGGCGTTCACCGCGTACAAAGAAGCTCTCGGGAAGTCCCCCCTGTCCTTCGCGGCTCCGGGGTGGATGATCAACACCCACGCAATCCGCTATTTCGACGCAAAAGGGCTCGTATATACGAGCGACACCCGGGGTTTCTACCCTTTCCTTCCTGTGCTGGCAGGCGAAAGATTCAAGACCCTCCAGGTCCCGAGCACCCTCCCCACCCTGGACGAGACAGTGGGCATAGCAGGGACGGACCAGACAGCTTTACGGGATTATTTCTTCTCTCTCCTTACGGGAGGGCTCAATATTCTCACGGTCCACACGGAGCTTGAAGGGAAGCATTGGACGGGCTTCCTCGAGTCTTTTATCCAAAAGACCCTGGAACAGGGCTATACATACTCCCCTCTCATCGATATCGCCACCGAATTAAGGAGCAGGCACGAAACACCCTCCTCGGAGATCGTCTACGGTCACGTTGAGGGAAGGGCGGGCGAAGTCTCCTGTCAGCGCATAGAGGGGCGCTGAAGCGCCGGGCGCGGGAAAGGCAATAATACCATAGGAAGCGTTATACTTTGGCAGTCCTTCTCTTTGGCCGCTGTCTGATCCTTTTCTTTATAAAGGCTTTTGCCCTCACGAAAAATTTCTGCACCGTCTTCTGTACCTGCCGGGGATTATCCGCCTTCATGGCCGCTATCATCGACTTGTGGTCGAAAACGGCTGTTTCGGCCATCTTTTCGTTGGTAAAGCAAATGACCCTGTAACGATGGATGAAATCCCTCAACTCGTTGATGACGGCAAGGAGCTTTTCACTCCTGGCAGTCCTGTAAAGTGTATCGTGGAAAAGAGTGTTCAGCCTGACAAGCTCGTCCACATCCCCTGTTTTCAGGCACGCTTCCTCCTGCTTGACGATCTCCTCCAGGGCGCTTATATCCTGGTCCGTCGCCCTCGAGGCCGCAAGAAACGCGGCGTACGTTTCGACCACGCCACGGATGCCGAAAACCTCTTCCACTTCCTCTGATGTGACTGCCCCGACTGCGAAACCGCCCTTGGGAAGCTTCCGGATCAAACCCTCTTTTTCGAGTTTCTGAATAGCCTCTCTCACAGGCGTCCTGCTTGTCCCCATGTCCGCCGCAAGTTTTTCCTCGACAAGACGCGTGTTCGGCTGCCAGTGCCCATCCAGGACGTTGTCTTTCAGGCGCTTGTAAACCTGTTCCCTCAAGAACTTGTCCTTTTTCAATAAATCTTTGTCACCCTGATAATCCATAATCTCCTCTTCGTGTAAATACACGATTTACTATATTATTCCAACCACTGATTGTCAAGCAAATTGTATGTAAAATAACACATTTTCCATGGGGTTTTCAAGGGGCCCCCTATTGAAATCAGAGAGGAATAAACGCCGCACGGGATACAAAAGGCGCGTCGTTCTATTGATTTAATGTGTCTTTTCGGTGTAGATTACACCATCACCGGAGTGGAGGATATAATGCAGAGAATTTTTAGCGGCATACAGCCTACAGGCGACATACACATAGGCAACTACGTGGGCGCCATAAGACAATGGGTAACCCTCACCGAGACATACGACTGCGTTTTCTGCGCAGTCGACTACCACGCCATCACGGTCGAATACCCCATCGAGGAGATGAAGAAGAGAACCCTCGAAACCGCGGTCGTCCTTCTCGCCTGCGGCCTGTCGCCCGAGAAATGTAAGATATTCGTCCAGTCCCACGTGCGGGAGCACACGGAACTCGCGTGGATATTCAACTGCGTCACGCCCATCGGAGACCTTGAAAGAATGACCCAGTTCAAGGACAAGTCAAAACAGCACAAAGCCAACATCAACATAGGACTCATGGATTACCCCGTCCTGCAGGCCGCCGACATCCTCCTTTACAAAGCCGGATTCGTTCCCGTGGGTGAGGACCAGGTGCAGCATGTGGAATTGTGCAGGGAAGTGGCCCGGAAATTCAACAACAGGTTCGGCGTCCTCTTTCCCGAACCCCAGGTCATACTCTCCATGGCGCCGAGGATTCTCGGCGTAGACGGCGCGGGAAAGATGTCGAAGACCATGGGAAATTACATCGCCATCCTCGAAGACGAAGCGGCCATGTGGGAAAAACTCCGCACCGCGGTAACGGACGTAAACAGGGTGAGGCGAAAGGATACGGGCAATCCGGATATCTGCAACATATACACCATACACCGCGCCTTTTCAGGCGAAGATGTGCGCATGGAAGTGGAAAAGGGCTGCCGCACCGCCTCCATAGGGTGCATCGACTGCAAGAAGATGCTCTTCAAGAACATGTGGGCGGAATTCGCCCCCATACAGGAAAAGGCCGCCCGTCTCACTGCGGACACGGATTACGTGATGGATGTTCTGAAGAAGGGCGCCGAGGAGTGCCGCGTCATCGCCCGGGAGACCATGGATGAGGTGCGCGGGAGCCTGGGCCTCCTGAAATAGGGCCGCCCCGCCCGCGCCACGGTCCCGGGGCGTGCCCCGGAACCCCTATGGCCCGTTCCCTCTTCCCGGTCTTGACGGAAAGGGGGAACGGGGCCGGATTCGCTTGACTTTTGCCCCCATGTACAATAACCTTTGTCCATGAAAAACCTCTCCATCGGTATGTTCGATTCGGGTATAGGCGGCCTCACGGTCCTCAAGGAAGTGAGGAGACTCCTTCCCGACGAAGACATTATATACCTGGGCGATACGGCCCGTCTTCCCTACGGCAACAAGTCCCCCCATACCGTTACCAGATACGCCCTCGAAAGCGCCATCTTCATGCTCACGAAGGGGGTAAAGATACTCGTCATCGCGTGCAACACCTCGTCGGCCCTTGCGCTGCCCATCCTGAAGAAGAAGCTTCCCATTCCGGTCCTCGGGGTAATCGACCCCGGAGCGCGGGAAGCGGTGCGCACCACGAAGACAAAAAAGGTGGGTGTTATCGGCACCAAGGCCACGGTGAGGAGCGGCGCCTATGAAAAGGCGATTACGAAATACGACCCCCAGGTCTCGGTCCTGTCCGCACCATGCCCCCTGTTTGTGCCCATAGCAGAAGAAGGCCTCGAAAATGACAGGATCGCGGAACTCATATCGAAAAGATATCTCCTGGACATAAAGAAATCGGGCATCGACACCCTGGTTATGGGCTGCACCCATTACCCCATTCTCGAAGGGGCGATCACGAAAGTGATGGGCAAGAACGTCACCGTGGTCAACACGGGTAAAGAAACCGCGAAGGACGTGAAAAAGACCCTCGAAGCAAGGGGAATTATCAACGATTCAGGCCGGGGAGGCTCCGAGTATTTCGTCACGGACTCGCCCGATACATTCAAGGAGATAGGCAGCCGGTTTCTCGGGGAAGAGATCACGCGCATAAAGTTCCTCAAGAGTCTCGACTTCAAAGAGTTTCTCCTCTCTTCATGATCGTCGATGTCGCGCTGCCGATACCCGTAGCAAAAAACTTCTCCTATTCAGTGCCCACCAAATGGCATCCCTATGTGAGGCCCTTCTCACGGGTCGTCGTGCCCTTCCGCATGAGGGTCCTTACCGGCGTGGTAACGGATATCAGGGAGGGCGACAAAGCAGGGCTCAAGGATATCCGGGAGGTAGCCGACCTCTTTCCCCTGGTGGGAAACACCCTCCGGGAATTGACAGGCTGGGCATCCCGCTACTATGTGACGCCCATGGGCCTGGTCCTGAAGTACGCCCTTCCCCCGCACAAAGATATCGAAAGATACCTGACCGTCAGGATGGAGGATGAGGGGCTTGGCCTTCCCGGCGTCCCCATGAAAAAGGCCATCGCCTCTTTAGGGAGGGACGGACTCTTTGAGCGATACCATTCGGGCCTCCTCCCGGTACACGATGTCTTCGGAGAGCACCCTTTCATGCCCTCGCCCGATGAAGGTCCGACCGGCGGCGAAACGGATAACAGGCTTTATATCGGCGGCATAGATGACCGTCTCGCCTATTATGTCTCCCTCATATCGGACCAACTGGCCCGTGGCAGGAACGTCCTCATGCTCCTCCCCGATTATTACCGCACGGGCAGTTATTTCTCCCGCGCCTTTCTCCAACGGTTTCCCGGACAAGTGTTCTGGTACGGCGCCGCGGTAAAGGCAAAATCCCGGATGGAAACATACTTCACGCTGAGGAACGGGGGCGCCAACCTGCTCCTCGGCACCAAAAGCGCCGTTTTTCTGCCCGTGAAAGACCTGGGCCTCGTCATAGTGGAAAGGCACGAGGAGGACCACTACCGGAACGAAAAGGATTTCAGTTTCAATGCCGCTGCCGTGGCTGCACACAGGGCCACCATAGAGGGCGTGCCCGCGGTTCTCGGGAGCCCGTCCCCCTCCATGGAAGTTATGAAGGAGGTGGAGGACGGGACCTTCAACATCGTGAGCGGGCCCGCTCCCGGGCCACGGGATTACTCCGAGACGATCCTCGCGAAGGGCATCACCTCCTACCACGGCCTTCCCGACGAGTTGATCGAAATCATGAAACAGCCCATAGAGCGAAATGAACGGATCGCCATCTACACCCCCCGGAAGGATTACGGCAGCTACATCGAGTGCCTCGAATGCAAGACCGCCTTTTCCTGCCCCCTGTGCGGAGGGATACTCAGCTATCAGAAGTCCACCGATACCCTCATCTGCGCGGGATGCGGCAGAAAAGCGCCTTATGAGGAGAAATGCCCTGCATGCGGAAGCGAGCTCATCCGTTTTTCCCGGGCGGGCGCCGAATACCTCGAAGAGCAGGTCCGGTTACTCTTTCCCCATGTCCCTGTCGTAAGGGTTACCGGGGACACACCACGGAAGGAGATAGAGGCCCTCATAAAGGTCCCGACCGGCGCGCCCCTCGTCATCGTCGGCACCCAGGCCCTCTCGAACATCTATGGCATCGGCGTGGCGAGCCTTATCCTCACGGGCTGGGAGGAACTTGCAAGGATAAGCGGGTACAGGGCCCACGAAAAGATGTTCCACCTTCTCATGCACCTCCTCGACACCTTGAACCCCGAAGAACTGCACTTCTGCATGGAACGGAAGAAGAAGGTCAACCCCGCATTGTTCCTCGATGTGGCGGGATTCTGCGGGGACGAGATGGCCCGGAGAAAGATCGCCGAATTCCCTCCTTTCACGAGGTTCTTTCTCATCGAAGTGGAAAAGAAAACAGAGGCGACGGGCCTGAAAGCCGTTGACAAGATAAGGGAGTTCCTCCATAAAGAGGGCCTGAGCGGCGGTATCACGGGCCCCCTCTTCCAGAAAAAGGAGCACTACCAATGGAGAATGATCCTCAAAGGCGCCGGTGAGCCGCTCTATGAGACCCTTCTCAAACTCTACGAAATCCGTGACCTCCGAATAGAAGCCGACCCGCTTTATCTCTAACAAAAACAAAGGCCCATGAGGCGATTCGCAAGGCCGGGCCGGCAGCATCTTTTTGAACACAAGTATTACTGAAGTCCCGGTGGGCAGGCTCGAAGAAAGACAAACCCCATATCAGCGATAATTATCCGGATACGCGGGCGCGGGTCCACGAGGAGCAAAATATCCCCCACCATGCAAAGGGAACGATTCTGGTGTAGAATAGGATATAAAAGGGAATATACCCGGCATGCCGGGACCTTGGGGGAACACTGATGGCTCGAACCCGCAAAGGATTGAAGCATGGGATCAAAGGTCCGGAGAAAGAAGGAATGGAGCGCCTGCGGATCGAGGAGGAGATGAAGGAGAAGGAATCGAGATACCGCGCCATGTTCGATCACTCGGATCAGCTTATCGGCCTCATGATGCCCGACGGAACGGGTCTTGAGATCAACAGGACCGCCCTCGCATTCATGGGCATGGATGAATCGGATGTTTTCGGCAAACCCTGTTGGGAGACGCCCTTTTGGGCTCGTTCGAAAGAACTCCGGGAACAACTCCACGAGGCGGTAAAGACCGCGGGGGATGGCGGGATTGTCCATTTTGAAATCACCCATGCAGGACCTGACGGTACTTCCAGGTACATCGGCTTCTCTCTCAAGCCTGTAAAAGACGGGACGGGAAAAGTGGTCTTCCTCATCTTCGAGGGCCGCGACATAACTGATCGCAAGCTCGCCGAGCAGGCGTTCAGCAAAAGTGAAAACACCGCCCGCGCTCTCCTCAACGCGCCTACCGATACGTTCCTGCTTCACGATCTGCGGGGCATGGTCCTTGCCGCCAACACGGTGGCGGCAGCACGCTTTCACAAAAGCGTCGATGAACTCGTGGGAACAAGCATTTTCGATCTCATGTCGGCCCGGACGGCTCAGTCGAGAACGATGCGGGCGCGGCAGGTGATCGAGTCAAAGATGCCCGTTCGTTTTGAAGATGAACAGCAGGGAAGGACCTATGACCATAATCTCTACCCCATTCTGGATGCCCGGGGCGAGGTCGCACAGATTGCCATCTATGCCCGGGATGTCACGGATTACAAACAGGCGGTAGCCCACCTCGAGGAACGCACCGCCGACCTTCTGAACTCCGAAGAGAAGTACCGGACTCTCGTGGAAAACGTTCCCATTGTGGTCTACCGGATGGGACCGACAGGAGAGACAATATTCGTGAACCGTGTCGTGGAGGACATGTTCGGTTTCCAAAGTGGGGAAATCCTCGGCCCACCCGACCTATGGTATGAAAAAGTCTATCAGGAGGACCGACCGCGGGTCGAGGAGCTGAGAAGGAAGAGCCTTCAGGAGGGCAAAGAGTTCATCGCCGAGTACCGGGTCACGCGTAAGGACGGCTATATCACTTACGTGATGGAACACGCCATCCCCGTCCGTTCGGCTAACGGTCTTGTCGGTAGCGTAGACGGCTTTATCATGGATGTCACAGACACGGTAAAACTCCAGGAGAAACTCGTACGGGCCGAAGAGATCAAGACTATCGGCGAGGTGTCGGCGCGCCTTGCCCACGAAATCAGAAACCCTCTCGTGTCGGTAGGCGGGTTCGCCCGCCGCATCTTTTCCTCCATGGGCCCCGATGACCCCAACAGAACCAGGGTGGAGATCATTGTGAAAGAAGTGGACAGGATGGAGACGATTCTCCGGATGATGCTGAGCTACATCCAGCCCCTTGACCTCAACATGTCGCTGGTGGATCCCAATAGTCTGGTTACCACTGTGCTCAAGGGCCTGGACAGCCGCATACGGGACCGGAAGATGCACGTGGATCTCCAACTATCTCCCGGCATACCGCAGATTTGCATCGACCGGCCACGGATGGAGCGCGCCCTCGAGGTACTGGTGAAGAATGCCCTCAGCCAGATGCCGGAGGGAGGCACACTGACGGTTTCCAGCTCTCGCAAAGGGCGGAACTTCGGCCTCATCATCCGGTATCCCGTTACATCCATGTCGCCCGACGATGTGGAACATTTCTTTTACCCTTTCACGTGGAGCAGGATGATGTCGGAAATAGTCGATCTTCCGTTATCCAAGACCCTCGTGGATAAGCTTGGCGGCACAATCGAAGTGAGCCTCGATCAACCCGGAGAGCTTACCCTTCGAGTGTCCCTACCTTGCTGACCCCATCAACGTTGCCGCCCTGTCCCCCGATAAAAAGGTTTCTTTTCTGTTCCGGCCCGGTTCCCTATAGAAGCCGGGTTCCGTACCGGTCATGAAATCCCGGCTGAGGTACCCGGGAGATTATTCGCTTGAGATAAACGGGGATTCCGGATAAAGGGCAATGCTGGATTGAATCGCTTTGCCAAGCCAGTCTATCGTCTTCCCAAGGTGGCGCATGTTGTTGAGTCCTTCTTCGTCGGCACCGACATCTCCCTTATCCAGACCAAAGCCCATGTTCCAATACGTGGAACCCGGAATGATCATGCGCGACATCTGGAACATGTGATTGATGGTATCGAATGCATGGGTGGCGCCACCCCGCCGAACAGCGACGGCCGCAGCTCCTATCTTTCCCGCGAAGACGTTTCCGTTCGCCAGGGCTACAAAACCCGCCCGTTCAAGCAATGCCTTCAGGTCTGCGGAAACGGCTGCAAAATATGTGGGTGAGCCGCAGATAATCGCATCGGCTTTCGCCATTTTCGCAAAGATCTCATTGAACTTATCCTTACTTTGCGCGCATAGACGGTTCTTGTTTTTCATGCACATATTGCACGCAATGCATCCTCGGATGCTTGTACCCCCGACTTTCACCAGCTCGGTTTCCCACCCGGCCTCGCTGAGCTGACCCAGCACCTCCTTTAAGAGGATTTCCGTGTTCCCTCCCTTGCGGGGACTTCCGTTTATCGCGATAGCGAACATACAGGCCTCCTGTGTCACTAAGATGTGAGATTATATAATCGATGCCCGTACTATACAAGGGCGCCAGGGGAAGATTCCGTATTATTGTTTCCCGGAACTGTCAGCACACGACCGTTTGATCCGGATAACAGGGCCTGACCCGCTATACCTCCCCATGAGACGATCATTCTGTGCTATATGGATTTCCTTCTTTTCATAATTCCACCGCAAGGTTTCTTAGGGCTTCCTTCCGGGCTTCGTCGCAATTATCGGCCTGCCGTCCTCATCAAATTCTTCACAAGAGACGAGCTTCCCTTTTTCGTATATCTCGATACGGGCGAGGTGTCCCGTTTCATAGTAGGACCTGTGGTTACCCTGTTTCCTGCCCCGGTTGTATAGCCCTTCATCCACCAAACCGCCATATCTGTCGTAGGTTGTGCAGGATCCGTGCAGTTTTCCATTCCGGTACTCTGCCCTTGTCTCGATATTCCCGTTATCATGATAGCTTGTAAATGCCCCATGGAGTCTGCCATTCCTGTAGTCCGACTCCATCCAGAGCAAGCCATCGCGGCGATATGTCTTCGCAGAACCGTGCAGCACCCCCCGTCTGAAGGTGTTTTCCTCGTATACCTCACCCTCGGGGTAGTATTCAATGCCCTTGCCGTGAGCATCGCCATCCTTGTAATGGATTGCCTTTTTAACGGCGCCGTTCCCGTAGAACTCCCTCACCACGCCTTGGGGGATCATACCTGACTTCCGTACGAGAGCACCGTCCTTATCATACAATTCGACGGCTACTTCCTTGTTGTCACAATAATAATGTATCTCTTCGAATGGTCCTTCGCTTACGGAGGAAACCACCCTCGTCATCTCATGCGCTCCTTTGTCTTTGTTTTCCATATCTATATATTCCTCATTGGATCGTATTTCCGGCAGGCCTGCGTCTGCAATAATGTTCATCACCACGGGAAAATGCAAAGACATTCTTCTATGGTCATGAAATGAAGATCAGTTTTTACGGTATTCTTTTAAAGGCAGATTCAATAATGTTATCAGGGTAATGGCAGATGAAGCAGACGCGGTATTTTGACAGGCAAAACATATGAAAAGTTATCATAAATACGGTCCACTGTCAAAACGCTATTACGATTTCAAGACGGTTTCGGCGCACACGTAAAAAATACGGAAATTCATAAGGATACTATGAACGGGACTATCTTCCGGGGGCGACCTCCGGGCGGGCGGCCAAGGGGCGACGCCTCATCGCTTACGGCCCGATACGCCCCCCGGCAGCCTCCGGCGCCCATCATCCGCTCTACGTCTCGCGTAGGACCGCCGCCGCGACTTCTCCTTTTCCCGGATGTCCTACCTGTCTATGAACAGGGTACCGGCCACGGAATAGTCGTGTTTTGCCATTTCCTGCAGGATAATGCGCACGTCCTCCGGTTTGACACCCAGCGTGTCCACCATAACCCGGGTCATCTCCGTTACAAGCTTCCTCTTCTGTTCTACTGTTCTTCCCTCGATCATGTGCACTTGCACTATAGGCATATATCCTCCTCAATTTGGGTTTGAACGCGCCGCCCGGACGCGGAGCACACGGCGGCCCGATCAAGGCTCCCTGAAGGTCGTGACCGCACAATCAATATTTACCACCCAACGGACCTTCAATGTCAACCGGGATTGTGCAGGCTTTCCGTGGAACGGGAGAAAAATCGTTTCGCCCTTGGGGTCATCTGAGGGGATCCCGTGGCGTTCGAGCGGGAAATCCCGGCCCTTTACCGTCCTGCCGCGTAGAGGGAGGCGCCCAAAGCGCTCAGCATGGGGGAGTGCTCATGGACGTGCACCTCTACCCGGAGGCGCTCCTGAAGGGCTTGTTTAAGGAATGGGTTCCGGGTGCATCCGCCCGCAAAGACCACGTCTTCCTCCACACCAACCCTTTGTATCAGGGGAACGAGCCTGTTGAGGACCGAGTTGTGGAGGGCGGTGGCTATAGCCTCCCTCTCGATGCCTTTTGCAATGAGGCTTATAACCTCGGACTCCGCGAAAACGGCGCACAGGCTGTTTATGGTGATATGCCCGTCGTCCCGGCAATGGCGGCCGAAGTCCTCTATCGTAAATCCGAGGGCGTGGGCCATGATTTCAAGAAACTTGCCCGTCCCTGCCGCGCAGCGGTCGTTCATCTCGAAGTTTGTAATAATGCCCTGTGCGTCAAGCTCGATCACTTTCGTGTCCTGCCCTCCGATATCGATGATGGTCCTGCAGGAAGGAAACACCTTCCTGGCTCCTTTTGCCACGGCCTTGATTTCCGTGATCGTCGCCACGCCCATGTCGCTTTCCAGGAGATGCCTGCCGTAGCCGGTGGCGAGCAGACGATCGGGCGCGGTTGCGGCAAGAAACTCCCTGCATACGGACAAGGGGTCGTATCCCGTCTCCTTCACGAAAAAAACGGTCTCCTTACCCTCTTCCTGCACGGCGTACTTGATGTACCGTGAACCTATATCGATACCGGCGGCCTTCAACGTCCCCGACCATCCTTCACCATTTCGATAAACGCCTCCACCCGTGTTTTGAGCTGCCCCATGTCTTCCATGCTATAGTCGGTCTCGATCTTAAGGAAAGGCACATTCGCCGACTCGGCCGTGTTTCTGACTTTATAGGCTTCGATCATGTAGGGAGTGCAGAACTGCAGGGCATAGTGGACAACGCCGTCAGCGTGGAGCCGCTCCGCCATCATGCGGATATCCGTCAGTCTCTCGTCGTTCGGGGTAAAACAGGCGCAGTTTATGGATAAGGAACGATCGGCCATCCTCGCCATGGCTTCTTCGACTGAAGAAAAATCTTCTCCGAGGACGGTCGAATAGTTTCTCTCTCCCACGCATGCTTCTTCCCCCACTACCACGGCCCCGCTGCTCTCCACCAGGAAATGGAGTTTCCAGTTGGGAATGGCCATAGGGGAACCGGAGACAAGGAGCCGCGGAGCGCCCTTGGCGGTGACGCCCACCCCCGAGCGTACCCTCTCGTCAAGCTCATCACACAGCGTATTGAGTTTCGCAGTAAAACGAAGGGGGTCGTCATAGAAGGAGATCTGGTTTATGAGGAGTGCGTCGAGGCCGGAGATGGGCGAAGGGTCGTGGGCCCTCAGACCGGCGAGCCTTCGGAGGGCTTCCCTTTTTTCATTCACTATCCTCACGGCCTGCCTCAGGCCGTCGAGGGTGATTTCCCTTTTCGTGATTTCAGACAGTCTGCCTGCGAGTTTTTTGATCTCCTTCCTCCAGAGATGCGCCCCATCCTCGCCCTTCATATGAGGCAACTCCATGACATGCACTTTCCCCGTGATCTCATTAAGGATCTCATAGGCCTTCTTCTTGCCGTCGCAGGTGGTTTCGCCCACCACAAGGTCGGCTGACTCGATGTACGGGCAGAGGCCTGCGAGCTTGAAACCCATGAATGCCTTGATAAGGGCGCAGGTGTTCCTGGGCAGGTATCTTTCCGCTTCTTCCCCGCCAACATCCGCCCCGGCGCACAGGCCGATGGCGACACCGTCCACTGCAAGGATCAGCTCTTCCGGCACGTAAATGCAAAAGGTGCCTACTACGGGTTTTCCCGCGATCTTGTCCTTCAGTATCTCCACGACTCTCTGGCCGTGGACCTCCGAAACGACGAAGTCGAAGTATTCCATGCCGACGGGCCTGTTCTTTTGGGACAGGTAGATATTCTGATATGCGTCGGAGAGCACCGCGAGCAATCCGTTATGGGCTTCGAGATTGAGCCCCAAAGAACTCCACATTTCCGTATAATCGTTAGCCATGTACCCTCCTTATTATTGGTAAACCCCAAAGTGTTCAAAACCAATATACATGAGCTAATAGAATTAATCCAATAACTTAATGGAATTATTGAGGACCCTCTAATGCACGGCATGCAGGATGATCCATGAGGAATGACCCGCGGATCCATGGGCAACGGATTAGCGCGTCGGGAAAGGGATGCCGGTCCGGCGGCTCATCTTGTGACCGGCGGGCGACGCCTTGTATCCGCGGGCGCCGCCCGGCTTCATCTTTACCGCGGTTTACTGCCTCTCAAACTCGATAATAGTGGGCGTAGTCTTCAGCCCCTCGGCAAAGCGATCGGCGTCTTTGTCCGGAACTTCGTACCCCCAGGTTTCCCGGGCGAAATTCTCGCCCTCTCTGATTTCTCTCTTTTCAATCCCGTAGGACTCGATTATTACACGGTTCGCATTGAGTTTGTCGGCGGGAAACTCGCAGGGTTCACCGTCGCCGTTGAGTTTGTTCCTGTATATGACTTTGAATGTGGCCATTATGATTCCTCCTCTTCTATTAAGTTTCGTTGTCTCTTAAACCGGTCTCGCTGCCCTTCCCCGCAATCGCTTCCCGGCTATGGCAATTCCGAGATAAAAATCGCGGCCTGTTGGATAAACGTCACCGTCTGTTCCATGTAGCCGGAAACGCCCGGCGCCGTGGCGATATCGCTGGCCGTCTTTTTGACCTGGTCGCTCACCGCGTGAAGCGACGGAGCCTGGAGTTTCAACGCTCCCGTGGCTTTGGCAAAAAGATCATCATCGGTGATCGTCCCCGCATGGGACAATTGAGTCAGGAAGGCATCGAGGGACTCGCGCTCGACGCGGATCTGTGTAACTATTTCCGGGTCATAGCCGTAGGTTGCCTCGGTGGCTTTACTCAGGTACTCCTGGGCGCCTTGAATGGCCTTTACGGCATTGAGTAGAATCTCTTTCGGGGTTTCGTCGACCCTTGATTTCACTTCAGCGGACATGTGAGGTCCCTCCTTCATATAATAGCGTTACATGTATCAACTCCTATGACTAAAGTAGTTCTCCCCAGTCCGTATTTCAAGCACTATTTTATCCTCAATATTCGCTGTTACTCTCTCACGTATCTTTTTATCCGTAATTATGGTCATTAATCATCACCATCCACTGCGTCCGTATAGAGGATCGTCGGAATCGTCCTGTTTCCCGACGGTGCGAAAACCTTTGTGTTCCAGTTCTGAATATCGGTATTATATTGCCGTGAAGACGAAACCACCCAGGAGATCACAATGAGAAATTTCTTCTACCCCGGAAGCGTGGCGGTTTTCGGAGTTTCCGATACCCCTTCCAACATGGCCCGTATCATCATCGAAAATCTTGAACGCTTCGGGTTCGGGGGAAAGGTCTACCCCGTGGGAAAAGGAAAAGGGGCCGTAGGGGGAAGCAGGATCATCCCCACCATCGATGAGGCGGATAGCGTCCCGGACCTCGCGGTCCAACTCATCCCCGCGGTCCGCATCCCTGAGACCCTTGAACAGTGCGGCAGAAAAGGCATCCGCCATGTTATTCTGGAATCGGGAGGTTTTTCCGAACTGAGCGACTCCAAGAAGACGCTGGAGGAAGAAATCCGGCAGATCAGCGCAAAGTGGGATATGAAAGTGATCGGACCCAATTGCTTCGGCGTGATCAACCTTGAAGCGCGCCTTGTCCTCCCTTTCTTCATTTTCGATCCCGGGTATATGCGGACAGGGGGAATATCCCTCATATCCCAGAGCGGCGGGATACTCTACGACACGTGCATGATCGCGTCATGCGAAAATCTGGGCCTCAACAAACTCGTAAGCATAGGGAACAAGCTCCTCCTTGACGAGAACGAATGTCTCGAATACCTTATCTCCGACCCGGGCACTTCCGTGATCGGGCTTTATCTCGAAGACTTCTCCGACGGCAGGCGCCTCATCGAGATCGCATCGTCCACCGACAAGCCGATCGTGCTCTTGAAGGCGAACAGAAGCCCCACGGGAAGGGAGATCGCAAGGTTCCACACCGCAGCCCTCGCAGGGGATGACCGGGTGGCGGAGGCGGCCCTCAGGGAAGCGGGTGTACACCAGGTCGAGAGCCTGGCACAGATGATCGATGCCTTCAAGATCTTCAGCCTCCCCCTCGCAAAAGGCCCGCGCCTCGCCGTCATCACCCGTTCCGGAGGCCACGGAGTCCTCTCGGCGGATGGGGTTCACCGTCACGGTTTTGAGCTTGCCCCTCTTTCCGAGAATTTCTTCTCCGCCGTAAAAGAAAAGAAGATCAATGTCATAAGAACCACCAATCCCGTTGACGTGGGCGACATATACGACCTTGCCTCCTATTCGGAGATCATGGACCGGGCCCTCGCGGAGGAGGCTGCCGACGGCGTCCTTTACGTGGTTACCTACAGTTCCGAAAGCGACGGCCTGAAGGTCCGGAACTTTATCGGTAACGCGTCAGAACAGGTAGCCCGGTACGGAAAGCCCGCCGCCCTTTGCCTCGCCTGCAACAGGGACCAGTGGCCCATCATCAGGAAAGCAGTCGATTTCCCCATTTTTGGTGACGTTGACTACGCATTGAGGGCCCTCGCGGAGTCGAGAGACCATTTCGCCTTTGCCGACAAAAAGTCCCGGGCTCATGCGCGCCTGACCGGCTCCTCCACGAAAGCCTTGCGTGCCCGGCAGCCGCGCAAGGCCGCGGGTCCCTCGCGAATCCTTGGTTCGCCCGAGGCGTTTTCCCTCCTCGAAGCATACGGCCTCTCCGTTTTACCCTCAGGGGTGGCGAAGGACCTCGACGGGGCCAGACTCCTTGCGGCTAAGATGGGCTACCCGGTGGCGATGAAGATAGAGTCACCTTCCATACTCCATAAGAGCGAAAAAAACGGCGTGGTGTTGGATATCACGGATGAAGCGGCCCTCGGCCATGCCTGGACCGGGATAGGAGGAGAAAGGTGCCTTATTCAGAAGATGGCCTCTTCAGGAACGGAGGTCATTATCGGCGGGAAACGGGACCAGGAATTCGGTCACGTGGTTCTCTTCGGCCTGGGTGGCATTTTCGTCGAAATACTACGGGATGCCGCGATTCGTCTCGTTCCGGTCGATCCGGAGACGGCAATGGAGATGGTGAACAGTATCCAGGGAGCCCCCATCCTGAAAGGTGCACGGGGCCGTCCCCGGGCGGACATAACGGCCCTGACAACCGCGCTCTCGGGGGTCTCGCGTCTCCTCATCGATCACCCTGAAATAAGGAACCTCGATATAAACCCTCTTATCGTGCACGAGGACGGCAAATGGGCCACGGCAGTAGATGTCAAGATAGAGGTTGACAGGTAGAGCCTGTCCCCACGCAACGCGCGGAAGGGCAGACTCCGGTTTACAAAGGACAATTCATTCGTGTACACTAAGGGAGTGGGGCGCTCCCTTGAGGTTCCGCCTTCGCGACAAAATTCCATACTGCTGCAAAAGGACCACACTATGAAGAAAGAACAGTTGAAAACTTTTCTGGACGTGCTGAAAGGGACTGTGCCGCCAGATACCGTGATAAGGAACGGCCGGATCATCAATGTCTTCACCAATGAGATACAAGATGGTCTCATGGTAGTGATAAAGGACGGTTTTATCGTGTCCATCGAGGAAGACAAGGACGTGCCCTCTTACGGGCCGGCAGACTCCATAGACGCGGGGGGACGTTTTCTCTGCCCCGGTTTTGTGGACGCCCATACCCATATCGATGCAGTATATACGTTCCACCAATTCGCGCCCTACGCACTCCGGGGAGGCACCACCACGATAGTCACCGAATGTACCATGATCGGTACGAGTTGCGGTATGGACGCCCTCCTTTCCTTCATCGACAGCACCAAAGGCTATCCTTTGAAATGTTACTTTGTCGTGCCCCCTCTCACACCTCCCTTTCCCAGGATGGAAGGCGCCCGGGGGCTCACCTTCGGCGAGTTTTCCACCCTTTTAAAAAGGGATGATTTTCTCGGTATCGGCGAAGCCTATTGGACCAGGGTGGTTGAAGGGGAAGACAGGATCATGAAGCAGGCGGCCCTCGCCATTTCCCTGGGCAAAAGGATAGACGGCCACTCCGCGGGCGCCCGGGGCAAAAAATTCACAGAGTACCTTCTTACCGGGGTCACGTCGTGTCATGAGTCCATCCAGATGGACGAGGTGATGGAGAAACTCAGGTCCGGCACGTACGTCATGGTGCGCGAAGGTTTCGTGCGTCAGGAGTTACCCGAGCTTCACAAGATCAAGGACCTCGCCGTGGACACACGCCGCATCATGCTCGTCTCGGATTTCTTCGATGCCGTCATGCTCCGGGATGAGGGATACCTCGACTCCATTGCAAGAAAGGCCATAGCATACGGATTCTCGCCCATGGAAGCGATAAAGACGCTCACCATAAACCCCGCCGATTATCTCGGTCTCCGTCATGTCGGCGCTATCGCCCCGCTGAGGCATGCCGACATCCTCTTCCTCGATGACCTCGAAAAGGTATCCATAGACCGGGTGATGGCACAGGGGCGGATTGTGTGCGCCGGGGGTGCCTTCATCGGTGACGCCCCTGAATACCGTTTTCCCGAAACCGTGATGCATACCATCCATGCGGACAAGGTCACGGAGGACGACTTCAGGATAAAGGCCCGCGGGAAGAACAAGGACATCCGGGTGATCCAGGTGGCGAATCCCACCATAACGCGGGAAATAACGTACACCTCGTCCGTCAAGGAAGGGTTCCTCCAGCCCAACCTTCAGGAGGATATCATTCCCACGGCGGTAATAAACAGGAACAAGGGCAAAAAGATGGGACGGGGCTTTATCAAGGGCACGGGCATCAAGGACGGCGCCGTGGCAACGACCCTTATCTGGGACTCGTGTAACATCTTTGTCCTCGGGAGCACGGAAGAGGACCTCAAAGTGGCGGTGAACCGGCTTATCGATATCCAGGGCGGCATTGCCATTGCAAAGCACGGCAAGATCATTTACGAATTCCCCATGCCCGCCTTCGGCCTCATGCCCCTCGCGAGTATCAGGGAAATAGCGGACAAGACAAAAGAGTTGGACGAGAAGCTGAAAGAGATCGGCGCAGCCTTCGAAAAGCCGTTCCTCACCATTCAGACTATCCCTTTCACGGGACTGCCTTTCTTGAGGATCACCGATAAGGGGCTCGCGGATATAAAGAACAGGAAGCTCGTATCCATATTCAAATAGAAGAGCCCACGTTTCCTGCCTGAAACAAAACCGCCACCCGTAAAGAGTGGCGGTTTTGTTTATCCCAAGCCCGGACCGAACCTATAGACGTTTATTTTTCTATTCCCTTGTTGCCTTTGAAGAGCACCTTGCCGAGCCCCTTTGAACCGAGGGCAACGCTCACGCCTGCGCCTTTGGCCGAAATTTTCCGCTTTGCCGCTCCTGAGGCGACAAGGTCCTCCGCTCTCGCAGAGGTGCTTCCCGCTGCAGAGAGGCATGTGACGGTGGCAGGGAAAGAGCAACTTCCCCCGAACATGTAGTTGCATGTCTTAAAACCGCTCACGTATCCGAAAAACCAATCGGATGACGACGTGACGGCCTTCAGGCTTACCGTGGAGCCGATCGCTACGTTGACGGTGCACTCCGTGTAATTAACGCCGCATTTGAGCCCGTTCGGTCCGCTGATGTAGCTGTCGGATTTCTCTACGGGTTCGTTAAAGAAGTAAGGCTCTACGGTAAGGGAAACAGTCGTCTCTTTTTTGGCGAATACGGCCCCCACCAGTGCTCCTCCCGCAGGGTAGCACGAGTACGTTCCAAGGGGATAACACCCATACACCGTATCCAGGGCATCCGCGACCCAGCCTCCGAAGACGGACGGGCTCTCGTCGCTGCCCTTCAGAGGGGTGGCAGTGAGGGTGATCTTCGTCTGGCTGGGGAAATACAGAGAGCATATGGCCGTTTCACTGCCGTCGCAGTTGATCTTTCTCTGCGCGTCCTTCGGGCATTTATTTCCCTGGCCGGGGTCCTCAAGACAACCGGTCGCGGAGCTTGTAACCTTGCCGGCGCCGATATCATCATACGAGTATACCATAACATCGACGGAACCCCAGGCGCCTTTCACGCCAAAACCTGCCTGGGCATATATATCCGTCACCTGTGCCCCGGCGGTTACCGCCCCTCCCAGAAGCAACAATGCTGCCGCAAGACACAGAACCTGCTTAACCAAACCCTCCCTCCACACAACATTCTTCATAAGACGACTCCTCCAAATCTTATTTTTCGGGAATTTTTCCACAGGCCCGCAAGCTGCCCGGAAAATCATGCTCTATTCGTCATAATCCCCTGATACGGCTTTTCATAGCACGGGCGTGTGCTTCCGTCAAGCAATTATTGGCGTCCCATGAGACCTTCCCATGGGACGCTGTGTACCGTTTCATTCAACCGATACGGCCTCCTCCCCCAAGGCAGGGGCCGAACCCTTCTTGAACTTTGCAGTGACGCTCCTTGCCTTGTCCATAGTCACAAAGCAGTCATCCGTACCGGAACAGGCGCCGGACCAGCCCATAAAGTAAGAGCCGGGGTCGGCGGAGGCCGAAAGGGTCACCTCCAGCTTATAGACAAAGGGTGTCTTGCACGTGCCCTTTGCGCACGCCACACCTTCGGGGTTGCTCGTCACTGTCCCCGTACCCCTGTTCACTGACGAGTTCGCGACTGTCAAGGTCTGGGGTCCCGTGAAGGTCCCCTTTACCGACTGTGCCTTGTCCATGGTGACCGTGCAGGTGGTGGGCGATTGGGTCGTACAGCCGGACCATCCCGCAAAGACCGAGTTGGATCCGGAATCAGCCGCGGCAGTGAGGGTTACCACTGTATTGTAAAGGAAGGACCCCTTGCAGGTCCCCCTCTCGCAGGCAATATTGCCTGAATCGGTCATGATGGTTCCCTTGCCCTTGCTCGCCGACGTGTTCGTCACCGTAAGGACCTGGGGCCCGATGAAGGTGGCTTTCACGGTCTGAGCCTTATCCATGGTAAACGTGCAGGCACCTGTGCCGCCGCAGGAAGGAAGGGACCATCCCCCAAAAGTTGAAAGGGATGAGACGGCAGCTGAGAGGGTGACCGACGTGCCCGGGGCGTAAAGCCCGGAGCAGGTCTTGCCGCAATCGATACCCGCGGGAGAACTCGTGACGGCGCCGTCGCCGCTGGCCTGTTTGACCTTGGACACGGTAAGCTTCACCGGGTTTGCAACGGCGAATGCGGCGGTCACTGTTTTCGCGTTATTCATGACCACGGTACACTTGTTGCCCGACGAGGTGCAGCCGGACCAGGACTTGAAAACCGAACCCGCGGAAGGGACCGCAGTGAGGGTTACGGTGGTCTCCCCGGCGAAAGAGGCCGAGCAGGCGCTCCCGCAATCGATACCCGTGGGGTTGCTCGTCACCACCCCTGAACCCGTGCCGGACCTGTTGAGGTTAAGGGAATAGAAGACAGGCTGAGAGGACCGGCGGATCATACCGTGCCCGCCCGTCGCGACAAAGGAATTGGCCCCGTAGGCCACACCGAGCAACGCGAGGGTAGACTCGGGGTCGCGGCTGACCCAAGTGGCCCCGCCATCGGCGGAGGTAAGGATTATTGCGCCCGACCACTGCAGGGATTCCCAATCGAGGTAGGCACCCACCACAACCCAGGCATCATTGCCCGCGTCATAGGCCACGCTGCGGAGCGTCCACAGGTCGATGAGGTCCATTGGGGTCAAATCCGTCCAGTCCGTCCCGTCTGTGGAGGTAAGGATGGCGTTTACGTCTCCCACTACCATAAATACGCCGTTGTCGAAGGTGACTCCGTAGAGGGTGGAGCCTACAATGTAGTCCTGCAGGGTCCAGGCCGCTCCGTCAGGTGAAGTCATGATGATGCCCCCTTCCCCCGTAATGACGAAGGTGTCGTTGCCGTATGCGACACCGTAGAAGAAGGACACCGTCTCGGTGGTGTTCTGGGTCCACGTTGTCCCGTTATAGGTAAGAATTACGTCGGCCCAGTTGTTCGTGTCAAAACCCGTTACCACGAAAGTATTGTTGCCGAACCCTACGCTCAGGAACGAGTAACCCTCCACTCCCGCCGGACTCTTCTTCGTCCATGCCGCCCCATCGGTGGAAGTGAGGATGACATTGCCCGTGGTGATCCCCTGCTCTTCATCATAATAATATCCCACCGCCATGAAGGAGCCGTTGCCGTATGCCACATGGTAAAGGGGGTAGGTCGTCCCCGAAGTCCTTTTGGTCCATGTCGCACCGTCGGGAGAAGTCGCAATAGCGCCGCCGTATCCTACCGCGACAAAGGCGCCGTTGCCGTATGCCACATCGTAGAGTGTGGCCGCGGTCACCACGGAACTCCTTGCGGTCCACGCGCTCCCGTTGGGAGAGGTCACAATGGCACCTGAAGAACCCACTGCCACAAAACCGTTGTTCACGTACGCCACTCCATTCAGGCTCGGTGGAGTCCCCGCTGCCTTCCTGGTCCAAATTGTCCCGTTGGATGAGGTGAAGATGACGCCGGCGCCCGAACTGCCGTCATATCCCACGCTCACAAAGCTGCCGTTGCCGTAAGCCACTGCGCCGAGTGCACCCGTCATCTTCGGGTCACGGGAAGTCCAGGTCACACCGTTATCGACGGACGTGAGGACCGCGCCTGTCATGGCTCCCGATTCGGTGTCGATGTCAACTCCCACCGCCACGAAAGTGCCGTCCCCATAGGTGACCCCCACGAGGGTGGAGAGGAGGTCCGTCGTATCCGATTGGCTCCACGTCACGCCATCAGGGGAGGTGAGGACCGCGCTCGTACCGTAGTCCTGGTCGAATCCTACCGCGACGAAGGTGTTATTGCCGTAGATTACGTCCCAGAGCTGCGCGGAAAAGGCCGAAGTGTCCACAGGTTCCCATGAGGACCCGTCCGGAGAGGTAAGGATAATGCCTGAGTACAGATCGCCGCCGAACCCCACCGCGACGAATTTATTATCGGCGTAGGTCACGCCGTAGAGGTTCCCCGTCATCCCCAAATCGACGGGCGTCCATGTGGCGCCGTCCGGAGATTTGAGGATAATGACTGTAAATTCAGTCGCTTCAGGGATGGTAGAGTATCCCACCGCGACGAAGACACCCCCGCTGTAAGCCACCCCGAAAAGGTCTCCCGTAGTCCCCGAGACCTTTTGTGTCCAGGCTTTCCCGTCCGTGGAAGTGAAGATGGTCCCATAGGCGCCCACCGCCACGTAGACGCCGTTGCCGTAGGTAATGTCGGAGAACCTGTTGCCCGTGGGAGTGGGATTACTCCACGCCCAGTCGTCAAGGGGATCGCCGGAAGTCTTTGTCCGGGCCGCCTGCGCTTTCCCGGCAACCATCAGCTTTGTCCGGGACCCCGCGGCGATTGCCGCTTTTCCCTTTGCCGGCTTCGCGGCGCTCTTTGGGGCAAGGGCCGCCTGAATACTCCTGACTTTCGCAGGCACGGATTCCGCGGCGAGGGCGTTCTGCATCTGCTGAAACTTCACGAATTTCGCCTTGGCATCGAGGGGCGTCGAGTGGGCAGGGGAGATCAGGATCAGGGAAAACAGGATTAAGCCGAGTGAAAGATGCAGGATAATGCCTTTCCGGTACGACATGATTCCTCCTTCTTATCTTATTGTGAGTTGTTTCGTTTTATCGTGCGGTCAGTCAAATCTTTCTTCGGATTCACTCCATGCGCCTGCCGGTATGGAGGGACCGCCATTATTCTCACGCCCCGGCTCCCTGCCGACCACAATGATGTCAAAACCCTCGATGTCCGTGCCGGGCCGTCCGCGACTGTTCCCAACGAATTCTCTCCCGCCGGGTTGCGGAGGCCGGTACCGCGTGATGTGGTGTGCTTAATAGCTACTCCAACATGTGCCTCAAGTCAACGGTTTTTTGCCCTTGACGAGTCCAGCTTGTGCTCCGTACCCGCTATGAGCCTCTTTATGTTACCGAGATGCTTCAGGACAATCATACCGCCTATCACGAGTGAGACATAGATGTACATTTCCGGGGCCTTGAGCAGGTAGAGGATGACGGGCATGAAGAGAGTCCCCGCGAGGGAGCCCGCCGACACATATCTCCATTTTAACAAAACGGCGACAAACACGACAATGCACCCAAGCACCGCGAGAGGGTTCAGGGCGAGGTATACACCCAAGGCAGTGGCAACGCCTTTACCGCCTTTGAATCCGAGAAACAAGGGAAAGAGGTGACCGATGAAGGCGGCGATACCTGCCATGACCACCATATATTCGGGGAAGCCTGTGTGAAGGGCAAACATTACGGGTAGAAACCCCTTCAGCATGTCTCCCAGGAGAGTGATCACACCAAGGGCCTTCCCTGCGGTCCTCATGACGTTGGTTGCCCCTATGTTCCCACTTCCCACCTGTCTCGGGTCCTTGCCTTTCAGTTTCGAAAGGAGGATTCCCACGGGTATTGAACCGATCAGGTAGGCGACGACAACGAGAGCAACGGAACCCATGCCTTAAGGATATTAGAAAGCAGGACGGGTGTCAATTTTTTTGACGCCCGGAAAGGCCCGGCCCAACGGTAAAAGGGGGCATTTGATATCGTCGGACATTAGATATATAATAGGTTCTATAGTCCGCGCCAACAAAAGCGGACTGGGAGGTACCAATGACGACACTTACTTGGGGCGTGGCAGGTAAGGTTGCATACGCTGCATCCTTGCTGGTATTTCTGACCGTGGCCGTTTTTACGGGCCCGGTGTCGGCCGAGGAGATCAGTCTCCCTGTTACCGGCCAGAAATACTGTTACGATTTCGCGGGCACCAAACTCAAAAGCTGCCAGGGCACGGGACAGGACGCTGAATTTCAGGTGGGCGTTCCCATGCCCTCTCCAAGGTTTTCCGTCAGCTTCGACGGTTGCGCCTTTACCGATCGGCTGACCCGCCTCATATGGGCGGGCAATGCCAAACAGATATGCTCCTCCGACTGGAATGACGCCATCAACGCGGTAAACACATTAACCTATTGCGGAAAGACCGACTGGCGAGCCGCAAACGTGAATGAACTCGAAAGCCTTGCCAGCACCACCGCGAACGACCTTTATGCGTGGCTTGCGGGCACATTCGCAATGCCTTCCACCTACTTCTTCTTCTCGTCCACCTCTTACATCAATGACGACACCATCAACCCCGCGGCGTGGGGAATGGACATGAGGGACGGCACCCAGTACAATATCAACAAGCTCAGCAATTACTGCGTCTGGCCGGTCAGAGGAAACACCGATTCCAGCGCGCTCGCGCGGGTGGCCCAGACAGGTCAGGAACTCTGTTACGATGCCTCCAACGCGCAACTCGTCACGTGCAACGGCAGCGGTCAGGACGCCGAGTGGCTCGCGGGCGCCTCGTGGCCGATCCCCCGGTATTATGTCAATCTGTCCTCTGACAACGTGACTCCCGACGGGACAATAACCGACCTCTTCACCAACCTCATGTGGACGACGGACGCGGCTACAGCGGGGCCCGGCGACAGCGCAATCGACCCGGAACTGTGCGCCAACGATCCCGCCACCTCGCGGGGCGTTTTCAAGTCATGGCAACAGGCCCTGGATTTCGTGAAAATCTGTCTGAACTCGGCGACGGACCCGTGGCTCGGGTACCGGGATTGGCGTCTTCCCAACAAGAATGAACTTGCGAGCCTCATCGACCGTTCTGTGGCCCCGAATACCCCCGCCCTCGAAGCGGACCAACCTTTCCAGAATGTGATCGTCGAGACGGACCCGGTGGGTCTTTACCCCCAGGCCGCGGGGCACTGGTCATCCACCACCTCCCTGAAAAACCCGGGGGCGGCAAAGATCGTGGACATGACCTTCGGCGACATCATATCCTTGTCCAAGGGCTCCGGCCGCCTCCATGTGTGGCCCGTCCGGGGAAATTACCCGCTTCTCCAGGTGAATATCGCCAATGCGGGAGGAGGGGGCACGGGGACCGTAACCACGAGTCCGAAAGGGGTCGGCTGCACCACGTATTGTGCTCCGGAAATGTGCCCTTCCGACGAATGGCCCGAAGGGTCGGCGCGCTACCCCGAGGACAAGAAGGTGACGCTCAAGGCCAAGGCAGCCACAAATTCCGTCTTTACGGGCTGGACCGTCAGTCCGGGCGTATGTGAAGGAAAAGGGTCATGCACGGTGAGCATGGTGTCGGACATCACCGTCACCGCCAACTTCACCAGCCTTGCCACCCTGTCCCTTACCCCGGCGACGAAGAAGTATTCAAAGACCAAGACCACCAAGACATCGTCGGCCACCTTCACATTAAAGGACCTTACCACCTACGGGAAGCAACCCCTTTCCATAGACTCCATCGAACTGACCGGCACAAATGCCGACCAGTTCCTCATCAACCCGGCCAAGGACAAGTGTACGGGTCAGACACTGGGTGCGGGAAAGTCCTGCACGATCCAGGTAGTCTTTGCGCCCACCAGCGCGGGGGCGAAAACCGCCGTCCTGTCCGTCTCTTCAGCGGATGACCCGGACTCGCCAAGGACCGCCACACTATCAGGCGAAGGGGCACTGCCGTAAGGGGACCCGCGAAAACATGTTGACTTTCGGCGTGAATACGGGTAGAATTCATCCTTCAGCAACAGGAAAGGGAGGCACGAATGGCAAGAGTTTGCGAGATATGCGGTAAGGGAAAACAGGTCGGATGTAATGTAAGCCATGCACACAACAAGACAAAAAGGGAGTGGCTCCCTAATTTGCAGAGCGTTCGGATAGTAAAAGACGGCGTAGTGAAGAAGACAAGAATGTGCACCAAGTGCATCAAGAAGGGCAACTTCCAGAAAGCAGTCTGATTCCTCACCGCCTTCGTTCACACACCTTCATCGATAACATGGGACGCCCGTCAAAGGGGCGTCCTTTATGTGTTCGGGGCAGCCTCTGAAGTAAAAAGGCAAAATTCCCCTTTGAAAGGAGTTTTCGGCTTTCCCGGTCTCGCCCCCGTTGTAATGGTATGGAGGCGGGCCGCATGGGACCTACACTGTTCCCCTAAGCCTCTCTACCGTCCTTATACCCTTGATTTTCTGTATTGATTTCATTAACTTCTGAAGTTGAGACATGTGACCCACGTCAATTTCGTAAAGGGCCGCCGCCGACCTGTCCGGATAGGACATGGCCTTGGCGCTCCGGATATTTATCTTCGAAGACGACATGATACTGCTTATTTCAGTGAGGAGACCCTTCCTGTCGTCCCCCAGTATGCGGAGCTTCACAGGGTATGTGAGGTCCTTGTTGAGTTCCCATGATACCTCCACCTTCCTCTGGTCATCGAAGGTATGGACATTCGGACAGTCGTCCACGTGCACCGTGAGACCGCGGCCCCTGGTAATGAAACCGAAGATTTTGTCTCCGGGGATGGGATTGCAGCAGTGGGCGAGCTTCACCACGAGCCCGTCAACGCCTTCGATCTTGATCGAAGTGTCACGGTTCCTCTTGATCGTGCTGATGATGCTCTTCAGTTTACTCGGTTTCTCGCTTTCCGGTATGATCTTGCCGAGCACGGTAAGGGGCGTGTAGAGCCCATAACCTACACTCGCGAAAAGGTCTTCCTCAGTCTCAAAGCTGTATTCCTTGGCGATGGTAAGGAGGTCACCCGACTTCATCATCTTCGTAAAGCTCATATCGTGCTTCACGAGTTCCTTGTCGATAAGGGTCCGGCCCAGCTCAATGCTCCTTTCCCTTTGCTCCGTCTTTATCCACTGCCTGATTTTCGTTTTCGCTTTGGATGTGGCCACAAAGCCCAGCCAGTCCTTGCTCGGTTTGTGTGTCGGGTTGGTCTGGATCTCTATTATGTCACCGCTCTTGAGCACGTAGCGAAGGGGCACGAGTTTGCCGTTCACCTTTGCGCCCACGCACTTGTGGCCCAGGTCGGAGTGGATCGCGTAGGCAAAATCAACGGGGGTCGCCCCTCTCGGGAGTTCCCTCACGTCGCCCTTCGGGGTGAACACGTAGACCTCGTCGGGGAAGAGATCGATCTTGAAGATCTCCATGAACTCCTTGCTGTCCTTCAACTCCTGCTGCCATTCTATGATCCTTCGGAGCCACGCGAAGATCTTGTCCTCTTTCGCGTTAAAGACCTTCCCTTCCTTATACTTCCAGTGGGCCGCGATGCCTTCTTCCGCCAGCCTGTGCATTTCGTGGGTCCTTATCTGGATCTCTATCTTTTCTCCGTAGGGTCCCACGACCTTGGTATGAAGGGATTGGTACATGTTTGCCTTGGGAAGGGCTATATAATCGTTAAATTTCCCCGGAATGGGCTTGAAGAACGCGTGTACGTATCCCAGGGTCTCATAACACTCGTTTACCGAATCGAGCATAATCCGAAAGGCGGTAATATCGTAGATATCGTCGATGTTTACCCCTTCGAGGATCATCTTCTTGTAGATGCTGTAAAGTCTCTTTGCCCGTCCCGAAACATCCGCCTTTACCCCTACCTCGGCGAGCCTCGTCCGTATGAGTTCCTTCACCTCGCTGATGTATGCGTCCCGCTCTCTCTTCTTCTTGGCGATCTTTTCTTTTATGACATCGAATTCCACGGGCTTGAGGTACTTGAACGACTCATCCTCCAGTTCCCCTTTGAGCCACTCTATACCCAGTCTGTGGGCAAGAGGCGCATAGATGTCAAGGGTCTCCCTCGCGATCTCCACCTGCTTCTCGCGGGAAAGAAAGTTGAGGGTCTTCATGTTATGGTAACGGTCGGCCAGCTTTACGAGGATTACCCTTATATCCTTGCTCATGGCGAGGATCATCTTCCTGTAGCTCTCTACCCTCGTGTCCTCCGAGGTCATCATCTGGATCTTGCTGATCTTGGTCACCCCGTCCACAAGCTCCGCAATCTCTTTCCCGAAGTACTCCGCGATCTCCTTCTTGCTCACATAGGAATCTTCGATGGTATCGTGGAGAAGCCCGGAGACCACGCTCGGCACGTCGAGGTTCATTCTCGTCAGGGTGTAGGCAACTTCCAGGGGATGGATGAGATAGGGCTCTCCCGACAGCCTCGTCTGGCCCTTATGGGCCTTGGCGGAAAATATATACGCCTTCTCCACCATAGGTATGTCGGCGTTGGGGTTATATCTTAATATTTCTTCAACGATATCGTTAAGTCTGATCATCTTCCGGTTTATGGTAACAGGGTAAACGACCGGGTCACGGCTGGGAGTAACCCTGCCAAAAGATGCCGCGTCCCATTTTTATCAGCACCAGGAGCGAATACCCCATATACAATAATTATTGTAGCGTAAGGAGCAGAAAATAACAATACACGAATCCGTGCGCGCAGCACGAAACTCAGCATGAAGGTATGGCAGGCAGGGAGGCTTCACCTGCCTCGTTGCACCTTAGGGACGCTCGAACACCACTATCTCGGGAGGCTCCGTGCTGGCAGGCTTGGCAGGCGTTTTCAACTTCTTTCCCGCTGTCTTTGCGCCCGTCGATTTCGTTGCCGCCGGGGTCTTTCTGGCCGGCCTCTTCGTCGCCATGGTTTCGACCTTGGCTCCCAGGCTCGCCAGTTGCCTTGAAAGGCGGCCGGACACAATCACCTGAACATCATTGTCGACCATGCCCTTGAGTACCTCCAACTGCTTGTTTGCTTCTTCGAGATGCTGCCTCGCATCCTGAACTACAACCTGTTCGAGACACGTGGTAATCTGCCTGGCCAGTGCCTCTATGTTCTCTCTTATTTCAATAAACTCTGCTACGTTTGACATCAGTCACTCCTCTAAGAAGGTTTAGCGGTTAATCAGTCCGGAGTCGAAAGGCGATTGTATTTCGTATCAGCCGACCCGCGAGTAGCTGCGGAGCAACGAAGCTGAGATCGACCGTAACTATAGTATACCACTTTTCTGAGCGAAAGGGCACTAACGATCTTTATGAATTTACCACATCGGCTTAAGTAAAGGATCCAACAGGCGTAAACAGGCCGCTGCCCCCTTCTTCTCCCCTCTTTCTAACGCCCGATTAGACTTTCAATTGGTCCGTAAATTGAGATACTATTATGTATGGAAAAAGGACGGACCCATCTCGATATCAAAGGTCAGATCGAACGGGTCACCTATGCCAATGAAGAGAACGGCTACACCATCGCCAAGATGAAGGCCCAGGGAAGGGCCGGCCTTGTCACCATCGTAGGGACCTTGTTCTCCCTCAGTCCCGGCGAAATGGTCCATGTGAGCGGATACTGGGACAGCCATCCGCGATATGGCGAGCAGTTCAAGGTCGTCTCCTTTCAGTCCGTCCTTCCCGCAACGGCAAAGGGGATCGAGAAATATCTCGGCTCCGGCATGATCAAGGGCATCGGCCCCGTCATGGCAAAAAGGCTCGTCTCCCAATTCAAGGAAGGGACCCTCGAAATTATAGAGGAGAGCATCGAGCGGCTCCAGGAAGTCCAGGGCATAGGCGAAAAAAGGGTCGAAATGATTAAAACCGCCTGGGAGGAACAGAAGGACATCCGCGACGTGATGATATTCCTCCAGGGCCAGGGCGTGAGCCCCACCTATGCGGTAAAGATATACAAACAGTATGGAAAAGAATCGGTGAAGATCGTCAATGAGAACCCCTACCGCCTTGCCACCGATATCTTCGGTATCGGGTTCCTTACCGCCGATAGGATCGCGGAAAAGATAGGCGTGCCCAAGGATTCACCCATGAGGGCGGAAGCGGGTATCCTCTACGTGCTCCACGAACTTGCCGACGAGGGACATGTCTATTACCCCTACGGTCCCCTGGTCAAAAAGTGCGGCGATGTCCTCGAAGTGGAGGAGGGCAGTATTCCCCCGGCCCTCGAAAAGATCGCCTCCGAGAGAAAAATCGTCATCGAGAAACAGGCCGTCCTGCCGGGTCAGCCCCCTCCGGAAGCCGACCTCGTTCCCGTCTACCTTGCCAAGTACCACGTTTCAGAGTCGGGCATCGCGAACCGTCTCAAGACCCTCGTCGATTTTCCAAAGCAATTGAGGCTTATCAACCTCGATCAGGCCATAGAATGGGTCCAAAAGGACTTGAGCATCGGCCTCTCGGCCCAGCAGGTCGATGCGTTGAGGACATCCGTGAACAGCAAGGTAATGATCGTAACCGGCGGCCCGGGCACGGGCAAAACCACCATCATCAATGCGATCATACGGATCTACCACAAGATGGGCCAGAAGACGCTCCTCGCCGCGCCCACGGGCAGAGCAGCCAAGAGGATGACGGAAGCCACGGGCGAGGAAGCGAAGACAATCCACCGTCTCCTCGAATTCAGCCCCTCGGGCGGAAGCTTCAAAAAGAATGAGACCAATCCCCTTGAAGCTGACCTCATCATCATCGACGAGACGTCCATGGTCGATACCATTCTCATGCACCATTTTCTCAAGGCCGTCCCCGTCAAGTCGACCCTCATCCTCGTGGGTGACGTAGACCAGTTGCCCTCCGTCGGCCCCGGAAACGTCCTCAAGGACATCATCGAAGCGGAGTGCCTGCCCACGGTAAGACTCAATGAGATATTCAGGCAATCGAGACGGAGCATGATTATCGTGAACGCCCACAGGATCAACAGCGGGCAGATGCCCGTAACCACCCATGACGACGACCATATCCACGATTTCTATTTCTTCACCGTGGAAGAACCCGAAGAAGCCCTTGCGAAGATCATAAAACTCTGCAAGGAGACGATCCCCCTCAGGTACCACCTTGACCCGGTCAGGGATATCCAGGTACTCACCCCCATGCACCGGGGCGTGGCCGGTGTGGCTAACCTGAACGTGGAACTGCAAAAAGAGCTAAACCCGTCGGGAAGCGAACTTACAAGGGGAGGCAAGACCCTGAGGGTAGGCGACAAGGTCATGCAGATAAGGAACAACTACGATAAGGACGTGTATAACGGGGATATCGGCACGGTAGTGAAGATAGATAACGAGGTACAGGAAGTAAGCGTCGATTACGATGGAAAAACGACCGCCTATGAGTTCATCGACCTCGACGAGATCGTCCACGCCTACGCCATATCCGTCCATAAATCCCAGGGCAGCGAATACCCCGCGGTAGTCATACCCGTCCTCACCCAGCACTACATGCTCCTCCAAAGGAACCTCCTCTACACGGGCATCACAAGGGGAAAGAAACTCGTAGTCCTCGTAGGCACCAGAAAAGCCCTCGCCATAGCAGTAAAAAACAACAAACCCCAGAAACGATACACGAGACTTCGAGAACGGATCATGGCAGCTACAGGTTTGCACAAAGTACCGGTATAGTTAAAAAAGTTTTGGACTCTTCAGTAAAGTTTTGGACCGGACCGACATGCGCGCATAAGCACCGTTTGTTTGCTTAAGCCTATAGGTTGACTGTGTGACTGACATGCGGTGCGGATCGGTTTCACGGTGAAGAGAATAATAGGCTGCGGTATCACGACTAACCATTTCGCGTAGAAATCGTCGTGGGGCTGAGACAGGGCTTTGGTGTGAACTTGACCTATAAGTCGAGCACGGACTCCTTTGACTCGGCAATGATTTCGGGAAGAAACAGTTAAAGGGCGGCATCATTAGGGATTTCTTCGACGCCTAAACCTTTGGATTTCTGCAAACCGCAGATAATTTGATAATTAAATGGACGCCCCTATCGCCTCCCCTATTGAAGGGCGAATTCCGGTAGCCCCTAGCAGAAAGGAAAATTGACTCAGCGAGTAATGACGGGCCGGTGTCTGTCTCGTGTCTGTGGCTGACCCCGTTCCTTTCTCTGCGAAAAGAGTAATTTACTTATTTACGGTCGTCCCTCATGAGGCCCTCGGTCGTCCGGTAACAGTTTAGTCCCCCCGGAACTTTTTCCAGCAAAATATTATGTCTAATTTCCACAAAACCTTTGATTTCCTTGTTCCATGATGGTATTATAATAGGAGTACTACTACTCAGTCGGAGGGTTCAATGGAACAAATCGATCTTCTTAAAAGGCAGCGGGAGAGACTTAAGGAGGACATTGTCGCACAGCTGGATTTCTTCCTTATCGGGACGGTGGCCAAGTCCCCTTCCATGACGGGCCACTCCCTTACCACAAAAGTGAAGGGGAAGACCGTAACCGTGTATGTGAGAAAACAGATTGCCGAGAAGGCGAAGGAGATGACGAAGCGGTACAAGATGATGTGGCTTCTCATACAGAAGCTTTCTAAGATCAACTGGGAGATACTGAAACAGGAGAGCGAGTGAAGAGGGTCTATCCTCCATACGGCTACGATTGTCTTTATAAGGACAATTGCCCCCATCTTAACTTTCTCTCCACCCTATGGGTCTTTGGAGAATATGAGCGGGCCCATGAGGTGTACGAAGAGCATCTTCGGATTATCGATGTGTTCCGGGACAGGCTGGATGACACCATGAAGCGTATCCGTCTTTTAGAGAAGGAGAACGAGGAACTGAAGGCGAAGAATACCGCATTGCATCGAAGACAGTTCAAGGCGAACAAAAAACCGGAGCATGCGGTCTCTTTGGCAGGGAGGAAGCGCGGCGCTCCGGTCGGACACCCCGGGTGGTTCAGGCCCGAGCCTGCCCGCGTGGATGCGACGGTTCACGTGCCCGCTCCCGATCGATGCCCCCATTGCGGGTCAGGCCCTCTTGTCCCCGGGGAAGGGATCCGTGAGCATGTGCAGGAAGACATTGTCATAAGACCCCGCACGGTGGTGAGACGGTATGTGCATAAGGAAGCATACTGTAGCCGTTGCGGGCGTTCTGTGGTGAAGGCGGCTCCCGACGAACTTCCGAATGCTCCTATCGGACCGGTTACGAAATCCGTTGCCTTATACTTGCGGTACAGGATAGGTATGAGCTATCGAAAGGTAGAGGAAGTTATGAGGGAGATCTTCGGCCTTGCCTTTGTCCCTGCTTCGGCAGTGGGGTTTGACAGGGCTGCGGCGAAAAGGGGGACACCTCTTTATGAAGACCTCCGGGAGAAGATACGCGCCTCGGAAATAGTTCATGCCGATGAGACATCATGGAGGAACGACGGGACCGGTCATTACGCGTGGTATGCGGGAAACGCCGATCTTGCCCTCTTCCATATCGACCGGCACCGCTCGACAGACGTGGCTCAACATCTTCTCGGGGACAACTTCGACGGGGTGCTCATCACCGACCGCTATGCCGCGTATAACGGAGTTCATGCGAGAGAAAGGCAGACATGCCTTGCCCACCTTATCACCAGGGCCAGGGAGTTGACCCGGGAGCTCGTCCTCATGGAGACAAGAGATACAAAAGCGGAGGCGTTCTGTGATGCGGTCGGGAGGCTCTTCTCGGATGCCTGCGCCGCGGGCGGGGATCTTCTTAAGGGAAAGAGAGAGTGGGGAGATGCTCCCCGCATCGAGAAGCAATTGAGAGCAACCCTCGGGAAGATATGTGCAAAGCCCCTCAAGTATAAGCCGGCGGAAGGGCTCCGTACCTTCCTTACCGGCAAAGACCGGAAGTTTCTCTTCACGTTCCTTCGCTATCCGGGAGTACCACCTACCAACAACCAGGCAGAACAGTCGATCCGCTTCCTGGTGATCATGAGGAAGCTCATGTTCGGTACGCGGTCGGCAACGGGACTGAAGACCCACAGTATCCTGCCGAGTCTCATCATTACTTCCATGAGGCAAGGGAACGATCCACGGAAGTTCCTGGAGACGCTTCTGGTGTCGGATACCATGACGGCACAGGCGGCACTGTATCGCAATGGGGCGAGGGCTCCGTGAGGGGGACTAAACTGTTACGTCGTCCGTAACAGTTTAGTCCTCTCGGAACTTTTTCCAGCAAAATATTATGTCTAATTTGCACAACACCTTTGATTCCCTTGTTCCATGATGGTATTATAATAGAAGTACTACTACTCATGTGGAGGGTTCAATGGAACAAATCGATCTTCTTAAAAGGCAGCGGGAGAGACTTAAGGAGGACATTGTCGCACAGCTGGATTTCTTCCTTATCGGGACGGTGGCCAAGTCCCCTTCCATGACGGGCCACTCCCTTACCACAAAAGTGAAGGGGAAGACCGTAACCGTGTATGTGAGAAAACAGATTGCCGAGAAGGCGAAGGAGATGACGAAGCGGTACAAGATGATGTGGCTTCTCATACAGAAGCTTTCTAAGATCAACTGGGAGATACTGAAACAGGAGAGCGAGTGAAGAGGGTCTATCCTCCATACGGCTACGATTGTCTTTATAAGGACAATTGCCCCCATCTTAACTTTCTCTCCACCCTATGGGTCTTTGGAGAATATGAGCGGGCCCATGAGGTGTACGAAGAGCATCTTCGGATTATCGATGTGTTCCGGGACAGGCTGGATGACACCATGAAGCGTATCCGTCTTTTAGAGAAGGAGAACGAGGAACTGAAGGCGAAGAATACCGCATTGCATCGAAGACAGTTCAAGGCGAACAAAAAACCGGAGCATGCGGTCTCTTTGGCAGGGAGGAAGCGCGGCGCTCCGGTCGGACACCCCGGGTGGTTCAGGCCCGAGCCTGCCCGCGTGGATGCGACGGTTCACGTGCCCGCTCCCGATCGATGCCCCCATTGCGGGTCAGGCCCTCTTGTCCCCGGGGAAGGGATCCGTGAGCATGTGCAGGAAGACATTGTCATAAGACCCCGCACGGTGGTGAGACGGTATGTGCATAAGGAAGCATACTGTAGCCGTTGCGGGCGTTCTGTGGTGAAGGCGGCTCCCGACGAACTTCCGAATGCTCCTATCGGACCGGTTACGAAATCCGTTGCCTTATACTTGCGGTACAGGATAGGTATGAGCTATCGAAAGGTAGAGGAAGTTATGAGGGAGATCTTCGGCCTTGCCTTTGTCCCTGCTTCGGCAGTGGGGTTTGACAGGGCTGCGGCGAAAAGGGGGGCGCCTCTTTATGAAGACCTCCGGGAGAAGATACGCGCCTCGGAAATAGTTCATGCCGATGAGACATCATGGAGGAACGACGGGACCGGTCATTACGCGTGGTATGCGGGAAACGCCGATCTTGCCCTCTTCCATATCGACCGGCACCGCTCGACAGACGTGGCTCAACATCTTCTCGGGGACAACTTCGACGGGGTGCTCATCACCGACCGCTATGCCGCGTATAACGGAGTTCATGCGAGAGAAAGGCAGACATGCCTTGCCCACCTTATCACCAGGGCCAGGGAGTTGACCCGGGAGCTCGTCCTCATGGAGACAAGAGATACAAAAGCGGAGGCGTTCTGTGATGCGGTCGGGAGGCTCTTCTCGGATGCCTGCGCCGCGGGCGGGGATCTTCTTAAGGGAAAGAGAGAGTGGGGAGATGCTCCCCGCATCGAGAAGCAATTGAGAGCAACCCTCGGGAAGATATGTGCAAAGCCCCTCAAGTATAAGCCGGCGGAAGGGCTCCGTACCTTCCTTACCGGCAAAGACCGGAAGTTTCTCTTCACGTTCCTTCGCTATCCGGGAGTACCACCTACCAACAACCAGGCAGAACAGTCGATCCGCTTCCTGGTGATCATGAGGAAGCTCATGTTCGGTACGCGGTCGGCAACGGGACTGAAGACCCACAGTATCCTGCCGAGTCTCATCATTACTTCCATGAGGCAAGGGAACGATCCACGGAAGTTCCTGGAGACGCTCCTGGTGTCGGATACCATGACGGCACAGGCGGCACTGTATCGCAATGGGGCGAGGGCTCCGTGAGGGGGACTAAACTGTTACGGTCGTCCCTCATGAGGCCCTTTACGGTCGGCACAAACATACAGATTTCGCTACAACCCTATTCATAGTTTTGGGAGTGTTGCCCAGTGACGGGGGGCTACTTTGTCTTTCCAGATATTGCGTTTGCAGCATTGGCAAAATCATCGCAATAATGTGGAGAACATTTCTGTTAACTCGTTATTGCCTATGGATTGGGATCCGCCCGACCATCCATGGCGATCGTCGTCATCATCCTCATCGGGGAACCTTTCCTCGGCTTCAGATATCAGATCCTGCACTGAAGCAATTTGCTGTTCGAGGCCAAGTCTGAACTTCTTTTCTATTGCCTCAAGTTGGAACAACTCATCATAAAGCCATTGGGGATCATCGGTATCGAGGTTGTCCCGCACTATATCACGTATTTTTTCAGAAATGCGTTCCCTGTCACTCGAAAGAAACATTTCAGGGAGCAGTTCAAAAAAATCAGTGATGCACGTCAGGTCCGATATCCAATATGCGCTCAGATAGAGCTTTTCCTTCGCGGCCTCCAAAAAATGCGATTTTAGGTCCGCTAGGGACTCCAATGTCACTATTCTCTTAACCAATTCAAAAAGATCATCGGTAGAAAGGTTTAATTGTGACATCTGGGACGTCATCTGTTTGAGTGTATCCTTTAGAATATTCTCAATAAATCCGAATCCATCCTTCGATAAGAGTGTGACCAAAAACCCAATTCTCTGTCCCCGCTTAAGCGACTCTCTTCCCTTGTGCATCGGTCCACGCGGACCATTTGAATAGTTTATAAGTGTACATGGTTCCGAAAACAACAAAGTCTCGATCATGGTTGGTAGGGTTGGTATCAATTGACATATGTTTTCCTTGGTTGATAAGCGTCCGCACATCCACTGTAATTGTTCAAAGAAGCATGCAGTTTCTCCAATTGAAATAGTAAGATCGGGATTCTTCTCGAAATATTTCTCGACAAAATCCTGTATGGAGGGATTGTGAAATGAAATGATATCTTTACCGTGATTTCGTCTCACAGAAACAAAGTTGCCCTGTAATTCCGACAAAGCTCTTTGAAATTCTTTCCCGGGAAGGTCAGGCCTGTGGCGGGACCAAAAGGCTCTTGTCGCACGCTCGAGGTCGTCTATGAATATCTCGTCGTAAAACGTGCCGAGAACAAGAAGGGTTTCTCTGGCAATATCGGTCAACTGGCGATTAAAGGCTTGTTCCCATATGAGAAAAGGCTCCTTCAAATTCTGCAAGAAAAGAGCAGGGTACTGCGCGGCGTGACAATTCCCAATCCACATGGGGTCAGTCATGTACTCAACTATTCGTGGATTATAGTTTGGATGATCTATAATATTCAGATAGGTTACTTGTTGAACGATGGCCTCAACGTGCTCCGGCGGAAGCGCTGAGAAGTAGAGGTGATTATAGAGAATTTGTGCCTTTATAGGACGAGTGTACTGTGATAGATCCACTATGCATTGTGGCTTTTCAAAAAGTGGGCTGTTTAGAACCTCATAAGTTTCTTTGGCTTGGCTAAGTATATACTCCCTGGTAGTCAGAATAAGCTTGGATGACTTGGCCTTTCTTATAGATAAAATAAAATCGTTTAGCCTATGATCTTCGTTTTTTCTCAGTTTTTCGGCCAGGGCAGTCCGCCCTAGAAAATCATCGTAGAGATATACTCTGGGTCTGTTATGTTCAGGGACTGTGTAAGCTTCACTAATGTCGTAGGATATATCAATGAAATCGTAGCCTGAACGTAGATAGTGAAGGACAAGCATTTTCGCTAGAGTAGTTTTTCCTATCCCAGGGATGCCAGCAATTACAACATAATTATAGTTCTTCAGCATTGTGAGAGCTTTGTCAAAACTCTGGTTATTCACGTAGATACGGGCCTTATCCCTTATGTCCTCCAAGGTAATCCTGGTTTGATTGAGTATCCTTCCGTGCAGGACCTCTTCGAGGACGGTTGTGCTCGATAACCAGAGCTTGAAATGTTGCCTTTCGACCTCTGGAAAACGTCCGAGTAGATTGTTCAGGTCATCTCTGCCGTAGATATCTTCTGTCTTCTTTATGTAAGGGGAGAGAGTCTTCTTTATTTCGTCTTTATTTTGAGGGGATAGTGGCGTAGATGTGGCAATCAGGTACCGCTCGGGCCTCAGTTGTTCGATCTTTGGTTTCTCGCCAACCTTGAGTTGAGATAAGAGTCCTTTATACCCCGTCCCAGCAAAATGTTTGGCCTGCACGATAAGAGAGGAACCGCTGTCTCTTGAGTGTCGAAAATCGATTCCCTTGTCCTTTCCCGTTTTAAAGCTTTCCAGACGGATTGACAACTCATGCTGCAGCAAATCCCTCACTAGATTTTCGAAATCGATAGGTGAGAGGGTATGAAAATCGTAATCAGGCATTGCAATAAATAGCCGTTAAAGCGGCGTGATGCCCTTGTTCTTTTTCATTTCGTCGAACCAATCTGCTCATGCTCATGTGCCTCTGACAGTTAATTTTCGCGCTACTTAGGAGATAACTCAAGCAAAAATCCTCGGCTCAGTGTTTTCGACTCGAAGCCGATAATCTACTAAATTGTTCTCGGCTCTTGCCACAGTTTCTGTCAGACAAAAGTTACGTCCGTATGGGCCAGATCATCTTCCAATTGGCCGAAATATTGCTATTCCAAAAGACATGACTTCTTCCAATTGCATGACCTTATCATTTGGACCAATTCATTTATATGAGGACTAATTCTGTCCGGATATTTCTCGACTAGCTCTGAAGCGAAATGTCTTCCCGCCAAGGGTTTACTTTTTGTTCCATAGAGATTGGTCGCTTCCCCCTTGATTTTCTCATACACGTCGACAGGCCTATGAAATGTATGCTCAAAATCTTGCTCCCAAACAGCGTACGTATCTTTTACGGCAGTTACAGGAAAAAGAAATTTCGCTTCCTTATCAACGGTCTCGCCGACAAATGCCAGCAACTCCTTGTTTCTTCGGCTTTTCCCCAAAATAGCCTGTCGTTCTTTCTCTCGTTCCTTTTTCTTTAATTCCTCATAGTCGATGCTGGGTTTATCGCCATCAAAAATTACATAGCAAGGGATATGAAATTCATTAAAAATAAGATAGAGGTAACTGATGTTGTCCACGGACCCGGCGGATATTATCGCCACCCTTTCGCTGTCCACATCAAATCCAACACGATCAAAATAGATAGGCAATGCGTATTTTTCGGTTTCACCCTCTATTAAAACCACTTTGTTTGCAAAAAAACCCTCGTTTTTCGTTTCGTCACAGATATGAGCGAATCGATGCCTCAGACTTTTTTCATCGACATTAATCCCGTAATGATCGGCATAATACTTTGTCAGTTTCTCTATTCCGAATTCATAGATTTTTGTTACAGGTTTTCCTTCTTTGACTTTGTTGAATAATCTGATTTCATCGAAATGTTCAACAGAAACGAAATAGCTATCGTGAGTCGAATAGATTATCTGATCACTCTGCTCTGACAACGAACGTAAAAGCTTGTAGGTGGCTCTTTTGATTGGGGGGTGCAGATAGATTTCCGGCTCCTCAATCGCTATTACGACGTTTCTGTCAACATCCTCCACCCGCTTCTTTACGTCATTATATGTTCGAAGTAGTGAAATGACGCATAACCTTTGCAGGCCATTCCCTTTTAGATCGATCATTGAATAATACCCGTCGTCGGCATATAGCTGAGGAGAAGGGAAGATTACATCGGATATCTGCGGAGTCCCGAATTTCAACTCGAGTTTACAGTCAATGTTCACCCCAAGATTAGCATTCAACTTCTCATTCAAGAAGGCGATCTTTGATTTGCCCTCATTGTCTTTGTCTACAGCGCCCATCACCTCCATAAAGATTTGCTCGGTCTTTTCTTTGAAATCCCTCTCTATATCTGCCGTGATGTTCTGAGTAAGCCAGCTCACTATTTCGCCAAACGGATTAGTCTTTAATACTTTCAGGTCGTCGTTCACGTCCTTTATTGCCGGTATGTAGAAATATTTTGGTAGATTTCCCTTAAGTTTGTTTTTCCACCCAAGAACTTTTTCATCTCCGGTTCTCTTTTCCTTCGGGATATCGTCAAAGTGTTCATTCCACAACTGCTCCAGCTTAACCTGATAAACGAGCGGTTCAATATCGCCATCCTGTTTTTCGAAGAGACTCTTGAAATCAAAATTGCCTATTTTTAGATCCTGCTTCCACCAAGTCTTGATATTGTTCTTGGTGGGAGGCTTTGGGCCTAACCGAGCCCACTCTGATTCTGCTTCCCATCTGGTCCCATGCTTACTCTCTTGGTACTTTGGCTTCAGATCCTCTTCGTCCTCCTCCACAGAACTCAATCTTATTATCTGCTTTATTTCCAGCTCCTCTTTTTCGTTAAGATGAATCTTGAACTTTTCCTTCTCAATATCAGTAAGCATTCCAAACTTGACTTCAGTTGAAATCTCTCTGGTGGAATCATCATGATGAAACGACTCTCTTGAAATCTTTGACGTACTAAAATTGAAAAACAAATCTAGAGCTTCCAGAACATTTGATTTTCCCGTGCTGTTTTCGCCGACCAAGGCTGTCAAATCCTTCAGACTTAACAAAATTCCTTCTTCATCAAAAGTCTTAAAATTCCTGATTCTCATGGATTTGATCTTCATTTTGCCCTTCCCAGCGTATAATATACGGACAACTTTCCGCGCAAGCTCTGCTGAACCAATATGTTCTCTGGATGGTTCAATTCTGACACTATGGACCGAAATAGTCAAAGAATTTTTGTCATAAAGATGTCCGACGTAACAGCGCATCGATTATTGTTGAGCCAAGCATTCATAGGGGACGACGGATTTTGGCTGGCAAGAGCAAGACCGCCACCGAAAATCCATGATCCGCCTGTCCGCATGCACAGCACAGGCGGAACGATAGACCCGGCCGTCATGGACGATGTATCCCAACTCCCCGTCAATGACGATCACCTTTATCGGGACCCGGAATACGCCTGGGATGACTATGTCCAGGCATAAGGCTTTGAGAAATCGAAGATTCAGCGGAGCTCATTCGGGGCGCGCAGGACAGGTTTGCCTGAATGATGCCCGAAACGGCCTCCTCTATGGGGGGGTATCGACCCAAAGAGGCGCCAATTTCTAAAATCTCTCAAGGCAAAAGCTGTTTCGACAGATCCCTTCCGCAATCATCGGCATACCTTATCAACAATTATTATAGAAGGAGTTTTCTTTATTCTTAGTCTTATGTTGTAAAATTTACCTGTCAATGAGATTCAAAATAGGGGGATCACTCCGTGCTACCATTCAAAACCCAAAATGGAAGATGTGCTGATCTGTTGGAATCGTATGGGGGCACAAGAAATTGCACTTTGGTAAAAGCTTGCAATCCCTGGAATAAGGGTGCTTTAACTTTTCACAAAGGCCAGGAGGTGAAGATAATGGATGCCCGTATTACAAATAATTCGAATCAAAAAATGGACAAAGAAGAGCAAGTGAAAAAAGAATGGGTAACACCCGAAATTGTAGATTTGGATGTGGATAAGACAGCGAAAATTGCCGGGGCAATAGAAAATACCACTTCGTTTTCTTAACAAATGAGCTAATGCGCTGGCTAATCCGGTCACTTCGAACACTCAATCCGGTTTTATCCGAACGGTGTTTCAGTAGTCCTCTCCCTGCCGTCTCTACTTTATAAAAGTGTTCGACCTTCCGTCAAGGTCGAATGTATTTTCCGCATGGATTCCTCTCCTGTCTTCAGGATGATCTTGTGAGCGTTATGGATGACCCGGTCGCATATGGCGTCCGCCAGGGTCGGGTCTCCGATGATGTCGTGCCAAGTGTCGATGGGGAACTGGGTGGTGATGATGGTGGAGCGGGCCCCGTGCCGGTCCTCCATGATCTCCAGGATGTCCCTCCGCTCCCCGTCTGCAAAGGGGTTTATTCCCCAGTCGTCGATGATGAGGAGCTTCATCCGCTGTATCCGTTCAAGGAGCCTCGCATAACTCCCGTCCGCCCTCGCGATCCTAAGGTCCTGCACGAACCTGGGCAGTCTTACATAGAGGGTCCGTATCCCCTGCCGTATAGCGCTATTCCCCAACGCGCAGGCAAGGAACGTCTTCCCCGCACCGGTAGGCCCGATGACGATAATATTCTGGTAGTTCCTTATCCAGTCGTTCTGGGAGAACCTGAGCATCGCCTCTTTACTCAGGCCCCGTCTCGTCCGGAAGTCGATGTCCTCAACGCAGGCGTTGGGGTGACGCAGGTGAGCCTGAGACAGAAGGCTCTTGATCTGGCTGTTCTGCCGGTAGAGCTTTTCCTTGTCGATCAGGATCCCCAATCGCTCCTCGAAGCCGAGGTCACGGTAGGCGTCACACATCTGCTCTTTCACCCCCTCCGCCATGCCAAAGAGCCTCATGAGGAGCATCTTCTCGATCATCGCCTCAATCATGGGTCACCTCGCCGTAATAGTCTTTTCCCCGGATGTTGTCATGGAGGGGGACGATGTTCTTTCTTTCTGCCGGAGTGAGATTCTCGAGATTCTTTTCAAGGAGAGATTTGACGCTCCGGTAATTATACGCCTGAAGCTCCAGGGCTCTTTTGCATGCCTTCTCTACCCGCTCCGGAGAATATGTCTTTGATAAGCGGATAATACCAAGGCAGCTTCGGAAGCCTTGTTCGGGATGGTCCCGGTGCGCCATGACCTCGTCCATAAACTCTTTTGTATGGGGGCCGATCTTTGCTCCCCATTTCTTGATGCGCTCGGGCGTCCACTCAAGATATTGCCGGTGCTCGCGGGGCATATGGAGGTTCTCCGTCACGAAGGCGCCTGCCTTATTGATTCTCATATGAGAGGCGACTCTTTTGCCGCGGTCGTAGACTTCCACCACGGAGGAGGTATACCTCACATCCAGTTCATGGCCGATCAAGGTGTAGGGCACGCTGTAATAGGTCTTCTCCACCGCGACATGGTAGTCGATATGGACCGTGGCGTTAAGCCATGACGCGATCACGAACCGTTCTTCCGGTAGCGGCTTTAGTGCGGGCTTCTCTATCTCCACAAAGAGGTCATACCGGGACTTGCCTATCACCGCCATGGGTCTTCTGTTGAGCTTCTCCGTTTCTTCCTGGATGGCGCCATTGAGCTCTCCGATACTGAAGAGCGTCCGGTTTCTCAGTACCGCCAAGATTCTCCTCTGGGCCTGGAGCACGGCGTTCTCCACCTTGGCCTTGTCCTTCGCTTTCCCCTTTCTCGTGGGCAGCACCGCAATATGATAGTGTTCCGCCATGGCGGCGAAGGTCTTGTTGATCTCGGGATCATAGTAACACGCATCGGTCACGCCGGCCTTCAAGTTGTCAGGCACGATGCACTCGGGGGAGCCTCCGTAGTAATTGAGCGCCCTCACGTTGCATTCCACGAAGCTCTCCTTTGTCTGATCCTTAACAGCCCGGGCGAATATATAGGAGCTTGCTCCGAGTGCGGAGACGAAGAGCTCGACTTCAACCGTCTTGCCGGTGGCGCCGTCCTGGTAGTGGGCCTTGTCTCCGGAGAAGTCGACGAACATCTTCTCTCCCGCCTTATGAGTGAGACGCATCACGGGGTCCGCCCTTTTGGCCCACTCATGGTAGAGGTGGTAGAACTGGGTCCGCTCATATCCCTCCGGATTGTTCTGGCGGTACTCTTCGTAAAGGATCTGGAGGGTTACCTTCTTTTTCTTGAGTTCCGTCGTGAGATAGTCAAAATCGGGCAGCGCCTTTGTTGCCCTCTCCTCTTTGGGGAAAAGGAGTCCTGAGAGAACGTCTTCGTCCATCTCACATATTTGCCCATACGTGGCTCCGAGGCCCTTGAGTCTCTCCACATAGACCGAGGCGGTGGACGCGGAGATGTTGCATGCCCGGGCGATAGGGCGCACTCCCAGGCCCAGTTCCAGATACAGCCGTGCAACTTCCTTCAGTTTCTTCATGGATAATTTCCTCCCCTGTTTCTTCAACCGCGCCCTCCGTTTTTGGGCGCAGTCTATCATGTCGGGCAGGGAGGGTAACAAATCCGTTTTACTCGAACACCGAATCCGGTGAGTGAGAAAAAGTGTTCGAGGTTTTCCGGATTCACTGTTCGGATATCACCGGATCAGGTGTTCGAGGTTTTCCGGATTTGGTGTTCGAGGTTGAACGGATTTTGCAAATGCGCAAAAGATTCTACCGGGAGAAACTATTAAAAAACCTCCTCTACCTTCTATTCTTCCTAAAAAAGTACATTTATGGATTTTAGTTTTCCTGTCGCCCTGGAGTATCTCAATTTTTCTCGTGAAGAAGTAGGCAATCTCTCAAATGCACGTTTATCTTTTCCACATCTTCAGGTAGATGAGAGTGACTTTATAATGAATATTGATCATGTCGCGAGCTTTCGCGTGAGAGATGGGAATCATGTGTCTATTCATCCGCATGAAAACGCAGATATGGCTTCCATCAAACTTTTTCTGAATGGCCCAATATTGGGTGCTGTACTGCATCAGCAAGGTATTTTGCCTTTCCACGGTTGCTCATTTGAATACGATGGGAAAGGCATCTTAATCTGCGGGTACTCCGGCTCCGGTAAATCATCAGTAACGGCTGCTTTCTGTCAGAACGGCGGGTGTTTTATTAACGATGATGTCACACCTGTTCGGATGAACGGGCCAGTAACCGCTATCATTCCGATAAAAACCAAAATGAAGTTATGGGACGATTCTCTCCTAAAATTGAAGATTACGAATAATAATCTTGAAATGATCAGACCTTCCATCAATAAATTCTATCTCCCGATTCAGGAATCTTCTTCGGCTGAACTTCACTTAGATCATCTGTTCATCCTTTGCAAACACAATAAAGATACATTCGAAGTGAATAAAATCAGCGGGATGTTTAAGTACAATGCATTACGCAGTCAGATTTACCGGAGAATGTACTTAAAGGGAATGCCCGAAACAGAAAAAACCTACTTCAAACAATTAATTAAATTGGCAGGTAACGTTCGTGTCACCCAAATTTTCCGCCCTGCTTCTTGTGATATTTACGAAACCATGAAATGCATTAAAAAAGAGATCGACCAATGAAGAACATTGTTTGGCTGGTATCCTACCCCAAATCCGGAAATACCTGGTTCCGAATGTTCTTGGCCAACTACCTGAAGAACAAGCCGGATCCGATATCATTAGAAGAGATTGAATCGACTCCTCTTTCGGGCAATGCCATTGATTTCGAAGATGTAATTGGGCTGAATCCATTCGAACTTACACCCGAAGAGGTCGATTTTTACCGGCCCGATATGTATCGGATCTTATCGCATAAAGCAGAAATCGCAGGAGAAACAAGTTACAAAAAAACACATGATGCTTACACTGTGAATGCCACAGGTGAACCCCTTTTCCCGGAAGAAATTTCCAGATGTGCTGTTTATTTTGTACGCAATCCAATGGATGTTTGCGTATCATATGCCAACCACAGGGCCGGCAAGATTGATCCGACTTTAAACTTATTAATAAATGAAGAAGCACAGGTTGCCGGCAAAAGAGAAGGACAACTTCGCCAAAAACTACTTTCGTGGAAGAGCCATGTAAAAAGCTGGCAGGAACAAGCGCTGATTCCCATTCATATTGTTCGTTATGAAGATATGCAACAAAACCCCATCGCTACTTTCGGCTCAGTAATTACCCGACTTCCCGCGCAATTATAACGAGGAAACACATCTAACCCATTAATAAACATAGAATTAGGTGTGATTCCCCTTGCATTTGTCATCGTTACAAGTTATAGTGTTGTAACGATGAAGGAGGGAATGCATGGCGATCGTCTATCAGACCAATAAGAAGACCGGGGTCAGGTATGCCTATGAATCGGTCTCATTCTGGGATAAGGAGAGGAAGCAGTCCAGGGCAAAGCGTGTGTGCATCGGAAGGGTAGACGAAGAGACTGGGGAAATCATCCCCACCAGGAAAAAGAAGGTGGAGCCAAAGACGATCAAGCCTGGCCCGGTGCCCATCACCCGGACTGCCCGGTTGTTTTATGGGGCCACCTACCTCTTCGACCGTATCGGGGAAGAGATAGGGGTGACAAAGGATTTGAGGACCTGTTTCCCCGATAGCTATCGTAAGATCCTCTCCCTCGCCTATTACCTCATATTGGAGGACAAGAACCCCTTGAGCCGCTTCCCCCGGTGGGCTCACGTTCATTGGCATCCACATGGGGAGGTCATCTCCTCCCAGAGGAGTAGCGACCTCTTTGCCGCGATCACCGAGGAAGGAAGACAGCGGTTCTTTACCCTTCAGGGGAAGCGCCGGGTAGAGAAGGAATATCTCGCCTATGACAGCACCTCCATCTCCAGTTACTCCCAGTGCCTGCGGCAGGTACGCTACGGGAAGAACAAGGACCATGAGCACCTTCCCCAGATCAACCTTGCACTCCTCTTCGGACAGCAGTCACGCCTGCCCTTCTATTACCGGAAGCTCCCGGGCAACATCCCCGATGTGAAGACATTGAGGAGATTGCTCAGCGACATGAACGCCCTGGGTTATGAAAAGATCAAGGTGGTCCTGGACCGGGGTTTCTACAGTGCGGCCAATATCAACGACCTGTATAAACATCATATGAAGTTCCTCATTGCCGCACGGCTGCCCCTTACGTTCGTGGAGAGGCACCTTGACCCCGTCCGGGAGAAGATGCGGAGCTTCACCCATTACAGTAAGACCTATGGGCTCTATGCCTATTCTTTGCCGATCACCTGGGACTATGTACAGGATCGGCCCCACAAAGGAGACACCCTCGCGGAGGACCGCCGGATGTATCTTCATCTGTATTTCTCTCCGGAGAGAGCCTTAGAGGATGAGCTGGCCTTCACTACCCGTCTCTCTGATTGGCAGGAAGAACTGGAACGCGGTACTCGCTATCCGGATCATGAGAAATACTATGCGAAATACTTCGAGGTGAAGAGTACGCCGGTCCGGGGGACAAAAGTGGTTGCCAAAGAAGAGGTTCTCATAGAGGCGAAACGCAATTACGGATACTTTGCCCTCCTAAGCAACGAAATAAAAGACCCCCTTGAAGCGCTTACCATCTACCGGAACAAGGACCTGGTGGAGAAGGCCTTCGAGAACCTGAAGGAACGGCTGAACGTACGCAGGCTTGCCGTCTCCTCCGAGCAGAGTCTCGACGGCAAGCTCTTTGTCCAGTTCATCGCCCTTATCTTCTTATCTCACATCACCAGGAAGATGCAGGAGAGCAACCTCTTCAAAGATTACACGCTGCAGGAAGTCCTGGATGAGCTTGATGTCATCGAATGTTACGAAGTGCCGGGGCAGCGTCTCATGGTGGGGGAGATGACGAAGAAACAGATGGAACTTTATGCGAGGCTGGAGGTAAGGGGGCCGGCCTCGTTACAATAGGGCGGGAAGTCAGGCTATAAGTCGAGCACGGACTCCTTTGACTCGGCAATGATTTCGGGAAGAAACAGTTAAAGGTTGACATCATTAGGGATTTCTTCGACGCCTAAACCTTTAGTTTTCTGCAAACCGCAGATAATTTGATCATTCAATGGACGTCCCTATCGCCTCCCTATGAAACGAGCTGGCGACGTTTTGGCCCTGATCGTAAATTATGGGAAGCATCTATGCATTTGTCAGGACCTTCAAATGTCGAACGAACCTTTTGTCTCCTCTGGCAGAAATATGACGAGGTACTCGATCACTTTCTTGGGTGATTTACCACCTTGCGATTTATGTTCATAAGGGACCGAAAATGACCGAGCGCGACAGTCCACGTTACCCAGTACTTGCTCGACAACTGTTACGATGCTCGCTTTTCCAGAATCTGAATAACTCCAAGCGCATATCCAGCCACGGCTCAAGACCTCTGCAATGATTTTGACTAAAGCCGCCTCGAACTTGGCTTTGTCTTTTGTAAAGAACTCCGAACGAAACCTTTCCTTCGCCTGTTTGTCTGGAATTTTTCCCACTCCTATACAGGAAGGGTACCCATAAGAAACAATGGTCTCAAGAATATGATAATAACGGCTGTATTCCTCTCTGGTATATGGCGCGTCAAGGTAGACAAGGGTTCTCTTGCGATTATCAAGAATTTTGTCAAGGACTGGCATGGTGTCTGACCATCTCCCGGGTATGACCTCAATGGGATTTTTCGATCGTTCACTTTCAGCCGCCAGACTAAGCAACCTAACGCTGAACTCGTGGATTATGGAAAAACTTCTGATCTCTAAAATCTTTGAAAACGTCTGCAAACTGAGAGGTCTGGTTGAAGTTGCTACAGGTTGAGCAAAGTGGCCAGCATAAGTTGTGCCCAAAGAACTCAGCGTCGCGATCAGAGCTCCCATTCCCCATTGTTTTTCTACCGCGTCCTTTACCTGGTCTAGTGCATATCTTAAACTGTCGATCTCCACCGACTGCCTCAACCCAAAATACAAATTTGCATAGTACGCGACAAATAGACAATAGGGGTAGAGGTGAATGTCTTTCTTTCGCATAGCTACTTCCTGCAGAGGGTCCCATCCACCATGAGCAGTTCCGTGCGGATAGGTCGGGAAGGACATCACAAATCTTTCGTATTCCGACAGCAATTTGGCCCCGGTGTCACCGTGAAGGATTCTGTCCTCCCACTGAAGAAAATAAAGAAGCTTGCCTCGCAATATATTGGCATGGTCACGAGCGATTGGGAGAATTAGATCCAGCAATTTCTGCGCTTGGCCAGCCGAGAATCCACCACCCTGCACGAGAGCTAGGGTAGTACAAAATTCTTGAGCGTCTGAGGCTATCGTATTCCAGACTTTATTGAAGGCTCCCGAAGCAGCACCGGAGCCACACATCAAATCGACAACCGTGCCATCATCGGGTAACACTTCCGCTATCGCCTCAACCAGGAACGCCCTTAACATGCGCTTCGACCCCATATAGTAGGCCGTATTTGCGAACTGGCTTGCATGTGATAAGTAGGTGAGGTCCGCTCGTCGTTTCTGTCTCTCAATATAGCGTCTCACTTGATCAGATGACGTTGATACACGCCCTGGAAGGAAATAATCAAGCGATGTAGTATTCTCAGTCTCGGAGTCATCGACCAATTTACAAATGAAGGTCATGAGATTTCGAGCTGCCGCATAAAAGACAGGATCAATCTGCATTCTTGAGCTCATCGGTAATATATCAACCATGGTACCTTTGCGCGGAGAAATTTTCAGAGGCCCACCTTTACTTAGAAAACTGTCTGCAAACAATGAAGTGTCGTATAATAGGGACATTTTTGAAAGGATTGGAATAATAGAGTCTAAGTCATTCACTAAGACAACTTCTTTCTCGCCAACCTTATAGAGGGGCAGAAGCCCGATGTCTGCTAGGATGCGAGCGTTAGCGAAATCAATATCCAATTCGGACCGGTTTGTAAAATAATCCGAATACTTATCGAATTGGACAAAGCCTGGCTGCTTCACTTTACGACTTAACATACGCGATGTATACTCCATGCCTCTCAGAACCTATCGGTGGTTCAATGTTCTCGAATAGACACCTCTTACGTCGCAGATACTCAGTCACCCACTCTACGCCCTGATTCTTATGGAAATTGGCAACTAAGACGCCTCCTTTTTCGATCCGGTCCCAAAGTAAACCGATCCCATCCAAACTCGGTGACAGGTGCAGAACATAGGACGCGAAGGCCCCCGCCAGAGAATTATGGGGCTTGCTCTCCAACGTGCGGAAACTCCAGACAGTCATTCCCTTGCTGCGGGCAATATGGCGCATTGCTGGGCTTCTATCCACCCCAATGAGTTTACTTTTCACTCCATCTGCGACCGTCAAAGAGAGACCCGTCCCACATCCATAATCAATTATTTCTTCTCGCTGAGTTCGGTAGCTTAACTGATGAAAGAACCGCAATAGATTACGTATGTTCTCCCTGTTGCGCTCTACGTCAATAAATATCTCATATTTATAAGCGATAAGCTCAAAAAATTTATCAACCATCCGTTGCCAAGCATCGGGGGAATTATCATGACCCCACAGGTAAAACCGGTCCAAATAACGCCGAACGTGTCTTTGCGGCACGGCATTCAGTATCGCCTCTAGCTCCTCTATTCCAGTCGCAACCGGAATCAGATATAATCCGTTGGCTTCGGAGGGACGATCATCACATAGAGAATTTGAGACGAAGAACTCAAAATCCGCTCTATCGCACACCAGAATGCATGTGCTAAATTCAGAGACTGGCATCGTCGACAATCCTGCGAGCAATGTTTTCGCCATAATCATCCATGAATATATGTAAACTGTGAGCTATGTATGACACTTCCCCCATCTCAATCCGTCTAGACTGTTCTCTGGGTAAGCGCCTTTTAACCTCTTCGGTTAGGTATTGACTAAACCTGACTGATCCGTAAACGCTATACGGGAAACCAACCAAGGCTTCTACTGTTCGCCAAGTGTAACTGTAATATAGGAGTACGCGGTTATCCATAAACCTTGGAAAAATACGAATAGATATCAATCCCAGAGGTCTAATGTCATGCCCTTCTTCCACATCATGCGGAACCACCAAGATGCCCCTGCGAGTGGCAAACTGATGGTTTAAGTCACGAATATGCGTAGAAAGATGGGTCAATACCGCATCGAGTTGTCCTCCTTCTTTAAATTTACTCAAGAAAAGACCAGTATCAGTTTGAAATTCTCTCGTGAAGTACCCCTCTAGAGAATCTTTCTCTTCCTGATAGAACAACGGGACGAGATCCTGATTTGGGTTGGTCAGAAGAACCTTGAAATCCACAAGCTCTTTTAATTCCATCCCTGCTTGATCTTTGATCCTTGCCTTGTGGGACGCCTTGCGAGCGATTTCAAGGACCACGGGATATGCTTCCGCGATAGTCTTCACACGACACCCGTCCTCCCTTAACAAGGCAATGCCTTCCATGAGCAGTTCTCTGTGGAGGGTTCGATATTTCTCTGTCGAAAAAACAGGCAACATGACATCATAAAGCAGACGCCGACCGAGAAGAACGCTCATCAGATTATTGCATAGATGGCGAATGTCTTCTGGAAAGACAATCTTCCCGCTAAGACGACTGGCTGCGGTAGAAATACTATGAATGGACATACCCGTCTTAGACGCAATACTCTCAGCTTTCTCAGCCCAGTTCCCGACATCTCTTAGCAGTCCGATCGTTTGTGCGGCATACTTATGTTCTCCAAGTATATAAACCGCCATTATATTGGCATTGGATTCTACGCGGGCAACCAATCTGGCGATGGTGGCTTCCCAAAAATCAGGCAACCCGCCCCCCTGCGTAGGACGATCATCGACAACGATAATCTCTCCAAATATGGCGACAGGCAATTCCAACTTGGAATGCCCTATCTTCACCAAAAGCGCTGCCCGAGAGTCCATTGCTTTTCGGGGTTTATCGTCATACGACCGAAAAAATCCGCCTAAATCGATGGTATCTGGCCAGCTGGACGGCTCGGTCCCAAATTGCATAATTACTTCACCATCCGGACACAGGCACAACTGACAGGCGCCTTGACTGCTATCAAAATATATCTTGAGGCTCTTGTCTTTAAATGATTGATTGCCCGACATCAGGCTCGCCCGAAAAACTCCGTGGGCTGTTGCCAACGCCATATCAATTGGAGAAAAATACGGTTTCAAGGACGCTTCGCTTCCAAGGGTACCTGCATGCAATGTGTCCACTGCTACACTTGGCTTAATCCAGTCTACAATCGTATCGACCTCTTCTTTTATGCCGGAGATATTCGGGAAGCTTTCCTGGATTGAAATTTCCACATGCTCCGATATCATGTTCAGCCAAGGGCTCACAAATGGGTTATCTGCGCCCATGCCGCTTTTCACGACACAAACGGCTAGCGACTTAGATAAATCATTCGTGAGCGGGAGGCCAACTTGGTCAACCTCATCAGCAAACCTGGCCATACCACGCCTCTTTCCTTGACCGCTAGGTTTCAATGCCTTTTCGGCCATATCCTCTAAATCCTTATACGACTTCCAAGGAGTTTCACGGTCGACTATTTTAATGCCAATGGACACATCTGTTGTCAAATTGCCGATTTGAAAGTCGTATTGTCGCACTTCTCTCATAATCTTGTGGGCGACAAAAAGCGCGCTTTCGACAGTGTCTGTGGGGCAAAATACGATGAACTCATCACCGCTTCTGTGAAGCGCTACAGCATTGGGAATCACAGTTCTCTCGATAATTGATGCAAATTCCAAAATGACACGATCACCCACATTTTCTCCATAGGTGTCGTTAACCAATTTAAATTTGTCTAGATCACAAAAGAAAAGAAATGTCCTTTCACGTGTCTTTGCAAAGTCCAGTATTGTATCTTCGAGTACTTGCGTTGCCCTAGGTATCAAGAGCGAAGGTAATTTTGCTTTATTGTCCAACAGATCTGGCTTCCAATACCCCTTTATTAGCTTGCCAAGAGAATCCTTAGCGAGGGCTGCGGACGCATGAATCGCAACTCCTGCATTTCGTTTTGTCCAAATCGACGTTTTGCATGTCGAGCCGCGGGGATCAGCCATAGTAACTGTATCGACATACATCGCATCCCCTGTGCCTGGCCTACCTATGTCTATAGCGTTAAAAGGTGCACTTCCGACAATATGGTACTGAACGGCATCTACCGGACTATCGGCTAATCCAGTAACGCTATCTAATCCAGCTTCGAATTCTGCTTGCGTCATGAAGTATTTTTCGGATTTGTCCTTGAAGGATTCCAGTTCTTTAACCCAGCGTTCAATCTCACTCACTGTTTCTCTCCTTTGCGATGTGCCTGAAGTATCGTCGTGCATTTCTTACCACACGCAGAACCTCTATTGCGCCTTCTATCACCCCATGCCGGCTAACATAATCTGCACTGAGCAAAGCATTTGGTGAAGAACCAGCAACGGCAACCCCTATACCAGCCCACTTCAGCATTTCCAAATCATTATCGTTGTCCCCAATCGCCAGAATATTATATCGATCAATCCTAGAGAGTCTCGCCGCCATTTCAAGTGCCACGCCTTTGTTGCTATCCGCCGGCCTAATCTCCAGGTAAGATTGGCCGCTATGAGTAACAGAAATACCCACGACCTTTTGCAGGCGCCTCAGAATGGCAAGAGCACAATCGCCTTTGGTTGAAATGTCAATCAGTATGGCAGAAGGATTAGCTTTCTCGGTGATTTTGTGCCCACCCTGCCAGTCCACCCGCATTCCATTAAACTCATGACTAACATGGCCTCCCTCTGCCCAGCCTAACACATACTCGATGTTATCAGATGATGAGGCCAGTTGATTGGTTGGGCCGGTATAGAAGTACGCAAGCGCTGGCACACCCAATTCGCTGGAAAGATTAACTATTGCCTGCAAGATGTTAGTTTCTATGGTTTTTCGGCTCAATATTTCGAATGTCTTGTTCCTCACCACAAGACTGCCATTATATAGGATTATAGGGACGCCCTTCCGAAGCGATAGCGTACTGAGCAGGTTATGCACCCCAGAGAGGCTCCGGCCAGTCGCCAGAGTTAAGGCAACGCCATAGGATCCAAGACTCCTGTTAAGGCTCCTTATCGTTTCGTATAACGCCATTTGACCTGGAGAAAGCAAGGTTCCATCTAAGTCTGCCACGATTAATTCAATCCTGGAGAAATCAACCAAAGTATTGACATCATCCGTGTCCCAGCTGGGCAAAAATTTACTCATTACTGACAAGGTAAAGGCGGTGGGTTACAGTCCTATGCCCGCGTCTCGTGGTATAACCTTTACCACCTATGACATACTCATCAATTTCTCCACGGGAACCAAGGATGCCTCTTATATCGCTTGGGTTGATAAGGCCATCGTCTGAGTAATGAAATACTAAAAGGCGAAAACTGGCGTTGCGGAGAGTCTCCCTTAGTGCATCCATAGCCTTCGAATGCTTGTTGAAATCCGAAACATGTTTCTCTCCTTCCATGATTCCCGATTTCCCGTGAGCCTCGGATACCTCATCGCGTGCTATTGCCTCTGGTAGGTGATAGTATCTTGAATAACAACGCTCGTTGTATGGCGGATCAAGATAGACTATGTCAAAGGCCCGCTGGCTCAGAAGACGCTTGGCATCTCCAAGAAAGCAGTGACAATCTTCATTCCCTACGATATGAGTAAGTAACCTAAAATGAAATGGTCTCAGTGCCTTTTCATGCCACGTCTTCAAATACGCATAATAGGTTCCCGCGGTATTCGCGACTCTATCGATGCTGTCGATTAACGAAGCCAATAGAATTGCATGCTCCTTTTTGTTGAGGCTGCCAGCCTGAGCCCAATCACGTATTAACGTCATACACGCGTATATGCGTCTTGCGTTGTCTTTGGTAAAAAATTGTCGTTTTTCTGCATACTCAGTCACGAACCATCCGTCTGAGAGATTCGCGGAATTTAGTCGGTCAGCTATTTCACTGGGCGTTCGCAGCGCCAGGGCTTTAACGACACCCTCGAAGCGTGGCATTACGTTGGTTTCTATCCGCGCAATTTGGAAATAGTAGGCAAAACTCAGAGCATCACCAGTCCAGACGCTGTAGCCTTTGTTCTTGAAGAAAGACCCGACCACTCCAATGCCACCAAATGGATCACAGAATGATCCAGACGGTACTCGGCGCGAGATAAGCTCATAAACTTTCTCTACCGTAGATGCTTTTGACCCGAAATAACGCATACATCTGCCTTGACCATTATTCAACTCAGGCTTCCATTGTTGACCGAAGCTGCGTCTTATTTCTATCGCCTAACGTGTTCTTAAGCGGATGTTACCAGAATAGGTTACCACTGTCAATCGCAAATTCCAAGGTGGGGGTACCGGGCAGTGTCCGATCGCCACATGGAGGAGAACGCTCTCTTCAGAATGATCGTTCATCGCTTTCAGGAAAAAAGGACAACACTGCTTTCCGATGGGAATTACCGCTTTCGCGCAGGAAGCGTTATACGGTAAGACAGGCAGAATGACCAGTTCAAAATGAGAAAGGACGCCCAGCGCTGCTTTCACTCAACCAGTTGCGAGACTCGAACTCTAACGATTTCCCTTATGTCCCCCATGGCCTGTTCCCATATTTCATTCCGCCTTTGCAGTGAAACTGATGCCGGTTTCTGGCGGAGAAGATCGTATTCCGCCCTCCGTGCCAATATAAGTGAGACACTTCCCACCCAATAGTTTAGACTCTTGGGGGCGGGAAGGAAAGAACGATCGTGGAAGAAAAGAAATCAGTCATGGCATCACCAAGGGTAGTCCCCGATCCGGAAGTACCGGAAAAGGCAGTTCGCCGGAAATTCACCGCGGCGTACAAGCTCCGTATCCTCAAGGAGGTGGAGAACTGTACCGGGAAGGGTGAGATAGGGGCGCTTCTGCGCAGAGAGGGACTTTATTCATCGAGCCTCACCTCATGGCGGCGTCAGGTTCACCAGGGCCTCATCCCGAAAAAGAGAGGACCCGTCACACAAAAGCCTGATCCCCTTATCCGTCGCACCATCGAACTGGAAAAGGAGAACACGAGGCTCACCCATAAACTGAAACAGGCGGAGCTCATTATCGAGGTCCAAAAAAAGTGGCCGAGCTGCTCAAGGGGTCGAGCGAGGAGAAGTCATGAACATCACGCAATCGCTTGCCCATGAAGTGGGTATCCGCCCTGCCTGCAACGCCCTCGACGTATCCCGTGCGGGCTTTTACCGGTGGCAGCATCCGAAAGAGAAGGAACCTTTGAACCGTCTCTCTCCCTTGGCCCTCTCCTTCGGGGAACGGAACGATGTACTTGATATCCTTCATTCGGACCGCTTCATCGATAAAGCACCCCGGGAAATCTACGCGGCCCTCCTGGACGAGAAGAGCTATCTCTGTTCAGTGCGCACCATGTACCGGATCCTTGAAGAAGAAGGTGAGCTGAAAGAAAGGAGGAGGCAGGTCTCCCGTCCCCGGTACGCAAAACCGGAGATCCTCGCGAAGGCGCCCAACGAGGCGTGGAGCTGGGATATCACGAAGCTCAAGGGTTCCGTAAAATGGACCTACTACTACCTCTATGTGATCCTCGACATCTACAGCCGCTATGTGGTGGGGTGGATGGTGGCCCACAGGGAACTTGCCGCCCTTGCTCGCAAACTGATCGCGGAGACCTGCGAGAAGCAAATGATAGAGCCCGGTAAGCTCCTGATCCATGCGGACAGGGGGTCGAGTATGACGTCGAAACCCGTCGCCCTGCTCATGGCCGATCTCGGGGTCACCAAGAGCCATTCGAGGCCTTCGGTCAGTAATGACAACCCCTATTCCGAATCTCAGTTCAAGACCATGAAGTACCGGCCCGAGTTCCCTCAAAGGTTCGGCTCCATTGAGGATGCCCGGGCCTTTTGCCAGACATTCTTCCCCTGGTACAATACCGAGCATTACCATTCGGGGATAGGTCTTCTCACCCCCGAGGACGTCCATTATGGAAGAGCGTTGAGGATCATTGAAGGTCGTACGGACGTACTGCGGGCTGCGTATGAAAAACATCCGGAACGGTTCAAGGGGAGGATGCCGAAACCGGCGTCACTGCCTGACGCCGTCTGGATCAATAAGCCATTATCAACGAGCGATGGCGGGGTACACTAAATATCTGATGGAAGTGTCTCATTTTCATTGACACGTTCCGCTTTTCACAGGCCATGCAAGCTCCAACATCCTTTGAAAATGCTGTTCATCCGGGGCCGACTCCTCGAAATATCTCTCCAACTGCACGGTTCTGATTCCTGACCACGAGTAGATGCTCGAAAGTAGTTCGCCAGAGGCGGTATGAATGCCGTATCTGAACTCTTTGCCCTTTTCTGCCAGAGCGTCCAGTTTGTGTACCCATTCATCTATGCTTCCCATGGCAGCCCCCTTATCCGCTCTCCGGAAAATGAACGTATTCCCATCCTTATCTCGGAACATCTGTGACTAGTGTCACGTCACTCATCTAATGTCGGATAAAGTCGCCTAAGTTTCACCCGCGCATCCTTAGTAGTAAATTGCCAGTTCACCTTTGCGTTGAGATTGTCGCGATGGGCCTGCCAGGCAGACACGGCGGAGTGGACCTCGGCGAGAGTGTCGATCCGGCGACTCAGGCATTGATGAATGAGCACGTTAAGCTCAATCTCCGCCATATTGAGCCAGCTTCCATGTTTGGGAGTATAGACGAATTCAAAGCGGTCCCAGATGCGTTTGGCCTCTTCGGGAGAAAAGGCTTCATAAAGAGAGCCGGGTTTATGGGTGTTCAGGTTATCCATGACAAGGGTGATCCTTTTGGCCTTTCCATACCGTCCTGAAAGTTCCCGGATGAACTCCGCCCAGTCGCGCTTCGTTCTCCTTTCCGATACCTTGGTCAGGCGCGTGCCCGCCAATGGTTCGTTGGCCATAAATACGGTACAGACGCCACATCGCTCGTATTCGTAGTCGTGACGCTCGAGCCGTCCCGGAGCGCGGGGAATCGGGGTACGCGTTTCTTTGATCAGTTGTCTTGGGGTTTCATCCATACAGACCACCGGGAATCTTTTATCATACGGGCGTTTATATACATCGAGTACGTTCTCCATGGCGGCGACGAAATCAGCATTGCCCTCCGGTGGAATGACCCATCCTTGCTGCTTCCAGGGTTTTGTTTCGTTTTTTTAAAACCCGACGCACGGTTTCATAGGAGATATTCTCGATATAATTGAGCGCTACGGCCCGGTTCGCGAGCATACGCAAGGTCCACCTCGCAAAACCTTCTGGTGGTTCGCTACAGCTCAAGGCAATGAGGTGGGCCTCGAAATCGCCATCCGCCTTCTTCTCGTAGACTCGCTCTGCTTTGTGTCCGGTAAGGGCAGTCTCAAGTCCTTCTTCCACGAATCGCTTTTTTACTCTATCTATCTTACGCATGCTGATTCGCAACACTGCCGATATATCCTCGTTCTTCATCGGGTGGTCCTGGAACCGGCCCTGATCGCAATTGAGAAGAACCAGCGCATTGAGCACCTTTTGGGCTTTATGATTTCCTTTTTGCACCACGCCTTCAAGTTCCTTTCGCTCTTCTTTTTCGAGCACCACCCTATATTTTATCATTCGGACCTCCCCATGGTGAAATTTAACCCTTGAGGAGATTCTATATCATACTATACGACATTACAAGTGTGATGTGACACTAGGACCAAAGTCCTATATGAATAGTCTCAATTAACTATTATTATTATTATTCGAGGTATCGTGAAGGGAGAAGAGGCAACGCGTTGCCGATGGTTGTGTCGATGTTCCGGCGGTTGAGCCGGAGCAGGCCGCTCTCAAGGGACGAGAAGCTCCAATATTCCAGGCAGATGAGCCGGCATATTCAACATCGCAGAATTGGAAAGGAGAATGAGCATGGCGCCGACAGCAGGTAAGAGAGGGAACATTTTCAATCAGTTTTTCCTGTTTCGGGGGGCGACGTCTTTCTTGTTCGGCTGCGCCGTTCTCGAGTGGGCCATGTCGGATCAGGGTTTCCTCGGACTGAGCTTTTTCCTTTTTACCTTCATCGATGGCCTCCTCGCATTGGTCTTCAGCTTCAGGGCGAAGAACCGAGGAAACTGGATTTTCAGGGCCGATGGCGTTACCTCTTTGGTTATAGCCGGCCTGACGTTCATAGGTCCCGTGGTCTTTGGCGCTCTGATCGTTCATACTGGAAGTATTCTGCTTCCCTACCTTATCATCGGAAGATTTCTGATCACCGGAATGTTCCAGATTCTCGCCATAAGGTTTCTCAAGGAGCCGGAGTGGAACAGGGTCGTAGCGGTAATGGGTATTGTGGCAGTCGTATTCGGGGCGATATTGACCTATTTCCTTCCCGAGATGCAATTCTTCACCGCTATGGTGGGGGTGTGCAGCCTCTTGATCGGCTTTTTCCTCATTGTGATAAAATTCGTCTTCCCGCGAAAGACCGCGCACGCCCCTGCATAGGCGAAGGCGCAGGCGGGCATCGATCGAACCCGCCGGTTCATAGAAGAACCGGGTGCTGCCCGGATAGCGCCCGACGAAGAAACGGCCTATACGAAAGGCTGATCTGCGCATCATCTGCCTCGGTAAACGTGCCCCACCCCGGATCCGGAACGGGAATTACCGCACTGTTGAAACCGAATTCTACGGCCCGTCCGGGCATGCGAACAAATCTTCCGTGAACCATTGACGAGTAGAACGGCATTGTTAATCCCCCATCAGAAATAATGACAAAAACCTCGTTGGCCCCCTTCCCCTTCCCCCATATTCCGGTCATGGGACGGGCATTCAACCTCAATAGCGTAATGAAACGAATCATAGTGTAATATTGACGAGTAGGGGCATCGGATAATATAATTCCGTTATCATCCCCTCTCGGGCCGGTTATCGGCCGGCTCGCAGGGCTGTCATTACGACAGAGTCCTGGTTGTGAAGAACGCGCAGGAGGCCGACAAAGGCTATAATGAAAGAGCAACTCAGGTTTGAACAATTGCTGTCGGAGATCTCAGTCCGGTTCGTTGATGTCTCTCCCGGCCAGGTAGACCAGGAGATTGAGCATGCGTTGCGGCGCGTGCTCGAATTTTTTTCGGTTGATCGCTGCGGTTTCTTAAAGGTTTCACCGGACAATGACTCCTGGTACATCACCCATGGCGTTGTTGCGGATGGGGTCCCCCCTCTGCCCGTCAGAACCGACCTCCCCATTTCCCTATTCCCATGGACCTACAAAAGGATCGTGGACGAGCGGGAGACCTCATTTTTTACGACCCTCGAAGACCTTCCCGCCGAGGCCGGAACCGATGTGGAAAGTTTCGGGAAGTGGGGCATCCGGTCAGGCATCAACATACCCATAGTACTTGACGAACGCCTCGATTCCATTATGGGCATCCATGCAGTTCGGGGCGAAAGGGCCTGGCCCATCAAGTACATCCCGCGATTGGGCCTTTTGGGAAAGATATTCGCAAGCGCCATGGGACGGGCACGAGACCGGTTGGAGTTGGAGAAGCGTTTGCGGTTCGAAACCCTCCTCGCAGACCTTTCGGGCCGCTTTGTTAATCTCCCCGGCGACCGGGTAGACGAGGAGATCGATGACGCCCTGAAAAGGGTCTGTGAACACCTTGACCTTGACGTTGCGACCCTCTGGCAATGGACGGCAGGGAACAAGGCCTTCCTGGCTATAACCCACCTGCATCGTCCCGTGGAAGGTCCTCCTCTCCCCGAGGGGGCCGGCGCCGAGGATATGTTCCCCTGGAGTCTGAAACAAATGACGGAGAACCGGATAATTGCCATTTCCACGGAAGAAGCACCTCCCGAGGCGGACCGTGATCGCGAAATGTGGCGTTACTATGGCGTCAAGTCCATTTTGACCTTTCCCCTATCGGCAGGGAACGAGCCCTTCGTCGGCGCGTTGAATTTCAGTATGATGCGGGAAGAACGTCCATGGACGGAGGAGTTGGTGAAACGGCTGCAACTTGTGGCACAGGTAATCGGCAACGCTCTGACCCGGAAACGGTCTGAACTGGCTTTGCGCGAAAGCGAGGAACGCCTGAGTCTGGCTGCGGCATCCGCGGGAGCGGGATTGTGGGTCTTACACGCCGACACGGGCCGTATACTGGCCACGGAGAAGGCTCTGGAGCTGTTTGGTTTCGAAGCCGACGAAGAGGTGGACATAAATAAGGTTTTCGCCCTTTGCCACCCTGACGACCGGGAAAAAGTCCGCTCCGTCGTGGAACAATCTCTGATTTCGGGGGAGAGTTACCTTAACGAATACCGCATCTTCCGTCGGGATGGCAGTATTCGTTGGCTGAGCTCCCGCGGCCGCGGATACCTGAGTGCTTCCGGGATACCGGAACATCTGATGGGCGCGACCATGGATATCACCGAGCGCAAAGAGGCTGAAAAGGTCGCTGCCGAGGCCCAGTCCACAGTTGCAGTGCTTGTGGAGGGCACGGACGATATGATCTGGTCCGTGGATGTGGGGAGGTTCGGTCTCCTTACCTTCAATTCTGCCCTCAGGGACTATTTTCTCGGCAGTGTCGGACTCCATCTTGTACCGGGCATGGCTCCGGAGGATATGGTGGAGGGGGCGTTCACCCCAGCCGTCGCGGAAAGATGGCGTCAATTTTATCTGCGGGCCCTGCGAGAAGGACCTTTCACCACGGAATATGCAGTATGCTCCGGCACCAGGACTCTTCTCCTTTCTTTTAACCTGTTGAAGCGATCGGGAGAAGTATTCGGTATTTCTGTTTTTGGAAAGGACATAACCGAGCGAAAGCGGATGATAGAGAAGATCCGACTGGCGGCGAGGGAATGGCAGGTTACTTTCGACTCCATTCCGGACATGGTGATGATTCTCGACCGGGATTGTGGGATTGTCAACGTTAATGCCGCGACCCTTGCCTTCCTGAAGCTCCCCCTGGAGGACATTCTTGGCAAAAGTTGCCATTCCCTGATGCACGGAACAAGCAAGCCTGTCAGGGTGTGTCCCGTCATTGCGATGATGAAAACAAAAGGATACGAGGAGGTTAAGTTCTGGGATGAAGAACGGAGCCTGTGGCTCCTCGTCTCGGCAACTCCGATATTTGACGACACAGGGGATGTAACACGGATTATTCATATGGTTAAAGACATTACGGAACGCAGAAAAGAGGAGGCGGAGGTGTTCGGCCAACGGAGGGAAATGCTCCGCATGGACCGGCTTCTTCGCATGGGGGAGTTAACCGCCTCTCTGGCCCACGAACTGAGTCAGCCTCTCACGTCAATCCTGAGCAACGCCAGAGCCGCGGTCCGGTTTCTGGACGCAGGCACCCTTGATACGGCGGAACTGAGAGAAATATTGCAGGACATTGCCGACGACGATAAAAGGGCGGGCGATATCATACGGAGTTTGAGGTCGATGGTCAAACCTGACGAAGGACGACTGGAACTGGTTCCCGTCGATCACGTCCTCAATGAAGCCGTCTCTCTCCTGAACAGCGAGGCCATAATCCGGAACATAAGAGTCGAGACTGATTTCGGTCGTGAATTACCCGAGGTCAGCATAGACAAGGTGCAGATAAAACAGGTGGTGGTCAATTTAATGACCAATGCGCTGGAGTCCATACCACAGGATTCGGTGGAGAACAGAAAAGTCGTGGTGGGAGCGCGGAAAATCACCGGCGGGGCAGTGGAGGTGACTGTCCGCGACTTCGGGACCGGCATAGATGCCAAAGACCTTGACAGCATATTTGATCCCTTTTTTACCACAAAGCCCAACGGATTAGGCATGGGACTTTCCCTCAGCCGTTCCATCATCGAAGCCCATGGGGGTCACATCGGGGTTGAAAATAATCCGGGAGGCGGCGCTACGTTCTATTTTGATCTGCCGCCAGGAGGGAGACTGTGACAACCGGAGAGAAACCCACCATTTTCGTTATCGACGATAACATTTCTATCCGCAAGAGCCTCTCCAGGCTTCTTAACTCTATGGGGTTCGCCGTAGAGACCTTCGCTTCTGCGGGCGAGTTTATGGAAAGGGACAACTTCGACGGAACGGGCTGCATCGTTCTCGACGTGCAGATGCCGGGTTTGAGCGGGTTGGATCTACAGAAAGCCCTTGCCGGGATAGATTACTCCATGCCCATAATATTCATTACCGGTCACGGCGATATTCCCACGAGCGTGCAGGCCATGAAAAGGGGCGCAGTCGATTTCCTTACCAAGCCCTTTGACGACAAAGACATGTTGGAAGCGGTAAAGGCGGCCCTTGAAAAGGATAGAGAAATAAGGCAAGGGCGTGCTGAAACCTACGACATCCGAAAGCGTATGGAACAACTCACTCCGAGAGAACGGGAAATCCTCCCTTGCGTCATCGCCGGCATGTTGAATAAACAGATTGCCTATAAACTGAACATTGCGGAAAAAACCGTTAAGATCCATCGCCACAACATCATGGAGAAACTTCGCGTCGACTCGATTGCAGATCTGGTCCGCCTCGCCGGTAAAGCCGGCATCGAGCCGACACGCCGGCCCCTATAGGACTAAAGTCCTATAGAAACTCTTACCTATCTTCGTTATTATTCTGATTACAAAATCGGTTACGGCGCTTCCATTGATCGGTAAAGTCGAGCCAAGGGCGGAGGGTCCATTGTCAAAGAACATCATCTATGTCATCGACGACGACGAATCGGTCCGAAAAGCCTTCGGGAGGCTTCTCAGGTCGGCCGGCCTCGCAGCGGAAACATTCTCATCAGTAAAAGATTTCCTCAGGGAACCGAAAGAGCGGAAAAACGCGTGCATTCTCATGGACATCAATATGCCAGGCGGCACAGGCTTCGATCTCCAGCAGGAACTGGCAGCAAGAGGAGAAAAGATACCTGTCATTGTGGTTTCTGCCAGCGATGACGCACACGTCCGTGAACATGCACGTCAACTGGGCGCGGAGGGTTTCTTCCGAAAACCTGTCGATGATCAGGCGCTCCTCGACGCCATCCTGTGGGCCATTTCGGGCGACAAAGGGGAATAGATTGACAAAATCAACCTCAAACATTGCCGATGACATGAAAAGACATTAGAAAATAAAGAGCGACACAATCACACGGAGAAAAATCATGAAGAGCAGCATGACACATGCGGGGATGACCATTATTCTCACCGCCGTCTGCGCGGCAACAGGGGCGGCTCAGGCGGGACCGGACCGCACATCGCTACCGATTCCCGAACCCCAATATCCTCACAGTACCGTCCTTGACGTCCGGAACGCCACGCCACCGCCGCGGTTCGAGGTGAAAGCGCCTGCCGGCGCCCCGAACATACTCATTATCCTTATCGACGACATGGGTTTCGGCCAGCCGAGCGCCTTTGGCGGTCCGATCAACATGCCGACCGCGGAGCGTCTTGCCCAAAACGGCCTGAAGTATAACAGGTTCCATACCACTGCCCTCAGTTCACCCACCAGGGCGGCCCTTCTCACGGGGCGCAACCATCACATGAATAATACAGGTTCGATCATGGAGACCTCAACGGCCTTCCCGGGATACACGGGGCAACGCCCCGAAAGCGTGGCGCCCTTAGCTATGATGCTGCGGTATAATGGCTACACAACTGCGGCGTTCGGGAAGAACCATGAGACTGCTGCCTGGGAAGTCAGCCCTTCAGGGCCTACGGACCGTTGGCCTACCCGTAGCGGTTTCGACAAATTCTACGGCTTCATGGGCGGAGAAACCAACCAGTGGGCGCCCGCAATCTACGACGGCATGACCAAGATCGAGGTGCCGAAAGACCCGAACTATCACTTCATGACCGACATGACGAATCAGGCGATCGGCTGGATGCAATCCGTGAAATCTCTTACGCCGGACAGGCCCTTCTTTATCTACTTCGCGCCGGGAGCGACCCATGCGCCGCACCATGTGCCCAAGTCCTGGATTGCCAAGTACAAAGGTAAGTTCGACCAGGGGTGGGACAAACTGCGGGAAGATACCCTTTCCCGCCAGATCAAACTGGGTGTGGTGCCCGAGGGCACAAAACTCGCGCCCAAGCCCCGGGCCATCAAGGACTGGGATCAGCTCAGCGCCGACGAGAAGAGGCTCTTTACCCGCCAGATGGAGATTTACGCAGGTTTCGGCGAGTACGCCGATACCGAGATCGGCCGCCTCGTCGATGCCGTGGCAGCCATGGGTCAGCTTGACAACACTCTGATCTTCTATATCCTCGGGGACAATGGGGCAAGCGCCGAAGGCGGAATGAACGGCATGTTTAACGAGATGACCTACTTCAACGGAGTGGAAGAAAAGGTGGCGGACATCCTGAAGCATTATGATCAGCTGGGCGGTCCGGCCACATACGGTCATTATGCGGCGGGGTGGGCCGTGGCAGGGGATGCGCCCTTTACCTGGACAAAACAGGTAGCGTCGAACTATGGCGGAACAAGGAACGGGCTGGTCGTTCATTGGCCCAAGTCGGTAAAAACACGTGGAGAGCTTCGTTCGCAGTGGCGCCACGTAATCGACATTGCCCCCACGATCCTGGAAGCAGCGGGTCTGCCCCAACCGAAGGTGATAAACGGCGTCCCCCAGACCCCCATCGAAGGAGTCAGTATGCTCTATTCCTTCAATGATGCGAAGGCCAAAGACCGCCACCTGACCCAGTACTTCGAGATCTTCGGAAACCGCGCCCTCTATCAGGACGGATGGTTTGCCGGCACCATTCACCGGGCAGCGTGGGAGCGCGAGCCCCGGACCACCCTTTTGAAAGATAGGTGGGAACTCTATGATACACGGACCGACTTCAGCCTCGCTAACGACCTGGCGAAAGAAAACCCCGACAAGCTCAAAGAAATGCAGGATATATTTATGGCCGAAGCAGTGAAGTACACCGTCCTGCCCATCGATGACCGGGTATTCGAGCGCATCAATGCGGCCCTGGTCGGGCGACCCGATCTCATGGCAGGGCGTACAAAACTCACCGTCTTCGCGGGCATGGCAGGGATGTCCGAAAACACTTTCATCAACACGAAAAACCGTTCCCACTCAATCACCGCCGAGGTCACGATTCCCAAAGGCGGGGCCAGAGGTGTAATCCTTGCCCAGGCAGGACGGTTCGGAGGCTGGAGTCTCTACCTGAAGGACGGCAAACCCACCTACACCTATAATTTCCTCGGGTTGAAGCGCCAGACCGTCGCCGCCAACGCCCCTCTACCTGCGGGAAAAGCAACGATCCGTTATGAATTCGCATACGACGGCGGAGGCCTCGGCAAAGGCGGCGTGGGGACCATTCTTGTTAACGGCAAAAAGGTCGCACAGGGGCGGATTGAACGAACACAGCCCATGATATTTTCCGCTGATGAAGGCGCTGATGTAGGCATGGACGACGAAACACCTGTCGTCGAGAACTACGGAATTCCCGCGCCCTATAGATTTACCGGCAAAATCACCAAGGTCACCATCGACATCGGGGAAACGAAGAAGGCCGAGAAAGCAGAGGAGACCAAACTCCGCGCGGAAGCCGCCCATAAGAAGGCGATGGCAGATTGAGCCATAGGCGACGAGCCGGAAGAGAAAGGAGAAGAGCCGAATGAAAAGAGCATGGATGCTGAGTGTGGCTGTCATGACTTTAATCTTGACCGGCATTGCCGTGCCGGGTTGGACAGAGCCGCCGAAAATGAAGATGACCACCCCTCTGCCGCCGGGCATAGCCTCGCCGGACAAGGTGGAGACCCGCCTCGGCACGCTGAACTTTTTCGACGGATTCCCGGACAGCGCTACTGTGGATAAACTTTACGACAACCTTGATTTCCAGCGGGCGGTGCAGGCCTACCTCCTGGCTTTGCCGGCCGTAAGTCAGGCAGCGAACCGCAATGAGATCCTCAAGCTGGGCCCGGCCAACACTACCGTGCCGATCTTCGAGAACCGGATGGATTCACGGTCGATATTCCTTACTCCGAATACGGAAACACCCTACACCTGGATGTGGCTTGACCTGAGAAGCGGTCCGGTAGTGCTCGAAGCGCCGCCGAAGGTGCTCGGAGCCCTCAACGATATGTGGTTCCGGTGGGTCGCCGATATCGGATTCACAGGTCCTGACAAAGGCGCGGGCGGCAAGTTCCTCGTCCTGCCCCCCGGCTACAAAGGCGAGGTCCCGAAAGGCTATTTCGTGGTGAAGTCGCCCACCTTCAGCCTCTGGGCCCCCTGGCGCAGCTTTGTAATGAACGGGGATACGAAGCCGGGCGTTGACCTGGTAAAGAAATATACCCGCGTCTATCGCCTGTCCGAAGCCGCCAACCCTCCGGCCATGAACTTCGTGAATGTATCGGGCAAAGCGTTCTGCACGGTTGCGCCGGCGGATTATGCCTTCTGGGGGCTTCTCAACCAGGTTGTACAGGAGGAACCGAGCGAGTCCCTCGATCCCATTCGGCTGGGTTTCTACGCCTCCATAGGTATCGAGAAGGGCAAACCCTTCTCGCCCGGCGCCCGAATGAAGAAGATCCTCACTGAAGCCGCGGCGGTGGGCGACGCAACAGCCCGCGCAGTGGCATACCGGATGCGTCAAAAGGAAGATTTCTACTACGAGAACAGCGCTTGGCGCCTGCCTTTCCTGGGAGGCTACAAGTTTGAGGCACAGCCCGGCGTAACGAACTTCGACGGCTATATCATGTATTACTTCGCCGCCACCGGTGTGACACCGGCGATGGAGCAGAAAATGGTCGGACAGGGCTCACAGTATGCCTGGGCGGTCATGGATTCGAAGGGCGCCCCCCTGAACGGAAGCAAGACTTATAAGCTGCATCTGCCGCCTGATATCCCGGTGGGGAACTTCTGGTCCGTGATCGTTTACGATGATCAGGCGCGTTCGATGGTGCAGACCGACCAACAGTTCCCGAGCATCGGCAGTCAGGACAAGAATCTTGTGGTCAATGCGGATAGGTCCGTGGACATCTACTTTGGCCCGAAGGCCCCGGGGCGGAAGGCCAACTGGATTCAAACCGTCCCCGGCAAGGGATGGAACACGATCCTCCGCCTCTATAGCCCGTTGGAGCCGTGGTTCGACAAGACCTGGCGGCCGGGGGAGATAGAACAAGTTGAATAAGGAAGGTTATTGCCGGGTGCTTACAGACGTGAAGGAGAGGCAGGCCGACAGGGCACCAAAAAGCGCGATGCCGGGCATCCACGTTGTGGCGAAGCCCATAGGGCCCATGGGCAACCCCGACTGCGAGTGCTGTTTCTATCTCGGGAAACAGGTGCTTTTCAACGCTCATGAGAAGTGCCCCATAAGGAAGCAAGGAATATTCACGCCCATCTCAATATGCTGGTTTTCAAGTCCTGACGGGAAAATGGATTCGACCCGACGGCGGATATATTCTTGACTTGAAGGAGATAGGGGAAGATGGCAGAGTGAAAGCGGCCTATTTCAATCCGAAGCCTATCAACGTGTTCCATGGCCGGGCGCAGACCAGGGAAAGAAGGCTCAACGTGGTGCGGGAGCCGCGCGACCTTAATTACCCGGGGTCGAAGTATTTATCTATGACTCTCGCATTGATCGATTAATGGGGGCCTGTTTCCAGGCGGTAGAGTGGCGGACCTTTGATGTGGAATTTCTGAGAAACCGGTAGGGCAGGGTCCGGAAAACAGTCTCAGGGGTATTACTTTATGGGCTATGAACGGAGGTGCGAGTGAGCAGGAAAACATGTATATTGAAGGTTTTTATTTTCGTACTTGCAGGTGGTCTCATATTCCCCTGCATCGGCAATGCCGGTGGCATCGGGATGTATGAGGTGGGCGTCACTCAAATAGGAACGGCTGCCGCGGGGTGGGCATCACGGGCCGACGACGCCTCCACGGTTTTTACCAACCCTGCAGGCATGACACGGCTCAAGAAGTCGGAATTCCTTATGGGCGTACAGGGCATTTACACGGGTTTGAAATTTTCGTCCGATTCCCGGACAACCGTCGCGGGAACGACGGGGGACACAAAGGCGTGGCTGCCTTCGGGCAATATGTACTATGTGCACAGCCTTTCGGAAGACTGGAAGGCGGGTATAGGGGTGTTGAGTTATTTCGGTCTCAGCCTCGATTACGGTGACAGCTGGGCGGGACGCTACTTTGTCCAGAGCGCAACACTCCAGGGCCTGACCGTTCAGCCATCACTTGCCTACAAGGTAACGGACCGGTTATCCCTCGGGGCGGGCCTCAACATGATGAATGCATCTATGGAGCAGAAGGTTGCCCTCAATAATGTTGCCCCCGGTATGCCGGATGGACAGTTGAAGGTAAGCGACAACACCTGGGGATATGGCGCAAATCTCGGTCTTCTGTACGAGGTCGGCAAGAGAACCCGTTTCGGAATCAACTACCTCTCGGAGGTGAAGCTTGACTTTAAGGATACGCCGACGTTCAACGGGACCGGCCCCTTCCTTAACGCCATCCTGAGGGCCAGGGGCCTCCTGGGTGCAAGCGTGGACATGACCATGTGGGTCCCCCAGATGGGCATGTTCAGTTTCTTTCATGAGCTGAACGACCGGTGGGCGTTCATGGGCAATGTGGGCTGGCAGCAGTGGTCGAGGTTCGGGAAAGTGGACGTGTCCGTCTCTTCCGCCTCCCAGACGAGCCTCACCACGGACCTCAGCTACAAGGATACGTGGCACTTCGCCCTGGGAGGACAGTATCTCATAGATAAACCCTGGCTTCTCTTTTTCGGGGCAGCCTATGACAGTTCGGCAGTGAAAGGCGCTGATATGACTGCGAGCGTACCCATGGGGGAGGCGTATCGCTTCGGGATAGGCACCCAGTATGGCTTGAACGAGCACCTCTCTCTGGGTTTTGCCTATGAACTGGTATGGATAGGCACTCTCAACCTTTACCAGAACAGGGGGCCACTCTCGGGCACGGTGGCAGGCGAATACCGTAACTCTTATCTCCATGCGGCGCAGTGCTCCCTTCGGTACCGGTTCTGAAAAGACATGGCTATCTGTCCGGCCATAAACTGAAGGGCAGAGGGAGTAAGTAACAGGCAAAATAAAAGGAGGATGTATGAAAAGAACAGTACAGATTGCATCGGCAGTGGTAATAGGGCTTGCCCTTATGATCTCCGGGGGTTTTGCGGCTGATCCCAATTATTCCGGATTTCTCGGCGACTACTACAAGAACCTGAAGGCCGGACCCGAAGGCGGAGCAAAGATGCGCTGGCTCAAGCCCGGCGTGGATTTCTCCAAATATAAGAAGGTCATGCTCGACAGCGTGATATTCTATTTTGCCGACGATTCGGAGTACAAGGGTATAGACCCGCAGTTTTTAAAAGAAATGGCGGACAAGTTCGACCTGGAACTCGTAAACACCCTGAAAGACGCCTATCCTATAGTCGCTGAACCCGGCCCGGATGTAGCGCGAGTCCGTTTCGCCATAACCGGTATCAAGCAGAGCAGGCCCGTACTGAGCGGCGTCACTTCCGTCGTCCCCGTGGGGCTCGCAATCAGCATCCTGAAAAAGGGCGCAGTCGGCTCCTGGTCGGGTTCGGGCGCCACGAGCGCGGAGGTCATGGGTCTTGACTCCATGACTAATGACGTGGTCGCCGTCGCGGTTGATGAAAAGACTGCAGGATTTACCGAGAGGTTCACTAAGTGGGGTTCCGCTGAAGAGGCTTTCAAGTTCTGGGCGGGAAGGCTAAAGGCCTTTCTGGATGACGCTCATAACTTGAAAGGTCAATAAGGAAGAGAAGCCTTCAGATATTTGTTGTGAAAAGGTGAACCCGGGCATACCCCGACAGCGTTACCATGGAGATGGGAGGCAACGTGCCGACAAGCAGAGAAGAGAGAATAGACGATGTGAAAGGCGGGACCCCTGGGTTCACCTTCAGTAGTCCCCCCGGGGGAGGTCTCGTCTTAAGGCTGACCGGCTCCTGGAAGACGGAATTCTCCCCGCCTTCCTCCGAGGAGGCGGAAAGGCAGATGGCCGCGGGACCAGCGGCCGCGAAGGTAACCTTCGAAACCGCGTCCCTTTCGGATTGGGACAGCAGTCTCCTCACCTTCCTTCTCGGGGTGAAGGAATATTGCATGTCCAAAGGAATTGCCTTTGAACTGGACGGTCTCCCTGAGGGTGCGCGGCGTCTCCTGAATCTCGCCCTCGCCGTTCCCGAGAGGGCAGGCGCAAAGAAAGGCGCAACAAAGGAACCGCTCATGTCCAGGATCGGCGGGGGAACCTTGCAGCTTGGAACCAGCCTCGCGGAGGTGATGAACTTCCTCGGCGACGCGGGCGTTTCCGTGGTTCGCCTCTTTACAGGCAGAGCGACTTTCCGGTGGTCCGACCTCATACTCTTCCTTCAGGAGAGCGGGTCCCAGGCATTGCCCATAGTCTCCCTGATCAGTCTCCTCGTAGGGCTGATCCTCGCCTTCGTGGGTGCCATACAGCTCAAGGCCTTCGGCGCCCAGATATATGTGGCGGACCTTGTGGGTATCGCCATGGTGAGGGTAATGGGCGCCATTATGACGGGGATTATCATGGCGGGCCGTACGGGCGCCGCCTACGCGGCTCAACTGGGGACCATGCAGGTAAACGAGGAGATCGACGCCTTGAAGACCCTGGGCGTCACGCCCATGGAGTTTCTCGTCCTGCCCCGGATGCTGGCACTTACCATCATGATGCCCCTCCTCTGTGTCTACGCGGATATCATGGGTATCCTGGGGGGCATGATAGTGGGCGTCACCATGCTCGATCTCAACCCCATCGTTTATCTCAACCAGACGAAGGGGGCCTTGAGCCTTACCAATCTGTGGATAGGCCTCTTTCATGGCGCGGTGTTCGGGGTCCTGGTAGCTCTCTCCGGCTGTTTACGAGGTATGCAGTGCGAGCGGAGCGCCTCGGCTGTGGGGTATGCCGCCACTTCGGCAGTGGTAACCGGGATCGTGAGCATCATAGTCGCCACGGCAATCATCACGATCATGTGCAACATACTCGGATTCTGAGGGAAAGATGGATAAGAAAGCGGTAATTACAGTGAAAGGTCTCGATATGGGCTACGGCAGCTTTATTCTCATGAGAGATCTCAACTTTACTATCAATCGTGGGGATATATTTATCATCATGGGGGGAAGCGGGTGCGGCAAAAGCACCTTGCTCAAACTGCTGGTGGGCCTGAAAGAACCTTCCAGGGGGCAGGTCCTTTACGACGGTGTGGACTTCTGGAGCGCTGAGCCGCCCGCGCGTCGCGAACTCATGAAGCGCTTCGGCATACTTTACCAGAGCGGCGCCCTGTGGAGTTCCATGACCCTCGCGGAGAACGTGGCCCTTCCACTCGAATTGTACACGAACCTTGATTCTCACCGGATAAGGAAGATGGTCTCCCTCAAGATGGCCCTCGTTGGTCTCGCGGGTTTCGAGGATTTCTATCCCTCCGAGATAAGCGGTGGCATGAAGAAGAGAGCGGGCCTGGCCCGGGCAATGGCCTTGGACGCCGATATCCTCTTCTTCGACGAGCCCTCGGCGGGTCTCGATCCCGTAAGCGCAAAGCTCCTCGATGACCTTATACTCGAACTCCGGGACAGCCTCGGGGCCACGGTGGTCATCGTGACCCATGAGCTGGCAAGCATATTCGCCATCGGCAACAACTCCGTGTTCCTCGATGTGGAGTCGAGGACCATGACTGCCCACGGAGATCCAAAAAGACTCCTCGCCGAGTCCACCGATCCGAAGGTACGTAACTTTCTCACCCGTGGGGGAGGCGATAACCCCACAATAAATCGAAAAGGTGAATGCTCATGAGCGCACAAACAAACAAGACGGTCATAGGTATCTTCATGACAAGCGCCGTGGCCCTTCTCGTGGCAGCGGTCCTCATACTCGGTTCAGGAAAGTTTTTCAAGAACCGGCCCACATATGTCATGTTCTTCAAAGGCTCGGTGGCGGGCCTCTCCGTGGGCTCTCCCGTAGTCTTCCGGGGCGTGAGGATAGGAGAGGTGAAGGAGATCAGGCTGAGCTTCAATCCCAAGGACCTGTCCGCCAACATTCCTGTAATCGTGGAACTGGGACAGGCGGAAATCGAAGTAGAAGGCCGCACGGTAACGGACCTCGGGAAACAGGCGGGTCTTACTCAAAAGTTGGTGGAGAAGGGCCTCCGGGGCCAGTTGGCAATGCAGAGCATCGTTACGGGCCAGTTGATGATAACTCTCGATTTCCACCCGGACAAGCCGGCGGTATTCGCGGGAATAGAGAAACAATATAAAGAGATCCCCACCATACCGACTCCCATCCAGGAATTGACGCGGAAGCTCGAAAAGATCCCCATAGAGGACATCCTTAATAAGGTCCAGGACGCGGTGTCGGCCATCGCGAAGATTGCAAGTTCACCGGAAACAGTTGCCATGTTGCGGTCCGTCAGAGACGGGGTCGACGAGGCGAGGGCTCTTGTGAGAAATGTCGACCGGCACGTAGGGCCCGCAGGGACAAACATTACCGAGACCGCCCAGGAATTCAAGAAGCTGGCATCCCGCATAGAAAGCGACATCGGGCCCCTTATCGCCAGTGTCACCAAGGCCTCGGACGCGGCGGGAATCGCCCTCACGAGTTCCCACGCGGTAATGGCTAACGCAGAGGGCATCATGGCAGGAGATTCGCCTATGGGGTACCGGCTGATCAAGGCCCTGGAGGAATTTGAGGCGGCGGCGCGATCGGTGAGGTCCCTCGCGGATTCCCTCGACCAGCATCCTGAGATGCTCATCTACGGAAAGAAAAGTAACAAGGAGGCGTCAAAATGAAAAACTTCCTCTCTGCGACAGCCTTTGCTGTGATGCTCCTCATGATCGCGGGTTGCGCGAGTTCCCCTGCCACAAGGTTCTACGTGCTGAGCTCCATCCCGGAAATGCCTGCAAGGACGAATGAACGCTGCGCCACAATCGGCGTGGGTCCCATAGAAGTGCCCCACTATCTTATGAGGTCCCAGATCGTGACCGCCTCATCGGAAAACGAGATCAACTACGCCGGTTTCGACCAGTGGGCCGAACCTCTGCCGGGCAATTTTTCTCAAGTCATTACCGAGAACCTTTCCAAGTTGGTCTGCACGAGAGGGGCATACCAGTTTCCATGGACCGGGCATGAGCCTCCCGACTACCGCGTCCGCATACAGATCATTGCCATGACGGGAAACCCCGGAGAGAAAGCATTCATCGATGCCTGGTGGACGGTCACGGACAAGGACAAGAAAGTAGTCGCCTCCACCAGGTCGCGTTACACCGAACCGGTTCAAGGGTCGGATTACAGGGCGCTGGTTCAGGCATACAGCAAAATCCTGGCAGCGTTGAGCAGGGATATTGCGAAGGTTATACCGGGCGCCTAAATAGCGTACATATCGGCAGATGACGGGAAACTGGTGAAGTTGACAATATCAATCCTCATGGTACGAACAGGTTGAATCCTACGAGCGAGACAGGATGATAAAAAAAATATTTAAGTTTTCCGCCCTTTTACCGATAAACCTCCTATGAGGGTTGAATCATCCAATATATCATTATCAGCAACTCATGCGCTTACGGCAAGTCGCAAGAAGACCGAGAAGCTCACCGTATGGGACAACAGGGCTTCCCTGAGTTCCCGGGTCAACTCGGCTGTTACGAGTTATGAACGGTCCGCTTCAAAGGATTCCGGGGAAGACGACGAGCTTACTCTCAGCGGTAAATGGCTGATTCTTGCCCGGCTCGTAGCCAGTCTCACGGGACACGAGATCAAAATCCTTTCCGGTAAGGCGGTGTCTTCCGGGGCCGGCGGGACGGCGTCCCAGGTTCCGTCGGAGACAACGGGAAACCGCGGCGGGACGCAAGGATGGGGTCTCACCTATACGTCCACCGAGACCTATGTGGAAACCGAACAGACTTCTTTCGAGGCGAACGGCGTGGTTACCGCAAACGGGAAGGATTACGCCCTTTCCCTTTCCCTTGAGATGGACCGGTCGTTCACCCGGACGGAGAACACGGACATCAGGGCAGGAGACGCGCTGAAGGACCCCCTTGTCGTCAACCTCGGGGCAGGTCCAGCCACCCTTTCAGGACAGAAGATGAAGTTCGACATCGACGTGGACGGAACCGAAGAGGACGTGCCCCTCCTTGGAGGCCAGAACGGTTTCCTGGCCCTCGACAAGAACGGCAACGGGACCATAGACAATGGCTCGGAGCTTTTCGGACCGGCCACGGGCAACGGGTATGGGGAGCTTGCCGCCTATGACGAAGACCATAACGGGTGGATCGATGAAGGCGACTCCGTGTATTCCCGTCTCGGTGTCTGGACGAAAGGGACTGAAACCGAGACACTCCGGACGCTTAAGGACCTCGACATCGGGGCGCTTTACACGGGCACAGCCAGTACTCCCTTCGAACTGAAGAACGCGCAAAACCAGACGGAAGCGAAGATAATGGAGACCAGCCTTTATCTCAGGGAAGACGGGTCCGCGGGAACGACCCAGAGAATGGACGTGGCCGTCTGACTACGACCCGCTTTATGACCTCGTAAGCCGTTTGTAAGCCTTATAAATTCCGCAACCAACCACTGTGGCGGTACCCACCACAAGAGGAACACCGAAGACAATGATAGCCGTAGCGGCCCTTATGGCGGTGGTTACGGTAAGGCGCCCGGCAACTCCCCTGTCCCGAGCGGCGGGGCCGCCGGATGGGGACTCATGGGGGGCATTTTCATATTCCGGGGGTTCTTTCTTCATATTCCTATGTATAACACATCCCCGACGTAAATCAAGCCCCCGAACCCGACCTGTCGAGGGATGCGGAATAGCGCCCCCCAAGAAACCGGGTCTCTCACCGTCCCCCGTATCGCGAATATCCCGATCGGCGGGGCCGGGGCTCGATGGCCGTCTTCACCGGCCTGAATTCCACGGTCTCTCTTACATTGTCCGGGTCAAGAAACCTCGAGGCCTTGCTCGTCGACCTCTCGCTCGTCCCTGTCTTTCGTGAGAAACTGAAACAAAGCTCGTCCTTTGCCCTTGTAACCGCCACATAGAAAAGCCTCTTCTCTTCTTCGACGTCGCTCTCATCGCCATCAATAAGGGCCCGGTTCGAGGGGAACACACCGTCCGCGAGACCGATCAAAAAGACCCTTCCCCACTCAAGCCCTTTTGCGGAATGGACGGTGGAGAGGGTAAGGTATTCGAGGTCGCCGTCTTTCGAGTCCTTGTCCGGATCAACTGCCACATCCGCAAGAAAGTCCCTCAGGGTCTTGTACCTCTCGGCCATGTGTTGAAGCATGGTCAGTTCCTTCACCCTGGTGGAGTCCTTTTTGTACTTTACCTTCATGATGGGACCGTAATGGGTCATGACCTCCGCGAGCTGCCGGGCGGGCGTTAGCGACGGGCCCGAGATGGAGTGGAGGAGCGTCTTCAGGGAGGCAAAAACGTCGGAAGATTTCTGACCCGACGAGAAAGGGGCAAAGACTTTGTCGATAATGGCGGACAGGGTGTCGTAGTGGACGATCAACCCGAGGAGCCTTTCCACGGTCCTCACGCCGATACCGGGAAGGAGCAGCAGAACCCTCTGCCACGCAAGTTCGTCCGTAGGGTTCGCCACGATCCTGAGATAGGAGACCACGTCGCGGACATGGGCCGTCTCGTAAAATTTCCGTCCCCCGAAGAGTTTGAATCTTATCCCCCGCTTTATCAGCTCCGCCTGGAGGGGCATGGATGTAAAGGCGGTCCTGAAGAGTACGGCCATCTCTCTCATCTCTATGCCCTCGGCCCTTAAGCCCTGAACCTTCGCCACGACCCACCCCGCTTCGTCGTACATATCGTCGAAGCGCCTCAAGGTCGGCTTTTCGGCGGTAGCCCCCGTCCTCGATACAAGACGTTTGTCGAATTTGTGACGCATGTTGGTAAGGACTGCGTTTCCCACGTCGAGGATGGGCTGGTTGGAACGGTAATTCTCCTCCAGCTTGATTACCTCGCAACCCGTGAACTTCCGGGGAAAATCGAGGATATTCAGGTGGTTGGCGCCCCTGAAGCCGTAGATGCTCTGCGCGTCGTCTCCCACCACCATGATATTCCCGTGTTTCTTTGCGAGAAGGCGGACGATGTCGGCCTGGACGCCGTTGGTGTCCTGATATTCGTCAACCATAATGTACCGGTATTGTGAGGAAAGCCTCTCCCGCACCTCGTCTATTTCAAGGATGACCTTGAGATAGACGAGCAGATCGTCGTAGTCGACGCAGTTGTTCTTGCGCTTATAGAGGGCGTATTCCTTTTGCACGGTCTTGATCTCGTCGAGCCTGTCCTCGTAGTCCTGGTATGCCGTCGAGACCGCGTCGTCAACGTTCAGCCCCTTGTTGATACAAAGGCTGAACACATTCTTAAGCTCGTTCTTCTTGGGAAACTCCTTGTCCTGGTCATATCCCATCTTGTTGCAGCAGCGCCGGATCGCCTCCTCCGCATCGCCTTCGTCGTATATGGTGAACGAGGCTGCGAGGCCGAGGTTCGTGCTGTATCTTCTCAGAACCTTGCTCGCAAAAGAATGGAATGTGCCGCCGTCTATCTTTGCACACCGCCCGTCGTTCCGCGACGCCCTCTCGATCATCTCATGGGCGCTCCGCCGGGTGAACGTGAGGAGCAGGATCGATTCCGGCTCAACACCCTTCCTCACGAGATAGAGCGACCTGTACTCGATAACCCTTGTCTTCCCGCTCCCCGCACCTGCGATAACAAGGACCGGCCCTTCCGTGGCAGTGACCGCCCTGAACTGTGAAGCATTGAGCTGGGTCTTAAGGTCCTCCGCCGTATAACTTTTCTCCGTAGTCAATCTTCCCTCCAGTGTAACCTGCGGCTTCGTCAAAAGGGATATTTAAATACAGAAGGAGGTCCTTTGTCCAGACCGGATATATTCCCCGGGCAGCGCGAGTCCCTGGTGTTTGCCGTGTTTGTTGGGAATGGGAAAAAAGAAGGCTGTTTTGGTGGATAGGCGGGGGTATTAAACGAGAACTCCATATGCACCCCTCTGCAAAGGGGCGAGCCCTCCTCCGTACATTAGTACGGTTCCGGTCCACACCCCTTCACAGCCGGGCACATCTGAAGCCCTCGCTCAATGCCCCCGCCTACTCCGCCCGGCACAATCAGAATATCTTAATCAGTGGATGCCGGAAATAAGGACCAGTTGGATCAGGGGCCAACCTGGAGCAAGTCTCCCGGTATCGTTCGTTCTTTTGATTAGTTGTTTCGTCGGGGTCAAAGCGTGTAGGTCAGCTCCAGGATTCTGTCGATCCTGAAGGCCCTTTCCCCCTTTCTCAAAAGGCAGTAAGCCCGGAGACCCTCGAAAGTCTTGCCTTTGAATTCCATCTGTTCTATGGAGATGGGGCGGATAGTGCGGCGGGATTTTGTGTCGTCCGGCTTGAGATAAAGTATTTCAAGATCCATCCCCCGTTTCATCGCGTCTTCGATGATCCTCCGCCTCTCCTCGCAACTTACCTTCTCGTCGGCCTTCCTGTACTGGAAACGCGTGAGAAACCGGGACACCCTCCAGTCCATGCGTATGTGGGACTTCGTGATCTCTTTGACAAGGGTAATACCCTCGAAGCTCGTGCAGCGGCTCATGGCCACGTAGACCTGACCGTGGGCAAAGGCGCCGCGGCCTATGTCGATGACAACCCTGTCGAATGTCTTGCCCTGGCTCTTGTGGATGGTGACCGCCCAGGCCAGGCGGATGGGATACTGGGTAAAGGAACCGGTCTTCCTCGTCGATATATGTTTCGTCTTCCGGTCATATTCGTACTCGAAGAGTTCCCACGTGTAGGGGGTTACCTCTATTGCGTCCCCGCCGGGAAGACTTACCCACACCACGTCGTCCTCGCCCTTCTTTCTCTCTATATCCGCAATCCTGCCTATGGTCCCGTTCACCCATCGCCCGTTCCTGTCGTTATTGACGAGCATCACCTGGGCACCTGCCTTGAGCCTTAACGTCTCTTCCGTAGGAAGGGAGGACTTGTCGAACCCTCCCGTCACCGAACAATCATACTGCACGAGGCTCCCGGGAAGGGAATCGAGGCGTTCCAGGTTTCGCGCTGCCGCAAGGTCGTTGGTGCTTGTGAGGGTCACGTAAAAGGCATCGTCAGGGGGGACAAAGCCGGGCACGTGGCGTTGATTCAGCCTCGCCAGGTCCCCGTCCGTGCAGGACCTGTTCCGGATGCCATTCAGAAGGGCAATGAATTCCGGCTCGGTCTGGCGGTATACCTTCTCCAACTCGATAAACTCCATGTCAAAGCTCTCCTCCTCGAAAACCCTGGCGGAGAAAAAATAAGGCGTCTCGTAACGGTGAGTGAATATCTCCTTCTCCGAGGAGGTCACCACGGGCGGAAGCTGGTACAGGTCTCCGATGAATACCATCTGGACCCCTCCGAACCATTGCTTCCCGTAGGGACCGTTCAGACGCAGAAACTTTTCGATGCAGTCGAGGAGGTCCGCCCTGACCATGGATACTTCGTCAATGATGATAGTATCGAACTTTTTGAAGATCTCTCCCTCCACCCCGGAAACCTTTTTCACCTTCTCGGGAGTAATGCTCGGCTTGAATCCGAAAAAGGAGTGTATGGTCTGACCCTGGACATTGAGGGCTGCCACGCCCGTAGGTGCGAGTACGGCCACTTCCTTGCGGGTTGTATTCCTGAAATGGTCGAGAAGCGTCGATTTCCCCGTGCCCGCCTTCCCGGTAATGAAGAGATGACTCTTCGAATTCTCCATGAGATCGAGGGCTTTCCGGAAGTCGAAGTTGATGTCTATTGTCGCTTTCTTCATATAAAGGGGCTTGCGTCGCCCCCTCCACCGGCAAAGCCGGTAGAGCCTCCCCTTCTCGCTCACTGTGTGAGCTAAATAAAACCGGTGGGATAATTGTGCACCCACTGCTAAAGGGGCTTGCGTCGCCCCCTCCACCGGCAAAGCCGGTAGAGCCTCCCCTTCTCGCTCACTGTGTGAGCTAAATAAAACCCGTCGGATAATTATACACCCTTCGCTCTACAAAGGCATTGCAATTATTGGGGCTCACGTGGCGCAATCAGGAGGGCTTGCGTCGCACCACGCTCACAGTGTGGGCTGATCGGTAATTATGCGCCCTTCGCTCCTTATTTCCGGGGGTACTTTTATACTGGATTTTTCCGGGCAGGATATTTACAATGATCCCTATGGTCAAAGTCAAGAATCACGAATTCGCAAAGGCTTACAACAAGCGGGGGGATACGGCCCGAAAAACAGGGAACTACGATCAGGCGGTGATCAATTATACGCGGGCCGTGGAACTCGATTCCGACTATGTGACCGCCTATGTGAACCTGGGAGACATCTACCGCGTCCTCGGCAACTACGGGCAGGCGGCAGACAATTATACCCGGGCCATCGCACTCAGCCCCGACCGGATCGAACTCTATATATACCGTGCCGCCGCATACGGAAACCTGGGGGACCACGAAAAGGAAATCGGGGACTACACCTATGCCATAGGATTGAAGCCCGACGACGCGGCCACTTACGGCAAACGGGGCATAGTCTGCATGAAAACCGGAGACTACCTTCAGGCTGTCCACGACTATACGGTCCTGCTCACGCTGAAACCGGAATTCGAATGGGCCTATGTGATTCGCGGCGACGCCCACGAGGCACTCGGCGAACACGAGGAGGCAATACGCGACTACACCAGGTTTATCCGGACAAGACCCGAGTTTGCGGAAACCTACCACAACCGGGGCAAGGCGTACCACGCCTCGGGTGACGACGAACAGGCCCTCCGGGACTTTACCGAGGCCATCACCCTGAGCCCCGATTACGCCGACGCCTATGTGAGCCGGGCGGAAATATATGAAAACAGGGGAGATCACAGTCTCGCGGTCAAGGATTTCAGGTTCGCCGCAAAGCTGGGTAGTCAATATGCCCGGGAGTGGCTGGAATCCAGGGGCATACTCCACTAACAATCATCCGACCTATTTCGTGACGATAAGATACAGGCCCCCGAGGGCCAAAACCGTGCCCATATGCGTAATAGTCAGAGGCCGCTCACCCTGATCTCTCCGGTTGAGCGGCCTCTGAGCTCACATCTGCTAAAGGAGTACTCAGTCATCAGGCAGGCCCCGGGGGTTCCGGAGCCTGCGTTAAACACAAGGAGTAGGAAGCGCGTACTCTACCCAGGGGGGTTAGCAAAGGTATTTCCGCTCGCCTATCCATCATATATGTTAGCCGGCCTCGTCTATTCTTGCGGTAGCCACAGCCGGCTTGGCGTGGGAGCTAACCAGTTTCTCGTGGATATGCTCAAGGCCTTCCGACTTGTTCACTTTGAAAAGCAGGGAAATGCCGGCCACGACGAAACAGGGTATTGCATAGAAAACAAAGAACTGTTTGAAGGAGAAACCGGCCTGTACGAGCACGCCGCCGAGGACGCCCGCGAGGATCGCCCCGATTCTCCCGAAGGTCATGACATACCCGGCCCCGGTAGTCCTGATGGCGGTCGGATAGGCTTCACCGGCCACTACCTGAATACCGATCTGGGCCCCGATGATGAGCATGCCCGCAAGACCGCCGTAAATATAGAGGCCCGTGGTGTTCGTCACGGTCCCGAAAAGAAGTACCGCAAATCCTCCCAGGAAGTAGCAGATGAAGAGGGCTGCCTTCCTGCCGAACTTATCCATCATCCAGCCGCATGCAAACCCGCCGATGGAAGCCCCTATGGCCTGAATCAAGCCGTAGCTGTAGCTCTTCACCACGGAGAAACCCTGTTTCACAAGAAGAGTGGGGAGCCATGTGGACAGTCCATACGTTACGAGAAGGTTGAAGAAATAGGCAAACCAGAGAAGGATGGTCATGGCGATCAAGCCCCGCCCGAAAATGTCTCTCATTTTGCCTTTCTTCTGGGGACCGGTGCCAAAGGTGAAATGTGCCTCTGTCCATGGTATGGGATAAATCTTGGCAGCCCTTTCCACTCTTCGCATGGTGGCGATGGCTTCCTGGAGCTTGCCTCTGCCCGCGAGAAAACGGACCGACTCAGGGCACCAGAACTTCATGACGGGGAGGAACAGCATGGGTATGAAACCCATAAACAGTGCGGCTCGCCAGCCGTAGGCGGGAATGATGGCCATGGCGACGGCTCCTGCCACCGCCCATCCAGTGGTAAAACCCGCAAACATGGCGGTCACGGATTTTGCCCTGATCCTGGCCGGTGCGAACTCGCTTACGATGGCAATACATATAGGCATTGCCCCGCCCATGCCAAGACCCGCGAGAAACCGCAAAACGCAAAAAGATTTGAAATTGGGGGCAAAAGCGCCCAGTCCGCTGAAGACTGAGAAAAAGAGAATGGCAAGCATCAGGCCGCCTTTCCGGCCGATGCGGTCGGCAATCATGCCGAAGATTGCAGCGCCGCACATGAGTCCCCCGAAGCCGTATGACGCAATCGATCCCGCCATAACAGGCTTGAGACCCCACTCCTTCATTACCTGGGGCATGATGTACGCGATAATCTGAGAATCATACCCATCGAAAATAAGGGTGAATCCCGCGAGAAACATGACGAGCACATGAAACCGGTTAAGCTCAAGACTGTCTAACCACTGTGTTACATTCTTCGGTGTTGTCATTCAGGTACCTCCATTTTATGTTGTCTTACACGCGGTACGATCTTCCCTGGCCGATACTCATGTAGGGGCGGCCTCACGCCACTCCCGGAAAAGGGAAACCATACACAGCAGCACACAGAACCAAACGGGCAGTTGCGGGATGAGGTACCTTCTCCGTTTTCTCTCCCTGCCTATTACCTGGGTTACGCCGGTAACTCATCGTCCATGAAAGGTACACCGTTACGCTTCCCATACGCGTCCACCCCCTCCTCTATGTAGGCTCCTAATCCGGCTCACCATGTCTTCCCCCACCCGTGGTCGGTGCCTTTTCAGGAGGATAGATCTTCCGGAGCCATTCATACTGCGGCAACCTTTCACCCGCGAACTTGAGCAGTTCAAGGCTTATGGTTTTCGTCAAGCTTTCGCCGCCGCCAAACCGTTTTACCTGCATAGCGTCACCTCCTTTCGCTGTTCGTCTTTCAGCTTGAACCTCTGTATCTTCCCTGTGGGAGTCTTGGGTAGTTCATCCATAAAACGAACCCCCCTCAGCCACTTGCTTTCCGGCAATCGTTTGCTGACGAATTGGAGCAGTTCGCGGCTCAAATCCTCATCCTGCCGGTCCCTGTAGTCTTCGTTGAGTGAGACGTATCCGAAGGGCTCGCTCAATCCGTCCACAAAACAGCCCACCACCGCGGCTTCGTGAACTGCCTCATGCTCCAGGAGAACATTCTCGATCTCCATGGGAGAGACCCAGGCGTTACCCACCATGAGCATGTCATCCCCTCTTCCCCGACAGGTAAAATACCCGTCTTCCTGGGTATACATGTCTCCGGTCTTGAACCAGCCACCCGGGAGTACCTGCTCCTTGCTCTCTTCCGGCTTGTTCCAATACCCTTTGGTGACGCTTTCTCCCCTGACGACAAGGTGACCTGTCTTGCCGGGAGGCAGTTCCCTGCCGGGATCGTCCACGACCTTCGCTTCATATCCCGGAACCACGCGCCCCGAGGTGCCCGGTTTCACGTTACCCGGCATATTTGAGATGAATATGTGCAGGGCCTCGGTGGAGCCTATGCCGTCCACGATCTCAAGCCCCGTCGCTTCCTTCCACCGGTAAAAGATACCGGGAGGCAGCGCCTCTCCTGCGGATATGCACGCCCGGACCGATTTGAAAGCGCTCTTCACATTGTCGCTCTTCAATATCGAATTGTAGTGGGCGGGGACGCCGAAGAACACGGTCGGCTTGCAGGCGGAAACCGTTCTGAGCATATTCCCGGGGCTTGGCGCGGATGGGTCCAACACCGTGGATGCGCCGCACCTGAAAGGGAAATAGAGTCCGTTGCCGAGCCCATAGGCAAAGTGGAGCTTGCTCGCCGAGAAAAGGATATCGCTCTCGCCGATCCTGAGCACCTTCTTTGCGTAATTGTCCGCTGAATGGATCATATCGATATGCCGGTGGGGAACCCCCTTCGGCTTGCCTGTGCACCCCGTGCTGTAAAGCCAGAAAGCGATATCGGACTCTCTGGAGGGATATGTTTCCCCATGGGCCGCCGCATCGTACATGAGGAGCCCGAGACCGTCGTCGGCGAACAATTTGTAGCAGAAGCCCGTCGATCTCGTCCTGGCAGCCTTGCTTGCCTTCTCCGTGACGAGCACCCGGGCTTCGCTGTTTTCGAGCAGGTACGCATAGTCGCTTTCTTCCAGCATGTTGTTCACCGGCACCGGCCACGCCCCATGCCTTATGCTTCCCAGGAATGCGTACACGAACATGGGCGAGTCGGAAAGAGCTACCATGACCCGTTCCATGGGCTTCACTCCCAGCGTCTTGAGAACATTGGCGAACCTGTTCACGTTCTCCAGGACCAGCCTGTAGGTCACCCGCTCTTTTCCGCTGAATATGGCAATCTTCTTTCCCCGGAGGGCTGCATTCTCATCCAACAGTTCCGAGGCAATATTGAACCTCTTTTTCCCTGTCGCCGGTCTTCTCATTCCCTGCTCCCTGTATGCACCATCCCTATCCTTACGCAAATGGTGTGCCATGGATGCCGTCATGGTCTTTAACAATTATTACAACATGTTGCACACGCCGATGAGCGTCGCGTCGCAGGAGGGAGTTAAAAATACTTTCGATTATTTAAAGGAGTTTTTAAAAATGAAAAGTGTCCTGATTCACAAGCAATTGCAGAGGCCCCGCATCCGGGGGGCGCGCCTTCACGGGCGCCTCAAACAGGTGCGCGGGGTAATACGGTCTTTTATCAGCTATAATTACGCGGTTTGGGCGATATCCCATACTCCCTCAGCCTCTTGTTGAGGGTAGGCCGTGAAATGCCGAGGGTTTTGCACGCATTGCCGTAATGCCAGTGTGCCTCGTCAAGGATCCTCATGATCCGGTCCTTCTCCGTCTCGTAGGGATCAACGCCCTTTTTACTTTCCTCTGCCTGGGCCTGGGGTGCGCGATCCTCGCCTTTCTCCCTGTTGATGAGCAGGGCAATCGCCGTATCGAGTATGACATGGCCCTGGGTATACATGGCTGCCCTCGTAAGGACATTCTCGAGTTCCCTCACGTTTCCGGGCCAACTGTAATCGAGCATGCGGCCGAGGGCGTTCTCCTCCACCTGTTCGATGCCTTTGTGGAGGTCGCGGTTGATCTTTCTCAGAAGGTAATCTATGATGAGCGGTATATCCGTCTTCCTCTCTCTCAGGGGCGGCACCTTCACGTTGGCGACGCTCAGACGGTAGTAAAGGTCTTCTCTGAAGGTGCCTTCCTTCACCATTGCCATAAGGTCCCTGTTCGTTGCGGCGAGCACGCGCGCATTCGACTTCAGCGTCCTCTCTCCACCCACACGCTGAAACTCCTTCGATTGAAGGAACCTGAGCAGTTTGGCCTGTAATTCGAAGGGTATCTCTCCCACCTCGTCGAGGAGAATGGTGCCTTCTCCCGCCAGCTCGAATTTGCCCTTCTTCGTGGAGATAGCGCCGGTGAATGCCCCTTTCTCATGGCCGAAAAGCTCGCTTTCCAGGAGGTTTTCCACAATGGCGGAGCAGTTTATGGCAATGAACGGCTGGTCCTTATAGGTGCTATGGAAGTGAATGGCCCGCGCCACAAGCTCCTTGCCTGTGCCGGTTTCCCCTTCGATCAGGACATTTACCCTGTTTCCGGAAAGCATCCCGATAGTCTTGAAAATTTCTTTCATGCCCTTCGTCTTTCCGATGGTCTGCCCGTCCTCGAATTCTCCCGGAGGCCCTACGGTAAGGCCGCTGGAGATCTTTTTCGTCGCCAGCAGGGCAAGGGCCCGTCCGATGGCCACTTCCAGTTCATCCACATCGATAGGTTTCGGGATATACTCGAAGGCACCGAGTTTCATGGCCTTGATCGTGGTCGCCATGTCATGAAAGGCGGTCATGATAATCACATGGGCGGCGCTGCCCCTTTCTTTCAAACGGCTCAGTATCTCGAGGCCGTCGGCGTCGGGCAGGCGGATGTCGAGGACGAGAATGTCGGGCTTGAAGGACGCCACGGTTTCGAAGCACTCCTTGCCGTCTTTTGCACACCTCACCTCATAGCCTTTCTCCCTGAGGTATACCTCCAGCAGTTCCAGGGAGGATGGTTCGTCGTCAACAATCAATATCCGCGCTGATGTCACGTGTTGAGCACCTCGCTATTCGCCGGGTCTCTGACCCTGGTCTATTTCCCGCAACATGGTGAAATTCATGCACACACCGCTCTGGTCCCAGGGAGTCGCCCATATTCTGCCCCCGTGCGCTTCTATGATCTTCTTCACATTCGCAAGCCCCAGTCCGGTCCCTTTTGCCTTCCGGCTAAAGAAGGGGTCGAAGATGAAGGGCATGTCCTCTTCCCGGATACCGCCCCCGTTGTCGGCGATCTGTACCCTGATAGCCTCTTTCTTTCCTCTCAGGCGTCCCGCCGCGATGGTGATCTCCCCTTCTTCACTCACCGCCTCTATGGAGTTGAGGAGGAGGTTGATAATAACCTGCTCCATCTTTTCGTAATCCATCATCACGTAAGGGAGGTTCCTCGGGAATTTCTCATGGACCCTGATCTTCTTTTCCTTGATCTTCCCTTCCATGACATCAAGGCAGGATTCAATGAGAGACACCATGGAACAGGCTTCGAATTCGAACTTTATGGGTTTCGCAAAATCGAGCATTTCCGTGACGATGTTGTCGAGCCTGGAGGTCTCCTGGGAAAGGATCTCCAGCCGTCTCCTGTCGTTTCCGGTGAAGGAAGGGCTCTTGAGGAGCATCTGGATGCCCATCTTGGCCGCGGAAAGGGGGTTCCTGATCTCATGGGCGAGAGACGTGGTAAACTGCCCGATATGAGCGAGATGCTCTGCCTCGCGGATCCGTTCCTCTATCCTTATCCTCTCCGTGATATCGCAGCAGATCACGAGGGCCGCTGCCTTCCCCTGGTAACGCACCACGGTTACCCTGTTCTCGGTAGGGAACCTGCTCCCGTTCTTGTGAAGCCGGAAATAGATATACCGTTCCTTTGATTCCCCTGAGTCCCTCCTCTCATAGATCTTCTTTACCTCTTCAAGAGACTCGGGGGCGATAAAATCCGTATAGCACCTGCCGATTGCCTCCCGGCGACGGTATCCGTGCATCTCACAGAAGGCCCTGTTGGCGAAGATGATGGTCCCGTCTTCGTTTACTGCATAGCCATCCCTCATCTCCTCTACCAGGGTCCGGTACTTGTCTTCCGATTCGGCAAGTTCCTTCGTCCTCTCGGCAACCTTTATTTCCAGGGTCTGGGCATAGTCTCTTATCTGCTTCTCCGAGAGGGCCTGGAAGTAGTCGCTGAACTTGTGGATCGTATAGCTGAGGAGTTCATTCAGGTGATCGAGGGTCACCACAAGCTCAGCCCCCTCCAGTTCCCGCATGAGGATGGGCATGAGCATGATGCGGTACAGCTCGAAAGCTTTTTGGACCTCCGACAGGGAAAAACCTGCCTTGGACCGTATTCTGCCGATATTCTCGACAACCCTGTCCAGCTTGGAAAAATCCCTGTTCACGAAGGCTTTGAAATTGGCGTCATACGCCGCGGTACAGGTGAGAAAGAGGGTTTCGGGAGCCTGGGCCGAATAAGTCTTGCTTACCTCGGTATGCAGGATGCGCACCCATTCCCGGATGATACTTTCCCGGTAATTTATGAGAATATCTGCGATATCCATTAGTTGTAGCCTCTATATGTTACCACAACGATACCCGCTTTGCCACATGGAAACCGGCAAATACCCCGTTTTTTATCACCCTTGCCCCTGCTCCGACGGTGAGGCCCTTACCCGCGGGGATTGCGGAGACCCATGGCGGGCGGGTTTTGGACAGGACCGCTTCTGAAAACGCCTTCAGGGGCGGTCCTGTCAATGCGGTGAGGATAGGTAAGAACCAGGAAGTAATACCAATATATATATATATATATATATTGCAATCCCGGAAAACGGCCTCGGGTTGTTCGTACGCGTCTTTTCTGTGAGCCGGGGCAATTCCTTTTCCGGCCCCGGCCGGTTGCACCCGGTAACGACAATGTGGTCGAGCCCTTTTGCCATGGCCTTCCGCAAGGACATGTGCTCTTCCTTCGATGGGACTTATCGGGGTGAAGCAGGTGGCGGATCCTACCTATGGTCAGCCCGGGGAGGGAGGTATCCCCGCCGCCTGTCTTCTCTCTATCTGCTGTAGGGGGTCTCCCCTCGACTGCTCAACACCGTGCATGGGCCTTCCGTCCCCCCTTCCTTTTGTGGAAGGAGGAACGGAAGGGTTGTTCCAGTAAGCGGCTTTGCGCTTTCAGTTCTATGGTTATGATGCTTTTCTCAGTTTAAACCGCTGTATCTTGCCGGTCGCCGTCTTGGGCAGTTCGTCGATGAAATAGACCCCTCTCAACCACTTGAACTTCGGCAACCGTTCGCTCACGAATTGCAGCAGTTCACGGCTCAGGTCCTCATCGCTCAGGTCCCGGTAATCCTCGTTGAGCGCTACGTATCCGAAAGGTTTGCTTAAGCCTTCCACGTCATGTCCTACTACGGCGGCTTCATGGACGGCTTTGTGTTCGAGAAGCACGTTTTCTATTTCCACGGGAGATACCCAGATACCGCCCACCTTGAGCATGTCGTCCCCTCTGCCCTGATAGGTGTAGTATCCGTCTTCCTCCACGTACATGTCCCCTGTCTTGAACCAGCCGTCGGGGAGGACTTTCTCCGCGTTCTCGTCCGGTCTGTTCCAGTAGCCTTTGGTCACGCTCTCTCCTCTGATAATGAGGTGACCCGCTTCTCCCGGGGGGATGTCATTACCCACGTCGTCCACGATCTTCGCCTCATAGCCCGGCACTATTCTACCCGAGGCTCCCGGTTTCACGTCGCCCGGCATATTGGAAATAAAGATGTGGAGGGCCTCCGTCGAACCGATCCCGTCCAGAATCTCAAGCCCCGTCGTCTCTTTCCACTTATTGAATATCTCAGGTGGGAGGGCCTCTCCCGCCGAGATGCACATGCGCACCGATTTAAAGACATCCGCGATATTCGGTTTCTTCAATACCGAGTTGTACTGGGTCGGCACGCCGAAGAATACGGTGGGTTTAAAGTTCGATACGGTTTCCAGTACGCTGTCCGGGCTTGGAGGGGTTGACAACTGGACCACCGACGCACCCGCTCTCAGGGGGAAGAACATGCCGTTTCCGAGGCCGTACGCGAAGAAAAGCTTGCTTACCGAAAAACAAACGTCATTTTCCTTAAGATTGAGGACCTTCGCACCGTAATTGTCCGCCGAGTGGACCATATCGATATGCCTGTGCGGCGTGCCCTTGGGCTTGCCGGTGCTTCCCGAACTGAACAGCCAGAAGGCGATATCATCTTTCTTGGTCGGATAGGGTTCGAAGGTGGATGGCGCGTTGCGCATGAGCGACTCAAGGCCGTTGTCGCAGAAGAGTTTGTAACAAAGGTGGTTGGGGCGGATCTTTGCAGCCTTGCCCTCTTTCGTGGTGACCAGCACCCTTGCCTCACTGTTTTCGAGCATGTATTCATAATCGCTCTCCACCAGCATGGTGTTGACCGGCACTGCCCAGGCCCCGTATTTGATGGCGCCCAGGAAGGCATAGAAGAACATGGGGGAATCAGGCAGGAGTATCATGACCCGCTCCGTCGGTTTTACCCCCAGGGTCTTCAGAACATTGGCAAATTTGTTCACACCCTCCTGAAGTTCCTTATAGGTTATTTTTTGCTCCCCACAGTATATGGCTACCTTATCTCCCCGAAGGGATGCATTCTGGTCCAAAAGCTCTGACGCTACATTGAAGTGACTTTTCGCTGCCTTTTCCATCTCTGCCTCCTTTTTCAATATGTACTGTCTCTTTATGAGGCAAATGGCGTGCCACAACGATCTGCATTAGATAAACCTGCAATTACGGTCACTTAGCTTTGAAAGGGGCCACCAGGGGTACGGGGAGGGTTAAAAATCCGTTCGAATTATGTAAAGTGGATTTTAAAAATGCAAAGAATGCAGGAATTGGGAGACTACTCGTACTCCTTAGGCGCGCCGCATATCATCACCATGGGACTTTCGGACGAGCTTCTGTACTGGTGCTTTTCATTGGGCAGGACAAGCACAAAATCACCCTTCTTTACAGGTATCTCTTCTCCGCTTTCCTTGACCAGGACGCCGCTTCCTTCAATGATATAATTGAGGTGCTCGAAAGGATGGGTGTGGTAAGGCGTGTGGCCTCCGGGCTCGAAACTGAATACCCTGAGTGAGACCAAAGGCGTCCCGTCGGCCTTCGATATGGGGATCTGTTTATACACATCCTTCGCCCCCTCCATGGCCATCTTCTTCTTTTCGACTTTGTCGAGACTCGTGATTTTCATGGGACACCCCTTATTGTAATGGAATATTCTATCAGACTCCCCCTTGCTCCGCCACAGGTTTTTCGTGGCGCGAAGTCAAGGTCCGCTCATCGGTCGGGCGCCCTGATACCTATCCTTTCCCAATGTTCCCTTGACATCCCCGTGCCATTTTGAAATAATAGGGATTAGATTCAGGTTCCGCACAGATCATCTGCGGCTGCGGCCGGAGTTTCGCCGCGCTTTTGACGGGGTAGCATCATGGGTCCCGTAGGCAAAGCCCACCTACTCCATGCAATCACAGAAATAATGTTATAGGACGTGGCAGATATGTATCCGACAAATCCCCTGGTAGATTCAACCCTCACCGACTTATATCAGCTCACCATGGCGTACGGCTATTGGAAGGCCGGCAAGGTGGACGACGAGGCGGTTTTTGACCTGTTTTTCAGAAAAAACCCTTTCGACGGCGAGTTTACCGTATTCGCGGGACTTGGAGAAGTGATTAACTTTGTCTCCTCCTTCGGATTCAATGACAGCCAGATCGACTATTTGAAAAAGGGTCCTTTAAAGGTGTGTGAAGAAGGATTTTTCGAATGGCTGAAGACGGTAGACTGCTCCAGGATAAAGATCTACTCCCTCGCGGAAGGGACTCTCGCCTTTCCTGCGGTACCGCTCATCAGGGTCGAAGGGCCCCTGGCGGTGGGTCAACTGCTTGAAACCACCCTTCTCAACCTCATCAACTACCCCAGTCTGGAAGCCACTCAGGCAGCGAGGTTCAGGCTCCTCGCCGGGTTCGACAAGAAACTGGTCGAGTTCGGGTTAAGGAGAGCACAAGGTCCCGATGGCGGCGTGTCGGCGTCCAGGTACAGTTATATCGGCGGTTTTGACGGCACGAGCAACGTCAAAGCGGGCGAACTCTTTGGAATTCCCGTTATGGGCACCCATGCCCATTCCTTTGTGCAGGCCTTTCAGGGCCTCGATGATTTGAAGTCGAGGACCCTTGTTGACAAGGAAGGTAAGGAAAGAGATTTTGTGGACTGCGTGTTGCGCATGAGAGGCGACCTGAGGTTTACCGAAACGAACGATGGAGAACTGGCGGCTTTCATTTCCTACGCCCAGGCGTTTCCTGACAGGTTTCTGGCCCTCGTGGACACCTATGACACACGCAGGTCCGGTGTTCCGAATTTTATTTGCGTGGCCGCCGCATTGAAACATTTCGGGTACGAGCCCATCGGCATACGGATCGATTCCGAAGACCTGGCGTACCTTTCCAAAGAGAGTAAAAGGATGTTCCGGAATGTGAGCAAGACACTCGGTCTCGACTTTTCCGGTCTCACTATAACGGCGAGCAACGAGTTGAATGAAGTCGCCATGACCGAGATGCAGAGGCAGGGCCACGAAATCGACGTATTCGGCATCGGCACTAACCAGGTTACCTGCGAAGCGCAGCCTGCATTGGGATGCGTGTATAAACTGGTAATGATAGACGGCAACCCGCGGATAAAGCTATCCAAGGGAAAGGTCACCATACCGGGAAGAAAGGAAGGGTACCGCCTTATCGGGGCTGATAAGACGCCCCTCCTCGATGTGATCATCAAAGTGGGCGACGAGGCTCCGGAGGCGGGGACGAAATTCTTCTGCCGCCATCCCTTCGAGGAATCCAAGAGGGCCTATGTGATGCCCACGGAAGTCCGCCCTTTGCACCGGTTATACTGGGATGGACAGGATACTGTACAACGTATCGTCGATATCCACGAGACAAAAAATTATGTCCTTCAGCAGCTGAAAGAGTTCCGGCCCGACCATCTGAGGCCGGTCAACCCTACGCCTTTCAAGGTTTCAGTGTCGGATGAGCTTTACAGCTTCATCCACGGATTGTGGATGCAGGAAGCGCCCATAGCGACATTGAGCTGAACCCGGTCGGAACACCCCTGTCTTTCCTCTGTCCTCTTTTCCCCCGCCGGGAGGAGTGCGAACCGCAGGAACGAGTCCCGTTCGTCTTCAGCACCCCCTCACCGCCCGGCTATTTGTAAATCACGCATCCTGCCGCGGGCACGGAGACCTTCACGGCCTTACCGTTTCGCCCTTCCACCTCGACCGTGGAGCCGATGGCGGACGCGTCGGATGAATAGAGGCACCTGAGGGTTGCGCCGGCCTCATGCAGCCGGTTGTCGATGGTCACCCAGGCGGTGCGTGTCTCATTATAGTCCGTGTTGATGGCGACCACGATCTCCTGAGCGTCGAGCACGCGCGACCACGGCACCACGGAGCGGATTTCTTTCCCGATCATTGCGGGAAGGCCGAAATCGGTTCCATTGCCGGATATCTCCCTGAGGTACTGTCGCCCGCGCCTGAGCGTCACCTCCGCCCTGCGGATTTCGAGAATCTTCGATAACTCGATATAGGCCCCCGAAGAGTCATCGAAGAAGTGATAACCCGAGCTTCCGAGGGCACCGTAATCCCCTCCGAACATGCATTCCCTGAGAAAAACGTCGTTCCCGTCGCGCTCTTCCACAGCGTGACCGTTGAAATACTGTTCCGATCCATAGTAGATGCATGGGATCCCCAGGGTAAGGGCATTGAGGGCAAGCACGTTCGGAACGACCTTCCACCCGTCGTCCTTCGCCGAGAACCGCGCCTTCCATTTCCCTTTGCGTACCTGATCATGGTCGTCGAATACCGTTACCACCTTGTCGCGGAACCAGGTGTGCGATTCCTTTTGCACCAGCAGCGAGTTGCGGAACAGGTTGAAATAATCGATGGGGTTCCGATACCCTTTCGCCAGATACTCCAGCTTGTCGGGAATGTCGTCAATGCCCAGGGCGGCGTCGAGACCGGTCGCTTCGAGGGTATGGAAGGCATTTTCCCTGCCGCCGGTAATCTCTCCTATCAGGAAGAAATGTTCCTTGCCGAGGGTGAGGGCGAATTCATGGATCGCCGATGCAAAGTAGCGTGTTGCCCCCTGATCCATATGTTTGACCGTATCGATCCTGAACCCGTCCACATCGGTGACGGCAATCCAGTATTTGTATGCAGCGGTCAATACCCGGAGCGCATCGGACGGCTCGTATCGGTCCGGCTCCCCGGCGCCGTGGCGCACGTCTTTCAGGTCGCAGAAATCGCCTTCCCGGAATTCAGGGTCGTGGTCCCAATTGTCGATCCGCCCTTTGCAGGTGAAGGTCCCGGGGTCCTGCAACTCCATGGGGAAAACGGCGCCTTTCACGTCCGTGGTTCCGTCGGCGCGAAAAGGAATCGTCGGATTTCCGTGAGCATCGTTGAATCCCGCCACGTCGTAGGGCCTGTTATCCCACCGAGGGTCGAAAAAGGTTGTTCCGTCCCTGGTGGTCTTGTACCGGTCCGGTTTGTAAGAGAACACATTGCCCGTGTGGTTGATGATGATATCGAGGACCACGGCAATGCCCAGGGAGTGGGCCGTCCTGACCAGCGCCGTAAGGTCTTCCCCGGTGCCGAAATGGGGATCCACGGCCAGAAAATTCTGAATGCCGTACCCGTGGTAGGTTTCGGTGAATTCGACCTGCTTGAACACGGGACTGACCCAGAGCGCGGTGATTCCCATGCGGCTGAGATAACCCAGTTTGCTTGTCAACCCCTTCAGGTTGCCGCCCTTCCACCCCTGCCCGTTCCCGGCCCAGGTCTCGTAAGGGATATTGCCCGCCTGGGGGAGGGAAAAGAGGGGCGTGCCTTTACCGGTCACCTTCCTGCCCTCGTTGTCAAGGTACCCGGTCTCCTTGCCGTCGGAAAAACGGTCCACCATAAGAAAGTAGAAAACCTTGTCCTCCCACGCCACAGGGGACGGGGTGTAGGTTCTGCCTGAGACAACCCCGTCCATGTCGATATCGGCAATACGGGTAATTTCCTTTGCCATCCTTTACCCTCCCTTTTTGGACGATAGGGTCCGGGCGAGCTTTACCCCCTGGAAGACCCGGACCGACAAACAGTTGTTTTCCTGATTTTAAGAAGAAAATAGGACAGCCGCCGCGTTCTGTCAACAAAAAACATCCCGGACCATTACCGTCTCCGCCCCCCCCTTGAAAGGGAGGCTCGCCCCTGATTAAATTTCAGCTATCGGGCCCGGTCCCGGGGTTAAGTGTATGAGCGACATAGAAAAGGACTGCATCTTTTGCGGGATCATAAGGGGGGAGAGACCTGCGGAAATCGTCTATCGTGACGACACCGTCACGGCGTTCAAAGACAAGCACCCTCACGCCCCTGTCCACCTCCTTATCGTACCGCGACGGCACATAAGGAGCATCAACGATATCACGGAAAACGACGGGGATATCATCTCCGCCATGGTCCTCAAGGCCAGGGACCTCGCAAAGGAATTCGGGATCTCCCGCTCGGGCTACAGGTTAACCTTCAACGTGGAACGCGGCGCAGGGCAGGTGATCTTTTACCTTCACCTGCACCTTATGGGAGGATGGTATAAGGACGGGGACTAAGCCCCCGACCCTCCCTTGAAACTCTCCCACTCTCCTCGTTCCTTGAGGACATCCCTGTATACCTCGAGGGCCTTGTTCACAAGGGGCATCCCGCCGTAGGGGGCCAACTGAAAGAAGACTTCCGCCAGTTTCCTGGGGTCGCAACCCACGTTCAACGCGGCGTTCACGTGGAGCCTCAACTCGTCCGCGGCGCCGAGGGCGGCGAGCATGGCGCACGCGGCCATCTGTCTCTCGGGCAATGTAAGTACCGTCCTTGAATAGAGGTTGCCCGTAATGAACATAGAGAGATCGTTGGCGAGGTCCCTGTCAAACTGCTTCCACATCACGTAAGGGGGGTCCATCTTTACGCCCTTGCTGAAAAGCTTCTTTGCCGTTTCCTGAGTCCTTTTTCTTACGTCGTCTTCGCTCACTGAATGCCTCCTTGATTTATATCTGTCTTTTGTCGGTGCTGCCGATTTTCCCGGGTTAAGGCATCTCCATGTACTTTTCGGCGAAATCGATGACGCACATGGTCCGGTAAACATTATGGGGACCGCATGCAATACCTATGAGGTTGAAATTCTTGTCGAAAATGTTCTTCCTCTGATCGAGTCCCTCGGAGCCCCCTTCGGTAAGCAGGCCCACCACAAGCCTGTCGGCGTCCTTGTACCCGTAAAGAAGGTTCTCACCCGCTTTCCCTTCCCACCCCCCGTACCGCATGATCCGGCTGAAGGTAGTACTTCCATCGCTTCCCTTGTGGCCCGTGAGGCCCTTGGGGCCATGGTCCTTCAGAAGGTCCCGGGCAGCGAAACAAAGCCCTTTCGATACTTTGAACGGCGGCAGGGGCGACGTGTTCTCCAGAAAGTAGGTAGCGTCGTCCGCCGCCCTCACCGCTTCTTCACCGTCAATGCTCTGCCTGCCCTGCTGTTCAAGGGTGAAACCGCGGGAGCGCCCCTTGAGTTTCCTTACGTAATCGGCCCATTCCCTGGGATTGGCCCTCAGGTCGTTCAACTGTCTCACCACGTCCCTTTCCATATCCGTGAGAACGAGGTTGGTCACTCCTTCGTTCAGGGGGAGACTGTAGACGGGTTTTTCTATTGTTTTCCTTATGGGGAGGACACATGATACGAGACCTGCCGCCACGAAGAGGAATATTATCAGTCCTGCAATGCGTTTCATCACCGCTCCTTCCGTCCGGCCCATATTCTATAATGCAGTATCGCCTTTGTCAAAACAAGTGTGGCGGCGGAGGGAGAAAAAACGGGGCGTGGTTCGAGGTGAATACGGGTGGGTCACGCCTGATTATGGCGGCGATAGAGGGCTCCCTCCTGAACTCTTTTTCAAGGAACGCCCTGACCTGTTTCCTGCCCCAGCCCCTGGGGTGAACGAAATCCCTGTATAAAGAAAGGTCGCCCGCGTAAAATTCGGCGGTGTCGAGGAGTCCCGCCTCCGGTGAATGGGCAGGCAGGTTAAATACGGCCACATTGAGGAAATCGATGAGGCCGGCATGGGCAGCGGTAAAGGCCAGGGTCTTCCGCGCCTCCGCCTCCGATTCCGAGGGCGTCCCGAAGAGGAGGTAGGCATAGGTCCCTATTCCCGCGCTCTTGAGAGCGTGAAGCACCTTTCCCGTCATGCCCGTGTCGTTCCCCTTGTGCATCGCGTCAAGCACTCCCTGGTCCCCCGACTCGAGGCCCACCTTCAGCATGACGCACCCCGAGCGCCTGAGAGCCATGCAAAAATCGAGGTCCGAGAGGGCCTCCGTAATCCTCGTGAAGCCGTACCACGGCGCGCCGGGAGGGTTCTTCGCGAGGGCCTTCATAAGGGAAGGGCTTATGGCATTGTCCACCAGGTGTATCATGGCGGGCTTTACCGCATTGACGAGGGTCCCGAGGTCCTCCATGGCCGTATTGTCGGGCACCTTCGCGTACCGGTTCCCCTCGGCCTTTTCCGGACAGAAGGCGCACCTGTTCCAATAGCACCCCGTGGACGCGGCATAGGGAAGGACCACCCCCGGGGAGATATAGTCACCCATGGGCAGGGTCTCGTACCGGGGAGGAAAGTGAGCCTTTGCAGTCCCCTGGACACCCATCAGTTCAAGGAGGGGCATCTCCCCCGGGCCGGTTATGATATGGTCGATAAGACCGGTGAAAGGATTGTTCCATCCCGGCCTCCTTGTCCAGGAAGTGATGAGGCCGCCTCCCAGCACCACCCTGAGACCGGGAAAACGCTTCTTCAGAAACCCTGTCATGGCAAAGACGCACAGGGCCTGGCTCAGATAATTGAGGGAAAAACCCACGAGGCCCGTCTGTTCCTCTTCAATAAGGGCCGGGAGCCTTTCGCTGAAATAGGGGTAGAAAGGATTGCTCTCAGGCCCTTCCGCGGCTCGCATGAGGTCGCTGCTTTTCACCGGTGAAAATCCTTCGTGAAGGTAGTTTCCCAGGCCCATATGCGCCCCTGCGGCAGCGCCCGCGATCTCGAGAACTTTGTTCACGTCCATGACCGCCCTTCTGTACCGGTCGAAGGACCTGTAAGCGCGCAAGTCCCTCAGGGCATGGAGGTTCCGTTCCACGTTCCCCGCCGCCCGCTTCCCCCATGTATCCCGGGGACGGCACTCTTGCTTCAGGAGGGCGAGGATGCCCTCCATATTCGCATCAAGAAGGCGGCAAGGCACTCCATGGGCAACGCACGCACCCATGAGCTTCGCGACTCCGGGAGGCGGCTCCGATGGTTTTACAATGGGAGGATGGATCAAGATCATGGCGCCGGTATGATATGTGCCTCATTTTAGACCAAAAACGCCTCTCAGTCAACGGACGATATTGCCGGGTAATAGATATGCTCACTCTCTAAGTAATCATATTCTTTGAGTATTACGTCTTTCCAGGACATTTGGGTCCATATTGTGGAGCCTTTGACTTGTCGACGATAGCCGAATCGGTGTAAGATAGGTACATGTCTTTCTGCCTGTCCGCTTCGACAGAGGGGGAACGAGAAAAAGGGACAGGCGGCTGATTGCGTTCCGGCCGACTGCCGGTACTCGTGTAATAAAGGGGAGACCTATGACACAGGAAAATATGAAACACTCCGGCCACGCGGTTCTTGTGGCGAGCGACAATGCCGCTGAGGGACGGGAACTCGCGGCCATGCTCAAGAACCGGGGATACACGGTGAGGACAGCCCGGAACGGGAAACTCACTCTGGAAGCGGCCCGGGCCAACAGGCCCGACCTTATGCTTCTCGACGTCGATATGCCGGAAATGAACGGTTATGAAATATTGGGAGAGGTAAATTCCGATGAGACCCTGAAGGGCATTCCCGTTATCCTCATGGGGAGCTTTCCCGAACCGGCGGATAGGGCCGGGGTCTTCGGGGCGGGCGCAGCCGACTACGTGATGAAGCCCTTTCACCTTGAAGAAGTGGCGGCGCGGGTGCAAACCCACCTCAACCTTTGCCGCTACCGGCGGGAGTCGGAGCGAAACGGGGCTGAACTCCGGGACGCGAGGCGGCTCCGGGACAACCTTGTCCATATGATCGCCCATGACCTCCGTAATTCGCTTACTACCATCTCCGGGTACCTCGAGTTGATCACCCTGACGGACGGGAAGATACTCTCGCAGAAAAGCCTTGGATATGCGCGAAAGGGTTCCGAATCGGTTTCCGCCCTCGTGGGCATACTGAACACCATGCTTGATGTAAACAAGATGGAGACGAGCGCCCTGAAACTCAATCTCATGAAATGCGACCTCCTTGACGTGGCAAAGAGGATCCTTGCCGATATGGACAGCGCCGCCAGGGGGCGGCTTTCCCTCGACGCTTCTGCCGGACCCGTCGACCTCGTGGCCGACCACGATCTCATCCGGCGCGTGATTCAGAGCCTTATCGGAAACGCGTTGAAGACCATCCCCTCAGACGGCTGGGTACGGCTCGGCATCAAGTCCGCCGACGGCCGCGTCCGGGTCATGGTGAGCGACAACGCCCCTGCCATCCCGCCGGAACACCGTGAGAAGCTCTTTGACAGTTTCGGTCAGGCCGAGGGAGGTTCGGGGGGCAAGAAATACGCAACCGCCCTGGGGCTTACCTTCTGCAAACTGGCTGTTGAAGCCCATGGGGGCGTCATAGGCGTCGAGAGCGAGACGGAAGAGGGGAACTCATTCTGGTTTGAACTGACACGGGCCTAGGAGCTGCGCCGCGGGCCGGAGGACCTGCATCTATGAAGTGGTGGGACAAAACATTCGCATGTCCTGAGTGCGATAGCCGGGATATAACGCGTTCCCACCGCACGCCCACGGAACGGTTTTTCCTCGTCTTCATGTCCTCCCTGCCTTACCGCTGCCGGGAGTGTGGAAAGAGGTTCTATCTCCTCGACCACAGGTCGTTGTTCCGTTTCTTCTGTATCGTAGCGGCCGTCGGCCTCCTGCTCCTCGCGGCGGCTGTCTTTGTGTCCGACGGCAGTAACCATCTCCGGTCCATCTTCAGCATATTCACTCCCGGCAAAGAAGGAACGTCCCCCTGCTAAAAGTCCGAGGCAGTATTGACACGGTCAGTTCCCCTCGCGACAACGGGGCCCGCGGCGCGGGCCGCACGGGGAGAAACCTCCCCGGCGCCGCCGAAGATAAGGTTCGGGGCCCGCAAGAAGTACGGCGCCAATTGGGAGGCAGCGGCAAAGGGATTGAGGATTACCCGCCTCAAGGAGGGGCCGTTACGGGACGCGGGGATAGTGGCGGGAGACATATTCGTCTCCGTGGACGGGAAAGCGGCAACCGATGAGCTTATGCTCGCAGTCAGAGGTAGGGTCCTGTCGGGCGAAGAGGAAAAGGTAGCCGTAGTCGTCCTCAGGGGCAGGAATACCCTCCTTTTCGATCTCCGGAAATAGATTACCTGTCGCACCGGTCCTGCTGGTCCCACTGCCGTTCCAGGGCCATCTTTGCCTTAGGTTTGTGACATAACGACAAGAGAGGGGGAACAATCATGAAAAAGCCGCTCGCTGCACTCATTCTTGCAACTCTCATGGTCCCGGCCGTAGTCCTGGCCGATGCACGGACCGACTATGAAGCCAATTGCGCCGCGTGCCACGGGGGCGACGCCTATACAAGGGCGTGGAATGCAAAGGCGATGAGCGTCGACCCGGGAAAACTCGATCTTGCCGCAAGCGGCCTCGATGCGGCGCAGATGGCAGGGGTCATCGCGAACAGCAGGGGCGTCATGCCTTCCTTCAGGGATATCCTCACCATGGAGCAGATATCCGCTCTCGCCGATTATGTCAAGGCTATGGGAAAGAGATAGAAAGGGGCGCGGACCCGCCCACAAAGGCATAGGATTTTCCCGAAAATATGGTTATAATGAGTAGTAGAATCGAGTCGGCTGCCCTGCGGACCTGTGCCGTGAACCGCGCTTCAGGAAGCGTCCGCGTTGGTGTCCCGCCTTTGATATCCCGCGGCCTGCCGCGAGGTAGTTCATTTCAGGAGGGTTTGATGAAAAGGTATCTCTTGTCCGTTCTTTTTGTTCTCTTTGTCCTTTCCATGTCGGGCTGCGGCTACAACACCATGCAGATCAACGAGGAAGCGGTGAAGGCCGCGTGGGGAGACGTGGAGGCGGCGTATCAGCGAAGAAACGATCTTATCCCCAACCTGGTGGAGGTGGTAAAGGCCTATGCGAAGCATGAGCGGGAGACCCTTCAGGCCGTTACCGAGGCTCGGGCGAAAGTAGGCAGCATCCAGGTAACGAAAGGCATGATCGACGATCCCAAGGCGATCGCCCAATTTCAGCAGGCCCAATCTTCCATGTCGAGCGCCTTGTCGCGTCTCATGGTGGTGGTAGAAAAATACCCCGACCTCAAGGCAAACCAGAACTTCAGGGACCTCCAGCACCAGCTTGAAGGCACGGAGAACAGAATCAACGTGGCCCGGGTGCGCTACAACAAGGCCGTGCAGGAGTTCAACATCTCCATAAGGACTTTCCCGAACAGCCTCACCAACAGCATGATCCTGCACCTCGCCGCCAAGGAACCTTTCAAGGCCGAAGCAGGGGCCGAAAAGGCGCCGAAGGTAAAGTTCTAGCGCATTCCCATGGGGTCGGCTCCGGGCGTAATCAACACGGCGTCGGGCGGAAAGGCAGCGAGGTCCATCCTCGCCTTCCTCTGCCTGCTCTTCTTCTCCTTCACGGCCTCCGGCTTTTCGGGCAAAGGGACCTCTGTGGACGAATGGTCCGGATACCTTGCCCGGTCCCTCTCGCCGACGCCCGCGTACGCCCTCGATGTGCCTCCTTTAAGGGGGTACGTGAACGACTACGCGGCGATGATATCCCCGCCCGCAAAGGCAAAACTCCAGACGGAGCTTAAAACCTTCGAACAGTCCGATTCCACCCAAGTCGTAATCCTCACTGTCCCCTCCCTTCAGGGTGAGGCCCTGGAGGATTACTCCATCAAGGTAGTGGAAGCATGGAAGATCGGCCAAAAAGGCAAAGACAACGGCGTCCTCATCCTTGTAGCCAACAAGGAACACAGGATACGCATAGAAGTGGGGCGCGGCCTTGAGGGAAGGCTTACCGACCTCACCGCGGGTCAGATCGTGGATCTCGTGATAAAACCGAGGTTCAAGAGGGGCGATTTCGACGGCGGCTTCACGGCGGGCGTATCGGCGGTGATCGACGCCACCAGGGGTGAGTTCAAAGCAGAGCCCGGAAAAGTCCGTGGAAAAGGGCGGTCCTACACGCCATTCCTTGCCCTCATCCTTGTCGGAGGGGTTGCTCTTCTTTTTCTGGGGAGTTTTTCCCGCATCATGGGCGCAATAGGGGGCGCCCTCGGCCTTCCCGCTCTTGTCTATTTTACGCTCCTTCCCCTCGGTCTCATCCCTCTCATCGTGCTCGGCCTCGTGGGCGTGGGCATCGGTATTGTCCTCCCCCTGCTTTTCTCCGGCGGTGGCCCCGGCGGAGGCGGATGGCCCTTTTGGGGCGGGTTCTTCGGCCCATGGGGCGGCGGAGGGGGCGGCAACGGCGGCGGCGATGATGGAGGCGGATTCGACGGCGGCGGGGGAGGTGACTTTGGAGGCGGAGGTGCCTCGGGAGACTGGTGATGAGACATCCGGTAAAGGCTGAAAGGTTTTTTACAGCGGAGGAAAGGGAACGGATAAAGAACGCCGTCGCCCTCGCGGAATCCCGGACCATCGGCGAGATCGCCGTGGCGGTGGTGGATCAGAGCAGTCAATACCATGAAGCGGAGTTTCTTGGCGGCCTGTTCACAGGGAGCGTGGTCTCCCTCGTTTTGACCGCCCTCTTTTTTCATGCCTCTGTCTGGTCCTTTATCCCTCTCGCTTTTCTTTTCTTTTTTCCCTGTCACCGCCTGTTCCGGGTCATACCCGTGCTGAAGCGCGTCTTTGTGGGGCGCAGGCGCATGAAAAGGGCGGTAAAGGAAAGGGCGCTCAGGACATTCTACGAAAAAGGTCTTTACAGGACAAGGGAGAGCACGGGGGTTCTCTTTTTCCTCTCCCTCCTCGAAAGGAAGGTATGGGTACTCGCGGATAAAGGCATACACAGCAAAATCCATCAACCCGCCCTCAACAAATTCGCCGGTATGGTGTCCCGGGGAATAGGGGACGGACGGGCCGCGGATGCCCTGTGCGAGGCCATAGAAAAGATGGGAGAGCTTCTCGCAGTCGATTATCCCGCCACAGGAGCACATCTCGACCAACTCCCCACGGACCTCATCTGCGGACCGGGCGCGACATGCGATACGGATACAGAGTGAAGCAGGATATTACCACAACGTGAGGCTCATGCCCGAAAGACCGCCCGAAAAGGGCCCCGGAGCGAAACGCACACCTTCCAGGCAATTGCTCTTAAACGTCGCGCTCCTGGTTGTCACGGTCTTCTGTGCCCTCATGTTCTGCGAGATCGTGGTAAGAATCCTCTTCGCGAGAGACATGGCCCTTTTCCCGCGATATCATACGGATGCGACCTATGACGGGTTTACCATACGGAGGCTGAGGCCCAACGCCGTGTTCCGGCACAGAAGCGCGGACGGTATATGGAAGTTCACGACAAACTCGCAGGGCTTCAGGGACAACTTCGATTTTGCCTACCCCAAGGAACCGGGCACTCTGCGGGTGATTTGCCTCGGAGATTCGAATACGGAGGGCTTCGAGGCAAGACAGGAGTTCACCTTCTCCGCCATTATCCAGCGATTTCTGAACAGGGAGGGGTTGAAGGCGGAAGTCTACAACATGGGCGTCTCCGGCTACAGCACCTCGGAGGAACTTATCCTCCTCGAACACGAAGCGGTCAAATACAAGCCCGACTATATAGTGCTGGGGTTCTTTGCAAACGACTACGAGGATAATGTGAGGGCGAACCTCTTCACCATACGCAACGGGGCCCTTGTCCTTAACAAAAAGGTCTATATACCGGGAGTAGGAATATTGAACCGGATCAACGAGTTTTACATCATCCGGAAACTCAGCGAGCATTCATATCTCTATTCCTTTCTCTTCAACCATATATGGAAGTTCGTCAAAGACCGGCGGGCTGAGCAGGAAAGAGTGGAACACGCCCTGCCCAGGTCCACCCGTTCGACTTACGAAATAGACCTCGCCAGGCTGCTCATAGGCCGGATGATGACCTTCTGCAAGTCACAGGGGATCGGTTTTATCGTGGTAGACATACCCGATGTGGACGGGAGCAGTTTCAAGGGCTCCATGGACCGGGAACTCGTGGAATATGTGAAAAGGGAAGGCGGCATTTACATGGATACGGTTTCGTTGCTCGCCCCTTACCGGGGTCTCGTGGATATCCACGTACCCCACGGGGCACGCCACATTTCCGAATTTACCCACCTCATGATCGGCCTCGACGCGGGCCGGGCCATGCTGAACAAGGGAAGATGACGGGATGGGTTCTCCGCCCCACGGGGGGGCTCAGGAATCCACCATGTTTGCCCCGTACCTCTTCTCATCCATCCCGTTCCTCGTCCTTCCTCACCGTGTGAACCTTCTCCGGTTCCGCCAGGGAGGTCTTGAAACCCCTGATGCCTTTTCCTATGGCTCCCCCTATCTCGGGAAGCTTTCCCGCACCGAAAACGAGAAGGATTATCACCATTACCACGAGAAGCTCAGGCATACCCAATCCAAACATACGTACCTCCTTGCGTTATGATCCTGTCCCTGTGTCCCCCGTCAATTGCCGGGAATCTTCATGTTGAACCTGGAATGGCATCCAAGGCAGTAGACCTTTGACGGCATATGCCCGTGGTGACAGACGGTGCAGGCGATCTCCCCAAGGTGCGACTTATGGGGGTTGCGGTCGGGAAAGTCCTTCGGCGCACTCCTGGCGGCAAGAGACTCAAGGCTGCCGTGACAGGCGAGGCAACGCTCGTTTTCGACCGTATCCCCCTGCTCCGGCAGGGTCTTCCCGTGACACGCGAGGCAGACGATCCCGGCCTTGCCATGGGCCGCGTCAAGGTGCGTCGATCCCGCCCACGAGTCGAAGGCTGCCTTGAGCCCGTCCATCCCGGCTTTCGACACTACCCATTGCCCGGTCTTCACACCCTTGACGCCGAACCGCTTTCCCGGCACCCACGTATGACAGAGGGTGCAATCGGTTTTGGCACCGCGTTTTACATGGGGACGGTGTATGGACGCCGAGTACGGCTTCGGCTCCGCGTTGCCCGCAAAGTCGGGCTTGTGACAGGCGACGCAGGCGGTAATGTCGCCGCTCCTGACCGGTTTGTGTTTTTTGGGGAGCACCGATGAAAAATCGGAGTGACACGATATGCATGAGGCCATACCCTGCTTTTCCGGACCCTGTTTGCCGTGGACCGAGAGGGGTGATGTAATAGTCAGGCAAAGCATGACCGGTATGAGAAGTAGCTTTTTCATGGGCGCTCCCTCTTTATCGTAAGGGGCCGGGTCTCCCTTCCGGCCCCAGGGTGTATTATTTCCTTACTCCTTTTCCGCTGCCGCGTTGACCCCCGCGATGCGCCCGTGCACGACGCAATCAGGGATTGCGTTGCTGCCGAGCCTGTTGGAGCCGTGGACGCCTCCGGTAAACTCTCCCGCCGCATAAAGTCTGGGGATCACATTCCCCCAGATGTCGACTACCTGGGTCTTACCGTTGATCCTTATACCTCCCATGCAATGGTGAACTGCGGGCCACTGGGCAACCGCATAGAATGGTCCGGTCTCCAGGGGAATCATTACCTTTGTGATGGGTTTATTGAAGTCCGGGTCTTTGCCGTCCTTCAGGTACTTGTTGTGCTTCGCGATGGTCTCCTTAAGCGCCGCCGCGGGTATGTTGAGTTTCTGCGCCAGTTCGTCCATGGTTGCAGCCTTGACGAACCGTCCCTTTGCCATGCCCTTTTGGACCTCCTCCATGGTGCCGCCCATCTTCCCGATCATGGCTTCGCTGAAAATGGAGTATGTGGGCCTCAGGCCAAGTTTTATTTGGGCCATGGAGCAGACATCCCGCCTTTCGAGTTCATTCACGAACCTCTTGCCGTTCTTGTCAACGTACACGAGTCCATAACCTACACCGTTGAACGGGTAGACCGCGGGGTTGTCGAGTATACCCGTCTCCGGCTCGGCAAAAGGGTAAAGCTGAATAAAGGCGAGTTGGAGCGCGTCCGCCCCGATGGCCTGTGCATATCGGATTGTCTCACCCGTCGCGCCCGGCTGGTTCGTGCTGTTGTACTCGGGGACGATGGAGGGGTTGAAGGCCTGACGCATCTTGATGTCACGGCTGAAACCACCCGACGCCATGATCAGGGCCTTTTTGATCTTGATGTTCTTCTTTCCCTTGGGCGTCTCCACTTCAACGCCCAGAATGGGGCCTTCCGTATCCTTCCGCCAGATCCAGAGAAGCTTGTTGTTGAGCCGTATCTTGGCCCCCCGTTTCTCTGCTATCTTTCGGAGCGGGTCCGTGAAGCCTTTCCCCACGCCTTCCTCTACCGTATGAGTCCTGTACGCGCTGTGGCCGCCGGCCCGGGTCAGGGCGTCCCGGATCTTGGCGCCGCCCTCGTCGATCATCCAGTTCAGGGCCTGCGACGCATTTTCAGTCAGGTTGTTGACGAGCTCGGGGATATTGTAATAGTCGCCGCCCTTCAGAGTATCCTGGGCGTGTTGCTTGGCGCTGTCTTCGCCGAGACCCAGTTTCCGGCGCAGGTGGTACTCGTCATCCCACGATGCATAGACACCGCCGTTTATGATAGAGTTGCCGCCGTAGGTGGGCATCTTCTCCAGGATCACCGTCCGTGCGCCTTTTCCCGCCGCTTCCGCTGCGGCGGCGAGTCCCGCGAACCCCGAACCGATTACCACCACGTCGATGGTCTCGTCCCACTTGGCCGGCAACTTCCTTGCCGCAGCCTCAGCCTCGCCTTTCATCAGGTTGAGGGCCAGGCCGCTTCCCGCCGCGGCCACCAGGGTCGTCGCGAGAAAGCCCCGTCTCGTCATTCCTTTCTTCTCCTGAACCGTCTTTTTCTCTTCTTTCATCTGTCCCTCCTTGATGGCGCCCGGGCTCGATGCCTTCACGCCTTTTGCGAGCGGCCCCCTCTTTTCCAATCAGGCCTCTTTCCGCGCTCTCCCCCGGCCGTTGTCTGCGCGCCTTCATACAGTCTCTCAGCCCACACGGAATGGTCCAGTAACCCGAAACTACCGAGGGCATGGGCTATTTCCAGGCCTGTGTCGCTGCCCTTGACGGGGATGGAGTCAAACTCCCATTCAAGGTGAACGCTGATATCGCCGGTGACACCCACCCGGCTCAACACCGTTGCCGACAGGAGGTGCTCCCTGCCCTCAAATTCCCGGACCGCGTATTTGAGCCACTCTGCTGCGTCCGTCTCCCGGGCAGGTTCACTCCTCAGCCTGATCACTTCAATCCATTTCATACCTTACTTCAGGCAAAAACCGTACCAGTGGCCAACATGTGTAATATTCATGTGTTACGATGAGGACTGCCGTCATTCCGTCATATAAGCCGGAAATACCTGTCATATAAGCCGGAAACATGGTAGACTGTCGCATATGGAAGAAACCGATTATGCCTTTGTGGATAACGCTCAGTTCTTTCGGGAGGTTACGCTCAGAATCTGCGGCAGTCTCGAAATCGGAAAGGCCCTCCGGAATTGCCTCGACTACGTCCGCACGGTAATGCCTGCCGATGAGCTGGTCCTGAGCGTGTACGACGCCCGCCACGGTTCCCTCCGGGTTGTGGCCACCGCGTCGGGGAGCACGGAGGAACCTGAGACGGAAGAAGTCCTTCTGTCCCCTGCCCTGAAAAAGGAACTGGAACAGGTAGACAGGCATCCACGGGTGAGGGCCGCCCGCAATGCCCGCGAAGACCCCTTTCTCGGTAATCTCGCCCGCCGCCGGAACTGGCCGCCCTCATCGATCATCGTGGACCGCCTTGTCATAGAGGGCAGTTACGTGGGGGCCTTGAGCGTGCGGGCTACGGGGATAGGACGTTACAGTGAGCGGGACATCCGTCTTTGGGCTCTCGTGAACGAACCCGCCGCCGTGGCACTGGCAAACAGCGAGCGCTATCGCGAGCTTTCTATCAGAAAGGACCTGCTCGCGGATGACCGGAATTACCTTCAGAACGAGCTTAGAAACAAGCTGGGCATGGAGGTGGTGGGCGCCGATTTCGGACTCAGGCACGTGATGGAGAATGTGCGGACCGTGGCGCCTCTGCAAAGCCCCGTACTGCTCATAGGCGAAACAGGGACGGGAAAGGAAGTGATTGCCAACGCTATCCACAGCCTGTCCCCGCGAAGCCACGGACCGATAATCAAGGTGAACTGCGGCGCCATACCCGAGACCCTCATAGACAGCGAGCTTTTCGGCCACGAAAAGGGGCCTTCACCGGCGCCGTATCCCAGAAGAGAGGGCGTTTCGAACGTGCCCACGGAGGCACCATCTTCCTGGACGAGATCGGAGAGCTTCCGCTCCAGGCGCAGGTGCGGTTCCTGAGGGTGCTCCAGGAGAAGGAGATCGAACGGGTAGGAGGCGCGGCGACTATCAGGATCGACGTGAGGGTCATATCGGCCACGAACAGAAAGCTGGAGGAACTGGTCGCCCGGGGGCAGTTTCGTGAAGACCTCTACTTCCGGGTGGGTGTCTTCCCCATCGTCGTCCCTCCCCTGCGCCAGCGAAAAAGCGACATCCTGGCCCTCGTGCAGCACTTCATCCTGAAGAAATCGAGAGAGATGGTGCTGCCCGCCATCCCTTCCCTCGCCAAAGGAGCGATAGACGACCTCCTGGCCTACGACTGGCCCGGCAATGTGAGGGAACTGGAGAACGCCGTAGAGAGGGCGATCATTCTCTCCCACGGCAGCCCGCTCTCCTTCGGCAGTATCCTCAACCTCGGGGAAAACGCCCTCCGCAGCAGCCCTGAAAGCATAGCGACCCTCATGGACATGGAGTCAAGGCACATCCGGAGGGCCCTGGAAATAAGTTCGGGAAAGATCGAGGGCAAGGGGGGCGCAGCGGAGATGCTCGGGATAAACCCCGCGACCTTGAGAAACAGGATGAGAAAACTGAAGATACCCTTCGGCAGAAGAAAGTGACGCCTCGGGCAGGGTAACGGCTCGAGGGACGCCCGGACTTCGCGACGCACCGGCTCCAGGAGTTAACCCTTGAAAATATTCTCCTTACCGGGTATAAAATAGACGTGTCCACCGTGGATTTTCTCGAGATCGAGCCATTTGAAATATGTTCCATAAGGCCTCCCACGGAGAACTACAGCCTCACCTTCAGACTGACAAGAAACTGTTACTGGAACAAGTGCGCCTTCTGCCCCGTATACAAATACGGCGTCCGGTTTTCGAAGAGGACCCTCCAGGAAGTCTTGGAAGATATCCGGCGCGCCAAAAGAATCGACGACCTCATATCGGAGCGGGGTATCGGCATGCCCGATTACTCCGAAAACGACTACGGCCGGGTCCGGTACATCGTGGAACAGATATACGCGGCAAAGAGGGCGGCCGGTCACCCGATGAATGAAGGGCAAGACGCGGAGACCGTGAAGCCGCCGGATGCCGACGAGAGGCTCGCCTGGTTCCATTCCTGGTTCAAAGAGAAACCGACTATAGAAGACAGTGTGGGTCATATCCTTACCTGGCGCATGGCAGGAGGCGAGACCTGTTTCCTCGGCGATTCGGACGGCCTTATCATGAAGCGCGATTTCCTTGCTCCCGTGATCGAGCGGGTACGGCTCAATTTCCCCACTCTCAGACGCTTCACCATCTACGGGAGGACCAGCTCCGCGGCGCGGCTCAGGTCCCTGGAGGAACTGAGGGCCTTTCGCGAGGCGGGTCTTCACCGGGTCCATTTCGGGCTCGAAACCGGGAGCGACCGCGTCCTCGACCTCATTGCCAAGGGCGCCACAAGGGCGGACCATATCGAAGGATGTCTGAAGACAAAAGAGGCGGGGCTCTCCTGCTCCATATACGTCATGCCCGGCCTCGGAGGCAAGGCCCTTTCCGAAGAACACGCCCACGAGACCGCGGAGGTCATAAACGCGATCCGTCCCGATTTCATACGCCTCAGGACCCTCGAGGTATTCCCCGGCACACCCCTCGAAGATGCGGTGAAGAAGGGCTCTTTCGTGATATGCGACGAAGAGCAGGTGGTAAGGGAACTCAAGATACTGATCGAAGAGATAGACGTCCCCACGGAGATCCTGAGCGACAGCGCGTCCAACCTCCTCGATCTCTTCGGGAATCTGCCCGAGGACCGCATGAGGCTCCTCGAGGCCGTAAACGGATACCTCTTTCTCCCCAAAAGAGAGAAGCTCATATTCAGCCTCAATTCCAGGCTTCAAGCCTTCATGGGCCAGTACGGACGCCTTTCGGAAGACCTGGTCCGCGCCCTTCAGCCCTTCGCAAGAGACAAGAGGATCGACGTTTCCCTGGCCCGGGACGAAGACCTGGAGCGTGTGATCCGGCTCGTGCGCGCAAAACTCATGCCTTAGAAAACAGGAATCATACCCCGTTGTGTGCTATAATAATGCCATGAACCGTTTTGTCGTTTTCGGAGCAATCCTTCTTTTCGCGTCCCCCTCATTTGCGTGGAACAACACCTGCTACAAGGAAGGACTGCCGGAAATGCCTTTTCCCAAGGAAAGCCGTTCCACCATCACCCTGGAGGCTCGCCGGGTGGTTTCCGTGGAGGGGAATCTCATTACCTACGATCTCGGGAAGGAAAAGGTGGTCATTAAAGCCGACGGGGTTATTTCACAGTCTTTTCTGAAGGAGGTGCAGAAAGGCCATTGCACGGTCAAAGGATTCGTTTCCGTTGAACCCGACAAAAGCAGCTTCTCCAACACGGTACGGTTTAAAGCAGGCACGCCCGGTCCCCGCTGACCGCGTTACCCCCTTCTATCCGGGCAAAACAATCATCGCTCCACCACGAACTCATCTCTCGTGCCCCCTCCAAGGTCCTTCACCACAAACTCGTAGCCGCCGTTCTTCCTGGTGGCAACGATGTAACGGAAGAAATCGCTATCCTTGGGGAAGTGGTTGAGATTCCCGCCGGCAGCCGCGCCGATGATATAGGTAATGCCGTCCCTCTCGCGCCGGAAATAGAGGTGGTCGTGGCCGGAAACGACAAGATCGACCTTCTTTCGTACAAGGAGTCCGTGCAGCCGGTCTCTTGCTTCTTTGTGACGGTCAAGGGCGTGGCCCGATACGAGGGGAAAGAGGGGCTCATGGAGGAAGACGAATTTATAACGGAAGGGCCGTTCCAATTCCCCCTTAAGCCATTCGAACTGGTCACCCGTCACCCTGCTCTCCTCTCCGGGAAGCTCCGTATTCAGCAAGACAAAAAGAGTATCGCCGTCGGAAACGGAATAGTACGGCTTGGGGAAAAACTTGAGGTACGCGGCGAATGAGCGGGGGCCGTGAATGTCGTGGTTCCCGGGCGTAAGGTAGAGCGTTTTGCCCGGTCCCGTGATTTCGAGGAACTTCTTCCACTGGCGAACGCTCCCGGGAGTATCTATGGCGTCTCCCGTATGGAAGATGACCTCTATCTTCCGGTCTTCCATGATCCTGATAAAGGCGGGATACACCGAATCGGATGATCCGACGTGGGTATCGGTCACCACGGCGAAGCGCGTCGGTTCGGCGAGAAGGAGGAGGGGAAAAAGGATCAGGAACAGGCCGGTCAGGAACGCGACCCCTCTTCGCCCTGCGGTCTGGCGGTTTTCAGGTAATCCGTGGTCCATATGCCTTAATATACATCAATCCGGTCAAAGAAGGAAATAGTGCTTCATTTCACAACCGGCGGCGAAGGTTTGTTATTTTCGGGGGTGCCTCCCCGGACCGGTCGGGGATCCGGGGAGGCGGGATGGTATTATGTTGGGCGCTATGGAGGTAGGTATTTACGTATCTATTATTGGAACACGCCGCACACCACGTAGGAATCGGTGCTTTCAATCCTCTGGACCCAGGACTTTTTCAACTGTACCTTCTTTGTCACAGGGTTTGTCCATGTGTACGAGGTCCAGCCGCTGCCCTTGGTTTTTGCGATCTCGATCTGTTCCTTTACAAACAGCTTGTTGCTGGTCGCGTCTTTCTGAGGGAGAAGGTTGATCCCGGTAAGCACGGGATTTCCTCCGTGAGCGAGGACAAGGCCATTGAAATCAAGGACAACTACATAGAGGTCGCCCTTGACGAAGGAACCCTTCTGGTTGTTGAATTCGGCAATAGCCTTTTCCTTTCCCTGGGACGCCCAGTATTGGACGGCCTTCTCCGCAAGTTCTTTCGCATCCTGTTGTGTCGCGGCCCCGGCCAAATGGACCGCTCCCAGAATAACCAACCCGATCAATGTGAGGCAAATTAGTGATCTTCTCATTCAAGGCCTCCCGCAGTATTGTTTATGTCACAGCCCTTTGGTAAACACAGGGGCTCGTTCTTCCTTCGCAACACGCCATTTCACCCACACCTTCGCCGCCACTACGACCCCCACCGCGAGGACGAGTTGCACCGCGTAGTCGAGGACACGACTCGGGTGTCCGTGAAAAACGGAGCGGACCATCCAGGGATCGCTCATGATCATCTCTCCTGCGACCCTTCCCAATACCGCGGCCCCGAGGAGGACGATGGAGGGGAACCGGTCCATAAGTCTCGTTATGATGTTGCTCGCAAATACCACTATGGGGATGCTCGTGGCAAGTCCGATCAAAAGGAGGAGGAGGTTGCCGTTTGCCGCTCCCGCGACGCCGAGGACGTTGTCGAGGCTCATCACGAGGTCTGCCATAAGTATGGTGATAATGGCCTGGCGCAGACCGTGTACCTCCTTTACATTCTCCCCTTCCGGTTCAGGGATAAGGAGTTTGAAGGCAATCCAAAGGATAAGGAGTCCTCCCGCGAGCTTAACGAAGGAGACCTCCAGGAGTTTGGCTGCCACAAAGGTGAGGCCTATCCTGAGTATCACCGCGCCGGCGGTCCCCAGTATGATGCCCCACTGTCTCTCCTTCTTCGGGAGGGATCTCACTGCCATGGCGATGACTACCGCGTTGTCTCCGGAAAGGATGATGTTGATGAAGATGATATTGAGAAGTCCGAAAAAGAACGCGCCGCCAAACATTTGTCCAAGGTCCATGGTAGGACACCTCCTCTATGGTGAGGGCGTAACGCCCAACACATACTGCATAAGGTAAGGCAAATATCGTGCCGCACGTGGTCCAGGACCTTTTACTTGTTATTACGGTGTCTTATGAACGGCGGGGGTTTTTATGAAGGAGGAAGGGATTTAAAATAGTTTCAATTATGTAAAGACAATTTTAGAAATGAAAAATTTCACATACGGGCCCGGACATGGTCTGCGGCCCATGGGCGTAATCTTATGAGAGCATATCCGACAGGGGAATTTCCCGTCTGAGGTCCATAAGCCTCTTTGCCATAACATTTATGATGCCGTCCTTCTTTTGAACAATGCCGTCCACAAGCAACAAGGGTTCGAGACGGACCAGCGGTCTGTACCGTTTGTATTGGTCCGGTTTCAATATGACATTTACCAGCCCTTCCTCGTCTTCAAAGGTCAGAAAGGCGAAACCCTTTGCCGTGGGCGGCACCTGAAGACATATGCAGTAGCCCCCGATCTTCACCGCGTCCCCTGAAATGCGCCCGGCAAGGCCGGAACTTTTGATGGCGCCAAGGGCGGTCAATCCTTCCCGGAACAGTGCAAGCAGGTGGCCCGATGCGGAAAAACCCTGGATGATATAATCTGCAACCAGTTCCTCCCGGGGGGTCATCTCGTCGAGGGGTATCCTTTCATGTAATTTCAGACCCATTGCAGGGGCTCCGGAAGCGACCATGATGCCCGCGTCCCAGAGGAGTTGTCTCCTTGACCGTTCGACCCCGTCAAAGGCCCCTGTGGCAATAAGATGCCGGACCGATTCCCTGTCGAGGTCCGTCCTCGCATAGAAATCTTCCAAAGAAAGATACGGGCCGCCCTTTGCCCTTTTGTCGAGGACCGGTCTCGCCTTCTCCTTCCCCATCTCCTTTACATACCTGAACCCGATCCGTATCCCCCCGCTTTCAACAGAACAACTCCAGAAGCTCCTGTTGATGTCAACGGGCAGCATGGTCACCCCGTGCCGTTTTGCGTCTCCCGTCACGACCTCGGGGATATAGAAACCCATGGGCTGATTGTTGAGGAGGGCGCAGAAGAACTCCGCCGGGTAGTATCTTTTGTAAAAGGCCGAGGCGTAGCAGAGGATCGCAAAGCTCGCCGCATGGCTCTTGCAGAAACCGAACTCCGCAAAGCCGCATATATGGTCGAATATCTTCTGCCCCGTTTCCTCGTCCACCCCCCTCTCCCTGCCGCCTTCGATGAACCGCCCGTGCCACTTCATGAGTTCCTCTTTTGCGTTCTTCCGTCCCATCGCCTTCCGGAGCTTGTTCGCCTCCCCCGTGGTAAACCCCGCGACCTCGCAGGCCACCTGGAGTATCTGCTCCTGGAAAAGGATGACCCCGAGGGTCTCGTCAAGAATGGGTGCAAGGCAGGGATGGAGGTGGTTCACCTCCTCGGCGCCCTGTCTCCTCCTGATATAGGGATGTACCATGTTCCCCTGGAGCGGGCCCGGCCTCACAATGGCCACCTCTACAGCCAGGTCCTCGATGGAGCGGGGCTTGACCTTGGGCAAGGTCTGCATCTGTGCCCTGCTTTCCACCTGGAATACCCCTACTGTGTCCGCCTCCCCGATCAGATCGTATACCCGGGGATCGTCGGCGGGCAGCCGGTCATACCTCATCTCCATGCCGTGACGCTCTCTTATGAGTTGCGTTGTCTCGTCGATCATGGAGAGCATGCGTAATCCGAGGAGGTCCACCTTGACAAGCCCCGCGTCGTCCACGGAATCCTTGTCCCACTGGCAGACGACCCGCCCTTCCGCCCTTGCCCTTTCGAGGGGCACTATTTCGGAAACAGGTTTTGAGGTAATGATCATCCCTCCCACGTGAATGGACAGGTGGCGCGGAAAATCGGCTATCTTCGTGCAGAGGTCCTGGAAATGGCGCCATGCCTCCGTATCGAGGTATCCCTTGAATTCGGGCACCTCCATAAGGTCCCCGATCATGTGACGGCTTCCGTATGAGGAAACGGATTTCGCCATCCTATCGAGTACATGCGTGGGGAGGCCCAGCACCTTGCCCACCTCTCTCACCGCATTCCGCGACTGGAAGGTCACATAGGTGCAGACCATCGCCGCATGCTCCGCGCCGTATTTTTCATAGACATATTGAATGACCTCTTCCCTCCTGTGGGTTGAGATGTCTATATCGATATCGGGGACCGCCGACTCGTTGAGGAACCTGCCCACGAAGAGCTGGTGCTTTATGGGGTCCACAGGCGTGATCCCAAGGACGTAGGCCACAACGGAGCTTGCCGCGGAGCCCCTGCCCTGGGCAAGGATGCCCATTCTCCGGGCATATTCCATGATATCCCAGACAATGAGGAAATAACCCGGCAACCCCTTCATCCCGATAAGGTCGAGTTCATGTCGGAGCCTTTCCCGAATGGCTTCCGTAAGCTCCCCGTACCTCTCGCGGGCCTTCTCGAAGGAGAGCCTTTTCAGGTACCCCGCAGTGTCTTCCCCCTCTGGAAGGGGGTAATCCGGGAAAGAGTAGGAGGAGAAATCGAGATCGAAGGTACACCGCCCGGCAATCTCGATGCTCCGCCTGACGGCGTCCTCCGGAAGTCCGGGGAGACGGGCCATCGCTTTATAATCTTTGAGGAAGTATTCCGAGTTGGCCCTCCGGAGGGCGGTCGAGTTATCGAGGGTTACCCTGTTCTTGATGCACACGAGGACATCGTGAAGCCTGGAACCCTCCCTCGTCCCGTAATGGACGTTATTCGTCGCCACCGTGCCCGCTCCCAGCCTCTTCGCAATGGCGCTGAGTTTCGCGCAGAGCTTCGCGTCATCGGGGTTGAGGTGGTTTTCGAGTTCGATGAAAAAATGTGCGCCCCCGAAAAGGGAATGGTATCTTTGCGCAGCGACATATGCCTTTTCGTCCTCTCCCTGTCTGAGAAGGGCCGGAACCTCCCCCTTGCCACACCCCGAGAGACAGATAAGCCCTTCCCTATGGTCTGCAAGGTCGGCAAAACGCAGGATAGGCTCCCCCTTGACCCCGGAAAGCTGGGCCTTCGTGATAAGCCGGGACAGGTTGACATAACCGGTCCCGTTTTCGACGAGGAGGACAACATGGAGACCGCCTTCAAGGGTGATCTCCGCGCCCGTTACGGGCTTGATGCCCGCGTCTTTTGCCGCCTTATAAAACCTGCATACGGCGTAGAGCCCGTCATGGTCCGTAATGGCAAGGGCGGCCATCCCCATTTGAGCCGCCTTCGCCACAAGCTCTTCCGGGTGTGTTGCGCCGTCGAGGAGCGAAAAATTGGAATGGCAGTGAAGCTCCGCATATGGTCCGCAGTTATGATTTGTCTCCATCATTGTAAACCGGGAAAGGGTTCCACTACCCTCCATAATTCTGTTTGTACCAACGACCGCTTATTATGTCACGAAAGACGGTCATGCGGTTTCCCGTGTCTAACTCCAGGGAGTAATAGAGCCTTGAGACAGGCGTCCGCCACCAATCTTCGTCTATACGCCACATATTAAGTATGCGGACGATGATGAAGGTCCTTTTTACGGTCCTTATCGCCGTGAGTTTTCCCGATCTTTCCGTCACTTCTATTGCCTCCGGTTTGTAGGGGGAATTATGGAGAGCGCTCTTCATGGTTCAACGAATACAAACCTTCTTTCGGGGAGCCGCGCCATGGGGTCCCTCTCCTCTACTTTTACCAGGGGGAGGGTGCCATACTTGGTTTTCAGGTAGTCCTTTACGCTTTTGAGACTCTCGCCGATATGCGGCTTCGCCTTGAAGAGCGTGTCGGGGATGGGTTCCCGCCGGGAAAGGGCGCGGACATTAACCCTGAAACCCGTTATGGGACTCTCTATCGCGACTGCCGCGAGCCCGTCCATGATCCTCCGGGTCATCTCTTCCCCGGAGGCCGTCGGGGCGTGCATAATCCATTGCCTCTCCAGAACGCTTCCGTTTCGGAGGTACAGAATAAGCTTTATGGCACGGCAGAGCCTCCTCATCCCCGCAAGCTCCTCCGCGATCTCCGCCACGGCCCCGCCCAGGAAAACTCCGAGATATCCCATGACCTCTATGGGGGCCTCGCATATCACTTCTCTTTCAGGGTAGACGCTGTTCTCCATTCTCGGGATGGGGCGGCCCTCCCCGGCCCCCTTCGAGAGCTCCGAGATCAGTTTGCCCGGGCGGCCGAACTGGGCGATGAGAGATTCCACGGAAAGGGGGGCGATCTTCCCCAGGTTGTGAAGCCCCAGGAGGGTAAGCCTCTCCTTGATCTCTCTTTCCACCGGGAGGGTCTCCACCGGGAGGGATGAGACAAACCGCTTCTCCGTGCCGGGAGGGATCACGTGGACACGCTCCTTTGTCATGGGGACGGCCATGCGCGCGACAAAACGGGAATTGCCGATGCCCGCCCTTGCCTCCAGGTGTGAAAGCTCCTCTATCCCCCTCACGATGCGGGCGGCGAGAGCACTTTCATCTCCATATACGTTCAGGGCTTTCGTAATATCGAGATAGGCGACGCCCGGATCGGGCGCATCGATCCTCACGCTGAAAGACTGGAGCATTGAAGCGATCTCCTCCCAGAGAGCCGTACCCTCTCCCTCTTCAAACCGGACAAAGACCGCGTCCGGACAGAGGTGGTATGCCTCCTTGAGCGTAAGCGACGGCCGGACGCCCCTTTCCGCGGCCTCCTCCGAGCAGTCGATCACGGGCGCCCGCTCGTCGGGACGGCCGCCCACGATGACCGGGCGCCCCTCGAGATTGCGGCGCTTCAGCCTCTCGACCTGCACGTGGAAATGGGGGATGTGGACACAGACGATCCTCATGCACTCAATATAGAACATATGTTCTATATAATCAAGCTATTTTTAAAACTGCTTGACTTTTATACATTTTATTAGTACATTTATTCTAGATAATGGCAAAGACCTCACCCACGCGGGAAAGTATCCTGGCCTTCATCCAGAAATTCAAGGTCGGGAAGGATTATGCCCCCACGGTCAGGGAGATTGCCGGACACTGCGGCATAAGGAGCACCTCCGTTGTCCAGTACCACCTCAACAAGCTTGAAGAAGCAGGGCTCATTACAAGGGAAAAAGAGAAATTCAGGAGCATATCCATACCCGGGGAGATCAGGCAGCTTGTGGAGATACCCATCCTGGGGACTATCTCGGCGGGCCGGCCCATATGGGTCCCCTCCGCGGACAGGTGGAGCAGCCTCACGGAAAGGACCATAGAGGTGTCCCCGGAGATAACGAAGGGCAAGAGGGACGTCTTTGCCCTGGAGGTAAAGGGCAATTCCATGGTCGACGCCATGATCGCGGATTCCGATATCGTGGTGATGGAACAGACCGCGGACATTAAAAACGGGGACGTAGTCGCCTGCTGGCTCAGGAACGAACAGGAGGTAACCCTCAAGAAAATCTATTATGAAAACGAGAAAGTGCGCCTCCAGCCGTGCAACCCCTACATGATGCCCCTCTATTACGACGCGTCAAACGTGGAGGCCCAGGGGAAAGTAATAGCCGTTATAAGAGTGCACCGTTAAGGCTTGTGTTCAGGTGCGGGACCGGAGGGCTTCCATCTCCTCGCGGGTGATTTCCCGGAGACGGGGTTTGTTTCCCGGCCTCATGAGGTAGTGGAGCAATATCCTGTATATTTCATAGTCAAAGATGTAATCGCCGGAAAACTTCTCCCTCGGGCCATGCTCATCGAATTCGAAGGAAGCGAGAAGACACCACTTGTCCATGAGAAAGGCGTCTCCCGCGGTCCCGTTGCCCGCCTTTTCCTCGATCAGGACCGGTCCTGAAAAAGGCCATGCCCTGACGCTTCGCCCTGTTGTCGCCATGGCGAATCTCAGGTTGTATTGCGAAGGGGGCTCAGCGCCTGTACACGCCCCCTCGCACTTGCCTGACTCGCGGGAGGTACATTCCTCCCCACCCTTTTCCAATCCGAGCATCCTCGGGCAAAGCCTTTGCTGTGAGGCGGCCTCCCGGAAGAACTCCTTTGCCTGTTTCGTCGATTTGAAAATGCCCACGATATTTTCCAGGTCCCCGGGATCGATAAAATCGGTCTGCTCAAGGCGGACAGTGATGTACCCTGACTCGTTCCCGGCCTTTTTCGCCACCACGAGCCTTTTTGCGGCCCGCGACCGGCGGTTATAGAGAGGCTGCAACTCTTTTATCAACCGGGTTTCAAGGATAAGCGCGCCAAACTCGCCCGCTGTTTCTATGGCCTTTATGTCGGTCGTCTGTCGGGAGAAGTGGTCCTCCCTCGCCGATGCAGACCCGTCCGAGAAGTGGGAAAGGACCCTTCCCCTGATGTTGGTGCTTTTCCCCACATAAAGCGGCCCACCGTCCTGGTTGCGGAATATGTAGACCCCCGTCGACTCCGGGAGGTTCTTGACCGCCGATTCATCCACGAGAGGAGGGAAAACAGGCGTCTTCAGGACCTTTGCAAAGGCCTGTTTCAACGTCGATTCCTCGAAGCGTCCCTTAATGGCCTTGATGAAATCCCATAGGAGCATGGCGTCGCCCAATGCCCGGTGGCGGGATGAACACTGGAGGCCGAATCTCCCCATTATACTGTCGAGACCGTGTTTTCTCTGTTCCGGAAAGAGGCGGCGCGAGAGGCGCATAGTGCACAAACACTTCGCGCTGAACATCATCCGGGCGCGCCGGAACTCCTCCTTTATAAAATCATAGTCGAACCGGGCGTTATGGGCAACGAACACCGCGCCTTCCAGGACTCTCATGACATCGTTCCGGATAGCGGAAAAATCAGGAGCACCCTTGAGGTCCCCGTTGGTGATCCCCGTGAGCCCCTCGACATAGGGCGGGATAGTCACTCCGGGATCGACAAGGCTGGAATACGTTTCCACCACTTCGTTACCCCGGACCCTCACGACTGCGATCTCTATCACCCTGTTAAACTGGGCGGAAAGACCGGTCGTCTCTACATCGACAATGGCGAGTTCCGAATCATACATGGCAGGCAAAACCGAGGACATATTAAATCAGTTTTGAACCGATAAGTAAAGGGTCTTGGCACGTCCACAAAAGAAGCATGGCGCTTTTTGGGGCGGTGTGGGTTTACAGTGAAAGAAAGCGCATCACCTGTTACCCCTTAAGGAGTGAAAGTATCTGTTGCGGTATGGAGTTCGCCTGAGCGAGCATGGCGACCCCCGACTGCTGGAGTATCTGGGCTTTTGTAAAGTCCGCCATTTCTGCCGCAAAGTCGGCGTCCTTGATGGTCGACACCGACGATTTGATATTCTCGCCCATGGTCACGAGATTTGCCACGTGGTAGCTGATCTGGTTCATGGACGCGCCAAGGTTGCCCCGTTCGGTGGTGAGGTTATTCATGGCCGTATCGATCCTGGTCATGTAGGCCTGGGCGCCCGTCTTCGTGGCAATACTGCCTCCGGCGAGGTTAAGCACGTCGGCGCTGTCGTACTCGAAGTTTTTGATGCCTGCCGATATCTGGTTGGACGTACTGCTGGTGTCCCCCAACTGAAATTCGAAAGATGAGGCCGAGGAGCCGCCGGTGGTGACGGCCTTGACTTTAAACTGGCCGCCCACACTAAACGGCGTGCATGCGTCCGCATCGACGATGTCTTCATTGCAGGTTATCTTTACGCCATAGTCGGTGAAATCGAGCACATTCTCGCCCACTACGCTCACGTTCAAAATAGTGATATCCTGATGAGTCATGTCATTCAGGTCCCAGAGGCCTACCACGACCGAATCGTTGCCTGAATCCCAGGCTACGTCGAGGCCGTAATAATTGACGGGGATTATCGCATCCGACACATCGACACTCACGATGCCGTATGCGGGTGCACTATTTATAAGAAGCCCTGCTTCGTCCAGCACCTTCGTCGTTGTCCCCCCGCTTCCCCCCACGGTGAACCCATTGTTCGCAGCGATGGTTGCAGCCGCGGCATTCACGGTCACCTTGACGCCGAAGGCGCTGAAATTCGCGGTCCCCTCGTTGAACCCGGTCAGGCCGGACAGGCATATGCTCTGGGTGGAGGTGCCGTTCGTGAGGGTAACCGTGGCGGCGCCCGCCGAGGCCGCGGTCATGGTGAGGGTGAAGGTGGAACCCGCCGAGGTAAGCGCGTTCGATACATCGATATTGGCGATGCCGTTTGCCGCGGTAAGGGCGGAGCCGGTGGAACCGAGGGTCTTCGTGCCCTGAAGGAGCGATGTGGTGCCGTATTGAGTGTTCCGGGCTATGTTGCTGATTTCTGTTTCGAGGTAGCTCCTCTCATTGTCCAGGGACGTTCTGTCCGTGGTGTTGTCGGAAGCCGCCTGGATGGAGAGCTCCTTGAGCCTCGTCAGGATATTTGAGATCTGGTCCATACCGCCTTCAGCGGTCTGGAGCATGGAAAGGGCCTGATTTCCGTTGTCGATGGATTTCGTCATGGAAACGGACTTCACGTTCAGCTTGGTGGTAATCGCGATACCTGCCGCGTCGTCGGCGGCCTTGTTTATCTTATAGCCGCTTGAGAGCCTTTCCAGGGCTTTCGACTGGGATGCGCTTGAAACTCCGAGCCATCGTTGCGTATTCACGGCTGATATGTTCGTATTGACCCTGAAAGCCACGGCAAACCTCCTGTTTGTCTCTATCGGGCATCATGCCCTTATTTTGCTATGAGAACTGCCTTGTTGCGGTCTGAACTGCCTTTTGCGTGCGTGAACCGGTTTGTACCTTTGTTGCAGAGTACATGGCAACTGCCTCTCCAACAGCCGTTTGGTTTTATTTGGTTTCTTTCTCTCGCATATACTGATGATCGGATGATTAAGGCCAAACTTAATACTTTTATAAACTTATTTGTTGCGACAAACAGGCCTAATTTGTCTCTTCCAGGATGATATGGATATAATTAACCTTTAATGTCGGATCCGCCATACCATGTCCCGACAGCCGGTTTCTCAAGGCCGGCCGGGATGATCCGGCGGGTTCGGGTTGGACCTTATCCTCCGCCTAGTGTAGTGTCTCAGTAACGCCTTTACAGCGATTCACTTTTTCAAGTATCTCCTCGGCCTTCCTGGTCCATACGAAGGGTTTGGGGTCTTCGTTGTTGCAGCGAATATATTCTTCGATGGCGGTCACCAGTTCCTGAACGCTTTTGAAGATGCCGCGACGAATTCTCTTTCGTGTGATCTCCCCGAACCAGCGCTCCACCAGGTTAAGCCACGACGAGCTTGTGGGTGTAAAGTGGGGAACGAAACGGGGGTGTTTTTCGAGCCATGCTTTCACATTGGGGTGGGTATGAGTTCCGTAGTTGTCGAGAATCATATGGACATCGAGGCCCTTTGGCACCTGACGGTCTATGGTACGCAGGAACTTAAGAAATTCGGTATTTCTGTGGCGGGGATAGCAGGAGCCTATGACTTTTCCTTCCAGAACATTGAGGGCGGCAAAAAGACAGGTAGTGCCGTTCCTTTTGTAGTCGTGGGTCATCGTGCCGCAGCGCCCCTTCTTCATCGGTAATCCCGGCTGGGTCCGGTCCAGGGCCTGCACCTGGCTTTTCTCATCCACACAGAGTACCACCGCTTTGTCGGGAGGATTGAGATAGACGCCCACCACATCGGTCAGTTTCTCCACGAACTTCTTGTCTCTGGACAGCTTGAAAGTTTCTACCCGATGGGGCTGTAGTCCATGGGCATCCCAGATGCGCTGCACGGTGGCATGGCTCACGCCCTTCTCCTTTGCCATGGTGCGGGTGGACCACTGAGTAGCATCTTTGGGAGTTGTATGGAGCGTGGCTTCCACGATGGTGCGCACTATCTCCGGGTTAAGGCGCCTTGAACTCGGCCCATGGGGTGCGTCCTCCGACAAACCGGAGGGGCCCTGTTCTCTGAAGCGGCCTACCCACAATATCACCGTAGGGCGGGAGGTATTGAGCCTCTTCGCTATGGCGTTATGGGACATCCCTTCTGCCGCGAGCAGGCAGATGCGGGAGCGTAGAACCACCCTTTGGGGAGTCTTCTTTGCTTTGACCCATGTTTCCAATGTCTTTCTCTGCTCTTCCGTCATGTCTAGCGTACTGGCTGGATTCCACATGCACTATGATAGCATAGCCAAGGGTAATTGTAAAGCTATTAGTGAGACAGTACACTAGCAGAATGAAGGACAGGGCTATGGTGTCGCCGTCATGAACCTCGGTGTTGAGGCCCCGGGGGAGGCTGTAGTAGGGTTGCTCGTTGATCGGCGGCCGTCATTCCAGGACTCTCATGACATCGTTCCGGATAGCGGAAAAATCAGGAGCACCCTCCCGCAAAGAAGCATGGCGCTTTTTGGGGCGGTGTGGGTTTACGGTGAAAGAAAGCGCATCACCTGTTACCCCTTAAGGAGTGAAAGTATCTGTTGCGGCATGGAGTTCGCCTGAGCGAGCATGGCGACCCCCGACTGCTGGAGTATCTGGGCTTTTGTAAAGTCCGCCATTTCTGCCGCAAAGTCGGCGTCCTTGATGGTCGACACCGACGATTTGATATTCTCGCCCATGGTCACGAGATTTGCCACGTGGTAGCTGATCTGGTTCATGGACGCGCCAAGGTTGCCCCGTTCGGTGGTGAGGTTATTCATGGCCGTATCGATCCTGGTCATGTAGGCCTGGGCGCCCGTCTTCGTGGCAATACTGCCTCCGGCGAGATTAAGCACGTCGCCGCTGTCGTACTCGAAGTTTTTGATGCCTGCCGATATCTGGTTGGACGTACTGCTGGTGTCCCCCAACTGAAATTCGAAAGATGAGGCCGAGGAGCCGCCGGTGGTGACGGCCTTGACTTTAAACTGGCCGCCCACATTAAACTGCTCGCATCCATTCGCCTTGAAGATGTCTTGATTGCAGATCATCTTTACGCCATAGTCGGTGAAATCGAGCTCCTGTTCGCCCCCTGGGGTCACGTTCGACATAACGAGATCCTGATGAGTTAAGTCATCCAGGTTCCAGAGCTGTATCGTGGCCGTATCGGCACCCCCATTGTACTCTATGTCGAGGCCGTAATAACCGGCAGGGATTATCGCATCCGACACATCGACACTCACGATGCCGTATGCGGGTGCACTATTTATAAGAAGCCCTGCTTCGTCCAGCACCTTCGTCGTTGTCCCCCCGCTTCCCCCCACGGTGAACCCATTGTTCGCAGCGATGGTTGCAGCCGCGGCATTCACGGTCACCTTGACGCCGAAGGCGCTGAAATTCGCGGTCCCCTCGTTGAACCCGGTCAGGCCGGACAGGCATATGCTCTGGGTGGAGGTGCCGTTCGTGAGGGTAACCGTGGCGGCGCCCGCCGAGGCCGCGGTCATGGTGAGGGTGAAGGTGGAACCCGCCGAGGTAAGCGCGTTCGATACATCGATATTGGCGATGCCGTTTGCCGCGGTAAGGGCGGAGCCGGTGGAACCGAGGGTCTTCGTGCCCTGAAGGAGCGATGTGGTGCCGTATTGAGTGTTCCGGGCTATGTTGCTGATTTCTGTTTCGAGGTAGCTCCTCTCATTGTCCAGGGACGTTCTGTCCGTGGTGTTGTCGGAAGCCGCCTGGATGGAGAGCTCCTTGAGCCTCGTCAGGATATTTGAGATCTGGTCCATACCGCCTTCAGCGGTCTGGAGCATGGAAAGGGCCTGATTTCCGTTGTCGATGGATTTCGTCATGGAAACGGACTTCACGTTCAGCTTGGTGGTAATCGCGATACCTGCCGCGTCGTCGGCGGCCTTGTTTATCTTATAGCCGCTTGAGAGCCTTTCCAGGGCTTTCGACTGGGATGCGCTTGAAACTCCGAGCCATCGTTGCGTATTCACGGCTGATATGTTCGTATTGACCCTGAAAGCCACGGCAAACCTCCTGTTTGTCTCTATCGGGCATCATGCCCTTATTTTGCTATGAGAACTGCCTTGTTGCGGTCTGAACTGCCTTTTGCGTGCGTGAACCGGTTTGTGCTTATTTGAATGCGTTCCTATCGATCTTAAAAAAACGCTCCTTTGCGTCTTCTGTCCTTTCCGTCCCTCTGTGCGCCTTTTTATTATGGTGCATCGTAACTACCCTTGAGCATTCGTTTGGTTTTTTTTGGTTCGTTTCTTTGCACATGTACTGATAATCGGTTGGTTATGGCAAAACTTAATACTTTCGTGCACCGAATTGTTGAAGTGGGCTGAAATTGCCTTCAGTTTCAGATTATTGACTCGGCCGCCGAATACCTTTCGTAATACAGCACTCCCGCTGAAAGGTCCGATGCGCAGGAAACACCGGTCCCTGGAAAAGCGCTGCAACAGTAAAGCGTGCATGTGAGCCCGGACTCTTCAGGCGGTTTGCGGAGAGTTTCTTCCAGGGGCGAGCACTGAGCTGAAACGTTGGAATCCCCTGCCCATGGACCAATTAGTAAGGGATCTTACGAGATGAGGGACCGGTTTTCGGACGCCTCCCCTTGCGGGAGGACAAAGGCCGGCCTGCCCCTATGAAAATGAGTTGACAGGTATCCCCGTGACGGCTACAATTGACCTGTCATCAAAAGCTCGCGCAGAGCCTACAGACTACCGTGCCGGAAGAAAAGGAAGCACATGGGGCTCATCCATCAGGGCATTCTTCGTGCGTCTTCCCGTCTTCTGCAGGCAGACCTCACGCCTCCGCGCCTGCTATACCGTTAACCGCTGTCCGGAAGTCCAAATACGAAGGAAAGGAGGAGGGCGTATGATACCGTCGGTCCCGGTACGGAAGACTACACGAAGAGTGAGCAGGTTTGGGTCCCTGTGGGTGGTCGTGTTTTTCTCCCTCTCCTTGCTCCACCTCCTCGCCATTCCAGCCCGCTCGGCACAGACGGGTGCGGCCGCCGGGAAGGTTCACGGGGAAGAGCAACGGGAGATCTCATCTTCCAGCCGAACAGCTTCTCTCAGGACCGGCGTCGATCCTATCGGCCAATGGGTCCTGAGAAACAAGGAAATGCCCGGGGAGGTCAGTTTTAACAGCATCGCCCACGGCGACGGAGTCTTCGTGGCAGTGGGAGAAGCCACCGTCGGCGGCTCCTGCCCTATATACACCTCCCCCGATGGCGCCATATGGACCCAGCAGGCGCTGCCGGAGCAGGTCGGGAAGACATCCCCCCTTCTCAACGACGTGACCTACGGAAATGGACTTTTCGTGGCCGTGGGATCGTCCGCTACCAACGAAGACTACATATCCGCACCCACAATTCTCACCTCGCCCGATGGAGTCACATGGACCCGGAGGGTTGTGCCGATGGCGGCGGATCGCTTAAGCGGACTCCACGGCGTGGTCTACGGTAACGGAACCTTCGTGGCGGTGGGGTATTATTACACCGATGATACATTTTCAATCTTAGTCCCCGTCGCCCTCACTTCTCCCGATGGGGTCACATGGACCCGGAGGACCCCGCCGGACCGGAACCAAGGGCTTTTCGGCGTCGGTTACGGTAACGGAACCTTCGTGGCGGTGGGGTGTGATCGTACCATTCGTACATGGATATACGAAGAACCCGCCATTATCACCTCACCCGATGGGGTCACGTGGACCTCGCAGACGGTGCCGCCTCAAACCGGCGGGGAGCAACTCAAGGGGATCAGCAGCGTCACATACGGCAGCGGGCTTTTCGTGGCAGCCGGATATAATTATAACGCTGGAAACACCAAGTCTGTTCCCACCATATTCACCTCCCCCAATGGGGTCACGTGGACCCAGGGGACGCTGCCGAGCCAGGTCGGCACGCTCCGTAGCGTCACCTACGGCAACGGTATTTTCGTAACAGTGGGGGGTGACACCTATTATGGGTTTGAAGCCGTTGCATTCTCATCCCCGGACGGCGTCACATGGGCACAGGCCGTACTGCCGGGTCACGCGGGAGAACTTAGTGGCGTCACCTACGGCAACGGTATTTTCGTAACAGTGGGACATGTCAATATGGGCTTCACTGCCCCTGTTCCCATATTCACTTCACCCGACGGTGTCGCATGGACCCGGAGGACGTCAGCCTCCCAGAACGGATCATTCTCCGGAATTACCTATGGCAACGACATCTTCGTGGTGGTGGGAATGTCCACTTTTGCCTATAATCCCCCTGCTTTACTCACCTCGTCCGACGGTATCACGTGGACCGAGGGGACGCAGCCCTATGCCCCCCAACATGTCAACCAGCTCAGCGGCATCGCCTACGGCAACGGGACTTTCGTGGCAGTGGGGTATAGTTGTACCAATACATGGAGCGATTACACCGCCATTGTCCTTTCCTCGTCCGACGGCATCACGTGGACCAAGGGGACGGCGCCGGTCCAAGACACGGTCTTGACCGGCGTCACGTACGGCAACGGCACTTTCGTGGCAGTAGGGTATAGTTATACCAATACGACCACGACCACCGCCGTCGTCCTCTTCTCATCCGACGGCGCCACGTGGACCCTGGGGGCGCTGCCGGTCCAAACCGGGGCGCTCTATGGCGTCACGTACGGCAACGGGACTTTCGTATCGGTCGGTACTTCCACATTCACTTCACCTGACGGCACCGCATGGACCAGGAGGACCGGCAATAAGCTGTATGGCGTCACGTACGGCAACGGGACTTTCGTGGCGACCGGCGCCAATGTATTCACCTCAACCGACGGCATCAAATGGGTCCAGAGGACAGCCACGAGCGACTATACGCTCTATGGCGTCACTTACGGCAACGGGGCTTTCGTGGTAGTAGGGTATTATTACAAAAAGGATCTCCCCATCGTCATCTCCTCGTCCGACGGCATTACGTGGACCCAGTGGGCACTCCCGGTCAAGGAGGGGGCGCTCAAGGGAGTTGCGTTCGGCAACGGAGCTTTCGTGGCAGTGGGAGATTATGGTAACATCATCCAATCCCAGCCGTGCACCTCCGGCTGCACCCTTTACGTCGCCCGATCAGGCACCGGCACGGGCGCCATCGTAAGCTCTCCCGACGGCATAGACTGCGGGAGCACCTGCTCCGCTTCCTTCGCGGCAGGCAGTTCCGTAACCCTCAACGCAGCGGCTGCAACAGGCTCTGTCTTCAAATCATGGACCGGCTGCGACTCCTCGTCGGGCAACACCTGTAACGTTACCATGGACAAGGCAAAGTCTGTGACTGCCACCTTCGTCATTGCCAACCCCGTAAAACTCACCGTCACCCGGGTAAGGCAGAACAACGGGGACGGGACGGTCACCAGCTCCCCTGACGGCATCGTGTGCGGGAGTACCTGCTCGACTTTCTATGCCACGGGCACCCAGGTAACCCTCACGGCAAGCGCCGGCGCAGGCTCCATCTTCGCTTCCTGGTCGGGCTGCGCCTCTTTCCCGGGTACTACCTGCACGATTATCATGGACAGGGCAAAGGTCGTAAAAGCAACCTTCATCGGGCCCCAGATCCTCAATGTGAAGAACACTTCGGTAAGCAAGGGTTCAGGTACGGTAACGAGCTACCCCGGGGGCATCAACTGCTCATCCGGTTCCTGCAAGGGGTCCTTCACCTACAATACCGAGGTAACCCTCTTCGCAAACCCCGGCGCCGATTCGGTGTTCACGGGTTGGTCCGGCTGCGTTTCTTTTTCGGACACTTCCTGCACCGTTACCATGAGTGCGACAAAGACGGTAAAGGCCACTTTCACGGGACCCCAGACCCTTACCGTAAAGAACACGTCCGTAAGCAAGGGATCGGGCATAGTGACAAGCGACGTGGGGGACATCAACTGCTCATCCGGTTCCACGGGGAGTTGCAGGACTTCACTTCCTTACAACACGGGCGTAACCCTTACCGCCGTCCCTGATGACGGCTCATCCGTCGCGGGCTGGTCGGTCTCCGGATGTACGGGGACCGCCTGCACGGTCGCCATGACGAAAGCCCGGAGCGTCACTGTGAAGTTCAAGAGGTAGGATCGGGAAGGGGAAGGGTTCCATCGGCGCACGCATCTTCAATGTCGCACCCCATACCATACCCCCGCAACCGTCTTCCCAAGGCCGACCGGGACGACAAGGCGGGCCTTCCGTGAGATCCTATCCGCCACCCAGCAGGATGAAGGACAGGGCTATGGTGTCACCGTCGTGGAGCTCGGTGTTGAGGCCCCGGGGGAGACCGTAGTAGGGTTCGTCGTTGAGGCGCACTTCGAAGACGCCGTCGAATTTCATCTCTCCGGTGGCAGGGTCCGTCACTTCTTTCGCGAAATGGACGTTGCCGAATACTTTCGCAAGCACGTCATTGAGCGTGCCTGCGTCGAGTTGCACTTCAACCGGTATCTCCGGTACGTTTACCGTGGTCTTTATGTGGATGCGCATGCCTGGCCCTCCGGACACCTCATTCCTTCATCCACTCCCCTTTTTCCTTGAGGGCCTTCACGATCTTTTCCGGCGTCACGGGCAGTTCCTTAAACCAGACACCCGTTGCGTCGTGGAGGGCTATGACCACCGCGGGGGGAGCGCTCACGTGGCTGCCTTCCGATGCCTCTTTCGCGCCGAAGGGACCGTCCGGGTCATCGGTGATGATATCGATTACCTTTACGCCGGGCACGTCGGTGGACCGGGGCATCTTGTAGTCAAGGAAGGTATCGTTCAGGGTCCGCCCCTTATCCATGATGAATTCCTCATAGATCGCCTGGCCGAGCCCCTGAATGGCCCCGCCCTCGTTCTGCGCCTCCACGCTCACGGGGTGGAGCGGCCTTCCGCAGTCGTGGGCGATGGTAAAGTCCGTAACATCCACCTTGCCCGTTTCCATATCGACCCCCAGGCGGACCGTCTGGGCGGTAAAACTGTACGAGGTGCCTCCATTGCCGGTCCCGGCAGTGAAGTCCAGGGGTTCTATCCCATAGCCTGAATAGCCCCGGCCGATCACGACCGCCCCCGACCCTTCGTAACTCGCGATCTTCGCGAGCTTCTCGAAGGACATCCTCTTTTCCGGATTCTCTTTCAGGAATGCGACGCTGTCCCTGATCTCTATGTCCTCGGGTTTTACGTTCCATGCCTTTGCCCCTGCATCGAGAAGCTGCCGTTTTGCGTCAAGGGCCGCCTTGCTCGTGGCCTGACCCGCGAGGGCAGTGACCCTGCTCCCGTAACTTCCCGGATCGACGGGCGTATATGCGGTATCGACACGCTTGAGGGAAACGTCTTCATATTTCACCCCGAGCTCCTCGGCGGCAATCATGGAGAGTACCGTATCCGATCCCTGGCCGCAGTCGGTAGCGCCCGTGAGGAGGTTCACCGTGCCGTCTTCGCAGATCCTGACGATGGCGCCGCATGACTGGTGACCCAGTTGTCTCGCCCCTCCGAGGTACGACGTCCCCGACATACCCACGCCATACGACCGGGCCCCTTCCCGTCTCGGCCCCTTATCCTTGTCCGCCCATAAGGGATCGCGGACGGCCGCATCTATCGCCTCCCTGAGCCCGCATGTCTTCAGGCTCACGTCATTGATGGTGCGATATGTCTCACCGGGACGGGGGTTGTCGATCACGTTCCTCATGCGTATTTCCACAGGGTCGATGTCGAGTTCCTCGGCGATCATCTCCATCTGGATTTCCGAAGCAAACCGGGTATGGGTGATGCCGTGTCCTCTCATTGCCGCGGATACGGGGTTATTCGTGAAGACCCTGTACCCGTCATACTTGTAGTTGGGGAGCTTGTAAGGAAGGGTTCCCGCAAAACCGGCGAGGTACATGGTGAGAGGACCTATGGCGGTATATGCCCCTCCGTTGGCCACGACCTTCGTCTCGACCGCGGTGAGGATGCCCTCCCTGGTGGCCCCCATCTTGTTGTAGACCACCATATTATGCCTTCTGCGGCACGTGGTGAGCACCTCTTCCATGGCATAGACAAATTTCACGGGTTTGCCCGTCTTTTTGGATGCCATGAGGGCGCACAGGTCGCCTGCCACCGTATCGTTCTTCGTACCGCCGAACCCGCCGCCTATAAAAGGCTGGATAACCCTTACCCTCGAAAGGGGCAGGTTGAAACATGCGGCGATATGGCGATAGTGGAAATAGGGGCTCTGCTTCGCGGGCCAGACCGTGATATACCCGGCAGGGTCATAGTAGGCCAGCGATGCGGGCGGTTCCAGGAAGCCCACAATAACCTTCCCTGTCTCGAACCTGTCTTCACGGACTATATAGGAGTCGGCGAAGGCCTTCTCCACATCCCCGAAGTTCCAGTGGTATTCGACGCTTACGTTGTTAGGGCGGTAATTGTGGATTACAGGGGCGCCCTCCTTCATCGCCTCTTCCGGGTCAAACACGCCGGGGAGTTCCTCGTAATCGACCTTGATAAGGCCGCAGGCCTCTTCCGCGATATCTTCATCTATTGCGGCGACACCTGCCACTGCCTCATGGATGTAGCGGACCTTGTCCGAAGCCAGAGGAGATTCATCACGGGTATTCGCCATGAAACCCCATGTCCAGCCGCCGAAGTCCTTGGCCGTCACCACCGCTTTCACGCCGGGAAGCCTCTCGGCGCGGCTCGTATCGATATTGAGAATCCTCGCATGCGGGTAAGGGGCCCTTGCGACCTTGCACCAGAGCATGCCGGGCAACGAATAATCCGCCGCGTACTTTGCCTGGCCCATTACCTTTTCCCTCGCATCCACCCGGGGCAACCGTTTTCCTATTACCGCATAGTCACTCATATATTCACACCCTTAAGTTTAGGTAATACTTGGACTCCGGGGCTCACGTCGCCCCCTCCGCGAGCAAAGTTCATGGAGCCTCCCCTTCGCGCGAACCATGTTCGCTGGTGCTTTGCATCTTCCGGGAGGCTACCCTCACCGATTCAAATATCTTCGTATAGCCTGTGCAGCGGCAGAAGTTCCCTGCCAGGGCTTCCCTTATCTCCTGGTCCGTGGGCGCGGGATTGACGTCGAGGAGCACCTTTGCGGAGAGGATCATTCCGGGGGTACAGAACCCGCACTGCAAACCGCCTGTTTCCACGAATGCTTCCTGTATGGGATGGAGATCTCCGCCCTTTGCGAGCCCTTCGATGGTGGTAATGTGAGTGTGATCCGCCTCGGCCGCGAGAATCAGGCAGGCATTTACCGTCTTGCCGTCCATAATGACGGTGCAGGCCCCGCATTCGCCTTCTCCGCATCCCTCTTTTGTGCCGGTGAGGCCCAGGTCCTCTCTTATCACGTCAAGGAGCGCGGCCCACGGTCGCACTTCAATCTCATAGGGCGTGTCGTTTACCGTGAATGTTATCCGTTTCATATTGTGTTATGCCTCCCCTGCGAGAAAAATCCGCCTGAGCGCCCTCCGCGCCATCACATATACCATGTCGCAACGGTATTCCCTGGACGCCCGGTGATCATCTATGGGACTGCACAGGTTAAGGGCGTTTCTCGCCGCCTCTTCGATAAGTCCGGCCGTTACCTTTTGCCCCTTAAGGATCGCTTCGGCTGTGAGGGCTCTTACCGGAGTGGGGGCCACCGCACCGAGGGCGATCTTTACATCCTTGCATATGCCGTCTTCAAGACTCCCTACTGCCGCGACGCCCACTATGGCGAGGTCCATGGAGTGACGGGGGGAAAGCTTGAGGTATATGCCGCGGGCAAACCGGTCGGGGCAAGGGATGGATATCCCGCTGAGCAATTCATCCTTTTCGAGAACCGTCTTCCGGGGACCGGTGAAAAACCGGTCCATGGGGACTATCCTCTCCCCTCCGGACCCCCTGAGGGTAACCGACGCGCCAAGGGCGAGAAGCGCCGGGGCGCTATCTGCCGAAGGAACCGCGTTACAGATGTTCCCCCCTATGGTCCCCCGGTTTCTCACCTGGGGAGAGGCCATGCTCGATGCGGCAAGGGCCAGCGCGGAGAAACGCTCCTGAACAAAGGGGGAATGGGCCACCGCACTGATGGTGGCAAGGGGGCCGATGCTGAGCCCGCCTTTCTCGTCGTAAGAGAGGACGTCGAGACCGGGTATGTTCTTAAGGTCGACCAGGACCTCAGGCGTGTCGATCCCACGCCGCTTCAACTGGGGGATGAGGTCCGTGCCTCCGGCAAGGAGGGCGGCGGCGCCCTGCCTCACGCTCAGGACCGCCTGAGCCTCGTCCATGCTCTTCGGTGAAAGGTACTCGAATTTGGGCAATCTTCGAAAGAATACTGTCATATTGATATCCACCTGTTCCAGTGTTGATTTCCACGGGACCCGGATTCCATCCTTATTCCCCGCGGCACCATCCGGCCATTCGCTGCCCGACTAATAAATATTATTGGAATATCAACGGAAATGTCAAGAAACAATAATCAGCCCGGTCCGCCAAACAAAGGGGCAGACCTGCTTCATCCCGAAAACCGCCGCCGCCCGTGCAAAGAGCGCCGGTCATCCTCAACCCATTACTTCAGAAAATCCTTCTTATACTTCATAATGCCGCATCCCCATGTGGACAGGAGCCGGGGCTGCGGATACTCGGTATATATGTACATGTCCACATTGCAGGATTTCATCCTCATCAACGGCATCCCTATCTCTCCGGGGATCTTCCTGGACTCCGTCTCCGTCATCCAGAACTTGTTCTGATAGTCTTCGAAAAGGTTGCTGCAAAGTTCGGCAAGCCGCTTTTTCCTCTCGGGGAGCGCAATCTTCAGGATCGAAGGCGACACATAGAGCATGCACGTAATCGTGTCTCTCCCCCCGATGGACACTACGCGGGAAAAATACCGGTACCTGGAAGGCGAGGTGTACGCCGCACGGGTAATCTCCGCATCGAACAGCTTAAGCTCCGCCTCCAGCACCGAAATCTTCTCAAGAAAGCCCACGAATACGGGGTTCTCCGCTGCCAGGTTCCGCGCGCAGGAGAACAAAGCAAGAATGCATAGGATGATACAGCACTGTTTCTTCAATGAATATCTCCGTGCCCCGGCCCGGCTATTCGCGATGATAAGCCCGGCCGCCGCCTGGAAGCCGTCTGACGGCCCCCTTGCTTCCGGCTTCCGTACGTTACCTCATTTCTTCCGTTTCTGTCAATCAGGGTCTTCCCGAGCCTTCCTGAAGCGACACAGCTGGTCATTTACCGCGATATTTAGCCCTTTTTTCCTCATACATGAGGATGTCGGCCTTCGAGATAAGGTCGTCGAGGGGCACGGGAGATTGCGGGTCAAAGCAGGCCAGCCCCACGCTCAACGAGAGGTTGTACCTCCTTGGTCCGGTCCCGTTCCGGGTGTCGACGGATTCACGCAGGCGCCGGAGGGCTTCCTTTTCTCCGCCGGTCCCGTCTATCGCAAGGACCGCGAATTCATCCCCGCCCATGCGGCCTGCAATGTCCGACTTTCTGAAGGTGTCCCTGAGGATTTCCGCCACCTCGATCAATGCCTTATCCCCCTCGCGGTGGCCCAGGGTATCATTGATCCATTTCATGCCGTCAAGGTCGATAAAGAAGAGGACCATCGTTTCCTTCGTCCTTTCCGCAAGGCTCAGTTGCTGCTGGGACATGGTGAGGAACCCCCGCCTGTTGAACAGGCCCGTAAGCTCATCCACGACCGACATGGTGTGGAGCTTCTCTTCCATCTGCTTGCGCTCCGTAATGTCCCTGATGATTGCCTGGAGGAACACTCCCTCGCCCAATTCTACCGCATTGAGGCTCACCTCCGCATCGAAAGGGGTCCCGTCGTGACGCAGGTGCTTCCATTCAAAAGACTGCGGGTTTCCTCCAAGGGCGGCGCGTATCCTCTTTGCCCCGCTCTGCCTTGAATCCCTTCCATCAGGCTGAAGGGCAGAGAAGAACCGGTACGGGGTTGTCCCGATCAACTCGTTCTTCGCGCACCGGAACATGTCCGCAGCCCTGGAATTGCAGTCCACCATCACATCCTCCTTCAGGAGGATTATAGCGTCATTGGCGTTTTCAAAAAGGGTCCTGTATTTCCGCTCGTTCTCCTTTACCGCTTCTTCCGCCCTCTTCCTTTCGGTAATATCACGAATCGACTCTATGGTGCCTGTCGCGTCCCCGTCCGCATCGGGAAGGGCGGAAGCGGTAACCCAGATATAAGCCCCCCTGCCGCCATAGAGGACAGGCGAAAATACCTCGGCATAGATTACACCGTCTTTTCGCTCCACAAAATCATATCGTCCTTCCAACTCACCCGCCCCCGAGTCGATGAGGTCCATGATGAGGGATCCCGGTTCCCCGTAGAAAGGGACCGCCGCCTCGCCGTGGTCTTTCCCCAGGATGTCCTCTTTGAACACCCCCGTCATTGCCTCTATGGCGCGGTTCCACGCCACTATCTTCTTATCCTTGTTGACGATGAAGGTTGCGTCGGGAAGAAACTCGATGATGTTTTCAAGCCTCTTGTTCGTCCTTTCCAGCTTTTGCTCTGCCAGTTTCCTCTCCGTGATGTTCTGGATCGTCACGAGAACCATCGGTTCTTCACGGACATTGAGCCGCACCGTAGAAACAAGGGCAGCCGCTTCCCGGGCTTCGCCTTCAACGGTGGTTTGCAGGTACACCTCTATCTGATAAAAACTGCGACCCGTTTCGAATGTCTCCGTAATAGCACGCCGCACGGGGCATTGGACGCAGAACGTCCCGAAGCCGCAACCACGCGGGTCTTCCAGGGCATGGACGCAACCCAGCGCTTCGCCGGCCCGGCGGCCCGCAAGAGCCGTCGAGGAGGCCCTGACGAAGTCCTCCGTATGCCTGTTCGTCTTGCACACGCGTCGTTCGCCGTCCACAAGGAGCATGATGAGGGGCGCATTCTCGTATATGGCAGTCAACTCCTCCTGCCGCGACTGAAGGCTTTCTTCCATCTCCTTGCGGCCCGTAACATCCCGGACAATAGCCTGGACGACTACCTCGCCGCCCAGTTCCAGGGCATTGAGGCCCACCTCGGCGTCGAAAAGGGTCCCGTCATATCGGCGGTGTTTCCATTCAAAGAACTGGGGGTGACCCGTAAGAGAGGTGCATATCTTTTCGAGGGCCTTTTCTTTTGAATCCCGGCCATCGGGTTGGAGAGGCGGCGAGAACACATAGGGAGGTTTGCCGATGATCTGATCGCGGGTGCAATGAAACACGTCGAGGGTCTTGGAGTTGCAGTCCACAAATATGTCATCCCTGATGAGGAATATGGCATCATTGGCATTCTCAAAAAGAGTCCTGAATTTGGCCTCGCTTTTCCTGACCGCTTCCTCGGCAGCTTTTCGGTGGGTAATGTCTTCGACAGTGCCCTCGTAGTATTCGATGGCGCCTTGGGCGTTTCTCACTGCCCTGGCATTCATGGAAACCCACAATATGCTCCTGTCCCGGCGGTAGAGCCTGGTCTGGAAACCCGATACCATGCTCCGCTTTTCGTAAAGCCCTTTGAGCCTTTCCCGGTCAACGGGGTCGACGTACATGTCGTGCTTTATGTCACCGACAGCCGCTATCAGTTCTTCGGGGGTCTCAAAACCGTACATCCTGGCGAGGGCCGGGTTGGCACTCAGAAAATGACCTTCCGGCGTGGTCTGAAATATGCCCTCCACGGCATTCTCGAACATGCCGCGATACCTCTGTTCCCTTTCCCGGAGCATCTCCTCCGCCCGCTCATGTTCGGCGATCTCTTGCCGGAGCCGTAGAACGGCCGCCCGCAACTCCGTTATGCGGACCTCACTCAACTCTTCGAGATCTTCCCCGTGTCTATCCGGTCTCTTCTCCGGACTCGCAAGGCCTGCCATGTCCGTGAGGGACCCGCCCCTTCCCTCCTTCGTGCAAGGGTCCTCGCCCGCCCCTTCATTCAGCGCATCGTCGCGCCCTGAGCCTGAACTGCGCGGGGGCATCATACCTCCTCAAGACACTTCAGATTTGAAGAAACCATCCGGTAAAGAAAGTTTACAACCAGCGCCGGGTCTTGTCAATCCGCTGTGAAAACGCTGCCGCCCGGAGCGGCCCCGGGGAAATCCTGCTTTCCACACACACGGGAAAAATGGTATGATACCACGAATATCCGAAAAGACTGGAAGGACTGTTATCGATACGCTTCGCACAAATGTATACTCCTGGTTAGGGTTCGACGGAGACCGGAAAATCCCCAACCCGGGGCTCGTTCTCTTCCTCATTATATGCCTTGCCCTGGTAATGCGCATTCTCAACGTGGCGACCGCATCGTGCATCGACCTGGACGGAATCATCTATGCCGACATGGGGGACGCCTTCTCCCGGGGAGCATTCCGCGAAGGATTGAAGGGGGTCTTTCCTCCTTTTTACCCTCTTCTCATAGGACTCGCCCACCTTATAGTACCTGACCTCGAAATGGCGGGTGTCATCATATCGCTCATCGCGGGCCTTCTCCTGGTATATCTCGCCTTCTCCTTCTTCAGGACCATGCTCGGGGACGCCCCGGCCCTTTACGGCGCTCTTTTCGTGGCAATCAACCCCTACCTGGTCCGCTACTCCGCGTCGGCCCTTTCCGAATCGGTGGCCACCCTGCTGGTCCTTGTTACGGTCTTCCTCTTTTTCAAAGGCTGGACCGAAGACAGCCGGAAATATATAATGGCCTCCGGCTTCTTTCTTTCTCTCACGTACCTCACCAGGCCCGAGTACGTGGTCTACGTCGCTCCCCTCTCCGGGTTGCTCCTGGCGAAGAAAAGGTTTCTCCACTTCTTCCTGTTTTTCGTCTCATTCGCCGTTCTCACCGGGGCGTACATCTACTGGATGAAGTTGGAGACAGGCCTCCTCGTCCTCAGCAAGAAGGCGATCCTTGCCAAGGGCCATGCATCGAGAACCAATGTCTACCACTCATACCTGTTCCCGGTCGTCTCCCTGTCAAGGGCCCTGAAGCGCATCCATTTTATATTCTATGACCTTCTGAACGGTATATTGCCCCAGTTTGTCTTTCTCGCAGTCCTTGGCGTGTCCCGGACCGAAAAACGGTACAGGCTGCTCGTGGGGATATTGGTTCTCTTCCATATGCTGCCTATGGCGGTGACCAGCGCCTTTTCCAAGAGGCTTTACGTGGAGCTGATGCCCCTTCTCCTTCCCCTCATGGCAGGGGGGCTGTTTGCGTTCCGGTCTTTCACCGGGAGGTTTCGTTACGGCAAAATCACGTATTATGCGGTTTTTGGGATAATCGTAGGGCTTTCTCTTTTTCAGGGAATCAATCTGCCTGACGAGGGCCGGGCCCTCAATAAGAAGGCGGGGCTCTATCTTCTTGCCCACGATCCCCATCGGATCGTGGCTTCGAGGCTGCCTATCACTGCCTTCTATGCGAGAGGGGAGTGGGATTACCTTCCCTACCACGAAAAAGATGCTTCCACCTGCCCCGCCATCATGGCCCATATGAAAGAAAAGGGGGTCGGCTATGCAGTGGTTGACGAAAAGGTGGAAAAGGAAAATCCTTTTATCGCGAACTGCCTGAAACCCATGACCCCCGTTGCCGCATACGGGACCGGCGAAGAGTTCCTGAAGCTCTACCGGATACCCTCTGCCCCCTGATTCCCTGCCCTTTTTCTTGACTCTTGACAGAGATCATGTAAAACAATTATCCTGAGTGGTGTAAAGAAACTACATGAGAGGAGCGCACAATGATAAGGGCTAAATTATGGTTCCGGTGTGCAGCCATGCATGACCCGGTGACCCCGAAAATCGTTCAGCCTGCCCTCGTGGGCTGGGAAGCGAAGAGAAGGAACGTACAACTCACCATCGAGAGGTCGTTCAGCGGTGAGGAGCTTATCCGGCGCATGAAGGGATGGGTCACCACCGATCCTGCCCGGGTTATAGAAGTGGTGAAAGAGTTTGCGAAGATGAAGGTCCTCGACGAGACTGAACTGGTCCTGGAACTGGAGCGTGAGGAGGATTTCGAGAACCTCGGGCGAGCCCTGGAGAACGCCTTCGGGGGCGAGGTCGATGTCGAGTTGATTCAAAAGAAGCGAGCTTAAGAGCGGGAGATCAACCCCGGCCGTAAGCGAAGCCACGTGTCGTTTTGGCTGTCGTTTTGGAAATTGCCTTGAACTTTTCCCCTCATATGATAGAATGAAGGGCTTGAAACGATCGATCCCGTTTCCACGACAAGACTATGTTATTTAACTCCATAGAGTTTTTGCTTTTCTTTGCCCTCCTCGGCGCCCTTTATTTCGCGGTGCCTGACCGTTTCCGGTGGAAGCTCCTCCTCTTCGGAAGCTACGTGTTCTACGTGTCGTGGGAGCCTGCCTACGCCATACTGCTTGCCTTTCTCACCGTCTTCAACTATTACCTCGCCATCCGGTTGGGAAAATCCACGAGCCCGGGAAGGAAAAGGGGCATCCTCACCCTGAGTATCGTTTCGAATGCGGGCCTTCTTTTTCTGTTCAAATACCTGGGCTTCTTTTGCGGCTCCCTGGGCGCCCTTTTCACCCGTTACCATCTGCCCCTGTCGATCCCTGTCGTTTCCATAGCCCTTCCCGTGGGCATTTCATTCTATACCCTCAAGATCATGAACTATACCATCGATGTGTACCGGGGGAAGAAAGAACCCGAGAAAAAGGTGGGTCTCTTTGCCCTGTTCGTCGCCTTCTTCCCGCAACTGATTGCGGGCCCCATCGACCGGTCCACGAAGCTCCTCCCCCAGTTTCACGAGCCCCACGGTTTCGACTACAGGCGTGTCACGGACGGGCTCAAGCTCATATTGTGGGGCTTTTTTCAGAAGATGGTGATCGCCGATACCCTCGCCGTGATGGTGGACCAGGTGTATGGCAAACCCGGGCAGTATGGAGCCGCCACCCTCGCCCTCGCCACGTTGTTTTTCACCTTCCAGATCTATTGTGATTTTTCCGGGTACTCGGATATTGCCATAGGGATAGCCCAGGTCTTCGGATACACATCGATGAACAACTTTGAACGTCCGTATTTTTCCCGGTCCATCCCTGAATTCTGGAGACGCTGGCACATATCGCTCTCCACGTGGTTCCGGGACTATCTCTATATACCGCTGGGAGGAAATCGCATATCCGTTCCCAGGTGGTATGTCAACCTGATGATCGTATTCCTTGTGAGCGGCCTCTGGCATGGGGCGAACTGGACCTTTATCGTGTGGGGCGCGGTTCACGGGTGCTTCTATATCTCTTCAGTGCTCACCCAGGGCATACGGGACAGGGTCGTGTCCTTGACCGGCCTGAGCAGGTTCCCCGTGCTTCACAAGGGCATAAAGATGATACTCACCTTTATCCTCGTGGCCTTTGCGTGGATATTTTTCAAATCGAACACGATCTCGGACGCGTTTTTCATCGTTTCCCGACTTTTTACGGAATGGGGAAGTTCGTCGGGGTTGGGCGAAACCCGCACCCTCTCCTCTTTTATCTCAGCCCGCTTCTTTGAGTTTTGCGTGGGCGTTGCAGGGATTATTGCCATGGAGGCGGTCCATCTCCTCCAGACCAGGGGGAGCGTGCGTGAGATGCTTCGAGCGAAACCGGTGTGGCTCCGGTGGGGGGTCTACTACGGCCTTATCGTTGCAGTTCTCCTCCTCGGTAATTTCGGGTTGAAGCAGTTTATCTATTTCCAGTTTTAGAGGAGCCCCTTGAAACGCTTTATCATACGGTGTCTGCTTTTCGTGATCCCCTTCGCGACCCTGGTTCTCACGGAGATTTGCGTGCTTCCCATCGACGTATTCTCTTTCAGGGTGTGGGAGTCCCTCAAGATAGACACTTTGAAGGAGATGCTGCCCGGATACTTCTATCCCCTGGAACACGTGGTGAAAACGGAAGAAGGAGACCTGGGGCATCATACCGTCTACGCCATCAAGAAGCACGTGGAATGGTACACGGACCGGTTCGGCTACAGGAACAGGGATGATGTCCCGGACCCGGACGTGGTGGTCATCGGCGATTCCAATACGGTGGGCGCCGGTCTCACGCAACAGGACGTCCTCGCTGAGGTTCTCGGGCGTTACACGGGGGTGCAGGCATATTCCTTTGCCCCGGCCAGCGTAAATGCATATCTGAGAGAGCGACGGTTCCTGCGCCGCCCTCCCCGCGTGGTGGTGGTGGCTACTATAGAATGGGACATCCCCCTCCTGCGGCCCCTGAAGACGGAGCTTGCGTCCCCGTCGGAGGTCGAAAAGAAGTTCCTTGACCTGAGAGGCGCCATAAAAGAGGCACGCCCGGTCCAGAGGGTCGCCGTGCCCGTGGATCGCGTATTCAAGGCCAACATGCTCCAATTTTGCCGTGCAAGCCTGAGAAGGGCCGTCATGGCAATCCCCGCGCGCTTCGACAACCGGCCGCCGGAGAAACGTCAACTCTCCAGGATGCACTTCATAATCGGGGACCCGGCCAACAAGGACATGGCGCCGGCCCAACTCGCGAGAAGCGTGGAAGTGATCACTTCATACAACAATCTGTTCAAGGGCATGGGTATCAGGTTCGTCTTCCTGCCTATCCCCAACAAGGAGAATATTTACTATGACCTTCTCCCTTCAAAGAAGAAACCCGTGTTTGTGAACAGACTCACCGAGACCCTGGAAAGGGCGGGAGTAGAAGTTGTGGATCTCCAAAAGTCCTTTGACGAGATATACCGGGAAAAGGGGCCCATCCTTTACCAGATCGACGACAGTCACTGGAGTGGGGAAGGGGTAAAGATTGCCGCGAGACTGCTGGCGGATCTCATGTCCCGGGAAAAAGGCGAATCCCGGGATGGGTCGGCTTCCCCTTAGGCAACGTTTCCCCATATGGTCTTGTGTGTGAAAAATTCCTTGACGCAGTTTGGGAGTGTGCGTCATACTGTCTGGGATATTCGCCGGCTTGACTAGTTGAAATAAAAAACACGACAAACCAGGGGCACGACTATGGAAATAAAAAAGCTATCGATAATTGTACCCGCGTATAATGAGGGAAATACCATTTTCAAGGTCCTCGACCAGATCGACCATGCTTTTCTCCCGGACAATATCGAAAAGGAGTTGATCGTGATTGACGACTATTCCTCCGATAATACGGGTGATGAAGTCACGCGATACAGGAAGGCAAACCCCTCGGCGAACATCTTCTATTTGAGACACGAAGCCAACCGCGGAAAAGGCGCGGCCCTCCGTTCCGGCATCAAAAACGCGTCAGGGGAGTGTCTCATAATTCAGGATGCCGACCTGGAATATGACCCCGACGAATACGGTTTGCTCCTTAAACCCATCCTGAAAGGGTACGCCGACGTTGTCTATGGGTCGCGGTTCATGGGAAGCGGCCCGCACAGGGTCCTTTTCTATTTCCACACTATCGGCAACAGGTTGCTCACATCATGCTCGAATCTCCTTACCAATCTTAACCTCACCGATATGGAGACATGCTACAAGCTCTTCAGGACGCCCATAATACAGGGCATCCGTCTGGAGGAGAACCGCTTCGGGTTTGAGCCGGAAGTGACTGCCAAGATCGCCCGCGTTCCGGGGATCAGGATATACGAGGTGGGCATTTCCTATTATGGAAGGACATACCAAGACGGTAAAAAGATAAACTGGAAGGACGGGCTCAGGGCCCTCTATTGCATCCTCAAATATAACATCTTCAAGAGAGGCTAGGGTCGTCGGTATTCACGCGGGCGTCGAGGCCGGGGACGCGTTTTTCCGGGTAATATGGTGGTAAAGCTCCTTGATGTTTTTCAGAGGCACGATCTCCATGCCTTTAATCTCTTCCGCCCCTCTCGGGCAAAATACCCTCGTAATTCCGAGTCTCTCACACTCTTTCACCCTTGAATCGATGCCTGCCACGCGGCGTATCTCGCCTGTGAGGCCCACCTCACCCAGGAGCGCCGTATCTTTCCCCAGGCTCACATCGAGAAAACTGGAGAGGATGGAGGCTGCCACAGGGAGGTCGATGGCGGTTTCGCCCACTTTCATGCCGCTCGTCACGTTTATATACACATCCCTGTCGAAGAGCGTCTTGCCGAGGACCTTTTCGATAACCGCGATAAGGATATAGAGCCGGTTCATGTCATACCCCAGGGATAACCTTTTCGGCATGGCGAAATTCGTCTTGGGGGTAATGGCCTGGACCTCGAGTATTATCGGTCTCGATCCCGTGATGTGAGGGAAAAGGGCGCTTCCCGTGCCGATATCCCCTCTCTCCGCAACAAAGAACTGGGACGCGTTCTCCACGCTCACAAGGCCTTCTTTCTGCATCTGGAAGATGCCCACCTCATCTACCGAGCCGTACCGGTTCTTTATGGCCCGGAGCATCCTGTAAGGCAGGGTCTTGTCCCCCTCGAAATAGAGCACTGTGTCCACCATGTGTTCGAGGATCTTCGGTCCGGCGATAGCCCCTTCCTTGGTCACGTGCCCTATGAAAATGTGGGCCGTCTCCTGCCTCTTCATCTCCCGTATGAGCCGCGATGATACATCCTTGATCTGACTCACGCTTCCCGGCAGCATGGGGAGTCTTGAATTATACACCGATTGGATGGAATCTATGATCACAAGGTTGTAAGCCACTTCGCCCAAGGCATGGAGGATATCCTCCATGCGGTTCGTGGTAAGAAGGGGAAAGGGTTTTTCCAGCAGGAGCCGCTTCCTCCTCGCGGAAAGCTGACGGAGGGACTCCTCTCCGGAAACATAGAGGACCTTGAAGCCCAGTTCCACCATCTTCGACGCAATCTCGAAACATAAGGTCGTCTTCCCTATGCCCGGGTCGCCTCCGAGAAGGATGGCCGAACCGCACGTCAGGCCGCCGCCCAGCACCCTGTCCATCTCCTCGATGCCGAGGGTCACCCGCTCCTCGGTCAAATCCTCCTCGCTCACGAGAACGGGTTTCTCCGGCGCGGAAATCTCATCATTCTCGATCTTGAATTCCTTGATGGTATCCCACCCCGAACATCTGGGGCATTTCCCCAGCCACTTGGAGGTCTCGTACCCGCACCCTTCGCAGACAAAGACCGTCTTCCTACTCATCTCCAGCCACCCCCAGGTGTAATTTCAGAAAAGATGCCTGATACCCGAGCATCCTGATAAGCCAGTCCCGTGTCTTCGGAAGCTCATGGGGGGCCAGTTCAAGGGTAACCAGTTCATCATAGCCGAGTCTCCTTGCGGTGTTGAGAAGCCGCGCGAAAGGAAGCTCGCCCCTTCCCAGAAACAGGTGACTCTTGTAGGCGGCGTAATCGCTCACATGGATGTTCTTCAGCCGCTTTGTGTGATAATACTTTAGAAAAGCCGCAGTCACATCGCTCCCGAAACTGGCGAGGTGGGTGGTGTCGAAGGTGAAATAAAGGTTCCTTTCCATACCGAAGGCTATCAGGTCTTCATATCCGTTGAGCACGTGGGGGGTCAACATAAGCCTCTTTCCCACAAGGGCCATGTTCTCCAGCGAAAGGCAGCAATGGCCGCATCCGAATTCATCCTGGAAGTCCCGTACCCCTCTGAACCATTTGAAAAATTTCATCTCCATAGTGTACCACGAGGGAGGATGGAAGTTCACCGCCCCCGCGCCCACGGTCTTTGCGATCTCCACGGTACGGGCCAGGGCGTCATGCTCCGAGCCCCATGTGCGCATCTTCACAAAGGGAGCGTGAACCGAATATACAGGGAGTATCTCAAGGCACTCCATCACCCTGTCCATGAAACGGGCATCGTTGAATCGGCCGTCAATTACGAGATCACAGCCCTCGAATCCGGCTCTTTGCGCAATATGGAAAACGTCTTTTAGGGGAAGGTGAAAAAGACACCCTGTGGAAAACAGGATTTTCATAGGACAGTGATTTTTTCATCAATGTCTGTCAAAACCCTGTAACCTCCTTTTTCGATGAGGACCGTGTTCTCCACGCCGCATGCGCCCTTCTTCGGGAAGACCATCTTCGGTTCAATGGCAAAAACCATACCCTCCTCGATGGGGTAGTCATGGGTCGCGGCTATGAAGGGAAACTCGGAGAGCTCAATGCCTATGCCGTGGGCAAGAAACCTTACTTTATGGGGCTTGTAGCCAAGATATACGTCGCCGAAGCCCATCTCATCGGCAAGTCTCTTCGAGTATTCGAAGAGGTCCCGGCTCACCATGCCTTCAACCACCTTGTCGAGGACCCTGTAATGGATCTCCCGGCATGCTTCGTAGGCCTTTACAAAAATATCGGGCATGGCCCCAACGGCGTACATCCTCGTCTGATCGACCTGATAGCCGTGGTAGCAGATGCCGAAATCAATGAGGATCGGCTCATTCCTCCTGATCTTCTTCATGCTTGCCCCTACAGGGAAGGCGGGAGACAAGCCCAGGCCCCCCATGGGAGAATCCGACTGGCTCACGATACTCCCTGTGCGGCCGCTGATGATGTGCCACGTGTAGGCCTCGTAGTTGAGGGACCTTGTGCGCAACAGACCCTCATGTCCGAGCTTCTTCGCGTAGCCCTCCAGGATACCGCCCACCTCGATTTCCGTCATTCCTTCCTTCAGTATCTCCGGAACAAGGGCATACACCTTCTTCTGTATTGCCGCGGCCCGCTCCATCAGCTTGATCTCGAAGGCCGATTTTATCTTCCTCAGTTCCTTGGTGAGAGGCGACACGTTGACAAGTTCCACATCGCCTATAATCTCCTTGAACTTGAGTACGTCGTTATAGGGGATGACATCGAGTTGGGCGCCGACCCTCTTCATGGGCTTAATATGGGAGGCAATATCCCTGAACGACCGTATAGACACGATCCCGTCAAGGGGCGATTCCCGCCGCGCCCTCGATATCTCCTGCCTGACGAACAACACGGGGTCTCCGTCGAGAGGCACGAAGAGCAGGCAGTCCTGCATGGTCCCCGACAGGTAGTAATAGTCGATTTTGTAGTGGAAAAAGGCCCCATCGAGAGAGGCCTTTTCCATTAAAACCTTCAGCTTGCTGATTCTGCTGTCAATCTCTTCTTTTGGTGCGTAAAGCATGAAAGGGTCCTACTTATCCTGCCAGACCGCTTTTCTCTTTTCCATGAATGCAGAAATACCTTCGTTCGCATCTACCGTCTTCATGCAGTCGTGAAGGTAAATCATCTCAGATGCCTTGAGGGCTTCGAGAAAATCCACATTGAGTCCGGCTTTGATGGCCCGTCTCGTCCACATGGCCACCGGCCTGCTCTTGTTCAGGAATTCCGCGAGAAACTTCTCAACGCCTTCCTTGAAATTCTCTACGGGAAGGACTACATTGACGAGGCCGATGGCCTCCGCTTCCTTCGCGCTGATGACCTTTCCCGTAAGAAGCAGTTCGTAGGTCTTCTTGAGACCGATGATCTTCGGGAACCATGCCGCTGCGACAGGAGGGAACACGCCGACGGCGATTTCAGGCTGGCCTATTCTGGATTTCTCAGAGGCGATCACGATGTCGCAGAAGGCCATGAGCTCGCATCCGCCGCCCAGGGACCTTCCGTTCACCACTGCCACGGTAGTCGCATCGAGTTCGGCCATAAGACGAAACATCCTGTGGAACACTTCGATCATTTCATTAACTTTGTCCGGTGTGTGGTCTGCAACGTCAACGCCGTCGCAAAACGCCTTCTCTCCCGCGTGGTCAAATATCAGGAGCTGTACTGTGGGGTCCTTCTTTACCTCAAGGATAACCTCGTTGATCTCTTTCATCATCAGGATGGTGAGCCAGTTTGACACAGGCACATTGAGGGTTATCCGTGCTGTCTTATCCTTTTTTTCATATACGATGTGATTAAAGCCCATGGTAATTCTCCCTTCTTTCTTGAGCGGAGCGCGGACGGCTTAACGCCGTTAAGGAAGCACTGCGATTCTCATTCCAGGCGTTACCCGTCATGTCTCACGCTGATGGATGTAAAACATGTAAAAAAAGGGGGGGATATACCCCCCCTTCTGCTTATTCGTTACTATTTCAGGGGCTCGCCCATTACTGCTGCAAAGAACTTGTCGTCTACCAGTGCGCCTTCGGCGATCAGCTGACGGTTCTTGATGAAATCGATGGTGTCTCTGCCCGTGATCTTCTTGCAGTTGAATGCGCCGAAACCAAGATAGGCTTCTCCCATCATGTTTGTGGCCAGCCAGTATCTGTGGTCGTTCTTCATGGTATCCCAGAAGAATTTCTTTTTCTGACGGATGCCGTCGATTGACTTGTTCAAGCAGCCGGGGAACAGATTTGCGAAGGTCCAGACTACTTTGTTGACTTCTGCGTCAAGGAGTGAGAAGTCATACTCGCCCTTTTTCAGTTTGTCGTTGACCCATGCTCTTGCCGCTTTGCCCTCGTCACCGGTCTTGTTCTCGCCATAAACGATCTCGCCGTCTTTGACGTATGCTTCGGTGATGACCTGAGGGTTCCTTACCCAGGCGCCCTTGTCGTCTTTCAGGACAGGCACTGCCTTGGAGATAAGGTTCTTTGCTTTCATCTTATATGCGGACCACATTTCGCAGCTTACGCAGTTCCACATTGCATCCTCAGCGGTAAGGAACCACGGAAGGAAGTCAGAGGAGCCGCCCACAGGGGCTGAACCATGACGGGGACCTGCCTGACCGTAGATCGCGAGGTCGGAGGAGATTGCGAGGTCACAGGCAAGACCGATTTCCTGGCCGCCGGCAACTCTCATGCCGTTTACACGGCTGATGACCGGTTTCTTGCACATTAATATGCTGTCTACCATGTTGTTGAAGAGTTCCATGTATGAGCCGTACTCTTCCGGACGCATGCTGTAATATTCTGAATACTCTTTCGTGTTGCCGCCCGTACAGAAGGCGTTCGGGCCTGTGCCGGTGAAAACAACGGCTACGACCGAGCGGTCTGTCGAGGAATTTTCGAAACCGGCGATTACGCCTTTTACCATCTCGGTGGTATAGGAGTTATACTGGTTCGGGTTGTTCAGTCTGATCCATGCCGTATAGAGACCCGGGATTACATTGCCCTTCGGGTCGGTGAGGGGCTTTTTTTCGTACACGGTGCAGGGAGCTTCCGTTCCCCAGTGGTTCTCGCCGTGTCTGCTATGGTCTTTCATTGATTCTTCTCTTGGCATCCAGCTTAACATACTTTTTCCTCCTTATAAGGTTTATTAGTCGTCACTAAAAATCGGGCGTTAACACTACCCTCTTCGCAGGAGAACCTGCTTTGTGAATCTCGTCAAATGTAGCGGCGATGGTGCTCATCTTCCTTACTTCGACAAACGGATCGATTACGATCTTCTTGGAGAGGACCATATCGAGGACGATCGGATAGTACTCAGGCAGGCAGCCCCATGTTCCGATAACTTCCGCGTCAAAGGCCATCAGCTTGGAGAACATATACTCGGTCTTCGCCATGCCGAAACCGACGAGGATCAGCTTGCCGACGAACGACAGAAGGTCAAGAGCGAGATCCTGTCCGGCCTTTGAACCTGTTACTTCGAATATCTTCCAGCCTGTGTTGGCAAGGCCGTTCGCCTTCATGTAAGCTCTCCACTCGCCTACGACATCCTTGTTTGTCTTGTCAAGGGTGCTGATCACGGCGTCGCAGCCGAATTCCAGTGCCCTTTTCAGTTTCTCCGGGTTACGTGCGATACCGATAACGCTCTTTGCGCCGAGGGCTTTTGCGGTCTGTGCCATGTATACGCCTACGCCACCGGTTGCGCCGATGATGATTACGTTATCGCCAGGCTGCAGGTCTGCTCTTTTCGCTGCCTGATACGGGGTGGTAACTGCGTCCGCTACTACGGCGAGCTGCTCAAGGGCATAGCTTCCTCTGTTCTTCACTTCGCAAAGGTCTACCGTGGGAACCGGGATATGGCTTGCGAAACCGCCGTATACGCCGATGCTGTTTCCAGGCATCTTCTGGGCGAGGCATCTGTTGCCTCTGCCTGTCTTACAGAGTATGCACTTTCTGCAAGGCATAACTGCGGGAATGATTACTTCTTTCCCGATCCATGCAGGGTCTCCGGCCACTACTACGCCGGCTATCTCATGACCCAGGGCCAGAGGTGGTTTGCTCACTGTCGGAACGTAATCATAGAAGTATCCAAGGTCGGTATGGCACACGCCACAGCCCGCCACCTGGACCAGTACTTCACCTTCTTTCAATTCAGGCACCGGTATCTCAGCCACTGCGAGTTTGCCTGGAGTCACCTCTTTTGTTTCTCTGTTAAACGTAGTCGGTTGAACCATCTGCCACTGCTTTATCGTTGTTGGTACATCAGCCATCGAAACACCTCCCATTTATTTAATGTCAGACTCGGACTATCACCCCCCTGCTTTTTACGTCAACCCGTAACCACCATCTACGGCCAGGAGCTGACCCGTAATGTATCTTGAGTCGTCTGAAGCAAAAAACACAAAGGCTGGTGACACATCTTCTGGTTCTGCATATCTGCCAAGGAGGATCCTTCTCGTATAGATCTCCTTGAGCTTTTCGTCGGTTGAAATCGTGTGGGTCATATCGGTGGTAACTATACCGAGGGAGATAACATTAGCCGTCACGTTGTACTTCGCAAGTTCGCGAGCCGCTGATTTGGTCAAAGATATAACCCCGCCCTTAGCCGCGGCATAGTTGATCTGTCCCGTAGTCCCGACCACACCCGCCACGGACGTGACGTTTATGATCCTCCCGTACTTTTTCTCCATAAAGTATTTCGACGCTGCTTTGATGGTAAGCCATGGGCCTCTCATCTGTACATTCACTACCTCGTCCCATGTGGGTACGGTCAGCTTGTGTAACATGCTCGGTTTCGAGATTCCCGCGTTGTTCACAAGTATTTCAATGGAACCAAAATTTTCCACGCACGCGTCTACAACTTTCTTCGCATCCTCTTCCTGGCCTACATCGCCCTTTACCGCGATCGCCTTCCTGCCCATATCCTGGATCATCTTTACCACTTCATCGGCGGCTGTCTGGTTTCCGGCATAATTCACCACGACATTTGCGCCTTCCGCCGCAAATCCGAGACTGATAGCTTTCCCTACCCCCCGTCCACCACCAGTGACAACGGCATTCTTGCCCTCTAGCTTCATAGGTCCCTCGCTTTCTATTTGATTGTGAAAAAATGTATTTGTTCTAATATTATATTTGAACACCTTTCATGTCAAGACAAAAGATACAAAAGATGTTCAGGGGGTGTTATTTTTCCTCTGCGCCCTCTTTGGGCAGACCTCTCCCGCCGTCATTATACCCGTCTTTTCGCGCAGTTATATAGCCTTGTCCAATGGGACTGCTTAACCTGCAGGTCTTTGAGAGGGATCAGATCACGAGGAGGCGCGGCCTTTCCGCGACAGCGCCGTTACCGGGGGGATCACCGCTATATGCTCAATTCCAGATTGATCATGTCGCCACGTTTGAATCCCATCTTGTCAAAAAACTGAAGCAGCTCCAAGTCCCTCCAATTCACAAAGATGTACACCGTGTCTATGCCCACCTTCTTGAACATGGAAACCATCTCTTTAAGGAGAAGCCGCGCGATGCCGTTGTTCCGGTACTCGCTCACCACGCCTATCGTGTCTATCCACGCCACATTCTCGGGAATGCCATACTCCCAGCCGCTCGCAGTCCCGAGCACGAAGCCCACCACCTTGCCGTCCACCTCCGCCGCGAGGCAGGGCACTCCGAAGACGGCCGAATGTTCAAGCCTCGTCTCCCAGTATTCCTTTCTATCCTTCCCTAGCAGGTCGAAGTCTATCTCCGCCACGGCGTCGAGGTCCCGCATTGTCAATACTCTCAGTTTCACCGGCTCCATAAGGCCCATAACAGTTGCCCCCTTTTAAATGGGAAATATTTCATCAATATCAAGTATAGCAGCCCATGGCCGGTTGTCAATTGAGACAAAACCCTCTGTTTGACCCCCGCACGGGGTCGGCCCATATAGGTGCACCGGCCCGCGGCCGTCTCGGCACACCCGCCCGGGCCCGGATATATGGTCCGAATAAGACTCCCCACAACTTCCCGAGATTCACTAGGGATATGAACAGGAGCCTCTTCGGTCGGCGTTATGGCGATGAGGGTAAGGGCGTCACCTAGGTAAGAGGATTGGAGTATCAAGAAAAAGACGTGATTCACTTTCATGTGTTGTATTGGGGAGGCGCAGGGGTACTGCGACGATTGACCTACATCGACAAGTGCAGAGATTTATGGACACTATATATAATGGTTATTGTCCCGTCTGTGGAGTGATTCCCATCATCAAACCCGGTGGCCTTCTCTGTGGGGAGAGAGTCAGATACTTCCGGTGCGACAGTTGCGGGGCTGAGTTCGGGATATTCAGGCTCACAAGTAAGTTGAAAGACAAGGTTATTCAGGGCACTTACGGGGGGCTTTGGAAAATTGATCGAGGAGGGCCTTCGTGAGGTCTTCCTACTTGTCACTGTTTATTTCGCTGTTTCGTCGAAACCCAGTTCTTTCACCTCTGTAGCAATCTTCTCTTTCATAATGCGCTTTGTCTTACTCTCCAGAAGCAACAGTTGGCTGGTGTCGGAAAAAGGAGGCCAGAAAGACACATCAAGAGCCTCTTTGTAAAAGAACCCTCCACTCCCGACAGTCTCCATGGACTTTCCATCGAGAACCCTTATCGTGGCGCGCACATAGTAGCTGACCGATCTCCCGGCAAATCCATGGTACCTGATTAGGCAAATGGGTAAAATTTGATATGGGGCAGTCGGTTCGTGGCTTGGCAGACCATACACGATGATGAGTGTATCGAGGTCGTTGCGCTGGGCGATATCCGAAAGGGCGTCCTTAACGGAATCTCTCAATCTGAAGGTCCTGATATCGGGGCCATCATAATTCTTCTTCCAAAGCGCCTCGTAGTCATACTCAAAGGGAACGACCTCCACGCCGTGACGGACGATTTCGCCCGCTACCAACTCCCGGGTATATCGGTCGATTCCCCAGCTCGGGACTCCGAAGGGTGCCGGGACGATACCCGGCGGAAATAACTGTTCGTCCCTAAGTTCAATCACATCACCGAGAAAGGATACTACTCCGACCCTTTTCATGGCTGCTAACCTGTCCTGGGGAATACTGACATGCAGGCAGCCGGCAAGAAGAAATCCGAGCAAACAGATGAGTGCTTTATTGACGATTCGTGGCACGGAGTCACTCATGGTGCGCTCCTGATGGATGACAACTGAAACGAATCGAAGAAGAGGTGGGCCTTTTCCGACAAGGCCGGATCTGCATCTGCGGGCATGCAGCGCTCCGAATACCATACATAAAGGAAAGTATCGCTCTCCGGGATCCTGATGTAGTACCCATAGATATCGAGAAGGAGATATTCGGCACCAGAAGGCAATTTTGCCGGATTGAAGTCCTTCGAACGTGAATGAACGAAAACAGAATATTCTCCAAATAGGCTGTCCGGAGCGACCTCAAAGTCTGTATCGTATCGTTTAGATTGCTTTTGTTGCTCCTCAAAGGTGCCTCTCAGAAGGGTCTCAAATTCACCCCGTGTCGTCGGAAGGGACGGCGGCACAAATGGCTTCACACCGGCAACAATCGTATGAGCCGAAGAGACATCAGCCATCTTGTAAAACAGAATGGAATCCTCGCCCGGCTGCTGCACATACCACTCCTCACCTTTTGGAGCAGAAACTGTGAAATCCTTCGCTGCATACCGTTGACCAGGCGCGTTCACCCGCGCCATTCCCGGCGGCAGCGTCTGACAGCCAAAAAGGATTAACGCCGTCAAAGCCAGAATCAGCGGGATTCCAAACCCCCTCTCTCTGCCCGACCCACGAAACCTTAACCGTACTCGCTCACGCAATCTATTCACAGACAACACCTGATATATGGTGGTAATAAGCTTATTTGCTTCCAATTATACCTTTAGACGCCGCGGCTTACAACAATGAAACCTCTTATTTCTGGTGGAGATTCTGATATCTGGAAAGGTGGGACACTATGGCAAAGAAGATCAAGTCGTTCACGGTAGACGAAGAGGCGTACAAGGCGCTAATGGCCCCGCTCAAGGGGGGGGCTACCGGGACATCCTTCAATAGTTCAATTGACAACCACCCCCATCTTTTTCGGAACCGCCCGCGGCTCCTTCCTGAAGTCGAGCCTTCGGCATTGGTCGGCATTGGTCGGCATTGGTCGGCATTGGTCGGCGTTGTGCTGGCTTTGATAAGGCATTCAAGCTCCCGGCCGCAAGATTGTGCTTGAAGTTTTATTAACAGTGGAGCAGAATAGACTCAATATGAGGGGCATGATTCTCTGGGGAATATCAAATGTCACAATTTCACGAACGTCCCGTACGGTGTTCCCACTTCTGCGCCGGATGGTTTCAAGAATGGAGAGATGAATGCCAAGTTATAGGGATATAAACGAAAAGATTGTATGTGTCTGGAAAGAAGCCTCTCCAGAGGAGCGCGGTGACAAAATTCCGCTTCTATTTCCTCCCAGTGGAGACTCGTGTGCGCTATTCGTAAGCCTTAATCCATCCTTTCCTGAGATGCTACGGGAACGGAATTGGGATCATCCTTATGGTATAGAGACCCTAGATAAGATTAACGTGGCGCAGGTTATTCGGCAGGAAAGATGGACGCAAAATCACTTGCCTTACTTCAGCCCTTTAAAGACCGTAGCTGATAGGCTTCGACTGCGATGGGCTCATTTAGACGTTTTTATGTTGAGGGAAACCTCACAAAAAGAGGCAAAGGCCAAGGTCTATGATACCGAAAAGAGACAATTGACCGGTTTTGGTCAAAAACAATTCGATCTATTTGCGAAGGCTTTGGAGATATCCACACCGAGATTAATAGTGGTAATTAATGCTTTGGCTTCTGCAATTATAAAGGCTCATCTTCCGCTGGAGTATGACTCCACTGACGGGTGTCATTACGCGCGTGGCGATAAGACCAGACCTTTCTTCCTGGGCGGTATGTTAAGCGGAATGCGTGCAATGGATGTTTATAGCAGAGAACGACTCATCTGGCATATTCAACAAAGATTGCGACAAGGGGCTCACTTCCGTGAGGAGGTCTAAGCGAAAGGCATTCGGATTCGGCCAGAAAAACGGGCTCCGCTCCTTAACGACGTGTTCTAGCCGTCTTCTTCGCCTGAAAGACTAAGATGCAAGAGACAACTTTTACCGCACTGGCCGTTATGTTATAATAGGGTTGCATGGACGATTACGGATTCACTGCTTATTTTGAGGATGAGGTTCTGCGGAAGAGGCCATACTTGAAGAAGGAATGGTGTATACGAGTGATCGAAAATCCAATCAGGATCGAGCCGCAAGAGCAGAACCGTTTCCGTTTGGGGCATTATCGACGAACTTGGAGGCCGTGTGTTGCGAGTAGTCACGCTGGCAGACAAAAAGACCATCCACACTCGTTTCCCGACAGGAGGTTTACGCCATGAAACTTAATTATTACCCGGAGACCGATTCCCTCTATATTGATCTTTCGGAAAAAGAAAGTGCCGAGAGCAGAGAGGTCTCGGAAGGCATCGTCCTGGATTATGACGCTGAGGGCAATCTGGTGGGCATCGACATCGACAACGCAAGCACGAAGATTCAACTTAAGGAATTGATTCTGAGCCGACTTCCCTCTGACATTCACACCGTGGCCGCTTAGCGTGTAGTAGCTGAGACTCGATCTGAGATTCGTTCCCGTCACCCGCCGCCGCGTTTCTGTAGAGTCTCACCGTTATTTCAGATGATCGCACGGCCTCTTTTGTCCGAGCGGAGAGCTACCGGGACATCCTTCAATAGTTCAATTGGCAACCCCATTTCTTTCGGACCGCCCGCGGCTCCTTCCTGAAAGCAGTACCTCACTCTGTTTCGTCGATTGAACGCTTTCTGCACGTAATGGGCAGGTTCTCATAAAAAAACATTTTTGCCTTCCTTCCTGAAGCCATTATCCTACCCCTGCCGGGCGGCACTTGATTTCAAATGATACTGTGTTGCACTTTTCGCGTCCTTTATTGATTTTAAACTTGAAATCCAAAAGAAAGGGGGACAATGAACACATGGTGACCTTTACAGGAATGTGGCGTGAAAGGTTTGCGGCTCTGTCAACTACACTACGGCCTCTGTTTGACGCGGCGCATTGACCTATTAGTCTCTTTTTTCATTTGTTGGTTTTTTTCTTGCACAATTGTGCCAATTAGGAGATACTTTGGGTAAAGTGCTTTCACCGGGCACATTTTGATATGAGCAAATCATCTTGCCCCGGATCTGTTGATAGGGAGGGAGGGCTAATGCAGAGAATCCAGCGGATTGCCTTTGCGCTGGTACTCGCGGCGTCTATCTTTGCCGCGACAACGGGAATGCTGATGGCGGCCGGCCAAGTTCTGGTTTCCGATGTTGAGAGTTGCTTCGTGGGCGTTCAGGGCGACAGGCTCATCTGGTCTCAATTGGATGATGCATCTATTCGGACCAGGCTGAAAAGCGGAGGAGACATAATTTCTCTCGCTAAACCCATGGGAACCCCCATAAGCCTTACGGTCTATGACGGGGATATCTATTGGATCGAGGCCACCGACCTCGTGATGCAACCAAGCCGGATAAGACTTAACAAGTCCTCCCTTGACGGCACGATTACCACGGCCCTGTCGAACAGATTCACCGGTAGATTGCGGACTCTAGCCTATCAGAATGTAGTGACCCACGACGGTTTCATCTACTGGACCCCCTTAGAGAACTGGGCATCCGGACTCACACGCTTTCCAAATATCATCGAGAAGATCTCAACAACCGGGGATGAAGCCGCTACGCTATATTCCACGCAGGCCCCTATCCTGTCACTCGCGCGGGACAACGATAACCTTTATTGGATCGAACAGGCAGACACCGGATTCGATCACGGAACGATCAGAATGATGCCGCTCTCCGGCGGAGCAGCCGGCGTAGTCTTCGCTCCAACAGAAACCGATCAAAGTTACATCCATGGGGTCATGGCCGCTTATCAAGGGCAGGTCGTGTTTGCCGACATATCCCAAGGCAGGAACAGACTCATGAAGTCTTCAGCTTCCGGCGGAACTCCGACCGTCCTCGCCGTTCTCGCGCCTGACAAGCTCGGCACCGAACCCGGACCCACTAACCGCCCGTTGAGGATCGTTATCGACGGCGGGGACGTGTACTGGATCGACGACCACTCGGTGAACGTCATTCCTTTTGGCGGCGGAACGCCGCAGGTCCTCGTCGACAATCTCTATTACCCCCAAGACCTCGCCGTTGGCGGGGGGTATCTCTACTGGTCGGAAAACGCGGATAGATATAAGAATCCCGGCTCCATTAAGAGAATGCCCACCACAGGCGGAATAGTCACCACGCTCACGGGCAGCGTGGACTTCGCCCGCCGGTTGGCGGTCTGGGACACCGACCTCTACTGGGCGGAGGACTATTCGGTGCGTTCGTGTAACCGCACCGACGGACAGATTGCGAAAGTCCCGCAGGACGGCGGGCCGGTCACCCCGGTGCTGGGGGGAATATCGATGCGTGGCATCGAATCCAGGAACATGGAGTTTGTCACCGATTCCACCGCCGCTTATTTCCCCGACGGCTGTTCCATCAAGAAGGTCCCCCTGTCGGGAGGCGCTGTGGAACGGATCGTGTACTTCCCTTCTTCCGAGATCCAGAGTATAGACGCGGACGATGAATTCGTGTACTCCGTTGACATGGAAGCGGTTGTCCGGAAAACCGCAAAAGACGGCACCGGAACTTCAACACTGTCATCTGACCATTTAAAATGGAATCCCTCGGGTTTTCCCCTGAGAGTCAAGGGAGACACGGTGTACTGGGGCAGCGAAAGTTTTCAGTCGGGATATGGATATATTTATATTATTAACAGGATGCCCAAGACAGGCGGCGCCGTCACAGTTGTAGCAAGGACCGGCGATATAGAGGACTTTGCCGTGGACGGCGATTACCTATATATTCTGGGCGGAAACGTAACGAGCGTGCCGATAAAAGGCGGCACTCTCACGTTACTGGCAATGGCAGAGCCCATGTCAACGTATCTCACCCTCGGACCGGACCTGGTTTACTCGATAAGCCCATGGGGTATTTCCGGTGTGCCCAAGGCCGGCGGGCGCCGTTCATTTTACCAGTACGCGCAGGGGTGCGGCCTTGCGTCTGAAGGGGATACCCTTTACTGGACCGATACAGCGGCACGGACAATCGCCACAACGTACGCCGGACTGCCCCCACCTCTCTTGTCCCTTGCCTCGCCGGCGGAAGCAATGGTCGCAGGTCCGGATTCCCTTGTATCGGGCCGCCAACCCACTTTCAGCTGGATCGCCACTGAATCGTTTACCGGGTTCACGGTCCTTTTTTCCGTGTCGCAGACCGACTTTCACTCCCCGGTTGCTTCTGCAAGCATATCCGGCACTAAAACCGCCTGGACGCCCTCGGCATCGACATGGAAGAATATCGTTAAATCAAGCAACAATATCGGGGCGATCCGGAACGTCTATTGGAAGGTCACGGGGAAGCAGAAGAAAAAGGGCGCATCAATTGTGGAGAGCGAGGCGAGAAGCTTTAAGGCAGGCCAAGTACAAGCCGTCACCATCAACTCTCCGGCAACCGGCGCGGTTCTGCCGGGCGCGACGGCCCCTGTCTTCGATTTTGCTACCCTCTCGAACATAAAATTCAGGCTTGAAGTCAGTTCCCTGTCGGATTTCAGCAAATCGGGGAAGGTTAAGACTTTCACATACTCGACCCAACATCCCGACGTCGATGTCACGCTTCGGGAGTCTTTGTCCATGGCCAACTGGAAGGCGGTAAAGAAGCTCATCGGGACTGCCCCGGGCTACTTCAGGATAAGGGCCTGGGATGCAATCAACCGAGAGACGGTTTCAGAGACGCGGTCCTTTACGATTCAGTAAGGCGGAGACTGGGAGGGCAATCGATGAATTGCCAAGAGAATGCCGCCAGGTTCGATTGGCAATTTTCACGTGCAAGTATTTTTCGCTCATGGCTTTTGTAGGTGCGGTCCACCCTCGCCCCTTCTCTTGGCCCCTTAGCGCTTTCTATGCGTAACTCTTGCTCGAGCCCTCGGCCTGGGTTATCGACTTCCAGGTGCAAACTATTAGGGCTACCGGGACATCCTTCAATAGTTCAATTGGCAACCCCATTTCTTTCGGGACCGCCCGCAAATCCTTTCTGAAAGCGAGTTTTGAGACTTTTTCCGGACATCCCCTCTTCGCTTTTCACCTTGTAATGAGCGGCTTCGATCTCACCACCGTCAAGATGCTTCCCGGTCACAAGAATATCAGCATGACCCTGCGGTGTGCACACCTTGCCCCTTCGCATATGACAAAGGCGGTCAATACCCTCGATCATGTTCTTCACCGAAAAGTCTACAGCACGAAGACTGCACAATTCAGAGGACGGTAAATGAAAGGAATTTTCGGAGGAGGATAAATCCTTGGAATTATTGGTGCCGGAGGCGGGGCTTGAACCCGCACAGAGCCAAGCTCCATCGGATTTTGAGTCCGACGCGTCTGCCTATTCCACCACTCCGGCCTATCTGAAGTAGAGCTTAGCAAAAAATATCCCGCAGTGTCAACAGACAACCGCGGGGAACATGCACAAAAGCCCGGTCCGGAACGGCGCCCTATCCGCAACACCCATGGGGAACGGTCTTCCCTGGTTCAGCCCCCGGGGCACAGGACAAAAAAAGGGGAGGCTTTCGCCTCCCCGATGTGGCTGAATTACGCTCTTCTTAGAAGAAGTAGTACGCGCCGACTCTGACCGTATAGTAGGAGCCGTCTTTCTGAGTGTTGTAACCACTTGCGCTCTGGTTGAAGGGGTTCTGCCCGTAAGTAAGATAACGGGTGTTGAAATAAGCGCCCTCAAGACCGAACCTGATGGCTGCATTCACGTCGTAGGATACGTTCAAGATGTACTGAGTCGTGTTCGATACCTGGCCTGAAAGGGCCCAGCCGTTTGTTCCCGTGTTGGCGAAGTTCGTGAAATTCTGGCTGTAGTTGTTGGACATATAGCCGTACCAGCCGTTCACATACAGTTTGTCGGTGAGGTAATAAGAAACCTGTCCCCATCCACCGTAAGTTGTAGGTGCATGATATGAGTTCCATGTTGTGGCTGCTGTTACTGAACTCTGGGAGTTATAGGAAACGGCGGTTACAGGACCCTGATACCAACCGGGGTTCTGGGCATAGAAGACAACGCCTGATACGCCGAGGGCGCCCTTCTTGTTGCCTTTCTTCTCAGGAATTACAGGAATGAAACCCTTGAATGCGATACCCCAGGCATCCACGTTGGAGGTCTGGAAGTTGGCTGAGTTGAGCCAGTTGATGTTGACGCCGCCCTGGTTTGCGCTCCAGCCGGGATCTGACTGTTTCTGTTTGCCGTAAAAGCCTTCCAAATTGAAGAGCATCTGCCACGGACCGATGTTGCCGCACTTGTCGGAGGTCCAACCTACGGAACCTTCGAAGAAGGGATACTGGCTCGTCGTGTAGGTATCAACTGCGCCCGCGCCGTTCTGGTTGTTTCCGCCGAGGGTGTTCGTGGGGGAGATAACGCTTGCCGCCCAGTTCCAGTTCTTGGCGAAGGTCTGCTCCACTCTTACGAGAGGCTGCCTGGAGCCCTTAAGGAAGGGGCCGAGGCCGTTATACTCGAGAAGGGTGTTTGCAAAGGTAGGAAGGAGTCCCCACTTCTGCCAGGTCTGACCAATGATCAACTTGGTCGAAGGCCAGTCGAACTGCATGAAGGCATGTCTCAGAGCAAAGCCACCCTGGTTGCTGGTGTTGGTGGCGTTTGTCGTCGTACGCCAGTCCGCAGGTGCGCCGGCGGCTGCTACGTTGACTGTGCCGGTAGTGCTGCTGGAGGTTGAGTCGCCCCTGAAATGACCTTCGACAAAGGCGGATGTCTTTGCGCCCCAAGCATCGGGTCCTCTGGTGAGGAAGTTAAGTCTTGTCTCACCGGCGTACCCATAGAAGTTTCCGTTCTTGTCTGCATAATAGTCGGTGCTTGTTCCGGCTCTCTGGGCAAGATATGCATCCTGACCCTGCGCCTGACTTCCCCAACCCATGTCAAACTTTACATAACCGCCGATTGTCATGTCCCACCGGCTTGTTGCGCTGCCGGCGAAGCTGACTGCCGGCAAAGCAAGAAATAATGCAAGTAATACGATAACAGTCTTCTTCATTCCTGCCTCCTTTTTGATTTGGTGAATCCTTTTAAGAATACTCCACCTCCTTTTATTAAACTTTTTTAATTTTATAGCAACGCCTCGAATTTTTGTCAAGCAAATAATTAAAAGAATTTAATCTTTTTGTTCGGAAAGTGCGCAGCCCTTCCGAAGAGGCTTCCGGGGGGGCCGGTTTCTTTACTTCCGGCAGGAAAAAGGGTAAAAGAATTTGTGGCGATTTTACCTGTGCGCCGCCGATTATAATAAGGAGGTGTTTATGGACCCGAAAGAGAAGATCATTCTTGCCCTCGACGTGGACCATTTCGAGGAAGCCCAGAGGCTCGTCCTCGAGTTCAAAGACCACGTGGGCATGTTCAAGGTCGGCAAGCAGCTTTTCACCCATTGCGGCCCCAAGATAGTGGACTTTATAAAACTGAAGGAATCAAAGGTTTTTCTCGATTTGAAGTACCATGACATACCCAACACGGTGTCGAAGGCGTCGGTGGAGGCCCTGAAGCTCGGTGTGGACATGCTGAACGTCCATGCCTCGGGAGGGCTCACCATGATGAGAGAGGCGCAGACGGCCTTGCGCGGCGCGGCGAAAGAGATCCACGCCCCGCGGCCCAGGATTATCGGGGTCACGGTCCTCACGAGTCTCGACGACGCCGAGCTCGCGCGGGTCGGTTTCCAGCTATCCGCCCACGACCTCACGAAACGGCTCGCCCAACTTGCCCTCGAGGCGGGGCTGGACGGCGTGGTGGCAAGCGGACAGGACATCGAGATGATCCGGGAATCGTGCGGCAGGGACTTTGCCATTGTCACCCCCGGCGTAAGGGTGGACGACAAGAAGAAGGATGATCAGCGAAGGACCGTCACCCCAAGGGAAGCAATTGAACGGGGGGCCACCTATATCGTCCTCGGCCGGACGGTGACGGCCGGCGACAACCCGAAGGAGCTGCTGACCCGTATAATAAAGGATATAGGCGATGCCGCTTCTCACGGATAAGGAGAGTATCCTCGCCGCCATGTCGGGCCGTCCCGAGACGGTCCGCAGGCTCTCCATCGAAAAAGGGTTTGAGAGGGTCTCCGAAGCGATTATCAAAGAGGCAAAGAAGCAGGGCGTTTCCTTCAAAGTCCTTCCCGACGACCTGTTCCGGAGGCAGTGCAAGGGAGAGAAATGTCATGTCTGTCTCGAAACGGAGGAGTTCTCCTATACCGATCAGGATGTCTTCCTGAAAGGACTCTCTGCCGTGGCCAACCCTTTGGTCTGCGCCTTTGACGGTATCTACGACCCACAGAATTTCGGTAATATCGTCCGGAGCACGGCCTGTTTCGAGGTGAATGCCCTGATCATGCCTAGGGAGAAATCGTGCGGAGTGACGGAAACAGTCGGGCGTGTCGCGAAAGGGGCGCTCACCCATGCGAACATCGTGAGGGTTACCAACCTTGCCAGGTACCTCGATGAGTTAAAGGATGCGGGCGTATTCTGCTACGGTCTCGATGAGGAGGGTGAAAGCCCCGTGTGGGACGCCGACCTGTCGGGTTCCGTCTGCCTCGTCTTCGGCAGGGAAAGCGGTTTGAGGAGGCTGACACGGGCAAAATGCGACGTCATTCTCCGCATACCTACTGCAGAGACCTTCCGTTCCCTGAACCTCGCCACGTCGGTAGCCGCCGCGGTTTACGAGGCCCGAAGGCAGAGGGCCGGAAAGATGAAGAAAGGGTCCCATGAAGGGCGGTAACGAACCCCCGGGTCCCGCGAAAGGCCCGGCCGACTCTTTTGCCTTCAGCCTCTTCCGGGAAGGGGCAAGGATGCTTTTCAAGCTCTACTTCCGCCTGGTCCATCGGATCAGGGTGGAGGGTATGGAAAACGTCCCCCGGGCATTCGACAGACTCATCGTCATAGCCAACCATGCTTCCCTTATCGACGGCCTCCTTATCTGGACCTACCTCAAGCTGCCCTTCAAGATCATTGTGGACCGGACGGTCGCCCGGAAGTTCGCCTACCGGCCCTTCATGCAGAACAGGTACACCGTTCAAATCGACTCCATGAGCCCCTATTCACTGAAGGAGGTAATCCGCAAGGTGAGGGAGGGCACGCCTCTCCTCATCTTTCCCGAAGGCCGCATGACCCGCACCGGCAGCCTCATGAAGATATACGAGGGTACGGGGTTCGCCGCTCTGAGGACCGGGGCCCCCATACTCCCCATACACCTCGGAAACGTGTACGCCACACGGGCGGCGCCAAGGCATCCCGGCAGGCGTCTCTTTGCCCCCGTTACCATGACCATCGGCAAAGTCCGGGAGCCGATCAACCTCGACCATCTGCCGGCCCGGGCCCGCAAGGAGGAGGCGACGCGGAAGATCTACCGGATGCTTTCCGAGATGTATGTGGAAGCCCACGACAAACCTGCCACCCTGGGAAGCAGCTTCCTGAGGCTGTGCAAAGAACACCGCAGGAAGATCCTCTTCAAGGACTCCACGGGAAAAGCGGTGAGCTACGGCAAAGCCCTTAAAGGTGCCTTCGTGCTGGGCCGGTATTTGTCCCGATGGGGAGACAAGAACGTAGGCATCATGCTCCCCAACCTCACCGTCACCGCCTTGATCCTCATGGGACTCCAGGTTTACCGCAAAACCCCCGCAATGCTCAACTACGCGAGCGGCCCCGGTGCCCTTGCCCATGCCATGGACCTTGCCGATCTGAATACCATAGTCAGCTCCAGGCAGTTTCTTCAAAGGATAAAGCTCTCCGATTCCGTATTTGCGGGACGGCGCGTCGTATATCTCGAAGACCTGCAGAAGGAGATCGGCCCGGGGGCGAAGGTCCGGGGGGTCTTGAGGTCCCTTTTCCCCGGCGGCCACGCCCGGATGGAGCCCGGCGAGCATAAGGAGACTGCGTGCATTCTCTTTACGTCCGGGTCCGAAGGCGTGCCCAAGGGCGTCTGCCTTTCCCATGAGAACATCATCACCAACGTTCACCAGGCCCTCTCAAGGATAGACGTGAGGGAAAACGACTATATCCTCAATGCCCTTCCCATCTTTCACAGCTTCGGTCTCACGGTGGGGATAATCATTCCCATGTTCGCCGGGGCGAAGGCCTTTCTTTACGTCAACCCCCTTCACTATCGCATCATCCCTGAGATCGCCTATCAGGAAAACTGCACAATCCTCATGGGGACCAACACGTTCCTTAACGGCTACAGCAAGCGTGCGAACCCCTATGACTTCTACTCCATGCGCTACATCTTCTCAGGTGCGGAACCCCTGAGTGAAGCCGTTTTCGACCGGTACGCGAGAGTCTACGGGATTCGTGTCATGTCGGGCTACGGGGCCACCGAATGCTCGCCCATCGTGAGTATCGCGAGCGCCCTCGAACACGAATACGGGACCGTGGGGAAGGTCCTGCCCGGAATGGAATACAAACTCGTTGCCGTGGCGGGCATAGACGACAAGGACGGGACCGTGGGCAAGCTCTTCGTTCGGGGCAAGAACGTGATGAAGGGTTACCTCAAGAACGAGGCGGCCAACCGGAAGTACCTCGTCGAAGATGAAGGCTGGTACGATACGGGCGACATGGTCGAGTTTACCGAAAAGGGGTTCCTGAAAATAGTGGGCAGGCTGAAACGGTTCGCGAAGATCAGCGGGGAGATGATATCCCTCACTGCCGTAGAAGAATCCCTCCACGGACTGTTCGGCGAAAGGAAGGACATTGTGGTCCTCGCCATCGCGGACGAGCACAAGGGAGAGCGGCTGATCATTGCAACGAACAGCCCTCAGGGAGAAATGAAGGCCGTCCGTGAGACACTGAAAGGGAAAGGATTCTCGGACCTCGCGGTCCCAAGGGATATCCGCTTTATAAAAGACCTGCCCAAGCTCGGCACGGGAAAAATCGACTATATGAGGCTCAAGGATATGCTCTAGCCGGATTGTTCGCCGTTTCTCCTGGCCGGCACCGTGTAGAGCACTGCCCCGCCTGCGATAAAAAGGACTACTATCGCCAGTATGGAATATCGCGCATTCCCTGTCGCCACGCTCACCCAGCCCATCAGGAAAGGACCGATAACCGCCGCGAACTTTCCGAGCATATTGTAGAAACCGAAAAACTCGGCGGCGCTCTCTTTCGGGATGAGTTTTGCGTAAAACGACCTGCTCAGGGACTGGACCCCGCCCTGGACCAGGCCTATGGCCACCGCGAGGATATAGAACTCCCGCTCATGCTCCATGAAGAATCCCCAGATCGTGACGAGCACATACACGGCAAGTCCTATGAAGATGCCCGTCTTCGTGCCCATCTTCTCCCCTATCTTGCCGAAGGCTATGGCGGCGGGGAAACCGACGAACTGCGTGATGAGGAGGGCCATGATAAGGGTGCTCGATTCAAATCCCAGGGACATGCCGTAGTCGACCGCCATGAGCACCACCGTGTCCACCCCGTCGATATAGAGCCAATACCCTATAAGAAAAAGGAAGGCGACCCGCACCTTCCGAATCTCCTGAAAGGCCGAGCCCAACTGGGTGAATCCCGCCTTGACGGCTTTGAACCCCCCGCTTCCTCCCTCGCCCACGGGCTCCGGAACGAAGAGAAACAACGGCAGGGAGAAAAGCGCCCACCAGGCGGCAACAATGAGAAAGGACGCCTTTACGGCCTCTGTCGCGCCCACCAGTCCGAACCTTCCCGGGTCGAGGGTCATCCACACGTTCAGTCCGAAAAGCACGCCGCCACCGAGGTATCCCAGGGAATAGCCCAGGGCGGACACGAAATCCATCTTTTCCTTCCTCGCAACACCCACAATGAGGGAGTCGTAGAACACGTTACCCCCCGCAAAACCGATAGTGGCAAGGGCGTAACAGACCGAGGCGATGCCCCACTCTCCCTTACCCACAAAGCTGAGGGAGCCCGTAAAGATGACACCCAGCATGAGAAAGAAAAAAAGGAACTTCTTCTTGACGCCCCCACGGTCGGCCACAAACCCGAGCACGGGGGCAAGAAGGGCGACGGTGATGCTCGCCACCGAATTGGCCGAGCCGAGATGGAAGGTGCTCACGTGGGCATCTATTCCCGTACTCCAATACTGTTTGAAAAAGATGGGGAAGAACCCCGCCATGACAGTCGTCGCATAGGCAGAGTTCGCCCAGTCGTACATGGCCCACGATACGGCCTTTTTCCCGTCGTAATCCTTCGCCAAAATAATTCTCCCGTTTGTAAAAAATGAACAACCTGCGGAAGGCCGCGGCGCCTCAAAGGCCGGCGGCTGCACGAACCCGCCCCGGGGACAAGCCTCAAGACGCGCCTCCAGGGCTGTCAAACAGCAACATACTACCACGATTCTTTGCGGATCAGGCAAGTTATTTGTCTTTCACCACGGCCTCTTTCGGGGATGGCGCGCGGATCGACCGGTCTTTCTTAAGGGGCGGGGCGGCCGGAGGGGAGGACCGGATCCGGCCGCTGAGAATAGTTGAGATTAAACGGCCCTTCCCTATTCCGGGAGGGCGGCTTTGTGGATGCGGTGGTGGAACGTGTCCGCCACGTACACCGAACCGTCAGGGGCCACCGCGATGCCCGAGGGAAAATCGTACCGGCTTTTGCCATCTTCGCCGCAACCTGACGAGGTGATGAAACGGCCCTTCGTGTCGAATTTCTGGATGCGGTGGTTATAGGTATCGGCTACATACACGGAGCCGTCGGGGGCGGCCGCGATGCCGTAAGGGGACTCGAACTGGTTCTCTCCCTTTCCCCGGCTGCCCCATTTTGCAAGAAAGACCCCGTTCATATCGAATTTCTGGATGCGGTGGCTTTCGGTGTCGGTTACATAGACGGACCCGCCGGGGTCCACGGTCACGCCGGCGGGGAGGGTGAATTCGCCCTTGCCTCCGCCCCCTTTTCCCCATGTTCCAAGAAATTTGCCGTTCATATCGAATTTCTGGATGCGATGGTTGAAGGTATCCGCCACATACACCGAGCCGTCGGGGCCCACCGCGATGCCGTGAAGGTATTCGAATCTCCCCTCACCCCTGCCCAGACTGCCCCACCCGGCGAGGAAATTGCCGTTCATGTCAAATTTCTGGATGCGGTGATTGAAGGTATCCGCCACATACACCGAGCCGCCGGGTCCCACCGCGATGCCTGAAGGGGTGTCGAATAACTCGTCATCCTTGCCCGGCCCGCCCCACCTGGCGAGAAGGCCGCCGTCGCCGTCGAATTTCTGGATGCGGTGGTTGAATGTGTCCGCCACGTAATAGAACCCGTCCGGGGCAACGGCCACGTCGTGGGGGTATCTGAACATGTGCATCACCTCCTCATTGGTCAACAGCATTCTTTATACGTCTTTTTCCGGCGCCTTTTCTGTCGTGGAATGTTTATTATCAGCCCCAGATTTATTGAAAATCCGGGAAGGGGAGAAAAAGATTGTTTTTCCCGTTTCATAAGATTAGAATTTTCTTTTCAAGGACTTACCGAAAACGGGAAGGGTGCGGGCTGATTCTGTGACGAGCCAAATGGACCTATTGGAAAAGGCGAACAACATCGTCCTTCGCATGGACACCGAGGGGAATATCACCTTTGTGAACGACTTCGCCGAGGGTTTCTTTCTCTTCGGAAAAGACGAGCTTCTCGGAAAGAACGTGGTGGGCACCATCGTACCCGTTACCGACAGGGCCGGCAAAAGGCTGGCCGCCATGATCAGGTCCATAGGAAGGAATCCGGACCGCTATGTGAGAAACGAAAACGAAAACGTGCGACGCACGGGGGAGCGCGTGTGGGTCCTGTGGACGAACAAACCCGTCCGGGATGAAGAAGGGCGGACCGTCGAAATCCTTTGCGTCGGCAGCGACATTACGGAGCGCAAACGGATGGAGGAAGTCCTTCTCGAAGCCCGTAACGAACTGAAACAGCGGGTAAAGGAGAGGACCGCCGAACTGGCGCTGAAGAACAGGGAGTTGCGCGTGGAGATCACCGGCCGGAGGCGGGCGGAGGAAGTCCGATCGTCCATATTGCGCGCCATTCCCCATGCGGTGCTCGGCCTTAAGGAAGGCACGGTCATATTCGCCAACGACGCAGTGGAAGCGGTATTCGGATGGAAGCCGGAAGACCTTATCGGCCGGGGAACGAGGGTCCTTTTCCGGTCGAATGAGGAATACGAGGAAACAGGCAATCATTTTTACCACGAGTTGGAGAAAAGAAAGACCTTGTCCGAAGAACACCGGTTCCGGCACAAAGACGGCAGAGACCTGCTGCTGCGAGCAAGCGGCGCCCGGATCGGCACCAGCCTCAAAGACAAAGGGGTTGTCATCACCTACGAAGATATCACCCTCCGGAGACGCAACGAGGAACGGATGGAAAAGCTGGACAGGGCGCTTTACGCGGTCAAGAACATCACTGAATCGCTGCTCAAGGTCGAAACCGAAAAGGAGCTTCTCCGGAGCGCCTGCGACCTCCTCGCCGAAGTCGGTTTCATCCGGTTCGTATGGGCCGGCTCCGCCCGGCAGGGAAGTCCTTACGTGTTGCCCGTGGCGTGGGCGGGCGTCGAGGACGGGTACCTCTCCTCCGTGAAGATCGCATGGGATTCGTCGGAATACGGGAAGGGGCCCACCGGCACATCGGTAAAAACAGCAAAGCCGTCCATCGTCCAGGATATAGAAACCGACCCCATGTTCGCCCCGTGGCGGGACGAGGCGCTCAAGAGAGGGTATCATTCCGTGATGTCCTTTCCTCTCATGCACGAAGAGGAGGTATTCAGCTACCTTACCGCGTACTCCGGGGTAAAGCATGCCTTTCAGGAAGAGGAGGTCGCCTTTCTCACCCAGGTGGCGGGGGACATCGCTATCGGCGTGAAATCGCTCAGGCTCAAGGAAGAACTTGCCCTCAAGCACGAGGAGCTTACGAAGGCGTATGCCGAACTGAAGGCATCGGAAGTCAGGATCGTAAAGCAGGAAAAAATGGCCCTCCTCGGGCAGATGGCGGCCGGGGTCGCCCATGAGATCAACAATCCCACGGGGTTCGTCAAAAGCAATCTCGACACCCTCAGGGGAAGGCTCGGGAGGATCAGGGACTTCGTGGACGCCCAGTCACAGGCAATCGAGGAACTGGACGACGCCCCTTCCGGGAACGGCGTACGGGCCCGTGTGGAAGAAGCGCGGCGCCATATGAACATAGACCGCATCCTTGAGGATTCGGAGGACTTGCTCGGGGAATGCGTTGAAGGCATGGCCAGGGTCGAACATATCGTGCAGGACCTCAAGGGTTTTTCACGCAACGACGGGCGGCACACGGCCGCGGACCTGAACGCGTGTATTGACGGGGCGCTCCGGATTGTCTGGAACCAGATGAAATACAAGGTGACCGTCAACAAACAATACGCCGTCATACCTTCCATCGTATGCGATCCCGGGCAACTGAGCCAGGTGTTCATGAACATCCTGATGAATGCCGCCCAGACCATGGAACAGGGCGGTGAGATTACAATCCGGACATGGCAGGACGGAGGCTTTGCCTGGGCTTCCGTGCGGGACGAAGGGCCGGGTATTCCGGAAGAATCCCTCAAAAGGATCTTCGAGCCCTTTTTTACCACAAAGGCGGCGGGCACGGGCACAGGACTGGGACTGAGCATCGTCCTCGATATCATCGGCAAGCACGGCGGTGATGTCTCTGCGGAGAACAACGCCGGCGGGGGCAGCACGTTTACCGTGAGGATCCCCTTACCGGACAACACGGAGGAGGATCTCTCTTGAAAAAAACAAACCATGGCGCCCCGCTCAACGGGACCACCCTTCACGCGGTCCCTCAACGCATTCTCTGCGTGGACGACGAGCGAAACGTGCTCAAATCCCTTTCAAGGGTTTTCGAAGACCGGGAGTATGAAATCCTTACCGCCGGTTCCGGTCCTGAAGGCCTTGATATCTTAAGGCGCGTCTCCCCTGTCCAGGTAGTGATCACGGACTACAAAATGCCGTCCATGAATGGCGTCGAATTTCTCAAGGAAGTCTTTCTGGGCTGGCCCCATACCGTGAGGATGGTCCTTTCAGGGCACGCGGACACGTCCGCTCTCATCTCCGCCATCAACGAAGGCATGGTCTACCGGTTCATCCTGAAACCATGGAACAACGACGAACTGAGGGTGACCGTCTCCAACGCCCTTGAGCGTTACAACCTGGTGGAACAGAAAAACCTCGCGGAGCAGGCCCTTAAGGACCACCTTTCACACCTTGAAGAGATCGTGAGGGAGAGAACAGGACAGTTGGAAAAGGTGAACGACGAGTTCCGTTCCGTCATGGCGCGCCTCGCGGAAGCCGAAGAAACGGAAAGGCGTACCATATCCCGGGAACTCCACGACCGGATCGGACAGAACCTGAACACAGTCGGCCTCATTCTCAACATCGTCAAGCAACTGGTGCCGGAGACGCGCGTTCCCCCGGCGCGGGCCCACATAGATGATTGTCTGAAGATCATCAAGGAAACTTCCAAGGCCATGCGGGATCTCCTCACGGACCTTCGGGCGCCCGTGCTGGAAGACTACGGCCTCATGGTGGCCCTCCAGTGGTATGCTCAACAGTATGCGTTGAGGACCGGGATCAATGTCTTCGTGGAGGGCGACGACATAACCCCCCGCCCCCCGGATCATATCGAAACCGCGTTCTACCGGATTGCCCTGGAAGCGCTCACGAACGTGTCAAAACACGCCCGGGCAACAAAGGTGGTGATCACGGTTTCTCTCAAAGAAAGAAGGCTCTTCCTTTCCGTCGCCGACAATGGTATAGGTTACAGGACAGGGCACGAAGCAGACACCCGGGCACCCCGTGGTCTCGGACTGCTCACCATGAGCGAACGGGCCGTGGCCGTCGGGGGGAAATGCCGCACCCGATCGAAACCGGGGTCAGGAACGGAGGTTATTGCGGAGGTGCAGATTTGAACATCACCGTCTTTTTGGCAGACGACCACACCATGTTCCGGGAGGGGCTCAAACTCCTCATCGAGGCAAAACCCGACATCAAGGTAATCGGCGAGGCGTCGAACGGAAGGGCCGCAGTGAGAGAGGTTGTCAGGCTTCAACCCGACGTGGTGCTCATGGATGTCTTTATGCCTGAAATGAACGGCCTTGAGGCAACCGGGGAACTCTCACAGCGATGCCCCTCGGCAAAAGTGATCATCCTCTCCATGCATACCACAAACGAACATGTATTCCGCGCGCTGAAGGCAGGGGCCAGGGGCTACGTGCTGAAAGAGATGACGGGGGAAGAGATCATCAAGGCCATAAGAGCGGTCCACGGCGGAAAACGTTATCTTTGCGAGAGTATCTCCACCATGGTCATCGACGATTACATGAAATACCGTGAAACAGGGGAACAGCACGACGAACTTGCCCGGTTAAGCCGGAGGGAACGTGAAATCCTCCAGCTTCTCGCGGAAGGAAAGTCGAACACCTCCATTGCCGAAACCCTTTTTCTTTCCCAGAGCACGGTAGGGACCTACCGTTTTCGCATCATGAGAAAACTGGGGATCGAGGACCTGTCGGGTCTCATCAAGTTCGCCATAAACAAGGGCCTCGTGTCTCCCGATTAATATCCGGCCCCTTCATTCACGTCCCGGGAATCGCGCCGGGCTTGATCGGTCGCGGACCTTCCCGGCCCGTTCTCCTCATGAAACCTGTTCCCTCCTCGCGATCAGCTTGAGGCACGCGTCGGCCGCTTCCTCATCATAGAGGGTGCCCTTGTTCAGCGTGAGTTCCTCGATAGCCCGATCCATGCCGAGAGCGGGCCGGTAAGGTCGATGGGACGTAATGGCTTCCACCACGTCCGCAATTGCAAGGATCCTGGCTTCAGGGAGAATTCCGTCCCCTTTCAGGGCATGGGGATACCCGGAGCCGTCCATGCGCTCATGGTGCTGGAGGGCCATCCGGGCAACAGGCACGGGAAAGTCTATGTTCTTCAGTATATCGAAGCTGGCCTCGGGATGCATCCTGATCAGTTTCGACTCGTCGGAGCTGAGTTTCCCGGGCTTGCAGAGGATCTCCGCGGGGATGGCTATCTTCCCGATATCGTGTATCGCCCCGGCCATCGCGATCCCATCGACAACCTCCTGTAATACCCCCATCTCGGACGCAATGGAACGGGCAAGGGCGGAAACCTTCCTTTGATGGGCCGCAGTGTAAGGGTCCCTTCGTTCGAGGATATACACCATGGCCTGCACGATCCCGCCGGTAGCCTTCTTAAGCCTGTCCAAGGTTTGGTCCGGTTGATGCCCGCCATCCCCGGCCCTGTCCTCGTCTCCCGTAAGCACGTATCGTTCCATGGCGTTCGCCACGGTGAACCGAAGCTCATCGTTGTCCCACGGCTTGGTGAGAAACCGGTACACGTGCCCTTCATTTATGGCGGAAAGAAGGACAGGGGCATCGGCGTAGCCCGAGAGAATCATCCTTGTCGTGGAGGGCCACAGGCGATACACCTCCCGGAGGAACTCGATCCCGTTCATCTCCGGCATCCTGTAGTCCGCAAGAACGAGACACACCGGGGCCTCCTCCATTATGCGGAGCCCCTCCCTTCCCGAACCCGCAAGATCGACCTCATAGGGAGTATCCTCGAAGACCCTTTGCAGGGACCTGAGAACATTGATTTCATCGTCTACGCACAGGATGCGCCCCAACGGTTTGTCCATTTCAGCCACCTTGACCCTTAATGTCTTTGACTGCCATTATACCGGAAGGGGTGGGGCCGCGTCTGTCGTGAAAGAATGATATTCGTGTCGTTCGTTTCTTAATTGAGAAGTCCCTCAATTTCAATATCCCGCCACGAGGAGTGTCACGGTCCGACGACATATTTTGCGACCGTCCGGTGATACACTCCCATATTATGGATCGGAATGATAAGGTCGGGAGACCGGTCATGCGGGAGGGAAGCCTTGAGGCCTCAACCGGGGGGATTGAGGGAAGGGGAGGTCTTATGGGGCGCGTCATTATGGTCGTCATACTATGCATTTCCCTCCCGGCCTTACTCATTTCGGCCGGATGCAGCTCCACCTGTCACAACCTGGCTCTTGAGGGAAGCACGTCCGGGCCTGCCCGCGAGCTGCTGGACGACCTGGACCAGATGTTCAGGAGTCGCGGGTACTACCCTGTAGGAGAAAGGAGGTGCGGTCTCTATGGAACCATGTACGCGGATTATGCCCGGGCCGTGCCGCCGGAGCATGGCACGATCAACCTGAGCGCGGTGGTGGAGAATATGGACAGTCCCGACCCGGCGAGTCGCTTCAGGCTGATAGTGAAGGTTCATGGGCCTGAAGAGGACGCGCGGGCCATGGCCCTCGGGGAAGCCACGTCCTTTCTTATGCACCTATCCTGTGAAATACCGGGGATATCCCTTAAATGATCCTTTATTGAGAAAATGGTCCCCCCGCCGCCCTTCCGATTCCCGACGCTTGACAATGGGTGGTCCATCTGATACGATGGCGCAATGGACCCCGATACAGGACACATGGGTATTGCCGGCGGCGATGCCGCCTATATCACGAAACGCCACTGGGCGGTAGTGCTCCCTCCATTTCTGCTCCTCCTCTTCGCAGGGCTTGAAACCCCTTCCAAGGGGGCTCAGGCATGGGCGCTCGTCCTTCTGTCCGTCGCGTGGATTGTCGTTTCGTGGCTCAACTTCCAGACATCGGAGTTCCGGCTCACGGATGATGCCTTCCTTGTATATCCGGGATTTCCGTGGCGCAAGACCATCACCATCCCCCTCGATATCGTGGGGACCGTCGATGTGTATCAGCCAGCCCTGGGCAAGCTCCTCGATTTCGGCAAGGTGCGCCTCATATGTAAGGACGGGACCAGGAAACAGTTCAAACTGGTCACTTCTCCCGCCACGTTAATGAATAAGATCTATGAGTTGAGGGCAGCCCTGGCGAACAGGAAGTAAGGTCCGGCAGGCGCGGTCACCGCAGCCCTTCCTTATGGATCAAGGCCCTACGGGGTACGGGCATTTTTCACTTGACAGTATGGCCCCATAGTCTTAAAATCAGTTCGTTGGTATCTTACTAAGAAAAGAGGTGGACAGGATCATGGATGACGACCCTAGCGGTCACCAGTGGTTTGAACTGAGCAGCGAATCGCCCCCGCTCCAGGACGCACGGCCTCTATAACTCACCATACCGGCCTCTTCCTGCACCGGGCACGATGCCTTGGAGCGGATCAGGCCACACAAATTGCTTCAACCTAAAAAACGCATAACAGCAGCTGACTGAATCTTCAAGGGGAACAGTTTATGTATTGGATCAGCAAAACCATACATCGCCTGGGACGGTTCCGTACCCGGTTGATACTTTTTTTGACCATTCTGGGTCCCGGCATCATCACCATGATAGCGGACAACGACGCGGGGGGCATTTCGACCTACTCGGTCACAGGGGCAAAATACGGGTTCAATCTCCTCTGGGCCTTTTACATACTTGTTCCCATGGCCTATTACATCCAGGAGATGACCGTCAGGCTCGGCGCCGTCACGAAGCGGGGCCATGCCGAGGCCATCTTCGACGGCTTCGGGCCTCTCTGGGGCTGGTTCTCCCTCATAGATTTGGCCATCGTAAACTGGCTGACCCTTGTGACGGAGTATATAGGCATGACCGCTGCCATGAGCATCTTCGGGATACCTCCCCTTATAACTTTTGTGGCGGTAACCCTCATCCTGATGGCAGTGGTACTTTCAGGCAAATACTGGACGTTTGAGAAGATCACTCTGTTGTTCTGCGGCTTCAACTTTGTCTATATTCCCGCAGCGTTCTGGGCGATGAAAACCGGGAGCGCGCCGGCGTGGGGAGAGGTATTCAAGGGCTTTTATTGCCCCACTTTCCCCCAGGGGCTTACTTCCGACCTCATCTTCATCATTATGGCCAACATCGGGACCACGATCACGCCGTGGCAGATATTCTTCCAGCAAAGTGCGGTCGTGGACAAAGGCATTGATATCAAGGATATCAAATACGGCAAGATCGATACCTTTGCGGGCGCCTTTTTCACCTGCCTTGTGGCGGTATTTATTATCATCACCACGGGCGCTGCTTTCTTCTACCATCATCCCCCTATCCTGGTGGAAGATGCGAGACAGACCGCCGATGCCATCGTGCCCCTCCTGCCCCTCGGCAAGGGCGCATGGGCAAGGGCTCTTTTTGCCATCGGCCTCTTCGACGCAGGGTTCCTCGGGGCGCTCTGTATATCCCTTTCCACTTCCTGGGCCGTGGGCGAGGTGTTCGGCTGGGCCCATTCGCTCAATAAGGGCGTGAAAGACGCTCCATGGTTCTACGTTATCTATCTTCTCGGCCTCGCGACATCGGGTGCGGTCGTACTTATTCCGGGGGCCCCGCTCATTACAATCACCATGTTCGTTCAGGTCGTCGCGGTAACCTTGCTGCCGGCGGCGCTCATGTTCCTTATTCTGCTTCTCAATGACGAGCAGTTGATGGGCGAACACAAGAATACATTATGGCAAAATATCGCGAACTGGACTATCACCCTTTTTGTGATCGTCATGTCTTCCGTGTTCGGCATTTCGGTTCTTTTCCCCGGACTTTTCGGGCAAGGTTAGGAGGATATCAATGAATACTTCACAAACTGCCAATGGAAAGTCCGCCGCTCAGTTGCAGGACTTCGAGTTTCTCTGGTTTTCAGAGCTTCTGGGACGACCTGTCAACGTCGGCGAGACGGGGAAACGACTCGAAAAACTCTCGGACCTCGTGTTTCACCTTACAGAGCCCCATCCCCAGGCAGTGGGCATCTATCTTGAACACGGATGGGGAAAACCCACCGAGTTCGTGCCCTGGGACAAAGTCGTGAGAATCGACCGGGACAAGATCGTGGTGAAGCCGCCCGCAGGGGGCGACACATACCCCCCGTTTGTGGACCAGCCGGAATGGGTGCTTCTCGATCAGCATCTCATGGGACGGACGATCCTCGATACGGATGGACGGAAGGTGGAAGTGGTGAATGACGTGCATCTTCTCTTTTCCAAGGGTCGCATGATCATCGTCCATGTGGATGTTTCGTTTAACGGGTTCATGAGAAAATGGGGACTCGGAAGGATCCGGTGGATGAAGGACCGGCTGATACCCTGGAAGTTCGTCCAGCCTTTTTCCGTGGAAGACGTTACCACTACCGACGTGGTAACCCTCTCGGTCAAGAGGGACCAAGCCCTGGAAATGCCCGGCGAAGACCTGGCGGACGTCCTCGAAATGCTTTCGGGAGACCAGCAGGAGGCCTTCTTTTCCGCCCTGGATTCCGAAAAAGCGGCGGAAACTCTCGCCCATGCGGAGCCCCGGGCCAAACGGCAACTTGTGGCCAACCTCCGAAGGGAACGGGCCCAAACCATTATGTCGGAACTTTCCGTACCTCAGTTGTCGGACCTGCTTTCCGTACTGCCTCTCGAAGAGAGGGAGAAACTCCTCGACCTTCTCCCGGGAGACCGGGCGCTAAGGCTGGAGAGGATACTGTCCGAACGCGAGGTAACCACCACGGAACTCATGTCCGGCGACTATGTGACATTCCCTAAGGAAATCACGGTGGGAGAGGCGGTGTTGCATATCCGCAATCTCCATCCCGAGTCGAAAGCGATCTCCTACATCTATGTGGTGGGGGAACAAAACATCCTGATCGGCGTAGTAGACCTCCGCGATCTGGTCCTCGCGGAAGACCATGTTTCCCTGGACGAACTGATGGCCCCCTCTGTAGTGTCGGCCGAAGAGGACGACACAAGGGAGGACCTTATCGAGTTGTTTGACAAGTATCATTACCGGACCATACCGGTGGTCGACACCGAGGATCATCTGCTCGGGGTTATCCACCACAGCGATATCATGCACGGCCTCGGCTAAAGGTCGTTGCCCGAAGGTGAGGTGAAGTATGCCGCGAATTAAGACGACACGGATGACCAAGATTGCCCTCTTCTTTCTCCAGATCTATCTGCTTTTCCTTATTATTCTTATTATGGTGAAATTCGTCAAGACCATGTGGTGACGGCCTTCGCGGCGGAGTCCCGCCTCTTCGACGGCGGGCACGGCGACAAAGGCCCCTCTCATTGGAGGGGGAAGGGATATGAGATAATAATGTTTACCGTCAAGGATGCGATAGAAGCAAGGCGCAGCATCAGAAAGTTCAAACCGGACCCTGTTCCCGACGAACATGTCGCGGCATTGCTCGACGCCGCCCGCCTCGCGCCGTCGGGCTGCAATGCCCAGCCCTGGCGTTTTAAGATCGTGAAAGACATGGAGACGCGGGAAAGGCTCGCCCATGCGGCATACGGCCAGTCGTTTATCGCGGGCGCCCCCGTGGTGCTTGTCTGCTGTGCCGATATCAGGGGCTATCTCAACGGTACCGTTTCAGGGACGCAGGACCTTGGAAGGATCGGCGCCATCGAGGACCGTATCGTAGAGATAATTCTGAAAAGGGCCGATGAACTGAAGAACGTGGGGATAGAGCAGCTTGGTCCCGCCCTCGCCCTGAACGTGGCCATCGCGGTGGAGCACATGGTGCTCCGGGCGTTGGATTTCGGCCTCGGCACATGCTGGATACGGTTGGTGGACGGGCAGAAGGTGAAGGACATCTTCGGCTGGGATGATATGATTTACGTGGTGGCCCTCCTCCCCGTGGGGTATCCCGATGAATCTCCGGAGCCCCGCAAGAGATACGCCCTCGAAGATATCCTGCTCGACTGATTTCGTCACGTCATACAATTGAGCGGAACCATCCCTAAATCTCAAGGACCATGCCATCCATGGCCGCCGTCGTACGGGGGAAGACCTTCCGGGCGGATGCCTCGGCGGCGCGCCTGTGGGCGAGAGTCGGGTACATCCGCGCGTCAAAATGGACCAGGGCCAGTTGCCCGGCGTCCCCTTCCTTTGCGATGAGGGCGGCAGTCTCGGGATTGAGATGGGGCCATGCAGGATTCTCCTGCCCGGACCGGTAAGCGCATTCCGTAATGAGAAGGTCGGTGTTCCTTGCCAGTTCCACCGCGTTCTCGCAATATCCCGTATCCCCCACGTAAGTAACGGTCTTCCCGTGTATCTCGAACCGGTAGCCCGACGTGGGCACGGAATGAACAAGGGGAAGGGCCTTTACCTTGAAAGGCAGGGAACCTGCTTCGCGGCTAAGGTCCATAAATGTCACTTCGAAGTTGAAATCCCTCGCCGGCACGGTAAAGGGGACGTCCAGTACCCTGTTCAGGATGGGCGCAAAGCCGTCCGGGCCGCATATGGAGAGGCCCTGCGCAAAATCGAAGGAAGTCACCACGTGGAGCCCCACGATATGGTCGAGGTGAAGGTGGCTCAAAAAAAGAAATGCCGGTCTGTCGAGGGAGACATACCGGTCGAGTTTGGCAAGGCCGTATCCTGCGTCGAGGATAATCACGGCGTCCGGCGCATCGATCACCATGGATACCGTGTTACCCGTGTCCGTATCGTACCATCCATTTGTCCCGAGAAAGACTACCTTCATTTTCACCCCTCCTGAAAAAACGGTTTACAAAGGTCCAATTCTACCAGCTTATGCCGTGTAGTGGAAAGGGAATTATGTCGTGGCTGCCCTCCTTTTTGAAGGCTGTCCGGTCGGAAAACCGGCGGGTACAGGGTCACGTCAGCACAAAGGGCAACCCGACGGGTCCCTGTACCGGTCCATCCTGAAGAACTCGAGCACGTTATGAAAGGACCTCATGTCCAGGGGGTCCTGTTCCATGTGGAAGAGGTGGGTCTCACAAGCGCAGTCGGAAGATCCGAAGCCGCGTACCGGACGTCCGGCGATAAGGCTCATTGCCCCGGCAATATCGCATTCCAGACGCACCGAGGAACGGATGGCCAACTCCGCCCGCACCTCCGACACGGCCCTCAACTCATCGATATGCCGGTGATTGTGTTTCCTCAGCCTCATGTGCCGCTGCAATCTCTTCTCCAGGTTGGCCATGGCCGAGCCTACGTAGACATAAAACCCTTTCTTGAATAATACCTTTCCGAGGCTCCCCACCGTTATCGGCCTATCCCCGGGAAGTTTGAGGACCAAAAGGTAGCTCCCCCTGTCATGGGCCTCCTTTTCGATATAATCCCAGGGAATGTCGAGAAGCCTCACTTCTTCGTCCATGGAAAGGTCGTGTCGCCATCTCACCGCCAGGGGGATTATCTTTACGTCACGGCGCACGTCGAGGAGAGTCCGGGCAAAGGTGAGGTCCGTATGGTAATCGGGCATGAAGACCCGTGCAAACGGCCAGTGGACCACGAAAAGAACCGCCGTTTTGATGCCTTTCCGTGAAAGGTCGCGAAGCTCGCTCAAATGCCTGGCCCCCCGTGCGGTAACTGCATCAGGGAACATGGCCACCTCTCTTCCCACGAGAGTGCACGATTTCACTTCGAGGTAGGTCTCCCTCTCCCCGTCCGTAAGGAGGAAATCGAACCTGCTGTGGCCCACAGGCGCCTCGGCCCTCACGATTCGGGCATCCTCGAAACCGGGGACTTTGCCCTCCTCGATGAGATGACGGGCCACGTCGTTGGTGAGATGGGTATGGAGCATGACCGGCAGGCAGTCCCGTTCCACTGCCACCACGGTAAAAACCGTCCTTCGCCGGTCTGAAGGTGCGGCCCGGGTCAGATAAAGGCGTGAATCCGGCAGAAATAGTTCCTGAAGCCGTCCGGGATTCGGGAGAAAGGCGTCCACTGTCACGCCGTCAAGTTCGCATCGCACGAGGAACCGGTTCGGACGCGCGAGAAACCGCCCGATGAGGATTTCCCTGAACAGCCTGAAAGGGTGAGTGAGGTTGGGCATCACCCGTTCCGATTACCATACTCGGTGGGCCCCATCAAGGTCGTCCGCGAAGGAGGCGGCATCACGGCTCCTGGCGCTTGTCCAGCCTGTAGCAACTCCCCTTGTGACGCTTCGCGTGCCCTTTCAGTTCCGATGCAATTTCCGTCAACTCGCCGTAATGTGTGAAGGACCGGTATTTATTGTGAGCTATGCCGATGGAAACGCTTATTATGCTGAATTTTCTCATATTCCCCTGCCGGTCGAGGGACCGTATCGATTTCCTGTCCTTATCCTGGGCATCGTAAAAAGTGGGCACGATCCTGTCGAAGGTATCCACAATCTCCTCGGCGGTTTGTTCCACAAGGCTCAAGTCCATGATAAACACAAAATCATCTCCTCCTATGTGACCGACAAAACTCCCCTTCGGCTGCCGTCCCTTGACCGTGTTCAGGATAAGCCTTCCCGTCATCTTGAGCACGTCGTCACCGCGACTGAAGCCATAGTAATCATTGAAAGGCTTGAAATGGTCGAGGTCGGCGTAGGCAAGGGCGAATCTCCTGCTTCTGTCAAGCCTGCCCTGGATTTGCTTGTTTATGGCGATGTTGCCGGGAAGCCTGGTAAGAGGGTTGATCTCCATGACCCTCTCGGACCTGAGAACGCAGAGGTCCACCCTGTACGCAAGGTCCCTTTCAACGTCGGACCGCCGGAGGTAATCCTCCACCAGAATGTCCTTCCAGCGGCGCGTGGCAGGGAGCGTATCCCCCAGAAGGGCAAGAACGGGCAACTGGCTGAAAATGGGGTTCTCTTTCATGTAATTGAGGATGTTAATCTCGAAACGGTCATTAAAGTCAATGTCCGTCACCATCAAGGCAGGCGTGGAATTGTATACATGGTCAAGGGCGGATTGCATGGTGCTGAAAATAACGATCCGGTACGACTTCCGAAGGATCCTCTCGATCATATCCGTCAGGCCGGTGTCCCGTGAAATAAGTACGATTGTCTTCATATAATCAAGAGCTTAGACGAAAAGCTCCCCCGCCGTCTCCATACCGTCTTCAGTCTCTTTCAGCACTTCCCTCAGTTCCTTTTCCGAAAGGCCGAGCAGTTTCCATGCTCCCGGGTTTACCACGGGCACCGAATGGTCTCCTGCGAACCCCAGTCCCCGAGCCCTTACAAGGATATCCGAGATATGGACGATTGCCGTCTCCACCCGGGCGTATCTCGATACACCGGGCCGGTGATGGTTCCCTATGATCTCCACAAGGCCCTTGGGAAAGCTCCATTTTTCCGTGAGCCATATAGCCACATCCGCGTGGGTTACGCCGAAAACTTCCTTTTCGGCCTTGCAGATCACCGCGTCTCCGTGTTCCGCCCCTTCCATGAACTTCATGTACTCCACGGGGAACCGGAGAATAAGGATGACCTTTCCCAGGTCATGGAGCAGCCCTGCCACAAAAATTTCCTCAAACTCCTTTATGCTCCTCCTCTTCGCGATAATCCTTGCCGTGACCGCGCACCCAAGGGAATGTTCCCACAAACCGATCATGGCCTTCTGCATGAGTTCGAACACGGAAACTCCGAGGAGCAGTCCTTTTACCACATTAAGCCCGAGGAGCACCACACCCTGGGACACGGAAGATATCCTGCCCGGAAAACCGTATATGGGTGAATTCACCATCTTGAGCACCCGCATTGTAAGAACGGGGTCATTGGAGATAAACTTGCTCACTTCCTGGAGGGAAGTCCGGGGGTTTTCGATAACCGCGATGAGCTTCTTCAGAACATTCGGTATTGTGGGCAGGGTTTCGAGAAGCTCTATCTTTTTGCGCAGGTCTCTGGGGTCGAGATTACCCATACAGCGCCTCGATGTGTTCCCGGACCGCCTTCTTTATCACGTCCATGTAAGGGGCGTCTTCCACGCTCTTGAAGCGTTTGTCGAGGTCCGCGAGTATCTGCTCCAGGGACGTATCATCCCCGGGTGCTCCTTTCACATAGACATAGTCCATGTCCATACCGCGTATCTTCTCGATTACCGCATCGGTGAGCTCAGAGCCCTCTCCGAGCATGACTACGCCGTTGGCATTCGTCACAGGCTTCGACAATACCATCCCCGGTTGAAGGTCATCTGGAACAACTCTCGCCATATTTAATCCCCCTCAATATACCACAGGAAACAGAGAAAACCAAACCCTGCCGAAAATAAGCGGCGCCCTTCGCACCGGATGACCGTCGTTACAGGCCGGTCACGATCCGTCCTGTATTCTTCCCGTTCGGCTTTTCGATTATGATCTCTATTCTCCGGTTCATGGCCCTGTTTTCCGGACTGGTGTTCTCGGTAAGGGGCCTGTACTCGGCGTAACCTGCGGCGGACAACAGTTCCGGTGGAAAGCCTCCCCACTCGATTATGTATCTTACCACTTCCGTGGCCCTTCTCACGGAAAGCTCCCAATTGGACTTGAATTCCTGGGTGCTGATGGGGACGTTATCCGTGTGCCCCTCTATCCGGACGCCCCTGTTCACCTTCTTGAGGATCGGAATTATCCTCCTGATGGTATTTTTCGCCCTTTCCTTCAGGTCCGCCTTGCCCTCGTCGAAGTATTCCTTATCCAGGGCGCGGACCACAATGCCGCGGTCATCCACAAAAATGGAGAAATTCCGCTTCATTTCTTCCAGAGGGGTCACGCTCTGTATTTCCTCCTCCAGTTGCCGCATAATCTCGGCGTTCGATGCCTCGGTGGGTGTGATATTCACGTTCACCGCCGGCCCCGACGCCGCCGCGTTTCCCGTGCGAAGGATCGCGGTCCCGCCCGTGAATATGGCCCTGAGATAGGCGGAGACCTCTTCATATTTCTGAGCGTCCTGCTTCGACAGGGTGTACATCATGATGAAAAAGGCCAGAAGCAGGGTAATGAGGTCGGCGTAGGTGAGCAGCCACCGCTCGTGGTTTTCCTGTTCCTCTTCTCTCCTCCTCCGTCTCACAGGTCACCGCTGTTTCTTTTGTTGGGCAGGAGAAAAGAGAGAAGCTTCATCTTTATGACCCGCGGGTTATCTCCCATAGCCAGTGATATGACCCCTTCGCTGATGATTTCGAGGTAAAGGGCCTCGTCCTGGTGCTTGACCTTCAGTTTATCCGCGATGGGCAGATATACCAGGTTTGCGAGCGCCACACCCCAAAGGGTCGCAATAAATGCGCTTGCGATGGAGGCCGCCATGTTCGCGCTGTTGTCGAGCCTCGACAGGGCGTGAATGAGCCCCAGGACCGTGCCTATGATGCCCAGTGTAGGCGAGAAGCCTCCCAGCTTCTGAAAGAACGTGGCGCCCACCTTGTGCCTCTCCTCGATATAGGACACCTCGATCTCGAGTATCTCCCTGATCTTGTTCGTCTCGAAACCATCCACGGCAAGCTGTATCGCCTTCTTGAGAAAGGAGTCCTGCACGTGGGTCAGTTCCTTTTCAAGGCTCAGAAGCCCGTTCTTCCGCGATTTCTGGGCAAGGTCAAAGATGACCTCTATCAGTTCCTGGGGGTTGAGCTTCTTTTCGAAGAATATTACCTTGAGGAGCTTGGGTATGTTGATGAGTTGCGGGAAAGAGGTGGTGATGGCAGCCGCCCCGAAGGTGCCGAAGATGACAAGGATCATGGCCGGAGCCTGGATCAGGGCCGAGATATGCCCTCCCTCCATCAGGAAGGCAACGAGCACCGCGCCTATGCCTATAATGAGTCCGAAGACTGTGGTCAGATCCATATGCCTTACCCGCCCTTGCCCGATCTCAGTTTCTCACGCTCTTTGGCAAATACGTAGTTGACCAGGACATCCCTGTCAAAATCGTTCACCACAAGGAACTTGAGGGCAATAAGCCATTCCTTCCCCTCCCTCTCCGCGAGCGGCTCGGCCCTTACCACTTCACAGAGGGTCGATATCCTGGAATAGGGGGCGAGAGGCAGGGCGACTCTCAGTTCCACACGCTCCCCCTCGCTCAAGGGTTCGTGGGACGCAAATTTGATTCCTGCTCCGCTGATATTTACACTGGTGTAAAGGGCCTTGTACGGCTCCCCGTATTCTCCCGGGCCGAGAAGGTCCAGAATCATGTCCAGCTTCCTTTCCAGCACCCTGAGATAAGCGTAAAGCCCGCTATCCCTGTCTTTTTCCTGGGATGCCGCACACCCGGGAAAATGCATCTCCCTTGACTTGTCCATGGGGGTACAGGCGGGGTTGTACCTTATGATGTCTTCAAGCCTCGCGAACTCCTCCGGGCCCACGGACCTGAACTCTATGGGGAGGCGGTCTTCGATCCTGAAATATTCCCTTTGGTCTGCTCCGTCCATAACCCGCTATACCTCACTCATCATTTGACGAAAGGCTTCCGATACCTCGGGATCGAACTGCACGCCCGCGCATTTCTTTATCTCCGCCAGGGCAACTTCCTTTTCAAGGGCGTTCCTGTATGGCCTGTTGCTCGTCATCGCGTCGTAAGCGTCGGTAACCGATATGATTCTGGCGCACTTCGGTATCTCCTCTCCGGGGAGGGTATCGGGATAACCTTTTCCGTCGAACCTTTCATGATGGTGCCGTATGATCTTCGCCTCGCTCGACAATATCTCGAACCTGTTCAGTATCTCTTCGCCGTACACGGAATGGTCCTTCATAATCTGGTATTCTTCGTCCGTCAGTTTTCCGTGCTTGAGCAGTATGGAATCGGGAACCCCTATCTTGCCGAGGTCGTGGATGGGCCCCACTACCCTGATCACATCTTCCTCGTAGTCGCTTATGCCGATGACCCGTCCCAGCCTGAGACTCGTCTCGGTGACACGTTTGCAGTGTCCCTCCGTGTATGAATCCCTCTTGTTGATTGCGGCGATGAGGGATGTGAGTGTATGAAGGACGCTCTCGAAGAGGCTCTCATACAACATCCTGTTTTCAATCTGGGTTGAAGCCTTTTCCGCGATGAGTTTGAGAAAGAATATGTCGCTTTCAAGAAAGGGGTTCTTTCTCGCGCCGTTTGTCTTGCCGTTCACCATGATGAAGCCTATGCATTCCCCCTTGATCAGGAGGGGCACATAGAGTTTGCTTCCCACGAAGAAAAATTTCCTCGATGAGGTAGGCCCCCTGAGATATTCATCGGAAAGGAGAACCCTCTTTTCGCTCGAAGCCCCGCCGTTGACGCCGTTGTCTTTGTACAGCATCAACTCCCTGTGCTCCTGGTCCACGATGTAGTAGCCGCACGACCGTACCTCCATTACCTCGCTGATGATATGTATCATCTTCTCGTACACATCGTCGAATATGTTGAGAGAATTGAACTTGTTCGATATGTGGTACATGGTGGTCAGCTCTTTTATCTTGTTCTGCAATTCCCTGTTCAAGAGTTCTATCTTCTGTTTGTCTTCCACGCTGTGGAGGATGCTTTCCTTCTCCATGAGCAGTTCCCTCTCGCGGAGCACCCTCATCATGGAGAGCATGAGCTTGTCGAACTCAAAAGGTTTCATCAGGAAATCGGAGGCGCCTTTCTTCATAGCCTCCACCACGAAGTTGGGGTCGTGGTGGCCTGTGATCATGATCACGGCAATAGTGGGATTTCTCACCTTTATGGTGTCAAGGAGCGAGATGCCGTTCACATCCGGCAGCTTCACATCGAGGATGACGATCTCGATATCCTCTTTGCTGAGTATCTCGGTGGCCATTCTTCCTGTCGATGCCTTGTGCACCGTGCAGCCGTTCATCCCGAGAAAATCCGACAGGATTTCAATCACATCCACACTGTCGTCAACGAGAAGAACTTTCGATCCTTCTATCATATGAGAACCTCTAAGGGCATTGCTGTCTCCTGCATAGGTTTCACTCTATCAGAAATCTTCCTTTTCTCATCTTCTCCAGGTTGATAATCTCGCCTATGATGCCTTCCGTATCGGCCATGGGTGCGGGATTTCCCGTCCGCTCGCCCCCCCTGTACTTTTCAAGCTCTTCGTGAAAATGGGCAAGCTTCTCAAAAAGCCTCGCATTCATCTTCTTGAGCATGATTTTATCCTTGGCGTTCTTCACCACCACCTTCAGCTCTTCCATCCTGAACGGCTTCACTATGTAATCGAAGGCCCCTATTTTCACTGCCTCGATAGCGGTGTCAAGGGACGCATACCCGGTGATGATGATGAACTCCGTTACCTTTCCGTACTTTGCAACCTCCTTGATCAACTCTATCCCGGTCAGTTCCGGCATGTTGAGATCGGTAATGATAAGGTCAAAGGGGTTCTTCCCGTATATCTCCAGGGCTTCCCTTCCGTTGTTGGCGCCATGTACCGAATTGCCTTCATCCATCAGGTATTCCGCGAGGATTTCCTGCAATTCCCTGTTGTCGTCTACTATCAGTATGCGAAATATTTCCTCTCTGCTATTCATGATCCTTCAGTTCCCCTGCTGTCATGTCTTCCGACTCAAGCCCGAACCTTTTGCTCAACCATTCGGGCTGTCCGGACAAATCGTCACCCAGCGAAAAGATGTACCTTTTCGGCATTCATTATCTTCTGATTCTTTTATCGGGCAGCCGTTTGAAAACTTAAGAAGGCCTTACTCGGTGCTGTCGAAATAGATGGGCATGGAAGGAAAGGGGAAGGCGGGCGAATAGCCCCGCACTGCCTTGCGGGTCTTCGAAAGCTGGTCCATTTCGTTGAGCAGTCGGGCCCTTTCCTCTTTCAGCTTTTCAAGTATCTTCAGTTCTTTCTCCAACATTTCAGCGGCTTCCTGTTCATCGAGCCGGACCCTGTGGTTAATGAGGTCCATGCTGTAGGGTCCCCGCTCAAGGAGGCACTCTATAAACTTGTCCGTATCCTCTTCGGGCAGGGCCCTATCGGTCAGGGCAGCGTGCGCTTTTTTCAGGTCATCAATCTCCATATCCACCCTCACTATAATTGTCGCCTCTATGAGGCTGGAATTAAGGTTTTAACCGGAAAAATCTGCGTATACACTCTCCTTTTTGCAAATCTTCCCGGGATTCTGCCGGTCAAGCCCTCTGTTCCCCCATCCTGCTCTCGATGAGGTCAATGCTCTGTCGCGCCACCGGGTTCTCTCCCTCGATCTCCAGGACCTTGCGGTAAAACATCATGGCGTCCTCGAACCGGTCCGCCTGGGCATTGAGATTGCCCACTATGAGAAGGGTGTCGATATTTTCGGGCTCCATGGCGAGTACCCCTGCGTAGGCCTCCACGGCCTCTTCTACTTTTCCCAGTTCCAGGCACATATCGGCCTTGTTTCTCAGACTGTCGGCGCTGTCGGGGTCAAGTTCCACCGCTTTTTCCATAAATCCGAGGGCCTTTTCCGCTTCACCCAACTGATAGTAGAGGACCCCGAGGTCATTATTCACGTCCGGATATGAGGGGTCCATTTTCAGCACTATTTCAAGGTTCTTCACGGCCTCGTCCGTATTGCCTTCCTCCTGCATCTTCGTGGCGAGTTCGTGGTACCATGCGGCGGTCTTTGCCCCCATCCCCTCCTCTCCGCGGACCAGCCGCAAAACGGAAGCGGGATCGAGAGGCGGCGTGTAATGCCTCTTCTGATCGAAGGGCTCTGAAATGATCGCCTGAATGTTATAGGGCTCGCCATATTTGAGATGGCGCGGCAATCTCCATTTTGTCTTAAACATTTCCCAGGCTCCCATCAGGAGCTCGTTGTATTCCGGGTTGCCCTTACCCTGCGGGCCGCCGGTGTGATGAATGAAGATGTCGTCCGCGATCGCCAGCCTGAACCCCGCTGCCTGGGCGCGGAGGGAATAATCATCATCGTCGAATCCGAACAGTTTCCCGAAATTGTAGTCTATGCACCCTATCCTTTCGAGTACCTTCCGGGGAATGAACATGCAAAAGCCTATCAGCTTGTTTGCCGGCGTCAGGTGACCCTCGTGCTCCCGGGACCATGCTTCCGCAAACTCCTCCATTTCCGCGATGTTGTTATACCGGGCCTCCGTCACGATCTGCGGCCCGGAAACGTAATTCGACCTCGGTCCGATAATGCCCAACTCCGGGTGCGCTTCCGAATGCTCGATGAACCTTGTCACCCAGCCCCGGGACACTACCGTATCATCGTCGAGAGAGACGATGTATCTGCCCCTTACCACGGACATGGCCTGGGCGCGGGCGGGAGAATACCCTATGTTCGTCGGATTCTCTATAACCACGACCCCGGGCACCGACCTTACGAAGTCCAGGGACCCGTCATTCCTCGCATTGTCCACGACCACAATTTCGTGATCCTCAGGGGTGTTCCTCTTTATCGATTCCAGGCATGTCCGTATGTGGTCTATGCCGTTATAGCTGATGATCATAATGGAGACCAGGGGCCCCTTGTCGCCCACCGGCCGGGCAGGTTCCTCTCTTTCTCCCGAAAACTTCAGGACAACTTCCTGGTGGCACGAGTTCGGGACAAACCCCGAGTAAGCCTTTACATCAACCCTCAGTCCTTTGTCGAACATGTCGGCGAGCTTTCCGGCTGAATAATCGCTCTCGCCGCCGGCCCTGTTTATCCACATGGTCTGAACCATATTTACGGGGTTGCAGAACGTGACGCTCCGTTCAAAGCACAGAAGGGACTTTCTATTCTCCCGGAACAGGTGCTTGTTCTTGTCCAGCATAAGCTCCAGGGTATTCGGGTTCCTGTAGTAAAGCTGCATTACACCGAGCAGGTCCGGGACGCGGTACACCGAACTCGAGACCTCGAGGGGATATCCGAAATCGCACTCGGCGGTAGTCCAATCGAATTTCATGGACCGGTTTCCCACTCTCTGAAACTGCCCGCTTTGAAACTGCGGAAGTGCCTGCGCCCTGTTGAGCATGTAGCAATAGGTGGTATTCGTCCCGAGGCGAAGTGAAAATCCGATTGCGTCTTCGATCGAGTCAAGAGCGTCGATTGCATCTTTGACTTCAAAATCCCTGACGAAGATATTGTCGTCCACAAGAAACAGTACGTAGCGGTACGCAGATATGAGCGAGAGAAGATCGTCCTTGAAGGGCCCCTCCTTTACAAACCTCACTGAGGGAAAATCTTTCTTCAGTTTCTCGTATTGCGCCTCGTGCATAGGATGGGAGGTGGTGTAGAGCACGCGCACATCGATTCCGTCAACGTCCCTGCAATGGAGCATCAACGAAGCCAGGGTGCAGTGAAGCTGCATAGCCCGGTCCTTGCTGAATACCACGGCCACCGTGTCCCGCCCGGCTTGCGATCCGTTCTCCGGAATACCTCCCTCAGCCGACCGGAGAGGGGCTGCGGGAGATATTCTGCCCGCCACGCGCACCGCGTCCCCCGGGTCGTTATGGGCTCTCAGTTCATAGTTGTGGCCGATGTGAAAGTGGTCCAGTTGCATATGTTTGTACTGGTGCAGGGCCGAGAGCACGATATCCTGGGGCCTCTGCCAACCGAGTTCCAGCCGCTCCGTTTCAAGCTGACCCGTTATGTAAATGTGGGAGGCATTGAAGAACTTCTTGCCTTTGCATACCATGTCCTGGGTAAAGGCCGGTGTCTCGGAAAGGGCGAAGGTGGAGACAAAAAGGTCGGATGTGATATTCATCTCTTCGAGCCCGTATACGGGATAAAGATTGATCTTCCCCGGGCGAGGGGCTTCAGCCGTGTCCGTATGGGCCACCACTTTGTCGGCGCCCAGACTCAGACCGAGGTAGTAGAGTTGGAGGGCCAGCATCTCCGGTAAGTCGATTATTATATAGGTAAGAGGGCCATCGGCAAAGAGGGTAAAGACCCTGGCAAAAGAGCCGAAACCGCCTCCGAATTCCACCACGGTATTAACGCGGCCGGCAAGGGTCTCCTCTATGCGGGCGCAATACCAGAGCATGCCCAGGGTATTTATGGATATGTCATGCCCCGGAACATTCCGGGGAAGAAGCCCCACCTGTGTCTCCTGAATGGAGAATATTCTTTCCTTCAATCCCCCCTCGAGGCCTTCGAGGTATTCGAGTTCATGCTGCTGCTGTGGCTGCCAGCCGGCTCTCACGAACATCTCGAGACAAATGGGGTGGTAAAGGAAATTATCCGGAAGGCCGTCCGAGATGAGGGCGCCCAGGGTGTCCAACTGCTCCTTCCACACGGGGTGCACGAATCGATAGACAGAGCCCTCGCTTGAATCGAGTCCGAATATCTCCTTCATACTTCCGTAATAGGCGCCGGCCTTCTTCCGGAAAAGCCCTTCTTCTCCGGAGTCCGCATCCTTCACAAAGATTATGCTCTCGAACTCGCCCCCTGTCGTGGCGCTCGTGCCGAGAGGAAGATCGAATTCTTTCACTACATCCTTCAATTTCTTGTCCCACGGGCGATCCGTCATGAGCATGCGGGCGACCCTCATCGCTCCATCGCGCCTGTCTCTCATGAGGAACAGCCTGAGAAGGTTTCTCAAGGCATTGTAATTGCCGTTATCGCTGGAAACAGACTTCTCGAAGGCCGCTATGGCTTCGTAGAAGAGCTCCTTCTGCTGGTAAATAACTCCGAGGTCGTTATGGGCAAAGGTGTGCCTGGGGTTGAGGGCAACTACCTTCTTCAGTTCCCCCACGCTTCTGTCGTACTGCCCCGTAACAATAAGAAGCTGGGCATACTGGTAGTGCACATTTGCGTCCGCCACCCCCGTAGAAATGACCTTCTCCATCGCGCCTATGGCTTCAGGGAACCTCCCCTCATTCTGGAAGAACAGCGCTGAGGCAAGATGGCCTCCGGAAGCCGTTCCCTTCGCGTCCGGGGATTCCGCGACCCCCATATCCAGATCTTCGAGAAGCTTTCTTGCTTCCTTGAACCCGGGGGCCGCATTCAGCGCTGCATTGGCGGCGTTCCGGGCAAGGACCGGGTTGTCCGCCATGAATGCGCTCCGCGCAATGTACCAGTAGAGACGCCAGTGTCTCACACCCGTCTGCATGGCGGTCAGAAATTCGAGGCATGCCTCGTCATAGAGTTTCCGGCCCCAAAGGGTGAGGCCGTGCCACAGCCGGTAGTGGCCTCCAATCTTGAGGTTTTCCGACTCAAGGTTGTCTTTGACGAGGCTCTGGACCGCGCGCAGTTCTATACCTTCCGCCTCGCTGATCACCTGTTCCGCGTTAAAGACCTGCTCTTCCGGGAAATTGGCGCCTTCAAATAGTCTCGACACCGTGCAGGCGTGGAGCACGGGCGACACCCGGAAGCCGGCTCTTTTCCGGTAGGCAAGGAGAACGTCTCCCATCACGGCAAACTGAAATGAATCGTCAATGCCAAGGATCGCATCGCACACCCGGGCGACCGTGGGGTAGCCACTGAGGCTCGGGTCCTCCGGCGTGGCGCCCATGTAGTCCTGACAAAATCTTATGTCATCGATAAGGAAAAACATCTCATTCTTGACGGTTAAGTCCTTTATGAGGGTAATTTCTTCAATAATAGACGTATTCTTTGCCCCTGCTCCCGTCACCCCTTCGCTGTAGTGGGCGTCGAGCCACAGGAGCGCCTTCCTGCCCCGGGCCCGGGTGAGGACATTGGGGAGTTGTGAAACGGCATCACCGTGATAGACATGGACCTTCGTCCTGCCTTTGAAGCGGTCCTCCGCCTTCTCATAAAGGGACCGGCTCAATTCTATGGCGTGAACCTCATCGAAGACCGCTTGAGCCTCATCGGTTGTATTGCCGAGATCGGTTCCGGTTTCCACGAACACGTCGAGATCAAAGGCGTCATGCAATTTCTTCAGAAAGTCTGCCTTCAGGGAACAATCTGCCGACTTTATCTTCTGAAGCTTCAAGGCGCGTTCTTCGGGAACAGGACTCACTTCGCCAAGACGTTCCATCAGGTCGTGCCCTGCTTCCTCTTCACCCGTGATTACCTCTACCACCGGAGGGATAGTGGCGGCAAGGGTCTCATACGACCAGACTCCGGACGCATCCGCAGGAACCCATTGGCGGTCCTTGAGAACCGGTGATATACCGGAGATCCAGCCCTTCCCGTCCCGTTCTTCCACGGACGCGCTCTTTCTTCCGGCCGTCTCATCGAGGAGGCTCACCAGTTCATCGTAGAGGACCTGCCACGAATATTGCCGGAGGTTGCCCTCCATTACCCACTGATCGATACTGTGGGTATACTTCTTATACCTCTTCCGGCTCATGTTGGCGAGGAAATCATTCAAGTCGCTGAAATCTTTGAAATCCCTGAAGTCTATGAAGCAATCCTTCGGTATGTACCTTTCGATGTCGGAACACCCGAAATAGATGGGCACCGTCCTTGTTTCGAGACAGTCAAGTATCTTCTCCGTTATGTATCCCGATGAGTAGGCAGGGTGATAAAGGTTCTCAAAACAGAGGGAATACATGTAACCGGCCATGGTGGGCAGTTTTCGGTCCGCGTCAAGGGCGCCTATGTAATTGGGCAGCGGGAAAGGGGGCGTCCCGTATATATCAAAGGGGATATCGGAATTTTCATGGAACCATTTCGCCGCGTCGAAGCGTTTCGAGTAAAGCTCGCCCGGTATGGCGGAGATCTTGTGGCCGTTGATCATGCATATGGCGTTCCTGCGGTCCTTGAGGGGGTATTTCCTCTCCCGTTCCTCCCGGTCCTCGGTAACGTCCACGGGAACGACCCAGCCCGAGCGAGGGGCCCTGACCCTCCTGAAATTCGGTCCCTTTCTCTCAAGGGCCTTATACAGGGTGAATATGCGGTCGAATTGAGCCCATACCTGATCATCCCATTGCCCCGGCAGCACCACGTAGGGCTCCCAGAGGAGGAGCACGTCGAGGCCGTCCTGTTTGCCCATGAAACTGAAGGCGTTGAGGTATGCATAGAGGTCGCATCCCTTGAGGGGGACCGCCGACCAGACGACCGAGGCGTTGCCCTTGCAGAAGGCGTGCATCTGCGATTCCGCGAGATGCCCGTATACAACATTGATGATCTGGTGGTCGGGCGCCCGGGTCCCCGTATCCTCCGCGACAGATACCACGTCCTCCCCGGACGGAACGTATCCGTCGTTGTCGGGGATCTCCTCGCAAGACCCGAGGTCTATTCCACCGGCCTTGAAGGCTTCCATAATAAGAGGCATGGACCGCTGGGAGAGGTGAATTTCATCCATGAAATGAAGAGGATTCGTGAGCCCGTCCGGGCCGAGGAGTTGCTCGAAAATGGAAATGAAGGGAATGCCGCTTCCCGCACAATGCTCCTCGAGCATATTGTTGAACATCCGGGTCACTTTGAGTCGGTCCGGATAGCTCCCATACGTGGAATATTCATAGTATTCAATATCCTCGACGCTTGGAGGAGGCACATTCCACGCAATGAGATCATATCCCTGCCCTTTGAGGGCGAGAAAGACCTTGAAGTAACGGGCAACGCATTCCCGGACGATATCTTCCAGAGGCTCTTTCCTTAATTCGGATTGTTTCAGGAGGTGGACCCTGCAGTCGATCTCACCGAAACAGAGGAGGATTCTATCCCCGGGCTTCACGTTCTCCGTGACCAGCGCGTCTATGGTGTCGCGCATATCCATCGCATGGTATGCCGTGTGCGGCCCAAGCCAGTACGTTTTAAAGAAAGGCAGTGCGTCGTAGTTCTGTCCTACCTCGTTGAGACCCGAAAAAACAGATACGTGGCTGTCCCCTATGCAATGAATCTTTGCCATTTATTGTCCCTCTTCCTGTTTTATTCTGTACCCCTGTTTCCCCATGGCCTGACCCGGCATGGACTCCACACGGTATTACTCTGATTCATCGATGCAATCAACGTGCCATCGTTCACCCGGCAGGGTCTAACCACGGCGTCGAAGATTCCCCATCAAGGGTGGACGCGTCGGACTGCTGCATACAGCCGAACGTAAAGCCGCGTCTTCGTCCGGCGCCAAAGCCTCTTTGTCTTGCCACGCCTTGCAAAACGAAGCGTCATTATATTGGCTGGCGTGTCATGGCCTCAACGAATGCGAGGAGACCGTCCACCCCATCGCACCGAACCGGCAGAAAGGAAAGCGGGCGGGCGCCTGTGAAAGGCCCGGCGTGGGGACAAGGATGGTATGATCTGTGCATGGAGGATACTATCTCTCATATTGCAGTACCAATAAAACCGGAGGCAAAGAAAACAATATGGCAAAATCCGCCCGCGATCTCGATACCGCCCTTCAGCACCTGATGAGGGGAGAACTGAACGAAGCCGAGGTAATCTACCGGCGAGTACTCGAGAAGGAACCGCGAAACCCTGACGCTTACCATTTCCTGGGTATCGCCGCCTACCAGTCGGGCCGCTTCCCTGAAGCGGTGGACCTCATCACCAGGGCGGTAGCCATCGACCGGTCAAACCCCGCCTTCTTCTGCAATCTTGGCCTCGCCTATGCGGGGTTGAGGGATTACGAGAGCGCCGTCACCCAGTACAGGGAGGCCCTGAGAATACACGCCCCCTATCCGGAAGCGCACAACAACCTCGGCAACGCCTATAAGGAACTGGGGAGATTCGAAGAGGCAGTGGAGGCATACAGGAAGGCCCTCTCCCTCGCGCCTGGTTCACCGGAAACGCTCTACAACCTGGGCGCCATCTGTCAGGAAGAGGGCAAGGCCGATGAAGCCATGGAGTGTTATGAAAAAGCCCTGGTCCTTCTTCCCGGGTCCCCGGAAATATACAATAACCTTTCCGTTCTCTACAAGGATATGAAGGAATATGAAAAGGCCGTCGAATACGCCGCCCGGGCCATCGAACTCAGTCCCGGCTACCCGGAGGCGTACCTCAATCTCGCCCTCACCTTCAAGACCGTGGGGTTGATCGAGCACGCGATCACCTATTACGACCAGGCCCTCGCCATATCTCCCGGTTCCATCGAAGCCATGTGGGGTAAATGTATGGCCCAGGTCCCCATCCTCTACGATTCGGAGGACCAGATCCGGATATGCCGGAACAACTATCGCGACAGCCTTCACGAACTGGACGGGGCCATAGAACTGGACACATCCCGGAAAATCGACGTGGCCTCCCGGCAGGTGGGCGCCACGCAGCCTTTCTACCTCCCCTACCAGGGCCGGGTGGACAAGGTCCTGCAGTCCGCATATGGAAATCTCGTATGCCGCATTCAACAGGCGAGATATCCGGACCTTGCGGGCACCGGCAGGAATGGCCGCCCCCGGGTCGACGGCAGGATACGGGTAGGCATTGTTTCCGGGTTCTTCTATTACCATTCCAACTGGAAGATGCCGATCAAGGGATGGGTGGAAAACATCGACAAGAGCAGGTTCGCGCTCTTCGGGTATTATACGGGCAAGGCAAGGGATGATGAAACGGCTGCGGCGAAGGCTTCCTTCGACCGTTTCGTTGAGGGCGTCCACTCCTTCGCGGCAATGAGCGAGGCCATACGGGGCGATGACCTCGACATATTGATCTACCCCGAAATAGGCATGGACCCCATGACGGTCCAACTCGCGGCAATAAGGCTCGCCCCTATCCAATGCACATCGTGGGGCCATCCCAACACATCGGGGCTTCCCACCATAGACTACTATCTGAGCAGCGACCTCATGGAGCCTGAAGACGGGGATAACCACTACACGGAGACCCTCGTCCGCCTCCCCAATCTCTCCATACACTACACCCCGATCCACGGGGACGGGTCTTCCTTCCGCCGTGAAGATTTCGGTCTCAACCCGGATTCCGTGGTCTATTTCTGCGCCCAGTCTCTCTTCAAATACCTCCCCCAATACGATGACATATTCCCGAGGATCGCGGCGGAGGTTGGGAATTCCCAGTTTGCCTTTATCGGGGACACCAAGGCGCAAGCCCTCACCGACCGTTTTGTCAGACGCCTTGGGAAGGCCTTCGAAAAGCACTCCCTTGCGAACGCGGACCGGCTCGTCATCCTCCCCCGCCTGGACAAGGCGCGTTATCATGCCATGAATGCCCTGTCCGACGTGTTTCTGGACAGTATAGGATGGTCCGGGTGCAATTCAACCCTTGAGGCGATAGAATGCGATCTTCCCGTGGTGAGCCTGCCGGGCAACCTCATGCGGGGACGGCACACCTACGCCATACTGACCATGATGGGCGTAGATGAGACTATCGCGGAGAACCTCGACGATTACGTCGATTGTGCGGTAAAACTGGGAAAAGACAAAAGTATGAGAGACCGGGTCAGGGCGGCGTTCAGGGCGAACAAACAACGCCTCTATTACGATATGGAGTGCGTGAAGGGGTTCGAGTCCTTTCTGGAGGATGCGGTAAGAGGAAGGCTTTCCTAAGCCTCTTCCCCGCACCACTTCGTCCACATGTCACGATAGAGCTTTTCGAGGTCACGGGTGAACCTTTCCCCGTCGCACAGGGGCGACTGCTCCATTTTTCCACGCAGGCCGGAACGAAGGGCGGAAAGGCGCTCAACGTCCCCTGCGAGCCCCGCCACCACCGCCACGTATTCGTCGGGGCTGTACGCGATCAGATCGTGAAGCCCTACTGTGGAAAGCATGCTGAGGCCGAACCGTCCGGGGAAACTCTCATGAACGAGGGTAGGTACGGGCACCCCCATCCACAGGGCGTCGGCCGTGGTCGTGTTGCCCGCGAAGGGGAATGTGTCGAGGATGATATCGATATTCCCGTAGTACGCAAGGTATTCCTTGTGCACCATCGGGCCCGACAACTCGATCCGATGCCCTTCGATCCCGTTCCGGTGAAACATATCCATGAACGCCTCCCTCACGGAAGGTGAACTCAGCGCAGGAGATCTAAAACAGAGCCTCGACCCAGGCACCGCAGTCAGGATCCTCGACCACGTCTCTATTACTGCGGGATTGACCTTGCTCACATTGTTGAAACAGCCGAAGGTAATATGACCTCGGGTGAGAAAGGGAAGCTCCTTCACTTCGGGAGCATAGGCGTGGGGCGTGTAGCAGAGATAGCCGTTCGGAAGGCGCGCCGGTTTTTCCGTGTAGAACCTTTCCTCCCCTTCCGGTATCACATACCTGTCGGAAATGATATAGTCCATTGCGGGCACTGCCGTGGTGTCGAAATAACCGATCCACGTGGCCTGAACCGGCGCCGGTCTCCGTGAAAACAGGACAAGCCGGTGCCCCGCGCTATGTCCGGAAAGGTCGATGAGTATGTCGATGCCGTCGTCACGGATCGCCTTTTCCGCCGGGCCATCCGGAACACCTGCAATGGACCTCCATTGGACAGGCAATGACCGGAGCCTTCGCGTCAGGTCGTCACCCCCATGGCGGTTGCTGTAGCAGGTGACTTCAAACCCATGGCGCTCATGATGAGCAAGGACGGCTTCCATGAAGAAACCCACTGGATGACGGCGGAAATCTCCTGATACATACCCTATTCTCAGCGTGCGCTCCGGATCGGCCTTATTGGCGAAAATACCCGGAGACGCAGGGGGCCGGCAATGTCTCCGGCTCCATTCCATGGCCTCCCTGAACAGGCCCTCCCTGTCGGTCTTCCCGTCATAATGCAATGCCATGAGGTAGTTCGAGTGGGCATCACCGTAATCCGGTTTGAGTTCAAGGGCTTTTTTGTAATGGAGAATAGCCTCGTCCGTCTTTCCCTGGTCGTGAAGGGCAACCCCCAGGTTGTTGTGCGCCTCCGGTTGGTCCTGTTTCAGCGCAATGGCCTGTCTATACAGGCCGATGGCCTCGTCCGTCTCCTTCCTCGCATGAAGGGTAACCCCCAGACCGTTGTACGCCTCGGCATAGTCAGGCTTCAGGTTAACGGCCTGCCGGTATCGGGCAAGGGCCTCGTCCGCCTTCCCCTGATCGTAGAGCACGAGTCCCAGGCTGTAGTATGCCTCGGCATAACCGGGTTCAATCTCAAGGGTCCTCAGAAACGACGACATGGCCTCATCCATCCTGCCGAGGGACTTCAGCGCGTTTCCCAGGTTATTGCAGACATCGGCCATATCCGGTTTTACGGCAAGGGCTTTCCTGTAACAGGAGATCGCTTCTTCCGTCTCTCCCCGGTCAAAAAGGGCGATCCCGAGGTTATTGTATGCCTCGGCATAGTCAGGCTTCAGGTTAACGGCCTGCCGGTATCGGGCAAGGGCCTCGTCCGCCTTCCCCTGATCGTAGAGCACGAGTCCCAGGCTGTAGTATGCCTCGGCATAACCGGGATTGAGGGCAATGGCCCTGTCAAGAAAACGGATCGCCTCGTCCGTCTCTCCCCGGTCCTTTGACAGGTTGCCCAGGTTGCAGTACGCTTCGGCCATGTCCGGTTTCAGCGTGACGGCCCTTTCATAGTAGAAAAATGCCTCATCCGGTCTGCCCAGGGCTTTCAGCGCATTCGCGAGGTTATTGCACGCTCCCGCATAATCAGGCTTGATCTCGAGGGCCCGCCTGTAAGAAGAGACCGCCTCTTCCAGTCTGCCGAGGGCAGTGTAGGCATTTCCCATGTTGTCATGATAATGGGCCGCCCGCGGGTTATTGCGGATGGCCCGCCCTATCAACTCGATTGCAATGTCGTGCCGTCCCACCTGGTGGGCAAGGACGCCGAGGAGGTGAAGGGCGTCCGCGTGATCGGGATTGGCGGCGAGTATCTTCCGGTAAATGGGCTCCGCCATCAGGAACTGACCCGCCTGATGGTATTGAAGGGCCCTGCCGAGTTCGTCCGCGTGGGTTCTGTCGGTCCTGCTCAAAGGGAATCCTCCTTTCTCCCGCACCACTGCCGCCACATGCCGCGGTAGAGGCCTTCCAGGTCCCGGGTAAACGTTTTCCCGTCGCACAGGGGGGATTCCTTCATTTTACGGCGAAGGGTTGAACGAAGGCCGACGAGTCTTTCCCGGTCTCCGGCCAGCGCCGCGGCTATTGCGATGTACTCATCGGAGGTGCGGGCCACGAACTCACTCAGCCCCACCGTGGAGAGCAGGCTGCCCCCCACCCTGCCCACAAAGGCGCCTGCGGCGAGGGTGACCACGGGCACGCCCATCCAAAGGGCCTCGGCCGTTGTGGTGGTCCCTGCGTAAGGGAACGTGTCGAGGGCGATATCGATATTCCCGTAACCGACAAGCAGTTCCCGGTGGTTCGGCGATCTCCCCGCCACGTCTATCCTGTCTTCCCCGATCCCGTTCATGGCGAAAAACTCCAGGTACTTGCCTTTGAGGGCCTGCACGTCCAGGACGGAGGCCTTGACGCAGAGCCTCGAGTCGGGGACCTCCCGGAGGACCTTCGACCATGTCTCTATGGCGGTAAGGCTCACCTTGGCAATGTTATTGAAAGAGCCGAAGGTAATATGCCCGTTGCGTTGGGCGGGAAGTCCGTTTTCTTCCGGGGCGTATGCGGGAGGCGAATAGCAGAGGTAGGAGTGGGGGAGTCTCACCGGTCTTTCCGTGTAGAGTGTCCTGTCTTCCTCCGGTATCACGTGTCTGTCTGCAATGATGAAATCGATTGCGCCGAGGCCCGTGGTGTCGGAATACCCGATCCAGGTCGCCTGGACCGGAGCCGGTTTTTCTGCAAACAGGAGGAGCCGGTTTCTCGCCGTATGCCCTGAAAGGTCCACGAGGATGTCGATGCCGTCTTCCACGATCAGGGCCCCCGCCGATTCATCGGGAAGATCCGCGATCCCCCGCCAGTGAACGGGCAGCGACTGAAATCGCCGTGTAAGGTCATCGGACTCATGCTGGTTGGCGTAGCAGTAGACCTCGAACATGTCCCGGTCATGACACGCGAGTATGGGACCGATAAAATAGCCTACGGGGTGCCTGCGGAAATCACCGGACACGTAACCCACCCTGATCCTGCGGCCGGGGTCCGCCGTATTGGTGAAAGGCCTGGGGGAACCGGACCGGGAGCCGTGTTTCCTGCCCCATTCCATTGCCTCCCCGGATAAGACCTTCCTGTCGTATTTCTCGCTGTAATGGAGACCCAGAAGATAGTTCGAATGGTATCCCGGGTTGTCGGGTTTCAGTTCGCGAGCCAACTGAAATGACGACATGGCCTCATCCATCCTACCGAGGGACTTCAGCGCGTTTCCCAGGTTATTGCAGACATCGGCCATATCCGGTTTTACGGCAAGGGCTTTCCTGTAACAGGAGATTGCTTCTTCCGTCTCTCCCCGGTCAAAAAGGGCGATCCCGAGGTTATTGTATGCCTCGGCATAGTCAGGCTTCAGGTTAACGGCCTGCCGGTATCGGGCAAGGGCCTCGTCCGCCTTCCCCTGATCGTAGAGCACGAGTCCCAGGCTGTAGTATGCCTCGGCATAACCGGGATTGAGGGCAATGGCCCTGTCAAGAAAACGGATCGCCTCGTCCGTCTCTCCCCGGTCCTTTGACAGGTTGCCCAGGTTGCAGTACGCTTCGGCCATGTCCGGTTTCAGCGTGACGGCCCTTTCATAGTAGAAAAATGCCTCATCCGGTCTGCCCAGGGCTTTCAGCGCATTCGCGAGGTTATTGCACGCTCCCGCATAATCAGGCTTGATCTCGAGGGCCCGCCTGTAAGAAGAGACCGCCTCTTCCAGTCTGCCGAGGGCAGTGTAGGCATTTCCCATGTTGTCATGATAATGGGCCGCCCGCGGGTTATTGCGGATGGCCCGCCCTATCAACTCGATTGCAATGTCGTGCCGTCCCACCTGGTGGGCAAGGACGCCGAGGAGGTGAAGGGCGTCCGCGTGATCGGGATTGGCGGCGAGTATCTTCCGGTAAATGGGCTCCGCCATCAGGAACTGACCCGCCTGATGGTATTGAAGGGCCCTGCCGAGTTCGTCCGCGTGGGTTCTGTCGGTCCTGCTCAAAGGGAATCCTCCTTTCTCCCGGACCACTGCCGCCACATGCCGCGGTAGAGGCCTTCCAGGTCCCGGGTAAACGTTTTCCCGTCGCACAGGGGGGATTCCTTCATTTTACGGCGAAGGGTTGAACGAAGGCCGACGAGTCTTTCCCGGTCTCCGGCCAGCGCCGCGGCTATTGCGATGTACTCATCGGAGGTGCGGGCCACGAACTCACTCAGCCCCACCGTGGAGAGCAGGCTGCCCCCCACCCTGCCCACAAAGGCGCCTGCGGCGAGGGTGACCACGGGCACGCCCATCCAAAGGGCCTCGGCCGTTGTGGTGGTCCCTGCGTAAGGGAACGTGTCGAGGGCGATATCGATATTCCCGTAACCGACAAGCAGTTCCCGGTGGTTCGGCGATCTCCCCGCCACGTCTATCCTGTCTTCCCCGATCCCGTTCATGGCGAAAAACTCCAGGTACTTGCCTTTGAGGGCCTGCACGTCCAGGACGGAGGCCTTGACGCAGAGCCTCGAGTCGGGGACCTCCCGGAGGACCTTCGACCATGTCTCTATGGCGGTAAGGCTCACCTTGGCAATGTTATTGAAAGAGCCGAAGGTAATATGCCCGTTGCGTTGGGCGGGAAGTCCGTTTTCTTCCGGGGCGTATGCGGGAGGCGAATAGCAGAGGTAGGAGTGGGGGAGTCTCACCGGTCTTTCCGTGTAGAGTGTCCTGTCTTCCTCCGGTATCACGTGTCTGTCTGCAATGATGAAATCGATTGCGCCGAGGCCCGTGGTGTCGGAATACCCGATCCAGGTCGCCTGGACCGGAGCCGGTTTTTCTGCAAACAGGAGGAGCCGGTTTCTCGCCGTATGCCCTGAAAGGTCCACGAGGATGTCGATGCCGTCTTCCACGATCAGGGCCCCCGCCGATTCATCGGGAAGATCCGCGATCCCCCGCCAGTGAACGGGCAGCGACTGAAATCGCCGTGTAAGGTCATCGGACTCATGCTGGTTGGCGTAGCAGTAGACCTCGAACATGTCCCGGTCATGACACGCGAGTATGGGACCGATAAAATAGCCTACGGGGTGCCTGCGGAAATCACCGGACACGTAACCCACCCTGATCCTGCGGCCGGGGTCCGCCGTATTGGTGAAAGGCCTGGGGGAACCGGACCGGGAGCCGTGTTTCCTGCCCCATTCCATTGCCTCCCCGGATAAGACCTTCCTGTCGTATTTCTCGCTGTAATGGAGACCCAGAAGATAGTTCGAATGGTATCCCGGGTTGTCGGGTTTCAGTTCGCGAGCCCGCGCATAGAGGGACACAGCCCCTTCGATCTCTCCAAGGTCGACGAGGGCAAGGCCCATGTTATTGCAGGCCTCCGCATAACCCGGTTGTAATTCCAGGGCCCTTCTGATGGAAGAGATAGCCTCCATGACGTTCCCCTGGTCTTTGAGGAGGTTGCCCAGGTTGTTGTGGACCTCGGCCAGATCCGGTTTCAGATCAAGGGCCTTCCGGAATGAGACGGATGCCTCGTCCGCCTTTCCCTGGTCGTGAAGCGCCACCCCGAGGTTGTTGTGGGCCTCGGCGTAACCCGGTTTCAACTTCACGGCCTTTCTGAAAAGGTCGATAGCCTCGCCGATCCTGCCCAGCGCCTTGAGCAGGTTACCCAGATTGTTGCAGGGTTCCGCCAGACCCGGTTCCAAAGCCATGGCCCTTTCGTAGCAAGAGACGGCTTCCTCCAGCCTGCCGAGGGATTTCAGCACGTTTGCGAGATTGCTCAGGGCGCCCGCGGAGTCCGGCCTGAGTCTCAGGGCCGATTGGTAACAGGAGACGGCCTCCTCCAGCCTGCCGAGAGACGCACAGGCATTTCCCATATTGTCATAATACTGAGGCGCATGGGGATCATTGCGGATAGCCTTCCCTATCAGTTCTATGGCAATATCGTGCCTTCCCGTCTGGTGGGCAAGGACGCCGAGGAGGTGGAGCGCATCCGGATGGTCCGGGTCCGCGACGAGTATATTGCGGTAGATAGGCTCCGCCATCTCGAACCGGCCCGATCTATGATATCGAAGCGCCTTTTCGAGTTCGACGTTCATGCCGGGAGACCCATGGGCCTGCCTGCCTCGTTTATTCAACAGAGACCCTCCATGGGGGTCTCTGAACCTCCGGTCTGTCCATGTGCCGCGTCGTCATCCATAGTTCCTCCTCCGGGCATTCCACTCCCTGCCTTTTGAACCATGCAACAATGATGCCAACGGGGGGGAGTCCGGTAGTTTCGTGATTGTTCGCGGAGGCGGAACCGTGGGGCAAGACGGAGATCAGGTCCTTTGGTCTCCACACCAAAAAGACCAGACCGTCCGCAGTTCTTCCATAAGACGGCGGGCAAACTTTGTCCCGTCACAGAGAGGTGACGACACAAACCTGTCCCGTAAGGAGGCGCGCAGACGAGCGAGACGGGGGATATCCCCGGCAAGGCCCACCGCGATTTCCGCAAAGTCCTGCGCATCGCGGGCAATCGTCTCCCTGACGCCCACGGAAGAAAGGAAACTGAGTGAATGACGGCCGGCAAAGGTCTCACCGGGCAGGGTGATCACCGGCACGCCCATCCAAAGCGATTCCAGCGTGGTAGTGCTTCCCGAGAAGGGAAAAGTGTCCAGGGCGATATCGATTTCGCCGTAAGATTCCATATGTTCTTTGTGAGGCGTCCTGCCGATAAGGTCTACCCTGTGCGGATCGATCCCATAGGTGCCGAGGAGCCCGAGGTATCGTTCCCTGGTGCTGCGGCAACTCAACTCTCTTGTCTTGAGCACGAGTCTGGAACGGGGAAGGCGGACAAAGATATCCCTCCACACCGCGATCACCTGGGGGGAAATCTTGCACAATATATTGAAGCAGCCGAAAGTGACATACCCCCTTGACAGGGCAGGAAGAGGTGACACAGCCGGTGAATACGGGGGGGCTTCGTAGCAGACAAAGGAGTCAGGCATTCTTATGACTTTTTCCGTATAGTATTTCTCCGCTCCTTCCCATATCTCATTCGGGTCGCCGATTATATAGTCCATGGCATCCATCCCTGTGGTCGCCATATAACCGGCCCATGTAATCTGGACAGGCGCGGGTTTTCGCGCGAATATGGCCAGGCGGTTGTTTTCGATATGCCCGGTAAGATCGAAGAGTATGTCCACATGGTCCTTCGCGACCATGTGGCAGGCTTCATCGTCGGAGACATGATAGATATCCCTCCACGCGGATGCCGCGGCCCTGAAACGCGAGGTCAGATCGTCCCCGGCCTTCTGGTTTGCGTAACAGACAATCCTCACATCCTCTTTGGCCAGGGCCTCGAATATCCGTATCAGGAAATATCCGACAGGATGCATTCTGAAATCACCGCAGACAAACCCCAGGGTGAGTACCCGGCCGGGGTCCCTCGAATTTCCAAAGGAATCCCGCCGCTCCCCATAGCGCGTGCAATGAACCGCATTCCATTGCCGGTGATCCTCCAATATCCTCTCCAGAGTGATACCGGGAAGAAACTGCCTCGAATAAATCAGGTTGCTGTGCGCTTCCAGGAGTCGGGGGTTCAGTCTGACCGCCTGTTCGTAGGCCTCTATCGCTTCCTCTATCCTTCCCTGGTCTTTCAAGGCATTACCGAGATTGCTGTAGGCTTCGGCAAAGCCGGGGGCCATGGCTGCAGCCTGCCGGCAGGCGCTTACGGCCCCTTCTATATCCCCCTTCTCCCTCAGGGCGTTTCCCAGGTTGCAGTACGGCTCGGGATAGTCGGGCTTCAGCGCGAGGGCCTGCCGGTAAGCGTCTATGGCTTCATCCGTGCTTCCTTTCTCTCTCAGGGCGTTCCCAAGATTGTAATACGCTTCGGGATAGTCGGGCTTCAGCGCGAGGGCCTGCCGGTAGGCCCCGATCGCCTCGTCGAGCCTGCCCGACTCCCTGAGGGCAATGCCGAGGCTCCGGTAGGCGTCGGCAAAACCAGGGTTCAGTTGAATGGCCTTGCGGTAGGCCTCTATTGCCTCGGCGAATCGTCCCGCGTCTCTCAAGGCGTGTCCGAGATTGTTGAGCGTCCCCGGGTTCAACGGGTTGAGTCCAAGAGATTGGTTGTAGGCGCCTATGGCCCTCTCAACATCTCCTTTGTCTTTCAGCGCGTTGCCGAGATTGCAGTATGCCTCGGGATAGTCGGGCTTGAGCAACAAGGCCTGTCCGTACGCCTCAATCGCCTCGTCAAGCCTGCCCGACTCCTTGAGGGCGGCCCCGAGGTTGTTGTAAACGAGTGGCGACTTCGATGTTCTCAAGGCGTGCCGGTAATGCTCGCAGGCCTCGTCGTAGCGCCTCATCCCATAGGCGCACACCCCCAGGATGAGCAGGGCATCACCGTTCCCGGGGTCTATCCTTATGGCTGATCGGGCAAAAGTCTCCGCTCCGGATATATCCCCTTTTTCGTAGCATTGAACAGCCGAGCGAAGGATTCCGGGCAGAGCGGCGGCATTGGTGTTTCCCGGCCTCGTATTGTTCACTTTCTTTGCCATGTCGCTGATAATTGTACATTTTTGAGAAACCTTTTACAACCGGCGGAGCCATAAGATCCGGTAAAAACAACCGGCTGCGCGATTGGCCCGGGCATCCCGCACGATAACACTTGCACGGACGGTTTCAATCGCGATATAGTCTTTCACAGGTCGTTCAAGGGGGCGCATATGGCACGGAGATTACACGTGGGCGGCAACGCCGCCGCACCAGGATGGGAAATTATGGAAGTCCTTCCCGGTCCCCATGTCGATCATCTCGGCAACGCCAATGACCTGTCCCGCTTTTCCGATGCTTCCTTTGATGACATCTATGCGTCCCATGTGGTGGAGCATTTCGATTATAACGGTGAGCTATTGTCTGCCCTCAGGGAATGGAACCGGGTTTTGAAGCCTTCCGGAACATTGTACGTCAGTGTTCCCGATCTTGACGTTCTCGCCCGGTTGTTTTCCGCGAGAAACCTGTTGAACCCGATTGAGCGGTTTCACGTGATGCGCATGATCTTCGGAGGACATACGGATGCCCACGACTACCATTATGTCGGTTTGAATCAGGAATTCCTCTATACATACCTGAGCGAAGCCGGTTTCGGCGACGTCAGGAGGGTCGCTGAATTCGGCATTTTCAACGATACCAGCAGCATGAGGTTTAAAGGGGAACTCATCAGCCTCAATATGATTGCCCGGAAAACGCCGGCCGGCGGCTGAACCTTTGTTCCATTCGGGGGACTTCCCGCGGTTCAGGCCGTAACCCTTGAGACCCGGCGCGAGAGGAGGACAAGACATTCGGAGGAGCACGGAGAGACTCCGGGCTCATTACACCATACGGCAGGAGAAAGGCGCATTGCCGGGTTCGCTGTCTCCCGATGCAGGACCCTTCTCTTTGGCCTCTTTTTCATAGGCAGCGACAAACCCTTCATTGAGAAGAACTATAATGGACCTGCATTCATCAAGGATCTTGACGTCCTGGCTTATATGGACGGACACAAGCCTCCTTACAAGGTACTGATAAAGGTCGGAAAGGTTCTTTGACACGTCGCCACCCTGGGTCATATCCAGGGAAGAATCGAGGATTTCGAGCACAGTGGTGAGCTTCGTGAGCCCGTCGTATTTGCTTTCAAAATCTCTTCTTTCAATGGCGGACTTCACGATATCGATCTTATCAAGCATCGACTGGTAGACTTTAAGGAGAAGCTTCGGCTTGCTGTCTCCATTCACGTTGCTGTCTGCCGCTGAATAGGCCCTGTAGGGATTCATCTATTATCTATCTCCTCCTGTCTGAAGGCGCATCAGCTCTTTGTATTCTGCAACACGGTAGACTGCTGGGTAAGCCAGCTCTTCGTGGTGTTGGACTGGTTGATCAACACCTCGAGCGCATTGAACTTGGTCTCCATCAACACCCGTTCTCTCTCGTACCGCGCTTCCAGGTCGGATATCTTCGTATCGATGCTGGTCATCTTGTTTTGTATGGACTTGGTGGCGAGCACCAATGTCCCTGAGCCGGGGTCCACAAAACCGTGGAGATTGCTGTACAGGTTATCCCCCAGGTTCTTGAGCACCTTCACCGTCTCGTCGCTGTTCGTTGAGAGGGCGGTCGACAGCTTGGCGCTGTCCACGGCCAGCGTCCCATCCTTCTGATAGCTGATCCCGATGTCCGATGCATTGGTATAGGCGGTATTTCCACTCACCGTGGTGAATACGGCAGATGAGATACTTCTCTTCACCAATGCCAGGGTGGTATCACCGAACAGGGGATTCTGCGTCGCGGTAGAGCTGCTGCCCGTGCTGCTTTTGAAGGTATTCTGTTCGTTGATATAGGAAATGACGTTGTTTATGGCCGTTACCAGGGTCGAGGCATTGGTGGCTATCTGGGTGGTATTCTGGCTGATCGTCAAATCGACAGGCTTGCCCACGTTCGTGCCGGCAAGGTTAAGGGTTAACCCGCTTATGGCAGTCGTAATGGAATTCGAAGACGATGTGATGGCGTAGCCGTCGATTTTGAGGGACGCGTCCTGGCCCGTTCTCAGAGTATTGGTTGCGGAAGACTTGACTACCCCCAGGGACTCGAGGATGTTGTTGCTGTCCACCAGGTCGGATACACCCGTATTCGTAAGTTTCAGCCGGTACGAAGTGGCGCTCCCCGAGGTCACGGTATCGATGGAAGCGGTCACGCCCGCAGGGGCGGCCAGATTGATATTGTCCACTATGGTCTGCAGGGAATCCGTGCCGAGGTTGACTGCCACATCGGTGCCGTTGATCTTTATGGTCCCGCTCTGCGCCGACGTGAGGCCCATGAGCGTTCCCACTGCGCCCGTCGTATTCGTATACGTGTCGCTCAGGGCGTCGGAGCCTGACGCATGGGCGAGGGTTTGGGTGGAACTGCGCACCTTCAGAGATTCGAGAATGTCCGTGGAACCGCCGTTCCTGAGGGACATCCCTGTCGCTCCCGTGGTATTCGATTCCAGAGACAGCCTGTATTCCGAATCGGACACCTTGAGCACCGTGGCGGTGACTCCCGCACCGGCGTTGTTTATCCTTGCAGCGACGGTATTCAGGTTATCACCGGTCTGAATCGTCACCACCTTGTTGTTGACCACAATATCTCCCGCCAACGCGAGGTCGGTGGAGTTCGACGTAAAGGCGTCGCTCGATATCTTCTCCGCCTTGGCCAGTTGCGAGACCTCTATCGAATATTTACCGGGCCCGCTCAACGAGCCCACCGAGACGCTGAGCACGCTCGACGGGGTGACGGACGTGTCGCTTGACGTGAGGGAAGATGTGTAGACCCCGTATCCGGCGGTCTTGTTGAGCTTATTGCTGTCGATGTAGTCCGTGAGAGCGGAAAGCTTCGTATTGAAGGACTGCCACGCGGTAAGCTTTAACTGGTAGGCGTTCTTGCTCTCAGTCAGGGGGTTTTCCGTAGACGCCCTCTCCGCATTTATAATGGAATCAATAAGACTCGACCAGTTGGTATTGCTCACAAGCCCGGTCATGGATACGGTTCCGCTCATCCCTATAACCTCCTGTTGACCATCAACCCCAGCATCTGGTTGAAATTCTTCAAGAAAGACACAAACTCAGCTGAGGGGATCTGCCTGATTACCTCCTGAGTCTCTCCGCTCGAAATTGTCACCACTACCCTGTCGATGTCCCTGTCGTAATGCATGCTCACCTTGTCCGACGAACCAAACTCCTTGATCATGTTTTCTATCTTCTTTAACGTCTCTTCACTTACCTTTGCAATATCGGCAGCCCCCTCCTGAGGGGTCGCCGCTCTTCTGGCTTCCTTCGCTTTCGGCGCAGGGGCAGCGGTGAAATCAAAGTCCGAAATCATGTTTTTCGTATCCACCAGCATGGTCTGCTCCCTAATCAAATGTGCCCCCCTCCCGTGAGGGAAGGGGGCCTGTTTCCGTTGTTATCCCTTACCCTTTCAGCAGAGAGAGTACCTGCTGCGGGAGAGAGTTTGCCTGAGCGAGCATTGCTACACCGGACTGCTGCAGAATCTGGTTCTTCGTGAAATCCGCCATCTCGGCAGCGAAGTCTGCGTCCTTGATCGTCGATACCGACGACTTGACATTCTCACTCATGGTACTCAGGTTCGCCACGTGGTAGCTGATCTGGTTCATGGAAGCACCGAGGTTACCTCGCTGGGTAGTGAGGTTGCCGACGGCCGTATCGATCAAGGTCATGTAGGCCTGTGCCGACGACTTGCTGGCAACGTTGGAACCTGATGTAATGTTGAGGACCGAACCGGTAACGGCGAAGTCCATTATGGACACGCCAACCTGGTTCATGGTCTGGTTTGTGTCACCCATCTGGTACGTGAAGGAAGATGAACCCGTACTTACTGTGAACCCACTTGTGGCTCCACTTGCGCCGGCATTCACTGCCAGGGCCGCGTTGACCGTTACTTTCACGCCAAGGGTCGAGAAGTTAGCCGTCACTTCGTTAAATCCGGTGACGCCGCTTACGTACACTGACTGTGTTCCGCCTGCTCCTGCCAGGGTAATGGTTCCTGCGCCGGCCGTAAGGGCCGTGTTGGTCAACGTGAAGACGCCCGCTGCCGCTGAGGTGACATCGATGTTCGCGATACCGCCGCCTGCAGTCAAGCTGGTGCCGGAAGCGCCCGCAGCGATAGTCGCGCCGCCCTGAAGGAGACCGGTTGTGCCGTAGGTAGTGTTGCTTCTTATGTTGCCGATTTCCGTCTCGAGGTAGCTCCTCTCATTGTCCAGTGCCGTTCTGTCCGTGGTGTTGTCGGAAGCCGCCTGGGTGGCAAGTTCTTTAAGCCTTGTGAGGATGTTGGAGATCTGGTCGATGCCACCTTCTGCCGTCTGCAACATGGAGAGTGCCTGGTTGCCGTTGTCGATGGCCTTTGTCATGGAGACCGATTTCACGTTCAACTTTGTGGCGATTGCAATACCTGCCGCGTCATCGGACGCCTTGTTGATTTTGAAGCCGCTTGAGAGTCTTTCCAGTGATTTCGCCTGAGCTGTTCCTGATATTCCTAACCATCTCTGAGTGTTTAAGGACGATACGTTCGTGTTAACTCTAAAAGCCATGGTAAACCTCCTGTTTGTTTTTTATTGGGCATCGTGCCCTTTTTTTGGGATAAGAAAGGTTTATCCTCTGCACCTCCTTTCTTTTCTATCCCTTCTAAATACAGTTATCGTCACGTGGCCGGCAAACTTAAGGGTTTATCCGGAGCAAGTGCGAAATTCCCGATTCAAATAATTCTCCGGCCTTCGCCTCCCCTAAAAGAGGAAGGGTCTTCCTTACACGGTCCAGTCCCTCGGGAAATACATCGGGGGAAAGGGACAGTTCCCTGCGGATAAGCGAGTAAAACCGGTTTATGCCGTCCATGTCGAGTCTTATACAATGTATATGGAACATGCCGGCCATTACCTCCAGGTCCTTATCCTTCTGTCCGTTCAGGCCGTCGTATTCCTTAAGGGCCTGCTCCGGTTCATTGTTCCTGATAAGGCTGAGGAAGAGCCGTTTCTTAAGAAACCCATTGTCTTTAATGGTTGCAAGTCCTTTGCGGCATACTTCGACGGCGCCTTTCATGTCCGAGTTCCGTTCTTTTGTGAGAGAGAGGTAATGCCATGCCTCGTCATTCTGATCGTCCATCTCAAGGCAGTTCGTAAAACATTCCTCCGCCAGGGTCAGGTCGCCCGCGAAAAGGGCGGATACCCCGAGGTCCCTCAGCATGGTGAATCGCGTCCCCCCCACGAGAAGGGGCACGATCTCATTTTCAAACTTTTCGTTTTTGAGAGGAGCGAGGGCGACATATGCCTTCCCGTAGTCTCTGCCCTTAAAATAGAGTTCCCCGAGGGTGTAACCCAGGAGAGGGGGATTCTTGAGTGGAGTCTTCCATCGTTCAAGGAGCGATATGGCTTCACCGTCCCTCCCAAACTTGCAGAGGGCGTCCGCCATGTCAACGACGGTGACCATGAGCACATCCCTGTCCCTGCTCTCATTCCCCAGGACAAGAACCTTTTCCATGTATTCCAGGGCCTCTTCGACCTCGTTCAGGCCCTTCAGGGCCCTTGCGGCAAAAAAGAGGGAATGGAGGTTGTTCGGATTTTCCTCCAATTCCTTCTCGTGGATCGCCTTGTTTCTTTTCAGCTTTTCCTCGAGAGCCTCCCGCGTGTGATACCCGAAATGGGTCACCCGGGCATGGCAGCCCGTGAAAGGCACGCCCTTTTCAGCAAGAGCGTCGTGAATCTGTTCATGAACCTTGCCGGAAAACGCGAGGCCCTTGAGGTTCGGAAACATGCGAAGCTGCATGGCTTCGGTGGGCCCCTCCTCCGCGATGCTTACCACTTTCAGGTAGACCGCGGAGCCGGGATGTCCCAACAGATGCTCCTTTATCGCCGGGTGGTCCTGCTCCGATATTTCGTCGTCGCCATCCAGCCACAAGATATAATCCCCTGTGGCATATTTCAGGGACTCGTTTCTCGCGGCGGAAAAATCGTCACACCATTCGAAATGGTAGGTCTTCGCCCCGAAGCTTTTCGCTATTTCGACCGTTCTATCCGTCGAGCCCGTGTCGACTACAATGACCTCGTCCGCAAGCCCCCTTATCGACGCGAGGAGTCTCGGGAGGTTCGTTTCCTCGTTCTTCACGATCATGCAGACGGAAATGGCCGGATGATTTGACATTGATGTCAGACCGCTTTTCTTACGGTGAAGGGTACCGACACCCCGTAGGTCTCGTTGGGCAGGATGGTCTGCACGAAAGTGCCCGTTCTTGTGTTTACAATAAGGGGTGATCTCAGGTTCACATAGAGCGAATTATCATCCGCCCTCACCACACAGAGCACCGCGATATCCTCCATGTAATTATCACCCTGGAAGAGACCGTTCAACACGCTGTCCTCGATCTCGAAGGAGTAGTCCTCAACCACGTGGTACGGATTCACCACCACGAAGTTCACGGGGGCTTCAGTGCAGGAAAGAAGCCTGAAGGGCGACCCTTCGCCGACGGGGTTCTCCATCACGTAATACATACACTCCTCGAAACCGATGATCTTTCCTTTCAATCTGACCTCACCCACTGTGATCCCCTAGAAATTTCTTTATTTTTTCCATATTTTCGAGGGCGGACAACTTATTCGCCCCTTCCACCTCGAAGAATAATTCCTCTCTGATAATACCGCAGCCTTTCGGCGCTTCTATGCCAAGCCTTACCTTTCCCTTGTCCACCTCGATCACCACGATGCGTATGTCTCCCTCTTTACCTTTGATGATGATGCCTTCGTTCTTTTTTCGCGAGAGGACGAGCATAGTCTCCTATTTAATGTAGTTAAGGATGTTCATCGCCTGCATCTTCCCCATGACGCTGAGCGCCGTCTCATAGGCGGTGGTGAGCAGGTTATAGTCGGTAAGGGCCGAGATCATATCCACGTCCATGATTTTGGAAGCGGTCGTTTTCAATTGTGTGGTGTTATCCGTGGTAACCTGGGACAGGTTCGAAATCTTCTGAGTAAAGGCGCCTATGGAAGACAGGTTGTTTGCGGTGAGGTCCACCCCCGCGTCGATGGTAGTCATGGAGTTCTTGATGGCAGTCGTGTTGTTGCTCGCAAGCCCGTCCCTGAGGCCCTTGAGAGCTGTAAAGATGCTGGAGGCGCCGGAGCCGAACACGGTATCGCCCGACATACCCAGCTTCTCCGTCTGACCGCTCGAGATATTGACGGAAGGCACATCGCTCGTCCCGGAAAAGGAGACGGAATAATAGTTGCCGTCCGACGGGTCCACGGTCGTATTCACCGCGTAAGGGGCGGTATCTGTCTTCTTTCCGCCGAAAATATAGGTTCCACCCACCTTTGTGTTGCCCAGGGATGCGAGCTGTTCGATCATGCCCTCCACTTCCGACACTGCGGCGGCCCTGTTTTCCTTGGTCACCGTATCGGATGACATGGTGACCGCGAGCTGCTTCGCTGCCGTCAGAACGTCGGAGACGCTGTTGATCGATGTCTCATACATCCCCGAAAGCGTGGTAAGACGCTCAAGGTTCTTCACATACTGGGTATTCTTATCCTGCTGGGTCTGCAACTGAATGTACTGCGCGGTTCCCACGGGATCGTCGCTGGGGGCGAGGATCTCCTTTTGGGAGGATATCTTCTCCTGATTCCTATCCAGTTTACCCTTGAGGGCCTGGACGCTGGCCTTGAAGAATTCAAACCTGTAATTATCGGAAACTCTCATCATGTCACCGCCAGGAGAGATTGAAGAAGCTCATCGGCAATGCTGAAGAGCTTGGCACTCGCTTGATAGGCATACTGGTACTTTATGAGGTTTGCCATCTCCTCATCGATGGACACCCCCGACACGCCCTCCCTCTGAGCCGTCAACACCGCCGCACTGTCGCTGCTGGTCTGGGCCGCATTCTCGGCGTCCTGAGCAAGCTGACCCGCATTGCTCACCATGGACGAAGCAAAGTCCGTGAGGGTCGTGGTACCGGTAACCAGGCCGAGGGTCTGGAGCACGCCGTTCTGGTCCGTAAGGTCCGTGGCATCCACGTTCGTGAGTTTGAGTTGGTAACTGGTGACGCCGTTTGTGGTGGTGGTCGCGAGGGACGCGGTTACACCCGTGGGGGCTGCATTGTTTATCTTGTCCCGGATCTGGGTCAGCGTATCCTGGGAAAGGTCTATGGACACGCTCTTCGCCACACCGTCGGTTCCTTTGATCTGGATTGTGCCGCTCCAGGCGGAGCTGAGTCCCAGCAGGGAAGTCATGGCCGTGCCTGCGCTGGAGTAGGTATTGCTCAGGGCATCGGACCCGGAGGCGTGAACGAGTTGCTGCGACCCGATCAGGGTCTTCTCGACAAGGGCGGCGATCCTTACCGCGATATCGTTATCCGATGGTTTGCCGGTGGGGTCCGAGGAAGCGCTGAAGCTCGTCGGATCGGCCACAAGGCTGTCCGTGACGGCGATATCCGCGGCGCCCGTACCCTGAAAGAAACTGGTGCCCGTAATAAATCCGCCTATCTGGGCCGTCCATTTCGTGTTATCGATAAGGGCGGCGGACATAGTGTCGAGATCGTCGAGAAACCCTACCACGTAGGTATCACGGGTATCGATGAGGGCCTTGAATTTGCCTCCCCCGAGGTCGGATGTAATGTCGGTTATGGTTCCGCTGCTATCCTCCAATCCTACTTTCGAGTAGCCGGTGGTCGCCCCGGGGACAATGGTGAACTTCAATGCGCTCCCGTCTTCCACGAGAGGTTTGCCTCCTGCCGTGAGGACCGTGGTCCTTCCATACTTGTCATCGAAGGTCTGGATGCTCAACTTCTTCGAAAGTTCGTTCAGGAGGGACGTCTTCTGGTCCTGATAGATGTTCGTGGAGGCCTGATCCGCTCCGTTCTCGATGATCTGGGTGTTCAGGGTTGCGATGGAGGCGAGGATCGTGTTGGCGCTGTCCACCTCCGAATTCACCTGGTCGTTGAGCTCGCTCTGGAGGTCTTTCAGGTTCGAGTACAGGGTCTGGATCGACTGGGCGAGCGTTTGCCCCTGAGATACGATGGTCTGTTTCATTCCCGTGTTCTGCGGGTCCGTCGAAAGGCTCTGCCAATCGTTGAAATAGGTGGTTATGTTACCTGCAAGATGAGAATTGTCCTCATTGAGGAACTGCTGGATCCGGTCGAGATACGTGGAAAGAACCGAGTTTCCCTCTGCATCGGAATTTTTGGTCCGTATTGAGCTTTCAAGGTACTTGTCGTAGAACCTCTTGATGGTCTTTACCGTTACTCCGTCGCCCATGAGCCCCGCGGGGGAAGGCGTAGGCCGGGCCTCTTCGAGGACCGCCTCCTGGCGCGCATAGCCCGCGGTATTCACGTTCGCAATATTATTGGACGTGACCTGCATGGCCGTCTGGGTTGCAGCGAGCGCCCCTCTGGCGACGTTGAGTATTGAGTAAATGCTCACTCAAGCACTCCTGGAGAGAACGAAAGAGACCCTTTTCTCCATCTTGTTGTTCCCATATGCGGACCTGTTCAGAAGTCCCACGATGTTCTCTATAGATGACTTCACGTGATCCATGGAGAACGAAAGGAGCTTCATGTTCTTGTCGATACCGCTCCTCACCTCTTTTATGGCCTGGTTAACCTCTCCGCACAGGGACTTCCATGTCCTGCCGCCTACGGTCGTCTCCGGATCGATGGGGTCCCGCAAAAGGTTCCCCTTCTCCTGCTTCAGAAATTCAAGTCTTTTCAGTATCTCTTCCTTGCGGTTGTTCTCACACACGATGCCTTCCAGGGAAAAAGAGATGATCGCGTCCCGCTCGCCTCTCAAGACCTTCGAAAACTCCTTCAGAAGGCCCAGCTCTTTTTGCGTTATCTCGAAGATCAGTTCATCTTTCATGGCTATAATATCTCATCCAAAAGTTGACTCTTCACAATGCTTCTTGCGACCAATTCGCCTTTCACGTTGTACGTCTGGGCGCTCAGCTCCCCCTGGACCTTTTCCACTTTGTCCTGCCTCATTTCCGGAGCGGCCATCACCCTGTCCTTGATCCTCTGGATCTCTTCCTTTCTGCTCGATAATTCGACCGTATCAGTAGCGCTTCCATCCACCTTCGCGCTCGCCCCCGTATCTTTCGAGGACTTGACCTGCGCGGACCTGACGAGACTGTCGAGTACATTGGTTGTATTGTCATTTTGTACTTTCATAATCCACCTCCTCTTCTACTCATCCCTATTATCGCCTGTTTCGCCGGAAACTTTAGGGTTTTCCGAAACTTTAGGGTTTTCCGCGTCTCCCATATATTTCAGCAGCATCTCTTTTACGCCTACCCCTTTCTTGGCGAGATAGCCACCGAGTTTCTCATACATTATGGCCATGGTCGTCTCTTCCCGGTAGCTCTTCTTCGACAGGTGGGCGGTTTTGTCGAGGTCCTTCAGCATGGATGTGAGGAAGAAGGCCTCGAAATCCTCGCCGATCTTCGCAAGGCTCTTTGAATCCTTCGCCTTCGCCAGTTCGTCGTAAGAAGGGACCTTATCAGCAAAAATCTTCATCAGATTACCTCCAGTTCGGCATGTAATGCCCCCGCCGCCTTTATGGTCTGCAGAATGGTGATCATATCCCTCGGGGAAACGCCGATGGCGTTCAGGGCCTTCACCAGTTCCCGTATGGTAACTCCGCCTTCCACGACCACAAACTTGGCCTTCTCTTCTTCGACTTTAATCTTCGTATTGGGGGTGACAACGGTGCGCCCGCCGGAGAAGGGCATGGGCTGGCTCACCTTGGGATCTTCCTTGATCTGGACGCTTATGTTTCCATGGGCGATGGCGACTGTGGCGATAGTGACGTTCTCTCCTATCACCACCGTGCCGTTCTTTTCATCCACCACGATCTTCGCCTGCGCGTCCGGCTTGATCTGAAGGTTTTCCACGATGGACACAAACTTCACGGGGTCCGACTTCAATTCCTCCGGGGTAGTAACCGTTATGGTGCCGCCGTCTTTCGCGGTTGCAGCCCCTTCGAACACGCTGTTTATGCGCTCCACCACCCGCCGGGTATTGGTAAAATCAGGAGCCTTGAGGGAGATAAGGATCGACTCGGGTTTATAGTCTCCGTAGTTCAACTCCTTCTCCACGATCATGCCATTGGCGATTCTGCCTACCGTAGGATGGTTCTTCGTAACCGACGCCCCTTGTCCGCTCGCGAGAAAGCCTCCGACTACTATCGGTCCCTGAACCACACCGTATATCTCACCGTCAGCCCCTTTAAGGGGTGTGAGAAGGAGGACGCCGCCTTCTATACTGGTCGCATCCCCGATTGAAGAGACTACCACGTCAACCTTGTTCCCCGCTTTCGCAAAGGGGGGCAAGTCTGCCGTCACCACGACGGCCGCGATATTCTTCACCTTGGTCTGGGTGGGGTCAACCCTGATCCCCATTTTTTCGAGCATGTTGGCAAGGGACTGGGTGGTAAAAATCGTCTGGACCTTGTCGCCCGTTCCCTTGAGACCGATGACAAGCCCGTAACCTATCAACTGGTTTGTCCTGACCCCTTGTATGGAGCCTATATCTTTTATCCTCGCCCCATGGGACGGAGGAACGGACAGGACGAGAAAAAGGAGAGCGCAAAGGGCAACGGTCAACGCCGGACGCATCGCGTGGCGCCTGCCGGGCATGGGAGCCTGATTACCCTTCCCTTCTTTCACTCTCCGTATCATCCTGTCTCCCTTCATCAGAATGGCCATACCAGATCCAGTACCCGTGCGAGCCATCCCGGCCTCTGTTTGTCGCCCACGACCCCGATGCCCGTATAGATCATCTTGGCATCGGCAACCTGGGTGGAAAGGACCGAGTTGTCATAAGCTATGTCCCTGGGCCTCACAACGCCCTGGAGCAATATTTCCTTCTTTTCATTGTTGATGTATATCTCTCTTTTGCCTTCTATGGCGAGGTTGCCGCTCGGCAGCACATCCACCACCTTCGCCGAGATGGTGGCCGTCAGGGAGCCGCCCCTCGTGGTATTCCCGGAACCGGAGAAATCGTTCTGTGTATTGGCGTTTATGAGGTTGCTCGGGTCTATGTAGGGATGGGTGTTCACGTACTTCGTCTCCCAACCGAAGAAGTTGGGGATGCCCGCGTGGGTCGTCGACTTCTTGGTGAGGTCCGTTGTCGCGGCCTCCGACGCCTGGGACACCTCTATGATGTTGACGGTAATGATATCGCCTATGCTCTTTGCCCTCTGGTCCACATAGAAGGTATTGGACACCTGCTCACCCTTCCATATGGTTCCCATGTTTTTTCCCGTTGTGGGCCGTGCGTATTTGTACGTATTGTCGACGACGAAGGGTTCGTTCTTGATCTTGGACATTTCCATCTGCGCCACCGTATTGCAGGCTGCCAACGAGAAAAGCGCAACAATTGTCAAAGATGCTGTTTTCACGGTCCGCTCCTAAAATTCGACGGTGACGGTATTGCCCCCCGTCACCTTGCCGAGTATTTCCTTGCCGGAGTTCAGGTTCTTCACCCTTATCGTCTCGCCCATTCTCCCCCTGTCCAGCGCCTTGCCGTTCGTGTGAATTACCAGTCTCGGGTTCTCCGCGATAATATGCACCACTTCACCGGTCTGGATGAGGATCGGGTCTTCGATGGCCTGGGGAGTGAGTACGGTGCCGGCCGGGAGGTCCCTTCTCAGTCTCTTGCCGATTACTTCCCCGCGTGAGGCAGGATACGCGGTCATTCCCGTGAGGAATGCCTCTTTTTCCGCCACGTCGGCATCGGTAACGACGTTGCCTCTTTTGCCTCCCTGCTTCAGCACAAAAAGTTGTCTCTTCTTGTAGACCTTGAACGCCACGTAAGCGTTCCGCTCTCTCGATTCCTTCATATCGAACTCGACGAGACATACGCCGTCGCCCTGTGCGTCAGGCACCTTGGAGAAGTTTATGCCCCTCACCTTCGCCTTTCCTTTCAGGGATTCGGGTATGTTGTTGAATTTCACCTGAATGTCCGTGTCTTCCTGGTAGAACTCCTTTATGAAACTGGTGAGCTTTTTTTCAACCAGGGACCTGTCTTCCGTGGACGCCGGGGCGGCAGAGGCAATGAGAGGGAAGAGGAGAAGAGCTACGCAAAGGATGGAACAGGCGGAGAGCATAACACTCCCCACCCTGTCCATATTCATTCCGGTTACCCGCTCCGGCTCACTCATCTTGTGTCCCGCGCTTTTCACGGACATTATTTCCTCACATTGTTCGCAAGTTGCAGCATCTCGTCGGCGGCCTGTATGGCCTTGGAGTTCACTTCGTATGCCCTCTGCCCTATGATAAGGTTGACCATCTCCTGCATGATGTTGACGTTGGACTGCTCGAGATAGCCCTGAAGGAGAGTACCCATGCCGTTTGTTCCCGGAGTTGCGAGCACGGGAGAACCACTTGCGTCCGTCTGCTGGTAGAAGCTCTTTCCAATGGAGGTCAAACCTGTGGGGTTGGGAAAGGACGCGAGCTCGATCTTGCCGATCTGGGAAAGGGCGGATTGCCCCTGCACCTGGACCGATACGGTCCCATCCGAGCCTATGGAGGTCTTGATGGCATTGTTGGGGATAGTGATGTTGGGCGTCACGAGATAGCCGTCGGAGGTGCAGAGCCTCCCTTCCGAGTCCTTTTTGAATGTACCGGCCCGGGTGTACGCAAGTGTGCCGTCGGGCATGGTGACCTGGATAAAGCCCATACCTTCGATGGCCAGGTCCGTTTCATTGTCGGTCTGCTGAAAATCGCCCTGGATGAATACCTTTTGCACTGCCGCGAGTATAGCTCCGTGGCCTATCTGAATGCCCGTGGGCACCTGGTTGCCGCCGTCGTTCTTTGTCCCCTGAAGCCGCACGGTCTGGTACATGAGGTCCTGGAAGTCCGCCCTGCCCTTCTTGAAACCCGTGGTGTTGATGTTGGCGATGTTGTTGGCGATCACATCAAGGTTTGTCTGCTGCACATTCATGCCGGTTCCGGCAGTCCACAATGCCCTTATCATAAAATCCTCCTATCTAGCGATATCTACCAGTTTGGTCATTACGTCGTTCAAAGCCTGTTCCACTTTGGTGTACGACTCGTAAGCCCTCATGGCAGACATCATCTCAACCATTTCACCCATCACGTTCACGTTGGAAGTCTCATAGAACCCGCTCTTGAGCACAAACTTACCGGCGCTGGTCTCCCCGTTGTCGGGATCCGTATTCACAAAGCAGCTTTTCCCCTGGTTCCTCAAGGTCGTCTTGTCCTTGAAGTCCACTATCTTCAATGTCCCCACTACCCGCTTGTCCAGGTATACCGACCCGTTGCCCTCGATCACGATCTCTTTGCCGTCCAGGGTAATCTCTCCGGACTGACCCATCACCGGGCTTCCATCCATGGTTACGAGTTTTTTGTCTTTATTAAGGGTAAACTGCCCATTCCGCGTATAGACGACCCCGTCTTCCGTTGACACGACGAAGAACCCGCTTCCCTGGATCGCTACATCAAGGCCGTTTCCTGTCTGTACGAGGGGTGCCTCGTCAAAATGGATATGAAAGTCGAGGTTCGTGAAGGTCGTCTGAGGGAGGGAAGGTCCACCGCCCTCGGTCGTGGCCGTCTCCGTGGAGGAGATTGAAAACGAGGGTCTGGAGGATTTGTATCCTGCCGTGGATGCGTTGGCGAGATTGTTGGTGATGGCTTCCATCTTCCTCTCAAGAACATATTTTCCCGGTAACGTGATAAATGAGCTATTTAGCATGGCGACCTCATGGCACAATATGGTGCAATCCTTATGCCACTACCGGTTTCCTTGAAATATCAATGGGGGCTGAAAAAATGACGTCCGCGAAGGGGGGAAAAATTTTCCTATGTGGGCAAACTTTTCATATGGTTATGTCTATTTTGCCCTCCTCGGGCCCGTCCCGGCGGGGATGATCAGCCTCGGCAGGCTGCTCCTCGGGCGGCTGAGCCTTTGAAGAAGGGCCGCCTTTCTTATGTTCGTTCTCCCTGGCCTTCCGGAACAGGCTGACACGCTCCCTGGAAACGGACAATTTTCCGCTCAGCGCCGTCACCTGGCTGAGTAAATTCGTATCGAAGGTGTCGCCCATCCCGTCCTGTCCTTTAATTTAATTGTTTTCAATATTCTCAAGCTCTTTTCTGTCCGGAGATGAGAACACCTTCTTCAGTTCGAGAAGTATGAGAAGCCTGTTGTCGAGTTTCCCCACTCCCTCGATATACTCCGATTCAATACCCGCCACAATTGACGGAGGCGGTTCTATCGTGTTCCCCGGTATCCGGAGCACTTCCGACACGGAGTCCACGATGAAGCCGAGAACAAGTCCGTCGAGCTCCACAACTATTATTCGTGTGGCCTTGTCAAAGCTCCCGTTCCTGAACCCGAGCCTCTTCCTCAGGTCCACGATGGGTATAATCTTCCCGCGCAGGTTTATGACACCCTCTATAAAGGTGGGGGCATTGGGTATCCTTGTAATATTCATCATCCGGTTGATCTCCTGGACCTTCAGGATATCGACGCCGAATTCCTCGCTTTCCAGCTTGAATGTCACCAGTTGCAGTATCTTGCCATCTTCCATCATGCGCCTCCTTTGATCAGAATAGACGAAACAAATCTTATTCTAGAGGTAGTGATCGCACATGACGGAAAAAACTTAAGCTCTTGTCGGGAGATATCCCGGGAGCGCGCCGGGAAGGAGCGAAGAACCCCGTCCGTACAGGAAATCCCGAAGCTGTCAAAAATTTGTCACCCTTCATGACAGGCAGGGTAACGCCCACCGCGGCCGCGGCTGCCGGTTGGAGAAAGAAAGGACGGAAAAGGGCCCTCAAAAAGAGGGGCGTCGCACAAGCCGGGCAAAAGAAACCTCAAATGGTGCCCAAGGACGGGAATGCTGGTGAACAGGTGATCTGCCTCAATTGGCACCTATATTGCATCTTGCTACCTTATTATATTCCTTTATCCTGGAGAGCCTATGGCATCTTATACCGACCTTATTCAAGCCGCTATGCAGTACCAGAATCTATATTTGGAAAGAAGGGGGACGAAGGCCCCGGCAGCGCGGGTGACGGACGCTTCTTTCGACAAGCTTTTGACGAGGTCCATAGAGAAGACGGCGACGAAGGGCCCTGTCTACACGGGCGCTTCTCAGTCCCCCATATCTCCCGAGGAGGTGGAGGACCAGTTGAAGTTCCGTGAGTGCCTGAAATTTGTGCTTAGCCAGGAAGGGAGTAAATATGTGTCCGATGACGGGGGCAAGGAGGCGTCGAGGTACGGCATCCTTCAATCAACGGCAAAGGCTTTGGGGTTCAAGGGCGACATAAGGAATATTTCGAAGGGGGATGTGGAAAAGATATACAAGAAGCTGTGGGACAAGTCGGGGGCCAAGGCTCTTGCCTACCCCATGGCCCTCGTCCACTTCGACACATTCATCAACAGCCCCGCAGCGGCAAAAAGGCTCCTCAAAAGGTCGGACGGCGACCTCGAAGTATACCTCGACTCGAGGGAGCAGCGCTACACCCGCCTCGCTGAGGTGAGGCCCCAGTCCTACAATAAATACCTCAAGGGATGGAAAGGAAGAATAAGCAGCCTTAAGAACGTTATCTCGGAATATAAAAGGCTTACAGTGGCTGACGCGGGACCTTCCCGCACCGACGGAACGGAGGGCCCGGCATGACCTTCAGCAGGGCGGGCAGATGAACGGGTTCCGTGGATCAGGGGCGGCCGGTACTACGAACCAAGGTGGCGCACCGACTGGTCTCCGAGCATATACTTGACGAGACCGTGTCTCTCCCTCAAATCCAGGTCGAAGTAACACCTGCTTCCCATCAGAATGCGGACGATCTCCCGGATCAGTTCAAGGCTCCACATATGCCCCTCCTGCCGTGGGTGGACCGGTCTTCATGAATATGAGTGTCGGCTTTCATATCTTTTCTCCTGTTTCCCTTATCGCCATTTTTGCAAAAAGGTTAAGGCGGGAGATTTTCAGCCCTGCCCCGTTAATCGCGGAAAGTCCATTTAAGTTTATTCTTCATCACACGACAACTATAGAGAATGCAAATTTCAAAGTTCATTAAACAGGAGGTAAACGATGAAAGTCCTCGTCGTGGACGATTTTGCGACAATGAGAAAAATCATCAAGAATGTTCTGAAGCAGATCAACCTTGAGGACGTGCTTGAGGCCGAGAGCGGAAAGCACGCCCTGTCCGTATTGAAGAACGACAGTGTAGATCTGATCATCAGCGACTGGATCATGCCCGAGATGACGGGGATAGAATTCCTGAAGGCTTGCAAGGGCGACGATACGTACAAGTCGATCCCCTTTATCATGGTCACCGCCGAAGCCCAGAAGGACAACATTATGGAGGCCATCAAGTCAGGGGTTGACAACTATATAGTAAAACCGTTTACCCCCGAGAAACTGAAAGACGCCATCGACAAGGCGAGGGCGAGGGTGGGTAAATAGCCCTAATCTAACGCACAGTGGAGGAAAGAACATGGACGTGAAATTTATTAATCCCTTCGTGACCGCATCCCAGGTCGTCTTCAAAACCATGCTTGGAATGGAGACAGCCATGGGTAAGCCGATATTGAAGGACGTGAGGGCAACGTCCGGGGACGTGACGGGCATCATGGGACTCGTGGGAGACAAGAAAGGAACTATCGCTATAAGTTTCAGGGAAACAGGCGCGTTGTTCGTGTTCAAGACCCTGGTGGGCGATGAATGCCAGAGTATCGGCCCCGAAGTGGTCGACGCTGTCGGCGAACTGACGAACATCATTTCAGGACAAGCCCGGAAGGAGTTCGAAAAGAGCGGCATCAATCTCAAGGCCGCGATACCGATGGTAGTGGTGGGTCACAATGTGGAATTGAATTTCATCACAAAGATTCCCATCATCTCCCTCCCATTTTACTTTTCCGTGGACGGGAACGGAACGAAAGAGGTAATGTTCCTCGATTTTTCGTTTGAATAAAACATATCACACGAGACCGGCCGCAGCCGCTCCTCAAGCCTGAGGAAGTGCGGGCCTGTCCATTCTCCCCCGCTCATCGTTCCGGAGTTGCGCCATGTCGCGCCGAGGAGAGCGGGGGTAGGAAAGGATGTGGTGCTCGCGGGCGCGGCCGATGGCCACGCTTTGTGTCGCGCGGACGGAGGATGTCGCGCACCGGCCCTCACGGATCACCAATCCCCGTCGGGCCTTCACGTCGCCTTTCCCGGAAGCAAGACCGGAAGGTGTCGATAAGACTGGTTAAAATTGACATAGCCGCGAAAAGCGGTATAGAATAAATCAAAAGTGTCCATCAAATTGTATAGTGTTCATTTCTGATTAGATCCCTGACACATATGCGGCATGGATTACGTGGATTGACTTTACATAAAGGAGCTGGAGCAGTGCTGTCAAAATTAAAACCGAAAAAGCTGAGTACCCGCCTCATGCTCATAAGCTTCATCTCCGGACTGATCCCCATACTCATTTTCGGGGTACTGATCCAGGTTTACGGGAGCAAGATCCACCGGGAAGTGACGGCGACAATAAGTCAACTGGGCACCGAGGAATGGCAGCGCACGGAAAAGGTACTCTGGGGGTTGGCGGAAGAGTCCATCCGCCGCAAGACGGTCAGTGTGAGTTCACAGATAGAGCATTACCTGAAGACCCACCCGGCACGTACGCTGAAAGACCTGCAGCAAAGTGATGAATTCAGGCAGATAGCCGTCCAACCCGTGGGGAAGACGGGGTTTACATCCGTCGGCGAAACCGCTTCGGGCATAATACGCTTTCATCAGGACCGGTCCATAGAGAACCAGGACCCCCGCCGCCTTTCCGAGGAATTCGCCGTGGCCTGGACGGTAATGGAAACCACATCGTGGGGAAAACCGTCAAACGGTTATTACACGTGGGAGAGACCCGACGGAAAGATGGACCAGAAGTACCTCTATGCGATCCCTCTTGAAAGAAAGACCGCGGATGGGGTTCAGATGAACGTGATCGCCTCCGCCTACATCAACGAACTGGTAGGTCCCATAGAGGCCGTGCGTGATATCCGGGGGAACTCCGACCACCACCTCAGGATAACGGTGGACAGGATTGTCCGGTCTTTCATGGGCGTAGGCATGCTGATCATGGGCATAGGGCTCCTGATCGTGCTCGCCGCGGCCTGCTGGGCGGGCACATATTTCTCGAAAGTCATAGTGAGGCTCAAAGAGGCGACAAAGGAGGTAAACGACGGAAATTTCGACGTGAGAGTCGACTCGTCCGTTACCGGTGAGGCGGGAGAACTTGTCCAGGATTTCAACGCCATGGTCGCCAAGTTGAGTTCGACTACCGTGTCCAAGGAATTGCTCGAAGAGAGCGAATACAGGTTCAGGACTCTTGCGGAGACCACCTCTTCCGGCATACTGATCTATCGTGACGACCTTTTCGTCTATGCCAACCCGGCCGCCCTCCGCATCGTCGGTTCGTCGTACGAGGAGATCACGAAGATGCATTTCTGGGAGATCGCTCATGACGATTACCGGGACCTGTTCAGGGAAGCGGGGCATATCCGCCCGGATGGGGATAAAGCGTCCCGTGCCATCCATGAGATGCGCCTCGTGGACAAAGGGCCGGACGGGAAATGGGTCGATGCCTCCATAGGGGTTATGGAATTGGAGGGAAGGCCGGCGGGAATAGTCACTATTTTCGACATTACGGAGCGCAAAAAGGCTCAGTCGGAACTCAGGGAGTCCGAGGAGCGCTACCGGGTGGCGATAGAGAACTCCAACGACGCCGTATCCATGATAACAGGGGACACCCACGCCTATGTGAACCGGCAGTACCTCGAGGTCTTCGGATATGACACCATGGAGGAGGTCATGGATCAACCGGTCTCCATGATGGTCCACCCCGAAGACAGGGAACGGGTCGGCGAGATCAACAGATTGAGGCAGCTTGGGGACCCCGTTCCCTCGCGATACGTGTTCCGGGGCATCAGGAAGAACGGCGACATAATCTCTCTCGAAGTGTCGGCCGCCAACATAGCATATGGCGGACAATCCGTCTCGCTCGCCTATCTCCGGGATATTACGGAACGTATCAGGGCGGAGCAGGCTCTCGAGGCGGAACGGAGGAAGTTCCGGCTTCTCATAGACCGTGCGCCCTTCGGAATGGTGATGGTCGGGGAAGACAACACATTCCGGTATATAAACCCGAAATTTCAGGAACTCTTCGGCTACGGCCTCGATGATATCCCGGATGCCGCCGGCTGGTTCAGAAATGCCTTTCCCCAGGCGGAATACCGGCATCTGGCCAAACTTTCATGGCCCAAGGACGAGGCGGCGGCCCGGACCGGAGAACGCACACCTGTAGCCCTTTCAGTGGCCTGCAAGGACGGGAGCAGCAAGATGGTCAACTTCAAGTCCATAAGACTGGAGACCGGCGATTTTCTCGTCACGTGCGAAGACATTACCGAGGTCGTGCGCGCTGAAGATGCGCTTCGCGAATCGGAGGAGGAATACCGTAATATCATCGAGTCGTCCCTCGTGGGTATCTTCATCATGCAGGACAACGCTTTCAGATTCGTGAACCATAAATTCTGCGAGATCCATAACATCACCTCCGAACAGGCCATGAGCGAAGGGGGGCCCTTCCACATGATCCATCCGGAAGATGCCGATGTGGTGAACGAATTCCTGCAAAAAAAGGAGGAGGACTTCCCGAAGTCTCACGAATTCGAATTCAGGATCATAGTGGGCGACGGGGATACCCGCACCCTCAAGGTGCTGGAGTCCAGGTCTTCTTACAAGAGACGCCCCGCCGTAGTGGGAACGGTGCTCGACATAAGCAAGGAGAAGATCCTTGAGCGCCAGCTTCTCCAGTCTCAAAAGCTTGAGACCGTGGGAAGGCTTGCCGGAGGTATAGCCCACGATTTCAACAACATGCTTAATATTATCCTTGGAAACGCCCAACTTGCCAAGACATTCGTTCCCGAGGACCACAGGGTTTTCGATTATTGCACGTCCATAGAGAGGGCCGTCTTCCGGGCCGCTGAGTTCGTGAAACAGTTGCTCGCCTTCAGCAGGCGCCAGCTCCTCGAACTGAAAGTAGTCGATATGAACGACACCCTCAGGAATTTTGCAAAGATGGTGGATCGGGTCATCGGTGAAAACATCGATATGAGGGTAATTACGGCGCGGACGCTCCCCCCTGTAAAGGTGGACGTGGGTCAGATCGACCAGATACTCCTCAACCTCGTGATCAACGCAAGGGATTCCATGGCCCAGGGTGGTGAAATCCTCATGGAGACCCACGAGCGGGCCCTGAGTGAAGAATACTGCCGCTTCAACCCCGACGCAAAACCGGGGAATTACGTGGTCCTTTCCATCACGGATACGGGTATGGGAATGGACCAGGAGACGCTGGACAAGATTTTCGAGCCTTTCTTCAGCGGCAAGGGGATGGGGACGGGTCTCGGACTCTCCGTGGTATACGGCATAGTGCAGCAGCATAGCGGTTTTATCAACGTGTACAGCGAAATAGGCAAGGGAACGACTTTCAAGATATACCTCCCCTCCGCGTCCGAGGATGTGGTGAGAGAAGCGCCGTCCTCCCACCAGGCAAGGAAGGTGGGCGGGGAGACCGTCCTCGTAGTGGAAGACGAAGACCCCCTCCGGAATATCGCCGCGGAAGTGCTCGAAACCATCGGTTACAGGGTTATCACCGCGGCCGACGGGGAAGAGGCCATAGACATATTCAAGGAACGGTGCGGCGAGATCGACCTCGCCCTCATAGACGTGGTCATGCCCAAGCTCGGAGGAAAGGAAACCTACGAGGCCATGAAACAGATCAAGCCTTCTATCCGTGCCCTCTTCATGACGGGTTACAGCCTGAACGGCATCCATACGAACTTCATTCTCCAGCAGGGGATTGACGCCATCCAGAAGCCCTATTCCTTCGAAGACCTGGCAAGGAAAATACGGGACATACTGGACAGGTAAGGTCTCCCGCGGACCGTCCCCGACCCCCCGCCGGGCGCCCGGCTTTCCTGCTGGTATAAACCTTGCATCACCATGTGATTGGAGAGTCCGTCCCAAGGGACGGGAGCGGTAAAGAGCATATTTCGGGGGGGGGTCGAGTATGGATCCATATTCAAAAACACCGGGTGCGGACGGATTGAAGGCGCGGGACAGGGGCCGGGACGCAGCGGCAAGGACCGGATGGTACAGGTATGGTCCTCCTGAAGGAGTGAGGTCCCGTAAGGCCGTCATGGACCTCGAAGATCTCCTTCGCGCCCTGAAAATACCGGCGGTGCTGCTCGGGGCCGATGAAACGGTAATCATCGTAAACAAGGCCTTCGAAAGGATGTCCGGTTTTTTGCGCCGTGAATTTGAGGGCAAGGATGAGGGGACCCGTCTTTTTCAGCGCCTGTTGCCTTCCATGACCCCTCCTGTAAACGGAGTCTCCTTTAAAGACCATCCATGTCAACTGGTTGACAGGAAGGGGGACAGGAAGACGGTCCTCGTCTCCCGGCACTCCCTGGCTGAAGGGGCGCTGCTCGTTACATTTGTTGATATTACAAAATGGATGGATGCCGGGATACGGGAAAAGAAGGAAAAGGATACCTTTCGTTCCGGCCTCGTCAAAGCGCCCTATGGCGTGATAATCCTTGACGACAAGGCACGCAACATCTTTATCAACGCGGAGTTTACCGCCATCACGGGATATGGCCTCGAGGATATCCCTACCGGGAAAGACTGGCTCGTCAGGGCTTATCCTGATGACGGGTACCGGGAGTCTGTGGTCGATTCATGGAGAAAGGCCATTGCCGGAAAGGACGTTACCGACGGCGTATTCAGCGTCCGCTGCAAGACGGGGGAGATAAAGGAGGTTGAATTCAGGGCCGCCGGACTCGAAGGCAACAGGACAATGGCGATGGTATCGGACCTCACCCGGAGCAGAGCAACGGAAAAGACCCTCAGGGAGAGTGAGCAAAAATTCAGGGCCCTTTTCGAGGGGTCCCGGGATGCCACATTCCTTTACGACGGCCGTGTTTTTGTGGACTGCAATCGCGCTGCCATAGAGATGATGGGGTGCGCCGACAAAGGCGTCCTGCTCAACCGCCGGCCTTCCGACCTGTCACCCGCAAGACAGCCCGACGGACTCCTGTCCACACGGAAGGCACGGGAGATAACCGATACATGCTTTAGGACCGGGTCTTTCAGATTTGAATGGGTACACAGAAGAATGGACGGCACCGACTTTCCCGTGGAAGTCCTCCTTACTTCCATACCCGTGGACGGCAAAAAGGTCTTCCATTGTGTGTGGCGGGACATTACGGAGCGCAAGAAGGCGGAGGAAAGGCTCCGGTTCAGCCAGTTCGCCGTGGACACGTCAAAGGACCCTATCTTCTGGGTGAACAGGGAAGCAAGGTTCGTACACGTCAACGAGGCGGCTTCGGAGGTGCTCGGATATACTCATGCCGAACTCCTCTCCATGGCTGTCCCCGACATCGACCCGAACTTCACCATGGAGCGCTGGAACGAGAGCTGGACCCTCACGGGGCGGCGCGGTTCCACAACGTTCGAGTCCGCCCACCGGTCGAAGGACGGGACTGTCCACCCCGTCGAGGTATCCTCGAACCATTTGACCTTCAACAACGATGAGTATGCGTGCGTCATCGTCCGCGATATCACCGAACGCAGGCAGGCCGAAGACGCGCTCAAGGAATCGGAGAGCAAATTCAGGAGCCTTGCGGAAAAGACCCCCGTGGGCGTATACCTCCTGCAAGACGACCGTTTTGTCTACCTGAATCCTGCTTTCGCCAAGGTGCTCGGGTACGAGGTTTCCGCCATCCCCCCTGAATGGAGGCCGGAGGATATCGTTTTCCCTGAAGACCGGGCCGTGGTAACGGAAAGTATCCGGAAGAAACTCTCCGGTGAAGTGGAAGCCACCCACTCCGAATTCAGGGCGGTCACCGGGGACAGGCGGCTTATCACCGTTGAGGCCCATGGCTCCAGGACCATCTACCGCGGGCGGCCTGCCGTCATAGGCACCCTCCTCGATATATCCGAGAGAAAACGGGCCGAAATGGCGTTGAGAGAAAGTGAGGAAAGGTTTCACCAGTTATTCGAGCAAAACGAGGATGCCCTTGTAATCTTCCGGTCCGGGACAGGGGAGATACTCGACGCGAACCCCGCTGCAGTGAGCCTCTACGGGTACAGGAGAGGTGCCCTGGCAAAGCACGGCGCTTCCCTTATCTTTCCACCGCCCGAACTCCGGCGGTTCGAGAATATCCTGAAAAGTGCGGGGAAGACAAGAAGTTTCGCCCTTGAAAACATGCAAACCATAGCCAAAGGCGGTATGAGTCTGCGAGTGAACATCCGGGGCAAAACGATTACCCTCTCCGATGCCGATGTGGTCTACTGCGCTTTTCGGGACATGACGGAAGAGATACGCCTGAAAGAAGAGGCGGCCCGCCTTCACTCCAAGCTGATCCATGCCAACAAGATGACCTCTCTCGGCGTCCTCGTGTCGAGCGTTGCCCATGAGGTTAACAATCCCAACAATTTCATCATGTTCAATGCCTCCCTTCTCGCCGACGCGTGGCAGGATGCCTTGAGAGTGCTTGCCGAATACAGTAGTGAAAATGGCGAGTTTTCTCTGGGCGGTCTCCCTTTCAGCGAAATGCGCAGCGTGGTGGCGCGGCTGCTTCAGGGCATTACCGACGGCTCCCGGAGAATCAAGGGCATCGTCGACAATTTGAAGGACTTCGCGAGGCAGGACAATACGGGACTCACGGACAGGGTCGATATGAACAAGGTCGTCTCTGATTCCACCATGCTCCTCGCGAGCCAGATCAAGCGGCACACCTCAACCTTCTCCCTGGAACTCGCCCCGGACCTTCCTGCGGTGAAGGGGAATTTCCAGCAACTGGAGCAGGTAATTATCAACCTCGTAATGAATGCCCTCCAGTCTCTGCCCGACCCCGGCCGGGGAATCCGGGTGACCACTCTCCTCGATCCCGACAGAGGGCACGTGCGCGTCGTTGTCAGGGACGAGGGAATCGGTATGTCAGGGGAGGTCATGAAGAAGATTACGGAACCTTTCTTTACCACCAAACTGGCTACGGGCGGCACAGGACTCGGCCTGTCCATTTCACATTCCATAATCAAGGACCATTCGGGTTTCATGGAATTCGAATCCCAGCCGGACAGGGGCACTACCGCCGTCGTAAGGATTCCCGTCATATGACCCCTTTGCCGGCTGCCACACGCGACGCCCTTCTCCCTATCCTGCTGGTGGACGATGAGCCTCAGATTCTCTTCGTCTCCAGACTCCTCCTGAGAAGCGAAGGCTTCGAGAACGTCCATACCCTCGAGGACAGCAGGGATGTAACGCCTTTTCTTAATGATCACGAAGTGGGTGTAATCGTTCTCGACCTCTACATGCCACACCTTTCGGGTATGGAACTCCTCGGAGAACTTGTCTACAACCACCCGCAGGTTCCTGTCATCGTCATGACCGCGGTGAACGAAATAGGCATGGCAGTGGAGTGCATGAAGAAAGGCGCCTTCGACTACCTTGTAAAGCCCGTAGAGAAGGACAGGTTTGTCTACAGCATCCGGAGGGCGCTTGAAGTGCGAAGCCTCCACAACGAGGTCTCGTCCCTTACCCAGTACCTCCTCACCGATCAGTTGAGGCACGGAGACGCCTTCTCCTCAATAATCGCCCGGAGCAAGAAGATGAGAGCCGTGTTCCAGTATATCGAGGCGATTGCAGGGACCGACCAGCCCGTGCTCATTACCGGTGAGACAGGGGTGGGCAAGGAGTTGATCGCAACGGCCATCCACACCCTTTCAGCGCGCAAGGGCGCCTTCGTACCCGTCAACGTTGCGGGTCTCGATGACAATATGTTTTCCGACACCCTCTTCGGTCACAAAAAGGGGGCCTACACCGGGGCGGACAGGTCCCGCGACGGCCTGATCAGCAAAGCCCACGAGGGGACCCTTTTCCTTGATGAAATAGGCGACATGAACGAGATCTCCCAGGTAAGGCTCTTGAGACTCCTCCAGGAACATGAGTACTATCCCCTCGGGTCGGATGGGGCAATCAGGAGCAGGGCGCGTATAGTGGTTGCCACAAACCGCGACCTCAGAACAAGGATGGAGAACGGCACCTTTCGAAACGATCTCTACTACCGCCTTATGACCCACCAGGTCCACGTCCCTCCTCTGAGGGAGAGGCCCGATGACCTCCCCCTGCTCCTCAACCACTTTCTTGAGGAAGCATCAAGGGAACTGGGCAAGAAGGGTCCCACCTATCCCCATGAACTGGTCACTCTTCTTACGAGCTACTATTTTCCCGGCAATGTGCGCGAACTCGAAACCATGGTGTTCGACGCCGTTGCCCGTCATAAGACAGGGATACTTTCCATGGAAAGCTTCAAGAACAGGATCGAGCAGGACCATCGCGTCCCCGGGAAGCCCGTCGATGCCGAAAGCCACGGATTCAGCCTCGTCTCCTGGCCCGCGGAGCGCTTCCCCACCCTGCGCGAAACGGAGGATTACCTCATCGCGGAGGCTTTGCGCATTTCCCGTAACAACCAGGGTGTCGCCGCCTCTATGCTCGGCCTTACGCGACAGGCCCTCAACAAAAGACTTATCAGAAAAAACACCGGCAAACCACCTGCAAAGGCCTGAGACATTTTTTGCACTGTAAACTTTTGTCCCCTTGGAGAGAAACGGCTCCATCCTCTTAGCTTTTTGTCTCGCCGAGGATACGTGACTGCAACAATTGTCGCACCCCTCCCTCTCCCCGCGCCCCGATGGTTTGAACCGTCATACCCTTTACTTTATGGGCTTTATAGCGTTCACCGTCGTGTGGCACAAGCCTTGCTTTTAGGAGAGGCATGGCGGCAGTCTTCGGCAAAGATGATGAAATAGCCCTTCTCATGAGACAGCGGACAAAGAATCTGGGATGGCAGGGACACGTGCTGATCGTTGATGATGAGCCGAACTTCCGTTTTGCCACGGGCATTGCCCTGAGGAGGGCGGGATACGCCATAACGGAAGCGGAGAACGCGAAAGAGGCTCTTCGCCTTATCCTGGAGGTCGGAAAAGGGCAACCTTTCGACCTTCTCCTCGTGGATATCCAGATGCCGGGTATGTCGGGGGTGGAACTGGTAAGTGAATTAAATAACCGAAATATCGCCGTTCCTATTTTAATAGTTTCCGGTTTTGCCGATAACAATCTTATGGAGGAACTCTGCACCAAAGGTTGCATCGGTCTCCTCCAAAAGCCATTCGATCCCGGCGAACTTATCGAAAGAGTCCGGTCCGCCCTGAACGGATGTAAAAACGGCGGTGAATGCCCATGTCCAACGTGATGACCATAGAAAGAATGACGGAACGCCTGGAGGAGTGCGCCTCGAATCTGCTCTCCCTCAACAGCTCCACGGAGAATGACTTCCTCACCATAGGCGCACACCTGAGAGACATTTCTTCCAGGGCCGGAGGGATATCGGCCATGGCAAGATCAGCGGCGGGTCTTATAAGGAGCGGAGAACTCGAGGAGGACATGGACGCGCTCCAGGAACTCTTCGATCAAATGGACCTCTATCTGAAATCCTCCGAAGGGAAACTGACCCGAAGCACGGGCACTCTCACGGCCATACTCAAAGAGGTGGATAAGGCGCGCACGCCTCTCGCGGGTTTCAGAAGGATCGTAAAACACCTGAGGATGCTCAGCGTGTCCACCAAGATAGAGAGCGCCCGCCTCGCGACCGGAGAGACCGGCTTCGGCGCCATAGCCGATGACGTGGAAAAACTTTCGGGTCTCATCGACTCAAAATCGACGGGAATCCTCCAGACCATCAACTCCCTGCACGATGCCATCGCAGAGACGCTCTCCAAGGTGGGGGACCTCGAGACATGGAAACAGGGCCATGCGCGCACCATGGTCAACGATATGGTTGCAGGGCTCTCCTCCCTCTCCGGAAAACATGCCCTTTCCTCCACCACCGCCGACACGGTTGCCCGCGTCTCGGACGAGATAGGCGCACATATCGGAGGCATCGTAAGCTCTCTTCAGTTCCACGACATCACTCGCCAGCAGATCGAACATGCCATAGAGGCTGTAAGAGAGATGTGCTCTACGGTATCGACCCTCAGGGCGGCGGAAGACCCCGTGCCGGGCATGCGGGACCTCTGCCTTCGTGAAGTCTGCGATTTACAGGCCCGGCAACTCTCGAACGCAAAACGGGAACTTATGGGCGCCGTCGGCAAGACCATCGAGGGCCTTCGGAACATTGCCCAAAGCGCGGCGGCCATTTCGCGGGAGACAGCCGAACTGGTCGGCATGTCCGGCAAGGATGATGCCTCGTTTCTTGTGCGCCTGAAAACCGACGTGGTCAAGATCATATCTTCCCTCAAAGAAAACGGCGAAGCAAACCACGAGCTTTCCACCGCAATCAGGCGGGTCACCCGCACCATAGACGAGTTGTCCGCCTTCGTGGGCGACATCGAAGAGGTGGGCACGGAGATCGAGCTTATCGCCCTCAACGCCAGGGTGACCGCGGCGAAAACAGGTGTCGAGGGCGCTGCCCTCGGAGTCCTCGCGGAAGGGGTGCGCAACCTCTCGGATACCTCCAGGGACCAGACCCGCACAGTCTCCGACACCCTGGCCCGGGTGACCAACATCGCGAAGTCCCTGGGCGACGACCTGATCGACCCCGAGAACCAATCCGGCTGCAAAGCGGGCGAGGAACACGCGCCGGAGGAGGATGCCGGGACGTCCCTGCCCGCCGACGGGACAATCCCAGCCCGGATAGACGGTATAACGGCAGACCCGACGAGTTCCGCCGGTCCATTCGGCGAGCATGACGAGGAGGGGGAGGATCGGGCAGCTTCGCTGGCCGGGGAACCGATGCAGGTTCCGGTAACCGCGCAAACCCCTGTGGTTGCAGCCCCTATTGTTGAAACCATGGTAGACCGCCTGAACGAACTTCTCCTCTCCTTCGGTGAGGTGGATAGGCGTATTGCGGCCGCCATTGACGGCATGGAAAAAGCGGGCCGCGACCTTGCCGCCGAGATAGACGACCTCGCGCAGGGGGTCACCGCCCATGAGACAACCGAAAGGGTGCTCAAAAAAGTAATCAGTGAAATTGAGGGCGTAGCGCGGCAGGCAGGAGAATTCGGACCATCGACCCGGAGCCCCGGTGAAAAAGCCGCCTATCTTAAACGATTCGAAGACCGTTACACCATGCACAGGGAACGCTCTGTGCACCGGTCGAGTATTCGCTCAGGCGAGCCCGTCCCTTCGCACGAAAACGATGAGGCCCTTGGCGATAATGTGGAGCTTTTTTAGGAGGAATTTATGATCGACTCACGCTTTGAAGACACCCGCGAAGGCGCGGTATTAAAACTTTATGGCGAACTCACCGTGGAAAACGCGGGGGTTCTGAAGGACCTCCTCACCGCCTCCCACGGCGGAAGGGACCGGTTTTCCCTCGACCTTACGGGGATAACGGCAGCCGACATCGCCGGTCTCCAGGTGCTTTGCGCGGCTCACAGGGCGTGGCGTCACGAGATGAGGAAGGTTGAGGTCACAGGAATTGCGGCTGCGGTGGACATGGCGGCCGACGATGCAGGATACCATCGCGAAGAGGGGTGCTTCCCTGAAGAGCGGTCGGACTGTATATGGATCAAAGGAGGCAATCATGGCCGCTAAACGGATTATGACCGTGGACGATTCCGCAAGTGTACGGCAAATGGTCAGCTTTACCCTGAAGGACGCCGGGTACGAGGTGGTGGAGGCGTGCGACGGCAACGATGCCATTGCCAAGTTGAACGGTGCTTCTGTCAATATGGTCATTACAGACCTCAATATGCCCAACCTCGATGGCATCGGCCTCATTACGAAGCTGCGCGCTATCCCGTCATTCAAATTCGTCCCCATTATCATGCTTACCACCGAATCGCAGGATACAAAGAAACGGGAGGGAAAAGCAGCGGGGGCCACGGGATGGATCGTCAAGCCCTTTAAATCGGACCAGCTCCTCGCGGTGGTAAGGAAGGTACTGGGATGAACACACCGGCGGAAACATTCAGAGAAGAGGCATTCGAAAGGCTGTCGGAACTTGAGATATCCCTCCTCGAACTTGAGGAATCTCCCACAAACAGCGAGATCATAGGGCAGATCTTCCGTGCCCTTCATACAATCAAGGGTTCGGGCGCCATGTTCGGTTTCGACGACATTGCCGCCTTCACCCATGAAGTGGAAACGGTGTTCGATATGGTGCGCAATGGAAAGGTGGCCGTTCAAAAGGAATTGATAGACCTCACCCTGAAGGCCCGCGACCTGATCCACGCCATGCTCGAGGGCGATGATAAGGGAAAGACGGACGCAGGAGCACTCATCGCTTCCTTCAGGAGATTTCTACCTACAAGCGAAGGTCGGACCACTTCGGGCGGCGCAGTCCAAACAATGGCTCCCGGGCCGGATCTCGACGTCAAGGCGGCGACCTACCGCATCCGCTTTCGTCCTGAGCCGGATCTTTTCGCCACCGGCACCAACCCCATCCCGCTCCTCAATGAACTCAGGCAACTGGGGGAAGCCACGGTGATCGCCCAACTCGACGCCATTCCCCCTTTAGGGGATATGGATCCCGAACTTTGCTATACCTGGTGGGACGTCATACTTACCACAGACAAAGGCATGAACGACATAAAGGACGTCTTCATCTTTGTGGAAGACGCGTCGGAAATCTCCATAGATCTCATAGACCCGGAAGACTTTCAGCCTGATACGGAACCGCCCAAGAGGCTCGGCGAAATATTCGTCGAACGGGGGGATGTGAAAAAGGCCGACCTCGCGAAAGTGCTCAAGGAGAAGAAGCCCATCGGCGAACTCCTTGTAGACGCGGGACTCGTCACCCCCGACAAGGTCCAGTCGGCCCTGGCCGAACAATCACGTATCAAGGAGGCGCGGGAAAAGCGCCACAGAGAGGACGCCGTCTCGAGCATCAGGGTGACGGCAGACAAACTCGACAGGCTCGTAAACCTCGTGGGCGAGTTGGTGACCATCCAGGCCGCCCTCACCCAGAAGGCCTCCACCGGCAAGGACCCCGAGGTCACCCTTATCGCCGAGGGAGTGGAACGCCTCACCGAGGAACTGCGCGATACAACCATGAGCATAAGGATGCTCCCCATAGGGACCACCTTCAGCAAGTTCAAGCGTCTGGTCCGTGACTTGTCGGCGGATTTGGGGAAGGAGATAGACCTTTACACGGAAGGCGGCGAAACGGAACTCGACAAGACGGTCATCGAAAAGTTGAACGATCCTCTCGTCCATATCATCAGGAACTCCATCGATCACGGGATAGAATCTCCCGCCGAGCGGGAGGCGGCCGGGAAACCGCGCCAGGGACGGCTGAGTCTCTCCGCGGCCCATTCGGGCGCCCATGTAATGGTGAAGATTACCGACGACGGAGCAGGTCTCGACAGAGAAAAAATCCGGGCCAAGGCGGTGGAAAGGGGTCTTATCGCACCTGACGCCGAAGTGTCCGAGAAAGATATTTACGCCTTCATTTTTGCTCCCGGCTTCTCCACCGCTCAAAGCGTCACGAATGTTTCGGGCCGGGGTGTGGGCATGGACGTGGTGAGAAAGACTATCGACTCGCTCCGGGGCGCCATAGGGGTGGAAAGTGTGAAGGGGCGGGGCACCACCATAAGCCTGAAGCTCCCCCTCACTCTTGCGATCATCGAAGGACTTCTCGTCGAGATCGGCCCGGACCGCTTCGTTCTTCCCCTCTCCACGGTGGAAGAATGCGTCGAACTCTCACGGGAGGACGTTAAGAAGAGCCACGGGAGACACGTGGCGGGGGTCCGCGGCCAGTTGGTCCCCTACGTGAGGCTGAGAGAGGCCTTCGGCATGGAAGGCAACCTGCCCGATATCGAACAGATTGTCATTACGGAAATAGACCGGACGAGGATCGGGTTCGTGGTGGACCACGTGGCCGGGCAACGACAGACGGTAATAAAGTCCCTGGGCAGTGTGTACCGCACCGTCGAGGGTATATCGGGGGCGACCATTCTGGGAGATGGGACGGTGGCCCTTATTGTAGATGTGGCAAGGCTTCAGAAGATGGCGGAAAGGCAGTCCTGGGGTGAAAGCCGGTGACAAGAGGGATATGAAAGGCTGAAAGGAGGCTCACATGAAAGGTTTTAAAAATTGGAAAATTTCCACGAAGATAATGGGGATCTCGGTGTTCACCATTGTCCTGATCCTGGCAGGCATATTACTCTATGTCCTGCCCCTCGTGGAAGAGAAGCTCATGGACGAGAAGAAGAACGAGCTGAAATACGCGGCCGAAGTCACCTCTACCATGATAGCGCCGCTGGAGGCAAGGGCAAGAGCGGGTGAAATCAAGATGGACGAAGCTCAGAAGAGGGCCCTGGACGCGGTAAAGAACCTCCGCTACCACACCAACGAGTATTTCTTCGTTCTCGACACGAACGGGAAGATGGTGATGCACGGCCTCAAACCCGAATTGATCGGTAAGGATATAAACGATCCCCTTTTAAAGGACCCCTCGGGAAGGGCCTTCGGAAAGGAGATGCTGGAAATAGCCAAGAGCAAAGGCGATGGCTTTGTCGAATACCTCTGGCTGAAGCCGAATGCCGCGAAACCGACGCCGAAACTCTCGTACGCGAAGTATTTCGCCCCCTGGGGATGGACCATAGGCACGGGCATCTATATCGACGATGTGAATGCGGAGATGTCGAAACTCCGGATAAAGATCATCACCGGTTCCCTGGTCGTGGCGGCCCTCATTCTCAGCATCGCCTTCTTTGTCTCGCGGATAATCACCCGCGCCCTGCGTCAGGCCGTTACCGTGGCTGAACGGCTTTCCGAAGGGGACCTGACCGTGTACGTGGAGGCAGGCGGCGCCGACGAGGCGGGCCAACTGCTCACCGGCATGAAGAACATGACGGAAAAGCTGAAGGTAATAGTGGCCGATGTCAAGGGGGCGGCGGACAACGTCGCTTCAGCCTCGGGAGAACTGAGCGCCTCTTCCGAAGAGATGTCGCAGGGAGCGACGGAACAGGCGGCCTCCGCCGAGGAAGTCTCCTCCTCCATGGAGCAGATGGTCTCAAATATCAAGCAGAACGCGGATAACGCCCAGCAGACGGAGAAGATAGCCCTCAAGTCGGCCCATGACGCACGGGAAGGCGGCAGGGCCGTGGCGGAGACCGTGGTTGCCATGAAGGATATCGCCGGCAAGATATCCATCATCGAAGAGATTGCCCGCCAGACCAACCTCCTCGCCCTCAACGCGGCCATAGAAGCGGCACGGGCAGGCGAGCACGGCAAGGGGTTCGCGGTTGTGGCCAGCGAGGTTCGCAAACTCGCCGAGAGAAGCCAGACCGCAGCAGCGGAGATAAGCAGGCTTTCCACCACAAGCGTGCAGGTCGCCGAGCAGGCGGGAGAGATGCTCACGAGGCTTGTGCCCGACATCCAGAAGACCGCGGAACTTGTCCAGGAGATCAGCGCCGCGAGTAACGAACAGAATGCCGGGGCGGAGCAGATCAACAAGGCAATACAACAGTTGGACCAGGTGATCCAACAGAACGCGTCCGGCACGGAAGAGATGGCATCGACCTCGGAAGAACTTTCCGGTCAGGCCGAACAGCTTCAGGACACTATCGCATTCTTCAGGTCCGGAGACATGGAGCGACCCCGGTCACAACAGCCCATCGTTCATCAGCAGGCTGCGGGAAAACCCGTGAGGGCCGGCAAACCCGCCAAATTCGCCGGTCTTGTACGGCCGGGCCGTAACGGGAGCAACGGAAACGGGGCAAAACCCAAGGGCATAGCACTCAACCTCGGCGACGGAAAGGATGCACTTGACGACGAGTTCGAGAGATTTTAAAGGATAAAGGCACCGGAGACGGAGGCTCCCGGACAGAGGTGTCCGGGGACCCTCGCCCCGTACCAAGGAGGCAATATCATGAGCGTACCCGGCATCACCGAGACAAGACAATACCTGACCTTCAGCCTGGGCGACGAATCCTTCGCCCTCGATGTGGCGAACGTGAGGGAGATACTCGAATTCACGGGGGTTACAAAAGTCCCCCAGACCCCTGAGTTTATGAGGGGGGTAATGAATCTGAGGGGCAGCGTCGTGCCTGTTGTGGATATGAGGGTAAAGCTGAACCTTCCGACAATGGAAAAGACGGTCAATACGTGCATTATCGTGGTGGAAGTCCTCATAGAGGATGAAAAGGTCATCCTCGGGGCCCTCGTCGATTCGGTGCAGGAAGTGATCGATTTCGAGCCGGATCAGATCGAGCCCGCGCCGAGGATCGGTACGGGCCTCAAAACGGAATTTATAAAGGGCATGGGGAAAAGAGATGAACAATTCATTATCATCCTCGATATAGACAAGCTGTTTTCACAGGAAGAGTTGGAAATGGTGGAAATGGCGAGCGATGAGGAGATCAGGGCTGCTACGATTCCGGCCGTTGGTGCATGAGGGAAATGAAAGAGCAGGATAGATCCGACACCTCACAGGGCACTACAAGCATGTCGGCCCACGACTTCACCCGCCTCAGCACGTTCATACACCGGGAGTTCGGCATAAAGATGACGGAGGCGAAAAAGACCATGCTTGAGGCGCGCCTCCAGAAGAGGCTGAGACGCCTCGGGCTCACCGGGTTCACGGATTATTGTGATTATCTCTTCAGCCCTAAAGGCCAGGAGGAGGAACTCGCCTTCATGATTGACGAGGTGAGCACCAACAAGACCGATTTCTTCAGAGAACCGGCCCATTTCCAGTATCTTGTTGAAACCGCCCTGCCGGAGCTGATCAAGACCTATGGCCTGGGTGTCCGCAAAAGGCTCACCCTGTGGAGCGCGGGATGCTCAAGCGGAGAGGAGCCCTTCACCCTCGCCATGGTGTTAAAGGAATATGCGGAACGGTTTCCCGGGCTTGATTTCGGTTTTCTCATACTGGCCACCGATATCTCCACGACCGTGCTCAAGAAGGCGGAAACCGCCGTCTACGACGAGGAGCGCGTGGCCCCTGTCCCCTTTGAGTTCCGGCAGAAATATCTGCTCAGAAACAAGGACAGGAGCAAGAAACTCTTCCGGGTAACCCCCGAAATCAGGTCCCTCGTGAAATTCAGGCGGCTCAATTTCATGGATGACGATTTCGGCTTCAGAGAGCCGCTCAATATCATATTCTGCAGGAATGTGATCATCTATTTTGACAAGCCCACCCAGGAGAGGCTCCTTAACCGGTTCTGCAAATCTCTTTCCCGGGGAGGTTATATCTTCATGGGCCATTCCGAGACTCTCTTCGGGATGGACGTGCCCCTCGTGTCCGTGGCTCCTACCATATACAGGAAGATATGAAGCCCGCAGGCGCTCATAAGCGGGATTGCTTAATCTCCACGGTCTTTCTGAAACCCGGAGAGGTATTCATCGCACGGGAGCCCACCGTTGTTTCCACGGTACTCGGATCGTGTGTGTCGGTTACCATGTTCAATCCGCGCTATATGGTGGGGGGCATGTGCCACGCCCTGCTCCCCGGGAGCGGCGAAGCCTCCGACATCGATGTGTTCCGCTTCGTCGATACTGCCATTATCTATCTTGTCGAAGGGTTCACCTCGTTAGGGATCAAGCGGGCGGACATAGAGGTGAAGCTTTTCGGCGGGTCGGACGTTCTGGACACCCGGGCAGGAGAGAACATCCCCGCTACCGTAGGCACCCAGAACGTGGAACGGGCGCGGGAGGTCATCAGAAGAGAACGTCTCATCCTTGTTGCGGAAGACGTGAGAGGAAAACAGGGCCGGAAGTTGTTCTTCCATACCCATACAGGGGATGTCCTGCTCAAACGCATCAGAAAAACTCAATTTTACGGGGTAAGGGATGAAAAAGATCAAGGTCCTCATAGTAGATGATTCAGCGGTGGTCCGCCAGGCTCTCGAAGAGGTGCTCTCTTCGGACCCGGCCATAGAAGTGATCGCAACAGCACGGGACCCTTTTGTCGCCGCCGAGAGAATAAGAGATGAGGTGCCTGACGTAATCACCCTCGATATCGAAATGCCCCGCATGGACGGGATAACGTTCCTCCAGAAGATCATGAGCCAGCACCCCATACCCGTGGTCATCTGCTCCAGCCTCGCGGGCACCCATTCGGAGACCGCCCTGAAGGCGCTCGAATACGGGGCCGCCGACATTATCGAGAAGCCCCGCCTCGGCATCAAGCAGTTCCTGGAGGAATCGAAGGTCCTCATCTGCGACGCGGTCAAGGCGGCGCGCCTGGCGCACCTGACGAAGATATCTCCCAAGACCTACCAGGTGGCGCCGAAACTCACCGCCGACGCGGTAATCGAAAAGCCGTCCTCGAAGGCAATGATCCAGACCACGGACAAGGTGGTGGTGGTCGGGGCGTCCACGGGCGGCACGGAAGCACTCAAAACCTTTCTCGAAGCCATGCCCCTCGATGCCCCGGGCATTGTCATAGTACAACATATGCCCGAACACTTCACTGCCGCCTTTGCCCGGAGGCTCGACAGCATCTGCCGCATCTCCGTCAAGGAAGCGGAGAATGACGACACCGTGGTAAGGGGACGGGCCCTGATTGCCCCGGGCAACCGGCATACCCTTCTCAAACGGAGCGGGGCGCGTTATTACGTGGAGGTCAGGGACGGGCCCCTGGTGTGCCGCCACCGGCCTTCCGTGGATGTCCTCTTCCGGTCCGCGGCGCGATACGCGGGCAAGAACGCGGTGGGTGTCATCATGACGGGAATGGGGGATGACGGCGCGAAAGGAATGCGGGAGCTCAAGGAAGCCGGGGCTTTCAATATCGCCCAGGACGAGGAGTCGTGCATCGTATTCGGCATGCCCAAGGAGGCGGTACGCCTGGGCGGCGTGGACCGCACCCTTCCCCTCACCTCCATAGCCAAGGAGGTCGTGAGGCTCTGCGGGTGACCGGCGGGGAAAATCATAGGTACATTCCGCCGGCGGACAGGCCCAGGTGCATTTATTGACCAACAAAAAAACTGAAAAAGTTGTATAATGATGCCTATGGGAAAGGGACTCATATCAAGGATAGCCCTTCATGGCTGAGAGCAAGGAAAAGGGGAAGATAATCATCGTCGAGGACGAGGAGAGCATCCTTACCATGCTCACCGACTTCCTCATTTCCAGCGGCTACGAAGTGGACTCTTTCCTTGAGAGCAAAAAGGCGCTCGTCGCCCTCAAGAATAACCACTATCAGGTCCTCATCACCGACCTCATGATGCCCAAGGTCGATGGCCTCCAGCTCATAAACTTCATCCAGAAGGAATTCCTCGACACCCTGGGCATAGTGATAACCGGCTATGGAAGCCTGGAGACGGCCATTACCGCCATGCGCTGCGGCGCCTTCGACTACCTCCTCAAACCCTTCAAGTTCGAAGAGGTCCTGACCACCGTCGAATCCGCCATATATTATTACAAGCTCCTGAAGAGCGAGAGCATACCCAAGGGCCTGACCCTCAAGGCGAACCTCCTTCGAAAATTCTCGGAGAGCAAGCTCATAAGAGAGAACACCATCCTCCGGAACTGCCTCAAGGACAAGTACAGGTTCGAAAACATCATAGGCATAAGCTTCCCTATTCAGAAGGTTTTTGAGCTGATAGAGAAGGTGGCGGACACGAACGCCACGGTGCTCATTACAGGGGAGAGCGGGGTCGGTAAAGAGCTTGTGGCAAGGGCGATCCACTACAACTCCTCCAAGAGGGATAATCCCCTTGTGGTGGTGAACTGCGGGGCCATCCCCGAGACCCTCCTGGAGAGCGAGCTTTTCGGTTACGAGAAGGGCGCCTTTACCGGGGCCGTGAGCACTCGGTACGGGCGGTTCGAGCTCGCCAACGGAGGCTCCATCTTCCTCGACGAAATAGGGGACATGAGTTTCAACCTTCAGGTGAAGCTCCTTCGGGTCCTGCAGGAAAAGACCTTCGAGAGGATCGGCGGCTCAAAGACGATCAAGGTGGACCTGAGAATCATCGCCGCCACGAACAGGAAACTCGAAGACCTCGTGGCGGAGAGCAAATTCAGGGAAGACCTCTATTACAGGCTCAACGTGGTCCCCATCCATATCCCGCCGCTCCGCGAAAGGAGACAGGATATTCCGCTCCTTTTCAGCTACTTCCTGGAAAGGTCGAATCAGTTGAACAACGCCCAGATAGAGGGATTCACCGAGGACGCCATGAGCATTCTCATCGACTACGACTATCCGGGAAACGTCCGGGAACTCCAGAACCTCGTCGAAAGACTTGTGGTACTGAAAAAGACGGGCTGCATAGACATCGACGACCTCCCTGAGAAATTCTACGATGCGAAGCAGGAGACCCCCCAGCAACTCGCCATAGAGAAGGGATACGAAACGCTTGTCTCCGACTTCGAAAAGACCCTCATTCTCCAGGCCCTGAACGAGACGAAAGGGGTCAAGAGCAAGGCCGCCCAAATCCTGAGCATGAACAGGACTACCCTCATAGAGAAGATGAAACGGCTCGGACTCGACTGATCCGGCTTCCGATAGCACGTCCCACCTCTGCACATATAGGAATAGTTGTGAAAGCGTTGAAAACGGCGGACGGGGAACCTATCTTTCTATTAGCGGGTCAGGAACCGGCAAATCACCGACAAAAGGAGGGTGCAGCGAATGGACCGGGTTCCGGAAGATGAAACGCTGAAGGCCACCCTCGAAAACGGCCTCAGGGCCGTTATCGTCCGAAATAATCTGGCCCCCGTAGTCACCACGGCGGTCAATTATCTGGTCGGGTCGAACGAAGCGCCGGAGGGGTTTCCGGGCATGGCCCACGCCCAGGAGCACATGATGTTCAGGGGAAGCCCGGGGCTCACCGCAACCCAGCTTACCGATGTCATCGCCGCCATGGGCGGCACCTTCGATGCCAATACCCAGCAGACGGTGACCCAGTATTTCCTCACCCTTCCCACCCAGGACCTGGAAGTAGCCCTGCAGATCGAGGCGATCAGGATGAGGGGCGTTCTCGATACAGGAAGGCTGTGGTCCCTGGAAAGGGGCGCCATCGAACAGGAGATCGCGGACGACCTCTCGAGCCCTGACTATATCTCCTACACCAGGGCACTGGCCGGACTCTTCAAAGGGACGCCCTATGCCCACACGCCCCTCGGCAGCATCGCATCCTTCGACAGGACAACGGGGACCATGCTCAGGAAATTTTACGACGCCTGGTACGCGCCCAACAACGCGATCCTCGTGATCGTGGGGAATGTGGAGCCTAAGAAGGCGCTGGCCGGGGTCAAGAAGTTTTTCGGCCCCATCCCCGCCAAAAAGATCCCGGACCGCCCGGAGATCCGCTTCCAACCCGTCCGGCCCGAGACGCTCCGCCTCAAGACCGACCAGGCTTATGGGCTCATCATGATCTCCTTTCGCATGCCCGGGTACCGGAGCCCTGATTACCCCGTGAGCCAGGTCCTTGCCGATGTACTGAACAACCAGCGCGGCAGCCTTTTCACTCTTGTGCCTGAAGGCAATGCCCTTTTCACGGGTTTCCGCCTGAATACCCTGCCCGACGCGGGCCTGGGTTACGCGATAGCCGCGTTTCCGAAAGGGGCGGATTCGTCCATATTGGTGGATCGGGTGCGCCGGATCCTGGCCCGGGACGGAGAGAAGGGTTTTCCCGCGGATCTGGTGGAAGCCGCCAAGCGGGCGAGGCTCATGAACGGGGAGCTTCAAAAAAACTCGGTTTCCGGCCTCGCCGCCGCTTGGTCCAAAGCGCTCGCGGTAGAGGGAAGGCAATCCCCCGAGGACGGACTCGTGGCAGTGAGGAAGGTATCCGTCGCCGACGTGGACCGGGTGGCCGCGAGGCACCTGAAGATGAATGAAGCCATCACCACCATCCTGACCCCCGAGGGCTCCCGCAAGGCCGTCACCTCAGCCTCCTCCGGCAATGTAAAGCCTTTCCCGTCCCCACGGGTTAAACCTGTCAAGCTTCCCCACTGGGCGGAAAAAACCCTCAAGAGGGTCCCCAGGCCCCCTTCCAGGGTCAATCCCTTTGTCACCGTGCTGGCGAACGGGATCACCCTCATTGTCGAGCCGGAGTCCGTGAGCGATACGGTAAGCGTGTACGGTCATATCAGGAACAAACCGGATTTGCAGGCACCCGAGGGCAAGGACGGGGTGGATCAGGTATTGAGCCGCCTTCTTTCTTACGGCACAACAACCCTTGACCGTCTCGCCTTCCAAAAGGCCCTGGACGAGATCGGGGCGAACGAGTCGGCGGGCACGGATTTCTCCCTCCAGGTCCTGTCACAGTATTTCGAAAGGGGCGTAGAACTTCTCGCGGACAACGAACTTAACCCTGCCTTGCCTGAAGATGCCTTCACCGTGACGCGGCAGCAGGTTGCCTCCACCATTGCAGGCCGCCTCCGTAGCCCCGACTACCTGGCGGAAAGGGCCCTCAAGGCCGCCCTCTTCCCGGAAAACGATCCGACTCTCCGGCAGGCAACCCCCGCATCCGTCTCATCCCTGACTCTTAAGGATGTAAAGGACTACTACCGGAAGGTTTTCCGTCCCGATCTCACCACCATCGTGGCGGTGGGCCGGGTGACGCCGGAGCGGGCCCTGTCGGTGATCGAAGAACGCTTCGGCCCATGGCAGGCGACCGGACCAAGACCCGACACCCTCCTGGCGCCGGTTCCCGCGAACAAGCCGTCTACTACCGCAGTCCGGAACAGAAACCGCGTCCAAACCCGGGTAACCCTCGTTCAAACCCTGGGCCTGTTCCGCTCCGATCCCGATTACTACGCACTGGACCTGGGCAACCACATTCTGGGAGGCTCATTCTTCGCAAGCCGCCTCTACCGGGACCTGCGCGAGGAGACGGGGCTCGTCTATTATGTCACCTCTTCCTTCGAAGTAGGCCTCACCCGCTCCCTCTATGTAGTCAACTTCGGCTGCGACCCGCAAAACGTGCCGAGGGCCCGCGCCATCGTTGAGCGCAATCTGAAGGAAATGCAGACCGCTCCTGTGCCCGCGGACCGACTCCAGCAGGCCAAGGCGCTCCTCCTCCGGGAGATCCTTCTCGCGGAATCGAACGTAGACCTCATTGCAGACGGCCTGCTCTACCGCTCCATCCATAACCTTCCCCTCGACGAGCCCATACAGGCCGCCCGTCGTTACCTCAAGCTTACCCCCGAAGACGTCAAAGCCGCCTTCGCAAAATGGCTCCGCCCCGGCGACCTCGTCCAGATCACCGAAGGACCGACGGAGCGCTAGGAAGACACCCTCTTGCACCTCTTCAAATGTTATCTTTGTCCCGGTACAGTCTGAGACACGCTTCCGCCACCTTCTCGTCATAGAGGATGCCCTTGTTCTTCTCTATCTCTTCAAGAGCCGCCTCCAGCCCCTGGGCCGCCCTGTAGGGACGGTGGGAAGCCATGGCCTCAACAACGTCCGCAACGGCAATGATGCTCGCTTCCATCACGATGTCATCACCCGATATGCCTGAAGGATACCCGGAGCCGTCAAGCCTCTCGTGGTGCTGGAGCACCGCCTTGCGTATGGGCCATGGAAACTCGATATCCTTGATTATCTCATAGCCCGCCGCCACGTGGGAGCGTATGAGGTCCATTTCTATTTGCGATAATTGTCCCGGTTTGCTCAGTATCTCCGTGGGTATGCATATTTTGCCTACATCATGGATAAGCCCCGCGATCCTGATCCCGCTGATCTGCTCCTCCGGAAGGCCGAGTTCCTCCGCTATGGCCGCGGCGATATCGGCGACCCTGTTCTGGTGACCCGTCGTATAGGGGTCCCTGAATTCACTCATGGAGACCAGGGCATGAATAGTGTCCATCATGGCTTTGCGTACTTGCGCCGCGCTCCTCGCTTGTTCTCTTTCGACCTCCTTACGCTGCGTAGTATCCTCATCTATACCGTCATAGTAAAGGATATTCCCTGATTCATCCCGGACAGCCGTTATGTTGATACGAACCCATACGATGCGTTTGTCTTTTCTGTAAAACCTGGTCTCGAACCCCTTGACGGCCGATTCTTCTTCAAGCATTTGGAGGAGGTATTCCCGGTCTTCGGGCCGCACGTAGAGTTGGGTCGCCACATTTGTAACCGTTGCGGCCAGCTCTTCGAAGGAACTGTAGCCGAGTTGATCACAGAACGCCGTGTTCGCCATGAGAAACCTCCCCTCTTTGGTCGTCCGGTATATGCCTTCCAGGGAATTCTCGAAGATGGAGTGATATTTTGCCTCGCTCGCCCGCAGGGCCTCCTTTGCCTGTTTGATTTCCGAGATGTCTATTCCGACCCCCACAAGGTGGTCGGCGTTGTCGATCCTGACCTTCAGGCCCGTAAAGAAATAAGGGGTCTTACGCCCGTCCTTCGATACAAAATCCGCCTCCGCGCTCGACTCACCCTTTGAAAAGACTTCTCCTATCTTCCTTTCGACAGTTTCCCTGCCATGGCCGGCAAAGAAATCAAGGGGACTCGCGTGGAGCAACTCTTCGGCGGAATACCCGCTCACCCGCTCGAAATTCCTGTTCCATCTTTTGAATCGCAATTGGTCGTCATAGCAATAGAACACGCCCGGCATGCTGTCTATTATCGACTCGGAAAGGTCCTTTTCCGCAACAAGGGCCTGCTCTGCCTGCTTACGTTCCGTGATGTCAAGGATTGCCCCGATAAGCCCCGTGATGGTCCCCTCACTGTCGGTAAAGACCGCTTTGTTGAAGATGACATCGCGTATGAGGCCGTGGGCGTTCTTCATTTGGGAGTCATACTGCTGCGTTCCTCCCTTGCGGAACAGCTCCGCGTCCTTGGTCTGATAGATATGGGCAAGGTCCGGCGGGTTGATGTCGAGCACGGTCTTGCCGTTCAGGTCCTCCCTCGCTATACCCAGGAATGCCTCAAAGGCCTTGTTCGCTCCCCGGTACAGTCCATCCCTGTCCTTATAGAACACAGGGATGGGGATCGCGTCGAGGAGCGAGTTGAGAAAGGCTTCCCTCTCCCGTAGCGTTTTTTCCGCCAGGGTGAGGTCGGTTTCCACCCTTTCCAGTTCCCGGATTCTTTGTTTTAGAGCGGATATCTCTTCAGCAGGCGTTAAATCCGTGTTCGGTCTGTCTTTTATCCTGTCCCCCTTTTGCGCTCAATGAAGCCCCATATCAAAGTATAAGACACGTTGCGACCAATGTGGGAAAACTGCGGAACGTCCGCGCAAAGCGTGTGTCCCTTATCAAATTGTATTCCGGGACCGGGGCGGCATATGTGATCTATGTCACACGGCATTCCCGCGAGGAGGGGCAAGGTGATGTCCTGTAAGGACGGTCGGGATCTTCTTCAACGATTCAACACCTATGCCAGGACTTGGGAAATCAGTTCCACCGCTTTATCATAGTCGGGCCGGAAGAGATAATGCGGCTCGAAGACGCCCATTTCAGGTACGTCCGGCTTTGCGAAGGCGGCGCAAAAGATATCGATGATCTTTGACCCTGAATGTTGTAGGGCAAGTATAATGTACTCTTCGAATTCCGGACGTTGATCGTTGTTCGTGTCTTTCTGGGAGAGGAAAGTGTTTGAATGCACCCATGGCTCGCCTGGTCCTTCGGGTTTGCCGTCCATCCTTGTCGATTGTCTCTCCCAGCCGAAGTGGTCCAACTTTTCCGATGATACTCTTTTGCCGATGAAGGCGTCTTTAAGCAAGCTTATCTGAAATGTCCCTGCCATGCCGTTTCTCTCCTCTGCGCGTATTCCCTTATGTCCTCTGAATCCGGTTCAAACCGATATTGGTTCTCCACGGTCCGGGCCGGCGGCCGACCTCTTGCGGCAGTAATCCACCCCAATCTTATTACATACCGCTCGGTATGTCAATAGAAGTATCAGCCCCATGTTGCAGGCATACGCGACGCGTCGCATCTGTAGGCTTCCCGCCCCGGCACAGGCAGTTCGAAATGCCCCGTCCTACGGCGTACAGGGGCGAATCAATGGAGGAATGTCACAATGCCCCTTCGAGAATCCTTCGACTTATATCCAATGTAACGTCCCGGGTCTCCGAAAGCGCCGTCATCCCGTGGGCCTTCAGATGTTCAACAACGACCGGTATTTTATCAGGTCCGAGGCCATATTGAGACAGCCGGGTCTTTACGCCGAGGCTTTCGAAGAATTCCCTGGTTTTCCGAATTGCCAGGTCTATCCTTTCGTCTTCGCTGCCTCTTTCGATATGCCATACCCGTTCTGCATACTGCAGAAGTTTCGACCGTTTTTGTTCGCGACGCACCTCCAGTAATGACGGCAGCACGATGGCCAGGGTCTGCCCGTGGTCGATGCCATATAAGGCGGTAAGCTCGTGTCCGATCATGTGAGCCGTCCAATCCTGGGGAACCCCCGCACCGATTACCCCATTCAACGCAAGGGTTGCGCTCCACACCAGGTTTGCCCGTGCATCGTAATTCCCGGACTCACCAACTGTAGTCTCACCTATTTCGATCAATGTCTGCAAAAGACCCTCGGCGAAACGGTCCTGCACCCTGGCATCGACAGGATATGTAAGGTACTGCTCAACTACGTGCACAAATGCGTCAATCACTCCGTTGGCAACCTGAATCCCGGGAAGGGTAAAAGTAATGGTGGGATCCAATATGGAAAACCTGGGGAAGGTCAACTCACTCATGACGGGGTATTTTCCGTGACCGTAGCTGATTACGGCTCCGCAATTCATTTCAGAGCCGGTGGCAGGCAAGGTCAGCACCGTTCCGAAGGGCATTGCCCTTTTTGCTACATCCAAAGGAACAGGGGCCAGCGCATACTTCAACAGGTCCCGTGGATCGCCCTCGTAACAAGATGCAAGGGCTATAAATTTGGTTCCGTCAATGACAGACCCTCCACCCACGGCAAGCAGGAAATCGATATGCTCATTCCCTATGATATCCACCGCTTTTATCAGTGTTTCAAAACGGGGGTTCGGTTCTATTCCGCCGAATTCATGGACCTTCCTGCTGCCGAGCACCGCTTTGACCCTGTCTATAAGGCCGCTCTTTCCGGCGCTTCCGCCTCCATAGGTTATCAAGACAACGGCACCGGCAGGAACATACCTATCAATGCCGTCAAGCCTGTCCTTTCCGAACAGGATCCGCGTGGGATTGTAAAAATCAAAGTTCAACATAATAGTATCTCCTCCTCAATCGATCTTTTTGTCCCCTATCTTAATCGTTCGCAGCCACTCGGATATCTCCTTCCGGGCGGTTTTTACATCTCTTCCCCGGATGGAAATGCCGTCAAGCAATGCCGATTCCGGGCAAAGCTTGGAGATATCCGAAATGCTTCGCCCGAAACCGCTTCCCTCGTGCGTGCAAAAGGGTATGATGGTTTTCCCCGAGAAATCGTTTTCCCACAGGAAGGTTCCCACCGGAGCGGGGATGGTGCCGCACCAGTTGGGGTATCCTATGAAGATCATGTCGTAGGACTCGATGTTCTCGATCTTCGCTTTCAATTCCGCCCTGTAGTCCGGGTCCAACTCCTGTTTTGCCCTCTTTACCACTGCGTCGTAATCATGGGGATAGGACTCTGCGGCCTTAATCTCAAAGATGCCGCCCCCCACATTCTCATGAATCTCTTCGGCAATTTCACGGGTGTTGCCGCTGTGGGAAAAATAGGCAACCAGTACCTTTTTGCGCTCCGTCAATCCTGAACCTTGAATACCAACTCCCATATTATTCCTCCTTAGATCCGAACAACAGGTGATGCATGGCGGCATCCCCATCAACGGGCCGCGCTTTCACTATAATCATTCCCCATCGGGATGGCCGTGGACGTCCCGGGAGTATATCTATTATACTGACCGACCCCGGAAAATCCTTGTCTGAAGCTCCTGATTATTTACACGATCCTATCGATGTACGCAAAGGACGGCCCCCTTTGCAAGATCCCGCGCCCCTATCCGAAGAACCGGCTTGACGAACGCTTCCAGGTGCGGCGTCGTCCCGGCGGTCAAATGGAGCCGGGGAGACGGGCAGGACAAGCGCCGCTTCCCCGGTGTCCGAATCCCTTACTTCCTTTCACCTGTCGATGTAGGCCGGCCTTTTATGGTAAAGACATGGCCCGCAAAACCCGCCGCTTCGATGTAACTGCCCCGGGCGGCGAAGGTGCCGCCTTTATCGAGGGCGCTGTCGTAGGTAGCGGTGTCGTCGGGGGCGATTACGATTATCCTTCCCTCTTCCGGCTTTGTGAAGTTTAGGACCATGTCTTCCTTTACCGCCAGCCATTCATTGTATCCCCGGGTCCCTATTTTCACGGAATTCTCCCCGGGTTTCAATAGAGCGGCCTTCTCCGCGGGGCTGTAGAGCAGGTCCGAAACCCATGCCCAGGTGGCCCCATCCTGTTCAAAGAGGGTAAGCTCCGTCTGGTCACGGATAGAGTCAAAGGACATACCGCCGAATCGAGGAGAAGTGATCCTTTTGATGCCGTTGAAAAACACATATCCCGGCAGGTCTTTGTACAACAGTGATTTTGAAAGATGCGAATCCACCGCGATAACCGACTCGAAAGGCGAAACATTGCGCCTGAGCCATACTTTGCCGTCCATATCGATCCTGAGGCTTTGAGGGTTTTCCATGGCCTTGACTTTTTGCATGGTGATCGTATCGATCACGGCCATGGACGGGCAGTTCACCAGATAACCTTCGCCACCCATGTCGGTAAAATAGTACCGGTTGCCCTCTGTATCGTGGTAATAGCCGTCATTGTATACGAGGGTGATTGCCGGTGTTTTCGTCTGCTCCTTAAAGATGTACAGGGTGACACTGTTCTTGTCCGGGTCGAACACTACCCGGCCTAACCTGGTGTCGCTCCCGTAATAACCGCCCGAGGCGGCGTAATCGTGGGGCAATTTCTTTGCTTCCGGCGGTATCGCGATGCCCTTCTCTTCCTTTGGAACCAGCTTCTTCTCAACCAGCACCGCGTCCAATACGTCCAATGCGATCTTCAGCGCACCGCTTTGGGCTCCGGACGCAATGACCGCAACGGATATCCTCTTTTCGGGAACCGTGAAGACCATGGACGAGTAGTTTCCGGTGCCGCCGCTCTTGCCCAGCACCTGAACTCCCGCCGCGTCATACCGCGGGAGACCCGTAAGGTCCCAGCCCAGCCCATAGGAAATAGTGGGGTTCCGGAACTTCCCCACGAAAGACGAAGGCTGGGCTCTCTTCATCTCATCGAGAGACGCCTTCGTCAGGAGCTTGTTTTCCGGCGAAAAGATGTCCATGAAGAGGCAAAGCTCCCCGGCGGTTGACGACAGCCCGCCCGCGCCCAGGATCGAGAGCACTTCAGGGGGGTGGCGTTTTCCTGTCTTCGAGTCATAATACAGCGCCACAGGCTTGCCCTTGATCCCGCCAACGCTTACCCCCGTATTTTTCAGGCCCAGGGGGCGGAATATTCTTTCGTCGAGAAAATCGATGTATTTCTTTCCGCTCACCCGCTCCACTATCATTTCCGCCAGCGTAAACCCGTCATTACAGTAGACCGCCATTGCGCCGGGGGCGTGCTTGAGGTGGGCGCGGGCCAGGGTATCCATGGTTTCCCGCTTTATATTGTCATCGTATCTGAACCCGAAGGAATTCGCGCCCTCGGTCCCCGGCATGCCCGATGTGTGGTTCAACGTCATCCTTACGGTGATCAACCTGTACCTGTCGTCGGCCATTGTGAATTCCGGAAGATAGTGTGTCACCGGTTTATCGAGGGACACCTTACCTTCGTCAACGAGCAGCATGATTGCCGTTGCCGCATAGACCTTGCTGATGGAGCCGATATTGAAGATTGTGGCTGCATCGACAGGGATGCCCTTCTCCCTGTTCGCCATGCCGAATCCCTCGGCATACACGGCGTTCCCGTCCACCATTATGGCGACGGTGGCGCTCCCGCATCCGCCGCTGTTTATGGCCTGCCAGATCCCGCTGCGGGCCGTGACGATTGCCTTCTCATAGGGCATTTGCGCTCCCGCCTCCCCGGCGGACACAAAGGCCGCAACCAGGGCGCAACACAGATACATAGCCCTCATAATTCCTGCTTTTGACATTACTTCCCCCTTTTTCCGCGGCAATAGGATTTCCTCTCATGAAGGGGAGTATAGAAATATCCGCCTGCCATGTCAATAAAACACAGAAAGTACCGGAGGCCGCCCGTCCGGCAACGCCGGACCCGGGCTGCACTCCGCGGCGGACCCTATCTGCTCAATGGATCCCTCGTTAATGTGGTTTGCGGGTTTTGTCTCAGAAACGGTGATTCAGCCTGTAAAGCCTTTGATGCTCTTGTCCTTGTCGAAAATACCGTTGAGGAAGACGTTTCTTACAGGCCTGTCGAGCCAGATGATCTTCCATGAGGTGACGGTCTTTGCTTCCTTACTATAAGTGTAGTCTATCCGGGTGGCGGCGGTTGCGGCCGACAGAACGGTCATGGTGTGCCGTCCCTGCTCGGCTTCCGTGAGCACGAGGACTTCGGAAACGTTTTCCGCCGATGCCTTCTCACGGATTCTCCTAATGAGTATTTCCCGGTGCAGGTCGTCCTTGTAGGACAGGGACACCACCTTCATGGTACCGTCCGTATAGACAAAGAACGCGGTGGGCCGGATCTTCCCTGTATGGGCCAGATCGTTCTTCGCCCTCTCAGCCGCCTTCTCGAAGATATCCTTAAGTTCGTCGGACAGATGGGCCGGGGGACGCGCGCCGCGACTGGAGCTCGCAGGGGCAGGCTGCGGTGCGGGAGCGCCACCGGGGGACTGTAAAGACGGCTGTGGCCGAGATTCGTTCACTGCGCCGGACCTTCCTCCCCTTCTCCTTGACATTTCTCGATTATTATACGCCATAAGGCATGGTTCTCACAACCACAAAGTGATCCTTGACCGATCCTTTTTCCCTCAGGGTGCCCGCGCGCACGGCCGGTCGGCCGGTCGCCGACGGTTTGTAAGTGTATGGCCCACAGTGAAATCATCCCCATGCCGATACCCAAACCGATTTATATATTCTATCCTTCTATATCATCCATGAAAAGAAGAAAATAGCGCTTATCGTTGCCGCAGAAAGCAAAATCACTTCTTTTCCCGGAAAAAAGATACATAAATCAGACATATCGGTCCTGTCGGTCTGTATGCCTGGTAAAACACTCAAGGACAAGGAGGAAACAATGGCTAACGAAACTGATTTCTACGACAAAGTATTTCCCGTTCCTGACAGGGTGAGGGAAAAATCGTACATCAAAAGCAGAGCGGAGTACGACAAACTCTACAAAGAGTCCATCGAAAACCCTGACGCCTTCTGGGCGGAGCAGGCCTTAAAGAGATTGACCTGGTTCAAACCTTTCGACAAGAACAAAGTCTCTGACTGCTCTTTCGGCGACGACCTTCACGTGAAATGGTTTGAAGGCGGAAAGCTCAATGTAAGTTACAACTGCCTCGACAGGCACCTGGAGACAAAGAAAAACAAGGCTGCCATCATCTTCGAAGGCAACGACCCCAACGACTGGAAGGTTTACACCTACTGGGATGTGTACCGCGAAGTGAACAAGTTCGCCAACGTCCTCAAGGATATGGGCATCAAGAAAGGCGATGTGGTCACCATCTATCTCCCCATGATCCCCGAACTGGTCATCACCATGCTCGCCTGTACCAGGATCGGCGCAATCCACGCCATCGTATTCGGCGGTTTCTCCGCGGAAGCATTGAGAGACAGGATCAACGACTGCAAGTCCACCCTGCTCATCACCTGTGACGGCACATACAGGGGCGCCAAGGCAGTGCCGCAGAAAGTGAACGCAGACAACGCGGCCGCCCAGTGTCCTACGATAAAGAACATGATCGTCGTAAAACGAACCGGCACGAAAGTCGACATGAAGGAAGGCCAGGACATCTGGTACGAAGACCTGATGGCAAAAGCGGCGAAGTACTGCAAGCCTGAGGAAATGGATGCCGAAGACCCGCTGTTCATCCTCTACACCTCGGGTTCCACGGGAACACCCAAGGGCGTTCTCCATACGACCGGCGGCTACCTGCTCTATGCTTCCATGACACAGCAGCTTGCCTTCGACGTGCGGGAAGAAGACACATACTGGTGTACGGCCGACATCGGCTGGGTAACCGGTCACAGCTATTGCGTCTACGGGCCTCTCACCAACGGCCACAGCAGCATCATCTTCGAAGGCGTTCCCAGCTATCCCGGCTTCGACCGCTTCTGGCAGGTCGTGGAGAAATACAATGTCAATAACTTCTATACCGCTCCGACCGCAATCCGCGCGGTGGCCAAAGAGGGAAACCAGTGGGTGGAAATGCACGACCTTTCATCGCTCCGCGTTCTGGGCTCCGTCGGCGAGCCGCTGAACCCCGAAGCCTGGTGGTGGTTCTATGACAAGGTAGGCGGCAGCAGGTGCACGATCTCCGACACCTGGTGGCAGACGGAAACAGGCGGACACATGATCCTGCCTTTGCCCGGCGCAATTGACATCAAACCCGCCAAGTGCATGGTGCCTTTCTTCGGCGTAAAGCCGGCCATCATGGACGAGGACGGTAAAGAGATCACGGGCGTGGGCAAGGGAGCACTTTGCATAAAGGGAGCCTGGCCCGGCATGATGAGGGGAGTATTCGGCAATCCCGACCTGTTCAAGAAAAACTATTTCGTCCAGTTCCCGGGCTACTACTTCTCAGGTGACGGCGCGGAGCGGGACGCGGACGGCGACTACAAGATCACCGGCAGGGTTGACGACGTTATCAATGTTTCCGGCCACAGGCTCGGAACCGCCGAGATCGAAAGCGCACTGACACTCCACCCCATGGTAGCCGAATCGGCTGTCGTGGGATTCCCGCACGACATCAAGGGCCAGGGAATCTTTGCATTCGTCACATTGAACACGGGCGCGGAAAAGACGGATAAGCTCAAAGCGGACCTCGTCGCCCTCGTGCGTAAGGAGATCGGACCCATCGCCTCACCGGATCAGATTCAGTGGGCCGACGGGCTTCCCAAGACGAGATCGGGCAAGATCATGCGTCGTGTCCTGAGACAGGTTGCAGCCGCCAAGTTCGAGGATTTCGGCGACACTTCGACCCTCGCGGAGCCGACCGTCGTTGACGATCTGGTTGATGGAAGGAAAAAATTAGGTTAGTGCCAAAAAGGAGGGCCCGGCCGTCTTACAACTCGCCGGGGCCTCCACCATCGCTTATTTGTATCATTAGGGACGTAGTAAAGGGCCGGAAGCAATTCCGGCCCTTTACTATTCCACACCACGGGGCTTCCCCGCCGGCAGGCAGCACGCAGGTAAGGGAGGGCGCGACGGCCCGGACTTCCGGGCGCGAAGATAGATTGAATCGCAAAGCGGGGCCGTACCATAATGGAGTAGCCCCGTAATGAACCTCCCTGCGGCAAGCTACGGGCTGTCAGGGGAAAGACCCTCTGTTGCAGACACCTACCCGTTTTACCTTGCAGCAAGCTGCAACGAACAATCAGGTCTATATTCCACTTCACTTTTTTGCTTTTTTGGGTTAGGGTGTTGAGGGAGTCTCCACCGCACGAGGACACTCCCTCAACTGGCAGAGGATTGGTCGCTTATCCAAGGCGACCGATCCAAGTTGGCTATGTTACGACTGCATCCGGCCTACTTAAGGGTCAGGGACATAAGGATCATGTTCCTTTCCTTGTTTGCCATCTTGAAGCGGCACTGGCTGAGGACCCTCGTCATAGGCAGGTTCTCGTCCACTGTTTCCGCGTTCACAACCCGCATATCCAGGTGTTTGGCCAGCTTCACGCACGTTTCCGACAGCATGCGGCCCAACTTCTTCTGTTGCCATGAATCGGTGACGATCACGGCATATTCGGCTTCGTCAAGGCTCCGGCATCTGATGAGCCGGGCTATGCCGATAAGTTTCTTCTTGTCTCCCTCGCTTATCTCCGCAACCACCGCCAGTTCTTCTTCCGGACTGATGTTGCAGAACCGTTCCGCTCTCTCCGGCGTGGGACTGAAGGGAGAAAGAAAACGGAGCCACAGAGACCGGTCGGAACAGCTTTTCACGAATTCCGTCCATAAGGCCATGTCGTTTTGAGTAAGTAGTCTGAGCCGAATCCGCCGGTTATCAACGGTGGGCGAATTGTCGGCCAGAAAACCGTCAAGGGCCTTGATCCGGACCTTCATACACCGGCGGCTGTACCGGTACATCTCTCCCAGGACTTCCGCCGCCATTTCCGGGGTGGAATAGACGGGAACGCCCTTTTGTTCCATCCGGATTACGTGGTCCATTACGAATTCCTTGCAGGCAACGCAGCAGAAGACAGGCTTCCCCTTGTAGTCGATGCCTGTCAGGGTGTCCACATAGGAGCCGAGCATCTCTCCCTGGACTATCACCACCAGACCGTGTACGTCTTCGCTCTGCACGCCGATCTCGATGATCTCCTTCACCTGTTCGGGACTCATGCTGAAGGAGCAGTCCACCGGGTTCTGAATGTTAAGATAATCGTCCAGGACTTTGGCCAGTCTTTCTTTCAGGTGAGCTTCGAGTTCGGCCAGTCTCATGTGGCTCGTGTAGAGCATGTCCGTCGTGGCCACGCCAAGGGACCCCGTATAGGTGACCACCAGGACCCCGGGACCTTTCGGCAGGGGTTGCTTGGAAAAGGCGCGCATTAATGAAAAGAGGTGTTCGTTGTCCCGAGCGCGAATCACGCCGCTTTGCCGGAAGGCCGCGCTGTTGATCTCGTCGTTTCCCGCCATGGACGCGGTGTGTGAGGAAACGGCCTTCTTTCCCATCTCCGTCCGCCCTGCCTTGAGGACAATCACGGGCTTCTTTCCGGAGACCCGTCCCGCCACGTCCACGAAGCGGTGACCGCTTGTCACATCTTCCATGTAAAGGGCGATCACGTCTATGGACTCGTCTTCGCCCATGAATTCAAGTATATCCGCCTCACTTACGTCCATCTTGTTGCCGATGGTGGCGATGATCCCGAAATCAAGGACATTTCTCAGTCCCGTAAGAATGCCCGCCGCGTAAACGCCCGCCTGGGCGATAAGCCCCACGTTGCCCTTACGCAACTGGTCGATGATCCCGATGGATTGAACCATGTTGTGGTGGGTGTTGATCACCCCCGAGCAGTTGGGGCCGAGAAGGCGGCACCCGTTCTCCACAATGAGGTCCTTTATGTAGGACTGTATCCGACGTCCCGCTTCTCCGGTTTCCGCGAATCCCGCCGTCTCCACCACGAGATATCCGACGCCCTTCCGGCAACAATCCTCTATGGCTTTCGGGGCCGCCGCCGCGGGAACAATAATGATGGCCACATCAACGGGTTCTTCCACATCGAGGATCGACGCATAGGCCTTGAGCCCCAGGAGCGTCTCTTTCCGGGGGTTCACGGGATAAAGTTTTCCGGCGAACTTGTGGGAAAGGAGGTTCCACATGACATTATACCCAAGCTTGCCCGGGGAGTCGGTGGCGCCCAGGATCGCAATGCTTCGGGGGTAGAACAGGTCGTAAAGGCTCTCTTTTGCCGCCGCAGGTTCCACTACGGGTTCCGGCGGGATATGGTCCACGAATATTCGGGCGTCCACCGCCACATAGCCCGAAGGATAGAGCAGCACGGGATTGAGGTCGAGTTCCCTGATCTCGGGGTGTGTCATGGCAAGGTTGGATACTTTAAGGAGCAATTCCTTCAAAGCGGGGATATCGACGGATTGACCCCGGTATCCCGTGAGAAGGGAGTACCCCTTTATCTCCTCGATCATCTCGGCCGCCGAGTCCTCTGTGATGGGCAGGACCCTGAAGGTGACGTCTTTCAAAACTTCTGCGAATATGCCGCCGAGACCGAACATGAGCACGGACCCGAAACTTGCGTCCCGCGTGACTCCCACAATGGCCTCTATCCCCTGGGGGGCCATCTTCTGCACTGATACGCCCGTAACGTGTTCCTTGCTGAACCGGGACAGGATATCCCGGTACGCTGCCCTTACATCGGCCTCACTCTTAAGGTCGAGCTTCACGCCGCCGGAATCGGTCTTATGGACTACATCAGGAGAGACTATCTTCAGGACCACCGGATAATCGAGACTCCTGCTCATCCCGACCGCCTTGTCTTCGGACAGGGCCACCATACAGCCCGTAGTCCTGACCCCGGCATTTTCAAGAATCTGTTTGCTCTCGTGCTCCATCAGGTAGCTGCGATTCTCCGCGCACGCCCGGCTCAGGATCTCGCCGCTGTCCCCCCGCACCGTGTGTTCGCCGTCAATCCGCTCCGCATTGTCTTTGTTATTCATGTCAACCTTCACTGTTTATATTGATACCACGGCTAAAACACGGGCGGTATCAGGGGGGCGCTGTTTTTTGTGTCGGCAAACAGAACGGCCTCCTTGACGGTATATGACTGACAAGGAAAGAATGGCTATGGGCAGACCGGGGGGGAAACGGGTTTTTGCCCATGACAAATCCGGAAAAGCCGGGGAAAATAGTGGGTATCCATAGGGGGATTCTAAAAGAAACCGCTCAGAGGATGAGATTGTTCTTCACCGCATAGAGGGTCAGCTCCGCATTCTTCTTCATGTCCATCTTTTGCAGAATACGAATCCGGTAGGTGCTGATGGTTTTTGCGCTGAGGCAGAGTTCCTCCGCCACTTCACTTACCGACTGGCCGGAGGCAAGCATGAGCATGACCTGGTATTCCCGGTCCGACAGCCTTTGATGGCGCGGCTTTTCCGCCCGGGCGTCCAACTCGAAGGCGAGTTTCTCCGCGAGAGAGCCCGTCACGTATTTCCCTCCGGCCGAGACCTTCTGGATGGCCGAAATCAGTTCCTGGGGCGCGCTGCCCTTGGTGAGGTACCCCGCGGCCCCGGCGCGCAGCATCCGCACCGCGTACTGTTCTTCCGGGTGCATGCTGAGGATGAGGACAGGCAGTTTCGGCCGCATGACCTTGATCTCTTCGAGGATCTCCATTCCGCTCCTGCCGGGCATGGAGATGTCGAGGAGAACCAGGTCGTAAGTCTTTTCCGCCATCTTGCACAGCACTTCCTGGCCGGTTGCCGCCTCGTCCTCCACTATCATGTCCTCCTGGCCGGTGAGAATCTGCTTGATACCCTCCCGGACCACGGCATGATCATCGGCAACAAGGATTCGTATCATGTCAGCTTTTTCCTCTTTCCATGGGTATACGGACGTCGGTCCCCATCCTTTTTCCGTATTGCCCGGATATGCCCGCCATGACGCCTGCCGCCCCTCCCGCCTGTATGGTGCGTTCCTTCCGCACTTGGTCCAAGGCCGTTCATGCCGACCTTGGTCAGTATTCTCTTAACATGCTTAAGGTAGAGGCGGTATCGGGGAGGCGCTCTTTTTTGTGTCGGCGAAAGGAAGGGCTTCTTTGACGGTATATGACTGACAAGGGAGGATAAGTGACGGGCGCGCCCGTGGGAACGACCCTCACAAAGGGCATCCGCGGAAGGCGTGAAGCAGGAATCAGGACGGAATAACAACGGGTTTAAACGAGGGGACCAGGAAAAAGGAACCTTTTAAAGAATGAGGTTGTTCTTCACCGCATAGAGGGTCAGCTCCGCATTCTTCTTCATGTCCATCTTTTCCAGAATACGGGTCCGGTAGGTGCTGATGGTTTTTGCGCTGAGGCAGAGCTCTTCCGCCACTTCACTAACCGACTGGCCGGAGGCAAGCATGAGCATGACCTGGTATTCCCGGTCCGACAGCCTTTGATGGCGCGGCTTTTCCGCGTTGGCGTCCAGTTCGAGGGCCAGCTTTTCGGCGAGGGAGACAGTGACGTATTTCCCGCCCCTTGAAACCTTCTGGATCGCCGAGATCAATTCCCTGGGCGCGCTGGCCTTGGTGAGGTACCCCGAAGCACCTGCCCGAAGCGTCCGCACGGCGTATTGCTCCTCCGGGTGCATGCTGAGGATAAGGACAGGCAGTTTCGGCTGCATGGCCTTCATCTCTTCGAGGATTTCCAGTCCGCTCCTGCCGGGCATGGAGATGTCGAGGAGGACCAGGTCATAAGTCTTTTCCGTGACCTTGCGCAGGGCTTCCTGTCCGTTTTCCGCTTCGTCCTCCACCACCATGCCCTCCTGGTCCGCAAGGATCTGCTTTATGCCTTCCCGGACCACGGCATGATCATCGGCAACAAGGATTCGTATCATGTCAGCGCGTTCCTCTTTCCATGGGGATGCGGACCTTGAGGATAGTTCCTTTCCCCGGCTTGCCGGTTATACTCACACTGCCGCCCCACATGTTGACCCGTTCGCGGATACCCACGATCCCAAAGGAGTTGGGGTCGCCGATCTGTTTCGCGGTGATGCCCTTTCCATTATCGGAGACCTGGAGATAGAGTTCGTCGCCTTTCCGGGCGAGACGCACCTCTATTCTTGTTGCCTCCGCATGGCGGGCCACATTGGTAAGGGCCTCCTGAAAAACCCGGAAAAGGGTCGTGGCCAGGTCCTTTTCCACCGAGTTGTCCTCGCAGTCCAGCCGGGCAACGCATTGAACGCCGGTCCTGCCCTGAAACTCCTGGACCTGCCATTCCATGGCCGCTATGAGGCCGAGATCGTCGAGGAGGATGGGCCGAAGCTCCGTGGAAATCCGGTGGACGCTGTCTATGGTGGCATCCACGAGGTGTCTCATGCGCTGCACTTTCCCCGCCAGGGCCGCGTCTTCCGTCGGCAAGCGGGGACCGAGCCAGGCAAGGTCCATCTGGAGGGCGGAAAGGGACTGGCCGAGTTCGTCGTGTATCTCCCGGGCGATCCGGGTGCTTTCCTTCTCCCGGACCGATTGAAGGTGTATGGAAAGGTTGCGAAGCTGTTCACGCGAATTCGCAAGTTCTTCCTCTGCCCGCCTTTGTTCGGTGATGTCTTCGTAGGTAATGACGATGCCCCGGTCTTTCAGTCTTTCCCCGATCCGGGAAGACCTCATACGGCAGAGGATATCCCGCCCGTCCTTGTGCCTGCAATGGAATTCAGAGACGAAGGTGCGCTGGTGCTCGAGGGTGCTGTAGAAATGGCGGCCGATCTCCTCCGCCTCTTTTTCGTTCCTGTAGAACCGGGTGACGCTCTTGCCTATCAGGTCCTCAGGCCGCCACCCGAAAACCTCTTCCACTGCGGCATTGGCAAAATTGATCCGCCTGTTCTGCAGACCCACCACAGCTTGAGGGATGGCGTCCAGAATGGACGATTTCAGGGCATTCAGCTCCTGAAGACTCTCTTTTGCCTCTTTCTGCTCCGTGATATCGATGGAGTTGCCGAGTACGGCCCTTTCCCCTCTCAGGGTGATGGGCGTTACCGTTTCCATGATCCACCTGGTTTTCCCCTGTTTCGTCATCAGCCGGTATCCGTAAGGGGACACCCGTTTCCCCTTGAGCATATTGACGGCGTTCTTGGCCGCCCCTGTCCTGTCGGCGGGATGGACGATACTGAGGGGGTCCATCTTGAACATTTCCGCTTCCGTGTAGCCCGTATATTCCTGAATGTGGATGTTGGTGAACTGCAGTTTTCCGTTCTGGATGATATAAACGCCCACCTGTAAGTTGTTGGCAAGGGCTTTGTAAAGTTTGTCCTCGGAAGGCTCCACGTTGTGCAGGTCTTCGTATATCATCTTGCTTCGACGCTCCGCACCCGTCTCCGTCGGCTCTTTCTTCTTCATCGTTCCCTGTCTCCTCTCTTATCTCGCAACCGGGACCTTGGGGGGGCCTTGATATGCCGCCCCGTGTCATTCCACCGCAGGCAACCCAACCTGTTCGTCACCGCAGGGAAGAGGTTATCGGAACCTACGGGAATCTTACCATATTACGATTTCTAAATAAAGCAAAGACCAAACTCCCTCCCCTCAAAAGGCGGCCCGGGAGAGACCCTTTACAAGGGGCGGACCGGAAGAAGACAGGGCACGTCGCTCCGGACTCCGCCCGCTGACACGGATCAGTCGGAGGCCATGTCAAAAGTATGACAGTCTCACTCCCGCCCGACAGGCAAAATGAGGACGATTATCTCTCACAGCAAGGTCCCCCCAGTTTCTCCGTCTTCCAAAGATGCTTTCCCCAAAACTGGTACACATCTTGCATCCTGTGGGGCATGGCCTCTTCACAGACAGAATTGCTCGAAAACGCGTTTCACGAATTCTCCAAGGCGTCCGACTCCATAATCAACTACTATAACGTCCTGGAGAACCAGATCGGACAGTTGAAGAAAGAAATCAAGGAGAAGAACGAGGAGCTTTCGCGGTCTCAGGAGTACCTCTACCATATCCTCGATTCCCTCCCTGTCGGCGTGGTCGTGGTTGATGAAAAAGCGATAATGTTCTCCAACACAAAGGCGGAGCAATGGGGCTCGGACGGTCTCATCGGCAATCTCAACAAGGGCGACAGCAGCACAGGAGAACTCAGAACCGGCAAGGGCCATTTCCGGTGGAGCAAGGAGAAGCTCTCAAACGGGTTCGAGGGGAAAGAAGTCATCGTCTTCGAAGACGTAACCGAGATCGAGAAGATGAAAGAGCGGCTCGAAAGGGACGAGAGACTCCGAGCCATGGGAGAGATGGCCGCAAGGATCTCCCACGAGATAAAGAACCCCCTGGGCAGCATGGAACTTTTTCTGTCCTTGCTGCAGGGTGAAAAGCTGAGGGTCAGGGACAGGAAATATGTGGACCACGTACTTTTCGGGGTCAAGACCATCGACAGAATCATCAACAACATCCTCTCCTACACAAGGCCCAAGACCCTCGTCCTGAAAGAGGAGAGACTCTCGAAGGTCATCGAGGAAATACTTGATTTCATGAGCATTTCCGCAAAGAGCCGTGACATAGAGGTCAAATTCGACAGCTCTTCCGAGGCGCTCTGCCACTTTGACCCCGACCTCGTGAAACTCGTTCTCATGAATTTTATCAGCAACGCCATGGAAGCCATCGAAAGAGGCGGAGCCATATCCCTGACAGTGAGGGAGGAGGGAAAATATGCGCTCATCGTGATCAAGGACAGCGGGTGCGGCATGTCCGAAGAGGTGAGGAAGAACATATTCAATCCCTTCTTTACCACCAAGGACAAGGGCGTCGGCCTCGGGCTCTTCATAGCCTATAACATCATACAGGCCCACCAGGGCTATATCGAGGTCGAATCCGTCGAAGGTTCGGGATCATCCTTTATTATCTGCATACCAAAGGAAAAGATATGAGAACCAATGTACTTGTCGTTGACGATGATTACCACATGAGACTGGCGCTGAAGGAATCGCTCACCAAGGCAGGCTATGCGGTCTCCGTTGCCGAAGACGGCATGGAGGCGGTTGATGCGGTCAAGAAAAACCCCCTCGATCTCATGATTACCGACGTGAAGATGCCGCGCCTTAACGGCATGGACCTTCTCTCCCATGTGAGGGAGATGTCCCCTCTCCTGCCGGTCATCCTCATTACCGGCTACGGGACGATCCAGGACGCGGTAAGGGTGATAAAGGAAGGGGCCTTCGATTACATTCAGAAGCCTTTTAACACGGAAACCCTTTACAGCGTGGTGAAGCGCGCCCTGGCAGTAAACGCGGGAAGGATCATCTATGCGTCGAGGGAGATGAAAGCGGTCCTCATGAAGGCGGAAAGGGTCGCAAAATCGGACACCACCGTCCTCGTTCTCGGCGAAAGCGGAGTGGGGAAAGAGCTGGTCTCCCGGTATGTCCACGAGAACAGCGACCGCCAGGGACAGCCCTTTGTGGCGGTAAACTGCGCGGCCCTCCCGGAAAACCTGCTTGAAAGCGAGCTTTTCGGGTATGAAAAAGGCGCCTTTACCGGGGCAAACATGAAGAAACCGGGCAAATTCGAGCTTGCCGACAAGGGCACCATCCTCCTCGATGAAGTAACGGAGATGGATTTCAGGCTCCAGGCCAAACTCCTCCGGGTATTGCAGGAAAGGGAAATCGAGATCGTAGGCGGCAAGTATCCGAAGAAGGTGGATGTAAGGGTCATTGCGACGACAAACAAAAATGTGGGCGCCCTGGTCGAGGACGGCAAGTTTCGGGAGGACCTTTTTTACAGGCTCAACGTGTTTCCCATCCTTGTACCGCCCCTCAGGGAGAGACGGGATGACATCCCGGAGCTTGTGGCACATTTATTGAAGAAGTATTCCAAAGGCATGGACACGAGGATCGATCATGAGGCAATGGAATACCTGATGGAGCAGACCTGGAAGGGGAATGTGAGACAACTCGACAATACCATCGCGAGGGCATGCATCCTTTCCAACTATTCCGTGATCAAGGTGATGCATCTTAAGGACACGGACACGTCGAAAGAGACCACACGGACCGGCGGGTCGGTCAAGGAAATGGAAACGAAACTGATTTTGGACGCGTTGAAATCGGTAAAGGGAAACAGGACAAGGGCCGCCTCCATCCTCGGCATTACGGTCAGGACACTCAGGAACAAGATAACGGAATACAAGGACATGGGGATAGAGGTCCCCATGAAGGAGTACTGATGGAAGTAACAGATCTCGTCGAAAAAGCACTTAACATCCGGTCATTCTACCACAAGGTCCTTGCGAGTAATGTGGCGAATGTGGAAACTCCCAATTACAAAGAGAAGGACGTGGACTTCAACGCGGCGCTCCGGGAGAGAATGACGAAGGGCACCGAGGACATAAAGGTGACGGAGAAGACGGAGTACAACGGTCTCAACAGTTCGGATGGGAACACGGTCAACATGGAGGACCAGATAATGAAGATTACGGAAAACAGCCTGTACTTCAACTCCCTTGCCCGCGTCATTTCAAAGAAGTTTGCCCTTATGAAGTACATAATAAGAGAAGGGAGAGGATAATCATGGGAATTCTCAGCATTCTCAAGGTAGGCGCGTCGGCACTGAACGCACAGAGGATAAGGATGGAGACGATCGCCACAAACCTCGCCAACATCCACAGCACGAAGTCCGACGACGGAGGACCGTACCGGAAGAAAGAGGTCACTTTCGTTCCTGTCGATCTTTCGGAGAACCAAAGGTTCGACCGCGTGTTTTCGGAAAAGATCGAAGGGGTAAAGGTGGGAGAGATAAGGACAAGCGACACCCCTTTCCAGAAAACCTTCGATCCTTCCCACCCCGACGCAAACGGCGAAGGGTATGTCGAGTATCCCAACGTCAACCTCATGCAGGAAATGGCCGACATGATGGTTGCCACGAGGGCGTATGAGGCGAATGTCAACGTGGTAAACACGACGAAGGACATGTTCCTGAAGGCCCTGGAAATAGGCAGGTAGGAGGCCGTATGAAGATTGAAAATCTAAACCTTGGACCACTTGTCGAGAGCAAAGTCGCCCGGCCCGAAAAGAAAGCCCCGGGCTCCTTCAGCCAGATCCTCAAAGACTCCATCCAGAAGGTGGGGGAACTCGAAAAAGAGGCCAACGCCCAGACGGAACAGCTCGCGAAGATGGAGACCCAGGACGTTCATAACACGATGATCGCCATTGAAAAAGCGGACGTCTCCTTTCAATTGATGATGCAGGTCCGGAATAAGATCATCAGCGCCTACGAAGAGATAATGCGGATGCAGGTGTAAGCGATGGAAGAATATCTCGCAAAAGCGAAGGGCTTCATACAGGGTGTTCCGAAGGCAAAACTGTACACCTACCTCCTCGCCTTCGTTGCGATAGTAGGCGGGTCCATAATAGGACTCTCATTCCTGCAAAAAGAGAATTATAATACCCTCTTCACGGGACTTTCCACTGAAGACGCTTCCATGATCGTCACGAAACTGAAGGAACAGAAGATCCCTTACAAGCTGGGGCTGGGAGGGAATACGATCTCCGTCCCCAAAGAGAAGGTTTACGATGTAAGGCTTATGCTCGCCTCCCAGAATTCGCTGCCCGGCAGCGCCGGAGTAGGTTTCGAGCTCTTTGACAAGACGAACTACGGCATGACCGAGTTCATGCAGAACGTCAACTACAAAAGGGCCATACAAGGGGAACTGTCGAGGACCATAAATCAGATGCCGGAGGTCAAGGGATCGAGGGTCCACCTGGCTATTCCCGAGAAAACCCTCTTTACCGATAAGGAAAGGGACGTCACCGCTTCCGTATTTCTCAAGCTGAAACCGGGCAGAACATTGGCTAAGGATCAGATATCCGGCATAGTTCAGCTCGTATCGGGGAGCATCGAAAACCTGAAGCCGGAAAATGTCTCCATAATAGACTCCTCCGGCGCGATCCTCTACAAGAGTGGCGACGCCAATTCACCGGTCGTCCTTTCGGGACAGCAGTACGAGCTCCAGAAGAACGTGGAGAAAAGGGTGGAAGAATCGATACAGTCCATGCTCGATAAGTTCATCCCCGCGAGCAAATCGATCGTACGGGCCAACGTGGAACTCAACCTGAGAAAGGTGGAAAAGGTCGAGGAGGAGTACCTGCCTGGAAAGTCGGCAATAACGAACGAACGGAAAAGCAGGGAAAAATCGACCAGCCAGAACCAGAAAGGCGCGGGCGGAGTGCCGGGAGTGGCTTCGAACAGTCCCCAGGTCGCCGCAGGCGGAGCGCCTCCGGGCGCCCCTCAGAAACAGGAGCCCCCTCAGAAGCTGAATGACTCGGAAAGAGAGGAAAGCCAGATCTCCTATGAGGTGAGCAAATCGGTGAGGAAGATCGTGGAGCCCTTCGGTGACATCAAGAAGATATCTCTCGCCATAGTGGTGGACGGCAAGTATGAAAAGGTCAAAGGGGCAAAGGGGGAGGAGATCAAGTATCTGCCCCGGTCCCAGAAGGAACTGGCGGACGTGAAGAATCTCGTGGCAAGGGCCGTGGGCTACAGTGAAGAAAGGGGCGATAAGATAGAGGTTCTGAACATCCCCTTTGAGACGGACACCTTCTCCGAGGAAAAAGCGGTCATGGACAAGGAACAGCGGAACGACCTCATCTTTAACGCGGGCAAGTATGTCTTCTATGTGGCGATCCTGTTGTCCATCTACCTGTTCATCTTGAGGCCCATACTGAACATACTCAAGAAACGCGGCACCGATACGGTTGCCCTTCACCAGATAAAGGATGTCTATACAAAAAACCAGAAAACAGCAGGCAAGACCCCGTTGAATCCCCCGGTAGGAGCACCGGCTCTGGAGGAAAAACCGCAGAGCGCGCTCACGGAGGCTATGAAGGATAAGGCCCTTGTGGGCTCCATCATAAAAGAGTGGGTGAAGGAAGGAGCGTGATGGATAGCGACGATCTGCCGGGAGTGAGAAAAGCGGCGGTACTCCTCCTTACCATGGATGAGGAGATATCGAAGGAGATTATCAAAGACCTCACCGAGGACGAAATCGAAGCCCTCGGGAAGGAAATGTCCCAGCTCGCCTTCATTCCCGAGACCATGGTAAACAAGGTACACGAAGAGTTTTCAAAAAAGTTGCAGAAGAGAAACAAGACGATCATCGGCGGCGAGTCGAGATTCAAGATGCTCATAAAGAAGAGCTTCGGCGAAGAAAAGGCCGAACTGTTCCTCGAAACCATGGAGACCAAGAGGGGGATGCCCGGCGAGTTCCTGAGGAGATGCGACCCCAAGGTACTCGCCAATGTCCTGAGAGGGGAACACCCTCAGACAATAGCCCTGGTCCTTTCCACCCTCGGCACGAAAAAGGCGGGCGAGGCCATCGTTGCCCTGCCCGACAGGGTGCAAAGTGAAGTGGTGATGAGAATGGCAAACCTCGCCAAGGTTGACACCAAGGTCCTCGAGGAGATAGAGACCGTTCTGAAGGAAGAACTGGAGGCCACGGGCACGGTGGAAGGGAGACAGCTGGGGGGCGTGGAAGTGGTTGCGGGCATCTTCAACCAGATGGACCGGACCCTCGAAATGGACCTCCTCGGAAAGGTCGAAGAACTCGACCCGGAACTTGCCGAAAAGATCCGTAATCTCATGTTTACCTTCGAGGATCTCTCCCAGCTTGACGACAGGGGAGTTCAGGTACTCCTGAAGGAAGTCTCCTCGGAAGATATTTCCATAGCCCTCAAGGGTGCGTCCGATACCATGAAAGACAAGATATTCTCGAATATGTCCGAGAGGGCCTCCGCCATGTTGAAGGAAGATCTCGAAGCCATGGGACCTGTCAGACTTTCGGATGTGGAAAAAGCCCAGATAAAGATTGCTATGGTGGCAAAGAAGCTCGAGGGCGAAGGCAAGCTCATCCTCTCCAGGGGAGGCGAAAAGTTTGTCTGAGTCTGTCGAGCCCTTTACCCTCTGTCCTTTCGGCGACGAGCCGGAATGTGCGGCGGAGACAGGGGAGTTCGTCGGCATCTTTGACACCTCCACCGGCGAGTTCGACGCTGAAGAGGAACAACAGGAGGAGTCCGGGGAGATCGTCGATGAGCCTATCGACGTGGAGGCCGCCACAAGGAAGATATTCGAGGAGGCCTTTGCGGAGGGAGAAAAGGCAGGCCGTGAAATGGGGATGAAGAGGGTCGATCCCCTGGTTAAAAGGCTGAATCGCTACATCTCGGAACTGGAACAGGCAAAAGACGATTTGAGGGAACGATCGGAAACGATGTGCATCGAACTGGCCTTCGTCTTTGCGGAGGCTATTGTCCTCCAGTCGTGCGATGAAAAGAGAGAGATTGTCTCGGAAATGGTGAAAAAGGCCCTCGATATCTGCGAAGGGAGCGCCGACGTCACCATACGGGTAAGACCGGATGACGTGCAGTATGTCACGGCGAGGCAGAACGCCTTTCTGAAAATCGTACCCGACGATTCCGTCCAGGAACCTGGTTTTGTGATCGAAACAAACTTCGGGGACATAGACGGCAGGATATCGACCCAGTTGGAAGAACTCAAGAAAAGGATCCTTGAGTGAACGGAAACGAGCAGGAAAAGACCGCTGTTTTAAGGGAAAAGCTCTCCGATTTTTACCCCTACAGAGTCTACGGCAAGGTGAACCAGATTGTGGGGCTCGTCATCGAAGGGAAAGGTCCCATCTCTTCCGTGGGGGATTCGGCCCTCATATACCCGGTGGACGGCGCCAATCCCATCGATGCGGAAGTGGTGGGCTTCAAGAACGGGAAGACCCTTCTCATGCCTCTTGGCGACTTGCGGGGGGTGGGCATAGGATCGAAGATACTGTCCAGGAAACGCACCGTAAACACCCGGGTAGGTAACGGCCTCCTGGGAAGGGTTATCGACGGCCTCGGGAACCCCATGGACGGCAAGGGACCCATCCAGGCCGACGCCATGGTCCCCATATACCGTGAAACCGTGAACCCCATGATGAAGAAACGTATCACCGAACCCCTCGACCTCGGTATACGGAGCATGAACGGCCTCCTCACCTGCGGGAAAGGACAGAGAATGGGGATTTTCGCCGGCTCGGGCGTGGGCAAGAGCGTGCTCCTCGGCATGATCGCCCGCCACACGGAGGCGAATATCAACGTGATCGGGCTGATAGGCGAACGAGGCAGGGAGGTGAGGGAATTCATCGAGCGGGACCTTGGCGAAGGCATCGAGCATTCCGTCGTCATTGTCGCCACCTCCGACCAGCCGCCTCTTATCCGGGTGAGGGCCGCTTTTCTCACTGTTGCCATGGCGGAATATTTCAGGGACCAGGAAAACGATGTCCTCCTCCTTATGGATTCCCTCACGCGGTTCGGCATGGCCCAGAGAGAGGTCGGCCTGGCCATCGGCGAACCTCCCACCTCCAAAGGGTACACGCCGAGCGTCTTCTCTCTTCTCGCCCAGCTTCTCGAAAGGGCCGGCAACGGGGAAGGGGATGGGACCATGACGGCCATCTATACGGTCCTCGTGGAAGGGGATGACCTCGACGACCCCATAGTCGATGCAGCACGGTCCATCCTTGACGGTCACGTGGTGCTTTCGCGGAAACTGTCGGACATGAACCAGTATCCCCCCATCGACGTGCTCAGGAGCATAAGCAGGATCATGAAGGATATCGCCCCGAAGGAACAGGTGGAGTGCGCGGGCAGGATGGTTGAAATACTCTCGGAGTACGAAAGAGCGGAAGACCTCATCAATATAGGCGCCTACAATCCGGGAAGCAACAAGAAGATCGACGACGCAGTCGCCATGGTGGACAAGGTGAAGATATTCCTCAAACAGGGCATAGACGAGAGGTCCACCCTGGAGGATACCCTTAACAGTATGAAAATCCTCTTTTATTCAAAAAAACAATAAAAGGCCGGTGACTGAACCATGCCCAAATTTCGTCTTGACCGGATCATCGAGATAAAGAACAAGGTAATGGACGACAAGAAAGCGGACCTGGAGCGCACCCTTGCGGCCCTGGAAAGGGTCCGCCAGGCCATTGCTTCCGTTGAATCAGCCTTGAGGGATGGTTACGAGACCATGGGATCCTCGGCCATGGGGGGGAGCGATTTCTCTGTCCTGAGGGATTTTCTCTTCTCTCTCGACGCCAAGAAAACCGACCTCAACAACGAGAAGGAAAATATCGCAACAAGGCTCGTCGAACTGAGGGCGGAGATGGTTGAACTCGCCAGAGACATCAAGATGCTCGATACCCTGAAGGCAAAAGCCATGGAGCGCGAAAAGAAATTGCTCAACCGGAAAGACCAGAAGAATATGGACGACATGGCCCTCCGCTCCCTCGGTAAAAAGCTCTAGTCAAGCCCCTTTCCCGCTTCACCCCTTCACATCACATGGTATGGCTGCAATTTCCGCACTGCCCTGCCCGGCGTCGCCCGGGTCCACCGCCGGACCCGAAACGGGCAGAGACCCGGACAGGAGGAAATTATTTCCCAGTAAGGAATATATTTCCCGTCCCCTTCCTACCCCACACGTCCATTAGTATTTGATATTACTACATTTTTTGTGTGGCACGCTTCTTGTTAAGGAATATGGGTAATGGAAACCACACTCGCAAACATATTGCTTTCGAAACCTTCGAATCCACAGCCCCCGACGTTGATAACGGGTCAGGAAAAGGGAGGCTCTTCGGACTCTTTCTTCAAGCTTCTCAAGAGCACCATCGACGGAGGCAAGGGGACATCGGACGCCAAAGGGACAACCGGCAAAAGCCAGAAGCAGGGGACCGGCACGTCGTCGTCGGATGCCTTGTCCATGTCGCTCGACATTATCGACGCCCTTGCTTTCCTTCCCGTCCTCCTTACCACCCAGGCGCAGGGAAACGGCAACGCGGACTCAGGTCAGGCATTCGGGTCCTATTCAAACGGCGCCATAGAAGATATTCTCGGCGCCATCGCCGACGCCCTCAAGACGGGTAATGTGAAGGACGTCGTAAAGGTCCTGGAAGGGAACAAGGACCTCCGCGGGCTCCTGTCCGGCCAGAGAGCGGGCAAGACTGAAAGTCCGCTGGAGACATGGGTTGCAGGCGCGTCCGGCAAGGCCTCCGATGGAGACAACCATATAGACGGCAAAGCCGCGACCGACGCATGCACAAAGAGTCCGACAAGCACCGACGTCGCGACCGTCCTTGCAACCTTGAAAGCCGCTACGGGCGCAAAAGATGTGACCGACGCCGATCTCGCGACGGTCCTTGCCGCTCTGAAAGACACCACGGGCGCAAAGAACCTGACGGAAGCCGATCTCGCGACCGTCCTTGCCGCTCTCAGGACCGATACGGGCACAAAGGATACCAACGACACGACTGTCGCGACCGTCCTTGCGACTTTGAAAGCCACTACGGGCGCAAAAGATGTGACCGACGCCGATCTCAGGACCGTTCTTGCCGCTCTGAAAGAGACCGCGGGCGCAAAGAACCTGACGGAAGCCGATCTCGCGACCGTCCTTGCCGCTCTCAGGACCGATACGGGCACAAAGGATACCAACGACACGACTGTCGCGACCGTCCTTGCGACTTTGAAAGCCACTACGGGCGCAAAAGATGTGACCGACGCCGATCTCAGGACCGTTCTTGCCGCTCTGAAAGAGACCGCGGGCGCAAAGAACCTGACGGAAGCCGATCTCAGGACCGTCCTTGCCGCTCTGAAAGACACCACGGGCGCAAAAGATGCGACCGAAGCCGATCTCGCGACGGTCCTTGCCGCTCTCAGGACCGATACGGGCACAAAGGATACCAACGACACGACTGTCGCGACCGTCCTTGCCGCTCTGAGGACTGATGCGGGTACAACGGATGATACGACACACACCAACGTCGCGACGGTCCTTGCCGCTCTCAAAGAGACCGCGGGCGCAAAAGATGTGACCGACGCCGATCTCGCGACGGTCCTTGCCGCTCTGAGGACCGATACGGGCACAAAGAATACCAATGACACAACTGTCGCGACCGTCCTTGCCGCTCTGAGGACCGATACGGGCGAGAGACCGTCCCCGCCTCCTTCACATGGAATCGAAGGCGCGGCAAAAGAGAAGAAGGTTACTCCATCGTCCGACGAGTCGATGCATGCAAGCGAAACCACCCCGGCCACGGACGATGTAGTGAGAAACACCATGCTCTTAAGCGCCGTTCTCCCTAACCTTCTCTCCGTGAAACCGCAGACGGCGACCGTTGACCAGGGATTCGGGAAAACCGGTTCGAAAACCACCTCCACGGAGAACCTTGTCTCGGCGGTGGCAGTCCTTGAAGCCGCGGGCTCCCGGGCCACCGGAAAGGGTCTTGCTCAGAACTCAGGAACCGGCAACTCTCCCACCGGCTCGGAGCAAAACGGCTCCGCCGGACAGCAGAGCGCCTCCAAAGACTACGTGCTTTTGAATGCAACCGATGGAGCTACAGGAAAAGCTGCGACCATCGTGGGTGATAATGTGGAAATACTCAAGGCAACTTCGAATAGCCCGTCCGATAAGGCACCGAACGCAGGGAACGTCTCATTTGCAGCCACGAGGGAAGGAAACCTTCAAAGTGCGATGGCGGACCAGACGACAACGGGCAACCCCGCGGCCGCGAGCCTGGGCCAAACCGCCCATGCCAAGGCAGCCGGCTTTGTGACGGCGCCTCAGAAGACCGGGGCCGACCAGTGGATTCCTTCTTCTAATGAAAGTGGTGCGGGCGCAGTACCCTCGGCGGATCCCCTTGCTCCCATAGCGTCCGCCGGACAAAAGGGTTTGGACACCCATGAAGACCGCAAGGAAGACAGATTGCCGGGAACCGACACACCTATGGATAATTCCACAAAGAAGGTAAACCCGGAACTTTACGCCGGCACGGATTCCATGAGGACAGCTGCCACCGAGGCAAAGCAAGGGACCGGGAGCGTGCATACGAATTCCAATGCCGCGGCCATGGTGCATAAGATCGAGGAAATGGTCGAAAACTACGCCAACAGAGGCCAATCCCAGGATATGGTGCTCAGGCTGAAGATCGACGACAAAGATTCCCTTCTTGTGAGCTTCAAGGACCAGGGCAATAACAGGGTCGCAGTGGAGGTGAAGGGCGGAAGCGACAGCCTCATGAATGCCCTTCAGGCGCAAAAGGATACCATGACGAAAGAGCTTGAGAGCAAGAACATATATGCGGCCATAAACGTCGATGCCTACGGAGAAGAAAATTCCCGGAGAAGAGAACAGAAAGAAGGGCACCGACAGGGCACCAAAGAAGGGAAGAAAGAGGAATTCGAGGGCATACTCGATACCCTCGCATAAGAGGAGGAGGCACCATGTCAGTCGCAGGTACAACCGCAGCCGCCGCAAGCACGACAAAGAGCAGCACGAGTCTATCAACGACCTCGCTCGGCAAGGAGGATTTCCTGAAACTTCTCGTTGCCCAACTCAAGTACCAGGACCCCCTTGATCCTCAGAAACCGGACCAGTTCGTGAGCCAACTTGCCCAGTTCTCCCAGTTGGAACAGTTGACCAACATGTCGTCCTCCCTGGACGGCATGGTTTCCAAGAACGCTTCGTCCCAGTGGATATCGTCCATCGGAAAACGGGTCAATGTAACCAGCTCCACCCTCTCGCCCGGTGACCAGGTGGTTATATCGCCTCAAACCGATTACGATAAGGTGGTGCTTACCATGAAAGACAACAGCACCGGAGAGACGACTACAAAGACCATGTACAAGGGTGAGTCCCTCGTGTACACGAACAGCAGCGAAAGTTCGTACACCATCTCTGCGAAGGCGACAAAAGACGGCAGCGCGGTGAGCGCCGTGACGACGCTCCTTAAGAAGATCACCGGGGTAAGTATGAGCGATACGGGCAACATGCTGGTTTTCGGCGACGGTACGGCGCTGAACGCGAGTGCGGTAACCGTGATTACAGAGTAAATGTCATTAAAGATATAGGAGGCGCATATGTTAAGTTCATTGTATTCAGGTATCAGCGGCTTGCTCACCAACAGCGAGTCCATCAACGTAATCGGTAACAACATTGCCAACGTAAACACGGTAGGGTATAAGTCACAGAGGACCGCATTCCAGGACATGCTCTATCAATCGATAGAGAGCACCTCCGGAACGAGCCAGGTAGGCAGGGGCGCAACCCTCGCCGCGATTGAGACATCCTTTTCCCAGGGCTCCTTTGAGAGCACAAGCTCAGCCACCGACCTCGCCATAGGCGGCACAGGCTTCTTCATGGTGAAAGCCCCCACTACGAACACCATGTACTACACGAGGGCGGGAAACTTCAGTTTCGACTCGGATGGGAACCTCACCAACTCGGCGGGCGACATACTCCAGGGCAAGACCATCGACAGGACCACGAATGCGCCGTCGGGCGTTGACCAGAACATCAACATCTCTACCCAGCCGAGTCAGCCGAAGGCAACGGGCCAGATAGGCATGGCCCTTAACCTGCAATCGAATGCGGCATGGAAAGGGACTATAACCCAGCCCACGGCGGGCTTTATCTCTCAAATATCCGCAAGCACCGGCAAATATCCTTTTACCGGCGCCTATACCGCCGCGACCACCGCGATTACCGCGACCGGCACGGGCTCGAACGAGGTGACCGTCCCCTCCACGGGCATGACAGGGTTGGTCGCGATCAACGGCACCTCCATCAATCTGTCATCCTATAATTCGGGGGCAGGTGTTCAGAGTCTTACAGACCTCGTGGCAGCGATCAATGCGTCATCGGCCGGCGTCACGGCCACTGCGAGCGGCAACCAGCTCAAGCTGACAGCCAACGTCGCAGGGACCGATATCGTGGTAAACGACGCGGGTGTGACCGGGGGGAGCATCGGATGGACCACTACAGATAAGGCAGGCTCCGGACTTTTCGGTTACAGCATGACCATGTCCGTAGACGGGGTGCCCACGTACACCGCCAATATCGCCGCCACCGCAGGGGCTACGACCAACTGGGCAGGCTCAGGCCTTGACATCGTCACGAGCGGCATGTCCCTCAGTTCGTCTTCCTCCTTCGCCCTCGACGGCTTCAGCCCCACCACGAAGTCATCTACGGTAACACCGAGCAACACGTCCAATTACTCTTCTTCCGTCACCGTCTACGACTCCCTGGGCCAGGCCCACGTGGCCAACGTCTACTTCAGGAAATCCTATGAGACTACGACCCCCCAGACAAGCGTGTGGGAATGGCACGCTCAGCTCAACGCCACTGATTCCGCGACGGGAGTCGACACGGAAGTCGCAAGCGGAACCCTTACGTTCAACGATTCAGGCGTGCTCATCTCCGGCGGGGAGCCCGTCTCCGTCACCTTTGATTTTTCACAGGGCGCCAGCCCCGCCCAGAAGATCGACCTCGTCTTCGGTTCGGGCTCGGGCGGAGGCACCACCACCCAGTACCCCATAGCTTCGACCACGAATTTCCAGACCCAGGACGGCTACGCGCCGGGCACCCTGACAAGCGTGAGCGTGAGCACGGAAGGGGTAATATCAGGTCACTACTCGAACGGTCAGATCATCAACCTCTATCAGGTAACCCTCGCAAGCTTCAGCAACCCCCAGGGGCTCACGAGGGAGGGCGGAAACCTCTATTCCGCGACCGTCTCATCGGGCGTCCCGTATACGAATACCCCGGGGTCGGGCGGACTTGGAAGCATCAACTCCAACTCCCTCGAGCAGTCCAATGTGGACCTTGCCACGGAATTCGTAAAGATGATCGTGGCCCAGAGGGGATACCAGGCAAGCTCCAAGGTAATAACCACAACCGATGAGATGTTGCAGGAACTGATGCAGATCAAGCGGTAATAACCGGTTGCCGGGCGGGAACGGAGCTTCGTTCCCGCCCGGCCGTATAAAGGCTTAAGCCCCCGGCGTCCCGGATGGACGTAAAGACCCGCGTTCCCGCGCACAGCCTTCCAGCCTGCAAAGAGAGATGTCAATTACCTGACATAAAGGCCGGTTGTGTCAACGTTCCCCTGACTTTGAGTTCACTCACCCCACGCTTCAAGCGCCTCAAACATCATAATTTCTCGTAATTCCAGCCCCTTCCTTTATTGGCACACATATTGCTGCACTCAACAAAAAGAGAAGGAGCTATCTATGCAGGACGATATCCAGGAAGAAATAGGCCAGGAGGGGGAGGAGCAGGAGGTAAAGAAAAGGAAGGGAAAGCCCTTACTTTTTCTGCTCATAATATTTCTTGTCCTCGGTCTGGGGGCGGGAGCGGCCTATTACTTTTACGGACCCAGGATCATGACGATGCTGACCGGCAAGTCTTCCGCGCCCGAGGGTGCTCACAAGGAAAAGAAGCGTGCGCCGGGCCCCATCATGACGTTGGAGCCCTTTATTTTCAACCTTTCCGGCAACCCTTCCAAGTTCGCCAAGATTTCCATCGGCATCGAGGTCAAGAATGTGAAGCTCGAAGAGGAAACGAAGAAGATGATGCCCGCCATAAGGGACCGGATACTCCTCGTCCTCGGGGCGAAACCGGCGGAGGTCTTCCTCGATGTAAACCAAAGAAACCTGGTCAAGGAAGAGTTACAGCGGAGCTTGAAGACGTTGTTCAGGGAGAGTGACGATCTCAGCGCCGTATACATAACCGATATCATCATACAGTAAAGGGCGGAAGATGGAACAGGTACTATCGCAAGACGAAATTGATGCATTATTAGCGGGCCTTTCGGACGGGGATATCGAAGTCCCCCTCCCCGAAGTGGAGGTTGCGCCGCCCGTTGAGGCGAAGAGCTTCGACTTCCTGAAGTTCACGAAGGGAAAGAAGGAGCGCCTTCCCGCCCTTGATTTCATCTGCGACCGGTTTTCCAAGTCCTTCAGGTCCTCCTTGTCACTCTTTATCGAAAAAGAGGTGGACGTAAACACGACACCCGTCCAGTACGTCGAATATGCCCAGTTCATCAAGAACGTGCCCCTGCCCACGAACATGAACATCGTGGTAACGGAAAACCTGAAGGGCTTTTTCATCGTCATCTTCGATGCAAAGCTGATCTTCTCCGTACTGGAGACCGTCTTCGGCAGCGCGAGCATATCCACACCCAGAGTGGAAGGCAGGGAGTTTACGAGGATAGAATTCAGCGTGATAAAGAAGCTGATAGAACTTGTCTCCGTGGAGATGGAAAAGGCGTGGTCCCCCGTATACGAGGTGCGATGCAAGTATTCGAGGTCCGAGATAAACCCCAACTACATTACCATGGTGACGGGCGACGAGGTGGTAAGCCTCTGGGAATTCGCCATCGAGATGGGTGACATACGGAGTTGGATGAAGGTGTGCATGCCTTACGGCATTCTCGAAACCATAAAGAGCTACCTCGTGTCCACCCCTTCCCGGGAGGATATGGAGATGAAAGACAAGTGGAATCGCAAACTGAGGGACCGGATTTCCGAAGTACCCCTCGAAATAAGGGCGGTGTTGGGGAAAAAGAAACTCTCTTTGGAGGAATTTCTCAAAGTGACGGAGACCAATGTGATCATCGTCGATCGGCATGTGAACGACCTCATTGACATCCAGGTATACGACAGGCCGCAGTTCAAGGGCAGGATGGGCATCCACAAAGGCAACAAGGCGGTGAAGATTGAAGAAATACTACATTAACAGGAGGCGGGATGGAAGAGTTTCTCGTTGACGGCCAGTCGGGAGGTCCAAGGAAAGGGGAGTTGAATATGGACAATCTCCTCGATATATCGGTTGAGATATCGGTAGAGATAGGCAGGACCAAGATGCCGATAGGTCAGCTTCTCTCCCTGTCCAAGGGATCGATTATCGAACTTGATAAGATCGCAGGTGAATCGGTTGACATTCTGGTAAACGGCAAGCTTCTCGGAAAAGGGGAAATCGTGGTGGTAAATGAAAGGCTGGGAGTGAGGATAGTTGAAATCGTCACACCCAAGGAGCGGGTCCGGGAACTTGGATGATGGAAAACATGTACGCTCAGATAATCAGGGTGATCCTGGTCCTCACCGCCATCGTGGCGGCCCTGCTCATATTCTATCGGTATGGAACGAAGTTCAAGTTCAACCTGAAGCAGAAGGAGACCCCTTACAGTCTGAGGAAAGTCGATATGATCCACCTGGGCTACAAAAAGTTCGTCTCCGTGGTGGAAGTCAAGGACCGCATACTGGTTATCGGCGTGGGAGAAAAAGACCTGTCCCTTCTCGCCCAGTGGACAAAAGAGGATAAAGAACCGTGAAACTTGCCATTATCGCCATTATCGCCATTTCCATGTTCTTCATCCCTGTCCCGGGTCATGCAAAAGCCGGTCCCACTGTTCAGAAGGACAAGGTCCAGAGCTTCGATTTCGTGAGCGCCCTGTCGGGAAGCCAGGGCGGCAAGAACCTGATAAGCGTGGCCATAATGCTTACCATACTTGCCTTTGCCCCGGCGATCCTCTTGCTCATGAGTTCCTTTACGCGGATCATCATCGTCCTGTCCTTCCTCAGGCAGGCCATAGGCGTAGCCCAGGTCCCCCCGAACCAGGTACTCGTGGGGCTTGCCCTGTTTCTCACATTCTTCATCATGGCCCCCACGTACGAAAGGGTGAATTCTCAGGCCCTGGCCCCCTATATGAACAACCAGATAGGCTACGAGGAGTTCATGAGCAAATCTTCGAAGGAAATGGGCGGTTTTATGCTCAAATTCACTAAGGACAGCGACCTCGCCCTGTTCATGAATATCGCGGGACTCAAAAAACCCGTGGACCGGACCGAAATACCGATACGGGTCCTTGTGCCGGCCTTTGCCCTGGGGGAGCTTAAAAGGGCGTTTCAAATAGGGTTTCTCCTTTACATACCCTTCCTGGTCATCGATATGGTCGTGGCGAGTGTGCTCCTGTCCGCGGGTATGATGATGTTGCCCCCCATATTCATCTCGCTGCCCTTCAAGCTCATGCTCTTCGTTCTTGTGGACGGCTGGAACCTGCTGGTGGGTTCCTTGATAAAAGGCTTTTATTAGGAGGAACAAAGTGAGTCAGGACCTGATACTTCAAATCATCCGGGATTTCCTGAAGACAACACTGCTATTGTCGGGTCCGGTCCTTTTGGCATCCATGGCCGTGGGCCTTCTCGTAAGCATCTTCCAGGCCGCCACCCAGATACACGAGCAGACCTTGATCTTTGTCCCGAAGATCCTCGTGATCATTCTCTGCCTCCTTGTCCTCTCTCCATGGATGATGAATGTGATGGTAAGCTACACGGCCGCGATTTTCGTGAACATACCCAACTATGTGAAATAGATGCTGAACGATATCGGCCTTTCAGGACAGAAACTCATACTCATCTTCTTCAGGGTCGCATCCGTTCTCTGGCTGCTTCCCATGTTTTCGGCGGGTTCCATATCCGTCGCCTACAAGGCCTGCCTGTCCCTTCTCATCTCCTTGTTCATGTTTGACCTCGTGGCCCCAGGTAATGCGGCCCTCGGAAGCGACCCGTATTTTCTCGCCCTCCTCGTCATGAAGGAGATATTCATAGGGATAACCATCGGCTTCTTTGTACGGGTCCTCTTCATGACCGTCCAGGTGGCGGGAGAAGTCGTGGCCATCCAGTCAGGAATGGGGTTCGCGCGCTTCATGGACCCTTACACGAATACACAGGTTTCAGAGTTGAGCCAGATACTCAACATACTCGCCCTCATGATCTTCTTTTCCGTGGATGCGCACCATATCGTATTGAGGGGGTTGTTCCTGAGTTTCAAGGAACTGCCTCTCGGGGGAGCCACCTTCAAAGGACCCCTCATGGAGTATCTCATACAGATGACGGGAAAGATATTTTCCCTGGGTTTGAGGATCGGGGCCCCCCTTATCGTCACCCTCTTCCTCGTGGAACTCTCCCTCGGCATCCTCTCGAGACTGGTGCCCCAGGTCAACGTGTTTGTGGAAGGTATGCCCTTGAAGATCATGGTGACCATAGCCATGCTTTCCTTCGCGTTGAGCCTGATCACTCCTCTGCTTGCCGATATCTTCAAGAGCATGGAAGGGGAAATCCCAAGAATTATCAGGTCTATGGTGTAGGCAATGGCGGATGATTTTCAGGAAAAGACCGAACAACCCACTGAAAAGAGGCTCGAGGAATCCCGCAAGAAGGGACAGGTAGCCCAGTCAAAAGACCTGCCCTCCTGTCTCATTATCCTCTTCTCCGCCGTCTTCCTTTATTTCTCCGTGTCCCACGGGTTCAACGAAATGTTCAAAGTGTACAGCACTTATGTGAGAAATATGAACATCGACGTCAACATGTCGAGCATATACCCGATCCTCTCCTTCGGCGCATACAGGTTCATCATGATCGTGCTGCCCTTTTTCGCGCTCCTCATCGCCATTTCGATTGCGAGCGCCGTGGTGCAGACTCGCTTCATGTGGAGCTTCGAAGCCCTCTCCTTCAAGATAGAGAAGATCAATCCCTTCACAGGCATAAAGAACCTCATTTCCAAGCGGTCGGTAGTGGAGCTTATCAAGTCCCTCCTCAAGATCGTCCTTCTCGTCTACATCGCATACTCCCTCCTCATGAAGGAACTCCCTCACATACTTTCCCTCACCGAGAAGGACACGCGGGCAATCGTGGAATACCTGGGCCATACCGCCTTCAGCCTTACCCTGAAGGTCGGCTTCTATGCCCTCTTTATCGCGGGCCTTGATTTCATGTACCAGAAATGGCAGCACAAGAAGGACCTCATGATGACCTTCCAGGAGGTTAAGGAGGAAGGCAAGGAGCGGGACGGAAACCCGCAGGTCAAATCGAGGATACGGAGTCTCCAGAGGCAGATGTCCCGCAGCAGGATGATGGATGACGTGAAGACCGCGGATGTGATCGTCACGAACCCGACAACCTTCGCGGTGGCCTTGAAGTACCAGGCAGGAGTGATGCCTGCGCCCACGATCGTGGCAAAAGGCGCGGGGTTCGTGGCGGAAAAGATCAAGGAGATGGCCCGTAAGCATAAGGTCCCCATAATGGAGAACAAACCCCTTGCCCGGGGGCTCTTCTACTCGGTGAAGGTGGGTGACCTCGTTCCCGAGCAATTCTACATGATCGTGGCGGAATTACTCGCCCAGGTTTACAAGGCGAAACGGGGGGCCACGCTCTGATGGACAAACTGCTCGACGTCCTGAAAAAGAGAAGCGACATATTTGTTGCGGTAGCCGTGGTCTTCGTCATACTCATCATGATCGTGCCGCTCAACAGTTTCTTTATCGACGTGTTTCTCTCCCTCAGCATTTCCCTTTCGCTCCTTATACTCTTCATCTCCATGTATATCGGCAAGCCCCTTGATTTCTCCGTGTTCCCCTCCGTGCTTCTTATCGTGACCCTCTTCCGCCTGTCTCTCAATATCGCTTCCACGAGGCTGATCCTCGTCCATGGCGACGAGGGGTCTCAGGCCGCCGGTCAGATCATCAAGGGCTTCGGCACCTTCATCGTGGGTGGGAACTACGTGGTGGGGGCGGTCGTATTCCTCATCCTCATGATCATAAACTTCGTGGTAATCACCAAAGGTGCGGGCCGCGTCGCGGAAGTAGCCGCAAGGTTCACCCTGGACGCCATGCCCGGTAAGCAGATGAGCATCGACGCGGACCTGAACGCGGGCCTCATCGACGACACCGGCGCGAGAAAGCGGCGGGAAAGGGTAGAACTCGAAGCAGACTTTTACGGGGCCATGGATGGGGCGAGCAAGTTCGTCCGTGGCGACGCCATCGCGGGAATCATCATAATCTTCGTGAACATTGTGGGCGGACTCATTATCGGCGTTGTCCAGAAGGGGATGCCCGTAACGGATGCCCTCGCGGTTTACAGCCTGTTGACCATCGGTGATGGGCTCGTGAGCCAGATCCCCGCCCTCCTCACGTCAACCGCCGCGGGTATCATCGTCACCAGGGCTGCCAGCGAATCGAACCTCGGTTCCGATGTAGTAACCCAGTTGTTCTCCAACCAGAAAGCGATGACCCTCGCATCGGTGGTCATCCTGGCCATCGGCATGGTGCCGGGAATTCCCCTTATGCCGTTCCTGATCCTTTCCAGCGTCACCTTCGGCAGCAGTTACCTTGCGGCAAGGTCAAGGAAGGAGGAAGAGGAGATATCCAATCTTCCCGACGTGCCCAGGGAAGAGAAGGAGAAGGCGGAGCTGATCCAACCTCTCGAAGTGCTTGAGATAGAGATCGGCTACGGGCTCATCCCCATCGTAGACGCAGAGCAGTCCGGGGACCTCCTCGACAAGATCCGGGGCATCAGGAAACAGATGGCCGTGGAGCTCGGCATTGTGGTTCCGCCCATGAAACTCAGGGACAACCTCCAGTTGAAAGCGGGCGAGTACCTGATAATGGTGAAGGGCATCGAAATGGGAAGGGGAGAAATGATGATGAGCCACATCCTCGCCATGGGGCCGGACGAGGCTCAAAGCGGCCTGGGCGGAATCCCCACGAAAGAACCCGTATTCAACCTCGATGCGTACTGGATCAGAGACGCCGACAGAGACAGGTGTGTTGCCCAGGGATTCACCGTGGTGGACCATTCCACTATCATCGCCACCCACCTGACGGAGATAGTACGGAACAACGCCCACGAGTTCATCACGCGCCAGGAGACCCAGAAGCTCGTTGACACCGTGGCCACAACCCATCAGAAGGTTATCGAAGAGCTTGCCCAGAGCCAGGTCAACATGGGCATCATACAGAAGGTGCTGCAAAACCTCCTGAGAGAACAGGTGTCCATACGCGATCTGGTTACCATACTCGAAGCAATCGCCGACGCTTCTCCGAGCGCGAGAGACCCTGAAATCATCACCGAGTACGTACGGCAGCGCATGGCGAGAAACATCCTGAAACCTTACCTGTCGGAAGGCGTGCTCAATATCATGATACTCGAGAAGGCTCTGGAGGAAAAGTTAATCAGTTCCTTGCAGGCTTCCGACCAGGGCACGTTCCTCGCCCTCGACCTGACCACGAGCCAGAGACTGATCGAGAAGATAGGCGATGAGTCGAAGAAGGCCATGATCCAGAACATGCAACCTGTAATCCTCGTTCATCCCGTGCTGAGGGCGAAACTGAGGAGATTTATCGAGAGATACATAAAAGGGGTGGCGGTGATCTCGCACAACGAGATTCCGTCCCAGATAAAAATACAGTCTTCCGGGGTCATCAGGCTGAATGAAAATTAAGACGTACGTATTCGATGATATGAAAGAAGGGATGAAAAGGATAAAGGAGGAGTACGGCGTCGACACGATAATAGTGGACATCAGGAACGGCGGCGGACCCGCCGGGAAAGGGTGCGAAATCTCGATTGCCGTGGAGGGCGATCCTACATCCCAGGAGAAAGGCCTTGCCGACATGAGGAGACGCATGGAGGAGATATGGGATAACGCGGCCCGGTACGTACAGGACAGGGTCACGGGCATAGACATGGATATGGTGCGGGACAGGGTCAAGACATATCCCCTCCCTCTCAGGGTGGTTTTCGACAAGATGGTGAAGAACGGCTTTGGGGGCAGGAGCGCCCTTTCTCTCATATCGGAAGTCTTCTGCGCCATAGGGCCCCTTGCGGAAGAGAGCCCGAAGGCCGGCTTCTTTGTGAAAAAGGCGGTGGGGTCGCGGATCTCGTTTTACAACCCCCTCCATTCGGTTGCCCCCATCGCGGTGCTCGGACCGAGCGGCGCGGGAAAGACGGGCACCGTCAAGAAGCTCGCCCATCTGTGCATGCAGGAAGGACTCCGCGTCTCGATCCTTGCCCTCGACCCTTCGGGAAGCGGAAATTGTGAAGACTTGAGGGCCTTTTCCGCGGCGAGGGAGATTCCTTTTTCCCTGTTTGCGGAAGGAACGGACCTCGCGCCGGCGCACGGGGCCTTCGGGATACGGAAGATCGTCGATCTTTCCGGCCCTCTCGGCCTGCAAAGAACGGTATTACGGCAGCTAGGGCAGGTGGAAGTGGTGATGGTCCTTCCCGCCGGGGCAAGGGACGAAAAAATGAAGGTGTGCTGCGACCAGCTTAAAGGACAACATATCAGCGGGCTCGCCTTTACGAAACTCGACGAAGAAGAGACGGTCGGTCACCTCTTCGACAACCTGCTGAAATTGTCGCTTCCTCTCTCTTTCCTGACTACAGGGACCAACGAGACGGACATACTGACTCCAGACAGCGACGTGCTCTACAAAATACTTATTGAGGGTAACTCATGGAAAAGAAGAGAAGACGCACTATTACAATAACGAGCGGAAAAGGGGGAGTCGGCAAATCTTCCATAGTCTCGAACATGGCCTACCTGTTGGGGACCATGGAGAAGTCCACCTATATTCTCGATGCGGACCTGTCGCTCGGCAATATCGACATTATGTTCGGCATGTTTCCGAAGTTCAACATCAAGGACCTTATCGAGGGGAGGAAGTCCATAAGCGACATAATCTGCGAAGGCCCCTGCGGGATACGGGTCATACCTGCCACATCAGGGGTTTCGGAGCTCTCGGACCTCACCATCGACGAAAGGAACATACTCTTCTCCGCCTTTCAGGAACTGCCGGACCATGACTATCTTGTCGTGGATACCTCCGCGGGGATATCCTCCAACGTGGTCCACTTCAACGCCATCAGCGACGACATCTTCATCGTGGTGACGCCCGACCCCGCGAGCCTCACCGATTCCTACGCGGTGATCAAGGTGCTCAACAAGAAGACGGGACGAAAGGACTTCAACATCATTCTGAACCAGGTGAAAGACGAAGAGGAGGGCCTTGACATCTTCAGGAAGATACTGAAAGTGACCGACAGGTTCCTGGACGTATATATCACTTTCTCCGGGTTCCTGCCCACGGACAGGAACATCAATCTTGCCACGAGAAAACAAAAATTGTGGGTCGAGCAGTTCCCCGATAGTCCGGCCACTGTGGCGCTTAAGAAAATCTGTGAAAGGTTGGTGTCTTGAGCCATGTATAAGAACGCATATGCCGTATCGAAAGATGATGAACGGGAACGGACGATAGAAGAGTTTATCCCTATCATAAAACACCTCGCCTACAAGGTCTGCCGGGGTTTCGAGGAGGGGACCGTCATAGAGGACCTCATATCCGCAGGCGTAATAGGGCTCCTCGAAGCCATGGAAAAGTATGACGCGAGCCGCGGTATCAAGCTGAATACCTTTGCCTATATGAGGATCAGGGGCGCCATGATAGATGAGCTGCGCTCCAAGGACTGGTTCCCGAGAAGTGCGCGGTCAAAGGCAAAGAAGATAGGAGAAGTGATACGGAAGCTCGAAAACAAGCTGGGGCGCTATCCCGCGGAGGAAGAGGTGGCCCAGGAGCTTAACATCGACCTCGATGATTACCTCACCATGCTGAAGGATTACGGCAACCTTTCCATTGTGAGCATCGAGGACCTGAGCGAGTCGTCGGGCGAGGACAAGGACAGGATAATCCGCTATATCGTGGATGAAAGCGACGACCCGGAGCAGTACGCCGAATTCGCCGAGATGGAGAGGATCCTTGCCCAGGAACTGGAGCGGATTCCCGAGAGGCAGAAACTCGTCCTCACCCTCTATTACCACGAAGACATGAATATGAAAGAGATCGCGAAAACCCTGGGTATCACTGAAGCCAGGGTGTGCCAGATACACGCCCAGGCCCTGATAAGCCTGAGGGCAACTATGAAGAAGCACGGGAGGCCCTAAAGTTCATTCTTCTCCATCCGATAATATAAGGAATGCTTATGGGAGACAACTACATTCTTCAGAAATTGATGGAAATAGACATGCTGCCCACCTTTCCGGAGATTGCCGGGGAAATGGTCGGTCTCATAGAGGACCCCAAGACCTCCGCATCCGATCTGGCCCAGCGCATGGACCCTTCCATGGTGGGGGAAGTACTCCGGATTGCGAATACCGCCTATGCGGGAACGAAAAGTTTCCGGAACATCACAAGTCTCGAACACGCCATAGCGGTGATCGGGTTTGAGCAGCTCCTCACCATAATTCTCCAGATGCCGTTCATATCCATGACGCAAGGAGACGGAGGGGCATTCAAAAAGGATGCGTTCGTGACCCATTCCATTATATGCGGTCTCATTGCAAAAGGGATCAGCAAGCAGCTGAATGTGGGCAACCCCAACGAGGTTTATTTGAGCGGTATCATGCATGACGTAGGTGTGATCATAATCTACCGATATTTCAAAGACGAATGGGACGCCATAGACAGGCTGGTATCCTCTTCCGGGATGACGAGGATCGAGGCAGAGCGAGAAGTCCTCCTCGTCGATCACGGGCATATGGGCGCCACCCTCCTGGAACTCTGGAATACGCCCAAACCGATTACGGATGCAGTGAGGTTTCATCACCAGCCCGAACTGGCCACGGAGAATAAGGAAAATGTCCTTGTCACCCACCTCGCGAACAGGCTGGCAAAGACCATCGATCTCAAGGAAGACCTTGCAAGCTTCGACGGTTTTATCGCAAAGCACCGTTCTTCCATACAACCCGAAGCGGTCATGGGAAGGGGCCTTTCCTTGAGTGAAGAGGTGACGTTTTTCGAAACCATTTACGAACTTCTTCGTAAGGCAAAAGTTTACGTCGATGGCGGCACAAAGGAGAATGATGACGAAAGTACTTGTAGTTGACGATTCGGCCTTCATGAGAAAGGCCCTTTCAAGGATGCTCGCGAAAGACAGTTCCATAGAGGTAGTGGGGACCGCGTCCAACGGGGCGGAGGCCTTAGAGAGGATCGAGGCCCTGAAACCCGACGTGGTCACCATGGACATCGAGATGCCGGTGATGAACGGTATCGAGGCCCTGAAACATATTATGGCAAAATTCCCGCTCCCAGTTATCATGTTCAGCGCCCTTACAAAAGAAGGTGCCGATATTACCATGGAAGCCCTCCATATCGGCGCGTGCGATTTCATCACGAAGGACTACTCCAATGTGTCCATAAACATATCGGAGAGAGAAAACGAGTTGATCAACAAGGTAAAGACCGTCGCCAACATGAAGGTCAAGTTCCTGATGAAAAGGCTGGAGCTGATCAGGAAACCCATAGCCTTGAGGTCGGACAGAAAGGCGCGGCACGAGTTGCTGGCCATAGGGGCATCCACCGGCGGCCCGCCCGCTTTACAGCATATTCTGCAAAGCATCCCCCGCGATTTCCCGGCGCCCATCGTCATCGCCCAGCATATGCCGAAACTCTTCACCCAGTCTTTTTCCCAGAGGCTGAACGCCGTCTCCCAGATAGAGGTGAAAGAGGCTGAAGACAAAGAACCCCTGAGGCCCGGAGTCGCCCTGGTCGCGCCGGGCGACACCCACGTGGAACTGAAGAGAAGGGGCAGGGAAACAATCGTGGAATTCGTGAAGGACAGCAAGTACATATACCGACCCTCGGTAGACCTCCTCATGCAGTCCGCGGCTTCGGTCTACGAATCCAGGACCCTTGCGGTAATACTCACGGGAATGGGCAACGACGGACTTGCGGGGATGAGGGAGATAAGGAAGAAGCAAGGGTTTATTATCGCCCAGAACGAAGAGACATGCGTGGTGTACGGCATGCCGAGGGCGGTGGTCTCGGCCGGTCTCGCCGACCTGGTGCTGCCCATAGACAAAATATCGGAGGAGATTATCCGGGTCCTATGAAAAGACAGAAGGAAAAAAAGAGTTCACGCGCATCAATGTCTCAAGCCGACCTTACCCGGCTTATCGGCACACTGAAGGACGGGGACGGTCTCTCCAGGGACAAGGCCCAGGAAGCGCTCATAGCCGCCCACGACCCGTCCGTGGTGGAGGGCGTCGCTCCCCTGCTCAAAGCGAGTGATACGGGCACGCGCATGATGGCCCTGGAGATCCTCAAGGCAACGGGCAATGACAATATCGAGGCCATCATCTCGCTCCTCGACGACGAGAACGAAGACGTCCGGGTATACGCGTGCGAGATAATAACGTGCCTGAAGCATGTGGACACCGTCCCCTACCTGATCAAAAAAACTGTCGAAGATAACGACAATGTGAGGAATTCCGCCTGCATGGCCCTTGGAGGGTTTGACGACGAACGGGCCGTGGATGCGCTTCTCAATGCGCTCAAGGACGACGATTGGGTCACCTTCACCGCCATATTCAGCCTCGGACAGATCGGAAGCAAGAAGGCGATCCCCTCCCTCCTTGACGTATTCAGGACCGGCGGCGAAGAGATCTCCCTCGCAGCCTGCGAGACGCTTATGGACTTCAGGGACCCCGGGGTGCTCGACGAGGTCATAGAGACGCTCAAGGGTTGGGATCAGAAGAAGAGAGAGGTTTACATGAAGGTTATGCTGGAGAGGGGCGAAGAAGATATCTTTCTCAAGATGAAGGAAAAGATAGGCGACGAACTTTTCGGACACCTCCTCAACTGCGTGAATTACGAAAACAAGAGGACATTGCCCATCATGAGGCTCCTCGCCTATTTCAGGACACCCGCCGCGTGCGAGGCGATCCTCGAAACCGCCTCTCACCTCGATCCGGAGGCCGAGGAGTATTGCGATGTCCTGGAATGCCTCGCCGACCTCAAGGACGTGTGGGTCGGCGAGGTAGGCCGCTATATGACGAAAGGTGACCAATACACCTTCCCCATAGTGAAGGCCTGCGTGATGGGCGGCGCGAAGATCGGAGAAGACGTGTTGCTCGCGGCATACCTCTCGGCGCCCGTGGAAACGAGGAGAGAGATCATCGAGAACATGGGGCGCATACACGAAGGCGCCGGGTTCGAGATCATAAGCAAAGCGATCCATGACCCTGACGGCCACGTCCAGGGAAGCGCGGTGGCCCAGGCGGGAAACATGGGCTTCACCCAGCTTGCCGAAGAGATAGGGGAGCTTTCAAAGACAAGCTATACCGACGTAAGGTCAAAAGCCCTCAAGGCCCTCATACGTCTCGACACGGCAAAGGCTTCCGACCTGATAGAGGATTTTGTAAACAACGGCTCCGTGGACGACAAGAAAGTCTTCCTCTCGGCGGCGAACGTTCTCGACAGCGACAGGAACTTTCCGTACCTGTCAAAGCTCCTTCAGGACACGGATGAAGGGATAAGAAAGGCGACCATAGCCGTATTCGGCAATTTTCTCGAAGACGAGCGGTATATGAGTATCCTCACGTCTCTTTTGAAAGATGAAGACATCCCCCACGAAGCCCTGAAGATAGTGAAGGACAAGAAACTTATTGCGTTCCGGGACCGGCTGATCGACGTGTTCCTGGACAAGAGCAAGGGCATGTGGACGAGGTACTATGCACTATCGGCGCTGGACGGGTTCCGGGACGGCTCGCTTTTCGACCTGTTTTTGGAAGGCCTGGAGGACGAAAACAGCCTCATCAAGATCGGGAGTGTAAACGCCCTTTCCAGTCTTAACGACCCGAAAGCGCTTCTTTACATCGAGCCCTTCACCCGAAGCGAGGACGAAGATATCCGATCCACCGCTGAGGCGGCATTGAGCAGGCTCGAGAACCTATAGGGGAAGGATTTAATGTTAGCCAAGGAAGAATTTATCCTTTTAAGAGACTTCATCTACGACAAGACCGGCATATACTTCGCGGAGAACAAGACATACCTGCTGGAGAGCAGGCTCGCGAGCCGGTTGAGCGAGCTCGGATTCGGCTCTTTTCAGGACTATTATTATCATTTGAAATATGGCGGGGACAAGGTAAAGTCGGAGCTTACCATCCTCTTCGACGTGGTCACCACGAACGAGACATTCTTCTTCCGCAACCCCCCGCAACTGGACGCCTTCAAGGTGATCCTCAAGAAGAGCTATCTGAACGGCACCTCCTTTGCCCAGCCTTTAAGGATATGGAGCGCGGGCTGCTCAACAGGAGAAGAGCCCTACACCCTCGCCATCATCCTCGAAGAGGCCATGGCGAGCGCGGGGCGGACCATCCCCTACGTGATCTACGGGACGGACATAAGCTCAAAGGTCCTCGACTCCGCAAAGCAGGCGGTATTTAACACCTACAGCGTCCGGACCATGGATGACACGGCAAAAAAGAAGTATTTTACCGAGGTGAACGGCGCCTACAAGCTCAAGGACAACATAAAGAGAAACGTGAAGCTCGATTTCCTCAACCTCATGGATGCCGACTCCTATAGAAGATACAAACAGATGGACATGATCTTCTGCCGGAACGTCCTTATCTACTTTGACGAGAAAATGAAGAAGAAGGTGGTCGACCTCTTCTACGAGTCCCTGAAACCCCAGGGTTTCCTCACCATCGGCCACGCCGAGAGTCTACACAATATCTCACGCGTTTTTAAACCCCTGGTATTTCCGGGGACCATAACCTATCAAAAAGGGTGATTTATGAATACAATCCTGGTCATCGACGACTCATCCACCATCAGAAAGCTGTTAAGTTTCATCCTCAGGAAGAAGGACTACCTCGTGGCTGAAGCGGAGGACGGTCTCGATGCGATGGAAAAGCTGGGCCACGTTCAGGCCGACATGATCATCGTCGATCTCAACATGCCCAACATGGACGGAATAGAATTCGTCAAAAACTTGCGCAACAATTATTACTACATGGATACACCGGTCATAATGCTGACCACAACGAAGGACGAGAACCTCAGAAGGGATGCATTCCAGGCAGGGGTAAATATGTTCCTTAACAAGCCTATCCATCCGGATGTCCTTCTTTTCAAGGTCGAGAGTCTACTGGGAGGAAAAGAATAATGTCGGATCAGATGATTGAAAAAGACGAAATGGCAGAGATCGTTGCCGAGTTCCTTACCGAGTCCACCGAACTCATGGAGAACGTGATCCAGGATATGGTGGTTATAGAGGAAAAGACCGACGAAGAGCTGGTGAACAGCATCTTCAGGGCGGTCCATACAATCAAGGGGACGTCAAGTTTTCTCGGTTTCGGCACCCTCTCCGGCCTCGCCCATAAGGCGGAAGATGTGCTCGGTATGATAAGAAAAGGGGAGATGACGCCCGACAAAGAAGTGGCCGATGTGCTCCTTGAATCCTTCGACCTCATGAAACAGCTCCTCGATGACATCCGGGAAAAAGGGACGGAAGACCACGAAACCGGCGCCATTGTGGAAAACCTCGAAGCCCTTACCAAGCCCGAGAGAAAAAAGATCGGCGAAATACTCCTTGAAGAAGAGGTCCTGAAGGTAGACGAACTCATTGACACCCTTACCAAGCAGAAGACGGGGGAGCCCGAAAAGAAGCTCGGCGAGATCGTAGTCGAGGACAAACTCTCCACCGAGGGACAGATGAAGGGGTTTCTCGCCAAGCAAAAAACCTCCAAGGAAGATCAGACCATCCGGATAGACGTGCGAAAACTCGACGAGCTCATGAACCTCGTGGGAGAACTGGTGCTCGGAAAAAACCGGCTCATCCTGGTAGACAGCATCATCAAGAAAGACCTCGGCAACACCTCCATAGCAGATACCTTCGCCGATGTAACCAATTACATAGAGGCCATCACCAATGAACTTCAGCTCTCGGTGATGAAAGCGCGCCTCGTGCCCATCAGCAAGCTTTTCAACAAGATACCGAGACTCGTGAGAGACCTCTGCAAGGAGTCCAAAAAGGAAATCGAGCTCCACATAGAAGGCGAGAACACCGAGCTCGACAGGTCCGTCATAGAGACCCTGCACGATCCCCTCATCCACATCATAAGGAACTCCGTGGACCATGGCGTTGAGGGGCCGCAACAGCGGCTGAACAAGGACAAGAGGGCAAAGGGCCTTCTCTCCATGAAGGCGTACAATGAGGGTAACCATATAATTATCGAGATATTCGACGACGGCAACGGCATAAACCTCCAGGCAGTCAAGGACAAGGTGAAGGAGAAGGGCCTTCTCAACGAATCCGAGCTCAACGTCATGACCCCGAGGGACATTATGAACCTGATCTTCATACCGGGCCTCAGCACCGCAAAGAAGATAAGCAATGTGTCCGGCCGCGGCGTAGGCATGGACGTGGTGAAGACGAACATAGAAAAGATGAATGGTCAGGTCTATGTCGATTCGGAGGAAGGGAAATGGACCAAGCTCACCATCAAACTGCCCCTCACCCTCGCCATCATGAGGGCCCTCATAGTAAAGGTGGCGGAGGAACTCTTTGCCGTACCCCTCAACACGGTAATTGAGCTGGTCAAGCTGAAAGAAGGCCTCATCAAGTCGGTGGATAAGAACGACGTACTCGTGCTGAGAGACAAGGTGATCCCCGTGATCGACCTCGAAAAAGTCTACTCGGCCAACGCCGAAGACAAGCCGGGCGGCTACGTGGTGATCTGTATAATCGGCGAAAAGACCATAGGAATCAAGATACAGTCGGTAATAGGCCAGGAAGAAGTGGTCATAAAGCCCTTGGGCGAGTTCCTCGGCAACATAACCGGCGTGGGCGGCGCAACAATCCGAGGAGATGGAAAGGTTATCCTCATTCTCGACATGCCCGCGGTAGTAGCGAATTTCGGGGCCCAGAAGAAGGCAATGATGGCCTGACAAGGCCTCTCCGCTTCAAAAATGGAGACGGTCCGTCATTATGCATTGACAATGACGGCCCACATCTATAAGTTATTCTAAGTGGAAGTGCCGAGGCGCCTGGTGGGTCTCCTGGTCTTCAAAACCAGTGTACCGGTGACGAGCTGGTAGGTGGGTTCGATTCCCATGCACTTCCGCCATAAATGCCGTCTTATTTAAGCTAGTGTAGTGTCTCAGTAACGCCTTTACAGCGATTCACTTTTTCAAGTATCTCCTCGGCCTTCCTGGTCCATACGAAGGGTTTGGGGTCTTCGTTGTTGCAGCGAATATATTCTTCGATGGCGGTCACCAGTTCCTGAACGCTTTTGAAGATGCCGCGACGAATTCTCTTTCGTGTGATCTCCCCGAACCAGCGCTCCACCAGGTTAAGCCACGACGAGCTTGTGGGTGTAAAGTGGGGAACGAAACGGGGGTGTTTTTCGAGCCATGCTTTCACATTGGGGTGGGTATGAGTTCCGTAGTTGTCGAGAATCATATGGACATCGAGGCCCTTTGGCACCTGACGGTCTATGGTACGCAGGAACTTAAGAAATTCGGTATTTCTGTGGCGGGGATAGCAGGAGCCTATGACTTTTCCTTCCAGAACATTGAGGGCGGCAAAAAGACAGGTAGTGCCGTTCCTTTTGTAGTCGTGGGTCATCGTGCCGCAGCGCCCCTTCTTCATCGGTAATCCCGGCTGGGTCCGGTCCAGGGCCTGCACCTGGCTTTTCTCATCCACACAGAGTACCACCGCTTTGTCGGGAGGATTGAGATAGACGCCCACCACATCGGTCAGTTTCTCCACGAACTTCTTGTCTCTGGACAGCTTGAAAGTTTCTACCCGATGGGGCTGTAGTCCATGGGCATCCCAGATGCGCTGCACGGTGGCATGGCTCACGCCCTTCTCCTTTGCCATGGTGCGGGTGGACCACTGAGTAGCATCTTTGGGAGTTGTATGGAGCGTGGCTTCCACGATGGTGCGCACTATCTCCGGGTTAAGGCGCCTTGAACTCGGCCCATGGGGTGCGTCCTCCGACAAACCGGAGGGGCCCTGTTCTCTGAAGCGGCCTACCCACAAGATCACGGTGGAGCGGGAGGTATTGAGCCTCTTCGCAATCAGAGAGACCGAGGGGAAGCATGTTTGATTAACGTTGTCGGCATGTCTGCAAAGCACGAAATACACTGCCGTTGCGTAGACGCCACATTTGCGAGCCCGGCCGTTGAGGTAAGCGTCATCGACAACGAACCACTGTCAAACAGCGTCCCTTGACATTACCGTATCTTATAGGATACTCTGTATTTGTGATCGAGGTTAGACAAACCGAAACCTACGAGGAATGGTTCAACGGACTTTCCGACTTCGACGCGCAAACTCGGATCGATACCAGAATACTTCGCTTGTCTCATGGCAATCCGGGGGACGTTAATTCGGTAGGTGAAGGTATTATGGAACTGAAAATCAACTACGGCCCCGGTTACCGGGTGTATTATGTTCAACGAGGGAAGAAGATAATAATCCTCCTTGCCGGTGGCGACAAGAGCACGCAGAGAAAAGACGTTGCCGCAGCTAAGAGGCTAGCGAAAGGAATATTTGAAGAGGTGTAACACATGGTGAAAACAACGAAATGGGACATGGCAGACCACATAAAAACCGAAAAAGACGTGATCGGTTACCTTGAAGCCGCCTTTGAAGATGGCGACCCCAAGCTCATCCAGGCCGTTCTCGGCGATATCGCACGGTCCAAGGGTATGACTGAAATTGCCAAGAAAATTGGGGTCGGTCGGGAGAGCCTTTATAAGTCACTCAAGCTCGGGGGAAACCCTTCCTTCGCTACCGTGCTGAAGGTAGTCAAGCTGCTCGGGCTTTCGCTGAAGGTGAACAAACCGAGGAAGACGACGAAGGGATTCCAACATGTCGAACCGTAAGAAGCTAACACCATGAACCCGCCAAAGAGAAAGGCCTCAAACTGTTTTATGAGGAACCGAAAGAGGTCTTGCCCGAATTGATCCTGGATAAGGGGAAGATTTTCGAGACGGTCTTCAATTTTGTCGATAACGCAATTAGATATACATCCCAAGGAGAAGTTGGCTTGAAGATAGAACCGGCACCCGTGCCTCGTTACGAACCCAGGACGGAAGACGACGAGGCGTTGTCAGAGTGACCGTGTCAGACACCGGGATGGGAATTTCTAAAGAGGCCATACCGTACCTGTTCGCGAAATTTTCGAGAAGAGATGCGGCACATATGAACAGCGAAGGGACCGGACTCGGCTTTTATATCGTGAAGCTGGTGATAGAAACTCATGGCGACCGCACCTGGGCGGAATCGGAGGGAGAAGGGAAAGGGGCGAGAATTATTATCGAGATTCCAGTGAATCAGGCGCCTTAGGTGGTTATCGGTAAATGGTAGTATCAATCCTTCGGTCTTCTTCGAACTTCCGGAAAAGAAATGACGTTGTTTCCCGTTGCCGGAGCTTCTCGCTCCTCGGCCAAAGCGGCGAAGGCGTCTCGCGGGTAGCCATCATTCGCGTATGACATCGGGGTCTTGTTGAGCTGATGCGCGACATCGAAGGGGGACATTTCGTCATCTGCGAGATGCCATTTGGCTCGAAAGATCATCTCGTTCATCGAGCCGGTCACGGAGCGGTTTGTGGCCTTCGAGAAAAGCACTTCTCCGGTCTCGGGCGCAACGCGGTTCTCGTATATCGATTCAAATCCATCTTCTTTTGTAATGTCTCGAAGGTTATCGAGCATCCGGTTGATTAGTTGATTGGCGCCGGTAATCCCCTTGCCGAAGAAAATCACAGAATACAGGGTAGCGCTATTGGAAACGAGGACGTACTGAGTCCGGTCTGCTGTGAAAAGGCGGGCCGTCCAGTCGGCATATGGGTTGTGGCTCGGAGGCACAGACGGCAACACCGTCTCTTTTATCTTCTTCGCAAGCGTATTTCCCAGCCGGATAATCATTCTCCCTCCTCCGTTACCCGCACCTCTATATACAGGTCTGCCATGCTCATCTTCTTCCCGTCCACCGCCAGGCACGCCTCATGGATCTCCGAATCACTCGTTATGCTTCCCCTGAAACGATCGAAATTCATCCTGGCGAAGGCCTCGCCCTTCTCTTCGGCAAAATAACGGGTATTGAGTTCTTGAGGCATGCGCTTTCTCAGCTTGTACAGGGCATTCCAGGGGCTCGCTGAGTCGTAAGCACTAAATACTCGCGGGTATTCGCTCTTCGTTACTTCCCGAGCCCGGAGGGAATAGACATTTCCCGCATCGATGAGATCATATCTGAACCTTATCGTCTTCCCACGACAATCCTGAAAAGAATCGAAATCCGGAAAATCATCCATTGATGCCTCCTTCTCTGTTTTGGTGAATTTAACAGATCGGGAGACAGAAATGCAAAACATTCCTCAGACGGCATATTTGATCGCCTTTTCTATTATCACAATCCCTATACCATGGAATCAGCACCTAATACACTCAAACGAGGGAAAATCATGGGAATCACCATTCGTTACAAAGGGAAGGAGAAGAGCCTTGAAGCAATCGACGCCTTGATACAAGAGCTTCAGGAATTATCGCAAATGTTCGGCCGGGGCCGCGGGCTCGTTGAGGAAGAAGTGCAAGGCGAACTCTCTCCGTCCTGGGGATACGGCTTCGGATATCTCCCGAGCAAAGAGCAAATGGAAAAGGAAGGCATCGAATACTCCCCGGCCATGGTCTCGAAAGACTGCAACGGCTACTTCAAACTCTGGGAATCCAAATACAAGGAGGATTACCGCAAGGCCTTCAAGAAAGGGGTGGCCCAAGTTTTCGGTGGATACCAAGACAAAGGGAATACACCTCGACATCCATCCGAAATGCGAGACTCTTCAATTCACCTTCGACCTCGCCACACTCGCACTCTCCGGCTACGCGCAATACGAGCGTACTCCACACCTCGTTCATTGTTATGAAGGGTTCTTCTGCAAGACCCAGTCCCGACGCAAAGGGCCACACGCTTGTCTGCACGATCATCGAACTGACAGAGAAGTATATCGACTATTCGCGGGTCTATGACGAAGCCAGTTTCTATGACACCAGCGATAACGAGAAACTGGCAGAATCTTTCTGGGAAAGCAGCGCCCACATTAAAGCCCTCCGACGAAAAGCTCAAAGAAATGACCAAAGGCACCGGCTTGGAGATAGTCTCCGGCGCTAAGCTTTAACCTTCTTAAACAGCCTCGCGAACCTGCGGGGCTTTTTATTTATATTGAAAAAAATAGACTATTTTGATTTATGGCTTTAAGTTCGTAATTGATTGTGTATAAAATTACAATATAGGGGCAGCGCGGCAGTAAACGAAAAGCCATCCCGTTCGCAGGAGTGCATATTGGCAGACGGAACCAGCGGCATTGATTTTCTGGGTCAATTCTACAGTCAAAATCATAACAGGGATGAGCTTATTGAAGCAATGGACGGCCTTCTCTCCCAAAACGGCCTAAACGTTACGGCAATCCCATTTTACGCTAAGTTGCAGCCTGCGGAATATTTTCCATCGAAACACAAGTCCAGAGAAATATTGCTGGTGAGAAAAAATAACGGGTGTTGTCTTTTTGACCTAAATTACTCATACAAGTTGAACAAAGAAGTTCAAAAAGCAACTGGTAGATTTTATGTCTATAACCATCCCGAGTATCCCAATATTTTTGTAGCCTTAACGCTGGAGCCGTCACGGTTTCTCCAAAAGGCTTTGCTGCCGACGCTGAAGCAAATGTACCCAATGGTATTGACCACATTTATTGCCAACAAGCGATTAAGGAAGCTACTAACGACTTTCAGAGAGAGTCAGCAATTTACGGAACTCGTCGTTACTCAGGCAAATCACAGATTCAGAATAATGCCGGGTAAGAGACAGGAAAGAACGGTGCCGGTAGTAAGTTGGCCTGGGATAGAATTGGATGCGGCCTTTGACTGGGTTCTGGAGAATAATGGATGGTTTAACTCGGTGAAATTTCAAGCCCGAAGACACTTCAGGGATTATGCGGAAATCTTGTTCACCCGACAGGGCATAGTCAGAACTGATCATTTATTAGAGGTCGTCTTCAAGTCGTTAGTTCTTCCCGTCTGTAAGACGATTTATGAGAATATAGAGATATTTGGACATCGTGGTCGAAAAGAAGCGAGCGATCTTTCGGTAAGACCTTTGGTGATTGACTTCGAGGTTGAGCAGTTTGGTCCGCCTTCCGAAAATATACATTTTATTGACGCCATGAAAAATTTTCCCGCTTCTTCCGTTTCTGTAGTTCACGGCAACCCGTATATACAGCTTTCCATAATTGACTATTTTGATGGCAGCACATTCGACATCTGGGTGCTCAATTCTAATCAAGTCATTATCGTTCCTCAACTAAAAGGCACTGTGGCCTCAATCAAGAGGATCATAAATCACATTTTCGATACCTTTGCTGAAGGCAGGATCAGAGATCTAACGGAGGAGTGATATCGAAGCCAAAGACCGGTATTTAGACGAGATTGATGACTATATCCAGACGATTCACGCTATGGTCGGGTTCATGAACTTCTATCTATATGACAAAGCAACGCGCAAGAATAGACCAGATGTCCTGCTTTTCCAGGGAGGGCGGCTGGAGCCTTCAGGCGAAAAGAAAATTGACTCAAATGGAAACAAGGCTGATTTCGTCACCCCCGATATCGGTATCTTCGTTTCTCCAGGCAGCGGCGTTATCGGGGAAGTGAAGAAAAGCTTTCCCAAGAATCAAGCGTTCTGGATAGAAACCTTTCGTCAGCTCATGAGTTATGATGATGATTTAGTGGGATGGCCCTGTGAGTCTAAGAAGGTAAAAGCTCACGATATAGTCTTACTACTACATCAAACAAGGGCAATGGCAGTGCTACAGTTCTTCAAAGAGAAAAGCGACGCAAAGGAGATTGGTTTTCAGCGGCCGTTTGTTGTGGTTCAGTTCAATAGGTCTGACGAGAGAAGACCATTCTTTTTCTTTCAGAAGTTGCAGGGGAACCTAAGCGATTCGAATATTAACCAAGAGTTGACTAACGGCGTCCCGGTCCCAATGAGTATCTTTGTTGGCATATACTCCATGGTCAAGCTTTGCGATGCGCCCCCTCCGCTTCCATATCTACTCCAGCTCATCTGGACACACGTGGTCTTGGAGATGGTTTCTGAGAAGCCCCAGTTCAGAACCCTGCGCAAGAAACAGAAGTTGGAGGTAACTCTTGAAATCGATAAGATAGTGGAGATACTGCATGACGGATTCTCATTTAAGAGACTGTGCAATGGTATGGATCGTCAGCCAAAAAGTCCGAAGAAGGAATGGGTAATAGAAGCGTGTGAGAAGCTTGTCGAAATCGACGAAGCTAAATGGGTCGATTCCCAAAAGGCGCAGCTGAAGGTTTACTTTCAAAGATACGACGACATACAAAGCCATTTCGTAGAAGCTTGCTCGCAACAAAGCTCTCGCGGAGAACAACTTTCCTTATTTCGAGTCTGAAAAGGCGGTTGGTCTTTTCCGCGCCTAAGGCGTGGGCAAGACGTCGCTTCAAGTTGTCCTTCCGTCAAGAAGTAAATGACAATACTGCCCTTTCTTGTTATCATGTAGCGACAAAATTCGATGTAAGGACTTGAAAGGAATAAATGGCCACGCTTGATTGGATAGGAAAAAAGGCTGTTATAAACCACCACAACGAAGTGCCTTTTCATCTTTTGCGGGAGGAGTCCGGACTCTCGGTCGGGGAGCCGGGCAGTGGCAATCTCATTGTCCAGGGGGATAATCTGGTGGCCCTTAAGGCTCTCTTGCCATACTATGCGGGGCAGGTAAAGTGCATTTACATCGATCCCCCGTACAATACGGGAAATGAGAACTGGATATATAACGACAACGTAAATAGTCCCGAGATCAGAAAATGGTTGGGAAAGGTGGTTGGTGGCGAAGCAGAGGATCTTTCCCGTCATGACAAATGGCTTTGCATGATGTATCCGAGGCTGAGTCTGTTAAAGGAGATGCTTCGCGAGGATGGCCTTATATTTGTTCAGATTGGCCACGAAGAATCTGGCCATTTACGTCTCCTGCTTGATGAAATTTTTGGTTATTTTAGGAATGCAATTGTAGTGAGGCGTGGGATTAAAAATGTACAAGCTCAATTTGACACAGTTGACAGTCTTGCGAGTGGTCATGACATAATCTACTGCTATTCCAAAACTTCTGGATTTCGGCTGTCTCGACTTCAACATAACCTCGCCTTTGAGCAGTCCGGGAAATGGGATACTTTCTGGAGAGGAACAGACCGTCCTACGATGAGATATAAGCTGTTTGACATAGAACCTTCAACAGGCCAATGGAGATGGAAACAGGAACGAGCAAAATCTGCGACATCAGCCTATGAGACATATTTGCGTGAATTTTCGGACAAAATGACACTTGATGGTTACTACGCAAAAACTCTGACAGAGCAAGGTCTCGATCTTGATTTTGTTCGAAAAGATGAGAGAGGAACCGTTCAATATTCCCTCCGTGCCAATATAAGTGAGACACTTCCCACCCAATAGTTTAGACTCTTGGGGGCGGGAAGGAAAGAACGATCGTGGAAGAAAAGAAATCAGTCATGGCATCACCAAGGGTAGTCCCCGATCCGGAAGTACCGGAAAAGGCAGTTCGCCGGAAATTCACCGCGGCGTACAAGCTCCGTATCCTCAAGGAGGTGGAGAACTGTACCGGGAAGGGTGAGATAGGGGCGCTTCTGCGCAGAGAGGGACTTTATTCATCGAGCCTCACCTCATGGCGGCGTCAGGTTCACCAGGGCCTCATCCCGAAAAAGAGAGGACCCGTCACACAAAAGCCTGATCCCCTTATCCGTCGCACCATCGAACTGGAAAAGGAGAACACGAGGCTCACCCATAAACTGAAACAGGCGGAGCTCATTATCGAGGTCCAAAAAAAAGTGGCCGAGCTGCTCAAGGGGTCGAGCGAGGAGAAGTCATGAACATCACGCAATCGCTTGCCCATGAAGTGGGTATCCGCCCTGCCTGCAACGCCCTCGACGTATCCCGTGCGGGCTTTTACCGGTGGCAGCATCCGAAAGAGAAGGAACCTTTGAACCGTCTCTCTCCCTTGGCCCTCTCCTTCGGGGAACGGAACGATGTACTTGATATCCTTCATTCGGACCGCTTCATCGATAAAGCACCCCGGGAAATCTACGCGGCCCTCCTGGACGAGAAGAGCTATCTCTGTTCAGTGCGCACCATGTACCGGATCCTTGAAGAAGAAGGTGAGCTGAAAGAAAGGAGGAGGCAGGTCTCCCGTCCCCGGTACGCAAAACCGGAGATCCTCGCGAAGGCGCCCAACGAGGCGTGGAGCTGGGATATCACGAAGCTCAAGGGTTCCGTAAAATGGACCTACTACTACCTCTATGTGATCCTCGACATCTACAGCCGCTATGTGGTGGGGTGGATGGTGGCCCACAGGGAACTTGCCGCCCTTGCTCGCAAACTGATCGCGGAGACCTGCGAGAAGCAAATGATAGAGCCCGGTAAGCTCCTGATCCATGCGGACAGGGGGTCGAGTATGACGTCGAAACCCGTCGCCCTGCTCATGGCCGATCTCGGGGTCACCAAGAGCCATTCGAGGCCTTCGGTCAGTAATGACAACCCCTATTCCGAATCTCAGTTCAAGACCATGAAGTACCGGCCCGAGTTCCCTCAAAGGTTCGGCTCCATTGAGGATGCCCGGGCCTTTTGCCAGACATTCTTCCCCTGGTACAATACCGAGCATTACCATTCGGGGATAGGTCTTCTCACCCCCGAGGACGTCCATTATGGAAGAGCGTTGAGGATCATTGAAGGTCGTACGGACGTACTGCGGGCTGCGTATGAAAAACATCCGGAACGGTTCAAGGGGAGGATGCCGAAACCGGCGTCACTGCCTGACGCCGTCTGGATCAATAAGCCATTATCAACGAGCGATGGCGGGGTACACTAAATATCTGATGGAAGTGTCTCATTTTCATTGACACGTTCCGCTGGGTGAAGCTGACATGGACATACTGGTGCCTGCTTGAGTTAAGGGTGACCACAAGGCCGTAGACGAGCCGCTTTCTCTCGGTATGGGGATCATATATTATTCCCAGTCTCCCGAAGTCGACCTCTGCGAACTCCCCCGGCGCCGTATCCGCCATCCGGACCGTAGTCTTCGAGGCAAGCCCGATATGGACCGTCACAAACCGGTAGAGGCTCTGGTAGCCCACTTCGACTCCCATTCTCGAAAGCTTCATATGGATCTTGGTGAGAGTGAGGTGTTCTTCTATCCATGAAGCAATGGTCTCCTTGTGGGGAAGGAGGACCTGCTCGGAGGACTTCTCCGGACCGGGGAGGTGGGACTGGACCTCTTTGACCACTTCCCGGGCGATCATCTCCAGATCGCTGCCTTCTGCAAAGCCTTTCTCCTGGGCGAGGCGAAGGTACTTTCTCAGCGTGTTGCGATCCATCCCCGTGGCCGCCGCAATCGCTCGTATTGAATATCCGCTTTGGACCCTTCTCAAAATATCGACAATATCAACCACCGCATACTCCTTTCGTGCCATAGGGCCTCCCGTAAATGTAGATAACGGGAAGTAGTATGACACCTCTTTATGACGCCGTACGGGTGGGTGAATGAACCTGAAAAAGTGGGTGAGAGATCTTGTAAAAGGGGTGGGTGAATGATCTTGTAAAAACCACCCCTCAGGTGGGTGAGCTATCTTGAAAAATCACATTAACCCGCGCATCTCCTATGATGAACTTGCAAGACACGTATATTTTACGGAGACTGGCGAACCCATTTCCGAGGGTAATGAAGATAGGCGCCCATTGATCGGCACACACAATGACTGTGCCATCTATCTGCTGTATAACGGCGTCTTGAAGGATAAGAAGCCCAGTGGCGGAAATGTTTTGACTCGGACAGTCCTTGCCGACCTGCCGCCTCATGACGGTTCAAAAGTTATTTACGGCACAGCGTGCCGCTTGAGTATTGCACGGCTCAAAAAGGAGAATGTTGTTTTTCGGCAGATTCCATATCAGATCAGGGTGAAATGATGCTCCAACTCAAGACCTATCAGGAAAATGTGCTTGATTCCCTCAGACGCTACTTTCTGGCCTGTGACCGGCTTAAAGATGCTGATTCTGCATTTTACGAAACCACCAGAACCCTTTGGGAACGAGGTATCCCATATCGTCCCATTAGCGAGCCATCAGAACTGGCTGACATTCCATACATCTGCCTGCGTCTTCCTACTGGCGGCGGAAAAACGCTGCTCGCCTGTCACGCCATAGCGGTAACGAATAGAGATTATCTTAAGGTCGACCATTCCATAGTTCTCTGGCTGGTGCCGTCAAATATAATTCGGACACAGACAATTAACGCGCTTCGGGATAGAAGTCATCCCTATCGACAAGCGCTCGATTCGACCTTGGATAACGTCGAGATTATGGATGTTGAAGAGGCGCTTCGTTTGAGGCAAGGCGTGGTTCTGTCATCAACCGTAATTATTGTCTCAACTTTGCAGGCCTTTCGGGTAGAAGATAAAGAGGGTAGAAAAGTATATGAGAGTGCCGGTGCTCTTCATCACCACTTTCAGAACCTGCCCCGTGAGATTCTTGATCTTCTCAACAAAGATGAGAACGGCGTCATTGACTACTCTCTGGCCAACGTTATGCGCATTCATCGTCCCCTGATCATTGTGGATGAGGCACATAACGCCCGGACAGACCTTTCCTTTGAAACTCTGGCCCGATTTCGGCCATCGGCCATCGTGGAATTCACTGCGACGCCTGATAGTGTGAGGAGTCCGAGCAACGTTCTTCACAGTGTTTCGGCGGCGGAACTTAAAGCTGAATACATGATTAAGCTCCCTATCCGGCTTGAGGCTCTCACAGATTGGCAGGCTCTCTTAGCAGACGCCATCGCCCAGCGTGCGGAGCTTGAAAAAGACGCGGAGATTGAAGAGCGTAAGACCAATGACTATATCAGGCCCATTATGCTGATCCAGGCGCAACCCCGCAGGCAAGGACATGAGACACTGACAGTTGACGTTGTTGAAAAAAGCCTCATTGAAGATCACCGTATTCCTGCCGATCAGGTAACCCGGGCCACCGGAGAAGACAGGGGGCTCGATGACGTCGATCTGTTTGCAAAGGATTGCCCTATCCGATTCATTATTACCGTACAAGCGCTTCGCGAAGGATGGGATTGTCCTTTTGCCTATGTTCTTTGCTCAGTCACCGAACAACGCTCCGTAGGGGCAGTGGAGCAAATACTGGGGCGGGTTCTCCGTCTGCCGAATTGCCGAGAGAGAACTATTAAGGACTTGAACCGCGCTTATGCTTTTGTCACATCCAGAAACTTTGCAGAAGCGGCCAATAGCCTCGTCGATGCACTTGTAGAGAATGGTTTCAACCAGCTTGAAGCCAAGGAATTCATAAAACCTGTTCAACCCAAGCTAGATGGGCTCGTGACTCCGAGAGTATACGTAAACCCGCCGCCTATGAAAGTTGCGCTGGTTGATGTGCCATTGATAGAGCGATTGTCTCCTGAGGTTCAAGCGAAGATAGAGATTGACGCTGAGAAAAAGACCATCGCGATAAAAGGTGTGCTGACTCAGGAAGAGGAGAAGGAAGTAAGGGAAAACCTGCTCATGCAGGATTCCCGGAAAATTTGGGCCGATGCAGTTAGGGAGCATCGGGAAGAAGCTATGGGAATCGTCAAGAGTCCATCAGAAAGAGGGGTTTCTTTCCAGGTGCCGATGCTGTGTATAAGGAGAGACGGACAACTTGAATTGTTTGAGGACGATTATCTTTTGGAGGAAGGTTGGGAAATAGAGAACTATAACCCATGCCTCAACGATGAGGAATTGTCACTTATCGCTGCCGAAAAAGGACTCTTCGGCGAAATAGACATCGGACAGGAAGGAAAGGTTAGATCACGATTCATCCCGGAATTAAATAAGCAGCTGCAACTAATTGAGGTAATCGATAATTGGACAGATGCTCAGCTTATTTATTGGCTCGATTATAATTTGAAAGAAAAGGAGTTAGTCGAACTTACCCCAGATGAAAAAGAGCGGTTCCTAGCCGCCATGGTTGGCGACCTCGTGGATAACAGGAGTATTGCTCTGAGCCAGTTGGTGAGAAAGCGATTTATTCTCCGCAAGATAGCGGAAGAAAAACTCAAGGGGTGTCGACAACAGACCCGCGCCAAAATGTATCAGGAAATGCTTTTTGATGGCGGAGCCGAAATCGAGGTCACTCCTGAAAGAGCCTTCTCTTACGGACCCGAGTATCCAGCCCGATCTCCCTGCCCGGCATCTGATTCCTTTTCGAAACATTACTATCCAAAGGTGGGCGATTTGGATGACAAAGGCGAAGAATTCATGTGCGCCCAATTCATCGATCAAATGGAGGAAGTCGAAATCTGGGTTCGTAACCTGGAGCGGCAGTCGGCGTTGTCTTTCTGGCTCCAAACGTCATCAGACAAATTCTATCCTGACTTCGTGTGTAAACTGAAGGACGGTCGATATCTCGTAGTCGAGTACAAGGGCACCGACAGGTACAGCAATGATGATTCCAAAGAAAAACGGCGGTTGGGCGAGCTTTGGGAGCTAAAAAGCAATGGCACTTGCCTTTTCATCATGCCTAAAGGCAAAGACTGGGGAGCGATAAAGGCGAAGGTCACACAGTAATCTATCGATGCCGGATTTACGATTTCTCTCGGTCAATGCGATAAGGATCATATTCTGTGATGTATATAGTGTAGATACATGAAGAATAACGCCGTGAATGGTGCCAAATGAGTATTGAAAGCCTTCTTCGGAATCGTCAGGATATGACCTGCTGGCTTCTTCACTTTACTCGGGAAACGGAACAGCTTAATGCGCGGGATGTGCTACATAATATCCTCAAAGAGGGAGTACTCCGACCGGGATTTGCAAAGCGAAGAGTCGGTCAACCTAGGACATTGAGACCCACTATATATGGGCCTCATCCTGCAGTCTGCTTTTCCGAGCAGCCCCTTAATGCGTTTACTCAATACCTTCATGATAGGAATGATCAGGAAGCTATGTCGGGATATGGGATTCTTATAGATAAGCGCGATGTATATGCGGCAGGCGGATTGCCCGTTATTTATGGGCTGCGTCATGCAGAGGAATTGGGCGCAAATGATCAAGAATATGAGCCACAAAAGCGTCTACTCCGTCCGGAAGATTTACCCATAGATTTGCAGTACCGATATGTTGTTTTTGTACCGACCGAAGATAACCCTAAGGATTGGACGCATGAGCGAGAATGGCGTTGGCCTGCAAATTCCTCCATCATCAGCTCCGAACCACTTTTCTATCTTGGCCCTAATCGATATTCAGGAACAAATCGTCTAATTTTTGAGAGCAGAATTCACGTATTCGTAAACAGAAACAAGGATATCGTTTGGCTACAAAAGAAATTGACAGATGCGTACGTGCGCAATCAGGTCGGGCTTGTTCCTTATTCCCGCAACGGAAGGGAAAAACCATATTCGTATTACTGGAGAGAAAACTTGAAGTATGTAAAAATTGTTTCCCTTGATCAAGCACGGGAGAATCGGACACAGAAGGAATTTTGGCGATTTGATGATTGGCCCGAAAAAGACAAACATCCGTTGTTATTGCCGGATTTGGCTGATTGATTGTAGGCTCGTCTGATCGAACCTTGCCATGTAACCTATAATTGATTACAATATAATATGTTCAGTGTTGCAGTAAAAAGGAAGGTTCTCAAGGAAGCAGAAAAAATGCCTGCTTCCGTTCAGGAAAGTCTGGTGGCGCTGATAGAAGATTTGAGAGATAACGGTCCTGTCCAACCGGGATGGCCGAATTACAGCAAGATCGGCAAGGATTCATATCATTGCCACTTTGCCAGAAAATGGGTTGCATGATGGTATTGCGAGAATAGATCATTAATCATAGAGGTGTATTATGCAGGCAGTCGTGAAAACGCCCCATATCGAGATCAGCATCAAAGGTGTGGCGATCCCGCCGAAGCTGATAGATGTCTTAAAGGAAGAATACGGCCAGGATCTTGACCTTGTCGAGGACGACGCGGATGACCTTGTCGATGTCTTTGAGACGCAGTGGTACAAGGGGGTTAGGGAAAGGATGACGCCAGGCACATACCTGCGTATTTATCGCGAGAACAAGAAGCTGACGCAGGTGCAATTGGGCGAGGCCCTTGGAGGAATTCCCCGGCAGCATATTTCCAACATGGAACAGGGACGCCGGTCCATCAGCCTGAGAATGGCCAGGAAACTTTCAGCGCTCCTTGGCGTCCCGTTTGAGAGGTTTATAAAAGAATAGCCTTTCACACCAAAACGCTTCCTGCCTCCCCGTCTTACCTCCCGGATTCGCCCATCGGGTCAGGGAGTCCTTCCTTATGTCCTCTGTCACATAGTTCCGGAAAAGCTCCGTAGCTTGTTGCGTCCGCTATTTTTCTAAATGATATTAACACGTTATGAGCAGGCGTAGGGGTTCGATTCCTATGCACTTCCGCCACTAACCCATCTTTCGCAGTTTGCCCCCGTTTTCAGGAAAAATCATTAACTTTTGCTCTAAAAGCTTAATGATGACAATAGCTGCCGGTTAAAATCAGGTGTAGTGGAGACCAAGCCCTTGCCGGTGGCCTGCCCGTCCGGGATAATATGGTCATGTGCCTTCGCCCCGATAAGAGAAAGAAGGGCGGAAAATGGGGGGGGCGGCCCCTTGGTCGGGGGGCCGCTTCTCTCCTAGTCTATCTCCCGGTGATACTCCTGCAGCGATTTGACGCCGGTGCTGCGGTTGTCGGCGATATATGCCTTGATGCCTTCCGCCGCGGCCGTGGCCGCCGCCGTAGTCGTTATATGGGGGATCTTGTACTTGATCGCCGTTTTGCGGATATAGGAATCGTCATGGACACTGTTCTTGCCCGTCGGAGTGTTGATGATCAGTTGTATCTCGCGGTTGTGAATTGCATCCACTATATTCGGCCTCCCCTCGTGGACCTTGCTGATGGCGCTTGATACCACACCGTTTTCGGCCAGGAACTTGTGGGTGCCTTCCGTAGCTACTATGGCAAACCCCAGTTCCCTGAGAGATTTGGCCACCGGCAGGATCTCGGGGCGGTCTTTCGGCGTCACCGAGATGAGGACCGTTCCCTTTTCGGGGAGCCTCTGGCCTGCCGCTTCCTGCGATTTGAAGAAGGCCAGGCCGAAGGAGGGGGCCATGCCAAGGGCCTCTCCCGTTGATTTCATCTCCGGGCCAAGGGTTGGATCTACTTCGGGGAACATGTTGAAGGGGAATACGGATTCCTTGATACCCACATGGGAATAGCGCTTTTGCGAGAGATTCATGTCGGCGAGCTTTTCGCCGAGCATAAGTCTGGTGGCGATCCTCGCCATCTGGACCCCCGTAACCTTGGAGACGATGGGGACCGTGCGGCTTGCCCGCGGATTTGCCTCGAGGATGTACACGGTGTCCTCCGCGATGGCATACTGGATATTCATGAGGCCGATGACTTTAAGCTCGATCGCCAGCTTCTTCGTGTAGAGGTCTATGGTTGCCCTGTGCTTCTCCGGGATGGTCCTGGGAGGGATGGCGCACGCGCTGTCCCCGGAGTGAATCCCTGCAAGCTCTATGTGCTCCATGATGGAGGGCACGAAGGCATCCTCCCCGTCGGCCACGGCATCAGCCTCCGCCTCTATCGCATTTTCGAGGAACTTGTCGATCAGTATGGGACGGCCCGGTGATATATCGACCGCGGCATTCACGTAGGCCGTCAGGGTGGCGTCGTCGAAGACCACCTCCATGCCCCTTCCGCCCAGGACGTAGGAAGGACGCACCATGAGGGGGTAGCCGATACGCCCTGCCACCACGAGAGCCTCTTCGAGAGTCGTGGCAGTCCCGCTTTCAGGCTGGGGAATGCCGAGCTTCTTCACCACCTGGCTGAACCGCTTCCGGTCCTCTGCGAGGTCGATGCTTTCAGGAGAGGTGCCGAGTATGGTCAAGCCCGCATCTTCGAGTTCCTTGGCGATATTGAGAGGAGTCTGCCCGCCGAACTGGACTATCGCCCCGATAGGCTTCTCTTTCTGATAGATGCTGAGAACGTCCTCCACGGTCAGGGGCTCGAAATAGAGTTTGTCCGACGTATCGTAATCCGTGGATACGGTCTCGGGATTGCAGTTCACCATGATGGACTCGTATCCCATCTCGCGAAGAGTGAAGGCCGCATGGACGCAGGTATAATCGAATTCGATGCCCTGGCCGATCCTGTTCGGACCGCCGCCCAGGATCATAACCTTCTTCCTGTCACTCACGGACACCTCGTCCTTCGCATTGTACGTGGAGTAATAGTACGCCGCATCGGCCCCGCTCACCGGCACGGTGCACCATGCTTCGGGTTTTCCGAGGCGGATCCGGCGCTCCCGGATATCTGATTCGGGCAGATCGAGTATGGCAGCAAGGTACCGGTCGGAAAAGCCGTCTTCCTTGGCCTTCACGAGCAGGTCGTCGGGTACCTTCTTCCCCTTGTATTTGAGGATCGCCTCCTCCAGCTCCACCAGTTCCTTCATCTGCTCGATGAACCAGCGCTTTATCTTCGTCAGGCGGTAGAGGTTCTCCACGGACGCCCCTTTCCTCAGTGCCTCGTACATGATGAACTGCCGCTCAGACGTCGGCTCGGCGAGAAGCCTCAGGAGGTCCTCGAGGGGCAGGTCGTGGAAATTGGCCGCAAACCCGAGACCGTACCTCTTTATCTCCAGTGACCTTATGGCCTTCTGAAATGCCTCCTTGTAGGTTTTTCCGATGCTCATTACCTCACCTACCGCCTTCATCTGGGTCCCCAGCCTGTCCTTCGCCTCCCTGAATTTCTCGAATGCCCAGCGGGCGAACTTGATCACCACGTAATCCCCCGACGGAGTGTATTGGTCGAGGGTACCTCCCCGGTAATAGGGGATATCCTTCAGCGTGTACCCCCCGGCCAGCTTCGCCGAGATAAGGGCTATGGGGAATCCCGTGGCCTTGGACGCGAGGGCCGAGGAGCGGGACGTCCTGGGGTTTATCTCGATAACCACGATCCTGTCGTTCTCCGGGTTGTGGGCGAATTGTATGTTCGTCCCCCCGATTACCTTGATGGCCTCCACGATGCGGTAGGAGTATTCCTGAAGCCTCTTTTGGAGGTCTTCCGAGATGGTGAGCATGGGTGCCGAACAGAATGAATCTCCCGTGTGGACGCCCATGGGGTCGATGTTTTCGATGAAGCAGACGGTGATCATCCTGTTATCGGCATCCCGGACGACCTCCAACTCGAGCTCCTCCCAGCCCAGGACCGATTCTTCGATGAGCACTTGCCCGATGATGCTGGCCGCGATTCCCCTGCCCGCGATCGTCCTCAACTCTTCCTGGTTGTAGGCGATGCCGCCCCCCGTGCCTCCCAGGGTGTAGGCGGGCCTCACCACCACGGGATAACCGAGCCGTCCCGCAATCGCGAGGGCTTCGTCCAGAGAATAGGCAAGGGCGCTCTCGGGCATGTCGATACCCAGGGCGTTCATGGTCTTCTTGAATTCGCTCCGGTCTTCGCCCCGCTCTATGGCATCCGCCTGGACCCCTATTATCCGGACGCCGTGTTTTTCGAGGATGCCGCGCTTCGAAAGCTCGGACGCGAGGTTGAGCCCTGTCTGGCCGCCCAAGTTCGGGAGGAGCCCGTCCGGCTTCTCCCGCTCGATGATCTTCTCCAGGACCTCCACGGTGAGCGGCTCGATATAGGTCACGTCCGCCATGCCCGGGTCGGTCATGATCGTTGCAGGATTGGAGTTGACGAGAACGATGGTGTAGCCTGCGGCCCGGAGGGCCTTGCACGCCTGGGTGCCCGAATAGTCGAATTCACATGCCTGGCCGATGATGATGGGGCCGGATCCGATAATGAGGACTTTGTCGATGTCTGCAATCTTTGGATTTTTCATTGTAAGCTGCGTCCTTTCGATATGAGAGTATCGTGCCGGAGAGGATTGCGGAATCAGGTCATCCCCGTCACGTCGCGGCGGCGGCCCCTGTGCATCCCAAAGTTTCCACCATCGGGAAACCACACTTTTTTCAGAATGTATCGAGGCCACCTCAACCTGTATAGAGAATCAGATAAGTGGACACTATACAATCAGGGAAACCCTATTTTATCAGGCGGGCCTTCGTCTATTATTGCCATAGTGTAATACCCTATGGCAACGGGAAGACCAAGGATGCGGGCCGTCTCAGGCACCTTTTCATGCAGAGACAGGCCGCTCTCAACTTCGCCTCGACTTCACCCAACCCTGCTCGCCGGCGCTCCCTGAGTTTCCGCTGGGCAGCCTGTATGGCCGTGGCTCGCGGTGTAAAGCCGGCCTCCTATTGCCGCTACGTCCCGCAATTGCTGCCGTATGTACTATGGCTTATTTCGAGTACCCTTTATTATATTCGACTATCCGGGGCAACGCCTCACGGATCTCCAGGGTTACGAATATCTCACGCTCACCCCCTTTGTGTGCACTGAAGGAAGGAATATGGTGCCCGCTACCCGTCATCGCGACTCTTTCTGTTGGTGCTCCAGATTCAATAGTCCGGAGGCCTGTCGCAGCCTCTTGTCTAATGTCCAGACTGAAACCCCCGTCAAAGCGGCGGAGACAAGGAGATGAACATCGACGTAGCCTAATCCCTTCCCCATGAGGTCATTATCTTCAATGAATGAGAGCACCTCTTTGTGCTCCCCTACCAGGGCCATAGGAAGGGCTTGGAGGAGCGAAAGTATTGTCGTTCTGTTTTTAAGATTTCCGCAGGCGATCTCCCCCACGATGAAAGGATGACACACGACCTCTCCATCGTTGAGCAGGGCGGCGAGCTCGTTGTTGCCTTCACGGAGGTGGGATATCCAGATCGAAGTATCGACGAGGACCATATCTTCAGGGCAACGTCCTTCTTCGTACAGGCTTCAACTGCTTCTCCGTTCCGCCCAGCTTGGCGAGCCTTTTCGCGCTTTCTCTTGCGATTAAAGCCTCCAGCCCGAGTCTGACCAGCGACGTCTTTTCCTTGATCCCTGTCAGGCTGGACGCCTTGGCGATGAGATCGTCTTCTATATTGAGCGTTGTTCTCATGGATCACCTCAGCAATTCATATGCATAAGTATGATCTAGTAATGCATATCTGTCAAGATGCATGATCGGTCGGCACATCCGTAGCATATTCCAGGACGGAAGACGAGTCGGAAGGGGTATCCACTGCCGGGGAATCCTCGGCAGTTCAAGGAAGGGAAGGTTTCAGGCGCAAAACTACTGGTTCATAACCCGGAATCATCATTTCCGTCCGTTACCCCGTGAAATCCAGGCTTGGCACATCGGACTGGGACTAGCGGTATTCCACGTGGTCACCTTTAGAAAGGCTATGCAGCCGAAAGGCCCGGGTGGTTTTTATATCAGATTGATCTCAAGACGTTTGCCCAGGGCCTTTGCGACGCGCTTCAAAGTCCATATCTTGATATCCTCTGCGTGGTTCTCGATCCTCGATATAGCGGTCTTTTTCGTGTGGACCCGGCTCGTCAGCTCTTCCTGGGTCAGACCGGCCGCCTCACGGGCCTGTCTGAGAATCTCTCCGATCTTGAACTGCTCATATCCCTCGTCGAATCCTTCGGCGAACCTCTTATCCGTTTTCTTTCTCTTCTCGATATAGTTGTCTAAGTCGCTCATGGCGCATTCCTCCTCATGAAATCTTTCCTGTAAGCCTCCGCACGCTCTATTTCATTCCTCGGCGTTTTCCGGCTCCTCTTCGAATAACCATGGGTAAGGATGATAAGAGAGTTTTTGAAAAAGAAACCGAGAAACCTTTAAGTCCGGGAGCCGAATTGTATCCTGCACTCCCATATATCATCAGTGCCTCAAGTTTCTTGAAATAGGTGGAGGGAACCATCTCCAGGTCCTATACCAGCTTGAGGACCCAGGTTATCTTTTGGACCATCTTATCCGACAGTGAGTCGGACCGGTAACACGTGGCCTGAAGGTCTTCACCGGAGAGCACTTTCCTTGCCCCGTTTCCGATCCTGCCGTGGGAGTGAATTTGTCGCCATCGTCGGCGAGTCCGGCTCGGGGAAATCGACCCTCCTCTCCATCGTGGGGGCCTTGAACAGTCCCACCACGGGGAGGCTGACGGTGGACGGCATTGATGTCTATTCGCTGGGCCAGGAGAAGCGCTCCGATTTCAGGAGGGAATCGGTAGGGTTCGTCTTTCATAACTTCAATCTCATCCCCTATCTCACCCTTGCGGAAAATGTGATGGTGCCCATGGCGACCCTGAAAGCCCCGAGGAGGGCAAAACAGGAGTCCGCCCTCGGGGCGCTTGAGAGGGTGGGGTTATCGGGTAAGGCAGCGAGGCTCCCGAACCAGATTTCCGGGGGCGAGCAGGAGCGGGTGGCCATTGCACGGGCCATCGTCAACCAGCCCGCCATACTCCTTGCCGACGAGCCCACCGGAAACCTCGATTCCAGGACCGGGAAAGAGATCATGGGGCTCATCGGGGACCTTAATGCCAATGGGGTTACCGTCGTGATGGTGACCCATAACCCGGAGTACACGGCCTACGCGTGCCGGGTTCTGAAGGTGGCGGACGGGGGTGGTTAACGGTTGCTGAACGACGACAGATGCATATACTTATATTAATTAATCAAACAAGAAAGGGGAAGGATATGAAAACATTGTCCATTCTGGTGCTGGCACTGGCCCTCCTCACTGGTGTCGCATACGCGAAGAACTATGAGGTAAACAAGAAGGCGGGCGATTACAACGTGGTCATAAAGATCGACAAGAACCCACCCGTGGCGGGGCCCAATAACGTGGAGATCGCCATCACGGACGCCTCGGGAAAGGTAGTGTCCGACGCTAAGGTAACTCTCACCTATTCCATGCCCGCCATGGCCGGTATGCCGGCAATGAGCTACAAGGCCGACGCCCAGCCGTCCGGGGGGATCTATAAGACCAAGGTGAATTACTCGATGCCGGGGTCGTGGAACAATGAAGTAAAGGTAACCCGTGACGGGAAGACGGCATCGGCGAAATTCACCGTGGACGCCAAGTAGAGCGGCTCGGGGACGAGTTTCCGTGGAACCATCGGCACAGAGATGGCCGCGGCGGGGATGCCGCTCGTGAGGAATTGACAAAACGGAATGTCGCTATGGAGGTAGGCTTTGAAATCAGCAATTAGGAAGAGAATACCCTATGCAGGTGTGGCCGTCGCTCTCCTTATCTTTTCGCTCTTCTTTTTATGGAGTCCTGCTGTTGCGGAGGATATGATCAATCTGCGGGAGCTCGTCGACGAGGCAATGAAGAATAGCCCCGACATCCGGGCTATCGCCTCAAGGACGGAAGCGGCCCGGTACAGGATACCCCAGGCGGGAAGTCTCCCTGACCCCATGTTCATGTTCGGGTACCAGAATGAGGGGTTCCAGCGAATAACCATCGGGGAAGAGACCCAGGCCATGGGCATGTTCAGCCTCTCCCAGATGTTCTATTTTCCGGGAAAACGGTCGATCAAGGAGGAAATGGCGAAGTGGGACGCCGAGGGGATCGCCGCCCTCAGGGAGGCGGCAAAGCACCGCCTCGCCTCACGGGTGAAGGAAGTCTACTACGAGCTCTTCCTGGCTTACAAGATCATCGACATCCTGAAGGACAGGACGGACCTCTTCGCGAGGGTCGAGGAAGCGGCCCAGTCGCGCTACGCATCGGGCACGGGCTCGCAGCAGGAAGTACTCATGGCCCAGACGGAGAAGTACATGCTCCTTGAGAAAGAAGAGATGCAAAAACAGAAGGTGGAGAGCCTGAAGGGCATGCTCAACTCCCTGGTGGGAAGGCCGGTGACGAGCCCCCTCGGGAGGCCCGCGGACATGCCTCTCACCCGTTTCGACCTCCCCCTCGACGAACTTCTCTCCTTGGCCAAAACACAGTCGCCGGAGGTGAAATCGAAGGAGAAGATGCTCAAGGCCGCGGAGGCGAAGGTGAAGATGGTGAAAAAGGAGTACTATCCCGACGTCACTATCGGGGCGAGCTATTTTCCCCGTACCCAGGGACTTATGGACATGTGGAACCTGACGGCCACCATAAACCTGCCCATCTGGCAGAAGACCAAGCAGGACCAGGCGACGCTCGAAGCCAACGCCCTTGTGAACGAGGCGAAGAGCGAACTTCAGGCCACCGAGCTCATGCTCGCCTCGTCGGTCAGGGAGAGCTATTCCATGGAGACCTCTGCGGGGAGGCTCATGACCCTCTATAAAGACGCCCTCATACCGAAGGCGCAGCAGGACGTGCAGCTCGGACTGTCGGGATATGTGGCGGGCAAAACGGAGGCCATTACTGTCGTAACCCGGCTCAAGACCTTTCTTGATGTGGAGCTTCTCTACTGGAACCAGCATACGGAGCACGAAAAGGCGATCGCCCGCCTTCACGCACTTACGGCGACGGCTGACATGATCGGGGGTGGAGCGAGATGAATCGGAAAAATATCATTGTTATCGGCATGGTCATAATAGTGGCGGGTATCGTGCTCCTCTTCGCAAGGCCCTGGCAGAAGGCGAAATCTCCCGCCGTAGACAAGGCCGCGGCGGTGAACCAGTCCTCCCAGGGCATGGCGAACATGCCCGGCATGGCGGCGGAAAAGCCCCAGGCTGCTGAAACCTCTTCAAAGGAACAGCCGGGCGAGGAGACCCCCACCATCGAAATCCCCCTGGAGAAGCAGCAGCTGATCGGGGTAAGGCTCGCGAAAGCCTCCGTCCAGCCTCTTGAAAAGATCATCAGGACCGTGGGGAAGATCGAGTATGATGAGAGAAGACTCACTACGGTCAACACCAAGATAGAAGGATGGATCGAGAAGCTCTATGTGAATTTCACCGGGGTCTATGTGAAGAAGGGCGAGCGCCTCGCCGACATCTACAGCCCCGAGTTGTGGGCGACCCAGCAGGAATTCATCAACCTCGTGCGCTGGGCGAAGAGTGCGGACAGAAAGGCCCTCAGGACCGCGGGCACCGGCGCGGAGCCCGATCTCGCCGCAATGCTCAAAAGGGACGCCGAATTGACCCTCGATGCGGCGCGGCAGAGGCTCAGGCTCTGGGATATCTCGGACGACCAGATAAAGAAGATCGAGGAGAGCGAAAAGCCTATCCGCACCCTTACCATCTATAGTCCCGTGAGCGGTTACGTGCTCCAGAAATACGCGGTCCAGGGCATGAAGGTCATGGGGGGTGAGAAGCTCTTCGACGTCTCCGACCTCTCGAACGTCTGGGTTATCGCCGATATTTACGAATACGAGCTTCCCTCGATCCGTACGGGCGAGACCGCGAAGATCAGGCTCAGCTATTTCCCGGCGAAGGAGTTCTCCTCCCGCATAGAGTTCGTCTCTCCTGCCCTCTCCTCCGAGACGAGGACCGCAAAGGTGAGGTTCAGCATCCCCAATCACGGGGGCCAGTTGAAGCCTCAGATGTTCACCGACGTGCAGCTCAAGATCAACCTGGGAAACAGGCTCGCCGTACCTGACGAAGCGGTGATCGACACGGGGCTCAGGCAGATCGTTTACGTGGATAAGGGAGAAGGCGTCTTCGAGCCCCGTCAGGTTACTACCGGCGTCCGGGGCGAAAAGATGATCGAGGTTAGCTCGGGATTGAAGGCAGGAGACAGGATAGCCTCATCGGCCAACTTCCTCATCGATTCGGAAGCGAAACTCAAGGGTGTGGAAGCGCCCGAAAGGGGAAAGAAAGGCGCACCCGCTCCGGCTGCCGCTCCGTCAGGCGGCCACAGGCACTAGGCGAGACCGGAGGGAATCTGATGATCGCAAAAATAATCGAAATAAGCGCCCGTAACAAGTTCATGGTCTTTCTCCTCGTCTTCTTCGCCATCGCGTGGGGATACTGGTCTCTACTCAGGACCCCCCTCGATGCGATCCCCGACCTCTCCGACACCCAGGTGATCATTTACACGGACTGGACCGGAAGGAGTCCCGACCTGGTGGAGGACCAGATCACCTACCCCATCACCTCGACGCTCCTCGCCGCGCCGAAGGTCCAGGCAGTGCGGGGCTTCTCTTTCCTCGGAAGCTCCTTCATCTATGTGATTTTCGATGAAGGAACGGACATCTACTGGGCGAGAAGCAGGGTGCTCGAATACCTTCAGGCGGTGAGGAATAAGCTGCCTCAGGGGATAAACCCTGTGCTCGGCCCCGATGCCACGAGCTTGGGGTGGGGTTTCTCCTATGCCCTCGTTGACGAGACGGGTGGGCACGACCTCGCCCAGCTCCGCTCCCTTCAGGACTGGAACCTGAAGCTCGCCATAGAGAGCGTGCCGGGAGTCTCCCAGGTGGCGAGCGTGGGCGGGTTCGTGAAGCAGTACCAGATCACCCTGGACCCGAACCGGCTCCTCGCCTACAACATCCCTATCACGAAGGTGATGGAGGCGGTCAGAAGAAGCAATCTCGACGTGGAAGGCCGGGTCCTCGAATTTTCCGGCATCGAATACATGGTGAGGGGGCGGGGCTACATCAAGACCCTCTCCGACCTCACGGACATAGCGGTTGCCACAAACGGCGCGGGTACGCCCATCTACCTAAAGGATATCGCCAAAGTCCAGCTTGGACCCGAGATCAGGAGGGGCCTTGCGGAGCTTGACGGCAAGGGTGAAGTGACCGGTGGTATCGTGGTCGTCCGGTTCGGGGAGAACGTGCTTAACGTGATCGACCGGGTGAAGGCGAAGATTGCCCACGACATAGAGCCCTCCCTCCCGAAGGGAGTAAAGGTGGTGGTTACTTATGACCGCTCCGACCTCATCCGCCATGCCATAGGGACGCTCAAGGAAGAGATTGTCAAGCTCGCGATCGCGGTGAGCGCCGTCTGCATCATCTTTCTCTTTCATCTGCCGAGCGCCCTCGTGGTGATCCTCACCCTGCCCATTGCCATCCTCATGTCCTTTATCTGCATGTACTACCTCCATGTCACCTCCAACATCATGAGCCTCTCGGGCATCGCCATCGCCATAGGGGCCATGGTGGACGCATCGATCATCATGGTGGAAAACGCCCACAAGAAGCTCGAGGAATGGGAGGCGGGAGGCAGGAAGGAGAAGAGGACCGATATCGTTATCGAGGCGGCGAAGGAGGTGGGGCCGTCGCTCTTCTTCTCCCTCCTCGTCATCATGGTAGGCTTCCTGCCCGTTTTCTCCCTTCAGGCCCAGGCAGGAAGGCTCTTTATCCCGCTCGCCTATACCAAGACTTTCGCCATGCTCTTTTCCTCCTTCCTGGCCGTGACCCTGACCCCTGTGCTCATGACTCTTTTCATCCGGGGGAAGATCAGGCCCGAGGAAAAGAACCCCGTGAGCAGGGCCCTCCACTGGGCCTACGAGCCCGTGGCGTCATTTACCCTGAAGTTCAGAAAGACGGTGCTTATCGCGGGATTCATCATCCTCGCAATCTCCGTCTATCCCTTCATGAAGCTGGGCACGGAATTCATGCCGCCCCTCTACGAGGGGACCCTCTTCTATATGCCGGTGACCGCTCCCGCTGCTTCCATCACCGTGGCTTCCGATCTCCTTCAGCTTCAAGACAGACTGCTCAAGAAGATACCTGAGGTGGGCACCGTCTTCGGAAAGGCCGGACGGGCCGAGACACCAACGGACCCCGCGCCCCTCGAAATGTTCGAAACCATCGTCAACCTCAAGCCGGAATCCCAGTGGAGGAAGGGTATGACCGTGGAGAAGCTGAAGGACGAGATGAACGACCTTCTCTCCATTCCCGGGGTCTCCAACTCTTTTACCATGCCTATAAAGGCGAGGGTTGACATGAACGCCACCGGTATCAGGACGCCTGTGGGTATCAAGGTTCTGGGGCCGAAGCTTGAAGAAATAGAGAGAATCGGCCTCGCCATAGAACATCACGTGAAGGATATCCCCGGCACGAGGAGCGCCTACGCCGAGCGCATCACCACGGGGTATTTTCTCGATTTCGAGGTAAATCGCAAGGAAGCGGCCCGCTACGGCCTCTCGGTGGAGGACGTGCAGGAAGTGATCGAGTCCGCCATCGGCGGCATGAACCTTACCACCACCATCGAGGGCAGGGAGCGTTATCCCGTGAATGTCCGCTATGCCCGGGAACTGAGGGGTAATATAGATATGCTTAAACGGGTTCTCGTGCCTGTGGGCATACAAGCCCCCGCTTCTTCGGGAGGCATGGGAGGAACGAGAGGAAGCCCGTCCGTCTCGCCGGTCATTGCCCAGGTACCCCTGGAGCAGCTTGCCGAAATCAAGATCGTGAAGGGACCCACCCAGATCAAGAGCGAGGAGGGCCTTCTCGCCGCGTACGTCTTCATCGATTTCGGCGGCAGGGACATCGGCGGTTACGTTGAGGAGGCCAAGAAGAAAGTGGCCGGCCTCAAAATTCCCGAGGGGTACCGCCTTGAATGGAGCGGCGAGTACGAATACCTCGTCAAGACCCACGAGAGGCTGAAGATGGTCATTCCTCTCACCTTTCTTATCATCTTCGTCCTCATATATCTCAATACCAAGTCGGTGACCAAGACCGTCATCGTGCTTCTTGCCGTCCCCTTCTCTCTCGTCGGCTCCTTCTGGTTCCTCTGGCTTCTGGGATACAACATGAGCATCGCCGTCTGGGTGGGTATTATCGCCCTGGCCGGTCTCGATGCCGAGACCGGGGTGGTCATGCTCCTCTACCTCGACCTGGCTTACGACCAGTGGAAGCGGGAAGGGAAGCTCACGAGCATGGAGGGCCTCAAAGACGCCATCATGCACGGTGCGGTGAAAAGGATACGGCCGAAGATCATGACCGTCTGCGTCATTCTCGCCGGGCTCGTGCCCATCATGTTCAGCCACGGCGCGGGATCGGACATAATGAAGCGGATTGCCGCGCCCATGGTGGGCGGGGTGATTACCTCGACGATCCTGGAGCTTATCATTTATCCCTCCATCTTCATGATCTGGCGGGGGAGGAAGATGAAGAAGGAGGGAGTCGCTCCATGAAACGGGGACCATCAGGAGGATTCCCGCTTTTTGCAGCACTACTGATAGGGGTTTGGCTCATGTCGGGGACGGCCTGCTTCGCCGCCGACAGCTCCGGGTATGGGTGCGCCGTTTCGTACGGCATGCCTCATCACCAGCACGGGTGCGACGCGCCGTGCGGCACCATGATTCTGTGCAAGACGCCGGCCGGGGCCGTGCCAGCGGAGGCAATATACATTTCCGTACCCTCTTCGATGCCCGGATGCACGGACAGCGGCGGTACCGCCGGAAGCCGTTTTTCGCAGCTTTCGGTTGACGGCACGGCCAACACGGTTACGCAACACGGCAATTCAAGACCGGTCTTTCTTGTGACTCAACGTCTGCTCTGTTGATGAGATCCTCCGAATTCACCATCTCAGCACCATAGCAAAAGCCGCCTCAAGGCGGACTATACCGGGAGGAAAGAATGAAAATCAGACGTTTCGCAATAGCCATGGCAGTTGCAGTTATGATGTTTGTGGGAATGATAGGAGTAACCATTGCCGCCAGTACGGCGCAGCAGTCGTGCGGATCGTGCTCGGGCCCCGGCGAAAACTCGTGCAGCCCCACGACTTCCGGAAACTATTTCACCGGAGTGACAGGTGGTTCAGGCGACTGGCAGAAAGTCAACAGAGGCCAGTAAACTCTCATGAGGGCAAGGGGAAGCCCGCCAGGCTTCCCCTTGCCTCTGTTTACCTCTTCTCTTCTTCGGCAGTTTCTATTGCTTCAGCTCCACGATATCATTCTTCTCCACATTTCCGGAAACGACGAGTGCCTTCGCAAAATGTTCATCCACAATCGCCGTAATCTTGACTTTACCCACATCAATCCTTTGGAACGAGGGCATCTTAGGATTCGTCGAGGACTGTCTGATCCTGTGCACGTTCAACTCCTGCCCGACCCTGGCGCCATCCGCTGACCCTATGCACAGGTAGGCTTCGGAATCGACCACGTCGACGATGCTCCCTCTCATCACATATCCATGGTAGGCCGTCTCCATCGTGGCGCAAGAAGATAGAAATGTGGCTGAAACTAAAATGAAACCTAGTGTCACATCACACTTGTAATGTCGTATAGTATGATATAGAATCTCCTCAAGGGTTAAATTTCACCATGGGGAGGTCCGAATGATAAAATATAGGGTGGTGCTCGAAAAAGAAGAGCGAAAGGAACTTGAAGGCGTGGTGCAAAAAGGAAATCATAAAGCCCAAAAGGTGCTCAATGCGCTGGTTCTTCTCAATTGCGATCAGGGCCGGTTCCAGGACCACCCGATGAAGAACGAGGATATATCGGCAGTGTTGCGAATCAGCATGCGTAAGATAGATAGAGTAAAAAAGCGATTCGTGGAAGAAGGACTTGAGACTGCCCTTACCGGACACAAAGCAGAGCGAGTCTACGAGAAGAAGGCGGATGGCGATTTCGAGGCCCACCTCATTGCCTTGAGCTGTAGCGAACCACCAGAAGGTTTTGCGAGGTGGACCTTGCGTATGCTCGCGAACCGGGCCGTAGCGCTCAATTATATCGAGAATATCTCCTATGAAACCGTGCGTCGGGTTTTAAAAAAACGAAACAAAACCCTGGAAGCAGCAAGGATGGGTCATTCCACCGGAGGGCAATGCTGATTTCGTCGCCGCCATGGAGAACGTACTCGATGTATATAAACGCCCGTATGATAAAAGATTCCCGGTGGTCTGTATGGATGAAACCCCAAGACAACTGATCAAAGAAACGCGTACCCCGATTCCCCGCGCTCCGGGACGGCTCGAGCGTCACGACTACGAATACGAGCGATGTGGCGTCTGTACCGTATTTATGGCCAACGAACCATTGGCGGGCACGCGCCTGACCAAGGTATCGGAAAGGAGAACGAAGCGCGACTGGGCGGAGTTCATCCGGGAACTTTCAGGACGGTATGGAAAGGCCAAAAGGATCACCCTTGTCATGGATAACCTGAACACCCATAAACCAGGCTCTCTTTATGAAGCCTTTTCTCCCGAAGAGGCAAAACGCATCTGGGACCGTTTTGAATTCGTCTATACTCCCAAACATGGAAGCTGGCTCAATATGGCGGAGATTGAGCTTAACGTGCTCATTCATCAATGCCTGAGTCGCCGGATCGACACTCTCGCCGAGGTCCACTCCGCCGTGTCTGCCTGGCAGGCCCATCGCGACAATCTCAACGCAAAGGTGAACTGGCAATTTACTACTAAGGATGCGCGGGTGAAACTTAGGCGACTTTATCCGACATTAGATGAGTGACGTGACACTAGCCGACTTCATAAAGGAATACCTTGAACACCGGCGAGCTAACCGCGAAGAAGCGACTGTACGCCTCAATGCAGCCGCCCTTAACAAGTTGAAAGACCACGTGGGCACCAAGATCATGAACATGATCACTCCGAGGGACATAGACGCCTTTCACGATAACGTGCTCATGATGGGGTGCAGGCCGACATCCCTGAACGCATATATCCGGCACCTCAATGACGCATTCAAGACGGCCCTCAAATGGCAATACATCACCCAAGACCACTATGCCGAGGTAAAGCAGGTGTCCGAGCCGGAGAAATACGACCGTGTCTTACATGATGATGAAATGATGACCACTGAAAGGCTTGTTCGTCAAGATAGTCAACTACGTGCCCTATGGTAACACGGCAATTCGGCGCTCACGCTGGTCGCGGCCCGGCTTCGTCACATTGCGGGAACTAAGTGGGGGATGAGCCAATACCTGAAGATGGAGCGCCTGAAAGACGGAACTGCGACGTGAGCCCATAGTCCAAGTGTCACCCAGCACGCACGGCGTGCGAGAGGGGGAGGCTCGTCCGGCTTTGCCGGGCGAGGGGGCGACGTGAGCCCCTTTTACTGATACACGGGTCGCATATGCTGCGGCGCCTTCATGCCGAGGCTGGCTATTATTTCGGCGTCGGAGGCTACTTCGTCGAAGCTTTTGTATCCTTCGTAGACGGCGGTGAGGTCTTCCCTGGAAAGGTACACGATAATGTATTCTATGAATCCGCCGTTATCCTTGCATTGGGAATAATCACGGACGGGCCAGTATATCCCCAGGCAGAGGCCCTCGGCCCCGCTCCTTTCAATGTCGGTCCTGTTCACAAGGTTGAAATACTTTTCGAAATACGTGCCCATGACCTTCGAGAATCTCTGCTCGGGTTTGGTCGCACCTTCGTCGAAGACCACTTCCGACGGTCTGACTTTGACCATAAGGTAGTAATGCCTCACATCTTCCTCGTCTTTCAACGTGGTGAAACCGATCCCTTCCTTGTAGATGTCCACCTTCGAAGATTTGAGCCTCGTGTAAATGTCACGGAGTAACGGTTTATTCTTATCGTAAAGGATTCTCAACTGGGCTTCGCTGTAGGAGTCCTTGATGCTTTCCTTTTCCGTCTTGGCCACATGCACGGGTCCCGCGCCGCAGGACCAGACAAAGAGCGCTAAGAGGACAACTATAAGCTTTTTCACATTTTGTCTCCCTTTTTCAGTATTTCCACTATCTGGGTCAGCTCCTCCCTGATTTCATCCAGGATGGGCCGCTGACCCGTCAGGTACTTCTTCGCCCCGTCGATGGTAAACCGTTTTTCGTACAAAAGATTTTTTATGGTTAAGATGGTGTCAAGATCCTTTCTCTTATAAAGCCGCTGTCCTTTGGCGCTCTTGACCGGTTTGATGTCCTTGAATTCCTGCTCCCAGTACCGGAGTACGTGAGGTTTCAGTCCGGTTATGGTGCAAACCTCTTTGATCCGATAAAACATCCTGTCCGGGATATTCTCTGTCATTTTCTGCTTCTGCTGTTTATTTCATCCTTCAAGACCTGGCTCAGTCTGAAATTGAGCACTTTCCGCTCCGAAATCTCTATCTCGTCTCCGGTTTGCGGGTTTCTCCCCCTCCGGGCCTTCTTCTGTTTTACGATAAAATTGCCGAAACCGGATATTTTTACATTCTCCCCTTCTGCAAGGGTCTTTTTTATGGCGTCGAAAAACGCGTCTACTATATTTGCGCACTCCCGTCGTGAAAAGCCTAGTTTTTCATATAGATTTGTGACTATCTCCAGTTTTGTCATGGATCCTCCTTACGTTCTCAACGTCACGCCTTTTATATTGCTAAGTTCTTTTATAATCGTATCCTGCAGTTCGTTCACCGTCTCGTCCTTCAGTGTATCTTCGAAGGACTGGAATACCACTCTGAGGGCGATGCTTCTCGCCTCCTTCTTGAACATGTCGAATACCCCCACGTGGCGTATCAACGGCGAAACCTTCTTTATGATCTCTATAAGGTTCGAGACAGGCACTACATCGTCCGCATAAAACGAAAAATCCCTCGACGTTTGCGGGTATCTGGGTATCGGTTTATACTGTACCTTGAGCGGACCTCTCTCAAGAAGTATATCAAATCTCAACTCCACGCAATAGACTTTTTGTTCAATTTCATAGGCCTGGAGCACTTCGTCCTTCAGTTCTCCGATCCAGCCGGCCTTTGTGCCGTTATCCAGGATTATGTCCCCGGCGCGACTCGTGTTGAGAAAAGGCTCATTGCTCCTTTCGAGGGTAAAGGCAATGCCGAACCGCTCCATCAGACCTTCGAGCACGCCTTTCGCATCAAAGAAGTCGTATTCGGGAACGGTCTCCCTCCAGAAGTAATCCCTGTCCTTACCCGTCATTACGAATGAAATCGAGGGATATTCTCGGGGAAGCTCACGCTCCTTATCGGCGATGAACACCTTGCCCGTTTCGAAAAATCTCAGGTTTTTCGAGCCCCTATTGATGTTGTAGGCGACGCTCTTCAATATCCCCGGGGTGATGACGGTCCGCATAATCGCGTAGTCCTTCGCGAGAGGGTTCATGATCGTCACATATGACGCCCTTTCGTCCGTGGCGGGGATGAGGAAATTTTCCACATCGCTGACACTGTAAAAGCTGAAGTTTATCAATTCAAGGAAACCGGCGGATATGAGATAGTCCTTCACCAACTCCCCGTACGTCTCCCTCACGGTTCTCTTTGGAGGCTGGACCGTCATTACCGGCATGGTCACGGGAATATGCTCGTACCCGTATATGCGCGCCACTTCTTCGACAAGGTCCATGTACTCCAGGATATCATGCCGGAAGGGTGGTATGGAGAGCTTGATCTTCCCGTCCCCTTCTTCGAGAACGAAGATATCGATGGACTTGAGGGCATTGATCACTTCCTGTTGCTCTATGGGGGTGCCCACCACCTCATTGATCCTCGCGAAGCTTATCTCGATCGTCTTTCTCTCGGCCCTCTCGTATATCTCCTGCTTCCCTTTTACGACCGTACCTCCTGAAATGGCTTTCATGAGGTAGATGGCCCGTTCCGCGGCGAAATCAGTATTGTCGATATCGATACCTTTCTCGAATCTGAGCGAGGCTTCCGACCGTATGCCGAGTCTTCTCGCCGTCTTCCTGATGTACATGGGGTTGAAAAAGGCGCTTTCCAGGGCCACGTTCTTCGTATCCGGCCCGATTTCGGAATTCTCTCCGCCCATGATGCCTGCAACGGCAACGGGACCTTCCCCGTCCGAGATGAGAATGTCTCCTGCCGCAAGGTCGCGGTCCTGACCGTCAAGGGTGCGGAACTTCATAGCCTTGTCAGCGACTCTCACCTCGATCTTCCTCCCCCGGATCTTTTCGTAATCGAAGGAATGAAGGGGCTGGCCGAGTTCGAGCATGATGTAGTTGGTCACATCGACAATGGAGTTGATGGGCCTCATGCCCGCTTTTGCGATCCTGTTCCTCATCCAGAAGGGCGAACGCACAATGGAGATGCCGTTAAGCATCCTCAGCACGTACCTCGGGCATGCACCGGTGTCATCTATTTGGAGGGATATGGCGTCCCTGATGCTTCCTTCCCCTTTGTCAAGCTTGAAATCGGGGAGTTTCGCCTTTTGTTTCAGGATGCTCCCCACTTCCCGCGCGATGCCGTATACGGACAGGCAGTCGCCCCGGTTGGGAGGCACGCTTACGTCGAGGATCACGTCACGGATACCCGGAGCGTCGGCGAGCATAGTCCCTACCTCGAAATCATCAGGGAGCAAAAAGATACCGCTATGGTCATCCGAGATCCCCAGTTCCTTTTCGGAACAAAGCATCCCCTCGGATTCCACTCCTCTGATCGGTCTTCTCTCGATCAGAAAATCGCCGCCCAGACGGGCGCCCACTACCGCCACCGGCACCCTGTCTCCCACCGAGATATTATCGGCCCCGCAGACTATGGAAAGGGGTTCCTTTCCCGTGTCGACTTTGCACAGGGAAAGCTTGTCTGCCTGCGGATGTTTCTCCATGGTAAGGATTTGCCCTATGACCACGCCCTCGAAAGACGGCGTCACGTCTTCCACCGCCTCTACTTCAAGGCCCCTCATGGTGAGCTTCGACGCTAATTCATGGGGGTCCATCTCGATCACTACAAACTCTTTCAGCCACTCAAACGGGATTCTCACGATATTACCTCAGAACTGGGAAAGAAATCTTGTGTCATTATAGTAGAATTGCCGTATGTCGTCCACTCCGTACCTGAGCATGGCGATCCGCTCGACTCCCATGCCGAAGGCGAAGCCGCTCACCTCTTCCGGATCATACCCCACGCCCCTCAGCACCTGGGGGTGGACTACGCCGGAACCGAGGATTTCAAGCCAGCCCGTCTCTTTGCAGAGCCTGCATCCCGCGCCCGTGCATATGACGCATCCTATGTCGATCTCCGCGGAAGGTTCGGTAAAGGGGAAGTAACTCGGCCTGAACCTGACGGGTGTATTCTCGCCGAACATCTCATGGATGAAGACAGTAAGAATGCCCTTGAGGTCGGAAAATCTCACCCCTTTGTCCACCATCAGTCCCTCCACCTGGTGGAACATGGGCGTATGGGAGACGTCCTGATCGCACCTGTACACGGACCCCGGGGAAATGATCCTCACTGGAGGAAGCTGTGACTCCATCACCCTTACCTGCATGGGGGATGTATGGGTGCGGAGCACCACACCCGGTTTCACATAAAATGTGTCCTGCATATCCCTCGCGGGATGGTCCTTCGGTATGTTCAACGCCTCGAAATTGTAGTGCTCCGTCTCTATGTTCGGCCCTTCGGCCACGGAGAACCCGAGGGAGGAAAAAATACGGATTATCTCGTCAAAAGTCCGGGTTATCGGGTGTTTCCGCCCTACCACGGGAACTTTGCCGGGCATGGTGATATCAATCCATGACCTTTCCTGCTCCTTCTTCTTCTCTTCCTCGACGAACCGCTCCTCAAGCCCTTTAAGCCTTCCTTCCGCAGTGGATTTGAGGGTGTTTATCTCCTTGCCGAAGGCTTTTCTCTCCTCTTTGTCGAGGGACTTCAAGCCTTCAAGATACTCGGCAAAAAGCCCCTTTCTCCCCAGAAGGGACAGCTTCAGATTCTTCAGGTCATCAATGGTCTTTACGGACAGAATTCCGCTTTCGACCTTCTCTCTCAGCTCTTCTATATTCAAGATCCACCTTTATTGAATCGAACCGGTAAGCCTTGTCTCCCAACTAAAAAGTCCGGAAGTCAATTGAGTACGCTTTCCTCAGCCTCCCTTCCGGACCTTAATTAAGCCGATACGCCGGCAACCGTCTCTTTAACCTTGTTTACCACATACTCGAATCCTGAAGGATCGTTCACCGCCATATCGGCAAGCGACTTGCGGTTAAGCCCGATGTTGGCGGCCTTCAATCCATTTATGAATCTGCTGTAGGTTATGCCCAACGGTCTGCACGCCGCATTGATCCTCACGATCCAAAGGGCTCTGTATTCCCTCTTCTTCTGCTTTCTTCCGGCGTATGCATACTTCAGCGCCTTGAAGACGGCGCGCTTGGCTACGCTGTATGTAGTTCTCCTGCTCTCATACATACCCCTCGCCAGCTTTAATATCTTATTCCTTCTTCTTCTAGCTTTAACTCCTCTTTTCGCCCTTGGCATGTTCTGCTCCTCAAAATTATTATAGGTAAGGTATCAGCGATCTGATTCTCTTTGCATCAGTGGGATGAACCGTGTCGGCTCTCGACAGTCTCCGTTTCTCTTTCGGTGATTTGGAAGACAGGAGATGGCTATGGTAAGCCTTCGATCTCTTGATCTTGCCCTTTGCGGTCACTTTCACCCGCTTCGCTAATCCTCTGTGTGTCTTTACTTTTGGCATTTAATCCTCCTCTATAGTGGAGCAAAAACCATGACGATGTTTCTTCCGTCAAATCGTGGCTTTTGTTCCAGGTCGCCTACATCTTTCAAACCCTCTATTATATCTTTGGCCATCTTCTCCCCCATATCCACATGGAGGACTTCCCTGCCTTTGAACATTATTATGATCTTGACCTTGTCTCCCGCCTCAAGAAAATCACGTATGTGTTTTACCTTGAACATGAGATCGTGTTCCTCGATCTTCAAGCCGAGCTTCATTTCCTTGAGCTGAATCGTGGTCTGTTTCTTCTTCGCTTCCGCGGCCTTTTTCGCAACCTGATACTTGAATTTCCCGTAGTCCATTATCTTGCATACGGGGGGCGCCGCGTTAGGAGAGACCTCCACAAGATCCAATTCCTGTTCTCTCGCCATTCTCATCGCATCGATCGTGGGGACTACGCCCAACTGGGCCCCGTCCGCGGCGATCAACCTTACTTCCCGCACCCTGATCTTTTCGTTAATGTTAACGTCCTTACTGTCCTTTGCTATGGAGCTCACCTCCTGGCTAGATTTTCTTCCTGAATTCTCTTTATGAAATCCTTTACATCAATATTCTTTAGTTCCTCTCCGTCGCGCATGCGGACGGAGATCACATTGGCTTCCATTTCCTTCTTGCCGGCAATTACCATGTACGGTATCTTCCTTACCATACTCTCTCTTATTTTCAGACCGAGCTTCTCGTTCCGTGTATCGAGCTCGACTCTGATCCCTTCGTCGATCATCCGGGCATATATGGCCTTCAGGTACTCCTCCTGCCCATCTGTAATATTCATGAGAATGGCCTGGATAGGGGCGAGCCATACAGGGAAACGGCCGCCGTAATGCTCTATCAGTACGCCTATGAACCTCTCCAGGGCGCCGAGGATGACCCTGTGCAACATGACGGGTCTCTTCCGTTTGCCGTCGCTGTCCACATAATGGAGGTCGAATCTCTCCGGAAGGGCGAAATCGCACTGTATGGTGGCGCACTGCCATTTCCTGCCTATGGCGTCCTTGAGCTTTATGTCTATCTTCGGGCCGTAGAACGCCCCGTCGCCTTCATTGATGTCGTAGGGAAGGCCCTGGTCGTCGAGGACGTCCTTGAGTACCTTTTCCGCCTTGTCCCAGTCCTCGATGGAGCCGATGAATTTCTCTTCAGGCCTCGTGCTGATCTCCATCTCGAATTCGAAGTTGAATATCTTCATCACATCCTGAACGAACTCGATGATCTTGACGATCTCCTCGTGGAGCTGGTCCTGCCTCAAAAATATATGGGCATCGTCCTGGGTAAATTCCCTTACCCTGAGAAGTCCGTGCAAAACGCCCGACTTTTCGTGCCTGCACACCGTGCCGAGCTCGAAATACCTGAGGGGCAGGTCACGGTAGCTCCTGATCTTCGACTTATACACCATGATGTGGGAAACGCAGTTCATCGGCTTGATACCGTAGTCCACGTCATCCACCTTGGTGAAATACATATTCTCTCTATAGTTTTCGTAGTGGCCCGATTTCTTCCACATATCCACTTTAAGGATCTGGGGACCTACCACGAACTGATAACCCCTCTTCAGGTGTTCCTTTCTCTCGAAATCCTCCAGGATATACCGGAGCACCGCGCCGTTCGGGTGGTATATGACGAGTCCCGCACCCACCTCATCGGATATGCTGAAAAGCTCCAGTTCTTTACCGAGCCGCCTGTGATCCCTCTTCTTCACCTCTTCGATGAACTGAAGGTACTCTTTCAGGGATTCCTCGTCCGGAAAGGCCGTGCCGTAAATCCTCGTGAGCATCTTGTTCTTCTCGTCGCCTCTCCAGTACGCGCCGGCGAGACTCAAAAGTTTGAAGGTCTTCAACTGGCCCGTCGAGGCCACGTGAGGCCCCCTGCAAAGGTCGGTAAAGCCCTCCTGGGTGTAGAGGCTGACTTCGTCATCGTCTATCGCTTCCAGAAGCTCAACTTTGAACCTTTCGCCCGCCTGACGGAACATCTCCAGGGCTTCTTCCTTCTTTACCATGCGTCTTACGATAGGGAGGTCTCTCTTTGCGATCTCCCGCATGCGCTCTTCGATCTTTACGAGGTCTTCCTCGGTAAAACCGGGATCGTAGTCAAAATCGTAATAGAAACCCGTATCGATTGCCGGGCCGATCGCTACTTTTACTTCAGGAAACAGCTCTTTCACCGCCTGAGCCATGAGATGCGAGGTGCTGTGCCGCAATATTACAAGGTCTTCTTTCATATTCCGCTCTTTCTCCCGGGATTTCCCAACCGCTGCACACCCCGGGCTCTTGGGTTAATCAAGAGATATTATTACCATTTTTATCTTTCCCTTGTCAATTCTTATAGTTAACTCAGCACAAGAAAAACGCATGCCTGCGGAATTCTACTCTTCCGGAGACGAGGTGGGCACAAACGTAACAAGTATAAGCCACGCCGTTGAAGCGAGCAGTTAAAGGGGCTCACGTCGCCCCCTCCACCGGTAAAACCGGTAGAGCCTCCCCCTCTCGCACGCCGTGCGTGCTGCATGATCCTTGGACCTATGGCTCACGTCGCCCCCTCCACCGGTAAAACCGGTAGAGCCTCCCCCTCTCGCACGCCGTGCGTGCTGCATGATCCTTGGACCTATGGCTCACGTCGCCCCCTCCACCGGTAAAACCGGTAGAGCCTCCCCCTCTCGCACGCCGTGCGTGCTGCATGATCCTTGGACCTATGGCTCACGTCGCCCCCTCCACCGGTAAAACCCCACCCGCAGGCGGGTATCCGGCCTCTCCTGCCGCACGCCTTGCGTGCTGCATGATTCGCCTGCTCCTTCCGGCACACCGGACGCATGCCTGCGGAATTCTACTTTTCCGTGGACGAGGTGGGCACCAACGTAACAAGTATAAGCCACGCCGTTGAAGCGATCATTACGGTCCATCCGAGGGCCTTCACCAGCCACGCTATGGCCCGGCAGTGATCGACCAGGTGAAGTCCGGAAAGAATAATATTCCAGTCGTGCTCCCCTCCCCCCACAAGGGGTAGCTCCATTACTTGCGCATCGGCAATGTACCAGGAAACATTGAGCAGGCTCTCCCCGAACCAGAAAGCCCCGAAAGCAATGCCTATAAGGGAACTCCGCGCAGCCGCCGCGCAAGAGGATGAGACCCCGGACTGCCCCTGCCGCGCAAAGGCGACAAGAATCACGAGAGGAATTGTGAGTTGAGCGATAGTCCCGCCCCACAACCCCAGGGTCGGCCCGAGAAATCCGAAAAACAGATGCCCGAATTCGTGAAAGGGCAGATTCACATAATCGAGCAAAAGAAATCCGCCCCGCGCCAGCGCGTGAACCCAAAACAGCCCCACGCCCACAAGATAAGCGACCACCGCAACATTACCCCCCAACACGCCCTCCGCAGTACTCCCGTCGATTATATCACAAGCCAGATCACCCCCCGCAATGATCCCCCTCACAATTCCATAATAAAACCAGCGTATCCCCCGCAGGCGATCCTCGTCCGTCCGCCTGCCGTTGTGGGATTGCCCGCAGGCGATCCTCATCTGTCAGCCTGCCGTTGTAGGGTTGTCCCCAGGCGATCTTCATCTTTCCGCCTGCCGTTCTGACGTTGTCCGTCGTGCCCATACCAATGCGCCGGGCTGTATTTTTTCGTATATCTAGGCGACAAGACGGGAGGTCCCGGAAGCGTACTAATAGTACGCTGAGGACACCTCCCGCCGCAGGCAACGACGAGATACGGAAAAAGACAGCCCGGCGCCGCTAGGCAGGCTCGCGTTTGTGCAGAATAGCAAACCCTCGAGAAACATAATGAATGCCCGCTGCCAAGGTCACTAATGCGGTGGGATAAAAAAAGAACGGCCCGTAAGCCCCGTCCGGAGACCAGAGGACGTACACGACGGTGAGGATCTGACACGCGGTGGCGGTCTTCCCGTATATGCTCGGTATCAGCCTTACCTTGCCGAACATTTTGTAGAGGGCCAGAAACCCGGAGGTGACGACCACTTCCCTCAGGAGCATCACCATGGTAAGCCACCAGGGTATGAAGTCGTAGCAACTAAGGACCACGTAGGAAGACATGAGCATTACCTTGTCCGCAACGGGGTCGAGAAACGCGCCGAGAGACGTCTTCTTGTTCATTATGCGGGCAAAGAACCCGTCAAGCAGGTCCGAAAGACCCTGAAGGATAAAGAGATACAGGGCAAGGCGCAGTTTCCCCTGCATCACGGCGAACACAAAGAAGAAGGTAAAGAAGAAACGGAAGATGGATAGAAGGTTAGGAATATTCATTTTTCTATGTACAGGTTCCTGAAAGCGGCGCATTCGCTGAGAAATGCCAGTCTTGCCGTATCTGTAGGCCCGTTTCGCTGTTTCCCCACTATAACCTCTGCAATCCCTTTGTTACTCTCGTCCGCATTCTTATTATACACTTCATCCCGGTAAATGAACATGATAACGTCGGCGTCCTGCTCGATCGCGCCCGATTCCCTGAGATCGGAGAGCCTCGGCCTCTTGTCGTCCCGTTGCTCCACCATCCGGTTTAACTGCGATATGGCAATGACGGGTATGTTGAGTTCCTTCGCGAGGCCTTTCAGGGACCGCGATATTTCCGATATCTCCTGCTCCCTTCGCTCAGCGCTGCTCCTACCCCTCATGAGCTGAAGATAGTCGATGATGAGCAGGCTCAGGCCGTGCTCTTTCTTCAACCTTCTTGCCCTGGCGCGGAGCTCCAGTATGCTCATTCCGGGAGAATCGTCGATATAGATCGACGCGTCGCATAGTTTCCCCGCGGCCTGGGCCAGCCGTTGCCAGTCCGATCCTGCGAGCGCCCCGGTGCGCAGCTTGGACTGTCCCACCTCGGACTCAGAACTGAGAAGCCTCGTGACAAGCTGCTCCTTTGACATTTCGAGGGAAAATATGCCGACCGGCGAGGAACCCCCGTCCAGATATCCTACGTACTGGGCGATATTCATGCAGAAGGCCGTTTTGCCCATACTGGGCCTTCCCGCCACCACCACGAGGTCCGAAGGCTGCAGGCCGCTCGTGATCCTATCGAGGTCCACGAAACCCGTAGGAACCCCGATGACCGACTGTTTGTTCTGAGAGAGTCTCTCAATGGTCTTTACGTTTTCTTTTACTATATCCCTCACGGAATAAAATGAGGGCTTCAGCTTGTTCTCCGACACCTGGAAGATCATCTTCTCGGCCTCGTCGATGTAGGTGTCCACACTCACATCAGCGTCGTGTCCTTTCTCGATGATCTCGGTGGCCACATTCATGAGTTTCCTCAGAAGGGCCTTCTCCCTCACCATCTTCGCATACTGGGCAATATTCGCCGAACTGGGCATGAGGTCAACGAGAGTGCTGAGGTATGTGACCCCGCCTATCTTCTCGATGATGCCTTTATCCTTGGCCGTTCCGCTTACGGTGATGAGGTCTATAGGCTCATTCCTGTCGTAGAGGTCGAGCATAACCTCGTATATCCGGGAATGGGCCTCCCTGTAGAAATCGTCCGAGCCTACAATGTCGGCGACCTTGTTTATCGAATCCGCATCGACCAGAAGACCGCCGAGGAGAGATTGTTCGGCCTCCAGGTTCTGAGGCGGAACCCTGAAACTCGTCTCCTTGGTGCTCTTCGATGTTTTGGTCATCTATTAGTCTTGAGCTTCCACTTCTACCTTAATCGCAGCAGTGACCCCCTGCCCGAGATGGATCTCCACCGTATATGCGCCGGTCATCTTGATCGGTTCGGCTATCTCCACGTGTTTCCTGTCTATCGGTGTTTTTACGGTACGCTGAATCTCTTCCGCGATCTCCTTGTGAGTGACCGAGCCGAAAAGCTTGCCGTCAAGGCCGACTTTCTTCTTGATGTGGAGGGTGATCTCTTCCAATCGCGCCTTGATGTCTTCGGCGGTCTTCAGTTCCTTCATCTTCTTGTTCGCAAGGCTCTTCACCATGTGCTCGAGTCTCGCCACGTTTCCTTCGATTGCGGCCAGTGCAAGTCCCTTGGGGATAAGAAAATTTCTTCCATATCCCTCCTTCACTTCCACGACCTCGCCTTTTTTCCCGGTCCCCTTAAGGTCCTCGATAAGAATAACCTTCATAGAAATGCCCCCTTATTTCGACAGTGTGGTAAAGGGCAGGAAGGCAATGTGCCTCGCCATCATGATTGCCTCTTTCAGCTTTCTCTGATGGTTCGCGCAAGTCCCGGTCATGCGCCGCGGCATGATCTTTCCCCGTTCCGTGATAAAGTGCTTGAGAAGCTTCGGGTCCTTATAGTCGATCTCGATGGTCTGGTCCTGACAGAACCTGCATACCCTCTTCCGCACATATACTCTCTTCTTTCCTGAATCATGTCCCCTTGGTCTTGTGGTTGGTCTTGGCATCTATTCCTCCATCCATAAAATTTTTTGCGCTTTCAATCTAAGCGAATCATGCCTGTCCGCCGATTTTGACAACATCCCGGACACCATGATCGTGTTCCCCACCATCCCGTCCGGGTTCCTGATACCCTGCCGGTCGAGATAGATCACATCAATGCTGAACGATTCGTCTTCCACCCACAAGGGAAACCGCAGGATCTTTTCGCCTTTCGGCGTGTACATTACATCCGGTGTAGTCTTGAGTCTCCCCGTGAGGAAAACCCTGTTCACGAAAATTCGCCTTCCAGCTCGTCAAAGATTACCTGGTCGGGCACCTTCTCCGTAACCTTCTTCGTCATATCCACCACTACAAACATGTGGCGCAGGATGTTGTCCACAGTCCTGTAGAATTTGCCCAGGCCCGCGACCTTTTCCTCAGGCATGTCGAGAAGGTAAAAGAAATAGTGGCCCCGGTCCTTCTTTTTGATGGGATAGGCAAGTTTCCTTACACCCCAATCATCCAGTTTCGCGATGACAGCGCCTGCTCTCTCTATGTTGCTCGCAATTCTCTTGAGGAGTTCTTCCTCCTCCTCTTTTGAAACGTCAGGATTGATAACTATGATATTTTCATACCTTGCCACTTTTACTCTCCTTTCCCTACAGACATTACTATAGAGCTCTTCAGTACTTTTACTCTGATCTTCTCGGCAATCTCCAAAGTAACCGTATCGTTTGTGATGCCGGTTATTTTACCATACATTCCGCCCGAAGTGACAACCTCATCGCCTTTCTTCAGGTTCTCAAGGAATTGTTTCTGCTGCTTTGCCTTTTTTTGCTGAGGCCTTATGAGCAGAAAATAAAAAACAACGAAAAGAAGAATGAGGGGCAAAAAAGCCATTAACTGGTTGCTGCCGCCGCCCGCCGCTCCTCCAATGCTACCCATTGCATGCGCGATATTCATTCTGTGATTCACCTCCTTCCCATCTTGTTTTAAAATCATGATAAAAGGCTTCGAACCGTTTTTCCCGGATCGCTTCCCGTATCCGCTTCACCAGTCCCACATAATAATATATGTTGTGCAGGGTGTTGAGGTAATACCCGGTAAGTTCATGAGAGATAAAAAGGTGCCTCAGATACGCCCTTGAAAAATTCTTGCATGTGTAGCAGTCGCACTCCCTGTCCAGGGGTTCGCTGTCTCTTGTGTACCGTGCGTGTTTTATATTGATCCTTCCGGTCGAAGTGAAAAGGCTTCCGTTCCTCGCGTGTCTCGTGGGGATCACGCAGTCGAACATGTCTATGCCCTTGCGCACTCCTTCCACGATGTCTTCGGGAAAGCCGAGCCCCATGAGGTACCTCGGTTTCTCTCGCGGCAGAAGGGGGACCGTGACATCCACCATGTCCCACATGAGTGCCTTCGGTTCTCCGACGCTCAAGCCTCCTACTGCATACCCGTCGAAATCCATGCCCACTATGTCCTTCGCGGACCTTACGCGCAAGGTGTCGTAGAACCCGCCCTGCACGATCCCGAAGAGGAATGTCCCGCTATCCTTTTTCGCAGCCTTGCACCGCGCAGCCCACCTCGACGTGAGCCCCACCGATGCCTCCGTATATTCGAAGGATGCGGGATAGGGCACGCACTCGTCAAAGCACATGCAAATGTCGGCGCCGATATTGTCCTGTATCTCTATCACCTTTTCAGGGGAGAGGAAGTGCCTGGAACCGTCTATATGGGACTGGAAAAGTACTCCGTCTTCCTTTATCTCGCGCAATACACCGAGGCTGAATATCTGGTACCCGCCGCTGTCGGTAAGCACCGAGCCGTTCCATCCGTTCCACTTCTGGATGCCGCCGAAATCCCTTATGAGACCGTCGCCCGGCCTCAGGTACAGGTGATAGGCGTTGCCGAGGACTATCTTGACGCCCATTTCCTTCAGGTCCCTGTGGGTGAGGGCTTTTACCGTGCCCTGGGTGCCGACAGGCATAAAAACGGGCGTTTCAACGTCTCCGTGGACCGTCTTCACAATGCCCAGTCTGGCAAGGCCGTCCTCTTCCAAAATCTCCATCGTCTTCATAGTCCCAAACCACTCAAGGCGGCAGGCCGCAAAGGGGCGTAAAAACGCCCCGACATTTCCTGACCGCTCATATTACCAGCATTGCGTCGCCATAGCTGTAAAATCTGTAATCTCTCTCAATCGCTTCCTTGTAACACCTCTTTACCTCATCCTTGCCCGCAAACGCGGAAACCAGCAAAAGCGGCGTGGACCGGGGCACGTGAAAATTAGTGATCAACACATCCACTGCCTTGAACGGGTAGCCCGGATAGATAAAAAGGTCCGTGTACCCGGAAAGGGGGGTACTCCCGTTCCTTGAATAGAGCGTTTCCAACGTCCTCACCGCGCTCGTTCCGCACGCTACTACCCGTCTCCCCTGCTCTTTAGCCAGAGAAACGGCGGCTTGCACCTCTGGGGAGAGAGAATAATGCTCCCGGTGCATGGAATGTTCCTCCACGTGCTCGGTCTTTACGAGAAAGAATGTCCCGACCCCCACGTGGAGCGTTATTTTTACTATAAGGACACCCTTTTTTTCAAGCCTTTCCAACAGGTCATCAGTAAAATGAAAGCCCGCCGTAGGCGCTGCGATGGATCCCGGGGGGTCCGCGTACACCGTCTGATACCTGTCGAAGTCCTCGGGGTCGGTCCCCTCCTTCCTTTTGATGTAGCCGGGAAGGGGCATCACCCCACACTCCTTAATAATATCGAAGCTATCGACATCGTGGAGGAACTCTATCTCCCAGACGCCCTCGCTTTCATCCCTCGTAAGTTCCGCCTGCCAGCGACCCACGGAAACCCTGAGTCTGTTTGTCCCTTTCTTGACGCCCTGTAGAAGACAGCGCCATCGATCAGTCGGCCTTCTTTCGGTAAGGAGGAGGTCAAGGGCACCGCCCGTCTCCTTCACGGCCTTCAGTCTCGCCGGGAAAACCTTGCTGTTATTGAGGACAAGGACATCGCCCCCGCGCAGGTAATCTCCGATATCCGAGAACTCTTTATGTTCTATTACCCCTTCCTTCCTCTTGAATACAAGAAGACGGGAAGACGCCCTCTCTTTTTCCGGATGCTGGGCGATCAACTCTTTGGGTAAAGAATAGTCAAAATCCTCGATCCTCACGCTCATAAAAACAGGTTAATTTTATAACAGATTGTCAAAATATAAGCAAATTAAATCAGTTGGGGGCGGGTGGTCAATTATGCGGGCCTGGTCGCGAAGTTGACGGGGCTTGTGTCGCCCTCGCCGGCGGCACGCCCGCAGAAGGGGGTCCATCGCGCCCGCCGTGCCGTGCCCCGGGACAGACTATGGGTGGGCCTATGGGGGTTGTGACCGGGCGCGTGGACAATTCAGAATGGATCGATTGCGGGGCCACGGGGTGCCGGGTTCCGAATTAGGTACAGTTTCCGTGCCTCCGGGGGGATTTGACCCTCATTTTATTACACCGTAATGATTAGGAAATTGATTAATTCTCAACTTTAGGTAAAAAAACGCTTTACTTATTCTTCATATTGACGAAAATTATATAGGAACACAATATGCTCACCAACCAATTGAAAGAGGATCTCTTAGGCAGAGCAACGACGTTAAAGGTTATTCCCACAGTGAGCAGCGTGGTGGAAAGGGTCCTGAGTCTCGTCTCGGACGACGATTCATCCTTTAGCGATCTCACCGAAGTGATCAAATACGACCACGCGATCTCGTCCAAGATCATCAGCATCGCCAACTCGGCGTATTACAGCAGGGGGATTGAGGTGTTCAGCCTCCAAAGGGCGATGATTACCATCGGTTTTGAAGAAGTGAAAAAGATCATCATGTGTCTGGTCTTCATGAACGATATCCTGAAGAAGCTCAATCTCAAGGGAACGGACCTCATTGACCTGTGGAAACATTCGGCATGCGTCGCATGCGCGGCAAGGACGCTGTCGAAAAGGATGCTTATCGAGGACCCCCAGAAGGTGTTCACCATCTCCCTCCTCCATGATATCGGAAAGACCGTCCTGTACATGAGCGTTGAAAACTACCATGCCATGCTCAAGGATGCCACGGAGAAAGATAAGGCCCTCGACGTGATGGAAAGGGAGAGGTTCGGCATCGACCACCAGGAGATCGGGTATGCCATAGGGGTGAAATGGAGATTCCCCGAGGAATTTCTCTACGCCATACGGTATCACCATGACGGCCGCACGAGGGACAGGTTCGACAATATAGTCAAGATGGTGAGGGTGGCGGATCACTTTGCCGCGGGTTCATCGAGAGACCTCGGACCCGAAGGCTACATACTGTTCAATGAGAAGAAAGCGATTACCGAGGAGATGCAAACTATCGTGGATTTTTTACACATAAGATAATATGCGCCATGACGATATAAGATCCGAGTCAATCAGCTTCCAGTGGGACTTTTACGAAAGGGCCATTAACAACTACTCCATTATCATGAGGATGCTCGGTTGTTTTGAGGAAGAGGACAGCCTCATCAGCAAGATACCCAGGGCCTTTGTCGAGGAGTCGCTCTTTGACATGTGCAAGGTCTTCAAAGAAGACCGGGGAACGGTGCGGGAAGGCTTTTTCAGCATAGAGGAATCGCTCAACGACATCAACCTGGAGGCAGTGAGAGCCCTTAACGGGGGCGCCGGTTCGCCGTCGCTCCTGCACGATGCTTTCGGGTACCATACGCTCTACCTCTACCCCCTGAGAAAAGACATCGACATTATCGGCTTTCTCCTGTTGGGCAAGAAATTCGACATCGACCTGGACCAACGTTTTCTCCGGGAACTGGAAATCGTGTGCAGCATCTACAACAAGTCCCTGCTCCTTCATGTAAACCTTTACAGGCAGAGGAGCGAGCCTTTTTCGAAGAGCCTTTACGAAAACATGCTCGATGAATTCCCCGACGCCCTGCTCCTTATAGACAGGAACGGTTATGTAAGTTTTGCGAACAGGAAGGCGAAAGACCAGTTCGAAGGGAAGAAGGGCCTTCTCATAGGAGAGAAGATCGGGAACGTCGTCTCGGGTATCGACGAAAATTTTTACAAGAAAGATGGTCCCGCCCAAGGCGAGGTAAACTATAAATCAAGCGAGCGTTACAAGATCTTCCAGATGGAGGCGTACCCCGTGAAGGGGAGCAAGAGGGAAGAGTCCTGGAAGGGCCTCATCTTCAGGGATGTCCTTGAAATAAAGGTCAAAGAAGAGGAAAACCTCCTCAAGGACAAGATGGAGAACATGGGGATGCTCGCAGGCGGCATTGCCCACGACTTCAACAACCTCCTTACCGGGGTCCTCGGTTACGCCTCGCTCATAAAGAATTTTCTCACCAGCGAGGAAAAGCTGTACCGTTATGCGGAAGCAATTGAGCATTCCGCCCAGAGAGCGGCGAAACTTACGCAGCACCTTCTCAATTTTTCGAGACGGCAGAGAAAGTCGACGGGGATCGTTGACCTCAACGTACTCCTCGATGATATCCTGTTTCTCCTCAGGGAAAGCTTCAGGGACGTGGAGGTGGAAAAGACCTTCGATGACCTTCTGCCCCCTATCCGGGGCGACGAGGCGGACCTTCAGAACGTTTTTCTCAACCTCTGCATGAACGCGAAAGACGCGATGAAAGGCAACGGCCTCCTCAAGGTGAAGACCAAGAGGAGAAAACACGTGGGCTCCAAGGAGTTCGCCACCGTCGAGATCGAGGATACGGGACAAGGCATGGACGATGAGATCAGGGAGAAGATTTTTCAGCCATACTTCACCACGAAGGACACAGGTTCCAACCTCGGCATGGGTCTCTATCTCGTCGATAAGGTAATCAAAGAACACGGCGGCTTCATCGAGTGCGAAAGCGCGCCGGGAAAAGGCACCAAATTCACGCTCTACATCCCGTTACCCCTCGAGATTATCGGGAAACAGGTGGAAGCGCGCGAGTCCAGCCCCAGGAGCAGCCTGAAGAAACGGAAGGTGCTCATTGTGGACGATGAGAACATAGTGAGAGAGCTGATCAAGGGCGTTCTGTCGGAAGAGGGCATAGAGGTCCTGAAGGCAGTCGACGGTTATGAGGCTATCGAGGTTTTCAAGGAACACCAGCGCCATATAGACCTTGTCATCCTGGACATGATCATGCCCGGCATCAAGGGGGACGAGGTTTTAAAAACCTTGAGAGAGATCCGGGGCGATATCAAGATCATAATCTCCAGCGGCTTCATGAGCGAAGACCAGAGAGAAAGGCTGAGAGAACACCGCGTAGACGGTTTCCTCGACAAACCGTACAAAGGTAATGACGTAATCCGCGCCATCACCCGCATCCTGTCAGATAACTGACTTCACAAGTGTAACCGCGCACATCATCCCGGCCAATTCGCACATTAGAATGACAGAATCGTTGAAAACCATAAAAATTCTTCGGCGATTCTTTGCAAAACCCTTCGGGTTTCCCACATTTTAACGTGCACGACAGCCCGCTATACCCGCTAATGGCATAAAAGAAACTCGTTCACCAAGTTTCTGTGATCCGGTTCCGGTCCGTGGACGTGCGACGCGAACCCTTAATTCCAAGTGTCACCCAGCACGCAAGGCGTGCGAGAGGGGGAGGCCGGGTACCCGCCTGCGGGGGTGGGGCTTTGCCGGTGGAGGGGGCGACGTGAGCCCATAGGTCCAAGGGTCATACAGCACGCAAGGCGTGCGAGAGGGGGAGGCTCTACCGGCTTTGCCGGTGGAGGGGGCGACGTGAGTCCCTTTAACTGTGCGACGTGAGCCCCTCTAACTGTGCGACGTGAACCCCTTTAACTGTTGTGCGGGTCGTGGTCCCTCACATATGAAAGAATCTCCAGTGCGGGCTCCGAGAATGTCTGAATGCGGTCATAATCTATGGACACATTGTTCAGGTACTGAAGGATGAGGGTATCCCCCATTTTTCCGCAGGGGAGGACGCCTCCAATGAAGAAGCCCATATCTTCAAAAACCTTCGAAAACACCGCGGCGGTAAGGGGGTCTTCGAGGTTCAGGCGGAGCGTAACCTGTTCCACGTTGCGCGACAGCAGACCCTTCAAGGTCCTTGTCACCCTGCGAATAATGTCCTTCCCATAGCGGCGCACATCAATCACCGCCCTGCCGGAGGAGGGCGCGATGGTCGTTCTTACCGAGGACCATCCCTCGCTTATGGCGGCGCCTTCTCCGTACCGGAAGGTGCGGGAGAGGCCTATGCCGGCGTAAACCTTCTCTATGAACTCCCGGTGGCGGACAGGGGGGTACACCACGACGCCCCGGGGGTCCGGGAAGGGAAGGAATCCGCAGAATACCGACTCCCGTTGGGAAAGTCCCGAATGGATGCCCCTGTACCTCCGGTGGGTCGGGACAAGACCCACCACCAGGGCGCACCTTTTGAAGCCCGCTTTGATCCCCGCCCTCTGCGCAAAGACGTGACTGGTTACACTCTTGCTGCCGATGCCCCGCAGACCCATCTTCCTCGCCTCCTCCGCGAGCCTTTGGATCATCAGGGCCTGCAATCCCCGTCGGCGGAAGTCCGGATGGACCACGGCCATGGCCGCCTCGGCGGTCCTTTCGCAAATATTGCTCCTCACGAGCGCGTTGTGTCCCACGATCCCGTGTCCCCTCGCCACGGTCACCATCGAGACGATCCTCCCGCCCTTTACGAGTCTCTCAAACCGGTCGGGCCGGTAAACGGCGGGATTACCGTACGAGTAGCCATAGGCAAGACGGAAAAGTTCCGATACCCGTGGGGATTCTCCGGGCTTCATGGCGCGGACCTCGTACCTTTGGGCTTCTCCGAAGGACCCTTCCTTTTTCGGCCCGGAATACTGCCCGACCTCAAACCCTCCGCCTCCCAGGTCCGAAGCACGCACAATGGAGGCTTCACCCGCCACACACATCTGTCCCTGCCTTTCCCTCACCGAACGACATAAACCTCCTGAAGAATATTATCCGTAATAATGCCTCCTCTTGTCTGTCGTTGCGATCATGATATTTGTGTGGCCTTCTATTTACATGGATGGACCGCAAAGGAGGCCCGCGGGGCTAATTTGAGAAGAATAGAAGGAGTCCGGCGTAATATCCGTTGCAAAGCGGATTCCCTTCAGGTATGATTTTTTCACGCACTCTTTCCGTTAAGAAAACGAGCAGAGGGGAGATATGGCCATAGTCACGGTATCGAGGACGCACGGATCCGGAGGTTCTCAATACGCCCGGCAGGTAGGCGAGCGTTTAGGGTACAACTGTTATGGGAGTGAACATCTTAAAGAGGCGAACAAACTCGCTCTCGATCACTTCTGTTCCCTGTGCGTAGAGGAGCCGGAGGCCCCTTCCTTCCTTGACAGATTCGAGGAACTGATGGCGAACAGGAATTTTTACAAGACCATGCTCTTGGCCTGCGTGTACGACCTTGCCCTTAAGGATAACGCGGTTTTCATAGGCATGGGCTCGCAGATAATCCTCGAACACGTGCCGAACGTCCTCCACGCCAGGGTGGTGCGGCGTCTCTCCGACAGGGTTCGCGCCATTGCGGGCATCAAGAACGTATCCTACGAAGACGCCCAAAGCCTCATCGAGAAGATGGACCACGGCAAGAAGGCGTTCGTGTCCCATTACTTCGACCGTGATACGGACGAGCCTACCCTGTACCATATCATGTTCAACTCCAGTTCCGTCCCTGTCGACTATGCCGTGGACGCGGCCGAACGCTACGTGAAGGGATACATTACCCGGGAGCAGGCTGCCGAGGCCCGGAAGATGTTGGTCCGTCTGCTCCTGGAAAAGCGAGCGGAGATCATCCTCTTTAAGCTCGATATGATCCACGATTACGGGAAGGTCGCCTTTGAGGCCCGGGACGACGGTTCCCTTCTGGTCAAGGGGGTCGTGGGCGGCGAGGATGGGAAGAAGAAACTGTTCGCCGCCCTTGAAGGACTGAAGGAGGTTACAAGAATAGAAGACCATGTGAAGGTGAGCATTCTTTCCCATATAATCTATTGATCCCATAGGGCTGGAGAAAATGAAACGAATTTTGCCGAGTCTTGCTTACCTGCTTTTCTTCATGCCCTCCCCTGCGTCGGCCTCCGGGGGCGCTGCCGGGTTCCCCATGTGGAGCGCGGTTTTTTTCATCGGCCTTCTTCTGTCCATCGCCCTAATCCCCTTGATCAACGGGGAGTGGTGGGGCAAGAAGTACGGGTACGTTTCTCTCGGGCTCGCAATCCCCGCGGCCGCCCTCGTGGTCTCAAAGGAGTGGATACTCCTGGTCCACGTTATCATCGAGTATGTTTCCTTCATTATTCTCCTGGGCTCCCTCTTTATCATCGCGGGGGGCATCGTGATCCGTGTCGGGGCCAAGGGGGCTCCCAGGCTCAACTGCATCTTCCTGCTCGTGGGCGCCATATTTGCGAGCGTTATAGGCACCACAGGGGCAAGCATGGTCCTCATACGGCCCATGATAAGGGCCAACAAGTGGAGAAAACGGGTCCTTCATATATTCATCTTCTTTATCTTCATGGTGTCGAATATCGGGGGCTTGCTGACTCCCCTCGGAGACCCGCCTCTCTTTCTCGGATTTCTGCGGGGCGTCCCCTTCTTCTGGACCCTGAGGCTGCTCCCGGTCTGGGCTTTCGCCATCGCAATCCTTCTTCTTGTCTTCTTCTTCATTGACAGGTTCTTCGTGAAGAGAGAAGACGAAGAGGATGCGCTCAAGGCCCTCGACGAACTGCCCGCGAAAAAACTCGAGGTAAAGGGAAAGATAAACCTTCTCTTTCTTCTCATGGTGATCGTCTCTTTCTTTATTCCTCCTATTTTCCGGGAGATCGTGATGCTTCTCGCGGCTTTTCTCTCCATCTACTTTACGCCCGTGACCATGAGGGAGGAGAACTCCTTCACCTATCATCCGATTATTGAAGTAGCCATACTCTTCGCAGGCATATTCGTGACCATGGTGCCCGTGCTCAGCATGCTCCAGGCAGAGGGCAGCAAACTCGGGGTCACCGAACCCTGGCAATTCTTCTGGGCTTCCGGATCTCTCTCCAGTTTTCTCGATAACGCGCCCACTTACCTTGTCTTCATGAGCACGGCCCAGAGCGTGGCCGCGGCCAAAGGCATTGCCGAGGGCCTTATAGTGGGAGTGCCCGGGCACTTCCTCACCGCCATTTCCGTGGGCTGCGTCTTCATGGGTGCAAACTCTTACATAGGAAACGGTCCCAACTTCATGGTCAAGGCGATCTGCGAGGAAAACGACATCGACATGCCCTCCTTCTTCGGCTACATGGCCTGGTCCGTAAGCATCCTGATCCCCCTCTTCCTGCTCATAACCTTCATCTTTTTCGGCAGTTAAAGAGACAGCACCGCCCCCTCCACCGACAAAGGCCGGGAGGGCCTCCGCTTCCCCCGACGGGTTCCCGGGCGAAGATGACGCCAACCCAGGCTCCCAAGCCTTTGCTCCTGCCTCTCCCCTGCCTCACTGCAGCCATAAGCTGTATCATTCTGAAGTGTTGCCTTAACTTCGGCGAATTTGGCGGTAAGGGGCCGGAGAAAACTGTTGAATGGTTGGACCTGATGTTATAGATTGATCTATATGAAAGTGGGCAAGTGTAGAATCGTGACCTTCGCGGTCTTCTTCGTCATGCTGTCGGTCTTCCTCCTTGGAGAAGTCTCGGCAACAGGGAGCGACAGGATCGCCTTCGTCCGGGGTGGCAATATCTGGATCGCCCACACCAACGGTTCTCAGGAACGCCAGTTGACTTTCTCAGGCCAGGATGGCTCCCCTTCCCTCTCGCCGGACGGGAAATGGGTAGTCTACAACTCCGGTAAAGACAGGCTCACGGGGTTCGGGCACCTCTACCTCATGTCCACCGACGGGGGCGCCGCAAAAAGGTTCGACATCAAGGGCGTCCATGCCGCCCAGGACCCCTCCTTTTCCTTTGACGGAAACAGCTTCATCTTCGTGGGTCTCTCCAACGTCAAAGCCCAGGGACTCGGAGACATGTCAAGAGTCCACGCTACCGTCTCCATCTCCTCGGTAGACCTCCTCAACCTGAAACTCAGGACTATCATGACTTACCCCAATGCCCTTCTTGAAACGGGGTACATCTATGACGCGCCTTCCTATTCTCCGGACCAGACCCTCGTCGCATTCCAGCACAGCGCCGGCGACGTGTCCGGCGGCTTCGAGGTAGTAGACCTCAAGGGCAAGCCGCTCTTTCACTACCCGAAGGATTTTTCCGACGGCACTCCGTACTGGAGGCCTCGTTTCTCATCGGACGGGATGCACATCCTCTGTTATTCCCCCTCCATTTCGGAGGCGACAACAGACACAGTCTACCTTGTCGATATGAAAAAAGGCAAGAAAAGGAAGATCGTTGAGGGCATCAACCCCACCTTCGTCGATGGCGGGAAGGCTATCGTCTTCGAGCAGGGGAGCAACCACGGGAACCCGGGAGGAAAGTCGGACCTCTGGTACATGAAGCTCGGGCCCGTGTGCGGCACCCCGAAGAAGATCATCTCAAACGCCTCTCAGCCTTCGGATTGACGGAACGGCGATTATACGCGCTAAGGAGGAAACGATTATGTCAGCACGGTCACGACTCATACAGGCTTGTCTCCTTTGTGCGATCCTGTGCCTCTCAGCGGGCGGGGCATTCGGAGCGGAGATGGAAGGACAGAAACCCATGGTGGTAATCGGGGACGTATTTAGATTCGTTCCCGGTTCCTGGGCTACCTACTCAATCCACGACCGCGTCAAACAGGAGCATTACCGGATGTACATCGCCACCCTCGAAAAGACCCAGTCTCACGACAAGCCTTATTCGTGGATGGAGGTGGAGGTGACACCGGCGGGCGCCCCTCCTGTGGTGAGCCGCTTCCTCGTGGAGGAAACAAAGGGCGGCCCGGGGGAGATCCTCGACGTCATAATCCAGATTGAGGGGTATCCGTCGTTCATCGTCCCCACAAGGTTTTACGAAGGAAAAGGGAAGGAGATCGGAGAATTCCAGAGTTCCTATGTAGCGAAGAGGTTGGGAAAAAAGACGGTCACCGTCAACGGGAAGCCGATTAACGCCTGGGAAGTGGAGGCGTCGGACAAGAAGGACAGGAAAATTAACGCCATCGTGAGCGATGAAGTGCCGCCCCTCGGCATCGTAAATGCGGACACGGAAAAGACAACCATACACCTGGTGGCGTGGGGCACGGGCGCGAAAAGCAAGATAGAGGGCTCCCCCATTACCTTCTATCTCTGGATGATAAAGCAGTTGGGACAGAACTTCATGCGCTGAAGCCGCCCATGGTGAACATAAATATCTTTGACCGAAAGCTGTGGTCCGGGTTCTGGAAGATAGCGCGGCTCTACTGGTTTTCGGAGGACAAATGGAAGGCCCGGGGGCTTCTCGCCCTTGTTCTGGCCCTTCTTTTCTCCTTTTCTCTCATGAACATAACATTAAGCTACGTGGGAAGGGATTTTATGACCGCCCTCTCGGAGAAGAAAGAGAGTGACTTCTACCGCAGCATGTTCATCTACCTCGGCATATTCATCATTGCCACACCGGTAAGCGTCTATTTCCTGTACGCGAGCAGGAGGCTGGGGGTGAGCTGGCGCCTCTGGCTTACCGATCACTTCATAGGACGGTATTTCCAGGACCGCGCGTATTACCATATAGACCAGGAAGGACAAATCGATAACCCTGATCAACGAATCGCCCAGGATATTTCCTCTTTCACGGTGAACAGCCTCGATTTTCTCTCCACCCTTTTCTTTTCCGCTGTTCAACTCGTATCCTTCGTGGGTATCCTCTGGTCCATTTCCATTCCCCTCGTCGTGGTGCTCCTCCTCTATGCCGCCGTGGGCACCGGGGTCACCATGCTCTTCGGCAAGAAGATGATCAACCTCAATTTTCTCCAACTCCGGCGGGAGGCCGACCTCAGGTACGGTCTGGTGCATGTAAGGGATAACGCCGAATCGATCGCCTTTTATCAGGGAGAAGAACGGGAAGCGGGGCAGGTCCGGCGCCGCCTGGGTGAGGCCATAACAAACCTGAGATTTCTCATCGGGTGGCAACGGAACGTGGGGTTCTTCACCAAAGGCTATGAATATATTATCCTGGTGCTCCCCTTTGTCGTGATGGCCCCCCTTTACTTCGGCGGCCAGATCAAATTCGGCGTGGTAACCCAGGCTTCAAGCGCCTTTGCGCAGGTCCTTGGGGCTGTGTCGATTATCGTCGCCCAGTTCGAGCAGCTGAGCGCCTTTGCCGCGGGCATCACCCGTATCGAGTCCTTCGCCTCCGCCCTCGGCGACCCCCTGAAAAGGGAGATAACCCCGGAACTGCCCGTGGTCGAGTCCGTGAGGGAGCCCCGTCTGGCCCTGGAGCACCTCACCCTCCAGACGCCCGACTACCGGCATACCCTTTTCAGCGACCTCTCTCTTACCGTCCCCTCAGGTGAAGGTCTGCTGATCGTAGGGCCGAGCGGCACGGGCAAAAGCTCTCTTCTGCGCGCCATTGCGGGACTCTGGAACTCCGGCCGCGGGCGGGTTATCCGCCCTCCCCTCGAAGAGATGATGTTCCTGCCTCAAAGTCCCTACATGATACTGGGATCACTGAGGGAACAGCTCCTTTATCCCCGCCTGGACCGTGAGATCGACATTGGGGAGTTGAGGCGCATGTTGGAGAGGGTCAAACTCGACGATCTGCCGGACAGGGTGGGCGGCTTCGACGTGGAGATGGACTGGGGCCACCTCCTTTCCCTGGGAGAGCAGCAGCGTCTCGCCTTTGCGCGCCTGCTCCTTGCAAACCCCCGCTACGCGGTGCTGGATGAGGCCACAAGCGCCCTCGACGTGACCAACGAAACCCACCTTTACGGCGAACTGCGGAGTTCAGGCGCCACGTACCTGAGCGTCGGCCACAGGCCTACCCTTGTAGCCCACCACAGCCACGTGCTCGAACTTAAGGGCGACGGTGGATGGAGGCTGGTGGCGGCATCCGATTTTCCTTGAGACCGGGGGATAAGGACGCCCTTTGCGCGTGCAGCACGCATCTGCCGCTACCCTCCCACCATGTTCCCGCCGGAAGCAGCGCCTTTCCTCATGGTCCCGGAACCGGAGGCGCCCTTGGACTGCACACCCGGGACCCCGCGATTCCTGCGCCGGAGCCTCACCATATTCCCTGTTGCGGCGGAAAGCTGATAGACATTCATCCTGCGAAGTCTTATAATTCAAGAATAGACGCTACTGGAAACGAAGGAGGCGTGCATTTTGAAGGGGTGGATGCGTAAGACACTGAAAACTCTCGCGTGGATAGGAGCCGTGATCGTTGTTTTTACGATAGTCGGTTTTTTTGTGGCCCCTCCCGTGATCAAAGCGGTCCTCGTCAAGAAGCTCTCACAGAACCTCAACCGCCAGGTCTCGATACAACAGATAAAAGTGAATCCTTACGCCCTCTCCATTGCCATGAAGGGCCTCGCCATCCGGGATGTGGGAAACAAGGAAATGTTTGTGTCTTTGGAGGGGTTGTACGTACGGGCAAGTATGGACTCCGTTTTCAAGAGGGCCATAATCATTACGGACCTGCGACTCACCAGGCCTTACGTCCGGGTTATCCGCAACGGGGACGGGTCATTTAACTTTTCGGACATCCCGGCAAAGCAGGAGAAAGAGAAACCCAAAGCCCCGAAGGACCAAAAACCCCTGCTTTTTTGCCTCAACAATATCGTGATTTCCGGAGGAAGCATAGATTTCTGGGACGGGCCGAAGAAGGTCCAGCACAGGATAAAGGAAATGAATATCGGGGTGCCCTTCATTTCCAATATTCCTTACCTGACAAAGATATACGTGGAACCCTCGTTTTCGGCGGACATAAACGGCAATCCCTACGAATTGCGGGGGAAGACCAAACCCTTTGCCGAGCCCCTGGAGTCATACCTCGACGTCAACATTAAAGGCATGGATTTTACCCGGTATACCGCCTACCTCCCCGCGGAAGCAAATTTCATCCTCCGTTCGGGGATGATGGACCTCAAATCGAGGATATCTTTTGTACGGCCTGTGGATAAGCCGCCCTCCCTCGCTGTAACCGGAGAAGTGGCCCTCTCCGACATCGTCCTCGACAGCAAAGACGGGAAGCCCCTGATCCGTCTGCCTTCCATGGGCGTTGTCATCGCTTCCCTCGAACCGCTCCTCAAGTCGGTACGCCTGTCGAAGGTTACCCTCAAAGAACCGGATATCAGGATGAAACGCGACAAGGACGGCAATATCGACCTGGCGTCCCTCATGTCCGGAGGCAAGAAAGAGGAACCTCGCGCCGGAAAAACCGTGAAGGAGGAGAAGCCCCGCGCCGGAAAGGCCGGGAAGAGGGAGGCGACGACCTCGGATACGCCCTTTAACGCCATAATCGATGAACTCGCCATCGAAGGGGCGAAGGTTGCCTTTTCGGATCAGGCCGCGTCCCAGCCCGTAGCATTGCAGGTTACCGACCTCAACCTGGGGATTACGAACCTGTCAACAGCCAAAGGCAACAAGAGCGACCTCTCCCTTTCCCTACGCCTCAATAAGACCGGGACCGTTTCTCTCAAGGGCCCCGTAAGCATAGACCCCGTCTCCGCCGACCTCGCCGTGGACCTCAAGACCATAGGCATCAGGGAGTTCCAACCTTACTTCACCGACAAGGTGCGGATCAATACCACGAGCGGGAACGTAAACACGAAGGGTGCCATGAAACTCGCCATGACGGACAAAGGCGGACTCACCACAAAATTCACGGGCAATATTCTCGTTGCCGATTTCGCGTCCGTTGACAAGGAGGATGGCGATGACTTCCTCAAATGGAAGGCCCTTTCCCTGAGCACGGTCGATGCGGGGCACAACCCCCTCTACGCAAATGTGGGCGGAGTCTCTATCGCGGATTTCTATGCGAGGGTCGCGGTAAACCCCGACGGCACGCTCAGCCTCCAAAGGGTGGTCAAGGAAGAGCCCGAAGAGCCCGGGGAGAAGGGACCGGCGGCAGGCGGCAAAGAGGCTGCGGTCGAAAAAGGGAAAACTGCGGATAGCGCCCCCTCGAAGACAGGTATCGATCCTGCCCGGGACATAACCATCGGAAGCATCACCCTCCAGGGTGGGACCATCGATTTCAAGGACAGGTTCATAAAGCCCGCCTACTCGGTGAACCTCACGGAGATTGCGGGCCGCATAGGTGGTTTCTCCCTTAACCTGGACAAACGGGCCGATGTCGAGCTTCGCGGCAACATAGACCACCATGTGCCCCTCGTGATCGTGGGAAAGATCAACCCGGCAAGGAACAACCTCTTTACCGACCTCGAAATGAGGTTCAAGGATTTCGATCTAAGTCCCCTCACCCCTTATTCGGGAAAATACATAGGGTACAAGATCGAAAAGGGAAGCCTCTCCATGGATTTGAAGTACCTGATCGAGAAGAGAAAACTTGAGTCCCAGAACGGCATCCTCATCGACCAGTTGACTCTCGGCGACAAGGTTGACAGTCCCGATGCGATAAAACTGCCCTTGAAACTCGCCATTGCACTCCTCAAGGACCGGAAGGGGCAGATCAATCTCGACGTCCCTGTTTCCGGGAGCCTCGACGACCCCCAGTTCAGTGTTTTCAGGATCGTCATCAAGGTCATTGTAAACCTCATCACCAAGGCCGCCATGGCCCCCTTTGCCCTCCTCGGCTCCCTCTTCGGAGGCGGTGAGGAACTGAGTTACGTGGAGTTCGATTACGGCAGCGACCGGTTGAACCAGGCGGCTACGAAGAAGATCGACACTCTTGTGAAGGCCCTCTATGAAAGGCCCGCCCTGAAACTCGACATCGAGGGGCACGTAAATGTGGACAGAGACAAAGACGCCCTCAGAACGTACCTCTTCAACAAGAAGATAAGGGCCCGTAAGCTGAACGACATGGTAAAGAAGGGCATGCCCGCCACGTCCGTTGATGAGGTGAAGATCGAGCCCCTGGAATACGAAAAGTACCTGACCCTCGCGTACAAGGCGGAGAAGTTCGAGAAGCCGAAGAATGTGCTCGGTCTTCAGAAGGGCCTCCCCGTACCGGAGATGGAAAAACTGATGTTGACCCACATAACGGTCACCGACGAGGACTTGCGGACCCTGGCCATGAACCGGGCCGCCCATATTAAGGACGCAATCCTGGCCGGACAAAAGGTTACGGGGGACAGGGTCTTTGTGGTAGAGCCAAAGAGTCTCACTCCTGAGAAGAAAGACAAATTGAGCGACAGCCGGGTCGATTTCAGGCTGAAATAAGGCGGGCCGACAGGAATGGTGAAGGGCAAAGGGCTGGGTTCCCGGATTCTTCGCTTTGTGGAGACGGACATATGGGAAGCAGGGTTTAAAGGCCTGCCCCGGACCAGGGCCGTCCCGCTCAAGTGTCTCCGTATCCTTGTCCTTGCAGCCCGGGGGTTCGTGAAGGACGGCTGTCAGAAGTCCGCGGCGGTCCTTACCTATTATTCGGTACTCAATATCGTGCCCCTTGCCGCCGTCGCCTTCGCCATTGCCAAGGGTTTCGGCCTTGAAAAGATGGTGGAGCAGCGTATCCTCGACATGGCCCGGGAAGCCGGGTGGCAGGGCGACATCGTAAACCGGATCATCGGTTTTTCCCATTCCCTCCTGGAGGAGGCAAAAGGCGGGCTGATCGCGGGCCTCGCGGTCATATTGCTCCTCTATACCGTCGTCTCCATCCTGGGAAGGATCGAGGAATCCTTCAACTTCATCTGGGAAGTGCCGGAGGCCCGGAAGCTTACAAGGAAGTTCAGCGATTACATTACCATGGTCGTCCTGGCCCCTCTCCTTCTGGCCGTATCAGGGAGTATCACCGTGGTAATCGCGAGCAAGCTCAAAGTCATCGTGGGGTCCCATGCGGGCCTGGGACAGATCGACTTCATCGTCTTCGGCTTCATCGGGCTCCTGCCCTATGTTTCCATGTGGGCCCTCCTCATCATGCTCTACCTCGTCATGCCCAACACGAGGGTCCCGGTCCGGTCCGCCGTGGTGGGCGGGATGGCGGCGGGCACCCTGTTCCAGCTTGTCCAATGGGTCTATATCAAGTTTCAGATAGGGGTGGCGAGCTACGGCGCAATCTATGGAAGTTTTGCCGCCCTGCCCCTCTTCCTGGGATGGCTGCAGATGAGCTGGATGATCGTCCTCTTCGGGGCCGAACTCGCCCGGGCGGACCGATGTTTCGAGAGCTTCGGTTTTCATCCCGATTACACCCGTCTGGGCGAAGCTTCCCTTAGACTCATAGCCCTCAGGATCTTTCAATTTCTGGTCCGGAATTTCTCCCTTGGGGAAGAGGCGCCCTCGGCGGAGGCCATCGCGCGGGCCATCGAAGCGCCCATCGACCTCGTGGAAAGCCTCTTGAGACGCCTGATCGGGGCAGGACTCGTGGCCGAAGTGACGTGGGGTGGAAGCAAGTCCGGGGGTATCGCCTTTCAACCGGCAAGGTCCGTGGAGCACCTCGGGTTAAGGGATTTTTTTGACGCCTTCGACGAGAAGGACAAGATGCTCACCCTTCCCAGGCGTTTCAGGGAGAAGGACGGGGTTTCCGCCGGTTTGGGGGACATTTCCCGGTCCACGGGGTATTGCGTGGAGGAGATACTCGTGAAGGATATTCAGCCGCCCCCTGAGACGTCCGGACCCGGCAGGAAACCTACCGGTCCTTGAGACGCGGGGTCGGTCCATTCCCTTATTACAGAACGGTCTCCTCTCCGGTCTTGTTGTCGAAGGTGCGAAACTCGTCTTCCACCCGGTCCTGCAGGTAGACGTAGTCGTATTTCCCCCCGATCTTCATATCCTCATAGTCGGTCCGGGCCCGGGCAGTACAATCCGGACAGCATGCCTGAGGCAGGGAAATGCAGAACACCGAGTAATGGCGGCCGGACCGCTGGCCGGCTGATGACGCGATGCGCCGGTAACCGCAACAATCCTTGCATATCCTCACATCCACGCGCTGCTCCTCCCGGAGGTAGTCGGTATCATAGAAGATGCTCTGCTTCGTGGACATAAAGTCGCCGCCTTTCCTGCGGTTCTCCTCCACCACCGCCTCCCTTCCGCGGAAGTTGGCGAGTTGTTTTTCCACGAGTCCCCTGATATAGTTCATGTTGTCGGGAGATTCGACGAACCGGGCAGGATCATAATCAGGTTCACGAAGGTTGGAAAAATCGATTCCCGCCATGGCCATGATGATGCCCATGTTAATATAAGGCAGGGCGGTTTCCACGGAATACCCTCCTTCCAGTACCGCGATATCAGGCCGCAGTTTCCGGTTGAGGATGGCATATCCCTGGGCCGTGAAACTCATGTCGGCAAGGGGGTCGCTGTAATGGTTGTCCTGTCCCGCCGAGTTGATTACCATCTCGGGCTTGAATTCCTCGAGCACAGGCAGCACGAGGTTATCGATTATGTAGTGGATGCCCACGTCCGTCGTCTGCGGGGCCAGGGGCACGTTAATGGTGGCGCCGTAGGCGAGGGGGCCGCCAAGCTCGTTGATGAAGCCGGACCCGGGATAGAGGGTGCGCCCGTCCTGGTGGAACGAAATAAAGAGCACATCGGGGTCATGCCAGAATATCTCCTGGGTGCCGTCGCCGTGGTGCACGTCTGTGTCCACGATGGCCAGACGCTTGACGCCGTAAACCCGGCGCAGGTATTCCACCATGACGGCCTCGTTGTTGATGTCGCAAAAACCCCGGTTGCCATGGGTCACGGTCATGGCATGATGGCCCGGAGGTCTTATAATGGCAAAGGCGTTCCGCACCTCTTTCCGCATGAAAGCGTCGGCCATCACAAGGGCCGAACCCGCGGAAACCAGGTGGGCCTCGGTGACGCGCTCTTTCACATTGGGCACCGCGAAGTGCACCCTCGATATCTCTTTGGCCGTGGCAAGGCGGGGATGGTATTCCCTTATCTGGGGCATGTCCATGATCCCCTCTTCGAACAACTGGTCCCGGGTATAGAGAAGTCTCTCCTCCCTCTCGGGATGGGTGGGGCTGATAGCCCAGTCAAAGGCCGGAAAGAAAAGAACACCCGTCGGTTTCACTCCGTCACCCCCTTGAATTCATGGATAAATCCGGGCACAATCTGTATCCCCACATCGAAGAGCTTTCCGACTCTCTCAAAACCCCGGATCACATTGAACTGCTCCTGCAGGTAGTAGTGGGCTTCGTCGGCATAATCGAGAAGGCCCCTCTCGCGGCTTATCTCCTTGAGAAAACGCATGGCCAGTTGCTGGGCGTCCTTCAACTGGTAGTTGGGCTCATCGACCGTGCCGCTGAATCCGCCCGGCGACACCGTATAAGCCCGGTTCTGGGTATCCACGTGGACCTCCACCGCGAGGGTGGGCCGGGCAAGGGCCGCGCCCAGGGCATTGGCAACGGGCGAATACCGGTGGAGGAAATGGGGGACCTTCAACTCTTCGGCGAGCATGGGGATCACCGCAGGGGCCGCGGCCCCGATGCCGATCACCCTGTGGAGAACAAACTTCTTCCGGTTCACCACTTCCCAGACCTTGTACGCAGGTTCATTCTCCCACTGGCCGAACATGGCAACAACACTCTCCTTCAATTCACTGATCACCCGGTCCGCAACCTTCCGGCAAAGGTCTTCGAGGGACATGCCGAGTTGCTCCGCCACGGCTTCCAGTTTTACCCGGGAAGCCGCTGCATCTCCGATATTGAGGGCCAGGAGAACATTGAATGCGTCCGTTACGCTGGGGGTCCCGCCTCCGAAACAGGCTGCGGCGCCGAAGCGTTCCGGTCCTATCCGGAGTTCCCCTGAATCGCCGCTCACGGCACTGTCGCCGCCCAGGGCTATGGATTTGACGGCGAAGGAATTGATGTGGGTCAGATGCCCCCCGATTACCGCCCCCCGCGACGCATACAGGGGTTGCCCGTCAACGAGAAGACAGATGTCCGAGGTCGTGCCGCCCATATCGACCACCACGGAGTTCACAGTCTCCCGGGTCAGCGCCACGGCGCCCATGGTGCTTGCCGCAGGACCCGAAAAGACCGTCTCACAGGGTCTTCTCCGGCTCGCCTCCAGGGTGGTGGCGCCGCCGTCGGCCTTCATGATATAAAGGGGGCAACCCGGTATCCGGGCATGTACGGCAGCCTCGATCTCATCCGCAAACCGGTCCCATTCCCTCATGGTCATGGCCGTGTAATAACAGGTCACGGCGCGGCGCGGAAAATTGAGACGCCCGGAAATCTCGTTACTCGTGCATACGTCCATGCGGGGGTAGCGTGCCCGGACCATTTCCTTGATGAGCGTCTCGTGGCGGTCGTTGCGGTTGGAGAACTTCCCCGCTACGGCCACCCGTTCTATGCCTGCCTTTTCGATCTTTTCAAGGGCCCTTTTGATCTCTTTCCTGTCCGGTGCTTCAAGCTCCCTGCCGCGGAAATCGATGCTGCCTTTCAGGAAATAAGTGTCGGGAGCGATGTGGTAGGAGGAAAGGGGGAGCCCGCTTCCGGGCAGGAGCAGGAGCGCTGTCCGCTCTCCCCGCCCCGTGGCCAGAAGATTGGTCACCAGGGTGGTGCTCAAAACGACCCTCTTGATATCTTCCGCTTTCCCATGGACGAGAAGGCCATCAAGGACCCCGAGGATGGTCGCCTCCAGATCGCTTTCGTCTGTGGGGCGCTTGACGCTGTATACCACCGATCCGTCTGAAAAGAGCACCCCATCCGTATATGTGCCGCCAACATCGATGCCGATCAGCATTTCTTTCACCTCAGCTTTTCGCCCGTCCCATGCCCCGCGATGGGGCAACAGGAACTTCCTCTTTGCCTGACAAAATAAGCATACCACCTATTAGAAAAAGATGCCAACCGAATCAGGGCGGGGAAAAGGCGGTCCGGTAGGGCCCTTCCCTCCCGTCGGATTATTCCGGGTCACGCAGGACATAAGGAGCGCCTTCTCAACCCTCACCCATCAGGGGCTTGTCCCTGTGCCGGGGGGAAGCGGGCCGGCGAGCACCGCTTCTTCCGCCTTGCAGTCCCGCGCGGGCTTGATGCCCTCTGCGCGGGCAGCGGCTACCTCGTCCGCCGCGGCAAGGAGTTCTGCGCGAAACGTTGCATCGCCGTGCAGTCGCGCCACCACACCGGAGGCGAGGGTGCGACCCGCCTCCACATCGCTTTGCCAGTGAACACCGCAGATAACGCGGCTTTGGCCGAAAGCGTAACCTCTCGTGAGGATGGCATCCGTGCGGTCAGGGGCAATCTCCGCGAGGATCAGGGTCCAGGTCCAGCCGATCGTGCTATGGCCTGAAGGGTACGAACCGCTCTGCCTGAGCCGGGCTTCGTCCCGGGGCGTGCAACTCGCCTCCTTATAGACCACGAAGGGACGGACACGACGGTAATGCCCCTTTGCCTTTTGCCTGCTGATGGCCGCGTCGGTCCGGGTCCGGCGCATGAGGCGGTAAAGATGGGGCGCCGACTGCTCCGTAACCCGCGTGTCAAGGGCACAGGAGAAGGTCTCCATGACTTCCGGAAAAGAAAGGTCCCCGTCCTTTGCCGCGAGGGCCCAGCGCGGCGTGTTTCTGAAGGCCCGCGTTAGCCGGTACGTTTCTTCGTCCGCCGCAAAGGCGGCTGAACCGGGCGGGGGTGGGGGAGGAAGCAGGGCGAGACTGTCGGGCAACGTGGAAGGCGGCACAAAGCCCGCGGCTATCCCGGGACTTGTTTCCGGGGTCACGACCCGCGAGGCGGGACCCTTCGGACCGGCGCAACCGGCAAGGGTCAGAACAGCGGCCAGCATCAACGGGACGAGACAAAGCGCGACGCCGTGCACGGGGCCTCCCGGTTTATCCCCCGGTCTTTGCAACCTGTTGAAAATACGCATTTCAGTCCTCCCTCAACGACATGTTTCCGTCCTGTGGCCGCCGACGGTTACGACCGCCATGGAGCAGGCCTCCCTTGCCTACCATCGTTCCATGTGGATCTTTGCCGGATTGAACCTGTCCGTTTCCGGCTTCTTCTCGGCCGGGTAGCCGATGGGCACGACTGTGAGGGGCACGATGTGGTCGGGGAGATTGAGGAGCTTCCGCGCCCCCGCCATCCGTTCTTCATAGGGATAAAGGGTCGTCCACACCGCCCCGAGACCCATGGAGTGGGCCGCCAGGAGGATATTCATCGTTGCGTTTGAACAGTCCGGGACCCAAAGGCCCGGCACTGCCTCCAGCTTCTTGTTGCCCAGTACCACGATGGCCGCCTGAGCGCCGGGGACGTGGGCCGCGAAGGGACTGAAGTCGGGGAACTGCTTGAGGATGTTCTTATCCCTTATCACGATAAACTCCCAGGACTGTTCGTTTCTTGCCGACGGAGCGGCCATTGCGGCCCGAAGGAGTGTTTTCACGGTCTCCTCCGAAACCGGTTGGTCCGTGTACTTACGGATACTGTGCCGGGTAAAGATGGCCGTGAGGGTGTCCATGCCCGCAAGGACGGGCGTCCGGACGCCGGTTTCCATGGTTTTCGAGGCTGTTTTCGGCCTGACAGGCTCATCCGCGCCCCATGCAGGGCAAATTCCGAAGAAAACCACGACAGCCACGCACAATCCTATCCTCGTTACCCTGCCGGTCTTTCCCGCGTCATTGACCATGTCACGCCTCCCTTATTTTGCGTCGGATAGTGTAAAGTTCAAAAACATGGATGGGTCTTCCGGAGCGGTGCACGGCGCCGGGGCGGCTCCCGCCGTCAATGGCTTGAGGGTTCTTTCCTTCATTGGCCATACCTCCTCTTCCTGATCAATCACCGGGAACGGTCCCGCCGTGGCAAAAGGGGACTGATCCGGAGTTCTCTTCAACACTTTACCCCATGGAAATCATTTCCTCAACCGGAAATCATTTCCCGAATCGCTTCCCCTGCGCCTTCTCACCGGTCCATCAGATTAACCACAGAATGGACGCCGCCGGGAGATACGCCGGCTGAAGCACCGGCTTGCCGGCGCGTACATCCTTGACCGCCGGGCCTGTCGGGGCCAACCCGGCGTATCGCCACAGGCGCTGCACACCCTTTCCGGTCCCATACTACGCAAAATAACTACGTAGTATATGCGCACAAATCTTGTATCAATATCCATTAATAGTTTCGGGCGATGGTTCGAAAACCCATCTATGACACTTCAAGAATCGGCGTACGCCCTGAATTTCCCGTCCCCTCGAGGGATTGATTGCACAAGACAGGGTGATTTGCGGAAATGGCAGTTGAATACCCCCGCGGAGGTCACGCCCTGACAGGGACACAAATATTCTATTGGAGGCAATAGATATGACACTTTTTACAGACGTGAAAATCGGCAAAAGGCTTGGCATAGGGTTCGGCATCACCGCGGCCTTGGTCGTGATTATGGTGGTTACGGGAATTCTTTTCCTCGGGAGCATGAGCAGCAGGCTTCAACGTATTGTGACGGTGAACAACGCCAAGGTAAAGTGCGCCAATGAGATGAGGGCCTCTTTCGCGGACATCGCCTATCTCATGGGCGAGATCGTTGCGGCCCGGGACGCGAGCGCCAAGCAGGAAACCAGGAAGAAGATCGACGGACTGAGGGCTGGGTACAAACTGTCCGTGGACCGGCTTGAGGCCCTCGAAATCAACCAGGAGGGCAAGGACCTCATTGCCCGGCTCAAGAAAGAAGTTGCGGCCGGCAAGGAAGCGAATGACCGCGTGATCGAACTCGGTATGTCGGGAAACCGCGAAGAGGCCCTGGAGCAGTATGGAAGCCTCATGAAGGGGGTCAAGGCTTACATGGCAGCCGCCGAAGCCATAGTGCAATATAACGAGAAGCGGACCCAATTCAGGTTCGAAGAGGCCCAAAGGAGCGCATTCACGGCCCGTCTTGTCTTTGTTCTCCTCGGGATGCTGGCCCTCGGCATAGCGGTCCTGCTGTCCGTATTTATTACCCGCAGTATTACCGTGCCCATGGCCCGTTCCGCCGCCCATATCGACGGGATGGCAAGAGGCGATTTCTCCGTAGCCGTATCCGGGCATGCAGTGAAGAGAGGAGATGAGATGGGCGTTTTCGCCAGGTCCATGGATACCATGAATTCGAGCCTCAAAAAGGCGCTTTCCGATGTGGCTTCCTCGGCGACCGATATGGCGTCGGCAAGCACACAGCTGACTGCCTCCTCGCAAAGGCTGTCGGAGGGCGCGGCGAATCAGGTGGAGCGGGCAGCCCAGATCGCATCAGCTTCCACCGAGATGAACCAGACCACAGAAGACATGGCAAGGAACTCAAACAGGATATCCGAATCGGCGGGGGAAACGGTGAAGATCGCCAAAGGGGGACAGGAGATTGTGGACAAGGCCATCGAGGAGGTAAAGCTGATTGCCCTGACGGTGGAAACCGCATCCGAGTTCGTGAAGGTCCTGGGGCACCAGTCCGGACAGATAGGAGAGATCGTCACCACTATAGACGACATTGCGGATCAGACCAACCTTCTTGCCCTGAATGCGGCCATCGAAGCGGCCCGTGCCGGTGAACACGGAAAGGGCTTCGCCGTCGTTGCCGACGGAGTGAAGAAACTCGCTGAGAGGACATCCGCGTCAACCACGGAGATAGGCAGGATGATCGACACCATGAGGGAGGGCGTGGGCAGAACCGTTGACTCCATGGACAGCGCAAAGCGCAATGTGGCGGCAGGAGTTGAATTCTCCTCCCAGGCGCACACGGCCTTGCAGGATATTATCGCGAGCATCGACGGCCTCTACTCCGGAATTCAGCAGACTGCCGCGGCTATCGAAGAGATGAGCGCCACCACGGACGCGATCACGAGGGACATAAACGACATCTCGGAGGTAACAAAACAGACCTTCGCGTCTTCAGAAGAGATATCCCATGCTGCCTCCGGACTCTCCGAACTCGCCATGGACCTCACGGGCGTGGTTCAGGTATTCAAGATCTAGTGTAGTGTCTCAGTAACGCCTTTACAGCGATTCACTTTTTCAAGTATCTCCTCGGCCTTCCTGGTCCATACGAAGGGTTTGGGGTCTTCGTTGTTGCAGCGAATATATTCTTCGATGGCGGTCACCAGTTCCTGAACGCTTTTGAAGATGCCGCGACGAATTCTCTTTCGTGTGATCTCCCCGAACCAGCGCTCCACCAGGTTAAGCCACGACGAGCTTGTGGGTGTAAAGTGGGGAACGAAACGGGGGTGTTTTTCGAGCCATGCTTTCACATTGGGGTGGGTATGAGTTCCGTAGTTGTCGAGAATCATATGGACATCGAGGCCCTTTGGCACCTGACGGTCTATGGTACGCAGGAACTTAAGAAATTCGGTATTTCTGTGGCGGGGATAGCAGGAGCCTATGACTTTTCCTTCCAGAACATTGAGGGCGGCAAAAAGACAGGTAGTGCCGTTCCTTTTGTAGTCGTGGGTCATCGTGCCGCAGCGCCCCTTCTTCATCGGTAATCCCGGCTGGGTCCGGTCCAGGGCCTGCACCTGGCTTTTCTCATCCACACAGAGTACCACCGCTTTGTCGGGAGGATTGAGATAGACGCCCACCACATCGGTCAGTTTCTCCACGAACTTCTTGTCTCTGGACAGCTTGAAAGTTTCTACCCGATGGGGCTGTAGTCCATGGGCATCCCAGATGCGCTGCACGGTGGCATGGCTCACGCCCTTCTCCTTTGCCATGGTGCGGGTGGACCACTGAGTAGCATCTTTGGGAGTTGTATGGAGCGTGGCTTCCACGATGGTGCGCACTATCTCCGGGTTAAGGCGCCTTGAACTCGGCCCATGGGGTGCGTCCTCCGACAAACCGGAGGGGCCCTGTTCTCTGAAGCGGCCTACCCACAATATCACCGTAGGGCGGGAGGTATTGAGCCTCTTCGCTATGGCGTTATGGGACATCCCTTCTGCCGCGAGCAGGCAGATGCGGGAGCGTAGAACCACCCTTTGGGGAGTCTTCTTTGCTTTGACCCATGTTTCCAATGTCTTTCTCTGCTCTTCCGTCATGTCTAGCGTACTGGCTGGATTCCACATGCACTATGATAGCATAGCCAAGGGTAATTGTAAAGCTATTAGTGAGCCAGTACACTAGCAGGTTCCGGGAAGTGACGGTTCCCCCTCGGTTCCTGAGACCGTCCCGGACAGATAGCCGGAGCGATGAAATCTGCCGGTCCGAAAAGCAGCCCCCCCCACCGATGGGGCGCATGGAGGGGGTCCGGGCAGGCTGAGGCACGCTCCGGGAGCGCCCTTCCCTTCCCCGCCGTTGATAAGAGCAGGATATCTATGCTAGATTGTTGATATTCAAAATACTCATCCCGGTGCCCGGCAGGAGGTGCCTGTGCCCAGACACAAATCCGGATCAGATCGTCAAGACAAACCGCACTCAGCCTATGCCCGCGGTCTCACGGGGCGCAAGAATATGGAAAACGCCCTGAGAGAAAGCGAAGAGCGCTACCGGGCAATATTCGAGAACAGCACCGAGGCGATTATCCTCGGATCGCCCGACGGCGGCGTTTACGCGGCCAACGACGAAGCCTGCAGGATCTTTGGCATCACCCGGGAGGAACTGGTTCACATGGGAAGGGATGGGGTCATGGACGCATCCGACCCGAGGCTCCCCCTTGCGATCGCCGAAAGGGAGCGTACCGGCAAATTCAAGGGCGAGCTCAATTTAAGACGGAAGGATGGGACCGTCTTTCCCGGGGAGGTGTCTACCGCATTCTTTACGGATAGGGACGGCCTCACGAAAACGACCATCATCGTCCGGGACATCACCGGGCATAAGCTGGCTGAAGAGGCCCTCCGGCAGAGTGAGACCAATTTGTCCGCCTTCTTCAATACCATCACCGATCTCCTTTTTGTCGTGGATATGGGCGGAAATATCATCACCACAAACGATACGGCCGCGGAGCGGCTTGGCTATACGAGAGAAGAGCTGGCAGGAAACAGCCTTTTGATGCTCCATCCCGTTGAGAGACGCATGGAGGCGAGAGAGGTCTTCAAGACCATCCTGGAGGGACGCGCGACTCAGTGTCCCCTTGCGTTGGTTACAAAAGACGGAAGGCACATCCCCGTTGAAACGAGAGCGGTGAAAGGAAAATGGAACGGCCAGGACGTAATTTTCGGGGTGAGTAAGGATATCTCCAAGCTTAAGCTCTCGGAGGAGAAGTTCTTCAAAACCTTCCACGCGAGCGCGGCCCTGATGGCCATTTCCACCTTCGATGAAGGCCGGATCGTTGACGTGAATGAAACGCTTCTCGCGACTCTCGGCTACAGAAGAGAGGAATTGATCGGAAGGACGTCGGTGGAACTGCAGCTCCTTCCCGACCCTTCACAACGCACCCGGATGCTCGAAGAGGTGAGAAGGAAGGGGAGGGTCGCAAATTATGAGGTGAGTTTCAGGACAAGGTGCGGAGAGATTTGTCACGGGTTACTTTTCGCGGAGTCTCTTTTCATTCAGGACGTCCCCTACCTCTCGGTCACCGTAAATGATATCACCGAACGTAAACAGATTGAGGACGCCCTGAAGGAGAGCGAGAGAAAATACCGCCTCCTCGCGGAGAACATGGGGGACGTAATATGGATGCTGGATCTCGAATCGGGCAGGCTGGACTATATCAGCCCTTCAGTGGAGAAACTCCGCGGGTTCACACCGGAGCAGGTCATGGGTCAAACAATGGAGGAAACCCTTACCCCCGAATCATACCGACTGGTCGCCGAAAGCCTGCCCCCACGGCTGGCCGCTTTTGCCGCGGGCGATGAATCGGCGAGGATAGACACGAGCGAGGTGGATCAGGTGAAACGGGATGGGTCAGTGGTTCCCGTCGAGGTGGTAACGACCCTTTTGACTGATGCGGAAGGGCAGGTTACCGGGATGCTGGGGGTAAGCCGCGATATCACGGTGCGCAAGCAGGCGCAGGTTGAACTGGAGAAACACAAGAACCATCTGGAAGCACTGGTTTTTCAACGCACCTTCGAGCTCGAAGAGAAATCCCGTCACCTGGAAGACGCGAATGCCGCCTTGAGGGCGCTTCTCAGCATGAGGGAGCAAGACAATAAAACCTTTGGAGAAAAGGTGGTGTTAAACGTGAGGGAGCTCATATTACCCTACCTGGACCGCCTGAAGAACACGTCTGGAGAACCCAACGTCGACCTCATCGATATCCTCGAAGCAAATCTCAATGACATCATTTCCCCGTTCATGAAGACCGTTGCTTCCTTGAGCTTCACCCCCACGGAGGCAGAGATTGCCAACCTCATCCGGAACGGAAAATCGATTAAGGAAATTGCGAATCTTCTTCACGTGTCCCCCCGCTCTGTGGAACGGCACCGTTACAACATCAGGAAGAAACTGAAACTCACCAACGAAAAGGTAAACCTCTATTCCTATCTCCTGTCTATCGGTTAGTTTGTATTTCACCTACGTATTATTTGCGCATTAAGCGGGAACAATACTCTCATGCGGATCATGCTATAGTTATGTAACGTAATTGCATATACGCTCCGGAAATAGGTGATACATGGAGACGGTCAACTGTCCTCACTGCGGCAAAGTTGTGAAGATCATAGTCTTCGGTTTCAGTCGTATCGCGGTCTGCTGCCATGAAATCATTTATGACGTGCCGCTCCCCTCACTCACGCAACGAAAGAATCCTCCCACCGGTCCGCGCGGCAAAGAGCAAACGTGACATCCCCCGGAGATACGCCACGCCTCACTCAACCTCTTCAGAACAATCGTGAGCGCCCGGCGATCCGACTCAGAAGCAGGGAGGCATCGGTGAAGATTCACAAATTCATGATGAGTCATTTCCCTCACCGCGAATTTCTCATTGACCGCAACGGTCGCATAACCTACGCCAATAAAAGGAGAAGCGTGGCACACAAAGAACGGAGTTTTACGGCGTTTCATGCGGACATCACCGCCGGTATAACCCCCGGCAGGAAAGAGACCTTGGGAGATAAGCGGGAAGGCATCGGCACATTTGCAGGGGCAACGGCACATGACTTCAATAGCCTGCTCACGAAAATCGCCGGATATGCCTCTCTCATGCGGAAACGCCTCACGGAGGGGGACGAGCTTGCCCGGTATGCGGAGATAGTTGAGAGTTCCGCAAAGGAAGCCGCCCTCCTGGGCAAACGCCTCCTCAGCCTCCCCCGGGAGAGGAGGAAACCTCACGGTAAAGTGAACGTGAACAGTCTCCTTAACGATATCCTCTTTCTTCTCGGAAAGAACCTTCAGGATATCGCCGTGCAAAGGGACTTTGATGTCCACATGCCCTCCATAAGGGGGAATGAGGCGGAACTCAATCAGGTCTTCCTGCACCTTTGCGTCACCGCAAGAGAGGCCATGGGCGAAAAGGGGACGCTGCAGGTAACCACGAAGAGAGAGAAACAACCGGGGGGACGGGGATTTGCCGTAATCGAGATAGGAGATACGGGTCGCGGGATCGATGAAGGAGAGGGGCATAAGCATAACAGCCCTGAGCCCTCTTTCAGCGCGAGGGAGCGGGAGGAAGGCGCCGGTATCGGCCTTTACATAACCCAGGTAATTATCGCTGACCATAAAGGACTCATGGAGATTGATCACAGGAAGGATGGGGGGACCGCGGTCAGGGTATACCTGCCCCTCGAGGCAAGGGTGACCGAAAAGGTTTGAGAGACCGTACAGACCGGTGTCAATGCTTCTTTTCGAATTCGTCCAGGTTCTTCAGCCTCTCCTCCAGGGACGGGTGAGTGGAGAGGAAGGGTAGCCGAACCGGCTCGGCCCCGCCTTTATGGAGGCTTTTGAGCATTAGACGGTAAGGCTCCACGCCCCAGCCTTTACGGACGCAGTAGAACGCCGCTCCCCGGTCGGCCCGTTTTTCGAACTCCCGTGAGTAGCCCGTCTGAACGAGGAGGGTGGGAAGAGATGCGGCCGTCGATGAGACCGAAGCAATATCACCCGTCATTACAGATATGAGGAAGAAGACCCCCGTGCTCTGCAGAAGCTGCCGTATCGCGTGTCTTTCCTTCACGTGGGTCATCTCGTGGGCGAATACCGCCGCGAGCCCCCGATCGTCCACCCCGGCCTTGACCAGTTCGTCGCTTGCCACGATAAGTCCCGACGGCAGGGCAAAGGCGTTTGCTCCTATCCCCCGGCCCTTCCTCAGCACAAGGCGGTAATTGTCTTCCGGCCCCATATCCTTCCGGACTTCACGAAAAATCTCTTCGACCCCGGCCGCCCTCCGCAACGGAAGTTCCGAGGGCAGAAAGAACCTTTTGTCCATGAAAGCGAAGGTATCCCGGCTCACCCGTTCCATGGATGCCGTAGGGACCGCAAAGGCGACCCTTTCCGCGATAAGGGGGATTCCGTAACTGGTAAAGGCCCACAGGAAAAGGGCGAGGGCGGCCACGCAGACCGCCACCGCTTTCCAGTGTGATTCGAGGCGATGGACCGCCTTCATGCCCCTGTTGCTCCCCGTAAGCCGTTCCAGGGCGTCTACGGCCTCCATGTCATCCGTTTCCAGAAGGCCTCCTTCAGGCAGCCTGATGGAACGACGGGTCTTGCCGAGGGGGGGAGCCACATTGCATGACGCAAGAGGGATGTCGAGGCGGACCGACCCTTCGTCGTCTCCTATGACGATGGCCGCTCCGTCGCACGAAACCGTTACCGGTTGAGGTTTCGATCTCTTCCCGTCGAAATAAAGGGCCCGGAATTCGATCATAGGCCGATGGCGATATCGAAGAAGTCCGTAGCCGCGTCACCCAGGGCGCCCACGTCGCCTTCGGAGGCCGCGGTAAAATCGTCCAACCCTTCCGTGGTAAGGACGGTGATGTTTTCCAGTATGTAGCGCGTACGCCTCACCTTCGCCCAGGGAACGAGCAGACCCGCCGAGAAGATTATGGCCAGTATGTTGGTAAAGTAGACCCAGATAAGGCCACCGCTCCACAGGGTGCTTTCAAATGTCACCGCGCCGAAGGCGGAACAGGCAAGACAATAATTGTTCAGTCTCACATAAAGGTGTTGCCGGAGGAAGAGGTAAAGGAGCACCCAGACCGCAGGAAAGAGAATGGCCGCAAACCTGAGGATCTTCGCCTCCGCTACCGGAATGAAGGTGGTCACGAAGAAAGAGAGAAACACCATGACCCCCACGCCGAGGGCAAAGATCGACATGTAGGCACGGTAAAAAGGCCCCGGCCGCCCGGTAAACGAGTCCTGCGTCGTACCGTAGGAGAGGTTGCAGAAGAAGTACTTCTTCTTCCGAAAGGACCAGTAAGGGAATATCAGCCCCAAAGTGGGCGGGATAAGGAGGGGCCATAGAAGATAGACCTTGTAGCTTTCTTTCAGGGAACCGAGGAAGTGGAAGCGGATATTCCTGTACGCCGTGTTTCTCGCATTGAACCTGAATGATTTGTAGATGAGGAAGGGCAGTCCGGCATAGAAGGCCATTACCACGAACACAGTGTAGACGGGGAGGAGGTCCTTGAGGACATAATAGAGGACCGCCCCTGCAGCCATGATCAGATTTCCCTTGAGGATTGCCCGGGGGTCGCCGAGAAACTCAAAGGAGTGGCCGGCGAGCAAGGTATTCGAATAAAAGTACCGTCTGGTCCTCACCTTTGCCCAGGCCGCGTAAATCCCGAGGGTCACGATGGTGAGAAAGGTATTCACGATCCAGATGCGAAAATATTCCTTCCCGGTGCCCTCGAAACGGAAAGCGTAGCGGGTGACGGCCCGCGGGGCTCCCTCCATGCCGCTTTGCTCCATGGCGATACCGGCGTTTTCATCCGGAACATCCGTCATTTATCTCTCCCCCCGGGGGTCCCGCACAGAGTTCTTGAGGCCACGACTCATGGTAACAAAGGGCCGCACCGTTGTCAACATTCCCTCTCCAGGGCCGGGTGAACATGGAGAAAGAAAAAGTAAAGAAATTTTGCGGAAGGTTGCGGCGAATTAGAGAAAGGAATGCTGATTTTCCCCTTATTCCTGTGCTATATAAAATATAGAGAGTGAAAAGAACTACCCCGCGGCAAGCCGTGGGGTATCAAAACCCTTAAGGCTATTTCGAAGCGAGCTTCGGGGTATGGACCCGCGGGGCAATCAAGATCTAAAGGAGGAGAGATGGAAGACGAACGACTTACCAAAATGCTTTCCGACGTTTTTGGTGAAGCACTGCCTATTCTACAGAATGCGAGAAAGGGCTTTATCACTGACAACGTGGCCCTGTTAAAAGACAGCATCGCCAAATTCAGGGAACTGCTCAAGTCCCGCGTCGCATTTTCCGAGTCGATCATCAAGAAAACGGACAAGAACGAGGCGGAAATCAAGTACGTGAGCACGGTTATCCCTCTTCAGTCCGCGGCCCAGGCCATCACCAACGTAATGGAGAAGATGGCCATCAAGGCAGAGGCGCAGATTCCCTTCACGGACAAGGCACTGAAGGAGATAGGTTCGCTCCTCATCATCGTATACACCCAGTTGACGGATGCAAGGGATTACCTGGTCACCGGGAATCCTCACCTGAAAGAGAACATCCGCAAGAACATGGAGGAGATCAAGAGACTGGCCGAGGAGTACGAACTGGTCCACCAGAACCGGTTGATAATGGGGGTCTGCGTGCCGAAGGCATCCTATCTCTATATCGACATAACCGATTCTTTGAAAAGGGCGGCCCGTGCCATGGTACAGTTCTCGGAAAAGGCATAAGGCCTCGTTTTAGAAGTATCGCTTCACGACCTCGCAGAGGGGGAACCACGGAGACACGCTTCGTCCCCTTGCGGACCCGCGGCTTCAGGGCAGACCGGAGGAACGGGACGCCATCCGCGGGGGGGTTAACGTCAGGGAACGGGTGGCTTTGCACGGCGCGTGCCGCAACACCGCCCATCTGCGGAAACAGCGCAAGCATCCCTGATGCTCCACCCCTCTGAGAGTCAACCCGCTGCCCGACCCGGGAGACAGGGGCCCGAAAGGACTTCACGGAGGCCCCCGGACATTCGTCCCGCTTTTCAGACCATTTTTCCTTGACAACCCCTCCGGAATAGTGTTATATATTGTTTATGAGCACTAGGATGGGCGCCGTTTCCGGTTGTGAGTACTATTATTTTTGGTACTGGTACGGGAAAGGTGTGCACCCTTGGGGCTTTAAGGCTTAGCAAGGCAGGCAAAGAGGCCGTGGGTGCATAACCCATGGCTCTTTTTATTTTGAGGGTCATGAAAATATCATGGCCCTTTTTATTTGCCCACTATGACACAAGGGTCGTGAACAGGGAGGGATTATGAAGACCGGAAGGTTAACAGCGTTGGAGGGAAGGGAAAAAACGATAGTGAGGGTAGGCAGCCTGAACATCGGCGAAGGATTTACCGTAATCGCGGGCCCGTGCAGCGTGGAGAGCCTCGAACAGACGGTGGAGACTGCGCGGGCGGTGAAAGAGGCGGGCGCGGATGCCCTCCGCGGAGGCGCCTTCAAACCGAGAAGCTCCCCCTACGCGTTCCAGGGACTCGGACTGATGGGTCTCAAAATCCTGAGACAGGCCAGGGAAGTGACGGGCCTCCCCGTGGTGACCGAGGTCATAGACCCTCGCGACGTCTCATGGGTATGCGAATATGCGGACGTCCTCCAGATAGGCGCAAGGAACATGCAGAATTTTTCCCTTCTCAAGGAGGTGGGGAGGGTGCGGAAGCCCGTCCTTCTCAAGAGAGGCATGAACTCCACCATAGAAGAGTGGCTCAACTGTGCCGAATACATACTAAGCGAAGGCAACCCCGATGTAATCCTTTGCGAGCGTGGAATACGGACCTTTGAGAATTACACCCGGAATACCCTCGATTTGAGCGCAGTCCCCGTGATCAAGGAACTGACCCATCTGCCGGTAATTGTGGACCCGTCTCATGCGGTGGGCAAGGTGAGCATCATTCCGTCCATGTGTCTCGCCTCGGTGGCCGCCGGCGCGGACGGTATCATCGTGGAGGTGCACATACGGCCTGAGCAGGCCCTTTGCGACAAAGACCAGGCCTTGAACCCCGCCCAGTTCGCGGCGATGATGGGTAAGGTCCGACCCCTGGAACAGTTCATGAGTGTGTCCCTATGAGGCGCATGTCAATCGACGGAAAGTCGGGCAAGTGTACCATCGCCATTGGAGAGTCCATCGGGCACCTCGGAAAATACTGCGGTAATTCGGGAAACGGAGTCATAATCACGGACGCCACCGTGCACCGTCTGTACGGCAGCCGTTTTCCCAATTTCGCAGTGGTAGAGATAGGCGCGGGCGAGAGAAGCAAGACTTTGAATACGGTGGAGGCTATTTACGAAGGTTTCCTGGAACACGGCCTTGACCGCACCTCGTGGGTTATCGGCATCGGCGGCGGCCTCACGTGCGATATCGCAGGTTTTGCCGCATCGACTTATCTCAGGGGGCTCCGGTTCGGATTTGTGCCCACCACCCTCCTTGCCCAGGTGGACGCGAGCGTGGGCGGGAAGAACGGCATCAACTACCGGGGATACAAAAACCTTATAGGCGCTTTCAATCAGCCCAGCTTTGTCGTGTGCGATCTCGACCTTCTCAAGTCCCTGCCGGACAGCGAGGTCAAGAACGGCTACGCCGAGGTGATCAAACACGCCCTCATAGGCGACGCATCCCTCTTCTCTCACCTTGAAAACGAATGGGAAAAGGCGCTCGTTTTTGACAAGGGGGTGATCGAGAGTGTTGTCCATGATTCCCTCATAGTCAAAAAAGGTATCGTCTCTCTCGATGAGACCGAACAGGGCGAGAGGAGGAAACTCAATTTCGGCCACACCTTCGGCCATGCCCTGGAGAAAACCGCCGGCCTCAGGCACGGTGAGGCCATAGGCATAGGAATGGTACTCGCAGCCAGACTGTCCGAAAAGATGGGCATGCTCACCCTGGGTGACGTGAAAAGGATCGAAACGGTGATCAGCCATTTCGGACTTCCCCTTGAAGCAAAGATGGACAAGGAGATGATGATCGACGCGGTGAGGAAGGACAAAAAGAGGGCGGGAGAGAAGATGAACTTCGTCCTCCTCGAAGCCATAGGGCGCGCACAGGTCCTGCCCATAAGGCTCGAACATCTGGAAAAGGTGCTGAATGATCTGTGTGACTCTCGCTGAAACGACGGTAGAGTCCTGCCGCTCCCTTCTCAAGGACCTTTCCTTTGCGGAAATCAGGCTGGACGCCATGAAGGTGAGCGCCGATGATGTACGCGCCCTGTTCTCGGGCCATGATAACCTCATCGCCACATGCCGGCCCGGCGTCGGGAACGACGACGAACGGAGAGGACTCCTCCTCGCCGCTGTGGAGGCAGGGGCGTCCTTCGTGGACGTGGAGATGGAATCGGCCCTGTCATTGAGGGACGAAATCATAGAAAAGGCCCGCTCAAAAGGATGCAAGGTGATCGTCTCGTACCACAATTATGAAGAAACGCCTGAAAGGGAAGAACTGCTCCACATCGCTTCCCGGTGCTTCGATGCAGGTGCGGATATCGCCAAAATATCGTGCATGGCGAAATCGGCAAGGGACAGTGCGCGACTCCTGGGACTTCTCGATTCCCCAAAGCCCACGGTCGTCATAGGCATGGGAAAGGAGGGGAGCGTCACAAGGGTCCTCGCGCCCCTCCTGGGGAGCCCCTTTACCTACGCAGCCTATGCCCCGGGAAAGGAAGTGGTGGAAGGTCAGCTCGACCGGCACACCGTCAAAAAATGTATCGAGCACCTCGCCCTGAACGGCATAAAGGCCCGTCCCGCGAGAGAATCGGAGCGTGAGGGGTAGGATGGGAGCCATATTCGCCGTGGCGGGAAACCCCGTCCTTCACAGCAGGAGCCCCGAAATCTTCAACGCCGCCTTCCGGGCCCTGTCGATTGACGCAACCTATACCCGGATCGCCGCCGAGACCGCCGCGGAAGTCATGGAGACCGCAAGGAAAGTGGGACTCGCCGGCTTCAATGTCACCTCGCCCTTCAAGATCGGGATCATCCCCTATCTTGATGAAGTGGATGACGACGCGAGAAGGCTCGCCTCCGTAAACACGGTGGTTCACGAAAACGGTCGATTCAAGGGTTACAACACGGACCATACCGGGGTTTGCGACGCCCTGGCCCGTAACGGCGTCCCCTTGAGGGGGCAGCGGGCGGTGGTCCTCGGCGCGAGCGGAGCGGGAAAGGCGGCCGTATACGCCCTCAACGCCTCGGGAGCGAAGGTGACTCTCATAAACCGCTCTTTTGACCGGGCACGGGTGACCGCCGGGCTCATGGGGTGCGCCGCGGTCTCCATGGACGACATAGATGAATCGGTGCGTAACGCCGACATCCTTGTCTCCTGTATCCCCTCCGCAGGGAGGTTTGTCTCCCCTTCGGCCCTGAGCAAAAGCCTGACAGTCCTCGATGCGAATTATTCCCTTGAAACCGCCCTCACGGCAGACGCGCGGGCCATGGGTTCGAGGATCATAGACGCACGGGAATGGCTCCTTTTCCAGGCCCTTCCCGCCTTCAGCATCTTTACGGGCGCCAAAGCGCCTCTGGATGTCATGAGGTCCGCCCTTTATCGCACACAGGGGGCGCGGAAGGAGAATGTGGGGCTCATAGGCTTCATGGGAGTGGGAAAGTCACGGGCGGCGGAAAGCATTGCCGCGCGATTGAACATGATTGCCGTTGACACGGACGAATCCATCGAGGAGCAGACGGGCCTCCCCATAGCCGAGTTCTTCAAGCGCCACAAGGAGGACGCCTTCAGGGAACTGGAAGAGATAGAGGTAATGCGGGCCGCCGGCCTCTCCAATGCGGTGATCTCCTTCGGCGGCGGGGTAGTGACCCGGGAAGGGAACGTGAAAGCAATCAAGGACCGCTGCGTTTCCGTGTGGCTCTGGGCAAGCCCGGAGACAATCATGGAAAGGATCGGCAGCGACGGCGCGAGGCCGCTCCTTTCCGGAGCCGACAAACCGGCCCGGGTGGACGCCTTGCTCCGCGAGCGGCTGCCCCTCTATGCGAGAGCCTCCGATCTCATCATCGATACGGACAATTTGGGACCCCGGGAAATCACAGAAAGGATATGTCATGAAATCCATAAACCCCTCTGAGGTCAGAGGAAAAGTAATTGCGCCCCCGTCGAAGAGCATGGCGGTGCGCGCCATAGCCGCCGCTTCCCTCGTCACGGGCGAAGTAACCATACACCGCACCTCCCATTGCGACGACGCCCTGAGCGCATCGCGGGTCATAGAGGCCATGGGGTCAAAGATCACGGGAAAGGGCGATACCCTGATCATAAGGTCCGGTCTCACCAAAAGTTCGGGTAAAAGGGTCCTCGATTGCGGAGAATCCGGGCTTTGCATGCGCATGTTCGCCCCCATCGCGGCCCTCACCGCTGAAGAGACCATCCTTGTTGCTTCCGGATCGTTGAGGGCCCGGCCCATGGAGATGGTCGAAAAACTCCGCACTCTCCACGCATACTGCGCCACGGATAACGGTTGCGCCCCTATCATGATAAAGGGCCCCTTGAAGGGAGGCTCCATACACATCGATGCGGCCGTAACCTCCCAGTTCCTGACCGGGCTCCTCATGGCCCTTCCCGTGTGCGGTGAGCCTTCCACAATTTTCGCTTCTCACCTCAAAAGCGCGCCCTATGTCAGAATGACCGTCTCCCTTCTCGAACACTTCGGGATCATGATAGAGCACGATGAAGACTGTGCCGTATTCTCGATCCCCGGCCGGCAGGCGTACCGGGGCACTGCCTACAAGGTCGAAGGAGACTGGTCGGCCGCCGCGTTCCTCCTGGTGGCGGGAGCGATCGCGGGAAACGTGCTGGTCCGGGGACTCGATCCTTTCTCTTTCCAGGCGGATAAAGCCGTGGTCGGCGCCCTTGCGGAGGCAGGGGCGGGTATCGTCATGGGAAAGGACTGGCTTCAGGCGCAAAGGAAGGTCTTGCACGGCTTCACCTTCGACGCTACCGATTGCCCGGACCTCTTTCCTCCCCTTGTCGCCCTTGCGAGCGCGTGTGAGGGGACAAGCGTGATTCACGGGGCGGGTCGGCTGAAACACAAGGAAAGCGACCGGGCCCGGGCCCTGGCGAGCGAGTTCGGGAAGATGGGCATTGCCGTCACCATCTCCGGAGATACCATGGAGGTGCGGGGCGGCTCCACGAAAGAGGCCCAAGTGGACTCCCATAACGACCACAGGATCGCCATGGCGTGCGCCGTTGCGGCCCTCGCGGGGACAGGACCCGTGCATATCGGGAACTGGGCCGCCGTTTCGAAATCATACCCCGATTTCTTTCACGATCTCGGCAAATTACAGGAGATTCCATGAATACCTTCGGCAGGTTGTTGAGGCTTAGCATATTGGGGGAGTCCCATGGCGAATGGGTGGGCGCCCTTATCGACGGCTGTCCCGCGGGACTGGCCCTCTCCCCCGAGGATTTTGTCGCGGACCTCGCGCGGAGAAAGGGTGGGAGAGCGGGCACCACGGCGCGGAACGAAGACGACGTGCCCCGCATCATGAGCGGTTTCATGAAAGGAAAGACAACGGGCGCGCCCATTCTCATCCTCTTCGAGAACAAGGACGTCGATTCCCGGGCATACGAGAAGATAAGACAGACGCCGAGGCCTGGTCACGCGGACATGACGGCCTTCATGAAATTCGGCGGGTTCAACGATTACCGGGGTGGCGGCCATTTCTCCGGAAGACTGACTGCTGCCGTGGTTGCAGCCGGGGTGGTGGCGAAAAAACTGCTAAGCCCCGTCCGCATCGAGGCCACCCTCATCGAGGCAGGCGGAAGCACCGACATCGAAGGGGCGGTGAGCAAGGCCCTCAAAGCCCGCGATTCCATCGGGGGCATCGTGGAGTGCCGGGCCAAGGGGTTGCCCGCAGGATTGGGCGAGCCATTCTTCGATTCCCTTGAGTCCCTCATAAGCCACTTTGTCTTTTCCATCCCCGGCATCAAGGGCCTGGAATTCGGCGCGGGGTTCGCCTGCGCCCGCATGGAGGGGAGCGCATACAACGATGAAATTATTAACCTCTCCGGAGAGACGCGGACAAACAACGCGGGGGGTATACACGGCGGGATATCGAACGGAAACGAACTGGTCTTTCGGGTCGCGGTCAAACCCACGTCGAGCATATCCCTCCCCCAGCGCACCGTGCACCTCGAAACCGGGGAGATCGTCGGCCTCTCAGTGGAGGGCCGCCACGACACGTGCATCGCCCTCAGGGTGCCGGTCATCCTCGAAGCGGCTACTGCCCTTGTCCTCGCTGACTTACTCTTTATGGACCAAAAAATACCTAAGGTGGTGACGGAATAAATGGACCTCGATAAAGCACGGAAAAAGATCGACGGCATCGATTATGACCTTGTGGCCCTTCTGAAGCAACGGATGGAGCTCTGTCTCCGGGTCGGGAGGCTGAAGGATAATGTCTATGAGCCGGAAAGAGAGAAAAAGGTGATAGAAAACGTGCGCGCCTCAGCCTCGGGCATAGCGGGCGCGGACTTTTGCGAAGACCTGTACCGCAGGATCATACACGAGAGTACCCGTCTTCAGAAAGAGGGGCTCAAACTGGTCGGCTTCCAGGGCGAGCACGGCGCATACAGCGAAGCGGCCGCCCTTGCCTATGACCCGTCCGCAGTGCCCATCCCGTGCAGGGAGTTTCCCGAGGTATTCGCGGAGGTCGCGGCGGGACAGCTCGACTTCGGCATCGTGCCCGTGGAGAATTCCCTCGAAGGGGCGGTCACCCAGGTGAACGACCTCCTCGCAAAAACGGAGCTGAAGATCGTGGGGGAAATCACGCTCCCCATCCATCACTGCCTCCTCGCCCTGCCTGAAACGAACCACAGGGACCTGAAGGTGATCTATTCCCATCCCCAGGCCCTTGCCCAGTGTCGCGGTTTTCTTTCGCGCCACAAGATCGAGGCCCGGCCCTTCTACGACACTGCGGGCGCCGCGAAGATGCTCTCCCATGAGGGGTCCCAATCGGCGGCAGTGATCGCAAGCGCCCTCTGCGCCAAACTTTACCATCTGAACATCGTCAAGGAAGATATCGGGGACCACGAATCGAATTCCACGCGATTCATCATCCTCTCGTCCCATGAAGCGGCGGAGGAGGGCGACAAGTGTTCCATAGTATTCTCCATCGCCCACGAAACGGGTTCCCTCTCCTCGGTGATGAAGGTATTCTCCGACGCGGGGATAAACCTCACCCGCATAGAGTCGAGACCCCTTCGGAGCGTACTCGGCTACTACAGGTTCTTCCTCGATTTCGAAGGCTCCCACAAGGACCAGGTGGTGATCGACGCCCTGAAGAGCGTCCGGCGTAAAACGAAGACCTACAGATTTCTGGGGTGCTACAGGGGGATACGGGCATGAAGATAGCCATATTGGGAACGGGACGCATGGGCGCATGGTTTGCCGGGCGGCTTTCAGCGGGAAACCGGGTCGCGGTGTACGACGAAGACAGGAAGAAAACGGAAGGCCTCGAGGGTGTTGAAATCCTCACCCGACTGCCTGAAGTGGGCGCATTCGCGCCGGAGATGCTTATCAACGCGGTGAGCCTGGAGGAGACGGTGCGCACCTTCCGGGATGTGGAAGGATATCTTTCGAAGGACTGCGTACTCTGCGACATGACATCGGTGAAACAGGAGGTCCGGGCTTACTACGAGACATGCCCTTTCAGGTTCGTCTCCATCCACCCCATGTTCGGTCCCACCTTCGCGGACATGTCGGCGTTAAAGGAAGAACACGCAGTCGTGATAAAGGAGTCGGACAAATGGGGTGCGGACTTCTTCAGGGCATTCTTCTCGGGGTTCGGTCTCAACCTCGTGGAGTACTCTTTTGAGGAACACGACCGCATGATGGCTTATTCTCTCACCATTCCCTTCGTATCCTCCCTGACCTTCGCCGCCTGCCTTGACGCAAAGGCCGTGCCGGGGACCACATTCAAGAAACACATGGCCATCGCCGAGGGCCTCCTCTCGGAGGACGACCACCTCCTTTCCGAGATACTCTTCAACCCCCATTCCCTGAGGGAACTCGACCGGATCACGTCACGCCTCGAATTCCTCAAGCATGTGATAAAGGCGAAGGATTACGAGGAAGCCCACGCTTTCTTCAAAACCCTGAGGAAGAATATCGCCTCCTGACGCCCTTCCCTCGTTGTCATCGGGCTATTCCGTCATTATCTTTATGATAACGGGGCATGGCGCGTTCCCTTCCGGGACCGTCGCGGAACCCCGGAGAAACGACGGGTCCATAGAACCGGGGAGAGCCCATGAACCTCATTTGCTGCATAAAGCAGGTACCCAACACGGCTGAAGTCAAGATCGATCCGGAGACGAACACCCTCATCCGTTCAGGGGTAGAGTCCATCGCCAACCCCTACGACATGGTGGCCCTGGAGGCGGCCCTTGCCCTCAAGGACCGCTACGGCGGCAAAGTCACCGTCATAAGCATGGGACCTCCCCAGGCTGAGGATGCTTTGAGGGAGGCCATAGGCCTCGGGGCCGATGAGGGCATCCTCCTTACCGACCGGGCTTTTGCAGGGGCGGATACCCTCGCCACCAGCTATACCCTCGCTCAGGCCATCCGCCAGGCGGCATCGGCAACACCGGTGGATATGGTATTCTGCGGAAAACAGGCAATTGACGGGGACACGGCCCAGGTCGGTCCGGGCATTGCCACGCGCCTCGGATATACCCAGTTTACCTATGTCACGGAGATCAGGGAAGTCGATGAGGAACACCGCCGGATCACGGTGAAACGGAGAGTGGAGGGCGGTTTCGAGATCATCCGCGGTCCGCTCCCCGCAGTCCTTACCGTGGAACTGGAACTCGCGAAGCCAAGGCGGGCGGCTTTGCCCCAGCTTATCCATTCCCAACGGACCGGGATCACCCTCTGGGGGGCGGATTCGATTCACGGCGAGATTCAATTGCTCGGCCTCAAGGGTTCGCCCACCTGGGTAAGGAAGATATTTTCTCCCCCCGTAAAGGAAGGAGGTCCGGTATTCGATGCGGCGACAGGGGCCGCGGAGGCGGTTTCCAGATGCGTGGACGCCCTTTTCGCCGACGAAACTTTTGCCTCCAACCTTGTCATACACGGGGGTTGAGCCCTATGGCCAAGAACCTTAAGGGAATAGAAGTCGCCGAGATCATCACGGACAAGTGCATCGGGTGCCAGATCTGCGTGGCGGAATGTCCCGTAGGGGCAATCGTCATGTCGGGATCGGCGGCCCTCATCGATCCCGAGGCCTGCGTCGGGTGCGGAAAGTGTTTCGATGTCTGTCCTGTCGAGTCGGTAAAGTTCGAAAGGAAGCGGGGGAAGGGGAAAAAGGTCCCGAAACCTGCTGCGCCGGAGGGCGTTTATGCCGACTACCAAGGCGTTGCCATCTATATCGAGGTAGCGGACGGCAAAGGCGCAACCGTATCCTGGGAGCTTGCGGGCAAAGCCCGGGAACTGGCCGAAAAACTCCATACGAAGGTAACGGGCCTTCTTCCGGGCCACCATGTGGGCGGCGTGGCTACGGAGGCGATTGCCTATGGGTGTGACGAGGTCCATGTGATCGACGACCCCGGGCTCGGGGTCTACCTTTCGAAGACCTATGGCAAGGCACTTTCCGACCTTTGCCGTCGGGTAAAACCCGAGATATTCCTCATAGGCGCAACCCCCCAGGGCCGGGACCTCGCGGGCATCGTGGCCACGGAGATCGAAACGGGTCTCACCGCCGATTGCACGGGCCTCGATATCGACGAAGAAAAGAGGCTCCTCCTCATGACAAGGCCCACCTTCGGGGGCAACATCATGGCCACCATCTTCTGCGAGAGGCACAGGCCCCAGATGAGCACGGTAAGGCCCAAGGTCTTCAAACTCCCTCCGAAGGATGATACGAAAAAAGGGGAAACCTATTCCTGCCCCTTCGAACCGCCCGAAGGCGGGTTGCCGGAAATCATAGAGTTTATAAGGGATGAGGCGGCCAAAGGGGCCCTCGACATTACGCGCTACCCCGCATTAGTGGTTGCAGGGAAAGGGGCGTGCGACCCGGAATCGATGGCCATGCTCCAGAGCCTCGCGGATCTCGTGGGCGGCGTGGTCGCCTGCTCCAGGCCCGTGGTGGAAGCGGGTCTCATGCCCTATGAGCGGCAGGTGGGCCAGACAGGGAAGACTGTGGCGCCCAAGCTCTATTTCGCCATAGGGGTGTCCGGGGCGGTCCAGCATCTCGTGGGGATGCAAGGCTCTGAGAAGATCATCGCCATCAACTCCGATCCCCACGCCCCCATCTTCAATGTGGCCACGGCAGGCATAGTGGGGGATTACAAGGTGGTGACGCCCCTCCTTATAGAGGAGCTTAAAAAAAGGGCAAAAAGGGACTGAAAGGGTTACTTATGGATGAAGTATTCGATGTGGCAATCGTCGGCGCCGGTCCCGCGGGTATCTCCGCAGCGTATATTCTCGCGGAAAGGGGCATAAAGACCATCGTCTTTGAGCGGGGGGAATATGCGGGGGCAAAGAATATTTCCGGTGGCGTCCTCTACGGACATGACCTCGCAAAGATCATCCCCGATTTCGCGAAGCGGGATTGCCCCATCGAGCGTAATATCGTGGAGACCAGACTCTGGTGGCTCTCGGAAGGCGGAGGTTTCAGCGTCGCCTTCAGGGACAAGGCCTTCTACGACGCCCTCTCCCTCAACGCATTTACCGTGGGACGGGCAAAATTCGACCGATGGTTTGCCGCAAGGGCCAGGGAAAAAGGCGCCCTCGTAGTCACCGGCACAGTGGTCACGGACTTGCTCCGCCATGGGGCGGGCGGCGCCGTCACAGGGGTCAGGACCGACAGGCCCGACGGGGACGTGCAGGCCAAGGTCGTGATCCTCGCCGACGGCATCAACTCCGCCCTCGCCGCCAGGACGGGCTTCCGGCCCGAGCCGAAATCCCGGGACGTGGCCCTCGCGGTGAAAGAGGTGATCGAACTCTCCGAGGAGACCATCAATGAGAGGTTCAACGTGGACACATCCCAGGGCGTGACCACCGAGATCATCGGGTCCGTCACCGAGGGCATGGACGGCATCGCGGTCATTTACACCAACAAGAACTCCCTCTCCCTCTGCATCGGGGCGAACCTCTCCGACTTCGCGGAAAGAAAGGTAAAACCTTACGAAATGGTGGAAGCCTTCAAGAACCATCCCATGGTCGCCCCCCTGATCCGGGGAGGTAAGCCGAAGGAGTACATGGCCCACTGGATCGCCGAGGGCGGCTACGACGCCATCCCCCGGCTTTCGGGAGACGGATACCTTATCACCGGTGATTCGGGCATGCTCTTCAACGCCCTCCATCGGGAAGGCTCGAACATGGCCATGACCTCGGGCCGGTTTGCCGCGGAAGCCGTTATGGAAGCCTTCGCAAAGGGCGATTTGAGTGCCCGGGGCCTCGAGGGTTACGGGTTGAGGCTTCAGGAGTCCTATATCACAAAGGACCTCAAAAAGTATAGACGGTTCAACGGGTTTCGTTTTCACCATCACGAGATATTCACCACTCTCCCCGAACTGGGGGCCTTTGCCGCAAGGGAGATGCTCACTGTGGACGGCGTAGCCAAGAAGGAGAAGCAACACGCCATATGGCTGAAAATACGGAAGCAAATCTCCCCTTTGAAGATACTGAAACTGCTGTGGGACGGACTAAGGAGCGTGAAATGACAGTAAAAGTGGAAGACAAGCTGTTTCTCGACCGTTTCCGGGTAGACGAAACGCCCCATATAAAGATCATCGACCGTGAGACCTGTCTCACCAGGTGCGAAGACCAGCCCTGCCTCTACTTCTGCCCCGCCAACGTGTATCGCCTGGAAAAAGACAGGATAGTGGTGGCCTACGAAGGCTGTCTGGAGTGCGGCTCCTGCCGCATAGGCTGCCCCCACCTCAACATTGAGTGGCGCTTCCCCACCGGCGGCTACGGGGTAAGCCACCGGTTCGGATAGGACCACGCCGGTCCGTCCGTGCCGACCCGTGCCGGGCTCTCACCGTCCATCCCGCGCCGCCGGTTTCACCGGCCTATCATCTTCATGTTTTAATTGACAAAAATCTTCGGTAAGCATAGTATTGAGGTGGATGCCGTCCCTGATATTATCGGATGCAGACCTGAACTAAAATCGCAATGGTAGAATACCCATATAAGATCGTTGACCTCGACCAGGGGAGCCCGGAATGGCATGCCTGGAGAAGCCGGGGCATCGGCGCCTCGGACGCCCCTGCCATCATGGACGAAAACCCCTGGAAGAGCCGTGAGTGGCTCCTCAAAGAGAAACTCAACGAGTCAAAAGTCAGGATGAATGAGGCCATGCGCCGCGGCACTCAACTGGAGCCCGAGGCAAGGAGCCGTTACGAGCGGTTCACCGGGATCAAGGTCCGGCCCGTATGCCTCGAAAGCAAAGAGATTGACTGGATGAGAGCGAGCCTCGACGGCCTCGCCCACGACGGCAACACGGTAATCGAAATAAAGTGCGGTACGAGCGCGTACAAGCACGCCACAAACAAGGGCCGCCCCCCCGGATACTACATAGGGCAACTCCAGCACATCCTCGCCGTCACAGGCCTCTCCCGAATAGATTTCTGGTGCTACCTCCCCGGCCGCCCCGAAATCCACCTCCCCATAGACCGCGACGACGGCTACATAGAAAGGCTGATAGAAACAGAATCAAAATTCTGGGAAGAGCTTGAAGGGAGAAGGTAGGCGGTAATCATTCGCGAAGGGTTTGCGAGATAATGGGTTCATGACAAGCTGGGATAGTTTGACTTTTTCGAAGTCGTTATGTGGCTTTTTCCTCAGGACAACTCAATTCGAGGACAAACGCCAGTCCCGTCCTGCATGACTATCACCCTTTGCGACATCACACCGATATTATTACGAACTGAAATCGCAGTGCATCAAACAAAGTGGAAGGGGTGGTTGAGGCTCGCTAGTGTAGTACCTCAGGGGCCTGCGCCACAAAAGTGATATCTCAGTAAAGGCTTTACAATTAAGCTATCGGCCACCTCTCCCGCCAAATCGGGACTGAGGGCTGCAAACACTTGCTTTATGATCAAGCCATGGAGGATACAACATGGCAAAACTTCTTTGAGATAGCGCACTAACGTCTCATTCTCCGGCTTCGCCCGGGAGAATTAAGATTTCTGCTTGCAAATCAGTTTGAATTACACGATAATCAAACAAAGATAGCGAAACGCTGGTTAAATGCGTCTCATTGGAGGCCTAGACACGGTGAACGGCGGCTGATATATCATGGAAAACGCGAGTAAGGGCAGCTTCAGATTTTCAATCGATAGTAGTCTACTTTTTCAACTTGGCGAACAGTTAGTCACAAAGCCTTCTATCGCCTTGGCCGAACTTGTGAAAAACGCATACGACGCAGATGCAACAACAGTTCGCGTCACTCTTAATAATATAGGCCGACTCGGTGGGACTATTATTGTGGAAGATGACGGCCATGGCATGACGTTTCAGGAAATACAGGACAATTGGATGCGTATAGCTACTGACGCAAAGACAAGGAATCCTGTATCAAGGCACTGTCGTAGATCGTTAACTGGCGCAAAGGGGATAGGGAGATTCGCCGCAAGACGATTAGGCGGTAGGCTTACAATGGAATCGGTGGCGAGGACAGCCGACGGCCAAAAAGAAAAGGTTACAGTGGAGTTTGATTGGGAGAAGCAGTTTCTTCCGGGTCAGGATTTGTCGGACACGCCGGTGTCCTATTCCAGGCAGGATGTGCCGGAGCAAAGGCAGACAGGTGTTTTATTATTTATCGAAAAGGCGCGCGACGCCTGGACCATTGGGGAAATAAATGATCTTCAACGTGACCTGTTAGGCTTACAGACCCCATTTCCCGATTTAATAACTAAGCCTACGAGTCAAGGAGATGAAGGAGCCGTCGCGGATCCAGGATTCGCTTTCAAGCTAGTCGTGGAGGGCTCGCACGAGATAGATGAGTTTTCGAGCGGACTGGAAGAGAGGTTTTTCAATGCAGCATGGGCTAAACTAGATGGAACGATTGATGCGACTGGGGAGGCACGCTATGACATCACCCTTTTGAGGACTGATGAAAGTGAGACTTTCGTAGATCACGAAAATAGATATAAAGGTCTCGAAGGTGCAAGCTTTAGAGTCTACTTCATGGTCTACTCCTCAGACTATTTTAAAGATTCCGTTTTTACAGTACGAGAAGCTCAGAGAAAAGGGCGCTCATCTGGCGGAGTAAGAATCTATCTTGACGGTTTCCGAGTTTTTCCTTATGGGGATGAAGGCGACGACTGGCTACGACTCGACTGGTATGCCGCAAAAAACATTGATATCGCAAAAGATATTTCTCCGGCCAAGCCTTTAAGGGAGTTCGCCAAAAGGCTATCGGGTCGTCCCTTTCTATTTATACCGAAGAATCAACAGGTATTCGGGGCGGTTGCACTGTCCCAGTTGAAACATACGGCTGTCGGCACAAACATCAGCCGAGAACGACTCATTGAGACCCCCACAGTGACTCTTCTTCGCCGTTTTGTTCAAAATGGTATGTACTGGATGACTCTGAAATATGCCGCGTTTGTGGCCTCGCAAAAGGAAAGTGCCAAGCTACGGAAACCACAAACTGTTGCTGAGATTATTGGATATGCGCAAGCGGCACTTCAAGAATTGCCTAACGTCAATGAGTTGAGTCGTAAGGCCATCATCGAAATCATGGAGAAAGCCGCTCAACAAGCACGCATGCAGGAGGAAGAACATATTAGCGAGATATCCATGTTGCGAATCCTCGCGTCGGCTGGGACAACCATAATCATTATGAATCATCAGTTGCAGGCTTTGCTCGGGGCGGTCTTAGAGACGCAAGGCGAGCTAGTTCACCTGCGGTCCGAAATACCGGAGGCTGTCCACGAGAGATATGATGACATCATTGAACGAGTTTCAGACTGGCATCAAATGGTTAAGTTGCAGGTTTCACAGTTGGGATTCTTACTTTCTCCTGAAAGTCGCAAGAGCCGCAAACGACAGGTGTTGCGTGCCGTCGTTGAAAACGTGAAGAAGGCCATGTCGTACTATATGGTGAAGAACCACGTGGATTTCGAGAATAATGTCCCACCTAGCTTACATACGCCTCCCATATACTTGTCAGAGCTTTACGCAGTACTGATCAATATCCTGTCGAATGCACTCAAGGCGGTTCATGGGCGGACCGAGCGGTCCATTGCAGTAGAGGCGGATAGAAAGGATGGCATTCTCAGCATACGAATGAAGGATACAGGGGTAGGTCTTGACCCAGTTCACCGAGAATCGTCATTTAAACCATTTGTGACCACGAGCCTCCCGAATCCAGTGCTGGGCATCGGCACGGGCCTCGGACTTACTGTCGTGCGGGACATACTGGAACTCTATGCCGGAAAGGCAAGATTCATTGACATCGACTTGCCGTGGAAGACATGCATAGAGATTGTTTTACCTGAAAGGAGAACTCTTGATGGCATATAAGGTGATTTATATCGACGACGAAGTCTTTGAACGGGGTCGCTTCGCCCATAAGGTGCAGGAGCTATTGAACGAGTCCGGTGGCCTCGAGGTCGAGTTAATTGAACCTCCAGAAAACTTTGCGAATCTAACCAACAGCGCGGATATGCTATTGATAGATCACGACTTGTCAACTGCATCCATAGACGGTAAGCCCATCGACTATTTCGGCAGCACTTTGGCCGCCGAAGTCCGAATGAGAAATCCCGCCTGCCCCATAGTGATGGTGACGAAGCCAGAGGTTATTACTGGGAACGTACAGCGGTTGATGAATAGCACCGATGTGGACCTGATTGTGTATAAGGATGACATTTATCAGGACGCTGACAAAGTCAGAAATCAAATCGTGGACCTAATTACTGGATTTAAGGGCCTTGACGCGATACAAGGCCAGGATTGGAAGGCCGTTTTGAAACTCATCCAGGCCGAGGAAGATGAGGTAGATCTGCTGAAGGAAACAGGATTGCCTGTTGTAAAGGGTGTCTGGAATGTTCCTCAGACCGCTAACTGGCTACGCAATGTGGTTCTTAGATATCCAGGTATACTTTACGACGATTTGACTGCAGCAACTCGATTGGGAATCAGTCTTGAATCGTTTCGCTCAGAGAGAGTTCAAGAGATTGTGGAGGCATCAAGATACAAGGGTATTTTCGGCGATTATCGTGAACGATGGTGGCGTGGTAGGCTTTTCAGTATCGCACAGATATTGATCTCCAGTGAAAAGTTGACTGGCAGTATCTCTGAGCAATTCGCAAAAGCCTACCACATGAAATATCCCGACACCCTTGATCCCGCGATGTGCCTTGTTGATGGGAGCCCCATTGCGGATTGGGTCTGCTATATTCTGAATATGCCCGTCAAACAACAAAACTCTATACCGTATTATCCAGACGCCAGACCAGCCATTATGGATCAGGCACGAGTTTCTTTTAAAGCGATCAAAGAATCGCCTAATTTCGATGAAGATCATGTTGACCCTGACGGGCTCCGGATAGTCAATGACTTGTGGGAGTCGCAAAAATGATGGATGCCAGAAGGGTTGGGACCTCACTAAGGCACGTGGGAAAGGTGTATAACGAGATTTTGGACAGTAGTCATCAAATTGTACTCCCTGCGGCTCAAGCCCAAGTTGAGACAACAAAGAAGGAGTATGACTATGCCCAAAGGAATCGCACGCGTGGCTTTACCCCGGAACCTTGGGGATACACCATAGACCACGCCCAACCTCTGAAATTCAAACCAATCCAAATTCCTAACGGAATTAAGGTTCAGGTTGATGTATACTGTGATATCAGATGGGAAGACAGTAATGCCCCGGTCAAGCAGGATATAAAAGTGCGCATCTGGAGCACACATGAAGAAACCATATTTGATCAAAATAGGGATTCAGCTCACGTGCAGGAAAGGCTCTCTGATCCGGAGAGAAATCAATCTGGTCGCGTGGTCTCTCGATTTCATTTGGACAGAGCAGATTCAGAGCAGAAGTGCGGGCCTAAATTTCACCTTCAATTCGGAGGAGTACCGGAAGAATATGAACTATGTTGGCATCCAAAGAAGGTTAATCTCCCGAGACTCGAGCATAGGCCTATGGAACTTTTCTTGACATGCCAGTTGATTGCCGCAAATTTTTTTTGGGACAAATACATAGAGATTAGAAAGAAAGGCGAATGGCGGATGGAAATAATCCAATATCAAGACTTAATGCTCAAAGACTATTATACGGAATGCCTGACAGCAATAACAAATAAGGAATCTTTGCTAGACACTATGTGGATTCGCTAAATGCGGCTTCTTGGCGGACGTCGCTATCAGAAGTAAATCTTTCAACATCGTCTCCAGCCTTTCTCGCTGGCGTTCGTCAATCCCCAATATGCGATAGACGATTGTATCTATCGCCTCTCGGCCTTTTCCACAGACATACTCCGTATATGCTCGACACAAATCGTCCCGTTGTTGTTCATCTATGACTTCCGCATTAAGCACTGGAGTTTTACCAATCTGCCCCGGGTTTATGTTATATGTCCCGCCGCCGTATACGTGGGTCCGTATTCGCAACATGGTTTCAGTCAGAGAGCTTGACAGAATAGCTAGGTGGACCTCCGGCCTAATAATGGCCGAAAATGGTAGAAATTCAATAAAGAGCTCCCCGGGCACCAGGCTGGCTTTGTTCCATATCACACGATATGTCTTGTAGATCAGTCTTGGAATTAAGATAGCTGCCCGACCGCGTCTTTCTATGGACGTCTTAAGGTCATACCATTGTCTTCGAGACGACCGAACGATACGATCTTTAGAGTGGTAACCCTTGACCCGGGTGGCTTTCCCCCTTATCGGTACCTCCACCGATTCCCCATCCAAGATGTAAGCCAGAGCATTAGTCCCCTTCAAACTCTCCTTTGGATCAGAACAATAAAACAACATGTGGGGACTCTCTGACCGGGATTCTATGACGGGTGAAGCAAAATACCTGAGAGACAAAGCGATTGTTTCGAGAAAACGTGGCTCGAGGTTCAATTCTCTTGCTCGTTCCGTTGATAGAATAAAAAAAGGTTTGGCGAGAGTCTGCACACCAATTCTTGTCTGTGCAACGCTCTCCATTGCGACCATTAGTTTATGGCTTGCGAGGAAGTTGAATTCGGAGGCTTTCTTAAAGTGAAAGCTCCAGGAACTACGCTCATCCATCTCTGAGGTTTGGATTCGAGAACAAATTAAGTCATTTTCTCCGGTGGTCTCTTCTGTGCGCATTCCATGGTCAATTGACAAACCGTTCTTTAGCCTTACGAAGTAAGTGCTACCTAAACCTTTCTGAGCGGCGGTCTTTGTTGCAAGGATTAATACCGGCTTGACTTCAGTATTTCGAAAAACCTGCCTGTCAACAGCAATAAGTCGCTCAATTTCAAAGTTGTCTCGTAGGTACTTTTTAAACCCCTCTCCGTAACCCACATCCAACCAAGAATCAGCAGTTATGACCGCAAGTCTTCCGCCTACCTTAAGAAATTGGCAGGCGTATAACAGGAAGTAGACGCATAAATCGGTTAATCTCGATAAATTCTTGCCGATCAAACCATCCCGTTCAAAGATGGAGCTACGTATGTCGTCTACGTCCTGGATTGCCGCTCGTCTTACGTAAGGAGGATTCCCCACGATCGCATCAACCATAGGGAACTCAAGAGTAAAAAAATCTGCGCTACGTAAATGAGGAAAATGCAGTCCCTTGCGAGTACACAAGTCCAGGAACCGATTGTAAGTCGTACAGTCAATTTCGGAACCGAATATTTGTTCCTGTGCGGTTTTGTGATCAGAACGAAGTTGAATCAATCGTTCGAATGTCTTGAATACAAAAACGCCATCGCCGATGCCCACATCCAGCACTTTTTGCTGGGCGGTTTGAACAGCCCATTTTACGAGAAAACCGGCGAATTCGACCGGTGTATATATAGCACCTAGACTCGAAAAGGCTCTTTCATTAGAGTGCACCGTGACATCGAGGTTATCTAAATTCTCTACTACCTGCGGTGTTTTAGTATTGATTTCCCCTCCCTTAACCTCGCTGACATTTCACAACCGCTCTTGCTACATTATACTCGATTTCGTTCACCGCTAAGTAATCTTTTTATTGAAACGAACTATGAAACATATAAGACCGTCAAAGCGCACCGCGGAAACGTGCGAACATCTGCTCAGAAGACGTCATCTCCAACTCACAGATATCAATCAGTAATACCCTCCGCCTACCCCCTTCTATCTAGGCGGTTGGGGAGGGGGTTTCGCGGCGGCGAGCTTCGTGGAGGTTTTGGGACCCTGCCGGCTCCGGTGACCGGTGCCGCGCCTTTCGCGGCACGATGCGCCGGACAGGAGGATCAGGCTCGTCATAACCGGCAGGCTTTGCGGGCTGCCAATGGACATTTATATTGAAACTCCCTGCGCACTGAGCATCGAGGGCAGCGGAACCGCGCAAAGGGTAAAACCGGAGCGCCGCGAAGTCCGCCGGGAAGCCCCCTCCCCAACCGCCTTCCCCCAAACGTATAACCCGCTTCCGCTTTGTCTCATATCCCTGGACTCCCGCGTCCCTCCCCCCTTTCACTCCCGCGCACATCTTGCCCCGTTGCACCCTTGCATTCGGCAAGAACGGGACCCACCTTATATATGAGGTTTGCGAATCAATTCTTCGTGAATTTCCCCGGGCAATATATGCCCTTGTCCGGACACGTATATGAGGACCTGGTGAGGTTATGGAAAAGAAGCAAAATATGAAGGATTTCCCTCTGGAGTGTTCACTATGAACAAGATACTGGAAAACCGGCACATCATACTTGCCTGCCGTGTGATTCTCGCCGTCACTTTTCTCGTCTCGTCATTCGGGAAGTTCGTCGATATCCGGCATTACTCGGTGGCCATGGTCTACAACATGGACATACTGCCGGGACCGCTCGCCATCGCCTTCGGTTGGGCCCTTCCCTTCATTGAGCTGGCCACAGGCCTCGGCTTGCTCCTGGGCGTGCTCACCCGCTTGTGCGCCCTCGGCGTAGGCTTGCTGGGTATTTCATTCCTGATCACCAAGGCCATCCTCCTCTCACGGGGGATGGACGTAGAGTGCGGCTGTTTCGGGGCGATCGGCTCTACCATGGCGTCGTGGAGCATCTATCTGGACCCTGCCATATCCCTGCTGTCGGCGGCGGTCCTTTTCTCGCCCTCTAAGAGCCGCCATTGGGTGTCCCTCGGCACGAGGCTTTCCGCGAAATGGCGCGACACGCTCAACCTCGTCTGGTGAGAAGGGGTTCCGGACGGTTCACCGCAACCGGCTACTTGGGCTCCGTAGGGCAACTGGCCTTTGTCCAGTCTTCCCATGCGCCCCTTACGCCGCCTTTCAGATAGTAAACCTTTTCATATCCCGCTTTCAGAAATGCCTGTGTCAAACTGACACTTGCCGTATCGTTCACTCAGGCACAGTAGAAGACGATTGTTTTGTCCTTGGGGTACTTCTTCATCCACGAGGCGAATCTCATGCCTTCTTCCCTCACGGCCCCGGGGATCTTCACCTTACTGCTATCCCAGTCATATTTCGTCCGCACGTCGATGATGATTACACCGGCCTTCCCCAGCATGGGAACAAGCTGCTCCTTTGTCATCATGTGCGGGTCTTGTGCCCTTGCCATGCCCGAGGTAAGAGCAATGAGCGTGAGCACCACAGTCAAGATATATTTCTTCATAAGCACACCCCTTTTTGCGATTTCCGGGGAAGAGGAGAGGTCTCGTCAACCGTTGCGAAACGCGAGCCGGCCCGGGTCATCATGGATAGAATATAACACCGGTAAGGGCCTTCCGCCAGTGGGCGGGCAGGCGGCGCACCACGTCGCGAAACCGCCCCGTCCGCAATGAAGGCGGGCGGGGCGGTTGTCAGGAATGCGCCTTGCTTTTCGACGCTAGACCGTGAAGCGTTTTATCAGTTTTTCAAGTTCCCTGGAGAGGCCTGACAGGTCCGAGTACTCCCCCGTGTTGTCCTGTATCCTCCCGGCCATTTTCTGCATTACCCCGGAAACCTCCTGGATGTTGTTCGCGATCTCGTTGACAGTCGAAGTCTGTTGTTCCGATGCGACGGCGATCTGGTTGATCTCAGCGCTCGCGGTGCTCACCTGTTGGAGGATGTCCTTCAGGGCGTCGCCTGATTTCAACGTCTCCTTGGTGCCGAGCTCCACTTCCGCGACCCCTTCCTCCATGGAAATCACCGCGCTGCGTGTCTCGGACTGCATGGTCTCGATGGTACTCCCGATCTCCTTCGTTGCCTGAGCCGTCCGTTCCGCGAGCTTACGCACTTCGTCGGCAACCACGGCAAACCCCCTCCCGTGTTCACCGGCGCGGGCAGCCTCTATCGCGGCGTTCAGGGCCAGGAGGTTGGTCTGTTCGGCAATGTCGTTTATCAGTTCAATGACCTGGCCTATCTGGTCCGATCGTTTTCCGAGGTTGATTATGATGGCCGCAGACTCCTTCTCCCTCCCGTTCACGCGGTTCATCACCTCTATGGTCCTCTCGATGATCTTTGCCCCGGTAACGGCGGAACTATGGGCTTTCTCGGAGCTTCTTGCGGCCTTAACGCAGTTCTGCGCAATTTCCGTGGAGGTTGTGGACATCTCTTCGCTCGCTGTGGCAACCGAATCCGCCTGGGACGCGGCCCGCTCGATGGCGCCTGCCATCTCCGCGGCGGCGGCGTCAAGGGTGTTTGCCGTGGACGAAATCCTTGTGCTGCTCTCCCCGACCTTGGCGATGATCCCGTGGAGGTTATCCACCGAACGGTTAAGGTATGAGCCGATCCGGCCTATTTCGTCGCGGGACTCCACTTCCGTTCTCTTTGTCAGATCGCCGTTCGCCACTCCCTTGAAGACTTCGGCCACGTTGTTTATGGGTCGCACAATGGAGCGGGTCACAAAGATACCCGCAGTGATCAACAGGGCCGCGGTGACGCATATGGCGATCAGGAGAGACACGATGATACCCGTATAGGCCTTGGTGATGTGACCCCGGTCCTTTCCTATGAAGAGCATACCGATGATCTGCCCTCCGGCTCCCGTGAGGGGCAGGTACACCGTGTCGTAGGGTTTCCCCATTATGGTGTTTATGTTGTGGAAGGTTCTGCCTTTGGCCAATACCGTGTCGATGACCACGGGATTGTCCATCTTTGTCCCCGTCATCCGTTTGCCGTCCTTCATTATGGTGGTAGAGACCCTCGTGTCGTTATGAAAGATGGTACATTCCGTGCCGAGCTGCTTTTTCATGGCATCCACAAAACCATTGTCCGAGGAGAGGTTGATCCCGGTAGTGATGGACCCCACGATCTCGCCCCCCACCTTCACAGGGTAACCCGCGCGAAGCGAGAGTTTCACCACCGTCCCCTCTTCTATGCCTGTGGAAGCTTCACCGGCGAGGGCCTTTTTCACGTTTATCTGGTTGACGACGCTGTCGCCTTTCTTGTCGGAATGGCCGCGCGCCACAACAACTCCGTCTTTATCGGCAATGGTAATGAGCATCCCCTCCTGTTCCTTTACGATGTTCCCGGCCAGTTCCCGGAGAAATTCACCCTTCCCCTCCTTCAGGGCCGTTGCCACGCTCGGGTTACCCGCGAGCAGCGAGGCGGTCATGAGGACTTTCTCCTTCAGGAGGTTATGGTGCGATTCGACGACCCATGAAGCGGTCATGACCTCTTTCTTTGCCTGTTGGTTGAGGTGACGGGAAAGAATGAAATAGCCTGTGAGAGAGATGATAATACTCGTAAACAACACGGCAAATATGATTGTCCCCACTATCTTCTTTGACAGGGGTAACTTATTGATGTAAGAGATCTGCACGTCTGCCTCCGGACAAGATTATTTTGTTGCTATCCAGTTCATACAGAAGTGCTTATCGTCCGATTGACGCATTGTCTTAAATTCCGACCGAACGGAATATTTCACCAGGTGGATTGTCTTTAAACATTATGTTATTCCAATTAGTTAGATGATACATTACGCAGCGAGTCACACCGGTTGAAAGTCTGGAGGCCTGTCCGTGGACGGATTCGCGTTGCGTGGAGACCTGCCCCCTCTCCAGGCCCGGGCAGTGGTACTACATTTTCCTTGCAGCCCGCGCAAGAGGTGATACAATATCTCTGCAAGGCCCCGCGCGGGCTCGATCCCGGCCAGGGCCGGATCAAGGAGAGCCATCACCATGGAACCAGGAAACAGGGTCAGGATACTTGTGACGTTTCACTCCCAGACCGGCAACACGCAAAAGATGGCGGAGGCGGTGGCGTCAGGGGTCAGCCGGGCGGAAGGCGCGGAAGCGGTATTCAAGCGGGCGGGCGACACCACGGCCGACGACATGAGGGATTGCAGTGCCATGGTCATCTGCTCCCCCGAATACTTCGGGTATATGGCGGGGGCAATCAAGGACCTTTTCGACAGGACCTACGAGGCCGTCCGGGAGGACGTCCGGGTAATGAAGAAACCCTATGCGGTAGTGATCAGCGCGGGTAACGACGGCACCTTCGCCCTCAACCAGATCGAACGCATCTTAAAGGGATACCGCCTGAAAAAGGTGCAAAACCCCATCATCGCCAAAGGAGTGATAACCCCCGAAATCCTGTCCCGCTGCATAGAATTGGGCGAGACCATAGCCGAAGGGGTAAAAGCGGGGGTGTTCTGAAGCCGGGCCCTTCCCGGCCCTTGACTCCCGACTGCTTTCAGCTACATCAGCCCCTTCCCTTTGAAGCTGAAGAAACTCGTGGTGCTCACGATGATGTGATCCAGCACTTCGACGCCCATGATGCTGCCCGCGTCTCTCAGGCGCTTGGTTATGCGGATGTCTTCCTCCGAGGGTTCGCAGTCGCCGGAGGGATGGTTGTGGGCGAGGATTACCGAGTAGGCGTTGTGAATGAGGGCCTCCTTGAAGACCTCCCGGGGATGGACGAGGCTCGCGTTCAGGGTGCCCACGGAGATGGTGCCGATGCGGATGATCTTGTTGCGCGTATTGAGGAGAATAAGCTTGAAATGTTCCTTGGCCTTTTCCGTGATGCTTGTCCGGAGCACCCGCACCACGCTCTCGGGGTCCGTGATCTGGTAATCGCCGAGGTCCTTCTCCAGTTCCTGCCTTTTCGCAAGTTCAAAGCAGGCCTTGAGTTGGGCCGCTTTCGCGATACCTATGCCCCTGATGCTCGAAAGCTCCTCTATGGTCGCCTCTCCCAGGGCCTTGATGCTTCCGAACCGGGTCATCAGTTCCTGGGCGATGCTCATGACCGAGCGCTTTGATACGCCCCGCCCGATTATGAGGGCAAGAAGTTCCTGGGACGAAAGGGCCTCGGAGCCGAATCGCTGAAGCCGCTCCCTCGGCCGTTCGGGCTTCGGCAGATCATGGACGGTGAAGGTGGTATAGTCTTCCATAGAGCGCCTACATTATAGCGATAAAAGGCGGATTTACAAAGAAGAATTTCAAGAACCGCGGCCCGCCCCTTTTTAAGGGACAGGCCCCTCAGGGAAGATTCGGATGACGGTCAGGAAATGAAGACTTTCTTGTACCTCGCCATGTCCTCCAAAGCCTGACCGGCCCCGAGCACTACGGAGAGGAGGGGATCGTCCGTGACGTAGACCTTGATGTCCGTCTCGGCCTCGATCCTCCGGTCGAGACCCTTGAGGAGCGCGCCGCCCCCTGTGAGGATCATGCCCGACTCATTGAGATCCGAGACAAACTCGGGGGGCAACTTCTCCAGGGCCCTTCTCACTGCATCGATGATGGCGGATATGGGTTCCTCGATGGATTCCCTGATTTCTTCCTTTGTTATCTTGAGACTCTTGGGGATGCCCGTGAGAAGGTCCTTCCCCACCACGCTCATGCCTTCGGGCCTCGAATCATTGGAAAGCACGGAGGCACATTCAATCTTCAGTTTCTCCGCCGCGCTTACCCCTATGGCTACCTGGTGCTTCTTCTGGAGATACCGCATGATCGATTCGTCCAACTCGTCCCCTGCGACACGGAGGGATTCGCTGTAGGCCGTTGCGGAGAGGCTTATAATGGCGACTTCCGTGGTCCCGCCTCCGATATCGACCACCATGTTCCCCTTGGGAAGCTCTATGGGCATTCCCGCGCCGAGGGCCGCCGCCATAGGTTCTTCGATAAGGAACACGTCCCTGATGCCTACCTGGAAACATGCGTCGATTACAGCCTTCTTTTCCACCTGGGTAATGCCGGAGGGCACGCCCACCACCATTTTCGGTTTCGAGATCTTTCTGTCCCTGCTCGCAATAGTAAGGAAATATTTGATCATCGCCTTGGTCACGTCAAAATCCGCAATAACGCCGTCCTTGAGAGGCCTTATGGCGCTGATGTTCGGAGGGGTCCTGCCGATATATTCCTTTGCCTCTTTGCCGACTGCGATCACCTTTCCCGTATAGTTGTCTATGGCCACCACCGAAGGTTCATTGAGGATGACCCCTTCGCCTTTCATATATATGAGCGTATTTGCTGTCCCGAGGTCCATAGCTAGATGGGTCGAGAGAAAGCCAAACAATTTTTTCAAAAATTCCATACCCCCTCCTTAATGGTGGCTTGTCTTAGTTTTTTTGGGTTCCGTCTTGTCGATGAGGGTCCATAGGTCCCGGCCGTCTTCGGGAAAATAGGACGAACCCGCTTCGACCGCTGAATCCGTGTCCCACGTCCTGTCCTCAAATACGCTCTTGCGGATCGTATGGTTAAGGAGCTTGATGATGTTCCGCATCTCCACGGGGTCGCTGCCCTTTACAAGGGCGTAAAAGTGTCCGCCCCCTTTTCTCGTGATAAAAGCGCCGTTCCCCACGCAGTATCGTATGACTTTCGCGACCTGACCCAGGACGCCATTGGTGAATTCAAAGCCCATCTTCTTATTATACACATTGATATGGGGAAGTTTCACCGACAAAAGATGGAATCTGTCCCCTTTGATAATCATCTTTTCCACAATCCCCAGGAATGTGGTGAACTGGATGGAACCGGTCACCGGTTCAAATTCCTTCACCCTTTCCAGGTGGTCCTGCATCCAGAGGTATGCATAGTAGAGGGACAGGAGAGAGGCGACGTTCCGCAAAAGGCCGATGGCGCCCTCCTTGAGGGGTGCGTCGGACAGGGAGCCGAAGCCCATTACCCCGAGGATCATGTCGTCCGCGATAAGGGGGAAACCGAAGAACTGGCGGGTCTTCAACTGTTCGCCCGGAAAAAAGAGGGGCTTTTCCTTCAGGTATCCGCTGCTGTGGGGAAGGAGAAACTCCCCGCCGCCTTCCATCACGAGGGACGCGATGCTTTCCCGGAGGGGACACTCCTTTTTCACATACTCCTCCGGGGCGATCCCGAAAATGTCATACACGAAAATCCTGCCGTTCCTCTCCATCCCCACGAAACAAAAATCCGCCCCTGAATAGTGGAGGGCCTCCTTGAAGATGTCGTGCACGGAAATCTTCAACCTGTTGAGTTCGGCAAAAAGGCCGACGATCCGTTTTTCGGCGTACAATTCGTCGAGCCTGTCCTCTATGTCCTCGCCCGTCCTGCCCCGTTCGATCTCCCTGTGGAGCATGGAGGCGAAACCGCCCAGGATCTTTTTTTCCTTGTCGGTGAATACGTACTTCTTCTTGCTGTCCACCACCAGCACGCCGTCCTGGTCCACGGGGTAGGCCATGAAGGACTTTATGTCTTCCCGGCTCCCGTAATACCCGAGTATCTCCTCGTCTTTGTCGAAGTTCGGGACGATGAGGGGCTCGTTGTGCTTCAGGACCCATCCGGGGAGACTGCCTTCCACGGGGAGCGTCCTCGACCTGTCGAAACTCGTGGAAAAGGTGACGGAAGAGATACACCTCAGGTTTTCCCGTTCCCTCACGAACAAGGCGACGGTGAATGCTTCATATACGTTGAAAATTAGCTGAGAGAAGCTGTCTATCATACTCATGTGAGATTATGTCACTACTTCTTGCGGGGTGTCAAGGTCACACGAGCCATACTCCTCAAATGATATGTTGGGGTCTATATGAAACCTTTCGAGCATCCTGCAGAAGTTGCACACGCCCCCGTAACCGGGGTATCCACACGTCTCGCAGTAGCCGCCGTCCTTCCTCTCCCCTTCCTTCACTTGCTTCAGGTAACCCTTTATGAACTGGAGCTTTGTGCCCGGCGACTTCTCTTCGAGCTTGTTCAGCATGGCCTTGTAGGTAAGAGACTTGGCGTTCACCGAGAAAGGGCATTCCTCATAGATATAATCGATGTTGTTGATAATGGCATAGGCGGCCATCTCCCGCTCCGAGCAGAGGAACAGGGGCTTTACCTTTTTCGAGAGGTGGCCTTCCGTCCCTTCGAGGACCACATTCTTTTTCCAGAGGTACTCGTCCTTCCAGTAAAGGACATTTCCGAAAAGGGCCGCGGCCTCATCATCGAGGTTGTGGCCCGTTACAAGGGTATTGTAGCCCTTGTCCATGCACACCCTGTTCATGATGTACCGTTTTATCATGCCGCACGCGGAGCACGGGGGGCGTCTGATCACCCTCGCCAACTCCTCGATCCCTTTATTGAAAACCTGCCGGAAAGGAAAAACGTAGACCTTTCTCTTCAAGGTGTCCGCCACGGTCCTGATCTTGCCCAGGGAGGGCCCGGAATAGTCCTCGATGCCGAGGTCGATGTAAATCCCGTCGGCCGGATAGCCAAGCTTGTTCATTATGTACCAGAGGGAAAGGCTGTCCTTTCCGCCCGATATGGCGACAATGGGTTTATCCCCTTCCTCGATGAGATGGTACTTCTCGATGGTGGTGTTGACCCTTTTTTCCAGGAAGGCGTTGAAGTCACGAGCGCATAAGGCGGTGTTGTACGCTTTCAGGCTGATGGTTGCGGCCTCGCCGCAGACCCTGCATTTCATCCGCCGGAAATGACCCTTATCAATTTTACCTCGTCATCCCTCTCCAGCCGGGAATCTTCGGTAACGAGCTTGTTGTTTACCACCACGAGATGGGATTCCCTATTGAGGGACATCTGCTCAAGGAGCCTGCGGACGGTCGTTGCCTTTTCGAATTCGTGGATTTTGCCGTTGTATTCGACTTTCATAGGTATTGGTTTAGCACAACAAGCGGCAGTTGTCAAAAAGTGGGCCCCTATCGCGCCCCGCCGCGACGGGTTGCCGGTCTTGTCCTGCCCTCCTGCCCCCGTATATGGCGGGGGCAGGAGGGCATCGCAAGGAGGTTCAATGTACTGCCTTAAGCAGAAAGTTCGCTCACTATCCGGTCCGTCAGGGCATGGCACGCACTCCTGATATGGTTTATGCCAGCCTCGGACAAATCATCCCAATGGATGCCGGCCACGACGACCGTGTTCCTTCCCGTTCTGCGGGTGAGGTCCTCTGACACCGCCTTTGCCACCATGTCTTCCTTGTGGCCCACGTAGGTGAAGACCGAGCTCGTAGCAGAGGCCTCTTCCGGGTTTTTGAGACTCGGCCTTGCCTGCCCCATGCCCACCGCGCCTATGTGGGGCCTCGTCCCTCCGTAGAGTATGACAAGGCAATCAGTGTCGAGCTCGTAGACCACTGCCGTAATCTCAAGGTCCCCCCGGCTTTCCGACATGGTGCGGGAGCGGACCGGCCGGCTCTCTTTACCCCAATCGTTCGCGTTCATCGGCTATGCCCCCTCATTATCTCTCTTCTCTCAGGCGCTCTGTTCCGGAGGCGGTGTTCCCGGAGGCGCGGGCAGCGTGAGGGGCCACCTCAGCCAGAATGCGTTATGGGCAATCAACGCGGGTCCCACGATGCACAGGTTAAGGTAGATGATAAGAATGTTGATGTCCGCGGGGAGCTTCAGGGCCGCAATGCTGTTGGCCGCGGCCTTGAGCACCACGTTGCATATGCCGATCCAGACGGCGACTATCACGAATATGGTGACCATGGCCGCAATTGCCCTTGTGCCGTTGGTCAGCTTCGATATTCCCCAGAACTGGAAATGCCATGAATAGACCAGGGAACAGAAGATAATAGACGATGCCACTGCCCCGAAAGAAAAGGACGGGCTCATCCCGAGGGCCAGACTCCCGTTCCAGCATATGAGCCCGAGGATGTGGGCAAGTATGGTCTGACCCAGCGCCCCCAGCGGATGGCGCCATCTGGTGAAGGGGAACCCCTGGGTGTTGAAGACCGGGCTGAATACGAAAAACCACGCAATGGACCACACTATGTATCCCGTGAGCCAGTTCACATTAAAGGGCCCCTTGTGGTTGATGGGCGTATTCTCAAAGGGCGTCCCGTCAAGGTTGGTGAGGAAATTCCAGATCAGCATGGCGACGATCATGATAATCACGAACCCCCCTGTTGCCACACCCCACGGGGGCAGCCTTCCCTTAAGGGGCCAGCCGTTCCAGTTTATCCCGTATAAAAGGGTGGCCCAGAAGCCTATGGCCCCGAACCAGAGATAGAGAGGTCCCATATCCCATTTCGGCGCGACGTACATCATGAAGAGAAGCATGGCCGTAGTAAGAACAGCCCAGAGGAGCGTCATCCCCAGGCCCGCTGCCAGACGCGATTTTCCGGGCGCCCAGCTTCCCCCGGGAGGTGCGAGCGGCCAGTTGTCCCCCAGAAGAGCGAGTTGTCCCATCACGATAAGCATGATGAGCGTTCCCGGAAGGAACTTGAAGACGATCGTCTCCGGTGATACGCCATATACGAATACCATGGTGCCGAGGGCCGCAATTACGATGAACTGAATAAATCCGCCCATTCTGCCTTCAGGGCCGATGCCGATCTTGCTGGCTGTCTCTTGATTCTCCATAAATCCCCCTTTTTTTATGTGTTTATCCCGCCGGGGAGCCAAAGTCTCCCCTCACGTTTCCAAAAATACCCTTCGGCGGGAAACGGTACTGTCCCTTCCTTACTGAAGGGGCACTACCGTTCTCCCTCTCAATGATGAGAAGTTCACTCAGAGGCGGTCAGATATCCAGACTTAAGGTCACCTCGTCACCGTCGTCCACCTGAAGCGCACGCTTCAGGTGGACCGGCGCCACAACTTCCAAAAGCCTTTCGTCGTATTGTTCCACAAGGGGAATAACGACCCCGCATTCATAGATGTCATTTATCCTGCCCTTCACAAGGATCGCATCACAAAACCCCTGTTCCTTTGAGACAAGTCTGTCCCTGCCCTTTTCCTTCAGGATGCCCTGAATGTCTGCGGCCTCCACGGCCAGATTCAGGGTGCCCCGATAGGGCTGAAACTTGAGCTTCTCCCGCAACTGCTCGTCCACCCAGCCGATGGAAAGGAAACCCGGAGATTCGCCTACGCCTTTGACTACCTTGCCTTTTATCTTCATCTCTCTTTCACTCTTTCTCCGGGTTCAGTTCACGACCCTTATCTCTTCCTTGCTTCCCCACCTCGTGAACAGGTGGGCATCGATGGAAAAAAAGTCGAGCACCTTGCCCACGCTCTGATCGATCAGATCGTTGATCGTCTTCGGCATATGGTAAAAGGCCGGGACCGGAGGCATAATCACGCCGCCCATCCGGCTCACCCGGAGCATAAGCTCAAGGTGTCCCTCGTGAAAGGGTGTTTCCCTCACCATGAGGATGACCCGCCGCCGTTCTTTCAGGTTCACGTCCGCTGCCCTCACGAGGAGGTTATAGTTAAAGGAATTTGCAACAGCCGAGAGGGTCTTGATGGAGCATGGAGCTATGACCATGCCGTCGACCTTGAAGGAACCGCTCGCTATGGCCGCCCCCACGTCGTCTATCTCGTAGGTTGTCGAGGCAAAAGGCTCAAGGTCGGCCATGGTGTACTTTGTCTCGATGCACAAGTTTCTCACAGCCGACTGAGTAATCACGAGATGGGTCTCCACGCCGCTCTCATAGAGGGCCTTCAGCATCCTTATCCCGTATACCACTCCCGTTGCACCTGATATTCCCACCACGATCCTGCTCATTCCACGCCTCCCATGGATTGTAAGATACTTTTGATTCTCTGGCTGTCCCCTGCTGTAACGCGCGCCCTGGCCTGAATGTTTTTGCCCGTCTGAGTGGCATTGATCCCCATCTTGCTCACCCCGTAAACCTCCTGGGCTGTGGGGTCGATGGGCTGCCCCTGCAGGCGGTCGAGGATGATGATGTCCTCCTCTGCCCTGCACCGTGTAATTACCGCCCACTCCACATCGCTCAGGTCTTCGGGGTTGACGTCCTCGTCAACTACCACCACCTTCTTGATCATCTGGAATGTGAGCAGAAAAAGGATCATATTTCTTATCTTGAATTTTTCCGTGGGCGCCACATTTACCACGAGGGACGACCCGAAGGTCTTCGGTACGAAGGTAAGGTTTGTAATGGAAGAGAAAAGTTTCCTCGAACTCTCCTCGATGTGGGCCCTGCTTATAAAAGTAAGGTACATGTCCGCTTCCGGGCACGTGGGGAGAAGGGCATGGTATATGGGGGACTCCACGTGAGAGAGCCTTTCCACCACCACCGTCGGTGTCTCATGGAGAGACATGTAATAGCCGCTTATCTCACCCATAGGACCGTCCTGTTTCATACGCGTCTCATCCACATACCCTTCAAGGAGAAACTCGCATGACTCCGGCACCTCCACATGGGTATCAAAGGACGGGATAACCCTTATCGCCTCGCCCCTCAATCCACCCGCGGCCTCGAGTTTGTCGCCCCCCTGGGGCACCTTGAGGGCCATGGCGATGAACATGCCGGGGTCAACGCCTATGCTGATGCTCACGGGCATCTTCAACCCTCTTTCAATATATTTACGAAAGATGGTGGTAAGGGGCGGGTTAAGGAGGGTGATACCCAACCGGTTCCCTCCCCTGTACTCCATCCTGTGTATTCCCCGGCCCATCGCGCCCGTGTCCGGGTCGGCGGCCGAGATGATTGCGCTCGTGATGAAGGGCGCGGAATCCAACTCGTAATGCTTAAGCACGGGGAGAAAGTCCATAAGGTCTTTTTCCGCCATCCTGATAGTCTGAAACCCCCTTCTCGCGGTCACCACCGTTTTTTTCACCTTTTGAACGCCGCGCACGAAAAACTCGTAAGGGTCCTCTGTCCGGAAGAGTATCTTGAAAGCATCGTGCGTCGGCGCAAGGTTCGCCACAAGCCGGCATGCGTAGTGTTCCACCGCCTCGAAGAGCAGCACCTTACGGCGCCTGGAGAGGTTCTCTATCAGTTCGGGGATGTCGTCCCTCTGGACTTTCTCCTTTATCCTCAGGACCTGGCCCGCCTGTTCCATCAAGCTCAGATAGTCCCTCAGTGACTCGACCATGCTATAATCCCTCTGGTATGACGCTGAAAAATTCCAGCACTTCTATGGAACAAGGCGTAGGAACAAGCTGCCCCCTGCCCAACCTTACCTGCAGTTTGTCGGGATATTTACCCGCAGTTTTGGACACTTTGAACCTTGCGTAAGTGGAACGGTATTTCTTCCTGCCAGGGGCAAGGTCCCTTATCACGCCGGTAATCTCCACGTCTTCCTGTAAATCCGCGAAGTCTGTCAGTACATATGTATCGTATTCAGCCATTGATGCCTCCTAATCCTTGAATCCGTATTTGGTCCAGTTGGAAATGACCTTGTCCTGTATCTCCTTCGGATAAACGTTGTCGAAGGAAACCTTGATGGGAACCATCGATGCAGGCCACTCCGGCGGGAAAAGGCAATCGAAGACTACCTTGCCTCCAATCCCGAACTTCCTTTCTTCAGGTGACGCGTAAGGGTTGAGGGGGGTGCCCACGCCGTGTTCCGTCACCCTGATACCGTTTTTCGGGTGACACTTCGTGCTCAGGGCATGAATAAGCTCATCCTTGCTGTAAATATCCGTCTTTTCGTCCACTACGACCACCATATGGAACCAGGGGCCCAGCTTGCTTCCGAAAACGATCTGCCCTATCTGGGTCGCGATGTTCGCATAAGCCGGTTTCACGCCCACAACCACCAGGTGATGGGTCGATTCGGGAAGCATGTAGACGCCCGTTATGGGGATACCCTGCTCCCTCAGGAGTTTGTCCATTTCAAGGGCAAGAGAGAACGACCTGAGAAGCTGCCCTTCGTCCGTGGGGATACCCATATTGGAGACCGACATTATCGGTTTCTTTCTCATGGTGATGGCCTTTACCCGGTACACGGCCCTCTTTTCCCTCGGGCTGGTCCTGTACCCCGTGTACTCTCCGAAAGGCGCTTCTTCTATCTGAACGTTCGGCACTATCACGCCTTCGATGATGATTTCCGCGTGGGCCGGCACATAGAGGTCGCAGGTCTCGCACTTTACCACCTCCACCGGTTCGCCCATGAGCATGCCCGTGAACTGGTCTTCCGGCAGCGACGTGGGAGCACAGCTCGCGATGGCGGAAAGAGGATCAGGGTTTATGACCGTGGCGAAAGGCATGGGCACGTTTCTCGGCGTGTACTTGTTGTAAAACATCTTGCCCATATCGGAGAAGGGTAGCACGGGGCCTACCATGGTTTTTTCATCAAAGAGCATCTGGCGGTACATGCCCCAATTGAGGGTGGGCGTATCCAGGTCCTTGGCCACCACGAAGTGCCAGGTGCATATGTATCTGCCGCCGTCGCCGTCGTGCACCATGGGGGCGGGGAGATTCATGATATTGGCGTCATCGCCCTGAAGGATTACCTCCTTCACCGGAGCGTCCTTCTTGTCCAGGATCTTCGGCATGATAGGCTGGGTAGCGGCCCTCTTGAGATACTCGGCGGCAATACCGGGCACCGGGGTTTCCGGATCGAGACCCATGGCTACCGCGAGCTTTCGGTAATTCGCCAGGGGCGCGCCCACTGCCTCAAACCCTTCATAATCCTTTATCTTCTTGAAATAGGGGGACGGACCTTTCCTCTCGCACACCCTTCTCACTATGGCGCCCATTTCGAGGTCCCAATCGACCTCCTGGTCCACCACTATCGCGTCGCCTGTCTTCTGCAACGCCTCTATGAATGCTCTGTTGTCTTTGTAATATTTATTGGCCATACCGCTTTCCTCCAGTTATTTGAACTCTTCTACGAATTTGCTCCATTTTCCTTGTGCTTCAAGTATGAATTGGGCCAGTTCCCGCACTACCCCTTTGCCGCCGCCTGCATTCGTCACATAGTCCGCCACGCCTCTTGCCTCCTGAGAACCGTCCGCAGGGGCTGCGGAGAACCCGGAACGCTTCATTACCGCGAGGTCGATCATCTCGTCGCCCACATAGCAGATATCCTCGTCCTTGTAGCCTGTCTCCTGCTGAAACTGGTCGATCCTCGCCATTTTTGCCCCCTGGCCCCAGAGTCTCTCCGGCGGAATGCCGTAGATCTTTCCCATCTGCTCGTCGGCGCGGGATATCTTCGTGGTGAGAAAGGAGACGGGTATGCCCTGCTCCGTCAGGGCCCTTATGCCCAGGCGGTCGTGAAGGGAAAAGGACTCCGATTTGGTCCCTTCCTGCGTGTAATAAAGGGTATTATCGGTCAGTACCCCGTGTATGTCGAGAATGACGAACTTCACCTTTTTCGCTTTTTCTATGGCTTCTGCTTTACCCATGGCTCACCCCCTATTTGTATCCCATTTTGGTTACTTTCTCGACCCAGCCATCCCACTTGCCCATGGCCCTCAGGATAACTTCGCAGGTCTCCCTCATGGCTCCCCTACCCGCGGCATTGTTCGTCACGTAGGAGGCGAGGGCCTTCACTTCATCAATGGCGTCGGCCGTGGCAACGCCGAAACCGACCTTCTTCATTATGGGAATGTCGGAAATCTCCGCGCCGAGGTACCCCACGTCGGCATAGGTTATGCCCATTTCCTTGACCAGTTCGTCGAGTTTCGCCGATTTGTCCTTAATGGCGTAGTAGAACTTGTCGAGTTTAAGCTCTTTGGCCCTGAAAAGCCCTTCTCCGTCAATGGAAGTGGTATCGAGAAAGGCGATCTTCATCTCGTTTGCGGTAAGGGAGAGGTCCCCGAAGCCGTCCATGTGCCAGAAGCCGTAGCGCCTGTTCCCTTCGATGTCACAGGTGAGGCTGTTGTTGGTCAACACGCCGTGAATGTCGTGACCGAAGAGTTTGACCTTCCGTGCCCTTTCCTGGGCATTGTTTATGTCTTTTTCAAATGCCATTGCGATCTCCTCCTTTTTGTCTGTTGCCGGGCCCCGGGCATGGGCGTTATACCTGCCGGGGCCCGTAATGCCGCCTAGTCTATGCCGTACTCGGCCCACCTTGACTGTACCTGCGCCGCCATAGCCTCGTTGAGCTTGATCTCCGTGGGTTTGATCTTCCAATCGTAGGGGATGGTTGCGTCGAGGATGATACGCGACATGATGAACTTATCGTCGTCGGCACCGATAGACGGGTCGAGTGGGGTTGACCTGCCTCTGTTGATAATCTGGGTGCCCCTGCTTGCGTGGTAACGGGTACCGAGTGCCCACCAGACTCTCGGAAGGTCGTCTGCTTCGATATCGTCATCGACGATGATCACCATCTTGATTCCATAGGTGCCCGTGTTACTCGCGATCACCGCCGCTCCTACCTGGTCGGAATGGCCGGGATATGCCTGTTTCACGGAAACCACAACGATGAAGCGCCCCGAAGCCTCCGGCATGGTATAGACGGACTTGACACCCGGGATTCCCATTTTCACGAGATCGCTCCAGAGCGAGGCGTTCCGCGTAAAGGCATAGAGCATGTGCTGGTCGCCCACGGGACGGCCCACGCTCGTCTCCCAGAGGATCGGGTTGTTCCTGTGGTACACCCGCTGGATATCCAGAGCGGGTTTCGGGATTTGTTTGATAAGTTCTTCCGTGTAGTAGCCCGTGTATTCTCCGAAGGGCCCTTCGTTTCTGAGCTGGCTCGGATCGATCTCACCTTCCAGCACAATCTCCGCACCTGCGGGAATGGGAAGCCCGTGAATCTGGGATTTTACCGTTTCCACCGGCGCGCCCCTCAAGGTGCCTACCACATCATATCCGCTCTTCGCGCCCGTTACCGTGGCGGCGCTCGCAAAGATGTGCAGGGGGTCACCGCCGATGATGGCGCATGCGGGCATTTTCTTGCCGGCCTTCCCGTATTTCTTCATGATCCTGTCGGCTTTCTTTCCCTTGAGGATCTGAACGCCCACGGTCTTTTCGTCAAGGATGCCCATCCGGTATGTGCCGAGGTTCACGTCGCCTGTCTCCGGGTCCTGAATGACCATGAACACCGCGGTGCCGAAATAGCGTCCGCCGTCCAGTTCGTAGAACTTCGGTGAGGGAAAGGCGAAGGTGTCCACTTTGTTTCCGTCAACGATATTCTCGAAGATGGGACCGTCTTTCTGTTCTTTTGCGGGGATCACCCCTTTGACTGAGAGGTTCACCCACTCCCTGGTGAGCTGAACCATGGACATGTCCGGCTTCTGTCCGAGGATCATCGCCAGTCTCTCGGTGGTGCCGAAGGCGCCCGTGAGCACCGGGCTGCTATATCCCTTCACCTTTTCGAAAAGCAGGGCCGGACCCGATTTCTCCTCCACGACCTTCGCGATATGGGAAATTTCAAGATTCCAGTCAACTTCGGCTTTCACTCTTTTTAATTGACCTACCTTCTCGCATAATGACACGTAGTCCCTTAAATCCATACATACCTCCCTTTGCGTAGTTTGGTGTTATCTGCACAATTTACCGGTCCTCGTTGTTCCGTCTCTTTGGCGGAATTATTGACAGTATCGTCGGTTTGTAGTATTTTGCAGGTATCGGATTTTCCCTTTTCACCTGAGCCGGTGTTCATGCATCTAGTAAATCTCCGATCCCGGGGGGTGTCAATTTAGTTCTTCTTATGCTCCATAAGAAAAAACTATACCGGTGCTTCTTCCTCAATTTATGGGCTTTACCGTCATTGTACTATTTTGCAACATAGTGATATTTAACTTACTATAATGATTGGTTATGTCCTCTTTTAAATACATAAGCCCCGTGCGGGGGCAGATAATGCCTTGACAGGCCGCCATGATTTTCCGTTTAATCTTAATAAGAAAACATTATGTTCTCCTACTCACTAAACTCCTTGATCGTGTTCTACGAAGTCGTAAAACTGAACAGCTTTTCCAAGGCTGCGGACCTGCTTTTCATGACCCAGCCGGGCGTGTCGAACCATGTGGCCCAACTGGAGGCCCAGACGGGGAGCAGGCTCCTTACACGGGAAAAGGGCGCGTGCAGACTCACCAAGGAGGGAAAGGCGGTCTTCAGGTATGCGGAGAAGATAGAGACCATGGCAAGGGGCCTCGAGAATACCATAAGGGGCATAAAGCAGGAATCCGTCCCCTCTTTGAGGCTCGCCACGAGCCCCATATATTCGAAGGTCATGCTCCCCTTTATCCTCGGCACCTTTCAGAAGGACAACCCTGATATCTCCATCGCCCTCGACATGGGGACCTCCCATGACCTTGTGGATTCGGTCCTTGCCATGAAGAACGATGTGGTAATCGCTGCTGCGGAAAAGACCTCGAAGAACCTCTCCGTATTCCCTCTCGTGAAAGAGGAACTGGTGGCCATAGTGCCCACCAACCATCCCTTCTCCATAAGGACGTCCATATCCTTACGGGAGATGGAGGGACGTCCTCTGATCGTACGGGAGAAAGGGTCCGCCACGAGGCATGCGGTACTTGCCGCCTTCGAGTCGATGAAGATAAAGCCTTCCGTCCTCATCGACATGAAGAGCACGGAATTCATAAAGGAGTGGGTATCTCAGGGCAAGGGCAAGTCGATCCTCATCAAGAGGGCCGTATCGGCCGACGACCTCAAGCACCTCAAGGTCATACCCCTGGATGAGGACCTTTCCCTTAACGTGTCCATGCTCTTTTTGAAGGCAAGGAGATACGACCTCGCCATCCGGAAGTTCGTCCACCACGTGGAGGAGCTTAAATCGAAGTATGTGTTGTAAAGGCGTACCGGACCGGATGAAGCAAGATTGACCGATCGAGGGCAGGACGGATGACGGAAGCAGACAAGAAGCATATTATCAGCGTAAACGACCTCACCAAGATGTTTGACGACTTCGTGGCCGTCGACCACCTGACCTTTTCCATCGAGGCAGGGGAGATTTTCGCCTTTCTCGGCCCGAACGGGGCGGGAAAGTCGACGACCATCAAGATGCTCACCACCCTTCTTCGCCCCACAAGCGGGAGGATTTCCATGAACGGCCATGATCCTGCCACATCTCCCCACAAGGTACGCCGGACCTTCGGAATCGTGTTTCAGGACCCGAGCCTCGATGAAGAACTTACCGCCTACGAGAACATGGAGTACCATGGCATACTCTATAACGTCCCGAAAGAGATAAGGAAACCGAGGATAAGGGAGCTCCTTTCCATTGTGGAACTGTGGGACCGGAAAGACGACTTCGTCAAGACCTTTTCCGGTGGAATGAAGCGGAGGCTCGAAATTGCGAGAGGCCTCCTTCACCATCCCATAGTCCTCTTTCTTGACGAACCCACTCTTGGCCTCGATCCCCAGACGCGGAACCTCATCTGGGGCCACATCAAGGAACTCAACCGGTCCGAGGGGGTAACCGTTTTTTTTACCACCCATTACATGGAGGAAGCGGAAAGAGCGGCCAACCGCATCGCCATCATAGACCGGGGACGGATCGTTGCCGACGGGACCCCCGGTGAATTGAAGGAAAAGACAGGCACTAGCTCCCTGGAGGACGCCTTTATCGCCCTCACCGGTCGCGGCCTCAGGGCCGAAGAGGCAAACCCCCTGGAGCGCATGAGGGTCCAGCGGAAATTTATGCGGGGCAGAAACAGATGAATGTGATCTACATCCTCTGGCTCAGGCAGTTGAAGCGGTATTTCAGGTCCAAATCCAGGATCATAGGCTCATTGGGCCAGCCCCTCCTGTTCCTCGTGGCCCTCGGGTTCGGCTTCGGCCCCATATACGCGAAGGCCGGAGGAGGCAACTACATCCAGTTCCTCGCACCGGGGATCATCGCCATGAGCATCCTCTTCAGCGCCACCTTCTCCGGCATCGAAGTACTCTGGGACAGGCAGTTCGGTTTTCTCAAGGAGATTCTTGTGGCACCCGTGTCGAGAACCCGCATCATGATCGGAAGGACCCTGGGGGCTGCGACAGTGGCGGTATTTCAGGGGATGATCGTATTCTTTCTCTGTCTTATCGTGGGTTACAGGCCCCCGGAGCCTGCCCTCCTCCCTCTCGTCCCGGTCTACATGGCGCTCATAGCCGTAACGTTTACCGCTTTCGGAACGGCTATCGCATGCCTTATCGAGGACACCCAGGGGTTTCAACTTATCATGAACTTCCTTGTGATGCCCACTTTCTTTCTATCCGGTGCCCTTTTCCCCATGGAGAGCCTCCCCAGGGCAATGACCATCGTCTGCTGGGCAAACCCTCTCGCCTACGGCGTCGATGCACTGCGGACAGTGATGACCGGGGGAGGTCATATGGGCCTTTTTACCGATTCCGCCATGCTCGTTCTCGTGGCCGCGACGATTACCGGGATCGGGAGTTTCCTCTTCCGCAGGATACAGTCCTGAAGAAGCGGCTCACCCGCCCCGCACGCGTCATCGGTCAGGAATGCTTGCCATACCACGATACCGTCGGCTTTCTGAGCTGGTCCCTGCCGTCACCCGCCTGCCTTTTCGTCCCTTCCCCTTCCCCTTCCTGCCTTGGACCGGGGCTGTCGGGAAACACATGATACAGACCTGATTCATAATCGTAGCTCACCAGGTCTTCGAGAAAGGGGACTATCTGACCGAGTTTCTCTTTCGACAGGTAAGCCCTGGCCTTCATCTGCACGGCGCGGGCCAGCATTTCCGGCGACAGGGCGTGAGCTGTGAGCACCGCCGCCTTCAACCCCCTCTGTACGGCGATATCGAGGAGGTCAAACCCCCGTACGCCCATAATGTCGAGAATGACGACATCATACGACTCCGACCCGATCATCTCTTTCGCGTCCTCATAATTGACGGCCTTTTCAAACACGCAGTTGGGACAGGCGTCCATGATTTCCTCTTCCAGGATACCGAGAACATCCGGCTCATCGTCCACGGCAAGAATCCTTTTGCCATCCAACACGGAATCATTCATATCGCATCTCTCCTTCCTCAAGATCGCGCCCGGGAGACCCCGACGGCGGCACAATACAGTTGCCCATCCTCAATTCTTTTACCATGAATGGAACCTCCCGCGCCACTCCATGGATGACGGGGCACCGGGCACCGGGCGGCACCGCCCCTCGTGGGCCGAACGGGGGGCTTGATGACACCCACGGCCTTTCATACTGCGCCGGACCCCCTTTTTCCGCACCCGGGAGGCCCCCGTAATATTTGTTATGACCCATCAGAAAAACCTATAAGCGCTATTCTCTTCCCGCCCTCCGGAATGCCTGTTTCCTTCATTTTCGTTGCGAAACGTGGTAGAACAGCGTGACAAGGAGGTCCCCCTTCTGTGCGTAATTCCGGACAAACCGTCACCGGCTCCGATTATAGGTTCTTGACTTTGCGAATTAATCTACTGTCTAATTGTCCTAGAATACAGACTCATTACGCAAGACCAGCTCAATTAAACGAGGAAACAATCATGTTCTCCTATTCATTGAACTCCTTGATCGTTTTTTACGAAGTGGCAAAACTGAACAGTTTTTCCAAGGCGGCAGACCTGCTTTTTATCACGCAACCCGGCGTCTCCAAACACGTGGCCCAGATCGAGGCCCAGGCCGGGTGCAGACTCATAAAGAGGGAAAACGGGGTATGCACGCTCACGAAAGAGGGCAAGATCGTCTTCAAGTATGCAGAGAAGATAGAGGCCATGGCGAGGGGCCTGGAGACCGTCATCAGAAACATACGGCAGGAGCCCGCCCCGTTGCTCCGGGTGGCGACTACCCCCGTCTATTCGAGGATAATGGTGCCCTTCATACTCGGCACATTTCAGAAGGACAATCCGGACGTGATGATAAAACTCGATACGGGAAGCTCGGGCGATTTGATAAAGACCCTGTCCGTCATGGAGAATGACGTGGTGATCGTAGCCACGGAGAAGATTCCCCAGAACCTCGCGGAGTTCTCTCTTGTGAAAGAGGAACTTGTGGCGATAGTGCCCCGTAATCATCCCCTCGCTGGAAAAGACTCCATATCGCTCCGGGAAATAGATGGCTACCCCATGATCGTGAGGGAAAAGGAGTCCGCCACACGGAAGACTGTCCTCTCAGCCCTTGAAGCGGTGAAAGCGAAGCCTTCCGTCCTCATCGACATGAAAAGCACGGATTTCATAAAGGAGTGGGTATCCCAGGGCAAAGGCCTGTCCATTCTTATCAAGAGGGCTGTGTTGCCGGAAGACCTTAAACATTTCAAGGTATTGTCATTGAAGGAGAAACTGTCGCTGGATGTGTACGTAGTATTTCTGAAATCCAGAAAATATGATCTCGCCATCCGGCGGTTCGTGCACCACATAGAAGAGCTTAAATTGAAATATGTCCTCTAGCCCGTCCATAAGACCGGCGCTCCTCTGACCGGCATCGGGATCTGCACCGGCACATGAGGCCGGACTTTGCGGGACCTGTACACTGCCACACCTCATCCGGCGGACAACGCCTTCCTTCCCCCGGCCTCCCGCACCGTGTTCCGCCGATGCCGGTCCGGCGAAACACGGTGCGGTTACGGGAATGATGAGGATAACATTTACTGATGGGATATAAGTAAAACTAAGTTGATCTATGGGGAAATATGCTTCTTAATATAACAGAAACACAGGGATATTGGCATAAAAAAAGGGAGGGTCTCATGAGCTAGGGTGAACTGTCCGAACTTTGCACGGGTTTCATGCGTACCTGGGAGGAAACCGGGTCTTGAAGGTCAGGTTTACGGTATGCAAAGCGGGGAGGGACAAAAGAGTCCGGATCGCTGTCTCACCAAATGTTTTGTTGCCCGCGCCCTGTAAGCAGGAAACAGGGCGGCTTAGAAGCGAAACCGTCAGATAAAAAAGGGGTGGAAGAGATGAAGACAATCCTTGTAGTGGCAACGTTGGATACGAAGGGCACGGAAGTGGCCTTTGCAAAGGAACAGATAGAGCTTCTGGGGGCAAAGGCCATGTTGCTCGACGCGGGAATACTGGGGTCCTCGACCATAAAGGCCGACGTAACCCGGGAGGAAGTCGCCGAGGCGGCCGGTTCTTCGATCGATGCGGTAAGGAAGATCCCCGCTGAGGCCGAGGCGCTCGGACTCATGACCCAGGGAGCAGGCAACATAGCGCTCAAACTCCACCTGGAAGACAAGATCCATGGCATCCTCGGCATCGGGGGCGGCATGGGTACAGCCATGGGAACCGGCGTAATGCGCGCCCTTCCCGTGGGCATACCGAAGTTCATGGTGTCTTCGCAGGCAGGCAATCCGGCCGTAGTGGGACCTGCGGTAGGAACTAAAGATATCTGCATGTACCATTCGGTCACCGATGTGGTCGGAGTGAACCGCCTTACACGGACAATCTTTTCCAGGGCCTGCGGGGGCGTGGTGGGAATGGCGAATGTGGAGATACCGTCGGAAACGGGAGACAAGAAAGTAGTGGCGGTATGCGCCAAAGGCACCACCGAGGATGCAAACAGAAGGATAAGGGACCGTCTTACCGACGCCGGTTATCAGCCCATGACCTTCCATTGTTTCGGGTTCGGCCCTGCAAGTCTCGAACAGGTCCTTGCGGACGGCTATATCGACGGCGGGGTCATCGAGCTTGCGAGTGACTGGCTTGACCGTCTCGGGGGCGGGGACTCCTTTCCCCCTGACGACCGCTATGAGAATGCCGGAAAGTTGGGCCTGCCCCAGGTCTTTATCCCCGGCTCCTGTGATTTCATCGCCGCGGCGCCCGGAAAATATCCGGGACGGGTGGTTCAGCCTCATAACCGGGCAGTAGCCCTTTACCGGTCCAGCAAGGAAGAACTCACGCGGGTAGGAAAGGAAGTAGGGGAAAAACTGGCGAGGAGCAAGGGACCCGTCACTGTGGTAATACCCATGCGCGGCTTCGGTGTACACGATCAGGTGGGCGGCGCCCTGTACAATCCCGACGCAGACCAGGGATTCATCGAGGCGATCTCGGCCTTCGACGGCAAGTTCAAAGTTGTCAAGGTAGATGCCCACGTGCTTGAAGAGAAATTTACCGATGCCGTTATGGACGCTTTTCTGGAAAACGTTTCCCGTTCGCTGCAAAGGAGTTGAGCATAAAGCTGCTTACGGTTTGAGTGAGACAGTGTCGTTGGATGGGATAACCGGACACACCCCTTGGGGAACCGGTTATCCCATCCCGGCGCAGGAGACGGGAGACCATCCCGCGCCTGATCGCCGTGTTGCCCGGCCTGACCGTAAGCGCAGGTTCCGTCGTAAACCCGTCTCCGGGAAAGGATGATCCATCGGTCCCTGCAAGATGAAGTGACATGAACCCTCCATCCTCCCTGCCCGAAACCCTTCGTTACACCCGTGGGACCGCATGAACAGATAAAAGGGGGCACATATGGCAGTTTCAAATATCGAAGACGTAATTGAAGACGTAAAGAACGGAAAAATGGTCATCATCGTTGACGACGAGGACAGGGAAAATGAAGGGGACCTCATGGTGGCCGCCGAAAAGGCCACACCCGAGATAATCACCTTCATGGCCCGGTACGCCTGCGGCCTTATTTGTCTTCCCCTCACGGAAGAGAAGGTCAGGAGCCTCGGCCTTCCTTTAATGGTGCGAGAGAATACGTCGGCCCATAATACGGCCTTCACCGTCTCCATAGAGGCACGAGAGGGCGTAACCACCGGTATATCGGCCCATGACCGGGCAAAAACCGTCGAGGTAGCCATAGCCGACGGATCGAGGCCTGCCGACCTTGCAAAACCGGGGCACGTCTTCCCTCTCATGGCGCGACAGGGCGGAGTGCTCGTCAGGGTCGGTCACACGGAGGCGTCCATCGATCTGGCAAGGATTGCAGGGTTGAAGCCGGCGGCCGTCATTTGCGAGATCATGAAAGAGAACGGTACCATGGCGAGAATGGTGGACCTCAAACGGTTCGCGAAGCGGCACGACCTCAAAATAGGGACCATCGCGGACCTCATCACCTACAGGATGAAACATGAAAAACTCGTGCGAAGGGCCACCCAGACGAGAATACCTACAAGGTACGGCGGTGAATTCACATTGGTGGGATATGACAACGATGTAGATAAAGAGACTCACCTCGCCCTTGTGAAGGGAGAGATTACGCCCGATGATACGGTCCTCGTGCGGGTCCACTCGGAATGCTTTACAGGCGACGTCCTGGGCTCTCTGAGGTGCGACTGTGGAGAGCAGATGCATCGTGCCCTCGCCATGATCGGGAAGGAGGGGAAGGGCGTATTCGTCTATATGAGACAGGAGGGAAGGGGCATAGGCCTTCTCAACAAGCTCCGGGCGTATAACCTGCAGGACAAGGGGCGCGACACGGTGGAGGCGAATATTGCCCTGGGGTTTTCCCCCGACCTCAGGGATTACGGGATAGGCGCGCAGATACTCAATGACCTCGGGGTCCGACGCATGAGGCTCCTCACTAACAACCCCCGAAAGATACTGGGCCTTGAAGGATATGGGCTGACTGTAGTGGAAAGGGTCCCCCTCGAAATGTCGCCCACCGATCACAATATCGTGTACCTCAGGACAAAACAGGAGAAGCTGGGGCACATACTCACAAACGTGTAAAGAATAAAAGGATGACCATGGTCCGATTTCGCGTAGCCCCTCCCTTTTGAGCTGGGGCGCGCCGGACCATGATCATCCCCTGATAGCCGGTCTGTCTCTTTTAATCCACCGCTGTTGCGGGCTTCGCCGTCCGAACCTTCACCTTCACCCACATCTTCGCCGCCACCACGACACCCACGGCAAGGGCAAGCTGCACCGTATAGTCGAGGAGGTGACCCGGATGTCCGTGGAACACGGAGCGCACCATCCAGGGATCGCTCATGATCATCTCTCCCGCTACCCTGCCCAGTACGGCGGCGCCCAGGAGGACGATCACCGGGAAGCGGTCCATGAGCTTTGTAATGATGTTGCTCGCGAATACCACTATGGGGATGCTCGTGGCAAGTCCGATGAGGAGAAGAAGAAGGTTCCCGTTCGCGGCTCCCGCCACGCCGAGTACGTTATCGAGACTCATTACGAGGTCTGCCATGAGGATGGTGATGACCGCCTGACGGAGGCCATGTACCTCTTTTACGTTGTCTCCCTCCGGTTCAGGGAGGAGGAGCTTGAAGGCAATCCAGAGGATGAGAAGACCGCCCGCGAGCTTCACGAAGGAGACTTCAAGGAGCTTTGCCGCCACGAAGGTAAGGGCTATCCTGAGCAGCACCGCCCCTGCGGTACCCAGTATGATGCCCCACTGTCTTTCCTTGGGGGGAAGGGACCTCACCGCCATGGCGATGACCACTGCGTTGTCTCCTGAAAGGATGATGTTGATGAAGATGATGTTAAGCAGGCCGAAAAAGAAAGGGCCGTTGAACAGGTGTGTGAAATCCATTGTACCTCCCAACAATTAGTGACTATGCCCCGCGCGGAGGGCGCGGGCGCCGTCCGTCCTGTTGTTACCCCCGGATAAAGCCATACCGGGTGTAGCAAAAAGGGGGGCCGGACTTACGGCCCCCCGGAATTTGCGTCCTTTACCTAGTCTACCTTCAGCACCAGGGAAGCCGCCGTATCACCGGCGGAGCAACCCGTCACGAGCCCGTAGCCTCCTCCCAGGAGGACCAGCTCTTCGATAAGCTCACATACCGCCCTGCCTATGGTCGGTCCCTGGGGATGACCATAGATCAGGGAGCTTCCGTTGTTGTTCATCTTCATCACATCGTAGCCCAACTTCTTCGCAAAGGCAAGGTCATTGACCGCGAAGGGGTTATGGGTCTTTATGGCCTTCATGTCCGATACCTTGAGACCCGCGTTGGCAAGGGCCATCTCGGAGGCGGGGATCGGGGCAGCAGGCATGAACATGGGTTTTACGCGGGCGAAGCCGTAGGAGACGATCTGAATCTCCCTCTTCGGGTCCGCGCTCAACTCCTTCGCCTTGTCCCTCGTGGTAACGATGATCCCGCAGTTACCATCGGCGGGAAAGGTCTGAGCGCCGAAGCTGAGACAGCCGCCGGGTACGACCGGTTTCAGCTTGGCCAGACCTTCCGCCGTGGTGGGGGTCCAACCTTCATCTACTTCCATCAATTTGGTCTTTTTCCTGGTCACCGTGACCTCGGGGGAGAACATGTAACGCTTCTGGAATGCGCGGTCGTTGGCGATGGCGTCCTGGTACTGCTGAAAACGGCGTAAGACTACCGTGTCGCACTCTTCCTTCGTGATCCCCACTTCCTTGGCGACGTTCTCCGCGGTCTGCACCATGGCAGCGCGGTGTCTCGGGGTGCCGCTGAAGTTATCCATGTTCCAGTCTTCCCTGTCGGGCTGGCCGCCGGGACCTAAGGGGTCTGCCCACGTGGTGTGGGGTCCGTTGGAGCAGCGGTCCGCCATGAGGGCATACCCTACATCGTAGACGCCGAGCTCCAGGTCCTTTGCAATAAGGTTCAGGATCGTGGTCGATGTGGCGCACGCCTGGTTCACGAACAGGGCGGGCACGAACTTCTGGTCATCCGTCAGCATGGCGGCGGCGTAGTTGTGGGCACAGAACCAGTGGTTCTGGGCCACGGTGGAACCGAAATACATGTAATCCATGACCGTGGGGTCAAGGTTCTTCTCAAGGAACCATCTCCTTGCCGTTTTTGCTGCCAGTTCCACGGCGTTGTCGTTCTGCATGCTCCCCTGCCAGCGTGAGAAGGGGGTTGAATAATAGCCCTTGTAAGGGATGTAGGCTTTCGTATACTTGTTCATGTGTTCCTCCTTAAAATACAAACAGATCGAGTCCGCCCATCATGTTGACGACGGCGCCGGTCATGTATGCCGCTTTGTCGGATACGACGAAGGCGATGGCCTCGCCTATCTCTGCAGGCTCGGCAGGTCTGCGAAGGGCGATCCTCTTCTCGAATTTCTGACGGGTCTCTTCGGGGATGGGCTCATAGTAGGCCTCCGTATTGGCCGTGCCTATCAAGACCACGTTGGCGGTGATGCCGTGCCGTGCGCCTTCGAGGGCCGCCGACTTTGCCATGCCTATGAGGCCCGCTTTGGCCGCGCCGTAGCTCGACTGGCCGGAACCGCCCATGACGCCCGCTACTGAGGACATGTTGACGATGCGTCCCCACTTCTTTGCCGTCATATCGGCCCATGCCTCCTTGATGCAGTAGAAGGCGGAGTTGAGACAGAGCTTCACCTCGTTGTCCCAGTCTTCCACGTTGGTCTTCGCAATGGTCACCATGCGGCGCATCTGGGCTGCGTTGTTGACAAGGATGTCTACAGGACCCATTTCCGCCTTGATGGCGGCGAAACCCTTCTGTACGTCCCCATAGTCTCTTCCGTTCATCCTGATCGCCATCGATTTGCGGCCCATGGCGCGGATCTCAGCCGCTACCTTCTCCACGCCGTCCATGTTGTTGAAGCCTGTTACCACCACATCCGCCCCATCTCTGGCAATGGCCAGGGCTGCGGCCCTCCCGATGCCGTGGGGCATTGACGCGCCTGTTACGAGTGCAAGCTTACCTTCTGATCCCATAATGAACCTCCCTTTAATGTAGTTATCTTTTCTTCACACGTCACGGGTATTAATCTTCCGCAGGTGTGATGAACTGCAGTATATAAAGAAACGTAAGGATGATCTCCGCGTTCTTCTTTATGGCGTTATTGCCGTCCGCGAGGGCCTTGAGCCTCTCCGCGCTTTTCTGAAGGTTATCTATTTCTTTTCTTATCTCGTCCATTTACGGCCACCTCCGTTAGTTATTTAGTGCGCTCCCCTCATGTCCTTGAATCTCTTCGCCTTGAGCTCATACCTCGGGAGGGCGCCTGCGGGTTCCACCTTCGTGGTGCAGGAGAGGTTCGTCTTTATCTTGTGCCTTTCGGAGAGCCTCTTCGCGACCGCCTCGGCTTCCTGGGGGGAGAGAGAGGGATCTACCTCGATCCGTGCCAGGATCTTGTCCATGATCCCTTCACGGGTTACGACAAGCTCATATTCCTTGATCTCGGGGAATTCCGATCTCACGAGCTGCTCCACCGTCTTGGGGGAGAAGAGGACGCCCCGTATCTTCGTGATGTCGTCTACCCTTCCCACGATCTCCATCATCTTCTGGGAGGTCCTTCCGCATTCGCAGGTGGAGGGGCCCTTTACCGCCACGTCGTTGGTGTTGAACCGTATGACAGGGAAGGAGTGCCTTCCCAGGGGGGTTACTACAAGGACGCCCTGCTCGCCTTCGGCTACTTCCTTGGAGAGGGTCTCTCTGTCGAGGAACTCTACGAGGAAGAGGGGTTCGATGATGTGGAGTCCCTGCTGGGCCTCGCACATGCCCGCGAAGCCGCAGGTCTCGGTGGAGCCTATATGGTCGAACATTTTGCATCCATAGGTGTCTTCTATCTTTTTACGGGTCGCCTCGGGAAGGGGCTCGCCTGCGCCCAATATCCTCTCGATCCCGAAGGTCTTGGGGTCGATGCCCATGGACATGGCTTCCTGGGCGATATTGAGGGTATAGGTGGGGGTGCCCGCCATAGCGGTGGCCTTGAGTTCGAGGATCTTGTTGACCCTGCCCTTGGTATCCAAGGCGCCGCCGGGGATTACCTCACACCCGAGTTTCTCGGCTGCGTAGTGGGCTTCCCAGAATGCCACGTACACGTTATACCCGAAGGGAAGGAAGAGCCTGTGGCGGGGCCTGAAGCCTGCCATATAGAGTATGTGGCACCATGATTCGATCCTCCACTGCCAGCTCTCGTAGGACTCGGGCACATAGACGGGTTTGCCCGTGGTGCCGCTTGTCTGCCTGAAGGTGCATACCTCCTCGATGGGAACGCCCAGGAGTCCTCCGTAGGGGAAGGGGGTCACATCCTCCTGCCACTTCCGGAGTTCCTCCTTGTAGGTGAAAGGGACCTTCTTGATGTCTTCGAAGGTCTTGATATCCCCTGCCTCTATCCCCTTCAGTTTTTCTTTGTAAAGATTGGAATGGGCCTTGCCGTAGGAAACGAGGTCCTTAAAATACTTCAACTCCACCTTGTTCAGCGTCTCCCGGGGTAATGTCTCCGTGTACGCGTTCCAGTACTCCATGGTTTACCTCCCCTGCTGCTTGGAATTGGCTATGGTGCATCCGCCTGTGACAGAACAGCTCGATGGAAACACGGTCCGTAAGTCCCGGGGCACCTTGCCCCCATTGGTGTACACACACCGAAACACGTGTTCATTCAGTGTTCTTTCATAACAATAAACCGTTGCCGTGCGCCATATGTCAATTCAGTTCTTCTTATGGTGCATAAGAAAAACCTATGACCCTATTTCACCAATATTATTGACAGTCCCCGTTCGGGAATCATAATATCTGCATATATATACAATACGGGCGACTCGCGCGGCGCCGCCGGTCCGGTTCGGAAAAAAGATGACGGCGGGCGACGGGCCTCCAAAGGACGGACCTATGGGCAGGCTTTACATAGACAGGCGGTACTTCGCAAGGAACGATGCGAAATGGGTAAGCTTCGAAACCAACCCCGGCCTCAAGAGGACCAAAAGCGATATCTACGGAAGGTGTGTTCCCTGCATCACCAGCCTCTATGAACAGCTCAAGGAAGGGAGGTCCGAGATCAGCCTCGGGCGGGCGCACCAATGCTGGAAGGTGGTCGTGCCTCTCGCCGATATGGAGGAGTGCACCCGGTTCCTCAGTGATTTTGAGAACGATTATCTCGGCGATATGGATATCAAAGGCAGGTTCGGATCGGCCGACCCCACGAAGGGCACAAAGGTAATCGTCTTTAACGCGGAGAGCGAGACGGAGCGCGACCGGCTCTACGACGCGCTCACGAGGTGTGCGTCCCGGACCAGCCCCGGCACCGAAGTCCTGTACCACCGGGCCTGCGCAGACCTATACCACGAACTCCTGGGCGATTGGAGAGGATGGAGGGAGACGGAAACGATCAAAAACCCCGCCATGGTGCAACCCATCCTGGAAAGGATCAGGACGACCCTTTTCTGGCAGAGGAAAGAAGTCCCCGGGAAGGAACCCGCCTCGCCCTGACGGCTTTCCCGTTAAGCGGGGGCGTCACGTCCGCGACCGTAACGGGATCAGAGAAGATACGCCAGTACGCCCGGCAATGCCTTCTTGAACCATGGGGTGAATCTTTCACTATCCGCCGAAATCTCCGCCTTCAAGGCCTCTATGTCCACGAACTTCCACTCGTCGATCTCGTCGGCGTTCGCCTTGATCTCACCGGCGTAGGTGCCCAGAAACACGTGATCGATTTCGTTCTCCCCGTATGTGCCGTCGTAGTCTGCCTCGTAGCGAAATGCGAAGAGGGGGGTCACGGTCGTCACAAAACCCAACTCCTCTTGAAGCCGCCTCGCGACGGCCATATCCAGGGACTCACCTTTTCTCGGATGGGAGCAGCACGCGTTTGTCCAGAAACCGGGCCACGTCTTCTTCAGGAGGCTTCTCCGGTGGATGAGCATCTTCCCTTCCGGGCTAAGAATGAAGATGGAGAAGGCGCGGTGGAGTTTCGTGGGAATGAGGTGACACCGCTCCTTTTCTTCGTATCCCGCAATGTTGTCGTCCTTGTCCACAAGTATCAGAAGATCGCTCATCTTACACCCTTATCGTCATTGGTCTCGCCTGCTTCGGGGCCTTCAAGGGCCATCGGGAAGAAAAACCCCTCTTCCTCAGTATCCCCGGCAGGTTGCCTGCATCCTCATCTGAAGGCCTTCTTGTCCGGTTTGCCGGGTCTTGCAGGGGCCGTGTCCTCGCCGAACCCGATCCTCCCCGCGAGTTGCCGCCCACTGAAGCTCCGCTTCTCGATAAACGCGGCAATCTCCTCAAACATGGTCTCCGGCTCAAGGATGATATACTCGCGGACGTCCTTGCCCTCAGGGGCATCACACATTACCACCACCGCCATGCGACGGACTGTCGGACGAGAAACCGCATTCCTCCCCAAGTCCGGCCTGTCGGCGCGCCCCCTCGGTCCGATCCGGTCCTCCTTCAGGGCGGCCTTCTCGAGAGCATCTCCTCCCGATTCCATGGACATGCTTACCGAAGCCCTTCTTTTCCGAAAAGAGGGGCCCGGCACAAGGACTCCCAGTTCGGACAACCTGGGACCCAGGGAATACCTTTTCGAATCCATGTCGTGTTTCAGAAAATCATATCTTACCAGGGTCGAGCAAAGTCTGAGGACCGTGGCCGTGGGCAGGCTCAGGGCCTTCGAGATCTGGGTCATGCTCAGCTCCCGTCTCCGGCCATCGAAGGCGTTCAGTATCTGCAATGCCCTCTCCAAAGATCTGTTGAAAACAAGGCCCCCTTTCTTCCGGCCCATTCGGCTCACCTGCCTCAAAGATTTGTCCCTTAAAGATAACTGCACAGGAAATGCGTTTCTGTCAATAGGAAATAAGCCCGTCACCCGCCCGTTTTCAGTAGCGGCGGGCATTCAGGCCTCCATGGTTTTTCCTTATGGCCCATAAAAAGAACTGAATTGACACAAAGGCTGTTCCCGTATCCTATTGTGTAAAGGGCGGTGAGCAACCCGGAACGCCGCAGACAAAACGCCCGAGGAGGTTACAGGTGACAGATTACGACAGGACCCCCAGTTTTTACAGGACGGAGGAGATGTTCAGAAAGTTTCTGGGACAGTCTTCCTATTACATGGCATTGCAGAACGGGGTAAGCAAGATTGTGAAGCTCTGCCGGCCGGAAACACTGGTTGACCTCGGCGCGGGAACGGGGGCGACCGCAAACCGCCTCGCCCGGGAAAACCCCGGATGCCGGGTCACCGGCATAGACATGAGAGATGAGATGATCGCCCTCGCCCGGTCCACGGCCCCTGCCAACGCGGCGTTCCTCAAGGATGACATGGTGGGTTACGTGGGAAATCTGGAGCAGTTGCCGGATATGACGATCTTCCTTTACTCCTTCCACCACGTAACCGACCCCCTTGAGACCAAGGCGGATTTCCTGAGGGTATTGAGAGGGAAATTACCCTCAAAGGGCAAGGTGTGCGTGGCGGATATATTTCTCCCCGAATCCTTCGGAAGGGTGGAACTCCTGGCCCTTACCCGGAACCGCTGGTCCCTGAGGGAACTGGAAGGGTATTCCAGCACCTTCTGGGCTGCCCTTGGAGGTCTCGGAAAAGAGGAAATAGAAAGATCGAGAGAGGCCGGTATCTTCTGTGCGGAAAACGAGTCCAGAGCCGGAGACCTGATCATGAAGAGGGACAACGAGTATCCCGTAAGCATGGCCTGGCTCGCAAAAACAGCGGAAGATGCAGGATTTTCAGTAGACCTTGCCGAACCGTGCAACTGCATCGGGGACGGCATAGTGTTGCTGTCCGCCCCGCAGTAAGGGAGCATGTAAAGGAGAGCCCTTCTCTTCTTCAAGGGAGTGCGATATTAGACGCGTTTTCCCCGGTAGTAGGCTTCGTTCGCTATGGAGAGCATGGCGCGGTCGCCCGTGCTGTCCCCGTAGGCGTAAATGTAGTCAAAATCGGAAAGGTTGAAACGTTCTTCGATGCGCCTTATCTTCTCCCGGCCGCTGCAGTTCTTCGTGAGAAACCGTCCTGAAACCCGTCCCCCCTCCACCTTGAGCTGCGTCCCTATGAGGTGGACCCCCCGGGCTTCGCACCAGGCCTTGAGCCAGCATTCAAGGGAGGCCGTGACCACCACCACCGTATCCCCCTGTTCCCTGTGCCGGTCGATCCGCTCCATCATCGCAGGCCTCACGATCTTCGGAAGCTCTTCCAGGGAGTACCTTGTGGCCAGTTCCTGAAATTGGCGCAAATCCCGGCCGTGGAAGAAGAATATGGACATCATCTCCTTTGCGCGCCACGCAGGGACCAGACCCAGAAAGAAGCCTGCCACCACCGGAATCAAACATGTGACCCCGAGGTAGAACCTGACCGGTCCCACGAGGTACTTGATGAAACCCGCGAAGCTGTCCCTGAAACTTATGGTACCGTCAAAATCAAAAAGGGCGAGGGCCATCAAGGATTGCCCGGACCACGTACCATACTCTATCTCACCCGGGAAAAGTCATCGGCCGAGTCAGGCATCTTCCCTCCGATCATCCCTCTCAGCTTCTTGATGATCTCGTCCTCTTCGCTGATGGCGGGGACAAGGGACCGGATCGCCCGGCCTATAGTGCCGTCGCTCAAGTTCTGCAACTCTTTCCTGACCTCCGGAGGCAACGACCGGTAGCCCTTTTCCAGGTGCTCCACCCATTTACTGAGCGATGGGGCGTCGATTCCGTCCCTCCGGTACACAAATCCCTCAAACGCCCCTGCCCTCGCGGCAAACTCATACACATCACTATGGATACCCATATCCGCCTCCTCGCTCTAAAATAGTAGTGAACTCTTATTTTTACAACACATACTTCGATTTAAGCTCCTCCACGTGGTGGACGAACTTCCGGATGGCGAGGTCGTATCTCCTCGCCTTCAAAAAGAGCATGGACACGTTAAGGGAAAGGTCCTCATCCAGGGGTATGACCTTGAGGTGCTTGAGGTCGTCGGCCGATACGGCCCTCTTGATGAGGATCGACTTGCCCTTGCCCTGAGATACCCACTCCTTTATGAACTCCGTGCTCTTCATGTCGATGAGGACGGAAGGTTTTATCTTCATCGACTCGAAGGCGGCAAGTACCGCATGCCTCGTGGCGGACCCTTTCTCCCGTACGATCAGAGGACGTCCCTCCATCTCCCGTAAGGATATGGACGTCCTTATGGAGAAGGGATGGTTGGTGGGCACTATGGCCACCAGTTCCTCTTTCACGAGAGGGAATACGGAGAGGTTCTTCGAGGTCTTCTCCGCAGCAGCGATTACCACATCGTTCTTCATGGCAAGGACTGAATCCACAAGGTCGTGGGAGGTCCCCATGTCGAGGGCGATGGAGATATCGGGGTTGTCCTTCTGAAAGGTGCCGAGGATAAAGGGGAGCATGACCTTCGAATATATGGGGCTCGTGGCGAGCCTCAAAGAGGGGACGGATTCCTGCTTTATGCCCCTTATGGTATTCTCGAGGCCCCTTGCCATGGTCTCTATCTTCTCCGCATACCTGAAGACCGCCTTTCCCTCCTTGGTGAGTCTGCACGCGCCCTTTTCCCGTGTAAGGAGCCTGCTCCCCGTCTGGGCCTCCAGTTGGGCCACATGGTTCGACACGCCCGGCTGGGTCATGAAAAGCAGGTCCGCAGCCTTGGAAAAGCTGTTCAGTTTTACGACTTCGTAGAACACGATCAAGGAGTTTAGTGAGTAGGAGAACATAATGTTTTGTCTGTAGAATAGCATAAACGATAACGATTTCATGTCAAGGCCTTATTCTCCGCTTTTTTCCGAGTTTGTTTCAAAAAAGGTACGCGAGGCACGAAAAAAAACAGTGTCTTTGTCTTACTTTTCGTGATATTCGGCGAAACGTGAGATTTATCAAACCTTTACACGGGAGGGGGTATAGTTTTTAGTTATGGTGTATAAGTGAAATTGAATCCCTGGAGGTCCGTTACAGGGACAAAAGATGGGACCTGAGATTGATCTTCTTTTTGACCAGTCCGAGCTTCTTTCTTATATTGTTCCTGTGAAAATTGATGGCTCCTGAGGACATGTGGAGTATCTCGGCTATCTCTTTCGTGCTCTTGCCGTCTTTGATGAGATGGGCTATGCCCGTTTCCGTGGGCGTGAGGTGGGCGTATTGCAGGCGCATTTTCTGGAGAAAAGGTGAAACTATTTCGTTGAGGTTTGCCTCGATTATGTCCAGATACATCAGTTGATTGGGATCGGGCAAGCATTTCTTCAGTTTTTCGATATAGGGCGAGACCAGGTCTTTTACATTGGACAGTATCTTTTCTTCAATCCGGACCTTATGGATTTCCCTCTCATCGAGAAGCACCCTCAGCGCCGCGTTGATTTCGTCGAGATTTCGGGATTTAAGGTGCAGCTCCTCCTCTTTTTCCCTTAGTCTCTCCTCGAACCCGGCCCCCGATCTTTCCCCCGCCCAGTTGGGGTGCCCCATATTCCTCCAGACCATGTAGAGGGTCTTCTCTCCCTGATCCGGCAATGCCGTAAGCGAGACTTCGGTCCAGAGCGTGGGGCCCTGGAAGGAACGGTACATCCATTCAAACCGGCTGCTTCCCTGCCCCATGGCCGTATTCACGTGTTCCTGCCACATTTCGTGCGATAAACGGCCGCCGCACTGCCGGTCCGGGGACATGGCGATGGGGTTCATCCCGACCAACTGCTCCTTGCGCGTTGCACCCGTGATCCGCACCGCGGCCTGGTTGCAGTCCGTAAAAACATGACCGTCAAAGAGGAATGCAGGGTCGGCCGCTTCCTCGAAGAAGACGTCGAATCCTTCCTTCCATTCACCGGGCCCCTTCCCGACGGTCCGGCAGTCCGTTATGTGGATGGATTCGATCGCTCCGAGATAGACGCCCATATTGTCCCGCAGCGGCACGGCGACGCCCCGGAGGCAGGCGCCCGCGCCCCCGTTCATCACGGGAGCGTATGCCTCTCCATACAGGATGTTACCCTGCCTCTCTACCTGATTGTAAAGGTTTTCCTCTTCCCGGTTTTCACCCGCCACGAGGTCGATAAGGACGGGCCTTTTTCTTCCGTAGAAGGGCACGGCATAGGCATAGTCGTCGGAACCGAGGATGTCTTCCCTCTTCACCCCCGTCATCGCTTCCATGGCCCTGTTCCAGGCAACAACCTTCTTTTGCCCGTCCACCGCAAAGATTGCATGGGGCAAAAAATCAAAAATCGGAATAAGTGACCTTATATCCATGAACCGCCGTCCCTATCGATCAATAGTAATATTTGCGCCACAGAGTGGAGAATGGCGCGAAGAGATTTCCGATCGTCCTCCCATGGCTTACGAGGGAGAGTCGTGTTCCAATTCCACCGCGGCCATATCCCTGTTTATTGATTTGTCCCCCGGCAGTTCTTCCTCATTGTATATAATTCTGTGACAGCATACGCCTATCCACGCCCCGCCGTACCTGATAAGAGCCACATCTTTGCCACAGTAAGGACATACGATGGTATTCATCAAAACCTCGATGTTTTGGTGACTTTTCACCGCCCTGGTAGCCCGCGGAGTGTTTCAAGTACAACTTTGATGAAACAATAATGAGTTTGTAGCACAGAACGGCAAGGGAAACAATGCCGTAAACGAACGGCCGTTCAGGTAAATAGCGCCCTGTTTTGCACAAACAACATGTGATATTACAAGGTTACATCATCATAAGGAATAGCCTTACATTTTACTGGTGATAATTTGGTACTAATTCAAGGGGACAACCCGTGAATACAGGGGCCCGGTGGACCCCGCAGCACGGAAGACGGTCAACCCGGTATCTGAAAGGCGCGCCGGTTGGACCGGTTGCCCGACTTGTTGGGGCTGTTCCACCCGGTCTTGATCTTGTCCGGACAATGTTTGCGGCCGTATTCGAGGGCAGCCCGGTATCTGGTCGGGATCTCGGATACCTTCACGCCCTTCGGGTCGTAATAGACGTCCGAACCGACCTCCCCGTTGACATATTCCCTGTACAGCTCTTCGAGAGTGTCCTGCAACATGCCCTTGATCTCTGTGACCCGCACGTCGTATCCGAGGCGCCTCAACTTATCCCTGAGAGGCTGGTTTATATGGCCGCTGCATATTTCTATGCGGTGCGTGGAGGGAGACGCGTCAAACCGTTGCAAAACCCTTACCGCCAGGTCCTGGTATATATCGAGGTACCGCTTTGTCTCGAAGGCGTTGTCCGTATCGTTCCTGAAGTATTCCACGGGCACCACGGCCGTCTGGACGGTCCCTTCGTCGGATATCCCTACCATCACCCCGCACAGAGGAAAACCCCCGCCCGCGTCGTCGATCCTCAGGACCTTGAGGTCCGGCGGGACAAAGCTCTCGTAATCCGCTTCGAGCAGTCTCCCGAGGACGTGCATATCGATGCAGACCACACTGTGGCCGCCTTTCTTCTTATTGTACCCGTAGACCTTCACGTTCCATTTAGGGGTGATCCCTTTTTCCTCGACGCCCCTGTATGATGAAAGCAGGGAAGGGGTGCTCTCCGACCGGGCCTCCACGATGCCCTCCTGACATGCATACTCCAGCCTGTCCAGGATAAAACCTGCTTCCTCCGGCGTATATACCTTCTTTGTAAGATCGACCATAAGATTGCTGTCTTTGTACTCGTTCATACGTCTTTTCCCTTTCGTCTCCCCTATGTTTCACCCCTTTGAAACACTCTAGGGTCACTTCTTTAATCCGGTAAGCTGCCTGATACGCGACTCGATCGCGTCAGGCTGGCGCTGGAAGATCATGGCCAGCGCCTTGGGCTCCTTTATTCTGTTATAGAGATTGAGCAGCAAGTCCCCTTCGTCCGCGCTCCATGGTTCATAAGCCCTTCGGTATCGTTCCCTTATCTTCAGGATACTCTCATCGTCGATCTCTTCATCGCGCATTACCAGGGGCCTCTTCTTTATAAACATGATGGCCTCCTCGATGGAGATGGCGTTACACGGAACGGGGGTGTCGGCAGGCTCGTTCTCCCGGCCCTCACGGGACGAACCACCCGTTGCCCTATGGCCCGCGCCCTGCTCTGCGGGACCCGAACCGTTCCTGAGTCCTTCGCTGCACTCCACCATGACCTCAAGAAACAGATCGCCGTATTGTTCTATCTTCTTCCCGCCTATGCCCGACACGTCCTTCATCTCTTCCAGGGACCGGGGACACACCTCTATGAGCTCCCATAATGTCTTGTCGTGGAATATCACGTAAGGGGGCACGCCCTGCTCCTTCGCTATCCTGAGCCGCAAGGCGCGCAGTTTTTCAAAAACCTCGTTTCGGAACGACCCCGGGGCAGCCCCGGAGCGCTCCTTTCCCGCCGATGCCGCGCCCTTGCCCGCGGTCTTCCTTGCCTTGCTTCTCACGGGGACCGGGTCTTTGCGAAGCTCGAACCCTTGTTCACCTTTCAGCACGGGACGGCTCGCGGGGGTCAGCTTGAAACCGCCTTTATCCTCAATGCTGACACTCAGGAGACCCTGGGCGACCAGTTGCCGGAATACGGATTTCCATTCGGCCAGGGAGAGGTCCTTTCCGGTTCCGAATACGGAGGTCCTGTCATGACCGAACCGGCGGATCCTTTCGTTCTCCTTGCCCATAAGCACATCAATCAGGTACTGGGACCCGAACATCTGGCCCGTCTCCTTTACACAGGACAGGGCCTTTCGGGCAACGGACGACCCGTCCCAGGTCTCGATCTTCCCCTCGCACATGTCGCAGTTCCCGCATGGAAGGGCAAGTTCTTCACCGAAATAACCGAGGAGCACCTGCCTGCGGCACTTCGAAGTCTCGCAGTAGCCCAGCATGGCCTCCATCTTGCGGCGCTGAATGAACTTGTACTCTTCGTCCCCCTGGGAGCCCTCGAGCATCTGCCTCAGGATGATAACGTCGGCAAGGCTGTATATCATCCAGGCGTCGGCCGCATCCCCGTCACGCCCTGCGCGGCCCGTTTCCTGATAGTAACCCTCCAGGGTTTTCGGCAGATTCAGGTGGGCTACAAAACGGACATCGGGCTTGTCGATGCCCATGCCGAAGGCTATGGTAGCCACCATGACTATGCCGTCGCCGCCGAGAAATTGTCTCTGGTTCTTCAACCGCGCATCCCGGTCGAGGCCCGCGTGATAAGGAAGGGCGGTTATACCTTTACCGGAAAGGAACTCCGCGATTTCGTCCACCTTCTTTCTCGTCATGCAATAAACGATCCCCGAATGGCCCGGATGCTCCAGGCGGAGGAACTCCAGCAACTGGGCCTTCTCGTTCTGCTTCACCTCGACCCTGTAGCGGATATTGGGCCTGTCAAAACTTGAAATGAACTGCCTCGCCTTTTCGAGGTGGAGCTTCTCGATAATCTCCTTTCTCGTGACCTCGTCCGCGGTGGCCGTGAGCGCAATGCGCGGCACGTGGGGGAACTGTTCCGGAAGGATGCCGAGCTTCAGGTATTCGGGCCTGAAATCGTGCCCCCACTGGGAAACGCAATGGGCTTCATCTATGGCGAAGAGCGCTATTTTCGTGCCCCCCAGGACCCTCATGAAGCCCTCCGTGACAAGCCTCTCAGGCGCTACGTAGAGCAGGTCCAACTCGCCCGCTATCATCTTCTCCTCCACCCTGCGGGCTTCCCCGTAGGTCAAGGTGGAATTGAGGAAACCTGCCCGGACCCCCGACTGACGCACCGCGTCCACCTGGTCCTGCATCAGGGCGATGAGGGGCGAAATCACCACGCCCACCCCCGAACGCATTATGGCGGGAATCTGGTAACAAATGGATTTCCCACTCCCCGTGGGCATGAGGACAAAGGCGTCCTTTCCCGCCATGACCTGGGTTATGGCCTCTTCCTGGTGCTCGCGGAAGGTCTCATAGCCAAAACATGCGGAGAGTACTTCCCCCGGGGAAGATGTATTGTCAAAAGGTTTCGTGGATTCGGCCATATAAAGTTACACGCAATCAATCATGAAAACAGCAAAACTCCATTAATATACCCTGAAAGGGGGGGCGAATGTCAAAAGGATGCTCTATTGGGTGGTGTCCTAATTTGAAATCCAGAGTTCCTTTCCGTGGCACAAAAAATGCTATTTCATGACTTCAACTTCTTGGGTTCCTTCGGAAGAACTTTCTTAAGATATGGCAAGGCTTTTGGGTCTCGATCCCCAAAATAAGCCTCTGCCTTTTCTGGCAACCATCTAGTGTGAAAATAATCTCTGAAGTCAGCAAGGACCTCATTGGGATAAAGTTTGGGGAAGACGGTGCGACCATCTTCAAACACGTGTCTATAAGTGGGCAACATATCTGTATCAATGTCTTTCTCATCCCTTAGCCACTTACAGAACATTCTTCCTGCCGATATATCAGGAACCATGTCGTCGGGAATGGTATACCCCGCAGACTCTAACGGGGCTATTAGGGCAAAAATCATTTCATTCAACATAGAAAAATGCGTGGGAGGTATCTCGCCTCTATTAGCCAGATACCTCTGAATGTGGTAAGGCATGTTTTGCGGCTTTGATCGGTTGGCAATCCATTCTTTAACCCACTGAGAAACTGCAACCGCAAATTTAGGGGAACACCATTGCCCAAGGTTTATCGCCACGTCAGGGTGTACCCATGTTCCACGTCCGTGCATCGGACCATCTGTAACAGTGAAGATTAACAGGTCGGCGGGAATTCCCGCCGCCCCGGAAAGCTCTTCTATAAAAGCCTTCGTAACGCTGAGCCTTGAATAATCATTGAATTTCTTGCCAGCGGCGTTACAGATGGCGGTAGCGTTTACATAACCATCCATAGCTCTTTGATGAATAAGTGTGGTTCCTACCGTGTGAGGAATCAAAGCTAACTGTTCCATTTAAACCTCCCTTAAGGTAAATGTTTATGATGTTAACCTTTTGGATCGACTATCTTGAACTATCGCCGCCCTTACCGCCTTCTCCGGAGAATCTACGGGCGGGATATGAAGCACGGCATAATACCGTCTCTTTGTGCTGCCTTCGATAGGCGAAGACCACGCATAGGCTTTGGTGGCTTGGGGATGGCCTTTAATCTCATATACCGATACTGTGCCGCTCCACACCGTTTTATTACCAAACTTCTCCACGACAACAACGTCTTCAATGAAGGAGGCAATACAGTTATGAAGCTTTTCTAATGTTTCTTTTAGTTGGGCATCCATCAGGCCAAGATGTTCTCCAACATCTCTAGCAAATGAAGGTGTTTATCCGTCGTCAATGGCGCCCTAGAAAAGTACCTATTTTCCGAAAATGGTATATTACCTGCCCTTTCGAAAACAAATGCCGATGGTGGAAACTTCGCCGTTTGGTCTGGCCAAAACGATATACCGCCTGCTTCAAACTTTAACTTTCCTTCCTCAACCTCGCTAGAAAGGTACTCCGTAATCGCTTTTAGTTTGGGGTTGAGCAATTCTATGTTTTTGTCGGTATTAACCCAAACCTGGCTGAAATACCTTTTCCGTTGTATAACTTCTCTATATTCCAGAACACCAAAAGTTACGGCAAGTCTAGTAAACAAATCGACCAAAAATGTTTCACAGGCTTCTGTAGAGTGCGATGTTTGCGCTCCTATTCCAGCGGGAAAAAAAGATAATTGGCTTATTTCAATCGGTAACCCTCCTTTAGCAAGAGAGTATATTCCCTTCTTAAATTTGATGGCACCCTGTTTAGCTTCCTCTTCTATGGGCTGCATTGGCTGCAAACCATAAACCTCCGATAACCATGGCGTAAGGATGGACAACCATGCAGCCCCCCTTGGATTAAAATCTTTCAGTTGTCCATACCACCATGCTTGCGCTAGATCAACGGATAGCAGCTTCATTATTTTCACCCAATGATAACCCGGTTTGGCTTCTGGACTGCTTAAACGTGTCCATATCCATTATTTGGCTCCCTCCAGCTCCTAGAAATTGCCCTTTGGGGGGAGAAGGCATAAATAGTTCAAGAGAATCTTGTCCTTCTGGCTTCCTGAAATAAGCATCGTCCTTGTAGCTATTAACTCCCGCAGAGTTAGAGGATAGGGCCATAGAGTGAGAATCAGACAAATCTAGATCATATTTAACTATTTCGCTTATTGGAACAAATCTGACTATTAACCCCACATCAAATGCGTTAGCCAACCTCTTCAATGTTCTTAGGCTTGGCGGCCTATCGGGATCTTCTAGCTCATGTATTCTTGCTTGTGCCATTTTCGCTATTTTACCAAATTCCATCTGAGTCCATTGTCTTTGCTCTCTTAACGCCTTTATCTGAAATGCTATTCCAATGTCAACCGCCGCAGAAGTATAAGCGTCCCTGTATTCTTTGTCTTGCAGTTCTTCCAATAGTCTATTCTTGCGTTTATCAATAGTACTCATCGACATGCCTCCTGTCTTTGCCGATCATGACTTTTCTTTTTGTCGCTGTCCAGATAGCAGTTTTTGGTATAATGTTCCCACCGACCTCTTTTGCTCCCATCAACAAGGTAAAACAACCATCATCAGGTCCAAAACAACCTAGAGGTCTATATTGCGCGTTGCCAACCTGGAACCTCAACTCGCATATTCCCTCCGTATTGGTGAGGGGACGAAAATATTTCGTTTGTGTCCAGTCTTTTATTTTTTGCATCTCCGTTATTAGCCAATGCATTTTGGCTTTCGCCTTTGTAGGAAGTCTCTTCTCCCACTCTTCAACGAAGTCACAATAGCCATTTTCAACGAATACCTTGAAGGTCCATTCTTTCATAACTATATAATAAAAAAATTATAATTTCAAGTGGTATATTGTTGACATATTATAATAAATTTATTATAATAGTCTGCATGAAGTCGATAACCAACCAAAAAGAAAAGGGAAACAAGCTGACCAAGCAACCTGTTCCCCTACTAAGTCATGGGGCGCGAGTTGGGGACTCAGATCGGGGCTTACACCCGTTCGTTAGGGGTTCAATACCCCTGCGCTCCGCTATCCCTAATTGTATACGGCAACGGGAGGTTTTGCAATGAATATTTTATCGGCAGAGAAACGGGCAATGGCAATAGGCGCATTAGTCGAGGGTACGTCTATACGGTCGGTCGAGCGTATGACGGGTATTCATAGAGACACGATTATGCGCCTCATGGTTCGCACCGGTCAGAATTGCGAAGACATTATGGATTCCACAATGAATCACTTACAATGTGAGAATATCCAGGTAGATGAAATATGGTGTTATGTTGGGAAGAAACAACGGCACCTTACTAAAAACGATAATATGTTTGAAGTGGGCGATCAATGGGTATGGGTCGCCCTTGATGCAGATAGCAAGCTCATCCCTGCTTATTTGGTAGGCAAGAGATCAATTCAAAATGCCTGTGCGTTTATGAGCGACCTATCGGAGAGGCTAGAGAACAGAGTGCAGATAAGTAGTGATGCACTGTCCGCTTATGTGGATGCGGTTGAGTTAGCATTCGGTGCAGAAGTGGATTATGGACAAGTGGTAAAAGCCTATGAGGCTGAGCCTATCGGGCCGGGAAGGTATAGCCCCCCGCACGTGATTAAGGCTGATCGGATAGTCGTATCCGGTCGGCCAGATGTGTCCAAAATATCCACATCATATATTGAACGGCAAAACCTGACTATGAGAATGCAAATGCGCCGGTTGACTCGTCTGACTAATGCCTTTAGTAAGAAGCTTGAGAACCTCAAGGCTGCTGTAGCGCTCCACTTCGCGCATTATAACTTCGTGAGGGTACATAGCTCTCTTAGGGTTACTCCCGCAATGGCCGCAGGAATCACAGATCATATTTGGAGTGTGAAGGATTTACTTAAGGCAAATTAGGACACCACCCTCCATTGTGCACGTGCTTCCGAAATTCGCGACGGATTACTCCCGGGATACCCGGCCTCATACCGTAGTTCCGAATTCTTTAGCCGGCGCAAGGCCCGGGTTGCCGGTCGCCTTTCGACCGACAGGCCCGCACCGGAAGGAAGGGGCCGTTCTACAACGCGGCAGGGGCCTTGGCAACCTTAATAGTGTATCTCTTCATGACCGATCCTCCAAGGCTGTCCGTTACCCTCACACTGACCTGACAGCTTCCCGCCGTGGTAGGCGTGCCTGCAATGACGCCTTCAGAACTCACCGTTAGCCAGGAAGGCGTCTTCCCCACAGTTGAATACTGGTAACCCGCGCCGCTTCCTCCCGTGACTGCGAGGGCCTGCGTATAAGCTGTCCCCACCACGGCATTCGGTAATTTGTCGGGAGAGACAGCGAGTACCGGATAGACGACAACTGTGAGGGCCTGGTCTTCCGACCTCTGGTCCTTATCCGTCACCCGCACGGTGAAGCTATAGGAACCCGCCTTGGAAGGTGTTCCCGAAATGGTAACAATACTCGTATCCTTGCCTGTCTTGAGCTTGAGACCGGCCGGGACCGCGCTTCCCGGGGCAGCCGCCCATTTGTAGGGGCCCGTGCCGTTTACCACCGACATGGTCGCCGTCACGTAGGCCACCTTGACCTCGCCATCCGGCAGGGTCGGCGAATCGATGACTATGGAGGGCGTAAGCGTGCCTTTGGTGGTAACCCATGAGGTCCCCTCGCCCACGCGGGAAATATCGTACCTGATGTGCATATAGCCGTCTATCCCCCAGCCTTCACCCCAGCTGTTCCGCAGTATCCAGTATTGTTCTTCGTCGTCCCAGCCCACGAGGATAATCTGGTGGTTCGTGCAGCCCTTCTCGCCCGGGTCGCAGCACTCGGACGTTTCGTCGGTGGAGAACACGCCGCCCGCATAATCGTCCCAGCCGCTACCCGCGCAGACCCCTGCGGTGACCGGGCCATAGGTGTAAATGGCGTTCTTTATCTGTTCAACCGTGGCTACGGTCTTCTCCGAGCCCGTAATGAATTTCCAGCCCGTCAGCCTGAAGGACTTGTTATAGTCAGTCGTACCGCAGGTGCCGTCCGTTGCGGTGTAGGGCTTGGCGGCCTCGAGGACCGCGCCCACGGTCTTCTGCTTCTGTCCCGTGGTGTTATAGTGGTACTTGTGGGCGGTAAACCCTCCGGACTCGCAGTTCCACTTGTCCTTGTTGCACGAAAGGAGGAACTGTTCGGACAGGTCCACGTCTGCCACGCCGTTTTTCCAGAGAGCGGACTCCATGATCCCCACGGTGCCGAAGGCCCAGCAACTCCCGCAGTAACCCTGGTCGCGGACTGCGGGGACAATGCCTGACTCCCTCCAGTCAAAGTGGGAGGGCAGGTCCACGGAAAGGGCAGGAAAGGCGCTCTCCTGCACCCTGTCTTCTTCCGCGACAACCGGGGCAACGGGCGTATCGGGGTTGCTGAGGTCGAGTTTTTCAGGCAAAAGCGGGAAGGAGAGTTTCAGACTCCGCGTCGGGACCCTGTCTTCCCAAGAACGTTTATATACGAGCTTGATGGGCGCTTCCCCGGTCGCGTCCGAGGTCAGGAGGAGGATCTGGCGTTGAGAAGCACCATAACCGCGGGCGTGTTCGTACCTGTCAGGGGCGCTCCGCGTCACCGCGCTCCCCGGGGAGAGTCTCCAGCCATATCCGGTGGAGGGGTTTGATTCAAGGATGATGGTGGTGTTCTGTTTACCCAAAGCCCGCCCCCTGACCTCCATCTCAGTCACTCCTCCGAGGAGTCTGAACCCGGGCGCGGCGGCCGTATAAAGGACGGAGCGGAGGGCATTCACGTCGCTCTTTCCCGACGCTTTGAAGGCATAGGTGACGCCTCTTTCGTCGGAAGCGATGACCCTCGCGTCCGACCTGGCGTTATTCGCATTAAGTTTCGAGGTGAGGGCGCTCATGTGGTCAACACCCCCGTCAACCGGGACAAGCAGTTCCGCCTCAAGGGACCATTCCACCACCGGCGATGATGAGTCGCCGCGAGCGCTGCCCACGGGCAGGAACGCAAATACGAGGGCAAAAACGATGAGGCTGATGAGCGCTGCGGTTTTCGAGCCCTTTGCAGGCATGGGGGGTTCCCTCCTTGACTTTGTTATTTTCCGGAGCAAAAGATTATAGCACTTTGGCGATCGATGGGGAACCAATATCTGCAATGGACCGCAACGCCCGACCTGCCTGCCGCCGGGAAGGGCGACGATTGCCTCATTCTCTTGCGGTGATCTTCCGCTTCGGCGGTTCGGGTTATGGTCCCGTGAAGGTGGCCGTCACTGTTTTCGCCGCAATCATCTCTACCGTGCACGTGCCTGTGCCCGTGCATATCTTTTCCGGGGTCCACCCCGTAAAGGTGGAGCCCCCCGCGCCTTCAGCGGTGAGGGTGACCCGGGTCCCGTAGATAAATTTCTGCTTGCATGTGCCCCCGCAGTAAATCCCTGCCGGAGAGCTCGTCACGAGGCCCGTCCCCTTCTTCTTGCTCGACTTGTTGACCTTCAGGGTATAAGGACCCACAAAGGTGGCGGTTACCTTGGTCGCCTTATCCATGGTGACGCTGCAGGTCTCCGTGCCCGAACACGCCCCGCCCCAGCCCGTGAAAACGGAATTGGCGGCAGGTGTTGCGGTGAGGGTAACCGGAGCGCCCGGATAGTACGGTTTGCTGCACGTCTTCCCGCAGTCGATGATGCCGTCGGAACCGGCGATAGTCCCGTCACCGGAATTCACCTTCTTCCTGCTTGTTGAAAGAGTGAACTTCCTGGTCTTGGTCGAATTAAAAAGGGCTGCCACTTGGGTGTCGTCATTCATAACGACCTTGCACGTGAGTGCGGCGCCGGTACACGCGCCCGACCAGTAGGCAAAGCCATAACCGGCGGCAGGGGTCGCGGTGAGGGTCACCTCGGTTCCGACCTGGAAAGGCGTCGCGCATGTGGAGCCGCAGTTGACGCCCGAAGGGGAGCTTGTGACCGCGCCCGAGCCTGTCTTCGTCACGGTGAGGGTCTTTCCGGGTTCAAAATTCGCGGTTACTGTTTTATCACCCGTTATCATCACCATACATGTGCTTTGGGCGGAAGCGGATTTCCCGCCCTTCGTGAGCGTCCGGGAAACGGGAGTCCCGGTCCCGGCCTTGCTTTTCACTCCTTTCAGGGAGGCCGAAGAGCTTGTGCATCCTGTCCAGCCGGTGAATGTGGACGCTGCGTCCGCCGTGGCGGCTATGGTGACCTGTGTATTATACGGGTATGACCCGGAACAGCTCTTGCCGTTGCACGTGAGTCCCGTGGCAACGAGAGTGCCGCCCCCGGACCCTGTCATCGACGCCGCAAGGTTATAGGTATTCACTGTGAACGAGGCGGTCACCGACCTTGCGTCGTCCATGGTTACCACACAGGCGCCCGTGCCGCTGCAATCGCCGCTCCAGCCGGCAAAGGTCGCTCCCGAGCCGGCCGTCGCAGTGAGAGTGACCACCTCGCCTGTCGCGAACTGGCGGGTACACGTGGACCCGCAGTTTATGCCCGCGGGAGAACTTATCACCGTACCCGAGCCGCCCCCGGTCTTGGAGACGCTGAGCGTAGGCCCGGCCAGGGGGGTCGTCACCCATGACGTACCCTCTCCCACGCGGGAGATACCATACTTGATGTACATGTAGCCGTCATAGCCCCAATCGGCGCCCCAGCTATTCCGCAGTATCCAGTAACCTCCGTCGTCGTCCCAGCCGACAAGGATAATCTGGTGGTTGGTGGTGTAGGGGGCGCACTGAGACGTCTCATCCGTGGTAAGCACGCCCGGTGAACCGTAATAATAATCCCACGCGTTCCCCGCGCAAACCCCCGCCGTAACAGGACCATAGGTGTAAATGGCGTTCTTGATCTGGTCCACCGTGGGCATGGTGGACTCGGAGCCCGTGATGAATTCCCAGCCGGTGAGTTTGTAAGGTTTGTTGTAGTCGCCCGTGCTGCATGTGCCGTTGGTTCCGGTGTAAGGCTTGACGGTCTCAAGGACCGCGCCCACGGTCTTCTGGTTCTTTGCCAGGGTGTCATAGTGGTACTTGTGGGCTGTGAACCCGCCGATCGAACAGACCCAGCCATCCTTATTGCACGAAACCAGAAACTGTTCGGACAGGTCCACATCGGCCACGCCATTCTTCCAGAGAGCGGACTCCATGATCCCCACGGTGCCGAAGGCCCAGCAACTCCCGCAGTAACCCTGGTCGCGGACCGCGGGAACGATGCCGGAGTCTCGCCAGTCGAAATGGGCGGGAAGGCCCCCTTCAGGGGTAGAGGGGAACAATTCGTCATGGGTTACACCCGCGGGCATGGCGGTCGGCACGGCGGGCGTATTGGGATCGCTCAGGTCAAGTCTCGCGGGAAGTGCGGAGAGTTTGACCTTCAGGCTCCCCGTGGGGGCCGTATCCTCCCATAAACGCTTGTACACGAGTTTGATGGGCCCGCCGGCTGTCCCGCCCGAAGTCAGGCGGAGGACCTGCCGCTCGGGGGCTCCATAACCGCGGGTATGCATCCGGTACTCATTGGGCGCGGCCTCCACCATACCGCTTCCGGAGGCTACTCTCCAGCCATAGCCCGTGGAGGGGTTCGATTCCAGGACGATGGTCGCGTCCTTTCCGGCGGCGGCCCCGCTCTCGATCTCCATCTCGGTCACCCCGCCGAGGACGTGGTAATGGGGCTGCGCCACCGAATAGAGGATCGAGCGAAAGGTATCCACATCACCCGTTCCGGAGGCCGTGAGCCCGTAGGTCACCCCCCTGTCATCCCTCGACAGGACGCGTGCTTCGGTCTTTACGCCTTTTGCGCCGAGTTTCGACGTCAGGGCGTTGACTTGCCGGGCAGCCCCCTCAGAGGAGGCGGCCTCGGACAGCCCGTCCCCCGGCACGACCAGTCGGGCGTCAAGAGACCATTCCACCACGGGCGATGAACCGGCGCGGGCGTTTCCCGGCAAAAAGATCGTAAACGCCAGCGCAAAGAGCATCACACCGATCAAAGACATGGTTCTTGAGGCGCTTGTTGCCATGGTTCCTTCCTCCGATAATGCGAATATAAGGAGATTATAGCATCTTCGCAATAAGATTTCCTCCCCGCCATAATGTGTGCCCTCCCTCCTTCCCTTCATTTCCGCGCGGTAACGCGGGCCCTCGAGGGGACGTCGCAGCCGGGATCGTTGACAAAGGCCGGGGCGGTCACTATATTCGTGTGATCCGGACAGATCGAAGGCAGTAAAATGGGGGTAAGGAATGTCATCTTTCGATTATGATCTTATCGTTATAGGCGGCGGCGCGGCGGGAATGGTTTCATCCACCATGGCCGCGGGCCTGGGCAAGAAGGTCGCCCTCGTAGAGCACAGGATGCTCGGGGGCGAATGCACCCATTCAGGATGTGTGCCGAGCAAGGCCCTCATCAAGGCAGCCAACATATGCCGCTACGCATCCGGGGAGGGAGGGTCCGAATACGGGCTCGCCGAAGGCCCTCCTCGTTCCGTAAACCCTGAATACGTAATGGACCACGTCCGGAATGTCGTCAGGAAGGTCTACGACGGCCACCGGCCGGAGGTATTCCGCGAGCGCGGTATGGAGATTGTCTTCGGAAGCCCCGTATTCACCGACAACCACCATATCGAAGTCGAGGGAGAAACCCTTTCCGCGGAGAGCTTCATTATCGCCACCGGTTCGTCCGCCTTTATCCCCCCCATCGAGGGCATCGACACGGTCCCCTATCTCACCAATGAGAGTGCCTTCGAGCTGAAGAAACTGCCCCGGTCCATGATCGTTCTCGGCGGCGGTCCCATCGGCACGGAACTCGCCCAGGCATTGAGCCGCCTCGGCGTTCATATCACCATCGTCGAGATGGCGGAGCAGATCATGATCCGGGAGGACAAGGAACTGAGGGACCTCCTTGCCCGAAGGCTGGCCGACGAGGGACTCGTCCTTCTCACCAGGACAAAGGCTGTGCGCCTTTCCCAGGAAGAAGGCATGATCTCCCTTACCGTGGAAGGACCGGATAGGGAGACGCGGGCCGTCACGGCGGAGAGCATCCTCGTTGCCGTGGGCCGCGTGGTGAACACGGAAGGCCTCGGACTGGAAAAGGCCGGGGTCCATCATTCTCCGAAAGGGATCGCCGTGGATGACGCGCTTCGCACGTCCTCTCCCAATATTTACGCGTGCGGGGACGTGGTGGGACCCTACCAGTTCTCTCACATGGCGGAATACCAGGCCCGCATCGCGACGCAGAACGCGCTGCTGCCCATAAAGAAACATGCGGACTACGAGCATTACATCTGGTGTATGTTCACCGACCCGGAACTTGCCCACGCGGGCCTCACGGAAGACGAGGCGCGGCAGAAATACGGGGAAAAGGTAAGGGTCTACCGCTGGGAATACGGGAACACGGACAGGGGGAAAACCGACATGGAAGGGTTCGGACTCTCCAAAATCATATGCAACGACCGGTACAAGATCCTCGGGGCCCATATCCTGGGGAGCCGCGCGGGCGACGTGATCCATGAAATCCAGGTTGCCAAGACCTTCGATATACCTTTATACAAACTCGATTCGGTGATCCACATCTACCCCACCTTCTCCGACGTCATCAAGCAGCCGGCAAAGGTGTGTCATATCGACGAATTGAAAGGCAATCCCTTCGTGCAGGTCCTGGGCGCCCTCTTCGGTCCGAAGAAGACGTGACGCTCCGGGCAGGCGTCGCCTGTCAGAGTCCCGTTTCCTTTATGACCTCTTTCAAAGCCCGCGCCGATTCATGGAGGCTCTTCGTCTCCTCCGCACTCAGCCGTATGCGGATAAGCTCTCTCACGCCCGTCCGGTTTATCACGGAAGGCACGCTGAGGCAGACGCCGCTCACGTCATTATAGCCGTCTGTATAGCAGGAGACGGGAAGGACCGAGTTTTCGTCGTTCAGGATCGCCTGGGTGATCCTCACCATGGCAAGGGCGACCCCGTAGGAGGTTTCGCCCTTTCTCTCAATGACCTTTTCCGCAAAATCGCGGACTTCCTCAAAGACGGAAAGGCGTGTCTCGTGATAATCACGGCAACGGCCGCACATGGGACAGTAATCCTCGAAAAGCACGCCGCCCACCAGGGCCCTGCTCCAGGCGGCGAACTCGCTCTTCCCGTGCTCACCCAGGATGTAGGCGTGGATATTCCTCGCATCGATCTCGCACCTCTCGGAGAGGAGGAGCCTCAGGCGGGCGCTGTCGAGAACGGTGCCCGAGCCTATCACCTGTTGCCACGGCTTCCCCGAGATCGTGAGCGCGGCATAGGTGAGCACGTCCACGGGGTTGGCCGCCACAAGCCAGATCGAGTCCGGGCTCGCCTTCATGATCTCCGGCACCATCTCCCTGAAAAGGACGACGTTTGCCGCGGCCAGATCAAGCCTGCCCTGACCCGGCTTCTGCTTCCGACCCGCCGAGATCACCACGAGGTCCGAACCTTCGAGGTCGTCATAGTCCCCGGTGCTGATATTTACCGGAGGGATATAGGGCATGACGCTCGAAAGGTCCATCACTTCCCCTTCGGCCCTCCTCCTGTCGAGGTCCACCATGACCACCGACCTCGCGAGCCCCTTCATGATAAGGGCGAAGGCGTAGCGCACCCCCACATTCCCCGCTCCTATTATGGAGACCTTCGGCCTCAAACCCGGCATATCTTTCATATTCTCTCCTTATGTTACCATTGTAAGCACCCCGTCCACGGCGCGCCACACTCTTCTTCCGGCAAATATCATTGATTTTGTGATGAATCAAAGGTATATTTATCGCGATGGAAGACGAGTTCTTTATGGAGATGTGTCTCGACGAGGCCCGCAAGGCTTTTGACAAGGGTGAAGTGCCCGTGGGCGCGGTCGTGGTGTCCCCCGAAGGCAAGGTGCTCGCCCGGGCGCACAACCTCACCATTCACCTCAATTCGCCGACGGCCCATGCGGAGATCCTTGCCATGAACGAGGCGGCGAAGGTCCTCGACAACTATCGCCTCACGGGATGCACCCTCTACGCGACCATGGAACCCTGTGTCATGTGCGCGGGCGCCCTTGTGGAGGCAAGAATAAAGACGGTGGTTTTCGGCTGTTTCGATGCAAAAAGAGGCGGCCTCTGTTCAGTAGTCGATATAAACAGTCTCCCCCTGAACCACAAGGCCGAGGTCAGAGGGGGTATTCTCGAAGACAAGAGCAAAACGCTGCTCCGAAAGTTTTTTCAATTAAGGAGAGGTACCGAAGTGGTCATAACGGGGCCGACTCGAAATCGGCTGTACGCCTGATAAGCGTACCGTGGGTTCGAATCCCACCCTCTCCGCTCTACATCATTAATAATAACGACTACTTCCAAAGTTAAGAAGGTCCAACAATATTTCGTAAGGGGGGTTAGATGCGGTGCCTCTTCTTGCCACTCATCATCTTGCCCTTTGAACTGATAGTTGATATGATTTCAATATGGACGAAAAAGAATGGTGGGTAAAAGCTGTACAGGAAGCGAAGTCATTATCCGATATCGAGATCGTGTTTCGTCGGCTTTGGCCCGGATTGTTTCCGAAACCCTTTCGTAAGCCCCTATTCGACTTCCCGGATGTCATCATTCACACGACAGAGACATCGGTGAAAAAGCATCCCTTTTATACGGCGGCAAAGACGGGAGATGCAGAGGCCGCGTCTATTCTTGTGAATGATACCCTTAACCCTGACTCCATAGAAGCACTCAAGACGCTGTTGCGCGGAAGAAAGCCCATTCTTATCAGTGTTCACACCTTGGAGGGCGAGGGCATAAACGCGATCCCGGAAGCGCTTGCCGAAAAGATTGCCGACAATCTTGGCCTTGAAGTGGAAAACAGAATAGTTCAGACAAATATAGCGGAGCATACGGGATAGGATGGGTTTGGCCGCCTTGCCGGACAGCCGCTTTTTGACGGTAACGCGATAGAAGGGTAAGAATATCTGATTGGGGACGATTTCATTGGTATGGGCGGCACTATTGCGAAGTGGTACATTACAACAACTGAGGAGTAAACATGGAAAAGAGCTTGAAGACTGGTGGAAGGAAAAGTTCGCTCACTCCTTCGACTGCCTTACTCAATCCGAAGCCCGGTACTTACTTAACACCGAGGATGCTGACAGAGTCCGAAGTAGAATTACTGAGGCGGAGCAAGAGGGAAATCGGAGAGGTGGCTCGAAAGAAGTTTAAAGAATTGCGGGAAAGCAGCAAGTAGTGATCTATCGCCTGCGCCCTGATCGATTCATAATTTCCATGGCCATGAGTTCCACGAACTGATCGTCCTCGGGTGCGAGAAACCGTCTTTGCCACTCCTCGATCTCAGCTTCCGGCTGAGCTTCATCGGCCCTAGGTTCCCGCTTATCGTGCAATCCTAGTGTAGTGTCTCAGTAACGCCTTTACAGCGATTCACTTTTTCAAGTATCTCCTCGGCCTTCCTGGTCCATACGAAGGGTTTGGGGTCTTCGTTGTTGCAGCGAATATATTCTTCGATGGCGGTCACCAGTTCCTGAACGCTTTTGAAGATGCCGCGACGAATTCTCTTTCGTGTGATCTCCCCGAACCAGCGCTCCACCAGGTTAAGCCACGACGAGCTTGTGGGTGTAAAGTGGGGAACGAAACGGGGGTGTTTTTCGAGCCATGCTTTCACATTGGGGTGGGTATGAGTTCCGTAGTTGTCGAGAATCATATGGACATCGAGGCCCTTTGGCACCTGACGGTCTATGGTACGCAGGAACTTAAGAAATTCGGTATTTCTGTGGCGGGGATAGCAGGAGCCTATGACTTTTCCTTCCAGAACATTGAGGGCGGCAAAAAGACAGGTAGTGCCGTTCCTTTTGTAGTCGTGGGTCATCGTGCCGCAGCGCCCCTTCTTCATCGGTAATCCCGGCTGGGTCCGGTCCAGGGCCTGCACCTGGCTTTTCTCATCCACACAGAGTACCACCGCTTTGTCGGGAGGATTGAGATAGACGCCCACCACATCGGTCAGTTTCTCCACGAACTTCTTGTCTCTGGACAGCTTGAAAGTTTCTACCCGATGGGGCTGTAGTCCATGGGCATCCCAGATGCGCTGCACGGTGGCATGGCTCACGCCCTTCTCCTTTGCCATGGTGCGGGTGGACCACTGAGTAGCATCTTTGGGAGTTGTATGGAGCGTGGCTTCCACGATGGTGCGCACTATCTCCGGGTTAAGGCGCCTTGAACTCGGCCCATGGGGTGCGTCCTCCGATAAGCCCGAGGGGCCCTGTTCTCTGAAGCGGCCTACCCACAATATCACCGTAGGGCGGGAGGTATTGAGCCTCTTCGCTATGGCGTTATGGGACATCCCTTCTGCCGCGAGCAGGCAGATGCGGGAGCGTAGAACCACCCTTTGGGGAGTCTTCTTTGCTTTGACCCATGTTTCCAATGTCTTTCTCTGCTCTTCCGTCATGTCTAGCGTACTGGCTGGATTCCACATGCACTATGATAGCATAGCCAAGGGTAATTGTAAAGCTATTAGTGAGACAGTACACTAGCGTGATAGGCTCCTTCGCGAAAGAATCTATGATAAAAGACAAGGGGACCGAATATGAACCCGATTTTCTCCCCTGCTCCACAGTCTCAAAGTACCCGAGCAATTCTATTATGAACTTGATCACCTACCCTATATTTTTGTGTATGTGCACAAAAATATCTTTCTTTCTGCAATCAACTATTCTATTTCTTCTTGTTATCGTACAATTCTCGTGGTAATTATTGCTCAAGACAAGGTAAAATCATGAATAAAAATCTCGAGGTTGTCTCTTAACCTCCGGTGCATGGTGATGATTCCAAGAACCCCGGACCCTTTGCCTTCCTGGAATGATAGTCCCGCCAAAACAGCTATCATGAGATTCGTCGGCGCGGTGACCAGAGAAGGCTCGTCAGACTACATACCACCTGCCGAGCGCATTGCAGCATTTGACAACGACGGTACACTCTGGGCCGAGCACCCCCATTATTTTCAGGCCCTCTTCACCCTCGATCGCGTGAAGATGCTTGCCGCAAAGCATCCTGAATGGAAGGATAGGGAACCCTTCGCATCACTTTTCAAAGGCAATATGGACGGCATAACTGCCGGCGGAAAAGAAGGGATTGCCGAACTCATTATGAGCACCCACGCCGGTATGACGACAACCGAATTTGAGCAGATCGTCGAAGATTGGATCTCTACCGCAAAGCACCCGAAAACGGGTCGTCTCTATACCGAGATGACATACGAACCGATGCTGGAACTCCTCGCGTATCTTCGTGCGAACGAATTCAAAACATACATTGTTTCCGCGGGCGGCATCGAGTTCATGAGGCCATGGACAGAGAGGGTGTACGGCATTCCGCCGGAGCAGGTGATAGGAAGCAGCGTCAAGACGCAGTATGAGATCAGGGACGGCAAGTCTGTGCTGATCCGCCTGCCGGAAATGCTTTTCATCGACGACAAATCCGCTAAACCGGTCACGATCCACTCGCACCTCGGCAGACAACCCGTTGCGGCTTTTGGAAACTCCGACGGGGATCAACAAATGCTGGAGTGGACACAATGTAACGGGGGAAGGAGGCTCATGGTGTTACTGCATCATGATGACGCCGAGCGCGAATGGGCCTACGGCGCACAATCAAGAATTGGTACCTTCAGCGACGCTCTCATGTCTAAGGCAAAAAAGGAAGGATGGGTCGTTATAAGTATGAAGAATGATTGGAAGATTATCTTTCCTTTTGAGAAAAAATAAGTGATACCTGCTTCTTCCTGAAGTCAACACCTCACCTTACATCACCCGTTGAATGCTTTCTGCACGTAATGGGCACCTTTCACGACAAACGAGTTTCGCCTTAATTCCTAAAGGCTGTTCTTTCTAATCTTTTGTGGACATAAATCGTTGTAAGTGGTAATGATATGGGTGTGTTACTCTGCCTCCCACAAAGAGGAAACCTACATGACGACAGCATACAAACTTTGTTTGATCGGGGTCTTTTTTCTTGTTCTTAATAGCTGCGCGAATCCCATAAACAGAGTGACGTACCAAAGATATTATCAGGCCGGGTTCGTGGCTGAACAAGAAGGTCAATACGAACTCGCCAAAATGAACTATTACCGGGCGCTGGTAAACGTAAGAATGGGAAACTTGGAACCCCAACGTCACGCGGCCGCCGCATACTCGTACGGAAGGATGCTTGGCATTCTTTGCGATCACAAGAACGCGGAACTTATGCTGACCGAGGCTTTGAAATATGACAAAGAAACATCCGGTCCGACCCACATGGCGCTTTTCGAACTTGCCTTGCTCAAGTACGATCGGGAAGAGTACGCCGAAGCCGTATCTTATTTCGGCCAGGCCATCCCGATCGTAGATAAAGAAGAATTCATTGGGACCGATCCCGGCCAGTTCGTGGCATACTTCACTTTGTATGCTAGAGCCCTTCAAGAGATAGGTCGTGCGGAGGAGGGGAAATCCTTCAGCATTCGTGCCGAGGAACTGGCTAAGAAATACCCGGACGCAAAGCCCAGGGCCGGACTGACGCCCTATATGAAGAACTGCGCTAAGCCAGACTCATCGGGGGATGCAGTCGCCCCTACGTCCAAGAGATCAGATAGCCAGCCAAAAGAACAATGATAGCTTACATGGAGATCACCAGCAAAGCCACATCGGAGGTGCCTTGAATAAAATTCAGGTTGCTTTTCTGTATGTCGGTCTCGCCTTGCTACTTTGGCTGATCGGGATATGTGCTAGTCTGTTGACTCCCGAGCGCATTTCGCTCACGTCGGAACATCTAGAAATCAAGCATCTCTTCAAAACGCGCGTAGAGCTAAAGAATGTAACGGGATTGCAGGAAAGAATTTCGATACGTAGTGGTAGACCGTTCTACTTCATAGACACCAATCATGGAAGCTATGAAGTGAACGAGAGAGGATTCATTGAGAATGACGGCGCCGAGATCGTGCAGCGTCTAGGTCTCGTGAAACGCCGCGTCAACTGGGAGAACATAAGACACGTCTATTGTAGACCGTCGGCGGTCCTTAGCGGTTACTATCTCCGCCCTCTTCGAAGGGCCTCAAGCAGCGAAGGCGATAGCGTCTGTTTCATGGATCATGATCGGTGTAATCCTCATGGGCCTGCTACTAATGATCCCGGGCGGGTACTTTTGGTTGCATCCGGAGGACTATTCAATGTGGCGCGATTTTGCGCGAACGGAAAAGGCTCCCTCAAGACAGTTTGTCAGAGGTTGGGCTGCCTGTATGTTTCTAATGGGGATCAGTTTTCCGATGACGATGTTTGTCATTCTCGTCGTCCTACCTTGAAACTGAACTCACACAAACTGGTTTTCACTTCACCTGGTATTATTCTCCTCTTGAAGCGGATTGGGGGGTGAGGGTTGTTTGTCGTGAAGTTCGCCTTGGTCCTCTCTTGACGCCAAAATGCAATGCTTTCTATGCGTAGTCCTCGGCCAAACCCTCGGCCTCGGTTATTGACTTGTAGGTGGAGTCAACAGCACGCGATTTGATGTTTAGGTGATATTTAGGTAAAGCTTAGAAGGCCGTGTCATTACTGAATGGCCGTATTTTCGAATCCCACCCTCTCCGCTCTTAAACCACTGACATCATTAGGTAAGTGGTGTGACAATCACCATAAAGGGCTATCACCGCCACTTTATTGATCACCCGATGGGCCGAAATTAGATGGATCTGATGCCGTCACCTGCAAGTAAATAACCCAGGGTAAGCCCTCCGCTGCGAATTACGCATAGAAAGTGTTAATAGCGATTAGAAATTGATAATGAAATCGCAATTCACAAAAAACCCATCTCAACGTTTGGGCCCACCTCGCAGCGTGTTTCACGGGCTCTTTTAACAATGCAAATGGCTGAAACGGTGGTAGACCTTAGGGTGAAGAGGTTGTTACAGACTGATAGAAAGAAAGGATATTTCTATCAGTCTGTTGTGCGAATTACCGATTATGCGCGCGTAGGAAGCAGGCGCGGCAGGTTCTTCTTCATAATTATTCACATTCTCTTCGCTGTTCCTTCACATTATTCGTTTATGCTATACTAGTGAAGTGAAGGATTGCGGAGGATAGATAATGCGGCGTCATAGTTTGACCTCGACTATTGTGGCATGTGCTATTATCATGCTCATTGCGGGCATGGTACCGCTTACCTGCGCGCACAAGCTCTCTCAGGGCTGCCCGTTCTCGCATAAGATGAAACCGTGTCTTCGCGACTCGGTGACGTCTTCTTCCGACCTCGCCGAGATGGTCGGCCTTCCGCCCTCGGGCCCGATGAGTCCCGATCCGGCCGTTGTTCTGACAGCGTCTACTTTTGATTTTGAAGCCCCTACCCCCAACACCCAGACAGAAGCCCCACCCCTTCGTTGCTAATACCGCAATACCCGTAGTTTAAACTCTTAAATCACAGGTTCAGGTGCAGGTTCCCTGGATCCATTTACGTTTGTGGGCGAGAGGGGTCGTTTCAACAAGACTTCGGCGCCGCCCCCCAAGAGCAGTACAGCAGGAGGAGATAGACCATGTGGATTGTTAAACTCGCACTACGTCGACCATACACGTTCGTGGTGGCTTCGTTGGTGCTTTTATTACTGACGCCGTTCGTGCTGCTTCGCACTCCGACGGATATATTTCCTGAGATTAATATCCCGGTCGTGAGCGTGGTCTGGGTCTACAACGGCCTCAACGCGAAAGAGGTGGATCAGCGGATCATCTCGAACCATGAGCGAATGATTGCAGCTCTGGTGAACGATATTGAGCACATCGAAGCAACGGCCTATAACGGCGCTGGTGTCATCAAGGTGTTTCTCCAGCCGGGTGCCTCGGTTTCCGATGCGGTGGGGCAGCTTGCCGCCAGCGGCCAGGCGGCCCAAAGGTTCCTTCCGCCGGGGGTCACGCCGCCCTTCGTGATCCGCTACAATGCCTCGACAGTGCCTATCCTGCAATACAGCCTGGCGAGCACAAGGTTCTCCGAGCAGGAATTGCAGGACATGGCGATGAACCAGATCAAGGTGGGCCTTTCGACCGTGCGCGGCGCTTCGGTGCCCTATCCGTACGGGGGCAAGGCAAGGGTCGTCGCCGTGGACCTCGACCTTCCGGCCCTCCAGGCGAAGAACCTAGCCCCCCAGGATGTCGTGAACGCAGTCAACGCCCAGAACTTCGTTCTCCCCAGCGGCACCGCAAAAATTGCCGCCACGGAATACAACGTCTTCATGAACAGCAACCCGGAGGTGATTTCGGCGCTCAACGACCTTCCCGTGAAGACGGTGAACGGCGCGGTAATCCGGGTCGGCGACGTGGCTCACGTCCATGACGGATACCAACCCCAGCAAAATGTGGTACGCCTCGACGGGGTCCGCGGAGTTCTCCTTACCATCATGAAAACGGGTGCCGCCTCTACGCTCGCAGTGGTGGACAGCGTGAAGAAGACCATGCCCCGGATTCTAAGCGGTCTTCCCTCGGAACTCGGGGTTAAGGAATTCGCCGACCAGTCCCTTTTCGTGAGGGCGGCGATAAACGGCGTCATGAAAGAGGGTATTATCGCCGCCACGCTCACGGCCATAATGATCCTCCTCTTTCTTGGTACATGGCGGGGCACTTTTATCATCGCTCTCTCAATTCCTCTTTCCGTTCTGTGCTCCTTGGGCCTTCTCTCCGCCCTCGGCGAGACCATCAACCTCATGACCCTGGGAGGACTAGCCCTGGCCGTTGGCATTCTGGTGGATGACGCGACGGTGGAAATTGAAAATGTCCATCGCCAGATGGCGCTCGGCAAACCGAACGTCCAGGCGATCTTGGACGGGGCACAGGAGATAGCCCTGCCTGCATTTGTCTCCACCCTCTGCATCTGCATCGTCTTCGTGCCGATGTTCTTTTTAACCGGCGTTGCCCGGTATCTTTTCGTGCCTCTTGCCGAAGCAGTCGTATTCGCGATGCTCGCAAGTTACGTGCTCTCCCGGACCCTCATTCCGACACTTGTCATGTGGTTCTACCGCCATATCGAATACCGGGGTCATGGAACGGACCCGGGATCGGTTTCTCCATTGCTGCGCCCGTTTGTGTCCCTGCAGGGAAGTTTCGAGCGCGGATTCACCCGTTTCCGGGAAGACTATCGCCGGATGCTGGGCAATGTCCTTGCCCATCGAACGGCCTTCGCGATCCTTTTTACCGCGTTTTGCGTCGGCTCCTGGCTTCTCATCCCTCAACTCGGCCAGGATTTCTTCCCCTCGGTAGACGCTGGCCAGTTCAGGCTCCATGTCCGGGCCCCAACAGGGACGCGAATCGAAGAAACAACCCGGCTTGCTGACAGGATCGAGGGTGTCATACGGGAAGAAATCCCCGCCAAAGAGATCGCCGGCATCCTCGATAATCTCGGCATCCCCTTCGGAGGGATCCCCCTCACCTACATCGACAACGGCCTCACGGGGACGGCCGACGGGGATATACTCGTATCCCTCAAATCCGGTCACCGGTCCACGGAAGGCTACGTGAGGCGCCTGAGGGCCCGGCTTAACCGTGACTTTCCGGGGACAACCTTTTATTTTCTGCCCGCCGATATCGTGAACCAGACCATCAATTTCGGTTTGCCCGCGCCCTTCGACATCCAGATCGTCGGCAAGGACCGCGTGAAAAGCCACGCCGTTGCGGCACGACTCGTTGAAAAGGTCCGCCGGGTTCCCGGGGCCGTGGATGTGCGCATCCAGCAACCAACGGATCAGCCCGAGCTCCATTTCGACGTCGACCGTACCAAGGCATCACAGATCGGGCTCTCCGAGCGGGATGTTACCGGCTCGGTGCTCCTGAGCTTGAGCGGCAACAGCCAGGTGCAGCCGAACTACTGGCTCAACCCCAAAAACGGCATACAGTACCTGGTGAACGTGAGGGTGCCGGAGCACCCCATCGACTCGCTCGCCGCCTTGAACGGCATCCCGGTAAGCGCGAACCGGCAGGGCAAAAACGACGCGCAGGTCCTCGCCAACCTCGCCTCTCTGAAGCGCGCGAGCGGCTCACCCATTTACTCGCAGTACAATGTCATGCCCGTGATCGACGTATTCGGCGGAGTGAGCGGGCGTGACCTGGGGGGCGTGCTCCGGGATATCATGCCCCTGGTGGAACAGGCAAAGAAGGAGCTTCCCAAGGGGAGCTTCATCATGTTCCGGGGGCAGGCAGACACCATGCATTCGAGCTTCACCGGACTCTCCATAGGGCTCCTTCTAGCAATCGCCTTCGTCTACCTCCTCTTGGTCATCAACTTCCAGTCCTGGCTTGATCCATTCATCATCATTACCGCCCTTCTCGGTGCCTTTGCGGGCGTAGTGTGGGGGCTCTACCTTACCTTCACCACGCTCAGCGTTCCCGCCATGATGGGGGCAATTATGAGCCTGGGAGTGGCTACGGCCAACTCGGTCCTGGTGGTGACTTTCGCAAGAAATAATCTCCGCCGCGGCCTCGACCCCATGAGGGCCGCATGGGAGGCGGGTGTAGGCCGCCTGCGACCGGTGCTCATGACGGCCCTTGCCATGATGATCGGCATGTTCCCCATGGCCCTTGCACTGGGCGAAGGGGGCGAGCAGAATGCACCCCTTGGCCGGGCGGTCATTGGCGGCCTGATCCTTGCCACTATTGCAACCCTCTTCTTCGTCCCGGTCGTATTCAGCCTTCTCCACAGAAAAGGAGCCGAGCCCGATCCAACAGAAATCAAAACCGACGAGGTGTTACCATGAATTCAACAGAAAATAATCCTTTTGATCTCATCCACAATACGGGAGACACGGCCGGTCGGGGACGCTCCAGGTTCATGCTTGTCGGGGTCATTCTCGCGCTCCTGATCATTATTGGTGTCGTGGCAGGTCTCGTGCCGAGGCTTCGGGAGCGGGCCATGCTGCGCGCGGAAACGAAGGAACTTTCCGTTCCTACGGTCGTAGTGGTGTCTCCCAAACCTGGCCAATCAGGGTCGCACCTCCCCCTTCCCGCGGAGGTGAAGCCATTTGTGGAGGCTCCGATTTATGCACGGGCAAACGGCTATCTTAAAAGAAGGCTCGTGGACATAGGGAGTCATGTCAAGCAGGGCCAGCTCCTTGCCGAGATCGACGCGCCGGAGCTCAATCAGGAGATCGAGCGGGCCCGGGGACAGCTCGCCCAGGCGGAGGCGGCCCTTGGGCTCGCCAAGATCACGGCGGAGCGGTGGGCGGGTCTCGTGAAGACCGCGAGCGTGAGCGACCAGGAGAACGCCGAGAAACAGGCCGATTTCAAGCTTAAAGCGGCAAGTACCGAATCGGCCCGCTCGGAAGTGCGCAGGCTCGAAAGGCTCGAATCGTTCCTACGGGTCAAGGCGCCGTTCGCGGGCACCATCACGGTCCGAAATATCGATTCGGGCGATCTCATCGTCGCCGGGGCGGGGAAGGAAATCTTCCACCTCGCCCAAACAGGGAAACTCCGGATATTCGTGCAGGTTCCCCAGTCAATGGCCCGGAGCATCCGAACCGGCCAGAGCGCAGAGCTGACCGTGTCAGAGTTCCCTGACCGGACATTTAAACCCCGAGTGATCCGTACGGCCGGTGTCATGGCCGCCGACTCCAGGACGCTCCTCATAGAGCTAGAGCTTGATAACCCGAAGGAGGAGATCATTGCGGGCGGGTATGCCCAGGTACGGTTTACCGATGCGAAGAGTGAGCCCGTCCTCACCCTCCCTGCTAATACGGTGCTGTTCCGGCCGGAAGGGCCTCAGGTCGGTGTGGTGAAGGCCGACGGGAAGGTGGAGCTTCGGAACGTGAAGCTGGGACGGGATTTCGGTCAGACCATTGAAGTGCTCGTGGGCGTGGGGCCGAGCGACCGGGTTATATTGAATCCTTCTGATTCGCTTTCCACCGGTGCTGCCGTGTCCGTGGCGCCGGCCGCGAAAAAGGAGAAGGGCAAATGAAGACGATTCGTTCACTCCCGTCTCTCCGGATAGCAGACCGCCACAGTCTGGTGATTTCGGTGCTCGCACTATTTCTTTTGGCGATGGCGCTTGCGGCCTGCGCCGTGGGGCCCGACTACGTGCGCCCCGATGCAACGGAGATCCCTGAAGGATACACCGGAGTGTCCGATGAATGGAAGATCGCCGTGCCCCAGGCGCATATTCCCAAGGGCAAATGGTGGGAAGTGTTCGGCGACCTCGAGCTGAATAAACTGGAAGAGGCCGCAGCCGCGGCCAACCAGGACCTGAAGGCTGCCTACGCCAGGTTCAACCAGGCTCGCGCTGCCGCCAACGTGACGCAGGCGAATCTTTTCCCGAAACTATCCGGCTCTTATCTCCCGGTGAGGCAGCTTGACTCGCTGAACCGTCCTGCCGGGGGCCACCCGGGCCAAACGTACAATACAGATACCGTTCTTTTTGACCTGAGTTATGAGGTCGATCTCTGGGGGCGAGTAAGGCGCCTCGTCGAGTCCGCGACGGCCCAGGTGCAGGCGAGCGCCGACGATGTGGAGGCGGTGAAGCTGGCCATTCAGGCGGAAGTCGCGGCAGATTATTTCGCAATCCGAGCCCTAGACGGGGATAAGGATTTGCTCCTCAGGAGCATCGAGGTCTTCCGTAAATCGTTCGAGCTCGTTTCGAATCGGAGGGCGGGGGGCATGGTGTCGGATCTCGATGTGGCACAGGCGGAAACGGTTCTCAGGAACACAGAGTCCCAACTCCCCGATACCGCCCTGCAAAGGGCGAAGTTCGAACATGCGCTCGCCGTGCTCACCGGACAAAATGCATCGTTTTTCAGGGTATCAGAGCGGCCCCTTGATCTGAAACCGGTGATACTCCCACCCAATTTGCCTTCCGAGTTGCTCGAGCGCAGGCCCGATATTGCCGCCGCTGAGCGGCGCATGGCTGCCGCCAACGCAAGTATCGGAGTGGCAACGGCAGCATTTTTCCCGACCATCAGATTTGGCGCCCAGACAGGATATCAGAGCGGGACAACGAGCAACCTCCTCGACTGGCAGAGCAGGTTCTGGACCGTCGCGCCGTCAATCACGCTCCCGCTCTTCCAAGGCGGCCAGCTTGTCGCCGGGCTCGACCAGGCTAGGGCAGCCTATGAGGAGGCGGTTGCCAAATACCGCCAGACGGTGCTCAGTGCCTTCGCGGACGTTGAAAACAACCTCTCGGCTGAATATCTGCTTGCCAACCAGCATGAGAGGGTCGTGGCAGCGTCAAAATCGGGGCGAAGGCAACTGGAAGTTGCCAATAACCGCTATGAGGCAGGTCTCGTCACTTATCTCGATGTGGCAACGGCGGAGAATGTCACCCTGGGAATCGACCGGACGGCCATGCGCCTGCGCGGTCAACAACTCGTGTCGGTCATAGCCCTCATTAAGTCCTTAGGAGGTAGCTGGATGGCAGATTGAGGCGGCGGGGGAAGCATCCAAGTTCATTGCTGTTGAGCTATAACATTACGGCGGCTGACTGTTTATTACGTGCAGAAGTGAATGACAGTATCACCACCAAGGGCATATGATCTTCTTCAGGTGGGTCCGGTTCAATTCTCTCCGCAGTGCGGAGAGAATCTCCTCATCGGGAAAGACTTCTGCAAAACGGATCATGTGCCGGAGGTTCTTTTCAGAGAAGCCCCGGCCGAACTCCATCGCCAATTCTCTATTCACTACTTCCAGGCAACGTATTGTCATACGTCGTAGGCTGGGAAAGAGTCAGGAGGTCGGGCTCCCCAGGGAGTGCAGATTCACGGGGTCAGAGGTATGTATCAGATGCGGTGCCGGCCAACGGCAGGTGCTTCTAAGCGACGTACTTGCCGCACGTCAGAGGACACCGGCGCAGCATGGCGCCACAGATAGGCCCTTTGTGTCAATTCCACCCTTCCGGCTAAGTGAAGGCTCTTGCTCTGTCATAGCTTGCGAGCCATCCGCAGGGACCCCGACCGGCCACAGTGGTCCGGGTCCCTGCGGATGACCTCCTTAAATACCCTTATAGAAGCCCCTATTACTTCCCCCGACCGCTTAGCTGCCTCACGAGCGTGGCCCTTGACGGGTTGGGGTCGTTGGACTGGATGATCAGGTGGCCTGTCGCGGTGCCGGCAGCGGTAGGGGTGAAAGTGACTGCCACGGGGCAATAGTCACCCTTGGCAACGCTCTGGCCCGTGCACCCGTCGAAGACCAGGGCAAAGGGGCCGCTCTTGTCGGCAAGCCCGATAAAGGTGAAGGTGAGGGGGGAAAGTCCCGTGTTCCTCACATATATCTGTTTCGCCTCGCTTGTCTGCCCCACCGTGATGGAACCCAGGTTTGTGTTGCCCGGCACGGAGATGACGGGAGGTGCGGCGTTCCCCGCGAGTTTCACGCCTATGGGGGATCGCTTGGGGTCATTGGAGGCCACCCTTGCCAGGCCGCTCTTTGCCCCGTAGGACGAGGAGGTAAGGCCGATGGTTATGGTGCACGATTCCCCTTTTGCAAGGGGCGTGGCGCAGGTGGTGCCGGTCACCGCAAAATCCGAGGGGACTGATATATCGACAGTGCCGACCGTAAGGTGGGCGGCTCCGGTGGGTCCTGTATTCTTGACGGTGATTTGTTTATCCGAACGAATCCCTTTTTTCACGGAGCCGAAGTTCAAGGATTGGGGCGTCACGTTCATTACGGGAAGAAGCCCGAAGGACGCGGTCACGGTCTTGCCGCTATCCATGACTATGGTGCACGTATTGTCTGTCGTGGTGGTACAGCCCGTCCACGCGTCGAAGGCGTACTTGAAATTGGGTTGGGCGGTGAGGGTCACGGTGGTCCCGGTCACGTAGGTTCCCGAGCAACTCGCGCTGCCCGCGCACGTGAGGCCGTCGGCTGAGACCGTGCCCTGGCCTTTTCCCCCGATGGTAACTGAGAGGGCTGCCCCGTTTTGGAGCAGGGCGGAGGCTTCGCTCACGTTCACCCTCTTTTTCGTCACCGGGCTGCATGACGAATCGGTCACCGAGGCCCCCGTGGACGTAAGGGCGCTCAAAATGTCGCTCACCGTGGCCGCGGGTGTCTGCTGCCTCATCAACGCCCAAATGCCCGCCACGTGCGGGGCGGCCATGGACGTGCCGTTCCAGGAGGCATACCACGTGTCCTCCACCTCCGGTATGGACGACGTGATTGCCGAGCCCGGGGCCAGAAGGCTCATGAAGGGCGCGCTGTTTGAATAGGGGGCTACATTATCGTTCGAATCGGTTGCGCCCACGCTGACCACCGACGAAATACACGCGGGACTGCCTATGGCGCCGCAATACCCGTTGTTGCCCGATGATGCCACGGTGGCGATATTCGCCGCCCTCAGCATATCGACGATAGTTTTCGAAGCTGCCTGACTGTCGCAGTTCTCGCCATACTGACCGCCTCCGAGGCTCATGTTGACGGAAGCGATGGTAAGGCCGCCCTCTTGAAGTTCGTAGACCCTCTCCAGGGCCTTGATAATGTCGGAGTCGTTTGCCGTGACGCACGGAGGCCCGTTTGAGTCGCAGTCCTGGGCCCGCTCAGAGTAAGTGAAAACCTGTATGGCGATAATGTTGGCCGCCGGGGCCACACCCGGTCCCGGGCTTCCGGCGATACCGCTCCGTCCGGCAACGATTCCCGCCACGTGGGTGCCATGGTCGCACTTTCCCTGACCGGGCACGGTGGACGTGGGGCACGATCCCCCGTAAGGCATTGCGGAGCCTGCGGCCGTGGAGGAGGAAACTCCCCCGGGACAGAGAGAGGACTGCTTGTGCTGCCTGTCATTGGTGGAGTAACATGCCTCGGAGGTAACCGCACCGGTAAGATAGGGATGGGTCTTGTCAACGCCCGTATCGACCACTGCAACGGTCATGCCCGCGCCCGTTATGCCGGCGTTCTGCATCGCCTCTGCGCCGATAAGGGGGATGCTCCAACCCGGTGTGGGGTCTTCGTCAGGCAGGGAAACCGCGTCCTCCTGAATGAGCAGGGCATTGGCCGAAGCGGCAAGAGCCTTCAGGCCGGCGGCGCTCACGGTCATGGCCATAAAAGGTATGTATTTGTAACGATAAAAGGCGGAAGGCGCGACGCCCTTCGTCTCAAGCTCCGAGATAAGCCGGTTTTGGGCCATGAGGGTCGCGGCCCTCTGTGCGGCCATCTGCTCTCCGGCAAGAACCGGCTCTGCCCTGAAATCGATGCCCACTTTTACGATGACCCTCGCCGAGCCGTCGCTTTCGGCCCTCGCAAGGAGCGCCGGATAGGTGCTCCTCCCCACCGTCTTCTCCACGCCTCGATCGGCGGCTCCCGCAACCGGGGGATGGATAAAGCACACCAGCGCCAGAGTAAGGACAGCCAGGAGAATAGCGTGGCAAGTCACCTGCGATACCGACGTTTTCATAAAAATACCTCGCTCTTCGGTCTTATTTTTGGATTATTATGGTCCGAATCGGGGAAAAAAGGCAAGCAAAACCGCAGTCCGGCTCTATTCTTTGTTGATCTCCTCATAGAGCCGGACTGGGGCGGGGCTTATCTTCTCTCTCAGGATATCGCAATGATCGACGGCGGACTTCTTGACCCCTGACTTCAGGATCTAATGGGGACGGGGCGGCGGTGAAATATTGACATTCACGGTTTCCCGCTTACTTGTTCAATCAATGGGGACATCCTTGAAGGACGTCCCGGTAGCCCCTCATAGAAAGCGTTAAGGGGCCGAGACAGGGCTTTAGTGTGAACTTGACCTATAAGTCGAGCACGGACTGCTTTGACTCGGCAATGATTTACGAGAAGAAACAGTTAAAGGGTGGCATCATTAAGGATTTCTTCAACGCCTAAACCTTTGTTTTTCTGCAAACCGCAGACAATTTAATCCTTTCATGGACGTCCCTATAGCCTCCTTGGACGTCCCTATAGCCTCCTGGAAGTACGGTCCCCGTCTTTTTATGATGCGGTGGCCATATGAACGATACCTTCGTCTTTGACCGAATTCAGGGGAGTCTCACGCGACTGAAGCTCTCCCATATGGGCACCATCCTGGAAAGGGCAATACGGGTATCGGAGGATGAGGGGAAGAGTTATCTCAGATTTCTTGATGAACTCCTTGAAGAGGAGGTCGCCTCAAGGGAGCAAAGGAGAGTGGAGACATCTTTGAAGATATCGGGCCTTCCCTTTGTCAAGAGCATCGATGAGTTCGACTTCGCCTTCCAACCCACATTGGATCGACAGAAGATCATGGCCCTCTTTGACCTGACCTTTGTCCGGCAGAAGGACAATGTGATCTTTCTCGGCCCTCCCGGCATCGGGAAGACCCACTTGGCGGTATCCCTCGCGGTAAAGGCGTGCCAGGCAGGATTGAGCATCTACTTTACTACCATGGAGGACCTCATCGGGAAGTTGAAAAAGGACCGTGCGTCCGGCGGCAAGGGAAGAGCGAGGGCCTACCGCAAGTCGGCGCTCGTGATCGTGGACGAGGTAGGTTATACGCCCATCGACAGGGAAGAATGCAATCTCTTCTTCCGCTTCATCGCCAACCGGTACGAAAAGGCCAGCACCATCATTACCTCCAATAAGGCCTTCTCGGACTGGACGGAGCTCTTCCAGGACCCGGTCATTGTAACCGCCTTCCTTGATCGCCTCCTCCATCACAGCGTGGTGATCAACATGAAAGGAAACAGTTACAGGCTTAGGGGAAAGATCGGACAGGAGGTGGAAGAAAAGGAGTTGGGCGTAAGGGCGGGTGGCTCAGTCTTGACGACCGAAAATGGCTCAAATTGAAAAGACCGTTGACAACAAAAATGATTTCTCATGAGAACCTGCGGATTACGTGCAGAAAGAGCCACGGGGTCAAGAGAGGGTTGTGCGTGAACTTCACAACAAGTCGATGATGGACCTTTTTCGAATGGTTGCACATCATCGAAGGAAAGGTGTGAGACATGCGCCATAGGACAAAAATGATAGGAACGTAACATGTACTGGCTTTAGGACCAAAAGTTCACTTTGTATGAAGGGCCCCTATGGGTGTTGCTCTCTTTCCTTTGCTATAATGTCGTCAAAGAATATTATACAATATCTCTAAGATCGGTGAATGCTACTCATGGGAAAGAAGGCACGCGCTAAGCATAGAGTTTCGGAACTCGTAGCAAAAAAGAAGCCAGTATCCGCTGACGACTATTTTTCCCACGGGGCATTCGAAATGGCTCGTTTCGGCACTCTGCTGGTGGCCAGAAACCGGATGTCCGGCGAACAGTTCGAGGAGGCGCAGGAAAAACTCATCGAGCATTTTCCAGAAGTTTGTCAAGAAATTAACGACGCAATTTTCCGTATTGTTGAGATAGTCAGAAAACTTCCACCAGATGAAGTGCTCAAAAGGGGCTACTGGGAAATGGCGGGGCATCATCTCAACATAAAGAGTGAAAGCGATATTGACCAAGATGGCGCACTCTCTCTTAGAATGGTGGATTATTTGCAAAGCATCATAGCCTCGGCACAGCCAGCCGAAGTCATTGAAGAGGCAGTAACCGAAGAACAGTGGGAAGAGACTAGAGCGTTAGTAGGCGGTTTGTTTTCCAAACTAAACATGGATTACCAAATTTGTCGTACGGCTGTCGCTCGTAAGAATGACCCTGATTATGACCCTGATTTTGAAGAGTATTTTTACAAAGCTCAAATTTACTGGTGCAACATCCGCGGACATCGCTACAGCGCACACAATATTCCGTTTCTCCGTGATGTCCTTTCACCCCACAACGATATTCTACAGGAATTGTTTGGTATCAATGTTGAGAAACTTCTTTCGGCACTTCAACGAATTCAAGATTCGCTGACAATGGGCTTGGGGAATGTACTGGAAGAATTGGTGAAGTGTCGAGAGGTTGTAATCGCCAAACTGGAGGAAAAAAGAGGGACGTTGGGAAATGATCAAGAAGGGGACCTTCCTGACGCCATGCGACGAATCATCCGTGAAAATTACGGGGAAGATTGGCGAGAACACGTGTCCGGAAGACTCTGCGGGTTGGATCTATTCAATCTCGCGAAGATCACAGATCTGCCAGAGGCGCTACTGAACGAATTGTCGTGGGAGCCAGGACAAGATACCGAGTTTTTTGCAGAAGGCGAATACAAAGCATGGCCTCTCCGAATATGGCCCATCTTTAAACGCCCTTTCATTAAGATCAATGGACAAAATTATTGTTTTGAACTTTATAACCTCTTTGATAACTTCTATAGAACTATGCAGCGAATCATATTAAAAAGGAAACCAGAGTATCGGGCAATATGGAACAACAAGCAACAGGATGTATCCGAGCGGATTCCTATAGAGCTTTTTGTCAAGCTGCTTCCTGGGGCTCAGACTTATCGCCCCGTATACTATCGTTGGCACACGGGATCCGGTAATAGTTTACAGTGGTGCGAGGTAGATGCCATATTAATTTATGAAGACCATCTCTTTATCGTCGAAGTAAAGGCCGGAGCATTTACATATACGCCCCCTGCGACGGATTTTTCAGCATATATTGAGTCGCTACGAAATCTGGTCTTCAAGCCAGCTGAACAGGGAGGACGCTTCTTGGAATACCTCGAAAGCGATGTCAAAGTAGATCTCTTCGACAAAAACCATGATTTTATCGGAACAATCGCGAGAAATGAGTTTGAGCACGTTACGGTATGTGCAGTTACGCTTGACGCGTTTACTGAGCTTGCTTCACAGGCGCAGCATCTAAAGAAGATTGGCGTAAATGTGGGTCAATATCCTCAATGGTCAATCTCAATAGACGATTTACGAGTTTACACCGACATCTTTGATAACCCTCTTATTTTCTTGCATTTTGTTGAACAAAGGGTACGGGCATTTCAATCGAATTTGATTAAAACGGAAGATGAACTTGATCATCTCGGTTTATACCTCAAACATAATATTTACACCGAATACGTAAAACAGTTTGGTTTTGACCGAGAATTGTTGTGGAACGGATATCGAGTAGATATCGACCATTATTTTACCCATAAACTACATGATCCAGACGCAACATGCTCTCTTAGGCAGGAGCTACCTGTCCGCCTAAAAGAGATCATAGATTTTTTGTCAACAAGTACTCAAAGCTACCGAAGAAAGGTATCAAGCATGCTTCTCGATTGTGAGGGATCATGGCGAACTACTATTTGGTCGGGAATAGATGAGGTGTTGAAAGAACAATCAGTATCAGGTCGGGCAAGAGCACTCTCAACCTATGGCGACGTAAAGATTACGGTGTTTTGCTGGCAAGAGCAGTTATTAGAACGAGATAAGAGACTTGCATTAGAACACGTACAGACGGCCATGCTGGTTACCGGAGATCAAGAACGGCTACTAGTCGAACTAACCTTTAATTTAGCGCGAGATCTCATTGCTGTCGATTTTGATTTTATTAGCCTTGAAGATATTCCTGATGCAAAGCTTGAACGACTGAAAATTCGAGCAGAGAGTTTAAGAAGAAAAAGGATAGAGAAAGCCATGCAGAACCGCGGCGGAATAGGCAGAAATGATCCATGTCCTTGCGGCAGTGGGAAGAAATACAAGAAGTGTTGTCTACCTTAATCCATGGTTGGTATTCGGTTAGGGCTCAAATAATTGTCTATATTCCGGCAAATCACGACTATCGTTTAGATCTATGATTTTAACATGTCTTGATATGCTTCTTCCAAGCTGTTTGTCTAGCGTTACGAGATAAGCATCTTCAATATAGGCAATACATGCAAAAACCAAATCTGCTCCTTTTAGTTGATCAAAGCCCTGTTTAGCATGAAGATCATGACTCTTGAGAATAAGACCCCTATCAACGTCATACAATATTGACTTTTCATCCAGTAGGTAGAATTCTCTCAATATTCTTTTGCCTTCGCGATGCATTCGAGAGACCGTAGCGGACACCTCGAAAACTGCCAAAGATGGGAATATATTCTGATATGGCCCGCGGATCCATCCATCAGAAAGGTCTTTAATTAGGCTGTGACCGGGTGAATAGCCCTCTGAATTCGGCTCTTTAATGTTTATGATTGCAGATGTGTCCCACACAAACTTTTTCATTCACACCCCCGTCTGTTCTGGCCTTTACATCGAGGGTCAGAGAGAAGCCGCTTCATGGTTGTCTCATGTCGGGTGCCGACCCTTTTGTCCCATCAAGCTTGAGAGAGCCGCCAGGCGGTGTCCGCGTGGAGCGCCTTGCGCTAGCCCCTACCACTTACACTGCCCATATAAGGCTATCCGTTAGCTGCCTGGGAATCCTGATCTCGGAGGCCGAAGGATGCAACGCCAACGCAACGCGCAAAATCATGACTGCACGGTAAACTTGCTTCATGACCTCCCGCTGTTCACGAATGTACTGTTGGTCGAACTCGTTCTCTTTTATCGAGTGAGCTGGCTTTTGACGCAACTTCCTAACATCTCGGAGCGTCTGAAGCATTTCTTCAATTTCTGACCAGTCATTGGTCTTAAAGCAACTTCTTAGCCAATCAGTCAGTATCTGAATTGTCCCCTTTTGCCTTACAATAATCTTTCCGTCACCTCTTTCTTCTTCTCTCTCAAAAGAAACATCATGTCCGAAAAACTCTCTGTTAATATTCTCGGATAGCATTTTGTCGAGAAGGTGGATAAATTCGTTGTATTCCTTCAACGTCGGGCGGAGCAGATACCCGAACTCACGTGGCCGTCTGCCCTCGGCGAAGTCGTTTTTGAAGAAAGATTTACGTCCGATGGCTGCACAGATATCATTTATCGCCTTCATCTCCGCCAGAACGGCCTGATACAGGGAGAGTCGTTCAGGCCAATCGCCGATTATCGATGTCCGATGGTAATCTGGATGCAAGTACGTTTCGTTGCTGACCTTCTTTGAAGCCCATATAAGTTGGTGCTCAGGGCTAAGGCCTGACAAGTATCTGAGAAATGCAGCCACGTAGACGTTGTTCTCCTTATCGAAACAAAAACCGAAAGACTCTAGGAGCACCTGGTCTGAGTCCTTCATCCTGTCTGTCTCGAAGAACTCGCTCGTGACGCTAATCCAACCGTGAATGTCGTCGTAGCTATAGTGGTAACGCGGATCGTTACGATATATCTCTAGTATCGATAAGTCGAAACTCTTGTATGTTAACTGTGGCTCCCCAAGCGCCAGAGACAAGTTGAATGGTCTGTCGCTGAAAGCGGCCGGATCGACTACTGTTGTTAGGTGCTTGGCAGTTGGGTACGCGCATGCGCGTTGGAAGCGGGGTGTATCAAGTTTCTCGCGCTGCTCTGCTTCGGGTTCTGGGGGAAGAGCTTTTATGTGTGGGTTAGGGTGGTAATCGCCGAATACAACAGACACTAGCCCATCACTGATGAGTTGGGACAAGCAGCTTCTCACCTTCATTTCTCCGTGGGGTCTGACGAGAGAGGAAATGGGGATCCCGTTGTAATCACGTGACTTCGAATAGAAGTCTGTTATCTCGCTCAGCAACACATCGCAACCCATGAGCTCTCCGCGCGCTTGCGGCAGCCAAGACAGGGGATCGTTGAGCGCCCGCGCCTTCGTTTGCCTGCTGCGTTAGCCAAAATTGACTCTAGGGTATCCCTTATCACTTGTAGCGCGGGATGTCCAGAAGAATTCACAAAACTCCGTTACAGGAAAGGTGAAATGTTTTCATGGGGAATTTACCGATTACGTGCAGGAAGTGCTATGTAGGTGAAACGGGATGGAGTGTAGACTTCAGGAAGAACAGCAGAAATGCTTTCGCCTCAGAATTTAACCATTACGTGCAGGAAGGGCCTAATGGCCACCCTGGCTGCATATGTCGTGTGAAGCGTTTATAGGGATTGAAAAGACCTTCTTGACGCGGGGAGGTCTGCGAATACTGCCAGGAAAAGACGGCTTTGTTATTCGTTGATCTGGCCCGGCAGTTAATGCTCCGACTTAACAGCTGCTATAAATTTGCGTATGTCCTCTTGGAATGCCTCAAAGGCACTTATTGTCTCACCCGCCAGATCATCGACCCGTTTAGGGATGAGGTTGCTTAAGTATCTGTTCCGGAAAACATGACGGAAGCTCCTCAATTCGTCAAGGATTTTGCCTGTGTCATCGGATATTATCGCGGGCCGGGCATTCTCATTGGGAAAACCGGCCCTTGCAAGCAATTTACGGTGCCAGTCTTCACCTGCCGGGAGTTGACCATCGAAGTACTTCACCAAACCTTCAAGGAGCTTTTCCATGCCGGTGTATATGTCATGAATAAAAGAAGCCATGGCCCGCATATGCGAATCGGCAATCTCAACGTCGGCGTCCACCGCTTTTCTGTACAATTTCTTCTTAATTTTCAGCCGTTCAACTTCTTCTCTGAGTTCCTCCAGTTCTATCTGAACATCCTGAAAAACGGCTAACAAACTTTGACCCCCTGCTCAAGTATCCTATTTCTTACCCGCTCTTTTGTATACTCAAGATACACGAGGTCGAAGTCATCAGTGCCGAGAATATCGGCGATCCTCGCTTCCACGGTGTAGATGAATTCATAGGGAAGGCCCGAAACGGCTATGTCCACGTCCGAATGAGGGCGGAAGTCATCCCTGGTGATAGAGCCGAAGAGGTAAACCTCCTTTGCCCCCAAGCTTCGCAAATACTCGCCTGTACGCTTCGCTTTCTCGAAGAGCGCCGTTTTACGCGCAACAAGCATCTTCCTCTCGGGTTCTCTGAGGGTTAATATGGGCATGATAGATTATAATACAAAAATTACGGGCGTCCAAGAGGAAGATTGACTGGAGTTTCCCACCTTCCCCGCTGGTTCATAATTTCCTTCATGCTCCTCTCGGTACCGTGAAAATACTTCCGTGTGCTCCTGAGATCGGCATGGCGCATCAGTTGTTGTGTCTGGAGGGTGTGTCCTTAACGCTGTCCGCTTTCCGCTATCTGCGTGCAGCAGGAATGTCGCGTAGCCTCTTTGGGCGTGACGGCTGCATCGGTGTGCCTACGCCATCTCTTCCGCAAGCATTCCTGTGTGTATCCGCGACCAGTGAACGAATTGGTAAAACAAAATCCTCTCCGAACTTCCCTTCCATGTTTCGCTTCGCTATCTCGTAAGTCTTGTCCGAAAGATAGACGGGCGGCTTGTTTCTTCCTTTCGTCGTTTCCACCAGCTTTGTACGGCTCCACGTTCGCCTTATAATTGCCTTCAGTTGTTTCACGTCAAGGTCTTTCACTTTGAGCGCCCAGGCTTCGCCCACTCTCGAGCCGGTCTCCATCAGGAAATGGGGGAGGATTAGGAGGATTAGGGACGCTCATTGAATTACCAGATTCTTGAGAAACAGGGGGCTCTCTAGAGGTGTCGTCTTCCGAGTGGTCTGCAATTAGGGAAAATATTGAGCGGTACCCACATTGCTTTTGCGGAAAAAAGATCATTGGTATGTGGTATAATCTATCTCCAAAGAGAAAATTCAATTGGGAGGTGCGGCTTGAAGGCACTGAGGGTTTTAACAGCTTGCTTGATCATTATGCAGGTCTCCATTCTTTGTCATGGGGCGGACATGATCGACAAGATCGGAGAGTATCGCTTCGGCCAAGACGTCAAAACTGCTCGCGGTTTAGTGGAGTTGACGCCGAATGAGTATGCCGCTTTATGGTCTTCTCAGGGCGGGAAAGGCATAGCGGGCGAACAGGTTTTCAGCGGCCCACAAGTAACTTTCAATCAGTATCGTTGGTATCTGGTAGTTGGTGCCATCGACGGAAAGATATATAAATTGACGCTTCAGTATATAACCGATAAGCAAACCGAAGCCCACCGGGTATTCGAGAAGACTTCCAAGGTTCTTGCATCACGGCTCGGCACACCAACTCAACGATCGAAGACGCCAAACCGTTATATATGGGACCTTGACTATGGGAACATCTTTCTTGTAGAGCAAGAGGCGATGGGGTCGTGGGCCATAAATATGTTACTGACATCAATTCCCCATTGAAAAGGGGAGGGATTAGGGAAGCTCATCGAATTATCATATTTTTGAGAAACAGGGCGTGAGAAGCTGGCGCTGGCATGACGAGAAAAGAGCATTTAATATTTCAATGAGCGTCCCTAATGGCCCTGTGCCTGTAAGTAGGACTTGCACGCAAATCACTTTAGCAAAAAGATGGCAATTTAGCGTATGTAAAAGCCGGGATTCAATCTGTCGGACTCCGCATGTCCTCATCCATATTGCTTCCTAAAACCGAGCATCTCGGATTATTCCTTGCTATACTTCAGCAAGTAGTGGTAGTGAATATCATATCTATTGCGCACGTAGGAGGAACAGATGAAGACTCTGGTGCTGTTAATCGCAATTGCTCTTTGCGCCGTAAGCCCTGTCGTATACGCAGACGAAGCCTCGCAAAGAGAGCTTGTTGAATATTTGTTCTATACGACAAAGGTTGACCAAGCGATGAAGCAGGCTCTTGATGAAATGCGGTCAATGATGGCACGGCAATTGTCTGAGGCCGGCGTTCCGGAAGACATGAAACCGATTTTGGATAAATACCAAGAAAAATTATTGAATATCATGGAACAAAGCGTGGGGTGGGAAAATTCAAAGGATGATATTATCAACATCTATGTCCATTCATTTAGCGAAGAAGAGTTGAAGGGGATGCTTGTGTTCTATAAGAGTCCAGTCGGCCGATCTGTTACCGAAAAGATGCCTGTAGCCATGCGTTTGGCCATGGCTACATTGCAGAAACGTCTGCCGGAACTACAGGAAAAGATTAAGGTCCTTTGTAAGGAGATGACCGAGGAAGTTAAGACGGAAATGGAGAAGAAGAAGCCGGTCTCAAAGATGACTCAGGGCAAGGATGCGGCAAAGGTCCCTGCTACAAGGGAGGCAAAATGGGGCCTCGTTGTCGGAAGGTGGTTCGGCAGTACGAGTACTAAAGAAGGCGGAACGTACATGTGGATCGCAGATAACAGGAATGATGGCTCCTACACGGTTCGGTTCAGAACGATAGATCCGGCAGGGAAGAAAATGGACAGGACAGAATCCGGAGAATGGGGCGTTTCGGGGGACGTCTTTTTCCAGATTTATAAGACCGGTCTCGAGGGTGACAAGACAACGGTTGCAGACCCGTCAGACCCTTCAAATAGAGATGCATACAAGCTTATCACCCTTACTGAAAAGCTGTTCGCTTATGAAAATATGGATAATGGGACGAGGTTTGAGGCTAGGAAAGTAGCTTCTGACTTTATCTTTCCCGAATAAATAGCCTGGTTGTCCCCTGGTGGGGTGAGTGATGTTTGCTTTAGAACCTAAATGTCTGCGTCTGTCGTAACGGCGGACTCTCTATGCATAACCTACCCCCATTATTTTCCTTATCTTCCTTTATTTCCCCAATCCTGTAATTGCGGAATTAAGCGGATCACGGACGTGGAGGAGAGGAAGGCGCCTCGCAAGGGGACCGGCAAAGGACACTGAAGAAGGGCGTTTTTCGTGAGAAGAATGTCACGGCCGAATGGCCGTTCAGGGGACAGATCGACGGCGCCGGAGGCGGGGAATGCCCCTCTCTCCGGCGCCGCGAAAGGTCTTGGAATAAGTTAGTCCTACTACTTCTTTTTACCCGAAAGCTTCACTGTCGTCGGGGTAGCCGAGGCATTCGAGCCGATGGTGAAACTGCTCGATTTCGTTCCTGCCGTGGCGGGGTCAAAGGTCACGTTTATGGTGCACGTGGCGTTCTGGGCAATGCTTCCGCTCGTGCAGCCGCTCGCGTCCACGGTGAAGGACGCGTCGGCGGGTGTCGATACGGGCCCCACGGTGAGGGCGGACAATCCCGTGTTCTTGATCTTGATGGGCTTCGTTGACGTGTCGTCTGTAGTGACCGTGCCGAAGTTAATGCTGGTGGGCGACACGGACATCTTGGGCGCAACGGCGGTGGCCGTGAGGCTCACAGAAACGGTGGGGTGCACAGGATCGTTGGAGGCGATCTGAAGGGTTCCCGTTCTCTTGCCGTATGATGAGGCGAGGATGCTCACCGTGACCTGGCAGGTCTCGTTCTTATCCATGCCGGAGGTGCAGTTGTTCGAAGCAATGAACTCCGTGGATCCCGTGATGGTCGTGGAGGTCACCCAGAGCTGGCCGACCCCGGTATTCTTTATGATCACTGTCTTGGTGGCGGAGGTGACGCCCTTCTTCACGTTGCCCAGGTTGACGCTCTTGGCGTTTACCGAGATGGATGGCGGCTTGTTGAAGGCGGCCGCCACGGTTGTGGCGCTGTTTATGACCACCGTGCAGGTCGCGCCCGAGGTGGATGTGCAACCCGACCAGCTATCGAAGGCGTATCCCTTGTTCGCAACTGCGGTGAGCGTGACGGTGGCCCCTGCCGTGAACGAGGCGGAGCAGGTGGAGCCGCAATTTATGCCTGAGGGCGAGCTCGTCACCGTGCCCGTGCCCGTGCCTGTGGGGGTGACCGTCAATTTGTACGTTGAGGGTGCCGCGGTGGGGCAGAACGTGACATCGTAGCCGAAGGCTCCCCCCGCATCGCCGAGGCAGGTCAGCAGGACTTTGTCGTCATAGGGGAAGCTGTACGCGGTGGGGCACGAGTTGTGGAAGAGCGCGGCAAAGGGCTCGGCCACGGCCGCCCATGTGGGGTTCACCGCCTGGCACTCGCCGTCCGCCTGTTGCCAGGAAGAGCAGCCGCAGCACCACGTCGCGCTGGTTCCGTAGGACCCCGTCCCCTTGCAGGACGTATGGTTTATGCCGTTACACGCATAGAGGCTCCAGGAACTCGGCTGGCATGTATTGATGGTGGGCGAGTTGGGGGTAAGGTCGCACGCCTGAGGCTGCCCGTAGAGCGCCCCGAGGGGGCCAAGGCAGTCGTAGTTCCCCCGGGTGGGGTCGCACGGACCGCTCCCGTCCGAGCACTGCTTGGTTATTCCGTTGCATGTGGCCGTGCTCGGCGCGCAGTCGGCGTTCGTCGTACAGGGAAGGGCCTGGCACGTGTTGGTCTGAGGGTTGCAGTTCATCACGCAGAGCGCTTCGGTGTTGATGATCTGACAGGTGGTGCCGGTGGGACAGGTATAATTGGGGTAATCGCCGCAGAGATTCGCCCCTAAGACGGGGCAATCCGAATTCTGGGAGCAGGAGATCACGCCCATGCTGTGGGCCTTGTTACAGTCTATGGAGCTGCCCACGGCGCAGGTCCCCGATACGCAACTCCCGCTGCAGCAATCCGAATTCGCGGTACACGTCGGGTCGCCGCCGCTTTTGCAGTTCGGATTGCGGCTGCAATAATCCTGAGGGGCAAGACATCCTACCACGACGGAGTTCGAAAGTATCTGGAGCTCGGGAGGACACTTGGAATTGGCGTCCCATACACACGGGGCAGGGCAGTTCGGTCCGGCCTGGACACATCCGAGATTATTGCACGGAGCAGGAGTAGTGTTCGGTATGACGGCGATCTCCAGGGGGATGCCCGGCCCGTCCACGGTGCTCAGGTCGTAGTTGTCCACGGACGTTCCCGCAACGCCGGGCTGAAACTCGTTCAGGGTAGAGGGCGTGCTCCCCCCGGACTGACAGTTGAGCAGGCCGTTGCAGTCGCCAAGGTCGCAGGCGCTCGGGAGGAGACAGTAGCCGTTCGTGCACTGGGCGCTGTTATCGCCGATAAAGGGGATACAGTCGGTGTTAAACTGGCATCCCTGCTTCACGCAGACCCCCTGATAGCAGACGGGGTTTACCCCCTGATAGGGCGAGCAGTCGGCGCTGGTCGTGCAAGTTGGATAGTGGACGCTGGAACTGTCAAAGGCGCAGCCCGTCCGGGCCCAGAACCTGCCGCTGTTCCATGCCGCCTCGGGTATGCACATGGTCTGGGTGGTCCCCGAGTTCACCCTCCAGTTCCAGCTCGGGACCGGGGTCGGGTCCAGGATCGAGTGACCGCCCACCCATACGGTGAAGCCACAGTTATTGATAAAGTTGAAGGTGCGCTGCCCCGACACGCAGGTGTCGGCGTTGGACTGAGGCACAAAGAGAAACGTGCACAAGATGAGGATGAGGAACATGGTGGCTGCTGCTGCATACGCTCGCTTAATCATAATACCTCCGTGATGGATTAGTTGGTCGTGCCATATCCATACAAATGGGTCGCCCCTGCGTGAGTTCGGAGAACGACGGCCGGGATGCGTTTCTTCCATGTTACCGCAGAGCGAGGGAATGGTCAGTAAATGATGCAAGGATGATGCCGAAAATCCTGGTGGGGTTCACGGCGCCGAATAGTATCCCGGATGCCTTTTTGGGTCCAAATGGATGCAGACCCTGATTCTGAATATCGCGGTGAAGCCTTTATTGATGGTAATCCACGGCTCCCATGCCCCATGCCGGGACCGTGGACCTCATCGGCAGATTCGGCAAGGGAAGTCAGAAAAATGACAGGGATACGGCGTAACACCTTATCCGGGATCTGCCCCCGAAATCCGTATTTCCGAACGTGTCGGCCTTCCGGACTTTTGGGTGCTCCAAACATGTCCCAGGAGGACCCGGCCGAATGAATTGAAAGAATTAACGTCCCCACCGACCCATCCGGTCGGTTCGCCTTGACCTTCCTGATGGTGACCACTATACTGTTCTTACCTTCCGTGGATGGCGCCCTGCCCGCCCCATAGACCGGCGGAAGTTACCACGGACTTGGCAGGGGAGTCCGTGTTCTTTATGTGAGGTACGGGACAGGCTATTTCGTTGCTTGCTTTCATGAACGGGCGAAGCCTTTATCGTCTCACCTGGGCCCTTTGGTTCCCGCCTCTTCAAAAGTCTCATCCAGCCAGTCGAACAGCTCCTGGCTCATAAGACTGCGGTTCTCCATGACACAGTGGTTGGAGGCCCCCTCGGCCGCCGGGGTGACCACCAGTCTCTTCCCCGGGTTCGACAGTTTTTCCATACACTCCTGTTGTTGCCTCTTGATCTCCTTGCTCTGGTACTCTCCTGCGCCGACTATGATCATGGCAGGAACGGAAACCTTCGCCGGATCGAAGGTAAAGCCCTCGTTGGCCGCGATCATGCCGTGGAGGTTGTCCGCTCTCACGCCCCAGCGCCAGGCAACGAGTTGTACGATGTTACGGTGAAAGGCGGACCAGGAGTCGATCTCCTCTTTCGTGGCATTGAACATGGGCATTGTTGCAAAGAGAGGTCGGCCGTCCAAAACGCAGCTGTTCATGGCGATTGCCCTGATGCGTGGGTCATGCATTGCCGCCTGGGGCACAAATCCCCCGCCGCCGCTCATTCCGTACGCTGCCAGCTTTTGAGGGTCAACATCGCGCCGGCTCAAGACGAAGTCCGTCACTGCCTTTATGGGAATGTTCATGGCGGGACGGAAGGTCTTCCCCTCCAAAGGCAACACGCCCTGGCCCGGCAGATCCACGGCGACGAAGTTGTAACCCCGGTCAAAGGCCTGTGGCCCTATGTAGAAGAAGAGGTCTTCGGCAAAGGTCTCTCCTCCCCCGATCATGATCAAGGTCTTGCGTGGGGTTGCGTCCGCAAAAGCCTTACGGAAGTACCCCGGCAGCACCGTGCCTTCAAAGGCTATCTCGAAATACTCTATGGGCGGATCAAACAGTTTCCCGGCTTGCGTGAAGCAACTACGGCTCTTTATTGCGGTTTCCTTGAAGCGGGCGTCCCGGGGCATCATGGATATGAGCCCTGCCCGGTAATAGTAGGATGCCCGCAACAGTTGGTCACGGGCGCTCACCTTGTGACCCCGGTCCAGCGATTTCCTGCCTCTGGCCTCGGCACGGCGGGCCGTCCTGATCCATTCCTCCTGCCAACTGTCCGCATCACCATCCTTGATATTGGCGGCGGTATGGAATGCCTCGCCTATTTCGGCGCCCTGATTGATCACGGCGCCGAGGATCAATGAACCAAAGGTGAAGTCCATATCCGAATCTTTGAAGTGATACCGGACGTGGGGTTCGTGGGCATCGAAGGTCTTCTTCTGTACGTTGCCCTGCTCCGTCTTTTCTTGGTTCGCAGACCTCTCGTTGCCCCCCGCAAGACAACTGTCAAGGGCCCCATAACCTGTAAAAACGGCTACCGACACACATACCATCACAAGAGTAAAGATTCTTGTCACCATTCCCTCCTTCCTCATCTACCTCGTCTTCCCGCAAGGAGCATTGTCGTCGTATGATCTGCCTTGACCCTCATGGCCGCTTCACGAACACCTTGGCGCTATCCGCATCGAGCATGCTCCGGGAATCGACATAGCCGTAAAGCTGGATCAGCTTCGCCACTATACCTGTCCAGCCGGTCTGGTGGCTCGCTCCCAGCCCGGCGCCATTGTCCCCATGGAAGTATTCGTAGAAAAGGATGTTGTCCCGCCAATGCGGGTCGGTCTGGAATTTCTCCGTTCCGCCGTAGACAGGACGTCTGCCGTTCCCGTCACGGAGGAACAAGCGGGTTAAACGCTCCGCGATGTCCTTACTCACTTCAAAAAGGTTCATCAGCACGCCGGACCCTGTGGGGCATTCAATCTTGAAGCTGTCGCCATAGTAACGATAGTACTGAAGGAGCGCCCGGATGATGAGGTTGTTAAGGGGCATCCAGATGGGACCCCGCCAGTTGGAGTTTCCGCCGAACAGGTCGCTGTCCGACTCGGCGGGAACGTATTGAACCCGGTATTCCTCGCCGTGTATGTGGGTGACAAAGGGGTGCTCCAGATGGTAGCGCGAGAGGGACCGGATGCCGTAAGGGCTCAGGAATTCCGCCTCGTCGAGCATCCGGGTGAGGATCCTTCGCAGCCTTTCCTTGTTTACGAGGGCGAGGATGCCCCGCTCCGCAACGCCCCTGTGACCCGGACCGGTGGGATGCATGGTGCGGAGGAGTTCCGGCATGCGTTTCAGGTGTTCAGTGAGGGCATGGGTCACGTGGGGCATCCGGTCTCTGTCGTTCTCTTCGATGATCGTTGTGGCGCAAAGCGGGAGGAGCCCTACCATGGATCGCACCTTGAGCCGCTCGGCGCTTCCGTTGGGCAACCTGAGCAGGTCATAATAGAAACCGTCCTCCTCATCCCACATGCTGTCGTCACCCGAGCGGTTCATCCCCGAAGCGATCCAAAGGAAATGTTCGAGGAACTTGTAGAGGAGGTCTTCGTAGGCAGGATCGTGGATGGCCAATTCAATGCTCAGTTCGATCATGTTCTGGCAAAAAAGGGCCATCCATGCCGTACCGTCGGCCTGCTCCAGATAACCCCCGCCGGGAAGAGGCGCGCTCCTGTCAAAAACGCCGATATTATCGAGTCCGAGAAAGCCGCCTTCGAAGACATTCCTGCCGAACCGGTCTTTGCGGTTGACCCACCAGGTGAAATTCAGCATGAGTTTTGCGAAGGAGCGCTTGAGGAAGTCAAGGTCGCCCTTCCCGTGCAGGGCTTGCTCGGTCCGGTAAAAAAAGAGTGTGGCCCACGCATGGACCGGCGGGTTCACGTCGCTGAAGTTCCACTCATAGGCAGGAATCTGACCACTGGGATGCAGATAGCCCAGGCGAAGCATGAGGGCAAGCTGGTCCTTGGCAAAATCCGTGTCCACCAGCGCAAGGGCGACGGAATGGAACGCAAGGTCCCAGGCGGCATACCAGGGATACTCCCACTTGTCGGGCATGGAGATAACGTGGTCGTTAAGCATGTGGAACCACCCTTTGTTCCGGAAGTGCCGGCTATGGCCTTGCAAGGGGTGGGCATTGTGTTCCTTGAGCCAGAGGTTGACGTCAAAGAAATAATACTGCTTGCTCCACATCATGCCGGCCAGGGCCTGGCGCATGACATGGGCCGCATCGTCACTCGCCGCAGGGGGGATCACGGATTGATAGAAATCATCGGCCTCACGAAGCCTGACGGAAAAAGTCTCATCAAAGGCATCCCCGAAGGCGTCGCCTTCGATCTCTGTTGATGCGGCGGAAAGCCTCAATTTGATGACCGCGGAATCTCCGGCGTCGATCTTCACGTGGTAGTGCGCGGACGCCTTGGTCCCCTGCTGTTCGGGATTCACTGCCTCCGGGTCTCCGTGGACCAGATAATTGTTTATGCCGTCTTTCACGTAGGGCCCGGCGTTGGGGATATCAAAGATGCGCCTGTTGTTCGTCTCATTTTCCGTAAAAAGAAGCGCAGGTCTTCCGCTGCACCGGAGAAAATGGTCCCGGGCCGATTCCTGAAAGGCGGGATCCCCGTGATGGGCAAGAATCACCCCGTGTTCCGCACCTTCCATGGATCTGAGAAGGGGTTTTGAACCGCCGCCGGGCCATGACCAGGTGTTACGGAACCAGATGGTGGGCAGCACATGGAGGGGAGCTGCATCCGGTCCCCGATTACAGATGGTGATCCTGATCAGCACATCTTCCGGCGCGGCCTTGGCATATTCCACAAAAACATCGAAATAACGGTCTTCCCGGAAGACCCCCGTGTCGATAAGCTCGTACTCCATCTCCGACCGGGAGCGCCTGCGGTTGGTCTCCACGAGGTCCGAGTAAGGGTACGCTTCCTGGGGGTACTTGTAGAGGAATTTCATATATGAGTGCGTGGGGGTGCTGTCGAGATAAAAGTAGTATTCCTTGACATCCTCGCCGTGGTTGCCTTCCCTGTTCGTAAGGCCGAACAACCGCTCCTTGAGGATGGGATCCTTCCCGTTCCAGAGCGCCAGGGCAAAACAAAGGGTTTGCCGGTTGTCGCAGATTCCCCCCAGTCCGTCTTCTCCCCACCGGTATGCGCGGGAACGGGCCTGATCATGGGTGAAGGAGTCCCATGCATCGCCGGCATCGCTGCAATCTTCTCTTACGGTCCCCCATTGCCGTTCGCTGAGATAGGGCCCCCACTTCTTCCATAGGGCCTTTTGCTCCCGAGCCTCTTCAAGCCTTGTGTGTTCCGCGGTCACCACAAATTCTTCCGGCTTGCCCCCAGTCATTGCACCACCTCCAAAACCGGTCTTTCTGTAGAACCTGTGTAGCCGCCCCCGGTCAGGCGGTCCGTGCCCCGGCGTATTTTGCTGCAAAAGTCCCCGAACCTGAAAACCCTTCAGGCCCGTTCAAGGTGAAAGAAGTGGTATCCCCAACCAGGCAGATCGACGAACAGTCCCCAAGCGCCCATCTCCCCGCCGTCCCGATCAAAGACCGCCTGGTTAAGAGCATCCGTCAGCCGCCAGAAGGCGCCGGTCAGATCATCCCAGGGCAGACGGATATGGGCCTGAGACCTCCGGTCCGAGAGGTTGACCACCACGAGAAATCGCTCTCCGTCTTTTTCCCGGCACCACGCCACCAGGTTCAGATAGCTCCGGTTATCGGGCCAGCCGCCCCGTTCACAGAGGCGCCACTCTCCCGCACGGAGAGCGGGTACATGGATTGCCTTCAACATGCTCCCATAGAACGCCTCAAGGTCCGGGTCGGGCTTTTCCACGGGCCGACGGCCCAGAAACACAGGGAGCCTCACCTTCCTTCCCTGAAACTGTCCCTCATGAAACAGCTTTGCCCCGGGCAGGGTCGCTATTACAACTGCGTACGCCCGCTCTCTTTCCATGGTGAAAATAGCAGCGGCGCGAGGCTCGTCGTGATTCTCGATGAAGCGGACCAGTTTCTTCTGGTAGACCGGATCAGCCAGGAGGTGAAGCCGGGCGCTCTCGGCGTCTTCATGTCCGAGGCGGTCATAGAGCCGCTTGTCGTAACAATAGTCAAATCCCTGCTGCTGCAAATCCCACTCCAGATCCCAATAGGCCTCTGCAATAAACGTGAAATCGGGGTCCTCCCTCTTCACGGCCGGGATTATCTCAGACCAGTAATCAATCTCCGGCCGGGCCCCCGCCTTCGCGCCCCAGGTCCGTTCAAAAACGTCATTCATGAGCAGCATGGCCATGTCACAGCGCACGCCGTCACACTGGTCCGCAATGTCCCGCAAGGTTTCTTTTACCGCATCACGGAGCTTCGGGTGAAAGCCGTTGAGCTGGAGCACGTCCGGCCATGCCTCGAAATAGGGGTCCTTCCCGCAGGCAAAGACTTTCCCTTCGATCCGAAGGAATGACGCCCGGTCCCTGTCAAGGTCCTCCGTGTCCCCCCGGATAAAGTATCCGGGATGGTCCGTAACCCAGGGATGGTCCGGGGCAACATGGTTGGGAACAAAATCAAGGATAATCCCCATGCCGCGCCCGGCGAGTTCCTGCCTGGCCTTCGCGAGTCCTTCCCGGCCGCCCAGTCTCCCCTCGACTACGTACCGGCGAACACAATAAGGCGAGCCGACATTGTCTCCCGGCCGGTAATCCGGCAATACCATCCGGAACTCCGCGAGAAGGCCTTCGTTGTTATTGGCTATGTCAATCCCCGCAGGGCTGCGCTCCCAGACACCCATGAGCCACACCGCGTCAACGCCCAGGGCTCCGATAGCATCCCACTCCTCGGCGGGGACGGTCATGAGGGTGATTGAGGTATGGTATTTTTCGCTTAGTTCATGGAGCCAAACCCAGGTATTCATCTCGTAGATAATCGGAGACTCCGGAAGGGGAAGCCGGTCAGGACGCCGGTGGGATATGGAGAGGGTTTCTTTCTTTCCGGCTCTTTTCATGGGAACCTCAAAGGGGCGTGGAATATCGATCTTCGACCCGTCACTCAAGTCATCGTATCGTATCTCATCTGAAATCTATTGTGATCCACGTCACGGGAAATTTCAAGAAAAACTTTCCGAGCCCGGCGTTGGGACGGAGGGTGGGCGCACGGGGGCGCATCCTGTGTCTTTGAAGAACTGCGTTTAAAGGGCGGGGGCCGATGGATTTTGGCTCCGGCCCGTTGTATAATCTATGTCGAAATGACTAAGGAAGAACTGAGGTCCCTTGAAGCATGGTTTCAAAAATACCTCGACCGGTTTCGCAACGGAGACGGGGTTCTCCATCCCATGCTGGAATTGAAGCGCTGTCACAGCATACGAGTTGCCGAAAACGCGGCGTTCATCGCCGCATCCATGGAGGCGACGGAGTCGGAAAAACACCTGGCCGAGGGGACAGGGTTGGTTCATGATGTGGGTCGTTTCACCCAGTTTACAGAACATGGCACCTTTGGGGATGCGGACACGGTGGACCACGGCGCCGAGGGGCGCAAGGTGCTCGAAGGGGAAGATCTCCCCTTTCCGGACAGTCCCGGGGACAGGGAACAGCTTTTGTGCGCTGTGGAATATCACAACAAGAGCCGGAAAGATATCCCCCGTGACTTGGGCCGAGGCCAGGATCGGCTGTTGAAATTGATTCGGGATGCGGACAAACTGGACATCATGGAACTTGTCCTGGGTGCCGTAACATCCGACGGTTTTCAGGACCTGCGCACCATACTGCCCCATATCCGCCTCTCTCGTGAGGTGAGCCCTGAAGCCCTTCAGGAAGCACAAAACACGCAATCAGTTCCCTATGGTAATCTTTCCACCCTGGGAGATATCCTTGTCATGATAGCCACATGGTTTTACGAACTGAATTATCCATCCACACTGCGCCTTGCGATGGAACGAGACCTGCTGTGGCGCATACGGAAAGAACTGCCCCGGGAAGAAGCGATAGACGACCTCTTTGCGGGCATCGCCTCCAGGGTTTCCGGATTCGCCGAAGACCTGCAATGCGCTGAAAAGTAGGCCCTCCCGAGAGGGTATCCCCTTGTTCCTGTACCTATCGTTCCTGCTTCGTTTGCCATGGGGCGGGAGTAGTGTCCGGACACCCTGTCTCCACGGGAAGCGTTGGGTCCCGGGACCATCCGACCCATGAACTGTCGTAGTTGTGGAGGTTTTCCACCGGCCAGCCCATCGCATAAAGCGTGATTATCCATTGCGTAGTGCGGACGCCCGACTGGCAGACAAAGTATTGCTGTTTCTGCCTGTCAAAACCGAGTTCATTCATGGTCCTCCGCACGTCGTCCGCTGTTCGCCACTCGCCGTCATTCCCTTTCTTTTTCACGAGAACATAGTCGGCCTGCACCGCCCACGGGATGCGCCCCGCGCGATGGGCGTCTTGTTTGATCTCTTTGCCGCAGAATTCGGAGTCGCCCCGTGTGTCCCAGAGTTGCGCGTCTTTGCGGCCCCTGAGCGCCAGTATGTCGGCCGTGTCCACGCGCATGAAGGGGTAGGTGATTTTCGCAATCCACGTGCCGCGGGCCGGGTCTTTGAATGAAAAGAGGTCTGTCGGATAGCCTGCGTCCTTCCATGCCTTTATTCCGCCGTCGAGGACCCTCACGTCGGTCTTTCCATAATAGTAAAAGGCCCACCACAGCCGGGTCGCATCATATTTGTGATCGTAGAGAACAACCTTTGAACCGGGGTTCACGCCCACCCTCTGCATGAGTTTCGTGAAACCCTCGCCTCGATCAGATTGTCCGTCGCCCCGCCCTGGCTCGCAGGGTCGGCCTCGTAGTCCGGACGCCAGAGTTCCATGGCTCCGGGTATGTGGCCCAGGTGGTAGTCCATCGGATTGGCCACCGCGATAATGACGAGTTTGGGGTCCCTGGATTGGATCAATCCCCGGAGTTCCGCGGCGGTGATAAAGACGCCTCCCTTGACGTACCCTTTGTAATTGTTTCCTGCCTGGGCAACCATTGCTATTGCGACACATGTCGCGACAGCCAGTAATCTGAAAAACCATCCGCTTTGCATGCTCACTCTCGTTCCATCCCTCTCCTTAAGGAAAAACAGGGGCATATGTCACGTAAATAAAACACATCCCGGCGTGAGGAGCAAGAACGCAGGGATGCATAAACCCCGTTCAATCACATTACCAATCGGTAATGTTCGCGCAACCTCCCGGTTAACCCGGCCGTGCTACAACAGGAACACACTATCCGGGAGGGATTGTCATGGTAAACAAAAAGGCTTTACACTATCTTATCCTTCTTCTTGTCGTAGTTGCGCCCCTCTATTCGCTGGGCCTCGCGAACCACGGTCTCTGGACGGCCGACGAACCCAGGGTGGCGGAGATCGGCCGGGAGATGGCCATTACCGGCAACTGGGCCGTTCCCACCCTCAATCAAAGGCCTTTCCTGGAGGAACCTCCCCTGTATTACGGCTCTCTGGCCCTTGCCTATAAGGTCTTCGGGACCTCCGACAGGGTGGCGAGAATTCCCTCGGCCCTCTTCGCCTTCGCAGGGGTGCTCGCCCTTTTCTTTGTGGCCAACCTTCTTTTCGGGCCTCGGATTGCCCTTTTTTCGGGCCTTATCCTGGCTACGACAGGAGAATACTTTCGGGTAGCCCACTGGGTCATAGTGGACGGGGCCCTTACCTTCTTCGTGATCTCGGCAACGGGCTTCTTCCTTTCAGGATACCATGCAAAGCCCGGCAGAAAGAAACTGCTCCTCTATATTCTTTTCTATGTGGCATGCAGCCTTGCCTTCTACGTTAAAGGGTTCATCGGTATTGCGATCCCGGGGCTCGGTATCGTTGCGTTTCTCGCAATGGAGAAAAACCTCAAGGAGCTTATGAGGATGCACCTCTGGCTCGGCATCCTCATATTCTTGGCCATGACCCTTCCGTGGTTCCTGGCCGTGTGGCAGGCCGACGCGGAACACCTGAAGGTCTTTCTGCTCCACAACCACCTCCAGAGGTTTCTTCCGGCCGGTATGGCGGGAAGCCCTTCAGGCCATCACAATCCTTTTTACTACTATGTCACCGAATTTCCCGGCGGTTTCCTTCCCTGGAGCATCCTTCTCGTTCCTACCCTCTATCTCGCTTTTTCGAAAACAGGCCTCTCTCATACCCCTTCCGCCAAGGGACGTCTCTTTGCCAAATGCTGGTTTTTCGCGGGAATGGCCTTTCTCAGCCTGGCGTCAACAAAGAGGATCCTCTACCTTATGCCTCTGTTTGCCCCTATGGCCATGTTGACCGCCCTCTATATCGATTACACCATCAGTGCAGGCATGAGCGACACACGGCTCGACAAGATAGGAAAGGTGTTCCTGTGGCTCAACGTCCTCCTCCTCCTTGTCATCGGACTCGGATTGACACCCGCCTACTTTCGTTTCAGAGAGGCCTACGTTCCGGACGCCTCTCGCGGCCTTTCCGTGTCCATCGTGGCGGTTTCTTTCTTTCTCACCGCTTTTCCCCTGGGTGCGCTCCGGTATCTTGTCCGGGAGAACATGAAGAGATACTGGGTCTCAATCGCCATCTCCATTTACTGCATACTGCTCTTCACCCTCGTCGTGTTCGTGCCCATACTGGACAGATACAAGAGTTTCGTCCCTTTCTGCGAACAGGTAGCAGCTGCGATGCCCGTCGGAGCGCCCCTTTACGCGTATCAGCCCGACGAGACGTTAAGAGGCGCGATCCCTTTCTACACGGGACGGTATGTCATAGAAACCGGAGAGGTCGCGAGACACGTCCTTGAGGGGAGAGAGCCTTTGTACATAGTAATCAGGGACAGGAAGATGAGGCACGAGAAGGAATTGTCGGCCACGGGCCGACTCTCCGTCGTCTTCAAGCGAGATATGGGAACGGACGGCGCCCTGGTGCTCCTCACGAACAGGACGGCGCAAAGTACCGGGACTATGAAAAACGTACCGGGAAAGAGCGTCGCCGCAAGTAGGCGGGTGTCCCGGTGAAAGTCCCTGACGAAGGAACCATGAAACAGGGGCTCATAGAGGATACGAAGGCACATCTCGTCAAAAACAAGAAAGCCCTCGGCCTGCTCGCCATCTTCCTTTTGTCCTTGTTCTTCTTCTTTTTCAACCTCGGCAGCTATTCGCTCAAGGAACCCGATGAGGGCAGGTATGCGGAGATCCCCCGTGAAATGGTAGAACAGGGGGACTACATGGTGCCCCGCCTCGACTATGTGCGGTACTTTGAGAAACCTCCCTTGCACTACTGGATGACCGCTCTCTCCTTCAGGATATCGGGCGCGAACGAGTGGTCATTCAGGCCGCCCAACGCCCTCGTCGCCCTGCTCTGCGTGGTGGTTACCTATCTCTTCACAGCCAGGTGGTTTTCCGTTAAGACCGGTCTTCTCGCCGCCCTTATCCTCATGTCGTGCTTCAGTTTCATCGCCCTTGCCCATATCGTGACCATAGACATGCTCTTTTCGTCCCTTCTTTTCATTTCACTCCTTTCCTTTCTTGGGTTCTATCGGGAAAAGAGGGCCCTGTTTCTCTACCTTTTCTCTATCACGTGGGCTCTTGCCGTTTTGGCCAAGGGACCGGTCGCCATAATCCTCATGGGTGTCACGATCGTCCTCTTTCTCATAACCGAGAAGAGGATATCCTTCCTCAAAGAAATGGCCTCCATAAAGGGCATCCTTCTCTTTGTTCTCATCGCGGCTCCCTGGTTTGTGGCAGTATCGATAATGGAAAAGGAGTTCTTTCACTTCTTCTTTATAGACCAGCACATATTAAGGTTTCTCACAAAGAAGCACAAAAGGTCCAGACCCATCTATTATTTCGTCCCCGTTTTGCTGGGAGGCCTCTTCCCGTGGTCCGTCTTTCTCCCCAGGGCACTCGACAGCCTGTGGCGCAGGAGGGATCTCAGGCTGCTCCTCATATGGTCCGCTGTTGTGTTTGCTTTTTTCAGCGTGTCGGGGTCGAAGCTGCCGCCCTATATCCTTCCCGTCTTCCCCGCCCTTTGCGTCGTGCTGGCGGCATTCTTCGAGGAGAATTGGCATCATGTGGCGCAAGGCTGGGAAACGATCGTCTACGGAGTCTTCTTCTTTTTGATTATGTGCGCGGGCCTTGCCTGCGGTTCAGGCCTCATTTACCCGTATCTCGCCGCGAAGCCGGACATCGCCTCAGTGCTCCATGGCGTCCGGGGCTTTTCATGGGCCCTGGCGGGTATTTCTTTTATTGCCGCCCTTTCCCTTGTGGTGAAAAGGATGCGCACCGTAAGTTCCTTATTCTCCCTGCTGGTCGGCTTTTCCCTCTTTGTGACCATTGCCCTTATGCTTCATGCCCACGTGGCAGACGAACTCAATACCACGAAAGGGCAGGCCGGGACCGTGAGCAGGGAGGCCAGAGCCGATGCCCTTGTGGTGAGCTACGGCACTTTTGACGAGACCCTTCCCTTCTACCTCAAGAAGAGAACCCATATTGCCGCGTACACCGGGGAACTCGCGATGGGCGCCGGGTACGAAGATGCAAAGCAGTACTTCATCAGCGAGGACGAACTGGCGCGTCTCTTCCGGTCGGACAGGGAAGTGTGGGTGTTATTCAGGGAAAAAAGGCTTGAGCGCCTTCGTGGGCTGGGGATCGGAAAAGAGGTAGCCCCTGTCTGTCGGGACAACCGGTGCCTTGCCGTCAACGCCGGCCCGGGGCGATGAATTCCTGATCCGGCGCTTCAACGGCGGGGTAGCCGTGGGGAGCGCGTGGCGTGAAGGAAGGTCCGCCGGGGCAGGCCGCATCTGGCGGGGTTGACCGATTCATGGTAGAGTACATGGGACCAATGGCGCATGGAGGAAACGGCGATGCGGGTTTTGTTCGTGGAAGATGATCAGGGCATATCTTCTTTTGTGATAAAGGGATTGAGGCAGGCGGGTTTTGCGGCGGACCACGCGGACAACGGGGAGGATGGTCTCCATCTCGCCCTTACCGAGCCCTATGACGTGATTGTCGTGGATATCATGCTGCCGAAGAAGGACGGTCTCACGCTCATCGCAGAACTGAGGGGGCCGAAACCGAATGTCCCCATAATAGTGCTGAGCGCAAAGCGTTCAGTGGAAGACCGGGTGAAGGGCCTGCAAACGGGGAGCGACGATTACCTTACAAAGCCTTTTGCCTTTTCCGAGCTTCTCGCCCGCGTCAATGCCCTGATCCGCCGGGCGACGGGCGCGCCCAGTCCCACCGTGCTGGAGGTAGCGGACCTCACGATCGACCTTCTTTCGAGAGAGGTCTTCCGCTCGGGCCGCAGGATCGACCTTCAGCCCAAGGAATTCGGCCTTCTCGAATACCTCGTGCGGAACACGGGCAGGGTCGTCTCCAAAACCATGATCATGGAACACGTGTGGGACCTGAACTTCGATCCGCAAACCAATATCGTCGAGGCCCGGATCAGCAAACTCCGGGACAAGGTGGACGGGGATTATGAAAACAAGCTTATCCACACGGTCCGGGGAGCGGGATACGTTCTTAAAGCGTCTCGGTAACCTCAGCCGTTCGGTCGCATTCCGCCTCACCATCTGGTATGCGGGGTTCTTTGCCGTGTCGCTTCTTGCGACCTTGCTCGCCTTCTATATACTACAGCTTCATGGGAGCCACGGCGTCGGCCGTCATGCGCTGTCGGAGCTTCGGGAAGCGTTCCGCCATTACTTCGGCATGCCTTTGGCGATCATCATACTGTTGTCTGCCGGGGGCGGTTGGCTCATGGCGAAAAGGGCGCTTTCCGGGGTCGAAGAGGTGACACGGGCCGCAGTCGATATCACGAACGGAGCCCTCGACAGGCGGGTGCCCATCACAGGGCGCGGGGACGAGATAGACCGCCTGGCCCAGGCGTTTAATGCAATGGTGAACCGGGTCCGGGACCTCATCGGCCAGATGAGGGAGATTACGGAAAATATAGCCCACGACCTCAGGAGCCCCATAACGCGTATGAGGGGCGTGGCCGAGATGGATATTACAGGCGTGGGCAAGAACATCGATGAGGACCATGCGGCCATGGCGGGAACCATCATTGAAGAATGCGACCGGCTTCTGGGGATGATCAACGCCATGCTCGACATCTCCGAGGCGGAGTCGGGACTCATGAAACTTGTTCCGCAGGATGTCGATCTTGTCGCGTTGCTTCGCGACGTGTGCGATCTTTTTCAACCTTTGGCCGAAGACCGGAACATAACCATGGTCATCCGGGCCCCGGAAACCCTGTCGATGCGGGGCGATCTCAAGAAGCTGCAACGGGTCTTCTCGAACCTTGTCGACAATGCAATAAAGTACACTCATCATGGGGGATCGGTCGGCATCTCGGTGGAAGAGATTCCGTCGGCCGCCCTCATACGTGTGGAGAACCCGGGCGACGGCATATCCGAAGAAGACCTCCCGCATATTTTCGACCGGTTCTTCAGAGGAGAGAAGAACAGGTCCACACCGGGAAACGGTCTTGGCCTCAGCCTCGCGCGCGCTTTTGTCCTCGTCCATGGAGGGACGATCAGGGCTGAGAGCACCCCCGGTCAGGACACCCGGTTCGTGATTACCCTTCCGCGATAGAAAACAGGCGGCTGTTGTTCCGGCAAAGTCGGCTCGTTGACAGGTCATATCCAAGTCATTAGCTTTCAGTCAGGAGTCAAAATCATGGAGCAAACCGGAAACGACAGGTCCGGGGGGCCGGGCCGGCGAAGCAGGGTATTCCCCGTGCTTCCCTTGATGCTCTCCTTGGCAATCTGGCTTACCGCCTCCGCGTGCAGCTTTACGACCCATTGCCTGAACGGCGAGACACCCGCCGAAGTCCGGCCGACGCGGGAGATCGCCGCCGTGTTGGTCGTGGATGATGCCGCCGACGGGGAAGAGGTCAGGGACATTCTGGAAAAGGCCTGCGGAATATTCTATGAGCAGACGGGCATCGAACTCACCGTGAAGGACACCCTCACGATCGAGTGGGCGCCCGGGACCCGGGACGAGATGCTTGGGCAGCTCATAGACGCCATGAAGACATACCCGAAGCCCTTTGATATGGCAATAGCCTTTTACGACATGGACCCCGCCGAAGCCCTCGTTTTCAATATGTTCGGCGGCTGGACAGGGGCCATCGACGACGAGTACCGGAGATACGTGGTGCTCCGGCGGGACAACCCCCAGGTCCTGGTCCACGAGTTGGGACACGCATTCCTGTTCAGACACGTCCACACGGGTGAGGCCATGAGCGCCTATACCATCTGTGTGGTCGGCGACCACCTGTGCGCCAACAAGACGGTCTGCTTCAGCGAAGAAGACAGGAAAGAGATCGCCCGGAACAAGTGGAGGGACTTTTCCGTAGCGCCGGACATATCGGAAAGGCAGGACCTTATCCACGGGTATGCGTACAGCAGGACATGGTTGGGCCTTCTGTGGGATACTATCACCTATCCTTTCAGGATGTTCGGCTCCCGGACCCCGCCGAAAAAGGAACAGAAAGCCCGATTCCTCTCACCTCCGCGACACTATGAGGCTACCGTTATGTCGGCGCTCCCTTCAGAAAACTTCTTCTATCCATAGAATCCTCCCTGGTTATTTCGTTTTTTACCGCTATCCGTAATATAATGCCCTCTCCCCGAATTTGCCCGCGGTGCGGATTGATTTTCGTAACCCCCTATCAGGCTGAATGGCACGGGGTTTGCTTGTTAATCAGTGTGAAACTGGGAAACCGTAGGGAATCGAGGCCCATAAGCGGCCCGGACCCTGAAAGGGCGTCAGACTATTGACGGATTTGAGCGAAGGCGCCGGTATATCTTCTGAACAGGACACTGTCGGCATGAACGAAATTCTGGAGACTGCCCTCGAGCAGTTACGATCCGGGAACCCCGGAGAGACGGAGCGCCTGTGCCGGGACGTCCTCGCCCGGGAGCCCTCACATGGCCGCGCGTCGTGGCTCCTCGGCCTCGTCCACTGCAACAAGGCCGAATATGAATCGGCGAAGGAATATGTGGACCGGGCCATAAGGGCCGAGCCGGAGAACCCCTTTTACCATTATACCCTTGGGGACGTGTACCGGGCGCTTTATCTTGCGCCGGACGCGGTGGAATGCTACGAAAGGGCGATCGTCCTCCGGCCGGACTTCGTGGAGGCCCTGAACAACCTCGGCATACTCTTTCACGAGTTGGGACTTTATGGCCGGGCCATCGGGGCCTACGAGCGCGCCCTTCTCATAAACCCGGCATCCACTACGGTCCTCATGAACCTGGGAAGCACCTTCCTCCAGACGGACCGTCCTCGGGACGCGGCCCGGTGTTTCAAAAGGGTTAACGGTCACCAACCGGGACTTATGGACGCATATGCGGGGCTCCTCGTTGCGTTCCGTGAATCGGGCGGCATTTCCGGCGAATTGAGGCAGTACAGGGAGGATGTGAAGGCGGACCCCCATTCCGTAGAGATTTTTAACTGCCTGGGGACCGTGCTCGTGGGACAGGGCGCCGTCGAAGAGGCCCTGGCCTGCTTTCGCGACGCGGTCGGCCTTGACCCCTCCTTTATCGACGGCCTTAACAACCTCGGCCTTGCCTACCAGAAGCTCGGGCGCTACGAAGAAGCGTCCGGCTGTTTCATGGAAGCGGTCAGGCTGAAACCCGGTTTCGCGGAGGCCCACAACAACCTTGGAGTCGCCTGTTACGGTCTCGGCCTGTTTGAGGAGGCGAAAAAACATTTTGAAAAGACGGTAAGAATCAGGGACAGCTACGCAACAGGTCATACCAACCTCGGAATGATACTGGCCGAAGAAGGGTTCACCGAGGCTGCCCGCGCGTGTTACCGAAGGGCATATGCCCTGGAGCCGCACCCCGGCCTCAAGGTCGCCCTGGCAACCCTCGTCCCCGTGATCTATCGGTCCACGGAGGAGATGGAATGGACGCGACAGGACCTTGAAGAAGGCATTGACGCCCTGCTCCGGGAAGGACTCACCATCGACGACCCCATAAAGCAGATAGGGAGGGCCAACTTCTACCTCGCCTATCACGGCACTGATGGGAAGGCCCTTCAGACAAAACTCGCCGGGTTCTACAAGCGGATATGCCCGGGTCTCGGTTTTACGGCCCCTCACTGCCGCACGTCCGGGCAGCAGGGAAGACACGGAAGGATAAGGATAGGCTTCCTGTCGAGGCATTTGAAAAATCACACCATAGGTAAATACATGTCGGGCATCATAGCCCATCTCAACCGTGACATCTTTGAAGTGCACACCTTTCTCTTCCCTAACAGGAAGGATGAAGTGGTGGATTTCGTGGAGAGACATTCGGATTCGGCTACTCCCGTTCCCGAATCGATGGCAGCCATATGCCGGGTTGTCTCGGAGGCGGAACTGGACATTCTCTTCTATCCCGACATAGGTATGGAGCCCTACACCTATTTTCTCGCCTTCAACCGGCTGGCCCCCGTCCAGTGCGCCTTTTACGGACACCCCATCACCACGGGGATCGAGACGGTGGACTACTTCATCTCCCACGAGCTTTGCGAGATCGAGGGGAGTGACGCCCATTACCGCGAAAAACTCGTCAAGCTCCCGGGAAGGGTAACCTACGCATGCTATTTGAAACCAGACATAAAGGAACTCACCGGAACGAGAGGGTATTTCGGCCTCCCGGACAAAGGCCACCTCTATCTTTGCTGCCAGTCCCTATTCAAGGTCCATCCTGATTTCGACGAAATCATCGAAGGGATACTGAATCGCGACAGGGAGGGTATCATCGTCTTCTTCCACGGGAAACATGGAAGCTGGGCGGACCTCCTCACAGGGCGGCTTCGTCGAAGGCTGGGCGACATGACGGACCGCGTCCATATAATTCCAAGGTACGACTACGACGACTACATGAACCTCGTCGCCCTTTCCGGCGTGGTTCTGGACACGGTGCATTTCAACGGAGGGGCTACGACCTTCGACGCTCTCACAGTGGGGACGCCGGTGGTGACAATGCCCGGAGCCTTCATGCGGGGCCGCCAGACCATCTCCCTCTATCAACGGATGGGTGTTATGGACTGCGTGGTTTCCACGCCGGACGAGTATGTGACGATGGCGGTGCGCCTGGCCTCTGATCCGTCGTATCGAAGGGAGATAAAAGAGAAGATACTCTCCACCAACCACCGGATATTCGAGGATGTAGACACGGTCAGGGAGCTTGAACGGCTCCTTATGGAAATGGTCCGGAGCGCATCTCCCTGAAAGGAATTGACTCCTTCCGGAGTCGAAATTCCCTGGCCTGTCCCATTGACTTTTCCGTGGGAGAGCTTATATTTCTAAGAGATTGACGCGCCGCCGGCACGATTCGGCCCGACGGCCCATGTCCTTGGTTTGATGTACAAATCCCCGCAGCGACCGGCGCTCAATTGTCTCGGACCGGTAAGGTCTCAGTCTCGGATCAGGGAGGGAATTTTTTCACCATGAACGTCTTCACCTTATGCGACAACGCCCGTACATACAAATGCAGCGGCGAGGTGCAGGTCCTGATCCGTGCGGCGGATAGGTACGGCGGATTCCTTACCGAAAAAGCCCGCACCAGGATAGAGACCATCTGCGCGTCCTGCAAGAACTTCTCTTCACGGGCGAGGAACGGTGTGCCGGAACGGGCTCAGCTTGCCCGATGACCCTTCTCCACCCGCGTTAGGGGCGCACGCCCAACGCCTCCGGGACATACTGTTTCCGGCCCGGGCATTTAAATATCGGCACAGACTGCCTATATTCTCTCAATGGATATCCTGCACAACCTGATCCGCTCCCACAGCGGCACCTTTTTTCTCCACTCCTTCATATCATTGTTCGTCATAGTGAATGCCATAGGGAACGTCCCTCTCTTCGTCGCCCTCCTTGACCGCTTCGGAGAGGTCCAGAAGACATCCATGGTGAAGAAGGCGACCTTCATCGCCGCCCTGACCGTGATGGTGGTGACCGTGGGCGGCAATCTGTTCTTCCGGCTTCTGGGCGTGGAGATATTCGCCTTCAGGATTGCGGGCGGCATTCTCCTCATGATCATCTCCATAGAAATGCTTCTGGGGCAGGGCACGAAGACCCAGTCCTCCTCGGCAGAGGAAGAAACCAGCGCGGCCATGGACGACATCACGGTTATCCCCCTGGCCATTCCCCTCCTCGCGGGTCCCGGCGCGTTCACTACGGGCATAGTCCTTTTCGAGACCGCAGGGCACTTCCTCAACAGGATCATCCTGCTCGGCAACATCGCCCTCGTTTTCGCCATTTCCTATGTGATACTCGTGAAAGCCAGGCCGATCCTCGCCTATCTCGGGAAGACGGGCACCAGGGTCGCAAGGAGGATAATGGGTCTCATGCTCCTCTCCATCGCGGTCCAGTTTATTATAGGCGGCATTTTCGAGGCCTTCCGCCTTTACAAGCCATAAGGGGAGCGGGTGCCCCTTATGGCCGGGATTGCCGGGCCGCCGCATCATGGCACATGGCCCCGTTGCATATCAGCCGTCATCCTGTTATAGTAGGGATGTGAATGATACCGCCTCAAAATTCGAAGACCTGAAAAGGATTATAAAGGGGCTTGAAAAGGTGCTCGTCGCATATTCGGGAGGCGTCGACAGCACATTCCTTCTGAAATGCTGTATCGACGTGCTGGGCAGGGAAAAGGTGCTTGCCTTTATCGGCTTGTCCCCCTCATATCCTGAAAGGGAAATCCGGGAGGCCAGGGAATATGCGGACCTCATGGGCGCAGAATACGTCTCCGTGGATACCACCGAAATGGAAGACGCCGATTTCCTGCGGAACCCGCGGGAGCGTTGTTACTACTGCAAGCTGAACCTCTTCGGCAAAGCGGAGGAAACGGCGCGGGCAAGGGGCCTCACCTGTATCGTGGAAGGCTCGAACCTTGACGACCTCGATGATTTCAGGCCGGGGAGAAGGGCCACGGCGGAAAAGAAGGTGCTGAGTCCCATACTTATGGCACGCCTCACCAAGGCAGAAGTGAGAAAGCTCTCCAGAGACCTCGGGCTACCGACCTACGACAAACCCTCTCTCGCGTGTCTCGCGTCGAGAATACCCTATGGGACCCCGATCGATACGGGCCTGTTGAAAAGGATCGAGCTGTCCGAGGAGTTCCTGAAAGGGCTTGGCGTAACCCAGGTGAGGGTAAGGTACCACGGTGACCTCGCAAGAATAGAGGTAATAGACCGGGAATTCGATGTGGTGATTGCAAACAGGGAAACCATAACAGGCCGTCTCAAGGATTACGGCTTCACCTACGTCGCCCTCGATCTCAGAGGTTATAGAACGGGTAGCATGAATGAAGCCTGACACCCTCCAATGCGAGCAAACGCTCCTTGACCCTTAGGCCCATGGAAAAACCACCGATGGTGCCGTCCTCCCTGATAACCCTGTGACACGGTATGATTATGGGAATAGGGTTTCTCCCCACCGCCTGGCCTACCGCGCGGCCCGCGTTCCTGTAACCCAGTTTCTGAGAAAGCCTGCCGTAGCTCGTGAGTTGTCCGTAAGGGACCTTCATCAGTTCGGTAAGCACCCTTCTCGTGAACTCACCTTCGCCGGAGATGTCCAGGGCAATGTCAAAATCGACCTTCTGCCCCCTCAAGTACCTGTCGAGAAGGAGGTGCGCCATCCTGAAGGATCTATCCGACTCGATCCCCTCCCCGAACCGGGCGAGAATCGCCTTTCTTATCCCGTAACCGGGCTCCCGCGAGATGTCGAGTTCGATTATCCTGCCCTCTCTCGCCACGAGCACCAGATTGCCCAGGGACGTCTCTCTGATTGAAAACTCTATCACTTCCAAATTGACATTCCTTACCGTTGTTCCTACAATAGGAATACCATAAGGAGGGTATGAATGGAAGGTTTTATCAAATTCTTCGGAAGCGGCGGCGCGAGGTTCGTGGCAGCGAGTCAGGTAAGGGCAACAGGGGGACTCTGGCTCAAGCACCGGAATACGAACCTCTGCATAGACCCCGGTCCGGGGGCTGTCGTGAGAATCCACGGCTCAAAAGAACATTTCGATCCCGCCCGCCTGGACGGCATCATCCTTACCCATAAACACCTGGACCATTCCAACGACACGAACATCGTGATCGAGGCCATGACGGAAGGGGGCTTCAAGAAGAGAGGGGTCCTTTTTTGCCCTGAAGACGCGGTGACCGACGATCCTGTCGTGCTCCGCCACACCCGGGCCTTCCTCGAAAGAATCGAGTTGCTCAAGGAAGGGAAGAGCTATACCATCAAGGATGTCACCTTTACCACCCCGGTGAGGCACTTACACGGGGTGGAGACATACGGGCTCCTGTTCCACCTGAACGGGACCACGGTCGGCCTCATCTCCGACACGAGGTTCTTTGACGCGCTCCCCGACCATTATCGCGCGGATTACCTTATCGTGAATGTACTCCGGGTCCGGCCCATCGAGAAGGACCGGCCCATAGACCACCTCTCGGTCGATGACTTCGCCGTCATTATCGAGAAAGTGAGACCAAAGGTGGCTGTCATGACCCACTTCGGCCTGACCATGATAAAAGGAAAGCCCTACCTCCTTGCGGAACAACTGAAAAAACGAACAGGGATCGAGGTAGTAGCGGCCTACGACGGCATGAAACTCAATTTCAGTTAAAGGGGCATTGCAGCTTATTAAAGGGGCTCACGTCGCCCCCTCGACCGGCAAAAGCCGGACGAGCCTCCCCCTCTCGCACGCCGTGCGTGCTGGGTGGCACTTGGACCTAAGGGCTCACGTCGCCCCCTCGACCGGCAAAAGCCGGACGAGCCTCCCCTATTACCCCCCCTCTTTCCTCACTCTCCCCCTCCAGTTTACATAACGCGTCCTTATCAGCACCCATTACCAACGTGGCGACTGCGGATTATGCATAGACGTAGTTTTAGGTTGAAATAATGAGCAGAATTGGTCGATAATGGATATATAGGAATGACACGTGAACCCCCTATTACAGTCTGGGAAGCAATTAACTATGCCTGATCAGTCCCGCGTTCAACTGGAAGAGTATAAGGCTCTTTTGGAAGAGCACAGAAGGAATCGAAGTTATGTATTCGAGAGAACAGTCGTGATACTTGCGATTGTCGCGGCATCCGCAAAGGTATTTGACCAAGGTAATTTCTTAAGCACGAGTATACTTGTAGCGGTTTTGATCTTTCTCTTCTCTTATAATCTAAAATTTACCGTGCATCGACTGGAAAGTGACGCCCGCATTATAGCATACCTTCAGATATTTCATGAAGGATCCTACAAGGATAAATGGATCGGATGGGAAAACGCATTGAGGGAATACCGGATATGGGAGCAGCACGAAGGGGAAGAGGCAGCGAGTCGGATCAATAATGGCAACGACCCGATGGCTATTCCGAACTCACACATAAATAAAGGATCCTATCCAGCCTTGTGGTCACTCCATATCTGTCTGGTTGTCATGGCATGGGCCTTTCTGGTAGGGCTGAATTTGAAGAAGATCGGGGACCGGCTCACATTGGTAACACATGATGTGTTTCGCTTTTTCGGGTTGCTGGATACTCCGAATCTATTGGGTGCAGCAGTTCTGGCGGCTTCGACCTGTTACTTCCTGTATACTGCCTTACGCTCCGCACACTATTCCCATATTGACCCTTTCATTGAGAGCGAAAGAACCAAGTGGGTGCTTGTTGTTGACGATGATATCAAAAAAATGTTCGCGAAGAAAACAATATCCATTCGAAAAGGGGGGAAGTGATGGATACATCAGAGTGGCGAAGAGACTGGCGGCTGGTGAGCACCTTTTTTGCACCGGACGAAATTGAGGCGCTCGAGAAAAGTCTCGGCGAGATGGAGATCGCAAACGTCGTTTATTGTTCTTTCGAGAACCGATTTGCGAAAAGCGGCGGGCTGGCTGCGGTGGCTGCAAATGTCCTTCCATACCTTAAGGAGGTGAACAAAATCCCTTTTGTATGTCTGCTTACTCCGCTATACCCAAAGCTGGTGAAAATGTCCGAGTTGAAGCCGTCAAACATCTCTTTTGATGTGCCTTACGCAGGTCGCTCGGTAAGGGCTACACTTTATGAATATACCCTCATCTATGATAAACCCGGAGCAGGCAAATTAGTTGAATACTACATAGGGGGAGACGGCTTTTTTGGTGCGTCAAAAGATCCTTACATTTACGATGAAGGCAACCAAGAGAGGAACGAGACTCTGCTGAGAGAAAACAGTCTCTTCTTCTGCTGTGCCGTACCCTTCGCAATGAAAGCCCTAGGTATTACGGCAAACATTGTATTTCATCTTCAGGAATGGCAAACAGCACTCATAGCGCTCACATCGAAAGAGGCGGTTCTCGAAGGTACGTTGAGATCCTGCGCGACCGTTCAAACGATGCACAACCCTTACGATTCCTTCTTTTCAGAAAAAGAACTTTCGGAAGGAGTCTTTGACGGGTGGAGACGCAGAAATTTTGATATGGGCAAAGGGCTGACCGCCTATCAGATCGGGCTTGGCTTGGTCGATGGCCCCATCACGACGGTGAGCGAGAACTTCGCACGGGAGTTCGTCTCCGACATATTGCAGACGAAGCATTTTGCGCCCCATCTCCAAGACATATTCAACCATGGTGGCGTCTTCGGTGTTAACAATGGGATGTTTGTCGATTTCTCTCCTGAATTTCCCAAGAGACACGAACACACGATTTCCGAGGTGAGGGAAGTCAAGCTGAGAAACAGAAGGGCTTTACTGGAGATTCTAGGCCAATATAGACCAAGGGAGCGTTTTGGTGAACTCTCTTACAGGGATGGTCCCATAACGGATTTGCCGGACAATATCCCCATTTTCGTTATGAGCGGCCGCTTGGATCCCAACCAAAAAGGTTATGATATCCTGCTCCAAGCTATAGAGGAATTTGAGGCTGATGAAATCAAGGTGGTTATGACTCCCATGCCCGTCAGAATGTCGGATTTGGACTTCTTCTATGAAGTCGCCTGTAAGCGCAAAGGGAATCTCACGGTCTTTCCAACCAGGATGAAAGAGGGGTTCATGGAACTGCAGTTAGGGAGTACATTCGGCGTTATGCCCTCAATCTATGAGCCATTCGGCGCTGCCGTCGAGTACATGGCTAATGGCACAGTCAACATAGCGAGGGCAACGGGCGGGCTGGTAGACCAGATTGATGACAGGTGCGGTATATCGTACAGGGAAGATGGTTCAGACTATACTTTGAACAATATCAGAGAATTTGTCGGGTCAAGCTATTTTGCCCAGACAAGAAAGCGAAATCAATGGGCTTCCACCATGGTAGGGGCTCTGCACCAGTCTATGCGAGAGGCAGTCCGCCTCTATCAAGAACGTCCCGATGAGTATTATGAACTGGTCATTAACGGGTTCAAGAAGGCCGAGACCTTCACTTGGAGCGCTGCCGCGCTCAAGTATTATGAAGCCTACAAGGCGGTCACAGCCTCTATGGCAACATAGGAATATTTCTCGCAGGGATCACCGCCACGTCGTGGCGACTGAGATTGTCGAGATACTTTTTTGGCCATCTTTTCTCAAATGGGATGGTCGCCGGTGTAAACGCAGCGTCTTCCGATTAACGCAAGGAGAACAAGAAGAGTGGCCATCATGCGCTGGTATTCCGGATCTTAGGGTAATAGGGGGGCTCTGGCAATGTTGACCTTACCGATATTCTGTGCCACTCTATGCCCATGCCGAGGAAAAGCCGTATAGATGCCCCCGGAGCTATTCGCCATGTCATGCAGAAGGCGTGGGGACATCCTTCAATAGTGATTCCGGAGAAGTAAGTGCCATTTCCAAGATAATGAGTGCTGAAGCAAATACTTTGCCTAGTATTTACGGCACGTTACAGGCGGAGTTTTCCGGCAATATCCGCAAAATGGGTTACTTCTCAGGAATCAATAGTTCAGTTGGCAGCTCCTGCCCCATTTGTTATCGTCTCTTATGCCGGGACAGGCGGGGCTTGAACAGACTCGTGGGGGAGTATTGACGTTCCTGTTCAGTGAATAATGTTCAAGAAATGGCCGCCAAAGGCTGTATTCTTTCGCAGGTCGAGGCGACAAGGCGTCAGTCCCCGCAGGCGTACTTCAAGTACGTCGAGGACGACTGACGCCGCAGGCAACGAAGAGATGCGGAAGAAGACAGCCTTTGGCCGGAAGAAGACAGCCTTTGCTTCTCAGGCGTCTATCGGCAGGTAGATGGTGAAGGTGCAGCCTTTTACGGGGTTGTTTGCCACTTCCAGCTTTCCACCGTTCGCTTCCACCAGCCTCTTGCTCAAGGAGAGACCGAGGCCTGTTCCCTCGCCTTTCGCCTTGGTGGTAAAGAAGGGCTCGAAGATCTTCTCCCGGTACTCTTCACTTATGCCGGGGCCTTCGTCGGACACGGCAAGGGCGACGTATCCGTCAATGTGTCCTGTGCGTATGGTGATGGTTCCCCCGTCAGGCATGGCCTGGGCCGCGTTGAGGATAATGTTGATGAGGGCCTGCTGGATATGTATCTTTTCCACGGTGATCATGGGCAGCCCTTCTTCTTTCTCAAGAGCCAGGGTCACCTGTTTGAACCGCGTGAGATGGTGTTCCATGAAAAGGACCGTATCGTCCACGATCTCGTCGGGGCGCACCGGCTCCTTCTTCGGCTCGTCCATCCTCGAAAAATCGAGAAGCTTCGCGAGGACCTTCGAAAGACGTTCCGCCTCCCCGTCTATCAGTTTCGCATAGCGTTCGATATTGGCAGGGTCGTCCGTGCGTTCGATCCTCTTCGCAAAGCCCTGAATGGAGATAAGGGGGTTTTTTATCTCATGGGCGATGGAGGATGCCATCTCTCCGAGTGCCGAGAGCTTGTTCGCCCTCGTCAGTTCTTCTTCAAAGCCCTTGATCCGCGCATCCTTGCGCCTCAGGTCTTTGATCTTCTCGTTCAGGATGATGTAGACTTCGTTGAGTTCGCCTATGTTGGCTTCAAGAAGCTTGCTCCTTGCCTGGGAGAGACTTTTCGTCTCCTCGAGTTCCATTTCAAGTTCCTTCTCCCGCCTTTGCAATGACCCCGTATCCTCAGGCATCAGTAAAGGAGCACCTCGAACTCACAGAAATTGTAGCCCATGGACCAGCTCTTGGTCTGGGTGGACCTCGCTTTTTTCCCGTACACGTGTTCGAGAAGGCCCGCGATGATGCCGCTTTCCATGTCGCAGAACATCTCTCCCGTATAGGTAAAGCCTGCACAGGTAATACACTCGTAAAGCTTGACCGTCACGTGGTCCTCATCTATGGTCGTAAGTTCGGGAATACCCACCTTCAGATCGATGATGCGTTGCGTGAACTCGTCCGCGTCATGGGCTTCGAACATGGTCCCGATCTGCTTGCCGATCATGTAGAGAGTTGCGCCGGAAGCGTCTCCCAGGATCTGCCTCATGCCGATGATCCTGAGCGACCTGTAGAGGACCAGGGGAATGTCGTTCCCCAGTTGCGGCCTCACGATGTGCCTGATGTCGTCGAGGGCATATTCCTTCACAATCAACCTCCCAGTACGTCCCGCATTTTTTGATGGACATGTCCGTTGGAAGCAAGTATCTCGTCGGAATAGATGCTGTATTCCCCGCCCTTGAAGTCCGTGATAAGACCGCCCGCTTCACGGACCATGAGGGCCCCTGCCGCCACGTCCCACGGGTTGAGCTTCAGCTCCCAGAAACCGTCAAACCTCCCGCACGCGAGGTAGCTCAGATTGAGGGCCGCCGAGCCGTCCCTTCTCACTGCCTGAGACTCGTAGAGGAAGCGCACGAACTGGTCGATATTGTTACGGGGGTTCGTGGCAAGGTCGTAGGGAAAGCCCGTAGCGAGCAAGGCCTGCTTGAGGTCCGTCACCCCGGAGACCCTTATGGGGTCGCCGTTCAGGAACGCGCCTTTACCCTTTCTCGCAAAGAACAGCTCGCGAAAGATGGGGTTGTATACCACGCCCAGAGTGACCTCGCCCCGCTCCTCGTAGGCGATGGAGGTGCAGAAGAAAGGGTACGCGTGGGCATAGTTCGTCGTGCCGTCAAGGGGATCCACGATCCACCGGTTCTTCTTCCCGCCGTAATAGTTTGTCTTCTCCTCCGCAATCACCTCATCGTCGGGGAAGCTCCCTTTAATAAGCTCGATAATCCGGTTCTGACACGCCACGTCCACGTCGGTGACGAGGTTCTTCTCCCCTTTGTGGCGTATATCGAACCCCTTTCCGTAATATTCCCGCTGAATCCGTCCCGATTCGAAAGCGCAGTTGACCGCAAATTCCAGTAGTTCGTCCATAAGTTCTATTCTAATAGCACGCCCTTGGATTTGCAAGCAATTAACGCGCCCAATCGGGCCATAAGGGCCCGGATCGGCGGGGCCCGGCGTGCACGGTTATTTCAGGCTGTTTAAGATGTCCTGTCAGACAGCCGTGAGTCTGCGCTGTATATACCACCTATCTGTAATCATACATATCTTCCGGTACGAGAATGTGTAAAGTCAACTTACGCCAAATGTCCGGAGGCCGGCTCAACGCCTTTCTTGGCCATGACCTTTTCGCCCGTTTACTCTCCCGTGCCTCCGCCCAACGCTTTGTACAGGTTCACCATGTTCGCGAACCGGGAGAACCGGATGTTTATGAGCCTGAGACGGGCCGCGTAGAGGGACCGCTGCGAGTCCAGAACACCCAGGTAATTGTCGATTCCCTTTGTATAGCGGGCGTCGGAGAGGCGATAGGCCTCGGAGGAGGCATAGACCATGGACTCCTGCGCCGTCAGTTGGTCCCCTACGGTTCCACGCACGGCAAGGGCATCGGCCACTTCCCGGAAAGCCGTTTGAATGGCCTTCTCATACTGGGCAAGGAATATGGCCTGATCAGCCTTTGCCACCTTGAGACTTGCCCATCGTGAACCGGCATCGAAGATAGGCAGCGTTATCTGGGGGGCGAAACCCCACGTGTCCTGCCCGTATCTGAAAAGTCCCGTCATCTGGCTGCTCATGGTACCCACGTTGGTAGTCAAAAGGATGGTGGGGAAGAAGGCCGCTCTCGCCGCGCCTATGTTCGCGTTGGCAGCCTTGAGCTGATGCTCGGCCCGCAGGATGTCGGGACGGCGAAGGAGCACCTCGGATGAGACACCGGCTGCTATGTCCGCAAAGACCGCGTCCGCTCCCATCTCGTCCGACAGCAGTTCAGCGGGAACCGGCGAACCGACAAGAAACGTCAGGGTGTTCTCGTCCTGGGCCACCAGGGCGGTAAAGAGGGCTATGTCCACCCGGGCCGCGTCCACACGGGTTTGAGCCTGGCGAAGGTCGAGCTGTGAGGAAGTGCCTACGGAGAACCTGCGCTCGATGATCTTGTACGAGGCCTCCTGGCTTTCGAGGGTATCGCGGCTGACTTTCAGGCTTTCATAGTCGGCGGCGCGACTCAGGTATGCGTTTGCCACGGAGGCCACAAGGGATATCTGCACGCTCCGGCGGGCCTCTTCAGTGGCGAAAAACTGTTCCAGGGCCTGGTCCTTGAGGCTCCTCACGCGGCCGAAAAGGTCAAGTTCATATGAGTTGACGCCCAGGCCGACACTGTATTGGCGGGACACCGTGGGGCTTGGTGATAAGGGCACTCCGGTCGCCGACAGTCCCGGAGCCGATAGGTCGGCGGGCAGGCGTTGTTCGTTGCCGACGGCCGACGCGCTGACCTGGGGGAAAAGAACGGCCCTTTGTATCTGGTATACGCCCTGGGCCCTTTCGATATTCAGGGCCGCCATCCGCAAATCACGGTTGTTGTCGAGGGCGAGGCCGATGACCTTCCGTAACTTTTCATCAATGCAGAACTTCCGCCATTCCATGTCGACGGCAGCCGGACCGGTTTCACCGCCGGCAGGCCCCTTGTAGGCAGCGCCCGTCGGCCAGTTTGCGGGGACAGGCGGCGCCGGACGTTTGTACTCAGGGGCAAGGCTCACACACCCGGCAAGGCAGGCAACAATAAGGATGATGGGCAGTGCTTTTCGTTTCATCACGGGTGTACCTCCGAAGGCGCAATGCGATCCACCCCGGGCCCCGTCCCCATGGGGGCGCCCGCAGTCTGCGCATCAGGGCCGGCGACTGAAGAAGGCGGGGAACCTTTTGGTAGCGTCCCGTTCGGCCCTTTCCGCGTGAACGTGCGGGATACGAGGACAAAGAGCAGGGGAATGTAGAAAAGGTCGATAAATGTGGCGGAGAGCATTCCGCCCGTAACAGCGGTACCGATGGCGTTCATTGCGCCGGCCCCCGCGCCGGATGCCATAGCCAGAGGCAGAACACCGAAGAAGAACGCGAGAGACGTCATGATAACGGGCCGCAGCCGGACCCGCGCGGCCCCGAGGGTCGCTTCCATCAGCCCTTCTCCCCGGGCCATCCTCTCCCTTGCAAACTGGATGATAAGGATGGCGTTCTTTGTGGTGAGACCGAGGGTAGTGAGGAACCCGATCTGGAAATAGACGTCGTTGTGCATGCCCCGCGCCCAGGTCGCGAAGGCCGCACCGAATATGCCCAGGGGCAGCATGAGCATGTTGGCCAGCGGTATGGGCCAGCTCTCGTAGAGGGCCGCCACGCAGAGGAAGATTACAAGTATGGAAAAGGCATAGAGGAGGGGCGCCTGGGAACTCGCCATACGCTCCTGGTAGGAAAGGCCCGTCCATTCAAAGCCGATCCCCTGGGGCAATTTCCCCACCATCTCTTCCATGGCCTGCATCGCTTCGCCGGAACTTCTCCCCGGCGCAGGCTCTCCCCATATGTTCATTGAAGGAAAACCGTTGAAACGCTCGAGCCTCGGAGAGCCTGTGGTCCAGCGGCTGGAGGCAAGGGCGGAAAAGGGGACCATCTTCCCCGCGTTGTTACGGACATAGAGTTTTTCCAGGTCCTTGGGCAGCATCCGGTAAGGGGCGTCGCCCTGGGCGTAGACCCTTTTCACCCGGCCGTTCTGGACAAAGTTATTCACATAAACACTGCCGAAGGCCTCGGAGATGGTATTATGAATGGAGGAGATAGGCACCCCGAGAGCGCCCGCCTTCCCCCAGTCCACGTCGATCCGGTACTGGGGCACATCTTCCATGCCATTGGGCCGGACCTTTGCGACACGCTTGTCTTTGGAAATCATGCCGAGGAGTTGGTTCCGGGCAGCCATCAGTTTTTCGTGACCTACCCCGCCCCGGTCGACCAGTTGGAAGTCGAAACCGATACCCATGCCCAGTTCGATCACGGAAGGCGGCGGGAAAGCAAAGGTAAGGCTGCTGCGCATCTGGGAAAAGGCCTTCATGGCCCGCTCCGAAATCGCCTTCACCCTCAGGTCCTTCCGGCCCCGAAGGTGCCAGTCTTTCAGTTTGATAAAGAGGATGCCATTGTTCTGGGCCCTCCCGGAGAAGCCGATACCGGAGATGGCCATGACCGATTCCACCGTCTTCTTTTCATTTTCCAGAAAATGACGCTCCACGTCGGCCACGACCTTCTGGGTCTGCTCCAGGGTGGCCCCCGTGGGCAGCATTACCTGGGAAAGGAGTATTCCCTGGTCTTCGTCGGGTACGTAGGCCTTGGGCAGACGGGTAAAGAGGATACCCACGGTCACCACGATGAGGATATAGATGACGAAGTAGCGCAGCTTCCTCGAAAAGGAGCGTTCCACTGTCTTTACATACTTGTCCCTGATCCGGAAGAAGGAGCGGTCGAACCATCTGAAAAAGGGACGCAGGAAAGAGATGGCATTTTCCGCAGGTTCATGACCCGCGGGAACGGGCTTCAGGAGGGACGCGCAGAGCACCGGAGTAAGGATCAACGCCACCAGCACGGACAGAAGCATGGAGGCGATGATGGTCACGGAGAACTGGCGATAGATGACGCCTGTTGAGCCTCCGAAGAACGCCATGGGACCGAAAACCGCCGAGAGCACGAGCCCGATGCCGATAAGGGCGCTCGTGATCTGGCCCATGGACTTCCGGGTCGCATCCTTAGGTGAAAGCCCCTCCTCGCTCATGATCCGCTCCACGTTTTCCACCACCACGATGGCGTCGTCCACGAGGAGCCCTATGGCGAGCACCATGGCAAACATGGTGAGCATGTTGATGGAGAAGCCGAAGAATCCCAGCACCGCAAAGGTCCCGAGGAGTACTACGGGCACGGCGATGGTGGGGATCAGGGTGGCCCTGATGTTCCCCATAAAGAGCCACATGATGAGGAAAACCAGCAAAATCGCTTCCAGCAAGGTCTTGATGACCTCGGTAATAGCCACTTTGACAAAGGGAGTGGTGTCATAGGGGTAGACGACCTTCATCCCCGGGGGGAAATACTTGCTCATTTCGGCCAGTTTTGTCTTCACTGCGTTGGCCGTATCCAGGGCGTTCGCGCCCGCCATCTGCCTGATCGCCATGGCGGAAGAAGGTTTGCCGTTATATGCACTGTCGATATCGTACGTCTCGGTCCCAAGCTCGGCCCGTCCCACATCACCGACCTTCACGATCGAGCCGTCGGGGTTGACACGGACGGGGATGGCGGCAAACTCCGCGGGAGTCTTGAGCAGGCTCTGGACGATGATGGAGTTATTCAGCCGCTGCCCCCCCACCGCCGGGGTGCCGCCGAACTGGCCCGCAGAGACTTCCACGTTGTAGGTTTTGAGGGCCGCCACCACGTCTTCGACGGTAAGCTTATAGTCGGTCAGCTTGTCGGGATTGAGCCAGACGCGCATGGCGTACTGGGACCCGAAGTTCTCCACCTCACCCACGCCCGGCACCCTTGCGAGCACCTTTTCGAGACTGGATTGGGCGTAGTCCCTGAGATCGTTGCCGTCCATGCTCCCGTCTTCCGAGATCAGACCCACGATCATCAGGTAGTTCCTCGTGGCCTTCCCTACCGTGACACCCTGGCGCTGCACCACCTCGGGAAGGCTCGCCATGGCGAGTTGGAGCTTGTTCTGGACCTTGGACCAAGCGAGGTCGGCATCGGTCCCCGGCGCAAAGGTCAGTTCCGTACGGGCGGAGCCGGCCGAATCACTGGTGGAGGACAGGTAGAGCATCTTGTCGAGACCCGTCATCTTCTGTTCGATGATCTGGGTCACGCTGTTCTCCACCGTCTCCGCCGAGGCCCCGGGATAGAAAGCCTGGATGTAGATGGACGGGGGCGCGATAGGAGGATACTGGGAGATGGGCAGGTTGTATATGGCGAGGCCGCCCGTGAGCATCAGGATGAGGGCGATGACCCAGGCAAAAACAGGACGATCGAGAAAAAAGTTTGATAGCATCGGTCTCCTCCGCCTATTTCGCTTTCGGTGCGGCGTTGAAAGGGACCGCCTTTACCGAGGCGCCGGGCCGCACTTTCTGGACACCTTCAACGATTACCCTGTCGCCGGAGGCGAGCCCATCGGTAACGAGCCACTTATCTCCCATGGCGCGATCCACGGTGATCATCCGCTGTTCAACCTTGCTTTCACCGTTTACCATCCATACGAGGGGATTACCTTTCGGGTCGCGGGAGACCCCCTGCTGGGGAACAAGGATTGCGCGGTCGATTATTCCTTCCTTGATCACGGGACGCACGTACATGCCCGGAAGAAGGGTATGTTTCGGGTTGGGGAACAGTATGCGGAGAATGAACGACCCCGTGCTGGGATCGACGGTGACATCGGAGAACTTGAGGCTCCCTTCCTGCGGGTAAGGCGTGCCGTCTTCCAGGAGCAGTTTCACCGACGTCTGGGACGCTCCGGCACCCTTCATCCGGCCCTCCGCAAGATGGCGCTTGAGCTGGAGTTGGTTGGCGCTCGACTGGGTCGCGTCCACGTAGATCGGGTCGAGTTGCTGGATGGTAGTGAGGGGGATCACCTGATGCGCGGTGGCGAGAGCGCCCACGGTCACATGGGATTTGCTGATACGGCCCGATATGGGCGCCGTGATCCGTGTATATGCGAGGTTGATACGCGCCGTCTCCACCGCGGCCTTGTACACCCCCACTTCAGCCTCCGCCTGTTTGAGGGCCGCCGATGCTTCATCGAACTCCTGCCGGCTCACCGCGTTCATGGCAACCAGTTCCTTGTAGCGCTCGGCCTTAAGCCGGACCGGGGGCAGGTTGGCCTCTACCCTGGTAAGGGCCGCCTTTGCGTTATCGTAGGCTGCCTGGTAAGGAGCAGGGTCTATCTGGTAGAGGAGGTCGCCCGCCTTCACGTCGTCCCCTTCGGTAAACAGGCGCTTCTGGATGATGCCGTTTACCTGGGGCCGGACCTCGGCAACGAGATAGGGCGATGTACGGCCGGGCAATTCAGTGGCGATCGTTACGGGTTCCGTTTTCATGACCACCACGGACACCTCGGCATTCTGGGGCGGCGGGCCGCCTGCCGACTTCTTTCCGCATCCGGCCGGTATAAGAACCGCGATGAGAAGTCCCGCAATGATGATAGATTTGACTTTGCCGATTTCCTGCATACAACACCTCTCCCTGGGTTGATTTCGACTGCCTACCCTCAAAAGTTTTCGGGGAATATGAAGTTTTCCTTCCTTCCGCTCTTCTTCTGTGCTATCACTCCGCGATACGGGCAGCGTTGCCGGGGCATCCGCCTCTTACCGGGGATGCCGCACACCACGCTCTCCATGGCTTTTCCCCTGCCGTACCCATCCGGACCTTTATTATGCCCTGTCCATAATCTCCACGCCGCCCATCCCGTTCATGTTCCGCGTTGCCGCCATGCTCACGAGGGCCATCCGGACCACGTGGTCGATGTACGCTTCGACATCACCTATTTTGGGGAGACCGAATTTGTTCTGTTTCTCCTCTTCCTTCCACGCCTCCGCCACCATTATATTCACACACTGGGTTATGATGCTTATCCCGTAGAACCTGACCTGCATTTCGGAAGCCCTGCTGCCCAGCAGTTCGCGGACCACGGCCTGCATCTTGTCATGCACCTCGCACACGTCGTCCTTTATGGCCTGATCGAGGATCCCCGTGGGATTGGCAAGTTCCCTGAGCACAATAAAGAACTCCTTGTTTTCCTTGTAGGAAATCCTGCGCATAAGGGCCGATATCTGGCCCCGCAAACGCTCTTCCGGCGGCGCATCGTCACTCACCCCTCCATGGATGGGGAAGGTCTCCAGAGACTTACGGAGGGCATAACGCCACGATTCGCTGTAAAGGGTCGCTTTGTCCCCGAAATGGTAGTTCACAGCCGCCACGTTCGCCGATGCCCGTTCGCATATCTCGGCAATGGTCGCGTCCCTGTAGCTCTTCTCCGCAAAGATCTCGCGCCCTGCGGAAAGCAGGCTCTGACGGGTCTGTTCCGCATCTTTTCTCGCCGTTTTCATCATACCCCCGGACAACCGTTTTTCACCACTTAAAACGTCTAATTCAATTGTATATTTTAAATATGTATTTTAATAAGTCAAGAAAAAAATTCAGGGCCGATGAAATTCCCGGGGACGGAAGACGGTCGGGCGAATAAGCCCGGCATCCCATACCGGCGAGGGAGACGGGACATTTGATTGCGCCTGTGATAAAATAGCGAGCACCACGCGGGAATAGGGCAGAGAAAGCCGTCCGGCGGGTCCCCATCACAAATCGGAGGGTTCCATGGCTAATAAAGGTTTTACGGCAGTCCTCGTTTCCATTGTCCTTGCGGCGGTCGCATACCCATGGAACGCGGGCGCGACGGATCTCACCCTCAACAACGCCCCTGCAAAGGTCTATTTCTCTCCCGCCCCGGAGTGTGTGAAAACCATCGTCCAGGAGATAGACAACGCCGCCATGGAGGTCCTCGTTCAAGCCTCTTCCTTCTCGTCCCCTCAGATCGCCCGGGCTCTTCAGGGCGCTGCGAAGAGGGCGGTAAGCGTAGAGGTGATCCTCGACAGGTCCCAGCGGTCCGAAAAATACGTCTCCGCCCTCTTCCTCACGAACTGGAAGGTACCGGCCTATGTTGACGGCTCCCATGCCTTTGCCCGTGACAACGTGCTCATTATCGACAAGACCACCGTCATCACCGGCTCCTTCAACTTCCGGAGGACCGCCGACGGAAAGGACATGGAGAATATCCTCCTCATAAGGTCAAAGGACCTGGCGGGCCCGTACCTCGATAACTGGCTCAAGCATAAGGCCCATTCGGAACCATACAGGAAGAAGTCGGCGGCGCCCGCGCCAAGAAGAAGGTCTTGACCGGGCATCTTCGGGCGGTAAGGATACCGCTCTGCAAGCCGTCGGACCCTGGGACGGGCTATCGACTGAAGATGAAGCGGATTGTCCCGCGTTGCCTCTGTGCCGTCCTCACCGTCATGCTTGCCCTCCCCGTCCTGTCTACGGGCGTTCTGGGCTGGTCGTGTAAGACCCACGCCTTTATCGCCCGGGAAGCGGGTTTGGCCGACCCCCAGGCAGCGTGCTTCCCCGATCTCAGCAAGAAAGAGAACGACACCTTGCTCGGGCCTTATCACTGGCACAACGCCGCGCCCCACGCGGTAGTGACGCCCGGCTACATCGACCGGTACGGGATTACGGAAGGCCCCTACGTCAAAGCAGGCGCTCCGGAATCGGGGACCATCGTCATCCGTGTGCCCGACCCCGCGGGCGTGCTCTACTGGAAGATAGTCGATCTCTACCGGCACATGAAGAACTCCGCGGGATGGGAGCGGGAGTACTACCTTTTGAGCCTGGCCCATTACGTGGGCGACCTCTCCCAGCCTCTCCACAATTTTCCATACGGGAACCTGCCCGCCGCGGACGGATTGGTCTACAGGGAAGCAGGCCGGTGGGCAAAGAACGCGCACATGGACTTCGACAAGGCCCTCGACTCCTCCCTGCCTTTGGATGAAAATTCACGCGCCTCCCTTGCCGCCATGGCGCTCCCCCTCAAAATCACGTCGGAACACGATCTCAGGAAGGAAATCTCCAGAATCGCGAACGAGTCCCTCGCCCTCGCCAACAGGTGCCACGCAGGAAAAAGGGTCATCACCCAAAAGGAGGCCCTGAGACAGGTCTCCATGTCCATATCCCTCTTAAAAGCCCTGGTCCGAGGACCCCGCGCCGGATAAAGACCGGTGCGCCTGCCATCAAAAAGATGTTGCTGTGCTGCCTCATTCTGGGAAGTCTCTATGGATGCTCCGTGGACCTCGCGGGATAAATGCGTCAGCCCCGCCCCGCAATACACCTATCGCACAGGAGGGGACTTCTCACGAAACTAAATTCCCTTTGGCCTTAAAAAACCCCTATTATCCCTATACATACCCGAATAAGTACAATTATTCACAAAAGAGCTTGACACCCCCCCCCGGAATCTTTTATCGTAGAAATATACGCGATATAAGCACGGCGACGGAACGAGGGAGGTCCACATCGTTTTGTCTCCCGCTTTCTGCTTTCCGGGGGGGGAAGCACCCTTACACATAGAGCGTCACCCATTCCGACACAGGAGGAATATTCCCATGCCGTCCCTGGTTCTCCGCTTCCGGCCCTTCATCTGGTTCCTCATCATTGCCTTTACCATAACCTCCACGCCCCATATAGAGCTTGTCTTTCCCTATATGGCGAGGCTTATCGTGTCGGAGGCCCATGCAGCAGTATCGGCTCCCGACCCCGACCCCGAAGCGGTCCAGGATCAGTCCGGCAGCGCTATGTCCAACGCCGTCATCGACAGCTCCGTCCAGGCAACGGCGGCAGGCGAGGGGACGGGAGGAACCCCCTCGAAGGCGTCCGGGGAAAGCGACGCAGGCGCAACGGGTATCTCGCCCGCCACCGTGGAAATGTCCCTCTTCACCGGAGCAGCCTCTACAAGCATCCCCATAGAAGTGCCTCCCGGAAGAAAGGGCATGGCCCCCCATCTCGCCCTCAAGTACAACAGCTACCAGAAGAACGGCTGGATAGGGGTAGGTTGGAGTCTCGACATGGGATCGATCCAGCAGTCCACAAAATGGGGTGTGGTCTACGACATGAACGGCTACGTGGCGACCATAGACGGCGCGTCGGTGGAACTGGTACGGATAGAGCTTGATGGTCCGGGTGGAAATGGTCAGGTCTTTTACAATACCAGGGTGGAAGGAGCACGGTCCAAATACTACCACAACATATCAACACGCGGCTGGGAAGTAACGGCCCTGGACGGCACCAGATACTACTATGGGACCACGACCGACTCCCGTCAGGACTTCGACGGGGGTAACAAGATCTTCAAGTGGGCCCTTGACACGGTTGTGGACACCAACGGCAACTGCATGGCAATAAGCTATTATCCTCGTACCGGTGACGGGAATATTTACCTTAAGCAGATAGACTATACCGGTCAGTGGAACGGGTCAACCTGCAGCGGTACGACAAACCAGGTTTCCTTTGTGACCTTCACCGCAGAGCAGATGGGAGCGATGCCTTATCTCGGCGACGGGACTTCGTATGCCACCAACTATCCGGTCCAGACGACAATGATGCTTTCCGCCATACGAACGTATGCGAAATACGGAGAAAACGACGTCAGGCTGGTAAAAAGCTATGAACTCGCCTATCATCCAAATTGGAACGGCTACACCGCCCATTCCGTCCTCGCCTCCGTTACCCGGAAGGGAAGCGACGCCATCACCCAGTTACCTCCGACCGCCTTTGTCTACCAGACGGCGGAGAACAACTTTGCGAACGCCGTATCATGGCCTACGAGTCCCGCGCTCAAGACCGGGCCGGCCGCGATGAATTTCAACTGGTCGGGAGACTTTGACGGCGACGGCAGGACGGACCATATGAGTTGGGTGGACGGTACGCATTTGTCTGTCTATCTTTCCACGGGCGCCGCTTTTGCGGCGAGCACGTGGCAAGTCGGTCAGATATATACGGACGGAAACGGAAACCCCAGACTTTGGCTCGGAGACTTTAACGGCGACGGCAAGACGGATGTGGCCACCATGGATGGCAGCGGCAACATTTATGTGTATACCTCCACGGGCGACGGATTCCAGTCGTATACCAACGCATGGGGCATACGCGCCTATGTGAGCGGAGGCATTGCCAACACGAGGGTGGGAGATTTCAACGGAGACGGGATAGCCGACCTTATGAGTTGGTATAACGCAGACTGGGTCAAGGTGTATATTTCAGACCCGGACAACCACAGATTTGTGGGCCAGGACGGAGCAAGGGCAGGCGAATACCTGGCGAGTCCCCCCGCTTCTCCCAATACCCCAAATAATCTATGGGCGTGCGATCTCTACAAAAGCGGCGCATATAACCTCCTCGTATGGCTCGGAGACTTCAATGGCGACGGCAAGACCGATATTGCCGCCTGGGATAATAATCAAAGTTTTACCCATCTGAACGTGCATCTGTCAACGACAGACTCCGGTGGACATTTCACCGGTTTCAGCCGGAGCCCCTGGCCTGCCACCCTCTACAGCGGCGCGTCCGGCCCCTATGTCTGGACAGGGGATTTCAACGGCGACGGCAAGACCGATATTGCGGGCTATCTCAGCACCCTCGGTAATTCGTCGCTGGCGGTGCATTTATCAACGGGGAGCTCTTTCGCTCGCAGCAATCAGGTCCCGACCTACGAAGCCTGGTCGTTGAGCAGGGACCTCCATTATAACGGGACCGTCGGGTTCATCCAATGGTTTGCCGACTTCAATGCCGACGGCAAAACGGACCTCGCCATATATGACGATGCGAATCATCTGTATATCCTCAAATCGATAGGCAACGGGTTCAGTACGGCGGAGACTTGGGACATCACAACATATTATGATGGTTACACGGGTGTCAGGGTCTGGCCGGGCGACTATGACGGGGACGGCAAGACCGATATGGCGGCCTGGAATAGTTCCACGAGTGGAAATACGCTCGACGTATATCTCCAAAATCGCGTGGTCCCCGATCGCCAAAACGACCCGGCGCCGCAGACCGGATTTCCCGATCTCCTCTACGCCATCCATAACGGCATAGGGGGCAGCACCATCCTTACTTATACGCCTTCCACGGTATACGTCAACACCCTTCTCCCTTTTGTGCTTCAGACAGTGTCGCAGAAAGACGTGTATGACGGAAGGGCAACCACGCCTATCACCACCGGCTACTCATATACCCAGGGACTGTACTATGCCCCTGAGAGGGACTTCTATGGATTCGGGAGCGCCACCACAACTCAGATGAACGGCTCCGTGACGGAGGCCACTACCGTGTCCTACTTCCATCAGGACGCCATCCGAAAAGGCCAGATGTACTCTCAGATAACGACATCCCGTGAGGGCCATACCAGGGAAGTTGCCAACACGTGGGAGGTGCTCGGGATTTACGACAACAGCCCTTCCGACGGACCCACGTGCAACCGTGTTGATGTCTGTTTCCCCGCCATGCGTTCCTCCACCGCCACCAACACGGACAATGTGCAGGACGGTCAATACACATGGCAGGTCGACTACGACTACCATCCGGGTGTCCTTAAGGTATCCATGGAGCACAAACACGGCATGGGGACCACGGACGACATAGTCACCCATTTCGATTATAACAGCTTCGGCAAGCCTACTGATATTATCGTAACGGACATCTCAGACCACATGGTGAGCAGAAAGTGGATGAGCTATGATGCAAGGGGTAATCTCCTCACGGAAACTGCGTGCAAGAGCGACAACCCGGCCAATGACTGCGGGAGCCCGAATATCACCCGGGACCCGACGGTCACGTATGCTTATTATGACAACGGCAACCCCTGGACAATCACGGGGGCAGGGAATGATCTCTATCCCGGCTGCACCACCACCATGACCTACGACAGCGCCACGAGCACCTATGTCTCTACGACCGCCAACTGCGTCGGCCACGTCACCACGACCATGTATGACCCGGGCATCGGGAAGGTCGTCACCATGATTCCACCTTATCTTCAGGGTACCTCATACGGCTTCTCCTACGCGTACGATCCATTGGGGCGGATTTCAACCGAGACCCGGCCGGACGGGGGCGTTACCACCTATGACTACATGCTTTTCGGTGATCCCGCCACGCAGTACGTGCAGAAGACCGAAGAAATCCACTCCGGGTTGTCCGTGATCCAGCACGACACCTATTCTCTCTTTGACGGCCTGGGCCGCACCTACAGGGCCACCACCACGGGTTCCAACGACACGGGCACACCCAGGAACATCGTGCTGGATACGGACTATGACAACGTGGGAAGGGTATGGAAGAAGTGGAACCCCTACTTCTCCGACACGAGCCGTCCGAACTATTGGACCGAGCACACCTATGACGGCCTCTCCAGGGTCGTAGACGTGAAGCTGCCCGACGACAATCATATTAGCACGTCCTACGAGGGGCGTTGCAAAGTAGTGACGAACCAAAGAGGCCTCTCGACCAGGTCATGCTATGACGTGTTCGAGAAGCTGAGAGGAGTTACCGATGCCATCGGTACGCTCACCACCTATGATTATGATCTCCTCGGGAACCTGGCCCACGTGATAAGGCCGAACCCGGAAAACGCCTCTCTTTTCATCACTACTTCCATGACCTACGACAGCATGTCAAAAAAGAAGTCCATGAACGATCCCGATATGGGATACTGGACCTATATTTACGACAAATCGGGAAACCTCACGTCTCAGACAGACGCCAAATACCAACAAACCAACTTTTTTTATGACCAGCTTAACCGCGTGCATACCAAGACGACCGCCACCGACACCGTTACCTACACCTATGACGCGTGCGTCACCGGCGTTCCATCTTGCTCATACGCCACGGGCAAGCTCACCGATGTGTCCGCAGAGAACAATTCGGGAGCCAAGGAATACAAGAAGGACACGGTCCTTGAACTCGACATCATGCAGAGGATCACGAAGAGCCGGAAATCGATCGGCCCCCTGTTGAATCCGGTCTCCACCGTAATCGCCAGGGAGTACGACACGGCGGGGAGGATGAGGACGCTTACCTATTTTCCGGACGACCCCATCAAAAGGAAGCAAATCGCTTACGCCTACGACACCACCTTTGACCCCGGGACAAACGCGACCTTGACAGCGGGGAACATCGCATCGATTACCAATGTTACCGCATCGAGCACCCTCGTTATGTACTCCGACTATAATGCCCTCAATAAACACAAGAAGGCGACATCCCCCAAAGCGTATCCCTATTCCGTGGAGACGGACTATAATTACGACCCGGCAATGGGGAGACTCTCGTCTCTCACCACCACCAGGCTGAACGGCGGATCCCCCGTGGAAACCTATCAGGCCCTTGCCTATCAGTTCGATGCAAACGGCAATGCGCACATCGTTACCGATACGGTGAATAACATCGTCCATGATTACGAATACGACAGCCTTGACAGGCTTACCTCGGCGGTGGGGACCGGCACGGGCGCGTACACCCAGAGCTTTACCTATGACACGTTGGGGAATATCCTTACCAAATCTGATGTGGGGACTTATCACTATAATTATGCCGATAAGCCTCATGCCGTGCGTAACACGGTAGGAGTTTTGAACATCGGTCTCGGTTATGACGCGAACGGTAATATGACCCAGAGGGCCGTCTCCGGCGGCCCGACCCTGGACATCACATGGACAACGGACAATAGACCCCTTACCATTGGGACAACAACCTATACTTATGACGGCAACGGCTCAAGGGTGAGAAAGATGGGGGCTTCAGGGACGGTCCTTTATTTCGGGGAAATTTATGAAGAGAGAAACTCGATACCTGTCTTCCATATATTCGCGGGCTCTACCCGCGTCATGTCCCTACGGTCGGACGGGAACCAGACCATCCACGGGAACCACCTGAACTCCGCATCCATAGTAACCGATGACAACGGAGCAAGAAAAGAAAAGGTCGAGTACGACCCCTTCGGGACATACCGGGTCCACGAGACCTACAGCTTCCCGCTCGTGAATTACACCTTCACCGATCAGGAATATGATGACGAATCGGGTCTCTACAACTACAAGGCAAGGCTCTATGACCCCGTATTGGGAAGATTCATCTCCCCCGACAGCATAGTGCCCGAACCGGGGAACCTCCAGGCGTTCAACAGGTATAGCTATTGCGTGAATAATCCGGTAACATATGTGGACCCCAGTGGGAATGACTTCGGGTTGTCGCTCCTTATAGGGATGGCCATAATGGCTATTATTGGTGCCGTAGCCGGGGGCACGGTTGCGGCGGTCAATGGCACAAACATTGGACAAGGGATGCTTACCGGGGCTATTTCGGGGTCTTTGGTCTATGCCGGAGGCATGGTTGGTGGTGCAATGGCCGGAGTGATTAACGCCTCCATTACGGGCGGTGATATGGGACAAGGCGCGCTTTACGGCGCAATAGGGGCAGCGGCTGGCGGGTTAACCGGGATGGGCGTTGGCGCGATGGGTATCAAAGACGCGTTTGTGCAGGCTGGGGTTTCTATAGCGGCCGGCGGACTGGTAGGCGGTGGAATCACGGCACTCGCGGGAGGAAACTTTGGGCAAGGGTTCGTTAATGGCGCAGTGGGAGCTGCGGCGGGATATTTTGCGAGCATAGGGATGACTAAAATCATGAAACAGTCGCCCACTAACAATAGTAATTCGCCACAACAGGCACAAGAACAAATATCATCAAGTCTGAATGTCTCTTACGGAACGGTCACCCCCGCGGGTTATGTAGATATTAGTGGCTCGCTCATTATTGTGGGAGGAGGATACCTAATCAATTCTAACGGCATATATCCTTACAATTGTTACGGAGTATCTGGAGGTCCCACAATTGCAGGACTGTCGATTACTTACGGTGGTTCTGATTTTGTTCCTGGCGAGTGGTTTACGCAATACCAACGCTCGCAAGGTGGGACAGCAGCCTCATGGGGCAGGGGCGACCAATCTGGGCCATTCACCGAGACTGGCGGTGGAACACCTGGTTATTCTGCGCAGAGGTGTTACATCCAAAAGAATCCGATTGTAGATTTTCGAAAGTTCTTTTGACCGTTATGATCTCAGCGAAGGCCTCATGACGGACGGATTGAGTGACATCCTTGCGGGGACATTGTTTCTCGCTGTAGGGCTGTTCTCTCTAGTCTCTTATAAGCGCAGGGCTTGGCAACTATTCCAGTTCTATGAGGTACAAAGATCGCTTGGGCTCAGTAGACAAACCTATGAAATATTGTCTTTACTGATGGCTTTGGCGGCTTGTATAGGAGGTTTGGCATATACAGTTGTTGGAATTGTTAAGTTCTTTTGAGAGAAGAAAGGGAGGGTTTTGCCAAAAACAGAAATACATTAGTAATAATCTTTGAAAAGTATTTTCTCCATTGAGCAGTTTTGGCCTCCATTTTTCAAACGCATCCGCATCGGCGACGGAGGATATGGGCCGGTTCCACGAAAGAAGCCTGATATGTGGTAACCGGCACCCGCATCTCCATGCATCACCAAACGGTAATGAAAGTCCTCGCTCTTCCTCGAACCTCGAAGAAAGATATTCATGGATCGTTCTCCAGGCATGGGTTCAAATTCGACAGCTATGATCTTCAAGGGAAATCCATATGGGTGCATCTTCTTAATCATTTCAGTCATCTGTGAGAATGACCAATTTGCTTTTGTTTCATCGCTGAGAAGTCGGTAAGCATCTTGAAAATCTTGTTCCACAAATGCTGCCCGTCCAAATTCCACCGCCTTGGCAGCCGCTATATGCTCATCATGAATCAAAACCTCGGCGTTCGCTGAAATTGCGAGCCCAACGAGAAAGACTAAAAGAATTACAACACAAAAACGCCGCTCCCTCGGACCAATATTCATCTTTGCCAGGAAAAACGCTAAGCGGTTCGATGGTCTAGCCTTTTCTTCTGTCCAGACCCTACCGTAGTCAGGGCAAATCTCCAGAAAGACTGGCTGACACCTAAATCTTTTCCATCTTTTGCGAAGTTCGAACGCTTTTGCCATTTTTCCCATTCAGATTTCCACCAAACCAGCCCCCTCGATGCCTAAACCATCAAAAACCCAATCCACCAACCGTTACCACAAGGCTGGGCACTATTCTTCTTCGTAATCTGGAAATAGGGATGATCTCCGTTCTCCTCATAGGAACTTGCGACAAATAAGCTCTCATTTTGCGTCATTCCTCTCTCATATCCAAGAATTGTGGAACCCGGCTCACCTCACAGTATGGCAATCGATCTTCGCTTGAAACAAACTTTTTACCTAATATGATCCTATGACCATGCGCAAAAGTCAAGCAGCTTGATGAACCATAATCCACCACCCCTCTCGCCCTTACCGCTGCTTTGCCCTCCATCCGAGCCGTCTTTCCCCACCACCCTTTAAATCGGAATCAAATATGAACTTTTGTTCCGTTTCGTCTATCCAGACATGGCACACGCCTCTGTGACGGGTAAGATTTGGGCACACCCCTCCTTTCGCCGTCTCGTTCCACAAAGAGTCTCTTCCCCGCTTCTCATCATCTATCCCGAAGGTACAAGCTCCATGATGCGTTGCCGTGCTGCGAACAATAATTCCAGGGAGGGAAACGTGTAACAGTTTAGTCCCCCTCACGGAGCCCTCGCCCCATTGCGATAGAGTGCCGCCTTTGCCGTCACGGTATCCGACACCAGGAGCGTCTCCAGGAACTTCCGTGGATCGTTCCCTTGCCTCATGGAAGTAATGATGAGACTCGGCAGGATACTGTGGGTCTTCAGTCCCGTTGCCGACCGCGTACCGAACATGAGCTTCCTCATGATCACCAGGAAGCGGATCGACTGTTCTGCCTGGTTGTTGGTAGGTGGTACTCCCGGATAGCGAAGGAACGTGAAGAGAAACTTCCGGTCTTTGCCGGTAAGGAAGGTACGGAGCCCTTCCGCCGGCTTATACTTGAGGGGCTTTGCACATATCTTCCCGAGGGTTGCTCTCAATTGCTTCTCGATGCGGGGAGCATCTCCCCACTCTCTCTTTCCCTTAAGAAGATCCCCGCCCGCGGCGCAGGCATCCGAGAAGAGCCTCCCGACCGCATCACAGAACGCCTCCGCTTTTGTATCTCTTGTCTCCATGAGGACGAGCTCCCGGGTCAACTCCCTGGCCCTGGTGATAAGGTGGGCAAGGCATGTCTGCCTTTCTCTCGCATGAACTCCGTTATACGCGGCATAGCGGTCGGTGATGAGCACCCCGTCGAAGTTGTCCCCGAGAAGATGTTGAGCCACGTCTGTCGAGCGGTGCCGGTCGATATGGAAGAGGGCAAGATCGGCGTTTCCCGCATACCACGCGTAATGACCGGTCCCGTCGTTCCTCCATGATGTCTCATCGGCATGAACTATTTCCGAGGCGCGTATCTTCTCCCGGAGGTCTTCATAAAGAGGTGTCCCCCTTTTCGCCGCAGCCCTGTCAAACCCCACTGCCGAAGCAGGGACAAAGGCAAGGCCGAAGATCTCCCTCATAACTTCCTCTACCTTTCGATAGCTCATACCTATCCTGTACCGCAAGTATAAGGCAACGGATTTCGTAACCGGTCCGATAGGAGCATTCGGAAGTTCGTCGGGAGCCGCCTTCACCACAGAACGCCCGCAACGGCTACAGTATGCTTCCTTATGCACATACCGTCTCACCACCGTGCGGGGTCTTATGACAATGTCTTCCTGCACATGCTCACGGATCCCTTCCCCGGGGACAAGAGGGCCTGACCCGCAATGGGGGCATCGATCGGGAGCGGGCACGTGAACCGTCGCATCCACGCGGGCAGGCTCGGGCCTGAACCACCCGGGGTGTCCGACCGGAGCGCCGCGCTTCCTCCCTGCCAAAGAGACCGCATGCTCCGGTTTTTTGTTCGCCTTGAACTGTCTTCGATGCAATGCGGTATTCTTCGCCTTCAGTTCCTCGTTCTCCTTCTCTAAAAGACGGATACGCTTCATGGTGTCATCCAGCCTGTCCCGGAACACATCGATAATCCGAAGATGCTCTTCGTACACCTCATGGGCCCGCTCATATTCTCCAAAGACCCATAGGGTGGAGAGAAAGTTAAGATGGGGGCAATTGTCCTTATAAAGACAATCGTAGCCGTATGGAGGATAGACCCTCTTCACTCGCTCTCCTGTTTCAGTATCTCCCAGTTGATCTTAGAAAGCTTCTGTATGAGAAGCCACATCATCTTGTACCGCTTCGTCATCTCCTTCGCCTTCTCGGCAATCTGTTTTCTCACATACACGGTTACGGTCTTCCCCTTCACTTTTGTGGTAAGGGAGTGGCCCGTCATGGAAGGGGACTTGGCCACCGTCCCGATAAGGAAGAAATCCAGCTGTGCGACAATGTCCTCCTTAAGTCTCTCCCGCTGCCTTTTAAGAAGATCGATTTGTTCCATTGAACCCTCCGACTGAGTAGTAGTACTCCTATTATAATACCATCATGGAACAAGGAAATCAAAGGTTTTGTGGAAATTAGACATAATATTTTGCTGGAAAAAGTTCCGAGAGGACTAAACTGTTACCCCCTCTCCACCGGAACATTGGGGGACGACCGTAAATAAGTAAATAACCCTTGACATGCCCCTCTCCACCTGATACCATCACCTATGCCGCGCCATGCCCGTCTGGACGCCGAAGGTGTGCTCCACCATATAATTGTCCGTGGCATCGAGCGACGGTTAATCTTCCGTGATAATAGTGACAGAGACCGTTTTGCGGAGCGGATGGGGAAGATATTCGACGACACCCACACTCCCTGTTACGCATGGGCGCTCCTCGGCAATCACGCCCACCTTTTGCTCAAAACAGGCGAGACTCCTCTCCACACAGTCATGGCCCGTCTTCTTACGGGTCATGCAGTCACCTTCAATAAAAAATATCACCGCCATGGCCAACTCTTTCAGAATCGATACAAGTCGATTCTCTGTCAGGAAGACGCCTATCTCACCGAACTGGTCTTATATATTCATCTCAATCCCATAAGGGCAGGAATCATCAAGGACCTTGCGGGGCTTTCAACCTACCCTTACTCCGGTCATGCCGTCCTCATGGGCGAGGTCCTTCATCCATGGCAGGATACGGACTACGTGCTCCGTTATTTCGGCCTGAAGACTGCACGAGAGGCATACCTTTCCTCGATGGAGAACCGACTTCTCAGAGGGAAGAGGCCTGACCTGGTAGGCGGCGGACTGATAAGAAGTTATGGTTCGTGGGCAGCGGTGAAAAAGACCGGTCAACGCGTAAAAGGCGATGAACGCATACTGGGAGACAGCGATTTTGTTCAGAGGATGCTTACCGGAGAACCCCGCCGCATCACGGCCGACCCGGAAGGTCCGACCCTCGATTATCTCGCCGGACGGGTCCGCGAGCTCTATGGCATTACCCTCGAGAGTCTCGGCAGTGGAAGCCGCAGGTCTGCCGTGGTGGAAGCTCGAAGTCTTTTCTGCTTCTGGGCTCATCTCCACGGACGATTTCCTGCGGCCCGGATCGCCCGATTTCTCAACATGACTCCGCCGGGGATAGGATACGCAGTTGAACGGGGGGAGAGGATTGCTCGTGAGAAGGGCTATGTACTATGAGTTATTTAGTTATTTACGGTCGTTGCCAAAGCCCAAAGCCTATGTGGTTGGCAGCACGCCTATGGTTTCGGGGTGCCTGGGGCAGTGAGTGGGACGATACCTCGCAAGTGGTGAAAATAGAAGAAGGGGACAAATGAAGAACAGGAACCTTGTGATGGTGCTGGTGTTCGTTATCATGTTCTTTCGCTTCGTTGACTGCGATGCCCAGTCGCGCAGCGAGGGAACAATCCTAAAGGACTTCTTTTCAGCTAACCCCCATCCAACGGAAGAGTTGGTGTCTGCGAAAGAGTCTATGCCTAAAGTCTGCCTGGAAGCGGGGGACAAGGCTATACCTATTTTGTCGGAAGCCGTCAAAAACGTGACCGCTTCGAACGTCGGCCAGGCCGATATAGCGGTAAACTGCCTTGTGCGCATAGGTGGTCCTGAGGTAGTGCGATTCTTCCGCAAGATGTATGATGAAAGTGCAGATGAAACTTATAGGGACGTCATGAGAGCCATCCTTTGTAAAGCGATGCAAAGTACCGGTTCGGGCGAAGATATCAATTTTCTCATGGATTCCTTGTCGGGATCGGCTTGGGGAGGGGTGAAAGGCCTGGCGCCCAGGGCGGCAGCATATTCCCTCGCGGTTCTGAAGCCAGAGATCGCCAAGACGGCTCTCAAGAATAGGTCTAAGGAACTCACCGTCCCAAGCGAAGAAGTAAAATTTACCCTTGAACGAGTTAATGGGAGGGAATGGCACACTCCTCAGGCGGTTTCGGCAAAGGGCCCGGATGCGGTAATTCTCACAGTATTCCGATTTGGAATTCCCAATATTAGCATGAGCGATGCCTTTGTTGAGCTGAAGGCAAAGCGTATCTGGAAACGCACCGCTGACACATGGCGCTACGAACCACTCATCGATTACGATAAATATCACCATTTCATTTCGTTCGACGTCTTCGTGACAAAGGATGGGAAGCGGGCCATGTGCTCGGTTGGTCTTTTTTGCGGAAACACCTGCGGTTATGGGTATGACTATGTCCTCAAGTATGATGGAGAAGGTTGGCGGGTAGTCGGTCTATTCCCAACATGGATCTCCTGAGAAGACGTACGTGGGGGCGTAACGTAATAGTTTAGTCCCCCCTGGAGAGGTTTAAAGATGAAAAGATTCCTGGTTCTGGTAGGTTGCATTTCATGGGTGGGAATGTCTCTCTTTTCCTGTGCGTCCTTCAACACATTACCTTACGGCGAGAGTCCTCCCACTGGATATTTGGCATCAATGGTTGATCTCATGGCGAACCCTCACGTTTATCACGGCAAAGAGGTTACTACTTTTGGTTATCTCTGCTTAGATTTCGAAAGCAATGCCTTGTATTTTCACCGTGAAGATTTCGAATATCTTCTAATGAAGAATGCCGTTAGAATCCATATTGGCAAATTTCCGGATGCAAGAAAATTCAACGAACAGTATATATTGGTGCAGGGTACCTTTAAGGCCAAACCCAAGAGCGCCCCGGACATATACTCCGGCGGTCTGACAGATATAGAGAGAATTTCCCCAGTGCCAAGCAGAAAGGAACTGAAGTTGGAACGTATGGAACCGGCGAACCCATAGGCGACAAACCCATAGAGGGGACATTAGGGGGGCATTAGCTAATGAACTTTCCTTGACATCCGTACCCCTCCCTGATACCGTAAGACGGCTTCACATGACCGCAACGGCAGTGGCCGGGAGGCTAGGTATGGGTCAGCCCGCAGTAAGCATTGCAGTCGCAAGAGGCGAAGCCCTGGTGAGAGAGAATGGCTATAGCATGGATGATTTGATGGTTTGATGGGCGTCCCTGTGCCCCCTTGGGCATTTCAGTGGAGTGATTTGACCGCAAACGAAGCAGGTATCGCAGCGGCAAGAAAACCCTATCAGGGTTACTAACGAGGCTATCATGTTCTATACGAATCTCCCGGTGATGCTAAGAATTGCGGTGCTCACGTTGATACTGCTCGTTGCGACTTCCTGTAGCCGTGCAACTCCAGAAGATATCCGGCGATTGGATAATATGGAGAAACAATACGGGGATAGGTTTAGTTTTGCGTTGGAACCGGAGATTTATATCACGGTCCAATGCAAGAAAGGGTCAATACCCGCTGAAGATGAACTAATTAAGATCTATAGGACGTTCTTTTGGGACGAACAACATAATGAAAAGCGCGACGACAGTTCTTTTGTGTACATGAATGTCTACGATGCAAAAGGAAGATTTCAATACCAGTTGTTTTATGAGGCTAACAAAGGGAAATTTGGGAAAAATTCAGCTGACCACTACTAGGAGGGAAGGGGACCTCCATAACTTACGGCCGACTCTCGATATGATCCCGGTCGTGGTACATCAGGGACATCCTATAATCCTCCTGTCAACAGCTAATTTCAATACGACAGACTGCCAATAATATCAGCCCCTTATTCATAACGACCTTCACGAGTACACACCCCTCCCGTCCTCTCTTCCTTCTTATCCGGCGGTTATTCTCACCGTACCGCGAACCCGCACCTCAGCGTTATCATTATCCGGTGTGCACTAAGGCCACCCATCATCCTTTATCCAGGTTGCATGATTCTGGTGAGAGGCCCTTTATTGTCCCCCACGAGGTCATATGCCTCTACGCCCATTCACGGGCTCTCTCGCCGGTAATAATCTTTCACTTCATTATGTCCGGATCAAACATCTCCTTCTTCTTCATCAAGGTCCATGCAATGACCAGCATCTTTGCGGAGAGCTTCACCCTCATCTTGGTGGCGATCCCTTTCTCCCGTTCCCTGCCATGGAGCTTTCCCGTAAAGTACGCCATGAGGCGATGATTCGCAGTAGAGGCGACAAGCGCCGCCTGGTAGAGACCATATCGGAGATCGGCCTTGCCTTTCTTGGAGATGACGGGGATACCCTCGCTCTTCCCGCTCTGGTTCTTAGAGAGATCGAGTCCCGCCATCTTAAGCACCTGGCGCTCATTTTCGAATCTATAGGGATTGCCTATTGCTCCGAGTACCATTGCAGAGATGCGGGGGCCGAACCCGGGGATGCTCAGGAGACAGTCGTACTCGGGAAGCCCGGCGCATGCTTTGGCAATTGCCCCGTCCGTTGCCTGCACCATGGCACGGATCTCCTCCAGCCCCTTAAGGAGCATCCGTGCTTCGAAGGGGACGCTCGGGGTCACCTCACAGCCTATGGAGGATGCCGCCTTGTTATGGATCGCTTGTATCCTCATCCGCTGTTTCTCTCTTCCCTGGGAGACCATACGAAAGAATTCTTCAAAAGGAAGGGCGGTAATCTCTTTCGGATCGAGGCACCATTTCACAATGGCCGGTCCTTCACTGTGATGGAAATGCTCATCCATCTCGGGGAAGAAACGGGCGATAAGGTGATTCCTGATCCTTACCTTATACCCCTGCTCCTGTTTCTTAAGACGTCTCAACAAAGAGAGGAGGTTTCTTAGGCTTCTTATATCGGGAGAAGGAAGATCATAGTAGAGGCACTTCCCCTGGGTAATGAGATCGGCCACATTCGCGGCATCCTTGGTATCGTGTTTATCCCATCGTCCATCGAGGAGCTCCCGGTTCTTCTTTACCGCAGCGCCTCCTACAAGCGCCACCATGACCCCCGATGTCAATAGTGGACACCAATAATGTCTCTCACGCCGCCCTTTTCTGGGCATAGTATCTTCTTGCGTATGCCGCAGGAGATAAATAGTCGAGCCGTTTCTGGCGCCTCTCCCGGTTATAGAAGACTTCTATATACTCGGTAATCTCCCCGGTCGCCTCATCCCTCGTATGGTAATTACGGTGATGGATAAGCTCATTTTTCAACGTACCCCAGAAGCTTTCCATGGGCGCGTTGTCGTAGCAGTTGCCCCTTCTGCTCATTGAAGCTTTCATGCCGAACTGCAGGAGTAGTCTCTGATATTCAGTAGAGCAGTACTGGCTTCCCCGATCCGAGTGGTGGATCAGGCCTTTCGGTGGCTTTCTTACTGCCACTGCTCTTATGAGAGACCTAAGCACAAGCTCCCTGGTCATTCTCGCCCCCAGGGCGTAGCCCACGATCTCCCCGGTAAAAAGGTCCTTGTGGGCGGCACAGTAGAGCCAGCCCTCATCGGTAGGGATGTAGGTGATATCGCTGACCCACACCTCGTCGGGAGCCTCCACGGTAAAATCCTGATCAAGGATGTTCTCCGCCACGGGGAGCGAATGATTCGAGTCTGTGGTGGTTTTGTACTTCTTCACTTGTTTACACCGTATACCGAGCCTCTTCCTTATCCGTCTGATCCTTGAGATGCCCACCTTTACGCCATGCCCGGCAAGATCCTTTTGCAGTCTCTCGGGACCGCAGGTCTTCCGGGTTCTTTTGTGAGCAGCTTTTATCTCTATCTCCAGCCGTTCTTCCTCCTGGGCGCGTCGCGAAAGCGGGCGGTTAAACCATGCATAGTAACCGCTTCGAGATACTTCGAGTACCTGACAGAGAAGGGCAAGGGGATATTTGAGTCGCAGGATTTTCACGATCGCGTACCTTTGAGCGACTCTCTGGCAAAGTACGCGGTCGCGTTTTTTAAAATATCGCGCTCCATCTTGAGCTCAGCTATCTCACGCTTCAGGCGGGCCACTTCCATGTCCTGGTCCGTCGCCTGACCTCGCGTTACCACAAGGCCGCCCCTTTTTGCCTGGGCTACCCACCGAGCGAGGGTTGACTTCGCAAGTGACAGTCTTCTGCCTACCTCAGGTATGCCGAGACCGCCCTCCGTCACCATTCTTACCGCTTCCTCTTTGAACTCTTTTGTAAACACTCCTCTGGGAATCTTTGCCACTCGGACACCTCCGTTATGTATCCATATTGTACCGCATATGGTGTCCACTATATCCATCCTAACTCACCATATGTCCCTGCCCTATGAGATACTCAGCGAGAGGTTTATGATAGTCTGCCGTAGGCTCCATGCCGAAGACGACCTTCTTAAGATCGTACTGTTTTGCAAGGGTATCCGCATGGAGACAGAGGCTTTCAAAGCCTTCTCTCGTATTATCGAATACAAGCCTTCGCAAAAGGGTCTTTCCTGTGGGCATGCCGAAGAAGGCATGGTGGCGCTCCTTCGCGATGTCTATGCCGATCACCAGATACTCCCTGGAGCCGCGAATCTCGCGCTTCAATTGACGAAATTCCTTCAACCTGCTATCATCTTTTTGTTTCATCTGAGACCTCCTGGTTGAGTTTGTTGGTGGAACTTCAATCTTAACAGGGGGTCTCATTTTTTGGTAGTCTGATAAAAAACCTTTTTTTCTGCTATGCTCCGGAGTCTGGTGTGAATGCATGGGAATATATAACGTCCATTAAAAGGGTACATTAGGGTACATTAGGGTACATTAGGGACGGCCATTAAATAATCACATTCATTTGACATCCGTGCTCCCCCTGATATCTTCATGCCGAGAAAAGCTCGCATTGGTGCCGCAGGGGCGGTGCATCATCTTAGGGGTACAGAAAGGCTATAGTATGGCTTATTTGATAGTTTAATGGACATCCCTGTCCCCTATTTCCCGCCGATGTGGTCATTAACGTAGGCGACAATTTCCTTTACCATAGGGGAATGCAGTTTTATCTTGGAAGGATCGACAATCAGGTTATTCAGGTATTGGAGTATCAGCGTGTCTTCAAAGTGAAGGCAAGGGATGATCCCGCCCATGAAGAATCCCAGTCTTTCTATCTCTTCACACATGAGGGCCGTTGCCTGGTCCCCCAAATCCAGGAAGAGAGTAAAATGATCAATTCTTTTGGCGCAAAGGTCTCTCAGGTGGTCCCGAAGGACTCTTATAACATCCTTGCCATATTGGCGAACCACGATCTCCGCACTGTTTATTTCGGAATACACCTTCACTTCCATTACCGACAGGTCCGCCACCGGAACTATTTCGAATGGTGTGTGGAAATTCCTGGTCAGGCCGAGATGCGAGTATATCCGGCGTAAGATGGCCTCGTGATGGGAAGGGAGGAACACCGATGTGACCGGCAGCTCAACGACGGGCTGAAAACAATATATCAGGCTTTCCCGCTGGGAGAGTTGCTCCTGGATCCCCTTGAACGCCATATCAGCCGGAGCGTAACCGAGAACCACCCCGCACAATTTGTAGCCCGTCTTCTCCACCATCTTCTGTGTAGCGCTATGAACCGTGACCGCCCTCCCGTAAAGGGCCCTGATTCCCATGGCTTTGGCTGTGTCGTTAAGAAGTCTTTGCATCCCCGTGAAGATATCTTTGCCCCTGAAGCTTGGTTTCACCGCGCCTTTTCCCGCTTCAGCCACCGTATCGTCACGCTTTTCCCTGGTCATGGCCAGGTGTCCGACAATTTCCCCTTCTTCAGATACTGCGACAATCGAAGTGATGAGACCTTCCCGATTGTACTCGGCAAGCCTTTCCGGGTAGTACATCACGTCCGACAGGTATGAATACCCGTATGCCCGATAGAAGAGCTTGGATACTTCCAGTGCTTCGGAGGACTTCATCAACCTCAACTCAACTGAAGAGGACGAGTCGGGCACATCCTTGTCGGCGACGGGTTTCCGAGACGGGCCAGGTTCCGGACACTCAACCAGTTCCACGACGCTCCTGACCGGTAGGCGTTTAACGAGATGCAGTTCTTTCCCTCCCTTTCCCAGGTTACAGAGAAACACCTCGTCAACACATTTCCCCATGATAAGAGATCCGAGGCCTCTGGAAGGCATCCCCTCAATGTCCGTAGGCGCTTCGTATTTGGGGAGGAGGCTAAGATCGTAAGGCAAGCCCATGTCTTTAACTATGATCTCGATACCCCCTGTCGAGGGCTTGAAGATAATCTGAAATGGCTGCTCCCCGGACTCGAAGGCGTGCTCGATTACATTTGTAACAGCCTCCTCAAGGGCCAGAACGATCATTTCCTGATCATTGCCGCCGAATCCTGTTTCCCTTGCAAACTCTCGTGCGAAAGCCTGTATTGCAGGCAAATATGATAGTTCACTCGTGACTGTAAGACTCGAAGTTCCGCGTATCATGCCTCTCCCTCCTGCTCCATTTGAGTCTATTATGCTCAAATCCCTGCTGGTTTTCAAGTTGAAACACCAACCATGAGCCGACCGGTCTAACCTAATTGACTTGTCGATCATCGCGGTCACTCTGAGGGCGACATCTTCATAAAGCAACGGATTTTTCGATTCCACCCCGGAATTCTCCATCATGACAGCCCCATTATACCGCGTCTTAAGGAGTGAATACAAATACACTTTGGCCCATATTCCACGGGCACAGTTGCGTTCAGGATGCAACTGTCAGACGAAAAAACTGGAATTCTGCGTCTGTTACCTTTTCGGCGCTTGTGCTTAAATAAGGCAGAAAAGGGGGCGCGACCATTGCCGACGCAAAGGTCCCGCAACGGAACAATGGCAAAAGGAGGAGTTATGTATAGTGCATCGATCGAGAACATTGGAGATTCACGGCATTTCGCAGCCACAAAAGATTACAGTTTCGTGATCGACACGGCAGGCACGGGGGCAAACCCCATCGAAACCGTTCTTGCAGGCCTATGACGAGGCGCAGGGCACTGGGTGGGAGACTTTATCCGGGGAGAGCACATCGACACGAAGGGCTTTGCCATAAAAGCCGAAGCCGGGCTTACAAACGGGAGAGAACGGCTGTCGGACATCAACATGGTCATTGACATGAAAGACACCGCACTCGACGCACGCCAAAGCGAAGAACTTCTGAAGCATGTGGAGAACTGCCCGGTGCACCACACGCTGAAGGCAAATTCCGTCATCAGGATAACTCTGGCAGGCCAACCGTCGCAGAGCAATGACCGGAATATCGAAGGTGATGCCCTTTCTGCTGAATGACGATGGAAATATGAAAGATTACGATTCACTCGCAAAGAAAATTACGGCGGCCCTCTTTATGTCCCAGGGCCTCAGTTCCGCTGCCTTCATCGCCGCCTTCACCGTCAATGCCATAGTGGGCATTGAACTGAGCGGCCGAACAGCCATGGCAGGAGTGCCCGGGGCCCTCTATGTGCTGGGGCAGGCAGGCGGCTCCATGGTCTGGGGTTTGAGTATAAAGGATCGGCCGCCGTCGCACTATCGTCCTCGGCCAGATAATAGGGGTGGCAGGCTCGGTAATTGCCGTGGCTGCCGTGGCCCGCCGCTCGTTCCCACTCTTTTTGATCGGCCTGGTCCTGATGGGGATGGCGAGGTCGGCCGTCGATCTCGGACGCTTCGCGGCAGCGGAGGTCCACCTGCCGGAGAAACGGGGGCATGCCATCGCCAATGTCGTGCTGGGAAGCACGGTGGGCGCAATCCTGGGGCCGCTTCTGGTGGGACCTACAGGGCAACTGGCGACATGGACGGGACTCCCGGAGCTTGCCGGGCCTTACGTACTCGGTTCTGTGGTCCTTGCTCTCGCGGCTCTGCTGATCTTCGCACGACTGAGACCCGACCCGCGCGAAGTCGGCCGTGAGCTTGCCCTTATCCACCCCGAATCGGCCCGCCGACAGACAACACGCTCTCTTGCAGAGATTGTGAAACAGCCGGAGGTCATCATTGCCATGACGGCAATGGTTTTTGCCCAGGTGGTGATGATGGTGCCCATGTCGATAACATCAGTGCACATGCGGGCCCATCAGCACCCCCTGACCGCCGTGTCCTTCGTAATCTCCGCGCACACCCTGGGGATGTACGCTTTTTCGGTGATTTCCGGGAGACTGACCGACCGATGGGGGCGAAAGCCCGTGATTACTCTGGGATCGGCAGTGCTCATTGTATCGTGCCTGCTCGCAGCGCCTTCCGTGGGTTTCCTGTCCCTCTCGATTGCCCTATTCCTCCTCGGGTTGGGTTGGAACTTCGCCTATGTGGCCGGGTCAACACTCCTGGCCGATCACCTGTCACCGGGAGAACGGGCCAAGACACAGGGGTTCAACGATCTGCTCCTGAATCTGGCATCGGCGGCGAGTCAGGTGGGAAGCGGGGTGGTGTATGCTGCGGGCGGCTTCGCGGTCATGGGTGTGGCATCGGCGGCAATGGCGGCGGCGCCCGTGGTTCTCATGGCGTGGAGGCGCTTTGGTGCGGTGCGCCGGTGAGGTGAGCCTCATGCCTGGGGAGGCTCAGGTGATTAAAATTCATTGCGTAAAAGCTTCAATATTGGTAAGAAAAAGATAGTTTTGAAAAATTCATTTTAAGGAACCTTATCTATGGGAAACTCTAATTTCAGTTCCGGACCCTGCAGCAAGAGGCCGTCGTGGAGTATCGATGCGTTGAAGAACGCGCCGGTCGGACGGTCTCACCGATCCCCGGCGGGCAAGGGAAGAATCGTCAAAGCCATTAATGATACACGACAACTATTAAGTATTCCGCCGGATTACCTGGTGGGCATTATGCCTGCATCCGATACGGGAGCGTTTGAATGCGCCATGTGGAGCCTGTTGGGCCCCAGGCCGGTTACCGTATTGGTCTGGGAAAGCTTTTCCGAAGGCTGGGCAACAGATGTTGCCACACAACTTAAACTCGACCCCAAAATCATCAAGGCCGATTACGGAAAGCTCCCCGATTTAAAATCTGTTGACTGGACAAATGACGTGGTGTTTGTGGCCAACGGGACGACCAGCGGTGTGAAAATTCCCGACTATGATTGGATTCCCGCCGACCGCGAAGGCCTGTCTCTGTGTGATGCCACCAGCGCCGCGTACGCCATGGAAATAGACTGGAGCAAGGTTGATGTTTTGACCTTCTCCTGGCAGAAATGTCTGGGCGGCGAAGCTGCCCATGGTATGATGGTTTTGGGTCCCCGTGCGGTGGCGCGTCTCGAATCATACGATCCGCCCTGGCCCATGCCCAAGATATTCCGTCTCAAGAAGGGCGGCAAGGTAAACAAAGCGATCTTCGAAGGCGACGTCATTAACACCCCTTCCATGCTCTGCGTGGAAGACTATCTCGACGCGCTGGATTGGGCGGGCAAGATCGGCGTTCCCGGCCTGATCAGGAAGAGTCAGGCCAACCTGAAAGCAGTGGCCGACTGGGTCGCCAAAATCGACTGGATTGAATTTCTGGCCCGTGATCCCGAGGTCCGCTCCAATACATCCGTGTGCCTGAGCGTGACCCACCCCAAAGTCAATGCGCTGAGCGCCGATGAAAAGCGCACCTTCCTCAAGAGCGTCGCGTCGGACCTGAGCAAGGCGGGCACGGTGCACGACATCAACGCTTACAAGGATGCGCCCCCCGGCTATCGTTTCTGGTGCGGCCCGACTATCGAGGAAGCCGACCTCAAGGCGGCCCTTGCCGAGTTGGAAAAAGCCTTCAATGAAAAGGTGGGAAGCCTGTAATACGCTGCTCCATGTTGCTCCGGAACACGGGGTTCATTCGACGCCGGGTAAAATACACGTGTTCTATCGAGGGGAACCGATATAATGTCTGATCAGCATGGGAGGTTGAAATGACGGGAGAAAAGCGGCTTGGATCGATGATGGCGGCTATGGCGATTGTCCTCGCAATCTGTACAGGTTGTCACGCGCCGGTAAGTATGAAGGTTCGTCCCCTGGGCGCACTGGAGCAGGAGGATTACGCACAGTTGGAGGCTGCAGCCAACCTGTCTCAGGCGAAGGTGAGCAACTCCATTGGATCGACCTGCGAACCGACTCTGGTGTACTACGTCCATAAAGACTATGACTTCACCGGAGTCAAGTCGGTCTATATACCGGATTTCAAGTCGTCTGACCCGCGGGCAGGGGAAGACGTCACGAGGGGCGCGGCAGACGAGGTGAAGACAGTGCTGCTGCAGAAGGAGCTATTCACCAGAGTGGACCGAACCGATGGTCCAGGCGCCGACATAGCGTTGCTCGGTTCCATCGCAAAGTATCAGGAGATCACCGGCAAACAGTTGGCCAAAACAGTAGTTGCCGCAGGGCTCAAGTGCGGCCTCTGCGAGATGGAAGTCAGAATAATCGATACAAAGAGCGGAAAAACGATTGGCGCCATCAAAATAAACCACGTGACGACGAGGACGGGGCCTTTCAGGGGCGGGCTCCTTGGGTGGAGCGGCTCAATGAGTCCCGCAAAAGAGCTTCCTTACTTTATCGCCGCGGTCTTTGAAAACATCAGGGCCGGGCGGACGAGTTGGACCAACGGAATCTGGTACACTTGTATCAGAGATGACGGGGTCAGTCTCATAGACAGGATGTGCGCGGAGTAAGCGACGGACGGGACGCGGGGATCTTTCTTGCCGGCTGAGTCTGCCCGTCTCAGCTCTCCGTTTTAGGGGCCGCTTCGCCGTTATCTGCGTGATGTACTCTAAGCTTGCCCTTGAAGTAAGTTTCCTTGACCTTCGCCGCCTTGTCTTCAGCCCATCGTTCAATCCCCATCTTCTTGATCAGACACAAGTTGAAAAGCTTGGTGTTATGCGGTCTCACCGATGCCTGGTCCGCATAGGGGTGGAGATGGTCGCAGGGAAAATCGCCGCATTCATAGCAGTACTCAATGCCTTGCCTGCTCGTGCAATCGAATATTGCGCATGCCTTGCTGTCACCCAAAAAGGATATGATGCCCCGTGCGTCCCTGCACCCCTTGCATGTGGCCTCCGCGGGAGATATGTTGAGTTTCCGGGCGATGTCCGCCCTCAGTTCCGCATCCCCCTTCGCCAGGTACGCGGGGCAATTAAAGCAGTCAAGGCCGCATGGTGAAGTCATTTGCCGATAATCCATGATGTCTTCCTCCTCAAATCCAAAGACATTGTAACCTTCCGGGGTAAGAAAAGGGAAGGAGAAACCCTCCCGTGGCCGCCGGGACCGTTTATTCCGTTTGACAAAAGATGTGAGGGGCGATAGGATTTCAGACCCGCGGATTTCCGCGGCACTAATATAATCCGGTGGAGAGGAAAGAATGACAACGTCAATAACCATGGAGATAGAAGATAAGCGGACACCGCCTTTTTTCAAGAAAATTCCTGTCTCGATCGAGAGGGGCGCGGGCGTTCAGGTCTGGGATGAAGAGGGAAACCGGTTTCTCGACTTCACCTCGGGCTGGGGAGTCACGTGCCTCGGTCACGCCCATCCGGTGATTACCGATGCCCTCCTGGAACAGAGCAGGAAGATTATCCAGAACCCGAACTCCGGGCTCACCTACTCTCCGGCGCGGGCCCGTCTCCTGTCGTTGATGAGCGAGATCCTTCCCCCGCCGCTCACCCGGGTGTTCTTCTCCAACAGCGGGGCCGAAGCGAACGATGCGGCGATCAAACTCGCCCGGAAGGCGACAGGCAGGCTGGACGTCATCGCAATGGACCAGGGCTTCCACGGCAGGACGATCAGCACGGCATCGGCCACGGGGCAGGCCAAGCACCGGGAAAAGTTCAACCCCCTCATGCCCAATTACCGGTTTGTCCCCTATGATGACCTGGACGCCCTTAAAAAGGCCCTTGACGAAAACGTGGCGGCCCTGATACTGGAGCCCGTTCAAGGTGAGGGCGGGGTAATATGTCCTCAGGAGGGCTACCTTCAGGAGGTAAGCCGACTGTGCCGGACAAACGGCAGTATGCTTATCATCGACGAGATACAAACGGGGTTTTGCCGGACCGGCTCCATGTTCGCCATAGGTCCCCTGAACGTGGAGGCAGACTTTATGACCATGGCCAAGGGGATAGCCGGGGGCTTTCCTTTCGGCGCTTTCGCCATGTCTGAGGCCGTCGCGATGATGCTCGAACCCGGCGATCATGGCGGGACCTACTGCGGCAATCCCCTGGGATGTGCCGTATCCTACGCGGTCATCCGCTACCTTCTCGACCATGATATAGCCGGCAATGTCGTCAAAATGGGCGGTGTCGCCCTCGACCGCATGCACAAGTGGATGGAGGCGTACCCCGAGATGATAATTGACGTCCGGGGCAAGGGCCTGCTTCTCGCCCTCGAATTCCGGGATGAGGAAACCGCCGGTGACGTTACTGCGGAGTGCTTCGACAGGCGACTCTTTGTCAGGCAGACGCAGGGAACGATGATCAGGATATTCCCCGCTCTCAATATCGCGCAGGAAGAAATGGAAGAAGGCCTCGCGCTCCTGGAAGAAGCAATCCATCGCACCGCGAGAAAAGGCGAATAACGGACGAGGGGGCACGACGGTTTGCGTTCTAAAGTCGTGTGTTTTAGGGCTTGTTTTAGTGGATAGGAGTGGGCATAAAGGGAAAGCTCCATATGGACCCCTCTGCAAAGGGGCGAGCCTTCCTCCGTACATTAAGTACGGCTCCAGGCCACACCCCTTCACAGAGCAGCCCATCTGAAACTTCCCCTCCATGCCCCCGCCTACTCCACCCGGCATATCTTATTTATCTCAATCAGTGGATGCCGGAAATAACGACCAGTTGAATCAGCGAAGGCTTGCACCCAAGCCGGGGCCCCATAGTGGTGCCCCCGGGGTTTCCAATCTGTGGCCCGGATGCCATACACATGTTCCTACGCCGGTAGGCCTGCGCCCCCCTGGTGCAAATCTCCCGGCATCATTAGCTCTTTTGATTAATTGCTGCCGGGTCGAGTGGATCGTCGCACGGGGCGGAGACACTAGATAGGTTGGGCTGTGAAGGGAGGCTGGGCGTCGGCGTATATTCATACGCCAGAGCACGCCTCCCTTTGCAGAGCGGCCTATATAGCGTTTTCGTCCCGTGCGGCGATCCGTCCAAGTGTACGCAAGACTCACAAGCACAATCCCGACCTTCATGCCCGAAACATCCGTGATCATCGACTGTGCCCCTTGCTTTACCCTTCATCACACTGCTACAATATGTACCGGGAAGACAAATGGCGAAGACGACGTTCACATCTCGAAGATGGACTGCTCTTCAGAGGAGCGCATGATACGGATGAAGGACTCGGTGGACGTGGAGAGCACCCAGCCTCAACTCGTTCAGATAATGACCGCAATGCCGCCACAACCGGGCGGCAACCGGGTTTGCGAGACGGGCGACGGAAACGAAAGCCGGACAAAGACGACGTTCAGTATCTCAAAGATGGATTGCCCTTCAGAGGAACGCATGATACGGATGAAACTGGAGGGGTTGAGCAATGTCCGCTCCCTCCTGTTCGACATACCGGGACGCAGCCTCGTGGTGCACCATACGGAAGACTACCACAACCTCCTCGCGGCCCTGGATAGCCTCCACCTGGACACGAAGCTTCTCTCCTCGGAGCCGACGGACGCGGTGGACGTGGTCAGCACCCACCGGGAGGAACGACGGGTATTGTGGCAGGTTCTCGGTATCAACTTCTTCTTTTTCGCCCTGGAAATGCTCACCGGCTTCATTGCGGGCTCCATGGGGCTCGTCGCCGACAGCCTCGACATGCTGGCGGACAGCATCGTGTATGCCCTCTCCCTCTTCGCCGTGGGTGGGACCATCTCCCGGAAAAAACGTGTCGCCGGAGTAGCGGGCTATTTCCAGTTCGGATTGGCCGTTTTGGGGCTTGCCGAGGTAATCAGGCGTTTTGTGGGATACGAAGAGACACCCGATTTTCACCTCATGATCATTATCTCCTTTCTCGCCCTTGCCGGGAACGCAATCTGCCTGTACCTGCTTCAGAAATCAAGGAGCCGGGAGGCCCATATGCAGGCGAGCGTGATCTTCACATCCACCGACGTCATCGTCAACCTGGGCGTCATCGTTGCGGGCGTGGCCGTATATCTGACCACATCCAAGCTGCCCGACCTTATCGTGGGAACCATCATTTTCATGCTCGTGGGAAGAGGCGCATACAGAATCCTGCAGTTATCGAAATGATGACCTGCCGGCCCGGTTGCCTTTACGCTGGATTTTAAGTGGAGGCCTGTGGTATTTTCTCTATGGGGGATTTCAAAGCAAAATGGGAATGACGAAACCGACGCCGGTAAAGCGTATGTTGAGGAATTTCCTTGCCCCAATCAAGAGAGGAGAGACGTAATGAACCTATCAGGCCCGCTCAGCAAAATGATCCTATGGTTACTCGTATTTCAACTTTTTCTTCCCTTTCCTCTTTTTGCGGAAGGGGTGGGCAAATTTATCGACGTGAAGGGAACGGTCTCCCTGAAACGGGCTTCCGGAAGCCTTACGCCGGCCGTCGACGACCCCGTGTTTGTCAAAGACCTTATCACCACAAAAGAAAAATCGAGGGCGAAATTGTTGCTCGCCAATAATGTCCAGTGCAGCGTCGCGTCCCGGTCAAGCCTCGAAATAACCGCTTTTCTTCTGAAGGACGGCAAAGAAAGCAGTGTACTGTCCGTCACCTCGGGCGCGGTGCACACCAAGATACTGAAGATGCTCACTCCCGAGGCGAAGATTCAGGTGCGGACCCCGGACGCCGTGGCAGGCGCGAGAGGGACGGAATGGCTGACCGTGCTTGAGGAGCCCAGCGAAGGGGCGCCCTCCAAGTCGGTTTTCTACACCCTCGACAAATCGATAACTGTCTCCAATCCGGAATTCCCCGCCCAGGACGTTACGGTGAACGCGGGTCAGTACAGTGAGGTCGTCAAGGGGCGTCCGCCCACAATCCCCGCAGCCTTCAGCATGATGGCCATAATCGGTATCCTCATCAACCTCGGCGTGCCGGCTCCCGCGGGAGCCGGCACGGCAGGAGGATTGGCGGGCCACGCGGCAGCCGCCGGGATATCGGCGGGAACGATCGCAGGCGTTGTTGCAGGTGCGGCGGCAGTGATCGCGGGCACGGCAGCGGCTACCGGCGGTGGAGGCGGCGGCAGCGGAGTGGCGGCCACCCATGGCCACAGCCAGCCCATGCCACGCTAGTCGGGAACAAGTCTATCAACCCCGGCCTTGCGGTTCGGGGTTTCAACAACGGGGGGGGCGGATGGGTCTCCATCGCCCCCCCGGTAAGGCATTATCCGACGCTTCCAGGTCCTTTCCCGCTCCTGCCGTCACTTCTCCGTCAAGTAGACGGCATCGCGCTTTTCACATTCTATGATGACCGACTCTTCGCCTTTTTTCAGGCTCACAAGTTCGTACACTGCTGCGGGCCTGGTTCTCCCCTTCACCACGACTTCTTCGAGGCCCTTCACCTTGAGCCCCCATATCCTCCCTGCTTCCAGGGCCGGTCTTATGTGGTCAAGGGTAGACTCCGTGATGATGATGCGGGCGTTATACTTGCGCGTCAGCCCTTCCACCCTCGATCCCAGGTTTACGTTGTCGCCTATCACCGTGTACTCCATCTTCTTTCCTTCCGCGCCGATGTTCCCCACGATCATGTCGCCCGTGTTGAGGCCGATGCCCGCGTCGAGGACCGCCTCGCCTTCCCTCGCCCACTTTTCCTGAAGTTCCCCCAGCCTTTTCACCATGTTGAGGGCGCACTTCACCGCAAGGACGGCGTGGTCTTCCTGCGGAAGGGGAGCACCCCAGAAGGCCACGATCATGTCGCCCACAAACTTGTCCACTGTTCCGTCCCAGGACAACACCACCTGGGTCATCTCGCCGAGGTACTCGTTCAGGCGGGTCACCACCTCCTCGGGGGCGTTCTGCTCGCAAAAGGTAGTGAAGTCCTTGATGTCCGAAAAGAGGACGGTTATCTCCCTCCTCTCTCCGCCGAGCTTCGCAAGGTCCGGGTTCCTGATCAACTCGTTCACTATCTTCTCCGTGACATAACTTGAAAACATATTCCGGATCCTCTTCGCGAACCGTTCTTCCGTGGCATACCTGTACGCGGTAACTACCAGGTAGATTACGAGTATGTTGTTCCCGGGAAAGCTCAACGCAATCCATACGCCTTTCTGGAAAAAGAGGAAATAACTTGTGAGGAACAGCACGGCGAGGAAGGCGAGCGACAGGAGCGCCCCCGGCAGGGCCCTGAGTCTCGCGATAAAGAGAGAGAAGGCAACGCCGGATATGAGGACCACCAGGAGGTTTATGAGGTTGTCCGCCTTGACGGCAAAATTATTGTGGAGAATCGAGGCTATCACGTTGGCGTGTTTTTCGACACCGGGCATGGCGGGGGACGCAGGTGTCACCCTCAGGTCGTATACGCCCACGGCGGTCACCCCGAGAATGACTATTTTGTCTTTGACGGCCCCCGGCTTCACCTTCCCTTCCATGATGTCCGATACGGTAATGTAAGGGAAGGTCCTCTCCGGCCCGTAGTAGCGTATCAACGACCTGCCCCACGGGTCCGTGGGTATGGTCTTTCCACCGAGATCTATGCCTTCCGTGGCGAGAAGCTTCATCGCCTGGGGGGGAAGGCCGAGAAAGAGCCTTGCGGCCTGGAGGTCTATGGACGGGTAGATTTCACCGTCATACTCCACTGCCATGACCTCCCACCTCAAGACCCCGTCTTTATCAGGAAACATGTTTATGTGGCCGAGAGCGCTCGCACCCGACGATAATTTCTCCAGGGGAAGGAGCACGTTGCCTGCGGTTATGGGGGTAAAGAGTTTGAGCCTGTCCGGGTTTCTCACCGTGGTAAAGGCATTATTGAGGAACGTGTCGTCCTCCACCCGCCTCTTCTCGCCTTTAAACCGGAAGACGATGGGGAGGACAAGGTTCCCCGTTTCTTTAATGGCATCCGCTACGGCGTCATCGCCCCGGGACGGTTCGCTCAGTATGATGTCCGATACGATGACCCTGGGTCCCATGGCCGCCACCGCGCGTATTACCGATGCGAGGGTGTCCCTGCCCCATGGCCACCTTCCCATCTTTTCGATATCCCTGTCGTCAACCCCAAGGATAATGACTTCGCCGGGAGGGGCCGCCTTGCCCCGGACCTGATATGCCATGTCGTAAAGGAGAAATTCAAGCCGTTGAAAGGGAAGGAACCTGGTCGCCGCCAGAAAGGCAAAGATAAGGGTGATGGTAATGCCGAAAATGACCGGTACAAGGGTCCTTTTCACCCCTGCCGCCGCCTTTTCACGAAGATGCAATCCTTGACCGGAATCGGCTCATCCATGAGGAAGAGTATCACGGCTCAAAAAGAGAATACAAGAAGATTGACGAAAATTAACCGTAGCTGAGCGGTTCATTATTTCACTGGATAGCGGGGTATGATAGTATTAAAGAAGAAATGCGGGAGAGTATCCTATTTTGCCGGGAGGTTTGTAATGAAAGTCCGTTTCTGGGGCACGAGGGGATCTCTGCCTGCTTCCATTTCATCAGAGGCCATAAGAAAAAAGATCATCAGAGCCTTGGGCGCTTCAAAGGGTCTCATATTCTCCGACGATGAAGGCATAGAGACATTTCTGAACGAAGCCCTCGCCCGCGGGGATATCCCCTTTTCAGCCGTGGGGACCTATGGCGTCAACACATCCTGCATCGAAGTGGAAGGCGGGAATGAATATGTCATCTGCGATGCGGGGACAGGGATAAGGGACCTCGGCAACCACCTTCTCTCCCGGGGGCCCGGGGACCCGAAAAGCAACACGTCCGTCTACAATATCTTCATGTCCCACCTCCACTGGGACCACATCCAGGGGTTTCCGTTTTTTGTCCCTGCATACCAGGAGGGGAACAGGATCAATATCTTCGGCCTTCATGAAGAACTGGAAAGGGCCTTCGTAAGCCAGCAGGAGTATCCTTTCTTCCCCGTGCCTTTAAGCGCCATGAACGCCCGCATTACCTTCACCGTCCTCGAAGCGGAAAGGGAATATGATATCGCGGGTTTCCGGGTAAGAGCGAAAAGGCAGAGCCACCCGGGCACGTCCTGGGGTTACCGGTTCGAGAAGGACGGCAAGGCAATCGTCTATTCCACCGATTCCGAGCACAAGGGCGAACTGGGCCGGGACGACCGATCCTTTTTCCCCTTCTTCAAGGACGCGGACCTCCTCATATTCGAGGCCCAGTATCCCTTGCTGGACGCCATCTCCTCCAAGGAAAACTGGGGCCATTCCAGCAATATCATGGCCGTGGAGTTCAGCGTGGAAGCGAAGGTGAAACGGCTTTGCATCTTTCACAACGAGCCTACCTTCGATGACGAGACCCTTGACAAGTTCCTGGACGATACACGGAGGTACCTCAGGATCTACGAGGAATCATCGTCTCTCGTGATAGACCTTGCCTACGACGGCCTCGTGATCGAGGTTTAGGACCTCACCCGTCCGTCCGGGATTCCGGGAGGGCTCCGAGGCGGGACAGGAGGCAGTCTTCAAGGCGCGGTTCCCCGCGGTCCCTGTACTCATAGCGCACGCGAAGGGTCGGCTTGTTTATGCTCAGCACCCGGGTAAGCTGAATGGGGGTGGCGAAGAGAACGAGGTCGCACTCCGTCCGGTTGATGGTCTCCTCGAGATCGAAAATCTGCCCGGCGCTGTAGCCCATGGCAGGGAGCAGGGGTCCTATGTGGGGGTACTTCGTGTAAACCTCTCTGATCGTTCCCGCTGCGTAGGGCCGGGGGTCCACGACTTCCCGCGCCCCGAACTGGGTCGCCGCGATGTAGCCGGCCCCCACGGACATCCCTCCGTGGGTGAGGGTGGGTCCGTCCTCCACCACGAGCACCCGTTGCCCGCGGATAAGGTCGGGACGGCTGACGATAATGGGAGACTCGGCCAAGACGATCGAGGCCGACGGGGCATATTCTTCGATATTGGCCCGGACCTTGGCGACGTTTTCAGGAAGGGCCGTATCCACCTTGTTGATTACCGCGATGTCCGCCATGAGCATGTTGGTCTCTCCCGGGTAGTAGAGCAGTTCGTGGCCCGGCCGGTGCGGGTCGAAGAGTACGATGTGGATGTCGGGGAAGTAAAAGGGCGTGTCGTTGTTTCCCCCGTCCCAGACGATTACATCGGCTTCCTTTTCCGCTGCTTCAAGGATCATGCGGTAATCGACCCCCGCGTAGACCACGATCCCCCGGTCCACGAGGGGTTCGTATTCTTCCCTTTCCTCCAGGGTGCAATGGTGAAGATCAAAATCCTCATACCGCGCGAAGCGCTGAACCACCTGGGTTTTCAGGTCCCCGTAGGGCATGGGGTGACGGACCGCCACAACCCTCTTTCCGAGGTCCCCCATGATCTCGCAGACCTTCCGGGTTGTCTGCGATTTTCCCGCACCCGTGCGGACCGCGGACACGGCCACGACCTTCCTTTTCGACCGGAGCATGGTATACGTGGCCCCGATAAGAATGAAATCCGCCCCCTCCGCCATTACGAGGGAAGCCTTGTGCATGACCTCCACGTGGGGAAGGTCGCTGTAGGAAAAGGCCACCAGATCCACCCGGTAAAGCCGGATGAGCCGGGTAAGCTCGCTCTCGGGATAGATCGGGATGCCCGCAGGGTAAAGCCCCCCTGAAAGCTCGGGCGGGTAAGTCCTCCCTGCGATGGTGGGGATCTGGGCGGCGGTAAACGCTATGACCCGGTAACGGGGGTTATCCCTGAAGTAGATATTGAAGTTATGAAAATCCCTGCCCGCCGCCCCCATGATAATTACCTTCTCCGCCATATCACCCTTCACCTCAGAGAGTCGTGCAAGGCGCTCCGGTCGGCACGGTTCCCGCCCTTTGCCCTTCATTCTATTGTATATCTCCGGACGCGCTTTTTCGACCTCTTTTTACGGCAAAACACGTTTAACATTCATGCCCCGTGCTATAACTTATAAGAAAGGGCGCGGAACCGCCCCGACCGGTGTGAGCGACAGAGGGCAAACCCGCGGCGTCCCACATCCCCGGTCAGGCATTTTGGAGAGGTGAAAATGAAATACCCCATCATAAAGACGACCCTTCCGGGCCCCGAGGCGTCCCGGAGAATCCAAACCGACGCAAGGTATGTTTCGCCATCCTATACAAGGGCCTATCCCCTGGTCGTTGAAAAGGCTTCGGGGCTCTGGGTCGAGGACGCAGACGGCAATCTGTTCCTCGATTTCACCGCGGGCATCGCCGTCACCGCCACGGGCCATTGCCACCCGCGAGTGGTGGCCGCCATCAAGGCACAGGCCGAGCGCCTTCTCCATATGTCGGGGACGGACTTCTATTACACCCCCCAGATCGTCCTCGCCGAAAAGCTCTCTTCCATCGTCCCGGGGGCGGGGGACAAAAAGACCTTCTTCGGAAACTCGGGGGCGGAGGCCGTGGAGGCTGCCTTCAAACTCGCCCGCTGGCATACGCGGCGCGAACTGAATATCGCCTTCTTCGGCGCATTCCACGGACGAACCATGGGCGCCCTCTCGCTCACGGCGAGCAAGTCGATCCAAAAAAAACATTACAACCCCCTGGTGCCCGGCATCACCCACGTACCCTACGCATACTGCTACCGCTGCGCCTATGGGCTTTGTTATCCGGACTGCGGCCTGGAGTGCGTCCGCTGGATTGAAGACACCCTGTTCAGGACCGTAATGCCCGCCGAGGAGGTGGCCGCCATCTTTGTGGAGCCCATCCAGGGCGAAGGGGGCTACATCGTGCCGCCCTCTGAATTTTTGAAGGAACTTTATCGGGTGGCACAGAAGAACGGCATCCTTTTCGTGGCCGACGAGGTCCAGTCGGGCATGGGACGGACAGGCAGGATGCTCGCTGTGGAACACTTCGGCGTGGTCCCCGACATCGTAGCCCTTGCCAAGGGCATCGCCTCGGGCCTGCCCCTCGGGGCCATGATCGCCCGGGCGGAGATCATGGATTGGGAAGCGGGTTCCCACGCCTCCACCTTCGGCGGCAACCCTGTCTCGTGCGAGGCTGCCCTTGCCACGATCAGCCTCCTCGAAGAAGAGCTTATGGAAAACGCGGCAATCGAGGGCGCGCGCCTCATGGAAGGCCTCAAAAGTCTTCAGAAGTCCTATGAATGCATGGGCGATGTGCGCGGTCTGGGCCTCATGGTGGGCGTAGAACTGGTAAAAAACCGCGACACCAGGGAGCGGGCTGGGGAACTGAGAAACGCCATCGTCCAGAATGCGTTCAGGAAAGGCCTCCTCCTTCTCGGGTGCGGAGAGAATACCCTCCGTTTCTGCCCTGCCCTCACGGTAAGCGCGGAGGAAATCGATACATGCCTCACCATCTTCGAAGAGGTGGTCCGGCAATCCCTGGGATAAAAGGAGCGTCGCCCATGGCCTTTACTCTGCCCCCTTACCACGCCCCCGACTTTACGAGCCCCTCTCTCCGGGATGCACCCCCGGTGGTCTTCGAAAGGGCGGAAAAGACGGGCGTGGCCCCGGAATACTACCATGCCACGTCCATCTTCCCCGAATACCTGAACCTTAAGGAACGGGGATGGAAGATACTCGAAGAATCGCGCATGGACTGCGTCGTGGTGCGGGACAGGGACGGCTCTCTCACAGTCCGGGAGTTCCGTCATGTCGGGGCAGGCGACATGGTAGCCCTCGGGAGAAAGGAAAACGGCGAAGAAGGCATCCTCGTCCACACAGGGGCCTTTGATCACCCCCGGCAAGGGACGGAAAAGTTCGCCTTCCGCACGCGCATCACCCGTGAAACGTCCTTTTCCATTGATTACGACGAGCTTTACAGCCTCCTGGAATATGAACGCGGCCATGGCTTCATCCTCTGGGTGCTCGGTCCGGCCACCGTATTCGACAGGGACGCCCGGGACGCCTTCCGGGCCCTCATCGACAACGGCTATGTCCACGGGGTCCTTGCGGGAAACGCCCTCGCCACCCACGATGTGGAAGCGGCCCTCTTCGGAACCGCCCTGGGGCAGGAGATATACTCGAAACAGACCGTGGAGCTGAGTCATTACAAACACCTTGACGCCATCAACACGGTAAGGGGCATGGGCTCCATCGCTGCCGCCATGAAGAAGGGGCTCATAAAGGACGGGGTCATGGAGGAGCTGATACGAAAGGGCGTGCCCTACGTGCTCGCGGGGTCCATCCGCGACGACGGCCCCCTGCCGGAGGTAATCGCCAACGCATACGAGGCCCAGGACGGCATGCGCGCCCTTGTGAGGTCTGCTACCACCGTAATCACCCTCGCCACGGAACTCCACGCCATTGCCACGGGAAACATGACGCCTTCCTACCGGGTCACGGCCGCGGGCCAGGTGCGGCCCGTCTATTTCTATTCTGTTGACATGTCCGAATTCGCCGCCGCCAAGCTTGCCAACCGGGGCACCCTCACCGCCCGCTCCATCCTCACCAACGTCCAGGACTTCATAGTAACCGTGGAGCGGGGCCTGAGAAGACGGCAGGCATGACGTTCCCGGGCGGCGTCAATCGACAGGGCCGCAGTCCCCGTTTCCTGATTTGATCGACAATTATTTCGTTCGACTTATGGTGAACAGCCTGTCTTCGGCATCTTCCACGGATCTGGTTGCCTTTTTGTATGCTTCATAGGCGCGGGTACAATTGATAAGGTCGATCATCTCCCGGGTGACGCTCACGTTCGACATCTCGATGAATCCCTGCCTGACCGAGTAGCCCTTGGGCGTTATTTCGGGGTTTTCCTCACGAATATTTGTGAAAAGACCCGCACCTGTCCTTTGCAGGGATTCCCTGTCCGTGAAATCCACCACCTTTATTCTATTGACCCGAATCCCGTCGACAAAGACCGAGCCATCCGTGTCGATTCGCACCATACGACCGTTGATGAATATCTTTCCGGCGGCTTCACCCGACACGGGATAGCCGCTGTTCGTAACGAGCCCCTTGTCTTTGTCGAGGGCAAATTGACCGTTCCTTGTGTACCTGGGGCCCCCGGGCGCTGATATGACAAAAAATCCCGGGCCTTCAATAGCCAGATTCAGCATTTCACCCGTATTCGCCAGGGGGGCCTGAGAATAATCGGTGGAGGTGGACACCGTGGAAGAGTCGGGCAGGTCCTCCGCGTCTTTTGCATCGGATGTTTTTTCGGCCAGAACCTCATGGAACACAGGTCTCATCGCCTTGTATCCCGGAGTCAGGGCGTTTGCAAGGTTGTTTGTCAGAACATCCATCCTCGTCATCTGAGCCCTCAGGCCCCCTGACATGCTCTCCGATATAATCTTAGACATGGGTTGCCTTCCTTTTGCGCGCCAACGGGTTCATGGTCGTATAATCGCTCCTGTCCGTCTCTTTCCTGCCCTTGAAAACCTGATGATGACATTCTACATGACCGGGGGTTTCACTATAATGACAAGAGGATTACATTATTGTAATGATCCGGGAGGCCCCGGAGGAGGGCCGGCATAAGGAAGTATTCGTGATTGTTCGCGGCATGGTCGCCGTGGGCAATCTTTGCGGGCAAACCCGGGGGTTGACCCCGCGCCGCGGCTATTGCGTCTTGGCCCGGTATTATGTAATACTGCCCTGTGGACAGGAGATCGATGTTATTGTGCGGGTATTAGTCGTAGAGGACGAGAGAAAGACTCACCGGTATCTCAAGAAAGGGTTGTCGGAGCACGGGTTTGTGGTGGACGTGGCGGAGAACGGCGAAGACGGCCTCCATTTGGCGGTAACAGGCAATTACGCGATAATTATCCTTGACGTCATGCTTCCCGGACGGGATGGCTGGTCGGTCATAGGTGAGCTTCGCAGGAAGGGAAAGCAGACCCCGGTTCTCTTCCTCACGGCAAGGGATTCCGTACAGGACAGGATTACCGGACTCGAACTGGGCGGGGACGACTACCTTGTGAAGCCCTTTGCGTTTTCGGAACTGCTCGCCCGGGTTCGGACAATTCTTCGCCGTGGTCCGGACAGACAAGCCGACGCCATCCGTATTGCGGACCTCGAGATCGATCCCGTGAAACGCAAGGCGACCCGGGGAGGAAAACGCCTGGACCTGTCGCCGAAAGAGTTCCTCACCTTATGGCTTTTCGCCCGGCATTCGGGCGAGGTATTGACCAGAACCTTTATTTCCGAACAGGTTTGGGATATAAATTTCGATAGCGACACCAACGTCGTGGATGTCGCTGTTCTGAGGTTGCGCAGAAAAGCCGACGATCCCTTCCCCGTAAAACTGATTCATACGGTGCGAGGCGTAGGGTATGTCCTCGAAGAGCGGTCGGAAGAAATTGACCTTTAGAGAACGCTTATCTTACTTAAGAACCTTATCCATCACGAGAAGGCTCACCATCCTTTATACCCTGTGCAGCCTCTTCCTGCTTGCCGCTTCCGCCGCTTTTCTCGACCAGATCCTGGTGGCCGATATGTCCCGGGAAAACAACCAATTCCTCTTTGGTGAAGTCTATCACATTCGTATGCTTTTGGAGAGGTATCCGGATAATGTGGGCGTCTGGAAGGAAGAGATGGAAAGAGAAACCCAGGCCCCGGCAATGGCCTACACGAAGTACTATGTGAGGGTTCTCGATAAGGACAACAAAACGGAAGCCGAGAGTCCGGGTATGGACCGGATTATCACAAATCCATCCTTTCCGGTTCCCTCCTCGCCGGGTGAGGCTTTGGAAAAGGGTGTCAGAGCCGTGGGAATGGATGATAGTCCACTTCTCCTGATAGCGGCGTGGGTCGAGCCGCGCCCCTCCATAACCGGAAGAAAGCTTATCCAGATAGCGCTGGACATTTCCCACGATGAGGCTATTGTCGCCGATTACAGGGAAAAGATGGTGCTCGTTCTCTTTGCAGGCATGGTCCTGTCGACTTTCATAGGATTTTCCGTGGCCCGGGAAGGGTTGCGCCCCTTGAAGGAGATGGGGAGAGCCTTCACGCGCATCGGCGCAAAGAGGCTCGATGACCGGTTAGGCCCGAGACAATGGCCCGATGAAATCGCGGTGCTTGCCCGGGCCTTTGACAAGATGCTTGAGAGACTCCAGAATTCCTTCGTGGCCCTGTCCCAGTTCTCGGCCAACCTTACCCACGAACTGAGAACGCCCATCAATAACCTCCGGGGAGAAGCGGAAGTGGCTCTGTATAAAGCCCGGTCAACGCAAGAATACCGGCAAGTCCTCGAGTCAAGCCTGGAAGAATACGAACGGCTCTCCCGCATGATTGAAAACCTTCTTTTTCTGGCCGGTACGGAAAACGCCAATGTAGTTTTCAAGCCCTCGCGCATTGACGTGCGTAAAGAAACGGAGGCCCTCCTGGAATTCTTCAATGCCGTTGCGGAGGAAAAGGAGATAGAGGTCGCGTGCAAGGGCCATGCGACGCTTAAGGCGGACCTCACCTCGTTCCGCCACACCCTGAGCAACATCCTCTCAAACGCCTTTCAGTACACGCCGAAAGGAGGGAAAGTCACGGTAACCGCGGAGGAACTTGACGACCAATCCGTCCGGATAAGCGTTGAAGATACGGGCATAGGCATCGAGCCGGAAAGTCTGGGCCGGATATTTGACCGTTTTTTCAGGACCGACCGTGCGCGGACGGAGCATCCGCAGGGAACCGGCCTCGGTTTCTCTATCGTCAAGTCCATCATGGACCTCCACGGAGGGACAGTGACTGTGCGGAGCGAGGTGGATAAAGGCACCACGGTTACCCTCGTATTCCCTCATTCCTAGTTCATTTCATTAAACAATTGTAATCAAATTGTAATCATACGGTAACGTCTCCTCTGGTACACTTGTGGGCGACGCATTCGGGGCGCTGTGCCGGTACACCCCGTTGCGGCGAAAAAATGGCGGGATTCCAGGCGCCACAATGGATTTGCCGTTCAAAGGGATTACAGGGGAGGAAGTATAGAGTGATGGAGTACTTGGCGCGGCACAAGAAGCAGGTAGTGATCGTTCTGGTGTGCCTGTTTCTCGGGTCCGCCTCCGCAATAACGGTACTCGCCCGGAAGGGGACGACCGATGGTGGAGCAAAGCCGGGGAGCGCGGCAGCCGGTGTAGCGGACAGAGAGCCCGTGAGCGTCTCCCTTTCGCCTGAAAAACTCACTGCATCAGGGGTGGAAATTGTGCGGGTCTCCCGGGAAGAGGTTGACGTGCCCCTTGCGGCCACTGCGGCCATAGAACTCAACGCCGACCGGGCCTCCAGAGTGAGCTCGAGGGTCACGGGTCGCATTGTGCAGGTCCCCGTATCCCAGGGGGACAGGGTGAAGGCCGGACAGCCTCTGGCGTTCATAGACACGGTCGAGCTCGATCAGATATGGGCCGAATACAGAAAAAGCAAAGGCAGGTGCGAGCTGGCGAGGAGAAGCCTCAAACGGGAACAATCGCTCTTCGAAAAGGACGTGGCCCCCGAGAAGGATGTCTTCAAGGCGCGCCAGGAACTGAGCGAGGCCGAGGCGGACCTCGTATACTCCAGGGAGCGCTTCCGCCTTCTGGGGGTCGATGTAGACGCCATAGAGAACCGGAAGAACGGCGATGCCGCTCTCAGGCCCCGCATACCCATCGTTTCGTCCGTGGGAGGGGTTGTCATAGAGAAGTCGGTTACACAGGGGGAAGTGGTAAATCCCGAAAAGCTGCTCTTTGTCGTCGCCGACCTCGCAACCTTGTGGGTCCTCGTGGATGTTTACGAAAAGGACCTGCCGAGGCTCCGACAGGGCGCCATGGTCAACGTTTCCGTAAACGCCTTTCCCTACAAGACCTTCCAGGGCAAGGTTTCGTACATGGGGGACGTGGTGAGTGAACGGACGAGGACGGTCAAGGTGCGGGTCACTATAGATAATCCGGAGGGCTTACTGAAACCGGGCATGTTTGCCGCCGTTTCCATACACGCCCAAAAAAATGCCGGGTCGGATTCAGTAATTGCAGTTCCCCGTGAGGCCGTGCTCGTAGACGGCTCGGACCGGTACGTGTTCCTCCGGGTGGGCGAGGGGAAGTTCGCACAAACGGACGTGGTACTGGGACGCTCCCTGGGCAAGAAAGTCGAAGTGACCCAGGGCCTGAAGGAAGGGGACATGCTGGTAGTGAAAGGCACATTCCCCATCAAGTCCGAGCTCAAGAAGATGTCGCTTAAGGCCGAATAAGGGAAGCCATGCAAAGAATTGTCGATTATGTGTTGAAACAGCGTCTGCTCGTCATGCTCGGGGTGGTGGTTCTCGTGGGGGCCGGCCTCTTCTGTTATAAAACAATCTCTATCGACGCGTTCCCCGATGTAACGAACGTGCAGGTCCAGATCATATCTCAGACTCCCGGCATGTCCCCCCTCGAAACCGAGAAATTCGTGACCGCGCCTATTGAACTTCAGATGAGCGGCCTGACGGGGCTTAAAGAGACCCGGTCCATATCCAAATACGGCCTTTCCCTCGTGACCCTCGTGTTTGAAGACAAGGTAGATATCTATTTTGCGCGTCAACTCGTGCTGGAGCGCCTCATAGAGGTGAAAGACAGACTTCCCAAGGGGGTGGAACCTACCTTCGGGCCGATCTCCACGGGTCTCGGCGAGGTCTACCAGTATACCCTTGAGGGAAAGGGGAAGAGCCTCATGGACCTGAGGACCCTGCAGGACTGGGCGGTAAAAAAGGCCCTCAAAACCGTGCCCGGCGTCATTGATGTAAATTCCCACGGCGGTGACGTAAAAGAGTACCAGATTATCGTAAGCCCGGAAAAACTCATAAAATACGGCCTTTCCCTCCGGCAGGTCTTCGAGTCCGTGGCGCGCAACAATGCGAACGCAAGCGGCAGCTATATGAACATAGGCGGTGAAAGATACATAATCCGGGGATTGGGACTCCTCAAGACCCTGGAGGATATCGGCGACGTCGTGGTTGCCTCTTCCCGGGGAACACCGGTTTTTATAAAGGATATTGCAGACCTTAAACTCGGGCCCGCGCTAACCCTGGGTGCCGCGGTAAAGAACGGGGAGGAGGCGGTAACGGGGATCGTCCTCCTGGTAAAGGGCGGCAACTCCATGGTCGTGGTCGACAAAGTAAAACAAAAGATCAAGGAGATTAACAAGACGCTTCCCGACGGAGTCCGCGCCATACCATACTACGATCGCGCGGACCTTGTGAAACGGGTCCTTTCCACCATCACAAAGGCCCTGGCGGAAGGGTCCATCCTCGTGGTCATCGTACTCTTCATCTTTCTGGGGAGCGTGAGGACGGCCCTCGTCGTCACCCTTTCCCTGCCCCTCACCGTACTCCTGACCTTTGTCTTCATGAAACAATGGGGCCTCACTGCAAACCTCATGTCCCTGGGAGGGCTTACCATAGCCATAGGCATGATCGTGGACGGCGCGGTGGTGATCGTGGAAAACGTGTTTCGCCAGTTGTCGGAAAACAAAGGCGGGTCACGGGTCCATATTGTGGCGGAGGCATCGAAAGAGGTGGTCCGGCCCGTATTCTTCGGGATTCTCATTATTACCATCGTCTTCCTGCCTCTTTTCACTCTCACCGATGTGGAAGGGAAAATGTTTACTCCCCTGGCCATGACCGTAGTGATGGCCCTCGTAAGCTCGCTCATTGTCTCCTTTGTCTTTATCCCTGTTTTTTCACTCTACATACTCAAGCCGGGGAAGGAAGAGGACACGAAGCTCCTTTCCATGATCAAGCGCCGGTTCAGGCCTGCCCTCGACTGGACGCTCCAAAACAGGAAAAAGGTGGTGGTGGCTTCCTGCGCGCTTCTTGGCGTGAGCCTCGCTATCCTTCCATTTATAGGCAGGGAGTTCATGCCCACCATGCAGGAAGGCTCCCTGGTTATTCAGCCCATAAGGTTTCCCAGTGTCTCCCTGGAAGAATCCGTGGAGATAGAGAAACGATTTCAGAAGGTGCTGTTTACCTTTCCTGAGGTGGAAACCATCGTCTCCCGGATAGGGGCAGGCGGCATCGCCACCGATCCCCAGGGTCCCGAGATATCGGACCCTATCATCACACTCAAGGCACGCTCTCAGTGGAAGACGGCAAAGACGCAGGAAGCGCTTATCGCGAAGATGAGAGAGAGACTGGAGGCCTCCATGCCGGGCATGACCTTCAATTTTACCCAGCCCATCGCGCTTAGAGTGGACGAGTTGATCTCGGGCGTGAAATCCCAGCTTGCCATAAAGATCTTCGGCGACGACCTCGACGTGCTCAAGAAAAAGGCTGAAGAAGTCGCCCGGATCATGTCCACCATAAAAGGGACCATGGACCTCCGGGTCGAGCAGGTGTCGGGTCAGCCCTATCTCCATATCGACTTCAACCGGAAGGTGACAGCCCGTTACGGGATCAATATCTCCGATGTTCAGGACATGATAGAGACGGCCATGCGAGGAGGCCTGCCTACCGAAATATTTGAAGGAGACAAGAGGTTTGCCGTGAGGCTCCGCTTTCCCGAAGGGAAACGGGACAGCGCCGAGTCTATAGGCATGCTTCTCGCGCCGGTCCAGGAAGGGAGGGGCATACCCCTCAATCAGCTTGCACGCCTCGAACTTCTCGAAGGGCCGAATCAGATAAGCAGGGAGAACGGTCAGAGAAGGATCGTCATCGAGTGTAACCTGAAGGGCCGCGACATGGGGAGCTTCGTCAAAGAGGCCCAGGAGAAGATAGCCGCCCGGGTCACCTTTCCCCCCGGGTACACCATGAAATGGGGAGGACAATTCGAAAACCAGCAGCGCGCCATGAACCGGCTTGTCATTATTGTGCCCATCACCCTGGTTCTCATATTTGCCCTTCTCTATTTCACTTTCAATTCCATAAGGAATGCGCTTCTCATTATCCTGAATATTCCTTTTTCCCTCATAGGTGGAATCATGGCCCTCTTCCTGTCCGGCCAGTACCTGAGCGTCCCCGCGTCGGTGGGTTTCATCGCCCTCTTCGGTATAGCCGCGCTCAATGGGATCGTCCTGGTTTCATGTCTCAACCAGCTCAGAAGGGAGGGCATGCCCCTTGATGAAGCAGTGCGAAAAGGCACTGAACTCCGGCTGAGGCCGGTCCTCATGACCGCTTCCGTCACCCTGCTGGGCCTTGTGCCGCTCCTCCTCTCTTCCGGAATAGGCTCGGAAATACAAAAACCCCTTGCCGTGGTGGTAGTGGGCGGTCTTATCACCTCGACCCTGCTCACCATCTTCGTGCTTCCCACCTTCTACAAATGGTTTGAAGAAGGAAAAGAGGAAATGTAACCTCTTCGTCGCGGCGCGGAATGCCATCTGTACGCTCATGAAAAACAATGGGTAACTGCGGAAGATGGGCTAAGCCCCTCGGTCTCCCGTGCTTTTACCGGATTTCTCTTCACTCTCCTTTTTCGCCTTGATCATCCGATCGGTGGCCTCGTCCAGTTTCATTCGCAATTTAAGGACCCCTTGGACAAAGGCGCAAAAGAGAAGCCCCCCAATGGTGCAACCGATCTTTCCCTTAAGCGGAAAGTCAGTCAGCCAAAAGAGAATGTTGACGAAAAGCGTCGATATGATGGCTGCCCTCATAACAACAAACTGTAAGGTTTTTGAAAGGTCCCTATAGGCGAAGCTGATGGTCTTCTTCGCCGCAGCATAGGCCATCACCACAAAGATGAGGAGAAAAGCGACGACTATCAATTTCGGCAAAATGACCGTAAATTCGTCAATGGTGAGCAGTCTCAATCCCGTTCCTCCTCAAAAACAAACGTCTGCGTCGGTTCTTTATCCGGGTGCCGCGCAACATTCGGCGCCCGGTAGCGCCCTTCGGCAAGAGTCCCACAAAAAGCTCTTGTCGTCCCGGCGAAAGTCGAAATTGAACTCTTTAATCGCCTCCTCCCCCTCCGCCATCTACTCTTCTCGGCCGCCAAAGCCGAAGTCCGACCAGGTGAACTTGAAATGAAAGGTGAGAGGAGGCGAATTCAACCGGCCATTGCTCCGCCTGCCGCTCCACCGCTGATAGTGCCACCCATCTGCACAATCCAGAGATATTGTCCGCCATAAAGCGTTCCATCCTGCCTTTGTTCTGCTCATGGCGGCGTAATGGGCATCTCTTGGAAAGCCTTTAGTAATGCATGAACCTGTTCTGCCGACATGTATGATGTATACCCTGAAAGCGTGCAGGCATTCTCAATATGTTCATTTTCCCCCAGTTTATATTTGAAAACATAGTGAATGACATTCTTATCGCCATCTTCCCAAAACTCTCTCCAATCATACCCTGCAACCATGTTGGGATCAACGCCGTGACTCCAGTTGCCGTCAGGCCCCAGTGCGTGATTTAGCTTCAGTTCGATGGATGGGTTGACGGGATCTAAAGATAGCCTCCTCCAACCTTTAGCCGTCATGGTTTTCGCCATTTCACTTATTAGATCCTTTGCCGGGTAGCACATGTTTACTGTATAGAATACTTTATAGGAACTGCGACTGTCGCGAGTACCGACTAAGGCATTCTTGGGGATCCACATGTTATCGACTACATACGGAGGCCACTCTGGTGCTTTTGTCACGCAACCTGCCGATAAGGCTACAATTAAACACAAAACCATTCGTAAAACATTCACGGACATTGCTACGCTCCTCACCCTAGAAGGACAGTTTTAGGGTACATGGACAAGAAAACATATCTACTGCGTCTTATCAAGATAGTCAACTACGTCCGCTATGGTAGTGCCAGGGGGGATGGTAAGTTGGAAAAAGTCTGGTTTAACGACGGCAACTCCAACTATCTCGCACGGAGTCCATAAAAAATCAAAAACACAATGCCCAAACCGATCAGTATTTTTATAATCCTGCCGGGAAGGCCATGTCCGTGTAACCCCCTTATTTCAACGTTTTGAGTCGTCCTGAATTTCCAGAAGAAGAAGAGCGCTGGAAGCAAAGGAAGGGCCGATACCAAGGCCAGGTATATGGCCCCTTCACTCGCCATCTGATAAAGGATCTTAGAAACGTACTTAATCACAATGCTCACAATTAAACAGTAGAAGGCATACCTCCAATGTCTCTCGTCGATCATCAGCAGGCCGACGACGATAACAAAACAATGACCCGCAAAGGCTACTAATCCCGAATCCACGGGCAAATGTAGTGTTATACTCCTGATCAAAGCTACAGTACTGACGATATTTGGCACAACAAGGACGAAAATAGCAAATAAAGCTAAATTTCCTGATTTCATCGCAACCTTTGACATGATAACCCTCGGTGTCACCGCATATTTTCCTGGCGACAAACATCCGCCTCCCCTATTACCCCCATAAACTGTTACCTGCCACGGAACAAATAGGGAATGCCCACGAGGCTATGCAGAATGATAGGGTAGAGCATTGACTGTTTTCTTTCGTAGGACCACGCAAATAACACCCCGTAAAGAAATAGGCCGAAATTGCCGCGTAAAGTAGTTTCCTCGTGGCATACCATGAAAAAGAGCGCAGTGATGAGAATAGCGCCGGCAGGTCCATATTTCCTTCGAAAGGGAGTGTATAGAATGCCTCGAAAAGCAATTTCTTCAGCGACCGGAGCGACCACCAGGGAGTTGAGGATATATTCCATCCAAATGAAGAAATAGCCATGGAACTTGACGCATACAAACAAGCGGACAAGGAAAAAGACCGGAAGAGCACAAAGAAAGAAAATCTTAAGGAATTTGCCATAAGGGAAGCCGAGGTCCTTAATCGGTTGCTTGATTTTCAGGCGGAATATAATCAATACAACGACTAACATAAGGAGATGCGGGGTATAACGCCCAATCCGTTCTTCCGGGTGTGATCCGAAGATATGCGCTTGGCCTGCCAATTCCCATGCAAAACGAAGCAGTATCAAACTTAAGACCACGGTTACCACATCGGAGTTGCCCCAATGCTGTTTCCGAAAAAGCTCTCTACCGCCATCGTTTCTGTCTCTAACCAATAGCAACAGCAACAAGGCGACTTGAATCGATCCCGCAATCAATGCGCTTTTCATGAACCACCCCTAAGTCTTGTGTAAACGTTGGTTGGGGACCTGCCAGGGAAACGATGGAACCCGAGGACCGCGTGGCATAAAGCAGTCCATTATACGCTCGAACCCAAATATGCCGATCGCCTTAAAGATCTCAGCCCGTTGCTCCAAATTGCCACCTAACTGGTCCGCACCGCCTCCCCTAATGTCCCCTACCAGTTGCGATCGGATCGGCCTGACTCGCACTACGAAGCATCTCAATTGTCAAATCCGCATCTTTTGTGTTCTCGGGGTGACTCAACAATGTGGCACTCAAGAGAAGGTTACCAACGCTAACCGCGGCTCGCGTCAGGTGCTCATAATCACCCGGTTTCGGAGCTTTGTCCGTCGCGGAATAGTAAAAACCTTTTGCTCCCTTGCCATCCATCCTTTTTATTTCTATCTGCGTTTCCTTGGCGCCGGCGGACATCCTGTTTTTGTCGGTCTCGATGAGACGTCTGAGGTCGTCCTCGGCAAATCCCTTTTCGTTCTTGGGGTTCCACAGTGCAGTTACTGAAAGTTTGAACCGCTTGCCGTCACCCGGCTGAAAGACAATCGTGGGCGGCACTTCGTTTTGCGGTTGATTTACCGTCATGACCCAGCCGGATGGCACCTCCAGCAACAGGTAGCCATGACCCGGGACAGGGACTTTCTCTACTATAGCTTCCGCTCCGCATGGACCGCTCACCGCAAATATCACCATCACTACCGCAAACAATATCTTCGCAAATCTCTTCAAATACATGTCTGTTCCTCCCTCACCAGTCTCGGAAATGGATACTCAATCTTCTCATATCTGTCCGCTAAACCCGGTCCAGGCATATCATCTCTTCGTCTTCCACTCGTAATAAGCCCCTAATGGTCTTTACTTGCTGCTTCGTTTTCGATCAACTTTCAAAAGGCCGTAAATACCTAAAGCAGTTCCAGGGAATACGAACGGCAAAAAAAGTATGTTCACGACTCGTGTTGCTATCCGCGCATATTTAGACTTCCCTAACCGGAGAATGAGGATGAAAAGCGCCATCAAGAACTGAAGTATCAAAAGAAGGAACGCAGTGTTGCTGCCTTGTGATCGCTCCAGGTAGTAAAATCCGTAAAGTCCGGTACCCAAAGACCCCAAGCCGTGTACAGCTAATAAAGCTGTGTAGACCGTATCATGATTGACCATATGTCGCCTGCCTTCTTCGGGATGCGTCCTTAACCCCCCAATTGTCACTTCCTGCACCGCCTTTTCCCGGCACTATTCCTATTCTTTGTTGGAATAGCCTATGCATTCGGACCCTGAGCGGACCGTCGCTGGCCAAAAAGCATTCAGCCACTTTGCCTGATAATGATAGACGGCGGCCGAGTATCCCGCAAATGGAGAACAATAGGGCCGTCCCCATGAGCCATTCAGGCCGCAAAGGATGGTTTCAACCAAGAGGAATTTGGCTTCGTAGTAGAAGTACCACTGGCGGAAGAGGGACCGAAGGTCTGATCCTAATACAAGAGGTGCGTCGAAAATGTCCTGCACGGATAGAAAGGCAACGACTTTCCATTTGAATTCCGAATAGCTGGTATCGGGTCTACGTCTTTTATTGCCCTCGAGAAACGAAAGTACTTTCCTTTCACGGTCCGAAAGGAAACCATCGTCGATACCCAAGATCGTCGCCAGCCGGTCCGGATCAGAAACGTCGTCAATATTCATGTAATAACGATAGTCTGCCGTGAAACTGGCGGGAGAGGCAGTTCGATCGCACAGGAGTTGGAGAAACTCTCGACTATTTTTTCTTCGACCTTTGTCTTCTTGGATGATGGTTGCCATAGTTTTTCTCGTCCCGTGCCTTCAGAGCCTTATTTGCTCGCCCAGTTCGGTCCAAAATGCATTTAAAATCCCGGCGAAGTACTCTATATCGCCAACCTCAAGAGCCCCTATGTCACCATAGGTTAACCCAGCTTCGGTGATCTCCAAACCTTTGAAATAAGCCAATTTGCAGTAGTACTCCCTACCAACCCTCATCAGTTCAGTCGCCGAAGGCCCTGCGCCATGCTTGGCGGTGTTCGCAACAAGCCTCAGAAGATTGACCTGATCAAAAATGGACTCTTGCGCTCCCAAGAAGACAAGTAAGTCCTTTGTTTTTTCGTATCTGTAGCTTTGAATTGCTTGCTCTGTGATGGGCCTGTCCCCGTCCGACACTTCGATATCCCGGAGCCGCGGAATCCATTTACACAACTCCTTGGCATCGTGCTCCCAAAGGTGGTACATACTTGTAAGAACGGCGGAGTATATGCCGTTGGTTAGGACCAGATACTCATCAGCAAGGGAAGAACTAAAGTCGATTATCTGATCCGAGACTACTTCGTCTGGGACTCCAGCGCCTGACATCCCCTCCCGAAAATCGTCAACCTCTTTATCGAAGCCCTCCTCAAGCTGCACCTGTTTGAGAAGAGATATTGCTCTAGCGGTGAACGATTCTGAACGTTTGAGATAAAGCCTGATTATGCTGTATTTGTTCATCGGGTTCCTTCCGGTGACATCATCAAAATTGTATTTACACCATTTAATTCCATGGTTACAGGGTTACCATTACACTATGGCATAGATGCGAGACAATTCAAAGTGAATACTGGGAAGCAGTAGGCAAAGAAACTGGAGAACAATAGGGACGGAGAACAATGGTTGTTGAGGATTGGCTCCAAAAAGGGCGGTTGGTTCTCGGGGATCAGATAGTCAACTACGTCCCCTATGGTAGTGCCCGGATATGGTTTTCCGAAGCACCTTTGGTAATTCTTCTTGTATCTGTAAGCGCACACCTCACGCACAGGCGTGTGTAATCAGCAACTCTATTTCCTGTCATCCTCGTCATCGTTCACCGGCAGTGTTCTACTGCTTCATGTATTGTCTTTTGGTTTCCTCCCCCTTTTGCCCGCAACCTTTTTCTTTGCTATCCCTTCTTTCATTTCGGGTTTTTCAACCTCCATCTCGATACCGAACATACCCAGGATGTCGTCACTGTCGATGATCCTGCTGCTTCTCCTGCCGGATTTCTTGAGAAGGGTCTCCGACTTTTGCGCAATCGCCTTTGAAACGAGGTCGTCCATATTTACGTCACGGAGCACGAAGAACAGCCCGGGGTCCTCGTCCAGCCTGGCGCCGACGCCGTAGAGGGTTGCCGCCACATGCTTGCACATGGTTGCGTAATCGGGGCAACTGCACTGCAGGGTGATTTCCCCGGGCGCCGGGAAAAGTCCTTTCCCTTTGGCGGTAAACAACTCATTGAGGGCCTTCGGGAACCCGCCTTCCATCAATTCCTGCAACGACTCGATCTTACCTTCGCAGGCTTCGGCAATCTTCTTCCATGCATCCTTGTTGAGCGGTTTGATGGCAATGTTAATTTCGTATGGTTTATTCTCGCTCCCCTGCACAAGAGCGGTTATTTTTGCCGGGGTGATCTGAAGGTCCAGGATCGCGCCGTGCCGGACATAACTGCGCCCCCTGCCCATGCGGTTTGCGTAATCGGAGTAGCTCTCCAGATTATCGCCCCATGCTTTGCCCCACCATGTGGCGGCAAGCCGTTTCCCGCTTATTACTACAGGCGCAATATGGGGATTCTTTTTCCTCAGTTTTTCAATCGCTTTCCGGTTGCGAGCCTGCTTTTCCGCCACCGTAACGTATTCAAAAAATCCGTAGTGGTGCGACATCCTTATTGCCTCACATTCCGCCTTCGGCATCCTGTTCCCGACACCCGGCCTTCGTTTTTCCGGCATGCACCTTTATTCGAGCCTGAACAAATCCATGAGTTGCCTGTTGTCCATTTCGGTAATCCAGTTTTCCTGCATGTCCGGGATTATGTCTTTTGCCAGTCTGGTCTTTTCCTCGATCATCAGGTCTATCTTCTCTTCTATTGTGCCCCTTGTAATGAACTTGTGAACCACGACGTTCTTCTGCTGACCGATTCTGAACGCCCTGTCCGTCGCCTGATTCTCCACTGCGGGATTCCACCACCGGTCGAAGTGGACCACATGGTTCGCGGAGGTAAGATTTAGACCGACGCCTCCGGCCTTAATGGAAAGCACGAGGAACGGCACGTATTCCTGCCCTTGAAACTTCTCGACGATTTCACGCCTTTTCGCCACCGCCGTCCCTCCATGCAACACGAGTCCCTTGTGGTGAAAGACGGTTTCGAGGAACTCTTTCAGGGGCTCCGTAATCTCTTTGAACTGCGTGAAGACAAGGACCCTCTCCCTTTTCTCGTAGATAGTCTCACAGATCTCGCGAAGCCTTATATACTTGCCGCTCTCATCGCCTGCATAAAGAGACTGTCCGAGATATTGATCAGGATGATTGCATATCTGTTTGAACTTCATAATGGAGGAAAGGACCAACCCTTTCCTTCCGATATCGTCTTCCGCGGACTCCAGTTTTACCTGAAGCTCTTTTACGTGGGCGCTGTAGAGGGCCGCCTGTTTTTTGGTCAGTGTTGAAAACGTCTTCATTTCTATCTTTTCGGGCAGGTCTGCGATTACGGCTTTGTCCGTCTTGAGCCTTCTCAATACAAAGGGACTTACCACCCTCTTCAGCCGGGAATAACCCTCCTGGTCTTCTTTTAACCTCCCGGTAAACTTCGTAAACTCCTTCGGGCTTCCCAGAAGCCCCCTGTTCAGGAAATCAAAGAGTGACCACAGGTCCGAAAGCCTGTTTTCAATCGGTGTGCCGGTCATTGCAATCTTATAGACCGCCTTTAACTGCTTTACGGCTTTTGTCTGTTTTGTCCCGGGGTTTTTTATTGCCTGGGCTTCGTCCAGCACCAGCGTATCCCAGGTCACTTCCTTGAGCCAACCGTATCGCGAAACCATGCCGTAGGTCGTGATGAACACATCGTACCGCCCGGTCGGATCTTTCCCTTCCGCTCCTGCCCCATTGCGTTCGGAAGGGTGCAACACGCAATACGTGAGGGACGGCGCGAACCCTGCTATTTCCTTCACCCAGTTTCCTATGAGCGACGCGGGGATAACGAGAAGCGTCTTTTCCCGTCTTTGAGTCCTTATGTAATTGAGGAGGGCGACAACCTGAACCGTTTTTCCAAGTCCCATATCGTCCGCAAGGCAGGCCCCCAGGCCGAGGGTCTTCATAAAATGAAGCCAGGACAATCCCTTTTCCTGGTATGTCCTCAGGGTGGCCGTAAAATCGTCCCCCTTTGAAACCGCCTCTATCCCCTCAGGGTGCGTCAGCCTGGAAACGACCGTATTCAGCCATTCGCCGTTTGTCACTTCAAGTTCATCCGCATCCCCGGATATTTTCAGCATTTCCGACGGGTTTAGTTGAAACCGCATGGCTTCGAGCATGGTCATGTCCGTTTTGCCCATAAGCTTCTCTGCCCGTTCATAGGCCTTAAGGGTTTCTTTCAGCTTTTCGTGGTCCACCTCGACCCACTTGCCCTTTATGAACGCAAGCCCTTCCGTTTCCCCCAGGAGTTTCTGCAACTCGGCGACCGTCACCCTGTCATCGCCGATGGACAGTTGGGCGTCAAAATCGACAAGCGCGTCAAACCCCAGTTGTGAAGGCGGTTTTGTGCCGATCTTTACGGATAGCCTCAGGGAATTTGATTTGGCTTTCCACCAGTTCGGAATGCGGCAGAGGATGCCCGCTTCTTCATAGAGCGGTATTTCCCTGAGAAGGGTGTACGCTTCATTACTTGAAAGGCCTATGGGATGGAATATCTCCCCGGATTCAATAAGCTCCGCAATAAAGACGCTTTTCTGTGAAGCCTTGTTGACGGTGGATAACAACTCCAACAGCTTCTTGTTATTGCCCTTATATTCGACCAGCGCATTCTTGAGGGGCAGATGTTTTGATTTTCCTTTGCCGGAGACAACGGACGAATAGGTCGCAAGAAAGGCAAAGGGATACTCTTCCTTCCTGCTTTCCACGAGATGGAAGAATATGCGTCCCACGGCATGCACAAGGGGGTTCAGAGAAGCAAAATACTCCGTCACGCTCCCTTTGTGATGCCCTATTTCATCCTTGAAAACCGCATGCAGCCTGTCCCATGTCCTTTCGACCCATTCCCGGTCGAGGTGCTCCTGTCCGTTCATATAGGGCGCGCTGCGCAAGACATGCTCGATATCCTCTTCTTGCGGCTCAACAACGGCCCTTTCCCTCAAAAACTCTATATCCGGTATCTTTGAGAGGGCCTTCACAAAAGCGGAAGCCACGGTAGAGAGAAAACCCACCGAAGGGGACACGGGCACGGGCAGACCGGTAAAGCCGAGACGGAAAACAGCCCTATATGGATGCTCCCGGAATCTGTCATACAGATCCTTCTGTGCATGAAACCGACTCCCATCCGGTTCTTCCTCTGTTTCCTGCCAGTCGAGGTCAAAGCCCTCCCCGTGAATAAGGGCGACCAGTTCCCTCTTCGTATCAAGACGATTATTGTCTTCCAAAGTCGTCAACACCCCGTCCTCTCCTCCGCGTAATTCCCAATCCCGATGCCGTGTCGTCCAGGCGGTCATCAACCTTGACAGTAGTTTATTGTCAAATGAAAACATGTGTAAATAGAAAAGAGCCCTTTCAGCCCGAAGTTTCCCCGAACAGGGAATAGGACCCAGGTTTTACCCTCGGAAGAAGGTGGGGACCAGCCTTACCGCGACGCGAAGAAAAACACCCGGGAAGCATCACCGCAACCCTCACAAAGGTGGAGTGAAGCGGGCAGGGGCGGCCAGTCACGCATATTGACGGACGCAAATCGAATTACCGGCCACGGAGGGATTGAATATTGCCGACAACCCGGGTAAGGGTAAGGCATAAAAAAAGGGCCACCTTACCGGTAGCCCTTGCACTGCGTAAATGTTAATGGTGCCGAAGGCGGGATTTGAACCCGCACGAGTCTCCCCGCCACCCCCTCAAGATGGTGTGTCTGCCAATTCCACCACTTCGGCATCAAACGTTTTCTCTATCACTTCTCGCCGGAAACGTCCGACGAAAACTTTTACCACAAAACGACTACCTATGGCTATAAAAATATGCAAGCAACATGCTTGTAACCATAAAAATTACTACCGCCGCGGTGGTCATCTTGGTCATGAAGACCGACGAGCCCGAACTTCCGAAAAGGGTCTGGCTCGAACCGCTGCCAAAAGCCGCCCCGATCTCCGAGCCTCTCCCTGTCTGCAGGAGCACTATGAATATAAGGGCTATCGAAACCAACACATGAACTATGCCTATTGCTGTCAACATTCTCTTCTCTCCACGACTTTTCTTATTATACCAAGAAAGTTCTCGGCTTTCAAGGATGCTCCGCCTACCAATGCGCCGTCTATGTCTTCCATATCGATTAAATCGGCGATATTCTCAGGAGTTACACTCCCTCCATATAATATTCTTAATTCTTTGCATGCGTCGCCGAAGGTCACGCCCACCACCTGCCGTATGAACCTGTGGACTTCCTCGGCCTCTATGGGGAGCGCATTCTTGCCTGTTCCGATGGCCCATACGGGCTCGTAGGCAACGACCACGTCGCCAAGGTCCTTCACGCCGTAAAGCCCTCTCTTCACCTGATTGCCCACTACGAATTCGGTCACTCCCTGTTCGCGTTCCTCGAGGGTTTCCCCTACGCAAAGGATCGGCTTGAGGCCGAGGGCCAGGCACTTCTTTATCTTGAGATTCACCGTCTCATCCGTTTCATGGAAATACTTCCTTCGTTCCGAATGACCTATGATCGCATAGGTGCAGCCCGCGTCTTTGAGCATAAGGGGGGAGATTTCTCCTGTGTACGCCCCTTTTTCCTCGTAAAACATATTCTGCGCCGCGAGGGTTACACGGGAGACCTTGATCACATCGTACACGGCCCGTAGCGCGGTAAAAGCAGGCGCGATCACCACCTCGCCTCTCTCGACCGCCATGGTCTCTCTCTTAAGCTCTCCGGCCAGGGCCACTGCTTCAGGGATCGTATTGTGCATCTTCCAGTTCCCTGCAACCATCCACGTTCTCACGGGTTTCCAGTTTACCACGGGTTACCTCCTCATCCTTCCAGAGCGGCTACTCCGGGCAGGGTCTTGCCTTCAAGCAGTTCAAGGAATGCGCCGCCGCCGGTGGAGATATAAGATATCTTCGCGCTTTCACCGGCCTGATGGACCGCCGTATCCGTATCCCCTCCGCCCACTATGGTGAGTGCGCCGGAGTTCGCTACCGCGTGCACCAGGCTGAAGGTGCCCTTGCTGAAGGGCGCGAGCTCGAACATGCCGAGAGGTCCGTTCCAGACGATGGTCTTTGCTTCCTTGACTGCCTCGGAAAACATCTCGATTGTCTTCGGCCCGATGTCGAGGCCCATCCAGTCTTTCGGCATCTCTTCCACGGTGCAGACCTTCACCACCGCGTCGGCCGCCGGCTGCTCGGCAATTACCGTGTCCACGGGAAGACAGAGCTTCACGTTGCGGCCTTTCGCCTTCTCCATGATGCCCCGCGCGAGGTCGAGCATGTCCTCTTCGCACCGGGACTTTCCTATCTCGTAACCTTTTGCCTTCAGGAAGGTGAAAGCCATTGCCCCGCCGACAATGAGGGTGTCAACCTTCTCGATCACCTTTTCGAGGACCCCTATCTTGTCCGAGACCTTTGCCCCGCCGATGATGGCGGCGAGAGGTCTCACGGGATTACCCATGGCCTTGTTGAAATATTCGATTTCGTCTTTGAGCAGGAAGCCTGCAGCGCAGGTCTTCACAAAGCCCGTGATTGCCGTGTTCGATGCGGCTGCTCTGTGGGAAACGGCAAAGGCATCGTCGATATACACATCGCAAAGCCCCGCAAGCTGTTTCGCAAACTCGGGGTCGTTCTTTTCCTCGCCGATGTAGAACCTGAGGTTCTCGAGGAGTATCACGTCGCCGTCCTTCATTGCCGCCACGGCACTCTCCACCTTCTCGCCGACGCAATCGTCGATGAAGGTTACTTTCTTTCCCGAAAGCTCCGCCAACCGCACTGCCACCTGTTTCAGGCTGTATTTATCGTTCTTCTTCCCCTTGGGTCTCCCCATGTGGGATGCAAGGATCACTTTTGCGCCCTTGCCCACCGCGTAATCGATGGTCCGTAAATGTGCCTTTACTCTCGTGTCATCCGTAATGTTGCCCTGATCATCCGTCGGCACATTGAAATCAACACGGATGAGAACCTTTTTACCGCCAAGGTCTATCTGGTCTATACTTTTCATGCTTCGCTCCTATCGATTTATTGAAGACAAGCGGAGCCTCAGACTGCAAACCCTCATTTCATGATGAAAGTAAGAAGCTCAGCCATTCTGCTCGAAAAACCCCACTCATTGTCATACCAGGAGACTACCTTCACCGTGTTGCCGATGGCCATGGTATTGGGCAGGTCCACGGTGCTGGAGGCGGGGTTGTGGTTGTAGTCCCTCGAAACGAGGGGCTCGTTGCTGCAGAAGAGATAGCCCTTCATGGGGCCTTCCGCGTACTGCACCAGTTTTGCGTTCACTTCCTCCTTGGTCACATGTCTCTGCAAGGTGGCGACAAAATCGACGAGAGATACGTTGGGGAGAGGCACCCGGACAGAAAAACCGTCCAGTCTTCCTTTCAACTCGGGGATTATCTCTCCGATGGCCTTGGCCGCGCCCGTCGTAGTGGGGATCATGGACAGGCCTGCCGCCCTGGCCCTTCTCAAGTCCTTGTGGGGCTCGTCCTGGATCACCTGATCGTTGGTATATGCGTGAATCGTGGTCATGAGACCATAATCGATGCCGAATTCGTTATGAAGGATCTTCACGATGGGGGCGAGACCGTTCGTGGTGCAGGAGCCCATGGAGATAATGTGATGCTTCGTCTTGTCGTAAACCTCCTGGTTCACACCAAGGACAAAAGTCACATCAGGATTCTTGGCCGGCGCGGAGATAACAACCTTCTTCGCTCCCGCCGTGATGTGCTTCTCAGCCCCTTCCCTGTCCGTAAACCGCCCGGTTGAGTCAAGGGCCACATCTATGTCCAGGTCTTTCCAGGGCAACGTGGCCGGGTCTCTCACCGACAGCGTTTTCATCTCTTTCCCGTCCACGATGATCGAATTCTCCGTCGTCTTGACCTCCGCGTCGAGAATCCCGTGGACCGAATCGTATTTCAAGAGGTGTCCAAGTGTCTTTGCGTCCGTGAGGTCGTTCGCTGCAACGAATTCCACATCTTTGTTCCTGAAGCCCGCCCTGAAGACCAGCCGCCCTATTCTGCCAAATCCGTTGATGCCGACTCTGATAGACATGGAAACCTCCTCCTTGATTTTTGTAGCACTGAATTTTTTGTGATAGTACTAATCTAATCAAAAGTTCCAGGGCTGTCAATCGTTTTTGCAGGTCGCGCCCCACGGCGGCGGGAAAACGTCCGTCCCGGCGTCCGCCGCACGAGAAAATCCCCCGGTCCGTCCTTATATTATCTTTATGGGGCCCACAAATATTTTGATACCATCTTTACGCAGGTTCTTCTAAAATTGGAGAAAGGATGGGGTATTCAATGAAAACATCACGTTGTGTCGCAATAATGATTATTCTCCTCGTATCGGCCTTCTTTTTTCTCACCCTTTCACCCTCGGCGGCTCGCGGGAAGGTAAAGAGGGGTGACGCACCTCAATGCCAGCAGCAGTGCCTTGCCCGTCATTCGGAGAAGATGGCAAAACTCTCTGAAGAATACGCCGGAACGCTGAACAAAACGAAATATCAGGACGAGGTTGAACTGGAGATAGGGGAGTACTCCCGCTGCCTTACCGAATGCCGTGACGTGATACCCGTAAAGTAAGGCCCACCGGAACCCGGAGTCATTCCCAGCCGAGGAGATTGGGGATCTTGCACTTTTCCACCGAACCCGTGTCGCACTTTGCCCCGTTCGTCCAGATGGCGCCCGTAAGTTCCGCATCGGACAGGTTGGCGTCCGTCATATCGGCCCCTGTCAGATTCGCGTCGTTCAGATAGGCATCCGTAAGATTTGCGCCCGAGAGGTTTGCCTTACGCAGGTACGCGCTTGACAGGTCGGCTTGCGAGAGGTCCGCTCCGGCGAGCACGGCTCCGGCCAAATTGGAGCCCGAGAGGTCCGCGCCGGAGAGCTTTGCCCCCGAAAGGTCCGCGTTACCGAGATCGCACCACTGGCATTTCTTTGTTTTCATCAGCTTATCCACATCCGCTGCCTTGAACGCGCACAAAGGGCAGGGAATGAGCAGCGACGCGCCGAGCAGGGCGCAAAGAACGGGGAGGCCCTTCACTTTTCCTATGACGGCAAAATATCCCATGGATCAGGTCGTCTTGTTCTCAAAAAGAGGGCCACCGGATTGCTGAGGAGGTTTTTCGCCCATCTTCTTCTTGGGAGTCCGGGCAGCCCCGGCCCCGGTCGCCTGTTTTCCTTCAGTGAGATTGTTGAAGCTTCTCTGCGTTACATAGGCGAAAGATATGTCGTCTTCCGTCAAAAACCTGTCCAGCAGGCGCTCCCAGACCTCGCTGGTCGATGACCTCTGGACGCGGGGGTCGCAAAGATAAAGGGCCGTGAGCTTCACGCCCTTCTCATCCACCTCCATGAGGACCCGGGGTTCCACGGACATTTCGAGGACCATGCATGTCTCCGATGCCTCGCTCATGGTCACCCTGGCCTTTGCGCACGCATCCATGCCCTCGGCGTTGATTATCTCCTCGACTATGGCTTTGGCCTTCTTCCAGTTACTCTCCAAGGTAATATGTACCTCAATGATACTCCAGATGTATTCAAACCAGCCCTTGGTGAAATTGACCTGGGGTTCCGTAAATACGGCACTGTTGGAAATCTTTACGAGCCTTCCCGTCCGCATGTCCTTGTCAATCCCGGAGGTACCCGATTCCATCAGGGTAAACTGAAAAATGTCGATGTCGATCACGTCCCCCGCGTAATCCCCGACCTGCACCCTGTCCCCCGTCTCGAAGGGCTTTCGGGCAATGATAAACAGCCATCCCGCAAGGTTCGTGAGGGGGTCCTTGAGGGCAACGGCCAGGCCTGCCGACAGGAGGCCGAAGTAGGTACTCAAGGCATGGAAACCGCGAAGCCAGATAAATGACAGAAGGAAACCGAGGACGAATACGGAGCAGTACATGGCCCCTTTCCGCCACAGGAACTCTCTCTGCTTGTCGTGGGAGAACTGGAGAAAAACCTTTACAAGCAACCGGTGAAGGAAGATAAAGAACACGACAGCCAGAGCGGAATCAAAAAGCCTGTCGTAAAGACCTATGGTTTGAAGATACTCAAGAATATTTTTCATGGTCATAGTATAAGGCAAGACTACCGGCCCATGAAACAAAAATCTGTGGCACCTTGCGCTGCCTTGGTTTTGGCGGGAGCAGAATTTTTAATTCTTGAAACGGGGAGGCGAGGGGTGTAAAATATACCTTATAAATCAGGAACGTGGAGTGGGGGCTCCCGAGAGAAAACAACGCGCTGTTATCCCATTTGAGTTTTCGGACAGTCCTTCGCAGTCTAACTGCGGGACGGTCCATATTCACAAAATATCGAACAGGGGGGGGACGATATGGCACGTAAGATCATATCTTTTGTTACCGCGGTCATCTTTCTATGTCTATGGGCAGGTATTGCCGGGGCAGGCACAATCCAGCTTCCTCAGACAGGACAACAGAAGTGCTACAACGAGGCGGGCAGTGAGATCGCTTGCGCGGGCACAGGGCAGGACGGGGATGTACGCTCAGGGGTCGAGTGGCCGGAGCCGAGGTTCACGGTAAACGGCGATTGCATCACCGACAACCTCACCGGGCTCACGTGGACAAAGAACGCGAAACCCTCGGGGGAGAAGAAATGGAGTGCGGCCCTCGCCTTTGCAAACAGCTTCAGCGCCTGCGGCTATTCCACGGGGTGGCGTCTTCCCAACATCGTCGAGATGGAGAGTCTCTTTAACGCAGGCGAGGCCGATATCATGGGCTGGCTCACGAACCAGGGTTTCACCGGTCTGAGTGACTACCCCTACTACTGGTCGTCCACCACAAAATGCTACGACTCCACCGCCGCATGGGTCGTGCCGATGTGGTGGGGAGGCGTCAGCACCAAGGAGAAAGAAAACGAAACAGCCTTCGTGTGGCCTGTCCATGGCGATACGGCGTTGCCTGCGCAGCTCTGGAGGACGGGTCAGACGACTACTTATGGAACCGGCGATGACGGGGCGCTTAAACAAGGCGTTGCCTGGCCTTCCCCACGCTTCGTCGTGAGCGGCCAGTGCGTCACCGATAACCTTACGGGCCTTATGTGGCCCCAGAATGCAAACCTCCTCAATGCCTCGAAGACGTGGGAGGAGGCCCTTGGTTACGCAAAGGACCTTACCCTTTGCGGGTCCTCGGACTGGCGGCTTCCGAACCGGGAGGAGTTGGTGAGTCTCGGCGATCTGTCACGGTACGAACCGGGCCTCCCCGAAGGCCACCCCTTCACCAACGTGCAGTCGAGCGCCTACTGGTCGTCCACCACGAGCATGGCGGATACCAATTGGGCATGGCAGTTGGACATGTACCATGGAACCCCCCGGCGAAACAACAAGAGTAGCTCCGCTTTTGTCTGGCCCGTCAGTTCGCCTGGGGCAACAGCCACGCTCACCGTGATCCTCGGGGGCAGCAAGAAGGGAACCGTGAGCGCCGACGGCCTCACGTGCTCCACAAAAACGAAGGTCTGCACAGGAACCTACTCCACGGGGGCTGTTGTGGATATAACGGCCACGGTCGCGTCAGGCTCTTTCTTTGACGGGTGGACCAACTGTACCTCCCCTGACGGCGCAACATGCCACATGACCATAACCTCGGACGTGACCGTCACCGCCACCTTCGATACCCCGCCCAAGGCCGCGGCCGCCCCTCAGTCGCTCAGCTTCGGAAACCTCAATATCGCCGGTCCTTTCACCTCGAAGACGGTTGCGGTGAAAAACACGGGAAAATCCCATCTCACCATCACCACACCTCCCTATCTGGCCCCTTCCGATGCGGAGTTCGAGTTGATCGTCCCCGAGACAAACCCGTGCGTCTCAGGGACCATTCTTGCAAAGAACGAGTCATGCACGATAGCCGTTGCCCCTCTTCCCGCCTCTCCCAATTCCTGGGGCACAAAAGCCGCGTCCCTCAAAATCGAGTCCAACGACCCGAAATCCCCCGCCTCGGTGAAACTTGCGGTCAGCTTTATCGCACCCAAGGTATCGGCGCCTGCGAGCCTCAACTTCGGCGCCGTGAAGGTGGGCACCACGCCTTCCAAGTCGATCCGTATAAAGAACACGGGGGTCTCCAACCTCACCTTTACCGCCATAGTCCTGAAGGACACGAGCGGGACCCTTCAGATCGTCGACTCGAGCACATGCACCTCGCTGCCGAAGAACGGTTACTGCGATGTATCAATCCAGTTTGCCCCTGGCAACACGCAGCAAATCAACGCCTCTCTCGAAATCACCACAAACGATCCGGAACCGAAGAGAAACCCCGTGGTAACGGCCATCAAGGGCAAAGGGAAAACAAAGTAAGCCTTCACGATTCCGCTGCAACGAAAGGCAGGGCCGAAAGACCCTGCCTTTTTTCTCTTGAGGGGCAAGTCGCCCGCGCTCATGGGGCTTGAAGACGGGCATGATCTGTGCTATTACTTGGCACAGATACCATATTGCGCGGGGAGGAGCTATGAGCACTGGAAGAAACGAGGAGAAAGACAAGGGACAATGTAAGATCGACATGTCCGCCGCCCATGACTTTCGCAGCGAAATCCCCTCCATAGTCCAAAGAATCGTTGATGTCCACAACAAGGAAGGCAGGTTCAGCCACCTGGGGCTTGAGCCTGTTCCCTCAAGGATAACGGTCATCGATGTCATCGGGCGGGCCCTCAGGATCATCTACCCGGGATATTTTTCACAGACATGCCTCGACGAGGTCAACCTCCCCTACTATTTCGGGCAGCATATCGTAGAACTTTACCAGATACTCTCGGACCAGATCACCTTCGCCGTACGGCACGACTGCCTGAGGTTCGACCTCGACTGCACGAAATGCGAAGAACGGGGCATGAGGGCGGCAATAAACTTTCTCGACGACATACCCCGCCTGCAGGCAATGCTTGCAAAGGACATCCAGGCCGCCTACGAGGGCGACCCCGCATCGAAATACTATGACGAGATCATCTTCAGCTACCCCGGCCTCTTTGCCGTTACCGTCTACCGCATGGCCCATCAACTTCACGAGCAGGGGGTGCCCCTTATTCCCAGGATGATGACGGAATATGCCCACGGTCTTACGGGGATCGACATCCACCCCGGCGTTCATGTGGGGGAAAGCTTCTTCATCGACCACGGCACGGGCGTGGTAATCGGAGAAACCACGGATATAGGCAACCGGGTGAGGATATACCAGGGCGTCACCCTCGGGGCCCTGTCCCTGTCCAAGGAAGAGTGCGAAGTGCTCCGGGACAAGAAGCGCCACCCCACCATCGAGGACGACGTGATCATCTACGCGAATGCCACCATCCTCGGCGGCGACACGGTGATCGGCGCGCGCTCGGTCATCGGGGGAAACGTGTGGCTCACGGAATCCGTGCCTCCCGATATGAACGTTTTTCTCAAAAGGCCCGAGCTGATCCTGAAGAAGAAGCACTGATCCCGCAATAAGACAGATCCGTTGCAGGACAATGATGTTTTATGTTATGTGCATCCGTCCGTACGGGGGCCGGCAACCCGCCCGTGTCTATAGACTTGCAAGATAATTGAGGTCCCTCTCGATGTCCTGCCGGGGGAGCAGACCCGTTACCCTGTTGATGACCCTTCCCCCCTTGAAGAAAATGAGCGTGGGCGTGCCCTGGACCTCGTACTCGGAAGGGACGAGGCGGTTTGACGTTATGTCCATCTTCACGAACTTTATCCTTCCTGCGTAGCGCGGTACCAGTTCCTCCAGAACCGGGGCCAGTCTCTGGCTGTAGCCTCAACCGGGAGAATAGAATTCCATCATTACGGGCCCGGGGAAATCGATCACTTCCTCCCGGAAGCTCCAGTCCGTCACCGTGATGGCCCTCTCCGGGAAAGCGCCTTTCAGGGAAAGGGGGTTCCCGCATTTCCCGCAACGGGCCCGTTCTCCCCGCCGCTCTCCGGGTATCCGGTTCTTCGCCCCACAGCGGGGGCAACGAATAATGAAGCTCGACGACATATTTGCAATATGGGCATTACCCGTCCTCCGGTCAATGCGGGGAAGGGTAAAAATTATCCTCCCTCACGGTTGACAAACCATTCCCCGTTGTGTAGCTTGTAGTGAGGCCGCATCATTTTATGTACACGCCGGAGGTGAGGTCGTGAAAAAAACACTTCAGCGTCTGCTCGATACACTCAGCAACAATGTTCCGGATATCCCCTTCGCAGTCCAGTTTTGGGATGGAGACCTGTTTTACGCAGGAGACGGTGAACCTGCCTTCACTCTCAAGCTCAAGAACGAGGAGACGGCACGCCGTGTCTTTAAAAAGGGCACCCTCGGGTTCGGCGAGGAGTACGTGGACGGGAACATCGCCGTGGAAGGAGATTTCCGGGAACTGATGCGTTTGGGAATGGACCCCCATTTCCAGAACATGAAACTATCCCCCTTGACGCGGGCCGCTGTTCTGGCCCAACACCTGAAGTCATTGAACACAACCAGGGGTTCGGCAAGGAACATAGAGCACCATTACGACAGGGGCAACGATCTCTACCGTCTCTTTCTGGACAGAAGCATGACATACTCGTGTGCCTATTTCCGCAATCCCGACGATTCCCTAGAAGAGGCCCAGGCTAATAAATACGAGCATATCTGCAGGAAGCTCCAACTTGCGGAAGGGGAAACTCTCATCGATATCGGCTGCGGCTGGGGTGGGATGCTCATTTATGCAGCAAGTCATTATGGGGTGAAAGGGGTGGGATGCAGCCTTTCCGTGGAACAGGTCAATCTCGCGAAGCAGAGGGTGAAGGACGCGGGGCTGGAAAACAAAGTGGAGATACTTCTCAAAGACTACCGCGACATAAATACCCCCTTTGACAAGCTCGTCTCCATAGGCATGTTCGAGCACGTGGGTAAGGGCTTTATCCCCGTATTCATGGACAGGATGCGTACCATGCTGAAGCCGGGAGGCGCGGGACTCCTTCACACCATAGGCAAGGAACGGGAGACCCAGGGCGACCCGTGGACTCTGAAATATATCTTCCCCGGCACCTACCTCCCCGTCCTTGGCAATATGCTTAACGCCATGGGGGAGATCGGGCTTGTCCCCCAGGACGTGGAAAACCTGCGGGTCCACTATGCCCTTACCCTCGACGAATGGGCAAGACGGTTCGAGGCCCATGTGGAAGAGATCAAGGGGAAATTCGGAGACAAATTTGTCCGCATGTGGCGCATGTACCTGAACGGCAGCGCCGCGGCTTTCCGGAGTGGAGATATACGTGTATATCAGATACTTTTCACCAAGGGGCTCAATAACGGATTCCCCCTCACCAGGGAGCATGTCTACGCATCGTAACAGGACGGGTAAGGGGACCTCTTCAGGTTATATGGGAAACATGGGGGGCCGTGTGTGGCGGGCCCTCTTCATGGGGTGAGAACGGCAACCACCGGCGCAGGGCGGCCCCGTGGGAAAACACTTTTTCGGGGCTGTAACCTATGGGCGAGTTCTTCCGACTAATTATGTATATACCGGTCGATTGTCGGCCTTGCGAAGACAACAACGTGAATATGGTGCTGCCCCGGCAAATCTTGTCCCCCCAAAAAGCAAGAAGGCTTCACGCCTGGGCCGGGGCACTTTTTCACCCTCCGGGACAGGCTGGGTATCTTCCTCCCTGCGTGACAGGTCTTCTTTATTTCCGGTTCGGATCGAAGAATAGCTTATAGATCAAAACACTCAGCGGGGTGGCTACCCCCGAGAAGGTCCAGGCCATGGCCGTATTGAAGGTCTTGTGTTTCCTTTTGGCGATCTGGGCAGTAACAATGACCGCCCGGGCGAGGTCTCTCTCGTAGTTGTCGTCTTTACTCCGGAGGTTATATCTGGACTTGAGGGTCTTGAGGAGTTCTTCCGGGGAAAAATGGGCGATATTGCCGAAAAACATAAGGTTCGCGTCTTCAGGCAGTTCCAGTTCATTCTCCTTGTCCTTAAGCTGGGCCACAAGGGAAGTGAGGCTGAGGAATGTGGACACGCAACAGACGGCGATGGTAAAGCAGAAATAGTAGAAAAAGAAGGTGTAATCCTTGAAATCCACGGCCATCTTGATGAGGACGATGATTATCACCCCGTTAAAGGAAATGAGGGCGGCGTTCTTCGTTTCCGCATGCTTCAGCATTTCCAGGGAGTGCTTGTAGATTTCCTTCAGTGTCCCTTCAACCGTTTTCATTCTCTTTCCTCAAGGTAATTATACACGCCGCGCCGCCGGTTTTCCAGCATCATCGACCGGACCCGTCCGGACGGCGCGCCGTGAAGGCGGGAAGCCTTCTTTCCCCGTAGCGGGGTGCTGCATCTATTCGCGAATCGACCTTTGACACCGGCGCGATGCATGGTAGTATATGGTCACGATGAAGACGGGCGGGAATAAGAAGAAGGAGGTTCTCCTTGTGGCCCTGGGCGGTAATGCCCTCATCCGCGAGGGTGAGAGGGGGACCATGGAAGAACAACTCCAAAACCTCAGAACACCGATCCGTCAGATTGCGCGCCTTTCCCGGGACTATAGGGTGATCATTACCCACGGAAACGGCCCTCAGGTGGGCAACCTGCTCCTCCAACAGGAGTGCTGCCATGCAGTCCCTCCCATGCCCCTCGAAATCCTCGTGGCCCAAACCCAGGGAGAGATCGGTTACATGATCGAATCAACCCTTGACAGCGAGTTGATGACCGACGGAATGGATAACAAGAAGTGTATCGTGAGCCTCATAAGTTACGTGGTGGTTGACGAAAAGGACCCGTCTTTTCGCGACCCTTCTAAACCGATAGGTCCGGTTTACACCGAGGAAAAGGTCGCGTCTCTCCCTTTTCCCGTCCGGAGCACCCCCAAGGGCTATCGCCGGGTAGTCGCGTCCCCGAGGCCGGTTACCATCGTGGAAAAGAAGGAAATCAGGACCCTCATCGGGATGGATTTCATCGTCATATGCTGCGGAGGAGGGGGCATTCCCGTGATCCGGGAGGGAAGGACCTTTTGCGGCGTAGATGCAGTTATCGACAAAGACCTCGCAAGCGCCGTTCTCGCAAAGGAGACAGGGGTGGATATATTCATGATTGCCACCGACGTCCCGGGGGTTGCCGTGGAGTACGGTAAACCCGGCGAAAATTTCCTTCGCCGCCTCACCACCGGGGACGCAGCCCGATACCTCATGGAAGGTCAATTTCCACCCGGCACCATGGGTCCCAAGGTCGAGGCGGCCATAGAATTCATCCAAAGCGGCGGCAAGAGGGCAATCATCACCTCCATAGAGCACATCGCCGACGCCCTGGCAGGAAAGGCAGGCACGGAAATCGTGGGCGCCTGCTGATTGGAAGCGACAGCCCTTCCCCCCTTTGCCCGTTTCATGGGCTGCTCAACGAGGTGCTTCCGATTACGCCTGCCGTTACGTGAAATTCCGTCTTTGCGTCCCATGAAGCGCCCCAGTCGATCGTAATGTCGAGACCCCGGGTCGCGTTCGGGGCTACACCGGCAATCCGGGCGAGGTAGCCCGCGGCGCTGCTGTGATATTCCTGTAGTCGAAGGGACGCGGGCGCCTTCAGCACTCCCGCAACGGTATGCCGATGGGCCGCGTAGATTGCGGTGGCGTAATTTGCGCTATTGTTCCTCTGCACGATGGTCACGAATATGAGGCCTGTGAACCCCTCCAAGTCGCTGAACAGTTCGCTGAACAGCCTGTATGCGGGTGCGCCCCCGGGAGTCCCTACCGTGATTACCGCCTGTTTTTCGGAGCGTATGATGGCTCCTTTCAGCCCGAGAGCGTCCATCTGCGTAATCGCGTTGCTCACGCCCCCTCCCGTGCCATTCGAGTTCTGAAAAACCACGGGCATAGACGGAACCCCATTGTTGGCCATAAACGGCGTGGTTATGGCAAGATTGGAAAACACGCTGTAAATGCAGTGTGGCAGAGAGTCCGACCGGCTCAGGCCATGCATGGCGTAGTTCTCGACATAGAGTCCGTCAAGGCTAACCGTTGAAACAACAAAGAGAGACCCTATATAACCCTGCATAGCCCTCATCGAGCTGTTGTACAGTCCTGATACCTGGGCTCCCCGGTAGCCGCTCATATTCCGGACCATATGGCCCCGCACGGTGAAGAACGTGGTATCCGTATTTATGGTAGTAGCCCTCTTGGCGGGGTCTATGGACGCGTAATCCCCCGGGACATAGTTCGACACTACCTTGTACTGGCATCCCGAGTAATAGGTATACGGGTATGCCGTAGTCCCCGACTCTGTCAGTCCCCAACCGTTATCCGTATAAGCGACCCTCCGGACCGTTCCCGTCATTCCACCTCGAAACAGTATGCCGAAATTCCTGAACAACGCAAAGTGGGAGTCCTCGATCACCGTGTCATAGGTTTGTGCATAAATGCCTATCTTCGCGTTGTTCTTCCCGTAAGCGAGGATATTCGCCAAATATCTGAGTTTACCCGATGACCCGACGGACGCGGCGTCGTCCGCCCCTATGAGGTTCGCGCCGTCCATCTGAATGACGGTGAACCGGTCTGACGGGATATCGATGCTCTGAGGGGTGTAGTCCGCTGAATAAGTATAGGCAGGTTTCAGCACGCCATGGGTGATATAGGCGGGCACCGCGCCCCTGACTCTGATCTCCGTGGCCGTCACGTTGTGATCGAGGGAAGAGGTCATACGGTATTCGCCTATCCCGAAGAGGACCAGACGCCCCGCCGCGGCATTGATCGCCGTGTGGGCGGCGTCCGCCATGTCCGTCGTGCCCGGCGTCGTGTTGGCGGCAAACCAGTTGACCCGCACGGCTTCGCTGATTGCCGCACTCCCGAATTTGATGTCCCTAGTGCCGAAACCCTGGAAGACCTGTTGATCCGGGGCCCTGAAGGGGCCGTTGACGGTAAGGGTGTGGCCCGACGCCTTGATGATCTTCCCCCCGGGCTCGATGTCGAGGGCGCACCTCACCGTGAGGCTCGCCGCAAGCACTTGGGGCACGAACACTTTCAAGGTCTTTCCCGCCGCGTATGCCGCTGCTTCGGCGGCGTTGATCGTGGCATAGGCCCTCGAATCGACCCAGGGGCCGGTTGTGACTAAGTCTGCCGTGACGACCGGGGCGCCATAAGCGGCTTGAAGTGCTGCACCCATGCACAGCATCGCTGCTATGACGACCAAGCCCACCGCGCAACGCCCCATTATGCCGTTTTCCCATGATTTCATGTCCATCCTCCCTGTTATGTGGCTCCCGGCTGTGAGTCGCCCCCGTCCCGGGGCCGAATCGTGACGCCGTTTTCCGTTGCCTTGATCTCTTTTAGCACGGATTCACGGCCCGCGGCAAGGCCCGGTCTCGACGGTCACCCATGGTTTGAGTGGGCGCGGACCGGAAGTGCGGTCCTCCCGAGCTTTTCACTCCCATATAATCGGGTTTTCACTCATCGGGTGGGTGTCCTTCCAGGGTTTCAATGGGACCGGCTCTTCAACGACCCGGCTCGTCACCTCGCCATCCACCATAGCCTCGATCTCCCGGGTATTCTTGCATCCTTCCGAAACCCATCGGGTCCACGCGGTTAATTCGGTCTCGCCGGGCTGTGGCACGACTATGGCCTCCACGTACATCTTCCGATAGATGCCGCACAGGTACTGCCCCGCATGGGCAGCAAGATAATCCGAAAGGTCCTGACCGGTGAGAACGGGTGTATTCCCGTGCCATTTATAGGCTGTGCCGGCCGCCGTAAGCGTAAAATAGGTGACCTGATTTGCATCGTCTATGGGTCTATAGCCGTTCGGGCTGATCGTGATATCCATGTATCCTCCTCTTAGTACTGTACCGCTATTACCTTTGCCTTCGTGATAGCCATGGTGGCGCTTCCCGTGGCGGTGAGGGCATAGCTCAACGTGCCGTCTGCTGCCGGCGGCACCCATCCTTGAGCCCGCGCAGCCCTGCTGTTGGCGAGGCCTGCGGGTGAACAACAAAAGGGTTGATTGCCGCTCACCGGGCCGAGGCTCACATTGCAATCGCCGCCCGCGCTCGCGCTGTCATTTGCCTCCATGCTCAAGTAGACCGCCTTCACGCCCTTCCCGATCAACCCTTCTGAATCCGGTTCCAGACTGAGGGCTGCGGCGGCTGCGGTGCTTAACCCCGCCTTGTCATGGAGGGTCGAAAGCGCCACCGGCGCATCGAGCCATATGATTTCTCCCGGACGGGGGCCATAGTTGCCTGCCCCGATCACCTTGCCGACGATGAGCATGGGCTGGGAAAAATGGGCCGTGCCTGCCTTCATCTGGTTAAGCCGACCATAGATAAGCGTTGCAGCGACAGACACGGTCTTTGTAACCTCCAGCCATTCCCATCCCCCTCCTCCGGAATGGTACGGGGACGCAGTTTCCCCGGAGACGTCGTCATAAAATGATAATCTCTCCGAGGCGGCTACCGACGATTTTACCCACGCGCCCAGGGCGATAGTCCGTCCCCGTAGCTTTGCAAGAACCGAGGGATTGGCCCCCGGATTGCAGTATGTGGCGTATCCGGAAGCATCGGGGCTCACCCCTTTCAGGGAATAGAATGACCCGCTTTGCGTGTTTGTCCCCGGATGCTCCCTGTAGATTGTCAGTCCCACGCTTTTGAGCCAGCCATCAGGCCCTTTAGTGTCGGCTCCCACGCAGCCGGGCGTCACTTCGTAGAAGGATACCGAATCGAACAGCATGGTCCCGGCAGTGGCGGTGTTCTTCTCCAGGGAGAGCATGGCGGTTGTCGCGGGGGCGGTGATTGTCACTGAATATGACACCCAGGAACCGGATGATACTCCGGATGTGAGACCATAACGCGTAGCGCCCGAAGCATCGAGGACGGATATATTGAACGGTTCATTGCCGGAAGTACCGCTCTTGACATACACGGTCATCCGGTACAGCTTCCCTATGGTGAGCCCTGTCAGCGCTGTCCTTGCCGTCTGAATGCTCCAACTCGACCGGGTCAATTCGAGGCAGTTTCCGCTTTGCCCCCCGGCTATGCTCGCAAGGGCGGCAAGGTCAGGGGTCCAGCCCGTTGTATCGGCCGTGAATCCCCCGTTCGAGGCGAGATCAGCCCCCACGTTTTCGAGGGTTCCCTGGCTCCACTCCCCGAATCGCGCACCGGCGATCTCATTGGCATGGGTTACGTCATTGTGAGGGGTGAGGGTAATCCCGGCCCCTCCCTCCGCTTCCATGTAGGTGATTGACCCGTCAGCGTTCACCAGTTTCCACTTTTTGCCCGCTCCCAGGCGGCGCACTTCGTCCGTGTTGTCCACATCCACCTGACTCCCGTTGTTATACGTATCGTCCATGCTCTGTGATCCTGATCCGGGAGATGGCCAAGTCGAACGCGTCACGCCGCCCAGGGTAATCTCGTTGAAGAAGCCGCCGAGAAACCGCCTGATCGCCGAGCCTACGGAGCGGGTATTGTCGGCGTCGGGAACTATATTCTCCGGGAATGTGTCTCCCGATTTGTGCCGGGAGGCTACCTCTGCGTCCAAGGTGTCGAAATTGCCGTTAATATAGCCGGGCCACTCGGTTTTCACCGTGCCCACCGTGGGTTTCTTGAGCTTCAAATTTGTTGTTTCGTCGTATCCCATTTATCCCTCCTTGCGTAAGTTGAGAGTTCCCGTGAATTTGTCATATGCCTCTTCGGGGAAGTCGAATTCATCGTTCATGATGCGCACCACGTGCTCATTTCCCTCCGGATCGGCGTAATAGACCTGGTTGGCCTTGCCGTTTGCCGAGGTATCGTAAAACGCTTTGAGCGCAGTCTTATCCGCCCTGGAAAGCTTGAGGGGTGCGACGAAAGAATACTCCGTAAGTCCCTTGTCGTAGATGTAGGGGTCGTTCCCGTTGGAATAGTCCACGGGCTGTTTCTTCTTCACGGGGTCACGATATGCCCTGAGCACCCTCACTGCGACCGTCACCGTGGGATCATCGGCAGGATGGCCGAATATCCCCCGGCCCCCCGCTCCGTACAGGAAGCCTCCCCAGGCGCTTTCACCCCAGTCCGAATCTGCCGGTAATGCCATCAATACTCCTTTATCACTAACTGTATTTTGTCGTTTCTCATGTCCCTCCCGCTTCCGGGTGTGATGTTTACCTTTTGGACTTCCCCGGCCATATCTCCCATGGAAGCGAAGGCGACGCCGTCCCCGAATTCAAGTTCCCCGTTGTCAAGAAAGACCTCCACGGTCACGATCCGCTTTCTGTCCTTATACCGGGCCAGATAAAAGGCCTGGAGGTCCCGGGCCATGGCGGAGACGGTCACGAAATCGAAGTTGAAGAGATCAGCCCGTTCCTTTTCTCCATAGCGGGTCACGCTCGCCGCATCGTAGCCGTCCGTGTGGGTCGAGTCCCCCCGGCAGAGATACCTGTAGGCGGCATTGCCCGATTTTGCCCAGTCCCGACAGAATCTGAGGTTGATCTTGTTTATCACCTCATCGAGGCGGGACCTTTCGAGCCTTACCGTGGTCTTGTAATTCTCTTCCATGCGGACCATGGCGTCGGTGATCGTCTTGCCGCTCGTGATCGCGTCGGGACGATAGAGGAGGTACGCCTTGCCGTGGGCGAAACGGAAGTAGCACCGGCACTGAAAGGCCATCCTTGAAAGCCACTGCTTGAGGGTCCTGTACTCGTTGATTACCACGGAAAGCCGGTACCCCTTTGCGACAAACAGGGCGGCTACGTCGGTAACGAAATTGTCGGCCGGCCATCCCCCATAGGTGCTCAAGAAATTCCTGATCACCATGTCCGGATAATGGAGGTTCGTGGCCGTCGCGAGGACATCCGCCGTGACCACGCTCCCCACGCTGACTTTCGCGGCCGTCCCGGCCCCCGGGCTGATCTTGTAGGCGTAGACCTTTTTGGGCTTAACCTCGTAGATGTATCCCGCAGGCTGAGCACTTGTGGCCTTGGTGAAGTTAATGGGGTCGGTCCTCGCCCCGCCCGTCTTTGTGAAGGTCATCCGTTTCACGCCCGACGTGTTGGCCACGCTTGAGGGCGTCCACCCTGTAACCGTAATAGTCAACCCCGAGGGCACTTCAAGAAGTACTTCCACTTCCTGTTTTATCACCGTATCCTTCCTCGGGGATGCGGAAAAGTTGATCTGGAGCCAAGCGGTATAGCCTGCCACAGGGAATGCGGCGCGGGTGTGTTCATCCCCGTCGATCGCGTATGAGGGGTTTCCCGCAGTCATGTTGTTGCTCTCCGTACTCGCAGGGCTCAGATACTCCGGGTTGGGGTTATAGGGGCCATGGGCCAGGAGAACCTGTGCCTTCGTGGTCCATGCGCCGTGGCCGGACGGATACTTTGTCACGCCCTCTGTCACCAGTTCCCCGTCCACATAGATATTTTCGATATCGATAACCTGGTGATCGGCCACGAGGTACGTGAAACCGGACGGGGTGTATTCGATCACGGTCTCATCCATCCCATGGGCCGCGGGGGTCGTGTTGTATTCTCCCCTGGCAGTCACGTAGATATAGGTGGCGCTCGCTCCGGAGCATCGGATGATCTCGTCTCCTATCTTCACCCAGAAGGTATCCGTGTCGGGAAACCGTGAACCGTCCGCAACGGTCCTCGTACCTGTAAAGGTTGCGCTCATATCCTGGGTGAGAGTGCTCACACCCCCGGCGATTATCGCGTGGCAGGGGACCCCTTTCACCTCCCCCATCATGATGTTGGCTGTCTTCCCCACGTCGGCCGGGTCCATCCTCGGAAAAAGGTCCTGGTTCAGAAGGGTGCCCACGTATTTGTTGAGCTTCATTGACTGGTCCACGAGATCGAGCCGGTAGACCAGTTCATTGAGCTTTGTGTAGTCCGTGATGTTCCCGACCCACATCAATTGGGGCGGGTCCGTCGAAGGATCGAGGCCCCGAAACCACAGGTAGAGTTCAATGTCCGTGGTTTCGATACTGTTCGCGGGGTCGTCGAGGATCGTCTCGATGTGAGGCGAGGCGTGGGGGTCTATAATCACCTCCAGTGAGAAATCGGACACCTTGGTGAGGCTCAGGTCTCCGGAGATGTCCTCATCGATCACGCCCCACTCTTTTACCCACGACTTCGTGGTGATACCCCCATTCCAGGACGAAAGGGAAAAGACCATGTCGCTCAGATAGACGGTGCCGGTTGTGAAAGGGCACTTGAGTATCCACACGGGGGCCGCGCCTGTCTTCCTGTCCTTTTCTGCGGTAAAATTTGCAGGAAAGGTCTTCATGACCTATACCCCAGTCTTTTGAGTTCCCTGTCAAGAGGCTTTACGATGAGGCGGGCCAGTTCCTCGGGCGATTTGTCGGCGCCATTGATGACTATGGCCCCCGGCGACAGGATAATGGAAGGTGCCGGGGAGCGCGGGTCCTCCGAACGGCCCGAACCGCCCCGCCTGTTTTCTTTCGCGGGTATTACCGCCTCGCCTTTGTGGAGCTGATAGAGGCCTGTCCGGGGCACATAGTCCGTGCCCGCGGCATAGCCCGTTATAAGCCCTGTGGTCTCAATCGTCCCGTGGACCTCGATAACCGCGGACCTCACGTCTTTCTTCACGGGCACGATGTGCGCCCCCTCGCGAAGAGGAGGGACGCCCATTCGCCCGAACCGGTCGGTCGAGCCCGTTTTCTGAGAGCCGATAACACGGGACGACTCCGGGACCTTGCCCCGGAGACCGTATTGTTCATGGAAGGACATGGGGTCATAACCCTTCCTGTAAACCTCTCCCTTGTCCTGTTTCACCATCGTTTGGTATGCCCCCGCCATCCCGGGGTCCCGGAATTCCCCGAAGACGTCCAAACCCGCTCTTCCTTTCGCAGGAAGTTTTTCCCTTTCAACACGAAATACCTCCCTCAACGAGGCAAAGGTCCTTCTCCGGAAGCCTTCAGGCGTCCTTGCCCCCTCTCCACCCTTCAATTCCGGGAGCTCGACGTGCCGGACGCCCCCTCTTTCCCGAAGGATGCGGCTCGGCGCGGGAATTTGATGCACAAGCGCTTCCTTGGCCTGGTTGGGGGATTTCGAAAAGGCCCGGCTGATCCGGTCCGTCCCGGCCGCCCGCCTATCGACTGCAAGGCTTGTTTTGACGCCCCTTGTTTCAATATTGCCGGACCTGGACCGGTGTTCGGGTCTGGGCGCACCCGCGTCAAGGCGGGCGACGGGAGAGGGGGCAAAGAGGCGGACAGTCCCGTTGGCAGCCTCGCCCAATCCTCCGGACCGGGTGCGATACCCGGAAGGCTCCCGAGCCTCCGTCTCCACCCTGTCCATGGCCGGGACACGGACTTTGGAAGACGTCCTGCCCGGGTTTTTCGGGACCATCCAACTCGTCACGCCTTTCTCCGTCACCCGAGGCGCGGCCGCCCGCCTATCGAGGAACAGGACAGGCTCGTGACATGCCCGGTCCCTCCCCGTATCGATGCCCGTGCATCCGGTGGGCTCCCTTCTTCGGGATTGCCCGTCACGGCCGCACGTTTCCGTCGCCTGTAATATGCGGGTATCCCCTGGTACAGCCACACCCGGCGCGGCCCATATACGGCCGCCGGTCAACCCACGGGTCCCGGCGCACGGCCGGTCCGTGGACGTCACCACAGAGAGGGGTGACACGAAATCCACGCCCTTCTCCTTTGGCGGATTCCCATGTTGCCCGCCCTGCTGCGTGCCACATCCCCTGTTGCGGGGCGCACTGATTATGGCGTCGGGCATTTGCGCCTCCACCACATCATCCATTGGCCTGGCCGGCAAATCGATCATAAGGGGCGCAGACACGGGACCGGCCGTGATGATTGGGCCGAACCCGGTCTTCAGCATGTCGAAAGCGGAGATGAACCTGGCGCACCCCGCCCGGCGAAAGGCAGATGGCAGGTTGTCCTTCACCGCTAAGGGCCCTCTCCGGATGTCCTTGTCCCCGGTGCCTGTGATCCTCAGCTCAGCCATTTTTCATACTCCCCGGTTGTTTCATTGTTCCCATCGCCTCTTCCACCTTCGCAAGCATTTCCAGGTCTTCCCTCGTCGCTTCGTATAAGGCCAGGACAGTTCCGCTGTCGACCAGGCCCTTGAGGCTTGTCAATCTTTCCCTCATCGCCATGACCCGCGCGCCCGTCCCCTCCAGGGACGGAATGATGCAGCCCTGCTCCGTCTCGCAACGGGGCACGTCGCCGTCGATCTGCCGGCCCCGCTCGCATTCCTCGCACGACACACCAGGAAAGTCTATCCTTGCCCTGATGTGGCTGAGGAGTTTTTTAGCGTTTCTTCCTTCTCCTCCTCCACGAAGGTCACAAAATCGATGGCGGTCTCATTCACGAAATTCGCGAATTCGTTGAACCTCTCCATGAGGAAATCACAGTTCTCCGGAGAATACCTGAAGGGCTCTCCACCCATGGTAAAACCCTTTCTCCCGGGAAGCGCCCGCCAGTCCTTGACGGCCTTTCTTCCCAGGAGCCTGTCCGCCTCTTTCGCATCGGTCTCTTCCGACTTCCCGTGCCTCATGAACTTCAGGGAAGTAGCCTCTTTTCTGAGCACCCTCAGGTCCTCCCTCGACACATAGGCAATGAGTATCTCCGTATCATCATCAAAGGGCACCCAACCCTGTAAACTTTCATTCTTCAATCCCCGTAACTCCATGTATACCTCCTTATGACAGTTCTTATTCCGTGAAACCCCTAAGTCCCCGGCACCGTGGGTACGACAAAGGTCGAAACGGCACGGTCCGCGAGGGAACGATCGAGGATGCGCCTCAGACACGCCACCTATGCCAGAGGGTCGGTGGAGCGCTTATTGATCCCGCTTATCCACAGGGGGTCCGTACACCCCGTCATACCCACGGGCGCGGTCACTGCCCCGTGAACGATAAATTCCAGGGGTTCCCTGATGATCCCCGCCGCATCCGCGGGATCGTCGTTCCTGAGTTGCAGGTGGGGGAACCGGAGCGCAAAAGTCCTGTTGTAGGCGGAGGCGATATTCGCTCCCGTAAAGGTAATGTCCATCTTCTTTCGCGTATCCGTGCCGAGGGCCGCGAGATACGTCGTGCCCGTGTGCCTCGGAAAAACTATTTTCAGACTGATTTCCGGCATGCCGTCATTGGTGGGCTCATCAATCAAATCCTGCACATTCGAGCCGCCGGTGTATTTGAACTCCCCCGTATACTCTCCTTTCAGCTTCCTCTTCACTGAAAGCTCAAAGGAACTCGGGTATATCCTGTCACCGGAGCCGAGGGCCGCGCCGCCCTGGTCGTTCATCCGGAACACCGACTCGGAGAACTTTATACGGTTCTGCTGCTCGAAATAGGTGACATTATCGAATGTGGCAGTCGTATTGACTGCCGAGTCATAGACCTTGTTGATTGAGATCGTGTGAAAGGTGATCTCCACGGCTTTGCCCGTTTCCCCCTTGATGGTGAATCCGGTCACCTTGAGGGACGGGATTTCCATGATGTAGTTCTTCATGTGTTGCGCGAAGCTCGCGAACAAACCATCCACCGACGTGGCGAACCTGTAGGTGAACCCATAGGCGGCGGCAGCCCCCTGCTGGGCCGGCGCGCCCGCAATGCCCATGGCAAGGGCGATGGGCACGTCCAGGCCGTCATACCTCAAATACGCGAGAAGGTCCCCCTCCACCTTGATGGTGCCGGGAAGGCCGTCCTTGCTGAAAAATGTGCCCATTGAATCGTCGATTTCGATCGGTGCGTCCTTCCTGAGGCTCGACGGCAACATCAGTATTCCGTCACCCGTTGCGCACGCCACCGCCGCGCCCCACGCCGAGGCCTTTTTCAATGCCCCTCTTACTTCTACTCCCGCCACTCCGCTTGGCATGGTTTATCCCTCCTCTGAACTTGTCATATCATCGCTGCCTTCAGTCGCATTCCCCGTATTCGCGGCTCTTTCAAATACCTCGTCCCTGAACCGGGTTCCGCCTCCTTCATATTCCTTATCTTTCCTCCTCTTTCTTCTATTGCGGGGGATAGACGGTGTCGAAGGCGGTCTGAAAATCTATGCCATAGGCTGCCACGGTCCTTGAAACCAGCATGAGCGCCACCTTGACGGGCTTCATGGGCAGGATGTCCAGCCCGAAGGTCTGGTTGGCGATGGCGGCGAGGGCGTCTGCGACCATCCGGTAGCAACCGTATTCGGCCTTCCTCAAATCCTCTTTGCCCCTCAAATCCCTGGCCGCCACGATAACCGAAAAATCCGGTGCAGCGCTGAAACTGCGGCCGTCCACCCACTCAAACGCCGAGCCTCCGTAAGTAACGAAGACCGCGGGAAAGGGTTGGACAAGGCGGGAGATATCCTCTTCGAGCTGGCCCGCGTAGGTATCCACCGTCTTCACATAGGGCATGGCATCCCTGATCCCGGCCTTTATCGCCTCTTCTATGGCGACAACGGTATCCAATAACCCGCCGTAGGGCTGGTCGGCCCATTCATCCCTCCCCCATCCCGCGTCCGTGTCTGTCCTCATTGTCAGAATCCCTCCAGCCTCGACCTCGTCACGGTCCTTTCACTTTCCTCCCGGGTCGATTCGATCCAATCGCCCTGCCTTGGAGCCTCCGCTCCGGGGACCTCTCCGAGGGATACGGTCCCTTTCACTATTCCCTCGAGAAGGCGGACCGCATTCCGGTAACGGTCGGCGCGGGTGGAAGGGATCTCCTCCACGCGACGACTGTAAAGGTTATAGAGGGCCATGTCGACGGAACATTTCTTCACGATCCCGGGGACGGGGACGAGGGGAACCGCGTATTTCACGGCGCAATACGAATCAATCTCCCCATCCGCCTGCGCTATAGCCTCTTCCGCCCGGGTGACCACTACCACCCCTTTCCCCTCGTCGTCCGTGAGTTGGATGAGGGTTTCCTCCGGGATCAGTTTTTTCAAATCATCGATGGTACTGTACATGGTTCCTCCGGGACGCGCTATCGTTTCCTCGTGCCGCCCTTTTCCTGATTCTTCCGGCCCTCCGCCACCTTTGCCACACGAAGTTTTTCCGCCTGTTCCTCCGTAAGCTCCACCATGTCGCCGGGACCGTACATGGCCCCGTCGTGGTATATATGTGCATCCAACACTCTGTATGCGGGCATTCGATCAGCTCCTTTCTTACGGTACCGCGTTCTCGATCAAATACCCCAGGTCGCTTGCGATGATCTTCTCGTCCGAGTTCCAGGCTACCTTGAAATAGTGGGCACCCTTAATGCCCCTTTTGGGGTCGAAATCGCGCTGGGTCTGGCGGAGCATCTCGGAAAAGGTAACCCCGAAAGTGACGGTCTTAACCCCCGGGTTCGGGTCCACGTAGAGGGCCGCGCAATGCTTGCCCCACAGCCTTGAAAACGCGGAGGTCTGCCCTTCGGGAGAGGTAATGTAGCGGCCCCTCCCCACGAGCCAGTTCTCCACTTCGAAGAGGCCCCGGCACTCGTCTGTGGTGGCAAGCCCTCCGGGGCTCCCCTGGTAGCGGGACCCTCCTTTTACCGCGTCGAGGATTTCCGGCAACTTGCGGAAGGTGAGCCACGTTTCCGCCCCCATTACCACTGTGTTGGCCCGGATGAAACAGGATTCCACCGCAGTGAGGAGGTTCCCTATGGGGTCGTCCGCGGACCCGCCCCACTGGGAGGTACCCGAGAGGCTGACCCTGTTCCCCGTGGGATAGGCGGCGGCGCTGAAAACCAGGTTCGCCACTCTTCTCTCCTGGGCAATATCGAGGAGAAGGTTCAGGAAATCGTTGGTATCCATCTCCGGCTGAAGGGGATTGTCCGCGTTGTCTATGCTTTCCTGAGGGAGCCATTCCCCGAGGGCGTGGTCCTTCACGGAATAGTTGTCCTGGGTCACTCCCCACTCCGCTTCGTTGGGGAGAGATTTCGGGCCGATATGGTCGGCGGCGAGGCGGTAGCTGTCCTCTTTGTTATACCTGTCGAACTTGTTTGACCGGAAACCCACTTTAACCTGGGGCAGGACCCTGGGCCAGATCATGGCTTCGTTCCTGTATTTGATGGAAAGATTCGATAATACGCTGTCTACGTGCAATTGTCTCGGTTCGGACATGTGGTCTTCCTCCTTTTCTTAATCCCTCGAACGTCTTTAAGCCGCCTGAATGGCTCTTACCCCTGTATTACGGACGGGGCGATGAGCATGGTGACAATGTCTCCCGAGGCACCGCTCGCGAGACTCACACCAATAACGCGGGCGTTGCTTCCCGTTGCGGGGGCGGCGGAGATTCCCCGGCCCGACGCGTCGGACGTGAGGGCATGCCCCCTGGTGACCGACCCGCCGAGTCTGATCTTCGTCACCCCTCCCATCATAAGGCGCACCTCTTCTCCCGCCTCCGTGGTGGTATGCTGGAAAACACCGGCGAGCATGTCCGATGCCCCTGTGGCAAGGGACATGGTATCGTCGTCCGCGCCGAATTTGGCGATGGTATACGCCTCAGGTACGGCTGCCCCGCACTTTACCGATTTCTCCAATCCTGTGGTCTGTCCTATCATATTGCCTCCTTGTATTAACCCTTTAGGTCGTTGGAACCGCGGACCCTCTACTCCCTTTCCTGAAAAAGCTCCGGGTTCTCCTTCGACACAATGAGTATCGCTTCCCTGTATGACGCCGAGGGATTCTTTTCCATGTAGCTCTCCACGAGCCTTTCCCATTTCCCGGAGTCCCCCTTTGCCCCGGGGTCCTTGCCCGCAAAGGCCACTTCGCCGAATTCTATGGCTTTGGGGAGCCCTCGGAGAAACATCTCCATGAACTCGAGGGGGGTCTGCGAGGTCTTGTGGTCTGTCTCCCCGAACTCGATGGTCCCATCCATGGAACCGATGGCGGTGAGGAAGTTCGTCATGCCCATACCCGCCTTCATCATAGCCGGGGTAAGCCTCCCCTCCCTTTCCAGGGCCTCGCAGAATGAGGCGATGCCCTTGTTTCTCGCCTCTCTTTCCTTTGCGTTGAGGTCCTCTTCCCTCTTTCTCAGTTTTTCCTCCTCCGCCTTCCGCGCCTCGGCAAACCCCGTGGCAATCCTCGTTCGCTCCTCCGTCAAGGCCTTTTCGATCCTCTTCTCAATCTCCGCCTCGGAAAAGGACGGGGGCAGGTCTTCGAGGGTGACCCCTTCCTTGCCGGCCAGTTGTCTGGCCCATTCGAAAAATTTCATTTCTCTACCTCCTTGTGGTTGATTGCCCCGCGGGCCCATACCCCGAAGCGTGCTTCGAAACAGTGTCAAGGCGGGGTAATCGCCTTTGAAACCCCTTGGTTTGCCGCGGGGCACTTCGTTTCCGTTCGGTCCCTGGAGACTGTTCGTCACGATGACGACCGCAGCCTCCTTCCCGTCGTTGAACCGGATATCAGGGAGCCCCTTTACCGCGGGCGGCCTTGCCCCGAGGAACCCGATATGTCTCAGCGAGCCGTCTTCATAGAGCGAGATGGAACGCTTCTTGAAAAGGCCCTTCCGCACCATTTCATCGAATTCCGGAACAAGTTCCGCCCGGGCGTAGATCATGCCGTCCTCGTGGCTCAAGCCCTTGACCCAGCCGAAGGCCGGTGAATTGTCTTTGGGGTGACCTATCACCACGGGGGCTTCGTGGTGAGCGGGATCGTAGGCCGAAGCCATATGGTCGAGATCGGCAGGGGTCCAGGTTCTTTGCTGCCCTCCCGAATCCGTGTGTGTGCCCGCCTTAAAGACGGGGAATCGGCGCTCGATGTAGTTTGGCATTATGCGTTCCTCCTCGTGAGATAGTTCTCAATTACCCTTTTGATCTCCGGCCAATCCTCATCGTGGACCGCGAGATACGGCCGGGCGGGAATCGTAACTTTAGGGCTCCTGCCTGTCTTGCCTCCGAACTGATGAATGGCGGAATACACTGCATTCGTGCCTATTTTCACCCTGTTCGCATAGGCTCTGTAATTTGTGGCGTTCCGAAGCCGGGCGGTGTCGATCGGCCCCTTGACACGTCCTTTTGCTGTGTTATACTTGTGATGTCGATGCTGTGGGCCGTGCACCCGACACAGCAAAGACCGGCCACGTTCCGCACGGGGGACGCCTGACCCCGTCTATTTTCCATAGAGCAATACCCCGTTCCGAATGCCGTCAATGTAGCCGTAATTCCGCGTATAGAAGGCTGTGTACCCCGTCCATTGCCCTCGGGCGCTCTCCGCGACAAGCAGCATCTGCCGATTTCCGCCCGCATCGATAGACGAAACATAACGTTTTCTCATGACTATTCTGCCTGTTTCACGGCATTACCCGCGAGAGTGTCTATGTTCCGTTGCGCCTCGATGAGCGCGGAGTTCCCAGGGGTCTGTTCTGCAAAACTTGCGGACCTATCATTTTGCGGGTTTGGCTGATCCGGTTGTGGGCTTACAGGCCCTTTTGCAGGGGCATTTATAAGCTTCTCGCCGTCCTCGGGCTTCGGGATTCCATAGGTGTTATAGATGTAATCGGCGGTTACAGGCACCCCCATGTCTACGATGATCACCTTGTCCCGGTCGGCAAGGAGTTTAAGGTCCTTTTCCGCCTCCGTCCTGATCCAGACCAAGGGGTACCGGGTCACGCCGGGGAAGTTGTAGTCCACGATCCAGCGCACGAGTTGACGGTTGAGGGCGGCGCACAGGGAGTCCGCGTCGGCCTTGACGTAATCCTCCCGCACCGTCTCGTGGGTGCGCGAGGCCGCGTAGCTCCCTGCTGCGCCCACCTCCGTGGTGAGGGTTTGGCCGAGGAGCACCTTGGATATGGCGGCGTTCATGAATGCGCAAAGGCTCTCGTAGGTGTTCACCGACCCGGAGCGGGTCGCTTCCAGGAAACCGATCTCCACGTTGTTCGGTATTTTGATGGCCGATTCCTGCTGTATGGCGTCAATGGCCCACAAAAGCTGGTCCTGCTGAGCCTCGGGCGTGCCGGGCGGATACTTTCCTATGGCAGTGGGACTCCCGAACTTGTCGGCAAAGGTCATCCAGAACTTGATGGCGTTCTTCTTGAACCACACGGGCCAGTAAAGGAGCCTCCCCAGGCCGTCGCCGTAGGGCGAACCGTTGTCGGAGGCATTCGCGTAGACCATGAATTTCCTCTCCGGCACCTCCTCGCCCTGGACCATATCCCGGGTCGTCAGGAGGCGGAGCCGTCCCGCGAGGTCGAATACAAACCGCCGGGAAGCCTTGCCGATGATCTCCCTGATCCAGACGTCACCTTCTGAATATTCCCACATGACCTCCACGGGTTTGAACCCGAGGACGAGGCCGGAGAGGAGAGTCCTTCGGGCATCGTCGTAATTGCATCTGAGGAGCACCTCTTTGACGAACCCCGCGATCCGCTGGTCCTGTTTTCTTTCCGAGGCGGGGACAACCTCCCATTCCTTTCCCACCACCGCGAGCTTGCGCGTATTGAGGTTCGATCCCACCTGGTCGTCGCGAAGCAGGTCTTCGTAAAGCTCGATGCCTTTTCCGCCGGACTCCCGCCTGAGCAACCGGTCGGGGTTGATCCTGATCTTTCCCATATAGTCCTGGTAGATGTCCTTCTCCGCGGTCGCGATTTCATCGGTCACAGGTCTCAATATCCGGTCTTTCAAAAATATGCCTCCATTCGTGTCGATTCCCTTCTCCTGCCCGTGGACTGGAACTCCACCACGCCTCCCGCGCCTTCTTCGGCCATGGCCACCGCCCCTTCCAGGGCATCGGGACCGTCGTCATTGACAGTGGACGACGGAAAGGCGATAAGCTGTTCCACCAGGAGGTCCTGGTTCCCCTGGCCCCTCCGGAACCTTATAATGCCCCTCTCCACAAAGGCCGACAGCCTCCCGATCCGGGCTTCCTTGGATGTGGAGTGTTTGATCCCCCGTATGGGGAGCTGGTAGTTCTTCTCCCTTGCCACAAGCTTGAAAGGGCTCCGTGCAAATTCTCCGAGGGCGTTTTCTTCCATGCCGAACCCGAGGGGCCGGAATTCCTCGTACCGGGAATAGCCGATCCGCGCCATGGCGTCTATACTGCACCGGCCGATGAAGGCGTCGAGGATGTAGATTACGCCTTCCCCGTCCATGCCGATGGTGATAATTGCCTTGTAGTCCGTGGACGCCCCATTCTCCATGGACGGGTCGATGTAGGTGTATGCCCTGAGCTGCCTGCCTGACAGTTCCTCCGGATAGTAGGGCCTGATCCATTCCTCCCGGAACATGCCCTCATCGTCCCTGGGGTCGTTCATGAATTCCTGGTTGAAGTTGACGGAGCCTATCTGCCGCTTCTTCTTTTCGAGCCTTTCGAGGGGCCACTTGTCAGGCCACAGGGGCGTCCCGTCTTCCCTGACGGCGCGGTATATCCGGCTCAGGTAGAGGGCCCGCCCCTTCTCGTCAAGGGCGTCGATAAACCGGGAGAGGACGGAATTCCTCGCGAGGATGGTCCCGATCATCATCATGGAAAAGTTTCTTTCCAGGGACCCCATGACGGTGGTGAGAATCCAGTTGACCGTCTCTTTGACGAGCTTCGGGTTTTTCACGTTCTTGTCATTTTCCAGGTCGTCGATGATAACCCTGTCCGGCCTGTACTGCCTGTTTCTCAAGCCCCTCAGTCGCTGTCCGCGGCCCCGCGCCTTGACCCGGATGCCGTTTTTCGTGGTAAAATCCTCCGCTTTCCATTGACGACCTTTCAAATCCCCGAAGTCCGCCCTTATCCGCTCGTTTTCTTCCAGTTCGAGCATGATGAAGACATTGAAATCCGCGGCAAGGTCCTCCGTGTCGGAAATGAGGATGATGAACTGCTTCCGCTCGAGACAGATGTCCTCGATAGGGGTCTCGAAACTCACAATGGTAGACTTCGCATGCTCCCGCGGGGCCGCGATGAAGACAGGCTCGTCTTCTACCTTCGCGAACTCGTAGATCTCCCGGTGAAACGCGGGCGACGGGCGGTTGAAGTAATGGGGAAGATAGGTCCTCGCGAAATACCCGTCTTCCGCCCGGCACCTCCTGACCCTTTCGTCCCGCGCCTCCGCCGAGGTGTTCCCGAAGGGCGTCGCCTCCGCGCGCATATGGGCCCGAACCGCCTCGATCTTTCGCTTGATCTCCATTTTACTCGCCATAGCCGTCCTCACTACCCCTTTCATTCATACTCTTCACTATCTTTTGCCTCTTCCGGCTCATGACTTCCGCCCGTCTTTCAGGCTCCGGGCTCGCCGCCGTCTTCAGCCCGGTTTGACCTCTTCGAAAAACCGGTCGATAAGGTCGAAGACTAAGGCAGTCAGGTCCTTCCCGTTCAAACCGCCGGGACTGCCTGAACCCTTCGAAGCCTTTCCCTTGATGAACTTCACGAACTCATCCATGACCACGGGCGTCATGGCATAGAGGTCGGGCTTTTCCGCCGCTTTCTTGCGCACCTCGGCAATGGTTTTCACGAGGGTCGTATAGGCGTAGGTGGCCTGATTGTCGATCCCCGCTTCTCCGAGGCTGTCAAAGAAACTGTCGTATCTCGCCTTCTGTTTCTCCAGGTCGGCGATCAGGCGGGCCGCGTCATCGGTCCGGGCCTCCTCCGGCTCTTCCTTTATTGCGGGGGCGCGGTCCCTCCAGCCATACCGGTCTCTCCAGGCCGCCACCGTCCGCCTCGCCACAGGGAGGCATTTTTTCTCCAGTTCCCGAACCGTTTTCGCCATGTCTTTCCCCGAGGAGAGCCATATCCTGTATGCCTCTTCCCGTACTTTCGTCCCATAGGCCTTCCGGGTCATTCATCGCCGCCTTGCAAGGCCGCAGGAAGTGCGGCGCACCCTGGACAGCCCATCAGAACCTCACGTCCACACCGACGTCGGCGACAAAGCCGTCGAGAAGGTTCAGACCCTGGGGCGTGATGACATACATGGTCACCTCCACGCCCGTCGCTTCCCGCCTCTCAATCCTCATGTATCCGAGTTCCGAGAGATAGATCACGTGGCTTAGGAACTCGTCCTCCGTCATGGTGTATCTCACGTCGTCCAGCAGGTAGTAGAGGACCCTGGAGTCGATGGTGCCGGGGTGGGCCTTGGCAAGGAATTTGAGCATGGCCCCCCTGATCCTGCGGTATTTTTCTCTCTTAACATCCATAGACTTGCTCCTCGATTCGTTCCAGTTTCTCCGTCACACATTTGAGAAGAATGATCATTTCCCGGTGCTCCCGGTTATCCCCGGCTACAAAACCCTGCACCGAATCCCGCAGGCCCTCCGTGCCCTGAGCAAGGGCCGCGAGGGAGGAGGCCTGTCCCTGCTGGGCTTTGATGAATTCGCCGAGATACTTGTCCGCAAGTTTGTAAAGTGCGGCGACCATAGTCCCCGCGATCACCATGCCCGGCCCCCAGAATGAGAGGGATTTCAACACCTCCGCCCAGCTCACCGGGAGAGCCCCCGGTCTTCCTCACGCCTCATTTCATCCTCCTGGCGCCTCTCGACCGACAGGGCCGCGCCGTCATCCGCAGCCTCACAATCGAAAGTCCCGGGCCTGAACCTGTTGATGGCTGTGATCGCCATGGAGAGGATGGGCTCTATCTTCGGCTGAAGAGCTTTCCATGTGCCCGCCTGACCGCCTGTGGAAAGGCTCTCCACATCGGCTGCCACAAGCTCCGCGGTTTTCATGAAGAAATCCTGCTTGAGTCCGCCCTTGCCGCTGCCCGGAAACATCTTCTCCGCTGTGGCGATAAGCTCCGGCATCTTTGAGAGGATTGCGGGCACCACCTTCGGGACGGCGGGGATGAAATTGAGGGCAAGACCCGCGACAGGCAGAATATCGTGTTCCACGAACCGCAACCCTTCCTCGAACCAGCTTTCCAAAACCTTCACCATGTAGTAACCTCCGTGTATGGTATTTGATGTGTCCTTCACACCGGGAAGGCCCCGGCAAACTTTTCTTTACCTTACGACCCCGCCCGCATTTCCACGGCCTTCTGCCAGGCACGGATCGAGCGGCCTATCCAGCCGTCGAAATCATCCCTGTACTTCCCGGGATTCTTGCACCTGAGCTGCCAGTAATACCTGATGCGCCCGAGGGTATAATCCCTCACGTCCCCATGGGCAAGGAGCCCTCTCGCCGCCTTGGGGCCCGCGTTATAGGCGAAATCCGCTGCCATGAGGTCCATGCCGGGAGGGAGGTCGTCTCCGCCTACAGGGTTCCAGAACTGCTCCAGGAACACCTTTCTCACAAGTTCCTCGTCCACAAGGGTGACGTCTTTCCCGTCCACCGCCCCGTCGTGGTTAAGGTCAAGCTTCAGCGCCTTCATAAGTCCGACGGTAAGGCCCATCTTCGTGGCCCCCGCGTGGTCCGTCACGTAGCCCCCTTCCTCTTTCAGGATGAACCGGACCGTGGATTCAAAATTCTCTTTCATAATGCCGTCCTTTCGTAATCTGTTTTTGGTAACGCGCTCATGGGAAGAGTCTACGGTATCAGGCCTTCCGCGTCGTCCAAAGGGGTTGAAAAAAGTGGTTTTCCACGGCAGGTGTCCTCCTGCTTGACTGCCGGGACGCCCGTGCTTAGGCTTCCTCTATAAGGTTGCCGGTCCCCCCACCTGTCTTCTTTGTCCGGAATGTCAAAACAGGCCCGCATCCACGCCTGTACCCGCCTGCGCGGACACAGGCGCATCCGCGAATCCGTTCGCAAAACCCAAGGAGGCTCCAATGAATTACATCAATGTCGGTAAAGAGAACTCCGGCGCCATCGACCTTTACTACGAGGACCACGGTGCGGGAAGGCCCGTAGTGCTGATCCACGGCTGGCCCCTCTCGGGCGATTCCTGGGAGAGACAAGCGCCCGCCCTCGTCGATGCGGGCTACAGGGTCATCACCTATGACCGCAGGGGATTCGGTAGATCGAGCAGGCCCTTCTCCGGTTACGACTACGATACTCTTGCCGAAGACCTCAATATACTCATGACCAAACTGGCGCTTAGCGACGTGACCCTCGTGGGCTTTTCCATGGGCGGAGGCGAAGTGGCCCGCTATCTCGGCGCTTACGGCGCCGAACGGGTAAGCAAGGCCGTGTTCATGGCCGCCATTCCGCCATTCCTGCTCAAGACACCCGGTAACCCTGACGGAGTGGACGGCAGCATCTTCGACGGGATCAAGGAAGCCGTTCAAAAAGACCGGCCGGCCCTCCTGTCCGCCTTTATCGCGGATTTCTTCAATGTCGATGTGCTGAAGGGCACGAGGGTGAGCGACGACGTGGTCCGGATGTGCTGGAACGTGGCGGCCTCGGCCTCCGCGAAAGGCACTCTCGACTGTGTCCAGGCGTGGCTCACGGACTTCCGGCAGGACCTCGCACGGATCGACATACCTACCCTCGTCATCCATGGGGATTCGGACAGGATACTCCCCATTGCCGCCACGGGGAAACGCACCCATGAGGCAGTCAGGGGAAGCAGGCTCGTGGAGGTGGAAGGCGGACCCCACGGTCTCAACTGGACCCACGCGGCGGAAGTCAATGAGGCGCTCCTCGAATTCCTGAGGTGAGGTCAAGGGGCGAAACAGGGGTCACTTCATTCCGGAAGAGCGGCCGGAGGTCGCGACACGGTTATTATGGAGTTCTTCAGACGAACAGATGTGCCGGAAGGGAAGCTCAGGGAACTGCGTCTCAGCGTTGTCGTTGCTTCCCTCCCGGCCTGGTTCTGCTATGGCCAGTCCGGGGTTGGGACTGTGATAAAAAACGACGGGCGCCGGACTGGATGTCCACACGCCACGCCGAAAAGAGAGGCTTAGCCTTTACCGGCCTTTGGCGTGGCCGGCGTAAAAGAAGGCGGCTCCCATGCCGCTACCCTGCGCTGCACGTGTATTCCATGGAAATTCTCTTCCCGTTGGGAGACCGGTGCAACGAGAGATGGTCCATCAACTCTTCATGCTCCCTTACAACGACAGGAGCCCCTGTCTTGCTCAAGACTCTGAACGAGTTGCTGCCCGTGGCCAGAAGAATACAATCCGTTCCCAGTTCTTGGGACACGGCAAAATCATGCACGGTGTCGCCGATAAGGACCGTGTCGGACGGCGCTTCCGCGATTGACGCGATCAACTTACGTCCCTGGGCCATTTTGCCGCAGCGTGACCTCTTTTCGCTTCCCAGGATGCAATCGAAGTAAGGGGCAATCCCGTAGTGGCGGAGATCATCCACAAGCGAGCCGTGATCCCGCGAGGAAAGAACATGCTGCACGATTCCCTGCTCCTTCAACCGGGAGAGGACCGGTTCTACCCCCGGGTGCAGGGCGCAATTATAACGAAACCCTCTGTTATACAGATCGTTGAATTCCCTTACCAGCCTGCCCACGGACGCTGACGGTTCTCCCGCGAGTAGAGGAGCCAGGAAACTCTCAACGGGAAAGGTGAAATGGTCGAGATAGTAATCAAAACTCGGGAAAGGCAACCCGTTCTTCCGGAGAACCTCGCATGTACGAAAAAAGGAAAAAGGGGCGTCGTTCAGAAGGGTCCCGTTCCAGTCCCATATGATGTGGGTAAACTTCACGTCCTTCAAATCGGTGACCCCCTTTTATTCTTTATTCGCACCGGGTCTTGTCCGGCGGGCTCTTCCGCCCGGCAGTCCCCGGTGCGCTCCGGCAGACATAGGGTAACCCGGCGGCCTCTTCCTGTCTGTAGTTGAAGTTTGACCGTTCTCGTAGTAATCCGGCTATTTTGCTGTAGAGGCCATATTGCCGGGCCGCCATGGAGGTCCGTGAAGCCGATGGAACTTCACTGAAAGTCCTGTTCCGGGACCCTTCACCATATGGGTGATTTCAAATAATGTGCGCCGGGACCCTCATTTTTGCTTGAGAAATATCCGGATTAGCGGGAAAATGAGTGAGCGGTCGGACCGGACAAGACTCTGATACGCAAAAGGAGAGACTGTGCCCATATATGAAATCTATGCCCTTAAATATGCGGGGCCTTTCCTGAGTAAGCTCGCACTGCTCCGATGGAACGAAGGCTGGGAAGAGGAAGTGGAGAGGAATTACTATATCTGGGCGATCAAAGGCAAAGAGGGGTTCACAGTAGTGGATACGGGCGTCGGAATAACCATGGCGGCGGCCATGAAACTGAAGGGATATGTGAACCCCGTCGACGTCCTGGCAAGGATAGGCGCCGATGAATCGAAGGTGACAAAGGTAGTCATCACCCATATCCATTTCGACCATGCCGGCGGCATGGAGATGTTCCCCGCGGCCTTTCCACGGGCTGTATTCTACGTTCAAAGAAAGGAATTCGCATTCTGGACCAGGAACCCTATCGCGAAAAAGGCTCCCTTCGCGGCCGTTACAGACGATATGGCCATCGAAACCCTTGTCTCCATGGAAGCATCGAATCGTCTGGTGCTGGTGGATGGAGACAGGGAGATCATGCCCGGCATGGAACTCCTCCTTGCCCCGGGACACACCGTCGGAATGCAGGCGGTGGCGGTCACAACAGCGGCAGGCCCCGCGATTGTCGCGTCGGATTGCGCCCATGTCGCAAAGAGCTTCAGGGACGACATACCGAGCTATTTCATCACGGACCTGGCAGCCTTGATGAAGACATATGACAAGTTGAGGGCCCGGGCCTCCACGGACCTTATATTCCCGGGCCACGATGCGCTGATGCTCAACAATTACCCGTTGGTGGCCGAGGATGTCACCAGACTGGCATGACAGGGCAAAACCGGCAATTATCCGCATGGGCCTCCGGAATAGGGGCATGGCCGGACGCGCGATCGGCTCAATCAGGTTCTTTTGAGGCAGTGGGATCGAGACAATGCTTGACAGGAGCAACCCGAAATCCGACAATGTACTAATTTCATTGCAGGAGTGTACCGTGTTTGTGCAGAGCGTGATCAAGCGGTTCAGTGTGACAACCCTCACACTCATTCTCACTCCATTCGTTGTCCTCCTGTCCTTCGGCATCTACCTCATAGCAGCCCTTTCCGTTGGTTCTATCCGCCCCATGGGTATATTCGGCTCCCTCTTCATCCCCGCAATACTTGTGCCCATAGTCTGCTCGACAATTCTCAATGTGACCCGTTCCCTCTATCGCGTTCAGGATGAGCTTTTGAAAACTCAGGAGGAACTGGAGAGGAAAGTGACGGACTGCATCCTGGAGCTTGACAAGAACAAGAAGATGGAAGCTGCGCTGCGTCGCAGTGAGAACAGCCTGAAGGAGGCGCAGAGAATTGCCCACATCGGCAACTGGGGGTTGGACCTTGTCCGGAATGTGTTGATCTGGTCGGACGAGATCTACCGCATGCTCGAGTTGGACCCGCAGGGATTCACTGCAACCCGCGAAGCCTTTTTGGATGCGGTTCATCCGGAGGACCGGGAATTTGTCAACCAGGCTTACACTACCTCCCTCAGAACAAAGGAGCCCTATGACATCGCCTACCGGTTGTTGCTCTCCGGGGGACGCTTGAAATATGTCCATGAACTCTGCGAGACCACCTACAGCCCGGACGGGACCCCGCTCGGTTCAATAGGGACCGTTCATGACATCACCGAGCGCAAACATGTTGAGGCAGCTCTGAAAGAAAGTGAAGAAAGATACCGCAGCATATTCGAGAACTCCCCCCTTGGAATATTTCAGTCCACCTTCGAAGGCAGGTTCCTGAGAGTAAACCCCGCCCTTGCCGCCATTCTGGGGTATGAATCGCCTGGGGACCTGATCGGCTCCATCTCCGACATCGCCGGACAGGTCTATGCCGACCCGGAAGCCCGGGCGGGAATTCTTGGCCGGATACGGGGCAACGGGGGACGGACAATATACGAGAACGAGTATCTCCGTAAAGACGGCGGAAAGGGGATAGGCCATCTCACTATGCGCATAATCAATGACGAGAACGGTGTCCCCCATCATTTGGACGGAACGGTGGAGGACGTGACCAAGAAAAGGATGACCGAGGAGAGACTCCAGCGCACCATGGAGCAGTTGAGAACCCTTTCGCACCGTCTTCTCGAAATACAGGAGACAGAGCGTCGTTATATAGCCCTCGAGCTTCACGATGAAATCGGCCAGGCCCTTACCGCGCTCAGGATCGGCCTCAAGCGGACGGAGCGTTCCAAGACTCTGGCATCGGCACTGGCCTCGATACATGAAAACACACCCACAGTGGGGGAACTGATAAATAAGGTACGCAACCTTTCCATCGAACTTCGCCCTTCCGTACTTGACGACTTTGGTTTGACTGCGGCGCTGGACTGGTACGTCAACCGGCTGTCCGCCAAGGCGGGGTTCAGGGCGGTATTCGATACCGCCCTCACGGAGGAACGATTCTCCCCCGTTCTTGAACTGACATGTTTTCGAATTACCCAGGAAGCGCTCACGAACGTGGCCCGGCACTCCGACGCGAAGACCGTGCACGTCCATCTCGAAGTAATGAGCGGAGAGCTTCGTCTTACCGTGAGGGATGACGGAAAAGGCTTTAACATCGACGAATCCCGCATAAGGGCGTCAAAGGGCGAGAGCTTCGGCCTGCTTGGTATGCGCGAGCGTGCTTCTCTTGCGGGGGGACGCCTGGAACTCACGTCAAAGCCCGGCAAAGGCACGATAATTCATGCGTATTTTCCACTCGACTCGAAGGTTGATAGCCCGGGCACGACGTTCAGGGACAATTAGGGAGATACGGAAAATGTCCGCGCCGGTTTGTGTCCATCGCGACAATGCGGGCTTCAGTTCGCGGAAAGCCTCCGGGTATAAAGGCAGTTCATAGCGTGGCGCAATTTCTCCGTCGCCCTTTCAGCCCCCGGTCGCCGCTGCCAGACCTGCCAGAATGGCCGCCACGATCAAGGCGACCCAGGTCCATGTGTCACTTGTCACATTCGCGGCCGCACCGGCGTCCGCCGCCGCACCTGTCGATCCGGAGCCTCGGTCTGCCGTGCTTTCCCCTTTCCCCGCCGTATCTTCGGCAAAACTTAATGTGGGGATCACAAAAGCACACACGAACGACATCATGGCTACCAACACGATGACCCTGCTTGACTTCAACATCCTCAACATATCCCCTCCTGAAAGAGACTACAGTATAATCGCCGCCGGAGAAAGACGCCGCCGGCCGGGCTTCCTGTGACAGACGGCCCCGGTGCCTTCCTCACGAATTACATGGACATATCTGTCCCTCTCTCAACGTTATCGTCCGTTACGTGGAATTGATTAATAGGGTCTTGTGAGAACGTTTGGAAAAAAGAGAAAGGCCGCCTGACGCAGGCGCGACGTACCCTGTTTCTCATTCCGTGAGCACATCGTAGAAATGAGGGGTCGGGCCGCCGTCGAGCAAGGGCGCAACCCTGGCGGCCGCTTCTTTGTGGAGGGGACTCGTTTGCAAGGCGGCGAAGTCCTCCCCGCTTTCGAACTCCACAAGGGACGCGTAGTTCTCCCCATCCCGCGGCTTCAGCAGGCGACGCCCGATAAAACCCTTGAACGTAGCGAACTCCCGGTTCGACCAGACAAACCATTCCTTGAACTCACCCTCTTTTCCCGGCTTTACAGGCGGGAAATCGATCAGAACGATAAACATGGCACCTACCTCCTTATATTCCTGCCTGTGTCCCCAGGGATACGGCCCATGGGGGGACAATAGTCCTCATTTCTTTTCAACCGGTCTCGCCTCGGTGGCTCCGGCTACTGCGGCAGCAGCCGCTTCGAGGGCATCCTGAAGGTCCTGCCGGGCGCCCGGAGAACCGCTCCTCGGGATAAGACCGGGCTGTTCCGTGAGGGCGTCCCGGTCTCCCGGAACGTCCGTTGACGGGGCGGAGACAGGCACAAGATTCACCTTTACCGCGCGCGGTACAAGGAGGTAGGCCTCCCCTGATTCTTCCTGCCGGGAGATGGAACTGAAACCGCTGTTAAGTCCCATCCCCGCGTCCTTGAAGAAGGTCCCCGCGTTAACCCCGGCCCCGATGGCCTTCAGGAGCACCTTGTCTGATTGGTACTCTCTCTTGATTATCACGTCGGCCTGCCGGTAATCTTCCCTCACCAGTGTGAGAATGTGGTCGCGGTTGCGTTCAAGGGAAACCGTGGAAGGCGTCTGCCCCACCAGTTGCCCGTTCGCGTAGATCTTCGCCCCCATGGGGTTGGTGCTCACGGGCACATCCTGCCTCAGGACTGAGGGAGCGCAACCGAACCCGAAAAGGGCGGTTGCAAGAAGCAAGGCGGGTAGTTTTCCATTGAGCATCTGGATCCTCCTGAAGAACCGGAACGTCTCCGTTGCGCCCGTTTCATCGTTTCAGGAACGGCGCGTGGATAAGCACAATTCTAAGGCAATGGCCCCCGGAGTGTCAATAGCCCTCAAACCCGCCTGACCGATGGTGCGGGGAAACCATTCCTTTACAGGCTCTTTTCCGCCGCCGCCTTCCTGCCCACCTCTCTCCCGAAGACTATGCAATCGGCCGTGGCATTGCCGCCGAGCCGGTTCGTTCCATGTACCCCGCCTGTTACCTCGCCTGCCGCATAAAGCCGGGGGATAGGCCTATCGTACCTGTCGATCACCTGCCCTGTGGTCCCTTTTGTCCTGAGCCCTCCCATAGTATGGTGCACCCCCGCCTGGGTGGGGCTCGCGTAGAAAGGCGGCTCCACGATAGGTTTCAGGTTCCGCGCCTGTTTCCCGAAGTCCGGGTCCTTCCCCGCCTTCGCATAGTCATTGTATTTTGCCACGGTCGCGAGAAAGGTATCCACGGGTACCTGAAACTTCTCGTTGAGTATCTTAGCCAGTTCCTCCAGGGTGTTCGCCCGGAAGGACAGGCCGTCCTTCAATATCCTTTCCGTGGTGGCCGGGTCGAATCTCTTGGTGCACTTCTCGTCCGCCACCCAGAGAAGCACGCTCTTGGGCTGCTTCAACACGCCGGCGGCCATCACGTCGCGCCGCGCGTCCTCGGCTACGAATCTCACGCCCTTCGTGTTGACGTAGATAGCGGAGTCGATCCCCAGGTTCGTGAGTGAACCGTATTTCCTGGTGTAGTAATTACATGCGATGAGGAGTTGGATATAATCCATTCCAATTACGTCGGCGCCCGTGTCTTCCGCGAAGGTGATGGCTTCTCCCGTCGCTGTCGGCACATTCGTGGTGGGAATGTCGGGTCCCAGGCGAGGGTCGTACTTGCTCCGCATGGGCACATCCGCCCCGAACCCGCCCGAACCGAGGACCACGGCTTTCTTCGCCTTGAGGAACATCTTCTTGCCGCCTGTCTCTACCTGCACGCCCAGCACCGCACCGGTGAGGGGCTTTTCCCTCACAATCCCCGTCATGGTATGTTGCATGAGCACGGGGATCGACCGCTTGTCGCACTGCTCCTTGAGGGTCCTGATAATGGCGCCGCCCCTTCCCTTCTTCACCGGGTCATGGCTCCGGGGCCACAATGCGCCCACCACCGTATACACCGTCGGTTCAAACTCGACGCCCTGTCTCTCCAGCCATTGGAGGCCTTCCAACGCGTGATCGACCAGGTATTTGACCTTTTCGGGATCAGCTTTGTAATCTCCTCCCTCGAGTGTCTGCTTGTAGTGCAGTTCGATGGAATCTTCGATACCCTGCTTCTTCTGCCTTTCGGGGTCCACCGCATTATACGCCCCGCTTGCAATGGCCGAGTTGCCTCCCATTATCTTGGCCTTGTCGATGACTACAACCTTGGCGCCCCCGTCGTGAGCCTCTATGGCCGCCGACAGACCCGCATATCCGGTACCCACTATGACGACGTCCGTCTGTTTGTCCCACTTCCGGGGCGGAGGCACCGCTTTCAACTCTCCCGGAAAAGCCTGATTCACCGCCATTGCCCCCGCAGTAAGCACTCCTGCCCGGGTAATGAACTGCCTCCGCGTCACCAGGTGTTTCTTTTTCTCCCGACCGTCATTCTTGTCATCCGCCATGGCCGCCTCCTTTGTCTTTGGTATGGTTTGAATATACGCCCGTCGTTTCGGCCCCGTCAACAGGGCGGCTCAATTTCGGGTCCTCCCGCCTCCTTCCATCACCCGGAACCCGCGGAACGCCTTGATTTCTTGTGCCCGTTGATTTACTATGTGCGTGGTAAAAAAACGGGAAAGATGAGAGAGAAAAGGGAGACTTACGAGAGGAAGATCTTCGACCTTGACGAAGATTCCATGCCGTCAAGCCATTGGGCGGTCCCTTGGTCCGACCTGATGATGGTGGCCTTTGTCCTCTTTGCCGTCCTCTACTCCTATGTGCTGTCCCACCGGGAGCTGGGCGACGCCCTCGCAAGGCCTTCGAAGAACATGGTCTCCAGATCACCCATCAACGCCCTGCCCAAGGTCCCCAACGTGCCGCCGGACCCTCTCACGGGCAAGTCTCACGAGGTGAACGCGCCCGGCAACATCCCCATGGAGGATCTTTACGAGGCCCTCCGGAGCACGGTCACCGTGGCGAACGTGGACGATGTGACGGTGGCCCTCGACCAGAACAGGAGCATCAAGGTGAGCGTGAGCGAGCACATGATATTCGATCTCGGACGGGCCGACCTCAAGCCCGAATCCAAACGTTTCCTCGTGAGACTGGCCGACAAGGTGCGGGACACGAAGTACAAGATAGCGGTCGAAGGCCATACGGATTCCTTCCCCGTCCACAACACGGCCTTTCCCACCAACTGGGAGTTGTCGGCAATAAGGGCCATCAATGTGGCCCGGTTCCTCATGGAGGACGGGGGGCTTGAACCGGAGCGTTTCAGCGTCACGGGCTACGCCATGTACAAGCCGGTCGTCCCCAATTCCACGACAAGAAACAAGGCGAAAAACAGGAGAGTGGAGATTGTCATTACAAAGGATAAAATCGCGCAATGAGCGGGGCCCCGCGTCATGATCAAGCATAATTACCTCGGGGCGCTCATCTGCCTCCTCATATTCGTGGGCTGCTTCTTCTGGGGCGAAGGCGGCACGGTCGTCTTCTACCTCAACATGGTGAGCCTCCTCGTGGTAGTGTCGGGGACCCTGGGGGCCGTCTTCCTGAGCCACCCCTTCAGCAGGCTCAGCAGCGCCTTCAAGGTTGCCAAGAACGTGTACTCGAAAGACATCATCTCTTCCTCGGACGAGGTGGTGAACATACTCCTCGACCTCGCCGTCCGGTCAAAATACGACGGCATACTCTCTCTCGAAAAATATGAAAAACAGATTACCGTCTCCTTTCTCAAGGATGCCCTCGCCATGCTGGTGGACGGGTACTCGGACGAGGAGATAAAAGACATACTCCATACGGAGATGTACTTCTTCAAACTGAGGCGGCAGCAGTCCGAAAGGGTTTTCAGGACCATGGCGGCGGTGGCGCCCCCCTTCGGGGTAGCGGGGAGCATCATCGGCCTCATCGGGATGCTCGTGGGCATGGGTGATACGGGGATTATCCTGAAGACCATCCCCCTCGCGCTCACCTCAACCCTTTATGCCATAATACTCAGTTATTTCATCCTCATACCCATTGCGGAAGCCATTTATTCCAAGACCCAGCGGGAACTCTATCTCCAGAGTATAATCAGCGAAGGAGTGATGGAGATAGCGCGGGAAAAGAATGTGTACAAATTGGAAAAGAAACTCTCCATATTCCTCACCCCCTCTCTAAGGGAAGACGCGGGACAGAGCATCCGGCAGATCCAGAGGCGGTACGTGGCGATGAAAAAGGCTGCCGGCAAGTAAAGGAGGCTACATGAGGGGCCGTTCTATTGCGTTCTTCCTGTTATCGGCAGTGGTTCTTCTTGCCGTGGTCATAGGCGGGTATCCCGGACAGGCGGCCTCATCCGGGGCCTCCCACCAGCCTCGCCAGGGGAGATACTTCAAGTGGGCCGCTCCGCCGGATTGGCGGGTAAGCGAAACCAACTCGGGGGTGACACTCACCTCGCCCGACGGCAGGCTGAGCGCCTCTCTTGCCACGCTGCTCCGCTCCCGGGGGACCAGGACGCCCGAGGAGTTCCTGAGGTGGGTCTTCAGCCATGTTCCGGCCTATACGAAGGCAAGGGTCATCTCTGTAAAGAATATGCCCGCCCAACGCATGTCCTACCAGGTATGGCGGTTTATAGAAGCGAAGGTCTCCTACACGGACAAGGGCCTCCCCGTGACAGGCGTCTACAAGGTGGGAACGGCGAATTACTACGGGATGAACGACGCCATGATCACGGGCTACCGGGCGGCAAAGGTCGACTTCGAGGGGGCCCGGTCCTTCCTGCCCCGGATAGCGGAGAGCATTATCCTTACCAACGCGGCTGAGGCGAATGGGAACAACACGGTCATACGCCCCAGGAACAACCCCCTCGACAACTCCGCGATAATCCAGGCAGGGAAGAACCGTGACCGGGTAAGGGAGCACGCGAGTGAGGGATGGCGTGAGGGGATGATGGGCACGGAACCTACTATCGACCCGAAAACAGGGAAGCAGCGCAATACGCCTCTCGGAGACTATAACGCGGCAAGGGGCGGATACGTCAATCCCGACAGGCCCGACGAGATGCTTACACCATACCACAAGTAAAGCAGGCAAATACGCGCCCTGAGGCGCGCCGGGTGCAACGCGCATAACCCTGATACGTTCCTTTGCCCGGCCGGGGCCGCCCATCGAAGGAAGCCTGTGCCGCCACGTCTGCGAACGCCGATAACCGCCTCATTTCTCCTTCGCCGGGAGATTTGACATGGAACCCCGGGTCTGGTCGAGGGTAAACCCCTTTTCCCTGAACAGCCTCAAGCACGCCTCGACCGCCTCGACGTTGTAGAGAACGCCCTCGTGCCTCTTGATCTCATCGAGGGCGGCGTCGATCCCGTGGGCGGGCCTGTATGGACGGTGGGAGGCGATTGCTTCCACCACGTCGGCCACGGCAACGATCTCGGCTTCGAGCAGGATCTGTCCGCCTTTTATGCCATCGGGGTAACCTGACCCGTCCAGCCGCTCATGGTGTTGAAGCACTATTTCCGCGACGGGATAGGGCAGCTCCGCCCCTTTCAGGATGTCAAACCCGGAGGCGGGATGCACCTTGATGAGGCCGTACTCCATTTCGGTAAGCCTGGTGGGCTTACTCAGTATCTCGGCGGGCACCGACATCTTTCCTATGTCATGGATGAGGCTCGCCATGCGGATGGTGTCAACGGTGCTTTCGGGCAGGCCCATCTCCTCGGCGATGGCCCGGGCAAGGTCGGATACCCTCCTCTGGTGGCCCGCTGTATAGGGGTCTCTCGTCTCCACCATCAACGATATGGCCTGAATGGTGCCGACAAGGCTCTTTTGCAGTTTTTCCAGGGTCCGGGTAAGTTCTTCCTCCGCAAGTTTGCGGGATGTGATATCTTCTATGGCACCCTCGTAGTAGAGGACCTTGCCCGTTGCATCCCTGGCCGCGCGGGCATCCATGCTGCCCCAGAAGACGCTGCCGTCTTTTCTCCGGTATTGCGCCTCGAACCCCTTTATCTCCCCTTTCTCCTGAAGGACCGCCTTGTACCTCTCCTTATCGTCGGGGTTTACATAAAGCTGCCGCCCTGTGTCGGTAACAAGGGCCATCATCTCCTCCGGGGTGTCGTACCCGTGTATGCGGGCAACCGCGGGGTTGGCGCTCAATATGCGTCCCTGGGGGGAAGTTCTGAACATTCCCTCCACGGCATTTTCGAAAATGGACCGGTAATTCTCCTCGCTTTTGCGAATGAGATCAGCCGCCTGTTTTCTTAAGACAGCGACCCCCACGCTTGCCGCAATCCCTTCAAGGAATTCGATGGTATCGAGGGAAAAGAGTCCGGGCCGCCGGTCGTTGAATTGCATGAGTCCCACTGTCTTATCGCCTGCCTTGAGCGGGATAAGGGCGACGGACTCGTACCCTTCGCCATTGCAACGGTTCCGTGTGCGCGTTTGGCGGTCCTCATCCGTCGTACTCGCGAGAAGCCTGGTGGTGCTGTTCGTCCAGAAACTCCCCCCTTTGGTGAAGAAAGGAAAGGAGGGATCGGTCCGTCCCAGTATCACGTTGCCGCACATGCACTCGAGGGTCGGATTGCCTGCGGCGTCGCGGACGATCATGCCTTCCAGGTCACGCTCACAGAGGTGGTTCTCTTTTTCAACGAAGTCTTCCGATAATCCCGCGGTCTCCATGTAGGGGTAATCCTCGCCCTCGCGCAGCCGGATACCCACGGCCCCGGCGCCGATGTGCTCCTTCAGGAGAAGCAGGATGTGGTGCGTGAGAAGAACAATCTCATTGGGCCTGTTCAATGCCTCCAGTATCCTGTTGGTGATTTCCTGTCTTTTCTCACCCACTTTGCGTTCCGTCACATCGTCGTATATGGCCACCACCTCTCCGGTGGCTAATTTGTACACGTAGTTTTCACGCCAGCCGCTGATGTGCCCGTCCGTGTAGAACCTGGCGGGATATTCCTCCGCCCGGCCCGTCCGGTACACGCGGCTGAGGACATCGAAAAGGCCGAAGTCTCCGGCGCCCGGGAAGGCTTCGAGGAGCCGTTTTCCTATAACCTCCGTTCTCGACACATGCTCGATCTTCTCCGAGGCGGCGTTGAAACTGTGAATGATAAAATCCTTGCCGCCGTCAACCGCGTCGTAAACCGCGACGCCGCTGCTCATGTGCTCGAAGAGCTCCCCGAACTTCTCCTCGTCTTCCCGAAGTTTCTTCTCCAGATCCAGCAACTCCTCGGTCTCGGCGAGCTGGAGTCTTTTTCTTATATAGAGTACGGACAAGAGGAGAAGAACGAAGAAAAGAAGCGAAAACCCCCCGGTCGCAAGGGTATATCCCCAATTTGCGGCCAGCACGTCCATGCGGGTCCTTTCCACGACAAGGGTCCAGCCCATACCGGGTAAAGGGGCAACGGTGAGATAGCTTTTCCCCTCGCCCTTGCCGGAACGGATCGTTTCAATGAAATATTCCTTATCCCTGAGGCCGTCCCGGACGAGAGAGGAATGGGAGTACAGGCCCGGTTCCACTCCGGAAGGCAAATCGCTTCGATAGATGATATATCCCTCATGGTCGATGAGGGTTACGTCCGTATGTCTGTCGAAAGGCACTTGCCTGATGAGGGAAGCGAGGAACGGCAGTGATTGGGGGGTTGCGAGGATGCCTATGGGGCGGCCCCTGTCGTCAAAAACGGGCACACAGGTCGCCACGGCCAGATCCCGGCTGCCGATAGCCCTCCTGTAGACGTTCGAAATATACGGTTTCCAGCCCTTGCTCACCCCTTTGTACCAGTCCCGGTAAGAAAAATTCTTCCCGAGAGGCGAAGGGTCGCCGGGATAGCTCACCCAAAGCGTCCCGTCCTTGTCCGTCACGAACAATATATCTATCTTCCTGCTGCTGTCCTTTAGTTGTGTAAGGTGGGGAAGGACGCTGCGGGAGTCTTTTTCCCGAACGGCGCGGATGAACAAAGGGCGACTCGCGTAGGATTGAAGGAGGGCGATGGTGGTCCTCTCGTGTTCCGAGAGAAGCTCCGAGAGGAGGTTCGCGGCAGTCCTGTCCGAATTCAGGGCGCTTTGCAGATCGCCCTTGAAGTGCAACTGCCACACAAAAAGGCCCGCTCCGAAGGTGATGAGGAACAGTGCCACCGCGACGGCCGTGAAGGAGTGCGGCCCCATGAGCCGGGTCGCGGCGATCCGGTCGTGCCTTACCCTGGACACCTTACCGGGGCCCTAACCTTGTATACATGATTTATGATGCCGCTCTTCGCCCGACACAAGGACAAACCTCCCGTTTGATGCATACACCACGTTCGTGCCAATATGCTTTATTATACGAAGACGGGAAGGAAAGCGCAAGCCCCCGGCATTACTCAGGGCCCGTCCGGATACTCGTCAAAGGGAGAGACGGAGGAGACCCGGCGCTACCAGACGCGGCTCAGCCTTATGCCGTAGTAGTCGCGGCCCACGTCGGGCTGAACGTGCAAGCCCTTATACGGCCGGGTAAAGATATAGCTCGATATGACGCCGATGGCTGCCCCTGCTATCACGTCGTGGACGTAATGGTCTCTCGCCTCCACCCTGCTCACGGCCACGAACGTGGCCGCCACGTAGGCGGGTATGCCGTACTCCCAGCCGTAACGGGCGCGCATAAACTCAGCGGAAGTAAAAGAAACGGAGGTATGCGCCGATGGAAAGGAATACTTGTCACCGTTCGGCGCCGTCTCGTCCAGCGCATATTTTATGCCGTACGTGACCCCAAGGGTGAGGGCCCCCGACTTTCCGAGTTGAATGGCACCCTCCTTATCCTTGAATCCCACCGTCATCCCTGCTGCCGTGGCAGGCAGGAGCAGGGTGAGCACTTCGCCGGCTGCCTCGATGCTGTTACCCCCATGGACCGGCATGCATGGGGCTACCCACAGTAGGGCCGCGAGAAGGAAGGCCTTTGCCCGTTGTCGGTTCTTTCCCATATTCTCCAAACCTTCATTGTCTTTCGAAACGACACAGATTAGCATAAATAGGCCGGCGGGGTCAAAGGCGCCGGCGCGTCGCGTCGCGCGCCCGGTAACCCGTGCGTTCCGGGAGGGCGGCCGCTCTTTTCCTCCTTTTTCCTTGACACCCGTTGCGGGAGGCGGTTAGAATAATCCAACCAGTCGGTCTTTTTCCGACCCTATGGATGCTTACAAGTGCAATAACTACGATGCCAATCGCCCTGGAAGTGCACACAAAGTCACGCCGATACTCGTCCTATATCGTCGCGGTTGACGCAGGCGGTAAACCAACTATTCCATTATTTCGCAAGAAAAACCATGAGAACACGCCGCATGCCGATAAGTACTCAAGGAGGATGGTATGAAGAGAAAATCCGTGAACACCGCAGGGGGCAGATGATGGAAACGGAACGGAAGGTTGTGGAGTATGTGTGCCGCTCCGCCTTCGACGATCTACCGTCGGCGGTCCTGAAGGTGATCAAAAACCAGGTCCTCGCCGTCCTCGGCACCACGATCGCCGGGGCTTTCGCCGAGGGTTGCGAAACGGTGATGAGATTGGCGAAAGAGGTGGGAGGCAGGGAAGAGGCATCTATCCTCGTCCATGGGGGCAAGGTTCCGGCCCCCCAGGCCGCCTTTGTGAACGGCGTCATGGGCCGCGCCCTGGACTTCTGCGACGCCCTTGCCCCGGGGGCCCACATCGGTTCGGCCACGGTCCCGGCTGCCCTGGCCGCGGCCGAGTTGGCGGGAGGGGCGAGGGGCAGGGACTTCCTTGCCGCCGTTGCCGCGGGCACTGAAATCGCGGTGAGGCTTAACCTGGGGGAAACCGAGTATGACGGGTTCGATCCCACGGGCGTCTGCGTTGTCTTCGCGGCAACAGCCGCAGCCTCAAGGATGCTTCACCTTTCCGAAAAGGAGACCTGGAATGCCCTGGCCCTTGCCTTCAACAGGTGCGGAGGCAGCTTTCAGGCGAATGTGGACGGGTCTCTCGCGGTGAGGGTGATCGAGGGCTGGGTCGCGGAAAGCGGCGTCACCTGCGCCCGCCTCGCGGGGCTCGGCATCACGGGCCCTGCAAATTTCCTCGAAGGGGTATACGGTTATTTTCATCTCTTCGGCAGGGACCGCCTCTCCCCGGAGAGGGTACTCACGGGCCTCGGCGCATCCCACGAGGTTACCAAACTGGTGTTCAAAAAATATCCGAGTTGCGGGCTCACCCAGGGAAGCACGGACCTAATCCTGGACCTCATGAGAGAGGAAGGGTTCAGGGCCTCCGACGTGGAACGTGTAGAGGTTATTGTGCCGCCCTACACATACAAGCTCGTAGGCCATCCTTTCGAGGTGGGCAGCAACCCCAAGGTAAATGCCCAGTTCAGCATCCGCTACTGCGTGGCCAACGCCCTCGTGAGGAAGGGGTCGAAACTCGCCCATTTCGAGGAGTCCGCCATAAGGAACCCCGAGGTCCTGAAACTCTCTGAAAAGGTCGAGGTGATTTCCGACCCCATCATGGAACTCAGGGGCCATACACCCCTTGATATGCGGGTCCTCACGAAGGGGGGAAAGGAGTATGTGAGGAAGATAGATTTTGCCCCCGGCTTCCCGGAAAGGCCCCTCACCGACGAAGAGCAGGGGCGGAGGTTCCGGGACTGCGTCGCATTCGCGACGAAACCCTTTCCCGAGGACAAGGTCGAAAACATCATCACCTCCGTGGACCACCTCGAAAGGATGGACGATATAAGGAGACTGATCCCTTTACTCCTCCTGGAGTAATATGGTGATATTATGATACGGTGAGGCCGCCCGGAGGGAGCGGCCGTTGCCGGAAAAGGAGCGTATGAAGAGGCAGGTCCCAAGACGAACAAAGGAAGGCGACACCACAGGCAAAATCCCGGAACTGTGGGATGAAGAGGTCGATATAGTCGTGGTGGGCTCGGGTTTTGCCGGTCTCGCCGCAGCTGCCGAGGCAGCAGGGGCGGGCGCCGGGGTAGTGGTCCTCGAAAAAATGCGGAGATACGGAGGCAACTCCCTCATATCCGGCGGTGGCTACTGCGCCTCCGACAGCAAGCTCCATCTCAGGCAGAAACTCGGCCTCGGTGATGACGGGTGGCAGTTACACCTTGCGGACACCTTGAAGGGCGGGGACTATTACAGCATCCCCGCTTTGGCGGAGGTGATGGTGAAAGGAGCGCCCGACGGTCTTAACTGGCTCATCGACGCCGGGGCGAGCCTTCGGGAGACACTCCCGCGCATAGGAGGCCATTCGGCCCACCGGAGCCACCTCGAATCCCGGTCATCGGGCAGAGGTTTCACCGACCCCCTCAGGAAGCTTGCCCTGAGCCGCGGCGCGGAGATCCGCCTGGGCAAGGAAGTCACCCGCATCCATCGCAAGGGCTGCGGGGGGCCTGTCCTCGGGGTAGAGGTGGCCACAGGCGGGCAGAAGAAGAACATCAGGATCGGGCGGGCCCTCATCCTCGCGTCCGGAGGGTTCGCACAGGACGTGAAGATGCGGATGGACTTCAACCCGAGCCTCACGGCAGGTTACGGCTGCACGAACCACCGGGGCGCCACGGGTGAGATCATCCGGTACGCGAGGGCCATAGGCGCGGACGTGCTCCACATGGAATTCGTCCAGCTCTTCCCCTGCGCGGAGCCGGAAACGGGCGCCATCGACTCCTTCGCCCTCCATGCTTACTCGGGCACGGGTTACGGACTCTTCTACGTAAACGGCCGGGGCGAGAGGTTCGTAAATGAACTGGACCGCCGCGACGCGGTCTCGAACGCCCAGGTCATGTCAGAGGGAAGACCGACATACGCGGTCCTCAACGACGCGATATTCGACAAACTCGCCGTGTCCCCCCGGGAGGTGCGAAGCGGGGTGGCAAGGGGACGAGTGACAATGACAGAGACCATCACCGGGATTGCCCTCAGGCTCGGCATGCCCACGGAGGCCCTTCACGATTCCATGGTAAAACACAACACCTGCGTCGCGGAAGGCAAAGACCCGTGGTTTAATAAGCCCATGACAGGCGCCATGGTCCTCCTCACGGAAGGACCCTTTTATGCGATCGCCCAGTGGCCCGCCATCCATCACTGCATGGGGGGCTTGAGGATCGACCGGAACGCCCGGGTGATCGATATCCAGGGCAGGCCCATACCGAGGCTCTACGCGGCGGGCGAAGTGGCGGGCGGCGTCCACGGGTCAAACAGACTCGGGGGAAACGCCATTCCCGATTGCATCGTCTTCGGGCGCATCGCGGGGATCAACGGCGTAAAGGAAAAGTAGCGGAAATATAACGGGAGAGGACAAAAACAATGGCAAACAAAGGATTATTGATGGTGCATACGGGCAACGGCAAGGGCAAGACCACCGCGGCCCTGGGCCTCGCATTCCGCGCAATGGGCCACGGCCTGAAAGTGTGCGTGATACAGTTCATCAAGGGCAGTTGGAAATACGGGGAATTGATAAGCGCCGAACGGTTTAAAGATCTCCTCGAGGTCCACGTTACGGGCCACGGTTTTACCTGGAAATCGGACGACCTTGACAAGGACCGCCAGGCGGCCCGGGACGGATGGAACCTCGCGAAATCGATCATTGCCGCGGGACGCCACCACCTCGTGATCCTCGATGAATTCACCTACGTCATCAACTACGGCATGCTAAGCGAAGATGAGGCTCTGGAAGTCCTCCGCAACAGGCCCGGGAACCTGAACGTGCTCGTCACGGGCCGGGACGCCCCGAAGCGCCTCATGGAAACGGCGGACCTCGTCACCGAGATGTGTGAAGTAAAACACCCTTACAACTCCGGTGTAAAGGCCCGGAAAGGCATCGAGTGGTGATGGGGGTCACCTGACCCGCAAAGAGAAAGACCGCCGCCTTATCCAAAGCCGGGAAGAAGTCTCCTTGCCGATCAGGAAAAGGTGGGCATCACCATTGACGAAGAGGAAGCGTTGAAACTCACCGTCTATAAAGACCCGCATCGCGGGTTTCCGGGACAAGCAGAACATAGGGCCTCTCTGGCGATGGACTATCAACGACTTTTGCCGGGATTCCATAAACGTGCCGTATAATCTCATCGGTCAACACTTTTCCCGGAGGGCCGTCCTTTACCATGGAGCCTCCTTTCAAAAGAAGGAGCCTGTCGCAGTATTGGCTTGCCAGGTTGAGATCGTGAAGGACGGTGACCACGGTAAGCGCCCCTTCCCGATTGAGTCTCCTGACGAGGTCCATTACCTTGCCCTGATGGGCTATGTCGAGATGACTTGTCGGTTCATCGAGCAGAAGAAGGCTCGGTTCCTGGGCCAGGGCCCGGGCGATGGAAACCATCTGCCTCTCTCCGCTGCTCAGGGTATCGACCCGCCGTCTTTTGAACCCTGAGGTGCCGGTAAGGGTCATGGCGTGATGAACATGCCGGAGGTCTTCCTCTGTCTCCCACAACGCCGGCCCTGCCCGGTGGGGTATTCTCCCCAGAAGCACCAACTCTTCAACCGACATGGGGAGATCCGCATCCCGGAGGTTGCTTACCACCGCAATCTTCCGCGCAAACGCCCCGAAGCTCATTTCTCCCATATCCCGACCATTGAAGAGAATAAGACCCTTGACGGGCCTTATCACCCTGGAGAGAGCCCTCATGAGCGTTGTCTTTCCGGAGCCGTTCGGTCCCAGAATTGCGACGAATTCTCCCGCCCCTACCTTCACACTCAGATCCCGAAGGACCGGTTCTTTTCCATAACCACACGTAACGTTGCGTATCTCAAGCACTATTGCCTCCCTATGGACAATTCGTTTTTTGCGAGCGCATAAATGAAGAGAAGGCCGCCGAGGATCCCCGTTATTGCGCCCACCGGCAACTCCATGGGCAGGGCTACGGTCCTCGCCACCGTATCGCAAAGGATCAGGAAGACCGCCCCTGACAGGAAGGAACCGGTCATCACGATCCGGTGGTCCACGCCCACGCACATGCGAACAAAATGGGGCACGACGAGCCCTACAAACCCGATAGCCCCGGAGATAGAGACCGAGACTCCGGTGAGGAGAGACGCGACAACAAGGACCGCCCGTTTTGTCCTTTCCACGTTGATGCCCAGATGGAGCGCCTCCTCCTCGCCCAAAGCCAAAGCATTGAGGCTCACCGAGAAGAAACAGGAGACCGCCAATCCCGAAAGGGCGGCACATAAAGCAAGGATCACGAGGATCCGGTCCGTCTCCCCGAGGGAACCCATGATCCAAAAGAGAATATCATGGAGGTCTTCGGCCCTGGAGACCGACATAATAAGAAGGACAAAAGAAGAAGAGATGAAGTTTACCATGACCCCGGTGAGGAGGAGGCTCGGGGCCTTGAGGGTTCCCCTCCTGGTGCCCGCCGAGTACAGGAACAGGATCACCAGGAGGCCGCCCGCGAACCCTGAGATGGGAAGAGCATAGAGGCCGAGAACATGACCGAGCCCCAGGACGGTCGTCACCGAGACCCCTGAGGCCGCTCCGCCCGATATGCCTAAAGTATAGGGCTCAACCAGACTGTTACGAAACATACCCTGAAGGATCACTCCGGCGAGGCTCAGTGCCCCGCCTACCGCGAACCCGAGGACCAAGCGGGGCAGGCGGATATCGACGAGTATGCTGTAGGCCGGACTCCCCTGGCCGTTCACAAGCAAAGGGACGATCTGTCCCGGAGAAATGGGTGCGGCCCCCGTGGACAGAGAGAGAAGAGATACCCCGATAAGCATAAGGAAGAGAATCAGGATTACAGCGATATGCCGAGTGCGCTTTCTTGTCACTGTTCGCCCCCTTTCCCGCGTCCCGGATGAAGAAGATTTGCCACGGTCTCCAGGGCTTCCACAAAGCTAACCGGAGTAGGACTGCACATCTTATAAGGGTCCATCACGTACACCGCGCGATCCCTCACCGCCTTTACCGTGTCAAATCTCTGCCATCTCGTTTTCTCTCTATCCGCTACGGGGCCTTCCATTGCAACTATGAGGATGATATCGGGGTTACCGGTGAGTACCTGCTCCCTGCTATAGAATCCTCCCTTGGAATCTTGAGCGACGTTGATGCCGCCGGAGAATTCGAGGAAGTCGTTAAAAAGAGACTCTTTCGAGGCGGTAAAGAGGGGATTTGCCCCTACCTGAATGAAAACCCTCGGTCTCGTGAGCTTTTTGACTCCTGCCCTGATATGCCCTACCTGCTTCCGGCTTGCCCGGACAATCTCCAGGGCAACGTGCTCCTTTCCCGTGAGCCTGCCCATTTCCACGAACTGCTCATTCATCTCCTCAAAGGACTTGGGCTCCTTGAAGACGACCACCCTTAACCTCAGGCTCTTTAGTCTCCTGACGGAACAGGGGTCGGTGAGGGAGGTGGCAAGTACGAGGTCGGGCCTCAAGGCTGCCACCTTTTCTACGTTTATTTGGGTCACGCTCCCGACCTTGGGTTTCTCCCGTGCTTCATAGGGTCTCTGACAATAAACGGTGACCCCTGCGATGTTTTTCTCCACGCCGAGGAGATAGAGTTTCTCCGTAATTGCCGGGCCGCACGAGACTATTCTTTGGGGAACGGCCCTCGCGGCAGCGGCGCAGTGGACTGCCACCGCCATGAGGCACGCGAAGAGGCAGAGAAGCGCGCCCGGTACGCGCCGGAGCCGGGCGCTGACTCCGTTTTTACCATTCCCGCCTTTACGGCACGACTCTTCACTGACGACGGCTTTCATCTTCGCGGCCCCGTGCCCCCTTCTTCTAAAACGCATACGATACCCCACCCACGAACTGCCTCTCAGCGGACGGATAGAAATTGGCTGTGGCTTTGCCGGTATAACTGTAGCTCGCCACTCCATATTCGCTGTACTGCTTTCCCGTCACGTTCTTTGTACCGAAGTATACCTGTACGCCTTTGAAGACATACTTCGCGGTAAGGTCGAGCAGAGTGACCCCCGGAAGCATGGGAAGCTGGTTCTGCTGATCGCTTATGAGGTACCGGGGACCCACATAGGTCAGAATGGCGTTGGCGGTAAAACCGCTCCACGTGTACGTAAGCTTGGATGAAAACTTGTCCCTCGGGACAAGGGGTATGCGGTTCCCGTCAAAGGCTCCTCCGTCAAACCTCGCGTCCGTGTATGAATAGAGGAGGTCGAGGCTCAGATCCTTCGTGAGGGTCAGGTATACCGCCGCCTCCACGCCTTCTCTTTTTGTCTTGTCGTAGTTGCCGTTCGTATAGGTGTAAGGGTTGTAATAGATTTCATTATCCGTCCTCGCCTGGAAACAGGTGAGGCTCCCCCCGATCCGGTTCGTGATGTTATAACGGATGCCTGCGTCCACCTCCTTGGTCACCTGGGGAACGAGGTTCTGGTTTATGGGCGGTGATGAATAGGGGCTGAAAAGTTCATCGGTGGTTGGCATCCTGAAGCCTTTCGCCCACGTGAGGAAAAGGTTTCCGTCCTTGCCGAGGAGGTAGTTTACGTGAGCCCGGTAGGCGTCCTTTTGTTCATGGGTCGTGTCGTTCACGGGTTTGATGAAGCCGTAATCGTCGAAATAGTCTATGTCATATGATGTTTTCTGGAACCTGTAGCCAAAGCCCAGGGTCAGGTCCTTGAGGAGAGAGAAATCGTCATTGACGTAGAAGGCCCCGTCCGTCTTTCTGATCCTCGTAGTGGAGCTGATAAAGTAAGAGGGGCTGAAACTCCCCATGGTAGCGGGAGAGTTATAATAGTCGAAACCGGCGACAAGGGTGTTTCTGAGTCCAAAGACAGGGGTCGCCACGGTCAACTTGGGAGTGAGCCCATAGGTCTCAAGCGTGTTTCTACCATCGTAAGAGGATGCGTCGTAGCGATACCCGGCGTGGCGGTTCCTGTAGGAGCCATAGAGTGAGACCGTGATCTCATGGGGAAGCTTTATATCCGTTCCCATATCGGTAAAGCTGTCCTCCGTAAAGGCGTAGTCGAAAGGGGTCTTGGAGTTCTGACGGTCATATTTGCCGCTCCAAAGATCAGCGGTGGACAACGACCCCGGCATGCCGTAACGGTCCTTGTGGTAGCCCGCCTTAAGGGAGAAGGAGAGGCTCCGGAAGGCGTCGAAGGTGAAGCCGCCGAAGAGGTCCTTCATCTGAAGGTTGTTGTTCTGCCGGTATCCGTTCGTGTCATAGGACGACCCGAGGGTGTAGTAGCTGAGTTTCTCCGCTCTTCCCGACGTGCTCAGAGTAGACGAGTAGGTGGCGTAACTTCCTGCCATCATGCCCGCCTTGACCGTGGGCTTGCCCTCTCCCCTCTTTGTGATGATATTCACCGCCCCTGCCACGGCATTGTCTCCGTAAAGGGCTGTGGCGGGTCCCCTGTAAATCTCCACCCGCTCTATCATCTCGATGGGGACCTGCGCGAGGTCGGGTCCGGACATTTCGACACTGTTGATACGCCTCCCGTCCACAAGGAAAAGGACGTTCTGAGGGGCTGTCTCCCCGTAGCCCCGTATGTCTATCTGGGCGCCCTTGGGGTTGCCTAAGAGATTGGACGTAAAGACACCGGGCTCTCGCTTGAATATATCGATGATGGTGGTCGCCCCCATCTCCTCGATGTCTTCTTTGGTGATAATCGAGATATTCGCGGGGGCCTCTATGATATGGGACGGCGTCCTCGATGCCGTCACCACGATATCATCGAGCTTATAGGGCGTCTCTCCTGCATGTGAGGGTAGAAAGGTGTAGGCCGATAGACAAAGACAAATGGCCGCTGTAGCGAAAATGCGCATGGCTCCTCCTTTTCATGACAACACGGATAGAATTTCGAATTGGTTTGTTGACGTGAAATGAAGGATTTAGGGTGGATCGGTTCTCATGTGCCCCTCCTTATGCCTCGTAAGGAATTGCGTGTGGATTTAGACCGATCCAAGGTATCCTGGCTTAGGTATCGCGGCTTGTCGCGCCTTCCCACCCGTTTGAGGGTAGTGGCCGGGTCAATGACCCATGCGTGCCGCCTTGACCTTCACAGTTGCGGGACAGCGGAAGATTCTCACTTCCTTCCCTTGAAGACCGGCTACGCGTTTATTGTTTGAGTTTGACATAAAGCTCTTCCGATTTGCAACAGGTTTTTGTGGGAATGCCATAGGCGCAAGGTATTTTTTCGAAAGAAGAGCTTGATCCTGCGCCGTAATGGGGCTCACCGATTTACACCGCCCTATTTTTCAAGGAGGATGCTTCCCCGGACAAAATTTATACTTTTTATGCTTGCCTCTATCGTTTCTGTCTCCCGCAAAAGGGTGGTGAGAGTGATAGTTTTCTCCGATATCTCCAAATAAGCTATGTCCTTTAAGAGGATCTCATTCCCATCGTCCTTCTTTAGATATGCCTTTGCCAAGCACATATTCTACCTCCCTTTTTCCCTCAATACGACGAGGGCATGTTCCAGACTTTCGTTCAACCGCTTCATATGTTCAATCCCCCTTGCCAGGTCGTCGTACACCACGGCCTCTCCAAGGTTCTTTGCCTTTTGTGCCAGAACAGTAATCTCCTCCGCATGGTCTCTGTTATGCTGAATCAGGTAATCCAGAAATACATCTAATTTTCTCAATTCTTCATCCATATGTTCTTATCTCCCCATTCTTTTTTTGCTTCAACTGCGCTTTACTGAACATAATACGGGCGGCCGTCATTATCCGGCCTTCACATCTTACTGCACCGGCAACCAAATACGGCAATGTATAGTCTACGCTTTTTGAAGGTATACGTGGTGAGTTTTTTGCCAAACTCGATTTTCACGCCGCGACCGGCTATTTACCGAGCTGATATCCTGAGACTATCTCTGTCGTTGCGGCATCCTTCGCGGACTATTTCCCTGCAAGAATGCAATAGAAACCAGGTTCATCGATAAACAGATCAATGGCCAGGCCCGCTGCGTGCAGCAAAGAGCGCATGGCAGTCTCGTCGGGTAGATGGTCGTGCATGACGGCATGGCATGATCCGTGGTGTTTGTTTATACCTACCGACGAGTCGAAATGCGCCACGGCAAAAACCCCGCCCGGTTTGAGGATGCGCGAAAGGTTCGTCAAGGCCTTTCCCTTGTCCTGAAAGTGTGGAAAGCAAGAGAAGCAGATAACCACATCGCAAGAGACGTCATCGAGCGGCGCGTCTTCCGCGTCCGAAACGATGAATCGAATGTTGTCTTCACCATGGAGGTGCCGATTGGCCTCTATCATCTTATCCGCGAAGTCAAGTTCGTAGAGCATGCCGGTTACGGAGATGCGGTCAAGAATTGGTGTGACCAGTACCCCCGTTCCACACCCCACGTCCAGTACGTGGTCTCCCGGCTTGAGAGGCAGGAGCGAAAAGAGCCGCTCAAAATCCTTCACATGTTTATCGTGACGCCCGGTAGCCGGGTCTTTGTACCACATATCGCGCCAGCTTTCGGCGTGGTCGTTGAAGAACCTCTTACGCGTCCTATAGATTTCGTCGGGTGTCATTTTCATAAGATGTGCTCCTTTTCGTGATTCTTGCCGCACGGCGTTTGGGCGAAAAGATGTAAGAGACCGTAAAGATGGCTGTCGCCATGAGAACAACCGACGCGCCGGACGGAAGATCAAAGATATACGATACTATGAGACCGGAGACACAGGCCCCGGTCCCTGAAGCCACGGAAATGAAGAAGAAGTGATTCAGGTTATACGTCAATTGGAGCGCTGTGGCCCCCGGCTGCACGAGCAGCGCGAAGATAAGAAGACCGCCGACCGTCGCGAGGTTGGAAGAGACCACGGCCCCGGTGAGAAAGAGAAGGGCATAATAGATAAACCGCTCACGGACGCCGCTTGCCCCGGCAAGCCGCCTGTTGAACATCACGGAACGGATCTCCTTGAAGAACATTACTACAAAAAGTACGAGAACCGATGCGACGGCAGTGAGCACCATGATGTCCGCTCCGGTGAGGCTGAGCAGGCTTCCCCACATGAGGTTCAAGGCCCCGGCCTTTGTCCTCGTGAGGACTCCCATTCCGAGGAAGGCAAGCCCCATGAGAAAGGAGAATATGATTCCGAGCACGTTCTCCGGCGCCATATCCGTACGGTCCGAAAGGGGGCCTATCAGTCCCGCCACCGCAAGGCACAAGGCAAACCCGCTGAGGAACGGGTTGACACCAATGAGCATGCCCAGCACGGCGCCCGCGAGGGCGGCGTGGGACATGGCGACCCCTATGAGGGGCATCTTCATGAGAACGATAAACACGGAGAGCACGGAGCAACTCACTCCGCAGAGTACGCAGGCAAGAGCGGCGCGCTGGATGGGAGGATACGCAAACGCGTCCGCCAGATGTTCAACCATAGGAAACAAACCTCCTCCCTTTTCGCTCAAAAGTCTCAAGGGGGTACTGAAAGAGCCTGCTTAGCGTCTCGCCCGACAATGCCTCGCTTGTGTCACCGTCGAAAACGGTCTTCCCGTGTTTCACGAGTACGGCGCGCCGCATCGCAGTGGGGAGCATTGTGAAATCGTGGGTGACAAAAAGCAAGGTCAAGGATTCACGCTCATGAATTTCATTTATGAGGTTCAAGACTTCCCTCTGGATGGCGATATCCAGGCCTGCCGTCGGCTCGTCCATGAGAAGGATATCCGGCTTCTGAAGGATGGCCCGAGCCAGAGAGACTTTCTGCAATTCACCGCCGGAAAGCCGGCCGAGCGGTCTGTCCGCGAGATGGGCCACACGCATCGTTTCCATCAGGCGTGCAGCTCTTTCCCTCTCCCTCCTGCCGGGAGAGCGAAAGAGTCCTATCCGGCCGGTCGCACCGGTCATTACCGCCTCAGTCACCCGCATCGGGAAGGCCGGATCAATCTGGAATGATTGTGGGACATAGCCGACGCGGAGCCGCGTTTTACGGGAGCGAGTCCACGTTTCGCGGCGTCCGAAAAGATTGACCGTTCCCTCGAACCTCTCAAGACCGGCAATCACATTGAGAAGGGTAGTCTTCCCTGCGCCATTGGGTCCTATTACCCCGACGAACTCGCCCTGCGACACGGCGAGGCTGAAGGTGTCCAGGAGCAAACCTTTTCCTTTTCGGACCGTTACGCCGTTGAGTTCTATCACGTACCCGCTCATGGCCGGTCCCTGGGCAGTGGATTCAGCGTCATCTTCGCGACGCTCTTCAGCACGGCATCCACGTTCTCTTCGAGGGTGGGGAGATAGCCTTTTTCCGATGGAAAATTCGTCAGCACGACATGGGGCACCTTCAATGTCTCGGCAATTCCCTTCCCCGTGTCCGGGCCGGATTGGAGGTTGTCTACTACCATGACCGCATGGTGATTTTTCCCTATTTCGCAAAGGCGTACAACCTCCCTTGTGGACATCGCTTCCTGTCTGCCGTATTCCCCCACCACACGGATGCCCATCCACTCAAGCGTTTCCTTCTGCATGAAGGAGGCGATACCAGACCTTCCTATTAGTCCCCGCTGCCTGATCCTTTCAGTGAGGCGCTCCGCCTCGGCTTTCACCTCGCGGACCGTTCTTTCTTTCCCGGTCATTATTGCGGCCTTGTCTTCGGGGAATACTTTCGTAAGCTCATCGGCGAGGATGCCCACCCCATACACATAGGAATCCGGGGCCATCCAGTTACGCCCGCCCGTGTCCAGAAGAAGCTGCGCTCCGCCGTCCGCCACGGCCTTGCCCATGAAGGGCATGTCCCTGAATGAGACGACGAGGACAGCCTGCTTCATTTTCGCGATATCCGTGAGCTTTACATCATAGTGGCCGGGGCACTGTCCGGGCGGGAGGATGGCTTCCACGCGGTAACGATGGGAAGGCAGGAGAGAGGCGATCATGCCTGACAGGATTGTGTCCGATGCCATGATAATACGCGGACCCGTTGCGCCCTCGTCTTTCGATTTATCGGAACAGCCGCCAAAGAAACATAGGAGCCCTATTGCCGCCACAACAAGAAATAATGCACCTTTTCTCATAGAGAATGACCTCATTGCACTTTCACGATGAATCCCGCAAATATCGTGGTCCCCGGCATGGGGTAGCCCTTGGCGTATTCATAGCTCTGGTTGAAGATGTTGTTTACCGCCAAAAAGACTTCCGAATCACTGAAGTGCCACGGTTTATAGTCGAAATGATAGCTTAAACGGGCATTGAACAGGGTGATGTCGTCCAGCTTGTTGATAGAGCCCGGATTACTGATATTGAGGGTGCCCGCCCGGGACGCGGTGCCCTGGTACAGATTGGCAAGATGCTGCATGTCCGCGAAGAGCCGGAAGCTCCGAAGGAATGCCCATTTGGCGCCGGCCTGTAATTGAAAGCCGGGAGTATAAGGCATATGATCACGTTCAATCCCGTTGCTGCCGGTGGCTTTTGCCTGCATCCAGGTGGTTCCGGCAAAGAACTCAAGGTTCTTTGCGGGCTTTGCGGTTCCCGCAAGCTCCAACCCCCGGATCTCGTAGTCGCCGATGGGGTCATTGAACTGAACGGGGACGGGTCCGAACATATAGGCCTGGAAACGGTCCTTCCCTTTGTCATAAAAGGCCGTGGCGGAGGCGGTAGCCGTCGTGGACCAGGCATGGGTCAGGCCCGCTTCATAATGGTCCACGACTTCAGGCTTCAGATCCTTCCAGTATTGGCTGGGATTGGGTACAGGCGAAGCGCTGTTCACGAAATTCATGAGCGCTATGGGGGTCGGGTAGTTCACGCCACGGGAATAATTGAGGCGAAGATCGGTATTGGCGTAGCCCGCAACCACACCTGCCTGTCCCGCGGACTTGCTCCTGAACTCGTTATGGTCATAATAGCGCCCCCCCGCGGAGGGGGTGATGTGGAAACCCTCCGGTCGGCCGAATGCCTGACTTATGGCCGCATAGGGGGAGAAGAGCCTGGTATTGGGGAAATTCCACTCTCTTTTGCATAAGCCCCCGTTGATCCCCGGCGCGGCGTTTCCATTGTACGTCGATTCTGTGTTCTCCACATCGGTCATATCGAAATCCGCCCCGAACCGAAGTTCCCCGTTCTTCCAGAGGTTGAGTGTCTCCCTGCCCCGGAATCCCTGAAGCCTGATCTCCTGACGGGACCTCAAACCCCCGGTGCCCCCTGCGTAACGCTGGCCGCTGCCCGTTAATTCCTGCAGGAGGTCAAAGTCCGTGCGGTTCACATAGGCCTTGAGGTAGCCCGTCGCGTGCTCGTATTTATGGTTCACCGTGAAGGTGCCGAAAAAGGTCTCCGTGTCGAAGCTTTCCGCCATAGGCCAGCTCACCCCGTTTGTCGCGCTGGGTATCTTGTTCGGCATGGGAGCGTCGGTGCTGCCTTTTACATAGTTTGCCAGTATCCTCACATTCCACTCGTTCGTAAGCCGGTAACCGGTATTGGCGTAATAGCTTTGCTGCCAGGTGCCTGAATTGGCGCGATCCCCCTGCGTCTGCAACCAGCTCTGGGCGGCGTAGATGTCGAAAGGCCCCTTCCTGATGCCGGTGGAAAAACTCTCGTTGTACGTGTGATAACTCCCTGCGCTGGAGTTGAGCACCGCCTCCCGCCCTTCTTTAGTCAGGTATTTAGGCAGGATATTGATAAGGGCGTAACCGCTTCCGAACTGAGCGGGCTGGGGACTCTTGAAAATCTCTATCCCCCCGATGGCGGTTACGGGAATGCCGTCGGCGAGCGCCTGGCCGAACAATGCGCCATAACGGGGCGCGCCGTCGAACTCGATGACAAGATCGGAACCGGGGTGGCTTGCGCCCCTGCCCCGGATGTAAATGCTGTGGCTCGTCTGGCTTCCTATCATGTTCCTGCTCTGAGACATGACACCCGGCACATCGCGCAAGGCGGACGGGAGATCGTATGAATTCTGCTCCTTGATCTGGTCCTCCGTCACCACATTGTACTGGGTGCCGTACTGAGTATCGATTGGAACGGCCGGGTTATCGTGCGGCTGAGCCGTCACGGTAATCTCTTCCAATGCAGCCTTTTCCTCTTTGATCTTCCCCTCCCCATGCCCTTTCTTCGGCTCTTGCGCCGGCGCCGGTATGCTTACGGCAAAGACGAAGGCAAGAAGACATATCATGATTTTGACAATATTCCCCATAAAACCCTTCTCCTCCTTTTCCTTCACCACCTCCTCTGCTATAATGGTAGACAAAGGGCAGGCGGTGGCACACATCGCTTTCTCTCATCGGGGGGGCAGGGGTTCTCCCGCCAAGGTCGACCCTGTTCCTCCGATACTTGTATCTTTTCACCCTGTGGCTGCAACACGGGCCGCTTCCCGCCGTTCCTCTATGGCGCGATGCGACCTACCTGATTCCGTGATGGTCACATATAACGAAATAACTAATCGTGCCACTACATATTTTTGCTCCGGCATCCAATAGCCTTATTTATCTTCGATTCTCTTTTTACTGCCCGTCCTATTCTCCAGCTACAAAACCACTTGGTGCTACTACTATATATATCGTGCCACCATGGAGAAAAAAAGAGCACGGGTCAGTCGATTGCCTCGCCGGTGCCCGACATGCTCAAGGTTCCATGTTTCACCCCCTTGATTGAGGTCAAGGTATTGGCCAGCTTCTTGACTTCGACGGGGCTACCCTTTACCGCCAGTATTTCCAGGCAATTATCATGGTCCAGGTGTATATGCTGAGTGCAGATGATCGTTGTCTGAAAGTTGTGCTGTATGTCGGTTATCTTGCTGAGAAGGTCTTTCCTGTGGTGATCGTAGATGAGGGTAATGGCCCCTGCGATGTCCTCTCCCTCCTGCCACTGTTTCTTTATCAGTTCCTGGCGTATGAGATCCCGGAAGGCCTCGGACCGGTTGGTGTAGTTTCTCTCCCTGATGAGGCTGTCGAACTTTTCGAGCAACTCTCTGCTTAAGGAAACTCCGAATCGCACAAGCTCCGACATACCCCTCCTTAATGCTACTATCACATGAATCGTAGCATTCATGGATATCCATGTCAAATCTTTTCGTCGTGATGAATCCCGGCAGGGAACATAACCGCAGGAGCCCATTGCCTGCGGCAACAGCTTCTTTGACAAGGAATCGTTTTTGTAATAGATTAGGACGGAGGTGGAAGGACTCCGGATATGATAGTGTTACATTTTTGAGGAACATGCGAAACTCGGCAACAGACATGATAAGCTGCCCCGTCGCAGGCGACGGGATGGCAAGTCTTCGCCCTAAGCGGCGGAATACGCTCCCGGGACGGATGAAGGACCTTCACTTCGCTTTGGCCGTGTCCGTAATTCTTCATCTTTCCATCGTACTGATCTTCGCCGTTCTGGTCTCGGAGCCGCGCAAAGGTGCGGAAATCGTCGTGGCGGACCTCACGCTTGTTACGGGACCGGGAAGTGTAAAGGAGGGTCCAGGGCAAAAAGAGGGCGGGAGACCGGGCGGGAAGAGAAACGCGCCTTCTCCAAGCCGCAGCCCCGCCCCTTCCGGACAGGCGGCTTCACCCGATCCCGGAAGAAGGCAATCCGTTGTTCCTGTCATGGACCAAGTCCCGTCCCCCCAGGCGGATTCGGCGGCATCGATACCGCCCTATGGGTCTGCCGGCGGCGAGGGGCGCGAAGATGGTCATGGCTCCGGACGTTCGGAAGGGACAGGAACAGGAGGCAGTCCGCGCTCCGGGGGCTCCGGAAAGGGCAACGGGGGGCCGGGCAATGGTCAAGGGGAAGCGATTCAAGGGGGAAGCGATTATTACTATATCCGCGACACGGTAATGAAAAACATCAGATACCCGGAACGGGCGAGAAGGATGGGCCTGGAGGGGAAGGTGGTCCTTTCCTTCGTTGTCCTTGAAAACGGCGCTACCAGGGAAGTCAGGGTAGTGAGCGGTTCCGGTTTCAGCGTCCTCGACGAAAACGCAAAAGAGGGGGTGGAAAACACGGTAATGCGCAAGAAAATGCCGCACCGGGTAGTAGTTACGCTGCCGATAACCTATAAGATCCAGTAGTATCCCCTCTTTTCTTGCCTCATATCACCCATTCGGGTGATTGTCATGCAATTCGTTCCTTTTCTATACTTCATCAAGGACTTCAGACACCCTTTAAGAGCAGGAGGCCTCGGATGATTGGAAAAGATACACTGAAGAAACTTACGGAAACAGTCGGTAAGGAAAATATTCTTCTTTCCGGAGAGGCCTTGAAAGCCTACTCCTACGATGGTACGACAAGTTGGGTGAAAGAACCGGACGTGGTCCTCTTCCCGACGACGGTCCGGCAGGTGGCGTCGGTGATGAAGATCGCCGGCGCAGCAAGGATTCCGGTTACGCCTCGCGGCGCAGGCACCTGCCTTAGCGGGGGTCCCGTTCCCATTCAGGGCGGCATCGTCCTGTGTGTCGCCGGGATGAACAGAATCCTGAACATCGACACGGAGGGCATGACCGTCGGCGTTGAACCGGGAGTAGTCCTGCAGCATCTGAATCTGGCCCTCGCAAAGGAGGGGCTCTTCTTCCCGCCCGATCCTCAAAGCATGCTTAGCGCAACCCTCGGAGGCATGATCGCCGAAAATGCCGGAGGGCCGGCCTGCCTGAAATACGGAGTGACCAAACAATACGTCCTCGGCATCGAGGTGGTGCTCCCCACAGGCGAAACCGTTCATTTGGGAGGCAAAACGCTGAACAACGTAGTCGGTTATGACCTGCTTCACCTGTTTATCGGTTCCGAGGGAACCCTCGGTGTGATTACACAAGCAGAATTGAAAATTATGAGGGTTCCCCCTGCAAAAAACACAATCGTGGGGGTATTCAACGATTCGAAGGCGGCCGGGGAAGCGGTTTTCAGAATCCTTGAAAACGGGGTCGTTCCGGCAAAGATCGAGTTTATCGACAATTGGGTCATAAACAAATTCGAAGATATGATGCAAATAGGACTGCCCCGGGATGCGGACGCGGTGCTTCTCGTGGAGACCGACGGCCAACGCGAAGCGGTCCGGCAGGAAACCGGCAAGATCGCCGAAATAGCCGCCGCATATGGTGCCCGGGAAGTAAGAGTGGCAAAAGACGCCCATGAAGCCGACAGATACTGGATGGGCAGAAAAGCAGGCTTCGCCGCCGTGTTCGGAGCCGCCAAAACGGTCCTGGCGGAAGACGTTACGGTCCCGAGGGGCAGGATACCGGAACTGGCGGAAAAATGCAAAGAACTCGCACGACGGCACAATTTGCAGATCGTCGTCCTGGGCCATGCGGGGGATGGCAATCTGCATCCTGCCATCCTCACCGACATCACCGACACCGGGCACTACAGTCGGGCCATCCGGGCAATGGATGAAATCTTTGAAACCGCCCTTGGCCTCGGCGGCGTGATCTCGGGGGAGCATGGGATAGGTCTTGAAAAGGCAAAGTTCTTCACGAAATACGTTGATCCCGTGGCGATACATTTCATGAAGAAGATCAAAAACCTGATCGATCCCCACAATATCATGAATCCAGGGAAAATTTGGAGCTGATGCAGCCAGGGGTACTCAAAGGGTGGGGGTAAATTCCCCTTCATGAGGAAACCGGGTCACCGCCCGGCACGCAACATGTCCTCTACCCACGTAATCCTCTCATGAGCCCTTTTCAGAAAACCGAGGGGGCTTTCGCTTTCAGGGGCTTTCGGAAAGATTTCCAGGTTCAACGAACCTGCATACGTTTTGAGAGGGAAGCAGGCCTTCACTTTGTTCCAATCGACCACGCCCTCTTTTGGAAGCCAGTGCCTGTCGGCCAGACCGTCATTGTCCGAAATGTGGGTGGCAAGGAGCAGGTGACCCCATCGTTCGAGGAGGAGGCCAGGCTGGGGGCTGTAGAGGAAGTCATGGGAAGTGTCGTAGCATAGCCCGAAACAGGGGGAACTGATCCGGGAAAAGAGGTAATCGAGGTACTCCGGCTTCTGCGTGTTCTCTACGGCAATCCTCACATTCGAGCCTTCGCCATGTTTCACCAGATACTCAAGGACCTGCAGCCCCTCAACACCCGGCGGCGCAGGCTGGTCGCCCTTGCTCCTGCTTACATGGACCACGAGGGTCGGTATGGAATGTTTTTCGCAGAAATTGACATAGGAGACGTATTTCCTCCTTGTCTCCCGCCTCTCCTCCCCGCAGTCGGACCAGAGCTTGTTGCAGAGGTCGTCCGGAGCATGGGCGTATTCGACGAAGAGTCCCTTTGACCGCGCCCGGCCGGGCATTTCGTCCTCACGGCCGGCCCGCACAAGCTCTTCTTCTTCGCCGAGGCCGATGGAAGTGATCCTGAAACCGGCCTGCCTTATGGTTTCCAGCCGTTCGTCGAAGGGAAGGCTATAACCGAAATATGAATAGACTCCGACATCCGTCATGGGCCCTGCCCATCATCAGTGCGCCTCATACCTTCTCTTATTACAGTGCACCGGGTTTGTCAATGGAAGTCTGAATGAGTGATCACCCGCCCCCAAAAACGATCAGGGCCGCCCGGACCGGGGTTTTCCACATTCCTTTACGTTTTTTCTTTAAATTGATGCTTATTTCCCATTATTATATTACACTGGGCGGTTTCATGGCATGATGGGACAGGCCTGTCCGGGAAACACGGATCACGGGAAATTATATCAACAGGAGGGAGATAGAGACGTATGATTTACTCACATGAGGTACAGAATATGTGTTCTGTAACAAAAGGTGCGGATCACGGCCCGGCGGCAATACCGCAGGAAGGGAAGTGGACCAAGGTAAAAGAGGTGAAAGACATATCCGGCTTCACCCACGGCATAGGCTGGTGCGCCCCGCAGCAGGGCGGCTGCAAGCTGACCCTGAACGTGAAGGACGGCGTCATCCAGGAGGCCCTGGTCGAAACTATCGGCTGTTCGGGCATGACCCACTCGGCCGCCATGTCCGCCGAGATATTGCCGGGCAAAACAATCCTCGAAGCTTTGAATACAGACCTGGTGTGCGATGCCATCAACACGGCCATGAGGGAACTTTTTCTCCAGATCACCTACGGAAGAAGTCAGTCCGCCTTCTCTGAGGGTGGCCTTCCCATAGGGGCAGGCCTCGAAGACCTGGGCAAGGGACTCCGCAGCCAGATAGGCACCATGTACGGCACTGTGGCCAAAGGCCCGAGGTACCTGGAAATGGCCGAAGGCTACGTGACAAAGATCGCCCTCGACGAGGACAATGAAATAATCGGCTACGAATTCGTGAGTCTGGGCAGGATGATGGACATGATCGCAAAAGGCATGGATGCCAATGAGGCGCTCAAGAAGGCGTCCGGCGCATACGGCCGCGTTGCCGAAGCGAAGCGATTAATCGATCCAAGACATGAATGAGGAGGGCAGGATATGGCATTGTTCGAAAATTACGATAGAAGGATAGAGCAGATCACCAAAACATTGAATAAATACGGCATCGCCTCCCTGGAGGAAGCAAAACAGTTGTGCGACGGCAAAGGGATAGACCCATACACGATCGCCAAGGAGATTCAGCCCATTTCCTTCGAGAACGCGGGGTGGGCCTACGTGGTGGGCGCGGCCCTCGCCATAAAAAAAGGCTGTACCAAGGCGGCCGATGCCGCCGAGGCCATAGGTGAGGGGTTGCAGTCCTTCTGCATACCCGGCTCCGTCGCGGACGACCGGAAAGTGGGGCTGGGTCACGGCAACCTCGCTGCCATGCTCCTCAGGGAGGATACGAAATGTTTCGCCTTTCTCGCGGGTCACGAGTCTTTCGCCGCCGCCGAAGGCGCCATAGGCATTGCCAAGTCGGCAAACAAGGTGCGGAAAGAACCCCTGAAGGTTATTCTGAACGGCCTCGGGAAGGATGCGGCCCAGATCATCGCGAGGATAAACGGGTTCACCTATGTGAGGACAAAATTCGATTATTACTCCGGGCAACTCGAGATCGTGGAACGCAAGGCCTATTCAAAGGGTGAGAAGGCCGCGGTAAACTGCTATGGGGCGGACGACGTGAGGGAAGGCGTCGCCATCATGCATAATGAAAATGTTGACGTCTCCATCACAGGCAACTCGACCAACCCCACACGGTTCCAGCATCCCGTGGCGGGCACTTACAAGAAGGAATGCAATGAGGCGAAGAAACGGTATTTTTCCGTAGCCTCCGGCGGCGGCACAGGGAGGACGCTCCATCCCGACAACATGGGTTCCGGCCCCGCCTCATACGGCATGACGGACACCATGGGACGGATGCACAGCGACGCCCAGTTCGCCGGTTCGTCCTCCGTACCCGCGCACGTGGAGATGATGGGATTTCTCGGTATGGGAAACAACCCCATGGTAGGCGCCACGGTGGCAGTGGCAGTGGCAGTGGAACAGGCAGGTTAATCTGCCCAGGATGAAATTCACCGCAAAAATATGCGGTGAACCCCGGACAAACAGGTGGGCGGGTGATGCCCTGCGGCGTCATTCCCCGACTGTTTGTCCGACAAACCTGCACGCAAAGGCTTCAGGATTTTCGCAGTCCTGCCGATTACCATATATTGAACCATAGAGTGCAAGGAGTTTCTTCGTCATGAGGGGGGGCAGTCATGAGGCCGGACACAGACAGACCTGCATGCAGATCGGATAACCCTGCCGTGTTTCATAATCTTCGCGAGGAACTGCGCATAGCGCTGACCCGTTTCTTTGACATCATGTATCCCGTGGGCATGGTATTCGGGGGCATCGCCCTCGTCGCTTCCCTCATAGGTTCGCGTCACTACGGCTGGTATCCTGTGCTTGTGCTCCACATAGGTCTCTATCTCGTCGCCATAGCCATACTGCTGCTCCGCAGGCGCCTGCCTGCCCTCTGGATGTTTTTCGCCATGGCGGGACTTGTTTCGGTGACCGTCGTCCATTCCCTTGTTATGATGGGGCTCGCGAGCAAAGGCATGCTGAGCCTGACCGTGCTCTGCACCTTTGCGGGGGTCTTTCTCGGCATAAAGGCAGGGATAATAGCGGTGGGTATCGGCGCCCTCACCGCGTCCCTCATCGGCGCCGGCATATGTACAGGCGTGATCGCCACCAGGCCCGACGTGGCCGCATACATTTCGACGCCCACGGTGTGGGTCGTGCAAATCGCCTCTTTTCTCATGTATGTCATCCCCCTCATTCTCGCGGTGAACAGTATGCACCTGAGAATGGCCCGGTCTCTTCAGGATATGAAGGATATGAATGAGCGGCTTCATTCGGAAATATCCATGAGGACCGCGGCGGAAAACGAGCTGAGGAGGAGCGAGGCGCAGTACCGCGCCATCTTCGAGCACGCAAAGGAAGGCATCTTTCAGGTCACCCCGTCGGGGACGATAAAGAGCGTCAACCCTTCCATGGCCCGCATGGGGGGCTACGAGTCTCCGCGCGAACTGATCGAAAGCGATTACCACGACGAGGGAAGACGGTTCTGGGTCGAACCGGAAAACCGGGCGCAGATGCGGAAGGCCCTTGAAGAACAAGGATGCATGGAAGGCTTCGAGACACAGTTCCACCGCAGGGACGGGGCGACTGTGTGGGTCTCCATAAATGCCCACACGGTCCGGGACGAAAACGGGGAGATCGCATATTTCGAGGGAAGCGTGGAAGACATTACCAAGCGGAAATTGGCCGAAATCGCCCTTCATGAATCGGAGATGAAGTACCGGAGCGTAGTGGAAAGCTCTCTCGTCGCATCCTACGTCGTACAGGACGACCTGTTCCGCTTCGTCAACACACGGTTCTGCACCCTTTTCGGATACTCCTACGAGGAGATTGTCGACACCTTGAGCCCTCTGAACCTCGTCCATCCCGATGAACTGGAGAGGATGCGGCTCAACCTGAGAAGGCAGCTGGAGGGTGAAACCATAGATAATGAACATGAGATCAAGGCCGTCAGGAAAGATGGCAAGGTCATTACGGTAAAGTTCCTCGGGGGCTATTTCACTTACAACGGACGGCCCGCCGCTTTCGGCACTCTCATCGATATCACCAAAGAAGTGACCCTCGAATCCCAGCTCCGCCAGTCCCAGAAGATGGAGGCCATAGGAACCCTTGCAGGCGGCATCGCCCACGATTTTAACAACATCCTTACCGCCCTCACGGGATACGGGACCCTTCTTCAGATGAAGCTGGGGGAAGGCAACCCCCTTAAGCTCTATGCGGACCAGATACTCTCCGCGTCCCATAAGGCGGCGAGCCTCACCCAAAGCCTTCTCGCCTTCAGCAGGAGGCAGCCCATCACGTTGAATCCCCAGGATGTGAACACTGTTGTCCGTGACACGCGGAACCTTCTCACGAGGCTCCTCACCGAGGATATCACTCTCGTAACCCACCTCGGCGACGAAGATATGGTAGTCATGGCCGACTCCACGCAGATCGACCAGATACTTTTCAACCTCGTGGGCAACGCGCGGGACGCCATGCCTGGGGGCGGCACCATCACGATCACCACAAAGAAGGTGGAACTGGACAGGGAATTCATGCTCGTTCACGGGTTCGGAGAAACGGGACAATACGCACTCATCACTGTCGCCGATACGGGAATCGGCATGGATGAGGAGACAAAGGAAAAGATCTTCGACCCCTTTTTCACCACCAAAGACGTGGGCAAGGGTACGGGACTCGGCCTCTCCACCGTCTATGGGATCGTCAAGCAACATGGCGGGTATATCACCGTGCATACCGGGATAGGCCGGGGATGCGTTTTCCATATCTACTTTCCCGCAGTGAAGACCGCGGCCGAAAAGAAACGTATCTCCCCTTCTTTCCTCACAAGAGGAAAGGAGAAGATACTCGTGGCCGAGGACAACGAGCACGTGCGCGTCCTCCTCACCGACATCCTCGCCCAGTACGGCTACGAAGTGGTTGTTGCTGTGGACGGCCACGACGCGGTGAGAAAGTTCGAGGAGAGCGAAGGCATTTCCCTCGTAGTTATGGATTCCGTCATGCCGAAGAAGAACGGGAGGGAGGCTTACGACGACATACAGAAGCTGCGGCCCGGTGTGCCGACCCTCTTCATGAGCGGATATACGACGGACGTTGTACTTGACAAGGGTGTCGAGGAAGGCCAATTTGACTTCATCCCGAAACCCCTGTCTCCCCACGAACTCCTCCACAAAGTGCGCCGGATTCTCGACAGGCCCGGACCCATGGAGGGGTGAAAGAAAAGTGATCGGCGGGGTGTACAAAATCTTTCAAATTCCGTGTAAAGAGTTTAAAATGGAGGAGATGCACCAAGGGGACAAAAAAACAGGGGAGGGGTTCAAAATATGGTAGATGAGAGGAAGATAGCGTATTTTTCCATGGAGATTGCTGTTGATCCGGAAATACCGACTTACAGCGGCGGTCTCGGCATCCTTGCAGGCGATACGATACGGTCTGCGGCGGACCTCGGACTTCCCATGGTAGCAATCAGTCTCCTTTACCGCAAAGGATATTTCTATCAAAAGATAGATGCGAGCGGATGGCAACAGGAGCAGCCGGTTGAGTGGGTTGTCGGGGATTTACTGTCCGAAATGGACGAGAGGGCGTCAGGGATGCTTGAAGGCCAGCCTATTAAGATACGGGCATGGAAATACGAGGTCAAGGGCGTGACCGGCCATGTCGTCCCCGTATACTTCCTCGACACGAATATCCCGGAAAACCCTGAGTGGGTCCGATCGCTCACCGATTACCTCTATGGAGGCGACCCGAAGTACCGGCTCAGCCAGGAGGCCATCCTCGGCATAGGCGGGGTGAGAATGCTCGAAGCCCTGGGCTACAACAGTATCCAACGGTACCATATGAACGAAGGTCATGCGAGCCTCCTCACCCTTGCCCTTCTCGAAGAAGAGGCGCAAAAGGCGGGCAGGGAGTCCGTAAATCACGACGATATAGAGGCGGTGAGGGAAAAATGCATCTTCACTACCCATACGCCCGTGCCCGCGGGGCACGATCAATTTCCTATAGCCTTGGTGAATCAGATCCTCGGGCATCACGAAAATTTCATCGACTTCAAGGATGTCCTTTGCGTGGATGTGTTCAGCCGTATCCTTTCCTCGGGTCAGAAACTTCCCGACCTCTACAATATTACACCGGGCGACCTCACCCTTAACATGACCTATCTCGCCTTGAACCTGAGCCATTATGTGAACGGCGTCGCAAAGAAGCACGGAGAGGTGTCGAGCCTCATGTTCGCCGGTTACCATATCGACGCCATCACCAACGGCGTCCATGCCGCCACCTGGACATCGAGGCCTTTTCAGGACCTTTTCGACCAGTACATACCTGGATGGAGACAGGATAATTTCTCCCTCCGCTCTTCGCTCAACATCCCCAGGGAAGAGTTATGGCAGGCCCATATGGCGGCAAAAAGACGGCTCCTCCAATATGTAAACAGGGCGACCAACGAAGGGATGGACCCTGATATGCTGACCCTGGGCTTCGCGCGCCGCGCCGCGCCCTACAAGAGAGGCGATCTTATCTTCACGGATACGGAGAGGCTGAAAAGTATCTGTAGGGACGTTGGTCCCATCCAGATCATTTACGCGGGAAAGGCCCATCCCAACGATCAGGGGGGAAAGGAGATCATACAGCACATTTTCCGAATCAAGGAATCGCTCCGTGACAGCATAAAGATCGTGTATCTCGAGAACTACGATTTTTCTCTCGGCAGACTCATTACCTCGGGGGTGGATGTGTGGTTGAACACGCCCCAGCCTCCCCTTGAGGCATCGGGCACGAGCGGGATGAAGGCTGTCCTGAACGGCGTTCCGTCTTTGAGTATCCTCGACGGCTGGTGGATAGAAGGGCACATCGAGGGGGTGACGGGATGGTCCATAGGTGAGCGGGGGCAGGACCCCGCAAAAGATGACCGGACCGAGGATGCCATGTCCCTATACGCCAAGCTGGAGGATGTGATCATTCCCATGTATTACAACAACAGGTCCCGCTTTATCGACGTCATGCGCCACGTGATCGCACTCAACGGCTCCTTCTTCAACACCCACAGGATGCTGCAGCAGTACGTCCTGAACGCGTACTTCCTGTAAGCGCGGAAACAGGGGAAATGGGAAGGGACAGGGCGGAAGCGTCCGAAGCAAGTCGGGGTTCAGGGCGGGTTGCGGCGGAAGTGATCCCCTCCGGCAGGTTCGGAACCGGGGTGCGTCAAAGAAAGGTATCCCCATGAACGGGGAGCATCTCCGGGCCGCGGGACGACTTATCGTCCTCGCCTGCGCCCTTGCCCTGTGCCTCATCCCGCCGATATCCTACGCTCAGCCGGCCGGCCAGGATGGGCAGCCGACCTCCGAGACAGCGGCTGCTCCGGCAAAGGCAGCCCCCATCATGAGAAAAGGGCCGTATCTTTCCTACAACAACAAGCATACAAATATGACCCTTTTCTGGCAGACTTCGCGCACACCCCGGAAGACGACTGTCGAGTGGGGCCCTTCGCCCTCCTACGGACATCCTCCCGTCCCTGTCATTGAACGCGGCATGGGCGTGGACGGGCACCAGTTCGACTACACGATCGGCGGCCTCTCCCCCGACCAAAGATATTACTGGCGCGTAACAGCGGACGGCGAGCAGTTCACCGGGTCCTTTCTTTCGGCCCCCGACCCTTCCGCCACATCCCTTACATTCTATGGCTACGGGGGGAGCAGAAACGGCGCGGACACACACAACCGCCTGATGCAAAGGCTCATGGAGGACAAACTTGCCGATCCGGACCACCGCCAGACCATAATCCTCCATTCAGGGGATTATGTGAGCTATGGCCTGACCGAGTACTTCTGGGACGTGGAATTGTTCGGCCCGAAAGTCCCTTACGTCAACAATTGCCTTCGGGATTTCCCTCTCTTGGGGGCGCTCGGGGAAAGCGAGGGCCTCAGTGCGTCCTTCGGCGAAGAGTACCTCCTCGAACAACACATAGGACAGTATTTCAGAAAATATCTCCCTTTTGCCACATACAAGCTCAGCAATCGTTATTATTACTCTTTCAGCTACGGCCCCCTCCATGTCGCGGTGGTGGATACATGGTCATATCCCGGCGCGCCGGGCGATCAACTGCCCGATGCGAGGCAGATGGACTGGCTGAAGCAGGACCTCAAGGCATCGAAGAAACCGTGGAAGGTCGTGATGATCCACACCCCCGTCTGGGACTGCGCTTTTCAGTCCAAAGTCCTGCAAAACGCGCTCACCCCCATAATCGAATCGACCGAATCAGACGTCCGCCTGGTGATACAGGGGCACGGAAATTATTACTCCCATGTACTGAGAGACAACGGGGCCTATGGCATCACCTACCTTACCCTGGGTGGAGGAGGCGCGCCCCTTTCCGATCCCGCGCCCTGCAACGCCGATTCCGCCCGGTTTGTGGTGCGGGCCGAAAAAACCTATCACCTTGCCCGCTTTGAGATTGCGGGAAACACGTTGACCGTGACCGTTTTGAGACCGGACGGGACTGTGGTGGAGACATTCCAGGTCCTCAAGGAAAAGAAGCCCCTTCCGGGAGGATCCGCTCCATCCGGCCGCCAGGAACCCAAGGCACCGGCCCATCGTTAGGTCAATCTCACGCTTCCGAGAAATACTATGAATTTTCGGAGAAGCTCCTCGTCGAAACACCGCCTCATGCCCCGGTCGCGATCGTCAGGCGAAGAGGGATCGTCCCCTTTCCTGTCCGGCGGGACCCCGACCATGATCTGTATCGCCTTTCCGGGAGGTATGGGGTCTTTGTAAGGGCGCCGGGAAGTCATGGCGTCAAAGACATCCACAATCCTGAGCACCCTCGCGAGAACACCGATATTCTCCCCTTCGAGGCCCAGGGGATAGCCGCTGCCGCAAAAATCCTCATGATGGTGCAATACGGCCTTTTTGACAAAATTGGGAATATCCGTATCGAGGAGCATGGCGAGGCCGTTTAGGGGATGGCGCTTCATGACCTCCCATTCCACGTCGGTGAGGGGCTCGTTCTTGTTGAGTATCTGCTGTGAAACAAAGGCCTTTCCGATGTCGTGGAGCAGGGCGCCGACGCCGCACTGCCTCAACATTTCCATCCTCCGCTCTTCATCGAAGGTCTGATAATCCTGATCGATCCGTTCAAGGAGGTACGGGGTTTCCCTGAGAAACGCCACGGTAAACCAGAGGACCTTTGTGGCATGCTCGTACGTCTGGTAGTCATGGCCGATCATCTTTGCAAGGGCTTGCAGGGAGTTGGACTCCGTGATGAACAGGAGTGCGTTCTTGACCATCGATTCCGTGCGATGCAGCGCGTCCGCACTCATAGACCCGAGCCCGAAGGATTTTTCGAAGGCGCCCTTCACTACATTGGTTGAAACCTTGCTGAAGATAGCCGCCTTCTGCTCGTCCGACGGGAACTTGTTCTCCAGGATGGTTCCCAGGTGGTTCTCCAGGTACTGCTCGTATTTCACCTCTTCCTCGAGGGCTATGTAAACCTCTTTTGGCCCGCTCTCGGAGAGCTTCCGGAATTGCTCCGGCGTGACCTCATTACCGTCCCTGGCCCAGAGAATATGTTGCCCTTTCGGGGAACGAACGTAAATTTTAAACTTCGGCAGGCTCCCCGGTATGATTGCCCCGGGAGGGATGGTCATATACTTGTCATCGTCCATCAAGGGTACTCCTTTATATTGAATGCCGGGTCGGACGGGTATTCCCGCAACCCTGCCTTCTTTTTCCACCGGTCCACGGTTATCATCCGTATTCCTCAAGGCGGCAGGACCTTCCCGTCCGGCGGAATCCGGACCTGTCCACCCTAAGGCATTATCGCCATCCGGCGCAAGTACTTTAGCCGGGAGCGAATACGGGGTCGCAGCCTGCATTGCGAATCCCCTCGGCATCTCATGAAAAGATGTTGTTGGAGAAGGGACGCCCTCTAAAGGTCCTTCAGGAAATCTTCCAGCAGTTTTTCGATGGTCCTTACCAGTTGAGTGACATCCCGGCACGGAGAACCGTCCCGTTGCCACACGTGCCTGAATTTCTTTATATCCTGGTTGCTCGGTTGACCGATCTGGATTGCCTTGGCGATGACCCCCGTTGCCGCGAGCCTGTTTTTGGCCTCCCGCGTGAGTGAAACGTCGTCGCTCCCGCCATCGGTAATCAGGATGAGCACCTTTTTCAGGTCCCGCTCCTTGATCCGTGTCTTCGTCTCATGGCCTATGGTGGCCGCCACTTTTACCAGGGATTTGTAGTCCGCCGTCCGGCCGCCGATGCAGCTATCCAGCCTCCGGGAAATGCCCACCCTTGTAGAGAAATCGATGGAGTCGCTCAGGGGTTTAAGCTCTTCGTCCTCGGAATGGAACCCTCGCACCTCGGTGAGCACATGGAGGTCGACAAGCTGTTCGAGCCTCTCCTCCTTGAGCTTCTTTTCAAATTCGTCAAGGGCCTCGATGATGAGGACTACGGAAGACTTCTGCTCATGGCTTTTGCCTCCCGGCCAGTTCTCATTCATGGAACCCGAGAGGTCGCAGACCAGGGTAAATTCGAAATCCTTGGGTTTGTTCTCATCAAATTCCTGTCTCATGATCTTCAACTGGGTGCGCGAATTGAGGATGCCGCTTTGAGCGTCGATATAAGCCTGGGCGATCAGCGAGGGATCGATGATTACCCCTTCATCGGTCCTTTCCTTGAGTCGGCGTTTCACTCCCTTCCTGGTGGAGATGATGCGCTCGAACACGTGTCTCAGGGGTTCGATATGGGGTCCTATCTTCTTGTATTCTTCGCTGTAGTCTTCCACTTCCTCGGCGGAAACACCGTACTCGGACCTGAACTGTTCCTTCGCGACCTCTTCGGCGGACCGGTCTTCTTCCCTGCGGCGCTTCATCTCCTTCTCGATCTGCTCCCTGGCCTCGCGAGGGGAGAAAACCTGGGGGAGCTTCTCCTTCGATTCATCATATTCAAGGGAGAAGTAGTCTTCGTCGTCATGGGGTTTGTCCTTGCCCCTTTTGGTCTTCCTGTTCCTGTTCTTCGATGCGTCGTTCTGGATGTACCCTTTATCCGTTCCTCTCGATCCGCCTTCGGGGGTCTCTTCCTTCGTGGATTCGCTCTCCCTGTCCGGTCTTTCCTTTTGACGGTTCCTTCTCTCTTTCACATCTTCCTGAAAGAACTTTTCATACACGGGTTCGATATAATCCCGGATCAGGCCGAAGCGCTCCCGTGGTCTCGCGGTAGGATCGGTCACGAGGTCGATGAGGTTCGTTCCCTCTCCGTCTATATCCCTGAGCGTCCTTATGGCGTTCCTCACTTCGGGCGAAACCATGACCGGTTCACGGGGAAGCATCGATTCCCTGAGAATGGCGGTGATGAACTGGAGATGGCGGGGTGCGCCGGAATAGTCGATCCGGGGAAAGAGTTTGTCCTCGTAAAGATATTCCCTTGTCTCGATGTGGGCGGGAAATCTCCTGTCCTCTTCCCGGTTGACCAGTATATCGTTCATGTAATGGTAGAGGAGGTCGAGCCGTCTTTCCTTCTCCGTTCTCCCATAGAGATCGGCATATCCTTCGGGGTCCCTCAGCCAATCGAGGAAATGCTCTATCTCGTGACAGGCGGCCCACATGCTTTCGGCTTCCCCGAAGCCCCTTTTGGTGAAGAACAATGGGTCAAAGGTCCCACGACGTCTCTCCATGTCAAAAGTCCAGCTGTCACCCGGCTCGAAGGTCAACCCGGCCTGACCCGCGTAATCGGCGATAGCCCGCAGATGCTCGGCAAAAAACCGGGCGGCCCTCTTCGCGCCCCTGTCATCGGCCGGTGTGGTCTCAGTCTTCAGGTTCCCTTCATGATTGCGGGGGTTCATATTTCTCCTTGCTTAAGAAAGAAAGAGGCCTCGACAATCTCTTTCACATAGCAGTTGTCTTTGCGCGCGATCACGTACGCCGCGCCGCCCCGCAGGGGCTTGAGAAAGTAGACCTCATCGAAGAGACGACCGTCGCGGAGGCCTCCCTCGCCGACGATAAAGAACCCTGTTCCCTCCCTTGCCCAGAAGGCGATGCGGCCGTGGATATTCTGGGGCACGCTCACATACTCGTATTCGCCCCCAACCTTTTCTCCCTTTTCGTTGACTACGAACTCCCTATCGCCGCGAACGGCTTTGAACGCGACCCGGCCGTCAATATCCTGGGGGTCTCCCACGGAATCATACTTTCCTCCCACCGCTTCCCCCTTCTCGTTGACCACGGAATACTGACCGACTTGAAATGTCCAGAAATCGATCCTTTTTTCCGTGTCACGGCGTTGACCTGCCGCGATGTACTCCCCTGCGAGGGAATCGTCCCGATCGTTTATCGCTACGTACTCGCTCCCCTGGAACGCCCAGAAGGCAATGCGGCCTCCGATGCTCACGGGGTCGCGCAAAGTGTCGTACGTTTCTCCGATCCTCTCCCCCTTTTCCGTCATGACGAACCATTTCATCCTTTCCTTGGCCCGGAAGACGATCTGCCCCTCTATATCCTGGGGGTCTCCCACAAAATCATACTCGCCCCCCACCTTCTCTCCCTTTTCGTTGACGATGAAATATTTCACCCCTTCTCTCGCCCAGTATACGACCCGGCCCCGGACACCCCTGGGGGTGCTCACGAATTCATAGTCCCCGCCTATCCTCTCTCCCTTTTCGTTGACGATGAACTGCCTGCCGCCCTCGCCTGCCTGGAAGACGATCTGCCCGCCTATATACCGGGGGTCTCCCACAAAGTCATACTCTCCCGCCGTCTTCTCTCCCTTTTCGTTGACGACAAATTGCCTGCCGGTCCGCCCCGCCCGGAAGAAGAGTTGTCCGCCCATGTCCTGGGGGTCTCCCACAAAATCATACTCACCCCCCACCTTTTCTCCCTTTTCGTTGACCATGAACTCCCTGCTCCCCTGCCCGGCCCTGAAAACAAGGCGACCCTTCACTTCGCGGGGAATGCCCGTCATGTCGTAGCTCCCCCCGATCCTCTTCCCTTTTTCGTTAATGACGAACTGTTTTTTTCCCAGGCCGGCCTGGAAGAATATCCTGCCGTTTACAGAGACGGGGTCGCTCACGAAATCATACTCCCGTCCTATTATTTCACCCTTTTGGTTCACCACGCACTCGGTAGTGCCCTTTACGGCCCGGAAGGCGACGAGACCATTGATATCCCTCGGTTTGTTAACCGCCTGATAGGGACTGAGGTCAATGCGGTAGGTGTTCTCGTCCTCGACAAAACGGGGTTTGACTACAGGAGCGGGCTTCCCGACCCTCTTCTTCAGGAAGGCTTCGATGGTGTTGCGCCCCCTGGCGCTGTTCGGTCGGCCGTATACGTTCTCGACCACCTGCTTCGATTCTATCCCTGCGGGTTTGCGCCTGAGCGGTTCCGACATGGCGTCACTCCGCGGGCAGGCTCGCGCTTTTCCCCTGGAAGGCCAGCAGTTTCGCTTCAGTCAATCCCGGGATGCCAAAGGCGTCCGCCTTCCATGTCTTATAGAACCGGAATCGGCAGAAGAGTTGGACCAGATAAATCTGGTCCTCCGCTACCGACGGTTTGATAAATTCGTTCAAGATATAGGTTTCAAGGGGCCGGTCGAAGTTGTGCGCCTTCCATGGCCTTATCACATTCCACAGGTGCCTCAGGGAAAGGACCGACTTCTTGAGGCTCGCAGGGACCTGGCGTACCGCATCCGCTCCCTCGCCGAAATAGTCGAGGTGTTCTCCCGAAAAAATCTTTTGAATCTCGGACGACGCATGGGTCAGCCTCTTCAGTTCGTCGAGATCGGTAACGTTGCCGACCTGAAGGTTGCCCCTTTTGTCCAGGAGGGAAGCAACGAGAATCTCATAGGTCTCGTTCTGGGGCGGATAGGTGATGTCGTTCGACCACCACCGGGACAGGAACGCCGCGTCCAGTTCTTCGCGCTTATAGCGGAATGATTTGATATTCCCCGTGGCCAGGACGCAGAACCCCTTCTTTACGGTTATTTCCTCTCCCCCGTTTTCCTGCACCTTGATCCTGTCTCCCGGACGCCTGGTGAGGACATGGTTGAGACGCATGATGATGGAATGGGGTATACCGTCCATCTCGTCGATCAGCAAGGGCCTCCCCTCCTTCATCGCCCTCACCAGCGGTCCGTACTGGAAGAAGCTTGTGGTGAGGCCCCTTACCACGATCGTCTGGTAGTACTGCCTCTCGATTTCTTTTATTTCCTTCTTCCCCGCTTCGGGGTTCATCCGCAGGTATTCATCCATCCTGCTCTTGAACTCCCGCATCTTGTCGTCTTCCGGCCGGACCCCTATCTGGGTTCTTCCGTAGATGTCGTATTTCGTCGCCTCTTCGGACCCGGAGATAAACTCCGGTTCGTGGCCGAAATATTTGCGGGAGACGTGGAGGGCGACCTCCGTTTTGCCCGCGCCCAGGTGACCGCGCAGCAGCACGGGAATACCCAGTTGGAGGTGGCTTATAATCTTCATCACCTCGTTCTTCACTCCCGGCGTCTCGACGAACCCGTCGTTCAAAAGCTGTCGCCTGTATTCAAGGAGGACCCGTCGTTTTGCCTCGTAGTAGATCTCGTCATTGCTCATTAGATGGGTGATCTTCTCCCGGGCCTTCTCCAGGATAAGGTCGAACTTCCTGATGGTCTCGGTGTCGGCCGCGGTGAGCGCCATATTTTCACCGTTCCGCCGGGCAAGCATCTCCATCCGGGCAAGTTCACTCTGTTCCATCACCCTTTCGAGGTGCCCTACTGTCCTGGCCGACCGGATTGTGGCGATCTTCTTTTCAAGCCTCGCCTGATACGTCCTTGCCGTCTCCTCGTTGCCGGCCAGCTCGCTGATCCTCGCCCTCACCTGTTTCAGCCGGCGGGCCGCCTCTTCCAGGGAACTTTCAAGGCCCTGCACGGGCTTTATGTTACGCGCCAGCGCCCTCAGTTCCGAACCGTCCGTGGAACCTACGTCGTCGAGATGCCGGATAACCTCGTCCTGAGTCACCGAACCTTCCGTTCCTTCGAGAATAGCCCGATCCGACGCGATCTGTTTGAGGATATCCTCCTTTTCCATTACCAGATCCCCGAGTTCGGCAACCCGCAATCCCGTCTCCTGGGCCTCGGCAGGCGACTGCGCCGCCCTCCCGGCAGCGCCGGACCAGGAATTTCCCTGTGCGCTTTTCTTTTTTTCATCTCCCGCCGGGGCCGCGCTGCTCCCCTTGGACCGGCCCTTCGGCTTCAACCGGCCGTCTCCGGGCCGGATATCTTTCTCCGGTTTCAACCGGTTCACAAGATATAGCGCTACTTCTTCCGTCAAGAACTCCGTTGTTTTTGACATGATCTTAATCCTCTCCTATGTTCAAAGGGCAACAATTATATTCTTCTACCCCCTGTATGTAATATCCCACGGTACGCGGTAATAGTCAATATGAGGATATTCAATATATTGACTATTACGGGGCAGTACCGATGTCAAAGGGTGGTAATCATGGGATAATCAACAATGGAATTCAGATGTAATTTCCGTCGCACCCGGCAGTATTCCCCGGCAGTATTCCCCGGGAGGATGCCCGGCTTTGAACCGGGTGTGGGCCGTTTCTTCCCTACCGGTTACCGGTAATAACCGGGAACCCAGACCACCCTGCATCCCCAGGCGTCGCAGATTTCCGACCAGTATCCGGGGACCCAGATACCTGTGTAACCATAGCCGTAGTACCTTCCCCCGTAATAGGGACGGTAGTAACCTCCGCCGTAGTAGCCTGAGCGTCCTCCGTAATAACCTCTGTTTCCGCCGTAATAACCGTGGTTCCCGTAACCTCCACCGCCTCCGTGATAACCCTGGCCGCCATGACCGCCACCTCCGCCATGACCGCCGCTGTAGCCGCTTCCACCGCCATGTCCTCCACTGTGGCCGCCTCCGCCGCCTCCGTGGCCGCCGCCCCCCCTTGCATATAGTGATGGACTTAACAAACATATGCCCATAATCACAATCATAAGGACCATCATTACCCTTTTCATGCCGCCTCCTTGCCTTGCGGGGTTCATATCCTCGCAACTAAATAAAAGCAAGAAACGTACCAAAGGTGATGGCGGCCAGGATATTGATATGACGGTCAATTTATCGGTCTTGCCGGGAAGGGGCGACAAAAGAGTCGAAATGGGCGTGCCATGCGAACAAGACTGTCGAACCACTCTTTGTAAAACAAAGCCGGACGGCCCGAATGATGATCCCCAAGGCCGCCTGCTGCGACGGGACCTGTCCGTCCATAACGTACGAAGGGTCTTAGAAATCGGCAGGGAAAAGAGGCGGGGTCTCGTCTTTGGGCCGGATGACACGACTCTGCTTGCATTCTCCCGTCGATCCCTCATCGCACTTTTCCCCGTCCGTCCACGTGGCCTTGGACAATTTCGCGCCGGTGAGGTTCGCGCCGGTGAGGTTCGCGCCGTTTAAATTGGCTTTATCCAGAAAGGCGCCGGTGAGGTTCGCGCCCGAAAGGTCGGCATTTCGCAGATACGCTGTTGAAAGATTTGCGCCTGTCAGGTTCGCGCCCTTGAGTCTCGCTTCAGAAAGGTTGGCTCCTGAAAGGGATGCGTCCGAAAGGTCCGAGCCCGAGAGGTTCGCGCCGCGCAGATCGCACCACTGGCATTCCTTGGTGTTTGAAATCTTATCCACATCCGACTGTTTGAACCCGTGGGTAACCCGGGGGGAAAGACACAATACGAATGAAACGAGGCAGAGTGCCAAAATATGACCTTGTCTTTTCACGACGATACCTCCTCCCAATGCAAGTCTTCCCCCGATCCGTTGAAGTCCCGGCCGGTTCGCGGCGCCTTTGTCCGCGGGATCTCCGAAAATGCGGCGTCCATCGCCGACGGATAAGGGCTTGTTACTATTATATCCCCATGAACCGAATAAGTCCTTCTTTTTCTTTTGAAATATGAGTTACAATGTTGGATGAAAAGGAGTGCGATTGACAACGGCGCTGCGGGTGATAATCATAAGAGATGAACCATCACATTAAAGGAGACAGGTTATGGAAAGAAGAAACGTCGTGACTTTTGCAGGCAACCCCTTGACCCTCATAGGAAACGAAGTGAAAACGGGAGACCGGGCGCCCGCGTTCACCGTACTTGACAAGGAATTGAAAGAGGTCACTCTGTCCGATTTTGCGGGCAAGATCAAGATAATCAGCGTGACCCCCTCATTGGATACGCCCGTATGCGACCTCCAGGCGAGACGCTTCAACCAGGAAGCTCAGTCGCTGGGGAGCGGCGTAGCCGTCTTGAATGTAAGCATGGACCTGCCGTTCGCCATCGCGAGGTTCTGTACGAACGCCGGCATCGACAGGATATGGACCCTTTCGGACCACCGCGACGCCGCTTTCGGAAACGCTTATGGCGTACTGGTCAAGGAACTGCGCCTCCTTGCCCGTTCTGTTTTCGTAATCGACAAGGCGGATGTCATAGGGTACATGGAGATTGTCCCCGAAATGACAAACCCTCCCGATTATGACAAAGCCCTGGAGGCAGTGAAAAAACTCGCGGGATAGGCAGCGCGCCGGCGGTGGGCCGACTTACCCCTGTCCACTGATTGCGGTCCTCCGCGTAAGGCGGGATCTTTGCACTATTTCCCTTATCCACACCTCGCTGAGTCCGTATTCCTTTGCCAGGGGTTTGTGGTTCGCCCCGGTAAATTCGTTCCTGATCATCTCATCCCTCTTTTTGAGGAGCACTTTGTCAAGTTGCTGGAAGTAATAGGCGAGGCCGCCCAGCGCATCGGACAGCTTTATGGCGTTTTCCACCCCCACAACCATGGCCACGTCGCGGTAACTCTCCGGGAGGTCCTCCACGGTGACCTGATCCATAATCTTTGTAATCCATTTCTTCATACTCTGTGTCGCCTCCTTATTTCTCGTTTGTCCATCCAAAGCTCCCTGCAAGGTCCACCTGTGCCGCCGCCACGGGCCGAAAGGCCCTGTCTCGGGGGGAACATAGCGCCTCCCTATGCCGATGTCTTGTCGGTAATCCGTTCCATGTTGGGCTCTATGGTGAGTTGATCGGCCGTTTTCAAGGAGGCGCCCGCCTTTGCAAGTGTTCCCGCATCCAGGGCTTTCATGGCCTCCTTGTCCGGCTCTTTCGCAACCCGGAGATATGCACTCAGCCCGAGTGTCTCCAGGGCCGCCACAGTGGCCTTCTTCGATTTGATGACCACCCTGTGCACGACCCGGTATGCCACCACCCCGAAAGTCAGTTCCTTCGATCTTATCTTCGCAAATTCCCCCTTTCTTTCCTCCGCGAAAGACTCAATATTGGCTTCGATCGTCCTTCTCGCAGTCTTCAGTCCCTCCGCCCTCCTGTCGTAGTCGGCCCTGAGCCTGTTGACCCTCAGGGTAAGGTCCCCTTCGAGCCTTGTGATCTCCATGTCGATCTCGCCCATACGTCTCAGCCCCCCGTCCACGTCGTTCCAGTTGTGGTACTCACTTACGGTAATCCTTCTTGCCACGGTCTCCTCCTATTGACCCGTCGGCGCTCCGCCTGTTCCCTTCTGCGGCACAAAGCTTTTTGCCGAACCCGCCTCCCATGATGGACGGCTCCTGCCGCAGAAGGCGGGCCGGGCAAGTGTCCCGGGCCTCGCGCGTAGTGCGGCAGGCCGTGCAGGGGGAGGTGAAACGGGGAACGAAACGGGGAATAAGGTGGGCATCAAGACGGGGTTGTCACTAATCGTCAGCGTCACACAAGAATAACATATTTTCACATTGCAATTTTTCACAAGACCTTCTAAACTTACTACAGATCTATTTATGGAAAGGAAAGGTCTTATGACCCATGCCGTCTCTCCTCCGCCTGGCAAAGCCTTCGAAGGAATCACGAGTCGGGATATGCCGGAACCGGTTACCGTGACAGCCATTCCTTCGTTCTCTTGCGGCATCGTGTTCACGGACATAGTATATCATCATTTTGACAATAGTTGTCAATAGGAAAAGTGCGCCATGCTGAAACCTTTTATCATGCCGACGTCGAATCAGATACTGGACCGTATTATCGCCCTCAAAGAGTTGAAGAATGACGCCGGTTTAGCGCGGTACCTCGAGGTGAGACCCGCCATCATTTCAAACTGGCGCACACGGGGGACAATCCCCTACGAGATAGTGTTTGCAATTTGTGAACGTGACGGCATTACCCTGGACTACCTCATATCGGGCAGGGGACCGGTTTTCGCTCGAGGCGGTGAGCCCGGCAAAGAGACCGGCGATAGCGTGCCATATGATGGAAGAACCCACAGAGTAGGGGAAAGACGGCCCGGATATACCCTCGACAAGGAATTTGTCTATATCTCCCAGGTGATAGGCAGGATCAGCGCGGGCAGAGGCAGGATTCCCGACAACGCGGTGGATGTCCGGGTCGCTTTCAGGAAGGATTGGATCAGGAGGAAGGGGGACCCCGACAAGATGGCCCTCGTAAAGGTGGACGGCGACAGTATGGAGCCCTCTCTCGTTGCCGGAGACCTGGTCCTCATCGACCGCAACCGGGACTATATCGATCCGCAGGGTGGTATTTACGCGCTGGCCCTCGATGATATCATCATGATAAAGCGGGTCCAGGTAATGGCCGACGCGGTGAAGATCATCAGCGACAACGCAAAATACGAGGCCTTCCAGGTCCCTACGGACAGGGTAAAGGTAAATGGGAAAGTGATCTGGTTTGCAAGGGAGCTGGAAAGATAAGGACGTCGGCCCTGGAACAGGATCGCCGGGTCACCTGTCATCGAAGGAAAAACCCGGTTCATCGAACAGTTTGAGACACGCATCGACTACGTTTTCGTCGTAAAGCACGCCCCTGTTTGCCCGTATTTCTTCGAGGGCTTTTTCCTGGCCCAGGGAAGGCCTGTAAGGCCTGTGGGAGGCCATGGATTCCACCACATCCGCCACCGCCAGGATCCTCGCCTCCATGTTGATCATGTCGCCCTTGAGACCGCGGGGATAGCCGGTACCGTTCATCCGCTCATGGTGCTGCAACACTATTTCCGCGATGGGGTGGTCGAATTCTATGCCTTTTAAGATGTCGTACCCCGCCTCCGCGTGGTCTCTCAACACGGCGTATTCATGGTTGGTTATCTTTCCAGGTCTCGCGAGGATCTCGGCAGGCACGTAAATCTTTCCTATATCGTGAAGGGTCCCCGCAATCCTGATTGCCTTGATATGGTCCTCGGTAAAATTCATCTGCCGCGCTATTGCTTCGGCGAGCCGGGCCACTCTCACCTGGTGGCCCGCTGTATATGGGTCTCTCACCTCTATGGCCATGGAAAGAGCCTCGATGGTCCCGTCCATCATGCGCTGGAGTCTTGCGAAACTTTCCTTAAGCTGTTCCTCGCTCGCCTTCCTCGCGGAAATGTCTTCGATCGTCCCCTCGTAGTAGACGAAACTGCCCCTCTCGTCGTGAACAGCGCGGACATTCATGGAAACCCAGACCGTACTCCCGTCCTTCCTCCGGTACCGGGTATCGAATTCCTTCACGTATCCCTTTGCATCGAGAAGGCGCACGAAATCACCGTAGTCCTCACGGTTCACATAAAGCCCGTTCTCCACGTCGGTCACCGTGGAAATGAATTCTTCAGGCGTGGCATATCCGAGCATCTCGGCAAGGGCGGCGTTCGCCATTATGCACTCCCCTTCCCCCGTGGTCTGGAATATGCCCTCAACCGCCTGTTCCACAATGCTACGGTATTTTGTTTCGCTCTCCCTTAGCTCCAACTCACCTATCTTCCGCTCCACCACCTCATAGCGGAGGTTCTCCAAGGCCTCTTCAAGGTCACTCGTCCGCTCCCTGACCTTCGTTTCGAGTTCATCCCGTACGGACTTGAGCAGCTTTTCCGCTTCTTTCTTGTCCGTTATGTCGTTGCCTATGCACAGCACCTCGGTGATCCGGCCTGATTCATCGACAATGGCCTTGTTCGTCCAGAGCACCCACGGCCGGCTTCCGTCCTTCCGCATGTTTTCGTTCTCGTTGACCCGATACTTCAGGGGGTCCTCGGAAATCGATTTCATCAGATCGGCGAGATCGCGGCCGGAAGATTCCACCGGCGGTGTGATAGTGCCTATAATTTTCTTTCCAACGATCTCCTCACGGGTATATCCGAAGAAATCGAGGCCGAACCGGTTGAGAAAGATGATGTTTCCCGAGGGATCAAAACGAAGGATTATGCTGTTTGCGAGCTCGACGATCTCCCCGTACTGCGCCTCCCTCTTCCCGGCGGCGTGCGGGGCCGCTTCACAACCCGACAGGTTCTCCCGGGTCTCTTCGGCAAGCCGTGTCATGCCGGCCGGTTCTTTGAGGAACTCTTCCTCTGTTTTCATTGAATTCGCTTTTGTCCTTATTGACTCTTTTACTCACAAAGGCCGGTGAAATTCAATCAAAAAATGATGAACTCCCGTGACATCTCCCTGGAGCCCCAAAAAAAGGGCTTCCCCATGGGGAGGCACAGTTGACGCAATGGTCCCTCCCCTGCCGAAATTCTTGAATTCCTTGCGATAGTGCGCTAACATCTGTGCATTATCGATAGGGTCACTCCCCATCGTCTCGCCTCCCGTGGTTGACAACGGCGGCGGCAGTACTTACAAAACAGATAAATACTGCCGAAGAGAGGTGACACCATGGACGAGGAAAAGTATATATGCAGAAAGTGTGGATTTGAGTTTTCGGCGATCCCCGGAGAGGAAGAACCTCCTGATTGCCCTGAGTGCGAGAGCGACGACATAGAGAAGCTCGAACGGGCGACATGGACGGGCGGCACGCCCCGGCCCGGGTGCGGCCCCACGAGATAGACCCTCCATTCCCCCGACAAAGGGTGTGACGGTTGTCCTCCCCGTCCCTCCCTGACGGCTGTCCGTGCTTCCAAGAGCCCCCCTTGCGGAAAGGCGGCTCTCACGTCCCGCCCCTGCGGGATGTTCTGTCGAATGCCGATATAGAGTGAAACGGAGAGTCCCGTGAACAGGTTTGTCACCACCTTCATGCCCCTGATAGATCATTACGGGTATTGGGCCGTTGCCGCGGCCATCCTGCCCGAAGGGTTCGGCATACCCGCCCCCGGCGAGAGCGCCCTCATCGCCGCGTCAGTCGTCGCGTCCCGCGGCGATATGTCCTTCGCCGCCATCCTGATCGTCGCCTTCAGCGCGGCCCTGATCGGAAACACCATCGGCTACGGCCTCGGCTATTACGGAGGACGACCCCTCGTCCTCCGTTACGGCAAATATGTGTTCGTCACGGAGGAAAGTCTGAAGAGGACGGAAAAGTTCTTCCTGCGGTATGGCCCCGTGATTGTGGTAACCGCGCGATTCTTTGATGTCTTTCGCCAGTTGAACGGCATCGTGGCAGGCCTCACCCGCATGCCTCACCTGCGGTTCCAGTGCTTCAATATCATCGGCGCGGGTATATGGGTAGGGTTCTGGGGTGGTCTTTCCTACGGGTTCGGGCACAACATCGGGGGTCTGCGCCATGTTTTCGTGGGAGCAAAATATGCCCTCTTTGCGGCCCTCTTCGCGACCCTGTGCATCGTCGTCATTCACTGCCTCAGGAAGAAAAAGGGGCCTACCGGCTGAATTCAAACGGGGGTTCGGCGCACCTGCAACAAGCGTCGGGCGCGGGAAAAATAGCATTGAGTATTGATTATGATTTATATTAAACTACTGCATGTTACACCGGAGGAGGCCGCAGCCGGGGCCGGAACCTGGAAAGATGCCCTATCATGTCTGAGGAAAAGCCCTTGTCCGCGCGCGATATCCTGATGCTTTTCAATTATGCCACGAGACTTACCGTCATCGAGTCCGAGGAGGACCTTATCTTTGAACGGTCTCTTGAGGCCCTGTCGGTCTTCGCCGACCACCGGAAGGTCGCCTTATATACCCTTGCTGAGGAAAAGGGGATGCTCCGCATGGAGGGTGCTTTCGCGGACAGGCTTTACTGTCCCGTAAAGATAAAGACGTCCTATTTGAACACCCCCTTCGAGAAGGTGATCAATGAAAAGCAATACGGCGTTTTCCCTGCCGCCGTGACTACAGCCTCGGCAATCCCGTTTCCCGTCTACAATTCCCCTGCTCCGGACCTGACGTGTCTCTTGCTGCCCTTGGCGGGCCCCTCGAATGAAATCATGGGGGCCGTAACCATAGAGAGCAACCCGGAACGGGACTGGTCCGTATTCGAAATACAGTTGTTCATATCCTTTGCCACGGTCATCGCCGTATCTTTAAGAAACTCGCAGCTTTACAAACTCGCCACGATAGACGGTCTCACCGGGCTCTTCGTGAGGTCCTTCTTCGAGATACGCCTGAGCGAGGAGATCGCGAGGCTCAGGAGGTCAGGCGGCGCCCTGTCCGTTCTTCTCGCGGATATCGACAACTTCAAGGAAATCAACGACGTCTATGGTCATCCCCACGGGGACACGGTGCTTAAGGGAGTTGCAGACATCCTGGGGAGTGTCATCCGTAAAGGCGTGGACATCCCGTGCCGTTATGGGGGCGACGAGTTTACGGTCCTCATCATCGGGGCCGGTCCCAAGGATTCCCTGACACTGGCGGAAAGGATAAAACGGCATTGCGAGTCCCGTGTCTTTTTCATGGCCGGAGACCGGCGGAAAGTTACCGTAAGTGCAGGTCTTGCCACCATGGACGCGGGGCATATCATAAACGCCCACGAGATCGTGGAAAGGGCAGACCAGATGCTTTACAAGGCCAAAGACCTCGGAAGGAACACCATCTGTACGTGGGAGTAAAAGCCCTCCCCTTACTGCCCTGACATCTGCTTCAACGTTTGCTCCAGTTTCTTGAGTTGTTCCCCGTAACCCGCCCAATCTCCCTGTCTCTGCATGGCCTTGGCCTTCTCAAAGATCCGGCCGGCCTCTTTTGCGAGATCCTGGACAGAAGCCTTCACAATAGTCGCGGGCGCGCGCCCATCGGGCTTCTCTGTCACCGCCCTGCGGCCGCCGAAGAGGGAGGCAAGGCATTGTTCAAGGTTCTCCTCCATGACCACGTTGTTCTCGTAAGCCGCGACCACCCTTCGGAGTTCCGGCAATCCTCCCTTGTCCTCCGCCGCGAGGTACAGGGGTTGGACGTAGAGAAGGGACTTCTCGATAGGGATGATCTGGAGGCTTCCCCTGATTACCTGGGAACCTCGCTGACCCCAGAGCGTGAGTTGCTGGGAGATATAGGAATCCTGGTCGATCCTCGCGTCGACCTGACGGGGACCGAACACGAGCCTGTCCCTCGGAAACGTATATACGATAAGTCCTCCGTAGTTGGGCTCATCGCACCTCACGGCGAACCAGGCCGCGAGGTTGTCTCTTTTGGCCGGTGTATAGGGCATGAGGAGCACGTACTCCTCCCGCTTCTGTTCGGGCAGCTTCATGATCAGGTAGTAGGGCTCCATGGCCTTGTCCCCACGAACCGGTATTTCCCAGAGGTCTTCCTTGTTGTAAAACACCTTCGGGTCGTTCATATGGTAGACTGCGTAAAGGGATGTTTGGACCTTGAACAGGTCCCGCGGATACCGCACATGCGCCCTGAGTCCTTCAGGCATTTCCTTGAGGGGCTTGAACAGGGTCGGGAAGATTGTGTTGTATACCCGCGCAATGGTGTCCTCGGGATCGCTGAGGTAGAAATTGACCTTTCCGTCGTATGCGTCCACCGTTACCTTCACGGCATTCCTCATGTAATTTACCCTGTTCTTCAGGGGTTTGGAATAAGGAAGGCGGTTGGATACGGTATAGGCGTCGATAACCCAGTAGAGTTTGCCGTCATCTGAGGCGACAATGTAGGGATCGGAGTCATAGAGCAGGAAGGGAGCGATCCTCTTGACCCTTTCCACCACATTCCTGTTGTAGAGTATCCTGCTTTCGTTCCTGATTTCATTTGTGAGAGGTATCTTGGCCGTCCGGAAATAGGCAGCGAAGAGCCCCTTCTTGAAGAGGGAATCGAGGCGCACTCCCCCCTTTCCGCTGTAAGAGGTGTAGATATTTCCCTCGGCAGTGGGGTAGCTGAATTCGGGAACCCTCGTATTTACCACTACATAGTCATTGGTCAATTCCCCATAATAGATCTCCGGCGTCTTGATCTTTACGTTCGTGGTGGAAACGGGCGGGATGTCCTTGACGATGAACTCGGGCAGGCCTTCCTTTGAAATCCTGCTCGCATATCCCATGACAATGCCGTTGCCGTGGGTGAATACGAGCTTCTCATTGATCCACGACTTGCTCGGAAGATCGTCGTAAGAGAGTTCCCTCGCCGAGAGCAGGACCTGCCTGTATTCCCCGTCGATGGTGTAGCGGTCGTTATCGATGCCGTGAAACCGGTAGTACGTCCGGATCTGCTGGAGCTGGCTGTAAGTCTTGAGGAGGGGCGTTTCATCCCACAATCTGATATTCTTGAGGGTGGCGTCGTTATTTCTCAAATCCTTTGCCGTAAGGTTGAAGGAGACATCGAAGGGCACCACCTGCACCTTCTTCAGATTGTAGCCATACTGGGTAAGCTCGATGTGGTGCTTGATGAAAGGCTCCTCGAGGGCCAGTTCGCTGGGCGCGACTTTGAAATTCTGGAGAAAGGCGGGGTAGATGCCTGCCCCGAGGATATAGAGGACGATGAGAGCGCCGCACGGATAAACGGCGGCCTTCCATTTATCCTTCAGAAGGCCATAGGCGAAGAGAATACCCGCCAGGATTGTGAGGGGTATGAGAACCCCCAACACCACCAGCTTCCCGTACACGTCGGCATAGCCGGCCCCGGTAATTACGCTGTGGGTCGAGTAAAGGGATTCGAACCTTTCAAGATAGAACCCGGACGCCATCTTCACGAAGAAGAGCAGCGCCAGCAAGGCGAGGTGCACCCTGGCCTGCCTTACGAAAGAGATGGTCCTGCCGAAAAGGATGACCCCGCCCCTTGCCGTGTAGAGGGCCGTCACCACGAGGAGGGTGAAGAAAAGGAGGAAGCCCGCATAGCCGCTCAGGAATTCCCAGAAAGGAAGCCTGAAAAGGTAGAATCCCATGTCATGACCGAATATGGGATCAACCGTGCCGGACTCTACGTGGTTGAGAAACAAAAGGACCTGGGCCCAGAGGTCGCTGCTCCACAGAGCGGCCATTACTCCGCCGATGAGGGCTATCCCGAGGCCCACGGGCCTGAGCACCCGCATGAACCGGCTCGGGTCAATGGCGATTCTCATGCGCTGCATGAGCACGATGTCGATCTGCGGTACCTTGCCCGTGCACGCAATGAGCACATTCACACCGACAAAGACGAAAAAGAGAAGACCGAAACCGAGGCCCGTAACGATTTCGGCGGAAATCGCCCTGGCGAAGACTTCCTTCAGACCTACCTCATTGAAGAAAAGCCAGTCAACGTAGACCCCGACCGTCTTGGATGCGGTATAAAGCAGAATGATGAGAAGAACCAGAATTAGAATGCGGACAAACCGGTGTGTCATGTGGCGCCTCCATTCCCGCTTGAACCGGGCAATCTATCGCGTGCTGCCTCCCCTGAGTCCGTCACTCGGCCCATCCTCCCGGCAAAATGACGCCTTTCAAAACGATATGTGAGTGATTCTAATCCGACGGAACATAATATGCAAGCCGTATCTTCACCTCGATCCCATCGCGATGCGACTTAAGTACGGATGGTTTTCGCCGATAAAATTCCGGACCTGTTAAAGGTTACACATTCGTTACCACAGAAGGAGGGTTCTCATGAAAGCAGTAGTAAGGAGTATTGTATTCGCGGCAATGCTGGTTTTCGGCACGGTTCTTATCGGTCAGGCGGCGCCCCTCGATGACGCCAAGGTCCTTTCGGAAAAGGCCGCGGCATACGTGAAGTCCCATGGGAAAGAAAAGGGAATTGCGGAAATAGGCAACCCCAAGGGTCAGTTTGTAAAAGGCGATCTTTATGTCGTCATACAGGACTTCAACGGGATAAACCTCGCGAACCCGATGCAGCCGAAACTCGCGGGAAAGAGCTTCTATGACGTGAGAGACGCAAACGGCAAGTTCTTCATAAGGGAGATGATCGAACTGGCCAAGACCAAAGGGAGCGGATGGGCGAGCTACAACTGGACAAACCCCGCGACGAACAAGGTGCAGACAAAGAAATCCTGGGTTCAGCGGGTTGAAGGGACGGACCTCTATGTCCTTAGCGGCGTATACCAATAATCACCCAACCATCAATCCCTGATCGGGATTGAAGAAAAAGGGCGGCCTCCCGGGTTCGAGGGCCGCCCTTTTTCGTGCCGGACCGGAAAACCGCAAACTTCCTTGACTGCACTCGTTCTTACGCCTATCCTTAAAAAGACGCGGCAGGCGTGCCTGGGAACCTTCTCTCGACAACAGGCCGCACCGTCACTATGCTTGGAGGAGAAGGAGATAAGGATATGGGATTATTCCTCACGCCACTGGTCAATAAGGTGCCGGTGCGCCTCGCCGACCTGGAGGGAAAGACCCTCGCCGTTGACGGCAACGGTATGCTCTATGACCTGATGGCCATGTTTCGCAAGCCCGACGGATCCCTTTTGACGGACCCGGAAGGCAATGTCACTTCCCATCTGCGCGGCTTGGTGGATGCGTCCACCCGTCTTATCACCGATTTCGGGATAAGGCTCGTCTTCGTTTTCGACGGCGAACCTCCTGCCCTCAAAAGGGAAGAACTGGAAAGGCGCAGGGCCGTCAAGGAACGGTTTGCCATGGAATATGAGGAGGCAAGGAAAGCGGGGCTCATGGAGGTGGCCTTCTCCAAGGCCTTGAGGGCGGCCCGTGTCACCCAGTCCATGGTGGCTGACGCCGAACGTCTTCTGGATCTTCTCGGCATTCCCCGGGTGCGGGCCCCGAGCGAAGGCGAGGCCCAGGCGGCCTTCATGGCAAAGAATGGAGATGCCTGGGCAGTGGCGAGCAAAGACTATGATACTCTTCTTTTCGGCAGCCCGAGGATGGTGAGGCTGGTTTACCGTTCACCCAGGGACGTCTCGTCCCATGATGGGCCAATAAGTCCTCCTACCGCCCTCGTCATAGACCTCTCCGCGATGCTCGCGACTCACCGCATCACCCCTGCCCAGCTTATTGACGCGGCCATTCTCATAGGCAACGATTTTAACCACGGCATCAGGGGCATGGGCCCGAAATCCGCGGTGAGCCTCATAAAGAGTTACGGAAATATCGAGCGGCTCCCCCCGCACATAAAGCCCCGGGTGAGTGAAAATTACAGGGAAGTACGCGAATTCTTCCTCCACCCTCCTGTCACGGACAGGTACCGCATTGAATACGGCGCGATGGACGAAGCCGGCCTCCTTGATTTCCTCCGGCGGGACAAAGGCTTCCCCTGCGAATACGTGGAGAAAGCCATAGAGAGGATGAAGGGGGCAAAGGAGCGCAGGAAGGATCTGTGATCAATGCCCGGATGAACCGCTGCGTAAAAGGACTCGCCCTGTTCTTCCGGGTACGACCCCGGGAGAGAGGCCGTGCAAATAGGCCCGGGCGCTACGTGGGGCCCTCACGGGGCAACCGGAGCGTCCTCGGATTATTCGGTTGAAATACGTTGAAATAGAAAAGGGTGGGAGGACAACCGGCATAAGTGCGAACAAAAGGAGGAATCCCCTTTGGAGACACGGCGGAAGCGAAGGCTACGTTCCCAAAAGGCACTTTCTGTAATGATCTCCCCGGCCGGTGAAAACCGTCCGGAAGGTGATCGAGTCATTCCCGAAAGGTCTATTTATCCTCTTTTTTTGCCTTCTTCTCAAGGCGTTTTTCTTTCAGGGTCTTCAGTGGTTTCTTCTTTGCCTCTTTCTTGATCTCCTGAGTTTTCGCCATCTGGTCCCTCCTGGTTTCTTTCTCTCTATTTACTGAAATATGCACTAATTTACAAGTAAAAACAACTCCTCCTACTCCCGAAGGGGCCGGCGGGGAAACCTTCCCGCAACGCCGTCTCCGGCCCCTTCGCCCGATTTGTCTTTAATAACACGACGATATGATGTAATATATGACAAGGATCAAGCAGGAAGAGTCCGCGCGGCGAAAGACGGTTCAGGTATTCCGATTCAAGGTTGATGGCGCCCGGAAGACTGCCCGGCTGGTCTTTGAGGAGACAAAATGGAAATATTCATATGGAGCTTATCGACAGTCGCCGCCCTTACCCTCCTCGTGTATGCGGCCATTCCCATCGCGCGGGCGGTTAAGAGCAGGAGAAGGCTTCATGATGTCGCCGAGGAAATGTATCCCGGCGACCGGGCCGGCCAAGCCAATTACAGGGATAAGGTTGCTTCCGAAATCCTCCGGGCAAATCGGGGCCTCAAATATGAATCGCCCGAATTCGAAGCCCTCTACCGCCGGGAAATGGACCGACGCCTCGAAGATTACCGAAGCTAGGGACTGTGTCCCGGTAAAAACAACAAATAGCGACAAACCAATTCCCCCTGAATCGTTTATGAAAGCAATCGCCTGTATTATTCTTTGGGAAATGGGCCGTTTCCGCCCTTACCCGGTTCCTGTTCTCCCCTTGAAAGGGGATTTGATTTAAAGGACAATGTATAGGCGAACGGGGAGTCGGCCTGATACGGATTAGGAATCAATCATGGTCGATCATTGTCCGTTGAGGCCCGGCCCGCCGGTGTGCCACGATTTACATTGTCTTATTGATTGGATATAATAATTCTGGAGAAATTGATGAAGCGAAAACAGCTTATCCTTATTATGGTGGCCGGTCTTGTCTGTCTGGTCGTCCTCGCCGTTGCGATAACGCGCTTTCATCATGGCCGTCTCGCACCTTTGAAGCTTAGATTTGGCGTCGCAAAAACGCCCATGAGCCTTCTCGCCTTCGTAGCCCAGGAAAAAGGGTTCTTTGCAAAGCACGGGCTGGACGTGTCTATCAAGGACTATCAGGCAGGAGCGCTGGCGGCGGCGGGACTCGTCGCAGGTGAAGTGGAAGTCGCGACTGCGGCGGAGTTCTTGCTGGTAAACAAAAACATGGCCGGTGCGGACTTAAGAGCCATTGCATCGATCGCAAGGGTTGAGGACTGCGAGATCATTGCCCGGAAAGACCGCGGGATCGAGTCGGTCGCCGACCTTAAAGGCAAGAGAATGGGCACCGTGCGCGGAACGGCACTTGAGTTCTTCCTTGATTCTTTTCTCACATTTTACGGTATTCCGGTCTCATCCGTCACCATAGCGGATTTCACGCCCGTGGAGGCCGTCGAAGCCCTGGCTGCCGGTTCGGTCGATGCTATTATCGCCTTCAGCCCCTACACGTTTTACGCCCGTCAGCGCCTGGAATCCAATGCAATCTCATGGCCGTTTCAGGAGCGACAGAACTATTTCTTCCTCCTTCTCACCGGTAAAGAGTTTCTCCAATCTTCCGGAATTACCCTGGAACGACTCCTCTCCTCGCTGCTGGAGGCTCAAAAGTTTGTTGCAGACAATCGTGCGGAGGCACAGGCCATCGTAAAAAGAAGGCTGAACCTCGACGATCAATATGCCTCCCTCATATGGTCGCAGCAGATATATGAGGTGCGGCTCGATCAGAGTCTGTTCCACCTGATGGAGGAAGAGGCCAGGTGGCTTATGAAGCGAAAGGGATCGGAAGGAAAAGGCATGCCGAATTATCTGGAATACATCGATTGGCATCTACTGGGGAAGGTGAAGCCTCAGGCGGTGGGAATCATCCATGGGTAAATTGACCGAACCTCAAGGCGAAACTACAGGCTCCCCGGACCGGGGCAGACAGAGAAGGAAACGGCTGCTGTGGGCCATAGTCATCTCAATCCCTCTCGGACTATCGATCATCGTCTATTCCTGGCGCGGCGAGGGGGGACTCTTTGCGCGAAGAACAGCGCCACTCGAAAAACTGACCATCGCCGTAAACAACATCCCCGTATCGGCCCCTCTCTGGGTCGCCCTGGAGCGAGGCTATTTCAAGGACGAGGGCCTGGATGTAACCTTTCACGATTTTAACTCCGGCAAAGAAGCCCTCGACTCCATGTTGAACGGAGAACACGATATGGCAACCTGCGCCGAGACCCCGATCATGCGGGCCATAGTGACGGGCCGCAAGCTCTCTATCGTGGCAACCGTTGCCACTTCCGAGGCCATCACCGCAATAGCGGCGAGAAAGGATAAAGGAATATCGAGCCCCCCGGACCTCGAGGGAAAGAGGATAGGCGTTACGCCCCACACAACCGGGGATTACCTTCTCGCCATATTTCTCCTCTTTCACGGCGTACCGAAGAGCAGCACGAAGATTGTTCCTCTGAATCCTGAGCGCATGAAAGAGGCGCTGCAGAGCGGCCGTGTCGATGCGGTTTCAACCTGGGAGCCGCACATAGCGGACATCAGGAAAGCCATGGGTGCCGTCGTGGAGGTTTACTACGCCACCGGGCTTTATCGGATGACGTGGAACCTCGTCGGCTCGCCTCATTTTGTCGCAAACAGGCCGGAGACTGTGAGAAAGATGCTGCGGGCCCTCGTAAAAGCGGAAGCCTTCATCGGCAGGGAACCTGAAAAGGCAATCCTGATTGCTGCAACACGTCTGGGGATGGATAAGACCGATCTTCAGGCCGTATGGAAGAGCTACTATTTCCTGGTGGCCCTTGATCAGTCGCTTCTCATCAACCTCGAAAACCAGGCCAACTGGGCCAAAGGGAACAAACCCGTGCCGGATACCATGGTACCCAACTTTATGGAAAGCATTTATGTGGACGGACTCAGATCGGTCCGCCCCGACACTCTGACCATAATCGGTGCAAGGCTTTGAAGATAAGGACAAGGCTTACGATCAGTGCCGTCCTCCCCCTCGGCCTCTTCCTTATCATTGCGTCCATGTATGCGTACACGGGCCGCGAGGTAAATCATGTCCGGCTAAAAGGTGAAGCGGCCGCCCGGATACGACGGAACGTATCGGACCTCAGCCTTGTCGTCCATTATCTCCTGCTCCGTCACGAAGAACGGCCGGAAATGCAACTCAATCAGATTGAAACGTCCCTGACCAGACTTATTTCCCAGACGAAATCGGAAAAACCGGAAGAAGAAGTCATCCTGAGCAGGTTACGTCAGGATCAGCAGGGTATCACTCTGCTTCTTGCCCGACTTTCGGACTCATGGATGAAAGAGCCGACAAAGACCATAGACAAGGCGGAACTCGAAAACCGCCTCACCGCCCAGGTATTGGAGCGGGTGCGCGAGATGGCGTCCGACGCCGAGCGGCTCGAAAAGGAGGCCGAGAAAGAGGTCTCAACCGCTCAAAAGAGAGCCAACCTCTTCACTCTCGGTTTTGCAGGTTTCTTTTCCGTCCTCGTCCTTCTTGTCTCCCTTTCCATAATGAGGCGCACTTCCGTCGCTCTCGGGAAACTGGAAGAAGGGACCCGGGCCATCGGAGGGGGTAACCTTGACTATGTAGTCCCTGTCGTGACCGACGATGAACTGGGCCGGCTGTCCCGGGCGCTCAACCATATGGCAGAGGAGCTGAAGACGTCCTACGCAACATTGCGGCAGGAGGCGGTTGCGCGCGCCCGGTCCGAGGAAGCGGTACGACGCCAGGCCGATTTGATTGAACTATCCCACGAGGCCATCATCGTGAAAGACCTCGATGGCAGGATTGTCTTCTGGAGCCGCGGAGCGGAAGAAACCTATGGCTGGACCAAGGCGGAAGCCGTGGGCAACGTGATTCACATCCTTCTTAAAACACGGTGGCCCTTATCAATTGACGAGTACATGGCGGCGCTGACCCGCGAAGGCCGGTGGGACGGGGAACTCGTCCATACGAGGAAGGATGGGTCGAACCTTACCGTTCTCAGCAGGCATGCGGTCAGGCTGGGCGAGGCGGGCAGGCCCATGGACGTCCTGGAGATCAACATAGACATTACCGAGCGAAAACGTGCTGAAGACGAGACAAGAAGGCATGCGGCCCAGCTTGAAGCGAGCAACCGGGAGCTTCAGGATTTTGCTTTTGTCGCATCCCACGACCTCCAGGAGCCTCTCAGAAAGATACGGGCCTTTGGAGACCAGTTGAGAACCGACTGCGCCGCAGCCCTCGATGCCGAAGGGGCCGATTACCTGGACCGGATGCAGGGTGCGGCTACCCGGATGCAGGCCCTCATCGAGGCCCTCCTCAACTACTCCCGGGTGACGACGAAAGCAAGGCCCTTCTCCCATATCGACCTTACGGCCGCGGCCAACGAAGCGACAGGCAACCTGGAGGCAAGCATAAGAGACACGGGCGGACGGGTCGAAATCGATGGCCTCCCTATGATTGAGGCCGATCCGGTCCAGATGGTCCAGCTCTTTCAGAACCTCATCGGGAATGCCCTCAAGTTTCATGGAGAGGAAAGGCCGGTGGTCAAAGTCTATGGGCTGCCGGCAGGCCCCGACGAAATAGAGGGACAGTCAAAGGCCCGTGAGTTCAAAATATTCGTGGAAGATAACGGCATAGGCTTTGACGAAAAATATCTCGACCGCATCTTTACGCTCTTCCAGCGGCTCCACGGGCGCGGAGTCCATGAGGGAACGGGCATCGGTCTTGCCATATGCCGGAAGATCGTGGACCGCCATGGCGGAGACATCACCGCGAAGAGCACTCCGGGAAAGGGCACGACATTTATCGTGAGCCTCCCCGTGAAACAACCAAGAGGAGGAACCGAATGAACGATAGTGCTTGCAGAACGATCACCATCCTCATGGCCGACGACGACCCGGACGACTGTCTGCTCGTATCCAAGGCATTCAAGGCCGGGCGGCTGCGCAACGACCTCAGGTTTGTCAACGATGGTGAGGACCTCATGGACTATCTTTATCGGCGGGGAAGATATGATGATCCCGACCAGGCGCCGCGTCCGGGGCTCATCCTTCTTGACCTCAACATGCCAAGGAAGGACGGGCGCGAAGCACTCAAAGAAATCAAGGAAGATCCTTCCCTCCGTGAAATCCCCGTTGTAGTGTTAACCACGTCCAAAAACGAGGAAGACGTGCTCAAAAGTTATAACCTGGGCGCCAATTCATATATCACAAAACCCGTGACCTTCGATGGCCTCGTGGAAGTGGTGAAATCCCTGGGCAAATACTGGTTTGAAATCGTGGAACTTCCACTTGACGCAAGAAATGTGGATTTTCCAAAAGGGGTATGACATGGACAAGACCAGGATATGGGTCCTGCTCATCGAAGACGATGAGGATGATTATGTACTCGTCAGAGGCATGCTCTCAAAGATGACTTCCACGAGATATGAGCTGGAGTGGGCTTCGAGCTACGAGAAGGCCCTGGAGGCCATGGAAAAGACCCGTTACGACGTCTACCTCCTCGACTATTACCTGGGCGAGCGAACCGGGCTGGAACTCCTTGGAGAAATAAGGAAGAGGGGTCTTGCATCTCCCGTCATCTTCATAACCGGACAGGGAGATTACGAAACGGACATGGAAGCCATGCGCCTGGGGGCGTCGGACTACCTCGTGAAGGGACAGATTAACGGTCCCCTTCTCGAACGCTCCATCCGGTACGCAATCACCCAAAGGATTACCGAGGAAAAGCTCCGCCAGGCCCAGAAGATGGAGGCCATGGGTACCCTTGCCGGAGGCATCGCCCATGACTTCAACAATATCCTCGCTGCTATCCTCGGCTTCACCGAGATGGCTGTGGAAGACGCTTCGGACCGCCCGGAGATAGTGATTAGCCTCCAGAAAGTCCTCAAGTCGGCAATGAGGGCAAGAGAACTTGTGAAACAGATTCTCACGTTCAGCAGGAAGACTAATTACAAGAGGGCCCCTCTCTCCCTCACCCCTCTCATGAACGAGACCATCCAGCTTCTGAGGGCTTCCATCCCTGCCACGGTTGAGATCAGGTTTACGAATACGGCGAGCTCCGGCATGGTCTTTGCCTCTGCGGTGGAAATACAGCAGATACTCATGAATCTCGCCGCGAACGCCTCCCTTGCCATGCAAGATAAGGGAGGAATCCTGGATATAGGCCTCGCCGATATAGACTTCATGCCCGACTCGCCCATAGTAGGGGTTGAGGTGCTGCCGGGAGAGTATCTCCACCTCACAGTGAAGGATACCGGTGTCGGCATGAGCCCCCATGTGATGAAACGGGTCTTCGAGCCTTTCTTTACCACGCGGGAAGTCGGCAAGGGTACGGGAATGGGCCTCGCAGTCGTTTATGGGATTGTGAAGGACCTCCAGGGTACCATTACCGTGGAAAGCGAGCCCGGCGTCGGCTCCACTTTCCGGGTCCTTCTCCCCAAAATAAAGACCGGGATCGAAGAAGAACGCGTATCCGGGGTTCAAACGTGCGGAGGCAGGGAGAGGATCCTCTTCGTAGATGATGAACAGATGCTTGTCGAGTGGGGCGAGGCGGTGCTTGAGAGGCTCGGCTATACAGTGACTGCCGTGACGGACAGTAAAGAAGCGGTGAATATCTTTTCCGCCGGTCCTTCCCGATTCGATCTTGTTATTACCGACCAGACCATGTCGGGAATGACCGGTCTGCAACTCTCCAAAGAGATCCTTAAGATAAGAAACGACATCCCCATTATCCTTTGCACCGGCCACAGTGAAACGGTTTCCCGGGAGACGGCAAAGCTTGCAGGCATCAGCCAATTTGTCATGAAACCCCTCGTCAGGCAGGAATTAGCCCGGGCCATTCGTCGCGCTTTGGACACGAATGCGGACGGATAAAGAGGGTACACACTCCATGCGACATCAAAGATCAGTCTCCGGGAATGAGTCACGACGACCGACTGCACCTTTCCCGGATGACTACAGGAGGAATAATACCATGGACAAGACGTCCGGCGGGCGCGCCACCGGGAGCAAGGAGAAGAGAACCATAGGCGTCTATAATGAATGGGGCCGTCTGAAGGAAGCGGTGGTCGGCATTGTGGATGACACGGTCGAAATGGACTATATCCCGGCCATGAAGTGGCTCCGTGAAGCGGACGTGCGGGCCCTCAAGGAGTGCGCGGGAAAAAAGACTATTGATGTTTTTCCCGGGGAATTCGCGCTTCTCAGGGAACAGATCGAAGGGCACGTAAAGGTGCTTCAGGACCACGGGGTTATAGTGCACCGGACAAAGCCACTCCGCTATCCCGAGGAGAAGGATTTTCTCGCCCATATCCAGAGAGGGGACATGCTCTTCGGGGGCGCCGATTTCTTCAGGGTCATCGGCCACAACGTGATCCTCCTCAATTCCTTCAGGTATCCCTTCCGACGCAAACAGGTATGGGTGGTCCGCCCGGTCCTCGAAAAGCTGATCAAGGGCGCAGATGTCCGCTATGTCGCCACGCCTCCCCCTTCACCCCATTACAGGGACGACGATCTCTATATCGAGAACGGGGATATCATGACGGACGGGTTCAACGTGTACGTGGGCATGTCGGGAAACGCCTCGAACGAGCGCGGCCTCGACTGGCTGCGGCAATTCCTGGGACGCGATTACAAGGTGCACCTTATCCGCCTCGCCCCGGAACGCTTCCACCTCGACTGGGTCTTGAGCCTCAACCGGCCGGGACTCCTCACCTACTGCCCTGCGGCCCTCGTCGATGACCTCCCCGGACCGCTCAAAAGCTGGGATAAGATCTTGGTCGCTCCGGAAGAACGGGCAGGAGCCAACAACCTCTCCATCGATCCCGACACCATTGTCGTGGCAGCGCAATATGAGCGGATCGCACGGGAATACCGAAAGCGCGGCATGGAAGCAATCACGGTCCCCCTGCACACGACCATAGAATACGGCAGCAGCGCCCGATGCCTCACCGCCGTCCTCAGCCGGGAACCGTAAGAGGTGTGCCCGGAGTCTCCTTGTCTTGCTGTGTTCTCGCCCTCTCCTTTGTGGGAGAGGGCGAGAGAGAGTTGCCCTTAAGGCGTAATCAGTTCCGGCTCGGTTACTACTCCCAGGTTGCGGAAACGGCCTTTCTTTACGATCTGGACCTGCACATCCTTTACTACCTCGCCTTCGGCGGTGAATCTTTTGATTTCACCGGTCAAGCCATTGAAGTTCTTGATCGACGCTATGGCAGCCCTTATGTCGGGGCCTTTCACGCTCTTTGCCCGCTTGATGGCGTCGCAGATGATCATGAAGCCGTCGTAGGCGGAAGCGCCTACCATGTCGGGCTCGATCTTGAACCTCGTTTCATAGGTGGTGAGGAACTTCTTGACCTCCGGCCTCTTGTCGTCCCTGTTGAGGTTCGTGACGATCACGAAACCTTCAGCCGCGGGCTTTCCCGCGATCTCCACGAATTTCGGGGAATCCGCCCCTTCTTCGCCCAGGATATGGGCGGTAATGCCCATTTCTCTCGCCTGCTTCACGATGGGACCGGTCTGAAAGTAATAGCCGCTTGCGAGAATGAGGTCGGGGTTTTCCTGTTTGATCTTGGAGAGGTAGGCCTTGAAATCCTTTTCGGCCATGGGATAGACCTGCTGTGAGACCACCGTGGCCGCGCCCTTCGCATATTTATCCATGTAATACTTGAATCCCTCGGCAAGGGTGCGCCCGAAGTCGTTGTCGCTCGTAAGGAGGGCGATCCTCTTCGCCTTCAGCATCTTCACGGCCACGTAGCCCGCAGATTTGCCTTCCACCTGGCCCAAAAAGCCGTTCCGGAAACAGAAGTTACCTGCCTTGGTAATATCGGGATGGACCGCATAGGCGGCGACAAAGGGTATCTTCTCTTCCTGGAAAATGGGCGCCACGGCCCTGCTCGGCTGGCTGTAGGAACCGCCCACCACAGCCGCCACCTTGTCCTGTTCGATGAGCTTTCTCGCGAGGGCCACCGCGTCTTTCGCGTCGCCCCGGTCATCGTAGGAGATAAGCTCCACCTTCTTTCCCATCAGCCCTCCTTCGGCGTTGACCCGCTCCACGGCGAGCTTCACCGAATTCTGGGCGGAGAGGCCGTCCGCCGCGGCCGCGCCGGTCAGGGGAACCAGAAGACCGATCTTGATCGTATCCGCCGCCGCCGAAACTCCCGCAAGGAGAAAGCATCCCGCAAGGACAAGACAAATTACCTTGAGACCCTTCATGTGCAGCACCTCCAGTAAGTATTTGTGTTGACTTCCATCTATTTCCGCCCCGCCTTAATTGCCGAGGTACACCTCTTTCACCTGAGGGTTGTCGAGAAGCTCCGCCGCACTCCCCGAAAGGGCGCACGTCCCCGTCTCCAGCACGTACCCGCGCCCGGAAATGGAGAGGGACGCAAAGGCGTTCTGCTCCACGAGGAGGATGGTGAGTCCATGCTCGCGGTTCAGTTGTTCGAGAACCCCGAAGACCTGCTCCACGAGCATGGGGCTTAAGCCCATGGATACCTCGTCCACGAGAAGAAGCTCCGGGTCGGATATGAGGGCACGGGCTATGGACAACTGCTGCTGCTCGCCCCCCGAAAGGGTCCGGGCAAGCTGGTCCCGCCGTTCCTCGAGAATAGGAAAAATCCCGTAGAGCCATTGTATGCGTCCGGCCACGGGCATCTTTTTCCGGAGCCCGTACACGCCGGTAAGAAGGTTTTCGTACACCGTAAGGCGGGGGAACACGCGGGAACGCTCAGGGACCATCCGTATGCCCAGCCTCGCCCGCTCGTGGGAAGGCAGGCCCGTAATATCCCGGCCCTTGAAGAAGACCGATCCCTTCCTGACAGGGAGAATGCCCATGACACTCCCCAGAATGGAGGTCTTGCCCGCACCGTTCGCGCCGATAACGGAGATGAGCTCTCCCTTTTCAAGATGGAAACTCACCCCGGACACGGCCTCGATGTCGCCATAGGCAATGTGGATGTCTTGTACGTCAAGGAGCATACTTTGTCCCCTTCCTGCCGAGATATGCTTCAATCACCGTCTCGTCCTCCTGGATCGTCCGGGGAGGGCCTTCGGCGATCTTCCTCCCATGGTCGAGGACCACGATGCGGTCGCAAAGGCCCATGGTAACACGCATATTATGTTCGATCAAGATGACGGTGCGTCCCTCGTCTCTTATCCGGCGGATCAGGGCTTCGAGTTTGCCGATTTCTTCATGCCTGAGGCCCGAAAAGGACTCGTCCAGGAGGACGAGCGTGCGGCCCACCACCAGGGCCCGGGCGATTTCGAGACGTCTCAGGTTCCCGAGGGGCAAAAGGCCCGCCTTTCTGTGGGCCAACTCCGCGAGGCCCACCTTTTCAAGGATTTCCATGGCCGCTCTTATCTCCGGCTTCGAGCCCCAGGGCGCCCAGACCTTTGCGAGGTGGTCGTACCGGGTAATCCCTTCGGCCACGAGCACATTCTGGAGGACGGTGAGCGATGCGAAGGGCTTCACCACCTGGAATGTTCTCCCTATGCCTGCCCGGGCCACCACGTGGGCAGGAAGGCCTCCGATCTTCACGCCCTTAAGCCGTATCTCCCCGGCCGTCGGCTCGTATACGCCGGAGATGAGATTGAAGAGCACCGTCTTGCCCGCGCCGTTCGGTCCCAGGATGCCCATGATCTCGCCGGGGATGACATCGAAATCGACCCCGTCCACGGCCTTCAGGCCCCCGAAATATTTGGAGACACCTTTTAGAGAAAGGAGAGGCTCCGTCATTTTCTCCCTCCCCTCAAGATGGGCGCGAGGACCCGGCGCATGGCGCTTTCCTCACCTAAGAGCCCGCCCGGCTGGAAACGTATCACCAGGAGAAGGAGCACGGTGTAGAAGAATATCCTGTAGTCGACGAGAGGCCGGAAAAGCTCCGGGAGCACGCCGAGGATCAGGGTGCCCGCCACAGGGCCCCATATGGTCCCCATCCCCCCGAGGACGAGCATACTCAAGAGCATGACGGAAACAGGAAAAGAGAAGTCACCGGCGCTGATGAACTGCATGTAGTGGGCGTAAAGAGCGCCCGCGAGCCCCGCCATGGCCGTACCTATGACAAAGGAGAGGAGCTTGAACCGGACGGGAGAAATGCCCATGGCGGAGGCAGCCGTCTCCTCCTCTCTGATCGCATAACACGCGAGGCTCGCCCAACTCCTGGTAAGCCACCAGCAGACGAGGAGGGTCACGGCGAGAAAACCGAGGCAGAGAAAGAAAAAGGCCAACCCCTTCAACCTCACGCCGAAGAAGACGATCCGCGGGATGCCGCCGATGCCCAGGGCGCCGCCGAAGAAGGGAACATAACGGAACACCGCTTCCACGATGAAGTTGATGCCGATGGTGGTGATGGCGAGGAAATCCTCCCTCACCCTGATGCTGGGGAGGCCGAGGAGGAAACCTATGAGCACACTGATCCCTATCACGAGCGGCAGGGCGGTCCAGAAGGAAAACCCCAGCTTTGTGGAGAGTATGGCGGCGCTGTATGCCCCTATCCCGAAAAAGGCCGCGTGGCCGAGGGAGATCTGGCCCGCGTATCCGACAATCACGTTGAGGCCGCACACGGCGATTGCCTGTATGGCCAGGATGGTTCCGATGGTTATGGCATAAGAGCTCATGGGCGCCCCCTATCTCGACGAGCCGAGGAGTCCCTCGGAACGCCACATGAGGACGCCTATCATGGCGATAAAGGCCAGGGCGTCCCTGGGAAGGGGGATGTTCGCATAACCGATGAGGAGCGTTTCCGACACGCCCAAAAGGAGCGACGCAATCACCGCCCCCGGCACGGACCCCAAGCCGCCCACCACGATGAGGGCCAGCGTCTTGTACGCGGGAACGGTCCCCATGGTCGGATATACCTGGTTATAGTAGATGCCCACGAGGATGCCCGCGATAGAGGCAATGGAGGAGCCTATGACAAAGGTAATGGATATGATCTTGTGGCTGTTGATGCCCATGGTCCCGGAGATGGCGATATCCTGGGAGGTGGCCCGCATGGCGAGGCCCAGTTCCGTGCGGGTGGTGATGTACCAGAGCACGAGGAGCACCAGCGCGGTAATGGCGTAGACAGCGAGCAATGTGGACGATACGGTGATGCCGCCCATGTTAAGGTCGGGGAAGGGGAGTTTCGCGGGGAACGTAAGGATATAGGGCCCGGCGATGAGTCTCATTACCTCTTCGAGGGAGAGCATGACGGCGATGCTCCCGATAAGGGGCACGTAGGGAGGATATTTCATGAGGGGGAAGTAGATGAACCGCTCTATGAGCACCCCGATGACCGCGCATATGGCCATGGACCCGAGAAACGCGAGGGTAAGGCTCCCCGTAAGATTAAAAATGAGAAGGCCCGCATAAGCCCCCACCATGAATACCGCCGCATGGGCCACGTGGAGTATCCTCATAATCCCGTACACAAGGGCAAGGCCGAGGGTCACAAGGGCATAAATGGAACCCATGGCAATGCCGTTCAACAACTGTTCGATGAACAAACGCATGGATACTCCTTACGCCGGTCTTGCCATCATGGACCGGCCGAGTTCGATGATCTCCTTTTCCTTTTCCGCCGTATTCCTTTCAAGGATTTCAGCCTTCGCCGTCATCCGGGCCACGAGTTCCCTGTCCTTGATGGATGAGAGGTTTATCCTCACGTTGAAGAGGGCAGCGAGCACGGCGGAACGCGCCATGAGGGCCGCGGTCAGTCCGTCCGTCACCGCGTTCGGGTTGCCTTCCCTCACCACGGCCTCGGCAAGGGTGAGAAGGTAAAAGCCCGCCTCCGCCACGGAAAGGGGCACCCGGGCCGCCTCTGCGAGGGCCTTCTGGATCGTCTCCACGCGGATCGCTTTTTCCTCTTCCGTGCCCTTCGGCATTCCGTATGCGTCCATGACCGCACTGTACGCCGCGGCGTCCCAGTCAATATCCCCCGCAAGGCGCGTCATGAGCCGGGAGGCCGTCCCCATGAGGGAGGACATCCTTTCGTCCAGGGCCGGGTCATCCTTTTTTCCGAGGGTAAGGCGTGCCACCATGCCCGAAAGGCCTGCGGAAAGGGCCGCGGCAAGGGCCGCAACGCTTCCTCCACCGGGCACGGGCTCCCCTGATGCAACCTGTTCCAGAAAATCGCGTACCGTCAACGCTGTAAGCATCATCTTTCACCCGCCCTTTTTCTGTCTACTGCTACGTTGCCGTTTTTTATGACCATTTCCACGCTGTTCACTCCTATGTGATAGGGAATGTACAGGTAGGAGGGGAATTCGAGGACCACCGCGTCCCCTGCCTTGCCGACCTCGAGGCTGCCGATCTTCTCCGCCCGTCCCAGAGCCGCCGCCCCGTTCACGGTAAGGGCCGAGACCGCCTCTTCGGGCGTCATGCCCATGTAAAGGGTGGCAAGGGCAAATATGAGGGGGATGGACTCGGAGAAACAGCTTCCGGGGTTGAAATCCGTGGCGAGGGCAACGGCGCACCCCCTGTCGATCATGAACCGGCCCCTTGCGTAGGGCTCTTTCAGGCTGAACGCCGTCGCAGGAAGAAGCACGGCCACTACGCCCGTCCGGCTTAAGTCCTCTATCCCTGCGTCGGACGCGTGGAGGAGGTGGTCCGCCGACACGGCCTTCAGATCCGCCGCCAGCTCCGCTCCCCCGAGGGTAGTCATCTCATCCGCGTGTATCTTCAGCTTCAACCCCGAAGATGACGCGGCTTCGAGAAATCTCCTCGACTGCGAGACGGAGAAGACCCCCCGCTCGCAAAAGACATCCGCAAATTCGGCGAGCTTGAGACGCGCCACGTCGGGCAGCACGCCGGTTATCAGGTAATCGATGAACCCGTCGCCCTTGCCTGCATATTCCGGGGGCACCGCGTGGGCGCCGAGGAAAGTGACCGCCACATCGACAGGGTGCCGGGCATCAAGCTCCTTCATGACTTCCAGCTGCTTAAGCTCCGTATCATGATCGAGCCCGTATCCGCTCTTACCCTCAACAGTGGTGACCCCGAAGGAGAGCATCCTGTCGAGCCTTTCCCTTCCCGACTGCAGGAGTTCCTCTCTTGTCGCGTCCCTGGTGGCCCGCACCGAATTCACGATGCCGCCGCCCCGCTTCATGATCTCCATGTAGCTCTCACCACGGATACGCCAGGAGAATTCCTCCGCCCTGTACCCGCCGAAGATGAAATGGGTATGGGCGTCTATGAACCCGGGAAGGACCGCCTTTCCCGAGGCATCGATAACAGTGAAGGCTGCCGTGTCGAGGCCGCGCATCACCTCGTCGGTCTCTCCTACCCGCGCTATGACGCCCTTCTCTATGACGAGCGCCCCGTCAGGAATGATCCCGAGGTCCGACATGGCGCTCCCCTTTTTGGGCGCTTCGCCCCTTACCGTAACAAGCTCCGAAGCGTTTCTTACGATTATATTCCCGTCCACCCTTACTCCACGACCCGCGCTTCGAGCACCTGTTCCACGGTAAAATTCTCGATACCCATGTAGTATGCCGCCGTGTCCATGAGGGCGGCCATGGGAACGAGCCCCACTATCTCGCTTCCCACCACGTTGACCCCGTACCGCTTCGCCTCGATGCGGACCAGTTCGAAGGCCCTGTAAAGGGGCGTCTTCGTGAAATCCGTCATGTTCATGGAAACCTGGGTGATGCGTCTCTCTTTCAGGTCAACCCCGATGGCCTTGCAGTACCTGAGCCCCCCGCTGATATGGCGCACCGCCCTTGCAATGGCGTTGGCCGTCTCCAGGTTGTCCGTGTCGAGGTTCACGTTGAAGGCGATGAGGGGCATCCTGGCTCCTACCGCCACCACGCCCGCTGTGGGGTGGGGCACCCTGTCGCCGAAATCGGGCTCCCATTCGGGGAGTCTCAGCTTTTCCGCCATCCCCTCGAATTGTCCTTTACGGATGTTCGCGAGGTCCTTCCTGTCCGCATGCACGGCCGATGCCTCATAGAGGAAAACGGGAAGCCGGTATTTTTCCCACAACGCCGCCGCAACTGTTTTCGAAAGGGCAACGGCCTCTTCTACCGACACGTCCTTCACCGGGATAAAGGGGATCACGTCCACTGCCCCCATTCTCGGGTGCTGCCCCTTGTGGCCGCGCATATCGATCACCTCGATGGCCGTGCCCACTGCGGACACCACCGCGTCCCTCACCCTTTCCGGTTCCCCCACCACGGTGACCACGAGCCTGTTATGGTCCGCGTCCCTCTGAAAGTCGAGGAGTCTCACTCCATCCTTCCCCCGGAAAGACGAGAGTATGCGCTCTATCTTCTCTCCATCCCTGCCTTCACTGAAATTGGGCACACATTCGACGATCTTTTTCATCCTCCGCCTCTCTTACACAACCAAAGGAAATCCTGCTTCAGTTTCTACTATACATTACGCCCTACATAGGTAAATATAAATTTGGCTTTCCCTCGGGCGCCGTCGCGTCCCCCCGTAATCACGGCATAAACTTGTCCACGAGGCGTGCGAGCGCCCCCTCGTCCGCCAGGTAGGGAAGGGTGATATGGTCGGACCCTTTCATGGCCTCGTTATACGCCATGGCCGTCTCGATGGACCCGGGGTTGCGGGCCCAGGCCCTCCTCGCCACACCGCCCATCACATCCCAGGGGATGGCTTCCCGGATTACCCGGTCCACCCGCGCGCTCCCGTCGAGGACGAGGCCGAACCCGCCGTTGATCGCCTTGCCGATGCCTACGCCGCCCCCGTTGTGAAGGGCGACGAGACTCATGCCCCGCGCCGCGTTGCCCGCGAAACACTGGGTAGCCATATCCGCCATAATGTTGCTCCCGTCCCTGATGTTCGCCGTTTCCCTGAAGGGAGAGTCCGTGCCCCCCGTATCGTGGTGATCGCGACCCAGCATGACGGGCCCTATCTCGCCGTTCCTCACCATCTCGTTGAACTTGAGGGCTATCCTCATCCTCCCCTCCGCGTCCTGGTAGAGGATTCTCGCCTGGGTGCCCACCACGAGCCTGTTCTTGACGGCATCCCTTATCCACGCGTGGTTGTCCCGGTCCTGGAATCTCCTGCCGGGGTCAATGCACGACATGGCCGCTTTGTCGGTCTTCTCAAGGTCAACGGGTGACCCACTCAAGGCTACCCACCGGAACGGCCCGTACCCGAGGTCGAAAAGGAGGGGTCCCATAATGTCTTCCACATAGGAGGGGAATACGAAACCGTCCGTCGCATCCCTCCCGTTCCTGCATATCTCCGTGACGCCCGCGTCGTATATGGCCTTGAGGAAGCTGTTCCCATAGTCGAAGAAATACGTGCCCCGCTCCACAAGGGTCTTGATATGGCGATAGTGGGTCTTGAGGGACCGGACCACCATTTCCTTGAACCTGTCATGGTCCCTGCCCAGAAGGTCCGTCCTTTCGTCGAAGGTGAGCCCCTGGGGGCAGTATCCCCCGTCGTAGGCCGCGTGGCACGAGGTCTGATCCGAGAGAAGGTCGATGGCCACACGGTTCTCCACCGCGTATTCGAGAAGGTCCACTATGTTGCCGTAGAAGGCGATGGACCCTTTACTCTTTCCCGTCTGGTACTCTTTTGCAATCCGGAATGCCTCGGCGGGCATTTCCACCACCTCGCCGATCCAACCCTGGGAATGCCTCGTCTCGATCCTTGAAGGGTCCACCTCGGCAATGATCGCCACCCCGTTCGCGATTTCCACCGCCTTGCCCTGGGCCCCGCTCATGCCGCCCAGGCCGGAGGAGACAAAGATATGTCCCCTCATGTCCGCGTCATCAGGGAGGTTGAACATGAGGCGCGCCGCGTTGAGGACCGTGGAATAAGTACCGTGGACGATGCCCTGGGGCCCGATGTACATCCACCCGCCCGCGGTCATCTGGCCGTAATTGGCCACCCCCAGTTGGGCGGCCCGGCTCCAGTTCTCCTGGTCGTCAAAACACCCCACCATGAGGGCGTTCGTGATTATCACCCTGGGGGCGTTTTCGTTCGACCTGAAGAGTCCAAGGGGATGGCCCGATTCGACGACGAGGGTCTGCTCCGTAGTCAAGACTTCGAGATAGGCCTTGATAAGGCGGTACTGAAGCCAGTTCTGGCAGACCTGCCCCGTCTCCCCGTAGGTTACGAGCTCGTAGGGATAGAGGGCCACGTCGAAATCGAGATTGTTGTCGATCATTACCTGGAAGGCCCTGCCTTCCATGCACTTACCGGAATAGGTCTCGACGGGCCTTCCCGTGATGGCCCCCTCGGGCCTGAACCGGTACGCGTACACGCGGCCCCTTGTAAGAAGCTCGTCGAGGAATTCGGGCGCGAGGACCCCGTGCCACTTTTCCGGCACGTACCGGAGGGCGTTCTTCAGTGCGAGGACCGTCTCTTCCCTTGAAAGGGTGAAGTTCCGCTTGGGCGCCCTCCTGATCCCTTCCCTGAAAGAAGGTGGAGGAGGAAGATCACCCACCACCTCGTCGAGTCTTATGGACATGGCCCGTGCGATTGCATCGTTTATAATCATCAGGCACCTCCCATCTTTCCGGAATGAAGCCCATGACGGCCCCCGGACAAAATTGTCCTTCCTAAAGGAGAATATCTTCCTTCCAGCCGACTTTTACAAGGTCGATCTTCTTGAGATCCGACACGCCGAGCCTGTACTTCCGGTCCGCCACCGTTATATGGTGGGGTGTCACATCGAGGGCCCTGTCCTCTCCGAATTGGGCAATCCGCTTTCGCTTCAGAAGCTCCGCGCCCACCGTGTCGACTGCCACGGGGTCGATGCCCACGATTATGCCCTTGTAAGACCAGACATATCGCCTGTCGAAAAAGTTCGCCCCCCTCCCGTAAAACTGAGGGGTAAGGGCCACGAGTATGTTGAGGCGGGTCTTTCCTTTCACTTCCGGTAGGGTCCATACCCTGCCCAGCTCGGCGCATCCGTCGGGATGGTACTCCGAAGGGGTAGGCACGAACATGATGTAGTTCTTGAGACACGTCCCCACCCCTGCCCAATGGTGGGTCCTCACGGGACGGACGTTGACGAGGGCGGTGGACCTCATGAACACAGGGTTGGTGCGAATGCCCCTGTCGTCTACCGCAATATTCTTCTCCTCCACTCCCGTCTCCATGACGCGCCGCCGGATGGCCTCTTCCATCTCTTTCGGGGTGGACAGGTAGCGCCAGGCGTTGGTCTTAACCCCTACGACGTCGGATTTCCCGAAGAGGCCCTTCCACCCGTCAAGGGGCTCTTTCGCCCCGGTCACGAGGCGGACCGCTTCGTCGAGCATGGACGCGAGTATCTTCCCGTTTACCTCCCCGCCGGGGCCCACCACGTCCGCATCCCTTACGAGAACTACCCTGGGAGATGCCTGGGCCATGGTGAAGCCGGGAAGCATGGGGCCAAGGGCGGCCCCCAACGCGATGCCCGCGGTCCCCTTAAGAAAATCGCGGCGGGTGATCGTTTTCTTTTCTTTCATTGTCGTGCCTCCTTGTCGAGCGGCGCGGCCGCATTCCTGAGCATTTTCGTGGCAAACGTCTCATCGGGGGCATCGAATATTGCGAGAACGTAACGGCCGTAGGCCCCTGCGGCGACCCACTTATTGTTCCCCGTCTTCCTCGGGAAGCTTCCCCCGTCAGGTGCATATTCCGCCTTGAAACCCGAGAAGGCCGAATCCGCCCGTGCCCTGTCGGGATACTTTACGAGAAGGAGGTGGACCTTCTCCTTGCCGCTCTCATACCGGGCAAGGACCGCCTCCGTATCAGCGGCGAGGTTCAGTATATTTTTCCTGGAGACGGAAAAGCGCTGGTTGAGGAGGATGTGACTCCGAAGCAGCCACGTCGCGGCCCTCACGTAAGGGCTTTCTCCGTCCGGGAGAAGGTCCAGGATCGCAGGCTTCTTACCCGTCTCCGTGATGGCGTCCGCCACGTAGCGTCCAATACTCAAAGTCGCGGCCTCCACGTCCGCGCCCGTGCCATCCCCGTACACGCTCACGAAATAATATCCTTTATAAAACCGGAGGAGACCGCCCCCGAATTCCGACCCCTGGCCTATCCCCGCTGCGGGATCGTCGCTCTCGAAGGTAAAAAGGCCATAGGCGTCGTCCGTGGAGCCCATCCGGTAGACCTCCAGAACAATCGCGGGCCGCCCCGCCGACTCGTACCTCACCACAGTCACCGTCTCCATGTTGAAGGCGATGAACAACTCCGCCGACCCGTCCATATAGGTATAAGCCGACTTCCGGTCATAAACTACGGGTCCTTCCGCAATCTTCCACCCATCCATGCGGGAAGGCCAGAGAACAGGCGTCCCGGCGGGCGACGGGCTGTCGGCGACCGATGTCAGGGGAGAGAGGAGGATTATCGCGAGGATCACCGCGAGGGCAGTGATCGGAAAAGCGGGAAAGACATGCCACGAATCGGTTCTCAGAGTTTTCATGGTGTTCTCCTTTTTCGATTGTATCATATTTTCCGGAGTTTCAATAGTCGGGATAAAGGGCAGATCCTTCTTCCGCCGCAAGGGCATACTTGTCTATACCCGTCCGCATCGCGCCGGACGCGGGCCGGCATCCGCCTCCATATGCGGGCGCTGTCCCGCCTTTATTTCGGAAATGGCGCGTGCTTCCCGGGATCGGGAATAAGGGGCGCCCATGGTGCCCCCGTGAGAAGGTGGGGCGTTGAGTCGATAACGCGGCAGGTTCAGGCCGTCAACCATCGAGGTTAAAGGTGTGGCTTCTGTATACAGGCCATGGCCTGCGTTCTCTGAACGACATTTATGTTGACTTGTCATATTCCATATGATATCGTGACCATATGAAAATCATCACCAGCGCGCCGGTCAGCTATTATTACTATTATTATTACACCAAGGTGCGCTCATGATGGTCTTTCTCTGATCGACTGAAAGACGGAGGCCATGGGCGCACAACCCATGGCCTTTTGGTTTTTAAGGGCTATGGTCTCTTACCATGGCCCTCTTTTTTTGGGTAATAACGACGGGAGACAAAGCGGTCGTTTAACCCTGAAAACAACAAATAGGGAGGTTTTATGAAAAACGAAGTGACGGAGAAAGCGGTACAAAGGAACGAGGGAACGAGAATGGAGATTGTCCACAAAGCAAACAGCTCGGCAGTGGATAAAAGATACAATCCCGTGACTGGCGGAGGCGCCCGGCGACTCTCACAATTGCGGGAATCCTTTATACGGGAGATGACACGCCTTGCCATCACCCACAACGCCATCAACCTTTCCCAGGGTTTTCCTGACTTTGATCCTCCCCGGGAGGTAATAGAGGCGGCCCATCAGGCCCTCGATGCGGGCGGGAACCAGTACACGGTCACGTGGGGCGCGCCCGCGCTGCGACAGGCAATCTCCGCCAAAATGAAACGATGGTACAATCTCGCTTTTGACCCCGACGAACATATCACCGTTACCTGCGGGGTGACGGAGGCGATCCTCGCTACCATGATGAGCAACGTGAATCCCGGCGATGAGGTGATTATCATAGAGCCCTTCCACGAGGGATACTTTCCCGCGGTTATCTTTGCCAGCGGAGTTCCCCGGTTCGTGCCGCTCGACCCGCCTGGGTATACGCTTGACCTTGACAAACTCCGCGCCGCTTTCAACGAACGCACCCGGATCATCCTTATCAATACGCCTCACAACCCCACAGGGCACGTCTTTACAAGAGACGAACTGGAAGGTATCGCCAAATTGTGCATGGAGTTCAATGTCATCGCCGTCACCGACGAGATATACGAACATATACTGTATGATGGTCATCGGCATCTGCCCCTCGCCGCGGTCCCGGGTATGGCGGACCGGACCGTAACGATCAGCGGGTTCGGCAAAACCTTCGCCTTGACGGGATGGCGCCTCGGGTATGCCTGTGCCTTGAATCCGCTCACCCTCGGGATCCGCACGGTCCACGATTTCATGACCATCTGTGCCCCGGCCCCTCTCCAGGCTGCGTGCACCGCGGCGCTCACCCTGCCGGACGCCTACTATGGAAAACTGCGGGCCGACTATGCGGCAAGAAGAGAAACCATGATGTCCGTCCTGAGCAAAACCCGCCTTGGCGCCCAACCTCCAGAAGGCTCGTACTATGTGATGGCCGACTTCAGCCAGTGGGATTTCGATGGAGACGACCACTCTTTTGCCCGCTGGTTGCCCGCTCACCTCGGCGTCGCTGTGGTGCCGGGATCGGTCTTCTATGGCACGCCGGGAATGGGTAAAAAAACGGTGCGCTTCGCCTTCGCGAAGAAGATGGAGACCCTTGTGGCCGCAGGCGAGAGGCTTTGCGGTGAGGTGAAATAGCCTTGCAGGTGTGGGCGGATGGCTTTATCGCAGGGGGCAGGCGTAACTGAGAATTCTCCGCTCCCTGTCGAGGAGATACGCATAGCAACGACAGGGCTTTCCGGACTTGCGAAGAATCCGGAGCAGGCCGTGCAGATATTCAGGATTTGGAGGAAAGGGGCATCGCCCCTTTCCTCCTTTCGGCTTAACATGGCTCAGATTACCATTTCAACCGATGGGTTCACGGACATTGAGGGGCGGTGGTAAAGGTCGCTTGCAGTTCCCTGTTTTGTTGTTATACTTAAATTATTGGAAAACTGATGATGCGAGGCATAACGTGAGAGACCGGGGCAAACCGGGAGAATATCGCGCGGATGGACAAGGCGTTGCCGGGCTTGAAGGATCGGAGGCCCGCCACACGCGGAAAGAACGGGAAATTCAGGAAGCTTTCAACTACACTGAGAGCATTCTTGAGACGATCCGCGAGCCCCTTTTGGTGCTGGATTCAGATCTGAAGGTTGTCAAGGCCACCCGTAGCTTCTATGATTCATTCGAGGTCACGCCGGACGAGACTATAGGCAGCCTTATCTATGACCTCGGAAACCGGCAATGGGATACTCCGCGTCTCCGGACGCTGCTTGAAGATATTCTTCCAAATGATGGCAGGATCAATAACTATGAAGTGGAACACGATTTTCCGACCATCGGCAGGCGCATGATGCTTTTGAACGCCCGCCGGGTTCAAGGAGCGTCGGAAACAAAGCGGATCATCCTCCTGGCCATCGAGGACATCACCGAAGGCAAGCGGACAGAGGAGGCATTAAGGGAAAAAGACAGATTCATGGAATCCATTGTTCAAAGTTCCGCGGTGGCTACTTTTGTCGTTAATCCGGAACATAAAGTTATTTACTGGAATAAGGCATGCGAATACCTCACCGGAGTAAGATCAGAGGACTTACTTGGCACCAGTGATCACTGGAAAGCCTTCTATAGTCATCCCCGTCCTTGTGTCGCGGACATAATCATTGACAATGAGTTTGATGAGACGGCCGACCTTTACCCCGTCTACACGAGGTCCGTGCTCATACCTGACGGAATACACGCGGAAGGCTGGTATCCCGATCTGGGCGGAAAAACCAGGTATATCGTGTTTGATGCCGCGCCTATACGCGATAAACATGACAAGATATCGGCCGTCATTGAAACGCTCTTGGACATTACCGAGCGCAAGCGGACGGAGGAGGCGCTGCACCGGTCGGAAACGAAGTTCCGTACACTCTACGATTCGTCCAGCGACGCGGTAATGCTGCTGGACGAAAAGGGCTTTTTCGACTGCAACCAGGCGACCCTGGTGCTCTTCGGCTGCGCGACCCTGGAGGAGTTCTGCGCGAAACACCCCGCCGGTTTGTCACCGCCGCAACAGCCGTGCGGCACGGATTCCATGGTGCTGGCCAACGAGATGATCGCAACGGCGATGGAAAAGGGCAGCACTCGTTTCGAGTGGATGCACAAGAGAAACGACACCGGCGAGGCCTTCCCTGCCGATGTGGTGCTCACTGCCATGGAACTGGACGGCAAACCGATTATTCAGGCGATTGTCCGCGACATCACCGAACGCAAGCGCGCCGGAGAAGAGATTCAGTACCTCGCCACACACGACGTCCTGACAGGACTGCCCAACCGCTCCATGTTCAACCAACTGCTGAATCACGCCATTCAGGCGGCACGGCGTTATAAGCGGCAGTTTGCCGTGTTATTCCTTGACTTGGATCGCTTCAAAATTATCAACGATACCCTGGGTCACAAGGCAGGAGACCAGCTTCTGCAAGAAGTCGCCACGCGGTTGAAACAACCGTTGCGGGCAGTTGATGTTGTCGGCCGTCTGGGAGGAGATGAGTTCGTTATATTGATCGAGGAGGTAAGTGATTCAAATCAGGTCGCCACAGTGGCTCACAAGATTCTTACCAGTATCATCAAACCCATAACTCTTATGGGACAAGAATGCCGCATAACGGCGAGCATCGGCATCTGCATGTACCCCAAGGATGCCGAAGACGAGCAATCTCTGATGAAAAATGCCGATATGGCCATGTATCTTGCCAAGGAGGAAGGCAAGAACAATTACCAATTCTACTCCGAGGATATTCAATCAAAATCGTTGGAACGTCTATCGATTGAAACTCACCTGCGCTTTGCCCTTGAACGTAACGAACTCTCTCTGCATTATCAGGCGCAAGTTGACTTCAAGACCAACGCGATCACCGGCGTGGAGGCGCTCCTTCGCTGGCAGAACCCGTACCTTGGTTCGGTAACGCCCACACAATTCATTCCGGTGGCCGAAGAAACAGGATTAATAGTGCCCATCGGCAGGTGGGTCCTGAAGACCGCATGCGCCCAGAACATTGGCTGGCAGCAGCAGGGCCTTCCCGCCATATGCATGGCGGTAAATTTGTCGTTGCGACAGCTTATGGATGACGGTCTGATAGATGATATCAAAACGGCGCTGAATGATTCCGGCATGGCGCCAAACCTGCTTGAACTTGAAATCACCGAAAGTATGGTGATGTACAATCCTGCCCGTATGATCTCTGTATTGGCGGAAATCAAAAGCCTGGGCGTGCGGCTGGCCATTGATGATTTCGGCACCGGTTACTCTTCTCTTGCCCAGATCAAACATTTTCCCGTGGATACGCTCAAAGTCGACCGGTCCTTCATCCGTAACATCCCGCAAGACGCTGGAGACAAGGCTATCACCGAGGCGATTATCAGCATGGGTAAAACGTTAGGTCTCAATGTCGTCGCCGAAGGCGTGGAAACGGCAGAACAAATGAGTTTCCTGACCAATATCTCCTGTAATGAAATGCAGGGTTATTATTTCAGCAAGCCCATTATGCCCGGACAATTTGCCGACCTGCTGCGGAAACATGTCCCCCTTTCCCTGAGGCACACCTGAACCGTAAGGTTCCCCCACTTGTGCGGCGGCTCCGCATGATATTTTGATTATACCCTGACCTCACGCCTTGTCGCAGATACGGTGACGGATTGTTTCGCCTCTCACGCACATTTGATGTACTCGCAAAAGAAGAGAAAGGATGCTCCCGATGAGGGCCGACTTGATATCGGACGCGCGTAAATGTAGAATAGTGTTCTGCGCTGCGTGTCGGCGCTTATCAAAGAATCTAGGAGCTACCTATGCAAAGACGTGACGGTCGCGAAGTACTGGACGAGATTACCTTACCTGCCCGGACGGAGTCCATCCCGGCCCTGGTCGAATTCTTATCAAACGAAGCCTGGGAAGGTGGATTCACCGACCAGAAGATCCATGATGTCGGCCTTGGCGTCACTGAAGTCCTTGAAAACATCATCCGGTTTGCCTGTACCGAGGGGACCGAGCAGATCACCATAAAGTGCAAGTTCCACGACGCCCCTGCCCTCATCGTCGACGTGATCGACTCGGGCAAACAGTTCAACATGCTCGTGGCCGACGCATTCCCCGAGACCCAGGACTTCAACGGTGAAGGAAAGGTCCCGTCGCTCAAGAAATTGAAGAAGGCCATAAAGAACATCGAATACAGGCGGGACGGTGAACTGGGAAAGAACATCCTCACCTTCATCATCCCCCGGTAGATGGTTGCTCTCACCTCCATACCCCTCGATCGGATAGACCTCGACGACCGGCGGTTTTCGACCTCTTATCCTGCCGAATCGCCGCTCCTTTTGTCCTCCATCGCGAAGGTGGGCATTCTGCAGCCCGTCTGTCTCCTCGACGGTCCTGTCATGTCCGTCGTCACGGGCTTCCGGAGGGTCGCATGTGCCCTCAGCCTCGGCCTGCCGTCGGTGCCCGCCCTGGTGATCGACCGTCTTGACGAAAAAGAAGCCCAACTCCAGGCGATCCATGACAACCTCGCGAGGGGCTTCAACACAGTGGAAAAGGCCCTGGCCCTCCAACGGATGGCGTCCCTCGACTTCGGGAAGGCCGACATATTCGAGGTCATGACGCTCCTCGGCCTCAAGCCCCACGAGAAGGTGCTGAAGACCTTCCTCGCCCTGGCCGGGGCCGGCGAACCCCTCAAGGCCTTCGCCCTTTCCCGCAACCTTTCCGTGACGAACGTCGAGGCTTTTCTCCGCTTCGAGGCGGAGGAGAGGGAAAGACTTCTCGCCCTTCTCTCGGCGGTCCATACCACGGAAGGCTATCTGAGGGAAGTTTTGAGGATGGCGGCCCTTGTGGAGCTGAGACACGGTTCCATCCCCTTCGACGCCCTTTCGGGCGCCGCGGATGCGGAGGATCTCAGGAAAATGCTCAAACTCAGGACCCACCCCATGCTCTCGTCCCTCGAGGAAAAGCTCCTTGCCATAAAGCGCCAAAGCGCGCTCCCGCCGAACGTGGATATTAAGGTAGACCCTTTTTTTGAAAAGGAGTATATTGATATAGACATAAGAGCCAGAGATATCAAGGATGTAGAAAATGCTCTGGACAAACTTCGCGCCACCTTGCAAGACGGATCGTTAGGGAGCATGTTTGAGCTTACAAAAGGTTAGCTTTGTTGAAACCCAGGGCAATATAGTCCGGGACTGTCCGGGCACGAAAAATCACATATGCTGCGGGTATAAAACGATCGATCTCATAGAAGGATGCGTCCTTTCATGCTCGTACTGCATCCTGAAATACTATATCAACACCGAGGGGATCAGCGTGCATGGAGATACCCCGTATATCCTGTCCCAGATCGACTCGGCCATTGACGGGGAGGAAGGCCATGTCCTGCGGTTCGGCACGGGTGAGCTTTCAGACAGTCTGGCCCTTGACAGGAAATATGGGCTGAACAGGCCCCTGGTGGAATTCTTCGGCGAGAAACAGCGCGCTCTCCTTGAGCTGAAGTCGAAGTGGGCTTCCATCGACCACCTCGCCCCCTATCTGAACCCTTATACGGTGATCTCCTTTTCCCTTGCGCCTCAACGGTCCATAGACCGGGAGGAGAAGAGGACAAGCCCCTTGTACAAGAGACTGAAGGCCGCACGAAAGGCCCAGGAACTGGGCTGCTTCGTGGGACTCCACCTTGACCCGGTCATCATATACGACGGGTTCGAAAAGGATTACGAGTACCTTATAGAAGACATAACCCGGATTCTCGATCCGGACAGGATCATATGGATAAGCCTCGGCCTCCTCAGGTTTCCGCCGAAATTGATGGACCATTTTATCGAAAACCGGAGAAAGAACCTCCTCCACGGTGAGTTCATACGGGGCGAAGACGGCAAATACCGGTACATCAAGGGAGAAAGGATAAGGGTCTACAGGATGCTCTATGACCTGTTCATGAGCAAGGCCCCGGGGCTTTTCGTCTATCTTTGCATGGAGCGGTCCGACGTGTGGAAAGCGGTAACCGGGAAAGAACTGAATGAAAACGAGGCCCTCGTGGCCCTTTTTGATGAGCGAATAAAGACATTATACGGAGGTGCTCTATGAGATTCGAAGGACAGGTAGTGTTTATTACGGGAGGAACCCAGGGCCTCGGCAAGGCCATGGCGAAGGAATTCCTGGCGGAAGGCGCATTCGTGGCGGCAAACGGGATCCCCGGAGAGGTGGTCGCTAAGTTCGAAGAAGAATTCAAGGGAAAACCGGTTCTCGCCTTCCATGCCGATGTGACCGATTACGAACAGATGGAGAGTGTTGCGGCAAAGACCGTGGAGAAATGGGGAAAGGTAGATGTCCTCATCAATAACGCGGGCGTGGTAAACCCCCTTGCGCCATCGGAAAAGATAAGGAAGCAGGACTTTGACAAGGCCATCGACGTGAACCTGAAGGGCGCCTTCTATGCGAGCCAGATATTCGGGAAGAAGATGATCGAGGCAAAGTACGGCAGGATCATCAACATCGCTTCCCAGGTGGCCCTTTACGGAGAGAAGGGGTTCCTTCCCTACGCGGTGAGCAAGTCGGGCCTCATGGTGATGGCGAGGACCCTCGCGTATGAGTGGGCCCGTTTCGGCGTGACCACGTGCACCGTAGCCCCGGGGTTCATCAAGGGCGGCATGAACGAAGGTCTCGTCAGGAAAGAGGTCTTCGTGGACTACCTCTCCAGCCGGACGCCTATCGGGAGAATGATGAACGTGGAAGAATACGTTTCATTGATCCTCTTCCTGGCCTCGAAGGGGGCGGCATATATCAACGGCGAGACGATCACCATAGACGGCGGCATGACGGGGTATACACCCGATTCACTCTTCGATTTCATAGCCGGAGGGGCCAAAGGTAAATAATTATGGATGTCATCCCTTTTATCCAGTTCAGCCTGAACAGCCGTTACGTAACACGATGGATATACGGGGGATTAATGCTCTACGTTCCTGTCCTGAATTTTTTCTCTCTCGGATACCTCTCAAAGGCATCGAGGCTTCTCATGATCGGGAGCATCGGCCTGCCCACGTGGGAGCGAAGGTCCGAGATATGGATAGAAGGGGCCAAAATGCTCCTTGTATTCATCCTTTACGGGGCTATACCATTTTTTATGTTCTCGTGCGGTTTTTTTCTCACGGCTTTGAGCAGCCTTACCGCGCTTTTCGGACACATCATCACCAAGCTGTCCTATCTGGCTTTACTTATCTCCTCGTTTTTTCTGCCTTTCGCGTTCATCACCTTTTCCGAACAGATGGACTTCAGGAAGGCCCTGGAATTCGAGAAGATCCTGAGGGGCATCAAAGAGGTCCTCATACCCTATTTCATCGGGTACTCGGCCACGCTCCTTGCCCTTTTCGTCTGCTGGCTCATAATCCCGATCCCGAAATCCTATTTTCTCCAGTTCTTCATGCTTGCCCTTCTGTCCACCCTCACCTACTACATCCTGCTTCTTTCCACCTACTACTTCACCCAACTCTACAGAAGGACATCGCTTTCAACGGAGATTCTCCACTAAGAACGGGCCCCGAGGGGCCCGTTGGTATTCCCTCCATGGGCCATAGACCCATGGAGGTGTGGTCTGGTCTTAAGCGGTAGGACTAAACCCTGAATCCTCCCACCACGCTCTCAAGGCTCTCGGAAAGGTGCGCCAGTTCCTGGGAGGCCATGGCAATATGCTCGGAGCTTCCCGACGTCTCCTTTGACACGGAGGCGATGGTCTCTATATCCCTGTTGATCTCTTCGGACGTGGCCGCCATCTGCTCCGTAGCGGAGGCGATCTGCTGCACCATGCTGTGCAGTTCGTTGACGCTGCTTACGATGCCGCGGAGGACCTCTCCGGCCTGACTGGAAAGGTCAACGCCTGACTTCACCTCAGCGGTGATATTATCCATGGAGATTACCGCCTGGTACACCTCGTCCTGAATGGACTGTATCATGCCCCCTATTTCGGAAGTAGAGTTTCCGGTCCTTTCCGCAAGCTTTTTCACCTCGTCGGCGACTACCGCGAAGCCCCGACCCGCGTCGCCCGCTCGCGCTGCTTCGATGGCGGCGTTGAGAGCAAGGAGGTTCGTCTGGTCGGCGATGTCGTTGATGACGCCGATAATCTCTCCGATCTGGTTGGACCGTTCGCCGAGAGACTTTATGAGCTGTGCCGACTCTCCTATGGTCTTGGCAATGGCTTTCACTTTCTCCACTGATCTGTCGACCACGTCCTCACCGTTTTTCGCCAGTTCGGCTGTATCAGTGGCCGAAGTCTCTATGCTCGACGTGTTTTTGGCGATATCGAGCACGGTCTGGGACATTTCCTCGGAGGCGGTTGCCACCTGGGAGGCCCTGCCCGCCTGCTCGACCGCCCCCCTGGACATCAGTTCCGAGCTTGTGTTGAGCTGCTGGCTTGCCGACGCCACATTTCCCGCCACGCTCTTCACCTCGCCGATAATGTTCTGGAGCTTTGTCACCATTTCTTTCATGGCCCCAAGAAGCTGACCTGTCTCATCCCGTGACGTGATTTCTATATTGGTGGTAAGATCTCCCTCCGCGATCCTGTGGGCAACGGAAACGCCTTCGCTCAATGGTTTGGCGATGCTCCTCGCAAGGAAGGAGGCAAGGAAGATGGCAAAAGCAAAGACCACCGCCCCTATGATCAGGAGCACGTAACGCGCCCTGATGAACGTGGTCCGAGCCTCCTTTGCCGCCACTCCGGTGCGCTCAACCTGGTACTTAACCATCTCGCCGCATGCCCCGGCGAGCATGTCCGATATCTGCATGCTCGCCACGAGGAGTGTATTTGCGCTCTGGCTGGATCCTGCCTGGGCGAGTTCTACCACCTTGTCGTTGGCGCCCCGCGCAATGCCGACGTTCTGTTTCAGGGCCTCGATAAGCTCCTTGCCTTTCTCGGTTGTCTCAAGGGCCTCAAGTCGTTCCATGGCGGCCTTGTACGTCTGTCGCGCATCGTCTATCTTTTTTTTCTCCGTCTTGGTCACCGCCTCATCGTTGGCAAGCACCATGGTAAGGATCGATTTATCCAGGGCGCCCACTCCATTCTGAATGGTGTGAGCCAGTTCAATCTTTGCGTTGTTCACCTTGATAATCTGCTCCAGTTTTCCGTTTATCGTGCCGAGGCTCCAGATGCCGGTAGCGGTGAGGACCACCATAAAGGCTATGATCAGTCCCAAACCTATTCCCAGCCGTGCGCTGATTTTGAGGTCTACAAAACGACTCATTATGTGCTCCCCCTTTTGGCGGAATTGCACGGGAATCCAGGGTGTCCCTGCCGTACATTTGCTTTATCGTCCCTTCTGTATATTTCTTAAGCCGGAGATAGACTTCTCACATGACTACCGTTCTGCTATACTGTCTCAGTGATTATCGCGTCTTGGGAAGGCCATGACACCTGGCCCCGCGCGACGTTTCATTCACCGAAACAGCGCCCGGCATGCAATAATTGAGATACGCAGGTTCCGACATATCGCTCAAGGAGGCAGGGCTATGGAACACTTTTCGTGGTGGACGGAGGAACAGATCGGGTTTGCGGGAAAAGTGGAAGGATTCGTGAAAGAGCTGATGCCCCGGGACGCCGAGACCCGCTGGACGAGGCAATTCCCCTGGGACATCTTCCGTGATATCGGCGCCGGGGGGTTTACGGGTGCGGCAATCCCGAAAGAATACGGGGGCCTCGGACTGGGCGCCACAGGGGCCTGCATTGCGGCGGAAGCGATGGGCCGGATGCCGGGGGTGAGCAGGGTCTTCGTGGGGAATATGCTCGGAGGACTGAGACAACTCATGGAATACGGGACAGAGGAGCAGAAACGGCGCTTCCTCCCCCGCATTGCAAAGGGCGAAATAGGGGCCATCGTGATTACCGAGCCCTTTGCCGGCACCGATGCCGCAGGCATCGAAACCTCCGCGAGACGCGAGGGCGATACCTACGTGCTGAACGGGAAGAAACGCTTCATCGTGTCCGCGGGTGTCGCGGGAAGGTACATGGTCTACGCGCGGACGAGCAGCAACCCGGACGATGTCGGGAACTACCGTCACCTCACCGCATTCGTGGTGGAAAAGGGCGCGCCGGGTTTTACAGTGGAAAAGATCAACGAAGTGATGGGCTTCATGAACATTCAGAACGGCGTCCTCGATTTCCACAATGTCCCGGTCAGCGCCGCCAACCGGGTCGGCGAAGAGGGGGAAGGCTGGCGGGTCATGACCGTGGGACTCAACTTCGAGCGGACCCTCATATGCGCCATGGTCTCAGGATGGATCGGGGAGCTTCTCAGGAACGTGGCATCCCATGTCCAAAGAAGGGTCCAGTTCGGCCGCCCCACCGTCGATATCCCGGAAAACCAGTTCAAGATAGCCAACCTCATTATAAAGAAAGAGATGGCCCGTCTCGCCACCTACAATACCGCCCATCTCTGGGACCTGGGACGGGATATCACGGTAGAATCGAACGTATCCAAGGTATTCTGCTGTGAAGCCGCCGTCCAGGCGAGCCTTGACGCCATACAGGCCATAGGCGGCGACGCGGTGACCCCCTTCTACCCCCTGGCGGAGATCATGGGCCAATCCAAGGTGGAGAACATGGGCGGCGGCACCATGGAGGCTTGCCGGCTCGTAATCTTCCGCACGGGAATGCGCACAATGGCGAAGGACTTCACGATGCAGCGCCGGATCATCCATCCCACCCTCGGCGTGCCGGTCCCTGTTGCCGGAAGGGCCGTGAAAGAGACGGAAGTGGATGAAGGGAAGCTCCTCAACGCCCTCGCCGAGGATTACCGGATAAATCCGGGGCTCTATATGAGCCGGGACGACCTGAAGGAGGTGCTCGATGTCGACGACGGGACCCTCGACAGGCTCCTCGTCTCCCTGGAAGAAAAGGGCCTCGTAAAACTCATGAGGGCGACAAAAGGGATACAACTGGCAAAGGCTACCTACGAAGGCCTGGACAGGGCCCACCCGCCCGAGTACTACCGGTGGTTCCCTGACTGGATCGAAAAGGGCGGGGACAGGACATTCTGAAGACCGGGAACTCCTCGTTTCAGGGGAGTTCACCCAGGACCTCCTTGCAGTTTGACAAGACTTCGATTCAGGGGTAGAATAACCCTATCCGGCCATTGCCGATACCTACGGTTCTCGATGGGAGGCGTCATGCTTCACGAAAAACCGGGTTCAAAATGCGACCGCTCGCGTCACGAAGGGTCTCAAAAAACACGCATCCGCTTGGCCGCCATCGTCGAATCATCGGATGATGCCATCATAAGCAAGGACTTGAACGGCACCATTACGAGCTGGAACACCGGGGCCGAGAACTTGTACGGGTTCACGGCGGAAGAGGCTGTCGGCAGATCGGTGGCCATGATTATACCCCCTGACAGACAATCCGAATATGACCGGTTCATGAGAGACCTCAAACAGGGCATCAGGGTCGAACACCATGAAACCGAGCGCCTCACGAAGAAGGGAGCGAAAATATCCGTGTCCCTGACCCTGTCCCCCATAAGAGACGACCACGGCAGGATCACGGGCGCGTCGGCCATTGCGAGGGATATTACGGCGCGTAAGGCAGCCGAAAGCGCCTCCGGCAAAAGAAGCTCCTACAACAGGAGTCTCATCGAGGTGAGCCTCGATCCTCTGGTCACCATCGGACCCGACGGCAGGATCACCGATGTGAACACCGCAACGGAATCGGTCACCGGGTACTCGCGCGATGAGCTCGTAGGCACTGACTTTTCGAATTACTTCACGGAGCCCGGGAAGGCGGAAGCAGGGTATCAACAGGTATTTGACGAAGGGGTGGTACGGGACTACGAGCTTGAGATCAGGCACAGGGACGGGCATGTAACGCCGGTCTGCTACAATGCTTCCGTGTACAGGGACGAGTCGGGCGCCGTCATCGGCGTATTCGCCGCGGCCCGGGATATTACGGCGCGTAAGGTGGCGGAACAGAAACTCCGGGACAGCGAGCTCAAGTACCGGGACATCTTTGAAAATGCCGTGGAGGGCATATTCCAGACCACACCGAAGGGACGAATCCTCGGCGCCAACCCCGCCCTTGCGAAAATGTGCGGTTTCGACACCCCTGAAGACATGATCACGATGGTTTCCGACGTGCAAAAGGACATGTATGTAGACCCCGCGGATAGGGGCCGGCTCAAAAAACTCTATGAAGAACAGGGCTGGATATCGGCTTTCGAGGCCCGGATCTACCGCAGGGACAGGAGCATACGGTGGGTGTCCATGAACGGCAGGGCGGTGAGGGGCAACGATGGTGAAGTCGCATACTACGAAGGCACTGTCGAAGATATTACGCGCCGGAAAGAGGCGGAGGAGGCGGTCAGGAGGAGTGAGACAAAATTCAAAACCCTCTTCGAGAACGCCAACTCAGCCATATTCGTAGCGAAGGGAGGCGTGTTTGTCGATTGCAACTCCAGGGCGCTCGAGGAGTTCCAGTGCACGAGGGATCATATTATCGGGCAACCTCCGCACCGGTTCTCCCCGACCTTCCAGCCCGACGGCCGCTACTCAGAGGAAAAGGCTCGCGATAAAATGAACGCGGCCCTTGCGGGTGACCCGCAATTCTTCGAATGGAAGCACTGCCGCTTCGACGGCAGCCCCTTCGACGCCGAAGTGAGCCTCAATGCCCTGGAACTGGATGGAGAGATGTTTCTCCAGGCAATCGTGCGGGACATCACGGAGCGGAAACGTGCCCGGGAAGCGGTCCGCACGAGGGAAGAGGAGCTGGCCGCCATATACGACAACGCCCCCGTGATCATGCTTCTCGTGGACGGACAGCGACGTGTTTACAAGGTCAACAAATATGCCGAGTCCTTTCTCAACTCCTCCGCCGCAGACCTGATAGGCCGGCGGGCGGGAGAGGCGCTGGGCTGCCCTTATACCCTGGATGATCCGCTGGGCTGCGGTTTCGCTCCCTCTTGCCTGAAATGTCCGGTACGCAACTCCATTATGGAGACCATGGAAACCGGCCGCCCCTGTCGTCAGGTGGAAGTCACCCTCCTCCACACCGTCGGAGGAAAGGCGAGGGAGGCGGTAGCCCTCCTTTCCACGGTCCGGTTCAGCATAGGGGAAGGTCCATCGGTACTGGTAACCCTTCAGGACATCACCGGGCGGAAACTGGTCGAAAAGAAGCTGGAAAGGGCAAATAGGCGCCTTAAGGATATAATCGAATTTCTCCCCGATGCGACTGTGGTGGTGGACAAGAAATACAGGATCGTGGCGTGGAACCGCGCCATGGAAGAGATAACAAGGCTTGCGAAAAGGGATATCCTCACAAGGGACCATTACGAAGCGGCCACCCCCTTCTATGGAAGACCGGGCCCCCTCATTATGGACCTCATCACGAAGGAATCGGCTGAACTCGAGGCGCGGTACGATTACGTGAAGCGACAAGGCAATACCCTTTATGCCGAGGTGTTCACCCCCGCCCTCTATAATGGAAGTGGGGCCCACATGTGGGTCACCGCCTCTCCTCTTTTCGACGACAAAGGTGAATTTGCGGGGATCATACAAGGGATACGGGACATCACCGAGCGGAGGAATGCGGAGGAGACCCTGCGCCGGGCGGAAGACAAGTATCGCGGCATCTTCGAGAACGCGGTGGAGGGCATCTTCCAGATAACCCCCGATGGGCGCCTGATAAGCGCAAACCCCGTCCTTGCAGCCATATTCGGGTACGATTCCCCCCGGAAAATGATACACGCCGTCACTGATATCACCTCGCTGTTCTATGTAAACCCCGAAGACCATAACGCTCTCAAGGGCCTCCTCGACAGGGAGGCTGTCGTAAAGAGGTTCGAGGTGCGAAGTTACAGAAAAGACGGCACCACCGCCTGGATTTCCATGAGCGCCCGGGCAGTCAAGGGTCCGGACGGCGAGACTGCGTACTACGAAGGCACCATCGAGGATATTACACGGCGCAAGGAAGCGGAGGACGCGCTGAAGGAAAGTGAGAAAAGGTTCAGGGAACTCGTGGACCAGTTGCCGGAGACGGTGGCGGAAACCGACGAAGAGGGCAACTTCACATTCGTCAATGTCATGGGCCTCAAGCGGTTCGGCTACACGAAAGACGACCTTGACCGGGGGCTTAACATCTTTCAGACTATCGCCCCGGAAGACCGCGGCCGGGCGGAGGAGGACATACAAGAGCGGCTCCATGGAGAAAGAACGGGCGGCGTCGAATACACCTTCCTCAGAAAAGACGGCACCAGGATGCCCGGACTCGTCACCATGAAACCCATTCTGCGCGAGAAGAGGCTCGCCGGCCTGAGGTCGATCGTGATAGACCTCACCGAGCGGAAACAGGCCGAAGAGAAACTCAAGGAGGGTGAAAAGAGATACAGGACCCTCTTTGAAAGCTCCAACGACGCCATAATCCTTCTGAAAGGAGACGTCATCGTCGACTGCAACCCAAAGGCCCTCGAGGTGCATGGATGCACCCGGGATCAGCTTATCGGAGAGACCTCGCACAGGTTCTTTCCGCCTTTCCATTCCGATGGCACCGGTTCGAAGAAGAGCGTCCACGGAAGGTTCCGGGCAGTCCTTACAGGCAACCCGCAGTTTTTCGAGTGGAAACATCGGCGGTATGACGGGACCTTCTTCGATGCCGAAGTGAGCCTCAACGCGGTGGAACTGGGCAGCGAACCGTTCATACAGGTCATGGTCCGCGACATCACCCAGCGCAAGCAGATGGAGGAGAAGCTCCGGACAATGTCGGTCGTGGACGAGCTTACGGGCCTGTTCAACCGGAGGGGGTTCCTCACGCTCTCTCAACAGCAACTGAACCGCTCGGAAAGGGCGAAGGAGACTATGGTCCTCTTCTTTATCGACCTTGACGGCATGAAGTGGATCAACGATACCCTGGGCCACCGGGAAGGCGATACGGCCCTTGTGGGAGTTGCGGACGTTCTCCGGGAGACCTTCAGGAAATCGGACGTTATCGGCCGTGTGGGAGGAGATGAATTCGCAATTCTCGCCATAAGCGGCGCCGACGGAGACAGAGAGGCTCTGGCGCGCCTGGATCATTGCCTCGACGCCCGCAACAGTACCGGAACGGCCAGGTACCGGCTTTCCCTGAGCGTGGGGTTTGCCCATTTCGACCCTTATGCCCCCACGTCCCTCGACGAGCTTATCTCCAGGGCGGATATCCTTATGTACGAGGAGAAAAGGAAGAAACAGCCCCCCTTGCGGGAATGATGGCCCCTTATTTCCTTTCCCAACCATGGATAACGCAGTATAATCTGTGGCATCGGACCATACCCGTCGCGGGTATGGATTAAACGCGGAGGCGACATCATGCCGAAAATGACGGAAGCCGTTACCTGGTTTAAAGGCGAGTTCGGGGACAGGATCACGACGGCCCTCGGGGGGACCCCATTCAGCTCAAACCTCCTCACTGCCGTGGCCATGCAGGAAACCTACTACATATGGGGAGACCTGTACCGGAGACTCCCTGCGGGGGAAGTCTTGAAGCTCTGTGTGGGAGATACGCTGGATTCGCCAAAGCGTTCAGTTTTCCCCAAGAACAAGGCCGACCTTTTGAGCGTCCCCAGGGGCGGTGAGATGTTTGCCGTGGCCCGGGGGGCCCTCGAATCCCTCGGGGAATATTCCTCCCGGTACTTCGAAGTCGCAAAGGCCAACAAGGACAAGTTCTGTCATGGTTTCGGAATCTTCCAGTACGATATCCAGTTCTTCAGGACAAACCCGGATTATTTCCTCGAAAGAAGGTGGTACAACTTCGAAGATTGCCTCGCCGTCTGTATCACGGAACTGAAAGCCGCCTTGCGGCGCACCTACGGCCGGGATAAGACGTCCCTCACCGACCAGGAGATGGTCTACGTGGCCATCGCATACAACCGGGGAAGGGTGGATTTCTCCCGCGGGTTCAAACAGGGGTACAAGGATGAAAGCGGCAAATACTACGGGGAACATATGTGGGAATACCTGAAGCTCGCCACATCAGTCCCGTAAGTCCGCGCAGGGAGAGATCCATCCTGCCGGACACCTGAGTGCGCCTACGGCTCCTGCCGGTGGGCCACGCGAGCCTCTTTAACTGCGTGTTCATTTTTGTCCCGGACTTTCCTTCACCTTTACATTCTGGCTTGTCAACTGCAGGAATACCTTGTGGGTATTATCCTTTACAAAGTCTCTGTCCCCTTCCCCTTTATATTGGTAGCCATAGGACTGGAGTATCTTATCTGCCGCCATGGTGAGCTCATGCAATATATTGTTGAGTTTCTTGTCATTATACATGCGCGTCAGCACCTCTTCCAACGGCGCCGACCGGTCTTGCTTCCCTCTGTTCAGCTCTATCACGTTGTTGTCTGCCATTGCTCCACGTCACCTTTCCATTCGAAGACTTTAGTTGCTTCCGAACTGTTTCCCACCCTGTAGCCACCCTTCTCTATCAACGTCCCTGGGCCTCGTCCATGCAGACTCAGCGGACCCGCCGACGACGAACTCAATATCTCCCTATCTCTTCCTCAAGCGCCGTCCGCAGGCGCTTCCCGCACCGAAACAACGCCGCCTCACATGCCGTATCAGCACGTCTCACGTACAGCATACCGTTCAATCTTCCGGTTATCAAGATATCTGTCGCATTTGTTGTCCAAGTGCCCGGATCACGCATGGAGCGACAAGGGAAGACCGGACCCCCAAGCGTCGCCGGAGGAGGGACGACCGTATAACCGCACACACCATTCCAACCGATTCGCCCATTGAAATGTCGGAATTGTTGAAAACAATAACAATCTTTCCAACAATTCCCTGGAAAACCCATACGGGCTTCCCAAATTTTAACGTGCACCACGGCGTATGACATCTGTAAATAACACAAACCACTCGTTGATCAAGCGAGTGTAATCCGATTCCGGTCCGCCGCCTGATATATCCCGGCCCGCGCAGAGGCTACACTCCCCCGACACGCAAGGCGTGCAAGAGGAGGCTCAACCCACCAAGCGCCCGGTCAAGCCCATGGGTCCGACTGTCACCCAGCACGCAAGGCGTGCGAGAGGGGGAGGCAACCCGTCCCATCGGGAACAAGCCCATGGGTCCAAGTGTCACCCGCCAGCAAGACGTGCGAGAGGGGGAGGCTCTACCCGCCAAGCACCCGGTCAAGCCCATAGGTCCAAGCGTCACCCAGCACGCAAGGCGTGCGAGAGGGGGAGGCTCTACCGGCTTTTGCCGGTAGAGGGGGCGACGTGAGCCCCTTCCACTGCATAACCCGCCTGCACCCACTCATCCCATCCACCCAAAAGGGCGTAGACCTTTTTGTATCCCTCTATCATGAAATCCTGTGCCACACTGGCACTGGTCGCTTCCTTCACTCAGCTGCAGTAAAAGACATAGGTCTTGTTCTTGTCGGGATACTTCTTGATCCAGGAAAGTACGTCCATGGGGTTCTCCCGAATGGCCCCCTTGATCTTGTCGTTGCTGTTTTTCCAGGAGTTAGGCACCCGGACATCGATGATTACCAGGTCCGGGCTGCCGAGTCTCGCCCTTAGTTGCTCTTTCGTCATCCGGGGTATGTCGTCCGCCTGGACAGCCATATGAACGAAAACCGCCGCAAACGCGAGAAATATTATTATCAGAACCTTTTTCATTGTCACCTCCTGTAACAACAGTAATCATGTCGCGGTACAGGCGCAATAGATGGAAAAGGTCTGTTTTTTCAAGGAGGAGTGTAAGTCCGGCGCGCGGCTAGATAAGGCTTTTCAATATCTTGTATGACTTGAACTCGACATCGAGGTGGAATGAGATGAAGCCTTCCATAATCTCCCTCGCCTCTCTCTCGAACCTCTTCAAGCCGTCGGGTGCAGCGGATTCCTGAAGTCCCTCGCCGTCACGCACCTCCCAGGACGGTCCATGGCGATCGTTGCCCACGGAGACGAGCTTCGGTATGGTGCCCTCCGAATAGGTTCTGTGGGGCAGAGACCTGACGCAGGCGGGGCAAAGGATGCCGCCTCTTGCATTCGAAAAATATAGTTTCACGTGGTCGGGCAGGCCCTTCCCACAATAGACACAGGCCCCGAAGTTCGGCATGTACCCCAGGATTTCAAGCATCTTAAGCTCGTAGTAGAGGATATCGGCGTAAGGGAATTCCCGCTCCTTTGTCCCTCGCAGGACTTCTTTCAGCGTGTAAAAGAGGGAGGTGTTGGTCTCCCGCTCCTTTGTGAGCCTGTCCGTAAATTCAGTGAAGAAACTCGCGGTGGACGCCCTCCTGAGACTTGCTTCAATTCCGCTGTTGGTCTCCACGATATCGGCGTTCTCCACCCTGACCATACCCTTTTCGTGTTTGTCGAAATACTCGACCCTGATGTGGTTGAAAGGTTCCAGGGTGTTGCTGAACCGTTTCCGGCTCTTGCTCGCTCCTTTCGCAATGGCGGATATTTTGCCCGACGTGAGGGTAAAAAGCCGTATGATCCGGTCCGATTCCCCATAGGCCCGTTTGGAAAGGACAATGGCTTCGTCCTTATGGAGCGCCATGGATACCCCCGTGAAAGAGTGAATTTCCCTCCATCGTGTTATCTCTCAACGACCTCCTTCTCCTTATCCGGCCTAAAGGTGAATTTCCCGTCGTCCATGGACTGGTTTATCTTTATGGACGAAAATTCTATGGCGTTCGTATTGCCCGTGAACTCGTGGATCTCTATCTTTTTCACCCTGTTCTGTTTGTCTATCCAGATCTTCGCCGAGGTAACCGTCCCCTCTTTCTTCGGCACGAGGTCGAGGACCTCGAAGTCGCCGGAGCGGCTCTGCTGCCTCAGCGTGAAGATTTCATCCATCTTGGCTATGTCTTCTATGAGGTCGAGGAATGTGCCCCCGGTCTTCTCTTTCCGGATCCTCTCTTTGATGACGAAAGGCTTTTCCTCGTCACCCTGCCAGATGTACTTGCCGTCGTAAAGGAAGTATTTGACCTTGGGTGTCTTGTATTTCCAGAGAAACCCCTTGTGCCTCTTGTAAAAGAATTCCCCGTCCGATTCCCTTTCCTTCTTCAGGCTTGCAATGACAATCTTCTGGTGAAACTTCGCATCCAGGGTAACGATTTCGGAATAGGTCTTCTTGATCCCTTCGAAGGGAGACGCGCCGTCGGGACGCGTTGTCGCGGGCGTCCGTTCCGTCTGGGCATGGGTCGGCCCCACCGGCATAAGCCCGGCGACAAGGGCGAAAAGCACTGCCAATGCCACGGAAAAATACTTTGTCACAGGTTTTTCTTTCATCCATTCAAAGGGGCTTGCGTCGCCCCCTCCGGCAGCAAAGCTGTCGGAGCCTCCCCTTCTCGCTTGCGGTGCAAGCTAAATTTAGATTCGTGTCACCATGTTTGTTTTGAAACTCTTACCTTTGTTGCAGTTTAAGGGGCTTGCGTCGCCCCCTCCACGAGCATAAGCCCATGGAGCCTCCCCTTCTCGCTTGCGGTGCAAGCTAAATTCGGATCCATCTCACTATGTTTGTTTTGAAACTCGTACCTTTGTTTTAACACTTTCCGCGGCTTTACGCCATCGGAAGGTCCTACTATATCCTCTCTTTCCATCCGTTGCATTCAAATTTGATTCGCGTCACCATGTTTGTTCAAAAAAGCTCCTACCTCTGTTGCAATTTGGGGGTAGAGCGTCTACCTTCGTTTTAACACTTCCCGCGGCTTTACCCCATCGGAAGGCCCCACTATATCTTCTCTCTCCATCCGTTGCAGTAAAAGGGGCTTGCGTCGCCCCCTCCACGAGCATAAGCCCGTGGAGCCTCCCCTTCTCGCTTGCCGTGCAAGCTGGGTAGAACTCCTACCTTCGTTTCAGCACCTCCCTGGGCTTTACCCCATCCGAAGGTCCTACTATATCCTCACGTTCCATCCGTTCTATGATCCTGGCGGCGCGGTTGTAGCCTATTCTGAAGCGGCGCTGGACCATGCTGATGGAGGCTTCTCCTTTGTCCATGACAAATTCCACGGCCTCTCTGTATTTCTCGTCGTTTACTTCTTCCTCGGTCTCCTCTTCGTCTTTCTCCTCCAGTATCTCGCTCTGGTACGAGGGGGTTCCCTGCGCCTTAAGGAACTCCACGATCCTCTTTATCTCGGCTTCCGATACGAAGGGGCCGTGCAGCCTCTGGAGCCTTCCCACGCCGGGGCTCAGGAAAAGCATGTCCCCGTATCCGAGCAGGCTTTCCGCCCCGTTCGTGTCGAGGATGGTCCTGGAATCCACCTTGGAGAACACCTTGCACGCCACCCTGGCGGGAAAATTTGCCTTTATGATACCCGTGAGCACATCCACGGAAGGGCGCTGGGTAGCGAGGATAAGGTGTATGCCGGAGGCCCGCGCCATCTGGGCAAGACGCGCAATATACTCCTCCACCTCTTTCGGGGATACCATCATGAGGTCGGCAAGTTCGTCTATGACCACCACGATGTAGGGTATAGTCTCCCCTCCCTCGGTTTTCGCCATCTTCTGGTTGTATTTTTCTATGCTCCTTACCCCTTTTTCCGCCATCATGGCGTAGCGCCGTTCCATCTCTTCCGTCATCCATTTGAGGGATGTCTTCGCATTCTTGGCATTCGTAACCACGGGGAGGAGGAGGTGGGGGATGTCGTCATAAAAGGAAAGCTCGAGCATCTTGAGGTCGATCATCAGAAACTTCACGTTCATGGGGGTCGCTTTGAAGAGTATGCTGCATATCATGCTGTTCAAGGCGACACTCTTTCCCGAGCCGGTGGCTCCGGCAACGAGGAGGTGGGGCATCTTCGCGAGGTCCGCCACATAAGGGTCGCCTGCGATAGTCTTGCCTACGGTGAGGGTGAGATATGAATGGGAAGCCGCGAAGGTCTCCGATTCTATGATCTCCCTGAAATAGACGGTCTGCCGGCTCTTGTTCGGGATTTCTATCCCCACTACCGCCTTCCCGGGAATGGGCGCGATGATCCTGATGGATACGGCGGAGAGCGCCATGGCGAGGTCGTCGGCAAGGTTCGATATCCTGCTCACCTTTATACCCGCGGCGGGCTCGAACTCATACATGGTGATCACGGGGCCGGGCCGCACCTCGCATACCTTTCCATCGATCCCGTAGTCCTTCAGTTTCTTTTCCAATGTCTGAGCATTGTACTGGATGCTCTCTTTGTCTACTTTCACCTCTTTTCTCTCCACAGGATCGAGAAGGGCGATGGCGGGCAGTTTGTAAGGACCCACCTGGTCAAAAAATTCGAAGGATTCCTGGACGGGCTTCTTCTCCACCGCCTTCGGCTGCTCCACCTTCTTTTCCTCGGTGACCTTGATCTCCTTTCTCCGTTCGAGAGGTTTCCGCCGGGCCATGTTCTTCTCTATGATCGAGAGGATAGGCGCCTGGACGATGAGGAAGAAGGAGATGAGAAGGAGGATGAGAGATATGAGAACGCCCCCGAAAATGCCGAAGAGGGCCATGAAGGTCCGTTCGAGGAGGGAACCGAGGAACCCGGAAAAAGGCATGTCGATGCCGGAGAGCCGTATCTTCCCTATCATGACCTGGAGGAGCGCGGAGAGGGATAGGAAGAGAAGGACAAGTCCCGCAGAGAGGATGAGCGGATGAGGGGGCTCCTTCTTTCTCAGGTAGAAGACGGAGAAAAGGAGGGCGAAAGCAGGGAAGAGATAACTCACCATGCCGAATATCTGCACAAGAATATCGGCTATGTAGGAACCTACCTTGCCGCAGAGGTTCTTTGCCGCGGTCTCGGTAACGGTATTGAAGGACGGGTCGAAGGGATGGTAGGAAAGAAGGCTCACCAGGAGGAACAGGAAGACACCGGCCAGACTTATGCCCAAAACCTCTCTTTTCAGGTCTCCTGACATGCCATCAACCCTTCAATGCGGCCTCTCACCTCATGCATGATTCTGGCTTTCTCTGCGCTGCCTTTCCCTGAGACCTCCACAGGCTCACCGATATTTATATATACTATCCCTTTTTGTTGCGGAATAAAACTGCCTTTCGGCTGAAGGCGGCTGGTTCCGCATATGCCTATGGGCACTATGGGGACCTTTGCCCTCTGGGCCAGATTGAAGACGCCCTGTTTGAAGGGGAGAAGGTTCCCGTCTTCGCTCCTCGTGCCTTCAGGAAATATGACGATGATCATCCCCTCCCTGATCTTGCGCCCCGCTTCATCTATGGCTTTCAGGGCTTCCCTGGGGTTTTCCCTGTCGATACTTACATAGTCGGCCCTTGTCATGGCCCACCCGAGAAAGGGGATGCGGAAGAGTTCCCGCTTTGCGAGCCATTTGAAGACCAGAGGAAGACCGGCAATGAGGGTGAAGATATCGAGGGCGCTCTGGTGGTTGCACATGAGTATGAAAGGCGGTTCCGGCAGGTGTTCGGCACCATGGAGGGAAACCTTTATGCCCGTTACCTTCAGGTGACACAGGGACCACCATTTTGACATGAGGTGCACGAGGCGTTTGTCTTTCTCGAAAAAGGAGAAGACGATGGCAAGGCAGGACAAGAATATGCCCGTCGCGGTCAGGCTGAGGAGGACGAAGGCTTTCCTCATTTTATGTCTTTTTCCAGGGCATCGATGATCGTTTCCACCTCGGCCCTGATCTTTGTGTCTATGTCGTAAGGCGACAAATTGAGCCTGTCCGCCTCCATGATCTTGTCGTTGTAACTCATGAAACCGAGAAAGGGGATGCCTGTCAGGTGGTCCTTCATGAGGGCCGTATCCTTTTCATCGGCAATCTTGTTCCCCGCAAGGTAGACATGGGGGATGCCCAGGTCCGAAGCGAGCTTTTCAACCTGCCGGGCGGTCCGGAAACTTCTCTGGCCGGGTTCCACCACCACGATGAGGGCGTCGATGTATGCCGTGCTCCCCCTTCCCAGGTGTTCGAGGCCCGCTTCCATGTCCACAATGACGTACTCGTCCCGCTCTATGAGCACGTGGGAAAGGAGGCTCTTCAAGAGCACGTTTTCCGCGCAGAAACAACCACCTCCGCCTTCGGGAATATTGCCGAGGACCACGAGCTTGATCCCGTCCTTCTCCACGGAAAACTTCTCGGGAATATCGTCAACCTTGGGGTTGAGCCTGAAGAAGGAGCCCAACTCCCCCCTCTTGGAGGCTGTCCGCTCTTCGATGAACTCCGTCATCTGTGCAAGAGGCTTGATCTCCCCCAGTTTGTCCTCGTCTATGCCTATCGCGCTCGCGAGGTTCGAGTCCGGATCGGCGTCCACCGCCAGTATCTTGTGCCCTTTATCCGCGAGGCATCTCGCCATAACCCCCGCAAGGGTCGTCTTTCCCACTCCACCTTTTCCTGAAATCGCTATTTTCATAAATTTTCCTGGTACAACGTATCATTTCAAAATAGCTCATGTCAATTGGTTCGACACGCGGGCAATGTACAATCTCTTGTGTCAAGAAAGAAGATGGGGTACCATTCGATCTTTGCCGTTTGCACCGCCAAGCACATAGACAAGGAGGAGGTACCCCGAATGAATCAGCATGTAATGGTAAACAATCTATCACAGGCAATGAAAATGGTAAAGGAAATGGATGGTTTTTCAGAAGAGCGGTGGACCGATGACTACCGGGAGGTCGGACGCAACGCCATAGGGAATTTCCTCCGGGACCGTATGAAGGAGTCCATAAGCGATTATCTTGGTCGTGTACCCGAAGGAGCAGACAGAAGGAACGGAAGTTACCCCAGGCACGTGCTGACCGAGATAGGAGATATAGCCCTCTCTATACCCCGGACGCGGACCTATAACCCGATTCACGTGATTGAAGCCTATGCGAGGAGAAGCAAGGAAGTAGACCGGCTCATCCTCTCCTGCTTCTTGTTGGGTCTCTCCACCAGGAAGGTAGGAGCAACGCTCCTTACCATTCTCGGGGAGAAGGTGAGCCCCGGTACGGTGAGCAGGGTGGTAAAGACACTCGACGCGGATGTGGCCGCATTCCACAGGAGACATCTCTCCAATATCTACAAGGCGCTCATCTTGGATGGGGTGGTCCTCTCCAGGAAGACCGGCATGGGGGCCGCAAAGAGACCTGTCCTCGTAGTCCTGGGCATACGCGAGGACGGCAGGAAAGAGGTCATCGACTTCCGCCTTGCCTCCTCCGAGAGCAGCGCAGAATGGGATGTCTTCCTTCGTGATCTCTCTGCAAGAGGGCTCACCGGGAAGAATGTGGAGGTAGTCTCGGTAGACGGGGGAAAGGGACTCCTTTCCGTTCTCCGTCATTATTATACCTCCATCCCCATCCAGCGCTGCTGGGCTCATAAGATACGTAACATCACCGATAAGGTAAAGAGGAAGGATCAGGACGCGGTAAGGGAAGGACTACGAGATATCTATAATGCCGCCCATATCCGTGAGGCGAGGAAATATGCGGGGCTATGGAAAGAGAAATGGAAAGACACGTACCCTGATGCGGTGACGTGCCTCTTTGCCGATATTGATGATCTCTTTACCTGTTTCATGTTTAAGGACCTTGCCTTCCGGAAGAGCATACGCACTACCAACCTCATAGAAAGGAGATTCAAAGAGGTGAAGAGGAGGACGAGACCTATGGGGGTGTTCAGTGATAAAACGAGCATGGACAGGATTCTCTATGCCATCTTCATGTATGAGAACAGATCGAAGGGGACGTCCCCCATTTTCTCGCTGACACATAAGTCTTGACATTGCCGACACGCGGGAGACCCTGAGGAGCCGTGAAAAGATGAGCAGGGAACAGGGACGTCACGGGCCCCCTCGGGACGAACAAATACTCCTTGACATTAGTTCTATATGGAACTATAATGAGCCTATGAGTACAGGCAAGATTATCGCGGTGATATCATCCATAAGGGGCCTCGCCCATGAGTTGATCACGGGGGAGCTTAAGAAGCGCGGTGTCACCGACATCGCCCCTTCTCACGGAGATATCCTGTTTGCCCTTTACTTCGGGGACGGCATGTCGATGAAGGATATCTCCGCGCGCATCGGGAAGAAGAAGAACACCGTGACGGTCCTCACGGACAAGCTCCTTTCCCTCGGCTATATCCGCAAGGAACCCGACAGAGTCGACAAGCGGACTACCAGGGTCTTCCTCACGGAAAAAGGCAGGGCCTTTCAGGAGGTCTTCACCTGCGTGTCGGACACGCTTTTGGAGAAGACATACCGGGACTTCAGGGAAGACGAGAAGGCTGAACTTACAGGATTGCTCGCGAGAATTCAGAATAACCTGAGATAATTTTTTTGCATTACTTGTTCTATATAGAACAATATCAAAACCATGGAGGTTACCATGAAAGAACTGATCGATTTCCTGAACGCGAGTCCTCTGGGCTGTCTTGCGACAGTGAAAGAAGACGGAATGCCGAATGGGCGGCCCTTTCAGTTTATGACGGAGGACGGTGGGAAGCTCTACTTCTGCACCTCCAACACGAAGGAAGTGTTCCGGGAGATCAAGGCGAATCCGAATGTCTGTTTCAGCGTATCCGGTCCCGACACGAGCTATGCGAGGATCTGGGCCAGGGCCGTGTTCACCCAGGACCCGGGTGCGAAGACCAGGGCCATGGAATCGAGCGAACTGGTGAAATCGATCTACCGGTCCCCCTCAAACCCTGAATTCGAGGTATTCTATCTCGAAAACGGAACCGCCTTCCTGGGCGATCTGAAAGGCACCCCTCCGAAGGAATTCACCTTCTGAGATCGTGACCGCAGGCCCCGGAAGGCCCGCGGGGGCACATGCGAAACCACGCATGCCTTTACAAAGGGGCGCATGGGGCGCCCCCACTCCGTGCAGCCCCCAGATCCACTAACTCATTTTCCCTAAAAGTCAGAATAACTATTTAAAAACCCGTCTTAACGTATTAAGTTATAAGTAGAAAGATTTGGGGGATATTCGCGGCCAGGAGGAACGCTATGAAGAACGACCTGAAAATCCAGCACGACATATTGAATGAACTTGACTTCGAACCCATGATCAATGCATCGCGCATAGCGGTAACCGTAAAGGGCGGCATCGTGACGTTCCGTGGTTACGTAAGGGATTTCCACCAGAAATGGGTCGCCGAATTGGCGGCAAAAAAGATCGCCGGAGTAAAAGGAATCATAAACGAAATCGATGTGGATCTTCTTCCGCGGGACGAAAAGCCGGACACGGACCTCGCGGAGGCGGTAATGTACCATTTCAAATGGAATGTGATGGTGCCTGCCGAAAATATCAGGGTCACCGCGTCAAGGGGCTGGGTCACCCTGGAGGGCACCGTGGACGAAGAGTATCAGAAGGAGAAGGCTGTGGAAATAGTGCGCAGCCTTACGGGCGTGAAAGGGATAACCGACCTCATCGTCTTCTCCCCTAAGGCCTTCCCTGTCGACGTGAAGACAAAGATCGACGACGCCTTTCGCCGTCTGGTAGACCTCGACGAAGACAACATCGAGGTACACACGCAAAACGGCACGGTGGTCCTCGTCGGTGAGGTTCGTTCCTGGCTGGAACGGGAAGAGGCCGAACGCACTGCCTGGTCCGCCCCGGGTGTTTCCCACGTGGAGAATAAAATAGTGGTGGTAGAGCCGAGCCGGGTCATCGGGCCCGCCTCCACCGACACTTGAAGGAAAGTCAGGCGAAATGGGGGACTACAGGTCCGTCCCTATTCTTCAGGCTCCCATTCGTGATGCTCTTTGACAAGCAGGACCGAGCAGGGCATTGTCCGCACGATCTCATGGGTGGTCGCACTGAAAAGGAAGTGTTCGAGCCGTCCCTCTTCGAAACCCACCATGATGAGAAGGTCTATACCCTCTTCCTGGACCATCTTCGGAACCTCTTTCGCGATGGGGTTCTGGTTTACCACCACGCTCACCTCCATGCCGGGGGCTTTCTCCTTTTCGATGATCCTGTTAAGCACCATCCGGTCGGACTCCAGGGTGCTCAGATAGTTATCCCGTAAGGCTTTAAGGGACGGTATGGGAAGCCCCCAGCCCTCGAGGTCGAAGGGATCATAGTCTGAATGGAGGACATAGAGCTTCGCCCCCAGTTGTTTTGCGAGGGTTACCCCATAGTGGACCATTTTCTTACAGGTTTTCGTCGATGTGCTTACCACGAGAATCTTCTTGATATCGTTCATGGAAACCTCCTTGATGGAATTTCATCGTATGACTGCGCCGCTCTTGCCTTAGTTTACACACTCTTTCCCTTCAATACAACCAGGATATTCATGGAGTATATCCCTTGCAACTCTCCGGCGGAGGATTTAGGTTCTGCTTATATCGCGTACGCCCCATCAGGCGCAGGTGGAAGAAGACAAGGAGGCGGTGTATGGAAAATTTTGCAGTATGGTTCGAGATCCCCGTTACCGACATGGAGCGGGCAAGGAAGTTTTACTCGGAACTGTTCCGGATCGAAATGGAGCTTCAGGATATCGAAGGCATGCCCCACGCCTTTTTTCCCATGGAAGGCTACGCAAACGGCGGGGCCCTGGTGAAGCACCATGATTTCATACCCTCCGCCAAGGGGCTTACGGTGTACCTGAACGGCGGAGAGGATCTCTCGGGAGCGCTCAGCCGCGTAGGACCGGCCGGGGGGAAAATCATCGTCCCCAAGACAAAAATAAGCGAGGAAATCGGTTACTACGCCCTCTTTCTCGACACGGAAGGAAACAGGATAGGGCTGTTTTCCATGAAGTAGACCGAGGGGACCGGCGCAATATCAGGGCCGGGCAAACCCCTGTTTCTCCATGTATTCGTAAAGGGTATCGGCGATCTGTCCGCCCAGTTTCTTCACGTCCCTGTCAGGGGCGTTTTTCGTGACCACGAACTTTGCGGCGGCCGCGTAGGGGTTTCTCGTGATCGCGGCCCCGGGCATCCTGTTCTTCTTTCCCCCCACCGTCGAGTCGAATAAGGGCCGCACGCCCCCGTCCACGACTTCGCTCAGTTTCGCCCTCACTTCCATGGTGGCGGCGCCGCTTCCGAACCCGATGACGGCCCGTTTCATCCGGTCGCCTTCACCGTATTCCACAAATTCACCTTCGAGAAGCCAACTGCCCGAAGAAGGCCCGCCCTGCCCCTCCAGGCGCTTTGCGTTCACGCCCTTGTCGATCAACGCCGCAACAATCGCCCGGCCCAGTGCATCGACGATCTTCTTTGCCTTCTCATCCGGGGTCTCGTCCGACTGATCCGTAAGGTCTTTCAACCGTTCCCGTATCCGGAGCGGACTGCGGGAACGCCTTTCCCCCTTTTCCCGGGCATCTACATCAAGGGAGAAGTCGGCCACATAGACGATGTTCGGGCGCACGGTCGGCCTCTCACCGGAGGAAGGACCGCCTTCATCCGCGGCCCACGGACCATGCGGACCGGGCAGAAGGAGCATAAGGAGCCCCCCTGCGAAGAGGAGGAGTATTCGCTTCATAGTCTTCGTCATTTGCTCTCCCTATCCCATCAAACGTTTCACGTTCTCGAGGATCGCCGCCATGGTGGGACCCGCCGGGCCGTTCACCACGATATCCGCCATCTTGTCGCACGCCGTTTCATCCCGGTTGACGATCACGAGCCTCGCCCCTCCCCGCTTCGCGATAACGGGCATGGTGGCTGCGGGGTGCACCACAAGGGATGACCCGATGACGATGAAGAGGTCGCATTCTTCCGAGCGCCTCGAAGCCTCCGCCGTTTCCCACTCCGGCATGGACTGGCCGAAGGAAATGGTGGCGGGTTTGAGAAAGCCCTTGCAGGCGTCGCACCTGGGAGCCTTGTCCCCCCGTGCGATCCGGGCCTGCACCTCGTCCCTGTCGTATCTTTTGTGGCAACTGAGGCATGTCACGTGCATGGCCGTCCCATGCAGTTCCAGTACTTTTGCCTCCGAATTGCCCGCCTTGTAGTGAAGGCCGTCGATGTTCTGAGTGATAAGGCAATCGAGTTTACCCAGCTTTTCAAGTTCCGCGATGGCGAAATGGCCCGCGTTGGGCAAGGCGTCTTTCATGGAGTCATACATCTCGGTGGTCATCTGCCAGTATTTCTCCCTCGACGATTCCTTGGAAAGGAAGTTGTGGAAATAGAAATCCTCGGGGTCGTATTTGTCCCACACGCCGCCGGGACTCCTGAAGTCGGGGATACCCGATTCCGTACTCAGTCCCGCTCCCACGAAGACCACCACATTCTTCGATTCCACGATCCACTCGGCAATACGGCGAATCTTTTCTTCCATGTTATGCTCCTTTGCGTCTTCTTTTATGGCGTGAAGTGTCTCAGACAAGAATATTATGCCTTGAGGGGCGGAGTCAAGCCGGAAACACAAGGCCCTTTTGTCCCCTTTCTTCCGTAATGCCCTGCCGGTCACTCGTCGAGGGCGTAGGTGATGGGCATGACCATCTCGGCCATACACGGCGGCTTCGGGTAGGGAGAACACCGTTTGATCGTCTCTATGGCGTTATTGTCGAGCACTTCGAATCCGGAAGTAGCGAGCACCTTCACATCGTTCACGCCCCCATTCTCATTGACCACAAAGGAAACCTTGACCGTGCCCGTCCACCCCATCCTGCGGGCCAGCCTCGGATAGGAGAGGTTGCGTACTATGGCGTTCCGGATTGCGGCGAAGTGCGCCTTCACATATCTCACCTCCGGCCGCTCCGTCCCTCCCCCGCCCTTGGATGATGTGGGACCCGGTCCGCGGGCGTCTGCCCCGGCCGGTCCTTCCGCTCCCGGGTCAGGAAAGGGGATGGGCGCTCCCATACCGGAAGAGGGCGCACCTTTCAGCGTCGATACAGGGACCTGGTCTTCCCTTGTCCCTGCCCGCTGTATCCGGGTGGCCGGTTCCTTTACCGCTTCTTTTGGAGGCAAGACCCGTTGCGGGGCGGCCTTTGCAGGGATCGGCCGGGGCGTTTCCGTGACGCGCCGTCCCGGTCTTGCGCCCGGCGATGGCGGCGATTGCGCGGCCCCCGTGGAATCCCCAAGGCTGAAATCGATGACCATCATCCTTTTCTCGGTGGCCGACCCCTTTACGAGCCCCAGGACCAGGGCACACGCCACGAGGTGTATGGCGACAGACCAGATGCATGCCTTGCGGTTTTCTTTCAATTCCGTGTCTCCGTCTGAAGGCTTACCCGCCTGAACCCCATATTCTTCACCGTGTCCATGACATTCACAAAAGCCTGGAGCGCCACGCCCCTGTCGGCCCTGATCAGGACCGGCGTATCCCGGCTTACCTGCCCGATCCTTTGCGGGAGGCCTTCCACCGTCGTCCCCGCCCCGTCCACAAATATCAATCCCCGGTTGTCAATCTCGATAGTGCTGGTCTTGAGCGCCTCCCCCGCCTGCCTCGACGCCCTCGGCAGTTCAAGGGGGATGGCACCCCGGGCTATAAAGGTGGACGTGGTCAGCACGATGGTCAACAAAACCAGCATGATGTCCACGAAAGGTATGATGTTGATGACGCCCACCTCCTTTTCATCCATTGCGCGCCTCCCACTCGAGGATCAGTTCCTTTGCCCGGCGAATCTGAAAGTTGTAGAGGGTGACCGCGGGGATGGCCACGATCAACCCCACGGCGGTGACCTTGAGGGCCAGGGCGAGGCCGATCATGATCTTGCCCGTATCCATGAACCCTCCGCGGCCCATGGTATAAAACGTAAGCATAATGCCGAGGACCGTCCCCAGGAGGCCTATGTAGGGGGCGTTGCTCCCTACGGTTGCAATGAGGTGAAGCCTCCGGGTCAACACGAGTTCAAGGGTCTTTTTGTCCTTAAAACTCTTGAGATCAATCCTCCGGTAACACGACCGCCGCTCGATGGCGACAGCCACCGCCACCACGCTCATGAAAACCAGCAAACCTATGATGCCGTAATCGATGATCCATCTGATCCATTCCATGGTGCTCCTCCTGTGGTCCTGTGTGCGGGGAGGTCCGGGTATGGCCCGGGCCTCCCCTTTTAAAAAGACTTATGTTCCTTCTTTGATCCGGGCGCTCATAGTCCGCCCCTTACTCGTCGTCCTCATCCTGAAAGGCGGAGCCTGCAGACAGGGTTACGACCACTTGCTGCCGCACGGATTTGGAGATATTACCTGCCCCGTCCCTTGCCCAGGCATAGAGGTTCCTTTTGCCCTGCTTCGTGAAGGTGTAACTTGCAGGAGGAGTGCCGGTCCAGCCCGCGGCCGGGGAAGGCTTGCCCGAGGATTCGGTGAGTTTATAGCCCGTGACGCCCGTGTCGTCCGTGGCAGTGAAGGCCGTGACGGGCACGGTGAGGGTTGCCGATGCGGCGGGCGTCTCGAAGGACGTCACCACGGGTTTTGTCTTATCGGCAAGATCGATTGCCACTGTCTCTTGCCTGGCAAACGAGACGTTCCCCGCGCCGTCTTTTGCCCAGGCGTAGATGCGCCTGACACCTGCATAGTCGAAGGTGTACGCGGCGGGTGGAACGGAAACCCAGCCGGCTGCAACGGGGTCGGGCGCAGTCGATGTCTCGGTGAGAAGGTACCCCGTGACGCCCACGTTGTCTTCCGCGGTGAAGGTCGTGACGGGCACGGTGAGCGAGATCGATTGGGACGGCATCTGGAAGTTTGTCACCGTGGGCCGCGCCTTGTCGGTGAGGTCAACGACCACCCTCCTCCGCTTCGGAGCTGAAACGTTTCCCGCTCCGTCCTTTACCCAGGCGTTGACGTATTTTGCGCCCTGAGAATCGAAGGTGTAACCGGCAGGAGGGTTCAAAACCCAGCCTGTTGCCGCGGGGTCGGGCGCAGTCGATGTCTCGGTGAGAAGGTACCCCGTGACGCCCACGTTGTCCTTCGCGGTGAAGGTCGTGACGGGCACGGTGAGCGAGATCGATTGGGACGGCATCTGGAAGTTTGTCACCGTGGGTTTGGTCCTGTCCGGAAGGTCAACGACTACGCGCCTCTTTTTCGGAGCCGAGATATTACCCGACGTGTCCTTTACCCAGGCGTACACGTCCTTGTTGCCCGCGGATTCGAAGGTGTAGTTTTCCGGGGCCGTGGAAACCCAGCCCGTTGCAGCGGGATCGGGTGCTGTTGATGTGGATGTGAGCTGGTAGAACGCGACGGCCACGTTATCCGTTCCGATAAAGGTCGTCACGGGCACGGTGAGGGCATTGTACCGACCCGGCATGACAAAAGTCTTCACCCGCGGAGGTATGATATCGCCCGTGGTAATCGTAACGGGTGCGCTCGCGGGCGCGGAGATGTTGCCTGCCCCGTCCTTTGCGTAGCCGTAAAGGGTCTTGGCGCCGCCGGAGGAGAAGGTATACGTCGCGGGAGGCCGGGCGCTCCAGCCGTTCACCGACGCGAGGGGCGCGGTGGAGCTTTCCGTGGCCATGTATCCCGTCACTCCCACGTCGTCTGTCGCTGCAAACTCCGATATGGAGACGGTGAGTGATGTGGCGGAGGAAGGAATGGAGAAGGAGGTCACCGTGGGAGCGGTGGTGTCGGGCAGGGTAATCGCCACCGGTGCGCTGAGGGGCGCGGAGACATTCCCTGCTTCGTCCTTTGCAAAGGCGTAGAGTATCTTGTTCCCCGCTGAGGAGAAGGTGTAGGTCGCGGGAGGGTCCGCGCTCCAGCCGTTCACCGACGCGAGGGGCGCGGTGGAGCTTTCCGTGGCCATGTATCCCGTCACTCCCATGTCGTCTGTGGCTGCAAACTCCGATATGGAGACGGTGAGTGATGTGGCGGCGGACGGAATGGAGAAGGCGGTCACCGTGGGCGCGGTGGTGTCGACGACACCCACGTTGCCGTCATGGACCGCCAGGACGTACGCGCCGTCGCTCATGGACACCATGCCGCAATCCGTACCCCAGGTGCCGCTGTTGAAATCGAGGACATAGTACTGTTTCATAGGGCCGTCCACGGCAATCGTCCCTGTCCAGTAGGGACCGGCCTGCAGGCCTGTGAAGGGCCCCGCATACTGCAATCCTCCCGCGAGGGTGTTTCCCAGGCCGACATAGTAAAGGTGTCCCAACTCTCCCGTATTGTAAATGTTGTTCTTTATGTCATCCTTGTTCGCCGTGGGCAGACGCCAGCCGGTGATCCCGTTGACGTTGAGGTTGGCAATGTAGGTGCTTACCCTGGTGTTCAGGCCCCCATCGGTCCACAGCCGGTCCGACGATACCTGGTACCATGTAATGTTCTGGTCTTTGTCGTAAATGAGCCCATTACCCTCGTCGATCAGGCCGGGGACCGCGGCGGGCGCCTGCCACGTCCACGTTTCATTGGTGCCCGGGCCGATCTTGTTTCCCGCACTGTCGCCCACATAGACATGGTAGGTGGCGGAGTAGAGCTGGTTCGGCGTGAGGGCGTCCCATGACACGGCATAGACGTTGTGGTCCATCTTGTAGTCCCACTTCCATTTGGCCGGGCTGCCATCGGTGCCGAAGATCCCTGTATAGCCATGGGCGTTAGGGTCCACGTTCTGCGTGTTGTCCGCGTTGACCCCGAATTTCCCCACAGCCAGATAGCTTTTAAGTCCCGCCGACTGGCTGAGCGCCTCTATCCAGATGGCGGCGTCCGGGCCGTAAGCCGCTTGGATCTTGTCTTTGACGGCGCTCCCGTCCGTCTTGCTCGCATTAGGGTCCCACCAGCCCAGTATGCGGGTGAAGGCCATGTTGTTGAGCACCTTCCAGGGCTGGTTCGGGTCGAAACTGCCGTATGCCCTCGCGCTGTAATTGGGAGCGCCGGTAGCCAGAGTGTCCATGGCCAGTATGGGGTTATTCGTCTGGTCCGTCACGTCAAGTATGCCGTTGTTAAAGGAAACGGTGAGCATCTTCATGCCGCTCCATGACGGCGGGGTTGAATAGGCATGGGCCATGCCGCTACCCATGCACAGGATCAGGGCCGCAATAATTATCGTTGCCCGTAATATTCTTGTCTTCATAGTTCTCTCCTTTCTATAACGTCCGATTGGGTTCGCATGTGCTATCCGGGCGGGACGCCGCTTCCGGGAGGTCTGACCGGGACCTCGAGGTATACCGGTTCGGGCGTCAGGAAGCACTCCGCCCTTCCGGACACGGGCCCGGCAAAGAGGGACATATGAAAGAACCTCGGCATCAGGTCCGACGACCAGGAAGTCATATCCCGGCCGTCATGGGCGTTACATTTCGGACATTGGATCATAATGCAGTCCCCTTTTGCAGCAGAGCAGCAGTAGCAGGCAAGGCCCCCGTGACCCGCCTTTCCATTGAAGGAAAAGCAGAACGGGGCGCCCACCAGGAGAAGGAGGGCTATCATGGCAACAGTCACACCGATCGCATTCTTCACAAAACCAGCCTCATCATCTGTTGCGGGCAACCGGACCCGCACGGAACCATGGCGCCGGCGCGGTTCTCAGAACTGCACCGTCACTGCCGCATAGAACGACCGGCCCGGCCCTTTCACCGAACTGATCCGGCTGCTCCAACCGCTCGCGAGAAAATCGTCGAAATTAACCCCTCCCAAGGGGAGTTCGTAGGTCTTGTCCAACAGGTTGGTAATACCCGCGTCAATACGGATCCTCTGCCATTGGTAACTTGAACGCACGTTGACAAGGGCGTAACCCGCGGTCTTCGGTTCATGCCGGAGGGGATCGACTGCGGTCTTGCGGTCCACCCATTGCAGTTCCACGCCGTTTCGCCACGTCTTCAGGGTCTGTTCCACAATGATGAGTCCGTTGAGGGGCATCATGTGATAGAGACTGTTTCCATTGGCAACGGTCTCTCCGTGGACGAACCCCACCGTGCCTTTGAGCCGCCCCCGGCCCAGGGCGGCGTTATTCCATATGGGCATAAAACCCGCCAGGTCCGCGCCGTAAATACGGGCGTCATGATTGGCGAATTTCAGTTGGGAGAACGTGCTGGCTCCGTAAGTCACGCTTTTCAGTTCATCCACGCCGATGTAATCCTCCACATAGGTGAAATAGGGGGTGACCTTTATTCCCCATTCCCTGCGCGTACTGTCATGCCAGTCTCCGGTCACGCTCACCGTATGGGCGATCTCCGGGTCGACGTCGGGGTTGCCCACGTACATGTTGCCGTCCCCGAACCAGTTGATCATGCCGCTTGTCATCCTGTTCGTGGACCAGGCATAACGTTCGTAAAGGTTGGGCGAGCGTGTCTTGCGGGCATAGCCGCCTTCGTACGTGCTCGTCTTGTCGGGCTCGTAGCGGACGAGGGCGGTGATATCGTAATTGACGTCCGTGCGGCCCCGGCTCCGGGCGTCGAAGGCGCGCGCATCAGGGGCGTACAGGTTGGTGTTGGAGTAGCCCTGGACTGTGCCCGTATTCATCCACACCGTATCGTTGCGCACGCCGAGAAGAGTGGTCCAGGCGGGGGTCCATTTCGCTTCCCATTCGCCGAATGTGCCGAACCGGTCCCGGCGGCCGTTGTTGACGCTCTGAAACGTGCCGGGCCCCATGAAGGGGGTCGTGTTGGCCACGGGGGGCCACCAGTCGTTGAGGAGAAACCTGTGGAATTCGTTGCCCGCCCTCACGAGGTGCCGTTCATTCAGGGGTATCTCGGCCTTCACGGAGTAGCCCATGTCCTTCCCGTGGGTCTCCATGGGCATGAGCATGGGGTTGGGGAAATCTATCTTGTCGCTTCCCACGTTCATCTCGTGCCATACCTCCCGCCAGTAGACCCGGGCATCGACAAGGCCCCATCCGAATTCGCGCTTGTACCGTACGTTGAGGAATTCCGAAAAGTTTCTCGTCATGTCCATCTGCTGGTTCACGAATCCCTGGTATGGGATGGACTGTTGCCCGCCCTGAACGACGAGGAGGTTCCCGCTGCCCCGGGCCGCCAGCGTGACGGTCTGGTTGTTGGTCTTGTAATAGGTGGAGGTCACGGTGGCGCCGTTCCCGTCGTGGTAATCGCCCGCCCTGTCCCAGGAGCCCGAGTAACCCGCGCTCACGTTGCCCGTAGCCACCGAGGTGGAGACGGAGCCGCCGTAGCTTTTGTTGTTGCTCCGGTAAAAGGAGGAAAGGCTCCCCTCCGTGTGGACCTTCTCGCCGGGCTCAGCGAAGACGGGCGGCGCGGAGTCCACCACAATGGTCCCGCCCGTGCTGTCTCCGCCCATGGCAACCGGGGTAAGGCCCGCTATCACGTTCATAGTGCTCACATTGGCGGGGTCGATATAGGAAAGGGGCGAGTTCATGTGGTTGGAGCATGCCGAGGTGGTAGTCATGCCGTTGATCACAATCTTCACCCGGTCGTCACCCTGGCCGTGGACAAAGGGGATGGCGGCTACCCCGCCGTTCTGCTGAAGGCTCACGCCCGGCACATCATAGAGGAGGTCGGGGGTGCTGCCCGTGCGCGCCCGGTCGTCGGATGTTACCTTGTGCCGGTAGCTGTCCGTTGTCACATATCCTCCGTCCTCCGGCGCCGCAACGTCCCGTGTGGTGCTCACCACCACCCCGTCGAGGGTTATGGCCGCGACTGCCTTTCCCTCGCCCTTGCCGTCCGCCGCCGGGAGGGACCCGGCCAGGAGACAGAGCGCCCCAAGCACGCAGCAGAATGGTATTCTTCGCATGATAGCTCCTTATGCTTGCCGTCAAGGTTCCGGGGGCGCACCGAAGACCCGCGAAGGGTCGAGGCTATCCCGAACCGGTCCGGCGTTAGTTAGTCTCCATCCGGAAACCTAACCCCATGAAATATTTGCCCAAATCCCCACATTCCCCTGGAGTTTCGCCCCTCATCTGAGGTACAATATGGTTGTAACAAGGCAATATCATTACCTAACGCCTTCAGAAAGGATTCCGGAATGCGCCAGAAATTCAACCCCCAGACAGGCCTCTTCTCCCCCATGATGCGCCATTCTATCGTAAAGGAGCTTCAGGAGATGTCAAAGGTCATAGACGCCAATCCCCGCCTTCTGGATCTGGTCTTCGGGGATATGACCTCCTTCTGTCGCACCGACACGGGAAGAGAGGGGCTCACCGCGGAACAGGTGCTCCGGATCGCCATACTCAAGCAGTACCGCCAACTGACGTATGAAGAGCTTGCCTTCCACATGGAAGACTCCGACGCACTCCGCAGTTTCGCGAGATTGGAGATGGGACAGTACCCCTCCAAATCGGTCCTTCAGGAGAACATAAAGGCGATACGGGAAGAAACCTGGGAGGCGATCATTCAGGAAGTAAACCGCTACGCGGTAAAGGAGAAGATAGAATCCGGCCGCGTGGTAAGAGTAGACTCCACCACGGTGGAGACCAACATCCACCACCCCACCGACTCATCGCTCATCGTGGACGGCATCCGCGTCATTACCCGGTTACTCACCGAAGGGAAGGAGCTTGCTCCCGTGCCCCGGTATGCCTACAGTGACCATAGGAGAGTAGCCAAGAAGAAGCTCATGACGATCCTCAATGCAAAGAACGACAGAACACGGAAGAGCGCCTACAAGGACCTCCTCCACTATGCGAATCTCGTGAAGGGATATGCCGAAGAGGCGATCACCGAACTCATCCCCTACGAGGGCGATAATCTCATGGACACCTTCGCTGCCCGCGAGCTTGCCCGGAGACTTGAACGCGCCGTGGGCATACTCGGGAAGGTCATCGACCAGACCGACCGGAGAGTCTTCAAGAACGAGAAGGTCCCCGCCTCCGAGAAGATCGTCTCTTTCTTCGAGGACCACACGGACATCATCGTGAAGGGGAGGAGGGATACCGAGTACGGCCATAAGGTGTTCCTTACAGGAGGACGCTCCACCATGATCATCGGGTGTCTCATCGTCCCGGGCAACCCCGCTGATACCGACCAGTATCAATCCCTCCTTGAGCAGCATAAGGAGTGGTACGGGAAGATGCCTCGCCAAGTGACGGCCGACGGGGGCTTTGCCTCAAAAGAGAACCTCGCCTATGCGAAGGAGAACCATATCAAGGATGCCGTCTTCGCCAGAAAGAGGGGGCTCTCCATCCTCGACATGGCAAAGAGCACCTGGGTCTACAAGAAGCTCAGGAACTTCCGGGCGGGCATTGAAGCAGGCATCTCCACATTGAAACGGTCCTTCGGCCTTGACCGGGCGACGTGGACAGGATGGGAAGGGTTTGCCCGGTACGTGCTCTCCAGTATCGTCTCCTACAATCTTCTCGTCATCGCCCGCATCAGGATGGCCTCATGATGAGAGAAGACTATTTTCTCAAGGGGACAAGGGTGAGCTACGCCCTGACTCTGGGGAAAACGGGCCCGATGGAGTGAAATCCGAAAAGGGATGACGGAATCACCGGACGGCTGAGCGCCCACCCTGGCAATAGACCGGGGGCTTGCTCGAAAATGGGGGTTTCCGGATGGAGACTAGTTAATTTGATGCGGGGATTCTAAAGGCTGATGGGAGGTTTGACGGGCACTTCCAGGTAAACTGCAGAGGGTGGCAAAAGATACCCTGAATGGTCGCGCACAGGCTGTGCGAAAACCGCGAGGGCAAAGGAACTCAAAATAAGGTCCGGCGACCAGGAAAGGCCGCTCTGGTCGGTGTCGTTGCGGCAATTCGGGCAGGCGCTCATCAGGCACTCCCCTTTGGCGCCGGAGCAGCAATAGCAGGCCAGGCCGCCTCCGTTGCCCAAAGAAAGGCAGAAGGGGGAGCCCACCAAAAGAACGAGGGCGATGAGAGCAGGGAGAAAGACGGCAAGTCTCTTCATGGGAGCGACCCCGCCGTCTCGTCCTGTCCCCAAGGAACACAAGCAAATCCCTGTATTGGCAGCTTCACGTCCAGAATATAATCACTACCGTAATCGAGTCAATAGACATTTTGGGATATAGTGAGGATAAAAAAAGCCCACTGTGGGGGGGTTGGTCAGGTTGCGCAGTCGGTGTTTGTTAATATTCCACCCGGCACATCTGATCTATTCTGATTAATGGTGCCGGAAATAAAGAACTATTATTTCGCGTCCATTTCAAGGCGGGAAAACCGGTGCTTCATTGGCGGAAGCGCCGGCAAGCCCGGGCGGAAGTGCGGGTGACCATCGAGAAACCGCCCTGTCGATCTCCGTCTATCCGCAGAGGTTGAAGATGCTTGAAAGTTCACCACGGTGCGTTTATATGTTATAAAGATATTGAGCCATGGGAGAATCCCGATGCACCATGTTTGAGAGCGTGCTTTTCCGGGAGCGGAAGATCGGTCCGGTTACGCGGCGGATTTTGCGCTACGTGCTCGTGGTGACTTTATGCTGGTTTATTCTTGTGGTTTCCGCAATGCTCGGCACCTGTATAAGCTCGATCATCTTCGAGGAACAGACGATTGAGGAGATGCCGCCTTACCGGTTCCCCAGTGATGAGATATCCACGCTTTGAATAGGGACATGTCGGGAACGACCGGCAGACAATGGCTCTCCTGAAGACACCGGCCCTCGGCACGGGGCAGATCGATGAAGGCAAGGTCATGCCGGCTGGGGATGCAATCAAGGGCCTCCGTAAGCGGCGGCCCGCTAAGCACCCTGTGGGGACTACCATTCAATATCGTCCATGTGGAGATCGATGAGCATCTCCCTGCGGCCCAGTTCCGCGCTTTTGGTCAAATCCCTTATCGCCTGCCGGGTGTTGCCGAGGTCGACGTAGGTATATCCCCGCTCCTGGTGGGCCGCCGCGTCTTTGGGCTCCAGTTCTATGGCCTTGTCGAAATCCTTTAGCGCCTGACGGCAGGAGCCGAGTTTTCGGAAGGCGATCCCCCTGTTGTAGTAGGCCGCCGCACGTCCGGGGTCAAGGGATATGGCTTTGCCGTAATCCCTTATCGCCTGCTGGTAGTCGCCGATCTTCCTGAAGGCGTTCCCCCTGTTGTAGAACGTGGAGGCTTGTCTCGGGTAAAGGGCTATGGCCTTGCCGTAATCAATTATTGCCCGTTTGTAGTCTCCGGGGCCGATATAATAGGCATTTCCCCGGTTGTGGTAGACCGTCGCGTTTCCGGGGTCAAGCTCCACGGCCTTATCGAAATCCTTTATGGCCTGATCGAAGTCGCAAAGTCTCGCGTGACAAAGCCCCCGGTTGTTATAGACCAGAGCGTTCCCCGGGTCCGGTTCCAGGGCCCTGGTGTACGCCTCCACTGCCCCGTCATAATCGCCGGCCGCAAAGAAGGATTGCCCTTTTTCAAACCACGTCCGTTCCATCCGATCCCTCTGTCTTTTAGCCCCTTATCTTAAAGGGCCTGATACATTATAGCACGCCTTCCGGGCGGGCGGTGAAGAGCGTCTTCCTTGCGGCCCGCGTCGTCGGCCATGGTTGACTTATTCATGGTTGTTATGTTAGAAATAGATAATTAAACTACCGGAGGTCCGAGATCGTGGTCCGAATCTGGAAACGGATGCTTATCTGATCGGTCGTGCCGGGGTCCGTGAGACTCCGAACCTCCCCGCGCACCCTGTAGCGCCTCCCGCCCACCACCAACGCCGGTCCGGAATCGCTGAGGGCCCGGCGGAATCACAGGCAATCCACCTACACCGTCAACAGACCTTGAAGGGTGAAGCACTGCCGGTTCATGTCTCCGGATCAGAAGGAAGCTTGATGGAGCAAACAAATCTACGTTTCGATGCCCGTGACACGGTGCAGGAGACTCCCGTCTTCCGCACCGTGTGCGGGATTTGCAGCGGCACGTGCGGCATGGCCCTCACAATGAAGGATGGAAAGGTCGCCACCATTGAGGGGGATGACGACCACCCCGTAAGCAAGGGCCATCTCTGCCCGAAGGGACGGGCCTTCACGGAGGTACTCTCGGCCCCGGACCGCCTGAGACATCCCCTCAGGAAGACTGCTGCAGGCGGGTGGGAGAAGATGTCCTGGCCCGGCGCCTTTGAGTTTCTCGCTTCCCGCCTCCGCAAGATCCGGGATGTCCATGGCCCCGAGGCCCTCGCGGTCCATGTGGGGCAGGCCGGTGTGGGCAAGGAGTTCTCCGGCTATGCCGAGCGCTTCTGCAACCTGTACGGGACGCCCAATTTTTCCACAAGCGGCAGTCACTGCTTCGAGTCGAAATACATGGCCAATGTGGTTACCTGCGGCGCCATGCCCGTGGCCGATTACGAAAAGAGCAGATGCATCGTCTTATGGGGCAAGAACCCCCTTTCATCGACCCCGTCCCTGGTAAGGGAAATCACGGACGCCCGCGCACGGGGATGCGCCCTCATCGTTATCGATCCGAAGGAGACGTCTCTTGCGAAAGACGCGGACCTGCACCTCCAGTTGAGGCCCGGCACCGACGGCGCATTGGCCCTCGGAATGCTCCACGTGATTATGGGGGAAGGTCTTTACGACAGGGAGTTTGTCGATGCGTGGACCATTGGCTTTGACCCCCTCTTCAAACTCGTGTCGGAGTTTACACCCGAAAGGGTCCAGCAGATAACGTGGGTTCCTGCCCCGAAAATACGGCAGGCCGCCCGTCTCTACGCCCTGTCTGCACCTGCCTCAATCTCCCAGGGCGTCTCGCTGGAACTGAGCACGAACGGTTTTCAGACCGTCCGGGCCGTGGCCATCCTCCAGGCGGTCACCGGGAATATGGACGTACCCGGGGGCGCCATATTCCTGAAGGAAGCGAGACTCACGGACCTGACTTTGGCAAGCCGCGGCAACGGCAGGCAGGCCATCGGCGCGGACGAGTACCCCCTGTTCCACGCCTCGTCCGGTCATGCCCAGGCAAACTTTTACGCCCGGGCCATTCTCACGGGCAGGCCCTATGCGCTGAAAGGACTTGTGGTCGCAGGCAGCAACCCGGTGCTCACATGGCCGAATGCGGGCAAGGTGCGCCGCGCCCTGGCGAAAATCGACTTTCTCGCGGTGCTGGACCCGTTCATGACCGAGACCGCGCGCCTCGCAGACCTTGTTCTGCCCTGCGCCACGTTCCTGGGACAAAACGAACTCTGGGACAGCTCTCACCTTTCCTCCGAGCCGCGCCTCGGCCTTGCGCCCAGGTTCTCCCATGACGAAGGTCTTCCCACTAACTGGGAGGTATGGAAGGGGATCGCCGCCGAGATGGGTTACGGGGAATTCTTTCCGTGGGAGACCGAGGAAGAGGCCATCAACTACAGGCTCAGGTCCATGAATCTCACCCTCGACGACCTGAGGGAGATGCCCGACGGCTACGTATACCATCGGTGGGAGGCAAAGAAGTACGAGCGGGAAGGTTTCAGGACACCCTCGGGTAAGGTGGAGATCTATTCCTCCCAACTTGAGCGGCACGGGTATTCTCCGCTGCCCGTTTATCTGGAGCCTGCGGAAAGCCCCCTGTCCGCCCCCGAAATCGCGGGGCATTACCCGCTCGTGCTCACTACGGGGGCCCGGACTCTCGGGTATCTCCATTCACGCTTTCGCAACGTGCCGTCCCTGCTCAAGCGTGCCCCTGAGCCGTATGTGGAGGTCAACCCCCTCACTGCCGGGGAGTTGCACGTCAAAGACGGTGAGACGGTCTTTGTCGAGACCAGGCGGGGCCGCATCGAGGTCAAGGTCAGATGTACGCCGCGGATCCTTCCGAAGGTCATATCCCTTCCCCACGGATGGGATCAGGCAAACGCGAACGTGCTCACCGATGACGCCGACGCCGACCCGGTTACGGGATTCCCTGCCGACAGGTCACTCCTCGCCCGCATCGTGAAGAAGCGGGATGTTTCACGCGAGACCGACACCTCTATAGGGTCCGCTCGTCCGGTTACGCGTCCCTGCTGACGACGAGGAGCGGCGTCGTGGCGTGCCTGACCACATTTTCGGAAACGGAACCCATGAGCATCTCGGCAATGTTCGACCGGCCGTGGGAGCCGAGGACAATAACCGAAGCCTTCTCCTTCGTGGCCGTATCCATGATTACTTTGAAGGGATTGCCTGTCCTCACTTCGAGCTTCACCCGGAAACCCTCCGAATTCAGGGCCGTTTCTATGGCGGTCATCTCCGACGCCACTTCCCTGTTAAGGGCCTCGATTATGTTGTCGTACTGGTCGGGGGCCCTTGAAAGGACGGCCAACTCCTTGTCATCGATCACGTGGAGGACAATGACCTCCTGCGCCCCTGCGCCTCTCAGTTGGGTGATGTATTTCATGGCCTTTTGGGCCACGTCGGAAAAATCGGTGGGGAAAAGAATCGTTTTGAACATGGCGTGTCACCTCCTGATATTTCGAGTATAACGGACGGCCCGGCCGCCCCCCCGAATCACTCTTCCTGGTGCGGTATTGCGATAGTAGTGTGTATGCCCCAATAGGGGTTGTGCCTGAGTTCAGACAACGCGTACCACGAAGTGGCGGCTATGTGGAGCCGGTTGTACAGAAGAAACTCCGCCATGCCTGTACTGACGCCGTCATGGCAGACAGCCACAATGCCCTTCTTGTCCGCGTTGGGAGCCAGCCGCTGCGCGTTGCGCAGGTTGTTCAACAAAAGGTCTGCACCCTCGTTATCCTTCTTGATCCTCTTTGCAATGACCGTGTGGGCGGTTCCTTCCCACCAGATCCCGTCTCCGTCGGCGTCAAAATCGATGCCCACGGCAGTCTTATTCGGAAAGCAGGACTCCGAGACACCGCATTCCGTGCTTACCCAGTCGATTCCCGGCCCATAGTCCGCAACCTCTCCCAGTGCCATGAGCCCCCACGTGTTGGCGTCTTCCGGGTAGAAAAGGCAGTTGGGAGTTATCCCGTCGTCGCCTGTGCCCGTCGCAAAGTGTGTCGGTCCGCACGCCCCCCACATGGACCGCACGAATTGTTTCGCATGCAACGCCCTCGCCCTCCACATCGCCGCTTCGTCGCCCTTGGTGAGGTCGTAAAGCGTCATAAACGCGACATAGGCATCGATATTGTGTTCCGTCGATTTCCAGGTGACGGACAAGGGGTCGCTCCCTCCGCACGCGGGCTCCCACCCTTTCACACCGCCCGTGTAGCCTCCGTTGCCCCTCGTATCCTTTGTGTTCGTCTCGATCCACTCTCCCAGCGTCTTCGCTGCAGTGAGGTACTTTTCTTCGCCAAAAACCTTATAAGCCCTTAGAAGGGCGATCATCACCCACGACATGTTTCCCGTATCAGTCCCCACGTGGCCCGAGTCCTCGATCCACTTCTTTCCTGTCACATCCCACCATCCGGGAAGACGGGCAGCGTCTTTTCGACCGTTCGGCGTCCAGCCGGGTGGTAAGGGCAAATCGCCCGCCTGATACGCGTTCCTGAGCCGCCCATCCTTGTAAAACCGGTCGTTCTTCTGCGCATACACGTAGGCATCGGCAAGGAGCTTCGCCCTTTTCCGGTCGTCCTTGGCGCCCCTGGCGAGATAGGCAATAAGGGTGATCGCATTATCATAGACATAAGCCGTGTTCTTCAGGATCGTGTCAAAGTTGTCCCCGGGAGCCACCGGAAGGGTCGTGTAGCTTGCCGACAGCCTGGGGCTAGCGGTACGGTCCATAACATACTGGATATCATCAAGGTAAAAGACGGCGCCCTTGGGATTTTTGGCCGCATTGGCAACCCAGCCGAAGCCCCCCGCAATATAGCTGAGGTCATTGCGCCCGAGGGAAATGGTATATTGCTTCCAGTTTTTGGAGAGGGTTGTCACGTGTCCGCTTGTGGGTATTCGTGCGGTCGAGTCGTGATATGCTCCGGGAATAGGTTTCTTTTTCTCCACATCCCACCCTATGCCGCCCATAAAGAATTCTATCTTTTCGCCCCCTTTATCCCCCCTGGCCCAAAACGTGAGTTTTTTCGCTCCCGTGAGGTTCAAACCCGCGTCCGGATATTCACCCCAGTTGCAGGCCGGTGCGGCGTCGCACCCGGAAAGGATGCCGTTTTGAAAATACCAGCCCCCCCAATAAGCGGGGTCCACCGCGCTGAACGTATTCTTGACGCACGTAGATCCCGATCGGCAGTTCAGGGTCCAACCGTCGTCAACGCTGACTCCCGCCAGATCGATGGGGTCAGCCGCACGTCTGACCGTTTCGCACCGGGCGGCAAAGTGGTTTCCCCCGGCCGCGAGGTCCGTAAATACATCAAGAGTCTTATGGTATTGATCCATCGTCTTGTTGAGATACTGATAGGCCTCACCCGACCCGGCTTCAGCCTGCAAGGGCAGGATCAGACAACAACACGCCAGTGCGCCTATGAGTCCGCTTACCCACTTTTCCATATTTCCTCCTTGGCCGGGGGCCTCTTCCGCTGGAGACAGCGATGGAGGCGGAAAAGGCATTCATAGCGGTCATTCGTCGAATATCCATTCCCGCAGGAGGAAAATGTTCAGGAAAAGTCGTCTCTACCCCACCCCGTGCGTCACGACTCGATGTCTCCGGACTGCACTCTCAATTCTCGTGCAAACATACACATCTGTCAAGCACAAAAGGTGAAGGGGTTTCCCTTTGACCATAAGCGTTCCCTTCCAACTCGTTGACATTCCATCCCTCCGACAACACACTTAGACAAAAGGGCTGCACCGGGAAGTGTTTGCTGATGCTGGCTGCCTGTCGGCGTTTTCAGGAAAGGGATAGAGAATGAACCAGATTCCTCCGGCTTTTTGGAGCATATCAACGGCCGGGATGCTCCGGCAACTCGAAAGCGCAAAGGAAGGATTGACCGATGCCGAAGCCGGGCGAAGGCTCGCGCAATACGGCGCCAACCTTCTCCGGCCCCGAAAACGGTCGGACTCGCTGACCCTGCTCCTTTCCCAATTCAAGAGTCCCATTATCCTCATCCTCTTCTTCGCCACGGGGTTGTCCTTCTTTCTCCGTGATCCGGTGGATGCCTCCATCATCCTTTCAATCGTACTTGTGAGCGGCCTGCTCGGGTTCTGGCAGGAACGGGGCGCGTCGAAGGCCGTGGAAAGGCTCCTTTCCATTGTGCAAATCAAGGTAGCGGTACTCCGTGACGGCCTCTCCAAAGAAATTTCCGTCGAACAGGTTGTGCCGGGGGACCTGGTCATTCTGAACGCCGGTGATATCGTCCCCGGTGACGGGCTTATTCTGGAATCCAAAGACCTCTTCGTCGATGAAGCCATGCTGACGGGTGAGACTTTCCCTGCGGAAAAGGCGGCGGCCGTCCTCCCCGCGGACACTCTTCCGGCCCAGCGGACGAACGCGGTTTGGATGGGGACCCATGTGGTGAGCGGCAGCGCAACGGTAGTGGTGGTGCGCACGGGCAAGGAAACGGAGTTCGGTAAGGTGTCGGAGCGGCTGAAACTAACGCCCCAGGAAACAGAGTTCGAACATGGCGTCCGGCGCTTCGGTTATCTCCTCATGGAAGTCACCCTGGTTCTTGTGATCGCCATCTTTGCCATCAACGTCTACCTGGCGCGGCCTGTTTTGGACTCATTCCTCTTTTCACTGGCCCTCGCCGTAGGACTGACCCCGCAATTGCTTCCCGCCATTATCAGCATCAACCTTTCCCACGGGGCCAAGCGAATGGCCCGGAAGAAGGTCATTGTCAAGCGACTCGCTTCAATCGAAAACTTCGGCACCATGAACGTGATCTGTTCCGACAAGACCGGAACCCTCACCGAGGGAACGGTCCACGTCCAATCCGCCCTTGACGTGGAAGGCGCTTCGAGCGAGAGAGTCCTTTTCCATGCTTATCTCAATGCTTCCTACGAAACAGGCTTTACGAACCCCATCGATGAAGCGATCCGCATCCACCGCCCCTTCGACCTCACGGACTATCGGAAGGAGGATGAAATCCCTTATGATTTTCTTCGTAAACGATTGAGCATTCTCGTTTCCCATGGTGATGTGCGCCTGATGGTCACCAAGGGCGCCCTGCTCAATGTGCTCGCTGTCTGTGCATCGGCGGAAACCGAAGGCGGGGTCGTCGTGGATATCGCCACGGTGCGGGAGCAAATCCAGCGCCGTTTCGAGGAATTCAGCGACAAGGGCTTTAGAACGCTGGGGGTTGCGTACAAGACCCTGGGAACGGAGTCGCATATCAGCAAGGAGAGCGAAGCGGGTATGACCTTTTCCGGTTTCCTTGTTCTTTTTGATCCTCCCAAGGCAAATATCCTTGAAACCATAACCGGTCTCAAGAAACTCGGCGTCGCGCTGAAGGTCATCACGGGCGACAACCGTCTTGTCGCCGTCAATGTCGGTCGGCAGATAGGGTTGTCGGATACAAAGATCCTCACCGGTTCGGATCTCGGCCGATTGAGCGATGCCGCCCTGCTCGCGCGGGTAGCGGACGTGGATATATTCGCCGAAATCGAACCCAATCAAAAAGAGCGCATCGCCCTCGCGTTCCGGAAAGCGGGGAATGTCGTGGGCTACATGGGCGACGGCATCAACGACGCCTCGGCGCTCCATACTGCGGATGTGGGCATTTCCGTTGACAGCGCCGCGGATGTCGCCAAAGATGCGGCTGATATCGTCCTCCTCGAAAAGGACCTGGCCGTGCTGGTGGAAGGCGTGCGCGAAGGGAGGATGACCTTCGCCAACACCCTCAAGTATGTTTTCATGGCTACGAGCGCCAATTTCGGCAACATGTTCAGCATGGCCGGGGCGTCGCTCTTTCTCTCCTTCCTCCCCCTGCTTCCGAAACAGATCCTCCTCACGAACCTGTTGACCGACTTTCCGGAGATGACCATCGCCACCGACAGCGTTGATGAGGAGATGCTCAGCCGGCCCCGAAGATGGAATATAAGGTTCATCCGCAGCTTCATGCTTGTCTTCGGCCTGTTGAGTTCTGTCTTTGACTACTTGACCTTCGGGGTCCTTATGCTCATCCTCCATGGGTCACCGGAGCAATTCAGGGCAGGATGGTTCGTGGAGTCCATCATCTCCGCGTCATTGATCGTCCTCGTCGTCCGAACCAGGCGGCCTTTCTTTCAAAGCAGACCCGGCAGAGCCCTGCTGACCGCTACCCTGGCCGTTGTCGGGGTTACCCTCGTGTTCCCCTATACCCCTCTTGGGCCGCTATTCGGGTTCGCACCCATACCGGCGGCCTATCTCATGGCGTTGTTCGGTATCGTTGCCCTCTATATCCTTTCGGCGGAGGCCGCGAAAAAAGTTTTTTACAGGAACGCGAGGTTATGAGAGGACCCGTGAGGTTTCGTGAAAATACCCGTGAAATGCCTTCCCCCATATATCGGAACGGAGACAGGCCGGGAAGGCCCGGGTCCGGGGAAGGGGGCACCGGCATGCACGCCATGGGTGGCGCATCCCGATAGCATACCAGGCACAAGGGTCCGGACGCGCCATCGGGCACCATGGAATCAGGCACGGGGAAGCCGCTCACGCCGCCTTTCTCTAAAGTGGCGCCGGGAACCGCCGATAACCTTTCACGCCGGAAACCGTCACCACACCACGACGACAAGGAGATGAAGATGAAACAGACACGGTTTATTTGTATGGCAGTCGCCGCCCTATTCTTTCTGGTCCCCCTCGTGGCCGCGGCAGCCGATATCGCCCTTTACTATCCCCCTGAGTGGGCTACCAAGGGTCCCCAGGTAAAGGCTATCGCCGAAGCCATCTCGGAGTCGAGCGGGTTAACCATCAAACCCGTTGTCGCCCGGTCCTATCCTGAGATCATAACAGCCTTTTCCAGGAATCAGCCCACCCTTGTTTACGTGGGAAGTTTCCTTCAGGCCATCCTCCATGCGCGACGCCTTTCGGTCCCCATCATCCAGGCCATAGACGGCAAGGAGCTTTATGCGAGCGTGCTGATCGCCCCGTCCACGGCAGGCACGGACCCGGTCGCCATCGTGAAGGCGGCGGGCCCCGCAATTGCCTACGCGAAAGGAACGAGCAGCGGTGAATCGGGGGCAAAGGCGGCCTCGGGCGGTCAGGCGGCAATGCCTGCGAGTAACCACTATACGGCGGTGTTTGCCGTCACCGCGGGAAACGCAAAGTGTGCTTTTGTCAAGGATTGGTGGTGGAAGGCCAACCAGGGAACCTTCAAAGGGGTAGCCATGTACGAGTATCCCGGCGTGTCCGACAAGAAGAACCCCGACAACGTGCTCAGCGCAAACAGGTCGGTATCCCCCCAGGACCTCGCGAAGATAAAGGCCGCCGCTATGAAGAACGCCAAGGCCTTCCAGGTAAAGACCTTCCGGGAATTCGATCCGGCTCTCCTGGAACCCACCCTCGCGCTGATGAAGAAGGGGAACATCGATCCCGCTACCTACACGTGGTGATTATACCGGGTTGGCCCCTGATCCCGGACCATGCCGGTCCCTTTCGGCATGGTCTTCACACGGCGCTTTTCGCATGATATAATTTGACCGTGCAGAGCGCCCTGAAGAGGGTCCGTCGATTTGCTTTGCGCCCGGAGGCGAACGGGGGCGGTGGTTCGCGACAAAGATAAGGAGAGCGTCCGATGCCGAAACAAGTCGAAAAAATACTCACCGATTGTACCCTTTGCTACCACAGTTGCGGGACCATAGTGACGGTTGAAGACGGCCGGGCGGTCAAAGTCGAGGGTTTGCCCTCCCACCCCCTTAACAGAGGCAGGCTTTGCGAAAAAGGGGAAGCCATGCTGGAAAACATTTACGACCCCACGAGACTCAAATATCCCCTCAAGCGGACGAAGGGCGGCTGGAAGCAGATCTCATGGGAGACGGCTCTCACCGAAATCGCGGATAAGCTTTTGACCCTGAAAGCGGAATTCGGCCCGGGCGCCCTCGGGGTCTTCAGCGGGTCCATAGGCGTCGAAAACCTCGAGATGGCCGGTCTCACCCAGAGGATCAAGGCCGCCTTTGGCTCTCCCAACTTCTTTTCAGTGGAAAGTGTCTGCTACAGGATGCGCATCCGCACGCGGCAGATCACTTTCGGCAAGTATCCCACAGAGGAACTCGACTCCAACCTTTACGTCCTCTGGGGCCACAACCCGGAGCAATCCGATTTCCCCCTGAAGCTTTCCATCGAAGAAAACATGAAGAAGGGGGCGCGGCTCGTGGTGGTCGACCCCAAGCGCATCCCCCTCGCCGACAAGGCGGAGATGTACCTCCGCATAAGGCCGGGCACGGACGGAGCAATGGCCCTTGCCATGATGCACGTGATCATAAACGAAAACCTTTACGACAGGGACTTCATCGAGCGCTTTACCACGGGGTTCGATGAGCTTATCCCCCATGTGCAGAAATATACCCCTGAATGGGCGGAAAGGATCACCTGGGTGGCGGCCGACGACATCCGGAAGCTGGCCAGGCTCTTTGCGACAACGGAAGGCGCGGCCATCTACCAGGGGACCTGCACCCAGGACCAGACCGCGAACGGTACCCAGAACAGCCGGGCCTTTTCGGTCCTCCAGATCATCACGGGAAACATAAACAATTCTGGAGGATGGGTCATAAGCCCGAGGCTTCCCCTGGGCAATGTGGCCATGGGAGTGGAAGGAGAGCCCCTGGGCGCGGACCGTTACCCCTTGTTCTACGAGGTATGGGGGAGAAAGAGCCCCTACGGCGTGGTCACGTGTGTGCCGGAGAGCGTGCCGGAAAAGATCAAGGCCTTCCTCGTGGTCGGCGGTAACCCCCTTCTTTCCATGGCGGACTCGAATGCCTTCAGGGCGGCCTTCGACAGGCTCGAACTCCTCGTGGTCCATGACCTCTTCATGACGGAAACGGCGGAACACGCCCATTACGTGCTTCCCGCGTGCTCCCATCTCGAAAAGTGGGGAGTGGCTTACACCTACAACGTCTGTCACTGCATGCCTTATCTCATGCTCAGGAAAAGGGCCGTGGAACCCTATTGTGAAAGCCGGTCCGAATGGAAGTTCTTCACTGACCTCGCGAAAAAGCTGGGCATAGGGGACAAATTCCCGTGGAAATCGGAGGAAGAGCTTGTCGCCTTCGAGCTCGAACCGACGGGGCTTACCTTCGATGAACTCCTTCACGAGAAACCGGAGGGCGCCTTCTACCAGGAAAAACAATACGGCCTCCGTGACGTGCGCTTTTCCACCCCCACCAGGAAGATCGAGATCTACAGCAAGGCCCTGGCCGACATAGGCTTCGACCCCCTCCCCACTTATCTCGAACCCCGGAGGAGCCCTCTCAACTCTCCGGAGTTGCTCGAGGAATACCCCCTGATCCTCTCCACGGGCAACCGGAGCCTCTACTATACTCACGGGCAGTTCAGGAACGTGAAGTCTCTGAAGGACAGGAACCCCGAACCGAGGGCGGAGATGGGCCCTGCCACGGCCCTGAAGTACGGGATAGAGGATTCCCTCGACATCGTCGTCGCAACCAACAAAGGTGAGGTCCGGATGAAGGCCCTCGTCGATGAGCGCGTCGCGGAGGGAGTGGTGATCGTCCCCCACGGGTGGCCGGGCAAGGCCAACGCCAACCTCCTCACGGATACGGAGTGCCGGGAGCCCATAATGGGTTACCCCGAGATAAAATCTTTGCTCTGTTCGGTGAGAAGGGCCTGAGAACAGCCCCACGTTTCATCGTTTCCGATTATACGTTTGTCCGGTCGTCCGCCACAAAGGTCAACCGGACAAACCCTTTTAAACCGTTCTCTTACGTTGCCATAACAAAATAACGCCGCAGCCTCGCGTTTTTTTCCTTGACAAAAACTGTATACGTGTTAACATCATTAGACGAACAGTCATTTCATTAGACGAACAGGGATCGTCTCTTCCCCGGCAGTACCGACGCGTCCGCCGGGTCATACCCGGAGGAGCGGGGCAGCACGAGAGCGATGATGGACATTCCCGGCACGGGCGCTATGCCGGTAAGATTTGTCGGTATCTAATATTAGAGGAGGCAAGGTCATGCCAGACAACAGTATCTATTGGAATCCGCTGCTTGAAACACTGCCCCGGGAAAAGCTCCGCGAGCTTCAGGTGAAGAAGTTCAGGAGGATAATGGAGTGGGCCTACACCAATTCACCCTTCTACCGGAAGCTCTACAAGGACGCAGGTATTGAACCGGGAGACATCAGGACCTATGAGGACATCAGGAAGGTCCCGAAGACGGATAAGGGCATGCTCCGGGACGTGCAGACGAGGGAGCCCTTCCCCTATGGCGACATCCTCGCCGTACCCCTCAAGGATGTAACCGAATTCCGCCAGACCAGCGGTACCACAGGCACCCCTGTCTACCAGGCCGATACATGGCAGGACTGGGACTGGTGGGCGGAGAGCTGGGCATATATTCTCTACGCCCAGGGCTACCGGGATACGGACAGGATGTTCATCCCCTTCGGGTACAATATATTCGTGGCCTTCTGGGCCGCCCACTATGCGGCGGAGAAACTGGGCTGCGAGGTGGTGCCGGGAGGCGTCCTCGATACGGAGGCGCGGATCATGAAGATGCAGGAGCTTAAGTGTACCGCCTTCGGCGCGACCCCCACCTACGTCCTCGGCATGGCCGACACGGCGAGAAAGATCGGGATCGACCCCAGGTCCATCGGCATCAAGAGGATTACCTGTGCGGGAGAACCGGGCGCGAGCATACCCACCACGAAGCAGAGGATCGAAGAGGCCTGGGGTGCAAAGGTGTACGACCACATAGGCGCCACGGAGATAGGCGCATGGAGCTACAGTTGCACCGCCCAGAGGGGCCTTCATGTGAACGAGGGCTTCTTCCTCGTGGAGATCGAGGACGTGGACACGGGCGAGATCATCGAGGAGCCGAACCGGAACGGCAAGATGGTCATCACCGCCTTCGACAGGATCGCGAAGCCGTGCATCAGGTTCGACTCGAAGGACGTGATCCGCTGGGCAGACTATTCCTGCGATTGCGGCAGGACCTTCCGCATCATCGACGGCGGCGTCGTGGGCAGGGCCGACGACATCACCAAGGTGAAGGGTGTGCTCCTCGCGCCTACCGCCATAGAAGAGGTGGTACGGAGCTTCAATGAGCTTTCCGACGAGTACGAAGTAGTGGTAAGCAAAAGGGGAGATATCGACGACATCCTTCTCAAGATAGAGATCAAGCCGGAGTGTCAGGGGGACAAGGACGGCATCCTCCTTCGCCTCAAAGACCAGCTCAGGGTAAAGACCAACCTGGGCTACAAGATGGAGGTCCACCCCTTCGGCAGCCTTCCCCGGTACGAGGTGAAGGCGAAGAGATTCAAAGACCTGAGAAAACATTAGGAGGAGCCATGAGTACCGGATACGACCTTAAGGCCATGGATGACAAGATAAAACTGCTCCGCGCAACCGCGGAGGAGATCGATCGACTGGGTGAGGGCATCGAAGCGGTGAAGAGGAATGTGGTAAGACTCCTCTCAAGCACGAAGATGCTGGAGCTGAACATAAGTGACGTCCGGGAGCTTCTCTAGCCCCCGGATTTGAGACAGGTAGACCTTGCGAACGCGAGTCCCCGGATACAGTCCCCGGAGGCTCGCCCGCAGGGCAAGTGCGTGCGGGGAGCCGTGCAAGGACGCGGGATTTCCGCTTTTTTGTTGACAGGAAGCGACTTTATGGTGCAGATTAATCAAACTAATTTCAGTAGGTGAAACATATGGATCAAGAAAAGGAAGAAGGTTTTTATAACAGGTCCCTTGAGAGGGCCCTGCAAATATTGAACGCTTTTGACAACGAGCAGGCGGCCCTTACCCTGGCGCAACTCGCCGCAGCCCTGAACCTGCCGAGAGCGACCGTTCTCAGACTGTGCTCGACGCTGGTGAAGTACAACTTCCTGAGACAGGACCCCGAGTCAAAGCGCTATTCCCTCGGTCTCAGACTCTTCGAGTTGGGCAGCATAGTCCTCAACTCGTTCTCCCTCAGAAAACTCGCGTCCTACCACTTGATCCAGCTCCAGGTAAGGCTTGGAAAGACCGTCTTCCTCGGAGTGCTCGACAACGACGACCTGCTTTACATCGACAAAAAGGAAGACCCACGGAACCCCATCCGTTTTACCTCGGAGGTGGGGCGGAGGCGTCCCCCGACCTGGGGAATGGTGGGGCCCGCCATCATAGCCTACCTGCCGGACGACGAGATAGAAAGGCTTCTCGAAAGACGGCCCCCTGCTCCCACGGCGAAAAAATCACGCCTCTCCACCCAGGAGTACCTCGCGTGGTTCCATGAGATACGGGAAAAAGGCTTTGCCATCGACGAGGAGACGGCCATGGACGGTATCAGCGGTATAGGCGCCCCTATCCACGACTCCACGGGAAGGGTCATTGCCGCCATCGGCGTCGCATTCATCTCGTCCTCGGAAGACGCCAAAAGCGTGAAACGGATGCTGAAAGAGGCCCTGGCAACGGCGCGGAATATCTCCGCCGAGTTGGGCTACATCGCCAAAAAAGGTTACCCCGCATAGAATTGCACGTCTGAGCATTACGATCACTTAAGGCACATTCTCCCCGCGCTCCCTCCGGGTCAACGGCGTTTTACGCTTTGTTTTCAACCACTTTTCCGCACCACACCACAACAAGAAGGCCGCAGGCCATATGTTTACAAGAGCCTGAAGAAATTTGTCAGGCCGTGCTTTTTTGTCTTGACAAACTTCTTGGGTGTGATAAAATGTCACTCAATGAACATGTATTTCGTTAAATGAACTTTTCGGACAGGGTAAACAAAAGCATGGCACTCTGTAAGGAAGGACCTTTTCAGCGATCAGCCGGGAACGGTATGGTCTGCCATGCGATGCAAGCCAGAGGCGCAGCAACCAATTCCAAGCAGCAGGGGAGGTAAACCATGGAGTACTGGAACGCGTACACGGAGACATTACCCCGGGAGACGCTGAACAAGGTGGAGTTGAAGTATTTTAAGGACCTCGTTTCCTACGGCAAGGCCCATTCCAATCTTTACAAAGAAAAACTGAAGGGGATAGAGGCAGGGGATATCAAGACCTTCGAAGACATCAAGAAGGTCCCTTTCACCTACAAGGAGGAACTCCGGAAGTGGCAGGAGGATGTGACCCCCTTCCCCTACGGAGGACTCCTGGGCGTTCCCATCGAGGAGGTATGCACCTTCAGGCAGACAAGCGGCACCACGGGCAAACCCGTCTATGTGCCCGAGTCCTACGAGAGCTGGCAGTGGAGGATCGAATCATGGTGCCACATACTCTATATGGCAGGCTTCAGGCCCCGCCACAGGCTCTTCCTTCCCTTCGGGTATAACGTGTACGTGGCATTCTGGGAAGCCCACTACGCAGCCGAGAAACTCGGGTGTGAGGTAATCCCCGGCGGCGCCTTGGATACCAAGGGCAGGGTCAACAAGATCCTCGAACTCAAGGCCACCGCTATGGCGGGCACCCCCACCTATACCCTCAATATCGCCCAGGAAGCCATGTCCATGGGCATCGACCCCAAGACCTTCGGGATCGAGAGGATATTGGGCGCAGGCGAGCCCCTTCCCGAGGCGACCCGTAAAAAGATAGAAGACACCTATGGATGCAAAATGTTCGACCATATAGGCTCCACCGAGACCTGCGGCTTCGCGGGCATGTGCGAGGCCCAGCAGGGACTCCACATCATCGAACCCCTCTTCCTCGTAGAGTTCCTCGACAGAGAGACCCTCTCCAAGGAAGTAGCCGAAGGCGAGCAGGGCGTCCTTGTAGTAACCCCCCTGGGAAGGCACTCCTTCCCTGTCATACGGTTCAACACCAACGACGTGGCGGTAAAGGGCCCCTCCACCTGCGAATGCGGAAGGACCTCCCAGAAGATGATGGAGATCGTGGGAAGGGTAGACGACATCACGAAGATACGGGGCGTCCTCTTCTCCCCCAAGACGGTGGAGCAGCTCGTGAGATCGGAATTCCCCGAGATCAAGGAATATGAGCTTGTCGTAACCCGTGAAGGGATCATGGACAAGATCCTGGCACGGATCGAGGTAGATCCCTCTCTCTCCCCCCAGGAAGCCGAGGCGGTCGCGAAGAGGCTCTCCGAAAGGCACAAGATAAAGACGAACCTCTCCTGCACCACGAAGGTGGAACCCGCAGGCGCCCTCCCGAGGTATGAGCTCAAGGCGAAGAGATTCAAGGACATGAGGGGAGCGCACTAAATAACTAACGGAGGTGGCCGTAAATGGACGAGATAAGAAAAGAAATAGATAACCTTCAGAAAAGCGCGGAGAGGCTCAAGGCCCTCGCGGACGGCAATAACGCCATAAAGAAGAACGCGGAGATCATCCTTACGTTTCTTTATATACTGCAGTTCATCACACCTGCGGAAGATTAATACCCGTGACGTGTGAAGAAAAGATAACTACATTAAAGGGAGGTTCATTATGGGATCAGAAGGTAAGCTTGCACTCGTAACAGGCGCGTCAATGCCCCACGGCATCGGGAGGGCCGCAGCCCTGGCCATCGCCAGAGATGGGGCGGATGTGGTGGTAACAGGCTTCAACAACATGGACGGCGTGGAGAAGGTAGCGGCTGAGATCCGCGCCATGGGCCGCAGGTCCATGGCAGTGAGGATGAACGGAAGAGACTATGGGGACGTGCAGAAGGGTTTCGCCGCCATCAAGGCGGAGATGGGTCCCGTAGACATCCTTGTCAACAACGCAGCCCAGATGCGCCGCATGGTGACCATTGCGAAGACCAACGTGGAAGACTGGGACAACGAGGTGAAGCTCTGTCTCAACTCCGCCTTCTACTGCATCAAGGAGGCATGGGCCGATATGACGGCAAAGAAGTGGGGACGCATCGTCAACATGTCCTCGGTAGCGGGCGTCATGGGTGGTTCCGGCCAGTCGAGCTACGGCGCGGCCAAGGCGGGCCTCATAGGCATGGCAAAGTCGGCGGCCCTCGAAGGCGCACGGCACGGCATCACCGCCAACGTGGTCTTGATAGGCACGGCCAATACGGAGGCCTACTATGAGCCCATCCCCGAAGAGACCCGTCAGAAATTCGAGAAGAGGATCGCCCTTCGCAGACCTGCCGAGCCTGCAGAGATAGGCGAGGCCATCGCCTTCGTCGTATCCGACAAAGCGGCATACATGACCGGCGCCGTCGTCAACATGATGGGCGGACTCGATCTGTTTGTATTTTAAGGAGGAACACATGAACAAGTATACGAAAGCCTACATCCCTTACAAGGGCTATTATTCAACCCCCTTCTCACGCTGGCAGGGGAGCATGCAGAACGACAACGCCGTGGAACTGGCAGCAAAAACGGCAAGGAGATGGTTCCTTGAGAAGAACCTTGACCCCACGGTCATGGATTACATGTATTTCGGTTCCACCGTGGCCCAGAACCACTGGTTCTGTGCCCACAACTACGCCGCCGCCATGCTGACGGATGACCAGAAGTTCGTGCCCGCCCTGTTCGTGAACCAGGCGTGCGCCACATCGACCACGATCCTGAACCTTATTGCAAAGGACCTGGAGCTCGGCGTCTACGATGTAGGGTATGCCCTCATGGCGGACCGCTGCTCCAACGGACCCCACACCACGTGGGCAGACCCCTTAGGTCCCGGCGGCCAGCCCGACAGGGAAGACTGGAACATGGATAACTTCAGCGGCACCCCGAGACACCGCGCTGCGATGGTGCAGACCGCGGAGAACGTCGCCAAGGAAGTGGGGATCACGAAGGAAGAGTGCGACACGGTAGTCTTACGCCGTTTTCAGCAGTACCAGGACGCCATCGCCAACGACCGCGCATTCCAGAAGCGTTACATGTTCTCCCCCGAGGTCACGGTGACCAGGAAAAAGACCAAATTGATGGAAGTAGATGAAGGTTGGACCCCCACCACGGCGGAAGGTCTGGCCAAGCTGAAACCGGTCGTACCCGGCGGCTGTCTCAGCTTCGGCGCTCAGACCTTTCCCGCCGATGGTAACTGCGGGATCATCGTTACCACGAGGGACAAGGCGAAGGAGTTGAGCGCGGACCCGAAGAGGGAGATTCAGATCGTCTCCTACGGCTTCGCCCGCGTAAAACCCATGTTCATGCCTGCTGCCCCGATCCCCGCCTCCGAGATGGCCCTTGCCAACGCGGGTCTCAAGGTATCGGACATGAAGGCCATAAAGACCCATAACCCCTTCGCGGTCAATGACCTTGCCTTTGCGAAGAAGTTGGGCTACGATGTGATGAAGATGAACAACAACGGAAGCTCCCTGATCTATGGTCATCCCCAGGGACCGACCATAGGCAGGGCGGTATGTGAGCTTATCGAAGAGCTGGTCCTCCTGGGAGGAGGCTACGGGCTCGTGACGGGTTGCTCCGCCGGTGATACGGCGGCTTCCCTGGTGCTGAAGGTAGACTAGGACGGTAATACATTGGGGGCCGGCGATACGGCCCCCGCTTTTATCCCTGCCGTCCTGACTCCCGAAAGGCTGGTCAGGCATGGAGGGAGGGTCAAAGGAGACCGCGACCCGGGCGGGAACATCCGGCCGGCAACAGGATGAAGAAAGAAACGGCAGTTCAGACGACTCAAAGGAGAGACGGCAGGATGGGCCGACTAATTGTTAATACACGTTATTCGACGATAACCCGCCGGTCTTTCACACTTTTTCTCACACCACAATCAGCTATTCTGTGCCATACACACCATCAGTACAGGTTTCATGCGGGAGAGGACCGCACCATGGTCCGCTCCATCAAGGGGGGTTCAAAGGTATAAGGGAAAGGAGGTATTATGGAAGGTATACTCGATAAGTTCTTAAACACGGCAAGTAAAATCCTCAACATCATCGGCGGTACGGCCCTTACGTTCATGATGTTCTTAACTGTTGCCGACGTGCTCATGCGGGCAGGCGGCCACCCGATCCTCGGCACCTACGAGATCGTGGGCCTCGCGTTGGCCCTCGTCATCGGCTTCGGCATCCCGAGGGTCTCCATGGACCGGGGTCACGTGTTCATGGAGTTTCTCATAGAGAAGATGCCCCGGGACTGGAAAAACATCTTCAACACCTTTACGCGCATTCTCTGCATCATTCTCTTTCTCATCATAGGATACAACCTCTTCAGCGTGGGCAACGAGTTCCACACCTCCGGCGAGGTCTCACCCACATTAAAGCTTCCCTTCTTCCCCGTGGCCTATGGGGTAGGGGTCTGCTGCTTCATCGAGGTCCTCGTCTTCGTGAGGGACATTATCAAAATATGGAGGGGCCAGTATGAATGAGATCACGGTAGGTATTATCGCCCTTGCAGTGCTCCTGCTCCTTTTCGGCACGGGCATCGAACTGGGTTTCGCCATGGCCCTCGTGGGCTTTGCGGGCTTTGCATACTTGAACGGACTCCCCTCCGCCATGAACCTCATCGGAAGGGACGTTTATGATGTCATCACCAACTACGGCTACACGGTCTTCCCCCTCTTCATCCTCATGGGCCAGATCGGCTTCAACGCGGGCATCGCGGTACGCCTCTACGGGGCGGCCAACAGGTTCGTGGGCCACATCCCCGGGGGCCTTGCCATGGCCACCGTTTTAGGCGCTACGGCGTTCAAGGCCATCTGCGGCTCTTCCGCCGCCACCTCGGCCACCTTTGCAAGCGTCGCCATCCCCGAGATGGACCGCTTCGGCTATGACCGGAGGCTCTCCACGGGTATCGTGGCCACCGTGGGGACACTGGGCTGCATCATCCCTCCCTCCGTGGTCCTCATCATCTTCGGCATACTCACCGAGCAGTCCATAGGACAGCTCTTTCTCGCAGGCATGATCCCCGGGTTCATGATCGCCATCTTCTTTCTCGGGATCATCTACGGATGGGCGAAGATCAACCCGAACCTCGCCCCCAAGTCCATTAAGGCAACCTGGAAGGCGAGAATCCAGTCCCTTCCCGAGGTGGCCTGGATCGGCCTCGTCTTCATCCTCGTGGTGGGAGGCATCATGCAGGGCTTCTTCACCCCCTCCGAGGCAGGGGCCGTAGGCACCTTCGCGGTCCTTGTCCTTGCCGTCTCCAAGGGGGACCTCAAGTTCTTCGGGTATACCAAGTCCGTAACCGAAGCCCTTCGTACCTCGGGCATGCTCCTTATGCTCATTGCAGGCTCCACCATCCTGGGCCACTTCATTGCCGTCACCAACATTCCCCAGAACGCGGCGGACTGGATCGTGGCGCTGCCCCTCAACCGGTACGTGATCATGTTCCTCATCTGTCTCGTCTATGAGCTGGGAGGCTCTTTTATCGACGACCTCGCCTTCATGATCCTCGCGACCCCCATCTTCTACCCTGCCGTACTCAAGCTGGGGTTCTCTCCCCTCTGGTTCGGCATCGTCATCGGGGTGGTGGTCATGATCGGGGTGGTCATTCCCCCTGTGGCGGTCTGTGTCTTCGTGGTGAAGAACATTACCAAGGAGCCCATGGGTAAGATCTATAAAGGGGTGGCCCCCTTCCTCATCTCTCTGTGCGTCATGTGGGGCCTGCTCTTCGCGTTTCCCCAGCTCGCTCTCTGGCTGCCTTCGGTGTTTTATAAGTGATAATTGAACAAGGGGAGGCAAAATGATACACCATACTATGAACACACAAAAAAAAGGGGGTAACAAAATGATTAGAAGATCAGTTGCGTTGCTGTTTGTTTTTTCACTTCTCGTATCCTTCTCTTCCTTTGCCGGCGCGGATGTGGTGAAACTCAAATTCGCAAACTACTTTCCGCCCACCCATATGAACTCGGTAATGATGGGCAAGTACTGCGAAGAGATCAACAAGAAGCTCGCGGGCAAGGTGGAGGTTACCCAGTACACGGGCGGCACCCTTCTTACCGCAACCAAGATGGCCGCAGGCGTGTCGAGCGGGATTGCCGATATCGGCCTCTCCCATTGCTCCTACTCGAGGGGACGCTTCCCTGTGCTCGAGGTCATGGAGTTACCCCTCGGATTCCCGAGCAGCTGGATTGCGAGCCACGTGAGCATGGATTTTTATGAGAAGTTCAAACCGAAAGAGTGGGACGGCTATCATGCCCTCATGTTCTCCACAAGCCCCCCGAACGTGATCCAGACGCTGAAGAAGCCCGTAAAGACCCTCGAAGAGCTTAAGGGTATGAAGATCAGGGGCACGGGCAGGATCGGCGATATCGTGAAGGCCTTAGGCGCGGTACCCATGCCCATCGAGACGGTCGACCTCTATGAAGCCCTGAGAAGAGCGGTCATCGACGGCACCTACACCCCTCTTGAGACCCTCAAAGGCTTCAAGCTCGGCGAAGTGGAGAAATATGCCTCCGCCACATGGAAGATCGGCAGTGTTTTTCAGTTCTACGTTGTCATGAACAAGAACAGATGGAACAGCCTTCCCCCGGACGTACAGAAGACCTTTACGGAATTCTCCAAGGAGTTCCTGAACAGGTGGGCGGTGGAATGGAACAGGATAGACATCGAAGGCCGGGATTACTTCACGAAACTCGGCGGTCAGGTGCTTCCCGTCTCCGACGCCGAGCAGGCGAAGATGGTGAAGGCCGTGCAGCCCGTAGTGGCGGATTACAAGAAGGATCTCATCTCCAAGGGATTCAAGGCTGCGGAAGTAGACACATGGCTGAGCTTCATCAATGAGCGGATCGAGTACTGGAAGGCTCAGGAAAAGGCTCAGAAGGTGCCTACGGCGTATCACTATTAAAGAGCGGGTTAGCAACTCCTCCGTCCTATAACCGATAAAAGGCGGGCCGCAATCCTCACGGGTTGCGGCCCGCCTTTTCCGTGATATCGAAAAATCGAACAATTGTCTCCTTTTCCTCTTGAAAAAAGGGTGTTATTTTCGGAGAATAACACTAAGAGTATCAAAAACAGCAAAGGTGGAGCCCCGTAAGCAGATTCTGCACGTAAAGCCCTGCTCGTACTGTCAATTTATTAGAAGAGGAGAACATGACTGCAAACATGGACACATTGACCCCGAACACGGTGTTTTCCACGGACATTGCGAACCTTGATCCGTTTCTTTACGGCTGCCTCTTCCATTTCATGGGGAGTTATGGCGTCGCCGGGAAATTTTTCGACAAGACCGGCGCCGCTTCCGAGTACGCGCCGGCGGCGAAGTGTTTGAGAGATTACCAGAAGGCCGACGGAGACAAGAATAAGGCGAAGGCCCTCGAGGGGCTTTTTGTCGCAACCGGTTCTCTGATTGGAGAATGCGAGAAGGAGGATGTCCTGTCCCGGAGACAGTTCCAGTACGACCATTCCAACTTCAAGAACCCTGATGAAATCAAAAAGGTATTGTCTACTATCTTTCTTTATTTACTGAGAGGCCACTGCCGCTTCTGGTCAAGGAAGCAATCAAGTATAGGCGGGTACTCGGGCTCCACATCGGCCCTTAACGATCTCCATCAGGCGGACGCGCTCCTCCATGACCTGTTTTTCGGTTTTCGCATGGAAGACAGGGGGAACCACTATATCTTCTGCACCACGAAACTGCAACAGTTCGTATTCACCGACGACAACTATCTGGACTATGGGTCGCTCATATGCCTTCTTCAGCCCATCATCGACATTTTCAAGGGGAATATCTGCAAACAGATCAATTTCAACGAAAATGCCCTCGACTATTATTACAGGGCGATAAGGTCCATGGAGAACTTGCCGGTCCCCCTTGAACCCGAGCCCGAAAAGGCAACCGATCCCCGTTTGTTTTGCAGTACCTTCTACAAGACCCACTTTGAGGCATCGAAACTTCTCTTCGACAGGGGTTCGATTCTCGAATCGCTCATTCAGGTGCTTTCATCCATGTCTCTCTTGTTTCAAATGTGCCGTGCCCAATGTCTCGTCACCGCACCCCAGCTTGACGATCAGCACCGTGCCTGGGCAGACGAGGATCGAAAGGTGACGGAAATACGGGAGATACTCAAGAACATCGGCTACTTTTCCGGAGAGAGCCTGCGCCGGGATATGGTTTTGAGCCTCTTTATCAAGCCCTATCAGGATCAAGACCTTAGCGAAATGTTCCAGATTAGAAAGAATACTCCTCGCAAGCCCATTTTTGCCAAAACCGGCGCAGCCAAGCTCCCGCTCCTCGACATAGATGAGCTTAGAAAGACGGTTACGCGGTACTTCCCGGAGCCGCTCGAATTATCCAAGGAGGACCGCGTCCTGTCCGACATCGTTGCACGGCTCGGCTTCATACTGTTCACCATCCGCGAGAGGCCGGAGATCGAGAAATTTCCCTATACACCCTTCTTTTCACAGAGCAAAAACGCGAAAGAGGCGGAGGGACTTTGCCGCACAATCCGCATGAAAGGACATGCGTCTCTTCCGGAAAAGCCCGAAAATGGCTGCGATAGCCTGAACGAACTTCTGTCGGATCAGGACTTTCTCGAAAGAATCTGGACCAGGGACCTGGAACTGAGTCATCCCGATGCAATTACTCTGCGGGATCAGATAGATGAGGGCAGAGTCGATTGCAGGCCTTTCTTAACCCGCCTTGCCATGGAAAAGCTCTATGGCACCCTTGTCCCCAGGGATCCCGGATATGACCTTTCGGAGATAATAAAGAAGATAGTCAAATGGAACGATTTCGACTCGGCCGTAAGGGACGAAATAGGTGAATACCTGAGGGGGTTCGGAAAGACCTCGGAACTCGGCGACTACACCTACGCAATCCTTTACCCGGGCGGCAAAGCGCGCAGGCGGGATGCCGACAGGCTGGAAGCTGAGAGATCGGAGACCGGGAAACCGGAGCAGCAGGGACCGGAGGTTGGAACACCGGAAGACTTGAGAGCGGCTGCACCCGCTCTCAAGTCGGCAACATTCAAAACGAACAAGATTGAACGGCTCTTCAGTTATCTCTACCTCAAGCACCTCCCCCGGGACATCAAGAAGACCGAAGAGCTTAAATGGATGTGTGCAAACATCGCCCGACTATCTCTGGTCAATGTGGGGAATATTGCGTCCATCCCCGGAAAGGTGTCACGTTATCTGGAGCAGGAAGGCTACAAAACAAGGCAAAAGACGACGAAAAGGCCGCCTCTCAACAAATTTGTAGTCTTGCGGCGATGGCAGTCGTTTAACCCGAAAGTGCCGCGGCCCAAGGGGCAGGATATTAGAGGCGGGGGGTACTTTTTATTCTGGGAAGGCAAGGGCCTGGTGATAGACCCCGGCTATGATTTTGTGCAGAATTTTTACGAACAGGGTTTTTCGATTGAAGATATCGATGCCATTGTGGTCACTCATACCCACCCCGATCACGAGGACGAACTGAACACCATTCTCACACTGGTGGAGGAATGGAATCAGGTGCAGGAAGCCAGGAGCTATTTCACAGGCAAGGGGAACGCCATTACCCGCAGGGAAAAACATCTTGACCTCTTCCTGAATGAAGGAGCATACAGAAAGTACAGCAATTGGCTCCACGCAAAAAAGATTCGTATCAGGAAGATCTTTCTTCTTCAATCGAGCCGGTGGGAAGAGAGGTCGGACGGCAGGCATCGAGCCGACTACAACGAGCTTGGCAGCAACCAGATAATAGACCTCCTGCAGAGCTACCACATGAGAATCGAGGTCATCCCCGCATGGCACGACGAACTTATCGATAAATACTCTTCGGTGGGGTTTATCTTTCATCTCTTCGACCCGGAGGCGATCGTAAGGTTCGAGGCAGCGGAATTCACGGGTCCCGCCGCCGAGTACGTGGGCCAGATCGCGGAATTAAACGAGAAATTGAAGGAAAAAGGCCTTTACACAGAGTTCGACGACAGCTCGTACCCGGAGCATATAAAGACCTTTGAGGAGTCCCTCGGCAATCGCGAGGGGGAACCGGGGTCTTCCCTTGAGGATCTGAGGGAACGGCGAAAGCTGAATCGGATGGTGCTGGAACACCGCAACAAAAAGCTGCCTCGTCTGAAGGAAAAACAGGTTCAGCCCGTGGTAAGGCTGGGCGTCACCGGCGATACGGAGAACTATTCCAACATTAACGAAATGTACAAGGACGTTGATATCATGGTGGCTCATCTGGGGGACATCAAGCTGAGGGAGCTGATGACCTATACCATTAAGGGCACCTATGAGACCTTTCTCCGGGACCTGCTGAAATGCTGGTTCTGTGATCCGGTCGTTGAAAGCGGGCTTGAGCGCAGTGAAGCCGGAACGTTGCTGGAGGAAAAGAAGGCGGTCTTCGTAGACTATCTCGTACGGCTCGACCTGTACGCTATCGACAAAGAAAGGGCGGGAATGGAGAAGGACGAACAGATAGGAAAACTTGTGGAGTGCCTGAACGAATTGACAAAGACACTCGGCAAGTTGGCGCGCCAGAAGCCCATTTCCCGCGCCGGTAAAGCGCTTATCGATGAAATAGTCGATAATTGCGTCAACCTTTTTACCGCCTACGCCCTCAGAACCGCCGAATACCGGTACAAGAATCACCTTGGGGTCACAGGGGTATACGACTTGTTTTGCTCTCTTCGGGACCACGAGGAAGAAACGCCGAGGCTCATGATTGTAGGCGAATTGCCCGAAGAGCTGCAGTCATACAGGCACATAGTGGCATGCGCCCTCAATGAACTCGATAAAGGGACCGGAGCTTCCGCTGTCACGGGAGATATCGGCCTCACTATCGGTCTTCCCACGGCAGGCATAAGGTTCGGCCGGCCGGGGCAGCAAAGCCCGTCCTTTGCCGTGAGATGCCAGAAATGCTACGAGAATAACGAATGCTTACGAGGCGAGGAGGAGAATGGCATTCATTATCTCCCCCACTACCATGCTCCCGCCGATATTCAGGAGACGCCCGTCAAGGCCCTCGACAGCCAGATCGTCTGGTTCTGTCTGAAACACCACGCGAGCATTCCGGAACACTTCCGGCACGAGTATTTCACGAGTCCCGAACTGCGGCTGATCTGGTAGCGGAATGAGCGGCCTCGCAACGTCCGGCCCTTCAGGTTGACCGCCGCTCCGGCGGTCTTCACTTTTCCGGGCGGAGTTCCCTGAGGAGGAAGATCAGCCCCGAGGAGAGGATGGTGGAGATGCCGAGCACGAGGATGCCGAACCGGAAACTCAGCACGTCTCCCGAGAGACCGAGAAGGAAAGGGGCCACGCCCCAGCCGAATACGACACCGAACCCGAATATGAAACCCGTGGCGATTCCCCTCACATTGAGGTCGAACATCCGGGAGATCGCGATAAGGCCTGCGGGGAAAAACCCATAGATAAAACTCGCCTGGAGAAAGAGGGCTACGCCGATCACCCGGACACCCGCGAGGCCCACAAAAACCGTGAATGCCCCGGAGATCACGAGTATGGAAACCATGATACTCCTCAGACTGAAACGCGTAACGAGGAAACCCGCGCTGATGGCGACCACGAACCCTCCGAGCCTCGATATCCCGAATATGGTATTTGCATACCCTATGTCGAGGTGCAGTTCCTTTGTGAGATAAAGGGGGATTATGGAGTAAATGCCCAGGCTCGTCGACGCAGGGAAGATCCAGACAGCACTTAATATCCAGAGTGACCTCCTGGTCATGAAATTACCGATGGCAGCCCTGGTTATTTTGCCGACCTTCAATTCGTCGAAAAGAAAATAAAGTGCCAGGGCGGCAAGGAGGAACACGATCCCCATGGCGCCGAACATGCCTCTCCACGTGAAGAATCTGAGCAGAAGAAGGGCGATGAGGGGCGTCGCGAATACCCCTATGGAGGCCGCCGAGTCATGAATGGCGATGGTCTTGCCCCAGATCCTCTCGTCATAGGAGCGGGTGATGAGGGGCATTACCGCCGGGATATAGACGCCCGTGGCAAGGCCGACTACAGAGGCGTACACGTAGAGGACGGAGAAGTCCCTGGAAAAGGGGATCATGAAAAAGATGCACGCCGTCACCACAAGGGATACGATGATCGACCGCCGGTATCCGGCGCGACCCGAGAGAAGACCGGAAAAGAATATGGAAATCCCGTAGCCGAGGGACTGAAAGACGAAGATGCTGCTTGCCTTCGCGTGGGCGATGTGAAATTCATCCTCCAATAAGGGCAGGACCGGGGCGAAGAGCGTCCTCCCCACAAAATTGAGGAACCACAGAAAGGCCAGGAACAGAAGGAGCAGGAATGCCCTGCCCTTCAAGGAAGCAAATCTCTCCATTTTTAGACTCTACCTGTAAAGGGGAAAAAACTCAATAAATAAAACGGCTCTTTCGGCGGCGCGGAAAATATGGCAAATTGTCTATTGACAGACGCTTCTTGCTGGGGTACAGTATTCAATAACGATCAAAACTTGATTTGGATTGGCCGACTCGTGCAAAGGGGTTCAGGAGACATCAGGCAGCGTCAGCGGATTGTGCACGAAAGCTGAAAACCTATTCTGTTCCTGCCCGGGATAACGTCTGTCGACGCCGCACGCAATGCGTCCTTAAGAGTATAGAGCTTACAGGAAAGGGGTTAACGACCGATGACTGAAATTAAATTCTACGGAAGGGGAGGACAGGGGGCGGTCATCGCTGCCCAGATCCTCGCGAAGGTCTTCTTTCTCATGGGAATGTATCCCCAGTGTTTCTCGGTTTTCGGCGGCGAGAGGCGCGGCGCTCCTGTGGCGAGTTTCCTCCGGGTCGATAAGGAAAAGATCTTTCTCAAGTGCGAGATCAGGCGCCCGGATCAGGTGATTTACATGGCCCCGGACCTCGTCGATGAGGCGGAGGTTGAGACAACCTTGAAACCGGGCGGGCTCATCCTCATCAACAACGCCCTTACCACGAATGAATTCAAGCCCCTGCAGAAATTCCACCTGGCCCTTGTGGACGCCCTTTCGATTGCCGACGAAGCGGGCCTCGGGAGTACGATCAACACCGCTATACTGGGGGCCTACGCCAGGGCGAGCGGGGCCGTATCCATGGAATACCTCGAACAGGCAATCAGGGAGACCGTCCCCGCCAAGATCGACGAGAATATCGCTGCCGCACGGCGGGCATACGAACTGACCCGTCTGATATCCTGAGAACCTGGAAGGAGTGGAGCAGATGAGCGAGCATAAATTGACCATTAAAGACATAGAGCCTTTGGCCCCCTTTTCGCGGGGTTCCACCGGGATATTTCTCACGGGACGCTGGAGCCCGAAGAAACCCGTATACGTGGAGAAAACCTCGCCGTGCCGCCACGGGTGTCCCATAGGCAACGATATTTCGAGGGCCTTCGCCCATGCGTCGAAGGGCGACTACGATGAGGCGCTCAGGGTGTTCCGGGAGGACAACCCCCTCCCCGGCGTGTGCGGGAGAGTCTGTTATCATCCGTGTGAGGTCGAGTGCAACCGGAAAGATTTTGACAAAGCGATCAACATCCGGGGTTTCGAACGGTTCCTTTCCGACCACGGCAAGGTAGACGTAACACGGGAAAGGGCGCCCGTCATGAGGGATGAGCGTGTCGCGGTCGTCGGATCGGGACCCGCCGGCTTGAGCTCCGCCTGTCACCTCTCAAGGCTGGGCTACAGGGTCACGGTCTTCGAGGCCCTCCCCGAGCCCGGAGGAATGCTCATGTATGGTATCCCGGAGTACCGTCTTCCCAAAGAGGTTCTTCGCAAGGAGATAGGGTACATCAGAGACCTGGGAGTAGAAATCAGGACGGGGTTCCGGGTGGGCATCGATGCCTCCCTTCAGGAGATAAGGGCGGACCACAAGGCAGTCTTTATTGCCGTGGGCGCCCACGGGGGCACCCGGCTGGGTATGGAAGGCGAGGAACTTCCCGGCGTAATGGAAGGGATAAGATTCCTGAGGGATATAAACCTCGGCAGCAAGGTCGAAACAGGAAAGAAGGTGGCAGTCATCGGCGGCGGCAATACCGCAGTCGACTGTGCCCGGGCCGCGAGACGTCTCGGTGGAGAAGAAGTGACCATCATCTACCGGCGTACCCGGGACCTGATGCCCGCCCTCGACGAAGACCTTGCCGCCGCGGAGAGAGAAGGGATCACCATCCACGTGCTGGCCGCGCCGAAGAGACTCATTTCGGAGAAGGGGAAGCTTGCAGGCATCGAGTGCGTCAGGATGGAACTTGCCGCGCCGGATGCAAGCGGAAGGCCTCAACCGGTCCCTGTAGCGGGATCGGAGTTCGTGGTCCCCGTCGATACACTGGTCGGGGCCATAGGACAGATACCCGAATCCGGGTTCGCGAGCGGACCGGGACTTATAATAGACAAGCGGGGCATGATCGAGATCTCTCCCGCCACTGCAGAGACCAACCTGGAAGGGGTTTTTGCGGGAGGGGACAGTTCGGGGACGAAGGCCTTCGTGGCGGATGCCATTGCGGCGGGCAAGATGGGCGCCCTCGCAATCCATTGTTTTCTGGAAGGAAAGGAGATCAGGAAAGAGTTCGAAAAACACCGGATAGGCGCCCGGCCATCCTTTTCCTTCTCCCACCTTGTCGACCCCGCGGGCCACGCGTACGACCTCAAGGATATCGTTCCCTTCGAGAAGATCAATACCCTCTGCTACGCCCACGGTGCGCGAAACGACAACCCTGACATGCTGAACTCCGCGGAAAGCGTAAGCACTTTTCACGAGATTACCACGGGCCTCGATCCCGGGGTCATGGAGGACGAAACCTCGCGCTGCTTTAAGTGCGGGACCTGCACCGAGTGCGACCTTTGCTTCCTCCTCTGTCCCGACATCTCCATAACAAAAAAACCGAAAGGCTACGGAGTGGAGACGGACTACTGCAAGGGCTGCGGCATATGCGCCACCACGTGCCCCAGGCACGTGATAGAAATGGGCGAAACCGGCGCCGCAACCCGGGAGAACGCAACAGGGGGTGGCCAATGAGACTGCTTCTTGCAGGCAACTACGCGGTAGCGGAAGCCGTGCGCCTTGCGCGGGTGCAGTTTGTGGCGGCCTACCCCATCACTCCCCAAACCCCCATCTACGAAAAGCTCTCGGATATGGAAAACGAGGGGAAGCTCACGGGCATCATGATGCGGCCGGAATCGGAACATTCGGCCATGGCGGCCTGCATCTCCGCCTCCCTCACGGGAGTGCGCACCTTTACGGCAACCGCCTCCCAGGGCCTCGCCCTCATGCACGAAATGCTTCACTTTGCCTCGGGCAACCGGGTCCCCATTGTCATGACGAACGTGAACCGTGTCATCTCCGTTCCATGGGCCTTCGGAAGCGACCAATCCGACAGCCTCTCCCAGCGGGACACGGGATGGCTCCAGTTTTACTGTGAAGATGCCCAAGAAGCCTTTGATACGGTGGTCCAGGCGTACAAGATAGCCGAGCAGGTGCTTCTTCCCGTCATGGTCTGTATAGACGGGTTTTTCACCTCCCATTTCATCGAACCTGTCGAGATACCCGATCAGGAGTTGATCGATGCCTTTTTACCGCCCTTCAGCGTGCCTACCCGGTTCGACATCAAGGAACCCGCGTATGTGGCGAATGTGGTGAACCCCGAACAGTACATGGCATACAGGCAAAGGAGCTTCGAGGACATGGAGAAGGCGAGGCCCGTGATACGGGAGGTAAACGAAGAATACCGCCGTATCGTGGGCAGGGGCTACGGCACGGTGGAGGCCGTGGATACGGCCGGCGCGGACATAGTCCTCGTCACGAGCGGCGCCATGACGAGCACCGCCCGCGTGGCGATCCGTTCCCTCAGGGACAAGGGCTATAAAGCGGGGCTCCTCAAGATGAAAGGCTTCAGGCCCTTCCCCTCCGAGGAAGTGCGGCATATATTGAAGGACGTTCCCAAAGTGGCGGTACTCGACCGCAACATCTCTCTGGGCAAAGAGGGTATATGGTGCCAGGAATTGAAGGCCGCCCTTTATCCGCTCCCGCGACGGCCGGAGGTGTTCGGCTATATCGCGGGCATCTGCGGCGCCGACGTATCGCCCGACATGATCGAGGATATGGTGGTCCGGGCCATGGAGAAAGAGATACCGGACAATTTGCCTGTATGGATACGGAGGGATATGACATGACCAGATCATCGGCGGAAAAAGAATATATGCGTTCAGGGCACATGGCATGCCCGGGTTGTGGCGAAGCGAACACCATGAGGCTCGTCCTCAAGGTTCTTGGAGAAAAGACCATAGTAGTGATCCTGCCGTCGTGCGTGGGCGTGATCAGCGCCACCTACCCGAACAGCACCTTTGCCGTGCCCTGCTTCCACACGGCCTTCGAGATCGCAGCCCCCACTGCGGCGGGCATCGCCAATGCGCTCAAGATCCAGGGCCGGGAGGACGTGACGACCGTTGCCTTCGCGGGCGACGGGGGGACCTTCGACATAGGGCTTCAGTCCCTGTCCGGCGCCGCGGACCGGAACGAGAACTTCATCTATGTCTGTCTCGATAACGAAGCCTATATGAACACGGGCATCCAGTCGAGTTCGTCCACGCCGGAAAAGGCGTGGACCATGACTACCCCGGGAGGAAGACGGGGAAGGAAGAAGAAATTCATGCAGATCATCGCAGCCCACCGCATGCCTTATGCGGCAACCGCCTCGGTCGGGCACCCCTGGGATCTCATGGAGAAGATAGAGAAGGCAAAGAAGATAAAGGGCACGAAGTTCATCCATACTTTGACACCGTGCCCCACGGGCTGGAGAATGCCCGAAGATCTGACTGCGGTGGCGGCGCAGCTTGCGGTGGAGACCAGGCTCTTTCCCCTTTACGAGATCATAGACGGGACGGAGTACCGGATCACCCACCAACCCCAGGGCCTGTCGGTCGACGAATATCTGAAGATACAGGGCCGGTTCCGCCATTTCACGGCGGATGATGTGGAGCGCCTCCAGAAGGAGGTAGACGAAGACTGGGAGCGCCTCGTGGCACAAACAGAGACGGGAGGTTGCATCTGATGGAGAAGAAGCTCGTTATCAAGGACAGCCCCACGATCCGGAGAAAGGTTTATGAGTATGTGAGGGAACAGATCTTAAGCGGTGAGATCAAGGCCAACGAACGGCTCGTGGAGGCAAAGATAGCGCAGGATATAGGCACATCCAGGACCCCCGTGAGGGAGGCCCTTCACAGCCTGGAGATCGAGGGGCTCCTCGAATCCCTGCCGCGCATCGGCTACATGGTAAAGCCCATAAGCGACTCCGAGGTGGTGGAACTCTGGGAGATCAGGTTCCTCATTGAAGGGCTTGCCGTCCGGTGGGCCGTGGAGAAGGCCCGCGATAAACTGATAAAAGAGTTGAAGAAGAATATCGAACTCGCTGAAAGACACGTTGCGTCGGGCGACACGTGCGCCATCGCCGATATCGACGCCCAGTTCCATGAAATCATCGCAAGGTTGAGCGGGGGCAAACGCCTCCTCGAACTTGCCCAGACCCTGAGGCGGCATGCGCTCCGGTACAGGCTGGAGAGCATGTACCTCCCCGATCCCGCGGTCAGGGCCATTGAGGGTCACAAGGCCATACTCGACGCCATTAAACGGGGCGACCCCGAAGAGATATCGGAGTCGGTAAAGCGTCACCTGGACCAGTCCAAAGCGGACACACTTCGTTACGCCTTTAAAGAAGAACACAAGGTGAAGACTTAGATTTATTACGGGCGCTCTTCCTGAAGGCAAGAGGGAAGGCCCGGTCGTACCCTTGTGGGAAGGGATACCCTTTTTTGCAAGGCTGAAGACTCGCGAGATACGGGCAGGGAGGTCGGTCCTCTGACCGTCGAAACAGATACGTTTTACTTTCGTGTGCGAGGAGGTACGTTTAATGAAGGTGTTCTGGCGGTTCTTCGACAAACTCCTGGACGTGATGGCGGGCGCAGCAGGGGTAATACTCGTCTTCATCGTGGCAGCGGTCTGCTATACCATCGGTATGCGGTTCTTTTTCAAACAGACGACCATATGGATCATTCAGACCACCGAATATGCCCTTCTCTGGATCGTCTTTCTTGCAACCGCCTGGCTCCTCCGGGAAGGCGGCCATATCACCACGGACATCATATATGTTCACCTCACGGAGAAGGCCAAACATTGGCTCAATTTCATCATGGGCGTGGTGGGCGGGCTCGTCTCGGCCATTATGGTCTACTTCGGCGCTGAATACACCATTGACAGTATCATAAACGGGGTAACCGACGTAAGGGCGGTGACCGTTCCCAAGGCAGCTATCTTCATCATCATCCCCATCGGCAGCATCCTTCTTGCCATCCAGTTCTTCCGGATGGCGTGGGACAGGCTTACCGGGATCAGGGAAGGGAGGTAGCCCATGGAATGGTGGCTCATTATCAGCCTGCTCTTCGGGGGCATGGTATTTCTGCTCCTCACGAACCTGCCCATAGCCTTTGCCTTTCTCGTGGTCAACATGGTGGCCGCCTACTTTTTCCTCGGCGGGATACCCGGACTCATGGGTGTCGCCACCGGGGTCTTTACCTCCATTACCACCTTCACCCTCCTTCCCGTGCCCTTCTTTATCCTCATGGGAGAGTTGATCTTCCATTCCGGCCTCGGCCTCGACGCGGTGAACGTACTCGACAAATGGCTCGGCAAGGTCCGGGGGAGGCTTTCCATACTCGCCGTGATCATGGGGGTAATCATAGGCGCATTGAGCGGCTCCACTATCGCCACGTGCGCCCTCCTCGGTACCATTCTCCTTCCCGACATGCTGAAAAGGGGTTACAGCAAGAATATGAGCCTCGGCCCCCTCATGGGGGTAGGGACGGTTGACGCCCTCATCCCTCCCAACGCGCTTACCGTGGTCCTCGCAAGCCTCGCAAATATCGATGTGGGACAACTCCTCATTGCGGGCATATTGCCCGGTATGATCATGTCCGGCCTTTATTTTGTCTTCGTCATCACCTGGTGCCACATGTTTCCCAAGGAAGCGCCCATGTATGATGTGCCCCACGTGCCCCTGAAGGAGAAGGTGCGGGTAACCGTCCAATACCTTCTGCCCCTCGGCTTCATCATTTTCATGGTAATCGGCCTCATATTCCTCGGGGTGGCGACACCCACGGAAGCGGCGGCCACTGGCACACTGGGTTCCTTTGTCCTCGCCCTGATCTACGGACGTCTCAGTTGGGACGTCTTCAGGAAATCGGTCATGGGCACGGTCAAGGTCACGGTAATGATATTCATGATCATCATTGTTTCCAGCACCTACGGCGAAATCCTCGCCTTCTCCGGCGCAGCCTCGGGCATGACGGGGTTCATCACGAGCCTCACCATCCCACCTATGGTGATCGTCATCAGTATGCTGGCAGTGGTCCTTATCATGGGTTGCTTCATGGAAACGGTGGCCATAATGATGATTACCATCCCCATATACATGCCCGTCATCAACGCCTTCGGCTACAACACGGTCTGGTTCGGGGTGCTCATGCTCATTACCCTTGAAACGGGGCTGATCACACCGCCCTTCGGGGTGACCCTCTTCGTAATGAAGGGCGTGGCGCCCCCCGACGTAAGCATGGCGGATATATGGAAGGCGGTCACCCCCTACGTGATTATCGATATGGTGTGCATCGCCCTCGTCCTCGCCATGCCCTTCCTCGCGACTGTGGTGCCGAATCTTATGGGTATGAAATAGAGGGGCGTGAGAGGATGCAGAAGGAAAAGGGGGTGAACCCCACAAAAAAAGAAGGTTGCAAAAGAAAGCTGGAAGGTATATCACTAAAAAAGAGGAGGTTTGCAATGGGAAAAAGATTAGCGTTTGTGGTTCTGGCGGCTCTCTTCGCCTTTTCGGTCCTTGGCGCAACGGTCATGCCCGCAAGGGCCGAGACGATCACCCTCAAAGCAGTCACAGGGTGGCCCAAGACATCGAGTGAGAACAAGTCCTTCTTTATCTTCACCGACCTCGTCGAACAAATGACGGCGAAGAAATATCCGGGCGAGTTGAAGATCAACTATGTGGGCGGACCCGAGGCGGTGAAGAGCACGGACCAGATCCAGGCGGCGCAGCGGGGCATGGTGGATATGGTATACACCACCAACGCCTACTACGTGTCGGTGCTTCCCGAGGTTGACGCGTACAAACTCTCCGAATTTACCCCTGCGCAGGAGCGCGCGAAAGGCGCCTGGAAGTACATGAACGACCTTCACGAAAAAAAGGGACTCTATCTCCTGGGAAGGCTCGGTCTCGGTGAGAAATTCTTTCTCTACCTCAAGAAACCCATACACACCGCGGACCTGAAGGGCCTCAACATCAGGGTCTCCCCCATGTACCTCCAGATTATCAAGGGTCTTGGCGGGAACCCCGTGGTAATCCCACCCACGGAAGTATATCCTGCCCTTGAGAGAAATGTGGTGGACGGTTTTTGCTGGCCTGCCGTGGGTATCCGCGACTGGGGATGGCAGAAGCAGGTGAAATATATCGTGGAACCGGGTTTCTACCAGGTGCCGAATCCTCTCGTTATGAACCTCAAGACGTGGAACAACCTTCCCAAGAAATTCAAAGACCTCCTCACCGAAGCGGCAGCAGAGGCGGAGAAGAGGGCAGTTGCCTATTTCGACGACCTCGCCAAACAGGAGCGGCCCATCCTGCTTAAGGAAGGCCTTCAGGTCATCGATCTGCCGGCCGCGGAAAAACAGAAATTCCTCAAAGTGGGATATGAAGAGGGCTGGAAAGACATTATCCAGAAGAACCCCAAGACCGGTCCGGAGTTGAAGAAACTGCTGACCACGGGGAGGTGAGTCGTGGAAGAAAGATATGTGATCTGTGAGGGAGAGAAGATCTGCTTCGAACTCCCCGCAGGGTGGAAGGTGATGACCGCCGAGGACCGGCCTTCGGTCCCCGGCGTGGCGGACCCGTTAGAAGAGATCAGGCGGGCCCTGGACAATCCCATAGGCTCGCCCCGGATCGAGGAGATCGCAAAACCGGGTATGGACGTGGCACTCCTCTTCGACGACCTCCAGCGTCCGACCCCCGCACATCTTGCGATCCCCGAGATCCTTGACCGGCTGAACCGGGCGGGCATACCCGATTCCAGGGTAACGGCGGTCTGCGCCATCGGGACCCATCCCGCCTATACCCTCGAGCAACTGGAGACCAAGGTGGGCAGGGATGTCATCCTGCGCCTGCCCGGACGGGTCTTTTCTCACGACCCCTACTCTGCGGAAAACATCGTTATCGGCAAGACCCACCGGGGAATCACCGTTGAGGTGAACCCCTATGTGGCTGCCGCCGATCTCATCCTGGGCGTGGGCGAGTGCATGCCCCATCCCTGCGCGGGATTCGGCGGAGGATTCAAGATCATCATGCCCGGTGTCTCGTCGTACAGGGCGGTGGCGGACCATCATTTTACCTGGATGCGCCACCGGTACAGCAAGGTCAACATGACCCAGGGTAATGGTTTCTACGAGGAGATCGTGGACGCGGGCCGTCTCGCCCGCATCGCCTTCAAACTCGACCTCGTGATGAACGACAAGAAAGAGATCATCCGCGCCTTTGCGGGGGAGACCATGGCGGAGCACCTTGAGGCCGCCACATTCGCCTCGTCCCTTTACTGGGTGCCCATGCCGAAGATGGCCGACGTCACCATCACCTCCGCGTTCCCCCTGGAAGTCGCGGTCCAGGCCACGAAGTCCCTTACCATGGCAAAATTCTGCACCCGTTCCGGGGGCACCATCATCTGGGTGGCGCCCCAGCGCCAGGGGGCGGGCCCCATCATGCCTCTCATGAAGGAAATGGCCAGTTCGGAGTCGGCGAGCGATTTCCACCGCCGCCTCATACGGGGCGACATACCCGATGAACTCAGGTCCTTCGGTATCTCTTATATCATGCAGATCGTCTTCTTCAAAGAACTGGCGGAAATGTTCCACGTCATCCACGTGACGGAGGGGCTTACCGCGGAGGAGGTGAAAATGATGAAGTTCACCCACGCACGGACTCTCCGCGACGCCATCGACATCGCATCGAGGACCGTCTCGAGCGCGGATGTGGCGATCTTCCCTTCCGGGGGCAACATCATACCCGGCGTATTGTAAAATTGATAGACTGAAAGATCAGGTCCATGCCAAGTCAAATGCCACGGGCATACGGCCCGTGAGTAGCCGATAAAAAGGAGGGGTTAGGTATGAGAAAGTGTCTTGCTTTTACCGTAGTGGTTTCCTTTTTTGTCCTGGTTTTCATGGCATCAAGCGGGCATGCGCAAACGATCCAGCTCAACTATTCCAACTTCTTCCCCGCCCCGCACAAGAACAGCATCCTCGCTGACCAGTGGTGCAAGGAAGTGGAGAAGAGGACGAACGGCAAGGTCAAAATCGCCTATTTCCCCGGCGGGACCCTGACCCCCGCCGCTCAGACCTATGATAACGTAGTCAAAGGCATCGCGGACATCGGCTTCAGCGTGTTCGGCTATACAAGGGGCAAATTTCCCATGATGGGCATGATCGACATGCCTCTCGGATACCGGAGCGCCGCTGTGGCGACAGGGCTCGTAAACGAGTATTTCAAGAAGTTCAAACCGAAAGAACTCGACGAAGTTCATGTTCTGTATCTCCATGGCCACGGCCCGGGCATCCTCCATACCAAGAAACCCGTCGCCAAACTCGAAGACCTTCGGGGCATGAAGATCAGGGCACAGGGGACCGTGGTTCCCATCGTCCAGGCTCTGGGCGGCTCCCCCGTAGGGGCGACCATGCCTGAGACCTACGACGCCCTGCGGACCGGCGTAGTCGACGGTTCCATGGCCCCTTACGAGGCCCTCAAGGGCTGGAAATGGGGCGAGGTCATCAACTCGAGCACGGAGTGTTACGGCAGCGCCTACACAGCGGCCATGTTCGTCATCATGAACAAGTCGAAGTGGAACAAGCTGCCCCCGGACGTCCAGAAGGTGATGGACGAAGTGAGCCAGGAGTGGATAGACAAGCAGGCGAAGGTATGGGACGAGATAGACAAGGAAGGCAAGGACTTCACCATAAAACGGGGCAACAAGATCATCTCCCTCTCCAAGGAGGAGAACGCGAAATGGGCGGCAAAGGTAAAACCCATCATTGACGGATATGCCAAAGAGGTCAAGGGCAAAGGGCTGCCCGGCGAAGAAGGCCTCAAATTCTGCGTTGATTACATAAACGCACACCAGAAATAGATTTCGCAGAACGGCTCGGGAACCGCGGGAACGGGAAGTCCGCCGCGGCTCCCTGCCTGTTCCTCGCCGGTCTTTTTTCTCTTGACAAAAATCCCCTACATGATAATATCATCTAATGAACGTCGATTTCAGTGGATGGACCACAGGTGGAATCGGCGTCCCGGTTCGTGAGTCTTATGGGCGCGGTTGACCCGCTTTCCTGAAGAGATCCACGACGACTTCCTCGCAGGGGACAGATTCCAGGGCAGGAGGCACCATATGGCAATAGAAGGCTTCACGGAGTATGCAGCCGGGGACAGGGAGAAATACAACCTGAGAAGGTGGTGGCTCGGGATGACGTGGTCCGACCTTGTGGACAAGGCCTCGGACATCTATCCCGACAAGATCGGCCTCGTGGACGGCGTAGGGAGGTGGACCTACCGGGAGGTAAGGGAGAAGGTGGACCGTCTCGCCATAAGCCTCATGAGGCGGGGCGTGAAATCGAAGGACTGGGTCCTCCTCCAGTTTCCCAACTGGCACGAGTATATCATCTCCTACTTCGCCATGCAGAAGATCGGGGCCTTGACCGTGCTCCTCATCCCCCGCCACAACCAGACGGAGATCAAGCACTTCGCGGGACTCACCAGGCCCGTGGCATGGATACTCCCCGAACAGTACGGGAAGATCGACTACCAGCCCATTATCGATGATGTACTCAAGGAGAACCCCCAGTTGAAAGAGGTGATCCAGGTCCGCGCCAAAAAGGGGCGCTACCCTACCATGGACGACCTCATAGGCGAGGTGACCCTTACGAAGGAGAACCTTAAGGAACTGGAAGAAAGAAGGCCCGATCCCGACGAGGTCTCCCACATCATGCCCACGGGAGGCACCACGGGTCTGCCTAAGGCGTCGGTAAGGACCCACAACAGCTACATCACCAATATCGAATACCATGCGAGGGCATGGGAGATCACGAGCAACGACACGATCATGGTCATCACCCCCGTGGGCCATTCCATGGCCATGCACTGGGGCATAGGGGCGGCCCTCCTCAATTTCGCGAAGCTCGTGCTCCTCGACTCCACCGCCCCCGAGGACATCTGTACATGGGTGGAGAAGGAGAAGGTCACCGCCTTTCCCTCCGTCCCCGCCCTCATCACGCGCATGGTGCACATGGAGAACCTCAAGGACTACGACCTCTCCTCCTTGAAGAAGATATCCGTGGGAGGGGCTCCGAGCACCCCTGAACTCGTGCGCACCGTCTATGACACGCTGGGCTGCACCTTCATCAACGGGTTCGGTTCTTCCGAGGGCACCAACATGGCCACAAGGCCGGGCGACTCCATCGAGGTGATCTGCAACAGCGTGGGGAGGCCCGCCTGTCCCTACGACTCCATCATCATCATCGACGAGGCAGGCAACGAGTGTCCCCCCGGAGTGGAGGGAGAGCTCGTGTCCAAGGGCCCGGGCATCTTCACGGGGTACTTCAGGTCCGCAGAGGAGAACGCGGAGACCTTCACCCCCGACGGTCACTTCAAGACCGGGGACAAGGCGAGAAAGGACGCCTTCGGCAACATCACCATCACGGGGAGGATCAAGGACATCATCAACCGCGGGGGCGAGAAGATAAGCGCCCTCGACATAGAGCACAGGATGAGCGCCCACCCTGCTGTCCGGGAGGCCGCGGTGGTAGGCATGCCCGACCCCATACTGGGGGAGAGGATATGCGCCTACGTAGTCTTAAGGCAGGGCATGAAGGCGACCTTTGAAGAGATCGTCGCCTTTCTGAAACAATCGGGCGCATCGGTCCAGCAGCTTCCCGAGAGGATCGAGTTCATAGAGGAGCTTCCCGCGACCAAGGTAGGTAAGGTGGATAAGAAGGCGCTCAGGGAGGATATCAAGGGGCGCATGGGAGCGTAGGGAAGGTTACTGAAAGAAGACAAAACTATATCAAGGAGGTTCATATGGGTTACGAAACATTGCTGGTTGAGAAGGAAGGAAACATTGCGGTAATCAAGCTGAACAGGCCGCCCGTCAATTCGCTTAACGTGAAAGCATACGGCGACATTTACGACGCCTTTTGCGAATTGGAGAAGGACGCATCGATCGGGGCCATCGTGCTGACAGGCGAGGGTGGAAAGGCTTTTGCCGCGGGTCTCGATGTGAAAGAGGTGGCGGGCAAAACGATCCCCGACTATTTCGCCTTCGGTCGGGTCTCCCGGATGTGTCTCGATAAGGTGGCCAACGTCGAGAAACCCACTATTGCCGCCCTTTTCGGCTTCGTTTTCGGCGGAGGGTGCGAGCTTGCCCTTGCATGCGACCTGAGAATCGCCGCAAACGACGCGTCCATCGGCTGCCCCGAGGTAAACCTCGGAATAATACCCGGTTCCGGCGGCACCCAGAGGCTCCCGAGGCTCATCGGGATCGCCAAGGCAAAAGAGCTTCTCTTCATGGGTGAGACCGTGAGCGGAGAAGAGGCGGCCCGTATAGGGCTCGTCAACAAGGCCGTCCCCAAGGAGGCACTCCTCGACGAGGCGAAGGCATGGGCAAAGAAACTCGCCGCAAAGCCGAAGGTAGCCCTGAGCGTGCTCAAGAACGTCATCGACAACGGCATGAACATGGACCTTCAGTCGGCCATTACCTACGAAAACGAATGCTTCGTCGTCACCTACGTGTCGGAAGACGGCAGAGAGGGTTTCCAGGCCTTTATAGACAAACGGAAGCCTGAGTTTAAAGGCAAATAAACATCCCCCCCACCGCGGCAGAAGGTCCGGCAAAGCCTCACCGGCTCGGTAAAGCGGCAAAGCTCGGACGTCCGGACCTTTCCTGCCGGGGAATACCGCCCTGTCTTGAAAGCCCGTATGGGAACGGGGCGGCCTGTGCGCGCCGACGTCGTTTTGATCTCTTTATAAGCCCGCCGTGTTCTTTGATCGACCTGCGACGCCATGGGCCGAAAGCCCTTCGTGCGCCTTGTTCCGGGGACCTCACCGCCCTTCCTTTTTTGCCCTTCCTTTTTCTTGACAAACCTGTTTTACCGTGATAAAACGACAAATAGAACTTCAGTTTTATCACGAGAACCTCTGGGGGTAACATGGCGGATTGAGAGGGGTTCTTCCAAAAGTCAGGAGGTTTCATATGCCCATCGAAGGTTTTGAACCCTACAGGCCGGAAGACATCGAGGGATACAACACACGAAGACACTGGTTGGGCCTCACCTGGGGAGACATGTTCGACAAGGCGACAGATCTCTATCCCGATAAGGAATGTCTCGCCGACGATTCCTCCCGCTTCACCTATGGGGTCCTTCGCGAGAAGGTCGATCGACTCGCAATAGGCTTCATAGGCCTGGGTATAGAAGAGCGGGATTTCGTTCTCCTCCAGATTCCGAACTGGCACGAGTATATCATCACCTTCTATGCGCTGCAAAAGATAGGGGCCATTCCGGTCCTTCTCATCGCCCGCCATGGACTCGCGGAGATCGCACACGTGTGCGGCCTTACCCATCCCAGGGCGTGGGTCGGTCCGGACCGGTACAGAAACGTGGAGTACCTGCCTCTTCTCCGGAAGGTGCGGGAAGAGCATAAGGGCCTTACTCACCTCATATCCGTCAGATCGCCGGAATACGAGGCTTATACTCCGTTGGAGACGCTCATGGAGAAGGGCGAACCGACTCGCGCCTCCCTTGCGATCCTCGAAGACAGACGTCCCGATCCCATGGAAGTATCGATGATACTCCTTACCGGCGGCACGACAGGCCTGCCTAAAGCGGTTCCCCGGACCCATAACGACTATATTGCGAGCGTGGAGTACCACTCCAGGGCGTGGGAGGTCACGAGCAACGACGTGGTGCTCACCGTTGCGCCCGTCAGCCACGCTCAGGCCATGCACAACGGGGTGGGAGGCGCGTTTTTCAACTATGCCAAGTATGTCCTCACTGATTCCACGGAGGCCGATGACATCTGCAGGGTCATAGAACGGGAAAAGGTGACCGCCTTCCCCACCGTCCCTGCCCTGGTCCAGAGAATTGTGACACTCGAAAACCTGGGGGATTATGACCTCAGTTCCTTGAAGAAGATCTACGCAGGCGGCGCTCCCAGCACGCCGGAACTGGTAAGGAGCGTCTACGCCAGGCTGCGCTGCAAGTTCGTAAACGCCTTCGGTTCCGCCGAAGGCCCGGGTTCGATGACGCGCCTCGACTCGGACATAGAGACAATCTGCACCACGGTGGGAAAGAAGGACTGCCCCTATACAAAGATAAGAATCCTCGACCAGTACGGAAGCGAGGCGCCGGCCGGCCACGAAGGGGAGCTTACCATAAAAGGGCCGAACGTCTTCAGTGGCTACTTCAAGTCCGCGGAGGACAATAAAAAGACGTTCACGGAAGATGGGTTCTTTAAGACCGGAGACCTGGCCAAAGTTGATGAATCCGGCATCATTACCATTACCGGAAGGATCAAGGAGACCATCCTCCGCGGCGGAGAAACGATAAGCGCCGTCGGGATCGAGCGTTTGATCAGCTCCCACCCCGACGTCGTCGATGTGGCGGTCATCGGCATGCCCGACAAGGCCCTGGGTGAGCGCATATGCGCGTATATCCAGCTAAGGGAAGGGGCGGCATTGGCCTTTCAGGACCTCATATCCTATCTCAAGGGATGCGGCGCGTCGGTGCTCCAACTGCCCGAGAGGATCGAGCTGATAGACAAGATCCCCCTCACTAATGTGGGGAAAGCCGACAAAAAGGCCTTGAAGGAGGATATCAGGAAGAAGCTGGCGGATTAGGAACGGTCACGGAACGCCGCAGGAAAGACGCCGCGCACGATGCGAGTATGCGCTCACAGCGCGGTAACGGCCTGTTTTCAGGCAAATATGTGTCGTGAAAAGGGGGTAACAGATGAAAAGAACAGGATTGTGGGCAGTGGTAATCGCACTTTTCTCCGGCTTCTTCGTTACAGCCCAGGCAGCGGAACCGATCCGGCTCAAATTCGCGAACTATTTTCCCGTGGTGCATAAGAACACCATATTCGGAAAGGAGTTTGCCGATGAGATCAGGAAGCGTACAGGAGGACGGGTGGAAATCTCCTACTATTCCGGCGGCACCCTTCTCACCGCTTCCAAGATGGCCACAGGCGTCAACTCGGGGATCGCCGACATCGGCCTCTCCCATTGCGGATATTCACGGGGACGCTTCCCTGTCATGGAGCTTATGGAACTGCCCATCGGTTCTCCAAGCGCCTACATAAGCACCCACGTGGCAAACGACTTTTACGACAAGTTCAAGCCGAAGGAATGGAACGACTACGTTCCTATAATGTTCAGCACCTCGCCGCCCGCCGTGCTGCAAACCCTCAGTAAGCCGGTGCACACCCTGGAAGAGTTGAAGGGCTTGAAGATCAGGGGGACGGGAAGGATCGGCGATCTGGTCAAGACCCTCGGCGCCACGCCCATGCCTATTGAGATGGTGGACCTCTACGAGTCTTTGAGGAGGCACGTCATTGACGGCAATTTCGGCCCCATGGAGCAACTGAAAGGCTTCAAGATCGGCGAGTTGATCAGGTACTGCACCACGTGCTGGAAGATAGGCACATCCTACACGTTCTACCTCATCATGAATAAAAACAAGTATAACGCCCTTCCCGCGGACATCAAGAAGATCTTCCAGGAAACCGCCAATGATTACAAGGAAAGGTGGGCGGTCCAGTGGAATGAGATCGAGATAGAGGGGGTCCAGTTCCTCAAGAGCCAGGGGGGACAGCTTGTACCCCTCACCGACGCCGAGTCTGCAAGATGGATGAACGCGGCCCGGCCCGTCATTGCGGAATTCAAGAAAGACCTCATGTCCAAGGGCTACTCGGAGAAGGAAATCGACTCGTGGCTCGCCTTCGTGAAAGAGCGCATCGAGTACTGGAAAACCCAGGAAAAGGCAAGGAAAGTGCCCACTCCTTACGAATACTGAGGGAACTTCCCCGCCCCCCGGGGAATGCCGGAAAACGCAGGGTCCCAAGGAGATATCCGTCTCTTTCGCGGGGCCCTGCGACCAACAGATCACTCGTGCGGCAATTGCAGGGAAGACCGGGGGATAGCCTATATTTCGGCGCCCAGCTCTCGCGAAAGCGCCCGTCCCGCTTCAGCCACGATGGGGCCATACCGATGGGCCGTTTCTTCATGGAAAAGACCGAATATTTCGACGAATCCCAGTGGAACTCCGGTGTGCCCGAGGACCGGCGCGGCTTCCACGTTGAGTCCCTTGTTGACCTCGCCCAGGTCTTCGGCAAAGCCTCTTTCACGGCACGCGGCAAGCTCCGCCTCCAGCCGGACCCTGTCGAGCTTCGCGGGGTCCCCGTAGAAGTAGAGGTCCTTCTCCTCCATCAGGCGCTTCCGCTCCTCCCCGGGAAGAAAAGCGGCAATGGCTTTCCCGTGAGCGCCATAGGTGAGGGGCAGGGTATGTCCGATCCTCATGGTAATGCCGAAGTCCCCTTCGCCCTCATGGTTTGCGGCGACAAACACCCTCGTCCCATCGATCAGGCCCAGGACTGCGGTGCAGCCCGTCTTCTTTGCAAGCTCCTTCAGGATGGGCGCGGCAAGACGGGGCGCGCTCAGATGGTCAAGACATTTCTGTGAAAGAAGGGCGAGCCCGGGACCCAGTGCATAGCCTTTGCCGTCGCTCCCCTTCCGGACCATCCTGAATCTCAGCATAGTCTCGAGGATGGAAAAGGCTTTGCTTTTATGGATGCCCACCTCCGCGCATATCTCAAGAAGACTCATGAACGGAGAATCCGCCTCTGCCAGACAGTACAGCACCCGTAACGCCTGTTCCACGGCAGGGACCACATAGTGCTTCGAACCGGTGTTTACTTCATCGTCCACTTCACCGCACCCCAGGGTAGATTTAAAACCATACTTCTTTATATAGAACCACCAGCAGCAACCGACGTGTCAAGAAAAAAATGCAGGGGAACCTCATTTCACGGAACGAGCCTCCCTATTTGCTTGACAATACGTGTGTTCGTCCCGAAAATATAGATGGCTCCCGGGTTCGTCCATGAGGCGTCATCGCCTCCCGTCACATTCCTCATAACCCGGCAGGGCTTTCTTTTCATTTGACGCCTTGAGCGGGCCCCGGTCCCCCGGGCGGAACAGGAGGTGTTTCATGAGCAGAGGGACGAACAGACGAATTTTCATCAGCGACATTCATATGGGCGACAGACGCAGCGCAAACCAGACCCCGCCGTTCCATGGCTATTGCTGGTTCTCTCATCCTGATTTATCGCCCGATACGGACCGGCCGGGGATGCTGGCGGACTTCCTTGAGGAATATTGTATCAACGACGGTTCGGTTGCGGAGGTGGTCATAGTGGGGGACCTTTTCGACGAATGGGTATGTCCCGTCCAATACGACCCGACGGAACCCCCCTATCCCGCGCCCCTTCCTCCCGGCGAGCAGTACGGAAGGATTGCGGCCGCGCCCCAAAACGCCCCGGTCGTGAAGGCCCTCAAAAACCTTGCCTTAGCGGACAGACTCGTCTATGTGCCGGGAAACCATGACATGTTTGCCGTCAAAGAGGTGGTACGTAACATCTTTCCCGGCATATGTTGCCCGGATGCCCCCGACGGGCACCATGTGTACGGCGTTGACGGCATCTGGACCGAACATGGCCATTGGTACGGCATGTTCAATGCGCCCTACCCGGCGGGACCGGGCGGCGGATTTGCGGGGAGCGCCCTTCCCCTCGGGTATTTCATAACCCGGATCAACGCCCAGGAGGCATTGCAGACAGGCAGGATGCTCGGACTCACGGAGGTCTTTAAAGAATGGGTGAAACACATACCCGGCAAGGCGCCTGAGGCCGGGGATGCGGACGGCGCGGCCCGTGGCCTCGTGGACGCGGTCCTCATGGACCTCTTCGACACCCTTGTGTCCGAACATGCCTATGGCAGGGAAGGCGCGGTCATGAACGGAAGCGGCGGCGTACCGGGGCTCGTGAAGTGGGAGGAGGTCAAGGCGCGGTACCACCACACCTGGGATGCATGGCCCCAAACCCACCCCGGAAACGTCGGACGCCTGGACGCCATTGAGAGCGACGCGGGGAGGCTCGATCAGGTCGCCCGGTCCATCACCCTCGAGCACGAGGAGGTGAGGATAGTGGTCTGCGGCCATACCCATGATTGTGGTCTCATGTCGTATGAGGACAGTCCCTACCCGCCCGATGAGGTCCCTCTTGAGGCGAAACGGGTATATGCCAACGCAGGGGCCTGGACGAACGACACGCCCGTCTGCACCTTTGTGGAGACAGAACTCCGTCCCGATGAAGGAAAGCACCTGGTGTCCCTCAGGAAATGGGTTCGGGATTCCGCCACCGGCAGGTACAGGGCGGAAGATGTCCAGCCCGGTCTATGGGTAGTGGCGGATACCGGCCGTTAAGAGCCTCTCCGGCCTATGGACTTACGTTCCGGGCTCAAGGCCGGGCAGGGGCAAGTAAGGGAGAGGCTTGTTCCCGACCACCCGCCTTGCCCCGGTCCGGGCGGTCGAGCGGTTGGGTGTTGATTAAATTCCCCCGTTGAGATAGATTCTTACATGGTTTTTCCTGACAGGATACGTGCGCCGCGAGCGAGTTTCGAATACAATCTGTTCCGATAGCGAGCGAAAGGGTTGATAATGATAGAGAAAAGTCTTCAGGACTTGAAGAGGATAATCCGTGTCTCCACCGGGGAGGCTTCGCCGGACATGATCGTGAAAGATACGGATATCGTCGATGTCTTCAGCGGCAGCGTTTTCAGGGGGGATATCTGGGTATCCGGACAATGGATCGCCTATGTGGGCGACAGAGAACCCGCGGCAGGAAAGGACATCCTCGTAATAGACGGAAGAGGACTGGTGGCGGCACCCGGCTATGTGGACGCTCACGGCCATGCGGACCTTTTCTATAATCCCTCCACCTTCGCCGAGGTGGCGGTCACCAAAGGGGCAACCACGGTATTTTCCGACGCCCAGGACATGGTGGATTCCATCGGCGTGGCGGGGTTCATGGAGGTATTGAAGGCAAGCGACGGGTTCGCGCTAAAATATCTCTGGAGCGTCCCCGCGACCTACCCTCCCTACCCGGAAGTGGAAGGGGGGGAACTGTATTCCCTCCACGACATTTGCAGACTCTTCTCGGGATACAGGGAATGTATCACCATGAGCGAACTCTCGTCGTACATGAGGGTGCTGAAGGGCGAAGACAGCATCCTCGAAAAGATGCTCCTCGCGAAATTTTTCGGGAAGAGCATCGAAGGGCACACACTGGGCGCTTCCTATGACAAATTGAACACCCTCGCCGCTGCGGGCATCACCTCGTGCCATGAATCCATTACGGAGGCCGACCTACGAAACCGCGTCCGCCTCGGGTTCTATGCCATGATCAGGCACAGCTCCATAAGGAGCGACTTCGAAGAATTGTTGAAGGCCGCCCGCGCGCTTCCGAAGGACTCCCTCATGCTCGTGTCGGACGGCATCTTTCCCGACGACCTGTGCGAGAAGGGTTATATGGACTTCGTGGTTCAGGAGGCGATACGGTACGGCCTGGCCCCCATGGACGCCATAAAGATGGCCACCCTGAACCCCGCCCGGTACCTCAAGGTCGATTCGGAGGTAGGCAGTCTCGCGCCCGGCAGGATCGCCGACATCCTGCTCCTCGAGGACATAGAGCACCCCACGCCCCTTAAGGTCATCGAAAAGGGGAGGGTCGTCTCGGAGGACGGCAACCTCCTTGTGGGGTCGGCCCCGTTCCCGGACGTAAGGAACAGGTACAACCCCTATACCTTCGATAATATCACCAAAGGTGACTTCGCGATCCCCGCAAGGGGGACAGGTCCGACCCCCGTGATCGACATGGTGGACAAGACAGTCACGAGGAGGCTGGACCGGACGCTCCCCACCGACGGGGCCTTCCTGCTCCCCCGGAAGGAAGAAGATATCAGGAAGGCCCTCTACACGCGAAGGGACCGGTTGCACTGGGGAAAGGGGTTCGTAAGGGGCCTCGGGGCGGACATAGGCGGCATTGCCACCACAGTGGCCCATGAGACCCATGGACTGCTTGTCCTCGGCTTTGACGACGACGACATGGTCCTTGCGGGAAATACGCTCCTCCATATGGGCGGGGGCATAGTCCTCGTTGACAAGGGAACTGTCCTTCATGCCCTCGCGCTGCCCGTGGGCGCCACCATGTCCTCCCTGAAGATCAGGGACCTCGCCCGGGAGCTTACCGCGGCGAAAGATGCGATAAGGGGCAAGGGGAGCACCCTTGATGATCCGTTTCTCACTATCAGTTATCTCACATTGACGTCAATCATCGAGTTGAGGCTCACTGTTTCAGGCCTCTACGATGTAAAAAAAGGTGAAATCGTATTTTGAAGAAAAGTTCTGAAAAAACCACCAGAAACACAAGAAGAGGCCCGAAAAGGAAATGGAGTCTCCTCAATTGGCTCATCTTTCTCCTGCTCCTCTCCTTTCTTTTCCTCTCCGTGGGCTCCTACATCTATATCATCGGGGACATCCCGTCAGTGGCCGCCCTCAAGAACCTGCAGAACAAACCGGCAAGCAGCGTGTACGGGGCCAACGACGAACTCGTCTACCTCCTCGTGCCGGATGACCGGATATTCGTGAGTTACGACAAAATACCCAAGTACGTGAAAGATGCGTTCCTCGCCGCCGAGGACGCCGAGTTCTTCAAGCATGGGGCCATAGACCCCCAGGGCATCCTCCGTGCTCTCATGAAGGACATCATGTACGGCAGGATGGCCCAGGGAGGAAGCACTATAACCCAGCAGGTAATCAAGGCCCTCATCCTCGGCCCCGAAAAGAATGTTTTCAGGAAGGTCCGCGAGGCGATCCTCGCATACCGGCTCGAACACGACTGCACCAAGAAGGAAATCCTGAACCTTTACCTGAACAACCTCTACCTGGGCCATGGTGTATACGGGGTAGAGGCCGCTTCCCAGGTCTATTTCGGCAAGCACGTGTGGCAAGTGACCAGGGCGGAAGGGGCGCTCCTCGCAGGCCTTGCCCCTGCCCCCGCGAGATATACGCCCAAGAAACACCCGGGCAACGCGAGAATCCGGCAGGAGTATGTTATCGACCAGATGTGCGCCAAGGGCTTCATAGACGAGAAGAGAAAGAAGGATATGCTGAAGGAGAAGGTTGCCATCAGGGAAGACAATGGCGTCTTCAGCGAGAGTTATTTCAAGGATTACCTTGTGAGGTACGTTGAAGACAAGTACGGGAAAGGCATCTTGTCCCGGAGGCCCATGAAGATCTACGCCACCGTGGACGGCCGGCTTCAGAGGACGGCGGAAGATGCCATGAAGCGGGGCCTCAACATTTACGAACAGAGAAAAGGCGACTATACGGTCCAGTACAACCTCCCGAGGCGGAAATGGGACGATTTCATGCATGCAGGCGAAAGAGACCTCAAGCTCTCGGGACTCAAGGCAGGGGCCACGTACGACCTCCTCGTGTCGGAGAAGACAAAGGACGGGTACACGGTCTTAGCCGGCCAGAGCAAAGGCCATATGCCCACGGACGGGTTCCCCTTCAAACCCGGGGATGTGACGAGGGGCATATACGGGGGATTGGACAAACATAAGAACAACGTGTTCCAGCCCGTGAAGAGCCTTAAGGTGGAAGGGGCTCTCCTCTGCATGGACGTGGATACGGGCTCCGTGCTGGCCATGGTGGGAGGGAGGGACTTCGACAAAAGCCCTTACAACAGGGCCATTTCCGCACAGGTACAATCGGGAAGCGCCTTCAAGCCCTTCATATACCTTGCCGCCCTGAAGAAAGGCTATGACCTGGACTCGGTGATCACCGATGAAGCGAAGAGTTACTCCATGGGCCTCGGAAGGTCGTGGACGCCGAAGAACTATGACGGCAAATACCAGGGGCAGATCACCATCAGGGACGCGGTAGCCTACTCCAAGAACGCCGCCGCCGTGCGGCTTCTCGAAGAGGTGGGCGTAAGCGCAGTCAAGGAAGACATGAAGGAACTCGGCATAGAAGCGGATATCCCGAACAACCTCTCCATCGCCTTAGGCTCGGCCAATATGACCCTCCTCGATCTTGTGAAAGGGTTCGCCGCCTTTGCGAACGGAGGCTACCGGGTAAAACCCCTCTTTGTAAAGCGGATAGAGGACTCCAAGGGGACCGTGCTTGAGGAAAACAGCGTGGTAAAGGAACGGGCCATCCCCGAAGAGATCGCATTGAAGATGAATATCCTCCTGAAAGGACCCGTGGAATACGGGACCGCCAAGGGGGTCGCCTCAAAACTCGGATATCCCATCGCGGGCAAGACAGGCACGACAAACAACTATTACGACGCCCTCTTCGTAGGCTATTCGCCCCATATCGCGGCAGGCGTCTGGGTGGGGTTCGATGCGAGGACATCCCTGGGTAAAGGTGAGAGCGGCGCCCGGGTCTGCCTTCCCATATGGATGCACTTCATGGCGTCCGCCCTGAGGCACTGGCCGCCCGATGATTTCGGGCTTGCCCCTCATCCCGCACCGGAAGAACCGGGGGCCCAGGCAGTTCCGGGGACAGGGCCGACCAACCCCGACAGTCCCCCCACCAACCCGTCCACGCCGTATAACTAGTCATGATACGGGAGGCCCGCTTTTGACCGGCCTCCCTTCTTCTGTTGCGGAAATTAAGGCAGATATACGCCGGTGCCGATGAAATAGTTCGTTCCCGGAATAGGCTCAACATATCCCAGCTTCTTGACCTCATCCTTGGACCCGGGCTTTACCCAGTAAAACTCGACAAAACCGCCGCCGTTCTTTGCTGCGGCAACGAGGTTGCGGACAACGAACGATCCTTTGCTATCCTTGTAATCATAGAGGTTCTTGCCCTGCAGGTCTTTCTGCGTCGCATGGGCGATATTTACACAGTTCATATCATATACATAGAAATATCCCGAGTTGTCGGCGTAAAAGCGTACGGGGGCGACATAAGCACGTATCAAGCCGATCCGTTTCTCTTCGTCCTTCACGCCCTTGAGGATCTCGCCCAAGCCCGCGGCGGTACCGTGGACCATTGCCTTTGCGGTGTCCTTGGAGCATGCTATCCCCGCGGTGTCCTTTGTCTGAGCCATGCCCGGCTGGGCGTAGAAAGTCACGAGCCCCATGAGAAGCAAAGCCGGCAGTACCATAAACATCCCGATCATCCCGCTCTTTCGTAAACATCCCTTAACCATAAGAATCCTCCCTCGCTCTATTGGAGCAATGAAATTGTGCCGCGCTTACCTTTCTTCGATGAGATTGCAGTAAGTAACAGGCAGACGGACCGGCGAAGTATTCCGGATCTACCGCGCAGGCCCTTTCCCCTGGCGCCTTTTGCGCCCCGGGTTTATTAACCTATAGTATATTACACCCGCGAATATCAAGACCTGATTTGCAAACCGTCCTGTTCCCGGGGAGTTATATTTTCTCGAAGTGTTTTTCGAAATGGGCGGGGAGCTTCGCTTCGAAGGTCATCCTCTTGCCGCTGTAAGGATGGTTAAAGGTGAGGAACCGTGAATGGAGGCCAAGGGGACCCGTCACCTTGCCCTTGCTGCCATACTTGTTGTCGTTGACTATCGGATGTCCCAGTTCGGATAGATGGACCCGTATCTGGTTCTTCTTGCCCGTGAGCAACTCGATTTCGAGGAGACTGAAGCGCTTCGACTCCTGTATGACCTTGTACCGGGTTACGGCGAGCTTTCCTTTCTTGGGGTCCGTCACGGAGCAGACTTCATAGTCATCGTTTTCCGCGAGGTAGCTTTGGATGGTCCCGCTCTTTTCTTTCAGAACCCCGTGAACCAGGGCCACATACTGCTTCTTGACGCCTTCCCACTGCTGCTTGAGATTCTCCTTGGCCTTGAAGCTCTTGGCAAAGACGAGCACACCGGAAGTCTCACGGTCCAGCCGGTGCACCACGAACAACTGTTTCGTCGACTTCGCGCTCCCCTTGCGTATATAGTTGGTCAGGATCTGGTGGGCCGTCCTCAGTTTTTCGTAATTCGCCTTTACGGTGAGCAACCCCGGCTCCTTATCGATAACAAGGATATCCTGGTCTTCGTACAGAATTGTAAGGCCCTGCGGTCTGTGCCTGCCCGATACAGGTTTGATGGCGTTCATGGAGTATCCCTTTTCCGTTGTTATATTCTACGTCTGAAGTGAAAAGGGGCGGTCCGTAAGCCGCCCCCGCGTATGCGCATTCCTGTTGCTGAGATGCCGGTGAAGATTATTTGCCCCGGAGTGCCTCCCATCCTTTCAATATCTGGAGGCCCATGTAAAGCTGGAAATCATCCTCATCGGAAACCTTCGCTTCACTCGGGTTCTTTCCGCCGTTGGAATTCTTTCCATCGGCCGGTTTGTTCGTGGTGCCCTCTTTCCCGTCGGGAACCTTCTTCGGGGTCTTGTCCGCAGGCAATCCCTTTTCAAGGAGGTCCTTTTCGGTAAGCGGAGTAATCCTGTCCTTGCTCCTCGTCACGTTGGCGTCCACCACGATGTCGGGCGTCACGCCTTCTCCCTGTATGGACCTGCCTTTGGGGGTATAATATTTCGCCGTGGTGAGCCGCACCGCGGAACCGTCGGGAAGAGGAAATATGGTCTGCACCGAGCCTTTTCCGAAGGTCTTCTTCCCCACGATAATGGCCCGCTTATAATCCTGAAGCGCACCCGCCACGATTTCCGACGCGCTCGCGCTGCCCTCGTTCACAAGTACTACAAGAGGGCCCTTGTAGTCGGTGTTCGACTTGTGGGCATAGAACTTCATTTTGCTGTCTTCCTTTTTCCTTCCTTCGATATATACAATAAGGCCGTCTTCGATAAACCGGTCCGAAACCTCCACCGCCTGTTCGAGGAGTCCGCCCGGGTCGTTTCTAAGGTCGAGCACCAGTCCCTTCATGCCCTTTTCTTTGGCCTGCTTCTCCAGTTCCTTGAAGGCGTTATCGAGGTCCTTCGAGGTCTTTTCCTGGAACTGGGCTATCCTGATGTATCCATAGTTGTCATCCAGCATCCGGTACTTTACGCTCTTCACCTGGATTACATCCCTCACCACGGTAAATTCCTTCGGCGCCTGGAAACCCTCTCTCCAGATAGTAAGGACCACGGGCTTGCCTTTCGCGCCGCGAATGATCTTCACTACATCCATGATGCTCATGCCCTTCGAAGGCTTGTTGTCGATGCGGATGATCTGATCCCCCGCCTTGAGGCCTGCCTTGTATGCGGGAGTATCTTCGATGGGGGTGATGACGGTAGGGAAACCGTCCTTCACGGTAATCTCGATCCCTATGCCGCCGAATTCACCCTTTGTTTCCGTCTGCATATCCTTGTACATATCAGGAGGCAGAAAGGAAGAGTGGGGGTCGAGAGACTCGAGTATACCTTTTATGGCAGAGTAGATGAGGTCCTTGTCCTTCACCGGCTCGACATAGTTCTTCTTCACCAGGTCAATGGTGTCGGAGAAGGTCTTCAAATACTCGTACATCTCCTTGTCATCCCCGCCGCCGAGGACTTTCCTCCCCTGGGCCCCTCCCCCGAGCATGAACCCGAGAATAAAGATGCACAAGAACACCATACTCAAAAATACCTTCATCTTTTTGCTCATTAACTATCCTCCTGATTATTCATTGATAATAGTACAACAATCGACACAAACTTTCAATGTGATTAATGAATCCGCCGGCAGGGAGGGGCCTCAGGGTCATTCTTTGTGGGAGCAGGACATGAATGACCGGTTCGAAGCCGACAGGGAGGCGTTGCCGATGGTTCTTCTATCGACGAGCGATGCCTGGACGTGTTCGTTGGGAGGTGAGGCGGGTGGGGAGGGGCATTCCCGGTCGCTCCCCGACGGTGGAACGCCGACCCATATATCAATTCCGTCGCCCTCAATACGCAGTGCGCAGCAAGTTATTCAGCAGTCCGCACGCGGGTCGTCCGCAAACCCTGCCGGTCTTGTCCCGCCTGATCCTCCTATCCGGCGTATTGCGTCGCAAAAGGCGCGCCGCCGGTCAACGCAATTGAATGGGTCCCCGGCCTTCCACCAGTATGCTCGCCACCGGGAATACCCCTCCCCACCCGCCCGGCATAGTCGGGATCACATCGAGGGTATTACATATTACGGCCAAAAGGTCCACGACCTGGCAAATGCAGCAGGATGGTTCGCTTACAGTCGCTGTGCACATGTCCTTCAATTCTTTATTCGCCGAAATGCTTTCCGGCTGTGCATTTTGTTCGATGCCGGGCTAGGAGGCGGCCCACAAACCTTTGCTGTTAACACACCGCCTTTTCTCGTATTGAAAGTAATACTATATTTTGGTCAATACGAAAATTGGAAAAGGCTAGAAACATTATTTATGTTGTTCGAATTATTTGTTATGCTCAAGAGTAGAAAAGATGAAAGATAAATGCTCTACTCATCCCGATGAAGATGCCATGTCTATTTGCCATTCCTGTGGTAAATATTTTTGTGCAAACTGTTTGAGTACAGGTAGGGAATACTATTATTGCAAAAATGAGAAATGCCAACTGCTATTTTCAGACGAAGTTAAGCAGTATCAGTTAGATGATGACCGCAATGTTACAAACTCCGATCAGAGATGGAAACAAGAAAGTAAGCGGTTCTATAAAAACACCATAAGAGCACTGTTCGTCCTTTGGATATTGCTTACCGTTATTCTCTTCATTACTCTTGCACCTGAATACCATGAGGGAAGTCTGTGGGCACCTCTGATAAGCTTCTGCGTTTGCGGTAAATGGTTCATTATAATTTATTTAATAAGAACTATCATTTATAAGCACTTTTTCTGGAAAAAAAGATTGTTAAAGGAACTTTCAAGAGAAACAGAGGGGGTGAAGATGCCTAAACGGGAACTCAATCAACAAAACTTAGGCCACGATGAAGACTGGGTCGGCAACGCCGCCGCGTTCAAATGCCCGCATTGCAGCAAGGTTTTCATTGTAAGCGGCACGCGCATTCATAGTGGCGTCCGAAAATGCCCTGAGTGTGGCAAATCCACGGGCCGATGTGACATAGAGGGAGCCCCAAGAGGAGGGAAAGCCAGCCTTGAGTGGTGAGATTAAACAAATCCATTGATCATTAGCGCACTATTGAACAGAATAATACATTTTGTTCAATTGGAAATTGGACGAGAAGAGGTCAAGGATCCGGCGAGCAGACGGCGGTTCATTAAGTTGGCTGGGAACGTACTGCTCCATGCCGTCTTTATGGGGATCTATTTGCAGCCAAAATTGGCTGCACGGTCGGCTCGATATTATATAACAGTTGAGCTATTGCTAATGGTCCGCATTCGGTTTATGCGGCAGGCTTTTGATACGAAAACTTTTCAAATCCAGATCAGTTTCCCATTGGGGCAACCGGTCCGCCGGGCCCTCTATCCGGACGAGCGGCGGGTTTCGATCCGCCAGGGCGTTGATCTTTGACCACAATGTGGTGTCTCCCCAAAAAAGCGGGGGCTTATCCCGGGCCGCCACGGCTGAGAGGATTTCAGCCGGCCTTTCGCAACCGGCGCGAATAGTTTCCAGGGCGAGATACTCAAGCCTTCCCAGGCCGGTTACAGGTTCCGGCAGTTCCTGAAGCCATCGTTTCACAGCAGCCGGAACCCATGGTAAGGGCGCATCAACCCTCAGCGACAACTCGGTCAAAAGCGGCAGATCCTGATCGGCAAACGCCTTATCGGCAACCTTGGCAAATTGGAACTGGGCGTCCGTGACCGGGCGACGCTGAGCGTACACGCCAGCGAATTGGGATGGCTGAAGCTGGCCCAGTCCATTATAAGGTTCAATCCCGGGAAACGCGTCAACGCAGAGTAACTCAGCCTTCCTGATGTCCCGTTGCGCCATGCACGCAAGGATATGGACAAGCATGGATTGGTCGAACAGGCACGCGTCAAACCAGAGCACAATTCGCTCGTAGCCCGCCGCGTCCGCCAGTTTCCGGTACTGGTCCTTCAGGGTGCCCACGATATGCTCCCTTTTCAGTCCCCCGCCGGTCGCCTGCTCAAGAAACTGCGCACGGGCTTCGAGAGTCGCGTCGTCAGGCCGGCCGGGATTCCGCGGGCCGTCGTACAATATGTCATGCCACACAAATACTTCTCCCGGAATGCCGGACTTTGCAAGACTATTCCCTGCGTAGTCGCCGCCTATAATATGAAGCGTGCCTCTCATGTGACCTCCTGGGTTTTGTTCCCCCTGTTATTTTCCTTCTGTTGCGACCATTTTGCAAGGAAAATACACGTCATGTTCCTCTTCTCTCTCCCTTCTCTTCTCTCTCCCGGTATCCGTTGTCATGTTCCTCTTCTCTTCTCTTCCCTTCTCTTCTCTCTCCCGGCATCCTTTATCTTCTTATGAATTAATAGATGCCGGGGTCGAGTGGACGGCCGCACGGGGTGGATGCTTCAGATTCGTTGCTCTGTGAAGGTTCGTGGGGCGTCGCCGTACTGGATGTACGGCAGAGCACGCGTACCTTTGCAGAGCGGCGGAGATGGAGCATTCGCCCCGTGCGGCCGTCCGTCCAAGTGAAACTCCGTAAAACCCTCCATTGTCCCTCCCTTCCCTCCGCCCCGCTCTCCTCCTCCTCCTGCTGCTGCTGAGTGCCTCTCGTGCTTTGACGGAGAGCACGGCCTATGGTATCTTCTTGCCATGGAGAAGGTTTTCGTGGCTATGAGCGGGGGAATGGACAGCTCCTTTGCGGCTTACATGCTGAAGCGGCAGGGGTACGAGGTGGTGGGCATCACTTACCAACTTCTGCCCTCCTACATCAAGGATGTCGCCAACCCCAAGGCCTGCTGCTCCCTCGACACCATCGCACGGGCCCGACGCGTCGCCGACGACCTTTCCATCCGCCACTACGTGATAAACCTGCGCGAGGACTTTCAGCGCTACGTGATCGACCGCTTCATCGACGAGTACAGGGCGGGCCGCACCCCCAACCCCTGCATCCTCTGCAACAAATACATAAAATTCTCCTCCTTCTACCGCAAGGCCCTCTCCATCGGCGGCGAGAAGATCGCCACGGGGCACTACGCCGCCATCGAGGAGACCGCCGAGGGCTGGACCCTCAGGAAGAGCATGGACCCTGCCAAGGACCAGACCTACTTCCTCTACCCCATCCAGGAAAACCTCCTCAAATCCATCCTCTTCCCCCTGGGCGGAGAGATCAAAGAGGAACTGAAGCAGCGCTCCCACCTCATCCGATGGGACCCTGCGAAGGTCCGCGAAAGCCAGGACATATGCTTCGTGCCCGGGGCCGATTACCGGGAGTTCCTTTCCCGGTTCATCGGTCTCAAGAAAGGCCCCTTCTACCACGTGGACGGTACCCGCCTCGGCACCCACGAAGGCATCCACCTCTACACCGTGGGCCAGCGCAGGGGACTCGGCATTCCCTATTCCGAACCCCTTTACGTGGTGGAGATCAGGGCTACCGAGAACGCGGTGATCCTGGGGACAAAGGAACACCTGAAGCAAACAAGGCTCGTGGCCGACGAGATCAACATCTTCGACCCAACACCCGGTCGCGCAACGGGCAAGGTCCGGTACAGGCAGGGCGAGACGCCGTGCACGTACCGCGTTTCCGGTGATACCCTGGAGGTTGAATTCGACGAGCCCCTCCACGCCATCACCCCGGGACAGTCGGTGGTGCTTTACCGGGAAGACCGGGTGGCCGCGGGCGGCGTCATAAAGAAGGCCTGGTAAAAAACAGTTGACAACCGAGGCCGCGATGATATAAAAGGTTGTATACCGTTGATAAGGGGGTAGCCAAAATGCCAATATATGTAATGTTTACAACCCTGACCGATGAAGGCAGGAAGACCATAAAGAATAATCCGGAAAGAATAAAGGAAGTCGATAAGGAAGTCGAAAAGATGGGCGCCAAGATCATCGCTCAGTATGCGGTCATCGGCGAGTATGATTTCGTGACCATCCTGGAGGCCGCCAATAACGAGGCCATTGCCAAGGTTTCCGTCGAACTGGGCGCCCGGGGTACCCTGCAGCTCCAGACCCACGCCGCAATTCCCATATTTGAATTCATCGAAAAGATGACCTGATCCGGGGCAATCAGGGCCTGGAGTCTATTATGAGGGTGACAGGCCCGTCGTTTATCAGGGCAACCTCCATGGTTGCCTGAAATACGCCTGTTTCCACCTTATCCACTTTTTCACGCATCTTTTCCACAAAAAACTCGAATGACTTCTTCGCATCCGCCGCACCCATGGCGCGGGAGAAGGAGGGCCTGCGGCCTTTGGAACAATCCCCGTAAAGGGTGAACTGGGAAACAAGAAGGAGCTCTCCCTTGATGTCAAGGAGGGATTTGTCGAGCTTGCCCTCTTCCGTCTCGAAAATCCTCAGGTTTGCGACCTTGTCGGCCATCCACGCGATATCCTTAAGGGTATCGTCCTGGCTTATGCCCACAAGCACGAGGAGGCCCGGGCCTATTTCACCCACGACCCTGCCTTCCACCTCCACACTCGCCCTTTTGACCCGTTGAATCACCGTTCTCACGAGAGGCCTCCTGTAGATTCCCTTCTATAGAACAGGGGGTTGAGGAACCTATCGAAAGCCCCTCAACCCCCTGCAATGCGCTCGTATGGGTTCTTACTTCTCCTTCTCCAGCAACTCCTTTTCCTTCTTTGCCGCTTCAACTATCTTAGGCAGTATGTGGGCCGGGACTTCCTCCAGGTGAGAGAATTCTATGGTGAATGTGCCCCTGCCGCCGGTCATCGATTTAAGGTCCGGTGCGTATTTGAGAATTTCCGCCATAGGGACCGCAGCCTTTACCACCTGGTTGTGACCCTTTGACTCCACGCCGATTATCTTGCCCCTTCTCGAATTGAGGTCACCCATGATGTCCCCCATGTACTCGTCGGGGACTATGACCTCGATCTTCATGATCGGTTCGAGGAGGGTGGGATGGGCCATTTCCAGGCCTTTCTTGAAGCCCATGGATGCGGCGATCTTGAAGGCCATTTCAGAAGAGTCAACATCGTGATACGATCCGTCGTAGAGGGTGACCTTAAAATCGGTTACGGGGTAACCGGCGAGCATGCCCTGGTTCATGGCTTCCACGATGCCTTTTTCAACGGCGGGTATATACTGCCTCGGGATCGCGCCGCCCACTATCTTATCCACGAACTCAAATCCCGTCCCCTTGGGAAGGGGCGCGAGTTCAAGCCACGTGTCGCCGTACTGGCCCTTGCCGCCGGACTGCTTCTTGTATTTACCCTGAATCTTGACGGTCCCTTTGATGGTTTCCTTGTAAGGCACCTTCGGCTCTTTGAGTTCCACGTCCACGCCGAATTTCCTCTTCATTCTCTCGACGATCACCTCGATGTGCACCTGACCCATGCCGGACAATATGAACTCCTTCGTCTGGTCGTCCCTGGTGTACTTCACTGTCTGGTCCTCTTCCATGAGCCGGGAAAGGGAGGTATTGAGCTTGTCTTCATCGCCCTTTGCCTTCGGCTGGAGAGAAAAGGAGATGAGGGGTGGAGCGCTCACCACGGCAGGGTACTTTATGGGCGCCTTTTCATCGCAGAGCGTGTCCCCTGTCCCGGTGTTCTTGAGCTTTGCAATTACCGCAATATCCCCGGCGGAGGCAAAACCGGCGGGTTTCTGTTTTTTTCCTACAAGGTAGAATATCTGTCCTATCCTTTCCTTCTCGTCGTTCGTGGTATTGAGCACCGTCATGTCGGGATGGATCTCACCGGAGTAAACCCTGAAGAGGGTCAGCTTCCCAGCAAAAGGATCGGTGATGGTCTTGAAGACGAAGGCGCTGAAGGGTTGCTCCGCTGAGACGGTCCTTTTCACGGGGTTTCCCGTCTTAGGGTCGATCCCTTCCGCCTCGCCCTTGTATATTGGCGGCGGGAAATATCTCGTGATGGTGTCGAGGAGCATCTGTACGCCTATGTTCTTCGCGGCCGAACCACAAATGACGGGCGCGATCTTCCTCTGCCAAATGCCTTCCCTGAGACATTTCTCTATCTCTTCCTCCGTTATCTCGTCCCCATTGAGATAACGCTCCATTATTTCGTCATCCGTCTCGACTGCCGTCTCGACGAGCTTCTCCCGGTATTTGTCGGCCTCGGCCTGGTATTCCGCAGGTATGGCGACCGTATCGAAAGCCCCGCTGCCGTCACCCTTGAAGACATAGGCCTTCATGGCGAGAAGGTCGACAACGCCTTTGAAGTTCTCCTCTTTTCCTATGGGAAGCTGGATTGCAAGGATTGACTTGTCGGAAAAGCTCTTCTGCACATCCGCAAGGGCCCTTTCAAAATCGGCGCGCTCCCTGTCCATCTTATTGATAAATACCATAGAGGGAATCTCGAACTCATCCGCATACTGCCACACCTTTTCCGTCTGCACCTGAACGCCCGATACCGCTCCCACCACAACCACCGCGCCGTCTACAACCCGCATGCACGATTTTGCGTCGGCCACAAAGTTGTCGTCTCCGGGGGTATCTACAAAATTGATCTTGTTCTTTCCCCACTCGAAGGATGCGACAGAAGAAGAGATCGTTACCTTCCGCTCCACCTCTTCGGGTTCGTAGTCCATTAGCGACGTGCCGTCGTCTACCCTACCAAGTCTCGTGTTTTCTCCTGAAAGAAAAAGCATAGCCTCAACAATAGACGTTTTGCCCTCCCCTCCGTGCGAAAATATCCCTGCATTTCTGATTGTTACAGGCTCATACTTTTTCATGAAAACTCCTTTCCCCGATATTCGATGTTGACTGAATCCTGTGAATTTTACAACGCCTTCTGCTAAAAAATCAAGAATTTAAAGAAGAACCTTCCGTCATGGCCGCTGCCCGCCCGGACCCGCTCCGGGTCCCTGGGGCTATTTAAGCGCGAGGGGACACAATTTCCGCCTTCGCCCTCGCAAGAAGCTCCGGTGTCCGTCACCGGCTTTCGTTGATGCCGATCTGAAACCGCCAGCCCTTGAAATTCATCACCACCCCCGTAGCGGTGATCTCGTCCACCTTAAGTCCCTGGGCGAGGGACTGGCCTTCCTTGAGGGTCTTGTCATTGATCCTTGCGAACCGCGCGTGGGGCTCCGCAATATAGTAATGGAGGGACATTTTCAACTCGGGAAGTTCCTTGGACACCATGGACGGAAGTTCCGTGATCCTGAACACCCTCCTGTCGGCGGGCGGCTTCGGTTCGGGCGGTGTATGGGGTTCCGCCTCAGCCTGTTCCACCGCCTCCGACGCCCGCTTTTGAGCCGTAGCCTTCTTTTTCTCCGCTGCCCCATGTGCGGGGCCCGCCTCTTTCACGGGACGCTCAACAGCCGGTTTCTCCGTTGCCTTGGCCTCAACGGCCTTCTTCGTCTCTTCTCCCCGTGCCCCGGCGCTTGTTGTGGGAGGAGCCCCGACCGCTGCTTGACGCTCGCTCACGGCCTTCGGCCGCGGCTGTTCGTGGGGGACAATCTTCCCGCCCTCCTTCCAGGGCCCTATCCACCACACAATCGCCCCCGCGTTCACGAAAAGGGCTGCGCAAAGCACATAGGGCCAGATGCGTCGTTTCTTCGCTGCCCCGGGGACTTGCCCCTGAAGGGTAAGGAAGGTGAAATTCTTTTCCTGTTGACGTTTCTGCTCGAGTTTCTTCAGGGCTTCGAGTATGTACGACATCCCTAGTAACCCCCCTTGTGGTCCTCTAGGGTGGGTCCGCCGCTGCCCGCTCTTCCTGTGAGGCATACCAAGGTCCTTACACCGGTTACCCCGTCGGGTTCGAGCCCGGAGGCGCTCTGGAAGGCCATTACATGCTTCGCCATCTCCTCGTCATATACGGACTGTCGCCCTGTTCCGGGCTGTCGCCCCTGAACCTTTGCCAGTTGCCTGTCAAGCCATGCCACTACCGGTCCCCGGCTGCCCTGCTTCAGTTTTCCTTTATACCCCGCGGGCGCACGCCAGAGGAGTACGTAATCCCCCGACCAAACCGCCGTCAGGTCCTTCACGGTCACAGACCTCGTCGCTCCCCCCACGGAGATGGTCGCCATCTCCCCTTTCAGCGAAGTCAGGACCCCGTAGTACTCACCGTTCCCCGGGTCCGCGAGCTTCACCACCGCGGGCCTGTTCATCTGCCTGAGATCGTTTATATCGCCCTTTTCCTCAAGCCACTGCAGTCCCTGTTCTTCGGCCTGCTCCCGTGCGCCGCGCCTGTCCTTGCCGTCGTAGGCGATCTGCCATAGGTCGAAAAGGCCCAGGTAGGCTGTATCCTTCGTGCCCCTCGGCAAGACCGCCGCCGCCTTCTCACCGACGACGGGGACCGTAGGCATTGCATCCTTCACCTTCCCCCCGTCGGACGCCCGGAGTTCCGGGGCCTGCGCGACGGACCCCGCCACGTTCAATCTCCCCGAGTAGTACGCCGCAATAAATGCCCCGCAAAGGAGAAGTACCGCCACGGCGGCAACTGCCTGGTACACCCGTCTCCTTCCTGCCTCCCTCAGACCGGCGCCCGAAACCTCCCGTGCCGCGGTGACCAGGATCTTCCTGTCAACTTCTTCCTTCCCCTCCACGTAGGCCCCCGTCAACGCCCTGTCGCATATGACGTTGATCAGCCGCGGCACTCCGCCGGTCAGCCGGTAGAGTCGCCGCAGGGTGGGCGCGGGAAATATCCGCCCCCGCACGAGACCCGCCACCGTGAGGCGATGGTTCACGTACTCCGGCACCTCCTCCTTCGAGAGAGGACCCAGATGGTAACGGGCGGTGATGCGCTGTGAAAGCTGGCGCAGTTCAGGCCGGGCCAGTATCTCCCTCAATTCGGGCTGGCCCAGCATGATGATCTGAAGCAGTTTCCGCTCACTCGTTTCGAGATTGGTGAGAAGCCGTATCTGCTCGAGCAACTCCACGCTCAGGTTCTGGGCCTCCTCAACTATGAGAATCGCCCTCCGCCCCTTTGTGTGAGCGTCGAGGAGATACTCATTGATGCGCGACACCAGTACCTTGTTGCTCGTCGTATTTTCAGGGTAAGCGATGCCGAACTCATCGCAGATCGTGGCGAGAAGTTCTTCCACCGTCAGTTTCGGATTAAGAATGAAGGCGATATCGGCGTTCCCCGGGAGTTGCTCCAGGAGGCACCGGCACACGGTTGTCTTGCCCGTTCCCACCTCGCCCGTGAGAAGTATGAACCCGCCCTCGCTGTTCACCCCGTAAATGAGATGCGCCAGCGCCTCACGGTGCCCCTCGCTCAGATAAAAATAGTGAGGGTCCGGGGCAATGGAAAAGGGATTTTCCTTGAGACCGAAGAATTCTCTATACATGCGTCAAGCCGGATCGCTCCCCGGGGGCCGCCCGCTGTGCTCAGTACAAGCTTGTATAATCTAACCCGGTAATGTTCTTAATTCAACAACATTGAAAAGCCGATGCGCCCCGCGAGACCCCGGGCCTCGCCCAACCCCGTCAATGGACACCGGCTAGAATGATGTGGCAGGCCTCTCTATGGTGAGGATGTCCCGATGAACTACCCTGCCGTTTCCGTTTGCCCCGAGCCATTCCTCCATATCCTTCATCGCTGCCTCCGTCAGCCCTTCCGGCAGCCCGGGCATCACGTCTATAGGCACAAACACGGAATGGCTCGACACGGAGACCTTGTCCTTTTCGCACTGCCTCCACACCCATCTCCTCGTAAGGACCTCTGTCGCATCCTTATACACCACCTCTCCCTTCACTACGGTCTCCTTCTCCATGGAGTCCATTGGTGCGAAGCTCTCCGTACCCGCCGCAAACCCCAACGAGATATCGCCGGTCACTGCAGACAGAGCATGACCGCCCATGGGAACAAGGTGTTTAAGAGAAACTGCGTTATACAGATCCACAACGGGATTGATTCTGGGGAAAGGCCCGCCCTTGAGGACCCTCCTCACAAGGGCTTCCACGGAACTCGGATATTTAGACCCGGAGACGCCCAGCTTCCCGAAAGCCTCCCTCCACACCTTTATATTCAGGTGATCCTGAGGCCTCTCGCAGGGGAAATGGGCTAAAACATCGGCGAGGACCGGTTCAAGCCGATCCTCGCCGTACTTGGTATTATCAATCTTCAAGACCAGAACGCCTATCTTCAGCCCCGGAAAAAGACGATACAGCTCTTCATCAACGGTAAACTGCATCTTCGCAGGTTCCTCCGGTTATGCCCTTTCCCTGAACCCAGGGAACAGCCGACCAGTGGCAGCCAAAGTGGAGTCGCCCTTATATCCTCTTAGAGGCGGCACTTATTCTCGTTACTGCCCGCTGAAGGGCAAGCTCATGCTTCCGGTACTCATCATCTTCCTCGGAAAGCTCTTTCAGCGCGGTTTCCGCCCTGTCCAAAGCTCTCTTCGCCCTATCCACATCGATTTCCTCCGCGAACTCCGCGGCATCCACAAGCAGGGTAACCTTATCCTCGAATACTTCCGCGAATCCACCTGTTGTGGCGAGGTGTCGTGTGGCTCCACCCTTCGTGTACCGCACCTCACCTATCTCTACTGTGGAAAGGAACTGAATGTGCCCGGGCAATATGCCAAACTCGCCGAGAGTGCCCTTTGCCTCGACCATATCGGCCTCATCGCTCACTACTACTCTATCAGCGGTTATTATCTCAAGGCGCAGACTTTCCACTATTATGCCCCCATAAGAGTTTTTGCCCGCTCAACCGCTTCTTCGATGGTACCGACCATGTAGAAGGCCTGCTCCGGCAAATCATCGTATTTCCCTTCCGCGATTTCCTTAAAGCCCCTGATCGTATCTTTCAGGGCCACGTACTTTCCCGGTGTACCCGAGAACTGCTCTGCCACAAAGAAGGGCTGAGACAGGAATCTCTGGATCCTTCTCGCTCTCGCCACGACCAGTTTGTCCTCCTCGGACAACTCGTCCATACCCAAGATGGCGATGATATCCTGTAACTCTTTATATTTCTGAAGTATCCGCTGAACCTCACGAGCCACTGCGTAGTGCTCGTCGCCGACGATCAGGGGATCGAGAATACGGCTTGTCGAGTCGAGGGGGTCCACAGCCGGGTAAATACCAAGCTCTGAAATCTGCCTCGAAAGAACCGTCGTCGCATCCAGGTGAGCGAAGGTCGTCGCCGGGGCCGGGTCAGTCAAGTCATCAGCAGGCACGTATACAGCCTGCACCGACGTAATCGACCCTTTCAGGGTTGACGTGATCCGCTCTTCGAGCTCTCCCAAGTCTGTCGCGAGGGTAGGCTGATAACCAACCGCAGACGGCATCCTGCCGAGAAGGGCCGACACTTCCGAATTTGCCTGGGTGAATCTGAATATATTATCGATGAAAAGGAGCACGTCCTGCCCTTCCTCATCCCTGAAGTACTCTGCCGCGGTAAGAGCCGTGAGACCGATCCTTGCCCTGGCGCCCGGTACCTCAGTCATCTGACCGTAGATAAGCGCAGTCTTGTCGAGAACGCCGGAGCCCTTCATTTCGAGCCACAAGTCGTTTCCTTCCCTCGTTCTCTCGCCTACGCCGCCGAATACCGAAATACCGCCGTGATGCATTGCGATATTATGGATCATCTCCATGATGAGAACCGTCTTACCCACACCGGCACCGCCGAACAGTCCGACCTTGCCTCCTTTGGAGTACGGTTCAAGAAGATCGATGACCTTAACGCCCGTCTCAAGAAGCTCTACCTTCGTGTTCTGCTGAGTGAGGAGCGGAGCAGCCCTGTGTATGGGGTACGTCATTGAGGTCTTCACCTCTCCCTGGCCGTCAACGGGGTTGCCGATTACGTTCAGCACCCTGCCGAGAATCTCCTTACCCACGGGGATCGTAATCTGAGTCCCCTTATACGTAGCCTGCTGACCTCTCACCAGACCGTCCGTCGTCTCCATAGCGATGCACCGCACCACGCTGTCGCCCACATGCTGCGCAACCTCCAGAATCAGATTGTCCGTCTTGTCGTTGATCGTCGGGTTCGTGATATATATAGCACCATAGATCGGCGGAAGGCTATCAGAGGGAAATCTAATATCAGCGACCGTTCCAATTACCTGGACAACCTTTCCTTTTACCTCCATGCTCATATGCCGTCCTCCTTTTATGTTCCTCTCAGGGCTTCTGCACCACCCACGATGTCCATCATCTCGTTGGTTATGCTTTCTTGTCTTCTCTTATTATATACAAGGGTAAGATATCTCATCATCTCACCGCAGTTGCTTGTCGCATTCTCCATTGCCGCCATGCGCGCCGCGTGCTCCGACGTCTGGGACTGCACGAGGGCGTAGTAGATCTTTGTGCTGATGTATTTCGGGATCAACGCCTCCACGATCTTGTCTCTCGTCGGTTCATACACGTAATCCCCGGAATCGCTCTCCTCCACCTTCTCCTCGCCGCCGATGCTCAAGGGAATGAACTCCTCGAACATGATCACCTGCTTCACGGCGGACTGGAACTGGGTGTAAGAAAGGTAGATCTTGTCGAATTCCCCGTTCATGTAAAGGTCGATCAACTCGCCGGCCACGGCATCCACGATCGTCTGATCAACGGTCTTGATGTCCGACCAGCTTTTCACGATATCCACCTTCCTTCGCTGAAGGTAGTCCCTCGCTTTCTTTCCGATCAGATATACCGCCACTCTGTCGTAGTCCGCGCGGTTCTGTATGATAAAGTTCTCTGCCGCGAGGCTGATGTTCGTGTTGAACGCTCCTGCCAGCCCTTTGTCGGAGGCAATCGAAACAATGAGCACGTTCCGGACATCCTCCCTCGGAGTGAGCAGAGGGTGACTCTCCGCGGGCAGTTTCTGCACCACCCGTTTTACGAGGTCCTCAACCGTCTCCGCGTAGGCCTTGGTCCTGTCCAACTCCGCCTGCGCCTTCCGGAGCTTCGACGCCGAAACCATCTTCACGGTCCGTGTGATCGTCTCCGTACTGTCGATACTGCTTATTTTTCTCTTAATGTCCCTTAGAGTTGCCATCTCGCGTCCCTACCGGTCTAGTATGTGAACTTTTCTTTAAAAGTATTGAGCATCTTCTCCAGTTTATCCTGTATGGCGGATGTTATTTCCTTCTTCTCTCTTATGTCTTTCAGGACATCCTGGTGTTCCTTCTCCACGAACGTCATAAGCTCCACCTCATACTTCTTGAGAGCCGACTCCGGATACCCATCGATAAATCCGTTCGCCGCGGCGAAGAGGAGCACTACCTGCTTCTCGACGGGGATGGGAACATACTGACCCTGTTTCAGCAGCTCCGTGAGGCGCGAACCTCTCGCGAGCAGTGCCAGTGTCGATTTGTCGAGGTCGCTCCCGAACTTGGCGAAAGCCGCCATTTCCCTGTACTGGGCCAGGTCCAGACGAAGCCTTCCTGCCACCTGCTTCATGGCCTTGATCTGAGCGTTACCACCAACCCTCGATACGGAAATACCCACGTTGATAGCCGGTCTCACACCTGCATAGAAGAGTTCAGGCTCAAGGTATATCTGACCATCCGTGATGGAAATTACGTTTGTAGGAATGTATGCCGACACGTCACCGGCCTGAGTCTCAATGATGGGAAGGGCTGTAAGTGAACCGCCGCCATGGGCATCGTCCCACTTCGCGGACCTTTCAAGCAACCTTGAGTGAAGGAAGAAAATGTCGCCCGGGTACGCCTCACGTGCGGGCGGACGCCTCAGCAACAGAGATAACTGTCTGTACGCCACCGCGTGTTTTGACAGATCATCGTACACGATGAGTGCGTGCCTTCCCGTATCCCTGAAGTACTCACCCATGGACGTGCCTGAGAAAGGCGCGAGATACTGGAGCGGAGCGGCGTCACTTGCGGTTGCCGCCACGACCGTTGTATATTCCATGGCCCCGTACTTGGCCAGCAAATCGACTGTCCTTGCCACTGAAGACCGCTTCTGTCCGATGGCAACGTAGATACAGAATACGTCGTTCCCTTTCTGGTTGATGATCGTATCGATAGCGACGACGGTTTTACCCGTTCCACGGTCGCCGATGATGAGCTCCCTCTGCCCTCTACCGATGGGGATCATGGCATCGATTGCCTTGATACCTGTCTGGATCGGCTCTTTAACGGGCTGCCGGACAACGACGCCCGGTGCGGTCTGCTCGACGTTCCTGTACTCCTTCGCGTCAATGGGTCCCTTTCCGTCGATGGGTATGCCAAGGCCGTCCACGACCCTGCCGATCAACGCCTCACCCACGGGCACCTGGGCAATCCTTCCGGTCCTCTTGGCCAGATCGCCTTCCTTTATCTTGTAATCCTCTCCAAAAACGACGGCCCCGATGTTATCCTCTTCAAGGTTCAGCACCATCCCGGCAATTCCGTGAGGGAACTCAAGCAACTCGCCCGCCATGGCGTTCTCGAGACCGTATATTCTTGCAATACCGTCGCCTATAGAGATTATTACACCCGTTTCCTGAAGATCTACTTCTCTCTCGAACCCCGATATCTTCTGTTCTATTATCCTGCTTATCTCGTCTGCTTTAATCTCCATGAACTTTACTCCTTCAAAATATTTTCCTTCAAAGTCTCAAGCTGCCTTTTCACGCTGCCATCTATAATAGTGCCGTTTACGTTGAGCTTCACGCCTCCGACAAGGCTTCTGTCTTCGACTACGTTGAGGACCACCGTCTTCTCCATTTTCGCCCCGAGGACGTCCTGGATCCGGCTCTTCAAACCTTCATCCACGGGAAACGCGGACCAAAGGACTCCTCTTACGCGGCCTTCCTTCTCGTCCACGAGGTCGCTGAACGCGTCTTTCACGAGGGGCAGATACCCCATTCTGTTTCTTTCCATAAGCATGGTGAGCATATTCGTGACAGACAGAGACAGGCCTGCGGCCCTTACGACATCCCCGAGGAGTTCTTTCCTCTTCGACATTTCAAGGATGGGCAGCATGAGCGCCTTGCCGAGTCGCTCCTCCTTCTCGAAGAGCTCTACCAGCGAAGCGAGTTCACCCAGGTACTCCTTGTATTTCCCGTCTTTTTCTCCTACGTTGAAAAGACCTTTTGCATATTTCTTGGCTATGGACTGATGTATCAATTTAAGCTCCTTAGCTTTTCTATGAACTCTTCCACCAACTTGTCGTTATCACCCTTGTTGAAACGTTCCATGACAAGCTTCTCGGCTTTATCAAGGGCGAGTTTCGCGATTTCCTCTTTGATCCTGCCTGATATTTCTCTCATTTCCTGTTCGTAAGTCAGTTTCGCCTGTTCCTGTATCCTGTCGGCGAACGCCTTGGCTTCAGCGAGTATTTTCTCGCTTTCAATCTTCGTTTCTTCCGTCACTTTTGCCTTGAATTCTTCGATTTCCTGATCAAGACGCGCGAGTCTTCCTTCGTATTCCTTTTTCAGATCCTCGGCTTCGCTCATGAGCTTGCCGGCCTCGTCGATCTTCTCTTTCACCTTATCATGGCGACCCAGTAAAAAACCCTTGAGAGGCTTTGTGCCGAATTTTACAAGGATTCCCACCAGTACGGCAAAATTAAAAATCTTTAAGGTCCATTTCCAGACTTCCGGCAGATCCCCCATCATATGCTTATACGCTCCTTTTCAGTATCTTTTCCGCAGCCTCAGACCCGAGTTTCTCCACGTCCGCCATGAGTGCGTCGCGGACCTTCTTGCTCTCGCTCTCTATCTCTGCCTTCAGCTTTGCGAGTTCCTCCGAAAGGTCCTTCCTCGCTTTTTCCATAATTCCTGTGGAGACGGTGTGGACGTCGGCTATCGACGAGGCCCGGAATTCAAGGATGGGTTTTCTTCTCTCCTTGGTCTGCTCCTCGTACGATTTCTCAAGCCCCACCGTTTCTTGCTTTACGTCCTGTACTTTCTCGAAAAGAGAACCAATGGTCTTTTCTCTTTTCTCCAGCACACGGAGAACAGGTTTGAAAAGTAAGAAATTCAGAAGAACCAATAGAATAAGGAAGTTCGCGAACTGATAGAGTAGAGTTGTGTCAAATTGCATCATAGTTCCTACTCCTTCCTATTTCAAAAAGAATATTTTCACAAGTACGGTTAACTATTATCACAAATATTAGACTTTTGCAACGATTTTTATTGTTTAATATTTGTTATGGTTTCCACTACTCTCACAAGGTCTTGTTCTGAAAAGAATTCGATGATTATTTTGCCTTTTTGTCCCTTGCAGGTAATGGCGACCCTCGTGCCGAGCAACTCGGTCAGGGTCTCTTCCGCGTCGGCGAACCGGGCGATTTCCCGGCTATCCTTCTTTTTCGCGGCCCGCTCGATATCCCGCACCGTGGCTCCCTCGTTCAGTACCTTCCCCACATAGGCCTTCTGTTCCCTCTCGTTCTTCAGGGAAAGGAGGGCCCTGCCGTGCCCCTGGGTAAGTTTCCCTTCGGTCATGAGCTTCACGATCCAGTCGGGGAGCTTGAGAAGCCTCAGGTAATTGGTGACGGAACTCCTGTCCACGCCGATCTTCTTTGCGAGGTCCTGGTGGGTGTATCCGAATTCGTCGATAAACTTCTGGTACGTGGCGGCCACCTCGACAGCATTCAAGTCTTCCCTTTGAAGGTTTTCGATGAGGGCGATCTCAAGGGCTTCCCTGTCGTCCACATCCTTGATTATGGCTGCCACCTCGGTAAGTCCCGCCATGACCGCGGCGCGGAACCTTCTCTCCCCGGCAATGATGCTGTAGCCCCTGTCCTTCTTCTTCACTATGAGGGGCTGCAAAAGGCCTTTTTCCCGGATCGACGCGGCAAGTTCGAGAAGGGTCTCCTCGTTTACCGACAGTCTCGGCTGGGTCGAACCCGGCGTAATCTGGTCGATGGCGATGAGTTTGCTCCCGCCCCGTTCCTCCACATCCTTCAGCAGTGCAGATAAACCCCGCCCCAGCGGGTCCTTTTTCGCCATCTAGCCCCCTCCCAGTATCTCGTATGCGAGGTCGAGGTAGCTTTCCGCTCCCTTCGACGTGATATCATAAAGAAGCACGGGCTTACCGTAACTCGGACATTCGCTGAGTTTCACGTTTCTCGGTATCACGGTCTTGAACACACCCTCGTTGAAGCACTTGTTCACCTCTTCCCAGACCCGGAAGGAGAGGTTGTTCCTCTTGTCGAACATGGTCAGAAGGATGCCCTTGATACTGAGGTTCGGGTTCAGCCTTTTCTTGATTATCGTGATCGTCCGCTGGAGTCCCGCAAGGCCCTCAAGGGCAAAATACTCGCACTGGAGGGGAATGATCACGGAATCGGAAGCGGCGAGGGCGTTTATGGTAAGAAGTCCCAGGGAAGGAGGGCAATCAATGAATATGTACGCATACTCGTCCTTCACCTCGTCCAGGGCTTTCCTGAGCACAAATTCCCTGTCTTCCATGTCGAGCATCTCCACCTCCGCCCCGATCAGGTCGGGATGGGCGGGGGCAATGTCGAGGAAAGGGACCTGGGTCTTCCGGATGATCTCCTTCATCTGCTTGGAGCCGATCAGCACGTTGTAGATATGGGCGTAGAGTCCGCTGTAGTTGATGCCGAAGCCCGACGTGGTATTGCACTGGGGATCGAGATCGATGATAAGCGTCCGTTTTTCCGCCACCGCGATGGATGCGGCGAGGTTCACCGCCGTGGTTGTCTTTCCGACCCCGCCTTTTTGGTTTGCCAAAGATATGATCATGACCTGCATTACCTTACCATAAAAACGGTTAAGTTGTGAACACTATTAAAAAGTGCCGGTCCCCGTCTCCCCGGTTTCGCTCTTTCTGTACACAAAGAGCCTGTACCTCCGCTCGCTCCGGGGAAGGCGGTAGGGGATGATATCCTCCAGGCGGAAACCGGGCGCCTCGCCCGCCTCCTCTTTTGTCCCCTTCAGGATAAAGGCGCGTCCCCCTTCGACAAGATGGGCCTTTCCCAGTTCGAGTATCTTCTGAATGGTCCCGAAAGCCTTTACCACGAGGCTTTCGGCGCCGACGGGAGAAACGGTCTCCGCCCTTCCGTGGACGGGGATGAACCCTTCGAGGGAAAGGTTTCTCTTTATGTGCCGCTGAAACTGAATCTTCCTCAGGCTCTTGTCCACCGCGTGCATCTCCATGTCCGGGTTCAGTATCTTGAGGGGGATCGCGATAATGCCGGACCCCGAGCCGAGGTCAAGGGTCTTCGGGCTTCCGCCCGCGAAGCCGTGCAGGAAGAACGTGTCGTACAGGAGGACCTCGACTATGGAACGCATGTCCTTGAAGCCCACCAGGTTCACCCGCTCATTCCACCTCGCCAGTTCCGTGATATAAAAGGAGAGCTTTTCGACGGCCCCTGCCTCGCAGGGGATATCGAAGAAGGCCATGCCTTTCACTATCATTTCTTCCGCTCTCACCCATAAAGCGTAGCATAAAATTTCCCATTCTGTTATAATTACGCCATGAAAAGAGTACTAATCATTCTTATTGCATGTCTCCTCCTCGCCTCGTGCGCCTCCAAGTCCGTCAAAAAAGAGGGCCCCGGCGAACTCTACGTGGAAGGCGTCAATCTCCTGAAGGTCAAGAAATGGGATGATGCCATCCATAAATTCAACCAGGTCATGGAGGAGTACCCCTTTGATCCCCTCGCCCTCGTGGCGGCGGTGAAACTCGGCGACGCACATTTCGACAAGAAGGATTACGTCATGGCGGCGGGCGTATACGAGACCTTCATCGCGTCCCACCCGGAGGACGACAACGCCCCCTATGTCCTTCTCAAGCTGGGCGAATGCTATGAACACATGTCCCTGTCTATCGACAGGGACCAGGCGAATACCCTCAAGGCCATTGAAAAGTATACCCTCCTCAAGAACCGCTACCCCAGGAGCAGTTACACCAAGGTCGTGGATGACAGGCTCAAGGGCCTTGAACAGAAGCTCGCCGACAGGGAGCTTTACGTAGGCGAGTTCTACTACAGGACGAACCAGTACAACGCGTCCATCGTCCGCCTCGACTACATGCTCAAGAAATATCCGAACGCCAAGGGGATCGACAAGGCCCTCTTCTATATCGCCATGTCGTACAAGGCCCTCGCCAATCCGGAAAAGGCCGATTACTACACGGCCAAGCTGAAGGCCGATTACCCAAAGAGCGTCTACGCAACCTCCACTATAAGGCAGAGAAAGACCCTCAAGGTCGCCGACTCCGCTACCCAGCCGATAGCCAAAAAACGTAAACGGCTGAACCCGGAGGCTATCGAGGCCCAGGCGAGCCCGGCCGGGGCCGGGGCTCAGACCGGGGCCGTTGTGGCGCAGCAGTCTTCGCCGGCTGCGGGGCCCGATTCCCCGCCGGCCGCGCCCGGACTTCAAGCTGCCGCGGAACAGACTTCCGGCCCCAAGTCCAAAGATGCTCCTCCTCGGGCCGGGGGAGCCGCTAAACCTGCAGCCGCCGCGGTAAATGCGGCGTCCGATGCGGCAAAGGACGTGGAGGCGCAAGAGGCGGCGGACCTTGCCGCGCTCCAGAAGCCGGAGCCCGTTATCATGGAGGAAGACCTTATCACAGGGCCGTCCGTGGCCGTTAACACCCCGCCCCCCAAGCCTGCCGCCTCCATGGTGGCCAAGGCAGCCAAACCCCCGGTACAGGAAACCAAGGGGAAGAAGCCGGGGGAGATAGAACTGACCCCCAGGATGTACCAAGACCGCCAGGCCGCGGCAGAGCCGCCCAAGCCGGGGGACGCGCCGGGAAAAGCCGGGGAACCTGAAAAGACCGGAGCCCCTGCAAAGGCCAAAGAAGCGGACAAGAATAAGAAGAAGGACCTCGATTTCTTCGACAAGACCAAACCGATTGACATAGTGTCCGATACCATGGAAGGTTTCGACAAAGAAAAATACGTGGTGTTCAAGGGTAATGTCATTGCAAAGCAGGAGGACCTCTACATATTCGCCGACACCATCCGGGCGTACCTCAATGAGGAATCAAACGAGATCGACAAGGCGTACGCCAAAGATCACGTGAAGATCCTCAAGAAAGAGCGCACCGCCACGGCGAACGAGGCCATTTTCGACAACAGAAAGGGCGAGATAACCCTCAAAGGGAATGTGATCGTTTTTCAGGGCCAGGACAAGCTCACCGGTGACGTGGTCACCTATTACGTGAACGAGGACAAGGCCGTTGTGGAGGGAAACAAGGCGGAGAAGGGCAAAAGGGCCCGGGTCATTCTTACCCCGAAATAAAGGTCGCAAGAAACCTTACAGGTTACGTCCCACGGGACGCTTTATTCTTCGGGCCTGAAAAGATAAAGGCGGCTGAGGGTCTCCAGGAAACCCCCAGCCGCCTTTTTGTCGCCTTTTTTCGCTGCTCTAGCCCGCCACTTTCTTCAGGAGGGTGTCCACCGCATTACGCGGCTGAGCGCCGATGATCCTGTCCACCACCTCGCCCTTGTTGAAGAGGATGAGGGTCGGTATGCCCCTCACGCCGTACTTGGAGGGCGTCACCGGGTTTTCGTCCACATTGAGCTTCAGGACCTTTATCTTGCCCGCATATTCGCCCGCGACCGCGTCGACAACCGGGCCCATCACCTGACACGGCCCGCACCAGGTCGCCCAGAAGTCCACCACTACGGGGATGTCGGATTCTATAACCTCCTTGGCAAATTCTACATCGCTCACCGCTTTCGCATTACTCATAACGGCCTCCTTTTATTTTCGTTGTCTATCGCCCGTCAGGCGCCCTGTTGCGTCTTTGCGCCCCGGCCCCATAAATGGGCGGCACCGCCGCCCGGCTCATTACCGTCACCTGAAAGGAGGCTTTTTGCGTCTCCCCCGTGAATCCGCGCCGTCTCCGGGGACCTTAATGTCCGCTTTCTCCATCTCCCTGTTTCCACACAGGGGGCACTCAGGTTCCCCTCCCTTGGGCTTCTCCACATCCTTGAACATAAAACTGCACATTTTGCATGTGTACTGGTAGACGGGCATCGTGCGCCGCTCCTATTAATTAGATATGTCTTTTCTCCCCGTTTGTCAAATGGGTTCCCACGACTAATTCTAGCATGTTTCACGCGGGCTGCGTAAGGGGGGGGGCGAGGGACCGCCTGGAGATCCCGTACGGCAAGGCCGTTACCTCTTCGGCCGCACCAACGTACATCGCCTCCAAAGGTTCGCGGGCGTCGAAGGGCTACTCCTCTTCGGGGGAAACATTTGCGCCCCGGGAGGCGAAAGTCTTTGTAAAGATTGCAACAACCAGGTGGCTTTTATCCATGGTCACGGTGCAGTCGCCCGTGCCCTCGCATTCGTGGGAAGCGGTCTTCCACCCCGTAAAGGTTGAACCCTGACCGGGGTTCGCCGAGAGGGTCACCTTCCCGTTCCGAGGATAGAGGGCAGCAAAGGAAGTGCAGCCCGCGCCGCAGGAGATGCCGGAAGGCGAGCTTGTGACCGTGCCGTCCCCTTTCTTCACCTTCTGCTTCACGAGCACGAGTCTTTGAGGTCCCGTAAAGGAGGCGGTCACCAGTTTCGCCCTGTCCATGGCAACGCTGCACGGGCCCGTACCCGAACAGGCGCCGCCCCAACCGGTGAAGGTCGAATTTCCGCTGGGGACCGCGATAAGGGTAACAGGGGTCTGGGGGTAATACGTCTTGCGGCACGTCTCTCCGCAGCGGATCATTCCGTCGTCGCTTGTTATGGAGCCGTCACCGGCGGCCGTCTTTCGTTTCGATACCAGGAGTTGATGCTTCCTGGTATCTGACGGGTTGAAGACAGCGGTCACGCTCGAATCACCGCTCATAAGAACGGAGCACGTTCCGGAGGCCCCGGTGCACGCCCCGGTCCAGTAAGCAAAGGCGTTCCCCGATGCAGGTGAAGCGCTGAGCTTCACCGTGGTGCCCTCCACAAAAAAAGCCGAGCACGAACTCCCGCAATCGATGCCGGAAGGCGAGCTTATGACGGTGCCGGAACCGGATCTCGCAGTCTTGAGGGTCTTTGCCGGGACAAACCGGGCCGACACGGATTTGTCCCCTGTCACGGTCACGGTGCACACATTGCCCGATGAAGCGGCGACCCGGCTTCGGGCGGCCTTTCCGGAAGTCCCGAGGGCCTTTCCCTTCTTCCCCCCTTTCTTCCCCGAACCCGCGGAGGCTCCGTCGCATCCGGTCCAGCCGGAAAAGACGGAACCCACGGCCGGTGTGGCCGATATGTTCACCACCGTGCCGTAGGGATATGTCCCAAGGCAGGATGAACCGTTGCAGGTAAGGCCGGTTGCGGAAATGACGCCGTTACCCTCAATGGCAACGCTGAAGGTGTAGGGGATGAGATCGAAGGTTGCCGTAACGGCCCTGTCCTTTGTCATGGCCAACTTTGCCGCCGCCGTCCCGCTTGCGTCCCCGCCCCATCCCGCGAAGGTCGATCCTGCATCAGGGACAGCGGTAACGATCGCGTCCGCCCAGTCGGAGAAAACGGCAACGCATGTGGAGCCGCAATCGAGGCCGGTGGGGTTGCTCGTCACCTTGCCGGACCCCGCGCCGGATTTGCTCACTCCCAGGGACCGTGTCTTCACGGCCTGAAAACCCCTGAGGGCTGCGAGGTACCCCCACACGTACGCGTTGCGCGCCACGGTCTGATTGATCTGGAACTCGCACATTATAGGGGGCCAGAAGGCGTCGGCATAGGCTTCCATGGGGGGCCACGCAGGCAGGATATCCGTGCCGGGATAGATAAAAGGGGCAAAAAAGTAGTTGTAAATATCGGTCACCGCCGCAGAGTAGCGGGAGTCGAGGGGTCCCTCCACCGTGATCCCCGGGGGCGGGTCCATAAGACCTCGCGAGTCGTGGTGGAACAGGTGTTTCGGGTATTTATGGCCTATCCCCGTGGTGAAGCTCATGTTGACCGGGTTGGCCCCAAGGCCCGACTGGGACCCAAGGATGAGCGCTTTGAGCTGTTCCGCGTCCCGGGTGATCATATGGGCGCGAATTGCGTGAGCCAGCAACCGGTCCGCGCCGGTCAGGTTTCCGAACCCCGCGGGCATGGAGATGTTCTTTCCCAGTCGGAAGCCTGTGAGGGGCTGCACGTACAGGAGGGCGTGCCCGGCTCCGACCAGGGTGTCCCGGCAATATCCCCTGATCCCCTCGCTCATGCCGGGCCGGTCGGTATTATAGTATGTCCATGCGGCGTCGATCTGGTCATAGCCATCGCCGTAGCTGACGGTTTTCGTAAAGAACGTGGTCGCCGCGAATACCTCGTGCCAGGTGGAATCCCCCGTTGCCCTGAAGAGTTCGGCGGCGGCCAGGTTCCGGGCGTTGGTCACGGTTTGACTCGGGAACGGAATGCTTCCGTTTGCCCGCGCCCAGTGCTCCTCGGTTGACGGCCAGTTCTTCTCGGCCCAGTTCATGGCGTCGAGGGCGCTTTGAAGGTATCCGTCGACAAGCGAGGAGGGCGCGTTGGTCACATGCTTCTTGAGCATGGTGTATGTCTGGGCCGCGGCGGCGGCGTATAGATAGGAGGACCACACATCGGGGCAGTACGCCATAAGGTCGAAGGCGAGGGACGAGCCCGGCTCGAAACTCCTCTCGCCATAGGTGGGATATGCCCCGGAATTGATTCCGCCCCGCACCGCCCCGTAAAGATCACCAGGTTCCGATATCTGGAGCCGCTTGAAAAAATCGACGCTCCATAACGCTTCCCTCAAAAGGTCGGGGACAGGCGGCGTAATGGCCGGGTCAGTGCTCATCTGAGGCAGATTGAGACTGAGCGATTGGAACCGGGCGGGAAATGCGTCATAAAGATCGAAGAGCAGCCGCGGGACATCGAGATGCTCTACCCTTCTCTGCCAGTCGCCCGCGTCATGATACCCACCCCACGCGCCGCCGACCGCAGTCCCCGCGCGCTTGTTCTCGACGAGCCATGCGTGGGGCTCTTCCTGCCATACACCGGCCAGTTCAAGGAGCGTCACATCCGTCTCGCTCACCGTGAGGCCCCCGAAATCGAGGGGTCGGTGGTAGATGTCGCCCGCCGTGCCCACTGCTGTTCCGCTCCTTTGGAAATAGAGGGCCCTCACCGATTTCAGGAAGAGGTTCTGCCATACCGCCCCACTGATCTCGAAAGGATAGGAACAGCCCACATCTTCGACACATACCCGGTAGGTCCCTTCCGACGCGCCTTGCCAGGCGCTGAAGTCAAGGGGGTAAACGTCGGTGAAACTGTAATTGGGCGGGTCGGGGTAACCGGGGGAAGGCCAATTCTCCGCTGTCTCCCTGGTGAAAGGCGCCCCCACAAGGCCCGCGAAAACACGGTTCGTCTCATTGCCGCAGTCCACTGAATTATCGCCCGGGCACACATAAAAAGCACTGCCCTCCACAAAACTCCGGGCCCCGCCGCTTCCCGTCCAGAGGGAGAGAAAGGCCACTTTGGAAGGCTCGTCGGGCCTGAAACCGGCATGGTTCGCATGGACCGCATCGCTCCTCATCACCCCCCAACCGAAGACAAAAGTCCTGCTCCCAAGGGAGTTGAAACCAGGAGTGACGGTATAGGTCTTACCCGCCGCAAGGGGCGGATCGAGGGCGAGGTAGAGGCTGTGCTCCAGTGAAGCCACATCCGAGGCGGCCCCGGAGGGATCCCGCGATCCGAACAGGGGATAGGCCAGATCAATGGGTCTCGTCTTCCTGTACACGGCCGACGGGCAACGCGGCGTAACGTAATTGGGGTCGTCATCGGACGAAATCGTGTAGCTCGCCGTCGAATCCAGCAAAGCCGGCGGCTTTATCTGCCCGCCCGATATACTATCCACGGGCGGCGTTTCGCTTACTGTCCTCTCCTCTATCCTGACGCCCACCATACCGGGGCCGACAGAGGTAATATTGTCTGAAATGGTTTGCCCCAAAGCCCCGGTAAGAAAGACGCAGCACCAGAACAGGACCGCCAACGCCGTGAACCGGGCGCAAAGACGCCTGTTTCTGCCGTTTTGCGGCGTGGAGGGCCCCGTATGGCAGTTGAAGGTCATATCATCGCAGTCCGGGCGGGCCCGGGCTGAATATCTGGTCAGTCGGCCCGGTATACCGACCCACATCTTATCTTCATACCCGAAAATGCCTGTACGGTCAAGCCTTGTTCTGTTATGCCCCATGTTTTCAATGACATCCGGGGGATAGGGGGCCGTCTTTCCCCACCTGCGGTGATGGACCCTCCTGCCCGGACTGCAGCGCCCCTCCCGCACCATGTCCGCGACCGCCCCGTTTCCGCCTACGGAATATTTGGAAAAAGGGGAGAACCTGTTGTATATTAGTACCATTACGACTACCGGAGAGGTGGAAAAGTGAATCATAACGGTTATGAAGGCGTCATGGGGCTTGAAGTTCATGCCCATCTTCTCACGAACAGCAAGATATTCTGCGGATGCTCAACCACATTCGGGGGAGAACCGAACAGCCACACATGCCCTACCTGCATGGGACTTCCCGGCGCCCTGCCGGTCCTCAATAAAAAGGTGGTGGATTTTGCCATAAAACTCGGTCTTGCCCTCGGTTGCAGGATTAACAAAAAGAGTATCTTCGCCCGGAAGAATTACTATTACCCGGACCTGCCCAAGGGTTATCAGATATCCCAGTACGAAGAGCCCATATGCGAAGACGGGTTCCTCGATATCTTCCTCGGGGATACGAAAAAGAGGATCCGTGTAAAAAGGGTCCACATGGAGGAAGACGCAGGGAAGCTGGTTCACGAGAGCACCATAGAGGCGAGCAGTTACAGCCTCGTCGACTACAACAGGTCGAGCGTGCCCCTTCTCGAAATCGTGAGCGAACCGGACATCGCAACACCCGAGGAGGCGGTCCTCTATCTCAAGACCCTGCGCGATATACTGGTTTACCTTGAAGTATGCGACGGGAACATGGAGGAAGGGAGTTTCAGGTGCGACGCCAACGTGTCGGTGAGGAAGAAGGGCGACCCGGAACTCGGCACCCGGGCGGAGATGAAAAACCTCAATTCCTTCCGTTTCATAGAAAGGTCACTTGCCTACGAGATAACGCGGCAGATCGAGTTGATAGAGTCGGGCGGCACGGTTGTCCAGGAAACGCGCCTTTTCAACCCCGACGAAGGCGTAACCTATTCCATGAGGGGTAAAGAAGAAGCCCACGACTACAGGTACTTCCCCGAACCCGACCTTCTTCCCCTGACCATCGACGATGCCTGGGTGGAGGAAATAGGAAAGGCCCTTCCCGAACTGCCCATGGCGAAGATAGAGCGGTTCATGAGCGAATACGGCCTACCCCGGTATGACGCGGAGATACTTGTCTCGGACAGGGCGCTGGGGGACTATTTCGAAGAGACCCTGAAGCTCTTCAAGGAAGCGAAGACCGTGAGCAACTGGATCATGACCGAGCTTTTGAGGGAGTTGAAGACGGGCAACGTGTCGCCGAAAGACGCGCCCCTCACCCCCGGACACCTCGCGGAACTGCTCTCCCTCATAAAGGACGGGACTATAAACATAAAGATAGGCAAGGAAATATTCCCCGAGCTTTATGCGCGGGGCATCTCGCCGAAGAAACTCGTGGAAGAGAAGGGCATGGTCCAGATATCGGACGAAACCTCCCTCGTGGGAACAATAGACGCCATCATTGCGAAATTCCCCAAAGAGCTGGCCGATTTCCGGGGAGGCAAGGAAAAACTCCTCGGATTCTTCGTGGGACAGGCAATGAAAGAAACGAGGGGGAAGGCGAATCCGAAACTTCTCAACGACCTCCTGCTCAAGAGACTCAAAGGGGAATGACCGATTGACTTCGGATGCGCTGCAATAGTGATTACACCGGGAAAGAAGGAGGCTGGAGACACGGATGATTGACCACATTTACTGGGATGAAGGCTCCCTTTACCTCCTCGATCAGAGAAAACTCCCCTTCAAACAGGAATACGTCCGGTGCACGGCCGTGGCGGACGTGGAGAAGGCCATAAGGAACATGATCGTGAGAGGCGCGCCCCTCATAGGCGTGGTGGCGGCTTACGGCGTGGCTATAGGCATGAGGGAGATTACCATGCGGAAAGGGCGGTTCAGCCCCTCCGACATGGACCGGGTCTGCAAGAGGCTTCTCGCCACGAGGCCGACCGCGGTCAATCTCTCCTGGGCCCTCACGAGGATGCGGAAGGTCTATGACCTCCACAAGAACGACCCCGACCTCCTCGATTCGATCACCCGGGAGGCCATTGCCGTCCACACCGAAGATGTGGAGAACAACAGGACCCTGTCCCGCTATGGCGCGGAACTGATAGACGACGGCGACACCATCCTTACCCACTGCAACGCGGGCGCCCTCGCCACGGGCGGGTACGGCACCGCCTTGGGGGTCATAAGAGCCGCCCATGAAAGCGGAAAACGGATAAAGGTCTTTTCAACGGAGACGCGGCCCTATTTCCAGGGCGCGCGGCTCACCGTATACGAACTCAAGGAAGAGGGGATCGACGTGGAGCTTGTGCCGGACAACCATGCGGGCCTCCTGTGCTATTACAAGGCCGTGGACAAGGTCGTGACAGGGGCCGACAGGATCGCGAGAAACGGCGACACGGCGAACAAGATAGGCACGTACATGATCTCCCTCGCCGCCCGGGAATATAAAATACCCTTTTATATCGCAGCGCCGGTTTCGACCTTCGACAAAAATACGGACAATGGAAGCGCCATCGATATTGAGGAGAGGGACGGAGGGGAAGTGAAGTACATCGGAAAGAAGCTGCTCACCCTTCACGACGTGAAGGCAAGGTACTACTCTTTTGATATTACCCCGGCCAAATACATCTCCGCTTTTATCACGGAAAAGGGCATCGTGGAGCGGCCCTACAGGGAGGGGATACGTATGCTCTTCCCTCCTGAACCGTGAAAACCATCACCCTCCTCACGGACTTCGGTCTGAAAGACCCCTACGCGGGCATCATGAAGGGAGTAATCCTTTCGATCAACCCCGATGCACGGATCGTGGACATCACCCACGAGGTGGAAGCCCAGGACATACGGGAAGCCGCGTTCATGATCGGCGATTATTACCCGTGGTTCCGGGACGGCGCAATCCACGTTGCAGTGGTCGATCCCACGGTGGGCGGGGCAAGAAAGTCCATCATCGTCACCAGGGACCGCCATCTCTTCGTAGGTCCCGACAACGGGATATTCAGCCTCGTCATGGACGAGACTGCAAAGGTCCATGCAATAGACCGGCCTGATCTCATGCTCCCCGAGGTAAGCGCCACCTTTCACGGACGGGATATCTTCGCCCCTGCCGCGGCGCATCTCTCCACGGGCGAGACGCCCCAGGCATTCGGGCCGTGCGTCCCGGACCCGGTCCGCCTTTCCGGCCTCATCCCCGTTGTGGAAGATGATACGCTCCTGGGAGAAATCGTGAGGTTCGACAGGTTCGGAAACGGGATCACCAACATTTCCCGTGATTGGCTGGGGCCTTTCCTGGCGGGAACTTTCCGGATTGAAGTGGGGACCCTTTGCTTTGACAGGCTCTACAGGAGTTATTTCGAGTCCGACGTGGTGTGCCTCATCGGCAGTTCGGGGTATCTCGAATTCGGATATTTCATGGAAAGCTTCATGGACATGCAGGCTTTGCGGAAGGGGGCCTTAGTCCGGGTCAGACGCCTTTAGCGCCTTACGGGCACGATAAGAGCAAGGCCCGTCCTGCTTCCCGCGGACGGCGCACCTCTCTTACCGGCTGATCAAATCGAGGGCGGCCGACGTGGCCCTCATGGCCGATCTCGTGGACTTCTCCGCTTCCCCTATGAGATCACGGACGTCTCCGAGTCCGGCTTTCTCCGCCACATCCATCCAGTGCCCGTACTCTTCCAGAGAATACCGGTCTTCCTCGAGAAGTCGCATGAGCACGACCCGCAGCCTATCCTTTTCCTCCATCTTCTTCCTCCTTTCGTCCGTCCCAGAGAAGGCCGTCCACCTTCCTCGGCAGATTATCCGTTTCCTCAAGCACCGGAATTTCTCCCGCACCGGTCGCACCAAGGTCCCTGAATCTTCTCGCCGAGGGAAGAACCCGTGCCTCCATGGACCCTACCGTCTTGTTGTACATCTCCGTTGCTTTCCTTATAGCGCTCCCGAGGTCCTCGAAATGCCTGACCATGGTGGAGATCCTCTCATACAGCTCCCGGCCCAGGAGGCTCACTTCCCTGGCGTTCTTCGTGACCTGCTCCTGTCTCCACCCGAAGGCGATCGCCCGGAGCAGGGCGATAAAGGTGGTGGGAGTGGCAAGGATAACCTTCTTTCCGATGCCGTCCTCTATGAGTGTCGTATCCGCGTCGAGGGCCGCCCCGAGAAAGGATTCACCGGGGATGAAGAGAATGACGAATTCAGGGGACTGTTCGAACTGGCTCCAGTACTCCTTGGAGGAAAGCCGGTCCATGTGGGTCCTCACCTGCCGGGCATGTCTCTCGAGTTTGGTCTTTCTCCCCTCCTCAGTCCTGTCTGCCGTGGCGTCGAGATAAGCGTCGAGGGATACCTTTGAATCGACCACTATTTCGCGGCCGGAAGGGAGATGGACCACCATGTCGGGCCGCGCCTTCCCCGTATCCGTATCCACGGAAACCTGCTCCGTGAAGTCACAGTGCATGGACATGCCGGAGAGTTCCGCCACCCTCTTCAGTTGCATCTCCCCCCACCGGCCCCTCACCTCCGGCTTTCTGAGGGCCGAAACGAGGTTGCCTGTCTCCCTCTGAAGGCTTTCCTGGCCGGATGCGAGGGCCCTCAACTGTTCTTCAAGGCTTCCGAACGCCTTCTGCCTCCCCTCTTCCATGGCCTTGATCTCACCCTCGTACCGCCTGAGCGTTTCCTGAAGAGGCTTGATCATTCCGTCCATGGCCGACTGGTGCTCGCCCAGCCTGCCCTTGGTGGTCTCGATTATCTTTCCCAGATGCTCCGAGGCGAGCCTGATGAAATCCTCGCTGCTGCTCTTCAGGGCCCGGGACGAAAGGGCATTGAAGGTGTCCGTCATCTCCCTTTTCAAATCCTTGAGAAGCTGCCGCTCCGCGTCAAGGCCCTCCGCCGCCGCTTCGAGCCGCGTGGCGGCCTCTATCCTCGCCCCCCTTTCGAGGGAGATCTCCTCTCTAAGCCGGGCCGTTTCCCGGTCCTTTCCCTCTACCTGATGCCTCAACTCAGCGGCCACGGCCTCCGCGCCCGACGCGTCCCCTTCCCATAGGGCCCGGGATTTCTGAAAACGTGAAAGCGCCCATATCCACGCGATGCACCCGCCGGCAACAGCGCCTACAAGGAGAAAAACCATCTCCATGCCCGTCATGGTTCCGGGGCCTTAAAAGGGGAAAGGAGCAGGTCCGTCACCACAGACCCTTTCCACCCGTCTTCATCTTGTCTTTTCATGGGGATAGGTAAATCAGGGGATCAGGACTTCTTCTTCAGACGCCTCGTCATTTCCCCTATCAGGGGTTGAAGTTCCCTGGGAGGTTTGCAGACCATGCACCGTTCGACAGCGTCCAGGGCACCCTTCGCATCCCCCTCCTTTTCGCAAATCCGGGCCTTGAGAAGATGGGCTCTCGCGTATTGCGGATTGAGGCTCAAGGTGCGGTCCGCAGCCTCCGACGCTTCCTTGAACCGTGAAAGGGCGAGGTATACCTCCCCGAAGGCACAGTAGAAATCGGGATAGGGCAGATTCTTGGCGAAGATGAACTCCCCTTGTTCAAGGGCGTCTTCATTCTTCCCCAGGGCTTTCAGGGTGTAGAACAGGTTGAACCGCGCGGCCATAAACTCCCCGTTCAGCTTGACCGCCTCTTGGAAAGACCTTCTCGCATCGTCCAGGCGATTCAGTTTCAGGTAAAGCGTCCCGAGGCTGTCATGAAGGTCGGGATATCCCGTGTGGGTGGCGATATGTTCGTTTATGAGGGGCACAAGGGCCTCACAAAGGGAACTGTCCTCCTCGGACACAAGCATGATTATGGAGACTATTTCCGAAACATCAGGGCCTATCTCTATATGTTTTATGAACTCGTGCATGGTCTGGGCAATCTGTCTTTCCCCTCCCAGGACATTGTTGAGAATATCGGAAAAGGCCGCCTCCGCATCGGGCCTGGACGCGCCTACCGTCTTCAGCACATTGATGGTCATCTTCAGGTCCTCGTCCGCCGGGTCGATGGCCCGCGCCTCTTCAAGCTCCTTTATGCCTTCCTTTATCCTGCCCAGGTGGCAGTAAAGAAAACCGAGTTTCGCCTTTGCGCTCTTGTACGAGGGGTTAATCTCCAGGGCGCGCCTGAAATGGGCTATCGCCTCTTCCGTCTCGTTCCGGCCCGTGAACACGATCCCGAGATAATACTGTATGTCCGCATAATCGGGAAATTTCTTCTCCACCACCGTCAGGTCGTTCAGGGCTTCCTCATACTTCCCAAGGTACGCATGGCTCAGGGAAAGTTTGACCCTGGCCTGGAGGTAATTGGGGTTGATCTCGAGGGCGTTCGCGAAAGCGTCCACGGCCTCGGTTATGGAACCCTGGCCGAGAAAGGCGAGGCCCAGCCGGTAATGGATATCGGCATATTCGGGGTTCTGTTTCAGTATCCTCTGGTAAAGGGCAATAACCTTATCCCACATCCCGAGGTTATGAAAGGCCACACCGAGCTTCAGCCTGGTGGGCAGGTTGGACGGCTCCACATCGAGGAGCATATTGAAGCTTCTTATGGCCCCCTCGAAATCCCCAAGGTTATTCTGACACACCCCGATAAAGTGGTAAAGTTCGGTGTAATCGGGGTTGAACCGGAGCGCTTTCTGGAACTCGCCGAGGGCTATGGAGAAGTTTCCCATGGCGAAGGAAATGATGCCGAGGTTCCGATGGGCCTGGCTCAAATAGACGCGGGCAAGGTTATGGTGAAGGCTCGTGGATGAAGTCTTTCGTTTCAGGATCTCTTCAAACTTCTGTATTGCCTCTTTATATTCGTGCTTATTGAAGAGGTTCATGGCCTCATCATAAGTCTCATCTTTGCCGAACGAAAATACGCGTTTGAAAAAATTCATTCTTCCTTCCCTCCATGACCACGGACCATCAGACTGCCCCTCTTCTCGAAATTACCGCGGTCACCGTCAAAAACAGGATCTTTAAGTCGAGGGTGAGCGACCAGTTTTCTATGTACTGCAGGTCAAGTTTCATCCATTCGTCGAACTTTATCTCATTTCTCCCCGTTACCTGCCAGAGACAGGTAACACCCTGGGTCACGGAGAGCCTCTTTCGCTGCCACGGGCGATAACGCAGGACTTCCTTCATGATGGGCGGCCGGGGGCCCACAAGACTCATGCTGCCCAGAAAGACGTTGAACAACTGGGGGAGTTCGTCGAGGCTGGTCCGCCTCAGGAACTTGCCTATCTTCGTGAGACGGGGGTCTTCCTTTATCTTGAACACGGGGCCGTCCATTTCGTTGAGATGCATGACCTTTTCCTGCATATGCTCGGCATTGACAACCATGGTGCGGAACTTGTACATCCGGAAAGGCCTGCCGTGCTTGCCCACCCTCTCCTGTACATAAAAAGCGGGCCCGGGAGAATCCCGTCTGATGAGGATGGGTATGATTATCCAGAAGGGTATGCAGAAGATGATAAGGGCGCCCGAAACCATGAAATCGAAAACCCTTTTCAGGAAAAGTTTCTCCGGGCTGTACGGCAGGGGCCTGAAGAGGATGGTGGACATATCCCGAAGAGGCTCGGCGGAAACTCCGATAGTCTTTGCGAGCAGGGTCGACACGTCGAGCACGAAATCTATGCCTATCATCTCGCACCGGTTCGCGAGATTGCGGATCTGAGTCGTGCTGTCCGTCCCGCCCGTGAAGAAGATCGTATCCACCACGTTATCTTCCAGGATCGTGGGCAGGTCGTCCACCAGACCGATAACCCTGTATTTCGAGATCTCCTTTCCCACTTCGCTCCTCTGGTTCGTGAGGAACCCGATCATCTCGACCCCCCAACCCGGGTTGTCCTCAAAGAGACGCGCCGCCTTGACGGCCCGTTCCCCCGTGCCCACCACGAGGAGGTACTTTACGTACCGGCCCTTCTTTTGCTCCATCCTGATGTACATGAGCACGCAGAGCCTGATCGCGAGAAGGAATATCCAGGAAAGAACGAGGTAAAGCAGGACGAACCAGAAATCCATGGTGAAGGACTTATTGACCATGGTGAAGGCGACAAAGATCGCGCCCGTAAGAATACAGGGGATTGCGATCTGAAGCATCATGATCCCCACCTTTCCGAGTTGTAGTACACGGTTCTTGTACCAGAACTGGTAAAAGAAGACAAAGATCATGAAGAAGAAGGGCAACGTGAGGAGGTACCTGTCCCAATAGAACGAGAAGGGCCCGTTGAGCCCGAATGGATGGGTGAACCTCAGGATCCCCATGTAAAGGGAGACACTCAGGGCATAGGAAAAAAGTATGAAAAGGCAGTCCAGAAAATAGATGATGGGGGAAAAGTATCTTTCGTGTTCTCTTATCATAGCCCGGTCACCCCGGGTGTTTCAGGAAACATGGCGTGCTTTTCGTCAATCAAACCTGGTTCCCCTTCTTTCCAAGGCATTTCAGGAAAAGGTCCTCATAAGAGCGGGTGACCTTTTCCCAGGTATAATTCTCCTCGATCATCCGCCGCGCCTTTTCTCTGAAGGCCTCAACTGAAATCTTTCCCGAAATCACCATTTCAAGCCGTTCCCGGAGGCTTTCCTCGCTGTTCTCGTCGAACACGATCGCCGCGTCCCTCACCACTTCCCTGTTCTCCGGCGTTCCGTTTACGATCACGCAATTGCCGAAGCCCATGGACTCGATGAGCGCGGGATGGGTTCCCCCCACGGAGGTGGCATGGATGTATACGTAGGCGTGAGACTGAAGCTCCTTGTAGCCCTCACCGAAAACGTATCCCGTAAAGATGATCCTGGGGTCAACGGTACTCTTCAGCCCCTCGATATACTCCTTGCTGTAGGGCGCATCGCCCACAATGACCAGGTTCATGTCGGTCTTCACCTTTTCGAAGGCCTTGATCACGAGATGGGCGTTGTTCTCCGGCTCCAGCCTGCTCACGTAGAGGTAGTAGTTGTCCGGTCTGATCCCGAAGGCATCGAGGACCGCAGTGCTCGCCACCCTCTCGGTCTGGGCGCCGTAGGGGATGAACACCGTCTTCTTCTTATATGTCTTCAGGTAATAATCCTCTATCACCCTTGCGTCGGAGACCGCCACATTCGGGAAAATGCAGGCCCCTATCTCTCCCATCCGGTACCAGAGTTTGCCCAGGGCATTCCATTTTGCCCTCATCCTCTCTATGCCGTCCACATTGATGATGACCTTCTTGCCTGTGAGGCGGGGGATAAAGGAAAAGAGGCTGTTTGCCGCATTGCAGAGCAGGATCACGTCGTAGTCCCTGAACAGGGCATGGAGAAAAGAAATGAAGGTGTGGACCACCGTGTCGAAATACTTGTGACTGATGGTGGGAAGGATTACGAGACGCACGCCCTTGTAGACCCTCTCCGGGTAGTGTATGATGTTCGACCTGCCGTAGACGGTCACCTCGTGACCCCTCTCAACCAGGCGAATACTCAACTCTTCCGCAAAGGTCTCGAAACCGCCGTAGCATGCAGGAATGCCCCTTGTGCCCAGGATTGCAATTTTCACCGATAAACCTCACTCTTAATTTTCATAAGGAACCATTTCGGGATGCGCATCGATATGCATGCTAGGAAATACTTACTGTATGAATCTTTTAATGTCAACAACTTTCTGTGTGTAACACCGCGAAATTCTTCCTCCCCGCTCACTTTTCCCTAAGGAGCCGGTTCCCGGCCCCTCTTTTTCACCAGGGTAAGAACAGACCCTGTAAAGCCCATCGTAATCCGCTTAGGCAAACGGTCTATGCGCCTGTCGATAGAGAACAGTAGTTTTGAGAGATGCCTTTGTGCCCGGAGGACCCTTTCTTCTTTCAGGAGACGTTTACGGAAATAAAGGATCAGCTTGTCAACCATGACCATCCAGTCGGTGGGGATTATTTCCGTATCGAATTCTTCGCCCCAAAAACCCCTGATTCTCTTCCTCGTCATCAACTCATCGCCAAGTTCCTTCATCTGTCTTTTGTTATGAAAGAGCCTGTACGCATAGTTCTCATGGAAGGAATCAATAAAGACGCCTTTCCCGTGCTTCCTGAGAATCCTTTTTAACTCGTGATTTGTTCCCTTTTCCCCTATGAAGTGATGAAGAGCACCGAAACCGATGAGGAAGTCTATGCTTTTGTCCGGGAGGGATGTGTTCCTGACGTTCTCGCACAGGAAGGAAGCATTGCCTGCGCCGAACCTCCCTGCAAGGGTCTCCCCCCACGTCTTTGCCTCCCGGGAGGTGTCGATACCGACAAACCTTACATCCGGGTATTTGAGCGCCATATACACAGTGAGGTCTCCCAGTCCGGAACCGATATCGAGAACGGTAACATCCATATCACCGGAAGCCCTGCCTTCTATCATCCCCGATAAGCGCTGAAGCGCTGAGCCCACCGCATAGCCCTTGGGAAGGCCTCCGAGGTGAAAAGGGATGAGATGCCGTTCCTCGCATTCGGAAAGGAAGGTTTGAATGTCGTCCGTGCCATAGAGACCGCAACTCCTCAGGTCGCGATAGACCTTGTCCCATATGCGGGCTTCGTCGCCTCCGGCGCTGCGATCATCTGTCTCCATAATATCCATACAACGTGTATAACCTCCTGCCTGCCGGAGACATACCCCGGGAAGCGTCTGTTGCCGGGCCAAGCCGGGCCGTTTTCTCAAACCTTCAATTTTGCCCTCACATAAGCGTTTATAAAGGTGAAGTTCAGTCTTCCTGTCTCTTTGAGCCTGTGCACTTTCTTTGTTACCTTGCTCATACAACTGACCACGGAAAGGACATGCAGGGCGGGCTTGAGCAAGGCAGGGCGTTTTCTAAGCAAGGGAATTGATTTCATTCCGGCGACAATCTTCCTTGAGCACCGGAAATAGCTTGCGATCCAGAATAAAGATGAATAGTAGTCGAATAACCTGGTTTTAGCCTTGTCCAACTGTATGCGCTTTATCTTCTCGCTCAGTTCGGTCCCCGGCATGAGATACAGTTTGTTCACACAGATATCGTAAGGCTGGGGAAGCTTCAACAGTGTGCTCAACGTATCCTCCAGGTCGTCCACGTCTTCCGCCGGATTGTAGGTTATCACATCGGTATAGAAGGAAAGGCCGAGGGACGTTATGGATGCGGCCGCTTTGAGCGTCAGCCCTTCGTTGAAGCTCCTCTTGTAGAGCCTGTTTATCCTTTTGGATCCGGACTGGATGGCAAGGCACGTGCTGCTCAGCCCCGCGTCCTTGAGAAGTCTTATCTTATAATCAAAATCGGTGGAGGGTACTACATAGCATGTGAAAGGCAAGCCTATCTTCTCCTTATACAGGGGCACGAACTTCTCGAGCCATTCCATCTGATGGGAAAAAACTTCATCCTGAAAGATGATGTATTTCAGGTCATTCTTCTCCTTCACTTCCGTCAGTTCCCTGATCACGTCTTCCGGGCTGCGCCTTCGCAGGAACGGGTGCGGGCTATAGATTTCTTTCAGATACCGCTCGCAGCAGTACGAGCATTGATACACGCAGCCGCGGCCCGATATGGTGTTGTAGAAGCCCTCGATATGGGACAGAATAGTCGGGCTCTCCACCACCTTATCGCCTTCTATGAGAAAATTGCCCGAGTGATCGAAATCCTGGAACGGCAAGGCGTCGAGGACGTCCGCCGGAGGGTAGAGGTCGTTCTTTATATAGGACCCGCCGTTCTTGAAGCAAAGGTTCCCGATGGACCGGTAATCACGTCCCGCGTCGATAGCGTCCGCCAACTCTACCACGGTTCGCTCCGCTTCCCCTCTGCACGCAATATCACAGTATCCCAACGAATCCTCCGGATGCAAGGTCGGTTCAAAACCTCCCCAGATAACCGGCACGCCCGGCAGTTCCGCCTTGATGTGTTCCGTCACCGCTATGGCCCTCTGTTTGAGGGGCGAGTTGACGGTCAGGCCTATCATGTCGGGCTTCAAGGTCCTCAACGTTTCTGTGAGAATCTTTTTCTCCGTGTCCGTAATGTCATTGCTCACCGCGTAGACAAAGGGGGTGCCGTGGGGCCCCACGCCCTGCCAGGGGGTTTCCCCCTCGTACACCCGCACTCTTTCCGTCGGTTTTCCCGTAGCGTAGGCCTTCAGGAAAATAATATGTCTCTTGTGCCCCGCCTGTTTCAGGCAGGAAGACAATATCTTGATCCCGTATGCCGACTGGTCATATAGTGATATGAAAGCAAATACTGCCATAGTGCAATCTCCTAATCCGGCGGTCCGGTCAATATGTCAACCCTTGACAACATAGTACACCAAGCTTATCCATCGGCTTCCGGCGCTTTGGTCCTCTTGGATATCAACGACCCTTCCTCCTTCGCCTTCGACTATCTTTACCACTTTGTCTCTCTTTATACCGTGCATCTCTATGGCTGCGCCGCCATCGCGCCCGGACAGAAGGCACCCGCGGAGCGCGGACACGGGCAGCACTCCTCTCAGGAATAATTTTACTTTCTCTAACGGGCCCGATGGCTCACTTGGTATCTGAAAGACCAGTCCCCCTCCCGGAACGAGGAGCCTGAGGAATTCCCTTATATAATTCTCCGCATAGCGGGGAGCGATGTGCTGGAGGGTAATACTCGAATAGATGAAATCGAAGGTTCCGTCCCCGAAGGCCCCGAGATTATCCTCCGCATTGGCGTAAAACCTGCACCCCGGCAGGTGCCCGTTATACTTCACCGCGAGGTCGATCATGGAGGGAGCGAGATCCACGCCATACACCTGGTCGAAGTACCTCAGCAGAGACCTGGTCAGCCGTCCCACGCCGCAGCCGAAATCGAGGGCCTTCCCGTTCCCTGTCTTCACCCCCAGAGATCCGAGATGATCCATGACCCGGTCGACTGCAACAATACCCGTCTCGAAAAATCCATCGAGGTCCCATTTGCCGCCCTTCTTCAGAGGGTCGCCCAGGATCGCCCACAGCGGGTCTTCCCGGCCCACCCTGTCCCATACCGTCTTCAGTTTGCCGATATTCATGTCGCCTCACACCCCCTCCACCGGGGAGTCAAATCAGGTTTGCCTTGACAAATATGAATTCTTTGTAATGAAGTATACAACATACCATGGCGGAGAATAGATATATACAGGAAATGCAGGTAGCCCGGGGCATCGGCATACTTCTCGTGACCATCGGTCACAGCGAGCCGGTGGGGACCGTCTTCCCACACCTTTTCAGTCTCATTTATGCGTTCCATATGCCTTTGTTCTTCTTCCTTTCCGGGTTCTTCTCTTCGAAACTTGCCCGGATCGGATCTCTCCGGGAGTGGGTGGCGGTTGTTCCCTCAAGACTGGTCTACCTGATAATCCCCTATCTTACGGTGAGCGCAGCCTATGGGCTCATCAAGTATTTCGTCCCCCAGTTCGCGTTGAGGCCTGTAGTTCCGGGGGAACTTCCCTTTGATATACTGGTCTACCCTTCAAGAAACCCCGCCCTTTTCCTCTGGTTCCTTTATACGATCATCATGATCCAGGCGATAAGCCCCCTTCTGTCGAAGGTCAACCCCTATCCGCTTTTCGGCCTTCTCCTCGTATTTCAGTTTTTCCGACCGGATATAGAGGCTTTCGGTATCGGCCTCGTCCTCTACTATTCAATGTACTATTACCTCGGGCTCAAGGCTTTCACCGTACAGGACAGGTTCCTCTCCTTCATGAAAAGAAAGGAAGTCTCCCTCGTCGCCTTCCTCATTTTCCTTATCGCTTATCTGGTCCGCAAAAAGACGGGCATCCAATTCCTGGGTTTCTTTACCGCCCTCCCGGGAATAGCCTTCGTAATCTCGATCTGCTTCTCTTATATGAGATACTTCCCCGTCCGTACGCTCGAGACCCTCGGGAAGTATTCCTTCTCGATTTACCTACTCCAGTACTTCTTCATTTTTCCCACGTATTTCCTGCTCCACCGCCTCGGAGCGGCAGGATACCTGATCGTTCCCTGCACGTTTCTCGCAGGTTCCTTCGGACCCCTTCTCCTCGTCTTCTATGTGTTCCCCCATGCCAGGCTCCTCTCCCTCCTCTTCAGCGGGCTGGTCCGGTCCCGGAAGGAGGCGGGGTGATCGCCCCGACAGCTATTTCCTCGCGGCCAGGTATCCCCACACATAGGCGTTGGGCCCTATAGTCTGAAAGATGGTGAATTCGTCCATCATGGCGTACCAGAATACATCCCAGTAGTCCTCGATTATGGGCCATTCCCTGGCATTGGGATAGCAGAAGCGCCCCACGGCCTCGTGAAGAGGCGACTTCCATCCGCCGACAAATTCAGGGTCCAAAGGCCCCTCCACGGTGATGCCGGGAGGACAGGGCTGCCCCGTAATCCTCGAATCATAGTGAAAGACATTTTGGGGGTAGACGTGCCCCACTCCCGTGGTGTACGACACATTGAGCGGGTTCGCGCCTGCGCCCGTCTGTGCCGAAAGCACCGCGGCCTGAAGGTACCGCTGATCCCCCGTAATGGAGTGGGCCCTGATGACCGGTATGCAGTCCGGAGTGGAAAAGACCCCTCCGAATGCCGGTCTCCATTGGCTCTTGGCGATACGGAAACCCGTCTTCTTCTGCGCCATGATGCGTTCCTCCGCGTCCGTGACCAGACCATTCCTGCAATTCCGTTTCACCGACATATCCATTCCCGGTCTTTCCGTTCTGTAATAGACCCATGCGCCCTCGCTGTGGTCATAGCTCTCATGCCGGCGCAGGGGTGCGTCGGGGTTCTTTAGCTGGGTGGTGGCGAGAAACAGGTCATGCCATTCCTTTGCCCCTGTCGCCCGGAACAACTCCGCTGCGGCAAGGTTTCGCGCATCTCTCGCTTCCTGCGGATAGAAAGAAGACGGGTGGCTCTTGAACTCTTTTTCAGCCCACCTCATTGCCCGGACCGCGCTTTCTTCATATTGGGCCGACATCTTTTTGTCAACCTTACTCATCACGAATGCCGCTTTGGCGGCCACTCCCGCATAGAGGCTGGTGCTCCAGACATCGGGGGCGTATGCCATTACCGTGTGTGATTGCTGCCAGCTCGTTTCACCATACCTCGGGTGATCCTCGGTCTCTATGCCGCCTCTCACTCCACCATCGGGCATCTGAAGGCGCTTGTAAAAATCGACACCCCACAATGCTTCGTTCGCCACGTCCGCGGCGATGGCATAGGACTTCGGTATGTTGAGGCTCATCTTGTCGAAATATGAAGGAAACTCATACATGAGGTCCAATAGCAGCCTCGCCGCGTCAAGGTGCTGGATACGGCGGTCCCAATCGCCCGCATCGCAGTACCCGCCCCATGCGTCGGGCACGATCTCCCGGGTCCTTTTAGCCATCAGCATGGCCCCGCCGTGTTCCGGAGATTTGCTGAGACCGTTCGAGGTCTCCATGAGGGTCGTTTTCGACGCGTATACCTTCACCCCGTCGCCAGGATAAAAGTTCCGCGGCCGCTTGAAGGTGGTGAAGGGAGGTCCGATCTCGATACCGCTTCGCTGGTGGTAGAGCCCCCGGACAGAGACGTAGAACGCCTTCCTCCACACATCTTCGGCGATCTCAAAGGCATAGGAGCAGCCTACTCCTTCCGCACAGACACGATAGGTCCCCGGCGTGCGAAAGGCGCTGAAGTCCATCATGTATACATCGACTCCATTGAAATTCCGGTTGTAGGCGTCCTCGTTGACGTCCGAGGCCCGCTTCGACAGTCTTACATCCCCTTCGAAGACCTTCGTTCCGCTCTTATCCTCCAGGAGAAGGAACTTCTTGTTATTCTGAAAATCGACGCCATTGCCGCTGCCCATCCAGAGGGAGAGGAATGCGACCTTGGACGGGTCGTCCGGCCTGAATCCGATGTGGCTCACGTGGACCGCCTCGCTCCTCATGGCCGTTGGATCGTAGGTGAAACTCTGTTCAGGAATTCCGATGGACTTGAAGGCCAGGGTGTATTTCTTTCCCGCTTTGAGGGGCGCGGCAAGCTTGAGGTAGACGATATGTTGCAGGGACGCCTCAAAACCTGCGCCCCGCGCCAGGTCCGTGGGTTTGCTCTTTCTGAATACCGCTTTGGGGGAAGCGCCGTTCACCATCCCGGGGTCTTCAGCCGACTTGAGGGTGTACGTCTCCGGTCTGTCCGCCAAATCCGTATCGAGTTTCTCCCCTACCAACCGGTCCGCCGTATAGATGAGGGAACCGTCCCCCACCAGGGCCCCGATACGTTTACCCCCTCTCAGGACCCACGCGATGTCCAGGTTGTCTTTCTGAACCACATCGGTTTTTTCCTTCTGATAGGGGACCTGTTGCCCGTGTTCGACACGGCCCGCCTTGATGGTCACCCCTATGATGTCCGGCGCCACGGGACCGATATGGACCACGGTAATGGGCTCGGAGGGTTGGGCCGTCCCCTGGGTCGCGTCGCCGCATGAAGGGAACACCATTGCGAGGGCTGTAATGAAAACCATACACCATTCGCGCAGTTTCACACTAATCTCCTTTCTCAGAGCCGCCCATTTCACTGTCTCGTTTTGACGAAAACGAACCGCTTATCGAGGTTGTATTTGGAAATATATCCGATGGAGAGACCCACGACAGCCCCGATGAATTTCGCTGACGGGAAGTTGAACAGAGCATGGAAGGTGATCTCGAAACACCAGAAGATAAAGGTGGTCAACACGCCCATCATGGAATAAAGGACAAATTTCCCCAGGTCCTCGCGTTTGTTCACCACTTCATAGTAAAAGATATATTTCTTGTCAAGAAGGTACTTCAATACCAGCCCTATCGCCGTGCCCGCGAACATGGCGATGTAGAGGGAGAACTTCCTGCGGTACAAATAGAGACAGAAATACTGGGCTCCAATATTGGCGACAGTGGATAAGGCAGCAAAAAGGGTATACTTGAGGGCCAGGTTCATCGGTAGATTATGAATCCGAAGAGGCAAAGCCACCCGACTATGGATAGTTGGATGAACCGGTCTCTGATGAGGATGGTCGTGGGCGACGAGGCGTTTTCTTCGACGAAGATGATCTGCATGTAGCGCATGATTCCCAGCACCACAAAGAGGGTGGTCACATAAAGCTTGTCGGAATGGAATTTCATGAGCACATCCGTCGACGTGGTAAACATGATATAGGCCACTATCGTTACCGCTGCCATTATTATCATGGCCGAATCGATAAATTGAAGGTTGTAGCCGTCGAGGGCCTTTCTTGTCCGCTTATCCTCTCTCAGGAGAATCAGGATGTCGTCCCGCCGTTTGCCCAAGGCGATAAACAGGGCCAACAGGAAGGTCATCACGACTATCCACATGGATACTCTTGTATCGGTAACCACGCCGCCCACAAAAACCCGTATCACGAAGCCCAGGGCCACGATGAAGATGTCTATAATGGGCACATGTTTCAGTTTGATGGCATAAAAACCGTTCAGCGCCGCATAGAAGAGAACGATCTGAAAGAGTCCCGGATGGATGAACCATGAGGCGGTCAATCCGATAAGGATCAGCGCCGCCATCACAGCCAGGGCGAAGTGGGTTGCCACGGCACCCGACGCGAGGGGCCGGTCTTTCTTCGTGGGGTGCAGGCGGTCTTCGGCGATATCCCTTAAATCGTTAAAGATATAGACCGCGCTCGCCACGGCCGAGAAGGCAATGAAGGCAAGAAATGCCCTGAACAGGGTGGGGACTTCGGTGATCCTTGCCGCGAAGAACAGGGGCATGAAGATAAACAGGTTCTTCACATAATGGGGCACCCTCAGCAATCGGATGGTATCGTACATCAGCCCCCTTTGCCGGATAACCGTTCAGCCGGATTCATCTTCAATTGTCACTTTCCTTCAGGATAACTTTCGAACAGCTTTCCCCATTCCGACCGGCGCACCGTTTTCTGGAGGCCCTTGCCTTTAAGGGGCCACCACAGGTAATCATGGTAGAAGAATGAGCCGAAAACGAAAAAGTAGACGAGGGGGGTGCGTACAAAGAGCTTCTGAAGCGATTTGAAAGGGCTGAACCAGATAAGGTCCCCCACCTTGCTCGCCATGTTGTCTCCCACGGTGAACCTGAAATTTATGTGCTCGATCGGTTCACCCACCACGTCGATCTCCTCGACCTTCCCTGTGCCGAGGCCCGCTTCGTGGGCCATCCTGATATAGGGGATTTCCATGGGGTCGAAACCCATCATTTTCGCCGCCACCGCATCGATGGCAACGCAGTCCGAACCGGCGAGCATGTAATTCTTCACTACCGGGATCATCGTCCTCGGACCGGGGCCGTTCCCGCATATCGTCCCGTCCATAAGGGCGAATATGCCGGAGTGCACCTCTTTTTGAATGGCCAGCAGGTCCACGAGGGTCTCGTGAATCCAACTGTGGGTATAATGCCTCTTCGTATTCAACAGTCCGCCGAAAGCATTCTTCATCGCCCCCGTGGTGGTGGTATAGATGTGGGTCTTTACCGTGGGAAGGTGGATGATATTCTTTCCCACAAAATATTCCGGTATCCTGATGCCTTCCGGATATATCTTGTCGAGGACCCGCATCTTCGCCTTGGGCCGGTACACGATCCAGTCCGTATCTTCAGGTTTGAAATTATACCTTTCCTCTATGCCGTACTTCTTATACAGGGGAGTGAGCCTGTTCAGGTTTCCACCTCTGAACGGGTCGGTAACCACCGTATTGTTGTGGACCGTCGTAATCTTCCCGAAGCCGCATTTCTCAAGGGTTTTGATCGCGCCCTCGAGTTGCCAGGGGGTGGTGTTCGCGCTCAGGTAAGGGAAATGCCATGAAATGTTGTCCTTCAGGATGGTTACCCTGTCCTTCTGCAATGCATCCTTCACGCCCCCCCTGATCATGAGGCCTTCTATGTCCTCAAGCACGCTCTGGGGACGCGTTTTTATCACCGACACAATAGATTTTGCCACTGCCATACCTCCCGGCCGAGAAAAGCCACTATATTATATGATACTTCCCTTCATTTGAATACCCTGTCGATCACTGCCATGGCGCGGACCGTCTCCAGAAGCCGGTCGCTCACATTCACCAGGATGGCCCGGTTGCAGTGCTGCCACAGGGGGATGTCGGCCTGTGAATTGCCCGCGTAATCGAACTTGCGGTCCCCGTACTTTTCGAGGAGGACCTGGAGCTTCTCCTTCCCTTTAAGGTTCACACTGCCGTCGCTGGAAAGGACGTCCGAGAAGAACCCCGTATGTTCGGCTATCCGCGCCGCCACCAGGGAGTCCGACGCGGTGGCAAGCACCAGCCTTCGCCCCCGGTTGCGCTGGTCCCGCAGATATGCCAACAGATCCTCGTGGAAAGGGATGCGCGTCATATCGACCTTTGCCCTGCGCGCTACCTGCTGCTTCAGACATGCCCTGCCGCCCAACAACCAGAAGGGTGCGACGAAGGCCAGGAGCGGGTTGCCATTGACCATGGACCACATCGTTTCCCGCAGCATATCGGTCCGGACAAGGGTGCCGTCGAGGTCCACGCACAAGGGTATGTCCGTCGCCGCCGGTCTCATCGCCCTGTCCGGCCCTCAACAGACCCGGACGCCTCCGGGCGGGAGCCCGTCTTCTTCTTGTAGATTACGAGACCGGCATATTCCCCCCACACTTCGGGGTAAGGAGCGATAAACCTTTTGATCTCACCGTAATGGTCCATAAAGAAGGCGCGTTGTTCCCTGTTTTCAAACAGGGGTCCTCCGTGAAAGTGCATGTTCCGGTCGACCTCGAAAGACCTGAGCACGAGGTAATCGGGTTCGAGGGTGCGAAGTATCCCGTAGAAAGCTTCCGCGTTCGACCGGCTCCTTTTGCGGATATCCACGACACGGGGGCTTACCAGCCCGGCGAAGTCCACGATCCTCCTGTTGCTGTAATACCCCTGGTAGCCTATGGCCTCCATGGCAACGGCGCTCCCGGGGGGCGTGTTATCGCGAAGCCACAGGCCTATGGTCTTCCGGGTGCTGTACTCGTTGCTCTGATATTTGTAGGAATGGTCGAGGATGCCCTTGTTGTGCACAAAGAACAGGACGAAGACGACAAAGGCAAGGAGGACCCCCCTGAATAAAGGGGCCGAATAGGGGCGGGGGAACACTTTCACGCAAAAGCGGATGATTTCCTCGAAGCCCATGGAGATCAGAAGAAGGCTGCACCATATGGCGGGCAGCAGGTACCACGGGAAATAGGGTGCCTTGCCCAGGTAAAGGAAGGCCCCGTACGCAAGGGGAAAGAGTACCGGGATGAGTCCGAAGGGGAGCGCTCTCCAGCCGGACACAAGCCGCCGGCACCCCGCGGCAATGGGCAGAATGGTGCACAGGACCAGCTTCTTACCGAAATAGAGCAACAGGGTCCAACCGTACCACTCTCCGAAAGCGCATGCCGTGTGGTATGAGAAGATCCCTCCTACCGTATTCCCTATGACCCGCTTCGCTTCGATGGTGTTCGGCAGAAGGGCGCCGAAATAGGCCCAGGAGAAGATAAACCAAGGGGCCAGTATAATTGCCGGTAGGATGACGGGTTTTATCATCACTCTCTTCTCCCGAAGGCACATTACCGCAAAAACCAGTGCAGCCCAGATAACTCCGTCGATACGGGTGAGGATCAGCGCGGCGCAGGCCACAAGGCCGGGGGTATAGCGCCTGCCCATGAGGAAATAGTAACTCAAGGCCATAAGAAAGAGGACCAGAGGTGTTTCCATTCCACCCACGGCGGTGATCATGATGTCGCGGTTGCCGTAAAACAGTATGACGCCCACAATGGCAGTGAACCGGGAGACATCGAGTTGCCGGAGAATCAGGTAATTGAGGGGGCCGGTCAGGATTCCCAGCGACGATAGCAATATGAAAGATATGGTCGGTATGTTGACGACACCGAACACCTTCCCCAAAAGGGCAAGGAGGAGCGTCAAGAGGGGTGTTGTGCTGCCCAGTACCCTTTCCCCCTGGTTATACACGAACCCTTTGCCCATGGCAATATTGGAGGCATACCTGTAGGTAATCAGCGCGTCTTCCAGCATGATATCCGTGTATAACCTGAAATAGAGCCACCACGCTGCTCCCGCGCAGATCGTGAGCCCGAGGAGCAGCATATAATGGTAACTCAGCCTGCCGGCGACGTCGTGTTGTGAAGGACCGCAGTTTTTCATCGTCTTCATCATCAGGGCCTTGGCATACCGGGACATTGGAGCATCCCGCCTTCGTCCTTAAAGAACGTGAGGAAGCCCGCGAAGCGGCTACAGAGGTTTATTTTCTTATAAGCACCAGGGTGTACGGGTTGAGACAAGAGCCCCGGATTACGGCAGGCAGGTTATCGACGTAGAACCTCACCAGTTTGTCAACAGGCCTCAGGAATCCCGACTGGAACTTCTTGAATCCGAAAAAGCCCGTAAGCGGAAGGACTTCAAGACTGCTCGCCTTGCCCCGGCGGCAAAAGAGATCCTCCATTTCCGAATAGGAGAGCAGGTGATATCTTCCCCAGGTTTTGTGGATATTCATCTTGGTCCTGTCAAATATGAAGAGTCTCAGATCTTTCAGGTATTTCCCGCACGCAGGTCCGTGCTGAACATCTATGGGAAATGATTTGTTCGGACAGGAAATGAGTATTCTCCCGCCCGGCTTCGTTACCCTTATTATTTCCTCCGCATATTTCCGTCTGGCTTCCTTGTAGGTGGAAATGAGGGACGCCGTATCCTCTGTGGTCCCTATGTGCTCCACCACACCGGTGGAGATTACAAAATCGAAGTGGTTCGAGCGAAAGGGCAGGTTGGTCGCCGAACCGCTGAAGAAATGGGAAGGGTCGTTGCCGTTTCCATGCCAGTAAGGCTCCATGTTCGGCAAATCCGTCCCGTATGCGTCGTGCCCGTCCTCGGCGGCCAGATTTACCTGAACTCCCAGCCCGCAGCCGACATCCAGAAAAGTTTCCGTCCTTTCCCGCCGGATAATCGGTCGGATAAACTCGCGGTACACCCTCGCTGAATGGCCTTTCTGGCTTTCCACATACTCGGGGTCCTGACCCTTGGCAAGGTCATTCACTTCGGCGGGAAAGCCGTAGAAACCGAATCTGCTTTCAGGATACATCCTCCCGCACCCTTCACACCTGTACGCCCCGGATTCCCGGATCATGTCATCGTGACAAAGAGGGCATACGATGGGTCGGGACTGGGAGTCCACGGCAGGGAACGACTTTGGATTGTGGGAAACCATTTTTACACTCCTTCCTTTCCGGTAATCGAACTATCGCCTGCAAAGCGCGAGAAATCCTTCTTCATGGCGTGGCGCGGGTCCCTTTCCGACCTTCTTCCACCTCAAGGTCCGTACTATCCTTAATCCCTTGACCGCAACAGGGGGGCCGGCTATCCCCCGATAGCATGCGCGCTTTCAGAAAATCATTGAGAAAGGCCGACGCAACGCCGATCACCAGAAAATCGAAGGGAAGGCGGAACCTGATCCTCGGAAAGAAAACGGCGGCGAGAAATGCACTATAGATGTAAAGGGCCACGAAAACAACCTCTATCCTGCTTACGGGAACCCGGCGCCGGAGAAACATGCGGATAACCATCAACAGGAGAAGGGGATAATAGGTAACGAACATAATCACGTTCTTCCAGATGGCCCGTTCGTTTTCGGTGGCGAGTTCGTTGTAGAAATTGAAATAATTGAGCACCTTGGCGAAATAGAGGGTCAAAGCCTTCGCCGGGTTTGCGCGCATCCATTCCAGGGCCCTGGACCGATAATAGCGGTCCGCCTCCACTTCGTCCAGCCGGAGTCTCTCGACCTCTCTCACGTGCGGGGTTATGTCCACCAGCACGGAGCGATTGGGTGAAGCGTTTCCCGAGTTTCCCAGCAAGAGGTTGACACCCATGTTCGTCGAAAGGAGAATGAACCGGTCGAAAACCACATAGTTTCTTACCGCCCAACTCCCGATGATAAGCGCCGCGCCGACGAAAAAGATTGCGGCCTTCCTGAACGAAAAACGGGTCGTGAAAACCAGGGGAAGCGCCCCGAGGACCGGCACGAAACTGAGGAAGGAAGGCACCACCAGCACAAGGAAGCCCGTGAGGGCGCCATTCAGGAACGACAGGGTCTGTTTGGAATCGGTAAGGCGGAAGATAAGAAACAGAAATATGGCGGAGGCGATGGTCTGCGGATATAACGTGCCCGCCGTATAGAGCAGGACCGGGTAGCAAAGGATCAGGAAGGGGGCGATCGTGGCGCCGTAGCGGCCCTTTGTCCTCTTCAGGATGAGGAAATAAAGAATGTATGCGCATGCCGCCAGGGCAATGTAGTTCAAAAACCTGAGGGCCGCCACCGACCCGCCGAGTTTGAGGCAGCAGGCGAGCAGGAGCGGGTATCCTATGGGGCGAAAAGCGGTGGGCCCGTTGTCGAATGCGGAAAAGCTGTAACGCCTCGCAAGGGATTCCGCGATTTGCAGATAGTTTTGCTCATCCCAGAAACGGATCGTGTCTCCCAGGACTACGCAGGAAAGGAGACCATATCCCAGGATGATAACGGAAACGATAAACGGCGCTCTCCCCGTTTCCGAGAGCCTCAGGAAGAGGCCTGCGAGCGTCTGTTTCAATCCCTGCCCCACCCCGGTCATAACCCTTTGCCCCCCAATCTGTCTCCGGACAAGGCCATCCTTCCGATTACGGTTTCCACGGAGGCTCTACCCCTGCTCCGTGGACACATGGCTGCCCTCTTCCCTCTTGAATACGCCGGTTCTCACCACCTCGAAGAATAGCGACAGGGCTTCGAGGCGAAAAATCTTCACTCCCAGGAAATAGATTCCCACGGCAAAGGGGATCTGGATCACGAGCTTGAGGATGCTGGATACATCCAGGACGCTGCCCAGGAGATAAGTTGCCGAAGCCATTGCCAGAGACAGCACCGCAGGCGGCAGTATGTCGCGCACCTGCTCTCTCAGCGGGTATGCAATGAGCGCTCCCGACCAATGGGCGTCCACGAGAAATCCCAAACCGGAGGCAATCACGAAGCCGGCCAATATCCCCTTCACCCCCCAGGGAAAGCTTGCGAATATCATGCCCAAGGCAATGGCTTTCTTGAAGATCACCAGCTTAAGGACAAGGTCCGACCTGCCTTTCGCCTTCAGCACGTTAGTGCTTATGGCCTGAATCGCATAGATGGCCCCGGCGGCCGAGAGAAGCTGGATATAGGGCACCGACGAGAGCCATTTGTCTCCAAACATGACCCGGACCAGGGGGTGAGCGATGGCCATGATACCTAACATTACGGGGAAGTTAAGGAATGCGAGCAACTGGAGCACCCTTTTATAGGCGAACTTCATACGGGCGTCATCATCCTGTATCCTCGCCATGACAGGAAAGGTCACCCGCTCGACTATGTTCACCAGGTTGGTGGTCACTGACTCCTGGATGTTTCTCGCCTGGGTAAAATACCCGAGTTCCCGCGCCCCGAAATATTTCCCGATGAGCAGGGTGTACACATTCTGAAACGCGCTCTCGATCATCCGGTATCCGAGGATTTTATAACCGTAGCTGTAGAGCGGCTTGAGGGCGGACATACTGAACTCCCGGCCGGGACGCCAGCCCACATAGAGCCACAGCAGCATCGTCCGGACCGAATAGTAGAGCACGGATTGTATGGCGATGCTCCAGACTCCCGCCCCCCTGCTTGCAAGGTAGATCGCAAGTACTCCCGAAACAGACAGGGAAAGGAAAGACACCTTCGTCAACACCTTGAAGTTGATCTCCCTTTCCAGGATTACCCCCTGGACCATGCCCCCGGCGATCACGATGAGGCTGAGGCTCATGAACCGGGTAAGATCGATGAGTTTAGGCTCGTTGTAGAAGGCCGCGATGAGCGGTGCCAGGAGAAAGAACAGGATATATGCCGCCAGGCCCACGGACATATTGAAATAGAAGACCGAGGAGTAATCCGCTGATGTCACTCCCTCTTTCTGCACGAGGGCCGAGCCGAGCCCGCTGTCCATAAACGCATTGACGAGGGCCAGAAACACGAACAACATGGCGACAAGCCCATACTGTTCAGGCAGGAGGAGCCTCGCGAGGATTACGGTTACCGACAGGCGGACTGCTTCCGCCCCTACCCGTTCGATCACGCTCCAGATCGTCGCATGGATGGCTCTATGTTTTAAGGTCATGTGTGATACGGTGCGGGTGGTCTCTTCTTCAGGGCGGAACAGGCGCTTTTTTTTCCGGAATCGGGGGTCTCCTGCCCGGGGCGCAACAGCCGGGACGAAGCAACCTTTTCCCATCCCCCGGCTCCCTGCACGGGCAGAACCTGGTGAGACTATTCCGGTTTCAGTTCATCTTCAAAAAGATCAAAGGGGGTTACCTTGTACTTTATTTGCTCGTCACATCTCACCGCCGCTTCCGCAACCCAATAACAGATGCTCATATTGTTCAGCCTTACGGGGACCATCTCGAATATCACTCCTCCGCACGCGAACTCCGGCATGGCATAACCTTTCAGTTGGGCTTCCGAGCGGTCGCGCTTGATCGTTTCGAGGTCGTACTGGCAACTGAAGAGCTGGGTGCCCCTGCTTAAGGGGAGATACTTGCCGTCCCTCAACATCTCGAGGAAATCACGGTGAAGGGGGTCGCCGATAAGGTCGACCGTGCCCATCACCTGGCTGAACTGCGATTCTTCCGGTTCGCCCGGTTTATAGGCCCGCTTCTCATGGGCGTAAAGATAACAGACTTTCTCTATGAGATAGGGCTCCCGGACCGCGAAGCTCGGTTTCGCGACAAAACAGTCGCCCCCGAAGGATGCAGTGGCGAGGACCGCCACGAGGACCACCGCCGGCGCGCACCTCTTCCCTATCACCCTCAACAGGGCAAGCAGGGGCGAACCCCTTTTTATGGACCCCATGTTCTTCTGGTTCATAGTGACCTTATACCACAACTTTCGTGAATTGTTAATCTTCCCCGATCAGGACCCGTCTTCTTTCCGAAGCCCCCCGTGAGGAGCTTCTCAGGACCCGAGTAATTCTTCATAGAGACAGGCAAGGCGGTCGTACGTTTTTCGATGGGTGAACCGGGACATCACCTTTTCTCTCGCCGCTTTCGCCATCCTGTCCCTCATGGCTTTATCTTTCACTACGGTCAGGACCGCGTTCCGGAGCGCTCCCTTGTCCCCGGGGGGCACAAGAATTCCGTTAACCCCGTCATCAACGATTTCCGGAATCCCGCCGGTGCGGGACGCGATGACCGGCGTGCCTGACGCCATGGCTTCAAGAACGGTTATGCCGAAGGCCTCCAGTTGGGACGGCAGGACGAAGCAGTCGATAAAATTGTAGAACCCCGGCAGATGACTGTTGGGATATGGCCCCAGGAAATGGAAATTTCCCGGTTGTCCGCCCTGGCCCATCTTTTTCAGGAACGCCTCATCACATGGACCCACGGCAAAGAATTCGGCGGTCCCTTGAAGCTCCCCGGCCACATCACAGAGAAGGTCCGTTCCTTTCGCTTCACCGAGGCGACCCACGGTCCCTATTCTCGGCAACTCCCTGTCGTATGGGTGGTCGGTCCGAAAAGTGGTTACTTCCCGGGGCTTGAAGACTTCCTCGTCTACGCCGTTGTACGCCACTTCAAGTCCCTTGACGCCGTAAAGTCTCTCCATCTCCGATCTGCTCCAGTCACTACAGGTGACAAGGAGATCCACGCGCCTGTTGATCCATTTCTTCAGACGGTTGTAGAGGGGCGGCAGCCACGGTCCATGAAAGTGCATCACCTTTCTGGGCCCCTTTGCGATGAAAGGCAGGATCAGGCCCTCCGTGGGATAATGGACTTCTACTATGTCCGACTCGTTCATCACCCTTTTCATACGGGCAAGAGCGGGCAGTATGCTGAGGGCTTCAATGTCGAATGAGTGTATCTTCCCTTGAATGCCGATCCTCTCCGGCAGCGAAGACAGGGAAGAAGCCCGCCCGATGAAGGGGAGGGTGCGATATGTTACGGAATCCTGCAGGTTGACCATGTCCTTGAAGTCTTCCGTGAGGGGGCCTTTGCCCACAAGCAGGGCTACGGCAAAACGGTCGGAAAGGTACTTCGCCTCGTTGATGACATAGGTCTCCAGGCCGCCGAAGGCGGTACCCGAAGAAGAGGAGATTATGGTCAGCCTGGGCTTTTTTTCCATAGGAAACAGACTCCGACAGCGGCACCCCGTTGGTTGTCGTCTTGGGGCGGACCCGACGACGCAGGTCACGGGCGCTTCACCTTTCAGGTTCTCTTCATCTCTTCCCTTATGTTCTTCCTCTCCAGGGCCCTGTAAACCTTCTGGTAAAGGGTAAGAGCCAACGCCTGATGTGTGTCGGCGAAGCGGCGCGCGCACCGGAGGATGAGGGGAATGGTGGCCTCGTTCACTATCATGTCCCCAAGGAAGTATTTGACCCTTGCAAGAAAAGGGGTCGTCAGGTAGAAGCCTATGGAGGCTAATTCCTGTTCCAGGTGAGGTGCGTTCTTATACCAGACGGCCAGCGTCTTCCCGCTCAGTTTGGCGAGGTCCGTGTAGGATTTCTCGGTAAGATAATGGTAGTGATAGCCCAGCGCTTCGGGGTCGTAGAAGATCTTAAAGCCGTGTCGCGAGAGACGGAGGGCAAGCTCGAGGTCATCATTGTACCTCAGGCTTTCATCGAAGAGACCGTATTCGAGGAGGAAGGCCTTCTTTACCGACACATTGCACGTGTAGAAAGCGTGCCAGTCGAGTTCCTTTTTTTCGTGCCATTGGGCGAAAGCGGCATCGAGGTGGAGCTTCGCGAAGACGGTGGGAGGGATCTCCGGGGAGATAGTGATCCTGCCCAACATGGCGAGGTGGGACGCGGGGTTCAGGTCGTGAAAGGCCTTGTGCTGTTCGACCAGGGTCGGCGTGGCGATGGTGTCGTCATTGATGAAGAGGAGAATGTCACCCTCCGATTCCTGAATGGCGCGATTTCTCGCCGCGTTTTGCCCGCTGTTCTCCTGCCACAGGTAGCGCATTTTGGGAAACACATCTTTGAGAAAACGTTCCGCCCTCTTCCGCGTGTCATCCCGGGAGCCGTCATCCGCGACAACGACCTGGAACGCATCGAGGGGGAGGGTTTGCTTCGCAAGAGATTCAAGGCATTTTTCCAGGATCTCTGCGCGATTGTATGTAGGTATGATTACTGTCAAGCTTGCTCTGGTATCTGCCATTGTTCAGTCCCTTTTCACGATCTTTGCACAGCCTTTTCACTGACTTCAAGCATCTTTTTTGCGGTGTTCTCCCAGGTAAACAGCTTTGCCCTTTCGAGTCCTTTCCTGACCATCTCCGATCGCAGCTCCGGGTTCGATATGACCCTCCACACGGCCTCCGCCAGTTCATTTACGTCTAGGGGATTAACCAGTATGCCCGAGTCGCCCACCACTTCCGGCAGGGAGGTCAGGTTGGAGCTGACTACCGGGCAGCCGCAGCGCATGGCCTCGAGACAGGGCAGCCCGAACCCCTCGTAAAGGGAGGGATAGACAAAGGCGTGGGCGATTCCGTAAAAGAGTGGGAGGTGCTCCTCCGGAAGGTAACCGGTAAAGATGATGTCGCCTTTGTAGGGAGACGAATTGATGGCATCGACCTCATCCTGGGGCAGGAAGTCCCTGATGCCGCACACCACGAGCTGGTGAGGTATGTTCCGGGTCTCCTTGAGCATGGTAAAGGCTTTGACGAGACTTACAAGGTTCTTCCTCTTATTGAGGCGCCCCACATAGAGGATAAACTCGCCGGTGACCCCGTAACCCCTTACCACACTCAATGCCGCTTCCCGGTCCTCCACAGGCACGAAAATGGGGTTTGCCCCATTATATCCTACTTCCACGTGATCGGGATCGATATGATAGTTTTTGATAATGTCCATCTTCGAGTATTCGGATACAGTCAACACCTTACTCGCTTTCCTGATGTTACGGGGGATGAGCACTTCATCCTTCACGCGTTCGAAGGTGGTGAAGCACTCGGGTATGGAGATAAACGACAGGTCGTGGACGGTAAGGATCAGCTTGCCTCTGAAAAGGGGCGGGCCGTAGTAGTTGGCGTGGAGGATGTCGATCCTGTCCCTGAAGGTCATGAGGCCAAGGAGCGGTATTCTCAGGAGAGGGGACTTCACACCCATGGGGCGGAGATGGACGCGTTTATATCCGTCGAAGACCCTGAAGTACGGGTAGCCGGAATCAGTCACATAGAGAAAGTACTCGTGTGTCGTGTCCATCTTTACCAGGGATTCCACGAGGTTTCTCATGTAGGTGCAGTTTCCCGTACCTTCTCTTTCCGCGAGATGAAAATCTATTCCCAATCGCATGTTATATCACCACCAAACGAGGATGCCCCGGTGCGCGCGGGGGTTTTCTCACAAGATGCCGCGCCGATCCCCGGCAGTAAGCCCACATCCGGGCCGCTTTCTTTCCCTGTTCCCTGTTCCGGGAAAGGAGATACTTCATTGAATAAATTACGGTCCTGAGGAGAAAGGCGCAGGTCATGAGGAGGTCGTAAAAGAATACAGGCTGCCCCTTGTTGAACAACCTGTAGAGACGACGGGTATTCTCGAGCCACGTGAGCGACACCGTCTCAGGGGCGCTCGCCTTCTTCAGGCTCGCCCCCTGGAGATGAGTGATCCTGAGGGAGGGAAGGTAACAGACCTTATGTCCCGCAGATCTGATCCGGCAGCCGAACTCCACGTCTTCCGCGTACATGAATACGGTCTCATCAAGAAGACCCGTTCCTGGGAGAATCGATCGCCGCAAGAGAAGGTCGGCCCCGCACACCCAGTCTACCTCCATTTCCCCATCTGTCTTTCCTTCGGCAAGGTAGAGGCCCTTGCACAGAGAAGGGTGTATCTTCGAGAGAAAGAAGGCGTAATTGAACACAGACATGAAAGTGGGCCTGAACCCCGCATCGCCCACCTGATAACTGCCGTCGGGGTAGACGAGTCTGCACCCGCTTACGCCCGTCTCCGGGTGTTCGTCCATGTACCGGACCCATTCTTCCAGAATACAATTGTCCTCTATCAGGGTGTCCGGGTTGAGGAGAAGGATGTATTCGCCCCTGGCCCCCTTTATGGCCTGGTTATTTGCTTTTGCAAACCCTGCATTGACCGAATTCCGGATCAGTTCGATCCCGGGGTATTGGTCGAGACTGGACGCACTACCATCTGTCGAGGCATTGTCTACCACGATGATCTCTGAACTGACCGGGATCGGTTTCCGGAGAAGGGAGTCCAGGCATTCGATCAGGAATTCAGTTGAATTCCAGTTTACCACAATAATCGACAGTTTGACCGGCTCTTCCGTCACGTAACCGTACTATCCCTTCGCCGATCGCACCGACACCGAAACGCGAGACCCGAAAATCGTCCCCCGGGGCATCACATGGTGTCCTTCGCAATATGGTTGCCCCTCTTATACATGATAAGAACGGCCCCTGTAAGGCCCATCAAGGAGTAGAAGAGCATGGAGGTGTTCATGAGCAGCCTGTATCCGGGATCGCCCATGGCGTGAATGAATTGAGCCGCAAGGCCCGCGCTCACCCCAATCGCCACCCCCCGTTGCCAGCGCTCGAGTTTCGACAGCAAACCGAAAGGCGCGAATATGGCTACCGCGAATATCCCCAGAAAGGCGATGAGTCCCACCGTTCCCACTTCCGCCCACACACCCAGATACATGTTGTGCACGATGATCTTAGCGGTACGTCCCACGCTTGACCCCCCTGTCTGGTCATAGGTCTGAAAAATCTTCGCAAAGTTGTTCAGGCCCACACCGAATACGGGGTACTGTTTGACTATTGAAAAAGCGGCCTTGTCGAGAGGGATCCTCGATCGGGCGGAACCATAGTCATCATGGATCAGCCTCCTCTCAATGGTAGGATACATAAAGGAAATGGTGACGGCAAAGGCCATGGACGCAACGAAGAGAGTAACCAGGGTTTTCCGTTCAGCCAGTCTCCGGCGCAGCATGACAACCAGCACCAGACCCAACGAAATGGGGAGGGTCATCCACCCGCCCCGGGAGAGGGTGGTGAGGATGCCCACGAGGCCCAGGCCGAAGGCCATGAAATACCAGAGCTTCAACCGCCCTTTTTCCTCGGCAAGGCTCATGGACAACATGAGGGGGATGAGCATCTCAAAATAATAGGCAAGGATATTCGAGTGCCCGATGGTGCCTGTGGTACGGCTTACCCGGGACCCTATGTTCTGAAAGATCGTCGCTTTTTCCCCGAACACGTCCAGTCCCAGGGACTGCCCCGTATAATATTGGTACAAGGCGATAAGGGTTTCCAGAACCAGGCCGACGGACAAGGAGAAGACAAAGAGGCTCACCTGCTGCCTGTTTTGCAGATTCATGACGATGAAGAGTATGAGAAACAGCGTGACCAGCCTCACGAGTTCCAGAATGACCAGTTCACGGGAAACTGCGTTGTATATGCTCAGCACCCCCGCGACCATGTAGAACAAGGGGGCCCACAAAATCGCCCTGCTGGAATGAAAAAGAGGCTCTCTCCTCCCCGGCAGCGTCGCGTGGTGATAGAAGAAAAGCACGTAGAGGGCCAGGGCGCAAAGGAAGCTCACCCCTATATCGACACTCGTCACACCGATGTACTCCCGGTACAAAAGGTTGTAATCGAGGTTGAAGGGGATCCCCAGGGCAAGGAAAATGATGGCGAGGTTTACAAGGTGCCGGTACGTGGAGAAATGGAGCACCACCACGAGGAAGGCCAGTCCCAGAATGACCGCTATGGCGAGCTTGATCTCAAACCCCGCCGCCAGAACGGCGGTAATACACGCCCCCAGCCCCAGGAACAAGCCGAGAAATATCTGAGAATTTGCGCCGTGGGACTGGGTATGATTCATGTCACCGGTTAAAGTGTAAACCTTTTAGAGAAGCTTGTAAATCGAGCGGGGTATGTAGTATTCCCTCTTATTGAGGATGGCCCCGAAAAGGGTGACTCCCGCTGTCTCGAGGTTGGTCTTTGCCGCCTGGCCTACCTCCCACCGGGTGTTTTCCGCTTCCAGCACCAGGATAAGCCCATCCATGGCGCTCCCCAGGATAGGCGTCTCGGGATAGGGAATCAGCGATGATGTGTCGAATATGATGAGATCATAAGAACTTCTCAGATTGTCCACGGTGTCCACAAAATTAGGTCCCTCAAAAATAAGGGCGGGGTTTTGGACCTGACGTCCCGCCGAGATGAAATGAAACCTTTGTTCCGTAATCTCGATGACCGTCTCTTCTATCCCCGTGTCCCCATTTACGAGGTCCGTCAACCCCGGCTCCCTCGTCACACCGAAGAAGCTGTGGAGTACCGGAGTCCTGAGGTTGCCGTCTACCAGTACGACCCTTTTCATGGAGTTTATGGAAAAGGCCGAGGCAATATTCAAAGCGATGGTGGATGCCCCTTCGCCATCGTTACACGCGGCGATGGCCAGCGCGCAGTTCCCTTTCCTCCCTTTCTTCACCTTTCGGGGGGCCGCCAGAATATCCCATATGACCCGGTAATAGTAGTCCGAAAGGTGCTCCATCATGAGCGGCAAGGACATGCCCGACAAGGCTCCCGTCGACCCCATATACTCTTCCCCCAATATCCGCTGCTCATCCATGTAGTCGCTCCTCCACCGAAACGGGGCTCATGCCCCTTTGCCCTGATCGGATTGCGTCTTTTTGCCCTGGCCCGCGCCTTTTTCGATGACTTCCTTCGGGATAATGATCCTCTGCCCTTCATTCAGGCTTTTCAGGTTTCTCACTTTCGGGTTCGCCGCAGCCACGAGATCGAGGGATTCATTGTAAATGAAATCGCTCGGTACGCGGTAGACATTGCGGAGTATTCCCACCAGACTCTCCCCTTTCGCCACGACGTGTTCCTTGTCGGCTGTGTTCATTTGGGAAAGGGCCGGGGCAGGGGCCGTCCGGCCGGTGTCCGCTGCAGGAGCGGCAACTTTTGCCTTATCCGGCGCATCGCCCTTGGAAGGAAGGCTCGGGGCCTGTACGTTCTCGGCCACCGGCTTGGCTTTGGCAGGCTCTTCCGCCGTTTTTACCACGTTTTCCGTCTGCTCCAGGGATACTTTCTCCAGGGCCTTACTTGCTTCTCCCGATACGAGGAACCCCGGCACTGGGGCAACGCCCTCTCCGGCTGTGGCGGGGGTTATGGCCCCCTTCGACAGATACTGCTCTACCTTGCTGTCTGCCGCCGCCAGCCTCTCGTCCGCTGCGTTATAGTGGGAATTGCAGTAAAAATAACCGGACAGGAGGATGGTGGTGCCCGATACGAGAAGCAGCGCAAAACCGTTGGTCCTCTGGGGCGAGAAATGGCCCGGCACGCCTGTCGGCCTGCGACGATTTGGAGTAAACGTCTCCTGGACGCTACGGGCGAGGTTCGTGAAAAATCCACGTCTCTGTCTTTCTCCGCGGAGGGAAACGGTCATGAGGAGGGGAACGCCCAGGTAGTCCTGCACGTTGTTTTCATCTTTGAAGGTATGGTTGAAGAATTCCCGGACGGCGGAAAAACCGAACCCGAAGAAGAGCCCGAGAAAAGCCGCCATAACTATGGTCAGACCTTTCTTTGGATAGGCGGCCCCCAGAGGAGGAGTAGCCGGTGTGACCACCTTCACCGCCGAAATCTTCTTGGTGTCGAGATCATCCGATATCCTGAAGTCCTCTGCTTTCTTCTTATACAGCTGGTAATTTGCTTCGACTATATCCTTTTGCCGTTGCAGTTGCTTCAGGGTGATAGTCTTGGAATTGATGCTTTCAAGTTTTGCGTTTTCACCGTTTATCTCTTTCTGAAGACTGCTCCTTTTGTTCTCCGCCAGGGCGAGTTCCATACCCACAATATTAAGCAGGCTGTCGCCTTTCTGTTTTTTCAGGTTGGCGAGCTGCACGTCGAGGGTCTTGATCTCGTTTGAGAGGGGCGTGTAATTCTTGAGCATCCTCTCCCGCTCCACTTTAAGCTTGAAATAAGCGTCGTCCAGGGTCCTTAAGTAGCCCTGCTTGTCGAGCTGCATAGCCCCCGCCGTTCCCGTGTTCTCGGGTGTTTCAACCCATGCGCCGGGCCTTGCGATCATGTCCCTGATTTGCTTCATCTTCGTAAGGGCCTGGGCATAGTCCACGGAAACCATGTTATACCTGGTGGTCAGATCTCCGATATTCCTGAGAAGAAGGTCTTTCTGCAGTTCTATATTGGCGATGCTCCCTTTGGAGATGTACTCCTGGAGCTCGTTTTCCGCATCTTTCAGTTTCTTCTCGGATTGTTCGATCTGATCGACGTAGAAACGGTAAGACCGCTGCGAATCGTAGACCGCCGCATGTTGAGCCATATATTCGTCGGCGTATGTATTGGCCACGAGGGCCGCAATCTTGGGATCGGTCCAGTCAAAGGTGAGTCGCATCATATCGGTATCTTCGAGGTAGGCGAGGCCCAGAGAATTCATGAAGACCGCCACCATCTCCTTCTCGTATGCGGGCTTCTTCCCCAACCCAAGCCGGTAAAGACCCATCTTGATCTCGTCCTTTGCCCTTCTTAACAGAGACTTCCGGGCGCTTTCCGGGGCGATCTTGTCTTTGAGTCTCTCAACGACCTTTTCGGTCAGGTACTCTCCCCTGAGAAGTTCCATCTCGTTACGGATGTTCTGGGTCCTCTCCTGGAACATGATATTGAATCGCTCCGGGTAGTTTTCAACGCCGGAGGTCTGGGCTTTCCCCATTCGCACCAGAATCTTCGTCTCGGCGCGGTACTTGGGGGGTGTAATCACGCAGTAGATGAGGGCGCCGATTACCGCCACGAGAAAGACGAGAGAAATAAGAGTCTTATTCTTGAAGAAGACGTAAAGAACATCTCTTAAAGTAACTAACTTCTTCTCTCCGGTCATTTTCACCTCTTCCTGTAGAAAATTTGTGTCTGTCCCATAAACCCCGCCTGTCCCGCAGCCCCGGTCATCTCGTCGTGGTGGTGATAGGCGCAGAATACACGCCGTAGGTGAAGGCAAAATTCTCTCCCTGCCACAGGAAGAGCTGCCTGATGTACTGATCCACCCAACGGTCGGCCTCTGCAATCGCGGTCCTCGGCACAAAGATAATGCTGTTGTTCGGCACTATGAGGTCTTCTTCTATCTTGAGGCTCGAAAAAGAATTTTTGAGATTAATGGTCCGCACCACGGGCTGATTCTTCTCATTCCAATAGAGGATCTTCACCTTACCCAGGGAACCGGTAGTCAGAACCCCTCCTGCCATGGCGATGGCCTGCATGACGGTCATCGGTTTTGACATTACGAGTGGCCCGGGTTTCTGAACCTCGCCGAAGACAAAGGTGCGATTGCCCGCCAATGACTCGATGAGCACCGAGACATTGAGGTTGTTGAAGTCATGCCGGTACTCGGCGACTACCGTGTCCTTGAACTCGTCGATCGTTTTGCCGGCCGCCTTGACGCCTCTCAGCAAAGGCAGGTAAACGTTCCCGTCGGGACCCACGGTGACAAGTTTCGCCTGGCCCCTCGGCGCGTTGGTAATGGCTTTCTGAAGCTCGGTGATCTTGGATGAATATTTGTTGACCACCACGGTGACCACGGGGTTATTGAGGACATCCGAGTAGGTCTTGGCGATTACCCCTGAGAGCTGAACCGGTTTCAACCCCGCTGCCTCGAAATCCCCCTTGAGAGGAAGGGTAATTTTCCCGTCGGGGCGGACCACCACGGTCCTGTTGAACCCCGGCTGATAGAAGAAATCCACGTTAAGCTCGTCATTCACGCCGATGCGATAGTCCTGAGCCTCCGCGGTAAGAGACAGATGGTACATTACCTCCAGCACGTCGCCGGGAGACAGCCTGTAGAGGTTCAAGCCCTCCCGGATGTCCTTGATAATGCCCATTCGGATCTTCGCCTTCTCCGAATCGCTGATTTCGTCCATGGCAGTGACCGACCCATCTACCGACCTTTCAACGGTACGCGCTGATTCACATCCGCCGGCGATCAGCACCGTCAGGGCGAGAAGGCAAAGAAGCAAACGCTGATATGTGATTCTCGTCATCTCCAACCTTGTCCTCTTTTCATATTTTCCATCCAAGCCGCCTTAAGTGACCCTCTGTCATCCCGGGCCGCACGCCTGCATATTACGACCCTTTTTACAGGCTACCGCCCTTCTAAACCCCGTCTGAATAGTATTCTCTTAGCCCATTTCAAGGAATTATTAATTATTATCAGCTAGTTAAAGATAATTGTCAAGGGAAAATATAAACTTTGGGTCTTATGCCCGCCGCCAGTATAGGTTCCTTCCAATAGGGACGTGTGAAAAACTAATGCAGTATTGATTCTCCGATGATCTGCCAACCGTGGTTGCTCTTCTTCAGATAGAGAAGTTTTCTGCTGTCGCTCTTATAGTTGTTCGATTGGTACCTCTGATCGAACCGGACCACAGCAAGCTTGTTTTCGTGGTCCTGGGGCAGCAGGATGGCGGTTCTTTCGACTTTGATCAAGATCGACTTCTTGTTGCTGTTTACCTTTTCCTTGTAGTTCCTGAAAGCATCGTAGTTCATGCCTTCATTGTTTATGAAATCAGAGGAATAGAAGCTGAGGTACTTTTTCGTGTTGATGCTTTCCCACGCATGTCTCCATGAGCTGACAAATCCCTTGATCTCCTCTCCCGCGGCGCGCTGGTCCTTCTGCGGTACAAACTTCAGGGTGTCCACAATGGCGATGGGGGTGCTCTGGGGTACGATGATTGCCGACAACTCCTTGATCACATCATTGGTGACGACTATGCACCCCTTGGTGTTCAGGAGGTCGTTCAGGTTCTTCTTGTTATCATGGCCATGGAGCCAGATCCCGTTGCCCTGTTTCCCGTTTTTCCGGTCCAGGAGGTTCGGGTAGCTGAGGACGAAAGCCCCTGTGCCGTAATCTCCCGGCAGCTTGCTCCCCGGGGTGAAGCGCATGATGAAGTAGACCCCTTTCGGAGTGGCGGCATCTCCCGCCTTCCTCTTGTCCCCGTTGTTCGCCCCTATAATGCACGGGTAGGATTTGACAAGAGAAAACCTGCCGTTCCCGAAGCGAAAGACATGGAGCGTCTTTGAGTCCTTCTCGCAAATCAGGACGATTTCTCCCGCATCGGCAGACACAAAGGGGGCAGGGGTCGACTCGGGCGGGACAACGAGCTTTACCACCCGTTCAAGGGGCGGCGTAGCCTTTGTTGGTTCTTCGACCTGGACCGCCTTCTTCTCCGGAGGCGCGGGCGGCGCCTGTTTCGGCTCCGACCGGGCAACGGTGGGCTGCGCCGGCGCGGGAGACGGCTTGACTACCGTGTCGGCCGGAGGAGCCCCGGACTGCCGGTTCAGGGCTTCCCGCACCCTGAGCAGCTTCTCGTTCGTCTCCTTCATGATCCTCACATAGTCGTTGTTCCTCTTCTTCTCCCTCACGAAGAGGTAGAGAAAGGCCGAGTTGAGAATAAACAAAAGGGCGATCAGACCTATGCCTATCTTTACGGGGACACTAAATGAATTGGACCTGTCATCTCTCATGGTGCGTCAAGTGTATTATTTATATGAAGACTTCCCGACGTTTGTCAAGAACAAGGTTTTGCCCTGACCCGTCACGTGCGCGCCGCGAGAGGACGAGTCCTGTATTTACCCTGCAACTTCTCGTCAGAATTGCGAGTAAATGAAGGGTGCAAACTCTTTTGGACGAAAGACTATGCACAGCCAGATCATTACGAAAATGACGGTCGGTGTGTACCAGGCGGACAGGGGGAGCCTGTGGTACTCGCCCCACCGGAACAATTCCGCCAATTGGACCAGGATAAAACAAAAAAGAATGCCCAGGACAAAGGGATGGTACCATGAGACGCCGCCGCCGTGGTAAAACATCTTGCCGAGTATGGTCAGGGCATTACCGAAACCGTCTGCCCGAAAGAACACCCATCCCACAACAACGGTGAGGAGCGTAATGATCCGGCCCGCGAACCCCGGGAACGGACCGGGGTCATGGGCCGTCCCCACGCGACCTCTCCTGGCCGCCCAAAGACGCTGAGCAACCAGTGCCGCGCCATGCCACAGGCCCCAGAACACGAAGGTCCAGGCGGCGCCATGCCACAGCCCGCACAAGGTCATGGCAACCATAAGGTTGAGGTAGGTTCGAACCTCGCCCTTTCGATTGCCCCCCAGGCTTATGTAAACGTAGTCCCTGATCCAGTTCGACAGGGTGATGTGCCAGCGCCTCCAGAAATCGGCTATGTTCCTCGACAGATAAGGAAAATTGAAGTTGTCCGGGACCTGGTACCCCATCGCTCTTGCCACGCCTATGGCCATTTCGGAGTATCCGGCAAAATCACAGTAGAGCTGCACCGAGTAGCCCGTTACCGCCAGCCAGACGGTGAGGGAATCAAAGACGCCCACATTCCCGAAAACGTAGTTCGTAAACATGGCGATTCTGTCCGCCACGAAAACCTTCAGGAACAACCCTATGACGAATAATCTGAACCCGGACAGGATATTCTGAAAGTCCATGACCACAGGGCGCACCAATTGAGGAAGAAGCTCGGAGGCCCTTACAATGGGCCCGGCAACCATGGTGGGAAAGAAACCGACAAAGACCGCATAGTCGAGCAGGCTCGTGCAAGGTTCGAGCTTGCCCCGGTACACATCGATGGTGTAGCTCAAGGTTCTCAGGGTATAGAAAGATATGCCCAGGGGCAGGATGATGGACAGGCTGTCCGTCTGAAGCCCGAGGGGAATGAAGAGGTGTTGCAGGGATGAAACAAAGAACTTGAAATACTTGAAGGCTGCGAGGATACCGAGGTTGATGGTCAGACTCGCCGCAACCAGCAGACCCCGTCGTGTGGGAGAGATTGACCTTGACAGGTATTTCCCGATCAGGTAGTCCGAAACAGTGGGGATCGCCAGCAGGCCGAGAAACCGCCAGTCCCAGTATGCGTAGAAATAGTAACACCCCGCCAGCATAAGGACCTTGCGAACCCTGTTTTCCCGGACTGCCCACAGGCAACCGAGAAGGGCCGTGAAAAAGATCAGAAACTCAATGTGTGTGAAGAGCATCGGATATCCCGTTCATGGACCGGTACGCCCGGTATATTGCCTTTGCCACCAGACGATGGCCGCCGCTGTTGAAATGCCCCTGTGAAGGCCTGGAATTGGAAAACCCGCGGGGAAAGGCCCCTTCTTCCTCATAGTAATTCCGGAAATCCCGCGTCATATCAATGAACCCGATGCCATTACGCCGGCATTCCTCTGCAAATATGGGGACAATGCCCGCATCGCGGTCTGCGAAGTCCACTTTGCCGCCCTTAATCGTGGGCGCTTCCGGACAATAAACAAAGGTGACAGGCTTGGCGGTCTGACGCCTCAACGCGCTCAGGAGGAAGGAAAATGCTTTGCCGGGGTTCGGCTCGCGAACAATTTCGACCCTCTCCCGGCCTGTCCCGGCGGGCCCCGGTGAAAACCGCAGCTTTGTATCCTTTATGAGCGGCACTGCCGACAACCATACGAAGTCCAATCCCCACTTTCTCAAAGCTGCCCTGACCCGGACGTGGGCGGGAGCCCTGTTATGCTCGACAAGCCGGTATTCCGGTTTTGATTCAAAGGCCCCGTGTACCGCGGACGGCTGGTCCGGCAAAACATCATCCATGCCGGAAATAATTATGACATGGGCAAGAATGGAGGGGCACTTCTTTTCGTAATGAGGTATCTGAAAATAGTAATCCGCCACCGACGCCTCAGACTTGCCTATCCCGAAGGCGGTAAGGCCGGTCCTTCCATGGGACTTCCATATATCCACCAGTTGCTCCTGCATTTTTTCCCACTGCTCGACCTGAAATGCTTCGACGTGGGAATCACCCCATATGGCTATGGCAGGAACCCCGGTCTTCGATATATCACGAACACCGATAACATCAAGCTGCCCGAAGTGTGCCGTCCCCCAACCCTCGCTCCGGTGCCTGTAAACGGTTCCGGGCGGCCTGATCCACGTCCCGAGGTCGGAAGACCACGTGTAGACAAGTACCGAGTCTCCAAAAAGAAACGAAATACCCGTGATGATCAGAAGGGACAGAAAAAATCCCCCGATCCAGAATTTCAGACTGACGCCGCTTCTCATTGCCCATCACCGGTTCGAAAGTTCACAAATTCACGCGAATGTCACCGGACCAATTTTCCCCTGTCGCGGGCGGAATACCGGCAACACAAGGTGGGGCGAGGCAAGAAAACTGAACCCTTCTTCATTGGACACTCCGCCTGCCTGAGGCCCGGTGAGGGCTGTAATTCGTCAAATGCTATCCTTCCTTACGGGTTTTTGTCAAACAAAAATGGGGTCAGGAAAAAGTTGCTCCCATGGAGGTACAGGTACAGGATTGTCACAGGCCCGTAAGCCACGTCTCCAGCCGGTCACAGCCCTCTTTGAGCCGCTCCATGCTGTTGGCATAGGAGAAACGCACGTGGGACCCCGCCCTGAAGGCGCCGAAGTCGTATCCCGGGGTAATGGCCGTTTTCGCTTCCCTCAGGGCCCTCTCGACAAACACCATGCTGTCGATGCCCCACCGCTCAATGCCCCCGTAAATGTAGAACGCCCCTTCCGGATCGAGAGGTATACGGAATCCGAGACCCCTGAGTCTCGCGAGCATGAAATCGCGCCGCTCCTCATAGGTCCTCTTCATGTTCGCAAGTTCGTCGGCCACGTCAAAGGCCTGGAGCGCGGCGTATTGCGAGATGGAGGGCGGCGATATGAACACGTTCTGGGCGACCTTCTGAACCGGCCTCACCAGGGCCTCGGGCACCACCATCCAGCCGAGCCTCCAGCCGGTCATGGCATAGGTCTTCGAAAAACCGTTCACCACGATGATGTCGTCCGATATGGCCAGAGCCGTTCTCATTTCACGGCCGTAGCAAAGGCCCGAGTATATCTCGTCCATCACCACCGTTATGTCCCGGGCCGCCAGGAATTCATAAAGGTCCGAGAGTGCCTCCTGCCTGTACACGGCGCCCGTGGGATTGGAGGGATTGGAGATTACCACGACGCGGGGTTTATCCTTCACACTGCGGAAATGGCCGGTGGTGAGGGCATATCCCGTCTCCTCCGACACGGGCAGGGGCAGGACCGCGGCGTCCACGAAAACACCGAAGTTCCTGTAACAGGGGTATCCGGGGTCGGATAGGGCGAGCACGTCCCCTCCGTCGAGGAGGGTGGCCGCGAGCAGCAAAAATGCGCCCGAGGTCCCGTTCGTAATCACTACCCTCTCGGGCGATACATGCACATGGTGCGATTTGAGGTAGAATTCCGCGACCTTCTCCCTCAGTTCCGGAAGCCCGAGGCTGTGGGTATAAAAGGTCCTGTTCTCCATAATCGCCCTTACCGCCTCTTCCTTCACGGAAAGGGGGCTCGGGAAGTCGGGTTCTCCCACCTCCATGTGGACTATGTCTTCCCCCCGGGCCTCCATGGCTTTGGCCTTTTCGAGAAGTTCCATTACATAAAAGGGGGTGATCGCCTCCGCCCTCTTCGCTATCTTCATGGTCTCACCATTGTCCGCATCTATCCCCCGAACCCGGCCTTTGCATTCGGATTAAAGGGGTTGGTCCTTACCGCCAGGGAATAGAGGTAAGGGTACGCGCCGTGGAGATGGCTCATGTAGACGAGCCATTCCGAGATCAGAAGCGTATAGACACGCTTTATGTCCCCCGAAAGATGGCCGAGGTCCTCCTGGGGAAGGCCGGTAAGCCCCTCTCTGAATGAGAGTTCCTCCGCCAGGTGGGTGACGGCCCACAAAAGGTTGGTGAAGCTCTCGTGTTCCAGCAGGTTGGGGTTTTCGAGGAGACGGAGGAGGAAATATTTCTTCCCCTCAAGGAAGGTCCCGAGTTCCACGAGGCCGCCGCCGCTCAGGTCCAGTTCATGCCCGAAATCCTTTATCGCCTTCCGGGCCTGGAGAAATTGCTTGCCCGTCCATTCCGGCGAGAGGATCAGATTCTCCGACAGGCGCTCCCGGTTGGATTCAAAGGCAAGGAAACGCCTTACCAGGTCCATCCCCACCTCGCTGAAAAACACGCCTATCACCATGTTCAGCTTTTTGAGGAGGGTTCGTTTCTCCCTCACCCTGAGCAGCTTGTCTATCACGAGGGTGACCAGGAGCACCTGGACCGGGATGAAGGCGATATATTCGAGAAGGTCGAGGAAAATCCGGTGACCGTCCTTGAAGATGAGATAATGGCACACATAGAGAATGATGGAAAGGACGATGAGGATGCACGCGAAGGTAACCTGCCAGTTGAGGCGGCGCTTCATCCTTTCTCCCCTCCGGACCTTTTTTCCGCCACGATCACGTGGTGAAGGCTCGTATGCCACAAAAGGAAGGGGATGCTCCTTCCCGCCGCGATCCCGAACCCCGTTCTTTCCAGCAGGCCCGCCACTTCCCGGGGTCTCCACTGTCTCTCGTGACCCGCGTCGTAGAAAGCCTCTTTTATCATCCCCAGGGCGAGACGGGACAGAAAGAAGTTCCTGTCGTTGGGTATGACGATTATGAGGCGGCCGCCGGGCCTCAAAATCCTGTAAAGCTCCTTCACCCCGTCTTCGGGTCTTGTGAGGTGCTCGAGGACGTCGATGCAGATGGCCACGTCAAAGCGAGCCGTGGGCAGGGCAAGTTCGTAGACATTCGAATAAACGGCGGTCAGCCCGTGCTCCCGGCAGATCTCGATATTCTCCAGTTCGAGGTCCACACCCACCACCTCGTTCCCGGGAAATAACCCGGTCAGTTTTTCAAGGGCGATGCCCTCTCCGCACCCTATGTCCACGATGCTCTTGTGGCGGGGGAGAATGTAGGAGAATACAATGTTGTCCCTGTAGTCCCAGTAGCGCCTTCCCGCGCCGCCCTTGGCGTACTGCTCCCTCTGGTATATCATCCCTTCTTTGGGCAAATGGTGATGGACGGGCATGGCCCAAATGTAACAAGTTGGAGCCCGTCTGTCAATGGCAAGGGCGCGCAGCGAAGATAGGCGGTTCGGAAAGTGGGGGAGTGATCGACGATACTGTATGTAGGTGGCGGCACAGAACGAATGCTCCATCTCCGCCGCTCTGCAAAGGGGCGTGGGCTCTGCCGTACGCAAGTACGGCGACGCCCATCACCCCTTCACAGCCCAGCGAACCTGAAGCATCCGCCCCGTGCCGCCACCTGTTCCACCCGGCGTAATTCAATTATTGATTAAGGATGCCGGGAAAATAAGACCGGGTAGCAACCGTGCGGCAATACGACGAAGATACAGACAACTATTGACATGGATTGGAATGAGGAAAACCGGAAGGTGCGGTGTAATCGTGAATCACGGGGCCCAATTTTCCGGCATCCCTGGTTTTCAAAATTCAATTGATGCCGGTGGAACGGACGGCGGCATGGGCGGAAGCTCGAGATGTGCCGGGCTGTGAAGGGGTGATGGGCGTCGCCGTACTCAGGTACGGCAGAGCCCACGCCCCTTTGCAGAGCGGTGCATATCGAGTTTTCGTTCATGCGGCCGGCCACTTTACCAACTATCGCCCGCTCCAACCAACTTAAGCTCTCCCGCCAACCGTTTTCTATCGCTGCTTCAACAGGTCTATGATCGCTGCTCGCCTTCAAGGAGGGAGAGGAAAAAGGCCTTGATCTCCGGCGTGGTAATGCTGAAGTCGAACCGGTTGATAAAGGACTCGACAGGCAGGTCTTTCGCCTCCCTGAAGACGGCGTCCACTTTAGTGCAGACCGCCCCGTTTTCGTCTTCGACCCACGCGGCGGAAAGCACGTCCCTGTCGTCAATGCAGAGGAACTGCGCCTTGGCCCTGTAATGGCTATTGCACATGACGGGTTTCAGGAACTCCGACACCGTCTTCCGGGTCATGCATATCTTCTTCGTCTCCATAAAGATTACGTACCAGATCATCACATCGAGAATCCCGAAGATGAGGCCGCCGTGGGCCACGTTCGTGTACCCTTCGAACCTGTTGTCCACGAAGAGGTCGCACAGCACGAGGTGGTCCTCGTAAGTCATGGTGAGCTGAAGCCCGTCGGGCCGTTCCGTTCCGCAAAAGAAAGAATCCCTGTATACCGGCAGTCTGCCTTTCATATCATTGTGACCCCTCAAGGTATTTCATGCCCAGTTGACCGCACGCGCCCGAGACGTCCTTTCCCCGCGAATCCCTTATGATGGTGATAAAGCGCTTGTCGTGAAGGTACGCCTGGAACCGTTCCACCGTTTCGGGAGAAGGGGACTTGAATTCAGTATAGGGGGACTCGTTGCAGGGGATCAGGTTTATCTTGCATTTTACGCCTGCAAGCAGTTCCGCGAGCTGCTTCGCATCCTCCATGGAATCGTTGACGCCCTTGAGGAGCACGTACTCGAAGGTGATCCTCACCCTGCGGCTCGCCTTGAACCCTTTGACGAAGTTGACGATATCCCGTATAGGGTAAAGCCTGTTTATGGGCATGAGGTATGTTCTTTTCTTGTCATCCGCGGCGTTGAGCGATATGGCGAGGCTCGCCACCTTGGAGTGTATCATATTGAGCCCGTCGATGAGACCCACGGACGAAAGGGTTACCTTCCGGTGAGAAAAATCGAGTCCCAGGGAGTTCTTCATTATGTCAAGGGCCGCGAGCACGTTGTCGAGGTTGTCGATAGGCTCGCCCATGCCCATGAAGACCACGTTCGAGATGCGCTTCTCGGGAAGGTATCGCCGCACCGCCATGATCTGGCCCACGATTTCGGAAACCGTGAGGTTCCGTTTGAACCCTATCTTCCCCGTGACGCAGAACCTGCAACCCATCCTGCACCCTATCTGGCTCGACACGCACAGGGTGTTCCGTTCCCCGTCGGGCATGAACACACTCTCCACCACGTTGCCGTCCTCCATGGAGAGCCCGAATTTTATCGACCCGTCGTCCGATACGACGGCGTCCTTTACCGCGGGAAGGGCAGTGGAAAACATGGTCCCGAAGACCGCCCTCAGGCTCTTGGAGATATTGGTCATCTCCGGAAAGTCGAGGACGCCCTTGTTGTAGACCCACTTGTAAAGTTGCCTGGCCCTGAACTTCTCATTACCCAGGGCGCCGATCACCTTTTCAAGGTCGGGCAGCGTAAAGTCATAGAAACTCTGCATCTTCTTTTTTACCTGTCTCCGCGTTTGATGGGTACAGGATAACAGAAAAGCGGTCTCCCGCGCAAGCCATGATCCGCGGACGGCCCCATTCCCGCATCGCCTTCCCGGGTCGCCGTCCCTTAAGCCTGAACAGGAATCGGCGATAACCATGTTCGGGAGATGACCATGGGCGCAAGTCCCGCCCCGGTCGGATTACCCGTCTATTTCCCGGGGGGGGTACGCACATGAAGACAACCGTCGATAGCAGAGGGCCGCGCACCTCCGGACCCAATCCTCAAAGCCCCGATACCTTCTTCGCTCCCGCGGCGAGGACCGACATGGAAAGGTTCAGGAACCAGATTGAAACCATCGGCCACAGCCCCCTGATGAGCACCCTCTTGAAATCGATCGGCGGTCTGCTGGTGGTGCTGAACGAAGACAGGCAGATAGTGGCTCTCAACGACGCGTTCCTCCATGAGCTGGGGGTGCGGGATTCCATGGAAACGCTTGGTCTCAGACTGGGGGAAAGTCTCCGCTGCATCCACGCCGACGAACCGCCCAACGGGTGCGGCACTACACCTCATTGCCGTACGTGCGGCGCAGTAATAGCCATGATGGCCGCCTTGACCGAAGACAGGGCGGAAGAGCAGGTGTGCGCCCTTACCGTCAAGAAGGGAGGGGCTGTTCTTAATACCAGCCTCAAGGTGCGGGCCCAACCTCTGGTTGTCGACGGCGAGCGGTTGATAATGATATTTGCCCGGGATATTACGCAGCAGCAGTTCTGGGCAGGCCTGGAGCACGTATTCTTCCACGACGTCAACAATATACTCGCCGCCATACTGGGCAACACCGAGCTGCTTCACATGAAAATGCCCGATCGTGAGGAGGTGCAACAATTGCGTTTCGCCGTTGCGAGGCTGTGCAATGAAGTCGCCATACAAAGGGAGCTTTCCTATCGGAAAGACGCCCTCCGTCTCACGACACGAAAAGATGTCTCTCTCCGTGATATCCAAAGAGAAGTGGACGGCGCCCTGTCGGGGCACCCCGCATCAAGGGATAAGACCATAGTCTCTGATTGGCCCCATGAAGACGTGTTGATATACACCGATTCCATGCTGGTCGCGAGGGTGCTGTTCAATATGCTTCTCAACGCCCTTGAAGCCACCCCCGCCGGGGGAACCATATCCCTGAGAGCAACCGTCGGCCCCGATCACGTGGTCTGGGAAACATGGAACGCGGGACATATCCCCTCCCATGTCCGGGACAGGATATTCCAAAGGCATTACAGCACCAAGGCGAAGACGGGAAGAGGGCTGGGGACCTATTCGATGAAACTCTTCGGGGAGCAATATCTGAAAGGAGAGGTAACCTTCAACTCAGAGCCGGAGTCGGGCACCACCTTCACATTCCGCCTTCCGCGCCTGCGGGAAACGCCCCCGCATTAGAGCTCGGGCCGTCGGACGGGCCTTTCCTATCCGAGGTGAAATCCCTTTTCCTTGAAGAGCCGGAGGCAGACGTCCACCACGTCGGCGTCGTAAAGAATCCCCTGGTTCTTCCTTATTTCCTGGAGTGCCCCTTCTATCCCTTTCCGTGGCCGGTAAGGGCGGCCCGAGGCGATCGCTTCCACCACGTCAGCCACCGCGAGTATCCGGGCTTCGAGAAGTATCTCGTTCCCCCGGAGTCCCTGGGGGTAACCCGAGCCGTTCAGCCTCTCATGGTGCTGGAGCACCATTTCGGCGATGGGATAGGGCAGTTCAGCGTCTTTCACGATGTCGAACCCTGCTTTTGAGTGACTTTTGACAAGCCCGTATTCCGCATCCGTGAGTGGGACGGGTTTGTTCAGGATTTCGCCGGGGACCGCCACCTTGCCGATATCGTGGATAATGCCCGCGGTCCTGATGTTTTCCGTCATGTCATCGGAAAAGCCCATCTCCCGGGCTATGGTCTTCGCAAGGTTCGAGACCCTTTTCTGATGACCCGCCGTGCCGGGATCTCTCGCGTCCACCGTGGACGACATGGCGAGAAGGGTCGCCTCCAGGGTGGTCTTGAGCTGCCGGAGTTCTTCCTCCGCAAACTTGCGGCTCGTGATGTCCTCCACCGTGCCTTCGTAATAGACGATGGTTCCGCCTGCGTCGCGGACCGCGTGGGCCGTATTGGCGACCCAGTGGAGACTCCCGTCCTTCCTCCTCATCATGATCTCGAAGCTCTTCACGAACCCGTCCTGTTCCACGAGACATTTGAGCCGCGCCCTGCGGCTTGGATCGACGTAGAGCTGGTGGGCGATATCGGTCACGGAGGCGACCATCTCCTCCGGGGAGCTGAACCCGTGGATCCGTGCGAGAGCGGGGTTCACGCTGAGGTATCTTCCGTCCGGGGTCACCTGATATATGCCTTCCACCGCGTTCTCGAAGATGTTGCGGTACTTCTCCTCCGATCTTCGCAGCTCTTCTTCCGCCCTCTTGCGCTCGGAAATATCCCGGGCAATGGAAAGGATCATGGACTGGTCCTTGACGGCGAGGAGGCGGGAACTGATCTCCACGGGAAATTTCGTCCCGGACCTCTTCACGTGGGTCATTTCGAAACGGGCCGAGCCCTTTTTGAGGAGGTCTTTCATTATCAGCGGAATCTCGGCGGCCATTTCCTTCGCGTTTATGCGGGTGGGCGTCATGGACAGCATCTCGTCCCTCGAATAGCCGAGGCGGGAACACATCACATCATTGACTTCCACGAACCGTCCCGGCACGCCTTCATCGGTAATCTCATGAAGGTATATGGCGTCCGTGGCGGTGTTGAAGAGGGTCCTGTATTTCGATTCGCTCTCCCTGAGCGCCTCTTCCGCCCTCTTGCGGGCGGTAATATCCTCCATGGTGCCTTCATAGTAGGCTACTTTTCCCTGTGTGTTCTTCACTGCCCGGACATTGAGGGAGCCCCACAGCATGGTGCCGTCCTTCCTCAGGAACTGCGCCTCGAATCCCTCCACTGTCCCGTGGGTTTCAAGGAGCCTCTTGAACCTGCGCCGGTCGTCGAAGTCGGCATAGATCTGATGCCCGATATGGGTAACCTCCGAGATCATGTCCTCGGGAGAAGCATACCGGTACATCCTGGCCATGGCAGGATTGACCGCCATCAGCCGTCCCCCGGGCGTGCTCTGGAAGATGCCCTCCACCGCGTTCTCGAAGATGCTCCTGAACTTCTCCTCGCTCTCGACAAGGGCTTTTTCCGTCTCTTTCCGCTCGGTAATGTCGGTAAACATGGCAAAGGAGCCCTGGAACAGTCCGTCTTTGCCCAGGATGGGCGTTGCCGACACGAGGGCCCACAAGGTGCTGCCGTCTTTCCTGCGGAGCCTCCGCTCATATCGTCCGGATACACCCCGGCTCCGGGTCAAAACCTTCTCTTTGATGTCCTGGGAGTCCTCCTCGAAAAGGAAGAATTCGTGCTTTTTCCCGACCATCTCCTCAGGCTCGTAGCCGAGCATTCCCGCCATCCGGCTGTTGACGAACAGGGTCAGGTACTCCATGTCGAGAACCCAGATGCCCTCCTCCGCCGTATCGACAATGCGCCGGTACCGCTGCTCCGTTTCCGATCTCTCCAGGTCCTCGATGCGTCGGCCCATTCGGGCTATCTCTTCAAGGAGTTCCTCTTTTGTTCTGTCTTTTCCGTTCATTCCAAACCCCCGCGTGTGAGAGCCCGTCACGGGCGCCCCGGAAGGACCCGGCCCGCGACAAAGTCCTGTTACAGCTTCCCGTATCCTGTTTTCGCGGTCTTGCCGAAGGGGATGCCGAGTTTTCTCATCCTGTGGCGCAAGGTGCCGGGGTTCATCCCGAGAATGGCAGCGGCGCCGTTGCCCCCCTCGACCTTTCCACCCGCCATTTCCATGGCCCGCCGGATGTGGATGGCCTCCATGCCGTTGAGGGTCAGGTTCCCTTCTTCCGGCGTATACCCCCTGTGTTCTTCCTGGTCCGGCTGAACACCCACTATGTCTTCAAAAGTGAGGGGCTTGCCTTCATGGGTGATGATGGCCCGCTCCACCGCGTTGCTCAGTTCCCTCACGTTGCCCGGCCAGTCGTATTCCACCAGTCTTTCCACGGTCCCCGGAGCAAAGCCGGGCATGAAATGAAGTCCTATCTCCTTTGCCTTCTTTCGCATGAAATACTCGGCAAGGGCGGGGATGTCCATCTTGCGCTCCCTGAGGGGAGGGATATGGATGGGAAAAACGGACAGGCGGTAGTAAAGGTCGTCCCTGAACAGGTTCTGTGCGACCAGCTTCCGGAGATCCTTGTTGGTGGCGGAAACAATGCGGATATCGACCTTTACGGACTGGGTGCCGCCCACGCGCTCTATTTCCTTTTCCTGGAGCACCCTGAGGAGCCGCACCTGCGCGTTGGAAGGAAGCTCGCTCACCTCGTCCAGGAAGATCGTGCCCCCGTGAGCACGCTCGAACCTGCCCCTCTGCTGGGAGACAGCGCCGGTAAAAGCGCCCTTTTCATGGCCGAAAAGCTCACTGTCGATGAGGGAATCAGGTATGGCCCCGCAGTTCACCTTGATGAGCGGGCCGTTGTGGCGGGGGGAAAAATTATGGATCGCGTTGGCCACAAGCTCCTTGCCGGTCCCCGTCTCCCCGTAAAGCACCACCGGGGAAGGCTGGGGGGCGACCTTCAGAACCTGTTCCATCACGCCCTTCAGTCCAAATTCGGCGCCTACGATCTCCTCGCTGAAACCCCGGCGCAGTTCATTCTGGAAGTACTTGCTGTCGTCGGCGAGCATTTCCTTCAGCTTTATCAGTTCCAGGTAGCGCCTGCTGTTTGCAAGGGCCACCGCGGCCGGTTCGTTGATGAGGGACCATAGCCGGGCCTCCTCCCTGGTGTACCGGTTCTTCCCGCCGGCGCGAACAATGAGGGACCCCACAAACTTGTCTTCAATTATGAGTCGTCCCACGATGATGGAGGAATCGGGCCAGTCGTACTTCTTTGCGACAGGGCCCAGTATCTCGTCCTCATACACGTCGCCGGAAGCTCTTACACGGGGAAACTTCACGGGGTCCGCCAACTGCCGCTGAAGCGCGGGGGGCATGGAAATCTTGTCGGTCTTTGCGTTGCCGCCCTGGTCGCCCGCGGTTGCCACCACGTCGAGAGTTCCCGCATCAGGGTCGTAGACGGTGAGGATCAACTCGTCGGCGGGGATAATGTCGCGGGTGTAGAGAAAACAATGCCAGAGGGCTTTTTCGATTTCGAGGCTCCCGCATATGCGCAGGGTGATCTCTCTGAAAAACCGGTTCTCATCTACCTTCACGGGCCCCTCTTCTGCAACCGTACGCTGTCATACTTGTCAGTTTACAGACAGTCTACCGAATTTTGCCGGCCTATACAACTAGTTCTGTCAAATATTGCAGATCAATTCGTGAGTACCTGTTTTTCTTAAGGATATATACCCCTCCGTGCCACGGGTCGCGCCCCCTGCCGGCACAGCGAATGGTGCGCGAACGGACTCGGTGGCCTGCGGCCGGTGACGTGAATTCGCGCTCTTCCTGAAAGGGATTTCCTGCAGAATAAAGTTCGGCCCGGGGATGCGTGTGCAGCCTTAAGGAGGTCACGCAATCTCCGGGCCTGCTTCGATACTTTCCCCTGGGGAGGGGTTCTTCAATAACTGCGCGGGAAGCAACCCGGGCAAGTTCCCGCCCGCGCTTACTTTAAGATGTCCTTTCCGGCCCAAATGAAACCTTTTACACGAAGCAACATTTGGCGGGCGCCGGGAAGGCACCGGATAACTCTATTATCTCTTTGCTTCACCCAAACCGTCTCATGCGGTACAGGCTACCGCGTCCGCCCTGAGTCCGCTCGGGCGCCGCAGCTTGTCCCTGCCTGATTCGAGCCTTATTACCCTGTTGTTCAGCGAAACGCAGCCGAATACCTCTATGAGCATATCCTCCATAACGTGTTCACTGACCGCGGCGTCGGTTCTGAACCATAGCTTGTCCCTGCCCGGCTCGAGCCTTATTACCCTGCTGTTCAGGGAAACGCAGCCGAATACCTCTATGAGCATATCCTCCATGGCCTTGCCGCCTACAACACCTCCGCTTTCCAACCCCCACATTCTTCCCATGTTGCCCTCCCTCGGCGCAGTCTTCTTTTAGAGCACGCCGGAGACACTCTACAGGACTTCTTGCCCAGCACACTCTTTAAGACCGTACTTCTGTCGGCATTGACACCTTGCCGGCCAAATCTCTTGTTTCGTCAATTAGTGAAGCAAGGAACGTGCCAGCCATGGTCATTCTTTAATATCAAGGTGTTGCATAACAGCCAGAGCACTAACTGTAATATCCGTCAGCTATAGGCTGATACATACGACAGAATGTTCCATTGCTGCCACATATGACAGTTCTATGAAGCAACGTTTCCCTGCCCGCCTTTCCAGCTCCGTCAGACCTTTTCAGAGCAAAATGCCCCCTCGAAAACAAACTCCGGGGACAAGGGTGTTCCTCCCTGCGGAGCAGGAAGCCACGGTATCGGGAGTTCGTCCTTTTCCGGCCTATACCTTGGATTATGGGGACAATCTTCTACGTTCTTTTTCCTTGACACGATGATATTCATGGTGCTACAGTAATCCAACCGGTCGGATTAACCCAACCGGTTGGCTTTATCATTGAGACGGGATGAAACCGGAATATTTACTCGAATCGTCATGGGAATCAGGCAAAGAGACTCGTGCGGTTGTCGCCGGCCCTGTGTGCGTGTCGGGCGCAAACCGGGCGCATGCCTTGATGGGTGCCGCCTTAACCATGCTCGGGATGTCCGATCCGGTCTATTTAAGACTTTTTCAGGTTATGGAGGCAAAATGAAAAGAGAAACAGATTACGGATACGAGATTCGGCCCGTATACACCCCCGAAGACATTGCAGGTTTGGATTATGCGAAGGATGTGGGGGACCCCGGATTCTATCCCTATGTCCGGGGTTATCATCCGGAAGGCTACCGCAGCCGCGTGTGGACAAGGAGAATGACCGCCGGGCTCGGGTCTTCCAAAAGAACCAACGAAGCCCTTAAACAGTACCGGGCAATGGGTCAGACACAGGGGATGCTCGTCATCTGCGACAGGCCCAATGCGATGCCCATAGACGCCGATCATCCCGTGGGCAGAAGAGAGGCGGGGGTTCTGGGTTGGCATGGAGCGTCGCTCCTGGAATTCGAGGAGCTCATGGACGGCATTCCCCTGACCGGACAGTCTATTACCCTTCTCGGTTCCGCTGCCATGTCCGCCATACGGCTGGCCTATGTTGTTGCCCTGGCGGAAAAGCGAGGTATTGACTTAGAGGAAGTGCACGGCAGCGTGACGGAATATCCTTTCTGCCACACCTTCGGGCAGGGGGACAATCTCCCTTTGGACCTCAATATCAAACTCTGGATGGATTCCTCGGAATACATCATAAGGAATAGAATACATATGCGCTGCGGCATTCTCAGCCAGCACTTTCAGGAGTCGGGCGGAAATAACGCACAGGCGCTGGCCGTGGAGATGGCTCAGCTCAAAGAACTGCTCGGACTGCTGGTCAATGAGCGGGGCCTTGATTTCGATGACGTGGGCCTTCTCCCCTACGAACTCGTAAGCGTGGGCTCCCGGTTCTTCGAAGAAATAGCCAAAGTCCGCGCCCTCCGGAGGATGTATGCGAAGATGGCGAAAGAGGTATTCAAGGCCAAAACCGAAAAGGCATGCCAGCTTCTCATATCCGTCCATACGTCGGGACGGACCATGACCTATCAGCAGCCTCTCAACAACATCGCGCGATGCGCCATACAAACCCTGGCGGGAGCTATTGCGGGGTGCACCGCGATTGACAACGCGTGCCTGGACAATGCCCACGCGGAGCCGTCCCCTTTCGCGGCGAGGATGTCCCTGAACACCCAGCACATCGTCTCCGACGAAACAGGAGTGACGGATGTGACGGACCCTCTCGCAGGCTCCTATTACGTGGAGTATCTCACCAACAATATCGAAGCGGAAGCATACAAGATCCTCAAAGAGATAGAAGATCAGGGCGGCATGATCGCGGCGGTGAAAAAAGGCTATATCCACAATATGATGGAAGAGTCGGCCCGGAAGCGGCAAAAGGAGATAGAATCGGGAGAGCGTCTGATCGTGGGGGTGAACGAACTGGTAATCCCTCCCGAGGAAGATGACGATATCCCCATTCAGTCCGTGGAGACATCCGATTGCGAAGAGATAGCGAAACGGATGGAGGATTGGAAGAAGACAAGAGATATGCCCTTGTTGAAAGAGAAGATTGCACGGCTTCATGCCGATGCAACAAGGGACGGGAGCTGCAACCTCATGCCGTCCATTATAGAGGCGGTCAAGGCTTATGGCACCGCCGGAGAGATAATGGGTGTCATCCGGAAGGCCCACGGGTTTCATTATGACCCGCTGGAGATGATCGATTGCCCTTTCGATCTGTAAGGGCGCAAAGGGGGAAGGGAGAGCATTTCTTGAGACAGGAGGAATATCACCATGAGCAACAGGCAACGAATTAAGGTTCTCATCTCGGTTATCGGCCTTGACGGACACTTCACGGGCGCGGAAATCGTGTCGAGGTTTCTCATGGACGCCGGGATGGAAGTGGTATATCTCGGCATCTATCAGACGCCCGAGATGATCGTCAGCGCGGCTATCCAGGAGAGCGTGGACGTGATCGGCATAAGCAGCCACGCCTCCAACTACGAACAGATAGGCATCCTGCTGGACCTGATGAAGAAAAATGACCTGGATGATGTTCCCGTGATTTGCGGGGGGGCCATCCCCAGGCAATATGCCGAGGCCTTGCGGGAAAGGGGCGTATCGAGGATTTTTCCCCCTCAGAGCACTTCGGAATCGATCGTAGACTACATAGTTTCGTCCGTGAAGAGATAGGGCATGATCGACGGTATCGTTGAAAGAATCGTCGATGGCGACGTGAGAGCTGCGGCGAGGTTGATCCGTGACATCGACGACGGGGCTCCGGGCACAAGGGAAATCCTCAAGGCCCTGCACAGGCATACGGGTAAAGCTTATGTAATCGGGATCACGGGCGCCCCCGGCGTCGGCAAGAGCACGTTGGTGGACCGGATGATCCAAAATTTGAGGGAGAGCGGGAAAACAGCGGGCGTCCTCGCGGTTGATCCCACCAGCCCCTTCAGCGGAGGGGCGATATTGGGGGACCGTATCCGCATGCAGCGCCATAGCCTGGACCAAGGCGTGTTTGTCCGTTCCCTCGCGACGCGGGGCCAGTTCGGAGGGCTCACTCAATCCACGCACTCGGCGATCGATGTAATGGATGCCATGGGAAAGGACTACATCATTGTCGAGACGGTAGGGGTAGGCCAGGATGAAGTCGATATCGTCAAAAGCGCCCATGTCACGGTGGTTGTCGTAGTGCCGGGCATGGGTGACCATATCCAGGCCATCAAGGCCGGAATCCTCGAAGCGGGGGACATCTTCGTTATCAACAAATCAGACCGTCCCGATGCCCAAAGAACCCTGAACGATCTGAAGGCAATGTTCCATATCGCAAGGAAGAGGTCCGCCGGTCAGGATTGGGAGCCGCCTGTGCTTATGACCGAGGCGGCGACCGACAAAGGCACCGCCGGGCTGCTGAATGAGATCGAGAAACACCGCACGAACAGGAAGGCCTTGCCTTACGAGACCATGATCCGTCATAAGAAAGCAGCGGCCCGCCTTGAACTGGCGGACATGATCAAAAGCAGGCTCATCGAGGAGGCATTGCACCACATAACAGGCAGTCCCGAATTCAAAAGATGCGTGGACCTCATCATCGCAGGCGCCAAGGACCCCTATTCCGCATGTGACGAGTTGCTGTCGGCAAAGCTTAACCTCTTTGAGGCCCGGAATACCCCCTAGACCGCATTCCCTTTTATCCTTTCCTCTTTCGGAAGGAAGCGGGGGAAGTCCGGGGCAGCAGGGTATGGTTGCCTTTGCGGAGATTCCGCATTATAATCATCTACCATGTGTATTAATCGTCGCAAATACGTGGTCCCCTTTCTCCTCTACCTCCTGATCGCGGGGCTGCTGCCTTTCCTTCACTGCCACACGGAGGCGGGGGCAGCGGGAAGAGGCCCCTGTGATGGGGCAGAGCCTGCGGGCCGAGCCGCCCTTTTCCGGGAGGACCCGCGTGAAGAGGTTCTCGAAGGAAGCGGCAGGCCGTATCACCTTCACGATGTCCGATTCCTTATAGACGAAGACAATGCGGTCCATAAATCATATGTGAACCTGCTGCCGACCCTCCCCTGTTACGCGATCACCCCGGGGGACGAGGGGATGCCCGACACCGCAGCAACAGTCTTTCCCGTTTCCGGGGAATCTCCCCTGAAGCCTCACGGGTTCTTTTCTTTACGCCATTCCGGCCTTTCTCCTCCTCTATCCTAGAAGCGCGTCATAGTCCCACAACAGCGGGGCGTCTGTAAAAAGACCGGCTCCGACTGTCCCGATTCAACCAAGGAGGAAGGCGCATGCGCATTATATTCATTCTTCTTCTCCTGCTTACGGCGATCGAGCTCCCCTGCCCGGGCTTCGCCCTCACTGTGGAGGAGGCCGAAAAGATGCTGCTCGAGAACAACATGGAGATCCGCATGAGAAGAAAGGACCTGACCCAGGCCGAGGCGGAGGTCGTAGGTTCGCGGCTCCTGCCCAACCCTGAAGCGAGGTATGTCTACGAAAGCGTGTCGAGCGGTCAGAACGACAAAGAGGTCACCTATACGGTGATACAACCCGTAGACTTCGCCGGTAAAAGGGCAAAGAGGATCGAAACCGCCGAGAAACGAAAAGAGGCCCAGACCCTCTTCTTCGAGTACGGCGCGGTGGGCATGGTCTCTCAAATGAAGCAGCTCTATTACAGGAACCTCCTCATCATGGAAAACATGAAGGCCCTGGAAGGCATCATAGAAATGGCGGAAGAATCGGAGCGGAGGACCTCCGCCCGGGTCAAGGCAGGGGACGCTTCGGAAGGAGAACTCCTGAGGCTCTCTTCGGAGAAGAGGAAATTCACCAGGGCCCTGGCCGGGTTCAGGACGGACCTGAAGGGCGAAAGGAAAAAACTCGCCCTCATGCTGAACCTGCCGGACAGCGAGTTCGTGTTGCACGGCGCTTTCGAATACAGGCCCCCTCCACCGGAACTCAGGGAAGCCGCGGAGAAAGCGATCGACAGGAGGGCCGATATCAAGGGTCAGTCTACCCTCGTCAATGCGGCGGATGCGTCCCTGTCCCTCTCCCGGCGTGAGGCCTTCCCGCTTATAGGGGTCGAGGCGGGCTACAAGAGGTGGGCGGGCGGGTTCGACGGGTTCGTATTCGGCCTTGCCGTCCCTCTGCCCGTATTCGACAGGAACCAGGGGAAGATAGCTTTTGCCACGGCGGAACGGGATAAGCAGAAGCTCAATTACGAGTTCCTCAAAAAACAGGCGGCAAGCGAGATCGCCATCCTCCAGGAGAGGATGTCCTACCTCCAGACGCGGCTTGGGGAAGTGAGGGGGCAGCTCGACTCCACCAGGGAGATCACAAAGATTGCACGCATTGCTTACGAAGAAGGGGAGATGGGCCTCATCGATCTCCTCGACACGGTCCGCTCGGAGAAGGAACTGCTCATGGAATACAACAATACCCTCTATGAATACTGGGCAACCCTTTTCGAGACGGAAAGGGCCGTCGGCATCAAACTGACGAGGGAAGGTGAAAGATGAAATATCTCGTGTTGCCGGTAGTGCTCCTCATGCTCCTCGGCGCATGTTCCCACAAGGCGGGGGAAGCGGATATCCACAAGGGCGAAACGGAGAAGCAGACGGTCTGGACAGGAAAGGCTGAGTTCCTTGTCGAGTACGATGAGCCCAGGAAGGGCCGCAAGACGGATTTTATGGTCTATATCACGGCTCTAAAGGATTTCAAGCCCCCGGAGGCGGGTGTCCTCACCCTGACCTTTACGCCCGATGGGGGCGAACCATTGACGATAAAATTGGACGCCCCCGTGAGACCGGGCATGTTCGTGACCGAAGTGCCCTTCAGGAAACAGGGCAAGTACACACTGAAGGTCGCCTATGCGGGGCAGGCCTTCTCCGATGAGATACGCATAGACAACATCTCCGTCATGGGCGACACGGGGAAGGAAGAGGAGGAACATCACGGTCACAGTGCGAAGGCCGCCATCGCCTTCTCCAAGGAACAGCAGTGGATGGTCGATTTCCGGACCGAATCTCCTGCAAGGAGGCCTCTTTCGTCGTCCTTTATATCACCGGGAGAGCTTGTGACCGTGTCCGACCGCGAGGTTACCCTGTCGGCGCCCCTCGCGGGCATACTCTCCGTTTCGAGAAGCCTTCCTCACGTGGGGAAAAAGGTGGCCGCAGGCGATGTGGTCGCCGTGATCGACCCGCCCGTGTATCAGCAGGGAGGCATAGGCCAGTTGACCTCGGCCTATGCGGAGGCGAAGAACAGGCACAGCCTGGCTTTAAAGGAATCGGAGCGGGCAAAGAGGCTTTACGAGGCAAAGGCCGTGGCTAAAAGGAGGGTTGACGAGGCGGACCTCGCCCTCGACAGCGCGAAAGCCGCCCTCGATCCCCTGGAACAGGCAATGAACACCATGAAGGGCAAAACCTCCGACCGGGGAATAACCGTGAAATCGCCCTTGAGCGGCACGGTGGTCGAGGTATTTGCCTCAAACGGGAAGGCTGTGGAGGTCGGACAGGCGCTCGTGAAGATCATCAACACCTCGACCCTCCGGCTCAAGGCCAATATACCCGCCACGGAAACGGGGAGGCTCGGGAAACTCCGTGAGGCTACCTTTACCGTGGCCGGTATGGACGGCTCCTTCAAGCCTGTCAGGCTCGTAGCGATAAATGATATAGTGGACGCGAAAACGAGGACCGTGGCGGCCATCTTCGATGTGGACAACAGAAAAGGGCTCCTCAAAGCGGGCATGTTCGCCGACGTGTCCATAAAGACGGGCAGCGAGAAGGAGGGATTGACCCTCCCCGAAGAGGCCGTGCTCGAGGACGAAGGCAAGTTCTTCGTCTTTGTCCAGACGGAGGGCGTTTCTTTCGAGAGGAGAGAGATAAAGACAGGCATCAGGGGCGGAGGCCTCGTTGAAGTCACGGAAGGGTTGAAAGAAGGCGAGCGGGTCGTGACAAAAGGCGCTTATTACGTAAGGCTTGCATCTCAGTCGTCGAAGGCGCCCCAGGGCGACGGGCACGGACACTGATACCAGGAGACCCCCTATGCTCGATAACCTCACAAAGTTCTGCATAAGAAACAGGCTGATAATCGTGGCGGCATCCCTCGCCCTCCTTGTGGCGGGAGGGTATGCGGCCATGAACATGAAGGTCGACGTCTTTCCCGACCTCACCGCCCCCACAGTCACCATCATGACGGACGCCCACGGGATGGCGCCGGAAGAGGTGGAGACGGTAGTCACCTTCCCCATAGAGAGCGCCATGAACGGGGCCACGGGGGTGCGCCGGGTCCGTTCCACCTCCGCGGTGGGCATGTCCACCATATACGTCGAGTTTGCCTGGGGCACCGATATCTACCGGGCCCGCCAGGTGGTGAACGAGAAGCTGCAACTCGTTGCAGGCGCGCTTCCCGCAGGCACCATGCCCGTCCTTGCTCCCATTTCCTCCATCATGGGCGAGATCATGTACATCGGCCTGAGAAGCGAGCGCCATCCCCTCATGGAGGTAAAGGAGACGGCCGATTTCGTGGTGCGAAGGAGGCTTCTCTCCATACCCGGCGTGTCTCAGGTGGTGAATGTGGGCGGCGAGACAAAGCAGTACCAGGTCCTCGTCGACCCCCGCGGGCTTGCGGCCTTTAACCTGGCCCTGAACGACGTCCTCACCGCGGTAAAGGGATCGAACGAAAACTTTTCCGCCGGTGTCATGAAATCGGGCAGCCGGGACTACCTCATAAGGGGCATTGGAAGGGTGAAGTCCGTTGGGGACTTAGAGGCCTCGGTAGTGGCGACCCGGGACGGCATCCCCGTGCTCGTAAGGGACCTCGCCGCGGTCAAGGCCGCCCCTGCATTCAGGTTCGGCGATTCTTCGGTGGACGGCAAGCCCGCCGTCACCCTTGCCATACTGAAGCACCCCGACACGAATACGGTGGAACTGACCAAAAGGCTTCAGACCACCTTGAAAGAGATGGAGAAGACGCTCCCCAGGGGAATGGTGATGGATACGGACGTCTTCAGGCAGGCGGACTTCATAGAGAGGTCCATATCCAACGTGCTCCGGGTGGTGGTGGAGGGCGGCGTCCTCGTGATCGCCATAATCCTCCTCTTTCTCGGAAACCTGAGGGCGACGGTCATCTCCATGACCGCCATGCCCCTCTCCCTCATATTCGCCCTCCTCGTGCTGAAGTATTTTGATGTGACCATCAACACCATGACCCTGGGAGGCATGGCCATAGCCGTGGGGGTAATCGTGGATGACGCCATCATCTACGTGGAAAACGTATTCAGGCGGATGAAGGAGAACCATCTCAAAGCCGGGCATGAGAGATTTCCCACGGGAGAGGTGATCTTCGAGGCTTCCTCCGAAATCAGGGGACCCATCATCAACGCCACTTTGATCATCATCGTCGTGTTTGTGCCTCTCTTCTTCCTGAGCGGTATAGAAGGGCGGCTCTTGAGACCCCTCGGCACATCCTACATGGTCTCCATCGCCGCTTCCCTCGTGGTCGCCCTCACGGTCACGCCCGCCATGTGCTCCTATCTGCTCCACAAGGGCAGGTTCCTCGATGCGGGGGGTGAAGGGAGGCTCGTTACGGGCCTCAAGGCGCTGTACCGGCCGGTCCTTGACTTCGCTGTAAGGAAACCGAACCTCGTCATCCTCTCTGCGGCCCTGGTCTTTGCGGCCTCTCTCATACCCCTTCTTTTTATAGGGAGGTCGTTCCTGCCCGCCTTCAACGAAGGGTCCCTGACCGTGCTGGTCGCCACCGCGCCCGGAACGTCCCTCGAAAAGTCGTCTGAAATAGGCACCCTCATAGAACTCGCCCTGAAACGGCATCCCAACGTAAAACAGACGCTCCGGAAGACGGGCAGAGGCGAACTCGATGAACACGGAAAACCCGCCAACGCCTCGGAGATCGAGGTGAGACTCGACATGAAAGGAAGGCGGCTCCAGGACGTGCTCACGGAACTGCGAAAATCCGTGGCCTCCATCCCCGGCACGGTCATAGCCTTCGGCCAGCCCATCAGTCACAGGATCGACCACATGCTCTCAGGATCAACGGGGAACATTGCGGTGAAGATATTCGGCAGGGAACTCTTCAGGCTGAGGGCCATCGCCGAGGACGTGCGGTACGAGATGAGCCGGGTCGGGGGTGTGGCGGACCTGTCGGTGGAGCAGCAGGTGGACATCCCCCAACTGCGCGTCGTGCCGAAGAGGTCGGAACTTGCCAGATACGGCCTGTCCGTGGTGCAGGTGGCCGAGGCCGTAGAGGCGGCCATGTTCGGAAAGGTGGTCTCCAGGACACTGGAAGGGGACAGGGGCTTCGATATTATCGTGAAGTTCGATGACAGCGCGAAAAAGGACGTGGAGAGCGTACGCTCCACCCTCATTGATGTCCCCGGCGGGGCAAAAGTGCCCCTCTCGGCCCTTGCCGACATCTATTCCGCCAAGGGCCCCAACAGCATAAGCAGGGAAAATGTGCAGAGAAAGATGGTGGTCCAGGCAAACGTCTCCGGCAGAGATTTGAGGGGTGTCTTCGATGACGTGAAATCCCGCATCACCGCTAATCTCGTCCTCCCTCCCGGGTACTTCATCGAGTACGGGGGACAGTTCCAGAGCGAGGCGGAGGCGTCGAAGACCATAGGGCTTTTGAGCATCGTCTCCCTCCTCGCCATATTCCTCATTCTTTACATGGAGTTCAGGTCCTTGAGGACATCGGTGCTCGTAATGGTGAACCTGCCCCTCGCCCTCATAGGGGGGATCGTTATCATCCTCTTTACCGACAGGGTCATCAGCATCGCCTCTATCGTCGGTTTCATCACCCTCTTCGGCATCGCCACGAGAAACGGGATTCTTCTCGTGTCCCATTATCTTCATCTTCTCGAAGAGGAGCGCCTGGACATCAAAGAGGCGGTATGCAAGGGGTCCATGGAACGGCTCCGGCCCGTGGTCATGACGGCACTGGCCGCCGGTCTCGCCCTCGTCCCTTTTGCCCTGGGCTCGCACAAACCGGGCAATGAAATACTTTCTCCCCTCGCTATTGTGATCCTCGGGGGGCTCCTGAGTTCCACCGCCCTCAACATGATCGTGGTGCCCTCGCTCTATGTGAGGTTCGGAAGGAAAAACGGCGACGGAAGAAGGCCGTCCTGAATGACGGCGATGATATGGAGACGCCCCGGGACGTTCCCCGGGGCGTGGGAAAGATATTCGCGATCAGGGTGTGCCGCACACCCCTATTTCGGCGAGCCCCGTGTTATAGGTGGTGGCGCTCACCTGGGTTACGATGAGGGCCATGTTGGTAATGCTTTTTTCGGGAAAGGCGTACTCCGTCGCTTCCCCGTTGTTGTTCAGGGGGCCGACCTGGATGCTCGTGCCGTCGCTGAAGTTTATCACCCCTCCAAGGATCTGGTCGTTCGTGTTGAGCCTGTCATAGAGGGTCACCCGGCTCACCTTATAGGGTTTGTTCCACATCAGGAAGATCCATGCGCCCGCGCCCTGTCCCGCCGTAACCCACTCGCGGGTATAATCGTACGGGCTGCCGTCCACGACGAGGTCGATCGCTTTGACCGCGGTCTGGCCGTACTCGGGCGTTTCCGAGGAGGCCATCACCATGGCAAGGGGGGTGATGTTCGAGCATGTCGGTGTCGCCTCCACGGTCACCGTCGCCGAATCTGCGGCGCTCTGAAGTTGTCCGTCGTTCACCACCAGTTGAAAGGTGAGGCGGTCGCCCTGGGGAAGGTCCGAAGGAGCGGTAAAAGTGGGGTTCATTGCGGTAGGGTTCGACAATTGGACCGCGGCGCCCCCGGTCTGGGTCCAGGCGTAGGAAAGGGCTTTGCCTTCAGGATCCCTGCTCCCCGAGGCGTCGAGGGTGACGAGGGTCCCCTGTTTCACTGACTGGTCCGAGCCCGCATTCGCCGTGGGAGGATAATCGACGCCTGTATTCTGAACCCCGCAGACCTCTATCTCCGCAAGGCCTATGTTTAACGTAGCGGCGCTCACCTGACTCACCGCAAGGGTAAGGCTCGTAATGTATTTATCGGAAAAGCGGTATTCCACGGCAGACCCTGCGTTGTTGAGGGGGCCCACGGCCACGCTGGTGCCGTCGCTGAAACTCATGGTGCCCGCCAGGATCTGGTCGTCGAGGTTCGGCCTGTCATAGAGGATCACCCGGTTCACCGCGTACACACCGCTCCACGTCAGGTTGAGCCATGCGCCGTTCCCCTGGCCGTAACTGGCCCACTCGCGGGTATAGTCTCCGGGCCACCCGTCAACCACCCCGTCCGCCACCTTGGGCGCTACCTGGCCTGCTTCGGGGGACTCGGAGGAGGCGATTATCTTTGCAAGGCCTGCGATGTTCGAACATTCCGCTGCCGGAGGCTGCACAGTGACCGTTACCGAATCCACGGCGCTCCTGAGCTGCCCGTCGTCCGCCACGAGTTCGAAGACCAGTTTCTCGTCCAGGGAGGAACCGGCGGGGGCGGTAAACGTGGGGTTCACCGCTGCGGGGTTCGACAGCTGCACTGTGGTGCCCGAGATCTGCTTCCATGCGAAGGTGATGGGGTTGCCGTCGGGGTCCTTGCTCCCCGAACCGTCGAGGGTGACTATGGCGCCCTGGCTCACTGTCTGGTCCGACCCCGCATTCGTCTGAGGGGCGCGGTTGGACGCCGTCCCCCCTGATATGACGGGGGCAAGGCCGCATACCTCTATCTCCGCGAGACCCGTGTTGAGAGTGTAGCCTCCCACCTGATTGACGGTGAGGGTGAGACTCGTAATCGTCTTTGCGGAGAATATGTAATCCGTTGCCGACCCCGCGTTGTTGAGAGGCCCCACCGCGAGGGTGGTGCCGTCGCTGAAGGTAAGGGTCCCTGCGATAATCTGGTCGTTCAAACCCGGCCTGTCATAAAGGATTACCCGGTTCACCGTGTACGGGCCGTCCCATGTAAGGTTGATCCATGCGCCGCTCCGCTGGCCTGCCGTAGCCCACTCCCGGGTATAGTCTCCGGGATACCCGTCTATCACGCCGTCCACGGCTTTCACCGCGGTCTGGCCGGTCCCCGGGGTTTCCGATGACGCCATGACCGTGGCTTTGGGGGCGATATTGTTACACGCGGGGGGCTGCACCACCACGGTCACGAGATCACGGAGGCTCTGGGCCTGACCGTCGCTCGCGACCAATTGGAAGACCAGCCGATCGCCCGCCACAAGGCCGGTAGGGGTGGAAAATACGGGTTTTGCCGCAGTCGGGTCCGATAGGTTCACCGTGGCGCCCGCAATCTGAGTCCACATAAATTTGACCGTATTACCTTCGGGGTCCTTGCTTCCCGAGCCGTCAAGGGTGACCTGGACCCCCTGTTTCACTGTCTGGTCCGGGCCCGCATTCACTACGGGCGCATGATTCGTGCCTCCCAGGGTGGTGTCGATCCAGAAGACCTCATCCTTGTGCACGAAGCGGCCGAGCCACCCCGAAGCCCCGCCCTGGGTCGCATGGGCGGAGATTGCGACGTACTTGGAGTTTTCCTGGGGGTTGAGGGACTGCATGGCGGAAGGAACATCGATACTCTCCCTCGCGCTCCAGAGGAGCGGGGTATTCACAAGTCCCGGGGGTTCGGTAAAGTAGCGCGCGGGGTCCATCGGCTCCGGCCAGTTGTCCCAGTGAATCCCATACTTGTGCACCGTGGGGGAGTAAGACTTCAACTTCCCCCGTGCGGCCGTCACCGCGAGCCCCACCAACGCGGCGGTGGTGGAATGGTCCGCATGCTGATCGAATTGGCTCGGTGCGATTATGTGGTCGGGTGTGTAATCCGTGATGATCCGGGTCAGGTCCATGACCATGTTGTACAGGTTGTAAGCGGCCCGGGAACCGAACTTGTAAAAGTGATAGTCCGAACGGCCCAAACCCCGGCTGCCGTAAGTGACCGACTGTCCGAGGGGTGTCTTGAACTGGTCTTTCTTTCCCGGATAGTTCGAATACAGGGTCGCAAGATACGCGTCCGGATACCCGAGAAAAATGAGGTTGTCCTCAGCGTTCGACAGGAATGCCTGCCCCTGCACCGCTTCCGCCTGCCTCTGGTAGCCGGTCTGAGCACCATTTATGTCGCCGTTGGTCACGTAAACCACGATTACCCGCTCCCCCTTTTCCACTGCCTGGCGGGTCACACCCGAGGCGGCAAGCAGGTCGTCATCCGGGTGGGGCGAGACCACGAGGATGGTGGCGCCTGCAAAAGAGGCACAGGCAAGAAGAATGGCGAACATATAACAGGCGAGGCTCAAGACTATCTTTTTTCTCATGACGACCCTCCCTTCGGATCTGAAGAAGACGCTATTTCCCTGCATTGTACCCGAAGCCATACGCAAGGGAAAGCTGTAGAAACTGATTCCCCCTTCTATTATCGGTCAAAAGGGGCGGAAAATTAAGGGTCTCAACCCGTATCCCGGAGAAAATAATAACTGAAGGATAAAAATTGTCAACCTATTTTTCCTCTTCCTGCGAATCCGACCCCCGGGGGACACGCGGGGGTCGCCGGCCCGTGCCGGGAGACATGCGGTTTCCGCGAAGAAACTCTTGCCCTCGACAGCTGCATTGTGATAAAAAGGTTTGTATATTATGCCATATTCCCGCCATTCCAGCAGCGACACACCGGAAACGGTTGTCCCGAAAAGGTACGCCCCTCTCAGGAATCTCGCGGCGGCTTCGCTGGTCCTCCTCTTTTTCGGCTGCACCAGCGTCAATGTGGACATGAGTCCCTATTATGCGCCGGTGCCCGTCGATTGCCCCGTAACGGTCACCGACCAGAGGGCCGACCCGGGCCTCATCACGGGGAGCGACACCAACTACAACATATCCCCCCCTGTGAGCGAGGTACTGAGGTCCAGGTTATGCCGGAATACGGTAATACGCACATATGTGGCGAGGAACACCCTCAATGTGGTAATTACGGATTTGAGGGTCGCGAAATACGGGTTTGTCGGGTCCGATGAAATGCTCACCACCGTGGGTTACGCGGAAGTAGGCCCTGTCCGTCACCATATCCAGTCTTACCGGACCGTCGGGTTCGCGGGTCTCCCCGCGACCCGCTGGCAGGCATTGCTCAATTCTTCCCTCGATGAGTTCGTAAGAAGGGTGGAAGAGGCCATCCCGGGTCAAAACTAGATTCACGCTCCCCGAAGATTCCGGTCGTCTCGCCGCCATCCTTCGAGTCCCGTGAAGGCGACATGACAATTTTGTCGTAGGAAACTCCCTGTTTCGACATTCATTGCCTGGAACTCCCCTCCCGGTCCCTGTCGTGGCGGCTAATTTTCCCATATTCCGCAAACTTGCGATATTTGACCGGAAGGCACGGATTTTGCTAGAATAGAAGACGGTGAAGGGGAATAATAACTATCCTTCAAGGACATTGATATGAAGAAGTATATGTTTATCGGTATGGTCATCGCCCTCTCGGCATTCCTCATCCTGCCTTCCGCGAGCTACGCCCGTGGCGGCGGAGGAGGGGGAGGTCATGGCGGAGGAGGCGGTCACGGCGGTGGGTCAAGGGGCGGCGGCGGTTACAGCGGTGGAGGCGGTTACCACGGCGGTCATACCGGAGGCTACCACGGAGGCTATTCGGGCTATGGCGGCATGCATGGCGGGTCCGGAAGCTTTCGCCCCGGCTATTCAGGTTATCGCCCCGGCTATTCGGGGTACCGGCCTCACAATCCCGGGTACAACTCCTATCGGCCCGGCTACCGGCCGGGTTACTCAGGCTATCGGCCGTACAATCAGGGCTATCGGCCGTATTACTCAGGATACAGGCCGTACTGGCGCGGATATGGATCATACTGGAGGCCGTACCGCCCGTTCTGGCGTTCTTATCCCTGGTGGCCCTACTACTCCTGGTGGCCTTATTATCCATTCTGGTCGAGCGCCTACTGGTGGGGGCCCGCGTATTACCCCTATACCGTGCCCTATGGCTATTACGGTGACTGGGGGGCGGCGGCGGTCGTCACCCCGGGAGATTCTCTCGTCGACTCAGGGGCCTCTCCTCCCCTCGCTTACCCTGACCCGTCCGCGACAACGGGTCCCGCTGTCTCCGACAGTCCGGCCGTTTCGGACAGTTCCGTGCCCGACCCCGGTCAGGAGGCACCTCCCGGCGAATGGGTGCAGGTGCCCGGCCAATGGGTAAGGGGAATATGGGTGCCCGGTCACAAAGCCTGGGTGCCGGTGAACCCGTAAAGGGCCTGCCGGCTTTTTCACGGCGGCCTGTCCCCGCAAAAGGACGGGCGCCGCGGGGAAGCAGGAGGGTCCTTTGTTATTACTGGAGCGAGGATTTGCAGTTCAACCGTTCCTCAGTGACTTTTTGACGGATTTTGCATCGTTTCAGGAGTTCTATTGTTTCCTTATAGTGAACACTGATGGACTCGCTTGTCATAGACCTCAGTATCTCCAAATCCCTGCTCCTGACTTCACGGTCCAAACCCAGGTAAGCCCTGTGATCCCGGTCAATCCAGAAATACAGATACTCATATGTGTCCTGTCCCGGGGTTGGTGATATCTTCCGCAGTATGCTGCTGTCCGGGACGCTCGCATAGTGTGTATTGTTGAAACTCATGACGTAACCTTCCTGGGTGAGCCATTCCGGGTATTGATCAAGCAGTTCGGCGGCGAGTTGGTTCTCGATCAACAGTCTCGCGCCCTTTGTCGTGCTTTCCAGGCCCATTACCCTTGCGAGAGTATCGTCCTGGGGCAGCCTCTTTTCATAGTTGTCGAGGGTGAGGCGGGGTTCATACTGAAGCTTTCCCTTTACGATGGCGCCCCTCAAGAGCAGTCCCTTGTGGATCAGCCTTATATAGACGGAATGCAACTGTTCCAGGGCAGCGTAGATATCGTCGCCATGGAACAACAGGCTGTCGCTGAACATGGTGACCGTGGCATGATCGTTTTGCCGGCAATATCCCGACAGGCTTTCAAAGGTAATGTCGTAAAAGAGGTTCAATTTATCCTTTGCCACATGAGGGTTGAGTCTGTAATAGCCGGAGATGCCCAGCAAATCACCATAGAATGTAAAATCCACTGATATCCGCCTCCTCTTCTTGTTTCAATAGGTATATCACAGCAGCAAAGCCATGGGCAAATAGAGCGAAACCGGCCAAAGATATTGACTTACGAGGTTCGATATGTTAGTCGGATATTGCATGCCAACGTCACAAGCCCCAAGCCACTCGGGACTCGTGTCACGAGGAGGAGAAGCACAACCCCGGATTACGGTCGGATGCAGACTATCGAAGATCACAATAAATGGAAGGAGGGGTCATGTCGACGTGTATGAAGGTCTCCCTGCAACTCTTTTTCGCCCTGTTCCTGTTTTCCATGACAACGGGTATCGTTGCTCATTCGGCGGACTATGCCGGCAAGAGTGTCGAGCGACCCGACGATAGCAGCACCGAGCCGGGAAAAACCCAAATTCGGTATGACCATGATGACGGCACGGCCTCTCTCGATCCTCTCGATAATTGGGTGTGGAGAAATCCTTTACCCACAGGAGGCAAGCTTTTGGCGGTCGCTTATGGCAATAGCACCTTCGTGGCGGTGGGAGAGGACGGCGCCATCCTCACCTCCCCGGACGGAGTGGCCTGGACCCAGAGGACTTCGGGGATGGTTGCGGACCTGCATGCCGTCGCTTACGGAAACGGCGCTTTCGTGGCGGTGGGAGAGGACGGCACTATTGTAACTTCCCCGGACGCGGTGACATGGACGCCAAGGGAATCCGGTCTATCCGATTGGCTTACCGGGGTTGCCTACGGCAGCGGACTCTTCGTGGCAGTGGGATTTACAGCTTTTGCGAATAAGTACGCTACCTCTCCCGACGGGATAACATGGACGGCAAGGGAGCGTCCGTGGTACCACCTTTCGAGTATTGCTTACGGCGGGAACACCTTTGTTGCGGCGGGAACGAATGCCGGCTCCTGCAAGGTTTTCACTTCCTCGGATGGTCTGACATGGACCCAGGAAGACTTAGGAACCGTTAATTGCCCCGATGGGTATTGCGCCGCGGGGGTGGTCTACGGCAACGGTATTTTTCTGGTCGTTACAAATCGTCTTGTTTTTGCCTCGCCCGACGGCTCCGATTGGACCCTCACATATTCGAATAATCATAACCCTTTTTATGCGGTCACTTACGGCAACGGCACTTTTGTGGCCGTTGGGAACTATATTGCCTCCTCCTCCCCTGACGGGGTAGAATGGACGGACGTTTCGGACAACGTTGGAAGCATGCTTGGCAACGTCTACGGCACAGGTTACGGGAACGGCACGTTCGTAGCGGTGGGAGAGATATGGGCCGACAGTGGCGGTATCCTGACCTCTTCCAATGGAAAACAGTGGCGTCGAAGGACCTCGGGGACACGCAAGAACCTTTCCCGAGTCGCCTACGGCAACGATATGTTCGTGGCCGTAGGCGAAGAGGGAGCAATTGTCACTTCTACAGATTGGGTAACCTGGACCACGAAGGATTTGGGACGACATTTTTCCTTCCAGGACATCGCTTTCGGCGCCGGCATTTTTGTAGCCGTGGGTTCTGAATGCGTGTCGGAAAGTGACGAACATGCCTTAATCTTTACATCCACTGACAAGACAAGGTGGACAAGAAGAACGTCAGGGTTATCGGGTTCGCTACGGGGGGTTGCGTGGGGCAAAAACAGGTTTGTGGCAGTGAGCCCCCAGGGCACGCTGATTACCTCTCCTGACGGGATACAATGGACTGTCGGAAACTCCAGGGCAACAACGATGCTCTTGGGGGTCGCCTATGGCAATGACATGTTCGTGGTTATAGGAGCCGGTCAAACTTTCACTTCTCCCGATGGGCTGAACTGGACAGTGAGCAACGTTGCAGGACTATTCCAGCCCTCTGCAATCACGTACGGCAACGGCTTATTCGTAGCCGTCGGTTTTTCCGGCGTCTTCAGTTCTCCGGACGGGGTGACCTGGACTTATACCGCATCAGGATATTACAGCGGTGTCGCCTTCGGCGGCAACACCTTTGTGGCGGTGGGTAACTACACAACCCTTAGCTCCGCCGACGGAACGAGGTGGACTCTGAGAAAATCGGCGTCTCTCGGCGCAGGCGTCGGGTACGGCGCCGGATCCTTTGTGGCGGTGGGAGGAAGTGGAGGCATTCGTCAATCCATTGTGGAGCCGAGGACGTTCGCCCTCGCCGTGTCCAAAACCGGTAACGGCACGGGAACGGTCTTGAGCGACCTCGACGGCATCGACTGCGGGCATGCCTGCTCCGCCCCGTTTGCACAGAGCACAACCGTCACGCTCACCGCGGCCCCCTCCTCCGGCTCCATCTTAAAATCCTGGTCCGGGTGCGCTTCCACGTCTGCCGACACCTGTAACGTAACCATGGACAAGACGAAGACGGTGGCCGCTACCTTTGCCCTCCAGAACCCGGTGAAGCTCACCGTGAGCAAGACGAAACAGAATAACGGGGATGGGGAGATTGTAAGTTCGGACGGTTCCATAGACTGCGGCGCCAACTGTTCCCGCTCATATGCGAAGGGCTCATCCGTGACCCTCACCGCGAATCCGGGTGCTCTTTCCTATTTTAACGGCTGGTCCATACCGTCATGCGCCGGGACTACCTGCACCGTCGCCATAACTGCGAACCAGACGGTGAAAGCAACGTTCATAGGCCCCGAGACCCTCAAGGTGACGAACTCATCGGTGAACAAGGGCACGGGCACGGTGACGAACAGCACGTGGGGCATAGACTGCGCCCCCGGCTCCAAAGGGCACTGCAAGGCCTCCTCCATACCCTACGGCACCCAGGTGACTCTCACCGCGACACCGGACAGTGGATCATCCGTCTTGAGCTGGTCCGTCTCCGATTGTACCGGGACCACCTGCAGCGTCACCATGAACAAGGCCCGGAACGTGACGGTGAAGTTTAAGAAGTAGGGAAGATCGGAAGGACTCCCAGCCATCGGCAAGGAGACCTTATGCCCTGAAAGCACGGGGTTCACGGGCCTGATCCCGCAGACTTACGCTCCAGGCCCTCTTTCATTGGCGGGAGTCCCGTCCCGGCCTATTCGATGATGGTTCCTTTGCCGGTCTTCTGGTACTCGATCTCGACATGGTTGACGAAAGACGTCCTTGCCACGGCATCGGGTTTGAATCCCTGCACCCTGCACCAATCGGCAAACGCTTCCGGCTCGATGTCCACGCGAAGTGCGATATTGCCCGCGGCCTTGATCTCCGCACATTGCCTTCCGACAATGGCTCGCCATGCGTCATACGAGGCGGGCATATCCTTGGAATCCATAAACATGGCAAGCGCTTTCCCATACGTAAGCTCATCCTTGAACCAGGCAATTCCTATAACATCCTTCATTCCCACATCTCCTTTCGTTTGTCGGGGACCGTGAAAGTCTTACCCTTATAAAGCCGCACCCGGCCTTCACTAATCTAATCCCGCCATGGAGAAAGGTCAATCCCCCGGACCCCGCCCCATGCGCCTCGAAGGTTCCTTTCATTGACCGGTAACGATTTTGCGTGCTATACTCGCGGGTGGATATGGGTCATATGTCCCTGTTCCGGAAAGCATGTTTCAATCAAGAAAAGGTTCGGAGGGCGCAAGATGGCAAGACGCTACGCAGGAGCGGTTCTGTTCCTCACTGTCTTTTTGGTTTCCGCATTGCTCGTTGCCTCACCGGCGCAGGCCGGATACTGGAAGATACAGGGGGAACCCACGGTTACTTTCGGCAACAATGACGGGTCGCGAACATGGAATGCTCAAGGCACGAATATCGAGATCGTCGAATACGATTCCAGACATGTGGTGATAACCAAGTCCGGCATGGTGGGCGGGGGATTTAACACCATGACCTTCCGCTCCGACTGGGGACCTCCCGCACAGGTACTTCCCGGCGAGATCATCAACCTCACCGTGAAAAGCGCGGTTACCCACGTCGGTTATGAACGGACGCAATGGCCCAGCAAGTTCGAAACCCCCACGTGCATGTGGAATGGTGTCGGAGGGCCCGCGTATGTCATTAAAGGAGAAGACATAACGGCAACAAGGGCAGGGGAATCGAGGACATTGACCAACACTTCGTCCCGGGCGAAGGCCCCTGCAACGGATAACAGCGGGGGAGCCGCAACTTTACGCATCGGGTTTCCCACGAACTACAGCGGCGGTTTTGCCGTGAGTATACCTTATGTTTGGGTACCGGGAAACGCGCCTCAACAGGCGGGCCGGACCGGGGCCGCAACCGGTGCGACCGGGGGAGCGCCAACCGGTGGGGCTCCTTACACCACAACCGGCGGGCCCGGAGGGGCCGCAGCTACCGGGACCCCTCGCGCCACGGCCGGAGGGGCCGGGGGAGTCGCAACCGGTGGGACTCCGTATAACACAGCCCCAACAACTCCCGAGCGGATCATATTCTCTACCGTAAACGATAACGGCGTTTCCAACGGCGGCGTTTCACCCGGTTTCACCCTTAATCAGCCAACCACTATCACCTATATTATGACCTACCATTGGAACCACGGCAGGGGCGCACCGGGAGGAACCATCGCCATTCGTTCCGAGAACGGCGTCCTTTACGGTCCCTGGTCCGTAGCGGTAAACAACGGGGTATACTGGGAAGTGCGGGGCAACCTCACGCTCCCTGCCGGGAGATACACGGTGATCGATTCCGACCCCGCCACATGGGCCCGGAACGAGGGCTCCGGAGGCTTCGGGCACGTGGTGATCAAAGGAAGGTGACGCGCCGGTGCCGACTAAATCTACCGTCCTATTACGACCGCGGGTGACCGCCGCCGCCCTCTGGGGGCACGCCATGAGCCGCTTCATAGTCTCCGCAATGGCGTGCCTCATGGCGTGCCTGGTTTTTTCCGGTCCCGCCTTCGCGGTCCGTCCCTTTGTCACCGATGACGCCCGCGTGGTGGGATACCATCTTATGCAACTCGAAACGTCGGTGCGCTACGATAAGGACGAGTTTACGAACCTCAACCTCGTTGCCTTCGGTCCCACGGAGAATTCCGAGGTCACCCTCGGCTTTTCCCATGGTTTCCCCCTCGAAATGGAGTCGAACAGGAGCTATTCCATAGTCGGCCCCCTCATGCAGTTCAAGTACCTCTTCTGGGACGCCAAACCGAACGCCTACCCCGGCATGGCGGTTGCCGTGGGGGCCTTGCCTCCATGGGGCAAGGGCGATTTCAAGCAGCAGACGTGGAGCGAGTTCGTCTATCTCGCCTTCACCGAATCCCTCTTCGACAAGGAGGCGGTCCTGGTCCACGCGAATATCGGCGTCTCCACCACGAACCCCGCCGCGGTAGGGACCTGGGGCCTGGGAACGCAGATCCGCCTTATAGGCGGGCTCCACGGGGTGCTTGAAATGTTTTACAACGACCCCTATGCGGGCAAGACCGGCGGTGCGTACCAGGCGGGCTTCCGTCAGATCGTGACCGACAACCTCCAGATAGACATGACCATAGGCGGGGGGTTCTTCGGAAGTGAACAGATGCCCACCTTCTTCGGCATGGGCCTGAGGATCGTGAGCGACAGGTTGTGGTAGCGGTCCCGCCCCGCATTTTCCTTTTCCCAAAAAAATTGCGTCACAGTACTTCCCGGCTTCCCATCCCGGCCTTATATTCCCTCAAAACGGCCCGGCCTCCGGCACAAGGGGTTTGGAGGCCTGTTCATCTCAGTCACAAGGAGGGCGCCTCATGGAAAAGGCACCCGGGAAACCGGAACTCAGGAGCTTCAGCGAGTCGGATGAAATAAGGTTCTTCCCGAAAGGGAAACTCGAGATCATCATTATAGGCGGCGTGGTGGTAGGGCGGGCCACCCTGGAGCCGGGATGGCAATGGTCCATATCCGTCAAGCCCTCGGCCGGGACGAAAAGCTGCGAAGCCCCTCATCTCCAGTATCACGTGGCGGGCGTTTTGAAGGTCCTCATGGACGACGGGACGGAAATGGAGTGCAGGCCCGGCGACGTGTCCCTGCTGCCCATGGGACATGACGCGTGGGTGGTGGGCGACGAACCCGTGGTGCTCGTGGATTTCCAGGGAATGGCGGAGTACGCAAAAGGCTCCGACGCGGCCCGCGATCCGGGTCCGTGAACCGGGACGGGCGGGATGTCATGCCCCTCTGTCGTTCGGGACCTTGCCCGGCCCTCGCGGCCGGAAGGCCCCTACTAATTGCAAACTGTTTGGAGTATACTACGAAAAGGTCCTTGGACCTGCCTTTAAGAGGTTCAAAATAGTCCTTCGGGAGGTTGCAAACCCATGAAACGAAGAGATTTCCTGAAACTTGGCATCGTGGGGGCCGCGTCTGCGGCAACCGGTCTCGCCGGTCTCGCCGGCCCATCGAGAGGCGCGGCCCCGGGTCCTGTTTACCGGGTCCTGGGCAGAACCGGCCTCAAGGTTACTATGGTCGGTTTCGGCGCCATGCTTACGCCTGAGCACGAAGTCATGGAGGTCGCCTTCGATATGGGCGTCAACTATGTTGACACTGCACGCAGGTATATGAACGGCAGGAACGAGGAGATCGTGGGGAGGGCACTCAAGGGACGAAGGGACAAAGTGTATGTCGCCACAAAGACCAGGCCGGACTCGGTTTCGAAAAAGGATATCTTCGCCGATGTAGAGACAAGCCTGACGAAGCTCCGTACGGACCACATCGACGTAATCCAGCTTCATAACCTGACCCACGGGAACACGGACCGTATCTCCAACCCGGAAACCCGGGAGGCCCTCGCGGAACTCAGAAAGCAGGGGAAGGTGAGGTTCTTCGGCGTTACCAGCCACACGGGCCAGGCCGAGGTATTAAACGCCCTCATGGCGGACCCCGAGAGGTTTTTCGATACGGCCCTGGTGGGATACAATTTCACGAGCCCTCCTGCGGTCAAGGAGGCCATCGCCCGGGCGGCAAAGACGGGCATGGGGATAATCGCCATGAAGACCCAGGCGGGCGGGTACAAGACCGAGGCCCTGGGACCTCTCAGCCCCCATCAGGCCGCCCTCAAGTGGGCGCTCCTCGACACGAACGTGACTGCCGCCATCCCCGGCATGAAAGACATGCGCATGCTTCAGGAAGACATGTCCGTCATGGGCATGAAGTTCACCGCCGCCGACGCTCGGATTCTCGAACGCTATGCCCGGGCCGTAGGCGGTGTTTACTGCCGCCTCTGCGCGACCTGCGAACCCACCTGCCCCAGGAAGGTGGCCATCAGCACCGTCAACCGTTCCCTTATGTACCTCGAAAGCTACGGGAGCATGGAGCTTGCCCGCGCAACCTACGAAGAGGTCGGGAACGCCGCGTCGGCATCCGCCTGTCTCAACTGCGACGAATGCGTGGCCCAATGCGTCAACGGCCTCGACATTCCCTCGAAGATGGAACGGGCCAGGACTTTATTCGTCTGAAAGAGGTGAGAATGAGACCGAAATCGGCTGTTTTCACGGAGATGTTTCTTATGGGCGCCCTTCTCGCGGCTGCCCTTGTCGCCTTTTCCCTCCCCCTGTCGGCCGCCGGACCCTCCGGGACAAGTCCCGACGCGTCCATAGCCCGTCTTCTGCCGTTGCCCGGATTCGGTGTCACGTGGGTCATGCAAGGCAAACCGGAGACCTTTACTCCGGAAAATCTCTACCAGCACATCAACGGGGAAGCGGAGCTTTACCTCCCTTACGGTTTCGCCGCCCTTGCCTCCGCAGTCTACGCGAGGGCAGGCAGTCCGAAGACCGCCATCGCCGTCGATATCTACCGGATGGGCTCTCTCCTCGACGCCTTCGGCATATATTCGAATTACAGGGACCCCGATGCGGAACCTGTCCTCATAGGGGCGGAGGGTTTCTCCACCGGTTCCCAGCTTATGTTCTATCAGGACCGTTATTTCGTACAGGTATCCTCGTCGGGAGAAGGAGAGCCCGAAGCACGCTCCCTCGTTGCCTGCGCCAGGGCCATTGCCGCAAAGCTGCCGGGGCCGCCTACCCGTCCTCGGGAAACGGAGGTTCTCGGGGCCCCCGGAATCACCCCCCGCACGGAAAAGTATGTTGCCGTGAGCGTCCTGGGTTATGAGTTTTTCAAGAAGGGGCTGACTGCGGAGGGGACTATCGACGGCAAGAAGGTGAAGGTCTTTCTCATCCTCGATCCGTCCGCCAACGCCGCAGTCCGGACCCTCGAGCAGTATACGGCGTATCTCGCCAAGTCAGAGGTGGAGCCCGGGGTAACAAGGACCGCGCGCACGGTCACCCTGACGGCCAGGGACCCCCTTTACAAAGGATTGGTTATACGCCAGTCAGGCCGGTATCTCGCGGGCGTCGCCAATATCGACGACTACCGGAAGGGCGCGGCTTTTCTCGATCGCCTGCTCTCTAAGTAGAAACCACGCCGTCAGCCCCGTTCTTCAACAGGTACTTTCGTATCTTCTCCGATGCGGTCCTGGGGAGGGCGTCGGTGAATTCCACATATTTGGGCATCTTATACCTGGCAAGTTTGTCCTTGAGAAATGCGAGGATCTCCTCGGCCCTTGCCTCCTCATTGTCTCTCAACACGACGAAGGCCTTTCCGACTTCCCCCCACTTCTCGTCCGCCACACCCACCACCGCGGCGTCCATCACTTTCGGATGGGCGAGGAGAAGCTTTTCGATCTCCGCAGGATAGACGTTTTCCCCGCCGCTTATGTACATGTCCTTCTTCCTGTCCATGATGTAGACGAACCCGTCCTCGTCCATGCGCGCAATGTCCCCTGTATGGAGCCATCCGTCTTTGACGACCTCGTCCGTCAGGTCCTGTCGCTGCCAGTAACCGCTCATGACGATGGGGCCCTTGACCACCACCTCGCCGCTCTCGCCCGGCTTCACGGGCACGCCTTCCTCGTCCACGATCTTCACCCTGCCGTGAAAGATAGGATGGCCCACGGAGCCTATCTTCTCCCGGGCCTCTTCGCTCGGCAGCCAGAAGATCGTGGAGGCCTCGGTCAATCCGTAAATCTGGGAGACTACGAGGCCCTTGTCGGCGAGAGACCGGAGCAGGTGAACCGGGACCCGTTCGCCGCCCGTGAAGCAGCAGCGGACCGAACTCAGGTCGTATTCGTCGAGATTGCACTCGTTGAGGATAAATTGATAGACCGTGGCGGGGAGTTCCATGAGCGTGACCTGGTATCTTTGGGCCGTCTCCAGGATCTCGATGGGCCGGAACCGCCGTTTCACGATGATGGTCCCTCCTTTGTAGAGGACAGGCGCGGAATCGACGATCAGTCCTCCCGAATGGAACATGGGCCGCGTCACGATCATCCGGTCCCTGGTGGTGAGGTCGAAGAACATGTCGGAATTGAGCACGTTGAAGAAGGTCTTCCTGTGGGACAGGACCGCGCCCTTGGGCACCCCGGTAGTCCCGGAAGTATACATGATGATGTGAGGGTCGGTGTCCCCGGCCCGCTCTTCCGGTTCCGGCTCATGGTCGCTCATGGGCGCAAGGAGGGACTCGTAGCCGTTGGCCCACGAGGGCGCCGCGTCTTCCCCACCGTGGGGAGAGAGGTGAATGCAGCATTCGATGGCTTCCCCTGACCGCACCGAGTTCACGGCCTCCGTGAATTCTCCCTCAAAGATCACCACTTTGGTGCCGCTGTCGCGGAGAATGAAGCGTATCTCCGGCGCGGCGAGTCGCCAGTTCATGGGAACCATGATTGCCCCCAGTTTGGCAAGGGAGAAGAATATCTCGATGTATTCCCGGCAGTTGTGAAGCAACACCGCCACCCGGTCGCCCTTTGAAATCCCGAGCCCGATAAGGGCATGGCACAGCTTGTTGATTCGGCGGTCCAGTTCCCGGTAGGAACACGGTACGTCATTCGCGATGATCGCCGTGGCATTCGGCCTGATCGCGCTCCACTGCCGTATCCAGTCACCTACATTGACAAGTCTCTCGCTCATTCTCTCTCCCTGAACACCTTCGTACAACAAATTACCCGTAATTCCCCTCCCGTGTCAAACCCGATATCCCCCCGGCAATGTCAAGACTTATGTGTCAGCGAGAAAATGGGGGACGTCCCCTTCGATCTGTTCTCATACATGAAGATGGCATAGAGAATCCTGTCCATGCTCGTTTTATCACTGAACACCCCCATAGGTCTCGTCCTCCTCTTCACCTCTTTGAATCTCCTTTCTATGAGGTTGGTAGTGCGTATGCTCTTCCGGAAGGCAAGGTCCTTAAACATGAAACAGGTAAAGAGATCATCAATATCGGCAAAGAGGCACGTCACCGCATCAGGGTACGTGTCTTTCCATTTCTCTTTCCATAGCCCCGCATATTTCCTCGCCTCACGGATATGGGCGGCATTATAGATATCTCGTAGTCCTTCCCTTACCGCGTCCTGATCCTTCCTCTTTACCTTATCGGTGATGTTACGTATCTTATGAGCCCAGCAGCGCTGGATGGGGATGGAGGTATAATAATGACGGAGAACGGAAAGGAGTCCCTTTCCCCCGTCTACCGAGACTACCTCCACATTCTTCCCGGTGAGCCCTCTTGCAGAGAGATCACGAAGGAAGACATCCCATTCTGCGCTGCTCTCGGAGGAGGCAAGGCGGAAGTCGATGACCTCTTTCCTGCCGTCCTCGCGTATGCCCAGGACTACGAGGACAGGTCTCTTTGCGGCCCCCATGCCGGTCTTCCTGGAGAGGACCACCCCATCCAAGATGAGCGCCTTGTAGATATTGGAGAGATGTCTCCTGTGGAATGCGGCCACATCCGCGTCGAGTGTCTTTACCACCCTGCTCACCGTACCGGGGCTCACCTTCTCCCCGAGAATGGTAAGGAGCGTTGCTCCTACCTTCCTGGTGGAGAGACCCAACAAGAAGCAGGAGAGGATGAGCCGGTCTACTTCCTTGCTTCTCCTCGCATAGGCTTCAATCACGTGAATCGGGTTATAGGTCCGCGTCCGGGGTATAGAGAGGGCTATATCTCCTATCTCGGTCAGCACGTGCCTGGGGTAACTTCCGTTCCTTCTGTCTGCTCCTTCGGGTACACGACCAAGATAATCGCTTATGGACTCCTTCATACGGTCCCGGAGGAAATTCCCTATGGCGTTGCGTCCGACCTCCCGGTAGTCATCGGTCCACCGCTCTTCTGAAAAACCATCCATTTCCTTTACCATTTTCATTGCCTGTGATAGATTGTTTACCATTACATGCTGATTCATTCGGGGTACCTCCTCCTTGTCTATGTGCTTGGCGGTGCAAACGGCAAAGATCGAATGGTACCCCATCTTCTTTCTTGACACAAGAGATTGTACATTGCCTATCCCCCCCCCGATATTCCCCGGGCAGCGCGAGCACCTGGTATTGCTGCGTGGGGCGTGCAAGGCTGTTTTAGTGGATAGGTGGGGGCATAAAGGGAAAGCTCCATATGGACCCCTCTGCAAAGGGGCGAGCCTTCCTCCGTACATTAAGTACGGCTCCAGGCCACACCCCTTCACAGAGCAGCCCATCTGAAACTTCCCCTCCATGCCCCCACCTACTCCACCCGGCACATCTTATTTATTTTAATCAATCGATGCCGGAAATAACGACCAGTTGGATCAGCGAAGGGTTGCACCCAAGCCGCGGGCCCCATGGTGGTGTCCCCGGGGTTTCGTGCCCCGCTGCCTGCGGCGGGGTAATCTATATATGCCTTTCCATATCTTTGGAGCGGGGATATCAGCCTGCCTGTTGGGGGGGAGGTACTCCCCTGCGCCCGGGGCGTTCTATTTTTGGGCCGGGCCTTTGTACACTCTGTTCCTACGCCGGTAGGCCTGCCTCTCCCCTGGGGCAAATCTCCCGGCATCATTAGCTCTTTTGATTAATTGCTGCCGGGTCGAGTGGATCGTCGCACGGGGCGGAGACGCTAGTGTAGTGTCTCAGTAACGCCTTTACAGCGATTCACTTTTTCAAGTATCTCCTCGGCCTTCCTGGTCCATACGAAGGGTTTGGGGTCTTCGTTGTTGCAGCGAATATATTCTTCGATGGCGGTCACCAGTTCCTGAACGCTTTTGAAGATGCCGCGACGAATTCTCTTTCGTGTGATCTCCCCGAACCAGCGCTCCACCAGGTTAAGCCACGACGAGCTTGTGGGTGTAAAGTGGGGAACGAAACGGGGGTGTTTTTCGAGCCATGCTTTCACATTGGGGTGGGTATGAGTTCCGTAGTTGTCGAGAATCATATGGACATCGAGGCCCTTTGGCACCTGACGGTCTATGGTACGCAGGAACTTAAGAAATTCGGTATTTCTGTGGCGGGGATAGCAGGAGCCTATGACTTTTCCTTCCAGAACATTGAGGGCGGCAAAAAGACAGGTAGTGCCGTTCCTTTTGTAGTCGTGGGTCATCGTGCCGCAGCGCCCCTTCTTCATCGGTAATCCCGGCTGGGTCCGGTCCAGGGCCTGCACCTGGCTTTTCTCATCCACACAGAGTACCACCGCTTTGTCGGGAGGATTGAGATAGACGCCCACCACATCGGTCAGTTTCTCCACGAACTTCTTGTCTCTGGACAGCTTGAAAGTTTCTACCCGATGGGGCTGTAGTCCATGGGCATCCCAGATGCGCTGCACGGTGGCATGGCTCACGCCCTTCTCCTTTGCCATGGTGCGGGTGGACCACTGAGTAGCATCTTTGGGAGTTGTATGGAGCGTGGCTTCCACGATGGTGCGCACTATCTCCGGGTTAAGGCGCCTTGAACTCGGCCCATGGGGTGCGTCCTCCGACAAACCGGAGGGGCCCTGTTCTCTGAAGCGGCCTACCCACAATATCACCGTAGGGCGGGAGGTATTGAGCCTCTTCGCTATGGCGTTATGGGACATCCCTTCTGCCGCGAGCAGGCAGATGCGGGAGCGTAGAACCACCCTTTGGGGAGTCTTCTTTGCTTTGACCCATGTTTCCAATGTCTTTCTCTGCTCTTCCGTCATGTCTAGCGTACTGGCTGGATTCCACATGCACTATGATAGCATAGCCAAGGGTAATTGGAAAGCTATTAGTGAGACAGTACACTAGATAGGTTGGGCTGTGAAGGGAGGCTGGGCGTCGGCGTATATTCATACGCCAGAGCACGCCTCCCTTTGCAGAGCGGCCTATATAGCGTTTTCGTTCCGTGCGGCGATCCGTCCAAGTGTACGCAAGACTCACAAGCACAATCCCGACCTTCACGCCGACCTTCACGCCGACCGGCGACAAGTTCGCGGAAATGGGTTATAATGTCCCATACTACTGTTGGAGGGTCGTATGCTCGTGTATTTTGCACATCCATGCTTTACCAGTGAGCAGGAACGCGTGAAGAGAGAATTTCTTCAGAAACTGACGGGCAGCCTGGCCCGACTCGAACACGGGAGGAACATCACCATCGTGGACCCCTTCCTTTATTCCCCCAACGTGGAGGGCGACATGGAGACCAAGCTCACCATGAGCAAGGCCATAAAGAAGTCCTGCCTCGACCTGCTCGAAGACTGCGACGCCCTCATGGCCCTGACGGACGACAACGACACGGGCACCGCCTTCGAGGCCGGCTACGCCTGCTGCATGAACCTTCCCGTCATCCTCGTTTCAAGCGACACCACCGACACGGCCAATGCCATGCTCATCGGGGCCGCGAAGGAGAGGTTCGACTCCATCCTCGAAGACGCCCAGATCGAGATGCTCTCCCACATGCTCGAATGGCTCGAGGTATCGAAAAAGGGCTTCCCCTCCACACCGGGCAACAACTGAGCGTCCCATGGCCGCTTTAGAGAATATTTCATTCCCTCGGAGCCTGATGGCAACCTTATGGGCCGGCATCCTGTTCTTCCTCTTTGCTATATGCCCCCCGCCTTCCGGGGCCTGCACCCTTTTCACGGCAAAAGGCTCGATGGTGGGCGACAGGGGCGTCCTCATCGCCAAGAACCGTGATAACTCGAAGAATCTCGTCACCGAACTCAGGTTTGTCGCCCCGGAGAAGGGCTTTCGCTTTCTCGGCCTTTTCGATCCGGAGGCCGACGGATACGTGGTATCGGGAATCAACGAAAAGGGTCTCACCGTGGTGAACGCCTCGGCCACGAGCCTCCCCGACGAGAAACGGAACGTCGCCACGGAGGACCTCACCGACAGGATCCTCACGACCTTTTCCTCGGTGGACGGGGTCCTTCACGAAGAAGCCATGTTCGCGGCCAGTCACCCCGCCTTTTACATCCTCGCCGACACGGCGAAGATCGCCGTCGTCGAGGTGGCGCCGGGAGGGAAGATTTCGTTGAGAAGTACTGCGGACGGAATTCTTACCCACACCAACCACTATCTGGACAGGAAATTCTCGGGGTCGAACGAGCGACCCACCCCGGGCAGCAGGAAGAGGCTCGATCGCATCAACGGCCTCCTGGCCGGCTCCCGCCTGCCTCTCGGCTTCGAACAGTTCATACTTCTTACGGAGGATAAATCGGGCACGGGGAACGACAGCATCCGGCAGGCATGCGGTGATTCAAAAAAGGTGTGCACCCTGGCGACGTGGGTCGCCTTCCTGCCCCGGGAAGGATTTCCGGAGCTTTATGTGAAAATCGTCAAACCGGGTCACACGGATGAGATACGAAGATTTACCCTTGATGCCCCATTCTGGGCCCAACCGCCCAGAAAAGCCGTCCCCTGAGGACGGGGGGTCTTACCCTTCTTGGCCGACCCCGGCTTGAAAAAATCGAAGAATTTCTGAAAAAACACCTTCTCTTTGGCTACCTCCGCCTCTTTCGGTCGGGCCGTGACGTTTTCCGCAATTCCCGACTTCTCCTTGATGACCTGTTCGACCCTGACCCGGTCGACCTTGCCGCCAAGCTTCCGCTCCTCTATCACCTTCCACGCGTGGTCTTTCATGGAAGCGACCCTCTTATACGTGTCCGTGCGGACTTCCAGGTATACCGCCCCGTTTTCCGCCACCGCGACCTTGACCGGCTCGTAGATGATCTCCCCTTTGGTGCCCCGCTCCACTTCCGGGAACAGTTTTTCCATGCTCTCGGGAAGCATCCTCACACACCCGTGGCTCTGAAAGCGGTATACGCTCGCCGGCCATATGGTTTCGTGGATCAGCACCCCCGGTATGGAGGTGATGAGGGCATACCTTCCGAGGGGGTTCTTGGGACCCGGAGCGACCGTTTCTTCCACGGTCTTCCCCTTGGCCGCCATCTCCATCTGGATGGAGTCGGGAACGTACCAGGTGGGGTTCTTCTTCTTGGCCACAATGGTGAACCTTCCCGTGGGCGTCCGCCAGTCGCCGAAGTCCGTTTCCGAGGGCTGGCCCACGCCCACGGGATAGGAGGTCAGTTTCCCCTTCTTGAAAAGGTAAAGGGTCCTGTCCGCTATGTTGATCACAATGCCGTCATCCACCACCTTCGGGACGATCTTCCTGGTAGTGACCCGGATCTCCTGCCCCGGAGTGACGGGCCCCAGGGGATCGAGTCCGTTCTCTTTTGCAATGTTTTTCCAGAAAACGCCGAGCCTGGCCCCGATGATTTCAAACCGGTCGCCCTTCTGGACCGTATACCTGGTTTCGCCCCCGATAATGAGGTCGGCCCCCGAAGCCACGGTGGCGAGAATGAGAAAAAAGATGGTGAAAAACAGTTTCATACAATACCACCTCATGTTAATATATATGTGGGTCGTTTTTCAATAGAACTCGTCATCCCGGAAATTAAAATGCCGTTTCCGGCAGGCCATGGCCGCGATCGGGTGGGCTTTTTAAAAAAAATTGTTTTTGAACTTGACAATTTATGTTATAAATCTGATCAGTCATAGTGACGGCATCGGCAAGGCGCGGAAGGCCGGGGGTTGTCAGGGTCTGGATCTAAAGCCCTTTCACCGGAAGGCCGATAAGGGGCATTGGGACAGGTGGTATTACACCGGCATCATCGGTAAAAACATGACAGGGGTAAAGGCAGGTTGCCGGAACAAGGGCGCCGCCATGGGTCCCCGGCGAACGATTAAGCGTAATTGGTCTTTTTCTTGGTCGCTGCCCTAAATTGTTTCAGGGACGCGTGGGTAAGCAAAATTCTTAGTGAAGAGGCGTAATGTGAAGATTTCCACGCAAATTCAGTACGGGCTAAGGTCGCTTTGTGATATCGCGTATAACTCGGCAGGAAGCCCGGCCCAGGTGAGGTGCATCTCGGAAAGGCAGGGCCTGTCGCCCAGGTATATCGAACAGATATTCCAGAAACTGAAGAAGGCGGGGATCATACGGAGCATACGCGGACCCACAGGAGGATACTACCTCACGAGAAGGCCTGAAGAGATCACTGTGGGGGACGTCATAAGGGCAGTGGACGGGAAGAGTATTCAGCTCGTGTTCTGTTCAGGAGACAGGCGAACCGCCAAGAAGGCGTGCGACCGGTATGGAAAGTGCGTATTTTCGGATGTGTGGGGTGAAGCCTCAAAGAGGCTTATGGATTATTTCAATTCGGTCACCCTCAACGATATATGTGAAGAGGCGCGGGAAAAGGGAGTAGGGATATAATCCCTCCCTCCCCGGGTTCCCGGTGATTATCGCTCAGGGCATGGAAAACTTGTGGCTTTTCGGCCTTACGGTGAGTACGGGGCAAGGGGCCTTTCGCACGACTTTTTCAGCGACGCTTCCTATAAGAATGTGCTCGATGCCGCTTCTTCCGTGGGTTCCCATGACCACAAGGTCAATGCCCGCTTCTTTGATATAGTCGATTATCTCCACAAAGGTAACCCCGGTTTTCACCACCTTTACCACGGGCATGGCGAGCTTCTTCGTCAGTTTGTCGAAGTCCCTCTCCACCTCGCCTTCGATGTTACGCTCAATGGCCACCATGTTCTCAGGGGTAAGGAAGGATTCGTAGGGGGTGAAGTAGTTGAGGTTCGGGATTACGTGGATCAGGTGGAGTTCGGCTTCGAACCGGGTCGCGATCGCCACGGCGTAATCGAGAATCTCTTCCGCATAATCGGAAAAATCTACGGGGTAAAGTATCTTTTTGAACATAGGCTCCCTCCTTTTTTATGGCTTTGATTGTTTATATATGTTATTCTCACGCGAGTCAACTGTATTCCATTTCGGGGAGTTACCAACCAAACCCGCGAATCCTGCTTTGATGGCGGAAACGGGACCGGGGTGGGGTGTTGACTTTGTACGTCAAGTCTGGTTAAACTATAATATATATGGTTTTTTCTTCACCGACCGCAGGAAAATCTTCAAGAAAGCGGCTGAGGGCTATTGACGCGGCAAAAGGAAGGTATTACAATCACTCAAGATTTAGGATAACATAATTATGAGTCCTGCTCTCACTGCGAGTTACAGAGGGCATTTCTATATTTTGGAGATGAAAGAATGAGTATAAAAAATTATACTGAAATTAAACATCTTGTAGATATGGGCATGGAGAAGGGCTACCTTACTCCTGATGAAATAAATGATTACCTTCCTCAGAACATCTTTTCACCTGAAGACATTGAAGACATATTCGACTATCTTACGGAATCGAATATCGACATAGTCGAAACCATAAAGGAAAAGATAGAAACCCCCGAGGAGACTCCGGAATGGGGCGAGATCGAGCGGTTCCCCTCCGAGAGAACGGATAACATCATCTGGGCTTATCTGAAGGACATCGGTCGCGTTTCTCTCCTCACGTCCGAGGAAGAATACCTCATAGCGAAGAAGATAGAGGAAGGTGAGAGGAAGATAAGGAACCTCCTCTTCGGCCTCCCCCAGGCTATCCGCGAACTCCAGGAACTGTCCTCCCTCCTCAAGAAAGAGACCGTGGCGATTGTCGATGTAATCAAGAATATCGACGAGATGAACTACACGAAAAAGGATGAGGAGAAATACAAGAAAAGGACCCTCTTTCTCATAAGTACCATAAAGTCTCAATTCGATAAGAAAGAAGAGCTCTTCTCCCTTCTGCCGGGGATGGACGAACTGGCAAAGAGGCAGTCGGAGAAGAAGGTAAAAGCCATTGACACCAAGATAGAGGAATCCCTCGCCAACCTCAGCCTCAACAAGAAAGTCCTCGAGGAGATCGTCCGGAAGACTGCCAAGCAGCTCAAGTTTATGGACGAACGTGAGGGAAACTCCGTGCGAAAGACCTTCGCAGAGATAAGCGAGATAGAAAACAGCCTGAAAGTGGTGAAAAACCGCCTTATCCAGGCAAACCTCAGGCTCGTCATCAATATCGCGAAGAAGTACCTGAACAGGGGATTGTCCTTCCTCGACCTGATCCAGGAAGGAAACATGGGCCTCATGAAGGCGGCGGAAAAGTACGATTACCAGAAGGGCTACAAATTTTCCACCTATTCCACGTGGTGGATACGCCAAGCCATCACCAGGGCCATTGCGGACTACGCCCGTACCATCAGGGTGCCCGTCCACGTCCTCGAAACCATGAACAAGATTACCAAGGTCACCATCTCCCTCTTCCAGGAACTGGGGAGAGAGCCCAACCTCGAGGAAATATCCTCGAAGGCGGGATTGCCCCTCGAAAAGGTGCGGAAGATCATGAAGGTCTCCAACGAACCTATCTCCATTGAAACGCCTATAGGCGACGATGAGTCGAAACTGGGCGATTTCATCGCGGACCCGAAGTCACCCTCCCCCTTTACCGAACTGGTGGGCATCTCCCTCAAGGAAGAGATTTACAAGGTCCTCTCGACCCTCACCCCGAGGGAAGAGAAGGTCATCAGGATGAGGCTCGGCATAGGAGAAAAAACGGACTACACCCTGGAGGAGGTGGGAGAAGTCTTCGGCCTCACAAGGGAAAGGATCAGGCAGATAGAAGCCAAGGCCTTGAGAAAACTGAAACACCCCTCACGGAGAAAAAGGCTGGAGAGCTTTCTCGAATAGGCCTTTCCCCGCCCTCACCCCAGAAACGGATGCCCATCCTCCGCCCCATCCACGCCCCGGCCTCGCAGGGGATATTATCTGCTATACTGTTTATATATAGTCCCACCCGAGGAGGCAGCTATGAAGACCACGGTAGGCGAAATCTTGCAGCTCAAAGGGAACGAGGTCTGGGCCGTTTCATATGATACCTCCATGTACGACGCACTCCGGTTGATGCATGAAAAGGGCATAGGAGCGGTGGTCGTCCTGGACGAAGAAGGCGGCGTGGCAGGGATCATATCGGAACGGGATTACGCGCGGAAGGTAATACTCAAAGGGCGGTCCTCAAAGGAAACCTTCCCCGGGGACATCATGGTAAAGGACCTCTACGTCGTATTCCCCTCCACAACGGTCGATGAATGCATTTCACTCATGACGGAAAAACGTTTCAGGCACCTGCCGGTCTTTGACAAGGGTAAGCTGGTGGGTCTCGTCTCCATCGGGGATGTGGTCAAAGCCATTATCAAGGAACAGGGGACCGAGATCGCTCAACTCCACGAGCAGATCGGCAGAAAATAGGCCCTTCGGCCTCCGGGGCAACGCCTCTTGCCTACCCTTTTGAGTTCTCAAGCTCCGGTGCGGGGCCTGCCGACCGCAGGATTTGGGCGACATTTTCCTTTATCCGGGCAGTCTTGCCCGGGGAAAACGGCTTTATCTGGGAGAACGCGGGATTAAGCGTCCCGGTGGGCTTGAACTCCTGGATGAAAAACCTCTTCGCGGCCCTCACCCTTTCCGCCGCGCGATACACGTCTTCCTCCCTGTGAAGGAAGGGGACCACCGTCATCCTGAACTCGTAGTCCACGTTCCCCTCCAGGATGAAATCGATGCTTTCCTCTATGTCGGCGGCGCTCACTTCCACGCCGCACCATCTCCTGTACTCTCCCACGGGGCCCTTCATGTCCATGGCGATGTAATCGACGAGCCCCTCCTTTACGATATCTCTCACCGCAGACGGGTTCGAGCCGTTGGTATCGAGCTTGATCTCCATGCCCGCGTCCTTCAGCCGGCGCACGAAAGGAAGAAGCCCGCTATGGATGGTGGGTTCTCCACCGGTGATCACGATCCTGTCCACCCAGTTCCTGTACTTCTTCAGGGTGAGGAACAGGTGGTCCATGGGTACGTCCGGGAACTGCCCCGGGTCCAGGACAAGACCGCTGTTATGACAGTAGGGGCACCTGAAATTGCACCCCCCGGTAAAAATCACCGACGAGAGCTTCCCTTTCCAGTCAATGAAACTGGTTTCGATGAAACCTTTGATGGGAGGGGCATCAACCATGGAACGTGTTCAAAACCTCCTCCAGCTTCGGCACTTTCCCTCTCCACTCGCCGATTTCGTTCTCCATTTCGTCCTCCACCACCACGGTGGGGAGGGCCATGACGCGGTAATATGTGGCCTCCGCCAGCCCTTCCGCGGTTCCCGTATTATATGAGACAACACCGATATTCTTTTCCTTGAGGGTTTCTCCAAGCTGCTTCGCCATAGGACACATGGGGCAATCGTCTTTATAAAATATCTTCACTACGCTCATATCGTGTAATCCTCCTCTCTTGAGTAAATTATGAACTGCTTCCCTACTCGTTTACTGCTGCCACGTCGCCTGAGAAGAACTCGACATTCCGGTGCCTGTCCTTCAACTCGCCGAGCTTCCCTTTGTTCCAACTCGACACCTTCGTAAAATACCCTGTAATCCTCGTTATGCCGTCAACATCGGTGGAACCGCAGTAGGAGCATGTGTCCTGAAGGCCCCTTCCCGTCCTGTGGCATTTGTTGCATGTAGTAAACTCCGGGGAGAAAGCGATCTGATCATTGGTGGTAAATTTAAAAGTCTTTATGACAAAGTCGGCTATGGCCTCCTTCGACGGCTGTGATTCGCCCAGCCACACGTGGGAAATAGACCCTGCCTCTATGAGGGGATGGAATATGCCTTCGCTCGTGACCCTCTCTATGGGGTTCATGGGGACCTTCACGTTTACATGGGTGGAGTTGGTGTAGTAAACCTCGCCTGTCGCGATATCGCCTTTTACCACCCTTCCCGAGGCAGGAGAAAAGTACCTGAGGTCGAGCCGCGCAAACCTGTAGCTCGTGCTCTCCGCCGGGGTCTGTTCGAGGAGGATCCTCATGCCTTCCTGCCTTTTCATCTTATCGGCGAGGAGGTTCATGTGGGCTATTACCTTGAGCCCGAATTTCAGGGCTTTCTTGGACTCATGAAGTTCCTCGCCCGTGTGGACCTGGACCATCTCGTTGAGGCCCACCATGCCGATGAGGTGTGAGGCGAGGTTGAACCTGAGGTAAGGCGCGCCGTCCCTGTTCATGGTGAGCAGGGAAAGGGGGCCGTCTTCGCCGAGAGAGAGGAGCCTTTCCAGGAAGACCCTCTTTTCCTTGTGGGCCCGGACAGCAAGGACGAACCGCTCCGTGAGGAGATTGAACAGCTTGGTATCGTCATTCTGCGCCAGGTACGCAATTCTCGGAAGGTTCACCGACACGTTCTGGAGGGCGCAATACCGCATCCTCCACGGTTCCTTTGCATCGAGAAGGTCATGTTCCTCAAGCTTGAAACTCAGGCGGCAGCACTCCGATATCTTGGCCGTGTCGCCCCTGTCGAATACGTAATAGGTGTTCCCCTTGTCCGCTGCCACATCACAGATGTGGTAGAGAAAATCCATGTGGTCCGGCGTGCGGAAAAACTTCTCCGTAATATGCACGATCGGTTTGGGGAAGAAAAAAGGCCTTCCCGCGCCGTCGCCTTCCTTGAAAACCTCGAAGAGCTTCCACGCAAATCTCTGCCCCTCTTTCTCGTACTCACCGTAGGTCTTGCCGGTGAACTTGCCGCCGGGGCCGATGGCCGGGACATCCACGAAGTGTTTGGGTACTTCCCAGTAGATATTGATATCGGAGAATATCGCCTGACCGCCCCTCGCAACCGCCTGCTGGGAAAACTCGAATATGAGCATCTGGGCAAGCTGTTTCACGTCTTCGTCGGCCATCCCCTCGATGTAGGGGGCGAAAAATATGTTGACCGCATCCCATCCTATGGCACCCGCGAAGTTGCTCTGCAGGGCGGCGGCGAACTTGATGAGGTGGGCAAGAAGCACTTCAGGCTGTTTCGCCGGCTTCGCCATGGAGAGCGAATGGGGAAGGTCGAGTCCGAACTTCTTGATATACTCCAGGGACTGGCCGCTGCAATAGGGCCTGTCGATGAAGCCGAGGTCGTGGAGGTGGATGTCCCCGTTCATGTGGGCATCCGCCACATCCGGAGAAAACACGGAAAGAAGGGCGTACTCCTTCTTTATCCTCTCCGCAAGGGTCAGGTTGGTCGCCTCGGGACCGTGGGGCACGTTTGCATTCTCCTTGTTGGGATGGAGGATGAGGTTGTCCACGTCATATACCGGCATACCGAGCCTTGTATGCATCTTACGTGGGGCTTCAAGCCCTTTCTCAATGAGCTTGGCGTTCACGATTTCCCTGATGAGGGGCGCAGTTACCACCTTTATGCCCGATTTTCTGACCATCCGCTCCACATCTTTACTTATTTCGTTCGCAGTGTCGTGGTCGATCAGTGTCTCCCTGATGAGGGCGTCCACTATCTTGGTTCTATCCCAATCCGAAATGGACTCTTCCGACGTCCGGACAAAAAGGTTTAAGTCAGTAGTCTCCATCAATGCCCCCTATATTTAGTGATGTTACCTGACATGTATACTATATATGGCTTCCAACTATGTCAAGCAGAAATTTTACCGGGATATTTTTTCCATAACCCTCGAAACCGTTTCGCTCAATTCTTCGAGTTTGTAAGGTTTTGAAATGACATCGACAAAACCATAGCGCCCGAACTCGGACATGATCCGATTATTCGCGTATCCGCTCGACACTATGGCCTTGATGTGAGGGTCCAACACAAGGAATTCCTCCATGGCCTCCTGCCCTCCCATGCCCCCCGGGACGGTCAGGTCGAGGATCACCATGTCAAAGGGGTCGTTGTTCTTCCGGGCATGCACGTAGAGGTCGATGGCCTCCACGCCGTCTTTCGCAAATTCCGTCCGGTAGCCCAGGTATGAAAGCATTTCGCCTATGGTGTCGCGCACGATCTCCTCGTCGTCCATGAGGAGGATCTTTCCTTTACCCGAGGTCACCCCCGGCTTGTCCCCTCCCGCGACAAAGACCTTCTTTCGCGTGGCCGGAAGGTAGACGGTGAAGGTGGTCCCTATGCCGAGATGGGATTTTGCCTGGATGAACCCCCCGTGCTTCCTGATTATGGAATAGGAGGTCGCAAGCCCCAGCCCGCTCCCCCTGTTCTTGGTCGTGAAGAAAGGATCGAAGATCTTGTCGATATATTCCTCCGGTATCCCGATCCCATGGTCCTTTATGGATACCTTCAGGTACGCGCCCCTCCCGGGGACAAGGGCGGCGAACCCTTCTTCATCCTCTATGGTCACATTTTCGGCCTTTACTTCGATAGTGCCTCCCATGGGCATGGCCTCTTTCGCGTTGATCACCAGGTTCTGGACTACCTGGCTCATCTGCCCCTCGTCCACGTCTGCATTCCAAAGGTCGCGGGGAAGGGAAAAGAAGCACCGCACATTCGAGCCCGTAAGGGTGAAGTTGGTGGAATCTTCAAGGATATGGGTAATGCCCGTGGTCTTCTTTATGGGAGTACCGCCTTTTGAGAAGGTAAGCAACTGCTGGGTCAGGTCCTTCGCCCTGTGCACCGCCTGCTCGGCCCCCACGAGGCGCCTGTATGACGGGTTGTCAGGTTTGGTGCTCATCTTCGCCAGGGAGATGTTACCCATGATGGCAGTCATGATGTTGTTGAAATCATGGGCGATGCCGCCCGCGAGGGTGCCCAGGGACTCCAGCTTGCTCGCCTTCAGGAGTTCCTCCTCCAGCCTCCTCCTGTCCGCGATATCCCGGAGGTACACAAGGACCGCGATGTCGTCCTTGTACGTTATGGTGGTCACCGCCGCTTCGACATACACCGCGGCGTTGTCCCGCCGGACGCCTTTGAACTCGTACCGCGAAGGCGTGGCCTCACCTCTCAGGCGCATCACGATATAGTTGAAAACCTTGTCCTTGTCGTCGGGATGGACCAGGATCGTGGACGGACTCCCGATAATGTCTTCGGCGCCCTCATACCCGAACATCTCCACGAGCCGCCGGTTTACATAGACATGGAGGCCGTCCCTGATGATGGCCACACCATCGTGGCAATCCTCGATGGCCACGCGGTAGCGCTCCTCCGATTCCCTCAGGGCCCTTTCGGTCTGCCTGTACTTCTGGAGGGCCTCCGACAGGTCGGCGATCTCGCGGAAGGCCGTTTTTCCCCTCTCTTCCGACATGGCCCTGTAATACGCACTTTTGGACCGTTCCTCTTCGAGAAGCCTCTCCAGCAGGGCGATCTTCTCCTGCTGTTCCATGGCCGGATCACCCATATTACATATCCTCTGCCACCACCGCGAGCACCCCCGTCCAGTCGAGTCCCCTGCTCCTGCCGAGCAGAGGGGCTATCTCGACGCCTGTATAGAACCCCAGAAGGGGGACGCCGTACCGGTTGCACACGCGCTGCACTTCAGCCGATTCCTCTTCGGTGGAGCTCGAATATTCCATGGTCCTGCCCGCGCAGTCTATATAGAGGGCAAAGACGGGCCTCTGCCCTCTTTCCCTTATGATCTCCATCAATTCCCGCGAGTTGGCCCTCGCCGACTCCACCATCTTTTTCGTGTCCCGGAGCATGAACTGAATCTCCACGCCCTCATGAAAGTCCGGCTCAAACAGGCTCACCCCGCTCGAATCAGGGAGCACGCCGATCATGAGACGGTTCACATAATTGGCCTCCCGGGGTTCGCCGTACCTGTCGCCGTAATTGACACCCAGGGTGAGGTAATTGACGGGCTTTCGGGACCGCCACTCCTTGTTGCCGAAGAGGTCGTCCATGATGCCGACGATCGGCCTGCCGTCGAGTTCATAGATAAAGGAGCCCTCCATCCTCGTGATGGTACGGTAAATCCCGTCCAGGGGGCTACAGCCGTGCATGATTCTGGAGTAAACGGCGCAGTCACCCGAAAGGGCAACGCCTACCGCCTGCTGGGAACCCACGTAGGAACCGCAGAACTGTTTTCCCCTGTCGATCTGGTAGGTCCCCACGAGCCCTGCCCCGACCACCGGCACTCCGGGGTCCATCCCCTGCGCCACACCGGCAAGAAAAGGGGCCGAGGCATTGAGGACCGGGGGCGTGTCGCCTGTAGCGGCGCTCCGGACCCAGTCGAAAAAAAGAAGGGCCATCCGGTCGCCCGGGCCTGCGGCAAGGGATCGGGCGAGACTGAGTCCCGATGCTTCCTCCCCCTTATCCAGGTCCCCCGCAGCGGCGACCCGGTGAAGGATCCGGTCGCTCTCGATGACGGCGACCCCTGAAGGGAATCCCTCGTAGCAAAGCCGGTCATTGGTCACCACACCCACCGCGGAGCCGCCCACGATGGGCGCGTCCCGGCCGACGACCTGCCTCACTCCTGCGTAAAACCCCTCGTGGTCCAGTTTTCCGTGACAGAAGGCGTAGACGAAATCAGGCCGCGTCACGGCCCCTGATCGAAGGGCCTCCCGCGCCGCATGGGTGCCTGCGAAGAGCGCGTCGCTGCTGTCGCAAAACCCCACTCCCGCCTTAGTTTTTGCCCCCGAAGACATGCTCTGGCCCTCCCTTGCCCCGCAAAGTCGTTACTCACTTTTGCGTCACCTTCCCCGCATTTCCGGCGGGAATTCGTTTTAATAGTATTCTCACAATGAAGTCCCTAATTCAATACAAAATGTTCGCCCTGTCCCGGGAGGCCTTTGTCCGGGCCACCGCCCCCGCCCTGACCCTTGCAATAGCCCGCCTCCGCCATTACGCTTCATCATAGAGGCTTTTACACCATGTTCCCACGGGAGGACATATGACCGAAGACACGGAACACACGGGCCGCGGCGCGGAGTTAACCCGGGGTTTTATCGCGGGGTTCTTCGCCACCCTGATCTTCCACCAACTGGCGCTGGCTGCCCTTTGGGGCGCGGGTTTCGCGCCTTTCAGGCCTTTCCCGCTCACGGCCACTCATCCCTTCGGAGTGCCTGCAGTATTCTCCCTCGCCTTCTGGGGAGGCGTGTGGGGCATGGCCTATGTATCGCTCATGACCCGCTTTCCCCGGGGAGCAGGCTACTGGGTCGCGGCGTTCCTCTTCGGGGCGGTCCTGCCTTCCGCGGTGGCCCTCGTGGTCGTGTTCCCCGCGAAGGGTCTGCCCATGGGCGGCGGTTGGCACGCCCGGTTGCTCGTCACGGCTTTCGTGATCAACGGTGCGTGGGGAATAGGCACGGCGCTGATCCTGAAGGCGCTCCGGGCCCGGCGGCATTGGAGGCGGGACACAGGCGGATAAAGGGCGCGGGCGCCCCCGGTCCACCCGGGTCGTGTCATGGGGAGGGTGTCCAATATCACTTGACAGACCGTCGCGATTGCAGGAAAATGGAGAAGCGGTGACCACGACAATGAGGGGCTTTCCTGTCGGCAGTTTGATCCGACTCTGATAAAACCGCGTCGAACCACATTTCCGGGGATACTCTTATCCTTCAGCACTACCCCGGATGACTTAGAACGGAGGCATAGATGGCAACCATAGGTCTCAAAGATATCCGGCTTCAGGAATATACCCTGCCCGCCCTCGGTCTTGTGGAAAAACTCAGAAACAATCAGATGGCCCTGAGGCCTGAGGTGTGCATCGAAAGGGCGCGGTATGTTACGCGCTACCTGAAAGATATGTCCGCCGACGGCGAACCCATGGAGGTCCGTTACGCGAGGGCGGTCAATTTCTTCCTCGCCCACAAGGAACCTCTCTTTTTCGACGACAACCTTCTCGCGGGGACCACGACCTCAAAACCCTTCGGGGCCCCGGTCTACCCCGAACTGACGGGTATGACTATATGGCCGGAACTGGACACCATCAGTACGAGGGAGAAGAACCCTCTCGTCCTTTCGGCCGCCGACGGGGAGGAGCTCAATTTCGATATCTTCCCCTACTGGATGGACCGGAACATTCTGGAATACACGAGGAAGAAGCACTACAACCCGCGGTGCATGAACCTCCTGGAGAAACTGGTCTTTTTCATCGCAAGCAAGGCGGGCGCCATTTCCCATACCATACCCGATTACACGGTAGCCCTCGGCAAGGGTCTGGAATACGTTATCGTCGATGCAGCTTCCAGGGAGGCCGCGATCCGGGCGGAAGGCAGCCTGTCGGATGAGCGGCGGCGGAAGGCCGATTTTTACCAGGCCGTCCAGATCGCCATGCAAGGCATTATTGCCTACGCGCATAACCTGAGCGACAAGGCGGCCGAGCTGGCCGGGTCGGCCACGGACCCCTTTCGAAAGGAAAACTTCCGGACCATGTCGGAAATATTGAAAAAGGTCCCTGCCAAGCCTGCGAGCACCTTCCGGGAGGCGGTGAACAGCCTCTGGATCGTTCAGGTCGCAATCCATGGGGAGAACATCAACATGGCCATGAGCCCCGGGAGGCTTGACCAGATACTCTATCCATACTACCGGGCCGATACGGACCGGGGGGCCCTTACCGTGCGGGAGGCGATGGAGATACTCTCCTGCCTGTGGCTCAAGCTCAACGACAACACGAACCTCGTGCCCGAGACCGCCGAGGAGCTCTTCGGGGGCGCCGGGACGGTCCCCGCCGTCACGGTGGGGGGCGTCGATGGTGACGGCGAGGATTGCGTCAATGATCTCACGTACCTTATGCTCAAGGTGACCGAACTCCTGAGGATGAGAGACCCGAGCCTCAACGCCCGGTACAACTATGAAAAGAACAGCGCAGAGTACAGAAACAGGGTGGCCGAGGTAGTGGTGGCCACAAAGGCCGTCCCCGCTTTCCACAATGACGTCGCCGATATCAGGACCCTTGAGAACCAGGGCGTAAAAACGGAGCATGCCCGCGATTACGCCATCATCGGGTGTGTCGAACCGGGGGTTCCCGGCAGAAGCTACGACGCGTCGAGCTCGATCATGTTCAATCTCGTTTCGGCCCTTGAGGTTACCCTCTATAACGGCCGCAGGCCCATAACGGGGGATGACCTCATGACCATAGAGACCGGGGACCCCTCCGCGTTCCGGAGCTTCGAGGAGTTCTGGGAGGCCCTGAAGGCCCAGCTCCGCTGGCTCATCGGAAACGCGATAGAACTGAACGAATACTTCGGCCGCGCCCACCAGGAACTGCTCCCGACCCCTCTCCTCTCCTCATTTTTCGAAGGTCCCATGGATAAGGGAGAGGATCTCATCTTCGGCGGGGCCCTCTATAATTCGTCGGGGGCGACCCACATCGGGTTCGCCGACACGGTGGATTCCCTGAACGCCATAGAAAAGGCGGTCTTCGTGGACAAGAAGTGTTCCTTCGCGGAACTGCTCCAGGCCCTCCGCGCGGATTTTCAAGGATACGAGAAGCTCCACGCATACCTTACGCGCAAGACGCCCAAGTACGGCACGGATGATCCCATTGCGAGAAAAAACGCCCGGAACCTTGTCCGGTTTCTCTATAAGCTCTATCAGTCCCATACGAACTACCGGGGAGGGAAATACAAGCCCGCGTACTGGAGCATGACGAACCACGCGGGGCAGGGGAAGCTTTCCGGCGCCCTTCCCAACGGGAGGAAGGCGAACAAGGTCTTCGCCGGCGGCATTACGCCCGTGTCCCAGGCCGCGTCCGACCTCGCCCAGTGCCTGAGAGCGGTGGGGGAGCTTGACAGCCTGTGCATCCCTATGGGGGAAGCGCTCAATCTGAAATTCTCCTCAGTGAAGGACGACGAGGACATGGTGAAATTCGCCCAGGCCATAGAGGCCTACTTCAGAAGCGGGGGCATGCACATCCAGTTCAACATCATGTCCTACGACCTGCTTCTCGACGCGAAAAACAACCCTGAGAAGTACCCGGACCTTCTCGTGAGGGTCTCAGGGTACTCGGCCTATTTCAAAGACCTCAACGACGCCATGAAAGAGGAGATTATTACCCGCACCGAATACGACCTCAGGGAAGGAAAAGCGGTCCCTTACACGGAGCCCGGGAAATGAGCGGGGATTCGGGAGGCCGCAAAATGACGGTCCGCCAAGGAGGTACACATGGGCAATAAAATGGTCGATTCCCTATTGGTTCACAACCCGGGAATCAAGAGCGCCATGGAGCGGCTTCTCGGGTCCATCGAATCCGAGTCGTCCGAGCAATTCCTGGAGATCCTCCTCAAGTTGATGAAGCTCGTATTCATCCTCAACCCGAACGGCTTCAGGCGGAACATCGAGGGTTTCAGCGGACGGTACCTCTTCAGGAGCAGCGATGATTCGATTACTGTTTCGGCCATATTCGACAATGGCGTCATGACAGTCGAGGAGGGTAAGATAGACCGGCCGGACATAGCCGTGACCTTCAGGAACGGAAAGGCTCTCATGAATTTCATCCTCTCGCCGAAGCCCGACATCCTGGGCGCCATGCTCAGGCAGGACGTGACCCTGGTGGGGAACCTGAACTATCTCTATAAGTTCGCATATATGGCGAAACGCCTCCAGCTCATGGCTGCGGGAAAAGTCTGATTGTGGGGGAGAAGGTTCCACTGGTATGCGGTATCCGTCATTTCGCTCTCGACGACGGTCCCGGCATCAGGAGCACCGTATTCTTTAAGGGCTGTCCCCTTTCGTGCGCATGGTGCCACAACCCCGAGTCCATGGACCCCGGCAGGGAAATATCCTTTCGCGCCGGACTCTGCATAGGATGCGGAGAATGCGGGAGGGCCTGCAGCCGGGGGGCGATCCGGATGGACTCCGGCGAGAGGATCGCAAGGGACCTTTGCGACGGGTGCGGCGCATGCGCCGAGGCCTGCCCGGCCACGGCCCTGAAGGTCGTGGGTATAGCCTACACCTCCGCCGGCCTTGTGGAGATACTTCTGAAGGATCGCGTCTTCTACGAGACCTCCGGGGGCGGCGTGACCCTTTCGGGCGGAGAACCGACCCTCTCCATGGACTTTGCGGCGGAGGTGGCGAAACAGCTTAAGGAGAAGGGGATACACGTGGCCCTCCAGACCGCAGGGATCTTCGATTTCCGCGAATTCAGGGAAAAGCTGTTGCCCCATGTGGACCTCATATACTATGACATCAAGATACTTGAACCCCGGAAACACGAGACATGGACGGGAAGGAGCAACCGGCGGATCATGGACAACTTTGTCGAGCTGTCAGGCAGCGGCGGGATACCCGTCATTCCGCGGATACCCCTTGTTCCGGGCATAACGGCAACCACGGAAAATCTGCGACGAATCGCGGAATTTCTCAGAAGAAACGGCGCGTCACGATATGAGTTACTGCCCTATAATTCAGGCGGGATCGCAAAGAGGCTTACCCTGGGAAAGGACGTGCCGGCGGCGCTGAAAAGCATCCGGTGGAACGGAAAGACGGAGGACAGATCGAGGAGGACCTTTGCCGGGACGTTTTTCCGGGCCCGGTCCTGAGGAGTTGAATCGAACAAGGGAGGGGAACATGGATATCGAATTTCACTACTACATCACTTACGTCCTCGCGGAGAAGGCCGGCTTCGCCAAGGACGAGTCCGCCGTCATCGCCTACGCGTGCCAGCACACGGACGACAATTCCTGCCAGTATTACGTCAATTTCAAGGACAGCGATGAAGGGTACCTTTCGAAGGTGTCCCAGACCATGGACATCACAAAACCGTCGTGGAAGCAGCAGAGGATATACCCGTACTTTCATTTCTTTCCCGGTGATCCCGCGAGCCCTACGGCAGAGAGAACAGACGGCAGAACACACCCCTTCAACACGACCCCCGACAGCGGGAATGTGAAGATCGTATTCCGTGATGCCCTTGAGAGCGGCAACCTCTTCCGCATCGGTATTGCCGCTCACGTCTATGCCGACACGTGGGCGCACCAGAATTTTCTCGGCCTCGAGCACGACTTCAATGCCACCCCCGACCTGATGGGTAAATTCACCCCCAACATCGGCCACGCGGACGCCCATACCAACCCGGATAAGGTCGATCATCGGTGGACGGACAACCGCCTTGTCGAGACAAACGAAAGGGTTGACAACAACGACCGGTTCCTCCGGGCGGCGGAACGGATATTCATGGCCTTCTCGAAACACAGGCGGCCGGAGAAGGGAGAGCAGTCCATCGCCGCCGAATGGGAAGAACTGAAGGGACAACTGGGCTATGCAATGAACGCGGGCGGCCTTCCCGGCCCCCTTCCCGACTCCGATCAGAAGGAGCGGATCGCCGCGTACGAAAAGATCGTCCGCCATATCCCGGAGTACGACGAGAAAAAATGGCGCCATGACGCCCTGGAAAAAAGGGACCTGGAGCTGGATATCTTCGACAAATACTGGGCAAAAGAAGGTTTCTTCGAATCAAACTGGTACAAGTTCCAGGAGGCGGCGAAAGCCCACGTGGCGGCCTCGCGGAAACAGCTCGCGCACCTTTACGGGAAGCCATAGCCCTGCCCGCGAGGGCGAAGGGGGTTACCTGAATCGCCTGTAGGCGTTTCTCCCGCTCTGCTTGGCGTCGTACATGGCGATGTCGGCGCGTTTGATGAGGGTATCCCCGTCCACGCCGTCTTCGGGATAAATGGCGACGCCGATGCTCGTGGTAATGTGGAGCAGATGGTTTTCGATACTGAAAGGCTCCCGGAGCACATCGAGTATCTTTCTCGCTACGATGTCCGCGTCACCCGGATGGACCATGTTCGTAAGGAGCACGAGGAACTCGTCGCCGCCCATGCGGGCCAGGGAATCGGACTGACGGAGAACGCCGATAACGCGCTCCCCCACCAGCGCGAGCAACTGGTCCCCCATCTTGTGACCCAGCTCGTCATTGACATCCTTGAATTTGTCGAGGTCGAAGAGCATCACCGCGAAGGTCTGGCTGAAGCGTTGCGCGTTTGCAAGGGCGACCTTGAGCCGGTCGAGGAAGAGCACCCGGTTCGGCAGGCCCGTCAGCATGTCATGGGTGGCCAGGTGAGCCAACTGCAACTCGTTGAATTTCTGCTTCGTAATGTCTTCCACGAACATGAGCAGCTTCCTCTCTCCCCCCTCGTCGAAGGGCGTACCGATGAAATTCCTGATAGTCGTTCTCTTTCCGAAGTGTGAGGTGTATTCAACCCCGTCGAGGCGGAAGAATTCTCCCTCCAGGCCCCGCTTCATCATCTCCACGAGCCCTATCCTCTGGTACGCGAGGAGCCTGAAGAGGCTGAGGCTAAGGAACTGCTCCCTCGTATCCCCCGATATCTGGAGCATCTCGGGGTTTACAAATTCGACCTCGCCCCACTTGTTTGCGATAAAAATGCCTATGGGGGCGTGTTTGATAATGTCCCGCATCGTCTTATAGGACTTTGAAAGACTTTCCTGATAGTGTTTCTGTTCGGTAATATCGAGAAGGGACCCCACGCTTCGTCTCGTACCCGGGATCATGGCCACGGTCATGTACACGTTTTTCACGTTCATGAGCCGATCGACAAACCGGAGATCGTAGCTCCTCGGCGCCGCGTCTTCCGTCATCCTCCGGATCTCACGGTATTCATTCAGTTTCTCCGTATCCTTCCTGTCCACGAATTCGGCGAAGCTCTTTCTCCCCTCTATCTCCTCCTTCCTGAACCCCGACAGGGTCTCGAATTCCCTGTTCGCCATGGAGATGATGAAATTGTCTTCGATGATGATGGTAGCCGAACCCGTTGTTTCGAAGATGCTCCTGTACATGGTTTCCGATTGTCTGATGGCATCTTCCATCCGCCTCTGAGCCGATATGTCGCGAATACTCCCCTGATACCCCGTCACGCTCCCATTCTGTCCGCGTGTTACCGCCACGGTCATGAGGCACGTCATTACGGTGCCGTCCTTCTTCCGCAACATGACCTCGAAATCGGTGAGGGAGCCCGCCTCTTCGATCTTGGCCCGGAATCTGTTGCGCTCCGAGGGGTTGAAATAGGTGTTCCCCGAGGTGATGTCCGCCAGCTCCTCCCTCGTGTAGCCGAAGAGGTCTAGGTACGCCTTGTTTACATCGAGAAACCTCCCTTCCAGATTGGTCATGAAGATCGCATCCCGCGAATCCTCGAAAAAGGCCCGGAACTTCTTCTCGCTCTCCTTGAGCGCCTCTTCCGCCGCCTTCTTCTCCGTGATGTCGGACAGGATGGCCACCGCCCTCTCGCCTTCCAGGAGAAAGGACCGGAAATCGATATATTTCGTGCTCCCGTCTTTGCAAACTATGCGGAATTCCCGGTCCACGCCTACCTCGTCCACATCGCCTTTCCAGCACTCGATCACCTTTGCGCGGTATTCGGGGTCGGGATAGGCCGCGTTGAACCAGTCCTTTCCCGTGGGGACGTCGGTAAGGGCATAACCGGTGATGTTCGTAAATTCCCGGTTCAGATATGCGAAGTTTCCCTCGCGGTCAATCGCCATCACTCCATAGGGGGCCTTTTCCAGCATGGAAAAACAAAAATCAGCGTCTATTCCCTGCGCGTCCACGTAACACTCCTCCCGATATTAAATAAGAAAGTGGTTCCATTCTCTCACTTTTAGGAAGACAAGGCAATGAAAAAGAAGAGCCCGGCGTGCCCTTTGTCCTTGTATACAGAATGCCGTCCGTCACGGGCGCGCCGGGTTTCGTGTGCGAACAGCCATCTCCGGACATTGCAGGGCTGCCGTCAAAACTTATTGACATTTTCTTTCGGTGTGTACAAGCTAAGCGGAAAGGGAGGTTCACCTTGGGTCATCTCGTGGGAAAAGACATCTTCAGAAGGCTCGGGAGGAAGATCGACGGACTGGGGAGCAGGACGCCCTGGAACGGGAAGCTCCACGCCCTTCTCAAGGAGCTTTATTCCGCCGAGGAGGCGGAGGTGGTCGTCAAGATGCCCTACGGACTCTCCACCCTGGAGCGGCTCGCGAAGGTGACGGGTTACGAGTCGAAGGCGCTCCGCCCCATCCTCGATGGCTTGACCGCCAAAGGGCTGGTCCTCGACCTGTGGTTGCAGGAGACATACCACTACGCGCCTTCCCCCATGGTAGTCGGCATCTTTGAGTTTACCATGATGAGGATGGGACCGGACCTGAACACCCGGGAATGGGCAAAGCTCCTTCATGAATACATGGACGATTCGTTCCGGGCGGCCAACTGGGGAGAAGAGATGCGGTTCCCCATCATGCGGGCCCTTCCCCACGAAGGGACTGTAAGGCCCGCCGAATACGTGGAGATAATGGATTACGAGAAGGCGTCGTCTCTTATCGCCGGGTCGGACAGGTTCGCCATCGGCCTGTGCAGTTGCCGTCACGAAAAGGCGCACCTGGGGGAGAAGCAGTGCCATGTCCCCCTGGAGACGTGTTCCCAGTTCGGCTATGCAGCGGATATGCTGATCAGGCATAATCTGGCGCGGGAAGTTTCCCGTTCTGAAATGGAGGACAACTTTGCGCGGTCGAAGGGCATGGGGTTGGTATTGACCGCGGATAACGTGCGGAAGAACGTGAAATTCGTGTGTCATTGCTGCAAGTGCTGCTGCAACGTCCTCCTTGCGGTGAACAGGTACGGCTATTCCGGCTGTCTCGTAACCTCGAACTTCATTGCGGAGGTCATTGGTGAAACCTGCACGGGCTGCGGAAAATGCGCCGAGGCGTGCCCGGTTGACGCCATTACCATGGCCGGAAGGGAACGGGGGGGAAAGGAAAAAACGCAGATTGCCCTGGTCGATCACACCATGTGCCTCGGCTGCGGGGTATGCGCCCTCAAATGCCCCAAGGGGGCGTGCACCCTTACAAAACGCGCACAAAGGGTCATCCATCCGGAGACCACCTTCGAGCGGATCATACTCGGAAGCCTCGAAACGGGAACGCTCCAGAATCAGTTGTTCGACGACCCGAACAGGATGGACCAGAAGTTCATGCGTGCCTTCGTGGGCGCTTTTCTCGGACTCCCGCCGGTCAAGAGGGCCCTCCTGAGCGACAGGATGCGCTCCCGGTTTCTCGATGCAATGAAAAACGGTGCGAGGAAGCGGGGAAAGGAATGGGCGATCGGGATATAGCAGGCCCCGTTGCGGAGGTGCCTTTTCCTCTTCCATACAGGAGCGCCCGGAGGGGCATTCGGGACATGAAGGTGACACAGGTCATTGCCGACAGGCGCCTTTCCATGGTACCGGTTAACAATGATCCGCGCCGGTTTCTCAAGGCGCTTAATTAGAGAAAACACCAATATTCATATCCGGGAGGAGAGAATGGGAACAAAATCGATGGACAGGAGCCGCGGCCTGTTGACTTCATGGACGTTCCGGCCCGATTGCAGCCTTGACGACGCCGGGCTCAAAGCGATTGACGAGGACCTCCAGGGCAAGGGCTCCATCCTCGAATTGTTCGCCGGATACATGGAGGAGTTACGGGGCAACCCCGACAACGATGCCCCGCCCTTTAAAAAAATGGCAAAGCTCTTCGAGTCCGGTATGACCCCGGACCGCCTGGAGGGCCATTTTTACGGCGTGCCCCTGTGCTTCAGGACCGGCGACCAGGAGCCGCCCCTGTCTTCCATCGGGAACGTTCTGGAAATACTGTGGGACTCCGGCTTTGAAGGCCAGAGCCCCTGGGCCGGAAAAAGCTTTTCGCCCCTGTCCCCCGGCGTGCTCAATGCGATTGTACCCGGTCCGGCGGACGCGGAAGAAGAGGCCTTTCTCGGCATCAACCATTTCAACAAGATTCCCCTGAAGGTTGCCAACAACGCCTCTTTCCCTGTTCTCAACATATTGATGCGCCTGGAAATCCCATCCCCCGAAGAACGGTTGAAATTCGGCCACGACAAGGAGGGGTGCAACTTTATCGCCAGGCAGGGGAATTCCGTGGGCCCGGACCCTGCAAAAAGGGTGTTCCAGCTCAACTACCGTTGGAAAAACCTCAATAATCTCCCACCCATGTCCTGGCTCATAGACGAGCTTACGCAGATAGGGGAAGGGCTTTACCTGGGACAGCTCATGTATGCCACCGACAGGCTCCTTGACCAATACGACCCGGAGTCTCCCGTCGCCGGGTACCGGTACCGGAATTTCGGTTATTTTCTGCTCTTTGACGAGAGGTGGAACCGCGAAGCGAGAAGGCTCTTTCCTTTCTTGCAGATACCGGAGAACGCCCCCGGCATGGTGACCCCTTCCGCGGAGGACCTGATGAAGCTGCCCAGGTTTTCCACGTTCCTTTCCGGGGACGGGGACCCGGCGCCGAGGGACGACGCCCTCTATGGGACGATCCTTGCCGACATGAAAGACAAACCTACCATAATGCATCTGCTCAAAGATTATTCCGACAGGCTCCAGGGCAGCCACGACAACGACTCGCCTTTGTTCCGGCAAATGCAGGAGATCTTCGTGAGGGGCACAGGAGTGGAGGACATGGCGGGTTACTATCGCGGCGCCCTCGTCTCCTGGCATTCCGAAGGGGTCTTCAAGCTCTTTGACGTCAATACTCTCAACCTTGCGTGGACAGGGTTGGCTATGAAATTCAGCACATGGACGGGCAAATCCTTCGAGGCCGTCTCGAAGGAACGGATCGAAGAGATAACGGACGGGTACGAGTCGGGCCATGCGCCGACGCGGTGGGGGTCCAACACGCAATCACTGAGGACCTTCAAGGAACGGTTTGTCGGGAATATCACGGGCATCGCCCAGGTCTGGAACGAGCCCGTGTCACAGGAGGAAATCCTCAAGAACGGCTATGACATGAAGAATTTCTTCTTCATCGCCCATCAGGCCCCCTCCATCAACCCCGCGTGCGGGGAGAAGACGGTTTACCAGCTCAATTACCGGTGGCCGAACCTGAAAACCATTATACCCGACCGGTACTGCATCGATGAAGTCGTGAAGATCGCGGAAGGGCTCTATCTGGGGCAGCTCATGTATGCGGTAAACGTGGCGCTCCCCTATGATCCGCACGCCGACCCCGCCGCATATGAGTACCGCAACTTCGGTTTCTTTCTGCTCATGGACGAGGAATGGCACCGGATACGGCTGAAGATCGGCTTTGACCTCACAAACGCGTAGCCTTCCCCGGACAGGCACAGGGGGATAATCGGGCAGGAGGGATCGGCTTCCTCTTTGCAGGAAAGTGACTGATGGCCCCTTGCGCGCCCGCGTCGGAGAGGCCTTCATACGATTATCCTGTGACATGACAGCCTTGATATGGTATGATTGGCTTTGCCAAGTAGTCAAAATCATACCATATCCGGAGCACTGGTCAGCCCGTGAAAGATTCCGATTCAAGTTTGCCCGCCGGTCCTGAAGCAGCAACAGGGAAGGAGCGTCATGCAGTTTGATATCCGCACCCTGATCCTGGTACTGGGCATCACCCACTTCATCCAGGTAGCGGTATTCTCCTACCAATACGTCACCAACACGCACTATCGAGGAATCGGGTGGTGGTTGATGTGGAGCGCTTGCGAAGTGATCGGGTTTACCTGCCTGCTTCTCCGTGAGATTCCCTCAATCAGGCTGATCGCCATAATCTGTCAGAACTCCATGATCATCCTGGGGGTAATCTTTCTCTACATCGGCATCATGCGCTTCTTTGACAGGAAGGAGCGCCTGTGGTCCGTCGCCCTGGTCTTCACCGCTTTCCTTGCAAGTTTTCTCTATTTTATCCTGGTCCATGACGACATTGTGACGCGGGGAATCATTATAGGCGCTACCCTTGCGACCGTTTCATTCTTGACCGCCCATGCCCTGTTCTTCTACAGGCCGCCCGCAGTGATTGCATCGGCGAATCTTACCGGTGCCATCTTCCTCGCCCACGGCGGGTTCTTTGTCTTCCGCGTCCTGATGCTCTACAAAGAGCCCATCCATGCAAAGCTCTTCGTCCCGACATTAGTGAATGTGGCGACCTACATGGACGCCCTGGTTTGCAGCATTCTGTGGACCTTCGTTCTCATTGTCATGATCAACCAGCGATTGAACGCCGCGACAACGGAAGCCAAGGAGGAGATGGAGATGGTCTTCAACACCAATCCCGACGCGGCGGTCATTACCCGTTTAAGCGATGGCCATATCGTATATGCCAATGAAGGATTCCGGGTCCTTTCCGGTTTTACCCGTGATGAAACAGTGGGGAGATCGATCCAGGACATTCGCGTCTGGAAAGATCCCGAAGACCGCAGGCAAATGGTCAACCAGCTTCGCGAGAAAGGATTCGTCGAAAACTACGAATCCGAGTTTGGGAAGAAGGACGGCACCCTCTTCAGCGGTTTGCTCTCTGCGAGAATTATCAGCCTCCAGGGCGTGCCCCATATGATCAGTGTCACCCGCGACATTTCGGAGCGAAAGAAGCTGGAAGAAAAGATTCACGCCGCGTCCCTTACGGATGAACTCACAGGCCTGTATAACAGGAGAGGCTTTTTTACCCTGGCCCAGCAGCAGTTCAGGATAACGGAAAGAACAAAGAAGGGGATGCTCCTCTTCTTTGTCGACCTGGACAGAATGAAGCAGATCAATGACACCCTGGGCCACCAGGAAGGGGACAAGGCCCTTGTGGACCTTGCAACCATCCTCAAAGAGGTATTCAGGGAATCGGATATCATCGGCCGCATGGGAGGAGATGAATTCGCCATCCTTGCCATTGACACGACCGATGAAACCAGAGAAGCACTCAAGGCCCGTCTGCAAGATACCCTCGATCATTACAACGCGCCCGGGGGAAGAAGATATACCCTCTCCCTGAGCGCAGGCATAGCACACTATGACCCCGCAACCCCCTCGACCCTGGATGAGCTTCTGGCCCGGGCGGACATATCGATGTACGAGGAAAAGAAAAGAAAGCGGTACTAGTGTCACGTCACTCATCTAATGTCGGATAAAGTCGCCTAAGTTTCACCCGCGCATCCTTAGTAGTAAATTGCCAGTTCACCTTTGCGTTGAGATTGTCGCGATGGGCCTGCCAGGCAGACACGGCGGAGTGGACCTCGGCGAGAGTGTCGATCCGGCGACTCAGGCATTGATGAATGAGCACGTTAAGCTCAATCTCCGCCATATTGAGCCAGCTTCCATGTTTGGGAGTATAGACGAATTCAAAACGGTCCCAGATGCGTTTTGCCTCTTCGGGAGAAAAGGCTTCATAAAGAGAGCCTGGTTTATGGGTGTTCAGGTTATCCATGACAAGGGTGATCCTTTTGGCCTTTCCATACCGTCCTGAAAGTTCCCGGATGAACTCCGCCCAGTCGCGCTTCGTTCTCCTTTCCGATACCTTGGTCAGGCGCGTGCCCGCCAATGGTTCGTTGGCCATAAATACGGTACAGACGCCACATCGCTCGTATTCGTAGTCGTGACGCTCGAGCCGTCCCGGAGCGCGGGGAATCGGGGTACGCGTTTCTTTGATCAGTTGTCTTGGGGTTTCATCCATACAGACCACCGGGAATCTTTTATCATACGGGCGTTTATATACATCGAGTACGTTCTCCATGGCGGCGACGAAATCAGCATTGCCCTCCGGTGGAATGACCCATCCTTGCTGCTTCCAGGGTTTTGTTTCGTTTTTTTAAAACCCGACGCACGGTTTCATAGGAGATATTCTCGATATAATTGAGCGCTACGGCCCGGTTCGCGAGCATACGCAAGGTCCACCTCGCAAAACCTTCTGGTGGTTCGCTACAGCTCAAGGCAATGAGGTGGGCCTCGAAATCGCCATCCGCCTTCTTCTCGTAGACTCGCTCTGCTTTGTGTCCGGTAAGGGCAGTCTCAAGTCCTTCTTCCACGAATCGCTTTTTTACTCTATCTATCTTACGCATGCTGATTCGCAACACTGCCGATATATCCTCGTTCTTCATCGGGTGGTCCTGGAACCGGCCCTGATCGCAATTGAGAAGAACCAGCGCATTGAGCACCTTTTGGGCTTTATGATTTCCTTTTTGCACCACGCCTTCAAGTTCCTTTCGCTCTTCTTTTTCGAGCACCACCCTATATTTTATCATTCGGACCTCCCCATGGTGAAATTTAACCCTTGAGGAGATTCTATATCATACTATACGACATTACAAGTGTGATGTGACACTAGGGACATCCGCCGGGACGCTTCCTTCCCTCCCCGGCCCGGGTTTCCGGGATATCGCCTTGACATGTGGGCCGATCTGCATATAATCTTCTTATGTTGGACTATTCTGTCGGCCCAACGCACACTCATAGGAAGGCCTCATGAAAAACCCCCCTAAGACGAATCCGGAACTCATGGAAGAGATATCCCTGTTAAGGCGAAGAATTCGGGATTTGGAGCAATCGGAATCAGCCCGCAAGGAGGCGGAGGAGGCGCTGCGCGAGAGCGAGCGCCGGGAACGGGAACGGGCGAAGGAACTCGCCATCGTGCTCGAAGCCGTGCCCACGCCCGTCGTCATCGTCCACGACCGGGAAGGCACCCACATGACGGGCAACCGCGCGTCGGACGAACTGCTGAGGCAGGAACACGGCGCCGAAGTATCCCTGTCGGCACCCCCCGCGCAAAAACCTCGTCATTTCAGGGCGATGAAGGACGGCCGCGAGTTGAGGCTCGATGAACTGCCCGCCCAGCGGGCCGCCTCGGGCGAGCACGTGCGGGACTTCGAGTTCAGCCTTGTCTTCGATGATGACACGACCCGCCACCTGCTGGGCTACGGCACGCCCCTTCTCGACGAGAAGGGCGACCCTCGCGGCGCGGTCCATGTCCTGGTGGATATCACGGACCGCAAGCATGGCGAGGAGGCTCTTGCGCGGGCCCGGGCAGAGGCGGAACAGGTTGCGGAGGAACTCCGGACCGTGCTGGAGTTGGCGCCCGTGGCCATTTGGATCGCCCACGACCCGCAGTGTCTGAAGATCACGGGAAACCGCTACGCCGATGAGATCATGAAAGCACCCCGGGGAGCGAACATCTCTCTCACCGCAGCGCCCGGCGAAGGGGCCGTCGCTTACAGGATGATCAAGGACGGCGAGGAGATGACGCCCCACGAGCTGCCCGCCCAGACGGCGGCGGCGGGCAGACCGGTGCCGCCCGAAATGATGGAACTCGCCTTCCCCGATGGACGCACGGTAGCCCTCGTCATAGGCGCGGTGCCCCTCTTCAGCGCCGACGGCCGGGTCCGGGGCTCCCTCACCGCCGGATCGGATATAACCTCCCTCAAGAAAGCGGAGGAAGCCCTGCGGGCAAGCGAGGAGCAGCTCCGGAGCTACTTCGAGCTCGGACTCGTGGGTATGGCGATCGCGTCCCCGGACAAAGGGCTCATCGATGCCAATGAGAAGGTCTGTGAAATCCTGGGATACGGAAAGGAGGAACTCCTGCGGATGACGTGGGCGGAGATAACCCATGTCGATGATCTGGCCGCCGATACGGCCTGTTTCAACAGGGTACTTGCGGGGGAGATCGACGGCTATTCCATGGATAAGCGGTTCGTCCGGAAAGACGGCGAGATCATCGACACCACGATTTCCGTGAAGTGTGTCCGTAACGGCCATGGGTTCGCCGATCACTTCGTGGCCCTGATACAGGACATCACCGAACGCAGGCGCGCCGAGAACCGTCTCGCGTCGAACCTGAACACCCTCACCCTCATGCACGCCCTGAGCACCACGGTCCTTGAGACAGGACGGCTCGAACCGGTGCTGCAGGAGATCATGGAAGCGGCCGTCGCTATTGCGGGGGCGGAAAAAGGCACCCTGCAACTGGCGCGAGAGGATGCCCTGGACATCGTTGCCCATCACGGTCACGAAGGCCCCTTCCTCGATTTCTTTGCTTCCGCCGAGAATGTGGCTTCCGTATGCGGGGAGGCGACGAGGCGCGGCAGGCGCGTGGTGGTGGAGGACGTGGAGGCGAGTCCCCTCTTCGCGGGAACGCAGTCACTCCCGATCCTCCGCAACGCGGGCGTGAGAGCCGTCCAATCCACGCCGCTCATGAGCCGCAAAGGTGAGCTACTGGGTATCCTCACCACCCAGTGGAGTTCTCCCCACGTGCCCGACGAGCATGACCTGTGGCGTCTCGACCTGCTCGCCCGTCAGGCTGCCGATATTATTGAACATACACGGGACCAGGTGGCGCTTCAAAGGGCCTACGATTCCCTTGAACTTCGCGTCAGGGAGCGCACCGCCGAACTTGACCAGGCCTACGTTGCCCTTCAGTGTGAGATGGATGAACGCCGGCGGACGGAAGAGCAACTCCGCCAGTCCCAGAAGATGGAGGCCATCGGCACCCTCGCGGGAGGCATCGCCCATGACTTCAACAACATCCTCGCCGCCATCCTGGGTTTCACCGAGATGGCGATTGAAGACGCTTCGGATCGCCCGGAGCTGGGCAGGAGCCTCCAGAACGTCCTCAAATCCGCCATGAGGGCGCGGGACCTCGTGAAGCAGATCCTCGCCTTCAGCAGGAAGACCAGCCATGAGAGGATTCATCTCTCCCTCACCCCGCTTATCGAAGAGACGGTCCAGCTTCTTCGGGCCTCCATTCCTGCCACGATCGAGATCACACTCCATGTTACCGCAGCCGCGGATACGGTCCTCGCCTCCCCGGTGGAGGTGCAGCAGATACTCATGAACCTCGCCACCAATGCCTCCCATGCCATGCAGGACAAAGGGGGAACGCTGGAGGTGAGCCTTACGGATGTCGACTTCGCACCGGACTCTCCCGTGGTGGGGCCGGATGTGCTGCCCGGAGAATACCTGCAGCTCGCTGTGAAGGATACAGGCACGGGTATGAATTCCGAGGTGATGAAACGGGTCTTCGAGCCCTTCTTCACTACACGGGAAGTGGGCAAAGGCACCGGCATGGGCCTCGCGGTCGTCTATGGGATCGTGAAGGACCTCCAGGGCGCCGTCATCGTGGAAAGTGCGCCGGGGATGGGCTCCACGTTCCGGGTACTCCTCCCCAAGGTGGAAACGGGGCTTGAGAACGAAGGCGCAGGCACAACCCAGGCTCCCGGCGGCAAGGAGAAGATTCTCTTTGTCGATGACGAAGCCATGCTCGTGGAATGGAGTCGGGCCGTCCTCAAAAGGCTCGGCTATGACGTGACCGCCACTACGGACGGGCTCGAAGCCCTGAGAACCTTTTCTTCCGATCCTTACGGCTTCGACCTTGTCGTTACGGATCAGACTATGCTGTCCATGACCGGGATACACCTCTCCAGGGAACTCCTCAGAATCAGGCCCGGTATGCCCATCATACTTTGCACCGGACACAGCGAAACGGTGTCGTCGGATATGGCAAGGAAAGCAGGCATCCGGGAATGCCTCATGAAACCCCTTACCAAGCAGGAACTGGCCGCCGCGATCCGGCGGGCGCTGGACGTGGAAGATAAGGCGCGGAATCCATAAAAGGAGGGATCACATGGCTCTGCACGAAGAGATAAAAGGGGTCTTCTCCAGTCTCCCCGCGGAGTTTTCGGAAAAGAAAGGATTGATCACCGTGGAATATGTGGTAGCGGAACGAAAGTCCTTCCTGTCGAAGAGGAAGCTTGTCTATACGGCAAAATACCGGATAGACGAGGACAAAGGGGAGGTGCGTTTCACGGAGATGCTCAAGGAGTCGGGTTCGGGCCTGTCCGGAGGGGGCGATTTCGACAGCAGTCCCGGTTTCGGATTCAAGAAGGAAACCTACAAAACCGGCGCCGGGGGAAGGGAAGGCGTCATAGAGGAACAGTCGAGCCTCTTCGGGAAGCATTACAGCTATACCTTCGACTATAAGACCATACGCGCCGCCATAGAAAAGAAGGCCCGGGAAGCAGGCTTTGCCTTTAAATATCAGATAACTTCCCTGGGTCTGTGACGCATTGTACGTTACGAGGGGCGTCCGTGAGCACGGACGCCCCTCGCGGCACATCGCAAACCTGCGGTATCAGTTCAACTTCACAATATAGGTGACATATATCTTTCCCTTGACTTCCGACCAGTGACCGGCGATCTTGTCGCCCGGTTTCAGATCCTGGGCGGCGTTGAACGCGCCATTGAAGCTTGCATACGTGGTGTCTCCCACTTTTTCCCCGCCCTTGGCCATCTTGACCGTAATGGTCTTGGCCGCGGGATCGGTCTTCACTACTTCTCCTTTGAAATTACCCGCTTTGCCCTTCGCAATAGCCTGCGCAACCTGGGCGGTGTCGGCGCCCTGCGCAAATGCCATGCCTATAAGGCCCATGCCGCAAAACAAAACAACCAATCCCACCAGAAATGCCTTTTTCATTATCCTTTCCCCTCCTTTTGTTGTTTTATTTGAGCCATTTTCACAAAGGCCCTGTATACAACAATAAAACTCAACCCGAAATATGTCAACCCAAAAACGCACCTTTGAAAACCCCGGGGACACCCTCCAACGGGCTGCCGCCGGAAACTCAACAGCCGCCTGGATTATGCGACGAAGAATGGTGTGCCCCTCTTCAATTTTCGCGCAAGGGTGAGATTATTTTCGAAGCAATCATCTCTTTCCGTTGTATAATTCCGTAGCGGTCCCGGCCCATGGCGGACTTCAGGGACCGGTAACGAAGGGGGCATAATTCGATGAAGATATACGCTATTCTGGGATCGGTCCTGTTGAGCATTTTCCTGTTCTCCTTTTCCTCGGCGGAAGAGATTGGAGAAATCCGGGCCGCCATCGAGGCGAGGGGCGCAGCCTGGACCGCGGGGGAAACGTCCATGACGCGCCTTACGCCCGAGGAGAGGCGCATGCGCCTCGGCCTCATCAGGCCCACCCTCACCGCGGAAGAGGAAGCCCGGATCCCGGTCCTTGACGTCCCGGCGGGACTCGTCCTCCCTTCGAGCGTGGACTGGCGGGACCGGGGCGGAAACTACATCACCCCCGTCCGGGACCAGGGCGCGTGCGGGAGTTGCTGGGCCTTTGCCGCCACCGCCACCGCCGAATCAGTGACCCTCATCGTCCGGGGCACGCCGGGGGTCGATCTCGACCTGGCCGAGCAGGTCCTCGTCTCATGCAGCAAAACAGGTAATTGCTTCGCCGGCTACACCATGGACGCGGCGGACTTCATACGCCGCAACGGTTTGCCCCTCGAATCATGCTACCCCTATACAGCGACGGACGGTGAGTGCTCCGGGGCATGTCCCAACTGGATGGATACCTCATACAAGATCCGGCGCTGGAGTTACGTTACGGTCATGTCGCCCAAACTCGACGTCCTTAAGGCCGCCCTCGTGACCCACGGCCCCCTTGCGACCACCCTTTATGTATACGACGATCTGTATTATTATACAGGCGGCATCTATTCGCGGGTGAGCAAGCACTGCTCGGGCTTCCATGCGGTGTTGATTGTGGGATACAACGATGATGGCGGGTATTTTACGGCCAAGAACAGTTGGGGCACCGACTGGGGGGAAGCCGGATTCTTCAGGATCGCCTATTCCCAGATAAAGAGCGTGAATAGAGGAGGGTCCGAGTTCGGATACTGGACCCTCGCCTATGCGGCCTCGTCAAGCGCTACCCCTCTCCTCACCGTCGCCAGGACGGGGAACCTCAAGGCCAAAGGCACGGTCGCCGCGGAGGGCCTCGACTGCGACCAGGAGCCGTGCTGGGGCTCATATCCGAAGGATTCGGTAGTGACCATCACCGCGTCCGCGCCAAAGGGAGCGTTCTTCGCCGGGTGGCAAGGGTGCGGCTCCGTGTCGGGGAACACGTGCACCGTGACCATGACGGGCGATGTAACCGTCACCGCGGCGTTCACGCAGCCTCCGAAGGCTAAGGTGACCCCGGGCTCCCTCGGCTTCGGGCCCGTAAAGGTGGGACAATCGTCGGAGAAATCCGTGACAATCGGCAACACGGCGAAGGAAGGGGCCGCCGACATGGTGGTGGAGGCCATCGAGCTTACGGGCGTTAACGCCCCGGAGTTCTCCTTCCTCAACCTTTGCACCCAGCCGGTGGGGGCCGGGGCCACATGCGCCGTCAAGGTGAGTCTTACCGCCTCTCCCGGAGCGACACCGCTCTATGGCCGGAAGTCGGCCCTTATGAGCATAAGGTCGAACGACCCCGGGAAAGAGACGCTCCTCGTGTCTCTTTCAGGGACCGCAGGGGAGCCCCGAATGAGCGTGCCCGCCAGTCTCAATTTCGGGTCCCTGAGGACCGGCGATGCTTCCGACCCGAAGCCCCTCGTGATACGGAATAAAGGAGTAAGCGACCTCACGGTCGCATCGATCACGCCGGGAGGGCCGGATGCGTCGGACTTCGCGGTGGAGGGAAGTTGCTCCGTCATCCCCGCCGGGAGCCCGTGCACCCTCCTCATAACCTTTACGCCGGGAGGTAAAAAGGCGAGGAAGGCCCGCCTCGACATAGTGTCGAATGACCCTCATAAGCAGCCCCTCGCTACGGTAAACCTTCGGGGGACAGGCAAGTAACGGGCGAGGCCTTGCGCACGGATGTCCAATGATCTGCAAGAGAACCCCCGGGGTTTTCGCCACGACATGGAACCCCGGGGGTTCTCTTGCTCCTAATCGGGTTCAGCCTCGAAGCTGTCGAGGGTCGCGTCCAAAATGCCGCTGGGCGCGCTGGTTACCTTTACTTTCACGTTTATGGACGATGTCTTCTGCGGTATGTTCCATGCGTTCTTCCAACTGTCCGCCGCCACGGAAAATTTGACGGTGTGCGTATATGTTCCGGGTGACGGGAATCCGTACAGGGAATATGAGTGTGTCCGGGCCGTGCCTCCCGCAAAACCGAACTCTCACAGCATCGCATAAGGCATGAAGGCATAATGTTATGAGGACAACGGAACGCCATGATCCGGAGAGAAAGTGTCGTTTGTACGATTGACGTACACCGTACAAGGTGGTAGAATAATAGAGATGATTATAGGTTTTCGCGATAAGCGCACGGCACTGTTCTTCGAAGGCGAGCACGTAAAGGCGTTTCAGGGGTTTGAGCGGCAAGCGATGCTGCGGCTCGACCGACTCCATGCGGCGGATCGGCTTATGGCGCTGAATACGCCGGGGAACCGGCTCGAAGGGCTTAAGGGTGACCGGAAAGGCCAGTACAGCATCCGGATCAACGATCAGTGGCGGATTTGTTTTGAATGGCCTGAGGGTTCGCCGGGACCGCTTAACGTGGAAATAGTAGATTACCATTAGGAGGACACCATGGGACGAATTCTTATACACCCTGGGGAACACTTGGCCGACGAGTTGCAGGCCCTCGGCATGAGCGCAAACGAACTCGCGAAGGAATTGGGCGTGCCCACAAACCGGCTGACCCAGATTATCGCCGGGAAGCGTGGAATTTCCGGGGATACAGCGTTGCGTCTCGGCAAATGGTTCGGGACCGGGCCGGACATCTGGATGAACCTGCAGAAGGATTACGAACTGAGGCGGGCGGCAAGTGAAATCGGGGACGCGTTGAAGAAAATCCCCGAGCGCCATGGTAAAGCGAAGGCAAATAGCGAACTACATCCACATTAGTGGCCACGGACCATGGAGCAACGTGATGCCGGAAACGGCGATCCGCTTTGCCCCTGTAATCAGCAGGGGAGGAAGGATACGCCCATGAAGAATGATGAACCCATTGACAGAAAAAACAAGCAGAAGAGGAGAGCACAGGCAGTCTGTTGGAGAAGATCGCACGGGAAGGCGCACGACGTCTCCTGCAGGCAGCCATAAGGACTACCAATCCTATTGAATCAACCTTTGCGACAGTGAGACTGAGGACGGAGAAGACCAAAGGCTGCGGCGCCAGGCTCTCCACCCTCACCATGGTCTTTAAGCTCGTGCCGGAGACGAGAAAGACCTGGAAGAAGATCAAAGGATACCGGCTGATCCCGAAGTTCCTTTGGCGTGGTTGCTTTACTCTTTTGCTGTCTCTTCCTCCATGTCTCCGGGTGTCCGGGGCCAGAGCTGATCGATATGCATCGTGGTCCGCTCCCTGCCTCTGTCCTTACGGTACCATCTTATCCTCGGGTCTTTGAGATTGACCTCTGTGATGGAGGTCCACGGCGTCGGAGCCACTTCGTTTCCTCGAAAGCGGACCACCGTGGTATAGGTCCATTCTATCTTTATCTTCCCGAATCGGATGGTGTCTACGCGGCCCGGCAGGTAACTCGGGTGACCAAGATAGACCGTCCTTCCCGGATAGAAGAATTCCCCTTTGCCGGATTTCACGTTCTCCTTTGAAAATTCACCGCTTCCGTCACCCTGGTAGTAATATTCGTATGAGGTATAATGCTCGCCCGGCCTTCTGCCAAGCCAGGTATTCGTAAACTTCAGGGCGCAGAACTCCGAGCCCTTCCTGATGAGGAGGATTCTCCCCAAGGCGCCTGCCACCATAGCACCACCCAGATACACTTCATCGGGTAGCGTCGCCCACGGAGCCGCGGCTTTTATCTCCGGAGAAGGTATCCAGGTGGGAGGAGTGTCCTCACTGCAGACCGGACATACAAGCATGAACATCCAAAAAGTTACGAGAAGAGATACCTTACCTGTCATCCATACGCCTCCTTTCCCTTGCCTTTCATATGAACAGCTTTACTGGCCTATCTTATTCCAGGATAATCTCTTCGCTGCCGCCTCCGCCGCCATAGCCGGCCGGGAACCAACTCGATACAGTTGAATAGACGTTGACCGCCACCGACTCCACCAACGCGACGGGCAAGAACAACGTACCCAACACAAAATCATTAAGAACAAAGTGGCTGATTGCGCCGGGCCAGGTGCTGATGTCGTCCCACGTGCCGTTATACTCACATCCCCTGTGCGTGATAATGTCGTAGAACGTATGGTTGGCTTTCGTAGTATCGCCGGCAGCCAGATCAGCGGCAAGCGACTCGCCTGCCGCACCCAACGCTTCACCCGCGGTTACTTCCCCACGCCACGCATTGGCATGGATTTCAAAAGTCTTCTTATCAACGTCCAATTCGCCGCTCTTGGTTACGCCATCTCGGTCCAGTTCGAGGTTTCTACCGATCGTCTAGAACGGGTTCTTGCCGGAACCGAACATGAGTCCAGACAGGGAGCCTGTGAATTCGGTAAACATGTGAAACCCGATAAACGCTTTTCCGTTCGGGTCCACGTAGTGGATCGGGTTATTCCCCACGTAACTGTATCTGTTCAGTGTCTGCGGGTTCGCGGGGTCCTGCACCGTCGTGTCCGCCGAGATGAACCTTCCGATGACGGGGTTGTAATATCTCGCCCCGTAATAGTAAAGTCCCGTCTCGCTGTCCCATTCCTGGCCGGTGAATTTGTGGGACGCGCTTGAGGAGCCCACGTCCATCCCTATCTCTCCGTAAGGATAGTAATCGATTTCCTCCACCCTGGCCATGCCGTCGCCGGTGATAATGTTCGAGCTTCCCAGGTGGTCGGGGTGGTAGTAGCCGACCGACGTTCCCGTCTTCTTCGCTATCCTGTTCTTCCCGGCGAAGATGTATGTGGTGCAGGCGCTGCCGACGGTGCATTCGTAAAACTTGTCTACGTACAGGGTCGAGCCCTTCTTCACCCGCTTTCCCTCGTGATCGTATACCATGGGCACCCCGTTTATGCTTGCGGGCCTGTTGTCGTAATCCCAGGCAAAAGTTCTGCCTTCTCCGCTCGTCATGTTCCCGTTCGGATCATAGGTATAGACATTCGGGCCGGCATAGGTCACCGCATGAACCTGGCCGGACTGGGGATACACATAGGGCTCGCTGCTTACACGGCTGTTACCGGTCATATTCCCTATCTCGTCATAGGCGTAGGAAATTGTCCCGTAAACCGGACTGTCCGCCTGGACAAGACGGTTCATCTCGTCATAATAAAAGGTCCTGGATCTCGCCCCCCCTGCCCCGTCGGTGATGGTCTTTACGTTGCCCGCATTATAGTACAGATAGCCGAGACTCTGTAACGTCTCGGTCCCTACGGTCGTAAGGTTGGCGAGGCGGGTGGTGGCAGGGTCCCAATTGTAGGCCGTATAGACGCCGTTTCCATACAGGACGGTTCGGGGTTGACCATTGGCGTTGAAGTCCGTATAGGCCGCATACGGTTGAGGGAGGCTGCCCTGGACGACGGCAAGGTTCCCTGCGTTGTCGTACAGGTAGCTCACCGTCTCGGGGTTCGGTCCGGGGTAGGTAATGTATGTGACCCTGTCCCGGGAGTCATATGCCGTCAGTATGGTATAGTAGACGCCGTTGACGGCCTTCATCGTGCCCTTCGTTCTCCCCCGCTCATCATAGGAAAATTGGGCGGAGCCCGACGCATCGGTAACAGCGGTGAGCTTACCTTTCGGGTTTTCAAAGGGGCCGAGGTCGTAGGTATAGACTACCGGGGGCGTCGTGCTGCCCACGTAGGTCTTCTGTGTAACGCGGTTAAGTCCGTCGTGGGCGAAGGTGATCGATCGGCCGTTTCCATCAATCTGTCCCGTGAGGTTGCCCTTCGCGTCGTAACCGTAGGTCCACTCACCCATGTCCGGGTCTTTCATATAGTATTTCCGCGAAAGGGAGTCATACCGTATCTCCGTGACGTTGTTCCGGGCATCCCGTGTCGCGGTGAGTTTACCCATAGGGTTATAGGTATATCCGGTAACCGCATAGGGCGCCCAGGGCGTCGGGGATTCCGGGTCGAGGCTTCCATTGCCCTTAAACTCATGAACCGCCGTGAGCCGCCCGAGGCCGTCCGTTTCCCTGACCTTGGAATGAAAGCTCGCATCGACGAGTGTTGTCCTTTCGCGATCGTACCCCGTTGTCGTGTAGGTGCCGTCCGGGTACATGACCTGGGTAACCCTTCTTACGGGGTCATAGGCATACTTCGTCCAATAGACCGATGCGCTTGCCGCATCGAAATGAGGCAACGATTCTTTCGACAGGAGGCCTCTTGAGTCATACGCCCTTTCCACGACAATAGGACGTGCCGCCCCCTGCTTCCTTGTCCTGACGGTCCGGCCCAGGCCGTCGAAGTATGTTTCCTTCCAGGAGCTGCGGCCGTCATCCACCTTGAGCTCGACCCTCACATTCTGGAGTCCCACGACGCCGGTAAGGTTGTAGGTATATTGTCTGGTGGGAAGGCCGCCCGGGGAATCCGGCGGCTGGTACGTCCGCCATATCCTTCCGAAGTTGTCATACTGATGGTACGTGGTCCTCCCGTTGTAATCGGTCTCGCTGAGAGGCTTCCCATAGCGGTAGTCCCAGGTCTTGTTTGTCTGAAGGCCCAGTCCTTCCACCACGGTAGTCTCCGGATAGGTGTTGGCGACGGCGTCATAGTAATGCCGTGTCACGTTACCCATGGGATCGGTAACCGACGCCTTGTTCCCATATGCATCGTAGGTGTACGAGGTGACGGGGTCACCGTGCGTGCCCTGGGACGCCCTGTCGTAGTATTCCGTTTTCGTTCTCAGGTTGCCGTTCGGATAATAGTTCAAGGTCGTGCGGGCGAAGACGGCCCCCGCGCTGTCCGTTACCTCCGTAACCCACGGACGGTCCAAAATATATCTGGACAGAAGGCCGGCATCCTTGCTGTAGGAGGTAATCTCGAAACGTTCGTCGCCGGGAATGTCTGTTCCCCTGACTTTGTCTATATGACCCCAGAAGAACTTCCCGGTCACGTTCCCGTATCCGTCGTAGGCAAAGGAAGTCTCTACGGGGTAGCACGGGTCGCCGTCGGAATCGTGATACGCGGGAGGCTGCAGTCCCGGATTGGCGAGGGTGCACCGGCCATCCAGTACGTATTCGTCTCTCCTGTCAAGATGCGGAAAGTTCACCCCTGAGGCGGGACTCGCTGACTGGTAGAAGTTCCTTATGTCTTTGTAGGGCTTGCCGAACTGATCTTTTGTGACCTGAGAGTCGATGAGGCCCTTATATATGCCCGGCGCCCAGTCCGGGTGCGACTGCAGGAATGTGGTCTCCACCTGGGTCCCGAAGGAATCGGCGGCCCTGATGTTCTTGAATCCGTAGAATTCCCTTTCCCTTGCCGACCTGGTGTAGAACGCGCCGTCATAGTCGTAAGTCGTAACGGAGTCTCCCGAGCCGCTGTCGTCGCCGACCATCGTCCTCGTCACCGCACCCCCGCCGATTATCGACCCGGTCACCCCGCCGTCGCTGCCGACCGTTATGCGGCTCACCACCGGGACATTGAAGGGGAGACCGGAGAAACACGGGAAATACGGGAAGTCCTCGCCAACATCATTGCAGGCGGAAGACGATTTATACTCCACCGTTGCAAAGCCTCCCAGGCCGTTATCCACCTTCGAGAGGAGGTAGCGGACAGGTTGGCCGTGATAGGAGTGCATATGGAGGCTCACCATGTGATTTTCCACGGGATCGTTGCTGTTCCAGCCCGCGATATCGGTTCTGCCGTCTCCGTCAAAATCCCCGAGCCACACCCTCCCCCCGTTCGAGGCGTCGCCGCGCACATCGGCGGCCAGGGTCAGCATCTGGAATTCATACCCCATGGACCTGTAAATGTCGATGGTCGTGCCATTTTTGATGGTTGCAATATCCGTTCTGCCGTCTCCGTCAAAATCCCCGAGCCACGGTCCGTATTTCGGGTTCTTATTGAGGGGCCGGCCAGGGTCCAGGAAGGCCTGATGGGATTTGAAACCTGTCCCCATGGAACTGTGAATCCAGAGAGATTTGCCGGGATCGCTGCTGTTCCAGCTTGCAATGTCGGTCTTGCCGTCGCCGTTGAAGTCCCCGAGCCAGATAAGGGGACCGTAGGTGCCGTCTTTGTGAAATTTCGCGGGCGAAGTCGGCAGCCAGACAGCCCTATCAAAGCCTGACCCGTTCGACATATGCATGATGAGCTGGGTGCCCGGGTTCTTTTCATCCCATGCCGCGATATCGGTCTTGCCGTCGCCGTTGAAGTCCCCGAGCCAGATCATCATCCCGAAGCCGCCGCTCAAACTGAAATCGCCCTCCCAATCCTGGATATCAAACCCGTTGCCCGCCTCTTTCGAGAGATAAACCCGGATGTGGCCGGAGTCGAGCCAACTGATCATGTCCGCCAGGCCGTCCCCGTTGAAGTCCCCCACGCGGACCTTCTTGACGTCCGTGGCAGCCTTACGGGCCTTCTTCTCCGTATTGTTGGTCCAGTCGTTCCAGCATTGCCTGTCCGCAAAATCGGACCCCGTGGACATATAGATCCAGATCTTGCCGTTGTCGCCGCCGCCCTCGATGGTTGCCACGTCGGAGAGGCCGTCGCCGTTAAAATCGCCGACCCAGAGCCTTGGGTGGCCGTTCCCGTCCTTGACAAAATTGCCCGTGAGACTGTGCGGCCACAGGTAGCTCCGGAACATGTCCCCGGAGCCGGGCAAGGCGGAAAGGTTCATATTAAGGTAGTCCCCGCTCGCGTCCCAACTGACGATATCGGTTCTGCCGTCGCCGTTGAAATCGCCCGTCAAATTATAGCCTTTCCATGTACTGCTGTTATACAATTTGGCTCCGAACCATACGGGGATATTGTTCGTGGGGGTCTTGGTGAATTCATCGGCATGCCATTGATAGGTGAAAACCACGGGCCGCAGCGTTGTCCCGTCGCTCCCCGCCCGGGTGATCGACTGAAGCATGGAGGAGAAAGGATAAGAGCAGTCCTGCCTCGGGGGGCAATAGGTGTTGTAGACCAGACCATACGACTTTGCGAGTTCGTCGTTTCCGGAGGCGTTCAACCCGTAAACGTCTATTTGAGTAAGCTTGTAGCTCGAAGAAAGCTCATAGCCGGCAGTATAATTCGGCGAAATTTCCTCAAGCGAAGGCATGTAACCGATGGTGAATACGATCCGGTTTGCGGGCGAGCCGTTTGCTCTGAAGTTGTAGTTGATCTGAGACAGATATATCTGGTCCATGGGCTTCTGGTAACTCATGGTCATATAATTTCCGTTCGTGTCCTGCACTTTGTCCAGACACCACTTAAAGGTATCCGATCCGGGGCCGGGGGTACGGAAGAACTCCTGCCGGGAGTCATAGGTTCTGCCGTAGTAGTACGTGACGCCGTCTTTTGCGGTCGCTTCCCAACTGTTGGTTTCGGTGCGGCAGTACCGGGTGAAGGCCCCTTCTATCTTCGCGCCGTAACAGGTAAGGCCGTTGGAATCCCAGTCTGTCCTTCTCACAAGCTCAGTCGTGGAGCCGTTCATGGACACCACAAAACCGGGCTTGGCAGGGTCCGTACCTTGAGAGGCGTAATCGAGGCCCCACGTGGTGGACCGCTGAATGTAGCCCATATCGAGGTCCCATCCCATCCCGACCCAGCCGCTTTTCCTTTGACTGTTGTAGGTGAGGGCCAACCGGGGGCCCAGGCCGTTTCTGCCCGGGGGCGCCGCCACCTGGTAGGTATAGGTTGCGGCCCCGGAAAGAATGGAATTCTCGGGGATGGTAACGGGAAGCTCCGCGTCGCCCGTCTCCCCTATCTCGTTCTCCCCATGGCTGCACGGGGGGAAAACCCAGAGAAGGCCGATAAGTATACAGATACACACGATGTTTAAGCCGAAGACAGATTTAACCCGCGTCATGACCCCCCTCCATGATGTCCTGTGCATTCATTGTCTGCTGTCCATGCCTGTGGTCATGGACGAACCTGTATTAAAGGAAAACAAATAAGACTTTTGCGGTGATGAAGCGTCATTGGTGAATAACAATACAAATCGTCTATGTTTGTCTTATAATATAACCGAATATACTGTCAAGCGCTTTTTTTCACTAATCAGGTACGATAGGAACTTAATTAGTCTCCATCCGGAAACCTAACCCCATGAAATATTTGCCCAAATCCCCACATTCCCCTGGAGTTTCGCCCCTCATCTGAGGTACAATATGGTTGTAACAAGGCAATATCATTACCTAACGCCTTCAGAAAGGATTCCGGAATGCGCCAGAAATTCAACCCCCAGACAGGTCTCTTCTCCCCCATGATGCGCCATTCTATTGTAAAGGAGCTTCAGGAGATGTCAAAGGTCATAGACGCCAATCCCCGCCTTCTGGATCTGGTCTTCGGGGATATGACCTCCTTCTGTCGCACCGACACGGGAAGAGAGGGGCTCACCGCGGAACAGGTGCTCCGGATCGCCATACTCAAGCAGTACCGCCAACTGACGTATGAAGAGCTTGCCTTCCACATGGAAGACTCCGACGCACTCCGCAGTTTCGCGAGATTGGAGATGGGACAGTACCCCTCCAAATCGGTCCTTCAGGAGAACATAAAGGCGATACGGGAAGAAACCTGGGAGGCGATCATTCAGGAAGTAAACCGCTACGCGGTAAAGGAGAAGATAGAATCCGGCCGCGTGGTAAGAGTAGACTCCACCACGGTGGAGACCAACATCCACCACCCCACCGACTCATCGCTCATCGTGGACGGCATCCGCGTCATTACCCGGTTACTCACCGAAGGGAAGGAGCTTGCTCCCGTGCCCCGGTATGCCTACAGTGACCATAGGAGAGTAGCCAAGAAGAAGCTCATGACGATCCTCAATGCAAAGAACGACAGAACACGGAAGAGCGCCTACAAGGACCTCCTCCACTATGCGAATCTCGTGAAGGGATATGCCGAAGAGGCGATCACCGAACTCATCCCCTACGAGGGCGATAATCTCATGGACACCTTCGCTGCCCGCGAGCTTGCCCGGAGACTTGAACGCGCCGTGGGCATACTCGGGAAGGTCATCGACCAGACCGACCGGAGAGTCTTCAAGAACGAGAAGGTCCCCGCCTCCGAGAAGATCGTCTCTTTCTTCGAGGACCACACGGACATCATCGTGAAGGGGAGGAGGGATACCGAGTACGGCCATAAGGTGTTCCTTACAGGAGGACGCTCCACCATGATCATCGGGTGTCTCATCGTCCCGGGCAACCCCGCTGATACCGACCAGTATCAATCCCTCCTTGAGCAGCATAAGGAGTGGTACGGGAAGATGCCTCGCCAAGTGACGGCCGACGGGGGCTTTGCCTCAAAAGAGAACCTCGCCTATGCGAAGGAGAACCATATCAAGGATGCCGTCTTCGCCAGAAAGAGGGGGCTCTCCATCCTCGACATGGCAAAGAGCACCTGGGTCTACAAGAAGCTCAGGAACTTCCGGGCGGGCATTGAAGCAGGCATCTCCACATTGAAACGGTCCTTCGGCCTTGACCGGGCGACGTGGACAGGATGGGAAGGGTTTGCCCGGTACGTGCTCTCCAGTATCGTCTCCTACAATCTTCTCGTCATCGCCCGCATCAGGATGGCCTCATGATGAGAGAAGACTATTTTCTCAAGGGGACAAGGGTGAGCTACGCCCTGACTCTGGGGAAAACGGGCCCGATGGAGTGAAATCCGAAAAGGGATGACGGAATCACCGGACGGCTGAGCGCCCACCCTGGCAATAGACCGGGGGCTTGCTCGAAAATGGGGGTTTCCGGATGGAGACTAATTAGTCCTCCACTGGGCATGAATAGGCGACGGCCATGGTCTCCCCTCAGGTTCGCATGAGAAAAGGACGAAGGGGGGACCGAAAATGAGATTCCTTGCCCTTTCCGTTCCTGGAATAGGGTTGAAAAATTACGGATTTGGCCTGTATTTCCCCGGTTTTCTTTTGCGTTGACAGCCAAAGGGTTCCATCATATACTCACTTCATCTTCAAGGTATGGTCACGGAGCCGATGGCCGGAGATGAGCCGGCGAGGCAGGCCTTTTCCACGGGAAAGCCGGGGTTACGCATGAGAACGTGGTTATCAACAGGAAAAGTCCAAAGGAGAGCACAATGATGAGAATAAAGGCCGTGTGCATGGGTATCGCCCTATTCTTCGCCCTCGGAGGTATCCCATGGGCGGCGGACCTGCCTGACGCAAAGAGCGCTCCCATGCGCATGGACGCAAAGGAGTTCCGCACGTGGGCCGAGCGTCACCGGAATATGCCCAGGGCGAAATCCGACCCGGCCATTGCGGCGCAGCTTTCCGGGAAGCAGGCCTCGGGGGAGCCTACCTCCATGGACCTCCTCAGTCATCTCTCCTATGTCGCGGCCGACCGCGTTCAGGGGAAGTGCGGCAGTTGCTGGGTCTGGTCCAGCACGGCCCTCTACGAGATCATGCTCAGCGTCAACAAGGGGATTAAGGATCGTCTCTCCATACAGTACACCACGTCCTGCAAGACCTACTCCTCGGGGGAGCGGTGCGCGTGCTGCGGCGGCGACCTCGGCACATTCACCGCCTGGTATAACAGCCAGGGCGCGGTAATACCCTGGTCGAACACGAACGCCTCCTACGCGGACGGGGCCCGCACGTGCTCCGGGGCAAACGTGTGCTCGGCATCGCCCGTCTCCTGTGACTCCATCGCAAAGGACACGAGCTACGGGGTGGACAAGTTCCAGGCGGAGGCAATAGAAACCCACGGCATCACCCAGAAACAGGCTATCGAGAACATAAAAAACGTGCTCAATCAAAAAAGGGCCGTGGAATACTCCTTCGCCCTGGCAAACAGCCAGGACTGGGACGCCTTTGACGAATTCTGGACCGGTTCCGACGAAACGGTGCTCTGGCGTCCCGACAAATACTGCGGCAAGCAATATGATCCCTCCACGGGCATAGCCCACGCCACGGCCCTTGTGGGATATAACGACGATGCTACGGACCCGGCGAAGCATTACTGGATTGTCCTCGAATCCAATGGAACGGCGGGAGGGAAAAGGCCGAACGGGCTTTTCAGGATCCCCATGTACATGAATTATGACTGCAAGCTCAAGCAGGAGGGCGTCTTAAATTACGTCACCCATTTCGAGGCCCTCGGCGTCAAGGCCGGCAAGTCTCTTTCCCTCAACCTCAAGGGTACGGGCGAAGGGAGAATAGTGAGCGACCCTCCGGGTATCGATTGCAGCACCAGCAACAGGACCTGTACCGCAAACTTCGACGACGGCGAAACCGTGGTCCTCACGGCAACGGCGAATCCGAATTCCACCTTCAAGGGTTGGACCGGCACGGACTGTTCGGGTACGGAGGCGACGTGTACCCTGGTCCTTGACGAGGACGTGGACCTGGAAGACGAATTCGACTCGAACTGCACCTACGAGATATCCCCGACGAAGACGAAGAAGGTCGGCGTCAACGGCGGAACATTTACGATAAGCGTAAAAGGGGAGGACGGCGAGGATTGTCCGAGCCCCCAGGTCGCGAGCGATGCCCCGTGGATCGGGACGAAGGCATCCGTTTTCAAGGGAAACCGCGGAACCGTCAAGGTAACGGTTGCCCGAAAGCCCACTCCCGGCGGGAGACAGGCGTCGATAGCCGTAGCCGATCAAAGCCTTATTGTGGACCAGGCGGGGGTGGTGTGCAAGCTTTCCTCCCTTGCTCCCGGGAGCGCAACGTTACCGTCGGCGGGCGAGCAGGACACCTTCACCGTTCGCACCCAAGAGGGCTGCGAATGGCAGGCCTCCACAACAGAGGCCTGGATCGTCATACATTCCGGGACCCCGGGCACGGGACCGGGAGAAGTGTCCTATTCGGTGATCCCGAAGGCGCCGGGCGCCAGGAGGACGGGCAAGATCAACATAACCCTCACCGGAGACCCCAAGCAGAAGAAAGTCTTCACCGTAACGCAGAGCAAGCAATAAAGGCCGAAGAACAACCTTCCCCGTCTCACACGGACCACGATAGGGCCCCATGGAATTTATCCTGGGGCCTCTAGAACATATTTCGCTAAACGAAGGGGCCCCCGCCCTACTTTTTGAACTTCACGGTAATGCTCAGTGCTTTCGTCATGGTGACTACGCACGTGGCGCCGTTACACCCGGGAACCGACCAACTCGCGACAGACGAGCCGCTGTCAGGGACCGCGGTGAGGGTTACGCCGGTATTATAAGGGAGTGACGCCTTGCAGATCCCCGTGGACCCGGAGGTGCAGTTGATGTCGCCGGGGTCGCTCATTACTGTGCCCGAACCTTTGTTTACGGAAGCGTTCTTCACGGTGAGGGTCTGGGGTCCCGCGAAGCCCGCCTTTACGGTTTTTGCCTTGTCCATGGTAACGGTACAGAGGGTATCCGAGGAAGAAGCGCAGCCGGACCAGGAGGTAAAAACGGAACCTGCATCGGCGCTTGCCGTGAGGGTCACCTCTGTATTATATGCGAAGGTTCCCTTGCAGGAACCTGATGCACAGTTAATGCCCGCAGGGTCGCTCATTACTGTGCCCGAACCTTTGTTTACGGAAGCGTTCTTCACGGTGAGGGTCTGGGGTCCCGCGAAGCCCGCCTTTACGGTTTTTGCCTTGTCCATGGTAACGGTACAGAGGGTATCCGAGGAAGAAGCGCAGCCGGACCAGGAGGTAAAAACGGAACCTGCATCGGCGCTTGCCGTGAGGGTCACTTGGGCGCCCGGGGCATAGGGGGCTGAGCAGATACTCCCGCAGTTGATGCCGTCAGGGGAGCTCACGACGGTCCCGTCCCCGCCGTTCTGCTTTACCTTGGCGACAGTGAGCTTCATGGGGTTGGCGATGATGAATGTGGCGGTCACCGTCTTTGTCTGGTCCATGGTAACAATGCAGATATTGCCCGACGAAGAGGTGCAGCCGGACCAGGACTTGAAGGTAGACCCTGATGCGGCTGTTGCCGTGAGAGTCGCGGAGCTGCTTTTTGCGAAGGGAGCGGAGCAGGTACTCCCGCAGTTGATGCCGTCAGGGGAGCTTACGACAGCGCCGCTGCCTGCGCCCGACCGGGCGACGAAAAGCGTGTATTCGGAACCGCCCGACTGGGACTGGATGATGACGCCCTCGTCTCCCACCGCCACGAACGTTCCGTTGCCATTGGTCACACAGAAGAGCCCCCCGCTCAGCAGTCCCGCTGCCACGGGCGAGGTTTTCCGGGTCCATGTGATGCCGTCGGACGAAAAGAGGACAATGGGGATGTACGGGTAATCATCCCACCCCACTGCCACGAAGCTTCCGTTGCCGTAGGTGACGCTCGTAAGCCTCTGCTTGCTCTTGCTGGTCGTCCTCTGGGTCCATTTGATGCCGTCGGATGAGGTGAATATGTTGGCGCCGGCCGCCACGAACATTCCGTTGCCATAGGTGACGCCGTAGAAAGTCTTGCCGGCCCTCCTGGTCCATGTGTTTCCGTCAGGCGAGGTGAATACGGCATCACCGACTGCTGCGAACATATTGTTGCCGTAAGTGACGCCGTAGAGCGCCCCGGTTTGCGCAGGGAGCGTCGCCTGGGTCCAATTGATGCCGTCGGACGAGGAAAGGGCAACGGGGGTATATACGTGAGGCGTGGTAGTATGGCTATACCCCGCTGCTACGAAAATTCCGTTGCCGTAGGTGACGCCGTTGAGCGCCCCGGTTTGTACCAGAGCGGGGAGCGTCCCCTGAGTCCAATTGATGCCGTCGGACGAGGAAAAGGCAACGGGGGTATATACCTGGGCTGTGTCATGGTAGTTAAATCCCGCTGCCGCGAAGGTTCCATTACCGTAGGTGACGCTGCCGAGCCCATTGGTGTAGCCGTGTTGATACGGTTGTGTCCCCGGGGTCCACGTGATGCCGTCGGATGAGGCGAGTATGGCATAGCCGTAATCAGATTCCCCCACTGCGACGAACATATCGTTGCCATAGGTGATCCCGAGGAGCGTTCCGTTCTGAGCCGCCGAGGTCCTCCAGGTCCACGCACTGCCGTCGGGCGAAGTCAATACGGCGGGTACGGGATTGTCGTATGCGTCGACACCCCCGACTGCGACGAACATGTCGTTGCCATAGGTGATCCCGGAGAGCGGCCGCCTTTGATCCGTCATTGTAACCTGGGTCCATGTGGCGCCATTAGGCGAGAAAAGGACAATAGGGACAAATCCCCCATAATAATCATTGCCTCCCACTGCTGCGAAGACTCCGTTGCCGTAGGTGACGCTACGGAGGACCGCCCCGGTTTGGATGGTCGGGAGCGTCCTCTGGGTCCATGCGGCGCCATTAGGGGAAGTGAATATGGTGGGAACGGTTCTACCAGACACATTGTCATAATTATACCCCGCTGCCACGAAAAGCCCGTTGCCGTAGGTAACGCTGCTGAGGCCGTTCAGCACCCCGCCTATTTGAGGCGGTACCGTCTGTTGGGTCCACGTCTCGCCATCAGGGGAAGTGAGGAGGACAGGGACATCGGGCTCCCAGAGTTTTATGGAACGGTCATACCCCACTGCCACGAAAGTTCCGTTGCCGTAACCGGCGCCCGCCAGGGCCCTGTTCCCGCCCGGCGGAGTTCTCCGGGTCCATGTGACCCCATCCGGTGAGGTGAGAACAACCGGGGAAGAGGTTGCCATCGTATCATCGGTAAAATAATGCCCCACCGCGACGAAGGTTCCGTTGCCGTGGGTCACGCCGTAGAGCCTGCTAAGTAACCCCGCTTCCACGGGTGCGGTCCTCTGGGTCCATGTGGCCCCATCCGGTGAGGTGAAGATCGTGGGCACCAACACTAAGTCGTCTGCGCCGGTCCTGGACGCTCCCACTGCCACGAAAAGTCCATTACCGTAAGTGACGCCGAAGAATCGTTCGAGCGTCTCCAGAGTTTTGGCCGGCAGTGTCTGCTGGGTCCATACGATGCCATCGGGAGAAGTGTATATGGGGCAGGAAGAGCTAACCTGGGGGTTGCCCACTGCCACGAAGAGTCCATTACCGTAGGCTACACTCTCCAAATTAGCGTCAGCAGGCATTGCCTTGTTTCTCACGACCCACTGGGCAAGGGGATCGGTGTCGATCCTGAAAGAAGAGATTCGACTGGAAGAGAAAGTCCCTGGTTGACCTCCTGTGTTGACCTTCCCCGCGGCTGCACCGGTTGGGGCCGGGTGAACCGGGAGGGCGAGGAGATGGAACAGGAAGACACAGAAGAACACCATCACCCATTGTGACGCAAATCTGCTTACCCTGTGCATGGTCTTCCACGCTGGGAGCGGTGGTATCATTCCTCCTCCTTTTCCGCAACAAAGTCGTGCTCGCTTATGGAAGGCCCGTTTTCATGTCATGTTTATTTTGAGTTTCTCCCGGGGTTTTCCTTTCTGATGCCCGGCGAACGCACCCCTCCTGAACGGACCATTCCACTCCGCCATGGTGAGCCCGAAAAAGAGACAGAAGAAAAAATGCCCTGAATGAGGCCCATTTGCTTCTTCCCCTTCCCACCCGGGAGCTGCAAACCGCACGCGGGGGCCCGATAACGTGACAATTGTAGCGACTATGTAAATGCCTGTCAATCCATTTTTCGGGAGACATGAGGCACGGGAACGGGAGAAGTGTCCTATTCGGTGATCCCGAAGGCGCCGGGCGCCAGGAGGACGGGCAAGATCAACATAACCCTCACCGGAGACCCCAAACAGAAGAAAGTCTTCACGGTGGTGCAAAGCAAGCAGTAATATGGGGGTCAAACCCGTATCCTTATGCATTGCCGGGACAGGGGTTCAGGAATCGGGTGCGTCCTCCTCCGGCGCGCTGCCCGTACCACCGGCATTTCCCGCGACAGGTATGATGAAAACGGGGGTCGCCGGATCGTTGGAGGAGATGGAAACCGCTCCGGGAGCAGGGGCCGGGTTGAGGGGCTTAAAGACTATTGTAAAGGTACAGGTCTTATTCGGCTTCAGGTCCGCATTGCCGCATCCGTTGGCGCTCATGGTGAAGAAGGGGCTTCCCGTTATGTTGATTGATGACGGAGACAGGGTTCCCTTTCCCACGTTCTTTACCGTAAAAGTCTGATTCTTTCTCTTATTCAGAGAGACTTTGCCGAAGTCCTTGGAGGAAGGGGTGACGGAAATCTTCGGATCGGAGGAAAAGTTCGCGCCTATCGTAGTCGCGCCGGCGACGGTAATCGTGCAGGTGGTCTTGCCTGCCGAACAGGGGCCGGTCCATCCGGTGAAGTATGAGTTTGCCCCGGGCCTTGCCGTGAGGGTTACCCTGGAGTTCATCTTGAATGCCGCGCTGCATGTACTGCCGCAGTTGATACCGGTTGGACTGCTCGTGACGGTGCCGTCGCCCTGACCCGTGGGATCGATTGTGATGGTTGCGGGGGGCGCAAAGCCGGCGGTCACGTTCGTATCGTTCAGCATGGTTACCGTGCACGCGCCCGTACCTTGGCAGCCTCCCCCCGACCAGCCTGTGAAGGCGGCGTTACCCACGGGTTTGGCGGTCAAGGTCACCTTCGTGCCCGATTTGAAATCATAGGTGCAGGTGCTCCCGCAGTTGATCCCTTTGGGGCTGCTCGTGACCGTGCCGACGCCCCCGCCACCGGGTTGCAGGGAGAGGGTGTAGGTCGTGCCGAAGGTAACCGCTATGACATGGTCGGCAACTACATTATTTATGACATAAGGGTTGGCGATTGCCGCCGACCGGCCGTTATCCGTAATGGAGTCTATGTGGTAGCCCTTATCGGGGACGATGGTGACGGCAGATGACGCGCCGTAATTCACCGTCTGAACGCCGGGGCTCACTGAGCCGTGACCGCCTGGAGCAGAGGCGGACACCGCGTAGGTACGCACAACGAAACTCGCGGAGACCGATCTGGCTGCGCTCATGGTAACCTTACACGAATTTCCTGAACTTGAATCACAGCCCGTCCAGGTGCCAAAGGTGGAACCCGTGGCCGGGGCCGCGGTTATGGTCACGGAGGTATTATAGGGATATGTCCCTGTACAGGTAGCGCCGTTACAGGTAAGCCCTGTTGCGGAGAGGGTCCCGGTGCCCGTGCCCGTTCTTGTTGCAGTCAGGGTGTAGGTATTCGAGGTGAAGCTCGCGGAGACCGATCTGGCTGCGCTCATGGTAACCGTGCAGGTAGTTCCCGAGCTTGAATCACAGCCCGTCCAGGTGCCCAAGGTGGAACCCGTGGCCGGGGCGGCGGTTATGGTCACGGAAGTATTATAGGGGTACGCCCCCGTGCAGGTAGCGCCGTTACAGGTAAGGCCCGTTGCGGAGAGGGTGCCGGTGCCTGCGCCCGTTCTTGTTGCAGTCAGGGTGTAGGCATTCGAGGTGAAGCTCGCGGAGACCGATCTGGCTACGCTCATGGTAACCGTGCAGGCAGTCCCCGAAGAGGTGGCGCAGCCCGTCCATGCGCCGAAAGTGGAACCCGTCGCCGGGGCGGCGGTTATGGTTACGGAGGAATTATAGGGGTATTTCCCTGTGCAGGTAGCCCCGTTGCAGGTAAGGCCCGTTGCGGAGAGGGTCCCTGAGCCAGTGCCGGTTTTTGTTGCAGTCAGGGTGAAGGTATTCAGGGTGAAGTCGGCGTTTACGGATTTGTTGCCCGTCATGGTGACCTTGCAGGAGTTCCCCGAGGTCGAATCACAGCCCGTCCAGCCCGTAAAAGTGGAACCCGCGCCTGCCTCTGCGGTTATGGTCACCGGTGTATCGCAGTCATAGGTTCCCGAACAACTCGTGCCGACGCAGGTAAGGCCCGTTGCGGAGAGGGTCCCTGAGCCCGTGCCCGTTCTCGTCGCGGTCAGCACGTAGGTGGTGTGCGTGAATGTGGCCTCCACGGCAACATCGTCGGCGGGCATCTTGATGGTGCATGCGCCCTTACCCGTGCACTTCCCTCCCGACCACTTCGTGAACCTGGAGCCTATTTCCGGCACGGCGGTGAGGGTGATACTGTCCCCTGGGGCGAAACAGGCGAAACAGGCCGAACCGCAGGAGATACCGGCGGGAGAGGAAGTAACGGCTCCAAAACCGTTCCCGGCCTTGGTGACGGTGAGGAATGAGGGGCTTTCCGACAGGAAAGCATGGGTAGCGCCGGATGAAGTTTCAGCGCCCCCCACCACCTGACCCGCGTCGTTGATGCCCGTGGCATAGCTATTCTCTCCGCCGAGGGTCCCGAGGTCGATCATGTGTCCGTCGCGGTAGAGAAAGGCACGGGTGTTCCCGGACGGCGTGTCGGAATACCCCACCACCTGTAACGACTCGTTGACACCGGTGGCCGTGCTGTTGCCTCCTCCGAGGGTCCCGAGGTCGGTCATTGTCCCGTTGTTGTAGAGAAAAGCGTGATGGTTGCCGGATGACGTTTCGGAGTACCCCGCCACCTGTCCCCATTTATTGATGCCCGTAGCATAACTGTTGTTTCCGCCGAGGGTTCCGAGGTCGGTCATGTTTCCATTGTTGTAGAGAAAGGCGTGGCGGTCGCCGGACGGTGTGTCGGAGTATCCCGCCACCTGTCCCGCATCGTTGATGCCCGCGGCATAGCTCCGTTTTCCTCCCAGGGTTCCGAGGTCGGTCATGTTTCCGGCCCTGTAGATAAAGGCATGTTCATAGGGAGTGTAGTCAAGCCCCGCCACCTGACCCGATCTATTGATGCCCGCGGCGGAACCGAGGTGACCCCCCGTGTAGCGGAGGTCCTGTATGTATCCGCTCTTGTAGAGAAAGGCACACCAATGGCCGGATCCATAGTCGGAATTCCCCACCACCTGTCCCGCGCTGTTGATGGCGGTGGCCGCACTGCTGTCCCCGCCCGGCAGGGTTCCGATGTCGGTCATGGTCCCGTGGTCGTAAAGAAAGGCATGGTTATAACGGCCTGAGGAGAAATACCCCACCACCTGTCCCGCGCTGTTGATGGCAGTGGCTTCGCTGTGGTCTCCTCCCATGGCCCCGAGGTCCGTCATGGCTTCCGCAAGCGACCCGAGGGAACACAAAAGGAAAATCGTGAGGGAGCACAGGAACATGGCTCCCGGAATGTCCAATACCCGCCTCATCTCTCCCGGTTTCTCTTCGTCATGGCGTCAAATCGTGGGATGTCATTCTCTTCCCAAGGTTCACTCAATTCATTTTCTCTTTATTCTGTTGACTTTGCAACCATAATGTTCCTAAACGGTATGAAAAAAGGATACTTTTCCGGAGCAACGGGCGGCAGCAACGCATCGCCGTTGCGACCTGCGCCCTTTGTTTGCCGTGAGTAATATTTCCGGACCTTGCGATTGAATGTTTCCAGACACTATGCGGACCTCCGCACTCCGGCCGCTTTCCGGAAGTGAAGGTCCGCCTTTTGCCTGTTTAAGACAGGGTGTTCCTAAAGGAGAGGTATGTCCTTGGGGGCTTCCGTAAAGGAGAACAATGTTGCCGCGGCCTCGGTAAAGTAAAAGGTTACAAAGGTTTCGTCATCCGCCCCTTTGGGATAGACCTTACTGAGGTTGGCCGACTCCCCGAAGGCCTGAACCTTTGCGTCCCGGGTCTCATCAAATGCGATCCTGCCTCTTACCCGGAGCCATGTTCCGTCTTTTCCCATGTCGGAAATCTCGATTTCAGGATTCTGAACCAGTTGTTTGTACACGTCTTTGGTCTTGTTGGTGCAGAAATACAGGGCGCCGTTTCTCCCCATGCTGAAACCGAAGGGGCGGACCCTGGCCTTCGTGCCGTCAACAGTGGCAATGTGAAATACAGGATTGATTTTCAGATACTCAAGAGCGGTGGTCATGTGAACCTCCTGAAATGTATTTTTGGTGCCCTCATGGTCTGATATTATAAACGACCCCATGAAATGGTCAATACATAAAATAGGCATGGGCGGGCGGCAACACAACCTCTTGAGACGCACGCGCAAAAGCCTGGGGGAAAACGGGCTTTGAGCCCATTCTGCATACCGGAGAAGGGTGCCGGTCAAGGTCGCCCTTTGTCCATCCGAAGAAGGCATGGCCCTTGCAAAAATGGCCGAACTGAGCTAAGATGCAGACCGGAGACAGGGTACATACCATGCAGGAAGTTAAGAAGATAACACCGTACACAAATAGAAATATCGTAATAGAGTTTTTGAGAATCATAATGGCCGTCCTGGTCATCGGCAATCACACTGCGAGTTTTGAATACTTTGAGAATTTTGCGCCATTCCTCGGGTTTCTGAAGCGGACTGCCGTGCCGACCTTCATAATGATATCGTCATATCTCACGTCGGAATATTTCTTCTCGAAGTCCCTGACTTTCAAGCCTTTTGTCATTTCGAGACTGAAGCGCCTCTACACCCCCGTACTCGCGTGGAGCCTCGTCTACTGCCTCGCCAACCTGATGTTCATGGCCGCATCGTCAAGGATCGGCGGCAAGACGCTTCCTGAATATCAGATTGTCAACCTCCCGAATATTGCCTGGCAGCTATTTTTCGGCCACTCCATCTCTGCCATAGGGTATTATTTTATAGACCTGCTGTGGCTCAATCTATTCTTCTATGTCGTTATGACGAAGACTGTCAAAACGAACATAATAGTCTGCACGGCATTGATCCTGGTGAGCTTTCTGGTCCAATACAGTCGGATCAATTATCTCCTGTTCGGAGATATGGACTATCGGGTCCGGTTCACCCTGGGAAGGTTTATCGAATTCGTTCCATATTTTTCCGCGGGATTATTGTTAAATCGCTATAAAAGGTATGGAAAGCAGTTCGATCCGCAAAAGGCTCTGTCGTACTGTGCGATAATCGCGGCGTATGGGCTGGGATATTATTTCTCTGCTGTCGATAACCCCGCCTATGGCTTCGGTTATAATGGATTTGGACTCTTCCTCGCGACAGTCCTGGTTCTCTATTTCTCTTTGACCTTGGATATTTTCAAGAGTGAACGATCCGCCGCAGTGATCACCGGATTGTCCCAACTGACATTGGGAGTCTTCTGCGTTCACCTTGTAATCGCGGCTGTATGCACCGTGGTCTTTCGCATGTTGCACTTGACGGGGCAGAATATGCTGCCTGTGATATTCCTGAGCATTGTAGTGCTATCCTTTATCTCCAGCTACGTGATAAAGAGAATACTGGGCAGGTATGCGCAAAACGTAGTCGTGTAGCGCGGGGTTATTCCCGGAAGCTCTCCAGCATACTTCGCCGTGAGCGGTGTTTCAGCTTGTTCAGGGCCTTGAGTTCGATCTGGCGGATGCGTTCACGGGTAACTCCAAAGAGATCGCCCACTTCTTCCAGGGTATATTCGGTCTCCTCGTTGATGCCGAGTCTCATCCGTATGATCTTCTCTTCTCTCGGTGTGAGAGTGGACAGGACTTTGTCTACCTCTTCCTTAAGAGACGCGCCTTCAAACTCGTCAAAAGGCGAAGAAGCTTCACTATCCACCATGAGATCCCCGAGGGTACCTTCGTCGTCTCCGATCGGGGTTTCAAGGGATACTGTCCCATCTCGAATCTTCATGACTTTCCGTACCTTCTCCAGGGGAAGCCCGGCTTCCCGTGCTATCTCTTCGGGGTCCGGCCTTCTTCCGAGTTCCTGGTTGAGGGCCTTGGTCACTTTGTCGATCTTGTTCGCTGCTTCGAGCATATGGACCGGCACCCTGATGTTCCGCGCGCAGTCGGCGATTGCCCGTGTTATTGCCTGCCTGATCCACCACGTCGCATATGTGGAGAACTTGTAGCCCCTTCGATAATCGTACTTCTCCGCCGCTTTCATGATGCCCATGTTGCCTTCCTGGATAAGGTCGAGAAGAGGAAGGCCCCTGTTTGTGTATCTCTTGGCGATATTGATGACGAGCCTCAGGTTTGCCTGAACCAGCCTGTCCCTGGCAGCCTTCTGGTCATGGTCGATCTTTGCGAGTTGGTTCAATCCGTGCTGTACCGCCCTTGCTTCGTCATCACCCCTTGAATCCATCTGCCCTGCAACCTTCCCGATAATGTCCGTGAGGACCTTCTTGCTGAGTTTAAGATTGCGGAGGACTGCTTCCGCCTTGTCCCCGATCACCTCCAGGTCTTTCTCCCATTCCTTCCCGGCCGGTTCCACCGTTTCCGCCATATTCCTCTTTATCTCCGCCCTCGAGTCATGAAGGCTTTTGATGGTATTGATGGACGATATGGTTTCCGCCTTGTATCGCTCCTCATCTTCCTGGGTCAACCCGACACCGTTGACGTTGATAATATCCACTACCCTTACGCTCTCTTCCTCCAACTGCCGGCCGACTTGCACGAGTTCCTTCACCGCCCGGGACAACCCGAAGAGAATATTCTTTGCCATGGTGTCGCCTGCTTCTATCGTGTTCGCAATCCGGTATTCCTCGTCGGGGGTGAGGAGTGATAGGTGTCCGATATCTTTCAGGTAGGCCCAGATTATGCTGTCGTTTCTTTCCGACCCTTCGCCCTGGCTTGTGCCCTCTTCCTCGTACGACTCAGCCTTTATGCATATCGTTTCAACCATGTCCATATCGGACTCTGAAAAAAGGTCCGGTTCATCCTCAGGATACCCGGGAGAAAAACCGTTGTCGTCCGTTTCGTCCGCGAGGCCGCCGTTCCCTGCTCCCGGGTCCTCCAGACGCTCTGCTTCAGTGAAACTCTTTGTCTTCATTCTCAACCCCAAACCGGTAATGTCCCTTTGCGGGAAAGGGCGCTCGCGTCCATGTATTCAGACAGACCATGCCCCTCACCTGCCTTCCTGCGTCGTGCTCCTCAAGCGCTCCTGCACTGTTATCGGCAAAATTGTGGAGAAGTTAATGACCGGTCCGGGCGGCTCGGGGTTCCATGGAAGGTTGCACCATGTATCGGACACCGCATTCCGCGGACCTGTGCCCGGAAGAGGGTTGTTCTTCCGCGCATTACGTATGTGCGACGGTTAATGCTTCCTTAACGTGCGCCTTCAATCCTCCTTCATCTTGTAGCCCTTTTCCTTTATGAGTTGAATGCACGTATCGACTACGTCAGGATCATAGAAGACGCCTTTGTTCCTGACGATTTCCTGCAGTGCGGCGTCGATCCCGAGTGCGGGCCGATAGGGACGATGTGAGGCGATCGCCTCCACCACATCGGCGACCGCGATAATCCTTGACTCCACGAGGACGTGCTCTCCCGTCAATCCCTCCGGATATCCCGACCCGTCTACCCTCTCATGGTGCTCCAAAACCATCCTCGCAATGGGCCACGGAAAGTCGATATCCTTCAATATTTCGTAGCCCGCCCGGGGGTGCTCTTTGATCAATTCGGATTCCGTGTTTCTCAGCTTCGTCGGTTTACTGAGGATTTCCGCAGGGATGGATATCTTCCCTATGTCGTGAATGCTCGCCGCCATACGGATGCCGTCGATCCGGTCGGCCGAGAGGCCCATGGCCGTGGCAATGGCCCTCGCCAGATCGGCTACCCTCCGCTGGTGACCCGCCGTATAGGGGTCCCTCGTCTCGACGATCGCGGCAATGGCCTCGACCGTCGCACCCAGGCCTTTTCTCAACCGCGCGATGCTCCGTTCGTTGTTCTGTCGCACCTGGGCAGCCTCATCGCGTCCGGAGATGTCTTTGAAAATAATGACGGTCCCTTCCTTGCCTGTCTCCATCTCCGGTACGGGCGTGCGGAGTTCTTCAATAACATACTCGATTCCTTCCTTGCTCACGAGAATATTGAGACCGCCCTTCCCTCCGCGCAGGCCTTCCTGGCTGTCACGCAAGACGTACACGTCTTCCAGAGGCCGCCCCATTGCCTCGGAGGCGTCCCAACCCACAAGGGATCCCGCCATTCTGTTCATCAAGCTGATCCTTCCCCTGGAGTCAACTGAAATAACCCCGTCGCCGATGGCCTGGAGGGTCTTTTCCGTCCTTTCCTTTTCAAGGCGAAGGTCGGCCAGGACTCCATCGAGGGTTCTGATGGGATAGGTACGGAAGATAAGATATATGAAATAACCGAAGAAGAAGCTGAAGATTCCCAACAGGGCGGTGTAGAGCGTCGGGGTGCGAATCGATCGTCTCGCCCGGACCTCACCGACAGGCACCCCCGAGTCAAATAGGGTTGACAGGACAGTCACACAAGGACGTTGTGCGACGAAATCGGTCTTTACCAGCATTGCGCCCCCTGAAGTCCATATCTCCCTTTCATCCTGTTTCCCCGAGAAAGAGGGTTGCGACGCAAGTTCCGTCAGTCTTGCCTTCTCGAACCTCCACATATCGGGGCTGTCCTGAATAGTCTTTTCAACGGACTTTGCGAAGAAGGCAGTTTCTATCGCAAGGGCATGGCGCATCTCAACGACAGTGGAATAGTAGTATATAAGGGGTATTGTGACGGCGAAAACGGCCGCCGCCAAAGCTCCCAGATGGCTCATAAGTCTTGTAATGGGCGGTCTTGGCTGCTGTAGGTTCAAAGGGCTGTCACCTCACTTCCTGGTAGCTCGCGGCAGGGCGACATGATTGGTTTCATAGAGGCGGTTCCTGCCGGTCTTCGAAAAGACAAGCTCCACAAAGTCCTTCACCGCCCCCTTACACCTGTCCCTCTTGTAAATCAGGAACAGTGTCAGGACGTACGGATACTTGCCGGCGGCCACATTGGAGGGTGTAGGGGCTGTCCCCTGGACGGAGAGGGCCTTGATCCTTCTGTTTTCCGATGAGATAAGAGAGGCGCTCATTACCCCGAAGGCGCCCGGCGTCTTCTCGATCTGAGCGGCCGCATCCTGGTCGGTCATTCCCACAAAGACCCCGGGCACGGAGCGGGCCTTTTCGGACGCAGACTTCAGCCCGGGACTGATGCCTGCAAGGTATATGGAAAGGGTATCCTTTTGGGGACGAAGAATAAGCCTTATGGGCGTTCCGTCCGGCCAGGCAGTACGCTTCCGCGCATATATGTCCTCAATCTCCGCAAGGGTCAGCCCTTCAGCCGGATTTGACTGGGGCACTCCGAAGATCAGGGCGGTCTGACCGTAAGGTTCCTCGATGATTTCCGCGTCGCGCTCCTCCGGGTTCAGGGCACGACTGGTCAGTCCGATATCAATCCTGTCTTCGGCCACGGCCTTGATGGCCCCGGAAGTGCCGATACTCGGGAGCACCACGATCGTCGCACGGGGACGGCGCTTTCGAAAGTCCTCGGCCATCAGTTTCATGGCGCCGGTGTTTGTCCCCGCGCCTCCGATAAGGAGCGTCTCTTCCGGATAGCCGGAAACGGGCGCCACCGCAACGAAGAAGACGGATACAAGAACGGCAAAGGCAAGGTTGAAATACCATGAGTCGAGTTTCATGGATAAACATTCTCCATCAATCAGTCATTAGTCAAGTTCACTGCCATTCCGGCTCAGGGCGCGGATGTCAAGAGCGACTCCGCCGGTCACGTTATCTCCACAAAGCACCGCTTTTCCGGCGTTGGCCGACGCTCATACCGTTATATCCTAGGGAATACTATCGATAGCAAGGAGGAATGCGAAACCGGCAAAGGGAACCGGCAGCCCTGCCGCCATAGGTAGAATCCCTTCACCCCCTTAGGCCATCGGCTTTGCGCCCCCGTCTTTCGGCGAGTTTGCCCTTTTCACCTTTCGATTGTATAGATTTCTGTACGACATGTCAATGAATATTCTTACAGGGAGCTGTTTTGGTTTGTATTATGCCTAATTTTTCGTTACCCTTGGGGCGCGCAACCGCCTATGGGGCAGCATACGCGTGTCGCCATGCCGCGACCGTGGGGGGACCGGTTCTCCGACCCGGGCCGTATTGAAGGGGTTGACAGTCTCTTCCATACTATTACCGATCGATTTCAAACATAACCCATGGTACCGGGAGATGACGGTCATGGCATATAACGTTCATAATATAATAGACACAGTGCTTTGCATCAATCACGAAAACCCCTTGCAGTCCCATGGAAAACAGCTTGCATTAATACCGTTTGGTATGTAATATACCATAAACGGACCCGGATCATGCCGCTTTGACCTCTATGGCTTTGCGTGTGCCGGCCGTCACATCCGCCGACGGGGAACCGTCGGAAGAGGGGAGGAACGGGCAGCACAAGAATGGAGAGAGGGCATAAGTCGGAAATATTTCCGGGACCAGCTATTGACCGTACCTCCCTTCGCTCCCATGGGAGACTGAGACGCCATGGACAATGAGGGGAGGATTTCACAATATGCGCGGATGTTCACCCGCGATTTCGTTCTCGTCTTTGTGGCCTTCTTCTCTTTTCAGGCTGCCTACTTCGCCCTCATGCCCGCCGTTCCCATCTATTTTACACGGTCTGGCTCCAACGAAAGCCAGGTCGGCGCGCTTGTCAGTATCATGGGTATCGCGGCGCTTGTTTCCCGGTTCTTTGTGGGGGCGGTCCTGACGAAGTACTCCGAGAAAAAGGTCATGCTCTTCGGCACTACGCTCTTCACCCTCGCCCTCCTTGCTTTTACCGTGTTCCGGCCTTTTTGGCCTCTTTTTGTCGTGATGGCCGTTCAAGGCATCTCCTTTGCGTCCGTCCATACCGCTGCCTTCACCTATGCGGTGAAGACGATCTCACCGGCCCATCGGGGTCAGGGTCTCGCGTACTTCACCCTGGCAACCTATCTTGCCATGGCCATGGCCGCTCCTTTTGGAATCTTTCTCGTCAACCGCTACAACTTCACCGTATTCTTTCTCACATTCGCGAGCCTGTGTGTATGTTCCTTATTTCTGTCGTGGAGCGCGAAGGAGGGGAAGGCGGCAGGCGCACCTCAACAGAGTACCCGGCCCCGCAACGCCGTTTTCATTGAATGGAAGGTTGTTGTCCCCGGTATTTCCGCCTTCCTGCAAATGTTTGTCTATGGAGCCCTCGTTGCCTTCTTCCCCCTCTATGCGCTTCAGTGCGGGGTAACGAACCCCGGCCTCTTTTTTACTGCGAGCGCGGTAGTCGTTGTCGCGGGCCGGGTGTTTGGAGGGCAAATCCTCGATACCTGCGACAAGGAAAAGGTGATTGTGACGCTCATTTCAATCATGATGGCGGCAATGGCGATACTCTCCTTCTCCACAAACCTTTCCATGTTCATCTTCGTAGGGTTATTGTTCGGAACGGGGCTGGCCTTTTTCATGCCTGCATCCATGGTGTATGCCCTTGAGTACGCGGGTTCCCCGGATGGTCCTGCGGTGGCGACCTTCAACGCGTCCTACGATCTGGGAATGGCCCTCGGACCGGCCGTCATGGGCCTTGTCGTCCCTCTCACGGGCTACCCCGCAATGTTTCTCATTCTCGCTTCCATAAGTTTCGTTAATCTCGGTTATTTTCAGTTCTTTGTGAGGAAAAGACGTAAGGGGATGCCAACGGCTTAGACCGAAGTTCCCCCTGTGAAATCCCCCCAATATCACTCTATCCCGTTGAAATTATGTAAAGTTGGTGATAATCATATCTTCTACTTGTTGCCATGTAATAGTGCATTATGTACTTGACATGTAGGTAAGCTATTTGCTATATATGTTCCATGTACATCGAAAGCATCCCCAACCGCAACTCCCGGCCCGCCATCCTCTTGAGGGAGGCATGGAGGGAAGGCAAAAAGATAAAGAAGAAGACAGTCGCAAACCTCACTGATTGGCCGGAAGAGAAGATCGAGCTCTTGAGGCGTGTATTGAAAGGGGAGTCTCTCGTCTCTCCGAAGGAAGCCTTTAAGGTTGAGCAGTCTCTCCCCCACGGCCATGTGGAGGCCATACTCGGGACAATAAAGAAGCTTGGCCTTGATACGGTCATTGCCTCGAAGCCTGGAAGGGAGAGAGACCTCGTAATCGCCATGATCGTGGAACGCCTCATCCACCCCTCATCGAAATTAGCAACTACGAGGCTCTGGCATACTACTTCGGTGGCGGAGGAACTCTCGGTTGCAGATGCCGATGAGGACGAACTCTATGATGCCCTGGACTGGCTTTTGGCAAGACAGGAGCGGATCGAGAAGAAGCTGGCGAATAAGCACCTTACCGAGGGCTCGCTCGTGCTCTACGATGTGACGAGCAGTTACTACGAGGGCCACACCTGTCCCCTTGCGCAGTTCGGCCATGACCGGGATGAAAAGGGAAAGAGGATCATCGTCTATGGAGTACTCACCGATCACGAAGGCCGACCTGTTGCAGTTACCGTCTATCCGGGGAATACGGGCGATCCCTCTACCATTCCCGACCAGACGGCAAAGCTCAAAGAAAGATTCGGTCTCGATCACCTCGTCCTCGTGGGCGACAGGGGCATGCTTACGGAGACACAGATTACAAAGATAAAGGAGATGCCCGGCATAGGGTGGATATCGGCCCTCAGGTCTTCCGCCATACGCGAGCTTGTGGGACAGGGGAGCATCCAGATGTCCCTCTTCGATACCCAGGACTTTGCGGAAATCACCTCTCCCGAGTATCCGGGGGAAAGGCTCATCGCTTGCTTCAACCCCCTTCTTGCCGAAGAGAGAAAGAGGAAAAGAAACGCGCTCCTCGATGTGACGGAAAAGAAGTTGTCCTCCATTGTACGGGCGGTCGGGAGAAGGACAAGGACGCCTCTTTCCGCAGCGGAGATAGGGAAGAAAGTCGGCGCGGTAGTCAACGATCACAAGATGGCGAAGCACTTTATCCTTACCATCGGAGACGGGTCCTTCTCATTCGCCCGGAACGAGGAGTCAATCACCGAAGAAGAAGCCCTCGACGGGATCTATGTGATCCGTACGAGTGAACCAGCCCTTCCTCCCGCCGATGTGGTACGGAACTACAAGAACCTTGCCCGGGTAGAGCGGGCCTTCAGGACCTTGAAGGGCATCGATCTTCTCGTCCGTCCCATTCACCACCGTACCGAGGATCACGTGCGAGCCCACATCTTTCTCTGCACCCTCGCCTATTACGTAGAGTGGCATATGAGGGAGGCCCTTACGCCGCTGCTCTTCGACGATGAGGAGCTTCCCCTCTCACGAACGACGAGAGACCCGGTAAAGCCCGCGGAGTCATCTTCTTCCGCAAAGAAAAAGAAGACCACCAAGCTCACCCCTGACGGCCTTCCCGTCCAGAGCTTCCGTACCCTCCTTGCCGCACTGGGGACCCGATGCAAAAACCGGTGCAGGATGGTTTTGGACTCCATGGCCCCGGCCTTCACCCTTCTTACTGATCCGACACCTCTCCAGGCCCGCGCCCTTGCCCTCCTCGGACTGTAGCCAGTAACGGGAAATCAATTTCTGCCATAATCATTGGAATATCAAGGTGATGGGTTAATATTGGGCGGGGAACTTCGGCTTAGAAGGCGCTATGCGGCGCTTCAGGTTCCCCTTCAAAGATGCCCGGAGACGCTCGCTATTACGGCAAAGGGTCCGGGAGCTACGAAAGAGGGGTTACCGTCTGTTTCATTCTTTTCTCCCCATACATAAGGTTATCCGCTTCGCAAATGAGGTCGTCGAGAGAAGTTGGGCTGTGGGCGTCGAAATGCGCCGCGCCCACGCTCAAGGAGAGTCTGTATCCGCTTGTTCCCGGCCCGGCGCGATTGTCGAGACACTTGCGCAAACGTGTGACGGTCTCTTCCACGTGAGGGGCGGCATCTATGGCAAGGACCGCAAATTCATCTCCTCCCATCCGACCGATAATGTCCGATTTTCTGAATGTCTGCCGGAGGGCCGACGCAACTTCAACCAACGCCGCATCGCCCGTCTGGTGACCCAGCGTGTCATTGATCCACTTCATGCGGTCCAGGTCCATAAAGAAGAGGACGATCCGTTTCTTCGCCCTTTCCGCCAGGTTCAACTGCTGCTGGGCAAGGGTCAGGAATCCCCGTCGGTTATATAGTCCGGTAAGTTCGTCAATAATTGACTGGGCAAGCAACTTCTCTTCAAGTCGTTTGCGCTCGGTGATGTCTTCCAGGGTCTCCAGGGCGCCGATAATCCGCCCACCGGCGTCCCGAATGGCCACGCCGGTAAAATATAACCACTTCCCCCCCTCGCCGAGGGCGGGGAAATAGTCCGTAACCTCAAATGCGCCGGTCACCAATTTTGACGTGGTACACTTCTCCCCATAGAGTTCGGTGATTTCTTCAACTCTTTCTTCTACCATCAAGTCAACCATGCAGGGCCTCTCCGTACCGTAGAACGCCTGCCAGTGCTGGCTTGTGCCTACCACTTCCGATGCCCTGATTCCCGTGACTTCTTCCAGCGCTTTATTCCAATAGACGACCGCATGATCCGAGTCAATGACGAATTGGGGGATCGGGGACCCGTAAACAACAGCTTTGAGTTTCTCCTCGCTGTTCAGCAACGCTTCTTCTGCCCGCCTGCGTTCGGCAATCTCTTTCATGAGTTCCGCGTTTGTCTGCCGCGCCTCGTCATAGGCCTTCCGGAGCCTCGTGTGCCCAAGTATCACGTTTTTCAGTATGAGGGCCGCATAGCTGAAGAAGGTGGGCAATTGTTGCCTCAAGGCGCCGGTCCCCATGTGCATTCCGTCCATCTTCAAAATCCCCACAAGATCGGAGCCTACAAGAAGAGGAAATATCCAGGTCATTGCCTTTGTAAATTCCGGAGTCATCATCATCGTGTCGTTGAAATCATGTTCATGCACGACAGGTTCCCGGCTCAGGAAGACTTCCTTCACAGAGGCGTCCTCGATTACATCGAGCTTCATCCTCTTACCGAAAACATCAGCGAAGTAAATACTATCGTCAATAAAGTAATACAGGATAAGATTCGTTCCGCCAATATTGTTCAGAATCACCTGCAACATGGCTTCCACCGTGTTTTCAAGGCCGGACACAGTCCCTAATCTGCTCATCATGTGGATAAGCAGATTGAGATACGATTTTTCCGAAGCCAGCTTTTCGAGACGATCCTTCAGGCTCTTCAGTTCATCTTTGCCTATGTGTATCATTTCGGTCATGAAGTCCCTTTTCGTTGCTATGTTACCATTGCGTGCAACACCGATTCAAGGTGATCGAGGGAAGCATCCATCCACTTGAGGGGCAGCCCCACCTTCTCGCCTGCCGCTTCGGCTTCAATACTGAAATCCCCGGAACAGGGCGTGCGGATACAGGCAAGGTATTTTCTGTCCTCCTGATACACGGCTTTCCAGACTGCTTCGTTATTTCCTAATGTTCTTTTCAGAATAACGTCAAATCTCCGCGCCCAGTCTTTCAGGAGGAAAAAGGCGCCCTGCGACAGCTCCCGGGTAAACAGTTCGTGGCCAAGGAGCATTTCCACGCAGTTCTGCCCTGGAGTTCTGCACACTTTTGCCTCGTCGAGTATCCTCTCCATGAGGGGATGACATGCGCCGTAGAAAACGATCACTCTTCGTCCTGCATGCCTTCCAAGGACGCTTATCAAGCCCTTCGAGAGGGCCTCGAAGTCGACATGGAGGGCGGAATCAAGAAAGGATACATCGAGGGGCCATCCGTTCTTTTTAATGAGAAACCTGATCTCTTTGCGCAGAATGCCGCACCCCGCAAGGAGAAGCCGCTCCTCGGCCATCATTGCCGCCCGTTCTTGCAGCTTCCGAATTCGTAGGCCGCTCCGAGCATGGTCCTGATGTTCTCTTCGGGGATACCATAAGGCATGACCAGCGTTCCAAAGAGGAACCGCCCTCCCGGCATACCCTGGTCAATCATCCTGCGGACCTCGCCTCTTATCTCCTCTTTTGACCAGTCGATGAGCTTGATATCGTTGATAACGCCGCAGCATAGCCCTCTTCCCGCGATTATCCGCTTTGCCTCGACGATGTCATCCATAGGACTCAGATAAAAGGCCGTTATGCCAAGTCGTTCAATCACCGTGTCGATCACGTTGTTGAACGGTGAGCTGCCGCAGTAATAAACCACGCCCCCCGTGTCTACCCCCTTGAAGTCCCGCTCCATCCACGGGAGGGAGACCTCCTTGAAGAACTTCATGGAGATGAAGTCGGTGGAGCCGAAGGGGTTTGAATAGACGAACACGTCCGCACCGGCATCTCGATAGGCCGCGATTTCCTTTCGGAAGAAGTCCGAGCATTTCGCGAGAAGTTCGTCGCGAACGTCAACCGGACCCATGAGGAGCAGTTCGATCCATCGTTCCATTCCCATAAGGATGGCCGGAAGGGTCATGGATGCAGTGATGTATGCGCAGATAGGATACTTGCCCCCTGCTTCGGCGCGAAGGATTCTAAGGCATTTTAACGATTCCTGGAAGGCGGGATGGCCGGATACATCATTGGGGATCTCCAGTCTTTCTACATCGTCGTAGGTCCTGATCACCATTTGCCCTACGTTGGGTGGGCCGTCCTCTGCGAAGACTATCTTCCTGCACCCCAGAAGTTCGGCTTCCTTCCCCACATAAAAGAGGCTCCATAGATTGTCGTACCCATATTTTTCTCGCATCCTGAGTTGCCCTTCCGCAACATACTCGCCTTTCGAGTAATATTCTTTCAGAGACAAACCCAATTCCCTCGCCCCCTGGTCCAAAAGGTTGCAGAATACGGGAATGCGGTCCGATGGCTCTCCATTCACTGCGGCAACAAGCCTTTCCATTCCCGTAATCATCTGCTCACCTCCCTGATGAGGTCCGTGATGACTCTCCCCGCTACGATGCCGTTCTCTGCCCAGGCATCCGCATGCACCGTCTTATATAACTCGTGGTCAAAACGGTAAGGCGCTCCGCCGACAACTACCTTGATCCTGTCCTCGAGACCTCGTTCTTCGAGAATCTGCCGTACTTTGAGACATCCGTTCTCCCCCCTGGCAGTATGCACCATCATGGAAGATACGCCGATCACTTGCGCGTTGCGCACAACAGCCTCATCGACGAAACGCGCGGGTGAAACGTTGAGTCCAAGGTCGGTAACCTCGATCATGTAGACCCTCAGACATCCGGTGACAATCCGCTTACCCAGTCCGTGAAAGTCCCCCTGGGATGTCCCGATCACCACGCGACCGATAACGTCCGGGCGACGTTCGAATCTGGGGATCATCTCTTCAACCACTTCCGCCCCTATCTGGGAGGCCATAAAGTGTTGGGCGAGACTCGCATCGCCATCTTCGCTGATAGACTTGATCATCGATTCGATGGCGGGGATGACGAGCTTGAACACCACCTGTTCGGGACTGACGCCTTTATCAAGGGCGTCACGGACAACCTTCAGCGCCTTTTCACGGTCGGTGTCGAATATGGCTTCATTGTATTCCCTTATGATTTGTTCCAAGGTGTACCTCCCCTGAAGCAGGATTATCTTAAGACGATCCCTACCAATAAATATAGCACAAATGTCAATTCGGCAACCCCCGTGCGTATCGAAGAGGACGTGCTGTGCCTTTCGGGTCACCCTTGATGGTCAATTGCTTCTCCATGTCCGGGCACAGGACGCCCGGTTCTTCCTCATGGTTGTCCACCCCTTGACACGCCGATAGTGCGGCAGTCGGTTCGTGCAGCTCCCCGGGAGAGAAGCTTTGAGGACCGCAGCAGGCGGTCCCGGGGTTCTCCTTGCCTCTTTAATCTTTTGCCTGTTTGTGCGAATATAACACGTAGAACCGTCAAGGTGGAGGGACTTGAAACGGAAAACCGTTGTCCGGCGCCTGACGACACGAACGTGACAGAGGGACGAAATATGACGAGAAACCAGGGAGGAGAAGGTATTCTCCCTTCCGGACGGAACGATTTCCATATTCTCACCGAAAATGCGCCTTTCGGCATCGCGGTTATTGCGAGGGATGGGACCTACACGTATCTCAACAGCAAATTCACGGAGACTTTCGGCTATGACCTTTCTGATATACCCGACGGGAGGACGTGGTTCAGAAAAGCGTACCCTGATATAAAATACCGACGAAAGGTTGTCTCCATGTGGCATGATGACCTGAAAAAGCATCGGCGCGCCCACGTAAAGGGCGAAAGGACCCCCTGCATCTTTACCGTTACGTGCAAAGACGGGGCAGAAAAGATCATCAGCTTCATCCCTGTCGAACTCGCCGCCGGCGAGACACTCGTAAGCTGCGAAGACATCACTGAGAGCAAAAAAGCAGAGGCGGAGCTTGCATTCAGGAACATACTTCTCTCCACGCAGCAGGAGGCATCTATCGACGGGATTCTCGTAGTGGACGGAACCGGCAGGATTCTCTCTTACAACGGGCAATTCGTCAAAATGTGGGGGATTCCCCCCGATGTCATGGAGACAAGGTCCGATGAACTTACCCTGCAGTCCGTGTTTGAAAAACTGGCGGACCCCGAAGAGTTTCTTTGCAGGGTAAATGCACTCTATGCCCACAAAGAGGAAACAAGCCGCGACGAGATATTCCTCAAGGACGGCAGAATATTTGACCGCTACTCGGCGCCCATGTTCGGGCCTGATGCCCATTATTACGGGAGAGTCTGGTACTTCCGGGATATGACGGAACGAAAACACGCAGAACAAGCGGCAAGGCAGGCCGAACAAAAGTATCGCAGTATTTTCGAAAACTCCGCAGAAGGGATCTTCCAGATCTCCGTTGATGATCATCTTATTGTCGTCAACCCCGCACTTGCCCGGATGTTTGGTTTTGCATCCCCAGAAGAGATGATGGCCGGCGTTACGGACGTAGGCAACCAGATATACGTGAACGCCGAAGACAGGCGGAGATTTAAGAACCTGCTTGCCGGGCAGGGCGCCATTAGAGGTTTCGAAACCGAGGTGTACCGGAAGGATGGGGGCATATTCTGGATTTCGATTAATGCCCGTGTGGTTCGTGACGGGGATGGCGCAGTCCTCTACTATGAGGGAACAAACGAAGACATTACGAGACGGAAGGAAGCAGAAGGCGCCCTCCGCAAGGCTCATAGCGAGTTGGAAAACCGCGTCAGGGAACGGACAGCGGAACTGGAGACCTCCTCCCGAAAGCTCCACGATATTATCGAATTCCTCCCCGATGCAACCTTTGTCATCGACAACGAGAAGAAGGTGGTTGCCTGGAACAGAACCCTGGAGGAAATGACGGGTACAAGAAAGGAGGACATGCTCGGGAAGGGCAATCATGACTACGCTGTTCCTTTCTACGGCAAAAGGAGGCCGATGCTCATCGATCTCCTGTTTTCTCCTGATTCCGAGATCAACAAGCTATACGACCTCGTGGAAAGAAAAGGGAAGACTACCTACGGCGAAATCCACCTGCCTAACGTATACAATGGTAAAGGGGCATATTGTTGGGGAATCGCCTCGCTGCTCTTTGATAAAGAGGGGAATGCTATCGGCGCAATCGAATCCTTGAGGGATATTACGGGGAAGAAGGAAACAGAAGAAGCGCTCAAGGGGAGCGAAGAAAAATACCGGAAGATATTTGAAAATACCATCGAGGGGATATTCCAGACCACCGTGGACGGACGTGTTCTCAGCGCAAATCCGGCGCTGGCAAAAATGCTGGGATTCTCATCCCCGGAAGAGATGGTCAAAGCCTGTGCGGATATTGCCCGCGAGGTCTATATGGACCCTTCCGATCGTTTGCAGTACCTGCAAAACCTCGAAAACAACAACACCATACAAGCCTTCGAAACGAGGCTGCACAGAAGAGATGGGAGCGCCATCTGGGCATCCATCAACGCCAGGTCCGTTCGCGACGAGTCGGGAAACATCCTTTACTACGAGGGAACCATGGAAAATATCACGGCCCGTAAGGATGCGGAGCAAACAATCAGAAGGCTCGCTTACCATGATGCCCTGACGGGACTGCCCAACCGCCCCCTTTTCAACGACAGGCTCACTCTGGCAATGACAAATGCCGACCGCAACAAAGACAAAGTCGCCGTAATGCTTCTCGATCTTGATAGATTCAAGGACATTAATGACACCCTCGGTCATGATGTAGGAGACGCACTGCTCATAAATGTTGCGCAACGCCTTACCGACCTTTTGAGAAGGGGTGATACGGTAGCGCGCATGGGCGGAGATGAGTATCTTGTGATAATCCCTGATGTGGGGTGGGAAGGTTATGCAGACGTGATCGCGGGGAAGATTGTTGAAACATTCCGCAGCCCCTTTGCCCTGACCGGCCATGAGGTGTCCGTCACCACCAGCGTTGGGGTCTCCCTTTACCCGCAGGACGGCAATGACATCGACACGCTGGTAAAAAAGGCCGACATCGCCATGTATGAAGCGAAGAGGACGGGAAGAAACAGCTATCGATTGTACAAAGAGTGATCCCATACGTTCCCCCATGAAAGATTTCGACATGCCGTGGTTCTCCTTTGCGAACACGCGTGGGTCCGAGCCTTTTTACTCTCCCTTACCGACACTATGTATTCCCATGCGTCGGAAGAACGACCGGGATGATTCTGCCCCGCGAAAATCCTTTCAAAGACAGCGCCAAGTATTGTATAGATTTAGGAGGAACTACCGCGCCCGACCATTACTGGAGGAACCCGACCATGAAACGAAAGACCATGCAGGCCACACTCGGCCTTGCCCTTGGCGCCACCCTTGCCGCAACGACCGGGGCCGAGAGCACCACCGATCGCACCAATCTTCCCATTCCGGAGCCTGAATATCCCCACAGCACCGTACTGGATGTGAGAAACGCGACGCCCCCGCCCGGATTTGAAGTGAAGACGCCCGCGGGCGCTCCCAACGTGCTCATCATACTCCTCGACGACATGGGATTCAGCCAGCCGGGCACCTTCGGCGGACCGATTCACATGCCCACCCTTCAGCTCATGGCGGATCAAGGCTTGCGCTACAACAACTTTCACACCACGGGTGTCAGTTCACCGACACGGGCCGCCCTTCTCACCGGGCGTAACCACCACACCTGCAACACCTCCCTGGTGATGGAGATGGCGACGGCGTTCCCGGGAGCCACCGGCCGGCGTCCGGTCAGTGTGGCCCCTTTGGCAACCATGTTACGCTATAACGGCTACGCAACCGCGGCCTTCGGCAAGAGCCACGAAACCGCCCCGTGGGAGGTCAGTCCCTCAGGGCCGACGGATCGTTGGCCGACCCGCAGCGGCTTTGACAAATTCTACGGTTTCATAGGCGGTGAAGCAAACCAGTGGTCGCCCTCTCTCTATGACGGCATGACCAGGATAGAAGCCCCGAAGGACCCGAATTACCATCTCATGACCGACATGACGAATCAGGCGATCAAATGGGTGCGGGCGGAGAAATCCCTTACCCCCGACAAACCCTTCTTCCTCTATTTCGCCCCCGGCGCAACCCATGCGCCCCACCACGTGCCCAAGGAGTGGATTGCGAAATACAAAGGCAAATTCGACCAGGGCTGGGACAAATTGCGCGAAGAGACGCTGGCGCGGCAAAAGAAGCTGGGGGTGGTGCCTCCGGACACGAAACTGGCGGCCAAACCCGAAGCCATCAAGGATTGGGATACACTGACGGCGGACGAGAAAACGCTCTTTGCCCGCCAGATGGAAATATATGCCGCCTTCGGCGAGTATGCCGATTTTGAGATCGGACGGCTTGTTCAGGCGATCGACGACATGGGCCAACTTGATAACACCCTCGTCTTCTACATACCCGGCGATAACGGCGCCAGCGCCGACGGAGGCATGAACGGCCTTTTTAACGAGATGACCTTCTTCAACAAGGTAGAGGAGAATCTTGCCGATATCCTGAAGCACATCGACGACCTGGGCGGACCCAAGACCTACGGGCACTATGCCGCAGGTTGGGCGGTTGCGGGAGACACTCCCTTCACGTGGACAAAGGCGGTTGCCTCCAACTACGGGGGTACGCGCAACGGGATGGTTATTCGCTGGCCCAAAGGGATCAAGGGCAAAGGCGAACTCCGCTCCCAGTGGCACCATGTGATCGACATTGCCCCTACCATCCTTGAGGCCGCGGGCCTGCCCGAACCGAAGAAGGTGGACGGCATCGAACAGACCCCTATCGAAGGCGTAAGCCTTCTTTACACTTTTAACGATGCCCGGGCAAAAGACCGCCATGGGACCCAGTATTTTGAGATTGTCGGCAATCGCGGCGTTTACCATGACGGCTGGCTTGCGGGCACCGTGCACAGGGCCGTGTGGGAGAGCGTTCCCAGGGCATCTCTGGATAAGGACAAATGGGAATTATATGACACGCGGACCGATTTCAGCCTCGCAGACGACGTGGCGGCAAAATTTCCCGGCAAACTCAAGGAGATGCAGGACCTCTTCATGGCGGAAGCAATAAAATACCGGGTCCTGCCGATTGACGACCGTATCCAGGAACGGATGAACGCGGCCATCGCGGGCCGTCCGGACCTGATGGCCGGCCGGACATCGCTCACGGTCTACGATGGAATGATCGGGATGTCGGAAAACGTATTCATCAATGTGAAAAACCGGACCCACTCCGTCACCGCCGAGGTGCAGGTACCCCGTGAAGGCGCCCGGGGGGTCATCCTCGCCCAGGGAGGACGTTTCGGCGGATGGAGTCTCTATCTGAAAGACGGAAAGCCGACATTCACCTACAATTGGCTTGGTCTCAGCCGTTACACCATTGCCTCCGGAAAAAGCCTCCCTCCCGGAAAAGCGCGTATCCGCTACGAATTCGCCTATGACGGCAACGGGTTCGGCAAGGGCGGTTCAGGCCGTCTCATGGTCAACGGCGAGACGGTTGCCGAGGGGCGCATCGAAAAGACCCACAGCTTCATCTTTTCGCCGGACGAAGGAGCCGATGTCGGCCGGGACGGCGAGACCCCTGTGGTGGAGGACTACGGAATCCCCGCGCCCTATAACTTCACCGGCGTCATAGACAAGGTCGTCATAGACCTCGGCAAAACGGAGAAAGTGGATCGGGAAGAGCAGGACAGGCTCCACAGGGAGTATGCGACGAAAAGACATTTGTCGGATTGAAAATATGGATATTGCCGATAACGCGGAGGGCATCCATGTCGTGGCAAAGCCCATAGGGCCCCTCTGCGACGAAGAACCGGGGCTGCCGGTGATTCGGCGCAGCAAAGGATGGACCGGGGTTCATGGCTGCCTGCGTGTCACGGGGGAATGCCTTTCGAGGATGTGTCAGGTTGGGTGTCTTGCCTCCATGGCTGCCCCGGCAACCTTATAGCACTCGTTGATATGGCAATGGATAATGAATCTCATTGCTGTAAAGCTTATACCGGCGGAGATCGCCTGTCCTATAACAGGCACATACCTGGCCACCTGTTTTGTGGTGAACCGGGCTCCCACCATTTTCGAAACCTGTAGTATCAACTCTTTCGTGACGTACTTGCCGATCATCTTCGTGCCGAACCTTTTTGCGGCATCATAGATAAAGATCGCCGCCTGGGGATTGTACCCATCGATCTGGTCCTTCGAGAGGCCGAATTTGGTGCTGATTCCCGGTATGATCTGTTTGAGAAGGACTACGTCGGTGGCGATGTCGGCGAAGGGGACGGGAACGACCGAGGCGGCCGCCGAGAGAAAGGCTCGCCTGCGGGACATGCGAAGGCAATCCCTCCTTATCTTCTCCAGTTCTTCCAGGTTATGGGGTAACATACGCCCTCCTGCGACGGTAAACGTAAGGAAATGTCAACTTCTGCGGAGTCAGGACCCGCTGTTTATCCGCGAGACCTGATCATTGAGGGTCCACAGGTCATAGAGATACCCCAGGCCGAATATACCCCCCGTCACCAAGTATACCACGCCCGTAACCCACTTTCCCATATAGAAACGGTGTATGCCGAAGATTCCCAGGAATGTCAGCAGAATCCAGGCTACCGTGTAATCAAGGTTGCCACTGCGATACCTGAAATCGGCCTGACGGTCCATGGACGGAATGAGGAAAAAGTCGATGATCCACCCGATGCCCAGAAGGCCTAAAGTAAAGAACCAGATGGTGCCCGTAACGGGCTTGCCGTAGTAAAACCGGTGGGAGCCCGTGAAACCGAAGATCCACAGGATGTAGCCGATCGACTTAAGATGAGTGTCTTGCGAACGATTCATGGTTGCGCCTCTATTAAACCGAAGTTCCCCCTGTGAAATCCCCCCAATATCACTCTATCCCGTTGAAATGACGGGAATAGGGTGATAATCATATCTTCTACTTGTTGCCATGTAATAGTGCATTATGTACTTGACATGTAGGTAAGCTATTTGCTATATATGTTCCATGTACATCGAAAGCATCCCCAACCGCAACTCCCGGCCCGCCATCCTCTTGAGGGAGGCATGGAGGGAAGGCAAAAAGATAAAGAAGAAGACAGTCGCAAACCTCACTGATTGGCCGGAAGAGAAGATCGAGCTCTTGAGGCGTGTATTGAAAGGGGAGTCTCTCGTCTCTCCGAAGGAAGCCTTTAAGGTTGAGCAGTCTCTCCCCCACGGCCATGTGGAGGCCATACTCGGGACAATAAAGAAGCTTGGCCTTGATACGGTCATTGCCTCGAAGCCTGGAAGGGAGAGAGACCTCGTAATCGCCATGATCGTGGAACGCCTCATCCACCCCTCATCGAAATTAGCAACTACGAGGCTCTGGCATACTACTTCGGTGGCGGAGGAACTCTCGGTTGCAGATGCCGATGAGGACGAACTCTATGATGCCCTGGACTGGCTTTTGGCAAGACAGGAGCGGATCGAGAAGAAGCTGGCGAATAAGCACCTTACCGAGGGCTCGCTCGTGCTCTACGATGTGACGAGCAGTTACTACGAGGGCCACACCTGTCCCCTTGCGCAGTTCGGCCATGACCGGGATGAAAAGGGAAAGAGGATCATCGTCTATGGAGTACTCACCGATCACGAAGGCCGACCTGTTGCAGTTACCGTCTATCCGGGGAATACGGGCGATCCCTCTACCATTCCCGACCAGACGGCAAAGCTCAAAGAAAGATTCGGTCTCGATCACCTCGTCCTCGTGGGCGACAGGGGCATGCTTACGGAGACACAGATTACAAAGATAAAGGAGATGCCCGGCATAGGGTGGATATCGGCCCTCAGGTCTTCCGCCATACGCGAGCTTGTGGGACAGGGGAGCATCCAGATGTCCCTCTTCGATACCCAGGACTTTGCGGAAATCACCTCTCCCGAGTATCCGGGGGAAAGGCTCATCGCTTGCTTCAACCCCCTTCTTGCCGAAGAGAGAAAGAGGAAAAGAAACGCGCTCCTCGATGTGACGGAAAAGAAGTTGTCCTCCATTGTACGGGCGGTCGGGAGAAGGACAAGGACGCCTCTTTCCGCAGCGGAGATAGGGAAGAAAGTCGGCGCGGTAGTCAACGATCACAAGATGGCGAAGCACTTTATCCTTACCATCGGAGACGGGTCCTTCTCATTCGCCCGGAACGAGGAGTCAATCACCGAAGAAGAAGCCCTCGACGGGATCTATGTGATCCGTACGAGTGAACCAGCCCTTCCTCCCGCCGATGTGGTACGGAACTACAAGAACCTTGCCCGGGTAGAGCGGGCCTTCAGGACCTTGAAGGGCATCGATCTTCTCGTCCGTCCCATTCACCACCGTACCGAGGATCACGTGCGAGCCCACATCTTTCTCTGCACCCTCGCCTATTACGTAGAGTGGCATATGAGGGAGGCCCTTACGCCGCTGCTCTTCGACGATGAGGAGCTTCCCCTCTCACGAACGACGAGAGACCCGGTAAAGCCCGCGGAGTCATCTTCTTCCGCAAAGAAAAAGAAGACCACCAAGCTCACCCCTGACGGCCTTCCCGTCCAGAGCTTCCGTACCCTCCTTGCCGCACTGGGGACCCGATGCAAAAACCGGTGCAGGATGGTTTTGGACTCCATGGCCCCGGCCTTCACCCTTCTTACTGATCCGACACCTCTCCAGGCCCGCGCCCTTGCCCTCCTCGGACTGTAGCCAGTAACGGGAAATCAATTTCTGCCATAATCATTGGAATATCAAGGTGATGGGTTAATATTGGGCGGGGAACTTCGGATTAAATATTATATCTCTGAAAGATAAACAACAAGAGCTTTCCCGATAATTCTCTGCCTGAGCACCCATCGGAGATAGGTGGGTTCAAGGGAGACTTCTACGGTTGACCGGCCGAGGAAGGCGGGCCCGCCTTCCGGAAGCCTTCGCCCGCCGTTGCGGTCCCGGTAAGATTGGCAGGCATGACCGTCTTGTGACGGTGTTGTTTCCTGAGAATATTTGTTATAATTTGAAATAAACGGCAAAACCGTGTTTTCAATATTTCAAAACGTTTCTTTAAAAGAGGGAGAAATCATGAAGATGTTTTTTGTTGGTTATGACGATTACTTCGATGAATCCATCACAAACGCCTTCACGCAAGCCGGTTGCACGTCGTATCTGAAATTACATCACGGAACGAGGCCGTCCGGCAGGGCCGATGCCCTTTTCGTGCCTGTGTCCGATGAGGAGATTCCTCACCTCATCGAGCTTGTCCGGGAGCTGAAAGCGACCCATCCCACTGTCAGCTTAAGGGCCTTTACTTTTCCGCTGGAAGAATGTATTTAGGTGAAGGATGTGCGCCTGTGGCTATTGGACAAGGTCCACATCGCCCTGCATTGACCATATTTCTCACGAATATCAGGGAATGGTATTATCGACTCTTCCGCCTTCCCGGAGCTTCCGGAGGGGGTTACGCCTTCCCGGTAAATGATCGGAGAGGATAACCCGGGCACTTCGCGCTCTACTTAGAGAGGCCATTGTCTTAGATATGTGAAATATGGGCACCCGGTTGATAACGTTCAGGAGGGAATATGAAGATTGAAATTGAAGGACTCGGGGAGAGGAAATTAGTCAGGTTGAGTGTCAATGACGACGTCTATTACGAGGATAGCGTGAGCAAGGTTTCCTATCCCGATGCAGAAAAACCGTTCTGGGAAATCGAATTGACGGATGGCACCACGATAAATGCGACCGGGAACGTAACTCTCTGTTTTCATACAGAGTAAACCCCGGCGAACCGGCCCCTTGGGAGACATATTCGACTATCGTGACTCAGCCTCCCTTCGCGGCATGACACCCCTTCCTTGCGGCGGGATTCCATAGTCTCCTTCATCCTTTCATACCGACGGGATATCGTTTTTCGTTCACGTGCTTTCCTGCAAACGCCCCGGAACCGAGAATCCTCTCATTGACAGACTTCATAGGAGGTCAGGGTCAAACCTTCAGAAACGGTTTGACCCATGGCTTTCAACGAAACCTTCTCACTTTGTGCTGCCGTCGGCAATGGGATTGCCGGCATTTGAGCTCCAGTCATAAAAACTGCCGTCATAGTTTCTCAGTTTCTGAAACCCCATCAAATAGGCTTGAAAAAATCCGATCGTGGAACGCCAGCCGGTGCCGCAGTAAAAAACAGGTTCCCTGTCAGACGTGATCCCCAGGTTTTGCCACATTTTCCGCACCTCCGGATAGCTTTTGAAGGTGTCGTCCTTTGTGTTCACCAGGGCATCCCAATCGCCCTGCCATACTGCGCCCGGTATTCGCCCTTTTCTGTTAAAGAAGGGGTATGGGCATGTTTTGCCGTCAAATTCCTCTCTCTTCCGCACATCAACCATCACCACGGCGGGTTTCTGGTGGTTAACCACCGACCGCACATAGTCGGCTGTTGCGTAAAATTCAGGGTTGAGGGGAACCTGCGCACCGAAGTCTTTTGCAGGCGTCAAAGCGGCAGGCGCCGGGGCCACGGGGTAGCCCGCTGCTTGCCATGCGGTGAAACCGCCGTTAAGAACCCTCACGTCCTTAACGCCCGCATACATCAATGCCCATGCCACGCGCGCGGCGGTCATGGGAATGATCATGCCGTTGCCATACACGACGATCGTGGTGTCCTTCGTGATCCCGAGGTTGGCGAGGGCGGTCTGAAGCCGGTCGGCAGGTAGGAGCTTCGCGTCGCCCGGTACGGAATAATGGGGGTAATATTTCGCCGTGTCGTTTCCGTGCTCGACATAACACGGGTGAACGGATACGGCCCCGGGGATGTAGCCTGTCTGCTTGGACGATGTGAGCTGCGAGATGGAAAAGCCGGTATATCGGGTCTCAAGAATTACAAATCTTTTGCCCGAGTAAGTGGGAGGGTTTTTACCGTCGATCAGGTCCTTTACCCATGCGGGGTACACAAGTCTCTCATAACGGGCGAGTTTCTCCATTGGAAGGGCTGCGTCCTGAGACCACTCACGTATGGACCCGTCATAGTTGGAGGACCGTTCGTATCCCGCCAATCTCAGAACAAAGTAAACGCTGCCGCTACGAATGCCGTCGGTGGAGTAGGAAACAACCTCCTTGTCGGGCGTGATGCCCCGTGACTCAAGAAGGCTTTTCACCTCCTTATACTCCATAACGGTCTTGTCGGGATTGTAAAAAGACAGGTAATTTATATTGACGGCCTCCGGAATATGACCCCCGCGTGACTCGCCGTAAAGCTGCCAGCCGTTAAACTCCTCCGGAGATCGCGCATCGATCAGGGCAAAATCCGTGCTTTTCGATTTTGCGGCGATATGCGCGGCCCGGGCGGAGACGGACCCATTCGACTTCGCTACGAATCTTCCCGCCTTCGGTCTGTGCGCTACCTCCGCCTGTTTCGCCCCGCCATCGGCGAGCCATTTCGCCCAACCTCCGTCCAGCACGTGTACGTCCGTGCAGCCGAGATACTCTAACAGCCAGAAGAACCACCCCGCGGTTCCCAAAGGCTTGGACGGGTCGTCGTAGATGACGAATTTCATGTCCTTGCTGAGGCCTGCCGAGGTGAGCCCGGCTTCCAGGTCCTTCAGGCTTCGCAGCTTGCCTCCCGTCTTGAACCGGTCCTGGACAAGGTTGATGGCGCCCGGGATATGAGACGCCTCGTACCCGCTCGTACGCACGTCAATGATAACGAGATCCTTTGCCCCGATGTTTTTCTGCACCCACCCGGTTGAAACAAGCAGGTGACCGTTGGGATAACCCTTAACAGGCGGATTCACCAGATCGTGACCCGCCCCGCATGCGTCCGTCACCACCATGCCGAATATGGAGAAAACTCCGATCAGCATCAGTTTCATTATGGAATTGAAGCCATGTCTTACCCTCATCAAAAACCTCCCGTCCGATTAATCTTTTAACCTGTTGCAAGATACACTACCGGATCGTCTTCTGTCCAAGCGAAAATGTGAATCTGATGAATCACAGTTATATCATGTGAGAATTATTATTGAGTCGGGATAGCTATGAGGACTTATAGCGAAAATGGCAAAGGATAGGACGCATCGGACACAATCAAACCATGTGGGGGCACTCTTGCCCTGCGTCAAGGGCTTCTGTTTCTACGTGCCAGGCCGCAGCACAGGATGTCCCTCCGGTTTTGAGGTCACATTGTCAATTGGAATGTTTGAGGACGTCTTTCACGCCTCTAAATGCGACCGGAAACGTAACTCTTTGTTTTCATACCGAGTAAACCCCTGCGAACCAGGGACGCCGACTTCCCTGCCATACTCCCTTAGGAAGACCCTTTTCAATTGAACCTGAGGGGTACTATTCAACGGATGTCCCTAATGGTTTCCTAATAACCCGCTCGCAACTTCATGTAGCACAGGTCGGGGTCGCTAATGAACTTCCATGAAAGAATGCTTTTGGTCGAGTCATCGACTACGTATGACCATTGGCAACCAGTATTCTGGAATTCATATACATAAAGACTGCTTTCCGTATCAATCGGTACTATTTTAGTGGGTTTTGGAAGAGGAACTACGGTGACTGCTCTCCCCACATCGTAGTTTCTTTCATAAACAAACAATTGCTTTGCCCGTTCATGTGAGATACATGAGCTCAAGATTCCAAACGTAAATATCGCAGTCAAAAATATCTTTACCTTCACAGCGCAATCTCCTTATCGCCTATCAGTCACGATATGGGCCGCAATAAATCCTCCTACGGGAGAGGGAGTGATGCTTGCGGCCGCAAAAGGAGCGGCAAGAGGTATATCGACTGCATTTATGACTTCACCGATAGCTACCTCGAGACAGCTCATACCTTGCCGTATAGTTCCCGTGGCATTATACCAATACCAGTTGAGGAAATCATGAGGCCCTGCGAACGTTTCAACCACATGATCCCAAAATGGTCCGGGTGAATAGTGAATCATACCAAACAAAGAGCCCCTGCCACCCTGCTGCCCTCCAAGCCAACTGAGAGCATTGGGATTAGCTTCATCAAAACGGCTACCGCCCAATTTGTAATGATCCCCATTAAAGCCTACACTCCCACCACGGCCATTTCTCTCATCGAGACATGATTGTTCGATCATTGCTGATCTCATTTCGCTAGCCGCTACGCCACCGGCGACAGTGCCTCCGGCCTGACGGCGAGGGGTTATTGTCCGTCGTCCACGTAGTAGGCCCACGCCTCCCTGGAGCCCCCCTTGAAAAGCGCGGCTCATCCCCCTAGCAGGAACGTCCTGAGGAGGTGCACCACTTCGGCCTCGTTGCTCCGAAAGATATAGTGGGGGGCATTGGGTATCTTTACTACCTGTACATCCTTGATGCCCGCGCTGAAACGGTCGATTACGTCGTCTTTCCACACGGCCAGCAGGGCCATGGCGTCATCGAATGTCTTCTGCTGCTCGGCGGTCAGGAAATAATAATAGGGCGGAGTCGCCTGCGGATAGGTGAATATGCCCAGGGTGGGCGCGGTGATGCTCGCAAAGTCCGCAAGGCCGGAACCTTTTATGACGGCGTCGCCTATCTCCCTGGTCGTCTTGTTGGCGAGCACGTTTCCCGCACCGTTGATGTTGAAGACATTGCAGGTATCGGCGGCCACACCCCGGTAGCCCATGTTGCGGACGGTATAGGCGTCAAGGTGCTGCGGGGAGTAAAGGTCGCGCGCCTGACCCGGAGGGCCGGGGATATCGGTGGGGATTTTCTCGTGGAGGGGGCCGTAGTCGTAAGCATCCAGGAATGCAAGCTTGATCACCCGGTCCGGATATACCGCACCGAGGCGGCCCAACTCGACCCCCGCAACGGAGTGCCCCACAAAGATCGCCTTCTGGAACTTGAAGTGATCGAGGACCTTGATGTCGTCCGCTGCCCTTGTCGTGATATCGTAGCCTGTATTCGGCTCGGGACCCTGCTTTGGCCTGCTCGACTGGCCGTATCCCCGCCGCGTGATGCCGATGACCCTGAACTTGTCGGTAAACTGATAGGCGAACTCATCGAAGATGTGGGCGCTGTTGCCGAGTCCCGCAAGAAACACCAGGGGATCTCCGGAACCGCCCCAATCGAGCACCTCGACATGGACCCCCCGCGCCACGGGGACGGACAGCACTTTGTGGCGTGAGGTGTCATAGCAGGCCCGTCCTTTCGACGTGGTCATTTCAGTCGGCTTGGCGGCCGCCTCCATATCGTCGGAGGCATCGGCAAATACGGGCATGGCGTGAAAGCACACGGGCAGCATAAGAACCACCAGGAATGTAAGCGCGCGCCGGCAAAGGACTGCTGCATGTCGCAGTGTCATGGCAAAAACCTCCTTTTCATCCTTTGGCGAAGTATAGCACACCGCACCGTCACTGTCATTCTCCGTCTTGAGCCGGTACCTAAAGACGCACCTCTTGAGAGTATAGAGGCATAACAGGGTTTCCAGATACTTACTCGCTTCTTGGTTGACCAAACCGGAAAGGCCACCGACACTCGCAGTTCGTCAGACGTCGCATTCCTCATCTGCTCAATAAGACCTTCGCACTCTGACGCATACCTGCCCCCTGGCTTGCCCGGTACTCGTCGCGACATTTCAATAAGATTAGATTATGCAAAGCAAATAGTAAATGGTCGTCCAGCCTACTTCTCCGATGCGTCTATTGCATGGAGATTAGTAGGTCCGACCATGAGGAATATTGGGTCTTGAATCGTTATTGAGGCTGGGTACGAGCTTTCACCAAAGCGTTTCCAGACATGCTTTCCGGTCAGTGTTCTCCGGCAACCGACCGTAAATTTTGACCCCGGTTTATTAGTTTGTCAACCCCGTTTTTCTTTGTCGCGTTTCGTTAGCTGCGCCTCGGCCGGGAGGTCTAACTATAGTTCGTTAAATTCTTCGACGCTAATGCCTGCCTGCTCGATTAATTTCTTAAGCAAACCCGGCCCAAGTTCGGCGTGTTGTGGTATTGAAAGGGTCCACTCGTAGCCCTCTTTTACCATCATTACGTGCGATCCTCTTTGCCTTGCGATGCTCCACCCGGCCCGTTTCAGTTTCTTAACTGTCTCGGACCCGGAGCATAACTTTAATCCGGTCATTCCTTAAACCGCGATTTCGATAAGGCGGGAAGTGTCCGCGCAGCTCTTCATTTCCATAACTTCGAACCATCCCGCGATGGCCTCCCGTATATTCCGGACCGCTTCTTCCTTGGTTTTACCCTGAGAGGCGCACCCGGGCAGGGCCGGAACGCTCACCACGTAATACCCTTCTTCGTCCTGTTCGATAAGAATATGGTAGATCATTCTGCCCTCCACCGCTTGATACGCTCTCGTACTATGACGAAATCTTACCGCAAACGCGGTTTCGTGTCAATTTTTCACGTCACGAGCCGGTGCCTAAAGATGCACCGGCTGAGAGTATAGAGGCATAACAAAAGCTTAGGTGTAACAAAAGAAACTACGTTCCCACGCCCCCATAGTCTTACTACCTGGATTCATTTTCAATATCTTGCGCCACGCTGATTTGTAAAGACACATTACTTCACGCGTGCGTTTATTCGCGCCAAAGGCTTCTGTTTCAACGTGCCAGACCGCGCCACAGGATGCCCCTCTAGTCTCGAGGTCACATTGTCGATTGAAATATTTAAGACGTCCCCCCACACCCATAAACCCTCTGAAACCCTACGGGCCTTCCTTATGGGTAAGGAACAAAAGTACTTGTGATACTCCCTTCTTCAACTGGGCCTTTATTTCCGGCATCCATTGATTAAAAATAAATAAGATGTGCCGGGTGGAGTAGGCGGGGGCATGGAGTGAAGGCTTCAGATGTGCCCGGCTGTGAAGGGGTGTGGACCGGAGCCGTACTCTCGTACGGAGGAGGGCTCGCCCCTTTGCAGAGGGGTGCATATGGAGTCTTCGCTTCATGCCCCCACCTATCCACTGCACCATTCACACCAACAAACAACGGGAAGACAATAACCTCCCGCTCCCAAAGCCTCGCGGCCCGCACCGACGCTCATCCCTCCAACGCGGCCCGCACCGACGCTGCCCGTCACCTCGTGAACGGACTCCCAATCGCACCGGACCTTTCCTTTCGCTCTACCACGCCGCACTGCCCGACCGGCTGCCTGCTCGCCGCCTTCGCTCGCGCCGGACGCTTTACTCTTTTATGGTTTTCAGGACGGCTTGCAGTTTTTCCAGGGTTTCTTTGTCGAGGATATTTCTTCTTTCGGCCATTTCTAACGCTACAAGGGACAGGGACTTGTAGGTGCGCTGCTGGGATTCCATTCCTTTCATTGCGGTCAGGTGGTCTTGGACCGTTTCCGCGTCGCCTCTCGCTATGGGGCCGGTGAGGGACAGTAACGGGCCTTTTTCTTCTATGTTCTTTAACGTCGCGTTGATAATGGGGTGAAAGGGGACCAGGTCTATGCCTATTTTTTCCATAACTCCTTCCGCATTGTAGAAGAGGGCACAGAGGAGGTTGCAGACAAAGACCGCGGAGAGGTGATAGAGGACCTTCTGAGGGCCTTCGATCACTACCGCCTGATAGCCTATCGCAGCACCCAGGGTCCGTAGCGTCCCCAGGGCGGCTTCGTCGCCTTCGATGAATACATAGGTGCTCGGAAGCACCCTTATAGCGCTCTCGATATCCGGGAAGGTCTGCAGGGGATGGAGGGAGCCCAGGATTGCCCCTCTTTCGTCAAGGGGGGACAGTATGGACGACGGATGGGCACCGCTCGTGTGGAAGAAGAGCTTGCCCCTCACTTCGGTCGGGGCCTCGTAAACCTCCCGCGCCACCCTTCGTATTTCCCTGTCCTGAGTCGTCACGGCGATCACGTCCGACGCCTCTACCACTGCCCGGTTATGGTGGGTATAAAGGCACCCCTTCCCCAGATACCGTCCCGCTGCCTCCAGGGACTCGTCTCTTACATCCGATATGGCCACCACATCGAGGCCTCTGTCCTTCATGGCATGGCCTATGGCCGTTCCCACTTTTCCCGCGCCGATAATCCCTATTTTCACTCGAACACCTCTTTAGGCAAAGTCAGTATATTTCTTATGATCTGGAGGGGCTTCGTCCCGATGCTGTCGATGAAGCTCACGCTCACGTCCGGGTCGTCCATGGGGCCTTTCACGTCATAGGACACGTAAAGGAACCCCTTCTTCTTCCCTCTCAAAACGCTCCTTATGATGGGTATCTTGTCCAGAAAGGTGTCGATGGCCACGAGGGGCGACACGGTGATGCTCGCCGCGATCTCCTTCTTGCTCGCATTCACGTCCCCCGCCCCGGTAATCACCATGGCATAGCTGTCGATGATGAAGTTATCCGTCCGGAACACGCCGTCTTTCACGCGGAAGCTCGCCCCCATTTTGTTGTACGGAAGCCCGTCGGCCCTGAGATCGACCTTGCCCCTCACGAGATCGTAGATGTTGAGGACCCCGAAGATCTTCGAAAGGAGGTCCCACTTCTTGATCACCCCGTCTTTGCTGTAAAGGGTCAGATCGCCGTTCAAGCTCTTCAGCCACTCCTCCGGCTTCTCGCCCCGGGCGCTCAGGCTCCCGTACGCGAGCCCGGTACTGTCAAAGATATGGGCATTGGCGTCGAAGGCCGCGAGCAACAGTCCGGCCTTTATCCTGTCGATCCTGCCGCTCGCATAGAACCGCGGGGCGGGACCCGAAAAATCCATGGTGCCGTGCACGTCGGCGCTGCCGCCGAAGAGGTCCGCCTTGAATTCCGAGATATTGATCTTCCTGTCCGCCATAACGCCCGCAAGGGTGAGGTCTTTGGCAGTGAATTTTCCCGCCCTCATCTCCCTTGCCAGGAAGCTGATGCGTCCGTTTGCACGGGCAAAGGAGTTATTCTGCCGGAGCCCGCTCATTTTGAACTCCGACCGGCCCTCGAAATCGGCAAGGTCGAGCATGTCCATATTGAGGGAAAGGACAAAACGGGGGGATTCAAGGCCCTCAACATGGAGGTCGCCCCCCTTGAGCACCGTGTTCCCGCACCTGAACCGGGTCATATGGATGTCGAAGTTGTTGCCGTTGAAGTCTGCGGTGAGGTTTATCTCCTTGAAGGGTTTCGTCATCCCCGGGAGCCTCACAAACCCGTTGTTCACGTGCATGTAGCCCTTTATGGATGACGTCCTCCTGTTCACGAGGTCCACGCCCCTGATGGACAGGACGGCCTGCGCGTCTCCCCTGGCGCCGTCATCGTTCACCAGGAAGAGCTTTGCCACCCTCTCGAACCCGTCCACCTTCATGGAAACGTCGAGGTCCATCTTCCTGTTCTTTCTTATGTCGCCGGTGACATCGAGGTCAATGACATCGAGGTCATATTTGAGTCGGGCGATATGGACCCCCTCGTCCCCCTGGGAAATGTCGAACCGGACCATATTCGCTATCCCTTTCCCTTTCTTCATGAGGTCCGGGAACTCGTAGGCCACATCGTTCATGCCGAGGGAGCCTGCGGCATGAAAGCCTTCGCCGGTGCGGTCGATCAGCACGTCGAGGTCCGCGGCCCCTGCCGCCTTGAATGGCAAGGGATAAATCCGCTCCACGTGGGCCGCGTCGAGGCGGCCTTTCAGGTTGAGCTTCATCTCTTTCGCGGTCAAAAGTCCGGTAATGTCGAGGTCCGTGCCGTCACGGCTTACATTGAGGGACTCGAAGGTGAGGGTCGAGTTGGTGAACCGGTACGTGCCCTTCGAATGGAGGGGTATCTCCTTCCACACGATTTCGCCGTTTTCCAGCGCGCCGCTGCCGCTGAAGTCGAACTTCCCGTCCTTTCTTCGCTCCATGGCAACCACACCGGTGGTGAGGCCGTCCTTAAACGTGAGATCGCTCACCTTGGCGATGGCGCCGATATCCTTAAGGTCGAGGGAATACGCGCCCTTTGCGGCAATCTTCCCATTGGAAAGGGTAAACCTGGCGGAAACATCGTGGAAAGCGCTCCCTTTGAAACGGCCGCTCATGGCCGAGATGTCGAGGTTCCTTTCATCGAGGTGGATGAACGCTTCGATGCCGTTGAAGGTCACATCCTTGTACACCGCCCGGGTGCCGGTCACGTAAAAGTCCACGAAGGTCTTACCCTTCAGGGCATAGCTCAGTTTCTTTATCCTCACCCGGCCGTCTTCCACGTAATCCCATACCCGCGACGAGCCTTTCTCGATATCTTCGAAGTTGACATACTCCTTCACTACATCCATGTCTACCTGTCCGGACGAAATCTCCACGCGGGACACGTCATCCCTGTTCAGCCGGATATCGACATCAAAAGGTGTTCCCTTGAAGCGCACGCCCTTTACCGCGATGTCGGTTATGTTCTTGGCGTGGGTGAGCCGGACCTTGCCCGCGAGCACTCCGGGGAAGCGGTGCTCCTTGAGTTCGGATATCCTGAGCGCATATTTGACCACTTCGAAGGAGCCGTCCACGGACAACTTGTTCTTTTCATAGATGAAGTCACCCCGGGCGTCCGTGATGCCCGCCATCTTCGGGGTCCACTGCCCCATGTCCATGCCGGCAACCGATGCGCGGCCTTTGAAATAGACGGGCTTGCCCTTCATGAGTCCTTCACCTTCCGCCTTGAGGTTGCCGAACCACTGGGTATTGGTCACGTCGATGCGGAAGAGGAAGGGCTTTCCCACCCTGAGGTGCTCGACAACCAGTTCCTTGAGGGTGAACACCTGATCCCCGTACCGTATGATGCCGTCCCGTGCTTCGAGCAGGTCCGTAGGCACCATGCGATACTCTTTCTTCGCTTTTTTCGCAGGAGTCGTGATGGTGAAATCGAAGCCGGACAGGGTTATATATTTGAGATAAAGACCTTTTCTGATGTCGAAGGCCAGATTCCACGTATTTGCGTCACCCGTGATCCTTCCTTTCAGGTGCACGCCCTCGAGGGCGACAGTGACGATACCCTCCTTATAGCCGAAGCCCATCTGCTCGATCCTGACTTCGCCGCCCGCGAGCCTTCCTATGACATAAGAACTTACGGAGGGGAGGTTCCACCACAGGGAGAGGACGGCCACCACAAAAATGCCCGCGAGAACCACGAAAGCGCAAAGGAGCTTTTTCATGTCCCCGCCCTCGCGAGGGCGAACACGATCACCTCTGCCGCCCCGGCCTTGAGCAGGACCCGGGAGGCCTCGCGCACCGTATAGCCCGTGGTGAAAAGGTCGTCCACGAGGAGAAGTCTTTTTCCTTGTATGGATATCTTGTCCTTCACCGCAAACACACCTTTTATGTTCGTGCGTCTTTCATCCTTTGAAAGACTGTACTGGTCTTTTGTCTCCCTTGTCTTGAGGAGTGTCGCATGGAGGACGGGGCAACCCGTTATTCCGGATATTTCTTCGCCGATGATGAAAGATTGGTTGAAGCCCCTCTCCCGCAACCGCTTCTCGGTGATGGGGACGGGGATTATGGCGTCTACCTTTTCGGAAAGGGCGGCCACTTTCTCTCTTATAAGCGAAACAAGGTATCTACCCACGTCCTTCCTTTTCTGGAACTTGAAGGCGTGGATCGCGTCCCTCAGCCTGTTCTCGAAGTAGAAGCCGTAATGGCCTTCCCGGAATCCTCTTTCTTCGACGATGCATTCGCCGCACATGGTTCTTCTGCCTATCCACCTTCCACAAACGGGACAGGTGAATGCCTCTTCGACCATCCGGAGGTTTTCAAAACATTCCCCGCAGAGTACGAACCCGCGGGCGCCGCATCCTCCGCAAAGCCGGGGGAAAAGAATGTCTAGTACGTTTCGTAAAACATCAGGCACCGTACTTGTCCAGCTTCATCGCATGGGCAAGGGCTAGAGACATGAGCTGTGTGCTGTGTATGGTCCCGATACTACCGGCTATACAGTTTTTTTCATGAAACGCGAGTCCGTCCCTCTCACCTGTTTTCGTGAGGAGAAGGAGCGGCACGGGATGCCAGCTATGGCCTTTCATGGGGCACGGCGTGGAATGGTCGCCCGTGACTACCATGACCGCGGGGTCGAGGCCGTAAATATCGGAAATAATCCGGTCCACCTCTTCAATGGCTTTCACCTTCGCGGGAAAATTGCCGTCTTCCCCCGCGATGTCCGTTTCCTTTATGTGGACGAAGAAGAACCGGTAGGCGTCGTAATTGGCCTTCAGTATCCTTACCGAGTCTTCATAGCTCCCGGGCTCTTCCAACACGTCCATGCCGAGCACCTTCGCGATCCCCCTGTACATGGGATAGGCGGCAATGGCAAGGGCATTCATCTTGTACTTCGCCGGGAACGCGGGAATTGCGGGCTTCGCGGAAAAACCCCTGAGGAGGCAGCCGTTTGCCCTTTTCTCGCCTTTAATGGCTTCCATCGCCTTTGCGATGAACCCGTTGATCACCTTCGCGGCAAAGGCGCCCGTGTCATCCTTGGGCCGGGCCAATGCGAAAGGTTTGTTGTCCTTATGGGGGTCCGCGTCCGTTACCGCGTCGGAAAGGCCTTTTCCCCTGAATATCACCGCGAACCGGTGAGATTCTCCGGGCTTAAGGATCACCTTCACGCCTTCCACTTCAGGCACCGCATCTTCAAGGATCGCGCATATCCGCCGGGTCTCCTCCGTGGGAATCCTGCCCGCCCTGCGGTCCGTCACCACACCATCCTTCACGGTGCAGAAGTTCGCCCGTGCGGCAAGGTCCCCTTCCTGGAGGTCCATGTCAAGGCCCAGCACTTCCAGGACCCCCCGCCCTATCTCCGACTTGACGGGATCATAGCCGAAAAGGCTCAGGTGTCCGGGGCCGCTGCCGGGGGTCACTCCCACGTCCACCGGCATGATGCGCCCAAGGACGCCCGCTTTGATGGCCATGTCGTCCATATGGGGCTTCACTGCGGCTTCGAGGGGGGTGCGATACGAAAAAAGGGGGTTCGGAATGTCTCCGAGCCCATCGAGTATGAGAAAAATGATCTTCTGATCATTTGCGAGGATAAGCTCTTCCATCATAGCACCTGTCCTCCCTCTTCCCAGTCTTCCCTTTGCGACAGCATCCTGATCTCCTGGGGTTCGGCAGACATGAACTCGTCCTGGTTCACGCGGATCGTGTTCCAGCTCAGGCAACTCTCGCAGAAATCCATCCACTCCTCTTTGACGGACCCGCAATTGTTACACGTGAAGGGGATATAGACCTGTTTCATGGGGAAGGCGGTCCTGAACTCCTCGATTGCCTTTTCCATCATGCCCCTGTGAAAATACGCCTCCGCCATGGCCCTGTGGAGCCCTCTGAACTCCTGCCCTTCCCCGATAAGGAGGTTGAGTGTGTCTATGGCCTCATCGATCATTTCGAGCCTCAGGCAAAGGCGGGCGTAAAGAAAAGAGGTGAGGTGGTTCTTGGGGGACACGTCGAGTATCCGCCGGTAGATCTTCAGTATGACACCGGGGTCGCCCCGGTCGATGTAAAGGTCCTCCATCTTGAGGAGGAAGACCATGTGACCTGTCTTCGCCCAACCCCTCGCATAGACCCTTGCGGCGTCGTTGGTTTTCTGCATGCATTTGTACGTATCCGCGAGAAGGACATAGGCCGGTACGAACCGCTTGTTTTCGTTGATGATCTCTTTCAGGTCCGTGGTGATGGTCTCATAGGAATCCACGTCCTTCTTGTCGAAGAGGGTTCTCGATATCTCATACCTGATGCCGAGAAGCCTTCCCTTCTCGTCATCGGTCTTGATGAACTTCTGAAGCCTTTTCTCCACGTCGAGGGCCTTATCCCACTCCCTCTTGTCTATGTAGTAGTCCCTGAGAAGACCCAGGGCCTCCAGGTTCGATTCGTTGAGGCTTACAATCTCCTTCAGCCCCGATTCGACCTTCTGCAGATTCTTCGCGGCAAGGCGGGCCTTCACCGTCCTGAGCAGGACCTTCTCCTTCCGGCCCAGGTGTACCTGGGCGAAGTCGAGGGTCTCGATCGCCTTGTTGTACTCTTTCATGGAGGAGTACATATCCGCAAGAACCAGATAGGGTTCTTCCATGTCGGGCCCCCTCTTTACAAGGCGGCTCATACTCTCCACTGCCTTTTCCCTGTCTCCTCTGAGGTCGTATGCCCTTGCCTTCTCTATGACGTCACGGTACTCATCGAACCTCTTGTCCTTCCTCCGTCCCCTCCACGCCACCAGTGAATTCCTTATGTCGTGAAAAAAACCGATGACAAAAGCGACGAGCATGCCGAGGGCAAAGGATATGGCCACGAAGTGCGCAACGCTGTCTTCGTAACTTTTACCGAATCCTACATAGAAACGTACGTTTTCCGGGTTAAGATGGGAGACTCCCAGATAGAGGATAAAGAACAGCAAAAAGAGGAAGAAGAATAACTTGTATTTCACTTAAACGCCCCGCCTTTCCGCTCCTTTTTCTTCCATTTGTCTCTTACATGTAATACAATAGCGCGCTACTGGATTTGCTTCAAGTCTTTTCTCGTTTATCTTTTCTTCGCATTCTTCGCAGACGCCGTATGTCCCGTGGGCTATCTTGTCGAGGGCGCTGTCGATGTCCTTGAGAAGATGCAGGTCATTGTCACTTATACTCATAAGTATGTCCGACGTGTATGAGTTGCTTGCGGCATCGGCCATATCCTGGATGCCGTCCGTTCCCAGTGAATAGGAATCTTCCTTGAGCTTCTTGGCCTTGTTCAGGATGTCCGCACGCATCTTCAGCAGTCTCTTCCTAAAGTATTCGAGTCTCTCATTCTCCATTTTGCACCTCTAATTGCGTATTTTCTCTTTCAATCCTGTATTTCTTTGCCTCAATCCACAGGCTTTCGAGGTCGTAAAGCTCTCTTAACTGCTCGAGAAAAATGTGAACGATCACATTCTGGTAGTCGATAATCACCCATCTTCCAAGCTGGTGCCCCTCAACGGAGTAGGGCTTTACGCCCGCGTCCTTCAGGCTCTTTTCCACATGGTCGGCGAGGGTTCTTACGTGCCTGTCGCTCGTGCCGCTCACGATGACGAAATAATCGGCAATGTCCGTGAGGCCTGTAAGCTCGATCACCGAGATATCGAGTCCCTTTTTCTCATCCGCGTACTTCCCTGCAAGCAGGGCCTTTTCCTTAGTATCCACTATGTATTGTATAACCCCCTCTGTTGTATGAACCGCTCTACCCTGTCGGGAACAAGATATTTGATCGATTTTTGATTTTTCGACGCCTCCCGTATGCGTGTTGACGAAATATCAAGCTGAGTAATCCGCGGGAAGTATATCTTTCTCCCCGAGGCATGGAGCAGGGTGGACTCGTCGATCCTTGTGACCATGTCCAAAAGGTCCCTGGGCAACGCATCGAGGCCGGACTCCTCGCGCTCTCCCGGCCGGAGCATGACGATAAAATTCGCATGGGAAAAAAGCTCCCCGTAACGGTGCCATGTATCCACTTCCAGAAAGGCGTCGAGCCCCACTATAAAGTAAACCTCCCCGTATCTCTTTTCAAAAGTCTCTATGGTATCTATGGAATAAGAGACGCCACCCCGCTTTATCTCCAGATCGGAGAAGCGCAGGTATGCATTGCCCCTGATCGCCGTCTTAAGCATCCCCACCCTCTCGTCGATATCCGCAATCCGCTTGCCCCTTTTGTGGGGCGGGATGTAGGCGGGCACGAAGAAGATCTTTTCGAGGCCGAAGGATTCCCTTATCTCCTCTGCTGCCCTGAGATGTCCTATGTGGACCGGGTCGAAGGTGCCGCCGAATATGCCGATGCCCATTATACCCTCAGTTGGCCCTCCCCGAGGCCGATGAACTTTGTCACCGTCAGTTCTTCGAGCCCCATGGGTCCGAAGGCGTGCAGTCTTGTGGTGCTGATGCCCATCTCCGCCCCGAGGCCGAGTTGAAAGCCGTCGTTCAATCTCGTGGATGCGTTGACAAGCACGAGGGAAGAGTTTACCTCCTGGAGAAAACGCCATGAACTGCGGTAGTCGGAGGTGATTATCGCTTCCGTATGGTCCGAGCCGTATTTCCGTATATGGGCGATTGCCTCGTCCATATCCTCCACTACCTTTACCGCAAGGGTGAGGTCAAGGTACTCCTCGTACCAGTCCGCCTCGGTCGCTTCCTCTATCCCCTTCACGATCTGCCTTGTCTTTTCACAACCCTTCAAGGTCACCCCGTGTTTTTCAAAAAGCGCTGCCATGGGGGGAAGGAAGGCATGGGCGATCCCTGCATGGACGAGAAGGGTTTCCACGGCATTGCACGTGGCCGGCTTCTGCGCCTTTGCGTTGAGGCATAGGGCGAGGGCCATCTCCATTTCCGCCGACGCGTCGACAAAGGTGTGACACACGCCCTTGTAGTGCTTCAGCACGGGAATACGGGACTCGGCGACCACGCTTCTTATGAGCGCCTCGCCGCCCCTCGGGATGACGAGGTCGATCTGTTCGTCCATTTTCAGGAGATTATACACGTAAGCCCTGTCCCTTGTCGGCACCAGTTGCGCCACGTCCGTGGGGATGCCTGCCTCCGCGAGGGCCTCACCGATCAGGCGATAGAGGGCCATGTTGGAATTATGGGCTTCGGAGCCGCCTTTCAGGATTACGCAGTTGCCGCTCTTCAGGCAAAGGGAGAAGGCCTCCACAGTGACATTGGGGCGGGATTCGTAGATAACGAGGATCACCCCTATGGGTATCCTCATCCTGCCGACCCTCAGTCCGTTCGGTCTCTTCCACATCTTCACGATCTCGCCGACGGGGTCGGGAAGGGCTGCTACATCGGCAAGGCTCGCCGCCATCTCGTCGATAATCTTTCCGTCGATCCGGAGCCGGTCTACCATGGCTCGCTGAAGGCCCGCTTCCTCGGCTTCCCTTATGTCCTTCCGGTTCTCTTCAAAGAGGTACTCCTTATTCTCGACTATCATCCTCTTCAGGGCGAGAAGGGCCCGGTCTTTCTGTTCCGTCGGGATATGGGCGCACACATTGGACGCCTGTTTTGCCGCGTATGCGAGTTCTTCGGGTTTCATATAATCACCATGTGGTCTCTGTGAATCACTTCTTCCGTATATTTATAGCCAAGCTTCTTTTCTATCTCCCGGCTTTTCAGTCCTTTGATCCTGGTCAGGTCCGACGAGGAGTAGTTCGTGATGCCTTTCGCGATAACCTCGCCTTTGGTGTTCTCCACTTCCACGCAGTCGCCTTGCCTGAAATCCCCTTCGAGTCTCACGACCCCCGAAGGCAGAAGGCTCTTTCCATGGTGGAGTATGGCGCTCTCAGCCCCGTCGTCGATCCATAGCTCTCCCCTCGGCTTGAAGGCAAAGGCGGTCCACCATTTGCTTCTTCCCAGCTTCTTCCCGGGGAGGAAAAGGGTCCCGAGCTGCTCCCCCTTGACGGTCCTCACTATGATGTTTTTCACGCCGCCGCCCACGATCCTCGTGCAGATGCCGTAACAACCCGCCTTCTTGGCCGCCTCCAGCTTGCTTACCATGCCCCCGATGCTTTTCTCGCTCTTGGTCCCTTCGGCGAGCTTCTCGATATCCGCGTCTATTTTCGGCACCACCTCGATCATCCTGGCCAAAGGCTCCTTGGTGGGGTCCTTGTCATACAGGCCCTCCACATCGGAGAGGAGGAGCAGGAGGTCGGCGTCGCATATCTGGGCGATGAGGGCCGAAAGGTTGTCGTTGTCCCCGAACTTTATTTCCTTGAACGACAGGGCGTCGTTCTCGTTTATCACGGGCACGATGTCCATGCCGAGAAGGGCGTTCATCGTGTTCATCAGGTTGAGGCACCTGGTTTTGCTCTTTATGTCTTCGTGGGTGAGGAGTATCTGGCCCACGTTCATCCTTTCCCGTTCAAAGGTCTCTTTGTACATCCTCATGAGAGAGACCTGGCCGATAGATGCGAGGGCCTGCCTTTTTTCGATCTCCCGGGGTTTCTTTTTCAGGTGCAGGGTTTCCATCCCGCAGGCCACGGCCCCGCTCGATACGATGGCCACGTCTATGCCCATGTCCCGTATGGCCTTTATCTGCTTTGCGATACTCTCTATCTTGCCGATGGAGACCTTGTTCTCCATGTCGAGCAGGACGGAGGTGCCTATCTTTACTACAACCCTTTTTACCGTTGCCGTGTCAGCCATCTGTAACCCTTTGGGTCCCCTTCTCCCTTATCGTTTCTTCAAGGGCCTCAATGCCCCATCCGTTAAGAGCGCTTACCTTCATCACCTGTTCCCCTCTGGCCGCAAAGGCGGATTCCCATTTTTCGGCCTCCTCCGGAGAAACAAGGTCTATCTTGTTGATCACCACGATCCTTTTCCGCTCAAGTATCTCTTCCCTGTAGGACGAAAGCTCGTGGCGCAACACCTCGTAATCCCCCTCCACGTCGGGAGAGGTGGCATCGAGGACAAGCAGTATCATGTTCGTCCGTTCGATATGCCTTAAAAATGTAATACCGAGACCCCTGCCTTGGGAAGCCCCCCCCACAAGACCGGGAATATCGGCAATGACAAACATGTCGTCGCCCTCCCGGCACACGCCGAGTGTGGGCGTCAATGTAGTAAACGGGTAATCCCCTATCTTCGGTTTTGCGTCCGTGAGTTTCGCAATAAGGGTCGATTTTCCCGCATTGGGCAGACCCACAATTCCCACGTCGGCGAGAAGTTTGAGGACAAGGTTCAAGTCCCTCTTTTCGCCTTCTTCACCATGTTGGAATATTGTCGGAGCCCTGCGCGTCGGAGATGCAAAATGGGAGTTTCCTTTTCCCCCTCTGCCACCCCTCGCGACAACAAAAAGCTCCCCATCCTTCGTGATATCGCAAAGGATGGAGTTATCCTTTTCATCATACACGATAGTGCCCAGGGGCACAGAGACGTATATGTCCTTGCCGTCCCTGCCCTTCTTGTTTCCCCCACTACCGTTTTTGCCTTTTTCTGCTCTGTAGATGCGTTTATATCGGAAATCCAGAAGACTCGTGAGGTGTGATTTCCCCGTTATAACTACATCCCCCCCTTTTCCGCCATCACCGCCATCCGGTCCGCCTCTCGGAACGAATTTCTCTCTTCTAAAGCTCGCTGAGCCTTGTCCCCCACCCCCTGCTTCTACATGGATGCGTGCTTCATCAACAAATTTCATTCAGCAGGGTAAACATTCACCCTCTTTCTTTCATCTCCAAAAGAGTCGAACTTTACCACACCGTCGATCAGTGAGAAAAGGGTGAAATCCCTGCCCATGCCGACGTTTGTCCCCGGGTGTATCTTCGTGCCGTGCTGCCTCACGATGATGCTGCCCGCCTTGATTGCCTGGCCGCCGTATATCTTCACGCCAAGTCTCTGACCGTCCGAGTCTCTTCCGTTCCTTGAGCTTCCGCCTGCTTTTTTATGCGCCATGAGGTGCCTCCAGTAATATCTTTTCTACAAACAATTCAGTGTACGCCTGGCGGTGTCCCTGTTTTTTCTTGTAGTCTTTCCTTCTTTTGTACTTGAAGATCGTAACCTTTCTTGCCCTTCCCTGGGAGAGTACCTTCCCGTGAACCGTTGCTCCCTCGACATATGGAGTGCCTACCAGCATTTGCTCCCCGTTGTTCACTGCGAGAACTTCTCTTATGTCAATCTCGTCTCCTTCCGCACCCGGGAACAGTTCGAGTTTAACCTTCTCTCCTTCCGCTATTCTGTACTGCTTGCCTCCGTTCTGGATAATGGCGTACATGATACACTCCTTCCTTTAGTTTAGAAAAAAACTACTTATATTATACATGTAGCGGTCAAAAGTCAAGAAAGAACTGCTGCCGCCCAACCCGCGCCCCCTTCCCCCTGCCATATTACAGCCTTTTTGCCATCCCCTCGTCGCGCACCGGCCCTCTCCCCGTGGAATGACGGGCGCAGGGGCGTCACGAAAATCCATTCCCTGTGCCTAAACCTTCCCGCACCGATTCAACCATAGGGACCCTCGCAAGGTACCCTGATTTTAACGCTTTCAACAAGCAGAAGAAGGCGGTATTCTACAAGGCGGGCGGGGTGACGGCGCGCGATGAAGAGAATACTTGCGGTGACGGTTTTGTGTATTTGGTTCATTAGTTCTACCTATGGATGTGCCACCCTGCTCGACCCGCAAAAATAAAGACTCCTTGTATCGCAAATATCGAATAATGAAGTGGATGCCATAAAAGGAACGATCGAGGATAACGGATACGCAAGGACCGGCGGAAATAGTTACCCCTATGCAGGTGCGTTGGTTACTGCCTACCAGAAGAAAATTGCAAGGGACGGCAATAATAGCGCGAAGATTCGAATAATGTTGCACTTCAAGCGCGGCTCGGACAATGATACTTGCGTGAATTTTGGCATAATCATAGCTAATCCATCCAAACCTGATTTACCGGTAACAAAGGCTGAGATTGACCGAATTGAAGCGATGCTCTATCAGAAACTCCTTAAAACTAGAGACGGAGGAGGTATTGAACGGGGCAACAGGTGAAGGAACTTTGGGGACATTGAGAGAATTCTTCTTGTATTATTGAAAAAATCAGAACACAATTCAGATATGCGAAAGGTATTATCCATGTTCGACAATTAGCTCTCGGGAAGAACTAAGGCCATCATTTCACAATGGAACCACGAAGCCTTGGTGAGAGAGAAAGGCTATAGCATGGCTGATTTGATAGTTTAATATCCCTATTGTTCCATGGACCCGAAGGGGTGCCTGCTCGTCTAACATTTTACGGGCAGGCTCTTACCGTACTTAAGGACGTGTGGAACCGATGGATTCAGCCTGCATTGGAGAGGAGAAGGGCGGAGCAACAGCGATGAATGGTCTGGGGCCTATAGTGGAAATTGAAGACACAAAGGTATGGGGCCTCTGTGATATTGTAGCTGCGTCAACCATTCTTTTCGTTGGAAACATTGTCTTCGCCATTCTTCTGCTTGTCATGGGAAGCGGGTTAAGCGATAGATCGCAGTTGGCTGTTGCAATGTACTTCGGAGCGGTCAGTTCTATCCTTCTCACGACGGTCTGGATCAAAAAGCGGTACGGTCTGGGCTTACGATCATTAGGTTTGAGGCAAGGAAACTGGGGAAGGAAAAGAATCATCTGGATCGGACTTGCATCCGGCCTCGTATATTTTTGCATGGCCGCGTTTCTGTCCGGGAGGCTATCTTCTATGGCCGCGTTACGCAAATCGGATATTATCATGATTATAGCCGTCCCAATTTCGATAAGCGGGTTTCCTCTAACCGTTCTTGGTCCGATAGCCGAGGAGATTTACTGCAGGGGATTTTTGTACACCGGTCTGAGGAAAAAATGGGGGGAGACGTTCGGCATAATTGTTCAGGCCGCTGCCTTCAGCATTTTTCACATGACCCAAGTCCAAATTCATCACATGAACGTTACAATCTTACTGTCATATTTAGTTTCGGCATTTGGTTTCGGCTTGCTTCTTGGGTTGTTATATAAACTGTCGGGTACTCTATACCCCTGCATCATTGCGCACGGGGTATATAATTTCTTGGAAGTAATTAATGCTTATTTGGGGAAACTGGAGTAAACCATTAAGAGTCAGCCTTGACTCAGGACAATTCGCCAATGTTCCCGTCCCTAATGTTCCCCTTCACGTTTAACTGTCAAACTTGGGCCAAGGTGATGCTTAATTCTGCTACTGCTTCACCGCTGGATAAGATGCAAAATGGTACTGTGTCTGGGTGGAATAAATACCTGAATGAGATGTGAGGTACTATGAAGATTTGCCAATTAGCATTCGTGTTTATCACTAGTGTATTCTGTCTTATTGGGGGGTGTTCGACGGGCGTGGGCATTGACGGGGACAAGAGCAGTATTTTGCCGCCTGGGAATGATCTATTCTATTTGTCGAACCACAAGATATATAGAATTGGTTCAGAAAATGATAAAGCTGAATTAATTTATGCCGCGCCAAAGAGGCAACAACCAGATGGAAGTTTCCAGTTGAATGCCTTGAAATGTGGGCCTGGCAAAACGCTCATGTTTCATCAGATATTTACCTCCAGAATGCTTTCTTCAGGCGACATGGAACATAGAGTTCGCATAAAGACGTATAACCCAGCTACTATGAAGCTTGAAAGTCTGGCAGATTTGGACAATACTTGGACTGCGTTCCCGGTATTATCAAGGGATGGGTCTAAGCTGGCAATGGTAGATGGAGCGTCGGTTCTTGTTAAGAATCTCAAAAATGGACTTCTTGAGCACTACGGGGAGTTTAAGGAAGGGTGGGCATTTCCTTGGTCATGGAGTCCCGACAGCAAAGTATTGGCTTTGTCGGGAGCGACTAAAATGGGCGAAGCACCTCGAATATATTTTTTGAATACAGAGACTCATGTGCTTACCCCCTGGGCTGAGGGGATAATGCCTTTCATTTCAAGAACTGGGAACCTTATAGCGTATTCCTCCTCTGATAACAGGCATTTGATTATCGCTGATAGGTTGGGCAAAACCGTCCAATCCTTTACCGGGCACGTATTCAAAGAAATAGGCGGTTGGATTGATGATGATCGAGTAATCTTTATTGACAGCTTAGGCAGATATAAGAATAATATCGGCGTAGCCAATCTCAAGACAGAGAAGATTCACTTGATCCGAGTGCCTACCAGTGGCGAAATAAACGGCGTATGTCTGATGAAGAAGAGCGATTCCGGTGAATTCAAGTTCAGTGGGACATTAGGGACGTCCATTAAATAATCACATTCCCTTGACATCCGTACCTCTCCCTGATACCATATCGTCATGCCGGGAAAAGCTCGCATTGATGCCGCAGGGGCGGTGCATCATCTTAGGGGTACAGAAAGGTATAGTATGGCTGGTTTGATAGTTTAATGGACGTCCCTGGCAATGTGAATGTCAGTAATGGGACGTGGGGGGCACAGCTATATTGAAACCAGATAGCGCTCCGGCAGGACTGACTGTTAACTATGGCCCGGGGATTCCGGGAGGCTCTATTAGTGCCACGAGATTTATTTCCTGTATAAAGGTCGAACTTCCCTCTGACTTCACTCCGGGACCATAGGAGGGGACCATCTGGATGAGTTTGCGTTCGAAGGCACACCTTTGGGTAACATGTGGGATTGCCATGTTTTTTGGTATGGGCCTGTTGGCAATCGCGTTGAATAATGCGCTGATTCTCCTGCTATGGATTCCCATTCTTGCTTTGGACATGATCGTAAAAAAACGTCTGAGATGCCCGAGTTGCGGAAAATCAGTGTACCAAAACCCTTTCTTGGGCCTTGACTTTGGGATGGTATTCACGCCGTGGGTCCCGCGAAATTGCAGCAAATGTGGTTTCCCTCTCGATAAGTGAAACCATCAGGGGGGACATTAGGAGCGATCGATTTATGTGCCGGGCGTTGTTATGATATTACACGCGGGAAAGGCCGGCTATCGACCTGCGGTGGTGAGTGAGGTGCCTTGTGGCTAAAAGAGCAGGTCAAGCGATTACTATAGCAATCCTCGTCCTGGTAGCAAACCAATGTTTCGCAAGCAACTACACCTCCGCGCCCTGGTATAAATGTGCCGGCGAGTATCTCCAGGCGGGCGATGCGTTGACCCATAACGACCTGGATCAGCAAGGAAGACTTCCCGAAGATTATGGCAGATTGGAACAGGCTCGACGAAACTTGGTTAACTCTTTGCCGCCTGACGAAGAGGCAATTGAAAAATTGCTTGCGTCCTCTGTCCAGCATGACAGGCAGGTGGGCCTCACGATAGTATCTGTTCAAGGCGTTGGTTGGAAGGCATTCCTCAGGAAATCTCCTGTACTGTTCGGTTCGCAGACTGATTTGGCGACAAGGGCAATGATATATTCTTGCCTGAGAGCGTCAAATCAGGATATCTTTGTCGCGGTGGAAGATGAATTTGTCGGGCTACTGACACGTGAGACAGACCTTTTCCTTCTCGGTACGAACCTCTTTCTTTTGACGAGATTGTCAAACGAGAAGAAGACCGTAGACGCTTTTGTCGCGCTGCTAAAGAGACCCGATGAAAAGATCAATAAGATAATCCTTCAGATACTCGATAGCGACAGGATTCCACCCTCGGTCCAAAAGAAAGTGTAACAGTTTAGTCCCCCTCACGGAGCCCTCGCCCCATTGCGATACAGTGCCGCCTGTGCCGTCATGGTATCCGACACCAGAAGCGTCTCCAGGAACTTCCGTGGATCGTTCCCTTGCCTCATGGAAGTAATGATGAGACTCGGCAGGATACTGTGGGTCTTCAGTCCCGTTGCCGACCGCGTACCGAACATGAGCTTCCTCATGATCACCAGGAAGCGGATCGACTGTTCTGCCTGGTTGTTGGTAGGTGGTACTCCCGGATAGCGAAGGAACGTGAAGAGAAACTTCCGGTCTTTGCCGGTAAGGAAGGTACGGAGCACTTCCGCCGGCTTATACTTGAGGGGCTTTGCACATATCTTCCCGAGGGTTGCTCTCAATTGCTTCTCGATGCGGGGAGCATCTCCCCACTCTCTCTTTCCCTTAAGAAGATCCCCGCCCGCGGCGCAGGCATCCGAGAAGAGCCTCCCGACCGCATCACAGAACGCCTCCGCTTTTGTATCTCTTGTCTCCATGAGGACGAGATCCCGGGTCAATTCTCCGGCCCTGGTGATAAGGTGGGCAAGGCATGTCTGCCTTTCTCTCGCATGAACTCCGTTATACGCGGCATAGCGGTCGGTGATGAGCACCCCGTCGAAGTTGTCCCCGAGAAGATGTTGAGCCACTTCTGTCGAGCGGTGCCGGTCGATATGGAAGAGGGCAAGATCGGCGTTTCCCGCATACCACGCGTAATGACCGGTCCCGTCGTTCCTCCATGATGTCTCATCGGCATGAACTATTTCCGAGGCGCGTATCTTCTCCCGGAGGTCTTCATAAAGAGGTGTCCCCCTTTTCGCCGCAGCCCTGTCAAACCCCACTGCCGACGCAGGGACAAAGGGTATACCAAAGACCTCCCTCATAACTTCCTCTACCTTTCGATAGCTCATACCTATCCTGTACCGCAAGTATAAGGCAACGGATTTCGTAACCGGTCCGATAGGAGCATTCGGAAGTTCGTCGGGAGCCGCCTTCACCACAGAACGCCCGCAACGGCTACAGTATGCTTCCTTATGCACATACCGTCTCACCACCGTGCGGGGTCTTATGACAATGTCTTCCTGCACATGCTCACGGATCCCTTCCCCGGGGACAAGAGGGCCTGACCCGCAATGGGGGCATCGATCGGGAGCGGGCACGTGAACCGTCGCATCCACGCGGGCAGGCTCGGGCCTGAACCACCCGGGGTGTCCGACCGGAGCGCCGCGCTTCCTCCCTGCCAAAGAGACCGCATGCTCCGGTTTTTTGTTCGCCTTGAACTGTCTTCGATGCAATGCGGTATTCTTCGCCTTCAGTTCCTCGTTCTCCTTCTCTAAAAGACGGATACGCTTCATGGTGTCATCCAGCCTGTCCCGGAACACATCGATAATCCGAAGATGCTCTTCGTACACCTCATGGGCCCGCTCATATTCTCCAAAGACCCATAGGGTGGAGAGAAAGTTAAGATGGGGGCAATTGTCCTTATAAAGACAATCGTAGCCGTATGGAGGATAGACCCTCTTCACTCGCTCTCCTGTTTCAGTATCTCCCAGTTGATCTTAGAAAGCTTCTGTATGAGAAGCCACATCATCTTGTACCGCTTCGTCATCTCCTTCGCCTTCTCGGCAATCTGTTTTCTCACATACACGGTTACGGTCTTCCCCTTCACTTTTGTGGTAAGGGAGTGGCCCGTCATGGAAGGGGACTTGGCCACCGTCCCGATAAGGAAGAAATCCAGCTGTGCGACAATGTCCTCCTTAAGTCTCTCCCGCTGCCTTTTAAGAAGATCGATTTGTTCCATTGAACCCTCCACATGAGTAGTAGTACTTCTATTATAATACCATCATGGAACAAGGGAATCAAAGGTGTTGTGCAAATTAGACATAATATTTTGCTGGAAAAAGTTCCGAGAGGACTAAACTGTTACGGACGACGTAACAGTTTAGTCCCCCTCACGGAGCCCTCGCCCCATTGCGATACAGTGCCGCCTGTGCCGTCATGGTATCCGACACCAGAAGCGTCTCCAGGAACTTCCGTGGATCGTTCCCTTGCCTCATGGAAGTAATGATGAGACTCGGCAGGATACTGTGGGTCTTCAGTCCCGTTGCCGACCGCGTACCGAACATGAGCTTCCTCATGATCACCAGGAAGCGGATCGACTGTTCTGCCTGGTTGTTGGTAGGTGGTACTCCCGGATAGCGAAGGAACGTGAAGAGAAACTTCCGGTCTTTGCCGGTAAGGAAGGTACGGAGCCCTTCCGCCGGCTTATACTTGAGGGGCTTTGCACATATCTTCCCGAGGGTTGCTCTCAATTGCTTCTCGATGCGGGGAGCATCTCCCCACTCTCTCTTTCCCTTAAGAAGATCCCCGCCCGCGGCGCAGGCATCCGAGAAGAGCCTCCCGACCGCATCACAGAACGCCTCCGCTTTTGTATCTCTTGTCTCCATGAGGACGAGCTCCCGGGTCAACTCCCTGGCCCTGGTGATAAGGTGGGCAAGGCATGTCTGCCTTTCTCTCGCATGAACTCCGTTATACGCGGCATAGCGGTCGGTGATGAGCACCCCGTCGAAGTTGTCCCCGAGAAGATGTTGAGCCACGTCTGTCGAGCGGTGCCGGTCGATATGGAAGAGGGCAAGATCGGCGTTTCCCGCATACCACGCGTAATGACCGGTCCCGTCGTTCCTCCATGATGTCTCATCGGCATGAACTATTTCCGAGGCGCGTATCTTCTCCCGGAGGTCTTCATAAAGAGGTGTCCCCCTTTTCGCCGCAGCCCTGTCAAACCCCACTGCCGAAGCAGGGACAAAGGCAAGGCCGAAGATCTCCCTCATAACTTCCTCTACCTTTCGATAGCTCATACCTATCCTGTACCGCAAGTATAAGGCAACGGATTTCGTAACCGGTCCGATAGGAGCATTCGGAAGTTCGTCGGGAGCCGCCTTCACCACAGAACGCCCGCAACGGCTACAGTATGCTTCCTTATGCACATACCGTCTCACCACCGTGCGGGGTCTTATGACAATGTCTTCCTGCACATGCTCACGGATCCCTTCCCCGGGGACAAGAGGGCCTGACCCGCAATGGGGGCATCGATCGGGAGCGGGCACGTGAACCGTCGCATCCACGCGGGCAGGCTCGGGCCTGAACCACCCGGGGTGTCCGACCGGAGCGCCGCGCTTCCTCCCTGCCAAAGAGACCGCATGCTCCGGTTTTTTGTTCGCCTTGAACTGTCTTCGATGCAATGCGGTATTCTTCGCCTTCAGTTCCTCGTTCTCCTTCTCTAAAAGACGGATACGCTTCATGGTGTCATCCAGCCTGTCCCGGAACACATCGATAATCCGAAGATGCTCTTCGTACACCTCATGGGCCCGCTCATATTCTCCAAAGACCCATAGGGTGGAGAGAAAGTTAAGATGGGGGCAATTGTCCTTATAAAGACAATCGTAGCCGTATGGAGGATAGACCCTCTTCACTCGCTCTCCTGTTTCAGTATCTCCCAGTTGATCTTAGAAAGCTTCTGTATGAGAAGCCACATCATCTTGTACCGCTTCGTCATCTCCTTCGCCTTCTCGGCAATCTGTTTTCTCACATACACGGTTACGGTCTTCCCCTTCACTTTTGTGGTAAGGGAGTGGCCCGTCATGGAAGGGGACTTGGCCACCGTCCCGATAAGGAAGAAATCCAGCTGTGCGACAATGTCCTCCTTAAGTCTCTCCCGCTGCCTTTTAAGAAGATCGATTTGTTCCATTGAACCCTCCGACTGAGTAGTAGTACTCCTATTATAATACCATCATGGAACAAGGAAATCAAAGGTTTTGTGGAAATTAGACATAATATTTTGCTGGAAAAAGTTCCGGGGGGACTAAACTGTTACTGTATTCTGTAACAGTTTAGTCCCCCTCACGGAGCCCTCGCCCCATTGCGATACAGTGCCGCCTGTGCCGTCATGGTATCCGACACCAGGAGCGTCTCCAGGAACTTCCGTGGATCGTTCCCTTGCCTCATGGAAGTAATGATGAGACTCGGCAGGATACTGTGGGTCTTCAGTCCCGTTGCCGACCGCGTACCGAACATGAGCTTCCTCATGATCACCAGGAAGCGGATCGACTGTTCTGCCTGGTTGTTGGTAGGTGGTACTCCCGGATAGCGAAGGAACGTGAAGAGAAACTTCCGGTCTTTGCCGGTAAGGAAGGTACGGAGCCCTTCCGCCGGCTTATACTTGAGGGGCTTTGCACATATCTTCCCGAGGGTTGCTCTCAATTGCTTCTCGATGCGGGGAGCATCTCCCCACTCTCTCTTTCCCTTAAGAAGATCCCCGCCCGCGGCGCAGGCATCCGAGAAGAGCCTCCCGACCGCATCACAGAACGCCTCCGCTTTTGTATCTCTTGTCTCCATGAGGACGAGCTCCCGGGTCAACTCCCTGGCCCTGGTGATAAGGTGGGCAAGGCATGTCTGCCTTTCTCTCGCATGAACTCCGTTATACGCGGCATAGCGGTCGGTGATGAGCACCCCGTCGAAGTTGTCCCCGAGAAGATGTTGAGCCACGTCTGTCGAGCGGTGCCGGTCGATATGGAAGAGGGCAAGATCGGCGTTTCCCGCATACCACGCGTAATGACCGGTCCCGTCGTTCCTCCATGATGTCTCATCGGCATGAACTATTTCCGAGGCGCGTATCTTCTCCCGGAGGTCTTCATAAAGAGGCGCCCCCCTTTTCGCCGCAGCCCTGTCAAACCCCACTGCCGAAGCAGGGACAAAGGCAAGGCCGAAGATCTCCCTCATAACTTCCTCTACCTTTCGATAGCTCATACCTATCCTGTACCGCAAGTATAAGGCAACGGATTTCGTAACCGGTCCGATAGGAGCATTCGGAAGTTCGTCGGGAGCCGCCTTCACCACAGAACGCCCGCAACGGCTACAGTATGCTTCCTTATGCACATACCGTCTCACCACCGTGCGGGGTCTTATGACAATGTCTTCCTGCACATGCTCACGGATCCCTTCCCCGGGGACAAGAGGGCCTGACCCGCAATGGGGGCATCGATCGGGAGCGGGCACGTGAACCGTCGCATCCACGCGGGCAGGCTCGGGCCTGAACCACCCGGGGTGTCCGACCGGAGCGCCGCGCTTCCTCCCTGCCAAAGAGACCGCATGCTCCGGTTTTTTGTTCGCCTTGAACTGTCTTCGATGCAATGCGGTATTCTTCGCCTTCAGTTCCTCGTTCTCCTTCTCTAAAAGACGGATACGCTTCATGGTGTCATCCAGCCTGTCCCGGAACACATCGATAATCCGAAGATGCTCTTCGTACACCTCATGGGCCCGCTCATATTCTCCAAAGACCCATAGGGTGGAGAGAAAGTTAAGATGGGGGCAATTGTCCTTATAAAGACAATCGTAGCCGTATGGAGGATAGACCCTCTTCACTCGCTCTCCTGTTTCAGTATCTCCCAGTTGATCTTAGAAAGCTTCTGTATGAGAAGCCACATCATCTTGTACCGCTTCGTCATCTCCTTCGCCTTCTCGGCAATCTGTTTTCTCACATACACGGTTACGGTCTTCCCCTTCACTTTTGTGGTAAGGGAGTGGCCCGTCATGGAAGGGGACTTGGCCACCGTCCCGATAAGGAAGAAATCCAGCTGTGCGACAATGTCCTCCTTAAGTCTCTCCCGCTGCCTTTTAAGAAGATCGATTTGTTCCATTGAACCCTCCACATGAGTAGTAGTACTTCTATTATAATACCATCATGGAACAAGGGAATCAAAGGTGTTGTGCAAATTAGACATAATATTTTGCTGGAAAAAGTTCCGAGAGGACTAAACTGTTACTGTATTCTTAGGGGATGCATTGGGGACGACCGTAAATAAGTAAATAACCCTTGACATGCCCCTCTCCAAAGGAAGACAATTAAGAGGACAATATGGCATCGACGAAAATGGAGACGCGGGACCTTTGTCAAGCTGGTCAATTGCGTCCCCAGAGTAGTTCGCCTAATATACGTGGAAAAGAGGACAATGGATAAATCAACAGCAAAGAAGGAGTACAAGCAGGCCAAGCAGCCGATGGGGGTATATAGAATCAGGAATATCGGAAACGGCCGGTCGTACATCGGTTTCGGGCTTGATATGCGTGCCAGACTCAATAGACACAAGGCTGAGTTGAAATTTGGAAATCATCGAAACAGAGAGTTGCAGGAAGAGTGGAAAACCTGTGGAGAATCATCTTTTCGGTTTGAAGTGTTAGACGAGCTCGTTCCCGAAGAGAATTCCCACGTAAGCTACATTCAGGAACTACGCGTCCTTGCCCAGATTTGGATTGAGAGGCTGGAGAAAACGGAGCCTCACGTTGTGAGTCTCTAATATGTCACTGCAGTAAGCCGACAACGATGGCGGCTGAATCCGCAAACTTGGCAAAATGCAGCAGTCCTTCCATCCGGCGGCTGCATTTTGCGTCACATTGCAATGAAAGAGAAAGGGGAATCGTAATGACAGAACATTTCCTGGAAGTTACACAGGAGGCAGGGGCGGCACTATTTACCCGGAATATCCTTGGCGAAGTCGTTATGCTAAATCTGCTACGATTTCGCGATGTAGCCGATTATTCCGCTAATCCTGAGCTTACGCCCAGCCAACCCATATCCGGTGCGGAGGCGTACCAAAAGTACATAGATCACACGTTGCCGTTTCTCAGGAAAACCGGTGGTGATCTTGTATTCTTAGGGAAAGGTGGCAAATACCTTATCGGTCCTCAGGAAGAGCGGTGGGACCTTGTGATGCTTGTTCGCCAGAACTCGTTATCCGACTTCCTTGCATTTTCCTCCAATAAAGAATACTTGGCGGGTATAGGGCATCGAACGGCTGCGCTGGAAGATTCGCGTTTATTACCACTTGTTGAATCGAAAACGGCCACATGACGACCCCGCCCGCATGACTGGTTGGAGCGACTTCGTGTGCATGAGGGTGGTGGAACAGACTGAAGTAGTTCAATTGTGATAGATGGGGAGGTGGTTTCAGTGAGAATCATGCCTCGTAAAGGTACCTTTGAAATTCAAACGCACTTGACCAGGGACGCGGTGCGTGAGATGCTAAAGAATAAGGTCGCGAAGACCCATGTTTTCTCTTCTCCAGAGAATGTCTTTTTTCAAGGCAAAGTCAATTCCGATCGATTTGACATCCGAGAAGTGGTCGGCTATACATGGGCGCTGCTTCCGGTCTTTCATGGCCGGTTGGAAGGAGACAATGATGACGTGCGCGTATGCGTCACGGCATCAAACCCGATTATGAGCTTGGCCGTTATATACATTTGGCTTTCAACCCTCGCCGTATTCTATGTGGCTTGGTCATGTGCTTTCGAAGATGCCAACATTACCGGAGGCATCGCATTTCTTATTGCAGGATTTGGATGCGTGGGGATGGGTTTCTTCTTCTCGGTTTTTTACTGGCGAAAAGTCCGAGACGGGAAGGCGCTTCTGCTGGATATGCTCAGAGGATCCAACTGACCCCTCCGTTCGCTCACTGTTCGCCTTTCTCCAGAGGAGGGTTATGCGAGTGGCAAATACGGTTCTTTTAGCAACCATTTTTTCCGCAACTCTGTTTCTCGTTACGTTAGGCGATAGCAGAGGAATGGGGTCATTATCAGGCAAGCAATGCAACAAATGGATAGAAACATTCTTCAAAATGCCGCCAAGCGAGCAAATCAGGAAATTTGGTAGTTACACGATTGAGGATCAGTATTCCATATATATTTGTGGAAATCAGGTATTTCATCCTCCGGCGATATACCTGTCCAGACCTTTTGCGATGGAGGGAAAGGCTGCAGTTGATTTCCTGAGAACGAAATTGCTTCAGACAAAGGATGACTTGACTATTTGTGATATCGTTTTTGTCCTTTCGGAGATGAATAGGCATAAGGCCTACAATGTTGCGAGAGATGGCGGACTCATGAAGATCATAAATGACCGTGTAGATGGAATGGAGAGCGATGATTGGAAACGAATAACCAAGAAGATGGTGGCCGAGATCAACGGGATATAGGTCAGCCCGCAGTAAGCATTGCAGTCGCAAGAGGCGAAGCCTTGGTGAGAGAGAAAGGCTATACATGGCTGATTTGATGGTTTAATGGATGTCCCTATCCCTGATCCACCGCCAAAAATAATTGAAAACCTCGTTGGCGCTGAATAATCAGCATGATAGAATAAAGGTAGCCAACCAAATCTATCACCAACGAGGTGAATCAATTATGCCACAAGGTCTCCTCGCTTACAAGTATGAAGAAGACAGAAAGGGTTCGGCCATGACCGCCCTCGCCGGACTCCCCCTCTACCTGGATCTGGCCTTTACCCTTGGCCTACCTGAGAGCATCGGGCATCATTTGTCCCTTCGACCGCATCAGGGGTGGACTGACTCCCGGATGATCATGTCTCTTATGCTGCTTGCTCTCGCAGGCGGGGAATGTGTCGACGACCTTAAAGTGCTGGAAGCCGATAAAGGGTTTTGCCGACTCCTTGAGCGCATGGAACCGACGCTCTCTTTGCGTTTTCGGAGAGAGAAGACGCGCGTTGTTCCCTCTCCCTCATCCGTATTCCGCTATCTCGCCGCTTTCCACGATACCTCGCTCCTTGACGGCTTTACGCGCATCAACCGCGATCTCGCTGCGTCCTTCCAACGGAGAAGATCCTCATCTGTTGCGACACTCGACATGGATGCCACCCTCGTGGAGACCGCAAAAAAGAATGCCTTCTTCTCATATGAGGGGTATAAGGCCTACCAGCCTCTTCAGGTATTCTGGGCGGAACAGGAACTCCTTGTCCATACCGAGTTTCGAAACGGCAATACTCCCGCCAACCATGACCTTCTCAGGGTTTTTAAGGAAACCCTCGACGGCCTGCCTCAAGGAGTAAAGAAGGTCCGCCTCCGCTCCGACGGTGCGGGCTATGTCCATGATCTTCTCGCATACTGCGACAAAGGAGCGCATCCGCGATTCGGAAGGGTAGAGTTCGCGATCAGTTGTCCCGTTACCGAGGCGTTCAAGCGCGAGGTCTCTCTTGTACCCGATGAGGAATGGAAGAATCTTGACAGTCGCCGCCAGTGGGCGACGGTGGTGTTTGACCCCCGATGTCAATAGTGGACACCAATAATGTCTCTCACGCCGCCCTTTTCTGGGCATAGTATCTTCTTGCGTATGCCGCAGGAGATAAATAGTCGAGCCGTTTCTGGCGCCTCTCCCGGTTATAGAAGACTTCTATATACTCGGTAATCTCCCCGGTCGCCTCATCCCTCGTATGGTAATTACGGTGATGGATAAGCTCATTTTTCAACGTACCCCAGAAGCTTTCCATGGGCGCGTTGTCGTAGCAGTTGCCCCTTCTGCTCATTGAAGCTTTCATGCCGAACTGCAGGAGTAGTCTCTGATATTCAGTAGAGCAGTACTGGCTTCCCCGATCCGAGTGGTGGATCAGGCCTTTCGGTGGCTTTCTTACTGCCACTGCTCTTATGAGAGACCTAAGCACAAGCTCCCTGGTCATTCTCGCCCCCAGGGCGTAGCCCACGATCTCCCCGGTAAAAAGGTCCTTGTGGGCGGCACAGTAGAGCCAGCCCTCATCGGTAGGGATGTAGGTGATATCGCTGACCCACACCTCGTCGGGAGCCTCCACGGTAAAATCCTGATCAAGGATGTTCTCCGCCACGGGGAGCGAATGATTCGAGTCTGTGGTGGTTTTGTACTTCTTCACTTGTTTACACCGTATACCGAGCCTCTTCCTTATCCGTCTGATCCTTGAGATGCCCACCTTTACGCCATGCCCGGCAAGATCCTTTTGCAGTCTCTCGGGACCGCAGGTCTTCCGGGTTCTTTTGTGAGCAGCTTTTATCTCTATCTCCAGCCGTTCTTCCTCCTGGGCGCGTCGCGAAAGCGGGCGGTTAAACCATGCATAGTAACCGCTTCGAGATACTTCGAGTACCTGACAGAGAAGGGCAAGGGGATATTTGAGTCGCAGGATTTTCACGATCGCGTACCTTTGAGCGACTCTCTGGCAAAGTACGCGGTCGCGTTTTTTAAAATATCGCGCTCCATCTTGAGCTCAGCTATCTCACGCTTCAGGCGGGCCACTTCCATGTCCTGGTCCGTCGCCTGACCTCGCGTTACCACAAGGCCGCCCCTTTTTGCCTGGGCTACCCACCGAGCGAGGGTTGACTTCGCAAGTGACAGTCTTCTGCCTACCTCAGGTATGCCGAGACCGCCCTCCGTCACCATTCTTACCGCTTCCTCTTTGAACTCTTTTGTAAACACTCCTCTGGGAATCTTTGCCACTCGGACACCTCCGTTATGTATCCATATTGTACCGCATATGGTGTCCACTATATCCATCCTAACTCAGTTCGTGCCCAATGCCCTCGCCCATTCAAAAAAGGGACAAACCTACCGCTACTTCGTCATTCGCGAGCCGCTTCGTCAACCTGTGCTGCCCGGTATGGATCTTCCCTTTGCGACCCTCGATCACAAGGGCGTGCAGTACAAGCTCCGGGGGCTCGTCTCGAACATGGAGTGGGCAGGGGAGAGACTCATTACCTTCTCCTATGAACGTTGCGGTAAGAGCGAGGAGGCCCACGCCGTCCTAAAAGAGGACCTCGCAGGCGGAAAGCTCCCGTCGGGGAACTTCGGAGAGAATGCGGCATGGTGGTGGATCATGGTCCTTGCTTTCAATCTTCATGCAGCCATGAAACAACTCGCCCTCGGAGGCTCCTGGGTGCAAAAGCGGATAAAAGCAATCCGCTTCGGTCTTATCAACCTGCCCGGCCGGATCGTCGACCATGCCCGGCAACTGGTGATCAGGATTGCAAGGTACCATCCCTCCTTCGCTCTTCTTGCGGAAGCACGGCAGAAAATCATGAGACTGGCTCTGTCGGGATAGCATGCGTGGGAAAACCCTGAGATGAAGGAGAAGCATAAGGCGCATTGCAAAAGGAGAGGTGCGCGCCAAAATACCCTTAGGAGGAACATAAACGGTGTCTCCTTAAACGAACGGCAGCGGACGAACCTTTTTTGATGCCCAAAAAAGGGTGAGTTGATCAAAATTCTGATTCAGGGATCATAAAGCGGGGGATAGGGAAGAGTAGGCGGTGGATTTGGGCCTATTGTTCCTGGTTGCACAACAGGCTCATAATGCATAGGTTGCCATCATAAAGACAATAAGCGACCGGATCAGGCCGGGTTATCGGAGAGTCGCAGACCATCCGCAAGGGTACAGAAACCGAATAGTACGGAGGCGAACGATGGCAACTCTTTCCAGTATTTTTGACCCCAAAAGCATAGCTTTGATCGGCGCAACGGATAAAGATGGCGCTGTCGGCCGGATAATCCTGACGAACCTGCTCAATTCCAGGGATAGAAAGATTTTCCCCGTGAACCCCCACAAAAAGACGCTGCTCGGACACGAATGCTACCCGGATATCGGCAGCATTCCAGAGCATTTAGATCTCGCGGTTATCGCCACGCCCGCTAAGGGGGTACCCGGCCTGGTGGAAGATTGCGGGAAAGCCGGTGTGGGCGGCGCCGTGATAATCTCCGCGGGCTTCAAGGAAACGGGCGCCGAGGGAGTACTCCTTGAGGAACAGATATCTGATATCAGAAAACGTTACGGCATGCGTATTCTGGGGGCAAACTGTCTGGGCTTTATAAGGCCCAATGCGGGACTCAATACCACGTTCATGGAAACAACTCCTCCGCCCGGGGATATTGCATTCATTTCACAGAGCGGCGCGCTGGGCGATGCAATACTCGACTGGGCAGCGGACGCCCACGTTGGATTCAGCATGTTTGTCTCCCTTGGTTCAATGATCGATGTCGGGTTTGGGGATCTCGTAGACTTTCTCGGAGACGACTGGGATACAAAGAGCATCCTGATTTACATGGAAGGAGTCGGCGATGCAAAAAAGTTCATGAGCGCTGCCCGGGCCTTCTCGCTCCACAAGCCCATAATAGTCCTCAAGCCGGGAAGGTTTGCCGAAAGCGCGAAGGCTGCCCGATCCCATACGGGCGCGATGGCCGGAGACGATACCATCTATGAGGCCGCGTTCAAGAGGGTGGGCGTCGTACGGGTGAGAGAGATTGAGGACTTGTTCGACGCCGCCGAGGTTCTCGATTCCCGGAAGCTGCCCGGCGGACCGAGACTTGCCATTGTGACGGCAGCAGGCGGGCCCGGCGTCATGGCAACCGATGCCCTTATCGATCTTGGAGGGGAACTTGCCCGGCTTTCCCCAGAGACTATCGGGAAGCTGAATAATGCCTTGCCGCCCCACTGGAGCAAGGGCAATCCCGTTGACGTGCTCGGGGATGCCGATACCGCGAGATATGCGAAGGCAGTCGATGCATGTCTCGCTGACCCGGGCGTAGACGGTGTTCTCGTCATTTACGTCCCCATGACTATCGCGGGGTCCGAAGACGTTGCCCGGGCGGTTGTCGACAGCGCGAAAAAATCGGGGAAACCCATCATCACGGCCTGGATGGGCGGAAGGCAGGTGAGAAACGCAAGAGAGATGCTGGTTCAAAACAATATTCCCACGTATGAAACACCGGAAAAAGCGGTGAGGACCTATGCCAATATGTTCAGATACAAGAGAAACCTCGGGTTGCTCTATGAGACTCCTTCGGAATTGTCGGAGCATAAAACCCCGCAGAAAGGGCCGCTCAAGGACCTCATCAAAAAAGCTGCTCTGGAGGGGAGGACGCTTCTTAACGAGAAGGAATCGAAAGAGTTAATCGCCGGTTACGGCATTCCCACAACGGTTCCCCGTTTGGCCAGTACTTCTGAAGAGGCGGAAGATGTGGCAAAGCAGCTTGGCTACCCGGTGGTGATCAAGATAGTGTCCCCGGACATCTCGCACAAGAGTGACGTAGGGGGCGTCATCACAGGGATCAATTCAGGTGATCATCTCAGGAACGCCTATGCAAGAATGATGAGGGAGGTTAACGAGCGTGCACCTCGCGCTGCCATAGAAGGCGTGACTGTCCAGAAGATGATCCAGGCAATCGATTACGAACTTATCCTCGGGTCAAAAAGGGATAAAGATTTCGGTTCTGTCATCCTCTTTGGGATGGGAGGGATAACCGCGGAGCTTATCAAGGATTTTTCCATAGCCTTGCCCCCGCTTAACCAGACTCTTGCAAAGCGGCTTCTCGAAGAGACCAAGGCATACAGGTTGATTCAAGGTTACAGGGGTAAAGCGCCTGCGAACTTAGAGGAGATCGAGGAGATCCTTGTCAGTTTCTCCAATCTTCTCGTGGACTTCCCTGAAATAGCAGAGATTGATATAAATCCGCTGGCCGTGTCACGAGGTAAGCCCCATGCACTTGATGCCCGGATCGTCCTCGAAACGGAACCCATCAATTATTCTTCGCAATATCCCCACCTGGTAATCACCCCATACCCGATAGGTCTCATCACGAACTGGAAGTTTACGGATGGAACCGAGGTAGTGCTGAGGCCCATAAAACCCGAGGATGAGCCCATGGAGCGTGAGCTGCTTGAGAGCTTGTCGGAAGAATCGCGCAGGACAAGGTTCTTCTCTTTCTTCGGGAACGTAAGCCATGACAGGCTCGTCCTCTTTTGCAACATAGACTACGACCGGCAACTGGCCATTGTCGCGGAAATCACGGAAAACGGTCACAAGAAGATGATAGGTGTGGGGCGGCTCTATGTGGATGTTGAAAAGAACTCGGGCGAATTCGGGCTGCTTGTCCACGACAGTTTTCAGAAAAAAGGGTTGGGCCATAAGCTCTTGCAGATCCTCATCGAGAGAGCGAGGAAAAAGGGGCTGGACGAGATCGTCGGAGAAGTATTGACGGAAAATGACAAAATGCTCGGCCTTGCCACGAAGGTGGGGTTTACAAGAAAGTGGCTGGCGGGAGGGACGACAAGCATCAGGCTGCCCTTAAGATAGTGGGCAGAGGGCAAGCCGGTCGAGGGGGCTACTTTTTACTTTTCGCCCCCACGATCATGTTCTCACAAAGACGGATAAGCCGGGGACTTCGATTGACAAGCAGGGGCCCTGTCCGCGACTCCAAACAAAAGGAGAAACCAGCAGTCGCCGATGAGACCTCCATGCATTATGGTGTGAGGCCAGGTCGTGAAGTCGGTGAGGGTCCGGATAACGAATGTACTGGGCCTTTATAGCCCCCATATCATACAATATCTCGTTATGAATAGGACATTAGGGACGTCCATTAAATAATCACATTCACTTGACATCCATACCCCTCCCTGATACCATATCTTCATGCCGAGAAAAGCTCGCATTGATGCCGCAGGGGCGGTGCATCATCTTAGGGGTACAGAAGGCTATAGCATGGCTGATTTGATAGCTTGATGGACGTCCCTGCTAAGTCACTCCCTTGAAAATGAACCCTTAATTTGTAGTTTAATCTTTATGTCCCGCTAAACCGAAGTTCCCCCTGTGAAATCCCCCCAATATCACTCTATCCCGTTGAAATGACGGGAATAGGGTGATAATCATATCTTCTACTTGTTGCCATGTAATAGTGCATTATGTACTTGACATGTAGGTAAGCTATTTGCTATATATGTTCCATGTACATCGAAAGCATCCCCAACCGCAACTCCCGGCCCGCCATCCTCTTGAGGGAGGCATGGAGGGAAGGCAAAAAGATAAAGAAGAAGACAGTCGCAAACCTCACTGATTGGCCGGAAGAGAAGATCGAGCTCTTGAGGCGTGTATTGAAAGGGGAGTCTCTCGTCTCTCCGAAGGAAGCCTTTAAGGTTGAGCAGTCTCTCCCCCACGGCCATGTGGAGGCCATACTCGGGACAATAAAGAAGCTTGGCCTTGATACGGTCATTGCCTCGAAGCCTGGAAGGGAGAGAGACCTCGTAATCGCCATGATCGTGGAACGCCTCATCCACCCCTCATCGAAATTAGCAACTACGAGGCTCTGGCATACTACTTCGGTGGCGGAGGAACTCTCGGTTGCAGATGCCGATGAGGACGAACTCTATGATGCCCTGGACTGGCTTTTGGCAAGACAGGAGCGGATCGAGAAGAAGCTGGCGAATAAGCACCTTACCGAGGGCTCGCTCGTGCTCTACGATGTGACGAGCAGTTACTACGAGGGCCACACCTGTCCCCTTGCGCAGTTCGGCCATGACCGGGATGAAAAGGGAAAGAGGATCATCGTCTATGGAGTACTCACCGATCACGAAGGCCGACCTGTTGCAGTTACCGTCTATCCGGGGAATACGGGCGATCCCTCTACCATTCCCGACCAGACGGCAAAGCTCAAAGAAAGATTCGGTCTCGATCACCTCGTCCTCGTGGGCGACAGGGGCATGCTTACGGAGACACAGATTACAAAGATAAAGGAGATGCCCGGCATAGGGTGGATATCGGCCCTCAGGTCTTCCGCCATACGCGAGCTTGTGGGACAGGGGAGCATCCAGATGTCCCTCTTCGATACCCAGGACTTTGCGGAAATCACCTCTCCCGAGTATCCGGGGGAAAGGCTCATCGCTTGCTTCAACCCCCTTCTTGCCGAAGAGAGAAAGAGGAAAAGAAACGCGCTCCTCGATGTGACGGAAAAGAAGTTGTCCTCCATTGTACGGGCGGTCGGGAGAAGGACAAGGACGCCTCTTTCCGCAGCGGAGATAGGGAAGAAAGTCGGCGCGGTAGTCAACGATCACAAGATGGCGAAGCACTTTATCCTTACCATCGGAGACGGGTCCTTCTCATTCGCCCGGAACGAGGAGTCAATCACCGAAGAAGAAGCCCTCGACGGGATCTATGTGATCCGTACGAGTGAACCAGCCCTTCCTCCCGCCGATGTGGTACGGAACTACAAGAACCTTGCCCGGGTAGAGCGGGCCTTCAGGACCTTGAAGGGCATCGATCTTCTCGTCCGTCCCATTCACCACCGTACCGAGGATCACGTGCGAGCCCACATCTTTCTCTGCACCCTCGCCTATTACGTAGAGTGGCATATGAGGGAGGCCCTTACGCCGCTGCTCTTCGACGATGAGGAGCTTCCCCTCTCACGAACGACGAGAGACCCGGTAAAGCCCGCGGAGTCATCTTCTTCCGCAAAGAAAAAGAAGACCACCAAGCTCACCCCTGACGGCCTTCCCGTCCAGAGCTTCCGTACCCTCCTTGCCGCACTGGGGACCCGATGCAAAAACCGGTGCAGGATGGTTTTGGACTCCATGGCCCCGGCCTTCACCCTTCTTACTGATCCGACACCTCTCCAGGCCCGCGCCCTTGCCCTCCTCGGACTGTAGCCAGTAACGGGAAATCAATTTCTGCCATAATCATTGGAATATCAAGGTGATGGGTTAATATTGGGCGGGGAACTTCGGGCTAAAAAGAAGGTTAACGCCTGGCGCTGAAAGGGGTCTAAGATAATCAGGCAAAAGCCATGATGGAATAATACTGAGCCTTGCATCCACCTAATCCCCTCTCGGTTGTGCAAAGTTCCATGCCTACGGCCCATTTTCACATTATCTCAATTAACTGTCAAGAAGGAATTATTGTTTGAGCGGCTATCATTGGCCAAGCTGGGGTGGGTTAGGCTCGAAGTCTATCGTCAGGTTTTCGGAACTGACTGCGAATCCTCTTGCCATGCGGAAGCCGGGGTTGTATCATTGGGACAAAGGGCCTATTACGTGATTCGTTGCTTTTAGAAATGCTAGCAGGGAGATTCACATTACGATATGAAGTCTGAGACGGTATTTTATCATTGCGGTGACCAACTCAAGCGAACTCTTTCTAGTGAAATCGAAGAAGTTGAATCCATAGTGCGGTCGGTTCACTGGACCCCTTCATTCCATTATGCCGAGAACGGCATCACGTATGACCATCAAGTTCGCTACAACAAGCGCGAAATCTGCGTTCCCCGTTGAAATCATCTACTGTGCGCGCTGGATTTGGGAGCGGAATGGCGATTCGTTCGTATTCCTTTGGGACAGCGTTGATTGTTCAGACGAGTAAGTGCGTTTATCGGTATTATCAGGATCGAACCAGTATGTCAAACAGGTAGGTATAATGCGATTACTAGAATTTAGAGCACCAGTATTACGACTATTCATCATGGCAGGCCTTTTTTTCGTATACGCCGCATTAGATCACTTTGGACTCTTCACAAAGTGGGCCTCATTCGCTGGGGCAGTTTGTCTATGGACCGCGACAGTATTAGTTCCTGCATACTGGTCTGGCATGCTTAGGTATATAAGGGAACATCCAGAGAAAAGGACGGCTGCATATTCGATCATCCTGATGGTTGTAGGTATTCCTTTGGGCGCGATATTTGTGCTTCACTACCTTGAATATCTGCCAGTGCCGCGACACATTGGGCCCTATCTTTTGGGAACACTGGCGTTAGGCCCAGCTGCTTTTTGGTTATTGGGAAAATCCACTGTCAGAAGGCAACACTCTGCTAGAGGAAAACAAGAACGGGGGCGCCATGGTGCCCTTTAGGGGACGTCCTTGACATTAGGGTTCTTTCTTTCGTTACATTCCCCCTCGACAGCACTCAGCCACCACAGTAGAACACCTAGTGTCACATCACACTTGTAATGTCGTATAGTATGATATAGAATCTCCTCAAGGGTTAAATTTCACCATGGGGAGGTCCGAATGATAAAATATAGGGTGGTGCTCGAAAAAGAAGAGCGAAAGGAACTTGAAGGCGTGGTGCAAAAAGGAAATCATAAAGCCCAAAAGGTGCTCAATGCGCTGGTTCTTCTCAATTGCGATCAGGGCCGGTTCCAGGACCACCCGATGAAGAACGAGGATATATCGGCAGTGTTGCGAATCAGCATGCGTAAGATAGATAGAGTAAAAAAGCGATTCGTGGAAGAAGGACTTGAGACTGCCCTTACCGGACACAAAGCAGAGCGAGTCTACGAGAAGAAGGCGGATGGCGATTTCGAGGCCCACCTCATTGCCTTGAGCTGTAGCGAACCACCAGAAGGTTTTGCGAGGTGGACCTTGCGTATGCTCGCGAACCGGGCCGTAGCGCTCAATTATATCGAGAATATCTCCTATGAAACCGTGCGTCGGGTTTTAAAAAAACGAAACAAAACCCTGGAAGCAGCAAGGATGGGTCATTCCACCGGAGGGCAATGCTGATTTCGTCGCCGCCATGGAGAACGTACTCGATGTATATAAACGCCCGTATGATAAAAGATTCCCGGTGGTCTGTATGGATGAAACCCCAAGACAACTGATCAAAGAAACGCGTACCCCGATTCCCCGCGCTCCGGGACGGCTCGAGCGTCACGACTACGAATACGAGCGATGTGGCGTCTGTACCGTATTTATGGCCAACGAACCATTGGCGGGCACGCGCCTGACCAAGGTATCGGAAAGGAGAACGAAGCGCGACTGGGCGGAGTTCATCCGGGAACTTTCAGGACGGTATGGAAAGGCCAAAAGGATCACCCTTGTCATGGATAACCTGAACACCCATAAACCCGGCTCTCTTTATGAAGCCTTTTCTCCCGAAGAGGCCAAACGCATCTGGGACCGCTTTGAATTCGTCTATACTCCCAAACATGGAAGCTGGCTCAATATGGCGGAGATTGAGCTTAACGTGCTCATTCATCAATGCCTGAGTCGCCGGATCGACACTCTCGCCGAGGTCCACTCCGCCGTGTCTGCCTGGCAGGCCCATCGCGACAATCTCAACGCAAAGGTGAACTGGCAATTTACTACTAAGGATGCGCGGGTGAAACTTAGGCGACTTTATCCGACATTAGATGAGTGACGTGACACTAGCCTCAGGTTGCTTCTCTCGGGCAACACAACGAAGGAATATTTGGAAGCAGCGATTTCGTCATAGGTGAAATCGAAGAGTCAGAAGAGAGGCGGCAGATGAAAGGAAGATTGACTGCAGATGTCATTCTTCATCTTATCAATGAAGAATGTCTTAAAAGTACAGATAAACCCCCTTGACTCCAAAGTGGCGGAGACGTATGAAGGTGTCCCATGTCAGGGCGGCAATCGCCTTCAGGGCCGTTACCGAGTATGGTCTTCCCACCGCAGAGATCGCCCGTCACTTGAGAGTGACCACCGCCTCGATCATCAGGGCGGTTGAACGGGTTGACAAGAATGCGCAGGGATTGCAGGGTAAGGAGTGAATGTCCCGAGGAGAATGCGGGAAATATATGAATGCAGGGATATACGCACTACGATGGGTCGCCATGGACCTCCCCGGGAACACCTGTTTGTGTATGGAATCAATCTTGAGAACCGGGTACGCAAGGGCCATCCGTTGATGAGGTGCCGTTGCCCGCAGGATTGACAATCCCTGCCCATCCTGCTACGGTTTTCCATGGCACGGAAGACAAATTACGTCGCAATCGCATTGTTGGTTGTCATGGCCATAGCGCCTTTCGCCTGCCTGGTCGCGGCTTCAGATTGGCCTGATCCGGTGGAGCGAAGCCTGTGGGTCCCCTCGGGGGCTTACGACATGGTGCGGAGCGCCTCGGGAGACGTATATGCCCTTTCCTACAAGCTGAATCTCTGCCATCCCGCGAACGAGTATCTTGGAGGGTTGGTAGGGCAGATGAACGCCCTCGGGTGGAGGAGGCAGGAATTCAACCCCTTCAACCCCAACCTCAGAACGAACCATGCCCGCCGGGCGGGCGGCGTGTGGGACCTTTATCACAATCGCCCGGACGGCTATGACGTCCTGCAATGGATAGACGATTGGGAAGACGCCGGGAAGAACGTGGCGAGGTATTGCCTGAGGTACAAGGTGGTGAACAAGGACTTTCAGAACGCGTGTACCCTTGAAGTGACGGCAACCTACTTCCCGGCCCATGTAATCGAGGACCTGGGGACAGGCGAGTAAGCCGGGACCACGCCTTTGCAAGCACACCCTCTATTCAGCGAAGGGTACTCATTCCGGGCTCGGGCCCGCCATCACTTCGTGAACTTCGCGGTGACGGTCTTTGCCTTATCCATGGTGACTACGCAGAGGTCAACGCCGGTGCACGCCCCGGACCAGCCCGAGAAGGTGGAGTTCGGTTCAGCCTGTGCAGTGAGGGTCACCCCGCTTTTATAGGCAAAATTGTACTTGCACGAAGTGCCGCAGTCGATACCCGCGGGATTGCTTGTCACCGTGCCCTTGCCTTTGCTCACCGAGGTGTTCTTCACGGTGAGGGTCAAGGGGCCTGTGAACGAGGCCTTTACGGTCTGTGCCTTGTCCATGGTGACGGTGCAGGCGCCTGTGCCGGTGCACGCCCCGGACCAGCCCGAGAATACGGAATTGGACGTGGAATCGGCGGAGGCGGTGAGGCTCACCTCGCTTTTGTAGATGAAACCGTACTTGCACGTTGTGCCGCAGTCGATGCCTTCGGGTTTGCTTGTCACCGTGCCCTTGCCTTTGCTCACCGGGGTGTTCTTCACCGTGAGGGCCTGGGGCCCCATGAATATGGCCTTCACCGTCTGGGCCTTGTCCAAGGTGAAGGTGCAGGGACCTATACCCGGGCACGTGGAGAGGGACCAGCCAAGAAAGGTGGACGCAGCACCCACGTCAACGTTGAGGGTTACGGAAGTACCCGGCCCGTAGAGGGCGGAGCAGGTCTTGCCGCAGTCGATACCCGCAGGGGTACTCGTCACCGTGCCGTCCCCGCCCGACTGCTTCACCTTGGATACGGTGAGCTTGAGGGGGTTCGGGATATCGAACTTCGCCGTGATTGTCTTTGCGCCGTTTGTCACTATGGTGCATGTGGCCCCCGAAACCGAGGCACAGCCGGACCAGGACTTGAAGATCGAACCGGAAGAAGCGGTTGCGGTGAGGGTCACCGTGGTCCCGTCGATAAATGAATGGGAGCACGCGCCCCCGCAATCGATACCCGCGGGATTGCTCGTCACCGCGCCTGAACCGGCGCCGGTTTTGGCGAGGGTGAGGAGGGAAAGGGCCGCTGCGTTGCCTGTATGCTTAAGATCGTGATGGAACACGGGCCAGGGCGAGTCCGCCGGGCCGGGGGATGCGATGTAGACGGCATGAAGCGTCCCGTCCATGGACCCCACGTAGATGGTATTGTCCGTCCCGATGACAGGGGAAGACCAGAACGGCTGCTCTGTCGTATAGGTCCATATGATCTCACCTTCGGGGCTCACCGCCTGGAGTGTGCCGTCGCCCGATCCCACATAGATGGTTCCGTCCGCTCCGATGGCAGGGGAGGAAAACCCCATCTCACCCCCTGTCGGACAGGTCCATTTGACGTCGCCCGCAGCATTCAGCGCATGGAGCGTGCCGCCTACCGACCCCACGTAGATGGTATTGTCCTTCCCGATGACAGGGGAGGAGAAGATCCCGCTTTCTCCCGCCGGATACGTCCATTTCGCCTCGCCTTCAGGGCTTACCGCGTGGAGCATGCCGTCGTCCGATCCCACATAGATGGTCCCGTCCGCTCCGATGGCAGGGGAGGAATAGAAGATCCCGTCTCCTGCCGTGTAAGTCCACAGGGGGTCGCCTTCCGGGCTTACCGCGTGGAGTACGCCGTCCCCTGACCCCACGTAGATGGTCCCGTCCGCTCCGATGGCAGGGGAGGAATAGGCGATTCCGCCTTCCCCCGCCGGATACGTCCATTTGGCGTCGCCTTCAGGGCTTACCGCGTGGAGCGTGCCGTCCAGCGAGCCCACGTAGATGGTCCCGTCGGTCCCTATGGCGGGTGAAGAAAGGATCGTGTCCGCCGTGGTATAGGCCCACTTGAGGCGACCCTTGGGAGTCAGGGCATAGAGTTTGGTATCGTAGGACCCCACGTAGATCGTGCCGTCGGCCCCGATGGCAGGGGAGGAGTCGATGGAAGACCCCGTCGTGTAGACCCACTTGCGGGCGCCCTTGGGAGTCAAGGCATAGAGCTTGGAATCCCCGGACCCCACGTAGATCATGCCGTCCGCTCCGATAGCGGGGACAGACTGGATCGACGATCCCGTGGAATAGCTCCACTTCAGGGTTCCCGGCGTTCCGGCCCCGTGAGCCGCGCCAAGGGAAATCAGGAGAAACACGACGGCACACAATCCGTACGCGGCCTTTCTCATCCTACACCTCCCGGGTGAATATGTATTTCAACTTGTCTGGAGCCCTGCCGAAAGAAAGAATCCTGTGAAAAGAACGGATCATTGATGTGACGTGAATTTCCTGCATCATGCCCCCCCGCAAGACAGTCCCCGGTACGCAGCTCATGAACCCGGCAACCATACAAATTGTATCAACCCGTGAGAGGGGGTGTCAACATTTTTGTCCTCCGGCGACGCCCTGCCGTGACATGACGATATTCGGGACGAAATGGGCTTTTTTGCCGCGTCCGGGTGGGCCGCCGCCCGCCTCCGCGGTCACTGCCCTGTCGAAGAGGGCGGGATCTTGTGGTATACTGAACGCCATGAGCACAAAGTCGAGTAACAGCCCCCGTAAAGTCGGGGAAGAGAAACAGGAAAAGGTGCGCCCGCGGTCCGGGAAGAGAACGCGGGAGGAGCTCGCGGCCGCCCTCGCCGAAGCGGAAAGGGAGATTGCCTTCCTCAAGGGGTCCCCGTGCCGGGAAGGCGCGGGAACGCCGGACGAAGGCTCCGCCTATGACCTCCGCGAGAGGGTCAAAGAGCTTAACTGCCTCTATTCCATATCGGGCATCGTGGAGAAGCACGGCATATCGCTTCGGGAAGTCCTCCAGGAGACTGTGGGCATCATACCCGACGCGTGGCAATACCCGGAAATTACATCCTGCCGCATAACCCTGGAGGGAGAGGTCTTCACCACACCGGGTTTCAGGGAAACCCGGTGGAGACAGTCCCAGCGTATCCTCGCCCACGGGAGCGTCGTGGGTTCCCTCGATGTGTGTTACCTCGATCAGAGACCTGAAAAGGACGAGGGCCCTTTCCTCAAGGAGGAGCGGAGCCTCATCAATGTGATCGCGGAGAGAATGGGGGCGATCGTGGAGTGGAAAAGGGCCGAGGAAGCGCTTCATGAGAGCGAGGTCAAGAACAGGGCCCTTCTGAGCGCCATCCCCGACCTCATCTTTCAGGTAGACAAGGCCGGCGCCGTGCTCGGGGTTCACGAAGGGAACTTCACCAATTTCGCGGGGTTTCTCGGGACACTTGTGGGCAAGAGCGTCTTCGAACTCTCCGACCGGCAGGGAGTCCTGCCGAGACGGATGCTCGAACAGGGCATGATTTACGTGAACCGCGCCCTTAGCACGGGAAGGGCGCAGGTTTTCGAGCAGCATATCGTCCTCGACGGAAGAGCGAGCGACTTCGAGGTGCGTATCGTGGTGATCCGGGAAGACGAGGTCCTTGCCATGGTGCGGGACATCACCCTCCGCAAGCGCCTGGAAAGGGAAATCCTCGAAATCAGCGGCAGGGAACAGAGGAGGATCGGCCAGGACCTCCACGACAGCCTGTGTCAGCACCTCGCGGGAATAGGCTTTCTCAGCAAGGCCCTTGAAAGGCGGATAAGCTCCGGGGCGGAGGCGAGACCCGACGACGCCCGGGAGATCGTGGGCCTTATCGATCAGGCCATCACCCTCACCCGGGGTTTTGCGAGGGGCCTCAACCCGGTGAGACTGGAGGCGGACGGGCTCATGAACGGGCTTCTCGAACTGGCGGCAAACACGGAAAGGCTTTTCGGCATCAAGTGCCGCTTCGTGTGCGACGAACCGATCCTCTTTCATGACAATGCGGTGGCGGTCCACCTCTACAGGATTGCCCAGGAGGCCTTGAGCAATGCGATCAAACATGGTAAAGGAAATAGCGTGACTATCACATTCAGGAGGGACGGGAACCAGAACATACTCACGGTGAAAGACAACGGCGTAGGCTTCACCAACACCGTAAAGTACGGGAGCGGCATCGGCATAAACATCATGAATTACCGCGCCTCAATGATCGGCGCCTCTCTGAGCATCGGAGACGGCCCGGACGGCGGCACCCTCCTCACCTGTTCCTTCATGAATGACAGCAATGCAAAGGAGGGCGCATGACAGGGATGGAACTCGGTGCGGAGCGGAGGGAAAAGGGCGGTGTGAAGAAGATACTGATCGTTGACGATCACCCTATCATGAGGAAAGGGCTCTCCATGCTCATCAACCAGGAACCCGACCTTGCAGTGGCAGGAGAGGCGGGGGACGCCAGAAAGGCCATGGAACTCATCGACTCCATCGGTCCCGATATGGTAATCATCGATATTTCCTTGCCCGGTGTTGACGGTGTTGAACTTCTCAAGAATATCAAATTGAAATACAACGAGCTCCCGGCTCTCGTGGTCTCCATGCACGACGAGGCCCTCTTCGCCGAGCGCGCCCTGCGCGCGGGAGCGCGGGGATACATCATGAAGCAGGAGGCCGTGGAAAAGGTGCTCGACGGCATCCGCCGCGTCCTGGCGGGTGAAATATTCGTGAGCAGCACCATCGCCACCAAGATGCTCGAAAAACTCGTGGAAGGCGACACGAAAAAGACGGCTTCACCTCTCGACTTTTTGAGCGACCGGGAACTGTCCGTATTCCAGTTGATCGGCCGGGGCATGGGCACAAGGCAGATCGCTGAAGAGCTTCATCTCAGCGTGAAAACCATAGAGTCCTACCGGTCCCATATCAAGGAGAAACTGCGGCTCACGAGCGGCATGGACCTCCTTACCTATGCAATCCAGTGGATGCAGAAGAATTCCTGACCCTCCGGCAAGGTTTACGACTATAGGGAGATCAGGGAAGAACCGGTAGCGTCCCCGTAGTTACCGCGCCACCCCTACCCGGAACCGACACCATTTTTCTTGTTCAGCGCCCTGGTGGACAGGACCTGTTTCCCTCCCAACCCGCTCCTTTCCGTGCTTTCTCCGTCCCATCAGGCAGTACCCTACCCGATGTATAGCGTATTCCCCTATGGCGAAAACAGGTTCCACCCGATTGCAAAGGCTTCGCCCATCTGTTTTTTTATATACGTTTTTCTTATGCGAAAGGCACCTCTCACGAGGAGCACGGCAGCAGAAGAAATGCCAGCTTGAAAAAGCCGATTCCATTACCATGAAGAGAGGGAGGAGAGGGTATGTCCATATTGAACGAGATTGTCGACCGGGTGAAATCAACAGATCCCTACGAGTTTGAATTCCATCAGGCAGTTGAGGAAGTCTTCGAAAGCCTTGAAGCTACTGCGGTGAAGCACCCGGAGTTCGTGAAAGCGAGAATATACGAAAGGCTCGTAGAGCCGGACCGTACCATAATCTTCAGAGTCCCCTGGGTTGACGACAAGGGGCGGGTACAGGTGAACCGGGGCTTCAGGATCCAGTTCAACAACGCCATAGGACCTTACAAGGGCGGCCTCCGCTTTCATCCGTCGGTCAACCTCAGCATCCTCAAGTTCCTCGGCTTCGAGCAGATCTTCAAGAATTCCCTTACCACCCTCCCCATGGGTGGGGCGAAGGGCGGGGCCGATTTCGACCCCAAGGGAAAATCGGATAACGAGGTCATGAGGTTCTGTCATTCCTTTATGAGAGAGCTTTACCGGCACATCGGACCCGACACGGACGTGCCCGCGGGAGACATAGGCGTAGGCGGACGTGAGATAGGGTACATGTACGGCTATTACAAAAAGATCATGAACGAGCATACGGGCGTCCTCACCGGCAAACAACTGGAGTTCGGAGGAAGCCTTATGAGGCCGGAAGCAACGGGTTACGGCTGTGTCTATTTTGCGGCGGAGATGCTTGCCACCAGGGGTCTCGACTTTGCCGGCAAGACCGTGGCCATAAGCGGGTCGGGAAACGTGGCCCAGTACGCAGTGGAAAAGGTCGGCCAGTTGGGCGGCAAGGTGGTCACCCTGTGCGATTCCAGCTCCGCGATTATTGACGAAGAAGGGATAAACGGAGAAAAGGTCAATTACCTCATGGACCTCAAGAACGTGCGAAGGGGCAGGATCAGCGAGTATGCCGACAAGTACAAGAACGCGGTTTGCTACATAGGTTCGAGCGTGTGGGACGTCATCCGCGAGCAGGGCATCAAGGTGGATGTGGCCCTTCCGTGCGCGACTCAGAACGAGCTCGACCAGGAACATGCGGCGGCCCTCGTGAAGAACGGGTGCATCTGTGTGTCGGAGGGCGCGAACATGCCGTGCACCCCGGAAGCGGTCAAGATTTACCGGGACAACAACGTGCTCTTCGCCCCGGGCAAGGCATCAAACGCGGGCGGGGTAGCGACATCCGGCCTGGAAATGACCCAGAACAGCATCAAGCTGTCATGGACCCGGGAGGAAGTGGACAACCGCCTCCTCGGAATAATGAAGAGCATACACGGCACATGCCTCGAAGCAGCGGAAACATATGGGCGTAAAGGCGACTATAGCGCGGGCGCGAACATCGCCGGTTTCCTCAAGGTCGCCAATTCAATGCTTGCTTACGGCATAGTATAAGCAGTTATCAGAAAGGACAGAGCCTGGCGTCAGGAAACATAGAGAAGCCCGGCTGCCGGGATATTCACCCGGCAGCCGGGCAATCCGTAGAGAGAGGAAAAGTTAAAAGGTATGTTCGGTTTTGAAAGGATCGTTTTTATGGCAAAGAGGATCGAAGATCTCGCGAACCTCGCGGACTTCGATTCGGAAACAGGTATCGGCAAGGTAATACTCAATGTCACCTACGTACCGGAAGAGGAAACAGAGACCGCCCTGGGGATTCTCGGAACAGCCCTCGACTCCCCTTACGGCATGGGCGGAAAAATAGTTGTGGCGCGCCCGGGAGACTCTCTCGGCCGGTTCACGGTGCCCGAAAACATGGTGGGTATGGGGACGGTCTGCAGCATGACCCTTAACGGGGTGCTTGCAAGGGCCGGGGTACCTGTCTCATCGAGGTTCGGCGGTATTGTGGAGGTGGAGGACGACAGGCCCGTAAGGTGGCTCTCGGCGATCAGTTACGAGGCGTCGGCTTCGGCGCCCCTGGAAATACTCATGAAGACCAGAACGACCGATGTCCTGGGCGCCATGAGATATGGTCGGGGCAAGGTCCTCGCCAGCTTCAGGGAAATCCCGGAAGCGGGCCTCGATGATGCGGCAAGACTCGGCTCCGCACTCGAAAGATGCGGCTTCTGCCGCGCCGTCACCTTCGGGTTGCCCGGCCGGCCGCTCCTCAACGTGCCCGTGGCGCCGGGCAGGGTGGGTATGCTCGTCTTCGGCGGGCTCAACCCCGTGGCAGCCCTCCGGGAGGAAGGCATCGTGGTCGAAACCCACGCCATGGCCATGGTCTACGACTATTCGAAGTTGAGGCGGACCGATGATTTTGCGGGAAAGGGTTTCTCCTTCCCGGGGCTCCGGAAAGCCTGGATGCTCGATCACCTGCCTGTAGGAGAGGTGAAAAGCCGGTCCGACTACTGGTCTGTTTTCGAAGGACTGAAACAGATCACCCTCTGAGATACGATATCCGCCATGACGGTAAGTTTCCCTTCTTCCACGTCATACACCCTGAGGACGTTTTCGTAATGGACGTTTTCCGGAAGGAGTGAGGCGAACCGGTTTTTCGTGGACGCCATCCATCCGGGGTTAAAGGAGGAGGATGCCCTTTCCGGGAATATGGCCGCATAGAAGATACCCGTTTCCACGAGGTCCTGGAAAAAGTGGGTGCCGAAGGAAAGCTCGGGCACGAGGCTGCCTGTCTCGTATTCGATCTCCACGAGCACGGAGATGTTGTTGATTTCCGCAAACCTTACGGGGATGCCCAGGGACGGGGTCGTCGTGCCCCACCGGCCGGGTCCCATGAGGAGGGTAGGTAACCTGTCCGCCGCGCCCCCCACCTGCCTGTTGAGTTTTCCTATCAGGCGGGCAATGTCATATCTTTCAGAGATGGAAAGTCCGAGGTACGCCCCCGGCTCAACATAGATGATGCGCCTCACGGGCAGCGCTATGCTGCCCCCCATGAAATTACCCTGCGACGCAAAAAGAACCCGGTCTTCCGCGATATTGTCCTCAATAACTACCCTCCTGCCTTCCCCCTTGGTCTGAAGGGGACGACACTGCACCAGGTTTACCTGAAACCTGTCGGACCCCGCAAAGTTAACGGTGAACTCCGTGTCCACGGGATAGCCGTAGGCCGTCTCCAGGCAGCGGAGCATTTCCTGCATGACCGCGGGAAAGGTGGTGGCGGAAAGGAGATTCTCGAAGGTAAGTATCCAGGGGTCCCTGCCCTTCACCTTCCTCTCCCTCAGAAGGGCCGCCGCATCAAGGTCTCGCACCCCGAAAAGATCGAGGTCAAGGCCCGTGTCTTCGACTGCGATCCGTTCGAAGGGGACGGTTTCAAGCATGTTCGATTCCACGTCGAGCACATCCACATCGTGTTGCGAGTACCTGCGCATGTCTCCCAATCCCCCATGAGGTCTGAGAAGGGGCTGATCGAGGGAGACGATCCGAGGGTAATCGTTCTCCACGCGGTTGACCGCGCGGGTGCCGAGCCCCAGAACAAGCCGCAGCATACCCGCCCGGGGGTCCATGCCTTCCTGCCACACAAAGGTATTGTAGGAAATCCCCACCCCGGCCAGGTCGGGGAAAAAGTAACGGCTTCTGTGCGATCCGGAAACCCTCTGCACGAGGAGCGCCATCTGCTCGTCATGCTGATCGAGGCCCCTCTGCATACGGTACGCAAGGGCGTCCTCATTCATGGTGCTCGCATAGACCTTCCTCACCGAATCCCTGAAGGCCTTGTACCGCTCTTCGGGCGTTCCCTGGTTGACGCAGAAGATGCTTTCATACTTGCCCGCGAAGGCGTTCCCGAAAGCGTCTTCCAGGAGACTGCTTGAACGGACGATAATGGGCGACTGGCCGAAATACTCGATAAGGTGACGGAACTGTTCTTCGATCTCCTCGGGGAAGGACCCTTCCCTCATCTGTTCCTTCAGGGTCCGGGCCGCGTCGAAATAGCCGTCCTTTGTCTTCTGGCGCGTCCTGAGTTGCCACCAGCCGTTTTCGATGAGATACGTATAGAAGACATCGGACCCTATGTAGAAAGAATCGTGAGGCTCCAGACAGGTCGCCCAGTCGAAACGTGCGTCTTTGCCGAGAATCTTCCTCGCCACCAGCATGCCCGCCGATTTCCCCCCTATGTACCCCGTGCCGAGAAGCCTCGTCTTGACGCCGAGCAGATCCTCCAGGGTAAAATAGTCGCGCGCAAGCTCCTGCATCCGTTCTTCGCGGCCGATCATGATCTTGCAGAGGTGATCGAGCATCTCCCTTTTCTCGTCCTCCCGGCCGTCTTTATGGACGAGCTCTTCCACGTCGAGAAAAAGCCTGTCCCAGTAATCGAGGTTCCTCTTCGCCTGTTCCGTTTCCCTGCCCGAAATAAAGGTGAGGAGCCTCGTGGCGTCTCCGCTTCTCGTCACGGGGATGAACCGGCCCCCTTCCTTCTTGTGGGGAAGGAACATGGTGGCCGAATGCCGTCCCCTCACCTTCAGAGGGTGAACGTAAAGGTCGTCGCCCGTATCGTATATGTCGAGAAGCACCTGGGTGGTTTCCCGGATCCTTGCCACGGTTTTGAATGAATGGCTGTTCCTCAGAAGGCCAAAATAGGCGATAGCGTCGATCTGAAAAAGGTAAGGACAGGTGATCATGAAGAAGTTGCCGATCATAAGGTCGGTGGCCCATGCGGAAAGCAGGTCCGAGAGACAGTCGAATACATAGTACGCGCTCCCCCCTTCCTCGGTGGCTATGGCGTGCACCTGGGCCGAAAAGGCTTCAAAACCGCTTCTCGCGTCGAGTTCGTGGACCGTGATCCGGCCGTCGTAGTCGATGAGCGGCTTGTGGAGGGCGAACCTCATGTAACACACCTTCCTGTTCTCCGCCAATGCGCGCTCCACAAAGGCGCCGACAAATCCGGCGTAGTCCTCCACCTTGTCCACCTGCCATACCACGTTGTCTCCGTCCCTGAGACCATCAATCGCTTCATCGAGACCGTTAAGCCCTGTACTCGCCCTCATCGCGAACCTCCTCAATGTCCCCGCCCCCGCCTGTTGCCCCGGAGCCTCTCCCGCGGCTTGCCGCGCTCAATTCTTAATACATCTTTCCCGGCCCGGATGCAAGCCCGGATTGACGCATGTCCGGCGGAAGGACCGCAACGCCCTGCTTTCCCCCGCCCTGTTATGTCATTCCCGGTCTATCCGAATTCGAACCCCTTCTCCCTGAAAAGCCTGACCCATGCGTCCACCACCGCGACGTCGTAGAGGACGCCCCTCATCCGCTCGATCTCTCCTAAGCCTGCTTCTATCCCGTGGCCGGGGCGGTATGGGCGATGTGAGCTGCCTATAACGGCGCCGGTCTCGTCGAGATTGGGCACTCCCGGAGCGCCGGGGGCTGATGCACAAAGGGGGGATGAATGCTTAAGGTAGAATCAGTTGGAGGACGCAGTCCCTATGACCCGGGAAGAAAAGACAATAAACCCTGCCCACGAACCGGCCCCGGCGATCAACCGGGCGTCCAGGTTCGTGTCGCTGGACCTGCAACGGGGCCTGATCATGGTCTTGATGGCCATCGACCACGCAAGTTACTTCGTGGCCCACGTGCATGCCCGGGAGTTCTGGGGGACTTCCCTGCCTGTTTACCCCGACCAATTCTGGTTCTTAACGCGCGTGATCACCCATCCCGCGGCGCCGGGGTTCTTCGTCCTCATGGGGGCGGGGATGGCCCTCTTTGCCGCCGCCCGGCTGAGGCTCGGATGGACGGAGGCACGCATCACGGGCTTCTTCCTCGTCCGGGGGATAATCCTCATCATCCTCCAGATACTGGTGGAAAATCCCGCCTGGATGGCGGAAACCCTTATGGCGAAATCCGGCATGACGGCCCTTGGGGCAGTGCCGGGAGGGGGCGGCAGCGCAACCTACCTCGGAGTGCTGTTCGCCCTCGGCTCAACCATGGCGTTCTGGGCCGTGGCGAGGAGGGCGGGAACATGGCTCATTATTGTTATCAGCCTTAGCGCCATAATGGTCACCCAGATTGCCACACCCGGGCCCACCGGGACGGACATCCTCTACACGCCCCTCGTAAGGGCGGCCCTCATTCCCGGGCACACCGATGGCTGGATCGTATTCTACCCTGTAATTCCGTGGCTGGGCGTTACGGGCCTGGGGATTCTTTTCGGCAGGCTTCTCATGGGGGACCCCCGCCTCACGTGGAACCTATCGGCCTGGGCCGGAGCGGGCCTGGCCCTTGTCTTTGCACTGGTCCGGGTTACGGGCGGCTTCGGTAACCTCAATGCAGTCCCTCCGGGATGGATGGGTTTTCTGAACGTGGTCAAATATCCGCCCGCCCTTTCCTTTCTCGCAGTCACCCTGTCCGTGAACCTCCTCCTCATAGCCTTGTGGAGCAAATTTTCGCCCCGATTCGGGAGGCCCGCAAACCCCCTCGTCCTCTTCGGCCGGACTGCCCTCTTCTTTTACCTTGTCCATCTGTGGCTCTATTGCCTCCTCGGGGCCCTGTTCAGGGCCGGGCACAGCCTGCCGGTCATGTATGCCGCCTGGCTCGCGGGCCTGGTCATCCTCTATCCCCTCTGCTATTGGTACAACCGCTTCAAGGGGCAGAAACCTCCCACGTCCCTCTGGCGGTTTTTCTGACCGGCCCACGGCAGGCAGGGGCAGTGCTGCGCGGGGCCGGAGACCGTCCGGCGGCCGTTGGCTTATTTGACTTGACAGCCTCCACGGGGAGCGATATTCTTCGATTGTCCGTCGGGCTTGAAGATACAACATGGGACGGAAAAAGGGAGGCCGGGACAAAATGTTCAAAAAGGTAGGCGCATTCGACGAAGCTCCGGAAGAAGAGTTCCTGAAAAGGATGGGAGTGCTCAAAGGCCTGATGGCGGAGGCGGGCTTCGATTATGCCCTCCTTCTCGAAAATGTGGACAGGTTCTACTTTACAGGCACCATGCAAAAGGGCATGGTAGTCGTGCCCGTTGACGGAGACCCGCTCGTCTTCGTCGAGAAAGGCATGGAGAGGGCAAAGCGGGAGACGGCCCTGCCCCTCATACCCGTGAGGAGAGACAAGGAAATAGGACAAATCCTGAGCGACAGGGGCATCCTCAAGGGAAAGGCCGGCCTGGAACTCGACGTCCTGCCCGTCTCCCTTTTCGAGAGGCTGAAGAAGGGCATCGCCTTTGACCGCTACGGGGACATCGCCCCCCTCGTGAAAGAGGTGAGGATCGTAAAAAGCCCCTGGGAACTGGAACAGATGAAGAAATCGGGCCGGACCCTGACCCACGTTTTCGGGAAGGCAAGGGACGTTGTCCGGGAAGGGGTCACGGAGGTCGAAATCGAGGCGACCCTTCTTGCTGAAGGCAGGAGGGTGGGACACCATGGATACCTCAGGATGCGCGGGTTCAATCAGGAGATCATGACCATGGCGGTCCAGTCCGGCTATACGGGCGCCATTGCGACCATTGTGGACGGTCCCATTGCCGGGGCCGGGGTGACCCCTGCGGTGCCCCAGGGATCGTCATTCAAGCGGGTGGAGAGGGGCATCCCCGTAACCATCGATTATTGCGGGGGCTATAACGGCTACCACACCGACGAGACGAGGACCTTCGTAGCAGGGGAACTCGACGAGGCCTTCAGGAAGCCCTACGACACGGCGCGGGAAATCATAGAAGACGCCATGTCTTTCGGCAGGGAGGGGGTGGATTGCACCGAGATATTCTCCCGGGCTTATGATATGGCGAAAAAGGCGCATCTCGAGGACCATTTCATGGGACACGGCGAAGGGCAGGTTTCCTTCATCGGCCACGGCGTGGGCCTTGAGATCAACGAATTGCCGATCATCACCCCGAGGCACGGCAGGCTCCTTAAAGAGGGGATGGTATTTGCCTTCGAACCGAAGTTTGTCCTGCCCCATCGCGGGGCCATCGGGATCGAGGTCGATTTCATCGTGAGGCCCCGGGGCCTCGAACGGATCACTGCGGATTCCCTGGAAATCATTCGGGTGTAGGGAAGAGGGCGTCCGTTACCTGCCCCACTTATCGCCTGACCCGGGCCGCTGAATCCTCTTGAGGATAAAGGTGGGCGTGAACGAGAGGCCGGCGGCGAACGCGCAGGGCACCGCCACGGTCCAGAGGGCCGTCGCGATGGAGTAGTGGTCGCCTATATACCCGATTGCAATAGGAGACAGGGATGACAGGCAATAGGCGAAGGTAACGATCACGCCCAGGGCGAGCCCTTTAAAGGACGCGAAGACCAGGCCCGTGAAAGTCCAGAGGCCTCCTGTTGCCGCTGCCCCTATGAACCCCGCGGCAAAGGTAAAGAAGGTCTTGAGTGGCGTGCCCGTCGCCCACAGGGCGAGCATGAAAAGCAGGCCCATTAAGATGCTGCCTGCCAGGCCCGTGAGCCGGTAGCCCACCCGGTCGGAGACAATCCCCATGACCGGTCTTCCGAGGGCCATACCTATGCCGAAAGAACCCGCGATCAACCCCGCGCTCGTGGCGCTCATCAGGACCTCGGTGCGCAGATACACGGGAAACCACATGGTGAAACCAAACTCCGACGCCATCTGCAACATGAGCACCAGGCCGAGAAAGAAGAGCATGACCACGTTCTTCGGGTGCAGAATGGTCCTGTCGAAGAATACGCCGGTATGGGTTTTGCGTCCTGTGTCCGGCCAAAACCACCACTGAAGAAAAGCCACTATCAAGCCGGCAAACCCGACGGCCAGGAAGGCGGCACGCCACGTGCCCGTGAGGTCGAGGAGCCAGCCCGCCGCGGCGGGACCCACAAACCAGCCCACCGAAGCGCCCGAAGTCAGAAGCCCGAGAAAAAAGGCGGGCCTTTCCGGAAAAAGTTCGAGGGTAAAGGCGGCGATGGGGACGAAATAGAAGGCTTCCACCATCCCTGTGAAGAAGCGATTCCAGAAAAGCTGGGTCGCGCTGTTCGTCAGGCCGGAAACCATGGTAAGGGTGGAAAAGCCGAAGATGCCGAACAAGATGGCGTATTTTCTGCCGAAACGGTCGGAGAGCAGGCCCGCCGCGATGGGCGTGAACATATAGCCCCAGAGAGACGCTGACCCGACCACGCCGAGGGTTGTCCGGTCAGCGTCGAAAGCCTGCATAAGCGAGGGGATCAGGGGACCGAAGATCCACCTCTGGGCGAAATAGAAGAGCATCCCGATCCAGCCCATAATGAAAAAGGCCATCCGTCCATGCTTCACGCGATCATCGCCCATATAGCCTAGAATACTAGACTGTATACGGGAAATCAACGGAAATGAAGCCCCGGGGCCCCTTTCCCGCGCCGCCCGCACCGGCTAAAAGAGTTGACATGATTGCCTTTTACGTACATAATGGACAGAACAAACTTTTTGATTGAGAGGCGAAATGATCGTACGAAACATGACCGACCCCGAAGTACTTGCCACTACCTACGTCGCCCACCGGGGCGCGGTGGCCCGGATGATAATGACGAGCCAATTTCTCAAATCCATGGAATTCCTGGCCTACGCCATGCTGCCCCCCGGAAACGTGATAGAGGAACACGTGGACGAAGTGGAAGAGATCTACTTCATCATGAACGGCGGCGGAATAATGAAAGTGGGGACCGAAGAAAGGGAGGTAAAGGAAGGAGACGCCATCTGGCTCCCCGCCGGCGACCCCCACAGCCTCACAAACACAAAAGAAACCATGATGGTAATCCTCGTGGTAGCAGCCTACCCGGACTAAGAGGTCAGCCCGGCTTCCAGGTAAAAAGCGCCCGGCAAGGTGCGGCACGCCCGGCGGCCCATCGTGCCCGTGGAACGGCGCGAAACGGCATCCGGCACCTAAGCGCAAAAACTTGCACGAAACATACAGCGCAGGCAGCCGGTATGCGCGGGGCGGCGACGCGGGAGACGCTGCGGCCGGAAGCGTCGGGCGGAAGCCTTGGGCGGGGAGGGGTTTCCCGGTAACCCGGCGGCATGAAAAGGCCGACCCATCTTTACCCATCGTTCAGTGACATCCCGGCTTTACTACAGTACGGACCCGCAGTGCAGACCCGCCGCGAGAACACGAGTCCGGGGCAGATGTTTTCTACGGGATTGGGAGAAGGCCAGGCGGAGAGGGTATTACTGATTACCACGCCTGCAAGCAGGCGCATGGGCCTTTGACTTTGATCTCGGCTTCTTCCGGCTGAACGATTGAATCGTTGAAGGACGTCCCGGTCCTCACCTTCCTTTTCACAAACAAATTTAGTATCAGCGGCCGGACCGCCACCCCATAATGTTATCATTGTTCTTCAATATCACCAAGCTGCTCTTGTTCGGCGTGGTTGTGCGGACCTCGTACCACTGTCTGAAGGTCGTGGCATCGAAAGCGCAACTCACGACCGGTCCTTTCTGTTCAGATAATGTCTGACGTTTAGAAGGCGAATTGGAATAATCCCCAAACTTAGCGAAAAGGACCATAGTGCCGCCCAAAAGGTACAGCACCAGCTTCAGTGCGTAAAAATACTTGTTTTGGTCAGCGACCTTGGCCAGCGAGTCCTCCGATGCCGAGTTGTTCCAATGCTTCGATAGCGGTACACCCTGAAGAGGTTTACCGGACTTGACCTCATAGATTTTGTAGTCGATATGCTGTTGCAGGTCATGTTGACGATCATGCAGTTGATCAAGCCTATACATCAGGATGTTCCACTTGATATCTTCTTTCATCGAATCCAGCGTTCTGGTAAAGAAAAGCTCCCACCCGACTGAAATCAAGATAAAACCCAATCCCAGAAGCTCTATCTTTTGAAATGCTGTCATCTACAATTCCCCCTGATAGTTCTGTTGCCCTTATTTTTGCAGGCTCGTCTCCTTTAGGACGATCAAACTTTCCTGCAAAGAACGATTGCTCCCACCATAAGTCCTCAACGATGCTCGCACGCCCCTCCCTATAAATCCCTCGTCGCCCTCGTTCTTCTGAAAAACCGTATCCGATCCGTCCGAACATCCTTTTCGGTTAAGATGGTTGGTTCATACTTATCGTCTTTTAACACGTTACAAGCTGAAGAGTGAAATTAGGTCTCCGACTACCGGATTGGGTCAATCTTCCTCTTCGTACTTATTCTCTCCCTATTGAAGGTGTCTTGCAAGAAAAACCTTTTGAAGCACTCGGCGAACGCAGGAAGTCAGCCCTGGTCACCATGATTCCCTTTGCCCCAGCCATCTGCAACTCCAGTTTGAGACTGAGGTAAAAGGCCCATATACATGGCTTGCAGGCGCATGGGCCTTTGACTCTGACCCCAAACAAGGAAGCCAAACCGGTTTTTCCCAGCCTGAGTTGTTGAATTGTTGACGTCCGGGCCCCCAAACAAGACATCAACACAGGACAAAACAGGCCTGTTAAGGTTCGGTTTATACCATTTCCCGCAAAGGTTAATCAACTCATTTTCCCTTCCCCTTGAGGCCCACCTCCACCGAAGGATGCGCCGGATCGGTGGAAGAGATCGCAATATTTGCCGTGGCAGGACCGACGGAGACCGGGGTAAAGGTCGTAGTGATCACGCAGGTCGTCCCTTTGGGAAGGACGGAGCAGTCGTGGGACACGGAGAACCGGCTATAAGGGTCGTCGAGGGTAATGGAGCCTATCATAAGGTCGGCGGGTCCGTTGTTCTTGAGGGTGATCTTCTTGGTGGAGACTTTTCCAAGAGAGAGGGTTCCGAAGTTCATGGAACCGGGGGATACGGATATCTTCGGGGGAGAGGCGGTCCCCTTGAGGTCAACGGTGATGGAGGGATATTCCGGGTCGTTCGAGGGTATGGTGAGGACGGCCGATTTCTTCTCATAGGAGGTGGGGACAATCTGCACGACAATCACGCAGCTTCCCCCTTTTACGACAGGTTGAGCACAGGTGTCCGTTTCGGTGAATTCGGAAGCATTGGGACCGGTAAAGGCAAGGCCGGTAATCGTAAGGTCGGCGCTTCCGTTATTCTTGATAGTAATGACCTTCGAGGGAGAGGCGTGGCCTATGGTTCCGAAGTTGATACTCCTGGGGCGCACTGAGATGCGGGGGGAAGAGAGGAAAACGGCGGTTACGGTCCTCGCGGTATTCATGGTAAGGGCACAGACATTCCCGGTAGTGGTATCACAACCCACCCACTCCTGAAAGGAAGAACCCTGAGTGGCGGAGGCGGTAAGTGTAATACTTGCCCCTGACACGTAGACCCCGGGACAAGGGTTCTGACCGCAGACGAGGTACTGACCCGTTACGCTCCCCTTCTGGTTGCCTCCGAGATATACCGTAAGGGGGAAATACTCGCCGGGGGTGCCGAAGTTGGGATCTAATTTGGAGATGAAGCCGGTATGCCACGTGCGATCGTACGCCCCCTCGGTGGTGGGGAAGTTATGAGAACCCGTTGTGCCGGCAACATAGACATTGCCGGAGGGATCGAGCGCGACGTCCCAACCGGCGTCGGCATCGTTTCCTCCCAGATAGGTAGAAGCAAAGAACTGTCCCAATGAGGGGTCGAGTCTTGAAATAAAGGCGTCCCAGTCTCCCCCGTTAAACGTTCCGCTGTATGCGCCTTCCGTGGTGGGAAAGTCGGTGGAACCCGTATAGCCGGTCGCATAGACGGTCCCGAGCAAGGGATCAAGGATGATACCAGCCGTATCGTACCCTGTCCCGCCGAGATAGGTTGAGGCCAAAAGTGTGGTGAGCGAACTATCCAGCCTTGAGATAAACGCATCACCGTACCCCTGGTACGCGGGCATAAATGCCCCCGCGCTGGTAGGGAAATCCGGGGAATAGGTCCACCCGCCCACATATACGTCCCCTGACGGGCCGAGCGCGAGGGATGTCACACCATCCTCGTACTCACCTCCAAGGTACGTGGAAGCGAGCAAATGGCCGAGAGTATTATCCAGTTTGGAGATGAACCCGTCCGTTAAATACTCCCCGTGGTGCCAACGCTGATATGCGTCCTTGGTCGTCGGGAAGGCCCCGGAAGTGGAACCTGCCACATACACGTTCCCCCAGGGATCGAGTGCCAGGGAGGAAGGCCCTGCGGTCGCATCCCCTCCCAAAAGCGTGGATGCCCTGAGGGCGGCGAGGGAACTGTCGAATTTGGAGATGAAAACCACCATGCCGCCATAATAGGCTCTCTGATATGCCCCCTTTGTGGTGGGGAAATCAGGCGACGTCGTGACTCCGGCAACATAGACGTTACCCGAACGATCAAGCACAACTCCTCCGTCCGCCCGGTTCGCACCACTTCCTCCGAAATAGGTTGATGCAAGAAGAGAGGTAAGGGAATTGTCCAGCTTTGCGATAAAGGCGGCGGGCATACCTTTCAAGGTACGGTCGTAGGCTCCTTCAGTGGTAGGAAAGTCCCTCGAAAATGTTAGCCCGGCTATGTAAAGGTTACCGAGCGTATCCAGGGCAATACCGCTATTCAGATCATCTCCTGTCCCTCCAATATAGGTACCGGAGAGCAATGAAGCGAGGGCGCTATCCATTTTGACGATGAATACGTCGTCCAGGACCCCGTTCAGTTCCCGTCTGTACGCTCCTTCAGTCGTAGGAAAATCGAGGGAATCAGTATATCCTGCCACAAATACATTCCCCTGGAGATCAAGGATGATAGTATCGGGACAGTTGTCACGGCTGCCGCCCAGAAACGTACTCGCCAACAGCGGATCGATCGTTAAGGGCTTGGCAGTGTCATAGGTCCCTACCGCAAAACCGTAGATCCGTCCGGCATCTTCGGGCTCATCTCCCAGGGCCCATTCGGACGCGTTGTCTCCAAGCATATAGGCTATAGGCACGTATACCCGGTTTCCTTCGACCTCCTGGTATGCGACCGGTTTGGTGAAGGTGGAGGAACCTGAACCGGTCATTACCTCAAGCTCTCCCGTTTCGGTGAGGTTGAGGTCCCTGATGCCGGAGAGTTTCATGAAGATGGAAGGGGTTGTGCCCGGGTTTACGGTAAACACTTTCTCCACGTTATTTCCGTGGGCCTTGAGGGAAAGGATGATGCCCGGTTTGATCTCCCCCAAGGAAACAGTATTGAAGGAGGAAATATTGCTTCTCCATTTGGAAGGGTCATTCCCCTTGAAGGAACTTATCTTTGTGACTGAGGGTTCCTGTCCGATAGGAACGGGGTTGTTGACCCCTGAGACCTCTTCCTTAAACGCGGCCCGCCTGTCCCCCTTACGGAGGGAATAGGTCATGGAGCCTTCCTTCGTGACATAAATGGTCCCTGCGAATGTCCGGGCATAGTAGGCGATATCCCTGTCAATCTGCCCTTCGTTGGCAACGAAGGGAATAGAAAGACCGATCAGCTTCCGCGTTATTTCTTTCTTGGAGGGTATATTTGAGCCGAAGGAAGGGAGAGGAAAAACCAAGAAGGCAAGGAGCGCGAGGCAAAAAAACCGGACAACCCTGTGTGCTGCTCTGGCCCTCCGTTCTGCCCTGAACGCATGGCGTCTCTTGCATAGTCTGCCTGAAGTGGACATTCCCCCGGATTGCTCAAAAATAGTCTGATGGCACTCAGCGTTCATTAAAAACCCTCGTCGGTTTCATAAGTATGACCGTCACATGGGAACGTGTCAAGGTGTTTCAAGGTTGAGAGTTCAGGGGGGACGGCCCCTGGAAGACCATCCCCGAGTCACTCATATAGCGTCTATCTTGCGGCCAGATATCCCGGCTTGCAGGTTCATGTAATCTGTAATACCCTCAACACAATCCCAACGGTCGGGGCCGGGTGGGGAGGGGTTTTGCCGGTGGCGAGCATTCTGGTGGAATGGTGGGGACCCATTCAATTCCATTGACCGGTGGCGCGGTTTTTGCGCCACCATGCGCCGGACAGGCGGATCGGGCATGACAGGACCTGCGGGCTTTGCGGGCTGCCAACGGCCGGATAGACAAGGACTTCCTGCGCACTGCGCACCGAGGGCAGTGGAATTGGGTCATGGGTCAACATTTCACCGTCAGGGAGCATCCGGGAAAACCCCTCCCCGCCCGGCCTTCTCCCAACCCTGCAACCTTCCCAACCCTGCAACCTTCCCAACCCTGCAACCTTCCCAACCCTGCAACCTTCCCAACCCTGCAACCTTCCCAACCCCGCAGAAAGCATCTGCCCCGGACTCGTGTTCTTGCGGCGGGTCTGCGGTAAAACCACGGCGTCACTGCGAACATTGCGCCGGAATGGACTTTGAGCATCCTTAATGTTGACAACATATCCTGTAAATACTAATATTTCGGAAATTCGTGTTCGCAACGGATTAATTGTCATGGCCGGCAAAACGGGGGAGATAAGGCATGGATAAGATGGATAGCTGGTGGGATCTCGGTGAGCACGCGGGCGTACAGGGAGCCGAACTTGCGTTGTGGCGAATAGCGTGCCCCTTCTGTCTTGAGAAAGGCGGCTTTAAAACCGTGTTTCACGCTGAAAAGAAGAAACCCAACAGCTCCAAACGCCTGAACTTCGACACTCTTGAATGTGGAAACTGCAAAGGTTACGTCATGGTACTGTGGTCCTCCTCAAGCTTTGTCCTCGGCCCGACAAGCGGCATTCACAGCTTTCGCACCCTCCCGTGGCCCCTCAAGTATGACGAGTATCCCGGCTATTGGCCCGAGCAGGTAGGACGGTACTGGTTGCAGGCCAAGAGGAACCTGGTGGAGAAAAACTACGACGCTGCCGTAATCATGGCAAGGAGCGCCCTGCAGATCGCCCTGAGAGACAGCCGGGCAGAGGGTGAAAACCTCAAACAGGGGATCGAGGACCTGCACAGGAAGGGTATTCTCCCGCCCGTAATGAAAGAGTGGTCCGATGCCGTTCGGGAGCTGGAAAATGAAGGCGCCCACCCGGTTCCGGGCCAGTCGGCGCCTACCCCGAAAGACGCCGGCGACATAGTGAGATTTCTCGATTTTCTGCTTGAGTGCCTTTACGCATTGCCCCATAGAATCAAGGAGTACCGGGAACAGGTTGACGAGAAAAACGGGTAAGGCCATGGCTGAGCGGCACGGACCGCTCCGAAGCGCATGCACGGTGGGCTCAATGCCTTGCTCTTCCCGTCCGGGCGCGTCCTTCCGTGCTACAAACATGGAATAACCCGGCAAAGTATGTATAAATCCGTGGTGAAGGGGGAATACGATGGAGGAGTGTCGCCGGTCCGGAGGTCACAGGAGGGAGGCTCGGATAGCCCTCTTTGTGTATATGCTTTTCTTTGTCGCCTTGATCCCCGCGACATCATTCGGGGGCAGTGCCATGACCGATCTCGGCGTCCTGCCGGGAAAGACCGAGAGTTCCGCCGCCCTCATCAACGATGCGGGACAGGTGGCGGGGTGGTCATGCGATGTAGCCCTTTGCCGTGCCTTCCTTTACCGTAACGGCGTCATGACCGATCTCGGCGTCCTGCCGGGAGGCACCATGAGCCATGTTTCCGGCATGAACGAAGCGGGGCAGGTGGTGGGTAATTCCCGCGACCCGGCCCTCTTTTGCCACGCCTTCCTTTACACAAACAACGCCATGACCGACCTCGGCCTCCTGCCGGGAGGCACCACCAGTCTTGCCTGGGCCATCAACGACGCGGGACAGGTGGCGGGAGAATCCGGCGGGCACGCCTTTCTGTATAGCGGCGGCGCTCTCGCCGACCTGGGTGCGCTGCCGGGAAGAATTTACAGTCGAGCCTACACGGTCAACAATACCGGGCAGTCGGCAGGGGATTCCTGCGATTCATCCAACGCGTGCCATGCCTTTCTGTATAGCGGCGGCGTCATGACCGATCTCGGCGTCCTGCCGGGAATGAAGAACAGTCATGCCGTCGGCATCAACGACGCGGGACAGGTGGTGGGGAAGTCCTGCGATATATTCAACAATTGCCATGCTTTTCTTTACAATAACGGCGTCATGACCGATCTCGGCGTCCTGCCGGGAATGACGGACAGTACTCCTACCGGCATCAACGATGCGGGACAGGTGGTGGGTAATTCCTGCGATTCATCCGACATTTGCCGTGCCTTTCTGTATAGCGGCGGCGTCATGACCGATCTCGGCGTCCTGCCGGGAAGGACCACCAGTTATGCGGCCGTCATCAACAGCACGGGGCAGGTGGCGGGGGATTCCTGCAACGCGTCCGGCCTTTGTCATGCCTTTCTGTTTAGCGGCACCATGATCGACCTGGGCGTTCTGCCCGGAAGGCCCAACAGTTATGCGGCCGCCATCAACAGCACGGGGCAGGTGGCGGGGGATTCCTGCGACCCCTCCGGCTCGTGCCATGCCTTTTTATATAGCGGAACCAACTACACCCTCGCGGTCACCCGCGCAGGCTCCGGTTCAGGCACGGTCACGAGCGATCCTCCGGGTATCGACTGCGGCTCGGCATGCAACGCAATCTTTGCAGAGGAGACGGTCGTAACCCTCACGGCTACCCCCGACGCGGGCTCCGCATTCGGCTCCTGGTCCGGCTGCACCCCTTCGGGCAACACGTGCACCGTCACCATGAGCAAGGCCCGGAATGTAAAGGCCACATTCGTCGTCCCCAACCCCATGAAGCTTACCGTCGCCAGGGTGAGGCAGAACAACGGCGACGGCGCCATCTCAAGCTCACCTGCGGGCATCGACTGCGGGGGCACCTGCTCCGCTTCCTATGCGGCGGGCACCACGGTAACCTTGACCGCGACACCCGCTGTTTCCTCCGTCTTGACCGGCTGGTCCGGCTGCATTGCTTCGGGCAACACCTGTACCGTCGTCATGAGCAAGGCCCAGAGCGTAAAGGCCACATTCACGGGTCCTCAAGCGCTTACCGTGAAGAATTCGTCGGCAAACAAGGGTGCGGGCACGGTCACGAGCGACACGGGCGGCATCAATTGCACAGGCGGCTCCAAGGGCGTGTGCAAGGCATCCTACACCTATAATACCCAGGTAACCCTCACCGCTGCCCCTGACGCCGGTTCGTCTCTTATGAGCTGGTCTGTCCCCGGATGCACGGGAACCACCTGCGCCGTCACCATGAGCAAGGCCCAAACCGTGAAGGCCACATTCGCCGGTCCTCAGGCCCTTACTGTGAAAAATTCATCGGTAAATAAGGGAGCGGGCACGGTCACGAGCGACACGGGCGGCATCAATTGCACAGGCGGCTCCAAGGGCGTGTGCAAGGCATCCTACACCTATAATACCCAGGTAACCCTCACCGCTGCCCCTGACGCCGGTTCGTCTCTTATGAGCTGGTCCGGCTGCATTGCTTCGGGCAACACCTGTACCGTCGTCATGAGCAAGGCCCAGAGCGTGACCGCGAAGTTCAGGAAGGGCCCCTGACAGGGGTATCACGGAAGAACGGGATAGCCCGGCGGCCTGTCTGGGACGGGGACCGAACCTTTCTTCTTGACAAGGAGGCGCTTTGCTTGCTCCAATGTTACAGATAGAAAATCCGGCCCTCTTAAGGCGCCCGGATTATTTATGACTACAGTTATTTTAACGTTCATTCAGGAGGGATTTATGAAAAGAGCAGTTCTCGCGTCAGGCGTGGCCGCAATTGCGATCTGTTTCGCAGTATGCGCGTGGGCCATGGAGTTTTCCGCAAATGTCGTTTCGACCCAGGGCGGTAATACAAACACCTCCAAAATGTTTATCAAAGACAAGAAAGTCCGCATGGAGGGACAGGGTCAGCAGGGGTATTCGATCATGAGGGGCGACAAGGACGTGGTCTGGATCGTCACACCGGCTCAGAAATCATATATGGAGATGAAAGCCGAGCCCACGGCAAAGCCGAAGGTGGACGAAAAGGTCCAGGGCGAAGTCAGCAGGAAACTGGTCGGGTCCGAGACGATCGACGGCCATCCCACGCAGAAGTACGAGATAACCTATAACACGGGTGGAAAGACGGAGAAGATGTATCAGTGGATGGCGACGGACATCAAATTCCCGGTAAAGATGGCGGCCCTTGACGGCAGTTGGACCATGGAGTACCGCAACATCAAGATGGGAGGCCAGGCGGACAGTCTTTTTGAAGTTCCGAGTGGATATGCCAAGGTCACCATGCCCGGAATGCCGGGGGCGCAGAAGAACCGCGGGGCACCTAAGGGTACGAAGTAAACAGAAATTCAGGAAGACTCCGGGGGCGTCCGGGTGACGCCCTTCGGGCGATGGAGGCCTTGTCGCAAACCCGGACACGGGGTCCTGCCTGTTATCTCATGGGGAAGGGTGAAGTGAAAGAGGATAGGGATATCGCGTGTCGCCGGTGCGGCAGTTGCTGCCATTTGGATATGATCGCCTACGTCACTCTCGAGGACGTCAGGCGGTGGCAGACAGAGGGGCGTCATGATATTATTGCCCGCCTGCGGGATAACGACGTGACGTGGTCCGACGACCGGCTTGTCAACAAGTTCGGGGCAAATATAAAGACCTGCCGGATGACCTGCGTGTATCTCAAGTGGGACGGGGCATCCGCCTCCTGCGGGATTTACGAAGCACGCACCACGGTATGCCGCAGTTATATTCCCGGTTCATCAGGCCTCTGTCCCCTCTACTATCGGGAAAAGCAGGTTCCACACTACGGAAGGTGAGCCATGAGGAACAGCGAGTTCTACGAAAAGTTTGCCATCGGGTGGATTGAGGCGTGGAACAGCCATGACATGGAGCGCGTCATGTCGTACTACGACGAATCGTTGAAGTTTTCCTCTCCGAAAATGGCAATGTTCATCCCGGGGAGCAGCGGGAGACTAAACAGCAAAGGGGAAGTCCGGTCCTATTGGGTCAAGGCGCTTGCTGCGCGGCCCGACCTCCACTTTGAACTCGTGGCCGTGCTCAAGGGCGTGGAGAGCGTAGTCATTCACTACAGAGGGCTTGGCGGTGAGTTGTGCGCCGAGTTCTTCCTGTTCGGTGAAAACGGCCTGGTGGTCGAATCGCACGCCCACGGCGAGCGATAGAGATCGCCCTCACATTTCCCGGCACGATGCCGGAAATGTCGAACTCATTTTCTATCCCTCCCTCTTCATAGGACGACAGCAGGACACGAGGAGCATTGTGGCGGACGTTGCGTCGGAAAGGACCTCATCTGTCAGTCCGGGCAAGGGGAGGTTGGAGGAAGACGGCCCCGGGACTGTTATAATCATACAGCCCCGGGGCGCATCGGATGAACCGGAGAATCGAAAGCTGTCGGCCGTTTACTCGGCTTTGGTTATCGCTCCTACAGGACACTCATCAGCGCAGGTCCCGCAATCCGTACAGAGTCCTGCATCAACCGAAGCCACGTCGTCTACAGTAATAGCATTGGCCGCACACGCCTCAGCACACATACCGCAGCCCGAGCAGTCATCTTGATTAATTGTTGTTGCCATCGTTACTACCTCCTTTTTCGCGTTTCAAATTCATAAACCAATGAGGGGGTCAATGTCAATAGGGAATCTGCCCGGCCCAAAAAAGGCCGGTCCCGGAAGGTTCAGGGGCAATGGAATCGGGTCATGGGCCGACATTTCAACGTCAGGGGACATCCAGGAAAACCCCTGCCTGCCCGGTCGTCGCCCCCCGAACCATCCCATCCCGAACCCCTCGTGGGTATATCCCCGGTAAGGCTTGTTACCCGGCCGGACACAATGAAACCGGCCCCTAACGCACCTTTGTGAAGAAGGCGGCCACAGCGCCTGCCGCGCTCACGGGTGCGAGCATCCAGAAAGCGGCATACCAACTCCGGGTCTCACTCACGATCATGCCGAAGACAAGCGGGCCCAGGAGCATCCCCGCATTCTGACCCAACTGGATAACGGCCATGGTCAGGCCTCCGAACCTTTCGTCCTGGATCAGGTCGGTGGCGGCAAGAAAGACCGCGGTAGGCAGAAAGGCGCAGATCACGCCCAACACGGCCAGCCAGGGAATGAGCATGGGGGGGCTTAAGGAGGAGGAGAGGGGCAGCATGGCCATGAAGACGAGCATGGAGAACATGCAGACGAGCCTCCGGGACCCTATCGCGTCGCACGCCCGCCCTATAAGGGGGGCGGGGGCGATAATGAAGACGGACATGAGGGCCATGAGGAACGAGCCGTACCCTGCAGGGGCGCCCTTTACTCGTAAGAGGAACGTGGGCATCCACGTCCTGAAGGCGATGAACACAAAATTGAAGGTGAGAAAGAGAAGGCCCAGGAGCCACAGGTCCCTGCGAAAAAGCACCCGGCCCATCTCTTTCATCCCGGCCCCTGCCTCCGGCGGATCGTTTTCACAGGAGACCGGCCTGACAAAGAGGAAAAAGAGCAGACCTGCAAGGGCGGTAAAGGCAAGGGCCCACCACCAGATTCCCCGCCAACCCCACGCCGCGGTAATATACGGGGCGGCGCCGAACACGATCATCTGGCCGAGAGGAACATAGACGACCCAGACAGCCATCGCCCGGCCCCTTTTCTCCCGGGTGAAAAGGAGGCGGATCAGGGGCGGCGCCGCCATGGTGATAAGGCAGAGGCCCATCCCCTCGACGACACGGCCGGCGAGCATGGTCCCCGCGTCGGCGCTCACCGCCCCCGTAATGCCGCCAAGCATCATACAGGCAAAGGCAATGAGAAAGGCGGCCCTGTAGCCGAGCTTCTGGTAAATAAAGCCTGCGGGGATGGCGAACACAAGGCCGGTGATGGAAAAAACGGACATGAGAAGACCGGCCCTGCCCACGGGAAGGGTAAAAGTATCCATGAGAAGGGGCATAACAGGGGGAACCTTGAACTGGTTGAGAGGGGCCGCGAGGCTGGCGGCAAGGACCACAAACAGCATGAACCAGGGCGATGAAAGGCGTCCGTATATGGGTGCAGGTCTTGCCATGTTCGGAGATTAAGATAGCATATTCCAGGGCCTTTCCGCAGAAATCCCCGGGGAGGAACGAGCCGGGCATCATTGACAAGGTACCCTTTTAAATAATAGTATTCTTGAGAAACAGCCGGTTGGGGCGGATCATTGCCCGCCGTCGTGGGGAAGTGAAAGACAGGAGGTAAAATGATCATAAGGAATGAAACAGTCTCGGATATTGCGGCAATATCCGAAGTTACCATCGCTGCCTTTCGGACTCTTGCGATCAGCAGTCACACGGAGCAATTCATAATAAAGGCGTTACGGAAAGGAAATGCGCTGGCCCTTTCGCTGGTTGCGGAGGATGATCGACAGGTGGTGGGTCACATAGCCTTCTCGCCTGTGACTATTTCCGACGGCACCCCGGATTGGTATGGCGTCGGCCCAGTTTCCGTGCTGCCCGAACTGCACAGACAAGGCATCGGGAAAGCGCTTATCCGCGAAGGATTGTCCCTGCTCAAGGCGCGGGGCGGCCGGGGTTGTGCTCTTGTGGGCGACCCGAACTATTATAAAAGGTTCGGTTTCAGGAATATTCCGGGATTTATTTACGAGGGTATTCCGCAGGAAGTCTTCCTCGCCCTGCCGTTCAGCGAAAAAATACCTCGAGGAACTGTGGTGTTTCACGAAGGTTTTTCGGCAAGTGACTGACCGGGTCAGGCCGGCCGACCGCAGGTGATGAGCATATGACCGACGAGAGGCGCCTTTACTACCTCGACAACCTGAAGGTCGCCCTTATATTTCTCGTCATCATACACCATGTAGGGCAGGCATACGGGTCAACGGGCGGGGTCTGGCCTTATTCATATCCCGGTGACCGGGTAAAGTCGCTGGGGCTTCTATTCCACTTCAACGCGTCCTTCTTCATGGGGCTCTTCTTCTTCATATCAGGATATTTTTTTCCTTCGTCCTTCGATCGCCACGGGGCCCGCAGGTTCGTTACCGACAGGCTGATCCGCTTCGGCATCCCCCTCCTCTTCGGGGCCTTTCTTATGGTTCCCGTCATGGAATATGTGAAGTACGCGCACTATACGAATTGCATAAGTTTCCATGATTTCTATTTTCGGCACTGGCTGGGACACACCCCGGATGCGGCGGACCCTCGCAACGTGTTCAATATCGCCCATTTATGGTTCATAGAGCACTTGCTTGTCTACTCGGTCCTCTACGCGGCAATAAGAACAGCCCTGCAAAAATGGGCGCCTTCCCGGCAGACTTCCACGCCCCGGGACGTGGGGCTCTACGCGATCCTTGTCTATATTGCGATCCTGGGGTTTGTCACCCACGTCATGCGGGGCCCGTGGGGGTTCCCCATGGACCGGTGGATATTCTTTCTCGGATTCATACAGATGGAACCTGCACACATGCCGCAGTACCTGTCTTTTTTCGTCCTCGGCGTTCTTGCCTGCAGGGGGCGTTTCCTGGAGACCCTTACCACGCCCCGCAACATGCTCTGGCTGGTCCCCGGCCTGGGCGTCTATGTGGTCTCCCTTATCCAGCTATACTCGAGGGGCCGCCGGGCCGCCTTCTTTCTTTGGGAATACAGGGAGGCCTTGCTGTGCGTGGGGGTCTCAATAGGACTTCTCGCCCTGTTCCGGGCCTTCTTCAATCGTACGGGGCCTGTTGCCCGGATTCTCGCGGAAAACGTGTACGGGACATACATCATTCACGTACCCGTGGTGGTTGCCCTCCAGTATGCATTTGACCCTGTGCAGGCCGGGCCTTTTACCCTGTTTGCCGTCGTGTCCCTTCTCTCGATACCGGGATCGTTCCTCGTGTCATACCTCATACGCCTCATTCCCGGCATGAAGAGGGTCCTGTGACGGGAGAAAGGCGATGGTTGCGATGTGGGCACAGATATCCTTCGAGGCCGACAAGATGGCAGAGCGTGTAATCGGTTTCCGTGGAACAGATGATATATCACCAACAGACATCCATGCTATTTTCGTTGAAAAACATCTCTTCCTATATGATAATTGAGCCTGAACCCGGGGAGCAGGCCTGCTGCGGTGTCCACGCAAAGCCGTCAGGACTGAGGACATAGGAACGGGTATCCAATCCGACTCATGGAGGGTGCATGGCCGGCCTGTTTTCGCGGAAAACCACGAGGTCCCCCGTTTCTTTACCGTTTATCTGTTTCGCCGTCGCCCTTTCACTGTTCGCCTTTTCCGCTTTGGACCGTACTGAAGCCGCTACTGTTAAGGAACTCGAAACAGGCCTCAGGGATTGCCAGGCAAGCTGGGATCGGCTGAATCAAAGAATCCTGAAGGAATGTCCCTACGCGCCGACCAGAAATGAAACGTGTGATCAGATCAAGGATTACATGGACAAGAAGAAGAAAGAGCGGGCCACCCGCCTTAATACTCCCATGCCGTCATTTGTCACGCCGGAGCGTTTGATGGAGGGGATCAAAAAGCAGATTTCCCAACTCTCGGAGCGTTTACTATATTGTGAAAATTACGGGTTGTCCTGCCGGAGCGAACGGGAGGAGATGGATAACTTGAAGGACCAATTAGAGGACTTGCAGGCCGGCCGAAATCCGATCACCGACCCAAAGTCCAGGGCTATCAAGCAACTCGACGAACTCATCGCAAAAAAGGAACGGGAATATGCCGCCTGCCTCGAAAGTTCGAAGAAACGGGACGAATGCTTCCGCCTGGAGGGACAACTCAAGTCGGTGGTGAGGTCCTGCGACGAGATAAAACAGAACCTCGCGGGCGCCAAGGCAAGTCAGCAGCAGGCGAGTCAGCAGCAAAAGCTCCCCTTGGAAACGGTGAAGATATTTGTCTCCGGCAAACTCCCCAATCAAGTGGGCAAACAGGCGACATATCAGGGCAGGGTGGAATCGGACGCATGGTCCGGCAATGCCCTGTACGGGTATTACTGGTACCTCAACGGACAGGTGAGGACAAAAGGCTACAACCAGACCACCTTCACTTTCACCATTCCCCAGAAAGGACTCAACAAGGTGATGCTCCGCGTGGTCAAGACGAAGGATAACGGTAAAACCTGGCAGAACGTGGGTGAGGCGTCGGACTCATTCTACACGGAGGAAAAGAGCAATCCCTTTGCGCAGGCGGATCAGACAGGCAAAGTCCGGACCCGGAAGCCATGCAAATATGCCGACAACAGCGCTTCCAGTTGCGCTCAGTACAGCAGGGATGCCATTGCACAAAATAACGAAAACCTGTCCCTCGGTTGCGGTTACGACAAGACGAACAGCATCCGGTTTCACGGGAAGGAAGCCGATCATTCCGGATGGTGCAAGACCATAGGAAAACAACAGGGCGCAGTCTCTGAATGCAATGCACGAGAGGACATGCTTGATACGTGCATATCGGGGAAAGGCAGGAGATGATCGAAGCCCATAAGGAAGTATCACAGCCCTATCCCTGACCTCTGAACATGGACAGGAAAGAGTGGACGGACCTTTTCCGTCTTTCCCGCGTCCGGTCCGCGTGGAACACATGCCCGCCGGTTGACTCATGATGAGATTTTGCCAAGCTATGTCGAAGACGGGCGTAGAAAACCTCCGAAATAAATCTTGACATGCCTGTTGATCGGGCAGATAGTTTATATATCAACTATTTATAGGGGAACTATTTAAGGATGAAGCTGGAAAAGGAACTTGGACTGAAGGCGGGGATCACGTCGGTTGCCCACGAAACGCTCCTCAACATCTATCACACGGGGGATATGCTCAAAAAACGAGCCCGGCAATTCTTCCTGCCTTACGGGATCACGGACGTTCAATTCAACCTCATGGAGCTTCTCTGTTATCAGGCGGACCGGGAGGCGGGACTCAGTCAGGCTGGATTGAGCCGGATGCTCGTGGTGCACCCTTCGAATGTGACGTCCCTTGTCGACAGGATGGAGAAGGCGGAGCTTGTGACGCGCACCGATGTTCCCGGCGACCGCCGTTACAATGCCGTGCGCCTGACGCCCAAAGGCAGGGAAGTGCTCGACCACGTGGAGGACGCTTACATGAAAGAGGTGGATAGAGTCATGGAGGTCCTGAGCGAATCGGAGATGGAGATTCTCATAGGTTCCCTGGAGCGGATCAGGGAAGGCTTGCGCCCATAGGGAAAGGAGGCAGGATGGACAGGCGGAAGGAATTGGTTCTCAGAGGATTGAAACTCGCCCGGTATATCGTGGTCTCCCTCCTTGTGCCGGCAGCCCTCGTCGCCTGCTGCGGGGCGATTCCCGGCCGGGACAGCGTTGCGGCCGAAACACCGGTGAGCAAGGAACATATGAGACGCCATGTTGAGGCGCTCACCGGGATGGACCCGCCCCGCAACGCCCGTAACGTCGCCTCCCTCGATAAGAGCGCCGCTTACATCCTCGGGGAATTCACGAAGACGGGGTGCCGCACGGAGGTCCAGACCTTCACCCACGACAAGGGGGAATACAAAAATGTCATCTGTTCCTTCGGACCTGAAAAAGGCGAACGGGTCATCGTGGGGGCCCATTATGACGTGCATGGGGACCAGCCCGGCGCGGACGACAACGCGAGCGGCGTGGCGGGACTCCTTGAACTCGCCCGTCTCGTAGGCACCCTCAAGCCGCCCCTCATATATCGCACCGACTTTGTCGCCTTTACCCTGGAGGAGCCGCAATTCTTCCGCACCCGTCACATGGGAAGCTATGTATACGCCAAATCCCTCTCCCACGCGGGGGTCGAGGTCCGGTCCATGGTTGCCCTCGAGATGATCGGCTACTTTACCGACGCGCCCGAGTCACAGAGCTACCCCCTTTTCTTTCTCGGCTGGTTTTATCCCCACAAGGGCAATTACATCGCCGTGGTAGGGAAGTGGGGGCAAGGCGACCTGGTGGAACGCGTAAAAGGCCTCATGGCCGAGGCATCGGCAATACCCGTGGAATCGGTTGCCGCCCCGTCTGTGGTCCCCGGCATCGACTTTTCCGACCACCAGAGCTTCTGGCGTTTCGGCTACAAGGCGGTCATGGTGACAGACACGGCCTTCTACAGAAACCACAACTACCACCGCGCCACTGATACGATGGACACCCTTGACTTCGATAAGATGGCGGAGGTAGTAAAGGGGCTCTACCGGGCGATCCTTAACCAGTGAGGCCGGTCAGCCCGGTTCCACGCCTCTCTTTCCGCCCTGACCTTCCGTCGCAACGGGGCCGCGGCACTCCGGGGCTCAGCGCACCACGCTCTCCTTACTGCCCGATCACTTCGTCAAGTGCGCTTGCGACGTCAAGTCCGGAAAGTATGAAACCTTTCTTAAAAGTGGTGCGAGGGGATACCCTGATTATCCGTCCCGACTTGGTAGTTATATCTGCATTCTTGACGCAGACCCACGAACCATCCGATTCCTTCTTGAATTCCTCGATCGTTACTTTTGCAATCTCTTCCATTATATTACTCCTTTCTCACGTTGGTAAGGTTGTATTAAATACTAATTATCACCACATACACCCATATGTCAATAGTAGATGCCATACGGTAATATATCATCTCTTTTGTCTTGAAAGAGGGCGGTATACCACTCCGTGCGTACAGAGCCGGGCGGGGATTGGAGTGAGGGTATCAGAGATACTCTATTAGGCTGATACGTAAAGAGGGGCGGCAGGCTGCGTTACGGCTTCTTGTAGATGCGGGACTTTCCGAAGAGTTCCTCCACCTGGGCGGCGACGTTTTCGCGCTCCCCGGGCGTGGTCTCCCGGATTATCTTTCCCGGGACCCCCATGACGAGGGAATTCGGGGGGATTTTCGTGCGGGGGCTTACGAGGCTCCCTGCCGCGATTATGGAGCCGGAAGAAATGACCGCCCCGTCGAGGATTATGGCGCCGATCCCCACGAGGGCGCCCTTCAACACGGAAGCCCCGTGGATGATGGCTCCGTGGCTCACCAGGGCCCCGTCTTCCACCAGCGCGGGGCATCCTTCCGGGGCCTCGACCAGGGCGAGGTCCAGCACCACGGCGCGCTCCCCTATCCGGACGGACGCGCTGTCGGCCCGGATTACCGCCTGGGGCCATATGCTCGCCCCGGCCCCCACGGACACGTCCCCGATCACCCTTGCGGACATGTCCACGTACGCCTCGGGGTGGATGGACGGCGTAATGCCTCCGAAGGCGGTAATGAAGCCTTCCTGTGTCATGGCGTCAGTCCTCGTATTCCTCGATGTAGCGTTCTATGTAGCCCGTAACCTTGCTGTTCGGCTCGTAGACCCCGAAGTGCCCTTCGCAGAGCACGTCCGCCTTGAGGGCCAGAAGCTTCGCCATGGACGCGCGCCATGCCTTCATGTCCGACCCGAAGTCCTTCATGAAGGGGCCGTGAATGTCCTGACCGAAGAGAACCCTCTTTCCCCCGACATCGAGATAGACCGACATCGATCCGGGGGTGTGGCCGGGAGTATGGAGACAGACCATATCCTGGTCACACACGAAGAGGTGCTCTTCCTCCCCTGTAAATTTTATATCCACGGGCAGGGGCTTGAAGTCTATGTTGTAATAGAAAGCTGCGGTCATCCTGTTGTCTCCCCGCTCGACGATACGGGCGTCGAGGTCGTGCATCACGATCTGGGGTCCGTACTTTTCCTTAATCATTTGCGCTCCCCCCACGTGGTCGATATGGCAGTGGGTGAGGATAAGGGTCGATATCGCGGCGGGATCAAAACCAAGGGCCTTGATGTTGGCGATGATCCTGTCCACGCCGGGACCCGCTCCCGCGTCGATGAGCACCAGATCGCCCAGGTCCACAAGGTAGACGGAGCAGTCCCGCGAATCGGAGATGTCGGAGCTTCCCACAATATATACGTTTTTCGTGACTTCTCTTGCCTTCATATGCGCCCTCCTCATTATTCAAGGATACTATCATTTTTGTCGGGCAACGGCCAGAACGAATCGCTTCGATTTCACTCTTCCGTGGCAGGTCCAAGGGAGAAAGTGGCATGGACTACCGTGCCCCGGCCGGGTTCCGACCTCAGTTCCAGGTTTCCCCCTGCGAGGGAAGCCCTCTCGTGCATCCCCAGGAGGCCGAAACTCTCCCCCTTCTGGGACCTTCTGCTGGTCTTGTCCACGTTGAAGCCGCTACCGTCATCCCGGACCGTGAGATGGAGGTTCCCTTCGCGCCTTTCGAGTTCGACGCGCACGTTCTTTGCCTTGGAATGGCGGACAACATTGGTCAGGGCCTCCTGGGTTATCCGAAAACACGTAAGTTCGAGGAGGGGTGAAAACCGCTCTTCCTTTAACCCCGATTGAAACAGGATCTTGAGCCCTGTTTTGGCCGACAGCCGGTTGATATACCACTCCAGGGCGGCGGTGAGGCCGAAATCGTCCAGGATGGAAGGGCGAAGTTCGATGGACAGGTTCCGCACCTGCCTCATGAGTCCCTCCACCATCTGCACGCTTTCGTGGAGCGTCGTTTTCGACCCCGGGGCCATAGAGCGTTCCGCCCGTTTGAGGCTGATCTTGAGGGCCGTGAGGGTCTGTCCCATTTCGTCGTGAAGCTCGCGGGCCACGTAGCGCCGTTCGGCCTCCTGGATCTCAAGAAGGCGGTGTGAGAGGGTCCTCATGTACCCCATGGTGCTTTGAAGCCTCTCTTCCATTGCCCTCTTTGCGGTCACATCCTCGACTATTCCGTCCAGGTGGTGAGGGATGCCGTTCACGTCACGGACTGCGCTAAGGGTGAGGTGGCCTATCCATTTGCGGCCGTCTTTGCGGCGATACTCGTTTTCCGACATTATCTGTCCGTCACTCTCCATCATCTTCCTGAGAATGGCAGTCCCCTGTTTCGGCTCCACATAAATCCGGGCGGCTATATCATGCACGGATTCGATCACCTCACGGGGGGACCCGTATCCCAGCAAGCGCGCAAGGGCGGGGTTCACCCTGATAAACTTGCCGTCACAGGTGGACTGGAATATACCCAGGGGTGAGCTTTCAAAGATGCTGCGGTACCGCTCTTCGCTCTCTTTGAGGGCCGCCTCGGCATATTTGCGCTTCGTAATGTCCCGTGAAGTCCCGAGGATACCCACGATGCGGTCACCCTCGTACAACGCCCTCCTGTTCACCTCTATCCAGAACTCGTGTCCGGACGCGTTGGGGTACGCAAGGGCGATCTCATAGGGAGGCGCGATGTTCCCCCGTATGTCCGACCGGAAATTCTTCCGGGCGAGGGCCTTGGATCGTTTCCCCACCACGGCGGAGAACTTTCTGCCCATGAACCACTCCCTCGGATGGCCGGACCTCTCCAGCAGGACATCGTTCACATAGGTGAAACGCCCCTCTGTGTCCAGGATGAAAACGCCGTCCCTGATGTGTTCCAGAAGCGTCCTGTACCTGGCCTCGGTAAGACGGAGCGCCTCTTCTCCGCGCTTACGGTCGGTGATATCGATGAGTATGGACCTGTGTCCCACTACCTTGCCGTGGCGGGAAACGGGGTTCGTATATGCGATCGCAGGAAATGAACTGCCGTCTTTCCTTCTCAGGTCATATTCATTTCCCATGAGAGTCTCCCCGCGGGCCGCCCGTGCGAGGGATTCCCTGGCCCTCTGTTGGTCGTGAGGCATGACCGTCTGGAGAACGTTGAAGCCTTTTTCAAGGTCCTCCGGTGTATATCCGAAAGCAGCAAAGGCATTCCGGTTCACAAAGGTAAAATTACCTTTCGTGTCGAACTCCGCCACTATCTGCGGCAAAGAATCGGCAAGTTCCCTGTAACGCCGTTCACTCTCTTTGAGGGCCTCTTCCGTCTGCCTCCGCCCGGTGATGTCACGGCACAGGGAGACAATCCTCTCCTCGTCCCCGGTCCCGATAACAGTGGCGTTAACCTCCACGGGCACAATCGATCCGCGCGAATCCATGTAATCGATTTCGAGGTTCCTTATGAAGCCGCGCTCGAAGCAGCTTGCCACTGCCTGCGCGTTTCGCGCGGCGTCATGGGGAGCGGTCCATTCAATGACGTTCCGGCCCTGTATTTCCTCGAGGGTCCTGTTGCCGGTGAGGCGAACAAATTCCGCGTTCCCATCCACCACGGTCCCGTCACGTTTGAGGATTACGAATCCCGTATCCGTTGTCTCGATAAGGGCCCTGTATTTTTCCTCACTCTCCTTCAGGGACTCCTCCGCCCACCTGCGCTCTTCTATCTCCTCCTTAAGCAGTTCATTGATGGCCTTCAGCTCGGACGCGCCTTGATCTTCTGTTTCTTTGACGTGGTCCCGGCACCTTTTCAGTCCCTCTTCCCCCTCACCCTGTCCGCTGCCCGGTCCTGCCGGTTTCTCGATCATCCTATAAATATACAATATTTCCGCGATTATTTCTGCCGCACCGCACCGGAGGGACTGAGGTGCGGCAGGGCATCGATGGAGCCGTGACATCGGGCTGGACGTCGGACCTTATTTCGGCGACGGATTCTTCAGGCTTCGTATGTCCTTGTTGACCGCATCTCTGCAAAGGCCTGAACGGCAGGCCTCAAGGGACATACGGTAAAGCTCCAGGGCCTCGGCAATCTTACCCTGCCGCACGAGGATCTTCCCTACGTCTCCCATGATGAGAAAATTGAGGCCCTCCCGGTCGGGGCACCGGCGGTCCATGACGACCCTCAGGTCCCGTCTTCCCGCATCCGGGTCGTTCCTGAGGTAGTGAATGTATGCCCTGTCGATATAGGTCTCACAATAGCCCGGGTCCATTTCGAGGGCCTTGCCGGTGAGGGCCAGGGCCTCGTCGAAGGCCTTCCTTCGGGCCGCCTTATGCGCCTCGACCACGTAACCGGTGATGAATTCCTTGTTGATCACCTTGCGGAAACTTTCACTGCAGGTCCTGCTTTCGACCACCGGTCCTGTCCCGGCCTTCAGGCGGAAGGCATCCCCGGGCAGGAGCATACCGCCCACCGTGATGGTCTTCCCCTCATAGGGCGCAAGCGCCGTTCCGTCCCTCAACCTTATCCGGTAAGCCCGGACCGGCCTCTTGCCGTCCCCGTCAAAGGCGATGTGGTAAAATTGCCCGTCTATCACGCAGCCCGTGAGGGTTTTCTCCACCGGCTGTGAGGCCTGCGCATCAAGGCACACGGAAGCGGCAAGGAGGAGGCATATCAGGACGAACAGCCCGCGCACCGGCCGGCCATGGGTCCCTGGGGGCAAGGCGCGAAACGCGGCTTTACACACCGTGGGCACTCCTTCCCAATACCTCATATCTCATTAATTACGCCCATTCCTCGCTGATTGCAACGAAAATCCGACGGACCGCGACCGATTCACCGCGAACCTTTGTCAATCAAACCGCTCCCATGTCCTTGTCATCTTTTGCCGGAGCCCGTTGACGAAAGGGCCTTGAAGTTTATGTCCGCCGCAATGACACCGGCTATTGTGTGCTCCCGGTAGACCGGGGTTGCCGCGGTAAAGCAGTAATCGTTGGTCGCCACGGATCGGTAGAGCCCCGAGAGGTAGGGTTTGCCGGTCTTCGCGGGCTCCACGAACCAGGGCCGCCTTGACCAGTCTTTACCCTGCACGGTCCGGTCGATCCGCGACGCCGCTACGTTGCCCGTCAACTGCCGCCCTTTGGCGTCGGTCACATAGAGCAATTCGACCCACGGATGGGTCTTTAATCCGTCGGTGAGGTACCGCTCCATTCTACCCGGATCGAGGGAGAGGAGTTCAGGGCTCGCGGCGAGGGTTTCCACAAAGCGCTCCGCATCCCTGTGGAGGTCGATCCTGAAAGCGCCCACAAGCTCCAGCATGTGATCCGCGTTCCCCTCGAACTCAACAGTCCTTTTGTGTACCGCGAGAGACATCTCCTTCAGTTGAGATGAGGTCACCGCAATGTTTTCGATGGATTCGGCCACCTGGGCGGATGTCTCGGACTGTTCCCTCATCGATTCCGTGACAAAAACGATACCCTCATTCACCTTGCTTACCGACTCGAAGATGGAGGTGAGCGACGCGCCGAGGCCGGAGGCCCGCTCGTGCAGCCTCGTGACGGTGGTGACCGATTCGTCCATCGATTCCTTTGTCGTCACCGACTCCTGCCTCACCCGGCTCACCCGCTCCGATATTTCGTCCGTGGCCTCGATGGTCCTTTCCGCGAGACGTCTCACTTCGTCGGCAACCACGGAAAACCCCCTTCCTTCATTGCCCGCCCGCGCGGCCTCGATGGCCGCGTTGAGGGCGAGGAGATTCGTCTGGTCGGCAATTTCCTTGATAACCCCCACAATCTCCTCGATCTCCTTGACCCGCGCATGGAGCCCTTCCACGTGAAGGGCAAGCTTGCTGTTCGTCGATCCTACCGTGTGGAGGATATCGGCCGTTTCGGAGGCAAGGACCGTTCCCTCCCGGGCCGCTTTCATCGCCTTTTCCGTGGTGGACCGCGCTCCTTCCGCGTTCCGTCTCACCGTTTCGGCGGCAACGCTCATCTGGTGCGCCGCGGCCGCAATGGCCGCCGCCTGGTTCGACTGGGTGACGGAGGCGTCGGCGGCCCCTGTAACCATGTTTTTGAATTCTTCGCCGAAGGTGACCACGTTGCCTATGGTGGTGACGATGATCCTCTCCACAATGGCCCTGAAGGCGTGCACCATCTCATGTATATTGCCCACAAGGGGCCCGATGCCGCCCTTTGAACCGGAGAAATCCGCGGTAAGGTCTCCCTTCGCAGCCTTGACAAGCCCGGCAGCAACGAGGCCCAGGGGCCGGAGAAACCTCCCTGCGGCAAAACGCGCGGCGACGCCCAGCAACAGGCTGGCCGCCGCGATAACCCCCACGACCATGGCAAGGGGGTATTCCGCGAAGGAAGAGATCCCGAAGATGAGGTATGCGGAAAAAAGGATGATCAGAAAAACAAGCGCCGCAACGCTGAAGGCGGCTGCCCCCGCGCGTCGGGCAAGGCGGTCAAAGATGGCGCCCTGAGACTTCCTGCTGTCGAACATGATGTACTCCTCAATTGACGTTTCACGTCGGCGTGGAAACAGGAAGCACTTCTTTGTGCCCTGACCTTTCTGCTACACTCCTATTATCGTCCCCCGGAATAATGTCTTAAGAGGGAGATGCACCTCCCTGCGGGACCGGTCGAGGCGGCCCCCGGGTCGCGCGGGGCGGAAGGCTTCACTTCCTGAGCTTTGCCTTAACCCGAAGTTCCCCGCCCAATATTAACCCATCACCTTGATATTCCAATGATTATGGCAGAAATTGATTTCCCGTTACTGGCTACAGTCCGAGGAGGGCAAGGGCGCGGGCCTGGAGAGGTGTCGGATCAGTAAGAAGGGTGAAGGCCGGGGCCATGGAGTCCAAAACCATCCTGCACCGGTTTTTGCATCGGGTCCCCAGTGCGGCAAGGAGGGTACGGAAGCTCTGGACGGGAAGGCCGTCAGGGGTGAGCTTGGTGGTCTTCTTTTTCTTTGCGGAAGAAGATGACTCCGCGGGCTTTACCGGGTCTCTCGTCGTTCGTGAGAGGGGAAGCTCCTCATCGTCGAAGAGCAGCGGCGTAAGGGCCTCCCTCATATGCCACTCTACGTAATAGGCGAGGGTGCAGAGAAAGATGTGGGCTCGCACGTGATCCTCGGTACGGTGGTGAATGGGACGGACGAGAAGATCGATGCCCTTCAAGGTCCTGAAGGCCCGCTCTACCCGGGCAAGGTTCTTGTAGTTCCGTACCACATCGGCGGGAGGAAGGGCTGGTTCACTCGTACGGATCACATAGATCCCGTCGAGGGCTTCTTCTTCGGTGATTGACTCCTCGTTCCGGGCGAATGAGAAGGACCCGTCTCCGATGGTAAGGATAAAGTGCTTCGCCATCTTGTGATCGTTGACTACCGCGCCGACTTTCTTCCCTATCTCCGCTGCGGAAAGAGGCGTCCTTGTCCTTCTCCCGACCGCCCGTACAATGGAGGACAACTTCTTTTCCGTCACATCGAGGAGCGCGTTTCTTTTCCTCTTTCTCTCTTCGGCAAGAAGGGGGTTGAAGCAAGCGATGAGCCTTTCCCCCGGATACTCGGGAGAGGTGATTTCCACAAAGTCCTGGGTATCGAAGAGGGACATCTGGATGCTCCCCTGTCCCACAAGCTCGCGTATGGCGGAAGACCTGAGGGCCGATATCCACCCTATGCCGGGCATCTCCTTTATCTTTGTAATCTGTGTCTCCGTAAGCATGCCCCTGTCGCCCACGAGGACGAGGTGATCGAGACCGAATCTTTCTTTGAGCTTTGCCGTCTGGTCGGGAATGGTAGAGGGATCGCCCGTATTCCCCGGATAGACGGTAACTGCAACAGGTCGGCCTTCGTGATCGGTGAGTACTCCATAGACGATGATCCTCTTTCCCTTTTCATCCCGGTCATGGCCGAACTGCGCAAGGGGACAGGTGTGGCCCTCGTAGTAACTGCTCGTCACATCGTAGAGCACGAGCGAGCCCTCGGTAAGGTGCTTATTCGCCAGCTTCTTCTCGATCCGCTCCTGTCTTGCCAAAAGCCAGTCCAGGGCATCATAGAGTTCGTCCTCATCGGCATCTGCAACCGAGAGTTCCTCCGCCACCGAAGTAGTATGCCAGAGCCTCGTAGTTGCTAATTTCGATGAGGGGTGGATGAGGCGTTCCACGATCATGGCGATTACGAGGTCTCTCTCCCTTCCAGGCTTCGAGGCAATGACCGTATCAAGGCCAAGCTTCTTTATTGTCCCGAGTATGGCCTCCACATGGCCGTGGGGGAGAGACTGCTCAACCTTAAAGGCTTCCTTCGGAGAGACGAGAGACTCCCCTTTCAATACACGCCTCAAGAGCTCGATCTTCTCTTCCGGCCAATCAGTGAGGTTTGCGACTGTCTTCTTCTTTATCTTTTTGCCTTCCCTCCATGCCTCCCTCAAGAGGATGGCGGGCCGGGAGTTGCGGTTGGGGATGCTTTCGATGTACATGGAACATATATAGCAAATAGCTTACCTACATGTCAAGTACATAATGCACTATTACATGGCAACAAGTAGAAGATATGATTATCACCCTATTCCCGTCATTTCAACGGGATAGAGTGATATTGGGGGGATTTCACAGGGGGAACTTCGGCTTAACCCGCGCACCCAGGGCGTAAGAGAGGCGCTCCAGGGCGAGAGACCGGTCTTCGGGGTCCAGGTGGACGTCGAGGATCGAGAAACCGGACGTGTAGGCCTTTGCCTCCCGGAGCGCCTCTTCCAGCCGGTCCTCTGTGGTGACGTCGAATCCCCTTCCCGCGTTGAGGACCTCCGGAATGCGGCTGTAGTCCCAGAAGGGGATATCGTTAAAGCTGCCGTCCAGCATGGGCCGCTCCGTCCCATAACCCCGGTTGTCGAGGACTATCACTATGGGGTTGAGGTTGAACCTGGCGATGACGCCCAATTCCATACCCGTCATCTGGAACGCGCCGTCTCCCACCAGCACCAGGGGGCGGAGGTGGGGCTTCGCCATTTGGACCCCAAGGCTCGCGGGTATGGCAAAACCCAGGGAGGTGTAATATGCGGGGGAAAGAAACTCCGTTTCGCTGAGTATGGTCATATCGGCGGCGGCGAAAAGGGCGTCCCCCGTGTCGGCCACCACCACCGTGGTCTCATCCAGGAAGGCGTTCAGGCATTGGAAGAGGTACTTCACGGTTACCGGCTTCCCCTTGACGGGAGAGGGCCGCTCGGGCGGAAGGGGGTGCGGCATATCCGAGACCTCCCTGCGGCGGATATCCGCCTTCAAAAGGCCAAGAAGAAAATCCTCGACCCCCACGCCCTCATAGGCGTGGTAATGGATCAGCAGCTTTTCGCTCGTGGCGGCGATGGAGCGGCCCTGTTCGAGGCGCGCCGTGAATATCCCGAGATCGATATCGGTCATGAGGGCCCCAAGGAGGATCAGGCAATCGCACGACTCCACGTATCTTCTCACTTCCTCCCGTCCCATGGCGCCCTCGTATACCCCCAGGTAGAGGGGGTGGTTCTCCCTGATGACGGATTTGCTGAGAAGGGTCGCTGCCACGGGAATGCCGGTGTTTTCAAGAAGGCGCATAAGACCGTCCTGCAGCCCGAACCGGTGAAGCTCCACGCCCGCGATGATTACCGGTTTCTTTGCCCGGTTGATGATATGAACCGCCTCGTTCAGGGCCTCCTTCAATTCCGCGGGGGAGGACGCCGCGGGCTCCACGCACGCCGACCGGCGAAGGGTCACGGGGGTTTGGATCATGTCACGGGGCAACTCGATATATACGGGTCTCTTGTGTCGCAGGGCGGCGTCCAGCACGCGGTCGATCTCGCGGCACGCGGTCTCGGGGTCGTCGATCACCGTTGACGCGACCGTGATCTGCTCGAAAATCTTGAGTTGCGTGTCGAAGTCGCGGACCCGGTGGTGGAGGAGGACTTTGCCTACCCGTTCATCTCTTCCCGGCGCACCGCTGATCACTACAACGGGGGACTTCTCCGCATATGCCTGGGCCGTTGAATTGACCACCTTCAGGCCCCCCACGGAGTAGGTGATGCAGACCGCTCCCAGGCCGTTTACCCTCGCATAGGCGTCCGCCGCGAACCCCGCGCCCTGTTCGTCGCTTGTATTGATTATCATGAGGTCGCTGCGGTCCAGTTCCCTGTAAAAACCGAGCACGTAGTCGCCGGGGACGCCGAAGATATGGCGTACGCCGTGGGCGTAGAGGCGGTCGATGAGATAGCTGCTTACGGAAAGGGGCTTTTTCATAAAGGGGGGTTCCTCCATCGTCCCGCGCCCTCCCCTCACGGCAAGGTCTTTGCCCTGCCCGGGGGCCACGTGACCCATAAGTCTTTCCCTATTCTTTCAAACCTTCACGTCCTTGTCAACAGGGACGATGGGGCGGGCTACCCCGGGGAGGCTCCACGGGCTTTGCCGCTGCGGCTTTTCTTGACACTTTCGATGCCACGGTTTATTATCAAGAAAAACCGAGGAGGCAGGGGATGAAGATCAAGTGGTACGGCCATGCGGCTTTCAGGATAACCACCGACCAGGGCGTGAGCATCATCATTGATCCTTACGAGTCGGGGGCCTTCGGCGGCGCGCTGGCCTACGGCAGGATTGCCGAAAATGCCGACATCGTACTCACCACCCACGATCACGAAGACCATAACTATATAAAGGACATCAAAGGGAAATTCGTCCATATTTCGAAGGCGGGCTCCTATGAGGCAAAGGGCGTGAAGATAAAAGGCGTGCCATCGTTCCACGACTCCTCCCAGGGCCGGGAGCGGGGGAACAACATCATCTTCGTCATCGAGGCGGATGGCCTTCGTGTCGCCCACATGGGAGACCTCGGCCATACCCTCGGCAAAGGGACGCTTCACGATATGGGCTCCATCGACGTGATGTTCCTGCCCGTGGGAGGCTTCTACACCATAGACCCCCGGGAGGCCACCATGGTGATGGAGAGCGTAAAACCCGCAATCACCATACCCATGCATTACAAGACCCCCAAGTGCGAATTCCCCATAGCGCCGGTCGAGGATTTTACAAAAGGCAAAGGCGGGGTACGGGTGGAAAAGGCCGCGGAAGTGGAGATTACGAAAGGCGCGTTACCGGAAAAACCTGAAATCCTCGTGCTCCAACATGCCTTGTAGGAGATAAAAGTGCTCAAAAAACTGTTTTCCAGGGAAGATATCGAGGAGGCCGTAAAAAGGCTCGCCGCCATGATCGAACGAGATTACGACGCGGAGAGGATCGTTTTCGTCTGCCTCCTCAAAGGCTCCTTCATGTTCACCTCCGACCTCGTGAGGGCTGTGGCCAATCCATCGAGGGTCGATTTCATGCGGGTCTCGTCTTACGGGAACGGAACGGCCTCGAAGGGCACCATTACGGTGACAAAAGACCTCGAAGAAGACATCGAGGGAGAGAACGTGGTGATCGTGGAGGACATTATAGACTCGGGGCTTACCCTCACCCATGTGAAGGAAATGCTCGAAAGGAAAAAACCGAAGTCCGTGAAGATATGCGCCCTTCTCGATAAGCGCGCACGACGGGAGATCGAGATAGAAGGGGACTACGTGGGCTTCACTTTCGACGACGGGTTCGTGGTGGGATACGGGATCGATTATGCGGAACAGTACAGGAACCTTCCCGAGATATACGTGGTGGAAGGGGAGTGAGGTAAGGGAAACGCACAAGGAGGGATTCGATGCAGGTGCTTGTAGTCTATTATTCCAGATCGGGCAACACCAAAAAACTCGCGGAAGAAGTGGCGGGCGGGGTAAAGGAAGTCAAGGGCGTGGACTGTGTGGTGAAGGCGGTGGCGGAGGTGACAAAAGAGGATTTTCTCGCCTGTGACGGCCTGATCGCCGGTTCCCCCGTCTATTTCGGGAGTATGGCCGCGCCCATGAAGGAGATGTTCGACAAGCTCGTGGTGGTCCGCAAGGATATGGGCGACAAGGTAGGCGCCGCCTTTGCCACTTCGGGCGATCCGACGGGGGGCAAAGAGACGACTATCATTTCCATCCTCCAGACCTTACTGATCTACGGTATGATCATTGTAGGCGACCCCCTCGATGCCACGGGCCATTACGGCGTGGCATGCACGGGCTCACCTGACGAGAAAACCGTGGTCAACGCGCGGAAACTGGGCAAACGGGTAGCCTCGCTCGTAAAGGCGCTCAAGGGCTGATATCAGTTCCGTACCCTTGTCCAGCCTTTCTTTTCCTGGAGGCACCGCTTTACATCCTCACAGGTGGCGCAGGTAACGGTCTCCCTGGCGCATGTGGCATTGTCTCCCGGATTGGCTGCCGCATACTGCTCGCACTCCTTCCGGTCGCGGTTAAAATCATCCTGGGTTTTTGTGGGGTGGGAAAAGGTCGTGCAGCCTGAAATGAAGACGGCCGCGGCAGCGCATATCAAGAAGTTCCCTATCATCGACCCTGTCCGGCCTATGCTGTCTCGCCCGGCTCCCGCACCGCTTTCCTTGCATCCTGAAGTATCTTCAGGATATCGTCAAGATTGTCGGGCGAAAGGGAGACCCCCTTTTTCGTGGGCACCATCTCGCCCTGATCGTTCTCGAAATAGGTGCGTATATCCACGTAGGTCTTGCCCTTGAATTCCTTCACGGTGACCATGATCTTGTCCGTACCTTTCTGAATTTCTCCTATAAGCATAACCTCTCCTTTGAAATGCTCCTTTTACGGCAGTTATTGTCTCAGTACCCGTATACGAGGGGCCGGGCCAGTCCGGCAAACTCGTCGAGCATGATCCGCCACTCATCGTCCTCATACACCATTTGAAACACGCGCGTTTCACGCTTGTCCTGGCCGTTGATTATGAACCCTATCTCTGCCTGCAGAAGCACGCGGGTGGGCTTGACCGATACGGCGGTGATCGATTTCTCCCGCATCCACCCCACGTCGGGAACACGGGGGGAACGCTTCATGAGCCACACGAAATCCTCCCGGGAAACGCCCGCCTTTGTCCCGTTGGTGCCACAGTCCCATAGCTCTTCGTACCGGCCCTCGCTCCAGAGATTCATGACCTCTTCGAGGCGGCTTTCCGCATCATATTCCACGTCGGCCATAACAGTGAAGGGGACCAGCAGCAATGAGACCGCGATAAAGATAAGACGCGTCCGAAACCATTTCACGAACCACCTCCGGAGGTATTCACCGCTCCCCACGGTCCGCGCCGGATCAACAGGGCCCATGGCTCTATTCTAGCAAAAAAATGCGCAAAATCAAAGGAATTAACGGGCAGCGCCCACTTTTCGCCGTCGTGGGCGTGTCTGTCGCGATCGTCCCGCCCGCCTCACCGCTGCCACAGGATGTGCGCGGCTTCGAGGGGGACCGTGGCGCCCGGAAGGTTCGGTATGACCCTGAAGGTGAAATCCGTGACCGGACGAAGGGAGGATACGGCGGCGGCATAGGCGACACCCCCGGCGGCGGCCTTTCCGGAGACCGGCCTCGCCTCCTGCCGAAGGGCGTCTCCTCCGTCTATTCCTTCAGCGTAGAGCTCCACCCGGACATGGTCCGGGGCGACCTCACCCAGGTATACCACGATCTCGAATATATGCTCCCCGTCACGTGTCGCGATCTTCGCGGGACCAAAGCGGAGTTGCGGCCAGTCCCGCTCCAGGTCGCGGCTCCGGTTGGCGAGCCGGATGCCCGCCTCGCCACCATGGGCGACGCGGTCCCGGAAGGCAGTCGCGGCAGGTCCGTAGTATTGCGTCGTGTATTGGCGCACCGCGCGGTTTGCAGAAAAGGCCGGGGTAAGACGGGCCATGCTCTCCCGCATCCTCGCTACCCACCGGGTAGGGATGCCCGATTCATCACGGGCGTAGAACTGGGGAACCACTTCCTCTTCCAGGAGGGTGTAGAGTCTCTCCGCATCCCTGGCGTCCCAGGCCGGGTCGTCGCCATGTTCCTCGCCGTCCCCTATGGCCCACCCTACCTCGGGCGTGTACGCTTCGGCCCACCATCCGTCCAGCCCGGACAGGTTGAGCCCCCCGTTGACGAGCACCTTCATGCCGCTCGTCCCGCACGCCTCCCAAGGCCGCCTCGGCGTGTTGATCCACACATCCACCCCCTGGACGAGACTTGTGGTGAGAGACATGTCGTAGTCGCTCAAGAATACCACGTGGTTCATGGCCCCGCTCTGCCGGATGAAATGTATCCACTCATGCACCATGTCCCGGCCGGCCCGGTCCTCGGGATGGGCCTTGCCTGCAACGATCAGTTGCACGGGATGCCCGGGGTCGGTAAGGATGCGGAGCAGTCTCGCGGGGTCATGGAGGAGCAGGTTCGGGCGCTTGTAGGGGGCGAATCTGCGGGCAAACCCCAGCGTCAATACGTGGGAGGAGAATATCCGCTTCGCCGTGTCGATCCTCTCCGGTGCTGCCCCCGAAACCTCGAGCTGGCGGGAAAACCGTTCCCGCACGAATTCCACAAGTGCCTCGCGGGCCGACACACGGCAATTCCAGAGTACGGCATCAGGGACGGCGCGCATGTCCGCCTCCATATCCTTCAGCGTCCCGAGCCATCCCTTTCCACCGCACGCCTCTGTCCACAGGGCGTCGGCTTCCTCCGAACTCCACGTGGGCACATGAACCCCGTTGGTAACGTAGCCCACAGGCACCTCGCCCTCGGGCCACCGCGGGAACAGGGGCTCGAAGATCCGGCGGCTTACCTCACCGTGGAGCCGGCTTACCCCGTTCACTGCCCCGCTGCCCCGCATCGCGAGGTAGGCCATGTTGAAGGGCTCGGATGGGTCACCCGGGTCCGAGCGTCCGAGGGCCATGAGGTCGTGAAGGGAGATACCCAGCATGTCCCGGGCGTAGGCGCTGAAGTACTGTTCCATCAGCTCCGGGGAGAAGCGGTCAAAGCCCGCGGCCACGGGGGTGTGGGTGGTGAAGAGATTGCCCGCCCTGGTCACGGCCAGTGCGGCATCAAAGGACAGGCCCGTCTCCACCATGAGACAGCGGGCCCGCTCCAGCACGGCGAAGGCTGCGTGGCCCTCGTTCAGGTGACATACCTCCGGCTTGAGGGCAAGGGCTTCGAGGAGCCGCCAGCCGGCGAGGCCGAGGAGTATCTCCTGTTTCAGTCGCACCTCCGTGCCGCCGCCGTAAAGTTCGCTCGTAATGCCCCTGTGGGCCGGGAAGTTGGCCGGGTCGTTGCTGTCGAGAAGGTAAAGGGTGACTTTGCCTACCTGGACTTGCCATACACGGACCCATACGGAATAGCCCGGCAAGGGCACCTCGAGGCGGAGCCACTCGCCGCCCGCGTCGTGGACCGCCGTAATGGGCAGTTGCCCGGGGTCGTTATAGGGAAAGAGGGCCTGCTGCCTTCCGTCCCTGTCGATAACCTGCCGGAAATAGCCCTGCTGGTAGAGAAGCCCCACTCCGGTCACGGGGATGCCGAGGTCACTCGCCGCCTTGAGCTGGTCGCCGGCCACGTTGCCCAGGCCTCCTGAATAGATGGGGAGGGCCTCGCTCAGCATGAACTCCATGCTGAAATAAGCGATACCCGTGAGGGGCGAGGCGGCCCAGTTTTGCTGAAACCAGCCCTCTTCCTGCGCAATGCGTCGTTTGGCCTCCACGAGGTCATCGAGTTTCCGGCGCACCGCCGGGTCGGCGAGCACGCTCTTGATCCGGTCTCTCGACACGGTCTCAAGGACGACAAGGGGATTATAGGTAAGTTCCCATAATGCGGGATCAAGCCGTTTCCATATCCCGTCCGCCGCGTGGTTCCAGGACCAGCGCATGTCGAGGGCAAGTTCCACAAGGGCGTCCGCCCCTTCTATCTCGCCGGGCAGGAAAGAACACATGGGCCAGGCGACCCGCGTCTTATCATCCATATCATGCTCCTTGCAGGTTCGCGGCCCTGATGAAGTCTGCTCTCATCTTGCCGTATTTTCTTTCCCCTTGCATATTCAGAGATTAAGTATGATCTCCGGACCCGTCAAGATATCCGATGGTTACGGGCATGGGGCTGCCCGCGCCCGGAAGGGCGTTGACGGACAGGAGAAACGCTTCGGCCGGTCACATGAAAAATCCGGTGACCCTATTGGTCGAGGACCCTTCTCACGATCTTCGCCATCTCTCTCCTCGTCAGGGGCTTCATCGCAAAACCCCGGATACCCGCGGCTTTGGCGGACTCGGCATCAACGAGATAGCTGAAGCCCGTGGAAAGGATTATGGGCATGTCCGGCCTGATGGCGAGTATCTTCTGCGCCAGCTCTATCCCGGTCATCTCCGGCATGGTCTGATCGGTAATGACCAAGTCGAAGCGGGCAGGATCGCGAGTGACCAGGGCGAGGGCCTCCCGGCTGTTCCTCTCACCTGTCACCTCATAACCAAGCCTTGTGAGAAGATCTTTGCCCATCTCCAGAAGAACCTCTTCATCATCGACGAAGAGGATGCGTTCGGAGCCGGCAGGCAGGACATCTTCCTTGCCCGGGGCTTCGGCCATGGGTCGCCCTGCGACCTTCGGGAAATAGGCTGTGAAGACGGAACCTTTGCCGGGCTTGCTCTCCACGGTAATATATCCGCCCGATTGTTTTACGATGCCCATTACCACCGAAAGGCCGAGGCCTGTTCCCTCGTTTACGGGCTTCGTGGTAAAGAAGGGGTCGAATATCCTGTCCCTTGTGCGCACGGGCATGCCCGTGCCCGTGTCCCGGACCAGCAGCCTCATATAAGAGCCCGGTTCCATGTCGTGAGCGCTCGCCTCCTCGGGGCCGATGCTGAAATCGCTCAGTTCGATGTCCAGGACGCCGCCTCTTTCCCGCATGGCGTAGGCGGCGTTAGTGCAGAGGTTTATAAGAACCTGTTGAATCTGGACCGGGTCCGCCATGATGAGGGCCGATTCGCTCACGATATTGACGTTGACGCTGATGGTTGTCGGGATGGACGCCCTGAGGAGATCGGCGCTCTCCTTGATGATGGCGCTCATGCGTAGCGGCCTCTTCTGCTGCTCCCCCTGACGGCTGAAGGTGAGCATATGCTTCACCAGCTCGCGGCCCCGTATGCCTGCCTCCATGACTCTCACGGCATGGCCGTGGGCGGGGTCGCCCGGGGGTATGTCTTCCAGGAGCAACTCGGTGAAACCGATAACCGCGGCAAGGAGATTATTGAAGTCATGGGCGATGCCTCCCGCCATGGTGCCGAGGGCTTCCATCTTCTGAGACTGGCGGATCTGCTGTTCGAGGGCCCGCTGCTCTCCCAGGTCGGTGGCAACAATGGAGATGCCCTCCATACCCTGGAGCCCGAGGGGGCGGGCCGAGATATGGACCGGTATCTCCCGCCCTTCAAAAGTAACGAGATGGTACTCGCCCCTGCAGTCTCCCACCACGCATTCATCGAGGAGGGCCTTGAGCGCCGGCCGGTCTTCGGGCGACACCATGTCCTCGAAAGACGACCCGATAACCCTGTTGATCGGCGCCTCGAGCATTTCCGCAAATTGCCGGTTGCAGTAAAGGACCGTGCCATCCCCTCCCACGGTAAGGGCGCCTTCCGCCATCGACTCGACAAGGGTGCGGTAGGGCTGCTCCGCGCCCTGGAGGGTGAACACCTGTTGGCCCTCGGGCCCGCTCACCACAAGGGCGTCGACCTCGTTGTTCGTGATCGCCCGGAGGGTCTCCTCGGCCTCTTCGAGGCGCAACCGCAATGCCTCGATTTCAGTCTGAAGTTCCCGGTTTGTCCTGTTCTTCATCATCCTTCCCGGCCCTTTATCCGTCAGGGCTTCTTTCCCTGTTCCGCCTTGACCTTCTCTTTCGGTTTGAGATCAAGGCCCACGAGAATCCGGTCCACGTCGTGCATGGTGCCGATAAATCTTCTGAGGGGCGGAGGGAGCTTCTTTACCAGTGTGGGGGCCGCGATGATCTGCTCACCCTTGGCAAGGACCGGCTGCTGGTAGATGTCGATCACTTCCAGCTCGTAACGGTCTTTCAGATGCTCCTCGCATATCTTCCTGATATTGAGGATAGACTCCGTCGACTTGGGCGTGGCCCCGGCCACATACAGGCGCAGCACATACTTCTTGTCTTCCGAGTCCTTGAGGGCGTGCTCGAAGATCTCCACCTGATCCCGGACCTTCTTTGTCATGCTTTCCTCCCTTCCCCCCCGGGAACAGGGCGAAGGTCAAGACCAACAAGCACCCTTTCGGTATTGGAAAGGTCTCCGATGATCTTCCTCACCGGCTCGGGGAGTTTCCTCACGAGGGTGGGAATGGCGAGGATCTGGTCACCCTTTGCAAGGGTGGGGTTTTCGAGAAGGTCGATTATCTCGATCCGGTACTTGCCTGCCAGGTGCTCCTCGCAAATCCTTTTCAGGTTTGCGAAAGCGGTAAGCGATTTCGGGGTCTGTCCGGCCACGTAAAGCCGGAGCTGCCAGAAATCCAGCCCCTCTTCTTTCTGTTTTCCGCTCCTCATCGGGTCGTCTCCTCATCCGCCTTCCGCACGTGGGCTACCCGGGCGCGCTGCTCGGCTGCCGCCGTCTTCCGCGCCTCCACGTCGGCTATTTGTCTCTTCATTTCTTCCTTTTCCGCCTCGAATTCCGAGCGGAGCACCGTCAGTTCGGACTCGAACACCGCGCGCTTGCGCTCGATCTGCCGGTTGAGCCTCTTGATCTCCTCGTCGCGGGCAAGGACCGCGGCCTGTTCTTCCGCCATCTGGGATGCCCGGGCCGCCCCGGTCAGAGCGCCTGACGCACCGAGATAGATATCCTCCAATATAAGGCCCCTTTCCGTCAGTTGGAACTCCCTGAACTGGTTCGAGTGGGCCATGCCCCTCGACTTGATGATGCTGAGCCCGCGGTTCCGTTCCCCCTGGCCTTCGATATCCTTGAGTACGATCCAGGTGTCCATGAGGGAGGAGACGCCCACTTGGCTCTGCTCCAGGCTGGGGCCGGGCGAGGTGAGGCTCGTAAAGAAGGACGTGACCTGCTTCGCCTTCAGGAAATCGATGAAACGGGTGAGCATGGATTTCACCTCCGCCTGGGCGCCCACGGAGATAAGGTTCGTGATGGGGTCCATGACGAGCACATGGGGCTTGACCTGATCGACCAGTTTCGTCATCTGGAGAAGGTGCATCTCAAGCCCGAGCAGGGTGGGCCTCTCGGAGCGGATGGAAAGAACGTTCCTTTCTATGTATGGTTCCAGGTCTATCCCGGCGGAGCGCATGTTTCTCAGGATCTGTTTCGGCGATTCTTCAAAGGCCAGGTAGACGGCCCGCTCACCCCTGCCGCACGCGCTTTCCACGAACTGTGCCGCCATGGTGGATTTCCCTGTCCCTGCAGGGCCGGAGACGAGGACGCTCGAACCTCTGAAATAGCCCAGGCCGCCGAACATGGTGTCGAGGCGGGAGATACCCGTGGAAACCCTCTCCATGGAGGCGTCGGAAGTGAGGCCCAGGGAGGTGATGGGAAGTATGGAGATGCCGTCTTTGTCGATCAGGAAGGGGTACTCGTTGGTGCCGTGATATGAGCCGCGGTATTTTACCACCCGGAGGCGGCGTGTCGATATCTGTTCGGTGACCCTGTGATCGAGGAGGATCACGCAGTCCGCCACGTATTCTTCAAGGCCGAACCGGGTGATGGTATTCGCGCCCCGCTCTCCGGTAACGATGGCGGTAACGCCCCTTTTCTTGAGCCACCGGAAGAGGCGTCGGAGCTCGGCCCTCAGGATGCCCTCATTGGGCAACGACGAAAAGAGGACCTCAAGGGTGTCGAGGACGACCCGTTTCGCCTTGACCGAATCGATGGCGTGGCCCAGGCGGACGAAGAGGCCCTCCAGGTCGTATTCCCCTGTTTCTTCGATCTCGGAGCGCTCTATATACACGTAATCGAGGGCAAGCTTCTTCTGCTTCGAAAGCCCCTCGAGATCGAAGCCCAGGGAGGAGACATTCTTCGTAAGCTCTTCCGCCGTCTCCTCGAAGGCCATGAAGACACCCGGTTCGTTGTAAAGGGTTGCGCCCTTCACGAGAAACTCGAGAGCCATGAGGGTCTTCCCCGAACCCGCGCCTCCGGTAAGGAGGGTCGGACGCCCCCTGGGGATTCCACCCATGGTGATCTCGTCGAGGCCCTGAATCCCTGTGGGACACTTTTCCAATGCAAAGCGGTCTGTGGGTATTTTCTTTCGCGGCATGTCTTAAACCCCCCTTAACGAATTCTCAGTACAGGTTCCGGTCTCCAGGTCCGGGCAAGGGCGTTGATTGACCAAGGGACAGTATACCACACAAGGAAACAACTCTTTCGAAGAATATGCGGAGCCTCCAATAATAGTTGCCTCGCCGAAGGCCGAAACGGACCCTTTCTTCCCGCATCCTCACTACCACGATACGAAGCCTGACTTTACCTTCCAGTCAGGTCCGAACTTCTCGTTAAAGTGGTCCTCCAGCCGGTCCATAAGGTGAATCCATCCGGGGATGAACTCGTACCGCAACACGTCTTCAAGGAAAGGGACCAGATCACCCAGCCTTTCCTTGGGAAGATACGCCCTGGCGCCCATATCGTGCGATTTCTTGAGGGCTTCGGGGCTCAGGGCATGGGCCGTGAGCATGGCGACCTTAAGGTTCCGGGAAACGGCCATCTCCAGGAGATCGAACCCGCGGACGCCCATGATGTCGAGGATGACCACGTCATATTCCCTGGACTTCAACAGCTCCACCGCCGCCTCATAGTTCGTGGCCGTATCCATGGTGCAGTCGGGGCACTTCGCGGAGATCTCCTCGCCGAGCAGTGTCAGTACATCCGGTTCGTCATCGACGGCCAGTATCTTCTTCCCGTTCAAAATCGACTCTGCCATAAATAATCCTCCTTATAGGCGGCATGATCGTGCCGGACAACTCCATTGCCTCACTCGTAAAGCGTTTACTATATAATAATCATCAGTTCCCGAATCGTCAGGCCTTAACGTCATAAAAAAAGAGGGTCGGAACCGGGGCAAATCGCTTCACCGGTTCAGGATACACGGATTACGCCCCTCCGGAATTGCACGACACGCTTCTGTGAGGTAGCGATCCCGGCGTGCTTATGTCTTGAGGAAACAGAAGTCCTTATAACGAAGAGATCAAGAGGTTCCGCGCCAACCGGGAGGTAGCCGATATGGCAAGGGAACTCGGCATCTCACCCGGAATTGTGGCCGGCCGTTATCAGTTTTTGACCAACAGGTGGAGTCATTTCAAGGCGAAGATACGGACATTTCAGTGGAAGACTGTCGAAGAGGCGGGCCAATTGCCATAGGCGCGCATCTACATATTTCTCCACGGCCGAAATTTGGCACCAAAGGCTCTTGTTGCTATTCCTTCCGCGATTCTCCGGATGGATTCAAAGGCTTGCTGAGGTCCAGGTCTTTCAGGGCCATGATCATCTCTGCCGCCCCCATTTTCTTCGCAAAGCTTACATCTGCGGTAATAAGGACGGCCCCGGACTCGTAGGCTACCGCCAGATAAGAGGCATCGTAGAACGTCCCCGTGAAGGTTTTCATCCATTGGAAACACCGTTTCAACATGCCGTCCGTGAGGACAACCTCTTTGAGTCCAAGGTCTCGAAGCATTCCCATCTTCTCTTCAGCCTCATGGGGAGACTCCCGGCCAAGGAAGTTGGCGACTTCATACTGCCACAGGGCGGGGACATGGATGTCCACATTTCCTTCGGCCCATTCGTCAAGGATAGCCATAGCCCGATCCTGGTCCGGCTCGCTCCCCTCTCCGATCACCCACTTTAATATAACGGAGGCATCCACGACTATATTTCGCATCAGTGACCCTTCCTGTCCGACGCGAGACCGGCGACGATGGCGGCTGTACCGAGCTTCCTGCCGCGGCCGGACTCGGCGAGGATATTTTCCACAGCCGACCTCCTTTTTATCAACTGCAATTCTTTGCGCAGAGCTTCGTTTACGACTTTACTCCGTTTTCCCGAGGGGATAAGGTCCTCCATCTCGCGCGCCACATCTTCTTCGATGAGGAAATTGACCTTGCGATGTGCATGTCTCATATGGTACCTCCTGCATAATACATCCTTTTTGGGTGTATCTATTATACCTCCTAAAGATAGGTTATGCAACCTTGATAACACGTGGGTGCCGCTGCCCTCTCTGTCGCTCATTTTGTTATTGTCATTTTCTCGGATGCACAGTAAGATGACGGTGTTATAATAAAGAAAGATAGTTGATCCGGAGCGAGGAATGTTTGAGAAGATAAAGGAAAAGGGTTTTCAGATTCTCACTCTCCACCATGCCGAAGCGATCCTCAAACACGATATGCCGATCGCGGCACGCGAACTTGAGGCTGTTCTCCTTGATGTCGTCATCCCCATCGAAGAGTTGATCCGCGGCGGAGGCGGCGAAGGGCAAATAACTCAAAGGATACGCAAAAAATTGTCCGCCGCGTATGGGTGGAAAAAGCACAATTTCGAGATTAAGAAGATCGTAGACGGAAAAGAAAAGGAGTCGATCTCCCACGAGATCGATCATGTCAAAGAGTTTGAGAAGGGAACGTTTGCGTTAGAGATCGAGTGGAACAATAAGGATCCCTTCTTTGACAGGGACCTTGAAAACTTTAAGAGGCTACATGCGGACGGCGTCATATCAATTGGGGCCATAATCACTCGAGGCACGTCTCTGCACGAAAGCCTTCGGCGGCTTATCGAGGAGTACGCGGTCATCCAGGGCATAGACGGCTTGGACAAGCTTTCACAATTCTACACGCCGACATCGCGCCAGAGGGCGTTGTATGAGAAAGCCACTAAGTCAAAAGGATCATTCTTCAAAGGTTGGGCACACGAGTTCGTTTCGGACAAATTCGGCGAGGCGACGACTCACTGGGGGAAGCTTCAGGATCGTGTAAAGCGCGGTGTAGGGAACCCCTGTCCTCTTCTCTTGATAGGTTTGCCCAAGGAAATTATAACCTTGAGAGGCGCCAAGGAGTGTTTGCCATGACGAAGGTTATCAATATTGCGGGGACAACCCCTTCTGAGGACCTGCTGTCGAAGGCAGAGGGGCCGTACTCTACTATCCTAGCCGACCCTCCCTGGCAGTTCCAAAACCGGACAGGAAAAGTGGCCCCCGAGCACAGACGCCTGCTCAGATATCCCACTATGAATCTTGAAGAAATAAAACAATTACCAATAGACAGACTCGCCGCAACAAGAGCTCATCTCTACCTGTGGGTACCGAATGCGTTGCTTCAGGAAGGCCTTGAAGTCATGCGCAGTTGGGGGTTCACCTACAAGACCAACCTCGTTTGGTCTAAGGTTCGCAAAGACGGTGGCCCTGACGGGAGGGGCGTGGGTTTCTATTTTCGCAACGTTACCGAGCTTATTCTTTTCGGTATTCGTGGCTCGATAAGGACACTGCAACCCGGCCGGACGCAAGTCAACCTCCTCGCCAGCAGGAAGCGGGAGCATTCAAGAAAACCCGATGAAATTTATGACCTTGTTGAGAAATGTTCGCCCGGGCCGTACCTTGAACTCTTTGCGAGATTCCCTCGTCCCGGATGGCATCAGTGGGGAAACGAAGATGTCGAAGAGAACTCATTTCACGGCGTCGCGAAACGCAACGGACACGGGGATCTGCAAATGCGCCTATTTGAATGCCCGAAGGGTTATACCGCAGATACCACCAAGTAGGCCGTTCAGAGTTGCGTCATGGATGGCACAAACATAGAGTTTGCTTCCCCGAATGTCGCTTTCGATATGCCGGACAACCCCGGACGATAATTCCATTGCCCCCCGCAGTCCCGGAGCCGGGGATACGGATATACCAGACGATCCCCACAGAATATGACCGCCCCGCGGCCTTTTTTTGCCTTTAAAAAAACCGTGGTATGCACTATTATGTGGGTAAATGCGCCCGGGCCGGGGCGGAAACCTGTCGAATGGGGGGGACCATGAATAAAAGAGTATCTTTTCAGCGCATCCTGTGGATCGCCGTGATGTTTCTTGTCGTAGTGCCCGGGGCGTGGGGGGCCTCCATCGAGAGGTTCAGTCCCCAGGGGGACGCGGCAGGCGTACGGCAGGCAACGGTAAGGTTCTCCGACCAGATGGTCTCTTTCGGGTCTCCCGAGCTTCAGGACCCCTTCGACATCAGTTGCGCAGCACCGGGCAAAGGCAGGTGGGCGGACGGCAAGAATTGGGTTTATGACTTCGACAAGGACCTGAAAGCAGGGCTCAAGTGCCGGTTTACCTTGAAAAAGAGCGTGAAGACCCTCCAGGGGAAGGCGGTTACGGGCTTGAAGTCTTTTGTCTTTTCCACCGGAGGCCCCCAGGTGAAGGACATATACCCCGAGGAAGGCTCGGAACGGATAGCGGAGGACCAGATACTGGCCCTCAAGCTCACCGGGGAAGCGACCGAGGAGTCTATTGCCCGGAACGCCTCGTGCTTCATGGAAGATACCAAGGAGCGCGTGGGCGTGCGCATCGTGAAGGGGCCGGAGCGGGACGCCCTCCTCGCCGCCCTCAAGAGCGAGTATTGGCTCGGACCTGAGAGAACCGCGGAGGACCTCTATCTCGTGCAGTGCAAGAGGGTATTTCCCGGCAATGCCGCAGTCACCTTCCGGTGGGGAAAGGGGATAAGCGGGCCCGGGGGCGTCGCCGTTGCCCGGGACCAGGTATTTTCTTTCAAGACAAGACCCCCTTTTACCGCGAAACTCCAGTGCAGCCGGGAAAAACCGAAGGCGGACTGCATAGGGCTGCTCCCTGTGACCCTCTCCTTTTCGGCCCCCGTGTCGAAAAAGCAGGCGGAAAAGGTCACCCTCAAAGGCAGGAACAAGGTATATGCGTCTTCCTTTGAAAGGGAGGAGCAGGAGTCGGTATCGTCCATACAGTTCAAGGGCCCCTTTCCTGAAAAGGCCGCCATGGTCCTCAATGTGCCGCGCACCCTGAAGGACGACGCAGGGAGACCCCTGTCCAACGCGGGTATGTTCCCCTTCACCGTAAAGACGGGACCCTTCCCGCCTCTCGCAAAGTTCGCCTCCCGTTTCGGCATTATCGAGAAGGCCGACCCGGTCCTTCCCGTCACGGTGAGGAGCGTCGGGGCCCTGGTGCAGGGGAAGGTGCTCGATGTGGGGAAGGACGTTCCCGTGTCGGAACGGGTGACCGGCAAGGTGCATGAGGCCAAATCGGATCGGGAGATTATCGAATGGCTGGGCAAGGTGGCGGGCGTAGGCAGGTCGAGGTCCCTCTTTCGAGGGGACACCTCCTCCCGAAGCCTGAGCCTGCCGAAGCCGGGGGCCGACCGCGCCACCGAGGTGATCGGTATACCCCTCGACAAGCAGGGGCTCTATGTGGTGGAACTGAAGAGCGAACTGTTGGGCTCCGCCCTTCTGGGCGCCCGGAAGCCCATGTACGTGCCCACCGCGGCCCTCGTCACGAACCTCTCGGCCCACTTCAAGTGGGGTCGTGAGTCCTCACTCGTCTGGGTGACCACCCTCGACAGGGCGGAACCGGTGGAAGGCGCCCAGGTAGCTGTCAGGGATTGCAACGGTGAGGCCCTGTGGCAGGGCGTCACCGACAAAAGGGGCATCGCGTACGTGGGGAAAAAACTTCCCCCACGGGACACGCTCCCGGAATGCAAAAGGCAGAGCGACGAGGACGCCTACTACGACTCCGAGCAGGCTCGCCCCCTCGCCTCCATGTACTCGGGCCTTTTTGTTTTCGCCCGGACCACCGACGACATGACCTTCGTCCATTCGAGCTGGGACGAGGGCATAGAGCCTTACCGGTTCAAGCTTCCTGGAGATGAGGGCGGGCCGGAGGCAACGGCCCACACGATCTTCGACAGGACCCTTTTCAGGGCAGGCGAGACGGTCCATATGAAACATATCTTCAGAAAGAAGACCATGTCCGGGTTCGCTATTCCTGCCCACAACCTCCCTGACGTGGTAAGGATCGAGCTCGCGGGCCAGGAAGACAAATATGAACTCCCCCTCACCTTCGACGCAAAGAAGGGGACTGCCCTCACGTCATGGACCATCCCCAGGGAGGCGAAGCTCGGACGCTATACGGTGCGCCTCGTGAAGAAGGAGCAGCCCCAATCCGGAGAAGGGGAGTACATTTCGGGAGAATTCAGGGTTGAAGAATTCCGGGTACCCCTCATGAAGGCAACCCTGAAGCCTCTTTCCCTTCCCCTCGTTAACGCGAAAGAGGTGGAAATGGACGTTCTCGTCGAATACCTCTCGGGCGGAGGGGCGACGAACCTGCCTGCGAAACTCCTTTCCAGAACACAGCCGAAGCAGGTTTCATTCAACGATTACGATACCTTCACCATCGCCTCAGGCGCCGTTAAGGAAGGTATTGAAACACGGAAAAGAAGTCAGGAAACGGACATGGGGGAAGGGGAGGAAGCCGGCGCTTCCCCGTCCTCCGACCAGGGAACCCAGGGCAAAAACCTTCCTTCAATCGATCTGAAGCTCGGCGCGGGAGGTATGGCGAGGGCGGCGATACGGGGCATTTCCCTCTGGGCCGGACCGAGGGAACTCCTTACGGAACTCGAATTCAGGGACCCTAACGGTGAAATACAGACCGTGTCCCGGAGGACGCCCCTCTGGCCGTCCTCGGTGCTCACAGGGGTGGAAGCAGAGGTAACCGGAACGGAAGGCGTGATCAAGGTCAAGCTCCTGGCCCTCGATCTCAACGGCAAGCCCCTTCCGGGGACCGCCGTCAAGGCGGATCTCCTGAGAGAAACCCATTACTCCCACAGGACGCGGCTCGTAGGCGGGTTCTACTCGTACCAGGGGGTGAAAGAGGTGAAACGCATCGGTCCCGCGTGTGAAGGCGTGGCCGATAAGGAAGGCGTCGTGCGGTGCGAGGTGAAGTCCCCCGTATCGGGGAGCGTGATCGTGGAGGCAAAGGCTGTTGACTCCGCGGGTAACCCGTCGGTGACCCACGACACGGTCTGGGTGCCGGGTAAGGACGAGTGGTGGTTCGACCAGGGCGCGAGTGACCGGATCGACGTCATACCCGAAAAGAAGCGGTACGAGCCGGGTGAAACCGCCTCGTTCCAGGTGAGAATGCCCATGAGGGAGGCCACGGTCCTCGTTACCGTGGAGCGTGAAGGGGTGCTCGAAGCGGAGGTAAAACGCCTTACAGGAAAGAACCCCGTCATCACCCTGCCCGTCAAGGGGTCCTACGCGCCGAATGTCTTCGTTTCCGCCCTCTGTCTCAGGGGGAGGGTAACGGACAAGAAACCCACGGCCCTTGTCGATCTCGGCAGGCCGTCCTATAAGCTCGGGATCACGGGCATTTCCGTAGGCTGGGCCGCCCATGAACTCAAGGTAACCGTATCACCGGAGAAGAAGGTCTACCGGGTCCGCGACAAGGCAATGGTAAAGATCAAGGTAGTGACTGTGAGCGGCAAACCCCTGCCCCATGGCGCGGAGGTGGCCGTCGCCGCGGTGGATGAAGGGCTTCTCGAACTTATGCCGAACCGGAGTTGGTCCCTTCTCGAAAAGATGATGCAGAAGCGCGGATACGGGGTGCGTACCGCCACCGCCCAGATGCAGGTGGTGGGCAAACGTCACTTCGGCCTCAAGGCCGTGCCCGGGGGAGGCGGAGGAGGCAGACAAACCACCAGGGAGCTTTTCGATACCCTCCTCTTCTGGAACGGGGCAGTGCCCCTCGACGAATTTGGGGAGGCGTCGGTGGTCATACCCCTGTCCGACTCCCTTACGGGCTTCACCATCGCCGCGGTGGCTACAGCAGGAAAAGACCTGTTCGGCACGGGTCAGGCGGGAATCCAAACGACCCAGGACCTCATGCTTACCTCGGGGCTGCCCGCACTGGTGCGCGCCGGCGACCGGTTCAGGGCCGGGTTCCTCGTGAGGAACACGACGCACGCATCCCTTGCCGTGGAGATAGACGCGGCCTTTGACACAGGGAAGAGGAAGACCGCCCTCACCGCCCTCACCGAAGAGATCGCCCCGGGAGAGGCAAAGGAGATCGGCTGGGACGTAACGGTCCCCACGGACGCCGGGAGCCTTACCTGGGACGTAAGGGCAACGGCAAAAGGCGGGAGTGAGCGGGATGCCTTGAAAGTGACCCAGAAAGTCGCCCCCTACGCCCCTGTCAGGATCATGCAGGCGACCCTTGCCCAGCTTGACGGGAAACTCTCCCTCGGCGTGGAGGCGCCCAAGGGGGCGGTAGCCGGGAAAGGAGGCGTAAGGGTGACGCTCCGGCCAAAGCTCTCGGGCAGCGTAAGCGGCATCACGGAGTATATGAGCGCCTACCCCTTCACCTGCCTCGAACAGCAGGTGTCGCGGACAATCGCCCTGGAGGACAAGGCGATGTGGGCCGCGGTCATGGCCCGCATTCCCTCGTATCTCGATAACGACGGGCTTCTGAGGTATTTTCCCCAGCAGACCTCGGGGAGCGAAGTATTGACCGCCTACGTGCTCAGCGTGGCGGCCGAGGCGGGATGGGAGATACCGGACGGCAGGGCAACCCGCATGGAGGAAGGGCTCACCGCGTTTGTCCAAGGGAAGCTCTCGCGGCCCCAGCCCCTTCCCACCGCCGACCTCACCATACGGAAACTCGCGGCCCTCGCGGCCCTCGCAGCAAGGGGCAAGGCGGAACCGAAGCTTCTCGGGTCCATCACAATCGATCCGAACCTGTGGCCCACGTCCGCCGTGCTGGATTGGATACAGATACTCACAAAGGTAAAGACCGTGCCTGACCGGGAGAAGAAACTCCGCGCCGCGGAGGAGTCCTTGCGGTCCCGCCTCAATTTCCAGGGCACGGTTATGGGATTCTCCACGGAAAAGACGGACAACCTCTGGTGGCTCATGACCGGGGGTGATGTGAACAGCGTGAGGACCGTCCTCACCCTTCTCGGGAATCCCTCGTGGCGCGAAGACGTACCCCGCATCATGAAGGGGGCCATGGGCAGGCAGCAACGGGGCCGGTGGGACACCACGGTCGCCAACGCGTGGGGCAGGCTCGCCCTCAGGAAATTCGGCGCCGCCTTCGAGGCCGCCTCAGTATCGGGCACCACGGCCGTCGGCCTTTCGGGGGATAAAAAGACATTCAAATGGGACGACCACCAGGCAGGAGGCGCCATCTCTTTCGGGTGGCCGAAAGGCGCGGGGGCCCTCAGCCTTACCCATGAGGGAACAGGGAAACCCTGGGTCACGGTGGAGAGCCTTGCCGCCGTTTTGCGGACAAAGGCCTTTTCCGGCGGTTACATCATCAGGAAAAGCATGACCCCCGTAACCCGGAAGGAGGGGGGCGGATGGAGCGTGGGTGATGTGGTACGGGTGAAAATCGAAGGCGAAGCGCGGTCGGACATGACATGGGTTGCCCTTTCGGACCCCATTCCCGCGGGCGCCGCCATCCTGGGAAGCGGTCTCGGCAGGGACTCCGCCATACTCACCTCGGGGGAGAAGCAGAAAGGCTGGGTGCGGCCCGTCCACGAAGAGCGCTCCTTCGAAGCGTTCAGAGCCTACTATGAATATGTGCCCAAGGGGAAATGGACCATCGAATACACCATGCGGCTCAACAACCCGGGCGCGTTCCTCGTGCCCCCGACCCGGATAGAGGCGCTTTACGCGCCGGAAATGTTCGGAGAACTGCCGAATGGGACCTTTGAGATCAAATAGAAGACGCCTCTTCTTCATTGGAGGCGGCGGCCTTATCTTTCTGGCTGCCGCGGCCGTTGTCACGGGTCTCATCTATCTTGCGCCGGGACCCGTAAGGATTCCTTCCTTCCCTGAGGTGAAGGAGGCATATCGCGCATCCGACGCCATCCTGAGGGACAGGAACGGGGTGGTCATCCATGAGATGCGCGTTGACCTCAAGGGAAGGAGCCTCGACTGGGTCCCCCTCGTTGACGTTTCGCCCGTCCTCGTGACCGCAGTCGTGAGGTCCGAGGACAGGAGGTTCTTTGCCCATCAGGGCGTTGACACCCTTGCCTTTTTCTCCGCAGTCCTGGGCAACGCCTTTTTTCGCGAAAAGAGGGGCGCGAGCACCATCACCATGCAGCTTGCCTCCGTGATCGACAGGAAGCTCGCCGCGCGGTCGGGACGCAGGAGTTGGCGCGAGAAGGCGCGTCAGATCAGGGCCGCCGCCGCCATCGAGGGACGCTGGTCGAAGCGCGAGATCTTGGAGGCCTACCTCAACCTCGTCGGCTTCCGGGGGGAGTTGAGGGGCATCGCGGCGGCATCGAGGGGTCTTTTCGGCAAGGAGCCGAGCGGCCTCGATTGCCTCGAATCCCTCATACTCGCCGTCCTTATCCGTTCACCCAACGCCCCGGTGGAGAAGGTCACAGAGAGGGCGGCCGCCCTCGACGGCACCCTCAAGACCGGCATAGGCAAGGCAGATCTCGCCGCCCGTCTCAGGGAGACACTCCTTAAACCTTACGCCCTCAAAGCCCATGTGGCCCTCGCGCCCCATGCAGCCTTTTACCTCCTGAACGAAAACCGCAAGGAGGCCCGGTGCACCCTGGACGGCGATCTCCAGGCCTTTGCCGCCGGGCTCCTCCGGGCCCAACTGGGAGCGCTTAAGCGCGAAAACGTGACGGACGGGGCCATACTCGTGGTCGAAAACAGGACCGGGGAAATACGGGCTTACGTGGGCAACGGGGGCGCCCAGTCCTCGGCCTTCTGGGTCGACGGCATCCGGGCGAAACGGCAGGCGGGCTCGACCCTCAAGCCCTTCCTCTACGCCCTCGCCTTCGACGCCCACACGCTCACCGCCGCATCCCTCATCGACGATTCATCCCTCGAGATACCGACGGAACGGGGCATCTACAAGCCGGAAAACTACGACCATTCTTTCAAGGGGCCCGTGGCCGCCCGGACCGCCCTCGCGTCTTCCCTCAACGTTCCCGCAGTGAGGGCCCTCATGCTTACGGGGGCCGAGGAGTTCGTGACCAAGCTTCGGGACCTCGGGTTTTCCGGCCTGAGAGACGGGGAGTATTACAGCTTCTCCCTGGCCCTGGGGACCCTTGACGTGAGCCTCTACGAACTGACGAACGCCTACAGGACCCTGGCCAACGGCGGGATCAGGGGCGACCTCACGCTCCTTCCCCGGAAGGCCCATGGCAAAGGCGGGAGGGTGTTCTCAAGGGAATCCGCATTTATCGTATCGGACATACTTTCGGACAGGGAAGCGAGAAGCCTCACCTTCGGCTACGAAAACCCCCTCGCCACCCGGTTCTGGGCCGCGGCGAAGACAGGGACGAGCAAGGACATGCGGGATAACTGGTGCCTGGGGTATTCCCGGGATTATACGGTGGGCGTCTGGATCGGCAACTTCTCGGGCAGCTCCATGTGGAACGTCTCCGGCGTTTCCGGCGCGGCGCCCCTGTGGCATGAAATCATGAATTATCTCCACCGGTCAACCCCTTCCAGGCCGCCGGAGGTCCCCGGGGGAGTCGCGGTCGCGGCCCCTACGGGGGGACGCGACGGGACAGGGCGGGAAGAGTGGTTTATCAAAGGCACGGAGCCCCAACAAGTCAGGACCGCGACACCTTCACGGGCGCGGACGAAAATCCTCTATCCGCCGGGAAACCTCGTAATCGCCCTCGACCCCGACATACCCCTGCCCCGGCAAAAGGTCTTCTTCGAGGCGACGGCGCCGGCCAGAAAGGTTGCATGGATGGTAGACAACGAGGTTATCGGCAGGGGCGACCTCTGCCCGTGGAGTCCCACTGCGGGTACCCACACCCTGAAACTCGTGGACGAGGCCATGACCGTCCTCGACGAGGTATCCTTTACGGTGAGAGATTAGTAAACTTTACCTTCGTGCCTGTTTTGATGCGGCACATGTCCGCCTTGCCCCCATTCACTTCCAGAACGTACCGGGCCCCGGCCCGCGAGCTTATGGGCGTCTCGTCCAAGGGGATTGCGCCGTGGTGGACATGGACGACCTTGCGGGCGGAGGTAATGAAGATCATATCGAGGGGGATGAGGGTATTCCGCATCCAGAAGGAGCGCATCTCGTCCTTCCCGAACACAAAGAGCATACCCCGTTCCGGGTCGAGATGTTTCACAAACATGAGACCGCGGGTCTGTTCCTCCGGTGTGGATGCAACCTCCACTTTAAACGAGCACGGTCCCGGACGGCCGTTTTCATAGAAGACCACTGTGGGCGACGGGGAACCGGAGGCGCGCCTGCCTGCGAGGGGAAACACCATCAAAATCAGGCTCGCAAGAAGGAGGGCGGGTACAAGGACCCGTGCCCCTTCGACGGAAAATCTCATAATGCCTGGGATGCTTTGAACCGCTGGCGCAGAAACTCGATGATGCCGGGCAAGATGGAGATGAATATTATGGCAAAGATCACGAGGGAGAAGTTCTCCTTCACCACCCTCAGGTTGCCGAAGAAGAAACCCGCAAAGAGACAGACCGCGATCCAGGCCACGCCCCCCACGATGTTATAGCTGATGAAACGCCAGTAGGTCATGCTCCCTATGCCCGCGACAAAAGGCGCGAAGGTCCGGATGATGGGCACAAACCGGGCGATGACGATGGTTTTGCCCCCGTATCTTTCGTAAAAATTGTGGGTCCGCTCCAGGTACTCCCGGTTCAGGAACCGGATACGTTCCCCACTGAAAACCTTCGGGCCCACGCAGCACCCGAGCCAGTAATTCGCCGTATCCCCGAGAACCGCGGCAACGGAGAGGAGCGCGAAGAGCCACGCCACATCGAGGGCGCCCTTGGCCGCAAAAGCCCCGGCAGCGAAGAGAAGGGAGTCCCCCGGCAAAAGAGGGGTCACCACAAGCCCGGTCTCGCAGAAAATCACGAGAAAGAGGATCAGGTAGGTCCATACGCCGTACGCGGCGATCACCGTGCTCAGATGCACGTCTATATGCATGAAGAAATTGATGAAAGCCTTGACTACATCCATTATCGGGAAAGTTCCTCCTCCTGATCTCATCGGGCCTTTTCACCCGTCCCTATGTATACTACAACCGGTACAAAGAGTCAATCTCGACCGGCCGGAACAGGAAGGGGCGGGGCCTCATCGCGCCGGTTTCGTGCCCACCACGGTGAAGGCGGTGAGGGTGCAGAAGAAACGGCCTTCCCGGCTTTCTGCTTCCAATTCCGAGAGCCATCCGGTCCCGGCAACGGGCGTGATGAGCCTCGCCTCCACTGCGTGTTTCACCGTCTGCCGAAGGTTGTAGACCCGGTCCGCGAGATCCAGGTCGGTGATGACCGAAACCGACGGATACGCCGCAATGCTTCCAAGCCCCACCCGGGCAAAATACCCCGTGAGGAACCTGCCTATCCGCGGGCTGGTAAAGGAATCTTTCCAGAGGGTCTCCACAATCGCGGTGATCTCCACGCTTCTCCCGCTCACCGCAAACGTCCCCCAGTCGTTGTCGTAGGCGACGAGGATCCCTCCGGGCGCGACGACCCTCGCCATCTCGCGGAGGGTCTCTTCCGGGTCCCTGATATGCTGGAGGGTCCTGTCGACCCTCGCCCGGGTAAACCGTCCGTCCCGAAAAGGGAGATCCCGGGCATCGGCGCGACAGAATGCGACGGACAGGTCCCCCGGGGCCCGTTCCCGCGCCCCCTCGACCATTCGTGCGCTCGGGTCCACCCCGACCACCATGCCCCCCGGCGCGACCCTCCGGGCCATGCGCACCGCGTCATCACCAAGCCCTGAGCCCACTTCCAGCACGTGCTCGCCGGGACCAAGCTTAAGAAGCTCGTAACTTCGCTCCTTGCAGTCCCGGTAATAGGGCAGGGAATCAAGGAGGTCGAGGCAGCGTGCGTAGGGGGCGGCGTCGTCCCGCCCGTCCACGTCCGCAAAGCCCGTGGCAAGATATTCGTCTTTCATCTCTCCATACCCCCTCCATTATAGGGTATCAGGGACGGGGACCGCAAGCATTGATGATCCTCCTCTCTCCACGTCTCCCCTCGAAACACGGACAGGGCCTGGATATAGGGTGGAATGCCGCGGAAAAACGGTATATAATGAAAGACGCGACAGGAAGATACCTATCTATGGCAGTGACACTACTCTATTTCTCACCGACCGGAACAACGAGGAAGGTCCTTGAGGCAATCGCGGAAGGGCTTGATCTTGGGCCCGTCACCGGGATCGATCTGGCCGCTCCGGGAACCGGAACGGAGAACCCCGGCGACCTGACAGTCATTGGAGTCCCTGTGTACACGGGACGAGTGGCCTTGCCTGCAGTCCTTAAGCTGCAACGGATCAGGGCGAAGGGTACTCCCGCGGTCATTGTCGTGGTGTACGGAAACAGGGAGTACGAGGACGCCCTCCTCGAACTGAGGAACATCGCTCAAGAAGCCGGGTTCACGCCCATTGCCGGGGCTGCCTTCATAGGCGAGCATTCCTTCTCCACAAAGGACAACCCCATAGCCGAAGGCAGACCGGACATAGGGGACCTCGACCAGGCCTGGGCCTTCGGGACAATGGTAAAGAAGAAGATGGACGAGGCCGGACCATTCATGGCCCCTGCCCTCCTTGAGGTGCCGGGAAACTTCCCCTACCGGGACAGGGGTCCCTCCTTCAGAACCTCTCCGGAAACGGGTGAATCGGACTGCCTGAATTGCGGGGCCTGCGTGGAGGTCTGCCCCGTCACCGCGATCCGGCTCGACGGCAAAACCTGGGTAACCGACAGGGACAAATGCGTCCTCTGCTGCGCCTGCGTGAAGCATTGTCCTTACGGGGCAAGGGCCCTCAATGACCCCCGCCTTATTGAACTCGCTCAAAGACTCGGCGTCATGTGCCGTCAACGGAAAGAACCCGAATTTTACCTGTAGACCCTCACGGAAGAGAGTCGCGTAAGGCGCGTCCGGGGGCGGTCACTTTGCCACGGCGATGTAGACGCCTCCTACTATGGGGTCCGTCTTGTTCCGCTCGATGAGAAGGGAGAGCATCCTCTCCTGAAGCTTCACGCCCTTGGGGATCAGCTTTATCCCGCTCGACGCGTAGACGTCCTCCGCGACCACCATGCCCGGTTCAAGGGCTTCCACGGAGAGCTTCAGTCTCCTGTTGTCCCCTGATTTGGCATGCTCGTAGAGGAACTCTATGAGCGGATTTGCAACCCTGGGATCAAGGGCGGTGTGCATGGCGTATCTCACCCCGTCGATGGCGTCCTCGTAGGAACGGCCCTGGCCAAGGAGGTCCTCGGCAAAGAGAATGGCCCTCAAGACCCTCGCTGCCAAAGGTATCTGGTCCCCGATGAGTCCATCGGGGAAGCCGGTGCCGTCGTAATTCTCGAGTTGGTGGTACACTGCTTCGGCAGACTCCTTGAACCCCGTTACCGTCGATATGATCATGGATCCCACCGTGGCATATTGCTGAAAGAGGGGAAGCAATGCCGGCGGGACCGTATTGTACCGCTTGGCGGCCACCTCGTCGGGAAGCCCCACCTTGCCCATCTCATGGAGGAGGGCGGCAAAGATGATATTCTTCCGTTCTTCCTTTTCCAGTCCGAGCTTGTGGACCACGAATTCCGCGGCGTTCTTCGCGGTCTCCGCCCTGTCGCTCGCACCGGGCATGCGCACTTCGAGTATATTGAGAAGAATGGCGGTCAGTTCCTTGAAGTTTCTTTCGAGTTGCTCGTTCGCGATTTCGAGCCTCTTTTTTTCCTCTTTCAACTCTTCCTTGAGGGCCCTCGTCCGGAGGAGGTTCCGGATCTTGAGAAGGAGGACCTTCTTGAGGAGAAGCCTCTCTATGTAATCGTCCGCTCCGTTCTCGTGGCCCTTGGCGAAGTCGGGAAACTGAGTCCTTTCGTAGATGATGAGAAAGGCGGGGAGCACGGGCCCCGGCGTCTCCTTGATACGCTGCATCAACCCTATGCAGTCCGGAAGGCCGCGAAAACCGCAGACCACAAGGTCCGGGCTGCCCTCGCGGAAAACACGGACCGCTTCCATCGCACTACCGGCCTGATGGACGTCATAGGTCGCGTCCATTTTCAGGATGGCGACGATAGTCCTCAGGGCGTCGGGGTCGTCATCGACCGCGAGTATGCTGTACTGCCTGTCCTGATCGTTCATTTCTTGACCTCACCTGCGGGCTGGGGGGACGCCTTTGTCCCTGAGGACCCCTGCCCTGTTCCCTGTCGGGGTTCGGCAGCCTGTTTCGCGGCTACAAGAATGCTTACCCGTCTGTTCGTAAAATCCATGGGTTTGTCGGGCATCCTCAGTTTTCTGTCCGCAAAACCCCTTACCTGGATTACCTGGTTCTTCCGAAGTCCCCCTTCGTCCAATACCTTTCTCGCGCTGTTCGCCCGGTCCGTACTCAAATCCCAGTTCGAGTATCCCGTGGAGACGTAAGGCCTCGCATCGGTATACCCCTCCACGATCACGTCGTTGGGAAGCTTCCCGACATGGGCGGCGATGATCTTGAGGAGCTTCACCGTCTCCGGCTTGATGTGCGCCTTGCCTATGTCAAAGAAAAGGCCCTCCGACGCCTCCACCAGATCGATCCTCAAGCCCTCGTCCGTAACGGTAAGGTGGATCTTGTCGATGAACTTCTTGAACTCCGTCTGGCCGGAGATCGCCTTCTCTATCTGTGCCGCTTCCGCCTTCAGTTTCTCCATCTCCGCCGCAGGGCCGTCAAAAGGCGCGGGGGGCGGAGGCATGGGTGTGGTTTTCTGCGCATCGGGAAGGACGCCTCCCGTGCGGCCGCTCGTGAACACGCCGGGGTCCTTGAAATAGGCGGCAATCGCGTTCTTCACCGCAGTGCTCTGACCTACGATCCAGAGCACGATAAAGAGGGCCATCATGGCGGTGACGAAATCGGCGTAGGCGACCTTCCACGCGCCTCCATGGTGTCCGCCTCCGTGCCCCTTCTTCTTCTTTATTATAATCCTGACAGGGGTGTTGTGCTCTTCGTCCATTACTTTTTGCCCTTTACATAATCTTCCATGTCCTGAAACAAGGGTCTGTACTCACCGGGAATCGCCCGCCTCGCGAACTCCACCGACACGATGGGGTTGAAACCCTTCGCAAAGGCGATCATGCCCGCCTTCACCGCTTCGAAGACCTTCGACTCCTCGTCGTTCGCAAGGTCGATGTTGGTGGCAAGGGGCTGAAGGAACCCGTAGGAAATGAAGATGCCGAGGAAGGTACCTACAAGCGCCGCCGCCACCTTGTGGCCTATTTCCTCCGGCGGCCCGTTGATCGCCTGCATGGTGATCACGATACCGAGGACGGCGGCCACGATACCGAGGCCCGGCATGGAATCTCCTATCTTCTGAAGGATCATGCCCGGCTTCGTGCCTTCCTGGTGGTGCGTCTCAATATCGCCGTCCATGAGGGCCTCCATATCATGAGCCGGCACTCCGCCCAGGACCACGAGACGGAAGGTGTCGCACATAAAATAAAGGAGGTGATGCTGGGCCAGGAACTTCGGGTACTGGCTGAAGATCGCGCTCTGCTCCGGGTTCTCGATGTGCGACTCCAGGGCAATGAGGCCGTCTTTTCGGCTCACCTGGAAGACCTCGAACATGAGCTTCAGGATGTCGAGGTACGTCTGCTTGCTCACCGTGGAGCCCTTGAGGGCCGCCATGATCCTCGCGACAATCTTCATCAATACGTTTGTGGGCGCCGAGATCAGGAGCGCCCCCAGGGCGGAGCCTCCTATGATCAAAAATTCGGCGAATTGCATAAGTACGAGAAAAGGCCCTCCTTCCAGGGCAAACCCGCCAAGGACCGCCACAACGACCACTACGGAACCGATGATTACGAACATGTCATTTCCCCTTCATGTCTCAACAAAGACAATCCCCCTGCAATACTCATCCACGTCACCTCATGTATATTCAGTCCTCCATGTTCCGGCCTTTTGCAGTCCGGGTCTTTCGCGCGATTCCCGCGGTTATTCCCTCGTCCGGGGAGGAAGACCGATACACAGTTATCGGCATCGAAAAAAAATACTTTATGGGGTCCGATAGAAAGAAACAGCCCACCGGGGAGTAATGGAATCACGTTTTATATGGTACGCAGGATTCGTGTCAACAGGTTTTGCCGGGGCAGTGGATCGTGCCGTTCAACGTCTATAACTTTCTTAAAGCGCCTGTCATTCGCTCGAGGCCGTCGGCCAGCGTCTTTCTCGGGCATGCGAAGTTGAGCCGCACGAACCCTTCTCCGCCCTTTCCGCACTCGGCCCCGTTGTTGAGGGCCACCTTGCTCTCCTTAAGAAAGAAATGGAAAGGGTTCCCTTTGATCCCCGATTGTCTGCAGTCAAGCCAAGCGAGGTACGTCCCCTCGACGCGGGTCATGGTGAGGGAAGGAAGCCTGTCACGCACATATTCCGCGAGAAAGTCCCTGTTGCCCTTCAGGTAGCGGAGGCACTGGTCGAGCCAGTCCTGTCCGTCCCTGAGACCCGCCAGGGCCGCGGTCAGGCCCATGACGTTTACGAAGGGGATGAGCCCCGCGCCGCCCCTTATCCAGGTTTCCCTGAGGAGAGGGTTTTTGATGATTGCGAAGGAACATCCAAGGCCCGCGAGGTTGAAGGTCTTGCTCGGCGACATGAGGGTAATGGTCCGGTCCGCCGCCTCGCCGCCGAGGCTCGCCATGGGTATATGCCGGTGACCGGGGTAGACAAGGTCGCAATGAATCTCGTCGGCGCAGATGAGCACATTGCGGCTCAGGCAGATACGGGCAAGCCGCTCCAGTTCGTCCTTCCGGAACACGCGGCCCACGGGGTTGTGGGGATTGCAGAGCACGAAGAGCCTTGTCCGGTCCGTGATCGCCTTCTCAAAGGCGTCGAAGTCGATTTCGTAGGTGTCCCCCTTTTTCACCAACGGAGGGTCAACCAGGGTGCGGCCGCGGGCTACGGGGTCGGTAATGAAATGCGAATAGACGGGCGGCTGAACCAGCACGCCGTCCCCGGGACCCGCAAAAAGTTGAAAGGCGAGGTTAAGGGCCGTTACCACGCCGGGCACGAAAAGGATCTCATCTTCAAGGACGTTCCACCCATAAAGCCTTTCGAGCCGTTCCCGGATAACCCCTATGAGTTCCTTTCCCGCCATGGTATACCCGAAGATACGATGGTCCGCCCGTTCATGGAGGGCTTTCACGATGGGTTCGGGAGAAACAAAATCCATATCCGCCACCCACAGGGGAATAACATCGTCGCCATACCTTTCCCATTTGATGCTGCCCGTGCCCCGTCGCTCGATAACCTCGTCGAAATCGTATTTCATCTCCCCGCCCCGGATGTCAAATTTTTCGTCCGCACCGGCCCTGGAATATATCGCCGCCTGCCCTCCTTTTCTAACTCTTTGGTGCATATCTTGTCAAATTCGAGGGTGAGTTCGCACGCATCTCAACTTGACGCGCCGGGCGCCGGGCGGTAGAATATGATCCTTGGGGCAGGCCGTTCCTGTCCGGATGCGAACACACATCCTTTGGGGGGATACCATGAAAAACCATAGGGTCTTTTTTGTCCTTCTCCTTTCCCTGTTCCTGCCCGCAGGCGCACCCTTCGGCGCAACGCCCTATGACATAGGGTCTCCCGCCGTCACCGAGATTTACGTCGATCCGGTGAACGGGAACGATGGGAATTCGGGTGCCCGGCCCGACGAGGCCCTGAAGACGATCACCGCCGCATGGAATCAGGTTCCCGGGACACTCTCCGCCACCGGTTACAGGATCAATATGATGCCCGGCACCTATCGCTGCGAGCCGGGTCCTGAAAACGAAAATTGCATCAACTATTTCTCGGACAGGATCGGCACCCGCGAATCTCCCCTCATCATGAGGGCCTCCGAAGGACCGGACACGGTAACGATACGGGGCGGTTTCAATCTCAAGAACGTTCATTATCTCTACCTTATAGACCTGAACCTCGTGGGCGGAGGGTCGTTGCCCACAAACTATCCGGGCAACAACCTCCTGCACCTGGAGGCGGGCGACCACGTGCTCCTGCGCAGGCTGTCCGTGGCAGGGCCGGATTGCCCCAACGATTCGTGCAACAACCTCCAGGAAGTCCTCAAGGTGAATCAGACCCGGCATCTCTACGTGGAAGACTGCACCATCGGCGGGGCGTGGCATACCAGCGTGGACTACATGGTCGTTCAATACGGCCACTTCCTGGGCAACCGTCTTCATACCGCGGGACAGTGGTGCATGTATATAAAAGGCGGGACATCCTATCTCCTCATTCAGGACAACGAGTTAAGAGACTGCGCCCTTGGTTTCGAGGCGGGCGAAGCGGCAAATTTCGCCATGATGACATCGCCCTGGCTCCATTACGATACGTACGATATCAAGTTCGTAAACAACGTGCTCCACGATATTCCCGGCGTGGGCATGATGGCGGCGGGAGGATATAATACGCTTTTCGCATATAATACCCTCTACCGGGTCGGCATCTCCACGGATAACGGATACAGCCTGATCAACGCGTGGCAGGGAGACCGCAACTGCACCGCCACGGATGAGCTGCCGGACCCCGTTCCGCAATGCGAGGCCTACGCCGCGACGGGCGGTTTCGGACCTGTTATCCTGACCGACTCCGTAACCGCGTTGCCGAACAGGAACGTCTATTTTTTCAACAACCTTTTCTATAATCCGGCCGCCACCCGAACAGAGTACAGCCACTTCAGCGTCCGGGGGCCTATTACCCCGGCCCCTTCAGGGTTCCTGAACATCCCGGACCCGTCCCTTGCGGACGACGACCTTTCCATAAGGGGCAACATGATCTGGAACGGTCCCGCGGACCTTCCTCTCGGCATCGAAGAACCCGATCAGGGTTGTCAGCCCGCGAACCCGGCCTGCAACGCGACCCAACTCCGGGCGGATAATGCGATCAACATGGTATTGCCCCAACTGGTGGACCCCGCCCATGGAGATTTCCACCCCTCGGCGGGAAGTAACGTCTTCACGAGCCCCACCTATTCGATTCCCGACTTCACCTGGGCCGACGCGCCGCTATCGCCCGAGGTGCCTGCGGGGAACTTGAGTAACGCGGTGCCTGTCGATCGCGACGGCCACACGAGGACCCTGCCGGGACCGCCGGGCGCCTATTCGGCGTCCGCGCCTTGCTCCTATACCCTGTCTCCATCGGCAGGGACATTCGGCCCGTCAGGCGGGTCGGGGACAATCAGCGTCACTGCCTCGTCGCCGGACTGCAACTGGTCCGCGGCCACGGATGACCTGTGGACGAGGATTTCATCCGGCGGGAGCGCGACAGGGAACGGATCGGTAACCTACGCGGTGGATCCCTTTACCGGCAGCGGCCGGCGCACCGCCCGGATCCGGGTGGGGAAGACGGTCTTCGTCATAACCCAGTCGGACGCCCAGTCCCCGACCCTTTCCGTCACCCGGGACGGCAACGGGACCGGCACGGTGACGAGTTCCCCTGCCGGCATCAACTGCGGGGCCACCTGCTCCCACGATTTCGTACAGGGCGCCAGGGTGACCCTTACGGCCACCGCGTCTCCGGACAGCGGCTTCATGGGGTGGAGCGGGTCCGGCTGCACCGGGACAAAAACCTGCAGAGTGACCATGGACGGAGCCAAATCGGTAACTGCGACCTTCGCCGCCTGCTCCTATGCGGTCACCTCGTCAAGAAACCTGACCTTCAACAGCAGCGGGGGGAGCGCGACTGTAAAGATAACTGCCTCGGGTGCCCCGTCCTGTGCGGTCCCTACGGTGACGCCCGCGTCAGGTCAAACGTGGCTCACGTCCACCAGAGCGACGATCAGCAGAAATAGCGGGACTGTTACCTTGAAGGCAACCGCCAATTCAGGCTCTTCGGCCGACAGGTCGGCAACGGTGTCCATAAGCAGCAGCGATAGCGTCAGGGCCACCGAGAAGGGAGCAACGTGCAAGCTCGGGTCTTTAAGCCCCTCCTCCACGAAAACCTTCCAGAACGCGGGAGGTTCCGGCACGTTCACCGTTACCGCAACCCCTTCGGATTGCGGATGGACCGCGGAGGTGATGAACCAGGCCTCCACTCAATGGATCGCGATAACGTCGGGAACGCCGGGGACCGGTACCGGTCAGGTCGGATATTCCGTATCTCCCGCCGAGGGAAAGAACAGAACAGGCAAGATCAATGTGGCTGTCGCTCTGAAGCCGACGGTGAAGAAGACGTTCACGGTGAATCAGAAGAAGTAGCAGGTACTGTCATGGCCTGCCGGTCGCAGCGCCGCATGCCGCCTACCTGGCTCCCGCGCCTCTCAGTATATCGGCGACATCAGGATGACCATACCTGGACGCCCTGATCAACGCCGTATCGCCGCTGGAACTCTTCGCGTTGACATCAGCGCCTTTGTCGATCAGGACTTTTACGACATTCACGCGGCCGGAAGTGGCGGCGCTCATCAGGGCGGTATAACCAATGGAACTCTTCGCGTTTACATCCGCCCCTTTGTCGATGAGAGCCCTTACGATATCCGTGTGGCCGGAACCGGCCGCATAGGTTAACGCCCCATAGCCGTCATTCGTGCCGGTGTTGACATCCGCCCCTTTGTCGAGCAAAAGGCGCGTGATGTTCGCGTGGCCTCTGCCGGCCGCCTTCATCAATGCGGTATACCCGAGAGAGTCCTTCCCGTTGACATCAGCGCCCCTGTCGAGGAGAAAATTCACGATTTCAGTATTGCCTTTATCGGCCGCGAGGATGAGCGCCGTGCCCTTGCCGGTCCTTGCATTGACATCCGCCCCTTTTTCCATGAGAAAGCGCACAAATTCAGCATTACCCTTATCGGCCGCCGACATGAGCGCTGTTCCATTGCCGTCCTTTGCGTTGATGTCCGCCCCCCTATCGATGAGGAACTTCACGATTTCAGCATTGCCTTTATCGGCCGCGAGGATGAGCGCCGTCGCGCCGTTCTTGCTTCTTGCGTTCACATCGGCGCCCTTGTCGATGAGAATGCCCATAACGTCCATATGTTCAAACCAGGCTGCATGCATCAGGAGCGTCCTGCCATCCTGATCATCCTTTGCATTGACGTTGAGGCCCTTCTTCAGGAGGTTTGATATTGTCGCCGCGTCCCCGGACTGCGCGGCTTCGATATCGAAGCGGAACTCACTTGTTCCTTTTACGGAACCCGATGATTCCCCGGACCTTATTGTCATGACCTTGAGATAATATCTCCTGTCCGGAATCAAACCGGTCTTTCCATCAGTCCTTTCAGGGACGGACTCTTCGAGGGAGTATACGACACGGAATGACCTGCTTCCCTTCACAAAGCGGCCGCCTCCCGTGAGAAAGCCTTCCACTAGTTTTCTGTCGTTGACTATGTCCAGAAACTTTTTCACCCGGCCTGCGTCGTTGCGCAGCAAATCAGGGCTTAAAGCGGGCTTGAGAAAGAAAGGGGAATCAAAACCAACCCGGTCCTGCTCCACTCTTCCCGCAAGGATATTCTGAAGTCTCAGAACGCCGTCCGCGGAAAGGGATAATCCGGCGGCGGACATCATGGCCGCACGATTGACATTGAACCGCTCCCGCGTGGGGAGTGTAGCCCCGGCAACTGCGGCAACAAATATGAAAGCAACGACCAGACCGAAAATCTTCTTCATGATTGCCACCTCAAATCGATTCCGACCCTGTAAGGGACGTATTCCGTTGACTCCCCGTCTCTAAGTCCATTGTCCTCTAAATCAGGTTTGTTTTCAAGGAGAAATGGCAAGGAGAGTAAAGAATTACCGGTTGCGGGCCACAACATATGGGCGACTGCATTTGTCGCCTTCCGGAATGGGTGGGACAAAAAATTACGGCTCCCGCGCTTTGTTTTTCTCCGGCCAGAGACGGTCTACAGGGATGTCCGTCCGCTCCCTTGCGTCGTCATAGACGTTACCACGTGATCCGGGGATCGCGCAGGTCCACCTCGGAGATGTCCTTCCAGGGGGTCGGGGCAAGCTCGATGCCGTATTCCTTGATGCGCTCCGGGGAGGTACTCATTCCGAGCATGAAGAAATGTACGCCGCCGTTCGGACCACAGGCCAGCCTTATGGGGCCGCACTGAAGTTCGCCTCTGTCGCCGCCAAAACCCAACACAAGTCGGCCTATGGCAAAATGACGCGCATGCCGCACCTCATCTTCCTTGACCTCGACGTTCCCTTTTGAAAAATCTCCTGTTCCGTCACCCTGGTACCACGTCTCATACCGTGCGTAGTCCCACCAGTCTTTGCCCTTGCACCTGTCCTTTTCGGTCTTAGCGGCCCAGAATTCAGTGAACTTCAGGACGCAGCAAGTCGGGCCTTTCCGGATGAGAAGAATCCTCCCCAGCGGCATACCAAGACCGGCAGGGGCAAATGATACAGGACCGCCGGCCGGGCCAACCCCGCTCCCGGCGTTCTGAGCGCAAGCGTCTCTCCCGCTTGCCGCCGCGAACAGTAACACGTGGCATAATACGAGTATTATCATCACAATCCTCATAGGTTTACCTCTCATGTTATGGTCCCGGGCGCCGTCCTGTTTACGACATCCCTGTCTTTGTTCCCCGTAAACTACGCGACAAAGCAATTCATCGCCTCAAACAACGGAGGAGCCTTAAGGCCTTCCTCATATATGGCCGTTGGTCAGGACCTCGTGCTCTCCTTGCCGTCATGGTCTGAAAGCGGTTACCCGCAGGCCTTCAGTCTCCCTTTTATTTCGGCTCCCGAACTTTGTTTTTCTCCGGCCAGAGCCGGTCTATAGGGATGTCCGTCCGCTCCCTTGCGTCGTCATAGACGTACCACGTGATCCGGGGGTCGTGCAGGTCCACCTCGGAGATGTCCTTCCAGGGGGTCGGGGCAAGCTCGATGCCGTATTCCTTGATGCGCTCCGGGGAGGTACTCATTCCCAATCTATAAAAGCACACAATTCCGTTTTGTGTCCAAAGTAACTTTATAGGCCCGCATTGGACCTGGCCTCTATCGCCGCCAAAACCCAGCACAAGTCGGCCTATGGCAAAATGGCGCGCCTCGTGGACCTCATCCTCCTTGACTTCGACGTTCCTTTTTGAGAAGTCTCCCGTTCCGTCACCCTGATACCACGTCTCATACCGTGCGTAATTCCACCAGTCTTTGCCCTTGTACCTGTCCTTTTCGGTCTTAGCGGCCCAGAATTCAGTGAACTTCAGGGCGCAGCAAGTCGGGCCTTTGCGGATGAGGAGTATCCTCCCCAGCGGCGTACCTACCGCAGTATTAGCAACTAATACGGAATCGCCAACTGAGACCACCCCGCTCCCGGCGTTCTGAGCGCAAGCGTCTCTCCCGCTTGCCGCCGCGAACAGCAACACGTGGCATAATACGAGTATTATCATCACAATCCTCATAGGTTTACCTCTCATGTTATGATCCCAGGCGCCGTCCTGTTTACGACATCCCTGTTTTTATTCCCCATAATCCGCACCAAAAGCCTGGTAGTCGAACATAAGACAGCTCCTAAAGGGATACCTGCCGTCCAGGGTAAAGGCATAAGACGGATCCAACCACGGAAACCAGTCTGCCGTGGTGGCCTGGGCGCCGGTGGCGGAGGTATTGGTGGCGGCCTGGGCACCCGTGTCGATATCCGAATTGGGACCGGACTCCCACGACGCCGGCCTTGACATTAAGTCGTTGAGTCTTTTCAGGTCGTTGAGATTCCGCCACGCTTCCACCAGTTCGGACGGTGTGATAAAGAAGTCCCGGAGGTAATGCCGCCACCTTTTGCCCGCATCCTGGTTGAATTGATCCATGTCCATGTTCCTATGCCCGTCCGTCGCGGAGTCCGCCCCCGCGTGCTTTGCGCCGCCCACGTCCCCGACCGATATTTTCCCCATCCGGACAAGGTGGGATCAGTATAAGTGATGGGGTTGCCTATGGCGTACGAATACCGGTTGAATGCTTGGGGGTTGCCCGTTCCGGTCGTAGGAGAGGCCCCATTTGGTTGATTGCTGGATCGATCCCACGTCGAGGTCCCATCCTACCCCAACCCACCCGCTTCTCCACGGGTAGACGCTGCCCCGAACAGACCGCATGAAATCCGCCTTTTTCCCGTGATTTGCTGCTTTGTTTCCCGGCCTCCGGCGCGTGGGCGAATAAGGTCGGGCGGCCGGCTGCCTTCTCTCCCTCGGAAAACCGCAACCACGGAACAAGACGCATCGTCGTGGCTTCATAAGATGTACCGTTATTGATTCTTATATATAACGCTGAAGACTGTCAAGCCTTTTTTGCGGATGGGGACGGCTATGGGATGAGATCATCGTCATGGCGCACTTTGACGCGGGAGCGGGGGCGGCGAAATTTTTAGCCTTGACTCTGCATGGTTTGTTGCGCAGTTTCTCAATGTTTGCTATCCTTGCCTTATAGAGGTCTTCTCTTTGTCGCGGCCATAAGAAGAAACTAAAGAATCGGGCTTCGATTCCGATAATAAGGGAGGGGGGCGCAGTTCCCACCTCGGATAACCCATGCAAAACTCAAACAATAAGATCGAGGAGGGTCCAATGAAATCCATCTTCATCGTACTTGTGGCAGTCAGTCTTTCCGTATCGTTTGCGGGCTACGCCCGTTCAGACGACCTCACGATAGCGGGGGCCGGCGCTTCCCCGTGCACCGTCATGCATCCCGACTGGGATACCTTGATGCAGCGGCAGGAGGCCTACCGGAAACTTCCCACGGCGTATATCGATAAAGAGATGGATTCGGAGCTGTCCGCAGCCCGGAGAGAGGGCCGCGCGACATCGTTGAGCCTTCTCGGCTATCTGTCATACATTCCGAAGGAAAGAGAGCAGGGCAGTTGCGGAGACTGCTGGGCATGGGCCTCGACAGGCGTCCTGGAGGTTGCCCAGAGCGTGCAGGAGGGGGTTCCGGACCGCAATTCCGTGCAGTTCCTCAATTCGTGCAAAACGGATAAATACGCATGCAAGGGAGGAGGGATCGACGAGTTTGCCGAGTGGTACGCGACCATAGGGTATTCGGTGCCATGGAGTAACAGCCACGGGTCTTTTAAGGACGGGTCCAAAAAATGCGGCGAAGGGTCTTCTTCCTGTGTCCGGTGCAGCGCCATATCCACCAATCCGCAGATCGCCATTTCCACCATAGCGGCCGAACAGGTGCCTACCCAGGATGTGGGACAGGAGACGGCCATCAGCAATATCAAAAATGTCCTCGGTCAGAACAAGGCAGTCCTCTTCGGCTTCGACCTGGCCGATGCCGCGGACTGGACGGCCTTCAGAGATTTCTGGCACGACAACCCCGAGACAACCGTGTGGAATCCCGACAGCTACTGCGGGAAGACCTACGGAAAGGGCGGCGGGGGCCATGATGTATTGATTGTCGGCTACAACGATGACGATCCCGCAAACCCCTACTGGATAATCCTCAACAGTTGGGGCAACGCAAAAGGGGAGAGGCCGAACGGGCTCTTCCGCATGGCCATGAATATGAATTATGACTGCACCCTGGATTATTCGGGCACCACGAAGTATACAAGAAGCTTCCTGACCCTGAACGTGGCATTCCCAAGTTGCACCTATGCTCTCACTCCCTCCACACCGGTGACTTACAACTCCGGCGGGGGAAACTCGACAATCAAGATAATTGCATCGGCCCCGGTCTGTCCGGCCCCCACGGTGACACCGAACGTATCGTGGCTCCATGCGTCCAGCTCCACCCTGTCCTATAATAACGGCAAGGGAACGCTTAAAGTGAAGGCGGACGCCAACACCGGTTCGAAGGACCTGAACGGCTCCGTGACTATCGGTAATGCCGCCTTCGAGGCGACCCTGAAAGGAAAACCATGCACCCTGAAGTCCCTGAGCCCTTCCCACGCCTCCTTCAATAACGGCGACCACGAGACCAATCTGTTTACCGTCGCCACGAGTCCCGCGGACTGCACCTGGACCGCGCAGGCAGACTCCGGATGGGTTCATGTGATTACGGGCTCGGGCGCAGGCGGAGACCAGGTAACGTACAACGTGGACGCCAACCCCGGCAAGCCGAGAACGGGCAAGATCAACGTAACCCTTGACGCGAAAACGAGCAGCAAGAAGACCTTTACCGTGACCCAGACCAACAAGCCGCCCGTCACCACCCCGTAATGTCGTCGTCCCAAGAAGTCCCCCGGTGCATAGGGGGACTTCCTTGTTCTTCAGGTAAAAACGTTACTACCCCGCAACAATTACCGCTCGGAGATTGTGGATAGACAGACAGATGACGTAACGGTCAGGTTCAGGAACGGAGCAGACCTGTTGTCGCGCCTGCGGAGCACGCCGATCGATGTACGGCTTGATATGTGTCATGGCCCGACACGGCCGTCAACCAGGCAGCGAACATGCCCATAGCGGGGGCAGGTACCCGCTTTGCTCCCACATCATCGCCGCCTCCACGATGGAGATCCCTTCCGGTTCGCAATGGCCGGCGTCCTGTTCTCGCGGCCGCAACATGCGGCAGCCATAGGGCCGGGCCTCAAAGGGCAGTTCGCAGCCCTTCTCCCGGAGGAAAACGCAGCCCACCATCCTCCCGGGGTCTTTGTAATGGGGCCGGACTACCCTTGCCTTTATGTGCGCGTCGAGGAGCAGCACGATGGTATACATGCCGCTCGTCACCGCCGCCCTGACCGCGTGCTCTGATTCGAACTCCGACGGCAGGCAGTGACCGGGCTGTCGCCGGCAGCACTCCCCCTCGCAGCGCACGCACATCTCTGTCTCCCGGTAGCCCTTCATTTCCATATAATCCCTAACAAGTAAGGTCCCGCAGCATAACGCTCCATAAAAACATACTCCTCCATCGGATCCGGAGCGGCCCGATAGGCTTATTATCTTTCAGTTCCGGCTCAATTTCAACATGGAAACGTTGTCCATAGGACATTCATGGATTGGCGCGGACAGTGCCTATAGATAGTCCTTTCTCGGAGGGCTGAAAAAGTCCACTACTTCACCCGGTTCAATGACTTCCAGCCCATGTGCAACGTCGCGGGGGATGGAGTATGAATCACCCGGACCTATCTCGCAAGGGACACCATCGATGACGATCCTGTATCTTCCGGAGACCACGTATCCGCTCTGTTCGTTCGGATGCGTGTGCAACGGGGGACTGTCCCCTTTCTTGTAAAGCATTTTGGTTACCATTGATTCAGGGCCATGGGAGAGTAAAACGAAATCAACCCCCAGGAACTTTCTTCTCTGTGCCTCATTCGACGTAACGATCATACCCGCCGCTGCCGCTGCCTCCATTGATTCATCTCCCTCAGTAATTTCGAGCCCTGCCATAAACGGTTCAACGCCGGATTTGAAGCGCCGGTCCCGTTCCTCACTCTCCAAAGACGTGACCCGACAAGGCTCTCGTTTCCTTCAAACCACCGCCCCGTCTATTTTCCGCCTCCGCCCGCCGGGCCCTTCACCGCGCCCTTGTTGAACTTCATCTCCGAGCCTTTCATAGAGTCCTTGTCGAACTTCGTCTCCTTGTCCTTCATAGGGTCCTTGTCGAACTTCATTTTGCGGTCCGCAGCTATCTTGTCAGAATCCAGCCACTTTGATACTGTGAGATCCAGGTCTCCCTTTCCTTTTATGCCCTCGAAATCCGTGGCCTTAAGGTATTTGTCCTTGGCCAGAAACTTGATTCCGTCGGCCACCTTGGGATCGAGGCCCTTTACTTTCGATAGATCCGAACCTTTCGACTTGGCCAAGTCGCCGACACACTTGCCGAAGCAAGGCGGATTCGGCCGGAAGGGGTAATTGAAGCAATCACAGTCGTGGGCCGAGACACCGGTTGCAGCAAGCAACAGAAGCAATGCAGGCACAATCTCTTTCATTTCTTGTCTCCTTTTTGAAAGGTCTCCACGAATATCCAGGAGGCCAGATAGATCAACAGCCATACGCCGAAGAACACCAGAGACCAGAGAAGGAAATCACGCTGCCTCCCGTAAATGTCATTGACCTGGGAAGCAATGTCCTTCACGATATCCTCATTGTGAACCATGACCGAGGCCAGGTACTTTCCCATTATCCCGTTGCTAAGGTACAGGGAATAACCTAAGCATATCCATCCGGGAATAAATAAGAGAAAAGGCAGCCGCAATGACCGGGCGTCCGGACGCCGATAAGAGGTGCCGACAATGGCAGCCACGGACCCGCCGATAACCATAAGGGCCCAAGCCGAAAGTTGTGAAGAACTGTCCGTCACGAGCTTCAAAGCGGCGCAAATATCTCCCATACTGTAGCCCCCCGCAGTAGTATTCGTCCTCGACACAAAGCGATCGTGCGTCAGAATTCTATTCTGCTATCCTTCCGCGATCATGTCAATAAATTTTTGCACTCAACAAAACGAATTAATAAGGGAAGTGCCCGGGTTACGGCTTCGCGCCGGGTTTCGCCGGCCAATTGACAAGGAGGACGCCGGCAATAACCGCGACGAAACAGACAATGAAGACGGGGGTCGGCTTTTCGGCCAGGAGCGCGGCCCCGAGGGCGGCCGCCACCATGGGGTTCAGGTTTACGTAGACCGCAACCTGGGTGGGCGTGAGATGGGCCAGGGCCAGTGTCCACAGGTAATAACCGATAGCACCGCCGCAAATGCCCAAAAACAGGATGAGTAAGGCGGTCCGGGCGTCGATCCCGGCCAGAGCCAGGGGAAGCCCCTCCACAAGGGCTGCGGGGATCAGGAGGCATGTCCCAATGAGCATGGCATAGGTGGTCACCGTCAAGGCCTTGTATTTCTTTAACATCTTCTGGGCCAGGACCCCGTAAACAGCCCCGGAGACCGCGGTGAGGAGCATAAGCAGATCGCCCACAAGGGCGAAGCCGCCCCCTTTCCACCTCAAGCCCCGCTCGATAAGGACCACGGCCACCCCGCTCAGGGTGAGGACGATCCCCCCGACCTGGCGCAAGGTCAGGTGCTCGCTTTTCGCGATGCGGGCGAGCCATGCGCTCCACAAGGGCATGGTGGACAGCATGAGGGCGCCCCGCGAGGCTTCAGTAAACTTCAGGCCCACGTTGAAGGTCACGGGAAAGACGGTGAAGAGAACCGCCCCCATGAGGGCAAGGTACGGCAGGTCGCCCGGTTTGATGCGCAGCAGGCCCGGACGGCAAATGAGCAGGAAGATGAGCAGGATCAGCCCTCCCTGGGCGAACCGGAGAAAGGCAAGGCTCAAGGGGGGAACGCTTCCCACCGCCACCCGGGTAGCGACCACGGAGGCCCCGAACAACGCGGCGGCAGCGAAGGCTGCGCTGTTTCCCATGAAGCTTCTGTCATTCATGAAAAGGATGGCCTCCCATTTATATAAGGTTTCAAAGCAGCGTACATGACCCCGCCAAGGGCCGCGCCTATTCGGCGGCCGTCGCGTTGTCGTATGCTTTCACGCAGAAAAGGGCAAGGTGGGTCCCACGGGCAATGAAAGTAACCTTTTCGCCCGCCCAGGCGAGGAGCCCCCCGAAATATCCCCCTGTCCCTCCTGTTCCCATTGCCGCGATATCCATGATTCCCTTCCCTGTTTTACGGTCTTTCCCATACGCACCCTCCTCCTGCAAAGGATGCGTTATTCTTACCAGATCATTGAAGGGGGAGTCTGTAACTTAAGTTACACAGGGCTGTTTTTCAGCTTTCATGCATATCTTTCAAGGCGGATTCATCGAGAATTTCTATCCGTTCCCGGCCCAGGGCTATCAAACCGGCATCGGAGAAACTCTTCAACAATCTCGTGATCATTTCCCGGACCGTGCCGAGTTCGTCGGCCAGCTCCTGGTGAGACATCCTTATGTACCTGCCCCGCCGGAGCAACAAGGAGGCGAGACGTTTGTCCAGCTTCTGAAACGCAACCTCCTCGACCAGTTGCATCAGCTCTGAAATCCTCTTTGAAAACAAGGAAAAGATGAACTCCCGGAACACCCTCGAACCTAAAAGGGTTTCGAAATCATCGGCGGTCATCATGACGAGCACGCTGTCCTTTTCCGCCAGACCGCACGCGTTATATGGATCATCGCCAAGAAGACAACCGGCCGTCACCACGCACGCATCCCCGGAAGTGACGTTATAGAGGGACAACTCCCTTCCATTGACCGATTGTTTGTACACACGGATATTCCCGGAAAGGATGAAGGGAAACGCGTTGCAGGGCTGGAGTTCTTCGAAAATCACCGTGCCCGCCTTCAGGGTGACGGGTATTGCACGAGAGAGCGCCTGCGTAAGAAGCTCCCGGTCAACCTTCGACAGCACGGGATAAAGGCCGAAAAGTTCTTCGCTTTGCTTTTCACTTATCATGTCCTTGTCGTACCTCCCTGGCGGCGCAAAGACGGGGAATATCCCGGCCCTCTACGCGTCCTCGCAGCTTGCTTTGGCGGCATAGGGGTTTTCGCGGCTCAGGCGGCCGCGAACGAAGTCGATATCCTTGCGCACGCTGTAGTAATTGCCGGCGAGGTTCTGGGGGAATTTCATCCCCAGGACTTTACCCTCCAGGATGTTGAGCCGCCGGATATACTCTTCGTGTTGTGCGGGGTCATAGGACCGTGCCAGTTCCTGTTCGAAGAACTTCAACTCGCCGTAAATCCTGCTGATCCTGTTTTTTGCCGGTTTGACGCGATACTCCGGCATTGCCTTGATAATCGGGTAGGCAAAGGCAAAAAAGGGCACCAGGAGGAAGAACATCCTGTCAACAAACTCCGCCAGCCAGAAGGGCAGGTAATCCATCAGGAAGGGAGGGCCCTTTTGGTGAAAGCGAACAGCCACTTTGCTCTCCGTCACCGCGGGGTCTTTAAAGGAAGGGAATTCGCCCCTGGAGGCGAAATAGCTCTGCTTTCCGTTGATCTCCTGGGCTGCCTGCATAAACAGCATTTGAATGGCAGGGTGCATCCGGTCGTCGATCAACAGGTTGGTCGTCGTTCCGATGAGCTGTATATCCCGGGGAGGGAAATTACGCACCAGGTCAAACCCGCCCATGGGCACCTCCAGCTTCTGAATGAAAGGCAACAGCCGGGCGTAGGCGGCGGCCCGCCGGAAGTCGGCGAGGCGAATTGACGGGTCCCTGAGCAAGGCTTGAACTTCCTTTGATTCAATACCGTCAACAAGAAATACCGCGTCGATCTCTCCTTGCCGGAGCGCCCGGACAGCGTCGGGGTTCGTCATGGTCAGCAAGGTGGAGCCCCGTGCGATGCCGTTGAAATCGAGGATATGGAGCGCCTGCGCGTGGGTCCCGCTGCCCTCCGGCCCGACGGAAATCCTCATCCTCCGAAGACGATGGAAATCTTTGTCGTTCTCTATGGCCTTGCTGCTGCGGTAAAAGAACCACACCGGTTCATAATCCACGCTGCCCAGAGACAGAAGTCCCGATGTCTGGTCAGGTTTGACTATTCCGCCCTGAACAAAGGCCGCAAGAACCGGATCGTTGCGGTCTTTCAAGCGGGCCAGGTTTTCCTGGGCGCCGTTGGTGGGAAACAACTCCAGGGTAACGCCGTTCTTGCGAAAAAAATCGACATACTTTTGAGCCAGCACCTTGTAAGACCCGCCTTTTCCGGAGGCCATCACCACATGTTTCGGGGGCGCCGGCTTGGCAAACCAGATCACAAGCCCGAGGGCGACAAACAATAACAGAAGCAGGGGCCATGCCGAACGCACAAACCCCTGCCAGTCTTTCAGCTCTTCAACTACGGTCTGGTAAAAAGTACCGGCGTGCTCACAAAGATCGTCCTTGAGTTCTCTGCCTTTCCCCATATGATACGAATAGCACAAAAAAACAAACTATCAAACGAAAAAACGAGTCGTCCGCAACAAACTTGCGTCCGGCCGGTCCTTAAACCCGTGAAATGCCTCCAAAAGCCCGTTATAACGCGGCCTTGGCGGACAGATGTCACGAGGCGGGAGGTTTACAAATGGACTACTTCCAGGCCGCCGAATTTTTGCGACAGGTATTGAGCCGCTATCCGGCGGTGGCAACGGTCGGGCTTGTCTTCACTACAGAGCAGGCAACCGTGGTCGAGCAGTTCCATGCTCAGCATCTCTTCCGCGTGTCTTTCCGCCATGAGGCCCGTAAACCTCGGCTCGAATTCCTGCCACGTTATCTCGTGTTTCTTGTAGGCGTCCATGATCCCGGCGGTCGGGCACAGGAGGGGCACGTGGAGGTAGTGGATTCCCCCGATCTCTTTCAGGAAGTATTCAAGGTCCTTCTGCTTCGCGAAACCGGCCAACTGCGAACTGTTATTGAGCCTTATATCGAGGATGCGCCTCACTTCGGCCCTCTTCAGTCTTGAAAAGAACTCCTCCGCCGTCTTCTGGGTGAAGCCGATAGTAAATAAGGTCGCCATGTCCGCCTTTCCCCTCCTACGATTTCAGTTCCGATGTGCAATTGGGGCAGCGGGTCGCCTTCACCGGGATCGCCGTGAAACAGAAGGGACAGTTCTTTGTAGCCGGTTCGGGCGGCGGCGGGGCCTTCTTGAACCTGTTCACGTTCTTGACGACCAGAAAGACCGAGAAGGCGACTATGACAAAGCTGATGACGGTATTTATGAAGAGGCCTATGTTCAGGGTCACGGCCCCGGCTGCCTTGGCCGCGGCGAGGTTGACATAGGGTCCGGCCACCTTTCCTTCCCTGAGTACTGCAAAGAGGTTCGAAAAGTCCACGTTGCCGAGAAGGAGGCCGACCGGGGGCATGAGAACGTCGTCCACGAGCGACTTGATGATCGTACCGAAGGCCGCGCCTATTATTATGCCCACGGCCATGTCGAGGACATTCCCCTTTATCGCAAAATCCTTGAATTCCTTGAACATATCGTCCCCCTTGCGTGTGATGGATGCTACTATACTATAACACCGGAATTTGGCTGGTCAAGGAAAGAATCGGGCGGCCCGCCGTCGCCGAGGACAGGTGTTTTTCCGCCATGGGACATGGCGCTGATTTAAATTGACAGTCCCCGGGTCTCACGGGCATAATAACCGGACCGGGGGGCCTCAATACTCCCCCTGCATCAAAATCCGCATCGTCGCCGCAAAGAGGGGGACGCAAAAAACGACTGAAGGAGGCGCCATGATCAACCGCATTTTGAAGTGGGCAGGAGTCGTCGCAATGACGTGCATCTTTGTGACGATAATGGTAAGCGTCGGTTTGTCCGGCCCGGCCGGGACAACGGACAAGGCGAAGGTCACGAGTCCCGGGGGATACGCCGCGCTCTACGGGAAAGCAAAGACCGTCCGGACCGTAAAGGTCCTGGTCCGCCTCGAGGTCCCCTTTACGGCCGAGCCCGCGTTGCCGGCGGCTGAGGCTGCGGCTCAACGCTCCTCCATCTCCCGCGCCCAGGAAAGGCTCACCGGAGAACTGGCCGGATTGGGACACAAGCCTTCGGCCGTCCATGAATACCGGTATATCCCTTATCTCGCCATGACCGTCAATGAAGCGGCCCTCGATGCCCTCATCGCCTCGCCGCTCGTGGCGGGCATCGAGGAAGATGCGGCCGATCTCCCCTTCACCGACTGGAGCGTGGCCCGGATCGGGGCCGCGGCGCTTCAAACCTCGGGCGTCGGCGGATACGGCATGACTATCGCCATTCTCGATACCGGTGTGGACAAGAACCATCCCTTTCTCAAGGACAGTGTCGTGTCCGAGGCATGTTACTCGACCAAAGATCCCGGCAGGACCAGGTCCCTCTGTCCCGGCGGGGTAACGGAATCGGTAAAATCGGGTTCCGCAATGCCCTATGGGGGCTCCTGTCCTTCCGGAAAGTGCGACCACGGCACCCACGTGGCAGGCATTGCGGCGGGACGGGACAATGTGGCGGGAAGCCCGGGACCCGGCGCGGCGCCGGAGGCGAAAATCATCGCCATACAGGTGTTTTCGCGATACGATGACGATGCGGACTGTGGCGGAAGGGCCCCGTGTGTGAAAAGCTTCGTCTCCGATCAGTTGAAGGCCCTCGAAAGGGTCTACGCGCTAAAGGACACCTATGCCATCGCTTCCGTCAATATGAGCCTGGGCGGCGGCGAATACACGGAAAACTGTGACACGAATTCGCGGAAGCCGGCCATCGACAACCTGCGGGCCGCGGGCATCGCCACCATCATCGCGAGCGGCAACGACGGCTTTTGCGGCGCCATGGGCGCCCCCGCGTGTATCTCCACGTCCATCAGCGTCGGTTCCACGGACGAATCCGAATCCGTGGCATCCTCTTCGAACAGCGCGTCCTTTCTCACCCTTTTCGCCCCCGGCGTCGAAATCAACTCATCCATTCCGGGCAAGAAATATGCGTACAAGAACGGCACTTCCATGGCGACACCCCACGTGGCGGGGGCATGGGCGCTCCTCAAACAGGGACACCCCGCTTCCACCGTGGATGACATTCTCGCCTCCCTCACATCCACGGGACTCACCGTCACCGACTCGGGCAAGTGTCCGGACGTGACAAAGCAGAGGATCAATGCGGGCGAAGCCTATGAACTCCTCGGCCCCACGGTTACCCTTGAACTCACCGTAAACGGCAACAAAAAAGGCGCCGTCACCTCGGGCGGGTCCACCTGCGCCTACGGGTCCGTCTGCAAGTGGCTCTATGCCCCGGGCACGGCGGTGACCCTTACCGCGAATCCCGCCACAGGCGCGTACCTCGACGAGTGGAGCGACTGCGACACGATCTCCGACACGGGCCTCGTCTGCAATGTAACCATGTCCGCTTCACGGGGCGTGACCGCCACCTTCAACCCGCCTCCGAAGATATCCGTCTCTCCGGGCAGCGTCAATTTCGGCACCGTAAAGATAGGAAATTCCCCTTACAAGACAATCCAGATCAAGAATACGGGCGCCTCGACCCTCACCTTTTCGGGTATAACCCCCCGTGACCTCGAGCCGTCCTTTTCAATCGACGCGAGCGAATGCGCGGTCCACCTTGCCAAAAGCCAGGGGTGTAACGTGTACGCCACCTTCACTCCCACCACGGAAGGCACCTTCACCGGTTTCATAGACATCGCCTCCGACGACCCGAACCACGGCACGGTAACGGTAAAACTGACCGCCAAAGGCAAGAACTAGCGAACCTTCAGACAGCGCTCCCCGAAAAGGAGCGCTGTCATCCCCTTCGGCCCATGGCACGGGTCGGCCGCGACATCGTGGATCACCGTCGCCTCGGACCGGAGACAAGGAAAAACCTGTCCGGGCCCGTGACTGTCGTCCTCGACCGGAACGGGAAGAAGAAAACCCTCAATGTGACCCGGAAGGGGAAGTAATCTCCTTGACTTGGGAGGGGGCTGTCTTTATAGTAGTCCTCAGAAACATTAACGTTCTCATCACAGGATACGTGAAACCTTGTCATATCCGAATTCCATGCCCCCATGCCCCATCGACCCTGTCCTTCCTGAGTTGAAAAAGGCGATACTCGGCGGACCGGCGGTGGTGCTTCAGGCTCCGCCGGGCTCCGGCAAGACGACCCGCGTCCCCCTGGCTCTCCTCGAGGCCATGTCCCCGGCCAAGGGACGGATCATCATGCTCGAACCACGGCGAATCGCGGCGGTTGCCGCGGCCCGCTGGATGGCGCGACTCCTCGGGGAGGCGGTGGGCAAGACTATCGGCTACACCATCCGTTTTGACCGCCGGATTTCAAAAGAGACCCGCCTGGAGGTGGTTACCGAAGGCATCCTTACGCGGCGTCTCATCGACGACCCGGGCCTCGAAGGGGTCGCCATGATCATCTTCGATGAATTCCACGAGCGCAGCCTCCAGGCGGACATGGCCCTCGCCCTGAGCCTGGACATCCAGCGGGGCCTCCGGGAGGACCTCAAACTCCTCGTCATGTCGGCAACCATTGAAACCGCGCCCATAGCCGCCCTCCTGGGAGACGCCCCGGTGATTACGGCCGCGGGCGAGACCTTTCCCGTGACAGAGCATTTTTTACCGGAAGGCGGACGGCCGGGGGGCCGGGGCGAGACCTGGAAGGACCATATGGTCAACGCGGTCCGCATTGCCCTGAAAGACACGACGGGGGACATCCTCGTGTTCCTGCCCGGGGCCGGAGAAATTCACCGGGCCGCCGACAGTCTCCGGGACATCGTCAGCAGTGGGAAAGAGCCCGTCTCCCTCCATCCCCTTTATGGAGATCTCCCTTTTGCGGAACAGGAACGGGCCATTATGCCCGGGGCAAGGCGGAGAATCGTCCTGGCGACCAATATCGCCGAAACAAGCCTCACCATAGAAGGGGTCCGGGTAGTGATCGACGGCGGCCTGGTCAGGAGGCTTCAGTACGACCCGGGAACAGGCATGAACCGCCTCGTGACGGTCACCATCTCCCGGGCCTCGGCAATCCAGCGCCGGGGGCGGGCGGGGCGCGTGGGGCCGGGTACGTGCTACCGCCTGTACAGCCGCCATGGGTACGACTCCATGGTCCCCTTTGCACCGCCGGAGATCCTCACCTCCGATCTTTCCTCCCTGGTTCTGGAACTGGCAGCCTGGGGAGTGACGGACCCCTCGGCCCTGTCCTGGCTCGATCCGCCGCCCCAAGGGGCCTGGGAAGGGGCCCGGCGTCTCCTCGTGGACCTGGATGCCCTCAACGGAAATGGGACAGTGACTTCCATGGGCCGGGCCATGGCCGGACTTCCCCTCCACCCCCGCCTGGGGCGTCTGCTCCTCAGGGCAACCGACTCGGGACACCTTCGCCTGGGAGCAGACCTTGCCGCCCTCCTCTCCGAGCGGGACATTATGCGCCGCGATTACGGGGACCGGCAGGGCGTCGATATCAGCGAACGCCTCTTCATGCTTCAGCACTGGCGAAAAGAGAAGGAGGCCCCACCGGGGACGGACCCCCAGGCCTTCCAGTCCGTGGAGCGGGCCGCCGGACAGCTCCGGGAACTGGCGGGTGCGCCGTCAGGAAGGATGGTCTGCACAATAAAAGGTGACCTCGTCTCCTCGCTCCTCCTCCACGCCTATCCCGACCGGGTCGCCCTCCGGCGGGCGGAAGGGGAAGACCGGTATCTGCTGGCCCAAGGAAGAGGCGTGCGTCTCCCCCGGGGGAGCGTTCTGAAGGCAAACCCCTTTCTCGTCGCGGTCCATCTGGACAGCGGCGAAAAGGCGGAAGGGACGATCCATATGGCCGAGGCTGTCACCGAGGAGACCATCAGGGAGGAGTTGGGCGCCCATATCGAAACCTTGCGACAGGTGGAATGGGACAGGCAGGAAGGACGGATTGTCTCGTTCCTCACCGAACGGCTGGGTGCGCTGACCCTTTCGGCCAAGCCTTTTTCCGCCCCCGACGAAGAGGTTATCCCGATCCTGGCTCACGCGATCCGCTCAGGGGCCGCCACCCTCACCTTCGGGAGAGAAGCCCGTCAATTGCAGGGCAGGGTCGCTCTCCTCGGAAGGGCCTTTCCCGGGGAGAACTGGCCTGACCTTTCGGAAGCTGCCCTCCTCTCCTCTGTGGAAGCATGGCTTTCCCCCCGCCTCGCCGGCGTCCGCACGAAAGAGCGACTCGCGGGGATGGCCCTCCTCCCGGCCCTTAAGGACCTCCTTTCCCGGGAACAGGCCTACCGTCTCGACAGGGAAGCCCCGACGGATATCGTCGTCCCCAGCGGCCGCAGCATTGCCCTCGACTATACCACCGGAGAATTGCCCGTCCTGGCCGTCAAACTCCAGGAGATGTTCGGCCTCGCCGCGACCCCCACCGTCGCACGCGGGCGTGTGCCCGTTCTTCTTCACCTCTTGTCCCCCGCCGGACGTCCGGTCCAGATCACCCGGGACCTGTCGGGATTCTGGGAAAAGGGTTACCTCCAGGTAAAGAAGGAATTGCAGGGACGCTATCCGAAGCACCCCTGGCCCGACGATCCCTGGAACGCCGTGCCCACCCACCGCACATCCCGCAGAGGCAAATAAGGCGGGATCCCCGTTAAAAGGACTTCCGCCCCGATTGCCCCGCGGGTCCATACCCCGAAGCTTGCTTCGAAATAGCCTTAAGGTGTGGTGCTCGCCTTTGATGCCCCGTGGCTTGCCGCGGGGTAGTTCATTTCGTGAGCACACAGGGCATTTGCCGGTCCGTTTATTTAAGTACCGCTTTGTTTTCGCGATAAGTTTTAAAAACGGTCACAATCGCCCTGGAGGGGAAATGGCAGATGACGAAGGTACGCTCGTTCTGTGTCCGAGTTGCGGCAGTATCCAGGACAGGTCCGGGCAGTGCGGCAAGTGCGGTAAGGACATACCGCCATCCCGGCCCGCTCCCGGCGAAAGTCCTTCTGAAGCAACAATTCACAGGCACGACGAAAAATGTGAAGTCCCTCCCGGTACCGGGAACAATAGGGCAACAACAAGACTGACCCTTGTGGAGAATACTCCGCGCCCTGAAGAGCCGACGGCTTATGGCGAACCGGAGGGGCCTTCTTCTGAAGAACATCCCCCTTCCCGGGATACCGGGCCGGGAAGGGGCGCCTTGTCGCCCATCTACATGCCGGTGGGAAAGCTTGTCACCCTGTCGATCGTGACGTTTTGTATATATCAGATCTTCTGGTTTTACCGTAACTGGAAGATTCTGGAGAATTATCACGACCGGTGGCTGAGACCGGGGAAGCTTACCTTTATGATGCTGATACCCTTCTATGGGATCTATCTTGTATATAAGCAATTGAGCGGCATTAACGAAATGGTGACTCAAAAGACCAGGGGTTTCCCCGTGGTCCCCATTCTCACAGGCTGGATCGTCGTGTTCGGCTGGATCTGTGTAGCAGCCGAAATAAATGCCGGTTTTCTCCTGTTCTCCATCTGGCTTGGATCGGTGTTCCTTTTCATACCTGTCCAGCGGTCATTGAATGACTATGCGGAAAGTACCGGTCCCGTGGAAACCTCCTCCGGGTCGCGAATAACGTGGATGGCGGCTGCAATTGCGGTGATAATCCTCTTTCTTGTCGCGGGTATCGGTGACAGCACCATGCGGTACGCCAGGATGAAATCCTTCAAGGCCGAGACAGCAAGCCTCGATGCCGCAAAGGCTTATACCAGCGACGAAACCCGCGACCTTCTCGTGCGGTACGGCTCCTATATCGGGCTGTCAAAGGGAATGATGAACGCCACCGGCCTCCTGAAAGACGAGAAGGACTTCATCTATGGTGAAACCTCCAAAATGATACGTAAACTCCCTGAAAAACTCCATTGCGTGAGTAAAAACGAGATAGGCGAAATACAGGAAGATATGACCAGATACGTACTTAAAGACAACACCTATGTGGGAAGATTCTCTGCCGCCATGGATATGGATATGGCTCGCATGAATACCATAATGAAAATGGATATACCGGGGGCTCCCAGGAAGGAAGAACCGACGGACTGCACGTCTGCGCCCTTCGACATGAAAGCTTTCATCCAGGAGATGGCGCAGAAGAAGAAACTCGTGCAGCAGTCTGGACAGGGCGATACGGCCCAAACCCCTTTTGATGAAAGGATATCCCTCGAGGAGAAGGCTCAGAAGGAACGGGAACGCTTTGAGGCCGAATCGAGGGCGCAGGAGCAGCGGAGGCTCGAAAATGAAGAAAAGGCGAAGGAGGTTCAGGAAGCATTTCGTCGCAAGAACATGGAACATACGTACAACCAGTGCATGAAGATATGCGAAGGCTACAAGGGTTCGTCGGAATTCGGGGTATGCGCCGACAGATGCCGGTCAAAATATGCATATTGACCAAATGGCGGTGCATCACGGTCTTTTGTTGTGAAGTCACGGACGTACCCTGAATTGCCGGTTTTCCCGTCAGCCGGCCTCCTGTAACCATTACCCCGTGCCTTTCCCGCGCCAACGGCATCATGGGATCAAAGGCCCCGGTCATTATAAAAAGGTGGTTCTTTCCGGCACTTACTGATATTTGTATTTGACAATGCCCTGTCTATTTGAGATATTGGTCTGGGGAGAGAGACCGGAAAAAAACGGTCATTCCGGACGAGGGTGAGTTACTGAGCCGAAGCAATGAAAGGAAGGGTGCGGTATGAGAAAAGGATCGTGCTGGTCTGTAATGCTGGTCCCTGTTATTATGATATCGTTAAGCGGTTGCGGACCTTCCATACAGGCCCGGAAGGCTGAAATTCCGGCGCCGATGGCGAAAGTGTCTCCCCCTGAGACGAAGGTGGAATTACCCGTGAGACGGGGTCCGGAGATCAAGCAGGAAACACCGCCTCCGTCGGTCCCCGCCCCGGCCCCTAAAAAGAAGAAAAAGGGCTGATCCGTGTTCCCCGAGGTCATCGTTCATATAGCGGCAGCGTTGATCTGCTTCGCGGGGACCTGTTACCCTGCGTTGGTGGGCATTGAAACCCCTCGCGGGGAATTTCAACTCACCCACTACACCACACCGGACCCGGGCTACGGAGGGGACATTCTCTCATTCAAGGAAACAAGGAACGACCTCTATTGTATCCATCGGGTGATCGACGTGCGCGGCCAGCAGAGGCTCGTCCGGCTTAAGAGTCCGGACCCGAAGCGCCGCAACAGGATCACGGGCGGATGCGTCAATGTCGAGCCCGGAGTATTCGACGAACTCGTAAAGTGCTGTTACGGGTCAAAGCTGGTCATCAGATGAAGCTGTTGCCCCATGCCCCTGTGAACACGCCGATATCCTGACATCGATTCTTTCCCTTCAATCAAGGGGGAGTCCCGAAGTCATACCTCCGTTTTACATATTTTATAATAACGGCAGTCTCCACCTGTTGTATGCCGTCTATGCGGCTGAGGCGGTTGTATACAAGATCGTGAAGGTCTTCCAGGTCTTTGACGACAAATTCGGCGTTCAGATTGGACCTGCCCGTTGTGGCGACTATGTACCATAATTCTTTGAATTTACTGATCGACTTTATTACATTTTCCATCTTTCTCATGTCAACGGTGATATAGAGATCACCGGTGATCTCAAACCCGAGCTTGAGAGGATTCGATACTGCAACGATCTGGATAATTTCATCATCCATGAGGCGTTTTATTCTCCCCCGTATCGTTGCCTCCGAGACTGCGAGGGACTTCCCTATTTCCGTGTTGCTTATTCTGCCGTCCGACTGAAGGATGGCGATTATCTTTGCATCGAGGTCATCGATATTTCTCTTTTCGACTGCCATACACCCTCCCTGATCATGCGAGCCTTCTTCTGAGCAATGCCGTCTTCTCAGCTCTTCACGGTAAAGGTATGCTCAGGGCCGGGAAAAACCCCTGTCTCCACTTCCGTCTTGTACCGGCTGACCGCATCCCGGATCATGGGCGTAAGGTTGATGAATTGCTTGGCGAACTTGGGGGTGAACCTTTCGAAGAGACCCACCACGTCATGGTACACAAGGACCTGCCCGTCACAGTACTTCCCTGCGCCGATGCCTATGGTGGGGATCTTCAATTCTTCCGTGATCTTCGCTGCCAGGGATTCCGGCACGCATTCAAAGACGATCATGAAGGCCCCCGCCTCTTCAAGGTCCTTGGCCGATTGCATAAGCCTCCCGGCTCCTTCCGCGTCTTTCCCCTGCACCTTGAACCCGCTCAGCATGGTCGCCGTCTGGGGGGTCAGGCCTATGTGGGCGCATACAGGTATCCCTGCCCTGACAATGGCCCTGACCGTGGAAGCGAATTCACTTCCTCCCTCCAGTTTCACCGCGTCACACCCCGCCTCTTTGATCAAACGCCCGGCGTTTTCAACGGCCCTCTCGTCACTTGCCTGGTAGGACATGAAAGGCATATCCGCAATAAGAAAGGCGCTTTTAATGCCCCTGGCAACCGCTTTGGAGAGGACCAGCATCTCATCCATGGTAACGGGCACCGTTGATTCATACCCGAGGGCAACCATGCCCCCGGAATCGCCCACAAGGACCGTGTCGATCTCAACCTGATCCAATATTCTCGCGGTAGGATAATCGTAGGCGGTGACCATGGTGATTTTCTCTTTCCTCACCTTCTTTTCCTGTAACTCGGCAATGGTGACCTTTTTTCTGCTCATATTCTCTCCCCCTTAAAGGCGTTTAGTTAAGCTGTGAAGGTAATTATACGATATTCGTTGCGTATGTCAATAAATATAACGAATATAGTTTTACTGAAATGTTTTTGCTGCTATCTTAGTAGCTCCATGCGTCATCCGTCAACACGGAAGATCATGCGGAACAGGGGCGTGAAAGCAAACCGTTTTCATGATATGCCGGTCCTGGTTGCCCTAATATGCTTGCAAATCCCCTGAAATGCATCATATCTTCTAACGGCGCGTCAGACGGCGCACGGCGAAGCGATGCCGTAAGGATAGAGAAGGGGGATAGACATGATGAAACAGATTACCGCCTTGGTTTGCCTGGCCATGCTTCCGGGGATATGTTTGCTCCCCGGCGATGCGGCAGCCTTTGATCCTGCGCAGTTGGAACAATTGAGGACCACCAATGCGTGTCCATCCTGCGACCTGAGCGGGGCAAGCCTGGAGAAGGTGGACCTGAGCGGAGCGGACCTCTATGGGGCGAACCTGGAAGGGGCGAAGCTGAACGATGCGAACCTGGGGATCGCGAAGCTGAAGAAGGCGAAGCTGAAAAATGCAAGGCTGGAGAGGGCAAAGCTGGTTGAGACAAACCTGAGAGGGGCGGACCTCTATGGGGCGAACCTGAGTGAAGCGGACCTGAGAGGGGCGAAGCTCAAGGATGCACGCATGGAGAAGGCGAACCTTAAAGATGCCAAACTCAGAAACGCGAATATGGAGAGGGTGAACCTCGTCGGGGCAAGCCTGGGAGGAGTAAGTCTCAAAGGGGTAAACCTGAGCGAGGCGGATATGAGCGGGGTAAACCTGCGAGACGTACACAGCCTGACAAATGCAAACCTGTCCGGGGCAAAACTATGGGCTGCGAACCTGAGCGGGTTAAATCTGGCGGGGGCGGACCTGACGGAAGTAAACCTCAGCGGGGCAAACCTGAGAGGAGCAAACCTGGCGTGGGCAAACCTCAGGGAGGCGGACCTGACAAAAGCGGATCTGAGAGAAGCGGACCTGAGTGAGTCCGACCTGAGAGGGGCAGACCTGAGAGGGGCAAAACTGAAAGATGCAAAACTGTACCGGGCAAAGCTGACGGAAAAGAGCCTGATAGGGACAGAACCGGACTGAGAAGGTTCGGTATACGCCATCCTTGCCCTTTCCCGACCGGCTTTTATTTCCGGCATCCGCTGATACAAAGCGACTGCCCCGCAACTACCGGGACCCCCAACATCGCCCGTCCCTCCACGGGACATTCGCACCTCCATTCCTCCCGTCCTCTCCGCATCTGTAGTGCGTCAGGCGCCCACCAAACCCCGTGGTCGACTCTCAACGCTTGCGGGGTGTCGTGCGGCGTGTTATCTCCGATCATTTTACTTGCAATGGCCGGGGTGATATAATATTCTTTCGATATGGATTTACGGCACTTAGAGACTTTCGTCAAGATCGCTGAACTGAAAAGCTTTACCAAGGCCGCGGAGTTGCTCTATCTCACTCAGCCCACGGTAAGCAAACAGATCGTCGACCTCGAACGGTTCTTCGAGGTAAAGCTCATCGACCGCACGAAGAGGAGCGTGGTCCTCACCAAGGCCGGCGAGATACTGCTCGGCTATGCCATTGAATTCCTTGCACTGAAGAAGGAAGCCATCGATGCCATCGCCGCCTTCAGAGGGGTCAAGAAGGGCACCATGGTCATCGGCGCGAGCACCATCCCCGGCACCTACATGCTCCCCCGGATACTCAACCTCTTCAACGGGCGCTACACGGGCATACAACTCAAACTGATCATCTCCGATTCCAAGGACATATTGAACAAGACCGACCTGGGGGAAATCGACATCGGCTTCGTGGGCGCAAAGGACGAGACACGGAAGGTGGAATACAAGAGGATTTTCAACGACACCATCGTCATCGCCGCCCCCCGTGACTATCCCGACTCGATCCTCCTCAAGGAACTGACCCAATACCCGTTCATCACCCGCGAGACAGGGTCCGGCACGCGTGCCGGCTTCGAACAGGCCCTCAGGAAGCTCTCGACCCTCACGTCCCAGGACCTCAAAACAGTGGCCGAACTCACGAGCACGCAGGCCATAAAAGAGGCCATCAAAAGCGGGATGGGCATTGCCTACATCTCACGCATGGCCCTCACCGACGAACTCGCCCACGGCGACCTGAAGCTCCTTCACGTGGAGGGCCTTCCGGACATAAAGCGGTCCTTTTATCTGGTCACCAAGAAAGGAAAAACCCCTCTGCCCCAGGTGAAGGCATTCGTGGACATTTTAGAAAACTGGAGATTACATGAAAAGACTTAAATGGATCATCATGGGCGTGCTTCTCGCTTTCGTCGCCTCGGCGGCGGCGGAAGCAAAACCCTATATCGACATATACGGAAAGAGCTTCAAGAGGCTCACCATAGCGGCCCCCGCTTTCAAGAGCGCGAACGCCGACAAGCTCAAAGCCGAGATGAGCGATCTTCTCAATAAAGACCTCGATATTTCGGGTTTCTTTATCGTGGCGCCCCCGACCCTCTTTGACAAGGAACTCTCCGGCGAAGGTGTGGAGAAAGCCGAGATCAGGTTTACCAACTGGAAGTCCATAGGGGTCGATCTGCTCTGCAAGGCAAGGCTCCAGAATTCGGACGGGCAGGTTGCCCTTGAAGCCTACCTGTACGACACGGTCGAAGGCTCCCTCATGCTCGCCAAGAGATACAAGGCGCCTGACTCGGATTGGCGAAAGGTCGTCCACAAGCTCGCGGACGACATCATCCAGACGGTCACCGGTGAAAAGGGCATCATGAGCTCCCGGGTCCTCTTCGTGTCCGGCTCCCGTTTCCACAAGGAACTTTACACGGCCGACCTCGACGGCGGCAATACGAAGAAACTGACAAGCTACAAGAGCATTACCCTCTCGCCGTCCATCTCCCCCTCAGGAAAATACCTCGCTTTCACGTCTTATAAAGAAGGAAGGCCCAATCTCTATGTCATGGATATCCAGAGTAACAGGGAGGTCCGCTCCCAGAAGGAAGAAGGCATGAAACTAGGCTCCCAGTGGCTGAACGGGGGTACCCTCGGCTTCTCCCACACATCGGGAAGATATTCCACGATCTATGCCTTCGACGTGGAGAGCGGAGCAAAGAGACAGATCCTCCGGAAGGACGGCATCCTTGCCTCACCCTCGTTCTCGCCCGACGGCTCCAAAATGGTTTTCGTCTCCGACATGGGCGGCTCGGCCCAGGTCTACATCACCGACCTGGGTTCCGGTAACATGAAAAGGCTCACTTATTCAGGCAGATACAACTCAGCGCCATCCTTCTCGCCCAAAGGGGACCTGATCACCTTCGTGTCCAGCCTCGAAGGTTCCTTCGAGATATGCACCATGAACGTGGACGGCTCGAACCAGCGCGTCCTTACCACGGGCAGGGGCGCGGTGAACGACTCCCCCAGCTTTTCCCCATGCGGGAGATACATCATCTATTCATCCAAAAACGGCGGAAGGTCCACTATCAACCTTATGCTTTTCAACGGCGAAAATCAGCGGGTCCTCAAATTCCTGAACGGGAACGAGGACCAACCAAAATTCATGCCGTGATCGACGTGCGGCCGTAAGGTCACCCGTCACCGGCCTCCAGGAGGGGATTCTCATGAAATATGTTGCCATTTTTCTCGTAGCCTTGATGTTTTCTCTATCTTACGGATGCAGCCCAAAGACCATTGCCCCCGAGCGTCAGGCAACAACTCCGGGCCAGGACGAACTGTCAAAAACCGAGCAGGACCGGAAGGCGCGGGCCTCAACGGATATGACCGAGGAAGACCTCGCCTCGAAAGCGGACAGGGAAAGGATGGCGAGAGAACGGCAGAGGCTCGAACAGGAGCGGGCGGCAGGCCAGGAAAAGTCGGCCCTCTTCCAGGATGTCCATTTCGAGTATGACAGCTACACCATAAAGGGAGACGACCTCGCACGCCTCAAGGACATCGCCAAATGGCTCGAAGGGCGCAAGGGCGCTCATCTGACGGTGGAAGGCCACTGCGATGAAAGAGGGACCCAGGAATACAACCTCGTCCTCGGCCAGAAGAGGGCTGAGGTGGTGAAAGACTATCTTGTAAAGCTCGGCGTGGACGAGAAGAGGGTCAAGACCGTCTCTTACGGCAAGGAAGCGCCTCTCGACGCGGGCCATACCGAAGAAGCGTGGGCCAAGAACAGGCGGGCCCATCTTAACGTCGAATAGAAGGGGTAAGTCATGAGAACAATTACGATCGTAGGCCTTTTTCTTCTCTTGTCCGCATGTGCGTCTTCCCATGACGTAGACCAGTTGAGGCGGTCCGTCCACATGACCGACCAGGAGCTGGGGGCATTCAAGACCGAAACGAGCCAGAAGATGGCCGGCCTGTCAAGGGAGATGGAGAGCATAAGAAAGCAGATGTTCACCATGACTGCTTCCACGGACGAGAAGGAAGACAAGACAAGGACGATCATGGGAAGGCTGGATGAGCTTCAACACCAGCTTGACACATACTGGAAGGAGACCAAGAACGAGCTTGCCGCCGCAAAAAGAGGAGGAGCCGTTGCCGGGCCGTCAAAGGCCCTGCCCGCAGTAAAGGATGCGAGGGAAGAGGATGCCGAGGCGCCTTACAAGGAAGCTTTCGACCTCTACCAGAAGGGCTTGTACAGGGAGTCTGTCGATAAATTCACCGCCTTCGTCCAGATGTACCCGAAATCGTCCCTTGCACCCAATGCCCTTTACTGGCTTGCAGACTCCAACATGATGCTCAAGGATTACGACAAGGCGATCCTTTCCTTCCAGGAGCTTCTCGACAAATACCCGAAGACCGAAATGGCGCCCAAGGCCCTCCTCTCACAGGCGGATGCCTTCAGGGGCCTGAACGATAAAAAAAGCTCCATGACCATCCTGAAGAAGGTCATGGAGCTTTATCCTAAATCCGAAGAAGCCGCTATCGCGGAGCGGAAGCTAAGGGGTCTGAATCTCTAAAGGTTCTTCCTTCACTTCCTCCGGCTTTTCAAGGGCTGCCATCTCGTAGTTTCTATACTTGGAGTAGCCCGTTCCCGCCGGGATGATTCTTCCCATAATGACATTCTCTTTGAGGCCGCGCAGATAATCGACCCGTCCCTCTATCGATGCCTGGGTCAGCACCTTTGTGGTATCCTGGAAGCTCGCCGCTGAGATAAAGCTGTCGGTGATGAGGGATGCCTTGGTAATACCGAGGAAAAGGGGTTCCGCTTCTGCCCGTCTTCCTCCCTGCTCCATTACCCGGCGGTTCTCCTCTTCAAATACCCACCACTCGACCGGCTCGTCTATGATGAAGTTCGTATCGCCTACGTCCTTTATGCGGACCCTCTTCAACATCTGCCGCACAATGACCTCAATATGCTTATCGTTGATTTTCACGCCCTGAAGCTGGTACACCTCCTGGATCTCATCCACGAGGTAACGCTGGAGGGCCTTGATTCCGTTGATCCGGAGCACGTCGTGAGGGTTCACCGGCCCGTCCATAAGGGGTTCGCCCGCCTTCACGTAATCTCCTTCATGGACGATGATGTGTTTTCCTCTCGGGATGCTGTACTTTCTTGGATCGCCGCGCTCGGGCTTCACGAGTATCTCTCGCTTGCCTTTGGTCATCTTGCCGAATTCGACGAAGCCGTTTACCTCGCTTACCATGGCGTTCTCTTTCGGCCTTCTCGCTTCGAAAAGTTCCGCGACCCTGGGAAGACCACCGGTGATATCCTTTGTCTTGGTAGTCTCACGGGGCATCTTGGAGATTACGTCACCGGCGAAGATCATGTCCCCTTCATTGACCACGATATGTGCGCCCACAGGCAGCATATACCGGGCGGGACTGTTGCTCACCGCGATTACCTTCGTCTTGCCCTTCTCGTCTTTTATCGAAATACGGGGTTTGAGTTCCGCATCCTTGGGCTCCACTACGACCTTGTAAGAGAGGCCTGTCAGTTCGTCCTTGCTCTCCTGCATGGTAACGCCTTCGGTGATGTCGCCGAACTTTACCTTTCCCGTCTCTTCCGAGAGGATCGGTATGGTGTACGGGTCCCATTCAGCCAGTATCTGGCCGTCGGCCACAAGTTCCCCGTCGGCCACTTTGAGTCTTGCCCCATAGATGACCGGGTACCGCTCCCTTTCCCTGCCCGCTTCGTCCAGGATCGCAATTTCGCCGTTCCTGTTCATGGCGACGCTGATGTTGTCCCTGTTTACCACGACCTTCACGTTGATGAGCTTTATGTAGCCCTCCCCTCTTGCCTCAAGGGTGGACTGCTCGACACGCCTGGATGCAGCGCCGCCGATATGGAATGTCCTCATGGTGAGCTGCGTTCCCGGCTCGCCGATCGACTGAGCTGCGACGATACCCACTGCTTCGCCGATGCTTACAAGCCGTCCTCGTGACAGGTCCCTGCCGTAGCAGAGTACGCAGACGCCTCTCTTGGACCGGCACGTAAGGGCGGACCGTATCCTGATCTTTTCGTAGCCCGCGTCCTCTATGGCCTTCAGGTGAACTTCCCTGATCTCTTCGTTCTTTGCGACTATGGTCTCACCATCAGGGTCTTTGAGGTCTTCGAGCACTACCCTGCCCAGGATTCTGGCGCCCAAGTGTTCTATTACCTCGCCGCCCTCGATGAGGGAGCTTACCTCGATACCGTCAAAGGTGCCGCAGTCGATTTCGGACACCACCACATCCTGGGCCGCGTCAACGAGCCTCCTTGTAAGGTAGCCTGAATTTGCGGTTTTAAGCGCCGTATCCGCGAGACCCTTCCTGGCGCCGTGAGTCGATATAAAGTACTGGAGGACGTCCAGACCCTCCCTGAAATTGCTTGTAATCGGTGTTTCTATGATTTCGCCCGAAGGTTTCGCCATGAGTCCCCTCATGCCCGCGAGCTGCCTGATCTGCTGCGCGCTTCCTCTCGCGCCTGAGTGGGCCATCATGAATATGGGGTTGAGGCTGTTCTGGTACTCCCATTCCCCTGTGGGGCTCTGCACCTTCTCGGACCCGAGTTCCTTCATCAACTCGTCTGCAATCCTCTCGGTGACGTCGGCCCAGATATCGATAACCTTGTTGTACCGCTCGCCATCCGTGATGAGACCCTCGGAGTGCTGCCTCTGGACATCGATAACGTCCTTGTTCGCCTGATCCAGGAGATCCTTCTTTTTGGTGGGGATCTTCATATCGTCAACACTTATGGAAATGCCGCCCAGGGTCGCATAGAAGTAACCGAGGTCCTTGAGCCTGTCGGAAAGGATGACGGTGACCTTTTCTCCGCCTTCCCTGTAGCACTTGTCAACGAGCTGGGCTATGGTCTTCTTGTCCATGACCCGGTTCATGAGGCTCCACATGTCCTTTACAATTTTCGCCCTCTGCTCCTCTTCCAGTTCCATGAGGGCATTCTCCACCACGTCCCGGAGCATTACCCTTCCGGTGGTGGTGTCGAGGATTTCACCGAGTATCCTTACCTTTATCTTCGCATGGAGGTCTACCTCGCCTGCATCGTAGGCGATGATTACCTCTTCCGGGTCGGCAAAGATCTTGCCCTCACCCTTCACGTATTTTCTGTCGATGGTGAGGTAGTAGAGACCGAGGACGATGTCCTGGGTGGGTACTATAATAGGCTTTCCACTCGCCGGGGACAGGATGTTGTTCGTTGACATCATGAGGACCCTCGCTTCCGTCTGGGCCTCGGTGGACAGCGGAATGTGCACTGCCATCTGGTCCCCGTCGAAGTCCGCATTGTAGGCAGGACATACGAGAGGATGAAGCTGTATCGCCTTTCCGTCGATAAGCTGCGGCTCAAAGGCCTGAATGCCGAGCCTGTGCAGCGTGGGCGCCCTGTTCAGGAGCACGGGGTGCTCTTTGATCACCTCTTCGAGCACGTCCCAAACCTCGGGCCTTTCCTTCTCCACGATCTTTTTCGCGTTCTTTATGGTAGTGGCAAAGCCCTTCTGGATAAGCCCGTTGTACACAAAAGGCTTGAAGAGCTCGAGGGCCATGTATTTCGGAAGGCCGCACTGGTGCAGCCTCAGTTCGGGTCCCACCACGATGACGGACCTGCCTGAGTAGTCAACCCTTTTTCCAAGGAGGTTCTGACGGAACCTTCCCTGCTTCCCACGGAGCATATCGCTCAACGATTTGAGCGGTCTTTTGCTCGCTCCCGTTACGACCCTGCCTCTCTTCGAGTTGTCGAAGAGGGCGTCCACCGCCTCCTGGAGCATCCGTTTTTCGTTCCTTATGATGATCTCCGGCGCATTGAGCTCCATGAGCCTTTTCAGCCTGTTGTTCCTGTTTATGACCCTGCGGTAAAGGTCGTTCAGGTCGGATGTGGCAAACCTGCCTCCGTCGAGAGGCACGAGAGGCCTCAGTTCCGGCGGAAGAACGGGTATGATGTCGAGTATCATCCATTCGGGTTTCACGCCGGAGACCCTGAACGCATCGACGACCTTCAGCCTGCGGGCGAGTTTCTTCTTCTTTGCGTCGCTCGCCGTATCCCGCATCTCCTCTCTCAGTTTCCTGGTGAGGTCTTCTATTTCAATCTTCTTGAGGCACTCTCTCATTGCCTCGGCACCGATCCCACCAATAAAGGTGGCGCCGTATTTTTCTCTTCCTTCGAGGTATTTCTCCTCGCTTATAAGCTCACAGAATTCGTGAGGGGAGTTGCCCGGCTCGATAACGATGTACTGCTCAAAGTAAAGAACCCTCTCAACCTCTTTTATGGTAAGTTCGAGGAGGGTCCCGATCTTGCTGGGCATGCTCTTCAAAAACCATATATGGGCAACGGGGCAGGCGAGCTGAATATGGCCCATCCTTTCCCTTCTTACCTTCGACTGTATAACCTCTACACCACACTTCTCACAGATGATGCCCCTGTGTTTCATCCGCTTGTACTTCCCGCAGATGCACTCGTAATCCTTCACAGGCCCAAAAATCTTTGCGCAGAAAAGTCCGTCCCGCTCCGGTTTAAAGGTGCGGTAATTGATAGTTTCCGGTTTCTTCACCTCTCCGTATGACCATTTTTCGATCAGATCCGGGGATGCGAGAGATATTTTGATGGCTGCATAACTGAGCGGGTCTTTCTGTTTATCTAATATCTTAAAATAATCGTCCAATGTTATGCCCTCCTATTCCTCTTTTATGAGGTCCACATTTATGCACAAGCTCTGTAATTCCTTCACCAGAACGTTGAAGGATTCCGGCAGGCTCGGTTCAAGCACATCCTCTCCCTTCACGATAGCCTCATACGCCCTGATCCTCCCGTTCACGTCATCCGACTTGATGGTGAGAAACTCCTGGAGCGAATATGCGGCGCCATACCCTTCGAGGGCCCACACTTCCATTTCCCCGAGCCTCTGGCCGCCGAACTGGGCCTTTCCTCCGAGAGGCTGCTGGGTAACGAGGGAGTACGGCCCGATGGACCGGGCATGGATCTTATCGTCAACAAGGTGATGCAGTTTCAGGAAGTACATGTAGCCGACCGTAATCTGGTGGTGGAAGGGCACTCCTGTCCGCCCGTCGAAAAGGGTAGTCTGCCTGCTGTCGCGGAGACCCGCCGTTTTGAAGAGCTCATGGATCTCTTCTTCCTTGGCGCCGTCGAAGACAGGGACGGCGATGTGGACCCCGTTCCTCATCTGCTCGGCAAGGGTGACTATGTCCTCATCGGACAACCTTTCCACAAAGCCTCTCAGCTCATTGTTATCGAACACCTTGTGAAGGTAGTTCTTTATTATCTCCGGTGAACAGCAGCGTTTGTAGTAATTGTCCACCATGTCGCCTATTCTCTTGCCCAGCTCCTTGGCGGCCCATCCGAGATGGGTCTCCAGGATCTGGCCCGCGTTCATTCGCGAGGGCACACCGAGGGGGTTCAACACGATGTCCAACGCGGTCCCGTCTTCCATGAACGGCATGTCTTCCTCGGGAAGGATGACGGATACGATACCCTTGTTGCCGTGGCGCCCCGATATCTTGTCGCCCACCGCAATCTTCCTTTTCATGGCCACGTAGACCTTGATGGTCTTGATGACCCCGGGCGGAAGCTCATCGCCCTTCTTTATCTTGTTGATCTTATCTTCGTAATAGAGCCTTATGATCTCTATCTGGTTGTCTTTGCTGTCGAGGATCTTCGCGATCCTCCCATTCATCTGTTCCTCTCCGAAGTCCATGTCCGCAAGCTTGTCGAGACCGATGGCGTCGATCTTCTCCCTCGCGAGCACCTCTCCCTTCTTCATGAAGACCTTGCCCTTCTCGTCCTTTACATCCCCTGCAAGGGGCTTGTCGAGAAGGAGGGCCCTTACCTTTTCCCTCGTCCCCTCGAGGATGATCTTGATCTGATCTTCCTGGTCCTTCAATATGTTCGATATCTCTTTATCCTCGATGTCCTTGCTTCTGTCGTCCTTGTCTATTCCCCTGCGGGACAACACCTTCACATCGGTGACGATACCTTCGATGCCGTGGGGCACCCTGAGCGACGTGTCCTTCACGTCCCCCGCCTTTTCGCCGAATATGGCGCGGAGCAGCTTCTCTTCCGGTGTGAGCTGGGTCTCCCCTTTGGGGGTCACCTTTCCCACCAGTATGTCTCCGGGCTTCACCGTGGCGCCGATGCGCACGATGCCGCTTTCATCGAGGTCTTTCAAAGTCTCCTCGCCCACGTTCGGGATGTCCCGGGTCACTTCTTCCTTTCCGAGCTTGGTGTCCCTCAATACGCACTCCAGTTCCTCTATGTGGATGGAGGTGAGCACGTCTTCCTTCACGAGTCTCTCGTTTATGAGCACGGAGTCCTCGTAGTTGTATCCTCTCCAGGGCATGAAGGCGACCATCACGTTCTTTCCGAGGGCGAGTTCCCCTCTCTCCGTGGACGGCCCGTCGGCGAGGACGTCGCCCTTCTTCACATAATCGCCCTCTTTTACGATAACCCTTTGATTTATGCAGGTATCCTGGTTCGATCTTCTGAATTTCAAGAGATTATATACGTCTATTTTCGTAACAGGCTCGTCGTTCTTTCCCTTCTCCTCGTACTTGAGGATGATCCGGTTCGCGTCCACACTCTTGACCACGCCCGTATGTTTGGCGGAGACGGTAACCCGCGAGTCCCTTCCCACCACCTTTTCCATGCCCGTGCCGATGAAGGGGGTCTCGGTAATTACGAGGGGCACCGCCTGCCTCTGCATGTTCGAGCCCATGAGGGCCCTGTTTGCATCATCGTGCTCCAGGAAGGGGATGAGCGATGCCGAAGCGCTTACGAGCTGCTTCGGAGAAACGTCCATGAAATTCACCTGGTCGGGAGTGATGAGGTAGAATCCTCCGCCTTTCTGTGCGGAAACAAGTTCTTCCGTAAACCTCCCGTCCTTGTCAACAGGCGCGTTTGCCTGGGCGATGAAGAACTGCTCCTCTTCAAGGGCGCTCAGGTAGTGTATGTTGTCCGTTACCCGTCCGTCGAGTACCTGTCGGTAAGGGGCCTCGATAAACCCGAATTCGTTGACCTTCGCGTAGGTGGAAAGAGAGGCGATCAACCCGATATTCGGTCCTTCAGGCGTCTCGATGGGGCATATCCTCCCGTAATGGGTGGGGTGTACGTCCCTCACCTCGAATCCCGCCCTTTCCCTCGTGAGTCCACCCGGTCCAAGAGCGGAAAGCCGTCTCTTGTGCGTGATCTCGCTCAGAGGGTTGGTCTGGTCCATGAACTGGGAAAGCTGACTGCTTGCAAAGAAATCCTTCACCGCCGTGGCCACGGGTTTCGGGTTCACGAGGTCGTGGGGCATGAGGGTTTCCATCTCGGGGAAGGTGAGCCTTTCCTTGATGGCCCTCTCCATCCTTACAAGTCCCATACGGAACTGGTTTTCAAGAAGCTCGCCCACAGTCCTCACGCGCCTGTTCCCCAGGTGGTCGATGTCGTCCCCGGGTCCCCTCGCGTCTTTCAATCTTATAAGCTGCTTCACCACTTCGATGATGTCTTCCTTGCGGAGGACCGAAACATCGAGGGGAATGTCGAGGTTAAGTCTGTGGTTGATCTTAAGCCGTCCCACCCTCGAAAGGTCGTACCTTTCGGGGCTGAAGAACATGTTATGAATCAGCGCCTCGGCGAATTCTATGGTGGGGGGATCGCCGGGCCTTAGTTTTCTGTATATCTCAAGAAGGGCGTCCTCTTTGGCCGAAGCCTTGTCCGTGAGGAGCGTATTCCTGAGTGAGGAGCTTACCGTGAGGTTATCGATGAAAAGGATCTCGAAGCTCGTCACGCCCCTGTCTATTGCCTTGGTCAGTTCTTCCTTCGTGACCTCCCTGTTTATGGGGATCAGCACTTCCTTCGTCTCGGGGTCAAGCACGTTGTTCGCGGTAATTCTGCCCACCACGTCCTCTTCCTCTACGGCGATCTCCGTTATGTGGGCATGTTCCATCTTCTTTATCACGCCCTTGGTGATCTTCTTGTGTTTCTTCACCAGCACTTCTTCCGTCTCCGCGTTCACGATGTCCGACGGCGACTTCTGCCCCACGAGGAGCGCGGGGGGCGTTTCCTTGAACAGCCTGTCATCCTTTATCTTAACGATCTCCTTGTCATAGAAGTAATCGAGAATCTCTTTCTCCGGGAACCCGAGAGACTTCAGGAGGAGTGTAACGGGTATTTTCTTCTTCTTATCTATCCTCACATACGCGAGCTCTTTGGAATCAAACTCAAAATCCAGCCATGAGCCTCTGTATGGGATTATCCGTGCCGTGTAAGAAACAGTGCCGCTCAACGGCGACTTTGACTGGTCCGTATCGAAATAGACGCCGGGAGACCTGTGCAACTGGCTTACGATCACTCTCTCGGTGCCGTTTATAATGAACGTGCCCCTCTCCGTCATAAGAGGGATCTCTCCGAAATATACATCCTGTTCTTTTATTGCCCTGATATCTTTAATCTTTGTGTCCGGGTCAACATTCCATACCACAAGGCGAATGGTCACCTTCATGGGCGCGGCAAAGTTAAGTCCTCTCACGAGGCATTCTTCTTCGGTATTCTTCGGGTCACCTATCTCATATTTCACAAACTCAAGGGAGGTGGTGTCGTGGGAATCTTTTATTGGAAAGACACTGTTGAATACCGCTTGCAGACCTATGTTATCCCGCTGGTCGAGAGGAATATCCTCCTGAAGGAACTTCTCATAGGAATCAAGCTGGATCTCGATCAGGTTCGGGATGTCGAGGACCTCTTTAATCTTCCCGTAGTTCTTTCTAAATATCCTGTTGTTAAAGGTTTCCCTCATATTTTTGTTCACCTCTTAATGGATTAGCGTATAGCGGCCGCTTTCGGCCGCTATACGCTACTATATCCTGATTGTTGCTGCGTGACTACTCTACTTTCACCTGACCGCTCACTTCTTCAAGAAGCTTCTTGATATTTGCAGCTTCGTCCTTGGATACGGCTTCCTTTACCGGCTTGGGTACGCCCTCGACCAGGTCTTTTGCTTCCTTAAGGCCCAGGCTCGTGATCTGTCTTACGACCTTGATCACCTGGATCTTCTTCTCTGCCTCATAACCCGTAAGGATTACGTTGAATTCAGTCTGCTCCTCTACCGGCGCTGCTGCTGCCGCGGGTGCTGCCGGGCCTGCTGCCGCCATCATGGGCATTGCTGCGCTGACTCCGAATTTCTCTTCCAAAACCTTTATAAATTCAGAGAGTTCGAGAACTGTCATGTTCTCAATGTACTGTATGACTTCTTCTCTTGTAGCCATTCTTATATCCTCCTTTTACGCTGCTTCTTCTTTTTGAGTTTTTATCGCATTCAACGCATTCATCAGCTTCTGAAGATTGCCCGAAAGCACGTATACGAATCTCTGCGGCACGCCCTGCAGCAGCCCGAGCAACTGGGCCACGAGGATATCGTGAGACGGCAACGTTGCAAGCTTCAGAATCTCTTCAGGCGACATTACCTGGGTCCCCAGATAACCCGCCTTGAGCTTCAGATTAGGCATTTCTTTCGCAAGGCCCGCGATGACTTTTGCTGCGCCTGTGGGGTCCTTGTTGATGCAGATGATCGCGTTAGGTCCGGAAAACCGGTCCTTCAGCACTGCAGCTTTGGTGCCTTCCGAGGCTATCGTGAGAAGACTGTTCTTCACGACATTGAACTCGGTGTCCACGTTGCGCAGTTCGCGCCTGAGCTTCGTCGTCTGGGCGACGCTCATGCCGCTGTACTCTGCGAGGAACATGCAGTCCAGCTTCTTAAGCTTCGCTCCAAGTTCCACAACAACCTGTTCTTTCTTTTGTCTTTCCAATGGTTTTCATCCCTCCTTTCTACTAAGATATGTATGGAAAGTCAGGGAGACGGCAATGTAGAAAGTCTCAGTAGGCCGTATTCGTTTAACATATAGCACCTACTTTCTCTGACCTGTTCCCTATTTCGTCAGGCTCCGCGCATAGGCGGGGTCGACCTTTATACCGGGACTCATGGTGGTGGAAACGGCAATGCCCTTTACGTAGGTCCCTTTGCTTGAAGGAGGCTTGAGCCTGATAACGGCGTCAATGAGTGAGTTAACGTTCTCTAACAGCTTATCTTTTCCAAAACTTACTTTTCCCACAGGAATGTGCAGGTTCCCGGCCTTATCGACCCTGAACTCAACCCTTCCTGCCTTCATTTCCTTTACGGTCTTGCCTATTTCAAAGGTAACGGTGCCGACTTTAGGGTTGGGCATAAGCCCGCGGGGTCCCAGTATCTTACCAAGTTTACTCACCTGGCCCATCATATCGGGTGTCGCGATGGTCTTATCGAAATCGGTCCAACCTTTTTGAATCTTGTCGATCAAATCCTCGGCGCCCACGAAATCGGCCCCTGCCTCTTCCGCTTCCTTCTCTTTCTGGCCTTTTGCGAAGACAAGGACGCGCACCTTCTTGCCCAATCCATTGGGCAGAACCACGCTTCCTCTTACCATCTGGTCCGCATGTCTCGGGTCAACACCGAGTCTGAGGGCCAGTTCGACGGTCTCGTCAAATTTCGCGTACGCGATCTGAGGCAACAGCTCCATCGCCTCGTCCATCATGTATCTCTTCTCTCTGTCTACCTTTCCTTTCGCTTCTCCATACTTCTTCGTATCCTTTGGCATCTCCTGCTCCTTATTCTTAAGCGGTCATCGGTCAGCAATCACCAAAAGACCGTGGCCCGGAGGCTTCGGTCTCTTTTTGAAAGCTGATAGCCATCTCATTAAGATAGCTGATTCGTCTATCCTTCCACTACTTCTAGCCCCATGCTCCGCGCCGAGCCTTCGATAATCTTCATGGCTCCGGCCATATCCTTCGCATTGAGGTCCGGCATCTTCAACTGCGCAATCTCTTCTATCTGTGATTTCGTGATACTGCCCGCCACTTCCTTCTTCGGGTTGTTGGCGCCTTTCGCGAGCTTCGCCGCCTTCTTGATGAGGAACGTGGCCGGGGGCGTCTTGGTCACAAATGTGAAAGTCCTGTCGGAAAAAATGGTAATCTGAGCCGGGATAATGGTGCCTTCCTGGCTTCTCGTCTTCTCGTTGAAAGCCTTACAGAATTCCATTATATTTACACCGTGCTGGCCAAGGGCCGGTCCAACAGGCGGTGAAGGGGTTGCCTGACCTGCTTGCAACTGCAATTTTACCATAGCAACGACTTTTTTCGCCATTTCAAAACTCCTTTACGTTTTTTCAATCTGTATAAAATCCAGTTCCACGGGAGTGGTTCTGCCGAAGATGTTAAGGAGCACCTTCACCTTGCCCTTCTCCGGCTTGATCTCCTCGACGGTCCCGGTGAAATTCATGAAAGGCCCTTCCGTGACCTTGATGGTATCACCCTTTTCGAACCGGATCTTCGGCTTGATCTTTCCCTTCCCTTCCTGGATCGCATATATAATGTCTTTTACTTCCTTTTCCGGCAAAGGAGGGGGGTTCATCTTGTCATAACCCACGAAACCCGTTACCTTCGGCGTATTCCGCACCAGATACCAGGTATCGTTATTCATGGCCATGTTTACGATAATATACCCTGGGAAGACTGTTCTCTGGGATTTCTTGATGTTGCCCTTTACCCGCTCCATGATGACCTCGGAGGGAACGATGATATCGCCAAACTGGCCTTCCATCTTGGCGGTCTTGATCGCATCCTCAAGGGCTTCCTTTACTTTCTGCTCGTACCCGGAGTACGTGTGGACTACGTACCACTTCTTCTCCACGGTCCCTGCAGTCTCTGCGGTCATATCGTTATTATTATCCACGCAATATCGCCTGTATCGTCTTTGCCAGCCCCACGTCCACTATACCGAGGAACGCGGCCGCTATCACCGTGGTGATGAGGACCACATAGGTCCCCTTCAGCGCGTCCTTTCTGGACGGCCAGGTGACCCTTTTACCTTCCATGTACACTTCCCGGAAGTAGTCCTTGACCTTTTCAGTCTTTTCTTTGAAATCCATGGTGTCTCCATAGTTTTGCAGGCCAGGAGGGATTCGAACCCCCAACACCCGGATTTGGAGTCCGGTGCTCTATCCGTTAGAGCTACTGGCCTTTTTATTTTGTCTCCCTGTGAGAGGTGTGCTTCTTACAGTTGTTGCAATATTTTTTGAGTTCCAGCCTGTCCGGCGTCTTCTGTTTGTTCTTCGTCGTTGTATAGTTTCTATTCTTGCAGTCGGTACATGCAAGTATCACTAATTGCCTCATTTTCTACACCTTGCCCTTATTCTATTCTATAATCTCGGTTACAACGCCTGCGCCTACTGTCCTTCCGCCTTCCCTGATTGCAAAACGGAGTTCCTTCTCAAGGGCGATAGGCGTTACGAGCTCTACGGAGAGGGTGACGTTATCTCCCGGCATCACCATTTCCACGCCATCCGGGAGCTTCGCCACACCGGTCACGTCGGTGGTTCTTAAATAGAACTGCGGTCTATAGCCGGTAAAGAACGGGGTATGACGCCCACCCTCTTCTTTATTGAGGATATAGACTTCTCCTTTAAACTTCGTGTGAGGGGTGATGCTCCCCGGTTTCGCGAGGACCTGACCTCTCTCTACTTCGTCCTTCTTGGTGCCCCTTAAGAGCACACCGATGTTGTCGCCTGCGATACCCTGGTCGAGGATCTTGCGGAACATCTCGACGGAGGTTGCCACGGTCTTCTGGGTCGGCCTGAAACCGACGATCGCCACTTCCTCACCGGGTTTGATGATGCCCCTTTCTACCCTGCCGGTCACCACGGTGCCGCGGCCGGAAATGGAGAAGACGTCTTCAACAGGCATAAGGAAGGGTTTCTCCGTATCGCGGACAGGCTCGGGGATATAGCTGTCTACCGCATCCAACAGTTCATAGATGCTCTTGCAGTCGGGGCAGTTGGGATCGGCGCAGCCGTGTTCCAGGGCCTTTAACGCGCTTCCCTTGATTATGGGGATATCGTCTCCGGGGAATTCGTACTGGGTGAGAAGCTCACGAAGCTCCATCTCCACGAGTTCGATAAGCTCGGGGTCATCGACCATGTCCACCTTGTTGAGATAGACGACCATATAGGGCACCCCTACCTGACGGGCAAGGAGTATGTGCTCCCTTGTCTGCGGCATGGGACCGTCGTTGGCGCCCACCACGAGGATCGCGCCGTCCATCTGGGCCGCGCCGGTGATCATGTTCTTGATGTAGTCCGCGTGCCCCGGGCAGTCCACGTGAGCGTAATGCCGTTTCGCCGTTTCATACTCCACGTGGGCGGTGGCGATGGTAATGCCCCTTTCCTTTTCCTCAGGCGCTTTATCGATCTGGTCGAAGGGTATCCAGTTCGCCATACCCTTATTGGCAAGGCACCTGGTGATCGCGCTTGTCAAGGTTGTCTTTCCATGATCTATGTGTCCAATGGTTCCTATGTTTACATGGGGTTTCGTTCTTTCATACTTCTTCTTAGCCATATAGAACCTCCGTTACTGTTTTTTATGGAGCCCACGACCGGGATTGAACCGGTGACCACCTCCTTACCAAGGAGGTGCTCTACCACTGAGCTACGCGGGCAAATAGAGCGGGCTGAACTTTTGACCCGCCTTATTCTTTTCCAGCAGGCGATGTAACAACCTACTCGTGTTTTTTGGAGCGGGCGACGAATCACCCGCTACGATTTTTGGAGCGGGAAACGGGACTCGAACCCGCGACCCTCAGCTTGGAAGGCTGATGCTCTAACCAACTGAGCTACTCCCGCCTTCTTTAATTTCTTTAGTTCCCTTTTTGGCCAATAATGATAATATAAGACATCCGCCGCTTATTGACCACGTCACATCAGAAAAAACATCTTTCCTTGACACAATATACAGCCCCTCCGGCGAACTCTTTTCCGGCCGTTCGCCAGGGGTTATTTGCCACCACCTGAGAAATATGGTGGAGAGGGGAGGGATCGAACCTCCGAAGTCTGAGACAACAGATTTACAGTCTGCCCCCTTTGGCCGCTCGGGAACCTCTCCATTAGCTGGTGATGGGACTCGAACCCGCAACCTGCTGATTACAAATCAGCTGCTCTGCCGATTGAGCTACACCAGCGGAAACTGTAATTATAGTATAAGCAGTTCGCAAAAAGCAATAGTTGATAAAACAAATCAGACCATATGTCAAGAGGTTTGTGCGGAAATGTGTCATTTCTCTGGTCCTGGCTGGTCTTTCGGTATGCATATATCGTCTATTGCACTAACCCGCCCGTCCCCTTTCCGCCCTCATATCCTTATGCAGTCGCGCAAAAGCGGGGTTTTACCGGATGGGCCTGGCGTGGTGCGTTACTTTCCATGATGAGTCTAGCAGATATCGCGCCTGCCGTCAAGGGTTCAGCGTTCTTTTGGGGCATTTTTCGCGGAATATTTTGACAAAATACTGCCTCATACCGCCTGTCCCGGAATGGGCCGGGCGGATTTCTTCTGCACCGGCCTTTTCCGGCTTGCCATCTGCGCTGATTTGTGTCATTTTTAGGGGCTGGATGGTCCAGCCCGAATAGCTGCGATCTGCAAAGGAGAAGAACCATGGGAGATGCGCATGTGCTGTATGAAGTGAGGGGACAGGTGGCGGTCATTACCCTTAACCGCCCCCGGGCCAAGAACGCCTTCAGCCCCGAGATGATCACCCTCTGGAAGGATTTCCTCGAGAAGGCGCGGGACGACCGGAATGTACGGGTAATCATAGTGACGGGCAAGGGCGAGACCTTCTGCTCCGGCGGCGATATCCGCGATATGGCCGAAGGGAAACTCAAGTCATGGGATATGAAGAGGTTCCTGTGGGACGGCGTGCACCGCATCGCACTCACTCTCGAGGACCTGGACAAGCCCGTCATTGCAGCAATCAACGGCGCGGCCATGGGCGCGGGACTCGACATGGCCCTCATGTGTGATTTCAGGGTCTCCTCCGACCGGGCGAGGCTCGCCGAATCTTACATCAACCTGGGGCTCATCCCGGGGGATGGCGGCGCCTGGTTCCTTCCAAGGCTGGTGGGCACGTCAAAGGCCCTCGAACTTCTCCTCACAGGGGATGTCCTTACTGCCGAGGAGGCCCGGGACCTGGGGATCGTAAACCGCGTGGCCCCCCACGACAAGCTCATGGAGGAGACCTTGAGGTTCGCGGAGGTCATGGCCGCCAAACCGCCCCTCGCGGTGCGCATGATGAAGCGGGCCGTGTATCAGGCCCAGACGAGCACCCTTCGGGCCCACCTCGACTACATCTCCTCCCAGTTGTCCCTTCTCTCCGAGACGGAAGACCACCAGGAGGCAGCGCGAGCCTTTCTCGAAAAGAGGAAGCCGAGGTTCGAAGGCAAATAGGGCGGGCCGGGGCGCCCTATTTGCGCCCCTTTCGTCTCCCGGACCCGCTGCCCCGCGTAAAACGTCATAACCCTCCGTTTCAACCCGCCGCCCTGTTAAGGGCGCTCAAGATAGCCTTGAAGGAGGCAAGATCGATGCTCCCGTCCAGTCCCACGCCCCACCAGGAGCGTCCTTCGCCGTCCTCCATGCGCACATAGGCGGCGGCCAGCGAATCCGAGCCCTGCGACAGGGCGTGTTCGTGGTAGTCGGCGAGCCGGAAATCGAAGCCGAGACACCGGACCGCATTGGTGAAGGCATCTATGGGGCCGTTGCCCTCGCCCCGGATCGTCCTCTCCCGGCCGCCTTCGACAATAACCGCCTCGATGGAGGCCCCGGACGGCGCGCACCGGTCGCCGTCCGCCTTTACCGCGCATCTTTTGAGCGAGAGGGGCTCCGTGCGGCCCAGGTATTCCTTCTCAAAGGCCTCCCAGATCGCGTCCCGCAATATCTCCGTCCCCTCCGCGTCGGAAATCTTCTGGATTATGCCCGCAAACTCAGGGTGCATCTGCTTGGGGAGGATCATCCCATACTCCTTCTCGAGCACGTAGGCAATGCCCCCTTTGCCCGACTGGCTGTTGATCCTGATGATCGACTCGTAAGTCCTCCCCACGTCCGAGGGGTCGATGGGAAGGTAAGGCACCTCCCAGTACACGGACTTCGCCTCCCGGTATACCTTCATGCCTTTGTGTATCGCATCCTGGTGGGATCCGGAAAAAGCAGTGTACACAAGGTCGCCCGCATAGGGGTGGCGCATGTGGACAGGCAGCCTCGTGCACCTCTCGCACGTTTCGATCACCCGGTTGATGTCGTGGAGGTCAAGGCGGGGATCAACGCCCTGGGAGAGCATGTTGAGAGCAAGGGTAACCAGGTCCACGTTGCCCGTCCGCTCGCCGTTGCCGAAGAGGGTGCCCTCGACCCGCTCGGCCCCTGCCATGAGGGCAAGTTCCGCGGCAGCCACTGCCGTCCCCCGGTCGTTATGGGGGTGAACACTCAGGATCACCGATTCCCTCCCCTTCATGTGGGTCGAGAACCATTCGATCCGGTCCGCGTACACATTGGGGGTGGACATCTCCACTGTGGCGGGCAGGTTAACGATCATCCTCTGCCCTGGGGTGGGCTTCCAGACCCCGGCCACTGCCTCGCATATCTCCAGGGAAAAGTCGAGTTCCGTGCCTGTGAAGCTCTCGGGGCTGTACTCGTAGGCAATCTCCGTGCCTTCAGCCTTTGCCGCGCGCACCGCCTCCTCCTTAATGATCCTCGCCCCTTCCACCGCCATGGCGATGATGCCCGGCATATCCTTGCCGAACACCACCCGGCGCTGGAGAGTGGAGGTGGAGTTGTAGAGGTGGACTATGGACCGCTTCACCCCCCTCAATGCCTCGAAGGTCTTCCTTATCAGGCGTTCCCGTGCCTGGGTCAGCACCTGGATGGTCACATCGTCCGGTATCAGGTCCTTTTCCACCAGGAGCCGGAGAAACTCGAACTCCGTGGCTGAGGCAGAGGGAAACCCCACTTCGATCTCCTTGAACCCTATTTCGAGGAGGAGCCTGTAGACCTCCAGTTTTTCGTCCAGGCTCATGGGGTCGATAAGGGCCTGATTGCCGTCCCTCAAATCGACGCTGCACCAGTAGGGGGCGGACTCTATCGTCCTTCCCGGCCAGGTGCGCCCCGGCAGTTCGACGCCCTCGTAAGGCTTGTACTTGTGAACGGGCATACTCTTCATGTGGGTCCTCCTTTTTATGAAATAGGCGCGTCCTTCCCGCAGGGCGCACAAAACAAAAAAAGGCCACGGACCGAAGCCCGTGGCCTTGATGCTCCACGCTGTTACTGGTTATGTCTTAAAGCGGTCTCTAAAACCCTCCCCAGCAACGGCTCCGGTCGAAGTCGAAGCTGTCGAGTCGCACTGCGAGGAGGAGTTTCAAAGCCTTCATAAGGCTATTATATCCGGACAGGTACCACTTTGTCAACAACGATGGCGTCGCGGCAATGTACAATCTCTTGTGTCAAGAAAGAAGATGGGGTACCATTCGATCTTTGCCGTTTGCACCGCCAAGCACATAGACAAGGAGGAGGTACCCCGAATGAATCAGCATGTAATGGTAAACAATCTATCACAGGCAATGAAAATGGTAAAGGAAATGGATGGTTTTTCAGAAGAGCGGTGGACCGATGACTACCGGGAGGTCGGACGCAACGCCATAGGGAATTTCCTCCGGGACCGTATGAAGGAGTCCATAAGCGATTATCTTGGTCGTGTACCCGAAGGAGCAGACAGAAGGAACGGAAGTTACCCCAGGCACGTGCTGACCGAGATAGGAGATATAGCCCTCTCTATACCCCGGACGCGGACCTATAACCCGATTCACGTGATTGAAGCCTATGCGAGGAGAAGCAAGGAAGTAGACCGGCTCATCCTCTCCTGCTTCTTGTTGGGTCTCTCCACCAGGAAGGTAGGAGCAACGCTCCTTACCATTCTCGGGGAGAAGGTGAGCCCCGGTACGGTGAGCAGGGTGGTAAAGACACTCGACGCGGATGTGGCCGCATTCCACAGGAGACATCTCTCCAATATCTACAAGGCGCTCATCTTGGATGGGGTGGTCCTCTCCAGGAAGACCGGCATGGGGGCCGCAAAGAGACCTGTCCTCGTAGTCCTGGGCATACGCGAGGACGGCAGGAAAGAGGTCATCGACTTCCGCCTTGCCTCCTCCGAGAGCAGCGCAGAATGGGATGTCTTCCTTCGTGATCTCTCTGCAAGAGGGCTCACCGGGAAGAATGTGGAGGTAGTCTCGGTAGACGGGGGAAAGGGACTCCTTTCCGTTCTCCGTCATTATTATACCTCCATCCCCATCCAGCGCTGCTGGGCTCATAAGATACGTAACATCACCGATAAGGTAAAGAGGAAGGATCAGGACGCGGTAAGGGAAGGACTACGAGATATCTATAATGCCGCCCATATCCGTGAGGCGAGGAAATATGCGGGGCTATGGAAAGAGAAATGGAAAGACACGTACCCTGATGCGGTGACGTGCCTCTTTGCCGATATTGATGATCTCTTTACCTGTTTCATGTTTAAGGACCTTGCCTTCCGGAAGAGCATACGCACTACCAACCTCATAGAAAGGAGATTCAAAGAGGTGAAGAGGAGGACGAGACCTATGGGGGTGTTCAGTGATAAAACGAGCATGGACAGGATTCTCTATGCCATCTTCATGTATGAGAACAGATCGAAGGGGACGTCCCCCATTTTCTCGCTGACACATAAGTCTTGACATTGCCGGCGTCGCTGGTTCGCCTGCCTGCACACAACCATCCCCTTGCCTTTGGGCCTCACGCCTGCGATTCCCCTTCCATCGGGAAGGAACGCCCTTTTGAAAAGAAGTTCGCGGGCTGAAGGGTCACTCCTTGAAAATGACCGTCCCTACCGTCTCGCCGTTCAGGGCGCGGGTGATATTTCCCTCTTCCAGGCCGTTGATGATGGTGATCCGTTCAAGGACCTCGCTATTCTGGAGGATCTCCAGGCAGGGCCGCTCGATGATCAGGTCGTCCTGGTCCTTCTCCATGAGGGTTTTCGCGCCTATTTCCGGGATAAATGTCTCGTCGGGGCTCTTCTTCGGGTCGCCCGTAAAGAGGCCCCGCTCGTCTTTCACAAAGATGCAGTTCTTCACGCCGATCAGGTCGGCAAGGATGATGGTGCCCACGTCCGTGCGGTGCAAGGGTATCCTGCCCTTCCCCGGAGGGATGGCGAAATAATCATAGGGCGGCATACCGTGCATGACGGGAATGCAGCCCTGCACGAAATAACTCGTGAGCTTCACGATCTCGTCGTGCCCGATCTTGATCCCGCCGTGCTGCGCGAGGAGCATGGTGACAAGGAGGGCGTTCTGCTCGGATATGGAGTTCCCGAATTTCGCGAGAATGCCCGTGGGCATGCCGAGTTCGAGGCCTATGGCGTAAATATGGCGGCTTCTCGTGCCCCCGCCCGTGGTTATGAGCATCTTATGGTCCTGCTTGTTTGCCGCAATCTCATTGATAACAGCGGGAAGGGCTTTCGCGCCCCGGTCGCATATCGACTGGCCCCCTATTTTCAATATGTTCACATCAGGGAAAAGCCTCTTCTGGGGCGCCACGGCCAATCCGTCGATAAACGATTTACTCACAAGGCTCTCGCCCATGAGCCTGCTTTTGATGTGCAGACGCCGGCCATCCCGGTCTCTTACTAGTGTCATCTTGTTGCACCACCCTTAATTTATAGTACCCCCTGCGGTTGCTCAGGAAACGGACCTGCCCCGCGGACCGGCCTTCTACTCTTTCACTTCCACGTCCTCGTCTTCTTCTTTGTACTTCTTGTCCCCGTGAGTAAGGAGGATAAGCTCGGCCCCCACAGCCGCAGCAATCTGCTCCAACTCGCTTCTCCTCAGGTGTTTGCCGTAAACCTTCAGGTTGACGTCGGCAACCGCGATGAGTTTAAACCTCGGCTGTTTCTTGCTTTCCGTAACCTTCTCCCGCTCCCTGTAAAAGATTTTTCCTGCCATCCCGTGTTCCTCCTTATCCGGTTTACTCTGATTCGTGCTTATTGGTTCCCTCGTGTGTTCTTTTATTTCCGGAAATCCGGTCCCTGTCACACACATTCACTTCGTAAAACTACCGTAAAGTCGCATACTTCCATTACGTCTCTCACTATATTAAAGCCCGAAAGCTCCCTTTGTCAACCCAAATAGGATGGATACAATTTCGAAGGGCCTCCCATGCGGGTCCCGGCGACCCGGCCCGCAACCCTGCGGGAACTTTCCCGCCCTTTTGACTTAAGTCATATCCCCTGCCCGCGGGTTGCCTTATAATGTAATCATAAAAGAAAACGCACCATGGGCCCGAAGGTTTTGGGGCCGTGAGCGTGCCTGGAGGCGGATATGAAGATACAAAGGAAGATAATCGAGATCGACGAGACAAAATGCAACGGCTGTGGGATCTGCGCAACGGCCTGCGCCGAGGGCGCCATAGAGATCACCGGCGGCAAGGCCCGCGTGGTGAAGGAGACTTACTGCGACGGACTGGGCGCCTGCATCGGCGAGTGTCCCGAAGGGGCCCTCGCCATCGTAGAGCGCGAGGCCGACGTGTTCGACGCCGCGGCGGTGGAGGAACATTTGAAGACCGGAAAAGAGGCGCCCAGGCCCCCGCTGGAGTTCCTTCCCTGCGGCTGCCCCTCATCCCACGTGCAGGTCTTCTCCGCCCCCGCGGACGTCGCCGGTCTTCAGGACTCCGGCAAGGCCGCCCCTTCGGCCCTTTCTCATTGGCCCGTCCAGATCAGACTCGTGCCCCCCACCGCGCCCTTCCTCAAGGGGGCCCGTCTGCTCGTGGCCGCGGACTGCGCGCCCGTCGCCTGCCCGGACTTCCACAGGGACTTCCTGAGAGGAAAAACGGTCCTCATCGGCTGCCCCAAGTTCGACGATACGGAGGAGTACGCCCGGAAGTTCAGGGATATCTTTCTCACCGCAGGAATAAAGGACGTTACCGTCCTCATCATGGAAGTCCCCTGCTGCTCGCGCCTTCCCCTCGTCGTGAAAGAGGGCCTGGCCCTGTCGGGCACGAAGATACCCGTGGAGGTGGTCGTTGTGAGCGCCCGCGGCGAGATCGTGCGCCGCACCGACCTCGCCGCATAAGCACGCACCGGTTGTTGCCGCGCCCCTTTCCTGTTCCCCGTTGAGATGGGGGCGGAGAGAGGCCGGCGTTCCGGTCCGTGCGATTATTCCCGAAACGCGGGAACGATCAAAGGGCTGAGAGGTATCGGGGGTTAAGGTTAACGGGAGGTCCCGAGCAGGTGCCCGAGGATGTAGTTTACTATGGACACCACGATGCTGTAAAACATGGCGCTCCAGAAGCCGTTCACCTGAAAACCCTTTATCACTGAGGACGCGAGAAGTATGAGGACGGCGTTGATGACAAAGGTGAACAGACCCAGGGTAAGGATATTGATGGGAAGGGTGACGAGTATGAGAACGGGTCTTATGAGCACGTTCACGATCCCGAGGAACAGGGCGACCCACATGGCCGCGAAGAAGCCGCTCACCACCACGCCGGGGATCACATAGCACGCCGCCATGATGGACACGGTCATAATCAGCCATTTAAGGAGTAAGAGCATAGTCTCCTCCCATTATGGCACAAAATGAAAATATTTCAACTATCATCTGCACGGGAGTCTCCTGAATTCTCTTTCCCGCCCTCCTTCCTCCCGGAAGGGAAATGTCATGGAAGACCCTTCCACCGGAAGCCGATGGAGCCGCCCCTCGCGCCCGCCGTGCGAGGCATGGCCAGGGTCTCTTTCAATGTTTCGTTGCATTGGTCTTTATTTTAGGTATATTCTAATGACTATGAAAGTGACGGAAGACTGCTATGGCTGTCTGAAGGGGCTTGTGGAAAAGACCGTGGCCCTTTCCTTCGGGGACGGGGACGCCCTTTCCGCTGCCGTCGCCCGCCTCGACGAACTCTTCGGAGGAGGAGACACACCGCCCTTCATTGCCAACAGTCTCCTTGCATACATCAAGGAACTGACCGGCGCTTACGACCCTTTTGAGCCGGTGAAACTACGGGAGTTCGTGAAGGCCCGCAAGGCGGTCCGGGAGACGAAGGGGCTCTTCGAGGATACCCTCGAGGGGGCGCTCAGGTTTTCCGCCCTGGGAAATTCCACGGACTATTTCCTCGACGACGCGGCCTTCGACCCGGAGCACTTCCATTTCATCGCATCTGTGGAAAAAATCGCCGAGGAGATTTATATTAGAGGAAGAGAGGTCCTGATACTGGGCGACAATGTGGGCGACTTCTTTTTCGACATCAAGCTCATGCGTTATCTCGAAGGCCTCGGCAAGCGGGTATCTTATGCGGCCCGGGAGCACCCGGTCCAGAACGACCTGTCCCTGAAAGAGGTTACCTCCTTTAATCTCGCGTCGTTCTGTGATAACATCATCTCCACCGGCACGGGAGAGGTAGGCTTGAGAAAGGCCGACATCAAAGGCGCGCTAAAGGACTTGTGGGAAGGGGATTCCGTGGTAATCGCGAAAGGCATGGGCAATTATGAGACCCTGAGCGAGTTCGGCCCCGACCGTCCCGTAATACACGTAATGAAGATAAAGTGCGACGCCGTGGCGAAGACCGCGGGTCACCCCATGGGGTCATATATCGCTATCTTAGGTGGTGAAGAGAATGGCAGGTAAGAAAGACTATTATCAGATCCTGGGCGTATCGAAGGATGTTTCGGGCGAAGAACTGAAGAAGGCGTACAGAAAGCTTGCCTTGAAGTACCATCCCGACAAGAATCCCGGCGATAAGAGCGCTGAAGAAAAATTCAAGGAGATAAGCGAAGCCTACGCGGTCCTCTCCGATAAAGACAAGAGGACCCAGTACGATACGTACGGCATGGGCGGCTTTCAGCAGAGATATTCCGAAGAGGACATATTCAAAGGGTTCAAGATGGAGGACCTTTTCAGGGACCTCGGCTTCGGCGGCGGGGACATGTTCAACAACATCTTCGGGCGCCGGGGCGGCGGCAGGCAGAGACAGCAGCAGCAGCCGGGTTACGACTTCCGCGACTTCATCACCCGGGAACAGCCCGAAGGACGCGGCGCGGGCCTGGACCTTCATTATGAACTGGAAATTCCCTTCATGGACGCCATCAAGGGGAGCCAGAAGAGCGTCGCTTTCACCACGCCTTACGGGAGCGAAGAGGTAAACGTGAAGATACCCCCGGGCATCTCCACAGGCAAGAAACTCCGTCTTCAGGGGAAAGGCAATACCGACCCCCGCACGGGCGCGAAGGGCGACCTGTATATCACCATGAAAGTCGGGGAGCACCCCGTGTTCAAACGGGTGGGAAACGACCTTTACGTGACGAAGGAGATAAAGATCACCGATGCCCTCCTCGGGGCGGAAGTGGAAGTCCCGTCCATCGACGGCCACAAGCGCGTCAAGATCCCGGCGGGCACGAAGAGCAGCGCCAAGGTGCGGTTGAAAGGTCTCGGCGTCCCCGCCCTTGACAAAGGGGTCCCGGGAGACCAATATGTGCAGGTTGTCCTCGACGTACCCAAGAAACTCACGGAAAAGCAGAAAACCCTTGTCGATGAACTCAGGAAGGAAGGACTCTGATGCTGCCGAGAAGACATATCCTCGATGTGTGCGAATTCGTCAAGAACAAGGATGACCTCGTCCCCATGTGCACGGTGACCCTCGCCATCGACGCGATAAAACACCTCGACCCGAAATACAAGAAGGACCACCTCGTGGAAGCCCTGGAGCTTAACGAGTTCATATGCTACATGTTCCCTGCCATGAGGCCGAAGAACAGGTCCCTCCTCATGCACGTGGTCTCCGACCTCCTGGGCCTCCTCCTTTACGGGGTCCCCGACAAGGCGAAACCCTCGATCAGGAACCTTGAAATCGTCAACTACTCGAAGGAAAACATGGAGATCTACCCTGTAATCGAGGTATGGAACAGCCTCAAGGACAAGGTCTACGTGAAGAAGCACGGTCCCGAGAGCATCATACAGGGATTTATACAGAAGATCAGGATCGAGATGGACATTATGGAGCGCTACCCCAGGGTAGAGGAGATATTCGACGAATCACGGACATGCCTCAAAACCTGGGTCCCCTGCCTCGCGAGCTATTACGACAGGCAGCCGAAGGCCATACGGAACATATTCGCCGAGTGGTGGGGCCTCTGGCTCTGTGGCGGCGACCTCGATAAAGCCCTTTCCGCCATGCTGGACCGGCTTGCCGCCCAGGCCGAAACGGAGTACAACATCGAGATAGACAAGGACGAGATCTTCGCTTCCATCCGGAACGACCGGGAGGCGAATATGATCGAAAACAAACAATTCTCCCGCTGGTACAAAGAGGGCGTCAACCTGCTCATGAAAATTTAGTCCCTTGGGACTTGACAAAAACCTGTTCCAATCACTATACTATCATTAGCAATCAATTCGGCTTATTGCCAACAAACAAAATTCTGGAAGGAGCGTGATACGATGAAGGTTAAACCATTACAGGATAGGATCCTTATCAAGAGGATTGAAGAGGAACAGAAAACGAAGGGAGGCATCATCATTCCCGATGCAGCAAAAGAGAAACCCCAGGAAGGCATCGTCGTAGCAGTGGGTGACGGCAAAGTGCTTGACAGCGGCCAGAGAGTAGCGCCCGAGGTAAAACCGGGCGACAAAATCCTCTTCGGTAAATATTCCGGAACAGAGATCAAGGTTGACGGAGAAGAACATCTTATCTTAAGAGAAGATGACATCCTCGCGATCGTAGAATAAGAAAGGAGGAACAAATAATGGCTAAAGACATCATTTATGATCAGAGGGTACGGGAGGCTCTTCTCAAAGGCGTAAACACCCTCGCCGACGCAGTAAGAGTAACTCTTGGACCTAAGGGAAGAAACGTAATTCTGGAAAAGAGCTTTGGATCGCCGAACGTCACGAAAGACGGCGTTACCGTTGCGAAAGAGATAGAACTCGAGGACAGATTCGAGAACATGGGCGCCCAGATGGTTAAGGAAGTGGCAAGCAAGACGAGCGACGTGGCCGGCGACGGCACCACCACCGCGACAGTCCTTGCCCAGTCCATTTACAGGGAAGGCGCAAAACTCGTGGCTGCCGGTCATAACCCCATGGAGCTCAAGAGGGGCATCGACAAAGCAGTAGAGGTAATAATTGCGGAACTGAAGAAGATATCCAAACCCACGAAGGACCAGAAGGAAATCGCCCAGGTAGGAACCATCTCCGCGAACAACGACGAGACCATCGGCAACATCATCGCCGAGGCAATGGCGAAAGTGGGGAAAGAGGGCGTCATCACGGTTGAGGAAGCGAAGAGCATGGAGACCACCCTTGAGATCGTAGAGGGCATGCAGTTCGACAAAGGTTACATTTCTCCGTATTTCGTCACAAACCCCGAGAAGATGGAAGCCGTCCTCGACGAGCCGTTGATCCTCATCAACGAGAAGAAAGTGGGCAGCATGAAAGACCTTCTCCCCATCCTGGAACAGGTTGCGAAAATGGGCAGAACGCTCCTCATCATCTCGGAAGACGTGGAAGGCGAAGCTCTTGCAACCCTCGTGGTCAACAAGCTGAGAGGGACCCTGAAGATCGCCGCAGTGAAGGCACCCGGTTTCGGCGACAGAAGGAAAGCAATGCTTGAAGACATCGCCATCCTTACCGGCGGCCAGATGATCTCCGAAGAGCTCGGCATCAAGCTTGAGAGCATCTCCGTGAAAGACCTCGGCTCCGCAAAGAGAGTCGTAATAGATAAAGACAACACCACCATCGTAGACGGCTCAGGCGACAAGAAAGAGATCGAAGCAAGGGTACGGCAGATCAGAACCCAGATCGACGAGACCACCTCCGATTACGATAGAGAGAAACTTCAGGAAAGGCTTGCGAAGCTGGTAGGCGGCGTGGCCGTCATCAATGTCGGCGCCGCGACCGAGTCTGAAATGAAAGAGAAGAAAGCCCGCGTTGAAGACGCGTTGAACGCCACCAAGGCCGCAGTGGAAGAGGGGATTATCCCCGGCGGCGGCGTTGCATTCATCAGGTGTCTGCCCGCCCTTGAAGCCCTCAACCTCGAGGGAGAAAGGCAGTTCGGCGTCAAGATCGTGAAGAAGGCCCTGGAAGATCCCATGAGATGGATCTCGCAGAACGCCGGTCACGACGGCTCGATCATCATCGAGAAGGTAAAGAACGGGAAAGACGGTTTCGGTTTTGACGCTGCCCGGGAAGTCTTTGTAGACGACATGCAGGAAGCGGGCATCATCGACCCGACGAAAGTCGCGAGAACGGCCCTTCAGAATGCCGCGTCGGTTGCAGCCCTTCTCCTCACCACGGATTGCATGATCGCCGAAAAGCCGAAGGACAAAGGCGGAATGGGCGGAATGCCCGGAATGCCCCCCGGAGGAATGGGCGGAATGGAAGGCATGTACTAAGAAGAAAGAAACAAACTATGGGGGGCTTTTGCCCCCCAATTTTTTTGCTCCCACGGAGGTTTTATGCCCCTTGCCTATGAGTCCCTGAGCCACGGAGAAGTGGTCTTCGGTTTCTTCAATATAGAGACCGATATGGTCCTTCTCAACCAGTACTTCTTCTTTGCGAGCGATTTCTCGGCCTGTGTTTCGGACCTCGCCGCACGAGAGCAGGGCCCCGTCCGGGCGGACATCGACGCATATGTCCTTGACGAAAGGGATGCGGGAGACCTCATGGGCGCCATACAAGGCACCCGTTATCAGGGTTTCATAGGGGAGACCTACAAGATATTCCCCTTTCCCGCGGAGCCTGAGGCATTCAGGCAAAACCCCGAGGGATACAAGACCCGGGGCATCATCGAGGGCATAATCACGCAGTACGCGCCCCTTACCTCCATAACCGTGAGGGAGGAAAGAGACCCGGCCTCCGGCATTATTGTCGCCATCGGCGAATACGTCTTCACCAGGCTCCAGTTTCACAATCTCCTGAACTACATCTGGCTGGGCGGCTACCCGAGATGGAAGGACTGGATCAGGCCTCCCTATGTCCTCGACATGAGGGACGCCGTCGCGAAATCACCCCACCCGCTGTTCGGCATCAGTCCCGAAGACTAGAATGGCTCGCGTAAACCCCTTCCCGTCCGTAAGGACCGCGCCGCGGCCCTCCTCACCCCGTCTTTACAGTACACAAGGCCCGCGGGTAAGGTGTATACTTATGTCTGTATGAGTGAAAAGATGAAAATAAGGCCCTTTTTGCTCGTCGTTGCCATGGCCTTCGTCCTCTTTGCAACGCCCTCCCATGGGGATACGTCCGTGGGAGACCTCATAAACACCATCAAGGAAATAGTGAAGTTCTGGAACTGGGGCGGAAGCGACCGGCCGCAGGAGCGGGTAATCAAGGAAGACGGGTCAGGGGGCAGCGGCCCGAGCCGGGACAGTGCGGCGAAGGCGACGGCAAGGGATTCCTGGCAATCCGTAAGAGGCGCGTTCCAGGGCCGGGAAGGGGACTCCCCACAGGGCGCAAGGAACCTCGAAGCCGAGCGGATGCAGGCCATCGAGGCCGCAAGGAAACGGGGAGAGGAGGACATCCTCCAAAACTCGCTGGGCGGCGAAAGGCAACAGGGCGGGACGCTCCTGATGGATGACGACAGATGACGCGATGCGGATGGGCGGGTGAAGGCGAGTATCAGGCTTACCACGACAACGAATGGGGCGTGGAGACCCACGACGAGCGGACCCTCTTCGAATTTCTCATTCTGGAAGGAGCCCAGGCGGGCCTGAGTTGGTCCACCATCTTGAGGAAACGGGAAAACTACAGAAAGGCTTTCGACAATTTTGACGCCCGCAAGGTCTCCTGCTACTCCGAGGCCGACATAGGGCGCCTCCTCGCAGACCCCGGGATTGTACGGAACAAACTCAAGATCAACGCAGCCGTCACCAACGCAAGGGCCTTCCTCGAAATACAAAAGGAATTCGGGAGCTTCGACCGCTACATCTGGGGGTTCACCGGCGGGAAACCGATCCAAAACGCCTGGAGAACGCTGAGCGAAGTCCCCTCCCGCACCCCCGAGTCGGACGCCATGAGCAGGGACCTCAAGAAAAGGGGCTTCAAGTTCACGGGAACCACGATCTGCTACGCCTTCATGCAGGCGATAGGAATGGTAAACGACCACGTGAAGGACTGTTTCCGCCATGGGGAGTTAGGCGGGAATTGAAGCCGTCCCCGGCGGCAACGAGCCCCATTCGGTCCGGCGGCAAGCCGGTCCCTTTTACTTCCTGCACTTTCCCTTCGAACCGGGCTTGCATACACTCCCGTCCGTCCACGTGACGCCCGAGAGATTCACATTGGTGAGATCGGTGCCCCGCAGGTTTGCCTGGAAAAGGTTCACCCCCGTCATGTTCGCGCTGGTGAGGTTCGCGCCATAGAGGTCCGCCCCGGTGAAGTTTACCCCTGCGAGATTCGCCCTGTAAAGGTTCGAGCCGGAAAGGACCGCACTCGTAAGGTTCGCCTGGGTGAGGTTTGCCCCCGCCATGTTCGCGCCGAAAAGGTCCGCGTTGACAAGGTGCGCATCGGAAAGGTTTCCCCCGGAAAGGACCGCGTTAATGAGGTTTGCCTCGGAAAGGTTCGCGCCCGAAAGGTCCACCCCCGCAAGGTTCGCACCCACGAGGTTCACCCCCGTCAGTTCCGCCCGGGAAAGCCCTGCCCGGGAAAGGTTTACCCCCGAAAGGTTCGCGCCGGAGAGGTTGGCCTTGATAAGGTCGGCCCGGGAAAGGTTTACGCCGAAAAGGTCCACGTTCGTAAGGTCGCAGTCCGGACATTTGCCTGTCGCGTTCAAGCGGCTCAGGTTCCCCTTATTGAAAGCCATGGCCGTGCCGGAGAAGACAAATATTGAAACAAGGGCGACCACGCACACCACTGCCGCGCCCTTTCTTCTAATTTTGTAAAAACCCCTTTCAATAATGTCCATAATACCTCGGTCCGTAGTAGCCATGTCCATAGTAGCCGCGCGGATAGCTCCCGTACGCGGGCGGACTGTAGTACCGAGGTCCGTAATACGGGCCGGGCTCGTAGTAACCGATGGGGACGATCGCACATCCTGCCATCAACGTTGCTGCCACAATTGCCGCAATCAGTGTTTTCATGACACTCTCCTTCGCATGACGCATGGGACCTCTTTGCGGCCTGCGTGATTCAGGCCCCGGTCGGCTACCCCGGTCTTCGGGTCCCATACAATACAAAGCAAGGGTCGTGCCAGGAAGGGGTATCTTCAAACTAACTGAAATAATGGCATAAACGAAACACTGTCACGCAACCGGCCATCTTTTTTGTCGTTTTCGGCATGATATAAGACAAATTTGTCGGATACCTTTCCTCCAAGCGACGCGGGCACGCAACGGGGCGCCGCCTTTCCGGCCCTACGGCCCGGTCCCAGGGACAGGACGCACCCTCTCCCCCGGTCCCGGCACACGATTTGCAGTTCAATTCTTTGGAGATAGAAAATGTGGCGCCTGCACTCAATGAGAGAAACGGTGAGCATCCTGATGGAAAGTGGGTGTTACTTCAATCTCGGCCTCAAAGAAAGGCATTACCTCGTGAAGTACCTCCTGTGCCCCGCCGGTCCCGGCAAGACCCGTAACGAAGCAATATTGGCCGAAATTGGCCCGGGAGGGTACAGCCCGGTCAACGGACACTATGACCGGCGAAAAGGAGAAGTAAACCCTGAACCGGTTATGCCTGTAAGGTTGGCCTCCGCAGGATAATGGCCGTCCCCTTCCAGCTCGTCACTATCTCTCCTGTCTGATTCAGCACTTCCACCAGGGCCTTGATCACACCCCTGTCGGGCTTCGATTCCGAAGGCCTCGCCTCCAGAACGGTGAGCCTCACCGACAGTTCATCCCCGGGACGCACCGGTTTCAGCCATCGCAGCTCATCCACCCCCGGCGACCCCAGGTTCGCCACGCGACAAATATAGTTGTCCACAAGGAGCCGCATGGCCATGCACATGGTATGCAGCCCGCTCGCCACAAGACCCCCGAAGGAGGTCTTCCGGGCCGCGACGGGGTCAACATGAAACACCTGCGGATCATACCTCGAAGCAAACTCGATCATTGCCCCTTCTTCCGCCAAAACCGTCCCGAATCTCACCACCGATCCCGGCACATGGTCCTCCAGGTACAAAATCCCACCGGACTCCTTATCCGCCAAATCAGCCACGCTCTCCTCCCCGATATGAATTATTCACCCTTCCATCGACTATCACAGATATCACAGAACAGAACATCCTTCAACCGGAAACGGTGGTGAACCTCAAGGAGCGCAGCCCGGATCGGGAGCGGTAATCCTCGACACACGACGTCAAGCCGGGAACCGTCGGCGGCCGGGCCGCAGACCCGGCCCGCGCCCGGATTCCTTACTTGAAGTAGGATACGGTCTTTTCGTAGGACTTCCGGAGATCGTCAAGGGCGGACTTGAAGTCCGACTTTGCCTTTTCCCGGGCCTCTCTGCCGGCCGAAGAAAGTTCCTTGAGTTTCAGCTTTGCAGCACGCTGCTTTTCCTTCACATCATCCCAACTCTCTTTTACGCCCGATTCCGCCTTCGATCCCTGTTCCTTGACCTGCTTGCCGAGGACCGCTATCTGTTCATTGAGGTCCCGGAGCGCCTTTTTCGCATCCTTCTTTAAAGTCCGGTGCTGTCCTTCCTGGGATGCTTCCGGCCCCTTGGAACCGGGCTCGGTCACCCCTTCCCTTTCCTGGGCCGCGGGCTCGGTCCCCTGAACGGTTTCCGCCCGCAAACTGTTTCCAAACGTCGCCCCGGCAATTGTGATTGCCCCGGCACAGAGTATGGTGACCAATGTCGAAAATCCACGTGACTTCATTCCTGTTTCCTCCTCTTCGTGTGATATGGGTGGTCCGCCCTTCTTCCCCGGGGCTGATGACATCCCGCCGGTCATTAACCGGAACCTAAGATTCGGGGATGAGCAGTGTCAAGGGGCGTGGGCCGTCCGGACGCGAATATCCGCAGGTCCCGGCCCTTGACCTTGAGCAGTTCGCTCGGCCGACACCCGAGGATCGCCGCGACGAGGGTGAGCCCCGACGTGGTTGCTCCCGATACCCCATGGAGAATGCTCGCCCCGCAAAGATAAAGATCGTCGATCTCCGAGAACTGTTTGAAACTGAAAGGGCCTATCTGGCTCAGGACCTTTGCCGTTCCGTAGCAGGACCCCCGGGTCGAGCGCACATAGTGTTCGTTGGTGAGCGGGGTTCCCAGCTCACTGAAGAGTATGCGGCCCGTAATCCCCGGAATGATCCGTTCCAGGGAGTTCAGCATGGCCCTGGTGAGTCTGCCTTTGAGGTCCAGGTAATCCCCGGGGCGTCTTCCCGATGTGGAACCCGCGTAGGCGCTGAAGGCGGAATAGGTCAGAAAACGCACCACCTCGATGGTATGGCGCCCGTCATGAAAGTTGCCCGGGTCCTTGATGCTCGTGATCCCGCAAAAAATGCTCGGGAGTTGGTCCTTTAACGTTTCGGGGTCTTGAGCACGGGTGAAGACGGACTCCAAATCGGTGTCGGGGGTGTACCAGTAGTTTCCCGAATCCAGACCCATGGACTCGAGATCCATATCGGTGGCCAGAAAAAGGGTCAAAGCCGCTATCGAGTAACGCGTCCGGTCGAGTTTTCGTCGAAGGCGAAGGCTCAGATGCTCGCGGCCCACGAGGCTATCGTACGTGATGTGGGGCGACGCGTTGGAGATCACGCGGCCCGCGCGAAGCTCGGTGCCGTTGTCGAGGCGAACGCCGACGGCACGGCGCCTGCCTCCCCTTTTTTCAATAAGTATCTTTTCCACGGGCGTCGAGAGCAGAACCTCGCCGCCTTCTTTGCGAAGGCCCCGGATCATGGCTTCCGGGATGACGCTCGCGCCACCGGCGGGGTAGTACGCGCCATCCATATAATGGCCCGTCACCGGCGCATGCATGATAAAGGGGATTTTGGAGGGGGGAAGCCCATGGTCGCCGCACTGGATGGACAGAAAAGCGCGCAGCAACGGATCGGATATCCTGTCGCGAAGGATGCGGTCGAGACTGTAAAGTCCGTACCGGCCCATATTCCAGGTCCGGAAGGGTATGGTCGCAAAGTCCATGAAGCTTCTGGCTTCCGGAATACACGCCATTTCCTCGCATACCGTGTGGAGAAGAGACAGATATTCTTCGATTCCCTTGGCCTGATCCGGAAATCGCATCTTGAAACGCTCGATCATGGCGGCCTTGCCGCTTGGAAGGTCGAAAACCTCACGGCCCACATGGATGTGTTCAAACCCCTGGGGGTTCATCTCAAAGAAGGCGAGGTCGTCCGCGACGCCGAGTCCCTCGTAGATTCTCCGCAACCATCCACCGGGCCCAAGTTGCCCGATGTAATGGACGCCGGGGCTGAAGCGATAGCCTCCGCGCCGGAAGCTGTGACATAATCCGCCGGGGTGGGTGTGCTGCTCGAGGACAAGCACCCCTTCGCCTGCCTGGGCCAGAGCTAAAGCCGCAGTAAGCCCCCCTGCACCTGACCCGATAACGATCGTGTCGGCGTCACGCATGCTATTGCCACAGGTGCCCGTATACCGGGCCACACTGACCATCGAATCCGGACTCGTCCATTACGGTTCTGTTCCCGGCGGGTGTTTTTCTCACCCACGCGCCTTTCGGGAGATTCTACACCCACCCGGAGAGACAGAACAAGTCTTTTTTTGCATTACTGTGGGATCGTTCCGGGCCGGCGCCCCCGGGCTACGGTGTGCCGGCCCGGATGCGCTGAAAAGACCCGGGCTCCGCCCAAATATTTATTGCATTTTCCTGCCTTTTTTACTAAACTTCCCTTAATAAACATGTATTGGCGGGGTGTTCTATGTTACATATCCTATCTTCTGATGCGGGATCTGCTCCTGAGAATATCTCGCAAAATTGACCTTTGTCTTTCCTTTGTGTATCGCGGCGCGTTTTGCGACCTGCCCCAATGGCGGTAGCTTACCTCGACCCGAAGGTATACCATGGTGCCGGTTACTTCTCCCTTATATCTTAATCAAAATACATAGGAGGAACTATGCACACACACAAAACAATCATATGCCTTATTCTCTGTTGTCTATTCCTTGTGGGTCTCGCCGGGTGCGGCGGTTCGACTCATTACGGTGACAAGGTTGCCCCCAGGTTCCTTAAGAATAACATCCACGCTGAAAAGCAACCGAAGGAAATAAGGGCAGCCTATTCAAACTGGACCGACCCCGGCGCAGGACATGTAATAATCCCCGTAAATACGCCCGTATCGATATGGACCTCGAGAAGGGACCTGACCATTGAAACCCTGGACACCAACCAAACCATCAATTTTGAATTTGATGAAGAAAGAATGGGCATGACCAACGAGCAGTACATCAATGTCATCACATCGACTCAGCCCGTAAGCCTTAACGGCTTCTCACATATCGACCTCAAGGGCATTAAGGAAGGAAAGGCGCACACGGGCATGACAAAAGAAGGGGTGAGAATCGCCCTCGGTTATCCTGCCGTACACAAGACCCCTTCCCTTGACAGCAATACCTGGTATTACTGGACAAACAGGTGGAAGTCCATCGCCGTTGAATTCAATTCAAAAGGGAAAGTAGTCAAAATCATCGACTAGACAGCCCGCAGGACAAGGACATGGCATCCGGCAGAATAGCATTGATAACGGGCGGAAGCAAAGGGATCGGGGCGGCGATGGCGTCGGCCCTCGCCGGCGACGGTTTTGACATCTGGCTGAACTACAGGAGCGACCACGAGGGGGCATCAAATGTGGCGCGATCGGTGGAGCAGGCAGGGCGGAGGTGCACTTTGCTCCCCTTCGACGTGTCCGATCCGAAGGGCGTCGAGGCGCACCTTCTGCCCCTGTTGGAGAAAGAAACGCCTTATGCCCTTATCAATAACGCAGGCTTCAGCAAGGATGTGATCCTCGCCTGGATGACACAGGAGGAATGGGACGATGTCCTCTCCGTCAGCCTCGGCGGTTTCTTTCACATAACCAAGCCCGTCATAAACAACATGCTCAGAAAAAGAGAGGGCCGTATCATCAACATTGTCTCGACCTCGGGACAGAGCGGGGTTGCGGGTCAGACAAATTACGCCGCTGCAAAAGCAGGCCTTATAGGTGCCACGAAAGCCCTGGCCGTGGAAGTGGCAAGACGGAACGTCCTTGTCAACGCAGTCTCGCCCGGCTTCATAGATACTGAAATGGTAAAAGACCTTCCCAAGGACAAGGTCCTGCCCATGATCCCCATGGGCCGTTATGGGACGCCCATGGAGGTGGCAGGGGTGGTGAGCTTCCTTTGCTCGGAGCGGGCCTCGTACATCACGGGTCAGGTCATCTCCGTGAACGGCGGCGCGTACCGGTGAGAGGTGGCCTCTATCCCTGATCTGGTAAACGCGTTATGTTTCGACATCGATGACCTGGCGTATGGCCTCAATATGAGGAACGGGACATGTCTGCCCTCCGGGGACCTCGTGGAGAAAGAGACCTACGCCCTGCTGGAATCATTGGCGGAGATGGGTATCAGGGCCACCATGTTCGTCCCGGGGTATGTGGCCCGGCGCTTCCCCCGCCTCGTGAGGGAGATTGGCCGGGCCGGTCATGAAGTGGGCTCCCACGGCTGCACCCATATGGTGCCCGAACGGTTAAAGAGGGAAGGTTTTCGCGAGGACGCCCTCATAAGCAAAAAGATGCTCGAGGATATCCTCTCCGTGGAGGTAGACACGTACAAGGCGCCTGAGTGGGGTATCACGCCCCGTACGCCCTGGGCCTACGATGAGCTCATCTCCGCGGGTTACCGTGTCGATAATACCGCCCAGCCATCGTTGTTGAAGTTCCTGGGGCGGTGTCCGGAAGACATGACCCCCTTCGTGTACAAGGATTCTCTCGCTGTCATTCCCGTAACCTCGCGCAGGCTGCTCGGGCGTGACTTTCCTTTTAACGGAGGACTTTTCTGCGCCTACGTGCCCATAGCTATCCAGATCCGCCATTACCGGCGGTTGAACCGAAAGGGCATGCCCTTCAATTATTATTGTCACCCTTTTGAGATCCATCCTCAAGGGATCAACAGGCATCCATGGAAATACAGCTCGGTCTGCGCCGCTTTTTACGGGATCTACTTCGGTATATACAAGCACCACCTGTCACACCTCGCGCGACAGTTCAAATTTGCCCCCCTGAAGACCGCATACCGTTCCTTCCTCGCCTATGCGGCCGGCACGTCGGGCTCCTCCCTCCCCTTGGCCGGGGCCCTTCCATGAATGGCTTTCCTGCGCCACGCTCCGCACAGATACTCCTGCCGTAACCGCTCCGGGGAACCGTCATATGAATTACCAGATAGAAAGGGGGATTGAGAGGGTCAAATGTTCAGGGTAGCCATAACCGGCATCGGCATTATCTCCTGTCTCGGCACGGATTCAGAAACTGTCGGCATGTCGCTTCGGCAGGGAAAATCCGGCATCGTTATCGACGAAAAGAGAAGGGAACTGGGGTTTCGCAGTCCCCTGACAGGGGCGATAAAGGGCTTTGCCCCCCATCGCAGTCTCTCAAGGAAACAACTCAAAACCATGCCCGACTTCGCGGTCCAGACCTACACCGCCGCAATGGACGCCCTGGCCATGTCCGGTTTGGCCCCGGAGGAAATTCAGAATGGAGAAACAGGCCTGATCTTCGGGTGCGACTCAAGCTGTGTAGCCGCCATCGAGCAGGCAAGAATCGTCCTTGACCAGGGAGATACGAAGGGCATCGGCAGCGGTCTTATCTTCCGCTCCATGACCTCCACAATAACCATGAATCTGAATACCCTTTTGAAAACGAAGGGCGCGTGCTGGTCCATCAGCTCCGCGTGTTCCAGCGGAGGTCATGCAGTGGGGCAGGCATCGGACTTGATTGCCCTGGGACGACAGGAACGAATAATTTGCGGGGGAGCCCAGGAGATCAGTTGGGAGTCCATGTGCAGCTTCGATGGAATCAACGCCTTTTCCACAAGGATCGACAACCCCGAAGCCGCCTGCAGGCCCTTTGACGAAAGCCGGGACGGTCTGGTCCCAAGCGGAGGGGCCGCCGCAGTCATACTCGAGCGATACGATCTGGCGGAGAAAAGAGGGGCAAGAATTCTCGGCGAAATCCTCTCCTACGCCTTTTCTTCGGATGGAAACAACATCTCGGTTCCGAGTGAAGAAGGCATTGCGGCCGCCATGCAAAGAGGGCTGAGCAGCGCCCGGGTAAAACCCTCCGAGATAGACTATATCTGTGCCCATGCCACCTCGACCCCCCTGGGGGATGCCGCTGAAGCAGCGTGCATCCTTTCCGTCTTCGGCGATGAAGGACCCCTGGTCTCTTCCACAAAATCGATGACAGGTCACGAGTTATGGATGTCCGGCGCTTCCCAGGTAGTCTATTCGGCGATCATGGCCGAGCACGGTTTTATCGCGCCCAACATCAATTTTGAAAAACCCGACCGATACACGGAAAGGCTGAATATCGTGCGAGAGGCCGTTTCCCGGCCGCCCCGTCTGGTTTTGTGCAATTCCGCGGGGTTCGGCGGCACCAACTCCTGCCTGATCCTGAGATTCGGCTCATGAATTACGGATGTGCGGTTATCGGCGGCGGCGTATCCGGAATGACCACCGCCATTATCATGGCAAAAGCGGGCTACCGCACCGCCCTCCTGGAGACAGGGCGCACCACGGCCCCCACCATCAGGGGGTTCAGCCGAAGAGGCCTTTTTTTCGACACGGGCTTTCACTATACGGGGGGCCTGAATGATGGAGAACCCTTGGACGTCCTCTTCCGGTACCTTGGACTGTCCGGCAAAATACAGAAATACCCCTTTCATGAAGATGGGTTCGATGCTTTCCGCTGTCTCGATCCTCACTTCGAATTCTCCTTTCCCTACGGGTATGACCGTATCCGCGAGAGGCTTCATGAGACATTTCCGGGAGATGTCCGGGCTATCGACGTCTACCTTGAGGCAGTAAGGCATACGTACCGGTGTCAGCCCTACATCGACCTCAACGCCGGCGTGGATATGCAGGGATTCCCCCCCGCACAGGGGCAAAGTCTCAAGGAGTTCCTCGACAGGATAACGGACAATGAGATGCTCAAGTGCATCCTTTCCATGCATTGCCTGCTTCATGGGGTATATCCGGAGGAGGTCTCTTTTCTCTGTCATGCCTGCGTTGCGGGATCTTATTATGAATCGGCCAACGGCATAAAAGGCGGGGGTTTAAGCCTCTCGGAGGCTTTCGATGCCCGTCTCTCCGAGTTGGGGGTCGATGTCTTCTCCGGTTCGGAGGTGAAAGAGATCATCCTTTCCGGGGACCGCTCCGTATCGGGCCTTCGTTTTGGTGATGATGAGGTCCTGCACTGCGAGAGGTGTGTCTCCACCATACATCCCCGGCAACTCCTGCCGCTTGTCCCCGGTCCGGCCTTCCGCCCCATCTACAGGAAACGGCTTGAGACCCTTGAAGATACCGGTTCGGCAATCATACTCTATGTGGAAACCGATCGTCCTTTGCAAGGCCTCGACAGGACAAACCTCCTCCTCTTTCCTTCCCCCCGCCTTACGATTCCTCAAGGTAACGGCCCCGTGGAGGGAAGACCGCTCTTTATAACCCATGCGCCCCAGGATGGGGGCACGACTTCCCGGGAAGGATATATCATTATCTGCCCGGAACCGAACATGGGAACGGAACACTGGTCGGCTTCCGTCCCTGAAGACGATTCAGAAGCCTACAAATCCTATAAGGATGACATGACCGGGAGAATGCTTGCGCACCTCGAAACCTCGGCCCCGGAATTCAGAAACAGGATAACCCACGTGGAGTGCGGGACGCCGCTGACCCTGAAGAGATACACCCATAGTCCCGTGGGGAGCATCTATGGGGTAAAACACAAGGTTGACCAGTATAACCCTATGCCCGTGACGAAGATAAGGAACCTCTTCCTTGCAGGACAGGCAATCACTGCCCCGGGCATCATGGGTGCCGTGGTCTCCGGGTTCCTTGCGTGCGGGAGTATTTTTGGACACGAAAAACTCATGGAGGAGATAAGAAGATGGGCATGAGAAGAGTTGTGGTGACCGGGATGGGTTCCGTATCGCCCTTTGGAGTAGGCGTCGACGGGCTCATGGATGCGCTCATGGCAGGCAAAAGCGCCGTAACGGCCGTCCCGGAACTCGCTCACATAGGAGGCATGAGATCAAGGGTAGCGGCGCTGGTGACCGGTGTAGATCCAAAGGAAATACCCCGCAAGTTCAGACGTTCCATGTCGAATATGTCCATTTACGCCACCTTGGCCGCCCGGGAGGCGTGCGCCGCGGGTCGTATCACCGGCCAGGACTGTTCGGGCGGCCGGATGGGACTTTGTATAGGCTCCACCGTGGGCAGCCCGATTGCTACCCATGATTTCTACAAGGAGTTCATTCCCGGCAATACTATCGAAAACACCCGGGCCACCTTCTTCTTTCAGATCATGAACCATTCCTGCGCTTCCAATGTCGCTCAGGTCCTGGGCATAACAGGCAGGATGTTCGCCCCGTCGTCGGCCTGTTCAACGGGAAACCAGGCCATAGGGTACGGGTATGAGATGATCGCCTTCGGAAAACAGGACTTCATGCTCTGCGGAGGGGCCGATGAGTTTCACCCCCTTTCAGCGGCTACATTCGACATTATCAATGCGGGGTCAACAAGCTATAACGACCGGCCCCACATGACGCCCCGTCCTTTTGACCTCAACCGGGACGGCGTGGTCTGTGCTGAAGGCTCCGGCATTATCCTTCTGGAATCCCTGGAGTCGGCGCTCAGCCGCGGCGTTCCCATCCTCGCGGAAGTGATCGGGTTCGCCACCGTGTCCGACCCTGCCAACATCGCCGATCCGCACTCGGATTCCATAGAGTCGTGTATCCGGCAGGCCCTTCTGGACGCGGGCGTTGAACCCGGGGATGTGGACTATGTGAATGCCCATGCCACGGGCACAACCCTGGGGGACATCTCGGAGGGCGAGGCCATAAGAAGAATTTTCGGCAGTAAAGCGCGGGTGAGCAGTCTGAAGGGACACCTTGGACATACAATGGCGGCATCGGGGGCCTTGGAGGCCATCGCCACAATCGGAATGATGAACCGGAATTGCCTGATACCCACCCGCAACCTGGAGAACGTCGACCCCTTGTGCGAAAACCTTGCCCATATCTTCAAGGTTGAGGAGTCCCCCATAGAGACAGCAATCAAAAATAATTTCGCCTTGGGCGGCGTGAACACGTGCACTGTGTTGAGGAGGTATTGACATGACCGACGAGAAGATAATCGAGGTGATAAACGCCTCGCTTGCCGAAGAGTTCGAACTCGATCCGGAGAAGATGGTTCCCGAGGCTCACCTCTATGACGATCTTGGGCTGGACAGTCTGGACAGGGTGGATACAGTGATTCTGCTGGAGAACGCCTTCAAATTCAAGATACGGGACGAGGGGGCGATCCGGGAGATCATTACCCTTGGCGACATTCACCGGTTCGTGATCAACAAGATGAAGGGCCTGGAATCGACCCAGGGCGCACCGCTTAAGGACTGAAACAGGGTGGGGCGGGCGGTAAGGAAACCGGGTATCATCTCCCTTCTCTGGTCTGTCCCCATGAATCTCTTTGTCTATCCCATGATTATCCTCTGGACCTTGCTGGGGATCGTGGCCATGCCTTTTCTTTTCGGTTTCTGGAAGATCTTTACAAACTGGGGTAGCGGCCGCATTATGCGCCTTTTTATCTGGTTTTACGGAAAAGGGTGGGTCGCCATAACGTCGCCCTTCGTGAGGTTCAAGAGAAGGGGCTTTGAGAAGGTTGTGATCGGGCCTCCTTACGTCATGGTGATAAACCATTTCTCTTTCTTTGATTTCTACTGCATGGGTTTGCTTCCCTTCACCAATGTCGCCGCGGCCGTGCGCGCATGGCCCTTCAAGATGCCGTGGTATGCGCCGTTCATGCGGCTTGCCGGTTACCTCAACGTGGAATCACTCGGCGCCGCCGGATATCTCGAAAAGGGCGCCGGAATACTCTCGGAAGGCGGGTCGGTCCTGTTTTTTCCCGAGGGGCACAGAAGCAAGGACGGAAAGATGCAGCGCTTCTTTTCGGGGGCATTCAAGCTTTCATTGCGGACAGGCACGAAAATTCTCCCCCTCTGTCTCACGGGCACCGATGTGCTGCTGCCGCCGGGGAGATGGTGGATGCTGCCTGCCAGGGTGTGTATCACCGTGCTTCCCCCTGTTGACCCGAAAGACTTTGACGAGCCTCTTGCCCATATCAAGATGGGAAAACATACAAAAGCCATCATGACGGAAACCGTGACAGCCATGAGGGGGTTGTGAGCGGACATCCCCTCGATCTCCCTGTCGCAGCCGCGAAGCTGCTGCCTCAGAGGCCGCCTATGCTCGCAATCGACCGCTTGACCGGGTTCCGGGCGGGCCACGGCGGCGTGGCGGAGTCGACCATAAGGCCGGACAGCATCTTCCTTCGAAATGACGGTTCAGTCGAGCCCACCGTGTTTGTCGAGCTTATCGCTCAATCCTTTGCGGCAGTCAAAGGGTATGAGGACCTCACGGAAGGGGGAGCGGTGGCGAAAGGTTTTCTCGTGGAGGTGAAAAGGTTCGAGTTGTTCGGAACCGCTCACGGGGGCGACAAATTGTCGATCATCATAAGGAAGACAGGGGACATGGACGAATTTGCCCTGGCAGAAGGCACGGTAATGCGGGAAGGAGAGGCAATAGCCTCCGGAAGCGTCATGGTCTGGGTTCCCAGGGAGGCACAATGACCAGGAGGACATTTCTTTATCTCTCTTCCCTTATCATCCCTATGCTCCTTTGGGCGGCCCTCGGATTCGCGGCGGAACCAAAAGATGAGCCGGAGAAGCGGGACGTGAGATCGGAGGCCTTCTCCCGTATTGCCGCCGCAGCAACAGCCCTCCGGACCATCTCAAGCGGCTTTACCCAGGAAAAGTATTCGTCCATGCTGAAAGACCCCCTCGTTTCGAGCGGACGGTTTGCATACGAGAAACCGGATCGTCTTTACTGGGAGATCACAAAACCGTCTCCCGCGGGATTTGTGGTACGAGGAACCAGGGCAAAGCGGTGGGAGGGAGACGTCAATAAGGCAGAGACATTTGACGTACAGAAGGAGCCCGTGGCAAAGGCCATTGTGGAGCAGGTATTTGCATGGGCACGGGCGGATTTCCCCTGGCTCGAAAAGAGGTACAGGATTACCGTGGCGGAAGACAGGCCGACGGCCCTGAAACTCAATCCCCTTTCCTCCCAGGAAAAAAAGTATGTCTCCCACCTCATCATTGCCTTTTCCAAGGATTGGTCCCACGTCCGTTCAGTGGAGATACACGAGAAAGGCGGGGATTACGTACGTATCAAATTTTCCCACATCCTCCTGGACGAACCGTTGCCTCACGATCTGTTTAACCCGTAATGGCCCCCTTTTACGCCATATTTTCGAGGGCTTTCGAGTTTTTCGAGCGTCGCCGCATACTCCTGTATGCGATAATTTTCGCAGTCGTGGCTTCAAGCGCCTTCCTTCTCAAAAGCATCAAACTCAGCGAGGATGTCCAGCCTTTGCTTCCTGACGGCGCATCGGACGCGGCGATAGATTTCCGCCTTCTGCAGCAGGCTCCTTTTATGCAGAAAATAGTGTTCAACCTCAAGGCCGGCCCCGGGGTTGACGGGAAGACCCTTGTGGAAGCCGCTGATGCCCTTGCAGGGGCGTTGAAGGCGCCTTATTACAGTCGCGTGATCGCCGGTCCGGAGATGCCGGCGCCCGATGAATTCTTCTCCTGGGTCCTCCAGGCCGGCCCCTCGCTTATGACGGAGAAGGACATGGAACAGGTAAGGGGACTCCTTACCCCCGAGAAGGTTGACGCCCGGCTCAATGATATCCGGACCATCCTCAATTCTCCTCAGGGATGGGTCATGAAACCCCTGCTTCAGGCGGACCCCCTTCAGTTTTATCTCATCATTCTCGGGAAACTCCGTTCCATGAATATGTTCGGGGGAATGGTCCTTAAAGAAAACCATTTCATAAGCGCCGACGGCAAAAATGCCCTTCTCATCGGTGAAACCCCCATCAAGATCACGGACGCCGAGGGGGCAAAGAACCTTGTCGCCTACACAAAGAAGGTTGTGGACGCCCATAACGTGCCGGGCATTTCCGTTTCCTTCTTAAGCGGCCACTCCTACACCACCGCCAACGCAGAGACCATAAAAGAAGACCTCTATGTGATACTCACCTGTGCATCCGTTACCATTCTCGCGCTCCTTTTTCTTTTCATGCGGAACTGGAGGGCCATCTTTGTCTTTCTGGTGCCCACATCGGTAGTCTGCATCGCCACTGCGGGAGTGTTGTGTGTCTACAGCACCATCTCCGCCGTGACCATCGCCTTTGGTTCGGTGCTCATGGGAATTGCCGATGATTATCCCATATTCACGTACTTTTCCCTGAGAGGCACAGGTGACTACAAGGGAGAGGCGGTTGCCCGGATCTCCCGTCCCGTTCTTATGAGCGGCGTAACCACCATGGCGACCTTCAGCGCCCTTTTCTTTTCCGACCTCCCCGGCCAGCGCCAGATTGCGCTCTTTTCCATTATCGGTATCATTGCGTCCCTCATCTTTTCCCTGATAATTCTGCCCCATTTCATCCGGGGCCTGCCGCCGGGGAAAGGCTTTCCCGCCGCCCCTCACCCTGTCAGGGGACCCCTCTATCGGGGTACCGTTATTACGGGATGGTTCCTGCTCATGGGGCTCTGCCTGTGGCAGGGAAGCCACATCAGGTTCAACGGAGATATGCGCGCCATAAGCATGATCCCCGGGGCAATACACGCGATGGAGGAACAACTGAAACAGACCTGGGGAGATTTCCGCGGAAAGGCAATGGTCTTTGCGGAAGGTAAGGACCTGGAGTCCGCGCTGGTGAATAACGACCGGCTCTTCTCATACCTCAAAGGGAAGATTCCCGACGATGGGGTCATCAGTCTCGCCCCCCTCCTCCCTTCGGCGGCAACCCAGGAGGCGAACCGGCGGCGCTGGGAAGGGCAATGGTCACAAGAGAACAGGAACATGGTGGCAGGGCTTATTGAACGGGAGGGCGCAAAGGAAGGCTTCACCCCGCAGGCCTTCGAGGCTTTTCTGGAAAGGCTTAAAGTCAAGCCCGCCCCGGTCACCATGGAGGGCCTCAGAAAAGCCGGGTTTGGCGATCTGATAGACTCCATGATCATCCGTGACGGCCCCGGCCGGCGAGTCCTCACCCTGGTGCCCGATACCCCGGAAGTGGCCGCGCTCTTCAAGGATCGGGCACGTACGCCTTTCGTGGAGCGCTTTGTGTCGAATACCCGCTTCAATGATACCATCAGCAGGGCCATGGTGAACAATTTCGTCAGGTACATCATCGTTGCATCGATCGTGATAGTCGTCTTTCTCTGCATGGTCTTCCGCTCGCCGGCAAAAGTGCTTTACGCCGCCGTTCCTGTTGCCGCAGGCCTCCTTTTTATGTTCGGCGCCATGGGGTGGAGGGGCATCGAGTTCAACCTCTTCAACATCATCGCGACGATCCTGGTGATCGGCTTGAGTGTGGACCTCGGCATCTTCATGGTGAGCCGGATTTCTGAAGGAAACGATCACAATACGAGCATGGCGGTGCTCCTCGGCGGACTCACGAGCCTTGTGGGTATGGGCGCCCTTGCCCTTGCCCGCCACCCCGCCCTGTACTCCATCGGAATATCAGTGCTTCTCGGCATGTGCGGCGCCATACCCTCCGCCCTTTTTGTCATACCTGCCCTCTATCATTCGCGGAGGACCGAGCGGGAGTCCTGCCCGGAAAATGGATAAACTCAAGACCGCCATTTCTTTATCGGCAATAGGCCCTGCAAAGGAGACGGAAGGGGGCATTTTCGTGAAGTCCTATTCCTTTGCCCCTGATTTCATAGGCTTTTCGGGCCACTTTCCCGGCTACCCGGTCCTTCCCGCGTTTCTCCAGGTGCTCACCGCCCTTTCCATGGCGGAAGAGGTTGAGGGGCGCGGGCTCACACTTGTTTCCATTGTCAAGGCCAAGTTTCGCACCGAAATCCACCCCGACCGGGAAGTGGAGGTGCGGTATCGCGAGCGTGCCGTCAGGGGAGCGACAGGCATCGAGGTAACCCTTTCCGTTGCTGAAAGCCTCGCCGCCTCTTTGCTCCTTACCGTACGCCGCACGGAACAGGACGCAATAGAAAATTTAGACACCACTTCATAAGGGGTAAGAATTATGCGTAAACCATATTTTCCTGTCAGGAAAGGTTCTCCCGCGCCGCTCAGGACCACCGTGGAGAGGCGGGTACGATTCGAAGAGACCGATCCCCTCGGCATTGTCTGGCATGGCCGGTATGCGAGCTATTTTGAAGACGCGCGCTGCGCGGCGGGGGAAAGGTATGGCCTCGGCTATCCGGACCTTGTCCGGAATGGCGTGATCGCCCCAATAAGAATCATGCATTCGGACTATCACCGGCCCTTGAGATATCTGGATAATTTTACCATCGAAAGCATTCTCCACTGGACCGAGGCGGCGCGCATCGATATTGAGTACGTGATACGCGACAAGGAGGGCCTCCTGGCCACCACGGGCTACACGGTGCAGATAATGCTCGATATGGATGGCAATCTCCTTCTCATTCCGCCTCCCTTTTACCGGGAATTTTGCGAAAAGTGGAAGGCGGGCCAGTTCCATTGAGGGAAGTCTGGATCACGGACGTCGGCATGGTGACGTCGGCAGGGAACAGCCTCGACGCCACGTGGCTCAAGATGCTGTCCGGCAAGACGGCGATAAGTGAAATAGACCGCTTTCCCGTAGAGGCCTACCGCAGCACGGTGGGTGGAATCATCCCCGGTCTGGAAGCCGAAGGACCGGGCTCTCTGGTTTCGGCGATAGTGGACATGCTCCTCGGTCAGATCACGAGGGTTCCCGCCGGTTCCCTGGTCATCGCCGCTACCACAAAGGCAGGCATCGATAACCTGCAAAAGATGAAACGGGGCCTTGCCTCCAACCCGGGCGAGATTCTTCCGTCATCCATAGGGGAAAGGGTGTCGGCGAGACTGGGTCTCTCCGGCGTCGTAATAACCATAAGCGCGGCGTGCGCGTCTTCCACGATTGCAGTGGCGGAGGGGGCAGCCATGATCGCATCGGGAAGCGCGGAATCAGTGCTTATCTGCTGTGCGGATGGGGTTACGGAATTCATATTTTCGGGTTTTTCCGCGCTTCAGGCCCTCTCGCCCGTGCCATGCAAACCCTTCGACAGGGACCGGGCAGGCCTCTCCCCCGGAGAGGGGGCGGCATTTCTCCTGCTCATGAGCTCAACCTGTGCCCGGCGGGAAGGCTATTCCCCCATGTGTACCGTGAAAGGCTTCGGCGTAGCCAACGATGCCTTTCATGTGACGGCCCCGGACGCCAAAGGCTCAGGCCTCGTCAAGGCAGTCTCCAAAGCAATTGCCCGGGCAGGGATGGATCGCCGTGATATCGCAGGCATAAGCGCCCACGGAACCGGAACCTATCAGAACGACCTCATGGAACTTACCGCTTTTCACATAATCTTCGGCAGCGATTGCCCGCCCCTCTACTCTGTAAAAGGGTGTATAGGGCACACTTTCGGCGCGGCAGGGGGCATCGAGGTCGCCCTGGGGACGAAGGCCCTCGCCGAATACACGATTCCGCCCACTGTCGGTCTTGTCAATCCCGAGGAGGGCGCGGAAGGCCTTGTCGGCTCGGAACCCGTCTCCATGGCGGGCGACTGCCTTCTCACCACGAACTCCGGATTTGGCGGGATCAATGCGGCAATCCTGCTTAAGCGGGGAGGATCATGCTGAGAGTCGAACTCATTGGTGTGGGCTGGATCAATGCCGCAGGGGCGGGATGCGGAAGACAGGTTCCCTTCCTCGCGGGCGGTGACGGACCATTGCCGAAGCTCTCGCGAAAGGATGTCTCCTCCAGGCCCTTCCCGCGGTTCGGCAGGATGGATGCCTATTCCCGTCTCGGCGTATCCGCCATATCCTTCGCCCTTAAGGATGCGGGACTCGACGAATGGTCGAACCCGCGGGACATCGCCGTTATCGCTTCCACGGTTTACGGATGCCTGAGCCTGGACAATGACTACTACGATACGGTTATTCCCGAAGGGGGCCGCCTCGCAAGCCCCAACCTTTTTGCCTACACCCTTGCGAATACGTATCTCGGAGAAGCGGCAGTCCACTTCGGACTCACGGGCCCGGGCTTTGTCCTCTGTGAACCAACGCTTTCAGGCCTCCAGGGTTTGCGCATGGCCATGAGCGGCATCGCGGGCGGGGAATATGCTACGGCTGTGGCGGGCGTGTGCGACGTCGGGATTCCCCCGTCGCTTGCCGGAACAGGCAGCGGCGCTCCGGGGGCGCTCTTTTTTGTAATACAGGACGGGATATCCGACCGGGGCCCCTCGTACGGCGCATTGACGCAAAACGGGGAGGGTGCTACCCTGTTCAATGGAGTACAGGTAGAAGACCTGAATAATCTTGCGAGCATGTGTACTGCATCCATGCGCGACCAAAAAGGGGGCAATCGAGACAAATGAAGATGACGCTCATCTACCCGTCCTGGCCCAAGCTGGAAGGACAAACGGAGTTCCACCTGCCGCCCCACGGCCCGGCGGTCTTTGCCGCAGAGGTTCCCCCCGAGGTTGACATCACCTTCATCGACGACAACGTCCAGGAGATAACCTTTGATGCGGGTCCCGATCTTGTCGCCCTATCGGTGATGCTCACCAGCCAGCTCCCGAGGGCCTACGAGATATCCCGCGTCTACAGAAAGATGGGGATTCCCGTCATATTCGGCGGGATCGCGGTAATGCTCCACAGCGAAGAGGTCGTGCACCATGCGGACAGCGTGTTCATCGGCGAGGTGGAGGGCAGGTTCGCCGGGGTGCTCGAAGACTTCAAGAGGGGAAGGCTCAGGAAGATCTATGACTACATGACCGCCTACCCGGACATTCACCTCGTGGGAAAGGCGAGGCGGGAGATCCTTGACCGTTCCCTTTACAACTACCGGGGCGTCCAGATGTTCGATCTCGTCCATGCGTCGAGAGGGTGCAAGTTCAATTGTTTTCCGTGCTGTACGGGTTTTCTCGGAGGAAGGCAATTCCGCCCGCGGCCGATTGACATGGTCATCGAAGAAATGGCCTCCATCCCCAATAACAGGATGTTCATCGTTGACAATTCCCTGTCCCAGGACCGGCAGTGGCTCATCGACCTCTTTACCGCCATGGTCCCCCTGAAAAAAAAGTGGGTCTCCCATCCCATTCTGGATGACGACAAGGTGTTGAGCCTTGCGGCGGAGGCAGGGAGCTGGTATGTGTATCAGGCCATCTTCGATACATCGGACGTGATCCGGACCAGAGTCAGAAGACTGAAAGACTACGGCATCGGCGTCGAGGGGACCATCATCCTCGGGACCGACGAACAGGACGAAGATTACATCAAGAGGCTGGTGGATTTCCTTCTTGAGATAGACCTCGATATGGCGGAGTTCACCATCCTGACCCCCTTCCCCCATTCCCCGATACGGGATCGCCTTGAAGGAGAAGGAAGGATCCTGAGCAACAACTGGATCGATTACACGGCGGATAAGGTGGTTTTTCAACCAAAATTGATGACTCCCGAAAAGCTCCTTGAAATGTATCGTTACGCATGGGACACCTTTTACGCGGGAGGCGGCTACCAGCTTAAGATGGGTGAGCTGTTCAAAAAGATCATCCGCCGGGAAATGGACGACGGGACATACCGGAGGTACGACACGCGGAAAAAGCGCTCCTTCGGGGCCCCAAGGACGAACGGGTGAGCAGGGTATTTCTCCTTTCCACCAACACCATGACCGGGCCTTACCCGGTATACCCCCTGGGGATGGCGGTAGTTGCCTCTGCCCTGACCTCCCGGGGACACAGGGTAAAACAGTTCGATCTCCTCGCTGAAAAGGGCGACTCCGAAAGGCTCGGCAATGCGATCAGGGCATTCAAGCCCGATGTTGTCGGCCTGTCGCTCCGCAATATCGACAACGTCGATTCCTTTACGGCGGAGGATGCCTGGACCCTCACCTCAGTGCGGGCATTGATAGAAATCATCAGGAAGGTGACGCGGGCCCCCGTGGTTTTGGGCGGATCGGCCTTTTCCATCATGCCCGAGGATATCCTCGCCTATGTAGGGGGAGATTACGGGATCGTAGGAGAAGGGGGGATTCTCTTCAACGCTCTCATCGCGAAGATAGAGAGCGGAGAGCCGGCGCAGGCCATCTCGCGAAACGCGGAAACGGCCGGCCCCGGAGACATGGTGTTCCGACCCCTCTGGGACAGGAAACTGATCAAATACTATGTAAAGAAGAGCGGGGTGGTCGGTCTTCACACCAAGCGCGGCTGCCCGTACAATTGCATTTATTGCACCTATCCGGCTGTGGAAGGGACGACCTACCGGTGCAGAGAACCGGGGTCCGTGATAGAAGATATCCTGCAACTGCAAAAAGATCACCATGTTGAGAGTGTGTTCTTCACCGACTCGGTGTTCAATGACGGTGAAGGCAACTATCTCGAGATTGTCGAGGAGATGGTGCGCCGGGAAATCCGCATCGAATGGTCCGCGTTTTTTCAGCCCCGGGGGCTCCACGGCAAAGACCTGCGATTGTTGAAGCGCTCGGGACTCGCGGCTGTGGAAACAGGTACGGATGCGGCAAGCGACACGACCCTCCAGGGCCTCAACAAGCCATTCTGTTTCGACGATGTGGTTCATTTCAATGACGCGTGCGTTGACGAGAAGACCCCCTGTGTCCACTACGTAATGTTCGGGGGTCCGGGAGAAACGGAGCGTAGCCTCGGAGAAGGACTGAGCAATATGACGTCCCTCAGGGACTGCGTGGTCCTTGCGTTCTCGGGGGTACGCATCTATCCGGGCGCCGCCCTCCACGGATTGTCCGTAGAGAAAGGCGTGGTGGGAGAAGAAGACCCCCTTTTGAAGCCTGTATTCTATTTTTCTCCGGACATAGATGCGGCGCGCATGAACGAAACCCTTGAGAATGCCTTCAGGGGCCGGAGGGACCGCATATTCCCTCCCTCATCGTTTCAGTCAAAACTCGACATCATGTACCGTTTCGGCCATCGGGGTCCCCCGTGGCAGAGACTCATTTCTTTTCGACAACCCTTGTCCAGACACTGACATCATGACCGTTCTCGACTTCAAGAAAGTGCTTCTTATCCATCCCCTCGGCTATCACACCGACGCCGCAGGCGGAGATATTTCAAGGATGGCCAACATCATGCCCCCCCTGGGGCTTGCGAGCATCGCTTCCTATTTGAAAGAAAGAGGGATCGAAGGGAAGATCATGGATTGCTACGCCAAGCCGCATTCGGGTCACCTTATTGATGAATACCTGAGAGACGCGAGGCCCGCCTTCATCGGATTCAGTTGTGCCACCGCGAACTTCCGTGACGGACTCCGCATCGCGGAGAGGGCGAAGAACGTTCTGCCCGGGATAAAAACGGTATTCGGAGGCCACCATGTGTCGGCCCTGAAGGAAGAGGCCCTCGACTCGTTCCCTGTCATCGACTTTGCCGTTGTGGGCGAAGGAGAAATGACCATGACGGAACTCATTCAGGCCGAAGGAGAAGGGGTTTCTTCAATCGGGGGCCTGCTTTACAGGGAGGCTTCGGGCGATGTCCGCTTTACGGGCTACCGTTCCCCCCTTCTTGACCTCGACACCCTCCCCTTTCCTGCATATGAAGAACTCGACGGCTATCCGGAGACATACAGGCTTCCCATCTTCAACTACCCCCACACCCCCAACTCCAGTTGCACTTCGAGCCGCGGCTGCCCGTATCGGTGCACCTATTGCGACAGGTCGGTCTTTCCCGCAGGCTACCGGTACAACTCGGCGGAGTATCTCTATGAGCACCTGCGGTACCTGAAAGGGCGCTTCGGGATACGGCACGTCAACCTTTACGACGACCAGTTCACCTTTCACCGGAAGAGGGTGGAGGCTTTTACCCGCATGATGATCGACCATCCCCCGGGAATGACCTTTAACTGTGCCGTGAGGGCGGACCATATCGACCTTGACCTCCTGGAACGGCTCAAGGCCGCAGGGTGCTGGATGATCAGCCTGGGCATCGAGAATGGAGATGAAGAACTCCTTTCCCAGCATCGGAATAATGTCAAACTCGACCTTGTGGCGGACAAGGTGAGGCTCATCAAGAAAGCGGGGATTCTGGTCAAGGGGCTCATGATGATGGGATTACCCGGGGAGACGCAGGAAAGCGTGAAGAAGAGCATGGACTATGTCTTTTCCCTCCCCATCGATTATATCAACGTATCGAAATTCACACCCTTTCCCGGGTCCGCCCTCTATAAGAACATAGGGGACTATGGGGCCTTTGACGAGGACTGGGAGAAGATGGACTGCATGCATTTTCAGTTCATACCCGCGGGAATGACACGGGAGAAGCTGGAAAAGCTCTTCACCCTGTTCTACCGGAAGCACATCTTGAGGCCCAAGGGGATCTGGCATTATTTCACCATGATATGGCGCTCACCCGATAGCTGGATACGGTTCGTCTCCCATCTCATGGCGTTCCTGAAATTCGCATGGACCGACAAGCGGCATGGCTGAAGCAAGGCCCTTGCCCCCGTATCACCCTTTTCGGTCGGCGCAGGCGAAAGAGCGGTACCTCGACCTCTATGAGAGGAGGGCGAAACAGTGGCCCGTCGCTTCCGAGGCTGTAACGGCGGACACGTCTTACGGCCCCACATTCGTACGCGTGAGCGGGCCTGCCCATGGGCCGCCCCTGGTATTGCTGCCCGGGGCAGGAAGCACGTCGCTCATGTGGGTCCCGAACATAAAGGCCCTGTCAGGGCCCTTCAGAACCTATGCGGTGGATAACATCTATGACTACGGGCGAAGCGTATACACCCGCGCCGTCAAAGGCGCCGATGATTTTGTGCGCTGGCTTGACGAGCTGTTTCGCGTCCTTGAACTCAAAGACGCGATCAATCTTATGGGTCTCTCCTATGGGGGCTGGCTGGCATGTCTCTACACCCTCCGTTTTCCCCACAGACTTGCGAAGACAGTGCTCCTTGCACCCGCGTGCACGGTGCTGCCCATGGGGGTCGCCTTTATGTTCCGGGCGGTCCTCACCACACTACCCTGCCGCACCTTTACCAGGAGCTTCATGCGATGGGCCTTCGCCGACCTCGCCCGCGGAGGCGCGGCCGACCGGGCGGCGCTCACGAATGCGGCGGACGACATGTTCGTCGCTTCGCAATGCTTCACACGTAAGCCTTTTGTGCGGCCGACCGTCCTCACGGACGAGGAATTGGGGAGCATCGGGATACCCGTGCTCTGTCTGATCGGTGAAAACGACAGGATCTATCCGGCCCGGAAGGCTGTTCTGCGTCTCAACAGGGTGGCGCCCCGTATGGATACGGAGATTATTCCCCACGCCGGTCATGGCCTTACGGTGGAGCAGCCGGAGACGGTAAACAGAAAGATCCTTGAGTTCCTTACGCGCCAGGAATGATGACTGCCCATGAATTTGGAGAAAAAGAGCCCTGAAATGCCGAAGGTCTTCCTTGTCATCCCGGTGTACAACCACGGGAAGACTCTGAGGGACGTGGTGGTCCGGGCCCTCGCGGTGAACGATAATGTGATAGTTGTTGACGACGGGAGCACCGACGGCGGCGCAGAGACCCTCGCAGGACTCCCCGTAACGGAAATAAGGCACCCCCTGAACAGGGGCAAGGGCGCCGCGATCATCACCGCCGCCCACGAAGCGCGCACAAGAGGGGCAACCCACATAGTGACCATCGACGCGGACGGCCAGCATGACCCCGCCGACTACCCCCGGTTTCTCCCTTTGATCGACGAAGACCCCGATGCGATCATCGTGGGCACCCGGGCATTCGATTCGGCCACCACCCCCCTTCTTTCCCGGTTCGGCCGGGCCTTCTCCAACTTCTGGCTGAGGGTCCAGACGGGATATAAGCTGAAAGATACCCAGAGCGGCTTTCGCGCCTATCCCCTTGCCCTCCTTGAATGGCTGAAACTGAGGGAGCGGCACTACGACTTCGAGGTGGAGGTTCTCGTGAAGGCCGTGTGGGCGGGAGTGATCCTGAAAGAGGTCGATATATCCGTATATTATCCCCCCTCTTCCCTGCGTGTGTCCCACTTCCGTCTCTTTATGGACAATCTCCGCCTCAGCATCCTCAATACAAGGCTCACCCTGAGGGCCCTTACTCCTTACCCGCACAAAAGGTTCAGGACAGGAAGGAAGGAGACGGAAAAGGTCACCCTCCTCAGGCCTCTCAAGTCCCTTAGGTTGCTGCTCACAGGGAATAACTCGCCGGAAAGGCTTGCCGTGGCAGGGGGACTCGGCGTATTCATCGGAGCGTTGCCCCTCATTGCGTGCCAGAGCATCACTACCCTCTTCGCGGCGAACTATTTCCGGTTGAACAAATTGATGGCCCTTGCCGCGGGCCAGATCTGCATACCCCCGCTGGTCCCCGCGCTCTGCATTGAAGCGGGATACTTTATGCGCCACGGCAGGTTCCTCACCGAAGTCTCCTTGGAGACCCTCGGGTATCAGGCCCTTGAGAGGATTTTCGAGTGGTTCCTCGGCTCTCTCATTCTCGGACCCGTGATAGGTATCCTTACTGCAGCCGCCATTTACGTAACCGCCCTATGCCTCAAAAGGGAAACCCATGGAAACGACTGACCCCGGACCGACCCCTGCGGGAGAAGGGCAATGGACAAGCCGCAGCATCGGTTCGCACTTCGGCCACACGTTCTTCTATCTCCTCATCAGGTATGCGGGACGAAGATTTGCATATTTCGTTCTTTCCTTTGTCGTGCTCTTCTATGTCTTCCTGGCGCCGTCAATACGAAGAAAGGCGGACTATTACCTCTCCCGGAGGTTCAGGGGGAAGGGAACGGCGGGAAGGCTCGGAGACAGTTACCGCATATTTCTCAGCCTTGGGAAGGCGCTCATAGACCGGGCAGTGACCGGCATCCTGGGCGAAGAGAAGATGACCGTGGAATTCGCACAAAGGAACGAGATATTCGACATTATGCGCGAAGGCAAAGGCATGATCCTCATGACGGCCCACGTGGGATGCTGGCAGGCCGCCATGTCGGCCCTGCGGTTCCTCAACGCGCCTGTCCATCTCCTCCTGCAGCGCGAGGAGGGCGATATTGACCTTCACTACTTTGAACACGCGGGGATTCCGTGCCCTTACGGTATAATCGACCCGAGGGGCTACATGGGCGGCGTTTTGGAGATGATGGGCCTGCTTAAGAGGGGTGAGGTCCTCTGTGTGATGGGAGACAGGCTTTTCGGCAGTTCGAAAGGGGCCGCCGCCGTAGATTTCCTTGGAGGGAAGGTTCTCTTCCCTTTCAGCGCCTTCAAGATAGCCTCGGCAACAGGGGCGCCCGTGGTGGTCTTCTTTTCCCACAAGTCGGGCCCCTCCACCTACACCCTGGAGGTTGCGAAGGTGATCCGCGTACCCCACGACGCAGGAAAGAGCAATAGGGATTTTCTCCCCTATGTCGGTCAGTTCGCACGGGCCCTTGAATCCTATACAACTGAACACCCCTACCAGTTCTATAATTTTTACGACATGTGGAGGCTCGATAACGCCGACCATTGATGAAAGGAGAGGGAAGTTTGATGACTATCAAGGAACAACTGAAGAAGATTCTTGTGGAAGAGCTTAACCTGGAGGATGTTACACCCGAAGAGATCGAAGACGATACACCCCTTTTCGGGGAGGGTCTCGGTCTCGATTCCCTGGACGCCGTGGAACTGGTCGTCCTCCTTGAGAAACATTTCGGGATCGCCGTCAAAAACATCGACGAGGGGCGTGAGGCCTTTCAATGCATCAACACCCTTGCCGCCTTTGTCGAGGAAAGGAGAGCCCTGTGAACAAAACCGTCCCTGTCGACATAACCGGAGCGGGTTGCCTCTCGGGAGCCGGAGGGACGCTCGGGGAATGCATGAATTCCCTGTTCAGGGGCACGCGAAGTCCTGCGCCGCCCACGAGGTTCCAAAGCACCCACCCCGTCTCCTATCCTGTGTTCGAGGTGCCTGAAGCCGCAATCCCCGGTCATATCATGGCCTCTACGAAGATCTCCCTCACGGGCAAGCTCGCCCTCGCCGCCGCTTACGAGGCAATAAGCGACGCAGGCCTCGACCGCATTGCCCTCAAGGGGAAAAAAGTGGGGGTGTGCCTGGGCACGACGGTGGGCGTGGCAATGAACAACGAGATGTTCTATGGAGAGTTTCTCCAAGGGGGTAGCCCCGATATGGCGCCCATTGCCCGCTTCATCACGAGCAATCCCGCCGACCTGATTGCCCGGGAGTTCGAGCTTACGGGGCCGTGCCAGACAGTGGTGAACGCGTGCTCCTCCGGCACCGATGCCGTGGGCATAGGGGCATCGTGGATTCAATCGGGCCTCTGCGATATCGTTATTGCAGGGGGAGCCGATGAGCTTTGTCATGTAACGTATAACGGCTTTATCTCCCTCATGATCACCGATGACACCCCCTGCAAGCCCTTTGACCGGGACAGAAAAGGGCTTAACCTGGGAGAGGGCGCAGCCGTGCTCATACTGGAGCCGGAAAACTCGTGCGGGAAAAGGGAAAGGCTCCCCCGGGCGCGTTTTCTCGGCTATGCGTCGTCAAGCGACGCCCACCACCTTACCGCACCCCACCCTCAGGGCGAGGGATTGAAGCGGGCCCTTCTCGAAGCGCTCAGACTCTCCCGCAGGGAAGCGTCGGATATCGCCTTTGTAAATGCCCACGGCACCGCGACACCCGACAATGACCGCATCGAGGGCAAGGTGCTTAAAGAAACACTCCCCGGCGTCCCCTTCTTCTCCACAAAAGGCTACACGGGACATACCCTGGGAGCAGCCGGGGCCATCGAGGCTGCCTTTACGGTGGCGTGCCTTGAAAAGGGCATGATACCCGGCAATGCGGGCTTCGCGAACCTCGATCCCGAGATGGCCGTATCCCCGTCAGCGGCCGCAACTACCATCACAGGCGGCACTGCCGTCTCCCAATCTCTCGCCTTCGGCGGGTGCAACGGGGTCCTGGTGCTGGGCAGGAGGGAGGACTGAATATGGAAGCTTTTGTCGAAGGGATCGGTATTGTCGGGGGGTTCGGCGCAGACATTAAGGAATTCTCGGCAGCCCTCGCCCATGGAACAAGGCGGGTGCGGTCCGTTTCTTTTCACACAGGGGAAGGGACCGGGGAAATGCCCGCCTTTCTCGCGGACACGGCGCGTCTCGATATATATGTTCCGAAGAAGGCGTTGCGAAGGATAGACCATCATGCAAAAATGGCTGTCCTCGCATCATACCTCGCCCTGGAAGACGCCCAAATGCTCGATATCGACCGCAAGGGCCTCGGCATCGTCGTGGCGAGCGGATATGGCGCGGGCGCCACGACCTTTGCTTTTCTCGATTCGTTTATCAACGGCAACGACGCGTACTCCTCTCCCACCCATTTTTCGAACTCGGTCCACAATGCCGCTGCGGCGCACGTCTCCATCTTCCTCGGCGCAACCGGTCCGTGCCTCACGGTGAGCCAGTTCGAGATGTCCGTTCCCTCCGCGCTTATTACCGCCCTTCACTGGCTGCAGGAAGGAAGGGTGGAAAGGGTGCTCTTCGGCGCGGTGGACGAGTACTGTGACGTGTGGGCATATTGTTGGCATCGTTTCTTCGGACCGAACCGGTCCGATGCCGGGACCGAACCCTTCCTCTTCGACCGGCAGACGGCGGTTATCGGGGAAGGGGCCGCCTTCTTTCTCCTTTCCCGCACAGGCGGGTCAGGGAACGATTACGGTCGTGTCACAGGGGCCCTTACGGAATACCGGGACAGCGCCCCCCTTCCCCGGCCGGATCAAACCCTGTTTATCCTCGGGGCCGATGGAAACGCCCAATCCGGTTCGCGGTACAAACAATTGATCACGGACGAGATGAAGGTAACGTCCTACGCGCCCGTCTACGGGAGTTTTCCCACAAATATGGCCTTCGACATGGCGGCGGCATGTGCATCCATCAGGGAGGGAACGCTGTATGCCCCTCCGGCCGGGATCACCCTTCCGCCCCTCATGAATATTTCCACGCTCCCCCGGGACCTTCGCGCACATTCCATATGCTGCCTCAAACTCGGCAGAGGAACGGATACGGGGATGATCACCCTTGCCCCGAGGGCCGCGTAAAGGAGTGATGACAGTGTTGAGGAAGGACGGGATTATTCTCATTCTCATGTGCGCGGTGTTCTTCTCTTCCGGGGCGTTCCTTCCGGGAAAGGTCCGGGCCGAAGATGCCGCAGCGAAGCATGTGCCCACCCGCTACGGCATGGCCGTAACCGGGGGCAACAGCTATACCCCTGAAAACGATATATCCTTTGTGCTCCTCTCGGGTTTCGCCCTCTTTGATTACGAATCGGTCTGGGGTCACAAGGCCCCTGAACCGCTCCGGTTCAAGGTGGAGACCAGCGTCGGGACCACCACGAGACCCGACAGGAAGCTCATGACCTCGGCGAACATATTTGCCCTCTACTATCTCAAGAGGCTTGCATTCAAAACCTTTCGGCCCTACGTCGAAGGAGGGATCGGTCTGATCTATACCGATTTTCAGGTCGATGGGCAGGGGCTTCGGGTCAATTTCAACCCCCAGGTAGGTATCGGCACCGAGTTCACGGTGGGTTCCGACACCACGTGCCTCGCCGGTCTCAGGCTCCACCATATCTCGAACGGCGGACTCAACCACGACAATACGGGCATCAACTCCGTCACATTGACATTAGGCCGTTTCTTTTGATGCGCAGATTACACCTCTTCGAGATTACCGACAAAAAGTGGTGCCCCCAGTCTCTTCGCGGGGCTGTTACGGACTATATACAATTCGGCGTAACCATGTGGAAATCCGATATTGCCATAGCGTCCCTCCTCAGAGAGGCCCTCGACCGTCTCGGGGTGCATCAGGTCGTCGACCTGTGTTCAGGGAGCGGGGGGCCGTGGCTCGGCATGGTCAAGGCTTTCGAAGACACAAGGCCGCCCGTCAAGGTGTGCCTCACGGACAAGTACCCGAACATCCCCGCCCTCCGGTACGCCTGTGACCATTCCGAGGGCAAGCTCGGCTTTTCTCCGGAGCCCGTCGACGCCGCACACGTGCCCAAGGCCCTGAACGGCTTCAGGACCCTTTGCGCGGCGTTTCATCATTTTCAGCCCCCCGAAGCCCGCGCCATCCTCCGGGATGCGGTGAATTGTCAACAGGGGATCGCCATTTTCGAGATAACGGAGCGGACCTTCCGAACCATGTTTATTTTCATGGTCATCTCCCTGATCATGCCGTTTTGCGTACCCTTTCTCCGGCCTTTCCGGTGGTCGAGGCTGATGTGGACCTATTTGATCCCCATTGCCCCGGTGGCCCAGCTTTACGACTCCTTCATATCCTGCCTCCGCACCTATTCCCCCTCGGAACTTCGCGAATTGACGAGAGACATCCATAAGAATTACACATGGGAGGCGGGGACCATAAAGTGTCCCCACGGGCCTGTCCCGATTACCTATCTCCTCGGATATCCCCAAGGAACGGGGTCGGGGGCCGGTCAAACGTGGAGGATGGAGGATACAGATTCATTCCCGAAGGGTTTCGGGAGGATAACGACGAAATGAAAGAGAAGGACGTACCCCAGGACGAAGGCATATACGGCCGGTGGCACGGCATCAACTATGCCGTTGACGAGGACGGGAAATATGTGCTCACTCCGAGCGCCGGATGGGAACCGGCGAATTGGGCCAACCGGCAGGCATGGGACCTGGTGGAGCAGGAGCTTGCCGAAATCCTCGACCAGGTGAAACAGGGCACGTTGAGCCCCCTTGCGTATCACATGGCGCGGAGCCTCATGGACGTGAAGATGGTTTCCCGCTATGCCGGCATTGCATGCTGGAGAGTGAAGCGGCACTGCAAACCCCGCGTATTCATGCGCCTTAGCCCGGCCCTGCTTGAGCGCTATGCGAATATCTTCAAAATAACCGTGGCGCAACTCGTGGAGGTGCCGTAGATGTCGAACACGTTAAGAGCGGATTTCGTTCACCGCCAGTCGGCTCACTGCGAGAGCGGTTCCACCTCCAACCTCCTCTCCGGTTATGGCGTGAACATCTCGGAGGCCCTTGCCTTCGGCATCGGATCAGGCCTCTTTTTCGGGTACTTTCCCTTCATCAAGGTTCACGGACTCCCCCTCATTACGTTCCGGAACGCGCCTGGAAGGATCATCAGGAATACCGCAAGACGTCTCAGGGTCTCCGTCCGAAGCTCCAGATTCAAGGACCCCGAAAAGGCGATGGACGCCCTCGATGCCATGCTCGACAAGGGTATCCCCGTAGGTCTCCAGGCGGGCATCTACTGGCTTCCCTACTTTCCCGACGCATTGAGATTCCATTTCAACGCCCACACCCTCATCGCATACGGCAGGAAGGGAACGGACTACCTCATAAGCGATCCTGTTTTCGATGAACCCGTTACCTGTTCCAGGGAAGACCTCATGAAAGCCCGGTTCTCCGAAGGCGTGCTCGCCCCGAAAGGGAAGATGTATTATCTCACGGAGATTCCGTCGCAGATCGACCTGCCCCGGGCAATAAGGGCAGGGATCAAGGAAACCTGCCGGGTTATGGTCAAAACACCAATTCCTCTCATCGGCGTGAGGGGAATCAGGCTTCTCGGGAAAAAGGTTGCAACATGGCCGGTAAAATACGGAAAACGAAAAGCCGTGCTTTATCTGGGCCACACGATCCGGATGCAGGAGGAAATCGGCACGGGGGGAGGCGGATTTCGCCTTATGTACGCCGCTTTCCTGCAGGAAGCCGCCGGCATAATGGACAATAAGGACCTCCTGGGCCTTTCCCGAAGAATGACGGATGTGGGAGACAGATGGAGGGAATTCGCCCTCTTCGGCGCGCGGATCTGCAAGAACAGGTCAACGGACGGGGACAATTTCGATCGTCTCGCCCATATTCTCCATGATTGCGGAAACAAAGAGCAGGCCCTTTACAAGGATCTGCAGGAAGTGCTCCGGTGACGGATCGGGAGCCCTCCGGAGGAACGATCCTCGAAGCGCGCAACCTCGTCAAGGTCTATCGGGGTGCGTCCCGGCCCGCGTTGAACGGGATCGATATCTCGATCAGGGAAGGCGCGGTCTTCGGCCTCCTCGGCCCGAACGGGGCAGGCAAGACAACCGCCATCTCCATCATGAACACCCTGCTCCGACCGACCGGCGGGAGCGTCACCGTGTGCGGAATAGACGTGGTCCGGTATCCCACACAGGTGAGGAAGCTCATCGGTTACGTTCCCCAGGAGGTTGCCCTCTATCAGAACCTCACGGCCCGGGAAAACCTCATGTTTTTCGGCCGCATGTACGGATTGCAGGGCAAAGCCCTTGAAACGAGGGTCCGAGATTCCATTGAACTGGTCGGCCTCGAGGAGAGCGCCGACGAGCGCGTCTTTACCTATTCGGGGGGGATGAAACGGCGGGCGAATCTCGCGGCGGGCATTCTCCAGAGTCCGAAGCTTCTCTTTCTCGACGAGCCGACAGTCGGGATCGACCCTCAATCGCGCAATCTCATTCTTGAGAGGCTCACGATCCTGAAGGACAGGATTACCATGGTCTATACCACCCACTACATGGAGGAAGCGGAGCAGCTCTGCACCTATGTGGCCATCATGGATGCGGGCTCCATCATTGCGGAAGGGCCTCCGGGAGACCTCGTTCACCGTATTCCGGGGTGCGCCGATTTGGAGGACCTCTTCATCAGACTCACGGGAAAACAACTGAGGGATTGATGGCTTCCATACTGAAACTCCTGTCCTCCATAAGAAAGGAGCTTACCCTCCTGGGGCGCGATTTTGCGGGACTTCTCGTGCTCTTTGTCATGCCCGTGGTCCTCGTGGTTGTGGTGACCCTCGTCCAGGAGAACGTGCTTAAATCCATGGGGGAGACAAAGACGGAGGTCCTCTTCATAGACATGGACGGGCAATTTGTGGGCCGGAGCCTGAAAGAGGCTTTGCTCAAGTCGGGCACGGTAAAGATCGTATCGAAGATCAAAGGCAAGGCATTTGACGTGGAGACCGCAAAAAAGGCGGTGGCAAAAGGAGATTTCCCCCTTTGCATCGTCGTCCCCCAGGGGACCACCGAAGCTTTCACGAAGAAGACGAGGGAGAGCGGAAAGAATTCCTTCTCCATCGGGAGCGACAAGAGTAAACCGAAGGCCGGGACGCCGGGAGAGGCCCTTCCCCTCTTTGTCTATTTCGATCCGACCCTGAGGGAGACCTTCAGGGCGGGGGTTAAGAGCGCCCTCGAGAAGGTAATCCTGGGCATGGAGGCCGGCGAAAAGATGAAGGTCTTATCCGAGCTTTTCCCGGAAGAGATGGAGGCGGTGAGCAGAAAGGCCATGGGTTCCATGTGGTCTGACGAGTTCAGGAAAGCGATCCCCCGGGTTCGCATTAATTGGGACAACAGGCCCATTGTGGCGGTGAAAGAGGAAATAGCCGGGTATGGCGATACGGCGAAGGTCCCCACCACGGTGCAGCAGAACGTGCCCGCATGGACGCTCTTCGGCATGTTCTTCATCGTGGTCCCCCTCGGGGCCGCCCTGATAAGGGAACGGCAGGACGGGATGCTGGCCCGTCTCCTCACCATGCCCATATCGTACCTGACCATCATATCCGGCAAGGTCATGGCATATGTCATTATCTGCATGGTGCAATTCGCCCTCATCATGGGGGTTGGAAAGGCCCTGCTCCCCATGCTTGGAGCCCCTGCCCTGGAGGTGGGGTCCTCCTATGCGGCCCTCATCCTCATTGCCCTTAGCGCATCCCTCGCCGCCTCCGGGTACGGCATCCTGCTCGGCACGATTGCAAGGACCTACGAGCAGGCCTCCACCTTCGGCGCCGTCTCCGTGGTGATTGCCGCGGCCCTCGGGGGGATCATGGTGCCCGTCTATGTGATGCCGAAGGTCATGCAAAGCATAAGCCTCTTTTCGCCCCTTTCCTGGGGTCTCAACGCATTCCTCACGGTCTTCGTCCGGGGCGGCGGCATAGGGTCAATACTCCCTGAGGTGGGGTCGATGCTTCTCTTTTTTGTTTTCACAATTCTCACGGCATGGTTTTATATGTTCAAGCGGGGAAGGCTTCACATACATTAAGAACAAGGGGAAACGGCATGAAATCGGTTAAAAAGGATGGACTTGAAAAGGAATTGCTTGAAATGATCGTTGAGGTGTGCAATATAACCGATCCCGTACCGGAAGACCTGTCTCCCGATGATCCGCTCATTGGCCCCGAATCGGCCCTCGGACTCGATTCCCTTGACGCGGTGGAGATTGTGGTGGCGGTGGAGAAAAGATACCATATCCGCATAGGTTCGCAGGAAACGACGCGCAAGATATTCAGGTCATTGAAAACGCTGGCGGATTATGTGAGAAAACAGACGGCCCTTATACGGCCGTGAGCATCATGTAACACATGGAGAACCTGCCGCTTTCCGGAACAAAGCAGAGGACCTTCTCCCCTCTTTGTATCCTCCCTGAATGGAACAGTTCTTCCATAATGATATAGATTGACGCGGCCCCCGTATTTCCTTTATAGGTGAGATTCGAAAACCACTTGTCCAGGGGGATCTCGAAGTGGGCGTTTTTCATGTATTCGTAGAATTTCATCCTGAAATACTCGGAGGAATAGTGGGGCAGGAACCAATCGACCTCACGGGCAGAAAGGCCGTGTTTTTTCACTACGTGGGGCAGGGTTCTTTCCACCGCAACCTGCAGGGCTTCACGGTTTAACAGCTTCACATCCTGTTTTATAAGAAAGGCCCCTTCTTCCACGGCATTTTGCAGGGAGGGGAAATTACGCCAGCCGGTCATGACGCCGTCGGCGTTTTTCTTTGTCCCCGCGTACATGCAGGTTTCAAACTCCCCGGCATAGGAGAGGTGCTCGATCCAGTCTATTCGCAGGGCGGGCTTGCCGGGGACGGGGTCGCTTGTCATAAACACCGCGCCTGCGCCGTCGGAAAGCATCCATCTGAGGAAAGCCGTGTCAAAAGGCATGAGCTTGTCCTTCTTGAGAAAAGCCTCCTTCTTCTGCTTTACCCCTTCAAAAAATTGCGCCCTCGTAAAGGACGACGCAAGGTCCGACCCTGTTGCCACGGCGTTTTTCGTCAGGCCGAGGGCCACGTTCATGTAGCCGTATTTCAGGGCGGTCACCCCTGACAGGCAAATGCCTGTGGTGCTCACCACCTCGCAGGGGCTGCTTTTCAGCTCGCCGTGGACCATCAAGCCGTGTCCGGGCATTAACTGGTCCGGGGTGGATGTCCCGCAGCAGAGACATTCTATATGGTCGAGGCCGAACCCTTCATAGGGCATGAGGCGCCGTACCGCCTCGGCGGTAAGCTGCACGTTGGTGTGGGTGGCCTCGCCCGTAGCGGGATCGACCGCATAATACCTTGTCTGGATATTGTTGCTCGCCAGGATGATATTCTTGATCCTCGTCGGCATGCGGTTGACCACGCCCAACACCTGGTCGATCTCGTCGTTCGAGACGGGGGCGTTGGGAAGAAAGGCTGAAATGTCGGTAATATATGCATCCATCAGGTCGTGCGCCTCTTCATAGTTTTGCTCCGGCATGACCCGACTTCATAAGGCCCGCATAGTTTTCATAAAACGCTTTTTCACCCATCCTCGTGGGGAATACCGCATTTGTAAGGGTGTAGTAATCGAGGTCATGGACGGTGATCTTCTCCTTGAGCGATTCAAAAAGCGGGGTTCCGGGCAGAGGCGTAAGGACCGAAAACATGGGCAGGTCCACCGGGTTCTTCTCCAGATAACCTCTCATCTCCTGAAACCGGTCTTCGTCCCAGTCAGGAGAGATTATGAAATCGCCCACGATGGTGATGCCTATTTCATGGAGCACCCCGATCGCCTCCGCGTTCACGGAAGCGGTGTTTTCCTTCCCCATCTCCTTGAGTCTCCCGTCATCTATCTCCTCGAAGCCGACGATTACCGAGCGCAGTCCCGCCTTCTTCCATTCCATGAAAAGATCGGGGTGACGCACCACCGTGTCGGACCGCACATCGGCCACGTAATTCTTGCGTATCCCCGCCTCCACGATCTTTCGACACAATTCCCGCGCCTGGGACACGTTTCCGAAGGTATTGGCGTCCACAAGACGTATGACGGGGATGTCCCCGAGGAGCCCCATGTCCCGGACAACCGCCTCCGGGCTGCCGGTCAGATAACGGCCTCCCGTCATCTTTTCGATGGAACAGAACGCGCACCGGTGAGGACAGCCGGACGCGGCGGACACCGACCCCAGCTTGAAACCGAGGGACGGCAGCACGTAATGTTCGCGGTATCGGCTCACCAGATCATAGCGGGGAGGTTTTTCCTCCACAAGATCAGCGGGGGAATAGGTCCGCGGCACAAAGGAAAGTGTATTGCGGGGATCGGTCTTTGCAATGCCGGGGATCGCGTCTGCCGGGCCCCCTGATTCCAGGGCGGCGATCAATTCCCTGAAGCTCTGCTTTCCGAGGCCCACCACTATATAGTCTATGTCGGGTTTGTTAAAGAAATACGGATCGTTGCTTGCATGAACACCTCCGACGACAACCGTTGCCTTCATCGTCGCCTTTACCTCGGAAGCCAGGGTCAACATGGTGTTCGCCTCGCACGTGACGCCGGTAATCCCCACAACCTGGGGATTGAAGGCTGCAAGGACCTCCCTGAACGCATCGGCAGGCTCCGCCTTGAGGTCGATGATCTTCACCTCATGCCCGTCGAGGTTGCCCGCAAGGACTTCAAGAGACAGGGGCTCTCCCCGCAAAATCAGCTTTAAGGAGTCAATGCCGTACTGCTCCTCGGGGATACTGCGCCCGCAATTGGGAGGGTTAACAAGAAGGATTCTCATTCAACATTCTATAAAAAAACGGATTTTCTCCTGTTTTCAAATCGACGTCCGAAAGGCACATTTTTGCCTGAAACAAGCCCTTAATACCAAACAAATACGCCGCGATTAACCATAATATATTCAATTATATCGAGTCAAGCAAATTACGCCGCAACCCCGCCCGCCGCGAGAGCACGGCAGTCCCTCACTCGTCGGAGAACTGTAGTTCGGCGGGCAGGGGCTTGGAGGTTGAGGGGAGTGGAGCGAACAGGAATTGAAGGTTGAGGGGAGGAGGGAGAGCCCCTCTTTCACCCCCGCGTGCCGACGCTCCAGGCAGAGAAAACTTGGCGCGAAAATCCCCGGCGAATGCCACCCCCCATCCCCCTACAGAGCAAGGGGGCTCTCTACCTCGCCGATGATTTTCGCTGAGTTTTCTTAACTGCCCTCCGCAATGCACACAGGAGTGAAAGAGGGGCTCTCCCTCATGATGGTTTTCGAAAGTTGCATCGTACGAAAGGGGCATAAGACAATTAGAAAAGGGGGCGGAAAGGTCCGGCGCACGAGATAGCGGGCAGAACGGTTGAAGGGGCAAAATGGGTTTTGCTTGAAACAAAGGATTGAACGTAACGGGCTATTCCTGATAAGATGGAGGATAGTCCAATCAACGGTAACGGGAGACCGAGCGTGAACGGCTTACAGCGTGCTTCATGCGCCACCACCATTCATCGAGCACGATCCCCATCTTCCGAGATTCGCTCCTCCCGAGAATCTTCTTGACTTCGCCCTCCCTTGGTTGTACAACGTCTATGGCTCTAGACTTTCTTCGTTTCGTTCCCATAAATTCGGTGGGGGTTTATGTGACGCAAGTTATCGGCAAGAAGCCGATTACCAGTTCCCCTTTCAGCGATGACTTCAAACGACAAGCGATAGAAGTACCTATAAGAACGCGCAGGCATGTCACGCCTCCTTTCGCCGAGAAGGCGACTCATACCATACCAACCCAAAAGGGACTGGGGAGTGCTTGGTGGACCATGTAGGGATAGTCCCGGAAATTTCGCGAGATTGATGATGCGCAGCTCGGGTAGCGACAGGCGTCCGTTATTCCCTGAGAAGGTATTTGGGAGGGAACCATGCCGAAACATGATACCGGCAATTACATAGCACACGTCAGCAAAGATGGTCGGCGCAAGCAAACAGTGGACAAACACCTGAATGGTACCGCCGAGTATGCCGGTCAAGTCGGCCACACTCTTTGCCTCCCAGAGCTGTGTCGATTGACTGGGACTCTACACGACTTCGGAAAATACTCTCAGGAATTTCAACATTACATAAAGTCCGCCACAGGTCTTATCGATTGCGACAAGGACGATGTCGGTGCATTAAAGGGTAAAATTGATCATTCCACCGCGGGCGCCCAATACGTCCATTCAACGTTTAGTCGGAACGCATCAGCAATGGAGCTCATGGCCCGCGATATTGTGGCTATCTGTGTCGCATCGCATCATTCCGGGTTACTGAATATCTGCGAGGGACCCGGCAACTATGCGTCCCGCATCACCAAAGCAATCCCTGATTACACAGGAAACGTCCCAGGGACCCTAAAGGCGGAGGTGGAAGATCTGATTCCTAAAGCTATAAAGGAAATCGCCATGGTCTTTAACCAGAAAATGTGTACAGTCGGAAAGTATGATCCATTCAAAGCCCAAATGCTTCTGCGTATGGTGTACAGTACCCTTGTTGATGCAGACCGTAACGATGCCGCCGATACAGAGGATCCGTCGCGGAAAGCAACGCGTTCTAATGCCAGCCGCTCGTCATTTGAAGATCTCGTTGGAAAACTGGAGATTTATCTCGGCAAATTTGGTGAACCGAAGAATAGAGTTGACGAGGTCCGAGCTAGGATCAGCAGGGAATGTCTGGATGCAGCCAAGAGACCTCTGGGTTTTTTTACACTGACGGTGCCGACTGGTGGTGGGAAGACATTAGCTTCCCTTCGATTTGCTCTTAATCATGCCGCACAGCATGGGCTCGAACGCGTATTCTATATTATTCCGTTCACTTCAATTATTGATCAAAATGCCGACGTGGCAAGGGATGCATTAGACGAACAGGACCAAGAGGGCAGGTACACAACTCAAAACGTATTGGAACAACATTCTAACCTCAGCAATGGGAAAGAGAATTCCCACCGCAAGCTATTCGCCGAAAACTGGGATGCGCCAGTGGTATTCACCACGTCGGTTTCCTTTCTTGAATCTCTTTTCAGTGCGGGTACATGCAACTACCGCAGAACGCACCGTCTATCCAAATCAATAATCATTCTCGATGAAGTGCAAGCCCTCCCGCCTCATACCTTGACTCTAGCTTGCCAAGCATTGAATTATCTAGTAGAATCGGAAGGGTGCTCAGTTGTTCTCTGTTCAGCAACCCAGCCACGTCTATATATTGATTCGGACGATAATCTAGGACTAAAGCGGGGACTGCGAATGCCAAAGAACGCCGAAATATGTTTTTCCCCAGATGAATTATTTAGAGACCTTGAGCGGACAGAAATCATCAATAGGTGCAGGCAGACAAGCTTCTGGACCACAACCGAACTCGGTGATGCTTTAACTGAATCGGGGAAACTCCACGGCAACGCCCTGTGCATCGTTAACACTAAGCGCGCCGCTGCATCAATCTTTGCCAAGGTGAAGGGCTCCTTTCCCGGCCATGTATTTCATCTGTCGACAAATATGTGCCCCGCCCATCGGCTGGAAAGGATTAGGCATATCCGTAATAGACTGACGAAAGACCGTATGATCGTAGTCAGCACCCAATTGATCGAGGCGGGGGTTGACATTGATTTTTGTTGCGTCTGGAGGTCTATCGCCGGACTTGATTCGATTGCCCAAGCCGCCGGGCGATGCAACCGGAACGGTCTGATGGAAGAACTTGGGGGAGTCTATATCGTAAACCTCGATCCATCTGAAGAGAATACCGAGTCATTAACGGCCCTGGAGCTAGGCAAACGCCTCGGGTGGGACGCGCTGGTGACATCAAAGGAAATGGGCCGGCACAGTTTAGGACGAAGCTCAATTCAATATTACTTTGGAGCGTACTATAAAGAACTTCAGAATAGAAAGATGGTAGATATTCCCATCAATCCCGTCAACGCAGGGCTTCCAGGACACTATCGGGCCAATACAGCGTGCGGCCTTCTATTTACTGAGCCCGTGGGCTCCTTTGCCTTTTCCACTCCTTTCAAGGCCGTCGCAGAAGAATTCTATGTAATTCGTGACCTTTCCTACACCGTGGTAGTTCCCTGGACAAAGAAAGGTAGCGGAATTATCGCTGATCTTTGTAGCCAGGCCGTCGATCGTGAGTATTACAACCTTCTTCGACAGGCGCAGTCCTACTCCGTGCAACTATATCAGGGCAGTGCGTTGGACATTGCGCTAAGAGAAGCTGACGCCATCTATGAAGCACAGGAAGACACGGGCATTCTGTGCCTGAAACCGGGTTTCTATGACAACGATATGGGTGTTACAAGAACACCCGGCATTGTCGATTCATTGTATGTATAGGAGGACAAATTATGGTTGGAAGGTTCTGCATAAGAGCAACCGGACCGCTCGCGCTGTTTACTGTCCCGGAGTTTCGACAAGAGAAGTGTACGTATCAAATACCGACGTACGATGCGATCAAGGGACTTTTTGAATCAATCTACTGGAAGCCGACAATCATGTGGATACCGGAGCGCTTGAGGGTAATGAAAGTGGTCCGCACCCAATCAATTATGACAAATGCGATCGATGAAAACCGAAAACGCAAGCAAGTAATCCAAACCTATCTGCATGATGTCTGCTACAACATCCAGGCGCGGATGGAATGGAACCGGGACCCCAGGTGTTCCGCAGATCGGAAACCAGGAAAACATCTCGACATCGCACGACGTTCAATCGAAAAAGGTGGTAGACTTGATACCTTTCTGGGTGCCAGGGAATGTCAATGCGTTGTTAGCCCGCTCTCCGGTTTTATGGATGGAGAGGGCGATTATGATGATAGCGGAACCTTATATTTCGGCACAATGTTGCATGGCATCGACTACCCTATGGACGGCGACGGAAAATGCGTAAGAAGACTCTGGAAGAACGCTTTGATGACCAGCGGAGTAGTCAATTTTCCCGACCCCTATGATGTGAAAGAGGACCGGCTAGTACGCGACGAACTTGAAGGGAGGCATTAGTATGGTGCTGCAAGAGTTGATAAAGCTCTACGACAGGCTCAAGGTGTCTGAGCAGGTGCCAAAGCTGTTCCACTCAGCTTTACCAATTGGAGTGGATGTAGTCATTAGCCAAAAAGGAGAAATTATCTCGGCAATTTCAACCGCCAAGACCATGAGCGGAGCCGACCCGCAGGATGTTAATTGTCAAGTTACCGCCAAGTCCGATGATCGCCGAAATGACTGGTATAATCATCCTCACGGAATCGTTGAGCAATTACGATTCTTCATCAACCCTGATGTGGTTAGCGGACCAAAGTCCTTCCGTAATACAGATTTTGTTGAGAAGGGATTATCAAACCTTCTCCAACGGCTCCCTCAGCATCAAGAAGACGACAAAGTCTCTCAATACTTATGGAAAATGCGATTCTCTCGCGAAGCAAAGGAAATAATCGGTGGCTCAAAATCCGCAAAACTGCAATCTTCTACCTTGATTGACGAGTTCAATAGGATTATTCGAGGGCCGTCCCTCCATGACGTGCCGTGTTTTATGGAGTTGTCATTGTCTCAGGAGTCACGCGCACTAATCTGCTTGCATTCCAGAATGCCTTTGAATGAGGAAAACCTCGTCCGCCTCAATCGACAGATTCTCGAGGATGCGTACCCCGTCGAAATAATGCAGGGTCTTTACAAACAGGCCAGGAACTCATACAAACGACAGTTCAGCGATTTCTTGACAAACTCAGATTGTGAAGACCTTAAGATTCTAAATAGGACTTTGAACCTGTTGAGCGAAGGCAGTCAGATGGATGAGGATAGTCCGCATGCACTAATTGTAAATGCGGCAGCCCAAAAGATTAGGATTGGAAAGGAGACTTACGCAAGGAATTGGGAGCATCTCAGCGCATGTGATTCTGACAACAAATACCGAGACAAAGCCGGAAGACTCTATGTTCGGTGGCGACTTGTCGGCAATGTGGCCTATATCAATCAGATGCCGCAAGTACAGACATCTTGGATAACCATGCAGAGGAGCAAATCCGAGGTTAAAGTCAGGGAAGAATTCAAGTCCACAAAGCGAATCAGCACCTTAAGTGGCGAGTATGTACTCCCTGCCAAGACCATTGATCACCTGACCGTGCCGCGAAAAGGAGGCAAGTTAGTATCATTCAATGAAAGCTCTGAGTACAATACCTATTCTTCAACCGGATTTGCCGACCATGAAATCTATATTACCGGAGTAGATGAGTCACAAAAATACGGTCAAGCAATGCGGTGGCTGGCCGCTAACTGCCAAGTAAGAGTAGGGGACATTCTCTACATCATTTGGCGTGAGGACACTGATACCAAACCATGGAGCCTCTTTAAAGAACAACTGGGAGGGGACCAGCCATACGACTGCGGCTATGGGGACGAAGTGGTCACGGCCGGCGAATGCACGCGTCTCGTCCGGGCAAAACTTGGCATGTACGCAAACTTTGAGGATTTGCACAATGTACATCTGATGGGAATGAGGCTTGCAAAGGGACGCTTATCGCTCATCGCGTTTCATCGGTTCACCTTGGAGGAATTTGCAGCGGCCAACGCCTCATTCATCAACGATACGGCAATGGGCGTAGCCTTTCGCGACAAGAAACCAGGATTGAATTTGGCTGTTAACAGGGCACCCACAATTCATGCAATTGTCAAGGCCGCAAATCCGAAGTCCGGAGCGGATAAGAAGAATAAGATTCCCGTCTGGTGGGACGCAATGCCCGGAGTTACCCTCTTCGGGAGGCCATTACCGCTTAGCCTTGTTAACGTGATACTTTTCAAGGCGTTGACGGAACAGAACGACAATACGGTGTGGCTTGCGGCTGCAGCCTACAGAAATTACTTATTACGTACTAAGAAGGAGGACCTCAAAATGTCACTGGATAAAGACTGTACTGACCGTTCGTACCGGGCAGGTAGAATAATTGCCGTCCACTACTGGATCCAAACTGATCGGGGAAGAGGGAACCCCAATAACAAGGCGAGTTCTCTAATGCAAAGTGTAATGAACAGACCCCAACTCATAGGACGGATCGAACTAGCTTCGATGCCATACCTGAAACGCATGACCGCTGGGGAAAAGAAGTACTTCGACAATTTGCTCGGAGAGATATATGATCCTTTCACTTCTGAGGGCCTAGGAACCCTAGCCTTCGAACCGGGAAGGGTCATAGTCGGCTATCACCATCAATTGACAATTCTCAAGACAAAAGGCATCAAAAGTGTAGCCGGAGCCAATCCGCAAAATGAAATAATAACAGAAGCAACAGCCGGACAAGCAGATAACAAAGAATAGATAAAACTCAAGAGGAGGACATAATATGGATACCATCAAGAATCGTACTGATTTCATCGCTGTTATTTCGGCAACCAAGGCCAATCCGAACGGGGACCCGCTTGTGGCCAACAGTCCTCGCCAAGACTTGGAAGGGTACGGCCTTATCTCGGACGTTTGTATCAAGCGCAAGATCAGAAACAGGGTGGCACAACTCAAAGATGGGGAGGAGGGATTTGATATCTTTATCCGACCCACAGAAGAAGATGATCGTCCCCTTGCGACCAAAGCAGAGGCGCACAAGTATGACAGAAAACACATGTGCGAGGCATATTGGGACATAAGAGCCTTTGGGGCTGTCTTGACGAGGAGGAAGGACCGAGGCAAGAGTAAGAGGGGGCAAAATGACACCGAGACCGAGGATGCCGGGGATGGCAATCAAGGAATACGTGGACCTGTTACCATACAATGGGCTAGAAGCATTGCACAGATCGATCCAACAGTTAGTCAAATAACCCGGTGCTGTGTCGCTAACGAGGAAGAAAAGAAGAAGGGTAAGGTATCGACCATGGGGACCAAGAATTATGTCGAGCATGCCGTATATAAGGTGGTCGGCTCTGTAAACCCCTTTCTCGCAAAAGAACCGCCAAGGGGCACGGGTTTTACAGACACAGATCTTGAGGTCTTGAAGGAAGCCATGACAACTCTGTTTGAAAACGATGAATCCTCCGCACGACCACTGGGTTCGATCATACTGGAAAACCTAGTCTTCATCTCTCCCAAACAGAATGAGATTTGTGAACCTGCATACCGGACCTTTGAGAGACTAAAGGTTGCCGTTAAGGAAGGAATAACTTCTCCCACATCAATGGAACACTATAGCGTCACACTCGATGAAGATGGGGTCAATACGGAAAAACTGGTATGGAATCGAACTCTTAATAACAAGTAGACTAGACAACAGCTATGTCTCACTATATGGACGACGACCCCACCCTCATCCCGCCCCACGGTGGTTACCGTAATCTTATGTCCTACCGGATGACAGAGATTGTCTACGACGCCACGGTAGTCTTTTGCGAACGGTTTATCGACCGCCGCTCCCGTACCTTCGACCAAATGGTGCAGGCGGCGAGAAGCGGTAAACAGAACATTGCCGAAGGCAGCATGGCGTCGGGCACTTCGAAAAAGACTGAACTGAAGCTCGTGGGTGTGGCGCGGGCGAGCTTGGAGGAGCTTTTGCTCGATTTTCAAGACTTCTTGCGGCAAAAACACTTGCCCCTTTGGGGCAGAGATCATACCAAAGCTAAAGAGGTTAGGGCTTTGGCGTATAAGTCCGATAAGGCCTATTCGACCTATAAGACATATTTTGAAGATTCGGCCGTTGTCGCGGCCAATGCGGCAATCTGCCTGATCCATCAGGCCAACTACCTTCTTGACCACCAACTGCGTGCCCTGGAAAGAGGGTTTATCGAGGAAGGCGGTTTTACTGAGCGGCTCTATCGCGTGCGCTCAAGAGCCCGGAGGCAGTGGAAGAAGACATGACCTATTCCGAAGATGATCTCATCATGATCTCGGCTTTGCAGCACTATGCGTTCTGCCCACGCCAGTGTGCTCTGATCCATATTGAGCAGATCTGGGCAGAGAGCGGTCTTACCGCAGAGGGCCGCATCATGCACGAGAAGGTACACGAGACCGGGGATGAGTCACGGGGAAAGGTCCGCATCGCCCGCGGCCTGCCCCTGCGGTCCTTGAGGCTTGGCCTTGTAGGCGTGGCCGATGTGGTGGAGTTTCTTCATGAAAAGAAAGGCTCTTGGAAGCCTTTTCCCGTGGAGTACAAGCGAGGCAAACCGAAGCCCGATCATTGCGACGCGGTCCAATTGTGTGCCCAAGGGTTGTGCCTCGAAGAGATGCTCTCCGTCGCCGTGCCCGAAGGAGCCCTTTTTTACGGAAAAACCAGGCGTCGGCAGGATATAGCGTTTGACAATACATTGCGGCGGGAGACGGAAGAGACTGCGGAAAAGGCCCGGAAACTGATCTCTGGAGGCGTGACGCCGCCGCCGGTCTACGCGAAGCGATGTGAAAGCTGTTCCCTCATTGGGGCGTGCTTGCCGAGGAAGATGGAGAAGAAATTGTCGGTAGAACGTTATCTCAAAAGAATGATCGAGGCGGGCAAGCAATGAAGAAACATCTCAATACCCTCTATGTAACGACGCAAGGGGCGTATCTTTCGAAGGAGGGTGAGACGATCGTCGTCAAGATCGACGGCGCGGTGCGCCTTCGTGTCCCTGTTCATACCATCGGCGGCGTTGTCTGTTTCGGCAATGTCGGGTGCAGCCCCTATCTCATGGGGTTCTGTGCGGAAAATCAGGTGGGAATAAGTTTCTTGACCGAGCATGGACGGTTTCTGGCAAGAGTGCAGGGTCCGGTATCGGGAAATGTGTTGTTGCGGAGGGAGCAGTACCGTCTGGCCGACGACCTCGATGCCTCAGCCCGGATTGCCAAGTGCATCCTTATGGGAAAGATCGCCAACTCCCGGGCCGTACTGCAAAGGGCCATCCGGGACCACGGGGAGAAGATAGACGAACAGGCCATGCGTCGTGCGGTCCTGCGATTGACCCATCAGATCGAACTTGTGGACCGGGATTATCCTCTCGACGGGCTTCGAGGGGTTGAAGGAGATTCGGCGCACATCTATTTCAATGTCTTTGATCATCTTATTATTGCGCAAAAAGAGATTTTTCAGTTCGATGAACGCAACAGAAGGCCACCCCTCGATAATGTCAACTGCCTTCTTTCTTTTGTCTACACGCTTGTGATGCACGATGTGCGGTCAGCGCTGGAAACCGTCGGCCTTGACCCTGCCGTCGGCTTCCTGCACCGGGACAGACCGGGGCGACCGGGGCTCGCCCTTGATCTTATGGAGGAATTCAGGCCGTTTATCGCCGACCGCCTTGTGGTGTCGCTTATCAATCTCCAACAGGTGCAGGGCAAGGGATTCAAGAAAATGGAATCGGGCGCGGTTATGATGACTGACGACGCACGTAAGACCGTTCTTGTGGCCTATCAGGAGCGCAAGCAGGAAGAGATCACGCACCCTTTTCTTGGTGAAAAAGTCATGATCGGACTTTTGTTTCACGTACAGGCCCTCCTCATGGCCCGGTATCTTCGGCGAGACCTCGATGGGTACCCGCCCTTCATATGGAAATAGGAGAAAAGGCATGATGGTGCTGGTATGCTATGACGTTGCTACATCGAATACAGGCGGGCAGCGGCGCTTGCATCGTGTGGCGAAGGCGTGTCAGGACTACGGCCAAAGAGTGCAGTACTCCGTCTTTGAGTGCATTATCGATCCAGCGCAGTGGGCCGCTTTGAAGCAACGCCTGATAGACGAGATCGACCTGGAGAAGGACAGTCTCCGCCTCTATTACCTGGGATCGAACTGGAAGCGGCGGGTTGAGCATATCGGGGCAAAAGAAGGGATCGATCAGGAAGGACCCCTGATCATATGAGGCATCCGCGAACCCGAAGCTCCCACAAATCCCGGGAGGCTCACGGATGAGTCAAGCGTTTACTATTACATGTGTTTTTCTGTCGCTCTTTGACAATTGAATATGTGGAGATGAACCGAATTGGACAGGTTCGCGAAATTGACGGTATTTTAGGTTTTATTTTGACAAGTTAGACATGTAGCTATCGCCCCTCGCACGGGGGCGTGGATTGAAACTTGATGGGCATGAATGTACTACGCCCCTCCTTACATCGCCCCTCGCACGGGGGCGTGGATTGAAACCTTCTCTCGCTCGTTCATGGCTTACCTCCTCTCATCGCCCCTCGCACGGGGGCGTGGATTGAAACAACAAAGAGAAGGAGGAATAATGAAAGGCACACATCGCCCCTCGCACGGGGGCGTGGATTGAAACGACCTGAAGAAGAGGAAGGCAAAAGGGTTTATCTGCATCGCCCCTCGCACGGGGGCGTGGATTGAAACAACGACGATGGTGTGTCGCAGAAGGTAACGGTCAATCGCCCCTCGCACGGGGGCGTGGATTGAAACCCCCGGGGATTGACCTTATTGCGGCGGATATCGCAATCGCCCCTCGCACGGGGGCGTGGATTGAAACAATAGGAGGAGGGAAAACGGTATCACTTCATTCGGATCGCCCCTCGCACGGGGGCGTGGATTGAAACAGCGGATGTATGCTTTGCTACCGGGTTGGTCACATCGCCCCTCGCACGGGGGCGTGGATTGAAACTATCTCTTGAACCAGTCATCGACAATCCTTTAAATCGCCCCTCGCACGGGGGCGTGGATTGAAACATTGGTGATGTGGGCGAAACTCAGGCCAGCAATTATCGCCCCTCGCACGGGGGCGTGGATTGAAACCTTTTGCCCCGAACGGAAGGAGTCTTGAGTCTTATCGCCCCTCGCACGGGGGCGTGGATTGAAACGTCATGAGGGGAAAGGGTCGTAACATCGTGCCCGATCGCCCCTCGCACGGGGGCGTGGATTGAAACCCTTGAGTAGCCATCTCGCCAGCCAATAGCGCCATCGCCCCTCGCACGGGGGCGTGGATTGAAACGGTATAACCTTAGCAACTATTATGGATGGCTCTGCATCGCCCCTCGCACGGGGGCGTGGATTGAAACCTCTGTCCGGCCGGTCATGAACATTTGAGGCTGATCGCCCCTCGCACGGGGGCGTGGATTGAAACCATGGCCTGAATCATTTGGATAGCCGTGGTGATGATCGCCCCTCGCACGGGGGCGTGGATTGAAACTTATGGACGTGGTGGGGGACGTGAGCACGGAAGAGATCGCCCCTCGCACGGGGGCGTGGATTGAAACCGTCGATCATGGGCGCAGTCATAACCACCACGGGATCGCCCCTCGCACGGGGGCGTGGATTGAAACGTCTCTATGCCGCTTATTATGTCGCGAGCACAGGATCGCCCCTCGCACGGGGGCGTGGATTGAAACTGATGGGGAATGGTTAGGGGAAGTACAGGATGTAATCGCCCCTCGCACGGGGGCGTGGATTGAAACGGCCTGCGCGTTGTAGACCAGTGCTGCGGGAAATATCGCCCCTCGCACGGGGGCGTGGATTGAAACCTATGCGGCAGCTACGGCAGCCATGGGTGCAGCATCGCCCCTCGCACGGGGGCGTGGATTGAAACAACAGGCAATAAAAATAGGCAGCAAAGGAGGCAAATCGCCCCTCGCACGGGGGCGTGGATTGAAACTTTTTCGACAACGACATTTTTGATTACTGCGACGATCGCCCCTCGCACGGGGGCGTGGATTGAAACAAAAAAGAATGGAACGCAAAAATAGAAGCAGCGGATCGCCCCTCGCACGGGGGCGTGGATTGAAACATAATGGCTCCTTTGGCTACTGGACTGGCATCGGATCGCCCCTCGCACGGGGGCGTGGATTGAAACACATTCACCCCGTTTTGACGGAGAGAACAGTATTATCGCCCCTCGCACGGGGGCGTGGATTGAAACATTCAGGCCACACCATCTTAGACCCCTTCGCCGGATCGCCCCTCGCACGGGGGCGTGGATTGAAACTTGACCCCTGCTATGGTCGATTGCATCGGGAGCATCGCCCCTCGCACGGGGGCGTGGATTGAAACCAAAAGGTGGCCGGAAATGGTCTCCAAGTTTGAGATCGCCCCTCGCACGGGGGCGTGGATTGAAACTTCTTGATGATCGGGAAGAAAAATGACAAGTCAGATCGCCCCTCGCACGGGGGCGTGGATTGAAACGTGAAGTCAGGCGAAAAGCAGCTTACAGGAATGTATCGCCCCTCGCACGGGGGCGTGGATTGAAACCTTCAGATTGAGGCCGGTTGTGTCCGGTAAGCCATCGCCCCTCGCACGGGGGCGTGGATTGAAACCTTTTGCGAGTATGTAACCGGCCTGATCATCGAGATCGCCCCTCGCACGGGGGCGTGGATTGAAACTAACCGGAATAAGGTGGGAAGAAAGCGGCAACCGAATCGCCCCTCGCACGGGGGCGTGGATTGAAACATTGCGATAGGACGGAGACCGCCGCCCTCAACCGAATCGCCCCTCGCACGGGGGCGTGGATTGAAACACGTGGGGACGAACAGCGTCTATATCAGCTACGAATCGCCCCTCGCACGGGGGCGTGGATTGAAACATCTGTCGGAAAAGAATAGTGACGAGATCCGTATATCGCCCCTCGCACGGGGGCGTGGATTGAAACAGCAGACGTATGCTTTGCTACCGGGTTGGTGCTATCGCCCCTCGCACGGGGGCGTGGATTGAAACCTATGAAGTCGGCTTGACCAGACTCACCGCGGACAATCGCCCCTCGCACGGGGGCGTGGATTGAAACTTCGATGCCGCACCCCTGTCCGACCGGTGTCCGATCGCCCCTCGCACGGGGGCGTGGATTGAAACACCAAGCGCAAGGTCGCGATGCTCAACCAGCGGATCATCGCCCCTCGCACGGGGGCGTGGATTGAAACACCGGGTGGACGGGTCCGAGATAGTCACGGGAGAATCGCCCCTCGCACGGGGGCGTGGATTGAAACGATACTGCTGCGAGGTAATGAAAGAAGGAGGCGGAATCGCCCCTCGCACGGGGGCGTGGATTGAAACCCTTTTTGGTCCACGTGTGCCTGCATTCCAGGTAATCGCCCCTCGCACGGGGGCGTGGATTGAAACTTCATCAAGACGTTGAATCTCCGCGCGCAGAGCATCGCCCCTCGCACGGGGGCGTGGATTGAAACTGTTATTTCAGGCCCTTGTCTACGATGCGGCGCATCGCCCCTCGCACGGGGGCGTGGATTGAAACCATGGTCGGGTAACTATCATGCAGTATACCGGCATCGCCCCTCGCACGGGGGCGTGGATTGAAACTGGACCGATCCCGACGTTAAGAAATATAAGCCCGATCGCCCCTCGCACGGGGGCGTGGATTGAAACCGCTTGATCAGGTCCGCATAAAAGGCGAGACGAAATCGCCCCTCGCACGGGGGCGTGGATTGAAACTTCGTGCGCTGGACGGAGGTATCGACGATCCGGCATCGCCCCTCGCACGGGGGCGTGGATTGAAACTCTTTCCTCCTTTCCTTGATTGCGTCCTTGATTATCATCGCCCCTCGCACGGGGGCGTGGATTGAAACGTCATGAGCGGAAAGGGTCGTAACATCGTACCCGGAATCGCCCCTCGCACGGGGGCGTGGATTGAAACCCGGTATGGCCTTGCTGAGACCTACATCGTCCCCATCGCCCCTCGCACGGGGGCGTGGATTGAAACATATTATGTCCTCACCGCGTGGGGCCCTATCCGGATCGCCCCTCGCACGGGGGCGTGGATTGAAACCATGCTCGGCAATCCACTGTGCAAGGTACTCATCATCGCCCCTCGCACGGGGGCGTGGATTGAAACATGGGGACCGTGTTGTATGCCTATCGGGGCACACATCGCCCCTCGCACGGGGGCGTGGATTGAAACACATGACGCAAATATCCTTTAACCTTGACAAGTATCGCCCCTCGCACGGGGGCGTGGATTGAAACATCCGTAGATTGTGAAAGGCCCGTATGACGGCCCATCGCCCCTCGCACGGGGGCGTGGATTGAAACATCCGTAGATTGTGAAAGGCCCGTATGACGGCCCATCGCCCCTCGCACGGGGGCGTGGATTGAAACTTGCTGTACATGGAATCCCATGCTCCCGAGAATAATCGCCCCTCGCACGGGGGCGTGGATTGAAACGTACCACTGTCCGACGCCATTACAGCGATACCCCATCGCCCCTCGCACGGGGGCGTGGATTGAAACGGGCGATCACCGACGAAAAAGGTCTTCGCCACAATCGCCCCTCGCACGGGGGCGTGGATTGAAACACCCGGGGGACGAGGACGGGTTGTTCGAGGTCGGGATCGCCCCTCGCACGGGGGCGTGGATTGAAACTGGTCACTCCGGACGTGCTGTTGACGGAGACGGTATCGCCCCTCGCACGGGGGCGTGGATTGAAACCGGAAACACTACAGTTTTCCGGCACGGGAACGGTATCGCCCCTCGCACGGGGGCGTGGATTGAAACCGCTATTGCGGTGGCCTTGGTCGTTTCCGTCGCTATCGCCCCTCGCACGGGGGCGTGGATTGAAACAACCGGTGCTGGTGCGGCCCTTTTCCGGCCCTGGATCGCCCCTCGCACGGGGGCGTGGATTGAAACCATGAGCCCATTGAGTAGCCCGGGTAAACCACTCCATCGCCCCTCGCACGGGGGCGTGGATTGAAACCCATGACCGGCCCTAATGTATTGGCGATCCGCGAATCGCCCCTCGCACGGGGGCGTGGATTGAAACACTTTGGTAAGCTGCGCCAGAGTACGCATGGCTGCATCGCCCCTCGCACGGGGGCGTGGATTGAAACTTTCACTACCATGGGGGGACGGGTGAGGCATCCCATCGCCCCTCGCACGGGGGCGTGGATTGAAACTTCCCATGATACGGGGTGCTCTTCCGTCGATGAACATCGCCCCTCGCACGGGGGCGTGGATTGAAACTCCTCTGCCGCTTTTTCTTCCTTTTTCTGCGCCTCATCGCCCCTCGCACGGGGGCGTGGATTGAAACGGGAGAATGGAAGATACGGAGTGATAACCCCGAGATCGCCCCTCGCACGGGGGCGTGGATTGAAACTTCAAAAGACTTGTTGATGATGTGTGCTACCGCTTATCGCCCCTCGCACGGGGGCGTGGATTGAAACGAATCTGGGTGAGAGTTGTTGCCGCATGCCGACATCGCCCCTCGCACGGGGGCGTGGATTGAAACGCCGTAGCCTGAATGAGCGCCCGCAGGGCTTCAGTATCGCCCCTCGCACGGGGGCGTGGATTGAAACCTTCTTGAGGATGTTATAAATCTGCCGGGCCGTGATCGCCCCTCGCACGGGGGCGTGGATTGAAACATATCGTTGGCATATGACATGAGGCCGCAGGCCATCGCCCCTCGCACGGGGGCGTGGATTGAAACTTCTTTTTCAGCCGCGAGTTCTCGGGCGAGAGTTATCGCCCCTCGCACGGGGGCGTGGATTGAAACTTATAGTGCTGGTAGGCTTTGTAGCCCGTTTACTATCGCCCCTCGCACGGGGGCGTGGATTGAAACTTTTTCCTCCCCTTTTTCCCGGCATCCACGGATTATCGCCCCTCGCACGGGGGCGTGGATTGAAACCTTCCCACCTACGCCGGCGGGTACGAAAAGCTCTATCGCCCCTCGCACGGGGGCGTGGATTGAAACTCTCAAAGAAGATTCAACCCGGCTCCGGCGGTCCATCGCCCCTCGCACGGGGGCGTGGATTGAAACATATTCTCCGGGAGTCATGCCCGCTTGATCCTGCATCGCCCCTCGCACGGGGGCGTGGATTGAAACTTTAGCGCTCCATCTTCTCCTGACCCTGTACCTGTATCGCCCCTCGCACGGGGGCGTGGATTGAAACCTCCTTATCTCTGGTTCCTAAACCATCTCTCAAAATCGCCCCTCGCACGGGGGCGTGGATTGAAACATATGATGTAGCCCTCCTAATCAATTCTTATTTATCGCCCCTCGCACGGGGGCGTGGATTGAAACTCCCAGAGCACGATCAGAAAATCCAGGCCCATGCATCGCCCCTCGCACAGGGGCGTGGATTGAAACATGAAATCCTTCGGTGTATCGGCGTCGTGTCGGTATCGCCCCTCGCACGGGGGTGTGGATTGAAACCAGAGAGCTTGTGGGGATGATTCCCGCAGTAAGCATCGCCCCTCGCACGGGGGCGTGGATTGAAACGTCCAGTTAGGAAACGTACCCGTGAGGGTCCAGAATCGCCCCTCGCACGGGGGTGTGGATTGAAACTTCGTCCATATCCGCGTATTTCTCCGCCATGGCATCGCCCCTCGCACAGGGGCGTAGCATGGGGCTTGTTGTGGGCGGGGAGCGGGGGAGGCCCCGGCGGGTTGCGCCGGGGCCTCTTTATGATGTGGGCTTTTTCAGAATTTGAGAGAGAATACGAGGGTCGCGTCCTTTTCAGGAGACGGGAAGACGATCTTCATGAGGGCTTCTTTCACTGATTTCTCAAGATCGGGGGAATCGGCGGTGTTCCTCGTCACTTCCACCCCTTTTACCGCTCCCTTGGGGGAGAGGGCTATGCGGACCATCATTCCCTTGCCCTTGGGCAGGGGAATGTCCTTGAGGGCCGCCGCGAGTTCCTCCGCGGCCTTGCCCTGGAGGGTGTTTCGATATGGAACCTCATCGGTGATCCCGAGGAAGGCTATCGGGTCGATGGTGAAGGGAAGGGCGGCTGCCCTCTTTCCCGCGCCGCCTCCATTGCCCGCCCGGGACGCGGACGGCAGGACCGGGCGTGTCATGGTCTTTTTCGATGGCGAGCGTTGACCCGAGGCGACGGGTGGGGGCGCAGACGGGGCGGCGACGGCCTGGGTGAAAACCATGGGAGATGCCGCCTCTCCGAACACTCCTTCATGGGAGACGCCTTCCGGCATTTCCACGGGTACCTGGACGGTCCGGGGCTTTCCGTCGATGTTCCGTATCTGCTCTTCCACTGCCACGAAAGAGGTGAACTGCGTCATGAGCCTGTAGGCCAAGGCGAGGTTTGTCACCTCTTTTTCCAGGGCCTGACTCTTTGAGCGGTCGGCCTCCCGCTGGTTCATCATCTTTTCAATGGCAGTGCGGGCCCACAGGGACGCGATCTGGTCCGGACCGGTCTTCCCGGCCGGGAAGGTCACCTTGTGGGAATAGACTACCGCGCCGGAGCCCTGAGTGCCCTGGAGCCTCACGGTCCCGGAGCCCGGTTTGGTGAAGCGGCCGAGGAGCACCACCGGCTGCCCTGCGTAGAGGTCGGGGACCCGGGCGGGATAGACATCCCGAACGGCGAGGCCTTGCCAGTCTATCTTGAGATCACGGAGAACGGGCGTGTCCATCCGACGGTGAAAGGTCTCGATCACCTTGTCCGTGGGCTCGTCCTGGCGGACGATCATGGAAAACCCCCTGCCTTCTTCAGCCATCCTGTCGATGAGGTAACGGTTCGTGGAGCTGCCGACGCCGAACATGAAGAGCCGGGCATCGCCGAGGTTATCGCGGATTTCGCCCAGCACCTCCCCTTCGTTCCCCACGTATCCGTCGGTGGCCATCACCACGAGGCGGAGCCTTTTCGGGTCCGCGGGCCAGTTGAGGGCGGCCTGAATTACAGGCACCATGCGGGTGCCTCCCGTGCACCGTATCTGGTCGATGAATTTCCGGGCATCCACGATATTTGCCGCCGTGGCCCCCACCGGGCCGTCCGCCATGGATGTCACCGTATCGTTGAAGTTGAATATCTGGAAGGTATCGTCCGGCCGGAGCCCGTAAAGCGCCCTTTTCATCAGTTCCTTTGATTTTGCCAGGGGGTCGCCGGACTGGCTGCCCGAGGAATCGATAATGAAGAGGATTTCCCTGGGCAGTATCTCTTCCTTGCCGTATTTTTCTTTCGGAGTGAGGATGAGGAGGAAATACCCTTCCTTCCCGTCACTGTATATGGCGCTGCCGAAGGCAGGCGCTTTCCCCAGCACATTGTAGCGGAGGATCAGGTCCTTGTTGGGGATGGTGTCGCGGGGGTCGAGCTTCACCACCGCTTTGGACGGCGTGCCCTGCTTTACGGAGATCATGTGGGAAGGCGACCGGAGGTTGGTGAAAGGCACCGCCCCATCGATGCTTACCGTCACATCGATGTCGTGACCCGAGCGTTCTCCCGGCTTCAGCACGGGAGGGGTTATGCGGGACGCATCAGGGACGCGGTTCGTGTCGGGCGCCCATCCGCCGCCCTCTTTGCCGATGATTCGTTCCCCGGGGATGTAGCGCGGACCCACCACCATGGGAAAGACGAATTCGTATTCTCCCTTCTCGTATTTCAAGGTTTCGACGTAGCTGATCCGGACCTCTATGGCGTCGCCGGGAAGGATGTTCGCCACGGACTGGGTAAAGATGTTGGGCCTTTCCTGCTCAAGGAGAGAGGCGGTTTTACCCGCCTTCCTCGCGTCGTCGTATATCTTCTTCGCCTCGTCCCTTTTCTTGATGACACCCTTTATGACGCGCGATCCGATCTTCATGGTCATGTCGTCCACTGCGGCCTTGTGAGGCAGAGGGAATACATAGACCGCCTCTATAGGCTCCTTGAAGGGGTTCACGAATGTCTGGGTAACCGTGACGCGGGCCACGAACCCTGCAATGTCCGCCTTTACCGACGTATGGGCAAGGGGCACCTCGACCTTATCCTTTTTGGCGGTCACTACCTTGAGCTGCCCTGTGCCGGGCTCCTCCGCCCCATGGGACGAGGTTGACACGAAGAGGGAGAGAAGGAAGAATGCCGTGAACATTACGAGTGCTTTCATGAAGGACCTCCTGTATAGGGCGTATGGTTTCTTTGATGACGCTATCTTGCCGGCGCCGCGTTTTGAGGCGTTCGCGCCATGGAGCCTCCGCTATTATCCTCCAACGGCAAAATCCTTGTCAATACCCGGTGGGCCATGAGAACGGCGGACGGGGGCACCGGGCTTCCTTCCATCGCCCGATCAAGGTCAAAGGCGGTATTTTTTGTAGCGTAACCGGGCGTTCAAAAGAGGGATATAACGGAAATCCGCCTGCCCTTCGGGCGAGGCGGACGCGGACCTGTAGTTCGGCCTTGCCTTATTTGGCAAGACGGCCAAGCCGTTCTATTACGGCTTCAAGGGCTTTTTCCCTCTTCACGAGGGCCTCCCGAAAGTCCCTTGTGTCCGTGTGGCTGATCTCGACCTGCAGGTGGCGATAATAGTTCCCGAGCACGCTCGACAGCAACTTTGCCTCTTCATCGTTCAGTTCGAAGCTTATCATGGTCTCCTCCTTCGTTCCTTATTTGCTCTCTAATACAAGTATAGGTCGGAAACGGGAAGATGCAAGTACCGGCGGCAAGCCTCCGGTGAGTTGCCCCATGTCGGCTCTTATTGTTCACCCGCGAGGTTCTTGTAGAAGTCGTTTCCCTTGTCGTCCACCAGGATGAAGGCGGGGAAATTTACGACTTCGATCTTCCACACTGCTTCCATTCCGAGTTCGGGGTAGTCGATGCATTCTATCTTCCTGATATGCTCCTCACCGAGGAGCGCGGCGGGGCCGCCCATGGAGCCCAGGTAGAAGCCGCCGTGCTTCTTGCAGGCATCCGTTACCTGTCGGCTCCGGTTGCCTTTCGCGATCATGATCATACCCGCGCCTCGCGACTGGAGGAGATCGACGTAGGAGTCCATGCGGCCTGCCGTGGTGGGTCCGAAGGAACCCGCGTGTTTGCCGGGAGGCGTCTTCGCCGGGCCCGCGTAGCACACGGGATGGTTCTTGAGATATTCGGGGACGCCCTTGCCCTCGTCGATCCGCTCCTTGAAACGCGCATGGGCTATATCCCGGGCAACGATCATCGTGCCCGTGAGGGACAGCCTCGTGGAGACGGGATATTTCGACAGGTCGGCAAGGACCTCCTTCATGGGCCGGTTGAGATCGATCCTGACCGCACCGGCGTCATGGTCCGCCCGGTAGGCGGCCGGGATGAGGCGGCCGGGGTTCCGTTCGAGTTCTTCGAGCCATATGCCGTCCCTGTTGATCTTCGCCTTTACGTTGCGGTCCGCGGAGCAGGAGACCCCCATGCCTATGGGGCAGGATGCGCCGTGACGGGGGAGCCTGATCACGCGCACGTCGAGGACGAAGTACTTTCCGCCGAACTGGGCGCCGTATCCCATCCTATGGGATGCTTCGAGGAGCTTCTTTTCAAGGTCCGTGTCGCGGAAGGCCTGCCCCTGCCTGTTTCCTTCCGTGGGAAGGCCGTCGAGGTATTTCGTTGTGGCCAGCTTCACCGTCTTCATGCACGACTCGGCGGAGGTGCCTCCTATGACGAAAGCAAGGTGGTAGGGAGGGCACGCGGCAGTGCCCAGGGTCTTCATCTTTTCCACGAGAAACTTCTCAAGGCCCGCCGGGTTAAGGACGGCCTTCGTCTCCTGGTAGAGCGTGCTTTTGTTTGCCGAGCCCCCGCCCTTGGCGACAAAGAGAAATGTGTATTCCATCCCGCCCGTGGCGAGGATGTCGATCTGGGCGGGCAGGTTGGAGCCGGAGTTGGCCTCGTCGTACATGGTGAGGGGGACCGTCTGTGAATACCGCAGGCTTTCTTCGGTATAGGTCCTGTAAATTCCCTCGGAAAGGTATTCCTCGTCGTTCCCGCCGGTCCACACCTGTTGGCCCTTCTTCGCAAAGACCGTTGCCGTGCCCGTGTCCTGGCAGAAGGGAAGCTCGAACTTCGATGAAACCTCGGCGTTACGGAGCATGGCCGCGGCCACGTACTTGTCGTTGTCGCTCGCTTCCGGGTCCGCAAGGATGGCGGCAACCTGTTCGAGGTGCTCCGTCCTGAGAAGGAAGTTCACATCCCTCATCGCCTCGTTGGCGAGGAGCGTAAGCCCTTTCGGGTCAACCTGGAGCATCTCCTTCCCGCTCACCTCCACGACCGATACGAAGTCCCTGGTGAGGAGGCGGTACTTTGTCCTGTCCGGTCCCAGGGGGAACGGGTCCGCGCCCTTGAATGCAGGGGCCTTCGCGTCGCCTTTCGCAGGCACTGCCGGGGTCGGCTCCGTCTTCGGGAGTTCCTTTCCTGATGGGCACATATGGCTATCTACTTGTAGTAGCAGAGGTAAGACACGTCGTGCGCCGCTTCGACATCGAAAGAGGCGTTGGCCTCCACCATGAATTCCTGGTTCGGCCCCACCGTCTTCCGGGTTCCGTCCGGCAACTTTACGTTCAGGGTCCCTGACGTAATCACCATCCTCTCCTGAGCGGACGTGGAGAAGGTGAATTTGCCCGGGGTGATGACGCCGACCGTCGCCCTTCCCTGGTCTGTTACCAAAGTGAGACTCTGAACTTTTCCCTCAAAATAGATGTTGTGATCCATGTTGCCGAACCTCCGTGCTTTTTCACATTATTTTGTCACGATTTCATCATACAACAAATGGGGGCACAATAACCAGCCCCCGGGATATGGCGCTAATGTATCATATCTTGTGTCACAGGCAGAAGATAGGGTACCTTCCTTAAAAAGAACCGCCAAATTCTTATATAAGGAGAAGGTACCCGTGGAACAACAGATTATCACAAAGAGTTTATCAAAGGCGTTTAACATGGTCAAGGAAATGAATCTTTCTTCAGAAGATGAGTGGAGCGGCGATTACCGTGATGCAGCTCGCATGAGCATCGCCACGATCTTGAAGGAAAGGATGGAGGAAAAGGTCGCAGGTCATCTCTCATGGGCGTATCAGAGAGGAATCCCGGACAGGAGGAATGGGAGCTATGTCCGCCATGTCCTGACCGAGCTTGGAGACATTGCCCTTTCGGTGCCGAGGACCAGACAGTATAACCCGAGGGGTATTATCACTGCCTATGCACGGCGGACCAAAGAGATCGACCATCTCATCCTGACCTGTTTCCTTCTTGGCCTCTCCACGCGAAAGGTGGGAGTTGCCCTCCTCGCGCTCCTGGGGGAGAAGATAAGCCCCCAGACGGTAAGCAGGGTAGGCAGGACCCTTGACGAAGCAGTAAATGCCTACCATCGCAGGCGCATTACCAGCTCCTTCCGGGCTCTTATCCTGGACGGGATTGTTATGAAGAGAAAGACAGGGGCAGGAATGGTTGCCCGTCCCGTGCTTGTCGCCCTGGGTCTTCGACATGACGGCAAAAAAGAGATCATAGATTTTCGCCTCGCCCGATCCGAGAGCGGCCCGGAATGGCAAACCTTCCTCACCAGCCTGATCACGCGGGGACTCTCCGGCATCGAGGTCATCTGTGCGGACGGGGGTCAGGGGCTGATTTCGATATTGCCCACCGTCTACCCCGATATCCCCCTCCAGCGATGCTTTGCCCATAAGGTACGCAACATCCTGGACAAGGTGCCGAGGAAGAAACAGAAAACAGTCAAGAAAGGGCTCGGGAGGATATACAACGCAAATACCTATGCCGAGGCGAGGACCTACGCGAAGAGATGGACCCAGTCCTGGATCGATAAGTACCCCAAGGCAGTAAAGTGTCTAAGGGATGACCTTGACGATCTGCTTACCTGTTTTCAGTTTGCCGATCCCGAGTTCAGAAAGGCAATACGGACGACCAATGCCATTGAAAGGAGGTTCCGGGAGGTGCGCAGGAGGACAAGACCGATGGGAGTATTCAGTAACAGAACGAGCATCGAGAGAATCCTTTATGGGATATTTATGTATGAGAACATTAACCAGGGAGTGTGCCCTGTCTTTGTACTGACACAAAACAGTTGACATTAGCGGATATGGCGGCAAACCCGAACGACCGTCGGTGGTATTGGAAAAACCTTGTTATTTCAGCGGACCGCCTCAGGAGAGTTGGCCTTTTGAAATTCGTCGGCCACCGCATCGTTCTCAAACCGGAATTCCCACTCCCTCTTGGAGAGCCTCTTGCACCTTATGCCGACCCTCTTCTTCTTGTTTCTGTCCGCCACCCACAGCAACACGAGACCCATGCACACGGAGACGCCCGCTTGCGCCATCTGGGGAGGCGTGGACATGCCGAAGAAGACCGGGCCCAGGAGCCCGAAGCCAATGAGAGCGAGGGCGATGTTCGTCATCATCTTGATGCTCGACAGCTTCTTTCCGCACCCGTCGCAAAGGCCTATGGACAGGCTTTTCAGGTCCGAGACCACGGAAGACGCCTTTTCAATCTTGATTTCGGATTGGGTCAAAGGGTTTTTTTCAAGAGGCCCGCCGCAGCCGGGGCATTTCGTGGGCATGGTGAACCTGCCCGATGGGTTCGAATCTATGAGCACCTGTTTCACGTTCTACCTCCTTAAGTGAAGATAGGAATGGTGTTGCCTGCCTCCACACATTGTATCACCCTGATGGAAATAAAGAACCAGGGAAATGGTCTTTCGCGGAGGAATTGCCGAGGGGGAAACGGGGGAGGGCAGGCATGGCGAGCCGTCCCATGAATCCCGTGAGCGGGCTATCTCTCGTACACGATCCTGCCGCCCACCATGGTGATCTCGGCCTTTGCCTCACGAATTCGGTCCGTGGGAATGGTGGTGAAATCCCTGTCCCACACCACGAGGTCGGCAAGCTTTCCCTTTTCGAGGGAACCGGTCTCCTTTTCCTGGAAGGCGGCAAAGGCGCTTCCCATGGTCTGGATCCTCAAGGCTTCCCGCGCTGATATGGCTTCTTCCGGGGCAAAGACATAGCCCCCCTTCGTGGTTCTCGCAACCGCGTCCCACAGGGCATACTGGGGCTGCCACAAGGGGAAGGCGGGCGGGTCCGCCCCGAAAGCGACGGGTATTCCCTGTTCCCTGTACGATTTCACCGGTATAACCCTCTGCCCTTTCAGAGTGGTCCACTTGTCTCCCCAGGGGTAGAGGAACTGGGGGTGCGTGGAGATTACCACTCCGAGACGCTTCATCCGTTCCAGGGAGGTCGATCGCGGACATGTGGCGTGTTCGATGCGGTGCCGCGCGTCCCCTCTCGGCTGGGTCTTGAGGGCAGCCTCGAAGGCGTCGAGTATGGTGTCCACCGCCTTGTCGCCCACGGCATGAACGCTCACCTGCTGGCCTGCCTCGTGGAAGAGCTTTACCATGGAGTTGAGGTCTTCCATGGAATGGAGCATGAGGCCCCGGTCGCTCCGGTACCACAGGCTGGTGGGACCCGACCCGTCGATGGCGATCTTCATGCCTCCCCACACCCTGGCGAACCCTTCGGGGTTATCCCTCTTGTACCTGACTGCCGCGGCAAAGGGTGAATCGGGCCTCAAGGCCCGGGACCGGAACAACTCCTGCACTGCGAGGGACGCCTCGCTCATGCTCGGTATGTAGGGCCATATCCTGACCCTCACCGGCAGGCTTCCGGACATGGCCTGTTCAAGGTAAACCCCCGAATGGCTCGCGCCGCCGATCTCTCCGATGTCAAAAAAGTTGTCCTGCACCGCAGTAACCCCTTCCCGGGCGTAAAGTCTCGCGGCGTAGAGAATATTTTTGCCCATCTCCTCCTTATTCGCCATGGGGAACTTCTTCCGCACGAGATAGAGCGCGGGGTAGTGGATGAGAAGCCCTGTCGGCTCTCCGTTCGGCGCCTTCTGAACCCGCGCGCCCGGCGGGTTTGGCGTGGACCTGTCAATGCCCGATACTTTCAGGGCATAGCTGTTGGCGAACCCCCACTGGCCCGTGGTATGGACAACGAGCATGGGGTGGGTGGTGGTGATCCTGTCGAGGTCGCGACGGTTCATGAAGGAAAACTCGTTGCTCTCAACGCCCCAGCCGTTGATAAACCGTCCCGGAGGGGCCTTCCGGGCCCGCTCCGCCAATGCTTCGAGGACCTCCTCTTTGGATTCAAGGCCCTGGAGCTTGACCCAATTGCGCTCCCTGTTGCCGAACTGGGGAAGGTGGCCGTGGGAATCGATAAGGCCCGGGGTCATTGTCCTCCCCTTGAGGTCGATAACCTTTGTGGCGTTGCCGATGTAAGGCGAGACGGCCTCCTTTGTCCCCACTTCGAGGATCGTGCCGTTCCGCACCGCCAGCGCCCGGGCGATGGAGTCGCTCCTGTCCACGGTAAGTACCGTGCCGTTCACGAACACCGTATCCGCCGTGGGCGTCGTGGCTTCAATACCCGTCACTCCGGTGAGCATACACGCAGCCGCAACTGCGCCGATCTTGAGAAATCCCCTCCTGCTGATCTTCCCTTCGTGTTTCCTCTTCATGGTCGCCTTATACAGAGTCTATCACGGGGCAGGGGGGAATGTAACAAGGAACGCCTCTATCCTGGCGTTCACTATGTCCGGGTGGGTTACGGGACCCATGTGTCCTATGCCTTCGAGGTTCTCCATCTTCCCGTGAGGAATCACGGTGGAGAGGAGGGTGGTGATGGTCCTCGCGGGGACCGTGGACCCGCCTCCGGAGAGAAGGAGGGTGGGAACGTCCATGGCGGCGAAGGCGGTGAGGGGTGTTTTATCGTCGAACGACGCGTGCCACTCGGGGCTTGCCGCGCACATGCCTGCGGTAAAGGCCTCTTTCCGGGCCTCTGTCATGCGTGTCCACGTGCCGGGCCTCACCCAGTAATCGATGAAATACTCGCCCGCTTCCGCGAAATGTCCCCCATCCATCATGCGCTGGGTCTCATCCCGGTTCCGGATGATCTCCCGTGAAGCGAGGCTTGAGGGGTCGTGGGCCACGAGCAGGCTCCAGAGGGCGGGTTCGAAGAGGGTCACCGAGATCAACCGGGGCAGGTGGCGCAAGGCGGCTTTCAGGGCTATGGCCCCTCCCCAGGAATGGCCGACAAGGTGGAACCGGTCGCCCGCCATGCGGAAAACAGGCTCCAGGAGATCGACTTCGTCATCCACCTCCATCCCCCTCAGGCCCGGCCAGGGGGTCGTGCGGCCATGGCCATAGAGGTCGGGGGCGATGAGGCGGAACCGGTCCGACAGCCTTTCCATTAACGGACGCCACTGACCTGACGAGCTCGCGCTTCCATGAATGCAGACCACCGAAGGCCCTCTGCCTGCCTCTCTATAACCGGGAACGGGTATCTCCATGACCTCTTACGTGGGCCGCCCCTTCGGACTCACGGACCGAAAAAAAATACGGCTTCATCATAGGAAGGGACGCCTTAAAAAGGGTAGCCCAGAATCCCTTGTGAATCAACACAAATTGCCCCTTGGCTTTTTCTTCTTGCTTTTTCCTCCCGAACCGGCTTATTTTCAAGATCGGTATCACGAACAAAGTGAGGTACTTATGAAATCTCTCCTGTACGAAAAACGGAACCTCCAGATGGTGGGAGGCCTCGGTCTCTTTATTGTCACCCTGCTCCTGCTCCAATTCGTCGCGGGAAACAGTGCAGCCGCCAACATGCCGGACGGGTTGGCGGGGTGTATAAAGATAGAGGACGACACCGAGCGGTTGAGGTGCTTCGACACCCTTGCAGGAAGAAAACCCCCGGGCAACGGCCCTGCCCGGGCCGCGGAACCCCGGGCAAAACCGCCCGCCACCGCCCTTCCCGAGGGGACGCCCGTAAAAGAGGCCAAGGGGGAGCCCGTTGCCGGGGACAACACCTCGTCCGTCATGGCGCGCCACTGGGATCTGGACGCCCCGAGCAGGGCCGCCCGTTCCATTATCAGGCCCCACCGGCCCAACTATATGCTGCCCGTGGCATACAATTCCACCCTCAACCAGGAGCCCATGCTCGACGTCTCAAATAATGCCCGGGCTCAGCATACGGAGGCCAAGTTTCAGATAAGCTTCAAGACGAAACTCTGGGAGGACGTGATGGGGGAGGATATGGACCTCTGGTTCGGCTATACCCAGCTCGCCTTCTGGCAGCTCTATAACGCCGCCTTCTCGTCGCCTTTCCGGGAGGTCAACTACGAGCCGGAACTGCTCCTGAACTTCCGCACCGATTACGATCTCCTGGGGTTAAAAGGGCGGATCGTCAACCTGGGGATCAATCACCAGTCGAACGGCCGGGCCAACCCCCTGTCCCGGAGCTGGAACCGCGTGATGGCAAACTTCGGGTTCGAGAAGGAAAACCTCAGCTTTCTCCTCAAAACATGGTACAGGATACCCGAGAATGCGAGCGACGACGACAACTCCAATATCACCGCATACATGGGCTACGGCGAGTTGTGGGGGTTCTATTACTGGAAGGGGCACCGCTTTGCCGTCATGCTCCGGAACAATCTCAGGGCCGACAACAAAGGGGCCGTTCAGCTTGACTGGAGCTTCCCCTTCCCCTTCATCGACAACAAGCGGTTCAGCGGTTACATCCAGTATTTCAACGGCTACGGGGAAAGCCTCATCGATTACAACAACACGGTCAACCGGGCAAGCATCGGCTTCATGCTGAACGACTGGCATTGAGACCCCTCTTTCCGGCCGAACAGGCCGCGACAGGGGGTCGAAAACGGGCAGGAGCCTTGCCATGTCCGGAGGGGCGACCTATATTCTTTCTATGATCGACAAACAGATTATAGAATATATGGCCATAGCCCACGGCTTCTTCAACACGGTCATTGCCCTCGCCATCCTTTACCAGGGATGGTGCGGACTCAGGATACGAAGAACGAGGATTGCGGGAGCGCCGGATTTCGCCCTCATCAGGACCCACAGGAAGCTCGGGCCCTTCCTTGTCCTCTTCGGCACGGCGGGATTCCTCTTCGGCGTCACCCTCGCCCGTATCGACCAGGGAAAGGTATTCACCTACCCCCTCCACTTCATCCTCGGGGCGCTCATCGCCCTCTCGTTGCTCACCACCTTCATAATTTCGCGGAAGATCAAAGCCGGTCCCCTATGGAGGACACCCCATTTCGCCATAGGGGTTGCGATCGTAGTCCTCTATGCCTTGCAGGTGCTGGTGGGCCTCACCGTTCTCTTTTGAGAACAGGCCCCTTCTTCGTGAGGGAAAAATACTTTTGAACAATCTGTTGATATCCGGTGGGGTTTATTCTATAATTTAACAACCCTGAGGGGGAGTAGCTAACAAGACAAGGTCAACATGCTGGGCATATGCCCTGGCCTTGTCATTGGTGAAAGCCAATTAGCGAGACCTTTAGTGCGACGTGAACGTCCATCTAAAGTGTCTCGCTTTTTTATTTTGTGTGTCGAGGAGGTATGATGACAACCTATATCGCTTCACTGGTGTTCGTGGTCCTCGCGGAGATGGGCGACAAGACCCAACTGCTCGCCATGGCCTTTGCGTCCCGTTACCGCTGGCAGACGGTCATGTGGGGGGTTTTCGTGGCCACCCTGGTAAACCACCTGTGTGCGGTGCTTTTGGGCAGTTACCTCACCAAGGTGGTGCCGCTCCATTATATCCAGATCATCGCATCCGCGTCGTTCATCCTCTTCGGCCTCTGGACGCTCAGGGGGGACAAGCTGGACAACGAGGATAAGAGGTTTAAATTCAGCCCCTTCTGGACGGTGGCCGTAGCCTTCTTCTTTGCCGAGATGGGCGACAAGACCCAACTCGCCACCATCGCCCTTGCCACGAAATACGAAAATATCATCCAGATATGGCTCGGCACCACCACGGGCATGCTGGTGGCGGACGCCATAGGCATCATCTTCGGCATAGTGCTCGGCAAGAACATCCCGGACCGGGCCATCAAGTGGTTTGCCGCTCTGGTATTCATCCTCTTCGGAATTATCGGCCTCTACGGCGCTCTACCCCGGACGTTCTGGAGCCTCCCCGTGGTAGTGGGAGGGGGCGCGGGTCTTCTGGCTTTGATCTACGCGGTGGTCCGCCTGAGCGGCAAGCCGAAGGAGACCGAAAACGACCTCCGCTGAGCCGGGGATCGCGGTACGGGTCCGGGCGCCGGTCCGCCGGTTTCGCGTAAGGGCGCGACAATTTGGACGCCCCGAAAGGACGGTTTCGACATTTGTTGCCTGACGAAAACCGGCCAGGCCCCGAGGCAGGAAGCACAACCTGCATGATTGCAGAGGGTTATGTTTTTTAGCCCCAGGGCACGGATTTTGCTATGATTATTCATGGAGTGTTGTCGCTCAATGCGTCAAAGGCTGAACGGTTTCGAGGATAAATCATGAGAAGGTATCTATTTGTTTCGTTGGTCCTGGCCCTTAGCATCATAATGGTCGGGCCTTTCCCGTCTTACGCCCGGGGAGGCGGCGGAGCCCGCGGCGGGGGCGGGTCTCGCGGGGGAGCCATAGCCGCGGGACATCCTGTGTCGAGCCGCATGACCCGGCCCGCAGGCATGGCGTGCCGTCCGTTTCGTCCGGGTCCGCGTCCGCACTGGCGGCCTTACCGCGTACTCTATTATGCCATCCCCTATTACGGTTACCAGGCCGGTTGGGGCGCGGGGGAAGCGCCGCCCGCCGGGGCCGCATCCGGCGAAGGTCCTTCCGGTCAGCTCCTTTATTACTCGGACGGGTCCGATGCTGAGAACCTGCCCCAGAATGGCGATGGCTCGCCCGTATCCGAGAACGACCCCAACGGGAGATGGGTGGAGGTGCCCGACCAATGGGTGAACGGAAGCTTCGTACCCTCCCACGTGGTGCAGGTGCCGGTAAACCCGTAAGAAACCGTCCCTAACCCGCACTCCCTTCCCCGATTCGGGCATTGCCGGCGACCGAGGCAATTCGCTTCCCCCAAGGGGGCCTTGATTCTTCCCATGGGGCTTTGACCGAATAAAGAGTTAATGGGGACAGCTTGGGGACAGAGAATCATTAGGAGATGTAAAGTATGGCTATGAAAACCCCTCCCCATCCCGGCGAGATTATACGGGACCTGTGCATCAATCCCCTTGGCTTAAGCGCCACAAAAGCCGCTGAAGGCCTTGGTGTAACCCGTAAGACGCTTTCGTTGCTGCTAAACGGGCACGCGAGCATTTCCCCTGAGACTATCACAGGCCTTCGGGCGTAGCCCCGAAAGCTGGTTGCAGCTTCAGGGATCATATGACCTCGCCCGGATAAGGAAGTCCGGTGCCGCTACCCACGTCACACCACTTACGGAACAGAATCCCCCACATCCATAAAAACCAGTTTACAGGCGCATGTACAAAAAAAGGCTGGAAAGCCCCGCCTTTCCGCCTAAAAAGAGAATTCATCGACATCCTCGTCAATAGCTGCGTTCATGATCCCCTCAAACATTCTCAGTGCAAAGAAATATCCGGTTCATCGAAGTACAACCTGAGGTAGCCCCTGAGGTGACCCCCGGCTTTGATGTGGGGGCGCTACACGGGCCTCAGCGTGGACAGACATTTGAGCAGCGCGCCGTAAGTATCGAAGCACTCTCCCTGTGGCAAGGGCCTTTTGACGAGGATCATGCGGCACCCTTCTCTGCGGCCGGCCTCGAGTTTCTCGAGGACTCCGCTCACGGCGCCGCCGTCCTTGGTCACCATGACCCCGGCCCCGGTCTTCCTTATCAGCCCGGAGTTTTCCTCTATGGAAAAGGGCCCCTTGGCCATGACGAGGCAGTCGTCCGGCACTCCGGCCTTTATGGCGGCCAGACGGGATTCTTCCCGGGGAAGGATCCGTGCGGTAAAAGGGACGCCCGTCTTTTTCGCCTCTTCGGCATAGGGGGCGAGATTATTGGCGCCTATGGTCAGAAGCACGGGCTCGCCGACAGCAAAGGCCCGTTGTGCTGCATCGATATGGTTCTCCGCAAGGAGCACGCCGGACCCGTCGCCTACGGCTGCGGGACGTATAAAGGTCAGGCAGGGAATGTTCGTGATGCGGGCCGCTTCGCGGGCCGCAATGCTCACCGCCTCCGCATAGGGGTGTGTCGCATCCACAAGGGTCCGGATATTCTTGCTCCGGATAAGGGTGACGAGACCGTCCCTGTCAAGGGGACCCGCCCTGTGGGAGATAGAGGGGTGGACCCCTTTATGGAGGGGATAATCGGTGGCCGTCGAAACAAGTACCTCGTGTCCCGCGCCGGCAATGAGGTCCGCAAGGGGTGCCGTGTCGCTCGTGCCTCCCAGGAGAAGAATCAAAGGCTGTAGCCCCTCGGGGTCACGAACCACTTATCCATCTTTTTCGACGTACTGTTCCCTATAATCACGATGCTCCTCATATTCATGTCGTGTTCAAGAAAATGGTCGAGGTCGGTGAGAACGACCTCCTCGTCTTCCGCGCCCAGGGACGTGCCGATGCCCACGGGCGTCGAGCCGGACCTGTAGCGCCCGAATATGGCGCGCGCCTCTTCGATGTGGGAGCGGCGCTCCTTGCTTTTGGGATTGTAAAGCACCGTCACGAGGTCCGCCGAAGCGACCTTCTCCAGGCGCCGAGCGATCTCCTGCCAGGGAACGAGAATATCGCTCAGGCTGATAAATGCACAGTCGAGCATGAGCGGGGCGCCGAGACGGGCGGCGGCGGCGCTTGCAGCCGTCACGCCGGGGATGATCTCTATGGGAACGTCGAACCCTTCCTTGGATGCCACCTCGATTGCAAGACCCGCCATGCCGTAGATGCCGGGGTCTCCGGATGAGATGAGAGAGACGGTCTTACCCTCTGCCGCAAGCCGGAGCGCCTGACGGCACCTCTCCACCTCCCTGGTCATACCCGAGGAGACGACCTCCTGCCCGTCGATAATGTCGGCGATAAGCTCGACATATCGCTTATAACCCAGGATAACGTGGCTCCCTTCAATGGCCTTTATGGCAGCAAGGGTCCGGCCAACAGGTCCTCCGGCCCCTATGCCCACTACAAAGAGTTTTCCCGGGCCACCGCCACAGCCACTCCTCCGTAAATTGTCTTTGGAAGTACTAATGATGTCCTCCTTCCTGCAAGGAGCGCCGCAGGCTCGGCGACTCCGGGCAGATTGAATTTCTCCCTCACTAAGGCCGATTCCTTGCACGAGGGCGCCTTCGACCTTATCTCCGCGGACGGGATAAACCGTAAGGCTATCGAGAGGGCGCGGGCCGCGTCGATAAGCCCCTGTTCCTTTTCCTTTATGTCCGCCGAGGCAATGTAACGGACCTCGCTCATCTGCGCCCCTGCGTCGGCAACGGCCCTTTTCACTGCCTCCACGATGATCCCGGCCTCGCAGCCCTTGCGGCAGCCCACTCCTACGATAATTGTCTTGAGCGCCTCCGTCGAGGTAGTGATAACGGGCTCCGCTCCGAGGATATTGCCGATGGCAAGGGAAAGGTCGTTCGCCCCGCCCTCATGCCCCGCGAGAAGACTTATGGCGTAGCGCCCCCGCACATCCACCACCACCACCGCAGGGTCCGTCCTCTTGTCCCGTATATGGGGCGCAATCGACCGCACGGCCACACCCACAGGGGCGATGAAGACAAGGGCCTCCGCCTCGTTAAAGATGCGGCCTGTCACATCAAAGATACTGCCGAACCTCTCCCCGCCCTCCTTGTCGGCAACGGCCTCGTGGAGAAATATTCGGGTATCCGGCAGGGCCGCGGCCAGGGTCCGCGCAATCGACGCCCCTTCGGAAGAGAGGGTGATAAGGGCTATCATCCCTTTGTCCCCGACCTGTAGCCGTGCGAAAAAGCCCCGTCGTAGAGCTTCGACCGGGCCGAGGCAGGGCCAAGGGCCCACCCCACGATTATCATCGCCGTCTTAGTGATATTCATAGCCTCCACCTTTCCGGAGATATCTGCAAGGGTTCCCCTTATGACCCGTTGATCGGGCCACGAGGCATGGTAGACCACTGCAGCGGGGCATTGAGGGCCGTAAAACTCCGAAAGGGTCCCGGCAATCTCCCCCATCCTATGGATGGAGAGGAACATGCAGAGTGTCGCTTTTGTCTCGGCGAGCTTCCTTATATCGTCCCCTTCCCCTACGGGCGTTTCACCGGGCATGCGGGTCAGTATGACCGTCTGGGAGACCTCGGGCAGGGTCAACTCCTGCCTGAGCGCCGCTGCCGCGGCCTGAAAAGAGCTTACACCGGGCACGACCTCGTAGTCGATGCCCAGCTTTTCGAGTTCGTCGATCTGTTCCCCTATGGCGCTATAGAGGGAGAGGTCTCCCGAGTGAAGCCTCATGACATCCACACCCCTTTCCCCGGCATCTTTATAGATAGCCGTCAACGCCTTCAGATCGAGTCTCGCCGAGTCGTATTTTTCCGCTTCTTCGGGGATCATCGCCACCACGGCAGGGCTCAAAAGGGATCCTGCGTAGACGCAGATCCGGGCTTGCTTAAGAAGGCGCTCGGCCTTCCTTGTCATCAGTTCCGGGTCACCGGGGCCTGAACCTATAAAATAAACCTTCATGCTTCCTCCTTGGAATGGGTAAGGATTATCGAAAGGTATCCCGCCTCTCCCCCGGTATCCATATGGGCAAGGTCGGTTTCCACCCGCTCGTCGTCCATGCTCGCGTGGGCCACAAAAACGCTTTCCCCGAGGGCGTCCGCCTCTTTGAGCAGCTCTACGATGCCGCCGAGACGGTTGCCCACCTTCATGAGGATGACCGTCCCTTTCCCGCCGAGGGCACGGCGCACGTCGCCCAGGTCATCGGCCGTGGGGATAATGGTCACGGGATTCTTCCCCTCGCCTATGGGAAATCCCGCTGCCGCCGCAGCGGCCGAAAAGGAGGTGACCCCCGGTATGGTGACGATCCCGGCATGGGGCATAAGGCGCCGGAGCGCCCTGATGCAATAAATATACGTGGAATAGAGGAGCGCGTCGCCCAGGGTGATAAAGACGGCGTCTTCGCCGGTCATGAGGACCGCGGCGATCCGCTCCGCCGACTCGTCCCACCTCTTGCGCAATTCCGATTCGTCTTTGGTCATGGGAAAGAGCACTTCGTGGACCTTTGCCCCGGGGTTGATATGTTTCGTCGCAATGGTGAGGGCAAGGCTCTCTGCCGCCACCTTTGATTTCGGAACGAATATATGGCCGCATCGCGAAAGCACCGCCGCGCCCTTCACGGTGATGAGGTCCGGGTCGCCGGGGCCAATGCCGATGCCGTAAAGGGTCCCTGGTTTCATGGTGAAAAGTCCTCCTTGATAAAGAGCAATATGGACCGGGAGGGCAGGCTCATGCCACCGAGTTCGTCGGACCCTACCTGCCGGACTTCTTCCGTGTCAAGGGTCAGGTCCCGGCAGAGGTAGATGACGTGGTCCGGGCCGAGGGCGACCGCTAACGCCCTGATCCATCCGATAGATTTGTCCCCGCCCGCGAGAACGGCCACCTTCTCCTCCTTCACGAGAGACAAAGGCGCCACAGGCGGGATGCCTTCATGGGCGCTTACGATGCGGGCGTCATGCCAGGCGAGGCCGACACGGGCAAAGGCGGCCTGCACCGAGCTGACGCCGGGTATCACTTCGCACTTATCCCTGCCGAAACGGTCGATGACATTCGAGGCGAAGCTTTTGAGCCCCGGATCGCCGCTCACGAGGACCGCCGTCTTCCTCGTCCTGAAAATCCCTTGAAGACGGTCGAGGGCCCCTGCTACGTCGGCGCCCACGGGTATCCGCTCCTGGTCATGACGGCCGAAGGCGTCAAGGAGTCTCCCGGCCCCCATGAGGACCTCCGCCTTTTCGATGGCCCTAAGACCCGCGCCTGTCATGTAATCAGGCGAACCGGGACCGCAGCCTACAATGGTGATCCTGTGCTCTTTCACTGCCATCTCTCAAGCCCTCCCCACGCGCCGAGTATGTCACCCTTCATATTTATGAGCGCAACGGATACCTCCGCCCCATAGCCGAGCCTTTCTCCCACGGCCCTGCCGATCCTCCCGGCGAGCCCCTCCGCCAACCTTTGCCCCTCTTCCGGGAGAAGGGCGGCAAAGATCCCCTCCACGGTCTCCGTATCGGGCAGGCCCTTGCCGAACATGGCAAGAACCATCCCTGCCACGAGGGGAACGGCGCTTTTGGACCGGGAGGAGTGGGTGTCCCACTCGTTCTCCGCCAGTTTGGCGAGCTTTCCCGGATGCCCCAGAATGAGGAGGGAGAGGGGACCGGCCCTCTGCTTCAACACATCGAGGGTAAACCCCCACTCGTTGCCCACCTCTATGACCTGCTCGTCGGAGAGCACGAGGTGCTTTCTCGCGGAACCTTCGCCGATGTGGCCCGGCACAAGGACAGGGGCGGAAATGCCTGAAGCGAAGGAGACATTCAGGGCGCACTCGATGGTGCACTGGATGGCCTTGCAACTGAAAGGCCTCGTCAGCCCCGTGGTGCCCAGGATGGAGAGTCCTCCCCTGATACCGAGGCGGGGATTGAAGGTCTTTCGGGCAAGGGCCTCACCGCCCGGGATTGAGATGGTGACCCTTACGCCCCTGCCGGTCACTTCTCTCACCGCGGAGCGGATCATCGCCCTCGGAACAGGGTTGATGGCGGGCTCCCCGGGAGGGACCGAGAGGCCGGGCTTGGTCACCATGCCCACGCCCTCTCCCGCCGCAAAAACCACGTCCGTCCCATCGATCCACGATACGGAGACCACAATATCGACGCCATCCGTAACGTCCGGATCATCGCCCGCGGACTTTCTCACCCACGCACGGGCCCGGTCGCCGTCCGCCACGGCCCCATGCACGGTAAAGCCGACCCGCTCTCCCCGGGGCAGGCCGATCTCTGCCTCGGCCACGCCGGGACGGCCTGAAAGGACGATCACCGCCGCCTTTGCCGCCGCGGCCGCGCACGCGCCCGTGGAAAAACCCCCTCTGAGCGCCTTCATTCCCCTTGCCCCCTCATGTTGCGGATCAGTCGCTCCTCGGGAATCAGTTCGAGGAGTTTTACCCGGGCCTCGCCGATGGTGAGAGGTATACCGTCTATGGGCGCGCCATCAAGGTGTCTCAGCTCGTAAAGAAGACGGGAAATATAAGGGAGCCTCAAGCGGGCGCCTTTAAGCATCTCACGGTCGGCGAAGACCTCTTCAGGGCTGCCGTCCTGCAATATCTTACCGCTGTTCATGATGACGATCCTGTCGGCAAACAGGGGGAGCATGTCAACGGAATGGGTCGCGAGAATGATGGTCTTCCCGTGCTCCTTGTTGAGACGGTTCAGCGTTCTCAGCATGGATGCCTCTCCTTCGGGGTCGAGGCCTGCCGTAGGTTCATCGAGAATAAGGGTGGAGGGGTTCATGGCGATTATGCCCGCAATGGAGACCCTTTTCTGCTCGCCGTGGCTTATGTGATGTATGGCCCTTTTCCGGAGGTGGGAAACGGACACCAGTTCTAGGGCCTCCGCCACGCGACGCTCCACCTCATCCTCGGGAAGCCCCAGGTTTCTGGGACCTGCGGCCACATCCTCCTCCACGGTGGCGGCAAAGAGCTGATCTGTGGGATTCTGGAGGACGAAACCGATCTCCCGGCAGATAACGCTCGCTGAAAGGCCTTTTATGTCCCTCCCGTTGAGCCGGACACTGCCTGTCCCGGGCTTGAGAAGCCCCACCAGCACCTTGAGGAAGGTGGTCTTCCCCGCGCCGTTCGATGCAAGGAAGGCGACAAACTCACCCTTCCGGACCATGAAATCGATACAGTCAAGGGCAAGGCCGTGGCCCACGTAAGAGAAGCTGATCTTTTCGGCGCGGATCACCGGTTCATCGGTGTGTTTCATGGAAGAAACCATTCGCAGACTCCCTGGATAGAAACAACGAGGAGACAGGCCCCTATGGAGGCCGTCACCTGCGGAGGCGAGAGGGGCGTCAGAGGCGCGAGGGGAACGGCGCCTGCGTGACCCCGAAGTTCCATGGCCTCCCCCGCCTTCATGGCCTGATCGATGGATTTCAGCATGACCGCGCCGCAGAGCACCCCTGCCGAGCGAAACGAGTTCCTTACCCCGTTGTAGCTCAGGCGGAGACGCTGGGCCGTGGCCATATTGGCAGTCGTTTCCACAAGAACGAATATGTAGCGGTACATGAGGAGCGCCAATTCCACCCATTCCCTCGGGGCCCGCATCCATCGCATGGCGTGAAATATGGAATGGGCCGGGGTAACGCTGCCGAAGAGGATGAGCAGGGTCACTGCGGCGACTACACGGGCCCCCATGGAGAGACCGCTCGTAAGCCCTTCACGGGTAATCGCAATGGTCACGCCCCAAAGGACCGTACGGAAAAGCGGCTCGCCGTGGGTCAGAAGGGCCTTGAGGCCGATGAGAACAAGGACGATGGCCGCCGGCATAAGAAGGCGAAAGGCGATGAACCGGACGGGAATCCTCACCGCGAGAAGAGCGAGAAGAGAGGCGGTAAGGACGATGAGGGGATAGGCGAATCCCCGGGACAGGATCAGGGTGATGAGGGTTGCGATCACGACGAAGAACTTCATTCTCGCATCGAGTCGCCTGAGTCCGTTTTCACGGTGGGTAAAGATATCGGAAAAGAGGTCAAACATCGTTTTTCGGCTCACCCTCCCGTCCTTTTTCGTGGAAAAGCACCCTGAAATAGTATCCTGCCGCAAACCCGCCCGTTGCACCGGCAATGAGAAAGATAAAGAGGGGGAGGTCGCCCTGGCCCCAATTGATAAAGGGCTCTTTTGCGGGACGGCCCGCCTTCCCGGCAAACCTTTCCACAACCGTCTCATCGACGCCCGCCCATTTGCCTGAATCCGCCCGGACGGAGATGAGGGTGAAGGCAAAAAGAATGAGAAAAACCGCAACGAACATGGAAAGGCCCCTCATTTCACCGCCTCCACGCTCTTCCTCGCCGTGAGGAGGGGGATCAGGTCGGGCCTGCGGCTTACGAGAAAGGTGTACGCCCCTCCGGTGATAATCCCCTCAAAAAGGCCCAGGGGTATCTGGGTGGGCATGAACGCGAGAAGGAGGGCCGTGAACATGGAGCCCCACGACCCCGGTCCGCTTAAGGCGGAGGCGAGTTGTAATGATGTCGCCGAATAGGTTGCCCAGTCGGAAAAGAGGCCCGCCATGAGGGCCGCCGCAAACACGGGGACCCTTAATGCCCGGCTGAACCGGAACACGGCGTACCCCGTAAAGGCCCCCGCAATGCCCATGGAACATATATCGGCCCCTATGGTCGTCAGTCCCCCGTGGGCGAGAAAGAGGGCCTGGAGGAGAAGGGCTATGCTCGCAATGAGCACGGTGATAAAGGGTCCCACGAGGATTGCCGCAAGCCCCGTGCCGCAGGGGTGGGAGCATGATCCCGCAATGGGAACGGGAACGGGCATGCACGAGATGATGAAAACCGCCGCGCCCACGAGCCCGATAAGGGGCATGGCATGGCGGGAGGACTCGCGGAATCTCCTGAGGTCCTTAAGGCCAAGGGCCACGAAAGGAAGGGCGACGGCGATCCACAGGGTTGCCCAGCCGAGGGGGAGTATTCCCTCCGCTATGTGCATGGCGTGGACAGGCACGGTAAAAACTGCAAGATTCAGGACAAGAACCGCCGCGCAAACCCCCGGGAGAAGGGGAAACCTTGTCGCCCCGGACCGGGAGGATGCCCGCTTCCTTCTATTCTTCGCCATTCCGTTGTCTCCACTGCCGGGCATCGTCAGGCGTCATGCCCACGAATTCGTGCTGTCCCGGCGGGATGGGGTACTGGTCTTCCCCGGGGAGCATGAGGTCCCTGACATCACCCAGATGCTCCGATTCGACGATCCTCCTCTGCACAAGGTCCACAAGAGACTCGTCGAATCCGAGGTTCTTGCCGAAAACAAAACGGATATGGGGATATTGAAGGGCATATTCCTGCATCATCCTGGGGATATCGAGACGCATGTGGAGCCCCTCGTGGAGAAAATAGGGGATTACCATGATATCCGTGGCCCCTGCTTCGATGCAGGTTTCAAGGGCGTCCCCCAGATAGGGGCCGAGACGGGACATGTTGCATACCTCCACAATGGGATATCCGTATTTCTCCTTCAACAGGGACGTCACCTGAAGCATTGATGCGTTTGCCCCCGGCACGCGGCTTCCGTGACCGAGGATGATTATCGCTCTTGTCGATCGGGTCATAAGGCACTCTCCTTAACGATATTGCACAGCGCGTGGATCACGCTCACCGCGAGGGCGCTCCCTCCCCGCCTGCCTCCGAGCACGATGGCGGGCATGTGGAGGCCCATAAGCTCTTCCTTGCTTTCTTCCACGTGAACGAACCCCACAGGCATGGCGATGACCAGGGCCGGCCGGATACCCTCTTCCATGATGAGACGGTTGACCTCCAGAAGCCCTACAGGCGAGTTGCCGAAACAGACGATTGCGCCGTCGAGCACGGGGATTGCCTTGCGGACCGCAAAAACCGCCCTCGGGAGACGGGCCTCGTCGGCTGCCGCCGCCACATCGGGATCAGCCACGTGACAGACAACGTCCGCCGGCCCGTACTGCTCCCGGACCTCACGGAGCCTTGCCAGGGAGATACCTGCCCTCATCATGTTCGAATCCACATAGATGGTTCTGCCCGCGGAAAGGGCGGCGGGGCCTGCGTCCAGGGCTCCGTTCAGGAAATGAACGTCCTTCATCAGGGAAAAGTCCGCGCTCGTATGGATCATGCGGCGCACGACCTGCCATTCCTTTTCCCCGAAACCGTGGTCGCCCGCCTCCCTGTCGATGGTCTCCAGTGATTTCACTTCAATCTCCCTGCCGCTCAGGGGATGCTCGTAAAGCTTTCTCACGAAGGCGGTCTCAGCCGCCTTATCGCCCGTTTTCATCTTCGCCTCCTGCATCTATTAAGGAAATGGGTAATCGACCCGGGCCTGGAAGCAAGGTGAAGGTGGATATAGCTTGCGAGGATCTCGTCGCGGCAATATCCCTCAGGGGGCCTTTCATCACCAAGAGGCCTCTTCACGCGGTACACGGTCTCCCAGCCATCCCGGCCCGCAGGGTCACTTTCCATGTCGGAGTAGTGGAACTCATGGCCCCTGAGCTGCGTCCCCGCAACGCCGAGGAGCGTGTCTCCCGAGAGCGCGACCTCCTGGTAGCCAAGGGTCTTCCTCCGGCCGAGCATGCGCGTCCACACCGGGAGAAGCCCGGTCAAGGGGTACGACCTGCCTTCCGTTATGACACCTTCACTAAGATACATGAGGCCGCCGCACTCTCCATACACAGGACGCCTATCACGAGCAAAGGTGCGAATTGCGTCCTTCATGGCCTGGTTTTCCGAAAGAGCGGCCCCGTACTCCTCGGGGTATCCGCCGCCGATGTAAAGACCGTCCAAGCGGTCCGGCAGCCTTCCCTCGTGAAGAGGGGAGAAGAAGACGGTCTCGCAGCCCTGCTCCGCAAGGGCGTCGAAGAGGTCCTGATAGTAGAAATGAAAGGCCTCGTCCTTCGCAATGCCCAGGCGAACCGGGTCCTTCGGGCCGGACGTTATGGGATCGGGCACTGCAAGGGATGGGGCAGACCGGCTTATCCGGAGCATCTGCTCCAGGGAAAGGTGTTTTTCCACCGCGTCGGCAAGGGCATCGAGCCTGCCGTCGCCGGGCAGGGTGTCGTCGGCAGCGACAAGGCCGAGGTGCCGGCTCGGTAGGGAGGGCAGGCCGCCGCGAGGCAAGGCGCCCACAACGGGCGGCAATAAAGCCCCCCGGAGAGACGCGGCGAGTTGGGCCCCGTGTTTCTCCGAGCCGCACTGGTTGATAATGACGCCTGCAAGGTCCGCCCCTTTTTCAAATTCGGCGTACCCCTTTACCAGGGCCGCGACGCTCCTTGCCATCCCGTGGGCGTTCACCACAAGGAGAAGAGGGGCGCGGAGAAAGTCCGCCATTTCCGCCGTGCTTCCCCTTGAACTCTCCGGGTCATATCCGTCAAAAAGGCCCATTACCCCTTCCACAATTGCGAGATCGGCGTCGGCCGTAGCGCGGGCAAAGAGGCCGAGGGCATATTCCCGCCCCATCATCCACGTATCGAGGTTGTAACAGGGTCTTCCCGAGGCGCGGGTCAGGTGCGTGGGGTCAAGAAAGTCGGGTCCCACCTTGAAGGTCTGCACCTTTACGCCCCGTCTCGCAAAGGCCCGTGCGATCCCGAGGGAGAGGCTTGTCTTCCCCACGCCGCTCTTGGTGCCTGCAATAACGATGCGCGGGCAGGTGATGTTTACCATTTTGCGCCCTCCCCGGCAGGTGCTCCTGCAATGATCCCCGGATATTTCTCCCTCATGCCGTCATCCCCTTGCACCGTAAAAGATGTACCGGACCAGTTGGTATGCTGCGAGACCGAAACACGTATAGGAAAGCACCGTGACCCACATGACGCGGTTCGTCTCTATGATACGCCGGGGGATAAGGGCGGCAAGGGCAACGCCGATCAGGGGCTTGTCGGAGGCTTTGCCGAAATAATAACTCCGTCCTCCAAGCTGCACCCCGAGGGCGCCCGCCACCGCCGCTTCCGTATAGCCCGAATTGGGGCTGGCATGTCTTCGTCTGTCCCGCACCATGATGGCCCAGGACCGTCTTCCGTCGAGGCCCAGGATACATGCGGCAAGGGCCACAAAGGGCGCCGTGACCCGGGCAGGAAGCCCGTTTGCAAGGTCGTCGAGCCTCGCCGAGGCCCAGCCGAACTGCAGGTACTGCGCGTTCTTGTAGCCGAAGGTGGAATCGAGGGTGTTCACCGCCCGGTAAACGATCGCGCCCAGAGGACCGGCGACCACGGCATAAAAGAGGGGCGCAGTCACCCCATCCACAATATTTTCCGCCACTGATTCCACTGTTGCCCGGACCACGCCCGCCTCGTCGAGGCGCTCCGTATCCCTGCCCACTATCATGGCCACGGCCCGGCGCGCGCCCGGCAGGTCGCCTTTGACGAGAAGCCGCCGCACACGGTCACTGTGGCGCGACAGGTCTCTCGCCGCGATGGATGCATAGATGAGGTAGACGGAAAGCCCGTGGCCGAGCCACGGGTGGACCATGAACGCCCCGCGAAGGAAGAGAAAGCCCACGACCCCCGTTCCCATGACGATGGTGGCGGCCGTGGCGATACCCGCCGCCTTCGGCGCGGGAATAATCCGCCTCCACAGGGGTTCGAGGGCAAGGGCGGTCCTGCCGATGAGCCGGACAGGATGGGGCAGCCATCGCGGATCGCCGATCAGCGCGTCCGCTGCGAGGGCGCATATGACATAGACCGCCGTCTCCATCATAATCCCATGATCCTGTATATGTAGTCCATGTCGAGGGCCGTCCTGACCCTGGCGGCGAGCCTGTCGAGGGCCGCCTCCACATCGTAGACCGCGCATACCCGTCCCAACGGCTTCAGGCCGCGCCTTTCCCGGAGCCCGTCGATGAGCCACCGCCTGAATTCATCAGCGTCGAAAATGCCGTGGAGGTAGGTGCCCCAGGTCCTCTCTCCGGGGGCCCCGAAGGCGAGGGGAAAGCCGTCGTTTCCCCGGGCAAGGACCGATTGCCCCTGCCCTGTGCTTTGGCCGTGGTGGATCTCATAGCCGAAAATCCTGTGACCCGAAGCCGTGTGAATCCCTTCGGTTCTCCGCAACGTCTTCTCTTCCGCCAGTTCTGTTTTCATGTCGAGAAGGGCGAGGCCCGGGGTGCTCATACGCGAAGATTCGAGACCGTGGGGGTCGAGTATCTCTTTGCCCAGCATCTGAAACCCCCCGCAGATGCCGATAATGGTTGTCTTTGCCGTAAGGTCCGCGATCTTCCCGGTCATGCCGCTTTTACGGAGAAATTCCATATCCCCTGCAACGTTCTTGCTCCCCGGGAGTATGAGAAGGTCGGGAGCCCCCAGGTCATCCGCCCGGCGGACGAGCCTTATTGCGATATCCTTCTCCACCCTGAGGGCGTCAAAGTCGGTAAAGTTGGAGATATGGGGGAGGTCGCACACGGCCACGTCGAGGAGCTTCCGGTTTCCGCCGGCCGGGCCCCGCCTCAGCATGGCCCCTTCCTTGAACGATACGGAGTCTTCTTCCTGAAGCCCGAGGTCCTCGAAAAAGGGGATCACCCCGATTACGGGCTTGCCTGTGTGGGCCAGGGTGTAGTCGAGGGCGGGCGTGAGAAGCCGTGCGTCTCCCCGGAACCGGTTCACCACAAAACCGGTGATGAGGGCCCTCTCCCACTCTTCCAGCACCTCCATGGTCCCCACAAAGGAGGCAAAAACCCCTCCCCGGTCAATGTCGCCCACAAGGAGCACGGGTGCTTCCGCATACCGGGCCATAGACATATTGACCATGTCGTGGGACTTGAGGTTCACCTCTCCGGGGCTGCCTGCGCCCTCGATAATGAGGCAATCATATTCGGCGGACAGGGAATCATAGCAGGCCCACGCCTCTTTTACCAGTTCCGTCTTGAACCTGATATATTCGCCCACGCTCATGTTGCCTACGGGTCTGCCCCTCACAATCACCTGGGAGCCTGTCTCCGAATTGGGCTTGAGGAGGACCGGGTTCATGCGCACATCGGAATCGATGCGACATGCCTGGGCCTGAAGGGCCTGAGCCCTTCCGATCTCGCCCCCGTCAGGGGTTACATGGGAGTTCAACGACATGTTCTGGGCCTTGAACGGCGCCACCCGAACCCCGTCCTGCCTGAGTATGCGGCACAGGGCGGCGGTAAGCACGCTCTTCCCCGCATTGGAGGAGGTTCCCTGAAACATGAGGGCCGGTTTCTTGCCGCGCCTTTTCGCGGACCCCTTCTCCGGGACCCCAAGGGCCTCCGACAGGGCCGCGAGGAGTCTTTCATTCTCTTCTTCCAAGCGCACCGCCACGCGGAAATAACGCGTGTCGAGGCCCGCCATGTTATGGCAGATACGGATGGCAATGCCCTGCTCGAGGAGCTTCCGGCCCAGATCACGGGCGTCCGTGCCCGCCCGGTCGATGCGGACGAGCAGGTAGTTGGCGGCTGCGGGGAAAACGTGAAGTCCGGGGAGACCGGAAAGGCGGGGCTCAAGCCCTGACCTCAAGCGGGCCGTCTCGCTTACCGTCCTTTTCGCATACCCCTCATCATGGAGGACGGCCTTTGCCACGGCCTGGGCAAGGGCATTCACAGACCAGGGAGGGAGGTCGGCCCGGAGGGCCTCCGCCAGAGGAAGGGACGTTACCGCATAACCCACCCTGAGACCGGGAATGGCGTAAAACTTCGTCATGGACCGCAAAACGATCATATTTTCCGGAGGGTTATGGCAGAGGCTCGTGTAGCCGCCCACAAAATCCGCGAAGGCCTCGTCCACCATGAAGAACGCCGAGGGGTGACGGCGCGCCAGTTCCGTAAGCAAGGCTCCATCCAGGAGACGGCCCGTAGGGTTGTTGGGCTGTCCGAGAAAGACCACATCCCTGTCGCGTATATCCTCTGAAAGACGCTCCAGGTCGAGGGCAAAACCATCGTCCGCGTCCATGACCACGCGCTTCACCGGGAGCCCTGAACGGAGGGCGGCGGTCTCGTAATCCATGTAGCAGGGCACCGGTATGAGTGCGCGGGTTGCCTTGATCGCGCGGGGCACGGCAAAAAGAAGCTCTTCCGACCCGTTTCCCGCCACTATCCTGTCCGGGTCAAGGGAAAAGCGTGAAGCAAGGGCCTCCGCAAGTCCGGTGCAGCGGGGGTCGGGATAATGGACGATATCCTCGAGGCTCCGGCTTATCACACGACGTACGCACTCGGGCGGACCAAGAGGGTTGATGCTCGCGCTGAAGTCAAGGATATCGCGGTCATCGCATCCCGCCTCAAACGCCAATTTTCTGATGTTTCCTCCATGTCCGTGGTTCATGGGCAATCCCTCTCACCAAAACAAAATCCCCGAAACCATTACAGGTTCCGGGGATGCCGTTTTCCATCCTCAGTCGGGCCACACCCCGTTTTCCACGCAGGGCATAGTTTCTATGATCGCGCGAGCAGGTCTTCTGACTTCCGGATCATTCTACTTGCCGCCCCTTCCCGTCCTGTCCGGACAGTGGGTACCGCAGCGTTCGTCCCCGGTTACAGCGGCGGGTTCCGTAACGGCTTTTACCGTTTTCCCTATGAAGGCAATTATGCCACTCGCTTATAATTAAATACCGGTATCGGTGTCAAAAGTCAAGCATATTAGAGGCAACTACCGGATATAAGTACCGTTTCGGCAAAACGGGTCCGGGGCCGCCTCCCCGCCCTTCTTGACAACAGCCGGGAAGTGATTACGAAGTAGAGAGATACCCATCGACACCGTCTCCGGGCTCAAGGGCCCGGCGGAGGCACTCAGGAGGAACGGGCATGAAGATGATCCTCGTTGCAGGCATTGTCGTCGCCATGGGCCTTGCCGCCTGCACCACCACCTATACCATTTACAGAAGCGATATTTCCGAAGGCAAGAACCTCCTGAAGCAGGGCGAGTATGCCCGGGCCAGGGCATTGTTCGTCAAGGCCTCGGAACAAAAACGGGCCGCCCCTTTCGCATATGCCGCAACTGCAAGCTACAAGATGAACGACCTCCCTGCGGCGGAGGGCTACCTCAAGGAGGCTGAAAAGATGGAAGGGAGGAGCTACACCTATCCCCGCGTTGCGGGCTACAAGGCCCTGGTCTTCCTGAAGGAAGGGAAACAGGCCGAGGGCCTCAAGGCCCTCAAAACCTACATCGACTATTACAAACATCTCTACCCCCTCACCACCATCGAGGAGGTTGAAGCCATGCAAAAGGAAGGCAAAGTAAACCAGGGGCTATTGGAAAGCCTCATAGATGAACAGGTGGACACCTACGAAAGCGATGTGGAACAGGCGATCACCACAGGCACCGGTTTCTATTCCACCCGCGTCCCCCCCGGCGTCCTCATACCCCGCCCCATGTCGGACTAAACTGTTGTGCCCCGGCGTCTATTCCGTGGCCGGGGTGGCAATACGCACTGTCGCCATATTGGCGGGCCCCTTCTGCCTGTGGCCCTGATCTACCGGTATCATTCCGTGGCCGGGGTGGCGGTACGCACTGTCGCCATATTGGCGGGCCTGCCTCTCCCCTGGTGCAAATCTACCGGCACCATTAGTTCTTTTGATTAATTGCTGCCGGGTCGAGTGGATCGCCGCACGGGGCGGAGACGCTAGATTCGTTGCTCTGTGAAGGTTCGCTGGGCGGAGCCGTACTTGGTGTACGGTGGAGCACGCGTACCTTTGCAGAGCGGCGGAGATAGCGTTTTCGTCCCGTGCGGCGATCCGTCCAAGAGTACACAAGACAGACAACGCACACAAGGCTGGGCGAGAAGAGACTACCCTTCCCTCACGGCCCCGAGCAGTTCGGGCAGGGCGGAGCGGGCGAAGAAGCGGTAGAAGGCGTCCCGGTGCTCCTGTATATTTCTGACGACGTCGCTTTGTTTCGGGGTGTCCGAGACGAACTTGAAGAGGAAGCACTTCACATGGAAGGCAGCGCACGCCTGGACCACCGACGCCCCCTCCATATCCACCAGTTCAGCCCTCGCCGCGAGCTTGCGCCTCTCCGCGGCACGGCGCACGGGCCGGTCCTGGGTCGCAAGGGTCGCGACAGGGAAGCCCGCAAGGATGTCCGGCACATGTTCGTGGGGCACGTCCGTCCTGAGGTCGGGCCGGTCCGGTTCGATCACCTTCGTAATGTGGTAACACTGCCCGAGTTCAGGGCCAATGCCCGTCGCCCCCGAAGCCCCCAGATTGACCACGAACTCCGGCTGGAAAGCCCGTATGAGATAGGCCGACGCCATGGCCGCATTCGCCTTGCCGATCCCCGAGATGATCAGGCGGAACCGGCGGTTCCCATAGACCCTGAAGGGGTCGGACTCCCCCATGACGAGGGGTATCTCCCTTATGAAGGGGGCCGCCTCGAGTTCGGTTGCCATAACGAGGCCTATCACAGGACCCCCCGGCGGAGGGCCCGCTCTTCGAGGGCCTCGATCGCCCTCGCACCCGTCAAACCCAGGGAAAGGGTGAAGTCGTTCACATAGAGGGCAATGTGGTCCCTTATCACCTGATCGTCCATCTCCTGGGCATGGCTCGCAATGAACCCTTTCGAGGCGTCGGGGTTTTCGCGGGCGTATTCGATGGATTTCCTGAGTAGGGCCTCCATGGCGCTTTTATGCTCCATCAGGTCCCGGCGGAGGGCTATGCATCCGAGAGGTATGGGAAGGCCCGTCTCCGATTCCCACCATTTTCCGAGGTCGATGATCTCCACACAGTTGTATGCGGGATAGACAAACCTTCCCTCGTGGATGATAAGGCCCGCGTCGTACCTTCCTTCCGCCACACCGGGGAGAATGTCGTCGAATCTCGTAAAGACCACGTTTTCGCACCCCTCCTGCCAGAGTCGGAGCAACAGGTAGGCGGTGGTGAAGCGGCCCGGAACGGCGATCCGGGCGTCTTTCAAGGATTTCATGCGCGTATTCGCGACGACAAGGGGACCGCACCCGTAACCGAGAGCAGCGCCCGCGTCGAGGATCTCATAGTCTTCCTTCACTCTCATGGCGGTATAGAAAGAGAGTTTCGTCACCTCGTGGGTGCGCGCGAAGGCCCGGCTGTTCAGCTCCTCCACGTCCTCGATAACAGGGGTCGGACGAATCGGGGCGGCATCGATGGCGCCGGTTATCAGGGCATGGAAGATAAAGGTATCATTCGGACAGGGGGAAAAGGCGATGTCGAGGTCGCCGAAGGGCTTGTCGCTCATGAAAAGACCTTTATTTCCCGGTAGTCCGAGTCTCTCTGCACAGGGACCCTGCCCGCGTCTTTTATGAGGTCGATGAATTCCGCCATGGTCGCCTCGTTCGTCACGCCCGCCGCCTTTACCACGGTCTCTTCCATGAGGACCCCGCCCATATCGTTGGCGCCCAAGGCAAGGGCGATCTGGGCCAGCTTCTTGCCCTCGGTGAGCCATCCCGTCTGAATATATCTCACATTGTCGAGAAAGATGCGGGAAACGGCGGTCACTTTGAGGTAATCGATGCCCGTCGCGGGCTCCGTGTCCGCCATGTCCGTGTAGGCGGGGGAGAAAGACCAGGGGATGAAGGCCCGGATTATTCCGGTCCGGTCCTGGACGGAGCGCACCACCTCAAGGTGGGCGATTCTTTCCGAAAGGGTTTCCCCCATGCCGTAGGTCATGGTTGCGCTTGATTTCAGCATATGCCTTGAAAGGGTGTCCATCACCTGTCGCCACTCGTCAACGGCCAGTTTCTTCGGGCTTACCAGGCTCCGTATCCGGTCAACGAGCAGGTCCGACGCCCCCGGCACGGAGTCGAGGCCCGCCGCCTTGAGGCGACCTACCACCTCGTCGAGGGTAAGTCCCGATTTCCGGGCAATATGGACCAGTTCCGCGGGAGAAAAGGAGTGAAGGTATACGCCCGGGTAGCGGCCCTTGACCGCCTCTACCAGGTGAACGCAGGTGGCGAGATCGTAGCGGGGATGGAGACCGCCCTGGAGCATCACCTGGGTCCCTCCTGCGGCGACAAGCTCGCCCACCTTGGCAAGCACTTCATCTGTGGTCAGCTCGTAGGGCTCGACCCGTCCCGCGTGAGCGTGGAAGGCGCAAAAGGCGCACGAGGCTTCGCAGAGGTTGGTAAAATTGATGATCCGGTCGAGGATGAAACCCACCCGGTCGCCCGGAACCGCGAGTTGTCTCCGGAAATCCGCGGCCATGCCGAGCTCGATGAGGTCCCATGAAAAAAGCTCCAACCCCTCTTCGGGGCTTATCCTGAGACCCGCATATATCTTCTCCCTGAGATCGTTCATGGCGTCCCCCCTTCCCGCGCACCGAGAAACTTCACTCTTCCCGTCTCTTTCAGGAAGCCCAGTTCCGCGGCCGTCTTGAGATAAAAGGCGAGGGCGTCCCTCAATTCCTCATTGAATGAGTACTTGAGGACCCGGTAGTACCCGTCCACATCGAATATGATGGAGGGATACCTCTCCCTTGCCTTCCGGATCAGGGTCTCCCGGTCCCGGTCAAGCCGTTCCAGGGAACGGCGATAGGAGCCGGTGACCGCGTCGATCTCCGCGGAATATCTGTCCCGCGCGGAATCCCTCACGGCAAAGACGGCAAATACCACGGGATGGCCTGTTTTCCTCATCCAGAGGTCGCCAAGGTCGTAGGTATAGGGGGTGATCCTGCTCATCATGGCCTCGTTTCCGATAATGAGCGCTCCGTCGAGCCCGTTTTCCTCGAGGGAGGGGTTGGCTCCGGTGGGGACGTAGACCGGTTGAAGGCCGTAGTACCGCTCAAGGAGGATTTTCAACAACACCACGGAGGTGCGGGAGGCCATGGAAAGGCCGACCCTCTTCCCGTGAAGGTCTTCGATGGGGACCGCGCTCGCCAGGATGACCGAGTGGACATAACCCACCGAACTGAGGCAGAATTCGGGCAAAAGGGTCACATCCCCATCGAGGTCCGCGTATGCCGCGGCGGAAATGGGGCTCATGTCGAGCTCGTCCGCCCCGATCATCCGGTTCAGCTCGCTCGGATAGGCGGGGAAGACCTTTATCCCCGCAAGGGGTTCGATCTCGAACATGTGGTGGTAGAAGGGATAACAGTTCAGGTAATCGATATAGCCGAGTCTCATGCAGTGCGCCTCATTCGTAGCTCGCCACGGTCCTCACCGCCTTCAACCCGGAAATCCCTATGAGCCTCCGGAGGTGGGCCTCGCTTCCCGTGTCCGCGGTGGAAGCCCCTGCGGAATGGACGACCTTCTCGTAATTATAGGTGCCGCCGAAGTCATCGACGCCGAACCTTAAGAGCACCTGGGCCATCTTCTCCCCGAGGTACATCCACAGGGCCTTCAAGTGAGGGACATTATGGAGGAATATGCGGCTTGTGGCGAAAAGACGGATATCCTCGAACCCCGTGGGCTCCTTGCGTCTCGCCCCGATTCCCGTATTGGCGTCGTGATAGGGGAGGGGCACGAAGGTCTTGAAGCCTCCTGTTTCGTCCTGGAGGCCCCTAATCGCCGAGAGGTGGTCCACGATGTCCCCGGTCTTTTCGAGGTGGTTGTAAAGGAGGGTCGCGTTTGTCCTGAGTCCCAGGGTATGGGCGGTCCTCATCACTTCAAGCCAGCGTTTTCCGGAAATCTTCTTCGGAGCGATGACCTCCCGCACCTCGGGGGCAAAGACCTCCGCCCCGCCTCCGGGGAGAGCGCCCAGACCCGCGTTCTTCAGGCGGGTGAAGACCTCTTCGAGGGAAAGGTTGTTGGTCCTCGCGAAGTAGTCGTATTCCACGGCCGTGAAGGCCACGATAAAGATCTCCGGCGCAACGGCCTTGATCCTTCGGAGCATCTCCTCGAAATAGTCCATGGCAAGGGCCCTGTTAAGGCCGCCCACTATATGGACCTCGTCCACGCCCGACGCGGCCGCGTCCCTCACCCTCGACTCGATCTCGTCCAGGGTCAGGGTGTATGCGCCCGGGTCCCCGGCGGAGCAGGAAAAGGCGCAAAGGGGGCATCGAAGCTCGCACACGTTGGTATAGTTGAGATTCATGTTCACGCCGTAATAGACCGTGTCTCCATGCAGCCGGGTCCTTACCGCGTGGGCCATGAGCCCCAGCTCCAGAATATCCGTGGTGGTGAGCATGATTCGGGCGTCCGCCTCGCTTACCGCGATGCCGGAAGAGACCTTTTCCGCGATGGCGCGAAGGTCCTTATTTTGTATTTTGTCCGGAAGGCTGTTGTTCATGGGGTTCCCGAGGCGCGCGCACCGCACGCGCAGATCATTTAAGCGTGGGTTTGAGTATAAGGGAATTATGTAAACGAGTCAAGAATATTGTTGGCTGCCTCGCCGTCCACAAATACGGCGGGCCGCTCTGAGCCTGATTCTCCCATGACCAGGGTAATCTCTCTTTCCTCTTTGGCCCGATGGGCAAGGACAACGACCCGGACGGACCACGGCGACAGCCCCTCCACCGGCTCGTCGCTCGCAATGCCCACCCCGCACCCCAGGCCCACGTCGAACACCTGTCTCCGGACGGTGTCTTCCTCGCCGTCGATATAGAGGGTCCCTTTCTCCCCCGCAATGCCCACGCTGTGGCCGTGGCGATGGGACGTGAAGGTGATGTGGAACTCTCTGCCCCTATCCACGACCCTGTAGGCGTGGGTCACGTCGGCGGCCCCCGGGTCACCCTTTATGGTGGCAATACCTGTTTTCTTTATTTTGATTTCCATTGAGAGGTCTTTTCCGCCTTTCTTCCCGTGATTGATTGCCTGTCATCCCATGTCAACCCGGTCGATTACCCCGTGGGTCTTCAACTCCGGAAGGCTTATGTGGTAATGGGAGGTATAGATGGGGGAGACACGCTTGAGAATGGAATAAGGAATCCAGCGCCGGGCAATCGGCGCTATCCTTACCATGCCGTAGAATACGGCCCGCGGGTCAAGGTTGTCCGCGTAAACGCACGCCCTTAGGTCCGGGGTCTTTTCCATGTAGCCCACGCGGATCTCGAACTGGTGGAGCCCGTCGGCAAGCTCCTTGAGGGGCGTCCACGAGAGGCCGCGGGGTTCGTCGAGGATGACCACCGACACAAGGACGTTCTTCTCATAGATGATGCCGTGCTCGAACATGGAGGCGGGCAGGTACGGAGGGACCATGTCGCTCCGGGGGGTGGTGAAGACGGCGGTGCCCGGTATCCGGGGCAGTCCGGAATGACCGGTGTATTGCGCAAGAAATTCCGGCAGAGGGGTAGCCCTGTCCGTACTGTTGAGACGGCTCTCCCCCATGGACCAGATGGCAAGGATGCTCAGGGGAATGGAGGTGATAATGAGGGACCAGTATCCCCCCGAGGGGATCTTGGTAAGACATGAGCCGAAAAACGACGCGGCGATCATGAAGAAGGGGATGCAGAGGGCAAACCTCCACCGGGCCTTCTGGTGATAGTAGACCACGGCCATGAGGAACGCGTCTATGGTCATGGCCCCCGTCACCGCAAGCCCGTATGCCGCGGTGAGGTTGTCGGATTTCTTGAAGTAGACCATCATGAAGATGACCGCCCCCATAAGCGACCAGTTCACCATGCTGATGTAGATCTGGGATTTGAGCCTCGACGACGTGAAGGCCACCTGGAGGGAGGGGAACTTGTTCATGCTGATAGCCTGATAAATGACGGAGAAGGCGCCGCTGATAAGGGATTGGGAGGCGATGACCGTGGCCATGATGGAGAGGAGGAGAAACGGGATATACCCCACATGGGTCAAATGGTGGTGGACCATGCTGAAAAGAAGCACGGTGGAATCCGGCTTATGCATGAGAAACGCGCCCTGCCCGAGGTAAGAGAGGACGAGGGCCACGAACACGAACATCCATGATTTTATGATCGGTCTCTTGCCCACATGACCCATGTCCGCGTAGAGGGCTTCCGCCCCGGTGGCGCAGAGCACGATCTGGGAGAGGATCAGGAAGGTGGCAAAACCGTGTTTCACGCAGAACTGAAGGGCATACCAGGGACGCACCGCATGGAGGATGGCCGGCGTTTCGAGGATGGACACGAAGCCCGTGGCCCCGAGGGCGAAAAACCAGACCACCATGACGGGACCGAACCAGGCGGCTACGCGGTCGCTCCCCTTGGGCTGGGAGAAGAAGAGCCATACGGCGATAACGATGGAAATACCCACTACCACGGCAGTCGAAGTCTGCTGCAGGCCGGGGACCAGCCTGATCCCTTCCACTGCCGAGAGGATGCTGATGGCAGGAGTGATCACCCCGTCGCCCAGGAGGAGCGTAGCCCCGAGAAAGGCAAGAATGCCGATCATGGACGCGAGCCTCCCCGGACGCACGTACTGTTCGGCGATGCGCTTCAGTATGAGGGTCCCGCCCTCGCCGAAATGGTCCAGTTTCATGGCGAGGAACACGTATTGCCCGAAGACGATGGCGATAAGGGTCCAAAGTATCAGGGAGACGATGCCCAGGATATTCTCCAGCGTGGGAGGAATGAGGAGGAAGATTACGGTGAGCGTATAAATGGGGCTTGTCCCGATGTCGCCGAAGACAAGGCCCGTGGCGCGCATTACCGCGCGCCAGTCGTCGGGGGCGGGCCGGTTCGTATCCGGCGTGGCGGCAACGTTTGACGCAGTTTGCATGTTTCACCCCTTTCACCCGGCCGGGGCAACCCGGCGGTCTCTTCAGGAAATAGTACACCAACTGCACCTGCAACTTCATCCAAAAAAACGGGCTGATTGCGGGCTATTGTCCCGTTATCGGCAAAAATTGTCAAGGGGAAAATGGGGGAGAGCGGGTGCCCGGTCTCCGGTTCGCCTTTTGTGCCATTGTGGAAGCCTGACCCGCTACACCTCGTCCGATCCTCCCCGATACATCTGTGACCTCACATCCTCTATCTTTGCTGTCGTGGTTACCATCTGCGTAGTCGAGCACATCGATCCATCGACCTCGCCCGGGTCGAATATGGGGCTGCGGGGGAGCCCAAAAAACTGTGAGAAAAGGGAGGGGCATTAGAGAAGATATTTGTGAGGGGCTACAGGGGAGGACAAACCGTTACCGGTAAGATTTCACGGCATCCTTCAATCTTTGTCCCACCACATGATTGCCCACGTGCATTCTCTCGCGTAGGACAGCCTCCATAGGGCCCCGTCGTTCACAAGGAAGTTTGCAAGGTACATCCTTATTTCCTGCTCCTCCCATTCGGTCATGCCGGGAAACATCCACCTCTGCGCATCCAGGGCGTCCTCCGGACTCTCCCATGGACCGGACAGATTTTCCCGCAGAAACAACAAATTGGGCATGAGGCCCAGGTGCCGGTGGACGAGATCGTAATATATGGAAGTGTAGCTCGGGCCTGTGGCAAAGCTTCTGCCCACCGCCTCGAACATGGGTCTGTCAAAAGGACCGTTTCCTACGCTGACGCATAGGTAAACGCTTTTTCTTGCGAGGCGGTTCAACATGATTGTCGATGCCGGTACATTATGAACGAGAATCGGCCATGACGCGATAACCACATCATGAGTCCCCATGCCCATTAAAGGAAGGTCATCGCCCAACCGGCAAAACCATGGCGCGATATTTCTGATACCCTCCTTCCGGCATCTCAGGCCTAAATAATGACATGCATCTTTCGAGAAATCGACGGCGGTAACATGCCGGACCCTTTGTGCCAGAGGGATGGCAAGCCTGCTCGCGCACCACAAATCCAAAACGGTGAGATCCGGATGGATATTCGTTGAGTTCACAAACCATTCCACCGGCACGACTCTCCCTGCGCATTCGTCGAGTTCCAGGGCCCGCTCCCCGTATGAAAGTTCACCAGCAGCCGGAAATCTCCGCGCCCCGTGGAGTTCACCGGCTGCCCTGCCCCTGATATGTCCCTCAGCCATACTTAAACCCCCTTTTCTTCTGCAATTGTAAGAAACGCATGCGCCTTTGGGTCGGTGATTCACTTTTCCCGGCTTTTCCACACTATTTTTGCTTCCGTCAGGTTTTCTTCCCTCTCTTCCAGGTCCTTGAGCCGCGTATCGCTATGGACCAGTTCTTCGGGAAACTCAAACTTCAGGTGCGTGCAGCCGTAGGTCGGCTTCGGTCTCTCTCCTTTCCGGTATCTGGCTGCAATGCAAATCTGTGAATGTCTGCCGATATAGATCGGGCACTCTCTGCACGATTTATGCGAAAACGGACAGGCCGTGGAAACCTTCGTCATCTGCCTTCCTCCTTGGAATGTTTATTTTCACCGTCGGCCCTTACCACGTCCGGCCCGTTGTTCACCTTTCCTTTGCCGTTTCACGACCCCTCGCCGGGTCGACAGACCCCGGCTTTACGTTTGTCCCGCGCAGGGCGTATATACTATTGGCGGGCATCGACAAAATGGGGGAGTACAAAAGAGATGACGTAAAGGTGCGGGGATTCATTCCCAGCCCGAGACACTCCTTTTCCAGCTCGACCCGGGGCATAACCGACTCATGTTCTTTCAAAACCGAACAGATGGCCCACTCTGTCGTATCAAGCGTCTTTTCCCAGTCAAGGGGCGGGTCGGCGGCTATGGTGGTCCCTTCAACCCTGCACCAGGGAAGTTGGCGGCAAAGTTCGAGAAGAACCCGGTTCGGGGGCGAAAAACCGTGCATGCGGTGAAATCTACCGATACCCGCGCGGAGTTCGGACACTCTTATTTTTCCCGCAATAGAGAGGACCTTCTTTATCAGGTTCAGCAATCTGTTCTTGGGGATGGAGGTTGACCAGAACCATCCGGCGGATTCGTCAAGCCATTGAAACCCGCCTAGGGAAGTGATCGCCGTCGATACCATGTCTCCGGATGGAACCCGTCCGGTCCGCTTCTTGATTTGCCCTGCAATGTCCGAAATATTCGCCATGCCCCAATGCCCTATCGCTCTTTTCGATAATTCAATCGCGGCACTGCACGATGTTCTGTACGACATGTCGTCGCTTCGCACGGCGAAGGTCCTGCAGCCGATCGAGACCGTGGTGAATCGGGTTTCGCGATCAAGGAATTCCGCCAAGGTTTGAATGCCTTCGAGGTTGAACCTTTCCCTTGTGATGCCCTCACCGACCAGTCCTGCTTCAATTGCATCCGTATCCGAAGGCGCATGTTCCACTATATAACCCATGGCGCGTTCAAGTATGGTAAATTGCAGACCTCCCTGTTTCAGGGTTCTTCTTAGCCTCTGTTTTGATCCGACGCAAATCTGTCTTATACGCTCCCTCGTCAGTCCAAAGGTTCTTCCCACGGACCCTAACGTCTTTTTTCCTTTGCCGTCCCATCCGTAAACACTCATGACAATTTGTTTGTGCCGCTGTGACGGGGCCGGCCGCAGGAAGAAGAAGATCTCATCTTCAAGGGTCTGGATATCCCCCGCAATCCGCTTCCAATACTTCTGTTGTTCCTGCCTTTCCACCTCCGGCGGCATTGCCCTGACGTGGTTTTTCAGCTCCGTGGGCGAGTCGGGACTATGGGGGGCAAGGTGCAATTCTTCGAGTCTTTCCCCGATCTCGGACACGCACTTTCTCCCCAGGCCCTTGATTATCTTCAATTCCTCCGCAGTCTTGCCAACAAGGTCGCCTATGCAAAAGATGCCGGCATTCATAAGGGCGTTCGTCGACCGTATGGACAAGTCAAGATCGATGATCTTATTCAGGAAGATAACGGGGTTGGCTTTGCCCTGTGTCTCCTTCCCCCTTATAGCCTCCATGTCATGGGCGGTTATCTGCTGGTCCGCGTAATCAAAGTAAGTATTTCCCATTTGTCCGGCCCCCTCAAGCTCCCGGCCTACGGATTGAACGCCTGTCCCTCGCGGGTCCCTTTCTATTCGTGCCATCCGTTTCGGGCAGTTGTTCGTCGTTGTAGATAACCCCGCGGCAGCATAAGCCTATCCAGCCACGGTCATACTCAATAAGATTCGTTTCCCTTCCGCAATGCGGACATATGATCGTATTCACGACAATTCTCCTCATTTCAGGCCGCGCCTCCGGTCAAGATTGTGTCTTTCGTGGGCCGTCGGCGGCAATACCACAAAAACACCACTCGTTATATACTACAAACAATAACGGCATGTCAAGCCCCGGTTGCATCGTGCCGGGGAACCGTGCCGACCAAGCGGACGGGAGCAAGAACCGGGAGCCCATGCGGGCCTTCCCCTGTCCTCGCATACAAACACGGTTCATGGTTACATTTGTTGATCCCCGTCATTGTTTTTCCCTGCCGGTCGGCGTATATTTTGCCCGTGGCCCGTGAGGGTTGACCGGGATACGGGTCCGCGGGTCCCCCATACCGGTGCTTTGCGAACCAAGGGTCCCGTATGTCTCGAATCCGGAAAGGTGGATGATGGTCAGGAACTTTGCGAAACGGCTCGAATCTGTGGTCAACCTCGTTCCCCCTATCCCTCTGGTGGTTCTGGAGCTTTTGAAAGCCCTCGATGACCCGGACGTGGATCTGAGCATACTCTCACGGATCATATCCACGGACCCCGCGATGAGCATCAATGTCCTGAAAGCCGCGAACTCGGCATTCTACAGGCTGCCGCAGCAGGTGAAGACCATAGATTTCGCTGTCCGGATTCTCGGCATCAAGGCGATCACCACGATCTGCGTGGCCTGTGGCGCTTACGGCGCCCTGACGCCTAAGCGGACCTTCCCCCATTTCGACTACGGGGCGTTCTGGAAACACTCGGTGGCGACGGGCGTCATCGCCCGCAGGCTTGCGCGGGAACTCCACATGGGGCACCAGGCGATCCTCTACCTTTGCGGACTTCTCCATGACGTGGGCAAGATAATACTGCACCGGGTCGCTCACGACGTCTATGCAACGGCCGTCCGATCCGTTGCCGACGGCGCCATGTCGGTCCTTGAAGCCGAGAGAGAATTTCTCGGGGAATCCCACGATGCCGTGGGGGGGCTGATCATGGAAAAATGGAAGCTTCCCGGAGAGTTCGTGAGCATCGCCCGCTACCATCATGCTCCCATGAGCGCACCGGAAGCGTGTGACAGACACTCCGTTGCGTTTCAGCACCTGTCGGACGGCCTTGCCAATTTAAGGTATGCCTTCTGCTCGGAGCCGCGGGAAGGCCCCCCTTCCTGTATGGAGGCCTTCGGCATTCTCTCGGAGGAACACCCCCGTCTGGCGGATCTGAGCCTGGAGGAGTTCGCATGGGGGCCGAATGGAGCAGAGGAAGAGATAATCGAGATGCAGGGCATGCTCACCGGTTCCTGGTACGGCAACTGAAAGAACCCGGCCTGTTTTCCCGAACAGCGCCGGGGACATCACATGCCGGGAGTGGATGACCCGGGCCGCCCTTTGAGCCGCCTTCCGGCATCAGTCCGTTGTTGACAAAAAACGGCATACACCATATACAATAGAGTAGCGCCTTCCGGGGTGCGGCTGCTCCACGGAACGCGGTCCCACGAGGTCAATATAATGGTTAAACGGATGCTTCGGCGGTCCTTTTTGCGGGATGCCCCTTTGCGGGGAGCATTCCTGACGGGCGGGCCATGACCGCTCGCTTTGTCAAATCGACCCTTCCCGAAGGGATTAACTATTTTTCAGGCAACGAGGCGCCCTCGCGGCGGGGTGCCGGTTTTACGGGGCTACCCTATTACCCCTTCCAGCGAACCTTTTCGACCCTCTCGATGAACCGGTCTTTATCCGTAGCATCATAGAAGATGGGCTGTCTCGTAATGCCCCTCACCATCAGATGATTGACAGCGCCTGCCCCATCGATACGGGGGCCTTCCCCGGCATGAATGGAAAAAAGATTGAGAACCCACAGCATTCTGCCGAGCCTTGTGCTTACCTCCTCGAGACAGGGACATAAGCCGAGGGAGTTCCTGGAGATACTTCTCACTTCCGACACGAAGACCGCACAGAGGGCTCTGTATCGCAATTCTAGTTGATGAACTGGTCGGAGGTGGAGGACTAAACTGTTACTCCCTAATGACCCCCCTCCTTACCGAAACGAACCAGCCGGATTCATAGTTTCAGGTGGCCTCACCTCTTGTGCATTGTATTGAAAGAGACTGCATAACAAGAGCATTTGATGAATTAATGAGCCCCTTAAGGGGAACAAAGGGTGGAATTTGGGCAACAGGTCGTCAAGGGCGACTCCTTTGGTTTCCCTTTGTCTGTTATTCAACAATCTTCAGAATATATGGGATTATGCATCAATTCTCCACATGCGGGGCACCTAGCCATCGCGTCCTTCGATGATACCTCCAGGCTTTCAGAGCACGGACACAATATCCAGTTATCGGCCAACGATTTTCCGACCCTATTGACTGTTGGATCAGGAAATTCAAGATCCATGAGAGCTTTATACCTCCTGAAGATTGCTACAGCCCCTTCTTCGCCATCGGTCAGTTCATCATAATAGTATGGATTTTCTATCCATTCTTTGAAAGCGAAGACAGTATAGCTGTCATCGTGAGAACCTCCCTTACGATAACCGAATCTCCAATGCCTGGAGATTCGGTTATCGACAACATCAAATGATTGGCACGGATTAGCGTTGGGATAATGGGTATACCACTCATCGCACAGCAAATACCACGGATAATATCCAACCATCATGATAGCGTAAACAATATACTCTTTTTGGGGCAACACATGAAATTTCCTTTCAGCGTTAACTCCGAAATAGGGTATTACGCTATCGCTCGGCAGTCTCTCAACCATGTTCTCGATGCATTTCACTCTCATCCATTTACTCCTTATCTTTTAATCTTAAATCCCCCTTCTGCGCCAGTAATTCTGTTCCTCCAGAAATGCACGTTGATCTTGGAGCCATCAAGACACTCATGTATATGTTGCATCTTCTGCCATATCTTTTCTGGACGAGCTGTATCCTTTATTGCGCCTTTCATAATCTCTTCGCCAGCCCCTTTTGCCTCCTCGATGGCCAGCTTTTCGGCAAGGTTTCTGACCTGTGAAACGGCTTCTTTTGGCGTGGCCTAGGGGTCAGCCCTTGACACGGGACATGAGCACCTCAACCCGATCTCTTTTGCCAAAGCCCCAGACCTCGAACCGGTCCGGAAAGGGCGGTTACTTCTCAGGAACCTGGATGTCCCCTAGTGTCACGTCACTCATCTAATGTCGGATAAAGTCGCCTAAGTTTCACCCGCGCATCCTTAGTAGTAAATTGCCAGTTCACCTTTGCGTTGAGATTGTCGCGATGGGCCTGCCAGGCAGACACGGCGGAGTGGACCTCGGCGAGAGTGTCGATCCGGCGACTCAGGCATTGATGAATGAGCACGTTAAGCTCAATCTCCGCCATATTGAGCCAGCTTCCATGTTTGGGAGTATAGACGAATTCAAAGCGGTCCCAGATGCGTTTGGCCTCTTCGGGAGAAAAGGCTTCATAAAGAGAGCCGGGTTTATGGGTGTTCAGGTTATCCATGACAAGGGTGATCCTTTTGGCCTTTCCATACCGTCCTGAAAGTTCCCGGATGAACTCCGCCCAGTCGCGCTTCGTTCTCCTTTCCGATACCTTGGTCAGGCGCGTGCCCGCCAATGGTTCGTTGGCCATAAATACGGTACAGACGCCACATCGCTCGTATTCGTAGTCGTGACGCTCGAGCCGTCCCGGAGCGCGGGGAATCGGGGTACGCGTTTCTTTGATCAGTTGTCTTGGGGTTTCATCCATACAGACCACCGGGAATCTTTTATCATACGGGCGTTTATATACATCGAGTACGTTCTCCATGGCGGCGACGAAATCAGCATTGCCCTCCGGTGGAATGACCCATCCTTGCTGCTTCCAGGGTTTTGTTTCGTTTTTTTAAAACCCGACGCACGGTTTCATAGGAGATATTCTCGATATAATTGAGCGCTACGGCCCGGTTCGCGAGCATACGCAAGGTCCACCTCGCAAAACCTTCTGGTGGTTCGCTACAGCTCAAGGCAATGAGGTGGGCCTCGAAATCGCCATCCGCCTTCTTCTCGTAGACTCGCTCTGCTTTGTGTCCGGTAAGGGCAGTCTCAAGTCCTTCTTCCACGAATCGCTTTTTTACTCTATCTATCTTACGCATGCTGATTCGCAACACTGCCGATATATCCTCGTTCTTCATCGGGTGGTCCTGGAACCGGCCCTGATCGCAATTGAGAAGAACCAGCGCATTGAGCACCTTTTGGGCTTTATGATTTCCTTTTTGCACCACGCCTTCAAGTTCCTTTCGCTCTTCTCTTTCGAGCGCCACCCTATATTTTATCATTCTGACCTCCCCATGGTGAAATTTAACCCTTGAGGAGATTCTATATCATACTATACGACATTACAAGTGTGATGTGACACTAGGGCAGTCTCCCTAAGTATCCCCCTCTGGTTACAATTCACTGGGAATTATGACATACTCCTTTCCATTCCATATAATTACAAATCCATATTCCGTATACAGTGCAAATGCAACCGAAATGATATCATAATTTCCGGCCACAGGAGGGAGTTCCATATCAACGCTGCTTCCCTTCTCTCGCATCAGGAAGGCAACATTCGCGGGAATGCTGTGCTTATAAAGCAGTCGCGGAACAATTGCATCGTTCTTCTTGGTGAAGATCGCTACAAAGATCGATTTTCCCGGATACGGGCCATCATACTTGCCGGAAACGCAATAATCAGGGAAGCCGTCCTTATCGAAATCTCCCTTCAAAACGAACGACCACCCTTCTTTTTGGTACGTGTCTCTTTCGTCTTTGTTTCGTATGTCCCCTTCGGTCATAAGCCTCGGCTTCTTAAGTTGAGGCAAGTGCCTTCCCAACCAACCGTTGTTGATTGCCGGCCCGGCATCGTCCCCGGACATCGCAGTGGCAGGGAGGCCGCAAAGAAATGTGGTTGCTATAAAGAGAAACAGTATTACCCGTATTAAGGCCCTCTGAACACAATACTTGGATCCCATAATTGTCCCCTCGCTATGACTTCAATATGAGCATGAGCCCCAAAATCCCCCCTCGCCCACTCCACTAAGCCGACAACTCCCGCCATTGGCGCCGCTACTGCTGCTCCGTAGAGGCCCCCGTAAACCGCCGAATTTGCCGCCCCTGCGATCACCCCTCCTGTGAAGCCTCCCGCCGAGGCGGCGACTATGCCGTGAGCCGGGCCATATAGGGGAAGACAAGCTCTATATGGGGCGTCGAGGATATGACGAAGGAGACGATGAGGAACCAGACGAAGGGACGAAAGCGGACGAGCATGGACGGCATAGGAATATCCTCCCCTATGGATGTAGTGATGCCTTCTCAAGTGGTGTGGTTGCTCTCCCCCTCAGGAAAGCGACAGCAAGTGGCTGGGGCGGCGAAGAAGGGTCCCTTGGGAGGCCCGGTCGCGGCACTCAAAGTCCTGATGCTGTTTACGGTATAGAAAACAACCCGTAAGGTGTCAAGACCTTTTCTTGATGTTCTTCCGTTACCGGTCTACTTTGGTTTGAAATGCGTCTCGTTGAAAGGACAATGGGAGTATGTATACCTCCTTTCATCACGAGAACCTGGAGGTCTGTGCCCCTTCCTTTTATGTACCGGTATTTGTACCGCACAAAATTCCTTCCCGGTCGGCGGCAGGCATGGTTGTTGACAAATTGGGGCGTACACCATATACAATACAGTAGCGCCTTCTTGGCGCTTAAGTTCATGGAATGAGATGCCGCGAGGTCAATATAATGGTTAAACGGATGCTTCGGCGGTCCTTTTTGCGCGATGCCCCTTTGCGGGGAGCATTCCTGACGGGCGGGCCATGACCGCTCGCCTTGTGAAATCAACCCTTCCCGAAGGAGTTTACTACTTTTCGGGCAATGAGGCGGCGGCGGAAGGCGCCCTCGCGGCGGGGTGCCGGTTTTACGGGGGCTACCCTATTACCCCTTCCAGCGAATTGATGGAGCGCATGGCCGTCCGGCTTAAGGAAGTGGGCGGGGTCTTTATCCAGATGGAGGACGAGATCGCGTCTATCTCCGCGGTGATCGGGGCTGCGTGGGCAGGGGCGAAGGCCATGACCGCCACCTCGGGCCCGGGGTTCAGCCTCATGCAGGAGGCGATCGGGTACGCGGCATTCACGGAAACGCCCTGCGTCATCATCGACGTGCAGCGGGCCGGCCCATGCACCGGGCAGGCCACGAGGGTCGGAAGCGGGGACATCATGCAGGCTAAATGGGGCTCTCACGGCGATTATCAGGTAATCGCCCTTTCCCCGTGGTCCGCCCAGGAGATGTACGATCTCACCATCAGGGCCTTCAACCTGAGCGAGCGCTTCCGGGTGCCTGCCTTTATCCTCTCCGAGGAGGCTACGGGCCACCTGAGGGAGACCATCAGGATCGCACCGGGGGTGGAGGTGTGGGACAGGAAGAAACAGAAGGGCGGCGCCCCTTTCGGCACGGACGAGGAGGACGGCGTGCCCCCCATGCCCGTCTTCGGCGAGGGCGAGCGCCTTGCGGTGACGGGCTCGACCCATGACCCTTACGGATACCGGAAGACGGACGACCCCGACGTCCATGCCCGCCTCGTGGAGCGGATCAATGACAAGGTCTTGAGAAACAGGCATGAGATCGTGGAGACGGAGGGTTATTTCCTTGAAGACGCGGACACTGCGGTCATTGCCTATGGTTTCACCGCGAGGACGAGCCTCTACGCAGTGAAGCGCCTGAGAAAGGAGGGGCTCAAGGTCGGCCTCCTGAGGCTCAAGACCCTCTGGCCCTTTCCCGAAGAGACGGTGAGGAGCGTAACTGGGGCGTTGAAACAGGTGCTCGTCCCGGAAATGAACCGGGGACAGGTGGCGGGTGAGGTGAGGAAGCTCTGTTCCTCGGATGTAATCTCCCTCAACCGGACGAACGGGGAGGTCATTCCCCCGGCCGCCATCATCGACGGCTTGAGGAGGTTATGCCCATGACGAGGGCCATGGAACGTTACATCCGGCCGGGCGTGAAAGGGACGCCCTTCTGCCCGGGCTGCGGCCACGGCATCTTGATGGGCCTCGTGCTCCGGGCCATCGACGAGTTGAAGATGGATATGGACAAGATGCTCTTTGTTTCGGGCATAGGCTGCGCGGCCTGGATACCGAGCCCCCATTACAACGGGGACACGCTCCACACCCTTCACGGGCGGGCCCTGGCCTTTGCCACAGGGGCGAAGCTCTTCAATCCCGACCTCACGGTCATGGTCATAAGCGGCGACGGCGACCTCTCGTCCATAGGGGGAAACCACCTTATCCACGCGGCAAGAAGGGATATCGACCTCAAGGTCATATGCGCGAACAACATGATCTACGGCATGACCGGGGGCCAGGTCGCTTCCACCACGCCCCTCGGCACGAAGACCGCCACCACGGTCGAGGGCAACCCCTACCCGCCCTTCGACCTCACGCGCCTCGTTGCCGCGGCGGGCGCCACCTACGTGGCGAAATATTCGGTGACCCAGCCCGTCTCCCTCATCAATGCCATCAAGACATCCCTGAACCACAAGGGCTTTTCCTTTATAGAGGCCCTCTCCCCCTGCCCTACCCAGTACGGGAGGAGGAACAGCCTCGACCGGCCCGAAGATCTGGTCCGCTTTCTCATGGAGAGATGCATTCCCGAAGATGAGGCGGAAGGGATGAGTGAGGACGAACTGGCCGGGAAGATCATAACCGGGGAGATTCTGCCATGCCGGACATAACCCAGATCAGGGTGAGCGGATTCGGGGGCCAGGGGGTCATTCTCCTTGGGGCCCTCCTCGGGGAAGCCGGGGTCGTGGAGGGCAGGTTCGTGGCGGGGTCCAACTCCTACGGGGCCCAGGCCCGGGGTTCGGGGTGCAGATCGGAGGTGGTCTTTTCCGACAGCCCCATCGACTTCCCCCACCTTACCACCGCCGATATCCTTGTGGTCATGTCCCAGGGGGCATACGACGCCCAGTGGGCCGAGGTGAACCCGGAAACGGGGCTCATCCTCTACGACACGTCCCAGGTCACACCCCGGGCCGGCATCCCCGTGAGGCGACAGATAGGCATCCCTGCCGTGGACCGCGCCATAAAGGACCTCGGGGGCACGCAGACGGCAAATATCGTCCTCCTTGGCGCCCTCCTTGAAATCACGGGCCTCGTCTCCCCGGAGGCGATAACGAGGGCAATGGAGAAGCACGTGGCTGAGCGGTTTTTAAGCCTCAACCTCAAGGCCCTCAAACTGGGAAGGGAGTTGGGGAGGCAGGCCCATGGTTGAGGGCCGCACCCACAAACCCGTTATCGGGACGGACCTCTGCGAATCGTGCAGCGTCTGCGTCCGGGGATGCCCCGCCGAAATGATCCCCGAATACCGGAAGGAAACGAAGAGCCTTCGCGGCGCCCTTTACCGCGAAGATGCGACGCCCCTCCGTGAGGAAAAGAAGACCGCCCTTCCCCCTTGCCGGAACGCCTGCCCCGTGGGCATGGAGACAAGGGAATACGCGCGCCTCATCTCGCAGGGAAGGTTCCTCGAAGCCCTTGACGTAATCAGGGAAGACTTGCCCTTCCCCGGCATCATAGGCCGGATCTGCCACCACCCCTGCGAAGGGGCCTGCCTGAGGCAAAGGCTCGACGAACCCGTATCCCTCTGCGCCCTCAAGAGGTTCGTGGCGGACTACGAGGTGGGGAGACGGGAGATGCCCGCCCCTGTCATAGGGAAGGACAAAGGCAAAAAGGTGGCCGTCATAGGAGGAGGACCGGCCGGCATGACCTGCTCCCTCGACCTCAGGAGGATGGGCTACGCGGTGACCCTCTTCGAGGCCCGGAGCACGCTGGGAGGAATGCTCTATTATGGCGTTCCCCCGTACCGCCTCCCCAGGGACGTGCTCGAAAGAGAGTCCTCCCTTGTCGCGAAGGCAGGGGTCGAATTCAGGTTCAACACAAAGGTGGGCGAAGATATCACGATGAAAGAGATTTACGCTGCCTTTGACGCGGTCTTCGTCGGGTGCGGGGCGGAAGAGGGAACCAGACTCGGTATCCCCGGCGAGGACGCTCAAGGGGTCGTAACGGGCGTCGCCTTCCTGAGGCAAGCCAATAGCAGCGAACCGCCCGAGGCCGGGGAAAGGACCCTCGTCATAGGAGGAGGCAATGTGGCCGTTGACGCGGCCCTCACCGCGAAAAGGCTCGGTGCGCGGGAAGTGCGCATGGTCTGCCTCGAAAAGCGCCACCACATGCCCGCGGGCGCGTGGGAGCGGGAGCAGGCCCGGGAAGAAGGGATAAGGGTCAATGCTTCCCTCGGGCCGAAGCGCATCATTATGGGAAACGGCAAGGTCACGGGCATCGAATTCGCGCGATGCACGTCGGTCTTCGACAGGGAAGGTCGCTTCAGCCCCACTTTCAAGGAAAATGCAACAAGGATATTTGCCGCGGACATGGTGATCGTCGCAATAGGCCAGTCGCCAGAGGTCGCATTCCTGAAAGACCTCGACGGCCTTCAACTGTCGGAGGGCGGATGGGTAAAGACCGACCCCGGGACCCTTGAAACAACCCTACCCGGCGTGTTCGCGGGAGGGGACATCATCACCGGCCCGAGAATGGCGATCAACGCCGTGGCGGACGGCAAAAAGGCCGCCGTCTCCATTGACCGGTATCTCTCGTCCGGCGGCAAGAGCTAGAGGAAAGGAAGAAATGACCCGGGAATGCGAAAAAAACGTGGTAAACAGGCACAAGAGACGGGAACTCCCCCTCAGGAAGCGGAAGGGAACCTTCTCCCCCGTGGACCTCGGCCTCACCCCGGAAGAAGCCGTGTGGGAAGCCGCCCGGTGCTTGAGCGCCCGCACCTGCGATAGCTGCGACATATGCGCCCTCCTCTGCCCCGACCTCTGCATCACCCGCGACGACACCACGGGAAAGGTGAAGATCGACCTGGATTATTGCAAGGGTTGCGGCATCTGCGCCGCCGCCTGTCCCAAGGGCGCAATCAAGATGGAAAGGGAAGAATAGAGGCAGGCAACAACCGTCCCGCAAAGCGACCAGAGCCGACCCCGCAGGCCCGGCAGCTTATCCTTGCGTATAACGCACCATGGCCAAAAAATAATATGATGTCCATCGACTGGGCGTTTTCCGGCTCCACTTCCTTGAGCCATACCAAAAGAGGTGCTGTAGTAACCCCAAGGGTTTGCGGGTCGCCTTCCACCACGGAATTGAACAAAACGCACGACAACCGGAAAGGCCTCATTCAGGGCGAGGTTGGTTCCGCCTTGCCCTGCCATTCGAAGAGCTTCTTCAGGCGCTCCCAGAACTCGCCGCCCAGGACGAAGAGGCTCGCGATGAAGACCGCGTCCCCGAAAAGGAGGAGAAGGAGGAGTATCCTCGGGTTGAGGCGCACGGGGTCGGCCATGAACAGAATGACCTCCGCCGCGGGATAGGGGATAAAACTGATCAGGAAAAGGATGACCCCTGTCCGGTGCCGGGCCCTGCTGACGGGCTTTGGAGGTGTGACTTCCCGCCGGGGGAAGAAGAAGGCCTTTATCCTCGCCTTGAAGGCCGTCACAAAGGGTTTGCCCAGAAGGGCCACCCCGACCAGGAAGGTCACCTCCCCTGAGGCGAGGTACACAACGATGAACGATACCGCCGACGCCTTTGAAACGGGCAGGAAAAACACCAGTTCCGCCGTGCAAATAGGGATAAAGCTATATATGAGGAATGAGAGGCCCGTGTAATACTTCCAGTTCTTCTCGATCGCCATGCCCCTATGCCCCCTCCACGGCAATCTCTACCAGATCTTCCGGGGACCGCCGTTCCGGACTGGTGCAATAGGGCGCGAGTTCCGCAAAGAACGCATCGCCGTCCAGGGCGGTTTCCGGGGTCAAAACCCCCTTCTTCTCTATCTTCCCCTGAGCGAACTGATGGAGCCCGATGGCAAGGGGGATCGCCGTAGCCCGGTCCACGCCCTCGGGCAGGGATTTCAGGCGGGCGGCAAGGATCGTCTTCTTCCCCTCCACCTGCCCCCGGCCTATGGCAAAGAGCATGGGGAGACGAGGCCGTTCGAAGAAATGAAAAATTCCTGCTATGACGCGATCGAGGAGGGGTTGATGCTGCCACCATCCCACCAGTTGGTGCGCCGCGTCTTCGATGGTCAGCTTGCCTGCGTCAATCTGACGGGACAGGCCCTCGAAGTGGTCTTCGACCGAAGCAGGCATGACCATGTAGCACGACGACCCCTTGATCTCCGGGTAAGACCACGCAAAAGAAACGGGCTCGGGGTGCCCCACGGTCCAGACCTTTCTCCTGCCCCTTCCGGGGTAATGGAGCATCACCGCCTGCAGAGGTTTTACCGGTTGAAGCTTTCCCGCCTTCTGTTCGAGGATCGTGCCGGAACACTCCTTCATCCAGTGAACGATGGCCGCCGAGTATTGTAGCTTGTCGGACCCGTCGGTGGCCGACTCTTCCTCTATATTCCAGGCCGCGTGAAGCTCCGTCGTCTTTGTGAGCAATGAGTGTATCCTCGCGCCGAGCATGTTCGTAATGCCCGGACTCGCGCCCAGGCCGACTATGGCCGTAATGCCCGCCCCTTCCGCCTCGCGGCCCATGTTCAGCATGTCCCGAATCGGTTCCGGGTCGTCACAGGTATCGAAATAGTGGCATCCCGCCTCTATGGCCGAGGTAAGTACGGACACGCCGAAACGGAAGAAGGGACCGATGCAGTTCAGCACCGCGTCATGCTCCTTCATGAGGGCAACAAGGCTCGCCCGGTCTTCGGCGCTGACCACCCGGGCCGACGCCTTCGCTCGGCACCCTTCGACCGCCCTCAGGGCCGCTTCTTCATTGATGTCGGCAATGGTCAAACTTTCGACTTCATCGAAACTCGCGGCGATTTCCGCCGCCCGTGTGCCTACTGCTCCCGCGCCAAGACATAATAGTCTCATAGTGACCCTCCTTTAGGGGCTTGAGTCGCCCCTTCCATGAGCATTGCCGTCGAAGCCACCCGTATGCCCGCACCTCGGGCTGATACGCTTTCGTCCCCTTCCGGCCCCGCGGGTCCGATCCCGTGAAATCCGGCGGCCTACCTGCCCCACCGCACCTTCTCCACAAGATCGCACATAAACTTGTCCAAACCGACGCCCACCCCAAGGGTGTCGCCGAATTCGATATTCCGGTCCGTCTCTTCATCGTAGGGTGGCCAGTTAAAAGACCCCGGCCCGTTGGGGTCGCCCGTAGCGGCGAAGGTCACCCAGTAATCCATCATCTTCCCTGACAGGACCCCGTCTTTCCTGGTCGCGAGAATGGTCCCCAGGTTGCCGAACACGAACTCGATCTCCTGGCCGTGAAACGCGCCCAACTCGCTCACCAGGGAATTGTCCGGGACACGGGTGAAAGAGTAGAGGTAAGTCTTCGCCCCGGTCCGCGCCATGGACCTCGCCATAGCGCGCGCGGGCTCGGTAAACCAGAGAACCGTGAGGAATTTCCCGTACGCCGCCTTCTCATCCGACTCGTACTTCCCTTCTGTCAGGGCGAATATGTCCTTTGAGCGGGTCCCGAACATCTTCGTGATCCACTCCCTGTAAACCGAGGGGGTAAGGTCCTCTATGAAAACGGACGCTTCGTCCCTGTTGGTGCCCACAATAACGGGTACCTTATGAAGCCGGCCCTCCCGGAGGGCGTCTTCCGGCCTGACGGGAAGGAACACGCCGTCGAAAACCGGGGCAAAAAGCAGGCCGTCTTCACTCTTAAAGATGAAGTTGAGGTTTGTGTCGGCAGCGGCCATGACTTCTTCCGTCGTCTTTCGCCGCATGGCTGCTGCTTCGTCCCCTTCCCCGTCGCACCCGAGGTTCCGGGACAGCTTCTTCCCTGTATCGAGGGCCTGGGCAAAGGTTCCATTCGCGCCGGGCATGACATAGGCCTGAGACAGGGGCGAACCGCTCTGCATGATTGCGCGATGGAAAAGACCGCGCGCATCAGGGGCAAGAAGGAGGTAACCCACTGAGAGGGCGCCTGCAGATTCGCCGAAGACCGTCACCTTGAGGGGGTCTCCGCCGAAGACCGCTATGTTCTTCTGTATCCATCTCAAGGCCTCGATCTGGTCCTGAAGCCCGTAATTGCCCGAGACGCCGCTACGGGATTCTCTGTTCAGGGCGGGATGGGCGAGGAAGCCGAAGGGACCGAGGCGATAGTTGATGGTCACCACCACCACGCCCTTTTCCGCAAGGTTCAGACCCGAATACCCTGCCATGGAGCCTGATCCCAGCGCGAATGCGCCTCCGTGAATCCAGACCATGACGGGCAGCCCCTGGGCCGGTCTCTTCACAGGGGACCAGATATTCAGATAGAGGCAGTCCTCCGATGTCCTGCCCGCGTCGCCCCCTCCCTCAAGCTCCGAGACCGAGGGCTGGGGACAGGATGATTGGTACTCGGTGCAAAGAAGGGTGTCTTTCCACGGCTTCACGGGCGCGGGGCTTCTCCAGCGGTTTTCTCCCACCGGGGGCTCCGCGTAGGGGATGCCCCGGTATACCTCGATGCCCTTCTCCACGAAACCTCGCACCGGTCCGGAAGCCGAATTCCTTATGGCAGGGGCCTTGTTGGCACACCCCGCGCATAGGAGCACAAGCACTGAAAGAAGAAAAACGCTTATTTTTCCCATAGCCATGTTGTTTCACTCTACTCAAAACAGCTTTTTCTGTCAAGATATTCAGGAGGAGGTGGGGCCTTGCGGGATGGGGCGCGACCTTGGGGAGCACCTGAAGGAGTCAATGAAATCAAGTGGAAACGGCGTGAGCCGGTCAGCCTCTGCCGCCGTCAGGGCCTTCAACCGCGCCCGTGGGCGTGGCCGCGCTCCCTGCGAGTATTCCGCCGTCGATATTCAGTTCTATGCCGGTCACGTAGGCCGATTCATCGGAGGCAAGATAAAGGGCCGCATTCGCCACATCGCGGGGGACGCCCATATGGCCCAAGGGGATCTGGGCGCACATGTTCCCCATTATCCGTTCCCGTCGCGCTCCCTGCCCGAGCATGGGGTCCCACATCTTCGTGAGGATGGCGCCGGGATGAATGGAGTTGCATCGGATATTGTACCCGTTCCTGCCGCAGTAAAGGGCCACGGTCTTGGTGTGGTTTCTCACGGCAGCCTTGCTCGCCGCATAGGCGGACGCGCCGGGGATACCCACGATACCCGCCCGGGAGGAGATATTCACGATACTCCCGTAATTGTGTTTTTTCATGAGCCGTATCGCGTACTTGCAGCCCAGGGCCACGCCATCGGCATTCACCGAATGCACGTGACGCCAGCTTTCCATATCGAGGTTTTCCGGGTCGTGGGGCCCGTTGGTCTGGATATATCCGTCGATGCCCGCATTGTTGACCAGGATGTCGAGGCGGCCGTACTTCTCCGAGAGCATCTGAAAGGTAGTGGCCCAGTCCTCTTCCCGGCTTACGTCGAGGTGGCGGTACTCCGCGGCCTCGCCCAACTCCCGGGCCGTTGCCGCGCCGTCTTCATCATTGATATCCGTCACGATGACCGTCGCGCCTTCCTCGTGGAAGCGCTCGGCCGTAGCCTTGCCTATCCCTCTCGCCGCACCCGTGATTAATGCTATCTTGTGTGAAAGCCTGCCCATTGTTCCTCCCGCGACGCACCGTCGGCCGCGTTTCCCCCGCACACAACTTCCGGAGAAACGCCGATTTCTTTATTACCACACCGCGCTGTCCGCGTCAACACGCCCTTTCCGGGCGCGGGTCGGAGGGGACTACGCTATCGGGAGGCCGCCTGTCAGCAGCACCCTCCTTCGCTGCAGCCGCAGGTGGGCTCACCGCCCGTGAGGCTCGCCTTGATGAGGGCGGAGGCGCATCCCACGCCCGCATCGACGGTAACCGCCTCGAAGGCGCAGTTGCCCGCACAGGCCCCGCATTCCATACACGCGTTCCTGTCCACGATGCGCACCTTTTTCCCCGCGGGCGCGAACACCCCGTGGGGGCACACGGTGAGGCATACCCCGCAGCCCGTGCATTTTTCTTCGTCCATGTGAAGGGTAACCACGTTTTCAAGATACTGGTGTTTCATCTCATATCCTCCCTGTAGCTTCTATACGATGAAGGCGGCCAGCCACGCCCCGATGCCCGCCGCCGCGGAGACGACAATGGCCGGCACGGCAAAACGCATCTCTCTCTTTACCCCGGAGAGGGACGTGTAGGTTGACGCCCCCGTAAAATTCAGTGCGAGGTAGGCCGATATGGCAGGCAGAAGAAGGAGAAGGGCGAGGGCATCGAGCAACCCCCGGACCTGAAAAGACGTCCCCTTGAGATAAAGTATTGCCACGGTCCAGATGAAGCCCGTAAGCCATCCCTTGAAGGCAAAGGCCCGCCCCGGTATCCACGGCAGGAGCGCCGGGGCAACCACCGCGCCGATCAGAATCGCGCCGATAAAAGGATAGAGGTCGGAAAAGGTGATGTGCATGAGCCCTGTCAGGCGGACGACGAGAAGGGCCGCCGCCATGGCGGCGAGGGGCTTCACGATGCCCACCAGCTCGATGGGGGTGAGGCAGAGCCGGTCGGCGAACCCGAATTCAACGGTCCTCATTTCCTTCGTGGCCTTCATACCCGCCCGGAGGAAGGCCTTTATGTCCCTCGCCCGCACCGGTCCGTAGACCACGTTGAAACCCGAGAGTTTTCTCACCTCGTGGGCCGACACGCCCGGAGCCCCGAGTTGGGGAAGGATTACGGTGCGGTGGGTCACTACCCTGGAAAGCCCCGAAACCGTTATTCTCCTCACGAGTTCGGCGGTGCCGAAGGTCCCTTTGCCCGCGGCGCACCATACATTGATCCCTTTTGTGTCGAGGACGAGGATCCATGCGTCCATGCCCGTCAGTTCCTTCCTCAACCGGTCAAAGGTCATCTTGTAATTGGCGGTGACAAACACCGGGGCGCCGGCGTCCGGGTCCCCCACGCCATAGAGCCCCGGCAGGATCCGGTAGTTCATGCGGTTGATGCCCCAGCGGGCCTTCCAGGAGCCAAGGGTATCGCGGAACACCAGGGAGGTTCCGACCCTCGGGATCTCTCCCGACGCGGTCTTGATGGAGCCCTTGATCCAGTACGCCCCATCCGGGTAGGGCGCCGGCGGCGGCGCCAGGTCGATGGACACAAGGTCCACCGGGCCGCAGCAGGACGACGCCTTGGGAGCCGGGGCCGGGGCGCCGCAGCAGGCCGGACCGACGATGGTGACGGGCTCTCCGCCTGAACACGTATTCGATTCTTTTGTTGACATCAGGAACTCACCTCCACATCTTTGTCCGGGAAACACGATCCGGAGCAGCCGCACCCCGCTTCCTCGTCGATTCGCGCGGCCGTAATGGCATCAACGAGCAGGTTGAATCCTTCCAGGACCTGTTCGTGTTTTTCCCCGGCTATGCGCTCGAATATCTTTCCGTACTTCTCATTGCATATATCCTCGATGGAACGGTAGACCTTCTCGCCCTGCTCCGTGAGGGTAATGGAGACATAGCGGCGGTCCTTCGGGTTCGAGACCCTGTTTGCGAGACCCGCGTTCACCATCCCGTTTATGTGCCTGCTCAGGGTGCTCGTATCCAGGCCGAGGATGGCGGAAAGGTCGACTACCGAGGCCCCGCCCGTATTACCCAGCTCCAGGATGATGTGGCACTGGGCGAGGGTGACCCCGCAACATTCCGTGTCGGCCTTCAATTGCCAGCCGATCTCTCTTTCCAGTTGCCTCAGTTTCCCGCGGAAATTTCGTATCAGTGTGAGATCCATAGATCACATCCCCCGGACGTGTAGTGTGTATTACACAACTATTGTATATTCCAACTAATGCAGATGTCAAGCAAAATGGCGGGTGATCCTTCTTTCTCTCCGGGGGCGCCGGGACGGGTTTCCCGACGCCTGTCCGACGGGTGCGCGGCTTTCCTACTTCTCTCTCAACCTCTTGTCGAGGCGTGTCCTGAACTGTTCCTTGTTTCCCAGTTGCGAAACCGAGAACCTTTCCCTGTCGAGGTGAAGGTCGAGGCCCCCATAGATGGAGGTATTGACGAGGTGCTTGAACTGGGGGACCGTCTCCATGGGGAGGGCCGTGAGTTCCGCAATCATGTTCCGGAGGTTGCCCTCGAGTTCCGCCTCGTCCCACACAAAATTCACGAGACCCCGTTCCTCCGCCTCCTTCATGTCGATATTCCGGGAAAAGAGGTAGAATTCGTTGAATTTCTTCGCACCTACAATGCGGGGAAGGAAGAAGCTGCCCCCGGCCTCGGGGGTGAGTCCTATCCTCCGGTATCCCACGTTCATCACCGCCTTCCGTTCGGCCACCGAGAGGTCACAGGCCATGGCGAGGCCTACCCCCGCCCCTGCCGCGAGCCCTTCGATGACGGCGATCACAATGGCGTCCATCTTCCGTATGAGTTTTATGCCCCTGTGAAGCGCGTCCGCCATGGAATCGATCCGTCCGGGACTCCGCCCGACCTCCCCGAGGTCGCCGCCGGCGGAAAAAGAGTGTCCCGACCCGCGGATAACCACGACAGAGGCCTTCCTTTCCTGGGCGTTCCTGAGGGCATGGCAAAAAGCGTTGAGGAGCTCCAAATCCATGGCGTTCCGTTTTTCGGGCCTGTTAAGGGTAATAGCGTACACCCCATCCTGAAATTCTTCCTTTACCACGTCCACAAACACCTCCTGTGTTCAATAAAGTTTGTGCCCCATCGGACCTCCGGGAAAAAGACCGGATATGCGGCAAGAACCGGGACCCTTATCCTACAATATATCCTTTCAACCTCCCGGTCAAAGCGCCCGTACCCCGCCTCATGGGAACCCCTTCCGGTTCGAGGCGGGCATGGGGCCCCGGGGCCCGGATGCCCTACTTCTTTTGGAGCAGGTACAATATGCACGTAAGCGCCGCCATGGCGAGGACGATCCCGATCGTCTTGTTGAAGGCCAGAAGCGCCCCTGCCCGGTCCCCTTCAAGCCGTTCCGCTTTTGTCTCTGCCGCCTCGAACGCCTCCCAGGCAGGCTCCTCCGCCCCGCCTGTCGCGGGCGGGAGCGCGCCGGAGGGGACGCCCGAAACGAGGTCGCCTCCGGGAAGGGGAAACCCCTTCACATTTCCCTTCTCATGGCCGGACGACCAACCCGAAAAGAGCAAGGCCGCCGCAAGGACGAGGAGGAGGACAAGAACTCCGCTGCCGCAAATGCCGCGCCTCCCTGTGTCACGCATCCTGCTGCCCCGGCAGTTCGATTTCCATGGTCTCCTCGGCCCTCGGCAAGCGGTCCGTAGGCCGCGCCCACCAGACATAGAGGGTGGGGAGCAGAAAGACACTCAAAACAAGGTCGGTGATCAACCCTCCCACGATCACTATGGCAAAGGGCCTCTGGGAATCGGACCCGATGGCATGGGACATGGCCGCGGGCAGAAGTCCCAGGGTCGCCACGAGCATGGTCATCATGATCGGTCTCAGTCGCCGCGTGGCCCCTTCGATGGCAGCCTCGGTGATCGAATATCCCCTCACCCGGAGGTGATTGATACACTCCACCATAACCACGCCTATCTGAACCGATACCCCGAAAAGGGCCGGGAACCCCACCCCCGAGGAAACGCTGAAGTATGTTCCCGTCACGAGCAGCGCGAGAAGGCCCCCCATAGGGGCCATGGCCACGGTCACCAGGTTCAGGCAGGCCCACTTGACGGAACTGAAAGCAGCGTAAATGATCATGAAAATGAGAAAGATCGTCAAAGGCACTATGACGGCCAACCGCGCGCTCGCGCGCCTCTGGCTCTCGTATTCCCCCTCCCACTTCACGGAATACCCCTGGGGCAGCTTCACCTGCCTGTCTACCTTTTCGATGGCCTCCTCCACGGTGCTCCCGAGGTCGCGTCCCCGCACGCTGTATTTGACCGCAATGTAGCGCTGGTTTCCTTCGCGGTAGATCCGGGCCGCGCCGTCCCGGGTCTCCACCGTGCAGAGCTGGGCCGGCGAGACCCGCTCCCCCCGATGGTGCGAGAAGGCGCACCTTCTCGATAACCTCCTTCGTATCACGGTAGTTGGGGAGATAACGCATGACGAGGTCGTAGCGCTGCTCACCTTTCAGGACCTGGGTAAGGGCATTGCCCCCCACGGCGGTCTGGATGGCGTCCTGCACATCGGTCACGTTTATCTGGTAGCGGGCCGCTTGAGCGGGGTCAACCACGAAATTCAGGTTGGGCTGGCCTATGACGCGGAAGATCCCGAGGTCCTGGATACCCCGGATGTGCCTTACGAGGCCCGCTATCTCCTCTGCCTTGGCCTCGAGGATCTTCAAGTCGTCGCCATAAATCTTCGTGGCAAGCTGCCCCTTGACCCCGCTCATGGCCTCTTCCATGTTGTCGGCAATGGGCTGGGAAAAGTTCCAGCTCACCCCCGGGATCTTCTTGAGCTCCCGGTTCATGGCGGCGATGAGGGCTTCCTTGTTCTGGTGAAAGACGGGCCGCCACTGGTTCTTGGGCTTGAGGGGCACACAGTACTCCGTATTGGAAAACCCTGTGGTGTCGAGCCCGTCGTCGGGCCGTCCCACCTGGCTGGTCGCGAGAAAGCACTCCGGAAAGGAGGCAAGCACCACCCGGGCCTGATTCGCCACCCGGACGCTCTCGCTCGGTCCCGCGCTCGGTGCGAGGGTGCCCCGCACCCAGATGGACCCTTCGTCCAGATGGGGCAGGAATTCCGATCCGATCAACCCGCTCATGGCGAGAAAGACGCTCCCGCAAAGGCTCAATACCGCCATGCCGAGCATGGCCCAGCGATGGTGGATGGACCAGGTCAGGCCTTGCCTGTAGTGCTTCGTGAGCCAAATGACCACCGGATTGTGCCACTCCCGGGTCTCCTTGCGAAACAGGAAGCTGATCAAGACCGGCGCGATGGTTATGGAGAATATCATGGCCCCGAGCAGGGCAAACCCCACGGTCCACGCCATGGGTCGAAACAGGCGCCCCTCCACGCGCTGGAGGGTGAAGACAGGGAAGTAGCCGCTGATGATAATGGCGATGGCATAGAAGACGGGCCTCTGCACCTCGTGCGCGGCGGCCCTGATCCTGTCCGGCACGGAAGCAGCCGACTCTTTCATGCTCAGGTGGCGGATTATGTTTTCCACCATGACCACCGCCCCGTCCACCACCATACCGAAGTCAAGGGCCCCAAGGGAAAGGAGGTTCGCAGGGATTTTGCTCAAATCGAGAATAGGTAGGGTTTTCCCGGGCCAATGCGAGGATCGCCCTGTGCTGAAGAACCTGGATGAAGGCGCCCCTCAGGTTGAAGAGGAGGTTTCTCTCAAGGTCCGCCGCCTGGGCAAGGGCCACGGCCGTCCCCTTCTCGGCGCTTTCCTTCCTGAGCTCCCTCTTGTTCATACGTTCAAAGAGGTAGGAGAGCATGACGGACGGCTGGGCATCCTGAACGGAGCCGTAGGAGCGAAAAGGATGCATGTAGTCCATCGATGCGGTGAGGTTCGGGTTCGGACGGAGGTATGCGGTGATTTCCTGGGCCCGGGATTCTTCGACGCCGATCCGCGCCGCCTGCAAACTCGGGTTGGCACTCAGGAACTTGTCCCGCACCTCCTGCCATGTCAAAGGCTGTCCCGCGAACGAGACAGCAGTCATTAAGTTCATAAATAGAAGCCCTGCGCACAGGCTCCATACCGGACGCTGCATGTGTCACCTCTCAGTAAAGTGGTTTCCCGTGGTGCTCCGACCGGACCTGCGGCAACTATAGCGCGCGGGTTGGTTGGATAGTGCTGAACAGTAAGCTTTGGGTTAGGCTTTTAGAGAGGGCGGCGCCCGGTACACATTGAGGAGAAGCGTGGTGCGGCCTAATAACGGCGTGGCGGCGGGGAGGAAGCTCCGATGAGTCACCCCGCTTACTTCTACGGTAACCCTGTAACCGTCGGTTACCGCGGTTTCCGAATCTGCTTCCAGAAAGCCGGGGTACTTGAACCACGGCCGGTCGCTGCTCCGATGCAGCTCAACAGTGACAAGGGAGAGCGCAAATACTGCGACCAGGATGAGGGAAAGGGCTCCTTTTCCTGCTGCCTGTCAATGGAAAAAGGATTCCGGAATGCATTTTGTGACCCAGGCCCTAGAACTGCTGGAAAAGGTGCCTCCGGTAGAAGGCGAGTTCGGCGATAGAGGCCTGCACGTCATAATATGCGTCATGGCGGGCCTCCGACCCGGGCAGGACCGCCTCGGGAAAGTACCTCTGCACCATGTCCGGCATTTCCTTTTCAAACTTCGAACCGGGGAAGAGGTTCATCCATTCGAGTTTGAGGCCCGACACGTCCAGGAGCCGGTAATTGATGCGGGAGAGAAAGCGCGGCAGGAACCGGCGAACGAGCCACCAGTCGATGTGCACGCTGTTTCCCGCGAGCACGGGCCTGTCGCTTTCACGCTCCGCGGGCGGGCCCACCACGGAGTCGACGTACGCTGCCAACCCTTCGTCCGCGTCGGCAACTTCCGCGGCCCCGGCGGACCGGCACTCCTCGAGGAGGCGGGGCAGGTTCTCTTCAACCCACGGGCTCAGCTTCGCGTCACGGGGAAGCCGGATTGCGAGCCTTATATCCCGGTCAGGGGGCAAAACTCTCCTGAGATCCGTGTCCGTGACAAGGGCCCCCACCTGGAGCAGGACTGCGTCCTCGATCCCGAGGCCCGAGTATTCCGTATCGAACCAGACATAGAACTTCTCTTTCGTCGCCATAATTTCCACCCTTTCCGGGCTTGCGGCGGGTCCGGCCCGAAGGCAAGACCCGTTCCGCGCCCGCTCCGATTCTAACATTATGGGACGGACTTGTACACAGGAGCCCGGCCCTTCCTGACCTTCCCGTCCTTCTGAACCGCACGGGTTCGCTTTCCACGGTTCCCTTTTGAAAACAGGTCCCCGTTTTGACAACGGACCATTCCCACCTTATCATTAGGATAAGGGCGACCCCTGTTCGAAACGCGTGAAAAGCCCTTACAAAACGAGGAGGCAGCCAATGACCACTTTAACTATCAACGGCAGGACCATCTCCGTCGACCTTCCCGGTGACACGCCCCTCCTGTGGGTTATCCGGGATCACCTTGCCCTCACAGGAACAAAATTCGGCTGCGGGGCCGGCCAATGCGGGGCCTGTACGGTTCATGTAAACGGCAATGCCGTCCGCTCATGCACCCGCTCCCTCGCATCGGTGGAGGGCTCGCAGATCGTTACCATCGAAGGTCTGGGTGAGGGCGGCCGGCACCCGCTCAAGAAGTACTGGGTCATGGCCCAGGTCCCCCAGTGCGGCTATTGCCAGCCGGGCTCGATCATGCAGGCCGCGGCCCTTCTTGCAAAGAACCCGGACCCAACGGACGCCGATATCGTGAAGAACATGAACTCCATTATCTGCCGCTGCATGACCTACGACAGGGTAAAGGCCGCCATAAAAGGCGCGGCCGCGGAGATGCGTGAAGGGAAACCCGCCGAAGAAGGCGCCCCCGGGACCCTTAGTGCCGGAGTCCCCGGTCCTGTCTTCTTTGACGAGGTCCCTCCCGGCCGGGAGGGGATGCCCAAGGGCAATCGGCTTCGCACGCTCTGGTTTGAAATGGACCCCTCAGGGGTCGCCACGGTACATGTGAGCAAGGCGGAGATGGGCCAGCACGTGGGCACCGCCCTTGCCCAGGCCCTTGCCGAGGAACTCGATGTGCGCTGGGAGGACGTGCGCGTCCGCCATGTGGATTCCGACCCGAAATGGGGCCTCATGATCACGGGAGGCAGTTGGAGCGTCAACTGGACCTTCGACCAGTTGAGCCGGGCCGGGGCTTCCGGGCGTATCGCCCTGGTGAACGCAGGGGCGGCAATCCTCGGGGCCGACCCCGGCCGGTGCAGGGCCGAGAAGAGTATGGTCATCGACCAGGTGTCGGGGCGCTCTATCAGTTACGGGGAGATACTTCAGCAAAGGGAGGTCACGGCCGTCTCGGACGAAGAAGAACTGAAAAAGATCACCTTGAAGGCGCCCCGGGACTACCGGCTCGTGGGCCGGCACGTGGACGCCCTCGACATACCCGCCAAGGCCTATGGCGTTGCCCCCTACGGTATCGACGTCGTCCGGCCGGGCATGCTCTACGGCCGCCTCGTCACGCCCCCGGTCCGCTACGGGGCCGGAGTCCTCACCATCAACGAGGATAGAGCAAAGGAAGTGCCCGGGTTCGTCCGGTCCGTCGCCCTCGACGACCCCACGGGGAGTGTGACGGGCTTTGTCGTGGTGGCCGCGGAGACCTATCCCGCTGCCATAAAGGCCGCGGAAGCCCTCGTCGTCGAGTGGGACCCGGGACCGAACGCGGACGTTGACAGCGACCACCTCATGAGGGCCGCGGAAGCCCTCGTAGAGGACCCTGAAACCGGCGGCAACTGGGTCCTCGACGGAGACGCGGAAGAGGCCCTGGCCGGGGCGGACCGGTCCCTCGCTGCCCGGTACACTACGAGCCTCAACCTCCATATGCCCATGGAGCCCGTGAACGCCACCGCCGAACTGAGAGACGGAACCTGGCACGTGTGGGGGGGATGCCAGAACCAGACAACCGCCGTGGCCCTCGCGTCCCGGGCCCTCGGCGTCGATCCGTCCCGGGTGGTCCTTCACCAACGATATCTCGGGGGAGGCTTCGGCCGCCGCCTCGATGTGGATTACGCGGTCGTCGCCGTTCTCGCCGCGAAAGCCCTGGGAAGGCCCGTCAAGGTCATATACAGCCGCGAGCAGGATATGCAATTCGACGTGCCCCGCTCTCCGACCCTCCAGGTGATGCGCGGGGCCCTTGATAAGAACGGCCGTCTCAAGGCGGTGATCCACGACGTGGTGGCGGGCTGGCCCACTGCGCGGCTCCTTCCCGCTTTTCTTGCTCCCACAGCCGACGAGGCGGGGAAGGTGGACAGTTTCGCAGTGGCAGGAGCGGACTTCTGGTACAGCGTCCCCCACCACCATGTCCGGGCCATCATGCACGACCTCGCCCAAAAGGTGGTCCCTCCCGGATATCTGCGCTCCGTCGGTCCCGGGTTCACATCCTTTGCGGTGGAGAGCTTCATGGATGAACTCGCGGGACTGGCGGGCCTCGACCCCGTGGAGTTCCGGCTCAGGATGCTCGACGGAAAGGGAAAACAGGCGGGAGGTCCGCCGAACGCGGCAGGAGGCGCGTTCAGGCTCGCCCGGGTACTGAAGGAGGCCGCGGAGCGTTCAGGCTGGGATATGAAGATCCTTCCTGAAAACACCGCCCTGGGGATCGCCTGCGACTTCGGCCAGGAACGGGCCATGCCCACGTGGATAGCCTGCGTCGCCGAAGTAACGGTAACCCCCGACACAGGAGCCTTTCGCGTCAACAAGCTCACCCTGGCCGCCGACGTGGGCACTGTGGTGAACCCCGACGGCGTCATGGCACAGATGCATGGGGGCCTGCTGTGGGGCCTCAGCCTCGCCGTGAAAGATGCCGGCTCCGTTTCGAAAGGCGCGGTGGTCCAGAAGGATTTCGTCGGGTACAATCCGCTCCATATGGCGGAGGTACCCGAGATCGAGGTGTACCTCGTTCCGAGTACCGATTATCCGGTAGGCTCCGGCGAGCCCGCCACCACCATAGTGGCCCCCGCCATAGCCAACGCCATAGCGAGGGCCGTGGGGGCAAGGGTGAGGGACCTGCCCATCACCCCCGGGCGCGTCAAGGCCGCAATGAAGTGACCGGCGGAAAGACCCGGCGGCCCCTTGAGCGGTCACCGGGTCTTTCCGCATCTCACCGGCGGCAGGGAATGATTATGTTATTTCAACGACATGGTAATCTTTTGCCGAAAAGCGCAAAAACCACCAGGGGGTGCGTCCAAAGACCCCGACATGCAGTGGGGGTTTCTGTTGAATTCCTGACGCGGCACCTTAACGGGCAAGGCACGGTTCCCCGGCGCGATGCGAGGACAAGAGCGGTTCACCCCCCTGCAGTTGCCCCTTGCCTCAATCCGTGCTGCACTAAAGAAAAGACGAGGGAGGACACAACATGAAGGTAATTGCCATCAACGGAAGTCCGAGAAAAAAATGGAACACGGCGACACTCCTCGGGAAAGCCCTGGAAGGGGCCGGGTCACGGGGAGCGGAGACGGAGATCGCGCACCTCTACGATCTCAATTTCAAGGGATGCATAAGCTGCTTTGCGTGCAAGACCATAGACGGTCCGAGCTATGGCAGGTGTGCGATCAAAGACGGGCTTACCCCGCTTCTGGAAAAGATCGCACAGGCAGACGCCATGATCCTGGGCTCTCCCGTCTATTACGGGACCGTCACGGGGGAAATGAGGTCCTTCATGGAGCGCCTGTTCTTCCCTTTCAATACCTATACCGACCCGCCCGCCTCCATCTTCCCGAAGAAGATCCCCACGGGCTTCATTTACACCCTGGGCGCCACGGAGGAAATGGCAAAGGAGCGGGGTTTCCATCACCACTTCGAACTCAACGAGATGGTGCTGAAGACCGTGTTCGGCCAGTCGGAATCGCTCATGAGCTACGACACCTATCAGTTCGAGGACTACTCGAAGGTATACGCCCCGCGCTTCGACCCCGCGAAGAAGGCAAAAAGGCGGGCCGAAGTCTTCCCCCTGGATTGCGAAAAAGCCTTTGCCATGGGCGCCCGCTTCGCCGGATAGGAGCCGCGAGGAGGCTACCGGTTAAGGCCGGTACGCCCTGCCAACCAATAACAACCGGCCTTTTCTGTCCCGGGGCCGGCCTTTCGCGGTGGTTAAGAGCGTAATGCGGGCCCGGTCCCTTTTACCCGTTCCATCTCTTCGTGGTATGTCCGGGTGATATCCTTCCTGCTGATGACGGAGACGATCCTCCCCCGGTCATCCGGGCTCACTACCGGCAACTCCCGGACATCCGCATCCGCCATAAGCTTCAGCGCGGTGTTGAGTGAATCCTCCGGAGTAACCGCCTCGACGCCGCCCACGGCAATGTCCTTGGCCACCAGGAGCCTGTGGAGGGCGGGGTCCGCCATCGCCTCGCGGAGGTCCGTCATGGAGAGGATGCCCGTCAGCCTTCCCGAGCCGTCCACCACGGGAAAGTCCTGCTGAATCGAGTCGACCATGAATTGCAGCATATTCTCGAAGCTCATGCCTTCCGGTATGGTTTCGACCTTTCTTCCCTTCACGAGGGCATCCTTGACGAAGAGGCGGTCCATAATGTCCACGGAATAGTCCCCGATATGGGCAGGAGAATCGACCCGTGTGGGCACCTGCTTTTCATAAAGGGAGGTCCTGCCGAGGAGAAGGTACGAAAGGGCGGAGACAACCATCATGGGAAGGATCAGGCTGTACCCTCCCGTCATTTCAGCCACCATGATGAGGGCCGCAATAGGCGTCTTCGCCACCCCGGCAAAAAATCCCCCCATCCCCACGAGGACAAAGGCGGCCGGTTCCGTCACAATGTGGGGGAATACTCTCCCGCATAACGTTCCATAGGAACCGCCCAGCATGGACCCGATAAAAAGGGATGGGGCGAATACGCCGCCGCTGCCGCCCGAGCTGATGGTGAAGGAAGTGGAGACGATCTTTCCCAGAACGAGGGCTGCCATGAGGCCCACGGCAAGCTGCCCGTCGATAGCCGACTGGATCCATTTATAGCCGCCGCCCAGCACTTCGGGCAGAAAGAAAGCGAGGATGCCGAGCATCAGGCCTCCGAGGGCAGGTTTCACCATCTTCGGGATGTTGAGGGGCCTGAAAACCCGGTCTCTCATACCATAGAAGACCTTTATGTAGAGGTAGCCCATAATGGCCGCAAGAAGGCCGAGGATCGCATAAAAGGGCAGTTGGGCCGGGGTTGCAGGGGTGAAGGCGGGGATGCGGAAGATGGTCTCCGTCCCGTCATGGAGTGTAAAGACCATGAAACCCACGATGGAGGAAAGGATGCAGGGAATGATCGCCTCGAATTCGAAGTCCGCCTTGCTGTAAAGGACCTCGGCGGCAAAGAGGGCAGCGCCCAGGGGCGCCTTGAATATGGCCCCTATTCCCCCCGCCGCCCCCGCAAGGAGCAGGATGCGCCGCTCGGCGTCGCTCAACTTGAGAGCGGACGCGAGTATGGAGGCGAACCCGGAGCCTATCTGGGCTATGGGGCCTTCTTTTCCCGCCGACCCGCCCGAGCCGATGGTGATTGCCGACGCGATGGTCTTGATCACGGGCACGACTTTCCGCACAATGCCCTTCTTCCTGTGGAAGCTGTCGATCATGGCGTCCGTGCCGTGTCCCTCCGCCTCAGGGGCAAACGTGAAGACAAGGAACCCGGAAAGGAGCCCCCCGGCGGCAGGGATCCACAACATCATCCAGCGCTCCAGGGGAAACCCGAGGAACACGAAACCGGGTACGCGGCCGGGCGCGAGGAAGAGGATCAGATTCCCGGTTAGCCGGGTGCCCGTTTCGATCATGTAATTGAACACGATGCCGCCAAATCCCGACACGATCCCCACTACAATACCGAGCAGGGTGCCTCTCCAGATGCGCTTTATACGCCTGGGGGCGAAGGGTTCGGGAATCTTGACGACCATGAATCGCAGTATACCACAGATATGCCCCCGAATCCGCCACACATCGAGATACATGGGGCAAAATGGTTATTCGGCTATGGACGGTTCCGCCGTCTCTATTGTGCGGATGCCGTGTAGTTCATGATGTAAAGCTGTTGCTTTCGAAGAAGATTTCCGCCCTCTCCCTCGCCTCTTCCACGCTGCTGCTGGATTGGACCCGGGAACTCAGGAGGAGTCCGAACTTGTAGTTTCTCGCGAAGTAATGGGTGAATTCCTTGAGCCTGCCCAAGCGCCGTTCGGGCCGGAAAAGCTCGTTGAGGTGATCTATGAAGGCACCGTAAATTACGGGCGGCAACACCGCAGGTCCGTCAATGTCGCAGTGATAAACCTCCCGGGCAATTTCCGCAAAAAGCCAGGGCCTGATCGCCGCTCCCCGGCCGAGCATGAGCCCGTCGGCGCCCGAGACGGCGAGACAATCCTTTGCGTCCTTCACGGTAAATATCCCGCCATTGGCGATCACGGGAATCGTGAGCCACTCCTTTACCCGCGCAATCCACTCCCATCGCGGTGTTCTCGCGAAGGATTCCCTCTTGAGCCGGGCATGAACCGTCAGCATGTCGATGCCCTCGCTTTCGAGCATGGCGCAAAATTCCCTCAAGGCCTCTTCATCGAGTTCCACGCCAAGCCTTATTTTTGCGGTAAGGGGCAGGTCCGTGCGCTTCCTCGCCTCAGCCACGATCCGGCGGGCATTCTCCGGCTCCTCCATGAGCATGAAGCCCCCGCCCGATCTCCCGATACGCCTGTCCGGGCAGCCCATGTTGAGATCGACGGCATCGGCCCCGCATTTATGAAGGGCCTCCATGGCCGGACCGATCTCCCTGTCCGCGGAAACGAGAAGCTGGTAAGAAAGCGGCTTCTCCCCGACAGTTCTGATCAGATAAGGGGAAAGCAGCGGGTTCTCGGAGGGCAGGCTTTTCGCCCTGAGCATCTCCGTCGAGAGCAATCCGACCCCGCCGAACCCGGAGAATATCTGTCGCAGGGCCCCGTGGGTAAGCCCCGCCATGGGAGCCTGAAGCAAAGGAGGATAGACCTTGAGATCCCGGATTTGAATCTGATATGTCGGTTGACCGTTAATTAGCCTTACGCTGCCTTTTCAATCCCATTACCGGACAAAACCCGGAACTCCATGAGGGACGGGTCCGCCGACAATGTCATTGTAGCACAAAACCCCCGCACCCTCAAAATCCCGGCCCTTCACACAGGAAAGACCACGGCCTTCATCCGCACCCGGGTTCCCACTCCCACTACCGTGTCGGCGGGGCCATTTTCCGCTCCGGCTCATGTTGTCTGAAACAACTGCGTCATGAGAGACGAATCCCCGGATACCCGGTATTTCTGCTCCCCGCACATGAGGCGGGCGTCGGTTTTGCCTGTCATGATATCCATCCAGACTCCGAAGGGCGTCTCGATGAAGAGGTCGGAAGTCTCCGGGGTTCCGCTATGGGCGGCCACGGCGCCCTTTTCGATAGTGAAATAGCAGGAACCCTGCACTTCACCGGAGAAGGCGAACAGTATTATGACCTTCTTTTCGCCGACAGCCCCGGCATTAAGGCCAAGGGGGAAGAGGAGCATGAAGTCCTCCAGGGAGTCCGGGCGCGGCACCATCTTCTTCTCCTCGAATTCTCTTACGGTCATTCCTTCCGAGATGCAGGTCCTCCACATAACGTTGCAAATCTGCGCGAAGGACCGCTGATCGATGAGAGGCTGGGTAATCCTCGCCATGGTTCCGGGCGAGACCGCCATGGTCCTCACCAGTTCCCTCCCTGCTTCCGCGGTGGCGTCCAGAATGTCCTTTACCTTTTCTTTGAGAAAGGAGCCCTTCATCATCTCGGCGGCGGGCCTGTAGATCTCTGCGGCAAGCCGGTGGCCGGCAGAGGCTTCGAGGTACCTCATGTGGGCCGAGAGGGCGCTGAAGTGGTTTTCGTCCGGCATGCCGCATACCGAGAGAATCACCGTTGCCGGGATCTTATAGCGTGGAACGTGTGCGGTGCGGGGGCCCCGGATCTCGAAGAAAGGCTGCGACGAAGGAAGGGTCCGCTCGATAAAGGCCTTCAGAGTCGCGTTCATGCCGTAGTGGTAAAGGGGCGTGGCATATACCGCAAGGTCTGCTTCCCGCCACTTTGCGAACAGTTCGTGGGTCATGTCGTCTTTGATAACGCATATTCCCGGGGTCTTCGTCCAACACGTGAGGCAGCCGAGGCAGTTCCTGACGGCTTTCTTGCGCAGGGTCACCATCTCGACACTCGCCCCTGCATCGCGCATGCCTGAGATGAGACTGTCCAGCATCATCTCCGTCTTGCTCTCGCCGGCGCTGCGGGGACTCGAATTGAGGGCCAGTACATTCATGATTCACCTCACCTGATCGGATTGCATTTCTCTTTGTGCCCTTTCCCTTTGGAGCCTCTTCTTTCTCTTGAATAACGTGGTATAGGTCAACCCCGCCGCGATGATGCATAGGCTCGCGTCGAAATATACCCAGTCCGGAAAATGGACCACCGAGGTCCTGTGTATGACCGAGATGAGGACCGAAAGCGTCATGAGCCACGCCCACACGAGGGTGATGGCTCGGGAGCCCCGGGCCACGTTCGGGTCGTTCCTGAGTTCGGCCGGCAAATCCTTTTGGGCGTACTGCAAGGCAAAGGGCTTTCCCACCGCTATGGTCACCCACATGATGCATGCGAGGGCGGCGTTAGACAAAAGGTCCATCTGAGTGGCGACCCATACGCTGTTAAGGAGGTTGACAGACACTACGCATAGAACAAAGAAGATCAGGCTGCCCCACTGAAGGACGAATCCGCGCTTCAAATCACCGAAGCCGAACACAAGGGACGCAACGAGACCGACAACTATCGCCCGTTCCAGGCTTGTCAGCGTGTGGCCGGAAAGAAAGAGAAAAAGAAGCCAGGGCATGAAGCCGAGCAACAAACCGCCAAGGTCTTTAAGTTCACGCATAAATCCTCCAGGAACCCGCTCAGCGGGTCGTTCAAGCCGCCGGGGAAAGTCTATCACGGGAGGAGAAAATCATAAAGGAGGATTATGCGCTAAGGAGGATTATGCGCTCAAATCTTCGCGGCTCCTTGCCCGGAACGGGGCTCCTTGAAGGGATTGTTGCATTTTCCCTCTCCCCGGGTCATAATCTTCCCGTGCCATGAGCGACTATTGTCACACCATTCCAAGGACTGCCCAACCTCCGGAGCTACGGGGGCTCTGGGACGGACCGGCCTGGAGCGGCATCCCGTTTCTTTCCATCGATCGCTTCAGACCCGAAAGCTCGTCACACCGGCCCCTTGTCCGCTGCAAGCTGCTGTACGACGACAATCGCCTCTACGGCCTGTTCCAGGTTCGGGACCGGTATGTGCGGAGTGTGCATTCCGCTTTTCAGGCGCCGGTCTACGAGGATAGCTGTGTCGAGGTCTTTGTGCAGCCGGGCCCCGGCACAGGCTACTTCAATTTCGAGTTCAACTGCGGCGGGACCCTGCTCGCTTCCTGCGTGACGGACCCGACCAGGGTCAACGGACGGGTGGCGGGGGCAACGCCCCTTTCCCCGGTGGAAGGCCGGCAGGTGGCGGTCTATGGCAGCCTTCCACCCGTCATCGAGCATGAGATTGCAGATGAAGTCACATGGTCGCTGGAGTTCGCCATTCCTTTCGCCCTGTTCCACGTCCATGGGGAAAATATTGAGGACCGGGAATGGCGGGGCAACCTCTATAAGTGCGGCGACAAAACAAGTCATCCCCACTGGGCTTCGTGGTCCCCTTTGAGGGAGCGGAACTTCCATGCCCCGCAAGACTTCGGCATCCTCCGGTTTGCGCCGTGACGCGACCCGGTGGCAGGGGGCGGTAAATGTAGTATAATAGGAAGTATAATAGGAGTTATGGTCGGGGAGGTAAAGGAAGATGCCGGGTAAAATATATGAGTGCAAGGACTGCAGTCGCGCCTTCCGCGTATACGAAGATGAGTCGAAGGAGCCGAAGTGTCCCAGTTGCGAAAGCAGGAACACGGCCCCGAAAGAGACGAAGCCCCTTCCGTCGTGGTTATTTCCTACCGCAACAGGTTCAAGCTGAAAGTAGAAAAAGGAATGGCGGCGCCATTCCCGGATGTGCATCCCCCTTAATTCTACGCTTCTGGACCATTCGTTCTCTTTAGGATCATACCCTGGTACTTGACCGTCCCTTTGGGGTCCTTGAAGTAGTCAGGGTTCCCCAACTCTCCCAAAAACACCCCACAGGTCACGGCTCCTATTCCCGGTAGGCAGAGGATATGTTCAGCAAGGGGAACCTGCTGGGGCAGCAGATCGGTTATCTGCTGCCCCATCGATCTTTGACAATGGTCGAGACACTTGATACACTGAGAACGCGCATCTCATGAGAGATGTGCGGAGATATGATTCCGATTATCTCGAAAGTGTTCAACAATTACATAGCACAATGATCGAAGCTGGTGAGGTTGGTGTAAACAAATGACGAATTACCACGCCAAGTATTACGCCTATGAACTGAGCCGCATCGGCGGCAGCGGTCTTGACCGCCTTGGCCGTGCTTTATTCGATGCCTGTGTGGACCTGAATCCTCATCAGATCGAGGCTGCCCTTTTCGCTCTCCGATCACCCATTTCCAAAGGCGTTCTTCTTGCGGACGAAGTTGGACTTGGAAAGACTATTGAAGCAGGTCTTGTGCTCTGTCAGTACTGGGCCGAAAGGCGTCGCCGTCTCCTTGTGATCTGCCCGGCATCCCTTCGCAAACAGTGGGCGCTGGAGCTTTCGGATAAGTTCAACTTACCGTCCTTTGTTCTTGATGCAAAAACGTTCCGGGACCGACAGAAGAACGGAAATGGCGACCCCTTTGACAGCGAGGGGGTCATTGTCTGCTCAATGCATTACGCCGCAAGCAAGGCTGAAGAGATCAAAGTGATCCCGTGGGACCTTGTCGTGATTGATGAGGCCCACAAGCTCCGTAATTCCTATCGCCAAAGCAACCAGATCGGTCAAAAAATACGATTTACCACGGAAGACAGGAAGAAACTTCTTCTCACCGCCACACCCCTCCAAAACTCTCTTCTTGAACTCTACGGGCTTTCAACCCTTATCGATGAACGCCTTTTCGGTGACCTTGCAGCTTTCCGAAGTCAATATCTCAACTATGGCGGTGATCTTCCGGGATTACGGGATCGACTCGCGACCTTTTGCCGACGTACTTTGCGTAGCCAGGTTGTCGAATTTATACCCTTCACGGAACGCAAGCTCATTACCCGACCTTTTAGGCCAACGGAGCAGGAGCACAATCTTTATGAGGCAGTCTCGGCTTATTTGAAACGGGATGAAACCTATGCCCTACCCTCGGGGCAGAAGCACCTCCTTATTCTCCTTGTCCGAAAGGTTCTTGCTTCATCTCCTCACGCAGTCGCCGGTACACTTGAGATCATGCGGGACCGCCTCCTTAAACTCCATGAAGAAACAAAGGCCAACCTGAACGCCGAGGATACCCTCCTTTCCGGCGAAGAGATGGACGATGACCTTCTCGATGAGCTTCTTGAGGATGAAGAAGATGAGATTGTTGATGTGGGCAATGTCCCTGCCGGGGTGACCTCTGAAGGCGCGAAGCAGAAGATCGACGTGGATAAGCTTATTGAGGAGATCCGCGAACTTGAACATTACATCCAATGGGCCGGAAGTATCGGCATAGATACGAAAACAAAGGCCCTTCTGACGGCCCTTGAGATCGGGTTTGCGAGAATGGAGGAGATGGGTGCGGCGCAGAAAGTTGTTATCTTTACTGAATCCAGGCGCACTCAGTCGTGGCTGAAAGACTTTCTGGAGGGTAACGGATATGCCGGTCGGGTGCTCACTTTCAATGGCACCAACAAAGATGATGCCTCGGGGCAGATATATCAGGAATGGTTTGCTGCCAATCGAAACACCGGCCGCGCCAGTAATTCAAGGCAGATTGATCTGCGCGCCGCCATCATTGATCGATTTCGATCAGACGCGCAAATTCTCATCGCCACAGAGGCCGGAGCAGAGGGACTCAACCTCCAGTTCTGCTCCGCCGTCATCAACTTCGACCTACCCTGGAACCCTCAGAGAATTGAGCAACGCATTGGACGGTGTCACAGGTATGGTCAGAAGCATGACGTGGTGGTCATCAATTTTCTCAACGAACGTAATGAAGCTGACCGCCGGGTTTACGAATTACTGGACCAGAAATTTAATCTCTTTACCGGCGTCTTCGGCGTCTCCGACGATGTACTCGGTTCCATCGAGTCCGGCGTCGATTTTGAACACCGTGTCCTCGATATCTATCAGCAGTGTCGCACTGAAGAGGAGATTCGCTCCGCCTTTGAAAAATTGCAGGCGGAACTTGACGATCAGATACAGACACGTATGCGGGATACGCGAAGGCTTCTCATGGAGAACTTCGATGAAGATGTGCATACCCGGCTGAAGGTAAACATATCGGGCACACAGGAGAAGCTTGACCGCATTGGCCGTCTTTTCTGGAGTCTCACAAAACACACACTGTCAGAGTACGCTTTGTTCGATGATGCCGACCTTTCATTTATACTTAATTCTTCACCTGTTGCCGGGGCTTCGCCGGGACGTTATCATCTCATATCCAAGAACCGGGAAAATATACCCGGTGACTACCTGTACCGTCTGGGCCATCCCCTTGGCGAGCACGTTATCGCGAGGGGCACCGAATATGAATGCCCCTTGAAGGAGATCAAATTCGACATAAGTAACCATCCGACAAAAATTTCCATGGTGGAAGGGCTCAAAGGAAACTCGGGCTGGCTTATCCTCCGTCATTTACGGATAGACTCCTTCGACAGCGAAGAATTCCTGCTTTTTACGGCCGTTGATGATGTGGGCAATAACGTCGACCAAGAGACCTGCGAAAAACTCTTTAGTTGTAGCGGTCAAGCCGTTCCAGCAGACACCCTTCCTGTGGCTATCGATAATCGTCTAAACGCCGACAGCCAACAATATGCAGAGGCAACCATTGCCCGTAATCTCGAAGAAAACAACCGGCACTTTAACGAAGCTTGTCAGCAACTTGATAAATGGGCTGAAGACATGGAAATGGCCGCACAGAAAGAACTCGATGATGTCAAACGCCAAGTCCGTGATCTCCAGCGAAGAAGCCGTCAGGCATCGACCATGGAGGAGCAACATGGAATTCAGGAGGAGATTGTCAAGCTTGAACGCAGAAAACGAACATTGCGAGAAAAGATATTTGACATGGAAGATGAGATTACCGCGAAAAGAGACCAGCTTGTTGAGAAGCTTGTGAAACGCATGCAGCAAAGAACAACGATCACACCGGTCTTTACGATCCGGTGGAGAGTGGTATGAGGACAATGGACAATGGGCAGATGACAATGAGCAATGGACAGATGACAATGAGCAAACCTAATCCTGCGTATGAGAAATCCTACGCACTGGCTATTCGCATTGTCCATATTTACAAGCAGTTAACAGAACAGAAACGTGAGTTTGTGCTGTCGAGACAATTGCTCAAAAGCGGAACCTCGATTGGGGCAAATCTGGCCGAGGCGAAAGGAGCTATTTCCGAAGCCGATCTTTCGGCCAAGGTTTCTATCGCATACAAGGAGGCGCAAGAGACGAAATATTGGCTGAATTTGCTCAAAGATACCGGATACCTGGACGCCAAGTCTTTTGAGAGTATTTTTCCCTGTGTGGATGAGGTGGCTGCCATCCTTTTTGCTATTTTGAAGAAGACGAGAATAAGCAAGACAATGAACAGTAAACAATTGACAATGGACAAACCGAAACGGGCGCATGAGAGTGCTCGCGCAAGAGAAGTGTTCATTGATCATTGATGATTGGAGATTGACAAGGGACAATGGACAGTAAACAATTGACAATGGACAAACCGAAACGGGCGCATGAGAGTGCTCGCGCAAGAGAAGTGTTCATTGATCATTGATGATTGGAGATTGACAAGGGACAATGGACAGTAAACAATTGACAATGGACAAACCGAAACGGGCGCATGAGAGTGCTCGCGCAAGAGAAGTGTTCATTGATCATTGATGATTGGAGATTGAAAAAATGCCCACCACAGAACAACTTCGGACCCGTCTCCTTAAGAAACTGAAGGAGCTTTTTCAGCTTGACCAGCCTGACCTCGATTTCGGTTTCTACCGGATTATGCATGCCAAGGCCCGACAGGTTTCGGAGTTTATTGAAAAGGACCTTCTTAAAATCGTGGAGGATGCCTTCGGAGAAGTTGACCAGATACAGAAAACAACACTGCAGGCAAAAATAGATGACGCCATAGAGACGGCAAGAAAGTTTGGAGCCCCCGATCCCGAGCAGACCGACGCAGTGAAAGAAGTTCGGGGGCGATACGAGGCAGTCGCGGGTTCCGTCGCTGCCGAGGCGGACATTTACGACCACCTTTACCGCTTCTTTGAGCGCTATTATGACGACGGCGATTTTATTTCCCGTCGGTACTATGCCCGTGAGACAGAAGGACGTTCCGCGCCTTTTGCTGTGCCTTACAGCGGGGAAGAAGTCAAGCTCCACTGGGCCAACGCTGACCAGTACTATATTAAGACCACGGAGTATTTTTCCAATTTCACCTTCGATCTTTCGTCAGCTGCACAAGCCCAGATACAAAAGAACACGAAAGAAAAGGACCCTGGAATGGGCGGTCTCTTTGGTGCCGCCGAGGAGAACATTCCTGATGGATTCAGGGTGAACTTCCGTATCGTCGAGGCAACAGAAGGGGAACACGGCAATGTTAAGGCCAGTGACGCAACCAAGCGTTACTTCATTATTCACAAGGAGAAGCCTGTTGAATTGAATGATGCGGGTGAGATGGTGGTCAACTTTGAGTACCGTCCCGACCCGGAAAAATCAGGGCAGGAAGGTACATGGAAAGACAAGAGAAATGTCGAGGCCGTGGCGGCCATTCTTTCGTCGCTGAAGGCAATGGCCGGCGACATGGCGAGTCTGGCGGCCTATTTACGCCTTTTCAGCATCCCTGCCCCCACGGAGAACGACAAGAAACGGCCCCTCCTGGCAAAATATGTGAACCAGTATACGGCACGGAACACCATGGATTACTTCATCCACAAAGACCTGGGCGCTTTCCTCCGCCGGGAGCTGGACTTCTATATCAAAAACGAGGTGATGCGCCTCGATGACATTGAGAACGCCGAAGCCCCGGCAGTAGAAAGCTATCTGGCAAAAATCAAGGTCCTCCGGAGAATAGCCGGAAAACTGATCGACTTTCTCGCGCAGCTCGAAAACTTCCAGAAGAAGCTCTGGCTAAAGAAGAAGTTCGTTGTGGAGACTAATTACTGCATCACCCTTGATCGGATACCCGAAGACCTCTATCCGGAGATAGCCGCCAATGAGGCTCAACGCGAGGAGTGGGTGAAACTCTTTGCGATTGACGGGATCGAGATGGTGCGCGGTGATTTAGCTGCCCCCGATACGCCGGGCTACTCCAGACCTCTCACGTTGGCTTTTCTGAAAGCCCACAATAAACTGGTGCTCGATACTCAATTTTTTGATGATAAGTTTAAGGAGCGGCTTGTTTCATCAATTGAAGGATTGGACGAACAGTGCGATGGCTTGCTGATTCATTCGGAGAATTTCCAGGCCCTGAACCAGTTAAGGGAGCGATATAAAGAAAGGATAAGGTCCATATATATCGACCCCCCATACAACACAGATGCTGGACCGATTAGCTACAAGAATGGATACCGAAGTTCTTCCTGGATATCACTGCTTGCTGACCGAGTTCACATATCAAAACTTCTTTTGCCGGTCAGTGGGATACTCTGTGCAACAATCGATGATTACCAACAGAAGGAACTTCATTTCCTTTTGGAACAGGAGTTCGACCAGAATTGCCACGCAGGCACGGTAACAATAAGGATGAACCCATCGGGACGCCCTGTTCCTTCGGGATTTGCACAGTCCCATGAATATGCCATCTTCATGAAGAATACTCCCGCCGCAACCATCTCTAAGCTTCCAAGATCGGAAAAACAAGCCGCTCGTTATAGACACAACGACGAAAAAGGCCGGGCTTATATGTGGGAGTTGTTCAGAAAGCGAGGCTCCAATTCGGAACGCAAAGACCGGCCTTCACTTTATTATCCCCTATATATTTGCGGAGAAAGCGTTCGTATACCGAAAATGAATTGGAATGACGACTGCAGGACGTGGGATATTACGGAGCAACCGAAGGCCGACGAAATCGTGGTCTACCCAATTGACGAACAAGGTGCTGAGCGAAGGTGGCGCGGAAAACCTGAGAACATAACGAACTCTTCGAAAGATTACCGGGCAAAAGTCCAAGGAGACTCCATTACCGTGTACTACCGATTCAGACCAGGCAAAGATGGGGTTCTCCCACTCACGACCTGGGTAGACGCGAAGTACTCGGCTACAGAACATGGAACTGGCTTACTGAAACAATATTTTGACACCTACAATGTGTTCTCGTACCCAAAATCGTTATATGCCGTTGAGGATTGCCTCGCGGTGTGTGGACTGAAAGAAGAATATGATGGTATCGTTCTCGACTACTTTGCCGGGTCTGGCACTACCGCTCACGCCGTCATTAACCTCAATCGAGGAGATAGCGGTAACCGGAAGTATATCCTCGTTGAAATGGGTGACTATTTCGACACCGTGCTCAAACCTCGAATAGTGAAGGTGGTCTATTCCGCTGACTGGAAAGACGGCAAGCCCACAGCCCGTCACACGGGTATCTCCCACTGCTTCAAGTACCTCCGCCTCGAATCCTACGAAGACACTCTGAACAACCTCCGTTTTGACGTTAACCCGACCCGCGATAAGGCGGTGGCGGCCAATGCTTCCCTCGAAGAGGATTTCATGCTCCACTATCTCCTTGATGTGGAGACAAAGGGGAGTCAATCGCTTCTCAATATCGATGCTTTTTCCGATCCCACCGCCTATACTTTGAAAGTGAAGAAGCCGGGAAGCGACGAATACGTGAACCGCAACGTGGACCTCCTCGAAACCTTCAATTACCTTATTGGCCTCAGAGTGATCCACATTGCCGAACCCCAGGTCTTTACGGCAGGCTTCATGCGACTTTCCGATCCGGAGCTTCCCACCGATCAGCATACGAAGCTTGTCATTGACGGCAAGATGCGGAAGGTCAATGAACAATTATCAATGAACAATGAACAAATTGAACCAAAAGATGACCCTGATCATTGTTCATTGTCACCTGATCATTGTTCATTGTCACCTGATCATTGTTCATTGTCACCTGCTCATTGTTCATTGTCACCTGCTCATTGTTCATTGTCACCTGCTCATTGTTCATTGTCACCTGCTCATTGTTCATTGTCACCTGCTCATTGTTCATTGTCACCTGATCATTGTCGCTGGTGGTTCCGCAAGGTTGAAGGCTGGGTCCCGAAAGACCGGCAAAACCCAAACAACGGCCAAAAGGAAAAGGTGCTCATCGTCTGGCGAAGACTGACCGGTGATCCGGAGACGGATAACCTCATGCTCGACGAGTGGTTCGAGAAGAATCGTATCAGTACTCGTGATTTTGAGTTCGATACAATTTACGTCAATGGGAGCAACAACCTGCCCAATCTTCTGAAAGAAGGCGACACATGGAAGGTCCGTCTCATCGAAGAAGAGTTTATGAAAAGAATGTGGGATACGGAGGGGGTATAATATGGCAAAGAATAATACACCCGGCCTCCCGGAAAACAGTCAATTCTTGCTCTATCAGACAGAAGATGGAAAAACTCGTATCGAAATACGGATAGAGGGCCAAACCGTTTGGCTGACCCAGGCGGCAATGGCGGACTTGTTTCAAACAACCGTTCCCAATATCAACATTCACCTGAAGAATATTTACGATGAGGGTGAGGTTTCGGAAAAGGCAACTATTAAGGATTACTTAATAGTTCGTCAGGAAGGCGGCAGACAAATCCAACGCTCCGTCCGGCACTACAATCTGGAGGCCATTATTGCGGTAGGGTACCGGGTAAAGTCATATCGTGGCACTCAGTTCCGCATCTGGGCTACGGAACGTCTAAACGAGTACCTCGTAAAGGGCTTCACCATGGACGATGACCGTCTCAAGGCGGGCACGAACATCGGTTCTGATTACTTCGACGAGATGCTGGAGCGGATTCGGGATATCCGATCCAGCGAAAAGCGATTCTACCAGAAAATTCGTGATATCTACAAACTGGCCGTTGACTACAATCCTAAAGCAGAGGAGACATTGACGTTCTTCCGGATCGTCCAGAACAAACTGCACTTCGCCATTTCCGGTAAGACGGCAGCGGAATTGATTGCCGGGCGGGCCGATGCAAAAAAGCCCAACATGGGCCTTACATCATGGAAAGGAACGAAGGTTCGTAAGGGCGATGTGACGATTGCAAAAAACTACCTGAACGAAGAGGAGCTTGCCGGACTCAACCGCATTGTAAGTATGTATCTGGACTATGCTGAAGACCAGGCGAAACGGCATAGACAGATTTTTATGAGGGATTGGCGCGAAAAACTGAATGCCTTCTTGCGTTTCAACGAACGAGAGATCCTTGAAAACGCAGGAAAGGTTTCCAAGGAGGTTGCCGACACGCTGGCGCTCAAGCAATACGAGGTATTCAACCACCATCGCCTCGCCACTGAGGCTGAAACTGAAGCCCTTTCTGATGATGAGGAACTGAGACGCATGGAAAAAGCAATAGAAACGTCGGGGCGAGATAGTGATTAGACAGAAGAGAGTGGCTATGGAACGCCTTGTGTCTCATAATAGTGGCTCTGTGAGACACAAATACCTTTGTAACTATCTCATGAGCAACAAGCCTGACTGCCTGGAATATCGGGAAGGGATATATGGCTAAGAAATCAAAGGGTCCCAAACAGCACGCCTTCCGCAACAAGCTTGTCCTCAATCAGTGGCTCATGGGCCTCTTCGGTATTGACCCTCTTGCCGACAGATACACAGGGACTACCAGGCCCTTCCACGATCTGGCAGAACCGCTCAAGAAATGCCGTGAAGGTCTCGATCACGACAATCTCCACCATTTCTACCACGCCCTGGTAAACAGCACCCTCTTCTGGAATGATCTGGCGGCCATCAGCAAGGAACAGATTCTGCTCTATGAAGAAAATATTGTGCGCCATACCCAGGCCATTAACGAGAAGCGACGCAGGCCTGTTGTGTGGAAGTATTTTCAATGGCTGACGCTCCTCTTCACGGAAATATATCTGGACCGTTTCCTGGGGAATCGCCAGGCGCTTCTAAAAGACCTCAATGTCTTTGTGAATCGGTTCAATCACCACTGGCCTGAATACGCCGACATCCCGCCGTATTCTGAAGACGACCTGAACAAACTCTGCCTTCAGAACGCAACGGGCAGCGGGAAGACGCTGCTTATGCATGTCAATCTGCTTCAATACCGCCATTATGCCAAAAGACATGGCGAGGAAAAGGTTCTTTCCCGAGCTATCCTGCTTACTCCTAATGAGCGTCTCAGCGAGCAGCACATTATCGAATTCCAGGAAAGTGGATTCTGGTCGGTGAAAAAGCTTGATCTATCCAAACAGGGTGCATTCGACCAGGTCGATGTTATCGAGATAACAAAATTGGGCGATCAGGAAGGCCCCAACACGATTGCCACCAGAAGCCTGGGCGATCAAAACCTGCTTCTCGTCGATGAAGGACACCGGGGCATGAGCGGAAAAGAGGAGGGCGCATGGTTCACCCGTCGTTCCGACCTCTGTGCAAAAGGATTCACCTTCGAGTATTCGGCCACTTTCGAGCAGGCGGTATCGGCGGCCAACAACAAGGACTTCGAGAATAGCTATGCCAAAACCATTATTTTTGATTATTCCTACCGGTGGTTCTATGAGGATGGTTTTGGAAAGGACTATCAGATACTGAACCTCCCGAAGTCGTTTGACGACATGCGGGCCATGTATCTGACGGCTTGTCTCCTTAAGTTCTATCAGCAATTGCGGATTTACGATGACAAATCAAAGGAGTTCGCACCCTTCAACATCGAAAAACCCCTCTGGGTTTTCGTGGGGAGCACTGTCTCAAAGGCCAAGGGTGGTTCGGAAGATGATAGGATTGTGGCCACAGATGTGGCCCTGATAATCCAGTTCATCGCTGATTTCCTTCATGACCGGCAGGCAGCGTGCAAAAGAATGGATAAGGTCCTCACCGGAAAGGGTCAGGACACCGGCCTCATCGACAAGGACGGCAACGACATTTTCGCCGGTTCTTTTACCTATCTCGCAGAATCGATGAATGCCGGAGAAACGATGGAGCAGATCTATCGTGACATCCTCCGGCGCCTCTTCAATAACGACGCAGGCGGAACCCTTGAACTTGAGAGGATCAAGGGGGATTCGGGAGAGGTAGCGCTACGCGTAGGTGGAGCGGAGCTTCCCTTCGGGCTGATAAATGTTGGGGACGCAAAAGGACTCTGCGACCACGTTGCAGAGGTGGCAGCTCAAAACCATATTCCGTTGAAAGTAGAAGACAGCGATTTTACGGAAGCCACGTTTGCCTCGGTAAAAGATTCCTCGTCTGCTGTCAATCTTCTCATCGGGTCCAAGAAGTTTGTGGAAGGTTGGGACTGCTGGCGTGTAAGCACCCTGGGGCTCATGCATGTGGGGAAAAGCGAAGGGACACAGATTATCCAACTATTCGGCCGGGGCGTCCGCCTTAAAGGATACGAGTGGAGCCTGAAGCGGAGCGGCAGATCCCATGCGCCCGTGCAACCTGTCTTCATCCCTGAGATCGAGACGCTCAACGTTTTCGGGATCGAGGCTGATTTTATGGAAAGATTCCGGGAATTCTTAAGAGAGGAAGGCTTGCCCGGAAACGAGCGCAGGACCGTCATTACAGTTCCGCTGAATGTGACCTATGATTTTGGCAAAAGATTGAAAATACTCCGGCCTAAACGGAAGGCATCGGACGGCAAGGAGTACGACTTCAAGAAGGACGGCCCTGTCCCCACCGTGGGAGTTGTCCCCGGCTACTTGACTGCCAATAGGGTTACGGCTGATTGGTATCCCCGAATTCAGGCCGTGCAGTCGAAAGGGACGAGTTCTGCAGCCGGGAAAAGCAACGCATATTTTCGCGGACGCCACCTTGCATTACTTGATTATGACGCCCTGTTCTTTGAGTTGGAACAGTTCAAGCGTGAAAAAAGCTGGTATAACCTCAACATTACCAAAGGCGGGATCCGTGCTTTACTGGGAGACTCTTCGTGGTATGTCCTATACCTGCCTGAAGCCTGGCTTAATCCTGCGGACCTCAAAGGCGTCATGCTCCTCCAGCAGATCGCCGGCGAACTCCTGAAGCGATACTGTGAGCATTATTACAACTATCGCAAGCGTGAATACATCGAACCGCGCCTCGAACTCCGCGAGCTGACGCCGGACGATGACAACCTGCCGACTGAGGAACTGTATCAGCTTATCGTCGATGGCGACGAGGCCCAGGTCATTCAGGGAATCAATCAGATAAAGAGGGACCTGGAGTTGCGAAAGGACGATCTTCTTCAGGCCGGTGGTCTCAATGCCTGTAATTTCGGGAAACACCTTTTTCAACCGCTCTTTCATGTCCCTAAAGGTGGCAAAATCACAGTTCTGCCGGTAATGCTCAATGAGAGTGAATATCAGTTCGTCACGGACCTGAGGGGCTGGTGCAATACAAACAGAACTGCCCTTGAAAACAACGAAACAGAGCTTTTCCTTCTCAGAAACATGAGCCGTGGCAAAGGCGTAGGTTTTTTCGAGGCTGGGAGTTTCTACCCAGACTTTATTTTTTGGGTATTGACCGGAGACAAGCAATACGTAACGTTTCTTGACCCTCATGGCCTTCTTCATGGAGAGGGGCCAGGCAGCGAGAAGGTCCTGCTTCATAGGCGCATCAAGGAGATCGAGAAGCGGTTGAACGATCCGAACGTAATTCTCAACAGCTTCATTCTTTCATGGTCGCCATACCCGCAATTGAAATGGGGCAAAACACAGGAAGAGCTTGAAGACCAGCATGTGCTCTTTATGACTGATGACCGGGATAACTATATTGATAAGCTTTTCGCGAGACTAGAAAAACATGAGCAGGAATCGATGGGTTAGGCGGGAACCAACCTGCGATTGGCCTTACACCGGCTGCCACCGGAGATAGTCATGACACCCGTTACGCACGCTCTCCCTAAAATCACCGTGTCATCCATGTGGGTAATCCATATTACAGGAATTCAACTGTTTACCGGCCGCCGTGGACGCACATCTACGCCCTCTGGAATTTTTCGTTGAGGAGCCGTTTGAAGCGGGACATGTAGATGAGGTCGAAGGTTTCTTCTTTTCCGGGGAAGAGTTTCAGTGCGTGGTTTCTTACCCCCTCCACCACGGAGATGGCTTCGTCGTGGGAAATATGCTGGGTCCTGATGTATTCGAGGGCAAAATCGACCATGAACCTGAGTCTCCGGAGTTTCTTTTCCTCTTCAAGGAGTTCGTCCGCCATGACCAGGCCTTTCTCTCTTCCCGCCCTTAAGGGGTTTTGAGGACTTTGTCGCCGTTCTTCTTGAGAGAGGCGAGAAGCTCGGCAAAAAGCCACAATCCGATGCCCGTGGAGATGGAGATATCCGCCACGTTGAAGGCGGGCCACTGGAAACTCTTGTAATAGAAGAGCAGAAAATCGATTACGTAGCCGTAAGACATCCTGTCATAGATATTCCCCACGGCCCCCGCGAGGATGCACGCGAGAGAGAAGGTCTTGAGGAGGGGAAGCTTATAGGCGATGAGGGCATAGACAAGACCCGCCGCAACGATGAGGGGCAGGACCATGAACACGTACTTCCCCAGTGGGTGCTGGGAGAGGAAACCGAAGGCGCCGCCCAGGTTCCTCCAGTTCACGAGAGAAAAGAAGGACGTAATGTGGATGCCCTCCATGTGGCCCAGGTGCTCTGTGACAAGCCACTTCGTCCACCGGTCAAGGAAAAAGATAAGGGGGACTACAGGGAAGACAATATATCTTCGCATCGCTTGCATACATTCGGGAAGGGTCCCGTCTTCTTCATGTCCACGGCATACTGCCAGCACCGCTCGCACTTCTCCCCTTCCGCCTTGAGGACGGCGATATTGAATTCGCTCCCCTTATTGACCTCTATCTGAGAGACGATGAAGATCCCCTTCAACTCGTCGTCGATATTCGTGAGGAGACGGTAATCGTCCTCTCCCGCGGTGATGACGATCTTCGTATCCAGGGAATGGCCGATCTCTTTCGCGGCCCTCTTCTCTTCGATCTTCTTGTTGACCTGCTCCCTGATCTTCCAGATGCTCTCCCAAATCTGCTCCACCTCTTCGTTGATAAGCTCCGTTTTCGGGGCGGGGAATTCGGTGAGGAGCACGCTCTCCCCTTCGACCTGGTCGCCGAGGTATGACCACATCTCGTCCGCGGTGGAGGAGAGGATGGGCGCCATAAGCTTCAGGAGGGAGACGATGGTCTCGAAGATTACGGTCTGTGACGACCTTCTCTTCAGGGAATCCTTCTTTTCCACATAGATCCTGTCCTTCACGATGTCGAGGTACAGGGCGCTCAGGTCAACGGAGCAGAAATTATGGATGCTGTGGTATATAACGTGGAACGAATAGTTGTTGTATGCCTCTTCGACCCTGATGATGAGCCTCTGAAGCCGCGAGAGGAGCCACTTGTCGAGAGACGAAAGGTCCGCGTAGGCGACCCGGTCCGTGGCAGGGTTAAAATCGTCGTTGATATTCGCATGGAGGAAGCGGAGCGTGTTCCTGATGCGCCGGTACGTCTCCACCAGGCGATTGATGATGTCCTTCGATATCTTTATGTCGTCCTTGTAGTCCTCGTAGGTGACCCAGAGCCGGAGGATCTCCGCGCCGTATTTGTCGATGATCTCCGAGGGGGATATCATATTCCCCAAGGATTTCCCCATCTTCCGCCCGGTCCCGTCCACCACGAAACCGTGGGTGAGCACGGACTGGTAGGGGGCTTTTCCCTCGTTGCCCACTGAGGCGAGGAGCGAGCTGTGGAACCATCCCCTGTGCTGATCGCTGCCCTCGAGGTAGAGGTCGGCGGGGAATTTGAGTTGGTCCGGCCTCTTCTTGCAGACCGCGGCAAAGCTCACCCCCGAGTCGAACCACACGTCGAGAATATCCTCTTCCTTCACGAACCCCGTGTTGCCGCAGCGGCCGCACTTCGCCCCTTCCGGCAGGAAATAGGAGGCGTCTTTTTCAAACCATATATCGGCGCCCTGTGTTTCCACGGATTCTATGACCTTTTTGAATGTCTCGCGGTTCCAGTAGGGCTCCCTGCATTTCTCACAGTAGAATATGGTGATGGGCACGCCCCACGTCCGCTGCCTGGAGATGCACCAGTCGGGACGTACGGAGAGCATGTTGTAGATCCTGTCCTTGCCCCACGCGGGGATCCAGCGGACCCTGTTGACTTCATCGAGGGCCTTCTGCCTCAGGCCGTTCTTGTCCATGGATATGAACCACTGTTCCGTGGCCCTGAATATTACGGGTTTCTTGCAACGCCAGCAATGAGGATAGGAGTGCTCTATCTCCTCCTGGTGGAGGAGGCGGCCGAGTTCCTTAAGCTTCGTCACGACATGGGGGTTGGCGTCGAAGACCTTCATCCCTTTGAAGAATTCCACCTCTTCGAAGAGCTCCCCTTTCTCGTTTACGGGGGAATAGACGTCGAGGCCGTACTCAAGCCCTGTCTCATAGTCCTCTTCGCCGTGGCCCGGGGCGATGTGGACCGCGCCGGTCCCTGTGTCGCTCGCCACATAGTCCGCGAAAACAATGACCGAGTCCCTCTCGATAAAGGGATGCCTGAACTTGAGGCCCTTGAGGCTTGAGCCGGGAATTTCCGCGATAACCTTGTACGTCGCGATTCCCGCCTTCTTCATCACGTCTTCGAGAAGGTCCTTGAGTACGATATATACGGAATCTTCCGTTTCTACGGACACATAGGTAAACTCGGGGTTTACCGCGATGGCGAGGTTTGCAGGCAATGTCCAGGGTGTGGTGGTCCAGATGAGCATGTAAAGAGGCTTCTCGGGATATCCGGAGAAGAGGGCCTCTCCTTTTCCTTCGTAAGGAAACTTTACATAGACCGACGTAGACGTTTTCGTCTCGTATTCTATCTCCGCCTCGGCGAGGGCGGTGAGACAATTCATGCACCAGAGGACGGGTTTTTTCTTCCTGTATACATCCCCTCGTTCGAAAAACTTCTCTATCTCTTCCACGATGGTGGCCTGGTAGCGGTAATCCATCGTAATGTACGGATGATCCCAGTCGCCTATGACGCCGAGCCTCTTGAACTCCTCCCTCTGGATATCGACGAACCCCGCAGCGTAGGTCCTGCAATGCCGGCGGGTCTCGAGCTTGGAGAGGTTCTCCTTCTTTGCCTTCGTGTTCTTTTCCACCTGGTGTTCTATGGGAAGGCCGTGGCAGTCCCAGCCCGGTACATAGTCGGCCCTGAAGCCCGACATAAACTTCGACTTCACGATTATGTCCTTCAGGATCTTGTTGAGGGCGGTGCCCAGGTGAATGTTCCCGTTCGCGTACGGAGGGCCGTCGTGGAGGATGAAGGTGGGATGGTCCGCCTTTCCCTCGACCAGTCGGCGGTATAGTCCGATCCGGTCCCAGAAGGCGAGCATTTCCTTTTCCTTTACAGGGAGATTGCCCCTCATGGGAAAAGGTGTTTTCGGCAGGTTCAAAGTCTCTTTATAGTCCATTTTCTTAAGGTATCCTTGAAAAGAAGTTTCTAGAAATTAACATAAACCCCTTAAGTATGCAAGGATAATGAAGAAGTCGGCCCGGTCCGGGGCTCTCCCGGGGCATGTCCGGGAAGGGGCCGGGGGGACAAAAAAAGGTTGAAAATTTTTCCCGATTATATTAGTATTCAGTTTAGCCATTCGGAAACCTTTAAGTTATCCACATATGTTGAAAATATGTTGAAAAAGATGTACACTAATGGATGATATTATCTCCCAGATAAAACCTAAGATTGCGAGCATAATCAGCGAAGATAGCTATAAAACGTGGATTGAGCCCATACAATTTTCGGATTACAGGGACGATAAATGTTATATCGCGGTCCCGAACACCTTCTTCCGGGATTGGATCGTGGAAAACTTCGAGCCCATCATGGTAAGCCTCATCAAGGACCTTACCAAAACGGACACAAAGATAGAATATGTGCTGAAGAAGGACGAGAAGCAGGAAGGCACCCGGGGCGTGGTCATAAAGAAGCCCCCGAAATATAACATCTTCAATCCCCGGTATACCTTCGAGAATTTTGTCGTGGGGGCGAGCAATCAGTTTGCCAATGCGGCGTGTCTGGCCGTGGCGACCAATCCGGGCAAGACTTACAACCCGCTCTTCATATACGGCGGCGTGGGTCTGGGTAAGACGCACCTCCTGAACGCAATCGGCAATTTCCTCCTCACCCACAGCAACACGGGTCCGGAGCGCATTTGCTATATTACCGCGGAGGTTTTCACCAACGAGCTGATTAATTCCCTTCGCTATGAAAAGATGGAGGATTTCAGAAACCGCTTCAGGAGAATGGATATACTTTTAATTGACGATATACAGTTCATTGCAGGGAAGGAAAGGACTCAGGCGGAGTTTTTCCACACCTTCAATGCCCTCTATGACAATATGAAGCAGATCGTGGTAACGAGCGACAAGTTCCCGAGGGACATCGAGAATTTCGAGGAGAGACTCCGTTCCCGGTTCGAATGGGGCCTCATCGCGGATATCCAATCCCTTGACCTCGAGACAAAGGTGGCCATACTCAACAAAAAGGCAGAGTATGAAGACGTGGACCTGCCCCTTGATGTGGCCTTTTTTATCGCCTCCAATGTGGACGACAACGTGAGATCCCTCGAAGGCTCTCTCACGCGAATCGTCGCCTTCTCCTCCCTGAAGGGGACCCCCATTACCATCGACCTCGCCAAGGAAATAATGGGCCACCTCATAAAGGAGAAGAAGAAGGAAATCACCATCGACCTTGTCATAGAACAGGTGGCGTCTTACTTTTCCATTAAGATATCCGATCTGAAGTCCGAGAGGCGGATCAGATCCCTCATGGTTCCCCGTCAGATCGCCATGTACCTTTCGAGAAAGCTGACGGACGCTTCCCTGGTAAGCATTGGTGAAAAGTTTGGCGGGAAGGATCACGCAACTGTCCTCCATTCCATAAGAAAAATAGAGGCAGAGCAAAAAATTAAGAAAGAGTTGAAAAACACTGTTGATAACCTGGAATCAAGGATCAAGCTGACATGAGCACACATCTCTTCCACATTCCGCCGGACCATTGTTCTTCGTGGATCCCCTCAGATATAAAGGCATATGGAGGCTTTTCAACAAGTTAACATCACTTATTATGATGACGAGAGGTATTTATGAATATAAACATAGATAAAAATCTTATTTCAGGGCCTATATCAAAATTGGTAGGCATTACAGAAAAGAGATCGCTCATGCCCATACTCTCGAACGTCCTCATAGCGTTTGGAAGGGAAGGGACAACCATCTATTCCACAGACCTCGAGTTAAGCGCCATAAGCCATATTGATTACAAGACAGAGGAAGAGAGAAGGATAGTCGTCCACGGAAGGAAGTTCCTGGAGATATTGAAGGAGATGGATAACGGGGAGATCGGTCTTGAAGTGAAAGACAATACTCTCACCATCAGGCAGAAGCAGACGGAAATCGTGCTCAGCCTGCAGGACCCCGAAGAGTTTCCCGAGGTAAAGGAGATCGAGGGGTATGAGGAATTTTTCGTGAGCGGCAGGCTCCTCCAGGAGATCACGGACAAGGTAAGCTTCGCCATCTCCAATGACGAGACGCGTTATGTGCTGACAGGCATGCACATGAAGGGGACCGAGGGGAAGGTCGTGGTGGTAGGGACGGACGGTTTCAGAATGGCCCTCTACCAGAAGGAGATAGAGAACATCAAGGGCTTCAAGGGGATAACCATTCCCAAACGGTCCGTATCCGAGATAGAGCGGATCATAGGTGACGAGGATAAGGTAAAGCTGAGTATAGATGAAAAACACATACAATTCAGTACGGAGAAGGCGACGGTGGTGTCGAGGATCATAGAGGGCAACTTTCCCGATTATGACAACGTGATCCCCCAGCAGAGCGACAATGTGGCCACCATCGAAAAAGAGCATTTCCTGAGGGGACTCCGCCGCGTTTCCGCTATTATGGGAAGGTCGGAGCCCGTGAAGATCAACCTTGCACCGGGCACAATGGAAATAGAATCCGAGTCCGATATAGGACACGCAAAAGAAACCATAGAGATCGGCTACGAGGGTGAGGTAATGAGTATGAATTTCAACGTGAAATTTATGCTCGATATCGTATCCCATATCGAAGGGGAACGTATCGTGGTAAAGATACCCCCCACGTATGGAGCCGTCCTTTTTGAAGAGGAGAACAGCCCCGAGTATTATAAGAATATCGTGATGCCGATCAGGGTTTAATCTAAAGGGATTAAAAATGAGAGAGTACGGAGCAGAGAGTATAAAAATATTGGGCGGCCTTGACGCGGTCAGGAAAGTGCCCTCCATGTATATCGGGAACACAGGTGTAGGCGGTCTTCACCACCTCGTATACGAGCTTGTGGACAACAGCGTGGACGAGGCCCTCGAAGGATTCTGTAACAAGATCCAGATCACCATCCACCGGGACAACAGCGTTACCTGCGAAGATAACGGAAGAGGGATCCCTGTGGCCATGCACGTCGAAGAAAATATGCCTGCCTTGGAAGTCGTGCTTACGAAACTCCACGCAGGTGGAAAATTCGACAAGGACACTTACCGTTATTCGGCGGGTCTGCACGGCGTGGGTCTTTCCGTGGTGAATGCCCTTTCCGAGTATCTCGAAGTGGAAGTGCGCAGGGATGGAAAAGTCCATTTCCAGAGGTACGAGGGCGGCAACAAGATGACGGAACTCAAGGTCATCGGTGATACGGAGAAGACGGGCACGAAGGTCAAGTTCAAGCCCGACGAGAACCTTTTTGAAACCACGGAAATAAGCTTTGACATTATTGCCCAGAGGATGCGGGAAATATCCTTCCTCAATAACGGCATTCACATCATCGTCATCGACGAGAGGAAGGGCAAGAGACAGGAATTCAGACACGAGGGCGGGTTGAAGGCCTTTGTCAGGTTTCTGAATCAGAACAAGACCCCTATCTTTGACGAACCGATTCATGTGGTTACGGAGAGACAGCCCCTCGACTTCATCGAAGTGGCGGTCCAATACAACGACGGGTACAACGAGAGCGTCTACAGTTTTGTGAACAACGTAAACACTCAGGAAGGCGGCACTCACGTGGCGGGTTTCAGGAGCGCCTTTACGAGGAGCATCAACAATTTTATCCAGACAAACCCGGGTATAAAGTCCAAAGAGAATGTATCGGGCGACGACATAAAAGAGGGAATGGTCACGGTTATAAGCATCAAGATAGCCAATCCCCAGTTTGAAGGCCAGACCAAGTCGAAACTCGGAAACAGCGAGATCAAGGGCCTCGTCGAGTCGGTGTTGAATGAGAGCTTCACGGAATATTTAGAGCTCCACGAGAGTGTGGCCAAGGCGATCATCAACAAGGCCATGGAGGCCAAAAGAGCCCGGGAAGCGGCAAAGAAGGCAAAGGAGCTGGTAAAGACCAAGAGCCTTCTTGAAAGCGGCATATTGCCCGGCAAGCTCGCCGACTGCCAGTCCAACGACCCTGAAATGTGTGAAATTTACATTGTGGAGGGAGATTCGGCAGGAGGTTCCGCGAAACAGGGGAGGGACCGGAAGACCCAGGCCATTCTGCCGCTTAGGGGCAAGATTCTGAACGTGGAGAAGTCCCGGCAGGAGAAAGTGCTTTCAAATCTGGAAATAAAGGCCATATATCTCGCTCTCGGCATAAATACGGAAAACATAGAAAAGCTCAGGTACCACAAGGTAATCATAATGACTGATGCCGACGTGGACGGGTCTCATATAAGGACCCTTCTCCTCACGCTGTTTTACAGAAAGATGCCCGACCTGCTGATGAACGGGTACGTATACATTGCACAGCCACCGCTCTATAAGATAAAGCACGGCTCCAAGGAAATCTACGCGAAAGACGAGGACGATTTCGAGCGTCACATCATGAGCAGGGGTATGGAGAAGGTGCAGTGTTACCTGGATGATGTGAAGGTGGAAAGTGAAAACCTCGTAACCGCCGTAGAGAAGATACGGAACGTCGAGCGGTTTATGAGGGAGATGAGCGCTTCGGGACTGGACAGGAAGGCAACCCTCCGGCTTTTCAAAGAGGGCATTTTCCGGAGAGAGGATTTCGAGGGTCCCGAGAAACTGACCCAGCTGAAAGCATACCTCGAAGGAGAGGGCTTTGAAACGGAATTATCTCTCGACAGGGAACACAACCTTTACTCTATGCTTGTGAGGGACCCGTCGAAGAAGGTGCACAACACGGCCCAGATAGATTTTGAAATGTGTTCCGAGGGAGATTACACAGCCGCCTATAAGACATATGCCCAGGTCCGCTCCTTTTATGAGGGGCAGGTGCGGGTGGCAAACGGAAACAACGAAACGGCGTTTGAAGGAGCGGAAGGGCTGCTCGGTTTTATAAACGGGGTAGGGAAAGAGGGAGTGAGTATTCAGAGGTATAAAGGTCTTGGAGAAATGAACCCCGAGCAACTTTGGATGACCACCATGGATCCGGAAAGAAGGACCCTTCTTAAGGTCTCCATCGAGGATGCCGTAGAGGCGGACCAGGTATTTACGGTCCTCATGGGGAACAACATAGAGACGCGAAGACTCTTCATTGAAGACAATGCCCTGAACGTGAGAAATCTTGATATATGATCACCATAGGGATAACAGGCATCATAGGGAGCGGTAAGAGCACCGTCTCCGCCATGCTCAGGCAGGCAGGATTCACCGTAATCGACCTCGACAACCTTGCGAAGGAAGTCTCCGACAGTCCCGAGGTGAAAGAAGACATGAAGAGGGCCTTTGGAAAGGAATCTGTCAGAGACGACGGGACGGTTGACGTGGAAAGGATGCGTGACCTGGTTTTCAAGAACAGGGACCACCTGAAGACCCTTGAAGGGATCGTCCATCCCCGGCTGCTCGCAAGGATGGCGAATGAGATAGGGAATGAGAGAAAAAAAGGGGCAAAAGCCGTGATTATCGACGGGCCGCTCATCTTTGAAAAGGGGCTCAACAAGGAGCTTGACAAGACGGTCGTCGTATCGGCGGATATAAACATAATAAAAGAGAGGCTGGTTTTGAGGGGTATGGTCAGGGAAGACATGGAGCGACGTATCTCACACCAAATGCCGCTCGAAGAGAAAGAGAGAATGGCGGATTACATCGTCAACAATAGCGGGACGGAGGAAGATCTTAGAAAAGAGATAGAAATCCTCTTGGAAAAGATAAAAATATGGGAGGGAGAGGATACATGCACCTTAATGAACTGAAGAGGAAGAAAATCGGGGAACTGACCCACATGGCGAAGGAGATGAATATAGAGAACGCCGCCGGTTTGAGGAAACAGGAGCTGATATTCGCAATACTCCAGGCTTTTGTGGACAAAAACGAATCGGTGTACGGGGAAGGGGTGCTCGAAGTCCTCTCAGAAGGATTCGGATTTTTAAGGTCCACCGATTCCAACTACCTGCCCGGCCCGGACGACATATACATATCGCCGTCGCAGATAAAGAGATTCGGCCTGAGGACGGGGGATACCACCTCGGGGCAGATAAGACCGCCCAAGGACAACGAGAAGTATTTCGCTCTTCTCAAGGTGGAGACGATCAACTTTGACGACCCGAGCGTCGCCAAAGACAAGATCATCTTTGATAACCTTACCCCCATATATCCCAACGAGAGACTGCAACTGGAAACCAAGCCGGACAATATGTCCACCAGGGTCATGGATCTTTTCACACCCATCGGCAAGGGACAGAGAGGCTTGATAGTGGCCCCCCCGAGAACAGGCAAGACCATGCTCCTCCAGCATATCGCGAACAGCATTACGAAGAACCACAAGGAAGTCCACCTTATCGTCCTTCTAATCGATGAAAGGCCCGAGGAAGTGACCGACATGATCCGGTCCGTAAACGGGGAAGTCATAAGCTCCACCTTCGACGAGCCCGCCACGAGACACGTGCAGGTAGCGGAGATCGTGATCGAAAAGGCGAAGAGGCTCGTGGAACACAAGAGGGACGTGGTCATACTCCTCGACAGCATCACGAGGCTCGCGAGGGCGTACAACACGGTGGTGCCTTCCAGTGGAAAGATACTCTCCGGTGGTATCGACGCATCGGCCATGCAGAAACCGAGAAGGTTCTTCGGCGCGGCAAAGAACATTGAAGAAGGAGGAAGCCTCACCATCGTGGCAACGGCCCTGATCGACACGGGGAGCAGGATGGACGAGGTAATATTCGAGGAATTCAAGGGCACGGGAAACATGGAAATCTATCTCGACAGAAAACTCGCCGAGAAGAGGGTCTTCCCGGCCATCGACATAAACAAGTCAGGCACCAGAAAAGAGGAGTTGCTCCTCGAAAACGGCGACCTGTCGAGGATATGGCTCCTGAGAAAGGTGCTGCAGCCCATGAATCAGGTGGAGTCAATGGAGTTTCTCCTTGAAAAACTGGCTGACAGCGATTCAAATAAAGATTTTTTATATTCAATGAGCAGAGGAGGATGAAAATGAAAAAAGGAATACACCCGGATCTGAAGACCGCCACAGTCAAATGCGCATGCGGCCACACCTTTGAGACCCTGTCGGTAAAAGACAAGATCACCGTGGAAATCTGCGCGAAGTGCCACCCTATCTTCACGGGTAAGGAAAAACGGATCGACTCGGCCGGACAGGTTGAAAAATTCGAGAGAAGGTACGGCAAGAAGACGACAACGTAATGTTTGAAAGATTAGAAGAGACGGAAAAGCGGTACCAGGAAATCGAAGATGAGATGGCGCGGCCCGAAACGATGGCGAACATGGAAGTCTATAAAAAGCTCGCCAAGGAGCGCACGGAGATCAAAGAGGTCGTAGACCTCTACAGAGAGTGGAAGAAGCGCAAGGAAGAAGCGGAAAACGTCGCGGAGATGATCCTTTCGGAGACGGAAGAGGAGTTCAAGGAGATGGCGCGGGAAGAAGCCGCGCGCCTTGAAAAAGAGCAGCAGGATTTTGAAGACCGCCTCACGGAAAGACTCCTCAAGAAGCACGAGACGTCGGCGAAGAGTACCTTCCTGGAGATCAGGGCAGGCACAGGCGGCGAAGAGGCGGCCCTTTTCGGACGGGAACTTCTCACCATGTACCTGAAGTACGCGGAAAAGATGCGCTGGAAGACGGAGCTCATGGAGGCGAACACCTCCGACCTGGGCGGACTGAAGGAGGCTATCCTCGTGATGGAAAACAAGGATGCCTTCAATATGCTCAAGTACGAGAGCGGGGTCCACAGGGTTCAGAGGGTCCCCCTCACGGAAGCGCAGGGCCGGATACACACGTCCACGGTGACGGTGGCGGTCCTCGCCGAGCCGGAGGAGCTGGAGTTCGACATAAGCCCCGAGGAACTCAGAATCGACGTTTTCAGATCGAGCGGCCCCGGCGGCCAGCACGTGAATACCACCGACTCGGCGGTGAGGATAACGCACCTGCCCACCGGCATCGTGGTCACGTGTCAGGACGAGAAGTCCCAGCACAAGAACAAGGCGAAGGCCATCAGGGTGCTCCGGGCAAGGCTGAAAGAGAAGATGGAAAGCGAGAAAGAGCAGGAAATCTCGGAAGAACGGAGAAAGCAGGTAGGCACCGGAGACAGAAGCGAACGGATAAGAACGTACAACTTTCCCCAGGGAAGGGTTACGGACCACAGGATCGGCCTCACACTCTACAAGCTCCAGGATGTTTTAGACGGAAACCTGGACAGCATCATCGCCCCACTGACCGCTCATTTCCGATCGGAAACGATAAAAAAAGGGTAAAAAGCCGTTGCGCATTCGGGACATCATGGCGAAGGCCGGTGAGATTCAGGGGTTGGACAGCCTCAACATCCTCTCCTTTGCCCTTTCCCTCAGAAAAGAAGAGGTCCTCATGGACCTTGACCGGGAAATAGGGGAGGAGGAGGCGTGGAACGTCCTGAGACTCTTCGAGGAAAGAAAGGCAGGGAAGCCCCTTGCCTATATCACGGGCGAGAAGGAGTTTTTCTCCCATTCCTTTGCGGTCGACCGGGGTGTACTCATCCCGAGGCCGGAGACGGAGCTCCTTGTGGAGGAAGCCCTCACCATCCTTGAGAGGCGGTCCGACCTTGTTACCGTGGTCGATATGGGCACGGGCTCGGGCGCCATCGGCGCCACCATAGCCCGGCTATCCTCAAGAAAGGTAATGTGCGTGGATGTCTCCATGGAGGCGCTACGCACGGCAAGGCGAAACGGGCTGAACTCGGGGGTCCCCGAGAGGCTGACCTTCGTCTGCTCCGATTTGTTCGAGGCCATTGGGCCCGGGCGCAGGTTCGACATGATCCTTGCGAACCTCCCCTATGTGGCGGAGGATGAATGGGACGAGGTGATGATCGATGTAAAGGGCTACGAGCCGGCCCTTGCCCTCCTCGGAGGGCTCGACGGGCTTGATGTCTACCGGAGGTTCGTGTCGTGCCTGCCGGATCGCCTGAACAGGAACGGGTTTGCCTTGATGGAGATCGGCGCTCCGGGGCAGGCGGGAAAGATGGTGGATCTATTGAAATCGTGTGGGCTTTCGGCAACGATAAAGAAGGACCTTGCCCACAAGGAAAGGGTGATTACAGGCTCATGGACAAATTCGTAATAGAAGGCGGCGAGAGACTCAAAGGCACGGTGAAGATCAGCGGATCGAAGAACGCCGTGTTGCCTGTCCTCGCGGCGACGGTCCTTCAAAAGGGTGACTATGTCATAGGGAATGTACCGCGCCTCAGGGACGTGGAGACCATGATGAGGCTCATCGGCATTCTCGGCGCGAAAACGGAATGGCTCGACGGCCACCGGCTCCACGTGGACACGAAAGGTATGGAGAATCACGTGGCCCCTTATGAGCTGGTGAAGGAGATGAGGGCTTCCGTACTCGTCCTGGGGTCCCTTTTGGGCGGTCTCGGCAAGGCTACGGTTTCCTATCCTGGCGGATGCGCCATAGGAGAGAGGCCCATCGATCTCCACCTGAAAGGCCTTTCCCTCCTGGGATGCGAGGTCAACATAAGGGAAGGTTACGTGGATGTCACGGCGGACCGGATGAAGGGCGCGAGGATCACCTTCGAGACCACCACCGTGGGCGGAACGGAAAACATCCTCATGGCCGCGGTCCGTGCGAAGGGCGAGACCATTATCGAGAACGCGGCGCGGGAGCCGGAGATTGTGGACCTCGCGTGCATGCTCAAGAAGATGGGGGCAAGGATAGACGGCGAGGGAACAGAGGTCATCAGGATAAGGGGCGTGGATACCCTTATACCGTGTGATTATGATGTAATTCCCGACAGGATCGAGGCAGGCACCTTCCTTGCGGCATGCGCCATGACGAGGGGCAACATTGCCGTTGAGGGCTGTGCCCCGGGCCACATCAAGTCGGTCATTGACAAGCTCAGGGAATCGGGCATGGAAATCGCCGAGGAGGACGGGGTCATCAAGGCGGCAATGAACAAGAAGAGACCCGTGGCGGTGGACATCAAAACCGTTCCCTACCCGGGGTTCCCCACGGACATGCAGGCCCAGATGATGGCCCTCATGAGCGTTTCCCGGGGTGTGAGCGCCATAACGGAGACCATATTCGAGAACAGGATGATGCACGTGGCCGAGCTGCGCCGCATGGGCGCAGATATCCGGGTGATAGGCAATACGGCCATAGTGAAGGGCGGCAAGACCCTTTCCGGGGCAAAGGTAATGGCAACGGACCTAAGGGCGAGCGCATCCCTCATCATCGCGGGTCTCGCGGCGTACGGTTCCACGGAGATATCGCGGATATACCATATAGACCGTGGATACGAATCCATAGAAGAGAAGCTGTCGGGCCTCGGCGCCAGGATATCAAGGAGGAAAGATGAAGATATGGGACATTGAGAGAGAGTTCGATTACTTCGTCCCCTTCATCCTGGAAGGCAGAGAGAAGAGAAAGACAAGCATCACCGCCGCGGTCAAGGGCATAAAGCAGGCGCTCCTCGCCGAAGGGGAGGGTGCACTCCGGGAGTTCGGAAGGAAGTGGGACGGCTGGCAGCATGACCACCCGCTCAAAGTCCCCGCCGAAGAGATACAAGAAGCTGCTTCCGGGATACCGAAGGCCGACGCGGCAATACTCAAAGGCATGATAAAGAACGTGAGGGCCTACCACCGGACCCAGAAGACCCGGGGCAGGACCTACAAAAGCAAGGGCCTTCTGGTGAAGGACGAATGGGTGCCCGTGGAAAGGGCCATGGTCTACGTGCCGGGCGGAACCGCGCCGTACCCTTCGTCGGTGACCATGGGGGTCGTGCCGGCCCAGTTGGCCGGCGTGAGCGAGATATTCGTGGCCACCCCTTCGAAGGATGGAGTGATAAACCCTTACATACTGGCCGCATGCGAACTTCTCGGCGTTACGGGAGTGTACAGGATCGGCGGGGCCCAGGCCATATATGCCTTTTCCTACGGCACCGGCTCCATTCCCAAGGTGGATATGATAGTCGGGCCGGGCAACGCCTATGTGGAGGAAGCAAAGCGGGATGTGTACGGGAGGGTGGGCATAGACATGCTCGCGGGACCGTCGGAACTGGTCGTGCTTTGCACAGAGCCCTTTGACCCGAATGCCCTCGCATGGGACCTCCTGTCCCAGGCCGAGCACGACGAGATGGCCATGGTAGGGCTTTTTTCGCCCTCCAGGGAGCACCTGGAACTTGTCCGGAGGAAGATGGAGGAGCTGGCCGCAGGGAGCCCGAGAAGGGCTGTCATGGAAAAGGCCCTTGAGGACAACGGTTTTCTCGCATACTGCCCGGACACGGAAAAGGCGGTGACCCTGGTCAACGCCATCGCCCCGGAACATATGGAACTCATAGGCGACGAGACCCTGGAGCGGAAGATCCTTTACGCGGGTATCCTCTATGTAGGCCCTTATACCCCGGTGGCCATGGGGGATTACTACATAGGCACGAACCACGTCCTTCCCACGAGCGGGGCGGGGAGGTTCACCGCAGGGCTTTCCGTTGACACCTTCATGAGGAGAAAGGCAGTGGTGAAGGTGGAGAAAGAATTTGTCGAACAATACGGCGACAGCGCCATAAGGCTGTCCCGGATCGAAGGTCTCTTTGCCCACGGAGAGGCGATAAAGGCAAGAAAGGAGCTTAAATGAAGCTGAAAATAGGTCTGCCGAAAGGAAGCTTGCAGGAGTCCACATTCAGACTGTTCAAGAACGCGGGGTATACCATTAAACTGCCTGAAAGGTCGTATGTGCCCGTTATCGACGACCCCGAACTCGAGGGCCTTGTGATCAGGGCCCAGGAAATGGCGCGCTACGTTCAGGACGGCATACTCGACGTAGGTATTACGGGGTATGACTGGGTGCTTGAACAGGACGCCAAGGTGGTGGAGCTTATCCGCCTGAGGTACGGCAAAGTCGGTTTCCGGGGCGTAAAATGGGTGATCGCCGTGCCCAACGATTCCCCCATCAATACAGTGGAGGACCTGAAGGGAAAGAAGATCGCTACCGAGTTGGTGGCTTTTACGAAAAGGTTCCTTAAGAAGAAGGGGATCGACGCGAGCGTGGAATTCTCGTGGGGCGCCACGGAGGTAAAACCGCCGCTCCTTGCGGACGCGATCATCGAGGTCACGGAGACAGGGGACTCGCTCAGGGCCAACAACCTGAGAATCGTGGATACCATCCTCGAATCGGAAACCGTGGTGATTGCAAACAAGGACGCCTGGAAAGACAAGTGGAAAAAAAGGAAGATAGAGAATATAATGATATTGTTGAAAGGGGCGCTCCTCGCTGAGGAGAAGGTGGGGCTCAAGATGAACGTGCCGAGAAGCCAACTGGCGACAGTGACAGGCATTCTCCCGTCCCTTAACACTCCCACCATATCGAACCTCTCCGACGAGAAGTGGGTTGCCATAGAGGTGATCATTGACGAGAAGGTGGTAAGGGACATTATCCCCGACCTTAAGCGGGCGGGCGCCGAGGGCATCGTGGAGTACCCGTTGAATAAGGTCATACCATAGGGGGACCGGATGGCAAGAGTCGCAAAAGTGGAGAGAGAGACAAAGGAAACTACCATCGTGGTGGGGATCACCGTTGACGGCGAGGGGAATTCGACCATCTCGACGGGAATACCCTTCTTTGACCACATGCTCCACCTCTTCGCACGGCACGGTTTTTTCGACCTCACCATAGAGGCAAAAGGCGACATCGAGGTAGACTCCCATCATACGGTGGAGGACGTGGGCATCGTGCTCGGCAGGACATTCAAGGAAGCCCTGGGCAACTTCGAGGGATTGAAGAGGTATGGTCACGCCATCGTGCCTATGGACGAATCCCTGGTCATGGTTGCCCTGGATATGAGCGGACGACCCACTTTCGTATGGAAAGGGGAGCTTAACGGCAGGATAGCCATGTTCGATGTGGACGTGGTGAGGGAATTTTTCAAGGGTTTCGTGGGCGAGGCGAAGTGCGCCCTCCATGTGAACCTGCTCTACGGGGAGAACCTGCACCACAAGGTGGAGGCGGTGTTCAAGGCCTTCGGAAGGGCGCTCAAGGATGCGGTAACAAAGGACGAACGGGTAAAAGGCGCTCTGTCCACGAAAGGGATGTTATGATTGCCATCGTAGATTATGGAATGGGGAACCTGAGGAGCGTGACGAACGCCTTCAAGAAACTCAGGGCGGATGCGGTGATCACGAGGGATAAGTCGGTCATCGAAGAGGCGAAAGGGATCGTCCTTCCTGGGGTGGGGGCTTTCGGCAAGTGCATAGAAAACCTCGAAAAGTTTGACCTCCTCGACTTTATCAGGGACCTCATCATGAACGATAAGCTCTATCTGGGCATATGTCTCGGCATGCAGATACTCTTTGAAACGAGTGAAGAGGCTCCCGGCGTGAAGGGAATGGGGTTTGTGAAGGGGACAGTCCCGCGATTCAAGGGCGACATGAAGGTGCCCCACATGGGGTGGAACAGCATAGAGCGGGTAAAAGGCGCCGAGGTCCTCGACGGCATAGCCGACAGTGAATTCTTCTATTTCGTCCATTCCTACTACTGTCTTCCCGAGGAAGACGTGGTGGCCACCAAAACGAATTACGGCACGGACTTCTGCTCTTCCATTCAGAAGAAACACGTCTTTGCCTGTCAGTTTCACCCGGAAAAAAGCCAGAAGGTGGGGCTCAAGCTCCTCCAGAACTTTCTCAAGCTAGCGAAATAATAGACCTATTCGATGATTCCACCCAACCCCGCCCGGGGTTGGGTGCAGCAGTCTCCCATGGAAGGACGGGGGAAACAGGCAATCCATTTATGCCTGGGGCGGCATGGGAATGGATGGATTCCCATATGACGGGAGGGCGTTGCGCCTTGCCCGCATTTTGCGCGCCGCAGGAGAGAGAAAGGATCGCGACAGAAGGAATATGGGACAAAATAGGTTAAGAAATGGGCTGGTTTGCCGATAACAGGAAACGAAGGGATGAGAATTTCTTCGAGCGGTGGGAATTCGCCATACATAGGAATGTTCGCCGTCGCAACGGGGTGGGCATCCTTTTCGTGGGGAGCGCGGGCTCCCCGGGCCGGAAGCATTGGGCTTCGCAGCGACATATACACGGGCTGTCGTAACAGAGGGAGTGACAGATGCGTGAGGACGCTCCAGATTACGAGGCGGTACATTCTTCCGGACGGGGAGCGACTATTTCCCCATCTGCAATCAACTACAGGCCGGCCCCGGGTCTTCGCGAAGGCGGTAGTGAAATTAATCACATGCCCTTACCTTCGGCCGGGGACAACTCTTCAGCAATAAATCAGACTATGGACATTGTGGGCATCTCTCGCGATAGCGCGGCTTTTCGGCTGCGCGGTAGGAGGATCTATTCGCAGCGGCAGGGCTGAGGTGGGCTTCGCGGGAGGGAGCGGCGACAAGAGGGCGCCCCCCCAGGGGCTGTGCATGGGTGTGAGCAAGAGGGAGGGAAATGAGCAAACGGATTCTGTCGGTGGATGACTCGTCGAGCATTCGTCAGATGGTGAGCTATACCCTGAGGGATGCGGGGTACGAAGTGGTCCAGGCATCGGACGGACGGGAGGCACTGACGAAACTGATGGGCTATCCGGTTCATATGGTGATTACGGACCTGAATATGCCGAATCTGGATGGCATCGGGCTCATCAGGGAGCTGCGAAAGAGGGCGGAGACGAGGTTCGTTCCTGTCATAATGCTTACCACGGAGTCGCAGGACTCGAAAAAGCATGAGGGAAGGGCGGCGGGGGCCACGGGATGGATCGTGAAACCTTTCAGGTTCGAGCAGCTTCTTACGGTGGTGAGGCGGGTGTTGGGATGAGAGATCAGTTGCCCATGTGAGGGGGCCGCCGGGAGAGGGCGGCCTTTTGCAGGATAATGAGGTTAACGTCGATGAAGGAGAGTGTCGTATGAAACTGAGAGACGTAAGGATAGGCACGAGACTTGGGGCGGGTTTTGGGATCGTGGTGGCGCTTATGGTGATATTGACCGTCGTCGGCCTCGGGAGCATGAGGAGCGTGAGTGACAAGCTTGACCGGATAGTGCGGGTGAATAATGTCAAGATCGAGCACGCGAACGACGCCTCCAGGGCCATAAGCGACGTGGCGAAATCAATGCTCGCTATTGCGGCGACCAAGGACAGCGCGGTGGTGGCGGAGGAAAAACAGAAGCTCGCAGCGGACCGGGGGGCTTACAAAGAGGCCATGGAGAAGCTGGAGAAGCTTGACGACACGGAAAAAGGCAGGCAGATCATAGGGAAGATCAAGGCTGTTACGGGGAAGGGCAGGGAGATCAACGACAGGGTGACCGGTCTTGCATCGTCAGGGAAGTCAGCCGAGGCCCTCGCCCTCTACATGAGAGAGTCGAGGCCCAACTCCGTGGAACTGAACGCGGTGTACGGCGAAATGGTGCGGTACCAGAAGGAGATGAACGAGGCCCGGTATCAGGAGGCGGCGGCGGCGTACGGGTCGGCTCGTAATCTGCTGATAGGCATCGGCCTTTTTGCTTTGTGCTTCGCCGTGTGTACCGCCTATTACATTACCCGCTCCATAAAGCAACCCCTCATGGAGCTTGTGGAGGCAACGGACAGGCTTGCCCTTGGGGACGTGGGGATGACTGTGGAGGTAGACGGGAAGGACGAGGCGGGGCTTCTGGCCCGATCCTTCAGTAGCATGGTGGAGACCCTGCGGGCCCTGATAGGGGAGACGGAGGCGCTCACGAGGGCGGCTGTTGACGGGAGGCTGTCCACGAGGGGAAGGGCGGAAGAGTTCAAGGGAGGGTACAGGGAGATCGTGCGGGGCATCAACGATACCCTGAATGCGGTGATTGGCCCCCTGAATGTGGCTGCCGAGTATGTAGAGAGGATCTCCAAGGGAGATATTCCCGATAGGATCACGGTGGCGTACAACGGCGATTTCAACGGGATCAAGAACAACCTGAATGTGCTGATCGACTCCATGAACGGCGTGTCGGGGCTTGCGAGGGAGATCGCGAAGGGCAACCTCATGGTGGAAGTGAAGGAGCGGTCGGAGAAAGACGAGCTTATGAAAGCCCTTGCGTCCATGGTAAGGAGGCTCATCGAGGTGGTAAATGACGTGAAGAATGCGGCGGACAACGTGGCATCCGGGAGCGCCCAGACGAACGCCACCTCTCAGCAGATCTCTCAGGGGGCGACCGAACAGGCGGCTTCGGCGGAAGAGATCTCCTCGTCTATGGAGCAGATGGTTTCCAATATCAGGCAGAACGCGGACAATGCACACCAGACCGAGAAGATCGCCCTGAAATCGGCGGAGGACGCGGGCGAAGGTGGCCGCGCAGTGAGGGAGACTGTTGCTGCCATGAAGGAGATAGCGGAGAAGATCACCATCATAGAGGAGATCGCGCGGCAAACGAACCTTCTTGCCCTGAACGCGGCGATAGAAGCGGCCCGGGCAGGGGAACACGGCAAGGGATTTGCGGTGGTGGCCTCTGAGGTGCGTAAGCTGGCGGAGAGGAGCCAGGGCGCGGCAGGGGAGATTAGTAAGCTTTCCACTTCGAGCGTCGAGGTCGCGGTGAGGGCGGGCGAGATGCTGGGGAAGATCGTGCCTGATATCCAGAGGACTGCGGAGCTTGTTCAGGAGATCAGCGCAGCGAGCCATGAGCAGAACGCGGGGGCGGAACAGATTAATCAGGCCATTCAGCAACTGGACCAGGTAATTCAGCAGAACGCGTCGGCCACGGAAGAGATGGCGGCTACATCGGAGGAGTTGTCGAGTCAGGCCGAGCAGCTACAAGAGACCATCTCCTTCCTCAAGGCCGGAGACAAGGAGACTTCCGAAGTGGGGCTGCGCGTCCGTCGCGGAACAGGAAAGAACGGCGGTGGGTCATTCAGGGCCGTTTTTCAAAACCGCACAGAGGGAAACGGTACGAAGGCGGGCGGCGTGACGTTGAACATGGGGAGCAGTCTCGATATTCTCGATGATGACTTCGAGAGATGTTAGAGAGGGCGAAGGGACATGAGTTCAGGGGAGATGATGGAGAGGGGGCGGTATCTCACCTTCACCATGGGGGAAGAGGGTTTCGGCCTCGAGGTGGCCCATGTGCGGGAGATTATGGAATTGACCAGGATTACGGAAGTCCCCGGTGCGCCCGTGTTCATGAGGGGCGTCATCAACCTGCGGGGGAACGTGGTTCCCGTTATTGACCTGGGGGTGAAGCTGGGGATTACGGGCAGAGGGAGGACGGTCGATACGTGCATAATTGTGGTGGAGGTACCTTTTGAGGGGGAGAATACCGTCATGGGCGCGGTGGTGGATTCGGTTCAGGAGGTCGTGGAGTTCGGGGACGATGAGATCGAGGCTACGCCGAAGATCGGAACGGGAATCAAGAAAGATCTCATCAAGGGGATAGGGAAGAGGCAAGGCGGGTTTATTATGATTCTCGATGCAAGGGTATTCTCAGCAGAGGAACTGGTAATTGTCGATGCGGGGGGGAGAGCGGCAGGGGAAGGGTAGGAGTTGCAGGGGGCGAGCGCGGGGGCGGGAGGAGGCAGGCTCCCGCCGGGCTTCGGGCGAGCCACGTATTGTCAGCACCACGCGCCGCGTTCGAGGCGCGCACGGACATCACCATCATTCAGATCTGTCAGCAGGGGAGAGGGGGTCAAAGTTGGTCCGCGGGGGCGGTCTACGTTTGTGCCCTTTTTTATGGCGACCATTTCTCCGGGAGAAGGAATTGGGTGGGGTTGGCGGCGAGGCGTGGAGAAAACGGGGTGGGCAGAGGGAAGCAAAGGGAGTGGGGTGGGCGGTAATGGGAGGGGAAATTTTTCGGGGGACCATGAAAAAACGACCGTGGAGAATGCGTCAGGCTGCACGAAACGAGGTGTCCATGATACTTGGCCCTCAGACGAGGTCGTAATGCAGTACAAGGGCTACAAAAGGGATATAGCGGGAAGAGGTGTTTTAGCAAGGTAGGGCGTGGTCGGGAGAGGGGGCTTGGCGGAGCGGGCGTAGAAGGAGGAGTATCTTTGAGGGGATGGTTGTTGATCTGGGGTGAAAAAAGTGGGAGACTGTAATTGCGGGACAGGATGGGGCTCGAACGAGAGGAGATGGGAGGATTGCCTTTTATGGGGTATGTCGAGGGGACGGAATAATGGACCGAGAATCGAGGAAAAGTTTGACGGGTGAAAAATATACGATCAGGGATCTCATCGACCTTGAGCGGCTTCGAAGGGTGTTTGAGAAGTTCTCCCGGGCCACGGGTTTTACGATAGGATTTGTGGAGCATCCGAGTCAGGAAATACTGATTGCGTCGGGATGGTACGACGTGTGCACGAAGTTCCACAGGGTCCATCCTGACTCGGCGGCAAAATGCGTGGCGAGTAACGTACGCCTTACCGGTCAGTTGAAGGAGGTGGGCCAGGTGGTGATAGAAGAGTGCGCCCACGGGCTTGTAGATTGCGCGACGCCTATCATAATCAACGGGAGGCACCTTGCGAGCCTCGCGACGGGTCAGGTTCTGAGAGGTGAGGCGGACGTGGGGCGGTTCCGGAGGCAGGCGAAAGAATATGATTATGACGTTGAGGCATACCTTGAGGCGTTGAGGCAGGTGCCGGTTGTGTCCGGGGAGAAGCTCGCCCAGGTGATGTCGTATCTGGGCGAGCTTGCGGTGTTTATCGCGGATCTGGGCCTTCTGAACCTGGAGAGTAGGGAGAGATCCTCGGCACTGGAGGGGGAGGTGTCCCACAGAAAATGGGTCGAAAGTGCGTTGCGTGAGAGCGAAAAGCGGTTCCGTTCGCTCGTGGAGACCACGAGCGACTGGGTGTGGAGAGTTGACAGTGAGGGGGTGTACACATACGCGAGTTCGAAGGTGAAGGAGCTTTTAGGCTATGAGCCTGGGGAGATCGTGGGTAAGAGGGAGTTCGGAGTAGTGGGGGCCATGGGAGTGGAGGCGGACATTCTGGCTGCGCGGAAGCCCTTTGCGGGACTGGAGAGGAGCGGGATTCGCAAAGACGGGCGTGCGGTGGTGGTGGAAACGAGCGGGGCGCCGGTCTTTGACGAGGAAGGAAGGTTCTCGGGGTATCTCGGATTTGACCGGGACGTCACTGACAGAGTTGAGGCACAGAACCGGTTGAAAGAGGCGGAGGGGAAATACCGGGCCATTTTTCACGACGCCATCATGGGGGTATTCCGGAGCACCCGGGAGGGGCGGATTTTGAGTGCGAATAACGCCCTTGCAAGGACTTTCGGCTTCGCGTCTGCAGAGGAATTGATAGGGTCGGTGGTGGATCTCGGTGAGGAGCGGTATGTGAACGGGGGCGATCGGATGAGTCTTCTGGAGGTGTGCGGTCGGGACGGCGTGGCGGAAAGGTTCGAGGTGGAGCTTTACCGGAAGGACGGCAAGAAGGTGTGGGTGTCCCTGAATGCGAGGGCGGTTCGCGATGAGTCGGGGGAGATCGTGTTCCTGGAGGGTACCACGGAGGACATTACGGAACGGAAGCGGACGGAGGAGGCCCTGAGGGAGAGCGAACGCCTTGACCGGCTTCTCGCTGAGAACGCGACGGATATGATTTCACGGCACGCTCGAGACGGACGGGCGCTCTACGTTACACCGTCGTCTGAGGCGGTTCTGGGGTATCTGCCCGAGGAGATGGTGGGTGAATTTCCGGAGAAGTTTGTGCCCGCCGAGGATATGAAGCGGGTGCGGGAGTTGATGAGGGTGGCGTCGCGGCGGGGGGACGGGCGTTATGTGGTGGAGCATCGGATGCGGCGGAAGGACGGCGCGGAGATATGGGCGGAAACGGTGGGGCGTCTTGTAAGGGATGGATCGGGGACGGTGCAGGAGATCGATTGCTCGAGCAGGGATATTACGGGCCGAAAGCACATGGAAGCGGAGCTTTTAAGGAAGCGCACGTTGGAGTCGATCGGGACCCTGGCAGGGGGGATTGCGCATGATTTCAACAATTTGCTCATGGCGGTAACGGGGTATATCGCGATCGCGAAGATCGCCCTCCCGTCGGGGAGCGAGGAGTTCGGGTTTCTGGCCGAGGCGGAGCGCATATCACTCGCGGGTAAGGAGTTGACGAGGAAACTGATTACCTTTTCCGAGGGAGGGGCGCCGGTGAGGCGCGTTCTGGAGGTAGGGGGCGTGGTGAGGGGGAGTGCTCAACTGGCGGTGAGGGGCTCTAACGTGGAGTGCCTTTTTGCCCTGGCCGATGACCTCGCAGCGATCGAGGCGGACGAGACGCAGATAGGCCAGGTGATCGGGAATGTGGTGTTGAACGCCATGGAGGCGATGCCGGAGGGGGGAGCGGTAGTGGTAAGGGCCCAGAACGTGGTGGAGAAGGGCAGCAGCGGTCTTGGTGGAGAAAAGTTCGTGAGGATTTCCATAGAGGACCGGGGGAGAGGGATCAGAGGGGAGGACCTTCCGAAGATATTTGACCCCTATTTCACGACAAAGGGTCTCGGTGCGGAGAGGGGCATGGGCCTCGGTCTTGCAGTGGCGTACTCTACGGTGGAGAGGCATAAGGGGCGCATGGAAGTGGAGTCTGCGGTGGGCATAGGCACCACGGTGCATATTTATCTGCCGGCATATAAGGAGAGTGTGGAGCGCTTCGAGGGGGCCGAGTCCGGAGTGAAGGCGCAGAAGAAGGTGCTCTTTATGGACGACGACGAAAACGTGCGGAAGGTGGCGAGCAGGCTGATCAGCCATCTGGGATATGAGGTAGTAGTGTCCGGGAACGGGGAGGAGGCGGTGGCGGCTTACGGGGAGGCTTTGAGCCGGGGCAGGGGATTTGACGCGGTGATTCTCGACCTGACGGTGAAAAGGGGGATGGGCGGAAAGGAAGCCTTCGATAGGATGCGGGTATTGGATGGTCGGGTAAGGGGTGTCATTTCGAGTGGCTATGCCGATGACCCTGTCATAGCGAGGCACAGGGAATACGGTTTCAGGGGCGCCATCACGAAGCCCTATAAGGTGGAGGAATTGAAGGAGTTGCTGAAAAGTATCATGGAGTGAAGGAAGAAGGTATTTGCGAGAGAGGGGATTTGAACCCCTACGGTTTAACCCGCTGGATCCTAAGTCCAGTGCGTCTGCCAGTTCCGCCACTCTCGCGTCCAGTTATTTAACACCATTTGGCACAATATATCAATAAAATGAGTCTCGGGGGTGTGGGGCAATGGTGCGTTGCGCCGGGGCGGCGCGGGCAGAGTGTGTCCGCTGGGTCGAGAGGCGGCGTTGCATATGCCGGAATGGGGGTGTTGTATTGCTTTTCGGTGTCCTGGTGTCGCGGGGCCGCAGTCAATGGAGGGACTGCAGAGACAGGGGGATGTCGAGTAAAGGGGGGCTTGGGGTCAAGGAGGCGTAGGGGTCAGGGTTTGGGGTTTATCTCCTTGAGGTAGCGCTTCAGGTTGGAGAGGTCTTCTTCGGTGAATCCTTCCCAGGCGAAAGGAAAGAGGGCGTTGTTCTGGTAGATGGGGTCTTGGGCGACGGGGTAACGGGCGGCGGCGTGGTGTTGGTCGAAGAGTGGGGTATGGGGAATGGGCGTGTATTCTGCGATTTCGGTTCGGACGCCGAAGGAGGAGAGGTAGTCGATGGCGGCCCTGACGGTTTCCCATCGTTGAAAAGGGAGGCCGGAAAGTATGTAGACCCCCACTTTGTTGATGGGGAAGCCGGCCCGGGCCAGGTTGTCGAGGGCGCGCTCGAAGACCTGGAGGTTGACCTTGCCGCCGGTGGACCGCTGGGTGGCGGGGTCCACGGTTTCGAGGCCGATACGGATGTCGCGGAAACCTGCGGCGACGAGGAGGCGGGCGGTACGGTCGTCAAGGAAGGCTGCGTTGACGGCGTTGGGGTTGTAAATGTCCAGGGAAAAAGGGAGGCGGGAGATGGCATCGAAGAGGGGCGCGGCGTAGAGGTCGCTTCGGTAGAGGAGATTGTCGTCGTACATCACGATACGTTTCACGCCACGTTCGTGCCAATGGCGGATCTCGTCGAGGACGTGGGCAGGGTCCCTCCGCACAATGCGGGGATGCATATAGGGGGTGGCACAGTAGGTGCAGTTGAAGGCGCAGCCGTATGAGGTGAGGAGGGGGATGAAGGGGAGGGATTCGGAGAGGTCGAAAGCGGGATAGGGCAAGTGGTTGAGATCGTACATGGAGGGTTTGAAGGGGAGGGTAGTTGAGAAGGTCTCCTCGATGTAACGGTATAGGGTGTCCGTCTCGCGGTGGCCGAGGACGAGGTCGGCATCTTTCATATGGGCGAGAGCGTGGTCGCTACAGAGGGATGGGTAGATGCCGCCCATGATGATTTTGGCGTGGGGGAAGGCTTCCCTGGCCGTGCGGGCGGCCTCGCTGGCGCCGCCATACCAGTAGGTCATTATGGTGGTGATGAGCACGAGGTCGGGCGGGTCGAGGAGGGCGAGGCGCTCGCGGAGTTGGTCGGGGGAGATGCCGTATCTTTTGAGGCGTTTCTTTATGGCCTTGAGGGGTGGAGGCAGGGGCAGGGTGCTCTTCGCCTTGAGAAAAGGGGCCCGGCCGTCGGGTTTTCGTTTTTCATCGAGGGTCTTCATGCAGTCGATGAAGGCGACGTGAAGACCGTTCTGTCTGAGTACGGCCCCGAGTTGGAGGAGACCGAGGGGGCTTGACCAGAAGCTGTAGGCGGCGAAATCGTAAATGTGCGGGTTGATGAGGAGGACCTTTAAATGTTTCACGTGAAACATTCCACCCTATTTCCGCTTCCGCCCGAGGCTGAAGATTTTCACCGTCACGAGCCCGAAGATGAAACCGCCTATGTGGGCATACCACGCAACGCTCTCGCCATAGGAAAAAAGTATCTGCATGAGAAACCAAACCGTGAGCAGCAGTATGGCAGGTAACTCGACTATTTTGATAAAGATTAAAATGAAGAGCACCGTCTTCACCCGGGCGAAAGGGAAGAGGACAAGGTAGGCCCCGAGCACGCCGGACACTGCACCGCTTGCGCCGATGATGGGGATTCCGGACAAGGGGTCGTAAAAGATCTGAAAGGCGGAGGCGACCATGCCGGAAACGAGGTAGAACAAGAGAAATCGTCCATGGCCCAGCACGTCTTCCACGTTGTTGCCGAATATGGCCAGATAAAGCATGTTGCCGATAATGTGGAGAAATCCGCCATGGAGAAACATGGAACTGAAGACGGTAAGCACATTATAGGGGATAAGGTCCCACCTCGAAACCACGGAGAGAAGGAATTCGCGTGGGATCAAGCCATAGTGCCGGTAGAGCACCTCACCCTCGGGCACATTAAGGTATAGTTTTTGCATGATAAAAACTAACGTGTTTACAACGATGATGGTTGTGGTTATAATGGGATATGTATTTGTAGGGATGTTGTCCCTGATCGGTATCATCGGGAAATGTCTTACCACGTGGTTTGCACCATGTCAAAATATCGTTTCTTGGAGTGACGCATGCCTGAGTTGAGAAAGGACCCAATTATTGACAGGTGGGTCATAATTTCCACAGAAAGAGGAAAGAGACCACTGTTCTTTACGGAAGAGGCGCCGCCGCCCAAGGCGGGCATGTGCCCTCTCTGCCCGGGCAACGAGAATATGACCCCCGGCGAATTGTATGCGGTGAGAAGGGACTTTTCTCCGCCTAACACCCCGGGGTGGACGCTCCGGGTGGTGCCGAACAAATTCCCGGCCCTCAGGATCGAGGGCGGGTTGGACAAGCAGGGCATAGGGCTCTATGACAGGATGAACGGTGTCGGCGCCCACGAGGTGATCGTCGAGACGCCGGTCCATGGCGAAACCCTGTCGGGCATGGAGACGGAAGCAATCGAGAATGTGTTTGTGGCTTACAAGGAGAGGGTGCTCGACCTCGCAAAAGACAAAAGGTTCAAGTACGTCATGGTTTTCAAAAACCACGGCTCCATCGCGGGGGCATCCCTTGACCACTCGCACTCGCAGTTGATAGCCCTTCCTATCGTCCCCAAGAGGGTGCTCGAGGAGATAAACGGCGGCCTCTCGTATTACCGGTATAAAGACCGCTGTATCTTTTGCGATATAATGGCCCAGGAGAAGGAAGACGGCGTGCGGGTCGTATTCGAAAACGCACACTTCATGGCCATCTCGCCGTACGCGTCCCGGTTCCCCTTTGAAACCTGGATCCTGCCGAAGAAACATGAGCCTTACTTCGTGACGAGAGAGAAGGAGGACCACTTCTATGCGGCCGCCGAGGCGCTTTCCACCATCCTCAGGAAGTACAACAAGGTACTTAACTCGCCGCCGTACAACTTTATGATCCATACGGCGCCCTTCGGGAACGGCGAGATGCAGCACTACCACTGGCACATGGAGATCATCCCGAGACTGACCAAGATGGCGGGATTTGAATGGGGGACCGGTTTCTACATAAATCCTACTCCGCCCGAAGAAGCTACCGAGTATCTGAGGGAAACAACTATATAGAGAAGGGGGTTCACATGAAGGTGCTGATCGCGTCTCCGGAGATATTCCCATTTGTGAAGACAGGCGGCCTTGCCGACGTTACCGGCGCTCTCCCGAAGGCACTCAATAAGCTGGGAGCGGAGGTTCGGGTAATACTGCCGAAGCACAAGGGGATCGAAGAAAACAAGTTCCCCATGGAATATAAGAACCTCAAGGTCTCGTGTCAGGTATCCCAGTCCATGGTGGAAGGCGAGATAGTGGAGAGCCGGTATGACGGGGTCACCGCATATCTGGTGGAGAAGGACGAGTATTTTTACAGGGACTATCTCTACAGCACCCCCGACGGGGACTACCTGGACAACGCGGAGAGGTTCATATTCTTCTCAAAGAGCATTCTTGAGGCCATAAAGGCCACGGGGTTCGTACCCGACGTGCTCCACTGCAATGACTGGGAAACGGCCCTCGCAACAGTGTTTCTCAAGACCGTCTACAAAGACGACCCGATCCTTGCGAACATCCCTACCGTATTCACCATCCACAATCTCGGCTACCAGGGCATATTCTGGCACCACGATATGCACCTCCTCAATATAGGGTGGGAATACTTTACCCCCGATTACCTCGAGTTCTTCGGCAACATCAATTTCCTCAAGGGCGGGATCATCTTTTCCGACATCATAAGCACGGTCAGCAGAAAATACAGCGAGGAGATACAGACCCAGGAGTTCGGCTACGGGCTGGACGGTATTCTGCGTACCCGGAAAAAGGACCTCTTCGGGATCATAAACGGGATAGACTACGAGGACTGGAACCCCGAAAGGGACGAGTTCCTCCCCGCGAAGTACAGCGCCGGGGACGCGGCGAACAAGGCCGTATGCAAGAGGGCGCTCCAGGAGGCCTTCGGCTTACCCCAGGAGGAGGGGACCCCCCTTATCGCCACCATATCGAGGCTTGCCGACCAGAAGGGTTTTGACCTCATCGCCGCGAGCCTGGAGGAAATGGTAGGTCTCGGCGCCCAGTACATAATCCTCGGCACCGGCGAAAGAAAGTACCACGAACTGTTCACCGAGCTGGCAAAGGCATTCCCGCGGTCCTTCTCCATCAAGATCGCCTATGACAACAGCCTTGCCCACCTGATCGAGGCGGGCGCGGATATGTTCCTCATGCCTTCAAGGTACGAACCGTGCGGGTTGAACCAGCTTTACAGCCTCAAGTACGGGACTGTTCCCGTGGTGAGGGGTGTGGGTGGCCTGGAAGACACAATAATCGATTATACCTCGGAGTCCGACAGAGGAACGGGTTTCAAGTTTTACGATTATACAAAGAAGGCCATGCTCGACGCCCTTGTCCGCGCCCTCACGGTGTACGGAAACGGGGACCAGTGGAAGTCTCTCATGGCAAGATGCATGGAAGCCGATTTCTCATGGGAAAGGTCCGCGAAGGAGTACCTCGAACTTTACCATAGAGCCATGAGCGCCCATGAACCACATTGACCTCTTCGGAAAGGTAATAGAGATATCCCACTCCAACCTGGAGATATCTTCCCGGATTAAAGCCATTCTCAACATCATATCCCAGCGGATGGGTTTCGAGGACGTTATCGTCTATACCCTCGATCAGGACAAAAGGCTTACGTGCCGTTTCATGAACGATAAAAGCGCCCTCTTCAAGATCCTGAGCAAATACAGGTGCCACATAGGGGAGGGTGTCATAGGGGGAGTGGCCCAGAGAAGAGCGCCCCAGTACTTCACGTCCCGGGACGTCCCGCCGAGGTTCGGCTGTCTTTTCTACCCGGACCTCAACGGCCTTGCCGCGAAGTTCAAGACCTTCGCCTTCCTGCCCCTCTCGGACGACAGTTACCTCCATGGCGTCCTGGTGGCGGTTTCGTCAAGCGATACCCTCAGGGACCAGGACAAGATACTCCTTGCCATACTTTCGAGGGAGATAGGGGGGGTCCTTCGCACCTATTCCCTTATTCTCGAGTCCAAGAAAAGGATCAGCGAGCTTGCCACCCTGTCGGAGATCGGCAAGGTCCTCACGTCGGATGTGGAGCCGCAGGAGTTGTTGAAGACCATCGTCCTCATTATCGCCAAGGCCCTTAACGCCCGATTCGTCACGATCAAGCTGGAGTATCCTTTTCTCAGGCTGGGCTCGCAGAGGTTCACCTACGGGACCATAGACGCCAGGACAATGGCCTATGTCAACAACCTGGAGCTGGATTCCGCGAAGGGCAGGAAATCCCTGTCCCTGAAGGACAGCCTTTCCGAGGATGAAGAGGACTCTCTCAAGTTTTTCCTCCACACCTCACCCATGCTGTCGAGAAACCGGGTCATCGGAACAATCACCATGGGCGCCACAAAGGTGCAGTACTTTGTGGCGGAAGAGGACGGAGGGTCCCTCATCAACACCATATCCAACTACATGTCCAACGGGCTCGAAAACACGCTCCTCAACAGGCGGCTGAGGGACGTGGTCAGGGAGCTGAGCGACGCCCAGAAAAGGCTCATCGAGCAGGAGAAACTGAAAAGCCTGGGAGAGATGACGGCGAATATCGCCCACGAAATCAAGAACCCCCTGGTCATCATCGGGGGGTTTACAAAAAGGCTTGCCAAGAAAGCCCACCTCGACCAACCGGAAAGCAGGTATGTGGAGATCATCCTGAAGGAAGTGACGCGCCTCGAGGCAATTCTCAACGAGATCCTGAGTTACGTGAAGGAGAGCCCCGTGCTCACCGGGGCCTGCGACATCAACGCCTCCCTCGATGAAGTGCTCTCCCTCTTCACGCCGGACAGCACGTGGAAGGACATAAGGATAGAAAGGAAGTACGGGGACAATCTGCCCGCCGTATTGTGCGACAGCCAGCAGATCAAGCAGGTTCTCATCAACATCCTGATCAACGCCTTCGAAGCGATGGACGGAAAGGGAAAGATAGCCATAGAGACGGGCGAGACATCGGTGGACGGAAAAAGGTTCCTGTCCGCTTCCATCTCGGATACGGGAGGAGGAATCGACCCTGCCATTATGGACAACATCTTCAATCCCTTCTTCACCACAAAGGAAAGGGGCACCGGTCTGGGACTTGCCATATCGAACAAGATCGTCATGAATCACAACGGCCGGCTCGACATAAAGAACGAGGTCGGGAAGGGCGTAACATTTGTGGTGTATCTCCCCATACAAAATAATATAATAGCAGAGGAGTTTTTATGAAAACTGTAAGGCTTTTGGTCGTTGATGATGAGGAGAACATAAGAATTCTTTTCAAGGAGGAACTTGAAGACGAGGGCTACGAAGTCGACCTCGCCTCAAACGGGCTCGAGGCCATAGAAAAGGCCGCAGCCGGGACCTTCGATCTCATCATATTGGACATAAAGATGCCGGGCATGAACGGCATACAGGTCCTGAACGAAATCAAGAACAAGAACAAAGACCAACCCGTGATCCTTTGCTCCGCTTACGGGGAGTTCAAGCAGGATTTTTCGAGCTGGGTCTCGGATGGGTATGTGGTGAAGTCGGCCGATACGGGAGAGTTGAAACAGACAATAAAGAATATACTTAACCTATAGACAGGCGCCGGTGAAAAGGGCACTGAAGAAAAACCTTGCCATTTGCATAGAGAACATACTATTATAGTGGCTAATCAGGGGGTGTAGCTCAGAGGGAGAGCATCTCGTTCGCAACGAGGGGGTCGCGGGTTCGATTCCCGCCACCTCCAGATAACCCAATCCAAGGATGATGGAAGCCCAACTCTCCGTGAATCGAATGCGGAACTTAGCGAACCTGAACAAATAACCCATTACAGGTGGTTTGACTTTATGAAACGATATGGATTATAATCACGTGATGAAAAAACTCATAATCATTTCCCTCGCTTTCTCCGTTTTCTCGTGTAGTTACATACCCTTCATGAACAAGAAAACAGATACCACGGTGAAGAAGCCGGAGGCGACAAAAGCGGCTTCTGCCACAAAGGAAGAGAAGGTTGAGCGCGTCGATGTGGCGGAACCCAAGGCGGGCGACATAAAGGTCCTGGACGGCATAGAATACATCTACACCCGCAACAAGAAGTACATGCTCACCCCCTACGAGCCGGAATATGTATGGGTCAGAAAAGACCAGTATGTGCCGGGTCTCGGAGAGACGGTCATGTCGGCGGTCACAGGGAGCACCAAGAAGGATAGGGAAGAACTTGAAGCGCGTCTCGCCAAACTCGAAGAAGACTACAGGAAGAAGGGCATTGCCCCCCAGATGGCCTACCCCGCGCAGATGGGTTCCCTTCCCGCGGGAATGGGATACATGCCTACTCCCATGCTTTCCTTCACCTACCCGTCACCCAAGATGAAAAGGCGGGTCATCGTCCTTCCCATCACGGACCAGACGAATTACAAGACAGAGCACCTGGGAGAACTCGCCACAAGGAGACTCATCTCTCGGCTGGAGAATACGAACGCCATTATCTGCATCGACCCCGGAACCACGAACCTCAAGGGTTCTCTCACCGACCCTGCGAACATGAAGGTTTTGAACGAGGTCTACGGGGTGCAGGCAGTGTTGAAGGGTACTCTCTCCGATATCTTCACGAGCACTTCCAAGATAGAAGGGAAAGACGACAGAGAGACCTCATTCGCCATATCGAAGATGGGCCTCGAGGTCTACAATACGGAGACAGGGACCATACTTAAACAGCTCTCCGGAAGAAATCCCGTATTCCTCTCCAGGGAGAAGGGAGACCTTTCCACCGAGAAGGCGAAGATAAGGGCCATAGACCTGTCCATCGAGATTATTGCGGATGACCTTCTTAAGAGCATCCTCACCATCGACTGGCATGCAAGGATCGCATCCCTGGAAAACGGCAAGGTTTACATCAACGCAGGCAGACAGTCGGGCCTCGATAAAGACGCCATTCTCGAAGTCTACTCCCCCGGGGAGCAGATCATTGATTCAAAGACCCGCATGCCTCTGGGCAAGACCAAGGGGACCTATAAAGGGGAACTCAAGGTATCGGAACTCTTCGGAGTCGACGCGTCCTGGGCTACATCGGTCAAGGGGGGAAATTTCTCGCCCACGGACCTGGTGTATCTGAAAAAGGATTAGGCTGCGGGGCTTCCCCAGTTCAAAACGAAACCGCCCCTGCGAGGCAGCAACGCGCAGGGGCGTTATGTATTTCATCCCTCGGCAAATAGGGGCGACACAGTCGTGCCGCCTCCCGTTCCGGCAAGCACCATGGAACAAAGGTATTCTGCAAAGGGTCCTTGTCAGGTCCCACAAATCCCAAAAATATAGTATAATCTTATCAAGTCTAATGGCAGGCACAGGGGACGGGCAATGAGGGACGAAGATAAAACACGTGAAGAGCTTATCACGGAACTCATGGAACTTCGTGCGAAACGGGGGAATAGGGCGACCGAGGGAGGCGCGGAGGCGCCGGTCTCCTCCGGCGGCGCAGACCGTCTGGTCAACCGTCTGGTGATAGACCGATCGCCCATCCCCCAGTTTATTATCGACAAAGACCACAAGGTGGTCCTCTGGAACAGGGCCCTGGAGGCGGTCACGGGCATGAGCGCCCGGGATGTGATGGGAACGAAGGATCACTGGAAACCCTTTTACCGGGAAGAGACCCCGTGCCTTGCCGACTTCCTCGTGGACCGGAAGGGGAAGGCCACTACCGGGGAGTACACCGAGCGGTACGAGAAATCACGATTTACGGACGATGCTTTTGAGGGAGTGGGCTCTTACGTCATGACCGGCGGGGAGGTGAAGTGGTTCTACCTGACCGCGGCGGCCATAAGGGACCCCGCAGGGGAAACAATAGGGGCCATCGAGACCCTCGAAGATATAACGGAGCAGAAGACTGCGGAGGCGGCCCTGGCGGAGAGCGAGACCAGATACCGCAATATCTTCGAAAACGCCGTGCTCGGCATCTTCCGGACCGCGCCGGACGGGTCCCTGTTGAGTTCCAATCTTGCCCTTGCGAGGATTTACGGATATGACACTGCCCGAGAACTGACGGAGAGCATCAGCCACGTGGGATCCCAACTTTATGTCAATCCCGAAGACCGGGCGAGGGTCCGTGAACTTATGGAACGGGAAGGTTTTGTGGAACGGTTCGAGACCCAGTTCTACAGGAAGGACAGGAGCAAGGTGTGGGTCTCCATAAACGTCCGTACCGCGAAGGATGCGGACGGGAAGATCATATACTACGACGGGACGGCGGAAGATATATCGTCCCGTAAGGAGGCGGAGGAGGCCCTCCGGCAGAGTGAAGAGAAATACCGTAACATTTTCGACCACTCGATCCTGGGCATGTTCCAGTCAAACCCTGAAGGACGGTTCACCACGGTAAACGCCGCCTTCGCCCAAATGGCGGGATACGCCTCTCCGGAAGACATGGTTTCCACCATCACCGATATTCCGTCCCAGCTTTATGTGGAGAAAGAAGACCGGGAGGTCTTCGAGAAGCTTCTTCTCGAGGAGGACCTTGCGAGGACCTTCGAGGTCCGGTTCCAGCGAAAGAACGGGAGCATCTTCTGGGCCCGGGTGAATGCCCGGGCTGTCCGGACCCCTGGCGGAAGGGTGGTCCGCTACGAGGGTACCCTGGAGGACGTTACGGAGCGCAGGAGGACGGAGCGTGCCCTCAAGGAAAGCGAGGAACGTTACCGGGTCGCCATAGAAAGTTCGAACGATGGGATTGTGCTGCTGAAGGGAGAAGAGCCGCTCTACGTAAACCGGAGGTTTGTCGAAATGTTCGGATACGGCAGCCCTGCGGAGATTACAGGAATACCCCTTTCCGTGGTGGTGGGCGCTGAAGACGTGACATGGGTGAAGGACATAGACTCCCGGAGGCAGGGGGGCGACTCGGACCCTCAGGGATACGCCTTCAGGGGGCGGAGGAGGGATGGGACCCCCATCGACATCGAGGTGACGGCGACAAGCATCATATACCGGCGGGCCCCCGCAACCCTGGCGTACCTGAGGAACGTGACCGAACACAAGCGCGCGGAGGAAGCGCTGAAGAAAAGCGAGGAAAAATACCGCAACATCTTCGAAAACGCGGTGGAGGGCATATTCCAATCCACGCCGGAAGGACGTTTCCTGAGCGCGAACCCCGCCCTTGCGAGGATGTACGGATACGGTTCGGCTGAGGAACTGTTGAACAGCGTCGCCGATATCGAGAGCCAGATGTACGTCGATCCCGTTGACAGGATCAGGCTGAAGAAGCTTTACGAGAAGAACGGGTTTGTGTCGAATTTCGAGATAGAGCTCTACCGAAAGGACCGGAGCACCATGTGGATCAGCATGAACGCCCACGCGGTTGCCGATGAGAAGGGGAAGACTATCTGCTACGAAGGCACCGCGGAAGACATTACGGAGAGAAAACACGCGGAGCAGGCGTTGAGAAGAAGCGAGGCCACCCTGAGGTCCGTTTTCTCGGCCGCCCCGGTGGGCATCGTCATTACCAACGTAGAGAGGATGCCCGGATGGGTGAACGAGGGCATGACCTCCATCACGGGCTACACGAGTCAGGAGCAGAAGGAGAAGGGCGCCCGGCTCTTCTATGCCTCGGACGAGGAGTATGCCCGCGTCGGCAGGGCCGTATGGGGTGGGATCAGGAAGGGCGGCGTGGGTATTACCGACACGAAGTGGGTCCACAAGAACGGAGAAACAAGGGATGTACACCTGAGAGGGGCGGCCATCGACCCGAAGGACATTTCCGCGGGACTGGTCTTTACCGCAGTTGATGTGACCAGCCAGAAGCGGTCCGAGCAGGCCCTTCTGGAGTCGGAGGAGAAATACCGTACCGTCGTGGAAAACTCCATCGTCGGCGTATACATCATCCAGGACCGCCTGTTCCGTTTCCTCAATAAGCGTTTTTGCGAGATCTACGGATACGCCTTCGAGGAGCTTGTGGACAAGGTAAGCCCCGTTGATCTGACCCATCCTGAAGACAAGAAGTTCGTGGAAGATAACATCAGAAAGCGCATCACCGGTGAAGTGCCCAATATCGAGTATTCGCACAGAGCGATCAGAAAAGACGGAAGGGTAATTACCTTAAAGATACTCGGGAGCTTCATAACCTATAACGGCCGGCCGGCCATCTCGGGAACCGTTATCGACATTACGAGGGAGAAAAGCCTCGAGTTTCAGCTTCTCCAGTCGCAGAAAATGGAGGCTATAGGAATGCTCGCAGGGGGTGTGGCCCACGATTTCAATAATATCCTCACCACCATGACGGGTTACGGGACCTTGCTCCAGATGAAGATGGGCAAGGAGGACCCTTTGCAGACTTACGTTGCCCATATCCTGTCCGCCTCCCAGAAGGCCGCAGGCCTTACCGGGAGCCTCCTCGCCTTCAGCAGGCAGCAACCCCTTAGCCTGAGCCCCGTCAACATAAACGATGTCCTGAGAGGAACGACGAGCCTCCTCAAGAGGCTGCTTACCGAGGACGTGGTGCTCAAGACGGAGCTCTCCGACGAAGACCTTATCGTAATGGCCGATACCACCCAGATGGACCAGATCCTTTTCAATCTCGCCACGAACGCCCGGGACGCCATGCCGCGGGGCGGCGCCCTGACTATCAGGACAAGGGCCATTGACCTCGACCGGGAATCCGTGGGGACTTACGGGATCGACAGGCCCGGGAAATATGCCGTCCTCTCGGTTTCCGATACGGGAGTGGGCATGGACAAAAAGACGCGGAACAGGGTCTTCGAGCCCTTCTTCACCACGAAAGAGGTGGGCAAAGGCACGGGCCTCGGGCTTTCCACTGTTTACGGCATCGTTACGCAGCACGACGGGTACATTACCGTGTACAGCGAGCCGAACATGGGGACCACGTTTCACATATACTTCCCCGTGGTGGACATCCCGGCCCCGGTGGAACTGCCCGTCCCGGAGGAGATCGCCCATGGCAAAGAGACCATCCTTCTCGCGGAGGACAACGAGGAGGTGCGGCGGCTTATAAGAGAGGTTCTCGCCAGGTATGGATATAACGTGATCGAGGCGGCTGACGGGAACGAGGCAGTGGAGAAGTTCGGCCTCAACAAGAGCGTAATCGACCTCCTCATCCTCGACTCCGTCATGCCGGGGAAGAACGGGAGGGCCGCCTACGACGAGATAGCGACCATAAACCCCGAGGTGAAGGTCTTCTTTATGAGCGGATACACAAAGGATATTATCCTCGACAAGGGCATAGAAGACAGGAGGTTCGATTTTCTGTCCAAGCCTGTGACCCCCATCGAATTACTCAAGAAGGTAAGGCAGGTCCTCGATCGTTAAGGTCCCGGCGGGGCGGCAACCCCGGTTTCTACCTGAATATGACGAGAGAGAGCAATGCCCCGGCAAGCACGATATAAAAGGTGTCTACCTTCCTTATAAGGGCGATAAAAGCGAGAGCGCCCACGGCGATGCGCACGAGGTCCCACGGGACGAGAATGGCGAATTTTATGGTCATATAAAGCAGAAGTCCGAGAAAGCCGGCAAAAACACCCTTTGTCGCGCTCAGGAACAGAGACGAACCCTTGAGCCGGTCGAAAAGGGGAGCGGAAATGATGAGTGCCAGAAAAGAAGGTGCGAAAACCGCGCACGTGGCAACCAGTGCGCCCGCAAGCCCCTTCACCATATATCCCACAAAGGCGGCGGTTATGACTATGGGGCCCGGGGTAACCTGACCGAGGGCTATGCCGTCCATGAAGGTGGTGCTCGCCATCCAGCCCCTTACGTTGACGACTTCGTGGAGCATGAGGGGGAGCGCCGCGAACCCGCCGCCAAAGGCGAAGCAATCGATCTTGAGCATGGTGAGGGCAAGCCGGAAAAACACCGTGTCGAGGAGGTACGCCCCGGCGAGGCCCGCGAGGATGAAGAAAAGGATGATAAAAACCGGTTTCCCGTGAAACAATTCCCCCCGGGATTTCCCCGCCTCCGGGGCCTTCCTGTGTCTGAGGACCAGACCGCCCAGGACGCCGCCGCAGAGGATCACGAGGAAAGGGCTTACGCCCAGGCCGAAAAGAAGCGCGGAGAGAAGGGCGATGGCTACATTGAAGGGTTTTGTCGCCAGGCCCCTGCCGAGCAGAAGGGTTGCGTTCGCGATGAGGGCTACGACGATAACCTGAAGCACGGCGAAAAGGGAGACGACCTCGGCAAGATGGTGATAGCGGAGGTAGAGGGATGAGAGGGTCACCATGAAGATAAAGGCGGGCAGACCGAAGCCCACGTACGAGAGGAGCGCCCCGGGAATTCCCCTTGACCTCAGTCCCACGTATGCCGCCATCTGCATGGCCGTGGCGCCCGGTATGGACTGGCACAGGGCAACACCGTCGTTGAAGACCGGCTCGTCGAGCCACGCCTCGCGCCTGACGGCAAGGTCTTTAATGTAGACCACCATGGCGGGACCGCCGAAGGCGGTGGTTCCGAGCCTCAGGAAGGCAAGAAACAGGGTGATGAACCGCGGTTTCTCCACGCACTCCTACTTGACGAGGGCAAGGGTGGCCTTGAACTCATCCGTGCCGGCCCGTTCGAGTATCTCGTAGATGAACATCTCCGTAGAGGTTATCACGGAACCGACGCTCGCCATTCTCTGAAGGGCGATCCGCTTGTTCTCCGGCGCGCGGGAGGATATGGCGTCGGCCACCACGTGGACGTCGTATTCCGGCCGGGCGTGAAGCGCCGTCTGGGTCACGCAGATGTGGGCCTCCGCGCCGGTAAGGATAAGGGTTTTCCGCCCCATGGCATGGACCCGGTCCCTGAAGTCGTGGCACGAGAAGCAGTTGAAGTGGACCTTCTTCACGGGGTCGGCGGAAGGCAGGGCGTCCCTGACGGAGGCGACGGTAGGGCCGAGCTTCTCCTGTTCGGTGACGATCACGGGAATCCCCGCAATCCCGGCAAACCGCGCGAGGCGGACGATATTGGCGGTCATCCCGTCAGGTTCCGTCAAGGCGGGCGTCAATTTTTCCTGGGCGTCGATGATGACCAGAAGGCAGTCATCACGATTGATCATGTTCTTCGGGCTCTCCCTATGCATAGTACCTCCTTGGTGAAAAAAAATAGTATAGTATATTTTCAGCCCATGGGCCAGAAGCAAACAAAGCCCGCGTCGGCCACATTCCAGGGAGAGAGAAACCGGATTTCCGGTTGTCCTTTTTTTTTCACGACCCTCTTTACATTCCCATTTATTAGTAGGACAATTGGGACACGCTATTCCTGCACACGTTTCTTCTTTGGTGACGCGCAAGATGCCATAGAGACCGTGAAGGGCCTCAACCGCTAACAGGGCAGCGTTTTTCTCGCATATCAGGAGGTGTTTATGCTTCCGGTTGGGGCCGGGAGAATCCCTCTCCCGGGCGCCGAAGCCCAAGACCCGAAGCAGCGTGGAAATCCTCTGCGCCGGACGGGACCGCGTTGCCTTCACAATAAGAAAACCTCAGTCTTCGCCGCCCCCTTCCTGAAAAGCCCGGGATCACCCATGCACACTTTGCTCCCTGTAACGAAAAGACCGCCTGCACGCATCTTTTGGGGTACGTCCGGGAGAGGCCGGTCCCGAACCGGAGCACGACCAACTAATCCATCACGGAGGTATTATGATTAAGCGAGCGTATGCAGCAGCAGCCACCATGTTCCTGATCCTCATCTTGTGCACGTTTCTCTTTGTGCCTCAGTCCAACGCCGACACCTGCGTGTCGGGGCAGCGCACCTTCAACTTTATCAATAACTGTGGCTTCACCGTATGGGTGGGCGGTCACTCGATCCTGGACCCGACCCCGGTCCCGAGCTGGAACTGGAGGGTGAACTCGGGGACCACCCAGACCATGTGCATACCCGAGGCGGCATGGAACAGCGGCAGGTTCTGGGCCCGGACGGGCTGCGCCTTTGACAGTTCCAGCGTCCACTATCCAACTTGCACGACCAGCGCCGACTGCTCGCCCTATCAGGGGGTAAACCCCGTCTGCTATCAGGGGGTCTGCGTGAAGCAGGGATGCCAGTTTAACACCGACTGTATCCCCTTTATCGGCGATAACAGCGCCCAGTGCACGAACGGCTACTGTCTCCTCCCGAGCGCCTGCGACCTTGGCGACTGCAACGGCCTGCTCAACTGTCAGTCCGGGGGGAGCACGCCCTCTACCCTGAACGAGTTTCAGCCCGGCGTTGCGGGAACGTCCGTGGACAACTACGACCTGAGCACCGTGGACGGGCCGGGCATCCCCCTGGAGATCGCCGTCATACCGAACACTACTCCTGCTCCGTGCAATAATCTCGGATGTGTCCAGGCCGGACCGAACTGCCCTGCCCCGTGTGTATGGGACGCCAATTCCAAGTGTCCTCCCGAGCTCCAGATACTTTCGAACTCCGTCGTGGTAGGATGTCTTGCCCCTCAGGATTATTGCAGCCGCAATCCGAACTGCAAAAGCGGCGGCGACCCGACGTGTACCGCGAATTCGGATTGCTGCAGCGGGAGTTGCGTATCGGGGACCTGCGCCGTGGGCAGCTCCATAGACTGTAACAAGGCCCACAGCATGGGCGTGATCTCCTGCACCCAGAATTCGGATTGCCCCGTCTTAGGGGCGAATCTCTGCGGCGACTACCCCAATTATACCTGTCCCACCGGCACCACCTGCCAGATCATCAACACCGAAGCGCTCTGCGTGATGAACTGCAACCCTCAGACCAACACGTGCCAGGCCCTTCCCTGTACGACGAACGCCGACTGCGCGCCGAGCACGGCCACATGCAACGGAATAACCAAGCAGTGCTCGGACGGGAGCGGTCCGTGCGACCCCACCCGGGGGAACTACGACTGCCTGGGCCCCCTCGGGGCGCTCTACGGACAGCCTCAGGCGTGTGACCTTACCCCCAACTCGCCCACCATCAATACATGCCAGCCGAGTTCCTGGAGCCTCTATGCGTGTAACGGCATAAACCATACGTCCTGCAAGGGGACAGGGTCCTACGGAACCAGCGCGACGTGGTGCTGCGGCTGCTCTTCCTGGCAACAGGCGGACGGCGAGTGCCAGGCGGTGAACCCCACATGGGCGGCCGTGGCTGAGCCCTTTGCCGCGCTCTTCCACAACTCGTGCCCCACCGCGTACAGCTTCCCCTATGACGACAAAGTCCTGCTGACCTGCCTCGGCGATGCAGGGGGAGCCTTCGGCTATGATGTCACGTTCTGCCCCACCGCGGCACCCTCAACGTACAAATTGACGGTCACCCCCACAGGCACAGGCACGGGCACGGTGACGAGCTCGCCCTCAGGCATAAATTGCGGCTCTACCTGCTCCGCCTCGTTCACGGCAGGGGCCACCGTCACGCTTACCGCAGTTGCGGGTAAGGGATACGCCTTTGATAACTGGTCGGGTTGCACGTCTACCTCGGGCACGACCTGCACGGTGGTCATAAACGGCACCACAACCGTGGCGGCCGCCTTCAACAAGCCGCCATCCATCTCGGTAAACGCCAAGAGCATTAACCTGGGCAACGTGAAGAAGGGCGTCACCTCCGCCACCAAGACAGTGATCATAAAGAATACCGGGGTCGGCCAGCTCTGGGTGACCGCCACGACCATCACGGGATCCACGGAGTTCATTGCTTCGAACAACTGCACCTCCGGCATGGACAAGAACGAGACCTGCCAGGTCACGGTGAGCATCCTCGCCTCATCATACGGCAAGAGAACGGGAACCCTTCAGATCGCCTCCAACGACCCGGTGCACCCGACCGTTTCTGTGAGCCTCACGGCCACCGCCGTTGCGCCCAAGATGTCCGTGTCGCCCACCAGCATTAACTTCGGCACGGTCACTACAGACGACACGTCAACGAAGCCCATCAAGATCAAGAACACGGGATTGTCCGCCCTTACCGTGGGGCCCGTATCGACACCCGCCGACGCGTCCTTCACCGTGGACGCGAGCGGCTGCACGAGCGGAAGCATTGCCCAGAACGCCACGTGCACCATAAACGTGACCTTTGACCCCGCCACGGCAGGAACGAAATCGAGCAGTTTCACCATCGGCTCGAATGCCTCGGCTACCCCGACGACAGTGAAGCTCTCGGGCAAGGGGAAGTAGACAAGAAGCGATACAGACCGGAAGCTTTTCACGGCGCCGCGCGGACAGGGATGAACCCCTGGCCCCGGCGCCCCTTTCAGAAATCCACGCGCAGGGTATTTCCGGAACCTGCCCACGGCCCTCACTGAACCGCCATAATCGCCGATCAAAATTGAAAAAGATGACGATTGTGTGATCTATGTCATTGTCATGTTCGTTTTTCCCGATTACAATAACCCCATTCGGGGCTGAGCCCCGGAAATATGCCGGGATGAAGGGGGATGGAAAATCAAAAGAAGAATCGATAGGAAACCTGGATCGCCTGCCCTGTTCCTGCTCCTTGTCCTGGGCCTTCTGGCCGGCATTCCTTCCCTGTCTTCCGCCACATCTCCTCTCTGTAAGGAACTCGACAAACCGTTGATTCCTGTACGCGGCGTCTACCAGCTGTCGGTAGGTCCGCTTAACGTAAAGACTTACACACAAATAAAGCTCGACGCCTCCGTGAGCTCGGGCTCAGGCATCATAAAGGTGCAGGTGCTGTCGTCGGATTCAAAAGGGAATTGCCTGGGGACCCTCGGTGAATTCACCCTTGACCCCGGCTCCCCGACCGGGGCCAATGCCACGGAAGTGTATAATGTGCCGGCACAACACGTGATGGTTCGCTTCCAGGCCGGTAGCCCGGACCACGTGAACCTGGTCGTTCTCGGGAAATAGCGGGGCAGGCTCCACGGCAGGACAATTCTGATCCGAGAATGACAGCAGATGAAGCACCGAAATTCTGTTTCAGGGCGTTGCGAACTATACATCCTTCTTATCCGTCTATTTCTGCTTTGTTTATCGTATAGGGTGGCCTTCCTGCGCAAGTGAAGGATCCGGACACCTTCCTGCAATTACCGCCGCCGCTCCCAGGATGGGTTCATGGTCTCCGGCTGATTCCCGGTTCCAGGGGGACCGTCAACGCAATCCGTTCACCCGGATGTCCCGGGATTCCTCTCTAGCCTTCGAGATGCCCCGCCGGCCCGGAAACAGGCCCCCTGTGCGCGAGGGGGACGTCCGATCCGGCGCATTTACCTTTTTGAAAGCAATAATTTGTGCTAAATTGAAATTCAAACAAGCTTGGCGGCTACACATGAAACATGGAGGGTAGACTTATGAAATTAGGCAGGACCGCTACGGCACTGTTGCTGGTGATGGCCTGTGTGATGTTCGCATTCGCATCCTTTTGCCCGGCCTCGGAAAAACTCACTCTCGAAGATGCCTGGCGAGTGATAAAGACAAAGAGGTTCGTCGATCTCACCCATGCCTTCTCACCCGGGGTTCCCCATTGGAAGGGCTTTCCTGACGAGAAACGGGAGACCCTCTACTGGTATGAACCGGGCGTCGGACGATTGGGAAACGGCTTTTATGCACAATCCTTCACTCACGTCGGCCAGTGGGGAACCCATGTAGACCCTCCCGCTCACTTCGTGAAGGGTTTGCGAACCGTGGACCAGATCAGCGTAAAAGAGATGATCCTTCCTTTAGTGGTAATCGATGTTCATGAGAAGGTCGCGGGGAACCCGGATTACACCATAACCATGGAAGATATCAAGGATTGGGAGAAACGGCATGGCCCCATCCCGGAAGGAGCTTTTGTCGCAATGCGCACAGACTGGTGCAGGCGGTGGCCGAGCATGGAAGCTATGCAGAACAGGGATGCCGACGGGATTGCCCACTACCCCGGTTGGAGCCTGGATGTGTTGCGATATTTGTACGAACAACGTAAGATTACCGCTTCCGGCCACGAGACAACCGACACCGATCCCGGCATTGCCGTTTCGAAGAACGACTACTCGCGGGAAGCCTACATACTGAATCAGAACCGCTATCAAATTGAGCTTCTGGCGAACTTGAACGAGGTGCCGGAGGCGGGCGCCCTGGTAATAGCGGCTTTCCCGAAGCCCAAAGACGGGTCCGGTTTTCCGGCCCGGGTGTTTGCCGTCCTGCCGTAAGGAAAACTGTCGGCCATCGCCGGCCGCCATAGAGAGGTTCTCCTTGAAAAACTGTTTACTTTCCCGAACAAAATGTTCTATTCTGTTGATGATTTCGCATCTTTGACGCCTCACCAGAGGGTTTTATTGACCCAGGTACGCTCCGTATTTTATAGGGGAATATGAAGATCATATGGCAATGACCGAAACCGGACTCCGAAGATTGTCTGCCTTTGTAAAAGGGTTGCCGGCGGGCAGGAAAGCGGCGCTGATTTCGTCCGGGTGTTTCGCCGTCGTCCTCATCTGCTCTGTCGCATACTTCTGCACCTTCCGCGGGATGCACGGTCAACCTCACGCCGCACGCACCATAAGCCTGCCTTTGGATGTAGAGGCCGTGATAGACGATTACCGCATAAACCAGGAGTCGGGTGAGAAATCGCTTCGATTCGAGGGTAAGCGTCTGGTCAGGAGGGGCAAGAAGTTTCTGGGGGTGCGCACAACCGTGGTGAAAGACAATTGTTTTGAGAACGTGAAAGGCACATACACCTTCAGGGAAGGGGTCCTGAAGTTCAGCGCGAAGGAGGCGGTCTGGGGGCTTACGGACGCTTCTCCGATCTTTCTGAAGGGAGACGTGGAAGTGACCATTAACGATAAAAGGCTTCACCAGGCGCAAAGAGCGCTCATACATCTTGAGACCGGCGTGGTTGAAATGGAAGGGAACCTTTTGCCTATCAGGGGCGCCGGTTCCCACACTTAATAAAGGGGGGAAATAAAGTGAACAGGAAAAGGGCAGGGTTATTCATCGGCATCCTCATTCTAGGAATTTTCGGCATCTCCACTTTCGTTTTTACAAAGCCCCTTGGATTCATTTCCCAGGGAAAGCGGGCTCCTTCCAGGTCGGCGGACGTCTCTTCGCTTATCAATGAAGGGAAGATCGCCCTTTACAACCATGATGTGCTCACCGCCAAGGCGAAATTCCTGGAAGCGGTAACAACGGACCCGACCAGCCAGGAGGCCCAGATGCTCTACGGCGTCACAAGGGTTATGGCGGTCTATGAAGAGGGGCAGGAAAAAAGTACGCCCGGTCTCGACAGCATCCGGGAGATCGCGGAGCTTTCGGGATTTACCTTCTCCGAATATGGCGTGTACAATACGGTCATTTCGAAGAGCCCCGAGCAGTTGGCGACTACCACCCCGAAGTCGGGCGATATTCTGGACTTCCTGAACAACAAGGCGCTCAAGGAGATTAACGGGGCCATAGAAAACCTCAACAAGGTCACCAGCATCGACTTTGTTTCCGTCATGAACCCTGACGCTCTAAAGACCACGGGACCCGCCTACAACATAGATTATGCAGACGCGCTCCTCATAAGAGCGGCCCTGTACGGGGCGAAGGCAAGCCTCGAACTGCTTCTTGCCTACAACCTCGATATCTACATTCCCCAGGCTGCGTACGGTCTTCAGATGGAGGCGGATGAACTGGTGGCGTTGAGGAACATAATACTCTATTACCCCAAGCTTCTCACTCCCAAGGAGCCTGCCCGCCTCGGTTCCTCGAAAAGCGCCTTCGCTTCAAGCATAGACACCTACGTGTCGGCCATCGACCGCGTCCGGGCAAGAGGCACGGCGACCAACCACCTCTTTGTCCTCGATGTGCCTCTCGAGCAGATCACGAACGAGCCTGTTCAATCCACCAGCGCCGAGCAGGAGCGCATGTTGCAGGTCCTTGCCGACGTAAGGGCGTCCCTCGACGGCGTACGGGAGTGGCAAAACACCTTTCCCGACAAGCCGAAGGAACAGCGGACTTTCGATCTTTCGAAGTTCTTCAACTCCGGCGCTGCCCTCAATTTCAGACAGATGGCCCTTACGAGCGACGGCCGCCTCTATGTTACGGATGATACGGCGAAGGGCGTGGCGCCCTATGGCCTCAGTCAGCTTATCAACGCTTCCACTCCAGAGATTTCCCAGAGTCAGTCAGGCTGCTATCTGGGTCAATCGGTCATTCTGTCGGGCGTAGGGTTTTCACAGAAAGGCAGCGTTACCGTTTCCATGCTCTACCCGGACGGGACAGGCGCTCCCGGCGTTACGATGAACGCCGACACCCTGGGCCAGTTCAATTATGTCTTCACCCCGGCGTCGGCAAAGGGCGAGGGCGTGTACCGGTGGCGTGCAAAAGATAACAAGACAGGCGTCCAGACCGACTATTCGAGATTCCCGGTGACACGGTACAAGAAAACCTGGCAGACCGGTTCCTCCGGACAGGGAAACGGGCAGTTCTATACTCCCCTCGGCATTGCGGCAAAAGGCAACGAGATTTTTGTCGCCGATTCGGGCAATCACAGGATCCAGGTGCTTTACAATAATGGGGCTTACGTGAGAATGTGGGGTCAATATGGAAGCGGACCTGGAGAATTCATCAATCCCTGGGCAATATCGACGAGGCCTTCCGGGAATGTGTACGCAATCGATTATGGAAACAGCCGTGTACAGGTGTTTGACGCTGCGGGCGGGTTTCTGGAGGAATTTGGGAGCTACGGCTGGGAAGAAGGACAGTTTTCCAATCCCATGGGCGTGGCGGTGAACACCCTGGAGGACGTTTTCGTTGTCGACTCCGGTAATACGCGCATACAAAAATTCGGCGGCGATTCGAGCTATCTCGCATGGGGCCAGTATGGTGAAGGCGACGGCGAATTTTACTGGCCCACCGGTATCGCCATAGACTCCAAAAATGGCGTGTATATCCTTGACAGCGCGAGGGGCAACGTTCAGAAATTCGATAGGAACGGCAATTTTCTCGGAAAATGGACCGTCTCTCCGGCACAGGGTCAGTTTTATAGTTACCTCACGGGGATTTCAGTGGATACGGCCGACAACCTTCTTGTAAGCACCATTGAGGGAAGGATTCTCAGATTCAAGTCCGACGGCACTTTTATTACTGAATGGAGGTCATACCGTTCCGGCAATGCGTCCCAAAAGATCTACGGGCTCGCGGTGGACGGTTACAACAGCATTTACGGAACAACTGATAGTGCGGTAGTAAAATTCAGTCCCGTATCGTGGAATACCCTCACCGTAGGAAAGACAGGCAAAGGCTCGGGTTTGGCGGCAAGCACGCCCCTCGGCATCAATTGCGGCACTTTCTGTAGCGGCAGTTTCACCTCGGACAATACGGTAACCCTCGTGGCCATCCCCGATTCAGGTTCAGCCGTTGCCGGGTGGACAGGCTGCGACGAGGTTTCGGGCAACACGTGCCTCACCAGTCTGTCGACGGCCAAATCGGTCAAGGTGCAGTTCGATGTCGTTGCAGTGCCCAAGTCCCCCGTCCTCTCTTCCGTCTCCCCCTCTTCGGGAACGGTGGGAACAGTGGTGACCTTGAAGGGCAAATACTTCGGATCGGCCCAGGGCGCATCGACGGTAAGTTTCAACAGTGTGCCCGTGACCGCCTATACCTCGTGGTCGGAGACGGCGATCAAGTGCACGGTCCCCGCAGGCGCCACCACCGGCGCGGTAACGGTAACGACGTCCGTGGGAACATCCCCCGGGAAGACGTTTACCGTGAACCTTCCCGTCCTCTCTTCCATCTCCCCCTCTTCGGGAACGGTGGGAGCAGTGGTCACCTTGAAGGGCAAATACTTCGGATCGGCCCAGGGCGCATCGACGGTAAGTTTCAACGGCGTGCCCGTGACCGCCTATACCTCGTGGTCGGAGACGGCGATCAAGTGCACGGTCCCCGCAGGCGCCACCACCGGCGCGGTAACGGTAACCACGTCCGTGGGAACGTCCCCCGGGAAGACGTTTACCGTGAACCTTCCCGTCCTCTCTTCCGTCTCCCCCTCTTCGGGAACGGTGGGAACAGTGGTGACCTTGAAGGGCAAATACTTCGGATCGGCCCAGGGCGCATCGACGGTAAGTTTCAACGGCGTGGCCGTGACCGCCTATACCTCGTGGTCGGAGACGGCGATCAAGTGCACGGTCCCCGCAGGCGCCACCACCGGCGCGGTAACGGTAACCACATCCGTGGGAACGTCCCCGGGGAAGGTGTTCAAGGTTAAGCCTTGAAAGGCCTTTCGGCGCGAAACCGGCCCGCGAGGCACGGGAGTGTGGAGTGAATTTGTGAGATTGAAAGGACAAGGGACATCATGGCCACTTATGTATTCTTTTGACAAAACCCCGTGGTGATGATGAAAAAGAGGGTGACCCGACGGTCACCCTCCGCCTTGTTACCCTGCCGCGCAAAAGCGCCGCCTTTCGGGCGCGCCGTGATACAATAAGAGAAAATCCCGACAGGACAGATATGGAGAGTCAACATACCAACGACCCCCTTCACGGCATTACTCTGGAAAAGCTCCTCACCGAGCTTGTGGAATATTACGGGTGGAGTGAAATGGGCAGGATCATCAATATCAGGTGTTTCACCAATGACCCGAGCATCAAGTCCAGCCTCCGGTTCTTGAGGAGAACGGCCTGGGCGAGAAAGAAGGTCGAAGACCTTTACCTGAGGTACAGGAAGAAAGCCTCGAAGCAGACCCCGGCGTGACCTTGGGTCCGCCCTTTCCTATCTGAAGGTGATCTTCGGAGGCTTCCGGGCAGCGAGACGGTGGTATTTCACCCGGGGGTATCCCAACATCATGGGATAATGGTGGGGATGGTCCACGGGTATGCCCACGGCCTCCCTGAGGTCGGGCGAGTTAAGGAGGGCCCTCTGGAGCAAGCCCGCCCAGCAGGTGCCGAGGCCCATGTGAGGGGCCGCGAGATCGAGATAAGACAGGGCGAGGGTGAGGTCCACCATGCCGTTTATCGCCTGTTTCGGGGCCGAGGCCACGACGAGGGCGGGCGCATCCCTGAGTATGGAGTCAGAGCCCTCGTCCCAGGCCTTGACGATCATGGGGAGGTATGGGGAGGCGACGAGCAGTTGGGGGTCCGTTTTCAGGGCGTCCCTGATCCAGTCCGCCGCGAGGCCGGCTATGCGGCGGATGGCGGGTTTGCCGCTCAGCACCACCCATTCCACGAGTTGGGTGTTGCCCCCGGTGGGGGCGTACCGGGCAACCTCGATGAGGGCCTGGATCTTCTCCTTTTCCACGGGCCTGTCTTCATAGAGACGGATCGAGCGGCGGGACCGCAGGAACTGCACGGCCTGGTCCGCGCTGATAAGAAGCTCGTTCCTGATGGCGGGGAAGTTCTTCATGGGGATCTTCGTATGGCTCAAGGCGCCCTCGGGACAGACGGCCACGCAATGACCGCACCGCGTGCATGCGCTTTCGCCCCACGGGACCATGTCGGGATAGCCTTTCTCCGTCTTGAGATGAATGACGCCTCCCGGGCACGTCCGCGCACACATTCCGTCCTTCCTGCACTTCTCCTCGTCGATCCTGAGAAAACCCATGGAAATAACCTCCTCCCAGCCCGTAGCGGGCGGCGTTGAATTGCGACTGCCTCAGACTAAAAACACCGGATACAAGGGAAATGTCAAGGTCCTGCGCGGACAAAACGACACGGGACCGGGGGACCCATAAAAAACCGGCGCTTCTCCGGAAGGGAGGCGCCGGTTTTCGGAATTCACCCTGTGGTTTAAGGTTTTGGTTTCAGGGCCTCTTCGATGCGGGGCGTGTCGAAGCCAGAGATTACCTTACCGTTCACTATGAAGAAAGGCGTGCTGTTTATCTCCATCTTCATGGCCTGCTCCTTGTAGAGTTTCATGAGGTCATCCACCTCGGGCTTCTTGCACTGCTCGTATTTCTTGCTGTCGAGTTTGCCTGTCATGGCCTCCTCATACGCCTTGCCCCGGTCTTCCTGGCAGAGCACATATTTTGCCTTATTCGCGGCATCGGGATGCATGGGCAGGGGCATGAAGAAGATATATCTCGTCAGGTCGGCCTTCTTCGCCAAGAACTCCGACGCCTTCCGGCAGTATGGGCAATCGGGATCGGTGAACTCGATGACCGTGTTCTTGCCATCCCCGATCTTGACGGCCTTGTCGAGGGGGAGGTTCTTTGCCCTGGCGGCTACGGCCTCATTCTTTATCGCCGTAAGCTGTTCCCTTCTCTTTGCGGTGATGCTCACCCCGTTTTTGTCCCGTATCTCCCCCACGATGAGGTATCCAGGGTCCGGGGCAAAGTATGCGACTTTGTCGCCCACCACTACCTCGTAGACGCCCTTTATGGCCGTGGGGTTCATGGAGTCGAACTTTATGTTGGGGAAGCTCTTCTTGAACTCCTCCTCCGCCGTCGGGGTGGACGGGGCTTCTTCTTTCACTGCCTTCGTTGCCTTTTTGCCTTTGGCGGGAGCCGCCCCTCTCGCGGGGTCAGCCGCTCCTCCAAGGACGAAGCCGATGATCAGAACCATAAACAATGCGGACAGAACCTTATTCTTCACTTAAATCCTCCTTATTTTCTGAAAATGGAAAACAGTACGGTGAGTATAATACTTATCACGATGCTCGTGGTGATGGGGAAGTAAAGACTGAATCGCTCCTTTTTGATGAAAATGTCGCCGGGGAGCCTCCCGATATAAGGGATCCTGTCGCCGAACATGAAGGCAAGACCCAGGAGGACCATGACGATGCCGAGGACTACGAGTAATTTTCCTATGCCCTGCACCGGCTATTTCCCTCCGAAACGCTCTTTTTCGCTGAAAATGCACCCGCAATAGGGCTGACGGTACATGTTGATCGCCTTCGACGCGTCGATCCCCTCTTTCCAGCCCTCCCGGAAGTCCCTGTAAAGGAAGGGGATGCCATACGCGCGGGAAAGATACCCGGCGATCGCCTTTATATCGGCGTGACGCTGGTGCCTGCTGTAGAGGAGGGTTGTGGTGACCGCGTCCACTCCCAGTTCGGCTCCTTTGGCGAAGGCTTTTTCGAGTCTCATGGAGTAGCAGAAGAGGCACCGGTCCTTGCCCCGCGCGAGGGTACCCTTGAGAAAGCCTTCGAGATCATACTCTTTGTCCGTTATGAGGGGGAGGAGCGATATTTTCGCGTAGTTTTCCAGGGTGGCAAGCCTCTTCAGGAATTCAGTGTAAGGGTGGATATTGGGGTTGAAGAAGTACCCCGTGACCTCCTTCTCTTCCTCCCTGAGCCGTCTCAGGACATATATGCTGCATGGGGCGCAGCATATATGGAGGAGGACCTTTTCGGGGGGCATCTTACTTCGCCTTCCTCTTGTCCTGGATCGCCGCCCTCGCGGCTGCAAGCTTGGCGATGGTTACCCTGTAGGGGGAACAGCTCACGTAATTGAGCCCGAGACGATGGCAGAACTCCACGGAGTTGGGCTCTCCGCCGTGCTCACCGCATATGCCTATCTTGAGGGTTTTTCGCGATTTCCTGCCCAGGTCCACGCCTATCTTCATCAGTTTGCCCACCCCGTCCTCGTCGATTCGCTGGAACGGGTCGTAGGGGAGAATGGAATGCTCAATGTAAAACTTGAGGAATTTCACCGCGTCGTCCCGGCTCATCCCCATGGTCGTCTGGGTAAGGTCATTGGTGCCGAAGGAGAAGAATTCGGCAACCTTCGCGATCTCGTCTGCCGTGATGGCGGCCCTCGGTATCTCGATCATGGTGCCCACCATGTATTCTATCTCCATGCCGTACCGGGCAAAGACCTCTTTTGCCGCCTTGTCGACTACCTCTTTCTGAAGGATAAGCTCCGCCACGTGGCCGACAAGGGGTATCATGACCTCGGGCTTGACCGCAATGCCGGACTGTTTTACTTCACAGGCTGCCTCAAAGATGGCCCGCGCCTGCATCTCGGTGATCTCGGGGAAGACGATCCCGAGCCTGCAGCCCCTGTGGCCGAGCATGGGGTTTTCCTCGTGGAGGCTCTGTATCTTTGCGGTGATGGTCTCATAGGGGGTGCCGGTCTTCTCCGCGAGGTCGGTTATCTCCTTTTCCGTGTGGGGCAGGAACTCGTGCAGGGGTGGGTCGAGGGTTCTGATGGTGACGGGAAGGCCGTTCATGACCTTGAAGAGGCCGATAAAATCCTTCTTCTGCATGGGGAGGATCTTGGCCAGGGCCTTTACCCTTCCTTCCATGTCGCCTGCCACGATCATCTCCCGCACCGCGTCGATCCGGTCTCCTGCAAAGAACATGTGCTCCGTCCTGCAAAGGCCGATCCCTTCCGCGCCGAAGGCGACCGCCACTTCCGCCTGCTCCGGCTCATCCGCGTTGGTCCTGATACCGAGCTTCCGCGCCTTGTCCGCCCATTTCATGAGAAGGCTGAAATCCCGGTAAATGGGGGAATCCTCGGGCTTGAGGCTCTTGTCGACGAGGACCCTCAATATCTCTGAAGGTATGGTCATTATGGGACCTGCAAAGACCTCGCCCGTGGTGCCGTCAAGGGAGATGAAATCGCCTTCCTTTATGACCCGGCCCCTGGAGGTGATGGTCTTTTTCTTGTAGTCTATTCCCAGTTCTCCGCATCCCGCGACACAGATCTTTCCCATCTGGCGCGCCACAAGCGCGGCATGACTCGACACGCCGCCCGTGGAGGTGAGGATGCCCAGGGCAGCATTCATGCCCCGTAAGTCTTCGGGGGATGTCTCTATCCGGACGAGGATGACCTTCTCCTCGCGGCTTGCCCATGTTTCCGCGTCATCCGCGTTAAACACGACCCTTCCCGTGGCCGCGCCCGGCCCCGCGTTGAGCCCCCGGGCCACCAGGCGGCCTTCCTTCAGAGCCTTTACCTTCTCCTCGGGATCGAACATGGGCCGCATCAACTGGTTTAGCTGGTCGGGTTTCACCCGGAGGAGGGCCTCCTCCTTTTCGATGAGCTTCTCCTTTACCATGTCGATGGCGATCTTGAACTCGGCAAAGGCCGTCCTCTTGCCCGTCCTTGTCTGGAGCATCCAGAGCTTTCCCCTCTGTATGGTAAACTCGATGTCCTGCATATCCCGGTACCGTTCTTCAAGCTTCTTCCGGATATCCATGAGTTGGCCGTATATGTCCGGCATGGCCTCCTCAAGGGACCGGATGGAGTCGTCGGTCTTCTGTTTCTTATTGATGGGAAGGGGGGTCCTTATGCCTGCCACCACGTCTTCGCCCTGGGCGTTCAGGAGGTATTCCCCGTAGAACGCGTTTTCTCCCGTGGCGGGGTTTCTCGTGAAAGCCACGCCCGTGCCTGAGCCTTCGCCCATGTTTCCGAAGACCATGCACTGGACGTTGACCGCCGTCCCCCACGTGTCGGGTATGTTGTTAAGCTCTCTGTAAGTGATGGCCCTCTCGGTGTTCCACGATTTGAAGACCGCGCCGATGGCGCCCCATAACTGTTCATAGGGGTCTTCGGGGAAATTCACTTTCAGCCCTGTCTTTATGAGCTTCTTGAAGCTTGCCACGAGGTCCTTCAGGTCGCGCACCGTCAAATCCGTATCGAGGGTGACCTTCTTTTCCTTCTTCTTCGCTTCGATCACGTCTTCGAAGGGGTCGCGCTCTTCCTTTCCTGCGGGTTTGAGTCCGAGGACCACGTCTCCGTACATCTGGACAAAGCGCCTGTAACAGTCATAAGCGAAACGTTCGTCCCCTGTAAGTTTTGCGAGGCCTTTCACGGTCTTGTCATTGAGACCCAGGTTGAGCACCGTATCCATCATCCCCGGCATACTGACCCTGGCGCCTGACCGGACAGAGAAAAGAAGGGGGTTTTTGGGGTCGCCGAAGGTCATGCCCATGGCCTCCTCCACCTTCTTCAGGTTGTCAATTGCCTGTTCCTTCAAGCCCTCGGGGAAGGCCATGTCGTGCTGATAGAAATAAACGCACGCTTCCGTGGTTATGGTGAAGCCGGGAGGGACGGGAATTCCGAGGTTGACCATATCGGCGAGGCCCGCGCCCTTGCCGCCCACGAGATTCCTAAGTCTTTCCCCTGCCTCCGCCTTTTTGCCCGCAAAGAGGTACACGTACTTGGTCATGAGGGTCTCCTTAGTCTATGCGAATTTTGGAAAAATCTCCGAAGCGCAGGAACATGTCCCTGATTTTGGTGAGGAGGGCGAGTCTGTTGTTCTTTACTGCATCGTCTTTATCCATGACAAAGACCTTGTCAAAGAAATTGTCGATTGTCTCCTTGAAACCTACGAGGGCCGTGAGGGCTTCCGCATACCTTCTCTCCTGAACCGCGGAGAAAAAGGCATCCTTCGTTGCCTCGTAGAGGTTGAAAAGGGCTTCTTCCTCAGGCTGGTTGAAGAGGGACCTGTCCGGTTCGCCTGCTTCCTTCAGGGCCTTGGTGATGTTGTATACCCGCTTGAAGCCCACCATGAGCCTCTGGAAATCCTGGATGGATTCCTGGGTCTCGAGGGCGGTAAGCCTCAAATAGCCGTCATAAATGTCTTCCGATACACAGGGCAGCACGCTCTCCACGAATTCCTGGTTGTGGTCCTCCTCTATCATGGAGAACTTGAACCGTGTGGCGATGAACTCGAGGAGGGAGGCCTCCGTCTCTTCGGCGCTTATCCGTTTCCTGATGTTTGACCCGCTTTCGTAAGCCTTTGCAATGACCTTTTTGAGAGGGATATGGAGTCTCTTCTCCATGATGATCTTCATCATGCCGAGGGCCTGCCTTCTCAGGGCGAAGGGGTCAAGGTTCCCTGTCGGGCTTATTCCCACGGAGAAAAAGGCCGCGAGGCTGTCCATCTTGTCCGCGATGGCGAGGAGCGCGCCCAAGGGTGTCTCGGGGAGGGCCCCGTTTCCGCCGCTCGGGAGGTAATGCTCTTCAATGGCCCGGGCCGTCTCCGGGTCTTCTCCCTGGGCCTCCGCGTAAATCCGGCCCATGACGCCCTGGAGTTCGGGAAACTCGCCTACCATGTGGGTAAGGAGGTCCGACTTCATCAGTCTCACTGCCCTCTCGATCTTTCGGGTATCCTTATACTCGAGGACCGATGCGAGGTAGCCCGCGATATCCTTGACCCTTTCCGTCTTATCCTTAAGGGTGCCGAGTTTCACGTGCCACACGATGGAGGACAGCCGGTCGTAGAGGTCGTAGACCTTTACCTTGCGGTCGTCGTCAAAGAAGAACTGTGCGTCCGCGAGGCGGGCCCGGAGGACCTTCTCGTTGCCCCGGATCACGTTCTTGTCTTCCACAGGGACCGTGTTCGCGAAGAAGATGAAATAAGGCATGAGCCTGTTGTCCGCGGTGAGCAGAGGGATATACCTCTGGTGGGACTTCATGACATTGACGAGCACCTCTTTCGGGAGGGCGAGAAACCGCTCATCGAAAGACCCGCGCAGGGGGTAGGGGTATTCCGTAATGTAGACTATTTCTTTCACGAGGTCGTCGTCTCTTACCGCGCGGCCTCCTGTCTCTTCCTCTATCTTCTTGATGCCCCGCTGTATAGTGTCGAGCCTTTCCTCTTCCTTGAGGATGATGAAGGCCTCTTTGAGCTTTTCCATGTATTGGGAGGGATCAGTGATGGTGACCGGTCCTTTTGAGAGAAACCTGTGGCCGAGGCTGGTGCTGCCGCTCTTCACGTCCGCCAGGGCGAATTCAATGACCGACTCACCGAAAAGGGCGACGATCCACTGAATGGGCCGCGCAAATTCAAAGGTTTCCGTGCCCCATCTCATCCTCTTTTGAAAGGGGATGCGGGAGATCGCGTCTTTGAGCAACTCGGGAAGGACGTCCCTGGTGGGCTTGCCGCCTTCCTTTTTCTCCACTGTGACGAAGTCGACACCGTCTTTTGTGCCTTTCTTCAGGTCTTCAAGGGTAACTCCCTGGGATTTTGCAAACCCTGTTGCGGCGGGGGTGGGCTTTCCTTCAGGGCTGAAGGCGCGGTTATAGGGAGGGCCGAACTTGACCGAAACACTCTCCGCCTGTGTTTCCGCCACATCCTTGATCATGACCGCGATCCTTCTCGGGGTCGCATAGATCTCAAACCCGCCGGCGGATATCCATGCCGCAGCGAGTGCGTCTTTCAATAATCTGGTGAGACCTTCCTTTGCGGGTTCAAGAAACCGCGCAGGTATCTCTTCTGTACCGACTTCAAGCAAAAAGTCGCTCATAACGCTCCTTTTTGAAATTCTCCGGAAGAAGTCCCCGGAGCGTGTTTCATCATCCCGGGCCTGACGCGGGATGATCTGCTGCATCCGGGGCGCACCCCGGCAATCCATAATACTTAGGTCTTTTCGGAGGGAGAAAGCCCTGCCTGCCCCTTCTTCTTAATATAAAGCTCGGCGCAGAGTTTCGCCAGATTCCTCACCCGTCCGATGTAATTCGCCCTTTCGGTGACGCTGATCGCGCCCCTTGCATCGAGGAGGTTGAATATGTGGGAGCACTTCAGGCAATAGTCATAGGAAGGATAGACAAGCTCCCTTCCTGTGGCGAGTTTTTCGCCTTCCCTCTCGCACACGTCGAACATGCCTCTCAGCATGGCCGCGTCGGACTCCTCAAAGTTATAAATGGAGTATTCCTTCTCGGGCTCCAGGAAGATATCCCTATAGAGCACGTCCTTGTTCCATTTTATGTGGAATACGTTATCCACGTCCTGGAGGTACATGGCGATCCTCTCCGTCCCGTAGGTGATCTCCACCGTGACAGGGGAAAGGCTTATGCCGCCCACCTGCTGAAAATAGGTGAACTGGGTGATCTCCATGCCGTCGAGCCATACCTCCCAGCCGAGACCCCAGGCGCCCAGGGTGGGCGATTCCCAGTCGTCTTCCACAAAGCGTATGTCATGGTTGGACGGGTCAATGCCGAAACTTCTGAGGCTTTCGATGTAGAGGTTCTGGATGTCCTTGGGCGAGGGCTTCATCACCACCTGAAACTGGTAGTAATGCTGAAGTCTGTTGGGGTTTTCTCCATAGCGCCCGTCTGCGGGACGTCGCGAAGGCTGCACGTATGCGGCATTCCAGTGGTCCGGCCCCAGGGACCGGAGGAAGGTGGCGGGATGAAAAGTGCCCGCGCCGACTTCCATATCGTAAGGCTGGACAATGACGCATCCCTTGTCAGCCCAGTATTTCTGCAGTGCGAAGATCAAATCCTGAAAATACATGTGTTATCTCAACGACCTCCGATCCTTTGTATAACATAAAAGGCACGTTTATTGCCATTAAATTCAGATTCTCCGGATCAATAAAGGGGAAAAAGCCGCCGTCGGAACTCTCACGACCTTTTCTTGCGAACCTGAGAACTTGGTATGTCCGTGTCAAGATGCAAGGGAGACATGCGATCCTGAAATTAGAGCTGTACAGGTATGGGGATATTTAAGAATGAAACGCCATACTCACTGAAGACATAATATACCTCTGCTATTTGAAACCATACATATTGCCCTGGATTATTTCTATCTCTCCGTCTGTGTCAAAGCCCGGATGATATTTTCCATAAGGCATGCTCCCGACGACCATGTAATTGACCCTGCGGGCAATCGGGACATAGTCCGTCGAAGCGGTGGCAATGGCGGTTACTATGGCTTTGGCAATCAAGCCCGCGATTCCCCCGCCGCTTGAGCCGCCGGATGTATCAACCACAACGGTGCCCTTGTATCGCCACAAAGCCTTGTGGGTTGTGGTGGATTTAAGTACGCACTCTACTCCTACAGAGACATTGGCAGCCAAAACGGCATAGCTCGTGTTCCACTTCACGATTCTCACATAGAGAACCGCATCTGCGCCGAAGAACTCTTTGAATTTTCCAAGCTGTGAGTCGTCTATCATTTCTGTGTCGTGCAGACCCACCGTTGACAGGATGTCGTTAGTCACTTCTATGGGGAAGACATAATAGCCCGCGTAAGATACCGGCTCCGCGACCGTGGTGAGGTAGTATTCTCTGGCTTCTGCCGCCGTGGTCTCGTTGATAGGGGGTAAAACCAGGATGGAGTGGGGGCGCTCGCTATACATCTCGGGGAAGGCAGTTTTTTTTGCAACCTTGGCCGGAGCGCACGCGCTTATCAGCATGACCATGACAAATAGAAAGATGAATCCTACATCTCTTTTCACGTGTCCCCCTCTTTCCTGCTATCTGTGTCCGACGGCTTATCCTTACTCCCCTTCGTGTCTGTGACCCCCCCGTCGTTTTCCTTTGAGGCACCTTTCTTTTGATATTTTTTCAGGTTTTGGATGAACACCCTCGATTCCGGATAGGTTTTTTCCTCCAGGTCAAAATATACTAGGGCCTCTTCCTTCTTCCCTTCCTTCATCAAAATGTAGCCGTATTCGCAATAAACGCCGGGCGGCACCCTGTAGTTCGTGCTCTTCGACTCCTCTATAATGGAAAGGAGAAGGTCCTTGTGAGTTTTCAGACTTTCGTCGGAGGGGTTCTTCTTTACGGTATAGAGAGAAGCTGAATAATCCTTCCATATATATTGCGGCCTGTTCTGGGTCGCGCATCCGCCAAGCGACACCGATAATAGGAGTATAATTAGCGTGATATGCCTTTTCATGGGATTTTCACCTCGAACGTTGTCTGACCTTCCAGAAAAACAACACGGTCCACGACGATTTTGTCGTTCCTGGACACCTTGATCAAATGTTTGCCTGACGTTATCTCGAACAGTGTGTCGTCGGCGTCGGAAGGTTTCAGCTGAAAAGGCTCCCTTTCGTCGACCCTGACCGTAATCTCGTAGCGCTCCCATATGCCGGAAAACCGGAGGTACGCTTTGTCTGCTTTTTGAACCACCCCCGTCTGGTAGCCACATGAACATAACAACATTGTGCAACAAATAAGCAAACAAAATTTCTTCATCATATCTCCCGCTTCCGGTTCACCGCTCCTGAACGAAATATTCTTCAAAATTTGCCTTGGGTGCGCTTCCCGACTCGACGACACAGACACTGATCTCGTTGTTGGGATCGGTCCCGGCCAACGAGGCAACCCTGATATTTCCCATCAACTGGGCCGGAAGTTCGATCATCATCCCGGTTTGCGGATTCCGGATTGATTTGCCCCTTTTGTAGATCCCAAAGGTATCGTTGATGTTTATACCCTGCGATTTTCCGCCGGCAATAATGTAACTGTCATTCTCGTAGGCGAGAATGTATGATCGCCACGGATTGTGGAGCAGGTTCTCTATGACATTACTTACAAGTTTCGAGATAGCGGCCCCTATTGCCTTGTCATTGAGAGTTGAATCGTACCCCGCACGACCGCCCACGCCCATCATGGACCCTGCCTCGGAGAATGCCTCCCCTTCCCCTTCCTCCGAATACACGATCCGCCCCGTCGCCACCTCGACAAGGCGTATGTTTACCTTCGCCCGGGCCTGTTGCTTCTTCACGCGGCTGAAGACTCCCACATCGCTCACGGTGCTTCGGCCGAATTCAGAAACGGAACCGACGATCAGGTAATCCGCCGGAATGTTGAGACTCGACAGGTTATTCAGCTGCAACTCTTTGTATATTTTGTCGATGTCGCTTCGTTCCAGCAGTATGAACCTTTCCGTTGTCGCCAGCTTTGCCGACAGGATGTCCGAGGCCTGTTTACCGATGCGGTCTTTGTTTTCGTCCACCCAAAATCCTTGCCCATAAACTGTCTCATTTGAAAACCGGGCTATAGCCACTTTTCTCTTGAGATATTTCTTGCCGGGCTGTTCAGCAGCAACTGTTTTGCTCACGTGGGGTTTTTCCGTCGGAACGACCTGTATGTCCGGGTTGTGAACCGTGGCGCATCCTGTCAGGAATACGAAAGGAAGGGTAAGAAGTAGCAAGATTGCAGACCGGGGCATTTTCTCCATCTGATTCATCCTCTGGGCATCTTTGTATTGGATCAATCCTATTCTTGTATTTTATCAGACAAATGTCAACAAATTTCTCAGTTGAGTCTACTGCGATCCAAGAATCAAAATTGCATATCAGACATGGGGAGATCTAAGTCTGGGAACTCAAGCATTCCCCTCCGAGGAAAATACTTTGTATTCGGACCGGCGGCAACGGAAGAAACCGCACGGGAGGCAACACGTAAGACGAGAAACGGGGCGCGATACAGAGCTTGAATGTTAAGGGCGGGGCTGGTATAAGATATCCATGAGAAAAGCATTCATACTGAAGATACAGGATGCGGCGAGCATGCAGAGGTGGAACGACAAGATCCGCCCCGTGGAGCTGAGAGAGCTCGACAAGCAGGCCCACAAGATGATCATCGCTTACTTCCTCGGGAAATTCGAGGAAGGGAGGGACGGGTTCGACTGGCAGGAGGTAATAGAAGGGGGGCTTTTCGAGTTTCTCCAGCGCCTCGTCATTACGGACCTGAAGCCCCAGGTCTTCGACAGGATCAGGGAAGACCGCGTCAAGTACGACCGGCTCAACGAATGGGTGTTCGCGCGTCTGGAGCCGACCCTCTCGCCCCTGGGAGAGCAACTGAACGAGAGGTTCAGGGGTTATTTTGCTCAAAGGGACGACACCATCAACAAGAGGATATTGAGCGCCGCCCATTTCTACGCTACCCAGTGGGAATTCAACATCATTGAACGGGCCAACCCCGAAGGGCATGAGATACAACGGATAAAGCGCCTTCTCAGGGAAAAACAGGAGGGATATTACGACCTCACGGGGATCCAGCAGCTTGCCCTACGGGAAAAGTACAGGAATTTCATCGACCTTTGCGGTCAGTTGAGGTTCCAGTTGAGGTGGGGTCACGTGAATATGATCCCCCGCACCGCGGTCTTGGGTCATATGCTTGTGGTGGCCCTCCTGTCCTACCTCTTTTCAAAGGAGATCGACGCCTGCCCCAAAAGATGCGCGAATAATTATTTCACCGGATTGTTCCACGATCTGCCGGAGGTGCTCACGAGGGACATCATCTCCCCGGTAAAACGGTCCATAGAGGGGCTTGAGGAACTGATAAAGAGCTATGAGCGGGAGCAGATGGAGCTCGAGGTCTACAACCTCATACCTTCCGGGTGGCATGAAGAGATGCGGATGTTCACGGATGACGAGTTTTCGAGCAGGGTGACGGTGGACGGCCGGGTCCTCGGGACCACGTCCGATGTGATCTCGGCCGAATACAATGCAGACGGGTACAACCCGAGGGACGGCGCGATCGTGAAGGCCGCCGACGATCTCGGGGCCTTTGTGGAAGCGTACACCGCCGTCGAGAACGGGGTTAACTCGAAGTACCTCCACGAGGCGAAGAAGAAATTCCTTGAAGAATACAGAGAGAAGACCGTGGCGGGCATAAGGTTCGGGGAGCTTTATGAGGATTTTTAGCCGCCGCGGGCCGGGCCTCACGGGGTAACGCGGTTACGGGTTGGCCGGGACCCTCAGCGGGCCGCCTATGAACCCTGGACTCGCGGGTATGGTGACCCCGCTTCCCGGTTCGGGAAGGACGCCGGGAAGGGGAACAATTATGTCAGGCGGAAGGTTATCGTTGTAAGGCATTTCAGGTCCGGTGGGCTCCCGGAGGCCCTTTTTCACCTGGACGCCGCCCTTCAGCAGTTCGTCTTTCTTCAAGCCGCCCTTCGAGCTTTCTTTCCCCGTAATGTTATCGACATATTCGCCGGTTATGCCTGCCGCTTCCCTCTGGTTCTTGATCACGTGGGGGGTGAGAAGGATGATGATCTCCACGCGGTTCTTCTTCTTGTTGACATTCCCGAAGAGGTACCCGAGGATGGGAATGCTCCGGAGAAACGGGATGCCCGAACCCGATGAGGTGAGATCTTCCCTGATAAGGCCGCCTATGATGATCGTCTGGCCGTCCTGAACCACGAGGCTTGACGACGCCTCGGTCTTGTCGAGGATGATCTGGGTTTCGTTCGCGAAAAGGGTAATAGTCTCGTAGGTGGAGACTTCCTGGGACATCTCGAGGGCCACGAGGCCGCTCGCATTGATCTGGGGCTTTACCTTGAGGATGATGCCGATGTCTTTGTACTGGATCGTTCTCTGCGGCGCAACCGTTGACGAGCCGTAGGTCTCGGAGGTGAGGATGGGGACCTGCTGACCAACCTGTATCCGCGCTTCGCGGTTGTCCGTCACCAGCACGTGGGGGGCCGCGAGGAGCTTTGCCTTTGATTCGGTGGCAAGGGCATTGATGTAGGCCCTCACCAGCCCGTTGCTGTCCACGCCCACAAAGCTGAACCCCGTTCCCGACTGTTTGGTTGCATCCAGGCCTTGCAGCGTCGCCTGGTTAAGGCCGATGGGCCCGCCGATGCTCCCGCCCCCGACCTTGAACTGGAGGTTCATGGAATAGGCGAGGCCCAGGCTGAGTTCGTCCTGCATCGATATCTGGGCGATCACGCCTTCGATCACGACCTGTCTCGGCACCACGTCTATCTTTGCTATGGTCTCTTTAATCGTTTCATAGTCTTCGGGTGTGGCGAGGACGATGATGGAATTTATGATGTCGTCAAAGAATATTCGTGTTATCTCGGAGACGAGCCTTTCCCCGCCCACGCCCTGTACCCCATACCCCGTCTGCATGGGCTGGACCATGGACTGGGTGGGCAGGCTGGAGCCCGATGACATGGCAGGGGTCGGCGTGGGGGTGCTGCCCGGTCTCCCCGCTGTCGAGGCGCCTAACCCGCCGGCCGACAATCCCGACATCCCCATCTGCCCCGTCGTCCCCAGGGCCCCGGTCATTCCGGGCCTGGCGCCGAGGAATATCTGGTTCAGGAGGTTTGCAATATCCTTCGCTTTCCCGTTCTGAACGGGATATACATATACGGTTGCCCTCTTCTTTTTCTGTTTTTCGTTGTCGAAGGTTTCGATGAGCTGGAGCACCCTTCTTACGCTCGCGTCCGTATCGACGACGATGATCTGGTTGCTCTTCGGCACATCGAGGACCACCGCGTTTGCCGACAGGAAAGGCGTAATGAGCTTCACCACCTCCGTGGACTGGAGGTAGACCACGGGCACCACCTGGATCATCGACTTGCCTGTTACGGGTATGGCGGACGCGTCCCGCCCGAAGGAGACAGGAGACGGCTCTCTCGATACTTCGGCGAGGGGCACTATCCTGTAGAGGCTGTTATCTTCCACGATTCCTATGGCATTGAGCCTCAGGATGACTTCCATAACGGGAAGGACCTGGTCCTTGCTTATGGGCGCGACGGACCTGAAGGTAACCCGTCCTTTGATGCGGGGATCAACCACGTAATTGACCCGGAGTATATCGCCGAAGATGGTCTGGATTACGGAAAACACGTCGGCGTCATCGAAGTTAAGGCTGATCATGCCGCCGCCTCCTCCGATCGGGGCCGGTCTTCTCGGTGCGGGCATAGGGGACGGGGTTCCTGCGGGCATAGGGGGCTGCGGGCCCCTGATCTGGCCGGCCGGTCCCTGCACACCGGGCGCTGCCTGGGAAGGGGCGGGCCTCATGGGGGCCTGTCTTCCGGGAAAAGCTTGTCCTGCCGGGGTCGGTCCCGGGGGAGGTACCTGGGGTGAAACCTGGGCGGGCGCTGCCGTCTGAGGGGGCTTCACTACGGGTGCCTGGGCGCCCTGTGCCTGGTCTGCCGGGGAAACTATGGGTTTTGCGGGCTGAGCCGCCTCGGGCTTAGGCGCTGCGGTTTGTTTAACCGGTGCTGCCGGAGTCGGCGCTGCGGGTGAAGGGGGCGCAGTCTTTTCGCTGTTCACCTGGGCGGCGGTCGCGCCCTGCGGCGCGGGCTGGGTAGGGGAGGTTTGGCTTTGCGCGGGTGCGACGGACGCCCCCCGGTCCGGCGCTGATTCGGCCGCACCGATGCCGCAGGGGGCCATGATTATTCCCGCCCCTACAGCGATTGCACAACAAACAGCGATGAACCTCAACCTTCGCAGACGAACCCCCAGTACGTACAATTACAATAATGCATCCCTTCGAGTATGTCAATTGCGGTAAAGGACCCCGGGCATCCGGGGTCCTCAAGCGTGAGATGGTCTTTTTCCGTCACAATGGCAGGCTATGCCCCTCGGCGCAGCAGGGGCGTCATTATTCCCAACTCGCCACGTCCTTGTCCTCGCCTTCTCCGCCGGCGGCGCCATCCCTTCCGTAGGAAAATATATCGAACTCGCCGTGGGTGCCGGGACACTGATAATTATAGGGTTTCCCCCAGGGGTCACTGGGCAGCGCCTTCTTCAGGTATGGCCCATCCCAGTTATCTATTCCGGGGTTCGTGACCAGGGCCGCGAGACCTTCCTGTGTGGTGGGGTATCTGCCCACGTCGAGACGGAACTGGTCCAGGGCCTGACCGAGCAGTTCGATTTGCGCCTTTGCCGCGGATTGTTTGCCTTTTCCGAGTTTCGGGAAGAGTTTCGGTCCCACCAGGGCGGCGAGAAGACCTATGATCACCATAACGACGAGGAGTTCGACGAGGGTGAAGCCCCGCCTGTCGGACCGTTTGAGTTGCCTTAAGCGCATAATAATAGCCCTCCGTTCTGAATAAGTATAACGAGTTTCAGGTATTTGTCAATACAGGCCGGAAGCCGGGCTCCGGCCGGCGCGGAAACGAATCCGGGGCATATCAGGCATATGGGCCGGCGCGGCGCGGCGACCCCATGATCAGGGCGTTTCCCCGTTTGAACCCCCTTTGGCCTCTTCGGGCAGGAATGAGAAATCGTCATTGGGATACGAGGGCAGGGCCTTCGACATGAAGTCGATCCAGATGGGAAGCGCCGCGGTCCCGCCTGTTTCCTTGTTCCCGAGATAGGCCCTCTTGTCGAATCCGACCCATACCGCACAGAGGAGATTGGGAGAAAAACCGATGAACCAGGCGTCCCGGAACTCATCCGTGGTCCCTGTCTTGCCCGCAAGCATGTAAGGCATGCCCGCCGCGGACCTGCCCGTGCCCCTCTTGATCACGCCTTTCATGATGTCCACCAGGGCGTATGCCACGGCCGGGGGGACTACCGTCTCGCCGTGGACCTCTTCGGCGAATTTCTCCTCACCTTCGGTGGTGGTCACGTTCTTCACCGCCACCGGGGGCATGTAGACTCCGCCTCTCGCAAAGGCCGCATATGCATTGGCGAGGTCGAGAGGAGCGATCTCCGTGGTCCCGAGGGCGAGGGAGAGGTTGGGCTGGAAGTTGGCGTCGATGTGGAGCCTTTTCGCAAGGTCGATTACGTTGTCTATGCCGGTCCTCTCAAGGAGGCGCACCGTTGCCGTGTTGAGGGAATTCTCCAGGGCCCTTCTCATGGTGACGTCCCCGAGGTACTCATTCTTGTAGTTCTTCGGGTGCCACACTGTGTGGGTGTAAGGGTTGGTGAAGGATATAGGCGCATCCCGGAGCATGGTGTCGGGCTTCATGCCCTTTTCCAGGGCGGCGCCGTAAATGATGGGCTTAAAGGAAGACCCCGGCTGCCTCTTGGCCTGAACGGCCCTGTTAAAGGGCGAGACGGAGAAATCGGTGCCTCCGATAAGGACCTTCAGTTCGCCCGTCTTCACCTCGATGGCGACAAGGGCGACCTCGGGGACCTCGGTGGAGTTCGGGTTCCTCTTCCTGTACCCGTCGATGCCTTTCTGGATCGCTTCGTAGGCATACTGGGTCATCTTGAGGTTTACCGTTGTCTTCACGTTGAGGCCGCGGGTGTAGACTTCGAGGGGTTCCGTCACATAATCTTCGAGCACCTGCTTCGCATATTCGATATAATAGCCGTTCTTCTTCTCGTACATCCTTAAGGGGGCCACGGTGAGGGCCGTCTTCACCGCCTTCGTATAGGAGGTCTTCGGGATGAACCCCGCGTCATACATCTTATAGAGGACGATGTTTCTCCGTTCCAGGGCCTTCGCGGGCGCCTTGAAGGGGGAGAGTCTTGAAGGCGATTTCGTGAGCGCCGCAAGGGTGGCGCACTCTTCCAGGGTGAGCTCTTTCGCCCTCTTGTGGAAATAGGTGTAGGCCGCCGCTTCAACCCCGTGGGCGCCCTCGCCCAGGTAGATAAGGTTGAGGTACATGTTCAGTATCTCGTCCTTGGAATAGGACCGTTCTATCTGGATCGCCAGGACCGCTTCCTCGATCTTTCTCTTGAAGGTCTTCTGCTGGCTGAGGTAGAGGTTCCGGGCCAATTGCTGGGTAATGGTCGAGGCTCCTTCGCTCAAGCCTCCTTTCAAGACGTTCTTGAACGCCGCCCTGCCTATGCCCCTTACGTCCACGCCGAAATGGCTGTAAAACCTCACATCCTCGATGGCGATAAAGGCATATTTCAGGTTGTAGGGCATCTCCGTTATGGGTATGGGCACACGCTTCTCCACAAAAAGCTCCGCAAACAGGGTGCCGTCGTCCGAGTAGAGGCGGGTGGCCGATTTCGGCTTGTAGCTTTCAAGCTGTTTTACATCAGGGATTTCAAGGTAGTTGACAAGGGCGTACCCGAACCCCGCCCCGAACATGGCAGGGAGGAGGAGGAGCATGATGGTGAGCTTTATAACCCTTGAATACATGGCCTGCATATTATACTTTATATGCATCCATGTTATCAAACGATAAGAAAATCATAGCCATAGTGGGTCCCACGTGTACGGGGAAGTCGGCTCTTGCCCTCGATGCGGCGGAAAGGTTCGGCGGAGAGATCATAAACGCCGACTCCATGCAGGTCTACACCCACTTCAATATCGGCACCGCGAAGCCTGACGCCGCCACCCTCGGGCAATGCCCCCACCACCTGATCGACATCGTGGGCCCCGGGGAGGATTTCAACGCGGCCATGTTCAAAGAGAGGGCGGACGCGGCAATCAACGAGGTCCTCGGGCGCAATATGGTCCCCATCCTCGTGGGCGGCACGGGCCTTTATCTGAAGGCCCTCACTTACGGCCTCTTCGAAGCCCCCACGGACAGGGCGTTGAGAGAAGCATTGAGAAAGGCCTACGACGAGGACCCCCTGGCGTTCTATGAAGACCTGAAGCGCATCGACCACGGGTACGCCATGAAGATAAGCTTCCGGGACAAAGTGAGGGCGGTAAGGGCAAAGGAGGTTTTCCTTCTCACGGGCAAGCCCATGTCCGAGCTGGTTGCGGCCCACGGGTTCCGGGAAGCGCGGTACAATGTGCTCAAGATCGGCCTCGACAGGGAAAGGGAGGAGCTTTACCTGAGGATCAACAGGCGGGTGGAGGAAATGCTCGAAGCCGGATGGGTGGACGAGGTAAAAGGCCTCTTATCCATGGGTTACGACGAGACCTCGAAGCCTTTCTCAGGCATCGGCTACCGGGAAATCGTCCTCTATCTCAAGGGTTTAATTCCCTATAAGGATATGGTAGAAGATATTAAGAAACAGACAAGGCATTATGCGAAAAGGCAGTTTACCTGGTTTGCAAAGGAGAAGGACGTGCACCTGTTCAGGTATCCCGAGGAGATTGAGGCCGTGAGGGTCGAAATGGCTCAGTTCCTGGACCGCTAGACAGATGGAACTGAAAAGGATTATAGAAGCAGTGCTCTTCTCTTCGGCGCGCCCCGTTACGCTCCGGTATCTCACGAAAAAATTGAATGATTTCCCTCCGGACGACGTGGCCGGTGCGCTGGAAAGTCTCATTGACGAATACAACCGGTCAGACAGGGCGGTCGCCATTTCGGAGGTCTCGGGCGGATACCAGATGAGGACGAAGGTCGATTACAGGGACTGGGTAAAGAGGTTCGTGAGGGAAAAGGAAGCCGGGCTCACAAGGTCCCTCCTCGAGACCCTCGCTATTATCGCGTACAAGCAGCCTGTCTCGAAACGGGATATTGACCGGGTGAGGGGCGTGGACTCGGCCCGCACCATCAAGCACCTCCTTGAAAGGAGGCTGATCGAGCTTGGGGGGAGACTCGAAGACGCGGGCGCACCCATGGTGTTCAGGACGACGAAGATATTTCTTGAGACCTATGGCCTAAAGAATATCGCCGACCTGCCGACAGTTAAAGAGGTGGCAGCGCTGGAAAGCTAGTGTACTGTCTCACTAATAGCTTTACAATTACCCTTGGCTATGCTATCATAGTGCATGTGGAATCCAGCCAGTACGCTAGACATGACGGAAGAGCAGAGAAAGACATTGGAAACATGGGTCAAAGCAAAGAAGACTCCCCAAAGGGTGGTTCTACGCTCCCGCATCTGCCTGCTCGCGGCAGAAGGGATGTCCCATAACGCCATAGCGAAGAGGCTCAATACCTCCCGCCCTACGGTGATATTGTGGGTAGGCCGCTTCAGAGAACAGGGCCCCTCCGGTTTGTCGGAGGACGCACCCCATGGGCCGAGTTCAAGGCGCCTTAACCCGGAGATAGTGCGCACCATCGTGGAAGCCACGCTCCATACAACTCCCAAAGATGCTACTCAGTGGTCCACCCGCACCATGGCAAAGGAGAAGGGCGTGAGCCATGCCACCGTGCAGCGCATCTGGGATGCCCATGGACTACAGCCCCATCGGGTAGAAACTTTCAAGCTGTCCAGAGACAAGAAGTTCGTGGAGAAACTGACCGATGTGGTGGGCGTCTATCTCAATCCTCCCGACAAAGCGGTGGTACTCTGTGTGGATGAGAAAAGCCAGGTGCAGGCCCTGGACCGGACCCAGCCGGGATTACCGATGAAGAAGGGGCGCTGCGGCACGATGACCCACGACTACAAAAGGAACGGCACTACCTGTCTTTTTGCCGCCCTCAATGTTCTGGAAGGAAAAGTCATAGGCTCCTGCTATCCCCGCCACAGAAATACCGAATTTCTTAAGTTCCTGCGTACCATAGACCGTCAGGTGCCAAAGGGCCTCGATGTCCATATGATTCTCGACAACTACGGAACTCATACCCACCCCAATGTGAAAGCATGGCTCGAAAAACACCCCCGTTTCGTTCCCCACTTTACACCCACAAGCTCGTCGTGGCTTAACCTGGTGGAGCGCTGGTTCGGGGAGATCACACGAAAGAGAATTCGTCGCGGCATCTTCAAAAGCGTTCAGGAACTGGTGACCGCCATCGAAGAATATATTCGCTGCAACAACGAAGACCCCAAACCCTTCGTATGGACCAGGAAGGCCGAGGAGATACTTGAAAAAGTGAATCGCTGTAAAGGCGTTACTGAGACACTACACTAGGAGGCCTGTGTGGATATTTCGGAATTATTGATCTTTGCAGTGGAAAATCATGGATCGGATCTCCATGTGAGCGCGGGCGAGCAGCCCTTTGTGAGGATAAACGGCGAGATGCGGAAGGTCGACATGCCGAACCTCGACAGGGAGACGGTCCATAACATGATATACGGTATCCTGAACGATCAGCAGCGGAAGGCGTACGAGGAGCACCTGGAGCTGGACTTCTCCTTCGCCCTCGGCGAATACGGCAGGTTCAGGGGAAACGTTTTCAAGCAGGAGCGCGGGGATGCGGCCGTTTTCAGGTCCATACCCAACCACATCCCCTCTTTCGAGGATCTGGGCCTTCCCAAGGTCATGATGGATATCGCCCGTCTCGAAAAGGGCCTTGTCCTTGTTACGGGCCCCACGGGCAGTGGAAAATCGACGACCCTCGCCACCATGATAGACCTCATTAATACGGAGAGCAAGGGCCATATCATCACCATAGAAGACCCCATAGAGTTTGTCCACCAGTCGAAGAGCTGTCTCATGAACCAGAGGGAACTCGGCCCCCATACAAGGAGCTTTGCCAATGCCCTGAGAAGCGCGCTCCGGGAGGACCCGGACGTGATCCTCGTGGGTGAACTCAGGGACCTGGAGACCATCTCTCTCGCCCTGACCGCGGCGGAAACAGGGCACCTCGTTTTCGGGACCCTCCATACGAGCGGCGCGCCGAGCACGGTGGACAGGGTGATCGATGTTTTCCCCGCAGCCCAGCAGAACCAGGTGAGGTCCATGTTCGCCGAGTCCATGCAGGCCGTCATCACCCAGGCCCTTTTCAAGAGGAAAGACGGCAGGGGCAGGATTGCGGCCTTCGAGATACTCCTCGGGAGTCCCGCGGTGAGAAACCTCATAAGGGAGGGCAAGATCTTCCAGATCCTCTCCAGCATGCAGACGAGCAAGGCCCAGGGGATGCAGACCATGGAGTCCTCGGTGCAGGACCTCATGGCGAGGAACCTCGTGACCAGGGAAGAGGTCTCTTTCTACCTGTCGAAGGCGTTGAGGTGACCCGTGGCAACCCTTAAAGACTACCTGAAGCACATGGTGGACAATGACGCGTCCGATATCTACCTTACCGTGGGCGCCCCGCCCATGTTCCGTATCGAAGGGAGGGTCGGGCCGTACGGCGGCGAAGCGCTGACCCGTGAGGAGACGGAGGCCATCGCCGTAGGCATCATGAGCGAGCGGCAGAGGAAGGCCTACGAGGAAGATCTTGAAATGAACCTTGCCCTCTATTATCCTGACATGGGACGGTTCAGGGTCAACATATTCCGGCAGAGGAGCTTTACGGGCCTCGTCATCAGGCAGATAAAGATACGCATCCAGACCGTCGATGAGTTGGGTCTGCCTAATATCATGAAGGATATAGTGATGACCAAGCGAGGCCTGGTCCTTGTGGTGGGCGCCACGGGGAGCGGAAAGTCGACGAGTCTCGCGGCCATGCTCGACCACAGGAATTCCACTGAGAGCGGCCATATCATCACCATAGAGGACCCCATAGAGTTCGTCCACCCCCATAAGATGAGCGTGGTCACCCAGCGTGAAGTGGGCTTCGATACCCACTCCTTCGCCAACGCCCTGAAGAACATGCTGCGCCAGGCGCCGGACGTGATACTCATAGGGGAGATAAGGGACGCAGAGACCATGGAGCATGCCATAACCTTCGCGGAAACGGGCCACCTTGCCCTTGCGACCCTCCACTCGAATAACGCGAACCAGGCCATGGAGAGGATACTCAATTTTTTCCCCATAGAGCGGCACCTGCAGATATATATGCAGCTTTCCCTCAACCTGAGGGCCATTATCTCCCAGAGGCTGATACCCACGGTGGACCGGAAGAGGGTGGCGGCCATAGAAGTGCTCCTCGACACGCCGAGGGTCAAGGACCTCATCCTGAAGGGCGAGATAGACCTCCTGAAGGAAGCCATGGCCCTTGCCTACCATGAGGGCATGCAGACCTTCGACCAGCATATCTTCGACCTCTACATGGCGGGCAGAATAGACTACGACGCCGCCATAGCCTACGCGGACAGCCCGAACGACGTAAGGCTGAGGATAAAGATGTCCGAGGTAAAGAAAGACGAGGTAGAAAAGAAGCAGTCCCAGTTCAAGCTGGAAACCGAAGAAAAGCCCTTCTAAGGCAGCACGAGCGCAGCGGCGGGAGAGGCAGGTTAGAAGAGCGGCAGCGGCTTGGAGCGATGGGCGTGATTTGTTTGGTTTAAGTCTGTTTAGTCGTTTAGTTTCAGTGGGCAGGTGGGGGCATAGAACGGAAACTCCATCTCCGCCGCTCTGCAAGGGTACGCGTGCTCTGTCGTACTTGAGTACGACGACGCCCTGCGAACCCTCACAGAACAACGAATCTGAAGTCCCCGTCCCATGCCCCCGCCTACACCACCCGGCACATCTTATTTATTTTCAATTGATCGATGCCGGAAATAAAGGCCGGCTTGGCAAGGTTTGTGACAATACTTCGGCGGATCAGTCTGTCCAGTTCAATCCCTGACTATGTCCTTTGCAGTTCTCGGTTCGTGTCCCTTGCTTTCCCGGCAAGCTTCCTCAAGCCATCACGGAGTTTACCGAAACTATATGATGCGTTCGTTTCAACGTTAATGTATTGACCGATTCGTTCAGCCCACTCGCATTTTACGGTACCAACCTCAAAATAAGGCCTTCCCTCGAGGGCCTTTGCTCCACCTGGATAAATGGCATCGGCCAGCTTCTCCCACGTGCCACAGATCGAATCCTGAATGTATCCATCAAGGACTGTCTTCTTTGCTCGAGGATACGCTTGTGTAACCGCTGCCCTGTCTCCTAACAACCACGCTTCACATTCCTCAATCGCCAGTCTAAATAATGTCTCAGGTTTAGAGATGGAGATGTTCAAAATTTGATTCAGATCAGAGAGAAAAGTATCGCACTTCTTGTCGTCACAGTCTATAACCACGACCACAACTGTATCATGTAGACCGTTCGGATACGTATTCCCATAGCCTGCCAGCAATCTTGGCAGTTGGTCGAGTAGTACCCTTTTTGACGGATCAAGTTTGCCCCGCAAATCCTTCGGTATGTGTCCAATGCCTTTGTATGAAATGATGCGCCATGTATGAGGTCCACCGTTCGCGCCTAGTATCTTTGGGACCAGCGCCTCAAGAAGTCTTTTTCCCGAAGTATCTTCAACGAGGATTTCAAAGTGCACAATATCACCGTATATCCAAGTAATCACTATACCATAGACCACCTAGCGGCAATCCCTCGTTAACCATGTTGGACACAAGGGCGTCGGCACTTGCTCTACGGATTGTTGAAAAACCATCACCGATTTTGTCTAGAATCCACACCTCCTCGGGGGCGAGAGCGTTGACGAAGTACGGTTGGTGAGTAGTGATGAAAATCTGCGAACCGCCTTTTTGGCCAGTGGCATGGTCTCGGAATTCTTTTGCTAACGATTCCAACAGCTTGTGATAAAGGCCATTTTCCGGCTCCTCAATGCATAAAAATGGTGGAGGCGTAGGGTCTTCAAGCAGCAAATAATACGCAAACACCTTTAAAGTCCCATCGGACATTTGTTGCGCATAGAATGGATCTGAAAATCCCTTATCGTTGAAGCGAAGAAGGAGTCGCCCATCGGGCGTCTTCTCGGTATCTATCTTATTGATGCCGGGGATTTTCGCTGCAATCTGATCCAAGATCGCTCTGAATTTTTTAGGATGTTCCCTCTCCATAAACTGAACCACATTTCCCAAATTATCGCCGTGAATGTTGAGATGCCTTTGTGGGCCAGCGAGAGGTAGACTTCGGGCAGCGTCCGGGGTAAAATAACTGAGGTACCAACCTTCCATAAAGCGTCGAAAAGCTGAGATACGGGGGTGTTGTTTCAGCGACCCGAGGGTAGCGATGCCAAGTTTCCTCATGTCCTCCAATTCCACTACCTCGGTTTCCCTGCTCTCTTCCTTGCCATATTCTTCTATGATTGTTCTAATGAACTCTGACGGATCAAAATCGCCCTTGCCCTCATCAATCTGACGACCTTCCTCCTCTCCCTTCCAAGCGACCCCACGGCCATTGTCAAGCATAAGGAACGAAAAGGGCCAACCGTGTTTTTGCCCCTTTCGCCGTTGCCTCAGTCGCTCTCCTTGAACATAGGGGCGATGCATGTGGTCAAGGTCTATGGAAAGCTCATAGGTTATTGGACGGGCATTGCCATCCTCTTTATAGTAAAGCTCAAATTTAATGGGGCCGTCCTGCCCTTGAGAACGAATTTTGTCGAACCCGCCACGCCCTCGCAGATCGCATGCTTCTTCTACGCCACTTTTGAGACAATCGGACAAAAAGCCAAACGCGTCAAAAAGCGTACTCTTACCAACTCCATTCTTTCCTATGACGGCTGTCATCGCGGTTAGAGGCTCCGCCTGTTGCAAACTCCAAAGCTTTCCGAGGGTTACGTCTTTGAGGACTCTAAAGTTCTGTATTCGTATTCCATCTATCTTAGCCATTACCGTTGCCTCCAGATTGAATTGAAGTCCGGTTGCACGTTATTTGCCGGCGCCACATGAGAGAACTCAAGTATGGACAAACGCCGTGTCCTTTTGAGAATAGAGCGTCAGTCTAACATCGTAAAATAACACTAAACACCCGTGACACAGTCGAATGATATCAATGGAACTTGATCCAGTCAAGAGAAAACCTTCCGACCGGATAACGGGTCATGGGGGAGGGTTGATTGCCTTGTTGTGCTCCCGTTATTTCTCACCTGCTCCCGGCTTAACGTCGCAGGATAGCTCATTTTCTTCGTTTCGGTAGAAGACGCAGCGGGTGGAGAGTTCCTGTTTCAGGCGGGTTCTTGCCCGGTGGAGGCGGATTTTCGTTGTTGATAGGGTGAGGCCCAGGATTTTGGCGATTTCGGCGTCTTTGAAGCCTTCCAGGTCGCTTAAGACTATCGCGGTTCGGTAGTCGTCGGGGAGTTGGTCGATCACTCCGCGGACGCAGGCGTTCATTTCCTCGCGGATGGCCTGTTGCTCGGCAGTGGGTGTCCTTGCGGGTATTTCTTCGATGTTCACTATTGCGGGGTCCTTGAAGGCGCGGCTGCGGAGACGGTCCAGGGCCGTGTTGGTGGCTACCTTGTAGACCCATGTGTTGAGCTGTGATTGTCCACGGAAACCTTCGAGGGACCGGCTTATCTTTGCGAAAGTCTCCTAGGTTACGTCTTCGGCCTCCGCCTCCCCGACGAGCTTTGTCAGGTAGCGGAGGACCTTGACGTGAAGGGTTTCGTAAATCTCTTCGAAACTCGGCTTCGTCTCCATTAACCTACCATTATAACAGAGTGAGCACCTTGGCTGCCACTTCCCCGGCGTGGACCTTTATCCGGTCTTCGGGCATTTGATCGATGCCGAAGAGGGTGCGGTCGAACTCATAGAGCCTGTCTGCGATCACCACTTCAGGGGCCAGGCCGGGGATCACCCCTTTCATCATGCGGCTTGCGCATTCGAGAAAGCAACCTTCGATGGCTATTACCCTTGCGCCGTTTCTCGCGAGGCTTCTCTGGCCTGTGTCTTTTGTGAAAGCGCCGCCCAGGCAGAGCCTCACGGTCTTCTCGGGCGCGAGCCTGTGGCAGAGGATGTTCGCGGCCTGTCTCGCAATCTCGCCCCTGAGACATGCCCCTTCACAGCACATCACCACTACTGCCTTCGACGCCTGCTGCCGGGCATAGTCCTCACACATGGGGCATACGTTCTTCGTCTTTTCAATCCTTACCGTCTCGTAGCCGGCCGGCCCGGCACACGCTTCCTGTTTTCCGCAGATCGCTTCATCGTTCATTCTTTCCATCTCCTTTCACCGGTTCTATTTCCGTAATACGGATACTGCCTTTTTGCGCCATCCTGTAAACCAGCGTGACCATGGCCTTTTCGGAGATTCCGAGTAGGCGGGCTATCTCCGCGGGCGCGCGCTGCTCCCTGAGCGACTCCATGATCCTCTTCTCCACACATTTCAACAACTCATCAAAGAGGCCCCCTGTATCGGAGGTCTCCGGTGCTCCTTCAGGGACGGCGCCTGCCGTCGATGCCGGGGCGCCTCACCCGTTCGCCATCATCTTCATCATGTCCTTCATTTCACTCCTCCTTTGATGCCCGTCTTTCATGCCCGTAACCGTCATCCTTGATTCCGCATCCCTTCCAGGGTGTGCAGCAGGAGCGCCGACCGGCGAAAAAGGCCCTCATGGCGAGAAACATCACTATCGCCCACAGGATGAACATGATGGGGAACATCCACCACAGGCTGTAACATGTACCACACCAGAACCACATTTGCCTCGCCTCCTTCCACCGAGGGAGCGCCATAGGCGCCGAACCCTCGAAATCCACGCCCTTTACCTGTTAGACGAAACAGGCAATGAAAAGGATACGGAGGGGAGGGCAGATAGCCCTCGATTTTTGTGCAAATCTGTTATATTGCTTTCATGAAGTCGGGTTAAGAATATCCGCCCCGTGACGATGAATGGTCAGAGGGCGGATATTCTTGCCTGAAAGCCGGGACGGTCTTACAGAACACAAAAACAGTCGCAGGGGATGCAACTCTTATGGAGAGCAAAGTGTTGTCGACGGGAATGAATTCAGCGGTGCTCGTGTTTGCCGCTTTGTGTGTCTTCGCCATAGCGTACCGTTTTTACGGCCTTTTTATCGCGACAGAGGTCCTCAGGGTGGACCCGGCACGGCCGACGCCCGCCGAGACCATGGCCGATGGCCTGGATTACCACAAGACCAACCGTTTTGTCCTTTTCGGCCATCATTTTGCGGCCATAGCAGGGGCGGGCCCGCTTACGGGGCCGGTCCTTGCCGCCCAGTTCGGTTTTCTGCCGGGCGCGCTCTGGATTCTGATCGGGGCAGTGCTGGGGGGTGCGGTTCACGACATCGTCGTCCTCTTCGCGTCGGTCCGGCACAGGGGCGAGAGCCTTGCAAACATCGCGAGAAGCGAGATCGGAGAAACAGCGGGTACGGTTTCTTCCATCGCCTTTCTCCTTATCCTCGTTCTGACCATTGCCGGGGGATCCATGTCCATGACAAACGCCATTGCGGAAAGTCCATGGGGGATGCTCGTGGTGGAGACTACCCTGCCTGCCGCCCTGATCACGGGTGTTATCATGAGGAGACCGGGAAACAGGTCCATTGCCATAGCGAGTATTTTCGGTGTGGTCCTTCTGTTTCTCGCCGTGTTTTTTGGTAATTCCATTACGGAAATCCCCATGCTCAGGTCGTTTTTCAGTCTGAGCAAGAGACAAATATCTTTGTTGCTCCCTGCCTATGCGTTTATCGCCTCGGTGCTCCCCGTGTGGCTGCTCCTTGCCCCGAGAGATTACCTGTCCACATTCCTGAAGATCCTGACAATCGTTGCCCTCGGCACGGGCATCATCTTTGTGCAGCCCGCCCTTCAAATGCCCCCTGTCACGCAGTTTGCCCATGGAGGCGGACCCGTTGTCCCGGGCGGTGTCTTCCCGTTCATCTTTATTACTATCGCATGCGGCGCAATCTCCGGGTTCCATGCGACCATCTCTTCCGGTACCACGCCAAAGATGATCGCCGGCGAAAAGGATATTCTCTTCGTGGGATACGGAGCCATGCTGTTCGAGGGGCTTGTGGCCATGATGGCCCTCGTGGCCGCGTCCGTTCTTGTTCCCGCCGATTACTTCGCTATCAATTCATCGCCCGAAGCGTTCGCGGCATTGGGCATGAAGCCCCTCGACCTTCCCCGGCTTTCCGCCATGGTCCAGGAGAACCTTCAGGGAAGGCCCGGTGGGGCGGTTTCTCTTGCGGTGGGCATGGCCTATGTGTTTTCAAAAATTCCGTCCATGGAAAAGCTGATGTCATACTGGTATCATTTCGCCATAATGTTCGAGGCCGTGTTCATACTTACCCTTATCGACGCGGGAACCAGGGCGGGAAGATTTCTCCTCCAGGAGATGATCGGCAAAGTTTTTCCGAAATTCAACGACCATCGCTGGCTCCCCGGGATGCTCATCACGGGATCGGTCTTTACCTTTGCGTGGGGATACCTGCATTACACGGCCACCATCGCCACCATCTGGCCCCTGTTCGGGGTGAGCAACCAGCTCCTTGCCGCGTGCGCCCTGATTATTGTAACCGCAATGCTTATCCGTCTCGGGAGAAGAAATATATATGGATAACCCTTCTGCCCGGAATAGGGGTGGCAATAATCACGCTCTGGGCGGGCTTTATCAACATAACGGTGAATTATCTGCCGAACAAACTCTATCTCCTCGCGTTCCTCTGCGCTTTCGTGATGGTCCTTATCGTAATTATAATTGCTGCCGCGGGCATAAAAATAGTAAACCTTTTGTGTCTTAAAGGCACGGTGGCGGACACGTGGGGAGACCCGGTCCTGGTGACGGTGAGGGACGAGAACCCACATTAGGGCGGCCGGACCCTAAGGCTGCCCCGGGCGGAGATATTTGTTCGATCCCGGTTTCAGACTGTGGTAAACTGTTGATAATTGAGAATCACCATTAAACACTAAGGACGAGCGCCGTGTTCGAGTATACATTGAGAGACCTGTCTTCCGTTAAGTGCATTACCATGGCCGGGCGCATCGACGCCCTCAGCTATTCGAATATCCAGAAGGTCTTCGAGGACCTTATCCTCGCGGGGGAGCGCACCCTCGTTGTCGACATGGCAGGAGTCAATTATGTGAGCAGCGCGGGACTCCGGGTATTCATCGTTGCCCAGAAAGAGCTGAGGAAAGTTGGGGGAGAGGTGGTCCTTGCGGGCATTACCGATCCGGTGTTCGAAATCTTCAGGATGAGCGGTTTCACCCAGGTTTTCCGCACCATCAAAGAGGCAGGGGAGATCGAGGAGCTGCTCGGGGCCCGTTCTTCCGGGGTCGGCATCGTGAAGAGGGAGACCTTCGGCATTTCCCTGGAATACATGGAAAGGAAGGCGGAAAAAGGGTCGTTCCTGCCCGTGGGAGACCAGTCCAGGGCCGAGAACGCCTCTTTCAGGGAAGAGGATGTGACTGCCGTCAGGCCGTCGGACATGGTCTTCGGCTGCGGCCTCGCTGCCCTCGGGTCTTCCTACGGGGAGTACAAGGACCTTTTTGGCGAGGCCATGGTGGTGAAGAACAATTTCTTCTTCTATCCTGCCGTGAAACAACCTTCCGTCGACTTTGTCCTTAACGCCCACAAAGACCCCGGAATCACTTATAAGGTGCTCCACGGTTTCGGGTTTAACGGTGAGTATCGATACGTCCTTTCGTTTCAGGCAGGGAATGAAGGCGCGGCGGACCTCCCGTCCCTTATCAACAGTTTTTTCGAAATCTCCTCTGCCAAGGCCCTCGGAATTTCCATGGTGGCGGAGAGCAAGGGCCTTTGGGGCATGCACATAAAACGGACGCCCATCGAGGAGCGTAAGCCCGCAAACGGCAAAGGCATCTTCGACAGCGAGAATTTTACCCGTTGGATCGATTTCCCTGTGGAGCCCGCCTATACCAACCACGTAATCGTGGCAACGGGCATCGCGGTAAGGGACCGGGCAGGGGCGGGCCCTGAAAAACAGGCCCATATCTCGGAGGGAAGCGCCTTCCACCTCCACTGCGGCATCTTCGACAAGGCCCCCATAGGGACCTGTATCGATGAGTTTGACGACGAACTGGCCCGCGTCTTCGACGAACTCTCCGTGTACAAGGTGCAGCACCTCCTCGGCAGATCGAGGTTTTCAGCGGGCATGGCGGCCCTCATAGAGTTGGAGGACTAAGGGATGGAGCTCTGGATCGGCGCGATAAACCTGGGTTTCTTGTACGCCTTCATGGCCATGGGCGTCTTTATCACCTTCCGCGTCCATGATTTCCCCGACATTACGGTTGACGGGAGTTTCGTCACCGGGGCGGCGGTAACGGCCGTCCTGATTCTCGCGGGGGTGAACCCCTTTATCGCCCTTATCCTCTCCTTTTTCGCGGGGGCGCTGGCCGGGGTCGTGACGGCCTTTATCCATACCCGCTTCAATATCAACGGTCTCCTTGCGGGCATACTGGTCATGACGGGCCTCTATTCAATCAACCTCCACATCATGGGAAGGTCCAATATACCGCTTCTCGCCAAGCCGGGGGTCATTACCTCCCTGAGGGGCATCAATCCGGGCCTGCCCGATGAAATATGGTTCTCCATGGTCTTTTGCGCCGCCATCCTCCTCTTCTGGATCGGGGTTTCCCTTTTCTTCAGGACCGACTTCGGGATCACCATGAGGGCCGTGGGCAACAATCCCGCCATGGCGAGCGCCTTGGGAGTAAACGTGAACGCCATGAAGACTATCGGCATTGCCCTCGCCAACGGGCTCGTGGGTGTATCGGGGAGCCTCGTGGCCCAGTACCAGGGTTTTGCGGACGTGGGGATGGGCATCGGTTCCATCGTCTTCGGCCTTGCGGCGGTCATCATCGGAGAGTCGGTGGTGAGGACAAGATCCATATACGGTATGATACTCTCCGTCATCATCGGCTCCATCATGTTCCGTCTCATGGTGGCCCTCGCCCTTTATGTGGGTTTGGACCCCATCGACCTCAAACTTGTGACCGCGGGTTTCGTGCTCATCATCCTTATCGCCCCCCGGATTTTCGCAAAAGGGGGACTGAAGGAGAGGGGCGGCCCCGCTTCCCTTGTGGGGGCCCTTTTTACGCGCAAGGTGTGGGCGGGCCTCACTGTCCTTGCGGTGATGGCGGCGGGTTCGGGCATTGCCTACAAACTCCTCGCGTCACGGACGCCTCTTGACCCGAAGGCGGTCCGCATCGGCGTGGTGCAACTGAGCGACAACGGTCTCCTCAATGCCACCCGTGACGGCTTCGCGGAAGAGATGAAGAAACTCGGCTACATTGACGGCGTGAACGCCGTCATCGACCTTCAAAACGCCAACGGCGAGATGACGACGGTAAATTCCATCATCGACAAGTTCCTCCATGACAAGGCGGACGTGGTGGTTGCCATATCTAGCGGGTGCACCCAGGCGGCCGTCAATAAGGTTAAGGACCGTCCCGTGGTGTTCGCCACCGTGGCCAACCCCTTTATCGTGGGCGCGGGCAAGACGGACACGGACCACGTTGCCAACGTGACAGGGGTATACGGGGCCGTGCCGCCCGATAAGCTCCTGGGCCTTGTGACGAAATTCCTGCCCGGAAAGATACGGGTCGGCACCATCTGGGACCCTTCTCAGGAAAATGCCGCCTACAATGTGAAGAAATTGAGAGAGACCATAGCGAAGAACCCCGACATTACCTTTGCGGGTGCTACGGTTGCAGGTTCGTCGGAGGTCTACGAGGCGGCAATCTCCTTAACGGGCAAGCACATAGACGCCTTTGTCCTCACCACGGACAACATCGTTTTTTCCGCCTTCGACTCCGTGGTAAAGGCGGCGGGTGCAAAAAAGATCCCCATTTTCCTGAGCGATGTGGAGCGCCTTAAGGACGGCGCCCTTGGTGCGTACGGATACGACTACACGTTGAGCGGCGTCCAGGCGGCGCACCTGGTGGACCGGATTATCAAGGGTGAAAAACCCGCGGCCATGCCCTTTGAAAAATACCGCAAGGCCACCTTCGGTGTGAACCTGGATGTGGCGAAGAAACTTGGTTTCACCCTGTCGCCGGCCGTTCTCGCCGAGGCCACCCTCCTTTACAGCGCGGAAAAGAAGGCCGCGGCTCCAAAGCGGCTCGTCATCTTTTCCTTCTCCGACAGCCCCCTCCTCGCCGAGACCATCAGGGGGATTACGGATGAACTGGACAAGAGCGGCATATTGAAGGTGCGCAACATCACCGTGAGCATGAAGAACTCCCATAACGACTACGGGACCGCCCAGGCCGTGGTGCAGGATATGGTGAGGCTGGATTACGATTACATCATCACCGTGTCGTCCCTCGCCATGCAGGTAACGGCAAACGGCAACAAGAAAATACCCCACATCTTCGGGGCGGTGACGGACCCGTACCGGATGGGGGTCGCGCGGAACTCGAAGGACCATATCCCCAATATCACCGGTGTGGCCACATTCCAGCCCGTGGAGGCGAGCATGAAGGCCATGCGCGCCGTGTTCCCCAAAGCGAAACGGGTGGGTATCGTCTGGAACCCCTCGGAAGCCAATTCGGAGGCATGCACCCTTAAAGCGCGGGAAATGGCAAAGAAGTACCGTTTCGAGCTCATGGAGCGGACAGTGACTTCCACCGACGAGGTAAAGGACGCCCTTCAGGCCCTCCTCGGCAAGGGAATCGACATATTCTTTACCTCGGGCGACAATACGGTGATCCTCGCCGTTTCCACGGTGGCGGACATTTTGAAAACCCATAAAGTTCCGTATTTTACCAATGACCCGAGCGACATTGAGCGGGGCGCGTTCCTCTCCATAGGCGCCGATTACTTCGAGGTGGGCGCCGAGACGGCAAAGGTGGCGGAGAGGGTGATGCGGGGGGAGCGGCCGCAGGATATCCCCATCAAGGATTTCGTTCCCGAGCGGATCGGCGTGAACAAGGAGCTTGCCGCTCTCTACGGGGTTGCGGTTCCCGCGGGCATGCTCAAAAAGGCGGCCATTGTGAAGGGGCGATAGATGATCGAACTCAACCATATACATAAAACCTTCAACCCCCACACGGTAAACGAGGTCTATGTGCTGAGGGACGTAAGCCTTCGGATCGGGAAGGGCGAATTCGTCACTCTCATAGGCACGAACGGATCGGGGAAATCGACCCTTCTTAACGTGGTGGCGGGAACGGTGCTGCCCGATTCCGGTGTGATATCCATTGCCGGGGAGGACGTGACAAAAAGGAAAGACTTCGAAAGGGCCCATTCTGTGGCTCGGGTGTTTCAGAACCCCTTCATGGGAACGGCTCCGGGCATGACCATTGCCGAGAACCTCCTCATTGCCTATCACAGGGGCCAAAGACGCCGGCTTACGAGGGGCTTGAGCAGGCAGCGCCTCGACTTCTTCAGGGACCGCGTGACAGAGCTTGAGATGCAACTCGAAGACAGGCTGGGCACGGTCATAGGGACCCTTTCCGGCGGGCAGAGGCAGGCCATAAGCCTTCTTATGGCGGTAATCCGTGAGCCGGAGGTGCTCCTCCTGGACGAGCACACGGCCGCCCTCGACCCCAAATCCGCAGCCCAGATCGTAAAGCTCACCAAGACCTTTATCGAGCGGGGCAACCTCACCACCCTCATGGTGACCCACAGCATGCAGCAGGCCCTGGAGTTGGGCGACCGCACCGTGATGATGCACCAGGGGAGGATTATCGACGACATTTCCAAAGAAGAGAAGGGCCGGCTTACGGTGGACGACCTTCTCGCGAAGTTCGCGGAGCTGAGAAAATCCGAAAAACTGACGGATGAAATGATAGAGCAGTTGAGGAGAGAGTACCTGTAAACCTGATACTAAAAAAGGAGCGGCCTATGACAGGGAAAGCCTTTCAGGATTACTATCTCGAAGAATTCTCGCACTGCTACGGGTGCGGGCGGCTCAATGAACAGGGCTGGCAGTTGAAGAGCTATTGGGACGGCGAGGAAAGCGTGTGTCATTACACACCCAGGCCTTACCAGACGGGAGGGTACCCCGGGAATGTCTATGGGGGGCTTATAAGCTCTCTTATAGACTGTCACGGCGCTGCCACCGCATCGGCGGCCAGATTGAGGGCGGACGGTTTTTCTCCGGACGATCACCCCCTTTCCCGGTTTGTCACCGCGTCGCTGAAGGTCGATTTTCTGAAGCCCACGCCCATGGGGAAGGTCCTCGAGTTGAGGGGGAAAGCGATGGAGATCAAAGAGAGAAAGGTGACGGTGGCCATAACCCTGGCTGCGGGGGGCGAGGTCTGCGCAAGGGGCGAGGTGGTGATGGTGCAGCTTCCGGGAACGTGAGAGAGGTCATCGGGCAGGGAAGCCCGGCCGGTCCTCCCCGCAACCTTCCCGTGGGTTACATGACCGACAGCGCCCAGAGGTAGAGGGACGCCACGGAACCATGGGGCGAGTACCGTTTGCGGTACCGGTCGAACCGCGCTTTCGTCAGTTTCTTCAACCCGTAAAGGTTCATCATGCCCCGTCGTATGGCGAGATCGTTCCAGCTTACCACGTCCGGCCGGTTCAAGGAAAAGATGAGGAACATCTCCGCGGTCCAGAGGCCGATGCCGGGAAAGGCCGTCAGCTTCTTTATCACTTCGTCATCCGCCATTTCACGAAGGCGTGAAAAGTCAATTTCGCCCCGCATCACCGCAGCCCCGATCCCCTTGATATATTCCGCCTTGTTGAGGGAGAGGCCACACTTCCGGAGGTCTGAAATTTCCGCGTTCCCTATTGAGGAGGGTTCAAATCCCGGGAACCGCCCCGCGAGCCTCAGCCATATGGCGTTGGCCGCCTTGCGGGAAATCTGCTGGCTTACCATGCTCATGACGAGGGAGCGAAAGGGGTCGGGCAATATTGTCCGTTTGATCGCACCGATCCTGTCGATCGCCGCGCCGAGGGATTTGTCCCGTCTTTTCAGGTATTCGATTTCGGTGTCTCCGTATTCAAATACGTCCACGCCGTTCTTCCAGTTCGAGGAGCCGCTTTTTGAGGGGCAGCCCGCCGCGATAGCCGGTAAGTTTCCCGTTGCTGCCGATAATCCTGTGGCACGGGATGAAGATGGGGATAGGGTTTCTGTTGTTTGCAAGGCCTACCGCGCGATGGGCCTTCGGATTTCCCACTGCCGCGGCGATATCCTTGTAGGAACGGGTCTCTCCGTAGGGCACGGCGCGCAGGGCCCTCCATACGCTTTGCAGGAATGCCGTGCCGGAAGGGGCGAGGGGCAGAGAAAACTCCTCCAGACCACCCGCAAGGTACGCCCTCAGTTGCCGGGACGCCTCTTTGATAGCCTCGGTTTCACTGATTTCCGCGGTCCGGGGAAGGGCGTCCGTTTCGAAATAGACGTTCCTTATGTTGCCCCCTTCTTCCGCAATGCCTATCTTTCCCATGTCCGTGTAATAATAATATACCTTCACTGCCTTGCGCCTCCCTTGCGTCGATATCGTGCCGGCGTCGTGCCGGTCTGCTCCTTGAAACTTTTGTAAAAATTCGACACGCTCTCAAAACCGCAGTCCAGGGCCACCTGGAGGATATCCGCTGCCCCCGCGTCGAGAAGTTCCCGGGCCTTCGTTATCCTCAGCCGGCCAAGGTATTGGCTCCGGGTGACGCCTTCGTATTGCTTGAAGAGGCGCATCAGGTGATTGGGGCTGACGCTCAGGCCCTTTATCACGTCGCCCAGTCTTTCCGGGTCGTCGAAGTTCAAGTCGTAAGCCTCCTTGGCCCTTTCAACGAGCTCCCGCTCCGGCTCGTATACGAGCAGGTCAGGGCGGCATCTTTTGCAGGGGCGAAAACCGGCCTTCAGGGCGTCGGCAAGGGTGTCGAAAAAGAGGACGTTCTTCCTGAGCGGTTTCCTGGCGGTGCAGGAAGGGCGGCAGCATATCCCCGTTGTCTTTACGGCGCCCACAAAGCGACCGTCATAGGTCTTGTCGCAGGCCGCCATGGCAGCCCACCTGACATCGTCCGTCAAAGGAGATGGGTCTTCCTGATCCGCGCAATCCACCGGACAATCATCCAAGGGTTTCTCCATAGTCTCACTATAGCAAAAAGACCTGTTGGAAATCTTCCACTATTACAACAAGTAATTCCATTTCCGTAAAGAGGCAAGGGCGGATCCCCGCCGCGGCCTCTCTTTTTTGTTCTTGTAACTTCCGGGGATCGATGGTATAGGACATTTGAGAGGGCGGGCTCGCGATCCGGTGACGTCAGGCCGGCGAGGCGGCAATGGGTAGCGCCGGATCGCCCCCAAAACGCAATCCAGGGAGGGTTCAATGAAAAGGTTCTGTCTCGTATGTCTTGCCGTTCTTTTTGTCTATAGCGCTGCTGCCGCGAACTCCTTCGCGGAGGATGCCGGGGCGCTCCTCAAGGATATCCACTGGCTCGGTCATGATACTTTCAAGATTACAGGAGAGAAGGTTATATTCACCGACCCCTTCAAATTGAAAAAAGGCGACTCCGCCGACATAATACTCATATCTCACGAGCACTTCGACCATTGTTCTCCTGAGGACGTGAAGAAGCTGCAGGGCCCCAAAACGGTGGTGATCACCACGCCGAGCTGCGCGCCAAGCCTGACGGGAGACGTGAAGACGGTAAAACCGGGAGACGTGATGGATGTAGGGAATATTCACATCGAGGCCGTTCCCGCGTATAACGTGGACAAGAAGTATCACCCCAAAGAGAAGGGGGGCGTGGGGTATATCATTACCGTGAAAGGCGTGCGGCTCTATTTCGCGGGGGACACGGACCACATCCCCGAGATGAAAACCTTCCGGAACATCGGCATCGCCTTTCTCCCCGTCTCAGGGACCTATGTAATGACCGCGAGAGAGGCGGCGAAGGCGGCCCTCGAAATCAGGCCGGAGATCGCCATTCCCATGCATTATGGCAGAATAATCGGCACAAAGATGAACGCCGAGCTTTTTGAAGAGGAACTGAGGGGCAAGGTGAAGGTAATGCTCCTCAAGGAAGAATAGCAGTTTCCATGACAGGCAGCCGGGAATCAGGGGGCGCCCCTCCTTGCTTCCCGGCCTTGTCCGCGGGTTCCCGGCATAAGGTTCCATGCCGGTCATCGATAGTAATTTCACCCATCATGCCGGAAACCAGGCAATCCCTGCCCCATGAAGATATTCAGGAGTTGGCGATAATGTTCCTTGACAGAATATCGCATCCATATTAAACTTGTTCAATTACTAAACATGGACACTAAACAATGAACCGACGTGAATCATCGAAAATAGAGACCAGGGGCCTCATACTGGAGGCTGCCCGGGACCTGTTCAACGAAAAGGGCATGGATGAGTGCACCATGAGGGACATCGCGGCGCGGGCGGGCGTATCCGCCGCCTCGGTGGTAGTCCATTTCAGGAGCAAGACCGCGTTGCTCGAAGAGGCCCTCGCGGGCGATATCGAAGACGCCCTGTCCGGTCTCATGGCGTCCATGCCGAAAGGCCCCGGCCTTCTCGCCCGCTTCATGCATCTGTCCACAGGCATGTTCAGGTTCTATGACCGGAACAGGGACCTTTACAGGGTCCTTATCCGGAGCACCATATTCGAGCCTTCGGAGGAGACTCCTAGAATGACGGGACAGGCCGGCCAATATATGGAGTTCATCGCGGCCATGGCGGAGGAGGAGCGGGCCCGGGGCGTCATGAGCCGGGAAGCCGACCCCGTCATGGTGGCCGCTTTCCTCTTCTCCCTTTATCTTGGAGCCCTCACCACCCTTTTCCGTACCCCGGCCATGACCGTGGAGGCGGTTTCGGAGTGGCTCGCTTCCGTGGCGGCCCTTTGCCTCAAGGGGCTCGCGAGGACGGACCTTTGAAGATATTGCTCATACAACCGGCAAAGCCGGAAAAGGCGATCGGGGGTGAGGATTTCTCCATTTTCGAGCCCCTTGCCCTCGAATACCTTGCCGCTGCCCTGTCCGGGGACCACGAGATCCGCATCCTCGACATGCGCATCGACCACGACCTCGCCCCGGTCCTTGATGAATACAGGCCCGACATTGTGGGTATCACCTCCTACACGGTGCACGTGGAGACGGTAAAGAGGCTCTTCCGGCAGGTCAAAGCCCATAACCCGTCTGTCCTCACCGTGGTCGGAGGGCCCCATGCAACGGTAATGCCCGAGGATTTCTCCACGCCCTTTATCGACATCATCGTAGCGGGTGACGGCATCTCCCCTTTCAGGGGGATCGTTTCCTGCCTGGAGAAGGAGGGGGATATGAAGGATATCTCCGGGGCCGTGGCTCTGGGTGACGGCAATATCCTCATCGATAACGGGGAAGAGGCAGCGGACCTCGACCTCGCCCCTTTCCCCCGAAGGGACCTCACCGCCGATTACAGACACGCCTATTTCAGCGAATGGATGAAGCCCCTGGCGTCAATCCGCACCTCCAAGGGATGCCTCTTCAGGTGCCGGTTCTGCGCCCTCTGGAAACAGACGGGGGGTCGTTATCTCACCAGGAAGCCTGAGTGCATCGTGGAAGAGATGACTTCCATCAAGGAGAAGTATGTATTCTTTGCCGACGACGAGTCCCTCCTCGACGTGGAGCGTATGAAAAACCTGGCGGACCTCATAATACAGGCGGGGCTGGGAAAACGGTTTTTTCTCTACGGGAGAAGCGATACCATCGTCAAATATCCGGGCCTCATAGAGCGCTGGAAGGAGGCGGGCCTGGAGCGGGTCTTCGTGGGACTCGAATCCTTCCGTGACCGCGACCTGAAACAGATTCGCAAGGGGTCCACGGTAGAGAACAACGGAAAGGCGATCCAGATGCTCAAGGGGCTCGGTATCGACATATTTCCCACATTCATCGTCCAGCCCGATTTCGACCGGCAGGACTTCAGGGACTTACGGAAATATTGCCTCCAGCTCTCGCTGCCCTTCATAGGGTTCACGGTGTTGACCCCTTTGCCGGGAACGGAGCTTTACCACGATGTCAAAGACAGCCTTGTCGCCTCCTCCTACGACTATTTCGACTTCTTTCACGCCCTGCTGCCCACGAAACTGCCCCTGAAAGACTTCTATGAGGAGTTCGCCCTGCTTTACCGGCGGTCGCGGTCCCTGAAGAACAGGATCAGGCTCATGCGCAAGCACCGGCTTCGGGAATTGCCCGCTCTTTTCAAGGCCTACGGTCAACTGATGAACCGGCTTGCGAACCTGGAGCGGGACTACCTCGAAGACAACGGGGACGCTCCATTCCCGTAAGCCGCACGTGTAGGGACCGGGCAACGGAGAAAACCGTGGGGCCGCTATTTTGGCTTGACTTTCCTCCGGTTGAGTAGATAGACTGTGCGCATAGGAACTACTCTACGTGGAGGTGGCTCAGTGAAGACGTTATCAGTCTTGTTAATCGGCGTATTTATGGTGGCCGCTCTTGGCGGCGCGGCCTTGGCGGACCAGAGGAATTACGGCTGCGGCCTCGGCTCCATGGCTTTCGAGGGAAATGAGGGCCTCATTTCGCAGGTGTCGGCAGTCACGACAAACGCCAGCCTAAGCTCGCAGACCTTCGGCATAACCCTGGGGACCTCGAATTGCACACAGTACAGGGAATTTACTTCGAACGAGAAACTGAAAATCTTCGTTGCCGACAATATGGATAGCCTGGCAAAGGATATTTCGAAAGGCAAGGGCGAATATATAGACACCCTCGCTTCCCTCGCGGGCATCCCCGCAAAGGAACGCACAGGGTTCAATGCGACCCTCCAGGCAAATTTCGCCCGCATTTACACGTCTGAGACAGTGACCAGCGCCGATGTAATCAAGAATATAGAGAAGGTTGTGTCCGCAAGTTAAGGCGTCAGCCTTCAAAGCAGGATCATCCAGGGAGATACGGGGTATTTCTGGACTCCGTATCTCCCTTCTTTTCTCCCTCGCCCTTTTTCTTCTCCCCGTCCTTTATGCATGGGGGGCGGACAACTCCTCCTACCTCGCATCCATCCTTGAAGAAGCCCACGAGAAGGAGCTTCACGAGGAGAAATACTGGCACACCCTCCTGCACTACAAGAAGGGCCTCTTCGGCACGAGAAGTCTCATCGATGACCCCCTGTTTTTCCTTGCTCCCGACGGCAAGTACAACCCCCGGGCCGAGCTGGACGCCACCATAAAGGCCTTTTTCACTGCTCCTGACGAGGGAGGGAAACCTGCCGTGTGCCGGTTTACGGCCAGGTACGCATGGCTCAGGGAGAGGCTCGGCCTCGACCCATCCCGACTGCCCGTGCCCGAATGCAGGCACTTCACCGACCTGATTGATGAGATCAGACCTGAATCGGTTTCGCTTGTCTTCCCCGCCGCCCACATCAACAGCCCTGCGTCCATGTTCGGCCATACTTTTCTCACCGTGGAAACCGCCCCGGGCAACAGGCTCCTCGCCCACGCGATCAACTATTCGGCGGCGACGCCGGAAACCTTCGGCCCCTTCTTTGCGGTGAAGGGGCTTCTCGGTCTTTACAAGGGGTACTTTTCCATCCTCCCATACTATGCGAAAATCCAGGAATACTCCGATTTTGACAAGAGGGACATCTGGGAATACCATCTCAACCTCAGCAAAGAAGAGACCGTGCGGCTCCTTATGCACGTGTACGAGCTCGATTCCATCTATTCCGATTACTATTTCTTTGATGAGAATTGCTCCTACGACCTCTTGTTTCTTCTTGACGCCGCCCGCCCGTCCCTCGATCTGACGGATAGGACGGGCTGGTGGGTCGTCCCCCTCGATACCATCAGAATAGTGAAGGAAAAGGGCATGGTCACTGAGGTGACTTACAGGCCGTCCCAGACATCGAAGATAGAGGCCGCCGCCGCTCCCCTCACCCGGAAGGACCGGGAGACGGCCCTTTCCCTGGCGAAGGGGAAGGCTGAAGCCGGGCGGCCGGGGGAACAGGGGATCCCGAAAAAAGAACAGGCGGAGATATACGACCTGGCCGGCGATTATCTGCAGTACCTTTACACAAGAAAGGAACTGCCGAAGGAGGACTACCTCGGCCGGTTCCTGAGTATTCTGAAGGCACGGAGCACCCTGGGAGAGACGGAAGAGAAGAAATATGTCCTTCCCGAGCCGCCAAGGCCGGACGAGGGGCACGGGTCGGGGCGTCTTTCCTTCGGGGCCGGATCAAAGGGCGGCAAACCCTTCCAGGAGATCAGGTACCGCCCCGTGTACCACGACCTCATCGATAACGGGAAAGGATACCAGAAGGGCGCCCAGATCATATTCGGAGAAACGGCGGTCCGATACTATTCTTCGGACAACAAGGTGAAACTGGAAAGCCTCGATTTTATCGACATCCTTTCCCTTGCGCCACGGGACCTTTTCTTCAGGCCCATCTCGTGGAAGGTGAGGACGGGCCTTACCCAGAGGATCATGGAGGACGGAAACGATCACCTGATATACCGGCTCAATCCCGGCGGCGGTTTTGCCCATGAGACGAGCCTCCTCGGCCTCTCGTACTTCATGATGGAGTCGGACCTGGGCGTGGGCGGCGCATTCTCCGAAAGTTACGCCCTTGGGGCCGGGGCCTCCATGGGGTCGATAAAGAACCTCACCGAATCCTGGAAGGTCCACTTCTACGGGAGGAACATATACTACGGGCTGGGCGACCGGTTCAACCTCTTCGAGGCGGCCCTGGTCCAGAACTTTTCCCTGAGCAGGGATTCGAGCATATCCGTGGGCCTCACAAGAAGCAGGACCAGGGAGTTCTACCAAACGGAGTTCAGGTGCTCCTTCAATGTCTACTTCTGAGGGGGCGTTTTTCCCGGCAACGCATATTGCACGGAGGCATACCTCGAAACAGGGAGATGTTTAACCGCCCTATGGGAGCAAAGTCTTTGCTCCCTTTACGGCCCATTGGAAGCTTTGCTGGATTTGAAGATCGAAATAAAGTACAATAGTGATAAGGCGATATATGGGCGACAGCAAATTATCTCGCGTAATAACAAAACCTTACCTCCCCTTTGAAATCAGCGCAAAGTTTTGTGAAATACCCGGTTTTGAGAGACTCGGGAGTACGGGCGGCCCCCTATCGAAAGGAGAAGAAAGATGAGTGGGATATTCGGATTCATGGGCAAGGGTAACGCGTTCTTCGAAGTCAGGACGGGCCTTGAGAGCCTTTCCCACAGGGGGCAGGAGAGCTGGGGCATCGTGTCGGGACTTAAGGACGGTTCCTTTGCCGAGATGAGGAGGACGGGATCGATCTTCCAGGCTCCCCCATTGAGCAGGCTCCACTTTGGTTCCATTGCCATAGGGCATGTCCGCTACCCCACCGCGGGAGAGGCGAGCGAACGGAACTCACAGCCCATCATCGGAAGTTATGCCAAGGAGAAGATCGCCATTGTGCACAACGGACACATGCCGAGATACCGGTACTGGATGGAAAAGATCGGCGGCCTCTTTCAAACGGAGACCGACACGGAAGTGATCCTCCAGATGATCGTCCGTTCGGAAGGCGCCGATATGGTGGAAAAAACGCAGAAGACCCTGGACCTCCTCTCAAAGGAGGCAGCTTTCAGCCTCATAATACTCCACCAGGGGAGATTGATCGCGGCTCGCGACCCCTTCGGCTTCAGGCCCCTCTCAATAGGGAGAAGCGGTGAAGAAGGGGACTACGAGTGGGCCTTAGCCTCCGAGACCTGCGCCTTCGGCGACAGGTTCGAGTGGGTCGGGGACGTGGAGCCCGGCCGGATCGTGATCATCGAGGGTGAGGAAATGCGGAGTGTCTCTTTCGCACAACCCAAGCCCCATCGCTGTATCCTCGAATGTCTCGACTACGCTTCTTCGGCGAGCCGGGTTTTCTCGGAAAATGTCTATGAATTCAGGGAAAAGGTGGGCAAGAGGCTCGCCGTGGACGAGGTCGAGAAGGCGGACATGATCATCCCTATCCCGAGGGCGGCCATTCCCGGGGCCCTGGGTTTTCACAGCGTCACGGGCATACCTTTCAAAGAAGCGGTAAGCACCGTGGGCGAGATCGGGAGGATCTTCATAATCTCCAAGGAAAAGGACAGACTCGAAAAAGCGGAGAAGAAGTTCCAGATCAACCGGGAGATGATAAGAGGGAAAGATATCTTCCTCATCGATACGCTCCTGGTGAGAGGGTCCACGGCCATGATCCTCATCCCGAAACTGCGTGAGGCAGGGGCGAGGAAGATCCATTTCCGGCTTACTGCGCCGCCCCCCCGTTTCCCATGCTTCATGGGGATGGCCATGGCCAAGCCGGGCGAACTGCTCGCCACGAACAGGACCGACGACGACCTCAGGAACCTGGTGGGAGTCGATACCTTCCGGTACCTTAAGATCGATGAGATGATGGAAGTGGCGGGACCCAATTTCTGCAACGCCTGCCTTACCGGGAAATATCCTTTCCCCGTGCATGGCGCGCCCGTGCCGAAGACGCCGCGCGACTGAGACCACGTGCGGCCCCCAAGGGCCAGCCACGGACTAAAGGGAACCAGCCGGAGAGGCCGGTTCCCGAAGGAAGCCCGATCATTATCCTCCTGTTCGAAACCCCCGGCACAAGGAACGCCATGCCCTTCATCTCAGAAGAACACTTTTGTCACCTTTGATTTTATGGATGTTATTTAAGGTCGGAGGTTCATCGGCGATAACCCTAAGAGAGACACAAAAAGGGGGACACGAGAATGATGCAGCCGCAAGTATCGGAACTCGATCTTCTGAGGGAAAAACACGATCGCACCAAGGAGGCCCTCCGGAAGAGTCAGAGTAATTACCGTCTGGTAGTTGATAACCTCAAAGATATAGTTTTTCAAACGGACGCGACCGGGCTCTGGACGTTCCTTAATCCTGCCTGGGAAGAGGTCACGGGTTTCAAGGTTGAGGAAAGCCTGGGGAACCTTTTTCTCAATTACGTCTGGCCGGAAGACAGGGAGCTGAACCAGCAGAGGTTTCTCCCTCTCATAGAGAGGAAGAAGGACTATTGCCGCCATCACATCAGGTATACCACCAAGGACGGCAGCCCGTGCTGGATGGAGGTCTATGCCCGGCTCACACTGGACGAAGGGGACAATATCATAGGGACCTCCGGGACCATAACGGACATAAACGAACGGAAGACCCTCGAGCTTGAGCTGGAAACGTATCGGAATCGCCTGGAAGACCTCGTGCTGGAACGGACGAGTCAGCTTTACAAGCTCAAGGAGGAGCTCGAGCAGCGCGTGGCCTTGAGAACGGAAGAACTGGTGGAGGCGAACAAGAGCATTGTCTCCCTCAACAAGCGGCTCGAGGCGGAAAACCTCCGCATGAGCGCCGAGTTGACCGTCACCCGGAGGCTTCAGCAGCTTATTCTCCCCGCCCCTGAGGAACTCAGCAATATCAGGGAACTGGACATAAGCGGCCTCATGATTCCCGCCGACGAGGTAGGCGGTGACTACTACGATGTATACCAGAATAACGGGCTTGTCGGCATCGGCATAGGAGACGTGACAGGGCACGGGTTAGAGAGCGGCGTCCTCATGCTGATGGTCCAGACCGCCATCAGGACCCTCCTCACCTATGGGGAGCACGACCTCACCCGGTTCATGAATGTCATAAACAGGACCATCTATCACAACGTGCAGCGCATGAAAACGGACAAGAGCCTCTCTCTCATCGTGTGTATCCTCCATAATGGAGTCCTCCGGGTGGTAGGCCAGCACGAGCACGTTATCATTGTGCGCGAGGGCGGCAAGGTAGAGCTTATAGACACGGTAGACCTCGGAATGCCTATAGGCCTCGAAGAGGACATCTCCTCCTTTGTCAGGGAGGTGGCGGTGACCCTTCACCCGGGAGACGGGGTAGTACTGTACACCGATGGGGTGACCGAGGCGCAGGACGGCTCGGGCGATCAGTACGGGGTGGAGCGTTTGTGCGGTGTCGTCGGGAGATGCTGGAACAGTTCATCGGAGAAGACAAGAGAGGCCCTCCTCGAAGACATATACCGCCACGTGGGGCAGGGCAAGATGTACGATGATCTTGCGGTGGTCGTGCTCAAGAGAATGAGGGACGCCCAGGCGGCGTCCGGGGAGATCGATGGCTGAGCCGGGTGGGGGACAGAATAACATGGCGACGCAGATATTCGGGGAATTCGTCGAGAACGAGTGCGCCGAGTACCTCGTGATCAGCTTTTCGCCCGGATCGATCCCGATTCAACGCCGGTGGCGGAACAACAGCTTTTCCGCGGAGTTTCTCGCCGATTACTGGGGCACCTTCTTTCCTGTCCTGGAAGGTCCCGGACAGGCCGATCGTGCTGAAATCAAGGATGCCGTCAGTTTTATCTCGAACGAGATGCTTGAAAACGCCATCAAGTTCGCGAATACGGCATCACGCCTCCCTATTACCATCGGTCTTTATCTGGACGGCAACGAGCTGAGGTTTTGCGTGACCAACAGCGTCACACATCCCCACGCGGCCCTTTTTCAGGAGTATATCGGTAAGGTTCTCTCAGAAGACGCCGATAAGCTCTACATGCGTCATCTTGAAGATACCGTTTCGGAGCAGTCCAAACTGGGATTGCTTACCATAATGAATGACTACAAGGCAAAGCTGGCATGGAAATTCCAGGCGCTCAAAGGTGAGGATGAAACCGTCGTGGTTACGACGATGGTGCGTCTTCCCATAGTAAGGGTAGAGAAATGAAGGCAAGAAGCAGTAATGAAACATGGGGGTATCCGGCATGGAAATTCACGGCGACAATTACGACATAAATTATGACTCCGGCACCGCCACGCTCACGTGCAGCGGTTCGCTCCGACTCTATGGTCCGACGGAATACGCTCCGATCCTGGAACTGCTGAACGGCGTGGTCGAAGAGAGGCCGCCCGCCATAACGTTGAACGTAAGAGACCTGAAGTTCCTGAACAGTTCCGGCATAAACACGCTTTCCAAGTTCGTGATCAAGGTGCGGGATCTGAAGGAGAGCGGTCTCGTTGTCCAGGGTTCCTCCCTGTTCTCCTGGCAGGGGAAATCACTGAAGAACCTGCAGAGACTCATGCCCGAACTTACGCTGGAACTGGAGTGATGGACACGGTAACGGTTCCCGAGCATATCCTGCTTCAGGAGATAGCGGAGTTTCGCAAAAAGGTCGACGAACTGAGCCGGAAAAACGCCGACCTCGAGTTGATCATCGAGGTGACCACGGAACATTCGGATGACGTGGAGGCGGACCTTCTCGACAGGGTCCAGGCACAGGTCAAGGAAATCAGTAATTCCCAGATGGCGATGATCTTCGCCCTGGCCAAGCTCGCCGAATCGCGGGACAAGTGTACGGGGGCGCATCTGGAGCGGGTCCGCCGGTTCTGTGGTATCCTCGCGGAAAGACTCAGGTGCAACACGCCTTACAGCGCCAGGATAGATGACACCTTCGTCCTGAATATCTATCATGCGAGCCCTCTCCATGATATCGGAAAAGTAGCCATCAGGGACGACATCCTGCTGAAGCCCGCGAAGCTTACGGCAAGGGAGTTCGAGGCCATGAAAAGGCACACGGTCCTCGGCTCCGAGACCCTCCAGGCAGTCCACGAGCAGTATCCTCGGAACGAGTTTGTCCGGATGGGTATCGCCATTGCCCGCTATCACCACGAAAAGTGGGACGGAAGCGGTTACCCCACGGGGATGGTGGGAGAGGATATCCCTTTGTGCGCCCGCATAATGGCGGTTGCCGATGCATACGACGCGCTGAGGTCGGAAAGGCCGTACAAACCGCCGTTTTCCCATGAAAGGACCGTCGAGATTATCTCAAAGGGCGCTAAAGCGCAATTCGACCCCACGATCGTTGATGCCTTCCAGGATTCGCAGGGAGAGTTCAAGGTTATTATGGACGATCTGACGGGCTGATTTCCCGTCCCAAGCCATTCGAAACCCTTATACAATAGTTGTATCAGGAGCCGCAGTCGGCCGGGTCGCCTTTCATCTTTGAAAGGGCGTGGGGTATGGCGCCGAAGACGAAGCCGAGGCATTCCACGGCCGCCTTCGGGCTCCCGGGAAGATTGATTATGAGGCTCTCCTTCCGGATGCCGGCCATGGCCCGCGAGATGATGCTGTGGGGGGTGATCCTGTAGCTTTCCATGCGCATGACTTCCCCGAAACCTGGTAGTTCGCGGTCTATGACGGTACGTGTGGCCTCGGGCGTTACATCCCGAACGCTCACCCCGGTGCCGCCTGTGGTGACCACGAGGTCTATGCCCCGGGTGTCGATCATTTCCACGATAGTTCGGGCGATGATGGGCGCTTCGTCGGGGACGATGGTGATGCCCGTTACGTCGAAGGTCTTCTCGAGCATCTCTTTGAGGGCGGGTCCGCTCTTGTCCACCCTCTGGCCCACAGAACCTTTATCGCTTACCGTTATGACGGCGGCCTTGTATGTCATGGGAGCACCTCTATGGAGTCCCCCACCGCGACCTCGCCGTCGGAGAGCACTTCCACGAATATGCCCTCTCTCGGCATCACACAGTCGCCCACCTGCTCGAATATGGCGCACCTGCTGTGACACTCCTTGCCGATCTGAGTCACCCTGACCTTCAGGCCGTTCCCGACGGTGAGCACCGTGCCTATAGGCAGGGCAGGGAGATCGATCCCTTCTATGGTGAGGTTCTCGGCGAAATCCCCGCAGTCCACATCAGCGCCCTTCTCGCGCATCTTCTCGATGCTTGCCCGGGAAAGAAGGCTTATCTGCCTGTGCATGAAGCCTCCGTGGGCGTCGTTCTCGAGGCCGAAGGCCTTGATGACCTTCGCTTTGCCTATATTGTGCTTCTTCTCGCCTTTCTTCTCGCTGATATTGACGGATATGACTTTTCCTTTCATCTTCTTACCTCGCTTCCTGCTGATATGGTGACGCCGCCCATCATGATCTTTCGTACCTGCCGCTTTTCCCTCCGCTCTTTTCAAGGAGGAAGAAGGGTCCCAATTCTATGCCTTTGTCCACGGCCTTGCACATGTCGTACACAGTAAGGGCGGTAACCATGGCGCAGGTAAGGGCCTCCATCTCGACGCCCGTCTGTCCCCTGGTCTTCACCGTGGAGGTGATATGCACCGTACTTGCCTCGTCATCGAAGTCAAAGCTCACGTCTATATGGGTGAGCCCGAGGGGATGGCACAGGGGTATGAGATCGTGGGTCCTTTTCGCGCCCATGATGCCCGCTACCTTGGCCACGGTGAATATGTCGCCCTTCGGCCCCTGGCCCGTCCGGACCAGCTCGTAGGTGCTTTTCGCCATCTTTACCTTTCCCGCGGCCTTCGCTTCCCTTTGCGTCTCCTCCTTGCCGGAGACATCCACCATGCGGGCCTTGCCGTCTTTGTCAATGTGAGTCAGTTCCATCTATGCTCCCCTCTCTCGGCGTTCACCGGTCCTCTTTATCCCCCGATGCTCCGCAGGTTTCTCTGACACTTCCGTATCTGGCCCATTTCGGCCTTCCTTTCCGGCTTCGCCTTCACCACTTCCCTCACGAAATCCCGTATCTCCTCGTCCGATGCCCCTCCCCGGAGCATGGTTTTCACATCGTACTCCTCATCCGAAAAGAGGCACGGTCTTATGGTGCCCTGGGCAGTGAGGCGGATCCTGTTGCACCGGTTACATATATGGGTGGAGACGGGGCTGATGAAGCCGATCCGCCCTATGCCGCCTTTTATATCGAACATCCTTGCGGGCCCATTGTGGGTGTTCGAGGATGGTTCGAGGGTGTATTTGGTGCGTATAAGGTCTTCTATCTCCTGGGACGTGATGATCTTCGAGTCCTGCCAGAGGGCGAAGTCGCCGAAAGGCATGAATTCGATGAAACGGACCTCCACGTTCCGGGTCTTCGCGAGTTTTGCGAAGCTGAGAATTTCATCCTCGTTAAAGCCCTGGATAATCACCGTGTTGATCTTCACAGGGGAGAGCCCCGCTTTGACCGACATCTTGATGCTTTTCAGCACGGCGTCAAAGGCGTCGACCCCGGTAATATAAGCGAAGCGGTCCTTCTTCATGGTGTCGAGGCTAATATTGACCCTCTTGAGCCCCGCTTCCTTCAAGGCGGTTATCTGGTCCCCGAGGAGCACCCCGTTCGTAGTGAGACCGATGTCCTCTATCCCGGGAATGGCATTGATTTCCTTTATTAAAAAAGGAATGCCCCTTCTCGCAAGGGGTTCGCCGCCGGTAATCCTGATTTTGTTTACCTTGAGTCCCGCGCATATGCGCACGAACCTGATGATCTCCTCGTATCTCAAAATCTCTTCATGGGCGATAAAGGGCAATTGGCCGTCCACGCAGTACCTGCACCTTAAGTTGCATCTGTCTGTCACGGAGATCCGTATATAGTCTATCACCCGATCAAATCGGTCCATCAACATGGTGTTTACTCCTATGAATACGTGAGAAGCCGGCGGGAAGAGCCCCGACGGGGGATGTTTTCCCCTTCAGGCGACGCCCATCAGACGCCCGCAGCCTGCTCGTGTACGTACTTTATCGTTCCGGTAGCCCCGGTGTTGTACCCGCCGATCTTGTCGAGGCGGTCCTTAAATTCCTGTGACCGGATCAACTCCATGAGGCGCGTGAACTTGGGGTTCTCCATAAACTCTCCGGTGACGAGCAGGTCGTAGTCTTCTTCCATCAAGGGAATGCAATCGAGGGAAAAGAGTTGCGATATAGAATAGATAGCTATACCAACGTCAGCAATGCCTTCCTTAATCAGTACGCCCACGGCAGTATGTGTCGATTCTTCCCGGTCGTAACCCCGGATCGATTCTTTTCTGATGCCCTTTTCTTTTAAGAGGGTGTCCAGAAGAATCCTCGTGCCGGAGCCGGCCTGCCTGTTCACAAATAGTATATCATTTCTCTGAAGGTCTGTCACGTCTTTGATTTTCTTGGGGTTTCCCTTTTTCACCAGAAGTCCCTGCGTGCGCTTCGCAATATGCACGAGGACCCAGGACCTCGAGGGAAGATATTTCAGCAGGGCGGGGATGTTGTACACCTTTTCGTTCCCGTCGAGAATGTGGGTCGTGCAAAGGTGGGCAATGCCCTTCCTGACCGCCATGATGCCGCTCAAGCTCCCCACGTGGGTCGATATGAGGTCCGTGTCGGGATATTGTCGTTTTGTCATATCCCTCAGGATATCGAGGCACAGGTCATGGCTGCCCACGATGTGGATCCGCTTTTCCAGCGCATCCTCCTGCACCATGAGGTCCGAGACGATTTCCTCGCCTTCATCGTAACCCTCCACGTGCTCCGGGATGGTGATGAGCCCGTCGGCCCGCGCCATGGACGAGAATATGCTCGCCCCTCTCGGCAGGGGGAACACGTGACAAACCCCTTTTTCCCTTATGAGATTGACCCTCAGTATCTCTTCAACCCCGATACGGGAGGGGATCTTGTAAGGGGTCATGCATTTTATCTGCCTTTTCAGGAACACCGTATTGGAAAGCCTCTCGTAAAGAGGTTCCAGGAGGGCCTTGAAGCTGATGACTGCGGACACGGGATAGCCAGGTATCCCGAACACGGGGGTGCCTTTTACCACGCCGAACATCACGGGTTTGCCGGGCATCATGGAGATGCCGTGGAAGACAAGTTCCCCGAGTTCCCTGATCACGTCCTCCGTGTAATCTTCGCTTCCCGCGCTCGATCCCGCGTTCACGAGGACTACGTCGTAATCCTTCGCCGCCCTTTCCACGAGGGCCAGAAGGTCCCTCTTCGTGAAGATTATTCCGGACTGGGTGGCGTTGAACCCCATCTCTTCCGCAAGCACGAGAAGGGTGTAGGAGTTGAAATCGATGAGGCGGTTACCGGGGCCCCCGGCCTCCGTCTCCGCGTAGGGGTCCACCAGTTCCTTGCCTGTGGGGACGATGAGGCATGACGGCCTCTTCTTCACGAAGAGGGCTTTCACCCCGCTCGAAAGGAGCATTCCCACATCGAAAGCCCTGATCCGATGGTTGGTGGGCACGAGCATGTCCCCTTCGATCACGTCCTCGCCTACCATTCTTACGTTCTGCCACAGGTAGACGGGCTTTCTGATGCTGATCCCGGCCCCCGACTCCTCCACGTCCTCTCTCATGATAACCGCGTTGGTCCGGGGAGGTATGGGGTCCCCCGTGTTCACGGGAAAGGCCTGCGCCCCTTTGGCAAGGGTCACGGGTCGGGTCACGTCGGCTTTGAGGGTCACCTCGAAATCGACTGCATACCCGTCCATGGCCGAACATATGAAGGGCGGGTTGGACTGGAGGGCGTACACGGGCTTCGTGGTGATCCTGCCGCGGCACTGATGGGTGGGCAGGTACTCCTCACTTTCCATGGGCACGGCGTGTTCGAGGACCCGCCTTACCGCTTCGTCTCTCGTTATGGTCTGAAGGTATCGCCTGGTCAAAAGAGATATACCTCCACTTGCTCGCCTCTCTCCAACCCTTCGCTGCCCTCGGGGATAACGACGTACCCTGAAGCGGCGGAAAGGGAGGAAATGATTGCTGATTTTGAAAAAACGGGGGTTGCGGACCACCGGCCGGGTTCTTCTTTCAAACTTACCCTCACGTACTCCTCCACGCCGTAGGATGAAGGCGCGTTGGTGGTGAGCGTTGCCGTCACCCTGTTTTGGCGGCAGGAGGTCTCCCCCGTGAGTCTTGCCGTGAGGGGCAGGACAAACCGGATAGCGGCGAGGGCGCAGGATGCCGGGTGACCGGGAAGGCCGAACACGGGTTTCTGCCACAATTCCGCGAATATGGTCGGTTTTCCGGGCTTGATGTTGACCCCGTGGAACAGGATGGTCCCCCCGAGGCCCGTTATGGAGTCGCTCACAAAATCCCTCTCCCCTTTCGAGCTTCCCCCGGAAATGAGGATCATGCAGGATTCCCTGGAGGCGAGGAGTTTCGAGGTGATCTCCGCGGGATCGTCCCGGGCTACACCCTCGAAGGAAACGAGGGCGCCCTGTCGCTTAAGGAGACCTGAAATGGTATAGCGGTTGATATCCCTCACCTTTCCGGGAGGCAATTCCCCTTCTATCCCATGGATCTCATTGCCCGACGATATAAGGCTTATGACGGGCTTTTTGAACACGGGGACCCGGGATACGCCGAGGGCGGCGAGGGTGCCCATGTGAAAGGGCGTGAGCCTTTCGCCCTTGGAAAGGACCTTTGAGCCCTCCTGTATGTCTTCCCCTTGAAAGCAGATGTTCTCGCCTTTCGAGATGCTCCGGGTGACCTCTATTTCGTCGTCGGCCCGGCGCACGAACTCCTGCATCACCACGCCGTCCGCGCCTTCCGGCACCATGGAGCCCGTATTGACGTATATGGAAGAACCCTCTTCGAGGACCATATCCGTCTTTTCCCCTACCTGGACCTCACCTTTTGTGGAGAGGAGGGCGGGGTTTGTCTCTTTTGCGCCGTAAGTGTCTTTGGCCTTGAGGGCATACCCGTCCACCAAGGACCTTGGAAACTGGGGAAGGTCCTGGGCGGAGACGATGTCTTCCGCGAGAACCCGCTCGTATGCGTCTTCCATGGGGAGGCTCTCGGCCTCCGGCGACACGGGAAAGGCATCGACCAGCCTTCTCGCTTCCTTCGATGTGATGGCTTTCAGAAATTCCATGGGGATTCTCCTATCCGAAACGGCCGGTAATGTAATCTTCCGTCCTTACGTCCCGGGGAGAGGTGAATATCTGGGAAGTCTCACCGAACTCCACGAGGTCTCCCAGGAGCATGAATCCCGTGTAATCGGAAACCCTGGCCGCCTGCTGCATATTGTGGGTCACGATGAGGATGGTGTAGTCTTTCTTCAGTTCGAGCATAAGCTCCTCCACCCTGAGGGTGGCAATGGGATCAAGGGCCGAGCACGGTTCGTCGAGGAGGATGATCTCCGGTTCCACCGTGAGGAGCCGGGCAATGCAGAGGCGCTGCTTGATCTCTTCGGACAGGGCGAGGGCGGGAGAGGCAAGCTTGTCCTTCAGGTCTTCCCACAGGCCCACCGCCTTGAGGCACCGCTCCACCACCTCGTGGTTCCGTTTTCTGTTGCCCAGACCGTGCACTTTGAGGCCGTAAATCAGGTTTTCATATACGGAAAAAGGGAAGGGGTTCGGTCTCTGGAAGACCATGCCCACCCTCTTTCTAAGCTCGATAATGTCGACGCCTTCGATATCCTGGCCCTCCACCAGTATGGTCCCGTCGATCTTCACGTCGTCGATGAGGTCGTTCATCCGGTTGAAGCAGCGCAGAAGGGTCGATTTGCCGCACCCGGAAGGCCCTATGAGAGCGGTGATCGATCTTTGGAATACGTGAAAGTTCACATCCTTGAGGGAATGGAAGCTCCCGTAATGGAGGTTCAGGTTTGCGGTTTCCAACGCATATCCGTTCATTATCCGAATTTCCCCTGGATGTAATCTTCAGTCTGCTGGACGGAGGGGTTCGTAAATACCTTCTCCGTGGGGCCGTATTCGATGAGGCTCCCCATATAGAAAAAGGACACGTAGTCCGTAATGCGGGCGATCTGCTTGGTGTTGTTCGACACGAGTATGATGGTATATTCTTTCTTGAGTTCGTCCAGGGCCTCTTCGATCTTTGCCGTGGAAATGGGGTCGAGGCCTGAACACGGCTCGTCGAGAAGGATTATCTCGGGTTTCAGGGCCAATGTCCTTGCGAGACAGAGTCTCTGCTGCTGACCTCCGGAGAGTTTGAGGGCCGACGAGCCGAGCCTGTCCTTTACTTCATCCCAGAGGAATGCCTTCTTCAAACTTTGTTCCACGATACGCATAAGCCCGGCCTTGCCGTTTATGCCCTGGAGCCTCGGGCCATAGGCCACGTTTTCATGGATGGAGCGGGGCAGTGGCGTGGGCACCGCGAAGACGGTACCGACCCTCCTCCTCAGTTGCACGTCATCTATTCCGTCGTCGAGGATGTCTTCCCCGTCGATGTAGACCCTACCCTGGACACGGGCGCCGTCCTCGAAGTCGATCATCCTGTTGAGCACGGATATGAGGGTGGATTTGCCGCTTCCCGCGGGTCCCATGAAGCCCGTGATCTGGTTCTTGAACACGTTCGCGCTCACGCCTTTCAGGATTTCATTGGTCCCGAAGGAGACTTTCAGTTCTTCTATGGTTATTTTAACGTCCATGGCCGCTCACGAATATCTCGAAATCACCCTGTTCATAATGTAATACGCAATGACGTTGATGAAAAGTATGCTCAATACGAGGACCAGCGCGGTGGCATAGGCCTTTTCCATGGAAATACCTTCCCTTGCGAGAATATAGAAGTGTACCGCCATGGTCCTCCCCGAATCCATGAGGGACGTGGGGACCCGAAGCGAGCTTCCCATGGTGAATATGACTGCCGCCGTTTCGCCCACGGCCCTGCCGACACTCAGCATTATGCCTGTCAGTATGCCCGGCGCCGCGGAAGGCAGTACCACTTTCGTTACCGTCTCCCATCTGGTGGCGCTCAGAGAGTAGCTCACGATGCGAAGGTTCCTCGGCACCGACTTTATGGCCTCTTCACTGGTCCTGATGATGGTGGGCAATATCATGATCGTCAAGGTGAGGACGCCCGCCAGGACCGACCAGCCCATTCCAAGCTTGATGACGAAGAAGATGAAACCGAAAAGGCCGTAAAGGATGGAAGGGATGCCTGCGAGGGATTCCACGCCGAAGCGGATCATCTTCGTAAGGGCCGATTCCTTCGTGTACTCCGTAAGGTATATGGCCGTGCCCACGCCCAGGGGCGTGGCGAAAACGATGGAAAGAAGCGCGAGAAGGACGGTCCCTACGATAGAGGAAAAGATTCCCCCGTGCCGTCCCATATCTTCAGGGGAAGAAAAGATGAATTCGAGGTTTACATAGGGACATCCCTTAACGAAGATCACCCCTACGATGACAATCAGTATGCCTACCGTGAAAAAGGCCTGACCATTGAGGCCGATCTTGACGGCCATGTCTATTATGCGCGGGTTTATCCTCATTTAATGACCTTCCTCTTTATTCCGAAGTTAGCGATGTAATTGAGGATCATGATGATTACGAGGAGCACGACCCCCGTGGAGAAGAGGCTCTGCCTGTGGTCGCCCGTGGCATAGGCGAGTTCCAGGGCGATATTGCCGGTGAGGGTCCTCAGGGGGTCCAGTATGGTCACCGGTATTTTGAGCGCGTTGCCCGCCACCATGATGACCGCCATGGTCTCTCCGATGGCCCGGCCCATGCCGAGGATGAAACTCGCGAGGATGCCCGATTTGGCCGAAGGGATGATGACCCTGTAGATGGTCTGCCACTTGGTGGCCCCCATGGCGAAGGAGCCCTCACGGTACGTCCTGGGTACGCTTACCAGGGCGTCGAAGGAGATGCTGATAATGGTGGGCAGTATCATTATCCCGAGGATTATGGACGTGGCGAGAAGGGAGAAGCCGGAGCCTCCGAGGTAATTCCTCACGATGGGGACAATGTAGATTACCCCGAGGAAGCCGTAGACCACGGAAGGGATGCCCGCGAGAAGTTCGAGGGCGGGCTTGAGAAACATCTGCATCTTCTTGCCCGAATACTCCGAGAGGTATATGGCGCAGGAGAGGCCCATGGGAGCGCCGATAACGAGGGCGCCGAAGGTGACGAGAAAGGACGATATGATCATGGGGAAGATCCCGAAAGAACCCTTTGTGGGGGCCCACTTGAACCCGAAAATGATCTTGTTCAGGCCGACCTTGAGGAAAAGCGGCAGTCCTTCCACCAGGATGAAGGCGAAGATGAGGAACAGGAACAGGAGGGAGGAGAAGGCAAAACCTGTCAGCACCCACTTGACGAAATTTTCTTTCGTGAATGACTTCTTAGTCATTTGCCCCTATCAACCCCTCTTTCTTTAGGACGCGCTGCCCGTCCCCGAGCACGTAGCTTATGAAGGGTTTCACGTACGGTGCCGGGTCTCCGTTGGTGAGGTAAAGGAAGGGGCGTACGATCCTGTAGTCCTTCGACTTTATGCTCTGCACCGTGGGCATGATCCCGTCGATGGCGAGGGCCTTCACCCTCTTGTCCACGAGGCCCAGCGATATGTACCCCATGGCGTAAGGGTCCGTTGCCACGATCTCCTTTACGGAGCCGTTCGAATCCTGGACCATGATGGCGTCGTCTATCTCCTGACCCTTCATTACAAGGTCTTCGAAGGAGCCTCGGGTGCCCGAGCCTTCTTCTCTCGTGATGACGTCGATCTTCCTGTTGACCCAGCCCAGCTCGCGCCAGTTGGTGATCCTGCCCGCAAAGATGTCGGCCACCTGCTTCAGGGAGAGGCCGTTGATGGGGTTGCCCGCGTGGACTACCACGGATATTCCGTCATAACAGATAATTATCTCCCTGAGACTCGTCTCGCCTTCTTTGAGCTGCCTCGATGACATGCCGATGTTTACCGTCCTGTTCAAACACGCCTGAATGCCGGCGGTAGAGCCGCCGCCCTGCACATCCACCACGAGTTCCGGGTGGTCCACCATGAAATGTTCCGCGAGCTTCTCGGTGAAGGGCATGACCGAGGTGGAGCCCGCCACGGTGATGGTGTGCTTCTTTGCCTTCCGTCCTTCTTTCTCCGGCAAGCAGCCCGAGAAAAAGAACACCATTATTGTAAAGGAAAGGATGATGCCGATGGCCTTTGCCATTGCTTATTCCCCGGGATGGTCCTTGAGGTGCCTGATGATTTTCCCCTGAACCATGAATATCACCAGTTCCGCGATATTGACTGCGTGGTCCGCCATCCTCTCGAGGTACTTCGATATGAAGAGGAGCCTAGTGGCCCTCGAGATGGTCTTAAGGTCCTGCATCATGTAGGTGAGCAGTTCCCGGAATATCTGTTCCAGAAGCTGGTCAACCTTTGCGTCCTGTTCCGTGACTTTTTTCGCTAATTCGACATCTTCCCTCACAAATGCATCAAGGCTTTCCTTTACCATGAGCTGGACCGTCCCAGCCATGGTGGGGAGGTCGATGTAGGGCTTGAGCTGTGGTTCCTCGTTCAGTTCCAGGACCCTCTCGCAGATGTTGACCGCCATGTCGCCGATTCTTTCGAGATCGTAATTGATCTTGATGGCGGTGGTGATGAATCTCAAGTCCCGCGCCGCGGGCTGGCGGAGGGCGAGGAGTTTCAGACAGTATTCGTCGATCTCCACCTCTTTGGCGTTGATCACCTCGTCGTCCTCGATGACCTTCTGGGCAAGTTCGGAATAGCGCTCGAGGAGCGCCTTGGTAGCGTCCCTGATGCCCCTTTCCACGAGCCCGCCCTCATAGAGCAGTTTCTCTTTAAGCTCCTTCAACTCTAAATCGAAGGCCTTATAGATATGTCCTTCCACCGATGGTCCTCCTCATGGATTTACCGCGCAGATTATAGTAAGTTTTTCAAGTTAATGCAATAAAATACCTCGGACCGCCCCGGGACCGCCCACGGGCAGCGGAAGAGGCGCACGGAGCAGAGGGGCTCGGAGAAAGTTCTGATGTATTCGGAAGTTGTGGTATGTTTAGTTCCAGTGGACAGGTGGGGGCGTGAAGTGAAAGCTCCATATGGACCCCTCTGCAAAGGGGCGAGCCTTCCTCCGTACATTAAGTACGGCTCCAGGCCACACCCCTTCACAGAGCAGCCCATCTGAAACTTTCGCTCCACGCCCCCACCTACTCCACCCGGCGCAACCTATTTATTTTAATCAATCGATGCCGGAAATAAAGGCCCGTTGAAATAAAGGCCGTACCGCGAAGCGCGCGATTGTCCCGGGACTGTCTCCCATCGGTTCTGACCCGTCAACTTGCTTGCCGAACCTCTACGGAGTTCAAAGAGAACGGTACAAAGCTGTTTTTGATCTACTGAAGCCTGTCGGAAAATGCCTATGTCGCGAGGTCCTATGCGGTCAGCCTTTAAACCGATAACCCACGCCCCGCGGTTTCTCCGGACAAGCATAGATATCAAAGGCCTCCCCCGCAGAGTTCCCCGCAAGTCAGGTCAGTTTTTTACGGGCCGGTTTTATTTCGTAAAGCGTTTGATCCTCTCTTACCATGCATTCGTTTTCGGCAGTGACTCTTTCGAAGACCAGGTTAATCTCGGAGAAAAGACTGGAACTCTCGGCCTTGAGATAGCGGGCCGCCATCCGGCAATAATCCGGATCTATTTCCACTCCGATACTGTTCCGCCCGGTCCTGAGGGCGGCAACCATGGTGGTACCCGAGCCGCAAAATGGGTCAAGAACTGTGTCACCCGCAAAAGAGAACATGCGTACGAGGCGGGTCGCCAGTTCCGAGGGGAATGGCGCGGGATGGTATTTTGTTGAAGCTCCTGTTATGTTCCATATCTGCTGGAACCAGCGGTCGAATTCCTCCTTCGATATCCTGCTCGCTTCACGCTGAGCCCCCGAGGGCTTCCGGTATCCGCCGGGCTTCCGCTGCATGAGGATGAACTCCATGTCGTTTTTGACTATTGCGTTTGGTTCATACGGCTTTCCAAGGAACCTTGAACCATTTGCCACCTCGTACGATGCATTGGCTATTTTGTGCCAGATGATCGGATTGAGGTTGTCAAAGCCGATCCGCCTGCAGATGACGCAGATATCAGCGTGGAGAGGAAATACGAGGTGTCGCCCAAAATTGCGTCTGGCGACGCAGACATCGCCGACCACACAAACAAGCCGTCCGCCTGGAACAAGCACACGAAAAACGTGTCTCCATACTTTCTCAAGTTCCCGGAGAAAGACCTCGTAATCCTCGATGTGACCCATTTGATCAGGGGATTCATTGTATCGCTTTAGGTTCCAATAGGGCGGAGACGTCACTACAAGGTGCACCGACTCGTCTGCCAAAAAGGCGAGATCTCGTGCATCGCCCGTAATAAGTCTGTGAGACGTTGCAGTCATGATTTCAGGCAAAACTCTTCACGTGGGCGGCCAACGTCCGGGCGAACCGTTCGAGGGATAAATCGTCGGCAGGAGTCTTATATGCTCCCCTAATCCCGGTATCAGACCTTGAGGTGATAAAAGCCGCGGCAGAGTAATGTCTTTCAAGGACAAGCTTCCGGCAGAATAGTTCGTAACGTTTCATATATGAAGCGCCCACGAATTCAGAGAAAACCTTGAAGTGGTGCTCCTGGACAGAGACGGGTCTGACTGACGCTTCACAGTCCTCAAGCATAAAGAAATACCCCAAAAAGGGTTGCGGGCTGTCGAGGTACGCACGTTCCCTGAACGCGGTCCATAGGTCGAGGGCGCTTCCTATTGCCTCCTCCGTCCGGTTATTGAAGTTGTTTCCGAAAGAAGGACCAACCTGAGACTTTGCTTCTATTACCGCCATCAACGTCTTGTCACGAACAACAAGAAGGTCCCATTCTTTGGTGGGCCTGAAGTACCCCGGAATTTCAACGGCCTTTCTCCGGAAAACGAATTCCTCACCTATACCGGACCGTACGATAAGGTCGGTCAGAAAATCAATGAAGCCATCCATCTGGGCACCACCCGTTACGGCGCTCCTCAACCCTTGATCGGCTTTGCCGCTTTGTTGCTGTTTTTGACGCTGTGCAGATCGGGTCTGCCAGTAATGAGAAACTGCTTTGGTGATCCTGTCAGTGAGGTCGATGTTCATTCTGTCAGGATTATGCTATCAGGATTGCGAACACACGTCAATGAAAGAAAAACGGCGGGTCCACATAAGGCATCGACTATTACCTTGCCCCGTGTTCCTGTAGGCTCTTTGCCTTTTGATGACCCGTTGGAAACGTGGGGCCTCACAACCGGCATATCTAATAAAATCGATGCCGGAAATAAAGGCCCGTTGAAAGAAAGGCCGTACCGCGAAGCGCGCGATGGTCCTGGGCCTGCCTCCCATCGGTTTTGACCCGTCAACTTGCCTGCTGAACCTCACAACCGGCATATTTAATAAGTGGTCTATGCTTTTGAGTGGTGACAATTATTGACCAAAAACTCTGCTTTGAATGCTGCCCCGTTCATGACATAATAAAGATGATAATGCTGATCGTTCGAGTACCGATCTTGTGGCTTCTGTTCCTCGCCTTCGCCCTGGCCGGCTCGGTACATGCCGAAGTTCCGGATGCCTTTACCTGGATGAGCGAACAGGATGAACCTCAGCTATGGAATAGGGTTCTCGCTTCGTTTCGTTCCGAGCTACAGCTGGATGATCCGGAAAAGACAGCTCCCACAGTCCCTTACTTTTACAAGAGGGTTGCGCGTATCGGGTGCTATAGCTCCTCGTGTATAGTTCTCATCGAGAACAGAGAAAGACAGGTTGATGATCCTGACCATTATTTCTATCGTGCCTTTTTTTACGAACTTAACACCCGGATCAAGAAACAACTGGACACCGATACGGCGTTCTGGAACTGGTCGCTTCTCGCCATAACATGTTTTGAACCTGGCACTACAGATGTTGTCTTCAGGTATTTCTCATGTCGGGAGTGTGAAGCGGCAGAACTTCTCTCGTCCTTTGCCTATGACAGGAAGTCGGCTTCGTGGAGTGTTCGCGTCTGGCCAACTAATGATCCTCATATCCTTATAGGCAGTGATGACCGGTACGATGATGGAGTCGATCACTATGATTGTCTTCACAGTCTGTGGGATGTTGATAGTGATGGATTTGCTGACATTACCGTTCGGTGCAGGATAACAAGGACGCCATTCGAAGGGGGGAAGGCTCGTCTCCTCGAAGATTACACTCTTCTTTATCAGGTCGAGAGGGGATCGCCGAGGAGAGTTGAGATGCGGGGCGAACGGGAGCTAAGGAAGCTCCGAAGCGTCCTCTGTGAAGGCAACAGGTCGAATGTGTTGTGCAGGAATTAAAGAAGGAGACTGTCGCCTCCTTCCTGAAAGCGAACCCACGGCGCTTTGTTGGTTATGTAGCGAATTTCGGGCGGCAATAATTCTACCCCACATGTGGGGTAGAATTACGTTGACAATGTACGAAAGACGGCGATATTCTATAAATCTAACCAGAAGGGATATTTGGGGGAGCGACAACCGCAGCGCATATTAACTGCGAAAAAAGGGGGCTTTGATGAAAATCTTTGTGGGGCCGCGAACCCCAGCGAAGAAGAACATAGCAGTTATCATGATAGGACTTCATTTGTTACTTCTCGCCGGATGTTCGCATAGCCTTGAAATTACGAATTTGTCAAAATACAATTCAACGACCGCGACGTCCTGCGAAAGCCACGTTTCCGTCGGGATAATAGGTAAGGCGCAGGACTACGAAGACAGCAGGATAGTTAAGTCCGCCGGAACGGAACTTTCAAAATACGGCGCAGAAGTCCTCATTCCGTATAGTGAGTCGAGTTCTAAGCCTGTTGATATCATAGCGACTATCGGGGTCACGCCAAGGCATGAAGGGTCTGGATGGAACTTCCTGATAAATTTCCCCGGATTCCTCATCCCTCCGTGCCAATATAAGTGAGACACTTCCCACCCAATAGTTTAGACTCTTGGGGGCGGGAAGGAAAGAACGATCGTGGAAGAAAAGAAATCAGTCATGGCATCACCAAGGGTAGTCCCCGATCCGGAAGTACCGGAAAAGGCAGTTCGCCGGAAATTCACCGCGGCGTACAAGCTCCGTATCCTCAAGGAGGTGGAGAACTGTACCGGGAAGGGTGAGATAGGGGCGCTTCTGCGCAGAGAGGGACTTTATTCATCGAGCCTCACCTCATGGCGGCGTCAGGTTCACCAGGGCCTCATCCCGAAAAAGAGAGGACCCGTCACACAAAAGCCTGATCCCCTTATCCGTCGCACCATCGAACTGGAAAAGGAGAACACGAGGCTCACCCATAAACTGAAACAGGCGGAGCTCATTATCGAGGTCCAAAAAAAAGTGGCCGAGCTGCTCAAGGGGTCGAGCGAGGAGAAGTCATGAACATCACGCAATCGCTTGCCCATGAAGTGGGTATCCGCCCTGCCTGCAACGCCCTCGACGTATCCCGTGCGGGCTTTTACCGGTGGCAGCATCCGAAAGAGAAGGAACCTTTGAACCGTCTCTCTCCCTTGGCCCTCTCCTTCGGGGAACGGAACGATGTACTTGATATCCTTCATTCGGACCGCTTCATCGATAAAGCACCCCGGGAAATCTACGCGGCCCTCCTGGACGAGAAGAGCTATCTCTGTTCAGTGCGCACCATGTACCGGATCCTTGAAGAAGAAGGTGAGCTGAAAGAAAGGAGGAGGCAGGTCTCCCGTCCCCGGTACGCAAAACCGGAGATCCTCGCGAAGGCGCCCAACGAGGCGTGGAGCTGGGATATCACGAAGCTCAAGGGTTCCGTAAAATGGACCTACTACTACCTCTATGTGATCCTCGACATCTACAGCCGCTATGTGGTGGGGTGGATGGTGGCCCACAGGGAACTTGCCGCCCTTGCTCGCAAACTGATCGCGGAGACCTGCGAGAAGCAAATGATAGAGCCCGGTAAGCTCCTGATCCATGCGGACAGGGGGTCGAGTATGACGTCGAAACCCGTCGCCCTGCTCATGGCCGATCTCGGGGTCACCAAGAGCCATTCGAGGCCTTCGGTCAGTAATGACAACCCCTATTCCGAATCTCAGTTCAAGACCATGAAGTACCGGCCCGAGTTCCCTCAAAGGTTCGGCTCCATTGAGGATGCCCGGGCCTTTTGCCAGACATTCTTCCCCTGGTACAATACCGAGCATTACCATTCGGGGATAGGTCTTCTCACCCCCGAGGACGTCCATTATGGAAGAGCGTTGAGGATCATTGAAGGTCGTACGGACGTACTGCGGGCTGCGTATGAAAAACATCCGGAACGGTTCAAGGGGAGGATGCCGAAACCGGCGTCACTGCCTGACGCCGTCTGGATCAATAAGCCATTATCAACGAGCGATGGCGGGGTACACTAAATATCTGATGGAAGTGTCTCATTTTCATTGACACGTTCCGCATCTTTACCCCGGCATGGAATGGCTATGTGTATTCAGTAAATTATGATATCGATGTCACGCTCACAAAAGCCGCAGACAAAAGCCAGATAGACATGTTTAAATTTCCGATTGAGCTTGATGTTCGGCATGCGTCCATGAACAGAACCTGGACGGAAGTCAGTTGGCTTGAAGTGGGCGTAATAGCTCTTATTGGCGGAGTCATTTTCACGTCTTATGACGATAAAGTGACTAGTCTCACATTGGACAAAGCGTCCCTACCGGTAGGCGACTATATAGCGCAGAGGATCGTGACGAGCATTAACAAATCAAAGAAGGTCAGCGGCCTCACATTGGATCCGGCCGGCGCCATGCTCGTATTGGGCTCTAAATAACGATACACCTAAAGAACGAACAGGGCAGAGCCTCCAGGTCATCAGAAACAGAGGCTCTGTCTTCGCGGAGGGTTTTACACGTTTATGTCTTGGCTAATCGGCTCATCATAGCGTTTACTCCAGAAACCTTTTAGCTGCAGTGCGCTGATCGTTAGGAATAGGAGGGGCGAAAAGAAGGTCGTCCCTTGAATTTTACGTCCGACAATGTCGGCGAAAATACGTTAAGGAGGAACATCTGTATGAAAAAAGGTCTTATCTTTCTTTTCTTGATTGCTTCTTTTGCTGGTTTCTATGGCTGCTCAACCACGGCGCCAACCGCCCAATTCAGCAAGCCCATCTCCGATAGCCATCGCTTGTGTGCCAACGACGATGCAACTATCAAACTTACCGTTGCCGATGGTGTCCCTTTGCAGGAAAACGGCCGCCTGAGGCTGGCGGACATGATGACGAATGCGATAAACCTGAAGAAGAAGAACGCTCAGTGCAACACAACCGATAAGCGCGCTTTCATTCTCAATTCAAAGATCACCCAATATGAAGAGGGGAGCGCCTTTGCTCGCTTTATGTTGGCCGGCTTGGGACAGATTCACATCGATGGAGACTTTTCTCTCTTCCTTGCAACCTCAGAAAAGGAACCCGTGGCTGAATTTACTCTTCAGAAAACCTTTGCGTGGGGGGGCATACATGGCGGCTCGACGGATATAAAAGATGTTGAACCTGCCTTTGTCCAGGGTGTGGCCGACGCTATCGTGGTGGTCGGTCTGGAGAAGAAGATTTCGCCTCCGGCAGATCAAGAGGATAAATCAAAGACCCCTGAGGGGAAGTAACAATTTGCATAACGATTAGAAATTAGCAGATCAAGATCCTTGGCAAGAGGAATCCTGGGGTTCCTTTTGCCAAGGCTGCCGATGACGGCCTCAGGTTTCACTTGCAGGTGCCGGCTAATTTTCGAGGAGGTGTATTCGCCAAGACCCGGCGATACAACTTTTGACGGCTCCTTCCTGAAACGGAGCAGAGGGGCGAGAGGGCATCGTAGCGAAACAACTATCACGGGAAAAGGCACAGGGACGCATCCGTCTGGAGGGAGCTCTGTGGGAGGCCTTTGATATCTATGCTTGTCCGGAGAAACCGCGGGGCGTGGGTTATCGGTTTACAGGCTAAGCGCATAGGATCTCGCGACATCGGCATTTTCTGACAGGCTTCAGTAGATCGAAAACAGCTTTGTGCCGTTCTCTTTTAACTCCGTAAAAGGACCGCCGTCGTAACTGATCGAAATGGTTCGCCTGTATCCACCTTTTTCCAGGCTATCGGCGGGTTGCGCTATCCAGACGTATTCTTCACTTTTGTAGAGGCCTTGAGTATCGTACTCCTTTGAGAAGCCCTCTATGTTCTTCCCGCCCTTCCGGAAACCGACCTTTACCTGGTACTTGTTGCACCCAATTATGTTTGTGAGCCTCACCGCGGTGAATAAAGGCATATCGCGTCTAAGGCGGGTCGGGTGATATTGTTTCTCGACGTCGAACCTCCACGGAGGCATGCCGTCACCCATGATCAACCTGTTTCCCGAGACTGCGCCGGCCAGGTCGGCGTGCGCACCGGCCTCCACCGAAAATGACAGTATCCGGCTGTCAACCTCCTGGTATTCGCCGTCTATCTGATCAAAGAGCGTGATGACGACCGAATGGGTCCCTCTGGGCACAAAGTTCAGTTGGAAAAGGCCGCTTACTCCCTCCGCAATGCCAAAGGTGCGGAAAGGCTCGTTGCAGGCCTCTCCGTCGAGGGTGCACGAAACCTTCACCTGCGTAACGCCTGAAGACCCTAGAACGTCAAACGTAACAAACACACCCTCCGTCTCCGTAAATTGGATGGTCCCATCCTTGATAAATAGTTGGGACCAATCATCTTTCGTGATGACGACGCCCTTTCCCGTGACGACATTGCTGAGGGATGACGCCACTGCGGACGATGATAAGAAGAAGTGTAATATGCAGCAAATCAACAGAGTTGCAAAAACTACCGTTTTGTAGGTGATTCCTTCCCTGATACAGCGCACGTCTCTATTCATCTTGCCCCCCCTTCATAGTATCTCAAATTACGCTACGCCATGCTGTCTCTGAGCCTTTTTTCACTTCTGCATAAAAGTAACCATTTACCGTCTGAAACGACAAATGGGGGGGTATAATTCAGACCTCTCTCAACGTCGAATTATATCAGCACCGCACATTTACTAATTCCTGATATTCATCGGCTTCGCGCACCTCAATGTCGAGGGCCCCCAATGGACATTTCGGAACGCACGCGGCGCAGCCGTCACAGTATTTTTCGGCATAAAGACGTATCTTGCCGTCAACCAACTGAAGATCCCCTTCCACGCAGGACCGCACGCATACTCCGCAACCATCGCACTTCTCTTCATCGATATGGATAATTTCTCTCTTCATAGCTGTTTCCTTCATGTATGTATTGTCTCTCCAATTTTATAACAAAAGAGCAGGTCTTTTCAATAAAAGGAGATAAAAAGAAATAAAACGAGATAAATGGGACATGCCGTATTCCTCCGGTCAGAGGGAAGATTATGGGCAACTATTTCAATGGGGGGGAGGTAAAGGGAGGTCAGGGATAAACAACCGTCCCGGAAGAGGACAGGAAGGTGACGGCTCGGGGTAAGGCTGAGGGAGCCTGAGCAATCGATACCCGCCTTTGTTATGGTTCGTCAAGGCGGTGCAGCGGTTTTCGGGCGGGGGTGATTACCGTAGACGCGGAACAGGGCCGTTTGCCGGCCCCGTTCTTTTGCGGGATACTTAATTGTTTGCGGTATGGGCGCTGCTATTGCGCCTGCTGAGGCACGATGCGGATCTCTACGCGCCTGTTCAACTGCCGGCCGGCTTCCGTGTTGTTGGAGGCTATGGGCCTGGTCTTGCCGTAACCGATGGTGGTCATCCGTGAAGGGGGCACGCCCAGCTTCACCAGGGTCTGCTTGACGGTTTCCGCACGCCTTTCGGACAGTTTCTGGTTGTATGCCTGAGCCCCGACGCTGTCGGTATGACCGGAAATCACGATGGTGGTTTCAGGATATTGCATGAGGACATTTGACACCCGCTCCACCTCCGGCCAGGCGCCCGGCAGCAGATTGGAGGAGTTGGTGGCAAAAAGGTAATCGGACTTGAAGGTTACCGTAAGGACATCCTGGGTCTTCCTCGTGCTGTCGTTCCCGGCCCTTGCCAGTACTTCCTGTTCCCGCTGAACGCTTGCCGCCTGCGAGTTGGCGAGAGCCTGGCGCATTGATTGCTCCTGCTTGTCCATATATTGGCCTATGGCGCCTCCGACGAGACCTCCGGCAGCCGCTCCGATAGCGGCGCCCACAAGGGTCGAAGAGGTGTTGCGTCCTATCGCCTGCCCGACGCCGGCCCCCACCGCGGCGCCCACGCCGGTGCCCACAAGGGCGCCCGTCTGCGTCTGGGTTGCGCAGCCCATCAGAGATACTGCGACAATGCTTGTCCAGATCAATTTTTTGTTCATGTGATTCCTCCTGTTGTTGTTTCACGCCACACCGTATCGGTCTTCCAGATTGTCATTTGCAAGGGATTTTCCGATGCCAGGCGTAATCTTTAGTCAATTTTTTATAGTGCACCCGGATATTGCACTCTTCTTCAAAAGAAAATGTTACCACAGGTAAGATACGAAGTTAAACATTTTATGGCGCGGCATAGGAAGGGCTTGGTTCCCGTCGGCGGCGTGCCGCGTTCCACGAGGCGTTCGGTGAAGCAGCGAAAACCCGCAGGGCCATGCTTGCTTTTGATACCACGACATACTATATTGTCGCCAGAGATGAAACCGTCGCGAGGGATACTCCCGTGGCAGTTGCAAGGTGAAGGCGTTTTCACAGAACAGGAAGCCCGGACAAGGTAACCATGGACATCAAGTACAAAGCTTCCCTATTTGCGATAGTATCCGCTTTTGTTCTCGCGGTCTGCAAGTTTGCGGCAGGGTTGGCCTCCGGATCTCTGGCGGTCATATCCTCAAGCCTTGACAGTCTTTTGGATATCTTCATGTCGGGAATGAATCTGCTTGCCATACGAAAAGCGGCGGAGCCGCCCGATTACAAGCATCAATACGGTCACGGGAAGACCGAGAATATAGCCGCCACAGTCCAGTCGCTGGTGATCATCTTCACAGGCGGCTTGATCCTCTACGCGGCTATCAGCAAATTTGTCCACAAGGGCGCGATCGTCTATTCCGGCTTTGACCTCGGGGTAATGATCCTCTCACTCATCTTCAGCGCAATGATCTCGATAGTGCTTCGGAAGGCAGGCGAAAAAACAGATTCGAGCGTCCTGAAGGCGGATGCCCTTCACTATGCCAGCGATCTCTATTCCAACTCCGCTGCCATTGCCGCAATCGTTCTTACCTACTACACAGGCAAGACCTATTTCGATCTCGTGTTTTCCGTGATCATCGCTTTTCTCATCATCTTCTCGGCCCTCAAGATCTTTCGGGACGGCATCGGTGGTCTTATGGACGCCAGTATCCCCCCTGACACAGAAAAGAAACTGCAGGAAATCATCGATTCGCTGCCCTTTCCCTATGCAGGCTATCACAGGATGAGAGGCCGCATCGCGGGAAGCAGGAAATACACCGATTTCCATCTCCTTATCTGCAGGAAAGAGAGCATCGATGAAGCCGACAAGCTGGCGGACCAGCTTGAACTGACAATGACCCGGGAGGTCGGCAATCTTGATGTGGTCATTCACATCGAACCGTGTCTCAACGAATGTGAACTGACCGATGAGACATGTACTGTGCCCCGCAGGCACGTAGAGGGCTCTCCCGGTCGCACAGGGGAAACAGGCAAATAACCACGCGCCCGTCTCTTACCCTGATGCTGTTGCCCGTGCTATGGAAAGCTCCACGATGGAGTCGACATCGGCTTTTCCCGAAATAACCGTCGCCTTCGCGCTGTGTTCGTCCAGGACCCCGGTAATCTTTATCTTTCCTGCATACTCTTTTGACAAACCCCACCAGCTATTCGCGTCGTGAACGATCTTGTACACGTCGAGTTCCTGTCCCACGGCAGCGCCGTCTTTTGTGCCCACACACAGGTTGATCTCATCACCGGAGGATTCCAAAACGCTCCCCTTTGTTGTGTACCAGTTACACCCTCCTGCAAGAGCCGGTGCAGCAAACACCAAAACCATGAGACATAGAATTAAAGGCCTGATCTTGTGAGTCATGACAATCCTCCTTATTTGTTATTGCCTTTACTTAAACAAGAAGAATGCCATTTGCATTTACGCGTAATATCAAGCAGGTAGAATTGCCCGGCAAAAGTTACCACGAAATATCGCGTAACTGACTGGCGTTATGTCGCCAATACGTGGTATATTGGCGTAATATCGCGTTTACCACGAGGAGGCATCATGATCGACGAGAACGTTTTTTTCAGACAGGCGACTCTCCGGATTTGCGGAAGTCTCGATATAGAGGAAGCCATGCGCCGCTGCCTCCATTATCTTGAACAGGTCATGCCCGTGGACCGGATAAGCCTCCTTATTTACGAACCGGATCTCGGCGCCATGCGAACCGTTCTCCTCGCCACGCAGGACGAGGAGAAGGAACTCAATGTCCTCACCCCGCTGCCCCGGGAGCTGAGAGACAAACTGGACGAACAGAGCATTCCCGGCGCCCTCGTGATCGACCGTCCGGGACTCAAGCCGGTGGAGATGCGGATCGTCAATCGCCCGGAGGACGATCCCGTAATCGAGCAATTTTCACAGTACGTTGAATTACGTGACTCCTCGGTCCTCCTCATGAGCCTCAAGGACGGACACACGTATCTCGGGGACCTCATGCTTGGCGTGAAGGGCCGGGGAAGATATACGGAGGAAGACGCCAGACTCCTTTCGTTCCTCCACGAACCTTTTGTGATCGCCCTGTCAAATGCCCTCAAACACCAGGAGGTCCTGAAGCTCAAGGACATGCTGGCCGACGATAACCGCTATCTCAACAGGGAATTGTTCCGCCTCTCGGGAGACGCGATCATAGGCGCGGAGTCCGGCCTCAAGGGCGTGATGGATATGGCGCAGCGCGTCGCCCATCTCGACAGCCCCGTGCTGCTTCGCGGTGAGACGGGGGTGGGCAAGGACGTGATAGCCCATGCAATCCACTACTCGTCGCCCCGGAACGACGGCCCCTTTATAAAGGTAAACTGCGGAGCCATCCCGGAGACCCTCATAGACAGTGAACTGTTCGGGCACGAAAGAGGGGCTTTTACCGGAGCCGTTGCGCAAAACAGGGGATGTTTCGAGCGGGCGGACAGGGGCACCATCTTCCTCGACGAGATCGGCGAACTGCCTCTTCCGGCCCAGGTGAGGCTCCTTCGGGTAATCCAGTACAAAGAGATTCAACGGGTCGGGGGAACGGCGCCGGTCTCCGTCAATATAAGGATACTGGCCGCCACACATCGTAACCTCGAAGAAATGGTGAGGACAGGGCAGTTCCGGGAAGACCTGTGGTTCCGCCTTAATGTCTTCCCTATCGTGATTCCTCCATTGCGGGAGAGAATTAGGGACATCCCCACCCTTGTGGACCATTTCGTACAACGAAAATCAAGGGACTTGAGACTTCCCGCTCCCCAGGGACCGGCCCCCGGGGCGATTGACCGGCTCATGTCGTATGACTGGCCCGGCAATGTGCGGGAATTGGAGAATGTGATTGAACGCGCCCTGATCCTGAGCGGAGGCGGCCCCCTCACCTTCAGCCGGCTGTTGACCCGGGAGGAGAACCGGGAGAACCCCGCGCCCTCTTCGGAGGAGAACGGGCCGTGGCCGTTGGATGCCGCCATATCAGACCACATCATGCGCGCCCTCAAAGAGTCAAATGGACGGGTCTACGGGCCTCGCGGGGCGGCGGACCTCCTTCAGGTGAAGCCCAGCACCTTGAGAAGCAAGATGAATAGACTGGGGATCCCCTACAGGAAGTCCCGTTAGGCAGCATCCAGGCAACAGGCAACAGGCAACCCCGCGAAGAGGGGAACCCGGTCAGGGGCGCGAATCTGATTGGGGGTTGCCTTCCACGGTTGCCGTGGGGTAGACTGTTTTGGTACACGATGGGGTTTGGTCAATCAGGCGGCAGATGTTTCACGGCCCCTTCGAGGGTCGTGAGGGGTGACGATGAGTCTTTTTGCACGGACTCATGAATCTGTTCGCAAAACGAGAGACACCGGGTGAACCCGGGCAATGAAAGGAGTGACCATGAACAGCGATACGTTAACTGTCGGTTTCTTTCGACCCGAAGACGCGGAGGGGGTGGCGAGGCTCTTTACCGAAGTGTATGGAGACGAATATCCCGCAAAGATAGTCTATCATCCCGACCGGCTTGTGGCTGCATTCGAAAACCGCGAGCAGATACCGATCGTAGTGCGCACGCCCGACAACAGGGTTGTGGGGTATAGCTCCCTGTTCCGCGCCGCCCCCGACAAAGGGGTCTATGAGAAGGGGAACGGGGCGGTTTCGCCCGCTTTCCGGAACGCGGGCGTAATGAGGATGATCTTTCGGTGCGTGAAAGAGGCGTTGTCCGGTATCGGGAACATAACCGTGCTTTTCGGGGAGCCTGTCTGCAATCACATTTATATTCAGAAGGCTGCCCTCGCCGAGCTGCCCTTCGTGGAGACGGCCCTTGAGATCGGGCTTATGCCTGCGGAGGCATACGAAAAGGAGAAGAGCGCGTTGGGGCGGGTATCGACGCTTCTCATGTTCATCACCGTAGAACCGAAGCCTCACACGGTACATGTGCCTGAAATATATGAGGAGTACTTCCGCTATATCTACCAGGGCCTTGACGATGGACGGTCATTCTCCCGATCAGGGGGCGATCTTCCCGCTTCGCAGCAGACCCGGATCGATACGGAGGTATTCGACTCTGCCCAGGTGGCCCGCCTGACCGTCCACGAGGCAGGGTCCTCCTTTGAGCGAACCCTCCTTGCCGAAGAGGAGTGCGTTCTCGGTCGGCATGTGGAGGTCATCCAGGTATGGCTGAAATTGTCGCGGCCATGGGTCGGCGAGGTTGTCGCTGTCTTGAAGAACAATGGCTACGCCTTTGGCGGCATACTGCCCCGGTGGTTTGGTGAAGACGGGCTGCTCATGCAGAAGACCCTCACGCCACCGGACTGGGAGGGGATTCACCTCTTTTCTGACCGGGCAAAGAAGATCCTTGAGTTTATCAAGGCCGATTGGCCGGCAACAACAACCTGACACGCTTTTGCCGTCGGCCGGCGAACTTGGTCGCAAAGGCCCGCGTTCATAGAAAATAAATCTTGTCATTCCTTTGCCGACAAATGTAATATTCAAGGCGAATATGCCGGTATCGCCATCTTGCGGAACGGCCGCATTTCACGGCGATGAGCATAGGGCTGGGTGAGGCCATGAAGACCGACAGTGTCCCTTATGAAATAGGAAAAACAGCGCCCCGGGCGGATGCCCGCGCCAAGGTTACGGGGGAAGAGAAGTACGCCGCTGACTATTATGACAGTGATTTTCTATGGGCAGGGGCAAAACGGGCGGGCGTGCCCCACGCGGCGCTCAAGCGCATCCATACGAAGGATGCGGAGGCGGTGCCCGGATGCGTTGCCGTCCTCACCTATAAAGACATCCCCGGAGAGAACAGGATAGGAATCATCAGGAGGAACCAGCCGGTCCTCGCCGAGACCAGGATACGCCACTCGGGAGAAGCGGTCGCCCTCGTGCTCGCGGAGAGCCGTGAAGCCCTGAAAGAAGCTATCAGCCGTATTGTCCTTGAATATGAGCCCTTGCCCGGCATATTTTCCGTGGAAGAGGCCTTGAAAGAAACCTCTCCCCCTGTTCACGAGGATAACCCGGAAGGGAATGTGATAAAGGCCGCGTCAGTGGAGACCGGGGCGTGCGTTCAGGCCATGAATGAGTGTGACGTGGTGGTGGAGGGCATGTTCGAAACGCCCGTGCAGGAACATGCCTACCTTGAGACCGAGGCAGGGTGGGCCTATCGTGAGGAGGACGGGACCTGGGTGATCGTTGCCTCTACCCAGACGCCCTTCCGCGACCGCTTCGAGATAGCCCCGGTCCTGGGAACGGACCCCGAGCGTATCCGCGTTATCGCGCCCTATCTCGGCGGCGCTTTCGGCGGCAAGGACGGCATCACGGTCCAGTGCCTCCTCGCTCTTGCCGTGCTTTATTCCCGCGGCAGGCCCGTAAAGATGTGGTGGGACAGGGAAGAGAGTTTTCTGGCAGGGGTGAAACGCCTCTCTGCAACCATGTATTACCGGTTGGGAGCGAAGCGGGACGGCACGTTTCATGCCCTTGAATGCAGGGTTTATTACGACGGCGGCGCGTATTCGCCCCTCGGCGGGGAGATTATGACCCTCGGCGTCGAACACGCAGGCTCTGCCTACCGCATTCCGAACGTGAGTATAAAAGGGTGGGCCCTCTATACGAACAACCCGGTGGGCGGCCCCTTCCGCGGTTTCGGCGTGCCCCAGGTAACCGCCGCCATGGAACAGATGGTTGACATGGCGGCCCATAGGCTCGGCATCGATCCCCTTGCGATCCGCCTCAGGAACGTGGTGCGGAGGGGTGACAAGAATTGTCCCGGCGTGACGCTCACTAACTCCACCGGTGCTGCCGAATGCCTGGAGACCGTTTCCCGCCATCCTCTATGGAAGAACAGGACTGCGTGGAAAAAGGAAGCGGGCCTGTTTAAGGTCCGGGGAGTAGGGCTTGCATGTATGGCCCATGCCATGGGTTACCCGCCCATGGTGCCCGACGAGGCCCGCGCAAAGATCGAGCTTACCCCGGAGGGTAAGATCCGGGTCTATGCGGGCGTGGTGGATATGGGGCAGGGGAACGCGAGCACCTATGAGCAGATCGCAGGCCATATTCTTGGTCAAAACGGCGCCACAATGGAACTGGTCTTGCCCGACACGGCGCACACCCTGCCGTCGGGTTCCTCGTCGGCAAGCCGGACCACCTACACCTTCGGCAACGCCCTCATCGAGGCCGCCACGAGCCTCAAGAAGGCTATCCTCAACGCTGCCGCCGCTCGCCTGACGGGATCGCGGCCGGAGGAGTTCATCCTTCTGCCGGGTCGCGTTCGCCACACTCCGACAGGGAAAGAGTCCTATCTGCAAGAATTGGCAGCCCTCATGGATGAGGCGGCAAGGACGGCCACGGGATATTTCAGGATGCCCGTGACCCGGGAAAGGCTTGACGCCATTTACATGGGGCCCCACCTCATCTTCTCCTACGGCGCCCACCTCGTGTATGTGGAGATCGACACCCTTACCGGACAGGTGGAGATCGTGCGTTACCTTGCGGTCACCGACGCGGGCAAGGTCATGAACCCCCAGGTGTATGAACAGCAGATCGAGGGCGCTATTGCCCAGGGCATCGGGTACGCCCTGATCGAGGACTTCAAGGTCACGGACGGAGGTATCGTCACAAAGGACCTTGCCACGTACATCATACCCACTTCCATGGACATACCGCGAATGGACTCCGTACCCCTTGAAATGGCCGAGGAGACAGGACCTTTCGGATTGAAGGGCGCGGGAGAAATCGGCATGAGCGGGCCCCTGCCCGCCATAGGAAACGCCATCTGCGACGCATGGGGGAAGAGGATTTTTCGTGCGCCCTTCACCGGCGAAGCCGTGAGGACAGCCCTTTTATCCAAAAAACCGGAGGAAAGCGACTCGTGAAGATACGTTTCACCTTGAATGGGGAGGAAAGGGTTGTGGATACGGACGAGAGACGGAGGGTGATCGATCTGCTCCGTGAGGACCTGTCGATGACCGGCACAAAAGAAGGGTGCGGCACGGGTGAATGCGGGGCCTGCACCATCTTCGTGAACCGGGAGAGCAGGCTCGCCTGCCTTATGCTCGCGCCTCAACTCGACGGGACCGAGGTCATGACCATTGAAGGGCTGGCGCGGGACGGGGAACTCCACCCCCTTCAGAAGGCCTTCATAGAGCATGGCGCTATCCAGTGCGGGTTTTGCACCCCGGGCATGGTGATGGCGTCCCTCGACCTTCTTTCCCGTTGCCCAAACCCTACGGAGGCTGAAATCAGGGAAGGCATAAGCGGGAACCTGTGCCGGTGCACGGGCTATCAGAAGATCGTGGAAGCGGTGTCGGCAGCGGCGTCGGGAAACAAGAAAGGCGGACACCTCCAATGAACATGTATCTGCCCGGGTCCTTGAGCGAACTGTGGGACATGCAGGAGGAATGGGGCCCGGCCCTTTTCTTTGCCGGCGGCACCGACCTTTTCGTAAAGCTGCGCGCCTCGGACCGATATCCGCGGACCCTCATCGGGCTCGAGGCCGTTACAGAGCTCCAATCGATCGAGGAAAGGGAGGGGGCCATCTTTATCGGGGCCCGGGCGACCCACACACGCCTTCTGTCCCACCCCCTCGTTCAGGCCCACCTCCCGCTCCTTGCGAAGGCCCTGCCCGTGCTCGGCTCGCCCCCGGTAAGGAACATGGGCACCATAGGGGGCAACATCTGCACCGCTTCACCGGCGGGCGACACGCTGCCGCCCCTTTACGTCCTGGGCGCGGAAGTGGAGCTGAGGAAAAGGAATGAATCCCGCCGGATGCCTATTCACGAATTTATCCTGGGACCGGGGAAGACCGCCCTTGCGGACAATGAGTTGCTCTACGGTGTGTGGATCAAAAAGGACGACTCCCCCGCCATCCGCCACTTCGAGAAGGTAGGACAGAGAAAAGCGCTGGCTATCGCCATCGCGAGCTTTGCGGCCCTCGTCAGGACCACGGATGCGGGGATTGTGGAAAAGGCGGATTTTGCCTGGGGAAGTGTGGGCCCCACCGTGGTGACCTCGCGGGAGGCCGGGGAAGCCCTCGTCGGTTGTCCCCTTACCCGGGAGAGCCTTCAAAGGATCGCGCCCATCATCGAAAAGACTGTGTCCCCCATCGACGACGTAAGGGCGCGGGCGTCCTACAGGCGGGCGTTGGCGGGAAACCTCGTGGTGCGCCTCGCGGAGTACGGACCGGGCGAAAAGGACGGGAAAGGCCGGGGAAGGGAGGAAGGTCCCGCCTCACCATGACAAGACCGCAACCCGACAGGCTTTTTACCAGGGAGTTTGTTGCCCTCAACCTCGTCTTCTTTCTCGCCGCCGCGGTCATGGCCCTTTTCTTTCAGTTCCAGCACTACCTGCAGACCCTGCCCATCCCTTCCTGGTGGTTCGGGTTCCTCATAGGGGCCGACTCCCTCGCAAGTTTCATTCTTCAGCCCGTGCTCGCGGTGCGCCTCAACGGCGGGAACGGCCGCAGGTGGATCGTGGTCTCCCTCTTCGGAATGGCCCTTGCCTTGTTCGCCTACAGTTTCGCCTTCCATGTGGTAACTCTCGCAATAGTGCGTATAATCCACGGCGCTGCCTTTGTCTGCCTCGTCTCTGCCATCATGGCAATGTTAACCATATACATACCCCGGGAGAAAAGCGGCCGGGCCTTCGGTCTTATATCCGTGATCCGGCTTCTCCCTTATTCCATAATCCCTCCCCTCGTAGGGTTCGTAGGTGAAAAACCGGCGGAATTCAGGCATATCCTGGTCCTCGGGGGTCTCGTCATGTTCCTTGCCCCCCTTGCGGTCCTCGCCCTGAAGCCCGCGTTGCGGGAAGGGACGGCAGGCCCTGCAGGCGTCCGCGCCACCCACATGAGGGACCTGCTCGCCGATCTCAGAGACCGGAAGACGGCAACCCTCCTTATGGTGCAGTTCCTGCTCTATACCTCTTACACGATCGTCTTCTTCTTTCTCAAGGGGTATGCCCTTGGAAAAGGTATAGAAAACCCCGGCTTCTTTTTCACCATCGCCACCATGGCCATGATAGGCGTGAGGATCGCGGGGTCGGCCTTCTTTGATCGCTTCAATAAGGCAGTCCTCACCGGCGTCTCCCTGGCGGGACTTGCCGCCGTGTATTGGGCCCTCGGCGCCTTCTGCCGCCCCGGGACGTTTTATGTACTGGCCCTGTTCGCGGGACTCGGGTGGGGGATTGCCATGCCCGTGGTCATCGCCCTCATGTTCGATGTGTCGGAACCTCACCTCAGGAGCATGAATCTGAATCTCTCTTTACTCATGATGCAGGCGGGTTTCTTTGCGGGTCCCTTTGCAGGAGGAATGATACTATCCCATGAAGGCTATAGGCCGCTGTTCTTCTTTATCGTCTCCATAAGTCTCGTTGCGGCAGGCCTCGTGGGGACACTCTTCCGGAGGAAGACGTCATGAGGGACCGGAAACCTGAGGCGCGCCATGAAGGGGGGTGAGCCACGCAATGGGCGCCGGAAATTGTCCGAAAGAGTTTGGCTGTTTCTCGCCTCCATATGATAGGATATTCATGGTTGGATGGGGAAAGAGGCTCGGGAAGGCTCACGGGCTTGATGGAAACGCTGAAGGGCCGAGCGGAGGATGGCGCTCCCGGCCGATAGTGGGCAAAGGTAAAATACATCCGAAAAGGAGCGCTTGACATGAAAGTGCGCGTACTCGTCACCATTTTATCAACCCTCCTTCTCTTTCTGTCCGTTTTCCCGGCCATGGCCGGCGATGAAACCGCTTCACCCGGACAAAAGGCGGCCATGGCCGCAGATGATGAACGATTCATGCGACAGGCTTTTGACCTGGCCATCAGTTCCGGAAAGAACGGCAACCACACCTTCGGCGCCCTTCTGGTCCATCAAGGCAAAGTCATCCTCACCACCGAGAATACGGTCTACACCGACAAGGACAGCAGCCGTCACGCGGAAATGAACCTCATGGTCAGGGCGAGGCGGGAGTTCTCACCCAAGGTGCTCGGAGAGAGCACAATGTATGCCAGCACCGCACCCTGCATGCTCTGCTGCGCGGGGATGTGGTACTCGGGCATCAGGAAAGTCGTGTACGGTGTTTCCTATGAGGGCCTGGTCAAGTTGACGGGACTGAAGGACAACAGTCTTCACTGCGACCAACTCTATCAAAGCACCGATAAGAGCCTTGAATGGGTCGGCCCCATCCTGGAAGAGGAAGGCCTTAAAGTCTTCTGCTGCTGGCCACAGGATGCGTACCGGTCCTCGATCCTGAAGAACCTCGGGGGGTGTGAAGAGATGGCGGCCCGTTGCGGCGCCGGGTCCCGATAGAGGACAAGGAATTACGGAAACATAAGAGGATCGTCGGTTGACTTCCGGAAAAGGGCAAGGGCTACGCAGCCATTGACGTGCCCGGAAGACCCTCATTTCAAAACCATGCAGTCCTTGCCAACTTCTGATCGAAGACTTACCTTAAACCATGTCCCGGAGGCGGCGCAATCGTGCCCGGGATGGCTTGAATGCCGGAATGAATTGAAAAAAACAGGAGGTATGCCGTGATGCACGGAAGAAATCTGGTGACCATCTCTTTGGCCCTTTTCTTTGCCTTTTGCTGTGTACCGGCCCATGGGGCGGAGAAGGCCGCCATGGACCCCGATCCCGAAAAATTTATCGCCGAAATGGATCCTTCCCTTGTCCTCGCGAGCCTTACGGTCAGCCCTGACAGCGCCCGTGTTGCGTGTGTCGCCAAAAGGGAGAATGATCAGTTTGTCGTGGAGATCGATGGAGCGGGAGGGAAGCGTTACGGCGGTGTGTGGAGAAACATGATCGTTTTCAGTCCCGACAGCAGGAGGGTGGCATACGGGGCGAAAAAGGGCGCCAAATGGTGCGTGGTCATAGACGGAAAAGAGGATAAGGGCTACGACGCCATAACCGCTCCCGTCTTTAGCCCCGACAGCAAACGGGTGGCATACGGGGCGAAAAAGGACGCCAAATGGTGCGTGGTAATAGACGGAAAAGAGGGAAAGAGCTATTTGGAGATAACGAATGAGCCCCTCGTCTTCAGCCCCGACAGCAGACGCGTGGCCTACGCGGCCAAGGCGGCCAAGGGGCAGATTGCAGTGATTGACGGGAAGCAAGGGAAGCGGTATGACGAAATCCGCAGGATCGCTTTCAGCCCCGACAGCACACGGGTGGCCTATATGGCCAAATCGGGCAAGAAACAGTTTGTCGTGGTGAACGGAAAGGAAGAGAAGCCATATGATGGCGTAGCGGAGGGCGGGCTTGTGTTCAGCCCCGACAGCAAGCGCCTGGCGTATGTGGCAAAAACAGGCGTCCGATATAGTGTGGTCCTTGACGGAAAGGAAGAGAAGCCATATGAAGGCGTGGGTATCCTTGTCTTCAGCCCCGATAGTGCCCACATGGCCTATACCGCCAAATCGGGGGCCAAGCAGTTCGTGGTCATGGACGGAAAGGAAGGAAAACAATACGACCATATCGCGAAAAACAGTCTTATCTTCAGCCCCAACAGCACACGCAACGCCTATGCCGCGCAGGTGGGCTTTCGAACGAGACCCTTTGTGGTTGTGGACGGAAAGGAAGAAGGAGGATATGACGGAATAGGGAACGAGTCCATCGTCTTCAGCCCCGATAGCGCCCACATGGCCTATACCGCCAAATCGGGGGCCAAGCAATTCGTGGTCATGGACGGAAGGGAAGACTCGCGGTACGACCAGGTGACATCGCCCGTGTTCAGCCCTGACAGCGCCCATCTGGCCTATGGCGCGAAAAACGGTGATAAATGGTCGGTGGTGGTAGACGGAAACGAAGGGCCCCAATATGACAGCATGTTCAGGGAAGGGAGGATTGTTTTCGACTCACCGGACTCGATCCACTACCTCGCCCAGAAGGCGCGGTCCATCTACCTGGTAAGGCAACCGGTCAAGTGAGGACGGACGGCTGGGGGAGTCGCCGTGGAAGGGGCGCATGATGGGGCCGGCGTTACCTCCAACGCCGCCGCAGCGCGGATAAAGGTGAAGCCCTCCCCCGGAATTTTGTTGATCGGGGGGAACGTGCTAATGTAGAGTAGTTGCAGGACCAATCAGCTGTCTTCCCATGAAAATGCGGATTGTGCCTCCTCACGCGGATGTGAGACGGGATCACATGAAGGGGGATGTGCGCTCATGCTGGATGCAATCGGAACATTTATCGCCCGGCAAGTCGCGGGGTATTCCATCAAGAAGGGCCTGGACTGGTTTCCCGACAAGAACCGGGAAACTTTCGAAAGGAGGCTCGCAGGGATAATAGACAAAACCATTGATGATTTCAGCAGGACACTCCCGAAACCCGTTGAAGGGGTCGTCTTTTACGAGTCCCGGGTCTTTGTGGACGAGCTGTTGAAATACAGACTCTTCGGGAATGACGGGGATATGCCCGACAGGGGGAGAATAGAAAGCGCCCTGCGGGCGCACGTGAACATTGCCGCCCCCGGCACGGAGGCGATACGGGCCTTCCTCACGGCCTTCGAGGAGAACCTGAAGGCAGACGATGAACTGAGGAAGCTTGCCCTTCAGGAGGGGTATCAGGAGGAAATATTCCGTATATCGGAGAGATTTGCGGACATGGACGGCAAGCTGGACAGGCTGCTCGAAAACACGGAAGAAATAAAGAGAGGGATGGAGCTTCCCCGCTCCGCAATCGCCCCGAAGGAACTCACGGCGCTCAACAGAATCCCCGCCCGGGAGATCATAGGCCGTGATAAAGACCTCGAAGCCCTTCGCGAAGCCTTGCTCCGGAAAAGCGAAACCGCTCTCATCAACGGTATGGGAGGCATCGGCAAGACCACCCTCGCAGGGGCCTATATCGACAGGTACTATGACGATTACGACCATATCGGGTGGCTCACCATGGAGGGCTCCCTGGAGGAGGCCGTCATGGCGGAATATACCCTCCATGCAAATCTGAACGTCGGGGACGTGGAGCCGGGAAACCAGGTCGAGGCTTGCCTCAACGTGCTCCGCAATCTGAAAGGGGAAAAGAAGAACCTCCTCGTTATGGACAACGCGTCGGAGGAGATAGGGAAATATTACGACAGGCTTCCGAAGGCCCCGAACTGGCACGTGCTGGTCACGTCCCGCGAACGGGTCGCCCCTTTCCATATCATGGACATCGATTTTCTGGGTGAAGACGATGCCATGGCCTTGTTCGCAAGACACAACGGGGCATTCATCCCCGATGAAGTAAGGCGCATCGTGAACCATGTGGAGCTCCACACCCTGACCATAGAGGTGCTCGCGAAATCGGCGAAGCAGAACCGCTGGGATTTCGACAAGGTCCTGAAGGCCATCGGGACCGATGCAAGGGCACATGTGACCACCTTCCACTCCAAACACGGGAAGATCGAAAGAATACAGTCCTACCTGACCGACATATTCAGGACAAGCAACCTGGGGGACCGCCGGATATGGCTCCTGAAGCAGTTCGTGTGCCTCCCCAACGCCTGGGTCGAATACGGTCTTCTGTCCCGCCTTTTGAGTACAGGGGAGCTCGATTGGGAGGAGGACTTCCCCTCCACCCTGGAGAGTCTTTACGAAAAAGGGTTCCTTCTCAAGAATGAAGGAAGAGACTCGTACAAGATGCACGCCGTTCTGGCGGAAGCGTTAAAGCCGCAATTGAACGTGGCGCTGAGCGATATCGAGCTGCTCCTGCCGGCGGTAGCGGAGTTGCTTGACCTTGACCAGGCAAAGGAAAACCCGATAGACAAATTTCCATTCATCCCCTACGGAGATGCGATTGCGAGACTGTTCCCCGCCGATGACTCTCCCAGGATGTCGGTATTGAGGCATAATCTGGGACTAAGATGCTCAGAGTTGGGCGACTACGAAAAAGCCAGGGATTTACTCGAACAGGCCCTCGAATCCGAGCTGAAAAACTTCGGCCCCGATCAGCCGAATGTCGCAATAGGGCAGTTAAATCTGGCCAATGTGTACAAGGACTTAGGCGACTACGAAAAAGCCCGGGATTTACTAAAGCAGGCCCTCGAATCCGTCCTGAAAAACTTCGGCCCCGATCACCCGACAGTCGCAATAAGCCGGTCGAATCTGGCCAATGTGTACAGGGATTTAGGCGACTACGAAAAGGCCCGGGATTTACTGGAACAGGCCCTCGAATCCGACCTGAAAAACTTCGGCCCCGATCACCCGACAGTCGCAACAAGGCAGTCGAATCTGGCCAATGTGTACGGGAATTTAGGCGACTACGAAAAAGCCCGGGATTTACTAAAGCAGGCCCTCGAATCCGACCTGAAAAACTTCGGCCCCGATCACCCGACAGTCGCAACAAGGCAGTCGAATCTGGCCAATGTGTACAGGGATTTAGGCGACTACGAAAAGGCCCGGGATTTACTGGAACAGGCCCTCGAATCCGACCTGAAAAACTTCGGCCCCGATCACCCGACAGTCGCAACAAGCCGGTCGAATCTGGCCATCGTGTACAGGGATTTAGGCCACTACGAAAAGGCCCGGGATTTACTAAAGCAGGCCCTCGAATCCGTCCTGAAAAACTTCGGTCCCGATCACCCGGATGTCGCAACAATCCGGTCGAATCTGGCCATCGTGTACGGGAATTTAGGCGACTACGAAAAAGCCCGGGATTTACTAAAGCAGGCCCTCGAATCCGTCCTGAAAAACTTCGGTCCCGATCACCCGGATGTCGCAACAATCCGGTCGAATCTGGCCATCGTGTACGGGAATTTAGGCGACTACGAAAAAGCCCGGGATTTACTAAAGCAGGCCCTCGAATCCGTCCTGAAAAACTTCGGTCCCGATCACCCGGACGTCGCAACAAGGCAGTCGAATCTGGCCAATGTGTACGGGAATTTAGGCGACTACGAAAAAGCCCGGGATTTACTGGAACAGGCCCTGGAATCCGGCCTGAAAAACTTCGGTCCCGATCACCCGAATGTCGCAACAATCCGGTTGAATCTGGCCAATGTGTACAGGGATATAGGCGACTATGACAAGGCCCGGGATCTATGGACGAGGGCCTATGAAATATTCAAAAACGCTCTCGGGTTGGATCATCCCCATACGAAGATGTTAAAGGGTTTTCTCGAAGGTATGAAGGCGCGATAGGTGCCGGAAAGTATGGATAGTGGATACCGGCCTGTGTTTTTGCCATGATCGTTGCTTCCCCGGAACATTATAATGCCGACAAACGGTCCGCGTGGGCGGCCACGCGAATTTGGCCCTGGTCCGGGTGTTTGTATTGATTGACATTGCGGGACATAGTATGTTTAAGTAATAACTTCAAAATATATCGGGGTGAAAACATGAAGAGAACATACCAACCTCACGTCAAGAGCAGAAAAAGGACACATGGATTTCTTGTAAGGATGAGGACTGCCTCAGGACGGGATGTAATCAGGAGAAGGCGGGCAAAGGGAAGAAAGACACTCTCTGCGTGATGCGCGGGGAGTTCCCCTGTGGATAGTCGGATGCCTCACGGGTTTTTGCATTTTATCCACCATTAGAAAAATTTTACCCATACACACCCAAAATGACCTACACGCTCAAGAAAAATGAGTTATTGAAAAAGGGGGATTTTCGGGGTATAAAATGGGTGAGACGTGGTGAAACTGCGCACTTTCTCCTTTTGGGACACAAAAACCGGTGCGCGGAGAAGAGGATCGCTATAGGTGTACGCAAGAAGACAGGGGTGGCGGTCGTCCGGAATAGAATGAAAAGGCTCATAAAGGAATTTTTCAGGCTTCACAAGGAGCTTTTTGCGGATTGCTCCGACAGCCTTATAAAAGTAAAAAAGATGCCGCCAAACATAAAATGGAAAGATACGAGCGAAGAACTCCAGCGACTATTACTCAACGTGACAATTCGCTAGTGAAGAATCTTCTTTTAGGTATGCTCGATGTATACGGGCTCCTTGTTTCCCCGTTTGTTCCCACCCAATGCAGGTTTTATCCCACTTGTTCCTGCTACATGAAAGAGGCCATAGAAAAGAAAGGCGTGCTGAAAGGCGCGATCCTCGGCCTCAGGCGAATTCTGAAATGCAACCCCTTTCATCCGGGCGGATATGACCCGGTCAAATAACGGAGGTAATTAATGGAGAAGAGAACCATAGTAGCACTTGGCTTGACTATAGTATTACTGTTTTTCTTTCAGATGTATTTCAGCCCCAAGGAGCCGCCCAAACCGGCGACCGCACCCGTGCAGAATGCTCAACAGGCCACCCAGAAGGGTGAAGAAAAGAGCGCAGCCTCCCCATCCGCCGCCAACCTCCCTGCGGCGACCCCGGTCTCCGGGCAGAAGGCCGAACAGAAGGCCACAAAAGAGATTATCGTAGAAACGGACATGCTGAAGATAGCCCTCACCGACCTCGGAGGCGGGATTCGCAGCGTCCAGCTCAAGAAGTACAAACAAACGGTGAAGGGACCCGCGTACAAGGAAATGATCGAGGACGTGAAACCTTACGTTTATATACCGAAGGTGTTTGCCGCCGTAAGCACCGGGACGGACAGTGACAAGACCATTTTCAAATCCGACAGGGATAAGGTGACGGTGGCGGACAAACCCGAGACCCTCGTCATGACCGGAAGGCTGACGGACGGACGGTTGGTAAAGAAGATATACACCTTTAACCCCGGAACGTACACCATCGACATGAAGGTTCAGGTGGAGGGGGCCGACGCCAATAAGCCCCTCATGGATTTCGCGGCCATCACCCCCACCCAGGAGTCTTCATACACCTTCAAAGGGCCCTTCTACCTCGCGGGCGGCAAGTTCGAACAGGTGGACAAGCTTGACAAGAACGTGGACCTCGACAAGACATTCAGGTACGTCGGCCTCGACGACGGGTTTTTCGCCTTCATTTGGATCCCGGGCCAGGATTTCCAGGCCCCTGCCACGGTGCTGAAAGGGGAGAACGGCATTCCCGTGATCCGCCTCGCCATGACGGGCGGAGTTGCAACGGGTAAGATGTATTTCGGACCCAAGAAGACGGACGTGTTGAAGACCCTCAACGTGGGAGCGGAAAAGATAGTTGATTTCGGCTGGTTCGACATTCTCGCGAAGCCCATGGTAATCGGTATGAATTACTGCAACAAGGTTACCCATAACTATGGGATCGACATAATACTTCTCACCATTCTCATCAAGATCATCTTCTACCCCTTGAGCGTAAAGAGCTACAAATCGATGAAGGAGATGCAGAAGACCCAGCCCATCCTTGCAAAGCTCAAAGAGAAGTACAAGGACGACAAAGCGAAGCTGAACCAGGAAATCATGGAGCTTTACAAGAAGAAAGGCATAAACCCCATGGGCGGCTGCCTGCCCATGGTTATCCAGATTCCCGTCTTCTTTGCCCTTTACCGGGCCCTGTCCGCGGCGATCGAACTTCGCCACGCCCCTTTTATGTTCTGGATTAACGACCTCTCGGCGCCGGAGGACCTCTTCACCATGCACGTCGCGGGTTTTGCGCTGCCCATCAGGATTCTGCCCCTCGTCATGGGCGTAACCCAGGTGATCCAGCAGAAAATGACTCCCACGAGCGTTGATCCCATGCAGGAAAAGATAATGCTCGCCATGCCCATAGTCTTCACTTTTATCTTCTGGGGCTTTCCATCGGGCCTCGTGCTTTACTGGCTCGTAAACAACGTCATATCGATAGCCCAGCAGTACTACATCAACAAGAAAGTGTCGTGAGGAGGTAACATGGATTTTGTGGAAGTTGAGGGGAAAACATATGAGGAAGCAATCAGAAAAGCGACCCTGGAACTTAACGCGGAGGAAAAAGACCTCGACATAGACGTAAAAGAAGTTGATACCAAAGGCATTCTCGGCCTTTTGGGAAGTAAGAAGGTGCGGATTACCGCGCGTCTGAGGCAGAAAGAAGAAGAAATAATACCCGAAGAAGTGACGACGGGGGAAGCGGGGGAATTGACATTCGAGGGGATGACGCCGGAGGAGTACGGCCAGGAGTTCCTGAAGGAGCTTGGCGGGCACGTGGGGCTTTCCTTTCATACGAAGGTTTCCCAGTATGAGGACAGGATCATATTCCTCATCCAGGCCGATGACGGCGACGTGCTCATAGGCAAGGACGGCGAGACCCTGGAGGCGGTGCAGCACATACTGAGACTCGCCATTGCAAAAAGGTACAAACAGGGCCTCAAGGTGCTCGTGGATATAAACGGCTACAGGGAAAAACGGAAGAAAGCCCTCACCGTCATGGCCAAGAGGATGGCGGACAGGGCGAAAAGGACGGGGAGACGGTTGAAGACGGACCCCCTGAACCCCTACGAGCGGCGGATTGTCCACTCCCTGTTCAAGCACAACAAGAACATCACGACGAAGAGCGAGGGGGAAGGCCACACTAAAAAGGTGGTGATCTCGCCCATCGGCGCGACCCATGGAAAGCAGTGACACCATATGTGCCGTATCCACCCCTCCCGGTGAAGGGGGAATCGGCATATTGAGGTTGAGCGGACCTTCCGCTCACAGGATTCTCAAAGAGATCTTCAGGACGGGAAAGGGCGGGGATGCTTTCGTATCCCACCGCCTTTATCTCGGCCACATCACGGACCCCGCAAGCAAAGACAAGGTCGATGAGGTTTACGCGGTATTCATGCACGCCCCCCGCACCTATACGAGGGAAGACATAGGGGAAGTCTATTCTCACGGGGGTTTTGCCGTGCAGCGGAAGATACTCTCTCTTATGATGGAGTGCGGGGCCAGACTCGCGGAGCCCGGGGAGTTCACGAAAAGGGCCTTCCTCAACGGAAGGATCGATCTTCTCCAGGCGGAATCGGTGCTCGACATCATAGAGAGCGAGACCGACGAGGAACTGCGATATGCGGTGAAAAACCTGAGGGGCGCCCTGTCGGGCAAACTGAAGAACATCCGAGCGGAGGTCAGGAACGCCCTCGTGGAGATGGAGGCCCTCATAGACTTTCCCGAGGAAGAGATCGACGTGGATGAGGCGGCCCTTTTTTTCGTGGTGGAAAAGGCGCGAAAAGAGGTAAGGGCCCTTGTGGACTCCTATTATGAAGGAAACGCGGTAAAGCATGGCCTGGAGGTCATGATAATAGGCCGGACCAACGTGGGGAAATCGAGCCTCCTCAATGCCCTCATCGCAAAAGAAAAGGCCATCGTCACGCCCCTGCCCGGCACCACGAGGGACCTGATCGAGGACACCATCCATATCAGGGGCATCAAGGTAAGGATCGTGGATACGGCGGGCATCGGACAGCCCCGGGACGCGGTGGAAGAGGAGGGTATAGAGCGGGTGAAGCAGAAGATCCCCGAAGTGGACCTCATCCTCTGGGTCGTTGACGGCTCCCGGCCGTTTTCGGCGGAAGACCGCGACGTCTTTAAGGAGATAGGTGTGAGGGCCGCCATCGTGGTGGTGAACAAGACGGACCTGCCGCGGCTTGTCGCGGCGGACGCGCTCAAGGACACGGGACGCGCAGTGGTAGAGGTTTCGGCCCTGAAAGACGAGGGGATGGAGACATTGAAACAGACCATTTACGAGTCCCTCATGGGCAAGGAGCGCTCCCGCGACACGGTCCTCGTTACGAACCTCCGCCATAGAAACGCCCTCTCCCTTGCCCTCGACGCCCTGGAAAGGGCGGTATCGGGCAACGCGAGCGGGATGCCCCTGGAATTTATCGCGGGTGATCTTCAGCAGGCGGTCGGGTCCCTCGACGAAATCACCGGCGAAGCGGTGAGCGACGACATCCTCCACGACATATTCAGCCGTTTCTGCATAGGAAAATAATCACACGGCAGCGGGTCTTCCTTTTTCAACACAAATTGTGGAAAATATGTGGATAAGTTGTAGAACTGATCGTCCAAGTAGCTGATATGATTGACGGTACTACACCATGCACAGGCTTTGAGCAATGGTGAAAACTCAATCAATACGGCCACTTGGGAAATCGAGCCATGGGCATAGGACCCTCCGCCCCGGCGGCCGGGGCGGTCCGTAACGCCCCCAATTATCAACGGTTCACAGCGGGTCCGCGAAAGGTGTCGCCCGTCCCCTTTATTTACAGGGTGTTACGGGCGGTATGGAAGTTCTTCCGGGCACGAGGATTTTTTCACATGCGGCCTGCCGGTTTATTAAACTTGACAACGGGCCGATTTTCCCGTATCCTAATTAACTCTGGGGCCGTTAACTCAGGTCGGTAGAGTATCTGCCTTTTAAGCAGAGAGTCGCAAGTTCAAGTCTTGCACGGCCCAAAACGTCCCTATCGTCTAGCCTGGCCTAGGACATCGGCCTTTCACGCCGACAACGGGGGTTCGAATCCCCCTGGGGACGCTTCTTTTTTATGGGTCTGTCCCTTCAATAGGGTTGCAGGCTCATCACCCGCCTTCACGCCATCTTCGGCCGTGACTCAATCGTTTCTTTTCTCCTGTAATTTCGACTACCTCTTCTTTCTGGGTTGGCACGAATTTGGGACGAAAATAGTTCGTCGTCCCATGAGCCTTGTGGATCGCTCCGCCTAATTTGCAATTCCTCCGAATGTATACATTATTTACTTTCTTTTTCGGCTGCATGTTCTATAATTGTCTGAGGCATCATTGATCGTAGAATCCAATAAGGAGACCTAACGGGGAATGAACGCACATGTTTTTGTCGATAATTCAAACGTGTATGGTGGCGCCCAGCGTGCATCTGTTACCTTGGAGCCTGAAGCGGTGTGGATGGCCGTGCGGGTATACTACAGGAACCTTTTTGGGCTCATTGAACAGGGATTTAGCCCTGTGACTAGGGTCATTGCTGGATCAGTTCCCCCCGGAAATAAAGCCCTGTGGGATCACGCCCGAGCCGCCGGGTATAACACCGACCTACTAAACAAGATTAAAACCGAGGATGCCCGCCTTGTTGAGCAAGGCGTCGATGAAGTCGTTCACCTAAAAATAGCGAATGCCTTGTTGGATCACACCGCTCCGCAGACCCTAATCCTCTGCACTGGAGACGGCCACGAATCTGATTTTGGCACCAGCTTTACCAAGCAAATTGAAAGAGCCCTAACTCATGGATGGGACGTTATCATCTGGTCTTGGAAGGAACAGCTCTCAGGTAAATTCGCTCGGCTCACCGTGCCGCATGGACGGTCTCTTGTAATCAAAGATTTCGACTCGTTTTACAAGAAGATTACATTCGTGAAAGACGGAAAGTACGATATCAAGGGCTCAATGGTAGACCTTAGGGGGCGAGTAGTTCACCCTCTATAGTTGTGACAAACTCATAGGTCGGCGAAAATTCGGGACGCAAATTACTCTTCCTCCTCCCCCGCTTTCTTCGCCAAAGGGACCACGTTATCGATGTTCCTGACGGCGTCAACAAGAGTCTCGCTCCACTCGTGATAGTACCGGTTGGTACGCCGGCTGTCTTTGTGGCGCATAAGCCTCTGCCCTAATCTCGAATCAATCTTGCTCGAAATCTGAGAACAAAAGCTGTGGCGTGTCGCTGAAAACATTTTACCTTTATCCGCACTTTGTATGACTGGGAGTAGGCTGCATGCCGTTGTTATGTGTGTTTCTCTAATAAATAAAGATACTTATTTAAGCATTCTCCAGGCAAAATAGTACGGAGATTCTTTTATCCTCTTATTTTCGATGATATATGCTTTGGCTGAGGAAGACACATTAACTAGTGTTGTTGCTCCGACGATGCTCTTCACTAGGACAGCAATTTCAGCTGGCAAGAAAAGAGAACAAATCGTGGCAGATGCGCCAATCGTAGTCTCTATCAGTGAAAGTTTAACCCCCAGCTTCAGTTCATTAACCCGTGCATTCAACTCCACAACTCTGTCATTGATGCCTTTCACTTGTTCGAGAAAGGATGCCTCAGTGGTTTCCCCCTGCCTGAAGGAGTGCAACTTCCTCAGCTCAAAACGGTAGTTGTGAAGAAGCTCCTCGTTCTGTATAAGTTTTGCGATTTCTTTGTCACTAATGTTGCCGACAAGCGGGAAGTTTACGTTAAGATTTAGCAAAGCACTATTGGAAATCAAATCCTCATCTCCAAGGAAACTGCCTCGTATTTGGTCTAAGAGGTTTTCTCTGAACAGAATTGAAGACCATTCGGCTGGATCGAAATCCCAATAGGAATCATCATACTCATCCTCCCCTAGGTGTCGATGCGATACGGGTACCAAATGCAGTAGTCCCGATCTTATGAGGTCGAGATATGACAGGAGAGTTCTGATGGAGTTGGAGCCAAAATTCTTCTGTCCGTGAAGATCGGTGGAGGTTCCTGAAGTCAGAACTATAATCTTGTCTGCGTACAGGATTGACTGTTTAATACCAACGGGAAATTCCTCCTTTACGGCTAGGTTCGTCTTGTTCTTCACTTCTTCCCTTATGTGTTGAGGACCCCCATAGAGATACTTCCAGAACAAATCATCAAGAGATTTCTTCTTGCTGTCCGGCAAACCCATGTAACCGGAGTACGAGGACACTCCCAGATCATCGATTTGTTGGAGCAAATTCGTAAGGGCATCTATCATGAATTCATCCACCGCTTTTGCAGAAATTCACTGCCTCGCTTTTTCGGGGATGCTTAATTTCCCCTTGTCCGATATTGTCCAATTATTTACCGTTCTTTTGCAAGAAATCTCTTTCCTATCCTCACAACAGACCCCGACACCTTAGCGTCCAAAATGACTCCTTTTGCCCAATTCGCAAAAACCTGATGCAAGAAAGATATGGCTTCGCGCCATGTTTTTTAAAAGGCACATTAAACACAGAAAGGAGGATCCGTATAGATCATTGTTCTTCACTCACAAGTCCTGTATCGCTTAACTATGCTGATATTATTGCATCCCCCTTCGGCATTTTCTAAAAGGATTCTTACACACCAGTTGTTCTGTGGCGGCTTTCTATGCGCAATCCACGCGCGAAATGATGAGAATCGAACACCTTTCTCACGCTCAACGGTTCGGCAGATCCGATTCTGAGTCTGCCCGTCCCAACAATGCATTGGACCGGGTAGGCTATGAAATCATCACAGCGTAGGAGGTATGACACCATGGAAGAGAAAAGGACATACAGGAATTATTACAGGTGCCCCTTTGACGGGACCGAATGGCGGGATGAATGGTCATGCATGTGCAACGACCGGTGTCCGGTGTGCGACGCGGAAATAGAGCCTTACGAAAGCGAAAACGCCAAGGAAGTATAAGACCGTGAAAAAATACATGGTTATCGGTCAATATGGACAGACCTCGGATTGAGAGAGCATAAGGGATGATCCTTGTGCTCTCTCAATGTTTTCCCAAAAAGAGACTCAGTTAGCTATGAGGCACGTCTTGAAATGTTGCCCCTTTTCCCTTGTGATACGATTATGGTACTGGCAAAGCCATCTATAATCGGGACATGCCACTCTTAGCCTCAAATCTATGTTCATTTAATGGATTCGACAAAAAGATCAGATAGGTCAAACCTCGTGCCCGATGGTGCTTTGCCTAATTGAAAATACAACCAGTTCGCTATATCTTTCTTGCCCCTGAAATCAAGCCTGTATTCATGGTAAAGTCCATCTCCGATGATTTGCCATGAATGATCAACATAAGAATTGCCGTCATGAACAGATTCCTCGCCAAGCCTCGAATATAGATTGAACTCTTTATTTGATTTAGCTTTAAACCTTATTACGCAGTTCGCGTCAGGAACCTCAATGGTATCATCACCGATAACCTGAATATGCCAATAAGTCTTTCTCTTGCTCTCCGACACATATATCTCGAATCCATTATCCTTCATCCTGTAGCCGCTGACCACATAGGATTTGTCATGAGTATACGGCTCTTTTCGGAATGCGATAGTTGATGCACCATAAACGGCCGTGGATAAAAGTGCTTGTGCACACAAAGCAAGAAATACGAGATATATTACTCTTCTGTTTTGATTCTCAATCACTGTTCTCTCCTTACATCTTTATTTGACTATATAGACTACAAAGTTGCTGCTAGTCTTGCTCATTTCCTGATGTCTGTTGACGTGGGGGTTAAACGCTATCGCCACGTTTCCAGATTCATCGCCTGTCCAGTAATAATCGTGCTCAAGTTCTATGGCTGCGGTCTCTGAAGATGCCAAATTCTGGAATTGTCGCAGTGTTGGCAAAGACCAGGCTCCGTGTCCCTTCATGCTTTCATTTTCGGCAAACTCTCTAGCTCTCGACCAAGTCAATGGTTTTTGGTATAGACGAACCCATTTGCCCGTCATGTCTTCTTGGCCATTCTTCTCTTTCTTAGTGCTTGGAACTGGTTTGCCTATTACTCTTAGGGTGTCTTGAAGCTGCTTTTCTATCTTCTTCGTTTCATGAGAAATGATAGTCATTTGTCGCTTCGCGTCTGAAGACTCATGGCGGGGTCGTTTGCCCTCATTCGTTACCGCCAGTTTTGTTCCGGATGAACCGCTTCCTGCTTTCCCATCCTTCTCTTTTAAGGTCTGTTGGATAACTTGTATTCCCTGCAAAGCCCCGTCCGTGTTATTTCTGGTAGCATTGAGTTGCGCCTGGGTATCGCTGAGCCTGAGCTTTAGTTCATGGGTGTTGGTGCGTGCCTGCACATACACAAACACAGCGAAGACCAAGCTGAGTATTGGTATAATCTTTCCCATCCAGCCGAAGAATTGTCTCATTTCGCTTCTCTCGCCTCGGCGTCACCGACTGTAACCAAGTCCGAAAGACGATGCCATGCATGCACCAATCGTTCTCCTTGTGAAATAAGCCCCAGATTGTGAGCACTTTCTACACATTTTATACTCAATATTCGCTCATGCCAACAAAAACTTTGTCAACAAAGGACCTTTTAGATTAAGAAGAAGCTTTTCCATTCTTCGTGCCGTCCACGCCTGGACCAGAACCTTTGGGACGAATTTGGGACGAACACCCCTCGTAAACCCTTATCCAGCAAGGGGCAAAGGCGCTTCGAATCCCCCTGGGGACGCTTCTTTTTTCTGCATTACAAGAAGCGCCACACAACCACCCCGAAGACTCTCGTTACAGCTCCCTCTTTTTCTTTGTCGTACCCCTCAATCGCGTTACCCTGTCCCGCGCCTCATCACCGGTCCGTTGCCGCCCCATGACCCTGATGACCCTTCCTTGCCCTGTCGGTTTCCAGTAAGATCAAGAGCGTCGGTGGTCCCCATGGCCGAAGGGACATCTTCAAGGCGGCGCGGGTGAGCAAGCTTTCCCGGGCAGGTTGGAACAGTTCGGCTGTCGGGAGAGCACGGCGGGAGGAGGGGTCCATGCCCCATGCTTCGGCTGCGCTCCGGCACCCGCTAACGGTTCGTCGAGCATTCAGGCGCCCAAACTCGGCGGTATCCGCCTCAAACATGGACGCCTGTCCTTCGGATCATGCCTCCTCACCGAGCGGGGACCCGCCGGTGCTCGCAGGCGCATGGGGCATGGACCCCTCCTCCCGCCGTGAAGCAGGATCAAGGGTATCGTAGGTCCAAAGAAAGACACGATGGACTGCATTTTATCTGTTTTTTTGATGTATTGGGGGAAAGATGATATTATATTGTCATATATAACCCGCCCGTCCGGGCTGCATGAAGGGGGAATATCGATGTATTCGCTACGGACGATCCTTTGCGCAATAATCGCATTTACAGTTTTCTTTGCCCCGCCCGGCCTTGGCCCGGGCGCGAGGGCGGCCGCCCCGACGCCGATCATCTGGACCGGCACGGAGGAGGCGGATGAGCAAATCCAGGTGAGCACCGCCGGCGACGACATGGTCCTCCAGTTCGGCTTCGGAGGGGGCGACACTCAGTACGCGTCGGGCCTTGACGGCAACGACTACATTTACCAGGACGGCGGCGTGGGGGACGATACGATGACCGCGACCGGCGGGGCCGGAGACGACCGGATATTCCAGTACGGGGGACCGGGGAACGACATAATGACCGCCACAGGCGGCACGGGAAATGACTGGATCCTTCAGTACGGCGGGCCGGGGAACGATACAATGACTGCCAACGGCGGCGATAACGACAATTACATGGTCATGAGAGGCGGCGACGGGGATGACACGCTGCATGCGGATGGAGGATACCAGAATAACTGCATCCTGATCGACGCGGGTCCGGGAGACGATAAGATCTATTACAACGTTTCCGGAGGCGATGATGTCACGTTCATCGACGGCGGGGAAGGTCATGACGTGCTTACAGTCAGCGTGGGCGAAAGCAAGAACTTTACCGTGAAGGATATCGAGGGCAATGAGCTTTACAAGTCCGGGACGGGTTTGGACACCATTATTACCGTGACGAATGTGGAAGAGATCACGGTCTGCTTCGGACACTCGGACCAGACCGAGACGTGCAGCATCGTGTGGGGGATTTGAGACATGTGGGGACAGAGCTGTCATAGGATGTTGATGCGGGCCGCCATGGTCCTCTCGGCCATGGTGCTTTTTGCCTTGCCCGGCCTTGTCCCTGAAGTGACCTCCGCCGCCCCGACACCGATCATCTGGACCGGCACGGAGGGCGCGGATGAGCAAATCCAGGTGGGCACCGTCGGCGACGACATGGTCCTCCAGTTCGGGCTCGGGGGTGACGACACCCTGTACGCTTCCGTCGGCGACGGGAATGATTATATCTATCAGGACGGGGGCGCTGGGGACGATAAGGTGACCGCGAACGTCGGGGCCGGAGACGACCGGATATTCCAGTACGGGGGACCGGGGAACGACACAATGACCGCCACAGGCGGCACGGGAAATGACCGGATATTCCAGTACGGGGGACCGGGGAATGACATAATGACCGCGTATAGTGGAGATGACGACGATTACATGGTCATGAGAGGCGGCGACGGGGATGACACGCTGCATGCGGATGGAGGATACCGGAATGACTACATCCTGATCGACGCGGGTCCGGGAGACGATAAGATCTATTACAACATTTCCGGAGGCGATGATGTCACGTTCATCGACGGCGGGGAAGGTCATGACGTGCTTACAGTCAGCGTGGGCGAAAGCAAGGACTTTACCGTGAAGGATATCGAGGGTAATGAGCTTTACAAGTCCGGGACGGGTCTGGACGCCATTATTACCGTGACGAATGTGGAAGAGATCACGGTCTGCTTCGGACACTCGGACCAGACCGTGACGTGCAGCATCGTGTGGGGGGTCTGAGACATGTGGGGACAGAGCTATCATAGGATGTTGATACGGGCCGCCATGGTCCTCCAGTTCGGGCTCGGGGGTGACGACACCCTGTACGCTTCCGTCGGCGACGGGAATGATTATATCTATCAGGATGGCGGTGAGAAGACATAGGGGTTTGCTTCGCGGACGGCGCCTGCATCACCGTCTCGCCGCAGCCTTGAGAACATTAAGGGGAGGAGAACCATGCAGAGACAACGGACCATCCTTGGCGCCATAATCGGGGCCGCGATGCTCTTTGCCGTCACCCCGGTCTTCGGCGAGCCGACGATCCAGACAGGCACGGAGGGCGCGGATACCCAGACCTTCACGGGAACAGCGGGAGACGACGTGATCCTCCAGCTCGGACTCGGCGGGAATGACACCCAGGACGCGTCGGGCCTCGAAGGGAACGATTACATTTACCAGGACGGCGGCGCGGGGGACAACTCCATTACCGCGTCGGGCGGCGCGGGGGACGACCAGATATTCCAGTTCGGCGGCGACGGGAAGAATGGGATGGCTGCCTTCGGCGACGAGGGTGACGACTTCATCACGCTCGCGGGAGGCGCGGGGAATGACACAATCACGGCAGTGGGAGGCGCCGGGAATGATCAGATAATTGTGGACGGCGGCGCCGGGAACGACACGATCACGGCAAATGGCGGCGATGGGAACGATTTCATCCGCGTCGAAGGAGGCGCAGGGAATGACACGGTTACTTATAACGTCTCCGCCGGAGATGACACGGCCTCCCTCGATGGCGGCGCGGGGACGAACCAGCTCGTGGTGAACAAGAACGGCCAGAGCTACACGCTCCGTGACGGCAACGGCGCAATCATCCGACAGGACGGTTCCGGGGGCACGAACATCACCGCGACGAACTTCCGGGATATCCGCTATGACGGGGGCGCGGGCCTGATCGTTGCCGTAAGCGGCAACGGCACAGGCACGATCACCTCATCCCCTGCAGGCGTCAACTGCGGCTCCACCTGCCGGGCAAGCTACACGAAGAACACGAAGGTTACCCTCACCCCCAGGCCGGATAAGGGATCGAGCTTCACCTCCTGGTCGGGAGGCTGCAAAGGCACGGGCGCCTGCTCCGTGACAATGAAGGCGGACACCACAGTGGGTGCGGGCTTTTCCGGTGTCCCCTGCACCTATGCTCCCTCTCCCAAAACCAAGAGCGTCACCTGCAAGGGAGGGGTCGTAAGTATCGCGATCACGGCAAAAGGCTCGACGTACTGCCCCGCGCCCGACGTGTCGGCGGACAGTGAGTGGATTACCATCAGCAGCAACACCTTCAGCAAGACCAAAGGGACGGTCATCCTCACCATCCCCCTCTATGAAAGCTCGGTGGCGAGGTCGGGCACGGTAACCATCGGGGAAGAAGCCTTCATCCTTACCCAGAAAGGTCGGGACTGCGCCATGAGCCTCAGCGCCAACTCGTCGCCGAACTTCGACTCAGGCGAGCACTCGGACGTCTTCACGGTAAAAGCCGTCCCTGCCGACTGTGCATGGACCGCGGCGGCGGACAAAAAATCCACGTGGGTCACGGTCACCTCCGGAAGCCCGGGCACGGGGACCGCAGACGTGGGCTACACTGTCTCCGCCAACAGCGACCATAAGGCGGCAAGGAGCGGGAAGATCATCATCACCATGGGCAAGAAGACGAAGACCTTTGCCGTAAAGCAGAGCAAGTAGGACCACCGGGTCGGACCGGGCCAGGACCAAAATATTCAAAACGAACCCGGGACGGACACTGCTCATAAACCACTACCCATCAAGGGCCAACGGCCATTCGAATCCCCCTGGGGACGCTCTTTTTTGCCATAAAACGGCAAAAGAAACGATCCGAAGATACCCCGAAAACCCCGCACCATGGTTCCCCGCTTTTGTCGTCATCACCGTCGCCTTGTCCATATCCCCGCCCCCGATTCCGCATCCGGTTCGCCCGTCACACAATCTTTGCCTTTAATAGCAACCGCCTACCCCCGACTTCTGCTTGACAATCGTTTTGCATCCCATTAGAATTCAAAGTCAAAGAGTCAGGCGTACAAAGAAGGCCGGATTCACAAACTCGACAGGGGGTTAAAAGAACATGGGAATCGGCATAACACGAAGAAATATATTGAAGTTTCCCGCGATGGTCCTTGGAGCGTTGGGCCTTGGGGGGTTGACATCGCGCCCGTCACACGCTTCGGAGTCGGCGGATGCGGCTGCGACGGGAAGAGCGAGCTTTCCTCATCGGAGGGCCCTTCAGACAAATGAGATGAGGATCACATTCCTTGGGACTTCGTGCATTCCCCGTACCGCTCAGGAATGTAACAGCGTATTCGTCGAAGTGGGCAGCGGCGATCAGTTTGTGTTTGATTGCGGTTCGGGTGTGGTGGCCAAATATAATGCCATGGGCATTCCGTATTCAAGAATGGATAAAATATTCCTTACCCATCTGCACGGCGATCATACATCCGATCTCATCCACGCGTATTGTTTCGGACCTTCAGGGGACCGGAAATCGGCCCTCAAGGTCTGGGGACCCACTCGCTCCAATATTACCAATCCCACAACGGGCGAGAACCCCGACGACGGGACCTTGGCTTTCTTCAACGCATTCCAGGCATTTGCGACGTGGCATGTGGAAGCCTTCAGCTTCCTGCAGACCGGCCTGGGGCCAAGAGGTTCCGGCAATAACGGCTATGACCTGGAGATAACGGAGTGCGACTGGACACAGGATAACGCTCCGCCCATCTATAACGCGAATGGAGTGACGATTACCTATTTCCCCGCAGCCCACGACAGGAACGGCTCCATAAGTTACAAGCTCATCTATAATGGCATGTCCATGATCTTTACCGGTGATACGAAGCCGAATGACTATGTAATCGAACACGGACAGGGGGTCGATGTCCTCATCCACGAGATGGTCGTGCCGCCTGAGACCTGGGCGGAAAAGAACACAGGACTCAAGCCGGGACAGCCTGGTTATGATGCGGCCGTGCAAGTAGCCCAGAATATACAGGACAGTTCTCATACTCCACAAAAGGCGTTCGGCTACATTATGAAACAGACCAATCCCCGGCTGGCCGTGGTTACTCATTTCCAGGTCAATTCCGACACAAAAGGCCCGGCGCTTAAGGATATTCGCAGCTGGTACAAGGGCCCCGTGGTTTTTGCTACGGATATGCTGTCCCTGATCGTCTCCCCGAACCGGATTACGCAGCACAAGGTGGGCGTTGACAGCTACGCATGGCTGGCGCCCGGGACCATGCAGGCGGCGTTATGGCCCGCCGAGTATCCAACCCCGACCTACCAGCTTGACCAGACAATCCTTCTGGACCACTGTATCCCATCGGGTGTCTATGATCCTCCGGCGTAAAACGAGTCTCCCGCCCCCGGCCGGGGGCGGGAGACTTAAACCGCTTCTGCAAGTCTTGATGCTCACATTCCACATCGCAGACGGCATGGGGTGAGCGAGGCTCGGATGGTCTTATGTCCCGGACCAGCATGGCGTTGCGTAATTACCCGCATAGAGAAAACAGCGGGAAAGATGGGCACGGTTCGCTTGTGCGATAGACTGTGAAAAGAAGCGACCCGAAGATATCCCGAAAACCCCGCTCCATTGTTCTACGCCTTTTCATAATCGAAATTCCCTTGTCCATGTCTCTCGCGTCCCGAATACAGGGGATATGGCGCTCATGACGGTGCTGGATTGAGGACCGGCCTTGATCCATACGACCATGACTTGACATGACCCTGCGTATCCTGATAATCTTGAACTATCCACACGAGGGGGGTCATTCGGCACGTCGTCCCAAGATTATCGAAAGAGGAGGTATTAATATGAAGAAACTCAGAAGGGGATTGGCTTTACCGGTTATTGTGTCGGTAATTGGTGTTCTTTTTGCTTTTACTGCTTTCGCGCAAACCACCGTGACCAAGACCGCAGTTGCAGAAGGGGCCTTGCAGCGGATCAATGAATATTACGGGACCCAAACCACCACGTACGATGATGGAAAAGCGATTGACAGGAACGTAATCAGCGGTCCGCCCGTACCACCACCCGGCTATGAACTTGAGCGCGCAGAGGTTTCGATGCCCGAACCCAGCCCGAAAACGGGAACCAATACCCTCACCGCCCCTGCATACAAATGGGTTTTTGGCTGCTCGGCGGTTTCCGGCTCAATGATCGCGGGATACTATGACCGGAACGGATTTCCTGATATGTACACGGGTCCCACCGGCGGCGGTATGATTCCCCTCAAAGAGGACGCCTCCTGGGGGACCTGGTCGGACGGCACGGATACCTATCCCAATAATCCGTTAATCGCCTCCCATAAGGGATTGGACGGCAGGAGCACGAAGGGCTCCATCGACGACTACTGGATCGTATACGAAAATGCGAACCCCGACCCCTATATCTCGGGATCCTGGGCGCAACATGCGTGGGGGAGTGCGGTCGGGGATTACATGAAGACCAGCCAGTCCGCCTATGGCAACACCGATGGCTCCACCAGCTTCTACACCTATACAAGCAGCGCTTCACCCCTTGCGTGCGCCGACATGGTGGGGTATAGCATAGATACCCTGGATGGGACCTATGGAAGGAAACTTTTTTACGAAGCCAGGGGGTACACGGTAACTGATTGTTACAACCAGAAGACCGACAATATGCTTGCGGGAGGGTTTTCCTTTGCCCAGTACATGGCGGAAATCAATGCGGGCCGCCCCGTAATGCTTAACCTCGCAGGCCATACCATAGTCGGGGTGGGCTACGATTCTTCCACCAACACGGTCTACCTCCATGATACATGGGACAACAGCAACCACACCATGCCCTGGGGCGGCAGTTATTCAGGAATGGGCCTTCAGAGCGTAAGCATCGTAAACCTGGAGGCGGCGGCGGATCCCTGCAGTTACACCATAAGCACGTCTGCGAAGAAATTTTCGGCCAATGGAGGGAGCGTAAGCGTCACGGTCAAGGGCTTCGGCGCAACCACATGTCCTGTCCCGGAATTTGTTTCGAGTGAACCGTCGTGGATATCTCCGGTCCTTACATCGGCAGGCTGGAAGAAGAATAAGGGCACGGTCAAGGTTACCGTGGGCAAAAGCGCTACCTCCTTCCCGCGTTCCGGCACCGTCACGTTTGCGGGAGGCGATGCGGTGCTCACCATCGATCAGGCGGCGGTTGCCTGCAGCATAACCAAACTTACGCCTTCCTCGCGTACCTTCCCTGTCGGCGGGGGTGAGGGTGACTTTGCCATGACTTTGTCGGCCCAGGATTGCGAATGGACTGCTGCTTCCAGCGTCCCGTGGATTACCCCCGAGGCTTCCGGTAGCGGCAGCGCAGTAGTGGGTTATGTCGTGGATCCCAACGGGACAGGGAAGACGCTGTCGGGCAAAATCACCGTTACCCTTACGGCGAACGGAAAGACGAAGACCCATTCGGTAAAGGTGAATAAGAAATGAGGGCAGGGGAATAGACCGGCCTTTATTCCGACGCAGATGAAAACCACCCGCCTGATCCTGGATGGTCAGGCGGGTGGTTTCTTATAAGCAAGGCCACGGACGCCTCCCACTCCCCGACAGGGGTGCGCGATCGATCTTCCCCTGTCCCGGACGGAGGACCCCCATCCCCGGGGTATGGTTGCCCTGTCGGGTGGGAACGGGTTTTTCACCTTTTTGCAGCCCGGCATTTTGCACTCCATAGTTCTTGAAGTATGCCGGAGGGCCTGATAGAATACGTGAAGCCGGGCTAGGCTGATCACAACAATATTCGGGGGGACTTTATGGCGATAAGAAATACGTTTACGGGCTTTTGTTTATGTGTTGTATGTATCTTTCTCGGCATCTCCACGGCGTGGGCTCAGGGCCCCCTGGAGCGGTCCCGGGACAGGGCCGTCGTGTGGGGCGCCGCAATCAATCTGATTCCGGACAATCCAGGTTACGCCATGCGGCCCAGTGTATCGGCGGATGGAGCCACGGTGCTCTATCTCAACGATCAGGCGGGGAGTACCGACACTCAGAAGGAGATCAAGATCGTCGAGTATTCGGCGGGCAAATGGGGGACCCCAAAGGTCCTTGCGGATAACGGCATCAACGACACGGGGAACTTTATCTGGATGCCGCGGTACACGCACCCGGTGCTAAGCGGCAACGGCAATGTTATCGCCTACCTTGGCTACACCGCCGGGACCGGCAAGAACGAGATATACCTGATCGACAGAACTTCCGGCGAGTGGGGCGCCCCGTATGTGTTGCCCACGGGTTTCGAAAACCACCATTATTGGATGAGCATCAGCGAAGACGGCAATACCCTTGCCTATACGGATTACCCGAACCCCTTTTCAGGAGGGTCGACGCTGTACGTGTCGACGCGCACCAATGGGACGTGGGGGAGTCCTGTGGCGGTGAGCGAAGCAGACAAGGGCAGCCCGCAGCAGGTCTCCATAAATGCCGACGCCACGAAGCTTGCATGGGCCCAGAACTACCGGCTCGTCTATGCGGAGAAGGAGGGCGGCACATGGAAGACGCCGGAATGGCTCACGGGTGAGGAATACCACGAGACCTACTATTTGTTTGTGGACTATCCCCGGGTTATCACTGACGGCTCGGCCGTCTTCTATCGCATAACCAAGGTGGAGGGCAGCACGGAGACGGAGCAGTACCATTATGTGATACGCCGTTCCGGGGAAGGATGGGCTGTCCCCGAAAAGGTGAACCCCACCGTACTGATCCCCAGCATCTACCTCGACGGCCCGGCTGCCGTCAACGCTACAGGGACCCGCCTCGTCTACCATCGTGGCCTCGTAACCGGGGACCTGATGTATGCCTCGGTCCTTGAGATGGCGGAGTACGAGAAAGGCGCGTGGACCACTCGACTCGTGACAAATACTTCGTCGGGTTACGACAGGGACCCGAAGCTGACCCCGGACGGCAACACGCTCGTATATGACGGACCTCTGCCGAGCGGGTATACCGCCATATGGTTAAAAGAAACAAGCCAGGCCGCCGCCTATACCCTCACCGCGGAAAAAAAGGGGGCGGGCGCGGGTACGATCACGTCATCACCCTATGGCATCCTCTGCGGTCCCGACTGTAGCGCCGAATTTGCAAAAGGCACCAAGGTGACCATGACACCTGTTCCTGAAAGAGGATCGGTTTTTTCGGGATGGACCGGGGGCTGCAAAGGGGTACAGGCGTGCACGGTCACCATGAATAGCGACATAACGGCCACGGCCGCCTTCGACGATCATTCCTGCACCTATGCCTTGAGCCCCCGCACAAAGACCTTCAACCCCGCATGGGGGGCTCAAAACGTCACCGCCACGGGGAAGGACGGCAAAAACAAGGTAATATGCGCCGAACCGGACGCGAGTCCGAGCGACTCCTCGTGGATCAGCGCCTACGGCATGACCTGGAAGAATAACAAGAAAACGGTGCGGGTGACGGTCACCGCCAACACGACCTCTTCGGAACGTACCGGCAGCGTCACCATTGGAGGGGAGACCCTCGGCGTAACGCAGAAGGCGGCGCCGTGCGTCATCACCACCCTCAGCCCCGGTTCACTGTCGATTCCCGTGGAAGGAGGAACAGGTTACAGCTTCAATCTTACCGTATCGCCGAAGGACTGTGCGTGGACCGTGGCCGCCAACAAGCCATGGATCACCCTTGTCACGACAAGCGGCGCCGGCGACCAGGCCGTGCTGTATGATGTGGCGCCCAACGGATTGAAAAAGAGCCAGACGGCCACTATTACCGTAACCCTCACCAAGAGCGGGAAGAAGAAGACCCATACGGCAAAGCAGAGCGGGAAGTGAGGCTCCTTGCGTATGGCCCGCGGCCGGTAATGGACGCCGGCCTATCCCCCTCGCGCCGCCCGCCGGATGGGGAAGCCCCGTTCTACTCCTGCTCCGCCTCGAGGAAGGTAAGGAGGCATTGGCTGAAAGTGCCGGGGAACTGATACATGTTGGCGTGGCCGCCGGGTATCCTTATCAGCCAGGACCCGGGGATCTTCGAGGCCATCCGAAGGGAGTTCGCCGGAGGGATGATCACGTCTTCCGTCCCTGTTATGACAAGGGTGGGCTTTGCGAGGCTTGCGAGCCTGCCGCAGGTCCCGGTCCACGCGTCTATGGCCCGGCCTTGTGCTTCACTGGTCTCACGTGACACGGGAATCGCGGGTCCCGGGAGACTCTTCAGGAAATCGGGATGATCGAGGAGCCATTTTTCCGGAAAGAGTATGCTTATGAGGCGCTTCGACCTCTCTTCCGGGGTACCTGAAAGGTCCATGAGGTCCTTCGAGACCTCGGGGCGGGGCTTTACCGTTCCGTTGCCCGACCATGCGCAGTTGCCTGCGTAGAGGACCAGTTTTTCCACCCGGTCCGGGTATCTCAGGGCCATCTCCGTGGCGATGAAGGTGCCCATGGACCAGCCGAGGATGTGGGCCTTCCGTATCTTGAGGGCATCCATGAGGCCCCGCGTGTCTTCCGCGAAAAGTTCTATGGTGAAGGGCTTGGTCGAAGAGGTCGTCCGACCTATCCCCCGGTTGTCGAAGAGAATGACCTTGAAACGGGATGAAAGCCTCTTTATCATGAGGGGATCCCACATATCCATGGTCGCGCTGTATCCGGGAATGAGTACAATGGGGAACCCGGAGCCCACGACCCTGTAGCTCACATCGATGTCGCCCACGCGAACCGTCTGCGTTGCCGGGGCCTGGTCCGTTGCCGCCGGGGGCGGCGCGGATGTTTCGGCCCCCCATGTGACGGGAGCGCAAAAGAGGAACAGGGCAAGAAGGGAAAGGCGTATAACCAGGGCGGATCGTTTCATGGGGCACCTCCGGGATATGATCTATCTTCTACAATGAGATACTACCCGTGTCAATGGAAAAGGCGAGGGTTAACTACAGGCGAAGCAGCGTCGCCATGGCGTGCAGCCCGGGCCCGACGTTGTAGGGAGGACGGGACAATGTCCCGATGGGTCCTTCTCGCGTAACACCGGGACTGACGGGTCAGGATACGGAAACAGGCGTTGCAATTGGGCGTCCTTGTGGGTTAGCATTGATTCCGTGAACCGTTTCGAATCCCTCACAGGCAAGGCCTTTCTCTTCCTCTCCTTTATCTGGCTCCTGTGGTTTCTCAACTTTACGGGACGGACCATCTTTTCGCCGATCCTTCCCCTGCTGGAGGACGAGTTCCACGTCACCCACGCGAGGGCAAGCAGCATCGCGGCCCTCGTGTCCGCGGGATACGCGTGCAGCCTCTTCTTCTCCGGTGTCTTTTCAAGCTTATTCGGTTCAAAAAAGGCGATAGTCGTGTCCCTCATGGTCACGACCTGCATATACCTGTCCATGCCTTTTGTGAAAAGCTTCAATGCCCTTTCTGTCCTCGGGTTCATTCTGGGCATGACCACGGGCATGTACCTTCCCAATATCATTCCCATCATTACGGAATACTATTCGGAACGGGTATGGGGCCGGGTCATCTCCATTCACGACTCGGCAGCCTCCATGAGTATTTTCGGCGCGCCTTTCGTGGTCCTCTTCTTCCTCTCCTTTGTCCCGTGGCGCACCATGTTCGCCCTTCTCGCCATCGCATATTTCGCCTGCGGCGTGATCTTCGCAGCAACGGTTGAAGGGTTGAAGACAGAAGGAAAGAAACAGTATTTCCAGGCAGCCCTCATGAAGAAGAAGGCCCTATGGCTGAACGGTATCATATGGATATTCGCGGCGGGGGCGAACCTCGGCCTCTATTTCATCATCCCCCTGTACCTGACCAAGGAGTTGGGCGTATCCATGGGTGAGGCCAACGCGACCTTCGGCTTCTCCCGTCTGGGAGGGGTAGTCGTTTCCATCGCCGCGGGGTTCTTCGCCGACAGGTTCAGCCTGAAGAAGACCACTTTTGTGCTCCTTGCGGCAACAGGGATCCTCACCACCCTTCTCGTCATAAAGGATGTGCGGTGGATCAGGATACTCCTCTTCCTGCAGGCCAGCATCGCCACGGGGTTTTTCCCTATCTCCATCGTCACCATTTCGAGGATGTTCAGCAAGGAGGAAAGGGGGCAGGCCACGGGGTTCGTGATCACCTTCGGGTCGGTCTTCGGCATAGGGCTCATACCCTACCTTCTCGGATTGTCGGGCGACCTGGCAAGCTTCAGGGTGGGCATACTTGTCCTCGGTGTGCTTACGACTCTTTCGAGCGCCCTCATCATACCCATGAAGGAAATAAGGTAGGCCATAGCCGGTTTTCACGCCTTCAGGTTTGCACTTTTCCCTCCCCGATCATAGATTCTCATAACGGGCCTGCCCGGGCCGGAAAACAGACGTACCGTGAAGGAGGGAACTATGGAACCGAGAGATGAGGAAATGAAAGCCGCGGCCGAATTCGGCGCGTTGGAGAAGGAATATTGGGACCGGCAATTGCGCGAGTTCCCGGAGCTTTCCACCTGGACAGGCGACAACAGGTATAACGACCTGTTCACGGACCTTTCTTTTGAAGCCATCGACAGGCGTAACGCCGACGAGCGCCGCATGGAGGAGCGATTGCTCCGTATCGACCCGGCGCTGCTCTCAGGACAGGACATCTTGTCCCACGCGCTCCTCCGCTGGGAACTTACCCTCGCCGTTCAGGCGCAGCAGTTTCCCCCTGTCATGTTCCTTACCCAGGTATGGGGACCGCAATTGAGTTTTCCCCAACTGGTCACGGCAACACCGTTTAAGACGGGCGCGGATTACCGGAACTATCTTGCGAGACTCTCCCGGTTCCCCCTTTATCTGGAGCAGGTGATCCGCTTGCTCCGTCATGGGGTGGAGCTCAACTGGGTGCAGCCGCAGGGGCCCCTTGCCGTGGTGCCGGACCAGATCGCCGGGCAGCTCGTGAAAGAGGTGGAGCAAAGTCCCATGTATGCCCCTCTCAACAAGATTCCCGAAACCGTTTCCGGGGCGGACCGCGAGGAATTCCGGTCGGAGGCCCGCAAATTGATCGCAGACTCCGTATTCCCCGCAATGGAGCGTTTGCGGGAATTCATCACGGAGACATACCTGCCTGCCGGCAACCGGCGGATCGGCGCATCGGCCCTTCCCGACGGCGAGGCCTATTACGCACATTGTATCCGGGAGCATACCACGAAGGACCTCGATCCAGGGACAATCCATCAAACCGGGATCAGGGAAGTGGAGCGCATCCGCGCCGAGATGGACTCGGTCATGGAGGAGACACGATTCCAGGGTTCTCTGCAGGAATTTGCAGTCTTCCTCAGGACCGATCCCCGCTTCTATTTTTCCAGGGCAGGAGGTCTGGTGACGGCCTACCGCGATATTGCGAAGCGGGCCGACGCGGAATTGCCCGCCCTCTTTGCGGAGCTCCCCCGGACGCCTTACGGCGTGCGCCCCTTCCCTGACTATGAAGCCCCGACCCAGACCACCGCCATGTACTACCCGGGCGCATCGGACGGGTCCAGGGCAGGATACTTTATGGTGAACACCTACCGTCTCGACATGAGGCCGAAATACGAAATGGAGGCCCTCACGCTCCACGAAGCAGTGCCCGGGCATCACCTGCAGATCGCGAGGGCCCAGGAGCTTCGCCACCTGCCCGACTTCAGACGCAATGCCTCGTACACCGCCTTTGTCGAGGGTTGGGCGCTTTACGCGGAGAGTCTCGGCACCGCCATGGGCTTTTACACCGATCCCTATTCCCGGTTCGGGCAACTCACCTACGAGATGTGGCGGGCGTGCCGGCTGGTGGTGGACACCGGGCTTCACCGGTTCGGCTGGACGCGGCAGCAGGCCGTGGATTATATAAGGGAGAACACGGCAAAGACTGAGCAGGATATAGAGATTGAGGTGGACCGCTATATCGTGTGGCCCGGCCAGGCCCTCGCATACAAGATCGGAGAACTCGCGATCAAGCAATTGCGGGTAAAAGCCGAATGGGAACTGGGCCCGGCATTTGACCTGCCCCGCTTCCATAATGCGCTTCTCGATAACGGCCCCCTCCCGCTGCCGCTCCTTGACGAGGAGATCGGAAAATGGATCGAGGCGGAAAGAGAGAAGAAAGGGGCGCAGTAAGGGCCTGTTCGACTTGCCGGGGCCGTCCGGCGTGCCTTGCCGTCTTTCCGAAAAACATTTTCGGATATACCTTGACAAGATTTGTGCAAGTTTGTATATTTGGAATAGCTGAAAAGGGCAAACTCGCCGAAAGGCGAGGGCGCAAAGCCGATGGCCTAAGGGTTTAACCTATGGCGGCAGGGTTGCCGGTCTCACCCTAGTTACCTCATCATCCCCTCGCCGGCTTAAAGACTCGTCGAACGACGAGGAATCGCGTGCCGACAGCCCCGGCTTTTGGACCAGTCTCATGAACACACCGGCCATTTCTATCGCACCGAACGAGCGGAGGGCGGTAGCCTGCCCTCGTATCCCGGCGTTTGTGCGTCCCGTGACGCGTGAAAACGTGTCCGCTTCGGATATGTAACTTGCCGGCTGGTTTTCCCGACTTCTCTAATAGAGAAGTCACGGCGCAGATCCGGTCAAAAGGTCCGGACCCCGCAGTGTCGGCCGTACCGGGATGGGAAGAGAGCACGCGAAGAGAGGGGACCCTGAAGATCATGCTTCGGGAATGACCCCGGGGAAGGTTCGAACAGTGCCGACCAGGCGGATCATGGTAATCGATGATGAAGCGTTAATAAGGGACATGATGAGCGACTTCTTCGCGTGTTTCGACTATGAGGTCGTGACTGCCTCGGACGGAGCCGATGCAATCGAAAAGTTCATGCCCGGGGAATTTGACTGTATAATCTCCGACTGCGCCATGCCCCGGATGGACGGTCTGAAGCTTCTTGAGACGGTACGGGCCATGGACAGGGAGGTCATCTTTTTTCTGGTGACCGGCCTTCCGGATGACAGGTCGAAGCGGCTTTCCGTGGAAATGGGGGCCCATGCCCTCATTGCCAAGCCCTTTGACATCAACTCAGTGAAGAGGGAAATCGAAGCGGCCATAGGTTCCAGGGAAGAACATCCTCTTCGTGAGCGTTATAGACCGGAGCCTATCGTCGGATGGGAGTCGAAATAGGCCTTGTCATGGGAATGCCCGTTTCCTTTCACCGCAAATAAACAATTTTTTCCGGAGCACACATATCTTCCATAGGCTCGGGGCCTGAAAAGGGGTCCGCGACCGTGAGGGCGCGCGTCAGAAGCGCGGTCGTACGGTTTCCATTGGTTTCTATCAACTGGGGGAGGGAGGTTACTTTGCGAGAACCATCACGGCTTAAGATACTGGAGGACGAATACCGGAGGGTCACGAGACTGAGGGAAGAACAGGAGGCCCTCTACAAGGCGGCCCTGGAGCGCTGCAATGACGGTGTCCTTGTCCAGGGGAGCGATGCCCGCCTCTACTTTAACGAAAGATACCGGAAGATGCTGGGTTACAGGGATGCCCGCGAACTTGCGGGCAAACCGCTATTCCATGAGATAGATTCCGCCTACCGGGAAATGGTGAGGGAATATATGGGGCTCGGACTTGCGGGAGACGGGAACCTGCCCGCCTGTGAATGCCGGTTGATAAAGAAAGACGGCACGAAAGTCGAGGCGGTGATTTCCACGTCCCCCATCATATATGGGGATGCTCCGGCATCTCTCAGTTTTATAAGGGACATTACGGAGACGGCAAGCGCCGCCGGTCAATCGGGACACCGGCGCGAGCGTCCCGAGGATATTGTGAAGGGACGGACCGCTCTGATCGAAGAGAAGAAGGTGGATCTCGAAAAGGAGATTGCGGAGCGGAAGCGGGCGGAGGAGTCTTTGCTTGCGAGTGAAGGGAAATACCGCTCCATTTTTGAAAATGCGGCGGAAGGCATCTTCCGGCTGGAGCGTGAAAGCCGTACGCTGAGCGTCAACCCGGCCATGGCCCGCATGTGCGGGTACGACACGCCTGACGAGATGACTGCCCGGGTGACCGACCTCTTTCAGCAGATCCACGTTGACGACGAGTGCAGGGCAACCTTCGCGACCCTCCTTGGCGACGGTAAGACAATCGATGGATTTGAGGCCCAGATACATAGAAAAGACGGCACCTTGCTTTGGGGCTCCCTTAACGTGTGGCCGGGAAAGGATGGGGCGGGAAAGGTAACCTGCTATGAGGGCACGGTAGAGGATATCAGCTCGCGGAAGCTTGCCGAGGAAGACCTGAGACAGACCATGGAGAGGCTGAGCACTATCCTGAGGGGCACCATCAGCGCCATGTCCATGGCGGTTGAAATGAGGGACCCCTATACATCGGGGCACCAGAAGAAGGTGTCGAGCCTTGCCTCCTTCATCGCCCGCGAAATGGCCCTCCCCACCCACACCATAGAAAATGTGCGCACCGCGGGCATAGTCCATGACATCGGCAAGATGTCGATCCCCGCGGAAATCCTGAGCAAGCCCACCATCCTGAGCGACACCGAGATGGGCCTCCTCAAGATTCATCCCAGGTCGGGCTATGAGATATTGAAAGAAGCGGAACTGCCTTACCCTATCGCGGAGGCAGTCCTGCAGCACCACGAGCGGCTGGACGGTTCCGGTTATCCCCAGGGGCTTAGGGGCCCCGAGATCCTGCTGGAGGCAAGGATACTCGCGGTTGCCGACGTGGTGGAGGCCCTTGCGTCCCACCGTCCCTACCGGCCGGCCTTCGGGATAGACGCGGCCCTCGATGAGATTGAGAAGAATATAGGCATCCTTTACGACCCCCAGGTCGTATCGGCATGCGTGACCCTCTTCCGCGATAAAGGATTCACCCTCAATGTCCTGCCGCCCCAACAGGATAGCGGGAGGTCCGAAGTGCCCTCCCGGGCGGTGTAACTGCAGTTCCCCCTGCGTTCGACAGGCCCCGGATTTCCGGTTGAAGGAGTAAGATGATGTTAAACGAGCGACAGAAGGTGGTCCTTTCCATCCTTGAAAGAACCCCGGAGAGGAGGGCTCCGTACCTGCACCTGGTCGATTGGCTGTTCCTTCTGAGAGAGGAGGAGCACCTGAGGCTCTCCGACAGTTTCTATGATTTCTTTCCCTACAAATTAGGCCCCTTTTCCTTTCTTCTCCGCAAGGAACTGGGCGACCTGGAAAAGATGGCCCTGATACGGTTCGAAAAACAGGACGTAGTGGGCGAGGAAACAGAAGACCTCTATTCGTGGCCGCCTTTGCCGCCGGACATAACGGGGCCGATCCACCGGGTCCTTAAAAGGCATGGAAGGAAGCCGCAGGAGGAAATACTCGATCATATCTCTGTAAGGTTTCCGTGGTATGCGTCGAGGCTCAGGCCGGTAACCGCTCTGCAGATGGACCGGCTTCAAGACGCGGCCAGACCCTCGGTCTACACCTTCGGCTATGAAGGGGTCTCCATAGATGCCGCACTCGACAGTTTTCTCGGCAACCAGCTTGCGAATGTCATAGATGTGCGCCGGAGTCCTTTCTCGCCCGTGTACGGGTTCGCGGCCGGCGAACTGAAGCTCAGGTGCGAAGACCTGGGCATCAGGTACGTGCATTTCCCGGAACTGGGGCTCCCTCCGCTCCTGCGCAGGGGCAAAGACAGGTCGGCCCTCTGGCAGGCTTACGAGAGTGAAGTCCTGTCGCAGGCGCACCGAACGGTCACCAAGGCCGCGGTAATCTGCAGCAGTGCGCCCACGGCGCTTTTCTGTTATGAAAAAGACCCCGCGAAGTGCCACCGCAGTGTCCTGGCGCGGCATATATCCCGGCTCGTGGAGATGCCGGTCTACCACTATAGCGCCGCTGAAAGGGAGTGGTGGAGCGAGCCGAAATCCCCTCTCGCCGACCTTTCCGACATGACTATTCGCGAATAATTGTAATAAAAAAAACGACAAAATTTATCTTGCTTTTTTGAAAAACAGGTGGGATAATAGAAATGGAAGTTTCGGAAGTCGTTCTTGGTAGTTAACAAAATTCACTTTTTGTCATACTTCAAAAACACAGTTCCGTACTCCTAATACCCCTTCAAAGGAGGCATCACTTTTATGGCCAAAGGAACTGTAAAGTGGTTCAACGAATCAAAAGGTTTCGGTTTTATCACGAAGGAAGACGGTGGGGATGTATTCGTACATTTTTCAGCCATTAAGAGCACGGGTTTCAAGACCCTGTCTGAGGGCGACCAGGTCAACTTCGACGTAGTGAGCGGCCCGAAAGGTCCGAGCGCGGCAAACGTAGTAAAAATCTAACTTTCGCGAGACCGAGAAAAGGGGACGCAGGTTTCTGGTCCCCTTTTTATATAAAAGGTCAGGGCAGTCACCCTCAGGTTGTCCGTTTTTCTCCTGTCATCTTCCCATCATTCCTGAAAGTCCGAAGCGAAGCGCCATTCGCAGGTAGTCCCTCTTAGCCCCGGGGCGGAACTATGCCGGAGCCGCGCAAGTTTTGCGGCAGCGCGGTACGGGTCGGCCCTATGGGGTGCCCGGACGGGAGTCTAGTGGGGGGCTTTGCCCCAGACTTCCTTCAGGCGCTCGTCCCTGCCGCAACTGAAGCGATAGTAATTGTATCGCAAAGGGTTCTTCTTGTAGTATTTCTGATGGTATTCCTCCGCCGGGTAGAACTCGGAGGCAGGCCTGATCTGCGTGTAGATGGTCTTCCCCTTGAAGCGGTCCGATGTCTCCAGGGCTTTCAGGGACTCCTCGGCAGACTTTCTCTGTCCTTCATTATGGGTGAATATGGCGGACCTGTACTGGTTTCCCACGTCGCAGAACTGCCTGTCCGCGGTCAGAGGGTCCACGTTGTGCCAGAATACGTCGAGTAATGCGGTATAGCGTATCTTCGAAGGGTCATAAACGATCTGCACGGATTCCGCATGACCCGTTCCGCCCGAAGAGACCTCCTCATAGGTGGGGTTCTTCTTCGTCCCTCCCGTATAACCGGGGGTGACCGATACTACGCCTTCCAGGTGATCGAAGGCGGGTTCCATGCACCAGAAACACCCCCCTGCGAAGGTCGCCTTTTCAAGGGCTTGACGCGCCGCGACCTCACCTGCCCCGTCTGCCGTATCCGGCCCCGCAACATGCATAAGGGCCGCGGAGACGATAAAACCCACCAACCAATAGAGTCTCATAACTCTCTCCTGTCCCGCGTTTTTACCTCTCACAATATAAGCCCTGAAAAAGGCATGTCAAGGACGGGTCCTCCTACCGGCGGGGGCCTGCTTAAGGCGCATGAGCGCCGGAGGACCGGGGCCCGATGCCGGAAGTTGACAAAACACAGGGGGCATCATACATTGTCCTTGGGGCGAGCGCCCCCAAGGGAGGGGTCTATCGATATAACGGCCGTTGTTGCCGGCATCATGATCATTGCTTTCGTGCTCTGGGACGGTTTCGAAACGATGGTGTCGCCGAGGCGCGTGACCAGGAGGATGCGCCTTACCCGGATCTTCTACCGGACCACATGGCTCTGTTGGGTCGGACTCGTGGACAGGCTCGTGGCGCCAAGGAAGACCCAGACCTATCTCGGCATCTACGGCCCTCTGTCACTCCTTTTCCTCATGATGATCTGGGCAGTGTCCCTCATATTCGGCTTCGGACTGCTTCACTGGGCCTTCAACTCAGCTTCTCGCCCGGGGGACGGTGTGGCGGGCATCATTATAAACATCTACTATAGCGGTACCACCTTTTTTACCCTCGGCCTCGGCGACGTTACCCCTCACGGCATTGCGGGGAGGGTACTCACCGTCATGGAGGCGGGGCTGGGTTTCGGTTTTCTGGCCCTGATCATCAGCTATCTCCCGGTGCTGAACCAATCCTTCGCGAGTCGTGAAACGAGTATATCCATGTTTGACGCCCGTGCGGGCTCCCCTCCGACGGCCGCCGAAATGTTGATCCGCCATGCCCGGGGGAGGGGCACGGAAGACTTGAGGGAGCTTCTCCTAAGCTGGGAACGCTGGGCCGCGGAGCTCCTTGAAAGCCATCTTTCCTATCCCGTGCTCGCCTATTTCCGCTCCCAGCACGACAACCAGTCGTGGTTGTCCGCTTTGACCGTGGTCCTCGATACAAGCGCCTTGCTCGTGGCGAGCTTTGAGAAACACTGCGCGAACCAGGCCGAGTTGACCTTTGCCATGGCGAGGCATGCGGTGGTGGACCTCGCGATCGTCTTCAGCCTGCCGCCGAGGACCCTTCACGCAGAGCGTCTGCCCCCAAAGGACCTCGCCCACTTGACGGAGATTCTTTCCCGCCCTCCCTATATCGGCGGGGCAGATGACGGGGGTTTCGAAGAGAAGCTTAAGGAGTTGCGCGTCATGTATGAGCCCTACATCCACTCCCTGTCCGATTATTTCTGTCTCCCTCTGCCGCCATGGGCGCCGGCCGCGGGCCGCAGGGACAACTGGCAGACGAGCGCCTGGCGGCGTATCAGCCCGAGACAGGCGGACAAATCCCGCCATCATTTCTGAGAAACGTGTCCTCTACCGGCTTCCTGAGCACGGTGCGTTTTGTGAGGCGTGCGCGCTCCCCGCGGGAAGGGAGAAGTGGGTCTGCATGATGTACCAGTTCTCTCCCCTCTGTTCGAGCACGGCGGAGAGGCGTCCGGCGACACGCACGGTGCGGCACTCCATTTCCACTTCGGCGATACAATCCGCCGCAACCCACGCCACGTTTCCCGCTGCGGAGACCGAGGACCACGTGATCTTGAGCGCGGTTTCGTGCCCTTGTGAAAAATCATGGAGAAGACCCGCCCTCAGGCTTTCCGGACCCTGGAACCTTTCGTCGGACCCTGTGCCGATGGCCACGAGGTCGGGGTCGGACGTGTAACAGGAGAGCACCTGGTCTACCTCCCGCCTCCTGTATGCGTCCCAGGATTCGATCAAGGTCGCCAGCACCGCTTTCTCGACTTCAGGACTCGCCTTCATAGCTCTCTCCTTCCTTTTCCATTTAGCTGTCGTGCAATCATTACTGTATAATACCCTAAAAACAACGGACATTCAAAAAAGGGACCGGTCGAAGTCTCGAGGGAGCCCGTCCGCAAGGGCTATGCAACGCGACCCCGCCTCACCGCACCCATATTGTACACCAGTTTTGCACCGATGAGAAAAATGGAGGACGCGTAGAAGATCCAGAGGAGGAAAACCACGATTGCCGTGAGGGACCCGTACACCGCGCCGAGGCGGAGGACCCTCCAGGCAATATAGAAGGTGAACAGAAATTTTGCCGCTTCAAGGAGGACCGTGGTGAACAGGCCCCCGAGCAGGGCATGGGTCAAAACCCTCCGCGAAGGAAGGACGAGGTAGAGAAGGGTCGAGACCAGGAACACGACGAACATGGGCGCAATGAAGCCGGTAAACAGGCTGGTGACCCACCCGAACTTGAGACCGGGAAAGAAGCCGGAAAGGCTTTCGAGTGTATGGAGAAGCCATGCGGCGGCGAAGGAGGCAAGGGTGAAGGAGAGAAGGAGGGTTACGGTAACGAGGGAGAGGGCCAGGGATTTTACGAGGGAGCGCTTCGTCTTCACCTCGAACATCACCCGCACTGCCGTCTCAAGGGAGAAGAACAGCTCCAGGGAGAAGAAGGCGTACACGGCCAGGGTTACGAGTCCGATCTGCTTGTTGCCGATGACGCTCGCCACCTCGCGGGTGATCTGGTGGGTGACGCTCGGAAAGAGGTCGGTAAGGAGCCTCAGGAGAAAGGAGTGCAGCTCGCCATATTCGCCGAGCACGTACCCGAGAAGGGAGACCATGAGGAGAATGAAGGGAACGAAGGCGAGCATGAAGAAGCACGATACGGCGCCTGCGAGCATGGGCCCGTCATCGCGCCAGAAGTCCTTGAAACTTTTCAGTATGATTCGCATGGATATCCTGAGGCCCGCAGCCAGGCAAATTTCTGCTGCCTCGTTCCTTAAGATGCCATAAACTGTAACGGTTTTCCAGCATTAAAGGGGAGTCGCCTTGCGGATGATCCAGGAATGCCTCTTTCGCAAGAAGGCAGGGACTAGCCGGGCGAGTCGTTTTTCACGAGGTTGAACTCGGGATATGTGGTGATTACGATGCGGTTTTTGCCTTCGAACCGTTTGTATTCCACGTCTCCGATCTTCTTCATGAAACGGACGGAGGGTCTTTTCTCCGAGGGATCATTGCCGGAAAGGAACGGGTCGGCCTCCAAAAGCATATTGAAGGGCTTTCCGGAGTCAAAAATTTCGATGACGAACCTTCTTCCCTTGTCGTCGCCGCACTGCATGGTCACGGACTGACCCCCTTCTCTGCAAATGAACTCCGCGATATTCGTGAGGGCCTCCGTCACCGCGGACCCTATTTCCTTGACCCGCTTTTCGCTGTAACCTGCCTGTTTCGCCCAGGATGACACGAATTCGAGGAACTCAGGTATGGTGTCCGTGCGTGCTTCTTTTGTCAGTTCTCCCAGAGGCTTCATCTGTTTTATCTCCTTGTCGGTCGATGGTAACGGGGGTCTTCAGAGTGGGCCGGACACACCGTTCTCATAATATTAAAAGAGGGGCACAAAAAAATCAAGTGCGGCGGGGTCTTCGGGAAATCCTTACGACGGGATAATTCTCGTGGCCCAATACATGGAGAGGGAAATTCCTTCAATGAAGCGGCGCGGGCGAGGGACTCGTAACCAACTGAAATAACAGGCATCGCAAGTTTGCTGCATGATAGAGCAAAAGGCGCTCTTTCCCGTAAAATCAGAAAGTTAGGCTCCATGCTCCACAACTTCTCCACAACTTATCAACAAATTATGTTGAAAAGTATGGCCAGAGACCTCTATTTACCTGTATCTTCACATCTTTTCAGCGGCTGTCGAGCACATGTCTTACCTTCAGCAACAATTCTCCTATAGGGGTGGGCTTTGCGACAAATTCGACCGTCTTGTCCTGAATCCCCTTTTCAAGGACCACGTCGCCCGTGTAACCACTCATGAAGATGGTCTTTATGCCGGGCCTCATCTTTTCTATCGCCTCGTACACCTCCTTGCCGTTCTTTTTGGGCATGACCACGTCGAGAAGGAGGAGGGAAACCGTCTCCTTATGCCGTGTGAATGCCTGGATCGCATCCTCGCCGTCAACGGCCTCTATGACGGTATACCCGGATTGCGAAAGGATCTCTTTCACGAGATGGCGCGCTTCCTCGTTGTCTTCCGCGACCAGGACCGTTTCCTTGCCGCCCCTTGTATCGGCGTGGACGATCCCGGCCTCCGTTGTGCCGGTCCTGGTGAGGGGGAGATATACGAGGAATGTCGTCCCCGAGCCGGGCTCGCTGGAGACGGTGATGTAACCGTTATGCTGTTTGACGATCCCGTATACTATGGAGAGGCCGAGGCCTGTTCCCCTTCCCACGTCTTTTGTGGTAAAAAAGGGCTCGAAGATCTTTTCTATTGTCTTCTCGTCCATACCGCTCCCCGTATCTCTTACCGAGATGAGCACGTACGAACCGGGCTTGCCGAACTGGTATGCCCGCCTGAACTCCTGGTCCAGCACGACCGGGGATGTCTCTATGAGAAGCTTCCCTCCCTTCGGCATAGCGTCCCGCGCATTGGTGACGAGATTAAGGACGACCTGTTCCACCTGGGTGATGTCCGCCATAATCGTGACGGGGTTCGCGGTGAGGTTGATATTGAGGTCGATATCTTCACTGAGCAGTCTCCTCAGAAGGTTCTCGATATTTGCAATGATCGTGTTTACGTTGTGTGGCCTGAGCTCGATGGCCTGCTTCCTGCTGAATGCAAGCAGGCTCTGGGTAAGGTTCGCCGCTTTCTGGGAGGTTGCGAGAATCTGATTCACATAGAACCTCAGGGGGTGACTCTCTTCCATCTTCATCTGAAGAAGGCTGCCGAAGCCGATGAGGGCGGTGAGGATGTTGTTGAAATCGTGGGCGATGCCCCCCGCAAGCTGCCCGATGGCCTCCATCTTGTGAGCCTGACGGACCTGGGATTCGAGGTTCTTCCGTTCCGTAACGTCCCTCAGAAAGACCAGGGATACGGGACGTCCCGAATGGGTTGTCCTTGCAACGGAGACCTCCACATAGATGGAAACGCCATCTTTCCTTATGCCCTTGAATTCATATCGCGAAGGAAGGTCTTCTCCCCTTTGCCTCCGCATATTATTCTCCATTACCCTTTCAAGGTCGTCGGGATGACACGCTATGGAGATGGGTTTGCCGATGAAGTCCCCGGGCCCGTCATATCCGAAGATGGCGACGAATTTTCCGTTTACATAGACATGGTTTTCCCCGCTCAATATGGCGATGCCGTCATTGGAATTCTCGATTACCGTGCGATAGCGCTCCTCGCTTTCCCTCAGGGCGCTCTCCCCTTCCCTGCGATCCGTGATTTCCTCGCTGGTGCCCTCATAATAGAGCATATTCCCATCCGGACCGGCTACAGCCCGGGCATTCATGAGGAGCCATACCTTGCTTCCGTCGGCGCGGAAGAATTGGGCCTCGAAGAACTTGACGATGCCCTGTTCCTGAAGAAGCCTCTGAAATCTCGTCCGTTCCTCCGGTTCCACGTAATGCTGTTCCGCAATATCGGTGGTGGCCGCGATCATCTCTTCGGGGCTTGCGTAGCCGTGCATGGCCGCGAAAGCCGCGTTCACCCTTATGAGGCGTCCATCGGGAGAAGACTGGAAGATGCCCAGAACCGCATTCTCGAAAATACTGCGGTACCTCTCTTCACTTTCTTTCAGCGCCTCCTCGGCCCGGCGCTGTTCCGTGATATCGACCACCACGGTTCTCATGCCCACGGCTTTCGTCTCTCTCATAACGGGACTGGTATGGATGAGAGCGGGGAATGTGGTACCGTTCTTCCTCATCATGGTGTATTCAGTGGACCCGAATACCTCCCCTCGCAATCGCCTCGCCATATTGGTCCGGGCTTTCTCGTGGTCTTCAGGGGCGAGGGTATCGAAGATGGTTACGCCCTTATTGAGGTCATCCTTCGAGTAGCCGAAGGCTTCATATCCCTTGAGGTTGACGAAGGTATAGGTGCCGTCGAGGCCGAATTCGGAGACGGTCTGGGGCAGGAGGTCAACGAACTCCCTGTATTTCCGCTCGCTTTCTTTCACCATCCGGTCCGAGATTATGCGGTCCGTAACATCGCATGCGAAGATGGCCAGCCTTGTCGCCCGACCTTCACGATTGGATACGGGATAGGCATAGGTTTCGTAGAACCTGCCCGCCCTGTGGTCCACGAAGCGGACCAAGGTCCCGGTAGCGATCACCGTGTCGAACTGCCCCTTTCTCACCCTCCATACATCTTCCGGCAGGTGGTCGTAGAGGCAGGCGCCGGTGAGATCTTCCGGATTCATGCCCAGCCTTCGGGCTCCGATTTCGTTGACCCTGAGCACGGTGCCTTCCCTGTCGATGAGCATGAGGGATTCCTGGGTTGCGTTGATAAGGGCCAGGAGGGATTCCTCCCTATCTTCCGGGCCTTCTTCCATCTGTCTTCGCTCTTCAAGGTTTTCCACGGAGTCTTCTGGAAGGTGCCGGAAGGCGCGTTTGTTCCCTGTCTTATTCCCATCTTCCACTGTATACACTCCAATGTGATTGACTATCAGCAGAAGTATCCGATCATCAAGGAACTATGGCCCGTGTTCGTGTGGTCCGGTCCTTAATCCCGCCCCCCCTTCAACACCCGCCTTCTGTTCATGATGGTCAATTCTATTTATCGGACAAAAGCGATTCTAGTTAAGTAATTCCTTTCAGCCATGGCCCCTTATACCCCATGGAGGGCCGCCCATGGGGTATGGGCCGGGTTGTGCACTGTTTGTGTAATCATTTCAATTATATATGGCACCTTGACAAGCCTCTCCGGCCGTGTTAAAACCTAGCACGCAAGTCAAATATACCCCATTACACAAAACAGGAGGACCGGACACAATTATGTCAAAATATACCGCTTCCCAGGTTGCCGATTATTTCCTTTTCAAGGCGCAGGAGGAAGGCAAAGAGTTGTTATCGAACCTCAAGCTCCAGAGAATGGTCTGCGATGCCCAGGCGTTTCACCTCGATCTCTATGGCGAACTTCTTTTCGACGACCCCATCGAGGTCCGGGAATACGGGCCCGTCGTGCCGAAGCTCTATGAGGCGTACGAGAAGTTCGGAGAGCAGGGGATTCCCGCGGACAGCGCCTTCGATCCGTCCGTCATGGAGGGGGACGCTGTTGATTTGCTTGACGAAGTCTATGATATGTATACGGAATTCGCAGGTATTCGTCTTATGCAGACCCTCATGACTACGGGCATAGGGAACAGGACGGTGTGGGTAGGGTAGCGGTTTCCGTCGCCGGCCCCCGGCGGCCCTTAGCGGAAATCCATAGAGGGATACGCGCCTTCTGTGGTATGTTTGTCTGTAATCTCACACTCTTGGATAAGGAAAGACCGGTGCGCCCGTGATGAAAAAGATGTTGCTGTGCTGCCTCATTCTGGGAAGTCTCTATGGATGCTCCGTGGGCATGGCAATATCAGGGAAACCCGACCCCAATCTGGGGGGCGTGAAGGAGAAGGTGAAGAAGGGGGAGGTTGAGCTTAATATAGGCTCCGCTCCCATCAAAACCACGTCTCTGCCCAACGGTCAACTGCTCTGCATCTATAAATATGAAACGGGAAACGAGCCGAGCCCGGGCAGGGCCGTGTTCCATGTCGTCATGGACATATTCACCCTCGGACTGTGGGAGTTCATAGGCACCCCCGTGGAAGGCCTTTCGGGAAGCACCCACTATGTCTCCATAACCTACGACAATGATGACAGGGTAGTCGAAATCAACAGGACTAAAACTCCGTAACACTCTTCGCCGTATCTCCAGGGGGACATCAGGGTATAGACCTGAGTACATTGTCACTAAAGATACGGTAGTTCGTTTGAATACAAACGGAACCTCGTGCAAACTTTACAGGGGTCGATAATGGGGAAAAGGAGGTTGTGATGAGAGGCCTTACTTACGGTGCTTTGCTGCTGTGCCTGGTGGCACTCGCAAATGGATGCGCATCGTCTTCTGTAACCGGCCGGTCGTCCGGCCAGATAGACGAATCATATTGGGTCTCTATGATCGAGGTCATCGCCTATTGTCACCCCCACGAGGAGGTAATGTGAGGAATAGTAACGGAATAAGAGTTGTTATCTCCATTCTCTTATTGCTAATATGCAGCAGTTGTAACGCGCAACAGAGTCATCATGGTTGGCCTGAATACGTGCAAAACAGCATCTGGGTACCTCAAGGGGCTCAGAATCTTCGTTACACCCGCGACGCGAATACCTATCAGGCCTCGTATAATATAGCAACGTGTTATCCGCCGAATAATATGATAAATCAGATGACTGATGTAATGAAGTCGAGGGGTTGGCAACGATTGACAGATGATCCCGTTAATCGAGGACAAAAACCGAGTCATGAAATTACGCCTGGCGGAATGTCGTGGGAAACTCATCCTTGGATGGACTACTGGAGGGACATATCGGGCAATACCATCTTCTATGGTTTCCGTTACAAAGTCTCCGATCTCCCCTTGGAATCTTATATAAGGGAACTCCAAAAATCATGCTCCCTGGAAGGCGCTGTCGCGTTTTATCCTGCTGGGACATTCAAAATAAAGAAAGAGGTTACTCATTAACGCCCTGTTACTCCAAACCCGGTCTGAAAGGAGGTATTATTAGAGGAACGCCTATGCTTTGTCTTTCTGCCGGATTGGTAATTGCCATTCTTGCCATACTTGTCGTCGCAAGTTCTGTGTCTGCGCGAGAGCATATATGGAAGCATCCGTTAGACGTCCAGGATCTTTTTGTCTCAATTGCCTTGTTCCCCTTCGAAGAGGCAGATGGCGGCCACGAAAGTATGGATATAAGGCGACAAATAATCTCCAGTCTTGAAAAGAGTCGCGTTTTTGACTATGCGTTCTATTGTCCTGAGGGCGAACAATTAGAAACTCTTTCCAGTAGAGGGTTTGTCCGGACCGGGAATGACCGACCCTTACCTGTCAGAGGGTACTGGGGCCCAAGCCGAATACATTATCTTGTTTTCGGCCGGTATTCTGTGGCCGGGGATGGGACAAGGATAGAAGTCTTCCTGTACGAAATAAAAAGCGAAAAAGTGTTGCTTGGCCGGGCCTACCGTGCATCGGGCTTCGCGACTCAGGAAATGGCCGCGGCAATAGCGCGGACCGTACAAGATGTGCTTCTGCAGCTTGAGCCGAAGTCTAAACAGAAACGTGACTCCACTAAGTAGTCTGTAGCGAACGGAGGTACAGAAGAATGAGCAAAGCATTCATTGCAAGAAAGTATGTATCATACGAGACAGGTGGAAGGAGCTATTACGAAGAAGGGGTCTTTGACTCGTATGATTCTGCCTACGATTTTATCAGACTGATCAGTATGAGTTAGGATGGATATAGTGGACACCATATGCGGTACAATATGGATACATAACGGAGGTGTCCGAGTGGCAAAGATTCCCAGAGGAGTGTTTACAAAAGAGTTCAAAGAGGAAGCGGTAAGAATGGTGACGGAGGGCGGTCTCGGCATACCTGAGGTAGGCAGAAGACTGTCACTTGCGAAGTCAACCCTCGCTCGGTGGGTAGCCCAGGCAAAAAGGGGCGGCCTTGTGGTAACGCGAGGTCAGGCGACGGACCAGGACATGGAAGTGGCCCGCCTGAAGCGTGAGATAGCTGAGCTCAAGATGGAGCGCGATATTTTAAAAAACGCGACCGCGTACTTTGCCAGAGAGTCGCTCAAAGGTACGCGATCGTGAAAATCCTGCGACTCAAATATCCCCTTGCCCTTCTCTGTCAGGTACTCGAAGTATCTCGAAGCGGTTACTATGCATGGTTTAACCGCCCGCTTTCGCGACGCGCCCAGGAGGAAGAACGGCTGGAGATAGAGATAAAAGCTGCTCACAAAAGAACCCGGAAGACCTGCGGTCCCGAGAGACTGCAAAAGGATCTTGCCGGGCATGGCGTAAAGGTGGGCATCTCAAGGATCAGACGGATAAGGAAGAGGCTCGGTATACGGTGTAAACAAGTGAAGAAGTACAAAACCACCACAGACTCGAATCATTCGCTCCCCGTGGCGGAGAACATCCTTGATCAGGATTTTACCGTGGAGGCTCCCGACGAGGTGTGGGTCAGCGATATCACCTACATCCCTACCGATGAGGGCTGGCTCTACTGTGCCGCCCACAAGGACCTTTTTACCGGGGAGATCGTGGGCTACGCCCTGGGGGCGAGAATGACCAGGGAGCTTGTGCTTAGGTCTCTCATAAGAGCAGTGGCAGTAAGAAAGCCACCGAAAGGCCTGATCCACCACTCGGATCGGGGAAGCCAGTACTGCTCTACTGAATATCAGAGACTACTCCTGCAGTTCGGCATGAAAGCTTCAATGAGCAGAAGGGGCAACTGCTACGACAACGCGCCCATGGAAAGCTTCTGGGGTACGTTGAAAAATGAGCTTATCCATCACCGTAATTACCATACGAGGGATGAGGCGACCGGGGAGATTACCGAGTATATAGAAGTCTTCTATAACCGGGAGAGGCGCCAGAAACGGCTCGACTATTTATCTCCTGCGGCATACGCAAGAAGATACTATGCCCAGAAAAGGGCGGCGTGAGAGACATTATTGGTGTCCACTATTGACATCGGGGGTCAGTATCGAGGACAATGACATCTTCCTGAGTGAAATAATCTCTTATGGCATTAACGATACATCTCCCTGGGACGACGAGCGCATCTGGACATTCGATAGAAAAGCAAGACTGATCCATTGCTTTACTGCTTGTGAACAAGATGGTTACTGTGAGAACACGAGGGATGGGTCCGTTTCTCCTGATCCACATAACTACGCCGCAAAATTTGCAATCGGCGACATAGTTCTCATCGCCCCATTTCCATGGAATAAGGAATCGCCCACTTCCGAAAATGTCATTGGCGTTATTGGTCAGATGCCAATTCCCTTCGACGAATGGGTCTCATGGGGAAATGACAAAAGCGAGTGGGATGACACATATGTAATCTACCGCATACTAGGCGGCTATCTGCAACACATTCACGTAAGGGAGCGGGGGATTCAACCCTACAAAGACATCTTGCCGGACAATCTCATGTTTCTAAAGGACCTCTCGGATCAGTTCCGTGGGAAACGAATTCTAAGAGAAGAGGCCCTGGAGAAGGTACTTGAGGGAAAGATATTTGTTGAGAAAGTGCGGTATCTTAGACCGGCGGACTACACAACGGAGTGGGGAAAACTATAAGGGAGAGACCATGTAACAGGGCAACAGTTTAGTCCTCCACCTCCGACCAACTCATCGACTTGAATTGCGATACAGACCCTCTGTGCGGTCTTCGTGTCGGAAGTGAGAAGTATCTCCAGGAACTCCCTCGGCTTATGTCCCTGTCTCAAGGAGGTAAGCACAAGGCTCGGCAGAATGCTGTGGGTTCTCAATCCTTTTTTCGAGCGTGTGCCGAACATGATCTTCCGGAAGATTACAAGAAAGTGGATTGACTGCTCTGCCTGGTTGTTGGTCGGAGGGACGCCTGGATGGCGAAGAAAAGTGAACAAGTACTTTTGTTCCTTACCCATAAGGAGGGCCCGTAGGGTTTCAGAGGGGGCTGTCCTTCCTTTCCGAACATGTCCTCAATTCTGCCTTTTGTCTTGTACGGCTGGAACAGAAATGGTAATAGTGACGTAGACATGAAGCAGGTCACCAAAAGAATATTGGAGGTCATGGAATGGATTCTGAGAGATACCGGAGAGGATTAGCAAAAATTACAGAGATGGAAGGTGAAATAGGAACAAGAGTAATTGAAACGATGAAAGAAATATCCCCCGATTTTGCTCAATATCTGGTGGAATTTGTTTTTGGAGATATCTATAGTCGCTCAGGATTAGACCTGAAGACAAAAGAAATGATTGCACTGGCCAGCATGGCAACCATGGGTACCGCACCACTTCAGGTGAAAGTTCACATCAACTCAGCCCTGAATGTAGGCTGCTCAGAAAAGGAAATTATTGAAGTACTGCTGCAGATCATTCCAAGCGCCGGCATGGTTCTCTCCATGAACGCCCTTCTCATTGCAAAAGAAGTCTTCGATGAAAGAAAAGCGACTGCCCAAAAATAGGGCATGGGTTGGGTACGTCCCGCCTAGCCGATAGGTGGCAGAGTGAAAGGACGAAACATTTTTTTACTGAGCGGAGGCCTGTTGCTGGCCTTGCTAGTGTACTGGCTCACTAATAGCTTTACAATTACCCTTGGCTATGCTATCATAGTGCATGTGGAATCCAGCCAGTACGCTAGACATGACGGAAGAGCAGAGAAAGACATTGGAAACATGGGTCAAAGCAAAGAAGACTCCCCAAAGGGTGGTTCTACGCTCCCGCATCTGCCTGCTCGCGGCAGAAGGGATGTCCCATAACGCCATAGCGAAGAGGCTCAATACCTCCCGCCCTACGGTGATATTGTGGGTAGGCCGCTTCAGAGAACAGGGCCCCTCCGGTTTGTCGGAGGACGCACCCCATGGGCCGAGTTCAAGGCGCCTTAACCCGGAGATAGTGCGCACCATCGTGGAAGCCACGCTCCATACAACTCCCAAAGATGCTACTCAGTGGTCCACCCGCACCATGGCAAAGGAGAAGGGCGTGAGCCATGCCACCGTGCAGCGCATCTGGGATGCCCATGGACTACAGCCCCATCGGGTAGAAACTTTCAAGCTGTCCAGAGACAAGAAGTTCGTGGAGAAACTGACCGATGTGGTGGGCGTCTATCTCAATCCTCCCGACAAAGCGGTGGTACTCTGTGTGGATGAGAAAAGCCAGGTGCAGGCCCTGGACCGGACCCAGCCGGGATTACCGATGAAGAAGGGGCGCTGCGGCACGATGACCCACGACTACAAAAGGAACGGCACTACCTGTCTTTTTGCCGCCCTCAATGTTCTGGAAGGAAAAGTCATAGGCTCCTGCTATCCCCGCCACAGAAATACCGAATTTCTTAAGTTCCTGCGTACCATAGACCGTCAGGTGCCAAAGGGCCTCGATGTCCATATGATTCTCGACAACTACGGAACTCATACCCACCCCAATGTGAAAGCATGGCTCGAAAAACACCCCCGTTTCGTTCCCCACTTTACACCCACAAGCTCGTCGTGGCTTAACCTGGTGGAGCGCTGGTTCGGGGAGATCACACGAAAGAGAATTCGTCGCGGCATCTTCAAAAGCGTTCAGGAACTGGTGACCGCCATCGAAGAATATATTCGCTGCAACAACGAAGACCCCAAACCCTTCGTATGGACCAGGAAGGCCGAGGAGATACTTGAAAAAGTGAATCGCTGTAAAGGCGTTACTGAGACACTACACTAGTGATTGTGTTCATTGCACTCCTCCGTTTAGGAGGTGTAGTTGGAATCTACAAGTCATCTCTCGATAGGGGACTCGTAAAGCAACTCACCCCAAAGGCTCAAACCGGAGACGGGGAAGCATGTTGGTGTCTTTACTTGTCGGGACGATGTAGAGGCCAAACACTGGTTCGCCAAAAGCGCCGAATACGGCAATGCTAAGGCCCACTACACGATGTATATCGACCTGAAGCGTTCGCAGCGCAACACTATCGAGGAACGCATCCGTTTATTGAGAAAAGCGGCCGCAGAAGGCCTGCCTGACGCCCAGAAAGAATTGGGCGACCTTTATAAACAGGGAGGAGCAGTTGAGCGGGATCCTAAGCAGGCGGAATACTGGTATGTCAACGCAGCGATGAACGGCAATATATTTGCGATACTACAGTTAGCACGACACCTGACAGAGGCCCGAACGGACCAAGAGAGCCTTGTCGAAGCCTACGCATGGACACTGGTGGGGCTATCCCGGGCGGGGAAGAATATCGATCTGGCCCGTAATTTGAGAAACCAACAGGACATCCTTTTTAAGCGAATGACGAGGCTAAAGTACTCGAGATTCCATCTTGTCCACCAAGGCGAATCACGGGCAGAGGTTATAGAAAAACAGGTCAAACCCTATGCGGACCATCTGACGAAATGGTGGGATGGGTGTCATGAGTTGGCACAGAAGTAACAGTTTGGGGTAATCGGAACGTGTCAATGAAAATGAGACACTTCCATCAGATATTTAGTGTACCCCGCCATCGCTCGTTGATAATGGCTTATTGATCCAGACGGCGTCAGGCAGTGACGCCGGTTTCGGCATCCTCCCCTTGAACCGTTCCGGATGTTTTTCATACGCAGCCCGCAGTACGTCCGTACGACCTTCAATGATCCTCAACGCTCTTCCATAATGGACGTCCTCGGGGGTGAGAAGACCTATCCCCGAATGGTAATGCTCGGTATTGTACCAGGGGAAGAATGTCTGGCAAAAGGCCCGGGCATCCTCAATGGAGCCGAACCTTTGAGGGAACTCGGGCCGGTACTTCATGGTCTTGAACTGAGATTCGGAATAGGGGTTGTCATTACTGACCGAAGGCCTCGAATGGCTCTTGGTGACCCCGAGATCGGCCATGAGCAGGGCGACGGGTTTCGACGTCATACTCGACCCCCTGTCCGCATGGATCAGGAGCTTACCGGGCTCTATCATTTGCTTCTCGCAGGTCTCCGCGATCAGTTTGCGAGCAAGGGCGGCAAGTTCCCTGTGGGCCACCATCCACCCCACCACATAGCGGCTGTAGATGTCGAGGATCACATAGAGGTAGTAGTAGGTCCATTTTACGGAACCCTTGAGCTTCGTGATATCCCAGCTCCACGCCTCGTTGGGCGCCTTCGCGAGGATCTCCGGTTTTGCGTACCGGGGACGGGAGACCTGCCTCCTCCTTTCTTTCAGCTCACCTTCTTCTTCAAGGATCCGGTACATGGTGCGCACTGAACAGAGATAGCTCTTCTCGTCCAGGAGGGCCGCGTAGATTTCCCGGGGTGCTTTATCGATGAAGCGGTCCGAATGAAGGATATCAAGTACATCGTTCCGTTCCCCGAAGGAGAGGGCCAAGGGAGAGAGACGGTTCAAAGGTTCCTTCTCTTTCGGATGCTGCCACCGGTAAAAGCCCGCACGGGATACGTCGAGGGCGTTGCAGGCAGGGCGGATACCCACTTCATGGGCAAGCGATTGCGTGATGTTCATGACTTCTCCTCGCTCGACCCCTTGAGCAGCTCGGCCACTTTTTTTTGGACCTCGATAATGAGCTCCGCCTGTTTCAGTTTATGGGTGAGCCTCGTGTTCTCCTTTTCCAGTTCGATGGTGCGACGGATAAGGGGATCAGGCTTTTGTGTGACGGGTCCTCTCTTTTTCGGGATGAGGCCCTGGTGAACCTGACGCCGCCATGAGGTGAGGCTCGATGAATAAAGTCCCTCTCTGCGCAGAAGCGCCCCTATCTCACCCTTCCCGGTACAGTTCTCCACCTCCTTGAGGATACGGAGCTTGTACGCCGCGGTGAATTTCCGGCGAACTGCCTTTTCCGGTACTTCCGGATCGGGGACTACCCTTGGTGATGCCATGACTGATTTCTTTTCTTCCACGATCGTTCTTTCCTTCCCGCCCCCAAGAGTCTAAACTATTGGGTGGGAAGTGTCTCACTTATATTGGCACGGAGGGATAGGGGGGGAAACCATCAGGGACAGAACGGCTATAGCAGAGCTGATTTGATAGTTTAATGGACGTCCCTAATGTTACCCTGAGCACTCAAGGGGCATGATGTACGTTATGGCATACACGGGTGGTACACTTTTACATTGCCATAATTTGGTACACTTTCTAGCTGACATCTACACCAAGCAAAGATAATCCCTTTAGAGATGGTTAATCTCGTCTCTGTCCTTATCATTCTTTTCCCTCTTTTCAAGATACCTCCTGGCCATATCTCTCCCTGCAAACCCGAAGGCTATGGCAAAGGCTAACACTACACCGCCGAAGGTAATTGCAAAAGCCACTATAACGGTATCTCTTCCGATTCCGAGCTGCTCCAAGGCCATGGTTGCACAGAGCATGAAAACGATGAATCTGACGAACCTTGCGGCGAGACGTGCATCTCTGATTCCTGCGTTTACCAGAGCGATCAGGGCTGTTCTCGCAAGAAAATTACTCAAAATGTAACCCATGATCAAAACAAAGGCCGCGACAAAGACATTGGGTAGATAAAGAAAGAACTGCTCGACAAGCCGCCCCACGGTGGGTATCTTAAGATTCTGCAACGAGACAATCAGGAAGGTGAGGATTACAATCCACTGCGCCAATTTGGACAGAAAGAGTGACAGGGAACTTCTAATTCCAATCCTGCCCAAAGCCTCCACTGTACCGAGCCTTTGAGCGAGCTTGTCAATCCTGGTAACTCTGAAGACACGTAGGCAAAGATATTTCAGAATCAGACTAAGCGCAACGCCACACACAACCAACATAATTGACGAAAAGAAGCCCGGTAACAGCCTCTGGAAGCTCTCCAGGCTACGTCCAAGGGGTTCAACCAGGACACTGCGAAGAATATTCATCGGCTACCTCCTTCCATCCAACCCTTCATGAAGGAATTTTTTTGCTCCTCGAAACATTGGCAAAGAATCTCGATTTTTCTCTCCACTTCATCCGGTCCGTTTTCCCACGTTTCCAGAACGAACGATGCGGTCTTTCCAATGTAGAGAGGAGTGAGAGACCTCAGAAGATGCTGCGTGTTGATCAGCCTTCTATGAAACGCGAGGGCAAAACCGTAGACGATTTCCACCCATAGCTCATCGGACAAATGGAAAGCTTCTTTCGATATCCCGACAAGGCTTTGAAGGCGGTCAAGAGAGCGCGAGGACAAGAAGAGTTCCCAGAGGGGCAGGAGTTCATTCACGCCAAACCTGAAACGCTCCAGCATCCGCTCGACATTTACAGAAACGGGTTCCAGACCGACGCCATACCGAAATCCAAAGGTGGACACCCCCTCCGATCCATTCACCAGACTCCATTTATCGGCATACGTCTCCATGAGATCAAAAGTCGCACCGACAACTTGGTAGAGCATGTCGCTCAAATCCGAGCCAGGGTCCTTTGGGTCATGGATTTTTGCGCCAAGGTAGGCCTGTCCCAGAGTGAAGCCGTTCGCGATGGCAGTGGTGGTCATCCATATGTCGATCCCGTATCTCGCTACATCGGTTTCCCACACGTCTTTGGTGAGATAGAACTGCGCGAGGACGCCGGAAAATCCAAAATCACCCCCGATGGGTTGCCGCACCTTCTTGCCGTAAAGTGCCCTTGTCAGAGGGTAGATGATGCTATTCGTAATGGTTCCGTCATACTTGTGGCGCTGATAAAGGGGCGCCACATAGTCAAAGCCCTGATGCAGAACCGGCTTAATAAGAAGCTCCACCCACTCGGGCGTAATACTTCTGAGGTCCGCGTCAACAACCGCACATGCTTTTGCATCCAGGACACGGGCGATCTCGAATATAGTCCGGAATGCACTTCCTTTGCCTGGGATGCCGCAGTAAGGGGCTGTTATTTTGAAAAAGGGAGTCTCCTGATAGGATATGAAAAGAGAATGAGAATCATCGAACGTTGTATCCTGAACAACCTGCGTGGTACCGTCGGTGGAGCCTCCATCCGAATTTACCAGGACCGCCCTCATGTCCGGGAAATACTTGCGGAGACCGGCCTGGACAGCCCGTACCACATGAGCGATAGTTCCCGCATTATTATAACTGGGGACGCCAACAAGAATATCCGCAGTTTGAACCTGCCGGACTCTTTGTTCGATGGCCTCATGGAGCGTAACATTCCTCAACGGGAACTTTCCTTGCAATAATCACCGTGACGACTAAGCTTCCCTCAGCGGTTGCCCGGTAGGGGCGGCTTTCGCCCGGTCCGTATTGTGAAAACCCTCACCCATTGTCCTCGTCCACTGCCGTGTTGATTCGCGCGAGGATGTCGGGAATGGCCGAGGTAACCCTATCCCAGCTTGCAATAAGTGGCTCTCCCAGGGGGTCTTTCATTATCATTTCGGACGCCTTTTTAACCCCTGCCGTAAAGGTTTCCACCGCCAGACTTTCCTCGTGTCTATCGAACATAAGCCCGTTTATGGATGCATCGTCTTGATATCTCTGGAGCATATCCTGCGCCGTCCGTGCATAAGTGGCAACAAGGGTCTTAAAAAGACCATTGGAAAAGACCACGCCGTCTGAGGCTAGCGTCCTGAAGATCGACTTGCAGATGTCCACGCACATTTTATTAAGCCCTTTTGACGCGTCTTCAGGGGACAATTGTTGATGCTTATGTTCATAATTATCAGCAACATCAACCTGACAGACCCTATTTACAGACGTATTCCGGTAGACCTCCGCCAAGGTGCCCACCTCAAGGCCCCAGTCGCCAGGGATCCGGTTTATTCGAGCAAGGTTGATGTCCATCGCGAACTCACCGGCAAGGATATAGCGAAAGCTATCGAAAAACACGAGGAGCGGAAGATACCCGACGATCTTCTCCAGTGCCCGTATGAGTGGCGTCACGAGCAACCGCGTCACCCTCCCATGCATTTTGTCAGTCACCCTCGTATAGAATCCCTTGCAGAAATCATAATCAAGACTGGGGTCCGTGACCGGGTAGCATAGGCGGGCGAGCATAGACCTGTCATAGGTCACAATGTCACAGTCGTGAAGGACAACGGCGTTGAACTCCCGGCGAGACAAGATATAGCCGTATGCCATCCATACAGACCGGCCCTTTCCTTCGTGGCCTGTATGCAGTTCTTCGGATTCGATGGCTCGATATATCTTTTTCATCCTCTTTCCCGAATTCCATATAATCTTCACGTTCTGGGGAAGGCGGGAAAAGAATTGTTTTGCGGCGTCGAATTCTTTCTCCGATGCAGGACCGAGGGTCACCACAATTTGCTTTATGTATTTGACCTCGCTTAACTCTTCGACGATATGTCTCAGAGCCTCCCCTTCCAGTTCGCTATAGAGGGATGGAAGAACGAGAGCAATGGGCCTATCAGCCGAGTACTTTACAAGTCGCGACTCAATTCCCCCAATGTTTGGAGTTCCCAGCTTATGAAATGTTGCAACAATACCCGTTTGATAAAAATCTGACATGGCGTACCTCCTGAACAAAAATGGGGCCGATCTATCCCAACGGCAAGATCTTTAACCCTTCTCTAATCGCAGAGTTTAAGAGGGACCGGTCGGCAGAAGAGAAGAAAAGGCTGATACCCGGCTGATATCCTTGTTCCTTGCCAGGCCTGACACTCTGTTTCTCGAAGAAGCCCAGAATAAGCTTTGCCGCAGACAGATGGAGAGCGCCGAAGCGGCTAAGACCGTACTGTTCCACAAACCTTCCTGCTTCCCTGTCATCGAAGTCAACTTTGGCAAAACTCTCCCAATCCTCGGCAAATCTTTCCGAAGCACGGACAAAATCATCTGTTGACACATCACCTTTCTTAAGTCGAATATTTAGGGCTGATGTAACTTCTGTGTATGCAATGCGCGCTGTAGCTACTATTTCCGCCACCCTGACCCATTCCCTGAGTTCTTCGGAATGAACTTCGGTCGCATACAGTTTTATAAGGCTGCTTGAGCCGAGATAAAGTATCATTCCCTTTCCTCCAGCATAGTCACCGAGAGGGGCTCGCCTCTCACTATAATCCCGTCTTCGAGCCCCCGAGGCTTACCCCTCGCCCAATGCACTTTGCCCGATTTTTCGAGTGCCGCCATCAGTTTGTATTCAATAGACAAAGGAGAGATGACGGCGATCTCTTCGCCACGGTCCGTGATGACGATCGTTGTACCCGAGCGAATCTCGTTTATGTAACTGCTCAGTTTTTCCTTTAACTCTTTAATACCGACTATCCTCATAGTGTCCTCTTTATAAGGTAAATATGGTTACTTATAATTATATATGTAGTTACATTGAAAGTCAATAAGTGGTGTGCTATATTCTATAAAAGGGCTACGTGTAAGGAGATTCTGATGAACTATCCCTATAAAGTGAAGGCGACCAGAAGGCAGGACTTCGGAGTTGGTGGACAAATTGTAATATTCACCGACCTTGACGGGACCCTTCTGGATGCCGAAACGTATTCCTTTGCTGAAGCATGCGGCGCTTTGACGATGCTTGAAGCCCGACATATCCCTCTCGTGATTTGCTCCAGCAAGACGAGATCTGAAATCGAGCACTACCGATCCCTACTCCGAAACACAGATCCGTTCATATGTGAGAATGGGGGCGGAATTTTCATCCCAAAAGGATATATGCTTTTGACGAAATCCCTCAAAAACACGCTCGTGGAAGAACATGATCGCCACTATCTGATACGTCTTGGGACTCCTTACGAAAAATTGCGACAGGGCCTTCATGCCTTGCGCGAGAAGGGGTTCCTCGTGAGAGGCTTCGGGGATATGACAGTTGAAGAGGTGTCGCAGGTGACCGGCTTGCCCCGACATGAGGCGTTCATGGCAAGGCAGAGAGAATTCGATGAGCCCTTTGTCCTTGATGGTCCGGAAGACAGACTCGACGAATTCTTCCTGTCTATATCCGAACTGGGATTGAACGTCACACAGGGAGCGTTTTATCACCTCCTTGGAGACAACGACAAAGGTAAGGCGGTCTCGATCCTTGCCGGACTCTACAAAGAGGTCTTTCCCAATCTCGTGACCATCGGCATCGGGGACAGCCCAAACGACACACCCATGCTGAGGAAAGTAAATATTCCGGCCGTGGTCCGGAAACCGGATGGAAGTTGTGACTCCAGAATAGATGTGCCAAATTTGATTCGGGCACGTGGAATTGGTCCTATCGGCTGGGCCGAAACCATAAAGATACTGATAGAAAAGTTGTCCTAGCTAACCTCATCTTTCGGCGTAGGTTTCTTTCCCATCCAGTACCGCAGGAGCTTCTCTATGGTGAGACCCTGAACCAAGACAGCGAAGAGCACCACTACATAGGTCACAGACAGCAAAATATTCTTTTCCGTTCCGGCTGGCAGGGAGAGGGCGAGGGCTACTGCGATACCCCCTCTCAGTCCTCCCTAGGTGAGTATTTTTATGAAATGCGGAGTGAAGGGTCCCCAGAGACGAACGATAGTGGTAGGAACTACGACGCTTACGAATCTAGCCAACGGGACCACCGGTATTGCCGCAACACCGGCGAGGACGCCCTGAGCTGAAAGTTTCAGTACCAGCATTTCAAAACCGATGAGCACAAAGAGAATGTCGTCTAAAATCTCGTCCAAAAGCTCCCAGAATGTATCGAGGTGCTGCCGGGTGATCTCGCTCATGGCAAAAGCCCGCCCCTTATGGCCGACTAGAAGGCCGGAAATCACGACGGTGAGAGGACCGGAAAAGTGGATGACGTCAGCCATGGCCTAACCGCCCATTGCAAGGGCCAGGGTCAGTTGTCGACGTGCAGCAGGAGCCTGTACGCGACAAATCCCGATGCTAGCCCTAAAGCGACTCCCCCAACGGCTTCTTTTAAGAAAACGAGGAATATGTGAGATGCTGTCTGCCCTCCCTGGAGCGCAATCTCCAGAAGAACAATGAATACGACAACACCAACGCCATCATTAAAAAGGGATTCACTCGCCATCTCGGTCTGAAGGGCTTCGGGAGCTTGAGCTGTCTTAAGGATAGCGAGCACGGCTACGGGGTCGGTAGGGCGAAATAAGGGCACCGAATAGCAGGCAGTAAACGAATGAAACGGGAATATTGAGGAGAGAGAAAACAAACCAGATCAATACCAACAATGCCGGTCGAGAGGAGGACCGCGAAGGTAGATAGAGCAAGGATGGACCGTTTCTGTCTGAAAAGCCGGTCAACATCTATCTGCAGAGCCCCCGCGAAGAGGAGAAAACTTAATACCCCGTGGAGAAGGAATCGGTTGAAATCGATCTTCTTTAGAACTGTGGCAGCCCGTTCCGCAACGTCCCATCCGAACCAGCCGACGGCCATGAACCCGACGGACACCGTCAAACCTGCAATCATGACGCCGATTGTCTGAGGCAGGTGAAAGTACCGGTAATTGATGTAACTGAACGGTGCGGCCAGACTCATCAAAAGGGCCAGTACATTAAAAACGTCCATCTATAACCTCCTGCAAAAGGCCATTCTCATTTTTTCATAGCAAGCAGAGAGGCGGTGGAGCCTTAGTGGATCAAACATTCCCTGATATTTTGGTCCGCGAGATGGCGACTCGTTCATTTTCCCTCGGGGGATAGGGTAGAAACCTGTATGGTGGGTGTTCTTTCCGTTTTCCGCCTATGGATGACAATTTTCATATTTGAGTGCGGTATTAAACAGTCCCTATTGAGAAACGATGCAACTTCCCGCGCTCTGTCCTCGGCCAGCTCGGTTCCCTTCCTACGCGGGACGACAGATTCTGGATATGCATCGATGAGAATCGTAATTCTATTGTCCTTCGCAAAGATGGGCTTCAAGAACACGAGGTCGTTCTTCATTTCCTCGGATAGAGACACGACTCTTCTCTCAAACACCAGTGGAGGGACAATGCGAGCAGTCTCGATCTTGAGTTGGAGGGGAACACCAAGATCGGAAGAAAGCGCCTTACGGAGCAAGACAATTTCCTCTTCGCTAAGATGTTTGTCCTTTCGTACGGTAAAGCCTACCATGAGGCCGGGCATGTCCTGGGCAAAACCGAAAGAAATATTTTCCACGGGCCACGGAGACAGATAGTATCTCATCCTATCCATGGACTCGCTCACAGAGGTCAGGACCTTCTCTCTTGAGTCGGTAATAATCTCCGTGCGTGTCGGGGGCGGGGGCATGGGGGCGCTCGGCACCGATATTTGAGATTCCTTCTTGAGGGCTTCACGTTGCACCCGTATCTGATCCAGATGGAGGCTGACGTCGCGTTTCAGGCTGTTCGTCAGGCTATTCTTGATCTTCTCCAATTCCGAGTCCTTGATGTAGGATGTTGTATATGCCACCGCATCGATCCTAATCTTATGTTTTTCTCTTGTCGAATACTTGAGAGAAACTATCTTGATATTTTCCCGATCACCAAGGCCCGCACTGAGAACGCTCCTAATCTCCCGTCGTAGCGCGAGGTCTGAAACTGTCACTTTCAGAGTATAGATAAGAGGAATCGATATGAGAAAAAGCGTGGAGGCCAGAAAGATCATCCTTCGCCTCATCATTGTGCTTTCATCCGCTGTCATGATTTTCGGTCTGAAACCGTAAAAATAGAAGACTATACACGTGGAGATAACAAGTGAAACGAAGTTCGTGAAAAACAGAAGGAATGCGCCCCCAGCTACACGGATATCGAGTATTGCCAAACCATAACCCGTAACGCTCAATGGAGGAATTACTGCGGTGGCGATAGCGACTCCGGGGACAATAGTAAGATAGTTCTTTCTCGTACAGATCGCTGCCGCACCCACTAATCCAGAGAGAAAAGCGATTGCCAGGTCGTAAGGGTTGGGTCTTATTCGCGCCACGATCTGGCTTGTGGACTCCTGAAGAGGGGAAATATAGGCGGCAATGGCGGCAACCGCTATTGTCACCGCTACACTGACAATCAGCTTGATGGTCGATTTCCGCCATATTATCTTGTCTCCTGTCGTGAAGGCAAAACCGAAACTCAAGATGGGACCCATGAGTGGCGATATCAGCATGGCACCTATAATCACCGCAGAACTATCGGTTAGTAGACCGCATAACGCAATCAGATTCGCAATGGTGAGAACCAGGAGATACCCCGCAGAGAGTTCGGTATCGGAAAGGTTCTTTATAATGGCAGCGTGATCTATCGAATGGGCTTTTGCGTCAAACCAGTCTCTTGCCAAAGAGATTACTATCCTAATTAGTCTTCGCCTTACGACCGTTCGATCGGTCGTGCGGGATTTAGGGTTCGGCTCTTTCATATCTCACCAGATCTGAGATTTTATTGTAACACACGCGTGTAGTATAGCATATGGCCTCTTCGCCGAGCTAAGCAAAAACAATAATAGAAAGGAAAGGATTATGTCGAATATGGATCCAGCATGTTATTGGGGGCCATTGGGGGACGACCGTAAAGTAACAGTTTAGTCCCCCTCACGGAGCCCTCGCCCCATTTGCGATACAGTGCCGCCTGTGCCGTCACGGTATCCGACACCAGGAGCGTCTCCAGGAACTTCCGTGGATCGTTCCCTTGCCTCATGGAAGTAATGATGAGACTCGGCAGGATACTGTGGGTCTTCAGCCCCGTTGCCGACCGCGTACCGAACATGAGCTTCCTCATGATCACCAGGAAGCGGATTGACTGCTCTGCTTGGTTGTTGGTCGGAGGGACGCCGGGATGGCGAAGAAAAGTGAACAAGTACTTACCCATAAGGAAGGCCCGCAGGGTTTCAGAGGGGGCTGTCCTTCCCGAACATGTCCTCAATTCTGCCTTTTTTCTTGTACGGCTGGAACAGAAATGGTAATAGTGACGTAGACATGAAGCAGATCACCAAAAGAATATTGGAGGTCATGGAATGGATTCTGAGAGATACCGGAGAGGATTAGCAAAAATTACAGAGATGGAAGGTGAAATAGGAACAAGAGTAATTGAAACGATGAAAGAAATATCCCCCGATTTTGCTCAATATCTGGTGGAATTTGTTTTTGGAGATATCTATAGTCGCTCAGGATTAGACCTGAAGACAAAAGAAATGATTGCACTGGCCAGCATGGCAACCATGGGTACCGCACCACTTCAGGTGAAAGTTCACATCAACTCAGCACTGAATGTAGGCTGCTCAGAAAAGGAAATTATTGAAGTACTGCTGCAGATCATTCCAAGCGCCGGCATGGTTCTCTCCATGAACGCCCTTCTCATTGCAAAAGAAGTCTTCGATGAAAGAAAAGCGACTGCCCAAAAATAGTGGCATTGCAGGCGGCATACTAGTGTCACATCACACTTGTAATGTCGTATAGTATGATATAGAATCTCCTCAAGGGTTAAATTTCACCATGGGGAGGTCCGAATGATAAAATATAGGGTGGTGCTCGAAAAAGAAGAGCGAAAGGAACTTGAAGGCGTGGTGCAAAAAGGAAATCATAAAGCCCAAAAGGTGCTCAATGCGCTGGTTCTTCTCAATTGCGATCAGGGCCGGTTCCAGGACCACCCGATGAAGAACGAGGATATATCGGCAGTGTTGCGAATCAGCATGCGTAAGATAGATAGAGTAAAAAAGCGATTCGTGGAAGAAGGACTTGAGACTGCCCTTACCGGACACAAAGCAGAGCGAGTCTACGAGAAGAAGGCGGATGGCGATTTCGAGGCCCACCTCATTGCCTTGAGCTGTAGCGAACCACCAGAAGGTTTTGCGAGGTGGACCTTGCGTATGCTCGCGAACCGGGCCGTAGCGCTCAATTATATCGAGAATATCTCCTATGAAACCGTGCGTCGGGTTTTAAAAAAACGAAACAAAACCCTGGAAGCAGCAAGGATGGGTCATTCCACCGGAGGGCAATGCTGATTTCGTCGCCGCCATGGAGAACGTACTCGATGTATATAAACGCCCGTATGATAAAAGATTCCCGGTGGTCTGTATGGATGAAACCCCAAGACAACTGATCAAAGAAACGCGTACCCCGATTCCCCGCGCTCCGGGACGGCTCGAGCGTCACGACTACGAATACGAGCGATGTGGCGTCTGTACCGTATTTATGGCCAACGAACCATTGGCGGGCACGCGCCTGACCAAGGTATCGGAAAGGAGAACGAAGCGCGACTGGGCGGAGTTCATCCGGGAACTTTCAGGACGGTATGGAAAGGCCAAAAGGATCACCCTTGTCATGGATAACCTGAACACCCATAAACCCGGCTCTCTTTATGAAGCCTTTTCTCCCGAAGAGGCCAAACGCATCTGGGACCGCTTTGAATTCGTCTATACTCCCAAACATGGAAGCTGGCTCAATATGGCGGAGATTGAGCTTAACGTGCTCATTCATCAATGCCTGAGTCGCCGGATCGACACTCTCGCCGAGGTCCACTCCGCCGTGTCTGCCTGGCAGGCCCATCGCGACAATCTCAACGCAAAGGTGAACTGGCAATTTACTACTAAGGATGCGCGGGTGAAACTTAGGCGACTTTATCCGACATTAGATGAGTGACGTGACACTAGCTACGATACTTATGTCTGCAGTAAGGTTCATATTTCACAAGTCGGTCAGTGCTTCAGCAACATGCGCCATTGCATCTGTCGCGTCTCTGGGCCCTGTGCCCTTCTTTTTGCACACGTTCTGGGTGACTGAGGAGGTTCAGGTGTATGGAAGAATGAGAGCCAATAGCCCATGGCAGCTCGTTGTCAAAGTGTTGATTCTTTTGGCAACTACGATTGTAATATATGTTGTCGGGGCCTATGCCAACACCCAGAGTAGCATTAGTGAGCCGGTAAAACCGATACCACGAATCGGTAAAACCGTTTTCGCTGGCGGTTAAGAATAGTTCCCCTAAGTTCCGAGCCCCGTCAAAAAACGGTTTCACCAAAAACTATAATTGGGTATAGCCCTGATAAAGACTAATGAATAACACCATAATAGCGAGGACCGAATGAATACAGCGGTATCATTGCTTCTCTGCCTAGCATTTTGTTGTGGCGGGATAGTAGGTAATGCATATGGCGCCGAAGGCGATCTTCTTAAGAATAGAGAGAGGCTAATCCAGGCGGCCGGCGAGATTGCGGAGAGCAATTACATAAATGTGGGTCAATCCTATGTTGTTTTCACTACTGGAGACGGTTACGTCGAAGTCAGGTTCATGCCAAAGGTCCCTTCCCAACGGGGCGGCAGCGGCAGCGTCTTCTTTCGGAAGGAACCCAAAGGGTATGTTTACTCAGACATCAAGCTTCGACACGTTGTTTGGAGATCGGTCCCTGAAGGTGACAAGAAGAAGCTGATTGAGCTAACCAGAGAAATTGCGCAGCTCTACTACATAGACGTAAACAAAACACATGTTGATCTCACTGAAGAGGGAACTCTTACTGTGGTCAGGTTCGTTCCTGCGTACAACAACCGACCGGGAGGTGGGGGAGGCGAGTTCTCGTTCAAGAAGGAGCAAGGGAAATATGTGTTTTTTAAATTTGAACTTTCACAATGAAAAGTGATGTGGGGGAGGGCGGGGCTGGTGCAGAACATGGGGCTATTTGCGATGAAAGTTGAAGAGCTGTTACGTCTATATATGGCATATGCGTGGTGTTTTGCGGTCACAATGTTTGTCTTTGCTGCCACCATGAAAACGCGGGCAGAGATTCGGGCCCTCTTGACACTCATGGCTCTCATCCCAATTGTTTTGACCCATATTTTGTCTACAGTTCATATGGTTAAAACAAAGGGATGGGGGGCAAGCCCGATGTTCCTGGTCATAGGACTTCTGTGGGGACTAAAACTGTTCTTCTTGGTTATAAATGAATCTCTTAACTATTTTCTTGCCCGCACGGTATTGCTTCTCGACTGGTTGGATTTGGTTCTGTGGATAGTGATTGCCTTTATCGTTTTCTTCTCTTTTGCAATAAAAACACCATTTTTCTATCGAAAAGCCACGAGTAATATCTTGGCCGCCGTCGGCTTTGTCGGCCTTGCATTGTCTCTTACAGCCGCAGGTTTTATTTTTCGATTTGCTGTTGACCTTTACCGGTTAAAATTTGGGTAGCCAGGGAGTAAATAGGGGACGTAGTTGACCATCGTGAGTTACTCGTAGATTCAACCGAGTTTGTCACGCTCGTCAACTACGTCTCCAAGTCCAATTCAACCTTGCCATCTCCCCTGAATTTAGGGACGAGGGGAACGTCCAATAATTCGATAGCTCCCTCTCCCAGGCTTTCCTTCTAGTTGAACCGGCCCTGGATGATGATGCCCATGTGAGGAGTCGGGTTGTTTATGATGATCTGCTCTCCTGTGGCTTTCCTGATCACGTACCCGTCGAATATTCTCTGCTCGCCACCCTGTAGATTGCCGTATACCCTTATTTTCTCGCGAAGGGAGAGATTCATCTTCTCCTTCTTCGGCAGTCTGGCCAGGACGTAGATCGAGCCGGAATCATCGGCGAGAACAAAGCCGTTCTCATCGATCTCGGTTACGGCTCCTTCTATGGTACTTACGGGCGGCAGCACCAGGTTGTTGATGGGAGTGGTGGTGGCGCACGCGCTCAGCACAAGGGCAGCCGCGGCCAGTAAAGATGCAAAGATCGCCTTCATAGAACTTCCTCCTTTTCATTATGATGATCTCAATGATTTCCCGGGTCCTTCCTCGTCCGAAGGCTCATACTCCAAGAGGTCCCCGGGCTGGCACCGGAGAAAATCACAGATGGCTTCCAGCGTGGAGAAACGAATGCCCTTTACTTTGCCGCTTTTTAAAAGCGACAGATTGGCCTCGGTAATCCCGATATGCTCGGCAAGCTGCTTGGATCTCACTTTCCGCTTCGCAAGCATAAGGTCAAGCCGGACGATGATAGGCATAGTGTCCCTAAATGATTAACGAGTTTTCCTGGTAGATCCGATACGCCTCGTCCATCACGTACCCCAGCATCATGACCGCGACCCCTACCACCATCAAGTAGAGATCCGCCGTGCTCAACCCGAAAGAGATCCTGAGGTTTTTGGCGCCGGGAGTATACGTCAAAATAACCGAGACCAGCGCGGTATAGAGCCCGTTTGCAGCGCCGAGGAGGATCAGGCCGCAACCGAGCCTGCTGCACACAAGGCCCACCTTCGGTCCGAAGGGAGTACCCCCGATGCACGCCGAAGCTATCCTATAGAGCATGACAAGAATGTAGATCGCCGCGGCAAGCGGCATTAGCTCCGCGCAGAAACCGGCCGACCGCCGTGCCATATCGAGCGAACCGGACGGCATGAAGGCTGCCAGAGTGGGAGGCAGAAAGGCTCTCACGTCACACACGAACCACCTCAACACTGCCACACAGGCGCTCACGCTTCCCGCGAGCCATATGAAAACCTTGAGGACTCGCCCAAGCCCGACCAGCCTGGTCGCGCGGATTGTCTTCCCATCCATGCTCAACTATTCCCCCGTTTTAGTTTCAGCAACTAGTTATTAGTTAACAATAATGTATTATCGTAATATAATATTATGTGTGCCTTTGTCAATCAAAAAACATGCCATGCCCCCCATCCCGCTCCCCACAACGCGGGCACGGCCATTCCGGCCCGGATCCTTTCCTCGGGGCAATGGAATCATAATAAGGAAAAGACTGCCCGTCACTTTGCCAAGGAAGGCCTGTTTGCGTCAAACCGGAAATACTCAGTCCTTTTGGCTGACGCCCTGGTCGGTGCGCTTATGCTCAACGCCGAATGGGCGATAAGTATGGATGTAAGGTTTCGTGCTGTCTATCGCTCAAGGAGGTGCATTGTGAAGTTGTTGAAATTCAAGGTTGTTCTCATAGGGCTGCTCCTTGCCCTCACCATCGTCGTCCCGGTCCTGGCGCAGACAATCAGGCCCGATGATGACAGTACACTCAAACAGATCCTCATCTTCGGCCGCCACAGCATACGGTCGGGCACAAACACCCAGGCCACCCTGGACCAGTTTTCGGTGGACCCTTACCCGCCCTTCACAGGGGTCCCGGTGGGCTACCTGACCCCCAACGGACAGGAGGCGGCGCGTCTCATGGGCGCCTACTTCAACGCCTATCTCACCCATGAAGGACTTCTCACGGGCAATACTTCAACGGACCTGCCCAAATTGTATTTCCGCGCCAATTCCATCCAGCGCTCCAACGTTACCGCTTCCTTTTTCGGGGCCGGACTGATCCCCGGTGCGACGGTGCCTGTCCATTCATACACCCTCGGGACACCTGACCCCGTATTTGATCCCATCAAGACAAAGGTGGCGACAGCCGACCCTGATCGCGCCCAGGCCGAAATTCTTGGCTTCTTCCAAAACGCAGCGGCGTTGACGTCCGCGTACCGCGGCGAGCTTGCCCTCGTGAGCAGTGTCCTCTACCCGCCGGGGACACAGCCGATCAACCCCCCTGGAACACTGCCCCCTCTCCCTCCCGCGCCCCCGGGGCCGCAAGGCTCCTATGACCCGACTACCATAGCGTTTGCCCTCACCGTCAACGACCCCATAAAGGGAACAGGAGGAGCCTTCTACCTCGGCGGACTGTCCTTCACGACAACGGCCACCGACTCTTTTATGATGCAATACGCCGACGGCTTCGACCCCTCCGACGTGGCCTGGGGCCGGCTCACGCCGGATACCCTTTCACAGGAGACCCGCCTCACCGTCCTGGAAATAGGTATCCAGATGCGTCTGCCCTATATTGATCAGGTGCAGAGCTCGAACGCCGCCAACCATATCCTTCGCTCCATGAATCAGGTCGTATCAGGCAGCAATTCCCGGGGAGCATTCGGGACCTCCAAATCACGGATCGTCGCAGTCATCAGCTCCGATTACTACGTAGCAGGAATGGCGGGACTCCTCGGCGTCCACTGGACTTTGCCCGGCTACCAACAGGACTATTGTTCCCCGGGCGGCATGATGGTCTTCGAATTGCGGCATTCCAGATCAATGGGCAATTTTGTTCGCGTCTTTTACACCTCCCAAACCCTCGAACAGTTGCGCAGCCTGACATCGCTGAGCCTCACGGAGCCGCCCGCGACGATGCAGCTCGCCATACCCGGGGCAAGCATCTCCTCCACGAATCTGGACGTCAAGTGGTCCACTTTCAAGAAACTTCTCACGGAGGCAATAGATCAGAAATACGTCCAGCCCTACGGAAAAGAGGTGCCGCCGGGCATATTGAACAATGTCCCCCTGGATTAGAGGCGGGAACAGTAAAGTGGGGAATATACAGAAATAAACCGGAAAGGGTCACGAAGAATGGTGATCCCCTTCCGGTTTAAACACCTGAAAGGCGCAACGCCTACCGGATCCGGATGGCAGGGCGCCCCTCCGTATTACCTGATGTACTCCGGAGCCACCCATACTGTCCGGCCGCGGAGCGAACCATTCAGTATTTCGACCTTTCTGCCGGACGGCGCCATGCCTGTTATGCTCACCGTTGTCCCTATTTCGGCTGCCAATATCCTGCCCGAGCCTATAAGCCGAGTTTTGGCCTCGGCGTCTTTGGCCGCCATTGCCTTTGTCCATTCCACGAAGGCTTCTTCGTCAACGGCTACGGGCGTCAGTTCTCCCCCGGAATTGAGCATGCCCCGTTCACCCACGGGAAAATCGTTGCCCTTTTGAGAAGGCGTGTCCGTGCACATGGTGATCATGGCCGCCATCAGAAACAATCCCGCCAGGACAGCAAACAATTTCACATTTCCCCGCATCGCCTCGAATACCTTCATATGTTCACCCTATTTCTCAGCCCCTGCGGTTTTGTAATCAGCAAGGACCGTATTGGGCTCCGCCCACGTTCACCGTGGTTCAGGCCTGTTGTGTGGTGAGTCATTCTATCATCTCGGCCCCTGAAGTGAAACATAAATAGGAAGGGACGGCACCGAAAGTCGCTTCCCTCGATATCGTCCCGTTCTTCGCGGCAACCCCGAAGACGGGGTGGGTCTGAGAAAGATCTGCGGTGCCGATAAAGGCAGATAGAAGTGACACGATAGGGTGGAGGTGCCCGGGAGTGGGACGCCATCTTTCGCGGGCCGATTGTGGGAGTCAGGGTAAGCTGCTGACATCGCATACTTCATTCGACATGGGATGACGCGGTTCTGAGCTTCACCGTGTATTTCTATCTTAATCCTCTCATGGTCGTCGAATATTCCACGGCATCGCCCCACACCATATCCAATCTTGCTTCCCGTCGAACTATGAGTATTTTGGTAGCATTATAATCCCACTATTACCATATTCATTTTCCTTTCGGATAGGGATAGAATACCAGTGAAATGATCACTTTATGAACACCCATTGCACTAGATGGACTTCGGCAGTCTTCATGGGTCCGGGAATAACATGGGACGCCGATGTGAGAGCTTGCGGGGTGAATGCCGGGCGCGAGCCGGGACCATCGCCGCAGGCAAATAGGAAGTCTGACTGTTTAACACTATGGAGGGTACGAGAATGCCAGACAACAGTATCTATTGGAATCCGCTGCTTGAAACACTGCCCCGGGAAAAGCTCCGCGAGCTTCAGGTGAAGAAGTTCAGGAGGATAATGGAGTGGGCCTACACCAATTCACCCTTCTACCGGAAGCTCTACAAGGACGCAGGTATTGAACCGGGAGACATCAGGACCTATGAGGACATCAGGAAGGTCCCGAAGACGGATAAGGGCATGCTCCGGGACGTGCAGACGAGGGAGCCCTTCCCCTATGGCGACATCCTCGCCGTACCCCTCAAGGATGTAACCGAATTCCGCCAGACCAGCGGTACCACAGGCACCCCTGTCTACCAGGCCGATACATGGCAGGACTGGGACTGGTGGGCGGAGAGCTGGGCATATATTCTCTACGCCCAGGGCTACCGGGATACGGACAGGATGTTCATCCCCTTCGGGTACAATATATTCGTGGCCTTCTGGGCCGCCCACTATGCGGCGGAGAAACTGGGCTGCGAGGTGGTGCCGGGAGGCGTCCTCGATACGGAGGCGCGGATCATGAAGATGCAGGAGCTTAAGTGTACCGCCTTCGGCGCGACCCCCACCTACGTCCTCGGCATGGCCGACACGGCGAGAAAGATCGGGATCGACCCCAGGTCCATCGGCATCAAGAGGATTACCTGTGCGGGAGAACCGGGCGCGAGCATACCCACCACGAAGCAGAGGATCGAAGAGGCCTGGGGTGCAAAGGTGTACGACCACATAGGCGCCACGGAGATAGGCGCATGGAGCTACAGTTGCACCGCCCAGAGGGGCCTTCATGTGAACGAGGGCTTCTTCCTCGTGGAGATCGAGGACGTGGACACGGGCGAGATCATCGAGGAGCCGAACCGGAACGGCAAGATGGTCATCACCGCCTTCGACAGGATCGCGAAGCCGTGCATCAGGTTCGACTCGAAGGACGTGATCCGCTGGGCAGACTATTCCTGCGATTGCGGCAGGACCTTCCGCATCATCGACGGCGGCGTCGTGGGCAGGGCCGACGACATCACCAAGGTGAAGGGTGTGCTCCTCGCGCCTACCGCCATAGAAGAGGTGGTACGGAGCTTCAATGAGCTTTCCGACGAGTACGAAGTAGTGGTAAGCAAAAGGGGAGATATCGACGACATCCTTCTCAAGATAGAGATCAAGCCGGAGTGTCAGGGGGACAAGGACGGCATCCTCCTTCGCCTCAAAGACCAGCTCAGGGTAAAGACCAACCTGGGCTACAAGATGGAGGTCCACCCCTTCGGCAGCCTTCCCCGGTACGAGGTGAAGGCGAAGAGATTCAAAGACCTGAGAAAACATTAGGAGGAGCCATGAGTACCGGATACGACCTTAAGGCCATGGATGACAAGATAAAACTGCTCCGCGCAACCGCGGAGGAGATCGATCGACTGGGTGAGGGCATCGAAGCGGTGAAGAGGAATGTGGTAAGACTCCTCTCAAGCACGAAGATGCTGGAGCTGAACATAAGTGACGCGAAGGAGATATTGGGGTAGTGTGAAGCGCGGAGTGTGGGACGCATAGGGGAATGAAACCGAACCCGTCGATAGTGGCCGTTTTTTAGTGGAATTGCATATCCCTATGCGTCACCTGCTTCGCGCCCATGAGTCCGGCGGAATTCCCGCCGGGGGAAAGGAGATTACCTGTTGTGCCTGTGCGTATCAATGGATGCGGTTTCATAGGATGGCGCCCATGATCGGGGACAAGGAAGAGGCGTATCACAATCAGTCCCTCGAAAGGGCGCTCAACATCCTGAACGTGTTCGAAGCAGATAAGACGGGCTTGACGCCGGCGCAGCTTTCCGGGACGCTGAACCTGCCCCGGGCGACTGTGCTCAGGCTTTGTTCCACCCTGGAAAAATACGGTTTTCTGAGGCAGGACAGGGAGACAAAACAATATTCCCTCGGCATCCGGTTGTTCCAGCTCGGCAGCATCGTCCACAGCTTTTTCTCTCTCGGAGGGATCGCGTCCCGTCATCTTTCCGAGCTGCAGACCAGGGTCGGCACAACCGTGCTTCTCGGGGTGCTCGATAACGATGATCTGGTCTATATCGACAAGAGGGAGTGTTCGAGGAACCCGGTGCGGTTCACCTCGGACATCGGCCGCCGCCGCCCGCCTTACTGGGGAATGGTGGGACCCGCCATCATGGCATACCAGCCCGACAGCGAGATCGGAAGGCTTCTTCGGAAACGCCCCTTCGTGGGTACCGCAAAGAAATCCTTCACCAGCAAAAAGGGGTTCGTGGCGTGGCTCGGTGAGATACGGAAGCAGGGATACGCAGTGGACCGGGAGACGGCAATAGACGGTGTCGGCGGGGTGGCTGCCCCCATTCGTAATGTTTCCGGCAAGGTAATTGCGGCACTCGGCGTCAGTTTCATCTCGTCATCGGTAGACGGGAAAGGCGTGAGGAGCCTGGTCCGGGAGGCGACCGCAACGGCCCATGCCATTTCAGGGGAGTTGGGTTACACAGATAATAAGGAGTTTTAGTCCAATAAAATAAGGGAGGTTCATTATGGGATCAGAAGGTAGGCTTGCACTCGTAACAGGCGCGTCAATGCCCCACGGCATCGGGAGGGCCGCAGCCCTGGCCATCGCCAGAGATGGGGCGGATGTGGTGGTAACAGGCTTCAACAACATGGACGGCGTGGAGAAGGTAGCGGCTGAGATCCGCGCCATGGGCCGCAGGTCCATGGCAGTGAGGATGAACGGAAGAGACTATGGGGACGTGCAGAAGGGTTTCGCCGCCATCAAGGCGGAGATGGGTCCCGTAGACATCCTTGTCAACAACGCAGCCCAGATGCGCCGCATGGTGACCATTGCGAAGACCAACGTGGAAGACTGGGACAACGAGGTGAAGCTCTGTCTCAACTCCGCCTTCTACTGCATCAAGGAGGCATGGGCCGATATGACGGCAAAGAAGTGGGGACGCATCGTCAACATGTCCTCGGTAGCGGGCGTCATGGGTGGTTCCGGCCAGTCGAGCTACGGCGCGGCCAAGGCGGGCCTCATAGGCATGGCAAAGTCGGCGGCCCTCGAAGGCGCACGGCACGGCATCACCGCCAACGTGGTCTTGATAGGCACGGCCAATACGGAGGCCTACTATGAGCCCATCCCTGAAGAGACCCGTCAGAAATTCGAGAAGAGGATCGCCCTTCGCAGACCCGCCGAGCCTGCCGAGATAGGCGAGGCCATCGCCTTCGTCGTATCCGATAAAGCGGCATACATGACCGGCGCCGTCGTCAACATGATGGGCGGACTCGATCTGTTTGTATTCTAACCGAGGAGGAATAATTATGAAACCTTACACCAAAGCGTACATACCCTACGGGGGATACTACTCAACTCCCTTTGCCCGATGGCAGGGAAGCATGCAGAATGACAATGCCGTTGAATTGGCCCCCGCCACTGCGAGAAGGTGGTTCCTCGAGAAGAGAAACATAGACCCTACGATAATCGACTATATGTATTTCGGTTCCACGGTCGCCCAGAACCACTGGTTCGTGTCCCACAACTACGCCGCTGCCATTTTGACGGACGACAAGAAATTTGTCCCCGCACTGTTTGTAAACCAGGCCTGCGCCACGTCGACCACGTGTCTCAATCTCCTGGCAAAAGATATGGAGCTTGGTGTCTATGAGATAGGCTACGCGCTCATGACGGACCGTTGTTCCAATGGTCCCCACACCATATGGCCGGACCCCCTGGGGCCGGGAGGTCAACCCGACAGGGAAGACTGGAACATGGATAATTTCAGCGGTACCCCGAGACACCGCGCATACATGGCTGAAACCGCGGAGAATGTGGCCAAGGACTTCGGCATAACGAAGGAAGAGTGCGACGCAGTGGTGCTCAGGCGCTATGAGCAGTTCCAGGAAGGCCGGGCCGACGACCGGGCGTTCCAGAAGCGCTATATGTTCGCCCCCGAGGTCACGGTAACCAAGAAGAAGAAAAAACTGTTCGAAGAAGACGAAGGATGGACCCCCACCACGGCGGAAGGTCTGGCGAAACTGAAACCGCAATATCCCGGAGGAGTACTCAGTTTCGGCGCCCAGACCTTTCCCGCCGATGGTAACTGCGGGATCATCGTCACCACGAGAGACAAGGCGAAGGAGTTGAGCACCGACCCCAAGACGGAGATACAGATTGTCTCCTACGGTTTTGCACGGGTCAAACCGAAATACATGCCTGCCGCGCCTATCCCGGCGTCTGAGATGGCCCTTGCCAACGCAGGGATCACGCTCTCCGACGTGAAGGCCGTGAAGACCCACAACCCCTTCGCGATAAATGACCTCGCCTTTGCCAAGAAGTTCAATTGTGACGTCATGAAGATGAACAACAACGGAAGCTCCCTCATCTATGGTCATCCCCAGGGACCGACCATAGGCAGGGCGGTATGTGAGCTTATCGAAGAGCTGGTCCTCCTGGGAGGAGGCTACGGGCTCGTGACGGGTTGCTCCGCCGGTGATACGGCGGCCGCCCTCATTCTCAAGGTAGGCTAGGAAAACAAGGGTGGAGCGTACGGCGGAGAGACATGGGGAGAAAGGGACTTCCGGACTTTCAACCCTTCTCCGCCCTGCGCCCTGCGCTGAAACGGCCGGCACGTGAAGGAACCCGACAAGCTTGTAAAGTTACGATCGGACAAAGTTAAAGCATATTCCCTTTCACCTGCAACGGAATAATTCAACGAGATCAGTCATAATCCGGATATCAACCGCGCCGGAGGTGCCTGAAAATATTATGTGGGGCCTGCTCTTCGCGTTTCCCCAACTCGCTCTCTGGTTGCCTTCGGTGTTCTATAAGTGAGAGTCTTAAGCGGGGATTCGGTAAGGAGGTGAGGCTGGAGAAATACAGGAAAGCATAAACAATGGAAGGTATTGCCGCAGGCAGTCTGATTCACAAAACAGAAATAAGGGGGTAGTAAAATGATCAGGAAATTGGTAGTTGCGTCGTTGTTTGTATTGTTTCTGGTCTCTGTTTCATCCATGGCCGGCGCAGAGGTCATCAAGCTCAAGTTTGCAAACTATTTTCCGCCCACCCACATGAACTCGGTCATGATGGGCAAGTACTGCGAAGAGATCAACAAGAAGCTCGCAGGCAAGGTGGAAGTGACCCAGTATACAGGCGGGACGCTGCTCACAGCGCCGAAGATGGCCGCGGGCGTCCAAAGCGGGATCGCAGATATAGGCCTCTCGCATCTGTCGTATTCGCGCGGACGCTTCCCGGTCACGGAGATCATGGAGTTGCCCCTGGGGTTCCCGAGTAGTTGGATCGCGAGCCACGTGAGCATGGATTTCTATGACAAGTACAAACCGAAAGAGTGGGACCAGTTCCATCCCCTTATGTTCTCCACGAGCCCGCCGAACGTGATCCAGACGCTGAAGAAACCGGTAAAGACCCTCGAAGAGTTCAAGGGCATGAAGATCAGGGGTACGGGCAGGATCGGCGACATCGTGAAGGCCTTAGGCGCGGTACCCATGCCCATCGAGACGGTCGATCTCTATGAAGCCCTGAGAAGAGCGGTCATCGACGGCACCTACACCCCTCTTGAGACGCTCAAAGGCTTCAAACTGGGCGAAGTGGAGAAATATGCCTCCGCAACCTGGAAGGTCGGGAGCGTCTTCAACTTTTACGTGGTCATGAATAAACGCAGATGGGACAGCCTGCCTCCCGACGTGAAGAAGACCTTCACCGACTTCTCCAAGGAATTTCTGGAGAGATGGGCGGTTGAATGGAACAGGATCGACATCGAAGGCAGGGATTATTTCACAAAACTCGGCGGTCAGGTGCTTGTTGTTTCGGACGCAGAGCAGGCGAAAATGGTGAAAGCCGTGGAGCCGGTTATCGCGGATTACAAGAAGGACCTTTCTGCCAAAGGCTACAAGCCTGCAGAGGTCGACGGCTGGGTCAAATTTATAAAGGACCGCATCGAATTCTGGAAGGGGCAGGAAAAGGCGCAAAAGGTGCCCACCGCATATAGCTACTGATGTATTTCTGACATTGTTTAAAAGGGGGCGTGACTCGACAGGTTACGGCCCTCTTTTTTTCCGTAAAGCCTTCACGGTGTCTCCATGGACGAATGGAGGCAGACAAACCCATCTTGATATTGTAAAGTGGAAAACGTCCTGGAGCCTCCCCGGTCCTTTTCTCCCATGATGTAGTATCTTCCTTATGACATTGCTCTTGACATTCTCTAAAGCCGGAAGGAAAATGAGGTAGGCACCTGTGCCGGAGAAAGACGGATTATGGACGAGGAACGGCGCGTTCCCACAAGGGGAACCCTGGCCAACCAGGGTATAACCGGTAATGAAGGCAAGGGTGTCAATTTGGTCATAACGACCGGAATCATGAGAACCTTCGTGGGAATGGGGGAGACAAAGCGACCACGCCCCATAGCCCTGTGGAACAGCTTTCATGACAAGGACGAAGGGGCGATCCAATGAAGAAAGGAAACAGGAGATCCGAAAAAGAAGATAACTATTCAAGTCTCCTTGATGTGGCCTCCCGATCTGCGCCGCCGGAGATAAACCTGCCAGCGAATGCCCGGATGTTTCATGCTCTGGCCGAACGATTGCCGGTAGGCGTATTTCTCTACACGGGGAAGGGGCTGATCTATGTAAACCGGAAGTTGGCGGAAATACACGGTTATGACGTTGATGAGATCGCGGGAAGGAAGGGCGCCAGAGACCTTGTCCATCCGAGCGATCTGCCGCGCATGGTAGAGCATATGTTAAGCAGGTTTTCCGGCCGTTCCGCAGATGAAGGAATGACCTTCCGCGGTCTTGCCAAGGACGGCCGCGATATATACCTTGACCACTATGACAGTTACTTTACCACCTGGGGAGACCAGCAGGTGGTGGTGGGAATCGTCGTTGATGTTACGGAACGCCTGAGAGCAGAGGCGGAACTCCGGAAGTACCAGGATCGCCTCGAAGAATTGGTCAAGGAGCGTACCTCGGAATTGGCCCGGGTCAACGAGGAACTTCAGAAGGATATAGAAAAGAGGGCATACATGGAGTCAGCCCTCAGGGCCAAGTCACGCGACGTCGAGGAGGCAAATACCGCACTAAGGGTGTTGCTCAAACAGCGGGAAGAAGACAAAAAGGATCTCGAAGAGAAGATATCGTCGAACGTGAAGGAACTGTTGCTGAGATATATCAGGATGTTAAGAGAGACCAAGCTGAACGAGAATCAGACCCTCCTCGTAAATATAGTGGAGAACAACCTGGAGGACCTGCTCTCTTCCTTTCCGCGAAAATTGGCCTCCTTTGACTTTACTCCAAGGGAGATGGAGGTGATCCTTCTTATCAGGGAGGGCAGAACGACAAAAGAGATTGCAGGTTTCCTCAAAGTATGCACCGACGCAATCAGCCGCCACAGATACCATATCAGGAAGAAGCTGGGCATAAACAGAAAAGGCGGCACCCTTCGCTCCCACCTGAGATCGTTCAACTGAACAGCAGAATTACATATAAGGCGAGGGTGCTGCGGGTCCGATGCTCACAGACCCTCAGAAAGGGGTACGGACACTGCCGCCTCGACGCGCACCATGGGTTCGCCGGGGAGGACAAACCCGACGCGCTCCTGTTTTCGCGTCCTAGTGTACTGTCTCACTAATAGCTTTACAATTACCCTTGGCTATGCTATCATAGTGCATGTGGAATCCAGCCAGTACGCTAGACATGACGGAAGAGCAGAGAAAGACATTGGAAACATGGGTCAAAGCAAAGAAGACTCCCCAAAGGGTGGTTCTACGCTCCCGCATCTGCCTGCTCGCGGCAGAAGGGATGTCCCATAACGCCATAGCGAAGAGGCTCAATACCTCCCGCCCTACGGTGATATTGTGGGTAGGCCGCTTCAGAGAACAGGGCCCCTCGGGCTTATCGGAGGACGCACCCCATGGGCCGAGTTCAAGGCGCCTTAACCCGGAGATAGTGCGCACCATCGTGGAAGCCACGCTCCATACAACTCCCAAAGATGCTACTCAGTGGTCCACCCGCACCATGGCAAAGGAGAAGGGCGTGAGCCATGCCACCGTGCAGCGCATCTGGGATGCCCATGGACTACAGCCCCATCGGGTAGAAACTTTCAAGCTGTCCAGAGACAAGAAGTTCGTGGAGAAACTGACCGATGTGGTGGGCGTCTATCTCAATCCTCCCGACAAAGCGGTGGTACTCTGTGTGGATGAGAAAAGCCAGGTGCAGGCCCTGGACCGGACCCAGCCGGGATTACCGATGAAGAAGGGGCGCTGCGGCACGATGACCCACGACTACAAAAGGAACGGCACTACCTGTCTTTTTGCCGCCCTCAATGTTCTGGAAGGAAAAGTCATAGGCTCCTGCTATCCCCGCCACAGAAATACCGAATTTCTTAAGTTCCTGCGTACCATAGACCGTCAGGTGCCAAAGGGCCTCGATGTCCATATGATTCTCGACAACTACGGAACTCATACCCACCCCAATGTGAAAGCATGGCTCGAAAAACACCCCCGTTTCGTTCCCCACTTTACACCCACAAGCTCGTCGTGGCTTAACCTGGTGGAGCGCTGGTTCGGGGAGATCACACGAAAGAGAATTCGTCGCGGCATCTTCAAAAGCGTTCAGGAACTGGTGACCGCCATCGAAGAATATATTCGCTGCAACAACGAAGACCCCAAACCCTTCGTATGGACCAGGAAGGCCGAGGAGATACTTGAAAAAGTGAATCGCTGTAAAGGCGTTACTGAGACACTACACTAGCGGTTGTCCCTTTCCTTCGCAATGTACTCATTTTTGCAGGTGACAAAGCCATCCTTCCACCCCTGCGAATAGAGGGCATCTTTTATGTAGCGGTAATTGTCCTTCACAAACTGGTCGTACGGATGACCCCCCTCAAAGTGACCGCTGGCGCACCCGTCGCTGTACCCCAGTTTGTAATCGCCGGGTTGGTTCATTATCGCCGACTGCGGCTTGTCCGTGGCGCACCCGTAAAGGGCCGCGAGAGCGAAAACAATAAATGTAAGCCGTTTCATCAAATCTTCCTTCCTCCTGCGTGATGTATTCAAGGACTACCCGTACCGATCGCCCCTGGAGCGGGCCGTTCACTATTTCGACATTTCGGCCTCACACCCATGGCGGCACTGCACTTTCACTCCATTTTACCATCTTACTCCCTGGAGTGAAACACAAATAGGAGGGGAAGCCGGGAAGGCGCCCACGGGCCGGGAAGTCCACGGCAACGATCCGACGCCGTCCTCCAGGATTTGCAATAAAGACCGCATTGCCGTCAATACCCCCGCAAATGTGATGGTGTCCGGGCCACGTCTTCCCTCCTTCCAGGCACGCATTGAAACCGTGCGGCCGCCCGAAGTTTTCCCGGCTATCTTCTCGTGGGGTAAGGATTTTTTCCTGGTTTTTTCGCCGTGACGCTGCTCCTTCCTTCTTGTCGTAGTATGGAGCAGCGTCACGGCTTATGTTGCCGTCCTGATTTGTCCTGCTATTTATGCATCAATAGCATCTTAGTACCTGTAATTTTCGGCCTTGTACGGTCCCTCGACGTTAATGCCGAGATAATCGGCCTGCTTCTTCGTAAGAGTGGTGAGTTTGGCGCCGACCCGTGAAAGATGAAGTCGTGCGACTTCCTCATCGAGCGATTTCGGAAGAGTATAGACCTTTATTTCAAGCCCGCCCTTCGAAAGCATCATCTGAGCAAGAGTCTGGTTCGTAAATGAGTTCGACATGACGAACGACGGATGACCTGTGGCGCAGCCAAGGTTCACGAGACGCCCTTCGGCAAGCACCACAATGGTGCGGCCCGAGTTGACGGTCCATTTGTCGACCTGAGGTTTCACGTTTTCACGGGTGCAATTCGGGTCGTTTTCAAGATAGCTCATCTCGATTTCACTGTCGAAGTGACCGATGTTGCATATGATCGCCTGATGTTTCATCATCTCCATGTGCTTACCGGTGATTACATGCTCACAACCCGTTGCAGTCACAAAAATATCGGCGATGGGAGCCGCATCTTCCATGGTAACCACGCGGTATCCTTCCATCGAGGCCTGGAGCGCGCAGATAGGATCAATCTCGGTGATAAGCACTGTGGCGCCCATACCGCGGAGTGCCTGTGCGCAGCCCTTGCCCACATCACCGTATCCGGCGACAACGCAGGTCTTGCCCGCAATCATGATGTCCGTCGCGCGCTTGATTCCATCAATCAGGGATTCACGGCAGCCATAGAGGTTGTCGAACTTTGATTTCGTCACCGAGTCGTTTACGTTGACCGCGGGGAAGAGAAGCTCTCCACGATCCTCCAGCTGATAGAGACGATGCACGCCGGTGGTCGTCTCCTCGGACACGCCCTTGACCTTCTTCGCGATATCGGTCCACTTGGTTTTATTCAGTTCATACGAATCGGCAAGACGATCCATAATGATCTGGAATTCCTTGTTGTCAAATTTTTTGGAGAGTACGGTCGGGTCCTTCTCAACCTTGACCCCTTCATGGATCATGAGCGTCGCGTCTCCGCCGTCATCAACGATCATATCAGGGCCTGAACCGTCAGGCCATGTGAGCATCTGCTCGGTGCACCACCAGTAGTCTTCGAGTGATTCACCCTTCCATGCAAACACCTTTGCGGTGCCCGCGGCGGCTATGGCGGCGGCGGCCTCGTCCTGGGTAGAGAAGATATTGCAGGACGCCCAGCGGATATCGGCGCCGAGGGCGTAGAGGGTCTCGATGAGCATCGCAGTCTCGATTGTCATGTGAAGGGACCCCGCTATTTTGAGACCCTTGAAGGGTTTTTCCTTCCCGTATTTTTCTCGTGCGGCCATGAGTCCGGGCATTTCATTTTCAGCCAGTACAAGTTGTCTTCTCCCGAGCTCCGCGAGCCCGATGTCCTTCACCTTGTAGGGGAGTGAAAAATCAAGTTCTTTTGTTTTCATCATATTCTCCTTTAAATTATATTTGCTTGGTCGCTATCGAAACCACAAGGGTAAGACCGTTTGTAAGCTTGAACTGCTTATCCTCGCAGAATGAAAATCCGGTATGAGAAAGCCATGCCGCCAACTCTTTCTTCGAAAGCCCCAGCCGCAGGTCATGCTGCTCATGGCGGAGCTTTTCAGTTTTGTGCGCGTCGAGGTCGGCAATTATCACTTTGCCCTCTTTTTTCAACACACGGGCAAATTCGGAAAGGGCGCGTTCAGGATCTGAAAGGTGATGGAGAACAAGCACCGCGAGCACTGTGGACACCTCGTTGTCACGGAGGGGAAGGTGTTCGCACTCACCGATGCGGAAATCACCCGGCACTGCGGAGCCCTGCGCACGCCTTCGCGCAGCATCGATCATCTTCGGCGAGGCGTCAACTCCAATGACACTCAGCCCTTTCCTGAGCATCATCTCCGCGAGGGTGCCGTTTCCGCATCCGATATCGGCGACAGGATCATTCCCGATATATTTGAGTATCTCCCCATCGAGATCAAAGCCGCCGAGAATATCGTAACGGTGGGTATTCCAGTCACGTGCCACTGCGTTGAAATACCCGAGGGTCTTCTTCGAACGCCTCGCGATCATCTCGTGTCCCTTCGCCCGGTCAATCTTCATTTCATCGGATTCAAGAAGGATCTTCAGATAGGGCTGCACCATCTCCCTCACTCCACCGTTTTTAGAGGTGACATAGAACGACCAGAGACCGTCCTTCCTGCACTCGAGGATACCGCATCCGGCGAGTATCCCGAGATGCCTCGACATCCCCGATTGCCCGGAGCCTATCACCTCGGTGATCTCTTTGACGGAAAGCTCCATTCCCTCAAGAAGAGCAACGATCCTGAGTCTTGTCTGATCCGCGAGGGCCTTCGCGATATCGATGCATACATCAAAAGTCATATGCATATATCAAGATATATTGATGCAATTGTCAAGCATTATCTTTTGCGCGATCCTTTTTTTACGATAGAAGGTACATTATGCGGAGATTGCTCTTTGTCGCCCGGCCGGGCTATACCCGTCACAAAGTCTATCTATCATAGTTCCGGGAGTTTTTTCACGGACATGCCTGCTTTGGCGGTGTAGCCGTTGTTCTCACCTCTTTTCATCCGCCCTGTTGACCCGCGAAGGTGGGCCTCCCGTTTTCAACTCTTATCGGAAGCCCTATCGTATAGGCATCGCCTCGTTCGGACGTATCCTCCATATGGAGAGGGACGGCAAGTCATTATCAGAGGGAGCACTGAAGAGCGTTGCCTGTTCCGGACAAGACCCGCGTGAGATCGCAAAGCGGCAAAAGGGTACATTCGTGTCCGCCGGTACGAGCAAGGCGGGTGAGGCTATTTGGAACAAATCGCTTTGACTTCCGGGGTGAATGGTATACAATACCCTTAACTGCCGGCACATTACACGTTGAAGATGGGCAATGACGGTGGCGTATCCCTTATTGTGCGGGTCCTTTCCGCCTTGCACAGCGTCACAAAGGAAATTCCGATAAAGGGAGGACAGTATGGAGAAAAAAATAGATTTCGAGAATCATTATTACACTAAGGCTACACTTGACTATTTCACCGGCAGGACGTCAGCGCCCACCTATGATCCTGAGAGCACCGTATTTTACCCCGTCGGCGCCATGGGCGTGCCGTTGAAGACGCTCCAGTATGACATTACGGATATGGGCGAAAAGCGGGTCGAAATCCTGCGAGAGCATGGTATTTCTCAAGCGGTTTTAAGTTGCAGTCCGTCAGTTGAGATGGTAGAAGGTGAAGACTCCGTGATGCTTGCCCGGAGCTGTAATGATGAGGTTTACGAGGCCACCAGGAAATTCCCCGACGCCTTTCTCGGCTCGGCATGCCTCCCGGTTACCATGATCGACGCCGCCGTCAAGGAGTTGATTCGCTGCAAGAAGGAGCTGAACTTCGTCCTTTGGCATACCCATTCAAATTACGGAGCCAACAAGTACGTGAGCGATCCTGAATACCTCCCTTTGCTCGCCTGCGCGGCGGAGTTGAAAATGCCCGTTTACGTCCACCCCAACATTCCTCAGGACCCCCGTTACACGCGGTGGGGAATCTCCTTTGCCGGCCCGGGACTGGGCTTCACCGTCGACACCCTGACTACCGTCCTGACTTTGATCGTGAGCGGCGTCTTTGACGAATTCCCGGATTTGCAGGTCATCGTGGGTCATCTCGGCGAGACTTTTCCCTTCCTGATGGACCGCATGGACAACCGCTTCAGCGCCTTTGCCCACGGTCCCCTGAAGAACGACCACGAAATCAGCTATTATTTTGCCCACAAGAACGTGATGGTCACCACTAGTGGAAACATGTCGAAGGAAGCCTTCTTCTGTACCAAGAATGTGTTGGGCATTGAGAGTATACTCTTCGGTTCCGATTATCCGTACGAGAATATGGCGGACATGAGAAGTTTCCTCGATTCTCTGCCTCTTACAGTCGCCGAGCGCGCCGCCGTAGACCACACGAACGCGGAGAAGTACGTGCTCAACCGGTAGACGCCGAAACTCCCGGAGCTTGGGGGCCCTCAGGGGACATCCTCGGCATAGTGACGTTAGTCACCTCTTTCACCCCTCACCCTGGAAACCGGCAGTATGCCCTCGATCTCCCGGGACAGCGGGTCGGCTCTAAGGGCCCTGCGGCATCAATGCGAGCTTTTCTCGGCATGAAGATATGGCATCAGGGAGGGGTACGGATGTCAAGGGAAATTGATTATTTAATGGACGTCCCTAATGACTACATTAAGGTTTGCCCATACACCCCGCACGCCTGAGAAGCTGACCAATTACGTGATGTGGCAGTATATCTCGGACTTGCCCGAGTATCAACAATCAACAGTGTGGTTAGTATTAGGGGAGAGGGCTATTCCAATCGTCTCCCGTTCAATCCCGGACCGGATTTACCTTGACAATGTCGCGTGGAAAATTAAGAATTATAGCGAATAAACCTAAACACACTGTTCCCAATGGCAAACTCGATGAACAAAAATGGCGCGAACGGAGCCACCTTAAGCCTGCTTGAGGCCCACCTCTGGGAATCTGCGAACATCCTGCGCGGCCCCGTGGATGCCGCCGACTTCAAGACCTATGTCTTCCCCCTGCTCTTTTTCAAGCGTATTTCTGATGTCTACGACGAGGAGTATGTGGCTGCCCTGGCCGAGTCGGATGGCGATGAAGAATATGCCCGCTTCCCTCAGAACTACAGGTTTCAAATCCCGGAAGACTGTCATTGGAGCGATGTCCGGGTGGTCGGCACGAATGTCGGCCAAGCCCTTCAAAAGGCTATGCGCGGCATAGAGAAGGCGAACCCCGAGACGCTTTATGGCATTTTCGGCGACGCCGCATGGTCCAATAAAGACCGTCTGCCCGACGCCCTGCTCAAGAACCTCATTGAACATTTCTCAGGAATTGCGCTTGGCAACCAGTCGGCTCAGGCGGATATCCTGGGCCAATCTTACGAGTACCTGATCAAGAAGTTTGCCGATCTCACGAATAAGAAAGCAGGTGAGTTTTATACACCACGCTCGGTGGTGAGGCTGATGGTTAATATTCTCGATCCCAGGGAAGGAGAGTCCATTTACGACCCGGCCTGCGGCACCGGCGGTATGTTACTCGAAGCCGTTCATCACGTAAAGGAGAATCACGGAGACGACAGGACGCTTTGGGGCAAGCTGTTCGGCCAGGAAAAGAATCTCACTACCTCCGCCATAGCCCGGATGAATCTCTTTCATCATGGCGCAAGCGATTTCCAGGTAGTGCGAGGCGATACCTTGCGCCAACCCGCATTCTTCTCGGGAGACAACCTTGCCACCTTCGACTGCGTCATCGCCAATCCGCCCTTTTCACTCCAGAAGTGGGGCGAAGAGGTGTGGACAAACGACCCTTATGGTCGGAACTTTGCCGGAATGCCGCCCTCAAAGACGGGAGATTATGCCTGGGTGCAACACATGATCAAATCCATGGCCCTCGCCACGGGCAGGATGGCCGTAGTGTTGCCCCACGGGGTGCTATTCCGAATGGGAAAGGAGGGGACCATACGACAGAAGATCCTGCAGATGGACCTCCTGGAAGCCGTCATAGGCCTTGGGCCGAATCTCTTCTATGGCACCGGCCTGGCCGCCTGTGTCCTGGTCCTCAGGCAGCGCAAGACCAAAGAACGGAAGAAGAAGGTGCTCATACTGGACGCCTCGCGAGAGTTCAAGTCCGGGAGGGCCCAAAATGAGCTTCTCCCCGAGCACGTCGAATATATCTACAAATGGTATCGGGATTACAAGGATGTGAAAGGTATTGCCCGGGTAGTGAGCCTCGACGAGATCGCCGCCAACGACCATAATCTCAATATTCCCCGCTATGTGGAGCCTTTAGCCGATCAGGAAGTGCTGACGATGGATGAGGCCGTGAAACGGCTCAAAGAAAGCGCCGAAGCAGCGTTTGCGGCAGAGGAAAAGCTCGCCGCTATCTTGAAGCGGGAGGGCCTGCTCATATGAGGGTCCGCATTACCCAACGGCAACTCGAATCCTATCTCTGGGGAGCAGCTACGCTCCTCAGGGGGACCATTGACGCGGGCGACTATAAACAGCTCATCTTCCCGTTGCTCTTCTTTAAGAGGCTCTGTGATGTCTTCGACGAGGAGACGGAGCAGGCGCTCAACGAATCAGGCGGAGATGTGGACTTTGCCGCCTTCCCGGAAAATCATCGGTTTCAGATACCTGCCGATGCGCACTGGCGGCAGGTGCGGCAAGCGGCTAAGAACGTGGGTCGAAAACTTCAGTCGGCAATGCGGGCCATAGAGACTGCAAATCCCGAAAAGCTCTACGGCATTTTCGGGGACGCCCAATGGACCAACAAAGACCGCCTCTCCGATGCCATGCTGAGAGACCTTGTGGAACACTTCAGTACTCTGGAACTCAGTCTTGCCAATCTTCCGGAAGACGAACTGGGCCAGGGTTACGAGTACCTTATCAAGAAATTTGCCGACGACTCGGGACATACCGCGGCCGAATTCTATACCAACCGCACTGTGGTCCATCTTATGACGGAGATGCTCGAACCACAGCCGGGCGAGTCCATTTATGACCCTACGTGCGGCTCCGGGGGCATGCTTCTTTCCTGCATTGCCCAATTGCGGCATCGGAATCTGGAGTGGCGCAACGTCCGCCTCTATGGTCAGGAGCGGAACCTCATGACCTCCTCTATTGCGCGGATGAACTGTTTTCTTCATGGGATTGAGGACTTTCAAGTCGTTCGAGGGGATACACTCTCGGAACCGAAGCTTGTTGAGGGCGACCGCCTCCGGCAGTTTGACGTGTGCCTCGCCAATCCTCCTTATTCCATCAAGCAGTGGGACCGGAAAGCCTTCGCATCCGATCCCTGGGGTCGCAACATTTACGGCACCCCGCCCCAGGGACGGGCCGACTATGCATTCTGGCAGCATATCCTCATGAGCCTTAAGCCCGAAACGGGCCGCTCGGCTATTCTTTTCCCCCATGGCATACTGTTTCGCCGGGAAGAGGCGGAGATGCGTCGCAAGATCATTGAAGCCGACCTCATTGAGTGTGTCCTCGGCCTTGGACCGAATCTTTTCTACAACTCACCCATGGAGGCCTGCGTCGTCATATGCCGAACAGCCAAACCTGCGGCGAGGAGGGGCCGGATTCTCTTCATCAATGCGGTGAACGAGGTTACACGAGAGCGTGCCCAGAGTTTTCTTACCGACGAGCATATTGCGCGTATCGTTGAAGCCTATCGTGAGTTCAGGGACGAACCTGGCTTTACCTGCGCGGCCGCACAGGAGGAAATTCGGGCCAGGAGTTACAATCTCAGCATCCCGCTCTATGTGACGGGCTCACCTTCTTCAGCGGAGGCAGGTAAAACGCCCGGGTCTGACCAGCTTACCAAAGCCCTCGCCGACTGGCTGGAAAGCTCGCGTCATTTGCGACGATCATTAAGCGCTATCCTGGAGGGAAAGAGCCTGTGACCGGGAAAGGGCGCATATTTGTCAGCTCCGTACAAAAAGAACTCGCCCCCGAACGGCGCGCGGTTCGTGATTTCATAGAGGGCGACCCGCTCCTGCGCCGTTTCTTCCATGTCTTTCTGTTTGAGGACTTGCCGGCCTCCGGCCAGAGGCCCGATGAGCTCTATCTGGGTGAAGTGGATCGAGCCGCCGTCTATCTGGGCCTCTTCGGAAAGGAGTACGGCCACGAGGATGAAACAGGGGTGTCACCCACCGAGCACGAATTTGACCGGGCCACTGCCAGCGGCAAAGAGCGGCTCATATTTGTCAAAGGAAGTGACGACAAAGATCGACATCCGAAGATGAAAGCTCTCGTCGGCAAGGCGAGCGACCAGCTTAACCGACGGCGCTTTGGGGACATTGCGGAGTTGACTGCCCTGGTATATGCGAGCCTCGTCGAATACCTCGTGGCAAAGGGGACCGTCCATACGAGACCTTTCGATGCGTCCTACTGCCCCGGAGCCACGATTGAAGATCTTTCCAGAGAGAAGGTGGCCGACTTTCTGGAGCGCGCGCGGCAAAGCCGTGGCTACGCGCTCGGTCCTGACACGGCAATGCACAAGGCGCTCGCCCACCTGAACCTCCTTGATCACGACCGACCGAGTCATGCGGCAATCCTTCTCTTTGGCAGGGAGCCGCAACGATTCCTTATCTCATCCGAGGTGAAGTGCCTTCATTTCCACGGCCGTGAGGTTCGTAAGCCCATCCCTTCATACCAGATTTACCGGGGCACGGTATTCGAGCTTGTGGACCAGGCCGTCGATTTCGTGATGTCCAAGATCAACCGAAGCGTGGGAACCCGCTCCGAAGGGCCAACGGCGCCCGTGACCTACGAACTGCCCCGCGACGCTGTTGCCGAGGCAATCGTCAATGCCGTAGCCCATAGAGACTATGCCTCCCATGCTTCTGTCCAGGTCATGCTCTTTTCGGACCGCCTCGAAGTCTGGAATCCGGGGCATCTTCCGCCCACGCTGACCCCCGACCTGCTTCGCGTGCCCCACGCCTCCATTCCCCACAACCCGTTGCTGGCCGATCCTCTCTTCCTCACCCGCTACATTGAGAAGGCCGGTACGGGTACCCTTGATATTATAGCCCTCTGCGAGGAAGCAGGCCTGAAACCGCCTGCGTTCCGACAGGATGGAGGACAGTTCGTCCAGACCCTGTGGCGGCCTGCTCCCGAAGTCACCCCGGAAGTCACCCCGGAAGTCACCCCGGAAGTCACCCCGGAAGTCACCCCGGAAGTCGGGAAAGTGGTAAAGACCATCAAGGGTGAAATGGCAAGGAAAGAAATTCAGGAAGCCCTGGGTCTCAAGGATGACGAGCATTTCCGCAAGGCCTATCTCGTCCCGGCCCTCGACGCGGGACTCATCGAGATGACGATCCCCGACAAACCGAACAGTCGTCTCCAAAAATACCGCGTCACCGCAAAGGGCCGCGCATGGCTCACAGGAAGGAAGTCGTGATCTTTCCGCCTTCTCCTCTCGACGGCCTCCGACCCAATCCTGACTGGGCAAAGCTGCCTATTTTTGACAGGAAGGGGTGGAAGCGCGTCCGGTTTGGCGATGTGGTCGAAAACCTGAACGAATCAGAGAGGGACCCACAAGGGGCCGGGGTGGAAAGATTCATCGGGCTGGAGCATCTTGAACCAGGTTCCTTGCATATACGGACGTGGGGTAATGTGGCGGACGGGACCACCTTCACGCGTCAGTGCAGACCTGGGCAGGTTCTCTTCGGCAAAAGACGTGCCTACCAGCGCAAGGTGGCTGTGGCTGAGTTTGATGCGGTCGTATCAGGGGACATCTATGTGCTTGCCCCCAAGAACGACCGGCTCCTGCCCGAACTCCTGCCTTTCCTTTGCATGACAGACCGGTTCTTTGAGCACGCGGTGGGAACTTCCGCGGGCTCGCTCTCGCCTCGCACCAACTGGACCAGTCTTGCCAGCTTTGAGTTCGCCCTCCCGCCCCTCGATCAGCAGCAGCGCATTGCGGAAATACTATGGGCGGCGAAACAGGGGGTATCTTCTTCTGTGACAATGGCTGGGGCAGCGGCAGAATTTCGCGGATCGTATCTGCGCTCCATCTTTGCCGGAGCAGAACAGACCAGCTTGGTGCCGGTTTACAAAACGGGGACGGTTCAGCTTGGGAGGCAGCGAGCGCCAAAATACCAGAAGGGTACTTCTATGAAGCCCTACTTGAGAGTGGCAAACGTTTTTCACGGCTTCATTGACTACAACGATGTTCTGCAAATGGACTTCGACGAGCATGACTTTGCAGTCTACCGCCTTCAGCCCGGCGACATCCTTCTTAATGAGGGCCAAAGCCGAGAACTGGTAGGTAGATGCGCCGTTTACGATGGGAAAATCGAGGACTGCTGTTTTCAAAATACTCTGGTTCGATACCGCGCAGGCGAAGATGTGTTGATTGAATATGCTCTGGCCTTTTTTCAGCATTGTTTTCATTCAGGAGTATTTGCGGCCATCGCGAGCCAGACAACCTCAATTGCTCATCTTGGAGCCGAAAGATTTGGAAGGCTTCTGATGCCGGTACCGCCGAAGCGCGAGCAGAAGAAAATCGCAGAGGAATTTGACCAGATTCGTTTGGTGGAATTAAGTATCAAGAGTCACATGGACAGGGTGCTCCGGCTTCGGCAGACCCTTATCGAACTGTGCATGGCGGACACTAATCACAATGTAATAGAGGGCAGACCATGAAGATCTCAACCATTCTTGACAAGATTGAAGAAAAGCAGCTTTTTGTTCCGGCATTTCAGAGAGAATACGTGTGGAAGAAAGACGATGCAAAACAATTAATAGATTCGCTGATCAAAGAATACCCAACGGGGACTATGTTAACGTGGGAGACCGCAAGTCCGCCTGAACTCAAAGGGCCTCACAAATATGACGAGAAACAGGGCGCTGTTCGGGTTCTGCTGGACGGGCAGCAGCGCATTACCACGCTCTACATGCTGATCCGGGGCCAGATTCCGCCGTACTATACGGCTCCCGAAATAATGAACGACACCCGTGGGCTTTACGTAAATATAGACACCCTTGAACTTTCCTACTACATGAAGAGCAGGATGGAGAATAACCCTTTCTGGCAGAACATTACGGACGTATTCCAAGGGAAGGTAAGCGCTTTCGATCTACAGGCCAGATTTACGGAGCTAGGCAGGAGTATCAATATGGAAGATCTTAAGCGTCTTAATGAGAATATTAACGCCATAACACATATAAGGGATCGCGATTTCCCCGAACAGACTATCCCAGTCAGGGCTACAATTCGAGAAGCCATCGACATTTTCTATAAGGTAAATGCCAGCGGTGTGGCTCTGACTGACGCGGAATTAGCTCTTGCGCAAATATCCGGCTACTGGCCGCAAGCAAGGGATACATTCAAAGCGAAGCTGGCAACCCTGGAAAAAGAAGGGTTCGCGTTCAAACTCGATTTCGTTGTGTATGTACTGCTGGGCTGTCTGTATCATATGGGCTCGGACATGCGGAAGCTGCACGGATACGACAACAATGAGAAGATCCGCGTAGCGTGGGATCGCTTGGACAAACAAGTGCTTGACTATGTCGTCAACCTTATGCGAGCGAATGCTTATGTAGATCACATCCATGAAGTCAGCTCTCCTTATGCCCTGGTGCCGATCATTGTCTATTGCTTCGACAAGAACGGAAAACATCTCACGGACACCGAAATCCGGAAGATGATGAAGTGGTTTTACTATTCCCAGGTGCGGACGCGATATGTCAGCCAGCTCCCGCAGAAACTTGATCGGGATTTGCGCGTGGTAGCCGACTCGGAGCAGCCTTTTGACGAGTTGCTGCGGGCGATTGAAGAGGAAAGCCGACTGGAGATCATGCCCTACGAATTTGTGGGCAGAGCTATTCAGCATCCTCTTTTCAGCATGGTGCGCTGGTATCTGAAAAGCCGGGGCGCGGTTTGCCTTGCGACAGGTCTTAGCCTGAGGAAGAATATGGGAAGTAAATATCAGCTGGAACTGGACCACATCTTCCCATACTCGAAGCTAAAGGTTGCAGGCTATGGGTTTGGAAACCGAGTGAAATACGCCCTTGCCCAGGAATTGACCAACCGGGCGTTGTTGACGCAGGCAGCTAATCGCACAAAATCGGACACGTCGGCAGAGGCCTACCTTGCTGCCGTAAGGAAAAAGTTTCCAAAGGCTCTGGAATTACAGTGTATCCCCGAAGATGAGAGTCTCTGGAAGATAGAGAATTACGAGAAGTTTCTCGAAGAGCGCCGCAAAATTCTGGCCAAACATATCAACGATTTTCTTGGCAGTATTACCGCTACGGAAGAAGGGATTGAGCCTGTCTCGCTGGAAGACATGATTGCGGAAGGCGAAAGTGATGAGCTGGAGTTCAAATCAACAATGCGTTGGGACATCGAGGCACGTGAGGTCAACAAGAAACTCGAAGACATGATCATGAAAGCCGTGGCTGCATTCGCAAACTCTCAAGGTGGAACACTTCTCATTGGTGTTGATGATGATGGAAACATTCTTGGCCTTGAGCGCGACTATCTCTCCTTGGGGGATGGAGCGGATAGAGACAAATTTGAATTGCACGTTCGTAACCTGCTGAATCAGCACTTCGGGACCGCCTTTGTTGCCTCCAAAATTCGCATCCTATTTCACGAGGTCGGAGACAAAGAGGTCTGTCAGGTGGATGTATCGAAGGCCAATGACCCTATGGTGTTGAGATTAAAGGACAAGAACGGCCAGCCGACGGAGAAATTCTACGTCAGGAGCGGGAATTCATCGCAGGACATGCCTTTAAGTGAAATGAGCGACTACGTAAAGGAGCGCTTCCATTCATGACCTTCACCGAATCGAATACCGTCGAACAAATGATTCTCGATGCCATCAGCAGGAGCACGCGCGGCGAGCCGATGGCTCTCAAAGAGACTCATCCCCGGTATGGCGAATCTTTGGGAGGCCGGTTCCGGCCCACTAACTGGGACTACATGCCTGCTTCCGAACTTCCCCGTGCGAGCAACGATGTCATGGTGGAACAATGGGTACGCGAGGCCTTGATCCACCTTAACCCGGAAATCGCGGCCCAACCCGACCGCGCCGATGAAGTTATCTACAACCTGCGGGCTATCCTCCTTTCGGTCCAGGCCGACGGCCTGGTACGGACCAACGAGAACTTCATGGCCTGGCTCAGGGGTGAAAAGACCATGCCCTTCGGGCCTGACGGTGAGCATGTAACCGTGCGGCTCGTCGATACCTCCGACCCTGCCAACAACCACCTGGTCGTCTGTAACCAGTGGACCTACCAGGTCGGCGCGGTAGAGAAGCGCTTCGATATAGTATTTCTTGTGAACGGTTTGCCCCTTGTGATCGGTGAAGCCAAGACGCCGACCCGGAGCGCGGTTACATGGTTTGATGGAGCCTTCCAGATAAATGAGATTTATGAAAAACAAGTGCCGGCCATGTTCGTGCCGAACGTTTTTTCGTTCGCCACCGAAGGACGCCTCTTCCGGTACGGTTCCATTCGCATGCCCATAGATATGTGGGGTCCCTGGAGGGACGAGGAGAACCGGGAGGAAGGCCAACTTCACCATGTCCGGGCCAGTGTGGAGAGCATGCTCCGACCCGAGGTGGTGCTCGACATCCTTCAAAGCTTCACCCTCTTTGCGACGGATAAGAAACACCGGCGCATCAAGATCATCTGCCGATATCAGCAATATTTCACCACAAATCAGATCGTTGAACGGGTGGTGAAGGGCTACCCGAAGAAGGGCCTTATCTGGCACTTTCAGGGAAGCGGGAAGTCTCTGCTCATGGTCTTTGCCGCCCAAAAACTGAGAATGCACCCGAGGCTCGGAAACCCTACGGTAATCATCGTGGTGGACCGCATCGACCTCGACACGCAGATCACCGCCACATTCAATGCCTCGGATGTGCCCAACATGGTGGGTGTCGCTACCCGCCAGGAGTTGCAAACCCTCCTCGCGCAGGATGTGCGGAAGGTGCTCATCACCACCATTCACAAGTTCGGCGAGGCGGACGGCAGGCTCAATGAACGCTCGAACATCATTGTAATGGTTGACGAGGCGCACAGGACCCAGGAGGGCGATCTCGGCCGCAAGATGCGGGAGGCATTGCCCAATGCCTTTCTCTTTGGCCTCACCGGTACGCCCATCAACCGTGCGGACCGAAATACTTACTGGGCCTTCGGAGCGGACGAAGACGAGAAAGGCTACATGAGCCGCTACTCCTTCCAGGATTCCATCCGTGACAAGGCAACCCTTCCGCTCCACTTCGAGGCGCCGGAAGTGAAGCTGAAGATAGACAAGACGGCCATCGACGAGGCCTATAAGGAGATAACGGGGAACCTGAGCGAGCAGGACAGGGACGACCTCGCCAAACGGGCGGCAAAGATGGCGGTCCTCGTCAAGAACCCCGAGCGAGTCCGGGCGGTGGTGAGCCACATGGTCAATCACTTCCGGACCAAGGTGGAGCCGAGCGGGTTCAAGGCTCAGGTGGTCGTACTCGACCGGGAGTGCTGCGTGCTCTACAAGGCCGTGATGGACGAACTGGTCGGTCCTGAAGCGAGCGCCATTGTCATGACCGCAGCTCAGGGAGACCCATCCGGGTGGAAGGAGCACGTCCGGGACAAGGACGCAGAAGAGAAGCTCCTCGACCGCTTCCGCGACCCTACCGACCCGCTCCGGTTCGTCATCGTAACGAGCAAGCTCCTCACCGGATTTGACGCCCCGATCCTGCAGGTCATGTATCTCGACAAACCCATGAAGGACCATAACCTTCTCCAGGCCATCTGCCGGACCAACCGGACCTTCGGTCAGGAGAAGACCCACGGCCTGATCGTGGACTATATCGGCATCTTTGACGACGTGGCGCGGGCGCTCGACTTCGACGAGAAAGCCGTGCAGCAGGTGGTGTCGAACATCGATGAGTTGCGGAAGGCATTGCCCGTGCAAATGCAGAGATGCCTTGCCTTCTTCCCGGGCGTGGACCGGAGCGTGGGTGGCTACGAGGGCCTGATGGCTGCGCAGCAATGCCTGCCTAACAACGAGGCGCGCGACAAGTTCGCCGCCCGGTACATAGTGATCGGAACCATCTGGGAGGCCCTTTCTCCGGACCCCGTGCTGAGCCCCTATGAAAAAGATTACCGCTGGCTCACGCAAGTCTATGAATCGGTAAAACCGCCAAGCGGCAACGGCAAGCTTCTCTGGCACGCACTGGGAGCGAAGACTGTGGAGCTGATCAACGAGAACGTCCATGTCGAGTCCATCCGTGACGATGTGGAGACCCTTGTAATGGATGCCCAGGTGCTGGAAGAGATACTGAAGGACGCCGAACCCGCAAAGAAGGCCCGTGAAATAGAGATTCAGCTTATTGTGCGCCTGCGCAAGCACCTTGGCAACCCCAAATTTACCGCCCTGGGAGAAAGGCTTGAGAAGATTAAAGAGCGGCATGAGCAGGGTTTCCTCACGAGCCTTGAATTCCTGAAGGCCATCCTCGAAGTCGCCAAGGATGTACTGGAATCTGAGCGTGAGACCGACCCCGAGGAAGAACGGGATCGGGCAAAGGAGGCTTTGACCGAACTCTTTCAGGAGGCCAAGGGCAAGAATACCCACATTATCGTCGAGCGCATCGTCGCGGACATCGACGACATAGTCAAAAAGGTTCGCTTCCCCGATTGGCAGCATACAAGCCAGGGAGAGCGGCTGGTGCAAAAAGAGCTGAGGCTAACCCTCCTTAGGTATAAGCTCCATACTGATCAGGAGCTTTTCGACAAAGCCTACGGATACATCCGACAGTACTATTAGACAGAAATGCTCAGATAGTCTGTACGCACACCAAAGCAAGCGTTCGCGAGTTTAATAAGGCCCGACGGATAATCAACCGCAGTATCCCCTTATATTGTTGGGGGAATCATCAACCATCAACCCTTGCGCTTTCTCGCTCCATTAAGGTTTGCCTCTTGGCACCCGCCACGCCGGAGGTATCCGTGGGGTCGGCTTCCTTGATAGAGGGGAGCCCGTGTGTATAATCCCTTATCGCTACCCTCTCAGGAATGAACTTCTCAGGATGGCTTTGTATGAACGTGAGCATCTTGGTGATGTTGAAAACGAATATTCCGTTTGGGTATAGCTCATCCCCTTCCTCGATCAGGGCCGGCACGAAGTTCTTGGGGCAACAGGGACGTGGAACAATAGGGCCGTCCATTAACCCATCAAATCAGCCATGCTATAACCTTTCTCTCGCACCAGGGCTTCGCCTCTTGCGACTGCAATGCTTACTGCGGGCTGACCTAGACCCAGCCTCCCGGCCACTGCCGTTGCGGTCATGTGAAGCTCTCTTACGAGAAAATAGCAGAGGACGCTGCGGGCGGCGACGCGACGGGGGTACTTGCCGGGACGAAGAAGCTCCCCGGGGTCAAGACCGAACTGCTTCTCCACGTGAGATAAGACAGCCTCGAAATCAACGCCCTTTGCCTTGAGGCAATGGGCGTGTTCCCATGCCTCCCCCGCGGACTTCATTACTTCAAGGACAAAACGCGTGCTCCCCAGGATGCGCTCATCGCCCCTGATATTCGTCGCAGGGTTGCCCCCGGTGAGATCATGTCGCCTTCCCTCTTTTATGCCTGCCTCCACAAATGCTCTGTAGAGGGTCTTCGAGCCGAACCGGGAAAGGACATAGTCCGTATCGAGCCATGGTCTTTCATATCGCCCCATGATCGTTGCATGGCCTGAGTAGGGATAAGAGTCCAGGGTATTGAGGTCGGGAATAAGGCGCGCCCGGAGGGGATTCACATGGATGTAACGGACCAACTCGTTGAAATAGGGATCTTCCTCGCAGAGGATCGATTTGTAGCGGTTCTGAAAAAGGTGGCCGGACCTCTTATGCCGTTTGTTGAAAGAGACTGCGTAACCTGTCAGGATCCGTGTCATGAGGGTCGATAGAGGAACAATGCCGGTCCTGACAAGGAGATGCACATGGTTCGAAAGAAGGGAGAAGGCGTAGCAGCCCGCTTTGCCTTCCGTGAAGACCGTTGCAGCGCGGTCAATGAATCTATCCCTGTCCGTGTCGTCACGGAAGAGGACGCTTCGGGCGATACCCCGCACCATAAGATGATGCACCGCCCCTGCAACATCAATGCGAGCTTTTCTCGGCATGAAGATATGGTATCAGGGAGGGGTAGGGATGTCAATGGAATTGATTAATTAATGAGCGTCCCTAACGCATTTTTCTTTACAGACCGTTATATCCGATGATATATAAGCATATCGATGCGGGCCCGTCGATATGCTGCCCTTTTAGCGGCGGACCCGGAGGAGATGTCTATTGATATGTATGATGCGTGGAGGAGAAGATGAATGAAAAAAGGCTCGTTTTTGCACTCATTGCGGCATTGACCCTGTTAATCGGGGCAGGTGCGCATGGCAGTCCGCTCTATGCCGGAGATTACAGGGCCATAACCGACATGTGCGGCAAGAGAGTTGAGGTGCCGGTCAACCCCGAGAGAATAGCATGCATGCATTGTGTTTCTCCGGAAAAGATAATGACCCTGGGTAAGGGCAATCTCATAAGCCTGATGGCGGAACAATCTCCATGGGCCTACAAGCTCTATCCGGAAATAAAACACGCTCACACGAACAAGGGCGTTACCCCGAAGCAGATGGTGGATATGAAAATAGACCTTGTGCTTTATACACCCGGGATGACGAAAGGCGAACTCTATAGCGCGGCCGGCTTAAAGACCGTATGCGCCTTCTCGGCCGACACGCGACCCATGAGCCTTGATGAATTCAGGAAGAACTTCAAAGGACAGATAACCCTGTTCGGTGACCTTCTGGGGTCGGACGCGAAAGCGAAAGCGGACAGATACAACAGGTACTTCGATGAGAAGGTTGCCCGGATTCTTTCCATAACATCAAAGATAGACAAGAAGGAGAGGCCCGCCGTGTACTACGGCGGCCTGCGCTCCAGCATGTTGAACAGTCAGGGGAAGGGCAGCGTTATGCACTGGAATACCGAAGTCTCCGGAGGCAATTACTTGCCGCAGGCCCTGGACGACAACCATGCGAAGGCGACTATGCAGCAGGTATTGTCGTGGGACCCGGATGTCATTTTTCTCAGCGGATATGTTGATTCCGTTGACACCGTGAAGAAAGATCCCGGTTGGGCTTCCGTGAAGGCCGTCAAGAACGGGAAGGTCTATCCCATTCCCAGAGGGATCTACCCATGGGACCACGCAAGCGGCGAAGGCATACTTCTCATGATCTATATGGCGAAGACGTTTCATCCCGATTTATTCAAAGACTGGGATATGATCGAGGAGATGAAGACGTTCTATTCCGAAGTGTACGGCAAAACAGTAACGGATCAGGACGCGGAGAGGATTCTACGGAATCTTCCGCCCCTGTGATTTTGAAAAGGACGGGGACGGCATGGCAAGGAACGAATCGCCCATGACACCGGGAACATGCCGGAAGCAGCGGTAAATGATACGGCGATGTGGATGAAGCAACATAATGAACAACGGGCAATTCGGTCGAAACGTCGTGGGTGCGGCTGATTTCGCCGGTAGAGAACCTGAGGGCGTATATGGGCTGAACCGGTACGGTCCCCTGAAGGGCATTGGCCTCTATCGGGCGGCAGGAACGCCGACGAAGACCGCTTATCAGCCGTGTCGGCCCACGAGATTACTCATCATTTTGTCACGGACATCTCACACTCCACCATTTTTGCCATGAAGCGCAAGGAAAGACAGGATGTGCCGATGTGGCTGGAGGAAGGGCTGGGAATGCTGATCATGAGTGAGGTGAGTCCTGCCCTCCACGCCAAATTTGCCGGGAGCATTGCCGGGATAACCGAATGGTGCGATTCGGAGGCTATGTGGCATGATCTCTCCCATTGCAGGGATGTGGACAAGGCCTATATACAAGCCTATAAGGAGGCCGGGGCCCTCGTAGACGCGGTAGGCAGACCCGAGGTTATCCGGCTTCTGTATCTGAACAGAACGCATTGCATGAACCGGAACGGGTTGTCCCGCGAAGGAAGGGCGTCGGCAAAAGCCGGGTATGCGAACGATGGGCGGCCATAGGAACAGGAGACGGAATCCATGAACAGACTCTTGCTGCAAGTCACCTACAGGTGCACCTCTTGCTGCAGGCACTGCATGTATTGCGCCACAAATAGGGACGGGGCCCTTTTGACGGCAGGCGACGTCGAGCGGATTATCGCGCAAGCCCGCCCAAGCGAGTGCGTTCTCTTTACCGGCGGCGAGGCTTCGCTCGCTCCCGAGGTCGTTCTCCATGGCATGAGGGTTGCGAAGGCCTTCGGCATCGACAGCTGGCTGGCATCAAATGGTTCGTGGGGCAAGAACCCTGATTTTGCGGTGAAATTTGCCCACGACATGGTTGCAAGCGGCCTTACGCGCGCCAATATCAGTGTCGATGCTCTGCATCAGGAGTTTGTCCCTTTCGATTCGGTATTGTCTGCTCTCCGAGCCCTTCAAGACGCCGGGGTACGGACAATCAAAGTGGCGGTCACCTTCGTTGACAGGCAGAAGGGTTTTCCGGTTGACCGGCGGACTGAAGGGCTCCTGAGCGTGCTGAACCGTCAGTCGCGATTGATCCTCGATATCAGGCCCAGAGTCTCCTTCATGGGGCGGGCCATATCCGGCCTGAGAACCTATGCGCCGCGAATGACCCCCGATGAAGCCCTGCGTGATTCCGGCCCTGAGGATATCGTAACCCCTTCGTACTATACCGTCGGCGCCGAGGGCAAGGTTTCCATCTGTCCGGGGTTTGCATACCCCGGAGACCTTCATGCCATGGAATTCAAGGACATCATTTGCGAAGAGAATATTTTGGGGAATGAGCTTGTTGCGGCCTTTCATGTCAAAGGCGTCCGCGGCCTTTTCGATTATGCAATGATGCGTGGTTATAGCCCTTTGAAATATTATTGCGGTGGGTGTCACCTGTGCCTGCACGTGCGTGATTTCCTGCGTCCTGATTTCCCGGACATCTTCACGCCTGCCCATGCATACGGCAATGAAGTCAGGTGACGTGACTCGTTTCAAAGACGGACTGTCCGAAAATCCGATTTATCACATTATTGCATCCTCCACAAAGGGTGAGGCGCGAACGCAAGCCTCTGCCGCCTTACCATGGCGGTCCCCATCCCGCTGAAAGAGCTATTTCCTTGACATTGCCCATGGCGTGGAAGAAAATAGTCGGTGTGCCGACGGCTGTGACCGCCACGGGAGGAGGGACGGGTTGTGCGTGCCGCCCTTAAACCGGGAATTATCACGTTCATGAGGAGGGATAGACCTATGAGAATGAAAGAGACAACAAGGAACCGGCACTCAAGACCGGAGGTTTTCCTCCTGATGCTCGCGTTTCTCCTTATCTCATGGTCCCACGCAGGAGCGATAACGCCCCAGGTCGCGGCGGGCAATGGGCACACCGTGGGCCTCAAATCCGACGGCACGGTGGTGGCAACGGGCACAAACAGGTTGGGTCAACTGAACGTCGGTTCCTGGACGGATATCATACAGGTGGCAGCCGGCAGCACCCACACCCTGGGCCTCAAATCCGACGGCACGGTGGTGGCGGTGGGCGGCAATTCCCGCGGTCAACTGAACGTCGGTTCCTGGACGAATATAGTACAGGTCGCGGCCGGCTATGAGCACACCGTGGGCCTCAAATCCGACGGCAAGGTGGTGGCGGTGGGCGAGCTTTATAGCGGTCAACTGAACGTCGGCTCCTGGACGAACATCAGCCGGATTGCAGCGAACAGCAGCCACACCGTGGGCCTCAAATCCGACGGCACGGTGGTGGCAACGGGCGATAATTCCCACGGTCAACTGAACGTCGGCTCCTGGACGAACATCATACAGGTGGGAGCAGGCTGGTTTTTCACCGTGGGCCTCAAATCCGACGGCACGGTGGTGGTGGCGGGCACTGATGATAGGGGAAATCCGTTTGACGTCGGCTCCTGGACGGGTATCAGCCGGGTCGCAGGCGGCGCGTTCCACATTATCGGCCTCAAATCCGACGGCACAATGACGGCAACGGGCAATAATGGTTGTGGTCAACTGAACGTCGGCTCCTGGACGGATATCATAGACGCGGCGGCGGGTCATAACCACACCGTGGGCCTCAAATCCGACAGCACGGTGAAGGCGGTGGGCGAAAATTCACATCATGAGCTGGAGACCGATTCCTGGTACCTTCAAGTATCGCCTCTTGTGGAGTTGAAAGGCACCATGGGATCACACGCAGTCCTCGTGGGCCCGGGCTTCGGCAACAAGAAGGGAACGGTGGGACTGGGGGACGATCCGAATGATCAAATGAATATCCTCGTGTGGGCGGACTTCGCCATCGTTTTTCAGATCAACCGGGTGGTGTCTCCCGGTTGGCATCCCGTGTTGGTGAAGCGTCAGGGTGAGAAATCCTTTACCACCTATGATGTGCCTTTCAATATAAAGACGCCGGAGATACAGGGCGTGGAACCCCTCGAGGGCGCCCCGGGGGACGTGATCAAGGTCGCGGGCCTGTATTTCGGTGCCAAGGAAGGAGACATCTACCTCGGCGACCGCGAGTGCGCGATCGAAGCCTGGTACATGGGCCCCGAGACCGGCGGAAGCATCGCAGGCTTTATAATTCCCAACCGCATGCCCCCGGGGCAGTACACGCTGAAAGTGAACAACAAAGTGGCTTCGACTACATACTCCGGGACCTTTACCGTCCTGCCGGCGGACCCCAAAACGAAAGCTGTCCCGGCTGCCAAACGGTAAGGGGATAGGGGACATCCATCAGTCGAATAACCACCACCTTTTGACGTCGGGAATAGGCACAAAAAAGGCGGGAGCCCACCCCCTAGAATGAGCGCATCCCAAGGGACGGAGCCCTCGTCCGGTCCGTCCCCGGCGAGGCAAGGAAGGAACTCTCGTTGAGTCTTCTTACCAAACTTTCTTGCATAGTCTATGAGCTTATTAAACGATATGCAGGAAACATTTAATAACACTCCAAGAGGCTCGTTAATGTCCAAGGGGACACCTTTCAATATTTCAATTATCGAGATAGGCAGTTAGGACGGAGGATGATAGACATTCCCCCGGGCCGGTTCGTACGGTCCGGTGATGGTCCTCATATCAGGAATCAGTTGACATTGTTTCGGCTCAAGAGGAGAATAGAAGGAGTAAGAAGGGTGAAAGCGATTGCATTATTGAAAGCCGTCCCCTCACGGACGGTTATGCCGTGGCGAGACGGCTCAGGGCAAAGGAAGGCCTCGCCGGGGTTCCCATTAATGCCGTAACCTCGTGCGCCACGGCGGGAGACCGGGAGAAAACGGTCGAGGCGGGGTATAACGGGTACATGGAGACGCCGGTCAACCCTGGTACCCCTTTTCGACAAATCGAACAACACCTCGCTTGAGAGGGACATGGAGGTGCTCCATCATGGCAAAGATCCTTATTGTGGACGACAACTTCCAGAACCTCTACCTCCTGGAGGTCTTGCTGAAGGCAAACGGGTTTGAGGTAGCGGCGGCCAGGGACGGGTCGGAAGCACTGGAATCCGCCCTCGAAGCACCACCCGATCTGATTATCAGCGATATTCTCATGCCGGTCATGGACGGCTTCAGCCTCTGCCGGACATGGAAGACGCACGAGCGCCTCATGCACATACCCTTCGTATTCTACACTGCCACCTATACCGACCCGAAAGATGAAAAGCTTGCCTTGGACCTCGGGGCGGACAGGTTCGTTGTGAAGCCCGCGAAGCCCGAGACGATCATCGGGATGGTGGGAGAACTGATCGGGGAGGAGTACAAAGGAGAATCCAAATCGGCTAAGCCCCTTGGAGACGAAATGGAATTCTCCAGGCAGTATAATGAAGTGCTTTTCAACAAACTTGAGAAAAAGATGGCAGACCTGGAGGCCGCAAATAAGGAACTGAAGGTGAAGGAGGAGGCCCTCAAGAAGGATGAGGAATTTCTCGACAGCATCATCGAGAATATTCCCAATATGCTCTTTGTGAAAGAGGCGGAAACTCTTCGTTTTGTAAGGTTCAACAGGGCAGGGGAAGAACTTGTCGGGCGGAACAGGCGCGATTTGATCGGGAAGACTTCCCATGACATCTTCCCGGAGGGCCAGGCGGATCTCTTCACTGAAAAGGACCGGGAAGTCCTCGACACCCGGCGCCCCGTCGATATCGCCGAGCAGCGCATCGAGACGGAGGGGCCGGGCATAAGGATATTGCATACCAGGAAAATTCCTATTGTCGAAAGAGAAGGGAGGATCCGCTATCTCCTCGGCATCTCGGAAGATATTACCGAGCGGAAGAGGGCGGAAGAGAAACTGAATCAAACAGCCGAGGAATTGAGGAAGAGCCTGGCGGGCACCATTCAGGTCATCTCGATGATCGTCGAGATGCGGGACCCCTATACCGCGGGTCACCAGCGAAGGGTATCGTACATTGCCCGCACTATCGCTCAGGAAATGAACTACTCTTGTGAAATGGTCGATAGTATTTCCATGGCGGGAGCCATTCACGATATCGGCAAAATGGCCGTCCCCGCAGAGATCCTGGTGAAGCCTACCACGCTCACTGAGACGGAATTTGCCCTCGTCAAGGTCCACTCCCAGTCCGGGTACGGCATATTAAAGGATATCGGATTGCCCTATCCCGTAGCCGAGATGGTCCTCCAGCACCACGAGAGGTTGGACGGGTCGGGTTACCCCAAGAACCTCAAGAGGGCACAAATCCTCCTCGAAGCGCAAATCCTTGCCGTAGCGGACGTGGTGGAAGCGATTGCCTCCCATCGTCCCTACAGACCCTCCAGGGGCATACAGGTAGCCCTGGAGGAGATTGAGAAAAACAGCGGCATCCTTTATGACCCCGGAGTTGTGGAGGTATGCGTGAAGTTGTTCAGGGAAAAAGGGTTCACCCTTGACGGGCTTTAGCGGAGTCTGCGGCTCGAAAGAGAGTCGTCTTTCAGGGCCCGTGGCGCAACGGAGTCGGATCTTGAAACCTATCGGGGAAGCGTGACGGGGATGATCCTGAACGTGAGCCCCGGCAGTTCCCGTTCCAGCGTTTGCTTCATGGTCTTTTCCAGCGCCTGAATATCTCCGAGCGTTGTATAGGCAGGGAAGAAGAGTTCCAACTCCACGAAATTCTCCTTGCCGCTGGTCCGCGTGTAAATGGTCCCAACGCCCTCGTAGTCGTCATAGTGTGCGGCAAGAACCCTCATCACGCGCAACTGCTCATCCTCTTTCAGCGGCAGGTCCATCAAGGATCGGAAGTTGCGCCACACCAGCCGGCTGCCGGAAAACACCATATACGCAGCCAGTACCAGTCCCGTCGCCGGATCCACGCGATTGCCGATCGCAGGTAATCCGAAATGAATCAGGGTGTAGGCCGTCATAAACGCACAAAGTACGCCCAGATTGCTGAGCAGGGCTACCCTGAAGGCGACGGTATACGCCTGCAGGATAGGCGAAGGCGCAGCAACCGCACCGATCATTCGGCGGCACACGAGGTAGAAGACCGCCATACGCACTCCCGTGATAATAACGGGGATCATGCCCAGGGCGTAACCGACGGGCAGAGGCGTGAAGAGGCGATTTGAGGCGTCATAGGCCAGGTATAGCCCGATGGGCACGTATAACGCGCCGTCAAGAAAGGCCGAGAAGTTTTCGAGTTTGCCGGTGCCATAGGGAAAACGGTTGGAGTTGGCCCTGATCGTCTGCCGAACGGCATAGAGGGAGAATGTCTGCACTGCGAAGCTGATGGAATACCACGCGAGATACACGAAGAGGGCAATGGAATTCGAGATGGCCGCCGTAATGAAGAACAAGGCTGCTGCGGGCAGCACCGTTATGTAAGCCCACAGCATCATGCGATAGAGGCGGCTCTCATCGTCGGGCGGCTTTTGCAGCCCCGTGTCTGATTCTGCTCTTTTTATCTGAAATGGGTTCATGGATCCTGCACCACACTATCGTACTTTACAACAGCCAAAAACCGACCGTAATTGCCTTGACGAAGAATCGAAAGAGCGCCTTCGAGACGCTGGGGATCGCCCATAGACACCTCACGCTTGGTGAACACTAAAGACTCACATACCGCGGAAATACGTTAGGGCAAATTCGGTTGTATGTCAATCATAATCGCCGACTCTGCCGATTGTGCCCCGGAAACGCGGAAAGCTCCTCCGGCCTGTCCGGGGGGCGGTGAACACCTTCACTTCATCGATAAATTGAATTATCGCGGAAAAATGAAAGGACCTGTGAAACGTGTTTCAGCTATACAGAATTATCTCTGTATTTCGGGTCGGAAATTTCTGAATTTGCGCTGCAATTTTCCTCATGATTATGGAGACGGTTTTCTGTATACTTGAGTCAGCCGTCGTACAAACCGAACGAGGTGTATTCAGTGAAGGAGAAGAATATATGAAAGATGAATTACAGCAATTTTACTCACAGTCCGCACACAACTATGATGCGACGCTCTATACGCCTAATTTACAGATATTTCGTGATGCAGAAGCGAAACATGCTCTTGATGTGTTGAATGGAAAACAATCTGTTCTGGATATCGGCTGCGGTACGGGTCAACATTTGATGTATATTCTTGACCAATATCCGTCTATTCGGGCAGTTGGAGTAGATTATACGCAAGAAATGATTGAGATTGCGGCTCGGAAAGTTGCCCACAAAGTCACGCTTATCCATGCGGATATTCGAGAATTGGCCTTTCCCGCCGATCATTTCGACTGCACCATTTGCTATTGTATTTTACCCATTATCAATGGGCATAAACGCGTATTTGAGACGATTGCCCGTTCGACCAGGCGTTTTCTGATCAGCGTCTATCGTCAAGACGCCGCCGATGAATTGAATACTTTCTATCGTCAAAACGGTTTTTCGCCACGGGTTGAAGGTAATAAAATCATTCTCGAAGAAGGTTTCAGCTACGAATTTCTCGCCCCGGAAACAATTTATGAGATGTTTCAGAAAAATGGCTTTCGTGCCGTAGAAACACGCTATGGCATAGGGACCATTTATTTCGCGGAAAAGCAAGAATAAGAAAGGACATAGGGCACATAAGCCGTGAAAGAGCCAAAATCATTGCAAGTGGCCGTCGGGTGTCCGCCCTGCGTCAAGGGCGACCCCCTATGTCCTTTCTTATTCTTGCTTGAAGCCCTCAAATCATAGGCCCGGAAGGGCCCAATCCATTTCGGCGGCGTCTATCGCATTAGTGGCGTAACATATTGATGTTAGACATGTATCATTATCATACGTGCCAAGCATGTTACTACCCCCAAAAACAAACAAGTCACTCAGATTCCATCATAACACGCAGAAGCCGACCCAGCCGACTCCGATCGGCTCCCGAGCGCGACCTTCTACTAATTCTTCTGGACATCCAGTTCTTCAAATGGTAATCGATAGAATATGATATCCTGACGCTGGCGAGTTGGTAAACCCATGCGGCGAGTCAAGACAACGAGGGACGTTCCCAACAAGGCCTATGACGATAACCAAGCTTCGAGTTTTCTATAGCTACTCTCATAAAGACGAAATCTATAAGGATGAACTTGAGACACACTTGGCCATCTTGAAGCGCCAAGACCTTGTCGAAACGTGGCATGACAGAAAGATCGTCCCTGGCCAAAAGTGGGACTCCGAAATTGATTCAAATATTAGTAGAGCCGACATCATCACGGATACCTTCAGGCTGGCCTATTTAGCAGAATGTTGTGCGTTTCGCAACCTGTTTTACGAAAAATAGACCTGGGATAAGTCTTGGCGGACGGATTGTCCAGGACATCGGACCCGTTCGGCAGAGCAAGGAGCATACAAGTGGTGCTTCCCGGCCTACGGGTGTGGAGTAACGGCAACGACGGTGATCCGGCCTTCGCCGGGACCGTAGTACCAGAAAATACGGTAGGCAGCCGGTGTCCTTTGTTCTGCATAGGCTTCGAAAATCTTCTCACCCTTGGGGCCTTTGAGAGTCGTAAATTCATGGGTTGACAGCCCCGGGTGACGGGGGTTGTCGGCGAGAAGGCGGATAGTCTTCACGACTGCCTTATGCCTTTTGAGGAGGCCCTTGTCGGCCTTAAGCGTGTTGAGTTGTTCCCTTGCGTGGTCGGTAAGGTAGATTTCGAACAAGAGGGGCCTACAGGTCTTTCAGGTTGAGCTTGGAAACCTTTCCCTGCGCCGCGTCCTGCAACCCTTTCCCGACGCTTTCCAGGGCCTCGGAGTTCTCATAAAGCCATGCCTCAGAGGAAGGAATGAGCTTCAATATTTTCTCCAATCTCTCATATTCCTTTATATCGATGGTGACGGCGATCCTGTGGCCCTTTGGATTGGTAACAAACTGCTTGATCTTGATCGGGTCACTTGAACGTCTTTGCGCGGTTGACATAATTCACCTTCCTTGCGGCTTAGAGGGTGGCCTTTTCTCCATGGCTTATCTCTTAACGAGAAGTATACCACATGGCAATGTGGTGTCAATTTCTTTGGTTCCCGCTTTCAGCGCACAGGGCTTCACACAACGCATCAATATCTGCCTCCAGCCATGCCGTCGCCCGGGTACTCAATTTGACCGGTTTGGGAAATCGGCCTTCACGGATTCCGGCCCACCATGTGCTTTTGGAGACGGGGATTCGCGTAAGGACGGCGAATTTAACTTCAAAAGGGGGGGGACACAGAGACCTCCATTAACCCATCAAATCAGCCATGCTATAGCCTTTCTCTCGCACCAGGGCTTCGCCTCTTGCGACTGCAATGCTTACTGCGGGCTGACCTAGACCCAGCCTCCCGGCCACTGCTGTTGCGGTCATGTGAAGCTCTCTTACGAGAAAATAGCAGAGGACGCTGCGGGCGGCGACGCGACGAGGATACTTGCCTGGACGAAGAAGCTCCCCGGGGTCAAGACCGAACTGCTTCTCCACGTGAGATAAGACAGCCTCGAAATCAACGCCCTCTACTTTGAGGCGCTGGGTGTGTTCCCATGCCTCCCCCGCGGACTTCATTACTTCAAGGACAAAACGCGTGCTCCCCAGGATGCGCTCATCGCCCTTGATATTCGCCCTGGTGAGATCATGTCGCCTTCCCTCTTTTATGCCTGCCTCCACAAATGCTCTGTAGAGGGTTTTCGAGCCGAACCGGGAAAGGACATAGTCCGTATCGAGCCATGATCTTTCGTATCGCCCCATGAGCGTTGCATGGCCTGAGTAGGGATAGGAGTCGAGGGTATTGAGGTCGGGAATAAGGCGCGCCCGGAGCGGCTTCAGATGGATGTAACGGACCAACTCGTTGAAATAGGGATCTTCCTCGCAGAGGATCGATTTGTAGCGGTTCTGAAAAAGGTGGCCGTACCTCTTATGCCGTTTGTTGAAAGAGACTGCGTAACCCGTCAGGATCCGTGTCATGAGGGTCGATAGAGGAACAATGCCGGTCCTGACAAGGAGATGCACATGGTTTGAAAGAAGGGCGAAGGCGTAGCAGCCCGCTTTGCCTTCCGTGAAGACCGTTGCAGCGCGGTCAATGAATCTATTTCTGTCTGTGTCGTCACGGAAGAGGACGCTTCGGGCGATACTCCGCACCATAAGATGATGCACCGCCCCAGGAACATCAATGCGAGCTTTTCTCGGCATGAAGATATGGTATCAGGGAGGGGTACGGATGTCAATGGAATTGATTAATTAATGAGCGTCCCTCATGGTCCCCCAGGTTCTTTGGTAACAGTTTAGTCCTCTCGGAACTTTTTCCAGCAAAATATTATGTCTAATTTGCACAACACCTTTGATTCCCTTGTTCCATGATGGTATTATAATAGGAGTACTACTACTCAGTCGGAGGGTTCAATGGAACAAATCGATCTTCTTAAAAGGCAGCGGGAGAGACTTAAGGAGGACATTGTCGCACAGCTGGATTTCTTCCTTATCGGGACGGTGGCCAAGTCCCCTTCCATGACGGGCCACTCCCTTACCACAAAAGTGAAGGGGAAGACCGTAACCGTGTATGTGAGAAAACAGATTGCCGAGAAGGCGAAGGAGATGACGAAGCGGTACAAGATGATGTGGCTTCTCATACAGAAGCTTTCTAAGATCAACTGGGAGATACTGAAACAGGAGAGCGAGTGAAGAGGGTCTATCCTCCATACGGCTACGATTGTCTTTATAAGGACAATTGCCCCCATCTTAACTTTCTCTCCACCCTATGGGTCTTTGGAGAATATGAGCGGGCCCATGAGGTGTACGAAGAGCATCTTCGGATTATCGATGTGTTCCGGGACAGGCTGGATGACACCATGAAGCGTATCCGTCTTTTAGAGAAGGAGAACGAGGAACTGAAGGCGAAGAATACCGCATTGCATCGAAGACAGTTCAAGGCGAACAAAAAACCGGAGCATGCGGTCTCTTTGGCAGGGAGGAAGCGCGGCGCTCCGGTCGGACACCCCGGGTGGTTCAGGCCCGAGCCTGCCCGCGTGGATGCGACGGTTCACGTGCCCGCTCCCGATCGATGCCCCCATTGCGGGTCAGGCCCTCTTGTCCCCGGGGAAGGGATCCGTGAGCATGTGCAGGAAGACATTGTCATAAGACCCCGCACGGTGGTGAGACGGTATGTGCATAAGGAAGCATACTGTAGCCGTTGCGGGCGTTCTGTGGTGAAGGCGGCTCCCGACGAACTTCCGAATGCTCCTATCGGACCGGTTACGAAATCCGTTGCCTTATACTTGCGGTACAGGATAGGTATGAGCTATCGAAAGGTAGAGGAAGTTATGAGGGAGGTCTTTGGTATACCCTTTGTCCCTGCGTCGGCAGTGGGGTTTGACAGGGCTGCGGCGAAAAGGGGGACACCTCTTTATGAAGACCTCCGGGAGAAGATACGCGCCTCGGAAATAGTTCATGCCGATGAGACATCATGGAGGAACGACGGGACCGGTCATTACGCGTGGTATGCGGGAAACGCCGATCTTGCCCTCTTCCATATCGACCGGCACCGCTCGACAGAAGTGGCTCAACATCTTCTCGGGGACAACTTCGACGGGGTGCTCATCACCGACCGCTATGCCGCGTATAACGGAGTTCATGCGAGAGAAAGGCAGACATGCCTTGCCCACCTTATCACCAGGGCCGGAGAATTGACCCGGGATCTCGTCCTCATGGAGACAAGAGATACAAAAGCGGAGGCGTTCTGTGATGCGGTCGGGAGGCTCTTCTCGGATGCCTGCGCCGCGGGCGGGGATCTTCTTAAGGGAAAGAGAGAGTGGGGAGATGCTCCCCGCATCGAGAAGCAATTGAGAGCAACCCTCGGGAAGATATGTGCAAAGCCCCTCAAGTATAAGCCGGCGGAAGTGCTCCGTACCTTCCTTACCGGCAAAGACCGGAAGTTTCTCTTCACGTTCCTTCGCTATCCGGGAGTACCACCTACCAACAACCAGGCAGAACAGTCGATCCGCTTCCTGGTGATCATGAGGAAGCTCATGTTCGGTACGCGGTCGGCAACGGGACTGAAGACCCACAGTATCCTGCCGAGTCTCATCATTACTTCCATGAGGCAAGGGAACGATCCACGGAAGTTCCTGGAGACGCTTCTGGTGTCGGATACCATGACGGCACAGGCGGCGCTGTATCGCAATGGGGCGAGGGCTCCGTGAGGGGGACTAAACTGTTACCAGAAAAAGTGAAAATGGTCGTTTTAGGGGGTGAATCCGCGAAGTCGGGCTAGGCCTTGTTGTAATACTCGATTGCTTGCTCAGGCAGCCCAATTGATTCCACCCCACCAATACAGTCTACATTTGGGCTATTTCGGGTCGAACCAGACAGTTTGCTTTTCTTTGTCAGCAGTGGCCGAAGGGGCCTTTCTTTCTCCCGAAATCCATGCCCAGCCTCCTGAGCTTCCGCCTCAGAGTCCACGGCGGAAGCCCGACGAGTTCCGCCGCCCCGCCCGGACCCTCTATTTTGCCCCGTGCCGCTTCGAGGGCGCGACGGAAAAGGCTCCTCTCCACGTCTTTGAAGGCCAGCGGCCCGTCCTGTTCCTCAAGATAAGCCCGCGGCGGGGCAGATCCGAGAATGGCATCGAATTGGAGCGGAAGGCCGCCGGAGAGGATTATGGCCCGCTCCACCGCGTTTTCAAGCTCTCTTACGTTTCCGGGCCAGTCGTAGGACATGAGGGTATCGATGGCACCGGGACTCAGAATTGGCGTTTTGGGAAGGGCCATTTCCTGGGATTTTTTTAAAACAAAATGTTTTGCCAGCTCAGGTATATCATTCTTGCGGTCTCTGAGCGGCGGAATAAAAATAGGGAATACTTTCAGCCGGAAGTAAAGATCTTTTCTGAACTCTCCACTTACGGTAAGCTTCTCCAGATCGCGGTTTGTGGCGGAGATTATCCGCGCATCGGTCTTGATGGGGGACGTGCCGCCGATGCGCTCTATCTCCTTTTCCTGTATTACGCGAAGCAATCTTACCTGAGCCTGAAGTGTCAGCTCGCTTACTTCATCCAGGAAGATCGTGCCCCCGTTGGCCCTCTCGAAGCGTCCCGGCTTCTGGGTCAGTGCTCCCGTAAACGCGCCCTTTTCGTGACCGAAAAGCTCGCTGTCCATAAGACTTTCGGGAATAGCGCCGCAATTTATTTTCACAAAAGGTCCATCGGCGCGCTGCGAAAGGCTATGGATCATGTTGGCGATTACCTCTTTGCCCGTCCCCGTCTCTCCATGCAGCAGAACCGCGCTGGGTAAGGTGGCGACTTTACGGACCTGCTCCATAACACTTCTGAGACCGAATGAAGCTCCTACCACCTGCACCCCGGACGTCCGCCGGAGTTCGTTTTGAAGATACCGTTTGTCGTCGACAAGTCGGTCTTTCAGCTTCTCCAACTCCCTGTATCTCTTGCTGTTGGCCAGCGCAATCGCAGCAGGTTCGTTGAGCATCTTCCAGAGGGCTTTGTGCCATTCGCTGTATCTCCCCCGCCCTGCGGCCCGAACGGTGAGAGCGCCTATGTACTTGCCCTCCAGTATGAGCCTGCCGATCATGATATCTGAGGGTTCCCAATTGAGGCGATTCGCCACGGGCCGGAAGAAACTGTCATGAAGAGAGTCTGCGATTCTGACCCGCGGCAGGCGCTCCGGCCGCTCGATCTCTTCTCTCTGCTTTTGCGACAGATGAATCTTCTCGGAATGACTGATCCCGCCGTCTACCGTTGCGGTCGCAACGAGTTCCAGAGCCCCCAGTTCCGCGTCATAGGAGGTAAGCACGATCTCATCGGCCGGCATGACGTTGCGGATATATACGAGGGATTTCCACAGGGCTTTCTCTATATCGAGGCTCCCGCAAATGTTCAGGGTAAGCTCGGTAAAGAACTGGCTCAGGCTGATGTCGTGATTTTGAAAGTTGCCCAAAGCAGCTTCATGACTCGCAGGTGAGTCCATGGATTACCTCCGGACGTACAGACTGTCCCTAATGTGACATTGACACTTTCTATTTCTTTTTGCAAGAAAAATATGATCCTCAGGTCCCATCATGCACGCTCTGCTCAGCCTTCTATCTATCAATTACTGAAAGCATTACCGTTGCATTGTCAGCGGCCTTCCTGACCGCTTCCTCCGCAAGCTTGTGGTCGGTGATATCTTCCAGGGTCTCCAGCGCTCCCACCACTTTTCCCTTGGAGTCCCTGAGCGCCGCGGCCGTGAAATACAGCCATTTTCCTTTGTCTCCAATTTCCCGGAAAAATTCTATGGCTCTGTATGCGTCATCCATTGTTTCGGAATTGCGGTCCCCATTCTCGTACCACCTGGGCGCCTCCTCCAGGGCTGTATCTACGAGCAGATCGGCAATGCAGGGCCTTTCGCACCGGTAGAACGCCTTCCAGTGCCGCTTTGTCCCCACCACTTCCGCCGCCTTGATCCCGCTCAGCAGTTCGAGTGCTTTGTTCCAATGCGTCACTGTGTGGTTCTTGTCGATCACGAACTGGGGGATCGGCGATCCGCAGACTATGTTCGTCAGTTTCTGTTCGCTGTCCAGCAGCGCCTGTTCCATTCTTTTCTGCTCCGTTACATCCCTTATGATACCCTGGTACCTCACGATGGTTCCGTAAGCGTCGCGTTGGGCAGTTCCGGTGAGGAGGCAGTCCATGACCGATCCGTTGCTCTTCTTCAACTTCAACTCAAAATCTTTCACAAAACCCTTTTCTTCGATTGCCCTCACGCACTCCTCCCTATCACCGGAGTTTACGTACGCGTGGACGACATCCGTCCCGATCGCTTCTTCTCGTTTGCATCTGAAGAGTTCCAGATATGACCTGTTGACATCAGTGAGCAGGCCTTTTCGGTTTGCAATAAATATGGCATCCTTCGAGTCTTCGAAGAGCATTCTGAACTTCTCTTCGCTCTCTTTCAGGGCCTGATCCGCTTTCTTGCGTCTCGTAATATCGAGTAACACGCCGAGGACTCCCGTCACCTGTCCTGCTTCACGAATCGGGGTAGTATTGACCTCAACCCAGACAAGGTTCCCCTGAGCGTCATAGTAGGCAAATTCATATGGCGGCACCAGCGCTCCTCGCAGTGAGGCCTCAAAATGGCGCCTTACCTCATCCCTTTCCTCACGGCGCACGAAACCGACCAGGCTTCTTGCCGCGAACCATTCCCGAGGATATCCTGTCCTTTCGACGACCACGTCATTTACAAAAGTGAACCACCCTTCGGCATCGAATGAGAACACGCCGAAATGCATTTGCTTCAGCATCATCCTGAAGTGTGCCTCGCCCTTCTTGAGTGTCTCCTCCTCGACTTTACGCTCCGTGTTGTCATACAGACCCGCCACCGCATGGGTGATGCCGCCCTGGTCATCAAAATACGGGTAATATGAGGCATGAAAGTATCTCAGTCCCTGGCCGGGGAGATAGACCCAGCCTTCCTGGTGGACTTCTTCGCCCGCAAAACATCTGTCCAGGCACTTCTTTATGACCGTGGTGAATGTCTCTTCTCCCCACACGTTCATCATGGAATTCTTGATTACGTGATGCCGGGCTCTCCCGAGGATGCTGCAGTAGGCGTCGCTGGCGAATTCGTAAGCGTAGTCCCTGTTCACGAGGGTCATGAAATCGTCGGGAATAGTCGCGCCGTTCCCCGGACTGTAAATCGGTTCCATCATTTCCGATCCGTGGCCTAAGGAGAGGCGGCCGTCGGGTTCCGGCTGTGTTTCTGTAACGCCCGCCTTCTCCTTTCCCGATGGTTCATTAGGTGATTGTTGGCGCATAATTACACTCTCTGCCATCTCGGTTACCTCCTGATAGTATTCTTCATCCTTCTTCTCTTTCCGTTCATCACCCCGCGTTGACTCTTCCGGCCTGTCCGCGAGGTCGCAATCGGGAGGTGCAAGCACCACAGAAGATACATTAGCCCGGACCAGGGGGAAGGCCGAGGCCCGTTGTCAGCCGATTCAAGGCCGGGAGGAAAGGCTGCCCGCTTCCCCGTCGGAATGCAGGCGCCGTGAGCCCGGATGACTGCCAAATCTGGTTGCTCGCTTTTTCTCCCGCAATAACACTGTCGATGAGGAAGACGATCACCTGCGGTACGCCGCGAATCACAGAATTCTTCACCGCAGACCATATCACGGACCGGGCATCTTCACCCATTGACAACCCCTTTCCGGTTCATCCTATCCGTTTCTGTTTCTTTTGCGGTCATACACGCCATGCCTTCATGAAAAAGCTCCCCGATATCCATTACCCTTATTGTCCCTGCCGCGTCGTCTTCTTTCAGACCATCCTCGAACATGGTTATGCAGAACGGACAGGACACCGCCACAATCGTGGGCTTTTCCTTCAGGGCCTGCCTTGTGCGCTCCCTGTTCACTCTGGCGTCCGGGGTTTCTTCCAGCCACATCCTTCCTCCGCCGGCGCCACAGCAAAACCCGTCCCGTCCATTGTTCCGCATTTCTATGGGTGGTTTGCCGGCCACACTCCGGATAACGCGCCGCGGTTCCTCAACTTTGTCGTTGTAGCGGGCAAGATAGCATGAGTCATGGATAACTATGCGCTCGTTTTTGAACTTGTCATTGGCCTTGAAGATGCCTTTCTTAGAGACTCTGTCTATTATCTCGCTGTGGTGAAAGACGTCGAAGTCGGCCCCATACTCCCGATAGTCGTTCTTAAGGGTATTGTAACAGTGGGGGCATGTCGTGATGACCTTGCGGGCCCCTATTTTTCTGAACAGGCTCACGTTCGCACGGGCCATCCTGTCGAAGATGTACTCGTTGCCCAGCCTTCTCATGGCGTCGCCGCAGCACATTTCCTCGGAGCCGAGAATGCCGAAGGATATGCCGGCGTCCCGAAGAACCTCCACGAGAGCCACCGTCACCTTCTTTGCCCGGGAATCATACGCCCCCAGGCACCCGGTATACAGAAGGTACTCATGCCCTTCTTTTTCGGAAAAGTGGGGCACGGAAAGGTTCTGGGTCCACTTCGCCCTGTCAGACGGCGCAAGGCCCCATGGATTCGACCTCTGTTCCATGTTTTCGAAGAAAGAAGTAAGCTCGCCCGGGAACTCAACCTTCTCCATCACAAGATGCCTTCTCATCCACAAGAGTTTCGGCGTGTGCTCTATGAATACAGGGCATACGTCCATGCACGCACCACAGGTGGTGCACGCCCACAAGGCCTCAGGAGGGATGGTCGCCTCGCCGCTTCCGATGATAGGCACGTTCACATCGATGGTCTCGCCGACTCTTCCCAATGTGTCGGACGGCCTCGACGCCAGTAAACTGCTGCCGTTGTCAAAGAGATTCTTCTTGCCGTGGAGAATTACTTCCCTGGGGTTCAGCGTCTTGCCCGCCGCGCCGGCGGGACAGACGGACTGACATCTCCCGCACTCAGTGCACGCCAGGAAATCAAGGAGATCTTTCCAGGAGAATTGGTTGATCCTGGAGACCCCGAACGCAGAGTTTGCCCGGAAGACCATCCTGGGCAGGGAACTGACAAACGAGAGGCTCCGGAAGAAACAGTTGGGAAGAGAAGCGAGAATATGGAGATGTTTGCTGAAGGGAATGAAGTCCAGAAAGAAGAGAAACACGGCGGCATGTGCCCACCAGAACACTCTCGATAAAAGGCTTAAGGTGTCGTGGCCGGTGTTCGCAGGGATAAGGACCGACAGGGCCGAAGAGACCGGCATGTAGGCACGCGACCCGGGGCTTATGGCCGCCGCCGCCGCATTCATCCCGAAAAAGGCGATCATCAGCATGCCCACAGCTGAGAGAATCACGTAGGCTTCAGGGGTTGCCTCTATATAGGGAGGCCTGAAAAATGTCCTCCTTGCGACGGCAATTACCACAGCGGCCAACACTACCACCGACATTATATCCGCAAGGGAAAAGAGCGCCCTGTAAGGCCCCTCCCCGATAAAATCGAGAGAAAACTTCGGAAATATACCGGCCACGACAAACTCCACGTTCACAAGAAACAACACCACAAAACCCCAGAAGAGGAAGAAGTGGTTCAGGCCGAAAGGTCTTTTGATGACACGTTTCTGAAAAAAACCGTAACTCACCATTCCGTTGAGCCTCTGCCACAAATGATCGAATCTGTTTTCCCACTTCCCGAGAGAGACCAGCGCCACAAGCGTGTAGAGCCTCCTTAGAAATATGACGAGACAAATCAGCAGCAGCACCGCAAAAATAACTGATTCAAGCGTTGTCATACAGGCTCCTTTCTCACGTTTTTGGGATGGCCTCTCCGCCTTTTCTTTTCAGGCTGTCAAGGAGGCTCGGTATAATCTCAAACAGGTCGCCCACTATCCCCACGTGAGCGACTTCAAATATGGGCGCATTCCTGTCTTTGTTGATCGCGATGATGTGTTCGGCGTTCTGCATCCCCACCAGGTGCTGAATGGCTCCCGAGATGCCGCACGCGACATAGAGTTTCGGACGCACCGTTTTGCCTGTCTGGCCTACCTGTCTGTCGTAGGACATCCATCCCGCGTCCACCGCGCACCTGGATGCTCCTACGACTCCCCCGAGCACGCCGGCGAGTTCCTCGAGCAAGGCGAAGTTCTTTTTCTCCAGCATGCCTTTCCCGCCGCTCACAATAATATCTGTGGCACGGATGTCTACGTCCGTTTCAGACCTTATACGTGTCATTTCAAGGATTTTTGTTGCAATATCTTCCTCGTTGAGAATAATCGACTCCCTGATAAGCTCGCCCGCCCTCCCCTCAAGAAATGGGGGCACGGGCATGACCCTGGGCCTGACCGACGCCATCTGGGGACGAGCGTGCTCGGTAAGAATTGTGGCCATTACATTGCCGCCGAAGGCGGGACGCGTCTGCTCCAGGAGCCTTCTGGCTTTGTCTATGCCGAGACCCGTACAGTCGGCGGTGAGCCCTGTATTGAGCACGGTCGAAATGGCTCCGGCGAGGTCCCGCCCCTGCGGCGTAGCTCCTATAAGAACAATCTCCGGGCGATGCTTGTTGGCCAGATATACCAAACTGTCAAGGTAGGGCTTGGTCCGGTAGAGCTTCAGAACCGGGTCGTCAATGACGTAGACCTTGTCGGCCCCATACCCGAAAGCCTCCATGATAAAGTGCTCCACCCTGTCGCCGAGAATCACCGCCGAGAGATCCACGTCGAGATCCCGGGCCAGCGTCTTCCCTACCCCCAGCAGTTCCCAGGAGACCTGGTTCGCTTTCCCGTCCTGAAGCTCGACGAATACCCACACGCCTTTCCAAGACCCGTTTGTGGGAGCAGCCGATTCAACCTCGGGAGCGTCGGTTTCTTCAGCGCCCACAGGACCCTCCCCGGCAAGCGCCAATGCTTCAAGGCATTCGGCAGGGCACATCCTTACGCACTTTCTGCAGCCGGTACACTTTTCGGCATCGATGACCGGCACACCCTTCAGATCATACTCCACCGCATCCGCGGGACAGATGGGCTCACATTTCCCGCAGGCAATACACTTGTCCGGCGCCAGCCGTATCTGCCACTTCGCCCTTTTCTTCTTACCTGTGGTCGACATTCGTCACCTTCCATTCGTCAAGCTTCTCCAGGATCACGTTTGCCATCCCCTGAGGGCCTTCCCCGTTTCCTGTGAAGATCTCGCCTTTTCTTACCTCCGGGGCAAAGATGCGTTTCACGAAGGTCGGAGAGCCCTTCAAGCCGATGGTCTCGGGATCCAGTCTGAAGAAATAGTTGTTCCACACGGGGATAGTCACGTCTTCGGCGTACAGGCGACGGGGAATGGAGGGATACCGGGGCGTATTTGCCTCCCTTTCTATGGTGATCAGGGCGGGCCATTTGGCTTCGACAACCTCGTGATACTCGTCCGTCTTCCTTCTTACCGTTATCTTCTTTCCTTCGCTGTCCACTGAAATTACCTTGTCGACCAGCGTAATCTGTGAAAAGCCGAGCCGGGTTGCAATACCCGGACCCACCTGGGCGGTATCCCCGTCTATGGTTTGCCGGCCGCACATCACAATGTCAACCATGTCCGCCTTGGACAGTTCACTTATCGCGTGGGCGAGGACCTTGCTCGTGGCGAGCGTGTCGGCGCCTCCGAATACCCTGTCGCTCAGGAGAACGCCTTCGTCGGCGCCCATGGCGATTGCCTTACGTATCACGGCGTCGGCGGTGGGCGGCCCCATGGAGAGAATAGTTACTTTGGCCCCGTGTTGGTCCTTTATCTTCAGGGCTTCTTCAACCGCGGGGGCGTCAAAGGGATTCGTTATGAACGGGATGCCCTCCCGCACCAATGTGTTTGTGACCGGGTCGATTTTGACCTGTGTCGTATCCGGAACCATTTTGATACAAACGATGATATGCATGTTCTTAGCACCTCCTGCGGGATCCGATGTGAGACGGCTCTTTCTTCGCCGCTTTGGATGCGGCGGAGCGGACACCGTTATGCTTTCCTGCGATCAATCTAAAGGCCGGGGTGTCTGAAGCTCCGGCCGTTACATGTTTTCCATGAACACCACCCGTGAACCTGATTCGCTGCACGTAAGCAGCGTAATATTGGGATGCCGGCAGGCGTCCATCACGTTTTCCGGACCTATCCAGCACTCGGTACACTCCGGATTAAAAGGGAGAGGACACTTTCCGCCGGGCTGAGTATCAGGCCCGGCCGCCGACGGTCGGGTTACCACCAGATAAACCTTATAGCCGTCATCTGCCATATTTCGTGCGGACTCGATCCCGGCCTGGTCACCGGCAACCACCACTGCGACCGGCATCACCGGCTTGTTGCGCAGGAGCAGATCTTCCATCCTCGCCAGGCGGGCGACGGTGGCCTTTACCAGGCGGATTACCGTCGTAGTCTCGAGTCCCCAGATATTCACCATAGCGACATAGAACGGGTTCAGACCCGCCCGCGCGGCAGCGTCCAAGATGGCCGCCTGGTAGGCCTGCGGAGAGCAGGCTACAATGAGTAACCGGTCGAGAAGAGAGACTGGTATGTCCTGGCGGATGATCTGTTGTCCCCCCTCCGCACATATGTACTGCTGTTCCCTTACCAGCGCCACTCCGGGAAGGGTGAAGGCGAACTCGGAGATTGCGTGCACGTCCGCGGCCGGTCCGAAGTTTGCGCCGCAATTACAGATGTAGACCCCGATCTTACATAACCCTGCATTTCCATTCTTACCCATTTGTCTTCCTCGTCAGTTGCGTATGAATGCGGCACATAAATGCCTCGTCAAGCGGGCTCCTTTGCCGCCACCCAAGGCCCGTTTCCCGACCGTCCACTGTACCCGCATTTTCGAGATTCCCGATTGTCATGTGCCAGCGGCATGTCAATTGTCAGAGGCAAGAATTATGCCTGAATGATAAATGGTGTAAAATCACTATGTTATGATAAGAGAACGCAGTTCGTCTGACGGAACTATCAGAAATGGTATACAATTCCGTCAGAAGAGCTTTCGAAGCTGACACATGAGCAAGAGCATTTCTTCAAGGCAGAGGGGTTATGAACACCATTGCGCCCTTTTTCCGGAGTAGGGACAGTTACCCGTCGCTAAGAGGTTTTCCCGAGCCCCTGACTCTATGGTGAGGAAATGAACCAGTCCCGAATGTTGTAATAGCCCCCTGCGGGGGCAGGTTTGATTCCTTTTATCCTGTAACAGTTTAGTCCCCCTCACGGAGCCCTCGCCCCATTGCGATACAGTGCCGCCTGTGCCGTCACGGTATCCGACACCAGGAGCGTCTCCAGGAACTTCCGTGGATCGTTCCCTTGCCTCATGGAAGTAATGATGAGACTCGGCAGGATACTGTGGGTCTTCAGTCCCGTTGCCGACCGCGTACCGAACATGAGCTTCCTCATGATCACCAGGAAGCGGATCGACTGTTCTGCCTGGTTGTTGGTAGGTGGTACTCCCGGATAGCGAAGGAACGTGAAGGGGGACATTAGGGGGGACATTAGGGACGTCCGTGAAATAATCAAATTCCCTTGACATCCGTACCCCTCCCTGATGTAACAGTTTAGTCCTCCACCTCCGATCAACTCATCAACTTGAACTGCGATACAGGCCCTCTGTGCGGTCTTCGTGTCGGAAGTGAGAAGTATCTCCAGGAACTCCCTCGGCTCAAGGAGGTAAGCACAAGGCTCGGCAGAATGCTGTGGCTATTTGTCGATTTTGAGACGGCCTTCTTAATAAACTTTCTTGCGTGTTGGATATGCGTATTAAACGATACGGCACAAGCCTTTAATAACGCGCACACCGGCTCGTCCAATCGACGCACGCCTCACACGTGAGCGCGGTAAGATAAGGTTGTTTACATTACATCATCCTATTTGAATCCTATGTCCCGGTCCCGGTATCCGCGTAGGTCCTCACCTCCTTGGTGAGGCGGTCACCCAGGGCCTCTGCGGCGAGATCGAGGTCATACTGCGCCTGGAGGCCCAGCCAGAATTCGGCGGAGTTGCCGAAAAACCGCGCGAGCCTCAAGGCCGTATCGGCGGTAACACGCCTTTTTTCGAGCACTATCTCATTTATCCGGCGTGCAGGTACGCCAATGGAGAGGGCGAGCCTGTTTTGGCTTATGTCGAGAGGCTTTAGGAATTCCTCCAAAAGGACCTCTCCGGGATGCACCGGGTGCAGAGCTTTCTTCATGACACTCCTCCTAATGATAGTCCCTTATCTCAACTTCGCCGGCGTCGTCGTCCTTCCAGACAAAGCAGATACGCCATTGGTCGTTGATTCTTATACCGAGTTGCCCATCCCGGTCGCCCTTCAGCTTTTCAAGCCTATCTGCGGGAGGCACTCTCAGATCGTCCATGCTTTTGGCATTGTTTATCATCCGGAGCTTCCTGAGTGCCACCTGCTGCATATCCGGGGGCAGCTTGTGTGAACCTTCACGGGTATATACCTTCTCAGTCTTTTTATCTCTAAATGACTTTATCATCCCCTTATTGCCTCATTGTATAACGGCCCGCGTTAGACGGCAAGCGCTAAGTAATTTTAGGAGACGCGCCAGGCATAACAAATAATCCGCTATCACCAATCACCCGTGGCGAAAGGAGCGGAAGCGGATGAGTACAAGCCCTGTCCCCCGGTCTATCCGATCGTTTGGATGTAGTAATTTCTCGCGTGGTCGGTAATATGCCTTAGATATTGCGCAAGAAAGCCACGCCAACGCCACTTACTTCTCAGAAATCAACAGTTCAAGAGCGTCCCGTATGTTCCCCCCAAACAATGTTCCTCGATAGTCCAACGAGCCTTAGTTGACTTGGGGAAGGGCACCGGGAATATCTAGGCGAGCGGGGGCCAAGGGTCAAATCTTTATTCTCATGTTTATTCTTGACTTTTGGCCGGCTGAAACGCCTTTTGTCAAGAATAAAGATTTGACCCCACTTCCCTCCACGCAAACGCTGTCGGGGATTGTCTAAAAGGACTTGACCGTCTCTGTCGTTTCTCTACAGTTGCACAGTAAAAAATGGCATATTTATTGACAAGTATAACTAGATAACATAGGGAAGGCAGGACGTCGAGTGTCAACATCCGTGACACTGACACTGTCTGGTGGTCTCGGAATCACGAAAAAGATCTGTGTGTCTGTCTGCTCCACAACCTTGACATCAACCCCCTGTGGAACACTAATTCCCTCAGCCTCCAATACTGCGCGGGGATCTGCCATGAGCCTCTCCTTGAAGGATTCATCACTCCAAGCCATGGCGATCAGCTTCGCCACTTTTTTGCTCTGTTCATTCTTTTCTTCTTCCATTATTACCCTCCTTTTTTAGTTCAGTGACAATCTGATCGAGCTGTTTTACCTGTCCTCAGCTTTATATATTATCATCGAAAAAACATCAATGTAAAATCTCCGGCGGCAGGTTCAGCAAAGAGCTTTAAATTTTGCACCCGAACCGGCTGCCGAATATGTTGACGCGATAAATTCTGAAGGAAAGGCCGGGCAGATTGCGGAGGATTTGAAAAAAGAAACACTGCAATAGTATAATTCAAACACAGTCAAAGGAGATATCGCAATGATCAGAGTTCCGGCATTCAAAGCACACTTGCAGCCTGTGCCAATTCCTGATGAAGGTGTTCTTGTACTCTCTGAGGAAAACGCTGCTGCCCTTCACAGCGTACTTTTCGAACGTGTAGTGCCTCTAATCGACGGGGTGCGCAGCGCAGACGACATTGCTGAAATCCTGTCAGAGGAAATTGATGCCTCCAAAGTTTATTATGCCCTGATACTCCTGGAAAAAAAGGGATATATTACCGAAAGCAGGCCTGGGATGGAAGCAGCACATGCAGGCTTCTGGCACGGACTCGGACTCGACCCGGACTCGTCTGAGGCCGCTCTGCGCGCTTCGAAAGTGCGGATTCTGACTGTCGGCAGCCTGGAACCGAAACCTCTTCTTGATTCCCTCTCGGATTTAAAAATTCACGTGACCCGAAATGAGAATGAAAGCACCTTCGACATAGTGGCGGTAGATGACTATCTGCGCGATGAACTGCAGAATATTGCCCTGGAAGCCCGGGCAGCAGGACGGCGCTTGCTGCTTCTTCGTCCTGCCGGTTTCGAGATATGGATAGGCCCCCTTTTCGTTCCGGGAGAAACAGGCTGCCTTGCATGTCTGAGGCACAAACTGGCACGCCATCGCCTGATACAGGGCTTCATTGCAGCCAAGGGTATCAAGACCGAACTGCCGCTAACTAATTTACACGGAAGTATACGGGCCGCCTGCGAGTTTGCCACCATCGAAGTTGCCAAGGCAATAGCCGGGGCAGCGGACGGACTCAAAGGCAGGATACTTTCCCTTGATACACGCACCTGGGCTTCGCGTACCCATGATCTCATCCGCAACCCCTCCTGCCCAATCTGCGGCAATCCGCCTCCTCGTGCTGCCTCACCCGTGAGACTGGAGAGTGCAAGCGTGACATTTGCCGAGGACGGAGGGCACCGCACCGTCCCGCCCGAAGCGACCTTAAAGAAATACGAACATCTGGTCAGCCCCATTACAGGAATTGTCAGTGCGCTTGAGTGCGCCTTCGGCGCCGACGGCGTTGTCCATGTTTACACGGCCGGACACAATTTCGCAATGAGGCTGGATCGACTGGATGACCTGAAAATGGGGTTGCGAAACGCAAGTGCAGGCAAGGGAGCCTCTGAAACCCAGGCACGGGCCAGTGCCCTGTGCGAGGCATTGGAACGTTACTGCGGCGAGGCGGACGGCTCGGAGATCCGGATACCGGGCAGCTTTCAGGAAATGCGGGCTCGATACGGCGAGTCGGTAATCCACCCGAACACGGTAATGCGTTACAGTGATCGGCAGTATGCCGAACGAGAAGCCTGGAACGCCCGCAAATCCAAATTCAACAGTGTTCCCGAACCCTTCGACGAGGAAGTCCGTGTTGATTGGACCCCAGTCTGGTCGCTCACGGAAGAACGCCACAAATATCTACCCACCCAGATCCTCTACTTCAGGGCCAGGGCTGGGGAGGATTGCGATACCCGTTACTGCATCGGATGTTCCAACGGCAACGCTTCGGGTAATACCCTTGAGGAAGCAGTCTTGCAGGGCTTTCTCGAACTTGTAGAGCGTGATGCAACGGCTCTCTGGTGGTACAATATGCTGCCAAAACCGGGAGTGGACATATCAGGCTTCAGTGTACCCTGGTTTACCGACCTTGCCGTCCATTACAGGACATTGGGACGTGATCTGTGGGCCCTCGACATCACAAGCGACCTCGGCATTCCCGCCTTTGCGGCATTCTCAGCATTGAGAGACGGGCCGGAGGAGCGCATTCTTTTCGGCCTCGGCTGTCACCTCGACACCCGCATCGCCCTTCAGCGCGCCCTGGCGGAGATGAACCAGATGCTCGGTATTGCCCGTGAGAAAGACCGACAGGGTGAACTCATTATTGAGGATGATGAAGTGCTGTCGTGGCTCACAACTGCAACCCGCGCCAACCGGCCTTATGTAGTCCCGGATGCAGGAGTACCGCCGCGCACCCTGAACGATTACCGTGTGCTCCATAGCGGCGATCTTCTTCGGGACATTATGGAATGCCGCCGCCGCGTAGAGGAACGAGGCATGGAAGTGCTGGTCCTTGACCAAACCCGTCCCGACATAAGTATGCCGGTAGTCAAGGTGATTGTGCCGGGTCTTCGCCATTTCTGGGCACGCTACGCGCCCGGCAGGCTTTACGATGTGCCGGCAGCAATGGGCCGGCTGGACAGGCCCCTTGTTGAAGAAGAACTGAATCCTATTCCGATGTTTCTTTAATTAAAGAACATTTAAGGACCGGACTTAAGCGCCATCGCTCTCATTTCCCTTTGTGCACCCTGCCGCTGACTTCTCTGGGCCCACAGGGCAGAGTTAGATAGTCTCCATCCGGAAACAGGCAGCTTTATATCCGGGGCTTCCTGATGAAAACTTTACACAAAGGATACAGTTTTTAAAAATCTATATTCTTCAGGTGGTCAGGGTGATTGTGCCGGGCATTCGGTTCTCCGGGTGCGCTGCACGCCCGGCATACTCTGCGTTTCCAGAGCGGTCAATATGTCTGTGACGTATTTGCCGGCCTGCTTCCGAATCAGATTGACAACACCTGTCTCTCTTGATAACATGAGACACGTTATCCCGGAAATGTAATTTATTGGAAGCTGAAGGAATTTAGGTGCTTGAAGGTGCGGAGGTGAAAGCAGCTGAACAGACTGAAAAGACATTCTGCTTTGTAATTCCGGCAAAGCCTCAGGACATAAGTATGACAGATGAAGACATGGAATCTCGTGTTGCCCCTTAGCATGTGCCTGCGTGCCCACACTTCAACGGTTCACTGATGCGATGGAATGTCTCGATAAAACGGCGGTCTGCAATTTTTGAGGGAAAAGAAAAGATAATCCTCGACACCTCCTTTGCGGAAAACAAGGCTGTCCGGCCTCCTCCGGGCATATTGCTGCGCGATGAGATCAACTGACAATGAACAATACGGGCCGTGAGTTTGATATTGTAATCAGTGTGAGACCTGAGTTTCCCTGGGTTCGGACGATAGAAGACACAACGCGCTCTTATCTGACTACCAGGGCCTTTCCGGGTAAGCTGATAGATCAAACCGGCGCGGCCGTCGTTGAAGCAGCGGAACGGCTCATTGCTCTTTGTACGGAGCAGAATGCTTCAGCGCATTTTGAGGTGGGTTTCGCCTGGAAGGATGAGCTGGTGCAGGTGCATTTTATTTATGACGCCTCCATCCCGCTCAATCCCCATAAGGAACCTGATTACGAGGTTCCCTCAGCCGAAGAAGACTCTGAAGACACGCTTGAAGGGTTGTGGCTCCACATTATCAAGCGCACGATGGACCGGGTGTTTTTTCGAATTGACGGCAATCGCGCCTCGCTGGTAATGATGCGGTATTGCCGTCCGGAGCGGCAGGCCAAACAATTATGGGTTATGGGTCTCACACCGAAGCTGCGGACAAACCTGACAATCGAGTATCAGAAAGATAAAACGGATGGCCGTCAACAAGGCGATGCCATTATCCATGACACCAGAAGCCAGAAAGTGCTCAAACTGTCACCCTCCGATACGTTTATTCTTACCCGCCTTGATGGAAAGAACACACTGAAAGACATCTATCTGGAACATTCCGTGGAGTTGGGACTTATTTCACCTGAACATATCAAAAGACTCTACGAGACATTGGAAGCTGCAGGCATGCTGGCAGGTGCATCGGAAAAGGAGCAGGGAAAGAAGCGATTGCGGCGATGGCTTTCACCAACATTCAGTATTCCCCATCCCGATGCGGCGGTAACCTGGGTCTACAGACACACGCGCTTCATGTTTCACCCTTTAAGCATAGCCGTTATGATTTTAATCGGATTATCCGGGCTGATTCCTCTTTTCATGAACCGGAACGCCATCGTTCATATATTTCAGCACATAGACAATCTGTTCCTCCAAAACCCCGCCATGATCGCGATGATCTACCTGTGTATGCTTATACATGCACTACTTCACGAATTCGCCCACGGGGTGACATGCAAACATTTCGGCGGACAAATCAGGAAACTCGGCATTATGTGGTACATGGCGATGTTCATCTTCTTTTGCGATACCACGTCGACATGGACTTTCCCTAAGAAATCACATCGGATATGGGTGTCTCTCGCGGGACCGCTCGTTTCCTGGGCTGTTTTCGGGTTAACGGCATGGTGTGCCGGCATAACCACCGCTTCCGGAAGTACATGGGCCACACTATGGATCGCACTTACCATTATGGGTGCCTTCAACCTCCTCATGAACTTCAACCCCCTTATCAAGATGGATTCCTATTACATGCTCATGGACTGGACGGAAATCCCCAATCTGCAGAAGAAATCATTCGATTATCTTAAGACCGGCATTCTCGGATGGTTCAGGAGACCTGGGCCTGCTACCGGGCCTGTACCGCCCTCCCGTGAAAAGCGAATCTATGTGATTTACGGAATATTAAGCGGATTCATGTCCTTTTTCTGTATCCTCCTGCCATTCTGGCGGCTGCTGGATTTGTGGATAACCAACCGTCATTTTACGATCTGGGGCATCATAGTCTCTGTTACCGTTGCACTGGTGATTGGCGGCATGATTTTTAAGGCCCACGAAATGTTTTACGCTTTCCGGCATCGGGAGTACAAAATATTATGACTTCTCCGCCGGTACACTATGTGCTTTCTTTTGTAAAAGGAGTTGAGGTCAAAACGCCATCGGCGGATCGCATTGTTGTCGGGATGCCTGTCACTTACAAGGAACTTGCCCTTGGTGAACTATCCCCCGGACTGAGAGATGCCATCGACATTCTTGCCTCGACCGGGGCAACAGAAGACAAACTTGCCGGCAATGTTCTGGAAAAAGATGGTACGGGTGTACTTCCGAAGCTCTACTACTTATTGAAGATCTTCACCGAACACCGGATTCTGTGTTACAGCGTTGACTGTAACGGACAACGATTTGCCACTCTTTGTCCTGCATCCGCCTCTTTCAGTTTTTCTCCTGAGCCTGTCAATCCCGAGGCAGAATACATTCTTTCCCGGTTTGCTTACATTCACCGGAAAAGGCAGGAGATGGTCATGGAATCTCCTCTTGCCCACGGCACAATCACCCTGCACGGAAAGATGACCTTCGTAATTGCCGCTGAACTGGCCGGACCGCAGACCATCGCCTCGTTATACGGCAGGCTGCCGGATTTGCCGTCCGATACAATCGTCCTCTTCTTGCGAATGCTCGTCGGCAGCGGTTTTGCGTGCGAAGTAAAACCGCACGCTGCATATCCTGAAGAAAACGAAGCGCTTGTCCAGTGGGATTTCCACGACCTCCTTTTCCATGCCGGAAGCCGGCTTGGAAGGCACTCGAACCCCTATGGCGGCACCTATCGTTTTCTTTATAAAATTGAGTCTTTGCCTGTAATCAAACCGCCCGCAGGAGAAAAAACCATTCCACTCTACCGACCCGATATTGACTCCTTGAGGGAGAAGGATCACCCCTTCACTCTCGTCATGGAAGAGAGAAAATCCATCCGGGAATATGCAAAAGAGCCTGTTACCGAGCGCCAGCTCGGAGAATTCCTCTACCGAACCGCAAGAGTAAAAGCAATACGGAAAAATGAATATCAGGATTTGAGCATACGGCCATATCCGGGTGGAGGAGCTATTTACGAACTGGAGCTTTATATAATTGTGAATGAATGCCGGGGTATCCCCTCAGGCTTGTACCACTACCGTCCGGATAGGCATGTTCTTGAAAAAATATCCGATCCCACAGAGGCAACGGATGCGCTGTTAAAAGACGCCAAGGGTTCAGCGGCAATGGATGATAACCCACAGATTCTCATTACCATCGCAGCCAGATTCCAGCGTCTCTCTTGGAAGTATGAATCCATGGCATACAACCTTACACTGAAGAACGTCGGAGTTCTCTATCAGACCATGTACCTTGTTGCAACAGCAATGGACCTGGCTCCCTGCGCCCTGGGCGGCGCCGATTCCGATCTTTTTGCCGGGGCGACAGGGCTCGACTACTACACCGAGACATCGGTTGGAGAATTTCTGATAGGAAGCAAAAGGATTTAAATAAATCCCACCAAGTAATCGATCAATTTGCCGTTGTACTGAACCAGCCCGTAGGGCTTGCGGCAGCCGCCGGCGCATCGGACCACATATTTGCAGCGCCCGCATTCATCAGGCAGCACGTCAATTTGAGGTCTTTAATGATCTTTCTATTTCTTTGAGGCGAAAAATTTTCTCAATAATTCGTTGATAGCAGGACCTATGTTAGCGCTCCGTAGTATGTGCACTAGTGTACTGGCTCACTAATAGCTTTACAATTACCCTTGGCTATGCTATCATAGTGCATGTGGAATCCAGCCAGTACGCTAGACATGACGGAAGAGCAGAGAAAGACATTGGAAACATGGGTCAAAGCAAAGAAGACTCCCCAAAGGGTGGTTCTACGCTCCCGCATCTGCCTGCTCGCGGCAGAAGGGATGTCCCATAACGCCATAGTGAAGAGGCTCAATACCTCCCGCCCTACGGTGATATTGTGGGTAGGCAGGTTCAAAGAACAAGGTCCCTCGGGCTTATCAGAGGACGCACCCCATGGGCCGAGTTCAAGGCGCCTTAACCCGGAGATAGTGCGCACCATCGTGGAAGCCACACTCCATACAACTCCCAAAGATGCAACTCATTGGTCCACCCGCACCATGGCAAAGGAGAAGGGCGTGAGCCATGCCACCGTGCAGCGCATCTGGGATGCCCATGGACTACAGCCCCATCGGGTAGAAACTTTCAAGCTGTCCAGAGACAAGAAGTTCGTGGAGAAACTGACCGATGTGGTGGGCGTCTATCTCAATCCTCCCGACAAAGCGGTGGTACTCTGTGTGGATGAGAAAAGCCAGGTGCAGGCCCTGGACCGGACCCAGCCGGGATTACCGATGAAGAAGGGGCGCTGCGGCACGATGACCCACGACTACAAAAGGAACGGCACTACCTGTCTTTTTGCCGCCCTCAATGTTCTGGAAGGAAAAGTCATAGGCTCCTGCTATCCCCGCCACAGAAATACCGAATTTCTTAAGTTCCTGCGTACCATAGACCGTCAGGTGCCAAAGGGCCTCGATGTCCATATGATTCTCGACAACTACGGAACTCATACCCACCCCAATGTGAAAGCATGGCTCGAAAAACACCCCCGTTTCGTTCCCCACTTTACACCCACAAGCTCGTCGTGGCTTAACCTGGTGGAGCGCTGGTTCGGGGAGATCACACGAAAGAGAATTCGTCGCGGCATCTTCAAAAGCGTTCAGGAACTGGTGACCGCCATCGAAGAATATATTCGCTGCAACAACGAAGACCCCAAACCCTTCGTATGGACCAGGAAGGCCGAGGAGATACTTGAAAAAGTGAATCGCTGTAAAGGCGTTACTGAGACACTACACTAGCAATGGCGTTTTACGAAAGGTTGATTGGCAAATGTCCCAGATAGCACGATTAAACAAACGAAGTCACTCTAATCCTTGTTTTTGGACAGCCTACTGGAACGTCGACTACTACAACTCTAGGCGAGCCGGCGAGAACGTTCTTGTGCCCCGAGAGCAGAGCGTATTCTCCCTCAACTTACGAGGCGACAAGGTTCTCTCCACAAACGTGGAAAATGTTCACTGGGAGAAAGGTCTCGCGGTCGCAGAAATTACGCCAGAAGCTATGAAAGATTTTGTCAAGAGAAATCATCCCGAGAAGTACGACGACTTCATGAAATATATGGAAGAGAGGCCGGAAACTCTTTTGTTGGACTTCGAAGATTTCTGGACAGGAATAGAAGCAACAACCTCCGCGTATAAAAGCTTAATCACTGTAATTACGAATGAGAAGTTAGAGTCCAGCAAACACAAGGCGCCACTTGCCTGCTTTATTGTGATCCAGAATATGCGAAGTCACGCGATTCTTCGCTCAGGGATAGAGTTCTATCAAGAACATCTTGGAATGCAGTTGTTTGAATACTACCTTAACCTTAGATGGCTACTATCTGATCCATCCTTCTTGTTTAAGGTAGTCAATCCGATTGCGACTGCAAAGTGGACAATATACGTCACGAAAGAACATATGTTTCCTCTTTCCGAGTCCCCCATTCTTATCGACGGGCACAGCATTATGGTAGCTCTGTCTCCAAGGATGCTTCTCTCAATAGATAGGAGGGAAAACTGGGATAAATTGTGGATGACGGAACAAGGCGTCTCAGAAGAAATAATTGAGGAATATAAGAGACGCTGCATTTCCAATGCTTTCAAAGAGATCATATTTCAAGATAGCCATTTGCTGGAACGCTGGCGAGAGGCGCCCGAGTACCGCCGGCGCATGAAAGTCGTTCGGAGCATGAAGTCTTATAACCGTCTGATACAAAAGGAGGCCAGCCGCGAGATCTGGAAGATAAATGCCTACAGAGACTCCCTGTCATAGAGTGGGGTGGCTTTGGGGGTGGCTTTGGCAACCGACCGTAAATAACTAAATAACTCATAGTACATAGCCCTTCTCACGAGCAATTCTCTCCCCCCGTTCAACTGCGTATCCTATCCCCGGCGGAGTCATGTTGAGAAATCGGGCGATCCGGGCCGCAGGAAATCGTCCGTGGAGATGAGCCCAGAGACTTCGAGCTTCCACCACGGCAGACCTGCGACTTCCACTGCCGAGACTCTCGAGGGTAATGCCATAGAGCTCGCGGACCCGTCCGGCGAGATAATCGAGGGTCGGACCTTCCGGGTCGGCCGTGATGCGGCGGGGTTCTCCGGTAAGCATCCTCTGAACAAAATCGCTGTCTCCCAGTATGCGTTCATCGCCTTTTACGCGTTGACCGGTCTTTTTCACCTCTGCCCACGAACCATAACTTCTTATCAGTCCGCCGCCTACCAGGTCAGGCCTCTTCCCTCTGAGAAGTCGGTTCTCCATCGAGGAAAGGTATGCCTCTCGTGCAGTCTTCAGGCCGAAATAACGGAGCACGTAGTCCATATCCTGCCATGGATGAAGGACCTTGCCCATGAGGACGGCATGACCGGAGTAAGGGTAGGTTGAAAGCCCCGCAAGGTCCTTGATGATTCCTGCCCTTATGGGATTGAGATGAATATATAAGACCAGTTCGGTGAGATAGGCGTCTTCCTGGCAGAGAATCGACTTGTATCGATTCTGAAAGAGTTGACCATGGCGGCGATATTTTTTATTGAAGGTGACTGCATGACCCGTAAGAAGACGGGCCATGACTGTATGGAGAGGAGTCTCGCCTGTTTTGAGTAAAAGGTGGGCGTGATTGCCGAGGAGCGCCCATGCGTAACAGGGAGTGTGGGTGTCGTCGAATATCTTCCCCATCCGCTCCGCAAAACGGTCTCTGTCACTATTATCACGGAAGATTAACCGTCGCTCGATGCCACGGACAATTATATGGTGGAGCACACCTTCGGCGTCCAGACGGGCATGGCGCGGCATAGGTGATGGTATCAGGCGGAGAGGGGCATGTCAAGGGTTATTTACTTATTTACGGTCGTCCCCCAATGTATCCCTAGGCTCCTGGTAACAGTTTAGTCCCCCCGGAACTTTTTCCAGCAAAATATTATGTCTAATTTCCACAAAACCTTTGATTTCCTTGTTCCATGATGGTATTATAATAGAAGTACTACTACTCATGTGGAGGGTTCAATGGAACAAATCGATCTTCTTAAAAGGCAGCGGGAGAGACTTAAGGAGGACATTGTCGCACAGCTGGATTTCTTCCTTATCGGGACGGTGGCCAAGTCCCCTTCCATGACGGGCCACTCCCTTACCACAAAAGTGAAGGGGAAGACCGTAACCGTGTATGTGAGAAAACAGATTGCCGAGAAGGCGAAGGAGATGACGAAGCGGTACAAGATGATGTGGCTTCTCATACAGAAGCTTTCTAAGATCAACTGGGAGATACTGAAACAGGAGAGCGAGTGAAGAGGGTCTATCCTCCATACGGCTACGATTGTCTTTATAAGGACAATTGCCCCCATCTTAACTTTCTCTCCACCCTATGGGTCTTTGGAGAATATGAGCGGGCCCATGAGGTGTACGAAGAGCATCTTCGGATTATCGATGTGTTCCGGGACAGGCTGGATGACACCATGAAGCGTATCCGTCTTTTAGAGAAGGAGAACGAGGAACTGAAGGCGAAGAATACCGCATTGCATCGAAGACAGTTCAAGGCGAACAAAAAACCGGAGCATGCGGTCTCTTTGGCAGGGAGGAAGCGCGGCGCTCCGGTCGGACACCCCGGGTGGTTCAGGCCCGAGCCTGCCCGCGTGGATGCGACGGTTCACGTGCCCGCTCCCGATCGATGCCCCCATTGCGGGTCAGGCCCTCTTGTCCCCGGGGAAGGGATCCGTGAGCATGTGCAGGAAGACATTGTCATAAGACCCCGCACGGTGGTGAGACGGTATGTGCATAAGGAAGCATACTGTAGCCGTTGCGGGCGTTCTGTGGTGAAGGCGGCTCCCGACGAACTTCCGAATGCTCCTATCGGACCGGTTACGAAATCCGTTGCCTTATACTTGCGGTACAGGATAGGTATGAGCTATCGAAAGGTAGAGGAAGTTATGAGGGAGATCTTCGGCCTTGCCTTTGTCCCTGCTTCGGCAGTGGGGTTTGACAGGGCTGCGGCGAAAAGGGGGACACCTCTTTATGAAGACCTCCGGGAGAAGATACGCGCCTCGGAAATAGTTCATGCCGATGAGACATCATGGAGGAACGACGGGACCGGTCATTACGCGTGGTATGCGGGAAACGCCGATCTTGCCCTCTTCCATATCGACCGGCACCGCTCGACAGACGTGGCTCAACATCTTCTCGGGGACAACTTCGACGGGGTGCTCATCACCGACCGCTATGCCGCGTATAACGGAGTTCATGCGAGAGAAAGGCAGACATGCCTTGCCCACCTTATCACCAGGGCCAGGGAGTTGACCCGGGAGCTCGTCCTCATGGAGACAAGAGATACAAAAGCGGAGGCGTTCTGTGATGCGGTCGGGAGGCTCTTCTCGGATGCCTGCGCCGCGGGCGGGGATCTTCTTAAGGGAAAGAGAGAGTGGGGAGATGCTCCCCGCATCGAGAAGCAATTGAGAGCAACCCTCGGGAAGATATGTGCAAAGCCCCTCAAGTATAAGCCGGCGGAAGGGCTCCGTACCTTCCTTACCGGCAAAGACCGGAAGTTTCTCTTCACGTTCCTTCGCTATCCGGGAGTACCACCTACCAACAACCAGGCAGAACAGTCGATCCGCTTCCTGGTGATCATGAGGAAGCTCATGTTCGGTACGCGGTCGGCAACGGGACTGAAGACCCACAGTATCCTGCCGAGTCTCATCATTACTTCCATGAGGCAAGGGAACGATCCACGGAAGTTCCTGGAGACGCTTCTGGTGTCGGATACCATGACGGCACAGGCGGCACTGTATCGCAATGGGGCGAGGGCTCCGTGAGGGGGACTAAACTGTTACGGCTCCTGGTAACAGTTTAGTCCTCTCGGAACTTTTTCCAGCAAAATATTATGTCTAATTTGCACAACACCTTTGATTCCCTTGTTCCATGATGGTATTATAATAGAAGTACTACTACTCATGTGGAGGGTTCAATGGAACAAATCGATCTTCTTAAAAGGCAGCGGGAGAGACTTAAGGAGGACATTGTCGCACAGCTGGATTTCTTCCTTATCGGGACGGTGGCCAAGTCCCCTTCCATGACGGGCCACTCCCTTACCACAAAAGTGAAGGGGAAGACCGTAACCGTGTATGTGAGAAAACAGATTGCCGAGAAGGCGAAGGAGATGACGAAGCGGTACAAGATGATGTGGCTTCTCATACAGAAGCTTTCTAAGATCAACTGGGAGATACTGAAACAGGAGAGCGAGTGAAGAGGGTCTATCCTCCATACGGCTACGATTGTCTTTATAAGGACAATTGCCCCCATCTTAACTTTCTCTCCACCCTATGGGTCTTTGGAGAATATGAGCGGGCCCATGAGGTGTACGAAGAGCATCTTCGGATTATCGATGTGTTCCGGGACAGGCTGGATGACACCATGAAGCGTATCCGTCTTTTAGAGAAGGAGAACGAGGAACTGAAGGCGAAGAATACCGCATTGCATCGAAGACAGTTCAAGGCGAACAAAAAACCGGAGCATGCGGTCTCTTTGGCAGGGAGGAAGCGCGGCGCTCCGGTCGGACACCCCGGGTGGTTCAGGCCCGAGCCTGCCCGCGTGGATGCGACGGTTCACGTGCCCGCTCCCGATCGATGCCCCCATTGCGGGTCAGGCCCTCTTGTCCCCGGGGAAGGGATCCGTGAGCATGTGCAGGAAGACATTGTCATAAGACCCCGCACGGTGGTGAGACGGTATGTGCATAAGGAAGCATACTGTAGCCGTTGCGGGCGTTCTGTGGTGAAGGCGGCTCCCGACGAACTTCCGAATGCTCCTATCGGACCGGTTACGAAATCCGTTGCCTTATACTTGCGGTACAGGATAGGTATGAGCTATCGAAAGGTAGAGGAAGTTATGAGGGAGATCTTCGGCCTTGCCTTTGTCCCTGCTTCGGCAGTGGGGTTTGACAGGGCTGCGGCGAAAAGGGGGGCGCCTCTTTATGAAGACCTCCGGGAGAAGATACGCGCCTCGGAAATAGTTCATGCCGATGAGACATCATGGAGGAACGACGGGACCGGTCATTACGCGTGGTATGCGGGAAACGCCGATCTTGCCCTCTTCCATATCGACCGGCACCGCTCGACAGACGTGGCTCAACATCTTCTCGGGGACAACTTCGACGGGGTGCTCATCACCGACCGCTATGCCGCGTATAACGGAGTTCATGCGAGAGAAAGGCAGACATGCCTTGCCCACCTTATCACCAGGGCCAGGGAGTTGACCCGGGAGCTCGTCCTCATGGAGACAAGAGATACAAAAGCGGAGGCGTTCTGTGATGCGGTCGGGAGGCTCTTCTCGGATGCCTGCGCCGCGGGCGGGGATCTTCTTAAGGGAAAGAGAGAGTGGGGAGATGCTCCCCGCATCGAGAAGCAATTGAGAGCAACCCTCGGGAAGATATGTGCAAAGCCCCTCAAGTATAAGCCGGCGGAAGGGCTCCGTACCTTCCTTACCGGCAAAGACCGGAAGTTTCTCTTCACGTTCCTTCGCTATCCGGGAGTACCACCTACCAACAACCAGGCAGAACAGTCGATCCGCTTCCTGGTGATCATGAGGAAGCTCATGTTCGGTACGCGGTCGGCAACGGGACTGAAGACCCACAGTATCCTGCCGAGTCTCATCATTACTTCCATGAGGCAAGGGAACGATCCACGGAAGTTCCTGGAGACGCTTCTGGTGTCGGATACCATGACGGCACAGGCGGCACTGTATCGCAATGGGGCGAGGGCTCCGTGAGGGGGACTAAACTGTTACAAGAATACAGTAACAGTTTAGTCCCCCCGGAACTTTTTCCAGCAAAATATTATGTCTAATTTCCACAAAACCTTTGATTTCCTTGTTCCATGATGGTATTATAATAGGAGTACTACTACTCAGTCGGAGGGTTCAATGGAACAAATCGATCTTCTTAAAAGGCAGCGGGAGAGACTTAAGGAGGACATTGTCGCACAGCTGGATTTCTTCCTTATCGGGACGGTGGCCAAGTCCCCTTCCATGACGGGCCACTCCCTTACCACAAAAGTGAAGGGGAAGACCGTAACCGTGTATGTGAGAAAACAGATTGCCGAGAAGGCGAAGGAGATGACGAAGCGGTACAAGATGATGTGGCTTCTCATACAGAAGCTTTCTAAGATCAACTGGGAGATACTGAAACAGGAGAGCGAGTGAAGAGGGTCTATCCTCCATACGGCTACGATTGTCTTTATAAGGACAATTGCCCCCATCTTAACTTTCTCTCCACCCTATGGGTCTTTGGAGAATATGAGCGGGCCCATGAGGTGTACGAAGAGCATCTTCGGATTATCGATGTGTTCCGGGACAGGCTGGATGACACCATGAAGCGTATCCGTCTTTTAGAGAAGGAGAACGAGGAACTGAAGGCGAAGAATACCGCATTGCATCGAAGACAGTTCAAGGCGAACAAAAAACCGGAGCATGCGGTCTCTTTGGCAGGGAGGAAGCGCGGCGCTCCGGTCGGACACCCCGGGTGGTTCAGGCCCGAGCCTGCCCGCGTGGATGCGACGGTTCACGTGCCCGCTCCCGATCGATGCCCCCATTGCGGGTCAGGCCCTCTTGTCCCCGGGGAAGGGATCCGTGAGCATGTGCAGGAAGACATTGTCATAAGACCCCGCACGGTGGTGAGACGGTATGTGCATAAGGAAGCATACTGTAGCCGTTGCGGGCGTTCTGTGGTGAAGGCGGCTCCCGACGAACTTCCGAATGCTCCTATCGGACCGGTTACGAAATCCGTTGCCTTATACTTGCGGTACAGGATAGGTATGAGCTATCGAAAGGTAGAGGAAGTTATGAGGGAGATCTTCGGCCTTGCCTTTGTCCCTGCTTCGGCAGTGGGGTTTGACAGGGCTGCGGCGAAAAGGGGGACACCTCTTTATGAAGACCTCCGGGAGAAGATACGCGCCTCGGAAATAGTTCATGCCGATGAGACATCATGGAGGAACGACGGGACCGGTCATTACGCGTGGTATGCGGGAAACGCCGATCTTGCCCTCTTCCATATCGACCGGCACCGCTCGACAGACGTGGCTCAACATCTTCTCGGGGACAACTTCGACGGGGTGCTCATCACCGACCGCTATGCCGCGTATAACGGAGTTCATGCGAGAGAAAGGCAGACATGCCTTGCCCACCTTATCACCAGGGCCAGGGAGTTGACCCGGGAGCTCGTCCTCATGGAGACAAGAGATACAAAAGCGGAGGCGTTCTGTGATGCGGTCGGGAGGCTCTTCTCGGATGCCTGCGCCGCGGGCGGGGATCTTCTTAAGGGAAAGAGAGAGTGGGGAGATGCTCCCCGCATCGAGAAGCAATTGAGAGCAACCCTCGGGAAGATATGTGCAAAGCCCCTCAAGTATAAGCCGGCGGAAGGGCTCCGTACCTTCCTTACCGGCAAAGACCGGAAGTTTCTCTTCACGTTCCTTCGCTATCCGGGAGTACCACCTACCAACAACCAGGCAGAACAGTCGATCCGCTTCCTGGTGATCATGAGGAAGCTCATGTTCGGTACGCGGTCGGCAACGGGACTGAAGACCCACAGTATCCTGCCGAGTCTCATCATTACTTCCATGAGGCAAGGGAACGATCCACGGAAGTTCCTGGAGACGCTTCTGGTGTCGGATACCATGACGGCACAGGCGGCACTGTATCGCAATGGGGCGAGGGCTCCGTGAGGGGGACTAAACTGTTACGGCTCCTGCTATCCCCGCCACAGAAATACCGAATTTCTTAAGTTCCTGCGTACCATAGACCGTCAGGTGCCAAAGGGCCTCGATGTCCATATGATTCTCGACAACTACGGAACTCATACCCACCCCAATGTGAAAGCATGGCTCGAAAAACACCCCCGTTTCGTTCCCCACTTTACACCCACAAGCTCGTCGTGGCTTAACCTGGTGGAGCGCTGGTTCGGGGAGATCACACGAAAGAGAATTCGTCGCGGCATCTTCAAAAGCGTTCAGGAACTGGTGACCGCCATCGAAGAATATATTCGCTGCAACAACGAAGACCCCAAACCCTTCGTATGGACCAGGAAGGCCGAGGAGATACTTGAAAAAGTGAATCGCTGTAAAGGCGTTACTGAGACACTACACTAGGTATCGTTGACGAGGCAAATAAGGTCATCTTTCAGAAGAAGCTGAATAATGATCTCCCGACCGTTCTTGGCACATTGGACCCGTTCAGGAAAGAGGTGTCCGCGATCGCGGTGGAGTCTACCTTCAACTGGTACTGGTTCGTGGATGGGCTCATGGAGAATGGATATACGGTGCGTCTCGCCAATCCCGCAGCCATCAAACAATATGAGGGACTCAAGAACATAGACGATAAGAGAAGCGCCCTCTGGCTTGCCAATCTCTTACGGTTGGGGATATTGCCTACAGGGTATATTTATCCCAGGGAAGAGAGGCCCATCCGGGATCTCCTGAGAAAACGGTTGCATCTGGTGCGTCATCGATCTTCCCATATCCTGAGCATCAAGAACATCATAAGCCGGAGTTTGGGAATTATCGTGAGGGGAGATGTGGTAAAGAAGTTTGATGAGGTTGAGGTAAGAAAGCTCTTCCCGGAGGAACATCTGTTTCTCTCCGTCAACGCAAGCGTTACGATCATGCGTGAACTCACCAAAGAGATAGACCGCATCGAAGGGGTGATCCTTGCAGAGGCGAAACTCAGGGATGAATTCAAAGGCCTCCTCACCCTGCCCGGCATAGGAGATATCCTCGGCCTCACCGTCATGCTGGAGGCAGGATCTATCACGAGAAAAGGCATAGGGGTCAGCCCTTGACACGGGACATATCTACTGTAAAAGGACCTGAATCATTGTGTTTTTCAAGTGGTTGTTAGCTATCTGTCTCGTGTCAAGGGCTGACCCCTATGCCTTCACTTGTGAAGAGGGTTTGATATCGACTACTTGCACGGCACCAAAATGGTGCGGAAAAAACTAATGATTTTTACGCAGAGACCAAGCAAGGCAGATGAGCCCATGAATTGACCAAAAGTATCATCTGTTCAATGAGGGAACGGGCTTTTTCGGCGGTCCGGTTGAGCGGCTGGTTACCAATCTGCTTTCTCTGGACGGACTTCTGCAGCGCTGTGCCTCTATATTATTACCCGTCCCCTTCCCTCACCTGAACCGTTATGCAGTGAAGCGGCAAAGAACGAAGCCCGAAAGGAAATGATGTTGAGCGAATCGCGATTTCCGTCAAGTCCGATCTGCCGGACATATATGTTCTTCTGGTCACTTGGCCGGTGGTTACGTCTACGATCTGTTCGGTCTGTCGAAGCCCTTCCCTGAAGAGCTGAAGGTACTCTTGGTAGTACAACTCGTTGAGGTCTATGCCGTCGTTAGATGTGGCTATCTGCATGGAACCATCAGAGATAATACTGCTTTCCCCTCTGACAAAAGAGTGGTCGCCTGTCGTCGCAAAGACGAGTGAACTATCGCGGCTCCCAATGAAAGAAGGCGAGTGCTGGCTCTTTCCATGGCTGAGTCGGAACCACGTCGCCAGGATCATTGCGTTATATATCTGACGCATTGCACTGAAGTTCCTGCCGTTGTTCACTTCCCGATGGATGACCGGCACGATGAGATCCCGAAAGAGAGCGGCGTGAGCGCGGCGAGATTCTAAAGCTGGCTCACCACTTGCGGATTCCGCGTGAGCAGCAATGACATCCTCCTCACAGAAAATACCGATTTCGGCTTCACACACATACGCCAAGCTGTGGTCTTTGGGAACTTTGAGGTTCCCCTCTAACTGAGGCTCTTCCTTTCCCGCCGGCTTTTCGTAGACTGTGGCGACTTTTGGTTGCATCCATACCTTCTGGAAGCAACTCGCGGCACCATCTGAAGTGCACACCCTCGAATGGAATTCTGCCCAGTACCGCTGACCTGTAGGGGTAGATGGATGCAGAAGCGAGGCGCACAGCTTCTTCAGAACGCAGTCTTGGGCTAGCATGTCTCGACCAAGCTTGGTCCTCCCTAGTGCCTGTGGGATCATTCTTCTGCTCTCATATGCCGACAGATTAACCCAAAAGTCGTCCTCTGGAAACGACAAGGAGGAGAAAAAGTAACTTACCAGAGTTTGGAACTCCTCCTTGTCGATTTGCTTCCCCTTATCTCCCGTGTCGATAATAAAAGATACCGTCGACAGAGACGGATTAATGCTGCATCCGCGAATCAAAGGAGGAACGAACTCCTCGCTCGTGGATATCCACGGTTTAGAGTGGCTTGGTGGACTCTCTCCAGGATCCTGTGAAACCGATGCCCGCACAGTTGCGCCCTGTACCCTGTCAATCCGGGTGATCTCGAATCCCAGCGTCTCGCATAGCGCCTGCCTGTCGGACTCAAGAGACCGCCTTAGCGTATCGTACCCATCCTCCGAACCAGAGAAGATTAAACTATTGTCGTCGCCAGACCCAACGTAGCTGACGTTCGCATCCTCTGCGGCAGCACGGAGTCCGTCGAGGATTCCTGGTAGAGAATCCTTCGTCACCTTCACAGGTTTCTCGGTCGTCAAATGCCACTGCCCACGGCTGTCCGCTATCCAACTCTCGACATGCGTCAGGACAAAGGAATCCCGTCCCGGAAGCCACGCAAATGTCGCAGGTGAGTAGGCCCGGATATCTTCACGAGTATACCTGATGTACTGATCACGACCAACGCTTGGATTCGAATAGTCCGGCCCAAACGAACGGGTCTTGTGGTTCCACAGCCTGGGGAACCAATCGATTCCTTCCGAGGATACGCGCCCCCAGTTGTACGCATGCAGAGGGCGTGCTGCGTCTTCATGACCGGATCCTCCCACGAACCGCAGAAGTCCGGTTTGTGCCATAGGGGTAATAGCCTGGACCTGTTGTTCGTGAATGTGGCCACACAGGAGAACATGTGGGCGAGTACTTAGTATTTTGTTCAGTTCGTCGCCATCGCGCAGCCATTGAGGTGGATGATGCTGAAGCACTATGCGAAACCGCTGTCGGTCTTGCAGGACCTTGAGTTGGTGTTTACCGACAGTCAGAGAACCGCGGTCTGCATCGTCAAAGCTCAATAGGACTGTATTGAGACCCACGATCTCGACGGGGCCCATTAGTGTATCAACTGCGTGCGTCCAGAACGGGAAGTCGTAAGACACCTGGACTGGCCCATATGGCCTCGCGAAGTCAGAGAAAGCCTTGAGTTTTGTCCAGAGTTGTTCCAACTCAGTTGGCCTAGCAAGATAGTCATCAATCGTCTCAGGAGTCTGTCTTAGCCCGGTGTGGATGAACCTATGCGTCGGTCCATCCAAGGCTCTTCGGCGATCTACATCGTGATTGCCTGGGACGATGTACAAATTCTCCTGGTCCACGCCCAACTGCTCAAGTAGTCGATCAGTCCATGCCGCTGCTACGGCATACTCGGCGGGGTCCGCGCTGAACGCTACGTCTCCGGTGAGGAAGACGAAGTCGGGTGAACCGATTAGTTTTCTCACTTGGGTGGCGTCGTGAAGAAGTTCTTCGACGACCATTTCCTGATCAACGCGACTATGGGCGTATCTGCCCTGACCGAAATGTAAGTCCGATATGTGAAGCCATTTAAGGAATTGAATGTCGGAATGACTGACATGAACATTGACGTTCTGGACGATTGTGCTCATAGCTTTCTCCAAGATATAAATTCACTTCAAACAAGTAAATATACAGAAAATAGTTCTGTATAACATCCTCTATCGGCCACTTTTATAGAAATTCAGAACCTCATTTTGGGGGAGATTAGCTATGCCCCTCCTCCCTTATTTTCCAATTATTTGCAATTACTTTGCAAGAAATATCTTTCCCAACAACAAACCCCTGCCCCAATTGACCAAAATGAGCTCTTTGAGCCGCCTGCTGTGGAGGGTGGAATTGGCCGGAAGGTCCGGATGTGGTGTCAGGGGAGCATAGGAGGACCGCAGGCGTATATTCCCATACGTCGAAGGGCACCGGCCGGACCATGGCGCCGCAGGTGGGCGCTTTTGTGTCAATTTCACAACGAAGACCTTTTTGATGTCAGGAAAAGACATTTCTTCCCTCCATCTTTGTACTATTCCGGGTTGGCCCCCTCATTCATGATATCCATGTATTCCCCGTAATTGTAAATCTTTCCCCTCCGTCGGCCTGTTATTTCCGTTACGAATCCTCCGTCTTCAAGCGCCTGAACGGCTTTGGTTACCGTGGGCATTGAGAGACCCGTCTCGGAGGAAAGAGACGCAATGGTGGCGATGGGCCTTGCCTGGAGAGCCTGATGCACCTGCAAGGAAGAACCTGCAATGCGCCCCAGACGCTGAATGCGTTCACGATCGCGCGCAATCATGTCCGCCAGACGACGGGCCGCTATTACGGCGCTTTCCGCCATCTGGCGCACGCCCTCCAAAAAGAACGAGACCCACGCCTCCCAATCCCCTTCAGTGCGAATGCCGTTAAGAAGATCATAGTATTGGGCTCTATGGGCCTTGAAATAAAGGCTGAGATAGAGGAGCGGCTCCTTCAGTATACCTTCGATGCACAGCAGAAGGGGCACGAGAAGTCTCCCGACTCTTCCGTTCCCGTCAAGGAATGGGTGGATGGTCTCGAACTGAGCATGTGCGAGTGCCGCTCTTATGAGGACAGGAGTCTTCACGGGCTGATCATGAAGGAACAATTCCAGAGCGCCCATTGTATCGGCTATTCTGTCGGGTGGCGGTGGCACAAAGAAGGCGTTTCCAGGCCTCGTGCCTCCTATCCAATTCTGGGACCGGCGAAATTCTCCCGGCGATTTGTCACTGCCTCGCCCTTCTCGCAGCAGAACTCCATGTATTTCCTTTATCAGTCGATTCGATAGGGGAAAGCCGTCCCTACAGCGAGAAAGGCCATGTTCAAGGGCGGCGACATAGTTCGATACCTCCACCACATCGCCAAGCGGAACACCGGGGGCTTGCTTGATCTCGAAGAGCAAAAGATCGGAAAGAGAAGACTGGGTGCCTTCTATTTGAGATGACAATACGGCTTCCTTACGGACGTACATATAAAGAAAGAGCCGGGTATCGGGAAGCAGCGCGGTAACTCCATCGAGGCGGCCAAGGGCAAGAAGCGACCGGTCAATGAGGTCACGAAGGTTGTCGTCGATCGCCAACGGCGGAACCGGCGGCAGCGGATGAGGCACAAACGCGCTTACCCGCTCATCCCCGACCGTAGAGACAGTAACATAATCACCAGACGATCCTCGACGCATACCGCATCCCCTCGTTGCATCTTCTTATTAAACTTTCTTGCATATTGTATAAGCTTATTAAACGATATGCAAGAAACATTTAATAAGGCGCCGGGAGCCTCATTCTTAATCTCTTGCATAGTCTTTGCCATGTTTTATCACCTCCTTGTCATTTAACGGAGCACTCCGTGATATATGACAGTCACGATTGTCAGCCTTACGGACTCTCTACCGTCGGAGGCGCAGGTGGGCCCTTTTGTGTCAATTTTACACTCCCGGCTGGAACGATGGCCGTGGCGTCGCAAAAGAGACAGTCAAGGTATCTTACGGGACGGTCCTTCACAATTGACATTCGGCACCTTTTCAACGCTGCGCCATACAGGCCCTGTGCGCCCCAATCTTTTCCCTGTCATTCAACTGCTTTAAAGGACTTGGGGAGGCCCTTTTGTTAGTCTTCACGAGACGCTTTGGGTACGTCCCTTATGAATAGTACCCAGCGGCAGGAGCGCTCCCATGCGGGTACAGTATGATGAAGACACGGCTGAAAAGGCATATCTCGGATGGAAGGAATGCGGGTATAACGCCAGGAAAGCGGCGCGGCGCCTCGCGGCAGAGGGGCTTGTCATACACAGAAATACGATCTCGGCATGGAGAGACAGGTGCGGCTGGAAGACCCGCGCCCTGAGAGAACAGAAAGAGGGTACGACAATGAAAGAAGCGAACAGAGACGATACCGGGCTTATCGCAGGTCTTGAAGCCCAGAGAAAGCGGTATGAGGGGTTCTTCGAAACCCTCGGGCCTACGGTGATTGACGTCCAGGCCACCTATGCCTACACCGCCGTCGTGAAAGCCATCGCGGACGTTCATAAAAAGATGGACCCTAAGCTGGAAACGTACTGCGCGGCCCCGGCAGTCATGGAGGCGTTCGTAAAGTCCATTCACGCGAAAGCCGAAACCCTCGATAAGGCTTTCGTCCATCAGGTCTTCAATCTGATAGACACTTTTTTTGAGGAGATAGAACCCCAATAATTCCGGGAAAACGAAAGGACAACCCCCCCCCTTCACGACTATTCACAAGAGGCACAAACAGGGAAATGTCGATGGAGGGCGGGAAACCGCTTTCGCTAAAGCAGGATGGGGAATTATGGGAAGCACTGCTCTTTGACAATGGCATATTGGGAAAGCTTAGGCGAGATCAAATGACGCGGCGTTGGCAAATAAAAAACCCGCTGTTTCCAGCGGGTTCCATGTGCTGCGTATCGGATTCCAAAATGGTGGAGGCGGCGGGAATCGAACCCCCCCTTCATAGGAATGTAAGTATTTGAAATTATTATAGTGCTAGAATTGAGTTTTCGCACTATTAACCTAAGTTATTGATATTACGTAGTGCGATTTCGTGCGACGCTTAGCGCATTATATAACACTTACTTTCGTGGTATGATGAATTCTATAGTCGGCCAGCCTAAACAAGACAATGGAAGGAGCAGGCCAGGCCCGGGATTAGGTCCAAAAACCGATACAGAGAGGCAACGATCATGTCCGACCAAGAGTCCAAGCCAAGACGTTTCCTACGTCTACCACAAGTCCTTGAAAGAATACCCGTATCAAAAAGCACTTGGTGGGCAGGAATTCGCAAGGGGATATTCCCGAAGCCCATCAAGCTGACCCCACGGACAAGCGCATGGAGCGAGCAAGAAATTGACGAACTCTGCAGACGGCTCGAAAAGAAGGCCGATAACGTGGATGATTAATTTTCCTGCTAAATCGATCCGCCCATGAGGTCAGTTCTCTGGTCATGAAGACATTGGGATTCCCAGGGGGATTCGAACCCCCTTGGAATAAGTACTGGCAAGGGTTTGCGGAGGTTAGAAGAACGGAATTGTAACGAGTGATGAATAATGGGGTAAATGGAAATTAAGCCCGCCCGCCGATTCGTCGCTGGTCCACTGGTTTCGAAGAGCAAGAAAGACGAAAATTGAAGCCCTTGATATCATGGCTGATTTCCCGTAAGTTGCTGAAATAAAGCATATTTCTCATTTCCGTCTAGTCCGGTCTATTCTATCTAATCCAGTCTTTTTCATTCTTGTCTATCACGATTTTATCACAACAAATCTTCTCGCATCCCTCATGCTTCGTAGCGTTCCCACTCCTGGGCACATCGAAGCAGATCCCGACAGCTGCCCGATCTCCGTTGGTTCCCCCAGCGGCGTACGCCTGTTCAATCGTCCGAAAAGGCTATCTTCCATCGCTTGGTTGGGTTATCAAAGCGCACCTCCGGGGGCTGAAGTATTCTTCCGGGTCGAATTCTCCTCCAAGTCACTCCAGGGTATCCTCATATTCTTCGTGAGAGGGGTCTGAGATCATCTCTAGGAGATTCTCATACCCTCCCGGACCACCGCAATCCTCAGGAGGACATGCCCTGACTCCTGCTAGGCATTTCGGTTATTTGGTCTTGGGAGGCCCATTGTTTTCTAGTGTGCAGACAAAGAGAAGCCCCCGGTCAACCGTATCCATGCGAGTTCTCCGCCATCGAGACTCTTGTAGTTTTCACAGTCCGGGATTGCTGAATACTTCCAGAATCATCTCTTGTCTCATGGAGTCGAGCACCTCGTTGATCAGTTCCTTCTTGGGGCTTCCCGTATCCGGGAACAGTCTCTTGACGTGTTTATGAATGATCGGTTCAAAACGATAGAAATAGGGCCGGTTCGCCGCCAGCTTCGAGCAGTATATCGGCTGCTTTTCGACTTTTCCGTAGTTGAAAGTGCATTTGTTTTCGCGAATGAAGCTTTCGACCTGCTCTGCCGAGCTTATCGGGCCTAAATGGCCATCCGTTGCACTATAAAAAAACTTGAAGAGACGGATTATCTTGTCAGATAGTTTCTTTTTTTCCTGTTCAATGAAGTTGTTGATATCCACTTCTGACTTTTCTCTGATAATTGTCTCCAGGTTCGCCCTCGTACCCCTGGAATCGTCTGTTTCGCTCTCACGATAGAGGCGTACGAACTGTTTTATGAGATACCCATCCACTTTGCCTTCAATTCTGGCCGCGTCAGGATCTTGAAGGAGAAAGTCCTCCTCGGTCACATCAATTGTTCTCTGCTCCCGGCCACCTGTTTCCAGTCTCTTCTTTAAGTCGGCAAGAACCTTGTTTTCCGTAATCTTGTGAAACGCCTCTAGCAGTTGACGGATAATATCCCCTATCTGGTGCTCGTCGCAGTTCGCTTTCCCAAGGTATTCCACTGCTTCATCAAACGGATCCCTCTCACTCAGGTCCTTCCGATCATAGTCCAGATAAAAGAGTACCGCCAGATTATCCGTCTTTTGATCGAGAACAGTATCGGTTTCCATGATGGAAGCCACCTTGTCATAGACATCCTTGTCCGCCCATGAGTATGTGTCGGAGCGAATGTCTTCTATTTTGATAGGGAAGCCGAGTTTCTCCACTGCTCGCATCCTTCGTATTTCGGGCGATACCATGGTATCTATGAATATCCATCCTATTTCGGGGGAAAGTGCCTCTTTGATTATGCCCAGACACCATATGCCCTGGTTCGTAACACTTTTCAAGGTCTCTCTGCAATAAGGTAACTTATGGAGTTCCAGAGCTGGTGGGTTGTTGTCGGCACCTTTAGTGTCTTTGGGGCTTTCCTTCTTGACCCCGTCCCTGAAGAGCTTGTAGCGCTCCTCTTGGCCACACTTGATCGATGAGACGTGTCTCTGAAATTCTGTCACTTCGCTGTACCACTTTCTCGATATGAGGGCATAGGGTCTAAAATCGCCTTGGGCCGGACTGGGACAGTGACCATTGATGACAAGATCACACATGAACTCCATCGCTCCTTTTGCCTCTTGGTCGTTGATTCTTATCATGTTAGGAATATCGTACCTGTCTTTGGCAAAATCGCTAAGGGTCTTCTCCACTGCATCTATTGTAATCTTGTTTGCAGGCACCTTAGGGTCAAGGTTTTTGATCAAAGACTCCACTTCTTTTCGCAATGGCTTATTCCTGAGAATCATGCGCTTATAGAAGGAAAGCCTGTTACTTGAAGGTTCGTGCAATCTCTCGGAAAAGGGAGGAAACCAGTAAAGATCACCGCCGTGGCTCCAGAGAACCTCCATGAAGAAGGCCACAAACTCAGTCATGTTGTCGAGGGGCGGCATGGCAAAAGTGTAGAAAACGTTCTTCCCGTCCGGTTGTGTGTTCAATCTTTCACACAGAGGCGTGAGAGTTTTGATGATTTCTCCCCAACTGCTGTCTTCGACCTTTACTTTGGTCTCGGGCTGAGCTTTCTCTGCCAGATGCTTTTGGAAGACGAGCACACCGAAATCACTGTAGCTGGGCAGAAAATCAAATCTTCTATCCTTGTTGTAGTACTTGTTGTATCTTATGTCAGACTCAATCTCTTCCTTAAGGGAGCTGGAAAAGTATCCGTCAAGAATGTGGAGGCGGTCGTTTTCCCGAAAGGCTTCAACCATATATTTGTTAAGTGAAACGATGCGAATATTGGCGTGTCCCGCCCCGTAATTCCCTTTGAAACTCCAGAACTCATGATAGATATGGGGTTTTCTGACAGTTGCAAAGAGCCTGTTGCTTCTCATGGGGTAGCGTTCCCTGAAATCCTTAATGAGATAGTCGTTAATCTTCGTTTCTGCTGCATTCTCATAAAAAAGCTTGAGAAAGATATAGGGTTCCTTAATTTCGCCTGTCTCTCCTCCAAGGAGTCCTTCCAGTTCCCAGCCCCTATCCGAGACCACAATCCCCTTGTCATAAAGAATCTCCATAGTCTGGAGATTGCTTTTCTGTTCTCGGCCACGTGATTTCAACACGAAGAGCCCCTTCTTGATCCTGTTTTTTATATCGAAGGTCTTAATGGATATGATGGTATCAACAAGAGAGGAGATCACCGTGCTAGTGCGCCTTTGAAACCCGAAAAACTCGGGTGAACGGTAAAGAAAGATGGTAGTCACATTTAGTTGCTTCAATTCATGAATCAAGGTGGCCATATAGTTCTTGAAACTATTCTTATCGTCAAACAACTCTTCCAGTTCAGAAACACTGTCTATTACAATTCTGCTGACTTTATGATCCACCGGCTTTACAATCCTGTGGATCAGATAGATCAGTTCATCGGGGTCGCAGTGGGCCGGCGGGAAATAGCGAAACAGAAACTTCTCCTCATCGCTGAATATCTCGTTAAATCTGAGGCCCGGGTGAAATCTCCCGACAGCAAACTGGAGCTCAGCTCTTCCGCCCTCAAAGCTGATCCAAAGGCATTTCCCCTCTTCCTTCTTCTCCATTATCCCCTGCTTGGCGAATTGTAGTCCGAATATTGTTTTGCCACTGCCGGGGCTTCCTATGACGAGAACAACGCTGCCCCTGAGATAGCCCCCCTCCTTTGGTCTCTCAGGTGAAATGGGGAGCAGTCCATCGAGCCCCTCGATGCCGGTCTTGACTATCCGCTGGCTTGAATCGTGAGGTATTTCGGCGTACGTCCGCTCGGCATAGGTTTCTACGTTGGGAAAAAGATTGACCCCCGGCTGCAGCCACTTACTTTCGATCTCCTGCTTACCCTTTAGTGCGGCGGTATCCATTATTCTGAAGCTGTGCTTGCCTGGGACGAACTTCTGCATCCTCAACTTACGTATTTCCAGTGTTCTTTTGCCCCTCTTGTTTTCAAGATAGATGATCCCGTCCGCGGCGTACTCTTCAAAACTGTTTTCTTCTTCGTCTTCAAGGAGATAGAAGGCAGTTATGTGCTGCATTTCCATCTCATCAAATATGTACTTTATCGCCTTCTTGCCATCAATCTCCTTACTCCTCAAGAATGAGCAGAGCTGGTTCAGGCTGTCGACAAACAATACTTCCGCATGGTAGTCATCCACGATGTTCATGAAAATCTTGGCAGCCAACCTGGCGTTTTCTTCTGAATGTAAATCTTGTGAAGCGCTCATCTGGAAGTTGCCTTCCTTCATCCTGAGCTGCAATATCCGGTGTTTTTCGATTGACCATCCAAAGCACTTGCGGCACTCCGTCTCAATCCTCGTCGGATTTTCTTCAAAGGTTATATAAAGGACCTGCCTCCCGGCGAACCTTGGGTAGTTATCTTTCAAGTTCTCCTGAAAGATCTGGAGTGCTATTGTCGTTTTGCCCGTTCCTGGTCCGCCCTTAATCAGGATGTTTCTTGAATGCACTATCCCTCCCCCAGCTTCCGAATCTGAGATCACTTCCTGAAGGCCGGGTATCCCGCTGGAAATACGTTTCGGTCCATCCATTCTAGAGAATGGCATAATGTGCTGAAACTTCTCTATTTCATCAATCTTGCTCTTAAGGAGAATAGGATGACGATACGCGACGCGGAAAAGAGGACCCATGATCTCCAGCACGCGTCCATCAAATACGTATTCCTGAAGATTGCCAGCCTGGCGAATTATATTGTCTCTTAGATAGTTATGACTGAGTGGATTTACCTTGGAATTGGAAAAGAGGTGTCTCGACAGCGGTTCGGGCGATATCCTATCGCCGTCCTTGAAATGGTTAAGAAAAGAATAGAGGTTGAGAGAGTTGGGAAGATAAAGATACTTCTTGTCTTCGTCAGGTTCACCGATCAGCTCAATGGCGTCACGCTCAAAGGCTACGAACCTTAGATCGTCTTCCGAGATCGGGGTAAAGTGTTTTCTCACCGGGTTGTCGGGCTCACCATTCTCGCGGATATCCGGGGTCGGATGTTTGTTCGCAGCCTTCTCGAATATTTTACCCATTCTGTCATCTATATTGATGGCCGGATAGTCCGGGTTTTCTTCCATGAGAATACGGTACATTAGGTTTATTCTCAGACCCCCTGTCTTTCCCTGGCCATCATCCAGTATGTCGAGCAGGAATTTCTTATTCATGAAATCCTTTTCGACCATGTGACGGAGGGGGAAGAAATACTTGTCTGCGTTCGGGAATTGATAGTAGGTTAGCAATATGTCAATACGGTGTTTCTTCTTGTCTTCGTTCGAATGGAGAATGCCTATTTCCTTTACCAACAGAAACCTGGTCCAGATAGCAAAAACGCGCAACCTGTTATCGTCCACCACCTCTCCATTAGGCGTTTTCTGTTTATAGTATTCATCGAGCAGATAGGTGAGATCTCTCTTTTTCTTCTCGATCACTCTCCGTCTGTCCATGTCGAGGGAGTCGCAAAGGCGCAGCAAAGCGCAAAGCCATCTGTCTTCGTCTTCCGCTTGATTATAGTACCAGTCTTCCACCCCATCCTTGCCTTCACGACGCTTGAAGGGTTTATGGGCACTCGCTATGGACTTGATCCTTTCCAGATGCTTATTGTCTAAGGAGCCCAAGTGGTCGACCAGCTTCGCTTCTGCCTTATCCTCATCAGTGCCACCTGGAATAATATGTCTAAGGACAAAATCTTTTCCCTTGAAGCCCTTTTTCAGCTTCTTCGGGTCTTTGGCCTCAATGATCGCGTCCAAGAAATGGCGTATGTTGTGCGAATGGTAGTCCTCTATGCGTCCAAAAGCATCTATGTCCAGGTCATTTATATCGACCGCATCCATCAAGCTGTGGAGATCCGATAACTGCTTCGCCAGATTCTTTAGGTCAGACTGTTCGGTTTCGTCGTGCAAATCCTTGGCCCTGGCCTTTATAGTCAAAAGAATCTGACCATTTTCGTTGTACTTGACGAATAATTTGTTATCATTATCCTTCATGCAATCCGCAACGTCCTTAATCAAGGAGTAGATCGTTAGCTGCCAGCGGGTTTTGCCATAATCGTGGAGTTGTACTGCGCAGAGGAGCACAAAGATGCGTTCCGGCGTAAGCTTTACTACGGGGAAGGACTTTCCTGCTTCATCGACGGGGCCGGCTTCAAACAGGAATCTGTCCAGATAATTGAGGATACGATTTTCGTGAGAATGATCCTTCTTGTCGATAAAGTGGAGGCGCAAATCCTCGTTTTCGTACGCATCATGCATCAACTCCTTGATCTTACGATACTGTGGGTACAGATCGGCATCGGTGTCTTCAAGGAGAGTCTCAAGGACACTCTGATAGTTCTTGAAATCTATTTGGCCTGGATCGCCGTTACAAAATTGGTCCCAAACAGCCCTGTGCCTATCATCGTTCATCTCGAAGTTCACTTCATCTGAGTCCATTCAACCCCTCCCTCTCAATTATTTGAGTCCACGACATGACTGCAGCGGAGCAAGTCTTTTCCGGGCAGGATTTATCAGAGGGTTCACCGTATCTACTTGGATCAAACACCTCTTTAGCCTCAACGTGCTTTACCCCATGGAAAATAGAAACTCGACGAATCAGTCTGGCGCCAATGGTAGTCCGGCGCCTTATGGGTTTTGATTGCCACGTCGGTGACTACAATGGCGGCAGTCCTGATTGCATCTTTCGTAAATCCCCTCTCCGCAAGTCTTTTCCGGGCTTCCTCCATCGCATCTCCGGACATGACCAGATCATCTACAATCAATACGTTCTTGTCTGTATTGTCATAGACCGTTAAAGGGATGGATACGCGCCATTTGGTTGTTTCAAACGAATCGTACTGCTTCAGATCATATGCATTATAGCCAAAATCTCTCCACTCCGTAATGCCCACCACTATGGGCAAAGAATCGGCCATATTCTGCGCGACAAATTCGGCAATAATTCCGCCACGTGTGTTAAGAGCAAGTATGAATTGCGGTTGGAACCGGCTTTTGCGGATGTCCTCTGCGAGGTCGTCAGCGGCGAGTTGCACGTCATTCCAAGAGAGCGTCTCACGCTCGCGCTCAAGACGAGCTGATTTTCGGCCGTAGTAGACGGTGAGCGCTGCGCCAACGCCACCAATAATACCAAAGACTATCGTCAGTACTGTTTCCATCGAGCATCCTCGTTGTTTCGGATCACCGAATAGACGATCTGCCGCAGAGAACTCCCCAACCAACAAAGCAACATCTGGTTGCCCGATCCGCCTTTCTCTTTGTCCGTTACGGCACGTCTCTCGAGACCCCAAAAAAGAAGATCGACGTGAGCAAACAGGTTTCTCTTAGAAACGGACTTTAAGGAAAAAAGGATTCTGTCTGCTGATAGAGGAAAAACGACTCCTCTATCAGCAGACCCCAACTCCCGGAAACAAGCACGTTCAGCAGTAGACTATTTGATCAGCACAACAACAGCCCGGTCCTCTGCTGCTCAACCTTTTTTTTGGCCTGGTCTCGGCAGGTGTAACGGATGGGAAAGGTCGGGGGTATGTTAGCTCTTTGAACCTTTCCGCCCTTTTCCCACGCTAATAGCTCTTATTATACTATTGGTGATTATCATACATTCGATATTTTAGTTCAAGCAAAAATGTAACAAACGGTAAAATTCAATCCGTATTTCGCTTTTGCAACGATCTAAGCCCATTAGTTTGCTACTGCAGCTAAAGAGCCTAACTATTTTGATTTTTGTGACGGATTCGTCATCGGAGCATTAATTTTCATTCTCCCCGTTTAGTCCAGTGTTTTTCAGTCATCCGTGTCACGGTTCGGACACACCAAAACCCCCTTCTGGAAACCTCGGCGCAGACAGATCGGCTTTCCCTCCTAGGTCTCGCTTGGTATTGTGTGCGCGGATCTTAGGCCTAGACTACGGACCCGTAAGGGTCCGGCCCGCGTACAATGCCCACGGGTGGGCTTATAGTCAGACCACCTTCAACCGTTTCATCTCCTCGGCCAGCATCCAAAGGGCCTTGTTGAGCTTCGTGTCTTCCCGGATACTTTTGACCTCTCGGGTCCTTGCTCTTCTGGCTCGAACGCGGGTGCCGTCCTCGGTGGTGTGGGCGGGGAGTACATACCTTAAGCCGCCCTTCGTTACGTTTTCCTGGATTACGTTGAAAGTGGTCCACAAGTCTGAGTTTTGATCACCATATCGCCTTGCGGCAAGGACCTGGTACGGTTCAACGGGTATCGACTCATCAAATTTAAGGGACATGGCGGCTTTTGCGAATACTCCTCTTTCGTCAGGGCTAAGCTCTATGGTCTGCATGTCGCGGACCTCTCCCATGATCCTTGGAAGTTCTTTTGCAATGTCGTCCGCTCCCTTTCGGACATCATCAAGCACGTTCCCTGCGTGTCTGATAGAAAGTCTTGCGAAAGTGGCGTCGTCCACCACAAGGCCGTTGGTGCATACGAGACGGAATAATCCGGCATCCATCCGGTAAGCCGAACCTCTGTCATGGGAGTTGGTAAGGGCTATCTCGGGGAAGACATCTCCTACGGCCAGAGTAAGGGCATCATCCCGGCGAAACCGCAGCATATGGCGGGTAAAGGCTTTTCTATCCTCCAAGAGTACCCTTTGTTGTTTTGCCGCTGTGATATTCCATCCCTCGGCTGTAAGGGATTCAACCACCGACGAGGTAGGGATAAAAGCATATCTCTCTGAAACCCCTTCCCACGGGTGATCCGCAAATACGGAAGGTGCAGCGGCGCGCACCTGGTCGAGTGTCATGGAAACCAATCTTGAATCAGTATTCATAGTGCCCTCCTTGCAGGAATTTAGGGGTATTTCCCCTTAAAAAAACTTTCTTTCCCTCACAAAGCCTCGGGGAAAGAAAGGAGAAGGGCATCCGGAATTGAATAGTGACTCCCTGCATCGCGACATGACGTACGCGGCGTGGCGAGTGCGAGGAGGCAGACCGCTGGGGAGCGAGAAAGGTTTCTCTTCGTTGACCGCCTTGTGACTGGCAGAGACAGGCCTTGTGGGAGGGATCAGACTTTTAGAGACGAGGCTTCTTGTAGTTCACCTCTATGCCCCGATGAAGAGTTTAATGAAGGATCGTTTTCCCTGTTCTGAATAGGTCGCATCGTTTACTATGTACCCTTGACCTGTTAATATTGTGACCTAATTGATAGTTCTCGTTATAGTTTTAACAAAAGTTGTCATATCCGGAAATATGTGGTACAACCTGAGACAAAGGCTAGGTTTCATCAGATATAATGAAAATGCTTGTGCAGGGGTCACGGCAGACGTGGATCTTCAGCATTCCGTCATCTTGCTCAAGAAGGGCAGAACAAGTCGTGGTATGGATAAAATCTCCAAGTTCAATATTCATGTTGAGCCTCAGAATGTGTTTGCATTTTACACTACAGGCAAATATGATTTCCGTGTGCCGTTGCCGGAACCGTTAGGACCCGGCATGAGCGGTTGCCACGAACGAGTAGAAAATCATTTACCGCGATAGACATAAAAGACCGTAAAAAAGAAGAATGACTGGGTGTGTTGGGTGAGGATCGAGGGGTCATTCAAAACGAAGGAGATAGTTCAGAACCACAGATTAGCACCGAACTAATAAGGCAAAGTGGTCGTCCACCTGTGTTTCTCTGTGATTTAAACGAAGACGCTCCGTGCAGAAATAAACACAAGAGCGAGGAAAGGACAGGGCTTTAGAAAGGTTTTCCAATGTCACCGAATCGAAAAGACAGCCTTGTTTATTTATGCGATCTGATGCCATGCTTGCTGATCCACGAATGGAGGGCGGCATGACGACTGCTGAGCTTTTGGCGGCATTGATGCGGGAATGCCCCAACGGTGTGTCGTTCGATCCGATGGCGGTGCGGCTCTTGCGGCAAAGAGTTCCGTTCGAGGATTCGCAGATCGAAGACCTGAAAACTGAGATGTTCGAACTGGCGAACGGGTTGTGGTTTTCCCGTGAGATGATTTTGGACGATGAGGCCCGGTTGGCACTCGAAGGGCAGGCCATCGAATGGCTAGTGGAACACGGTTGCTTTTCGGTCAAACGGCTGTTTGGAAGCTTTTGCGGTACCCTCCCCCATATTGCCACGCCTGAGGATTGTGCAATACTTCTGAGGCATTTGGGTTTCACGGTCGAGGAGTGGCAAAAGGAGGGTTGTTTTTGTTTACAGCCCCCACCTAGCCTGGATGATAGTCTGGCGGCAATCTCGGAAACGATCGCCGAATGGCTTGAAGAGGCGGATGGCACGATGACCTTCCATGAAATCGAAGCGGCGATGCCGCACCTGACCGCTGAGGCGCTAGAGGGCATCCGCATGCAACTCCTGCCGGAAGTCCATGCGGCGGAAGTCGGCGGGGTACCCTGCTGGTTTAGTACGGACGCGATCCACCTGCCGGAGGATTTTTCGGAAAAAGTGACAACCGCCGTGGATACGCTAGTTGCGTTGGAAGAGAAAGTGTCTGCCGCAAATTTAGAATTCGCGTTGAATTTGTTCTATCGTATACGTCTCCGCGAGGTTTACGCCCTGACAGATAACGGCGCCTTCATGCGCGTCTGTGCAAAACAATATCAAGGCGAGGAGGATGTCTTTCCAAATACGAGGAAACGTCGCGTAAGAACGAATGATTTGTCCGCGCCGGGCAAACGTGTGCGCAGTCAGAACACGCGTTTCTGTGACCTTGGTGTGCCGGTTGGCGCGGAACTGGTCCTCACAAAGGACCGCCGTATCACTTGCACTGTGCTAGATGATTCGAATCAAGTGGAATACGGCGGCGAGGCGTGGGCGATTTCGAAATTGGCCATGCACTTGTTAAATATTTCTTCTGCAAATGGATTTTACCGTTTTAGTTACGAAGGTGAAACGCTGTGGGACAGGCGGTTGCGGCTGGAGCGGGCCGATAAACAGGACGAATATCAGGCCGAGGAGAAGCCGCCACCCGCTGCAGTACAGGAGGCGGAAGGCAGCATCATCGGCGCAGAGGGGCGGCCGTTATCGTCGTCGACTTGGCGGTTACTCAGAAGCGCCGGCACCAGTCCGCGTGTCTCGGAGTGGGCTAGACGCGTCGAAAGCGGAGAAGGCATCGAGAATATTGCAAGCGAGAGTGGTCTCGCGGTTTCGACCGTGAGGCAATACATTGGAAATCGTCATCGTTATTTTGCTATCTGTGAAAAGAACGGGATCGTGCCGGGGAGGGGCGCGGATGTATAGTTACGAGTGGGACAAGCGTACGCGTGGGTACCTCCTGATAACGCAGACAGGGAAGTTCGTGGCGAGCGAAATCCGCCCGGTCTTTGCCGAAGAACTGGCGCTCACAGGGTTGGAGATGCAGTTGGCATTCGATCCCGAGGAGAGGCGTCCGCTCCTCTGGGCGAAGCAGAACGTATACCTGTATCACGGCGAAGAAATCGTGAGACTTCACAAAACGCGTTACGGCAAGCCGTTGGACATCGAATGGAAGGACACGATACGCGGAGATGAAGGCTCAGTCGAAGGCGCGATGTCACGAAAAAGAAAGAGGCTGGACCCCGTAGATGTTGATGCGATGGTGGCAAAGAACCGTGACATAATGACCGCGCTGGTGGTGGACACGCTCAAGCGTATCAAGGAAATGTACGACGCCTACGTGAAAAAATGCGACACGGTTTATATCGGCTTCAGCGGAGGCAAGGACTCGGTGGTTCTGCTCGACCTGTGTCACAAAGTCCTACCGTTGGACGTACCGGTTGTTTTCAGTGACACAGATATGGAACTACCCGATACCTACCGCATTTGGGAAGAAATCCAAAACCGCTACGATGGTCGCTTGTTTTTGAAGGTTTCGGCAAAGACCTCGGCATTGGAAAACTGGCGGCTCTTCGGCCCGCCGTCGCGGTCAGTCCGATGGTGTTGCTCTGTTCACAAGAGCGCGCCCGCGCTGATCGAGCTTAAACACAAGTTAGGAGTGACATCGGTCAAAGCGGCGGCGTTTCTTGGCGTTAGGAGGGAGGAGAGCTTGAGCCGATTCGTTTACGAAGACATCGGTGAAGGGGTAAAGACATCGTCTCAAGCCAATCTGATGCCGATTCTAGATTGGGGTGCACATGAATTGTGGCTCTATCTGCTTGACAATGATTTGATGATCAACCGTGCTTACCGGTACGGTCTGTCCCGAGTCGGGTGCGTGATGTGCCCGGAATCTTCCGAAAAGTATGCGTGGTTCGTGGACGCGGTCTATCCGGAAGCGATCAAACCATACAGCGACGCGATCATTGAAACCAGCGCAAAAGAGTTTGTTTCCGAAGAGGAAGCACGAGAATTCCTCGGAAGTTCAAACTGGCAGGCACGAAAAAGCGGTGTGACGTTGAAGGAATACCTTTCACGTCCCGCTGAAGCAACTGAAGGGTTGAATGTCGAATGGTACGGCCCAGAATTGAATGCTGCATCGTTTTTGGAATGGTTGAAAACAGTGGGAAATGTCTTCACAGATGAATCAGAAGGTCGTTTCCGGCTGGTGCTGAAAAACGGACGGAGCGAAGGTGTTTCGTTCAAGATCGGTGAATCTACAAACGATGTTGGCAAAATCGGGGTTTTGTTTGCGGACGATGCGGAACGAAAGCGGGTCTTGCCGGTCTTGCGGACGGTCTTGCAGAAGTCCGTGGCGTGTGTTGCCTGCCAGGCTTGTGAAGCGGAATGCCCTACGGGCGCGCTTCAAACAAGTAATGGCATGGTGGTAATTGATGAAACAAAATGTATCCATTGCCTGCGGTGTCACAGCATGGACTTAGGATGTTGGAGGTATCGATCGATGAGAGTGCCGGAAATCAGCGGTTCAACACTTAGTGGAATCAACATTTATAAGAATTTCGGGCTTAGGACGGAATTCGTCTCCGTTTATCTCGCCGAACGCGAGGCATTCGACCAGACGGCGCAGCTTAACCGTGCAAAGCAGGTTCCGGCAGCAAAAGCGTGGTTTCGTCAAGGATTGCTCATGGAGCCAAAAACGACGGAGCCCACAAAGTTGCTTGACCTATTTGAGAAAAGGGGCGTGGAGGATTCATTGGCATGGGACCTCGTTTGGATGGGGTTGTGCAACCATGCGCCCGTGGTGAAATGGCTGGTCTGTACACTAAAAATGGATGTATCCTATACGGATGCCGATCTGCTTGATTTGCTTGGAAATGACATCAGGAGTGTGACCAAAAAAGGTGGAATGCAAGCGCTAAAGAATATGCTGGTCTCGACTCCGTTCGGCACGGAAGAAAATAGCGTGTGTGAGTTGACAAAGAAAGGGAAGCTCACGGTCGGATTCACGCGCCGTTCGCGCTCGGTGGATCCGCTGGTAGTTCTTTACGGGCTTTATGTGATGGCACAGAAGGCCGGGCGCAGTGCCTTCACGGTGCGCCAGATGATGGAGGCCGAGTTCGACGGGGAGGTTGTATCACCGCTATCGGCGTTTGGCATCCCGCCGGAAGAGTTCAAGAAACAGACCATGGGGCTGGCGGCGCTGTATCCGGACTTCATCGCGTGCAGCTTCACGTTGGGGCTGGACGAGGTCCGGTTGTTCCCTGAAACGAAGAACCGGGACGATGTAATCGAGTTGATTTTGCGGAAGTAGCCAACAGGGAGATCGAAGACATGGCATACTATAAAGACTATTTCGGGATCAGACCGGATTACTCACCGTGCATGGACCTGGCGGCCATAAACAAGACGCTGGAGACATGGCTGGGATTCTACCCGCACAACTCGTTTGTGGAGATTTTGCGGGAGTTACTTCGGAGCCTGAATGGCGGGAAAAAGACACTCTGGATCACGGGCGCGTATGGCACGGGCAAAAGCTACGCCTCGCTGGTTTTGCAAAAACTGTTCATGGACGATGAGATGCGCGTCCTGAAATGGCTCGATTTAAGCAATGCGCAGATACCGGACCCCGTGCGGAAGGCCTTTCTGGCGCAACGCGAAGCAAGTGTGCTCGTCGTTTATGACGTGAACGCAGACGGTGTGGACGCGAAAAACCAATTTCTGATGCGCTTGCAACGTGGTATCACGAAGGCGCTGAAGACGGGCGGGCACACGATTCCGTTGAAAGGCAAGTTGGACGAAGTCATTGAGCGTATCCAGCAGGATGAACCACACTTCTTCACAGCGCGTGACGCAATGCAGGCGCAGCTCTCCCACCTGAACTCAGGCATTAAAACAGCGGATGTGCTGGAGAAGAAACTGCGGGATACGACTCGGGAGGCGGGGCTGGTCAGCGATGCAATGCGAGTACTGGAAGCGCGGCACATCTATCTGGGTTTAAGCGCTGAAGAGTTCCTGGAGTGGGTGGATGCATCGTTGAAAGCGAATGGGCTTTCGAAACTGGTCTATATCTGGGACGAGTTCTCAGCGTTCATGGATCGCAACCGCTCAGAACTAAAAACGCTGGAGCAGTTGGCGGAGGCAGCACAGCAGGGACGGTTTTATTTCGTTCCGGTGACGCACACAAATATTTCGTCGTATGTAGCGGCGGGCTCCGAGAGCGCGAAGAAGGCAAACGACCGGTTCACGTTCAAGCGTCTTGACCTGCCGAACGAAACCGCATTGAAACTGGCGGCAAACGCCTTCGTTGGCAAACCGGAAAAGGCAACGGAATGGATGCAAGAACGCTCCGTGCTATGGCACAGTGTAAACCGTGTAGTTGGAAACTATATGGTCGTCAACAAAGCGGGTATTGATGCTGTGGATTTCGAGCGTATCCTGCCACTGCATCCAATGGCAGCGTTCCTGCTGAAGCACCTATCGGTAGCGATCGGGTCAAACCAGCGAAGCATGTTCGACTTTCTGAACAGCGAGGAGTTCAGAGAGTTCATTGAGAAAGGCGGGCTGGATGTTTTTGGTCGTCAGTTCCTGACTGTGGATCATTTGTGGCGGTATTTTGTGGAACGGGACGATCTGGGGCCGGAGCAATCCGTGCAGGAAGCACGGGCGGAATACGCTCGTCGCGAACGGGAGCTGCAGCCTGACGAACGGCGCGTATTCAAAGCGGTATTGCTGTTTGGTTTGATCGAACAGATGCAGGGGGATGGTCATCCGCTGCTAAGCGCGACGGTGGAAAATATCCAACGCAGTTTCGAGGGCGATGGGGCTTTGCAGGGCGTGCATGAGATCCTGCACAATCTGGAGCAGAAGCATTGTTTCGCGATTGTGAACGAGCGTTGCGAACGTTTCCATGACCGCTCGGACACAAAAGAGATCGAGGAGAAGAAAGCGGCGTTGGATGGCAAGTTCGGCGACCTCGTACTGAAAGACACTGAGACGGAGCTTGTTAAACAGCTAAAAAGCGTGAATTACGGCGGGCGCTTTGATGTGCGCGCCTCGAGCGTCAGCGGTCTTTCGGCTTCAAGCATCACAAAACGTGAGTCTTTTAGCAACAACGGGAATCGAGTCCTCGTGCAGTTCATTCTGGCGCGGGACGAGCAGGAACAGTTGCGTATTCCCGACAAGGCAAAGGAGTTGGCGAGACAGTTCAAAGACCACCGCATGCTCTTCGTGACACTGCCGGAGGTCAACTTCTGCCGAGCCAACGCAAAGGCGTGGGAGGAGTTCACGGAAAACAGCGCCCGTCTTGCATTGGCAACCGACAGCGCGAGCAAGAAGGTTTTTGAAACACAAATCAACAATGCCAAGGCTACCTGGCTATCCAAAGTGACGGGCGCAGCAAAACTCACGGTCTATAAACCTAACGCGACCGGGGAGCCGTTCATTGAAGAAGTGGCGTGGAGCCAACTGAAAAAAGACTGGCTTACCGGCTTTGCCAAACAGGCTTTCGCGGCGTACACGGACGACTTATGCGGATTCAACATCAGCGCCTTCGCGGCGCCGATTGCCTTGCAGAACTGGGCACAGGCGGGCATGGGCTTCGACGGATTCACCAAGCCCGGTGCGTGGAAGACTGTTGTGGCGACATGGCAGAGGAAAGGCGTCACCGGCGAGTACGCATGGTTCGATGCAAATCCAAACCATCCGCTGACGCGGTTGCGGGATAAGTGCAAGGCATGGCAGGACAACACGGTGGGCGCAGGAAACAATTGTTCCATACGCAGACTGTACATAGACCTGCAGCGACCGCCATTTGGACTGCTGGGGGTGCCGCATTCAGCCTTCGTGCTGGGTTTTGTATTAAAAACATGGTTGACCGGACAGCGCAAACTGCAATGGACGGACGGTGTGACGAGCAAAGCTCTGGACGCAGCAGCGCTGGCGGAAATCATAGAGGCAGCGGTAAAAGACGACGGCGCCAATGCTATTAGGAACGAGAAAATGATCTGTCGCCTGTCCAAGGAGGAAAAGGAGTTCATCGAACAGAGCAGCAAGATTTTCGGGAGTACTCCGCTTGCGGACGGAACGGTAGAGGCGGCGTTGAACACAATCGGGACACGACTGGAACAGGTTTCAGATCGCGTTCCGCTGTGGGTCCTGCCGGAGTATATCCGCTCACAAGCCGAGCCGAGCGCAGAGGCGATGGGGAAGGTCATCGATGCGCTGTGCGCTGCAAACAGCATCAGCTCTAAAGGAGACACCGAGGCTCGAGGCAATAAGGTGAAGGAGATCGGCGAGATTCTTCTGACAACGTCGGGGTTGGCGGAGGCGATGGCCAAGTATATGACTCCAGTAGTGTTTGACGAGGCATTTCAGCGATACGTCGATAAAGCCAAGCCGGAGTTGAAAACGGCCGCGGAACGTATGGGCGATTCATCACGCACCTATTGCAGCATAGTCAAGAAACGTTTTGCGACGACGAGCGGCTGGCTGTGGAAACGCGGCGATACCGAATCCGTACTGGAAGAGGTTTACCGGCAGACGGTGTGCGCTGAGCATATCCGCGAGCTGGCTGGCTCCTCGGGATACATGAGCTTCGAGGACGCGCTAAACCGCTTGCACAACGCGGTGCTGGGTGAGAACAAGGTGCCGACAGAGTTCTGGGCGAAGAAACACCCGTCGTTGCACCGCTTCTTTGAATTGCTCAGCAGGCCGTCGTTGTTCGGCGATGATGTGAAAGCCTTTGGAGAGATTCTGGAGCAGCAAGATGTGGTTATCCGCGAGGTGTTCTTCGACGCGGCGCAAGGGCGGCAACTGGAGGCGATGCGAGAAATCTTCGGAGAGATCTGGCCGATGGCGGTCGCGGAAAGCCGCGAGCTTTATAATGCCTTCCCGCCGGATTCGGCAAGGGCAGATGAACAGAGTTTTAAAGTGCGAGGACGTGGCAAGATAGAGGAATACAGCCTGACGCTGATTTCCAAGCAGGTGGCGGCCCTGTGGCGCGAACGGACAGACACGGAATCGCCTGACGAATGGAGCCGCCGACATGCGCTGCCTGTAGAATGCGTTCTGGCGCTAGATGATGCCAAGGGCATCGTTGATGCGGTTTCAAATCCGGGAGGGGTGTCGGCGGAACGTTTGCGGTCCGTGCTGCACGAACTTGGGAAAGAAAGTGCATTTGTGGATGTGACCACGGCGGGTGAAAAATTCCTCATACGGGTGCTACCCGCGCGCTATCAAAAGATCGGGTTCAGTGTCGGAGATCTGAGCGGTTGGTTGTATAAGAAATTGGGTGATGCACCGAGCAGATGGCTGACGGACGGAGGAATTCGCGAAGAAGTCGAGGCGTTCGTCAAGCAGAGTTACGACACTCATGCGCGGAGACAGGCTGCGGAAAAGGTGAATATGCTTTCAGATGTCGAGGCGAAGGCACTACTCCTGAAGCTGATTGATCAAATTCCAGATGTAGGGCTTTCGGTGCTGGAGTGATACCATGACGTTGAGCGAGTATTGCGAATACATCAGGAATCCCCTTGCGGAGCCGAAGGCGCGGGTGGTGATCGTGCCTTCGGGAGAAAGCTGGACGGCATTGCGTCGATTTTACCGAGAACGCGGCGACGTTGAGTTACGCTTGAGTGATCTGGTGAGGGAGGGAGCGTGGCTTCCAATGCCCGATGAAGTCTTCGGGAGAGTGTACAATGAGATGTCGGCACAGCGCACAACCGGTAAGGCTTTGGTATTGCTGGGGATGCCTGGTTATCTTGCGTTGTTAACGAACGAGAATAGACGGGCTGCGATTGTCGCTTTGCGCGAACGGGTGGACGGTGCGTCTGGGCGGGAGGCGGTCTGCTTGTTGCAGAGCGATGACGCGACGGGATTGATACTCAGGGATGTTTTCGCCAATCCGCGCTATCGCCAGGGGAAGCAACTAATTGAAATTGTCACCGACCAAATCGTGTCAAGGGGTGCTTCCAAAGAGGCGGAAAGAAACCCGGGGCGTACGGAGGTTATGTTGGTCGGCAACGATTTAGCATCTTTCATCCCGGAAGAGTGTGATACGTTTCAGAAGTATTTGCGATATACCGAGGAACATCCGAACGACAGCTCTGTAAGGCGGATTGTTGTAACCTCAGAAGGTCGGGAATTGGCTGGGCTCAACGCCGAGGTGCTGCAGGTCGTGTGTCTGCGGGATTTCGTTCGCGTGTTCTACGACGCGGAAGATGCGGGATTGTCCGAAGAAGCTTTGCGATGGATTTGCGAGCGGGGCAAAGAAGGAGCGGGGAAAACACTGCCCGAAACTCTCAAGACGATGTTTTTTCCGGAAGGTGGAGTCGCTAAGCGTGTCTTGCGTGTGGTTGATGAGCGCAAAGGCGCAGAACGTGAGGCGACACTGTGGCTAGTCAAAAATATCGCCCCCAAGGGAAGTTACCTTGAACGTGTTGCAAGGCAAGAAGGCGTCCTTGCCGGTAATTTCCGCTCCGCATACGTAATGGGTGCAGCGGAATGGCTGGATCAATCAGTAGTCTATGCTGACGAACGCAGAGATGCTATACTGGAAGCGGACGTTAGAATGTCGGACGCGGACATCCGGCAGTTCATCGCTCGTTGCATTTGCGAATCCACGTCGCGAGTTGCGCCATGGTTGAATTGCGAAACAGACGCGGAGCGGGCGGAACTACTTAGGCGTTGCGCCGTGGACGGTATTGTGTCAAACGTTGTAAAAGTCGTGTATCCAGAAGCAGCTATGTATATGAACGAGGATCTCTTTTTTGGCGACAAGACACTGGAAGAGTATTTCAAAGTATATCGTGAACTGAAGGTGGCTGGCCGCGTGACGCCAGAGTTTTACGAGAGGTCCCAGCGCGAGGTTCCACCGGGTTCCATGCAGTCGCGGGCCACGGTGGTGCAACGATATGCTTCCGACAATGGGTGCGCGTTGCTGGTGGTGGACGGGATGGGTGCGGAGTGGCTGCCGATGTTGGTGGCGCTGGCGCAAAAACGGGGTATTGGCGTGGATTTGGCTGAGGTCGCCCAGGCCCATTTGCCGACATCGACAGAGTTCAACAACATCTTCTGGCCGGATGCTGCGCGGCGGTTGCCGGATATCAAGCGCTTCGACAATATTGCGCACCGTGGTGCGGAGGCGCACGAGACGAGGTCCCCGGAGGAAAATCTGGCTGCAGAACTGGATGTGATTGGTGGCGAGGTGTTGCCGCGTGTGGCTGAGGGGCTGGCGCGGTTTGATCGAGTACTTGTCACGGCAGACCACGGCAGTTCGCGACTAGCGGTGTTGGCGTGGCAGGCAGAACCGAGGCTGGCGCAGACACTTGCGTGTGAGACTGGTGCGGTGGTTGCCGATTGGCGCTACCGTGAGCGGACGACGCAAAGCGGATGCCCACTGGAGCTGGAGGAAACGTTGGACGGCGGGCATTGGGCCGTGCGTGGGTATAACCGGTTGCCCAAGAAGGGTGGAGGGCAGAGCTTTGAGCTACACGGCGGAGCGACTCTTGAGGAACGACTGGTGCCTGTTGTGGTTTTCTCGATGACAGGGCAGTTCGTACCAAAGGCGAAGACAGTTGACAAACGTGTGCAAATTGTTGAGAATGATGATTTTGATCTGTAGTTTCATCGAGGGCAATTAACCATGGTCGATACTATTAAATTGCGGGCGGTATTCCCGGACACGACAGTTTTCAAAGATCCGAACATCGTGGCAATCTTCAAAGCGGCATCGATTCCATCGTTTTTGCGGGATTGGATTCTGAAACGCAAGGCGGAGTCTGACGGGAGAATCCATGATGCCGAAGCTTTGCGAAAATACATTTACGAAATCATCCCGCGCCGGGAGAATTTGCTGGGATTGAAGGACGCAGCGCGAAGCGAGGGACGCACGAAGAAGTTCCTGGCCAAAATTGAAATTCAATTCAGCGTACGGACCGACGAGTTTACGTTTGCGATTCCGGAATTGGGGCTTGGACATGCTGAAACGCTGATTGAGGATTATGTCTGGAACCGGATTAAAGATGATGTTGTAAGAACGGCTGGGGGCTGGGGGCTGGTACAACTGGGGTACCGAAGCCCTGACGGCGAAACTCCGCGGGGATGTTTCACACTCTTAGAGTATAAGAATTTCTGTCCGTACACCATTGATCTCGACGCTTACAGAGAGGCTCGCAGTCAGTTTAATGCTGAGGAGTGGATCGACGTTGTCTTAGGTGCGATTGATTACAGCCCTGAGGGATACGAAGACTGGGTACAGAAACACACGGTGTTGACGCGCTTGCTGCCATTCATCGAACCACGACTAAATCTGGTGGAACTGGCACCCAAAGGAACGGGCAAGTCGTATCTGTTCGGGCGGATAGGGAAATACGGCTGGCTGGTCAGCGGAGGGACGCTCACGCGGGCGAAGATGTTCGGCGATATCAATGGGAAGAGTCCTGGCCTGATCGCCTCAAACGACTTCGTAGCGCTGGATGAAATCCAGTCGATCAACTTCCACGACCCGAGCGAGATGCAAGGAGGGCTAAAAGCCTACATGGAAAGTGGGGAGATTACGGTCGGCAAGAATCGTATCATTGGCGGGGCCGGTGTCATTCTGCTCGGAAACATCCCACAAACGGAGATGGATGAAACCAGAGACATGTTCCAGAGGTTGCCGGTCGTGTTTCACGAGTCGGCATTATTGGACCGGTTCCACGGTTTTATCAAGGGGCGCGACATCCCGCGCATGAGTGAGAACCTAAAAATCAACGGTTGGGCGCTGAACACGGAGTATTTTTCTGAAATCATACATCTGCTTCGCCAGCCTTCGGAAACACTGATCTACCGGCATGTCGTTGAAAAGCTGGTGGACTATCCCGCTGCGGCGGACACTCGTGATACGGAAGCAGTTTTGCGATTATGCACGGCTTACCTAAAATTGCTTTTTCCTCACGTCACGGAACCCGACAGAATAGACAGAGGGGAGTTTAAACGATACTGTTTGCGTCCCGCCGTGCAGATGCGTACAGTGATCCGGCAGCAGTTGCAGATGATAGACCCGCTCGAATACGGAGGGAAGAACGTAGCTGCTTACACGTTACGCGAGGCAGACCAATGAGTGGGGGGAAACAAGTCGGTTGCGCTTACTGCGACAAAGAGATACTTTCCCACAATGAAATTGCACTTAACAAGAAACTCATCCATCGGCAGATTGAACGGATGATGTGTCTGACGTGTATGGCAGGGTATTTCGAGATGACAGAAAAGGACCTGAAGGAGTTAGTCGAAAGATTCAAACTGCAAGGCTGTGCATTATTCGGAGGGGGGTGAAGCGAAGCAGGCAAGTGCATTTACCCCATGAATGCCTGTTCGAGGTAGTCAGTATCACACCGGGCCTCACGTCTCTTTCCCGCGCCGCCTCTTTTGAGCAAGGTTTCTTTCGAAACAGATTGAGCGCCGTACCCCCGATTGTAGCGATATTACCAGGAACGTTGTCTTCCTATATCCGTCACTCATCTTCAAGCAATGCACTGTCAAGTACGCAGCAAAGGCTGTTCAGAGAAGCATTGTTATCACATCAAAAACTTGAAAAGCAAGAACTATTCCACTATAGTATGGAGAATTGAGAGACAAGATATGCCCGCAGTGAAACCCACATCCACATACAATGCACTCCTAGGGGAAGTCCGGGAACGGATTCGGTCTGCCCAGTACGAGGCGCTTCGGGCCGTCAATAAGGAGCTTATCGCTCTTTACTGGGATATCGGCCGTATGATTGTGGAGCGCCAGAAGGCGGAGAGTTGGGGGAAGTCGGTGGTAGCGAGGCTTGCCGCTGACCTGCAGAAGGATTTTCCTGGAGTGCAGGGATTCTCCGCTCAGAATCTCTGGTATATGAGACAACTCTTCGTCGAATACTCCGGCAAGCCAAAACTCCAACCACTGGTTGGAGAAATCAGCTGGACCAAAAACCTCGTTATCATGGGCAGTTGCAAGGATGATCTTGAGCGGGAGTTCTACATCCGTATGACAAAGAAATTCGGATGGACCAAGGCCGTCCTGATCCACCAGATCGAGAATCAGTCCTACGAAAAGACATTGCTTGGGCAGACCAATTTTGACAAGACCGTGCCTGAGCATATCCGCGCTCAGGCAAAGCTGGCTGTGAAAGACGAATATACCTTTGACTTTCTCGAACTGGCTGAAGAGCACAGTGAGCGGGAGCTTGAAAGGGGCCTGATTGGAAAGATCGAGCATTTTCTCCGGGAGATGGGTGGTGCCTTTGCTTTTCTTGGCAGTCAGTATCGGCTCCAAGTGAGTGACAAGGAATATTTCATAGACCTTCTCCTCTACCATCGCAGGCTCAAATCTCTGGTAGCCATTGAACTTAAGACCGTTGAGTTTCAGCCTGAGCACGCGGGGAAGATGCAGTTTTATCTGGCGGCCCTCGACGATCTGGTCCGGCTTCCCGATGAGAACCCCTCCATCGGCATTATTCTTTGCAAAACCAAAGACCGGATCATTGTGGAATATGCCCTCCGATATGCGGACAAGCCCATTGGTGTCGGCGAATACCACATAGTGAAGAGACTGCCGAAGGCTCTTGAGGGACAGTTGCCTAGCCCCGAGCAGATTGAGGCATTGCTCAGCAACGAGACATGACCATCACTTCGAGTACCGCACATGCGCCAAAAATATTATGGCCAATAACAGAGGAAGATGCACTTGACATATTTGCTATGGTTTCGCTTGTGCACCGCAAGCTGGATGGTACAATTAGTGTTTAGGACATCTTCGTGAGCGCGCAAACCACCCAAGTGTACCCCATCGAACCCGGCTGAGCGGAGTTACTGATGCCCGTCCTTATATTCTGTTTCGCCGCAATGTTTTTTGTTCCAGACGCGCCGTGCCTAGCCAGCATTTCATAGTATTGAACTCTGCATACCAGCGATGTATTGCTCACCTATTATCCTGCGGATCATTCCATTCATACGGGATGTGCCCAAACTCACTGCCGTCATACTCTAACACAAGCCCTCTGTAACCAATTATCCTGAATATCAGCCTGTAAACCATGGAAATAAGGTGGTTGCGGATATGCCAGAATTCCTCTTCCTTTTTGAAATCAATGACATTTCCGTGTGCAAGATATGGCCTAGCCTTCTTCCAAGTACTTTTCTGGATTTCGGTTATTACGCCCTGCCCAACAAGAATATCCATTCTCTTTGACAACGAGGGTGTGAAAAGCATTGATAGAAGCCCTTTCGCCCTCTCTCTTATCGTGTCATCACGGTCCCACGCACCGACATGTTGAACAAGGTCTTCAACGTTCTTTCTGTAATCGTCTTCCCGCGAGCCGCTACCTTCCAAGGAAGAGAAAATGAGATTTACACAAAACTCTATGTAGATTGACAGCGAAATAAGGAAGCCCTGCAGCGTCCCTTTGCCGGCTAGACACAACTCAGAAAAGCCTTTTGTCATTTCGAGAGACTCGAATTGCTGAAGCGACTTGCATTTGCCCAGGTAGGAACAAAACGCTTTCCAAAAAAAATCTCTGGTGTCTGGTCCAGACGAAAAGGGCGGTAGCATTCCGCTTTCTATGCTTCTTGGCGTTGCTCTTATGAATACAAGCGCGTCCTTCTCGAAGTGACGTATGATCATTCTGGGGTAAACCATTCTCGCGGTGACGAAGATTAGAGCTTCCGTAATCCAGTTCTCAACGTATGGCGGGGCAAATCGGTCGCCGTCAGGTGCGGTTACATGAAGCCGTGATTTATCCGGACTTTTTTGAAATCTGATTAGAGAGTCATCAAAAGCGACGTCATGGTGATCTCCCCAAAAGCTCGTAGATAGGACCTCTTCCCCATGGAAGCTTTCCACCTTAACCGTTCCGGCAAGAGGCAGGTCAAAATGATCTGAGAAAACCAGTTCAGTAGAATTTGAGATTCGGTCCCCCTGTATCTTCTCAACGCGGGCTCCCAGTTGATCAAACTCCCCCTCAACCAGCATATATGGTGCTTGAAAGATGTTTAGCACCGGTATTGACCAAGCTCCATTCCACTTCATTCCGTCATAGCCTTGTGCAAACAGTCTAAGGTTTGGCTTTCGTGGATCGTTCTTTTCTCCAATTTGTTTCAAATAGGCAAGAATCTCTGCATTGACTTGAATCTGATTATAAACTTTGTACGATAGCCGACCAGACTTATCGCCTCTGATGATCCCAGGTCCTTTGAAGATAGGGGGTTGATTGTCTTCGAAACGATGGATTTCAACGTCGACACAATCCATTTCGATCTGTTTTCCGACATATTTTTCTGGCAGGCTACTCAAGAATATCACTCAGACGTTCTCTCCTTTGTGCCCAACGAAAAGCTCACCGAGACGCGCATAGCGCGGGTTCGGTCCGGGCGGCGACTGGTTAGCACATTCTTTGAGGAGGTAGTTAATGGATAAATTTCCAGAAACACCTCCACCGGGGGAGACATACAACATAAACGATGATCCATGTCCGAATACAGTTATTTCACCGTCTCAATCGATGATCCCCGTTCAACAGGCAAAACTCAGGGGCAAGACCATGGGTAATTATCACCCTTTGCCCGGTTATTCTCCCATTGCAGAGGCTGGAGGTTATCAAAAGTGTTCGGACCGCCCTTAGCAGTTGGCTTTATGTGGTCTATTTCCCATCCAACGTCTGAGTTAGTGTTTCCATGCTCGACGTATTTTATGGGTTTACCACAGGTGTCGTATCGCCACTCGGCCGGATCCCAATGCTTCCCATCCTTATCCGGGACTATTCTTCCTTTTGCCCATACAGCCAGTTTTGTTCTTTCGTCGGTTGTCTTGAACGGATAACTGTAAGCCATCGTCGTGCCTCCTTATTTTGGTTTATTGTTCGCTGCCAAAACCAGTCGTCACCGGGAAGGAAGCGCCGCTTTTTGCCGAGCCGGTGCACGCCGTCATTAAATGGTCACTTGTCATTTCTGCATAGCTTCTTTACAGGACTCAGGCGCTCAGTCAGGGCTTCCAACCCCAGCTCGTCCGCAAGGCCGTACGGCGGTGGCCAAACCAGTGGTTCCTCACTCTTCGGCCATACCTGTGCGAGTGTCTGGTTCCAAGGTCCATCACTGACATCATATGCCACTCCTGTCGTTGCGGGTATCTCGGCAGGAGTCTTGATACTCACCACTTGAAACGCGAGGGATCCAAAGGCCATTGTAGTAACAAATGCACGTACACCACTATCGTCAAGCGAGGTTCGTAAGTCCTTTGCGGCACTATAGATGTTCGGATGAAGGATACACTTGGCTATCCAAACTGAGGTGCGCTGTGGAATTGTCTGCGTGTCACGCATGAACGCTCTTTCTGTCTCGGAGTAAAACCAGGGCCGATCCGCATCCACAGTCTCTATCACCATTGCCGTCTTTACTGCCCACCGTGCAAGAATAAACTGAGCCGAAGCGTCTATGGCCTCAATCTTGTCGTCAAGAATAGACTCTACGACCGGCTTCGCTTCGTTTTCGAGTCTGCTCATCCAGCCGTTGTTACAGGTTTTGCAAAGCCGCTTGAGAGACAGACTTGGCTTCGCCGTCGGCCAGTTGACCATGCCCCGTACGCCAATTTCTGCATATGTGCGGGCTTTGTTGGAAGAGGGAAACCGCTTCATCAGCCACAGGGGCCAGACATCCTCCACTGTAGATGCTTTTTCTGTGCAAAAAATACAGATGCGCAACTATTTCCTCCAATTTGACCCGTCTGGACCGGGCCAGTCAGAGGCCTCTATGGCCGATTCGCTGAATCTACGAGTTAGGCAAGGTTCCACTTTCACATGTTTCGTCAGGAGTTTTATTTAAAACAAGCGTCCGTTTCACACCTATAAACGACCAAACTAAAACTAGAATTTGTTACCCGTCTTCCCCCTTTTTTTTATCACCCGCTTGCCTTCTCGCCAAAGACAACCCTATCAATGCCCCAATAATCGAGCAAACAGCCAAGAACACTTCTAAGCTCAGTCGACGCGTTTGTGTGCGGTGAAAAGACCCTTTGCATTGACAGAAGTTCCAGTTCTCTCGCAACAGTAAAGAGGTGTTTGGCCATCTCCATCTTAGAGAAAAATTCACCCAAGATGACCGTATGTAAGGACGCTAACTGACGTTCGACACTGGAGCGAACCTGGTTAGAGATTACGTTTCCGTTGACGGCGTGTTGTTCAACCAACCCCATTGCAACGTTAAGAACTCTCTTCATTCCAGAACTTCCCTTAGAGCCATAAGTAAAGCCATCTTTTAGCATTTGGCTTCTTTCGGTCTGTTCAAGAAACGAGATTTCCTTTAGTAGGAAATCAACCCCTATCGCGATGAAGGAACAAACAAGATAGAGACATCTTAAGGATATTTCGTGTTGTGTTGGCTTTGTGATGACTTGCTCGGCAAAAAACTTTGCATGGGAAAGCCACGCATTACAATTGTCAAACGAAAGGCCCTTGGATAGAAGGCTTTTACACACAAGAATTCTGCCTTTCCAATCCCCATCAAGTTTTCCAAGATAGTATTCGTTGATCATGGAGACGAATTCTTCTTCTGCCAAACGTTGAGTTGCAGGTTCTTTAGGCTTGGCAAGTTTAGCTAAGAAGGACCCGTCGAGTACTAACACCCCTATGTCAGCCCCAAAGTCCTTCACTTCGGGACGCCTCTCGGTGGTTGCCACCACCGCATTGGTGGCCTTTGTCGCCTGCCTTAACCCTTGGACCCAGAAGATTCTTTCGATTGCCTGCGGAGTTTTCCTATTCTTTATATCTACAATTGTTATTTCACGAGAAACAGAAGACGTACGACCATATAACCAAAGATCGATATCTGTTATGTCAAAGCCCTCATACACAAAAGGAACGTTTCTGACAACGTAATAGCCTGCCTTGAGAAAGTAGTCTCTGAGCTGTTCTTCCATCATGGACCCCTTATTCAAAGCGGATTGTTTTCTCATTAGAATCCACCTCCCATACGGAGAACTGAAAGCATGTCATTAGTTGCCTTTGGGCTTGCCTTAGTCTGTGCCCTTCGAGCCCTCACCCTGTTTTGTTCTGGGCCGTTGAAACGCGTTACCGCTGAGCTTGGGAGTGAGGTTAGCGAGTGCTCGCTTACATCACCTTGACGAATTGCCTGCAATGCCAACTCACCGACTTCTTTCTTGAGTAGCCTTAGCATTGGCCCCGTTCTGCCCTTCTTGGTACCCGTCTTAACCTCAACAACGCCCTTTAGCTCCAGTATCTGGTAGTCCTCAGCAATTGCCCGGACGGGACCAACACTCTCGCCCCGCACAAGAGCACTCAGCAAGGCGTCTACCATTTGAATTTGGCCTCGTGCGTATGAACTCTTCGTCATCCCATACGTTATAGAACTGATGAATGCTTTTGCGAGGTCAAACGCGTCATCCACCATTGAGCTGCTGAATTTGGCGAAAGCTGATGGCAATGTCAAGAATCCGACCTCCTCAGTTGAATTGCTTACGACGCTAATATCGAACAATCCTATTGCGCTAACTTTGCTGAAGAGTTGGTCGCCAAGCTGGCTTCTGGCTATGTCGACAGGAATGCAAGCTTTCTCCTTGAGCGACTCAGTGAGTTCGTTCAACTTTGTTTGGTCCCTCGCAGAAAGAGAATCGAGAACAGCCTTGATTTTCCTAGTGGTCTCCCTCCTAAATAGATTTCCGTTAAAGTAGAGCTTTTCTTTATCGCTGAGTCTTTCGATGTCCACAAATCCGATTTGCTCGGCATCAAATAGAACCTGGTTAATAACCGGTTCATCAAGATGCTGGCTGTCGGCCAACTCGTCGATGGCCTCCTCCTGGTTTATGGGTTCTATTGAGGATAGCTCCGCTAACTCGACTGCTGCTTTCTCAAGGTCGCTGGGCTCTGAGGACTCGAAGATATCCGAAGTGTGTTGGAGTGCGGATGACGTGGTAACTCCAAGAACGGCTACGGTATTGGCACCCATGTCGATCAGGTCTTTATTGCGAAGCACTTCAAGCAGCTTTGGCAGCTCCCTCCGTGCCAATATAAGTGAGACACTTCCCACCCAATAGTTTAGACTCTTGGGGGCGGGAAGGAAAGAACGATCGTGGAAGAAAAGAAATCAGTCATGGCATCACCAAGGGTAGTCCCCGATCCGGAAGTACCGGAAAAGGCAGTTCGCCGGAAATTCACCGCGGCGTACAAGCTCCGTATCCTCAAGGAGGTGGAGAACTGTACCGGGAAGGGTGAGATAGGGGCGCTTCTGCGCAGAGAGGGACTTTATTCATCGAGCCTCACCTCATGGCGGCGTCAGGTTCACCAGGGCCTCATCCCGAAAAAGAGAGGACCCGTCACACAAAAGCCTGATCCCCTTATCCGTCGCACCATCGAACTGGAAAAGGAGAACACGAGGCTCACCCATAAACTGAAACAGGCGGAGCTCATTATCGAGGTCCAAAAAAAAGTGGCCGAGCTGCTCAAGGGGTCGAGCGAGGAGAAGTCATGAACATCACGCAATCGCTTGCCCATGAAGTGGGTATCCGCCCTGCCTGCAACGCCCTCGACGTATCCCGTGCGGGCTTTTACCGGTGGCAGCATCCGAAAGAGAAGGAACCTTTGAACCGTCTCTCTCCCTTGGCCCTCTCCTTCGGGGAACGGAACGATGTACTTGATATCCTTCATTCGGACCGCTTCATCGATAAAGCACCCCGGGAAATCTACGCGGCCCTCCTGGACGAGAAGAGCTATCTCTGTTCAGTGCGCACCATGTACCGGATCCTTGAAGAAGAAGGTGAGCTGAAAGAAAGGAGGAGGCAGGTCTCCCGTCCCCGGTACGCAAAACCGGAGATCCTCGCGAAGGCGCCCAACGAGGCGTGGAGCTGGGATATCACGAAGCTCAAGGGTTCCGTAAAATGGACCTACTACTACCTCTATGTGATCCTCGACATCTACAGCCGCTATGTGGTGGGGTGGATGGTGGCCCACAGGGAACTTGCCGCCCTTGCTCGCAAACTGATCGCGGAGACCTGCGAGAAGCAAATGATAGAGCCCGGTAAGCTCCTGATCCATGCGGACAGGGGGTCGAGTATGACGTCGAAACCCGTCGCCCTGCTCATGGCCGATCTCGGGGTCACCAAGAGCCATTCGAGGCCTTCGGTCAGTAATGACAACCCCTATTCCGAATCTCAGTTCAAGACCATGAAGTACCGGCCCGAGTTCCCTCAAAGGTTCGGCTCCATTGAGGATGCCCGGGCCTTTTGCCAGACATTCTTCCCCTGGTACAATACCGAGCATTACCATTCGGGGATAGGTCTTCTCACCCCCGAGGACGTCCATTATGGAAGAGCGTTGAGGATCATTGAAGGTCGTACGGACGTACTGCGGGCTGCGTATGAAAAACATCCGGAACGGTTCAAGGGGAGGATGCCGAAACCGGCGTCACTGCCTGACGCCGTCTGGATCAATAAGCCATTATCAACGAGCGATGGCGGGGTACACTAAATATCTGATGGAAGTGTCTCATTTTCATTGACACGTTCCGCTCGAATGTAGTATTGATGTTCGCAGCTTGTGCCAAGGTTTCGATGCGCTGGTTGGAAATCCTTATCTCGCTGTTTGAAGAAATAGCCGAGAGCAATATCCCCGCCTTTCCGGCAAGGAATGTTTTCTCGTAGCCTGACTGACTTACAACGCCCTGTAATTTGTTAGCGTGATGAACCAACCACGACCCCTTTGTTTTCTTGTCCATGTGCCCTCTTTTGTCAAAAAGTGTTTCTTGTCCAACCAATTAGGTATACAGAGCTGGTCCTGTATAATATCTGAAAAGGCAAAAATATTTCCGTATAATCCCGTTTTGTTGACTCATTACCCACAAATTCATTATCTCTAAAATCAGGGTCATTTTCAACTACAAATGCGAGAAAGATTACAAAAGGGTTCGCAATGTCGGACGCCCGCCTCAGATAATCTTGGTGTCAGGCATAGGGAACATTTGAGGGTGCAACATGGGAGGGGGGGTTATGGAGGTGAGAGAATGGCTTCCGGTTGTAAGGGCCGTAAAACGTGTACTCGGAAGGGTCCGAGCCCGCACACAAACCTGCGGGCGGGCTCGGTTGTCTGCTCTAGATGATGTCGAAATTACCAACCATTTCAGCCAGCTTAAGAAAGAGGCTGGTTGCTGCTTCCTCGCTTCTACATGGCAATTCCGCGCTCCGGATGAAGGCGCTGTAGACCTTGCTTCCATCGGTCAAGGTTGACTCCTGGAGTGTTAGCCTTCCGTTATCTGCGCTTTCGAGTATGGTCACTGTCATGATACCCGCCTTCCCTCAAGGTTTGCAATCTCCTTCGCCCTCTGTGCTGCCGCCGGACTCCTCTGCCATGCTCCGATGGATGGTGCCCATCTGAAACCGTTCTCCTTGAGGTGATCATCGCAGATATCACTCGTGAACGGTCATAGAGATAGTCAACACGCCTCGACAGATTTCCTTTCCGGTACCTGGTCATCTCTTCCAGGAAGAGGGCTTCCTGGTCCGGGGTAATTATGTCGGCAAAGAGTTTGAAGACGTTCTGAATGTCTTCACAGTATGCCTGCCGTTCCTGTCTTGCTCTGTCTTCCGGTAAAAAGCTGGTTCCTGAATGGGCATTCCTCACTACCCGGTAGCTCAGATCCTCGGGGCTCAGTCCCATCTGTTCAAATTCAGAGGGGAGAAGACTCTCTCTCCCCTGCTCGTCACCACGCCTTTGACTGCTGATATTCAGGCAATTCCGAAATGTACTGCCACATGACATAATTGATGAGCTTCTCAAGAAGGGCGGCACATCTGTTTATGTCCTGATCGTCTATGTTGTAGCTGATTGAACGGAGCGCCTTGATAAGATCGATGAGGCCATACGAACGCCCTTCTTTGAAAGAAAGAATCCGGGCGGGTTCATTCTCCTCGTATCGCTCGTTATAAGCGTTTACGTTTGCCAGTCTCAGGTTTTGGACAAACGATTTGAAGTGAGCATCAAGGCTCTCCGTCCATCCTTCAGGGTAATTCCATATGAAGGCAAGGCCGCATCCCCCCGAGTCCATAAGGCATAGGCTGTTGTAAATCCGGACAAACTTTTCATCCTCGATAAGCATGGTGCTCATGTCGTCACCTCCTTCACTTTGAGGGCTTTCAATTCTTCCTCCAAGCCTAGTGTCACGTCACACTTGTATTGTCGTATGATATAGTATAAAATCTCCCCAAGGCAAACATTCAGCCATGGGGAGGTCCGAATGAGGAAATACAAGGTGACGCTCGAACAAGAAGAGCGAAGGGAGTTAGAACGCGTGGTGCTGAAAGGCAATCATAAGTCCCAGAAGGTGCTTAATGCATTGATCCTTTTGAATTGCGACGAGGGCCGGTTTCAGGATCATCGGATGAAGAATGAGGATATATCGGCCGTCTTGAGGATCAGCATGCGGAAGATCGACAGGGTGAAGAAGCGGTTCGTGGAAGAAGGACTTGATACCGCCCTCACCGGACATAAGGCCGACCGGGTCTACGAGAAGAAGGCCGACGGCGACTTCGAGGCCCATCTCATTGCCTTAAGCTGCAGTGAACCGCCCGAGGGGTATGCCCGATGGACTTTACGGTTGCTTGCAGACCGAATGGTGACACTCAATTATATCGGGAACATATCCTATGAGACCGTGCGTCGGGTTTTAAAAAAACGAAACAAAACCCTGGAAGCAAGAGGGGTGGGTCATCCCTCCGGAGGCCAATGCTGATTTTGTCGCCGCCATGGAATGTGTGCTCGATGTGTATAAACGTCCGTATGATCCAAAGTTCCCGGTAGTCTGCATGGATGAGACGCCACGGCAGTTGATTAAAGAAACCCGTACCCCCATTCCTCAAACTCCCGGACGCCTTGAACGTCATGACTACGAGTATGAGCGCTGCGGTGTCTGCACCATATTTATGGCCAACGAGCCATTAGCGGGAACCCGTCTCACGAACGTATCGGAGAGAAGAACAAAGTGCGACTGGGCGGAATTCGTCCGGGATATTGTCTCCAGTTATCAAGATGCCGAGAAGATCACTCTCGTCATGGACAACCTGAACACCCACAAACCCGGCTCCCTCTATGAAGCCTTTCCACCCGAGGAAGCGAAGCGCATCTGGGACCGCTTTGACTTCGTCTACACACCCAAACACGGAAGCTGGCTCAATATGGCGGAGATTGAACTCAATGTGCTCATTCACCAATGCCTCGACCGCCGGATCGACAGTATTGCCAAGGTCCGCTCCGAAGTTGCTGCCTGGCAAGCCCGTAGGGATAATCTCCGGGCAAAAGTAAACTGGCAATTCACCACGAAGGATGCGCGAATAAAACTCAGACGGCTTTATCCGACATTAGAGGAGTGACGTGACACTAGGTAGTATTCATATTCTTCCCGCGCCTCCGGATCGCCTTCCGCGCATTGCATGTTGTCATAGTCCAGAACATCGATGGTTATCATGTCAGAGTCGGAATGGATCGACCGGACCGTTCCCCCGGAAACCTCCACGATGATACGGATGGGCTTGTCACTCTTACCGGCCATCTTGTCTCCTCCTTTTCCCTGGATTTGAGGGAATCTCCCCCTTAAAAAAACTTTCTTTCCCTCACAAAGTTCTGGGGAAAGAAAGGAAGAGATCATCCGGAATTCCATAGCTGCCTCCATGCACCCGGACATGACGTATGCGGCGTGCCGGGTGCCAAGAGGCAAACCTTTATGGAGCGAAGAATAGAGTGCTAATTGTGCAACGCCCTGTTGCACAAATTCGTGACCACACCGGCTTGTACTCTCAAAGGATCTTTATATCAGTTCTCAAGGGGTGGGTGGGCAATGAGCATCGGAGAAAAGTGTTCCTGCCTGGCAGGGATATCTTTCACCGATAAGCGGAATACGCCACACGCTCAAAGAGTGACTGTTCCGGTCTGCAAGGCAGTCCGGAGACGGGCACTGCTTGACGGTGGCAAACCACCAAGTACGGGAGCTGTTGTTGTTAAGGACGGGGATTTCCATGAAGGTAGGAAGGGCCTGTCCTTCAATTCCGGGCAGGCCCAAGAAATCGATTGACCGCTTGTGAGACTCTCTTCACGCTCGACCCACAACACCGGGCACGAGTTCCTCCATTAAGGTCGCTTCTGCCTGCCTCTCGATAACTGTTTCGAGCAAGAGGTTGTCACGGATTACAAATGAGGTTGTTCTCGCCGGATATTCCCTTATCCCGAATCTACTCAAAGTAACGGACGGGTTGTTCGGCACCTTCACATATGCGTGGAGGTCTGGAAGGTTCATCAGTTCGGAGTCGAGTATGAGGCGCTGCCTCTTCCTTCTCTGGGTGAGAGATACCCCGTCCCGGTAGTTCGCCACTCCCATGCTATAGGTTTCCTCCGCCTCCATGATCTCCGTGTCTCCGATCTTGTCGACCAGGTATTTGGCGGTGCGGGGATCACTCACCGCGAACATGACGGAGGACCCACAGGCATTTACAATCGTGTCGGCCACGTCCTGGGTGTAAAGTTTGTTAAGCTGTCCGATGTCCTGTATCCCTATCCAGCAGGAACCTCCTTTACTCCGGGAAGCGATCAGTAGCTCCTTGATGCTTGATAACCTCTGAAGGGTACCGAACTCATCGAGGAGGAAGAAGACCCTCCGCTGAAGATCGTCGGGAAGGGAGAGAAGTTTCTTCCCGAGGAAGTCGATGAAGAGGGAAAGGATAGGTTTCAACGTGTCCTTGAGGTCCGACTGATTCGTCACGAAGATGAACCCCGGTCTGGCATTCGAGAGCCACTCGGTCACCGAAAAGTTGCTTTCTGCCTGCGACATATACTCGAAGGCGGCGGTGTACTGCATCATGGTGGCGAAGACAGAGAGAGCCTGCTTAGAACTCGCATCCTCGATGTAACGGAACCCGGTCTGACCCTCGGGGGTGTGTCTTAGCCACTCGTGTATCCGCTCACCCGGTGCAGTGACGCCCGTCCATATGTTCGAATTGGTCCTCCGATCATGCTGCCATAGGTAGTGAAGTATCCCCGAGAAGACACCCCTTGCCGCATCGTTCCAAAAGGTGTCCCCCGTGTAGACCGGAGGTATCAACGATGAGGCCATGACGTTGATGTCGAGCTTCGTCTTGATGTCGGAAAAAAGGTTCCATCCCGCAGACCTGCAGTCGAGGGGGTTGAAGAGAATGTCCCGCTTCGGCTCATAGAACCGGGAAACGTAGTCACCTTTGAAGTCATAGATCACCCCCTTGGCATTTCTTTCTATGAGTCTCTCTACCACCTGAGAAAGAAAGACCGTCTTCCCCGTCCCTGGTCTTCCGATGGTGAGACAGTGCTTGGTCTCCTCCTTCACGGGAAGCCTGAAGGACCCGAACGGAAGGTCTCCCTTCCCGATCTGCTTCACAAAGTCCTGGGCATTGGCGAGTCCCACCCCGGCAAGGTGTTTCGTCTCCAGCTGTCTCTTTGACCTCCCCTTGAACAGCGCAATCGCGAAAGGATACCCGAAGTAGACCACCGAACTTGCCACAAAGACACACACGAAGTTCCAGAAGAGGTACGTGACGTAAGGCCATAGGATGTTCATATCGGGGGATTGAAATGCCTTCGCCGAGTCGAGTAGATATCTCCCTACTGCAGAGTACCTCTTTCCCTGAAGAAAGTATGTCACGGTGATACTGATCAAAATCTGAAGGGCAAGGAATATACAAAAGATATAAAAATGCATCTTGATCGCCATGCGAAGACCATTGAACCATGTCTCGAATCCTTTGTACGAGTTCGTGCTTTTCATCGCTATCTCCCGTTCTTGACGGTCGCCCTGACCTTCTGGAAAAGATCCTTCATCTCGTTCGTGCGGTGGGCATAGGCGGTGGGGTTTCCGATGGACATGGCGTGGGTGAGGTATGCGGCCACGGCGAGGAGGCCCTCGTGGTTCGGAAGCTCTTTCATGAGAGAGCCGATATCATCCTTCATGGCGGCGATATCGTTCATGAGGTTTTTGAAAACCGCCGTCTCCCTTCCCACTGCCTTCTCATCGGAGAAAAGAAGATCACGGACATAGTCCGAGGTGCTTTTACTCCCTCGGAGGATTTGCAGTTTGTCGTATGCTTCCTCGGTAAGTTTGACTGAAATGTGTTTCATTCCTTTGCCTCCTTTTTGGCTGCGAGTTCAAGTAGGTACTTCGCCCGTTTAATTGCACGGTGGAGTTTCATCCGTTCGTCCCATTCCTTCTCATCCTCCGCGTACCGGGTCTCGATGAGAAACCGAACGTACTCCCCCCTGCTCATCGGCCCCCTGATGCAGTCGAGTTTCCTGCAGTCGGCACGGGTTATTTCTACTCTCATGCGCCCCTCCTTTCGTCAATTTTGACGGTACAACCGGTACTACAAAGCGGAAGTACCGCCATGGGCGGAAAGACGAGTAATTCCGCAGTCGCATTGACCCACGGTACTTCACCCGGGAAGGCCGGTAGTACCGCGATCTTGCCGGTACCAAGGCTTTCCGCCGGGACCGTACTACGGCTTGCAAACATTCCATTTTGCGTTGGGTGTGTAACAATCAACCGCACGACGGGCATGAAATACAGGCGGGCGGGGAAAGGGAGAGACAGGCCCTCCCATCCCAACTGCCTTTTTTGATCTGGGAGTGAAAATGGCTCCTTCATGCAAGCCCCAACTCATCGAAAGATCGTTCGCTTTTTGCTTGGCAAAAAGCCGTACGGGGGTTGTTTCGACTTACGGTAGAGGTCGAAGAGCACGAAGAGTGTCACCTTGGAAAGGCGTTTCTTCTTCGGTTTTGATTCCTTCTTTGACGTAAAGATCATGACAGTACCTCCTCTATTTCTTTTGTGAACTTCTCTGTATCGAAGACCTTGAAACCCTCTTCATAGTGCTTCATGATCAGTCTTCCTATCTTGATCATCTGCTGCTCTTCGAGTTTGTCTGCCTGAGCCAGAAGCTCCTTTGCCTTCTCCCTGAGTTGTGCCGGGGTGCCGTTTGTCTTCATCTTCCTTCCCTCCCTATCTGGATTTGTGGGGCACGGACGGGTGCCTTTTCAATCGGCGGCTTGGGTAGAGTCTTGGTTGAGTAATCCAGACTCGATGTTTTGGTGATCTCCTTCTTGACCTGTTCCCGGAGTCTCTCTGCACCGTTGGTGTAGACCCTGAGGTCGTCTTTTCCTCTGGTCATGGCGACGTAAAATGAATTATAGGATGTGGGCTTCTCCGTGTTCGCGTGGAAGATCACTCTTCGGCTTGTCTGCCCCTGGCTCTTGTAATCGGTAACCGCGTATCCGTGATCGAGGTAGTTGTACTCCCTCGGGATGTTCCAGGTAATCTCTTTCCCGGCGTCCAACTTCACGGTAATGTTCCCTCTTTCGTCGAGACTCTTGATCTCGCCGGTAAGGCCGTTTTGTACTCCAAGGGCTCGCTGGTTATTCAGGAAGACTACCTTGTCGCCCTGCGTGAATCGGGTGGGTTTCGGCTCGAAAGCCCGGAGCCTGTCGCCGTGCTTGGCCACGTCGACCCTTACGGTTTTCCCGGTATCGGTTCTCAGGGTGAAGGTGTGGGTCTGCACATCAACCTCCATGATCCTCCCTTTCGTCCCGATCCTCACCCCCTCCATTCCCTTCGCGGCGGTGATCACGTCACCCCGGGAATAGGACTCTATGAAGTGCCGCTCCGCCGGTCCTATCGCCTTCGGTTCGAGTACGATGAACGTGTACTCCTCACCCTTCAGTGTGCCTTTCTCCTTGAGAGCCTTCCGGATGTTGGCATTGAGGTTGTTCCGATCCTTGTTCAAAGGAGTCACGACCAGGGTGTTCCCGTGGTCCTTCTGCGAGACGAATTCCTTGACTATTGCATCCCTTCTCTCCAGGTCATCCACAATCTCATGCACTTTGTTGCGGTCCTGCATTTTGGTGAACGCCCGGTCTATTCTCCGCTCCGCGATGTCAGCGACGATCTGCTTGTACTCCTCATCTTTCTGACGGAGTGTCTCTTTCATGTGGACCGTTTTCATCGCTCCAGTTTCCTGAAGCTTCTGAAACATCCTTCCGGCTTCTATGGACTGAAGCTGTTTCGTATCTCCTACCAGAACGACCCTCGCGTTCTTTTCTCTTGCCGCCTGGATGAGTTCTCCCATCTGCTTCGATCCGACCATGGATACCTCGTCGATGAACCAGGCTTCTTTCTGCGAGGAGGTAAACTCAGGCGTCTGGACCTTCGGTAAGAAGCTGTGGAGAGTTTGCGACTCGACACTTGCGCCGGTCTGCAATTCCTTCGCTGCCTTGCCGGTGAAGGTCATGCCTCTTACCGTGTAGCCTTTCTTCTCCAGTTCCTCTCTCGCCGCATTGAGCATGGAGGTCTTGCCGGTGCCCGCGTCTCCCTGAATGCCGATCACCCTGTCCTGGGCGGTGAGGATATGTTCGACGGCCTTCTTCTGATCTGCGGTAAGATAGTCGTAGAGTTCCCTGGTCCGCTCCCGGACCTGGGCAGCATTGAGGACTGCGGGCATGGTGCCCCGGCCCTCGTCTACTGCGGTGACGATGCCGTTTTCTATTACCGTCATTTCCTTGGTGGTGTATACCCCCGCGTCCTTGTCGAGGGTGACGATGCTCTTTCCTTTTAACCGAAGAAACGCTTCCTCAAGGGCTTTGTTCCGGTGAGTGCCTCCGGAGATCCTCGCTGCCGTCTTCATGATATCCTCGCGGGTGAAGGTGGACTCCTGTTCGTTAAGAGCCGAAGAGGCCATCTTGATGGTACCCTGAGCGGTGAGGACCATTCCCTCGGGCTTCCGGTGCTCCGCCTGTTTCGCGAGAGATTCTGTTATGTGCTCTTTCGAAAAACCGATGCTCTCAAGCTGGCGGTCCCATGAATCGTGGAGCACCTCACGGTCTACGGTCTTCTTCGCCTGGCGGGTATCGAGGCACGCCATCTGCCGGAGCTCGCCCGCCGTGGCGAGGGGTAAACGTTCTTTGAGGTCTGCTATGACCCTGTCGATCTGACTTTGTCTCTTCGAAAAGTGGTCTTCAATCCTTTCGTCTATCCCCTCGATGCGGGCATACCGTGAGTTGCCCGTATCGTACTTTGCCATGGTGACGGTATAGCCCTTCTCCTTCAATTCTGCGGCAAGCTCGTTCTCGTACATGGCGGTGAGAAGCTCTCGTGCGAACATCTTCTCGTTTGCAACTGCCCGCCACTTGCCATCCTTCCGTTGGGTCATGTTGGCGACTACTACGTGAGAATGAAGCTGTGGGTCCATCTCGCGGGAAGTGAAGTGATCGAACCGGGCGGCGATCATGTTGCCCGTGCCCATGCGACGGGTCGTGCCATCCACTCTTCCTCGCGCTTCCACAAGATTGTCTTCCACGTACTTCATGACCGATTCAACGGCTGTGTGGTGAGAGTCCATCATGTGGTCTCTCTGCTCCTCGGTACCGAAGGCCCATATGAGAGATACGCTCTTCGATGGAGCAAAATGCAGGTCCCATCCTACCCGGTGTTTGCCGTTCGAAGCCGCTTCCACAAGCACGTTACCCTCGGAATCCTTTCCTTCGAGTATCGCCTGGAAGGTGGGGAGGTCCACTTCTTTGAGGTTGAGTGTCTGGGCACCTTTCCCCATCCAGGCCCGTCCCCCGGATTGGTCTCGTGTGTAGTAATCGTCCTTCTTGAAGTAGTTTGCCGCGTCGCCCGCATTCGTGAGCGGTGTGATAGTCTGCATGGGTCCTCCTTATGCGTGATAGCGCTTGAGGATAAGGTCCTTGTTGACGAAGACATTGAATTTCATGCCGGGTCTGATTTCTATGGTGGGTTGGACATTGAGGTTCCTGTCCGCGAATTTGGCTCCTACCGTGGAGACCTGCTGGGCTGCTCCTGAGACTGCTTGCTGGGAGAATGTGGCGGTCCCCACGTCGTTATTGCCTGCGGCTACCTTCGCGCCGGCGGAGAGCATGGAACTGAGAACCACTCCAGCGATGAGCTTGCCGTAGTGGTTGTTTACCTTGTCCTTCATACCCGCGTAACCGGAGAGGTCCACGCCTGCCATACCTTCGAGGTCGATGGAATCGCCGTTCGGGAAGATGAGACGGGTCCAGACGATCAACACCCTCTCCTGGGAATAGGCCACCTTGGAATCATAGGTTCCTATGACCCTTGTTCCCTGAGGGATTAAGAGATACTTGCCGGTGACGGTATCATAGACGTTCTCCCTCACCTGCCCGGTGAGCTTGCCCGGAAGATCGGAGTTGATGCCGGTAATCATGACCCCGGGGATAATGGAGCCTGCCTTTACCTCGTATTTTGAAAGAGGGGATATGACAGTGCCCTTTACGTAAACATCCTTGGTCGCCTTCTCGTTGTCCGCCACAAAGTCCCGCTTCGCGGCCTGCATATTCTGGTCGTCGTCCTTCTGCCACGGCATGACCGGCACGTTGACCGGGGCAGGCATCACGGCGGGGATCGGCGGGAGGGATGAGGCCTGCGGGATCGTACTCGACGCATTCATAAATCTTATGGCGCTCTTTCTCGCATCAAGACGTTCCTTCTCCGCCTCGGATGGTTGAGGGACGTTGCCTCCTGCCTGGGCGTTGTATTGGTTGATTGAGGACGAAGAGATGTTCCTTACACTCCCCACGGTGCCCGTGTCCTGGTCTGGAATGGCTCCCCTCCCCGGGATGTCGCCTCTTCTGATCTGCTGTGCCTCCTGAAAGCTCTTTAAGCCCGCGTAAGTGTCGGGAGCGGTCGAAATCGCCTCTGGGGTGGGCGCGTAGTTGGTGGTCGTGCTGGGCTTCTTTGCCGCTTCCGCTTGCTCGCGGGGAGTGAGGTCCTTCGGGGGTTGGAGGGCGGCCATAACGGCAAAGATCATGACAAGGCCAGCCGCCGACCCGAGGATCATGAGCATCTTGCGGTTAAACCTCGTACCTGTGGGAACAGGCGGATTGAGGATGCTGCCGGTTACTTCCTTTGGTTCCTCCGTGAGAGAATCATCGGCGGCATTCTCCGGTGGTTGATTTCTTTTTTTGAAGAATGATGAGAATCTTGTGGATGAAAAGAACGTCATACGCTCCTCCTTAGTCCTTGTTGACTTTCTTGATGACCACTATCTCTTTCAGGCCGTTCCGCATCTCCGCCTGGGCAAAGAGGCGGTCGACGATGTAGTAGTTTTTCTTGACCCTGTAGTTGACGAGGGTTACTTCCTTCCCGTCGCTTACGAAGAGCGCGGGAGCCTCTCCTGAAGACATGGTCGCGGCCATCTGGATGTACGTCTTTGTTCCATCATCGAAAACCATCTTTGGAGTCCAGGAATAGGAGCCTCCGAAGAAACCGGATCTTTCTTCAATCTTGTAGTTGAAATTGATCTTCTCGGGAGTGACGGTTCCTGAGATTTGCTCTTCTTCCTTCTCCTTTTTCTCAGTTTGCTTTCTCAGGTATGCCGCCTTTTCATCAAGGGGATAGGTCCATCCTATGATAGGGTTGTAGACATTCCCTGAGCGAGCCCTGATCTGGTAGGATCTTTTGTCCGTCGCGATCATGAAGTTGGTGGCGATGTTTGACTTCATGGGCTTTACGTACACATGCCACTGTTTTGCATCTCCGTTTCCTGACTGCGCCCTGTCCACTATCCAGCGGGTGGTGTCTCCTCCGCCTATATAGAGGATGTCCTCTCCGGGCTGCAGCTGAATGTCCGTGAGGTGTCCTTCATGGCAGTAGATTTGATAGAGCCCTGTAGGCTTGTATGAGAAAAATGCTTTTGCCTGGACCTGCACTGCCTCGGACGCATTCTGCAAACCCTCGCGGGTTCCCGCGTCAATTGACTTTGATGCCTTGAGGGCATCTCTTTCTTCGCGAGGAGTCATAGGCTCCTCGGGGTCCTGGGGCAGGTCAGGGAGCTTCTGCGGCTGGACCATGACAGCCTGTTTCGTATGCGCAGGGCCGTCTCCCGCCGTGGCGAGGGGAATGACGCTGGCTGAAGGTAATGAGCAGACAGTGATGAGCCCGCCCCCCAAAATTCCTACCAGAAACGCCTTATATACGTCTTTGAACGGAGAACCATTAAGTTGCATATCGAAACCTCCTTTAAAGTTCCTTGGACCATGAGAAGTCGCTTATGTAGAGCCCCAGCGGGTTTGCCATGATCTCTTTTTCATTGGTGGGTTGGGTAAAATCGATAGTGACAAGGCCCGTCATCCGATAGGATTGCTTGGGAGAACCTTCCTTCGAGAATACGTCTTCCGTCCATCGGATCTGGTAAGTCTTGTCAGACATTTTGACAATAGCAGCAGGGGTGACGGATATGGTCTCTTCCCCGATCTTGCTCATGGGGTCATCCTTCCTTACGATCTCGTTCATTTTGAGGGCTGCCTTCTGACGCATGGAGCCATAGGCGCTTATCCAGGACTGCTTCTTGACCACCGCATCAAGGGGCAAACCCCTCACGTCCTTTATCCACTTTGCGAGGAAATATCTGATCTCGGGATCATTGGCGGCTCTGTTCGCCTGGGTTGCCTTGCTGACGGCCAAGAGTTCTCCTCCCGGGCCGACTTCCACTATGAATGGAGCAACGCTGCTTTTTGCCGATTGGAAGATAAGTCCGATAACGAGGACAAAGCAGAGTCCTACGGCAGTAAAGAAGGCCAGGCGCCAGTTGTACGCCTGGACTCTTGCGCTGCCTATTCGGTTATCCCATATCTCTTTTGCCTTGAGATAGGGCGTTAAGGGTATCCCCTCGGGTTTGTAGGTTTGAGTTGGCTGATTCAGCTCATTCATGATTTGTCACCTCCTTTAAGGTCCGGCTTTGCGCTTCCCCCTTTTCTGGTCTCCGAAGGGGGAACGGAGTTGGGTACGTATCTCAGCCGTTTTCTTATGGCCGCAAAATCCATCTGGGAAAAGGAATCACCGCTCCCTGCTCCTCGGGTACTGCCGCCGCCTGTCGTGCTGCCTGAGCCTCCTTCGGAGGCGGCGGGAGTCGAAGAAGCGGCCTTCCTGCCGGAGTCAAAGGATGATACGAAGGGATCCGTGATCTTGTGGGCTCCTTTTGACATATAGGAACCCCCGAGCCTTACCACTCCTCCCATTCCTCCTTCCTTGTATGCTCCGGCTGCCTGACTCCCTCCCCTGACCGCCGCCATGGTCGCGCTATGACCTGCCTTTACGGCGGCTCCACCAAGCGTGGCGGCTGCCCACCCTCCGGCAACCACCGTACCTGCGGCAGTTCCTGCCGTAAGGGTCGGGTGCCCGGAGAGGAGTCCTGATGCCATGGTGGGAGCATGCCACGCGAGAAAAGTGATTGCGAGGGAGCCCAAAAGAAGACAGAACATCTGTTTGTTTGTGGGATCGACAGGGAGTGACCACGTCTTGACAAGCGGAATGGCAACCGCCGCGATGAACGCGAGGACCATCAGTTTTATGCCGAAGGACAGGACCGCTCCTATCGCCTTCTCCCCGAGAAAGGCGGTACGTCTATTTACCCCGAAAGGAAGAAGAATCAGCGCTAATGTGGCAACAACGTAGAATTCGAGGTAAGTTATGAAGATCTGGATACCGATCAGGAAGTAGCAGAGCATAATGATTAACCCTGTCCATCCCGCAATAATTACTTTGTGTAGATTTTTGATGACATCCACTGCACCGAGGTTGTTGATAAAGTCAAAGATGGGCTCTGTAACCCATATGCCGTAACTGGCAATATTTGAGGGATCGCTGAGCATCGCATTAGTGACGGATCCGCCTCCGGCTTTCAGACCTATCATCTCAAAGGTGTTCAATATGACGTTGGTGAAGGTCTTGTAGTCCATGACGATCCATATGAAGAACCCATACTTAAGGATCTTTGAAACCAATGTTTTCATGTGGTCGCCGTCACTGAGATTGAGGACTATAGCTAAAATGAGGTCTATGAGGATGAGCGTCCCGAGAAGCCACTTGGCGTCACCATGAATGAAACCAAGGCCGTTCGTGAAGGCATCGCTAAACGTATTCAAAACAGTGGTGAGTATTCCAGGATCCGGTGTCATTTGGCCCTCCTAATATTGCTTGGTGCCCCTTCCCCTCGGTGCGCCCGGTTTCTCCATGTGGTCCCCAAAGAATCGGTCGGAATCGGCCTTACTGATTGCTGCACACTCTCTGTCAGCCATTTTCTCAGCTTCAGACATTCTTGAACACGCTTCCGCTTTGGCCTTCATTTCGGCGGGGTGTTCTTTGTAATACTCAGGGGTTTTTGAACCACAGGCAGAAAGCAACGAAACGGCAGCGATAAGAAGCAAGAATTTCTTCATGGTCTATCCCTCCTAATATTGTTTGGTGCCTCTTCCCTGAGGCTCGCCAGGTTTTTGTATATGATCTCCAAAGAACCTAGTGTCACGTCACTCATCTAATGTCGGATAAAGTCGCCTAAGTTTCACCCGCGCATCCTTAGTAGTAAATTGCCAGTTCACCTTTGCGTTGAGATTGTCGCGATGGGCCTGCCAGGCAGACACGGCGGAGTGGACCTCGGCGAGAGTGTCGATCCGGCGACTCAGGCATTGATGAATGAGCACGTTAAGCTCAATCTCCGCCATATTGAGCCAGCTTCCATGTTTGGGAGTATAGACGAATTCAAAGCGGTCCCAGATGCGTTTGGCCTCTTCGGGAGAAAAGGCTTCATAAAGAGAGCCGGGTTTATGGGTGTTCAGGTTATCCATGACAAGGGTGATCCTTTTGGCCTTTCCATACCGTCCTGAAAGTTCCCGGATGAACTCCGCCCAGTCGCGCTTCGTTCTCCTTTCCGATACCTTGGTCAGGCGCGTGCCCGCCAATGGTTCGTTGGCCATAAATACGGTACAGACGCCACATCGCTCGTATTCGTAGTCGTGACGCTCGAGCCGTCCCGGAGCGCGGGGAATCGGGGTACGCGTTTCTTTGATCAGTTGTCTTGGGGTTTCATCCATACAGACCACCGGGAATCTTTTATCATACGGGCGTTTATATACATCGAGTACGTTCTCCATGGCGGCGACGAAATCAGCATTGCCCTCCGGTGGAATGACCCATCCTTGCTGCTTCCAGGGTTTTGTTTCGTTTTTTTAAAACCCGACGCACGGTTTCATAGGAGATATTCTCGATATAATTGAGCGCTACGGCCCGGTTCGCGAGCATACGCAAGGTCCACCTCGCAAAACCTTCTGGTGGTTCGCTACAGCTCAAGGCAATGAGGTGGGCCTCGAAATCGCCATCCGCCTTCTTCTCGTAGACTCGCTCTGCTTTGTGTCCGGTAAGGGCAGTCTCAAGTCCTTCTTCCACGAATCGCTTTTTTACTCTATCTATCTTACGCATGCTGATTCGCAACACTGCCGATATATCCTCGTTCTTCATCGGGTGGTCCTGGAACCGGCCCTGATCGCAATTGAGAAGAACCAGCGCATTGAGCACCTTTTGGGCTTTATGATTTCCTTTTTGCACCACGCCTTCAAGTTCCTTTCGCTCTTCTTTTTCGAGCACCACCCTATATTTTATCATTCGGACCTCCCCATGGTGAAATTTAACCCTTGAGGAGATTCTATATCATACTATACGACATTACAAGTGTGATGTGACACTAGCCGAATCAGCATCCGCCATTGCTTTTTTCTGCGCCTCCGCCGCAAAGTATGACGACTGCGCCCTGTAACTCGTGGCCATGACCTGTTCAAGCCTCATGAGTTGCTGCACCGTCATGCCCGCGATCTGGTTGCCCGCCTGGGTTGCGGCGACTGCACCCCCGGCGTTGTTCGAGGCCCTGAGAAGGTTGTTGAGATTGGTGGTGTCGTCGCCCAACTGTGCTGCAAGACCCTGTGCCTTCATGGCGTCATAACTCGCGTTGTTACTCTGCTCCGTGATCTTCTGCGCCTGGGTGGCGTAATCCTTACCTGACATGCCGTTATAGGCGCCGAAGTTCTTGTAGACGCCGTCCCACGCGGTCTGAAGCTTTGAATAGTCCATGGTAATGCCCCGCATGTTGCTTCTCATCTGGGTAAGCTGGGAAAGGCTGCTCTGAATCCGGGACATCGTGGCCGCTGCGGTGCCTTGATCCATGCGGGTAAGGTTCTGCGCCTCATTCTGGAGGCTTTGAAGTTGATTCTCGACCTGCTTGGTGGTGTTGATCGCCGTCTGGACTTCCTTGACATAGTTCATGACCGTCTGCGCCCAGACCGAGGGGTCGAAGACAATGTCGCCGAAGCCCAGGAAGGCTGGACAAGGAGAAGAACACAAGAGCATTACCGAGAGTAAACCGATGCCGATGAAAAGGTGCTTCCGTTGAATCTTCTTCATACTGCCTCCTTTACATGTGAAGATTTCTCGAAGAAGGGTGAAGTTCCTTCGAGGTTCTTGTATCTCAACCATTCGTCGTTAAAGTCCCCGCTCCCTGCCTGGATCACGCTTACCATCTTACGGTCTTCCGGGGTGCTCGACCCGCAATAGGCGAGGGCCATGGGTCCGAGGGCAAGCTCGAAGAGCCTGGACCCTGCACCCGACTTGTAGTAGTACTGTCTCTTCGGAGTGGCCGTGGCGATGATCTCTATTTCGCGGTCGTTGAGCCCATAGCCACGATAAATAGCCGCCATCCGCTCATCCAAGGCATTCGAGTTGGGGAGATAAATCTTCGTGGGACAGGACTCCTTTATGACACTCGCAATGGAACTGTTCTCCACGTCCTGCAAGGACTGGGTGGCAAAGACTACCGCCACATTCGCCTTCCTCAGTACCTTGAGCCACTCCCTGATTTTTGCCGCAAATATAGGGTTGTCCAGGAAGAGCCAGCATTCATCAAGGAAGAGGATTGAAGGAGAGCCATCAAACCTTTGTTCAAGCCTATGGAAGAGATAAGAAAGGGCAGGAGGAACCGCCGCCTTCGTCTCCATGAGCTTCGCCATCTCGAAGACCTGCCAGCGGCCATAGGAGAGGGTGTCATGGGTTGCATCGAAGAGACGGCCAAAGGAGCCGTTCAGGGTCGCAGGTTCTAACGCCTGCCTCAGCCGGGCGTCTTGGAGAAGGAGGGTAAGCCCGGTGATGGTTCGCTCTTCAGGAGGAGACGAGGAGAGAGACTTCAAGGCCGTCCATACCGCCTTTTTCACATCAGGATTGACTTCCACGTTCTCCGCTCTCAGGAAGTCATAAACCCACTCCGCCGCCCAGGACATCTCAAGCTCGTTGTCTATTACGGCCAGGGGTTGAAAGGACAACGCTCCCGATGTCTCGGCGGCGAGGTCGTAGAAATCCCCTCCTACTCCCGCCGTGAGCGCTTTGATCGACCCATCCTTGTCGAAGAAGTAGACCTGGGACTCCGGGTACCTCCGGAACTGTGCTGCGAGGATAGCAAGGAGTACCGATTTCCCCGATCCTGTCGGTCCTACTATCATGGTATGCCCCACATCATCGACGTGAAGGTTGAGACGGAAGGGTGTGTTCCCTGTCGTCTGTGTGTGCATGAGGACCGAGGCGTTAAGATGGGCATTCATCTCCGGACCTGCCCACACCGCCGACAAGGGAAATATGTGTGATAGATTCAGAGAACTTAAGAGGGGCCTTCTCACGTTCGCCCGGCAGAGTCCCGGGAGGCTCCCGAACCAGGCGTCCACGGCATTGAGAGTCTCATTGATTACCGTGAAGCCGAGGCTGTTGATGGTTTTCTCAAGAGCCCGGACCTTCTTTTGTACTAAGAGAGAATCTTTATCCCACACGACAATGGACGCGGTATAGTATCCGTAGCTCACCGCGTCATCTGCCACTTCCTGTAACGCGGCGTCGGCATCCGACGCCTTGTTCATGGCGTCACTATCCACCATGGCGCTTTCCGTCTGAGTGACGGTTTCTTTGATGAGGGTCATGATCCCCTTTCTCTTGGCCCACCACTGGCGTCGGTATCTGCCGATTTCGGTGAGGGCCTCCCGTTTGTCTAGGGGCAGGAACCTGGTCACCCATCGGTACTCGAAGTTGAGCTTGTTGAGATTATCCATGATCCCCGGTACAGTCATTCCGGGAAAGCCCATAATCGATACAACCCTCAGGTGATGTTCCCCCAGTCGGGGCTCAAAGCCAGAAACTAAAGGTGTGTCCGCCAAGAGGGCATCGAGATACATGGGTATCTCGGGGGCCCTCACCGGATGGCGCTTCGGAGATACACAGCTATGCAGGTAAGTGAGCGTCTCCGAATCCGTAAGCGGTCTCGCCTCGGGGAGGATCTCCGAGAGGAGAGAATAGATTCTGTCGGATTCCGTAAGGAAGGTCTTTAGATGAGCCTGGTATGTCTCCTGCTCTTTTTCGTAACCCCTGCCTCTTTCGATAAAGGCCTTTTCTATCTTCTGGTGCTGCTCAGGAGGAGGGAGAAAGAGAAGAGTGAAGTAGTAAAGGCTCTCGTAGTGATTGCCCACAGAGAAGAAGGCTCTCCTTTCTTCCTCGATCATAAGCGTCACCGGGTCGGGGAACTCCGACTCCGGGTAGTCCTGGCTTCGTATCCTTTGCGCCTCGGTATAGATGGCCCACCCTCCGGAGAGGCGCTTGATTGCATTGTTCAGACGGGCTGTGATTGAGACAAGTTCGGCGGGCGTGGCGCTGTCCAGGTCCGGGCCTCTGAAGATGTAGGATCTCATGAGTGAGCCGTCCTTGTTGAGGACCACCCCCTTGTCGACCAATGCCGCCCACACGAGATAATCTGAAAGCTTGTCCGGCTTCTTGTGATATTCTCTAAGATTCAGCATAGTACCTCCATTACGTTCCGTAGTAAGGCTTCTGTTTGATATGCCGTCTGAAACAGTCGAAGAACTGGGGATCGCGCTTGGTCATGACAACCGCTGCGACATGCACAAAGAGACAAAACGGGATCACATAGAAGGAGTGGAGTCCTATCCCAAAAGCCGCCCCTATTGTTCCATTGAGAATCGCAATAGGCCGGGGCACTCCTCCCATGAGGATCTGTTCCGTCAATGCCCTGTGAAGTGGAATCTCATGTCCTTCCATGGTCTACCTCATGAGGCAGCCGCCCGCGAAGCCGAAGAAGGAGAGACCGAAGCTGCTCGCGGAGAAGGCGATGCTTAAACCAAAGACGATACCCAGGCACTTTCTCATGAGCCCTCCTCCTTCCCCGAAGGCAAGGCCAAGGCCGGTCAGGCAGATGGCGATGACACCGGCGATCTTGGCGACAGGCCCCGAGATGGAATCAAGAATCTTCTGAAGCGGGCTCTCCCACGGGAGACCGGAACCTGACGCGTGGGCGAGGGCGGGCAGCAAAAGGAATACTGCCAGGATCAACAGAACCGGTAAGACTGTTTGATGCTTCATAGCAAAACCTCCTTAAAGTAGATTCCGGATGGCGTATTCGCCGTCCGTGAAGCCCGTCACTTCGACGATTTCTTTGACCCGTCTACTGTGACGGTAACGCTCGATGAAGATGACGATATTCACCGCCTCGGCGATAAGCGCCTTCTGCGGTGTGGGTATTGCTTCCTGTATGAGTTGTTCAAGGCGGGTAAGCCCTCCTCTGGCACTATTGGCATGGACCGTGGCCACACCTCCCGGGTGGCCCGTGTTCCAGGCTTTGAGGAGGGTTAAGGCCTCGGGGCCTCTCACTTCCCCGACTATGATCCGGTCCGGTCTCAGCCTCATGGTGGCCTTCAAAAGGTCGTTCATGGAGACATGGTCCCGTGATCTCAGGAACACGGTATCCGGGGCAGTGCACTGAAGCTCCAAGGTATCCTCGATAATGATGCAGCGGTCCAGGGTCTTCGAGACTTCATTAAGGACGGCATTGGCGAGGGTGGTCTTCCCTGAGCCTGTGCCGCCTACGATCAAGATGTTGTGCTTATGCTGTACTGCTTCAATGATCTTCTCTTTCTGGGACTCAGATATGATGCCGTCCTTGGCGTAATCATCCAGGGTGAAGACTATGAGGGCCTTCTTCCTGATGGTGAAAACAGGAGTGGAAGTAATGGGTGGTAGCATCCCCTGGAAACGGTTCCCACTGCCGGGGAGTTCCGCCGAAACCATGGGCTGATCGGCGCTGCACACCGATCCCGTGGAACTGGCGACAAGCTCTATTACACGCTGAGCGTCGGCGGGACTTACCGTGTAGCCGGTATTCGATCTGCCGGTACCCAGACGATCCACCCAGAGATGGCCATCGGGGTTGAGCATAAGTTCCACTACCGAGGGCTCTTGGAGAAGGGTAGTGATGTGAGACCCGAGGGCGGTACCAAGCATCTGTAAAAGACGGCGGATGTGGGTGTCCGTGTGAAGATCCCGGACATTGTCATGGCTCATTTGGCACTCTCCTTACGGTAATAGGTGATTGCATTGTGCAGCTGACATGGAATTGTGCGGGTTGAGACGAGACGGGTATTTTGAGCGGTGGGTACGTGGTCTGCGGAGCGGGCTTTCTTGAGGATCTTCGTGATGTAGCGGGTGCCTTTATATGGAGTGCCGGTATTATAGGAGGAAAGGGATTTAAGAAGGGTAAGATCAGGAGGATCAGAAGGGCTCTTTTCTCTATGTTTACGGTAGAAGGCCGCGAGGATCTCCGTCCCGGTTCTGATGTTGAAGCAGGGGTCGAAGAGGCTCTCGCAGTCGATCTTTTTCTTTCTCAAGTGCCATGAGTTGACCTGCATGAGGCCGATGTCTATGGAATGACGGCGGCTCAAGAGCCTGGTTGCGATCTCCAGGGCCTGAGTCCGGGTGGAAGGGGAATAGGATACTCCGGTGTCGTTGTCGTGGATGGCGAGGGGATTGCCCTTGCTCTCTACTTCAATGATTGCTTGAGTAGTAGAGGGATGGACCTCGGGGCCACAGGTGCCAAAGAGCGTAGATAGACCGATAACGCCGGTCAATACAAATACCGGGAGCATGAGTTACCTTTAATAATAAAGCCAGAGGGGAGATGCTTTGCCTTTGATGGAGTTAACTGGAACCGTGCCGAAGTATCTTCCGTCGAAAGAGCGGGAATAAGGGGAGACGGGCAGGAACATCCCCGACTCAACTGTGTGGGCACCTATGATTTTGGGGAGTATTCTGCCTTCGTCGTCCTGGTCGTAGACCGGGCCGATATACTTGCTGTTAACAAAGAAAGAGTCATTTTTCAGGGAGTATGTGTCCCCCTGGAGTGCTCCAATATACTTGATGAGGGGCCAGCCCTCGGGGAGCCAACGGCGACCGTAGAGATAAGGGTGTGCCTCTTGAGGCGGGTCAAAGATGACCAGGTCTCCTGCAGTAAGATTGACGGGTGAGGTCAACCTATAGATGCCAAGGGGCACACTCGGACTTATATTCAGGTAATAGGATTTGGGGAGCTTGCTTACCGGTGCCGACAGGAGCGTCAATGCCACCCCTGCGGTCATGGTGAGCAGAATGTTACGTTGTCGTTTCGATACCAGGCTTATCACATCATCCCCCTTCAGGTGACGGAAAAGCACTTGCGTCTCTTGGTGCGGATCGTCTAGCTGAGCAAACTGTACTTGAATAAGAAAAAGATGTCAAGAAAAAAATTACGCATGGTATGTTGGTACTACTTAATGTAGTACAATTATTGTATACATAGATAATACGCTTATAAGCATGAGAATAAAAAGAAATCTTCTATGGAAGACAAACCCATGACTAAGGATTTATAGTCTTAATTTAATTATTCTTTTGGACGAGGTTTCAGCTTGGCAACGATGCGCATGTCTTCGGCAATTCCAAGATGAATGCGCAAGAGGGTTCTCAGGTATTCGCTTCCGGTCAGATCATTTTCGGCGCAGTATTTCTCCATGAGAGCTAATTCCTTTTCGGTGAGCCGTACCGTGACGTGCTTGCTGTGCGTGGAAACTCTCGGCTGTGCCATATTACCCCCTGGATACGCATTATGAATCTCCCCCTTCAAGATCAAGTTTAAATGTATCATTTGTGAGGAGGAAAAGAAAATAGAATTAATAACTTGAACTGAATTTTGGGACGCAAGGGGTATCATGTTTTGTGGTACAGAACTCTGGCCAGGCATATTTCGGTGACTTACTCCCTGAAGTTGGGTTTTTAGCCCTCAATAGGTGAAGCTCGCTTTCAGACGGTATTTGTTGGCACGATCCAAAGAATTCCTCTTGCATTTTCAAAGCACTCGGGACAGAATATGTTTTAAATGCAGTAGATACTTCATCCCATCGTGAAGGCGAAGAATGGATAATTTGATGAGTGTCCGTAATGCCCACTGCTGAGCTGCCTTGGCTTTCAGCGTCACAGAAACGGAGAATCAAAGGCATAATCGACAAAACCATAGTAACCGAACTGGTGAAGCGAAATTGGGGTAATTACTCCAATCGGTCTACCGAGAGGGCGGTCCTAAACATCTATGATTATAGGGGTCTGATGTTGGCTATAGGAAGCCTCAAGTACCACTTGCATACGATGGACACGGATTTTCTGCTAAGAGGCCAGACAAAAAATCATCCACTTATTCCTTCATTATATCGTGGGTGCAAAACACATTTACAGATTAACGCCAACCAAACATGGATCAACGATGTAATCAACGCTATTGCGCCCACCTTTGATCCTATTGGCACGGATGAAGAGCGAGAGGCCCTTGCCCAGCATTACGGCCTAAAAACCCGTTGGATAGACGTGGTCGACCACATTCAAACAGCATTGTGGTTTGCGTATCATGATAGCAATAATGCATTCGATGGTTCCAGCATTGAAGACAGTACGGGATTCCTCTATTTAATAGCCTATCCTCGTAGCGTTGCTGGCATCGCCATAGTCAAAGATCTAAGACTAAAGCCAGCTGACTGGCTTAGACCGCACTTACAACAAGGATTCTCTATGCGCCTTGCAGACCCGTTGTCCAATGGCAGGTCTTTTGAGCACCTGAGGTTGGCAACAATCGTTGTACAGAGGGATCTCCTTAAATTATGGTCCAATGGCGCCTTTCTCAGCAGAGACTATTTATTCCCCGGTGAAGCCTTTGATAAAGCAGTATATTACTTCAACAAGAGCAAAACGCTACTCACTAAAAAGGGCATAGGAATTGAACCACGTCATACCTGAAACGTTGGGTGGAATATTTGATATACCGCATTCAATGGCACAATGAATATTAATCTTGATCGAGAACGTTGACATGCCTCATATTCTGAAAGTCCATTACCGTGAAATACAGCCTGAGGAAGGGGTAATGGCTCATTGGGGGGAGTTGGGCCATGCCCTCATACGGCTCAAATTCTCCGTAAGTGAGTTCGAAAGAGGTATGAGCAATTTGAAGGACTTGCATTCCATTCTACGTCTGCACTACCAGCTCCAAAATTACCATACGTCGTCTTACGAGCTTGCAGAGAGATTATTCTCGTTTCTCGCGTCATTATCCGGAGAGGTTAGCAAAACGACAAAGAGAATGTTGAGGGATCCCAGCCAACAGCAGAAAGCATTGGCTTCTTTGCGCAAAACGGTAAACGTTTCCATTACTCCGTTGAAGCGCGTCCTAAGAGTACTGAATGACGATACTGAACTTCGACATATAAATACACACAAAACCTTCATCAGGTTAGCATTCAACGACGGATACCAGTGGGTAGATATCGAAGACATATGGTGGGACCTTGAAGAAAACGCTGCAGCTATGCAAAGAGCTTTCAAAGCCGCAAGTAGACAGGGCATGCGATTGGCCAAGGAATACAAATCGAGAACGGAGTATATTGATAAGAACTTGAATGTGTTTCTAGTGTCACATCACACTTGTAATGTCGTATAGTATGATATAGAATCTCCTCAAGGGTTAAATTTCACCATGGGGAGGTCCGAATGATAAAATATAGGGTGGTGCTCGAAAAAGAAGAGCGAAAGGAACTTGAAGGCGTGGTGCAAAAAGGAAATCATAAAGCCCAAAAGGTGCTCAATGCGCTGGTTCTTCTCAATTGCGATCAGGGCCGGTTCCAGGACCACCCGATGAAGAACGAGGATATATCGGCAGTGTTGCGAATCAGCATGCGTAAGATAGATAGAGTAAAAAAGCGATTCGTGGAAGAAGGACTTGAGACTGCCCTTACCGGACACAAAGCAGAGCGAGTCTACGAGAAGAAGGCGGATGGCGATTTCGAGGCCCACCTCATTGCCTTGAGCTGTAGCGAACCACCAGAAGGTTTTGCGAGGTGGACCTTGCGTATGCTCGCGAACCGGGCCGTAGCGCTCAATTATATCGAGAATATCTCCTATGAAACCGTGCGTCGGGTTTTAAAAAAACGAAACAAAACCCTGGAAGCAGCAAGGATGGGTCATTCCACCGGAGGGCAATGCTGATTTCGTCGCCGCCATGGAGAACGTACTCGATGTATATAAACGCCCGTATGATAAAAGATTCCCGGTGGTCTGTATGGATGAAACCCCAAGACAACTGATCAAAGAAACGCGTACCCCGATTCCCCGCGCTCCGGGACGGCTCGAGCGTCACGACTACGAATACGAGCGATGTGGCGTCTGTACCGTATTTATGGCCAACGAACCATTGGCGGGCACGCGCCTGACCAAGGTATCGGAAAGGAGAACGAAGCGCGACTGGGCGGAGTTCATCCGGGAACTTTCAGGACGGTATGGAAAGGCCAAAAGGATCACCCTTGTCATGGATAACCTGAACACCCATAAACCCGGCTCTCTTTATGAAGCCTTTTCTCCCGAAGAGGCCAAACGCATCTGGGACCGCTTTGAATTCGTCTATACTCCCAAACATGGAAGCTGGCTCAATATGGCGGAGATTGAGCTTAACGTGCTCATTCATCAATGCCTGAGTCGCCGGATCGACACTCTCGCCGAGGTCCACTCCGCCGTGTCTGCCTGGCAGGCCCATCGCGACAATCTCAACGCAAAGGTGAACTGGCAATTTACTACTAAGGATGCGCGGGTGAAACTTAGGCGACTTTATCCGACATTAGATGAGTGACGTGACACTAGGTCAGATGATCCCGTATTTATGCAAGTTGATGGCACAACAAGCCAGTGGAACCGCTCGCTGAGTTTATGACCAAGACAAACAAGGGGTGCTTGCATGGGGCGAAGCAAGAAACACAAGAACCGCAATCCCGCCAAGAAACCAAGGCTACACACTGCCATAGTCGGATATCCTGTGCCCATAAAAGCCTTCCATTACGACCGCGAGAAGATGACGATTGAGGGTGGCATTGCCTATGACGATAGCACGGTCAAGCCTGCCGTGCTTTTCTCTCAAACGCACTATATCGGCCAATCAGGAAAGGAAAAGGTTCTCACCCGCATACACGATCAGGTTATCCCTAACGAGGCCGATCTCATGCTATATTTGTCCTCGTTCGACTTGATCATAGGCGTAGATACGAATACAAAGGAAGTCCGTGGTGATTTGGTGTCAGCGAGCGGAATAGTCCAGTGTCAAGTCCGACCTACATCGGACCCATCCATCTATAACGTCGAATTCCCACAGAGCGGGGCCTCTCTTTTTCGAAATTGCCCTCAGGAGATTCCTCCAGAAAAATATGGATGGCTGTGTATTATAGAAAGCCTTAACCGGGACAGGCGAAACGTTGCACGAACAGTCTGCCTCGTGTCAGACCACGATCTTGATAACCATGGCCATTATAATAGCAGGACACTGCCCATTTTCAGAGACACATATCTTCCATCAAACTGCATTATTGTGTATGGCAAGGGCGATAGTTCACAAGATAACCTCCTCAATTATCTTATTCGACTTTGCGACAAAGAGTCGACGCTGAGACTCAAGGAAATCTCCGAAAAAGGATATTGTACAAACGGAGCCATGAATATTCCCCTCAGTCGTATTCCGGTGCCCACTATTTGAAGGTAGGGTGGTGCCAACGAGAGACCCGGATGTTGTTGGCTTCGTTGCGCTGAAACACGTAAACGGCGATGGAGACCGTAAATGGCAGATACCTCATGGAAAGAGACCTGCCTCCAATTTCTTGAAATGCTATCTGGTGCCTTCGCGAGGATGATTGCTTCCAAACCGCATTTCGTGATGTCGTCTCGCATTCATGGGCTTGAATATAGAATAGAAAGGGAGGACAATGAACGAGTGGGGCAAGGTTGGAATAACGGGAAGCCCTCCGACGAGGGGAATGTAGTCTGCGATGTCGGCCAGCTACAAGCTGCACCGCAGGTCTATTAATGAAGGTGATACTGTCAATACTTTTTCGCACTTTTCATGGCAATCCCATCCATCCGGTTATATCTGTATCCCTTCAGCGGTATCGCCTTTAAGGCGGTCCATCTTCAGGTACTGGCTCATTCCCCATTTGGTCCCTGCGATGTGTCGTAAGCGGGCCGCCACGAGCATAAGCGCCGAGTTCCCGTCGGGGAATGATCCTACTACCCTACTGGGAAAAACTAAATCAGTCGGAATCATCGGGGTCCACATACCCTCCGTGCCAATATAAGTGAGACACTTCCCACCCAATAGTTTAGACTCTTGGGGGCGGGAAGGAAAGAACGATCGTGGAAGAAAAGAAATCAGTCATGGCATCACCAAGGGTAGTCCCCGATCCGGAAGTACCGGAAAAGGCAGTTCGCCGGAAATTCACCGCGGCGTACAAGCTCCGTATCCTCAAGGAGGTGGAGAACTGTACCGGGAAGGGTGAGATAGGGGCGCTTCTGCGCAGAGAGGGACTTTATTCATCGAGCCTCACCTCATGGCGGCGTCAGGTTCACCAGGGCCTCATCCCGAAAAAGAGAGGACCCGTCACACAAAAGCCTGATCCCCTTATCCGTCGCACCATCGAACTGGAAAAGGAGAACACGAGGCTCACCCATAAACTGAAACAGGCGGAGCTCATTATCGAGGTCCAAAAAAAAGTGGCCGAGCTGCTCAAGGGGTCGAGCGAGGAGAAGTCATGAACATCACGCAATCGCTTGCCCATGAAGTGGGTATCCGCCCTGCCTGCAACGCCCTCGACGTATCCCGTGCGGGCTTTTACCGGTGGCAGCATCCGAAAGAGAAGGAACCTTTGAACCGTCTCTCTCCCTTGGCCCTCTCCTTCGGGGAACGGAACGATGTACTTGATATCCTTCATTCGGACCGCTTCATCGATAAAGCACCCCGGGAAATCTACGCGGCCCTCCTGGACGAGAAGAGCTATCTCTGTTCAGTGCGCACCATGTACCGGATCCTTGAAGAAGAAGGTGAGCTGAAAGAAAGGAGGAGGCAGGTCTCCCGTCCCCGGTACGCAAAACCGGAGATCCTCGCGAAGGCGCCCAACGAGGCGTGGAGCTGGGATATCACGAAGCTCAAGGGTTCCGTAAAATGGACCTACTACTACCTCTATGTGATCCTCGACATCTACAGCCGCTATGTGGTGGGGTGGATGGTGGCCCACAGGGAACTTGCCGCCCTTGCTCGCAAACTGATCGCGGAGACCTGCGAGAAGCAAATGATAGAGCCCGGTAAGCTCCTGATCCATGCGGACAGGGGGTCGAGTATGACGTCGAAACCCGTCGCCCTGCTCATGGCCGATCTCGGGGTCACCAAGAGCCATTCGAGGCCTTCGGTCAGTAATGACAACCCCTATTCCGAATCTCAGTTCAAGACCATGAAGTACCGGCCCGAGTTCCCTCAAAGGTTCGGCTCCATTGAGGATGCCCGGGCCTTTTGCCAGACATTCTTCCCCTGGTACAATACCGAGCATTACCATTCGGGGATAGGTCTTCTCACCCCCGAGGACGTCCATTATGGAAGAGCGTTGAGGATCATTGAAGGTCGTACGGACGTACTGCGGGCTGCGTATGAAAAACATCCGGAACGGTTCAAGGGGAGGATGCCGAAACCGGCGTCACTGCCTGACGCCGTCTGGATCAATAAGCCATTATCAACGAGCGATGGCGGGGTACACTAAATATCTGATGGAAGTGTCTCATTTTCATTGACACGTTCCGTAAAGGAAGCTCAAAACTTCATTATAGCTTGGTAACGGTATGGCGAGCTCCAGTATCTCCCTGTTCTTCATCCGAGGATTATCGACCCAGCCTATTGCAGAAACTGAAAAGAAATCATCTGGAAGATCTCTTCCTTTAAAGAACTCATACGCAAGAGATTCGGGGTGAACGTTGCCGATGGTGTTTATAAAGAAAGGAAAGTCACGACCTTTTATGAACCAAGTGATTCGTGAGTCTTTTGACACTACGAGTGCGTACTCTGTTCCAAAAGCAAGGTAACGGATAGCTGTGGCAGTCAGAGAGGTTTGAAATTCGTTTGCCAAAGAAAGCAGGAGGTCTTTCGAGAGCTTCTTTTTTCTTATCTTACTTTTGAAGATCGGCTCAGGCATCAAGACTTCGCTTGCGAAATGATTAGCTTCTACCTCAATGGGTTTGTTCTTGCTCCACTGATAAAAGTCTATCTCTGTGCAGTTTACGGTCGCAAAGTTTTCACGGTGCAACTCAAAATGCCCCAGTTCGTGAGCCACCACAAACCGTTTCTTCCCTTGTTCGGGGATGTCTGCTTTTACGGTGATGATACCGTTTGTTCCAAAAACGGTTAATCGACCATCAGCGCCGCCTAAGAGGTCCTCCCTTACGAAGGCGCCTCTTTCGGCGGCGATAGCAACGATATCGATGTCCTTAGGTTCTTCGATAAACAGTGCTCCAATAATCTCTCGCGCCTTTGAAACGGCAGAGCGGCAATTAGCTTCCCGAGTGATCATCGCTTATCCCCTCGTTTCCGTCATCAAGGAGTTTTAGCTTTTGCAAGTCTTGATACACTGATATAGCTTCCCCTTCTGTAAGCTTGTCCATTTTGCTATAAAATTGAGCATAACGCATTCTGCTTCCTTCAGGGATGCTCCCGAGCAACCCCCTAATCTTGAGCATAGCATCTGAAGGACTATTAGGAATGTCGATTTTTGCGGAAGATATTGTCCGTTCAAACGATTCTATTCTTTCGCGCGCCCTCCTTTTCCAAGATAATTTCGCCTCCTTCAGTTTTGTCTCCACAATAAGTCTGCCCCGTGCAAGCAACGCTTCGGGATCGATTCCCTCCGCAAGGAGGTCCTTTGTCAGGTCCTCATCGCTCAATCCTTCGGCGTCCCCGAGAAAGTCAAAAAAATTCTCGACGCACTTTGAGTACCTCCCTCCTTTTCCGTTTTTGGCCTCCATTGAATACCTTCTTTCTTTATAATATTTTTGAATTCTCCATAGCGTCTTATTAACCTTTTCCTTCGCGTATAGATCTCCTCCACCTCGACTCCCAGTTCTTGAGCGATGTCTGCGGGTTTTGTGATGTCCTCAAGCAGGCACAACACAATCTCTCCGAGCTCCTCATCGTCTTCGAGAGATTCAAGGAACTTGTCTGTCATTTCCTTGGCCTGCTGTTCTTCCTCTTTTTTTAGTAATATCTGTTCGGGGTTGGCAATTGGCTGCCCAAGAATTGCTACAGAATGGGGACTGTCCGAATCAGCTGGTAATGGGATTAAGTCCTCACCGTCCTCTCCTTCTTCAAATCGCTCCGTAATTTGATACTCTTTCGATTTGTAAAGCTTACTTATCAAGCTATTCACGGTTGACTTCAAATACTTCATGAGATCAGGATCTTTTTGTGGGTCCCAGCGCCTTTCTTCGTCAAACACTTTTTCGATCGCTTGCAAGGCTATTCCATCGGCCGTTAGACCTTTTGGAATACGGGCATGTTTCCAGGAAAGCCTTTCGATCCTTTTCGATGCGAAACGTGCCAATTCGAGGATAAATCTGTCCCAGTCTACCTCTTTCAGTTTTTCGACTAGCTCGTTATTCATTCTTCTTCCTCATCTCATGATCATCCTCCTTTATATATAGTGCTCGCAACTTCCCGCTTTTTGCCATGGAAAAAAACAAAAAGTTTTGGGCTATAGAGGATAGAAGGGAAAGAGGTTGTCGTAAAGACCCTTATCTTAAGTCTAAAGGAGAATCATGATGCAAAACGAAAATGGGCAGCCTGGGCAGAGCCAGGTAACAATCATAGTAGACAGCAAACAGTACACGATTCACCGGGGCCATCAGACCGTCACGGCCATCAAGACCTTGGCTGGCATCCCGCTTGCCTATGATCTCGATCAGGTGATTGAGGGTAAGTTCGAGCCATTGCCCGATGATGGACGAATCACAATAAAGGGCGGGGAGACCTTCATCAGCCACCCGAAAGATGGTTCATCATCGTGAGAGGGCAAAATGGGTACGACTTTTCCAGAAGATGAGATTAGCGAACTCAAGAGCATGTTTCCTGGGGTCAAGTATGCTCAAGAGGGAACCTATGACTATTTCTTGATTGCAGGGCTTAAACTGCCGCCCAACTGTCTGCCGGCAACAGTCGATGTCTTGCTGTGCCCCAACCAAAGGGAAGGCTACAACTCACGCCTATATTTTTCCGAACTGGTTCAGTCTGGAAAACCCCTGAACTGGAATGTTCGTGGAGCATGGATTCTGGATCGGGCATGGCATGCTTTTTCTTGGCAGTTGCAGCCGACTGATCGAAGGCTTTCACAGATGGTGGCCGCACACCTGAGAGGTTTGACATGCTGATCCACGCAAAAATGACAAGATTGGTCTATGATGGGATGCGAGCAGATCTCGACCGCCCGCATCCCTTTGCCCATGAACGTGTTGGGTTTATGTTTACACGGCGGAGCGTTCTTGACAAAGGAGGTATCCTCCTTCTTGTAACCGATTATCTCTCCGTACCCGATACACAGTACATAAATGACCCTTACGTCGGAGCAAGAATAAACTCGGCTGCGATCCGAAATGCCATGGAACACAGCCTGTCCACAAAAGAGGGCATTCTTCACGTCCATCGACACGAACACTCGGGGCCGCCGAGTTTCAGCAGGATTGATCGTCGTGAACTTGGCAAGTTAATACCCTCATTCCATAACCTTGGCGGGAATGCGGTGCACGGGGCGATGGTCTTCAGTTTCAACAGTGTCGCCGGGCTGATATGGCCGACAAAACAGGTCTCTCCACGGCGGGTCACGAAAGTAACCATAGTCGGTTATCCGCTTGATAATCAAACATTTGGGGGCGGCATTTATGCATGAAGATCGTTATGACCGTCAGTCGTTCTTGGGTGAAGGTGCGCAGACAAAAATCGCCAACTGCGTTGTTGGAGTAGTGGGCCTTGGCGGTGGCGGTTCGCATATTGTGCAGCAGCTGGCCCACGTGGGGTTCAACAAGTATGTTCTCTGTGATCCAGACCGGGTCGAGGAAACAAACCTGAATCGGCTCGTCGGTGCAACCGTAAGGGACGTCGCAAAGAAGACACCAAAGGTCGCGAGCGCAAGGAAACTCATACGCGGACTGCAGCCAAAGGCTCACGTGCTCATGATTCGAGACTGGTGGCAAAATGATCCTGCAGCTCTTAGGGGTTGCGATATTATCTTCGGCTGCGTGGACGGATTCAAAGGACGGCAAGAACTCGAAGCGTTCAGCCGCCGGCACCTCACGCCATACATAGACGTTGGAATTGATGTTAACCGGGCAGATCCCCAACCGCCTATCGCCAGCGGCCAGATTATTGCTTCGATCCCGGGTGGTCCCTGCATGTGGTGTATGGGATATCTGTCTGAGAAAAAGCTTGCCATCGAGGCTAAGCGTTATGGTGATGCGGGAAACAACCCGCAGGTGGTTTGGGCTAATGGCGTTGTGGCATCCACGGCAGTCGGTCTTGCTGTTGATCTTGTGACCGGTTGGACTAAATCAATCTTTGATGTCGTCTATTTATCATATGAAGGCAATCTGGGGCAGCTAACGCCGCATAAGCGATTGAGCGTATTACAGAGGCCTTGTACTCATTTTCCCGCAGATCAAGTCGGCGAGCCAAGATTTATAAGACTGTAAAAATGCAATTTTCTTGTTGGCTTTTCCGCGCAATAACCATTAGCATTTTCCGCATGTTTTTTCGTTGCCTAACCCGCCAATAAGATTATACTCATTTCTGGCGTTTTTGCGAAAGTCTCTTACGCACTCCAGATATCGTACCTGTCTCGCTTTCTTGTGGTAATGGTGGATAAAAGGCAAAAGGCCGTGGGGTAGACTTATAGGTGAGTCCATCCTCGCCCTGATGGTGCTTTCTATGCGGTCCACAAACACGCGAATCGATAGGAATCGGATACCTTTCTCACGCTCAACCATTCGGCAGATCCGATTCTGAGTCTGCCCGTCCCACAGTTCATATCGGACCAACTTGCGGGTTCGAGTAAATCTCCGCCGCCGTCAGCACATGCGCCCGTCTCAGTCTTTGCACTGAATCGCTCCATTAAGGTTTGCCTCTTGGCACCCGGCACGCCGGAGGTATCCGTCATGTCCGGATGCATGGAGTCAGCCGCTTAATTCCGGATGCCCTTCCCCTTTCTTTCCCCAGGCTTTGTGAAGGAAAGAAAGTTTTTTAAGGGGAAATACCCCTAAATCTCCGTTCAGAAGGGGGACGGTATGAACGAAAAGCGCATCTATGATCAGGAGGGCGGCGGTTCGTTTATGAAGCGGGAAGCGGAAACCTTCCTTTTTGTTATTGCTCTCCAAAGCTGCGTCTTCGAGCAAGGGGAAAGGAGGGCAGCTTGACATCGCACGAGACCTCAATATACGCTATCTGTATGAAAGGGTTGATAGGCTTCGACAAGAAGTCAGGGCGGTATTACGTGTCATGGTACCATTCTCCTCACCGTCGCACGTATAAAATCTGGTTTTACCGGGGCCAGCCCATGCGCAAAGCCATCGATGATCGCGGACGAGACATGGGGTTTGCCCTGGCCGAGAAGCTTCTGTCCGCCATGCAGGGGGACCAGGAAAATAGGTGCTTTCGCCTGGAGAAGTACACCCACAATGAGACGGATGTCATCCCGTACCTGGAGTCGTGGCTTGAAGCCGTCAAATCCACGCTGAGCCCTGCTACCTACAAAGACTACAAGGGAAGTATCAACAAGCACCTGAAGCCATTTTTTGAAAAGAAGCTGATTCAACTTCACGAAATCCAGTTTGACACCCTTATGGAACTCATGTCCTCCATCAACCGGGTAGGCAAAGGAAAACTGAACGTTATCTACTGCCTTCATGCCTGCCTAAAGTACGCATGGAAGGCCCGAAGGATACCGGCTATCCCCCCATTTCCCGAGCGAAAGGATTTCCAGATCGTGGACCCCGTGATTCGGTGGCTTCCCGAGGACAGACAGGACCGGATCATTAAGGCTATTCCCGTTGAGGATCAGCCGATATTCTGGTTTCTCAAGTATCATCTGAGAAGGCCGGGTGAGGCCATGGCGCTCTATAAGGAAGACTTCGAAGATGGGGTCTTTAAGATTTGGCGCGGCATATCCAACTATCAGGAAATTACCAGGACCAAGGACAAGCAGGTACACCTGATCCCGATGGTATCGGCTTTCGAACCATGGACAAGAGTGGAAGCCGAGAAGCAAAGAGAACATGGAATTATCAGCCCGTACATGTTCGTCTCGGTCCGTGGAAGAAAGAGGGGCAAGCGATACACCGCCCGGACCTTACAAAGGCTCTGGGATGCAGCCTGCAAAGTAGCGGGGGAAAATATAGACCTTTACAGCGGCACGAAGCATAGCCGCGCGAGCCAGCTATTGAACGTGTACGGTCTTTCCAAGTCCGATCTCAAAGAAGCGGGTGACTGGGCCAGGATGGACAGCGTGGACAAGTACGCAAAGATGGAAGTGGCAACCAGGAAGAACCTTCTCGAAGGGAAGGTCGTCAAATTGGCTTCGCACGAAATCGCACGAGATCATCGTGCGGAAGATACCGAAAATAAAAGGTAAAATGGTGGAGGCGGCGGGAATCGAACCCGCGTCCAAAGAAGAAGCAACCAAAAAGCCTACATGCTTAGTCAGCGATTTAATCTCGGATGGGAAAGCACCCACTGACAGGTTCGACCCCACCCATGCCTATTAAATTTCGCCTTTCCTTATAGGTGTCTGGAAAGACTATCCTACTTAGATGACGCCATACTCGGACTTAAAGCAGGAAGAAAGTCCGGATGACGTAGCTGCTCTAGGCAGCTAGTGCGTACTCGTGAGAGTCTGCAGTTGTGTTTAGTTCCGCCTTTTTTACGGGTCGGCAGAAAACCCGGCATGCCTCCTTGACTCTTACAACTCTGTCGAAACCAATCGCCCCCTTTATCTTGATCTCAATTCTCTGTCGGTAGCCCTTCTATCATCTTTGCGCTTGATCGCCTCGCGCTTATCGTAAAGGGTCTTACCTTTTCCAAGGCCAAATTCCAGTTTTGCCTTGTTTTTTTCGTTAAAGTAAATGGAAAGCGGCACCAGCGTGTAACCCCGCTCCTTGACCTTGCCCATAAGCCTGTGGATCTCCCTCTTATGCATGAGGAGCTTCCGCGTCCTCTTCGGCTCGTGGTTGAACATATTGCCGCAGGTGTAAGGACTTATGTGGGCGTTTACCAGAAAAAGCTCACCATTCGTGATCTTCGCGTAACTCTCTTTCAGGTTGGCCTTGCCCTCTCTCAAGGACTTCACCTCTGTTCCGGTAAGGGCGATCCCCGCCTCGAATTTCTCCTCGATATGGTACTCGTGATACGCCTTCCTGTTTGTGGAAACGGTCTTCATGAAGTAAGTATACCATATTTCAAGGGCAATGAATAGGAGCCCTGGACGGGGATAGCCAGGCAGGAGAGCGTCCCGGGCGGAATCCCGCCCCGTAGACCGGGGCAGAATACGCCCCGACATCAGGTTTCGATGATGGGGAGTTCTATGATGAATCTGGTCCCTTTCGGGATATTATCCTCCACGAAGATCCTTCCGTGGTGCTCCAGTATGATGGAATGGACGATGGCGAGGCCCAGGCCGGTGCCGTCCTTGTCCTTTGTGAAATACGGGTCGAAGACCCGGACCTTGTCCTCGTCGGGGATGCCTTTGCCTGTGTCCGCCACTTCTATTATGCCGGACCTGCTCGGCCTGTCGTAGTGGGTGGTGACGACAATGACGCCGCCCGCAGCGTCAAGGGCCTTCACGGAGTTGGTGATGAGGTTGATGAGGGCCCGTTTTATCCCGTCCCGGTCGAGTTTGAAGGGGGGTGTCCGCCCCTTTTCCACTTCGAAGGTAATGTTCTGGTAAAGGTGCCTGTAAAGGGCGATGGTTTCGTCCACTATGGAGTTGATGTCTTCGAGGGTCTTGGTCTGAGAGCTGTGGGTCAGTTTCGTAAGCTCGTTCACGATCCCCTTGATATCCTGGACGGACCGGATGATCACGGAGGTCGTCTCGTCGAGGACCCCTTTGTCGTCATCCCCCGCGCGGGGCAGCAGCTTCCGCCTGATCCTTTCCGCGGAGAGCATGATGGGAGTGAGGGGATTTTTGATCTCATGGGTCAGCTTTCTCGCCACTTCCCTCCAGGTCGCGAGTTTCTCGGCCCTCACGATGTGGGTGATGTCGTCGAAGGTGATGATGAACCCTTCGGTCTTGTCCTCCGGGTCCTTGAGGACCGTGAGGGATGCCCTGAGGTAGGTAACCTCTCTTTTCACCCTGAGTTTCATCTCCTGGGTCACACTCCGGCCGTGGGCGTCCTTTATCTCCTTAAGGAACGATTTCAGGACGGGTTTGAAGTCCGCGCCGAAGATATCCTTGAGGGGGGTCCCTTCCCCCATCTCGCTGTCTATGCCCAGGATGTTCCGGGCCGCGGTGTTGAGGAGGAGTATTACGCCTTTCTTATCGGTGGATATGATGCCCGTGGCCACGTTATCGAGTATTACCTCTATGTACCGCCTCTTCTCCTCTATCTCGTTCTTCGTGATCTGCAGTTCCCTCGCCATGGTGTTGAAGGCCGTAACCAGGGTGCTGATCTCGTCCTTGCCCTTGTCGTCGAGGTTGATGTCGAACTTGCCCCTGGCGATAATGGACGCCCCTTCCTTTACCCGTTGGATGGGGGTGGTGATCTCCGTCGCCATCTTCGTGCCGACCCAGACGGAGAAGAATATGGTCATAATGGTAATGAGGGACAGGGGGACGATAAACCCGTACTTCAGGATCTTCTTGAGGGGCCTCGACTCGTTGAACTCCTTGTGGGCGGAGGCGATTTCCTGGATGCGCTCCGTCCCGTGCACCTTGATGATATCCCCCACGAGCAGGACGGCCTGGGGGTCCCCGCTTTCATCGATGATCTGCCTGCCCGCAACGAAGAGTTCCCCTTCCTTCATGGGCACGATAGACCGCATAGGACCACCCCTGGCGAAAAGCTTCGCTTTTTCCGAAAGCTTGGGCTGTATCTCCTTATTGATGTCGTCGCTCGCAATGATCATGTCCCCTGAAAGGTCGTAGATCGCCACATACCCGAGGAGGTGGGTCACGAGGCTCCTGTTGATATACGCGGTCAACTCCCGGTCATTGTTGAGGAGTCTTCTCCGGTTGATGTCGCGGGCTATGAGGTCGCTTGTCTTGTCGTACCGCTGAAACAGGTCGTTGTAATAGAACCGGGAAAGTTCCAGGGCATTGCCCACGGTATCCTCTATTCTCTGGCTGAACCATTTGTCCATGCTTATGTTGAAAAAGCCCGTGGCGAGGATGAAAAGGGTGAAGGAGGGGATGAGGGAGACGCACAGAAGGGTGGCGATGAGCTTCACCTTGAGGCCCGAGCCCCATATACCCCGTTTCTTTTCTATGTAGGTCTTGATGAGGGCCCTGGAAAAGAGGAAAAGGAAGAGGAGGATGAGGAGCATGTTGATGTTGAAAATGATGATGATGAGTTTGTTTTCCCCTACAGGGATAAACCTCTTGAAGAAAGGGAGCTGGGTTTCGAGGTAGATGAGAAAGGCAAAGACCGCCGCTGTAATGGCGAGGACGACGAGGTCTTTCTTATATTTCTTCATAATTCCCTATAATTATACCTCTATCACGGAAGAGAGACAAAGTTTATCTGCCGCTTGTCCGGCTCGCCCCCTCGAAAGGAATGAAAGAGGCCGCCCGTGCAAAGCGTGCAGAGGCCCGCGTCGAATATGGTCTCCACTCCTTCCGCCCCCAGGGCCTCCCTATTTGCCTCCTTTATGTCGAGGGTGAGGCGACCCTTTTCCTCACGAACAACCCTTGAGGAGAATCCTTCTCTGATAAAGATGTCTCTCACGTCCTTTTGTATCTCATAGCAGCACGGTCCTATGGCGGGGCCCAAAAGGGCTACGATCTTCTTCCTCTCCACCCCGAGTTCCGCCATGCGCGCCACGGCCTTTCCCACGATCCTGAGCGCCGTGCCGCGCCACCCCGCGTGGACCACGGCCACCATGGGATGGTCGGGTTCGGCCAATATGACGGGAAGGCAATCCGCCGTCTTGATGATGCCGGCCACCCCTTTTTCCCGGAGGATGATGCCGTCGCCGGAGGTCGGGCGTTCGCCCTTTTCCACCACGTGGACCCGGTCGCCGTGCTCCTGGGCCATGATCACCAGATCCCGAAGGGAGAAGGCATCGAGGAAGTCCTGCCTCTGTTGCCCCTCCATCCTGTGGGAAGGGGTAAGGCCGGTAAAGAAGCCGTGGGCAATGCCCCTTTGCTCGAGCCAGGGCATATAATAGTAGGACCAGTCGCCTTTTTTTCTCAGCTCAAATTTCATGGGCGGCAATGAACTCCAATATGTCCTCCGGCACGGGGGCGGTGATGGCGACCCCTTTCCCGTTCACGGGGTGGTTGAAGGTGATGGCGTATGCGTGGAGAAGGGGTCGTGACGCGAGGTTACGGGCCTTCTTCCCGTACGCGTCGTCTCCCACGATGGGGTGGCCTATGTGGGCGAGGTGCACCCTGATCTGGTGGGTCCTTCCCGTTTTGGGGTATGCCTCCACGTAAGTGAAATCCTTGAGCCTCTTTAAGACCTTGTAGCCCGTCGTCGCCTCTCTGCCCCGTTCCTTCACTACCGCCATCTTTTTCCTCTCCACCGGGTGCCGGCCTATCCGGCCCTCTATGGTCCCCTCGTTGTTCTTCACTGTGCCCTCGACCACGGCCCTGTAAGTCTTTCTCACGGCGCGGTCTTTGAAGAGGGAGGAGAGCGTCTCCTGGGTCTTCGTATTCTTCGCAATAAGGATAACCCCCGTGGTGCCCTTGTCGAGGCGGTGCACGATGCCCGGTCTCGGCCACTCCGGCGCCGTGGACGCGGAGGAGTCCGGTGGAAGATCTTCCCTTGCCGTCGCCGGGCCGGTGATTGCGGAGCGGGCTTCACCGAGATACGCGAGAATGGCGTTCACCAGGGTGCCCCCTTTGTGGCCGAAGGAGGGGTGCACCACCATGTCCCCGGGTTTGTTGACCGCGAGGATATGCTCGTCTTCATAGAGCACGTCGAGGGGTATGGCCTCGGGAGTGAGGGAGAGGGGTTCCTCCGCGGGTATCTCACCCGTGAGGCCGGCGCCGCTTCTGAGTTTGGCGGAAGGTTTGGGCGCTTTGCCGTCGAGGAGCACATGCCCCCCTTCTATCATGGCCTTCACCTTTGTCCTCGTGAGGGAGAGCCTTTCGGAGAGAAAGAGGTCGAGCCGTTTGCCGGTCTCGTCAACGATGATACTGAACTTCTTATTCATTCGCGAGGGCGGTTTCGATCCCGGAGATAAGTGCCTCTTCGTCGCTTTTCCGGATAGTTCTCATATCGATAAGAAAAGCGTCTTTTTCGATCCGGCCGATAACGGGGATTTCGAGCCGTCTCAGCCGCTCCTCGAACTGCCGGGCGCTCAGCCGGGCAGGTTTCAGGGTAATGCCGAAGGAGGGTATGGACACATCGGGCATGGTCCCGCCTCCCACCTCGGAAGCCATCTCTGCGACGGACACCGCGCAGTCGGGGGAGTGGCCTTTCAATATCCGCACCATGCGGACGGCTTTCTTCTTCAGCGCTTCCTTGTCTTCAAAGAGCATTTTGAGGGTAGGTATGGCGGTTTTCGCTTTCTTTTCGTCGAGGTAGAGGAGCAGGGTGGCTTCGAGCCCGGCGAGGGTGAGTTTGTCGGCCCTTAAGGCCCGCGCAAGGGGGTTCCTCTTCATGGCGTCGATGTATTCCGTCTTGCCCACTATGATGCCTGCCTGTGGTGCGCCCGGCAGCTTGTCGCCGCTGAAGGAAATAATATCGATGCCTTTCGCGAGGTCTTCCACGATAACGGGCTCATCGTGAGAACTCAACCCGCTCATGGAGAAGAGAAGCCCGCTTCCCGCGTCGAAATAGGTGGGGACGCTGTAATCCCTCCCGAGGGCGACCAGTTCTTCCACAAGGATCTCCCGGACGAAGCCCTTGATCCTGTAGTTGCTGGTATGGGCCTTCATAAGAAGACCGGCCCCTTCGCCCATGGCGCGCTCATAGTCCTGCTTGTAGGTCCTGTTGGTGGTGCCCACTTCGGTGAGTATGGCGCCGCTCTTCTTCATCACGTCGGGGATCCTGAAAGAGCCCCCGATTTCAACGAGTTCACCTCTCGAAATGATGACCTTTTTGCCTTCGGCCAGGGTGTTGAGCACGAGGAAAACGGCTCCTGCGTTGTTGTTCACCACGAGGGCGCTCTCGCAGCCCGTGAGTTTCTTCAGCACGGAGGTGCAATGCTCGTACCTGTTGCCCCTTGTCCCTTCGCCGAGGTCATATTCGAGGTTCACGTAATTTGTGGCCGCGTTGGTAATGGCTTCCACCGCTTCCCGGGCAAGGAGGGACCTTCCGAGGTTCGTATGGATGATGACGCCCGTGCCGTTGATGACCCTTTTCAAAGAGGGTGACGTCTCGCGAACGACCATCCGGCGGACCTCTCCGACGATGGCGTCTATCGGGGGGATCGAGGCGACCGTGCCCTCCCGTATGCCGGACCGGAGCTGGTCGAGAAAGGTCCTGAGAGCTTCCTTGGCCGGGATTTCCGGATAGGTATCCACCAGTTCGGCCCATCCCGGGGCCTTGAGCACTTCGTCGACTTTCGGTATCTTCCGGAGAAGTTGGTTCATCTCTTATACCCGCCTTGATTTATTCCTGTGAGTGTGTCGCGGCATTTCATTATAACCTCTATCTATCTCACTTATTTCTATCACACAAGAACCGTTTATTCAATGATAATACCGGAAAGCGGCCGGGAGGAAAGGTCCGCGATTCTGGTTGACAGGTCCATAGCCACCCATGCCCGCTTTCCGGGCGCGGCGCTACCGGGGGATCGGTTTGAAAGGATCGGGGCGGTAGTATAATTGGGGGGCGGGCCGGGACCTGCCGCGCCGGTTCCCTGCAAAGGGGGCCGGGACCTTAATCATTGAATTATCCGCTGTTTTCGGATTATAATCACAGGAGTCTGATCGGAGGGAATAATTATGGTTAAAACAAGGTTTGCACCGAGTCCCACAGGAAATCTCCACATAGGGGGGGCGAGAACGGCCCTTTTCAACTGGCTTTTTGCCCGGCACAACAAGGGGGTCTTCGTGCTCCGGATAGAAGATACGGATGTGGAGAGGTCGAAAGATGAGTATGTGAAGGCCATTCTGGACGGCATGGAATGGCTCGGCATCGACTGGGACGAGGGACCATATTATCAGAAAGACAGAATGGACCTCTACAGGGAGCTTGCGTACAAGCTTCTTGACGAAGGCCGCGCCTACAAGTGTTACTGCACGTCGGAGGAGCTTGAGGAAAAACGGAAGATCGCCATGGGACAGGGGAAGAAACCCGCCTATGACAGGACGTGCAGGGATGCGGCCCCGTCGCCGGATGACGGCAGGCCCTTTGTGATACGCTTTAAAACGCCCATAACGGGCACGATCACCTTTGATGACCTTATCCGGGGACCGATCAGCTTTCAGGCGGAGGAGCTTGACGACCTCGTGATCTTCCGGACCGACAACACGCCCACCTACAACTTTACCGTGGTGGTGGACGACGCCCTTATGGGGATTACCCATATTCTGAGGGGCGATGACCACATCAACAACACCCCGAGGCAGATCGTGATCTACGAGGCCCTGGGATACCCCATACCTCGTTTCGGCCACATGCCCCTTATCCACGGTAAGGACAAAGCCAGGCTCTCGAAGAGGCACGGGGCGACGAACCTTATCGACTACAAGGACGACGGGTTTCATCCGGAGGCCTTCATGAACTATCTGGCGAGACTCGGCTGGGCTTACGGGGACCAGGAGATATTCTCCCGGGAAGAGATGATGGAGTTTTTCGATCTCGGGAACGTGGGCAAGTCGCCGTCGATCTTTGACATGGACAAACTTACCTGGCTCAACGGCCACTATATGAAGACCCTGCCCGAAGCTACCGTGGCGGAGAGACTCACGCCCTTCCTCAGGGAAATGGGGATCGATGTACAGGCCGATCGGGCCAAGCTTATATCCGTGGTGGCCAACCTCAAGGAAAGGGCAAAGACCCTGAAGGAGATGGCGGGGATGGCCTCGATCTATTTTACCGATAAGGTGGAGTACGACGAGGCGGCAAAGGCCAAGTTCCTCACCGCGGAAACGAAGCCCGTTCTTGTGAGCTTCCTTGCCGGGTTCGAGGCCCTCCCGTCCCTCGACGTGGAAGAGCAGCGGATCCTCGTGGAACGGATCGCCAAAGAAGAGAACAAGAAACTCGTGGGCGTGGCCCAGCCCATCAGGGTCGCCCTGACAGGCAGGACCGTGAGCCCCGGCATATTCGAGGTTATCGCCATTCTGGGAAAAGAGGCCGTGGAAAAGCGCATACGCGAGGCAATAGACTCGATTAAATGAGACTTTCAAGGCTGGAGCTTTTCGGCTTCAAATCCTTTCTCAACAGAACCGTATTCAATTTCGCAGAAGGTGTTACGTCTATCGTGGGTCCCAACGGCTGCGGCAAGAGCAACGTAGTCGACGCCGTGGTGTGGGCCTTGGGAGAGAGGGGCACCAAATCCCTGAGAATCAAGGACATGGGCGACGTGATCTTCCACGGCAGCAACGGGAAAAGACCCGTGAACGTGGGAGAAGTGGCCATCGAGTTCGTTGACGACGGCGTGGAGACCGCAGTCAAGCGGCGCATCTACAGGGACGGCATCAACGAATACTATCTCAACGGCCGGGTGGTGAGGCTCAAGGACGTGCTGGATTTCTTCCTAGGCACGGGCATCGGCACGAACTCCTACGCCATAATAGAACAGGGAAAGATCGAATATTTCATCCAGATGAAGCCCCAGGAGAGAAAGATCGTCGTCGAGGAGACGAGCGGGGTCACACGGTTCGAGGAAAAGAAGAGAGACGCGGGCACGCGCCTTGAAGAGGTGGCCCTCAACCTGGAGAGGGTGGAGGACGTATACCGCGAGGTAGGGAAGGGCTTCGAAAAGGCCGAGCAGGAATGGGAAAGGTGGAAGGAATACCGGGTCCTTGCGGAACGGTTGAGCGAGGTCGAAAAGTGGATACTCGTGGACGGGTTCCAGAAGCTCACGAAGAGGATCGGCAAGGTTGAGGAGCGTGGGATCGACCTTAAGAAGGAGATGGACAAGAAGGAGGAAGAAGCGAGGAACCTCAAGGCCGAGCAGGAGTTGAAGGAAGAGGAATTTTCTCTCGTCGATCAGGCGGTGAGAAAGCTTGAGGTCGATATAAAGGGCCAGGAAAAGGACATGGAGGCGAGGCTCCTCGAAATAGAGTACCTGAAAGAAGAGGAAACGAGGCTCATGGCCGAGAAGGCCCAACTGATGAAGCAGAAGGCGGACCTCGAAGGCCGGATTGCGGGCCTCGGCCGCGAGGCGAGCGCCCTGGAAGTGAAGAAAGCGGAGGAAGAAGGGCTCTTAAAAAAGGAAGAAGATGAGGAAGGTCGCATAAAAGGCGCAGTCTCGGCGTTGAAGGAAGAGCTTGAGGGACTGCAGAAGAAGATAGAAGAAGAGCGGGTCACCCTTTTCGTCTCCATGAGCAGGCTCACGGAGATAAAGAACGGTCTTGCCGAAATAGAGCGCATAGAGACTGAAAGAAAGAAGAGAGAAGAAAGAAGGCAAGCCGAGCTCGCGAGGCTCGGGGAGAAGCTGGAGGCCCTGGAGGACAAACACGGGGCGCTGAAAGAAACCCTCGAAAAGGAGAGAAGTGAAAGACAGGCCATCGCGTTGGAGGAGCAGTCCGCCCTCAAGGAAAAGGAGGAGGCCCTTGCCGCGTTCCAGCAGAAGAGGAACAGGATCGAGCAACTGAAAGGCGCCAGAAGAGGGAAAGAGGAATTCATACGCCAGATGCGAAGCCTTCAGGGTGTGCGGGAAGAAAACCCCCTCAACAGGAGCAAGCTCATCGATGTGGTAAGGGTCGCGGAGAACGCGGAGAAGGCCCTCGAACGTTTCTTCTTCAAGGAAATGGAATATTACGTGCTCACGGAAAACGACGTGGGAGCCATCGCCGGGGCAGTGGGGAAACATGAGGGCAACTACATCTTTTTCCCGCCCCAGGGCATATTCAGGCGCAATGAACACGATATCCGCATGGAAGTAAAATGGGTGGAGACCGTGGAAGAGGCCCTCCACCGGATACACGGGGGCGAGCACGGCATATTCATCAATAATGGCGCGTGCGTCGATTCGAGGGGCTTTATCCTCAGAGAGAAAGAGGCGAAAAAGGTCGATCTCAAGAGCTACAGGGAGAGGGTCAAGGCCGAAAAGGAATTGAAGGAGATTACCGGGACCCTGGACGCAGAGTCGGCCACACTGAAAGACGTCGAGGCGGGCCGGGCCCGGTCGGAGACGCGCCTGAGGGACGCGACGGCAAGAAGGGAAGGGAAGGAGAAAAGGATTCACGGCCTCGAACGGGAGGCGGTAGCCATAGAAACGGAGCTGAGGACCGTGAGGGAGCGACTTTACGAGCTTGAAACGAAGGTCGATTTCCATGATGAGGCAACGGCCGGACCTTCCAGGGAGGAGCTTCTCGCCGACCAGGCGGTGCACGGGGCCGAAAAGGAAAAAATCGAGAAGGCCATGGCATCCCTGAAGGAAAAGGTCGATTCCGTAAAAAAGGTGCATGACGATACCCTCTCGGGGTGGCATCAGGCGAGCCTCGGCATCGAGAGAAAGAAGAACCTCATCAGGTCCCTCGTCCAGGAAGGGGAAAGGAAGAAATCCCTTGCGGGAAACCTGGCCAACGAGAAAACCCACATCCTGAAAAGGGTGGAGGAAGCAGGGGCCCGGGCAGGAGAGAGGACGGAAAAGAAGGCGGCCCTGGAGCAGGGATACCTCGACCTGAAGGAGGCCCTGGAAAAGCAGGTCCACCGGTACGAGGAACTGAAGGCGACCTCGGGGAACATCCACATGGAAAGGAGCGCCCTCGAGGAGAAGAGCGAGGCCCTGTCCAAAGAAATGGGACGGATAAGGGCGAGGACCGATGGCGTGGAAAAAGAGATACTCGTGCTCATGGAAAAGAGAAACATCGTGGACGAGAGATTGAAAGACGGCCACGGCATAGAGGACCCGGCGGACCTCAACACGCCCGGGGGCACCGATTTCGAGACGGAGCGGGAAAAGATCACGAAGGAAATCGAGGCCATCGGAGAGGTCAATTTCCGGGCCGAGAAAGAGTACCTCGAACTGAAGGAAAGAATATCCTTCCTGGAACAGCAGAAGGAAGACCTGAAGAACGCCGCCGATTCCCTGAAGAAGACCATCGCAAAAATCGAGAACGTGACGAAGGAGATCTTCTTCGAGACCTTTGAAACGGTGAACACCGCCTTCAAACGGTTCACGGAGACCCTGTTCAAAGGGGGCAAGGGCTATCTCCACTACAATCATGAGACCGACGGGATCGACATGTACGTCCAGCCCCCGGGAAAGAAAGTGGCGAGGATGGAGCAGCTTTCAGGCGGCGAGAAGGCCCTCATCTCCCTCTCGTTTCTTCTGTCTCTCATCGATACGAGACCGAGCCCTTTCGTGCTCATGGATGAAATCGACGCGCCCCTCGACGACGCGAACCTCATGTCCCTCATGGAGATCGTAAGGGGAATGAGTGCGAAGACCCAGATAGTCTTTATCACCCACAACAGGATCACCATGGAAGCCTCCGATACGATTTATGGGGTGACTATGGAAGAGGAAGGTATATCCAAAATCATCTCCGTTCGCCTTTGAATCCGGTCGGATTCTTCCGCAACTCGTCGTTGCCTGCGCGAGACCTGTCCTCAGCGTACGAAATAGTACGCTTGCGGGATCTCTCGCTTGTTGCCTAGATTTGCGAAAGACTTCGACCGGATTCGGCTTGCATCGTCGCATCATTCCACGGCACAGCACACCACCGGACGGGGAGTAACAGACCGTCCGGCTCGGGCCTTTGGGGCTCCTTCCCGGCGCCTCTTTTTCTGGATACAGTGTGGGCTTTTGACGGCTTCAGACGGGGGTTTAGGCTTGTTTGACGGGGCTGGATGCAGGAATTAGTTGATACTGTATACAAATTTGAGAAGTACTATTTTTCCAATACAATCAACAACTTGTTTTGAATAACGAAGTAAATCAGGCCCTTGAACTCAATTTTGTTGTTGACATTTTCTGAGATAAAACTATACATAACTATAAGATACACTGGGGGATTGGGGGTTTTGATAGTAAAGGATTTTCGACAAAGACTACTCTTTTACTATGTTGGGTTTCAGAAGTGTTCGTTTAATCAAATAAAAAGCAGAAAGGGGGTGAGATCACAGGTTCGTTTTTTGCGAAAAAAACAAAAAGGGGAGGTTATTTATGCAGCCTGATATGACAGCCTGGTATGTTTGGGGTGGAATAATGGTCGGCACGTTCTTCATGACGGTAATAGGCACATGGTTGATCGCGCGGGGGTGGGATAAATGAATCCGCAATATCTGAACATCCCATCACCTACGCCAAGCATGATCTTCTGGTCCGTAATAGGAGTCGGCTGCTTATTGGCGGTAGCAATTTTTCTCGGCATCATGGCAAAGAAACAGTGGGCGTCTTTCGACGAATACCTTGTAGGTAAAAGGGATATAGGACCGTGGGTCACAGGGCTAGCGCTGACGGGTTCCTACATCTCCGGGTGGGCCTTCTGTGGCTCCACGGCAGTTGTCTATAAGGTAGGGTTTTCGGGAATGTGGTTTGCGGGCATCTGGACTCTATTGGGCATTATCCCCTGTGTGTGGCTTGCTGCCACGAAGACAAGGGAGTTCGCGGTTAAACTGGGAGCTGCCACAATATCCGAGTCCATCGGTAGAAGGTTTGAATCAAGAGGGCTTCAGACACTGGTCGCTGCGAGTATGCTCTTTTTTCTCTTTATTTACTCAGTAGGCCAGCTTAAGGCGGCAGGCGCCGTGTGGTACGCGGTTACCGGTCTCCCTGCAGTCTGGTGCCTTCTGATCTGCGTTTGTATAGCCTGGCTGTTCCTTGTCCTTGGCGGGTACATGGGGACCCAGTGGTTCATCGCGGTGAAGGGTGCGTTCCTTGGATTTGTGGGAGCCCTTCTCGGCATATGGGCAATCGTCTATGCCGGAGGTTTTACTAAGATAACCCAGGACCTGTTCGTACAGGACCCGAACCTTATCGGGCTCATTAACCCGTCTCTTCCCAAAATTGGGATAACCCAGCTCTTCTCAAGCTGGGTGGGTATCGCCGCGACGCCTGTTATTTTCTTCACCATGGCAGTCGGTTTCCCTCACAACGTAAGCCGGTTTCTCGGCATGAAATCGTTGTCCAAGAGGGAATTCATCCTCTTGTGCTTCATCGTCTGGCTGACGGCGGGCGTTCCCGTCATGCTCGACTGCTCAAGCAACGGCCTTGTGGCCAGGATAATTTTCGGTCAGAACCTGCTTGCGAACAAGCAGTGGGGCGCTGACCTTGCCGCACCCATGCTCTCCTGGGCTATCGGTGGTTCCGGTCTTCTTGCCGCGTACCTCACCGGTCTCATCGGGGCTGCTCTCGGCACACTTTCGGCCCTGGTTTTCATCATGAGCGCGAACGTGACGAGAGACATTATAAAACTGTGGTCGCCCAAGACATCGGACAAGTCAATGGTTAACCTCGGATACTTCCTTATTGCCCTCTTTCTCTTCCTCCCCTTCTACTGGACGCTGAAGAAACCGCCGGAGCTTCTGGCAGTCTTCATGGGTCTGGCAGCAATGGGGCTTGGAGCCATATTCTTCTTCATCACCGCAGTCTCCTACTACTGGAAACGGGCGACGAAGTGGGGCGCCATCTGCACAGTAATTTACGGCACCATCGCCACGCTGTGGGGAGGCTGGGCAGTGCTTGCACGGAAACCCGCACTCCTCGGCATGGGCACCATGGAGTGGATTCTGGTCGGTGGATGCGTGGTCCTTTATTTCGGCGTGAGCCTTATGACACAGCCGCCATCAAAGGAACTCCTCGACAAGCTGTTCCCGGCAAAGAAGTAAACATGAATCAAAAAGGGGCCTTCGGGCCCCTTTCTTTTTTTCCACTTCCCCCGAAATATTTCCTCAAAGGTTTTGAGCCCGCCATGGTGTATACTTATATTTATGGTACAGCGAGGGCCCCGGTTTGCCCTTTGCTTTCGCCGCCATAAAGGAGGACGGATGGTCACCGTAATACTCGTCGTAATTATCGTAGGTCTGGTCACCATATTCTCGGTTCAGAACGCAGCGCCCGTGGCTCTTTCCTTCCTTTTCTGGAAAACGGAGGCGTCCCTGGCCCTGGCGATTTTCCTCTCCACTTTCGCGGGCGTCATAGTAGGGGCGATCATCGTGCTTATGGTGATGAGGGGGATGGCCCGCCCGCCCAAGGACAGCGTGAAGTGAGGCAGTCGGCAGTCGGGAGCGGCGTGCGTCAATAGACGCAATCTTCCATGTTTGATGGTGAAGACTCAGACGATAGCCCGGGCGCTATCGGGCTCATAGATGATTCGGTTGTTTCTACACTCTTGACTGTACTTATGCTTACAATCTGCTATAATGTCTAAAAAAAGAGAGGAGGTGACATGATGAAGAAGGCACTTGTTTTTATCGTTGCAATACTTATTACCGTAGTTTTCGCGTCAGCAGGATTTACTCAGGAGAAGGCGGCACCGGCTGCTCCGGCTGCTGCTCCGGCGGCGGAGCCCGCGAAGGTAACCGCTTCGGACACGGCGGCCCCGGAAAAAACTGTCAAGAAGGCAAAGAAGTCGAAGAAGAAAGCAAAGAAGGCGAAAAAGAGCAAGAAGGCAAAGAAGAAGGCTTCCAGCGCTGCGGCGAATTAGCCACGAAGGGGGCTTAAGTCACGGCCCCCTCTCCGTATCCGCTCTCCCGCGCATCACCCCTGCAATTTGCATTGACAAGTCCGCAACAAAAACAATAAAGTGTATTCAACCTCAATGCTTGGATTCGCGGATATCTGGACAACCCTGGGATATGTTCTCACCATTTGCTCGGTGCTTTTCTGCCTTGCCTACGGCATCGCCTGCTGGCACAAGGGGACCGAGGAAAAGGAAGGGGACTACAGGGAAGAGATCCGCTGGGAGAAAGAGGAAATCGAATTGATCGAGAAGCTGCCTTAACCCATGGCCTACCTCATTACCTTCACCGTCCTCTACCTCGCAATCACCATCTACCTGAGTTACGTGGGATACAGGCGGACCACGACGGTGTCCGATTACCTTCTCGCGGGGAGGACCGTCCACCCTGTGACCATGGCCCTGAGTTACGGTTCCACCTACATAAGCACCTCCGCCATCATAGGCTTCGGCGGGGTGAGCGCCCTTTACGGCTTCGACATGATGTGGCTCGCCTTTCTCAACATCATGATTGGGGTCTTCGTGGCCTTCGTCGTCTTCGGAAAGAGGACGAGGAAGATGGGCAAGTCCCTGGATGCCCATACCTTTCCCGAGCTGCTTGGGAGGCGCTACGAGTCGCGTTTTGTCCAAGGATTCTCCGCCCTTGTCATTCTTATTTTCATGCCCCTCTACAGCTCCGCCATCCTCATTGCCATTGCGCGGTTCATGGAGGTCTATCTCAACGTGCCCTTCGCCACGGCATACCTGGTATTTCTTCTCGTTACGGCATGTTACGTCATATGGGGAGGTCTCAAGGGGGTCCTCTATACTTCGGCCTTCCAGGGCATCATCATGATCGTGGTCATGGCGGTGATCGGTGTCACTACCTATGCGGCCTCGGGAGGGGTCATGATGGGCCACAAGTCCCTGACGAGCCTCGCGCCCCTCGTGCCGGAGCTTCTTAAAGAAGCGGGCCACCGGGGGTTTACCGCCATGCCTGAGTTTGCCTCGCCCCTGTGGTGGTATATCATTACCACCATGGTCATGGGCGTGGGGGTCGGGGTAATAGGACAGCCCCAGCTCAATATTCGGTTCATGACCCTCAAGACGGACAGGGAGCTGAACCGGTCGATTCCCTTCACCGCTCTCTTCATCCTCCTCACCACGGGGATCGCGTTCATGGTGGGGCCTCTCACGAACGTCTTTTTCTACAATAATTACCTTGGACTGGCCATCCAGGAGGTACAGGGGAACGTGGACAAGATTATACCTCTCTATATCGAGAGGTTTTATCCCCCGTGGTTCGTCGCCCTCTTCCTGGTGACCCTCATGGCCTCGGCCATGAGCGCGAACAGCAGCCAGTTTCATACCCTCGGCACATCTTTGAGCAGGGACATCTTCGAACAGGCCCTCCTCAAGGGGAAATCGGTGGCGGAAACGACGATCGTCACGAGGCTCGGCATCGTATTCAGCATCTTCACCACCCTTTTCTTCGGGCTCATATTGCCGGAAGGGAGCATTGCCATGGCAACGGCCCTCTTCTTCAGCCTGTGCGGCTCCACTTTCATTCCCGCCTACCTCTTCGCCCTCTACTGGAAGAGGGGCACCAAGGCGGCGGCAAAAGCGAGTATTCTTTGCGGTTTCTTTTGTTCCCTCATCTGGATGCTCCTCGTTCACGAGAATGAGGCAAAGACCATAGGCCTCAGCAAGGCGCTCTTTGGCTGTGATACCCTTCTCGGCCTCCCGTGGTCCATGATCGATCCCCAGGTGATCGCCCTACCCATAGCCTTCATCGTCTTTTATGTGGTCTCCCTTTCGACCCGTCCTGTGAGGGAGGAGACGATCAGGAACGCTTTTCGTCATATCTGATAAAGGAATTCCCCGATTATGCGCATATATCTCGTGAGGCACGGTGAAACGGAATGGAACAGGGAGGCGGTCTTCCGTGGCAGGATCGACCTTCCCTTGAATGGCAAGGGGCGCGCCCAGGCGGAGAAGACAGGGGCGGCCTTTCACAGCGTGCCCATAGGGCGCGTGGTTTCAAGCCCCCTGGCGAGGGCCCGTGAGACGGCGGAGCCTATAGGCCGGGTGACGGGATGTCCTGTTATGGCGGCGGAGGAATTCACCGACATGAGCTTCGGCGTGTGGGAGGGTCTTACGGTGGACGAGGCCCGAAGCCTTCTGCCGGAGGCATACGAGACATGGGAAAAAGCGCCCCAGAAGCTGCGCCTCCAAGGGGGCGAGACACTCCGTGAGGTGAGGGGGAGGATCAGGAAGGGGCTTAAGAGCGCCATGGCGGCAACGGAGGGCGATCTGGTCATCGTGAGCCACAGGGTCGTCTGCAAGGTGCTTACCCTCGCTCTTCTTGGAGCACCGGACAACCTTTTCTGGACCATGAGGTGCGACCCTTGTTCCATAACCCTCGTGGAGGTAAAGGGCAACGGGAACGTATTCCATTACATCAACGATACGTGCCACCTGAAAGGGCCGGACACGCCTGGGGTTTACAAGGATTTTTGATACGAAGGAGGCTCTGATTGAAGGAACAACGGGACAGATTTCTTACGGAGGCGATGGGCGCGTGCTGGCATGTCTATGACCCTGAAAAGCCGCTCATGACCTATTCGCTCATAGCCTATGTCTGTGAAAAGTGCCATAATTTTATCCTCGGAAGCAACGATTTCTCCATTCCGGAGGATTTCACCAAGCTCTGGGCCTGGGCGAAGGCTGAAGGCTCTCTCGGGGAATTCGTCGCCCTTTACGAGAAAGGCATGAATGACGGTTCCCTCGACCGGGACCGGGCTGCGGATGATCTTTACGCCTTGTTGAAGGACCGTATCAAGGGGTCCTCCACTCCCGCTTCCTGAAAGCCCTTCGCCCGGAGGAGGCACGCGTGGCACTTGCCGCACGGCGGGCGGGAGCCCTGGTAGCAGGTATGGCTCAGAGCCAATGCGTCCATGCACCCGGGCAGGGTGAGGGCCAGAAGGACCGCATCCTTCTTGCTCAGGGTGATGAGGGGGGCGTGGATGGTGATATCCATTTCGAGACCTTCCCTTAACGATTCCTGCATGCCCCTGATGAACCCGGGACGGCAGTCGGGGTAACCTCCGTAATCGACGGCGGACACGCCTATGACGAGGTCCTTTATGCCCTTCACCACGGCGCGGTTCGCGGCGATGGTGAGGAAAAGGATATTCCGGCAGGGGATGAATGTGGGCTCGATGCCGCCGGGAAGCTCCCCGACGCCTCCATAGGTGCCCACGGGACGGGTCGTATCGATAAGGGGACTGGTGCTTTCCATCATTCCCCTGATGTTGACGGTATCGTGGTCCTTTACGCCGGCGAGACGGGCGACGGCCTCTGCCGATTTGAGCTCCACCAGGTGGCGCTGCCCATAATCGAAGGCGAGGGTATAAACCTCTTTGAAATGTTCTTTAGCCCAATAGAGGCAGGTGGTTGAGTCCTGTCCTCCGCTCAGGATCACGAGGCATTGTGCGGCTTTGCCGAGGGTGGCGTCCATAAAGTCCTCCTATTCGGTAAGGAGAAGGGGGTTGAAGCGGGTATCGTAGTCGTACGTATCGATACCTTCCTTCTCTTTCAGGAAATAGACGACCTTATAGGTAATGGGTGTGATGGCCGCCTCATAGATCGATTTTACCAACCACTGGCTCATTATGGCGGAGGCGAGCACAGGGCCGGGCATGTGTCCCAGGAAGGCGAGGGTCATGAAGACGAGGGAATCGAGTCCTTCTCCCACGACAGTGGACCCGATGGTCCGCATCCAGAGCCAGCGGCCTTTGGTGGCGATTTTCATCTTTGCGAGAACGAGGGAATTGGCGAATTCCCCCACGAGGTACGCGACGAAGGACGCCCCGAGAATGCGCGGGGTACAGCCGAGGATGCGCTCATATGCGGCCTGTCCGTCCCAGAAGGGCGCGGGAGGCAGCATGCCGCTCACCCATACGGCGGCCACGAGGATGAGGTTGCAGAGGAAGCCGAGCCAGATCACCCGCCTCGCCCTGCGGTACCCGTACACCTCGGTGAGCACGTCGCCGAAGACGTAGCTCAGGGGGAATATGACGATGGCCGCGGGCAGGACCATGCCGAAGACGGAGATCAGTTTTGCGGCGATAATATTCGCGGTCATAAGGCACGTGACGAACACCGCGACCACCAGCACGAACCAGACGGAGTATCCCCGGTCGTGTAAGGTATCGTCGGTCATATGGGCGTCGCCATGGTCTTTCATCTTCTTTCCTGCCCCGAAGGACCACCTATTATAGCAGGTTTCCCCCCACTTTTAAACCCTGACCCCAAAAGTTGTTTACAAGCTTAGTCGGATTTCGTAGAATCATTTTGGGATGAAGGAGAAAAGGAAAGGGAGGGTTTATGAGGAGAATATACAGGATTCTTGCAGTTATGGCGCTGTTCATGGTCTTCGCCGCGTTCGTCCCGGTGGTTCATGCCTATTACAATACGATGGCTTCTTCGTATGGCTCGAAAAATAACCAGTACATGACTGCATACAATCTCCTGGACCCTTCGGAGACGCAATACACCGGCATAGAGTGCCGTCTTGTGGACGCCTCCTCGACCCCGGTGGGAAGCGCCGTTAAGGTGACAACCAGCACCTCCGCGAGCAACCCCGCGGTTGCCTATGACACGGTGCTTGACAGGTTTCTCGTGGCCTGGACCGAATATAACGCGGGTGTGGGAGATTTCGTCGTAAGGGGGAGGATCCTGTCATCCGACGGCTCCCTTGCAGGTGATGAGATAGCCATTACGGACAGCACGGACAACCAGACCACCGTCAAGATTGCATACTCTCCTTCAAGCGGCAGATACCTGGTGGTGTTCGGACAGGGATCGCCCATAAACGTGATGGGCCGGTTTGTAGACGGCGACGGGGCATTGTACGGAGAGAGTTTTACTGCTATTCCCGGGGCAAGCTATGCGGAGACTCCCGGTATAGCCTATGACAGCGTCAACCATCGCTTCCTTATCGCCGCCCTCACCCATGGTGGTTCTTACCCTCCCATGAGCATGGTGGGGACCATCATAACGGACGATATGGCCGTGTTCAAGAGCCCCTTCACGATCCTTGATTCGAGCGCCTATCTCTACCCGCCCGCAATCGCTTTTGACCCCGTAAACTCCAGGTTTCTCGTAATCTGGGAAGTCTACGGCGGCACGGGCCATCAGCTGTGGGGTCAGTTGGTAAACGCAGACGGCACCTTAAACGGTTCGTATCAGGTGATTGTCCCTTCCTGGACCGTTGATTTTGCCAATGACGTGGTTTATCAGAGCGGCAACGGAAGGTTCTTCACGGCATGGTATAGCGGGGGGATATACGGCCAGGAAGTGAACAGCGACGGAACCAACTACGGCGCCTCGTTTTCCATAGTGAATCCTTCCGTGCAGAGGGACCTTGCCCTCGCGTATAACACCAACGCGAAAAACACCCTGGTTGCCTACAAGGCTCAAAACGCTCCATACTTTACCACTTTCCCCCCGTGCAGCCTGACCGTGACAAAGGCGGGGAGCGGCATGGGAACCGTCGCGAGCGACCCGGCAGGCATCTCCTGCGGGGACGGCTGCATCACGGCGAGCCACAGCTTCGCGTGCGGTCAGGAGGTTACCCTCACGGCGAGCACGGGAAGCGGTTACGCCTTCGATTACTGGTCGGGGGCATGCGAGGGCACGCTCTCGTCATGCAAGGTCACGGTCACCGGAGACCTCACGGTCCGTGCGACCTTTGTCCCGAGCACGACGAAACGGGTCGTCCTTACCGTGTCGAGGTCCAAAGTGAACGGGGGAGACGGAACGATACAGAGCCACGACCAGACCGTCAATTGCGGGCCCGGCGGCGCGACATGCAAGAACTCATATTACAGGGATACTCCTGTGACCCTTTCCGCCACGGCAAAGACAGGCTCCGTCTTCTCCGGCTGGAAACCCGCCACCCTCTGTCCGGGGACAGGGGATTGTCCGGTGGTTATGGATAAAGCGAAATCCATCCAGGCCGTCTTCGTGGGGCCTCAGAAACTGACCGTATCGAAGCAGAACAAGGATAAAGGCGACGGGAGAGTGGTAAGCTCGCCCGTCGGCATAGACTGCGGCACGGGCTGCGCCAAGGCCGTCTGGCCTTACTCCTTCCAGACTTCGGTCACCCTTCACCCAACCGCCGATACAGGCTCCGTCTTCTCCGGCTGGAAACCCGCCACCCTCTGTCCGGGGACAGGAGATTGCACGGTCGTCACCGACAAGGCGAAATCCATCCAGGCCGTCTTCGTGGGGCCTCAGAAACTGACCGTGAAGAAACAGGCGGTCAAAGGCGGCTCCGGGACGGTCGATAGCAGCCCCGTCGGCATTGACTGCGGCTCGACCTGCAAGAGCGCTTCCGGGCTCTTCCCTCTCCACAGTTCCGTCACCCTTCACCCAACCGCCGATACAGGCTCCGTCTTCTCCGGCTGGAAACCCGCCACCCTCTGTCCGGGGACAGGAGGCTGTACCATTCCCATGGAGAAGGCCTATACCGTCACCGCCGTCTTCACCAGCATAGCCGGGTCCGGTCAAGGGGCGGGCGAGTAGGGGCGGGGAGCCGCGGCTATGCGGGCAAAAGATGGGCCGGTCTGCGCTTTTGAATGGCTCGATAACCTGAAATTCAGCCGGTTCCACGGGCGCCTCCTCGTGCTCGGCACGTTGATAACCATCTTCGCGGGATACAGTTCCCAGATTATCGCCTACATCCTGCCCCTTGCGCTCAAAGAGTGGCACCTTACGCCCCTGGAAGCGGGGACCATGATATCCTACGGCTTCCTGGGTCTCATGATAGGCGCGGCCGGTCTCGGCATGGTGTCGGACCGCCTGGGAAGAAAGAACGCCATCCTGCTTATCGTGGCCGTATTCTCCGTATTCAACGGGGCCGCCTATTTCGCCCCCGACTTCAAGGTATTCTGCGTCCTCCGATTCCTGTCGGGTCTGGGTATCGGCGGGGCCATTCCCCTCACCGTAACCCTCCTGGGCGAGTTCGCTCCCTCGAGGATCAGGGCGAGGTTTCTCACCGTGGTAGGGGGCGGCTTTACCGTGGGATGGGTAGTGGCGGGCCTCGTTTCCATGGCCGTGGTGCCCCGTTTCGGGTGGCGCGCCGTATTCCTCATCGGGGTACTGCCCCTCTTTCTCCTCCCTGTAATAAGGGCGACCCTGCCGGAGTCCGTCCGTTTTCTCGCGGGAAAGAAGCGCTATCCCGAGGCTATCGATGAACTGCAAAAGGTTGAGAGGGCGGCCTGCTTCGAGCCCTGCACGTGGACCCACGACAGCTTCGCCCAGTCGGGGACCCTCGCCAATGTGGGGTTTAAAGAGCTTTTCCGGCCCGGCATCAGGACTATGACCCTCCTCATATGGGGCGTTTACCTCTTTAATATGCTGGCCCTTTACGGACTCTCCACCTGGCTCCCGTCGCTTCTCGCCAATACGGGGCTGTCCCTGGTGAAAAGCTACAGCTACGGCATTGTGCAGGCCTTCGGGGCCGCAGTGGGCGGAGTGCTCCTCGGCTGCCTCATGGACGCCTTCGGACGGAAACTGGGACTCTGCTTCTGCTTTTTCGTGGGAGGGTTGTCGGTGATACTCTTCGGCTTTGTCACCTCCGCCGCGTCCCTCTATATGGCGGGGGCGGCGACAGGCGTCTTCATGGTGGGCGTCCCCGCGGCGCTCCACGTGGTGGCCGGTGAAATCTATCCCACCCGCTTCCGTTCCACCGGGGCCGGATGGGCGTACGCGGTGGGGAGGCTGGGCTCCATCATAGGGCCCATCATAGGAGGCCTCGTGCAGACGGCGGGGTTCAGCTTCAGCCTGTTCTTTGTGGTCTTTTCCATCCCCTGCTTCATCTGCATGATCCTCGTAGCCCTCTTCCCCGTGGGCGTCAGGAACGAAGGCCTGGAAACCGTGAGCGAAAGGGTGCTGACCGGGAAGGACAAATCCCGGTAGCCTTGCCCGTTACCGGGGCGTCTTGAATCGGCGCGGCTGAGATGCTATGATGAAACCGGAGGGCGGACGAGGGCAGGCAGGCGGCCCATAAGACTTGGTCAAGGCAGGCGGCGGTGAAAGAGGAACTTAGTTATGAGGAATACAGGCAACTTGTCGAAAAGGCGCCCATCATGATCTGGCGCTCCTCCGTTACGATGGAGTGTAACTACTTCAATGAGACATGGCTGGCCTTTACAGGGCGAACAATGGAACAGGAGACCTGCAACGGCTGGGTGGAAGGGGTCCATCCCGATGACCTCGATCAATGCCTGAAGATATACACGGAACATTTCGCTGCGAGGGAGATCTTCGAAATGATCTACAGGCTTCGCCGGCATGACGGGGCTTACCGCTGGATTTTCGACAGGGGCGTGCCTTACTCCGACAGTGAAGGCAGGTTTCAGGGCTATATCGGCAGTTGCGTCGATGTGACTGAAAGGATTGAAGCCCAGGAGGCTTTGGAGAAGGCCCGGAGTGCTGAGATCAAACAACTGCGGGGTTTCCTCCCTATTTGTTCCTATTGCAAGAAGATACGAAACGACACGAATTACTGGGAGCAGATCGAATCATACATAAGCAATCATTCGGGCGTCATGTTTTCCCACGGCATTTGTCCGGAGTGCGAAGCGAAACTTGCCTCCGAGATCGAACTTATGGCACGGGAAAGGAAGAAATGAGCAGGACCTGAGCAGGAATTGCATCGCCCATGGGCGGGCAGGATAGGAAACCGGTGAGAGGAAGGGGGGAACGATGGGAGAGGGCACTCTTTCTTTTGACACTTCATTGAATCTTTTCAAAGCGGTCTTCGAGAACGCCCCCGATATCGCCGTCAACCTCCTCAACAAGGACTACACGGTCCTCTGGGCAAACAGGCTTATGGCCGAAAAGGTCGAACAGCCCCTGGACCGGATGATCGGAAAACCCTGCTACGAGGTGTGGCGCAGGCGGGACACCCCTTGTCCGGTCTGCCTTTTGAAGATCGTTTCCGACACGGGAAAGCCTTGCGTCATGGAGCGGTGGCTCGACCTTCCCAACAAGGAGCGGCGGCATGCGGAAGTCCGGGCCTACCCCGTCTTCGACGCCCAGGGGCTCGTCAAGCACATTTTTGAAATCCTGATACCCATCGACGACAAGAAAAAGGATGAGAACCAGCGCAGGCGGTATGTGGAATCCCTCGAAGAGGCGCTCCGGGACCTGAACGCGGCAGGGGCCGGGGAAGGCGGAAGGGAGGCGGATGCCGGCGGGCAGATTACCCTCACCCCCCGTGAAGAGGAGGTCCTGAAGCTCATGGCACGGGGTTTTTCCAACAAGGAGACGGCCCGCGTTCTCGACATCAGCCCCGACACGGTGAAGACCCACGTGCGGAATATCTTTTCAAAGCTGGGCGTTACCGACCGGACCCAGGCGGCGGTGTGGGCATCCCGTAACCTCATATAATTGTAGCCCTATCACCCATTCGGGTGATTGTCATGCGCTTCATGCCCGGTATACATTATGGAAAAAAGGGGAGGCAGCGCGATGACCACATTCGATCCTGCACAATACAAGATCATTGAGAGCCGTGTTTACAGTATGACCGCGTCCGATTATGAAAGGTTCGGAAGCGGGGTTTTCGAAATGTGCGCGACGCCGCTCCTCGAGGGCGCTCAACTCGCGCCCGGTAGGCACGTCCTCGACGTCGCCTGCGGCCCGGGCATCCCGGCCCTCATGGCAGCGCGCCTTGTGGCCCCTGGCGGGACCGTGACGGGAGTGGACCTTGCGCCGGGAATGGTGGAGCTGGCACGAAAGAAGGCCGGGGAGAGAGGTCTCACGAACGTCGTTTTCCAGGAAGGGGATGCAGAGGCCCTGCCCTTTGCCGACGACTCCTTCGACGTGGTCCTGTGTAACCACGGGCTCGTGCATACCACGGACCGGACAAAGGCCCTTTTGGAGATGCAGCGTGTCCTCAGGAAGGACGGAGGCTGGCTGGCCCTTTCCGTGTGGAGCACGCCCGACCGCGCCCTTACGATAGGCATAGTTGCGAAGACCGTGAGGGACCTGTGGCCCGCGGCCGCAGTGCCCGGCGCGCCCATGTGGTTCGACTTCGGGGCGGAGGGGGTCCTCGAAAAGGCCCTTTCCGACGCCGGTTTTCGAGACATCACGACGAGGAGGACGACCGTTGCTCTCGAAGTGAAGAGCGCGGAGGAATACTGGGAGAGGGTGGTGGGCATAAGCGGCCGTCTCCAGATGTTGCTCACCGGCATACCGGAGGAAGTCGCGTCGAAAATAAGAGTGACCGTCATGAAAACTGCGGAGCATTTTCGCTCGGGAGAGGACCGGATCGTCATACCCTGCGAGGAAGTGATCGGAACGGCACGGTGCTGAGGGGCGGCGCCGACCGCGGGAAGGCAGAGGTCTTTTACAACAGCGGTGTAGCGGATGCTTAGGGTGAGCCGGAGGGGAAACTGGCCGGACCGGGACGCCCCCGAAGGCATTGCCCGGCCGGAGTGCCTTGTCCGCCGGGGGTGCCCCCCCCCGGGCGGACAAGGCACTTTTCAGGCGGCGGTGAATGCGGATAGCATCATCCTCAACTCTTCGCCCTGCACGATTTCATTTTTTGACAGGAGGTGGGCCAGGTCATCGAGGATTTTTCTGCGATCCGTGAGGATCTTCTGCACCCTCTTATGGGCTTCTTCGACCATCCGGGAGATCTCCTCGTCAATCTGGGTAGCCCTTGTTTCACTATAGGTCTTATTTGAGGCGTACCCTTCGGGAGGGAACATGGGCCGGTGAGACGGCTCGTAGGTAACGAGACCCAGGCGGTCGCTCATGCCGTATTCCGTGACCATGGACCGGGCGATATCCGTTGCGCGCTGCAGGTCATTCTGGGCGCCCGTCGATATTTCGCTGAAGACCAGTTCTTCCGCCACCCTCCCTCCCAGGAAGACGGCAAGCCGGTCGAGCAGTTCGGTGCGGGTGAGGAGGTAACGGTCTTCCGTGGGTTGCTGCTGGGTGTAGCCGAGGGCCGCAATGCCCCGGGGGATGATCGATATCTTGTGTACCGGGTCGGCATGTCCCACGGATTCGGCCACAATTGCGTGACCCGACTCGTGAAAGGCCACGATCTCCTTCTCCTGGGGGTTCATCACCCGGTTTCTCTTTTCCAGTCCGCCCACTACCCGGTCCACAGCCTCATCGAACTCCTTTGGCCCGACCGTTTCCTTGCTTTTTCGGGCTGCGAGCAGGGCGGCCTCGTTTACGAGGTTGGCGAGATCGGCCCCCACAAAGCCCGGGGTGAGGGCGGCGATCTTCCGAAGGTCCACATCGGGTCCCAGGGTGACGTTCACGGAGTGTATGCGAAGGATTGCCTCCCTCCCGTTTATGTCGGGGCGGTCAACCAGGACCTGCCGGTCGAACCTTCCGGGCCTGAGCAGGGCCGGGTCGAGGATCTCCGGCCGGTTGGTGGCGGCCATGATGATGACCCCTTTGTTCGATTCGAAGCCGTCCATTTCCACGAGGAGTTGGTTCAGGGTCTGTTCCCGCTCGTCGTTTCCTCCGAAGACATTCATCCCCCGGGCTTTGCCCAACGCATCGAGTTCATCGATGAAAACGATGCACGGGGCCTGCCCCGTGGCCTGGGAAAAGAGGTCGCGGACACGGGATGCCCCGACGCCCACGAACATTTCCACGAATTCGGACCCGCTGATGCTGAAAAAAGGCACTTTCGCCTCCCCTGCAACGGCCTTGGCGAGCAGGGTCTTTCCTGTTCCCGGGGGACCCACGAGGAGCACTCCTTTGGGGATTCTCCCGCCAAGCTTCTGAAATTTCCCCGGATTTCGTAAGAATTCCACCACTTCCTGTAGTTCTTCCTTAGCTTCGTCGATTCCCGCCACATCAGCGAAAGTGACCTTGGTCTCACTTTCCGCAAAAAGCTTGGCCTTGCTTTTGCCGAAAGACATGACCCCCATGCCGGGCCCCATCTTCTTCATGGCGAACCGCCAGACGAGGAGCATAATCCCTATGGGAAGTATCCAGGTAAGGATGCCGCTCAGGAACTTGCTGTCGTATCGTCCCTGGTACCCGACCTTGCGTTCGTCAAGCTCCTTGACCAGACCGGGATCGTCGACGCGGACGGTGGTGAAGTCCTTCTCCGGTTTCTGATCTTTCCCTTTCAACTTACCCGTGATCTGATCCGGGCCGATGACCAATTTGCTCACACCTCCTACGGCGAGGCTCTGCTTGAACTCGCCGTAGGGGATCATTTCCACCTTGGGGGCGAAAAGGTATTGTTGCAGGTACATGATCAAAAGCATGGCAATCAGGAAATACCAGATGCTGAAATGGGTTTTGGGCGGCAAGCCCCCTTTTCCTTTTTGCTGCGGAGCCCCTGTGCCGAAGACAGAATGCAATCTGTCCTTCAATTCCTCCATGGGCTTCTTCTTATCGTCAGACTGCATATATCCTCCACCTGGTTATTTCGGAACAAAAACAGGGATGTGACACACACCGTGGCGTCATGAGTCCTCCCCGACCGACGGCTGATTGTATCCCGGATTGCCGCTTCGCCTCCGGGAATCACGTTTAATCTAATCCTATTAATCCCATTAATACTATAACACGGGAGCCTGTCGATTACCATGTATGCCAGTCTATTGTCCGCACAAAGACCGGTTCCCGGGAACGGTAGCCGGGTCCCGGGGACCGGGCCGAATAATTATTACCCTGGTAACTCCCGTGTCAGCGGTGAAGTTTACCGTGTTGAAGGTGCCCGGACAAAAAGTACATGGAAGAGTAGAACCCCGGTTTGGGATTGCCCCCTTAAAGTACGGAGGGGTTTTCCCTTCCCCGATCTTCCCACTGCCCCGTCCCGGCGGAATTCTATTGACATTGGGGCAGCGCAATAACAGAATAATACACATGTTGCCCGGAAGGGCCCATGGCCGTAAAACGGCGGTAGAGGTGCGGTCTTTCGCCAAGAGGAGAAATCATGGACAATAACAGTGTGAATGCCGACAATGTCCCGAAGGAGACAGTTGCGGAAACGCTTCCGCCGTCTCACGACGTAACCCGCACGACCCTTCAGATCCTTTTCATAGCCGTCCTCATCGGCGCCGTGGGGTGGGTTATGCGTCCCTTCATCAGCTCGATCGTCTGGGCAGGCATGATCGTGGTGACTACCTGGCCCGTCCTCCTCAGGCTCCAGGGGCGGCTGAGGAACAAACGGTGGCTCGCCGTGATGATCATGACGGTTGCGCTCCTGCTGGTGGTCGTCATACCCGTTCTCCTCGCCATTACCGCCATTATCATGGGGGCCGACGATGGTTTTGCCTGGTTGAAGTCGCTCTCGACTTTACCCGCGCCGCCGCCTCCCGGGTGGCTCGGGGGTGTTCCTCTGGCCGGCCCGAAGCTTGTGGACCTTTGGAAACAGCTTTCCCACACGGGCCCGGAGCAGGCGTTTACGTACCTCGCCCCCTATGCCCGGGAGACCATCAAATGGTTTATCGCCCGGGCAGGCAGTGTGGGGATGGTGGTACTTCAGTTCTTTTTGACGGTGATTATTGCGGCCATATTCTACGCCAGAGGTGAGACGGCATCCTTGGGTATCCGTAATTTTGCCCGCCGCCTGGCAGGGCGGCACGGGGTGGAGGTTATGTATCTCGCGGAGAAGGCAATCCGGGGCGTGGCCCTGGGCGTGGTGGTCACGGCCCTCATGCAGGCTACCATCGGGGGTATCGGTCTTCTCGTAACCGGGGTCCCGGCCGTGGCGATCCTCACTGCGGTGATGTTCATGCTCTGTCTGGCCCAGGCGGGTCCGACCCTGGTGCTCATTCCCGCCCTGATCTGGGTCTACGCCAATGACGGGGTATTGTGGGGGACAATCCTCCTTGTATTTGCGGTCCTCGCGGTGACCCTCGACAACATTATCCGTCCCGTTCTCATCAGAAAAGGGGCCGATATGCCTCTCGTCATGATCTTTGCCGGGGTCATCGGCGGCCTGCTCGCCTTCGGGATTATCGGTCTTTTCATCGGCCCCGTAGTGCTCGCGGTAGCTTACACCCTCCTGAAGGCGTGGGTCGGGGGCAGCGCCGGGGAGGAGACAGCGGTCAACGAGGAGAGCGGCGAAGGCTGAGAAACCGTCTTTTCTCCGGGCCGTTGACTTACTTCCCGTCGATGATTATAGGGAAAATATGAAAAAACGGGCTTATTCCGGAAGAAAGAGGGGCTTCCCCACCGCCCTTGTCCTGGTTCTGGGTGGGGTGATGCTTGTGTGCCTCATCGTTGCGGTCACTCCCAGGGGAAAGGTCGCCGCAAGCCTGACCGTCGGGGACAGGCTGCCGGATGTCCGCCTCAGCAGTCTCGATGGGAAAACCGTGGCCATCCCGACGGACCTGAAAGGGAAAGTCGTACTATTGCATTTCTGGCTCAGCTCCTGCTCGTACTGCGTGAAGGAAATGTACATCCTCGAATCATTCTGCAGGAGAAATAAAGACCGGGGAGTCATAGCTTTTTCCATAAATGCGGGCGAGGACAAGCAGGTCGCGGAAAGATATGTGGCAAAACTGAATGTTTCCTATCCGATCCTCCTCGACCCGGGCCTTTCGACTGCTAGACGGTATGGTGTTTCGGGCGTCCCCACCACATACGTGCTCGACCGGAACGGCGTTCTCAGTTTCAAGATTATCGGCGAGATAAACGCCGATCAACTGGATAAAATGACGGGGTCGCTTTTTTGAGATGAAAAGACTCTCTTTCTTGTCGATCATTTTAGTCTTCATGTTTACCCTTTCCTACCCTATGGGACCCATGGCGCAGTGCAGCGCCATGAAGCAGAAGGCGGCCGCGGGCCTTGCCTGTTATTGCTGCTCGGGGGCCGGGCAGGCATGCGCCGTCTTTTCCGCATGTTCGAATTGCCGGCATGACGCCGGTTCACACAATGCCGCCTGGTCATATGAAACCTTGTTGACCGAGATCCGCCTCGCTATTCCGTTCCAACCCCTCTATTCCCTGGAGGAAAAGGCGGTAACTCTAAAGATCGTTTATCAGGAGGCACCGTACAAGCCACCGGAATCATAAGTGATACTCCTCTCATCATCATTTGATACCTGTGAAGGTAAAGGAGGCCTTATGAAAAAGAGGGCAAGGTGTTGCGCCAGACCCCAATTCAATCCCTGCTTCGACCAATCCGCCATGCGGTGCTCGCCCGCGTGGTTCCGTGACGCCCAGTCGCCGTCATATCCTCACGTCAGGTGTCCCAATGAGGACCGACGGGATGGCCGGGGAGGCTTCGGGGAGAACAGAACGACGATCGTCACCGCGGCAGGACAGACCCGGTAGCCGGTAGCCGGCAATCCGCGCCGTGTCCGGCGGTTCATCAGCTTCATCCCGGTTGTTCCTCGCGTCAGGCAGCCAGGAACAACCGGGCCTTTCAATCTTCCGGGACACCCATATCTACCATGAAAAGTTTGCCTTGGCCCCGTCCGCCCCTTGACTGGGGGGCGGACACGCCTTAGGTTGCAGATATAAAGGAACCTGCCCGTCTTTGCGGTGCAGGCTCCGACATCCTGAAAAGAGGTAAGTATAATATGAACGGAACTGTGAAGTGGTTCAATGATGCAAAGGGTTTTGGTTTCATTACGGCAGAGGACGGGAAGGACGTGTTTGTGCACTATTCCGCCATTGCCGATAGCGGTTTCAAGAGTCTGGCTGAGGGAGACAAGGTGACCTTTGATGTGGTGAACGGCCCGAAAGGCCCCTCTGCGGCAAACGTCAAAAAGGAGTAATCCCCCAGGGGCAGGTTTCAATCCCCCCCCAACCGGACCTGCCCCACTCTTTCCTGCCGACATGCTGTCGTCAATTCCATGAGGATATCTGCGTTCCCGCTGCCGCCTTTGCGGGACCATCCCCGGACGACCGGGAAGGACTTGCCTTTTCGACGACGTTCCTATAGCATGTTTACTGAACATGTGAGCAGGGCCTCCCGTTTCCTGCGGGCGGCTCCTTCCCGTAACCGTGGGGCCCACCTCCGGGGGCGGGCATAAGGCCTGAGGAGGAAGATGATGTTTGGGGGAAAGAAAGAGAAGTTTCAAAAGGAATTGCGCCGACGGTATGCATTGCGTTTCCACATGACCGTAATCCTCCTCGCCACCCTCTTTTCCGGGATCCTGATCTCAAAACTCCTTCTTGTCCTGAAGGTGAACAATTTTGCCCTGAGATATGGGGCTACCGTGGTGCTCTCTTACCTCGTCTTCTTCCTGTGCGTCAAGCTATGGCTTCTCTATGTCTCCTCCAAAAGGACGGACAGATCGAGCGCCGTTGACTGGCTGCCGGGCCCCTCATTGTCTTCCGGCGGCTCCCCCGGTGAAAGCGCATCTCCTCTTCGCGGCGGAGGAGGACTGTTTTCCGGGGCAGGGGCTTCGGCTTCCTTTGACCCGGTCGTGCCGATTGCCGTCGGGGACTCCGCGTCCACCGTTGCAGAGGGGGCGTCGGTAGGCACGGGTGTGATCGGCGACGCCGTTGACGGGGCAACGGATGCATTGGGAGATAAGGCCGGACTGACGGGGATCGTGGTCCTTGTGGTTTTGGCGGTGGTGGTAGCGGTGATTCTGGGGGGCGCCATCTATGTTATTTTCGAGGCCCCCATGATCCTGTCCGAGGCGGCCTTTGAAGGGCTTCTTGCGGCGTCTCTTGTGAAGAAGACCCGGTTGATCGATGACGAGGACTGGATGGGCAGCGTGTTCAGGGCTACCTGGATACCTTTCGCCGCTACCCTCGCAGTCGCCGTGTTCGGTGCCCTTGCATTGCACCATTATTTCCCCGAAGCCCATCGCCTTGCGGACATCCTGAAAAGGGGTTAAGAAGGGCGGTCGGACATCCCGAATTCTCCTCCGGATACGACACGGAAATAGACTTTCCAGGACAGAGACCTGGACGCTCCCGGACATCTGGCACGCGGATGGCGGCCCTGCGAAGATTCGGGCAGCGACAGTCGCCCTGTTTCACTTCCACATATAGTTTCCTCGATCTGATGCGGTCCCGAACTGGTGGAGCGGATTTTCTCGCGACAGAGAGACCGTGTTCCAGATAAGTCGCGAAAGGGGAGCAAAGCATAGCTGCCCGCTCCCCTTTCGTAGGCTAAACGTCCAAAGCTATCACAAGGATTAACGGGTCTTCAGTTTTTCTATCTCTGCCTTCAGGGTGTTGATTTGCTGCTGCTGTTCTTTGAGGACCTCGACAAGGACAGCCGTCAGCTTATCATATGATATCATCTTATATCCTTCCTTGTCGGTTTTGACAAGTTCAGGGAGTGTCTTCTCTACGTCCTGTGCGATAAGACCTATCTGCCTTCCGCTGCTGAAATGTTTGGCCTTGAATTCGTCGGCTTTCCAATCAAACCTTACGGCCTGCAACCCCTGAATGAGAGAAATAGCGTTCTTCATACCCTCCGTGCCAATATAAGTGAGACACTTCCCACCCAATAGTTTAGACTCTTGGGGGCGGGAAGGAAAGAACGATCGTGGAAGAAAAGAAATCAGTCATGGCATCACCAAGGGTAGTCCCCGATCCGGAAGTACCGGAAAAGGCAGTTCGCCGGAAATTCACCGCGGCGTACAAGCTCCGTATCCTCAAGGAGGTGGAGAACTGTACCGGGAAGGGTGAGATAGGGGCGCTTCTGCGCAGAGAGGGACTTTATTCATCGAGCCTCACCTCATGGCGGCGTCAGGTTCACCAGGGCCTCATCCCGAAAAAGAGAGGACCCGTCACACAAAAGCCTGATCCCCTTATCCGTCGCACCATCGAACTGGAAAAGGAGAACACGAGGCTCACCCATAAACTGAAACAGGCGGAGCTCATTATCGAGGTCCAAAAAAAAGTGGCCGAGCTGCTCAAGGGGTCGAGCGAGGAGAAGTCATGAACATCACGCAATCGCTTGCCCATGAAGTGGGTATCCGCCCTGCCTGCAACGCCCTCGACGTATCCCGTGCGGGCTTTTACCGGTGGCAGCATCCGAAAGAGAAGGAACCTTTGAACCGTCTCTCTCCCTTGGCCCTCTCCTTCGGGGAACGGAACGATGTACTTGATATCCTTCATTCGGACCGCTTCATCGATAAAGCACCCCGGGAAATCTACGCGGCCCTCCTGGACGAGAAGAGCTATCTCTGTTCAGTGCGCACCATGTACCGGATCCTTGAAGAAGAAGGTGAGCTGAAAGAAAGGAGGAGGCAGGTCTCCCGTCCCCGGTACGCAAAACCGGAGATCCTCGCGAAGGCGCCCAACGAGGCGTGGAGCTGGGATATCACGAAGCTCAAGGGTTCCGTAAAATGGACCTACTACTACCTCTATGTGATCCTCGACATCTACAGCCGCTATGTGGTGGGGTGGATGGTGGCCCACAGGGAACTTGCCGCCCTTGCTCGCAAACTGATCGCGGAGACCTGCGAGAAGCAAATGATAGAGCCCGGTAAGCTCCTGATCCATGCGGACAGGGGGTCGAGTATGACGTCGAAACCCGTCGCCCTGCTCATGGCCGATCTCGGGGTCACCAAGAGCCATTCGAGGCCTTCGGTCAGTAATGACAACCCCTATTCCGAATCTCAGTTCAAGACCATGAAGTACCGGCCCGAGTTCCCTCAAAGGTTCGGCTCCATTGAGGATGCCCGGGCCTTTTGCCAGACATTCTTCCCCTGGTACAATACCGAGCATTACCATTCGGGGATAGGTCTTCTCACCCCCGAGGACGTCCATTATGGAAGAGCGTTGAGGATCATTGAAGGTCGTACGGACGTACTGCGGGCTGCGTATGAAAAACATCCGGAACGGTTCAAGGGGAGGATGCCGAAACCGGCGTCACTGCCTGACGCCGTCTGGATCAATAAGCCATTATCAACGAGCGATGGCGGGGTACACTAAATATCTGATGGAAGTGTCTCATTTTCATTGACACGTTCCGATAGGTTCGATGTTTTTTTTCCAACGAACGTCGGAATTGCCACAGCAGCCGCCTATAAGGTTGCCGGTAAGACGGATATCCCCGACCACATCAATCGGGTAGACCGGATTCGTTGTTCCGATGCCGACGATACCGCTTATTATTACATTGCCGCTCCCCGGGTCAGTCGTTGCGTACGTTGGGCCGAATGATAAGCCACCGGTAGCGCCAATTCTCATTCGTTCGACTGTATTCGTATAGAAACTGATCGGATAGGTTGACTGAGTATAAATGGCCGCCGCACCTGTTCCGTAAGAACCAAAAAGGCTTGGAGTTGCCGAGTTCACTGAGTCACCTGCGGACATCCAACTCCCTCCGCCTCCTGTTTGAATTGACAGTATCTGACTGGGCGTAGAGGTTCCGATACCAACATTGCCGGAAGAAGTAATGTCCAACCTATCCGCTGATGCCTCGGGATCATAGATTCGGAAGAGTTTCGTGGCATCATTTGTTAGCGGCAGTATCCACCATTTAGCATTGGTACCATAGGTACTTTCCAGCGAAATGCCGGACGACGGACCCTTGACATGCAATGCCAAATCCGGCACTGTTGTTCCAATTCCAACTTTGCCGTTTACAAGAAGGTCCCCATCCGCAGCGAGGAGGCTGAAGTCGCTTAAGCCGATCAGTGATAAGCTCAATATTAAAGCGATGAAAGTTCTTTTCATTATATTTCTCCCTTTATCAATTAGTTATTGCGAAATTTCCGACAGTTACAGCGCCGAGTAGTGTCTGTACCGAGCCTTTAAGAGTGGTCATGTAGCCTGCATTGGAGGTATAAGTGTAGTTGTACCCTCCGGTGAGAATCACCGCAATATTTCGGTCCGCGATCAGACTGCCCGTTAGATACGGCTCCACCTTCTGCACCTTGATGGTGTCCCCGTTTATCGCTACGTCGTATGCTTGCTGAAGAGTGTCGTATCCCTGGCCCGTACTCACCAGCCTCACCGGCTTGTTTAGACACCCCAGAGACTCGAAGGCGGCCGTAACGGTCGCTTCGCCGGTTGCAGGCATTGTTATTGCGCAACCGCTGTTGGTGCCGCACCCTGTCCACTCTGCCCAGCCTGCGAAGTAGGAGCAGGTGTCCGCAACGGCGGTGAGAGTGACAGGCAGATTCGGAAGGTAAAAGTAGCTGCATGTGCTCCCACAGCTGACGCCGGAGAGAGAGCCTGAGAAGGCTGCTGGGCCGGTGACTGTCCCAGTTCCCGTGCCCGGCTTGACGACCGTAAGGAGGCTCAGCGGCAGAGATCGGGCGATCGTCCTCCCGCCCACTGCCACGAATGAACTGTTACCGAATGTGATGGCATTAAAGGTCGCAATCCCAGCGTCAGTATCCCAAGTAAAGCCATCCTGATCATAGGAACTAAAGAGAAAGCCCCCCGCACGTACCCAGGTGTCATACCCATGGGCAATTCCATTTCCATTCCACTGCCCTTTTCCATTTTCGGAATCAATGCGTGTCCACGTCTGCCCGTCCACAGACTTGTAATACACATTGCCTACAGCCATAAAACCCGCGTTCGGATCAAATGCCACACCCTGTAGCCTAACATCGGTTGATGTGTTTACCAATGGCCAGGTGTTCAAGTCAGACTCGTTCGCGACCATAATCGAGCCGCCTTCCCCCACCGCCACAAATTTGGCGTTGCCGTATGTGACACCATAAAGCGAAGCGTTATGGTTAGCCGGGAGGCGGGTCTCCCATGTCACCCCATCCACAGACGTGGCGATGGTGCTTGCAAGACCCACTACCACGAACATTCCATTGCCGAACGTGATAGCTTTGGGATAATTTACCGGCATGGCCAAAGACGTCGATATCCATGTTATACCGCCATCCGTGGAAATTGCTGCTTGATGCTCTCCCCCCACCGCCACATAGGTGTTGTTCCCGTATGCGACCGCCGCTAGTGTACTGTCTCACTAATAGCTTTACAATTACCCTTGGCTATGCTATCATAGTGCATGTGGAATCCAGCCAGTACGCTAGACATGACGGAAGAGCAGAGAAAGACATTGGAAACATGGGTCAAAGCAAAGAAGACTCCCCAAAGGGTGGTTCTACGCTCCCGCATCTGCCTGCTCGCGGCAGAAGGGATGTCCCATAACGCCATAGCGAAGAGGCTCAATACCTCCCGCCCTACGGTGATATTGTGGGTAGGCCGCTTCAGAGAACAGGGCCCCTCCGGTTTGTCGGAGGACGCACCCCATGGGCCGAGTTCAAGGCGCCTTAACCCGGAGATAGTGCGCACCATCGTGGAAGCCACGCTCCATACAACTCCCAAAGATGCTACTCAGTGGTCCACCCGCACCATGGCAAAGGAGAAGGGCGTGAGCCATGCCACCGTGCAGCGCATCTGGGATGCCCATGGACTACAGCCCCATCGGGTAGAAACTTTCAAGCTGTCCAGAGACAAGAAGTTCGTGGAGAAACTGACCGATGTGGTGGGCGTCTATCTCAATCCTCCCGACAAAGCGGTGGTACTCTGTGTGGATGAGAAAAGCCAGGTGCAGGCCCTGGACCGGACCCAGCCGGGATTACCGATGAAGAAGGGGCGCTGCGGCACGATGACCCACGACTACAAAAGGAACGGCACTACCTGTCTTTTTGCCGCCCTCAATGTTCTGGAAGGAAAAGTCATAGGCTCCTGCTATCCCCGCCACAGAAATACCGAATTTCTTAAGTTCCTGCGTACCATAGACCGTCAGGTGCCAAAGGGCCTCGATGTCCATATGATTCTCGACAACTACGGAACTCATACCCACCCCAATGTGAAAGCATGGCTCGAAAAACACCCCCGTTTCGTTCCCCACTTTACACCCACAAGCTCGTCGTGGCTTAACCTGGTGGAGCGCTGGTTCGGGGAGATCACACGAAAGAGAATTCGTCGCGGCATCTTCAAAAGCGTTCAGGAACTGGTGACCGCCATCGAAGAATATATTCGCTGCAACAACGAAGACCCCAAACCCTTCGTATGGACCAGGAAGGCCGAGGAGATACTTGAAAAAGTGAATCGCTGTAAAGGCGTTACTGAGACACTACACTAGTGGGCCGGTAGGACACGTCCTTTGTGTCCATGTTATCCCGTCTAGGGAGGTTTCGATGTCGCAAGAGGTGGCGCCAATCTCCCCAACAGCCACGTACCGGCCGTTGCCGTAAGTGACACCCTTAAGGTTAAGGCTCGTATCCCAGCAGGCTGGCCATGGTGGAAACGCGTCCCAGTAGAACCTGCCCGCTTGAGCGCTTGAAGTCAGTATGGCCCCAACACACACTGCCGTCAATAATGCTATGAGTAAACACTTCTTCATTAACACCTCCTTGAAAGAAAAACCATTTTGTTTAAGTATTGCACAATACTGTCGGCTGGCCGGGTGCGCCCCGGCGATATTTCGCCATATGGTTTTGGACGATGCCTCGGTCGGCTCTCATTCTTCGTCTTCTCATCGCGTTGCAAACAGGCCTCATGCGAGACCGCTTCGAAACGGCTTCATCACCCCCTTCTGTTTTGTTTGTGAATTGATAATGCGGCGGCCCGCCTCAGGCCATAAGATGCCGGGTCGGAACGTGTGAATAATGTCCTGTCGGATTTCTCCTCCACGGAGGCCTGGGTCCGAAGGTTCCTTAACCGGAGAAAAGTCTGGATTATCGTTTGTCGGAATGCCGCGATAAGGAACAAAGTCAATTCTACACGCCTCAATATCTACCCCATCAATATGCCCCGTCGCCGCGGCGGAGTTTTCTTCCCACGGACATATTTCCGCATTTAACCTGTTTTCAACCCTTTGGACTATTTTCACTTACTTTGACGCTCATTTCAAGGCAAACGTTCTCTGGTTATACTATTTTTCGCACATGGGTATGAGGAACGAAGTGAAACGCCGCGAGAGCGACGGAATGTTGGCATGAGATTTAACACTCATGAGAGGCCGGATTCAATAAAGCGCCGCTCTCAATCCCGATGTCGCGGGAACTCTCCTCAACAGGTGAGGCTTTACAACCCTAAGGCTACCGGACGCTCATCTTCTTGAGGGACATTACGGACCAAAACGGACCGAGGCCGTTGTTCAAAAGGAGAGACAGGCCCTCGGCGTTACTGAACCGTCCTCCCTTCTTCTCCTCTTCTTGCACCCTTACCTGAAGCGTCAGCCTTTGTTCCCTTCGATCAACTCCGTAATCTCACCTTCCACGGGGAAACGGTGCCCTTCGATCCGGTGTTTGGAGTAGATCAGCGTGCCGTCACATTTCACGTCGAAGACGCCGCCGCTGCTCTCCATCAGTTTGATATTCGACTGGGGATATTTTGCTTTTACTTCGGCTTCCACCCGGGAAGCCTGGGGAAGGAAATTTCACGACATGCAGTACTCGATAAATATGTCCATAACACCTCCGTGCTCATAGATCGGCGACCGGGCCCCATTCCTGCGAACGGTCTTCCGCAAGGGACCCCTTTTCCCGTCTTCGCGCCCTTCATCCATTTTCCATCAATTCCGGCCTTATTTCAAGGAAAAACTTCCCCGGCCGGTCACCGTCGGCCCCGGGGGGAGGGGTCTATAAGGCATGGTGTCCGGGGCGGTTTGGGGGTACTCAGTACTGAAAGCTTTCCAGCAGCGACTTCCTCGAGGGGTGTTTCAACTTCTTCAGGGCCTTGACCTCGATCTGACGGATTCGCTCGCGGGTAAGTCCGAAGATATCGCCCACCTCCTCCAGGGTATGGTCGGTGTTTTCGCCTATGCCGAGCCTCATCCTTATGATCTTTTCCTCTTTCGGGGTAAGGGTGGACAAGACCTTCTTCACCTCTTCCCTGAGACACCGGCCCGCGAGTTCCATAAAAGGAGAGGGGGCTTCAGAATCCGCGATAAAGTCGGCGAGGGTGGACTCTTCATCGCCGACCGGCGTTTCAATGGACACCGTCCTTGCCGTATCATGGGAGATTTTTATGGTGTTCCTGACTTTCTCCACGGGAAGGCCGGTCTTCAGGGCAATCTCCACGAGGTTCGGCTCCCTCCCCAGTTCCTGAACGAGGAGCATACGGACCCTGCTTATCCTGTTCATGGTTTCATATACGTGGACCGGTATCCTGATGGTCCGCGTGTTATCGGCAATCGCCCTGGTCATGCCCAGCCTGATCCACCACGTGGCATAGGTGGAAAACTTGCAACCCTTCTGGTAATCGTACTTATCCGCGGCCCGCATGAGGCCTATATTTCCCTCCTGAATAAGGTCGAGAAGTGACAGCCCTTTGTTTATGTGCCTCTTGGCGACGCTGATGACGAGTCTCAGGTTTGCCTGAATGAGCCTGTTCTTGAAAAGTTTCAGTTCCTTGTCAATCTCTATGAGCTCCTTCAACCTCTCCCTGACGGCCCCGGACCGCTCCGTGGATTTCATCCGTTCCACGATCCTCCCGATGATAACATCGAAAATCTTTCTGCTCAGCCTGAGGTTGAGGAAAGCCTCTTCCGCCTCACGGTCGATTGCCCGGAGTGCGTTCTCGTGGCGTTTCCCCTGTAACCCATCCACGGGGGCGGCCCTCATTTCCTCTTTCATGCGGTGGAGATTTTCGATGGTATCGATGAGGGCCACAGCTTTCCCGGTCAACCTCTCCCTGTCTTCCTGGGTGCAGTCCGCCGTATCGATGGTATCGACCACATCTTCCGCGTCCATGGTCCCTTCTTCCAATCGGGACCGTATCTTGACGAGTTCATGGACGGCCTGGGGCAGGTCGAAGAGGATGTTCCTTGCCGTCCTCTCCCGTTCCTCTATCTTCTTCGCTATGTCCCGCTCCTCTTCAAGGGTAAGGCACGATAGGCGCCCCATATCCTTCAGGTAGGACCACATGAGGTTATCCGGCTGATCGGGAGGATTCCTGCCGGGCTCGTCCCAGCCCTCCTCGGGCAGATCAGCCTTCTCCCGCATTATTACGGATACGTCGAGTGGTTCGGAAAGCAGATCATAGGTGTCTTCAGAGGGAAAGATATCGTGGTGGAAAAGCCTGTTGATCTCGCCGGACGCGAAATAGCCCTTCTCTATTCCCGTGTCCGCCAGGTATTGCACTTCGGCAGAATTCTTTATTCTCATGGCCAACCACAAAAAGAAAAGATGCCCTTTTTTGAAGGGGTTTCCGGTAATCAGGTGCAACCGCTTTTACTGATATCTTCGCAAATCATATGCCATGAATACGGAGGAAGAATAGTGAGCCATTTCCGCGTATTAGCGATGCGCCCCCATACTTCTCCGCGGGAAGGGTTGAAAAATACTTCGAATTATGTAAAGGCAATTTAAAAAATGAAAAATATCCGCCGACGCCGGACCGGAGCGGACCGCGGCGTCCGCGCCCCGAAGCACTTGAAAAGGATGCGGCGAGAATGTAGAACATTTATATCACGCGGGCAACCGACAGGGAGGGGACTATGATAGAGTATGGGATCGTGGTGCATGGGGGCGCGGGCGCGCCGGACATATTGACGGAGGGCTGCGAGAGGGCCTGCGCCTTCGGGTTTGCCATGCTCAAAGACAGGGCCACGGCCCTCGACGCGGTAACCGGGGCGGTCCGCATCATGGAGGACGACGGGAGATTTAACGCGGGCAAGGGGTCCGTACTCCGTCTTGACGGCGTGACCCGAGAAATGGATGCGGCGGTGATGGACTCCCGCGGGAACGTGGGCGTAGTAATCTCCATGGAGGGGATCAAAAACCCCGTTCTCGTGGCGCGGGCGGTCACGACCACGCCCCATGTGGCCCTCTCGGGCAAGGGAGCGGCCAATTTCGCGGCAAAGGAGGGCTTCGAGGCCGTGGGGCCCATTCCCGATGCGGTGCGCTCCCGGTACGAGAGGATCAGAAAGATCATGGGGGCAGGGCAATGGGAAGATGAATACCCCCACTGGAAGGGTCATGATGCGGCAGAGCTCTGGAATTTCGATACCGTCCCTGGGGATTCCTTTCTCTGCGACACCGTGGGGGCGGTTGCTATGGACAGGAGAGGCTTCTTCGCCGTGGCAAGCTCGACGGGAGGGGCGTCGCCCATGCTTCTCGGGAGGGTGGGGGACACGGCCATGATAGGGTGCGGGTTCTACGCAGGTCCCGCAGGGGCGGTAGGGGTGACGGGCCTCGGGGAAGAAATGGTGAGGCGCATGACGGCGAGGGCCGTCTATGACCTCATGGCCGCGGGCATGAGTCCCGAGAGGGCGTGCGCGAAAACGGTCGCCACCTTCCCGGCCGAGGTCGCTGCGGGTATCATCGCCATCACCAACGCGGGAGCCGCCCTGTCATCAAACAGGACCATGCCCGCCCACGCTTTGACCGGGAAGACGTAACGATTGCCCGGGTGGAGAGGCCGCGCCCTGGAGAAAAGGACCCTCAGGGACGGACGAGGGCCCATGCGTTCCTGAAAATACGGCTGGCTATCACGCTCGCCTCGACCGGGACCTTCGTCTCTGCGCTGATCCTGGTATCGCTCCTGTTGACGGCGAGGAATATGGTCGTATCATAGTCCGGAAAGTGATACCAATAAGACACCGTGCCGGGGTTTTCACCGGTGTGGCCGATGAGAGTGGCGTTGAATACGCTCGTATCCGTGGTCTTGCCGATTCCCAGGCCGTACCCGCCCGGCTCTGAGGGCGTGGTCATAAGCTCCAGGGTCACCGGGCTTACGATGGCGCCCGAAAAGAGGGCGGTCGCGAGGTTCAGCATGTCCGTGCCGGTTGAAACCGCGGCCCCTGCCGTCCAGTCCCAGGACAGGTTCCAGTCCGTGTTGTCCACCACTGTCTCCGTGGTGGGCAGCCATGTATGTCCGTGACTTCGGGGCTCGTCCATGAAACCGTTGCGGGCGAGGCGGGTCCGGGTCAGTCCGTGAGGCGCGAAGACCCGGTTCTCACTCTCTTCCGACAGGGTCTTTCCCGTGGCCGCCTCCACGATCATGCCCAGGACATAGTAGCCCGTATTGGTGTAGGAAAAGTCGGTGCCCGGGGTGAACCTGGGGGTCAGGCTGCGGACCATGTCCAGGATCTCGGAGGACTCCCAGGTTTTCCCGGGGTTCTCAAGAAGCTTGAGCCAGAAAGGCGTCAACTCCGTTACATTGTAGACGCCCGCCTTGTGGGAGAGGAGCATTTTCACGGTCATCAAGGAGCCGTCCGGAATGAGGCCGGGGAGCCACTTCTCGACCGTGTCGTCGAGGCTCAGGATATTCGCCTCCACGAGCTTCATGACGAGGATGGAGGTAAGGGATTTCGTTACGCTCGCAAGCCTGACCTGCATGTCGGGGGTCATGGCCGCTCCCGAGGCGAGGCTCGCCTTTCCTGCCGCACCTACCCATGTACCCTCCGGCCTGCGGATGGCAAGGATGGCGCCGGGCACGCCGTCGTCCGACACGGACCTGTCGATCATGGTTTGTAACGCAGTGAGGCCGGAAGGGCTGACCAGGGCGTCGGAGTGAAAGATCAGGTAATACCGGCCTGCGGCAAAGGTCACGGCCTTTGCGCCGTCCCCCGTGTCTACCTGCGTGAGGTCGCTGTCGTAGATCCGCCATCGTCCGTTCGTGACGATATTCAGTCTCTTCGATGTTTCCACGTTGAGGGAGCGCCACTGCGCAAGCCCGTCCGCGTCGATGGTGACCGTGTTGTCCCCGTCGCTCAAGGCTGTCACCGTCTCCAGAGGGCGGAAAAGGTAGCTTCCGTAGCGTATCCATTCCTCTCCCGACCTGCTGTCGATAACCACGTCGTTAAGGTCTCTGCCCGCCTCCTGGGGAATGAGGAGAACCATACCCGCCCGTGTGTCGCTGACATGGGGGTCCACGACCTGGAACCCCAGAACACAATCGGCGAAGAGCATGTTATCCACGGTGCGCAAACGCATGGCGGGGATCTTCCAGAGGGGGCCTTCGGGGTTATCGTTGGTCATGAGCCATGTGCGTCCGATCCTGGCAGACCATGGAGCGGGCAAGGCTCCTTCACCTGCAACCTTCTGGGCGTAAAGGGAGTCGTCCTGGTAATGGCTGTACCCCTGCAGGGAGCGCATCACAAGGTACTGCCGCCCCTTTGCGGTCTTGCACGAAAAGGCGGTGGCAGGGTCGGCGTCGCTCGCGAAGCGGCCGTCGTTACGGAGTTTGAGGGCGCTTTTCCATTCCTGCCAGTCTTGCCCGCCCGTGTTCCATACCCTGATGGTAAGGGAGTCGTCCGTCCCGGGCTCAACCCTATACAGGGCCCCGCTTCTCGCGTAATAGCCGCTCATGGCTGCAAGGAGCCTTGCGGAGGGCTTCTTCACCGGGAGGGGGGAGAGGCTTAAGGGCGTGGGCATGGCCGGAATCCGTCCCTTTTCCACAAGGGCCCGAAGTAATATCCTCTCGGCAATGATTTTGGCCGAATCCGAACCGAAGGCGCCGGAAGCCCCCATGACCACTGCGGCCAACCCTTCGGAGGGGACGAGGATGATCTCCGAGGCGTAAAGGGTGGTATCCCCTGCTTTTGCCCAACCCGGTTTATGAACTGCTTTCAATCCCGGCTGGTGAACCGCATCCAGGCCGAGGCCGTAACTCCAGCCATAGGACTTGACGGGGTTGAAATCCGAGGTCGTCTGGTCCGTGGTCATCTGGCGGACCGAGCCCTTTGAGAGGAACTGTGTCCCGCCCATTTTGCCTTCTCTCATAAGCATCATGGCCACCTTTGCCATATCCGTGGGGGTGGCATAGAGCCCTGCGGAACCGAAGGCGTTGAGAAAGAGCTGGGGAAGCCGTGTGTCGCCGGAATACCTGTTCGCGAAGGTGCCGTCGGTGAAGTAATCGGTGGGGTAACGGCTGTGAGTCATGCCGAGGGGGGCAAAAATATCGTCCTCCAAGAACCGGTCGTACGTCTTGCCCGTAACGGCGAGGACGAGCTGTTCGACCAGGGTAAAACAGTCGTTGCAGTAGACATTCATGAAGCCGGGCGGGTGCTTCAGGCGCTGGTCCTTGAGGGTTTCCATCACCTGGGCGGAATAGCCCGGCACAGGGGAGGCGGTCTCGCTGTTGCGATAATCACCGCCGGGGAACCCTGCGGAGTGGTTCAGGAGGTCCTTGACGGTGATAAGCCCGTAGCGGTATCCGGGAACGGCCATGGAGAAGGATGGAATGTACCGTGTAAGGGGCGCGTTAAGGGACACTTTCTTCTGGTCCACGAGTTTGATGACTGCCACCGCGGCAAGCAGCTTGCTCGTGGAGCCGATGCAGTACATGGTGTCCGTGGTGGGCGCGGTCTTTGACTCCCTGTCTGCGAGGCCGAAGGTCTCCGCCCACACCACCTGTTCCCCATCGACAAGGGCCAAAGAGATAGACGAGGCGCCGGTGGAATCCATAACCGCCGCTGCCGCGGCCCGCCCTTCGGCAATGGTGTCCTGGTAGGGGGCGGCAAAAGACGGGGAGGCGAACGCCGAAACAAGGAAGATGGAAAGGCCGGCCCATGCGCCCATAATCATCCCCGGATTTTTTCTCGTGAAATATGTCATGTTCTCTCCCCTCCCTTGCGGATGCACCCTTCGTGCCCGGACGTTCAGGGTATTATCGGCTCTGTAAAGGCGTATCATAAGGCCCGGCAAAGCGCAAGATTGCTTTTTTTACGCAGCAGACCATGAGGTGGAAAATCCCCCTCCCGGAGCGTCTTCGGCACTCTCCGCCGGCCGCTACCTGTTTACAGGGATTGAGCCCTCCGCACTTCCTTCGTGTCGCGCCTCCCGGTTTTTCAGCATGGGATATTCCATGGCCCCTTTCACTGTTTATTCGGGCGAAAACTATCCAGGAACGTCTTTATCCTTCCGGCCCAGAACTTGAAAGCATCGTCGGCCGAGCCCCATTTGGTGAACCTTTCGGTGAAGCCCGCCGACTTCTGGTCGGCCGCCACCGCAATCACGTCGTTGGTCGTTGAGTCAAGCGCCATAAGCTCGGCGCTCGTCGCACCCGAGCCCGTCCACGTACCTGTCGTGCCCCTCTTTACCACGTTGATCGCAAGGCCTACCGGAACAATGGTGGTGATTCCGCTCAAAACGGGCCTGCTTTGCTCGATACCGGTGATGGCGAAACGGATCCTGCCCACATCGGGTCCCGGCTCACCGACTATGGGGTAGCTGGGTTTCAGGGTGTCGATAAGGGTCTGGTTGAATTTATCCGCCATCTCTTTCATGAATTGCGGATCGATACCTTTGTATTCCGAATCGTCGGCAACGAAGAAAACAACGCTGTCGATCATCAGCTTATCGTACTTCGCCCAATTGACGCCCGGCTTGAGCCAGAGCTCTTTCGCCCCGCCCTCGGGACCGGGTTGCAGGTTCCGGGTATATTCCCCGAGAAACCCTGAATGCTTTGGTCCCGATGCGCACCCCGCACTTATCATCAGGGCAAGCCCTATCGCCATGACCACGACCATTTTTGCTGTGAGCTTCATAGTTCCTTTCCTCCTTGGTTTGATGTTGTACGGTATATATGCCTTTCCTTTTAAAACCTGTATCTGATTGCATAGAGCGCGATGCCGCCCGCGTCCCTCCGTTCCTTTATCTTCCGGCCCACGGCGGTTTCCGTTATTTCCAATGTTGTTTCCTCCTGATCACGAGAGGTCCCTTCATAGCGTCCATTATGCGGGACGGGGGAAGCCCGTTTTCAAGCAACCGGGTTATGGCGTGACAGTATTTCCGGATGTGGAGGAAAAACTTCTTGTATCCCTCGCAAAGGTAATGGAGACCGGGCTCACCGTCATAAGTCGTTTCAAACCGGTGCTTCGGACATCCTCCCCGGCAGGCGGCGAGGACCTCGCATTCCCTGCATCGCGCAGGCAGGGCGGTCTTCTTGGCCGCTCCCAGCCCGGTCCGGACCGACTTTTCCGCCATCCGGGCCAGTTTGTGGGTCCTGATGTTGCCTAACTTGTATTGCGGGTAGACGCAGTGATCGCACGCATAGACATCACCGTTGTGCTCGATGGTCAACGACCGGCCGCAGGTTTCCCCATGGACGCAGACCGGCGAAGGGTTGCCGATCCACGCGTTGAGGGCCCACTCGAAGTTCATCACGAAGGTGCCTCCCACGTCGTGACGCACCCAGTCCTCGTAGATATCAATAAGAAAATCGCCATACTCCGAAGGTGTTACGGACCACGGCGTCACCTCCGTCATCTGTTCCTCTCCGTTCAAAGCGGCCGGACCTGCGAGCCTGAAACCCTTTGCAATCCCCGACGCGTCGGCGCCACGCTCCACCACGGGCGAGAACTGGATAAACTCCACCCCCTCATTCTTGAAGAACCGATAGACTTCAAGGGGATGCTTTGCCGTCTCACGGGCGACGGAGGCGAGAATGTTATATTCAACCCCGTGTTTTTGCAGGAGCCTGAGGCCGTTCATGACCCGGTCGAACGTACCTGCCCCCGTGCGGTCGCGGCGGTACCGGTCATGGATATTCCGCGGACCGTCAAGGCTGAGTCCCACCATGAAGTGGTGCTTCTTGAGAAAGGCGCACCACTCGTCCGTGAGAAGCGTTCCGTTGGTCTGCAGGGAATTCGATACCGTTTTTCTCGCGAGAAACGGTATCTGCAGTTCCACTACCCTCTTGAAGAAATCGAGGCCGAGCAGGGTCGGTTCTCCGCCCTGCCACACGAACTCCACGAAGGGCGTGGGTTGGCCCGTGATATAACCGGTGATATATGCCTTCAATATCTCGTCAGGCATGCGATACCTCTCGTCGGGGCCGAAGAGGGCCTGCTTGTCCAGATAGAAACAGTATTCACAGTCGAGGTTGCAGCGCGGGCCTATGGGTTTCGCCACCATGTGGATACCCTGAAGTCCGTTTTTGGGTCTCTTTTCCTTCTTCCCGTCGCTCATGCGTCTCATCTACGATGCAAAACCCGCATCATTCAGTCGGCTCGGGGCCGCCTGACTCACGACAGGCAGTGCAAACAGGTATGTCTGGACGGCCCGTTGGAAATCGAGGTTGTCGTAGAGCTTGTCCACTGTGGCGCGGTCCCGGAAACCGTCAAAGAAATTGAGGGTGTCGAGGCGCGTCTCCACCTTGTGGGGCGATGCGATGCCCGGCGGAATCGGGGTGGTCATCCGCATGAGAGGCGGCTCCGCCCGTAGCGGAAGGGAGAGGCCCACCATTGCCGCTACCGCGAATACAGTCTTCAGCCAACACATCCCTGCCATTCAGTCCCCCTTTATCTCAGATTGGCACAAAGAAGCAGACGACCCCGGGGCAATCGTTACCTTCGGGGTCGTCACCATGCTCTATTCACTTACCTTGTTGTTGCGTTTCGCCGCCTCCAGTTTCCTGATATCCTCAGGCGAGAGTTGAGGCCTGTCGATGGTGAGCGTAACCTTGTCGATCCTCCCGGTAAACTTGAAGGGAGGCTTGTAGTCCGCGTCGTTAACGCCGGTCAGCGTGTCTGATCCTACATCGAGAGACTCATCAAACTGAAGAATGAAAGGGATGGTGTGTTCCATCCTTTCAGTGGCGACATCCTTGCCGTCCACCTTCAGCACGCCCGTGCCGCCCCGACCGAGTCCGGCATAGCTGCCGAAGGCCATGGTGCCTGCCCCCATGCCGGCGTATCTGAAATCGAACTCTATAACGTGCTTGCCCGGCGTGAGCGCGGGCCCCTCCCAGCGCACGCGCTTCAGGTCCATCAAATTCCAGACGAAAACAGGTTTGTTCTTAAGGAGGTAGAAGCCATATCCCGCAAATCTCCCGCCCTGCGTGATGAGCATGCCCTCGGCACCTCCTTCAGGGACCTCGATCTCTGCCTTGAAATTGTACGACGCGTTGAGAACGCTCGGTGCGTCGCCGTTCGGGACGCCCGTGATGGGCCGGGTCCAGGTAAAGACCTTGCGGCCCGCCGTCAGGCTGGGTCTGGGCGTGATAATCCTGGCCACCACCGTCGTGTCCAGGGGCAATACCTTGTATTTCTTCGCCTCCTTCCAGAAGAGGGCCTGCAGTTGCTTCAGTTTCACGGGGTTCTTTGCCGCAAGGTCTTCGGTTTGGGTCCAGTCGTCCCTCAGGTTGTAAAGTTCCCACGGATAGGTCAGGGGGTCCCGGGGCAGGGCTGTCACGTCCCAGGGAGCGCGCATCACTTTGGTCCCGGCCATCCAGCCGTCATGGTAGATCGCGCGGTCGCCCATCATCTCGAAGTATTGGGTCTTGCGCGTGGATGGCGCGTTCGCATTCTTCTTATCGAAGGTATAGAGCATGCTGACCCCTTCGATGGGGCTCTGTTTGATGCCGTCCACGATCTTCGGCTGCTTGATCTTGGCTGCCTCCAGAACGGTAGGCATAATGTCGATGACGTGGTGGAACTGGTGGCGGATGCCGCCCTTTTCCCTGATCACCGTGGGCCAGGAGATCGCCATGCCCTGTTTTGTGCCGCCTAAGTGTGATGCAACCTGCTTTGTCCACGAGAAAGGCGTATCGAAGGCCCATGCCCATGGCGTCGCCATATGGTTATACGTTTTGTCTGATCCCCACGCATCGTAGAAATATTTGAGTTGCTCCTCAACCGAGGGATTGGCGCCGTTGAACATGGCAATTTCGTTGGGCGTGCCGTTCATCTGGCCCTCCGCGCTCGTGCCGTTATCGCCGTTAATGTAGATGATGAGGGTATTGTCAAGCTTTCCCATATCCTCGACCGCTTGAATCACGCGGCCGATCTCGTGGTCCGTATAGGCCACATAGGCGGCAAACACGTCGGCTTGCCTGATGAAAAGCTTCTTCTCATCCGCGGTGAGCTGATCCCATTCTTTGAGAATCTCCTTCGGCCACGGGGTGAGCTTCGCATTGGCCGGGAGCACGCCGAGGCGCTTCTGGTTCGCGAATATGGTCTCCCGGAGTTTGTTCCAGCCCTGATCAAAGAGGTGCATGTCACTGATTTTTTTGATCCACTCGGGCGTCGGATGATGGGGCGCATGAGTTCCGCCGGGGACATAGTAGACGAAAAACGGCTTGTCGGGCGTGAGCGCGTTCATGCGTGCCATGTAGTCGATCGCATCGTCGGCCATGGCGGTAGTGAGGTTCCACCCTTCCTTGCCTTCAAAAGGATAGATCTGGGTTGTGTTGCGGAAAAGGTTCGGCTGCCACTGATTTGTGTCGCCCCCCATGAATCCGTAAAAATACTCGAAACCCATGCCGATGGGCCACTGGTCGAAGGGGCCCGCCTGGCTTGCCTGAAACTCCGGCGTGTTATGATTCTTTCCGAACCACGATGTGGCGTAACCGTTGTCCCTGAGCACCCGGCCTATAGTTGCCTTGTCCTTGGTAATAAAGCTGTCATAACCGGGAAAGCCGGTTGCCTGTTCGGCAATGACCCCATAGCCGCTGGAGTGGTGATTACGTCCCGTGATGAGCGCCGCCCGGGTGGGAGAACTCAAGGCCGTCGAATGGAAGTTGGTGTACCGCAATCCGTTTGCGGCAATACGGTCCAGTGCCGGCGTGGGGATCACGCCCCCGAAGGTGCCTGGGACCCCGTAGCCCGAATCGTCGGTCATGATGATGAGCACATTGGGAGCTCCCTTTGGCGGCACGACGCGAGCCGGCCAATATGGCTTCGACCCTTCCGCGGTGCGTCCGATTGTACCCTTGAACTTCTGGGGCTGAGGCGGCAGTTGGCTGCCCTCGATGGTCATGGTGGAGCTGGGCGAGCCCGGGGTGCCGTAGATCTGCTGGGCTACCGCGGGGTTGACCGCGCAGGCGGCGGTCAGGGCAACGCTGATACCGGTGCCGAATACATTACGGTTCATTCTTCTCCTCCTTTTGTATTAAATGAGGCCGAGGCAGTAGGCCTTGCAAAAATCACATCGTTTCGTGGCCCTCAAAAGGTCGGGCCGGCATGGATCTTCCCGGCCCCCCGGCTTGCTTTTCCAAATTGAGCGAGAGCAGTCCTGTAATCCCCATTGCGTATCGCGTCGGCGCCATAGAACATGCCCTGCCGGTTGTCGGTAAACCCTGGATTGGCGGCACAGAAACAAAAGACGAGAAAAGGGCTATTACTCCCAAAACGTCTGCCGTATTCTTCCCTCTTCTCACGGAATCCCCCTAATCATACAGCCTGTGTGGCAGTTAACCATTGAATCCGGTTGCGACAGATAAATATAAGATACACACGCACATGGGCCTTGTCTAGAAGAACCTGCTCAAGCAAGGTCGTGAGAACACTGTTCGCGATGGACGGAAGCAATGAAACCGGCGGAAGGTGCGTGCCGAAAGGATAATTGAAAGGGACCGGAATAGGCGGATATCCTTGCCGCGACGCCGGGACGAAGGCATCACGCCTTCATTCATTGACGCATTGAATCAGGCATATTCGCGCATGGGCCGGGGTACGACTCAAAAATTTACGGGGGAGGGCCCGCTTGCTTGCGCAGGCCCTCCCCCGTCTTGTGCGGGACCGGTTCGCTTATTGTTTCTTGAACTCTTTTTCCATCGCTTCTTTTGCGGGTTTCACATAGATTTCTCTCAGCTTCGGTTTCTCGATCTTGCCCGCGGGGTTACGAGGGATGGTTTCATATACCATCTTCTCGGGCCATTTGTATTTTGCGAGGCCCTTGCTCTTGCAGAACTCGATGATCTCTTCGTCGGTGATGGTCTGGCCTTCTTTCGGCTGAATCACGGCCATAACGATCTCCACGAGGCGCGGATGGGGGTATCCGAAAACGGCCACGTCGGCAACCTTCGGGAACTTTCTCAGGGCGTCCTCGATCTCGGCGGGAAAGATGTTTTCGCCGCCCCTGATGATAAGGTCTTTGGACCTGTCCGCGAAGAAGATGAACCCTTCTTCGTCTTCATAGGCGAGGTCGCCCGTGTAGAGCCAGCCATCCTTTATGGTCTTGGCCGTCATCTCCGGGTTGAAGGCGTATTCCTTCATGAGGCGCGGACCCTTGAGAAGAAGCTCGCCCACCTTGCCGCCGGTCAGTCTGTTGTCGTTTCCATCGACAACCTTTGCCTCCATGAAGGCCGTGGCTTTTCCGATGGAGCCCGGTTTCCTCATAATGTCCTCGTCATAGCAGTTCGTAAGGCCTCCGCCTCCGCCTTCCGTAATACCGTAGATGTTGGCGATGGGAATCTTCGGGAATATCTTCTTCGAGTCTTCCAGGAGTATGTACGGGACCGGCTGGGCGCCGATCTCGATATGACGGAGGGCGGAAAGGTCATATTTCGAAAGATCGACCGCTCCCGTCTTGATGGCGTTGATTACGTCGGACCATGTGGGCACCGTGTTCCATCCTCCGGTGCATTTCTCGTCCGCCATGGAGCGGAGGTAGAATTCCGGCTGTGTTTCCATGGCCATGAGGACTTTCCCTGCGGCGATGTAGGAGGGGAAGGAAAGGAAGAGAGTGCCGCTGTGGTAGAACGGATGAGGTGAGAGGTATACGCTGCTGTACCCCTCGTTGTAGGTAAGGGCGTTGCCTATGCCTATGTAGAAGAGCGTCTGGTGCGTGTGAGACACCGGTTTGGGTGCTCCCGTGGTGCCCGAGGTGAACATGAGCTCCGCCATGTCGTCATCCTTGGTGTCCGCGAGGCACGGGGCCGGATCGCCCTTTGCCATTATGTCGGCATAGGACTTGATATTTGCGGGCACGTTCGCACCGAGGCAGATGAAGTTCTTGCAGTAATCCATATCCTTCATTATGGGCTCTACCCTTGCGAGGAACTGTTCGCCGAAGAGAAAAGCCTTGCACTTTGTCACGTCCGCCGCATACTTGATATCGGCACTTGCGAAGCGGAAATTCAGCGGTGTCACCGTGGCGCCCGTTTTCAGCACGGCGATATAGCTGGCATACCACTCCATGGAGTTCATCATAAGATGAAGGACTACGTCGCCCTTCCCGACTCCACATTCTTTCGTCAGGTAGTTGGCGAATTTGTTTGCCTGGTCATCAAACTGTTCCCACGTAAGGCTCCTCCTCAAACCTTTCGACGGGTAGCTCTCGATGATGAACTCTCGTTTTGGAAACTTACTTGCGTTAAGTCCTGAAAACATTGCAAAGTTCATATAACCCTCCCCAGTTTTTTTGTGTTGCTTCGTGTATACATTGCATGATAAATTTAGCCCAGGGTTTTGTCAACAACAAAAAAACGAACAGGGGGTTACAGGAATGGGAGATTTACACGTACACATTGGAGAGATTTTGGCGCGGAATGCACGGATGTATCCACAGGACATAGCGCTTGTGGAGCGTATACCGGCAGAGAAGAAGAGAATTGAAATCACGTGGAAGGAATTTGACGACAAGGCAAACAAATTCGCCAACCTGCTTACGAAGAAGGGCATCAAGAAGGGCGACAAGGTCATGCACTTCATGCAGAACTCCATCGACTGGCTCGTGGCGTATTTCGGAATCGTGAGGACCGGCGCGTGGGTAGTGCCCCTCAATTTCCGGTTTACCGCGGAAGACGTGAAGTACTGTGCCGACGTGGCCGAGCCCGCATACCTGGTTTTCGACGAGGAGTTCACGGGAAGGATCGACGCGATAAAGGACCAGCTTCCCACCGTCAAAGGCTACATCTGCGTAGGCAAGAACACTCCGGCTTTCGCCGAGTCCTATGAGACCCTCATGGCAGGCGTCGATGCATCGGCCCTCGACCTGGAGATCAGCTTTTCGGATCCCTGCGGCCTCTACTTCACCTCAGGCACGACCGGACAGCCGAAGCCTATCCTCCTTACCCACAACAACATGGCTTCAGCGTGCGTTACCGAGAATGCCCACCACAAACAGACAAAGGACGACGTATTCATCCTTATCCCGCCCCTGTACCACACGGGCGCGAAGATGCACTGGTTCGGCAGCTTTGTCGTAGGCGGCAAGGCAGTCATACTGAAAGGCGTCTCTCCTGAGTATACGCTGGAAGCGGTAAGCGAAGAGGGCGGCACCATCGTGTGGCTCCTCGTTCCGTGGGCGCAGGATATCCTGCTTAAGTTCGACAGCGGAGCATTGAAACCTTCAGACTACAAATTGAGCCAGTGGAGACTCATGCACATAGGCGCCCAGCCCGTCCCGCCGGCGCTTATCAAACACTGGAAGTCATACTTCCCCACCATGGATTACGACACGAACTTCGGCCTCAGCGAGTCCACGGGACCCGGCTGCGTACACCTGGGCATGGGCAACGAGCACAAGATCGGCGCCATCGGCATACCGGGATTCAACTGGGAGACGAGGATCGTCGATGAGAACGGCAAAGTGGTGCCCCAGGGAGACCCGGGCGAGCTCTGTGTCCGCGGCAACGGCGTAATGAGGGAATACTACAGGAACCCGGAAGCAACGGCAAAATCCCTGATCGACGGATGGCTTTTCACCGGCGACATGGCGAGACAGGATGAAGACGGTTTTATCTGGCTTGTGGACCGCAAGAAAGACATCATCATCACGGGCGGCGAGAACGTCTTCCCCGTCGAGGTCGAGGATTTCTTCCACACCAACCCGAACGTGAAGGACGCGGCGGCCATCGGGCTTCCCGACGAGCGTCTGGGCGAGATCGTGGCAGTGATTATCGAAGTGGTGCCGGGCAAGACCCTGACCGTCGAAGAGGTTATGAAATTCTGTGAGCCTCTTCCGAAATACAAGAGACCGCGCAAGGTGTTCTTCGGCGAAGTGCCCAGGAACCCGACCGGCAAGATTGAAAAACCGAAACTGAGAAAACAGTATTCAGGCATGGAGGAAGCGTTCAAGATTTAGTGAATCAGCGAGGCGGGGCCTTAACCGGCCCTGCCTCTTTTTGAACCCTACGACGCGGTAACAGTGGAATATCCGACCCCGTTAGAAGAGATTATCGCATATACTTTCAAGGACCGGGAGCTTCTCAACCAGGCTATCACCCATACGTCGTGTTTTAACGAAAAGAAGGAATCGAGAAGATCGAACAACGAGAAGCTCGAATACCTGGGCGACGCCATACTGAACACGGTCATCAGCATTCTCCTTTACAAGAAGTACAAGGACAAACACGAGGGATTCCTGAGCAATGCGCGGTCGTGCCTTGTCAAGAAAGAGACCCTCACCGAAGTGGCGAAGAGCATCTATCTCAGCCGGCACATGTGCTACGGCAACGGAGACGGCGGCGTACCTGAGGAATCGAAGGTGCTGTCGAACATGTTCGAGGCCCTCATCGGCGCAATCTACCTGGATGGCGGCATGAGGAAGGTCACGGGGATCATCAAGACCCTCTTTTCCTCTTACTTCGATGAAGAGAAGCTGAACGAGAAGAACCCCAAGAACACCCTTCAGGAGTATTCCCAGAAGAGATGGGGCATGCTCCCGAGATACAAGTTTGCCCGGAAGACGAAGGACGGTTTCACGGTGGTCGTATTCGTGGGCACCGCCCTCAAGGCAAAGGGCATGGGCAAGAGCAAGAAAGAAGCGGAACAGCACGCCGCAAAGCTTCTCCTCGACGAGATCAGGAAAGAGCAGTGATCGTCCCCATATTCCTGCCCCACCTCGGGTGCGAGGGCAGGTGCATCTATTGCGATCAGGTCTATATCACCCACATCGGCGACAGCGCCCTCACCGCTACCATAGAAAAATACCTTGCCCCTGTCCGGGGCCCGGTGGAAGTGGGCCTTTACGGGGGGAACATCTTCGGCCTCGACCCGGCCGGCCTCACCCGGCTTTTTGCGTGCTTTGACCCCTACAGGGACAGGATCTCCGGTTTCAGGATATCGACGAAGCCCGTGCCTCTGGATGAAGAGACCATAAGGATCATCAGCGAAAACGGCGTCAAGGTGATCGAGCTTGGAGCGCCTTCTTTCAACAACGATATACTCCGGACCGTCAACAGGCGGCACACGGCGGAAGACGTGGAAGGAGTTTCCTCCGGCTCAGGGAGGCGGGGTTTTCCGTGGCCCTTCAGGTCATGGCGGGCCTTCCCGGGGAGACCATGGCGGACATAGTGGAGACGGCCCGGAACGTAGCCGGTCTCGCGCCCTGTTACATAAGGGTCTATCCCCTAGTGGTCCTTAAGGGCACACGCCTGGAGGCCATGTACAGGGAAGGGACGTACACCCCGGTCGCCTTCGAAGAGGCCGTGACGAGGGTCCTTTACCTCTACCTTCACGCCATAAGGGCGGGCATACCGGTGGTCAAGATGGGCCTCACGGAGAACGAGGTCATAAAGGAAAGGGTTGTGGCGGGCCATTACCACCCGTCCTTCGGGTACGTGGTGAAGACCTGGGCCTTCCGTCTCGCAATCCTCGCAAAGGTCCGGGAATCGGCCCTAGCGGGAAAGGTAACGGTGCGGATCAACACACGGGATGTGCCCCACCTTGTCGGCTACAAGCGTTCAAACACGGACCGGTTCAAGGAGGAAGGCGTGGACGTCGGCTGGGTTGAGGACGATCAGGAGCAGGGTTCCTTTGTTATCGTCTCCGGGTCCCGTACGGTGGAAGGGAACATATTCGACGCCCTTACCATGATTCCCTCATGAGTCCCGATTTCCCCTCGTAGACGATCTCCTTTCCCGCTGATTTCCAGAGGAGCACCCGGAAGAGGGCCTTTCTGTCGAGGCTCAGGAATGCAGTGAGCCTGATAAAGAACCGTATCCGGTCTCTCATGACGATCCTCTTCGGGAGGGTCGTGTTGAGCTGGAGGAATATGGTTTTGAGACTTTCCGTATGGAGGGAGCTGAAGGCGAAGTCCTCCACGTCGAGGAGGATGAACTTCCTGCCTCCTACCACGAAAAGGTTGCACCCCTTCATATCGTTATGGACGATGCCCCACTTGAACAGGGGGTCGAAGAACCGGGCGAGGCCGTCGATGAAGCGCTTCCTCTCGCCGTAGGTCATGGTGTCGTAATGCCGGTCGAGGTACCTGTCCAGTTCTTCTCCCTTGCCTTTCAGGTCTTCCATGGCGATATAGCCCGGCTTTCCGGAAGAGGGCAGGGAGCAGTAATAGGGCTCGGGCACGGTGGGAAGGTTCATATAGAGGAATATGACGTGGGCCTTCCATGCCTTCTTGAGCCGCCTCTTGTCCCGGTATATCTTCCTTATGTGGTCCGTGTACCGTTCGACGCGCACCTTTTTGTCATTCTTTATGGTCTCCACGAAGTCCCCGAGGGCGCGGCCTTCCATACCGGTCACATAGAGGCGGTCGCCCGTGACGGTGATCTTCGAGGTCCCCTCGAAGGCCCTCTTCTTCTTTTTCGTGAACCACCTCGAGATGAGCCTGCCGATCTCGGTCTCCACCTTGTTGCGGATGCTCATGGAGCCGTATTCCAGGAAAAAGGCCACCTTTTCGTCCTCGTCCAGGTCGTTGTAGAGAGACACGAGGGCATGGGAGAGGTTGGAGGCCTCGTCCCGTGCAGCGAAGATCTTCTTTATCTTCATCTTGTGAAGGTCGATGAGGAAGGGGTCGCCATGGAAAACAAGGATATTGTCGAGGTGAAGGTCGTTGTGCCTCACGTGGTGGTCCTTCAGGGACCTGAGTAGGCGGGCGAGACCCATGAGAAGGTCGGCCTTGTCCCCCTCTTTGAACATTTGGGAGAAGGGTATGCCGTCGAGCCACTCCTGTATCACATAGGAGCCCGTGGGGGAGATGCCGTAGGCCAGAGGCTTCGGCGTGGGAATGGGGAAGGAGAGGAGAGTGAGGCCCGTGTCGTATTCCTTCTTGCCCCGGGGCTGGACCCTGTTTCTCACGAAACCGGGGATGCCCTTTTCCCTGAAGTATTTTATGAAGACCTGTCCGCTCCCGTAGGGCTGGGTGGTGTAGCCGCGCCTCGTCTCTTCCCTGCCGGATATTTCCCGGACCACGGGAAGGAGACCGTCATCGGAAAGGTGCCATGTGATGCCGTTTATCTCGTGAACCTTCATAGAGAATCCATAATCTCCGCCACCTTCGGTCCCCAGACGTGGAGGGAGTAGCGTTCCTCCACCGTCTCTCTCGCGAGGCGGCCCATCTTTTTCCTTAAGCCGCTATTCCCTGCAAGCTCCTCGATCGCCGCCTTCCATTCGTCGCTTCCGGCCCGGAGGAAGCCGTTTACGCCGTCCGTGATGATCTCCATCGCCGCCCCTACAGGGTCAGTCACTGAGGGGAGGCCCGCCGCCATGTACTGGATGAGCTTGAGGCCGCACTTGCCCCTGGACCAGACGTCGTCGGTGAGGGGCATTACGCCTATGTCAAAGCCGAGAAGGAAGGCCTTCTCCTTCTCCTTTTCCCACTTCCTGAATGTCATGCCCGTAATTCCCGGCTCGGGCGGCCGGTCCGCCACTACCTCGAAGGAGCACCCCGTCTTAAGGAGTGATTCGATGAGGCCGGACATTTCGAGAATGTAATGGAGGGTGGAGCTGCTTCCCATCCATCCGACAACGGGCCGCGTTGAGGAGCCTTCATAGGCCTTTACGGGGTATTCGCCCGTGTCCACCACGGTAGGGACATAATAAACGCCCTGCCGGCGGTAGCGCCCCGCCTCTGCGGCGAGGAACCTGTTCCCTGCGAAGACTGCGTCGGAGGCGAGGACCATCTTCCTGAACTTCCTTCGCCTTGTCTCGCTCTCGCCCTTTGCCCCGTACATGACCGCGTCGTCGAAGTCGAAGACGATGCGCTTCGCAAACTTCCGCACGAGGGGCAGCTTCAGGGGGTTTATGAGGAGCCGCTGGATATAGAGGACATCGACGCCGCGTATCCGCTCCAGGAGATGGAGGAAGGACATTTCCGTGGTGCAAAGCTCGACGTTAAAACCCCTTGTTTCGAGAAACGGGAAATATTGCTGTATCCTGTAACCCTGGGGGTTGCGGTGGGTAAGAAAGACGGCCCTTTTCACAGGTCCCTCACCCATTGGACGAGCTTCGGCGCGCAGACCTGGGCGGTGTAGCCCTCCATGATCCGCCGCCTCCCTGCCTTGCCCATGCGGGTCCGCATTGCCCCGTCCCCGATGAGGGTAGAGAGCTTTTCGACCCACTCCTCCTTTGCGGAGGCAAAGAAGCCCGAGACCCCGTCTTCCACCACGTCTTTGTTGATGCCCACGGGCGTGCAGACCACGGGCACCCCCACGCCGAGATACTGGATGATCTTGAAGCCGCACTTACCCCGGGACCAGAGGTCGTCAAAGAGGGGCATGACCCCGATGTCGAGGCCTGAAAGGTCGTCGATCTCCCTGTCATAGGTCCATTGCACTTTCCTCGTCTCTATGCGGGCCGTGTCGATGAAGGTGTCGCAGATGATGGTGAGGGCGACCCGTTTCCCGAACCGCGCGCCCAACTCCTCCCACACGTCTTTGTAGCTCTCCATGTAATGGATGCTCCCATGGTCCCCGATCCACCCGATATTGACGGTGTCCCTTTCCGTATAGGTCTTTTCCTTGTACCGTTCCCCGTCCACGGGCGTGGGCAGCACCCGGACACGGCCGTGGTACTTCTCCGCCTCTTCCTTTAAAAACCCGTTGCCGGCGATCACGAGATGGGTGAACCTGAGCATCCTCTTGAAGCTCATCATCCTTCTTTTGGAGTAAGGGTCGGGGGAAAGGGAGTTTTTGAACATGACCGCATCATCGAAATCATAGACGATCTTGTTTCCCATGCGCCTGAGTAGAACGAGCACGTAGAGGGGGAGGCGTTTCCTTTGAACGAAGACCACGTCGGTCTTCCCGATGGTCCGGAGCATGTACACCCACTCCTTGAACCCCCTGGGGAATTCATGGACCTCATGGGAGATGCCCGCTTTGTCGAACCAGGGGAGGTACTGGAGTACCCTCAGCCTGCTCGCCGCCACCGTTACGCCCTGGATAAAGAAGACGACTTTCACGCCGGTTCCGCACCCGCGGGAAGGGGTCCGGCCGGGGGCCGGCTGGTGTGGGTTATCATTCCTTTTCTCCCACCACGAAGACGGACAGGGCGTAATCGAGGGTGAGGATACGGAAGAGGAAGCCCAGGATATAGACCTTCAGGATATAGCGGTGAAAGGCGTCGTTAAAGGATCGGAACACGTCCTTTATCCCGAAGCCCGCGAGATTGAAAAGGCCGCAAAGCTCGTCGTACCCGTAAAATGTCCTGTGGGTGGAGTCCCTCATGTACCGCGAGGGGTTGAAGATATTGGGTGTGGAACAGATGAGGATGCCCTTGTCCTTCACCACCTTGTGGAGGTTCTTCAAGAGTTCCAGCCCCTCTTCGAGGCCCATGTGCTCGATCACTTCGAACATGATCACTGCGTCGAACTTCTCCTTGATGTCGGCCGTATCGTAATAATCGTGCTCGTTGCCCCTGTCGATGTCCATGCTCTTGTAGGTCACGCTGATCCCGAGGCCCGCGATTTCCGATTTCATCCCCTTCGCGCCCGCGCCTACGTCGAGGACGGTCATGCCGTTCTTGAGGTAGCGCCGGAGGAGGTGGGACCTCTTCTTGACCAGGGGGACGTCCCATATGTCCCTGTACCTCTTGTGTATCTTGTCCCTGTATGCGAAGAGCTTCGACCACTCGCCCGATATGTTATCCATTTCCTACCTCGACCAGTATTTTCTCCATCTCTGCCGCGTTCCTTTCAATGGTGTAGGCTTCGAGCTTGAGGCGCGCGTTTCTTCCCATTTCCTTTCTCCGCGTATCGTCCAGGAGGTCCCGGAGCGCCGAGGCGAGGGCCGCCGTGTCACCCGGTTCGTCGAGGACATAACCGTCCTTGCCCGGAGTTACGAGGGCCGACGCGCCGTTCCACCGCGTGGTAATGGTGGGCAGTCCCGCTGCCATGCCCTCCATGGTGGTGAGGGAGCACGCGTCGTAAAACGTGGGATGGGCCAGTATGTGGGAAGAGGCGTAGACCTCTTCGGGATGGGCCGTCTCCCCTTGAAAAGTGACGAAGTTCGCGATATGAAGCCTCTCTATGAGACCGGCGTACCTGTCCTTCCGGCCCCTGCCGAGGACCGTAAGGTGAAAGTCCTTCCGCTCCTTCGAGAGTTCCCCCAGTGCGAGAAGGAGGGGGTAAAGACCTTTGAGCCTGAAGTTGCCTGCGGAAAAGAGTATCTTCTTTATACCTCCCGCGCTGTCCGCCGCGGCCTTGCCCGGCTTGAACCGCTCCGTATCGACGCCGTTATAGACCACGCTGAAGGCCTCGTCGCCGAGCCCGTAGTGTGCGGCCATGTGTCCCTTGATCATGTCGGAAATGGCCACGATCCTCTTGCACTTCCCCTTCCTGATGGCGTATTCCTGGAGCCATTCCTGCACCCGCTGGTTGATGCTGTGCTTGAGGAGGAGCGCCTTCAACCGCCTTTCCCGGGGGTCCTGATAACTCGCGATCTCCCGCTCCATCCAGACATGCTGCACCCCTCCATGGCTCTGGTACACGTCCGCCTCAAGGGTATTCCCGAACCCGAGGACCACGTCCATAGGGTGTAATTTCAATTGTTTCCTGTGGTTAAGGGCAAAGGAAAGGGACCGCATCCACCGCGGAAAGGATTGGACGGCGCACTTCACGAGGGTAACGCCCGGCACGGAAACCCCGTTCGCGCAAAAAACGAACACGTCGTGCCCCCGCCGCGCAAGGTGGGTAGACAAGTCGAAAGTATACCTTTCCGCGCCGCCCTTTTTAGGGTCAAAATTTTGAATAGCCAATCCTATACGCATAGATACCAGAAGAAAAACACCCGTATTTTCACGTTACTCTACACCAAATAAGGCCTTAAATCAAATATTCGGGCAGCGGTGAGAGGCACGGAGGGTTGGGAAGGGAGCGGAGGTGGAGCCACGGTCACGTCGTACGGAGGTGAACAGCGCTTGAAGGATGAGCGTGAGCGAGAGCCGCGAGGGTTTGAGGTGATCGGAGGTTCTTGTCTTCCTGTTGCTTGTTGGTGTGGATGGGGCAGTGGATAGGCGCGGGCATAGAGCGAAGACTCCATATGCACCCCTCTGCAAAGGGGCGTGGACTCTTGCGTATGGATATACGCCGCCGTCCATCACCCCTTCACAGCCGGGCGCATCTGAAGCCCCCGCCCCATGCCCCCACCTATTCCACCCGGCGCTTTCAGATTATTTTGATCAATTGACGCCGGAAATAGAGGCCAGTTGGAAAAAGGCAATGATTAAGCTGTTCCACCTATTGATATAGAAGGTCGGACGGTCGGGAGAACCAGGAAACGTAGCTTGAAAGCGAGCGCATAAGGCGTCCCGCGCCGCGCAAAAGTGAAAATGCCAAACCAGTTCCTGCCCGAAAAAGATGAGAGTTGCGGGAAGGTATCAGGAACCCTATATGCCCCTATAAACCTCCCTTCTATGCCCGACCCTCACCACGAGAAGAAAAAGCTCTTCGTCATTGAAAGTGTAAATAATTCTATAGTCCCCTACGCGGTGGCTCCACAATACGCCCTCTTTCCCTTTCAGCCGCTTCCCTGCTCTTGGGTTTGTCAACAGATCCTTTCTGATTACATCCAAGACCGTTTTGGCCGCCTCCCGGCCTATCCTTTTGAAATCTCCCTGCACGCTCCTCTTAAGTTTTAGAGCATACATCAGATATCCCAACCAAGTTCTGTCAGGAATTCTTCTTCTGTTTGTATCTCGTCGGTAGGATCTCCGAGGCGGTCAATGGCAATTCGGTAATCAGCCATAGTATCAATATAAAAGTTCAGGGCCTCTCGTACGATCTCGCCACGGTTTCTGTTTCGCAATACCGCGATTTCATCGATGCTCACAAGCAAGTCGTCCGGCACCTTTGCGCTAATATTCTTTAAATGCTGCTTATTCATGGAATATCTCCTCGTATACTTGGTATACTCAGTATACTCACTTAGAATCTAATTATCAATGACAAAAGGCTATCTTCCTGGACAGGACGAAGAGGACGTCCCACGTCCCACACTAAGCTTTCCCGATATGCCATTGTCAAAGAGCAGTGCTTCCCATAATTCCCCATCCTGCTTTGGCGAAAGCGCTTTCCCGCCCTCCATCGACATTTCCCTGTTTGTGCCTCTTGTGAATCACCGTGAAGGGGGGGGGTTGTCCTTTCGTTTTCCCGGAATTATTGGGGTTCTATCTCCTCAAAGAAAGCGTCTATCAGATTGAAGACCTGAAGGACGAAAGCCTTATCGAGGGTTTCGGCTTTCGCGTGAATGGACTTTACGAACGCCTCCATGACTGCCGGGGCCGCGCAGTACATTTCCAGCTTAGGGTCCATCTTTTTATGAACGTCCGCGATGGCTTTCACGACGGCGGTGTAGGCATAGGTGGCCTGGACGTCAATCACCGTAGGCCCGAGGGTTTCGAAGAACCCCTCATACCGCTTTCTCTGGGCTTCAAGACCTGCGATAAGCCCGGTATCGTCCTTGTTCGCTTCTTTCACTGTCGTACCCTCTTTCTGTTCTCTCTGGGCGCGGGTCTTCCAGTCGCATCTGTCTCTCCATGCCGAGATCGTATTTCTGTGTATGACAAGCCCCTCTGCCGCGAGGCGCCGCGACGCTTTCCTGGCGTTATACCCGCATTCCTTCCATCCGAGATATGCCTTTTCAGCCGTGTCTTCATCATACTGTACCCGCATGGGAGCGCTCCTGCCCTGGCGCCGGGTACTATTGACGTACCCGAGCGTCTCGTGAAGACTAACAAAAGGACCTCCCCAAGTCCTTTAAAGCAGTTGAATGACGGGGAAGAGATTAGGGGCGCACAGGGCCTGTATGGCGCAGCGTTGAAAAGGTGCCAAATGTCAATTGTGAAGGACCGTGCCGTAAGATACCTTGACTGTCTCTTTTGTGACGCCACGGCCATCGTTCCAGCCGGGAGTGTGCGGGAAGAAACAGTTAAAGGGTGGCATCATTAGGGATTTTTTCGACGCCCAAACCTTTGGTTTTCTGCAAACCGCAGATAATTTGATAATTCAACGAGCGTCCGTATGCCGTGTAGAACGTATGACTTGCCGGTTTAAGTCCGGTCATGGGAATTTGGTAGTTCACCCATGTAGCGCGAGGGAGGTGTGAGGGGTAACCCGAAGCACTAAGTTCCCTCACAAAGGCCCATTCAAGTGGGTTGAGCAAACCTGCGGGTTGCAGTGGAAACGCGAACCTATAGGTAGCCTCGTAATTGAAATGTGGAGCCGCCGACCCCGTGGACGTTGGGGGAAGGCTGACATGTCTGTCCTGACAATAACTACCGGAACCGACAGGCGGGCTCCCGGGGTGGCAGGGGTGACACGCAGGAGAAGTCATATGGGGGAGCACGGGAGACCCTTCAAGGTGCCTGAACGGCAACAGAGAGATATAAGGAAACGAAGTTCTCTTTGGCCCTGAAGGGAGTCGGAGTTGCCCATAGTACCGTTATCATCCCAGGAGACAACAAAACTCCGGGAGAGGGAAGGGGCAATGCCTTCATCACGCTTTGAAAGAAGGGAAGGAAAGGAGATTGCATTCATGCTAAAAACTCCAGACAAGATCCGGGAACTTCGGACGAAGCTCTACCAGAAGGCCAAGCAGGAGAAAGAGTTCAGGTTTTACGCTCTCTATGACAAGGTCTACCGCAAGGACATCATTGAATTTGCCTATAAACTTGTCAAAGCGAAGAAGGGTGCCCCGGGAATAGATGGGGTGACCTTCGATGCAATAGAGAGCGAAGGGGTGGAAAGATTCTTAGAGCACATCACCGAGGAATTATGTACCAATACCTACAAAGCCCAGCTGGTACGGAGGGTCTATATTCCAAAACCGGACGGCACAGAGCGACCCCTCGGGATACCTGTCATCAAAGACAGGGTCGTCCGGATGGCGGTCAAAATGGTAATCGAACCCATATTCGAGGCAGACTTTCAAAACAGTTCCTACGGCTTCAGACCCGGAAGAAGCGCCCACAAGGCGATGGATGAGGTGAGCCTTCAGCTCTATTGCAAGAACACCCTGGTCATTGATGCGGACATTACGAAGTATTTTGACACCATCCCGCATGACCGATTACTGGAAGCAGTGGCCAAAAGGGTCGTGGACAAGCATATCCTGAGGCTCTTGAAAATGTGGCTCAAAGCTCCATTCGTGGAAGAGGAGAAGGGAAAACGGAGATATACCGGCAACGACAAGGGAACGCCGCAGGGAGGGGTAATCTCTCCTCTCCTCGCGAATATCTATCTCAATCTCTTTGACATTGCCATGGAGGGTACAAGGCTCGTGAGATACGCGGATGATCTTGTGCTCCTCTGCAGATACAACGTTGACAAAGTATTCATTAAAATGGCGGACGCTCTCCATGACCTGGGGCTTACCCTCAATGCCGATAAAACAAAGATCATCAATGCGACAAAAGAGAGCTTTACCTTCCTCGGGTTCACGGTACGCGTGACAAAAAACCGCCGGACCGGAAAAACGTTCCCCCTCGTCGTTCCCTCGAAGAAAGCAATGCTGCACATTAGAAAAGAGATAAAGGAGATCACCATACGGAGAAATCTCGCCCTGCCGACCGGGTTCATCATCGCGAGGCTCAACGAACTGGTCCGGCTACTTCTACTATCGTCACAACAGCAAAGCCTTCTCCCGGATCAAGGATTATCTCGAAGAACGGGTACGGACATACCTTAAGCGGAAACACCGGGTAAAGGGCAGGGGATATAAAGCATACCCCACCCCATACCTTTATGAACGCCTCGGGCTCTATAGAATCCCGACCACCGCCGCCTGGACGGCGAATGCCTCTGGAAAAAGATGATTGGAAAGCCGTATTCGGGAAAACTGAACGTACGGTTTGATGAGGGGGAACTGGAAACCCTGCCGACCGCTATAGTCCGCAGTAGATGCGTGCATCGAAAAGTGCAGAAGCGGCTCCGGATGGGGCGCCAGTTCTCTACTCTACCCCAGTGGGGGTCCCAGTATGTATCTGCGAAAATGAAGCAACCGTCGGCCCCCTTTCACTTCTTTCCTGTCCCTTTTACCTTCACCGTCACTGTTCCTTTTGCGGGATCGTCAGAATCGATCTTAATGGTAGTGGTATCTGAGTTACCGATGAGAGTGGGGGCGAAGCCGACCTGGATAGTGCATGATTTCTTCCCAATGACCGTCGCGCAATTGTTCGTCTGGGTAAAGGCAACATCGCCGGTTAAGGTTATGGACGAGATGGTAAGATCGGAGATACCCGTATTCCTGACGGTAATGGTCTTTTGCGGTTTGGGGGACTTGTCAAGAGATACGGAACCGAAGTTGAGGGACGTGGGGGAGACCGACATCTTGGGGGGTCCTGCCTTCCCTGCAAGCTTCACGGCGACTGATGTCTTCTTGGGATCATTGGAGGAGATGGTGAGAGTGGCTGTTTTTTGGTCATAGGACGCGGGGGTAAAGGTCACCGATACGGTGCAGGTCTTTTTCGGTTCGAGGGAAGCGGTGCACGTATCACTGATCCAGGAGAACTCCTCTGCATTATTTCCGGTTATGGCAAGACCGGACACGAGAAGAGCGCCCCCCTTCCTCCCCGTATTCTTTATGGTTACCGTCTTCGTGGAGGAAACACCCTTTATCATGGAATTGAAGTTAAGGGACGCAGGGGACACGCCGATTGACGGGGGGACGGAAAAAGAGGCGGTGACGGCAATATTGTCAGTTATAGTGACTTGGCATGTACCTGTGCCGGAACATCCGCCGGACCAGCCGTCGAAGGCGGAGCCGCCGGCAGGGGCTGCGGTGAGGGTGACGACCGTGCCTGCGGCAAAGGAGGCGGAACAGGCAGACCCGCATTTGATGCCGGAAGGATTGCTTTTCACGGTACCGGAACCGGCGCCGGACTTGGCAACGGTGAGGGTAGTTGCGCTTGGTGAGTAGATGTAGGTATCTGCAACTACCTGACCGTTACTTATGCCCCCGAATATGAGGATGCCGCCGGGTGAGGCACCTTTGCCGCCGGATGAGGAAGAGGGGAGCGCCTCGGCGGAGAACTCGGCGCGGGGAACAGGAAGGTCGGGTCTTCGTACCCACTTTTTTTCAACGATATCGAACTCCCACACATCGTCCAGTCCACCGGTTTTGCCGGTGCCGCCTAAAACTGTAATTTTGCCCGTGCCCGGTACAGCGTTATGAAACGCGCGGGCCGGGGGCTTGTCCGACCCCGGCGTGATCTTTGTCCATGAATTGGACTCCGGGTCATAATACGACAGGTCGTTCAAAAACGAACCGCCGTTACTCCCTCCGAATACATACAGTTTTCCATCCACATTCGTAAGCGTGTGCCCGTAGCGCGCCATGTCCGGATGGGTCGCACCCTCGGTCCATTGCCTGATCATGCCGGAGGCATAGTTCAATTTCCATACACTTCCGGTGGAAAGCTGTCCGCTTCCGTTCCTGCCGCCATAGACATAGATGTTGCCGTCTACGGCAGACGCGGCGGAATCCTTGCGGGCCGGGGGCAAGGCGCTCTGGGGGTTTACCTGGCTCCAGGAGTTGTCGGTCACGCTGTATGCCTGTGTGTCGTTCAGGGCATTGCCATTGCTGTCCGCGCCGAAGAGAATGAACACCTTGTCGTCGTATACTGCCGTGCTATGGCCCTTGCGGGTTGCAGGGGCGTCGATGGCCAACACGTTTTCCCATCCATCGTCTATGCTAAACGCCCATAGGTCATTCAACACTTCGTCCCGAATCTTTCCCCCCGAAGAACTTGCGGCCGTTGCGCCGTCGCTGCCGCCGAAGAGGTAGACTTTTTCCCCGACTGTGGCCATCGTGTGCCCGTAGCGTGCGCTCGGTTCGGTAGCGGCCTGCGGTTGAAGGGGGTCTGCGTGAACCGGTAAAGCCATCCACGGAGGGAGCATAAAAAGGCAGAAGGCAAGACTGAAGAGGAGGAACATCCTTACCGGTTCCATGTCATTCTCTTCACGAGGTCCTTTTGTGAGACGGGACGCCCTTTTTCCGTTGTCCTTCCATGGGTTGCTCATACATATCTCCTTTCTTATTTGTAGGAACCTCAAAGGGATGTACGTGAAGTAATGACATGCCGACGCACCCCTCCCCAAACCGTTGCATAAAGTCTCGTATGGAATCTATTGTGATCCATGTCATATGAAATTTCAAGGAAAATATTGCATTGCAACCGGAATGCCGTTTCAAAAGCAGTAGGGGCGAATTCAACTTCAAAGTGCACCACCTAGAGCCTGACGATAGACCTCATGGGGCGTCCGGTAGTTGAGGCACTTCCTGGGTCTATTATTAAGCTTTTTGACCACAAGTGCCGAATAGGGGTCTGCCCTTGACACAGGACAAAAACACTCTGACGATGATGCAACTGATTAAAAATACGTGCTTTTACTCCAAGGGCCAGCCCTGTTATCCCGTGTCAGGGGCAGACCCCTATGTTCCTTTCAGACCCTATGTTCCTTTTGGTGGACTACGCTGCGCTCCTGTTTTGACCCTTTGCACGCCTCCAGTGCCCTCGATGCTCAGTGCGAAGCAAGTTTTCATGTCAAGGCGCCCTGGCAGCTCGCAAAGCCTGCCGGTCCTGTCCCGCGAGATCCTCCTATCCGGCGCATCGTGCCGCAAAAACCGCGGCACCGTTCACAGGAACCGGCAGGGTCCCCAAAACATCCGCGATGCTCGCCGTCGGGAAAACCCTTCCCCGCCCGCCTCGGGAAGTTGGGGCGGTTACAAAATATTGCGGATATACGGCAGAAGGAAAGGGTTTTGTCGTTCAGGTACGGCTAAACAGCCGGTCTGCCGGCGAGAATCAAGAAAGTTAGTTTGAAAACGAGCGCATTCAGCGTTCCATCGCTGGTAGAAGTGAGAATGTGATCCCGAGAAGCAAGTACCGTGTCTGAAATAGCGACTGCTGGCGCGAATATGGCGTATTTACAGCGCATTAAGTGCGGCATTTTGTGGCGCGACTTGCCCGATTACTTCTCAGAGATCCAAAGGGAACTTACCTGCAATTCAAGGTAACAGTTGATCTCGGTTCAACCGTCTGGGGTGCGTCGGTTCCATGGCGCACCCCGCCTCCCCTCTCTTAGTGGAGTGCCTTTTCTTTCGCTCGAAATAGGCGGTATGGAGATTGGAAAAGTAATTAATCTATGTAACTTACCGCAGAAAAGGGTTATCTCCGGAGCGGGCCCGTCCCGATCTTCACATGACCATCAGTAAAGGGCATAATGGATAACCATAAATCATATGTGTTTGCCGGGAATTGGCTTAAGACAAATCAGATCAGGTCGAAAATCACGGACATAGGAAAGATATCATTCCACTATTACTTGGAAGGGGGAAAGGGATGAAGATAAGGGACGTCAGTATCAAAAACCGCTTGAATTTTGGGTTCGGAATTTGCTTGGCCGTCATCGTGCTCCTTGGCTTAGTCGGATTTCAGGGCACGATGAACGCGGACAGTAAGGCGAGCCAAGCCATCAGCGCGGCGGAAAAGGCAGGTGCGCCGGGGGACGTGACCGCGACCGCGAGGCTCAAGGAGATCCTGGATATCAACAGCGGAATAAGGATGTATTTTCTCATGCTCGGTATCGGGTCGCTTGCATTCGGTATCGCCGCATCCTTGGTGATACGGGGCAGTATTGCATCTCCCATCCGGACCGTTACCGGCATCACATCGAGGCTTGCTGAGGGTGATCTCACGATGGATTCCCACTTGGGTGTTCAGACTAAAGATGAATTCAATGACATTAAGAATGCACTGCTAAAGCTTTTGACCACATGGCGGGTCCTTGTGAAGGATATGAAATCAGCGGCAGGCGACATTTCTTCGGCGGCTCGCGAACTGGCCGCGAGCGCAGGAGAGATGTCGATGGGATCGGGCGAACAGGCGTCCAGATCTTCGCAAGTGGCGGCGGCATCGGAACAAATGTCGCAGACCATTCTCGACATCGCAAAAAGCGTAGGCGATATCGCGGAATCGGCCTCGAAAACAGTGGTGGTGGCCAAGAACGGGGACGAGATAGTGATAAAGTCGGTGGAGAAGGTCAAGGAGATCGCGCAGGTAGTGAACGCCTCCGCCGCCTTCGTAAAGTCCCTGGGAGAACGGTCAAAACAGATAGGGGAGATCGTCAATGTCATTAACGACATCGCCGATCAGACAAACCTGCTCGCCCTTAACGCGGCGATTGAGGCGGCCCGGGCGGGGGAGCACGGGCGGGGGTTCGCGGTTGTCGCGGACGAGGTAAGGAAGCTTTCGGAGAGAACAGCGCTGTCAACTTCCGAAATAGGAAAGATGACGAGGGCGATCCAACAAGAGGTCCTCGAAGCCGTCCGTTCCATGGACTACGCGACGAGCAACGTCGGTCTCGGGGTGGAACTTGTGGTACAGGCGGGCTCCGCGCTCCAGGAGATTGTGGGAAGCGCGGACGGGCTCCAACTCATGGTGCACCAGATTGCATCCGCCACGGATGAGATGTCGGCAACCTCGGAGAGCATCAGCAAGGATATAGAACAAATAGCCTCCGTCTCGAAGGATGCCTCTTCGAGCGCCGCCCAGGTGGCGCGGGCATCCGAGCTCCTCGCCAATCTTTCGAACAATATTGAAAAGGCTTCGGGACGATTCAGACTGGAGTAACCCGCGGGGAGCCTGTTCCCTCCTGACTTCCCGCCCTATTGTAACGAGCCCGGCGCCATAACCCCCAGCCTCGCATAAAGCTCCATCTGTTTCTTCGTCATCTCCCCCGCCATGAGACGCTGCCCCGGTACTTCGTAACATTCGATGACATCAAGCTCATCCAGGACTTCCTGCAGCGTGTAATCTTTGAAGAGGTTGCTCTCCTGTATCTTCCTGGTGATGTGAGATAAGAAGATAAGGGCGATGAACTGGACAAAGAGCTTGCCGTCGAGACTCTGCTCGGAGGAGACGGCAAGCCTGCGTACGTTCAGTCGTTCTTTAAGATTCTCGAAGGCCTTCTCCACCAGGTCCTTGTTCCGGTAAATGGTGAGCGCGTCAAGGGGGTCCTTTATCTCGTTGCTTAGGAGGGCAAAGTATCCGTAATTGCGTTTCGCCTCTATGAGAACCTCTTCTTTAGCAACCACTTTTGTCCCCCGGACCGGCGTACTCTTCACCTCGAAGTATTTCGCATAGTATTTCTCATGATCCGGATAGCGAGTACCGCGTTCCAGCTCTTCCTGCCAATCAGAGAGACGGGTGGTGAAGGCCAGTTCATCCTCTAAGGCTCTCTCCGGAGAGAAATACAGATGAAGATACATCCGGCGGTCCTCCGCGAGGGTGTCTCCTTTGTAGGGCCGATCCTGCACATAGTCCCAGGCGATCGGCAAAGAATAGGCATAGAGCCCGTGGGGCTTACTGTAATGGGTGAAGCTCCGCATCTTCTCCCTGACGGGGTCAAGGTGCGTCTCGACAAACCTAAGGGGCAGCCTTGCGGCGATCAGGAACTTCATATGATGCTTATACATGTCGTTGATGTTGGCCGCACTGTAGAAGCCCCGGTCCAGGACTACCTTGATCTTCTCATAACCCAGGGCGTTCATGTCGCTGAGCAATTTCCTCAATGTCTTCACATCGGGGATGTTACCCGGGAGCTTCCGGTAATAGAAGGGCAGGCGTGACTGCTGTCCGAAGAGGAGTGCAAGGTTGATCTGGGGAAGGTGCTCATGGTCCTTGTTCTTCCCGTAGCGTACCTGCCGCAGGCACTGGGAGTAGCTGCTCACGGACGTGCTGTCATAGGCGAGATATTCCTTCTCTACCCGGCGCTTCCCCTGGAGGGTAAAGAACCGCTGTCTTCCTTCCTCGGTGATCGCGGCAAAGAGGTCGCTACTCCTCTGGGAGGAGATGACTTCCCCATGTGGATGCCAATGAACGTGAGCCCACCGGGGGAAGCGGCTCAAGGGGTTCTTGTCCTCCAATATGAGGTAATAGGCGAGGGAGAGGATCTTACGATAGCTATCGGGGAAACAGGTCCTCAAATCCTTTGTCACCCCTATCTCTTCCCCGATACAGTCGAAGAGGTAGGTGGCCCCATAGAACAACCGGGCAGTCCGGGTGATGGGCACCGGGCCAGGCTTGATCGTCTTTGGCCCCACCTTCTTTTTCCTGGTGGGAATGATTTCCCCGGTCTCTTCGTCTACCCTTCCGATGCACACACGCTTTGCCCTGGACTGCCTCCTCTCCTTATCCCAGTATGAGACCGATTCATAGGCATACCTGACCCCGGTCTTCTTATTGGTCTGATAGACGATCGCCATGCATTCCCTCCTTCATCGTTACAACACTATAACTTGTAACGATGCCAAATGCAAGGGAAATCGTACTTAATCTTATGTTTATTAATGGGTTAGATGGGTTTCCTCGTTATAATGGGGCGGGAAGTCAGGTTATAACCATAGGTGCTGAGAACCACACATTGGACACGGTAGGGAACTGACGATTTTCTGGGTCATTAGACACGAGGTCCATAAGAGACCTTTAATCCCGATGGGTGACTGGTGCAGGTCAGAGATGCGAACCGAGAAAGAGAAGAAAAAGCAGACGCAGAAGACAGGGGTCAAGGAGCGACGTACCGGTGTTGGCGTATTAGACCCTGCAAAAAATGCTTAGTTTTTTGCTGCGGGGGAATATTGCCTCTTGACAGGGGCCCTTTAATGGGTGACCCCTATCCCCTACAAATGCTCAATCTTGATATCGGGAAAGCGTTCCCTAAAGTACTCAGCCACGAGCTTACGATGGCACTTCTCGGCTGTCGGCTCGCTGCAAAGCAAACAGGAGTTTTGCAGCTCATTGACCGGTATTATGGTTTCAACCGCACGATTTTCAAGGAGCCTTCGGAACCGCATTGCATATTCCGACCAGTCAATCTTTTTCTTTCTATAATCATCAAGAATATCGTTAGTGGGTGCCAGAATTGGCTGGTGGCTGTAAGAACAATTGCAAAGATTCCTCAAAAAATATGTTAGATCTTCTTTCTTTGTAAATCCTGCAAGCTGAGAAATATTATTGAGGCGGATATCTATTATTTTGCTCACGCCAGCCTGATTTAATTTCGTGAAGAAAATATCAGCACTTTTTTTTGTAAAGCCAATTGTGTACAGCGTAATCATGCGTTAGTATTCCAATGATCTTTCTTGCGGTTCCCGCAAGGGATTATATGCAATCTTTTCGCCCTGACGACTATATGCTTCTTCGAGGCGTTCACCATAAGTGCTGTATAAGTCGGATCGATCCAAGTTATGAATCCGTAAAAGCCTTTTCTCGGTATCGCTGTGGTCCTCAATGAATCCGTTTTCTATGATATGCTTAATAACAATATCGGGGGAACGTAAATTGCGGCAGATTAGAATGGTTCTGTGACACATTATTGGGTCTTTTTCGGCACACATGATAGCAAGACGATACTTCCCTGCCCCCTTCCGGAGACGCCGCAGCCCCCTCTGAAATCCTTTATCATCCTTTACTAAGTCAAAGCTCACTTTTCCATTCACATAGTATTCAGATGAGCCAATTCTTGCTCCGCATTCATCTCCTAGAAAAACATAGCCAATATTATGTGTTCTTAAAACCCGTCTCAAGTTGTCACGATTAAATTCTGGTTTAAATCTGCTATAGGGCTGAGAACGAACGTCGGCTATCGCGTTGATCCCATGCTTCAATAACGCGTTTACGAATTCTCCGATTGAAAACGCCGCATATCCTATTGAATAAATCTCATGAATCATAATCTCGATATTTCCTATTATTTATTTATAGCACCTAATCTCTTCCAAGTATTCCGGAAACGTGTAGATACCATTAACTTGCAGCCAAAACCCGTATCTTCCGTTAGGGTCCTTATAACTCCTGCTCAGGCCGAGACGAATAAAGATCTTTTCTTGAGAATGAATGAAACCATTTAACCCCTCAATATCGTTGTTTCTAACATGCTTCTGAGCGTAATTGTAGAATCCCAAATCCGTAATAGGTAAATATCGGAACGATTTTCCGGCACGATCAGTAAAGATTACCTTTATTTTTCCTGGCGTATAAGAATCGGAAACTATGTTCAATTCCGTAGGATCAATTGATAAAGTAATTATGGAAATACGAGGAGGCGTATCGTTTGGTACATGCTTCTGTCCCTCTTCGAGGGGGATGTCAAATCCTGCTTCTACCGAAGGACAGGTAGTGGCCTCCAAAATGGATCTAAACTTTTCTGAACCGCACGGCCCCAGAAAAGATAATTTTCCATGCTTTCTGTCTTCTGAATGTGGATTAGCGCGCCGTTCCGAAACGAAATTTCCACGTATAGTGGCTCCAGGCAGAATGTTCAGTCTGCGACACTCACTCGTAGCAAGGTAGGGCAGTGGTCTAACGCATTCATTTGTCTCAGGATTGACCCCAGCCGTACACAGTATATCAGGATTTGCAAATCTCGTAAGATCTGTGATTATAATGTCCATAGTCCCCCTTTCCTGCCTGCCTGGCAAAATACTCCGCTTTCTAAAATTCTATCCCCACAGGTATCTATTGTCAATGCCAACCTCCCTGAAGTTTCCCCAATTCTTTAGCCCCCTCTTCCTAGAAGCTGTCACTGACGCAGGGGATGTTGGTTCGAAGGGAACTTACGTGCGATTCAAGGTAGCAATTGATCTTCGTTGTTCATCTGATAAGTTTTCCCTTTGAACCAACATCCCCTTAGTGTTCCTACAGGCGGCGTTGTATCGAAATTCGAGCTGACTATGGGCGATGCGAAAGTACCTGAGTTCCCGTGTTATTGTAACGATGCATGCGGGTCTTTCCTCCCATCAAAGGGAGGTCAGGCCGTATGCATCTATAATTACAGTCTCTTTAAATGGCCTAATAAAGGATAGCCCAGCATACGACGTCTCCCAATCATCGTTATAACAGTAGGCATCGTAACGATGATTTATGAAAGCAAAAGTGCATTTTAGCCTTGCATTATTAGATACTTATCTCAATTCCTCGTTACATTGTTTCGGGAACTCAGGAAAGTAGTGGGACATGGGGGTCTGCCCTTGACACAGGACAAAACGCTCTGGCGATGATGCAACTGATTAGAAATACATGCTTTTACTCCAAGGGCCAGCCCTGTTGTCCCGTGTCAAGGGCTGATAATCATCTAAAGGGCACCACCTACGCATAGTCAACGGTTTGCTGTACTATGTTGAGGTTGACCAAAACACTCATGAGGAGGTGCCCAATGACATTATACGTAGGAGTAGATTTGCATTCAAACAATAATTATCTAGGTATCGTTGACGAGGCAAATAAGGTCATCTTTCAGAAGAAGCTGAATAATGATCTCCCGACTGTTCTTGGCACATTGGACCCGTTCAGGAAAGAGGTGTCCGCGATCGCGGTGGAGTCTACCTTCAACTGGTACTGGTTCGTGGATGGGCTCATGGAGAATGGATATACGGTGCGTCTCGCCAATCCCGCAGCCATCAAACAATATGAGGGACTCAAGAACATAGACGATAAGAGAAGCGCCCTCTGGCTTGCCAATCTCTTACGGTTGGGGATATTGCCTACAGGGTATATTTATCCCAGGGAAGAGAGGCCCATCCGGGATCTCCTGAGAAAACGGTTGCATCTGGTGCGTCATCGATCTTCCCATATCCTGAGCATCAAGAACATCATAAGCCGGAGTTTGGGAATTATCGTGAGGGGAGATGTGGTAAAGAAGTTTGATGAGGTTGAGGTAAGAAAGCTCTTCCCGGAGGAACATCTGTTTCTCTCCGTCAACGCAAGCGTTACGATTATGCGTGAGCTCACCAAAGAGATAGACCGCATCGAAGGGGTGATCCTTGCAGAGGCGAAACTCAGGGATGAATTCAAAGGCCTCCTCACCCTGCCCGGCATCGGAGATATCCTCGGCCTCACCGTCATGCTGGAGGCAGGATCTATCACGCGCTTTCCCCGGGTGGGAGACTACTCCTCCTATTGCCGATGTGTAAGAAGTGTTCGCTCTTCAAACGGGAAGAACAAGGGGGAGGGCAACAGGAGAAACGGGAACAGGTATCTCTCCTGGGCATATATAGAAGCAGCGAACTTTGACCCCCGATGTCAATAGTGGACACCAATAATGTCTCTCACGCCGCCCTTTTCTGGGCATAGTATCTTCTTGCGTATGCCGCAGGAGATAAATAGTCGAGCCGTTTCTGGCGCCTCTCCCGGTTATAGAAGACTTCTATATACTCGGTAATCTCCCCGGTCGCCTCATCCCTCGTATGGTAATTACGGTGATGGATAAGCTCATTTTTCAACGTACCCCAGAAGCTTTCCATGGGCGCGTTGTCGTAGCAGTTGCCCCTTCTGCTCATTGAAGCTTTCATGCCGAACTGCAGGAGTAGTCTCTGATATTCAGTAGAGCAGTACTGGCTTCCCCGATCCGAGTGGTGGATCAGGCCTTTCGGTGGCTTTCTTACTGCCACTGCTCTTATGAGAGACCTAAGCACAAGCTCCCTGGTCATTCTCGCCCCCAGGGCGTAGCCCACGATCTCCCCGGTAAAAAGGTCCTTGTGGGCGGCACAGTAGAGCCAGCCCTCATCGGTAGGGATGTAGGTGATATCGCTGACCCACACCTCGTCGGGAGCCTCCACGGTAAAATCCTGATCAAGGATGTTCTCCGCCACGGGGAGCGAATGATTCGAGTCTGTGGTGGTTTTGTACTTCTTCACTTGTTTACACCGTATACCGAGCCTCTTCCTTATCCGTCTGATCCTTGAGATGCCCACCTTTACGCCATGCCCGGCAAGATCCTTTTGCAGTCTCTCGGGACCGCAGGTCTTCCGGGTTCTTTTGTGAGCAGCTTTTATCTCTATCTCCAGCCGTTCTTCCTCCTGGGCGCGTCGCGAAAGCGGGCGGTTAAACCATGCATAGTAACCGCTTCGAGATACTTCGAGTACCTGACAGAGAAGGGCAAGGGGATATTTGAGTCGCAGGATTTTCACGATCGCGTACCTTTGAGCGACTCTCTGGCAAAGTACGCGGTCGCGTTTTTTAAAATATCGCGCTCCATCTTGAGCTCAGCTATCTCACGCTTCAGGCGGGCCACTTCCATGTCCTGGTCCGTCGCCTGACCTCGCGTTACCACAAGGCCGCCCCTTTTTGCCTGGGCTACCCACCGAGCGAGGGTTGACTTCGCAAGTGACAGTCTTCTGCCTACCTCAGGTATGCCGAGACCGCCCTCCGTCACCATTCTTACCGCTTCCTCTTTGAACTCTTTTGTAAACACTCCTCTGGGAATCTTTGCCACTCGGACACCTCCGTTATGTATCCATATTGTACCGCATATGGTGTCCACTATATCCATCCTAACTCACTTTGCGAAGAGATATTATCCCGTAGTACAACGGTATTATCAGAAGAAAATGGCCAGGACCAATAAGATAGTGGCCATAAAGGCAATCAGTAATAAACTGGCGCGGGCATCATATCATATCTTACGAGACCAGGTTGTCTATGATGAAATGAAACTATTCGGCGGGAAGGCGGAACCGGTAAAGGGGTTGGCTTATAACCTTGAGGGCTGATTGGGAGGCCTATCCCGTCTAAAACTTTAGCCAAGGGAAAAACTCCTGGCGAACCTGATCTGCCCGTGCCGTGAGCCTACATAGGGGTTGGCTTATAACCATAGGTGCTGAGAACCACACATTGGACACGGTAGGGAACTGACGATTTTCTGGGTCATTAGACACGAGGTCCATAAGAGACCTTTAATCCCGATGGGTGACTGGTGCAGGTCAGAGATGCGAACCGAGAAAGAGAAGAAAAAGCAGACGCAGAAGACAGGGGTCAAGGAGCGACGTACCGGTGTTGGCGTATTAGACCCTGCAAAAAATGCTTAGTTTTTTGCTGCGGGGGAATATTGCCTCTTGACAGGGGCCCTTTAATGGGTGAGGGGGAATATTATCTCTTGACAGGGGCCCTTTAATGGGTGACCCCTATGTTCCTTCCGCTCGGAAAAAGGATTGAGAACCCACAGCATTCTGCCGAGCCTTGTGCTTACCTCCTTGAGACAGGGACATAAGCCGAGGGAGTTCCTGGAGATACTTCTCACTTCCGACATGAAGACCGCACGGAGGGCTCTGTATCGCAATTCAAGTTGATGAGTTGGTCGGAGGTGGAGGACTAAACTGTTACAGGTTCCCCGATCAGGCTGTCGATCGCTTCAATGCTTTTTGCCTTTCCCTTGTAGCGAATCGTTATCCCCATGATTTTCCCTCCTTGAATTTTTTAGAAACTGATTTAATGATAAAGGGATTTGGATATGAAGAAAGACAGTCAATTATGCCGCTTAGGACCCTTTTAGTAGACCAATAGATGTGGTATCGACTATTATGAGAAGTTCAGAGGTGCCTTTTGGCGCCATGGATAACCTATGATTGCAAGTGACGGAACAGGAAGTATTTGGAATCTTTCGACTAACCCTTCTAGATTTTGATTGTAATTCAGAAAATCTCTTGTATAATAACAATGATACATTCAGAAACGTGCTCACTCCTTTGGTTGATTACTATCGGATTTGTGTGAGCACGGATAACAGCCGTATTCAGATTTCATAGAGTATTCGTCTATATTGTCTAAAAGGAACCTTAAGGGGGTTATGGACACGACGAACACATTATTCGATGCCACGGATTCTTATCTTGGGTATGTACACCAAGGCTTATATGCCTTGGTGGTATTATTGGATGCGGATGATAATGGAGTCGTCTCAGTTGAGACGGAAGATGATGTTTTCTTGCATGGCAATACCCCAACATTATTCCAGATAAAACACAGCAGAGTCAAACAGCCGGATATCTCTGAAAATACAGATGCTTTCTGGAAAACCATGAGAATATGGTGTTCAAAACCCATTGACATTGATCATCACTATATCCTTGTGACTTGTTCCCGTGTAAGGCCCGAAAGCGCTCTCGCACGACTTTGCGATAACCCCGCGGATAAGTCATTGGTAACAATACGCCTTTCAGAAGCGGCTATGAAGATATGTCAGAAACGCAAAGAGGCGGAGGAAAGGAAAGCTAATAAGTTGCCATTCGAAAAGAGATTTAAGGGTGCTGAAGCTTTTCTCAAACTAGAATTGTCAGATCGCCAGCTGCTCGTGGATCATATGCGAATCAAACCGGGATCGTTTGACATTTCTCACATACCTGACGAGGTTAAATCTCGCCTGAAAAATACACTGCGTCAGGACAAAAGAGACTTCATCGTTAAAATTCTCATTGAGTGGTGGCATCAACGAGTTGTATATTCATTGCTTCATAAGGATTTTCGCGAAATCCCAAAAACAGAACTCCAAGACAGGATAGCTCAACTCATAGCTGATACGGCGGATGACGCGTTACCGGACATGTTTAGTACGAAGACACCGGACGATGTGATGGCGCATATTGGTGAGAGAATGCAAGAACAGATTCGATTAGTTGATGGTGGCAAGGAGCGCATAAAAAGAGCTGCTTTGGCAAGATATCGGGCTATTAACCAGCGCCGAGCGTGGCTTGAATACGACATATCTCTCGCAACGACCTTGACGGAATATGACGAGAGACTGGTAGAAGCCTGGAGAGACTATCACGGTCCCATGCGGCATGATCATGCCCGTTCGCCTGAAGGTACGAAGAAAGAAGTGGGCCGAAAGCTGCTCGACTGGTCCCATCAAAATGCCTCTGTGGAAATACCTCCTCCTCGAAAGAGCTGGAATCAACCGTTCTATACAAGCGGCATCTATCAGCAACTTGCCGATGAATTGAGAGTTGGATGGCATCCAGATTATCAGGCCCGGCTTAAACAACAGGGAGACAATAGCGATGAAGAAATCGCTTGATATTTTCGCCGCCACCAACCCGGCCTATGTAGCCTCAATTATTTGGCAATTTGTTGAAGGCTATGTGAAAGAAGACGATGCTGGCTGTGAGTATCCCCTTGTCTATCTACCTTTACCGATCGTATCTTCCAGTCTGTATGCCAAGACCCTACACGGTACGAATACAAAGACAGGATTGGTGGAGTGGCTCAATCGTAATGCATGGGTTCCTACTGAACTGGCCACTTCCGTTCAAGATGCAAAACGGCTTTCGTTATCCGGCCTCCATCTTGCCCTGTCGAACGGAATGATAGGGCTTGGGCCAGAACATAAGATAGTTGTTACCGGAAAATTAAAAAATAAGAGCAAAGTCATTGCAGATAACAGCCAATTAAAAACCTCGCTGCAGATGGCCGAGCGTTTAGGCAGATGGTTTGGGCAGGTCGGTTCAATGCAAATCTCTCTCCATTGTTTAGGGATGCGTGTATGAAATATTGGAATCTTGAACAGATAATTCTATGGGATCATGACAAATCGCAGAGAACAATAAAACTAAAGCCAGGGAAAGTCAATATCATTACGGGAGATTCCAACACAGGCAAATCAGCCATTTCCGAAATATTTGATTTTGTCATGGGCTCATCAAAATGCCATATCCCCGATAGAATCAGGAATGCCTGTTCATGGTTTGGTTTACTCTGGGTCCAGCAACAGACTCGCTTTCTGGTCTGTCGTAAATCCCCAGACCCGAACAAAACCAAAAGTGAGGATTTTTTCTTTCTCGTTGGGGAGAAGATTAACATACCACCTACTTCTAGCGATTTACACACAATAACAAATCGGGACGGGGCTGTGCGGAAATTTGAACAGATAATAGGTCTTGGAGATGTCCAATCGGAAACATTCGATTCGGGAACGAGGCCCCGAGCAAGAATTTCGGCACGCAACTTAATCCCGTATTTGATACTCGATGATGATGTTATTATCAGTAAGACAACTCTTTTTCGTGGAGCAAACGATCAAAGACGGCAAAGCATTATCGACACGTTGCCCTATTTTCTCGGAATTACCGATGAAGAAACCGTCGCCAAAGAGAATCGCCTCGCGAGGTTGCGGCGTGCCCTGGCGGAAGCCGAAAGACGATATGCGCGCGTTCAGAACCTTAAGAATGAGGAAGTATCACGATCTCTTAATCTTTTAGCTGAAGCCTCTCAAGTTGGACTATATGACGGTACCATTCCATCAGCCGACGAGGTCTCTATTGCGGAAGTCTCTGAGGCATTGCGCTCAGTGGCCGAGTGGACGACGGAGAAGTCGCCTTTTGAAGGTAGTGATGAACTGGATGAGATTACTGAAAAAGAAAACGCTGTTATATCAGAACTGCGACGCATTAAGAGCAGAATCTCATCTGCAAAATTTTTTTTGAATCAGACCGACGAGTATGAAAGTACTACCAACCTTCAACAGTTGCGGTTAAAGGCAGTAGATTTGATACCCTTAACGGATGATCATAAATGCCCCCTGTGCCAGCAGCCATTGTCCGTAGGCCATGACTTGGCAAATGAAGTAAGGACGGCGTTACGAAAGGTCGGAGCTGAATTGGAGCACGTAAGAAGCGACCGGCCAAAGCTGGGAAATTATTTATTGGATCTCGAAAACCAAAAAGAAAAGGTGGCAGAGAAACTCGCAGAGCTTAGAAAGCGTAAAGCCTCGCTAATTCAAGAAGAAAAGCAAATACAAATGCATGTAGATTTGGATCAGAGACGTCAGAGGATCGTCGGAAGGGTGAGCCTGTTCTTGGAGACCAGCGTTGAAGCGAGCGAACAAATATTTCCAAAGGAAGGCCTATCTGCTCTCCGCGAGGAAATTGCGTCATTAGAGTCTGAACTGGATGTATCTGCCAAACTCGACCGGTTACAGGACACATCAGTAATATTATCCCAAGCCGCCACGAGCATCTTAAAGGAACTTCCGTTTGACAAGACATATGACGGAAGACCGGTCTTTTTTGATCCCAGAAAACTTGAATCGGGTATTCTGGGAGAAACACGCAGAATCCCAATGCGCGACATTGGCTCCGACGAGAATTATCTCAGCCTTCACCTGGCAGTGATTCTTGCCTTGCATAAACATTTTGGTCTTATTTCCAAGCCCGTGCCAGGATTTATCATTTTGGATCAGCTAAGCCGACCATATTACCCGGCAGACCCAGGAAAACCCCAAAAGGAGATAGTATTAAAAAAATCAAAAGAGGTTACAAACCTGCAAAGGTATTTTGATTTTTTGTATCGTTTCGCCAAAGAAAACTCCCTGCAATTTCTGGTACTGGAGCACGCATATTTCTCAGATGATAAGCATTACATGGCAGCCACGATAGAACGGTGGACCGATGGCAAAGCGCTTGTGCCGGATGATTGGGAAATTAGGACGTAATTTGCGGAACTGAGTGACAGAGCGGTTGAGTTTAGGACCGTGTGCGTATTCCGCGCCACCCCGGCCACCGATTATGATCGAACCCGGCCACCTGCGGAACGGGTCCGCTTTCTTTCTGTCCCCTTAAGATCGGGCTATTCTCACGGGCAGTAACAGGATCATGGACAATACCGAAGCGGATGCGGCAAGGATGAACGCCCAATAGTAGGTGCCGCCGGCGTCTATGGTCCAACCGCTCAGAACCGGGGCAATCACCGAACCCACGCCGTGAAAAAGGGTCCAGAGCCCGACTACGCCGCCGACATAATTCGCCGGGAAGAGATCCCGTGCTGAGGCGGCATAAACCGCCCACAGGGTTCCATAGCCGATGCCGAATAGCACCGAATAGAGGCGTAACCCGGTCAATTCCCTGGAATAGGCCATGCCCAGCGCGGCCACAGCCGTAAGAAGTCCGCAAAGCATCATTATTCTGATCCTTCCCACCCTGTCGGATATATGTGCCAGAACCAGTTTGCCTATTGCGCCCGAGACAGCCATTACCAGGAGGAGACCCGTGGCCGAAGCATAGGGTATGGTCAATACCTGCGTCGCATAGGTGGTAAGGAACGTGAAGGGGATGATTATGGAGAAGCTGATGAACAGATAGGAAAGGCCGATGAGATAGAACCTTCTGTCCCGGAGAATTACCTTGTAATGTCCGCCGGCAGGCGCCTCGACCTTTTGCGTGCCGCCCGGTTTCTGAGCGTCCGTGTCGGGACGACTTTTTATGAGGAAGAAATTCATGGCTGCCACGGCCAGCGCGGTTATGCCGAGCGTCGTCCAAACGGTCCTCCAATCGTGGCCTCTCATGATGATAGGCACCAGGATGCTCCATGCGCCGATGCCCGCCGTAGTCCCGAGGTCTACTACGGAGATAGCGATCCCCCTTCTCTCCGGGCTGACCCATCGCATCACCACGGCAACAACCGGCGCCCAGCACGCGGAATGACCTATCCCTGTTATGGCGAAGAAGATGGAGGCCCCGACGACCGAGGAAGCTGTTGCCATGAGGCAGGCCCCTGCGCCGAGAATGGCGACGAACACGGTGAGTATGATCTTCGCATCAAACCTGTCTACGAGAATGCCGACCAGCGGCGAAAGCAGGGCGGCGGCTATGAAGTAGGAGGAAAAGATGATTCCGGCCTCCGCCTTGGATATATCGAGGGCCGTCAGCATTTGGGGCAAAACCAGCCCGTAGGAGTATCGGATGGCAAATGCGGCGAAAAGCGTAAAAAAGCCGGCAATAATAATACATGCGATGCGCTTTGTCATGATATATAACGTCTCCGGTGATTTGACCTTTTCTCACTCATTGTACACCCTCAGCCGGTCTTTTCCCACAATATTTGCCATGTGACATGGCGGAAATGCCTTCGCATAGGGAGTATCCATTAAAAAGTTCGGAGCGAACTTGTTGTTGACGCCGGTGAGGCCTTCGCGATATCCTTGACCATCTCTCGCTATGCGCGCCTTGAGGCCCCTCCATGTGATCGGAAGGGATATCCCGGGGTCCGGGACCTTCGGGGCGCGGAGGGACAGGGAATACTTTCGAAGCAGGCCGGAATGCACAAAAACCATAGCGGAGGAAAACCGGATCAAATGGGCCAAAACCCGGACGTTTGGAAGGAACAGCGACTTGTCGAGTCATTCGATGTAGATATCCTGGGCCGGTTACGCCCACAGACACTATTTGCTTATCTGTTGAATTCAGCCTGGAACCATGCCAAAGGGACACATTACGGGCAGGACGAACTGTCGGCACGGAATCTGATGTGGGTGCTGATAAAGGTCAAGATGCTCATCACGCGACTCCCTGCATGGGGCGAGCACATCACAATCGAAACGTGGGGAAAAAAGACAGTAAGGTTTTATGCCCTCCGCGACTTTACCATTGCCTCGGCAGGAGAAAGACTGGTCTCCGCCACTTCTTCATGGATGGTACTGGATAAGACAAGCGGCCGCCCGCAAAGGTTTGACCGGAAATTGGACAGCTTTCCGTGGCAACCGGGAAAGGATGAGATGGAAACCAGCCTGGAGAAGGTGCAGGAATTGAAAAGCGGCAAGGACCTTGCCCGGTTCAAGGTGCTTTTCTCCGATATCGACATGAACCGGCATGTGAACTCGGCCAAATACCTGCAATGGATGATAGATAGTCATTCTTACGAACACCTTTTAGCGACGGAGCCCCGGTCGATTGAGCTCAGCTTTCTTTCTGAAGCGCTGCCGAAGGACGAAGTCGTGGTAGTGTGTGAGGAAACCGATGACCGGGAACTATGCTCCGTGAGGCGCGCCGGGGACGGCAAGGAGCTTTGCCGGGCAAGGCTCGAATGGCGTCCATCGAAATAAGGTAAAGGAATCTGAGCCCCATTATTTTTTTCTTGACCTGTCTACCGGTTCACACTGTAGCCTTATCTCTATCATAGCTATGGTAAAATCATTCGAGACAAGGGAGAAGACGATGAATCAGATGGTAACGGTGGACGAATGGGTCAGGCGGTTCCGGGCGATCGGTCTTGACGATAAGGCGATGGAGAATTGGCACGGGCTGTTCGAGGCCGAGAACCCGGACGGCCATCAGAGTTTCCTGGAATGGCTGGGATTGCCGGCGGAAAAGATAGAGGAAATCCGGCGGAGGTAGATCTTAATTGTTTTGCCCCCGGGGCCCCGGGGGCGTGTTTACCTTTCAAATTGAAAGGTATTGCTTAATGTGGAGGGTTTCGGTACCATAGTCTCACTGAACCATGAAAAGTCTGCTCACGTACGAGAAGTTGCACGATGTGCGATTGCCTCTGGAAGGCCGGATCGACCTGACTTACCGGTGCAATAACCGCTGCCGTCATTGTTGGCTGTGGCTGCCCGAACATCCCGAAGAACAAGAAGAGGAATTCACTTTTGACGAGATCAAGAACGTGGTCGATCAGGCCCGTGCCCTGGGCACGCGCCGCTGGTCCATCTCGGGCGGCGAACCCATGGTGCGCCCCGACTTTCCTGAAATATTCGAGTACGTGACCGGGAAAGCCGTCTCCTATACCCTTAATACGAACGGAACCCTCATCACGCCGGAAATAGCCCGTCTCCTCAAACGCAAGGGGAGTAAGATGATTGCCCTTTATGGCGCGACAAGAGAAACCTATGACCATGTGACCCGCCACCCCGGCGGCTTCGAAAAGGTCATGGAAGGCCTCCGTTATCTTAAGGAGGCGGGGGCGGGCTTCATCATCCAGTTGATCCCCATGCGGGACAACCGGCATGAATGGGAAAAGATGCAGGATCTAGCGAAGTCTCTGAGCAAACATTGGCGCGTCGGTGCCCCGTGGTTGTATCTTTCCTCGTGCCGTGATCCGGAGCGCAACGCCGAGATCGTCCGTCAGCGCCTCGACCCCCGGGATGTAGTGGAACTGGACCCGCCCGATCTCTCCTGCGAAGAGGCGCACGCCCGCCTGTGCGGACAGACTGACGGCGACGACCGCCTCTTTGCCCGCTGCATTGCCGGAAAGAGGGATTTCCATATTGATCCTTACGGCGGCATGACCTTCTGCTCCTTCCTCAAAGATCCCGCCATGCGCTATGACCTGCGCAAGGGGACGGTCCGGGAAGCGTGGGAGACGTTCATCCCCACCCTGGCGGACAGGGTGCTCGGCGGCGCGGAGTACGGGGAAAATTGCGGCCCCTGTGACAAGCGCAAAGACTGCCGCTGGTGCCCCGTGTACGGCTGGCTGGAGCATGGCCGCTTTTCGGCACCCGTGGAACATTTATGCGATGTGGCGCAGGAGGACGAAGGGTTCAGGGAAGAGTGGCGGGCCGACCACCGCCGCTATTACCGGATTGCCGGGATCACGATCCGGGTGGACAGCGACCTCACCATAGACGATCAGACCTTTCACCTGAAGTTTGACTCCTTTCGCGCCGACGGACCCGGAGCGGACACGGTTACGATCCGCCACCACTTCGAACTTCCCGATCTCACGGGCAAGGATCTGGGTAGGGTACTCTACCGCAAACCGCCCTGGGCAATCTCCCGGCAGAACGGCTCCTACATCTATCTCGGCATCTCCCCCGAGGCGGACGACCCGTCGCTGCACCGCGTGGCGACCTTCAACGCCGATCATACCCGCGCCCGTATCTACAACGACCATATCCGGAGCGATACCTGGCGGAAGGGCGGCCTCCATTCCCTGACCATGTTCCCCTCCGATCAGATACTCATCGCCCGCCTGCTGGCAGATCGCCGGGGCTGCTACCTCCACTCGGCAGGGGCAATCCTGAACGGCGCGGGCGTGCTCTTTGTAGGCCACTCCGAGGCGGGGAAATCCACTGCGACCAATATGCTGATCGAGGCTGGGACAAGGGGTGAGATGAATGTCGAAATCCTATGCGACGACCGGAACATCGTCCGGCGCACGGGCGACGGCTGGCGGATATACGGCACCTGGAGCCACGGCGACGTGCCCGTCGTCTCCGGCAATGATGCGCCGCTTCGGGCCATCTGTTTTATCGAAAAGGCGAAGGCGAATACCATCACGCCCCTCACCGACCGCAAGGAGGTCGTGCGCCGTCTGCTCGCCTGCGTCATCAAACCCTTCGTCACTGCCGACTGGTGGGAGAAGACCCTCGATCTGATCGGAGAGCTGAGCAATGAAGCGCCATGTTACGTGATGCGGTTCGACAAGAGCGGAGAGATAGCGGGGGAGATAAAGAGGTTTATAGGTTCAGGGGCTCAACAATTGGAACGCAAACCCGGTCCTTGATAGGGGAGGATGGAAAGATGACAGAAAGCAAGAAGGCGTGGGTGAGACAACTGATCGTCCTGGTGCGGAACAAGCCGGAGGAGGCTGTCTTAAGCGCGTGTAAATCAAGTTTTGCAGCCGGCCCCTGGGAATTCCTATCCTATTGCGATGAACAAGGTTGGGGCGGGTGCAACGAGATCACATCAAGCTAGCCCCCTTTGCTTCCCGGCCCTTATGGGTTTTGGCCCGCCCACGGCGGGCGAAGTCGAACCATGGGAACTGTGTGACAGGCTCAACGCAGGCGGAGGGGTCCCGGACCTGCCGCGGTGTGCAAGGGGGGATCAACCAGGCGTGGGCGGCGTTGATGATGGGGGAGTATACATGACTTATATAAGAACGTTAAAGCCCCATGAATTCACTATCGGACACGGCACGCGGCCACTTTTGGGCCAACTCGACATGGAGTTGACGGAGAGGTGCAATAACAACTGCATCCACTGCTGCATCAATCTTCCGGAAGGCGACGCCGACGCCCGCAACCGGGAAATGAGTACGGATTTTGTCAAGGATGTCATGGCCCAGGCCGCCAACCTCGGGTGCCTGACTGTCCGGCTCACCGGCGGCGAGCCCCTCCTGCGTGAAGATTTTGCAGAGTTGTATGAATTCACCCGCCGTCGGGGGATACGGGTCATTCTCTTCACCAATGCCTGCCTTATCACCCCGGAACTGGCTACGCTGCTGGCGAAAATGCCGCCGGGGCGGGTGGTGGAGGTCACGGTTTATGGAATGCGGCCGGAGTCCTATGATCGGGCCGTGGGCAGGAAGGGCGCCTTCGCGGAGTTTCGCCGCGGCGTCGGACTTCTGGAGAAACATCAGGTCCCTTTCATTGTGAAGGCGGCCCTGCTGCCCTTGCTGAAAAACGACCTGACAGCATTTGAATCATGGGCGCGGACGATTCCCCGGATGGATAAAATGCCCGATTACTCCATGAATTTCGACCTCCGTTCCCGGCGGGACGATCCGGCGAAAAACGCGCGCATCATAAAGCTCCGGGCAACACCCGAGGAGACCGTAGGCATGGTGTCACGCAACCCCCTTTATCTGAAAGAGATGAAGCAGTTCTGCGGAAGGTTCATGGGACCGCCGGGAGACAAACTCTTCTCCTGTGGCGCCGGACACGGGGCCTGCATCGACGCTTACGGGAAGGCGCAGATGTGCATGGGCCTGCGCGCCCCGGATATGGCGGTTGATCTGCGCGAAACGACCTTGAAATCCGCCCTGGAGAAATCATTCCCCCCTTTGCGGGAAATCAGATCCGCCAACCCGGATTACCTGCGCCGCTGCGGCCGGTGCTTCCTCAAAGGGCTCTGCGGACAATGCCCCGCCAAATCCTGGATGGAACATGGCACACTGGACACTCCGGTGGAATATCTGTGCGAGGTGGCCCACGGCCAGGCGCGATATCTGGGGCTGATCACAATGAACGAGAATGCATGGGAGGTAACGGGATGGCGGGAGCGTATCGAAGGGTTTTGCCGTTAATATTGCCAAAAGGTCGTTTATCTGGTAGTATTCGAAACACAAATATGGGTGTTTGAAAAGAGAGACAAGAATGCAACAGACCAAGAAGTCATACTGCAAACCGGAACTGATTGTCCTTGTGCGGGGCAGGCCGGAAGAGGCGGTGCTGGGAGCCTGTAAGGGTGGCGGGTCAACCAGCAATTTTCTATCCCATTTCCTTAATTGCCATTCCGACACTGGTTGCACCAATCTGTGCAGCGATCAGATAGAGAGTTAGGCGCTGCCTATCCCCGGTGACCCTTACGAACGGGAAAGATACGCAGACTGAAAATGAAAGTGCGGAAGGAGCACGAAAAGGCGTTATGAACACGGAAATCGAACTCGACGGCATTTATATGCCGTCTGAAGATATAGTTGCCCGTGTGATCGAGGACGAAGTGATCATTATTCCCCTCGTCGCCGGTATCGGCGATGCCGACGATGAGCTTTACACGTTGAACGAGACAGGCAAGGCGATCTGGATGCGCCTTGACGGACAAAAGACCCTCCGGGCTGTGACGTCGGAATTAGGGCTGGAGTATGCCGCGTCTCTGGAAGAAATTGAGAAGGACGTGATGGGACTGATAAGGGAGCTGGCGCAAAGGAAGATGGTTGTCGTTCGCGCAACGTGACATGAGGGCCTCTATCACATTGTCTGAAAATTCACCACAAAGAGATGGACTGTAATCTTTATTCCTGTCCGTTCCGGTCAAAAGACAAAAGGGAATGTGCCCTGTCATGCGGACTTCCCGAAAAGACAGGAGGTATGGGGGGAGAAAGGTTGCAGGGAAGCCTGATCGTCGAGTCATTGGAAATAGGACGTGTGTTGGCGGACTGCGGCAAGGCGACATTTCTTGCCCGGGGATCATGCATGTACCCCTGCATCCGTTCCGGCGATATGCTCCACATTGAATCGCGCCTTATCGATGATATTAAGGTCGGTGATATTGCCGTTACCCGCCGTGACGGACGGCTCTTCGGGCATAGGACTATCGCGAAGGGTACGGACAGGGGAGGACATTATATTATCACCCGACCTGATAGAAGCGATAACGGCAATGACGGCCCCACCCGCGGAAACGATGTCCTCGGCGTCGTTACAAAGATTGAACGGGAAGGCAAGCCAACGCCGACCGCGCGGAAACCGCTCAAAGGCTGTGCAAAAGTGCGGATATCGTTTCGGGAATGGTGGAACCGGGCCGTCCGGGCACGATCGATCAAGGGACTGGAGCGGGTTCAGGGCACAGGCATATATCAAGCCGTCGCACGGCTTTGGCTAAAGGCTTTGCACCCTTCGACGCGTTACGAGGTGAGGGTGCCCTTGAAGCCGGGGCAGACTCACGACCTTTGCCGTGTTTTTCCTCCGGATCAATTCAATATAAACGCGTCCTTGCAGCAGGAAGGACCGGTTATGGAATGGACGCTGGCCATGACTCTGAACGCTGCGCGCACCCCTGCGGCGCAGGTAACCATGGTCCGGAGCCCTGACAGATGTCCTCAAGGGGCAGGCTGGCACAGTGTGAACCTGCGGGTGCGGGCCCGTTATCGCGGTGCGGGACTCGATAAGGCCCTTATCGGCAAGACGCGTGATATTCTGGCGCGCAGCGGCATGACGACCGGCCCGGTAGTATAAATGCGCCCCTTTGCAGCAAAGGAAATCCAGGACCTCCCCCTTTGGAATAGACTCAAGGAGCGTCACGCCGTCCTTTCCTTTGACCTGGAGATTACGGCGCGCTGCAACAATAATTGCCGCCACTGTTATATCAATCTTCCCGTCAATGACAGGGAAGCCCAGTCAACGGAGCTGTCTCTGCCGGAGATCAGCGGTATTGCCGATCAGGCGGTTGCCCTTGGCGCGATGTGGGTCCTCATTTCCGGCGGAGAGCCCCTCCTGCGCGAGGACTTCCCGGAGATTTACCTCAATCTCAAGCGCAAGGGCCTCCTCGTTTCAGTCTTTACAAACGCGACGCTCCTGAGGGACGAGCATATCGCCCTGTTCAGGAAATACCCGCCTCGGGATATGGAAGTCACTGTCTATGGCGCGTCTCAGGAAATTTACGAGCGTGTTACCCGCCGGCCCGGGTCCTTTGCCGCTTTTACAAAGGGTCTCAACCGGCTGCTGAAGAGCGACGTGAAGGTTCGCCTGAAGGCCATGGCCATGCGATCCAACTTCCACGAAATGCCTGCTATTGCCGCCTTCTGCCGCCCTCGCACGAAGGACTATTTCCGCTTTGACCCCCAGTTGCATCTGCGCTTTGACCGGAATGAAGGGCGCAACGCAGAGATCCGGGCTGAACGCCTCACGCCCGAGGAGATCGTTGCCCTGGAGGGGGCGGACGAAAGGCGCATCAGCGCTTTGCGGGCCGGGTGCGACGATCTTATCGATGCGGGTTTCACCCGTCGTGGCTGCGACCACCTTTTCCATTGCGGGGCGGGGACGGGGAGTTTCAACGTCGGTTACGACGGCAGGTTCCGCCTCTGTTCTTCCCTGTGGGCGCCGGAAACCATGTACGATCTGCGCCGGGGGACGCTCCGCGAGGCATGGGAGCAGCTTGTCTCCAAGGTGCGGGATAAGCGCTCGTCGCGCCGCGAGTTCCGCGAAACCTGTCGTAAATGCGCCCTGACAAACATGTGCCTCTGGTGTCCCGCCCATTCCTGGCTGGAGACGGGGGAGATGGATGCGCCGGTGGAATATTTCTGCCAGGTCGCCCATGCGAGGGCAGACGCGATTAAGAAGAACAGTCAGGAGTCAGAAGTCAGAAGTCAGAGTCAGGAGTGAAAGGCGGGGGCACCGGTGAGATGGCTTTGGCGGGGGGTGAACCTTTCATGGGGTTGTCGAAATCATTCGACCTCCGGGCCTATGGCTGCTTTGTGGCATTCGTCGAGGTTACGTTCAACGAAATCAACAACCGTCGGGTCGAGTTCGCTGTCCGTCTGCATGGAGCGCAACAAACGAAGGATATCGGCGGGAGCCATGGGCGATCTGTAGGGACGGTTCTGGGCGAGGGCCTGATATATATCCGCCACCTTGATGATCCGGGACTCGATGGGTATTTCGCCGCCCGACAGGTGAAATGGGTATCCGTCGCCCCTGAGTGATTCATGGTGTTGGGAAGCCCAATCGACCAACTCCTCAAACCCTCCGACCCGTTGCAATATCTGGTAGGTGACATAACTGTGTTTTTTTATCAACGCCCGTTCTTCTATGGTGAGCTTTGCCTTGCTTTCCAGCACTTCGTCCGGAATCTGGAGCTTGCCGATGTCGTGGAGAAGGGCGGCAATCTCAATGAGGTCCAGGTGCTTACCGGTGATGCCCATCTTGCCGGCCAACAGTCGGGCAACCCGGCCCACGCCCAGTGAATGGGCGGTAGTAAAATGGGACTTGGCGTCCACGATATCCGCCACGATGAGAGCGAACTGTTTCAACTCCTTTATGCTGATGCGCTGCTTCTTGTGGTCGCCTCCGACTTCGCTTATATAACGGTGGACCAGATCCGCGTCCAGGGCCAACCAGAATGCTTCGGTCTGGGAGGCATAAAGAAAGGCATCGACTAACTCGGGCGCAAAAAACGTTCCACTATATCGGCTCATGAGAGTCCGAAGCTCTTCCACGTGGAGAAGAAGTGAATTATCCGTGTAATAGGGCATGGCCTGTGCGTCTATCCGATCCGCGAGGTAAATGAGGTTCGCGAAGCGGGAGACGAGGGGAGACAACTTCTGAGTCGGCAAGTCCTCCCAATGGGTATGGTGGTATAATATGATGGGGGCAAGGTGCGCGAGAGGCCTGAAGTCTTTGAGCAACTCGTACCCCTTCCGGCAGTGGGCCTGAGAGCCCTGCCAATCAAGCTCACTTACGATGGTATGGTGCTCGCGGGTTGATGACACGCCGCAGTCATGCAGGAGCCCGGCGTCAAAGAGCATATTCCGGGCCTTCTGGTCCCAGCCGAGGTGCTTGGCGCATTCATAGGCGATCACTCCGACGCGCCGCCCATGGAGTGCGTCGTCCACCCCCACGAGATCAATCGCGCTGCCGATCACCAGGACCATCCGGCGTATGTCTATATTCATACTGAAATCCCACCCCATCGCGAACCTTACCGCTGCCGGCCTGCCGTTTGGAGGCGGAGGAGGTTATTGAAATCTCTATGACTTCCCCGCTTCCGACTCGCCTCCGTGCATTTCGGCGCCTCGAAGTTCACCATAATCTGTCTTTCAATATTCTCTTGCCATATCGATGAGGTTGTCAAGGGATATTTGAGGATTGCCCGCCTTCAGCTTTCATTGGACATGGGTAAGACAGGGAAGAGGCGGACGCGGAGAAGGGACGGAACAGTGCCGCTTCAGCGTTGTGGGGGAGCACCATCTTCCCGTGCCGGGAGTTGTGAACCATTTATATGCTCGACGAGGTAGCGCAAGTGCCCGGCGGATGTTCCGCAACAACCGCCCAGTATTTTCACTCCATATGATCGATTGAGGGTCAACATCTCTTTTCCCCAATCCGATATCGGTTCCGCTTCCAATTGATCCGCGTTGTCGAGATCGCAATGGTCCATTGCGGAGGCATTTGCCTGACAGCCGATGAACCGTGTAAAGAGTGAGACCGGTTGATCGGCGGCGCAAAGAAACGACGGATAAGAGCAGTTCGCCATGAATCCTACCGGTTTTTGACGGGTATTGGAATCAACGAGGTCTATGGCGGCGCTGAGACTCGTTCCGTCCAGAACACAGCCGTCCCGGGATATCACGAAACTGATGATATAAGGTAAACCTGTCTTTTCCATTGCCTTTGCAATACCGATTGCTTCTTCAACGTTTGGAAGTGTCGCGGCGATCAGGTAGTCCACACCCGCCTGCGCCAGTTCTTCAACCTGCCAGGCATGAAATACTTCGGATTCACAGGCGGAGAGGCCTTCCGCCGGGTTGTAGCAGTCATTCTTGCAACCGATCATCCCGCCGATCTTTATGAGCCCGCCGCCAGACCGATGGGTCTCACGGATCCGGCTCATGAAACGCACTGCATCGCCATTAACAGCATGACAAGGTTCCGTTTCGAGAGCCCGGGACCGGTTGGCCCGCCACGTGGGCGTATACATGAGAAAGGGCACGCCTGCATCGAAAGCAACATCGATATACTCTTCATAGATATTCCGGAGGGCTTCCCTGCCTGCATCGTCATAGATAAGAGGTGCATGGGCAAGACTCGGATGCAGCCGCACATGACCCGACCGGCGCAACCGTTCGACGATAGAGGCCTCCATCAGTATGAACCCGTGATCTTCCAGCAGCTTTTTCATATGATTACCGCCAGCAGCCGACATGCCCCACGCAGTACCTTGTCCAGGGTGCGGACTCCCTAATTACAGTCTGATCCCTTCACCGGCACACCGTATCGGACAACCATGGCCCCTTCCTCCGGGTGAGGCCGTCCGATAAAGAACAGGAGGACCCGTTTGCCGTCCACGTTCTGAACCACATGCAACCCTTGCCGGGCCGGATCAGGCTCAGTGTCCGTGTTGTCGCCTACCGTGATGTTCATTGCCTTGAGTTGAGCAACCACTTCCTTGCTCGTGCCGTTCACGAGTCCATACTCCTTTGTCATCACATCCATGAAACATTTCATGAGGATATCTATTTCTGTTTCGGTCATGGCCCTGCCTCCTGATTCAATAATTTATCAGTACCGGCTGCGTTCATGTTGTCCCTTCGACCCGAACGCCCAATCCGGTTTTATCCGAAAGGCTTCTCGATAATCTCTTTCCTGCCGTCTCTACTTTATAAAAGTGTCCGGCCTTACGTCAAGGCCGAAAGTATGTTCCCGCCGGTTTCGAAATGGAGTAAGGGGGCGCGAATGATTATATTATATGGAGAGGCCTGGTTCATGGAGTCGACGGTCATGCTCTTTGAGGGATGGTGGCGCATGAAGAATCGGGGACTGCGGTGGTCGTTGGAGGGGGCGCACAGGATGGGGGCGGTCTTCTTGTGCCTTTCCATAATATTCGCACATTCAATCTGTTTTCCCATTGACCCTGATTCCGGCTACGGAACAAACATTGCCGTGGAATTTATGGTAAACGGCAAATCCTACAGACCTCCAATCGTCGGTCATTTAAGATATACCGGGTATTCGATAGATGTGGTGAGCATCTTTGAGGGCGGTGCAGGAACGGGCATATATACGCAAGCCGAAGTCTACCTTCTTGTCGAAAGAACGGTCGTTTCAAAAGGGGTCCATCTTATCAAAGGAAAGAACCAGTATGGGGCAATAGCCTCCGGTACCATCGATTTCCGGGACCAGGCGAAACCCAGGATTACCTTTGAAACACAGGCGGGCGTCGTTATCACGAATATTTCCAGTGAAGGCAAAGAGTGGCAGGCGAAACACATACCAAACATTGTTTTAGGACAATGAAATCTCCCGCGGTTCGATACGTTGCTCTCCACAACAATCATCACTGCAATGGAACTTCTGTCAGGGAACCTGCCTCCCGCGATTCGAACGGCAGCCGAAAGGCTTGAAAAGTAGAGACCATGCGTCCTGGAGCGGGGCCCCTCACGTTTTGCAGGCACGATACGCGAAGTGGAAGTATATAACCGGCCCAGCGGGAAACCGGGTTCGCCGCCCCTGATATAGGGTATACACTGGTTTTGGTCTTGACAGAGAGCGGTTACCTCGGATAGGATTCACACTGTGAGAATAAATTAACGAAAAGGAGGAGGGGGTTATGAGGAAATTGTTTCTGGTACTGATTATCATAGGGTTTGCTGCAACGGCCAATGCGGGGTTGATGGATGCGATACAGGGCGCCGCAAAGGACGCTGTGGGACAAGCTGCGCCAAAACCGGCAGTGCCTGACGCCGCCGCTGCGAAAGATGCGGTAACGGGCGGACAGGCAGTCCAGGCGCCTGAACCAATCAAGGCTGCCGCCCCAAGCCTGTCGCCCGACCAGCAGGACGCGAACACATGCACGCAATTCACCCATGAGGATTACCTCAAAGCAAAGGCTGCGCTGGAAACTACTACCCTCAAACGGGGCACCGGGCGCTACCTTGCGAAACAGGAATGGATTAACTACCTTAAGGGGAGATACTCCAACATGCGCCAGACCCCCGACGGTTTTACGTACAATTTCGGCAAATGGCATGGCACAAGCTGTTCAGACGCGGTATTGACCTGCCCGAAGAGTGAGCCGGGATGTAATTTGCAGGTAAAGTGCTATGACTTCGCCACGAGAAAGAATATAAAGACATGTCCCATAAACGTATGTGACTTCAACGACGCAAAATGTAATGAGAAGTACAAACCGGGGAAATAGGACCTGCCTGCATCATTGAGACGGGAAAATTAGCCGCATGGAGCGAAGACTGCAATCTTGTGCGGACTTCGCTCCATAAAACGGTCCCTACGCGATCCTATCGATCTTGACCGTCTCCAACTCCTCCTCCAACTCCACTTTCGTCCTTTGCCACCCGGGCCCGAACTTGAACCTGTAATACGGTTCGGCCCAATCCGAAAAAGTCACCCACGTGTTCCGGCCCTTTTGCTTTGCCTCGAAAATGTTCCCGAGGATTTCCGGCATCTCATCCATCTTGTCTTTCGGCACAAAGTAGGCGGCACCGTGCCTGTAGGATATCATCACATTCTCGGGGCTGAGACTGTGGGCGGTAAACATCACGGCAGTGACCTCTCTTTCGACGGCTATTCCCAGGAGTTTGTACCCATCGACCCCCATGATATCCAGGATGGCCGCATCAAAGGGTCGGCTTTGCAATTGTCCCTTTGCCTCCTCGAAGGTTCCCGCTTTCACCACCGTGCACGGGGAAAGGAGTTCCCCGAGGGTATCCAGGACGTCCGGTTCATCGTCCACAATCAGTATCGTCTTGTCTTTCAGTATATCGTCTTTAACGTTCATAAAGTCTCTACACCTAAACATAGCCGCCAATCGACCCCATGTCAAGCCGGGTAACGGCCTTTGCCCGTCCCACCTCCCGCGGCGCGGATCGCCGGGTTTCTCCACGGGGTTCCATCGCCGTCAACCCCGGCCTCCCGGCGTTCCTTTTCGTGATGGACGCTGCCTTGACATGTCTCTTATGGATGCCTATTAACAACATAGGCATCCTCAAAGACGCAAATACATAAGGAGGCTGTTATGGCGGAAAGTGTGTATGTCATTAATGAGATTGTAGGAACCAGCGCAGTCTCATGGGAAGACGCAGCACGACAGGCCGTAGAGACTGCCGCGAAGAGCGTCATGGACCTCCGTGTCGGTGAGGTGGTGAGACAGGATGTAGTGCTGGAAAACGGGAAGCCGGTCGGCTACAGGGTAAGAATCAGCGTTTCATTCAAGTATCACCCGGGATGGGAACGAACCCTGTTGAAATAACCTGATTGCCATCGTTGTCCCAAGGCAGCGCCGCAACGGCGAAGCAGTCCCTTCTGTCGGAACTATGCTCTTTTTTCAAAAAACATTGACACCAAAACCGTTCATTCAGTACCATATGAAATGGGGATATCCTTGAACGCCGTGCCGGTAAGACCGGGAGAGAAAACCGTCTGAAAGCGATTGCCCCACGGCGCGTCCACCCCATTGCATTGCCCATACCCTCCGTTGCCGGCAGCGCGGTCCGGCGCTTGAGTGCGGGTCGGCCTTAAGGAGATACGGCATGAGAAGATGCGTTTACGGATTGTTCGCAGGTGTATTCCTTATCATTTCGTCCGGCATGGTCCATGGCTCGGGAACGCCGGGCACCCTCAAGTGGTCCTATACCACGGGAGGACCGATCATCTCTTCCCCCGCCATCGGGGCCGACGGGACCATCTACGTAGGGTCGGAGGACTACAGACTCTATGCCGTCAATCCCAACGGTACCCTTAAATGGGCCTATGCCGTGGGAGGCCCGATCACCTCTTCCCCCGCCATCGGGGCCGACGGAACCATCTATGTGGTGTCGGACGACGGCAATCTCTACGCCTTCACCACGAATGGTTGGCCTAAGTGGTCTTACGACACGGGAAACACGACCTCGGGGACGGCCGTCACCTCTTCCCCCGCCATCGGGGCCGACGGGACCATCTATGTGGGGTCCCTGGACAGCAATCTCTATGCCGTCAATCCCAACGGTACCCTTAAATGGGCCTATGCCACGGGAGACGGGATCATCTCTTCCCCCGCCATCGGAGCCGACGGGGCCATATATGTGGGGTCGGGCGTTGCCGGGACGGACACCAGGCTCTATGCCATCAATTCCCTCGGTAGCCTCAGGTGGTCCTTCGCCACGGGAAATTCGATCACCTCTTCCCCGTCTATCGGAGCCGACGGGACCATCTATGTGGGATCGCAGGGCTTCAATCTTTGGGCCGTCAATTCCGACGGCAGCCTCAAGTGGTCCTATGTCACGGGAGGCCCGGTTACCTCTTCTCCCTCCATCGGAGCCGACCAAACCATCTATGTGGAATCGGACAGCCTCTATGCGGTCAGTCCCAACGGCAGCCTCAAGTGGTCTTATGCCGCGGGAGGCATTGTCTCTCCTGCCATCGGGGCCGACGGGATCATCTATGTGGGTTCGGATAACTCCAGCCTTTATGCCGTCGATCCAAAAGGCAGCCTCAAGTGGTCCTATGCCACGGGAGGCCCGGTCACCTCTTCCCCCGTCATCGGCGCGGACAAGACCATCTATGTGGGGTCGGAGGACCATAAGCTCTATGCCATCCACAGTTCGTCCGCGGGCCTTGCCTCGTCACCGTGGCCCATGTTCCATCATGACCTTACGCACACAGGCGTGTTTGAACCTCTTCCCGATCTCCCCACGCTTGTGGTCGCCAAATCAGGGACCGGCACAGGTACGGTCACCTCCAACTCTTCAGGCATCGCCTGTGGCGTTGCCTGCAGTGCGAGTTACGGGAAAGGCGCTTCCGTGTCCCTCACTGCCCAACCCGACACGGATTGCGTCTTTGCGGGATGGTCCGGTGACTGCACCGGCACGGGGACATGCAAGGTCTCCATGAAGGCAAACAGGTCCGTATGGGCCGCCTTCGACAAAGTGACATGCAGCTACCCCGTTTCTCCCAGGAAGAAATCTTTCTCCTATAAGGAAGGATACGCAAATGTCACGGTTGCCGCCAAAGGGGCGAAGAGTTGCAGCAGTCCCTATATCGCCGCCTCGGACACATGGTTCAGCGCCGACCTCGTTTCGTTCAAGAATAACAAAGGTTCAGTGAGGATTACCGCAAGCGCGAACGCCACGGCTATCGCCAGAAGCGGCACCGTCGCCATAGGCGGCGAGACTTTCGGCGTCGCCCAGGCAGGCATGCCGTGCGCCGTCACCGCCTTTTGGCCCACGAGCGCCACCCCCACGTCCTCGCCCCAGTCCACATCCTTTGCCGTGACCGTTCCCGCAGGTTGCGCATGGAACGCGGAGGTGAGCTCCGGGGCCCCATGGTTAAGCGTCTCTTCCATGACGGCGGACAGGGTCAATTATTGGGTCACACAGAACGCGACCGGAAAGCAGAGAAACGGAAAGATAAAAGTATATATTGCCGGCAACCCATCAAAGAATAAGACCTTTACCGTGACACAGCAACCATAGGCTTACGTCGAAGGCGAGAAACTCCCTGTCCTTTTTGGCCGGTCGCCGCCTTCATGATGGCATGCCTTATCAGTCATCCGTCAAGGCTGCGCTTGATGGACGCGGGCCACGGCTGTTTTCATGGCCTCTATGAAGCTGTTCCAGTATGCCTCGTAAGTGTTGTGAACGAGGTAGGGGGTGACGACGCAGGAACGGAGGACATACACGCTTCCCGTTGCCTCCCATTCGTCTCTGCCTATTCCCAGTTTCTCAAGGAAAGAGAAGGGTGCGTCGTCATATTCTTCCCTGGTCAGGGAGGTCTTGGAGGTGATGAACTCATTTGTGTATAACGGACCGGATTTATACGAACACTGCTCATAGATCATCCGGTTCAGCCTGTTCATCTCCTCCAGGCTTCCGTTGCCTTTTTCGTGGACGGCATAGTCCACAACATTGATGTCCGGAGCGGTGAGGGTGACGATTTCGAACTCTCTGCCATGGACGGCAAATGTACCGTGGGATTCAAGGGAGCGATAGAAGCGGAAAGCACCTTCGATGCTGTGCCCTATAATACGTCCGTAGCCCTTGATGTTGAGGGGGACGACACGGTGGGCCATCCAGACGGCGGCCACAGTCGCACCGGCCTTCGAACCCTCCATGATGTAGCTTCCCAGCAACATGGGGCTCACCTCGTCCTTTTCAAAGACATAGGAGGCGAAATAGGAGATTATGTCTATTACACGGCGGTCCTTGGCCACGATGGCTCCCGCCGCATAGGGGACGTAACCCAGCTTGTGGGGATCTACCGTGATGGAATCCGCCTCGCTCGTGGCCTTGAAGGCCTCATATACGCTCACATTCAGCCAGTCGGTATCGTGGTGCAGCACGCCTTGCCGGGCATGTTGCCTGCCGACTTCGGCATATTCCATGAACCGCATGCCCTCGTCCAGGAACAGGGCCCGCGCATAGCCCCCGTAGGCTGCGTCAACGTGCAGATAGAACGATACCCCCTGATCCTCATACCGGTCTCTGAGTCTCACGATCTCATGGACTTCGTCCACCGCGCCTTCTTCTGTGGTGCCCACGACAGCCACCACCGCGAGTACGGGTGTCTTTTCTGCGATAAGTGAGTCGATGCGACGCTTCAGGGCTTTCGTGTCCATACGGTAGTTCGGTCCCACGGGAATGGAGATAAGGTTCTCCTGCCCGATACCCAGGATATCGGCGGCCTTTGTCCAGGAATAGTGTTTTGATTGGGGGACGAGAACCTTGCCCATTCCATTACCTTTCATGCCCACGCCCCGTACGCAATTTTGCCGCACCTCCTCAAAGCGCCCCGATGCCTTGATTGCATCGAGCAGGTCGAGGACCCGGGCAGTGGGAAGGTTCGACAGTTGCCAATCATCCAGACCGGTGACAAGTTCGGGCTGCACCGCCCTCACCGCGGCGGGAATCGATTTCAGGTTGCGGGCCATCCAGAGGGCCTCGTAGTTCGCCACGGTCCCGCCTGATGTAATATGTCCCCAGGCCTTTTGCGGGTCATAACCCATGAGTTCCGCCAGTTGCCGACCTACCTCTATTTCCAGGGCAGTGGTTGCGGGAGAGCCCTCGAAGGCGCAGTTATTGGGGTTATAAAGAAGAGTCAGCATATAGCCAAGATTGGCGGCCATCAGGGTGTCGGTGGTCATGTGGCCAAGGTAGCGCGGAGAGAACCACGGAGTGGACGAGAGCTGCAGGTTGCCCGCCAATTCGACGAGGGCCTCGCGGGTCCTCTGCAGGGTGGAGAGAAAACCGGCTTCCTCCTGTGCCTCGCGGGTCACAATAGGCTGATCTTCCGGATGAAAATAGCGTCGCCACTCCGCATGGTCGTCCATGAGAAAATTGAGCATCTCCTTAAAAAATTGATAATTCTCGGATTTGGGCCCGAGAAAAAGGGCATTCACGTCTATCCGGTCGTCCATGGTCCACCACCTCCCGCTTTTGTTCAATTTCTGTCTTTCTATTATACCCCGGCACCCACTTCCGTCAAAAGAAAATGTTGTCGGGAAGTCGTGGTCGAGCGGAGCGTCCCCGCGGGGTCATGGGGCGATTCCGGCGGCTTCCTTAGCCTTATGAGGGCCGGGGAACGTATGAAAACCAGGACAGGATGGAGCGGGGACGCGGCATTGGAACCATGCGCGTTGATTGGAGATCCTCTTCCCCGGGCACGGGACTTATAAATGGCGGAGGGGAATGGTTATCGTAATCCGTCGGCAGTGAAAAAAGTCACAAAAAATCCTTGACTTGCCGACTCATTCGGGTTAACAACATTCTAAATAAGTACCCAGGAGGGAACGGATGAAGTCACTTGTAAAAATCACTCTTTTTGTTGCGCTCGTAGTATCTCTGGCTTTCACGGTCCAGGCTGCGGAAATCAAGATCGGCGTTGCCGAGGCTTTGACAGGGCCTGTCGCCAAGTATGGCGTGCCCATTAAAAACGGTTTTGTCCTCGCCGCCGATGAGATCAATGCGGCGGGCGGTATAAACGGGAACAAGATCGCCCTCGTTATAGAGGATGAACAGGCAAAGAAGGAAGAAGCGATCAACGTCTTCAAAAAATTCATCTTCCAGGACAAAGTACTGGCCATCTTCGGCCCGACTCTTTCCAACTCGGCTTTTGCCTCCGATCCATTTGCCAATGCCCAGAAGACAGTCGTCTTCGGCACCTCCAACACGGCGGAGGGCATTACCGCCATCGGCCCTTATGTTTTCCGTAATTCCATAGCGGAAGCGGACATTCTTCCCATAGTCATCAAGGTGGCGACAAAAAAACTGGGACTGAAGAAAGTCGCCCTTATCTATGGCAATGACGATTCCATGACCAAGTCAAGCCATGAAATCTTCTTAAGAGCCGTCAATGCGGAAAAGTTGCAGGTAGTGACAATACAGACCTTTGCCAAGGGAGACATCGATTTTTCGGCCCAGCTTACCAAGATCAAAAGCCTCAACCCCGATGCCGTTGTCTGCGCGGCCCTTGTAGAAGAGGCTTCGAATATCATCCTGCAGGCCAGAAAACTGGGGCTGCCGGAGAAGGTGAGATTTATCGGCGGCAATGGTTTTAACACGGCAAAGCTTATCCAAATTGCCGGCAAGGCCGCGGAAGGTTCCTTGAGCGGCAGTCCGTGGTTCCTGGATGATCCAAGTCCCAAAAACAAGGCTTTTGTCAAAGCCTATACCAAGAAATACGGCGTGGCTCCGGATCAGTTCGCCGCTCAGTCCTATGATGCCCTCTATATCATGGCGGAAGGGATCAAGGCTGTAAAGATGTCCGGCAATCTGGAAAAAGACAGAACGGCCCTCCGTGATGCCCTGGCTAAGGTGAAGAATTTTAAAGGCGTAGGCGGTCCCTTCTCCTTCAACGAACACCGCGACGCCGAACAGAAGGGACGCGTGCTGACCATAGATAAAGGCAAGTTTGCCATTTTTGCCGAGTAGTTCCATTTGATAAGCGTGGTATTCCCGACTATTCTGGCTTAGCGAGGCGGAAAGAGTGTTTTTACAACAATTTGCGAATGCCTTGGGCCTGGGCGCGGTGTACGCCCTTTTCGCCCTCGGCTTTACATTGATCTTTGGTGTTCTGGAAGTCATAACTCTGGCCCACGGTGCCGTTTTTATGATCGGCGCTTTTGCCGGTCTTATTGTTGTGACAAAATTCAACGTAAGCCCGATCACCGCGATCCTGGTGGGAATGATGGCCTCAGGCGTGCTCGGCTGGCTGATAGATCTGGCTGCCGTGCGTCCTCTAAGAAAAAGGCCGTTTCATCATCTGGCGCCGATGATTGCCACCATCGGGTGCGCCACCATCGTCGTCAACATTTCCCAGGGCATTTTCGGCGCTGAGGTCTATCGCTTTCCTTTCGACTTCATGCCGGTCACCTCCTACAGCTTTTGGGCGATACAACTCACCTCGCTGCAGCTCATCATCATCGGCGTCGCCCTCGGTTTAATGCTGGTCATCATCTTCCTGTTGAATAGAACGAAGTGGGGCAAAGCGGTCCGTGCCGTTGCGGAAAGCCCTCGCACTGCCGCCTTGCTCGGTATTCCCGTAGAGCGCACCTTCCAGCTTACCGCTTTTGTGGCTTCGGCTCTGGGCGGGGCTGCCGGGGTGCTGACAGGGATCAATTTCAATGCCGTTCACACCTTCATGGGTGGTCCGATAATGCACCGTGGAATAGCCGTCATCATTCTGGGCGGCATGGGAGATATCAGGGGCGCCGTACTGGGTGGATTGATTCTGGGTTTCGCGGAGATAATGAGCGTCGCCTACCTGTCTTCCGATTTTCGCGACGCCATTTCCTTCGGCCTCCTGTTTATCATTCTCCTTGTCAGGCCTTCCGGCATATTCGGCTCAAACATGGAACGGAAAGGATGAAGGAGACGGCATGAGCGAATTTCTGTCATCCTTCTGGCAAACATACAATACCCTCTTCTATACCATCCTTGTGCATGGCATGTTGGCCCTTTCCATATACATTACCCTCGCCTGCGGCCAGTTGTCGCTCGGGAATGCCGCTTTTATGGGGATTGGCGCGTACACTGCCGCCCTCTTTACCATGAAGTTGAGTGCGCCCTTCGGCCTCGCCCTGCTTGCCGGCGGCATTTTGCCGGCTCTGGTAGCCCTGATCATCGGCTTGCCTACCTTGCGGCTGTCGGGCGTTTACCTGGCCATGGCCACCCTTGGCTTTGGTGAAGTGGTCAGGGTAGCCTTCCTGAATATGACCATTACCGGCGGCTCGGTAGGCTTAAACGGCGTACCGCCCAAGACTGAGCTCTGGCATCTTCTTGCGGTAATGGGGGTGCTCATCTATTTCTTCCTGAAGCTCAGGAAGTCCCGTTTCGGCCGGGCTCTGGAGGCCATTCGGGAAGATGAAGTGGCTGCAACGGTAATGGGCATCAAGACGACCTCGTTCAAAGTATGGGCCTTTGCTATCGGGGCTTTTATCGCAGGCGTGGCCGGCGGCCTGAATGCGCATTTCACCTTTTTTCTTTCGCCCCGGGAGTATGGATTCGACTTTGCCGTAGATATACTGACCTTTGCCATCCTGGGCGGCACCGGAGCGTTCTGGGGGCCCCTGGTCGGCAGCACCATCCTGACCATTCTGCCGGAAATGCTCAGGTTTATAGGGCCTTACCGGCTGGCTCTCAACGGCCTTATTTTGGTTCTCGTAGTGATTTATCTGCCAAACGGAATCACCACAGTAAAGAAGAAGGATTAACGTAAGAATAAATGCTGCGACTGGAAAACATAACCAAAGACTTCGGCGGACTACGGGTCCTCGATTCTCTATCCCTGCAAGTCGGGGAAGGGCTGATCTTCGGCCTGATAGGCCCGAACGGCGCCGGAAAAACCACGCTATTCAATATCATCAGCGGGCTTTCCCGTCCTACTGCGGGGCGGATTATCTTTAACGGCAACGACATAACCCACCTTTCCCCTTCATCCATAGCCGCCCGGGGAATGGGGCGCACCTTCCAGAACATCAGGGTTTTCAAGGAGCTGTCTCTTCTGGAGAATGTGCTCGCAGGCATGCATCGCCTTTATACCTATTCTCCTGTGGCAATGTTGCTGAACCTTCCCATACAGGGGCGCGAAGAAAAGGCCATGCGCGAAAAGGCCATGGAGATACTCGATCTTTTTCATCTGGCCGATAAGGCGAAGCGCCAGGCGGACAGCCTTTCCTATGGGGAGCAAAGGAAGCTGGAACTGGCCCGGGCGCTGGCTACTTCACCAAAGCTGCTTCTGGTAGACGAACCGGTGGCCGGAATGAATCCTGCGGAAACGGAAGAACTTATGGGCGAAATCATGCAGATCAACAACCGTGGTTATACGATCTGCCTGATTGAGCATGACATGAAGTTCGTTATGGGCGTGTGCGTGCAGGTGGCGGTACTCAATTTTGGAGAATTGATCGCCCTTGGTCCCCCGGATGAGGTGAAGTCCAACCCTCTCGTCATAGAGGCTTATCTGGGAAAGGAAGAGCACCGATGATCCTGGAACTTAACGACGTTTACGTGAATTACGGCCACATCAAGGCGCTTCAGGGGATATCCCTCAATGTAGGCGAGGGTGAAATCGTAGCCCTCATCGGCGCTAACGGGGCGGGTAAGAGCACGGCCCTCAATGCGATTTCCGGTTTACTGAAGGTTGCCCGGGGAAACATCATTTACCAAGGGAAGGATATTACCGGCCAATCCCCGCAGACGATTGTCCGAAGCGGCATAATTCAGGTTCCGGAGGGACGGGCCATTCTCACTACCTTGAAAGTGAGGGAAAACCTCGAAATGGGAGCTTTTACCGGAAAAAGCCACACCTTGAAAGACGATATGGAAGCCGTCTTCACCCGCTTTCCCGTGCTGCGCAAGAAGTCGGAGCTTCCCGCGGGAAACCTGTCCGGAGGCGAACAGCAAATGCTGGCTCTGGGACGGGCGTTGATGGCGAGACCGAAGCTTCTGTTGATGGATGAACCATCGATGGGGCTCTCTCCCATTCTGGTCCGCGAGATTTTCCACATTATTGCGGAAATAAACAAACAGGGCACGAGTGTCCTCCTCGTGGAGCAAAACGCGCAAATGGCCCTCGAAATCAGCCAACGTGGGTATGTAATCGAAACGGGGCGCATCGCCTTGGCAGACACATCTTTGAACCTGCTCCATGATGAGAAAGTCATCCACGCCTATCTGGGCGGGTAGGAGTCCGGGGTCCGTCCGGGGGTAAAACCCTCATTATCGACAGAAGACCCATAATACCGCCTCAAACCGGGAAATAGGGAACCAACCCGACATGCTTCTTCGCAACGGACCGGCCGGGTTACGTCTCAAAAAACCCATAATACCCTATGTTGCAACAGGCCGCCAACCGGAGATCATCTTCCCACCATAGGGAATGACATGACGAGGGTGTCTGCATCGTCACCGGGTCAGTGAGTCCGTAACAATACCCCTTGTCGCTCTCACGCCTCATGCCCTTGCCAAAAACGCCATGCATGACCACTTTGTCCTCTGGACGATAATTAGACTTGACAAGAAGTATAATAAACTATACCTTTAGAGGTATGAACCGAATGTCGGAAGGAGGACATGCCCAAAAGTAGGACATGAGTGGCCGGTCGATTGTCTCCGGACCGTTTCGGGATCGGGTGATTCCGGCAGAGCAAAGTATTGACCAATACCAAAAAGGAGAAAAACAATGAAATCAATCAAGTGTGGACAGGTATGCATTCATGTAGCGGCCTTTGCCCTCTTCGTCTTATCGTTTACAGGTTGTGCAGGCAACGGAGTGTATATGAAAGCGTATTCACCCGAAACAACGGCGCATTACAGCCGGTTAAGGAGTTACCCTGAACCGGGGAATCTGAAGGATTGCGTTTTCTACGTCAATGAAGGGGAGACCATTCCTGTGAAGCTTTCCATGGAGACAGATTTCATGGCTTTCAAAGAGGAGCAAATCGAAATTGTTGCCAAACAGAAGCTCTACTTCCTCGTCAGGATGGCTGAGAATCTTTCATCGGACGAATTATCGAGACTCAACAAGCTCGACGCCCGGAGCTTTTCCAAAATGAGCAAAGAGGAAAAGGCGGATTTCCTCAGGAATTATACCCTCTACATAAGTAGAGACGCCAGAAGGTGGGCGCCCCTTTCAGGTAGTCGGGCATACAAGGAAGTACTGGGTTTCAAGACCGGACAGTTATCTTTCACAATACTGGCAACTGCCCCGGATGGTCTGGGCGCAAGCCTGGATATCAGGACCGTGGAATAGGCGTGCCCCTCAAGGGGAGAAGACAAGGGAAAACCGGGAATGTCGCGAATGGAGATACGAGTGGAGTCTGCGCACAGACCGCGAGCATGGGTTCCGAGCATCCGTTGCCTGGGAACGATGGTTTTCTTCCTCTGTCTTGGCGGGTTCAACGTCCTCTATGGACAGGTTCCCGACAAGGCTTCCGATGTGAAGACATGGGAGAAGCTCAGGTTTTCCTTCGACGCATCGTCCCTTTACATGCCGAAAGCCCATGTAAGGGGCGGTGGAAATGTCACCTTTACCAGCTGCACGGCAGGGGCGGAGACGTCGGTAAAAGTAAGCGGGAACACCGATATAGGCCTTGGTTTCTTCCATGGATCCGACGACTATAACTTTACGCCCCTTGCCGGTTTTGCAGTCGCCGATCCATGGAACAAGGTGCACAGGGTAGGGGTGAACGGAAAGATGCGATACGGCTTTGCTCCGAAGTGGGGACTCTTCGCCGCCCCTGTGGTCCAGTACTCTGCGGAAGAAGGGGCTGATTTCGGCAGATCGATCATTTACGGCGGGGCCCTGGGAGCGACGTACACGCCAAACCCAAGGCTCGCCGTCGGTTTTGGCGTCGGCCTCCTTTACCGTCTGGAGGAAACCGTCCCGTTTCCCGCTCTCTTTATGGACTGGAGGATCAACGACCGGCTTCGCCTTGCAAGCCCCCTGAGCACAGGTCCTGTGGGATCTGCCGGACTTGAACTGGGATACACGATGGGAAGTAGCTGGGTGATCGCCCTTGGCGGGGGGTACAGGTCAAGCCGTTTTCGTCTCTCCCAGGGCGGCCCGGTACCAGGGGGCGTCGGTCAGGTCAACGCGGTGACAGGATATCTCAATCTTACCCGCCGGTTGGGAAAACACCTCCTTGTGAGCGTGTACGGAGGCGCTGTTTTCGCGGGTTCCGTAAGAATAGAGGACAGAACAGGTGAAAGAATTGACAGCACGGGTTTCAGCGCCGCCCCCTTGATGGGCCTCGTCCTGACCGCGTCCTTCTAGAACAGGCGGCCATTCACAATTCATCCCATGCCTTGACCCATGCGTTTTGCTTGACACCACAATAATCGCCATGTAGAGTAGTACAAAACCTTCCAGGAGAGGCGGCATGCAACGTCCATTACGTGTCAGACTTTTCGTCATACTCCTTTTTGCCTTTGCCGTTTCATTCGCGCGTGCCCAATGCTTGCCTAATGTGGTAATCGTGGCGACCGGCGGAACGATTGCGGGTTCCGGGGCAACGCCTGCGACGACGATAGGGTACACCTCAGCGACGGAGTCCATAGAACGGCTCATCGCCGCAGTCCCGGAATTGAAAAAGGCAGCCCTTGTGAAAGGTGAACAAATCTTTCAGATCGGAAGCGAGAATATGGACAACCGTTATTGGCTCATACTTGCCAAACGGGTGAATATGCTCCTTGCCCGCCATGACGTCGATGGTGTGGTCATCACTCACGGCACGGACACTCTGGAGGAGACTGCGTATTTTCTCAATCTGGTGGTTAAAAGCAGGAAACCGGTAGTCATTGTCGGGGCCATGCGCCCCTCCACGGCCATGTCCGCGGACGGGCCCATGAACCTGTACAATGCCGTCGCAGTGGCAGGCAGCCGCGAGGCGGCGGGTAAGGGGGTACTGGTCGTGCTTAACGATCAGATCAATAGCGCCCGGGATGTGACGAAGACAAATACATCAACGCCGGACACGTTCAAGGCGGCAGAACTCGGGCTGCTTGGCTACATACAGGGAGGCAAGCCCGTCTTCTATCGACAGTCTACGCGGGCACATACCACGGATTCCGAATTCGACATCATGCAACTGGACATCTTGCCGCAGGTTGACATCGCTTACGGCTATGTAAACATGAACCGCCTTGCCATCGATGCTTTTGTAGCCGGAAAAGCGCAAGGAATTGTCTTTGGGGGTGTGGGAGACGGCAGCCTGTCGGGTACGGTGAAACGGGCATTGGCACAAGCCCGACAGCAGGGCGCCGTGATCGTCCGTTCGAGTCGCGTCGGACAGGGCATCGTTGCCCGCAACGGGGAGGTCAATGACGACGAGTTGGATTTTATCGCGTCCGATACGCTGAACCCTCAAAAGGCGCGCGTCCTCCTCATGCTGGCCCTCACGAAAACAAGGAATACCAAAGAAATTCAGAGGATGTTCCATACATATTGAGGAGGAGCCTTCATCGGTATGCTTCCATGAAGCGACTGGATTTGTCCGGGCCCCCGGATTGACGCGGGCGGTCCACCCGGGAGGAGTCCAACCTTTCTTGCCGATGGGAAGACCTTGGCCTCGAAGCCCTTGTCGGGAACTTAGTAAACGGTTAGTACGTACATGGTCTACGCATTAAATACTCATTATTATGGTACGCCCGGTTTTGCCGCCCCATGGTATACTAATGCGTTAACAAAGGCATAGCACGTAAAGACTTTTAATTTCCAGGAGGTAGAATGTCTGAATTGGCCACGATCACGACAGCCCGGGGGAGCATAAAAGCTGCTGCGGACATTGCAAAATCATTAAAGGAAAGCCGGCCATCCCTTTCGGGAGCAGAGCTGGACCTGAAACTCGAAGATTTGGTGACTTCTTTGGTCGATGCCGGGATGCGGTTAGTCGAGATGCAGGACGCGGCGATCGAGAAAGGCAAGGGGATAAGCGAACTGAAGGAGGCTCTCCAGGCAAAGGATACGTTGAATCGCCGTTCCGATTCACGCTACAAGGTTGACGAACTGGGGAAAATCTATCGCTACGAAGTCAACGTCGCCTTCCACGAGGTTTGATTTAAGGGGTTCCCGTAGGTTTTTCGGCGGAAGAACGGAAGGAGTCGGCGAGCGGGGAGCGATAAGGACCCGGGCGAAGAGGGGTTGACAAAACACTGCGCCCGTGAAAGAATCTGCTTGCCCTGGTTGAGATTAACACAGTGGCGGGGGTTTTGCCTATTTTTGGTAATAAGGAGGAGATGGTAGCCGTATGGTGAACATGAAGGAATTGAAGGAACTTATGGAAAAGGTACCGGTATGGAAAGATGCGGCGGGCGCGCCCGAGTGGATGAATGAGTTGGAAGCACGACTTCACGCCCTTGAGGCACAGGCAGCCGGTGCACGGGAAGATGCAAGGGGCACAGGCGATACGTGTCCGTGCTGTAATACGCCCAGCGGTCGGATCTTCAGGATCGACAAGGACCCGATCCTCGGCGATATTGGTGGAATGATGCATTATTTCGAGTGCACCGCCTGCAACAAGTACTACAATAGACCGGTTGCGGACTGATATATCCGTTCTTGACGGGAGAACCGGCAGGGGGCGACGGGGACATCCATAGCCGGATAGCTTTCATCTCTACCCGGGCCGGTGGGGTCTCGCGGGATTGGGCCCCAGGGCTCCCACCTTTGCCGTGATCTCCCGGGCGGCCTCGGCGGACAACAGGTCCATGGCAGAGGACATATTGTACATCCCCACCCGTCCGCCGCCCATTCCGATTCATCCCGCAACCCGCAGAGGTGTTCCACCCGTTTCTTCGCCCTCGGATTGCCTGCCTCGAAATGGCAGTTTCCCTCCAGGCACCCGAAAACGGAGACTCCGTCGGCGCCTGCATAACTGCAATACTCACCGTAAAAAAACGATAATTTGGGGCTCAAATGGTTTCATGCCTGTTTTCCCCTTGCGACAATGGGTCCTCGGTGCTCCCGGGTCCCGGATGGGACTGCGGGCAGCATTATTTGACGCATATCTTCCCCCTTGGTTCGTCAACAAAGCGCCCTATCAACCAATGGTCCAGAGAGGCCCGCCATGCCTCTTCCCTGAAGCAGCCCATGTCCTCTTCCTTCAGGGCGATCAATAAGCCGCCTGACGATTGGGGATCAAAGATGACGTCGAAGGGAAACCCCTCTATTTCCGCCTCTACAAAGGGACCATAGAAATCCCTGTTTCTGTAAAAGCCACTCGGGAGAATCCCTTTGGCAGCCAGTTCTCTTGCCTCAGGGAAATAGGGGAGTCCGGAGGCGTAGATCTCTACCCCGAGGTCTTCCTTTATCATTTCCTTGAGATGACCTGCCAGGCCGAACCCGGTGACATCGGTTGCGGCGTGGGCGCCGACGGAGAGCATGATTTCCGACGCCCGGCGATTGAGGGCGGCCATAACCGTGATCAAACGCCGCTCCGCCCCGGGCGAAACCAGATTGCTTTTCATGGCCGTCGTCAAAATGCCCGTACCGAGAGGCTTGGTGAGGACAAGGACATCACCCGGTTGCGCGCCCTCATTCCTCACAATCCTGTCCGGATGGACGAGGCCTGTTACGGAAAGGCCGTATTTGATCTCTTCGTCCACAACGCTGTGCCCGCCAAGGAGGCTTGTTCCCGATTCTTCTATCTTGTCGATTCCTCCCCGCAGAATCTCCCGTAATACGGAGAGGTCGAATTTCTGTGGGGAAAAACAGACGATATTGAGGGCTGTTACGGGTACGGCGCCCATGGCATAGATGTCGCTCAAGGCGTTTGCAGCGGCTATCCGGCCGAAGCAGTAGGGATCGTTTACCACAGGGGTGAAGAAATCGAGGGTCTGAACAAGGGCGAGATCATTACTGAGCCTGTATACCCCCGCATCCTCGAACCCCTTGAGGCCGACGATCACGTTGGGATTCTCAGGGATATTTATGCCGCAGAGTACACTGGACAGGTCATCGGGACCTATCTTTGCCGCGCATCCGCCGAAGCGGACATGATGTGTAAGTTGTATATCCACGTTTCTCCTTTCACCATCGATTTTACCCGGGCCGAAGAGAAATGACCGAAAGACAAAGAATGCCGGCATACGCCGGCAGGGTGAGGAGAAGTCCGGAAGGCCTATAAGTCCTCGGGGAGGATCTGCTCCATTACCGGGCGTATGGAGTTGGAACGGAGTGCGCCATCCGGCGCACCTATATCATGTCACCTGCGTATGCAGAACATCTTTCACCTTCAAGGTCCACATTGATATTCTCTTGCTGCATATCTGTATACATGAAAGTGGAATGAAAGTCAAATCCCCGGGGTACGCGGCGAATGGTGGAAACGTAATTGCATGGGTGCTCGCTTCGGTGGAATTCTTTCGGGTAGTTCGTGAGCCGGCGGCGTGACTGTGCTCGCTTCAGCAGGCAATCACCACGGCACATTTACAGGTAACGCGAGTCCTGACAAGAGGGTAACCGGGATTTCTCACCCGTATTTTGGTTCAACTCCCTCTCGAAGTCCCTTCCGCCCATCTGCGGTTTTATCCCCACAGTTCCGGCTCAGGGTATTTTTTCACCGCTTCCTGCTCCCAGAAGCGTTTTTCCGTCTTCACAAGGTCAGGCATAACGGTTTTCTTCAATCTCCTCTGGTACACCGCAAAATCCTTCGCATGAAAGTGGATCACCCTTCCTTCCTCGCCGCCGAGGTCCGACGCAACAAGCCTGATGCCCTCGGTCTGCAGGAAGTCGATAACGAATCGTGAGTTTACCTCTCCCACGCAGTTAAAATTGCGTGTACCGGAATCGCTTGAAAATTGAGAAGCGCCTCCAAAGACCTTTGCGCGGAAGTTCCTCTTTTCCGCTCCGAGTTTGAGCATGCCGTTGATGATGAGTTCCATGGCGTGGACGCCGTAGCGCCCCGCTTCAGTCATCCATAAGGGCGTTGACTTGGTATATCGCGTTTCGCTCAGCAGAAAATGGTTCATTCCGACCACATGGTTTACGGGATCATAGAGACAGGCGGCAATGCAGGATCCCAGTATGGTGGAGATAACCACCTGGTCGGCGGACACATGATAATCCCCCGGCTTGAGGGTAACCATCCTATTAGAGTCGGCAAAGGCGCTCTTTTCCCGTGTTTCCCTTGCATCGCGCGGCTGAAGCGTGTCAAAGGGGGAATGGTATACTGCGTTATTATTCCTGATCATAAGAAATACCCCTCCTCTCCGTCTTCATTGCGATCGGCGTCTTATCTTGTCCGGATTCTCCGAACCCATAACGCCTTATTTGTATTTATCGGATTATATGTGAGGTACTTAAGGAAGAAGAGGGGCGACACCGCCACCCCATGACAGAGGCGCCCTTGATCCCGCCTGGCCCCGCTCCGGGGATGTAAGGATAACTGCCTATTTTAATAGGTGATTCGGCTTCGCTATGATATAATGATTTGAAAGGATGAAAGTTCGCTATGCTGCACCCGGCAGAAATTTCACGATTCTGATGGTGATAAAACCTGCTCCAGGGAGATGATCGATGGGAAAGAAAGGCATCGCAAAGGACATCAAGGCAAAAGCATATGAACTCGGTTATGACTTGTGCGGAATTATTCCGGCGGATTCTTTGAAGGAATACGCCGCGCTCCTCGATAAGCGCGTGGAAAGGTTCCCGAAATCACGTCACCTCTATGAAAGCCTGTATCCCATGAGCTCGCCCGACAAGAAGGAAGATTGGGCGAAATCAATCGTGGTGTGCGTGAGAAGATACGACAGGTACCGGATCCCTCCCGGAGTGAGCAACTATTTCGGCAAGGTATATTTGTGCGACGGCAGACTCCCGTACTCGGAAGAATACAAGAACGTCGGCCTCTTCGAAGAGTACCTCCGAAAATCGGGATTTTCCTTTTTCAAGGACTCCGTGGCAGCCAGGTGGGCGGCGGCCGGAGCGGGTCTGGGACGGTTCGGCAAGAACAATTTCCTCTATACGGAACAGGGGTCCTTTGTCTGGATAGATACATGGACCGTGAACATGGAGCTGGAATATGACGGTCCTGTTGCGGCAACCCAGGCGTGTCCGGAGAATTGCACGAAGTGCATCGACGCCTGCCCCACGGGAGCATTATCCGAACCCTTTGCAATGGACAGAGGGATTTGCATCGCCCATTTGTCCTTTTTCTCCTCAGACCTTCCGTCGGACGACCTGAAGGACCGGATGGGCTCCTGGCTATACGGATGCGACGTGTGTCAGGACGTGTGCCCCAAAAACAGGAACACGTGGACCGGACAGGAGGAGTTCCCCGGCCTGGATTCGATTGCAGACCTCCTGGGTCCGGAGAAGATTCTGGAAATGGACGAAGAGACCTATCTTGAGAAGATACAGCCCCGGTTCTGGTATATCGGCAAGGAGAGCGCCTGGCTTTGGAAGAGTAACGCCATAAGGGTCATGGCGAACAGCGGTGACGAAAAGTATCATGCGCCCATCAAGCGGGCATGCCGGGACCGTCACGAAAATGTGAGAAATATGGCAAGGTGGGCATGCGGGAAAGCAGGCATTCAGGGATGACAGGGACATAAAAGGAGCGCCGCCTTGCTTTGCAGCAAAAGCTTCAATCACCGTGTCGCGATTGCAGCCTTTCGACCGGACGTCTCCCCAGTTACTTTAGAAGGACGGGAAAGGCTTCCCGCAGGCCGGAGATGATGAACTGCACCCCCAGGGCGAGGGTGATGATGCCGAAGATCTTGGTCACCACACTCATGCCGGTGTGGCCCAACAGGCGAAGGATGGTCACGGAATACCGGAAGGACAGGTATATGACCACTGACATGAGACATATGGCGACAATCAACTTTACCGTGACCGCCCACACCTGAAGTTTTTCGGCGAATACGATTATGGTGGATATGGTGCCCGCCCCGGTGGTCAGGGGAATGGCTATGGGGATGACCGCCACGGAAATGACTTCGGACATGTGGTTCTCGTCGTGGGAAATCACCACGTCTTCCTTCGATCTGATCATATTGAATCCCGAGGAAAGGAGAAGGAGTCCCCCTGCGACACGAAAGGCGTGAACGCTGATATCAAAAAAACCCAGAATGGCGGCGCCGCATAACATGGCAGCCGACATGGTAATGAAGGAGGCACAGGTGGCGGTCAGGCACAGCTTGTGCTGCTCCGCACCGGTCAACCCCTGACAAATTGAGTAATAGAGCGGAATGGCGGGAATGTTGTTTGCCACGGCAAACAATCCCAGGAAGTAATGCTGGAACGATAGCTCCATAGAACACTGCTTTTATCAGTATTGAAGAGAGATGTCAATCCTTAACTTCATCTTTCTTTCTTTCCTTTGACTGTGCCTGATGAAACCTGTAATAATCTATCGGGTGATGCCGGAAGGGACGGACTAAGCCCCCTAACGCTATTAATATGGTCCTAAAAAGGAGGAGTATGAAGATTGACCTTACAGAGGAACAGTACGTCAAACTGCTGAAGGTTCTCTACCTCGGTACATGGACGACGGACGCATTCGAAGGTGAATGGTCGGGTGAATTCAGTGACCTGGAGCAACAGGTGTTTTCTTATGCAAAAGATTTCGCCTTGGAAGACCGCGTCGTCTATGATGGAGATACGAAGACCTACTCCTACGCGCCTGAATTCGAGAAGAACTCAGGCGTCGTACAGATAATAAACGCATACGATGACGATGTTTTCTGGTATGAGTTGGTCCACCGCATGGCCGAACGGGATTTCATAAGGGCTCATGGAACGGGGACCATCGGAAGGATGTCCATCGATGAGCGGTTCCAGCGTGCGGACGAGTACGTCAGCTGGTATGAAGAGGAGTTCGGCGCACACGATATCGAGAACCTTGCCGTAGTAGACAAGGCGGATACTTCCGATAAGAGCGAATAAAGGCGAGGGACAACAGGTGAGCCTTCTGTAAACGGCGCCTCCGCCTGCCCCTTCGCGGGAGCAGGCGGAGGCGCCCATCAGGTAAAGGTTGGCATGGAACTTTTACCTGGACTTGGCCGGTGCGCTCCCATTCGTTATGGTGAAGGGTGGCTCTACCGCCCCTCCATCGCTGTTTATCACGCTCACGGTCATAGTATCCCCTAAAACATCAAACCTCGCAAAATGATACACAAAGGCGGTTTTGACTATCGTTTTGTTCGCTTCCTCAACGCATGTCGTCGTGGCGGGATCGAGAAGAGTGGCGCCGCCGCCCCCCAGGACAAGATACGTCATGTCGTTATAGGTTACGTGGCTGTAATAATGCTGATGCCCCTGGAGGACCAGTTGGACCCCTCCGGCCTTCAGGATAGGCGTGAGCTGGTTCTGGATGGCGGTGTTACCGGCCAGGCAATCCCATATGGGCGTATGGATCATGGCGACCTTCCAGGGCTTCTTGGAGGTTTTGAGATCGTGCTGCAGCCAGTTCGCCTGTTGTGTGTCGATTATCTGATCCTTGTATGACCACGTATCGATCACCACAAAATGGACGGGTCCATAATCGAAAGAGTGGTAAAAGCGTTTGTTGTTGGCGTATTTATAGGGATAGTATTTCCGGAAAAGCTCGCCCAGGTTCTGAAAGTTGAATACGGTTTCTCTCCGGGCATAGGCATCGTACCCTTCATGATTTCCCAGAACCCCCATGAAGGGCATCTTTGAAAAGGTCGAGTGCATGGACTCGTATTGGGCTTCCGGATTAAACTGTTGCAGATCCCACAGGTATTCGTTCAGCCCGTTGTAGACATAGTCGCCAAGATGGACCAGCACGGTTTGACGCCGGACCGGGTCCTGGTTCATGTCCGCGAGGAGCTGGGTGAGAACGGCGTTATGTTCCACCGGCGGATCGAGCCATGTGGCCCTGCTGTCTCCATATCCATAGAAGGAGACGCCGGTTGTGGAAGGAGCCGGGGCAGTCGTAAAAGAGCCGCCGTGGGAGTAGCCGTCGTTGGTGACCTGAAAATAGTACTTCGTGGCCGGTTGGAGGCCTGAGGTTGTATGGGAGAACTGGTGTTCGTTCGCCAGGCTGCCGTTCTCATGCACAGTGACCGGGCCTTTGCCGTAACTCGTGGTAGTTCCCCACACTATGGTTGATTTGGCCGGTGTCTGGTAAGTCTGCCATAGAATGGTCATGGTGTTGAGCTTTCCGCTGTAAATGACGTAAGGTTTTTTGCGGATATAATCCTTGGTCCAGGGCGTGGGCGACAAGTGGTCCCCTGCATCGGTAACTTCCAGAACGGCCGTTTCCCCGCACCATGCGGGCGCGCACCAACCCGTTGCAAAGAAGGCGCACAGAGCCACAAGGGTGGTGATGATCCCGTATTTGAAATGCTCATGAAACGGGTTGCTTTCACTTCTTGCAGTGTCTTTGCGTATCACGGGGCTTCCTCCTCCTCCTCCTTCTTCTTTGGTGTCCGGGGTTCGACGGGGATATCCCGGGGGGGGCAGGGCCGCGCAGTTCCGCCGAACCTCAACGGTAATATGAGCGTATCCCCCTTTGCCGAATAATGCAAGAAATCTGTCATCTTTTCACCTGGATGAATCTCTATGCGACGTAAAGGTTTACGATGAAACGGGATTATCGGAGACTGTCGCTTCTGTGACGGTCCGCCTGATATGGTGCGTCAACGGGGGGAATGCCGACGCCATATTCGCCTCCCGGCTGCACTGGACGTTTTCCGGAGGGAGTATTATTGTTTAACCAGATGAATCTAATATCATACGCGAGGCCCGACATGATCAAGCGCCCATGGTTATATGCCTTTTCCGCCGCCCTTATTACAGTTCTCGTCCTTTCGGGCTGTCAGGGGATAACATCCACGCCCATCGGGAAGATCATCGATGATCCGCGGAAGTACGCGGACAAGACCGTGACCGTCTCGGGCGAGGTAACGGAGGTATTCGGTTTCTTTATGATCAAGTACTTCGTCATTCGGGACAAGACGGGCGAGATAACCGTGGTGACCGAGAAGGTATTGCCCAAGGCCGGGTCTACCATCACCGTGAAAGGGACGGTCAGGGAAGCCTTTGCGCTGGGCGACAAGCAACTCCTTGTGATAATGGAGGATATGGAAGGTGAAAAAGAGGGACGAAAAACATAGGCAGCGCCCCATAGGCGCACAGGGCTGTCCGAATACGGCCGATCACGGGGGTTGACAAGATGTGCAGGAACATCAGGCCCCTCTATAATTTTGAACCACCGGCCACGGCCGATGAGGTCCGCGCGGCGGCCCTGCAGTTTGTGAGGAAGATCAGCGGATTTACGAAGCCTTCCGCCGCGAATAGAGAAGCCTTCGACAGGGCGGTCGAGGAAATCGCGAAGGCCTCCGCCGGGCTGCTCGGTTCCCTGGTGACCTCTGCTCCCCCTAAGAACCGTGACGTCGAATCCGCCAGGGCCCATGCACGGGCCCACCTCAAATCCGGTTCGTAGATGGGGTCGGGAAAGGGAGGAAAGTCTGATTATGAAGAGGTGGATGGCTGCATTATTGGTTGCGATCCTTCTCGCCGCATCATCGTGCGCGGTACTCCCGCAAGCCGACGGCGACCGGGGGTATGGTGAGCGGGATTACCGGTGTCCCCGCGGCTATCCCGAGGGATACTTCAGCAACCGGCCCGATTACGACTGTCGCCCATAGCAATGGATGGTCCTTATGGATCGCGCACTATCGCAGTATCCGCCGCGGGTATCCGCTGCTTTACCCTTGACAACTGAAGGGAACATGGGGAAAAATGGAGAAACCGGCATGGGACCGGTCGGGATTGTTGACAGCGCCGGGGCATGGGCGAAAGGGATAGACTACGATGACAGCGGGCGAAATTTGCGTCGAATACGGCGTGGGAATAAGGGTTTCTGAATGACGGGAACATGGGCGCGGGAGAAGAGAGGCATATGCGGCATATGCAGCGCGGGATGCTGGATTGTCGCCGGGTATGACCGGGACGGCAAGATCGTTCATGTCCGGCCCGACGAAGGGTCAGGCATGGGGATAACCTGCCCCATGGGGGAACACTCTCCCGACATCATCTATTCGGAGCGCCGCCTCCTCCATCCCTTGAGAAGGAAGGGAGATAAAGGTGACTACGATTTTGAACCCATAAGTTGGGACGACGCCTACGGGATCATTGTAGACAAGCTGAGCTTTATCAAGAAGGAGTATGGTCCCGAGGCAGCCGCCATCTATACGGGCGTGGGGAGTTTCGAACTTTCCCTCTGCGATGTCTTCCAACCCGCGGGAGTAGCCGTTTCGTCGGCGAGCAGCGTCCTTTTCCCCTACGGGTCGCCCAACACCATGGGGGTAGGCGCCCTGTGTTATGTTTCCTACGGTGTGATCGCACCCCATCTCACGTGCGGCCGCATGCTCATCAATATGTTCAATGACGTGGAGAACTCCGAGATGGTGATTGTGTGGGGCACGAACCCCGCCACCGATTCTCCCCCAGTCGAGATGAAGAGGATACTCGCCGCGAAAGAACGGGGCGCCAGGGTCGTGGTGATCGATCCCCGGAAGACTATGACCGCCAAACTGGCCGGCGCGACGTGGGTCCCCATACGGCCGGGCACGGACGGGGCGTTGGCCCTGGGCATGTGCAATGTCCTGATCGAGGAAGACCTTTACGACGAACACTTTGTGGAGAACTGGACCGTGGGCTTCGAAGAGTTCTCCCGGTATGTGCAGCATTTCCGGCCGGAGGTGGTGGAGCATATCACGGGAGTGCCCGCCGACACGGTGGTTTCCCTTGCCCGGGAGATAGCGGGCGCCCGGGGCGTATCACAGCTCATGTACACGGGTATGGAATTCAGTGCCACCGGCGTCCAGGGGATTCGGGCGACCCTCGTGCTCTGGGCCCTTGCAGGGCAGATAGATGTTCCCGGCGGGCTTTGTTTCTCCATGTCCGGGAGCCGCTTTCCCGTGAACCGCGAGGGCCTGATCAAGAACCCCGTGGCCAACCCCCGCCCGGGAAGGGACCGCTATCCTCTTTACGTCCACTACCGCGACGAGGCCCATGCCATCGCCCTGCCGGACGCGGTGCTCAAGGAGACACCCTATAAGATCCGCTCCCTTATCATACTCGGAGGCTCCCTTATCACGTCGTGGCCCAACCCTGAACTCTGGAAGAAGACCCTCGGGGCCCTTGATTTTCAGGTATGCATCGACCGGCAGTTCACCGCCGACGCCGCCTATGCGGACATTGTCCTGCCCGCTGCCACATACTATGAGATCGAATCGTACATGATCTACGGACCCCTTTTCAGGATCAGGGAACGGATGATAGAGCCTCTCGGTGAAGCACGGAACGATTTCTTCATCCTTGCGGAGCTTGCGCAACGGCTGGGTTACGGCCACCTCTACCCCCAGAACGAGGGGGAGCTGCTCCGCTACGTATTGAAGGGTTCCGGTTTTACCCCTGAAGACGTGAGAAGCGCGGGTGGATCGGTCTCCATCGAGACCCCCATGATGCAGTACCGCAAATGGGAAAAGGGCCTGCTGAGACCGGACGGAGCGCCCGGTTTCGACACTCCTTCGGGCAAGTTCGAAATTGCCTCCACAATGCTCAAGGAATACGGATACGACCCGCTCCCTGTGTATACCGAGCCGAGGGAGGGGCCCCTGTCACGGCCGGACCTCCTCGACAAATACCCGCTGGTCTTCAACTCCGGGGCAAGGGTGAGAACCGCCTTCCATACCCAGCACCGGGGCATTCCCGCGTTGGTCAGGGAGCGCCCGGAGCCTGCGGTTACCCTCAATACGGCAGATGCCCTGGATCGGGGCATCGAGGACGGCGACAAGGTTCATGTCGCCACACCCAGGGGCATGGTGAGCATGCGTGCCCTGGTGACCGACGACATCGCCCGGGGTTTCATCGACGCCGACCACGCGGGCGGGAGTCCCGTGGCTCCCAAGGCGTGGCGGGAATGCAATATCAACGAGTTGACCGATCTTAGCCAATCTGACCCCATTTCGGGCTTCCCCGTGTACAAGTGTCTCCTGTGCGACGTGATCAAGGCAGGGGACGAGGGAGACCGGGTGGTCATCGGGACCGGCGAAGGGCCTGAAGACTACGGGTCTCCTCAAAGCGACGCCCACGCGCCCGACCCCGTGTATATGGACCACAACGCCACCACTCCCCTCGCGCCTGAAGTGGCCCAGACCATGAAGGAGGCGATGGACCTGTATGGGAACCCCTCCAGCGTCCACGAGGCGGGAAAGAGGTCCAGGATTCTAATCGAAGAAGCGCGTCGCAAGGTGGCGTCCGCCATCAACTGCACGGCCCGGAGGATCATTTTCACCGGCTGCGGCTCGGAGTCGGACAACCTTGCCATCAAAGGCGCCGCCTTTGCCCGGAAGGACGGAAAGCGTCATCTTATCACTTCCCGCATCGAGCACCCCGCTGTTTTGAACACCTGCGGGTGGCTGGCCCAAATGGGCTATGATGTGACCTTTGTTGGGGTGGATGAACATGGCATAGTCGATCCGGCCGAGGTGGAGCGAGCCATTACGGGGGAGACTTTTCTTATAAGCATTATGTGGGCCAACAATGAAACGGGCTCCCTTCAGCCGGTCGGGGAGATTGCGGATCTGGCCCGCGGGCGTGGCATCCTCTTCCATTCGGACGCCACGCAAGCCCTCGGCAAGGTCCCTGTTGACGTGGAGGATTCGGGTATCGACATGCTCACCCTTTCGGCCCACAAGGTCTATGGGCCAAAAGGCGTGGGCCTTCTCTATGTGCGCAAGGGTGTAGAACTGGAAAGCCTGGTGAGCGGCGGTGAGCACGAAGGGGGGCTCCGGGCGGGCACTGAAAACACCATCGGCATCGCGGGGTTCGGCAGGGCAGCGGAAATGGTCCCGGGCCTTCTTGCGCAAGGGGAAGGTGTAAGGAGACTGAGAGACGTCCTGGAGAAGGGGATCAGGACGCTGGTGACAGGGGCGCGGCTCAACGGTCACCCTGAGAAGCGTCTCCCCAATACCCTGAACATGACGTTGCCCGGTTTTCGCGGCGAATCGGTGGTCATGGCCATGAGCCGGCACGGCGTCTACCTATCCTCCGGTTCCGCCTGCAGTTCGGGGTCCCCTGACCCGTCTCATGCCCTTCTCGCCATGGGCCTTTCCCGCGAGGACGCCCACTGCGCATTGCGCTTCTCACTAGGGTATGAAAATACCGAGGAGGACATCACCAGGGCCCTGGACCTCCTGAAGAAGACTATTGATGATTCCAAAAGGGTGGTTCATTTTGTCCCTTGCAGGTGAAATTATGGACGCGAAAAACTTCTCTGCTCCAAAGGTATTGACGGAAAGGACCGCGGGCGAGGCAGTCAGGACGGTGGAACCCGCAGACATCCATGGCGACGGGAATCTTCTGGAATTTGCCGACCATGTGTCACAGGGGCTTACGGTAACTCCCAAGTCCCTGTGCTGCAAATACCTTTACGACGAAGAGGGGAGCAGGCTCTTCAAGCGGATCATGGAGCTTGAGGAATATTACCCCACGCGATGCGAATTGGAAATCCTCGAGGTCCACAAGGAAGAGATTGCCGCCCTTGTGGGGGAGCACGGTTTCACCCTGGTGGAATTGGGGGCGGGCGACGGCCTGAAAACGAAGATCCTCCTCGATTCGTTTCTCGACAAGGGCTTCCGGTTCCACTATGTGCCCATAGATATTTCCGGGTCGGCACTGGTTGAACTGACGAAGGAGGTAGGGACCGTTTTCCCGGGACTGACCGTGGAGGGGCTGGCCACTGATTATTTCACGGGTCTCGAATGGCTGTCGCGGATGAACCGGCGGCGCAACGTGGTGCTTTTTCTCGGCTCCAATATAGGGAACTTCAATCCCTCGGAAACCGGGATTTTCCTCGGCGGGCTGCATGACTCCATGAAGGACGGCGATTTCGCATTCATCGGTTTTGACCTCAAGAAAGACACGGAAACGATCAACAGGGCGTATAATGATTCCCAGGGTGTGACTGCGCAATTCAATATGAACATCCTGCGCCGGATCAATAATGAGCTGGGAGGAAATTTCCGCCTGGAAGCGTTTGAATATTACAGCAATTACAACCCGAAGGCAGGGGCTGTGGAAAGCTTCCTCATCAGCCGGAAGAAGCAGGAAGTATGCGTTGACGCTTGCCGGCGCACCTTCACCTTCGACGAATGGGAGCCCATTCACACCGAGTCCTCCTGTAAGTTCAGCGAAAGCGATCTTGCCCACCTCGCCGCACGAAACGGCTTTGAGGTGCGAGCGACTTTTTACGACCGTCGCCGGTTTTTTGCGGACTCCCTCTGGCAGGTCCGGAGGTGAGGGAGAGAAGCCTCCCCCGTCCTGTTGCCGTTGCGAAGAGGAATGATTATTATTCCTCAAAATGTCCGGAGGAAGGTGGAACATGAATAAAGACCAGGTAATCCGCGAAGAGCTGATGGCCCTTCTGAGGGGCGGCAACGCCCACATGACCTTTGACGAGGCTGTCTCGGGTTTTCCTCTGGAGGAGATCAACAGGAGGGTGCCGAACGGTAATTATACCATAGGGCATCTCCTTGAACACATGCGGATCGCCCAGTGGGACATCCTCCGGTTCGTGATAGACCCGCAGCACGTTTCTCCCGATTTTCCCGACGGTTACTGGCCGGAACCGGGCGCTGCGACCACGCCTGCCCAATGGAAAAAGACCGTTGAAAGGATCAGGGCTGATACGGAGGCCCTGGAAGGGTTGGTTAACGACCCGGAGACCGATCTTTTCAACCCCATCCCCCATGCAAAGGGGTACACCGTATTCCGGGAGGTCCTCCTCGCCGCGGACCATAACGTGTTTCACCTTTCGGAGTTGATCATCCTCAGACGAGTGCTCAACCTGAACCCGGTGAAGGAATACTGAGGCAGGCCCTTTGCCCGCAACGGTCCACGGCGTTTGAGGGATCGATGAATCCGTTCGATTTGTTAAACGATGTTGACGTGGGACGAAAATAGGTTTATACTATAAGTTGTCATAAATTAGGGACATAAATCTGAATGCCCTTTTCCACAAAAAAGGGCATTTTCATTTCGGAGTGATAATGACGATAAATAAATCTGCAGAAGTAAAACACCTTATGGACCTGGGAACGGAGAAGGGCTTCCTTACCTCCGATGAGATCAACGATTTTCTCCCCCGGAGCGTTTTCTCCCCTGAGGATATTGAAGACGTGTTCGACTTTTTTTCCGAATCGAATATCGACGTAGTCGAAACGATCCAGGAAAAGGTTGAGGTGGGCGAGGAAGAGAGCGCGGACTGGGGAGAGGCCGAGAAGCTGTCCCCGGAGAGAGGCGACAACATCATCTGGACGTACCTGAAGGATATAGGACATGTCTCGCTTCTTACATCCGACGAGGAATACCAGATAGCGAAAAAGATTGAAGAAGGCGAAAGAAGGGCAAAGAACATCCTCTTCGAACTGCCGGAGGCAGTGGACGAGCTTCTTGAAATAGCCCGGCAATTGAAGGACGACACGGTAAACATTCTGGATGTGATCAACAATATCGATGAGATGAACTACACCCAGAAGGATGAGGACAAATACAAGAAGAAGACCATATCCGCCATCAACAGCATAAAAAGCCTTCACGACAAGAAAGAAGACATAACGCGAAGGCTGGTGGGGACCCAGGGGACGGACAGGGCGGAGCTTGCCGCCGAGCTTAAGAAGGTCAACGACAAGACTGAGGAAATCCTGCTCAATCTCAGGCTCAACAAGAAGATTATCGTGGAAATCATCAGGAAGATCGCGCGGCCGGTGAGGTTTATGGATGATCGCGCGGCCCGCGTGGTAAAGCAGAAACTGATGGCCTTGAGTGAAATCGACAACAGTCTGAAGATTGTGAAGAACAGGCTTGTTCAGGCAAACCTGAGGCTTGTCATCAATATCTCCAAGAAGTACCTGAACCGTGGTTTGCCGTTCCTTGATCTTATTCAGGAAGGCAACATGGGACTCATGAAGGCAGCGGAAAAATATGACTATCAGAAAGGCTACAAGTTCTCCACGTACTCGACATGGTGGATCAGGCAGGCCATAACGCGGGCAATCGCGGATTACGCACGGACCATCAGAGTGCCGGTCCATATACTCGAAACCATGAACAAGATCAGCAAGGCCACGGTAACCCTCTTCCAGGAATTGGGGAGAAAGCCGAACATCGAAGAAATTTCCGTTAAAGCGGGACTTCCCGTGGAGAAGGTGAGAAAGGTTATGAAGGTCTCCAACGGGACCGTGTCCATCGAGACCCCCGTGGGAGACGATGAGTCAAAACTCGGCGATTTTATCGCGGACCCCAAGGCGTCTTCGCCTTTCACGGAGTTTGTGGGCACCGCGCTTAAGGAAGAGATAGACAAAGTCTTGTCGACCCTTACCCCGAGAGAAGAAAAGGTTGTGAGGATGAGACTCGGCATCGGCGAAAAGACGGACTTTACCCTTGAAGAGGTGGGCGATGTCTTCGGGCTTACCCGTGAGCGCATCCGCCAGATCGAGGCCAAGGCCTTACGAAAGCTGCAGCATCCCTCAAGACGAAAGACGCTGGAGAGCTTCCAGGAATAGACCGGATAGAAGTGATTTAACCGCTGATTTTGCCCTCAAGGCAGCGAGAGCCCTTGCCTTGAGGGCCGCGTAGCGCGCCTGCCGCAGTCCATGTCGGATACGGATACCCGCCGCGGGTACTTGCAATTCTCCTGTAAAACATCATATCTTCTTATAGGTATTTTCGGGAAAAGGAGACATCTATGAGAAGGAATTCCCTGATCATCGTTACCGCCCTTCTGGGCATATCCCTGGCCCTTCCTGCCACGGGCCACGGGAGATGGTATGGGGGGTGGGGCTGGTATGGACCCGGGGTCTTCGCGGGGGGCGTCGTTCTCGGCGCGGTCATCGCCCGGCCCTGGTATTACGCGCCGCCGCCACCCGTGTACGTTTATCCACGGCCCGTCTATGTCTATCCTCCTCCTCCACCTGTCTATTTTCCGAATCAGGCCTATGCTTATCCCGACCCGGCACTCACGTCCCGTCAGGGCTCGAAACCCTCTTCCGGAAGTGACGGAGGGTCCAAATCAGGGCAATGGGTCGAGGTGCCCGGCCAATCCATAAACGGCAGATGGGTCCCGTCCCACAAGGTATGGGTGCCCGGCAACCCCTGATCGTCGTCTGACGACCGTTGCCGTATCAAAAAGGAAGAACAAAGTATGACTACCGACTTCATGGTCCCGTCCGGGACAACCCTTGTGTACCCCATGATCGGCCATCCGACGACACAGGTGAAATCACCCACCACCTTCAACCGTTATTTTAACGGAAAGCGCATGGACCGGGTGATGATCGCCATTGACGTTCGCCCGGAGAGGGTGGGCCATTTCTTCTCCCTCCTCAGGGGCTGGCGGAATTGCCCCGGCTGCGTGGTCACCATACCGCACAAACAGGAAGCGGCGCGCTGCGTGGACGAACTTTCCGACCGGGCCCGGGACTTGGGCGCGGTCAACGTCATCAGGAGGACGGGGGATGGGCGGCTCGTAGGGGATATGGTGGACGGCCTGGGCTTCCTTGAGGCGCTCAGGCGCCACGGTTTCGAGGTGAAAGAGCGGCGCGTGGCGGTCTTTGGCGCGGGCGGCGCGGGCGGCGCCATAGCCTATGCTGCAGCCCAGGCCGGAGCAGCGGAGCTCGCGGTGATAGAGACGGATCCCGGCAGGAGGAACCGGCTTCTCGACCTCCTCGCGGTGCGATACCCTTCCGTCAAACTCTCGCACCGCCTCGACACCCTTGCCGGGGTCGACCTCGCGGTAAACGCCACCCCCCTCGGCATGAACGGCGACCCCCGGATGCCTTTTCCCCCGCACAGTCTCGATGCCCGCACCTTTGTGGCCGACGTGGTGACCGATCCGGATATTACGCCCTGGCTCACGGCAGCGCTGGCCCGTGGCTGCCCTGTCCAGACGGGGTATGAAATGACCCTGGGCCAGTTTACCCTCATGGGCCGCCACATGGGCATCGATTTCGGGGAGACACGGGACCGGGCTGCTTCCTGATCCGCATCGATCGAAAAGAAGTCAAATATTTCCAACAAAAATGACTAGAAAAAAAGCGCGTGGGATTATCATAAAATCGGGCCGGTCCGGGCTTTACGCAGATTTTCGGCTGTTGCGGGAGCATATGCAATGTGACGTGGGTCATGGAGAATGGTGTCCCATAGTGATACAAGAACCTTCGGGTGCTGGGGAAGGCCTTCCGGACTCGCATTACCGTTGCCTCGGGAAAGGAGGTGAATGACAGGACCGGATGGAACAGTCGGGGCAACCGGCCTTCCTGCCGTGGCAGGATGATTGGTCATATTTCAAGATTAGAGGTTCAGGCAGAACAGCACCCGCCGAGTTAATTCATATTTTACACAGAGGAGCCGGGCCGTTACCGGAACGGGGTGTGAAGGCTCCACAGAATCTGATTGCAACACAGGAGTCTTAAGAACAAGGAGGTTACCGAAGTGAAGAAAACAATCATGGCAATAATCGCATTGAGTATGATTTTCGGGTGGGGCCTCGCCGGCGCCTTCGCCCAGGATGTAACGTGGGATGACCCACTCCCTCTCGCCGCGCCAAAGGTGATCGAGGTTGCAGCCGACGACGTCTTGTACGGGATCAGCGAAGCGGGCGCCGTTGCCATCATCACCCCCTTAGCCGCCATAGCGGGTACGGCGGCCGTTGCGGGTCCGGACACCATAGTCCGTGACTTCGCAGTGGGGCCCAAGGGGACCCTGTTTGCAGTCACGGATACAGCAGTCGCCGCGTGGAACGAGATATCGGGCTTGACCGTTCTTGCCGCGCAACCGAAAATCCCCACCGGCATAGTCGGTACATATACGCATATCGCCTACGGCGACGGAGGGAAACTCTATGTCCTCTTTGAAGCCGCAAGCGGCGCCCAGTATATCCTGGGTGGACACGAAATAAACGACACCATGCTCGTCGGCTTCGAGCCGAAAACGCTCAACCTCGACAGCAAGGGAAATTGGGCGAGCTGCAAGGTCAGGCTCCCTGACGGCTACTCCGAAAAGGATATCGATCCTGATTCGGTAAAGATCGTAAGGATACAGGTACCGGTTACGGGCGGTTCCCCCATCGATCAGACCGTGGCGATCTTCAGGGCTCCGGGTTCGCCTTCGAGCGCGGACGGAAGCTCCCTCAACGTGAAGTTCCTGCGCTATGACAAGAGCAATCCCACCAACCCCCAGTCCCTGGCAGGCGAGTTTACGAGTATTTTGCCTGCCCCAGGCAAGCAGAAGGCCACTTATACAGCGACACTTACCGTGATGGCCCAGCTCAAGACAACAGGCGAATGGTTCGAGGCAAGCACCAGCATGGTAGTAATGGTGCCCAACGCGAAAAAGTAAGGCTGTCTTAACCGACCGAAAACGAGGGCCGTGCCGGTCCCCGTTTTCGGTGACTGTCACGGGGCAATGCCGGGCATTAGCCCCTGGGTGGAAGAGGGCCTTGAAATAAAGGGGCGCGCCGGTTTATAATCATTCCGTGCCGCCCTGATGGGCGGGACAAGGACAAGCCCGCAAATGAGACATACCCTGAGAGCAATTCCCGCCATCCTCCTTTTGATCGTGTTTCTCACCGTCCCTTTGCCGGGAATTCCCCAGGAGATGTCTCCCGAGAGCCGGTCGGAAATTGCCCACCTTCTCGGTTATATCGAAAAGTCCGGCTGCCGCTTCTATCGAAACGGTTCATGGTACGAAGACGTGAAAGGTCCCTTGGACCACGTGAAATTGAAGTACGATTACTTCATGAAAAAGGGGCGGATAAAATCAACGGAAGACTTCATCAAGTTGGCGGCCACGAAAAGCGAGATCTCCGGCAAGACCTATCTGGTCCAGTGCAACAACGGCCCGGAAATACCTACGGCCCGGTGGCTTGCGGACGAGCTTGCCCGCTTCAGGTCGGAGAAGAAGGGAGAGCACGGCAGGTAGGGCGAACCCACACGTCGCGGCCCGCGAGCCCGCGGCCGGGAAGGCCGGGGCCGAAACATCATCTCTCAGAGGGGATGCATCCCCTCGACGCAATACTTCTTCGCAAGGTTGATGTAAAGCTCTTTTGCCATGGCCCAGTATTCCACATCTTTGGGGGTCATGTTCCGGATTGTCTTCGCGGGGTTTCCTCCCGTTACCACATCGGAGGGGATGACTTGGTTCATGCGCACCACCGCGCCTTCGGCAACGATCGTGTTTTCGCCCACTTCCGAGCGGATGCTGAGGACCGCGCCCATCCCTATTACCGAGCGGCTCCCCACGAGGGCCGCGTGGATGATTGCGCCGTGGCCCATGGTGACCCTCTCTTCTATGCGGCAGAGGTCATTCGGTGGCGCATGGATGATCACCCCTTCCTCCACCGCGGTGCCCGGGCCGATGGTTATCGCGCCATAGTCCCCGCGGAGTATGGCGCCGTGACCGATGTAGCACTTGTCCCCGATGATCACATCCCCTATAACGAGGGCGTGCTCGCTTACGTAGGTGTCGTCGCCGATCCGGGGCGATTTTCCGTCAAAGGAGTAGAGCATCGCTACTTCGCTTCTCCCGTCTTCGGCGCTTCCCCTGTCTTGGCGGCGTCCGTGTCTGCGGCGAAGCCGGCCGTAACGGTGAGGTCGGATGTGAGCGGTATGGTGCACGTCAAGGCGATACCCGAACATGCCTCGCCCCATCCGGTAAAGATCGAGCCCTTCTCGGCTTTGGCGGTGAGGGTCACATCGGCATACTTGTTGAACTTCTTCGATGTGCTCGTGCAATTCTTGCTGCAACTGATGCCTGAAGGGGTACTTTTTACGGAACCCTTGCCGAGACCGCTCTTGTTAACGGTAAGGGTGACCTTCTGGTTTCGTGCAAGATACTCACTTGCCTTGGTTACGGACTGGATGGTGACGATAAACGGATCGTGGTCCGGGGCTTTGTTAAGTACGAATTCGCTCAGACCCACCACCGTCTTCGAGTTCCCCCAGTCATAGGTATACCCCAGTCCTGTCCAGGGATAGGGCGCTCCGGAGAGATCATAGGAGTATACCCACGTCCTCCTGTTCTGAAACCAGCACTGGTAGTCCGTGTACTGGGCGCCTGCGACGCAGGTGCACGAGGGGTCCGTGGAAATGGTGCAGTAGTCGTCCCACACCTTGGCGTTGTCGCCTGAGTTCATGGTCAGAAAGGCGTTTGAATTCCACGGGAACTGGACTGTCCCCTCCCGGTACGAGGTCTGTGGGTCCATGCCGGGACGGAAAAGGTCCGCGGGATTGGCCCAGTATTCGACGATCCAGTCATTGCCGTAGTTTGGCGGCAACCCGAGGAGTTGTTCGATCCTGAGGGTGGAATAGGTATTTTTTTGGAAGAAATTGAGGAGTTCCGGGACCATGGTTACCCACGGGCTTCCCAATACGGCGCAGTCTTTGGGGAAGGGCACGCCGGGCTGACATGCGAAGAAGGGAGGATTCGCATCCGTGCCGTACTTGTACGCCGCCACGAGCAGTCTCGATCCCGGCACGCCGTCCTTCCATATAAGGTTCGGATTGGTAGTCGTAACGGGGGTGAGATTCGTGTATACCTTATCCGGAGTCAGGTCCCCCTGGGCGCTTGTCACCGCTTCGAGGTAATCCGCGCATTGAGACGGGGTTCCCGTGCATTCCCATGCGTAGACCGACCCATGGCCGGAAACTGATATGAATGCAGCGCATGAGACCGCCAATAACCACAACATCAACCCCGACAATCTGTTCTTTGTTTTCCCGGTCATCTTGAGTGTCCTCCTTTTTTCGGTATCCTGAGCGCGCGCGGCGGCTCGCCGCTTCAGCGCTTCGAAAAATACAGGTTTGTTCTATGCTCAGATATGATCCTTTTCACCACTGAATACTGTGACATTTGTCACACTTCGGGTACTTTGCGGGCCTCTTCAGAGCCACACTATGTCGATAGGAAAATCGTTTATCCGCTCCAGGCGGTCTTTCCTCACCACATAGTCCACCTCGATCCCCACCGCGCCTTCACCGGGGAAGATGAATTTGGGCTCAAAGGCAAAGACCATGCCCTCTTCCAGGGTGATATGGTGCCTGGGGGTGATCACGGGAAGTTCGTTGATCTCGAGGCCGAGGCCGTGCCCTATGAAAGCCACCTTTCCTTCGCCGTGTCCCATGAAATAGTCCGACAGCTTCTCTTTTTCCACCACCCGGGCCGCCCGGTTGAATAGCTCCGTGGCATCCACTCCTTCCTTTCCGAAGACAGTGGCGTCCTCTATGATCTCCCGCGCTGTTGCGTAGGCGGTCTTAAAGGTTTCCTTAAGGTCTCCCACCACGAAAACCCGCGTTTCGTCCGTGATATAGCCGTTATATCCTCCACCGTAATCGATGAGGAGGGGAACACCCTTGACGACCCTGTTGATGGAAGGCCCCTGTCCGATAGCGTGGGTCACACCTACTCCCGATATGGGGACATCCGCTCCTGAAGGGAAGGTTGCGGACGGGCCGTGGGTCACATAACAGTTCATCATCTCCTGGTTGAGTCCGCGCATCCTCAAGAAACCCTGGTGGCCGTATATCTTCCCTTCCGCTTCGAGAACCGCCGCTATGTCAACTTCCCGGGCGTTCTCTCTCACCACCTCCCGGGCCTTGGTGAAGACCTTCGAGATGATTTCGCCTGACTTTCGCAACTGGTCGATCTCAAAGGGGCTCTTGACGAGGCGTACGTCCCGGACCAGGGACGAAAGGTCCTTGAACGTGTCGTGACCGAGAATATTTTTCCACCGCTCGTAGACTTGAACGGGCAAGACGTCGAACTCCATGCCGCATGCTCCCTTAAGGAGCCCTTTTGCCGCGAGGACCTCCTTTACGTCCTTGTCCTTTTTGATGGGGATAATGTCGAGGGGTGTTTCGATGCGGGCCCTTACCATGCTCTTTTCCACGAAAAAGAGGGGATCTTCGTCGAGGGCCACGACAAGCACCCCTTTTTGCAGGGTGCCGGTGAAATAAAAGAGGTCCACGTTCTGGAGGATGACCGCAAAAGAGATACCCTCTTTTGCCATTCTGCCCTTGAGCCGGTCTATCCTGCCTTTTATCTCCTCCGCCGGGGTGAGGTCACACGCGTTTAAGCTCTTCAACATGGGCAATAATCCTTTCTATTACGTCTTCCTTCTTTACCCTCTCCGACTCTTTTTCACGCCGGAGTTTTATCTCCACGTAACCGTCCTTCAAGTTCCGTTCCCCTATGGTGACGCGGACAGGTATGCCTATGAGGTCGCAGTCCTTGAATTTGACCCCCGTCCTCTCGTCCCTGTCGTCGAGGATCACATCGATCCCCTTGTCAAGGAGCGCTTTGTACACCTGGTTCGCCAGTTCCATGCTCTCGGCATGGGATGTGTTCACGGGCAGGACGTCTACCTCGAAGGGGGCGATGGCGATGGGGAGGACCATGCCGTTCTCGTCATGTCCCTGCTCGATTGCCGCGGCCACGGTCCTGCTTACGCCGATGCCGTAACAGCCCATTACCATGTATTGTTCTTTCCCGCCGTTGTCGAGGAAGGTGGCGTTCATGGCCTTGCTGTATTTGAGGCCCAGTTTGAATATGTGGCCCACCTCGATGCCCTTTGTGGCAGTGTGCTTATCGCGGCACCGCGGGCAGAGGTCACCCGGCTGGGCGGTCTTGAGGTCGTAAAAGCCCTTCACGGCGAAGTCTTCCACGTTCACCTCCACTACGTGCACGTCCCTCTCGTTTCCGCCTGCCACGAAGTCTTCCATGAAGAGGATGTCCATATCCGCTACGAGGGGGATCTTGAGGCCGATGGGCCCGGAGAAGCCGAGGGGACCGCCCGTGACCTTCTCTATGGTCTCTTCATCCGCCAGTTCCATGTATTCGAGACCCATGAGGTTTCTGAGCTTCGTCTCGTTTACCTCCCTGTCGCCCTTGACGAGCACTCCCAGGACGCCCTGGTCCGTATTGTAGATGAGGGTCTTCACGAGTTTGTCCGGGGCAACGCCGAGGAATTGCGCCACGTCGTCGATCTTCTTCTTCCCGGGGGTTTCGACCCTCTTGAAGGCGCCTTTTTTCCGTGAGGTTTCACGCTCCACGAACCCTATCTCGGCCCTTTCGAGGTTTGCCGCATAGCCGCAGTTGCTGCAGGAGATGATGATGTCCTCTCCCGTATCGGCGAGGACCATGAATTCGTGGGAGAAGCTCCCTCCGATCTGGCCCGTGTCGGCTTCCACTGCCCTGAAGCTGAAGCCGCAGCGCTTGAAGATGTTCATGTACGCGTCGTACATGTTGAGATAGCTCGCCTCGGCCCCTGACTCGTCCATATCGAAGCTGTAGGCGTCCTTCATGGTGAATTCCCTGCCCCGCATGACGCCGAAGCGCGGCCTTATTTCATCCCGGAATTTTGTCTGTATCTGGTAGAGGATCAAGGGAAGCTCCTTGTATGAACGCACCTCCCGTCTCACGAGGTCGGTGACGACCTCTTCGTGGGTCGGGGCAAGGCAGATGTCCCGGTTGTTCCTGTCCACGAACCTGAGAAGTTCCTTTCCGTACTTTTCCCAACGCGTGCTTTCGACCCAGAGTTCCTTGGGCTGGACCAGGGGCATGAGGATCTCCTGGGCGCCCTTTTTGTCCATCTCTTCCCGTATGATCTTCTCGACCTTTCGCAAGGACCTGAGCCCCAGGGGCAGCCATGTGTAGATGCCCGATGCGAGGCGCCGGATGAAACCGGCCCGGAGCATGAGTTTGTGGCTCACTACCTCGGCCTCTTTCGGGACTTCTTTCATTGTAGGAATAAACATCTTGGAGAATAACATCGATAACCCCCTGCGTGCGCTTTCGGCTAAGATAATTGTGTCGGCGCACCTCCCGGCACGTGACACCTCCTTGAAAAGTTACTTCAGAACGTCAAGATTATCAAGGGTTTTGTTGTGGTCTTTTGCCCGTCCCCGGCAGGGGGAACTGCAATGCGGGTTGGGGGCTAAAATGGGGCAGGTTGCTTCCGTAATGCAAGTCCTTAGGCGGCCGCACAGAACGAACGCTCCATATAGGCCACTCTGCAAAGGGAGGCGTGCTCTGTCGTACTTGAGTACGACGACGCCCAGCCTCCCTTCACAGCCTGACCTATCTGAAGTGTCCGTCCCGTGCGGCCGCCTATTCCGCCCGGCTCCAATTGATTTCATTAAGAAGAACAAAGGTCGCCGGGGGCAAACATTGCACTGTTCCATGCTTCAATTCAGATACTTCCATAGACAGGCCTATTCAGACCGGAAACCAAGAACGGACCTGCATTCCCTCTGGTAGTGCCTCCCGGTATCTTCCATCCATTCCGCCCGGCTCCAATTGATTTCATTAAGAAGAACAAAGGTCGCCGGGGGCAAACATTGCACTGTTCCATGCTTCAATTCAGATACTTCCATAGACAGGCCTATTCAGACCGGAAACCAAGAACGGACCTGCATTCCCTCTGGTAGTGCCTCCCGGTATCTTCCATCCATTCCGCCCGGCTCCAATTGATTTCATTAAGAAGAACAAAGGTCGCCGGGGGCAAACATTGCACTGTTCCATGCTTCAATTCAGATACTTCCATAGACAGGCCTATTCAGACCGGAAACCAAGAACGGACCTGCATTCCCTCTGGTAGTGCCTCCCGGTATCTTCCATCCATTCCGCCCGGCTCCAATTGATTTCATTAAGAAGAACAAAGGTCGCCGGGGGCAAACATTGCACTGTTCCATGCTTCAATTCAGATACTTCCATAGACAGGCCTATTCAGACCGGAAACCAAGAACGGACCTGCATTCCCTCTGGTAGTGACGCTCTTATTTTATCAACAGCTTACCCTTCTTTTACTACGTGGATGGCGGTGGGGGGGATGGTTGCGGTGAGGGGTTGGCCTTCCTGCAGGGCCAGGTCCTGGGCGTGGGGGCGGGTCACGTAGGCGGTGAGGGGGAATCCGCAGTCCACCAGGACCTTGTGGTAGGGGCCCATGGAGGTGACCTTCCGGACTGTGCAGCGGAAGGTGTTGGGGTCGCCCGGAGCGCTCCCGTTCGCTGCGCGAAGGATTACATCCTCGGGGCGGATGCAGAGGAAAAGCCTGTCGCCCACTTTGTGCCCTCCCGGGGCCTCGATCCTGAGGTCGCCCACTGTTGCGGTGAAGGTGCTCTGCCCGACCGAAGCGACCAGACAGCTTACAAAGGTGTCCACGCCGACGAAGGACGCGACGAAGGGGTCGATGGGATAGTTCATGATCTCGTGGGGGGAGCCTATCTGAAGGATGCGCCCTTCGTGCATGACGGCGATCCTGTGAGAGAGGCGCAGGGCCTCTGTCCGGTCATGGGTCGCGAAAACCGCGGTGATGTTGGAGAGGCGCAGCACGGATTCGAGGTCCGTGACGAGCGTTTCCCGTGTGGGGGGGTCGAGGGCGGAAAAGGGTTCGTCGAGGAGGAGGACCTCCGGTTTGGTGGCGAAGGCCCTCGCAAGGCTCACCCTCTGGGCCTCTCCGCCTGATATCTTTCTCGCCGCCCGGCCCGCGAGGTGGTCGATGCCGAAAAGATTCATGGCCTCGGCAACGGCGGTCTCCATCTCCCGGCCCCTGATGCCCCGGAACCGGAGGCCTGCCGCCACGTTTCCGAAGACGGTGGTGTCGAAGAGGAGGGGGTCCTGGAAGACCATGGTAACCCGCTTCCTGTACTGGGGCAGGGGGCAGTCGGAGCCTACTTCGAGACCATGGAACAGGATCGCGCCCGCGCTGATCCTGATGAGGGAGCTTAAGGCCTTGAGAAGGGTCGATTTCCCCGCGCCGTTGGGCCCTATGAGGGAAAGTACCTCTCTTTCTGCAAGGGAGAGGGACGGGATGTCGAGAACGCGTATTCCCGCGAGGACGACCTTGACCCCCTTTACGTCGAGTATGGGTACGGAGGTCATCGCGGCCGCTCCCTCTGTTGCACGTGGGTCAGTATGAGGTTGATACAGTATGCGAGGACGAGGAGGATAATGCTGAGGGCGATGGCCACATCGAAGTTTCCCTTGCTCGTTTCCATAACCGTCGCAGTAGTGAGGACCCTGGTATATCCTTTTATGTTGCCGCCCACCATGATGGACGCGCCTATTTCGGAGATCACGCCGCCGAAGCCTGCCATGACCGCGGCGAGAAGGGAAAGACGCGCCTCCTTGAGGAGCGTGAGGAACATCTGGAGCTTGCTCGCTCCGAGGGAGAGTACCTGGAGCCTCAAGTCCCTCGGTAACTGCTGCATGGCGGCCACGGTAATGCCCATGACGATGGGGGTGGCGATGACCGCCTGGGCGAGGATCATGGCGGAGGGGGTGAAGAGCATGCCCAAAAACCCGAGAGGGCCGCTTCGCCAGAGGAATATGGTAACAAAGAGGCCGACCACCACAGGGGGCAATCCCATACCCGTGTTGATGAGGCCCACGGTCAGGCGTTTTCCGGGAAAATTGGAAAGGCCGATCATTGCCCCCAAAGGCACCCCTATTATGAGGCTCAGCAAGGTCGCGACCCCCGAGACCTCAAGGGAAAGAAGGGTAATGCGCAGCACTTCCGGGTCGAGGGTGAAGAGAAGGAAAAATGCCTTCTTTACACCCTCAAGAATCAGTTCCATCTATCTATTTCCCCAGGTCCTCCACCTTTTTGCCTGCGTCAGGGAAAAAGAGGGGCGACCCGAATTTGTCCACGCCGAAGGTCTTGATTATGTTCTGGGTCTCCGGGGAAACTATGAAATCGGCGAAAGCTTTGCCGCCCGCCGCGTTCAGCCTGGGAAACTTGGCGCGGTTCATCTCGATCACATGGTAGATGTTGAGAAGGCTCGCATCTCCCTGGACCAGTATATCGAGGGAGAGCCTTTTCTTGAGGGCCAGGTACGTGCCGCGGTCGGCCAGGGTATATGCCTGTTTCTCGGATGCCACGTTCAGGGTCTGCCCCATGCCGAGGCCTGTCTGCTGGTACCACTTCTCGCCGTCGTATTTCACGCCTGCGGCTTTCCATAGGGCCTGCTCTTTCGAATGGGTCCCCGAGTTGTCTCCTCTCGACAGAAAGATGCTCTTCGATGCGGCGATCTTTTTCATCGCCTCCGACGATGTCTTCGCGCCCCGGAGCTTTGCGGGGTCGGAAGCGGGTCCTACTATTATGAAGTCATTGTGCATGACGAGTCGCCGGGTCGCGCCGAAGCCCTCGGTCATAAACTTCATCTCCGCCTGGGGGGAATGGACGAGGAGCACGTCGGCTTCTCCCTTCTGACCCATGGCCATGGCCTGACCCGAGCCTACCGCTATGGTTTTCACGAAATACCCCGTCTTCTTTTCAAAGACAGGAATGAGAACGTCGAGAAGGCCGGAATCCTGGGTGCTTGTGGTTGTGGCGAGGATAATATTTTTCTCCGCAAGAGCGGGAGATGGGCCGAATGCGCAGAGAAGCATGAAGGCCATCCATGCGATTGAGCATATTGCCGGAACACGTTTCATAAAGTTTCCTCCTTTGTGTTTTTTCCGATCCTCAGAAAAGGGCACATTTTAGTGAATGGCCCGCCATTCCCTGGAATTGGGGAAAAAGAGCGGACTCCCATATTGGTCTTTGCCGAAATCCCTGATGACCTTTTGCCCTTTCTCCGGCGAGGTGAGCCATTTCGCGAAGGCCATGGCGCCTTCAGGGTCTACCCTCTTTACCGTCCGGGGATTAACGGGGATGATACTGATGTAGTTGAGAAGCGCCTCGTCTCCTTCCACCAGTATGGCGAGGTTGATCTCCTTCTTCAGGGTGAGGAATGTTGCCCGGTCGATAACGGTGTAGGCCTTTGAAAGGTCCGTGTAACGGAGGGTGGGCACATTGCCTTCGGACCCTTTCTCATAGGTCTTGTACCAGGCGCCCGCCGGTTTCAGGCCCGCTTTGTCCCAGAGGGCCGTTTCAGCCACGTGGGTCCCGGATTTGTCGCCTCTCGTCACAAAGAGGGCCCCTTTTTCGGCGATCTTGCGGAGGGCGTCCACCGCCTTCCTCGTGCCTTTTACACCCGCGGGGTCTTCCGGGGGCCCAACGATGACGAAATCGTTATACATGAGGTCGATCCTTTCCGTGCCGAAGCCTTCCTTTATGAACTTTTCCTCGAGGGCCCTGGCATGGACCATGACGAGGTCGATATTCCCTTTTTTTGCAAGGTCGAGGGTCGCACCGGTGCCTGCTCCGACGTGGCGCACCCTTACCCCCGATTCCGATTCGTAGCCCTTCTCCAGGGCAGCCACGACGCCCGAATCGATAGGACCGATGGTGCAGGCCCAGAGGATGGACTCCGGCGGCTCAGCATAGAGGAGGGAAGGCATAGTCAGGGCCAGCCCGAGAAAGACGATAAAACTCCATTTTGTCAAAATCTTTTGCACGACAGGCCTCCTTATGCGTATTCTACGATCACTATATCAAAAAAACACAGAAGCTTCAACACGTTACGGCAATCATGATTACCACGCGCGCCCGGTAATAACCAAAACTTACAATTTCACTACCGTTGCAAAGAATCTTTTTTTGAGTTATAATTGTCACCATGGAAATCATGTCCGCGAGAGATCTCTCGAAGTATCTCAAGATAAACGAAAAGAAGATATACAAGCTTGCCCAGGAATCGCGCATACCATCGATGAAGATCGGCGGGACCGTAGCGTTCGTAAAGGAACTGATCGACAAGTGGATACTGGAGAATACGGAGAGGGAGCAGCAGGTCTATATCGCCGGCAGCGATGATGTACTCCTGAGGAATATTATCGACGCATACAACAAGGGGAGGGATGGGCTCGTCTACTACGCCCCGGTGGGGAGTATAAACGGTCTCAAGGCCCTGAAACAGAGCAGCGCCACCATTGCATGCGTTCATATCTTCGACACAGAAAAGAAGGAGTATAATCTCTCCTACGTGGACAAGTACCTCGGCACGGACGATTACGTGGTGGTCCACCTCTTTATGAGGGAACAGGGCCTTTATCTTCAGAAAGGCAATCCCCTGGAGATCGGTTCTCTTGGTGATCTTCCCGGCAAAGGGATCTCCTTCATCAACAGAAACCAGGGTTCCGGGACGCGGCTCCTCTTCGATTTTCTCGTTCAGGAGAAACGGATAGACCCGGCCAGCATCAAGGGGTACAGCCTGGAAGCCGGCTCGCACCTCGAAGCGGGGCAGAGCGTACTCAGAGGCGACGGGGATGCGGCCTTCGGTATCCGGTATATCGCCCATATACTCGGCCTCGATTTTGTTCCCCTCTTCAGGGAGAACTTCGAACTGGTCGTCTCTACCGAGCACTTCTACAGCGCCCCTGTAAAAGAGTTCCTCGCTTTTTTCGAACAGTCGCGGCTCCTGCACCGGGTGAGAGATTTCACGGGATATGACACGGAGAGAATGGGCAGGGTTGTATTCCCCCGTGCATAGGAGATTGACAAGGAACCGGTTCTCTCATCGATGAAAAATCCTGAACCGCAGTACAAGACCCGTATAGAACTGCTTGTGGACAAGGGCATGGAAGAGTTGCTCCCCGAGGAGCTTTATCTCCTCTCCAAAACAGGAGTCTGGACGGAAGAGAAGGGCGAGACCGTACTCGTGAAGTTCTATCCCGACGACCGGGAAGCCTTCCTCAAAGCGGTAGACGCCTCACCCGTGCCCCTGCGTGACATCAAGATAGAACAGGAAGAACTCAGGGACTACAGCACCCTTACGATGCAGTATTTCCGTCCCATAAAAATAGAGGACCTTACCGTTCTGGCCCCGTGGAACAAAACCCGCGCGAAAGGCCCTTCTCTCATCATCGAACCCGGCATGGCCTTCGGAACGGGGAGGCACGAATCGACACGGCTCATGATAAAGATCATGAAGGCGATGGACCTTACGGGCGCACGCGTTCTCGACCTGGGATGCGGTTCCGCCATACTCTCCCTTTACGCCCGTCAAAGGGGCGCCGAAAGCGTGGTGTCCGTGGATAATGACCTCGACACGGTCCTCAATGCGCGAAAGAACATAAGCCTGAACAAGGCGACAAACATAGAAGTAATCTGCGCCGACCTCACCCACGTGGGGGGCGTCTACGACGTGGTCCTCGCGAACCTCGATATAAGGACCTTTACTGCTTGTTCGGAGAAGGTGAAGTCCTTTGCCGCGCCGGGAGGAAAGATCGTCGTGTCGGGCATCCTGGGCAGGGACAGGACGCGCCTCGTCGCTCTCTTCAATTCCCTTCACCTCCTCAGGATGGAGCAGAAGAACGCGTGGCGGGGGTTTCTCTTCCACACCGTCCCCTCACAATAACCGCAGGGTTTTCGACTCCCGCTTACCACCGTGGGCGCGGGCAACGCGGGCACTCATGATCATTTTCCCACGATTCCAAATTGACAAGGGCCGGGCGCTTAAGGTATCATAGAGCCATGATAGACAGGTATACGCTGCCGCGCATGACAAAGATATGGAATGATGCGAACAGGTTCCGGAAATGGCTCGAGATCGAGGTAAACATCTGTGAGGCATACGGGGAATTGAACCTCATACCGCGTCAGGACATGGAGAACATCATCGAGAAGGCCCGCTTCGACGTGGATCGGATCTTTGAGATAGAGAAGAGAACCAGACACGATGTGGTGGCCTTTATAGAATGCGTCTCGGAGTTCGTGGGCCCCTCGTCGAAGTTTATCCATATGGGCATCACCTCGTCGGACATACTCGATACGTCCTTCGCGTGCCTTCTGAAGGAAGCCTCCGACATACTGGTGCAGGACGTACAGAACCTCATGTCCGTTCTGAAAGAGCAGGCCTATAAGTACAAGGACACCCCCATGATCGGGAGGAGTCACGGCATACACGCGGAGCCCATCACCTTCGGTCTCAAGATGGCTCATTTTTACGATGAAATGAGAAGGAATCTGGAACGGTTGAAAGCGGCGCGTGAGCGCATCGCCTTTGCCAAGATTTCCGGCGCCGTGGGCACCTTCGCCCATGTACCTCCCTTTGTGGAAGAATATGTATGCAAGAAAATGGGCTTGAAACCCGCGCCCATCTCCACACAGATCGTGCCCAGGGATTACCATGCGGAGTTTTTCACCACCCTGGCCATTATCGCGTCGTCGGTAGAGAAGATGTCCCTGGAAGTGAGGCACCTCCAGAGAACGGAAGTGGGCGAAGCGGAGGAGTTCTTTCAGAAAGGGCAGACCGGTTCATCGGCCATGCCTCACAAGAGGAACCCCATAGCCTCGGAGAACCTGTGCGGTCTCGCCCGCCTGATCCGGGGATATGCGCTCTCCGCCCTCGAAAACATACCGCTCTGGCACGAAAGGGATATCAGCCATTCTTCCGTGGAGAGGGTAATAGGCCCCGATGCGACGATCCTCCTCGATTACATGCTCGAACGCCTGAAGAACATGTACAAGAACCTCATAGTCTACCCTGAAAGGATGGCGGCGAACATGGGCCTGTCGAAAGGGCTCCACCATTCGGAAGCGATACTCCTGAGCCTTATCAAAAAGGGCCTTACAAGACAGGACGCCTACAAACTTACCCAGAGGGTAGCCATGATGTGCTACGAGCAGGGCCTCGATTTTACCGTTGAGTTGAAGAAGGACGAAGAGATAGGCAGGTACCTGACCGCGGACGAGATCGAGGGCACCACCAACAACGAGCATTATTTCCAGCACGTGGACACGATCTTCAAACGGGTCTTCGGCAGCTGAACCTGCTTCACCGGCTCGCCTTTCCTCCCATGACAATTGCAGTAGGTCCGCCTCGCCCAGAGGTCTGTCCGCCCGTGCGACCCGGGGGAATCCGGCCCTGATGGAACCGTTGACTTTGCCCCTGTCCAGCCATTACCTTCTTCATTAAGGGGGGTATATGGCGGGCTGTTGTGAGGGGCGTATATGTCGCGTTCAAGAGTTGTAGTGTTCCTCCTGTCTTTGTGCATCCTGTTCCTCGCGGGATGTACCGCCACCCTTCCGGACGTTTCGCGCCTCATGGAGGAAAGCTCGGAAAGCGTCGAATCGCCGGAAATCGCAGGCGTCCGAGGAAGATTGCCGCGCAGGGCGAGCGACCGTATACTCACCCGCCTTGAACGGCAGGCCGGCCCCACGGATTTGCTCCAGGCCAATATCGTGCTTATGCAGTCCTTGAGCGGACACTCGCTCACCACGGGAAACCGCGCCACCCTTCTCGTGGACGGCCCCGCCACGTACGCCGCCATGTCAAAAGCCATTGCGGCGGCAAGGGACCACATCAATCTTGAAACCTTCGTATTCGATGACGACGACGTGGGCCGACGGTTTGCGGAGCTCCTCCTTCAAAAACAGGCCGAGGGTGTTCAGGTGAACCTGATTTACGACAGTGTAGGCTGCAAGAATACGCCTGCCGCCTTCTTCGGGAAGTTGCGGGCAGGAGGAGTGAAGACCCTCGAATTCAATCCCATCAACCCTTTGCAGGCGAGGCGGCGGGACTTGATCACCCACCGGGACCACCGGAAGGTGGTAGTCATCGACGGGAGGACAGCCTTCACGGGAGGGGTGAATATCAGCAGTGTCTTCTCCGCGAGTCCTTCGCGAGCGCGCCCGAACGACGGGGAGACCTTCGGGTGGAGGGATACGCACGTCATGATCGAAGGGCCCGCCGTTGCTCAGTTCCAGGAACTGTTCCTCAGGACATGGCGCGCGCAAAAAGGACCTCCCCTCACAGGCAGGGACTATTTCCCGGCCGCCCGGTCCGAGGGAAAGGAGTTGATCACGGCAGTGGGGAGCACGCCCGGTGATTCAAAGCGGCTCACCTACGTTATGTACGTCTCGGCCATAAAGAGCGCGAGGCGGTTCGTTCATTTGACCAACGCCTATTTTGTGCCGGACGAGCAGATGATGGAAGCCCTCACCGGCGCAGCGCGGCGTGGGGTTGACGTAACCCTTGTCCTTCCCGGCGTGAGCGATTCCGAACCGGCCCTTCTCTCAGGCCGGTCTCATTACGAAGACCTTCTCGAAGCGGGGGTAAAGCTGTACGAACGCGGCGACAGAATGCTCCATGCGAAGACGGCGGTTATCGACGGTGTCTGGTCCACGGTAGGCTCCACCAACTTTGACCTTTGGAGCTTCCTTCGGAACAACGAGATAAACGCCGTCATTCTCGGGGTGGATTTCGCGAACCAGATGGAGGACCTGTTCCAAAGGGATGTGGCTGCATCAAAGGCAATCACGCCGAAGGAGTGGGCCGAACGGCCGCTCTGGGTCCGGCTGAAAGAGCTGATCGCTCGTCTCGCATCTCACTGGCTGTGAACGGGGGTCCCCGGCTGCGGCGTCTCGCATCTCCGAGGCGGCGCAGCCCTCCGCGGGCTCAAAAGGCTTCAAACCGGAACCCTCCCTGACCTTACGCGCCTCTTTTCCTCTAATAACCCTTAAACCCCTGTAAATTCTTGTCAAAAAGATATTGCAAACCTGCAAAGAGAGGATAATATTATTAAAAGGAAGAGACGTCGCTGCAGTCGGGGGCATATCGGGTTTCTCGTATGCCTTTCAAAAAAAGAGAAGGAGGAGGACTTTATGAAAACAAGGTCGGTAGTCTGCTTTTGTGTGCTCGTTGTATTTGCATTGTTTCTCAGTGGTTGTGGATGCTTCATGCAGGCCCAGAAGGGTGAGACGGCGCCCCCGCCCGCACCTGAAGTGAAGGCGCCTGCTCCGGAACCTCCGAAAGAGATGCCCGTTCAGCCGCCCCCACCGCCCCCACCGCCCGCCGCCGCATTGAGCGACATCCAGTTTGATTTCGACAAGTATAACATCAGGACAGGGGACGCGGACATACTGAAGAAGGATATGGACTGGTTCAAACAGAACCCGGGCAAGAAGGTGCGGATCGAGGGCAACTGCGATGAGAGGGGTACTGTAGAGTACAACCTGGTCCTGGGTCAGAAGAGGGCCGATTCAGCGAAGAGTTACCTCGTGGGCCTGGGAGTCGATGGCGCGCTCCTCAACACGGTGAGCTACGGTAAGGAAAGGCCGCTCTGCAAGGAACATAACGAGGAGTGCTGGGCCAAAAACAGGAATGCCCATTTCGAACCGGCAAAGTAAGGGCTTTACCGGCAACAATTCAGGCAGGACGTAAAATTGGCGGGCGCCCCCGGGCGGTCGCATCATGAAGAAGACGGGGTGCGAAGGCGCCCGTCGGCAACGGCGGGCACCCGTAACCCCTTCGCAAGGGAGGCAGTATGGATATGATGAACAGATGTGTGTGGAAGAAAGCGCTGAAGGGTGTCCTGGCTGTTGTCTTGCTGTGCAGCGTCATGACTTTTCCTGCATTGGGGGCAAGCGATCTTGCCGACGCGAGGCAGCTCGTGGAGAAGAGCCGCATGACCTTCGAGAATTTTCTTGCAGCGCCCGAGATGGACGCGTTTCGCAGCCTTTTGAAAGATGCGAAGGGTGTCTTCATCGCTCCTCAGATCCTTAAAGGGGCCTTCATCGTGGGCGCCTCGGGAGGGAGCGGGGTGCTTGCGGTGCGGGATGCGAGGACAGGGCATTGGGTAGGGCCCGCATTCTATACCATCGGCGAGGTCAGCTTCGGCCTTCAGGCGGGAGGTCAGGCGTCGGAGGTGGTGCTCCTGGCCATGACGGAGCGGGGCGTCACCGCATTTCTCAACAGCAGCGTGAAACTGGGAGCTGACGTGGGTATCGCCGCCGGCCCCATAGGTGCGGGGACCGCAGCGGCTACCGCCAACCTGAGCGCGGACATACTCAGCTTTTCCCGGTCTCAGGGACTTTTCGCGGGCATCTCCCTTGACGGCGCGGTGGTCAAAGTAAGAAATGGATGGAACCGCGCGTACTATCGTAACAGTAAGGTGAGCCCCACGGATATATTGATCAGGACAACGGCGAAGAACCCTCGCGCTGAAGACTTCCTGCTGGAGGTTTCCAGGGCGGCGGGTAAAAAGTAGGAAGAAACAGGACGGGTCACCGGGTCAAGGGGCGTCACCATAAAAGGATGCCTCCTGACCCCGTGGCGCGGGCCGCCTTCGCTCAAGGAGCGTGCGGTTTTATTATGTCGGGAGGCATGAACCCGGCGGCTCTTCTCCGCCGGTATTTTCGGTTGATCGTCCGGGAGGACGATCTTACTTCGCTCCTGCGGCCCCCACGTATTTCATCCTGAGGTCATAGAGCATGTTGTTGATCAGCCTGTCCTCATCCTGGCTCAGGTTGCCTCTGGTCTTCTCTTTCAGCATCTCGATAATCCCGATTGTCTGCTTCGCCAGGGGAAAATTAAGAGCCTTCTCATTGGAGAGAGGATCGGGCAGTTCGCCCAGGTTCACCAGTGCCGAAGTAGAGAGCGAGAGTATGAGGGCGGAGAAAGTGAGGCCGGTAAAGAAGTCTTCCCGCTTAAGGGCATCCTCCGGCGATTCCTGGTGCTTTCCTGAACCCGCCATTACATCCTCGTCCCGGGAATCTCCCGATGTGTCTTTAACTGTGTAGCCTTTTTCGTCGTTCATAGGACCCCCTAGAGCAAGGTATCAAGTTTCACAGGCGCAAAGAAGATATCCTCACTTCTTTTCACCTGATACAAAATATAATTCCTCTTTAAGCCTTCCGCCATAAAAGACTCGAAATCTTTGGTGTTGGAGACCATATTATTGTTCACCTTGAGAATTACGTCCCCCGGAAGGAGGCCGCACCGGTCCACGGAATTCTTGCTGTGCACCTTGGTTACCACAACGCCCTCTTTATCCTTCAACTTGAACTTGAGTCTGGGATAGCCCTTTATATCCGCTATCCGCATATTGCACAGGCTTTCGTCCGCGGGAAGAGGCATGTATCCCTCCATGGTCTTGTCATTTACGTTTATCAGGAATGTCCTTGTGCCCCTCATGATCTTGAACTGGATGGTCCCTCCGGCCTTTACGCTTCTTAGGACGCTGTGAGGCTTCAAGCCTTCCTTGATCTTCTTCTTGTTAAGCTCCACGATGCGGTCGCCCACCTTCACGCCGGACCTCTCGGCGGGACTTCCGGGAATAACCTTTGCCACGTAGAAATAAGGGCCCCGTTCGTCCCTCTTCTTTTCCGTAAAGACGCCGAATATGGGACGCTTTATCTTGCTTTCGAGGAATTCCGAGAGCATGTTCATCACATCGTCCATGGGAATGGCGAAGCCTATGCCCTTGCCCTCGCCGTAAATGGCGGTGACGATACCAAGGGGATTGCCGTCCATATCGAGAAGGGCCCCGCCGCTGTTGCCCGGGTTTATTGCCGCATCGGTCTGGATGAGGTTCGCGTACACCTTGCCGTCGATCCTCAGGTTCCTTCCGAGGGCGCTCACCACTCCCACGGAAATGGAGCTTGACAACCCGAAAGGGTTGCCTATCACGATCGTCTTCTGTCCCACCCTTATGCTCTTGGGCCGGGTAATCTTCAGGTAGGGCAGGTCGGCCTTGTCGGTCACCTTGAGAAGGGCTATGTCGAATTCCGGGTCGCTTCCGAGGACGTACGCCTCGTAGTCCTTGCCGTTCATGAACTTTACCCGTATGTTGACGGCCTTCGAGATAAGGTGCTCGTTGGTGACGATGATTCCCCTGGGGTCGAGGACGACTCCGGAGCCCTGGTTCTCAAAGGCCTCCGGCTCTTCCTCCTCGCTCAGGAGCCTTTTGAAGACACTTGTCTTCTTGGGCTCTTCCGGGGCCTTGGACCATTCCTCGGTCTTTATGTTGACGATGGCCTTGCTCGCCATCTCCACCACTTTTATTACCCTGTCTTCCTCTTCGTAGGAAAAGGCGGGAAAGGCGTGAAAACAGAGGGAAATACCCAGCGCCACGGACGCAAGGGTCCATGCGAATCGCAATCTCTTTATCTCCCTCCCGGCGTTCCGTGCCGCGGGGGACGCACTGCTCGATGCTCTCATCAATACCAATCTTCTTCGGCTTTCTTTCTTTTTTTCAGTATTTTTTTTGTGGCGTCGAGGATGATGTGAGCGACCTCGTCCTTGGTGAGAAGGGGCACCTGCCGCACGCTGCCCGTCTTGTCGATGATTGCCACCTCATTATTGTCCGAACCGAACCCTATCCCTGCCTTGGAAACGTCGTTTGCCACGATAAGGTCAAGGTTCTTCCTTTTCAGCTTGTCCGCTGCGTGCTCCAGCATGTTCTCCGTCTCTGCGGCAAAGCCGACGAGGATCCTGTCCCCTTTGACCTCGCCCAGTTCCGCGATGATATCCGGGTTCTTGTCGAGTTCGAGGGTCATGCACTTGTCACCGCCCTTCTTCTTGATCTTCTGGCAGCTTTCCGCCCGGCACCTGAAGTCCGCCACCGCAGCGGCCTTTATAATGATAGTGGCCTGTTTATAGTGCTGCATCACCGCGTCACGCATTTCCGCGGCGGTAATCACCTCTATGAAGGGTATGTCCGTCCTCGGGGGCGGGAGATAGGTCTTACCTGTAATAAGCACCACTTCCGCGCCTCTCCGCTTTGCGATCTTTGCAATGGCGTATCCCATCTTGCCGGACGACTTGTTGGTGATGCACCTTACAGGATCGATATATTCCATGGTGGGGCCCGCCGTGACAAGGACCGTTTCGCCGGTGAGGTCCTTCTCCGTGAAGATATCCTCCATCTTCTCGATGATCTCTTCGATAGTGGGGAGACGCCCCTTACCTGTGGTCCCGCACGCGAGGTCGCCGCTTCCCGGCTCCATGAACTGGAACCCGTTGTCCTTCAGCTTTTCGATATTGCCCTGAACCGCCGCGCTTTCCCACATCTTCGTATTCATGGAGGGCACAAAAAGGACCGGCACGGTTATAGCCATGATCATGGTGGTGAGAAAATCGTCGGCAATGCCGTTGGCTATCTTGCCTATGATATTTGCCGTGGCCGGCACGATCACCACCTGGTCGGCGATATCGGAAAGAGCGATATGGCCTATCTTGGAGCCCGTGAAAAGCTCGAACATATTGTGGACCACGGGGTTGCCCGAAAGGGTCTGAAACGTCAGGGGCGTCACAAACTCCATGGCGTTCTTCGTCATCACCACATGCACGTTGGCACCTCTTTTGGTAAAGGCCCTCACCAATTCGGCGGTCTTGTATGCGGCTATGCCGCCCGTTATTCCTACTACGATCTCTTTATTTCTCAACATGGTCCCCAGATCCCCTTTTCAGCTTATATATTGAGCCCGAGCTTCCGGATAAAACGGGTAAACAGATTCGCGGTAGGGACATACACCGGAGAGACCACGTCCACCTTGCCCACCTGCACATCGTTGAATTTCACGATGATCTCGCCCATCTTCTGCCCTTCTTTTATCTCGCCTTTGATCTTGTCGGGCATGACAATCTCTTTCTTGATGCTGCCTTTCTTGTCGTTCGTAATGGGGTAGAGGAAGTTGGCCCCTGCCACTCCTTTGAGCTTCCTGTATTTTCCGTCCTGAAGCATTACCTCTTTATCGACAAGTTCACCTTTCTTCACCACGCTCATCATGCGGAGTTGGCCGAAGGCCTTCTTCATCTTTTCCATGGCGATGTCGTCCCGTATCTTGGCCGAGGGACTGCCCATGACCACGGTGATGAACCTCAGATCGCCCTTCTTCGCCGTGGCGACCACATTGAAACCGGTCTCCCGGTAAAAGCCCGTCTTCAGCCCATCCACGCCGGGCATCTTGGTGAGGAGCTTGTTATGGTTATTCATGATGAACGCGCCGCCCCTGAAACCCTCCGTCTTGATCGACGTCCATTCGATGATTTTGGGATATTTGAGGATTTCCCGGGCAAGGAGCACAAGGTCGTTGCAGGAGGTAAGGTCTTCCTGTTCACCCTTCGAAGGAGGGAGGCCGTGGACCGAATGGAACTCCGTATCAGCCATGCCGAGGGCCTTGGCCTTTTCGTTCATGAGTGTCACGAACCCTTCCTTGCTTCCTCCCACGTGCTCCGCCACCGCGTAGGCCGCGTCGTTCGCCGAGGCCACCATGACGGCTTTCATCAGCTCTTCGAGGGTAAAGGTCTCGCCCACCTTGAGGTAGACCTGACTGCCCCCTATCCGCGCCACGTCCGGCGTTACGGTGATCTTGTCCGTAAGGGCAATCTCGTTCCTTGAAAGCTTTTCGAGGACGACCAGGGCCAGCATGAGCTTTGTCACGCTCGCGGGAGGCCGCCTGGCATGGACATTCTCGCCGTCAAGGACGGTGCCGGTCGTCGCCTCCGCGACTATAAAGGCCTTGCACGGGTCCTCCTTCACCTTCGCAACGGCCGCCTTGGCCGGTTGTTTCAGGGCGCTCGTCTTCTTGCGCGCTTTTTCCGCGTAGGCCGTGCCGGTGCACATGAGGACTATGACTATTAGGGCTGATAACCACTTTTTCATTTCAGTCTCTCTGTAAAAACCTTGATAAGATCAATGGGAAGAGGGAAGACTATGGTCGAATTCTTCTCCGTCGATATCTCGATAAGGGTTTGTAAGTAGCGTAGCTGGAGTGCCATGGGGTTCCTGGAGAGTATGTCGGACGCCTCCGATAGTTTTGTCGATGCCTGGAATTCACCTTCGGCCGCGATCACCTTTGCCCTTCTTTCTCTTTCCGCCTCTGCCTGCCGTGAAATGGCGCGCTGCATCTCCTGGGGGAGATCGACGTTTTTCACTTCCACGTTCGAGACCTTGATACCCCAGGACTCTGTGTGGGTATCAAGGATCTCCTGGAGCCTTTCATTGATCTTCTCCCTGTGGGAGAGGAGATCGTCGAGTTCGGCCTGACCGAGGACACTTCTCAGGGTCGTCTGTGAAAGCTGGCTCGTGGCGTAGAGAAAGTTTTCCACGTCGATGACCGCCTTCAGGGGATCGATGACGCGGAAATAAACGACTGCATTTACCTTTATGGAAACATTGTCCTTGGTGATCATGTCCTGGGAGGGTACGTCGAGGACCACCGTTCTCAGGCTCACCTTTACCATTCTGTCGATTATGGGTATGAGGATGATGAGTCCCGGTCCCTTGGGAGAGCCGAGCACCCGCCCAAGCCTGAAGATGACGCCCCTCTCGTATTCGTTGAGAATCTTTATCGCGCTTACAAGGAAGAACACTATAATCACCACTACAAACAAATAAACAGGAATCATGCTAAACCCCCTTTCTCCCGACTCTCAAAGTCAGGCCTTTTACGCCGGAAACCACGACCTTCTCACCCGCCTTTATTGGCTCATCACTCACTGCATTCCATAGTTCACCGTGCAAAAAGACCTTTCCGGTCTCGAGAACATCGGTCCGGGCAATCCCTTCCTCTCCGGTGAGCCCTTCTTCGCCTGTCTTCACCTTCGACATTTGCGCCTTGATCGCAAAGGAGAGTACACCGAAGACGAAAAGGGCCGAAATCACCGCCACCGCCAGGATGGACTTCCAGGAAATGGAGAGCATGCTTCCGGACGGGAGGTCAACAAGCATAATAGAGCCTATCACAATAGCTATTATGCCTGCAATACCAAGCACCCCGTGGCTCACGATCTTCACTTCGAGGACAAAGAATATGATGCCGAGAAGTATGAGGAACGCCCCGGCATAGCTGATCGGTATGGCCTGGAAGGAGTAGAGAGCGAGGATGAGGGATATCCCTCCTATTACGCCGGGAAAAACGGCCCCGGGATTGTAAATCTCGAAGAGTATCCCGTAAATGCCGATCATCATAAGGATGTAGGCTACGTTGGGATCGCTTATAAAGCCGAGAAACCTGTATTTGAAGGGTGTTTCTATCTCAATCTTCTTCGCTCCCGCCGTCCTGAGGAGGACCGCACCCTTTTTTGTGTCCACGGTCTTGCCGTCTATGCTTTTCAACAGTTCGTCAACATTGGCGGCCACCACATCGATAACCTTCAGTTTGAGGGCAACGCTCGCCTGAATGGACGCGCTCTCGGTCACCGCCTTTGCCGCCCATTCCTCGTTCCGGCCCCGTTTTTTCGCAATGCTCCGCACGTAGGCCTCGGCGTCCTTGAGGACCTTCTCCATCATTACCTTGTCCGGTTTGTCCTTGCCTATGGTTACGGGATGGGCTGCGCCCACGTTCGTGCCGGGGGCCATTGCCGCCACATGGGAGGCGAGAAGGATGACACATCCCGCGGACGCGGCGCGCGCGCCGGAGGGATAGACGTAGGTTATGACGGGGACTTTCGCCTCCATGATGTCTTTTACGATGTCCCTCATGGCCGTGTCGAGGCCGCCGGGGGTGTCGAGGAGTATGACGAGCGCCTCCGCGCCCTTTTCCTCGCTTTTCGCGATCGAATCCGATATGAATCCTGCCGTGGCAGGGCCTATGACACCCTGGACCTTCGCCACATATACATCCCCTGCCTCGGCCCGGAACGCGAAAAGCGCAAGGAGAGCCAGGAGAATGACCGGCAGGAAGGCCTTTTTCATTTCAGGGAAAACTTCTCTTTCAATCTTGTCTCCACTATGGGGGGCACGAGCCCTTTCACGGAACCGCCGAATTGCTGGACCTCCTTGATCGTTCTGGAACTAATAAAATAATAATCCTTGCTGGTCATCATAAACAAGGTGTCCATGTCTTTATTTAAGTTCCTGTTCATGGAAGCCATCTGAAATTCGTACTCGAAGTCGCTCATGGCCCGGAGGCCCCTGATCACGAATTTCGCGTCCACCTTCTTCACATAATTGACCAGGAGACCGTTGAAGTTGTCCACGAGCACGTTCTCGTTGCCGTCCACGGACAGCTTGATCAGTTCCATCCGCTCCTCGACGGAAAAGAGCGCCTTCTTTTCAATATTATACGCAACTGCCACTATGACTTTGTCGAAAAGCTCGAGCCCTCTGTTGAGGATATCGAGGTGCCCGTTGGTGATGGGGTCAAAAGAACCGGGATACACTGCCACTTTGCGTTTCATCGGGGACTCCTTTAAGTGAGATCGTGTTGCAGCTCATATGTGGTAATGCACGTGTCGCCATATTGTTTTGTCAAGGTGCGCTCCTTCCCCCCGGATCCGGGAGCGTCACATGGTTCTCTCTTCGAATGCTCTATTACGAAGACCGTATCGCTTTCGTAAATCACCGCTTCTTCAAAGAGCGATGTAATTGCCGCTATATACCCCCTGTTGTACGGAGGGTCCATGAAAATTATATCATACTTGGCCGCCTTTTTATAAAGAAAAGGCACTGCGCGCTCCGCATCCATGTTAAGTATTTCACAGACGGGAGAGAGGCCGAGAGATTCAAGGTTCCGCCGGATGAGGGCGCACATTTCCCTGTCTTTCTCGACGCACGTTGCAAAGGCTGCGCCCCTGCTCAATGCCTCGATGGCAAAGGAGCCGGAGCCCGCAAAAATGTCGAGGACCCGTTTCCCTTCCACGTCGCCGATTATGTTGAATATTGCCTGCCGTACCTTGGAGGGGGTGTACCGCGCTATGTCGTTTTCGAGGATTTCGATGCTCCTGGACCTGAGATAGCCCCCGGTGACCTTTATTTTCCTCACGCCCCCGGTCTTCACGCCCCCGGTCCTTCCTCCGGGGAAAAGAGGACCTTCGAGACCTCCATTATCCTTGCCAGGCCTCGTATCTCCTTAGCCGCGAGGTAGAGAGTGACGATACTCGATCCCTTATAGGTGTCCCTGATCGACCCCATGTAGTGCTCCTGCATGGCCTTGCGTGTCCTGTGGAACTCGCAGTCCGCGTCCTTCACCACGTGGTTGATAATGATATTTTCCACGGTAAGCCGGTTTTCCTCGAATTCTTTTATCACCCTCTCGGTAAGCTTCACGCCGAGGGCCTCGGGGATGGTGACGATTACATACTTGGTGATCTCATGGTCCCGTATGAAGGCCACGATCTGTTCCGAAAGGGCCTCCCAGCTGCCGATCACCTCGAGGAGCGTTCTCTTCGACCCCTTGAGTTTCACCGTGTCCTTCAGCTTCTCCAGGTAGCCGTATATGTTCATGTAGAACTTCGTGGCCGCTTCCATGTGCTTGAGAAAGAGGTGGGGGAGCCTGAGGAGGCGCAAGGTGTGCCCTGCGGGCGCCGTGTCCCATACCACCACGTCGTAGGCGCCGCCCTGCACGAGTTCCATGATGTAGTTGAGCATGTACTCTTCTTCGATGCCGGGCGCGGTCCCGATGTAGTCGACGAAATCGTAGTCTACGTCCGCGAAGGACCGGACCACCTCGTAGATCTCGGGCCCGAAGCGCTCTTTCCACTTCCTGAGCACCGCGTCGGAGGAGATTTCCAGGCCGTAAAGCTCGTAGTCGCCGGTAATGCGCACCTCGTCATTGCCGATGGCGACTTCGAAGATGTCTGACAGAGAGGGAGCGGGGTCGCTGGAAATGACAAGCACCTTCTTCCCGTCCATGGCGATCTTCAGGGCAATGGCCGCCGCGCAGGTAGTCTTCCCCACCCCGCCTTTCCCCCCGACCATAATAAGCTTAACCCGCCCGTCGGTAATGTGTGTCAATCCCATAGCGTCCTTATGATACCACGGCGGGCAGTAAGAGAGTCAAGCATTAACCGAGCGTGAGCGTGGGGCGTGAGCGTGGGGCGTGAGCGGGAGAGAGGAAGGGAGAGTGTCGGGGTTTTGCGGGGATGGCTCTCGTCTGTTCGCGGTTTGTGTTGTCTGTTTGGCTTTATGTTCACTTGGACGGATGGCCGCAGGGGGTGAAGACTCCATCTCCGCCGCTCTGCAAAGGTACGCGTGCTCTGGCGTATATTTAATACGCCGACGCCCCACGAACCTTCACAGAGCAACGAACCTGAAGCCTTCACCCCCTGCGGCCATCCACACGACCCGGCATAATTAATTATTGAAATAGAGGATGCCGGGAAATTGGCACCAGGAAGGAAGATAATCCACAATGATAACTGCCGGTGGCGATCTGAATAGCACGTCCAGGGCAACACCGGGAGGGCTGGCTCCACAAGTCTACAGGGGGGCTTTGCCTTCCGTCCACCATTACCACAAAAAAGCTGTGACAGGTACGATATCCGGACTGCGTAAAGAACCCTCTCAAACGCGCGGGAAATAAGTGTAATCTCGTTAGTGGGTTAGATAATGACAAAAGCATGCGGAAAAAACTAATGATTATTGCGCCTGCATTATCGGATTGGATTTTCTCGCGTACACCTACAAAGTGTGAATGTGAGCGGTTCCGCAAAAACAACCATTACCGATTAAAAGAGCGACAACAATAGGATCAGCCAGAGCAGCCCGACAGGGCCGCGATCCGGCTAAAGGTAGCGACGGGTTAGCTCATGTTCTCTTTTCATCTACCTCTATGCTTAAATCAGTATCACTATATCCGAAAAGTGACAGCAATCCGTGGCATCGCCTTACTATTGAGTTTGTGTTCAGTTTTGTCTCTACAAAGTATTTCGAATCGGAAATTTGTGATGGTTGACTCAATTGATTGGCATGAAGTGCGTAATAGGCCATCTTGGGACCACGAAGCATAAGCGCACGTTCAAAGTCCGCAGGATGCCTCCGGTACATTTCCTCAGCGACAGTGACCATAAGTTCTTTCCAATTACGAGGACGATATGTTTTTCCGAGTAGTGTAAATGCCACGATCTGTTTGTTGATATAGCCATCGGTAGATGATTCAGAAACTCCCGGCCTCGGGGGTTGATACGGCTTCGGAGGCGCGGGAGAAAGAGGGGTTCCAGGCTTTGGAAATGCAGGATGGGCAATACTGCCTAAGAATCTCTCAACATCTTCTATTTCTGGGCGAAACCCAGACAGTTTTTCGGTGGTTTCTATCAAGAGATCAACCAAGAGATCGTCTGGATCATTAATTAATTTATGCCACGCCTTAGGCAAGGCTTCTTTCAGAATGCCTTTTCTTTGGCGACTTTGATATAGGCCTTCGGCATTTTTTACCGCGTCACCCGTCGCGATATGATCTTTTGACAGCAAAGCAATGAATCGGTCAGCTATCGATTCGAGTGGTTGTTCCGTAAAATCAGCAGTAAAGAATCGTCGCTGTTCCCAACTGCCCTCGTTTAACGGGAGATAGAACCACCAGGTAACTCCGTTTGTTAGAATTGCGATCTTAACTCCTTCCCTGAATGAGTATCCCAGAAGCTGTTCCTGATGTGGCTCAAGGTTTTCACTCGGTCGCTTCACTTCTATGAAAGCCTTGTTTGCACCATTTATTCTTAAGGAGAAATCTACCCGTTTGGATTCTACGGTATACTCGGGTTTAACTTGGTTAATGTCGAAAGGATTCCACCCCAGCAACGAAAGAAGGCGGAGTATGATAGCCGACTTGATTGATGCTTCATCCAAGATCAACAGAGAACCGTCGTTTCTAATTTCTTTGATCGCATTCATCAGATTTTCTTTCATGGTCGCCTCTTCAGTTTCATCTTTGTGGAGCTAACATGCGGCTCACCGAGACGGGCATAGCCTGGATTCGGTGCAGCCGATTGTTAGGCCCTTTTCCATTTACTTCTTTCATTTTCTCTATATTCTCTAGCTGCTTGTGCGCCGCCTTTTCCATATGCCTTCTTTTCTTCTTTGTTGCATGTCTTGCAGTAAGATCTGTTCTCTCGGTTGCCGTATGTATATTCTTCTAAACGGTGCCACTTACCACAGATTGAACACGCCTTGCCGGTGTTAATCATGAACCGTCTCCCATATGGACCTTGTTATATTTGGGCTTGAATCTGTTTATTACTTCTTGTTCAAATTGTTTTCTTTCTTTTTCACTTTTAATTTTGATGAAGTTCCAATTCGTGAAGATTTTGTCTGAATCCCTTCTCGTATGCTCGGCCACACGCAAGAAACAATTCCAGCCCTGACCGACGTAGACCAATTCGTGTTCATCGAATAAGAAATATACCCCCGAACAATTGCCGGTGAGCGGTTGACTGGTGACTTGCAGTGCGTCAATCTTAGCCTTCATTGGTTCCTACATGCTTGCGCCTAACAATTAATCTACCGCAGTATGTAATTTGTGGAAATCTTAGTATTTGGTGGAGAGAATGTCAACAGATAAAGGATCGGACCTTGAAGAATATTCCGTAAGAAATCAAAGAGATACAATCCGCTACGACAGGAGTCTAGTGTAGTGTCTCAGTAACGCCTTTACAGCGATTCACTTTTTCAAGTATCTCCTCGGCCTTCCTGGTCCATACGAAGGGTTTGGGGTCTTCGTTGTTGCAGCGAATATATTCTTCGATGGCGGTCACCAGTTCCTGAACGCTTTTGAAGATGCCGCGACGAATTCTCTTTCGTGTGATCTCCCCGAACCAGCGCTCCACCAGGTTAAGCCACGACGAGCTTGTGGGTGTAAAGTGGGGAACGAAACGGGGGTGTTTTTCGAGCCATGCTTTCACATTGGGGTGGGTATGAGTTCCGTAGTTGTCGAGAATCATATGGACATCGAGGCCCTTTGGCACCTGACGGTCTATGGTACGCAGGAACTTAAGAAATTCGGTATTTCTGTGGCGGGGATAGCAGGAGCCTATGACTTTTCCTTCCAGAACATTGAGGGCGGCAAAAAGACAGGTAGTGCCGTTCCTTTTGTAGTCGTGGGTCATCGTGCCGCAGCGCCCCTTCTTCATCGGTAATCCCGGCTGGGTCCGGTCCAGGGCCTGCACCTGGCTTTTCTCATCCACACAGAGTACCACCGCTTTGTCGGGAGGATTGAGATAGACGCCCACCACATCGGTCAGTTTCTCCACGAACTTCTTGTCTCTGGACAGCTTGAAAGTTTCTACCCGATGGGGCTGTAGTCCATGGGCATCCCAGATGCGCTGCACGGTGGCATGGCTCACGCCCTTCTCCTTTGCCATGGTGCGGGTGGACCACTGAGTAGCATCTTTGGGAGTTGTATGGAGTGTGGCTTCCACGATGGTGCGCACTATCTCCGGGTTAAGGCGCCTTGAACTCGGCCCATGGGGTGCGTCCTCTGATAAGCCCGAGGGACCTTGTTCTTTGAACCTGCCTACCCACAATATCACCGTAGGGCGGGAGGTATTGAGCCTCTTCACTATGGCGTTATGGGACATCCCTTCTGCCGCGAGCAGGCAGATGCGGGAGCGTAGAACCACCCTTTGGGGAGTCTTCTTTGCTTTGACCCATGTTTCCAATGTCTTTCTCCGCTCTTCCGTCATGTCTAGCGTACTGGCTGGATTCCACATGCACTATGATAGCATAGCCAAGGGTAATTGTAAAGCTATTAGTGAGACAGTACACTAGCCTCGCCTATTTGCAACATATCATCGGCAGAGCGATGTTATGTTGCATGCAGCAATTGCTCGATAAATACCACTTGTAACCTTTCATGCTGGGCAGCAAGGGAAAGAATCTCTTTCAGGAAGTACATCAGCACGAGCCCTCTGAGCGAATTCTTCAAAATGAGCCGACACCGAAAATAGGCCCGTGCACCTGCAAAGCGGTAAGAGGCTATGGCGGTGCAACCGAAGATTACGCATAGAAAGCGTCATCGAGCCTGCGTAGGCATCGGTGGCGCACCCTTCATCAGCCCACTATCTTGGTGGCTGAGCATGAGAACTGTCGTAAGTAAGAAACAATACCTGATCAGTACGGAAGTTACGACGAGGTCGGTAAACTAAAGATTGCGCCCGGGGCTGCAATTAAGCTAGAGGTTCAGAATATCGGAGACTCTGCCGACGCGGGTATTTGTGATGGTGCCTATCTTTGCATATTGCATAGGGACCACGCCACTGCACACGAGGCAAGATATGACCTGTAGCCTTTGAAGTCCCGTAAATCGCTTAAGTTCGTCAGAATTATCGCGGAGATGCGCCACCCGGTCGAGGTGTTTTTTTAGCTTATCTGATCTGCCTTCCGCTTCGATGCCTTGATACTCTGAAAGCAGAGCCGCTATCTCGGAATAGTTGCGCGCCAATGACAAATCTTTACACTCAACAACCAATACCTCTTCGCGATCCGGTCGCCATGCAAGCACATCAATATCTCCATAGTTGCGTTCAATCTTGCGATTGAGAAGCTCGGGCAAGCCAACATTCTCCCGGACGTGCCATCCGGCCTCTGATAGAGCCTTCCCAACCTCAGCGTTGAAGGTGTGACCTTCCCGTGCTTTCCCCAACCAGGCATCCCTCATTTCATTGGTGCGAAAGAAGGCCCGCTCAAGTCGACCACTATAGGCACCGTCCAAAACGTAAGCGAAACCCTTTCGCAGGGCACCCGGCGCCACAATCAGCAAGGGATCATCGGTCTCATCTAACATTAGAATAGGGCGAGTTGCAAAGGATAAACGCCGGCCATAGCGCCACGGGTAAAGATCTCTGCCGATGAAGCCCTCAGGAGGTTTATCCCACTGCGGCCTCGTGGATAGCGAAAACTGATTAAGAAATCTTCTCGCTGCGTCTTCGGGAACCTTGTCGGAACAGACAAGAGTTAGATACTCGCTTTGCCGGATCTTTAATAAGGCAGCGTGATCCTCAATGCCTTTGTTTTCCAGAGCATCAATAATGTTTCGGCCTTCGTCAAGATTAAAACCCATCTCGATTTTCCATGCATCCCAGAATTCTTCTCCTACATTGCCTTTGGCGTTCGAAGCGAGTGGGGGTTCTTCATAATTCTTCCTCTGCAAGGGGGCACTACCGATAAACCTGTTCTCCATCTCGCGGGCCAGCATAGGTTCGACCACCATGAGGCCAAAATCATTGCGAAAGAGGATGTCACCCAAAGGCGAAATAGTGAGTTCCGGGGCGAGCGCGTTATAATATATCGCGTCCGAGAGACCACCAATACGTACTACCAAGGCAGCCTGCGCGATCAACTTGCTTAGCTCGATATCCGAGAGTTGGGTCCCTCCCCCTGCCGGACAGACACATAAGCCGATCTCAATCAGAATACGGCTTGCGACATTGGCTCCAGCAAACTTCGACATCTGCTCGACATAGCGATCGACGGTGCCTGGCTCGTTGCCATGGAGACCAAGGAGAGCTGCTGATGTCCGCCCCCAATGGTACGCCTCGTCATTTGCTTTTTCAGAATTGGCCACAAGGCGCATCAGCGCTGAAAGCCGGCTAAACGATTGAAGTGCGACGAAAATTTCAGTCAGCAAGACATCAACTATTTTACGAAGAAAGCTTGTACAAGCATCTTTTCCTTCGATCTTGTTGCTTTGGTTTCTTTCAAGGACACGCCAACCAAGGCCTATCTTGCTGGCGGCATCATCTACCGGATCGATAGCGATTAGCTTTTTGGGCAAAGTATCGCGAACGTAGTCCATGAATTGTTGCGCGTAAACGAGATGGAAGCTACGCGCGTCGTCATTTGGAACGACAAGGGCCTCAACGGCCTTGGCCTCACCATCGCAATCTTCTATACCGAGGAGATGCAAATAGGCCCGCGCCACAGTGCGGACGAAGAGTCGCTCGGCAACATTCTCGGCGATGCGAAAGCCAGCTACGAACCCGGCTTGGAAGACAGCTTTACAAGCATTAGGCTCGCTGTGAGGCTCTATTATACAACAGGGAAGAAGATCTTCGAAAGCTGGTTTATCTCCTCCTTCCTTTGGTATGTCATCGTCATGGAATTCAACATAGGCCTTGAGATTACGCGTCTCGATTATCGCACCGTACCGTTTATCGAGGGCATCGCCGACGCGGCGGAGCCATTCATTTGCCATTTCCCACAGCCGGGATTCGACTTCTATTTCTGAGAAGTTGCGCGCGGTCAGTGAGATCCAAAGCTTGAGTGAGCCTTCATACACTGACGTATGCGTTCCCTTTTCGATGTCGTCCATGGAGGCATAGACACGTCGCGAGCTTCCGCTGCTGAAAAATGGCTTGGGCGAGACGTGTTGGACGTCGTGCTGAACTCCAACGTTATCCACCACGCTGTGTCGGTCATAACCGCGATCGGAATCAGCGCGCACTTCCCGCAGAAGGTTGAGAGGGAGGTTGAGTATTAGGGGCCGTTCTGGGGAAATCTCGCCTTCTGGTAGCTGTGCATGCGGCACGAAGTGGCCGTTGTTGCTGCGTACCCATCCGATCAGGTTCAGAATCCCATTGGGATTGACGATCTCGACCCCAGCCTTCCTTACGGCTTCCAACCCGTCTTGAATGCGCCAGAAGTAGCTGGGACTCATGTCACCAAGCCAACTGAGTCGTACGAGATCCGCTGAGGACATGGTTTCCAAGCGCCAATGCGGGTCAGCGAGTTTGACAACTTGGGTAGTATAACCTTTACCCCAGCCGCAGAGTACGAGAACAACAAGTCCCTCTTTGAAATCGTTCTGCCCTTGGAAATGCTTGACAACCCCATTGATCGAAGATTGCAGCGTTTTGGCCAGATTTCCTCCATCTCGATAGACGCCCTTGAAGCCACCATCGGGATGCATCTGCACTGACGGTAGGACCACGTGGAACGAGATGAAGTAGCCTTCATCGACTCTTAGGGAGAAATTCGACCATTGGAATGTACCTGACTTTTCCCAGAAGACCGGGGCTCGCGTTGGACCGCCAAGGAGAGGTGTATCGAAGAATAGTCTGGAGTAATTCTGAGCAAGCGCATCATCAAAAGTTTCAGTCAGTCCGCTTTCTATGACATTTGCGATCGCATAGTCCCGAATTGCTACCGACAGGGCTGAAGGGAGGGCGACCGTGAGACGAGGCTCATCGTGCACGATGAGCGGACAGCGATGCAAGTAACTAAGGCCAATTTGTTGCATAGGCAATTCGTTTCGCATCTCAGGATGAAAGGTAAACGGCAAGATATCGGTGGGAGTAATGCCGTATTCATCCAACTCCGTGAACGTAATTGTCACGCGAGAGATTAGGGCATTACGTCCCGGAAGTGCCTGCGGTGATAACGTTGAATAGCGCTCATCGGAACCCAGTTGATAGCGAGAGAGACCGGCTTTCTTGCATACTATATCGGATATTATGAGAAGAGCACGGATGCTCTTCTTGATTTGCTCATACTGGCCGGTGTTGGGCATGGTCTCAATTGCGTCCAAGACACATTGAGTATAGAAACCTGCGGACTCCCAGATACCTTGAAGAAGCCGGTAGTCTCCTTTGCCATCCCTCACCAGAGAAACAAAGACATCTTCGGCAGGATCTTCACCTAACACGCATTGCGACTCGCCTATCTGAGAGAACCAGCGAATCGGTTCATTTAGACTCGCCTTTTTCCTGCCGCGGCAGTGGATTATCGCTAGAACAACCAGAATTTCAAAGCGGATACAATGCGATTGGTATTTTGGGAGTGTTAGAAGGCTTGCCAGGAGGGGAATGGCAAACTTTGGATCGAACCTATTAAGGCTCTCGATAAGTGACCTGTTTTCTTTTGCGATCTCTTCGATAGTTACTGACAGATTGGCCCATCGAGTTCGTTCTGCAAAACGAGCATTCAGTTTATCCCAACCCGATTGACTAAATTCCTCAGACAATTTGTCTTCCTGTCCTCCGTTTGAGGCTGGCCGTAAGGGTATCGGGGTCGGTCCTTTAAATAATTCAATGACCCCTACCATCCGTCTTATCCTGCTTATTTAAGGTATTTGTTCTATTCTCGTATTGGGCAAAAATAATGTCAAATTAATTCCTTGCCATGGACCGTATGGTTGTATTTTACCGAATGAAACTCAGTACACGAGGGGAAGAGACCGCAGACTTGCTTTCAGGAAGGAGTAGTTGATTTGTGCGTACAAATCATTAGTTTTTTCCGCACCATTTTGCCCCCACGCAAGTTCCTAATATTCGACACTTTTCACAATCAGTATTTGACATGGTTTTCCCCTCATCACCATTACTATTTTCAATTGGGACGAGGATCAAAACGCGTGTGACCCCAGCAAACAGAATCATTTCGCGGCGAGGTTAATTACGCAGGAGGCAATCTGTTGCCACATGATATGTTCATGTTCATATCGCGAAAAACACACACAAACTCGCCTTCAGGAAGGAGGGATCTTTAGCAGACAGACAAGGACCGCAGACATAGAGGATTTTGGTTCAAAACGAGGGGTAGACGTGGACGGCCTTCAGGCGTTTAATACGATCCATCTTCGACGGACCTCCGCCCTCTGGGGTGATCCCGCAAAATAAGCCAGGACAAGGGTTTGGCACGACAGGGAATCTCAACAACGAGCCGGGCACTTTCGGGACCCGCGCAGTTGAATGGCCGAATGGCTCTCATCCCTGCTGCTATGCGGTTGTTTTCTCAAGTATTTTCACTTCCCTTTCGATCCTGCTTTTCAGCTTGTCTTTTTCGACCTCAAGGTCATAGCTTGACTGCAGGTTGAGCCAACAACGTTCTGGTAGGGAAAGATAGCGGGAAAGGCGAAGGGCCGTGTCGGCGCTTACCCCGCGCTTGCCGTGTACGATATTATATCCCAAAATTACGACAGATGACGTCTTGTGAAGAGGGGACAGGAACCGGCCTCGATCGGTAATACATGCTCTCCAATCCCAACGTTCCGGGTGGTCGGGGAGGGTTCTTCCCGGTGGCGAGCATTAAGATGAAATGTGGGGACCCTGCCCGATTTTGCCGACCGGTGACCGCGTCTTCCTGCGGGCACGATGCGCCGGACAGGAGGATCAGGCGTGACGAAACAGGCAGGATTTGCGGACTGCCGACTTACCCTTAAATGAAGACTTGCTGCGCACTGCGTATCGAGGGCGGTGAAATTGAGCAATGGGTCACATTTCAGCGCCAGGGAGCATCCGGGAAGAACCCTCCCCGACCACCCCCCCACCAGGCCCATGCAGCCTTTCCTCTCGGTTCACTCATCACGGCCGGCCGGCCGTCGTCCTGAGAGGCCGGGCGTCGGCGTCGGCTGATTACCCGGGCAATAGCTCGCTCCTGCGTGCTATTCGGCTATGTCGGCCTCCTTGCGGTAGGCCTCTATTACCTTTTTTACCTTGCCCTGAGGCTCGCCTATGGTGATAAAGCCGAAGGGGCGTTCTATCTTCCCGGTATCCACTATTTTCACCCGGCCGGATTTGACGAAGCCTTCTCCCGGGCCGCCTATGCTCCCTGGGTGGAGGGCCGCCATGTCATTCACCTTGCTCACGTGGTCGAGAGCGTTTGCCGAAGGGGAGTACTCCATGCCTTTGGACCCGTGCACACGGTGCTCGAATATCACCTTGCCCCGTCCTGCTCCTCCGCAGAGGAGGGCCTTGGCATGAGCGAGGGCATGACGAAGACGGGTAATCGTGTGGAAGACCGTCAGGGTTGTTTGCGGTCCCCTTGGCACCCTTCGGTTAATCCGGCGTGCGCCTCGAAAAGAATTGCGGGTTGTCAGGTACCATGCGGGGTTTGCCGTCATCATCGATGGCGACATAACGGAATGTGCCTTCCGTGACCAGCTGGTGTTCCGCCTCGTACGCCCCGAGGAGTTGTCTGGCCCAGACTTCAAGCATGATGTCCATGGATGAAGTGCCCACTCTTGCCAACTCCGCGTATATGCCGATAACTTCCCCCAGCCGGACAGGCAGTTTGAATGTCATCCTGTCCACCGAGACTGTAACCGTCCTGCCCCGGGCGATCTCCGATGCCATCAGGTCCCCGGCTATGTCCATTTGGGACAGGATCCAACCGCCGAAAATATTGCCCTTGGAGTTTGTGTCTTTCGGCATCGCCACGGTCCTCAATACGAGAATACCACGGGGTTGCCGGCCGGTTATCTCATCTGCCGACATGGTCTTCGCTCCTTTCCGGAATTATAGGCCAAGACTGCTCCGATCGCCGGACCAGTCGCGCAACAGGGGCTGAATAAAGGGGAAGCTCCACGCGCCAACGCCACGGAATGGACATGCAAGGAACGCCCGGCTTCGAAGTATCATATGTGACGTCATTTTGTCAATGAAAACCAAATTGCATTAAAGGGATGTCACGCTAACAGGAGGAATGGGGGGCGTCCCACGACTCGTCGCAAAGGAAAGGCCCCTTTGCGAGGCGGAAGCAGGCTATTTATTCTGACTTGCCGTAGACGACAATATCACATCGTAAATATTGATCAGATAGTACACGGCAGCAGGGTCTACGTAGCGGGCCTGATCCACAGCGCAGGGAGATAGCCGTGGGAAGGGGGTTGCTATGGACGGACACGCTCGAATAGGGTAAGGTTATCTGATAGGGAACGCTATGTTGATATTGATCGGCGGTGAAGGACTATGGAGGCACGGGGGTAGGGGTATTCTTACAGGAGCCTGATAATATGTATGAACAAGGGAACATAAGGCCCCCCAGCGAGGCTTCGAGCCTCCTGGTTAGGGTAACGAGAAATTGTCCGTGGAATCAGTGTACCTTTTGTTCGTCCTACAAGGGGACGAAGTTTTCGCGGAGAACGGTGGAAGAGGTAAAGAAGGATATTGACAGCATGGCGAGGGAATACGGAGACTATCCCGTCCGGACAGCGTTCTTGCAGGACGGCGATTCCCTTGTACTGAAAACCGAAGACGTTTTGGAGATCATAAAGTATCTCAAAGAGAAATTCCCTTCTATTGTAAGGATAACATCTTATGCAAGGGCGCCGACCCTCAAGAGAAGAACCGTCGCGGAACTCACGCAATTGAAGGAAGCCGGATTGACGAGGTTGCATGTCGGAATGGAGAGCGGCTCCGAAAAGGTGTTGAAGATGATCAGGAAGGGGATAACCCCGGATGATATTGTCGTGGGCGGCAGACACGTCAAAGAAGCAGGCATTGAATTGTCCGAATATATCATGCCCGGTATCGGCGGCAGGACGCTGAGCGAAGAGCATGCCCTGGAGACAGTACGGCTTTTGAACATGGTTCAGCCGGACTTTATCAGGGTCCGTACCTTCGCCATGCACCCCAGGTCCTCCATGAGGAAGATGGTTGAAGACGGCACCTTTTTTCCCATGACCGATGAAGAGATAATAAGGGAAATCCGCATGCTCCTGGAGCACCTCAACGCCATGCACAGCTATCTTGTCTGCGGTGACTTCGGCCTGAACCTTCTCATGGATGTGAACGGGTATCTCGATGAAGATAAGGAGCGGATGCTGAAGGGCCTTGACGATTACCTTTCTCTATCGAAAGAGCAGAAACAGGCATTCTCGCTTTTGAAGCGAAGCTCCTACAGCAACCTGTCCCTCGACGTGGTCCGCAATGAAGAGACCATGAAACGGATCAGGCCCGAAATGGAGAGAATCGACAAAACAGCGGAAGGCGGAATCGACGGATACATAAACCGCCTCATGTCCGGGCTTGCCTAGAGACCGGCACGGAATTGAGGCTTGCCGCGGGTACATGTTACCGGATAGCCGACCCCGGGCGCAAGGGGTCACGCATTTGACTTGCGATAGAGCGCCAGGAAAGCGGCGAGCGATAACAACAGCGACGCACACCCCCTGTTCAAACGACGCAGGCCTTTGACGGTAAGAAGCCGTGCGGCTTGGGCGCCGCCGGTCGCGTAGCAGGCCATTACCACGATGTCCATTGCTGCCGTGAGCAGTGCGAGCAGCAGGTACTGAGGCGTCTGCGCCTTGGAGGTGTCGATGAACTGGGGGAGGAACGCGGAAAAGAAGAGCAAACCCTTCGGATTCGACAACGACACCAGGAGACTCCTGAAAAAGGCTCTCCCCGCCGACAGACGCAGGCAACCGGAGCCTGTCGGCAACCCGGCAGGTTGATTGCGCCACAACTGGATCGCGAGCCATGCAAGGTAGAAGACGCCGACCCATCTGACCACGGAGAAGATGGTTTCGGAGGCTGCCAGCAAGGCACCCAAGCCGATGGAAACTGCGCCGATGAGAAGCAGGTCGGAAAGGGCAGCGCCGAGAATGCCCATGGCAGCTACCCGCCATCTTCGGGATGTCCCGTTGGTGAGGGCGAGAAGCATGGTGGGGCCTGGAATGACGGTAACCGTAAAGCACGTGATAGCGTAAAGCAGGATAGTGTCGAACATCATGGGCGACTCACGAAAGGCCCGATGGGGAAATCGCCGGCCGCCTATTCATCCGCGGAGCCGCCCAGGGCTTCAATATTCTTCTTCGCTATGCGGCGCAACGTACCGTTTCCGGTTTTGTGGTACACCTCTTTCATTTCATTAATACACTGATAGGCGCGAAGTTCTCCAAGGGCATCGAGGGCGGTTGCCTTGAGCATGTCCAGGGGGCTCATGACCCCTGGAAGCCTGACCCCTTCAGTGACTTTGACCGCCTTCTCCCGTTTCAATACCTGCACGAGCAACCCCTCGCTGCCGGGGCCGAGAAGGAGGATGGCCCGGGAGACCTCGGTGTAATCCACCGGCGCCTCCGTATCCTGAAGGAATCGGGAGACGGAGACGACCGCGGAGTTCCGGTCCACACCGGGGTTATCGGCAGCCACAACGGAACCCGCGAAAAAGGAAAAGAAGATTGCAGCACCGACACAGACACAGGCTATTGTTTTTTTCATGGTTATCCCCCGTAATTAATCCCATATATAGTGCATTTCAAATGTTTCCGGCGTTGCCGGGTCACGCAGGGCCGGTATGTTCTTCGTTTTCACGTCCAGTTCGAAAGACGGGTCGGTCTCGGGCTCACAGGTGCGGCAGCTACGGTATGCAATGACACCCCTCAAGTAGTCGATGGCCTTGTCGTGGTAGTTCGTCCTGAACGTGCTCAGGGCGGTCCCCGTCATTGAACCGCTCGGCACCGAGGTGAAGGTGTTATTGAACGGACCCTTGCCGAAACTGGGGTCATAGAGATAGACCTTTCCGTCATATTCGAGGAAATCGATGCAATGCCCATCATAGGGTGAGGCGAAGGCCCATCTCTTTTCCGTTACGTAGTTCACGTCATCTTTTTTGGAAAGGTTACCCAGGTACAGGGGATAGGGGTATGCCGACTTCTTGTCCACGTCTCCCCAATTCCACGGGTCGGTCGCCGGTTCGCTTCTGTTCAGGCCCGCTGCCTTTATGACGATATAAAGCCACTTCGCCTCCGGCGATGGGACTGCGTCATTCTGCAGAATAAAGCACCTCCGGTGCAGAAACACCCCGTGAGTCGCCGCCATGTCGGCAAACATTTGCGACCATCCGCCGCACATGCCGCCGCCCGCATCCAGCATGGTGGCCGTGTCCCAGGCCGCCATGCCGTACTGCATCCCCGACCGCCCCAGTTTCCTGATGATGGCGTCGGTGATCTGCTTTTCGTTGCCCAGATTGCTTGCCCAGTCGGCCGTCCAGGCCATAAGCTCTTTGTACACGGGGGTGGAGAGTGGCGCTGCGAAGGAGGTATACGCCACATGAGAGGTCTTGCCCATATCCCTGACCTTGCCGTCCAGGCCCATGTATTTCCATTTCCACACGATCTTGTTTACGCCGATCTTATTGGGCAGCCTCTTCAAGGCAGTGAAGTCAACGGAGGGAGACGACGTGGCGCCCCCGAAGTCAACCGTCTTTTTCGGAAGCCCGCCAAGGCTTCCCTCCGCCCACACGGTAACCTGATTCAAGGGGCTATTAGCCACAAATCTGGCCTGAATGGTCACCGCCGCATTCCTTACATATGCGGCTGGCTCGCTTGCTGCGCCTTTCACGTATTCAGGAATCGGAACGGCGACATCCGCCTTGTTGACGCGGGCCTTCAGATTGATGGCGGAACTTTCCTCCCCCCAGTTGAAGCTGATTTCTCCGATATCTATGGGCGGTATGGCGTAGGACGAGAAAGTCCCTTCGAATGTACCGGTCTCCGCCCAGAGGGCGTTTCGCCAGGAGCCTGATATTGCCCCGGAACCGGCAATCTGCCCGTCAAAAACGGCGCCTGTCGTTGCGGAGCCTGCAACCATACGGATCTTGCCCCCCGACGACACGTTGCCCGTTACCGTGAAATTCCCTACTTCCTCTGAATGGCCGCTTCCACTTATTTTGCACCCACTGTTGACAAAAGCGTCCCATGTGCCGCTGTCGTCGCCCGAAAAGGTTCCCGCAGCCGACCCTACATACTTGCAGTCGGATTTCTTCTCATCGGCGGGGGCCGTGGACTGCGGCGCATTGCCTTTCAGTTGGACGGTTGTCCGACCGGCGGGAGGCCCGGCAGAGACTTCGGAGGCTGCCGACGACGCAAAAGGATGGAAAATGAAGCTCACGCAAAAAAGAATCATGGAAGCGACAACCGGGAACCCACCTGACGACCTCTTTATCATAACCCCTCCAAAGTCTCACATTACCTAAGTATCACATTTCTTCCATGGGGGCTCAACAGAATTAATCATCCCGTGGTCTCTATAAACCGCCCGCCGCCCCGCCATCAACACCTCAGGGCAGTGAACTCCCCGCCATCCGGGCGACGGGGCAATTCCGCCTTTGCCGCAGCCGCCCTTGACAGGAGTATCCCGATGAGGTTTACTGGACTCAGGCGCCCGTGGTACAGGGCTTGGCGCAGACCGGGAAGGCTCACCGCCTGGACCTTTCCCCGGTTTGTTGGGATGGCGGACCGGTTCTTCGGGAGGGTGGCATGGAAATCAGAAATGTTGCGGTATTGGGTGCGGGAACGATGGGGCATGGCATCGCGGAGCTTGGGGCGCTCGCTTCCCGGCGCGTGGTGTTGTGCGATGTCTCTCAGGAGTTGCTTGAAAGGGCACTGAACATGATCAGGGAAAGCCTCAACGGAATGGCGCTGCCCGGGGACGGCGTCTCAGCGGTAATGGAGAGGATCACATGCGTGACGTCGATCCGCGAGGCAGCCGGGTCCGCTGATCTCGTTATGGAATGTCTGCCCGAAAACCTTGAGTTCAAGCAGAAGGTTTTTAAAGAACTGGACGAGATTCGGCCTCCTGACGTCATCCTTGCGACAAACACGTCCGGATTGAGTCCTACCGCCATCGCAAAGGGTCTGAACCATCCGGAAAGGGTCGTGGTCGCCCATTTCTGGAACCCACCCCAACTCATTCCCCTTGTGGAGGTTGTGCCCGGCGAAAAGACGTCCGGGGAGGTTATGGACAGGACCATGGAATGGGTGAAGGCCCTGGGCAAGCAGCCGGTCCGCATGAATAAAGAGTGCCCCGGTTTTATAGGCAACAGGCTCCAACTGGCCCTTTTGAGGGAGGCCCTTTACATCGTGGAACAGGGCTATGCGGATGTCGAGGAGGTGGATAAATCGATCATATACGGCCACGGCAGGCGTCTTCCCGTGACCGGTCCCTTCCTGAGCGCGGACATGGGTGGCCTCGACATATTCCACATCATATCCACGTACCTTTTCGCCGATTTGTCGAGGGCATCGGAGCCCTCCAAATTGATGCAAAAGCTGGTGGAGGATGGCAACCTCGGTCTGAAGTCGGGCAAGGGGTTCTATGACTGGACTCCGGAGATGAAGGAAAAGATGGTGAGACTCAGGAATGAGACCCTGCGCCATTTCCTGGAAAAGGATAAAGGGAACGCCTGAGGGCAATGGATCGGGCCGGAGGAGTTCCCTTGGTCGGCCTCTATTCTTTCAGATAGTCGTAGGCTACATCCCCCAATCCGAGGGTCAGGTCCGCGATAAAATGGACGGCGCCCGTGACGCGCTTGATAGGCAGGTCCGCCACAGGGGCCATGCAATGGGAGAACAGTTGCAGGGACGCTGGTCCGGTCCAGGCTTCCTTTACGGTGAGGTCCACGATAAAGTATCGCACGAGCTGGCAGATCTTCGGGGTGTTGTCCACATCGGGAATGATTTTGAGCAGGAAGTTCGGGGTAGCGGCTACCGCTTCACCGAGGGCGTCCTTGTCCAGCCGCTGCCATTTGTACGCCATGGTGGCGCGGACCACTTCCAGTTCTCCGTATTTCAGGGCCGCCACATAGCAGTCCTTGTTGATCCGGTCCACGTGCATTTCCGGGTGCGCATATTTTTTCGGAAATCCCCACAATTCCCTGCCGCCCACGATGGGCGACACGTCGTCAAGGTACATGGCATGGACATAGCTCCCTGCCTTACCATTGAATCGTACCGGGATAACCTGTCCCGACTCGTTATAGGAGCCGAAACCGTCCGAATCCGGCATCCTGATGAACTCATACCTCACCACCGGCTTGTCTACTTCGAGGGGTTCGGGCACAACGGCCCTGAGCGCATCCATGTCCGTTTCATAATCGATGATCAGGAACTCGCGGTTGCGGAACCGGGTCGGCCCGGGCGGAAAGGACGGGCTCGTAACGGGCATGGCCACACTCTTCTTCACTTCATCGATTTTCATACTTCCTCCTTTGTCGGCAGTATTCAAGCCGTAGCGATCAACCGGCAGGTTATGAGAAAATACGGTCATGACCGCGCCGGAGATATTCCTGGTGGCAATCTCATCCCTCTTGCCCCGGTTCATTTTAACAGAGGAGCGGTATTTGTCAAGCCGGAATTTATCCTTAAACCGGCGCCGTGCCGGGTTAGGCGGCATTGTCCGTGCCGCGCACCCTGCGAATAAGGTTGATATCAACATAAATATGAGGCATGATCTCATCTATCCGGAGATGGAGTCCCTCATCGGGAGGGCAGGTAATTCCGATAGTTCTCCATGGGGCAGCGCCTTATTTCCCGTGCGCGGGAAGGGGGAAGATTGGAGGCCAAAGAGAGAATTGACAAGAAGGCCGTGATGCTGACAGGGACCATCGTTCTTGCCATGGTCGTGGACGGTTTCGATCTTCAGATACTGGCGCTGGCCCTGCCCGGTTTCATGAAAGAACTGAAGATTTCACCCGTTTCAGCCGGGATGCTCGGAACCTGCACGCTTATCGGCATGGGGATCGGGGGCATGGGAGCGGGCTGGATGGCCGACCGGTTCGGCCGGGTCCGGGTGACGTGGTGGTCTATCCTCGTATTTTCATTATGTACGGGTGTCATCGGGTTTTGCCACGAATATTGGCAAATCGCGGTCATGCGTATCACTTCCGGTCTCGGACTCGCTGCGGTCTACAGTATCGGCAACCTGCTGGTATCCGAGTATGTCCCCACAAGAGTGAGAACCACGGCTCTCAGCATCGTGATGGCGGGCTGGTCCATGGGCTATGTCCTTGCGGCCTTGATTTCCGGCGTCGTGATGCCCACCTGGGGTTGGCGGCCCATGTTCGTCCTGGCCGTTATCCCCGGCGTCGCCTGCCTTGCGTTGATGCGGGGCATTTCCGATCCGCCGAGCTGGTTTGCTGCCCGCGAAGCGGCGCGGAGGAACGGAAAAAAGAAGAACGAATTTGCCCTCATCTGGGACAACAAGGCCACGCGGGGGACTTTTCTGCTTTGGAGCGGCACCGCCGTGTGTCTCCAGTTCGGGTACTATGGGGCGAATACATGGCTTCCGAGTTACCTGGTCAGAGACCTGGGCGTGACCCTGAAAGACATGGGGTGGTTTCTCGCCGCGAGTTACGCCATGGGGATTCTCTCGAAGCCCGTGGTGGGCCTGCTGGCCGACCGCTTCGGCCGGCGGATCACATGGGTTTTCACCGGGCTCGGCATCACCGCAGCCATCCCGCTCATCATGTTCTTTGCCGACAAATCCAACGTCGCCTTCCTCCTGCTGATCTTCGGAGGCCTCTATGGCGCCCTTTATGCGATAAACGCCACCTATCTCACCGAGAGTTTCCCCACGGCCGTTCGCGGGACCGCCATGTCCACTTCCTATAATATCGGCCGGATCGGCTCCATCATCTCTCCCGCATTTATCGGCTGGATGGCCACGGATTATTCCATCGGCGCGGGCATTGCCACCTGCGGAATTGCGTACCTGATTGCCACGTTTCTCCCGGGCATGTTCATCAGGGAGAAGATGTACGATCCGAAGGCGGTGGTGAAGATCAAAGCGGCCACAACCGTTGAAACAGGAAACCGGGAGTGACCGGACAGGGGCGCGGGGGAATGGTTTGCCCTGTTCGCCCATGTCCCCGCGCAGCCCCGCCGATACGGGCAGGCTGCGCGGGGCCGAGACAACAACGTCTATAGAGGAATGCCCGCGATTTCACGGACCCGCTCCATTGCTTCCTTCGTCATCGCATCCAGCAGCGCCTGCCTCGTGGCATCGTCTTTACACAGGTCCCGGAAAACCGCCCTGTCCATGGCGTTTTCACCTATGAGACAAACCGGCCCACTGCCCTGCTGGGGTCCGCTCGTGTGCTTTTTCCGAAGGGTCTTTTTCACTTTCAGGCCCATGCGGCCTTTGTAGCCGTCCCACCACCGCGGCGCCTTGTTGTTGAACCTGTCTATGACTTCAATCTCGTCTTCCTTCCAGTCGGCGTTACCCCCCGCTTCCCCGACGGTCTTTCCTCCGCCCGTGGCATCGTCGTCATCGGAAAGGGACCAGCGGGCAACGTCCGGGATGTCCAGGTACTCCAGCACGAGGTGGGTGATAAAGAGGGCGCACGATGTCAGGGGGTCTACGTACCAGTAATAATCGAACACCTCCTGCGGGATACCCCTCCGCGAATAGTATCCCCTTTTCGGATATGTCGCGTGGCTGCCCCCGGCTACCCATGCGTGGGGGTGGTCTCCGGTCCGTTCGACTTCGTCATATCCGTCGGCCGTCTTTACTTCCCCGTCCCACGCCATCATGTCGAAATCCGAGCTTATCTGGATGCCGTGCCTCTTGTAAGCCACATATCTCGGTGAATGGTCCTGGTCCAACCTTGCCTTGTAATTGAAGATAATGGTAACGGCATCCTCCAGGTCGCCTTCATGATAGTCCATCCCGCCGAAACGGGGACTGTCCTGCATGCAGTAGAAGGGGGCGTAGCTCAGGGCCATGAATTTCCGGAATATCTTTTCCATATTGGCGACAATCTTGACCCTCGTCGCTTCGTTATAGTAACCTTGGTCCTTGTAGTATTGTATCGTATCCACAAGCTTCGACTGGCTTATGAATGCCTCTCCCGGCGCAATGTGGGCGTAAAGATGGAAATTGCGGGGCAGATTTATGCCGCCGTATTTGGCGAAGGCCCCGTCGGGATTGCACTCCTCGTGCCTGATAAAATCAAGCCCGCCATCACCCCACCCGGCGTAGTCAAGGAAGAGTTCTCTCGGTTTGTCCGCGTTGTTGTTCATCGCCATGAGCACGTCCATGTCCATGGCGCCTTCCTGCTGTACGGGTGTGAGAGACTCGCCGAACCATTCCGTGTCGTTGTCGTCCTGCCACAGCTTGCACGATCCGACGAATTCATCGAATCTCATGGGGCCGAAATGTTCATTTTCGTGGAAATAGAATATGGGCAGATATTGAAGGGCAAGATCTTTGACTTCCTGATCATTCATGGCAATCCTCCGTAATGTTCTCTTGAATTATTTGTATTCGCCCGGCCAGAGGTTTTCTGGTATGTCGGACAGGATATGTTGCTTTATGGCCGAGCGGAATGACGTCTCTATCTTGAAGACTTCCGGGTCTATAACCTTCGCGGACGCCCGTGTTTTGAGGACGCTCTCCGGCGCGGGGTTGCGTTTTTCCCAGTCCGAAAACTTCCTGATCGCCGCCGTCCGTTCCTCCCGGGGGATTTCCGTTTTAAGGAGAGTCATCATCTTCGTGGCAAGGTCCGCCATTTCAGCCGTGACTGAACCCGGTCCCTTCTTCTGCCTTTTATCGACAACCTCCGTGAATTTTGCGCCGAGGAGCCGCATCTCTTTCGCAAGGTGAGGCTTGTTCCTGCAGCCGGATATCACCAGTTCCCTGAGGGCCGCCACGAGCCCGTCGCGGTACTTGGTCATCTGTTTTTTTATCGTGGGATCGGAGAGAAACCTGGTGAGTTCATCCGACGCCTTGCGCTGTTTATCGGTAAGTTTGTTGTCCTTCGTGAACACCAGGGGCAGAGACACGGGCATGGGCCGGTATATTCGTACAGCCCCTATGCACATAGCCGAAGGGAAAGCGCCCCTGCCCTGCAGGGTGATGCCGCCGATTTCGATACCCGCCCTGCTTAACCACGGAAATGAGAACCCCAGGCCCTGCCGCTCGGTGGAGACGTTATCCAAAGAGAGCCGCGCCTGTCCGAAGGGGGTATACTCGAAGGTCACCTTTACCCATTTGTCGAGGGGCACCTTCTGCTCCAGCCCGAGGGAAGAGTCGGGTCCGCCCCGGCCTATGGAGACAAATAAATGGTCCCCCGCGTTGACCCCGATGAAGAAGCAACCAAAGGAATTGACGATGTTCCTGTTGGATGCCGTCATCAGGGGCCCTCTGCGGCCGAAGAGACAGTCCACCTCCACGCGGACACCGGGGACCTTCTGTGTGTTTTCCCAGAAGGGCACCATAAGCGTTTTTCGGGCATTGGAAAAGATAAACCCTTTCTTCCCTGCCATCTCTTCGACAGGTGCATTGGAAATGCCGTCATGGCCATTCATTGATCGATCTTCGCTGGAGCCGCAGCGGTAATCATGATCCAGAACCAGTTCCCATTGAGACATATTATCCTCCTTTGGCGTGTAATTGCTATACTATAGGCAAAACGTTCCGAAACCTCAACCGGAATATGGAGATGCGGCTACGGCGCCGCAAAGGCTCCGGCCGTGCCCCATATTTGTATTGACAAGGGCGGTCCCTTTTACTTACCCTTCTCAACATAGAGATTCATATATAAGGGGGAACAATATGGAAGAGGATACGAGGCAGGAGACATCCCTTGGAATGGACGAGAGCTTCGAGGCGCTTCTTTGCTACAGTTTTGGTTGGGTGACGGGCATCATCTTCCTGGTCATGGAGAAGAACAGCTCTTTTGTCCGGTTTCACGCCATGCAGTCATTGATCACGTTCCTGGGTTTGATGGTGGTAATGATTATCCTGGTCTCAATCCCCGGCGTGGGGTTCCTCCTGGCGTCCTGCCTCTGGTTCGTAGGGGTCGCCCTCTGGGCCACCCTCATGTGGAAAGCCTTCAAGGGAGAAAGGTTCCGCCTGCCCGTGATCGGTCGCTTCGCGGGCAAATTGTCGGATAAGGGGGCCGCGGCGAGGTAGGATAGTCTTCTTCACTGTCCCTCCTCTGATTTGCCGAATACGGCGGTCACGGTAAGGGCTTCCTCCATGGTCACGACGCACGGGGCTGTGCCGGCGCAGCCGAGGGAGTCCGGTTTCCAGCCGATGAACGTGCTTCCCCCATCCGCAACAGCCGACAACACGACGGGCGCGCCCGCATGATAGGAGTTGCTGCATGTGCCGCCGCAGGTGATACTGCCGTCATCGCTCTCGACCCGGCCGGTTCCACCATTCGACCTCCCCTTGGTTACCTTCAGGGTGACCTTCCGTGTGGCTGAAGGCACGAAGACCGCACCCACCGAGATATCCCGGCTCATCACGACGTTGCATCGGGTGTTGTGCCCCTCGAGGGCGCAGTCACCCGTCCAGTACAGGAAATCGGATTGGGGCCGCGAACTCGCGTTGAGGGTCACTGCCTGTCCCAGAAGGTAGGCATCGCTCGCCCGGCGGCAAGGGCCCGCGCAATCGATGCCGGTGCTGCCGTGGATTTTTCCGCCTTTTGCCGGATCGGACTTCGTGACAGGTGAGGGTCTTCACCAGAGCAAACTGTGCGGTAACCGCCGTGTCGGCGCTCATGACGGCGGTGCAAAAGGACCCGTTCGGCGATGGACATCCGCTCCACGATTGGAACCTTGACCCTGAGCCCGCAGTAGCGGTGAGGATGACCGCGGCGCCCGGCCCATATATGTACGAACACGTATCTCCACAACTGATACCCGCAGGGGAACTCGTGATGGAGCCTGCGCCGTTACCTGTTTTGGTCACCTTGAGGGTCGCGTTGTGGCCGAATCTGGCGGTTACCGTCGCATCGGAGGTCATGGTAACGGTACAGGTGGTCCCGCTCACGGAGGCACAGCCCGTCCATTCCTGAAATGCACAATCAGCGTCCGCCTCTGCGGTGAGGGTTACTTTCGTGCCTTCCGCGTAAGCGTACGAGCAGGTGCTTCCGCAAGTGATGCCCTCCGGGGAACTGGTGATCGTCCCTGTTCCCGTCCCTGTCCTGGAGAGGGTAAGGGTTCCTTTGGTGTTTACCTTGGCCAGGTAGGCGTGATTATTAGAGTTTTGACCGGCAATCGCGTATCCGTCGGAAGATGTTGCGACGGCTGATGCAAGGGTATTGGCGACGGTGACCCCATGGGCGGTAAGCCAGTCCTTAACAGTCTGCATACCTGCGGCGGTCCATCTGAACGCCTGCCGGGCGCTCGTGGAGTCCGTTGCCGTCCCTACTACGACGGAGCCGTCCGTAGACGCCCCGAGGGCCGTGGAGGTCGTTCCGCCCGTCAATGTCCCGAGGCTCACCGTGCCTCCCGCCTCGGTCCACCGGAACGCGGTGCCCGATTCGCCCACCACGGACGAGCCGTCGGCCGAGATCGCGTAGGCCGCCGAGTAGGTCTTTCCCGGCAGGCTGCCGAGGCTCACCGTGCCTCCCGCCTCTGTCCATCGCCACCCATGGAGCACCCCGCCCGCCACCACGGTTCCGTCGGCGGAGACGGCATAGGCGTTATCCGACTTCAGGTCCGTCATGCCTCCCGCCTCTGTCCATCGCCACGCGGCCGGGCTGCCTACGACCGCAGGGCCGGATGCCCCGTACGCGGAGGAGGAAGAAGTCCCGGACAATATGTCCAGGTCACGCATACCCGTCGTCTTGGTCCAGAGGAATGCCCGCCACTGCTGCTTGCTGCTGTCGGTCCATGTCCCCACGACGGTGTTGCCGTCGGACGAAACGCCGAAGGCCTTCGAATAGATGGCGCCCGACCCTGCGAGGTCGACCATCCCTCCCGCCTGAGTCCAGTAAAAGGCCCGTGGGTTACCCGAGCCGTCGGTAGACCAGCCGACGACGACCGAGCCGTCCGCTGAAACGCCGGCAGCCTCCGAGGCGGCTCCTCCCGTGAGAACGCCCAGGTCGGTCAGGGACCCGCCCGCGAACAGGGGCAGGGCGTAAAGGATAATGAGAAAGAAAAGCAGAACAGGACCGGTGAGCAGGAGTTTGCATTGACGGGGGTCCAAAATATGAATGCTTCCACCAAAAAGGCCTGTCCTTTTCATGAGTCCTCCAAATTCCAAAATAATCAGTCTCTCTATGGGAGGGCTCAGGTCATCCGCCCGTGCTCTATCGCCCTCAAACCTATCCCGCCCATGGAGGTGATATATGCACGTCGATCATGAAAGAAAACCGTCACGGCCCTTGTGCAATGACTGTCTTCCGTACTAATATGGGAAATAACGTTTGAGAAAGGGAGGCAGTATTATGGACATGATCTTGAAGGACCGTTTCGAAACGCTGTGGAAGAAGTATTTCGACGGGGCGGAGGAGCCCATCGTCTTCTGGTACACGGGCGAGGAGGCGGGAGTGCGCACCGCAAAGCCCGCATCCTCGGACTCCCATCGCTGCTTTCTTGCCGATGTCGCCGGAGTGCGGAAGGGCAGGGCGGCCAAGTTCAACGCCGCCGCCCTCGGTTGTGAGGGCGGAAAGAGATACCTCGGCTTTTCGTCCCAACTGAGGCCGAACTTCGAATACTTCCTTTCCCACGGCATACCGGGGGAACTCGAAGGGGAGCGCTACAAGAAGACGCCGGAACTCGTTACGGAAGTCATGGAAATGCAGCCTGCCTTCACGGCCCCCGGGCAATTCATCGTATTCAAGCCCTGGAGCGCCCTCACGGAGGCCGACGAACCCCTCGTGGTGATCTTTTTTGCCCGCCCCGATGTCCTTTCGGGCCTTTTTACCCTGTGCAATTACGACGAGCCGGATGTGAACGGCGTGATCTGCCCCTTCGGAGCCGGATGCTCCACCATCGTCCAGTACCCATATGTGGAGGGCATGTCGGACCATCCGAGAGGGGTAATCGGCATGCTCGACGTTTCAGCCCGGCCCTGCGTGCCCAAAGACCTCATGACCTTTGCCGTCCCCATGAAGAAATTCGCCGCCATGACGGCGGACATGGAGGAGAGTTTTCTTACCACCGGCTCCTGGGCAAAGGTGAGGCACAGGATCGTCTCGACCCTCAAGCCCGAACAGAAGGCCCCTTAAGGACCGGGAGAAGAAGTCCGGCTCGTGTTGCTTTTTTTGCGGGTCCCAAACCCATACCCTTATAAAGAGGCCCCGGTAAGGAAGATGAGCCTCAGCCGGTTGACGGACGTAAGGAGACGTTATGGGGCGCAAGGTCGAAAAAGGACGGACCATAACGCCGGGAAGGATCGGGTCGAGGAGGCGGTAGCGGCCGCCGACCCTCTTCCCGGGTATCCGTAACATTTTGATATGTTAAATATATTAACAGTGTAAAGTTTCATGATATCGGTGTGTTAGAGTGAAACGTCCATTTATGGCGTATGTAAGTATTTTTAACACCTGCGTATAATATTGTCTGTATTGGCTTTGAGGCATAATGCGTTAAATATTTTATCACTCGCCACGGTGTTCACAAAAAGACAGGGCATTGTAATACATTGAAATTACGACTGTTGACCCTATGGCACGACTATTGCTATATTGTATGGCGTGTGCAAAGAGTTTCACAATAAAGGAACAAAGGAGTAACTGACATGGAAAAGAATGTACTGCTTATCGATGACGAAGCGTCTTTGAGGAGAAGCGTCACTATGGGTCTCATGCAGAAAGGCTACCATACCGAGCCCTGCGAAAACGGCATGAAGGCGTTGCAGACCCTGGAAACCCTCAAGAAGAAACAGGTGCCCCTCGACTACGCCATAGTGGATGTGAGGCTCCCCGACATCGACGGGCTCAAACTTTTGAAGGTGATCAAGTTCAACTATCCTGACCTTCCCGTTATCGTCATTACGGGATACGGCAGCGAAGGCACGGCGGAGGAAGTGCGGTTCCAGAAGGCCGACGGCTACCTGGAAAAACCCTTCACCATGGATGACCTCGAGAAGGTGCTCGCCGCCATACCGCCGGCCGGCGCAAAGACCGATCAAGAGGAGACGCTGAGGAAATCCGCGGTGGCCCCCGAGTCCGTGACAAACTACGCCCTCGTGACCGTGGCCGAAGACGCTAACCTGATGGATGTATACAGAAAGCTCTATTTTCAGGAAAATGTGTTATACTGTGACGCGGTGCGGGGCGACCATGACCTGGTCCTCCTCCTGCAGGCGGAATCGAACGAAAAGATTCAGGAAATAGTGGAGAAACAGATAAAGAGCGTTCCCGGTGTCGCGGACGCACAACTTCTTACTGTGGAGACCCCGTTGTTCGGAGAAAACGTGGTCAACATTATGGGCTCCGTCGATAAAGCCCTCGGGCGCGACAAGGAGGGAGGCGAGGTGCAGGCCGCCGGAAACCGGGCATCGTCTTACGTAATGTTCGAGATTGAAAAGGAAAAACTTGAATCCATATATCCAGTACTTTACTTTAATGACCAAGTCGTGTATTGTGATTTCACGCGAGGAAAATATGATATCGTTGCGTTGATGAAGGGCACCAGCTTCAGCGAGATTGAGAACACCATCCGCAACAAGTTTAAACCCCTTGACGGCGTGCTGCGCATCAAGGAATGGCCCATCATCACGCTGTTTGAGGCGTGATACGGAGAGAGCTGCTTTAACGTTAATCCAATTACTACTTCGCCCCGGGGGCCCTGTTCAGGCAGGCTTCCAGGGCGGAGTTTTGCCGTAACAAGGCTGGTGTGCATCCACCCTGGCGCCATGCGATTACATTTCATTAGGGGAGAGTAGAAATGGCTATCGAAAACGCGAAGAAAGATCAAGTCAGCAACGGTTTTTCCAATTTCAAGATCGAGCTCTGGAAATACCAGGGCGAGAAGGGGGCCCTCATACCTCTTCTTCAGTCTGCTCAGGAGACGTACGGCTACATCCCGGAATCGGCGATCGACCACATCAGCGAGGTCGTGGGCATTCCCTCCGCCGACATCTACGGAGTCATCACGTTTTACTCCCAGTTCCGCCTGAAACCGATGGGGAAGAACATTATCAAGGTCTGCGACGGCACGGCCTGTCATGTGAACGCTTCCACGGGCATCATCAGGACCCTCGAGAGCGAGTTGCAGCTGGGCAATAATGAGACAACGGACGACGGACTCTTTACCGTGCAAAAGGTTGCGTGCCTCGGGTGCTGCTCTCTTTCACCGGTGCTCATGATCAACGATGAGACCTACGGGCGGCTCACCACGAAGAAGGTTCAGCAACTGCTCAAGGAATATAAAGAGAACTCAAAGGGAGAGTGATGAAGGATGAAGACAATAAAAGTCGGACTTGGGACGTGCGGCGTATCTGCGGGTGGAGATAAGACTTATGAGGCCATAAAGGACGAAATCGAGAAACAGAATATCCAGGTTCTTCTCAAGGAGACCGGATGCTGCGGGATGTGTTACCGCGAGCCCCTTATAGAGGTGATCGACGAAGAGAGCCATTCCTTCCTCTATGGCGATGTAACGCCTGAAAAGGCGAAAAGGATAATGACCGAGCATGTAGTGGGTAACACCCCGGTCAGGGAATGGGTCGTAAAGAATTCCGGCCCTTCGGAAGACGACTCCTTCCTCAGTAAACAGCATAAGATCGTGCTCAGGAATTGCGGGATTATCGACCCCAATTCTATCGATGAATATATGGCGGTGGATGGCTACAAAGCGATCCAAAAGGTCCTCACAGAATATACACCGGAAAAGGTCATAGAGATCATTTCGAATTCGGGACTGAGAGGCAGGGGCGGCGGCGGGTTCCTTACAGGCCTCAAGTGGAAGTTCTGCAGGCAGGCCGCGGGAGACAAGAAGTACATCATCTGTAATGCCGATGAAGGCGATCCCGGCGCGTTCATGGACCGCAGCACCCTGGAGAGCGATCCCCACTCCGTGCTGGAAGGCATGATGATCTGCGCCTACGCCATCGGCGCGGACGAAGGCTACATATACGTGAGGGCGGAGTACCCGAAAGCGGTGAAGCGCCTCAAGGACTCCATCAGAACCGCCCTGTCGAGGGGGTTCCTCGGCAAGAACATCTTCGGCTCAAACTTCAACTTCTCCATCAAGATCAAGGAAGGGGCGGGCGCCTTCGTGTGCGGTGAAGAGACGGCCCTTATTGCATCCATCGAAGGCAAAAGAGGGATGCCCCGGTTCAGGCCGCCTTTCCCTGCGAACAGCGGTCTATGGGGAAAGCCCACCAACATCAACAACGTGGAAACCTTCGCCAATCTGGCGTGGATCATACTTAACGGGGCGGAAGCCTTCTCATCCATGGGAACCAACGACAGCAAAGGGACAAAAGTCTTTGCCCTGGCGGGTAAGATTGCAAGGGGAGGCCTTGCCGAAGTCCCCATGGGTATTACGATCAACGAGATCGTCTACGACATAGGCGGCGGCATAAAAGACAACAAGAAATTCAAGGCAGTGCAGATGGGAGGTCCTTCCGGCGGGTGTATCCCCGCATCCATGGGTGACCTGCAGATCGACTACCAGCAGATCAACAAGACAGGCGCCATCATGGGCTCCGGCGGTCTCGTGGTTATGGACGAGACTACCTGCATGGTCGAAATGGCCAAGTTCTTCCTCACCTTCACCCAGGAAGAATCGTGCGGGAAGTGCACCTTCTGCCGCATCGGAACGAAACGCATGCTGGAGATCCTGGAGAGGATCACGGAAGGCAACGGACAGGCGGGCGACGTGGATCTCCTCAGGAACCTCGCTTACGAGATCAAGAACAACACGATCTGCGGCCTCGGCCAGACCGCGCCCAACCCCGTTCTCACCACCCTCAAATATTTCCCTGAAGAATACGAGGCCCACATCCACGACAAGAAATGTCCGGCCCACAGTTGTTCGGCGCTCCTGACCTACGGGATACTGGCGGATAAATGCAAGGGTTGCATGGCCTGCGCCAAGGCATGTCCCGTGGAGGCAATAACCGGCGAGAAGAAGAAGGTTCATGAGATCAATACTGCCCTCTGCGTAAAGTGCGGCAAGTGTTTTGAAACCTGCAAGTTCGATGCGGTGGCAAAAAACTAACTATGGAGAACCAAGAATGACGACAAACCTGAAAATAACGATCAACGGCAAAGAATACGCGGCAAGCCCCGGACAGACGATCCTCGATGTGGTCCGGGCAAATCAAGTCGATGACATACCAACCCTGTGCTGGGACCCGAAGCTTCCGCCATACGGTTCCTGTTATCTCTGCGTGGTTGAGGTCAAGGGTCTCGAAAAACTGGTTCCCTCATGTTCAAGTCCCGTGGCGGACGGTATGGTGGTGGAGACCAACAATGACAGGATCAGGAATTCGAGAAGGACGGCCCTGGAGTTGCTCCTCTCGAACCACTATGCGGACTGCCTCGGTCCCTGCACCCAGACGTGCCCCGCCGGCGTCGATGTCCAGGGATACATCGCCCTCATGGCGATGGGCAAGTTCAAAGAGGCGGTAAAGCTCATAAAACAGACCAACCCGCTGCCCATCGTGTGCGGCAGGGTCTGCGTGAGGGAATGCGAGACAGCCTGCCGGAGAAACAGGGTGGACGACCGCGTGGGCATCGACTATCTGAAGCGCTATGCCTCGGATATCGACATAGAGGACCCGTGGACCCCGCAAGTCCCCGCAAAGAACGGGAAGAAGGTTGCCATCGTGGGCGGCGGACCCGCCGGTCTCACCTGCGCCTATTTCCTCGCCCTGAAAGGCTATAACATTACCCTTTACGAAGGCTCACCTCACCTGGGAGGCATGCTCAGGTACGGCATACCCGAATACCGCCTTCCCAAAAAGACCCTCGACAGGGAGATCAAGTGGATTACGGACCTCGGGGTCGAGGTGAAGACGAACTCCGTGCTCGGTGAGGATTTCACCATCGAATCCCTGAAGAAGGAGGGGTGCGATGCGATCTTCCTCGCTCTGGGAGCCCAGAAGGGCAAGGCCATGGGCATAGAGGGCGAAGACGCGACGCCCGGCGTGCTCCGGGGTGCGGACTTTTTAAGACAGCTCCAGGCGGACAAGATGCCTGAGATATACGGCAGGGTCGTTGTGGTGGGCGGAGGCAACACAGCCATCGATGCGGCCCGCTCGGCCCTTCGCATGGGCGCCGATAAGGTTACCCTCCTCTACAGGCGTACAAAGAAAGAGATGCCCGCCCATGACATGGAAATAGACGCGGCCCTCGAAGAAGGGGTGGAGCTGATCCAGCTTTCAGCCCCCACCGGTATCGTCACGAAAGACGGCCGTCTCGAGGCCCTCACCTGCATCCGCATGGAACTGGGTGAGCCGGACGCAAGCGGCAGAAGAAGCCCCGTGACCATCAAGGGCTCCGAATATGACCTCAAGTGCGACTTCGCCATATCGGCCATCGGTCAGGACATCGATCTGGGTAAAATCAATGCCGACGGCACGCTCAAGACGACGCGCCAGAATGTGATTGTCGCCTCCAAAGCCACCTTTGAAACGTCCATACCCGGCGTTTTCGCCGGTGGGGACGTGATTACCGGTCCCGCCGTCGCCATCGACGCCATAGCCCACGGCAAGATTGCCGCGGAGTCGATCGACGAGTACGTGACGGCCGGAAGCGTAAAAGAGGAGTCCAAGGGATTCATAAGCAGGAAAGAGGACTTCGGAGAGATACCGGAGAGCGAGTTTGCCTCATGGGCGAAGATAACCAAGGAGAAGATGCCCGAACTCCCCGTAGAGGAGAGAATAAGGACCTTCACCGAGGTGGAGCTCGGCTTCACGGAAGAGCAGATGGCCAATGAAGCCGCCCGCTGCCTGGAGTGCGGCTGTTCCGCCTATTTCGACTGCGCCCTCCGGAAGTACGCGTCCGATTTCGGCGTGGACATTTCCCGTTTCGTGGGTGATGTCCGGCAGTATAAGATTGACAAGAACCACCCCTTCATCGCTCTCGACCCGAACAAGTGCATCAACTGCGGCCGGTGCGTGAGGACGTGCTCCGAAATACTGAAGGTCTCGGCCCTCGGCTTCGTGTACAGGGGTTTCAGATCGGTGGTAAAGCCCTCCATGGAGAAGGAGCTCCTTGAAACCACGTGCATCTCCTGTGGAAACTGCATCGCCGCCTGTCCCACCGGCGCCATAACCGAGAAGCTGCCCTTCCCGAAGCCGGGACCCTGGGCCTACGATACCGTCGAATCGGTGTGCGGTTTCTGTTCCATAGGCTGCAACCTGAGTTACAAGGTCTTCGGCGACCACGCCTTTACCGTCCTCAACGTGAACGGGGAATCCCACAACAAGGGTTACCTCTGCTCCAAGGGGCGGTGGGGTTTCCGCTACATGCTGGATGAGGGGAGGCTGACGAAGCCGCAGATAAAGAAGAAAGGGGCCCACGTCGAGGCGACATGGGACCAGGCCTTCGATCACGCGGCGAAACGGCTGAAATCGATCGTGGCTACCCACGGGCCCGGGTCGGTGGCCGTCTTCGGATCGCCCCGCATGACGAACGAAGAACTTTTCCTGCTCCAGAAGTTCGTGAGGGCAGGGCTTGGGACCAACAATATCGGAAGTTTCAGCAACCTTTTGAACGGTGTTGACCAGGATGCCCTGGACGGCATGTTCGGGGTCACCACTTCGACCACCACCATGGACGAACTGGCGGCGGCGGACGTGGTCCTCGTGATAAACGCCGACCTGTCGGAGGAAAACCTGATCGCCGAGCTGAAGGTGAAGGCTGCCCAGAAGTCAGGGACCCGCCTCGTCACCGTCAATTCGTCGGAAATCCCCCTCAATAAGTTCTCCGACCTGTGGATCGACTCGAAGCGCGGGACCAATACGGCCCTCATAAACGGGCTCTGTCAGGCTCTGATCGAAAAAGGGGCCGTGGACAAGGATTATATCGCGAAACGGACTGAAGGTTTCGAGGCCTTCAAGAAATCGGTAGCCAATCTGGATGTGAACGCCGTGTCCGCCACCACAGGGGTGGACAAGGAGAAAGTGAGCGCCCTGGCCGACCTCCTGGGGGAGCCGGGTCTCAATGTGATCGTCCTTTACAATATCGACTCCCTGTGGGAAAAGTCGGAAAACGACCTCAAAGCGATCGGGAACCTCATGATGCTCACGGGCCGGATCGGAAAAGCAGGCAACGGGATCATCATACTGAGAGATTTCTCCAACTCCCAGGGCCTTTTCGACATGGGCGCGGACCCGCGGTACCTTCCGGGGAACGTCCCCTTCCGGGATGCGTCCGGGATAACGGACCTGAAGGGCGAGATGGAGAAAGACCGGATCAAGGCCCTCCTCATTTTTGGTGAAGATCCGCTCAGGGAGACGGCGAACCTCGGGCTGACGGGCGGTTCGGAGTTCATGCTCGTAGTCGACAGTGTCATGACGGCGACGGCCATGGAGGCGGAAGTCGTATTACCGGCTTCCCTGCCCGTTGAAACGAGCGGCACCCAGACGAGCTGCGACGGAAGGGTCCAGGCGGTAAACAAGGTGTTCGAGCCCGCCACAGGACTCGAAACCTGGCAGATCATCAATAAGCTCGCGGAGCTGATGGGCATGTCTTTTGGATACAAGTCCACTGCCGGGATTCACGCCGAGATAGAAGAAGCCAACCCCGCATACAAGGGACTCGCGAAGGGCGCGTTCCGCGGCAAGGACCTTTTTGCGAAAGGATTCGCTACCGCTGACGGGAAAGGCAGGTTCATTGCGGTACCCGTGAACGTTTCACCCCAGAGCATTGAAAAGAAACCCTACCTTTACTCGGAAAGCTACTTCGAGATGAAGGTGAGAGGCAGGTTGAGGCAATGATCCGAAAATAGACCACGGTATGACCGGGCCCGATGGTACGATGCATTTCAGCCCCATTGTGTGGTATATTTAACAGATAAGCGGGGGTTAATTACATATGAAAGGCATGGGGTCTTCACGCACTATGGAGCACGTTGAACAAGAGCTGAAGAAACGCATGCAGGAGTTGGAATGCTTGTACGACATCGGGCCGGAAATTACCTCGAACGAGGATATTTCCGTGGTCCTCGCCCGCTGCACGGTTCACCTGGCGCGGGGCGTCCGGTTCCCTGAAATAGCCGCTTCGTCGATATGGTTCGACGGCAGCGAGTATACATCGACGCCTGTAGCGAAGGATAAGATCACCCGGTCCCTTACCTCGGACATTACGGTGGACGGGAAGAAGAGGGGCTCCGTGGAGATTTACTATCTCAAGGCAGCGGATTTTCTCGAAGAAGAAGAAAAAATGCTTGACCATATAAGCCGGGGCCTCTCGCGTGCCATCAGGCAACGGGAGACCCAGGCCGAATTGGAGAAGCACGTGGGCAGACTCGAAGTGCTGGCGAGAAGGAGGGCGGAGGAAGCGGAGAGTTCCAGGGAACGTTATGAGGACCTCTTCGAGATGGCCCCTATCCCCCTCACCCTTTCCAGGACGAACGGGGATATCATCAAGGCCAACCGGGCGTTCTACCAGCTCCTCGATTACCCGGAAGGCAAGGAGGCACAGCTCAATTTTGTCAAGGACCATATATTTGAGAACCTCGACGAAATAAGGGCCCTCATCCATCAGAAGCTGGCGGAAGGCCAGGCCGTGGATTTCGAACTTACCCTGAAAAACAGGAACGGAGTGCGCATCCCTGTGATGGGTTCGTACATCTTTATCGAATACGATGGCAGGAGGTGCGTGGAGGCTGTATACAAAGACATCCGGTTGCGCAAGGAACTGGAGATGAGACTTATCGATCAGAACGAGACCCTGGAACGGAAGGTCCTGGAGCGGACCGTGGACCTTGAGCGCCAGAAAGACCTCCTCGTGAAGAAGAACCTGGAACTTGTCAACCTCACGGAGAAGCTGAGAGAGAGCAGCACGAGGTTTCAGGCCCTTTTCAAGGCGATCACGGATACGGTGGTGGTTATCGACCCCGGCCTGAACATCGTCATGTCGAACCAGAAAACCGTAGGCGGCAAAGGAAAATGCTACAAGAAGGTGTTCGGCCAGAGCGCCCGATGCGATGACTGCCTTGCCGCGAAGGTCCTTGCGGAAAAGGCCCCCGTAACCCAGGAGAAGGTGGTGGGGGATGACTATTATCTGCTCCAGGCGTACCCCATCTTCAACTCCCTGTGCGAGGTGGACGGGATACTCGAAATATCCAGGGTCATTACAAAAGAGAAGAACATGGAACGGCAGCTTTTGCAGGCGGACAAGCTTGCGTCCCTGGGGCAACTCGTTTCCGGTATAGCCCACGAGATCAACAACCCGAATACCTTCATACGGGGAAACCTCTACATTATTCAGGAGGCGATGAACGACATATTCCCCATCCTCGACCGCCACGGCCAGTCCCACCCGGACCTCAAGATCGCGAGGCTCAACTACGAGGTCTTCAGAAAGAACGTACCCATCCTCATTGACGATATGGCGGAAGGGGCAAACAGGATCAAAGGCATCGTGGATGGCTTGAGGAAGTTCGCGAAACGTGACGAGGGTCTGCTCAACGAGAGGGTCAGCGTCAACGCGGTGGTGGAGAGCTGTCTCAGGCTCGTCGATAACCAGGTGAGAAGAATCGCCGACGTAAAGGTTGATCTCGTGCCGGACCTGCCCCCCGTGGTGGGAAACCTTCAGAAGCTGCAACAGGTTGTGGTGAATATCCTTATCAACGCCTCACAGGCCATAGACAAGGCGCGGGGTACCATCAGCGTCACCACGAGTTACAATGAAAAGGAAGTGATACTCAGGGTGAGCGACAACGGAAAGGGCATGGACGAACGGACGGTACAGCAGATATTCGACCCCTTCTTTACCACGAAAAGGCACCACGGAGGGACCGGCCTCGGCCTTTCCATAGCCTACGGCATCATAAAGGAGCATCAGGGGAGAATAGAGGTGGACAGCAAAGTGGGGCTGGAAACCACGTTCCATATCTATATTCCCAGGGCCTCCGGGGAAAGCAGATGAGAAAAGTCATCGTTATCGACGACGATCAGGCAGTCCTCAACTATCTCAATATATTTCTGCTCCAGGCGGGCGACCTCGACGTTACCACCCTGAGCGACAGCCGCAGGGCTTACCACGAACTGAAGAGCAACCAGTACGATCTCCTGCTCCTCGATATGGACATGCCGGACGTGACGGGGCTCGATATCCTGAAGAATATCAACGAGAATAACATCGACGTGGAGACAATCGTCCTTACCGGCGTGGAGGACGTGGAACTTGCCGTATCGGCAATGAAGCTGGGAGCCGTCGAATACCTGACCAAGCCCGTTGACAACGACCGCCTTCTCAGCCTCATCAACAGCGTGCTTGAAAACCGGGAAAACCGCAAGGGAACCACGGGACAGGCGGAATTCGCGGAAGAACTTCAGTTTAAAGAAGCATTCAAGAACATCATCACCCAGAACGACCAGATGCTCCAGATCTTTTCCGTGGTGGAGAAGATGGCCCGTACGGACAGCTCTATCCTCGTGTGGGGTGAAAGCGGGACAGGCAAGGAGCTTATCGCGAGGGCTATTCACCGTATCAGCCTGAGAAACAGGGAAAACTTCGTGGCCGTGAACGCGGGGGCCTTTGCAAACGAACTTTTCGCGTCGGAGTTTTTCGGTCACAGTCAGGGGGCTTTTACCGGGGCCACGTCGAACAAGAGGGGCTTTGTTGAAGAGGCGAACAAGGGCACCCTCTTTCTCGATGAAATAGGGGAACTGGCCCTTCCCATACAGGTCAAGCTCCTGAGGGTCCTCCAGGAAGGGGAGTTTTTCCGTCTGGGGTCCACCAAGAACCTGAAGGTCGACGTGAGGATCATCGCCGCCACCAACAAGAACCTCCACGAGGAGATAAAGAAGGGAAATTTTCGGAAGGACCTGTTTTACCGTCTCAACATGAACTCCGTCTTCCTCCCCCCTCTCAGGGACAGAAAAGGGGATATCCCTCTCCTTTCCCACCACTTCCTGAGGAAATTCTGTGAACTGAACAACAAGAAGATCGAAAAGATTTCCGATGCCGCCATGAAACTTCTGACCCGCTATGACTACCCGGGGAATGTACGGGAGCTTATGAACATCATCAACAGCGCCGTGATCATCGAGTCGACGAACGAGGTGCGGAAGAAATCCCTGCCCAATTACTTTCTCGAAAGCACCCCCTCCTTAGAGGGAGGGCTTATGGACGCGCCCCTCAAGTCCCTCGAGGATATGGAGAAAGACCACATCGCCCGGATCATGGGATATACGAAGGGCAACAGGACGAAGGCCGCCCAGATCCTCGGGATATCACGGGTCAACCTGATCTCCAAGATCAGGAAGTATAATATCGGCTAGGAAGGGGGCCGTCCGTCCTCAGAGCATCTCCGCTATGGCCTTGCCGTAATCGTGGCAGGCGCTCATCCCATCGGGATGGTCGAAGAGGTCCTCCTTCAGGTTGAAAGGGCCGAGGTCCGTCATCTTCAGGGCGAGGCCGGACTCCATCTCGTCGAAGACGAGCCCCGCGGCCCCGGACTCACGGCCACCCGGGTGGGCGCTCGAACTGAACGCCCCTCCCGCCTTCCCGGCGAGACCCGTGTCGAGGGCAATGAGGAGCAGCCTTCTCATCTCCTCGGGCACACTGAGGTGGTACGTGGGGCAGCCGAAGACATAACCGTCGTAGCCCAGGAGGTCGACCGGTCCTTCGATGTCTGTCATCTTTCTCACGTCCGCGTCGGCCCCGCCGATCCGCACTCCCTCGGCGATATACTCCGCCATGGTCTCCGTATTACCGTCCGCGCTGAAGTACGCGACCAGGACCCTCTTCACAGGCAACATGTTTCCCGCCTAATTTATCAGGTTGTACGCGAGGGGGTCGAGGGGTGAGCCCGCGGTGAAAACCCTCGTGCCGAGTTCGCGGTCGAGCATGAGGAGGGCGTGCTTGTCGTCCCCCACCATTTCGAGCTGTCTCGCCACTTTATCCGTGTTCTGCTCCTCCTCGATCTGCTCTTTGGAGAACCAGTTGAGGATCGTATCGGAGGCGAAGTCGTCTTCTTCCCGGGCTATCTTGATGATCCCATGGATCTTCGCGGTGATGAATTTCTCGTGTTCGTAGGCGTCCTTCCATGCCTCCAGGGGGGAGTCCCATTCCGTCTTCAACTGTCTGAGGTCGAGGAGTCGGACCGTTCCGGCGCGGTCCAGGATATGGTCGAAGAACTTCATGGCGTGAATCATCTCCTCGTGTGCCTGGCATCGCATCCAGTGGGCCATGCCGTCCAGGTTCCGGGCATGGAAATAGGCCGTCATGGAGAGGTAGATGTAATAGGATTCAAGTTCGAATTTGATTTGTTCGTTCATGGCGTCTCTCACGTTATCCGATATCATGGCTGCCTCCTGTTTTTGGTAATCGGTATGATCGTTACCTGAAATATAAGGCGGGCTTCGTGAGATTGACAGGGGGGCGGCGAACACGGGTCCGCCGCGTCCGTTACCGGTCCTGACCCGGCTCGGGGCCGACGAAGAGGGGATCTCGTTCGCTGTTGTACCAGCGGACCACCCTGTTCTTTTCGAAATCGACGTAAGAGTAGCCGTAGCTCCACCGCTCCTCGGAGAGCCTGGTGGGCGTGCCTTGCGCGGCGAGCACCTCGTCCTTTGATGACCCCAGGGTGAAGGATTTTGCCCCTGTATCCTTCGAAGCGGTCATCTTCACCCGGAGCGGGTCCAGGGAACTGCTGTACCATCCGCTTACCCGTCCCTTCACGAAGTCTACATATGAAAAACCGTAGCTCCACCTGTTTCCCGAAATGCGCATAGGGGTGCCTTCAATTGCAAGGACCATGTCTTTTGTCGAACCCGCGGTAAAGTGCGTTCCCCCCGCCTCTCCGGAAGCGGTCATCTTCACCCGGAGCGGGTCCAGGGAACTGCTGTACCATCCGCTTACCCGTCCCTTCACGAAGTCTACATAGGAGGAACCATAGCCCCACCTGTTCTCGGATACGTGGGCAGGGGCCCCTTCCACGGCGAGCACCTCGTCCTTTGACGACCCCAGGGTGAAGGACCTTTCCGGGGACAGGGGCTTTTTGTCGGAAGGGCGCGGTTTCACCACGGCCTGCTTTGTACGGGCCGAAGGTTTAGGTGACCCTGTCTCCCGTGGGGGCGATTCAGCCGTTACGGCGGGCTCCCGGGGTAAAGAGACGGTCACCGGGGCCTGGGGCCGTCTCTCCTTGAATCCCGCGTAAAGGAAAGCGCCGAGAGAAAGGGCGAGGGCCAGCCCGAGGGCAATGGCAAGGAATGGGGACACGGACCTTCGGCGCTCCCTCACAGGCTCATTACAGGAGGTATCGGCGCCGGCATCTTCGGGCCCGGTCCGGGGAGGGTCGGGGTGTGCTTCCACAGTTCCCGTTTCCCGTCGGGACTCATGGAAGGCCTTCACCATTCCGTAGGCCGCGTTGATTTGCTTCAGCATCTCCGTTGCCCTGGCCTCCAGGCGGGGGTTGCCGGAAAAACGGTCGGGATGCCAGACCACGGCCAGGTCCCTGTATGCCTGCCTCACCTCTTCGGGGGAGGCGTCTTCCGGGACCCCGAGTATCTGAAAAGATTCCTGTAATGAAAGACCCAATTCCTCGCCTTCAGTCGTGTCGGGTATGGGCGCGAAATCCCGCCTTGTCGCGGGAATCGCCTGCCGCGTTCAACAGAATACCTGCAATTGATGTACCACCACCGCGCTTCCCCTGCTATGTACCCTGTCTCCGGGTTTTTCGGTGGACTATTCCGAGCCCTCTTGTTATTCTTTCCTATTTATATCACTTTGTGAGGAGGTATTCCATGCGAGTCGGTAAACTGGTTATCGCGCTGGCCGTGGTTGCGTCGTTTTTCGGGGTATCCGCCGCGCCGGCTGAGGAAACGATCAGACTCGGCGTGGTCACGAGACCGGGGGCGGCCCAGAACGTGGCGGCGGAATATTTCAAACGTCTTCTGGAAAGCAAGTCCTCCCTTCGTGTAACGATCCGTGACAGCGGTTCCCTGGGAACGGAAACCGACATATTGAAGCTTATCCAGAGGGGCGGCATCGAGATGGGCATTGTCACGTCGGGCCCCTTTGACGAGTTTGTGCCGGAGATCAAGGTGATCGACTATCCCTATCTTTTTGACACGTACCAGCAGGCGGACGCGGCGCTCGAAGGCCCCCTGGGTGCGGAGATGCTCGGGCGGCTCGAAAAGGCGGGGTTCAAAGGTCTCGCCTTCTCGGAAAACGGTTTCCGTCACCTGACCAACAGCAGGAGACCGGTCCATACCGTGGAGGACGTGAAAGGGCTTCGGATACGTGTCATGGAATCGTCTCTTCACGAGGCACTATGGCAGGTTTTCGGTGCGAGGGTCTTGCCCATAGGGTCCCTGGAAGCGGTGGAGAAGGGGCTGGAGGCGGGGGCGATAGACGGCCAGGAGAACCCCTTTTCCGCCATATGGTCGAACCGGTTTTATAAAGGGCAGAAGTACCTGAGCCTTACGGGCCACGTCTATTCTTCCCACATCGCGGTGGCGAACCTGCGATGGTTCCGGAATCTTCCCGCATGGGACCGGGCCCTTATCGAAGTGTCCATGAAGGAAGCGGCGCGTTATGAGCGGAGGTGGAGCCGCGCGAGCGAGGCAGATTTCCTTCATAAGCTGAAAGAAGCAGGACTGGCAGTAGACGAGTCTCCCGACAAAGCGTCCTTCCGCGCAAAGGCGGCAACCCTCGCCGACCTCGATATCTTCAAGACAGAGGACGTAAAGGCGCTGCTCCGGCGGTTTCAGGATGCCCGGCAGGGGGGACAAAAATGAACGCCCGCGGACACGGGCCCGCGGGCGCCCTGATACAGAGAACGCCTCGTGAGAGGCAGGAGGGGTCTAATCCTTGATGACCCATGAGTGGAACATGGCTTTCGCCACGGGGAGGTACTCGTCATAGGCCTTCCGGGGGGCCGTATAGGCCCACACAAAGAAGGCCTCCCCGTTGAGGCGGGGCAGGACCAACGCCCATTCCTTGAATTTCTCGTCCTTGAGGGTGTATTCCGTCACGACCTGCTTTCCTTTCAGGTTGAGGCCGTCCCTTGCGTAGACGAAAGGCTCGGGGTTAAAGACTATGGCTTGCTCCGCGGCTCGTAACTGTTTCTCCAGGTCCGCGATCACGCTGTCCACGTCCTTGAAAGTGCCGCCCGCCTTGTCCGAGAAGAGGCTCTTTATCATTACCGTGGGCAGGCTCCTGTCTCCCGGCCCCTTTCCGATAAAGACCGCGGTATGGGCCTGCTGGGTGTAATAAAGCCAATTGTCGGGGTATTGTATGGCATACCCGAACCCCTTCTCGTCGAACACTTTGGTGCCCATGGGGGCGTCATCGGCCCACACCATGACCGCCGACACGCCGCACAGTACGAGAACCATTGAGAGTGATAAGGCAATTGTCTTCTTCATCATCCTACCTCCTGAGTTATCGCGGCGCTTGCGCCCGTGTCGCGACGGGGCGGCGGGTGACCCGCGCCGGGTCGCATCCCGGCAAACCCGTCAAGGGTTCACGGGAACCCATGCCCTGTGGGCAGGCACCCATCTTCCTCCCACCCATTGGCCCGGCACCTCTACCCACTGTCCGGGAGGCGCTTCCTGCCGGCCGCTCGGGTAGGCGTAGGCCCGCCTCTGCCTTTCCCACTCCAGCCTCCTGTTCATCTCGTTCTGGTCCACCGCATTTCCCACGATGGCCCCCACGAGGGCGCCCCCGGCGAGACCTATCAAGGTGCCCGCGGTATTGCGGCCTATAGCCTGCCCCGCGATCGCGCCCAGGCCTGCCCCTATGGCAGCCCCCGACTGGGTGTTGTAATTCGACGTGGTACATGAGATTCCGGCGAAGGTGAAAACAACAATTAATGCGCACACGAGGGTTTTCATCATCTTCCGCCTCCTTGTTTGGGCTCTACACATGAAATATAGTTCCCCTCCGGGCCGGGACGCAAGCCCCCGGCCGGCTGGCGGGTGGAAGAAAGAGAAGGGGAGACTCATTTTTTTGTTGACATGCGAAATTGGGGTGTAGTATCATCACTTTTATTTGACTGACCGGCCGGTCATAGGTTGGTGGTCAAAGTGAAGAGGAAAGCTATGAGCAAGAAGAAAGACGATACCGTAAGGGACGCCATCATAGATACGAGCATAAGGCAATTTCTCGCGAAAGGCTTCGTGGGAACATCCGTGATAGACCTCGCGCGGGCCGTGGGCATAGCCAAGGGTACCGTATACTGTCACTTCAAAAGCAAAGACGAGATACTGGGGAGCATCCTGGACAAATATTCGGTCGAGTTTCTCGACGGCGTTATCGAAGAAGTGGGCAAGTGCAAGGGAGATTTTCTTGAAAGGTTCAGGGTTTTCTACAGATACACCACCGAGTTCGGGCGGGACCACCGGGAGCTTATGCTGGTATGGCATACCCTGCTCGGAGAGATCATAGGGAATTGCTCCGATACGGAAAGAAAGATGAAAGACATCCAGCGCAGGTACAGCGCTTACGTGGAAACCTTCCTCGAAGAGGGTAAGAAGGAGGGACTCATTGGAGAGAATATCGACACCCGCATCCACGCCGGCATCATCCTGGCCACTCTGACCGGGATGCTCCTCCAGTGGTATGTGGAGTGCCCGCCCCCGGAAGCCAACAAGACGTACACGAGGGCTTTCCGCGACGCCATTTTGAGAGGCATGGAAGTAGCGGATGAGCGCCTTCCCAAAGGGTCGGCGAGGAAGCAGGCACAAGCCGGTCCCGAAAGAGAGGTAAGAGGATAAGGCGGAAAAACGCTTTTCCCACTTCTGCATTGACCGGCCGGTCAGTCATTAATGAGGGTTGGCCCGTCGGTTCGGGTGGGTTGTCGATAACGCAGGTGAGCATGGGTATGACCGGCCGGTCAGTCAAATAACGAAGGAGAAACACCATATTTCGCTCAAGGGAGGAAAAGAGCATGCCTTTATTTGAGGACAGCCAGGAGCTTAAAGATTTTAGGCAGGTATTCAGAAAATTTGTGGCCCGTGAGATTACCCCCCATCTCGAGGAGTGGGAACATGACCGGGCAGTCCCCCGGGAAATATGGAAGAAGATGGGGTCCCAGGGTTTCTTGTGTCCCTGGCTTCCGGAAGAGTACGGCGGACTGGGGGTGGACATTACCTACTCCCTCGTCATGATCAACGAGGAACTGATCCGGGGCGACGGTTTCGGCGTGGGCGTGCCCCTTCACAGTGATGTGGCAACCCCCTACCTTTACTCCTACGGTACGGAAGACCTCAAGCGTAGGCTGCTGCCGAAAACCACCACGGGCGAGGCCATATGCGCCATTGCCCTTACGGAGCCGGACGCGGGTTCGGACCTCGGGTCTTTACGGACCAAGGCCATAAGGGATGGAGACCATTTTGTCATCAACGGGGCCAAGACCTTCATTACCAACGGCATGGTGGCGGACATCATAATCGTCGCCTGCAAGACCCCGGACGCCATGCCGGGCAAGAGCATCAGTCTTATCGTGGTGGAAGGGGATACACCCGGCCTCATCAGGGGCCGCAGACTCGAAAAGATGGGATACCACATGCAGGATACGGCGGAGCTTAGCTTCGAGGATGTGAGGGTGCCCGTGGGGAACCTCCTCGGCGAAAAGGGGATGGGATTCAAGTACATGATGGAAAAACTCGCCCGGGAGAGGCTCGAGGTGGTGGTGAAATGCCAGACCCTTGCGGAGGAATGCTTCAAAGAAGGGCTCAAGTATTCCCAGGTCCGGGAGGTTTTCGGAAAGCCCGTGGCCTGCCATCAGCACAATGCCTTCAAGCTCGCGGAAATGGCTATCGACGTGGAGATGGGCCGGAATTTCCTCAGCACCCTGGTGGAAGAGTTCATGAAGGGAGAAAATATCAACACAAAGGTGTCCATGGCCAAGGCATACGCAGGGGAAATGGTCAACAGGGTCGCCTACCAGGCCCTCCAGTTGCACGGAGGCTACGGTTATATGGAGGAGTATAGGATTTGCCGTTTATATCGTGACTCCAGGGCCCTTTCGATCTTTGCGGGCACTACGGAGATCATGAAGCTCATTATCGCGCGCAGTCTCGGCATCAACGTATAGGTGTGAGAAGTTTGTAGAGAAGTCCGGATGGGGAATTCCCTTGCCCGGCTCAGGCGGGCAAGGATTATCTTACAGGAGGGCGCAATGGAATGGAAAGATCTTTCTGATACCGACGTGGTGGTGTTTGCCGTCTATTTTGCCGGCGGCGAAGGGCGGTTTGCACATGGGGAGGACATAGCGGTTGCGGCGCGGGGCCTTGCCCCCGGCAGATTCAGTTGGCAGAGGCATCCCGACCAGATCGACATGCCCATGGTCTTGAAATGCCTGACCGCAAACGAAGACCACAGGAAACTCGTCACGGGGTCCTTGGAAACGGGATGGATGCTCACAGAGTGCGGCGCGGAGTTCGTGGAGAACTATGAGGCTGAACTTCCCGGCCCCGGACCATTGCTTACCCGCTTGAGCGATGAAGAGAGGCGCTTCCGCCCGTGGCAGACGAAGAGAATTCAGGCACACCCCGCATACAAAAAGATCGTGCAGGGCCTTTCCAAAAAGGTGACCACAAAAGAAGCGGAGAGATTTTTTCTCCTGGACCGGACGATGGACATGTCCGAAAAGGAACGGAAGCTCGACTCCTTCACGAGGTCATTCGAAGACGACCCTGTCATAGGACCGGTGGTGACGCTCCTCGCCGGAATGGTGAGAGCGGACCAACGGTATCCCTCGATAGAGCTGAAACAGGCGCACGGGGGCTAGTTTTTCGCAGTCTTTGCAACCTTAGAAACAGGGGACAGGTGGAGAAAGAGTGATTTCCATCCTCATAGTCGATAATGAAACCGGGTTGGCCGAAAGGGTGCGGACCGACCTCGCCGGGGACCGGTACCGTCTTTTTACCGCGAGTACGGGTTCCGACGCCCTTCAGTTCCTCCGGCGGGAAAAGGTGGACATAGCTATCCTTGACCTTGCCCTTCCCGATATGGATGGCGTGGACCTTCTTCATAGGGTGAAGGCCTCCCATCCTCTCGTGGAAGTGATCATGATTATCGGCGGCGCCTCCGTGGACGCTGCGGTAAGCTCCATGAAACTAGGGGCTTACGACTGCCTCGTAAAACCGGTCCATGTATCCCTCCTCTTGAATACGGTATTCAAAGTCTGCGAAACGAAATACAGGGGCAGGAACGTGAGGCGCGCCGCAGGGGAGGGAAGGGCGGCTTCAGCCGTGGACGACCGGTTTGTCGGCAAGTCGAGGCAGATCCGGGACCTCAGGAAACAGATATCCCTGGTCGCTCCCTCGGATACGCCCGTGCTCATCCTCGGAGAAACAGGATCGGGGAAAGAGTTGGCGGCTCGGGCCGTCCACCGGGCGAGCGACCGGTGCGGGGGGCCATTCGTCACCGTCAACGCAAGCACCCTGCCGGAAAACATCCTGGAAAGCGAGCTCTTCGGCCACAAGAAAGGGGCTTTCACCGGGGCTGAATCCGACAAGACGGGTCTTCTCGAGACTGCGCACCATGGCACATTCTTTATAGACGAAGTGGGAGACATGCACCCGTCGGTGCAGGCCAAGCTGCTTAGGGTCATAGAGACAGGGACCTTCAGGAAGCTCGGGGATACGCGGGAGATAAGGGTCGATGTACGGATAGTGTCGGCCACCAACAAGGACCTGGAGGAGGAATCAGGGAGGAAAACCTTCAGGGCGGACTTGTTTTACAGGCTGAGCGCCTTTATCATCCGCATCCCTCCGCTTCGGGAAAGGAAAAAGGACATTCCCCTCCTCGCGGACTACTTCCTGTCGGAGATTTCGAGGGGAGGTCCGATAAAGAGCCTTTCGTCCCGGGCCCTCGACCGATTGACGGACTATCCGTGGCCGGGCAATGTGAGAGAGCTTGTACACGTCCTCGAAAGGGCGGTCCTCCTTTCCGAAGGAGAATGGGAAATAGGCGTTGACAAGCTGCCTTTCCACGTCCTTGAGACCAGGCCGTGTAAACGTGTGGAACAGGAACGGGCAACCCACGGAGGGAATGTCCTCCTCGAAGACGCCGAAAGGCAGTACATAAGGGACATTCTGGGAGTTACAGAAGGAAACAAAAGTCTTGCGGCGAAACTTCTCGGCATAAGCCGGGGAAGGCTTTACCGGAGACTCTATGAATGGTAATAAGGAGAGCTCCATCTTGTAATCCTGCGTAAGAAGCAAAAACCAATCCAACTAAACAAAGGGGGTATTATGAGACGTTCCAGCACCATCAGTGTATTCGCAGTCTTCTGTTTCGCGGTAATGGTTATGGCGGCTTCATCGGGCTATGCCCAGGAGAAGGCCATTTCCTTAAGGTTCTCCACCTTCTTTCCTCCCACCCACAAGCTCGCGGTAGTCACTGCGGACTGGTGTAAGGAAGTGGAAAAGAGGACGAACGGAAAGATAAAGGTCCGCCAGTATGCGGGCGCGACCCTTACCCCTCCTGCCCAGACTTATGACAGTGTGGTCCAGGGCGTGGTAGACCTGGGTAATATCGTTCTTGGCTACACCATGGGTAAATTTCCCCTCACCGAGGTCCTCGACTATCCTCTCGGATATCCGAACGGCAACGTATCGACCCACCTGGTGAACGCATACTACCAGAAGTTCAAACCGAAAGAGTTCAATGACGTAAAGGTCATGTTCTTCCACGCCCAGACCCCGGGCATCCTCCATTCGAGAAAGCCCGTCAACAAACTCGAAGACCTGAAGGGCATGAAGATGAGGACCTTCGGCTCAAACGCGAAATTCATGTCCCTCCTGGGCGGCACCCCTGTGGCCATGCCCATGGGCGATGCCTATGACGCCCTTTCAAAGGGTGTCGCCGACGGTCTCCTCTGCCCGTACGAGGCCCTCGAAGGCTGGAAGCTCGGCGAGGTAATCAAGTATACGACCGAGAACCACGGCAGCGCGTACACGGCTACCTTTATCGTTGCCATGAACAAGGACAAATGGAACAGCATCTCTCCGGAGAACCAGAAGATCATCGAACAGATCAACCAGGAGTGGATAGAGAAGGAAGCACGCGTGTGGGAGGCCATCGATGAGTCGGGCAAAGCCTTCTCCCTCAAGAGGGGCAACAAAATCATCAAACTCTCCAAGGAAGAAGACGCCCGCTGGGCCGCAAAGGCGCAGCCTCTCTTCGAGGAGTACGTAAAGAACATGAAGGCGAAGAACCTTCCCGGCGACGAGGTGCTCAAGTTCGCCCGCGAATTCATAAAGAAGAACAGCAAGTAAAAACAAGAGCGCCGGGGAGTATTCCCCGGCGCCTCTTCCAGGAGGTTTAATGAGCGCATTTGTTGCGGTGTTCAAGAGGATATGCAGTTGGATGAACGGACTTGCGGGGGTCGTGCTTTTCTTTATGCTGATGCTCACCGTGGCGGACGTGGTGCTCCGCATGTTCGGCACCGCTATACTCGGGACCTACGAACTGGTTGCCGTCTCGGGCGCCATAGTCGTCGGGTTCGCCGTGCCCCAGACCACATGGGGAAAAGGGCACGTGGCGGTTGACTTCCTTATCGAGAACCGTTCCCCTGCAGTGAAGAACACATTCTTCATCGTCACGAGACTCATGGGGATAATCCTTTTTGCCCTTCTCTCCTTCTTCCTTTACCGGAAAGGGATCCACCTGTACAAAACCGGCGAGGTCTCCCTGACTCTCCACATACCCTATTTCCCTGCTTCATTTGGTCTGGCATTCTGCTTCTTTATCGAATGCTTCGCACTTATAAGCGATATTTTCAAGATATTCATCGTGGAGAAAGAAAATGGATGAAATAACTGTCGGAATAGTCGGAATAGTTGTCCTGTTGGGATTGTTCCTGACGGGTATCGAACTCGCCTTTGCCATGGCGATCATCGGGGTTGCGGGCTATGCGATCGTGGTCGGCCCCGGCCCTGCCATGAACATACTGGCAAATGACTTCTACGATGCCCTCGAATCATACAGCCTCACCGTGGTGCCCCTCTTTGTCCTTATGGGACAGATCGCATTCAACGCGGGTATCGCGAAGAGACTCTATGACAGTGCCCACAGGTTCCTGGGTCACATCCCCGGAGGCCTTGCCATGGCCACCGTGGCAGGGGCCACGGTCTTTAAAGCCATATGCGGCTCCCAGGTCGCCACCTGCGCCACCTTCGCAAGCGTCGCGGTCCCCGAGATGGACCGCTTCAACTACAGCAAGAAACTCTCAACAGGCATCGTGGCCACCGTGGGTACCTTAGGCGTGCTCATCCCCCCGAGCGTCATCCTCATCATACTCGGGATCATCACCCAGCAGTCCATAGGGAAGCTCTTCATGGCAGGCGTGATCCCCGGTCTCATGCTCGCCTTCTTCTTTCTCGTGGTCATCTTCGGGTGGGCGCGGATAAACCCCACCATAGGGCCCGCATGCGAACCTTTTTCATGGAAGGAGAGAGTGGCGACCCTGCCCGCCGTCATCTGGCCCATCGTGATCTTCTGCGTCATGATCGGGGGCCTTATGAAAGGCTTCTTCACCCCTACCGAAGCAGGCAGCGTGGGGACCTTCGCAGTCCTTCTCCTCTGCCTCGTCAAAAAGGACATCAACTTCCAGGGCCTCAAGCGCTCCATCCTGGAGGCGTTACGGACTTCCTGCATGGTGCTCCTCATCGTGGCATCCTCCAGCGTGCTCGGTCACTTCGTGGCAGTGACGAACATACCGGACATCGTGGCCCAGTGGGTAGTGACTCTTCCCCTTAACCGCCACATCATCATGAGCATCATCTTTATCGTCTACCTCGTAGGAGGGTCGTTCATCGACGACCTCGCGTTCATGATTCTCGCCACACCCATATTCTTCCCCGCCATACTCTCCATGGGGTACGACCCCATATGGGCATGCATCATGGTCTCCCTCACCGTCTGCGTGGGCTCCGTGATCCCTCCCGTCGCCATGTGCGTATTCGTGGTGAAGAACATCACGAAGGTGCCTATGAGTATCATCTACTCGGGCGTCTACCCGTTCCTCATCTCCCTTATCATCTGCATCATACTCTTCTTCATATTCCCGCAGCTGATACTTTATCTGCCGGGAGTGTTTATGTCGAACTGAGAGTACCTTCCCCCCCGGCGTTGCCGCCGACCGAAGAACGTAGCTGTTGCCCGGTCGGCGGCAACGCCACCCTCCCTATCTTCGCCGGACCGGAGGTCGTGCGCTTCGCCTTCTATGACTTCCCGGCCCAACACCGGGTGCACATAGGGACCACCAATCCCATGGAATCAACCTTTGCGACGGTGAGGCCCGGAATTGCTTTGAAAAGCCCTATCCACAGCTATTGACAATATCTCGGACATACTGCTACTATAATATTCATGTCACGAACCGGTATCATAAGCGTTTCAAAGACTGCAAACCTTCCGTCATAACTCTTTCTAATGTGATTCGACACCCGGGGGGAAAAGCAAAATAGATATGCGTCTTGCGGAGGTCTTATCATCAAAGTATTTGTCATAAATATGAAAAGGTCTCAAGACAGAAAGAAGCATATTGTGAGGCAACTCGACAGGCTTAATGTCGCCCACGAATTCATTGATGCAATTGACGGGCAGGAGATGTCCGATCAAGAAATAGAAGCCTGCGGTGGAGACAGCTTTCCTCCCTGGTCTTCTCTCAATGCCAGGCGGCTTATGAGAGGAGAAATAGGATGTCTTCTGAGCCATCTCACAGTATACAAAAAGATGATCGACGAAGATATCGAAGGGGCGTGCGTTTTCGAGGATGACGTCATTCTTGAGGAAGACCTGGGGATGTTGTTGAAAAACAGGTGGTTCTTTGAAAGACCGGACTATGAGCTGTTGCTGCTCGGACACTCCGGTCAATGTCACGATTTTTCCCGCGGAGTCGAATGCTCATCAGATAGAGAGAATGTATTTTCCCGCTACCATATTGCGAAACCTATTGAGTGTCCCTATGGAACATTCGGGTATATCATCAAGAAACCCGCTGCGATCAAACTGCTTCGACATGCTTACCCATTGAGGATGCCCATGGATATGCTCACGGGTCATTCACCGGCGATGGGCGTAAAGCTGCGCGTAGTCACTCCCTCCATAGTCACCATCGACGAAGCTCTTTTCAAGAGCACTATTCGTGAGGACGCTACGAGCAGCTATTATCATCATTTCCAAAAGGCACGAAGATTAAAAACATCTCTGAAGAATAAATATCCCGTGTTGAGGACAATACAAGAAAGATGCCTCATTCTCCTTGCAACCCTTTCACTGAAGCTTAGAAAGGCGGGACACTTCGATTGGGATACACATGCGGATAAAAGGTATTTTCAAAAGAAAGCTGTGTTCTCTCCCCCTCGCGCACCAAATTGTGAAATGGAATCGCGCTTTGAATATGACTGAATATGAGATAACTTATCCCGACTGGTGGCGCTTCAAGGTCCGCGAGTTGTGGCACTACAGGGAGCTTTTCTGGTTTCTCGCCTGGCGCGACGTGAAAGTGAAATACAAGCAGACCCTGATCGGCGCAGGCTGGGCGCTCCTGCAACCTCTGGCATTGATGATGCTGTTTACCCTCTTCTGGAAGCGGGTCATTCACATAGACACGGGTACTCCCTATCCGGTCTTTGTCTATTCCGGGCTCATCCTCTGGGGTTTTTTCGCCTCCGGGGTAAGTAATGCAGGCAACAGCATGGTCAACCAGGCTAATACGATCAAAAAGGTCTATTTCCCGCGCATCATCGTTCCTACGGCGGCCATTCTGGTGTCCCTGGTCGATTTCTTTATCGCCCTCTTTTTCTGTCTGGCGCTGCTGGTTTTTTATGACATCAGGGTAAACATCCCGACATTTCTTTTGCTTTCCCCTCTCTGCCTGGCTGTCGTCCTTTTTTCGACGCTGGGATGCGGGCTCATCCTCGCGGCGTTGAACATCCGCTATCGGGATGTGAGACATGTCATTCCCTTTCTGCTGCAATTTCTTTTTTTCGCCACGCCGGTCATATTTCCCCTGTCCGTCGTCAAATCCGGGACACTCGCCTTTCTTCTCTCGCTGAACCCGGTCGCGGCAGCCGTTCACCTGGGAAGGGCCGCCATTTCCATTGAAGCGGTCAACTGGCAATTCAGCACAATGGGGCTGGCGTCATCCTTTTTGATACTTCTGGTCGGCCTGGTCGCGTTCAATAGGAACGAGATCGATTGTGCGGATATTCTGTGAAGCCGATCCTTGAAATAAAGTCCGTCTCCAAGAAATATAGCGTCCAGAAGAATCGTTCTCCCTATCGAACGCTACGGGAGAGCCTTACCGCCTGCTTCAGGAGAGGTCACGATATGCAGGAATTCTGGGCTCTCGACGACCTTTCGTTTGACATATTCCCGGGCGACAAGTGGGGGATCATCGGAGAAAACGGAGCGGGGAAAACAACGCTTCTGAAAATAATCGCCAAAATCACACCGCCGACTAAAGGGAGTATTCTGGTGCGGGGCAGGGTGGCCAGCCTGCTCGAAGTGGGAACAGGATTTCATCCGGAATTGACGGGCCGGGAAAATATTTTCCTCAATGGCGCCATCCTGGGTTTATCCAGACGGGAGATTCTGAATAGATTCGAGGAAATCACCGAGTTTTCCGGAGTCGGGACTTTTCTTGACATGCCGGTCAAACATTATTCTACCGGGATGTGGGCGAGGCTGGCCTTTTCTGTGGCGGCTCACCTTGACCCGGAGATTTTGTTAATCGATGAGGTATTGTCCGTGGGAGACGCCGAATTTCAAAACAAATCCCTCGGGAGAATGAATGAGGTATCGAGACAGGGGCGGACCATCCTCTTTGTCAGCCATAATATGGCAGCCGTCAGGCAGTTTTGTTCCCGGTGCATATGGATCAACAAAGGCAGGATGCGGATGATCGGCGCTCCGGACGAGGTAATCGATGCCTACCGGTCATCAAATACATCAAACGAACGAGGGTTCGCCGAATCCGCGAATTTCGGACATCGCAGGGGGTCGCAGGAGGTTTGCCTTCAAAGAATTGAGCTGAGAAACCGGCATGGAGAGGTGACAGGGGTCTATGCCATTGGCGACGACCTCAACATCCACCTGTTCGTCGCACCCGCCGCAAACCTCAAGAAAGTGAAAATAGTCGTCAGTATTTTCGAATCCAATGGGGACTGCGTCTGTACCATGTATGACAACGATTCGGGTTTTTCCCTGCGCGATCTTTCCCGTCCGTGCCACGTGTCCCTTCATATCGCCGATCTGAGGCTTTATCCCGGAGAATACCGCATCAACGTGGAGCTGCTGAGTGAAATATTCCATTACCGATACGACGCGTATGATGTCATAGAGCCGTGCATCCTATTCAAAATGGTCAACAACAGCGCGATCACCCGGAGCCTCCAGCGATATGGGGGCCTCTTGTATCTTACCCCGACATGGACCATCCACGAACGAGAACAGCAGAAATGATGCCGACGAATCCCGCCATATCCATTATTTGCCCCTGCTTCAACCATGGCCGCTATATAGGGGAGATGTTGTCGTCGGTCTTTGCCCAGACTTTCCCGGATTATGAAGTCATCATCGTCAACGATGGATCGACGGACGATACCAGGCAAAGACTGGACCATCTGCGTCATGAAAGAGTTACCCTTATCCACACGTCGAACCGCGGACCGTCTGCGGCCCGCAACACCGCAATCGCGGCAGCCAGGGCGCCTCTCATACTCAATCTCGATGCGGATGATAAGATCGCACCTTCTTTCCTTGAAAGGGCATTTGCTGTCTTCGGTGCCGATCCCGATCTCGGCATCATATACAGCGAGGTCCAATTTTTCGGCGCCCGTTCGGGAAGATTTGAGCTGCCGCCTTATTCTCTTGCCGCCATGCTTCAAGATAACGTCATTCATTCAACGTCCTTCTTCAGGAAAACGGACTGGGAGGCAGTGGGCGGTTATTCCGAAGAGTTCATCCATGGGTTGGAAGATTATGACTTCTGGCTTTCCATACTGGAGAAGGGAAGAAGAGTTTACAGGATTCCCGAAGATCTGGTATTTTACAGAACATATGACAAACCGGGAGACTGCCGCTCGGGAAGAAGAAAGAAGAATAGAAGGAACCGGATAGACGCGCTCCTGACCATCTTTCGGCGGCATGAAGAATTGTTCAAGACCTGTCCTGAGGCGTACAGACGCGTGACGAAGTTGAGAAGGGCATGGGGAAATGAGCCGCTCGTGCTTCAATGGATGAAGCAGGCTTATCTCTCGTTGCGCCTTATTACCAATCCGAGACCATGGTGAAAGACCCTCTTTTTACAATAATTATCGCTACCTACAAGCGACCTCATCTTCTTTCGAGGGCGATTTGCAGTGTCGTCGGCCAGACTTTCAGAGACTTCGAGTGTATTGTCGTAGACGATGCGGGCCATGGGGGTTCAGCACAAATTGTGCAGCAATTTCACGATGAGCGCATTCGTCTGATAGAACATGAGCGGAACAAAGGCGTGGCCGCCGCATCCAACACCGGGATCAATGCCGCCCGGGGTTCCCTGATTGCCATGTTGGATGACGACGATGAATACTACCCCGCCTTTCTTGAGAGGATGTATCAATTTTTCCAGGCAGCCCATTCCCGCATCGGTTTTGCGTGGACCGGGATCCGGAAAGTATTCGATACCCCGGAAGGGGAGGTTTTATGGTATGAAAAGGTATGGCCCGCGAAGATTCGGCCCCATGAGGCGGCATATGTCGCCGCGACTACCATCGGCAAGGGCTACGGCTTAATGATGAGAAGGGAATGCCTCGATGCCGTCGGTCCGTATCGTGAGGCTTTCCGGGTGCGCGAGGACACGGACTATCTGTTCAGGTTGGTCGGAAAGTACGAATTTGCGACCATTCCGGAAGTACTGGTCAAACTTCACCGCCATAAAGGCGATCAGCTGACCGGCCGGGGCTTGGACGAGCTCAGATTGGAGCTCCATGAAAGGATACTGATGGAAAACGCCGACTTTATCGCGCACTACCCTATGCTGTACGACGTCCATTACCGGCAATTGGCCCTCAATAGCTACTCGCTGGGGATGAAGAGGAAAGGCCGGAAGATCCTGTTGAAACTGTTTAAGAACAGGCCCTCGCCTTCCTTTTTGCTTGATCTTGTCTGTTATGAATGGTTCGGCGTCGATGCGGCAACGGTCTGGGGGCAAAGAGGGGTTAGAACCATTTTTTCTCGTATGAACAGGACTCTCCGTTCCAGGGAGAGCCATGGTATCTGAATGAAACATCCCACCTTTTCTATCATCATAGCGACATATAAGAGGCCTCATCTTCTCGAGAGGGCCATCCGCAGCGTTCTCGATCAGACATACGGGGACTACGAGTGCGTCGTAGTGGACGACTCGGGCGATGCGTGCAATACGGGCACTGCGGAAGTCGTGCGGCAATTTCACGACCAACGGATTGTTCTTATTCGGCATACATCCCGCAAAGGGGTATCCGCAGCATATAATTCGGGAATCAGGGCTTCCCGGGGCTCCCTGATCTCCATACTCGACGACGATGATGAGTACTTCCCCACCTTTCTCGAAAAAATGCATGGTTTTTTTCAAACCGCCCATTCCCGCATCGGTTTCGCATGGACCGGAATCCGGCGGGTAAAGGATACCCCGGGCGGGGAAACTTTGTGGAACGAAAGGATCTGGCCTGCCGAGTTTCAGGACAAAGAAACAGCATATATTGCGGTCACAACCATTGGCAACGGTTTTGGTTTGACGATCAGGAAAGAGTGTCTCCATGCTGTTGGTTTATACAACGAGAGTTTTCGGGTCTGTGAAGATACGGAGCACTTGTTCAGGCTGGCCCGGAGGTTCGAATTTGCGACCATTCCGGAAGTACTGGTTAAGCTTCACACCCACGAAGGCGGTCAGTTGACCGACCGGAGCCTCGATGTACTCAGATTGGAACTGCACGAAAGGATTCTGACGGAGAATGCCGGTTTTGTTGCGCATTACCCTAAACTGTATGACGCTCATTACCGGCGGATGGCTCAGAGCAGCTTTTCCATGGGAATGAAGAAGAAAGGCCGGAAAATGTTGTTCAAACTCGCGAAAAATAGACCCTTCAACGTTTGTTGGCCCCTCGACTTCGTCTGCTGCGAATGGTTCGCAATCGATGCGGAGACTATTTGGCGTCAAAGCGGAATCAGAAGACTCTTATCCCGTGGGAGAAAGTTTCTTTCTCAAAGGATAGCGGCCTTTGTTCGCCCTTCTTGCCCGGCTCAAGGGACGGGCGGGGAGAAGGGAAGCTGCAACGGGAGATGCGGCACGTGAAAACAACCTTTTTGACACAGGCGGAATACGGTCTCTGGGATGAGTTCGTCAATGACTCGCCGCAGGGAGATCTGTTCTGTTATTCCTGGTGGCTTGAAGCCGTCACAAGGGGTGATTTCAAAATCATCGTCGTCACGGAGAATAATCGGATTGCCTCCGGCATCATTTTGCCCTTTTTTGGCGCCGGCAGGATCAATGAGCCTTATCTCACGCGCACAGGCGGGGTCCTCTACGGGAAACCGGGCAACGAGTCGCCGCGAAAACGGTTATCCATGGAGAGAGGGTGGCTGAATGCCTTGCTGGATCAGGTTGACGCCGGCCGTGTGGTACAGATGTGCATGCATCACAATTTCAAGGACTGGCTTCCTTTCCGGTGGCGGGGATATTCTCAGACGACCCGTTATACATATATCCTCGATTACGAAAAAAGCCGCATCGATGATATTTTCCGCAACATAGCCAAAGACCAGAGAGAGGTCATCAGGAGAGCTGTTCGCAACAACATACGTGTCGAGGAAACTGATGACCTTGCCTTGGCGTATGCATACAGTTGCCTGTCTTTTCGCCGCCAGAACAAGAAATTTCCCTATCCCTTAAGTGATGTGGAGAGACTCGATGAGGCCGTCAAGGCGAAAGGGAGAAGGGCGATCTTCAAGTCCGTAGACGCGCAGCAGAACGTTCATGCGGTATTCTACGTCGTGTATGATGAAAAATCAGCATATTGTTTGTTGAGCGGGGGAGACCCTCTCTTGAGATCGCAAGGAGGACACACGCTGATCATATGGCATGTAATCAAGTACTTCAGTGACAAAGTCCGTATTCTCAACTTCGGCGGTTCCGATATTCAGCCCATAGAAAAACATTTAAGAAGTTTCGGAGGCACGCAAACGCAATACTTTCATATCTTCAACCAGGCCCTGGTCTCGAACCGGGAAGGATTGAGATATCATGGCGCCCAAATGCTTTACCACGGGCGGGAGGCATTGAAGGAGTTGCGCCGGCGACCTCTGAAAGATTACCCGGTTTTGGTTTATAAACTGTTGAAATCTCTCTCGGGCAGGATAAGGAGGAGGTTACATTCCGAGCGGCATGCCTAAGGTTTCCGTTATCGTCCCCAGTTACAACCATGCACCCTTTCTGCCGCAACGTCTGGAGAGCATTCTCAGCCAGACTTTGCAGGATTTCGAAATGATCCTCTTAGACGATTGTTCAACCGACGGGAGTCAGGACATAATCCGTCATTACAAGTCAAAGTACCCCCGCATCAGGGCCTCCATCAATGAGCGCAACAGCGGCAGCCCGTTTAAGCAGTGGGACTGCGGCGTCATACAGGCAGAAGGCGAATATGTGTGGATCGCGGAGTCCGATGACGTGGCCGCTCCTGATTTTCTGGAGAAAATGGTCCCCCTTCTGGAAAATAACCCTCATGTCGGCCTTGCCTATTGCGATGCGCTGATCATCGATGACAAGGGACAATTTACAGGATCCATATCAAACGACTATTCCTCCGCCGACAAAAGAAGAACTTCGGATTATCTCAACAGCGGCAGGGACGAAATAGAAAAGTATCTCTGCGTAAGCAACACCATCAATAATGCAAGCAGCGTGTTATTCCGGAAAACCGCCTATATCAATGCCGGTCTTGCCGACGCCGACATGCGGTACTGTGGTGATTGGTTTCTCTACCTGCGCATGCTCCTCGCCACGGACATCGGTTACGTGGCAAAACCGCTCAATTTCCTCCGTATCCATGGAGGATCATCGTGCCATCGCTATTATGCCGATGACCTCTATCTTCAAGAAATGCTTCGTATATACCGTTTTATTATGCAAAGTCTGCCCCCTCCGTCGATGAAGAGAATCCACAATGAAATTCTGAAACATTTTTGCCGCGCTGTCGGAAAGGGTTTTATTCCTTCGAATCAGGTTATCGGGGGCATGAGACGGATGGTGCCCTTTTTTGAGCTTAATGTGGTGCGTTTCCTCGTGAATCACTTCATGACAAGATATCTCACGAGATAGAATTCAAAAAGGACCGGGAGGCGGGCGCTTGCCTTCAAACACGAATGGGCTACAACGCTCTGCGGTTTTGTGGTATGCTCTCTTAACCTGTTGGCGCCCATAGCTCAATTGGATAGAGTGCTGGACTTCGAATCCAAAGGTTGCAGGTTCGATTCCTGCTGGGCGCATTTCTTTTAGTCTTGGGGGAAATTTTGGGGGAAGTCGAGTTTGTTAATGGATTCCCTCAGACTGTTTTTCAAGCTCTGAAGGTATATATCGGTGGTAGTGGCTCTCTGGTGGCCAAGAAGCTCTTGAATGTCTGTCAAGGGTACGCCAGAGTGAGCGAGTTTTGATGCTCCGTAGTGCCTCAGTGAGTGATACATGAAAGGCCGTACCTCCGCTTTCCTGCAAAGGTTCGGGAGAAACTTGTCCCTGTAATCGTATCTGGTTTTGGTAACAGGGTTAACAAAGACATACTCGTTTCCCTTATCCATTGATTCGAGTATCTTCTTAATAGTCGGCACTAAAGGAATTTTCCTCGAAACCACGTCAGAGTTCTTGGCTTTTCGCGTCTTGAGGACAAGGTATCCTTCATCCAGGTTAACATCTTCCCATTTGAGGTTGTTAATCTCTCTCACTCTAGCCTGAAGTTCCCCGCCCAATATTAACCCATCACCTTGATATTCCAATGATTATGGCAGAAATTGATTTCCCGTTACTGGCTACAGTCCGAGGAGGGCAAGGGCGCGGGCCTGGAGAGGTGTCGGATCAGTAAGAAGGGTGAAGGCCGGGGCCATGGAGTCCAAAACCATCCTGCACCGGTTTTTGCATCGGGTCCCCAGTGCGGCAAGGAGGGTACGGAAGCTCTGGACGGGAAGGCCGTCAGGGGTGAGCTTGGTGGTCTTCTTTTTCTTTGCGGAAGAAGATGACTCCGCGGGCTTTACCGGGTCTCTCGTCGTTCGTGAGAGGGGAAGCTCCTCATCGTCGAAGAGCAGCGGCGTAAGGGCCTCCCTCATATGCCACTCTACGTAATAGGCGAGGGTGCAGAGAAAGATGTGGGCTCGCACGTGATCCTCGGTACGGTGGTGAATGGGACGGACGAGAAGATCGATGCCCTTCAAGGTCCTGAAGGCCCGCTCTACCCGGGCAAGGTTCTTGTAGTTCCGTACCACATCGGCGGGAGGAAGGGCTGGTTCACTCGTACGGATCACATAGATCCCGTCGAGGGCTTCTTCTTCGGTGATTGACTCCTCGTTCCGGGCGAATGAGAAGGACCCGTCTCCGATGGTAAGGATAAAGTGCTTCGCCATCTTGTGATCGTTGACTACCGCGCCGACTTTCTTCCCTATCTCCGCTGCGGAAAGAGGCGTCCTTGTCCTTCTCCCGACCGCCCGTACAATGGAGGACAACTTCTTTTCCGTCACATCGAGGAGCGCGTTTCTTTTCCTCTTTCTCTCTTCGGCAAGAAGGGGGTTGAAGCAAGCGATGAGCCTTTCCCCCGGATACTCGGGAGAGGTGATTTCCGCAAAGTCCTGGGTATCGAAGAGGGACATCTGGATGCTCCCCTGTCCCACAAGCTCGCGTATGGCGGAAGACCTGAGGGCCGATATCCACCCTATGCCGGGCATCTCCTTTATCTTTGTAATCTGTGTCTCCGTAAGCATGCCCCTGTCGCCCACGAGGACGAGGTGATCGAGACCGAATCTTTCTTTGAGCTTTGCCGTCTGGTCGGGAATGGTAGAGGGATCGCCCGTATTCCCCGGATAGACGGTAACTGCAACAGGTCGGCCTTCGTGATCGGTGAGTACTCCATAGACGATGATCCTCTTTCCCTTTTCATCCCGGTCATGGCCGAACTGCGCAAGGGGACAGGTGTGGCCCTCGTAGTAACTGCTCGTCACATCGTAGAGCACGAGCGAGCCCTCGGTAAGGTGCTTATTCGCCAGCTTCTTCTCGATCCGCTCCTGTCTTGCCAAAAGCCAGTCCAGGGCATCATAGAGTTCGTCCTCATCGGCATCTGCAACCGAGAGTTCCTCCGCCACCGAAGTAGTATGCCAGAGCCTCGTAGTTGCTAATTTCGATGAGGGGTGGATGAGGCGTTCCACGATCATGGCGATTACGAGGTCTCTCTCCCTTCCAGGCTTCGAGGCAATGACCGTATCAAGGCCAAGCTTCTTTATTGTCCCGAGTATGGCCTCCACATGGCCGTGGGGGAGAGACTGCTCAACCTTAAAGGCTTCCTTCGGAGAGACGAGAGACTCCCCTTTCAATACACGCCTCAAGAGCTCGATCTTCTCTTCCGGCCAATCAGTGAGGTTTGCGACTGTCTTCTTCTTTATCTTTTTGCCTTCCCTCCATGCCTCCCTCAAGAGGATGGCGGGCCGGGAGTTGCGGTTGGGGATGCTTTCGATGTACATGGAACATATATAGCAAATAGCTTACCTACATGTCAAGTACATAATGCACTATTACATGGCAACAAGTAGAAGATATGATTATCACCCTATTCCCGTCATTTCAACGGGATAGAGTGATATTGGGGGGATTTCACAGGGGGAACTTCGGTCTAGCCATTGTAAGAGCCACCACCAGGAGATAGTTCCTCTGTTCCTCTTTGGCAAGAGAGATTACTTTCTCGATGTCCTCAAAAGTTGGGATATACTTCTTTCTTTTCTCGATACCGAAAGGCGCTATGCCGTGGCATGGGTTAAATATGAACCAGTTTCTCTTTATCCCGTGATTAAAGAGTGCCTTGATTAGTCTAGTCTCCATCCGGAAACCTAACCCCATGAAATATTTGCCCAAATCCCCACATTCCCCTGGAGTTTCGCCCCTCATCTGAGGTACAATATGGTTGTAACAAGGCAATATCATTACCTAACGCCTTCAGAAAGGATTCCGGAATGCGCCAGAAATTCAACCCCCAGACAGGTCTCTTCTCCCCCATGATGCGCCATTCTATTGTAAAGGAGCTTCAGGAGATGTCAAAGGTCATAGACGCCAATCCCCGCCTTCTGGATCTGGTCTTCGGGGATATGACCTCCTTCTGTCGCACCGACACGGGAAGAGAGGGGCTCACCGCGGAACAGGTGCTCCGGATCGCCATACTCAAGCAGTACCGCCAACTGACGTATGAAGAGCTTGCCTTCCACATGGAAGACTCCGACGCACTCCGCAGTTTCGCGAGATTGGAGATGGGACAGTACCCCTCCAAATCGGTCCTTCAGGAGAACATAAAGGCGATACGGGAAGAAACCTGGGAGGCGATCATTCAGGAAGTAAACCGCTACGCGGTAAAGGAGAAGATAGAATCCGGCCGCGTGGTAAGAGTAGACTCCACCACGGTGGAGACCAACATCCACCACCCCACCGACTCATCGCTCATCGTGGACGGCATCCGCGTCATTACCCGGTTACTCACCGAAGGGAAGGAGCTTGCTCCCGTGCCCCGGTATGCCTACAGTGACCATAGGAGAGTAGCCAAGAAGAAGCTCATGACGATCCTCAATGCAAAGAACGACAGAACACGGAAGAGCGCCTACAAGGACCTCCTCCACTATGCGAATCTCGTGAAGGGATATGCCGAAGAGGCGATCACCGAACTCATCCCCTACGAGGGCGATAATCTCATGGACACCTTCGCTGCCCGCGAGCTTGCCCGGAGACTTGAACGCGCCGTGGGCATACTCGGGAAGGTCATCGACCAGACCGACCGGAGAGTCTTCAAGAACGAGAAGGTCCCCGCCTCCGAGAAGATCGTCTCTTTCTTCGAGGACCACACGGACATCATCGTGAAGGGGAGGAGGGATACCGAGTACGGCCATAAGGTGTTCCTTACAGGAGGACGCTCCACCATGATCATCGGGTGTCTCATCGTCCCGGGCAACCCCGCTGATACCGACCAGTATCAATCCCTCCTTGAGCAGCATAAGGAGTGGTACGGGAAGATGCCTCGCCAAGTGACGGCCGACGGGGGCTTTGCCTCAAAAGAGAACCTCGCCTATGCGAAGGAGAACCATATCAAGGATGCCGTCTTCGCCAGAAAGAGGGGGCTCTCCATCCTCGACATGGCAAAGAGCACCTGGGTCTACAAGAAGCTCAGGAACTTCCGGGCGGGCATTGAAGCAGGCATCTCCACATTGAAACGGTCCTTCGGCCTTGACCGGGCGACGTGGACAGGATGGGAAGGGTTTGCCCGGTACGTGCTCTCCAGTATCGTCTCCTACAATCTTCTCGTCATCGCCCGCATCAGGATGGCCTCATGATGAGAGAAGACTATTTTCTCAAGGGGACAAGGGTGAGCTACGCCCTGACTCTGGGGAAAACGGGCCCGATGGAGTGAAATCCGAAAAGGGATGACGGAATCACCGGACGGCTGAGCGCCCACCCTGGCAATAGACCGGGGGCTTGCTCGAAAATGGGGGTTTCCGGATGGAGACTAGTCTAAGATATTTGTTTGCCATAGGCTTAGACTTCTTGGCTATTTCGTTAAGATATTTTTCCACATCATCTGTGGTTATCTTGGGGAGGTTCCCCCAACGCTGCATCAGTTCTTTGAATAGTTTGTTGTTTTCCCAGAAATGGAGTTTAGTCCTCCGAATCTGGATATCCTCCAGCCTTGAGTTCATAAGCTTTAGCAAGTCCGTATTTATCGATTTTGCTCCTGCTCTTGCTCTTGCCTCGGCTTCGATAGCTTCGGCTTTGCTCCTGAATCCTCCCGCTCTGTACCTCGTCCCGTCCTTCAGAAAATCGTACCTCCACTTGTTGCCGTGTTTCTCCACCACTTCCTATCACCTCCTCGATTATCTTCTCAAAAATTATTTTTGGAAATCTCACGAGCCTTCCCACTTTGATGCCTCCGAAGAGGCTCCTGTTTTTGTAAACGAACTCGCGACTCGCTTTGAGCATCCGTGCAATCTCGTCAACCGTCAAGAATTCCATGATCCTCCTCCTTTCCTTTCTTCCATAGTAGCCGGGCGCAGCCCGCCCGCAAAGACGGGCATTGTTGCCGTTCCCGGCAATGCCATCCTGTGCGGGATAGTGCAGGTAGTGCAACGGATAGTGCAACGGGTGGTTTTCCGACTGCACTATGGGTTTCGACCGATTTATAATTCAAATCAAGGACTTGGGACCCCGAAGGACCAGAGCCGCGCTCCCGACTCATTGTCATTTCAATATCCTCCATATCAGCTTCAACAAACCCCATGCTGCCAAGCCAGCCAGCCTCAGCACATGCCTCATCAGCTTGCGAACTGACTGCCCTACAGACTTCGGCAGAAGCGAGAGCAGAAGCCAGAGGCCAACAAGGAGGAGGCAGAGGGGAAAGGCGAGAGAGAAGATATAGGCAAAGATTTGACTGCCTGAAATGGGGCCAGCGCCAAAGACTAGTGAGTAAACGAAGAGACCGACGAGGAGCCACAGGAATAATTTAAAGGCAATCAAAAGCCATGGTCGGCGGCCCGCCGTCTCACTCAAATCCGTTGATCCGCATGTCCCGCAATATTGGGCGCTTGGGGGATTCTCATGACCTCTCGGGCAGAGCCTTACATACCAGGTGGCTCCGCAGAAATGGCAGATCGGGAGATTGCCCGGATTGAAGTGATGGCAGCGGGGGCAATATCTCACGACTCACTCCAGCAGACTGAAGGTTCCCGGTTTGCCCGGTCTCGCCCAGATGGACTCGAAGACATTTCCCTCCACGAGGTTGTTGGCCAGCGCGAACCAGAATACCTTGTCGGTGAGTTGCTCAGTGGCTGACTTGAGATTAAGAAGGCGCTGCCTTGTTTCAGTCACTACCAAAACCCGGAAGAATTGGAGCCCGAATTTTGCCGGATAGAGTCCCGAGCGGATATATTCAAGATACAGCTTCACCTTGGACTGAAACCGGCTGTTGCTCATAGTGGATCTGTCCACCTCCACAAAACATCCGAAGAGCTTGTCTGCAGAGAAGTAGCGGAAATATCCGTCAGGTCTGAGGGCCACTTTGTTTTGGCGGCCCGATTTCGGATTGAGGACATTCCACTCCTGAAGACAATCGGTGTAATTCACCCAATGGTCAAGTTCCGTGCCGGGAGATTTCTTCAAAGCATCATAGACGCCGATCCTCACATCATTGAGAAGAAGATCATGGTCAAGGAACAACTCCTTGCGCTCGTAATGGTTCCCCTGCCTTTTCTTGATTAAAGCCGCATCGATTCCCGTTCTTTCCGAGACAAGGTCTATGCCCTTGGGACCCAGGAAGTACAGAGCCTGAGATGATCCTTTTACTACCGGAAGAAATCGCCTTAAAAGGTAACCGTGATCAAAAAGCTTCCGGAGTCGTATGTTGGCCCTGGTTGTACAGTTGAAATCAATGAGGCGCTGTATTTGTTGCCTGGTGAGGAAGCCAAAGTCATAGACCCTGGCGACTATCTCCTGATCTCTTTCCTGAAGAAAGATGGGCTTCGGATTTTTGGTCCTCTGCCACTTACTGGTTCTGGTCTCACCATTCACTTTGTCCTTCCTCGAAGGAGTCGCGGACAGGAAGAACATCATCGGTCCTTACAATTGCCCCTTGCGTTTCCCTTGGGGAGCAATCGTTGTCTATCCCGCTCTCTTCCCACATTCCTCTCCGCTCCGCGATCTCTTCCTCCACTTTGCTGACCGGCGCGGCCCAGTTCCGGAAAGAGGCTACCCTCAGTGGTTCAATCATTCTTTCCGGAACTCTGAGCGAAGGCACATGGATAGTCTTAAAGAGCCGCGCTTTCTGGCCCTTGACCTTGAGATACGCTTCTCCAACCTTGAAATCGATCAGCCGCTTTTCGATGAGATGCTTGTCGCCGTGGCTCATTTCCGAAGAGACTAAAACGCTGTCCTGGTTGGAGAGACGGAAGAAAATTTCCACTCCAACATTCCCTAAAATGGCTGATCGCAGCTGCGCAGGTATCTGCCCCAAATTCTGATTTGCCATAAAAATGGCCAAACGGAATTTTCTGCTTTCTGAGAGTACTGTTTCAATTGTCCCCGCATCCCCCATGAAGCTCTGAAATTCGTCGGCAAAGACGAAGAACGGACGTCTGCTCTCTTCCGGTATATCGATTCTGGAGAACGCGGCTTGTTTGAGCTTGGAAAGAAACAGGGTACCGAGAAGCCTCACGTTCTCGCCCAGATGTCCTTTGCTGAGATTGAGGAGAATCCATTTCCCTTGATCCATGGCCCGACGGAAATTCACCGTGCTTTCTGTCTGGCATAGAATTCGGTAAATGGTCGGGTCCGTTATGAATGCGGTGATTTTGTTGAGCACGGGTTCCCGGTACATGGCCTGCATTTTTTCCGAAAGAGGATTATACCGATGATTCCAGTAATCCCGCACTTCGCCGAAGGACACGTTCTTAACGAGCCTTGCTCTGAATTCTGGATGGGTGAGTAAAGGTCTTGTCTCAAGAAGGGTCAGCTTGTTCTCAGAGAGGGTCGCGAGACTGTTCCTGAGAAGCTCGTCCATCCTCGGTCCCCGATAACTGTCGCCCCAAAATTGGCGGAAGATATCCACGAGACCGAGAGACGCGGCGAATGGTTCATCCGAGTCCAAGGGGTTGAATCCGATGGCCCATTCCCGGTCGAAGGGTTCAATGAGGATGACCCGCTCTCCCAATTCGTCTATCTCGAATTGAGTCTTGTTGTGACAGAGAAAATTGATGATGTTCTCCGTAAGATCGCCGTGCGGATCGATAAGGGCAAAACCGTGGTGGGCGAGGATTATACGTTGGATAATAAACTCCAGCAGTTTCGTCTTACCCATGCCCGTACCGCCCAAGCAGTACAGGTGACGGAGAAGGTTTTCGACGTCGAGCGATATTTCTTCCCAGTGTTCCGGATGATAAGGGTGGGCGGCCCTCCCGATGAGTATCCGGGAGGGCTCCCTCGATTTCTTCACCCGCTTAGGCGAGGTGAGAGAATTGAGACCTCTGATGACAGCGTTTTCGAGCATCTCGAATATCACAAGGTCTCCTCTTTGACCACAAGCTCAACTTCGTTGGAATTGTCGGGATTGTTGACCGGCAAAATGCGCATCTCTCCGTCTCCGTCAAACGCATCGGTACTTGGCATCGTTCTTGTCCTCCCCGTATAATCCGGCAAGGGCTCTAGGTCCCCAAGGCCGAGATATCCCTCTTCGTTGTCGCACACCGGGCAGCGAAGTTCATTCGAGACTTCAAGAGGCAGAAGCTCTCCTTTGAGTTCATCGTAGGTAAGGTAACGCCGGACGGGCTTGTAAGAGGAGACAAAGTTGTGTATCTCCGCCACCGCGAGGGCGGCCATCACGGTGTTCAGATGATAGACCGCCGGGGCCGGTGTGTCTTTCACATATCCCCGCTCCCGAAGCACACTCCTCAACCCTTCATCCGCCAATTCCCATCCGGCCATCTGACCATCAATGATCCCGGCGCAGTGAAGGCACCACTCGCCTAGAGGCGGAAACACGTACTCTCCGCTCATGTCGGTTATGGTCCTGTTATCGTCCACGTCGATGTTGACGCCGATGTGAATAAGGGGAATGAGATATTGCACGGCGAGGCGATTGGCGATAAGACGGCTGCTGTTGTTGTCTGTGGCTACAACCAAAAGGTCGCAAGACTTGAGGGACTGGACGACCCTCTCATTTGTGACACTTAAAGGCAAAACCGTAATGGCGGCGTAAGGATTGGCTTTCGTGATATTCCTTTGAGCGACATTGACCTTTAAAGTCCGGTAATAGGCGTCTCTGCGGGACGATCCGGGAAGGCGGTTAAGGTTGCTGATTTCGACGACATCGTCGTCCACAAGCATCCAGGTGTCAGAGCCAAGTCTTGACAGCATTTCTACAACGACCGCTCCCAAACCGCCAACCCCGATGACCCCGATTTTGCATTTCCTCAACCTCGTCTGCAAGACGCTTCCGAAAGCGGCTACCTGCCGGGAGTACTGTTCCTCGATTGCCTCGGGCCTGGCGCCTCTGGAAGAGACAGGGCTTGCATCGTTGAAGTCCCCCCACCGAACCGATTCTACGGGTCTTGTCTGGATACTTTCTTTTTCGACCTGCCAAATCCTGGCGTCGAAGACGTTCCGGTTCACTACCACGGACCCGTAGAGTGTACCGGGGATCTTTTCGTGAAGGTAGGCCGCGAGCTTACTTTCATTGTGGTTGTCAACGCCGGAAAAGCCGATGCACGATGTGTCGCCGGGGTGACTGTGCCAATCAATCTGCGACAGCCCTTCCGCTGCGGCCAATCCAAGAATCTGACGCTGGACCCCCTGGTCCAGTTCGAGGTAGGCCGAAGACTGGGTTTGGAACGCCTCGGGTGGAAAGAGTATGAGGTGTCTGGCGAGTAATCTGGTTTCGTTCTTGAGGCGGTTCACTCCGCACAAGGTGACAGCCATCTGTTCCTTGCGTCGGTCTGTAAGGAGGTGCTTCTTCAACTCCTCCGCCATGCCTTTGGTGAGAATGATCCTGTATTTCATTTGTGCCTCCTTCAAAAGTCGTTGGTAAGGGTTTCTCTGGCCATATTAAGAAACGTCCAGAGATTGTCCTTTTCGCGGTAATCGACCGATGGCTGCCAGCCGCCCGGCCCGTCTGCCACGGTAACGCAGTACCAGTGCCAGCCACTATGCAGAAGGTCGGGTGCCCCATGGTAAGCGGTGCTGGTGTTGTGAGGGTCGTGGCCACCCGTTTTGAGGTGAAATTTTTGGTTGAGATAAAAGCCGATAGGAGGCATGCTCGGATAGCCTGCGGGGGGTATAATAAGGAGCTTACACCATCTCTCCTCCCACCGTTCCGGCAGGGCGTACTTGGGAATCATGATCCAGTCGAAGTTGTGCTCGTCGTAGTACACCCCTCCGTTCTGGCTGAATCTCGGGGCGATCATCATGATCTCATTGAGAAGCCTTTCGTTCCGGATGGAACGGACCGGATGTCTTCCGGGTAACGCAGTGTCCTGCCGGGGTGCTTCAGACGGACTGCCGAATAATCCTCTGAACAACGAATTCAAAAATTCTGCCATACGTCTCCTCCTTTAAGGGGAGGGCCAGGGTTGCCCGGCCCTCCGTTGTGATTTAACCCTTGATCCTTTTCGGTGAATCAACAAACACATCACCTTCTTTGACATTCGTCCTTGACCCGCGCTGGATCACGAAGTTCCCGTGCCTCTCCCGTTTGATGAGGGTCCTCTCGGGACGAATTCCTCCGGCCTGACGAATATCGTCATCCGTTGCCGTGGAGGGAATGTCAACCCGCCGTCCATTAATAATTGCCGTTGCCATAGGTTCTCACCTCCTCTCTTATGAGTTCTCCCCGTCCTGCCTCGATTTCTTCGATGGCTTCACGGAGGTCAATGTAGCCGTTTGCCGACTCCTTAAGCTCATGGGACATACTGCGTTCTAGCGAAGCCACTTCTACCCGGACGCCTCTCATCCGGAGCCACGAGGCAAGGGGAGAGAAGTCCCCGTCGCCAGTCACGAGGAGCACGGTGTCCAGTCTGTTCCGAGTCACGTAATCGACCACAGACAAAGCCATCTCGATATCGAGATCACATTTCAAGGAACCATCAGGCCTTACCTTGGCCAGCTTAGTCCGTACGAGAAAACCGTTCACTCGCAAGAACCGATGGAGCTGTCCGTCTTCGTGAGCGTTGTTGGGGTTGAAGCCGACAAACACGAATGTCTCCAGCAGTTGCCTGCCTCCGGCCAGGTACTCCCTCAAGGGCAAGAGGTCTACCTGCAGGCCCTCGTCCCTCAAAGAAGCCTCGAAGTTGTGGTAGTCGATGAAAATCGCCAGTGTCTGGTACGGATAAGCATTTCTTGAAATCTCCATGGGCACCTCCTCTGTCTGTTTATGATTAGATTGTCCCACAGGGACGGTCTGGGCGTGAATATCACGATGGAACACAATGATCCTCGGTGTCATACGACCTTTCAAAAAATGTTTCGTCAGCCGTGTTTTGGGAATGTTCTTTTCGGTGATTAGGAGATTCTGTTTCTGAAGATAACGAGCATGCTTGGCCGCATGGCGGAGTTGTTCTTGCCCGGGGCCACAAATTTGATCCGGCCTCTAAGGAATCGAATCTCAGCCTGATGGTAGACATAGGTGTGAAACCAATCCGTATCAGTGTTCGCGAACACCAGGAACACGACCGTCCGGGCTCGTCCGGCCCTAAGTTCCTCGTGGGCTTTGGCGAGAAATTCGCGGACCCTGCTGTACGGAGGGTTTACATACACGTTTCCGCACCAGGGGATTTTAAGCCCGTCAAAGGTAGGGTTGAGGGGACAAGGGTCGAGGTCAAAATGGAATTCCGCGTCAAGTTGGTCGTAGAGCCACTTGGGGGTGGCCCAATCGTCCGACTGCTTGGATCGAAAAAGGTTGATTTGCTGATCCGTCAACGGGATACCCCAATCGGTGATGGTTCGTGCGGTGACCGGTGTCTTTTATGCATAGCAATCCAGTCCTGCTGCAAGATGGCCATGGTGACCCCGTCATGATACTCCCTTCCTGTGAATTGAATCTGTCTGAGCACGCCTTCTTTCGAGAAACCGCATTTTTCATAGAAGCGTATTGCAGAGAAGTTGTAAGCATAGGTTATGAGCCAGACTCGATTGAGTCCGAGGATGCTAAAGCAGTAGCGAGTGAGCGTCCGGATGGCATCTTCTCCGTGTCCACGACGGCGGTCTCTGGGATTTCCGATAAAGAATTGTTCAAGCTCGGCAAAGCGGTGAATGGGGTGCATGTTGCGGAGAAAGCAAAAACCTACTGGCGTACCCGATAAGGTTTCTACCGTAAGGAGGAGGTCGTCCTGTTTTTGAAGCAGCTTCTTGGTCAGTTCCCTTGGAGAGGGGACTGCGTCTCCCAAGACAACTCCGGCCAAGTCGGGATTGTCCATGCACGAGTAGTAGTAGGCAAAGTCCTTATCTTCCAGAGGTCTCAAGCGAGTGAGTTGGCCACTAAGCATGGCGGGTGCTCCCGGACTGAAAATTTCCATTAAAGCCCTCTGCGCCTGCCGGAGCCTGCTCCCCTCTTTGGATTACTTTCGCAAGAATCTGGCCGGGTTTGAGAATTGCCAGTAAATGGTTCGCGGCAACGTGAGGTTTTCCGTGCCCGCAGGTGAAGACGTCGATAGCCGCATACCCCTGTTCGGGAGAGGTGTGGATAGTGAGGTGTGATTCACTTAGAGTCAAGACTATGCTGTACCCCTGCGGCACAAAAGGCACAACGGAAATTGCGAGAACATTCATTCCCGCCTTTTCGGCTGCCACTTTTGCCTCACTCGAAAGAGATGCGAAATTATTGAGCGTCTCAAAATCGCATCCCCAAAGGTCGAGCATAACCAGTCTTCCATTTGTTTCGTGTACAAGTGAGTCCATGTCGTCCTCCTTGAGAGTGTTTCTATGTGAGATTTTCCCACGAGGATAATGCGGTTACCAGGAAGGTTGTCGTAGGGTGTCGTAGGGTGTCGCACAAAAGTTTTTCTAAACGTTGCGAAGGTTTGGTGGTACGTTCGACAAAAAAGCCCCCCAGTCCCTTGCAAATGGGGGCTGGGGGGCTAACGGCGAGTATTGCTACGTAGTTGAATCTGGTGAAGGCTTGTTAAAGCTGGGATCGCTCCCGTCATCATCGGGGTCCCTTATTATCTTTTTGACCTCTTCGTCAGGGACGAGCCAGTTGCTCTTTATCTTTTTGCCTTTGATATATCCTTCTTCAAGCCAGCGGTAGATGGTGCGGCGAGTACGATTGTATTCTTTTGCGATTTCGTTAGCATGCCACCAGCGCGACATAAGGGACACCTCCTATCTTTTTATTATGGTGTTGAGGATATTAAATGTTTCCTGGTCGATACTGCGTGAAAGCGGCAATTGCTGAGAGCTTTTCCGCAATAAAGGCAAGGAGTGGTTTATAGGGACCTACGCAGCCAAAGTCTTGCCTGTTGGCGGAAGATTTTGGCTGCCTGCTATCAGTAGTTTGAGAGGAGGGTTAACATTACCGGTTCGGTCGTTGTTGATGATTGATGCTTCATTCCTGTAGACAAAATTCTCCTGGTAGAGTTTTTTGATGGCTGCTCCGATGGTGAGCGGCTCTGCTACTTTTAAAAATTCCAGAGTCTTCATGATCTCTGTTCTCTTCTCCGCCTTCATCTTTTGCACCTGCGTTTGCCGATGGAATCGGCGCTCTAATCGAATCCGCTGTGGCCCCTACACTTAATAATGTTAAAATAATACTATACACTATTATCTATACAATAAGAATCTTTGTCAAGACAATAATTCAGTAAAGGCGCTTATTGTTCTCTTTTCGGCAGTTAGCTGTCTACAATTTCTGGTTGACATTTAATACGTACGGTATATAATTATCTTTTTGCAAATTGATCCGGAGGGTGGACAATGGAGAGAAAACTCATACATGAGATGTATGGCAGGTATTACAATGTTATCCAAGCGGTAGCCTCAACCCCGATCTTAGAAGACCCGACAGTTGATAAAGCCTTCGCCAACAAATCACTGGTCCAGAGCGCATACAAGGATAAAGACAAAATCAACTTCAGGGGAACCGTGATTGAATTCATTGAATGGCTGAGCATGGTGTATCTCGTCGATTGCCTCAAAAGGGAAATTGATGCCGATGCGCCCATTATTGACTGGTTTTTGGGAATAATCGAAGCATACGACAGATACAAAATTGAATGCCGGAACACTTGGAAACTATGGGCCTTCAATATGTATTTTGGAGGCTCTTTCGTCGCTGCTATCAAGGATCTGCCTTACCCCGAAATTTCTGATTACGAGGAATACATTGATAATCTGAGTAGTGAAAAGCTGAAGGAATTTATGAGAGCTGGTGCGGCGTTTTCGGCTTTTTCCGAGATTTTGATTTACGAGGATTTATATGGTAAGAGAAGGAAAGACTACGATGATCTCATGTCATTCATCAGGAAACTTGTAACCACAAAGGTTGACTGAATTCATTATTCGCAAGGGTTTGTCCCCTCCCGACCATTATGGCCGAGAGGGGAACGAAACGTTTCGTCCTTTAAGACCGGACCCGTCGCGTGAAACCGAGAGAGCCCGACCCGTCGCCAGCTTAGTCACGTCACCATCAGCATTTCGCATAGCCTCCCTCTATTGAGTTAGGCGGTGTTTCCGGCTTTCATTCAAAAGCCGTTACCGACGACTACTCCATCTGGTTCGTAGTCACAGTTGAGAGCAGTAGGACGATTTCACTCATTGGTCCAAATGGAGGACCCTTTCTGGGTATGCAGTCTCCCGGTTTCCAGATAGTCGTGATACGAAGCCCCCAACACCCGGTTCGGTTTCTCCCTGAGTACCTTTCTCGTGATTTGAAATAACAGGTTGAGACGGTTCCGTTCCAGGCATTTAATCGTTGCCGCGTTCTTCCAGTGGGCGTATTCGGCGGTCCCTGTCCAGAAGACAACTCTGAAGGCTCCTTTGCCTGTGTAATGCGTCATAATCTTGGTCTTGAGTTGCTTCCTTCCCATATGTCCGCTGTCGAATTCGAAATACAGGTCTCCGGTACTGAGCTTGAGGACCGCGTCGGCAAAGGTTTCGATGGAGAGGTATTCCATGAGTCCATGGCCGCAAAGATAGAAGTATCTTCCCAAACAGCTCCGGAGCTTGATGTCGTGTTCGACATGGTTGTGGTTGAGGGTTGTTCTCGGATTGGTGGCCAGAGCATAGCAGGTATAGAATTCGTGGTTGAGTTTTTTAAGACGGATTTCCTTGCGCTTGGTCCGGCACATGCTGTTAAGTTCGGCGGCGACAATGGCGTAGTCTCTCCGCTTCCTCTTTCCGGAAAGGAGAAAGCAGATGTTGGCGGCGGTGGCCCATTCCATTTTGGAAATGAACTCCCGGATGGTTGCTCTACTGAGTATCATAAATCAAAAATACGGGGGGATGCTTTTCTGTGGCGAAGCCCAGCGCAGGGGTTTATACCGTCATTGTTTTGCTTTTGCGGTTAAAGCCCTGCGCTGGGGTTCTGTCGTGCTTCGCCGACGGACCACAGAAAATGCTTCTCCCCCAAATTAATTACTTGTTTAAGCCGATTTCAAGAAATTCGGCGACTGGCAGTTGATTCTATCGGGCCAAAAGGGATGGGTAATATGTCTATGCATCAGATCAGGTGCTTATTCAGGTATGCTTTGGGCAAAATGAGAGGGGAAGATCCGGTTTCGGTTCTTCCCCCAAAATTACAATTCAATGATTTGCCAATTCGCGGCAAGCTCCGACTCCGCGAAGCTCTCCGCTTCGGCGTGGGTCTCAAACAGCCGGACCTTTCCGTCCTGGTGGAGGATAAGGCCGATGTCTGAATGATCCAATCAACTGAGAATGACAAACATCTCTTCCTCCTAATATCCGCAATTATGGCAGAGGGTCTTAATCTTTCCTCCGCCCTCGGACAAGATAATTACCGTATTGGCGAAGTTATGTCCAATGGTAGCCTCATGCCCGCAGTCCAGCTTGATGGTGGTTCCCACCAAGAGGAGCGCAAGGTCTTTGGTAGTGAGTATTTTCTTCTTGATAACGGGTGTTTTCTTTTCCATATTGTTTTCCTAAATGAGCCCCTTTTCTTTGAAGGAATAATCGCTTTTGCCGATGATGATATGGTCGACCACCTCGATCCCGACGATCTTTCCGGCTTCCACAATCCTTCTGGTAATCTCCAAATCCTCTTGGCTGGGCTCAGGGTTTCCCGAAGGATGGTTGTGTCCCAGTATGATCGAGGACGCTCCCCTGATTATGGCCCTTCGGAAGATCTCTCTCGGGGCTACGACGCTGGTGTTCATCGTCCCAAGGCTTATGAGTTCCACAAACCTTACCCGGTTTCTGGTATTGAGCGTGATGACCCAGAAATGCTCTCTGTCTTTCGATAGGCAGTCTTCCTTTCGGAGAAGTTTCCTAAGGAGGCCTGCCGCTGCTGCGGGCGAAGAAAGTTCCGCCCTTTCCCGTGATACGATCATGACGGCCTCCTTAAATTTCGAGAAATCGGATTACGCGGTGAGCGCCGGGTATTTGCCTTGCGTGAGCAGGTTGTACGCCTGACCGTGCTTTTCCATGATGGTGACGGGCGGACAGCTCTTGAGACTTTCGGTTGTCGCGTTAAAGAGTGACCACATGTTCCTTTCCTCGAATTCGGTATGCGACGGCCTAAGCCATTCTTCCTTGAGGATCGAGAGTTGTCTCGGGCTCACGATGTGATAGCCGAAGAGCATCCCCATGAACATGAACGCCTCGTCGTTCTTGAGGCGCTGCTTCTTGAGCAGGGCCGCGTCGGCCACGATCTGCTCAAAGGTCTTCTGGGATTTGTAGAGCGTCGCAATCGCCAAATCTTCGAGTTCGTTCCAGACATTCTTGGTGTGCTTCCTCATGATGACGATGTCGCCCTGAAGGGCCAAGTTATCGCAGACGAAGACCGAAGCGCCGATAGCGATCCCGAGACTCATCGAGCGGTCGTAAGAATTCCGGAAGGCGATAGAGAGCGCCATGTCCGACTCGTCCCGCTGGAACTTGAGCGCCGCGAACATCTGGTTCCCCTGCCGGGCCACGGCGTAGTTTTCTCCGACCAAAACGTAATCGCGGAGAATATCCTTCGATATGCCGACCAGTTTGTCGGCCAGATGGTAGTGCGATACCGGGATGTATGAATCGGTGGCATCCGGCACCTTGATAAGGTCAAGCTGTTCTCGGGTAACGATCTCTCCTCCCCGATGAATAATCATTTCTTCCATTTCATTCCTCCTATGCTTTTGAATTTGGTGGGTTCCTTGTGTTCGGGTTCGTATGAAGCGATATTTTCCTGAGCGGTTACAAGAATCTCGTGTAGCGAGTACGATATCATCGTCGTACCGAACGCGATAACGGCGAGAAGAAATAAGGATACTGCGCCCAATATCCATATGAGTTTCTTGGGCTTCTGACGGCGGCGCTTTTTCATGATTCACCTCCTATGCGATTTTGTTGAGAGATTGGACAACCTGGGCGGTCTTCTTCTTCCTGTCACCGCGTACCGTCCTGCGCACAGCGATAGAAATTCCGGAAAAGCGGACTCTCTTTCTCCTTCATAATCTTCTTCACTCCGGCAACATCAACTTCCCAATCGCCAAGTTTCTTGTTGGTTGAGAAGCCGTTGTTCATCCATCTTCCGCCCTTCATCACGTTCGGGTGATGCTTTTCATCGAAATCAAAAAACTTGTTCCAGATGAGCTTGGAGAGTTTCTCTCCCGCTTCCGGGAAACCGTCAAGCTTCATGATCTCGTCGTAATCTGGGAACGCGAGCCGGTAAAGCGCCTCCACCACTTCCACTTGATGAGTGGAGATCGAAAAGATTCTTTCCACTTCTTCCCTGGTGATAGTGATCACCTCACACCTCCTATGCGATTTTTCTGAGAAGCTCGATAACCTGGGCGGTCTTCTTCTTCCTGCCACTCGTGACTTTTCTGAAGTAGGCGGTCAGCTCTTCGAGAGCTTTCTCTTCCGCTTCGATTTCCGAGAATATTCCGGTGTCCTTGAAATGGAGTAACGCCTCCTTGAGGATCGAGTTCACCGTTCTGGTCATTGGCTGTCCGAGATGCCGGCTGAGCCGGTAGAGATAGGGGATTAGGTCTTCGTTAATCTTCGGACTGTACATCTTTAACCTCCTTTCTCTTCTTCGAAGAACTTCAGAAAGGCTATTGCTGTTTCGCGGTTGTCGTCCGTCACCTCCTTGAAATATCGTCCGGAAAACATTTGTAAGATCAATTGGTCAAGCTCTTCATTGGACATCTTCTCGTAATCCATGGGAACACCTCCTTTTAGTCCCAATAAATTTTCAAAATAACTTCCGTTCGGATTTCTTCAGTTTAGAGGACTCACAGAATTACAAAAGAAGGGGATTGTTGCCGAAGAAGGCATTAGAAAAAGAAGCGATGAGTGTGGCGATGAATAGGAAAATTGACGAGATGTATGATTATGATAAAATAGTAATGTTATTCATAACTTAAAACACTTCATATGGGACAAAACAAAGAAATAACTTTGGAGGATTTGGCCGGAATGGTGGCCAATGGTTTTAATGAAATAAACGAGAAGATGGACAAAAAATTCCAGGTAGTAGACAAGAGATTTGAGGCAGTTAATGAAAGATTTGACGCAGTTGATAGGAGATTTGACATAATTGAAGATAAGCTTGAGGACCTTAAAGCAGAAGTGGAACACCGCCGGGTCCACGTCTTTGATCATAAGGATTTGGAGCATAGAGTGGAGAGGTTGGAAGAAAAAGTTTTTCCTCGAACCCTTGCCAAACGCAACGCTTAAACATCATTCTATTCAAATCCCCAACAAAATTGGAGTTCTCTCTCCAAGCCACTTGACAGATTTCAATTGTATTATACACTGGACAGTCAGCTATTTGACAACTAATCGATATTACAGGGATAACTGCTGATTAGATAGAATGACAAAAGAGTGACGTTGCCACTCTAACAAAATTGATTATACAAGGAGGTTTGTCATGCTGAAGAAGGCGGTTTTTGCATTTTGCTTTATGTCGCTGTTGTTTAATTTTGCGGGCGCCCAAGAGGTTCCTGAAAGTGCAGCGCCTGGGCATTGTTTGCGTGGAGGAGAATGCCCTTCATTGGATACCACGTATTTCTTCTATCCTTACGGCAATAACGAGGATAGGAGAGTGGTGACTTTTACGATCGATAAAGTCTTCAACCTGAAAAGGTGGGAGGTGTATTTCAATGGCGAGTTTGCTCAAGGACAAGATGTCTCAGTTTCTAAAGAGGATGTAGTGACCGATCTTCAAGGGGGCGGTATTCTGAGCAAGTCGCTTAGGTTGCCGGAAAGTCAAGCGGGAGCTGAAATGGTAGTGAGAATATATTGGGAGGACAACGCGACGGGAGTTCTCTATTACATGGACTTCATAGAGACAATACCGGCAGTATATTCAGCTATCATAAATAGTTCCTCGGTTGAGTTCTTGAAAACTGGCGGAAAATATGTCGGCTTCATTGAACTCGATTGGAGCAAGACTTCGTCGCCTGTTGGAGTTTCAGGAGATAAGGTGAAGGTCAGGATCGGCAATATGAACCTTAACGGGGAGATTCATTTCTACGGTAAGTACCTCGTCAAAGTCAGTTTGACCGGATCGCAGTATTCAAAGCTGGTCGAAGACGAAAAAAAGGGAAACGGGAAGTTGGCTACAAGTTTTCCGGACCTTGATTGCCAGCCGGCAGAGATCCATTACTATTGAAGCTGGCTGAAAGGCAGAGATTTGCATGTCGCAAGTCTCTGCCTCTTTTTGTATCTGCCTGTACAGCGTCAGTAGAGACATTGGCGCCGAACCGTTCCAGGCCGCCATCGGAGTCCGCCAGAACCCTTCGGCGATCTTTTTAAGTTATCCACAGAGTCGACATTTGGCTCACTGTTTGACGAGAATCCAAAAGAATAATAATATTAAATTAGAAAAATTCCAGTCGCCAAATTAGCAAGCTTAGCAGCTTAGCGATTAGTCGTACTCAGCGATGGGCAACCATTTCGAACAGTGCGACTAGTTTGGCGACTGGACAATCTTAGTAGATGGTTGTCCTTTTTTGTATGGTCGTCGGGTACGTCCCGATACGTATCCCATACATGTCCGATATCATATCTACCATCTGTTTGATATAGCTGCATTTTAAACTCGTTGAACAAAAACAAATATGTCACACGAGCAACAACCAAAATTGATCTCACTACGTGAGGCGGTAAAGTTATCTCCCTATAGCCAAGAATACCTCGGGCTCTTGGTACGCAAGGGAAAAATGTACGGTGAAAAAGTCGGGGGCAAAATCTACACCACTGAGAGTGCGTTAAAAGATTACATTCGGCAAGCGGCTATCGCCAAACAGGAGTACCAGCAAAGATTCAATGTAGAGATTCCTCCCGAAGAGGCCAAGCAACCACTCAGCCTGAAATGGCGACTCGCACTCTTGGGGGTAGCATTCCTTTTGGTTCTCGTCGGGGGAGTGATCTTCTGGAAGATCAGAGACGACCAAAGATCCGAGACGATCAGAAATAAGTACACCATCTCTGAGGACAATGACGGGCACATAACCCTCTATGCCGATTTTCCGGAGAAAGTGAAATCGGTGGAGGTCAAAAAGAAAAATTGAAATAAATCACACCGTAAATGATCACGCTAAAAGAAAAACAAAAATTGCTTAGAGTCATTGTATCTGTGATAGTCACAGTATGTCTTGTTTTTGGTGCAGTTTCAAACTCTAAAGCTGCCATAACGAAAGAAATCAGTTATCAAGGAAAGCTTACCAATGGCAGCGGAGTGGTTGTTCCGGACGCGGCTTATAACATCAAACTCACTTTGTATGATGCGGTGAGTGGCGGAAACTGTGTTTGGACAGCGAGAGGAACTTGTGGTACTCCAACGGCGAAATCAATCTCAACTGTCAGCGGAATTTTTAATACTTTACTTGGTGAAAGCGGAGACAACACGCTTAATCTTGATTTTTCTGCCAGCTACTGGCTCGGGGTGACAGTTGGGTCTGATGCGGAAATGAGTCCGAGAAAAAAAATCGGTGCTACTCCCTATTCTTTCAATTCACTGAATCTCATCGGCAACGGATATCTTGACGTTGACAACATTGATACCACTCATGATGCATCAAACATAAATTACAATCCGGCATCGGGAACATACAGTGCTTCGAGCATCGTCTACGGATCCGGTGGTGGGACTGGAACGGCTCTTCGCGTTCAGCAATCGGGAACCGGAAAGATTCTGGAACTTTTCGATAGCACAACTTCGGTGATGAGTGTGATTGACGGAGGAAATGTGGGAATTGGGACGACGGCTCCGGGAGCTTTATTGGAAATAACAAAAAACGGTTCACCAACATTAAGAATAACCAATACGGCTTATGCCAATAAATTTTACGATTTCAACATTGTAGATTCCGGCGGTCTTTATCTTAAAGATGGCAATGGGGACAAAAATGTTTTGTTTGGTGATGACGGTTCAATAGCTGTTGGTAGCGGTTTTGCAGTAGGAAACAACGCTCCTGATAATGGAATGATAATAGAAGGCAACGTTGGTATCGGAACGATTGATCCACGAGTAAATCTTGAGGTAACCGCTACTACCGGTTCAACAATTAGATTGCAAACCACCACGGAAGCTATTACGAATTATGCTGATTTGCAGTTTAAGACGGGAGCAGGTATTTGGAGTTCTCAAACCGCGATAGGTTTAATTAGGTCGCAGATTACTCAAGCCGATCCATCTGCACTACAAAGTCAGTTAGAATTTTATACAAATAGTGGAGATTCTTTAGGAACTGCTAAAATGGTAATTGATAAGAATGGCAATGTGGGTATCGGGGCGACGGTGCCGTATCAAAAATTAGAGGTTCAGGGTGGAAATATTGCTATTACGACTGATACGACTGGTGCCGTAGGATTGGGACAGGCCCTAAACTTTAATTCGGTGCGAGGCCAAAATTATTCAAAGGTGAGAGTTGGAGTGTATGACGATATTGGCGGGTCTTATAATCGTGGGAATCTGGCTTTCATGTTAGATAATACAGCCGATAGTAGCAACGCCGATATAAATGACACAGTGTTGTATCTACAAAGGAGTGGCAACGTGGGAATTGGGACGACAAGTCCGGTTTATAAATTAACTGTGGAAGGAACAGGAAATGATGCGGCAAATGTTTTTGCAGTAAGGAATAGTATCGGGGCAGCTGCTCCATATTTGATTGTGAATACAGGAAATAGTGCAGCTGACTATCAAGCAGGTAGGCCTGGCTTTGATGGATATGTTTTAGCGTTGGGAACTAGAGGCGGAGCAGGAAATTACAAATCATTGGCAGCTGCAGGACAAGTGGTTTTGGCAACAGAAATCGGAAACGTCGGCATTGGGACGACAAGTCCGGGCGGGAAACTGGAAGTATATTCAACGGGGGCTAATCAAATTAAACTTACAGGACAAGCTACTGGTTATGGATTATGGACTGATACTAATGGTGTGAGGTTGGGGAATTGGTCAGGTACATCGGCAATGGTTGTAAATAGTGCCGGCAACGTCGGCATCGGGACGACGAGTCCAGGGGCGAAGCTGGAAGTTAATGGACAAGTAAACGCACTTTCAAGTTTATTTGTTCGCGGAGACGTGGTGACTTGGCCCGCGGGCAAGGGGCTTGAAATGTGGTATGCCACAAGCAATACTCGCTCACAGATTCAGTCGTATGACCGGACGGGTGGGGCTTGGGAGAACTTGGCAATTTCAGCGAAAGGCATCGCTCTCGAAAACAATGGTGGTAATACCACAATAACCGGCGGCAACGTTGGAATCGGGACGACAAGTCCGGCTGTCAAACTTCATTTATATAACAGTACCGGAGATACTGGACTTAGAATTGAAACCGCTACAAACGGTGGTTCTGCTGCTCTTACATTCTATGACAATTCTTTATACCGATGGGGCATAGGAACAAATCAACTTTCCACAGGTAGCGCACTCGAATTTAGAGCATCTAGTGGAAATGATGTGATGGTTATTAACCAAAGTGGCAACGTCGGAATTGGGACGACCAACCCATCCAGCGGAAATTTGCAAGTCAACGGAAGAACATATACCACCACTCTCACAATGACCAATGGAGCATCGGCTGGATATTATCTTACCACTGATGCTTCCGGAAATGCATCATGGTCAGATATCTCAAGTAGTGGAGGAGCTTGGACTCTCACTGGATCAAATCTTTATCCGGATTCAACTTCGTACAACGTCGGGATCGGGACGACGGGACCAACCTCAAAATTGGAAATTTTTGATACGCAACCAACACTTACAATTCATGCCAACCAAACTTCAAACAGTTCTGTTACTGGTACATTACTATTTACCAATATAACCTCCAGCAACTATAACTTGGCAAAAATTGAATCTTACAGAGAGCTTTATGCCAACAGTGGTCAACTAGCTTTCAGTACCTATGAAGGTGGCGTGGGTTTCCATGAAGCCATGCGCATAAATACCTACGGAAAAGTCGGAATTGGGACCACCAGTCCAAATGGATTATTACATCTCAATCAAACACCAGGAGCGTTGCAGACAACTCCCACTTTAGCATTCGGCGATGGTGATAGCGGAATATTTGAAGCTAGCGATGATAATTTCCGTATTTCAATTGCCGGAACGGATATGTGGAAATTCAGTAATCCTTACTTTGGCAGTTCCATTGCTACCTACCCGACCCTTTTAGGTGAGGCACCTTCGGCGACTAATCCCGTCTTTTCATTTGTAGGAGATGAGGACACTGGTATGAGTTCTGCCGGAGCTAATATTCTTTCGTTAATTACTGGAGGGGTTAATGGTCTAAATGTAAATAACGGCAACGTCGGAATCGGAACGACGGCGCCGGGGGCGAAGTTACAAGTTGCGAACGGCAATATCGCTATTCAAAATGGCAATCAAACAAGCGGTGACTACAGTCAAGCGCAGGCACTTCAATTTTATCAAGAAACTGGTGCAAGCGGGGCCGAGATAAAAGCGGTAAGAGAGGCTTGGGGAAGTTATCCTTTTGCTTTGACATTTTCTACACATTCAACTTCAAGTTTGGCTGAAGCGATGAGAATTACCAGTGGCGGCAATGTCGGCATCGGGACGACAGCGCCAGCGCAAATGTTTTATCTTTGGAAAAACGCCAATTCTGTAGCAGAACTAGGAATTGAAAATCCAAACACTGGCAATGCGGCGTATAGCAGAATGCTTTTACAGACAAATGCAAGCTCGGCGTTTATAGATAATTATGGTTCAGGATACACAACCAATGGGGCTTATCAAGCAGGCGCTATGCAAATTGGTGCTAATGGAACAGGAGGAATTAACATCGCCGCTTCGGATGCGGCAGGCTTATTGAGACTCTTTACTGGCGGTTACGCTGATGCTAATGAGAGAATGAGAATTACTCAAGGCGGTAACGTCGGCATCGGGACGACAGCACCGGTAGGATTACTTGATGTTCGCAAGGCAAGTGTTGGTGGAAACTTGGATGAATATTTGATGAATACTGATAATACCAATGTTAGTTCAGGTTCCAGAATTATCAATTTTGTGGGAGGCGCAAGCGCAGGAGATCCGTTATATGTCTTGGGTGCTTATGCAACTCAATACTGGCATTTGGGAATGGATAATTCAGATGGAGACAGATTGGAGATTGGAACCGGAAGTGTTATTGGAGAGGCAAAAGTTACTATAAAAACAGACGGCAACGTCGGGATTGGGACAACGAACCCGCTCGGTAAATTAGACATCCGCCGAACGGGCACGGACACCATACCGGCGCTGGGCGTTTATGGAGGGTCGCTTGGAGTGACCGTCGGTTCCGGTCATGGCTTGTTAGTTGGAGGTTTGGCTACCGGCGATGTTTTCCAACAAGTGCAACGCATCGACGGCACCGCGACCGCCTACAATATGTTACTGCAACCCAGTGGCGGCAACGTCGGAATCGGAACGACGAATCCAGCATCGATGCTAGATATATATTCAAGCACATCCAATGCCTTACAGTTCCAAAGATCCTCAGCTAATACTTATAATTTTCAAATAGGCGGTTCAACTTTTGGTTTATACGATCAGACAAACTTAGTTTATAGATGGCAGGTTAATGGGACTAATGTTCTGCTAGCTCCAACTAATGGCAACGTCGGAATCGGAACAACCAACCCATCCAGCGGAAATTTGCAAGTCAACGGAAGAACATATACCACCACTCTCACAATGACCAATGGAGCATCGGCTGGATATTATCTCACCACTGATGCTTCCGGAAATGCATCATGGTCAGATATCTCAAGTAGTGGAGGAGCTTGGACTCTCACTGGATCAAATCTTTATCCGGATTCAACTTCGTACAACGTCGGGATTGGAACAACGGCGCCGGGGGCGAAGTTGGCGGTAGACACTTCAGTATTGATTGGGCGGCCGGGCGGTACGGGTCCGGGCGATGCTGTTCTATATCTTGGTCCATATACTAACGCTACAACTTATGCTGCATCTTTGAGGTATAACGATACAACAGCTAATTTGGACATAACGCCGCGTAGCGGGTACAGTACCATTTTTACAAGCGGCAACGTCGGAATTGGGACGACTGCGCCGACCCAAGCTTTATTATCCGTAGCTGGCAATATTGCGGCTACACAAAATATAACTTTGAGAGGTGCGGGTTTAACGGCGGGTTATTACGGAAGAGTGGCTCATGATGATAATAATATGACTCTATCTACTTCTGGAGGAACCGGTCATATTCTTTTATCACCAGCTGGCAACGTCGGAATCGGGACGACGAGTCCGAGCAATACGCTACATGTCATAGGAAGCATTCGTGATACGACTGGTTATTATGTGACTGGCGCCGGGTCGATGATTGTGGGTACTGATTCTAATGATATTAGATTAACTTCTGTTGGAGATTTGGAATTAGGTGCAAATTCTACGATAACAATGTTTTTGCAAAGCGGCGGCAACGTCGGCATCGGGACAACTGCGCCCGTCAGTACTCTGCAGGTAAGCACTCCGACTAATGATGCTATTACAGAAGGCCTGACTGTGGGCAGCTCTGCAACAAGCGGACTCCATGCTTACTTTGATAATTCCGGGCAAACAAATGCTATCTTTTCGAATGGATATGACAGCGCTACAGCAAAAATGACTTTCAGAATGAGAGATACCGGAACAGATGTGAATGCAGTCACTATTTTAGGCAACGGCAACGTTGGAATCGGAACAACCAACCCATCCAGCGGAAATTTGCAAGTCAATGGAAGAACATATACCACTACTCTCACAATGACCAATGGAGCATCGGCTGGATATTATCTCACCACTGATGCTTCCGGAAATGCATCATGGTCAGACATCTCAAGTAGTGGAGGAGCTTGGACCCTCACTGGATCAAATCTCTATCCGGATTCAACTTCGTACAACGTCGGAATCGGGACGACGGGACCAACCTCAAAATTGGAAATTTTTGATACGCAACCAACACTTACAATTCATGCCAACCAAACTTCAAACAGTTCTGTTACTGGTACATTACTATTTACCAATATAACCTCCAGCAACTATAACTTGGCAAAAATTGAATCTTACAGAGAGCTTTATGCCAACAGTGGTCAACTAGCTTTCAGTACCTATGAAGGTGGCGTGGGTTTCCATGAAGCCATGCGCATAAATACCTACGGAAAAGTCGGAATTGGGACCACCAGTCCAAATGGATTATTACATCTCAATCAAACACCAGGAGCGTTGCAGACAACTCCCACTTTAGCATTCGGCGATGGTGATAGCGGAATATTTGAAGCTAGCGATGATAATTTCCGTATTTCAATTGCCGGAACGGATATGTGGAAATTCAGTAATCCTTACTTTGGCAGTTCCATTGCTACCTACCCGACCCTTTTAGGTGAGGCACCTTCGGCGACTAATCCCGTCTTTTCATTTGTAGGAGATGAGGACACTGGTATGAGCTCGGCCGGAGCCAATATTCTTTCGTTAATTACTGGAGGAGTTAATGGTCTAAATGTAAATAACGGCAACGTCGGTATCGGGACGACGAGTCCGGGGGCACCACTTGCTGTTGAAAAAACCGGAACGGGTGGAATCCGTATTGCCAGTTTCATTTCCCCGGCGACTACCGGTATGGATTTGGGATTGTATATCATGGCGAGGAATGATGTGAATGGACTTACTGCTAATCATATTGATTCTGTGAATGCCGCCAATACTGTTACCAAGCCGCTATACATAAATGCGTCAGGGGCAAATACAATATTCGGCGGCAACGTCGGCATCGGGACGACGAGTCCGGGGTCAAAATTAACAATTTATGATTCAGGAAATGCCGGAGTTATTTCATTTAAGAGAGGTGGTGTGACAGAGACAGGCGATATAAGTTATTCAAATGATAATGCCCATGGTGCATTGTTTGTGGGAAATTCTCAATATGATCTGTATCTTAGAACCAATGGTTCAAGCCGGATGTTTATCAATTCATCTGGCAACGTCGGAATCGGGACGGTGAGTCCGACTATGAATCTTGTTGTTAATGGCGCTCAAGAAATTTATGGATATAACAATAATTATACTTACACCAGTTTTGCAAATGGCTTGTATATTTCACCCACAAATACAGCCTCTCCCACGGAGGGGTTAGGTTTTTGGACAAGCAATCAAGGACACACGATGATTGGAAATGTTTATGACAGCGCGTCAGCGCGTTTGTATTTTAACATGCGAGCCTCAAGCGCCAGTAACGGAATTACTGCGATGACTATTCTGGGAAGCGGTAATGTTGGAATCGGAACAATTGCGCCAGGGAAGTTGTTTGATGTGAGGGGTGATGCGCAGTTTGGTTCTTCTTCCACAGTTGGAACAATCTATTTCGGAGTTGGATCTAATGAATATATTACTTCTACAGATGCTGGTGGAAACGGATTCAAATTCTATCAAGATGGATATGCCGGATATCAAATTCTAAGACAAAACTCAGCTACGACCGATCCTGCTCATATCTTCAGTAGTGTTACAAACGGCAATGAATATATGAGAATTACTCAAGGTGGCAACGTAGGCATCGGAACGACAAGTCCAGGAACATTATTGAATGTGTATTCATTAAGCACTGGTAACCCCGATGTTTTGAGATTGCAATCTGCTTGGGGAGCGGCAGCAGATGGAGCATCGTTACAATATAGAATAAATAATGGAACAGATAATTGGACGTTAGCTAGAATAAAAACTGCTAACCAATCTGGTTATGGTGGACAATTAATATTTGAAGTAAACGCTGGCGCGGGTTCGCCGGTTGATACAACAACAGAACGAATGAGGATAGATAAGAACGGCAACGTCGGCATCGGGACGACGAGTCCTCAGGCATATTTGGAAGTGGCTAACAGTGCTGGCCCCTGGATAAGATTGAATGATACTGATGCAAATTCAGGAGCAATTGAACAATTGGGCAATGATTTGTATTTGTCTACTTCTTCAAGTGCTGGAATTATATATTTTAAAAATAATCATACTGGCAGCACTCGTCCAAGCGGAAGCGGAGACACCATGATGGTTATAAACGACGGCAACGTCGGCATCGGAACGACGAATCCGGTAACGAAGTTGGATGTTCGTAGTTCATTCTGGCTTGGTTCTTCCGGATCGGCTGGTATATATATGTCTCCAAGTGGTTCCAGATTTAGTACGACCGTGGCGTTTATGGAAACACAGGGAACGGGTATTCCCTTTGCTATAAACACGAACGAAGCCCAGCCCCTTATTTTTGGTACAAACAGTAGTGAAAGAATCAGAATCACCAGCGCTGGCAACGTCGGGATAGGAACCACCAATCCGCTTTATTCTCTGCAAATAAGCAATGCCACTGCTGATATCAGGCTAGTTTCTACAGCAGGAACAAATAGGTCCAATATACAGTTTGCAAATACCGGTGGCACGGTCTATCTCGGACAGGAAAGTAGTACTGGCGGAGGAATAATTACAGGGGCATCTCCCTATGCTGCTGTTTTTGGACACGGCGGTGCTTATCCTTTGCAGTTAGCGACTAATAACGCAGTAGCAATGACTATCCTAAGTGGCGGCAACGTCGGAATTGGAACAACGAGTCCGGGCGCGAAGTTGGAAGTATCTTCTACGGCAGGCACCTTATTGAAACTCACAAACACGACAAATTCTGATTTTTATAATTTTATTGCTAACGCTTCTCCGGGATTAACCCTGACGGTTGGCGGTACGACAGCCATGACTTTCGATAGAAGCAGCAATAATATTGTAATGGTTCCAACGGCTGGTAACGTCGGTATAGGGACGACGAATCCGAATGCGAAGTTGACTGTGAATGGAAATCTTTCATTTGGAGAAAGAAACGTAGTAACTCATTATATTGGTCATACTGCTGGTAATGTATTTGGCGGTAATTCAGCCTGGCAAGCGTTTGCTACTGATGGCGCGGATGAGTGGATTACATTTGGAACGCTTAGAAATGGAATTAGCGGAGGGGAAAGAGTAAGGATTGATCCAAGCGGCTCCGTCGGAATCGGAACGACGAGCCCGGGCGGGAAATTGGAAGTTTATGATACTGGAAATCCAAAACTGTACGTAACAACTGCGACAGCCGGTGGAGCTCCAGCGATTACTTTAAAAGGAGCGGGCAATACCAACACTCCCTATATGGAATGGCAACTGATACCGAGCAGTACAGATCAAGCGTCATATATGACAGCCAACTATAATGGCGCCACTGCGGTTACGAATATTTTGGTTCTTAAAGGTAACGGCAACGTCGGAATTGGGACGACGGCGCCTTCGGGAAAATTGGAAGTATATTCAAATTCAAGTTCGCTTAGCCCTCATATTATTTCTACAAACGATCTAGGCATTATGAGTAAACTTTATACTGGCCGTTCGGGCTTGGCCAGTATTTCGGGCAAAACGATATTAGAAAATATTTCAGGCAATGAGATTTTGCTGAATCCCAGCGGTGGCAATATCGGCATCGGAACGACGAGTCCAGGGCAGAAATTAGATGTTGTAAGTTCGATTAGAACCGACTCACACATGTATATCTGGGACGGATCAAATAACAAGGTTGATATGACCTACTCTGCTTCAAAAGGTCTCATTAATATGTACGACAACAACAATGCACAAACGGTTCTTATTCACACGGGTGGAAATTCATATTTCAACGGTGGCAACGTCGGCATCGGGACGACAAGTCCGCAGGTCAAATTAGATGTAGTTGGCAATTCTGTTTATTTCAGTCCTGATACTGCCGGTAAAAATACTTTTATGTTTACAACCGGTACTGCCAATTATGGCTGGATGAGCATTAAAGCTGATACTACGACTGCGATTAAATTTAATAGTAATGGGGACAGTTATTTCAACGGCGGCAACGTCGGCATCGGAACGACGACGCCGCAAGGAAAATTGGATGTCGGAGGAGTTACTGGGAATTACGGACAAGTAGGAATACTTTCTGATTCCAATAGTAAAGCTCTCAATCTTGAAGAAAACAGTGGAGGAGAATCCTGGCAATTGGGAATAAGTTCGGCAGGTGATTTGGGATTCATGGACAGCAATTCTGCTTTTTCAAGCTCAAGCGTCGTGATCCAAGACGGTGGCAACGTCGGAATCGGAACGACGAGTCCGGGGTTTATGCTAACAGTTGTCGGAGCAATAAGCAGTCAAGAGCAATTTGTTATCGCTGGTGGAAGCAACAGAATTGTAAATAATTACGGAGATGCAGACATTAACTGGACAACAAGCGGAAGCAACCCTGACATATACATAAGAACAAATTCAGCGGAAAGAATGCGAATTACGAACGGTGGCAACGTTGGAATCGGCTCGACTGCTCCATTATCAGCACTCGATGTTGCTACCGGCATGATCTACAGCCATAACACCAACGGAAATGCATCATATGGAATGACCTCCGCAGGATCTCTATACGGAGCCATCGGAGCTACAACAAAAACAGGAACAGGGGGATGGGGGCTCGGAACAATGACGTCTCCCGGAAACGCTTCCGCGATGACACCCGCTCTTTCTTGGACAGGCGACGGCTACGTGGGCATTGGTACAACGACGCCGACTAGCAAGTTATACGTATCTGGTGGATACGGAGGTAGTACAACAAAAACATATGGAGGAATTGATGTTTGGGGGAAGAAGGGCAGTTATAGCGGAATAAATTTCTTTGACGGAAGCGGAACCTACGAGTCAACACTTATGGTTGATGCTGACGGAGCAACCGGAATGTATATTGAAGGAACCGGATGGCAGTGGTATTTCAGTGGGGGTTCTTTGGCTGTTGGAACTGTGCCATGCGCATCAATAACTGGAAATGGAGTGGGATGCAGTGATGTCTATGTGAACACATCCGGAGACACAATGACAGGGAATCTTCAAATGAGTGCTTCCGGAGCAATATTTCTTAATGGTGGAACATCATATGGAGTCGGTGTTGGAACTAACGGCGGAAATTCTGCAATTCTCGATACGATAAACAGCACGGCTGGAGATACTCTGGAGCTTAATTATCTGGCTGGGACTGATGTCAGAATTGGCGATGGGTCGGGACAACATAATTTGCATGTTGATTCAGGTGGACTGTCGGTGGGATATAATGTTGATTTGACTGCTGGATACGGAGTTTTTGCCGGTAACCTCGGGATAGGAACGACGGGGCCGGCTGTTAAACTCCAAATTGATGGTGGAATGGTTTACTCTCCAAATACTTCAGGAAATGCATCGTATGGAATGACCTCCCTAGGATCTTTATACGGAGCCATCGGAGCCACAACAAAAACAGGAACAGGAGGATGGGCGCTCGGAACAATGACTTCTCCCGGAAACGCTTCCGCGATGACACCCGTTCTTTCCTGGACAGGTGACGGCAATGTCGGCATCGGAACGACGAATCCAACTGTCAAACTCGAAGTGGTTGGTGACGTACAATCCTCCCCTTCGACATCAACCTCTCAATCGATATTTTTTCCGAACAACGGGAATCATCGTGGGTATATCGGAAAAGAAAACAGTTCTGGTAATTATGTTTTCTCTTCGGTACCAGCCTATTCGCTTGTAATTTCAAATTATGGAGAAACAGCCCCAATCATGTTGGGCCATAATAGCCCAGAAGTTACAATCCTAAACGGCGGCTACGTCGGCATCGGAACAACCTTACCGCAAGGAAAATTGGATGTCGGAGGAGTTACTGGGAATTACGGACAAGTAGGAATACTTTCTGATTCCACCGGTAAAGCTCTCAATCTCGAAGAAAACAGTGGAGGAGAATCCTGGCAATTGGGAATAAACTCGGCAGGCGATTTGGGATTTATGGACAGCAATTCCGCTTTTTCAAGCTCAAGCGTCGTGATCCAAGACGGCGGCAACGTCGGAATCGGAACAACAGATATAGGAACCAATTTGGAAGTTGATGGAGCAAATCAAGTTTTAAGTGGCATAGGAAATACCCAACTTATATTAAGAGATACTGCTACTCAGGCGAAGGATACAGGTGGTTCAATAATTTTTTCCGGTGCACTTAATTATGCCGGCATTAAGGGGGGAAAATGGAATTCTACGGGGGGAAACTATGCGTCCTATCTGGCATTTTTCACAAGAGCTAACGGAGTAGCTGGCCTCGCAGAACAGATGAGAATTGATCCTAGCGGTAACGTCGGGATAGGAACGACGGGGCCGGCTGTTAAACTCCAAATTGATGGTGGAATGGTTTACTCTCCAAATACTCCAGGAAATGCATCGTATGGAATGACCTCCGCAGGATCTCTATACGGAGCCATCGGAGCTACAACAAAAACAGGAACAGGGGGATGGGGGCTCGGAACAATGACGTCTCCCGGAAACGCTTCCGCGATGACACCCGCTCTTTCTTGGACAGGCGACGGCTACGTGGGAATTGGAACAACTGTTCCAACCTATCTTCTTGACGTCAACGGCAATGCCCGAGCCACCGACATCTACACCCACGACGGAGGAGTGCATAGTTATTCCGACAAAAATCTCAAAAATGTTGAAGGTTCATTTTCAAGAGGTTTGGATGAAATAGCTTCTTTAAATCCGGTATATTTCCGTTATAAGGATAACTCAAAATTGGGAATAACCGATGATCAGGAAGTAATCGGAGTTATGGCTCAAGATGTTCAAAAGCTAATTCCAGAAGCAGTCGGATCTCAAAACGGTTATCTCACTCTTACCCAAGGGCCAATTTTCTATACAATGATAAATGCTATCAAAGAATTAAACCTAAAGCAGATTAGTCAAAAGACTGAAATTACAAGTTTGAATTCTTTGTCAAAAAATACTGATTCAGAAATTTCCGATATCAATTTTGAAATCACTGAAAAATATTCGATTCTCACCGGACAGATTAACACTTTGGAAGAAAGAATTGAAAATGATCCGTATCAGATGCAGATTGCCGGACTTGAAGACAAGGTCAATTCGCTCGAAGAAAAGATCGCGTCTCTCCAGAATCCGGCATCCCAAGCTCAGACCATCACTCAGACCAAAGAAATCACTTTCCAAGAGTTTGAAACCACAGATTACATCACTTCCACTCTCACCAATCTTCAAGCTTCCAATAATACTCTTAGCGGAGACTGCACCACTCCTGATGCATATAATGAAATAACCATCAACCCGCCCGGAATGGATGTTTCCGGCTATGACATTCAGGACGGCCACCTGATATACAACCTATACATAGAAGATCCCGCCAGTATCACTGACTTTGCCACCGAACTCGGAAACCAAAGAGACACCAAGGAAGTCCAATGGAACACCGCAAACCATCAGATCCTCCAAAGCGGCTGGAATGAAATAAGACTTAATATTTCTGAAGGAATAAAGACCGGCGAGATCGACTGGACGAGCCTCAATTACATGAGAGTATATTTCAAATTATCGGGCATAAGCGAGGTCAAGATCGGCGACGTCAAATTAGAGGTCACCGAAACAATAAACAAAGTCGCTGATGTTAACAGTGAATCAGTTGATCAGGTGATCAGCGAATCGGTGAACCAAATGAATTCCCAGCAGACTTTGATCAATCAGCTTCAATCTCAATTAGCCGACATCAAAGCCCAGACCGACGCCAACACCAGTCTGCTCCTGGCCCTAAACCCCAAGACCCTGATTTACCTCGACCCTTCCGGAAACCTCACCCTTCCCGAAGCGACAGTCACGGCAAAAAGCGTCGAAGCGGAGGTGGTCAAGACAAAATCGATAGTGCTGGGCAGTTCGGACCAAAGAACGGATTCCGGGCAAGTCGCTGACCCTTCCTCTGGAAGCGCTGTGATCAAAGCTGGCGACGATAAGGTGATCATCAACACGACTCAAGCCACACAGAACGCCAAGATATTTGTCACCCTCACGGGTTCTTCGGGTGGCGAAAGCATATACGTAAATAAGGATGATATAGACGATGGGAAGAGCTTCACCGTCAGGCTGGACGGAGAGCCCTACAAAGACGACATCAAATTCAACTGGCTGATTATTCATTAGAACCATTTTCAAGAAATTTCTTTAGTTTTTAAATAAGTTAACAAGTTAATCAAAAACAACAATATGAAAAACCGAAACCGTGCGCATTTTTTAAAGACGACATTCTTCGTCTCTGCCTCACTTTTCCTGTTTCTCTCAGGATTTGAGGCCAAAGCGCAGGAAGAAAACCCCATTTTATTTGATAATGCTGATTCAAAACAAGCAGAAAAAAGTGAAGCTGTTATCGTGGCTACTGTCAATATCTACGATGCAAAAATAGTCTCTCAAAACGGCAATGAGATGAAACTGTCTTTTGACTTGTCCAACAGGGAAGAAATTCAGCCAAATGTTAAATATGCCGTCCAGCTTGTTGAAAAAGAAAGTTCCGGCATTGTTGATGAAGAAGTCTATGAAGAAACTGTAAATCTGGGACAAAATGAAACAATTCACAAAGAAATAGCCTACACAATTCCGGATTATTTGAATGGGAACTATCAAGTATGGATAATTTCCGAAAACGACAAAGGTTTGTCTCTTGGAATGAATATGGCAGGAGAGATTCATCTCACCGGAAATGGAGAATATGTCGAAATTGCTCCTGATGCCTGCAATTTTCTGGTGGAAGGTGATGGAAACAAATATCCCTTGGGCTATGCAATAAGCGTCAGCCAAGAAGAAGAACTGTCCCTGGAGTGCAGAATTAAAAATAACTTCAAGAATTCCATATCTGTAGTGCCATATTTTGAAACCTATCTATATTCCACTTTTGGAAAGATAATAGAAAACGAAAAGCAAGACGCCATTATCTTGAATCCGGGAGAGAATGAAAAAAGCTTTGTTATTAAGAACATTTCTATTCCTCAAGTATATGGAATAAAGTTGTCATTCTTGGATAAAAGTAATTCGGTTCGGAAGGTTTCTAACGAGTTATCGTTTCAGTATATTACAAAAGGGAAAAGTGTTACTATCAAAAATCTAAGAGTAGACAAAAATTATTATCAAAAAGGAGAAAATGCCAAGGTGTTTCTTTATTGGAATTCACCGCCTAATTCTTCCTTTATCTCTAGAGGGGAAAGCATTCGAACTGGCGAGCTTTTTTTCAGTGTTTCAACCAAAAGTTCAAAAGGAAATTCTTGCTCTGATGATTTCAGCAAAGAATTAGATCTGGCGAAAAATATAGAAGACTTAACTATTCCGATTACTTCTGATTGTCAAAATCCTCACATTTTCGCTCAGATTAAAGATAGCGATGGAAAAGTTTTGGATGAAGTCGAGTTTAATTTTATGGGTGGGGGAGGTCCTGTAGCAGACGAAAAAAACAGCTTAAATGAATCTTCTGGAAAATCAGCGACGCTTCTTGTTTTTGGATTGTCAGCTTTAATTCTGATTGTTGTGATAGTTTTTATCATTAAAAAGAAGAAAAATAACCGAAGTAGTATCGCCGTCCTATTTGTCGTTTCTACTGTAAGCTTTCTCTTGTTTTTCAGCGAAGCGAAAGCAGAAACGCTTTATGCTGACAATGCTACATATACTGTGAATCTTAGCAGCACTAATCTAAGCCCTGGCGCTTCTTTGACGGTTTACGGAAGGATAGAACAAGGGTCTGGTTACTGCAATGGGTATACTCATGCAGGAGTTCTAACGGATTTTCCTAATTATAGTAATATAAACACTAGCCGTTTGGGAGATTGCAGGCCTGCCAGCGTTAGACCGGATTGTCTCAAGTCAAATTACGGCAATAACGGCGCCGTTGCTTGTGCTAAATGTGTCAATGGAACATGTACGATAAAGAATTCACAACAAGCATGCGCTAATGTAAAGAGCGAATTCGGATCTTCAACTGGAAATGTTTCCACGACTCCCGGTACATATTATGTAAATTTTTATGGACTTGGAACGCAAAACTTGTGTCCAAATACCAAGTTTACCTATACGCCAATAAAAATACCATATACGGTAACTTGCACCCCATATTGTCCTTCTAATACTTGTGGGGGAGAATCCGATGGTTGTGGAGGAACTTGCAAAGAGAATTCTAGTTGGTCTTGGTCTCCTCCTGCTTCAGATTATCTGACTTGCCAGCAATTTTCTCAAACAGGAAATTGCAGAAATGAGGGAAAACTTACCTGGGGAACAAAATCTCCAATGAACTGCAATGACTCTGGCAGTCATTGCGCTAATAGCGGAGTATATAAATCAGATGCGTGTGTGAGCTGCACCGGAATCAAACAATCAAATTGGTCACCTCCTCTTCCAAGCTGTTCCGAAACCGGCTGGATGACTCAAATTGATAGTAATCGGTGTGTCGTGCCTAATAATAGAAACGTCTGGGTAGGACAATGCCCCCTTAACTGCAGCGACTCGGGAAAATATTGCGCGAGCGGAGGAGTATATAAATCAAATTCAGTGAGTTCTTGCACTGGAACCAAACAGCCAAACTGGTATTGGGGAGGGCTTCCGACTTGCACCGAGACAGGATGGGCAAGCCAAGTCGATTTGAATAGCTGTGAATTACCAAGAAACGTTCGGGTTGGTCAATGTCCTCTCGATTGCAGTGATTCCGGAAACTATTGCTACAACATCAATGGAAACGGAATATATAAATCAAATTCAGTGAGTTCTTGTACCGGAACTAAACAGCCAAACTGGTATTGGGGAGGACTTCCGACTTGCACCGAGACAGGGTGGGCTTCCCTGTATGATCTTAACAATTGCGTCCCTCCTCATAGCACTTGGGTAGGACAGTGTCCTATCGACTGCCAATATACCTGGTCAAACTGGCACACTTGTACTGCTCTTTGTGCTAATCAAACTGGAACACAAACCAGAGACATAACAGTTTCTGTTTATCCACAATACGGAGGCGTTGCTTGTCCTACTTCTCCACAAACCCAAGATTGCCATGGTCTCCAGCCTTCAGTTGACGGACAATGCGGTGATGCTACGCACAAAGAATGGAAAACAAAACCAGACTCAGAACTATGTTCAAGTTTTGGCGGAAGCTCCAATCCTCAAACATCGAAATTGTCTTGGACCTGGACCTGCAGCGGAGTATGCGGAGGGGAAACAGCTCGTTGTTATGCAGACAGATATAGGAACATGAATTGGAAGGAGGTGGCTCCCTAATAATCCAGCTTAAAATAAGAGTAATAATAAATTAATAAAACAAACAAATATGAAAAAAACAATCGTCATCATCGCAATCATTGCCATTCTGGCCCTGAGCGGAATCTATATTATGAGAAAAGCTAAAAAGGTGAATACCGTTCCCCAGAGTTCCACCACGCAGAGTGTAGCAGTAAACAGTCAGGCGGATCAGGCTGCCCCTGATAAAGAACCAGCAAATACCAATGAAACAAGAGGACTGGTCGTCAGCATGGATCAAGACTACATCTACATCGGAACTGACAAGACTCAATTCAAAATCAGTGCTGAAACACCGGTCTATTCAATGGAAGACGGAGAAAAGAAAGCTGTCGGTCTCGGAGGCGTTAAGCTGGGCGGAAGTGCCACTGTGAAATATGATTCCGCAAAGAATGCCACTGAGATTATCGTTGAAAAACAAGACGAACAGCAGTGATTGTGTGAAGATGTGTAATAAATAAATCAAAAATATGATATTCAACACTTGGAAGCCTATTAGGCTCGGCACCTACAAGTCGATTCCGGAACTCCGCGAAGCTTTGAGCAAAGGCGGATTCAAAATCGGCAACTGGGCGGACGACATTCTCAGCAAAGTCAGTCTGAGCCCCGAAGAAAGAGAAATCGAGCTGGTGACGGCTACCATCGCCGAACTCGGCTTCAAAGATGGAGCCCGTTACTGCGACATCGAGAAGCGTATTAAGGGGCTGGGATTCGATGTTTGTCCCGCTGAAGTCGGGCCGCAACTTCGTCTCCAGTACCCGGACCAGCCAAAGGATGAACGGAACTTCATTACTATGAACCCCATTTCGGGCTCCGGCGGCCGCCTGCGACGGTTCTGCGTCGGGCACGATGACGGCGTTCTGTGGCTCGACGGCAGCCTTGGTCACCCGGGCGATTTCTGGACTGGTGACTACCGGTGGGTGTTTCTTCGCCGCCGCAAGTAGCTCTTTAAGTCTCGGGTTCTTGGTCGTCAACCTTGAACCTTTCCGCTAGTTGTTAGCCTGATGATTATTCTCATTCCCAGAGACAGTTGAGGTTTTGCACCAAATATAAGTCCCTTCACACTTGAGCATATCTTTTTCAGATCCATCCGGACATGTTTCATTCTCAGCCAACTTTGCGCTTGCACTTTTCATTGAATCAACTGAGGAAATGCAACAAGAATTACCATTACATTTATTCTTTAGATTTTCGTAATAATCTTCAACCAGCAAAGGCCGATTTGGATTGGAAATATTTTCATTTTTCTGATCAGAAATTTTCACAAACATAAACGTCAAAAAACCTCCAACCAAGAGCATAATAACTATCGCAGAGACAGCCAATATCTTCTTCTCCATATTTTTGGTACCAATAATTAGGATTGTTGAAAGATATTCTAATTATACCGCACGAATCGGTTTTGACAAAAACGATGGTATTCCTTCTCTGCGAGTACGCTCTTTGAGCCTCGGATTCTTGGTTTCAACTTTGACCCTTGGAACCTTGGAGCTTGGCACTGTTTGTTTTCAAAAAACAGGCGTAGCTTTTCTTGTGCAAATGCTCTTTGATTTCAGATACTGACAAAATATGGATTAGGTGTACAATAGGGGGTTCAGCTTCAGGAAAGCCCCTTTATGTCATACTCCTCACAATTTCATGGCATCCTTCAGGGAATTTCTCGAAGTTCCTCCAAGGCTGCTATGAAGCGGCATATCTCAATTAAGAGGAGGTTTGTCATGATTAGAAAGGTCGAAAGTGGACTGTATGAAAGCATTTGCGATCTTCCAACCTGGAAGACCATCAAGCTGGGAATCTACAAATCGATTCCCGAACTCCGCGAAGCTCTGGAGAAAAACGGATTCAAAGTCGGCGAATGGGCGGGCGACATTTTGAGCAAAGTCACCCTGAGCCGGGAACAAAAAGAAGTCGAGCTGATGACGGCAACTACCGCCGAACTCGGATTTAAAGATGGCGCATATTACCGCAACATCGATAGGCGCATCAAGAAGATTGGGGACATCTGTCCCGCTGAAGTCGGCCCACAACTGCGTCTCCAATATTCCGAACAACCAAAAAGAGAAGCTCTTTTTATAGCCATGGACAGCATCATGGACTCCGATGGCTGCCTGACGCGGTCCAGCGTCGTACACGATGACGACGGCCTGTGTCTCGGCGGCAGTTATGGCTATTCTGGCAGCTTCTGGTATGCTGACAACCGGTGGGTGTTCCTTCGTCGCAAGTAGCTCTTTGAGTTTTGAGTCCTTGGCTCACAGCTTTGACCCTTCGACCCTGGCTCCGTTTGTTTTCAAAGAAACAGGCGGAGTCTTTTTTTGTGTGGGGCCATCTTACATATAAAAACTGTAGCGAATTTGTGGCTTCTCGTTTTCGTCTACGTATTTCATTATTTGACCGACCTTTCTTGCGCATTCTATTGTAATCGGATATTTGCCATCGAACTGTGTATTATTCCAGTTCATTTTTGTTAGCCCAAGAATTTCTCTGCAGATCAGTCCCGGCGACTCATCTGATTCGACGATCCGTATTTCCAGAGGCTGGGGAACATATTTGCCGGGGTAAGTTTGATAGTAATTGACAGATCCTCGTGTGTAAAGAATGTGTGTTGTTGCATCCAGCTCGATATAAGTCCCTCGAAAAGGCGGGTATATCCCTCCGCGCAAGAGTCTTAGCTTTGTTTCCATGACCGTGACAAAATCAACCGATTTGACTCGGGCTTGGTCAGTAGCATTTCGAAAGCCTTGCAATTCCAACTCATTAAAGTTGGAGGATTTGTGAACGACTATTCTGCCGGGCAGGTTGTCCATCGCGGCCTGGTATTCACAAAGCGCTCTTTCAAGAAGAGTGGAAGCTTGCTCTTCAGTAAGGTGTGGCGTTCTATCCTCTCTGTCCAGCTTAACCGGTGTTCCTCTGAGGATTACTCCATTCCCCAATTCGTCGAAGACTTGAGCAAGACTCGTGTGCAAACTCTTGCCGTCGCGGCTGCGGTAGAAACCGATGCCGACGAAACAGATTGGAGGTCTGTTTACATTTGTGATAAGTTTCCATGGAACTGTTTGATTAGCCTTATAATAGAGAGCGGTACAGAAGTTCCATGCTTTTGTTGCATCATCTTGCTGGGTTCTCGGGTTAGACTCCAGGGACAGGTCCCGCATGATCTGAATAGGCTTACCCAGATGCATTGTCTTGGCCTTAAGGGCGCGTCTGAAATTAGCCTCTAAGATATCATCTTCCAACTGTTCTTCTTCGAGATCTATCTCAGCTTTTTCCAGACCTTCTCTTACGATTTTGCCATACAGTTTTGAGGGCAAAATGCAAATTATGACGTCGACAGCTCTGTTTTGAGCTAGAAACTCTACCTGACGATAATATAATTCCACGGCGTCATTGACACATGACTGGCGATTTTTCGTCTTTGTAATGCGTCTGACCTCTGAGAGACTTAGTGAGCGAGTAATCTCATCGTTGATTATAAATTCTGCCTTGAACCCAATATTTCGATTGAATCCACAGAAACCTGGAAAGAGATTTGGTTTCGTAGAGTTCATCTTTCCTGGTATAGGCCGTGAACATCTATCGAGCCATTCCATTAACTTCGTCAGATGATCGGTTATTCCAACCGCTCCTACCAAAATCCGTTCTCTTCTAACCGCCATTCTGGTGTCGTAAGCTGAGTGCATGGCAATACCGGCTCTCGGACACAAATGTGTGCCGGTGCCAAATTCAAGGAGTGGTTCATCAAAAGTATCTATCTTCATAAATCAAACAGACTCATTTGTGACACTGCATCATCCAGGTCTTCATCCTCGCCATCCGATTTCGGAGGGTTCCATACATCATCGTTCAACTCCGGGTAAGATTGGAAGGCGACGGCATTGCCAAATGACAGGTAAGGATATCTTCTGTCTTTTTCGAAAAGATTAGGAATGTCATCGTGTGTCACAAAATAGCATATAAACCGAAATTGATTGTAGAGATGCTCATTGTTTTCTCTCTTTTTAAGCCAGTTGACTTTTTGCGCAGCATAAAAAGATTCACTATAGCCGTCTCGACTAAAGAACCAATCCGGCTTTACGGCCATGAACCATTGGTGATCGATGCAATAGAAGCGAGAAGCGAAAGCCAGGTGCTTACAGTACCACGTCTCATCGGGCTTCTTTGTCTTTCTTGTCCTCTCAAACACGACGCGTTCACTCGATTTACTTCCTACCCAGTGTTCTTCCCGATGATCTTCGCCATCTTTGCTTACAAAGATAAAGAGGTTCTTATCGTTTTGCCATTGTATACCACGGTGATAAAGCTTTTGCTGAAGACATCTTCGCAACAAAGACTTGAAAACCCTGTCGTGATCCTCGTCAACTGAATAGAAATCAAGTGTTGAAGTAGCTGATACACTTTCGGGCAGCACAACTTGGGCTAAGGGGATTGCGTCATTCGAGAGGTTATGAAAAGTGATTATCCTTTTCCCGAAAGTCTCCCAATCGGTGCCGAATCGTAGTCCGAGTTCGAGGAGTTTCTCTCGCACGGCGTCTCTCTGGGATTTGGGTTTGAGGCCCTTCCATCTCCGATTCTTTTCCTGTTTCTTGGTTGGCAAAGACGGTAGATTTCCGATATACAAGATATCTGGAAAGGATACCTCCACGAGGTTGAGATATACTGTCTCAGTTCCACCCTCAAGCGGTTCATACGTTTGATTAGTGATATGTTCTAGAAGGTGAGGCGTATAGCTAAGGTTTCGTTCCAAAATACTGCATGCAGAAAGTGCCTTTTCGATTTGGAAACCGCTTATTGCCCTTAGAATATCTTGATAATCAAGAATCTGTCTTGAAACGTCAAAAGAGCATTTTCCTTCAAGTATTTCGGAAAGACCTTTGTCCGAGTAAGATTTCTGTTTTTCCGTCAGAATATACATGAATAGCTGATCGTACTTTTCGTAAAGCCGGTACCGTACGAATTTTATAAGAGTTTCCCTTACTTTTTCGATGCTGGCTGTACTGGTCACCTGAAAGGCGACTCGGGCCTGCTCGTCTCCGAGATCAATCCCAGGATAGTTTTCCTCTTCAGTGTAGTTGAGATTCTTAAGGGCTTGATAGCCGAACACTTCCGAGAGGAGAGGTATTAAGACCGTCTCAGATACCCGATTGATGTCGGTTCTTCCCATAGCGGTAGCGCCTTTGACCTGGGCAACGAAAATGGCCATTAGTTCGTTTATTCGATTCTGAATATTCTGAAGCTTCATCTTGTCATCTCAATCGTAATTGATTAAATGTATCAAACTAAATGGTTCCGACAAAAGGGATACCACCGTTTTATTCTGAACGCCAACAAGTCTGCCGCAAACAGAGCATTTACAAAACTGATTATTATCACTTGTGATTTTGAATGTCCAGCACAATCCATCAAAGTTTTCTCGAAATGCGCACTGTCCCCACAAGAGTTATCAAAGTCGAGAGGGGAGGAGGATTGGCGCAGTGTCGTCTCATAGTCATTTTGGGCATCACGAAAGGAATGTCCTCAAGGTAAACTTTGCGAGCATTATGAGACATCAGTAGATAGCGCTGGGCAAGCGTTTGCATTAGTCCTAGACTCTGGAAATCGAAAGCCGAAGACAAAATTCTTATTTGAACATGTCACTGGCGGTATAAAAGCCCGTCTTTTTTCATTCTCCACTTCCTCTACCATGAAAACAGTTCTTAAAAACAAAAGGAGGAAGGCCATGGGTATAACAATTCATTACAGAGGAAAAGCAAAGAGTCTCGAAGCGGTTGAGCTGAGCTTCAGGCAGTGGCGGGCCGAGGTATCATTGCCACGGGGCGGGGCGGAGACGCAAGTTCCCTATTTCTTATCTTTCTCGCCGAGCCTGAACTCAATTGTAAACGAATCGTTTTCTACTGAAAACTTGGAGTTCTTTGCAAAAGATTCTCCTTTCTTGTACCTGAATAATCCTGGAATTTTTAGAGCTTTTGCATCACTACTGTTGATGCCCGGCAGAAAGTATATCTCGTAATCATCCTTCTTCTCTTCTGCAAATGCGACTTCTTCAGGAGTAATATGAAAAATCAGATCATTGGAGACAGACGCTTTCACTTCGACATACATAGTTTTGCCCCTGCCATCAACGTACCGCATGTCATAATGAAAGCCTTCGCTTCCATTCTCATTGATTCCAGCTTTCAGTGCATTCTCTGACACCCAGAAGACTTTCTCCTTCCCATATTTGAGGGTAAGCAGACTATAAACGGTACATTCGCCTAAGAATCCAGTTTCTTCATTAGGTCTGCGCGGCCTTGCGCCCGAACTTCTGCTCGTCCCGGCTTTTCCGGACTTTTGCACCAGCGATACGACTGCGCAAGGCGTGACGTTTAAAATCTGAAGGTCTTTTCTGAGCAAGTTCTCGCCAATTGCCGCTCCCAGCTTTTCCAGACTTTGGTATGGTATTCTGTTTCCATAGAATTCGATGGTTTTGCTTTGAGGTTGAGGCATAGCTTCAGGTTGGTGTCCGTACTTATCCGCAAACTCTTTTTCTAGATAATCGGCTTCTCCAAAATAGATCAGGCTTCTGAAACGTTTATCGTTCAAGAACGTTTCGAGATATGCATGTGTTGTTACGGGGTGCTTACCCAACAATGCTTGTTTCAATTTGTCTTTGTTAGCATTATAAAGTTCGGTCAAATCAATCACTTGCTGGTTTTCGATATCCGTTAAGTCGCAGTCAAATTCTACTTTCAGTAAATACCTGAAATAGTCTTCAGGGACAAATGCCACCGAATTCTCAATCACAAACCCATCGAATTCTTCGTATCTATACTTCTCCAATAGAAATGTCTTTTTCTTCTCTACTGATTCTTTCTTTAGCTTCGTATATAGATGACTATCATATTGTCGCTGGTATCGATGCTTGAGAGCGTCGAGCAGTCCACGATAATACTCGGTCAAGTTCAGCGTCCGCGTAGTAAGCTGGTTAAAAACGGCGATATCGATCCCGATCTTTCTAAAAAGTTCTATTATGATCGCCAGATTTGTTGGCGAATTCAGGTCATCATAATCTATGTCTCTGAGGAGCCTGCCGATTAACGATTCATCCAAGCGGAGGTTGTGCTGAAGGAGATCCTTGAGTTTATCGTCGTCAGTGAATTCTGGGAATGAGGAAGAGGGTTTTGCTGCCCTATAGACGCAGTGCCAGAAATCCTTTTGAGGGTCGGTGGTGATCTCCAGTAATTTATAGGCGCGGTCCAGACTGACCAATTCATCATCATCCAGCCGCATTCTTAGCAATTCCTTTCTTTGGTGTTCATCTCTGGAGTAAAGATTGCCAATCGTCTCTCTGTTTTCTTCTACCTTAAAAAGACCGGAAACTATTTCAGCAACAGTTTCGCAGAACCGGATGTCTCGTCTAAAATCGGATAGCGAATTATGGAGATCGGCCTCTACCTTCAAATAGACGTTGTTGGCTTTGCTGATAAAGATATGCTCATAAGACTCCACACTAAATCCTCTTTCTTCGCCATTGTAAAAATATGAGGCAGCCACATCGGTACACAGGGTGACTTTGCTTTGCTTCAGAGCTGACAACTGGGCATGCCTCGGGTCCTTCTCCACTCTTAATGCATAAACATAGGGTTTGAATTCCTCAAAATCTATCCCAAACTCTATGCCGAGAGGATGAATCTTCGGTTCGCCTTTGACTCTAAAGGAAACCTCTTCCAAGGGTTTGACGCCCAACACAGACCTGACCTTGTCTTTGCCCACCCTTTTGTCAAGATCAAGAACAGGGAACTGATTAATCACGTCTTGGCAAAAGGTTCTATTTTCGACGTAGTAAACGCTTTGCAGTGGCTTATAACTCTTTTGTTGGCTCAATATAGCCAAGACTTTCCCCTCCTTTTGAAACTGCTTATAAGCGGGGCTGCTGCGATCTATCTGATCCTTGGATCTGTTCTCAATGATTTGCTTGTATATTAACTTTGCCTTGTCCCCGGCCGCATCAAGCTCCGGTAAATTGAGCAGAATAGAGTAAATGGTATCTGTGGGAAATCTGGTGAGGTCGGAAGCTACACCCACCGCCGCAAGAAGATGTTCAATATCCTCGCGGCTTACTTTAGCTTGGACAAATTTCTTGCTGTTATAGTCAACATCTGGTGCTTCAATTATTGGAGAGAAGTCAGGACCTATGGCTTTGGAAAGACAACATATCGTTGGTTCAACTCGCCGTTCACTCTTGGTCTTAACCCACTTCCTGCTTCTCAAGACCCAGAGGGCATAAGGGAAAATACCGTTGCTGCGAAGATACCTTGTCTTTGACTTTCCGTGGAAGTCAATCTTAAAGTTGGAACTGGCATTTTTTTCTGTCTTATCGCTAATGATGCGAGCTATCGCTTGATCTTTGATCAGCCACAGTAATATGTCTTCGGTCAAGGCTTTATTTAGGATTTGCTCCAAGGACTCTATTGTCTCGACTTCAACAAAGGTTCTGTGTCCGATGGAACTGTCAATGAGATCTTGAGCTGAATCAAACGATAGGTCACCAACGATTATGGGCCGGGCCAATTGGTTATAGACAAAATGCACGTATTCAGCCTCTTGTGGCTGAGAGAACCTCTTTTGCAGGAACCTTGGATATTGTGCGACACGTAACCATAAAAGGAATCGTTTGACGGTGTCGGCATCCTTATCACCAAGGCCAAGCAGCTTTGCTGAAGCAACGAAGATTTTCTTGTCCACGTTTCTCAAAAGATTTTCTGTGACCTGATCGCCATAATCCTTACCAAGATACAGGCGTGACGCGCTCACAACTGCTTCAAATCGGTTGAGCAATGGAACATCTATGTCCTTGGGGATGTTGTCCGATACATTACCCCTGGAAAATGATTGCCACAGGAATTGAACCAATGTTCTTATGTACTTAAGTTTCTTGCTTTTCTTCTTCTCTATTTGCTCTTTGGTGCCAGCAACAACTCTCCTGAGTACCGTTTCAAAACTATATTCCTGAACATCAAAGGCAGACAATTTATCTCTTAGGGCACGAGCGCCTTTTATATTTAGTTCTCTGCAGAGATATTCAAACAATTCAGCGTTAAGAAATCGAAGATGAACATAATTCGGAATTGTGAAAGCTTCTTTCTCGGGAGGAAGGATAACCTCAATGTTAGTCCCTATGACGTTGTCCGAATCGTCCATAAATAATGTTGGCAATTTTTCCTTGGGAATGCTTTTAAGGGCTTCCTCGTAATCCTGGAGTATGAACACGATAAGTTTCGCACGGCCCTCTAATGAGAAACTCTTAGAGATGGCGGAGAGTTGGCTGAAGAACCATTGCGCATCATACTTCCACCAACTCAATCGGTTTAGAAGGCGCCAAACATTTTCATCTGCCGAATGTATGGTCAGCTTAGAAAATTGAGGTTTAGAATGCAGAATAGCGGCGTAATCCTTCCTGTACACTTTTGGTTTATCAGCATGTGTGATGTAGTTGCCTACGACCGTTGGGAAAAGCCTATTCGATTTGATTTTTTCTAAAAGGATATTCTCAAACCCCAGGTCGGTTATAGCCTGATCAAAACCGGAGGTAAAGGAAAGGAGCCGGAACGGCGTCCAGCTCGGTTCCGTATCTTTATTGGCAATTTGCAGGGCAACGTCGATGAGTAGCTGGGCGAGTTCCCCTAAGAGAAATTTGTTTACTTCGGAGCGAGTTAACTGGTTACGATTTCCTGTAAGTTCAAAAGTGCCATGGATGACGGCAGGAAAGGGAAATCTGACATCTGTCTTGAAATAGGAATATAGAATATTTTTTGAGTCGTCCAAGGCTTCATTGTACGCAACCTTAAGCTCGTAATTTCTATTCTCATACGTTCCTTGCTTCTCTTTAATAAGCCATGTTCTATTGCTCAGGAAAGACCCATCCATGGACTCGACTTTGATCTCTATCTTCCCATCGTACGTCGGCTCCTTTCGGATGACCTCTCTTCTTCCCGGACTATTCAATACGATGCGTTGAAGATTGTGAAGGAAAAGCAGAACCTCTTTGTCCAGACCATCAATTTGCCGCTGAACGTCAGCTTCAACGGATTCTTTAAGCTCAACAACTATGTATGTGTCATAATCAGAGAACGTACCGGTCTCGGTATCTTTCCACTTTGGCGTCAAAAGGATAGCTATAGGATCGGCAAAGGGTGACTTTTCAGCCAAAAATCGACGAATATTTGGATTATCCAGGACTAAGCCATTCAAGAAGGAGATTGCATTCTCCTTTGAAAACTCAATAGACAGGTCTAAGCTCTTTATGAAAATTTGTTTCGCCCAACTGAGGATAGAACGGAAGCCTGTGCCCTTCGATCCGATCTTGTTTTGACGCTTATATTTTGGACTGAGATGAGAATAAATCAGAGAGGTAACCCCATCCTCTGAGAATGGCTGACCATTGTTAGCAATTGTTAGGAAACCGTCTTTAAGTTCAATATAGGCAACTTTGTCTTGTGCGATATCTGATTCATCATCGGCATTCTGCAACATCTCTAGCAGTTCCCTGCCCTTGTAATCGCTGATTTTCTCATTCTCGGTGTTGTAGTCGCCAATAATGCGCTCTGGAGCCGTCACATAGACATCCCTAACTTTTGCCAGCTCTCTGGTGATGAAAGCACTCATTCCGGTTGCTTGATCTCCCATAACAAGTCACCCTTATGTCGCCATCGGTTTTTAAATAACCATTACCACTCACGTTAGTATATTTTCAAGCCAAAAAGGTATTTTCGGCCAGGCAATCACAATGTCTTTTAGGCATGGCATGACTGCAATTATTAATTCAGGACTTTAACCTTCATTGAAAGGATGTCACGGACGGCATAATTGCCCGTCTTTTTTCATTTCCCGCTTCCTCTACCATGAAAGCAGTTCTTAAAAACAAAAGGAGGAAGGCCATGGGTATAACAATTCATTACAGGGGAAAGGCAAAGAGTCTCGAAGCGGTTGACAGTCTTATCACGGAACTCCAACAAACAGCGGAGAAGCTTGGCTGGGAGCACGGGCTCGTCGAGAAGGAGATAAAAGGTGAGCTTTGTCCTTCGTGGGGTTACGGGTTCGGATTCATACCGACCAAAGAACAGGTAGAGAAGGAAGGCATCGAATTTTTTCCGGCCATGGTCTCAAGACAGTGCAACGGTTACTTCAAATTTTCGGATAGCAAATATGCGGAAGAGGTCCGCAAAGCATTTCGGAACGGAGAGCAGCCACATTTCTTCGTCGATACCAAGGTTAAGGGGATATGGCTGAATGTCCATCCTCAGTGTGAGGGCATCGAGTTCGTCTTCGACCTGGTCAGCTTGGAGCTCGCTGACTATCAGCAATATGACCATACACCTGACCTCATTTATGGCTATGAGGGATTCTTCTGCAAAACGCAGTACGCAGGCGTGAAGATTCACATCCTGGTCTGCAAAATCATCGAGCTTACCGAAAGGTACGTCGCCTATTCGAGGATTTATGATGAAGCCGGTTATTACGGAACTGGAGACATGCGGAAAGCCGCTGAAGCCTTCTGGGAAAGCACGGCCCAGATTAAAGCCCTCGGCGAAAAGCTCAAAGAAATGGCCAAAGGCACAGGCATGGAGGTAATCTCCGGATTTGAAATGTGACGTTCAGCAAAACAGCCTCGTAAACTCGCGAGGCTGTTTCATATGATTTGCTTATTTTTCTACTGAATTCTTGTTGGTAAATAATGGGACGGGGTATATAATGGAAGCATGGGTCAATAGTTTCGAGATAGATGGAATTATTTGGAATCAGCATGATATTAGCATTGGCATCAAATGCTGAAGATCCACCACTAACCATAATTCAAAATAAGAATGGGCTTAATTATGGAATACATATATAATACAGAGCTTAGCTTACTAAAGCTGAAAAAAGAAGACATCGGCAATCCTGCCAAGCGTGATGAGATCGTTAAAGAGACTGAGAACATTCGGACCCAGATCTTGCCGAAGTTCCTTTCCAGTGATAATCTGAGTTTCTTGATTAGTAATGGTTGTTCTTACTGTGCTGGCTCTAAGGCAATAAATGATTCAGCCGGTTCAGCACGCTACAAGGAGTTACTATCGACGTTTAAATTCAACAAAGACAAAACACATGAGGAATATCAAACGACGATAAATGGTTATGCCGCGTTGAGACCCGAAAGCGCGCTCGATAACCTGTATCAGATTAAGTATCATTTTGATGAAATTATTAGAGACGAAGACGCAAAAAAGGATGTTGACACCCTGATAATCAACTTGAAGAAGTCATTCTTAGAAGAGTTTGTGTTGAATGTCGACTATTCTCGAAATGCCATCCATAAGCAATTTCTCAAAAAGGTGATTTCGCGGGATAGCAAACTGAATAAGGTAAATATTTTCACTCTTAACTATGATTTGTTGATCGAAAAGACGGCAGAGCAGCTCGGTATATATGTCAATAATGGATTTTTTGGATTTCAAGACAGGCATTTTTCTCCTGCTTCGTATCAGTTGGATTTGCATTTGAACAACACCGGTATGGGCAAGAAATACAACAAAACGCTCAACCTGTTCAAGCTGCATGGGTCGATATCATGGCACGAAGATGCGAATAAGCCTCCATATGGTATTTCTGAAAGACAACTTTTTGTTGATGCGTCAAGCCATAAGATCGCTTACGATCAAATTAGAAACGAATCGATTATTTATCCCGTACAGAGCAAGAAAAAGCATTCGCTCGACCTACCCTATAGTGAGCTATTCAGACAGTTTGTTGAGGCTCTCGGAAAGCAACGTTCCGTCCTGATCGTGATTGGCTATAGTTTTCTGGATGAGCACGTCAACGACATCCTGACGAATGCTCTGGCAAACCCTGATTTTAATCTTGTGGTGTTTTGTTTTGATGAGCTGGATAAAGCGAATAGCGACTACTTCAAAGAGCTGTGGGAAAAAAGCAAAGAAGATAATCGGATTACGATCTTGAAGGGACAGGTATTGGGAGATTTTGAATTCATAGTCAAGTATCTGATGCCTTATTCGGATGCCAACAATCAGGAAGACATAGTATTTAGAACATTCCAGGAGCTTCAAAAGCTAAGCACAAGCCATGGCGCAGGAACAGTTTAAAATAGGAAGAATCGTTCGAATTGAAGGGCTCAATATTCTTTTCGAAGTGATTCAAGAAGAAGAGCTCAGCAAAATTGTCCTTTGTTGGAACATCAAGGACTTTGTGGTATCTATCCACAAATATGTCTTCTCATACTTGCCCAATAACAAGAGAATTGTCGCGAGAATCACTCAGATATACGATAAAGACGTCTTTAGAAAAGAAGGCGTTTATATTAAAACAAGCTCCAAATATCTTGTGGAAGCCAAACTGACGGCTATCTTTGATGACTTCAGTCAGGAGCTTGAAAATGGCGTGAACACTTTTCCCATCATCGGATCAGATGTCTTTGCGTTGCCAAATGAGATTTATCAGAAATTTCTGTCCATCAGTTCAAGGCATGTAATCGAGGTTGGTTCAAGTTTCCTTGATAGTTCCATAAAAATCACAGCTAACCCGGACATCCTTTTTGGGAAGCATTTAGGCATTTTTGGCAATACGGGCACCGGGAAGAGTTGTACTGTGGCATCGTTAATACAGGGAACCAAGAGAAGGCTTATAGACGAGGACGGGAAGCGAACTGTAGTAAAGCCCAAAATCATCATCTTTGACGCGAACAATGAGTATGCCCAAGCTTTCAAGGACACGGAATTTAAAGTTGCTATAGTAGCGAAGGAAGAGCTCAGGTTACCTCACAATACGCTTACAACCTCCGAATATGTGAAATTGTTAGAGGCTAGTCAAGGAGTGCAAGCTCCGGTCCTAAGGGATGCTATAGATACGTTCAATGCAAAAGGCAACAAAACTTTTTCATTACAGGAACTACAAGCAGAAATAGACTCTTCGATAAAAAAGAAAGCTGGGAATCAGTACAACCAATGGCTTCAGTGGTGTTCGACCATGAATTTACGCCTACAAAAGATCTTGGATGATACGAATATCAGTTCAGTCATAAATACTAACGAGAGCACGGTCGAAAAGATTTTTGGCGAATTTAAGGATTGCGAGATTATCATTATTCAGGCGGAGTTCAATAAGAATGAAATTGATATCGTCAGTTTTCTGTTCAGCAAACTAATCTACCAATACGCGTCAAAGAAACGGGGCGCCAAGGAAAAGATTAGCCTCCTTCTCGTATTCGAAGAAGCTCATAGGTACATCAACGACGAAGACAAGGAAGACTATAAACTTGGAAACTATTATATAGAGAGGCTGGCGAGGGAAGGCCGAAAGTTCGGCATTAGCCTCATTATCTCAAGCCAAAGACCGTCAGAATTATCAAAAACGGTCCTATCGCAATGCAATTCATACATTATCCACAAAATCACGAACAAAGGTGATCTTGACTTTATTAGCAAGGCTTTAAGTTCAAGCGATTCAGAAGTACTCAAGGTTATATCGGGCCTTGAAAGGCAATATGCGGTAGTAATAGGTGAAGCTTTCGCTTATTCGGACATCGTTAAGATCGAAACGGCTAATCCGACAACAGATAGCGATGATCCCAAAGTAATTCATAATTGGCTGGTAAATCCATAGCGTTCTTTATGTCGGGGGTAAATATGGCCGTCTGGCAGGATTTGTAATGGACCTGATTAGAATGGTTGATCTGGAATTCATGATGTCGTACCCAGCCATGACTGTGTACGAATTTGAACACTTCAAGGATGAAGATGAGGTGCTGGAATGCTGGAAAGGATCTTCAATCTACATTATATGTCAACGTCCTGTTCTCTATTTTGATGAAGTACGCTTCGATGAGGAAACTCAAACCATTTCTTTAAAGATTAGACAAAGAGGGGACGACAGAGAAGTGGCGGTTGAGTTCAATCCCTACAGCTATGACGAGGATTTGAAGGGTCGAGGTGGGATTTGGGTTGAATTTCATTTCTACAGCGAGAAACAGACTGAGCAGCCGTTTAGAAATGTTGCAGGAATAAAACTGTTCAACGCAGAGAAAGAGTTTATTGGATGGCTATCACCAGAAAGGCTAATATATCTCTATTGGAGAGGCCAGTTAGAAGCATCCATTGAAGGAGATATCCACGAATTCTTGAAGTATACCGTTCATTATATCGGACAAGCCCAAAATCAAAATATCTGGGAGAGATTGACGGGGCATGAAAAGCTTTCGAGGGTTCTCGCACTTGAACACCCTTTTGTAGAAGGGGAGTTTAGCCCTTATGAGTTGTCATTAATCTTTTTAAGGTTTGTCGGTATCACTGAAAGACGACTGATCGATCCGTCTGGCTCTGATAATTTTGAAAATATAAATGGAAAGAAGCTGAGTGACGAAGAAGTATACGATGCATTTCGCCCCAAGCAGCTCGATGAGGTTCGGACTTTTGCAACCAATGAACTTGAGGCATTCCTCGTAAATTTATTCGAACCGAAATACAACAAAATATTGTTTAAGGGCTATCCCAACATCAGGAATGGAATGAAATCAATTGGTTTTGACAAAACAAATTTCGAGCTGGTACTATTTGCGACACTCCTTACCGACGAGGCTACTTACAACGTGACAATAACTCCGATTTTCGAAAAACAACCGCCCGAACAGACTTGATTTCCTTCTATTGTGTCCGCATGAGTTTCTTCGATTGCGGAAAGAAAGTACAATCCCCCGAAGCCCCTCTTTTATTTCTTGCAATAACATAGTGATATATTGGTATAATCGGTTTGATGCAGATAACTCCTTATCACGCGAAGTATTACGCCTATGAACTGACGAAGCGCTGTTCGTCCAACAGCATTCAGAAGCTGGCGGCTTCTCTATCTGATGCTCAGGTTGATCTTAATCCTCATCAGGTGGAGGCTGCACTTTTCGCATTTCGTTCTCCGCTCTCGAAGGGCGCAATCCTCGCGGATGAAGTGGGCCTGGGGAAAACCATTGAAGCCGGCATCCTCCTTTCTCAGAAGTGGGCCGAGAGAAAGAGAAGGCTTCTCATTATTGTGCCCTCAAGCCTTCGCAAGCAGTGGAACCAGGAGCTGGCCGACAAGTTCTTCCTCCCGTCCCTTATTCTTGAGACAAAGTCCTTCAATCAGGAAATAAAGAAAGGAAACCTCAACCCTTTCGATCAGCGCGACATCGTTATCTGTTCTTATCATTTCACCCGAAGCAAAGATGCGTACATCAAGCAAGTTAATTGGGACCTCATCGTTATTGACGAGGCGCACCATCTGAGGAATGTATATAAGCCCACGAACAGGATCGCCAATACCATAAAGGCCGCAGTTGCCCATGCGCCTAAGGTGCTCCTTACTGCTACGCCTCTTCAGAACTCACTTCTTGAGCTGTATGGCCTCGTGAGCGTCATCGATGATTATGCCTTCGGTGATCTCAAGAGCTTTAAGAACCAGTATTCCAGACTCACCGGCGAAGACAATTTCGATGATCTCAAGTCGCGGCTCAAGCCCATCTGCCAGAGAACGCTGAGAAGACAGGTCCTCGAATACATCAAGTACACAAACCGGATACCGATCACGCAGGAATTCCATCCCAGTGAGAATGAGCAACGGTTATATAACTTTGTCTCCGAATATTTGCAAAGGCCCAACCTCTATGCTTTACCGGCAAGTCAGAGACAGTTGATGACGCTCATCTTGAGAAAGCTTCTCGCGTCCTCAACCTATGCAATCTCCGCAACGCTCGAAGCTCTTTCAAAGAGGTTGGAGACCATAGCGAGAGGGCACGAAACACCTTCCCTAGAGGATTCTATCGTCCAGCAGTTTGAAACAGTGGAAGAGGTGAAAGATGAATGGACCGAGGAAGAGGAGGGAGAGACCCCCAAAGAACAAGAAAAACGCGAATACACCCCGGAAGATCTGAAAGCAATAAGAGAGGAAATGCGCTCTCTCACGGAGTTTCATGCCCTGGCCAAGTCGATTCAGAAAAACTCGAAAGGGGAAGTCCTTCTCACCGCCCTCAACCGGGGATTCGCTCAGGCGGAGGAAAAAGGGGCCAGCAGAAAGGCGGTAATCTTTACCGAATCCACGAGGACCCAGGAGTACCTCAAACGAATTCTCGACAACACGGAATACAAAGGCAAGATCGTCCTTTTCAACGGTTCCAACAATGACTCGGAATCTCGTCAAATATACAAGCGGTGGCTGGAGAGACACGCAGGGACTGACAGGATCACCGGATCGAAAACCGCCGATATGAGGGCGGCCCTAGTTGACTACTTCACGGACGAAGCGGAGATAATGATCGCTACGGAAGCGGGAGCAGAGGGGATTAACCTCCAGTTCTGCTCTCTTGTGGTGAATTATGATCTTCCCTGGAACCCTCAGAGGATAGAGCAGAGAATAGGCCGATGCCACCGATACGGCCAGAAGCACGACGTGGTGGTAGTGAACTTCCTCAACAAAAAGAACGCTGCCGATCAGAGGGTGTATCAACTTCTTTCCGAGAAGTTCAAGCTCTTCGAAGGAGTCTTCGGGGCGAGCGACGAAGTGCTCGGAACTATTGAATCAGGGATAGACTTCGAGAGACGCATCGCCCTTATCTATCAGAACTGCCGGTCAGAAGAGGAGATACAGAATGCATTTGACGAACTCCAGCGGGAAATGGAGACTGAAATTGACGAAACGATGAATATCACTAGGCAGTCTCTTCTGGAGAACTTCGATGAAGAAGTCCATGAAAAACTCAGGGTGAACCTCCGGGAAAGCAAGGACTATCTCTCACGTTATGAATACTGGCTCTGGGAACTTACGCGATATTACCTTGCCCCTTACGCGGACTTCTCGTCTGAAGACCATTCCTTCATGCTCCGGGAGAACCCTTTTCCCCACGAAAAAATTCATTCGGGACCTTACAGGATCGGCAAAAACATCGAAGATGCGAATATTTACAGAGTCGGTCATCCCCTTGCCCAGCGGATCGTAACGAAGTGCAAAGACCTTTCCCTGCCTCACCAGGAACTGACGTTCCATTACTCGACAACTCCAAAGAAGATATCCGTTCTGGAGCCCCTCGTAGGCAGGACAGGATGGCTCTCCATTATCAACCTCACCGTCAATTCCTTCGAAGCGGAGGATGAGATGCTCTTCTGTGGCATATGCGACGACGGAATGGAACTTGATGTCGATATATGTCAGAGGCTCTTTTCCCTACCCGCCACGGTAAATGCGTGCGGCTCTCCGAAGGAGAATGGAATCGATAAACGGATCAAGGAAATGGCGCACGGATTAGAAGTGGAGGTGCTTCAAACTATAAGCGAGCGCAACGCAGGATTTTTCGATACTGAGATGGGGAAACTCGATAATTGGGCGGAAGACGTAAAGAACAGTCTTGAAATAGAACTCAAGGAACTGGACAAGGAGATTAAGTTCCGGAAAACAGAGGCTAAGAAGATTCTTGGCCTCGCAGATAAGGTCGAAGCCCAACGGTTCATTAAGGAGCTTGAGAAAAAGAGGAATACCCTCCGGATGAACCTCTATCAGGCCCAGGACGAAGTGGATACGAAAAAAGAAAGGCTCATCGAGGAAATCGAAGCCCGCTTGCAACAAACGGTTGAAAGGAATGAACTTTTCCTGATAAGATGGAAAATAACTTGAGTTCTTTTATTTTCTTTATCTAAAGAATATCAGATAGGACATAGCGAGGGCCTAAAGCTTAAATGGTGGATAAGAAACAAAGACTGGAGCTTACGTGGATAGGAAAAGAGAACCGACCTCAACTGGAGCCCCGGATTCTACTGGAGGACCCTGAAAAGTCCTACCACGCGCCTCACCGCGTGAGCGAGAACGACATCCTCGACAACCGGTTGATCTTTGGAGATAATTTGCTGGCATTGAAGGCATTGGAGCAGGAGTTTGCGGGAAAGATCAAATGCATTTACATCGATCCGCCCTACAATACGGGAAGCGCATTCGACCACTATGACGATGGCATAGAGCATTCCCTTTGGCTTTCTCTAATGAGAGACAGGCTGGATTTGCTCAAGGTTTTGCTTCGTGAGGACGGGGTCCTTTTTGCCCAGATAGATGACAACGAACAGGCTCATCTCCGAATCTTGCTGGATGAGGCTTTCGGCAGGAAGAATTTTATCGCTCAAATTGTCTGGCAAAAGAAGTATGCTGTGAAGAGTGACTCGGAGTTCTTCTCAGACTCGCATGAATATATACTGGTCTTTGCCAAAGATCGGGCTAAAGCGAAACTTAACCGTCTTTCTCGGACTGCCGAGCAGGATGCCAGATATGCAAATCCCGATAGTGATCCTCGTGGGCCGTGGACGTCAGGTCCACTTCAACGAAATGAGGCACGGGAGTACGCTATTTTTCCAATTCGCAGCGCCACGGGCAAAGAGCATTGGCCTCCTCAGGGAACAAGTTGGCGATTCACAAAGGACAGAATATCGGAATTGATTGAAGATAATAGGATATGGTTTGGTCAGAGAGGAAACAACGTTCCACGGCTCAAAAGGTTTCTTTCGGAGGTCTCGGAAAGTGTACCTTCAACGACGTGGTGGGATTATAAAGAGGCTGGTCACAATGATGAAGCGCGGAGGGAGAGCAAGGCGCTGGCGAACGAAGGGTTAGAAGTGTTTTCGACTCCGAAACCGGAGAGGCTAATCAAGCGAATTGTCGGGCTAGCGTCCAACCCCGGCGATATCATCCTCGACTCCTTCGCCGGTTCGGGTACAACGGGTGCGGTGGCACACAAGATGGGTCGCAGATGGATCATGGTGGAGTTGGGCGAGCATTGCCACACGCACATCATTTCTCGTATGAAGAAAGTCATCGACGGAGATGATCCCGGAGGTATCACGAACGCAATGGACTGGAAAGGCGGAGGAGGCTTCCGGTATTTCCGTCTTGCCCCCTCTCTTCTTGAAAAGGACAAATGGGATAACTGGGTTATCAGCGGCGAATACAATGCGACGATGCTTGCCTCAGCAATGGCCAAACATGAAGGCTTTATCTACAATCCTGACGACACCTTTTATTGGAAGCAAGGAAGATCGACTGAAAAGGACTATATCTTCACTACCACCAATTTCGTTACCATCCAATACCTTGACGCTATCCACGAAGAGATGGCGACCGATGAAAGCCTTCTTATCTGCTGCAAATCTTTTCAGGAAGCCTGCGCTGACAGGTATGCAAACATTACCGTAAAGAAGATTCCTAATATGCTCTTGGGGCGATGCGAGTTCGGAAAAGAGGATTACAGCTTGAATATTGCGGATATACCTCCTGCCCCAGATAATGAATCGGATGATCTCCCTTCCTCAAGTCCACCCACCCGGAAAACGCCAAGGAAATCAAACAAGAACCAACCGGGCCTTTTTGATACGGAGGGCGAATAGATGAACCGGATCGCCAACTCTATCAGAAACAGACTAAGCCTGAGACCTCCCCAGGAAGACAGCCTCGCAATCCTCGCAGACCTTGCCGACAAACTTGCCCTTCAAAAGAATGCAAACCTTGAGGTTGAGTTGGAAAAGGTGAAGGGCCTTTATCCGACCTGTTCCGATTTCGAGAGAACCTTCCCTTCTTTATGCTTTGCCCTTGCAACGGGAGTAGGAAAGACCCGGCTCATGGGGGCCTTCATTGCTTACCTCTACCTCGCGAAGAACATCAGAAACTTTTTCGTCCTGGCGCCTAATCTCACCGTCTATAACAAGCTCATCGAGGATTTCTCCAACATGGGAAGCCCCAAGTATGTGTTCCAGGGCATCGGGGAATTTGTCCACCGTCGACCGAGGATCATTACCGGCGACAATTACGAAGAGGTCCGACAGGGGGAACTCTTCAAATATGAAATCCATGTCAACATCTTCAATATCGGCAAGATCAACGCGGAGACACGGGGAGGCAAGCCTGCACGAATTAAAAGACTCGTCGAATACCTCGGGGATTCCTATTTCAACTACCTTACCAACCTTGACGATCTCGTGGTGCTCATGGATGAGTCGCACCATTACCGCGCAGACAGGGGCATGGAGGTAATCAACGAACTGAACCCTGTGGTCGGCTTGGAACTGACTGCAACCCCGCAGGTGGAGAGAAGCGGCGGCGCTATTAAGTTTAGGAACGTAGTCTACGAATATTCTTTAGCCAGGGCAATCCGAGATGGTTTTGTGAAGGAACCGGCCGTGGCAACGAGAAAAGATTTTGACCCATCTCACTATACCCCGGAAGACCTCGACAGAATCAAACTCGAAGACGGCATTCGCCTCCATGAGGACACGAAGGTCGCCCTTGATATCTTTGCCAGAGACATGAAAGCGAGTCCCGTAAAACCTTTCGTCCTGGTGGTCTCCCAAAGCACCGACCACGCAGGTAAGCTTAAGGAGATGATAGCCTCGAAGGGGTTTTTCGACGGGTACTATGCCGACAAGGTCATGGAAATCCATTCCAACCAGACAGGCAGCGAAAAGGATGACAACATCGAGAGACTCGTTTCCCTTGAGAACCCCCTAAACAAGATCGAAATCGTCATTCACGTCAACATGCTCAAAGAAGGATGGGACGTGACGAACCTCTATACCATCATACCCTTGAGAACCGCAGCATCCACGACGCTCCGGGAGCAGACCATCGGCAGAGGATTACGTTTGCCCTACGGCAAGAGGACCGGCGATGACAAAGTGGATAAACTTACCATCGTTGCCCACGACAGGTTCCAAGAGATCGTAGACGAAGCCAACAAACCTGATTCGATCATCAGGAAAGAAAACATCATCACCATAGATGCAGAGGACCTTGGTCGACCTAAAGAGGTTATGACCTCGACATCAGTTCTTGACCAAAGGGTGGAAGAAGAACAGAAGAGAATTGACGCAATCACGGAGCCCGAAGCCAAACAGATGGCTCAGGTGAACCTTGACGTGCGGAAGGTGATACTTTCCGCTCTTCCCGAAATGAGTACTGAAGTCACTCAAATTGCGGAGCTTAAACGGGAGGAAATCAAGGAGATTGTTCTTGAGAAGATAAAGGAGAAGATTATGTACGCTCCTCAACCGTATCTCTTTGCCGCAGATATGGTTAGGGAGGCGGAGCAGGCATATGAAGCGGTGGTGCAGGACTTCAGCGACAACATCATAGAGATTCCAAGAATCATGATCCTTCAGAGGAATGAGATAAAATCCGGTTTCCATGCGTTCGACCTTGACACGAGAAATCTCAACTTCCAGCCCGTTTCAGAAGAAATCCTCGTGAAGAAACTTAGAGAGCAGGAAAACGGCATCGATATTGTAATTGGAAAGGGCAGGATAGTTCTCGATTCCATGGAAAATATCATTGTGAACGAACTCATGAACTTTTCTGAAATAGATTATGACGCCCAGTCCGAGCTTCTCTTTAAACTTGCAACGGAGGCGACTGCAAAATTCAGCACTTATCTTTCCGATGATGGAGTGACGAACGTTGTCCAGTTCCACAAGAAGGAGATCGGCCGATACATTTATTCTCAGATGATGGAACACTTCTTTTGTGAGGCACCGGTGTTCGAGAAACCGGTTGTAAAGCCCTTTTCAAGAATCGAAGAGCACAACTTCTCGAAGTACACAAAGGATGTGATTCATCATTATACGGACACCATAACCCCGACCAGCACTATCCCGAGCAAGGTGTTCTCCGGCTTCCGGAAAGCGTGTCACAATCTGTACAAGTTCGACTCGAAGACCGAGAAGGATTTCACCATCGTTCTTGAGCAGGATAAAGATGTTCTGAAATGGTTGAGACCCGCGCAAAAGCAATTCAGGATATACTGGAACCACAATACGAAACAGTATAACCCCGATTTTGTAGTGCAGACGGATATCGCTATCCATATGATAGAGACTAAGAAGGAAGGCGATATAGAAACCGCCGAAGTCCAGGAGAAAACAGCGGCAGCTTTACTCTACTGCAAAAATGCCACGAAGTTTACCACTGCCAACGGTGGCAAGCCCTGGAAGTACGTACTGATACCTCATAACAGCGTCTTTGTAAATATGAGCTTTGAGGCTTTGGCCCGAAGGTTCGAAATAACTGACTTGTGAAGAAGCCGCTGGAATCGAATATAATCGAATATAGCCAACTATATTCGATTCCAGCTCACTTGACAATAGATTTCTCTAAATATACAATGAAAGTATATTATGAGAAACGACGAGATAAGGACCAAGAAGATACTCAAGCTGGCCGGAACCCTGCCGTTTTTTGGCGCGGGCGACCTCGCTCCCATAGGAGAGAAACGAACCTACCTCAACATTATTTTGTCCCGCTACGCGAAACGGGGAACCATGCTCCACCTAAGAAAGAACTTGTACGTTACCAAAGCTTACCTCGACAACGCCGAGAAGAAGGGCACGTACTCGGAGTATGTCGAGTTCATCGCTAACAAGCTCTATTCTCCCTCGTATCTGAGTCTCGATTACGTGCTCCACGAACACAACATGCTCACGGAGATTCCGAGGAGTATGACGTCCGTGGGACTCCGGAAAACGGACTCCTTTTCAAATGAATTGGGAACCTTCATCTATCATAAGATCAAGGAAAAACTCTTCACCGGGTTCAATGTAGTAAAAAAGGGGAACTTCTCAATCCTCAAAGCAACGAAGGCCAAAGCGCTCTTCGACTTCCTCTATTTCAGGAAAAGGCTGCTTATAGACAAGCTGGCGATGGAGGAATTGAGACTGAACCTTGACGAGTTCACAAAAGACGATTTCAAGGAACTTGAAACCTATGTCGAGAAAGAAGGGTCGCCACGGATGAAGGAGATTTTTAATTGGCTAAAATAACCACCATTATGGAAACCATCAAGCCGATACTCGCAAATATTATAAGCGAGTCGCCGTCCCGGAATAATCTGTTCAAACGGAACCTTCTCAAGGAATACCTTCAGATAGTGGTCCTCGATTTCATTTACTCTCACCCTGTTTACAGTCAGCTCCTGTTTTACGGAGGATCTGCCCTCGCGCACTGCTTCGACCTCCAGCGTCTTTCCGAGGATTTAGACTTCATCGACGAATCGAAGAAGATCAAACCCGCAAAACTGGCCAAGGATCTGGAAGAGTATTTTCTGATGCGCACCGATCTGCCAGTAAGGACAGCTGTCCAGAAGTTCCGCGTCCATTTGAAATTTTCAATCCTCCGTGATCTCGGCCTTTCAACCAGAGAAGAGACAGACGATCTTTTCCTCAAGGTTGAGGTGTATTCCCAGTTCGACTTCTGCGAGAGTTACAAGACGGACATCCGTCCGATTTTCAAGTATAACCGTTCCGTTCTCATCAAGACCCTCGACCCGGCAACCCTCATGGCAACGAAAGTGAGGGCCATCCTTTTGCGCAAGTGGGAAAAGACCGACAAGCAGGGGAACACTACGGTAAAGGTAAAGGGAAGGGACTATTTCGATCTCTTGTGGTATCTCCAGAAGGGGATTCAGCCCAACCTCTCCTGCATCGAAGATGTTGAAAGCATGAAGGAACTCAAAGAAAAACTTCTTGATATGGTCGCCCGCATTGATAGCAAGAGCATCCAGCTTGACCTTGAAGCTCTCATTGCGAATCCTGGTTTTGTGAATAATATGAGCAAGAATATGAAAGCGATTCTGGAGCGAGAGATTTCGGAAAAACTGTAACTGTTGAATTAATTTTCACCCCCTTTACATTTTTTTGACTATGCTCTACAATGGAATTATATTAACAACTTAATTCAATCCGCTGAAAAAATTCCGTTCATTCTCCAATCCATTTTTTTTGCGAAAGTCCCGTAGAAAATACGCCGCGATTCACCTCCTTTCTAGGGAGAATTTGACAATAATCTAGAAATATTTCTTAGTAGCAATTATGTCCCTCATAGGACATGATGGGAAGCATTGATTATCGTCTGGCGGTCGAACCTCAATGCAAATTGAGGGAACGCCAAGGGCTTAACTGAGCCAAATAATCAGTAGCCGTACCTCTTGTACAAGGGTGCGCATAGACTTTGGACTAATCACAAAAGTTTGCGATAGAAGAGAACTCGTTGGAATTTTTTAGCGAGTTTTTTTCATTTTTATGCACAATAATCAAAGTGTCGTGGAATCGCCTGGTTTCTACTGCACTTCCGGAGGTGTTGCGGACACCGGGATGAGCACCCTCATAGACGGCTTTCTGGAGTACGCCCAATACGAACTCAACCTCTCTCCTAAGACAGTTGTGAAGTATAGGGAGTGTCTCGGTTGGTTCATCAGGGACATCGGCGACAAGGCAATCACTGAACTATCAATTCAAGACTTCGTCCGCCTCAAAAGACTCATGGTCGAGAGAGGAGCGAGTCAGTCCCGGATAGCCAGCGTGGTCTTCGCGACCAAGAGTTTCTTGACCTACTGCCGGATTTTCCTCAAGCTCCCGACCCTGGACCCAAAACAGATTCGGCCTCCACGGATCGCCAGACGCGAAGTCATATTTCTCAATAAAGAAGAAATTGAAGCGTTCATCGATACCATTGGCAGCAAAAGGCTCAACGATCTACGGTTCCGCGCTGTCGTCGAAACCATACTGGGAACCGGAATGAGGATCAGCGAGGTCTTATCGCTTAACCGCAAAGACATCCAATGGGGCAAAAGGGAGGCAAAAATTGTCGGGAAAGGCAACAAAGAAAGGACCGTGTTCTTTACCGCGAGGGCTCTTGAATGGATACGCAGATACTTGGAATGCCGTCATGATACATATGAGGCAGTTTTTGTTACCAGTGGCAATCCCCGAAGGCTCACTCCTGGCGATATGTGGAGGTTTTTCAGAAGACATCGCGTGAAGGCCGGGATCGTAAAGAAACTCACGCCTCATATTCTCCGCCACACTGTGGCCACCAATCTGGTATTCAATGGCTGCCCTATTGTCCATGTTAAAGAAATTCTCGGTCATGAGAGGCTTGATACCACCTGCAAGTATTATTTGGGTGTGGATAAGGCGCTGGCGAAGAAGGCGCACAAGGAGTATATGAATTTTGCCGACTAATGTTACAGGACCTTCTGTCTATAACAGCAAAAATACGTTGCTATTTTCGAGAGATATGCCATAATGAAAAAAATATGGATGTATACTTCTCAGATATCTTCGATGTCGATCCGGCCATAATAGAAGGATATGGCGCTTTCAATATTTCCCTCATCAACGATCTGCCCCTGTTTGTGGACCCGTTCTTGCTCTTCAACAGCGAGAAAGAGCAGTATCAGGCTTTACATGGGCAAATTCTTGAGTATGTCCGGTTTCTTCGTGACAAATCGATAGAAGAGGGAATACGGCCAGGACTGCTGAGGTCGTGGTTTTTCTTTTCAGAAGTTAAGCAAAACTGGCTCGGCTATAGTCTAGCGGGAAATGGAGGAAGCGGCTTAGGCATTGATTTCGCGAAAGCCTTGAATAGAAACCTTCGTGTTATCTTTGCTGATTTCGGCCAAGAGACGATTACCTACAGCAGTCATCTGGAAAAATTGTGTCTTGTTAAAGATGGAGTAGGCCGCGACAACATCAGTGATTTTACTGTTAACCTCATAAAATCTTACCTTCTAGAATACACTCAGGCATTTGCACGGAAACATATAGACCAGTCGAAGTGCAAGGCTTTTGCTATCCCGAGAATCGGTTTTGATTACCAAACTGAATCATGGAAGAAAGGAACCTATTACCTGCCCTCGTACAATAATGACTTTGTTTTGCTCACACCAAAAGACATACTCACGAAAGATGAAACGTGGATCAATAAGCCTGATATCATAGATGATTTCCATGATATTGTCGCGTCCGTCTCTAACGAGGAATTAAGAGATCAGATGAATCATTACTTCCTCTCAAACCTGCCTCGCCCGGAACGCACAAAGCGAGGTACTGAAAAGGCACCGAAGAAGAAAGAAATTGCCGCAGCCATTTGGGCTGTCGTTTCAAAGTATCCTGCATTTATAGACTACTACATTCGCTATAAAGAAGAACATGGCGATGACGCAAGATCGATAAGCAAGGAAAGAGTGCTAGAAATTCAGACGCTTTTTGTAACCGAACTGTCAGGGTTCATTGAGAGTTTGTTCCGCGAATCTGGTTTCTATGAGACGCCGGCGGAGACCTTGGAAGAATCCTATCAGCGCGTCCAGTTTCTCAAGAATGTCATTGAAAACAAAGATGGTTATCGTATTTTTTACCAGAGAGGTCTACCGATAAAGAGAGAACAAGACCTTCAGATAATGTTCAGGTTGACATGGTATGCAACACCTTCTGATGTGACCCGAGAGGCCAATGAAGGTCGGGGTCCGGTCGATTTCAAAATATCGAGAGGATCTTCGGACAAGTCGTTAGTGGAATTCAAGCTTGCGAGCAATTCAAAATTGAAGCAGAACTTGGAGAAGCAAGTAGAGATATATAAGAAAGCTCATGACACCAACAAGGCAATCAAGGTGATCCTCTTTTTCACGGAAGAAGAGGAGATGAAGACTCGCAAGGTCTTGACCGAGCTTGGTCTGTTGGGGGAGAAATATATAGTTCTGATTGATGCCAGAAATGACAATAAACCGTCAGCATCAAAAGCATAGATCTTCCTGGGCGCGGCTGCAATGCAAACTACATCAAAGGTTTGACCTTGGGATGAAGTCAAAGTGTTTATCGTTTATCATTTCTCTGACCTTCGATTTTTCAACTGCTGCCGCATAGTACTTCAGAGTTGTGACGGCGTCTGAATGGCCAAGCGCGGTCTGAACCACGTTTATACCCGCACCCTTCATAAGATACTGTGTTGCGAAAGTATGCCTGAAAGTGTGGATCACGAAGTCTTTCTTTATACCGGACAACCGTTTGTACCGTCGAAACGATCTCCCGACATCAGTTTGCTTCCATCTCGATTTTCCGTCTTGCGTGGCAAACAGAGCTGGTTCGCTGTCTCTCCTGGTAGACAAGTATCGGTCTATCCAGTTCAGCGTTTCTTTCCTGAGGAACAACGTCCGGGGCTTCCTGCCTTTTCCTATGACTCTTACCTCCCCGTTATGACGGTCAATATCGGCGATATCTATTGACAGAACCTCTCCAATGCGAGCGCCGGTTTGCAATAGAGCCACAGTGAAGGCCATAAATCTGATATTCCTCACTGTCTGGTTCTTTGCCATATCTTTGGCTATGGTATCGAGGAACCTTCGGACTTCTTCTTCGGTCAAGTAATTTGTCTCTTTCTTTCTGGCCTTCGGTTTCTTGATGTCTGAGAGGTTTAGTCTGGCAAAGACCATGCCGCTCGCTTGTAGTTTGGTCAATACCCATTTAACGGCGGCGATTATATTGGCAATACTGGAATTGCTCACGTTTCTTTCTTTCATTTTGACCATAAACTGAAAGAAATCAGAATTGCTCAAATCTTCGAGATTCTTGCCAATCCCGGCATTGGCGAATCGCCTGATCGAGTAGCGATATTTCCTTATAGTCGAATTGCAGAGCTCGTCAGTTATCCTGGCGTATTGAAAACATTCTTCCGCTAATTTAATTAGTTCATTCTTTATCTCCATGATTTGAGTTTATCAGATGAAGGAATAGAAGTAAGAAGGGCAAATTATACGGAAAAGGCAAATGATTTGGCCTTTGCCGTATTAGGCAACAATTCCTCCCTTAATGCAAATCCGGATTAATGCTATCTTTAGACTATAACAAGAGGTAAAAAAATGGAGGAAGGCAAAATAAATTACAGGGTCATCCCTAACAGTCTAAGAAGATTCCGGAAGATGAGCGGCTATACGCAAAAACAAGTAGCACTTCTTTTGGGAGTGAAAAGTACCGGAATGATCTCGCGTTGGGAACAAGGTTCACGCTTTCCAAGTCCGGTGAATATCTTTCGTCTGGCGGCACTTTACCACACTATGGCAGATGCTCTGTACATAGACCTTCTGCGGGCACTGAGAAAGGAGATTCAAGCCCGCCGAAATCGGTTGGAAGCGAGAACGGGATTATTGCCTGAATAGGCCAACAATTCTGGATATCGTGGCAAACATCGTGACGAAAAACGATTTTCTTAAAGACGCCTCGCCTTCTTTCATCTGGCAAAAAACATGAATAGAGAATCACTTATCATCTTGGCCGTTAATCCGGGGACCAAATACATGGGTGTCGCTGTTTTTCAGGCTCCTGATCTGGTCTATTGGAATGTTAGAGTACTCAAGGGCAAATGGTCCTTAAAGAAAATGAAAAGCGTGGAGTCAACGCTTCTGACCCTGATTAACCGTTACAGGGTCAATTTGCTTGTGCTCAAAAGGCTTCATTTATCAAGAAGTTCGAGTAACCTGGATTATCTGGCAAGATCAATTGCAAACCTGGCGTGCAGAGAAAGGGTTATGCTTCATCTTTATTCTCTCGACAGTCTGAAGGATCAGCTATCGGCCGGAGCAAGGATCAACAAAATGTCTATAGCTTCGTTGGTTGCAAGCCGGTACCCGTTCTTGGGAAAAGAGCTTGAGAGGGAAAAGAAGCATAAACATCCGTACTATGTCCGGATGTTTGAGGCTATAGCCGCAGGGATGGTTGCTTTTAACCGGATGGGCTAGAAATAGAACTTTCAAATTAAAAAGGAAGTTGGAAAAATTTATCCAGCTTCCTTTGTCTTTTACAAAAAGCGGTGATACGCCTTGAGGTTTTGCGCTACGTTGAGCATGACGTCCTTTTTGTCAGTAAAGAGCCATTCGAAGGTTATGAGCGGAAACGGGGAAAGTAGTTGTATTTGCCTCGTCGAAAGGTAGGGGAGCCCGAAGTTGCACACCGACTGTTTTCCTTCGGCTAAATGGCGCACGCAGGAAAACATGTCGGTCGTCACGAGAACCTCCTCGCCCTTGTCGGCGGCGTGATAGGCAAACAGGTAAAGTTCCGGGTTAAACGACTGGTGGAACTTGGGACGCCGGTCAGATATTCTGATACCGTAGTAAGCGATTTTTAGCCCGGCCTCATTGTGGACGGTGAAGGCGATACATCCCGAGAGCATCGTCTTGCCTTTAGGCCTTCCGACTCCTATCGTCTCACATAGTTCCTTGCTGAGTCCCTCCTTCTCCATTTCAAGGGTATACTCCAGCTCATACTTAAGACCCAGTTTCTCCTGGAGAGGCTCTTCGGTCGCGGCCGTTTTCTCTACCAGAAGTTTCTTGGCCTCCTGAAACTCCATGCCTTTTAGTTTAACCGCCATTGCGATTATATTCGTTCCGGCCTTGCAGGTGGAACAATAGGCGACGTTCTTCTTTTCTCCATAATACTTGATGGCGCTTTCACTTCCGCAATCAATGCAAGGGAATCTAAGATAGCCGCCGTCCTTCTTGATCGTATATCCGAGATAGGTTAAAGCTTTCTCCGTATCAATCCGTTGGATTGCTTCCGTGTATTTCATTGTTTTCCTCCTTCCTGGCTATCTTTAAAACTCGTCAATTATCCGTTCCAGGAGATCTATAAGCCTCTCAATGGGCTTCGGGTTTTTGGCCTTGGTCTTAGCCTCTTTAAGTTTCTTGATTGTCTCCTCAATGATTTCTCTGGTGGTCATCAACTCAACTCATCGATGTAGAACTGAAGGTCTTTGGAAAACTCTGTGAATATCTTCGGCTGTCCTTCGGGAAGATTCTTTTCCCTCTTTGCCTCTTTGTCTACCAGTTCCTTGAGTTTAATGGTAACCTCTAATATCTCGTTCATGATAAACCTCCTTTGGGGGAATTGTGGGGAAATGACCAAATACGATGCCTTGTAAATAAAGAAACTACAGACAGACAATGCAGATATTACATTTGCTATAAGTTCGAAATTACAGGGGATTTTAGTTTGAAGTCAGAACTTCGAATCCAAAGGTTGCAGGTTCGATTCCTGCTGGGCGCACTTTAGAAATCCTGTTTAATCGGCCACTTCAGAGCTTCACCCCCACCATTGGACCTTTGCTCCAACGGTATTGTGATGAGTGGTATGGACTCATTAAGGACTCTCGCAATATTGGACAACCTAATATCCTTCGCCGCCTGTATGCCGTAAGTAAATGGAGCAAAAAATGTGAAACATTTGCAGAATAGTTGCACTTGGGTGTTAGACAATTGCATTTGAATGATAGATATTTGAGGGTCTGGGAGTGACCGAAAAAGGCCACCGGTTTTCGCCGGTGGCCGATCCTTTTTTTGACCTCAGCTTATGGGCTGCTTATTGACGTGCTCCCCAGCGCGCCTGCCGACACCCACCACGTATCCGCCGCTCCCCAGGACGCCCCCCAGTCGATGGTGATGTCGAGGCCCGCGGTGCTGTTGGGGACTATGTTGGTGACCTGGGCGAGGTACGCGCCGGTACCGCTGTGATACTCGTAGAGTTGCAGGCCCGTGGGGACTTTCAGGACCCCGGACGCGAGGTGTCTGTGGACCATGTACGTCGCCGTGGCGTAATTGGCATTATCGTTGCCGCTTGTTATAGTCACGACAACGAGCCCGGTGAACCCCTCCGCGTCATTGAACAGGTTGGGGAACAGGCTGTATGTGGGGGCCGTTCCTGGCGCGCCCACGGTAACGGATACGACCTTCTCGGAGCGGATCACGGCGCTCTTAAGCCCCAGACCGTCCTGCGTGGTGGAAACGGCGCTGTGGAGCGTGTTTGTCCCGTCGGGAGACTGATAGATCACCGGCTGCGTGGTTACCGTCGCATTACTGAGCAGTCCCGCGCTCACCGACAGGGAGCTATTGACACTGTAGATGCAGTACGGCAGAGAGTCGGAGGCCGTGAGGCCGTGGTAGCTGTAGTTCTCAATGTGTGGCCCCTCGATAGCGACCGCCGCCGCCATGTAGATTGATGCGGTGTAGCCCTGCATGTCCTTCATGGTTCCCGATATGAGCCCGGAGATTTGCGCTCCGCGATACCCGGACATATTCTGCGCCGTGTGCCCCCGGGTGCTGAAAAACGTGGTGTCCGTGCTGAGCGTGGTCGCCCGGGACGCAGGGTCGATGGTCGTGTAATCGCCCGCTGTCAGGTTCGATATCACTCTGTACTGACATCCGGAAATGTATGAATAGGGATATACAGGCGTGCCCGACTCGGCGAGCCCCCAGCCGTTGTCCGCGAACCCGACCCTCCTGATCGAGCCGGTCATGCCGCTTCGTAACAGGATGCCGAAGTTCTTGAACAAAGCAAAGTGGGAGTCCTCGATCACTGTATCGTAGGGCTGGGCGTAGACGCCCACCTTGGCGTTGTTGTTGCCGTAGGCGAAGATATTCCCGAGGTATTTGAGCTTGCCCGACGACCCGAGGGACGCGGTATCATCCGCGCCTATGAGGTTCGCGCCGTCCATCTGAATCACGGTGAACCGCCCCGAAGGGATGTCGATGCTCGCGGGGGTATAGTCCGACGAGTACGCATAGGCGGTCTTCACCACGCCGTGGGTGATATAGGCGGGCACCGCGCCCCGGACCCTGATCTCCGTGGCCGTCACATTGTGGTCGAGGGAAGAGGTCATGCGGTACTCGCCTATCCCGAAGAGGACCAGGCGTCCCGCCGCCGCGTTGATCGCCGCGTGGACCGCGTCCGCCATGTCCGTCGTGCCCTGTGTCGTGTTTGTGGCGAACCAGTTGACCCGCACACCCTCGGTGATCGCGGCCGCGCCGAAAGTGATGTCGGCCACCCCGAAGCCCTGGAATACCTGCTGATCCGGAGCCCTGAATGGGCCGTTGACGGTAAGGGTGTACCCCGACGCCTTGATGATCTTCCCCCCGGGTTCGATGTCGAGGGCGCACCTCACCGTGAGGCTCGCCGCGAGAACCTGGGGCACGAATACTTTCAAGGTCTTTCCCGCCGCATATGCCGCCGCCTCTGCCGCGTTTATCGTCGCATAGGCCCTGGAATCTACCCAGGGGCCGATGGTGATGAGGTCGGCCGTGACCGTGGTCGCCCCATGGGTGATCCCGGGGCAAAATGGCATGACTAAGGCCAGCGCCATGGCGGTCAGCGCAAAATACCGGGTAATACTGGTAAACAGTTTCATAGATATATCCTCCTCATATGTTTTGCCAGCCGGTCCCGTCGCTGGCGATCTCTACTTTTTCATTTTTGAGAATCAGTTGTACATTTGCCTCTCCGTCTATGGTCTCCGCTCCGGACGGCGTGATAGTCACGACGTTGGCCGTGGCGTCGGTCTTCTTAAACTTGAACCTCCTCATGCTCTGCACGTCCGCTATTGCCGGGAGGGCCAGATTCACCGGCCCAGCCGAGCAGTCCACCAGTATCATAAAGTCCGCGTCCTTATCCACGCTGCCGCTTATTGTCGCCGTCCTGATGGGGTTGGTAATGAGCGGCGATATCCCCAGGGCGTTTAGAAACTCCGCGGTCACCACCGTGCCCAGCACCCCGTGCGCCGGGTCGCCGTTTACAAATTCAATCTTTGCCATGTGGCCTCCTTGATATCGTTTAATTTTCGCGGTAGGCGAACATCAACAGGGTGTGCGCCGGTTTCAAATCCTGGAGCGCGGCCTCCACCTCCGGAGAGCCGGTGAAATACATGAGCCGGTCCCCCGCCGCTCCCACCCCCGCGCTCATCCGGTAGAGACTCGCCACGGTGACCCACACGCGCCACGTGAAAAGCACGTCCTGAAACGACGTAAGCCCCGACCCCGCCACGAAGGCCCCCGCCATCGACCGGACCGCATTGGTCATGTCCGCCGCGGCGCTCCATCCGGACATGAACGCGGATAGCTCCTCGATCACGATGCCGTATCCCAGGTCATTGGCGATCGACACGAAATAAGGCACGCTCAAGCCGCCGAGTCTGGTGAGCTGCTTTAGGACCTTCGCCCGCCTCGATTCCACCGGTTCTCCCGCCGACGGGCTGAGCCCGCATACCCGCTCCCACGCATGGAGCAGGAGGGTCGTCTGATCCGGATATACCTCCTGATGCAGTATATCCGCGTCCGCCTGAACGGTATCCAGGTGCGCCCCCTCGATGTCGAGATCGGCGTCGAAGGCCCCGCCCAAATCGGCGGGAAAGAGGAGCTTCAGCACGTCTTTATGCGACACTGACCACCCCCGCGCGGATCATCTCATAAGGCTGCACGGTAACGTCGGCGGCGGGCGCGCTCACCGTCACGTTTGTTGCCCCGTTGCTCATGCCGATCGCTATGATCTGCGACCGGTAGAGCGTCTGGCCGGGCTCCAGGGCATTGAGGTATGCCGTGATCTCTGTGTCGGCCGTCTCCGGGTCCGCATCGTCTCCCGCCATTACAACCGTCACTCCCTGGGTGACGATCACGGGTCCGCGCACGAACGCCGCCTTCGCGGTGACGGGCCGGACATCGTCTATATGGGCCTTCACCGCGTCGATGAGCGTCTGATCGGGCACCTCTGATCCCGTGGTGGCCTCATTGGCGAGAATGATCACGTCAACCGTCCCGATGCCCTGTCCGCTGGGCAGGCAATATGCGGCCTGCACGTTGTCCACCTCCAGCGCCCACTTCACATAGTCGTATTTGTTCCCCCCTGCCGGGGGACGCTGGATGCGGTCGAGGAGCCTTGCAAGGAGGGACGAGTCCGTCTCTCCGTATGTCCGGGTGATGGACCAGATATAGGCGTGGTGCTCAAGGTTTTCCGTGTCCGCCACGTCGGGAAATATCTGATCCGATATCCAGCGTTGATAGTTGTAAAGCCCCCACAACGCGCTCGCCATGCACGCCGACTTGATGAATATCAGGGTGCCCTGCGACGTGTCCACCGCGATTGTGTCGCCCTTTTCGTCCTTGAGTTCCTGGTTGCGGTAATCCGTAAGTATGTTGTCGAGCAACTCGTCAAACCCCTTTTGAAAGTCGGCGGAACTCGCCATTTACACCACCTCCTCGAACCGCGTGAACACGATCTTGTCGCCCTTTTCGGGGGTCACTTCCACGGCCATCTTGAGCCTGTGGATGTCCTGTGTCTTGTCTCTCTCCGCCGTGACGTCGATGGCGACCGCCTTGCCCGTATCAATGAGCCATTGAAGGGCCGATTTGTAATCCTCCACGATGAGCGCCGCCGTGGCTTCCGTGTTTTTAAGCCTCGCCCTCCGTCTCAACCCGAAGTCGGTATTCTGAAAAAAGGACCCCTTTTCAACGGAGAGCGAGAGCCACACGTTGTTCATGAGGTTCCCGTTCTCGCTCGCGTCAAACGTCATCTGCCCTGTTTTGCCGTCTATTCCCATTACTATTGCAAAATCCATGGATATCCTCACATTTCCGCGTCGGGCTCCGGCGATCCGCCGTGCCTGTGGCCGTTATAGATCGCCCTGTCCGCCGCCATGGTCCGGACGCCGTCACTGACATCGCCCGCAACCTCAAGGTCGCCGGAGATCTCCACAAGGGGTGTGGTAAACGTGACTTTTTCCGACGCGATCACCTCCACCAGGGGTGCCGTGGCGCTTATTTTCATAGGGCTCACCGCCTCGATGCCGTGACGGGTCAGATGCACCCGCTGTCCGAGGTCGTCATAGAGCGCCGCCTCGCCGTCCTCCAGCGCGATCCGGTACCTCCGGTCATCGGAGGCGATCATTATGTAGTGGTTACCCGCGTTGATGATAATGCCTTCCGCATTGGCCTTGGGCCTGGAGGTAAAGCCGTAATGCTGGAAATACTCACGGCTCTCAAAGGTTTCGTCAACTCTTCCCGAGGCCGAAAACCGCTTTATCACTCCCTCCACAACCGCGCTGATCAGGCACCGTATCATCCTATCACCATCCCCGGGTACGAGAGTTTGAGCATGGTAAATACTCCCTGGCGGGACATTTCGAACGTCCTTCCATAGATGAGGTAATCCCCGTCGAGACCCCTTGTCTCGTCCACGACACGGGCTATTTTGTTGATTTCATAATTCTTGTTGTTTTGGCTGTGCCGGGAAACCCTGTAGTGAAGTTGGAAGCTCTCGAAGCGCATCCTGTCCATGAGAAGCTGTGCGTGCAGCATAAGTCCTTGTGCATCGTTGTTATCTTCCGCCGTAAACGGTTTATAGAAAGGCCATGCGAAATTACGATCATCAAGACGAAGTGGCGGGGCGTTTATGACCGGCATGCCATTTATATCCGTTCCCTGGGGCTGTCCGTAGAACCTAATTTCCGAGTATCTTTTACTGATGTTTCTGTCGAGCACCCCTTCAATCACATTGTTGCCTTTGGGGTCACTCCTCTTGTTGATGAAGGTGAATTGCGGTTTTGCCTTAGCCTCCGGTCTTCCAAAGACGAAAGTGCCATCAGGAAGAGAAAAAAACATGACGCCCCTACTCATCGCATATGTCTTCAATACCTCGAAAACGGTTGCGCCCGGAGTTATATGGGCAAATTCTTGCGGCATGGCGAGCACCGCGTTTGCGACCTGAGTTCGCTTTAGATGCCCGGCGACGTTTTCCTGATATATGATATCTTTGCGATTTATATAGGGGATGTTTTTGAGCAAACGTTCCGCAAGTTCCTTGAGGGTCATCTTCCGAAGATCAAAGAACTCAATGCAATACGAATCTACCACGAGACCCATAAGGTCTCTGCCCTCGATTCTCACCTCGACGCCCGACTTGCTGTCTTTCGTTACTATGCGGTCTATGATCCCCGTAAGTTCAGGCTTATCGTTCACCCATAGTTCGCAATCCATCCCCGGCTTTATGGTCATTCCTGGCTTCGGAATATCGAAACTGAACGCATCGTCGGCTGTATAGATATCAGCCTCTATTCGATAGCTGAGAAAGCTCTCTATCTTTCGGCCGTTTACCTGCAAATACACTTTATCCCGCATAAATCTTCACCTCCCCCGACATAAATGACGGGTTTTTGACATTCTTGTTGAGTGCCATTATCTGTTCTGCGTCCTCATAGCTCATCCCGTATTTGAGACATACGAGGTGGAGCGGCATGGGCGGGTCCACCGAAATAGTGATCACTTTAGGCCGGTCCTTTTTCGTGGAGGCCACATGGTCTGTCAGTATTTGAGCCATATTTTTAAGACTCTGCATGTCCCTCGCCTCATCCACTGCTTCCTGGATTTTCCCCCTCACGAGGGCGAGCAGGCTTTCAAGCTCATCCACGGTCAGAGGCTTATCCAGGGTGGCAGGGTTTTTGACGAAACGGCCCCGCTCATCGAACGCCTTTGTGAGCCGTTCCCCTTTTTGGGCGAGAGCCGCTGTTTTGTCCGTTTTGAGTGCATAAGACAACTCAAGGCACATCCGTTGTGCCGTATGGACTTTTGTATAGCCCCTGTATATCCCGGATGCGTTTTCCAGTTCCGCCAGCCCCGCCGTGAGGCTCGTCATGAACCGGTTCGGAGAATTGGCCGCCGTATTGTACAGGAGCGCATATCTCTCCGCGCAATGGGCGAGGGCCGACATCACGGTCCCGGGCAGGTTGGTGCCGTAATTGATCATGGCTGTCAGGGAATTCGCCGGATTTGCGATCTGGTTAAGCGTCCCCTGGAGGAGCTTTACATATTTGTCTACCGCCCTCATCGCCGCCCGCCCCTGGGCCGTCGCATTGTTTATCTTGTCGAGCCAACTCAGCTTTTCCGTGAGGTCCGACACGCCTTGCTCGAACTGATCTTCCATGTCCTGATCCACCGACACCGCTTGAACCGGTTCGATGATGCCGCTCATCTGCTCGACAAACGTAAGGTCAATTTCAGCGGTAGCCTTTCGGTCATTGTGATGGACGATCACGGATTCGATCTGGCCTTTTATCAGGCCATATTCCGGGTGCATCAGTTCGTGCTCGGTTGCCGTGGCTCTGAGATAGTTGATCAGTCCCTTATGCAACTCGTAGTTCTCGTTGAGAAAGTAACAGCGAATTCTTACGACATGGGCTTTTTCTCCCATGTTTTCGAGGTCCGCGCCATTTCTGCCGATATATTCATACCGTGCGATCGCCGACTCAAAATAGTCGTCGAGGATCTCGACATCGAGAGGTAGTCCCGCGTCACTGTCGCCCGCGTCAAGATAGCAGAGGAAGGTATCATCGGCCATTCGGAAAGAATCCTCCTCGTTTGACGTCGAGGCGGGTCTTTGGGTCGCTGCTTTGGACGACCGTCTGACCTGATTTGTCGATCTCCATGTTGATGGTGATCTCGTTTGTTATCGCCGGTCTTTCCGTGGTTTTGGAAACCTTTCCCGTTTCGAGGTCCATTGTCTCAACGATCTTCGACGCCCCCGACCTCCTTGTCTCCTTTGCAGTAGACAGGTATTCCTCGGTCATTCTTCGGACTCTCGCTTCCGCCACTCTGGCTTGGGCCGCTCTTGTCTCGCTCTCCTTCTTCACTTCCGGATCTGAAGCATGAGAGAGGAACGCCGCCACCACTGCCGTTCCGATTGCCAGCGGCAGCACAGCACCTAAAGTGGATATGGAAGAGCTTATTCCTGGGACGGAGCTTACGTTATTCAGTGTTCCTCCCGTCACGAAAACAGGTGTAATCCCCGCCGCCGACTCAAGGGCTTTACCCTCGGCCACCCCCGCCGCAGTGCTTCCTATGCTCTTCAGAAAGCCCATGCCCTTCTTGCTTATTACATACCCCCCGATGGTGAGCGCCCCGAAAGCTGCTCCCCATCCGGCGCTTTTGACGAGGTTGGGCGATTCGGCAAGAAACTTCACGGGCCGCTTTGCGACGTTATAGACGCCTTCCAGGTCCGTCTTCATGCCCTTGAGGTGCTCCCTGATTCTTCCCAGTGCCTTCTCCCATTTCTCATCGGCTGTTATGCCCATTTCAGCGGCTATCTCCGCTTTTCGTCCTTTCTTTTCAAGCTCCTGTTGAATTATGCCAAGGTGATTGAGCAGGAATTTCACCGCCTCATAGGACCCTCCGCTCAGAGCTTTGTCGAAATCCTCCTTGATGCGCTGGAGGGCTACGCCCTTCTTTGTGGCCTCGTCTATCTTCGCCCCAAGCTCGTTCACGATTTCCACAATGCTCTTTTTGGTCTTTTCCCCGGTCTTGGGGTCAATTTTAAAGAGTTCAATGCCGCTCGCCTTGAGGTTCAATGTTTTGTCTTGTATCGTGGTGAGGATGTTCTCCAGGGAGGCGACGGCTCGGGTTGAATCTACCCCGGCTTTGCCGAGCGCCCCGAGGATCGCCACGATTTCTTCATACTCCTTGCCCGCTCCTCCCCTGATCACGCCACGATCAAGGATGGTTCCAAGCTGCTCGATATTCACCCGTGAGGCAATAAGGGAATTCGCTATATCCTTGGCGTCATCGGCCCCCTTGTTGTACATTTTCATGATTTTCACAACCGTGTCGATAAAAGCCCCGGGGTCCTGTGACGTCGCCTCCGCTCCCCTCAATCCCTCGCTTATGATGCTCTTGATATCCTCTGGTTTGTATCCCCTCGACAGCTTAGCCGCCTTCCCGAATATGAGGTCGATATCAACGCCCTTCTCTCCCGAGAGACCGGCCAGTTCCTTCTTGAAACCGCCAAGCTCTTTCGCGGTCATCTTTAGGTTCATTTGCATCATCAACAGGGCGTTATCAATAGGAATATAGTCGGAGGGGCTGAAGAGCTTCTTGAGGACCGCCCCGCTCGTGAACGCGGCAACCGCCGTGCCGAAAAACCCGAAATGCTGTGTCGCCGCGTCTATGTACCGGTTGACGTTGGCGAAGGTATTCCTCACCCCGGTCCCGAACGACCGGACCATGTGTTCCGATCTCGTGACTTCCGTGGCCAGCTTTGAGCTATCCCCTGTGAACTCTATCTTCGCTTGGTTTGCCATTGTCTCCCTTTACGCCTTACGATGGATTCCTTGAACCTGGGCTTCTCGCCCTTGTCTCTCCTCTTGTCCTCGTCCAGGTCCTCCGACCTCATGACGAGGATGTAAAGCCACTGTCCGTCGGTGAGTTCGACGGCAGGGACGCCAAATAGGTGAGCAGCCCTCTCAGCATTGTTGAACTTGAAACGCTCGAAAGGGTCTGAGGATTTTTTTTTAATTCGGCCCATATTTCCTCGAATTCCTCATCGGGGATGTGGGCAAAATCGGGCGAGCATTCCCGCTCATGGTCGTAATATTCCCTGACAAGGACCTCCTTTTCGGCTTTGGTGAGGCCCTTTCTTAGCTCATCCACATTTGACGCGAAGGGCTTTTTCGGGTCGGCAGGGTCCCGAAGAGCCCTGAAAAGGATCTGCGTGGTGCGTTCGTCCTCGTAGGCGTCCATGGTGCTCCCCGTGATCTCCATTCCCGCCCGCTTAAAGAGATTTTCGGCGGCGAATACCGCTTCCTGAATATCATGGTTCGAGAGCACCTGGAGAGCGACGTCCTCATCCGACCCGGGAAACTTGATCACCCTTGCGTGCCTTTTGCCCGCCTTGATCTTTTCGAGAAGGCTCATGTAGTCACCTTCGTGGCGATAAGCTCTATGGTTTTATACGCTCCTTCCTCGTCCGGGTACTCCGTCTTACCCACCTTGATCAGGGTAACTCCGGAATAGACCTTTCTCGTGCCGTTTTCATAGTCGATGGTGAGCGTTCCGTCCCCATCCTCAAACTCTGCCTCGAAATCGAATTCCGGCGCATCGAGGGGTATGAGGTAATCCACTTCAAGGGGATATCCCCGTACCACCCGGACAACCCCGATCTTCCGAGCGAGTTGGATGGTCTTGCGGATCTCCCGTTCCCCCTCCCGGACCTTCTTGAAATCATCTATCTGCTGCCCGTTTATCTCCAGAATCACAATACTTACATATTCATCAGCCATCTTATCCTCCTAGAGTAATAGGTCGATCCTGCCCGCGAACACGTGCAGGCCGTTGACCACGTCGCACGGTATCTTCGCGTCGAGCCTGTTCACATCCCGGGCGTCCCGCTCCACGATGAGCCCGTCTTTGTTCGCTTCCACCTGTTCTACTATCTCCAGAGCCTCAAGTTTCAGCAGTACGTCCAGCAACTCCGCGCGGACCTTTGCCGGGGTCTTACTCGAAAGCTTTTCCCGGGGGAACCGGAGGGCCACGCGCTCCCGGCACGCCTTTCTCACATAGTCGAGAGTCCTGATCGTGGTGATATCGAGGAGACTGCTATCATCAATCCCCTGGGCGTCGTGGACGTACGTGCTGATTGTCCGCACGATCTGGACCGTCTCTCCCGGGCCTACCTCGATGGGCGTCGCCCCGTTGTAAAGGAGACTTTCCTGTTCGGTCCTCGACAGCCTGTCCGCGATGCCCGGCACGGCAATGCCTTTAAGCTCAAGGGTGTTGAGCGGCCGCGCGGGGTCCTCTTCTCCCGCCATTACCGCACCCATGGCGGCGGCTATTTCATAGGGCGTGCTCTTTCTCGGGGTGCTGTCCGTGTACCTGAGATAGGCGCATAATACCCGCCCGTGGTTTACCTGCCCCGTAAGGGTCGTGCATGTCGCGAGCGCCCCGTTGTGAGCATAAACGCCAATTCCCGGCCTTTGCTCCATGGGTCCGGACACGAGGTCCAGGTGATCCGTGAGGGTGGTCAGGTCGGTCTGATTGTTAAGGGGGGTGACAATGATCTCGTACTGATCCGCTACCACCGCGTCGAGTGCGTCCTGGATGTCGGGGTTCGTGGCCCCGCCCGTCATGGCCGAGATATCGACCGTGGCGTCCGCGCCGGCAATGGTGCCCCCGAGGGTCCCCGTGCCGTCAACGCCCATGTTTGTCGAGTTCTCCGTGAGGACGATGTTGTTTCCCGCCGCCCCCGCCGTTGCCGCGGTGACAATCACGGTATTTCCCGCGCCTCTCACGGCCGTGACCGTGGCGAGGTCCGCGGTGATCGCCGCGATGATGTTGGCGCATGCCGCGTCGGGAGTCGCCCCGATGGTGACCTGCCCCGCGCCTCCCCGCGCCGCTTTCCAGGTGAACTGTTGTGCCCCCACGGTAAACGTCTCGTCCGCAATGGCGAGGCCCATCATGGTGATCGTCCCTTTCGCATTGACCGCGTTCGTCACCCCCACGCCCCCGGCCGTGACGGAATACCCGAGGCCGATCCCGTTCCCGCAAAGACCCGCGTTCTTGGCGGTGAGGGTGAGTGTCGCCGTGTCCCTGGCCACCGTGACAGGCAGGTCCGTGTACTTGTCCATCTCCGTTTTGAGCGCCGTCGCGATGGCCGTCGCCGTGTCCGCGTTCGCGATGGCGATAATGATTGCCTTGTTCCCGATATACAGGGTGAGCGCCCCCGCCGATGTGGCCGGGCCTGTGATGGCTATCGTCCCCTGCGCGTGAACGCCCTGATCCGCGTCATCGAGAGCCACCACCGTGAGGTCGAGGTAGGGGTTCGCGGTGATCGCGGCCCTCACCATGAGGTGGGCCATGGAACCCGCGCCGAAATACTTTTCCGCCTCCGTATCGCTGAAAACCTTCGTGGGTATCGCCTTCGCCACGGTCCCCGCGGCGAGCCTCTGGGCGATGATAAGGACCCGCTGGAGATTGTTTGGCAGGGTCCTTACCGCCAGTTTCGTATTGAACTCGAAATACTTCCCCGGCTTCCTGATCGAGGCGGGGATGGTGTCAAAACTGATATGTTCGCTCGCCATGTTACCTCCTTTTGACAGGCTTCCCGGGGGGCGTCAACACCACGTCCGCACGGTAGATCGACCCGTCTTTCAACAGCCTGTTGTAATAACTGCTTTCCGGCACGTCCACCGGTTCCGAATCGGTGACGTATTCCCTCGGTTTCCCTTCCATCGGGCACCTCGTGCCCGGCGCTGCTATGACTTTCATGCTCATAAATCTCCTCCTCGTTACGCCGGTTCGTCCGGCGGTTCCTGGACGATCACCACGTCCGTCGCGTCTATAACTTCCCCGTCAACGGGGTGTTCCGGCTGGAGGTAATAATTGAGGCCCAGCCGGTAAAGGTCGGCTATTGTTTCGGTGCATGTCTTTTCCACGATCTCCGGCACGTCGATCGCAATTTCCGCGTAGTGGCAGAGGACCTGCCCGAAGGTCCGCGCATGGATTGTATTTACCCTGGGCAGCGTGTGCGATGCCGCGCCCGTGGTCTTTGCGGACATGAAAGTCAGAAGGACCGCGTCCACAATCACATTCATGGCGACCTCCGACCTGTCGGCGTCCCTAAGGCCATAATAGCCTTTGATCAAATACGCGTGGGTCACCCGGAATTTACCCCCGCGGGGTTCTATCTTCGGGACCGCGTTACGGGTGATCTCCCAGCCCATGATCTTGCCGTTTGAATGTTTAAAAAGCTCGATAAACCTGCCGTCGTCGGCGGCAAATCTTTCGTAATCGTAGACGATGCCAATGCCGGAAACAGTTTCGAGCTTCGTCTTTATATTTGCTCTCAAAATGGCGTCGCTCACTTCTCAAGCTCCCGTGCGATTTCAAATCCCCTTTTTTCAAAGATGCGTTGGACCGTCGGCCAGCCCTCGTTAAAGCCCTCCTCGAACATGTGCGCCCCCTCAAATCCTTTCTTCCCGATCTTCCGTCTCACCGCGAATTCGATCTTTGCCGCCGCCTTTTCATCGAGACCCAGTTTCACCTCGATCCATCGCAAAAGCGTTCCCTCCGGAGGCATTCCCTTTCCCGCCGTCCGGCCCTTCTCAATCACGTCCCCATACTTCGCTTTGCCGTGCCATACGAGCCCTTTCGCCATCATAGCGCCGTGAGCCACACCGTGTTGTATCGTGGCGAGTAGTCCGCCCTGCGCTCCATACACCCCCACCGGGGTTCGTATTTTAACCTCTCTTTCCATGAATGCCACGGCCTCGGTCATCCCCGCCACAAGCTCCGCCTGCACGATCTCCGGCCCTTTGCCGTTGAACACATTCCCCTTGACCGTGATCGTGGCTTTTATCTGCATCAGCGCCTCTCCCGCGCCCACTTTGGATGGGTGAGCCGCGCCGATCCGCCCGGATACTTGTTGTCGAAATCAGCGACAGCCGTTGCCGGAGGCGTGGTGTCGTCTTCCTTGATCCCGATATGGTCCTTGTAGAGTTGGAAAAGCCTCTTTGCCCTGGCCGCGAACTCCGCTGATTTGGTCCTGTAATTGACGGAATCGGCGTCAATCGTCGGGTCCGAAGTCTGGGCGAAGGCGTTCGCAAGGTCTTCCAGGCACATCGAGGCCGCGAGGTTGCAGAATGCATCCACGTCGATATCGGGCACCGTTGTGGCTGATCTCAGGACGGTGTAGGTCAAGCGGAACTTTTCCGTTGCCCTGGGCGCGGCCGTCCTGATCCTCATTTTTTGCCCCGTGGGAGTCTGGTAAATCCCGAAGTCCTCCAGGTCAAGGATGGTCTCCGGCATGTTCCCCATGGGGTATTCGAGGCTCGCGATCATCGAAAACTCGTGGCTCCATCCGGAGGGCAGGTCATAGTCATGCGTCCCGTTCCCCGTGATATCGATCGCGTTGATATCGGGCCGGAATTTGCTGTACCGGTTAAGGGCCGCCGTGATCTTTCGGTCGTAATCGTCCGGATTGGTGAGCGCCCCTTGAGAATTGAGCCTCCCCGCCGTAATCACCGCATGGGTCACCGGGTCGGTAATATCATGGTCCGGAAGGAGAAGCAATTTCCCCGATCCGTCTTTTACGATTGCGATTACCCTTGTCCTGATATCGTTATGCGTGCTCATATTTCTCCATTTTGATGCCGGGGCCGTGTCCCGCCCCGGCTCTGATCATTGAAGCGGGCTGTTAGGGCTGTTCGTAGATTTCGAACACATCAGCCGCGGTGCCCGCGTAAAGGCCCACCTTGGACGTGGCAAGGGTCGCCCCGGTCTGGCCGGTAACCTGGAATGTCAGGGTCTGGCCTGACCCGTTTGACACAAACCAGAGCTTTCCCGCCTGCGCTGCCGGAAGGATAGCCTTCACCGCCCCGTTGGCATTACTCACGGTAACAAAGGAACAGGCCGCCTCAGCCGCCGTCATGGTCCAGTCCGCGGCCGCCCCCGCGTAGTTGTGGGTGGCCGTGCAATTAAGGCTCACGGTGCCGCTCGCGTCGGGAATGGTTACGGTTCTGTCGGCCGTAGGGTCCGTAGGTGTGATAGTCGTCTCATAGGCGTCGGCGGTAGCCCCCTCGAATACAAGGCCGTTCGACGCTCCCCATACGCTGTCCGCTACGTCAGGGGCATTGGTGGCAAGACTCGATACCATGGCGGTACCCGATCCGTCAGGGAGAGTGAACGTCCTGTCCGCCGTGGGGTCTGTGACCGTCAACGTGGTCTCGAAGGCGTTTGCCGTGGCGCCCTCGAAAACAAATCCGTTTGCCGTTCCCCACACGGAGGTTGCCGCCTCCGGCACGCCCGCCGAAAGTACGGGCACACCCGAAGCATCCGGGAGAGTAAAGGTCCTTGCCGCCGTGGGGTCGGTCACCGCAATGGTGGTCTGAAACGCGTCAGCCGTTGCCCCTTCGAGCACTAGCGGCGTCGCCCCGGTCAGCGTCCCCAGGGCCGTCAGCGACGTGGTGTCAAAATACGACCGGCAGTTGATCACATAATCCGTCGCGTTGATCGCATATCCCACCTGCTGGGAATAGGCGGGGCTCGACTGGGTGATTGCCCCGGCCGTAGTTCCTGAGACATATCCGGGAGAACCCTTACTCAAGGAAGTCCAGCCCGTGACGATCCCGTTGACGATGATCTCCACGGTGGACCCTGCTGTCCCCGATTTGCCCACCACGCCCACGGCGGGCCTGAGCGATCCGCTTGCCGCGTTCGCCTTCCAGGCATATCCGTCAGCCGATTTGATCACCACCACGTCCCCGGTGGAAAGGGTCTCCCCGGCCGTAGCCGAGAACCTTGCCCATATCTGCTTGACACTGTAGGCCGAGGCGTCCGGCGCGTAGCCCGCTGCCATGAACAGAACAAAAAGCGCGGCCCAAAGGGTCAACGCCGTCCTGTGTATGCCTTTGTAATTTGTCATATATCCATCCTCCTTGATTGTTTTGTGCTGCCCGTCCCCGGCGCTGATCGCCCCGGGGACGCCCTTATCTGTCCGCGCCCGTCTAGCTGACGCTCTTGTCGAATCCCCTGTAATCCATGACCGCCGCTTCGTACTCGTGCCGCTCCTTGTATTGGAGCTTGTCCCCGGAGAACATCTGGCCTACCAGGGGGTTATCCGCCACGAAAAGTTGCGGCTCCTTCTGCCCGTTGAGATACGCCACTTCGATCATTTCCACTGCCGTCTTGTCCGCGAGCATGACCCAGTCCGTGGTGTCAGTGAATAGGGGGTGCGTAATGATTCTCTCGTTGTCCCTGCCGAAAAGTCCCGCGTTGGGGTTGATGGTCCCCGCGATGGGCCACGGCTGATTGAGGGCAAAGGCGTTCGATTCAAGCTCGATAGGCACGCACAGATACCTGGGCCGAAGTGCGAGCTTCTCCCCTGATCCGGGCTCAGTCTGATTGAACATGGCGACCTTGCGGTTGGTGAGGGTCTGAATACCCGTCGCGTCATTGGTGAGGGTCACTGCCCCGAGGTTTCCATGGTCGGCGTGGAAGACGTTTTTGGAGTCCCCGAGGTACACGGCGTTATTGATAATGGGGTTCCACACGCGCTTTGCGAAGGTCCGTCGCGCCGCCCGGCCGCGCCTCGAAAGAATGCGCTGGATCACGGACAGGTCATCATTGATGATGGTTTTCCTTGTGACCGTGATGATCCGCCCTTTCTGGTTCACATGGTACGCGACCTCCGCGTCCGTGGCGGGTCCGATCTCTTCCACATAGTCGCCGCTCTCGGGGTCGATGTCCGGCATGTCCCCCGGGTAGGTGATGAGGATCGACTCAATGGTTTTGAAATCCTTTGCGTTCCGCTCATTCGAGATAATAAAAGACTCGAAGTAATCTACTTCCCGGTAATCCTGAATGAGTCGCCGGTACATGGAATTGCCCAATGCATAGGTGAAGGACGCGCTGTCATACGCGGCAGGAAGCCGGAGCATCTCAATATAAGACGCGGCGATCCTCTTCGCCTCCCTGGACATCCTGTCCGGCCTGCCCGTCACTTCATCGTCCCCTGTGAGGTGGACGTATGCGGCCCGGAGTCCCGTCATGGCGGGCACGTCCTTGAATTTCTCATCCACGTCAACGCCGAACATCTTATCCATGGCCGCCTGGATTTTCTCCGGCTCCTCAAGCCCACCGCGAAGACCGCCCGCGCCCTGGACCGATCCGGAGCCGGTAATCTTGTCGATATACTCCTTCTCTTCCTTAATTGCGGCGCGCAGGGCTTCCGTCTCAAAAGCTCGGCCCTCGAACTGCTTCCTCACCCGGTTCGCCGCAAGCACGGGGAGCCCGCTCTCCGCAAGTTCCGCGTTGAGCGTGATCCCGCATGACGCGATTCTCGTCTGTTCGAGGATCTCTTTTGCCTCTTTGTTGTCCTGGGCAGGAAAACCGGGCGCGGCCCCGAAGAGGGCCATTACTTCGCCTTCGGTGATCTTTCCTTCCACCGCGTTGCCGTCCGTCACTTTGCCCGCTGCCATCAGTTTCTGGTACTCCTCCGGCCGGGCGATCTTTAACGCCGCTAAAAGTCCTACAAGCATTTTTGCCTCCTTATCGGCCCCTCCGGTTTGCCCGGCCGCGGCCATTCTCAAGAATTTTCCCCCTGCTATGGGGTCATACACCACATCCACCGAATCCACCCTCACGATCTTTTCAACGGGCCTCGGCCCCGCCCCGCGTACCTTCCCTACCTGCCCCTGCACGTCATGGGAAAGCCCGAGCAGGCTTAGCTGCTTATTCGCTTCAAGCTCCACCAGTTGATCCCGGAGCCAGGACGCCGTTTTCATGATATGGAGCGTGCCCTCAAGCCCGCTCGCCGATGCCGCCACCCCGTCTATCCAGCCCACAAGGTCCCTGACCGATTTGCCATAGGGGTTCTTCGGGTCCGCGTGTTGTCCCTGGGAAAGGGCAAACACTTTTGCCCCCTCATACACGGGCGCCGCCGCTCTTACCGCCTCCTGGAGGTAGTCAAAGAGGCCCTGTTTGTCGGGACCGGGAACGAGAATCTGTACGTGCCACTTGTAACCATAATCGGGGTTCGTAGCTTCTCCCGCGGCCCCCATAAGGGAAAGTGCGGCGTTCATGCGCACGTACTCGATCTGCTTCCGCACTTTCGCCATATCTCCTGTCGTAACTTTGCCTTCCTCATCGATAGAGTAGGGCACCTCATACATGGTCCCGCTCGCATCCCTGATGATCGCCTTGTCGGGATAGAGGTCAACTATATCTCCGCCGCTTCCCGGGAAAGCAGTGCCAAAGGCCTGACAAAGGGCCTGCCTAATCTCGGAAAAGGACATGGCCCCCTTCAGTTCCTCGGTCGGACCCACGTCAGAGGAGCCCGCCGCCACAATCCTGATAAGTCTTGTGCTATCAGGCCGCATCGCCGCCCGCCTTGCCCTTGGCCGGGTTTTTCGGGATGTCGTACTTTTTGCCGTCCTTGGTCACGATGTGAAAGCTTTCCCCATCGTCCCGCGAAGAAAGAAGGTCGTCAAGGGCGAGGTCCCTTTCAACCGGCTCCCACCTTTTCTTCTTTGCCCCGTTCCCGTCATCAAATTCCACCTGCCTTGAAGTTCTGAACTTCAGCCCCTTAAGGTTTTCCTGCTTTACGTCTGCCATGGTTTCCTCCTGTGTTATTCGCTAGTCCCTGCAATGGCAGGGTCTTTCCAAATACCGCTTGACACGCGGCAAAATACGGCATATAAGGTGAGTATGAGAGATTCAGAACTCCTTACAGTAGACGGCGATCTTTTCACCGCGTATGTGGCGAGATTCGGCATGTTCGATACGTTCTGCGCCCCGCCGATCACTGCCGGAAAACTCGAATCCCTTATGAAAGAGGCCCTCCTGAAGGGGGAGCCCATCCCGTATGCGGAAGAGGGATGGGACGAGTATCCCGACACCATCGTCGTATAGCCCTCATAACCCATTGATGATCACCTGAAACTCGGCCCACAACCGGGGAAGTTCTTTCTGTATGTACTCCAGACCGTCTGTTTTCTGGGCCGCCATGGCGAAGAGATTGGCGAAAGCCTGCATCGGGGCTCCCCATCCGGGCCGGTCCGCGTAATAGCCCCCCCAGTGACCGAACCTCCCGACAACCATGTTGTTTGTAACCGCGCCGAATAGATCGGAAAGACCGGGATTGCGGTTCCACTGGCCCGTCATGTTGTTTATGTCCCCTTGCAGGCGCGCGAGCTTCGCCTTGTCCGCAACGATCTCGTTGCGCTCGGCTCTAAGCGCGTCCGCAAAGGGTCCTCTGACGGAAAACGCTCTGTCGGGGCGTATCTCCCTGCCTCCGTCCATATCCACAAAGTGTCCGAACTCATGGGCAAAGGACCGGGTGTTGCCGTCCATAACCGCATCGCTGCTGATCAATATCGTTTTCTTTGTGAAGTCGTAATGCGATCCGCCGCTTGTCCGTCTCGCCTTCACATCAGGCGCATACCTCTCGACGATGCGCGCGATCTCGGGAGGCGCATCCTTCATGGCATCCTCCGCGTTCACGCGCAGGTCCCTGCCCTTTATCCCGTCAAATTTCGGCTCGTAGGGTCGGGTTTCCTCACCCTTCGCTTGTCTTTCCCAAAGCGCATGATACGGCACGTGGTCGCACCCGCAATGGATGATCTCCCCTATGGGCGCTCCCGGATCGCGGGGGAACATCATCTTGACGCCCCCGATCACAAACGGCTTATCCACCGGCACGTGCTGCCCGTCGGCCGCGAGGTGACTCAAGCGCGGTACCATGGGGTGGCCCACGTGTTTCCACTCCTTTTCAAGGCCTTCCACCTTCTCGGCGGCCTGTTCCATTCGTTTCTGGGTTGCGACCGAAAAAACGGTGCCCATCTCGGTCTGAGTGATCGTCTCCGCCCGGCGGGCGATGTTCCGGAACCGTCCGGAGTCCATGTTCTCGCCTATCGCCTTCGCAACTTCCTGGGGCGTCTTGCCGCCCACGATCCCGAGGCTGATCTCTCCCTTGACCTGGTGCCATGCGTCCCCGAACATGTTGCCCAGATAGTCCGAGGAATACTCTTTAAGCTGATCGAGCACAGATGTGCCCAGGTGGTACCCGCCCATCTGAATCCCGGCCGCGAGGAGGGGTTTGTCCACAAGGTCTTTGCCGGTCGCCCACGCCCTGTCCAGGAGGCCCGACATTTCCGTCTTTGCAACGCCCGTGTAATTCGCCATCTGAAATTCAATGGAATCGAGAAACTGCCGGAGGTGGTAGGAATCCCACGTCCCGAGGGCCGCTTTCCCGAGTTCGGCCATAACCTGCCCGTGCAGGTCCTTCATAATTGATCTCATGGATTTCACACCGGAGATAATCCCCCGGTCCTTTTCCTTGAGCGCCTTCTCTATGGCCTTGGTAACCCTCATTTTTCCCTATCTTCCCCTTAAACCGTCCCGCGCCCCGAAACAGGAACCGCACTCGTTCCTGTATTGCCGTTGCGAACCCGTTGAAACTTCGACAGGCTGCACGGTAGGGGGCTTACCCGTCCATTTGCACTCACGGACCGCCCGCGATGCGCTGTAGGCCCTATTTTGCATTCTTGCCCCCGTCGCCTGTATCCACCGCCCTCAAGGGGGGCTTTTTGTTCATGCCTTTGTAATCCTCATAGCCCTTTGTTTCCGCCTCTTCTTCCAGCTTCGCCCTGATGTCGTCAAGATCGATGTCAACGCCGGTATAGCTCATGATGCTCGCGTACATGCGCGCCGCCGTGTCCTTGTCGATCCAGCCCTGCATTTCCCCCGTCATGATGGCCGTGGCCGTCTGCTGGGCCGCCGCGGAGAGTTTGCTCGTGTCCTTCGTGTTCATCTCCGGAGTGGCTACGGAGAAGCCACATTCGTCGTCATTTACCCGGAGGTACCGCGCCGCCCTGGCCTGCCTGATCTGGTAGGAAAGCATGTCCTCGATCATGTATTTGACGACAAGTTGTTTGAGGGAGAGCATCTTGAGGCTCGGCATATCCATTTCGGACGCCGTGGCCCTGTTTACATCCCCTCCGCCCCCGTACCAGTGTTCCGGGTATCCGAAGCTCCCGAGGATGTGGTTTCTGAATATCCGTGCGCCTTCCCCGGCCTCCACGCTTTCGAGTTTGGGGGCCATGGCGGTGAGGGTGATCTTTTCGTTGTGCCCGAACACGGACCCGCTCTTCTTGGAAAAGTTCTTCACCTGATCCTGTATTTCGGTTTTATCCCCGCCGCTTACCGTGAGGTCCCACACAAACGCGTTGAGCATGGGCCACTTATCCGCGTAATCGTATAGAAACTGCTCATACACGTCGAGCCAGTCAGCGACAACCAGGAGGTCGGAACGTCCCCTGGGCGAGTTCGTCACGTTGTTGATGGACCAGTAAAAACACTCCCCGTCGGTGAACTGATCGCGAAGCGCCTTAGCCTTGTCCGAAAGGACATATTCCGCTTCCTCTGGCAGTATGGTTTTATACGCTTTCGGCTCCACGGAGGTGTCGAACCCGCCCACGGAACCTACCCACCCCTTGGTCAAAACGCCGATCACCACGCGCACGTTCTCCGGATCGGTGATCACGTCCCGGATCTGGGCGGGGTCGATATACCCGACGTGGACCCGTCCCGTCTGCTTCGCGGTAAACGCGGGGAAGCAAAGCTCCCCGAAGGTCCGGAGTTCCCCCACGTGCTTGGGGAAATAAAGGGGCATCCTGTTAAGCGGGTCATTCCAGAACCCGTCCAGCACTTCCTTCACCTCCTCGTTCTCGGCGGTGTAAGGCAGCCCGTCCGCAAGGATAAACGCGACAGTGAGGTCAATGAGCCACTTGGCAAGCGGGTTTGTATGCCAGAGCCAGAACGCAATTTCGATCATCCGGTCCTGTTCTATGGGTATCAAGTCCCGGTTGGGGCTCTGGGTCAGCCTCCGCCAGACCGTCCCCTCCTGACCGATATTAGGCGCGTCCAGGTAGGATGCGGCCTTTATGGTCTCAGGAGCGTCGGGCTTCGGTGCTTCCGTCTCCGCTCGCTGCTGTTTTTCCCAATACTGCGATATGGCTTTACTCATGCGGCCCGTCTCCTCGTTCTAACCTGACTGTAATGGTCTCTCATTCTCTCCGGTCGCCCCGGTCTGCTCGCGTGATAGTCTTCCTCGGTAGCCTCGTTCGACGCCGCGGCCGCGCGGATCATCCCCCGCTCCAGCAGCCTCTTCAGCATCTCCAATGCATCCGGGCCGTCGTCATGACCGCCTTTGCCTTTGGGGCGGTAATAAATGAGTTGTTTTATCAGTTCGCCCATGCCATAGCGTTTAAACCTGATCCAGCCGTTCTTGATCCAGGGCTGCAACGTGACTATGCGTAAGTCCTTGTCCGTGTTGGGCCTGTCTCCTGTCACGTTTATGGTGAGGCCGCGTCTGTGCGCCTCCTTTTCAAAATGGTCCTTGAAAAACTCCTGAAACTGTATTTCCTCGATGGCGAGTTCGTTGAACGGGTCCCGCTCGTGATAGGTGAGAATATCATCCGTGATCTTGTCGGGGTGCCTCTTTTCGATGTCGGCAACGGTGAGGTAAATCACGTTGTTCTTGAACCTGCCGCCCATGATCGCCGAGGGGTCCGCGTGTTTTGACTTTTTGCCCATCGAAGGGTCGCAGGCCCCGCCCTGGGGAATGCCCGTGAGATCCACCTCGTCATCGTCGTAATACTGAATCCATTCCTCCAGGAAGATCGCATCCTCCGGGTTGATGGGCTCGTTCTGCTTCTCCGAGTAGAAATACGCCGGGCCTTCAGATACATACATCTGCATGAGGTAGTAATACGGTTCTCTCTCCGGCCACAGGACCTCCGCGCCCTTAAGCATCTCGGCTTCATTGGCGTGGTAGAACTCGTTCGCCGCGGCTTCCGCTTCCTCTTTGCCGATGCTGATATCCGCATATATTTGTTCCCACCGCTCCCAGAGCTTCTTATTCGTGGCCCATTTGATCACAGCCTGAAATTTCTTCCCCTTCCAGCCGGGCCGCTTGAGGAGCCCCATTAAAAGGCTGTCGTAATGGAGGATGGTGCCCACGATGATATGGACCGTGTCGGGCTGACCTATTTTCATCAAGGCTTTGAAAAACCACTTTTCAAGTTTCTTCCTCTGATCCGGAGATTCCACGGCCTCATCGTTTTCAAGATCGTCGCCGATCACGAGGTCGGGCCGTTTCGCCCGGTGTCTCATGCCCCGGAGTTTCTGGCCCGATCCCGCGCCGCGTATCTTGACGCCGTTCCGGGTAATGATCATGCCCGCCCGCCAGACCGGTCCTTTTCCGCAGAGGTCGGGGAAGTCCTGGGCAAGGCGCTCGTTTGTCTCAAGTTCCGCCTTGATAAACTCGATAAACTCCTCTGACTGGGACGCCGTTTCCGAGACGATAAGCGGGAAATAGCGGTATTTGTAGGCGGCAACCCAGAGCGGCAGGATAAGGGTTGTCCACGTCGATTTCGCGTTCCCCCGAGGGGCCGCGTCCGCTTCCCGGCTGCCTTCCCCCGTGTCTATCGCTTTTTTGATCAGGCGCGGGAACCTGTCACAAATGTAGCGGTGCAGGTCCGACGGCGCGGAAAGGATATAATGAGGAAAATAGGTCCGGCCGAAAAACTCCATGTCCTTCGCTGCCCGGTCAATCCTCTCCTGACGGGCTTTCGGATCATCGGCAAAGGGCTTGGCTTTGGCCTGGATAAGCGCCCGGAGAATCTCTATTTCCTTATCGAACTGGGCGCGGTCAGTCTTTCCCGACATACTTTTCCTTTGCATACGCCATAAAAGGGTCAAAGTTTCTTTCGATGACCTGTACCGCGTCCGCGTCGTTTCGCGAGAGCCATGATATGTATTCCTTCATGAACTCCATGAAAAATCCCGCCTTAAATACTTCCGCCTTCGTTTTTACTTCGGATGCCCATTTTTTCTGACCGACAGCCGCCTTGCTCAGCTTCGCCACCATAAGCCCCACCTTGGGCAACATAGCGTTTTTGTCCTCATCATTGAGGTTGACCAGGACTTTGAACGCCTCCTGTTGTACGAGCCTGATAAGGGCTTCATTCATGGCCCCTTCCTCATCCCTGGCCGCTTCCGTCACTGCCCGGGCCTGCTCGGTGGCTATCCTAATCGCGGAAAGGCGTTCGTCAAATGCTTGCCCGTAGCGATGGATTGCGCTCTTGCTGATCTCGTACCCTTGCTCGCAGAGCCACTCCGAAAGGGCGACGTAATCGCAAAACCCGCCGCGTACGAGGCGCTTGTCGAGTTCCGCTTTTACCTCATCCGGGAGGCTCAGAACCTTTGAGCGTTGGGCCATCAGCACTGCCTCGGGCGCTTTATTCCGGGATCGCATTCGACGCTATATTCCACCACGTCGATTCCGTACCTGTTGATTTTGCCATGCCACACAATGCCGTCCTTGCCGGTCACGTGGATGAGGCCGCGCTCATCGAGATAGTCAAGCTCGGTCCGGACATCGTGCTGTGTAATGTCAAGGATCACCGGTTCGATCGCGTTTTTAATTACCGCCTCCGACGTGCCCATGGGTCGGGCGGCATTGAGAGCGAGCAGGATGAGCCAGCGCAGCTCTTCGCGCCGCGCCCTTTCAAGGTCAATAGCTATTGGCACTGGTTACCTCCTTTGGGTAGTCTCTCCATTATCCTGTCCAATTTAGCGTTGATCACCACTTCGTGGCGGATAAAATCTTCTTTGCGGACATATTCGAGGGGCAGGACCGCCTTGAGTTCGAGGACCTGCCGCTCTATCCCCTGGTAGCTGTTAAGCACACCTGTAAGCTCCGTACATCGCTTGGTTGCCTCCGCAAGCTGATCCCGGTATTGATCGCGCTGTCCGGCAAAGGCGCGCGCCACGACAAACCGCATCGCCCAGAGGGAGAGGCCGTCGAGTACGCCCATTACAATCACGAGGGTGGTTATTATCTGCCAGTGCTCCGTCATTGCCCCACCGCTCCGCCCGTGACGTTTAAGTCTTTCGCGAGTACACCCAGGGCGCCCATGACCCCGCCTATGACGAGGTCGCGTGCGGTAAAACTGCCGGTCTGTAACACAGGGATGATTGCGATGATCGCGCCCCCGACAAGACCGGCCGCCGTCGTTTTCCAGTTTTTGAAGATGCCTTTCATGCCTTTCAATGGTCACCCCACAATTTTCAATGGTTCGCTGAACAGGCCCAGGGCGGGCATGTCCCCCGGCCGGGGCGCGATCCCTTCGAGTCCGTAGCAAAGGAAACAGTATTCGCTGCAAAAGAGCTTTTCCGGGTCGGCTTTGACCCTTTCAACGGCCTGCTGAAACAGGGCCTCGTAATCGTAAGGCGTGCCGAGGTACTGGAGGGCGCGCTCGCCTATCGCAATGCGCTGTGCGCTCATGTCCGCGTTGAGCGGGTACCACCAGACTTCGCCGCCGAACTCGGCAAGGCGCTTCGACAGGAGATTAAGCACAACCCCGTGTTCCAGGGCCTCCGAGGTAAACCGCCTGTGTTCAGAGCCCTCGTAGGGGGTGATTTGAAACACCAAGCTCGCGTGGTTCACGTTTGCTTTCGAAAAAAGGCGTATAGCCTCGCCGAGCAGGCTGTCCGACTTCCAGAGCAGTAAATCCCCCGTCTGAAGCATATGTTTCACGGAATTGTACCGGGCAAGATCGTTCATGCGGCACCTCCCGCCTGTGCGGGCCGGGGGAGCATGGCCTGAATGTTCCGGATCTTCGCAAGGAGCACGGGCCGGTCCTCAATGGGTATTTCCTCTCCGTCAAGCAATGCCTCAACGTGTTTTATCACCTGCTCGATTGCTTCCACCGCCTGAGGCATCTGAGTGGCGAGGGTGAGCAGCAGCCCGAGTAACTGTAATGCGGCGGCGGCGGTCATCTCGCTTCCACCTCCGCGACGATCTGCGTCACCTGGGCGACGAGCCCGGGAAGTTTGGTGAGGGCCGCGTTATAGGCCGCCATCGCGTCTTTTTCCCCGGCCGCGTCCTGTGTCTCGATTGCGGCGGCAAGCAGGTCGCCTGCGGCAATGTAGCTGTCATAGGCGATCTTATAGGCCGCGTCGATCCGGGCTTTCTTGTCCGCCGGAATAGTCCCCGTCGCGACCAGGGTGTCGGCCGTCGCCTTCGCGGTGTTGAGCGCCAGCCCCACGGCGACATACCCGTCCGTGGCCGTCTGTTGCCACGCCCGGTCGTTTGTGCCGGTCCCCGTCGAAGCGCACCCGGCGAATGTCCCGAGGGCGAGAAGGGTTACCAGTGATAACAAGATGAAACGCCGTGCCGTAAGTTTTTCCATGTGATACCTCCTGTTGGTTTTTGCTCGTGACTTCATTTGCGGTATCCCGCCTGTAATTCCACGGCCCTCTGCCAGCAACGCAGGGACCGGCCTATCCATCCGTCGAAATCGTCTTTGTACTTGCCCGGGTTGCCCTGTCTCAGGGTCCAGTAGTACATCTGACGCCGGAGCGTGCATTCCCCGATGTCCTTGTACATGGCGATGGTCTTTGCCGCCTGGGGACCCGCGTTGTAGCAGAAATCGGCGGCGATGAGGTCAATCCCCGAGGGGAGGTCATCCCCATGAATCCGGTCCCAGAATTCGGCGCGGAACACCTTTCTTACGAGCGGAGCATCCACCATTTTGACGTCCCCCACGTCCACCACCCCGTCATGGTTAAGGTCGAGCTTCAACGCCTTCATAAGGCCGATGGTAAGGCCCATCTTCGTCGCGCCCGCATGGTCAACCACAAAGCCCCTTTCTTCGTTGAGAGTGAATTGCAGAATCGGTTCAAAGTTCTCTTTCATGGTTTTTCCTCGCTATGTTATGCCCTACGGGCATTTGCATTCGTCATGCGGGGGTCGGGGGCGGACGGAATCCGCTCCCCGGCCCTGAGGTCTATTGGTCGTCCGGGTTATCTTCTGGGGGTGAAAGCGCGACGCCTTCGGGGAGGATACGGCCGTCGCGCTTTCGGTTCTCAAATGGGGCTCTTGCATGACGAGATTAGACCACGGACGCCCCTATGGGGTCCGAAGAAGCACTTCACTATTTCAATTCTCTGTGGTGGGTCAGAAAAGGGGGGATTGTTCGTGGGTGGAACTATCTACTATTTCACGAATCCAGCGTTCCGTCAAGTTGTATTTCCGGGCAAGATCGCGGTAATTGCTCCCGTTGAACTCCTTTCTTATGGCCGCGTCCCGCTTGCGCCGGAGCAATCCGTCGATCTGGGGGAAGTAGAAAGGAAGTCCCCCCAGATGTTCCGACAGTTTCACGGCGTTCTCAATGCCCACGATATCAGCCACGACCCGGTATCCCTCGGGGAGGTCCTCCATCGTGAGTTGCGGCATGATCTTGTATACCCAGGACTCCATCTATGCCGGGCTCCTTGCCTCTTGTATTTCTCCGTTCCAGACATCCAGGGCCATCTCTATCGTTCCCTGCGTCAACGATCCCCACGTGTCCTCGACTCTTTTCATACTGTCCCCTCCGGTAGGGTCATACCCGCAGGAGCATTTAACCCATATTTCGCAAATGTCAACGCCACATTGGCGGGAGAACGCCGAAAACTCCGTGTTGTTCCCGCACTTCGGGCACCGTTCGATGAGCGTGTTTTCCCTCAGTTTAACAGGTACCATCTATGTATACCTCTCTGTCCATTCGCTGCACGCAGTGACACACCTCCTACAATTGTGTTCCCTCCGGCACATGGCCCGGAGGGAGTCGATCACTTTCGCCGCCGCGTGCCAATCCGGGATATTCTCAACCGATGTGTAGCGATGACGGGTTAGCAGCCACGCGTCGAAGCCGTTTTTGATCCTCCAGGTGATAGCGGCAGCATACCGCGCGATCTCCCCGCGCTGCTTTTCCGACACCGGCCATGGCTTTTGATGCCGGGGCGACAGGTCTTCCATTTAGTTCCCCTTCTTTGCGGGGATAATGATCCATCCCTCGCCATGAAAGACGTCCATCCACTTCGGTCCCATGCCTTTCACCGTCGCCATGAACGTCTCTTTTCTCACGAGAATAAGCTGGCGCTCCAGGTGCTTCAGCTTATCGCCTACCTGTGCCTTTTCGTGAGCTTCCGTCAACGTCATTGTCCCGTCCATCGCCTATTCTTTCTCCTTTGCGCGCCGCTCCAGACGCGCCATGTATTCGCTGTTGTCATGGGCGTCGCACCCGTGATCCGGCAGGACCCGGTACGCCGGGGCGCTCTTGAGACCGAGCATGGCGCAACGGGGTTCCGACACCGACGCTTCATCGCGCATGAACTGTCGTAGGTCAGGTACGTAGAAATTGCACGTCACGCACAGTCTTTCACTACTGGCCGGGTATTTCTTATAGCTATGCTGCTGCTTGGCTTTGAGCGTTACCGATCCCATGTTCACCTCACCACTTGATTAGCTGCCCGAAGAAGGGCAGACCGTGTTTTTCCCTGAAGAATTTCAACATCTCACCAAACGCGTCAGGGCCTTTGAATCCGTCAGCGCGCGCGAGGCCTTCTTTGCCCGTGTCGGTAAGGGTTATCCCTGCCTGATTCTCCTTTAGGTACACCACGACCTTTCCCGTGGACCTGATCTCGATCCCGTCGGCCGCGAGGCAGAACGCGCACCTGAGTAGCCGCGCCTGCTTCGTCCTGAGCGCCGTATAGAGATAAAGCTTTTCGCCCTTCTTGATGGGCCGCTTGCGCTCGGCCCGGATGGTCTGTCGTTTGTACCCTGTTTCAACGTCCGCCGCGAACTGTTTGTCAAAGTTCAGGATTGCCATGTCCTATGCCTCCTCACCCGCAGGCTTCGCTCTCACCCATACGCTTTCAAGCCGCTGCACCATGTAATCGATCACGGTTCTAGCCGTGGCGGTCATCCGTGGCGTGGCCGCAGTGCCCGCGTCGAATCCGGCGTCGTCAATTTGCTGGATCAAGGCGTCAAACCCGTCCCGGACCTCTTCCATCTGCTTGACAAACGCTATTTCTTCAGGGGATACCCCTTGCTTTTCCGCTTCCCTCCTGATCCTCTTCAATTCCTTTTGCGCCTTCTTCAATTCCTTTTCCGTTGTGGCCGCGGCCTTGTCCGCCGTCTCCTTTTCCTTCGCTGCTTTTTCCTCTGCCCGCCGGGCCTCTTCCTGGAGGGAATTGACCACATACTGCACGTCCTCGGGGGTGCAGGGGACCACCTGACCTTTGATCATTAACTGCCCGTTTTCGATGGTGACTCCTAATTTTTCGGAGTTGCCGTTTGTCAAGTAACGGATTTTATTGATGTCGTATCCGCAAAACTCGGAAAACTTTAGGAGCAGGTCGTCTCTGAAGTCTCCTAATTTCCCGATTTCATAGTCCGCGTTCTTGATATCCGTGCCCGTGTCGAGGCACCACTGGGACCACTGGCCGGACTCTTTGAGCTTCTCCTTCGTCTCGCGCAGGAACATGACCCGGAGGAGCTTTTCCATGTTTTCCCTCATGGCCGCGCCCCGGACCTTGGACGCGGACACATCCCGGAGAATCCTGTATTCATGCTCTTTTTCCATCTCCCACATTTTCCGCTCGAACTCGGCCGCGTCCATGCCCCCGGTCCCCGGCACCGCCACGGCGGGCACGCTTGCACTCGTCCTGTCATCGCTGCCGTCCATCATGTTCATCGGGTCCTGGGCAAGTTCCTTCCACGCCAACTCCCGGTCTGCTTTTGTAGGATATGAGCCATACAGCCCCCATTCTCCTTTTTCCGTGGACCTTTCCCTGATCTGGTAAATGGTGCCGTCGTGTCCGTCTTCCCTCATCCTGTAAATCTTGTACCCCGCCTTAACCAGCTTGCCCATTGATACTCCGTCCATCCGTCCTCCTTTGCGTAAAATAGCGGTAAAATTATTCCAAAAACTATTCCATTCCCTGACGGCCATCGTCAGCGCCCGCATGACGGGCGGACCATCTTCGCGATCCCGCGAAAATGGTTTCGGCCTTTAATCCGTGAGTTCTCCCGCCTTTTCCAGAAGCCCCTGGGCGAGCCTGATTGTCTGTTCTTTTGTGAGGCCCAGCCATGCAACGGGCGTCCCGAATTGCACCACCACCCGGTTTTTCGCAAGGTCCGCGCCTACCGCGTATTGCAGCCCGCCCTGATCCCCCTTGTAAAGTTTTCCGCTGGGAACCTGATGGGTAGGCCCTATGCCGTCGTCATGTACACTCATCCTTGATCCTCCTCGTCGTTTTCTTTAAGCAGGGCCGTGATAGTGCTATGCAGAACCTCCAGGGCCGCCCTTCGCGCGTCCCGACTCATGCATGTTCCGTCTCCTTTGTACGTGCATTCATCGCTCTCGGCAGGGGGCATGATGGGAAACAGCGCAAAGGAGCACCGGCCGGAGCTAATGCAGTCATAGTAGATTTCCTCTTGCCCGTCGTAAATCACGGCCGTAACATTTGCACTCTTGTTCTTTTTTCTCTTCCCGGCCACCGGTTCCTCCTTTACTTCGTCAAATAGGCGGCCACGTCGCCCCATCGTTTTGCGGCTGTCGTCAAGAGAGACCGATGCGACCGCTCCTCTTCCGCTTTTGCCGCGTATTTATCCCCGTCCCGGTAGTTTCGGACCGCGTTTTGAATGAGCCGCGTGATAACCTTGGGCTCCAACGCGTCAAGCTCCCAGCTTTCCTCGCCGTATTTCGCCCTATAGCCCTCATAACGGGAATCCGTCACTTTCGCGGGGTTTGGCGGGGGATTGTACTTTCTTACCTGATCCTCGTTAAGGGCTATTCTTTGGAATTTGAGACCCCAGGACTTGTCTCCCATGAAGAGGCTTAACCTTTCCTGGATGTCCCGGCTCATGTCTATTCCGCTCGGATCGTGGTCTCCCAGGTGAAGGATAACCACCGTTTGGCCCCGGCTCACATAGCCTTTAAGCCGCTGCCCCGCATCCCACATCGAAGTTTGGGAGGTATAGCCACGGCACGAAAAATAGTTTATGTCCAGGGCCCGGGCCGCTTGCCCTACCACACCCTCCAAGGCGTCCTTTTCGACCCATACTTCTATGCGGAAGAACTGGTTGGTCCATTTGTCGATCTGAAAGGACCGCGCGGCCGCATCGATGATCTGCGTCGGGTCATTCCAGTGAGAATTGCCGCTGAGATTGCGGGTCCGGTCTTCTATGGCATACCAGTCGATAAGCCCGGCTACCCGTCCGTCGTTGACTATATCGCCGAGGCGCTTGTATTCCTGCTGTTTGTTCGCGATCCATGCGCGGGCAACAAACTGGTAGTACAGTTGTCTGAGGGTGAGGTTATACCCCTGCGCCCGGTAATCCTCAATGAGGGCATTTACCTTCTTGATAATGCCCATGCGCTCCGGCCCGAAATTGATTTCCCTGTATTGAATGCGCGGCATTATGCAGCCTCCTCTTCCGCGTCTTGTTCTTTTTCTTTCAACAGCCTATCCATCCACTTCTCCACGTCCGAGTCAGTAGGTTCGATCACCGCCGCGTCCCCCGTGTCATTTACCTCGATGCCGAGTTTTTTGAGGTCCGCCGCGGTGAGCCGGGCGAGGGCCTTTTTGTCCGGTTTCTTCGTTGTCACGACCAGGATGTCCGCTTTGTCGGGGAAGTGCTTCTCAATGAGTTTGACTATCGCTTCGGTCTTTTCTTTGGGCCACACGATCTTACCCTTTGACTTCTTGAGTCCCACCTTGACCCCGTGGATAATGACCGTGCGGGGCTTTGTGAACAGGTTCCTCGCCGCCTCGATCATATTCTTGAGACTCAATTTTTTCTCTGCGGCGATCCTCACCTGGAGCTTGATCCCCGGCAGATACTGTCGTTTAAGGTTTTCGATCTTGTCGTTGAGGTCTTTCAGCGTAGCCCCCAACCGGTCCCGTGAGTCCGCGTATTCTTTCGCTCCCTTTTCAATGTCCGTCAATGTCGTCATGTTTCCTCCTTTCACATAGAGCCTATGCCGTAGGCCCTGATCCATGTTTCCTCGTCAAGGGCTTCCACCCTCACTATTTCCCGCGCATGGCTCTTGAGGAGCCCCTTCCGTCGGGCGTCCGCCTCCGTACAGCCTCTCCAGTGGTACATCTCCTCATGCCCGTCTGCAAACCGGACCGTAACATCCCATCCGAACGCCTTGTATCTTTTGGCGGGCCGGTAATACCGGCATCGGGGGGATTTCCCGTCGTTGCATGCTTTGGCGGAGCAATACCGCTCCTCCAGGCATCGCCGCGTCTCGTCTCTCACCCGCACACCCCCTGCATCCACGCCCAGGCGTAGCCCAGGGCCGCGCCGACCACCGACGCCGCGACGATCGCGGCGGCTATGGTCCTGAGTCTCCATTCCCTCTCCCGTGGGTCTCCCCATGCATAAATCTCTATCCCGTTCATATTCCCCCCTTCCGAAAACACTTTTCCCCGCCCACACAGCACGCGGCCAGAGTCCCGGCGATGACCGCCGGGAGAATCAGGATTATTGCCAGCACCGTCAAGACCTTCATGACCCATCCTCCTTTCACCAGTTAACCCGGCATCCGCCGCACTTCGCGGGCTCTTTGACTCCCTGCCTGATGCAACCCTCAACACTGATCCGCGCCCCCAATGCCTTGCATTGTACCTTCAGGTATCCGCTGATCTCCGGATCGCGCTCGCCGTCACACGCCTGTCGCGTGCTTCCCGGCACCTGCCCCTCGACTGTCTTTTCCGTCCCCATCCACCGCCGCATCATCGTGGTTACCTCGTGTATGCGGCCTGGAGGCCCATCATCGTTTCCACTTCGCGGATAAGGGCGTCCGCCCATTTCACATCTACCTCTTCGAGCCATTTGTAAGCCGACCCTTTTTCGGTTCCTTTTTCCGTGGCTTGCATTTTCATATCCACCGAAAACCCGTCGAAGTGCGCGATTTGATGCAGTACGTCGCATTCCTCCTCAGCGTCATTGTCCACGAAGAACAACACCTGCTGGCCGTTACTCGCCCGCACGATCCGCGCGAAATCCTTTCGCTCCTTATTTTGTTCTGCCATTCTTCGTCCCTCCGTTTTTGAGGATGATTGACATTCCCGTGATGATCCCTCTCGCCTTGTCCGAGCCTATGAGCCAGTTGATGTTGTCAATCTTTCGGTCCGTCTTTTTTCCGTGCCAGAGGATGTATTTCACGAGGTGATAATCCGTCCACGCGAGGCGGCGCTGGAGCCACCTTATTTTCCCGCCCTGTTCGCCGAGCTTCTTGAGGACTTTTTCCAGTTCCCCCTCGCCCGAGGCCGCGAGCCGGAACTCCACGAGGAGGTCGAGAAAGTCGCTCCGGGAAATCTCGTGCAGTTTTGCCTTCTTGAACCGGTACCCGATGATGTCATAAACCCTTGCGGATGCGTGTTCCCGTCCGAAGACATTGTTCGCCAGCGCCCAGAAGTATTTCAACTCCTCGCCTCCTGTCCAGGGCGTTTCCACAGGCTCGGTGGGCGGCTTTGAATCCCTGATGATCTGGTTCATCTGCCTATGCTGCATCGCTATTTCCTCCCCGCCACGCGGCGTTCGAGCTTGATCCCCTGTATCTCTCCCTCATAGAGCGTTTCGTAGAAACCCTGGCCGTCACGATGCATGACCATCTTTTTAGTGCCCGTTAGGTAGGTTACGTGGTGGACCTCGGTCAAGTGGGTTCTCAGGCCTTCTAAAGTCTCCGATATATCAAATTCCGGCCGATGGTCGCACGTGACGCACGTTACAACGTTGCTTGGTTCGTGTGTTTTCATATTTTCCTCTCCTCTCTTACGTTTTTCACCGCTCCCCGCTCGCACTTCGGGCATGTCCTCGCGAGCCTCACTCTTATGGGGTTTACCGCCGCGAAGGGGCGGTTCCTTTCCTCCACACACCTGGAGAGGGTGATATCCCCCATGACCGGACATTCAACGGTCCGTTGCGAGTACCTTTGTTCCACCGCGAGGAGTATTCTGTCCGGGCGTCCCCGGTATGTGCCGTTTACCACATGACACAAGGCGGATTTCGATTTTCCTATCTGCTCGGCCACCTCCTGTAATCCGAGCGTTTCAACCATCTGTTGTAACAATTCCATTCTCGGGTCCGCGCTCACCGTGTTTCCCCCCTGATATCGTCCTGGGCCGTGCGCCATGTCACCTTTTTGAGGTTGGGGTCCCACACCTGCCTGATCCGCTGGATCATGGGCGCTTTGGGACCGGTCCACCGTACCAGGGCATATACGGCCTTTTCCACCGATGTCTTGGTCAATTGTTTCAGGTACCCGGCTTTCAGTAGGTATCTAAGGTACGTCTCGGCCTCTTCCCACGCGACCGGGTGTTCCTCCGTCGAGGAGCATGCGACGATGTCGGCAAGGCCGAAGCGCTTGAGCACTTTCATGGACCGCCACATATTGAGCCTCCCCCTCCCCTGGGTGACGGGGGAACCGTCCTTCCGTATCCTCGGGGCCTCAAGGGCGTCTTTCAGCAGCGTGTACCTGTATCTTGTTCTTCCTATTTCCTTGGCCGCGCCCCCGGATATATCGATCCTTTCGAGGTATCCTGCCTTCACGAGGCTCCTCACGTAGAGGTCGATGGTGGTCGCGTCCATATGTACCGCTTCCCGAAGCTCCGGGACGGTGAAGGTCTTCATGGCGCGGATCAGCTTCCATAGATCGTCCCTGGTACCCATGGGCTTTGTGGTGTCCACGGGCTCCCTCATCGCGAGCCTCGCTGGGTGATCCTCATCCCTCCGGTGAGGTAGCCCTTGCCCCATTTGCGCCACAGGGAAAGGTCCACTTCCTGCTTGCCCATGGCAAGGGTTTCTTCCTCGATCCGGACGAGGTTGTTGCACATGTAGCGGATAAGCCCGTCCACGGCGGCAGTCATATCCTCAAGGAGGTCGTCCTGGATCACCACCCCTTTCCGGCAGTAAATGCGGCTTAAGACCTTCGCGTCATCGGCCGAGCCCATAGTGGTGTGTATCCAGTCGATAATCCTGCCGTTGAACTGCTTCCAGGAGGCGAGCTTTCTCGGGAGTTCCTCTTCTCCTATGAGGAGGATGGGCGTGTGCCCCGATCCCTCGTAGATGTCCCGGACTATCTCCACCGATTTGTGGTCCGCCACATAGTCCATTTCATCGATGATGAGGGGCTTCCCCGATGCGACGAGGGCCGCGCATATTTCGTCCACCATTTCGGACATCGTCTTTTCGGGGATTATGCCTATCGCCTTGCACAGGTTGACGAGGAACGCCTTTCTTGTCCACGTCCATCTGCATTCGACGTAATAGGCGTCATATTTGTTCGCCGTGTATCCCGCGGCGACGCTCTTTCCCGTGCCCGTCTTGCCGCAAAAGCCGATCATGTGGTCGAGCCTGTCATGGGCGTTGACAATGATCTCCATGGCTTTCCTGCATAGCGTCACGCTCTGAAGCGGCGCTATGGTGCTGGGTTTCTGGTCGGTCATGTACTACCTCCTTTATTTGACTACCTGAAGGGCATCAGGCGTGATTTTGATGTCGATGTAGTCGGTCCCCCATTCTTCATGGTTCTCGCGGTGTATCCTCCATTCCGTGTCTTTCTGGTAGTGCGTGTGGAATTCCTCCTCTTCCTCGGAAAGGAGAACGCCCTTTTTCATGTCCAGGTCGAGCATGCACCACAGGCGGTATCGCTCTTTGCTTTGCTTGGGTACGCGGAACGCGTGGTCTTCCATCTCGGCTATGAGGTCCTTAACGCCATCCCGGCCCATCTTCGTGTGTTCCTTCTCGATGAGGCGGTCATTGTCTCTTTTCAATTCATAGAGGCGCGTCACTTTTTGGGCTTCCTGGGCCACCGCCGAGGCGGGTCCTATCACCTCTATGGGGGCAGCGTCGCCCGGCTCCCGGGCGTCTTCTATTTTGATGTCAAAGGCTTCCTTTACCCTCCGCGCGTTCTCGGCGACCCAGCGCATGATCTCCGCCTGACGTTTTCTCTTTGCCGAGGTGCCTTCCCGGTCGCTACGGTCCTGAGAGTGCCACGGTTCGCCTATGTCGATGATGTCCCCGGACTTGATGTCCGTGATTACCGCCACGGCGTCGGGGTCATAAGGGTTGAAGGATACCCGCACCTTCTCCTTGATCGTGGCGAGGGCCGTGGAGCGGTATCCCCGGTAATCGTCGGAGCGGGCCTGGAGGTAGACCACGCTCTGCCGGGGCATGACGTCCTTGTGGGGCATAAAAATGTAATCAAGGGTACGATCCGCAAGTTTCTTTTTCGGCTGCCGGGTGATACCCGCGGTAAAAAAATCCTCGGGGATTATAGAGCCCCCTTCCTTGAGTTGTTTTTGCGACTTGTTGTGTTCCTGCACCACGGAAAAGACGGTCTGGACGAACTGCTCCACGCTCATGAGTCCCCGGGCCTCACTGGCGCTCGCCGGTCGCGTTGACGACATGGTGATTTTCCGGTCTTTCTTGAGCCGCGCCTGTATGACCTTGTTGACCCACGCGTCGTTGTTGCGCTTCCTGAAGCCGCCCAGGAACCTCTCGGACATGCGGGTATCGAGGATATTCATCACGTTTTCAATGGGTTTCATCCACGGCTTTCCTGGTTGGGCTTTGCGGTGTTCCACTTCGTCCATGTTGCCGTATTTCTCGTTCATGGCGACGAAGTCTCCCGTCACGGAAATGCCGGAAAGGGACCGGAGCATATGAGCGAGGTGCTTTGAGGTCTCCGGCTTGCCCCAGTCGGTGAATATCTCGTCGGATATGCCGTACCTCATGGCCTCCCGGAGGGCGCTGCCCACGGTGTAGCTGTTGTAATGCCCCATCTCGACCCACGCGCCGACGATCGCCCTGGATGAACAGTCCATCCAGAAATAGCCGTTGGGGATGATGATCCGGGATGAGGCCGCGTCGTATATCTCATAGTCAAAGACCTTCTGATCCCCGCAAAGCACGCTCTGGCAGGGTACGGCGGTCCATTTCTGTATGATCTTGGGGACGCATTGAAGCTCGAAGCCGGTCGGCCCTTTGCGGATATAGATCCACACCATTTCGGGCACCTGCTTGACGAGCCGGGTAAAGCTCGAATAGTCCCCCATGGTCCATTGCCGGGAGCCCGCCTGGGCCGCCATGGCCCGGTATGCCGCTTTTACCCCGGCCCGGATGTTCTTCGCGTATATGGACAGGCCGTATGCAATGGCTTCGTCGCTGAACGCGTTCGACCGGGGAAGCTCTATCTTCGTCTCCCCCAGGGTGATTCTGGGCGTCGTTTTGGTTTCCATGGCCTCGATGTCGTCTCGCCATCTCCTGATGGTCATGGGTGATTTGCCGTATCTGGCGGCGAGGGTGGCTATGAGCTTTTCCCGGCCCATGTACGCGGGACATGCGTCTATCGCGCGGGCCACGGCAAGCTTGGCCTGGATCACGGGGTCGGCAAGCTGGGCGGGTGAAAGGGTGATCCGGCGGGTTGACGCGTAGGCTTCAAGGACGGCTTCAGAGTCAGGGGGAGCGGACGAGTCGGCGGGGGCCGTCTCGGGGATCGCGGCCGTGAGGATCGCCACGCGGGTCTCTTCGGGGAGGGCGTTTACGTGGTATTCACGGCCACCCCCTCTACCGGCGCGGGGCCGGGACGGTGACCACTGCTCCGAGAGGGCCTTTTTTGTAACTCCCCGTGGCGTCCCCGGCTCAATGCCGAGCGTGCTGTTGATCCCCGCGATTTCCTTTGCCGTGTGCCACTCTTTCATGGTTCTATTCCCCGATTGTGTGTGATATAGTTGAAGGAAAGGCGCAAGGAGAATAATCATGGCCGAGAAACTGACTCGTGAAGCTGCTTTTTCGTGGGAATTCCGATTGACCGTCAAGACCAAGTGTCCCGTATGCGACCGCACCATAAATCTCAAACCCGGGAGCCTTTATCTCACCAACGCCGACGAGTCTTGCCGCCACTGCGGTGCCCTTTTCTCGTGGAAAATAGGAGCTACCAAGTCCGAATGGTACGTCACCTATTTTAATGAGGCCATGAGTACAATAAACAAGATGTTTCACCGCTGGACCTCAACTAAGTCTGTGTATTTCTCCAAAGTTCGGACTAAGGGTTGAAATAGTTTATTGAGGTCTATATCAGCCGTTCTGTTTGTGGGTTTGTCGCCCCACGTCTGAAGACATAATTCAAAAATGTCCTGATCGACCTTGCGTAACGCCTTCCTTACCTTCTCCATTTCGTGGCCGCTCATCGAGATTGTGGTCTTTTTCGTCTTCATTTTCCCTCCAGTAGTGCTTTTTCGAGTTCTTTGAGTTCGTGCTGATCCTTTGCCGTATGCCACTCTTTCATTGTTCTATTCCCCGGTTGTGTGTGATATAGTGGATAAAATTACTCTTAAAAAAGGAGCGTTTATTTATGGCAACTTCAACGTGCCTCAAATGCGGCAGCACCAGTTTTGAAATTAAAGAAGTCACCCCCGCACACTCAAACTTCAAGCTCATGTTTGTACAGTGCTCCTCCTGTGGGGGCGTTGTGGGAGCCATGGACTATTTCAACATCGGCAATTTTGTCAAGAAGATCGCCGATAAGTTGGGGGTCCACTAGCCGGGCTATTTTATAGCCTGAAGGTGCCCTTTCAATAGCCCATTGCATAGCGCAGTGCAGGCATGAAAACCACGCTGCCGGGGCGGCCATGGCATCAATTAAAACTGCATAAACGTCATTTTCTGTTCTCGATCTGAGCAGGGTGCATTCGTTTGTCTTCATTTTCCCTCCAGTAGTGCTTTTTCGAGTTCCTTGAGTTCCTGCTGATCCCGGGTGATCTTCTCTTTAAGCTGCCCGATCTTCGCGTGCACCACCTCTTTTCCTCGCATGGCCTTGTGGTTCGCCGCGCCGCTGATCAGATAGAGGATTTCATAGTCTCCGGTGACATCGCAAAACGCGGGGATTACCTCTCCGGGTATACCCCAACTCCGTTTTGTGTCCTCGCTCACGTTGCAGCACGACCTGTCTCTGCATTCGGCCGTCCATTCATCGAGGCTCGCCTTCGTGAAGTCGAGCCCTGTCCGCTTGTATATCTCGGTGCATATGTCCTTGCGGTCCATGCCTGACTTTCTGATAGCCTCACTCATGGCCTGCCTGATCCTGATCCCGAGACCGTGCGTGTCTACTTTTTGCGGTTTCATAAAGTCGAGGACCCCCTGTCTCTCGTCAATTACCGGCTTTCGTTTTGACATTGACGACCCCCTTCACGTTTGATACAATTACCCTATGACAATGAGGTTTATTTCCGATCGCGTTTCTCATGCTGCTTTTCTCCAGGCGTCCATCTCGGCCCGGAAAGTGTCCGGCAGATTCAATTTTTCTGTAACGGATGGCAGGGAATAATGTTTACCCTCTTCAAATTCAGGTGCGGGATGTGTGGCAAAGAGACCTGGATAGACGTTCGTCCTGTCAATGACCGCGCCAACATGCAAGATAGTGATGTTGTATGCCGCGGGTGTGGATATCGTAGACGCAGAGCGGCACCCTCCCGATTCCTGGAGGCGGGGATCGCGCTCCGCATCGCGTCCGATCAGATGGCGCGGGAGGATTTTCCGATCCGGGGTTTCACTACTTCGGATCGCGCCCGTTATTTCAAGGTGAACGAGGTCGGCTTTTACACGGCGTGCTGTTCCTTTTATACCGTTATTAAAGCTGACCTCGCGCGGGACCTGCTCAAGAATATTGATGGGTTTTTCTGTTCCCGTTGTGGGAAAGTTCGCCCCCACCCCGACACCACGCGGCGATTTTTTGAAGCTCTCTTGCTGTTCAATAAAGAGTCTCATCGACTATCCCTCAACGGTCTGACTATTTTCAGCGCTCAGCCTATCCAGTATTTTGAATGGAAGCCAATCGTAATGGGGAGGGAAAGTGCACCGGCGAAGTGAATGCTCCGTGACGATCCGGCGAATCCCTTTTTTGCCGCCCAGCATGACAATGACGCGTTGTCCTGCCATAGGCTCCTCGCGGAGAATTTCTAAAGTGAACCCCGGTATTGAAACCCGGTTGTTTAGGTCAATTTCTCCTTCTCCCCATTGTCCTAAGATTGGTTTTTTTGAAGTTCGAGACATGCTTTCCTCCTTTTATGCTGCTTTTCTCCAGGCGTCCATCTCGACCCAGAAAGTGTCCGGGACGCCGTATTCCCTGCAAATGAACTCGCGCACCTTTTTTCCCGGCTTCACGCCGGAGACGACGAGGTGCACATATACCCGCGAAACGCCCAACTTCCGCCCGATGGCGGCAGCCGAAGTTTTGCGGTCCCTGAGGAGCCCTTTTATTTTTGCTGGTGGGGTTAACTTGATATCCATAGTTAGGAGTATAAAAGGGGTAGGATATATTTGTCAAGAAGAATTTATCAGTTCCAAGTTCCCGCTAATGCCAGATATATCCTGTCGGTCATTTTTGTCTTTTATGTCAATAAGATACCGCAACTTGGAACTAACCGGCGTAGGTTCCAAGTTTGGTTCCAAGTTCCAGGCTGAAACTTGGAACCGTGAGGAAAGATATGGCTGACAAATCTTTCGGGGATAGAGTCAAGAAATTAGCAGAGATAGTGGGGGGCGCGGAGGAATTGGGGCGTCGTACCGGGACATCTGGCAGGATGATTGCTCATTACTCGAAAGGAGAGACAGAGCCCAGCCGCGATAGACTTATAGCTCTTGCTAATGCGGCAAGTGTGAGTGTCTTATGGCTTGCCACCGGTGAAGGGCCGATGTACAAAGAACAACAACCATCGGACTATCAAGATACAATAGCATTCGATGGTCCCGAGGTCAGATATGACGCCGGAACACCCGATGGAACACAAAAAATTACGGCAGAAGAAGACCCTGATGCCGTTGTCAAAGCGGTTAACACCGTAATGGAGAGCAAACATAGAGGGGTAAAGTTGGCATTGACCCAGAATGCTCTGATGTTCGAGGAAATGGTCCGAATGTCCACAGAAATAGACACTCTCAGAGACGAGAACACAGGGCTGCGCCGTCAAGTTGGAGACCTGGAGCGAGATATGGCTGCGATAAAACGGCTGCTCAAGGACGCTTTTGCCCAGGGCGGTGCGAACGATCTCAAACCGAAGGAATCGAAGGGGGAGAAGAAACGCGCGGGTGGGCAAAATGGGAAATATTAGAGGGGGGAAATAGAGCGCCGGAGGAATACGTCACGATCTACACGACGGACCGGGCCTTATATATTGAATCCCTCGCGTATGTGAGGGATTTTACGTTAATGATGCCTGGTGGATGGGGTTTGTTCTATGTCTGGCCGGTGAGTTTAGGTCTGCTGTTCAAGGAGTTTGGAGATAAACTTATTTATTGAATGAGGTGTAAATGTGAGGCAATCATATCTGTTTGCGGTCTTTCTCGGATTGTGCATTTTATTAGGAAATATCTGTGTCTGCTCGGCCCAGTCCGCGACGACAGAACCTAATGATGCCAAAACAATGCAAATACTCAATAGAGCTACATGGAAGAAAGATCCAGGAGTAAAGATAGTTGAAGTTACCTTTGCGAAGATTGGTTCTGATGAATATTGGGATATCTACGAATCCTCCGTAAAAATAAAAAGCTGTTATACTACAAAGATACAATGCTCGGCATCCGGACAATTTAGTACCACTAACGAGGATACTATATATTCGAGAACTCGCAACCCGTTCTTTAGTATTTTCCCAATAGCTTCAATAGACAAGCTGAGCCTGTCTGAAGGTAAGGGTATTGTTAAAGTGAGAAAGGATCAGATTGATATCGTCTCCTCATTTAACGTAAGGCTTGACTGCGATCCGGTATATTCCGAGCACCCTAAGGCATATTCTCCCTCACATAAATATTGGAAGCAATTCTTGCCAAAGAAAAATGAATGTAATTGATACCTCGGCACTGACTCTATACGTGGATGAGCCTATATCTATAAGCGCCGACAGTGATAAACTCCCCATGGTGTCACGCGACGTTGTGGAGTGACGATATGTCGGGATTGCTGGATTTTTACGGGATTAAGGACTGGTTTGTTTCGTTGAGTGCTGAGGATCAACAAGAAATCGTGGCTATTTATGGCGAGGATGACCTGTTTGAGAAGAATGTCGAGTGGTCTTCAGCGGGAGTCGTGAAATTCCTCGGTATATTGGCAAGGAATGCTTTTTCCCGAAACAGTATGCGGTTGTGTTATACGATCAATGCCTATGCTTCCGGGATCATAAAGACGTCAAAGGATCGAGAGGATTATGAGACCCATCTTGCCATTCTCGAAAGAATGAAGGCGTCACATCCCAACCCTGGGGCGTCATTCGACGCCGTGGAGTAGGCATTCCGACACCATTAAATTTCTAACATCAACCTGCAATTTTCCCCCTATATTTTGCATTTTCCCTGAAAGGCGACAATTGCAAATCTAACACCCCCAAATCCCGGAATATCCCACTAATTCCCGCCCCTTCCCGCCAAATCGCGCAAATCTCTAAACCCTAACACCCATGCTGCAACTTCCTTCCGTAAATGATTTCCTTTACGAGCCTGCGCTTCGGTTTGAAAAGGCCCTGTGAAATGATTCCGGAGAATTTTGATATCTGTCCCTTAAGAACCGCTACAGTCCGGGAGTTTTCGGCCATGACGTCTCCAACTCTTGTATTTATAAGCCTTCATGTCAGAAACGTATCAAAAAGTCAGGAAACTTTTTGTTGATCAAATGCTCTCTACTACGGCGTGGCAAGGGATTAGGGCTTATGGGAGGAAAAAACTGGGGAAACTCCGGTATCATGGAGGTTGATAGGAGCGCGGATACGGAGTTCAGGCTTGTCTTTTAGGCGGGGCCTGCGAGCACCGATTCATTGAAGATTGCTGACCAGGCAGAAGCAAAGACGAACTCCGCAGCAGCGGGATAACAAGCAGTTGGTTTATTGTATACAAAGAGCAGACGATTTGATAGACTAGTAGCTGATACATCACCCATAAACGGATTATATGCAATCGCAATTCCGGGGAGGATCCAGGATCGGCACGTTCCCCGCAGGCAGGGGTATCAAGAATGGGCCTAAGCGAAGGGCATGCAGTGTGCTCACCCTCGCTTTCCTCCCGCTCCCCCTTGGTCTTGCCCTCATGTTTGCTCTGTACCTTGATTCCCCCACTCAGCCGGTTACCCTGACTGAGCCGCCTCTTCTGTTCCCTGTCTTCGGCACGGCACTCTTCTTTCTGGTCTTGTGTGTTGTCTTTTGTGTGGCCATGAGGAGTTATGTGCTTCACGGTTCCCCTACCATCCTTTTCCTGGGATGCGGGGTGCTGACGTTTGGTACGGGCACTCTAATATCAAGACTCATCAGTCCTTTGTGGTTGAGTGTGAACATGACCATATTCACCGTGTCGGCACTCGCCTCCTCAACATTCCACATGATAGGTATCGTAAGGAACGTGATGGAAATGAATCCCGAACCTGATCGGTCGCGCAGAGTCCGTCTGCTCGCAACCAGTTTTGGCGGGGTTCTCGCGTTCATCGCACTTGTCGCTTTCAGCGCTATGAAGGGCATTATGCCGCAGTTTTTCATGCAGGGGTCCGGCCCGACACCGCTGAGGCAAGCTCTCCTGGTTCTTGCTCTGCTGCTTTTCGTCATCTCGTCCTCGTCCATGATGATCCGCTTCATTGAGAGGCGAACGCCATTCTTCTATTGGTACTCCCTGGCCCTTGCTTCGCTCTCTTTGTGCGTGGGGGCTGCACTCCTCCAGCCCATTACATACAATATGATGGGCTGGGTACGGAGAGTGGCCCAATGCCTGGCCGGTGTCTATTTCCTTATTGCCCTGGTCTCGTTACTGCGGGGGGCTCGGACAGAGGGTGTCTCCGTCGATACCTTCATTGCTGATATCTTCGGGCGTACGGAACAGAGAATAGCCTCGATTCTCAACAGTATGACTGATTGCCATTATGAACTCGACCGCGAGTGGCGGTTCACCCGCATAAATGAAAAGGCCCTGCTTTTTTTTGACAAACAGAAAGGGGATTTCATTGGCCGGAGCTTTTGGGATGTCATGAGGGTCTCAAAAGACTCTGCCCTTGAAAGGCTTTTCAGAAAACCTGTCCAGGAAGAGATTCCCTTCCACTTTGATCTGGAGTCACGCACAATCCCCGGCAGGTGGGCAGAAATCCATGCATATCCTACTGAAGAGGGTCTTTCGGTTTACTTCAGGGACATTACGGACCGAAAACGGGCCGAAGAGGCGCTCAGGGAGAGCGAAGCCTTTATGAATACCCTGCTCGATGCCATCCCTATTCCAGTGTTTTACAAGGGCAGGGATGGACGATACCGGGGGGTCCAACAAGGCCCTTGAGGCGTTCGTGGGCATAACAAGGGAAGAACTCGTGGGCAAGACTGTATTTGACCTCACTTCGCCCGAGCTTGCAGACTTCTATCAGCTAAAAGATAAAGAGCTTCTTGAGAGCGGGGAAGTACAGCAATACGAGGCTCAAGTGAAGGACATACACGGCCGCCTCCGCGACGTCATCCTCAACAAGGCGGTCTTTACCGACAGGCAGGGGGCCGTCGGAGGACTCATCGGGACAGCCCTCGATATTACCGAACGTAACGAGACGGAGAGGACGCTGCGAGAGAATAAAGCACAACTCGATCTCGCGCTTAAGTCAGCCCGCATGGGAGCCTGGCACTGGAACATCATCGAGAATAAGCGTTATTTTGACGACCAGGTCTGTCATCTCCTGGGGATCGACCCGGCAATGTTCACCGGCCGTGGGGAAGAGTTCTTTCAAGTGGTTCACCCTGATGACAGGGATGCGGTCAGAGCGGCCCTCGCTCAGACGATAGAGCAGGATGTCCCCTATGAAACCGACTACCGGGCTGTCTGGCTCGATGGAAGCATCCACCATATCACTGCAAGAGGTAGATTGGTGAGAGACAATACGGGCCGTCCGGTGAGGATCAATGGCATTATCTGGGACATCACGGCACGCAAAATAGCCGAAGAATCCCTCAAGACGTCTCTCGGGGAAAAGGATGCACTCCTCAAGGAGATTCATCACCGGGTAAAGAACAACCTGCAGATCATATCGAGCCTCCTGAATATGCAGTCTCATCACATAAGCGACCCTGAAGGCATAGATGTGTTCAAGACAAGCATGGACCGCATAAGATCGATGGCCCTCATTCATGAAAGACTCTATGGCTCGAAAAATCTGGCAAGCATCCAATTCCCGGGCTATGTAAATGACCTTGTGCAGGGCCTTCTTGCTACCTACTCAGTGGGCAGGAAGGTGAACTTGAACCTCCACGTCGAACCCATTTCCTTCAACGTAGACAACGCCATACCTCTCGGACTCATCATTAATGAGCTGGTGTCGAACGCCCTGAAGCATGCCTTTTCGGAAGGCACGGAAGGCGTGATTACCGTCAGTCTCCACATGAAAGGAAAGAATGCCGTCCTTGTTGTCTCCGACAACGGCAAAGGCTTTCCGGCGGACGTGGACTTCACTGACACCCAGTCATTGGGCATGCAGCTTGTGGTGACGCTGGTGGAACAACTTGACGGCGCGATAGAGCTTAAGAGGGACAAGGGGACTGAGTTCAGGATTGCCTTCGAGGCGGTGGCGATGCGGTAAGCGCCGGTTCATTGAAGAAGCATAAAATCTGTAGGGCAGATGGAGAGGGCATAGATGGAGAAGGGCGGATGGTTTTATATGCGTCTATTGAATTTATTATCCTATTTCGGGTATAGTAGCGAATCGTTCACATATGGGACACATCATACATGCCCCACAGTGCTGCTGCGGGGCAGTTAATTATGTGGCTGCGTCTTCGTGCACATACATAGGTGAGACACTGTCGACCGGGAAGGGAACACATGGGGAAAGCACGTATTCTGGTTGTCGAAGATGAAAGGATCGTCGGTAAAGACATTGAAGGAAGACTGAAAGATCTGGGATACGAAGTGTCGGGGATAGCTTCCACCAGTGTAAAGGCTTTGGAAAAGGTCGCCGAAACTCTCCCTGATCTGGTTCTCATGGACATAAAACTGAAAGGTGATATGGATGGAATAGAGACAGCCGAAGCAATCAAGAGCCGATATGACCTGCCCGTAGTCTATCTTACCGCCTACGCCGACGAGGCGACACTCAACCGGGCAAGGGTGACGGAACCCTTCGGGTACATTCTGAAGCCCTTCAATGAGAGAGAGCTTTGCGCCGCCATCGAGATGGCTCTCTACAAGCATGAAACTGAAAAGAAGCTGGCGGAGAAGGAAGAGTGGCTCTCGACCATGCTTAGAAGCATGGGGGAAGGGGTAATCGCCGTAGACGTAGAGGGAATCGTAACCCTCCTGAACCCCGTGGCTGAGGTTTTAACGGGATTGAGGCAGGAAGATGCCCTTGGTAGGCGGTTTGACGATTTATGCATCATCGTGGAAGAAGGTCTGCAGGCCCTTCCCGAGAACTTTATGAAACGGGCAATCGTGGAAGGACTGGGAACAGAGTCTATTATTCATTCTACCCTCACTGTGCGGAACGGACGAAAGATACCGGTGGACCACAGCGTCGCGGCCATACGGAACAGGAAAGGAATTGTGACCGGTGCTGTACTTGTATTCAGGGGTGTGGCGGAACGGAAAATGGCAGAGGAAGTGTTCCGGGAGAGCGAGGAGCGGTTCAGACTGAGTTTTGACCAATCGCCCATTGGTGCGGCCATTATCTCCTTAGACCTTCTCTTGCTGCGTGTCAACGCCGAGTTATGTCGTATCACGGGCCGTTCAAAGGAGGAACTCACGGGCCTCAGGTTTCACGATGTGATCCATCCCGATGATGTCGGTAATAGCCTCGAAAATGCGCGGGCGTTGAAATCGGGTCAAATGGCCCAGTATCGAACGGACATGAGGTGCTTACGCAGAGAAGGAAGTGCGGTATGGGCCCACATCACCGCAGGCCTGGTGAGAGACCACCGCGACAAACCACTTTATTTTCTCGTAAACGTTGAGGATATCAGCGCACGAAGGCGGCTTGAATCCCAACTGGCCTACTCTCAGGAGATGAAGGTTCTGGGACAGCTTGCCGTAGGCGTTGCCCACGAGGTACGTAACCCCCTCAATGCAATCCTCGCGATCACGGAAGCCCTTTTTCAGGATATTGGGAGCAATGAAGAGTATGACCCTTATCTCGAGCATATCAGGGCCCAGGTCAACCGCCTTTCCGAGTTGATGAAGGATTTGCTGGAACTGGGTAGACCCATACAGCCCTCGCTTCTCAGGCGCGAATCGCTGACAGGGACATGTGCGGCGGCCCTTGACCTCTGGGGACAAACCAAGGCTTCGGAAACCCATGCAGCACGGATCATTTCAGAGATCGAGGGGGGCGATGCCTGCGCCACCGTGGACGGCGCGAGACTTCAACAGGTATTCCTGAATCTTTTGGAGAACGCGGCGCAGCACAGCCCCGAGGGCAGCGAGCTTACTCTGACTATCAAAAAGCCTGAGGGGAATAACGTGAAGATCGAGGTAACAGACAAGGGATCCGGCATCCCTCCCGATAAACTGGAAAAGGTCTTTGAGCCTTTTTTTACAACCCGCAGGGGAGGGGTAGGTCTTGGGCTCTCCATCGTGAAGCACTCCGTGGAGTGCATGGGGGGCTCAATAAGAGCATGGAATAACAACCCGCTCCCGGGGTGCACGATAGGGATAACCTTGCCGGTCGCCGAGGGGGTGGATGAATGAGGCACCGCGTCCTTATCATTGATGACGACCCCGGGATACGCTTCGGGTTTTCAAGGTACCTTTCGAAAACCGGCTACGACATAGCATGTGCATCCTGCCTCGCGGAAGGCAGGGATGCTCTCACTTCCGAACAGTTTGACGCAGTGTTGCTCGATCTTAACCTTCCCGACGGGAGCGGTCTCCCCTGGATCGACGATGTGAAAACGGCCCAACCCGATATTGCAATAGTGGTGGTCACCGGTATTGGTGATGTCCCTACCGCAGTGGAAGCCATGCACAGGGGAGCGGATAATTTCCTGACCAAGCCCGTGAATATGGCTGAACTCGACATATTTCTCAAGAAAAGTCTGGAAGTGGGCACCTTACGGAGGACCAAATCCGTAAATCAACGGCTGTTGAAGCGGGACCGGCCTTTTTTCGGCAACAGCAACGCATTGACTGACGCACTGGACTTGGCAAAGGTCGCTTCAGAAAATGAATCGGTGGTTCTTCTTCAAGGAGAGACGGGTACGGGAAAAGGAGTCTTTGCCCGGTGGATTCACGAACAAGGTCACCGTAAGGACGCACCTTTTGTTGAGATAAACTGTTCCAGCCTGAAAGGCGACCTTTTAGCCAGCGAACTCTTCGGACATGTCCGGGGCGCCTTTACCACGGCGGTTCAGGATCGTCCGGGGCTCATAGAAGTGGCCAACGGGGGGACCCTCTTCCTGGATGAAATCGGCGACATGGATCTCTCCGTTCAGGCGCACCTTTTAAAGGTAATTGAGGAGAAAAGCTATCGAAGGCTCGGAGAGGTCAAGATCAGGAAGAGCAATTTCCGTCTCGTCTGCGCAACGAACAAAGACCTTACGAAGGAGGCGGAAGCCGGCAGGTTCCGCCAAGACCTCTTCTATCGGATTTACGTTTTTCCCATTGTTATTCCACCCTTAAGAGAGCAGCCGGGAGATATTCCCGGATTTACGAGCCATTTCCTTGACCTGCTGAATGCGCCGCAAATCAACATATCTCCGGATGCAATGGAGTTGCTCATTGCGTATCCATGGCCAGGCAATATCCGTGAGCTGCGAAATGTCCTTGAAAGGGCGCTTCTCCTTTCGCGAGGCGGACCTCTCTCCAGGGAACACTTTCCTGGACTCAGGAATAGTGGCACACATCACCCGCGGGAGGCGGCCGGTCAGGAATTGGGGAATCTTGAATCCGATCACATACGGAAGGTTCTGAATTCCGTAGCAGGTGATACAGCAAAGGCCGCCGCGGCGCTTGGCATTTCCCGGGCAACACTCTATCGAAGGCTTAAGAAGGCAGGCAGGTAAAGGACGTTCCCTCCTTCTGATTCTCATGTAATATTCTCGCGGATGAGACAGCATGTTGCGAAAATGAGAATGCTGACCGCCATGATCTTTCTCTAAGCCCTTATTTATTAATAGCTTCCATGCCATTGGAGGCTTTGGCACCCTTCTTGCTTCCCCTAACAACCATGAAGTCTCTTCCCGCAATTGCCCTCATGCCTCCCCAGGCTTCGTTGCCTATTTCCCCACCTGGGGAGGTCCCCTTTGTCCAGGACTCCACAATCGGTGAAGCGCAGAAGACTTCTCCCCGGACCGGGCGTCCAAACAGGACCCGGGACGATACCAACCTGGGAAGACGAGTGCTGATCGTAGATGACGAGGCAGTCATACTCTTTGGCTTCAAGAAGGTATTACAGGGCAATGGAGTGGAGGTAGACACGGCAGAGACGCTTCAGGAGGCGGTAGATCTGCTCGAAACAAGGGATTATCGGTGTGTTATCACAGACCTCAAGCTCTCCGGCTCTTCAAACGACGACGGCTTTGAAATCATGCAACGGGTAAAGGGACGGAAACCGGAAACCAAGATAATCATGATCACGGGATATGGCTCTCCCGAGGTGATGGAGAAGGCGCTGTCAGAAGGCGCTTCATACTATTACGAAAAACCAGTATCGGCCACAATTCTTCGTGACGCACTAAAAAGGCTGGGACTGTAATGTATCTCCCGGAACGGACTTATTGTGCTTCCCTGGATGAGGCACACGGGCAGATGGAATATGTAAGGGCGGTTTAAGCCGTCCGTACCACACAGGAACAGAACGGCCTATCTATGAAAGCTTGCTCCGGGAACATGAATTCTGACGCAACTAACGGGGGATTATGATGGAGATGACAGTGGAGACTACAGGGAACACACAAAAGCTCAGACTGGAAGGCGACCTGACGATCGAACACGCGGGAGAACTGAAGAACGCCTTGTCGGAGGCATCCGATCTTAAGCAAAATGTCCGCATATGTCTTGAAAGGGTGGCCAGCGCCGATGTTGCGGTCCTTCAATTGATCTGTTCCGCCCACCGGGCCTTTGAGGCAGAGAACAGGCTTATCTCGTTTGAAGGGGAGCCTTCGGAGTCTTTTATGCGCACAGCCCTCGACGCCGGGTTCGTGAAGTACAGCTGTGGTTTTGCCAAAGGCACCACCACGTGTCTCTGGCCGGGGAGGAACCAATGAGCAAGCTCATCATGACGGTAGACGACCCGGCAAGTGTTCGCCAAACGGTTGGCTTCACCCTCAAGGAGGCGGGCAAGCCCTTCAGGTCGAAACAACCTCTCTCCGTAGCGAAAAAGGTGTTGGGATGAAGGCTGAAAACGACGCATGTAGGGCGGCCTACCGTGATGAGGCAAACGAATTGCTCGCGGAACTCGAGACTTCTTTACTGGAGCTCGAGGAAGCCCCGGAAGACGCGGAACTGGTGGGCAAGGTCTTCCGCGCAATGCACACCATCAAAGGATCCGGCTCAATGTTCGGGTTTGATAGTATCGCGGCATTTACACACGGCGTTGAGACGGTGTTCGATCTCGTGCGCAGCGGGGGAATACCCGTCACTAGGGAACTTATCGACCTCACCCTCAAGGCGCGGGACTGCATTCGCATGATGCTCGATAATTCTTACAGTGGGGAGTCGTTGGACGAACCATTCATCAAAAGGATTGCGGCTTCTTTTAAGGCTTTGATACCTGCGAGTGACCCGGTCGTGCAACCAGGGGAGAAGACGTCTCCTGCCCTCCCTGAACAGGTTCAGACAACATATCGCATCCGGTTTCGTCCTTCTTTGGATATCTTTCAGAGAGGGACAAACCCTTTACTCATCCTGAGCGAACTCCGGGGGCTTGGGCCCAGCGCAGTAGTGGCCGAGCGGCATGCCATTCCTCCTATCGGGGAATTAGATCCCGAGCTCTGCTATACGTGGTGGGACATAATTCTTACCACAGACCGGGGTATCGATGCGATTAAGGATGCCTTTGTGTTCGTGGAGGGCGACTCGGACATTGCCATCGAGACCATCGATGAAGCGAGCGAGGAGAATGACGAAAAGGAATATAAGCGGCTCGGAGAGATCCTGTTGGAACGGGGCGACGTCGGACAGGAAGATATAGAAAGGGTGCTCAAGGAAAAGAAGCCTATCGGGCAACTCCTTGTGGACGCGGGTCTCGTGTCGAAAAGCAAGGTCGAGTCTGCCCTCATGGAGCAGGCGCATGTGCGGGGGGTAAAGGAAAAAAGGCAGAAAGAGGAATCCTCCCAGAGTATAAGAGTGGCCGCAGAAAAGCTCGACAAGCTTGTGGACCTGGTGGGTGAGCTTGTCACGGTTCAGGCGCGTCTGAGCGCGAAATCAAATGTGGTGAAAGATCCGGAATTACTTCTTATCGCAGAAGAGGTCGAGCGCCTGACGGAGGAACTCCGGGATAATACGATGAACATTCGAATGTTGCCCATTGGAACCACCTTCGCAAGATTTAAACGCTTGGTCAGGGACCTTTCCAGGGACTTAGGGAAAGAGATTGAGCTGATAACCGAAGGGGCGGAAACGGAACTCGACAAGACTGTTATTGAAAGATTGAATGATCCCCTTATCCACATTATCAGAAACAGTATAGATCACGGAGTAGAATCTCCTGAGAAGAGGGAGGCCTCGGGGAAACCCAGGACAGGAACAATACGCCTGTCTGCGGGTTATGGGGGAGCCAATGTCCTCATAAAGATAATCGACGATGGCGCCGGACTTGACCGGGAGAAGATACGAGCCAAAGCAATCGAAAAAGGTCTCGTGGCAAGGGATGCTGAACTTGCCGACAGGGACATATTCTCTCTTATTTTTGCGCCTGGATTTTCAACGGCCAGCGAAGTGACCAATGTATCTGGTCGTGGAGTGGGCATGGATGTGGTCAGGAAGACAATCGACGCCCTGCGGGGTTTCATTGAAGTGGAAAGCGAAAAAGATGTGGGGACCAGCATTACGCTCCGCCTGCCTCTTACCCTGGCCATCATCGACGGACTGCTCGCGAGCGTGGACAACGGCTTCTTTGTGCTTCCCCTCTCGACAGTGGAGGAGTGCATAGAGCTCCCCCGGGAAGAGATAGAGAAGGCCAACGGCCGCCGCTTGGTGAACCTCAGGGGCCAACTGGTTCCCTATATACGTCTCAGAGAAACCTTTGATATCCAAGGGAGAGAGCCATCCATAGAACAGGTCATAATCGCAGAAACAAATGGCCAGAGGATCGGCTTTGCCGTGGACCAGGTTGTGGGCGAGCACCAGACCGTAATCAAGAGCCTCGGGCGGATGTACCGGAGTGTGGGGGGTGTCTCAGGGGCGACCATTATGGGAGACGGTACCGTGGCCCTTATCCTTGACGTGGCGGCCCTCGCTTCGGCAGCCCAGGCTAAAGAGGTGGCATAGATGGCATTCACATTTTTTTTCAGGGATATGCAGATACTGGAACTCATAATGGAGCATGCGGTTCCGGATGTGATGGGCAGGAGTAATGTAAAGGTGTGGGATGCCGGGTGTGCTATGGGGCAGGAGGTCTATTCCCTTTCGATCCTTTTTGCAGAACACATGGGGCATTTCGCCTTCAGAAACCTCCAGATCCATGCAACGGATATAGAGGAGGGGAACGGTGTTGAAGATATGGTGAGGTCAGGCACATATCCCAACGAAGAATTACAGCGGGTTCCTCCCGAACTGCTTGAAAAGTATTTCATGCCCGTGAATGGGGGGAAGTGCCGTCAGGTGGCGGATGCAGTGAGGGACAGGGTCATGTATCAGCGCCACGACCTCCTTTCGCTCGCGCCGATAGGAGGCAACTTTAGCCTCATACTCTGCAAGAACGTGCTCCTCCATTTTCAGCCTGCGGAGCGCATAGAAGTGATAAAGATGTTCCATAGATCGTTGGCCCCCGGAGGATACTTCGCGACTGAGCAGACACAGAAGATGCCTCCTGAACTGGACTCCCTTTTTGTAAAGGTTGCTCCCCACGGACAGATATTCCGAAAGGCGGAAGGGGCGTGAAAGTAACTCTCCTCAACAGGAACAACAGGGTCTATTCTTCGAACGCCTATCTCGTACAGGGGGACTGGAACAGGCTGGAAGACGTCAATACGCTTATCGATGCGGGGACGGATGAATCAATCCTGGAAGAGTTGGAGAGGTCTAATGTGGGAGTCGGAAAAAAGAAGGTTGAGCGTCTCATTCTTACCCATAACCATTTCGATCATACTGGAAATCTTTCAGTCATCAAGAAGATGTATCAGCCGACGGTTTATGCGTTTCACGAAGACGAGCATGTTGACGTGGTTCTAAAGGATGGGCAAGTCCTACAAATCGGCGACCGAGAGATCGAGGTAATACATGTGCCCATGCATTCCAGCGACTCCATCTGCCTGTATTGCCGTGAGGAAGGGACGCTCTTTTCTGGAGATACGCCTTTGAGGGTACTGAGCGCGGGTGGGTCGTACACGAAAGAGTTCATAAAGGTTATCGAAAGGCTCAACAATCTCGATATCAGTGTCGTCTACTCCGGCCACGACGCGCCGTCAAGAAAAGGGATAAAAGAGATGCTCCGGAATACGATAAAGAATGTGAAGACGTCATGTCTCATGGGAACGTTTGCATAAGATGGAGGTAAAAATCGGAAAAGGATACGAAAGGAGGGGTTATGCAATACAATAAAGCGGACACGAGGGGGCGGCATGTTTAATTCAACAAAGAAAGCATTCATGAACGACATGAGGAAGATGCTGGAAATGCAGAAGAAAGGTGAGATCGACTGGTTCATTCCATCGGACAATTACAGAGGGGATTTCGGGCAGATTGTCGCAGACGTAAATGAATTGGTTAGATTCCACATTGACAATTCCCTTAAGATAGCCGATATCGCAGGTTCCTATGCCGAAGGAGACTTCTCCCAGGTTCTCGAGAAGCTGCCGGGCAAACTCGCAGTGGCCAACGACAGTATGGATTCTTTGAAAGAGAATCTGTCCAGTCTCATCACAGATGCCGACATGCTCTCAAAGGCTGCGGTAGAAGGCAGACTGGCCACCAGAGCCGATGCATCGAAGCATCAGGGGGATTACAGGAAGATCGTGGAGGGAGTGAACCAGACTTTGGATGCAGTCATCGGGCCCTTGAACGTGGCCGCCGAATACGTAGACCGTATCTCCAAGGGCGACATCCCCCCCAAGATCACCGACATCTATAATGGTGACTTCAACGAGATCAAAAACAACCTCAATGCCTGTATCGACACCATGAGCGGCCTTCTTGCAGAAACGGACAAGCTGGTCAGGGCAACCATCGCAGGTCAGTTGTCGGTCCGTGGTGAGGCAGGCAAGTTCGTAGGCGGCTGGGGTCAGCTGGTAGGCGGAGTCAATAACCTTGTCGATGCCTTCGTAGGACCCATCAACGTCACTGCCGAATACGTAGACCGTATCTCCAAGGGCGACATCCCCCCCAAGATCACCGACATCTATAATGGTGACTTCAACGAGATCAAAAACAACCTCAATGCCTGTATCGACACCATGAGCGGCCTTCTTGCAGAAACGGACAAGCTGGTCAGGGCAACCATCGCAGGTCAGTTGTCGGTCCGTGGTGAGGCAGGCAAGTTCGTAGGCGGCTGGGGTCAGCTGGTAGGCGGAGTCAATAACCTTGTCGATGCCTTCGTAGGACCCATCAACGTCACTGCCGAATACGTAGACCGTATCTCCAAGGGCGACATCCCCCCCAAGATCACCGACATCTATAATGGTGACTTCAACGAGATCAAAAACAACCTCAATGCCTGTATCGACACCATGAGCGGCCTTCTTGCAGAAACGGACAAGCTGGTCAGGGCAACCATCGCAGGTCAGTTGTCGGTCCGTGGTGAGGCAGGCAAGTTCGTAGGCGGCTGGGGTCAGCTGGTAGGCGGAGTCAATAACCTTGTCGATGCCTTCGTAGGACCCATCAACGTCACTGCCGAATACGTAGACCGTATCTCCAAGGGCGACATCCCCCCCAAGATCACCGACATCTATAATGGTGACTTCAACGAGATCAAAAACAACCTCAATGCCTGTATCGACACCATGAGCGGCCTTCTTGCAGAAACGGACAAGCTGGTCAGGGCAACCATCGCAGGTCAGTTGTCGGTCCGTGGTGAGGCAGGCAAGTTCGTAGGCGGCTGGGGTCAGCTGGTAGGCGGAGTCAATAACCTTGTCGATGCCTTCGTAGGACCCATCAACGTCACTGCCGAATACGTAGACCGTATCTCCAAGGGCGACATCCCCCCCAAGATCACCGACATCTATAATGGTGACTTCAACGAGATCAAAAACAACCTCAATGCCTGTATCGACACCATGAGCGGCCTTCTTGCAGAAACGGACAAGCTGGTCAGGGCAACCATCGCAGGTCAGTTGTCGGTCCGTGGTGAGGCAGGCAAGTTCGTAGGCGGCTGGGGTCAGCTGGTAGGCGGAGTCAATAACCTTGTCGATGCCTTCGTAGGACCCATCAACGTCACTGCCGAATACGTAGACCGTATCTCCAAGGGCGACATCCCCCCCAAGATCACCGACATCTATAATGGTGACTTCAACGAGATCAAAAACAACCTCAATGCCTGTATCGACACCATGAGCGGCCTTCTTGCAGAAACGGACAAGCTGGTCAGGGCAACCATCGCAGGTCAGTTGTCGGTCCGTGGTGAGGCAGGCAAGTTCGTAGGCGGCTGGGGTCAGCTGGTAGGCGGAGTCAATAACCTTGTCGATGCCTTCGTAGGACCCATCAACGTCACTGCCGAATACGTAGACCGTATCTCCAAGGGCGACATCCCCCCCAAGATCACCGACATCTATAATGGTGACTTCAACGAGATCAAAAACAACCTCAATGCCTGTATCGACACCATGAGCGGCCTTCTTGCAGAAACGGACAAGCTGGTCAGGGCAACCATCGCAGGTCAGTTGTCGGTCCGTGGTGAGGCAGGCAAGTTCGTAGGCGGCTGGGGTCAGCTGGTAGGCGGAGTCAATAACCTTGTCGATGCCTTCGTAGGACCCATCAACGTCACTGCCGAATACGTAGACCGTATCTCCAAGGGCGACATCCCCCCCAAGATCACCGACATCTATAATGGTGACTTCAACGAGATCAAAAACAACCTCAATGCCTGTATCGACACCATGAGCGGCCTTCTTGCAGAAACGGACAAGCTGGTCAGGGCAACCATCGCAGGTCAGTTGTCGGTCCGTGGTGAGGCAGGCAAGTTCGTAGGCGGCTGGGGTCAGCTGGTAGGCGGAGTCAATAACCTTGTCGATGCCTTCGTAGGACCCATCAACGTCACTGCCGAATACGTAGACCGTATCTCCAAGGGCGACATCCCCCCCAAGATCACCGACATCTATAATGGTGACTTCAACGAGATCAAAAACAACCTCAATGTGCTTACAGAAGCCATGAATCAGGTCACGTCCGTTGCGCAGGAGATAGCGGGGGGCAATCTCGTGGTAACCATAAAGGAAAGGTCTGGAGAGGACAGACTTATGCAGGCCCTCTCATCGATGGTAAACGGCATCACCGAGGTGGTGAGGAGTATTATGGAGGCATCAAACCAGGTGGCCGCGGGGAGCCAGCAAATGAGTTCCACGGCTGAACAGATATCCCAGGGTTCGACAGAACAGGCCGCGTCTGCAGAGGAGGCCTCATCCTCCATGGAAGAAATGGCATCCACGATAAAGCAGAATACCGATAACGCTCAGCAGACCGAGAGAATAGCCCTCAAATCCGCTGGCGACGCAGAGGAAAGCGGCAAGGCGGTTACCCAAACAGTAAGCGCAATGAAGGAAATAGCGGGCAAAATATCGATCGTGGAGGAAATAGCCCGTCAGACAAACCTCCTTGCCCTCAATGCAGCCATCGAAGCCGCAAGGGCCGGCGAGCATGGCAAAGGATTTGCGGTGGTGGCTTCCGAGGTGCGTAAATTGGCAGAAAGAAGTCAGACGGCCGCCGGTGAAATAAGCAAGCTCTCCGCTTCGAGTGTGGAGGTGGCGGAACTGGCAGGAGGATTGCTGACAAAGTTGGTACCGGACATCAAGAAGACTTCGGAGCTTGTCCAGGAGATAACCGCGGCAAGCGTAGAACAGAACTCGGGCGCGGAACAGGTCAATTCAGCCATCCAGCAGTTGAACCAGGTTATCCAACAGAATGCAGGCGCTGCAGAACAGATGTCCTCCATGTCAGAGGAGTTGTCCTCCCAGTCGGAACAGTTGAAGGGCGCCATCGCCTTCTTCAAGATAAAGAGTGATGGAAATGGTATGGCCACTCGCGACAATGCCAATATGCATCTGGCGAGATCAATGCCGACCGAAACTGTCAAGCCACGCGTCTCTCGTGTGGTGGTTGGCCAGCCAAAAAACGGAAGGCCTCATAGGGAGCCAAAGAAGAGCGTGATGTCGGGCATTTCCCTTAACCTCGGTGACACGGGAAACGGATCGGACGAGGAATTTGAGCGATTCTAAATGGAACGGTATGGAGCGAGGGGCGAAGAGGGAAGCCCTGAGGCTCAGCTACAAGGTCCTTCGCTCCATACCATAGCCTTACGAAGGAGGTATCCATGAGCGTCACAGGCATCACCGAGGCAGCGCAGTACCTGACTTTCAAACTATCCAATGAAGTATTTGCCGTGGAGGTAGCAAAGGTTCGGGAGATACTTGAATACATCAATATCACGAAAGTGCCGAAGAGTCCCGAGTTCATGCGGGGCGTGATTAACGTGCGGGGAAGCGTAGTTCCTGTTCTTGACCTCCGGTCGAAATTCAGGATGAGTCTGACCCAGTCATGCGTAGATACGTGCATTATCGTCCTGGAGATTGATTTTGAAGGGGAGACAACCGTGCTGGGGGCGCTTGCAGACTCGGTCCAGGAAGTTATAGAGCTTGATCCGGAGCAGATAGAATCTCCCCCGAAAATGGGCACCCTGCTCAAAACGGAATTCCTGAAAGGTATCGGAAAGCGCGGCAGTGAGTTCATTATGATTCTCGATATCGACAGAGTGTTCTCTGAGGAAGACCTTCCGGCCGCGAACAGCAAAGAGGCAGACTCTGAAATGAGGGAGGCCGTATAGAAGATCTCTCATGGAAAAGTCCGGGCAATGAGGTGACGTCTTCTCGCTGCGATCGGCGAGACCATGCGAAGGGAGGCGCCAAAAACAGGATGGGCAGGGAATCGGCATACAATGCGTCACGAGGGGTGCACGGGGAAACTCAACTCTCTTCCAGAGATTTCGCACGGTTAAGCGATCTCATCTACAGGGCATGCGGGATCCTGATGCCGGGGACGAAGAAGACAATGCTGGAGACCCGTCTTCGCAAAAGGCTGAAAGCGTTGGATTTGAAGTCCTTTAGCGAATACTGCGACTACCTTTTCAGTAAGGAAGGGATGATCCGCGAGTCTTCACCCATGATAGACCTTGTGACCACCAACAAGACCGACTTCTTCAGGGAGCCGGATCATTTTGATTACCTTGTTCGCAAGGTCCTTCCGGACCTTCTCGACAATCAGGATGTGGGTGTGAGGAAAACACTCAATTTGTGGAGCGCCGCGTGCTCGACAGGAGAGGAACCCTACACGATGGCCATGGTAGCAAGTGAGTTCAAGGAAAGATGCCCGGGCTATCGTTTTTCCGTACTGGCCACGGACATATCCACGAGGGTGCTGGAGAAAGGCAGGATCGGGATCTACGATCTGGAGAGGGCACTACCTATACCTCAAGAATTCAAGAAGAAATACCTTCTGAGGAGCAAGGACAGGACGAAGCAGGTCGTGAAAATTGCACCGGCCCTGAGGTCCCTTGTGCAGTTCAGGAGACTTAACCTGATGGACAAGACGTATGACATAAGTGAGGCTGTTCACATTATTTTCTGCCGCAACGTAATCATCTACTTCGACAGGAAAACCCAGGAGCAACTGCTTAAGAGACTGTGCCGTTACCTTGCGCCGCAAGGCTATCTCTTTATGGGCCACTCCGAAAACCTTCACGGCATGGACGTGCCCCTGGTCCAGGTGGGCCCTACGGTGTACAGGAGGGCAAAAGAAGTATGAGATTCTCCGGTTCGAAACTGCCCGCATTCTATCTTAAGCCGGGAGAAGCGCATTTCTCTCAAGAACCGTCCCTTGTAATGATCCTTATCGGTTCGTGCATCTCGGTGGGTAAAGAAAACATCGAGGCCGCAGGACAGATGATCCTCAAGGAAGGCTTGAAGGTTCTGGTCTCCCATACCGGTGGGACCTTTGCAAGAAGGATACTCTTCTTTACCCATACGGGCGAGGTGTTTACGAAGAGAGCAGCAAGGATCACACCGGCGGAGGCAACCATTTGACGATATCGAGCCGAAAAATCAAGGTCCTGATCGTCGATGACTCTGCGGTAGTCCGGCATGCGCTGAAAGAAATCCTCTCCTCTGATCCCGGGATAGAAGTGATTGGGGCTGCCCCCGATCCCTTCGTTGCTGCCCAGAGGATCAGAGAAGAGGCTCCTGATGTCATTACCCTTGACATTGAGATGCCCCGGATGGACGGCATCACGTTTCTCCAGAAGATCATGAGCCAGCACCCTATTCCCGTGGTGATCTGTTCGACCCTCACCGCTCAAGGTTCCGAGACAACACTCAAGGCTTTGGAATACGGCGCGATAGACATTATCCAGAAGCCCGTGCTGGGGACAAAGCAGTTTCTTGGGGAGTCCAGGATACGCATATGTGACTCGGTAAAGGCCGCCGCAGCTGCTAAACCACGTCATATCACTGCCGGCACCCTACAGGTGTCACCCAAGCTCTTTGCGGATGCGGTCATTGCAAAGAGCACCAGCAGGGCCATGATTCAGACCACCGAGAAAGTAGTTGTGGTAGGGGCCTCGACCGGCGGAACAGAGGCGCTCAGGGTGTTTCTCGAGGCTATGCCTGAGGACGCCCCCGGCATAGTCATAGTGCAACACATGCCCGAACACTTCACGCGGGCCTTTGCCCAGAGACTCAACGGACTGTGTAAGATAACCGTAAAGGAAGCGGAGAACAACGATACGGTACTCCGGGGCCGGGCGCTCATTGCGCCGGGCAACCACCACACTTTGTTGAAGAGAAGCGGCGCGAGATATCACGTTGAGGTGAAGGACGGACCCCTCGTATGCAGGCACAGGCCGTCCGTAGACGTGCTTTTCCGCTCCGCAGCGCGCTATGCCGGAAGAAACACCATTGGAGTCATTATGACAGGCATGGGTGATGACGGAGCAAGGGGTATGTGTGAGATGAAAGAGGCCGGAGCTTACACGATGGCCCAGGACGAAAGATCGTGCGTGGTATTCGGTATGCCCAAAGAGGCCATCAGGATGGGGGGAGTAGACGCAGTCCATGCCCTCGAAGCCCTGGTGAGTGCAGTGATTAACCAATGCTGATTGGTCCGGGCTCGAACCTCACGTCCCAGGGCCGGTCTGACGGAGTTGAACTCATGGATAAAGCGCATATTCTGATCATAGAAGACGAGCGAATTGTTGCGCAGGATATCCAATACTGCCTTAAAGCGCGGGGCTACCACGTTGACGGAATCGCCTCTTCGGGTGAAGAAGCAATAGAGAAGGCAAAACTAAGCTGTCCCGACCTTGCGCTCATGGACATCGGACTTAAAGGCGAGATGGATGGAATCGAGGCTGCAGAAGTGTTGAGGAGAGAATTCGGCATACCGGTTATATATCTGACCGCCTATGCTGACGAGGGGACGCTGGAAAGAGCGAAGATAACAAGTCCTTTTGGGTACATCCTAAAGCCCTTTAATGAGAGAGAGCTTTCCTCAACCATCGAGATGGCCCTTTACAAGAACAGAATGGATCAGGAGTTGAAGGCGAGCGAGGAGCGATACAGACACCTTGTCGAAGTTCTGCCGGATATCATCGTCGTTCACAGAGAGGGTAGGATTGAATTTATTAACACGGCGGGAGCGCGACTCTTAGGAGCGGATGATTCCGAGGCCCTTATAGGAAGACGATTTTTCGACATCGTGGACGGGCGCTTTCACGCCGACATCCTTCGGGGTATTGATCGGATCACGCGAAGCGACGGGGAGTTCCCTCTCCTGGAAGCGAAGTATGTCAGGTTTGACGGTCAGGGGCTCGATGTAGAAGTTAAGGCAGTGCTGATAACCTACAACGGAAAGCCGGCTATTCAGTCGGTAGCGAGAGACATTACGGAACGCAAACGTCTTGAAACTCAATTTCTCCATGCCCAAAAAATGGAGGCAGTAGGAACCATGGCCGGCGCCATAGCCCATGATTTCAACAATGTACTCACCGCGATAATAGGCTATGGGAACCTTCTTCAAAGGGAAATGAGCGACAATCCTCTCAGTTGCTATGTAGACCAGATCCTTTCCTCGGGAGAGAAGGCGGCAAACCTGACGCAAGGCCTTCTTTCGTTCAGCAGGAAATCGGAGAGTCATGCGGAGCCCATGGAATTAAACAAGGTTGTAAAGAAAGCCGACAAACTTCTGACAAGGCTCATCGGAGAGGAAGTTCATTTCCAGACATCTCTTTGGGGCAGTGATCTTATGGTGAAGGCGGATAAGGGCCAATTGGAACAGGTGCTGATGAATCTCGTCACCAATGCAAAAGACGCTATGCCCGGAGGCGGCACCCTTAGTATACACACGGAGCTCATAGAAATTGACAGCGAATTTGTGCGGTCCCATGGCTACGGCGCACCTGGAGCATATGCGGTCATCTCTGTCTCGGACACAGGGGTCGGGATAGACAAGGACACGGCGGCGAGGATTTTCGAACCATTCTTTACAACCAAGGATGAGGGAAAGGGGACGGGCCTCGGGCTTTCAACCGTATATGGCATAATAAAGCAGCACAATGGATATGTGAATGTATATAGCGAACCCGGCATCGGAACCCTCTTCACCATATATCTTCCTCTCATAGAATCAATGGAAAAAGAAGAAGAGACCGAGGGCCGCATTAGACCACAGGACGGCAACGAGGTGGTCTTGCTTGCAGAGGACGACGAGCAGGCCAGAAATCTTATGAAGACAATTCTTGAAGCTTATGGGTACAAGGTCTTTGCAGTCGCTGATGGAGAGGATGCGGTGAATACATTCAAGGCGAAGGACAAAGAAATTGGGCTGGCCATTTTAGACGTCATCATGCCCAAGAAAGGCGGAAAGGCAGTTCATGAAGAGATTCTCAAGATGAAACCAGGTATTAAAGTCCTGTTTATGAGCGGATATTCATCGGACATCATTAAGCAAAAGGGTGTATTCGAGCAGAATGTGAATTTTATCCAGAAGCCGATCATGCCGGACATGCTCCTTAAGAAGGTGAGAGAAACGCTCGACCGGGAAGGGGATGCAGCATCGCACGCAACTGAGATCGCACGCAACTGAGATCGCACGCAACTGAGATCGCAAGTGTTGGTTGTTCTGCCCACATGGTGTCAATGCATGACATGTGGAGGGTAAGGGAGCCATAGATAGCCCGTTTTTGCAGGCAAAAAGATATCCGGTATATAAGGAGTGAATCATGGGTGTCCGGAACCACGAAACCATCCTGTTGGTAGAAGACGAAGGGTTGATTGCTATGATGGCGATGGAAACGCTAAAGAGGCACGGTTTCCAGGTCATTACCGCTTCCAGTGGCAGTAAGGCTATCGATATAGTGCAGAACACCTCCGCAATCGACCTTATCCTCATGGATATCAACCTGGGCAAGGGTATGGATGGCACCGAGACGGCGGAGATCATTCTCAGGGACCACGACATACCGGTCGTGTTTCTCTCGTCTCATACAGAGAAGGATGTGGTGGAGAAAACGGAGCGAATCACTTCCTACGGCTATGTGGTAAAGGATTCGGGAGAGACAGTCCTTCTGGCATCCATAAAAATGGCATTCAAGCTCCATGAAGCACATAAGAAGCTGAAACAGCGGGAGGAGGCGCTTCAGGAGAGAGAGGCCTTTCTGGGCACGTTGCTCGATGCTACCCCTATTCCGGTCTTTTATAAGGACAGGGATGGGCGATATCTGGGATTCAACAGGGCATTCGAAACATTCTTCGGCGCAGCAAGGCAACATCTGATCGGTAAGACTGTATTTGACATCAATCCGCCGGAGCTTGCGGAAACCTATCACGCCAAAGATACAGAGCTCTTTGAGAGCAGGGAGACGCAGCAATATGAGACTCAGGTGGACGCGCTTGGCGAACGACGTGATGTCGTCTTCACGAAAGCGGTCTTTACCGACAAACAGGGAGCCGTCAGCGGGCTGATCGGGGCGCTCCTCGACATCACTGACCAAATGCAGGCAGAAAAGGCTCGCAAGGCGCTGGAAAGGAGGTTATCCCAACTCATAGACTTTTCTCCGGACCCGACCCTGGCCATAGACGGCGAGAAGCGTGTCATTGTCTGGAACCGGGCGATGGAAGTCCTCTCAGGGGTTCCCGCAGCAGAGATGATGGGCAAAGGAGATTACGCATACACCGTACCCTTTTACGGGGAGGCAAGGCCACAGCTCATGGACCTCTTCTGGTTCCCTGAACATGAGGTCGCAAGTAATTATCCCTTTATCACGAAAGAAGGCGACAATTATGTGATAGAGGTATTCTGTCCGGCGCTCGCAGGCGGCAAAGGCGCGCACGTATGGGCAAAGGCAGCGCCCCTCAGGGATGCCGACGGATGTCTTACGGGGGCCATTGAGGTTATACGCGACATGACCGTGCACAAACGGGCCGAAGAGACAAATGCCCGATTGGCGGCAATTGTCGAATTCTCCGATGACGCCATTATCGGAAATGATTTGAGCGGTATTATTGCTACCTGGAACAGGGGTGCGGAGAGGATCTACGGATATACGGCACAGGAAGTTATCAACAAATCCATATCTATCCTCGCCCCTCCCGATTATGCTGATGAAGTACCGGCATTCCTTGATCAAATAAGGCGCGGAGAGAGCATCATTCACCATGAAACCGTACGGATTAAGAAAGACGGCAGCCGGATGTCAGTTTCCCTTACGGTATCTCCTGTCAAGGATGCTTCAGCCAGGGTTGTGGGTGCGTCCGCAATTGTGCGCGACATCACGGACCTCAAGAAAGCAGAAAATGATCTTAGGGAAGCGGAGGCAAAATACCGTGGTATCTTTGAAGATGCAGTTATGGGTATTTTCCAGTCCACCCCGGATGGAAGATTCATCGGCATGAACCAGTCCCATGCGAGGGTCTATGGTTTTGACTCCCCTGCGGAGATGATGCAGGCGGTCACGAACATACAGGATCAGTTATATGTCAACGCCGAAGACAGGGCGCGATTAAAGGAACTTTACGAGAGACAGGGCTTTGCGTCAAAATTTGAGATCCAGCTCTACCGACGGGACAAAAGCAGGGTGTGGATATCGACGAATTCCCGCGCTGTCACGGATTCCCACGGAAAGATTGCGTATTACGAGGGTACTGTCGAGGATATAACAGAAAAGAAACGGGCAGAGGAAGAGTTGCAGAAGTCGGAGCAGAGAAAGACGATAATGAACCGGATAGCGAATATCTTTCTCACCATTCCCGATGAATCGATGTACGCCGACGTGCTCACTGTTGTTCTTGAGGCCACGGGGAGCAGGTTCGGTATTTTTGGATTCATAGACGAAAAGGGCAATCTCGTCATACCGAGTCTAACCAGGGAAATATGGAGCGAATGTCAGGTTATTGACAAATCAGTTGTTTTTCCGTCCTCCACATGGGGAGGGAGTGTGTGGGGAAAAGCGATCAGAGAGAAGAGGGCTTTCTACTCCGAGGGGCCTTTTCTGACGCCGGAAGGACACCTCCCCATAGACTGCTTCCTTACTGTGCCGATTGTTTTCAGCAATGAGACCATAGGACTGATCTCGCTCGCAAATAAGGTGGGCGGTTACGACGACAATGACAGGGGTTTTCTGGTAGGTATATCGGACTATGTGGCGCCCATACTTAGCGCGAGGCTCCAGAGGGATCGGCACGAAAGGGAGATCCGGGAGGCGGAAGAGACCATCCAGGAAAGCGAAGAGAAGTTCAGGCTCCTGTTCGAGAAATCCGGTGACCCCACACTCCTCATGAATGGAGATACGTTCATAGACTGCAACGAAGCCGCACTGAAGCTCATGCGGTGCAGCAGGGACCAACTCCTTGGATTGAGCCCATCCGATGTTTCTCCTGAATTCCAGCCTGATGGCCGTTTATCCTCAGAGAAGGCCCGGGAGCTGATTGAGACCACACTCAAGACAGGGGTCAATCGATTCGAATGGATGCGCCGCACTTTTGATGGAGAGGAATTCTGGGTCGAGGTCTCTCACACGGTAATACCTTTTCGTGGAAAACGGATCTTGTACACCATGTGGAAGGACATCAGGGCTCGCAAAAGGGCGGAAGAAGAGCTCCTTGCCACTCATCAGCAGCTTCTCGACATCATAGAATTCCTGCCCGAGGCAACTTTAGTTATCGACAATGAAAAGAAGGTGGTAGCGTGGAACCGTGCCTGCGAAGAGATGACAGGCGTGCCGAAAAGAGATGTCATCGGCAAGGGCAATTACGCGTACGCCATCCCCTTTTATGGGGAAGCACGGCCCATTCTGATCGACTATGTTACAACAGATTCTTGTGAACTGGAACAGAAATATCAATCAATAAGGAGAGTAGGGTGCCGACTGCACGCCGAAACATTTGTGCCCGAAACTTACAAGGGAAGGGGCGCTTTCCTGTCCGGCCATGCTGCGGCGCTCTTTGACAGGAACGGAAAAGTGGTGGGGGCAATAGAGTGCGTGACCGACGTCACCGAGTTCAGGTGCCTCGAAACCAGACTCCTCCAGTCACAGAAGATGGAGGCCATAGGCACCCTGACCGGAGGTATCGCCCACGACTTCAACAATATCCTTACGGCCCTTGTAGGATATGCAGCTCTTCTCAAGATGCGGATAAATGATGCGACTTTGCAAACTTATGTGGATCAGATTCTCTCTGCTTCAAAGAAAGCGACGGACCTTGTCCAGAGTCTTTTAGCCTTCAGCAAGCAGCAAGCCATCAGTCTGAGACCGGTTAGTTTACACGACATTATCAAAGGGACAGAAAAACTCCTGAATCGCCTCCTCACCGAGGACATATCCATCAGGACAGTCCTGGCTCCCAACGACATCACGATTATGGCTGATGTAAGCCAGATTGACCAGATACTCTTCAATCTCGCTACTAATGCCCGGGACGCCATGCCGCAAGGGGGGAGTTTTACTGTAGAGACGAGAATGGTAGAGCTGAGCGATGATTTCGAGCGTTTCCACGGATACGGAAAGGCGGGGCGATATGCTTTCCTCTCCGTATCCGACACAGGTATGGGCATGGATGAGGCAACGCGGGAAAAGATCTTTGACCCCTTCTTTAGCACAAAGGCGACGGGAAAAGGAACGGGCCTCGGGCTTTCGACGGTCTATGGAATCGTACTACAGCATAATGGCTATATCACCGTATACAGCGAACCGAACATTGGGACGACTTTTCACATCTACCTTCCTTCTGCGAGCGAAACAAGTCAGGAAGAACATCCGGCGGCGGTCCCTTCGACCGGGGGCGATGAAACGATTCTGGTTGTGGAAGATAATGAGGCGGTTCGGCGTCTCATCTGCAAGATACTCAATGAATACGGGTATACGACCATTGAGGCAGTTGACGGGCTGGACGCAATACAACAGTTTAAGACAACTGATAAGATAGATCTTCTCATCCTCGACTCCGTGATGCCGAACAAGAACGGGAGAGAAGCCTATAATGAGATATGCAAAATCAAATGGGATATCCGGGTTATCTTCACGAGCGGCTACACGAGAGACGTGTTCCTGGATAAAGGCATCGAGGACGAGAAGTTTAACTTCCTCCAAAAGCCCATCTTGCCCAATGTCCTCCTGCAAAAGGTGAGAGATGTGCTGGATGCCCGGCAGGAAGTCTTGCCAAACGGGCCGAAAGGTTGAATAGTCAAGGATGGTGAATGTCAGATCAGCATTCGAGTATATGGCCTTTATCACCAAATTGTTCTCATTTGCCCCTGGCCGTAGGAAAGACTATATGGAAAGGCGCTGGACTGCGCAGCCCCCAAATAAAGCCTTGAAGGCATTCTATTTTTACGGCCTGCACAGAAAATGCGTACCTGCCTGTCCGGCGCTTCTCTGACCTTGTTGAGAACCATGCCCGGCAATGGGGTTTTGAAATGAAGTCGAGCTCAGCCGGGTTTCTAAGTTTTCGCCCTTGATTCTCCATTACATATGGCAACGATGCGGGAGACGAGGGCTTGCCACGAATGATGTGTTACGATAGACTTCTTGTATAGGCCATTGTACGAGGAAGAACTGTAATTAACGATCGCGGAGGAATGTTCATGTCTCAGAAACGGACCATCCTGCTGGTCGAGGACGAAACACTCATAGCTCTCGCCCGGAAGAAGACTCTCCAGAAGTATGACTATTATGTCATCACCGCTTTCAGTGGTGAAGAAGCCATAGACTTGACACGCAATACACCCGACATAGACCTGATCCTCATGGACATCAATCTTTGCAAGGGGATGGACGGAACCGAGACCGCTCGGGTGATTCTCAGAGAACATGATATACCGATAGTATTCCTCTCCAGCCACACAGAACAAGATGTAGTGGAAAAGACCGGGAACATAACCTCTTACGGGTACGTGGAGAAGGATTCCGGCATCACGGTCCTTGATGCTTGCATCAAGGTGGCGTTAAGGCTCTACGCAGCTCACAAAGGGCTTGAAATCAAGGAGAATCTGCTGAAGAAAAGCGAGGAACAGTATCGCAACATATTTACCAACATGGTGCATGGGTTTGCGGTTCACGAGATTATACTGGACGAGGAAGGCAACGCCATGGACTATCGTTTCCTTGCGGTCAACCCGGCCTTCGAGCGGCTCACCGGGTTAAAAGGAAAGGAACTGATTGGAAAGACGGTAAAAGAGGTACTCCCTGGGATAGAGCCCGTGTGGATTGAAAAGTATGGGGAAGTGGCTATAAAGGGTACCCAACTGCATTTCGAACAATACAGTAGAAACTTAAGGCGGCATTATGAGGTTACCGCATACCGGCATGCACCACTGCAATTTGCGTGCATCTTTTCGGACATCACCAAACACAAGAAGGTGGAAAAAGACCTGCGCGAGGCGGAGCAGAAACTACGCTTGTTTATTAACCACGCCCCCGCAGCCATAGCCATGCTTGACCGCGACATGAGATACATGGCGGTAAGCCGCCGATGGATCTCCGATTATGGCCTGTCGGATCAGGATATCATGGGTCGCAGTCACTACGACATATTCCCTGAGACCCCGGAGCGCTGGAAAGAGGCTCACCGGCGAGGTCTGGCCGGTGAGCCTGCGCAATGCAAGGAGGATTCGCTCCCACGGAAGGACGGCGCTCTGGACTGGGTGAGTTGGGAGCTGCTTCCGTGGTATGACCAAAACGGGAACGTCGGGGGGATCATCCTCTTCTCGGAGATTATCAATGAGCGAAAAAAGGCAGAGGAGGCCATTAAGGAGAGCGAGGCCAAGTACCGGCTCCTCTTTGACGGCGCCAATGACACGATCATTATATCCGATGGAGAGGGAAGGATACTCGCTGCCAACGACAGGGCTGCAGAACAGCTTGGCTACACCCCCACAGAACTTACTTCAGCGATGCTCCACCATCTGGATACACCGGAGGAAGCCCTTCACGCCCGGGAGCGCATCGCGAAGCTGATGGAGCAAGGCCGACTAAGGTTTGAAACAGTGCACAGGTGCAAGGATGGATCACTTGTGCCCACGGAGGTGAGTGCGCAACTGATCACGTGGGATGGTAAACCGGCGCTGTTAGGCATCTGTCGAGACATTACCGAGAGAAAGAGCGCCGAGAAAGCCCTTGCCTTCCTATCCAATTTCTGGCACCGGGTCTTCAATTCCACCGACGCCCACCAGGCCGTCATAGGCCCGGACGGACGGGTTCTGGAGATAAACGATGCGTGGCGTCGCTTTGCCGAATCGAACAACGCGGGCGACGAACAGACGTGGGGAGTGGGGGCACAGTATTTCAAATCATGGGCATCGGAGGCGGGGAACACAGATTCTGCCGAGGAAGCCTTTGAAGGAATCCGCCAGGTTCAACGAGGCGCCCTTCCTCATTTCGAGGTAGAGTATCCCTGTCATTCTCCTGAAAAGCAGCGCTGGTTCGTCATGCGCTCAACACCGCTCCTAGATGAGCCAGGGAAAGTTCTGGTCTCCCACACAAACATCACCAAGAGAAAACGCGCCGAGAACGAACTGAAGAAATCCAAGATGCTCCTCGAAAGCGTCCTCAACTCCACCGATGACCTCATTGTGGTGCTTGATAGAGATCTGAAAGTTCTTGTGTCCAACTGGAAGTCCCCCCTCTGTGCCGGCCTTGATGAGTTCCCTGTAAATGTCCCTTGTTATGAGACTTTTATCAATCGCCACGCACCCTGCGAAGGATGTCGGGCTCTGGAGGTCTTCAAGACCGGAAAGCCCGCTCTTGTAGAGTTTTACAACCCGACTACCAAACTCTACAAGGAAGCAAACGCTTACCCTCTGTTTGACGATGAGGGCCATGTTACGATGGTTGTTGAGCATGTGCGTGACGTTACCGAACAGAAACGAGCACAGGATAACCTTCGGCTGAACGAAAAGAGGTTCCGCCTGTCTCAGATGGCGGCGAGTGCCGGCACATGGGAATGGGATCTTCGGACGAATGAAAATTATTGGTCTGATGAACTCTGGAGGTTGTATGGCCTTGAGCCTTATTCCTGTGAACCCTCCTATGAGCGCTGGATAAAGACGATCCACCCCGACGACCGCAAGCATAGCGAGGATGCAGTCCGGAAAGCAGCCCGGGAAGGAACGGAATTGACCACCGAGTGGCGGGTTGTTTATCCGGACGGCACAATCCGATGGCTCATGTCAAGAGGCGGTCCCTTGGAGGATGCCGATGGCCGGGTAGTGAGCCTCGTCGGGATTGTCATCGACATCACCGACCGTAAGCGCGCCGAGGAAGCCCTCAGGGAGAGCGAACGCCGTTACCGCCTGCTCTTTAACGAGGCGACAGTGGGAATTGCCCTCGCGGATTACGAAACCGGAACATTCCAGAGTTGTAACGAGGCCTTTCTCCGGATGACCGGGTACGACCGGTCGGAAATTATCGGAAAGCCCCAGACCATGCTTCATCCCGCCGAAGAGGGTAGCCCCGGGATGTCCCGTTCCTTCATGCTCCATCGTTCCCAGGGGTTGGGCGAGACGCTCCCTGATTATCTTCTGACCAAGGATGGAAGGATTAGGGAAGTGGAGATCAAAACCGACACTGTCACGGTCGATGACGTCAAGCTCATGCAGGGCTTCTTCCGGGACGTGACAGACGAACGGCGCATCGAGCGTGAAAGGGAGACCACCCTTATCCTCCTAAGGTTCCTCAACGACGAGAACCACACTTACGAGCTAATTCGTGCCATTACTGCGTATCTCCAGGAATGGACCGGTTGCGAGGCGGTAGGTGTCCGTCTCAAGGAGGGCGATGACTTTCCCTACTTCGAAACCAAAGGATTCCCCCGGGAATTTGTGGAAGCAGAGCGTTCCCTCTGCGCAAGAGACTTGGATGGTCAACTGCTCAAGGACGACATGGGCAACCCCGTCCTGGAGTGCATGTGTGGTAACATCCTCTCCGGCAGGTTCGATCCTAAGTTCCCCTTCTTCACTTCCGGCGGAAGCTTCTGGAGCAATTGCACCACGGACCTCCTTGTAAGTACCACTGAAGAGGACCGCCAGGCGAGAACCCGCAACCGGTGCAACGGCGAAGGCTACGAGTCCGTGGCGTTGATCCCCTTGAAATACGGGGGCGCCATAATAGGTTTACTGCAGCTCAATGATCACAAGAAAGGCCGGTTTACCCCGGAACTTATCTCCTTCCTGGAGGGCGCCTGTGAGCAGATGGCCATCGCTCTCGCCCAAAGACAAGCCCAGGCTGCCCTTAAGAAAAGTGAAGAGAGGTTCAGGGATATCAGCGAGGCGGCGGGAGAGTATATATTTGAGCTCGATGTCGACGGCCGCATCACCTTTATCAGTGATCGGGCTCAAGATGTTCTGGAATTTACACCAGAGGAGCTACTGGGGAAGACACCCTTTGATCTTCTGCCTCCGTCCGAAAGATCGCGCACATTGCACATTTTCAAGGAACACGTACGGACCCGCACGGGCTTCAGGGATCTTGAGCACCAGGCCATCGTCAAGTCGGGGCGAGCGATATGGCTCAGCGCCACCCTTGTCCCTATCTTGGATGGCAATGGCACGCTCACAGGGTATCGCGGTGCGGCCATGAACGTCACCTCCGGCAAAGAAGCCGAGGACGCCATCAAAGCTTCCCTGAAGGAAAAAGAGGTCCTCCTCAAAGAGATACACCATAGGGTGAAAAACAATCTCCAGATCATGTCCAGTCTGCTTAACCTCCAGTCCAGATATCTTGATGACCCGAAAGCCCGCGATATATTCGTGGAGAGTGTGGGCCGCGTGAAAGCAATGGCGCTTATTCACGATAAACTCTACCGGTCGGAAAACCTGTCACGCATCTACTTTCCGGCGTATGTAGAAGACCTCACGTACAATCTCATCACTACGTATGCACCAGGCAAAGGCATAAGCTTGAAGCTCGACGTTGCACCGATATCCCTCGATATCGAAACGGCCATACCTCTTGGACTTATTCTCAATGAACTTATTTCCAATGTCTTGAAACATGCCTTCCCGGAGAAGGTGGGAGGAGTTCTGAGAATAGGCTTTTATGCTGACGAAATGCATAGGACCATGGTTGTCTCTGACAATGGCGTAGGGTTCCCGCGGGACCTTGATTTCATGAATACCCAGTCATTGGGCATGCAGCTTGTGGTTACCCTCGTGGAACAGCTTGAAGGGATCATAGAGCTTGAGAGGAATGGAGGGACAGAATTCAGAATAACCCTTCATGCGGGAGAGTGATGTTTGTATAATCGGGTAATGCGCTGCCGGTCACATACTTTGCGGCAATCTATCTGAAAGATAACTTAAGGCTCAAGGTCCTGGTGGAGAGGATATACCTCCCGTTCAGATTAATAATATATAATTTATTGCTTGCAATTCTAGGTGTATTGGTTCAAGATTTCTTAGGTAGACAATGGTTGCCAATGAAGGATAACGCAATGAGTCGCAGTGGGACAATTTTCGTTGTTTTATGTTTAGTTCTTCTGACGTGGTTTTTTTCTTATCCGTCACGCAGCCATGGCTTTACTTCTGTTGCAGGGGGAGAGACAATCACCTGGGATTTTCAGGGCATACCGGCAAGCAGCATTTTCGGTTTAGGCACTTCGTGCGTTTACAAGGCAGATACCAATTATTGGATCTGCAACTACGCGATGACCGATCCCCCTTATGGCAGTGAGATCACTTTCAATGCCTCGGTCACGCCGACCCAGGGCACATATCCCGCGTTCTGGTTTGGCTATTACGACATAAGCGACCTGGTAAATCAGTTTTATTTCCAATGGATATATTCGAAGACCTGCGTCTTCCCCTGCAAGTCGCCTATGACCCTGTCGACGTCATTTTATATCCCCACAAGGGCAGGAGAATTTACCCTTTTTTACAGCAGTGACGGACAGGGCTCCGGGGTCACGAACATCGAGATGCGCTTTCAGATTGCCAACTATGATCCTTGCCGCGCGAGTCTGTTCGGGGGTGATGACATCAATCCCGACGGAAATTACTGCGAAGAGCGGACTGGACCGGGCAAGCCCCGGATCAGAAAATACCAGAACAAAAAGGGCACGGGCCCGGGCTCATGAATGCGGATGGGCTTACCCAGGTACTGGGTAAACACGGGGGCGTTAAGCCTTGTTGTATCCGACACTGATTTTGCTTACTCAGGACTAGGGCCGCAAATTTCAATGACCCATGCGTATAATTCCAACAACACGGCTTCGGGCATGTTCGGTCGTGGATGGGCTTTCTCATACGACCTGGACGTTTCGGCTCCTCTATGCAGCACAACGCCTGCCGTTCTCCACCGGGGTGACGGCAGTTTCATATCCTTCAGCAAGACCGCCGCTGTTTGTTCCGGGGGTTCCTCGAACCTGCAAACGGCTCTTTCCCCAACATACCCTCCGGACAACCGCGATACGATGACCTACTTTTACCGCGCCTCAGACAAAACCGATTACTGGGTCCATGAGGCGAAGAGCGATTTCACGCAATCGAAGTTTGACTTTCTCCTGTTGGGTTCAACCCCTGCCTGGCTTCTCTCCTCCATCACCGATAGAAACGGCAATGCCGTCCTGATCTCCCGTGATTCCGGAGGGAATATATCGACCGTCACCGACGCCGCAGGACGTGTCACCTCTTTCGCGTATGACGCGAACGGACGCTGCACCTCGATGACGGCTCCGAACGGCAAGACCGCGTCCTACTCGTATGATTCGTCGGGCTATTTAACTGAGACCGTCGATGTGGCAGGAAATCATACTCTTTACACCTACGACGCGGACGGCTATATGACCGGCATGACCGTTGGGGGCAAGACTGCCACATTCACCTATGATGCCACGGTGGTCCCGAAACGCCTCGCCACGGTCACAGATGCACTGGGGAATACCCAATCCTATCAGAAAGCGTATTCGCCCGGAAACGTTGCGGTAGACCCCCTGGGAAATAAGTCATACTATGCCAACGCAGGGGCCTCGTCCTTGTGCTCTCCCGCCGGCACCGGAACGCAAGACCCTCTCGGGTTCACCACGCAAAAGGTTTACACGGACGGACTGCTTACCTCATACACGGACTCCCTCGGACTCGCGAGATCCCTCACCTATGATGCAGCGGGAAACATGACCTCCTATCAGACCCGGCCCGGCTATCAGGCAACGACTCTGACCTACGATGCGAATAACAACCCCATAAGCATGACCACACCGGTAGGTGGTACCTTTAACTTTCAGCATGATGACAATCATAACCTTACCGCCGTGCAATCTCCTTTGGGCAACACCCATAGCATGAGCTACACGACGCTGGGCCTCCTGTCGTCCGTCACCGATCCTTTGGACAACGTGACATCCTTCGGTTATGACTCCTTCGGCAAGCTCGTCTCTTCGATGAATGCCCTGGGAGACACGTGGTCCAAGACCTATGACAATTCACACATCCTGAAGCTCTCCGATACAGACCCGCTGGGGAATACGACTTCCTACGCCTATGACGACAATCACCGCCTGACCGGCATCACCTACGCCGACGGTTCTCAGAAGACCTTCGAATATGATTGTTGCAGTGTGACCGGGATAATCGACGAAAACGACAATCATACCGTTATTGAACGAAATGGCGTGCTTAAGCCCGTAAGCGTAACCGATCCTATGGGCAATAAAACGACATATAGCTACGATGCGACAAACACCCTTGTTGGGGTCGTAAAGCCCGACAAATCGGTCGTCTCGGTCTCGCCCGACCAACTTTACAGGCCTTCGTCGGTAACAGGCCCCCTGGGCGGGACAAAGACAATGACTTACGACGGTAACTGGAGTCCGGCCTCCCTCAAGGACGAGCGGGGAAAAACCACCACTTTTTCGTCCATGAACGGCATGCCCTGGCAGACAACCGATCCCTTGGGAAACACCACGAAGACCGTATGGGACGGAGCGAAGCGGCTCCTTTTCTGGGAAAATGGCAGGGGGAAACGCATGCACTACGGCTATACCGCTGATAGCCGGCTTGCCTGGAAGTCGGAATCCGACGGCGACCTGACTCTTTCCGCGCAGTACAGCTACGACAAGGCAGGCAATCTCATTCAAATACAAGACGCCACAGGCACCACATCGTATACGTACGACGCGGTCGGCAGGGTGACAGGGGTCACCTATCCGGATGCAAACCCAACGGCCTTCTCGTACAACGCAGTGGGCAGGTATAGCTCCATCGGCTATCCCGGCGGAGTGACCGCAACGTATACATACGATAAGAGGAACAGGGTCTCTTCAGTGGCATGGGGAGGTGGCTGGATAACCTTTTCATACGATCCGGCAGGTAATCTGCTCAGTGAAACCCGCTCGAACGGGACAGTCTCCTCGTATGCGTACGACAAGAGAAACCTGGTGACCCGGATTACCCATTCGAAGGGCTCCTCCCCGTTTATCGATACGAACTACAGCAGGAATTCTCTCGGCAGTGTGACGCAGGAGACCGGCACCGTATCTTTGCTTTCCCCTGTGCTGACACAGGCGACAGAGTCAGGCACATTTAACGACGCGAATCAGATGGTTTCTTTTGGAAAGAGTACGTATACCCATGACGCTGACGGCAATCTCACCGCAGTAACCGGGGGTAAGGTATTGAGCGCTTCCTACAACACCGAAAACAGGTTGACCTCCATAACCCGGGACGGGACGGCCACAACATCCTACACCTATAACGGCATTGGACACAGAACAAAGGCGACAACCGGTGCGCAGACGGCGAATTACTATTATGATAAGGCAGAGACCCTGTTATTCCAGGCAGACACCTCCGGACAGATTTCCGCATACTATATTTACGCAGGCAAACGTCTTGTGGCTATGGGAACGCCGGCAGGCGGGTATTATTTCTTCCACTTCGACAAAACAGGCAATACGGTGGCCCTGACGGGCGGTACGGGCGCCGTTGAGGCGGCCTACATCTATGCGCCCTTCGGTGAGATCCTGAACAAGACCGGTTCCATAGCGAATCCTTTTGCCTACGTGGGCGCCCATGGAGTGATGGATGAGGGTAACGGACTCTATTTCATGAAGAACCGTTATTACGATGCCGTCACGGGGCGCTTCATACAGAAGGACCCTCTAGGTTTCAGAGGGGGACAGACGAATCTTTATGTTTACGTGAACAACGACCCGGTGAAGGACGTGGACCCTTATGGATTGGGGTTATTCGGCATAATCAAGAAATTTTTGGGATTTGCGGAAGAGACGAAAAATTATGTAGAGGAGGAGGGGAAACCCCAAACCATCGGCGATATGCTGGAGGGCAACAAGAAGAAAGGTATTGAGGCTTACAATCCCCAGAATGAAGCCGACAAGATGTACAGACTTGCCCAAAGCGGCGGTAAAGTTATAGAAGAAGTTGACAAGACGATTATGGTAGATGCCATGACGGAAGGTGTTCATATTTCCAAAATTCCGGATATGGCTGTCAAATCAGGGATTGAAAAGGCTCTCCCGGAAGGCGAGACAGAGGATAATTCAGAATACAGGAGCGATAGTGCGTCAGGCACAGAGAACGTTTGCACCCAAAATGAATAGCGGCGGCGTTTACGACGAGACTGCTTTATATGAAGATCCCATGCGGCCTCTCACCCGTACACTCCGCAAAGTCTCTCTCTATGTCACGGTAATCGCCGTCATCGGGATTGCTCTCGCCTTGTGTGTCCCCCCTGCTGTCGCAATCGCCTCAATCACCTACACCTACGATGCCAACGGACGGCTCACTAAGGCCGATTATGGCAATGGACGGTCCCTCACTTACACCTACGATGGAGCAGGCAACATAATCACCAAGGCGGTTGTGCCCTCGGTACCGGGCTACACCCTCACGGTCACCAAGTCCGGCACCGGCGCAGGCACGGTCACCTCGAACTCCCCGGGAATCGACTGTGGTGACACGTGCGCCGCAAGTTTTACGAAAGGCACGAAGGTGGCCCTAAGGCCTGCCGCCGGGACGGGGTCTCTCTTCATAGGATGGTCAGGTGTGTGCAGCGGCACTACCACCTGCACGATTTCCATGAACGCGAATAAGGCCGTGGGCGCTCAATTCAATACAGGCGCGTGCGTCTATACCCTCTCTCCTGTTAAAAAGACGGTTACCTATAAAGGAGGGAAGTTTACTGCAACGATTACGGCAAAGGGTTCAAGTTATTGCCCCTCTCCCGACATATTCAAAGAAGGGGACTGGATTGAATATACGAGTACCTTCAGCAATACCAAAGGGACAATAATGATCACCATACCCGCATATGCAAGCTCGGTCAACCGTTCCGGCAAACTGAGTATCGGGAATAGCTCCATTGCCATAAACCAGACCGGTGTGCCGTGCAGTCTTGCCCTCAGCGCTTCTTCTTCCGGTCTGATCAACGCAGGCGGAGGCGCAGGCTCCTTCGACATAACTGCAAGTCCCGGCGACTGCGCTTGGACTGCCGGCGCGAATAAGAACTGGATCACCATCACCCCCGGAGCTTCCGGCACGGGTACGGGAAAGGTGGACTACGCGGTAGGGCCCAATACGACCAAGGCTGCAAGGAGCGGGAGCATTACGGCAATTGCAACTGCGAACAAGGCAAAAAAGACCTACACGGTGAAACAGGCGAAACCGTGACGCCTCGCGGGGTCTGACCGGAAGGAGGACTCAACGTTGTTGCACGGGTAGCGCTTCGCCGCTGGTCCGCTGTCTCCGGCTGTTGTGATCGTTTCCCCGTGGACGGACGCTTCCGGCTTCTCCTTCTTCGCTGAAGAGTGGAGCATGTGCAGCCGCTCGAACATTTCGAGGGCAACGGCATGTTGTGATATATCCTCCGTCTGCGTTCCCTTCTCTGTGAGGCTCCGGATTCCCCGCTTTGAGGATGAAAGCAGCCCCTCCCACACAAGGTATTGGCGGGCGAACCGGACCTGGTTTACGAATCGGGAGGCTCTTGTCTTGGGCGTCTCCTTCTGCTCGTCCTCAGAGACGTTCTTCAGCTTGGCCACTATTTCGACGACCTCGGACGGAGTACCGGACCCTCCCAACTCCTATAGGGCCTTAATGACCGGATCAAGATAGCGGATGAACTGGGGAATACCGGATTATGAAAGACAACCGATTTTGAGAGAATTCTCCTGATAACCACGGGCCATTGTCTTTCTCAGCTGCACAGGTGTCAACGCGGTTGCTGCACGGCGCCGTGGTAGAAGACTTCGCATTTGCCCCCTTGGACGAGACGTTTTGTCTGCCTGTAGAGGTTGGATATGGGGCTGCCGAGAGACTCGACCATGCTCACGGTGCCGACCTGGGGCTTCTCGAAAGGGCCATTGATGGTTTGTTTGAACGTGGGGCACCCTTTGTCATCGAGGAGGGCCACTGTTACATTGTCATATCTCTCGGTGAGCAGGTTGAGCTTTCCCTTGACGGCCACCCGGTTATGGCGCGTGGCAAAGGCGCAGTCCGTGGCCTCGGCGATGCCGTTTTTGAGCTTCCAGTGGGAAACGAACCGGGTGATCACGCCTTGTCCGCCCATGGTCTGGTAATAAACGTCCCCATAACGGTACCCTTTGACTGCAACGGGACCGAGAGGGCCTGCCAGCAAAAAAGCGCCCATGTCTACAAGAGTGAACTTCTGGCTCGTCTCATATGATGAGAGGACCCGGTCGAGGTCCACCGTATAGGTGATGAGATTATTGCCCCGGAGAGACAGGGAACCGTCCGCGTCTTTCAGGAGAGTGCCTTTCCCCCGTTCTCTCACGGTCAGGGCCGCATCGAGGTCGCCCTTCCCGCCGACGACCTTTTTCTTGCCGAAGGATTCCTCAACCTTTTCGAAATCCAGTTTTGACACACTCAAATTGATCTCATATTCGGCGTCGCCTTCGGTGGTGCGCACCGTCACATCCCCTTCGCCTTTGCCCCCGAAAACATCCATGGCAAGGGGCTTGAGGTGAAATACGCCTTTCTCCGCCATCAAAGAACTCTTGATATTGGTGACAAGGACATCCTTCTTCCGCAATTCCTTGCAGTCCATGGTCCCCGTGAAGGAGACGTTCTTAATGAGGCCCCCCGGGGTATCGGCCACCACCATATTCTTGACGGCCATATGGATTTCCTTTATCTCTGTTTTTTCAACCGCTTTTTTGCCGGAATAGACGAAAACGCCTATAGTCAGAGGCTGGAGGTCGTAAGTTCCCCTGGTTGCCTTCATGGAAGCCCTGATATTTTCCATCTTCACATCCTTTTGCAGTACCTCCTTGCAGTCGATGGTCCCTGTGAATGAGACGGTTTTAAGGATGCCTTTCGATGTGTCCGCCACGGTCATATCTCTAATGGCCAGATTGATTTCATTCAATTCGGTCTTTTCACCTGTCTTGTTGTCAATATGGACAAGCATCCCCTTTGACAATTTGAACTCATTCAAGGTGAGCACCGTCCCAGGCCTTTCTATAAACCGTTTCCTTGCCGCGTCCGCGAAATCATACTTTCCCGCAGCGTTCTTTGTGATGGTGATAACGGGTTTGACAAGCTCGCAAGCGCTGACTTTCAGCTGTTTTTTCAGCAGCGGTATCAGGTCCGCCCGTAGCGTGAGGCGTTCAAGGGAGAGGATTTCACCTCTCTTGTCGGCAACATGGATATCCCTTGCCGACACCCCGAAAGGAAAGAAGGAGAGCCCCATCTTCCCGTTGATTTTGACATCCAGTCCGGTCATTCCGGAAGCCACGGTTTGGATTCTCGGTTTGTAGGAATTGATATCGAAGAGGACAATAAGGACGATTGCAGCGATTGTTGCGACGACGGCAACGCCGCCTGCCCCCATAAAGAGTATCTTCCTGTGCGTGGTCATGGTTTTTGCTCCGTGATAAATATTATAACCTGTTCTAAGTATAATACACCCGTTTGTTCATTGTGTAAGGGCCCTGAATGAGGTACGCCGTTGGTCTTTGCTTATGTAAAGGAGTTGCCCATCGTCTCACGGTGGTTCAGGAACTTTATATAAATATCGAAAAAGCGCGGTGCGAACAAGGCATATCCATTCCTGTTCCCCAACGCGACATTTGTATACGGTCATTTGTGCGGGAGCCGGCGGAATCCTCGAGTCATTGATAGAATATCCTTTACTATTGTGCTATATATGAAATAGGGACTATCGGCAACAGGACCATGGAACGTGGAGTTTTTGCTGAAGGCGCTCCAACCCTCCGGCTTATGCCCGATGCCGACAATCCGAATGGGAGCTTTAGATTTTTGTAAAAGGAGAAACCTATGAATATGAAAATAGGAGTGCTGACCGGCGGAGGAGATTGCCCGGGCCTTAACGGAGCAATCAAGTGGGTAACAAAGAGCGCCCTTGATGCAAAGCTCACGGGAAAACGATCCGTTTCGTTTGAAGTGGTGGGTATCACCGAAGGGTGGAAGGGGTTGGCAGAGGTTGAGCCGGATGATCCGAAAAGCTGCGAACGATACATCAAACCCCTTGATGAGGAGGTCGTCCGCACGTGGGACCGCTATGGCGGGACAAACCTGGGCACCTCGCGGACAAACCCCTTTAATCCCAAACATGACCGGTCTGAAAAGGTGATCGAGAATATCAAGAAGCTGGGAATAGATGTGGTTGTCGCGATTGGAGGCGAGGATACCCTTGGCGTTGCCTATAAGTTGCATCAACTGGGCATCAAAACGGTAGGGATTCCCAAGACTATTGATAATGACCTCATGGGAACCGATTATTCTCTCGGCTTTGACACTGCCGTGAATGTGATCATGGAGGAAATTGACCGATTGAGGACTACCGCCGGTTCCCACAGCCGGATCTTCGTCGTCGAGACAATGGGGCGTCACGCAGGGTGGCTCGCCCTCCACGGCGGAGAGTGCAGTGGCGCCTATATCATCTTGATACCGGAGTATTTGTTCGATATGAATCAGGTCTGCGAACTTCTTCGCGAACGGCGGGGACGGGAAATAAAATATTCCATCATTGTCGTTTCCGAAGGAGCGAAGGCTGCGGGAAGGCCCGAATTCCTGAAAGACAATAAGGTAGATGAGTTCGGACACCCCTCCCTCGGGGGAATAGCAAGTTATGTGGCCGGCGAAATAGAAAAACAGACAGGGCTTGAATCGCGTCACCTCATCCTGAGCCATTTGCAGCGGGGAGGAACCCCTTCGGCACGGGATCGCCTTATGGCCAGATGGTTCGGCATCGCCGCGGTGGATATGATCATCAACGGGGATTTTGGACGCATGGTGAGTCTTGTGCACGGTGAAATTGCCACGGTTCCCCTGAAAGGGGTAATCAACAAATTGAAACTTGTCGATATAGAAAAATATTATGATAAGGAAAGGTACAACGGCCGCAGATCGATTTTGTAGCTGCGCTTGGGCGTTCCTGACGTGATAGTGCAGCAACGGCAGGCCCACGTGTGAAAAGCCGGCAACAGGGTCCGGAGGGAGAAGGCGCTGCAACGCCTCCTCCCGAAAGCCATTATCGGGCCGTCCGGGAACTCCCCGCAAGCACTAATGTCCGCCGGGCAGTTCACAGGCCCTTCCTCCGCCTCGTCAACGTGTGGAACGAGTTTCAGCAAGGGCTCCTTTCGGTGGACAGAATCGGCGGCATACTCAACAACGGATGTCATGAACCTTCAGGCCCCGCACTATCGACGTTGTACTTTGCCTCCTTTGCCCTTATTTCGTCGAGGCCTACCAGCCGGTTGAAATCGTCGAAGGTAATCATGCGGTCCCGGAACCCGTCGGTGGTCCCGGAGGCGTGAAGCTCCCCGGCGAGCATTCTCATGGCCCACGATGCCGCATAGACCATAGAAAGGCCGTACGCCACCACGCTGAACCCCATATCCTGAAGCTGTTTTGCCGTGAACCGTGGGGTCTTTCCCCCTTCGATCATACTTGCGAAGGTCGGTCCTTTCACCTCCCGGGTGATTCTCAGCATGTCCTCCCCGGAAGTAGGGGCTTCCACAAAGACAAGGTCGGCCCCCGCCGCAAGGTACCTGTTGCCTCTTTCTATGGCTTTATCGATCCCTTCCACTGCAAGGGCATCGGTGCGGGCCATGATCACGAAGTCGGGATCTTCCCTGGCGTCCTTTGCAGCGCCGAGCTTTGCTATCATTTCATCCGTGGAAATCACCCGCTTTCCTTCCATATGTCCGCATCGTTTGGGGAATACCTGATCCTCCAGAAACAGGCCTGCCACTCCTGCTTTCTCGAAGTCCCTTATGGTTCTTGCCACATTCGTCACGTTTCCGTGGCCCGTGTCGCCATCCAGAAAGACGGGTATTTCCACCGCGTCCGCAATATACCGCGCCCGGTCGACCATCTCCGTCAAGGTGAGCAGGGAAACATCCGGTTTCCCGAGAATCGACGCAGAGGCGGCATAGCCGCCGACCACGGTCGCCTTGAATCCTGCCTGCTCGATGATTCTTGCAGAGAGTGCATCGTAGGACCCCGGCAGAACCAGGATCTCCTCGTCCATGATAAGCTCTCTCAGAAGAGTAGTCCTTCTTTTCATCCCTTGAACCTCCCCATTTCGATCGTTAGCCCACATTATCGGAGAATCTGACGGACAAAGCAAGAGATTATGAGTCCGGCGGCGGTACAGGTTGCTCAGAGAAGGGGAGAAACAGGGCTTGTTCCGGGGCCACGCCCAGCCGTGTCTTTCAGTTGCCCCTCTGCCGCATCTGGCGGGTCCATGACGACTCGTACCTGCCTTTCGCGGCCAGCAGGTCCTCGTGGCTGCCGGACTCCACAATGCGGCCTTTGTCCATGACATGAATTATGTCCGCATGCAAAGCGGTGGTGAAGCGATGGGTGATAATCAGGGCGGTCCGTCCCTCGGCAAGTTCGCGAAAACGGAGCAACCAGTCGGCCTCGGCCCACGAATCCATGGCGCTCGTGGGTTCATCGAGAATGATGAACTCCGCGTCCCTCAGGAATGCCCGCGCCAAAGCGAGGCGCTGCCACTCTCCCCCACTCAGTTCGGCACCGCCGAACCATTTTCCGAGGACGGCTTCATAGGCTTTAGGCAAGCGGCTTATGGGCCCATCGGCCCCCGCGCACCGGGCCGCGTCGGCGATGCGGTCCAATGACGGATTGCTGCCGATATCCCCGAAGGCGATGTTGCTGAAGACCGTGTCGTGGTATCGCACGGGGTCTTGAAAAAGCACGGTGATGCGCTGCCGGAGCGCGGGAAGGGAAAGGGCGCGGATGTCCGTCCCGTCCATGGTCAGCCGCCCCTCTTCGGGGTCATAGAAGCGGCAGATGAGCTTGATAAGGGTGGTTTTGCCTGCGCCGTTTTCTCCCACCAGGGCGGTGATTCGCCCTGCGGGAATACGGAGGGTGAAACGCTCCATGGCGGCCCGCGCCGTGCCGGGATAACGGAAGGTGACGTCCTGAAGTTCGAGGGCTCCTTTCAGACCGGGATGAGGGAGGGGTTTCTCCGGTGAATCGACGCGGGGCTTGAGCGCAAGAAATTCAAAAAGGTTCTCCAGGAACACGATGTTGCGGTAAATCTCCCCGGTGCTGCCCAGGACCGACCGCATCATGCGCTGACCCTGGTAAAAGGCCTGATAAAAAAGGGCAAGGCTGCCCAGACTCACTGCCCCTTTCAATACCTGAAGACCCATCCAGACCAGGGCCCCCGCCATGCTCGCGAGACCGATAAGGGCCGCCCCTGCGTGGGCCGTGGCCTCGCTGCGGGCAAGCTCAACCTGTTCCCGCCTGAGCCGCGCCCGCAGGTCCCTGAAAAGTGCGCGAAAATGAGGGCCGAGACCAAAGAGGCGCACCTCCGCCGCCGCCTCGCGCTGGGTGAGCATCATATCATAGTAAGTGGTCTTGCGGATGGCGGTGGTGTTGCGGAGCCGCCATCCGTGAAAGTGGATTGTGTGGCGGAGCACGACGAGGAAAGCGGGCAGGGTGCTCGCGGCCAGGAGCAAGGGAATCCATATGCCGAAGGTGGAGAGGACGGCCCCCATGGCTGCCAGGGTGACGAGGCTTTGCAGCAAAGTGCCCGCGTTTTCGATCAGGGCGGCAGGGCGGGTTATGGCATCTACCCGGGCGCGGTGCAGTTGGTCGTAGTAACCGGGGTCGTCGTAAAAGGAGAGATCGAGCCTTATCGCCTGTTCATGGATAAGCTCATGGACGTAATCCTGCACCTGCTCGGATTGGGCGGTGCGCACCCATTTGCCGATGCCCTGGAGTACCTCAGTTGCGATCAGGACCATTGCCATGGCAAGGCCCGCGGGGAGAAGGGGTGTTAAAGCCGCCCACCCGTTCCCTGAGCCGATCATTCCCGCCACGCCGTCCACGAGTGTCCGGGTCAGGTAGACCGCTGCAACAGGCAACAAGCCCTGAAGGATCAACAGGGCCAGCCATGTAAGTGTGAGCCCGCCCGCCGCACGGTGAACCAGTCGCAAGGCCTTGGGCAGATAGGGGAGTTGCTGCCTCAGCCTCCGGACAGCGTCGAGAAGCTGTTTGATCATGGGCAGCACGGAGAATTGTCCCGGGTCTTATCCCTGTCGGTGGAGGAGAGACGTCTCATCAGGAAAAAACGGCTACCACAGTAAAACGCCGGTAGCCCTCCCTGCCCGTGATGATCGTGCCGCCGCAACGAAGCCACGCATGGGCGGCGAGTCTCTCCGGGTTTGTCTCGTCTTTCGCCACGCCGAGATAGAGCGTGCCGGCGACATGGCGACGTTTCAGCATCCATTTGGCGGCTACAGCCTGGGACAGACAGACACTCTCCCAGGGGGTGTAACGTGCGGCTGAACAAACGGCCTGACCCACTATCCGGGCGCGACGAAGATCGGAGAAATCCGCCTGCGCGCCGGTCTCCGACATATGTCTGCCCAATGATACGGCAAGCCACCTGAAGGGCAGGACCAGGACTGTAAAACGGGCGACACCCAGGAGCAGGAACGCTTCCACGAGGGACGCCCGCTCCGCCCCGGTGCGGCGGCGCCACTTGGCGGGGAGTCCCCTAAAGAATCTGAAACATGCCGTCATGTACGTATTATACCTCATTGCAGGCCAATCTTCCCGTCTTCATCGGGACTCCCGGAGAGAGGCAGGACCTTCCCATGGTCATGATCGTCTTCCCACAATCAGCATTGAAGACGGACCATCGAGTGTGTGCTGAAAAACGGCCTTAATTCCTGCGATAAACTCATCAACGGCAACTGTCCGTTCTTTCCACGATATTTCCAACCCTACCAGAACATGGGGTTTGCGCAAGACGCATTGGTCGTCCCTTATCGCCGGTCTGTTGATGATGCTGACGACGATCCCGGGAGGAGGATCGCCTAATGTCTTGAACCGTTTCATCAGCTCCACTGTTTCATCAAAAAGTTTCCGCCGGTCTTCATCGAAAGTAATGTAGTACTCCGGGCTCCAATTATTATTTACTTCGATATATTCCAGGATGTGTTGACGTGCACGAATGGAGGAAAATGTGTTCTTGCGGCTATTCTGATATGAACCGAACCCTATCAATGACGGATATCCCGCACCTTTCGAGAAGTGTTTCGAACATTCATCTATTGTTTTCAAAAATGTAAATATCTCATTGGAATATGTTTCATGTGGCAAGTCGTTTCGCAGATAACGCACCGCCTTCCTGGTTCTTTTCTCATCGAGGGACATTACCGGATTTTCCCCTGTAGCTTCTTCCCAATAGTAGTCGGCTGCCAGGGGTGAATCGCAGACGATTTCAAAGAACCTCTTAATCTTTTCATCTTCGTACAATTCATTAAAGTTGTCCTGCAAACTGATAATGTCGGCATCGAGCTCGGGTAGAAATGCGAGGTCCTGCCTGAAGATCTCATCGGCGTCGACCGGGTCCATGCGATAGATCATGTCTATGGCCAGATACATTCCCCGGTCCTTGACCTTCCGCGCCAAGCCCCTGATCTGCTCCCTTGTTGCATAGAGTCGACCCTGCCTGTCAAGCACCGATTCATCGAAGGATTGAACGCCTATAATACAGCAGTTAAAGCCATACATGGCGAGAACATCGAGTTGTTCCTCTGTCCAGACGGCAGGATGAATTTCAAAGGTCTTCGACTTCACATCTTTGAACCCGGGAAATATATCAAAAATGAAAGACATGGTTTCGGGCCTCATCAAGCTGGGGGTGCCACCGCCAAAGAAGTAGTTTCCGATTTGACGGGACTCTATGATCGGGAGAAAGGGCGCGATAGCTCGGGGTAAATAATCGTAATAATATTTTCTATATAGGGAATAGTCTTTTTCGAAATGAAACTCTTTCCCCCTGTAGTGGCAGAAGCCGCAGACCGAAGGGCAGAAGGGGCTGTGTACATAGATATTCAAACCGGGCGTGCTTCTTTTCCAAAGAGCAGAAATTTCTTCCGGATTCGATTGGCGATGCATATTCCTGTACTTTGCGATAACGGACCCGTAACTCATGCGCTGAATCTCCGTGATTTCACGTGGGTCAAAAGGCTAACCCGTCGTTTTCGTCGAGATAGCCGAAACGGCGCATGACCTCCCGGTGGTCGTGGACAATCCGTTGGGCCTGTTCAACGCTAAGCTCGTCGCGCCATGACCCTATCTTGCCTTTACGGAAGAATCGGTCGGCCAGGGGACTGGTTTCGCGGAAGCCATCTTTCTGCTCCTGCTGCTGCATGATCTTGAAGGAGCTGAAATTGACGGCTCTCAGGACCTGGTCCCAGGTGTGGGGAAGGCCTGCAAAACGCACCGCCTTTTCAAAGGTTTTCAGGGCATCCGTTTTCATATCTTCATAGCGGAGGACACATAAGGGGAATGGGGCGAAATCGACCCAACTCAGAACATGACGGCTCCAGGAGAAGAGCTTCTGGCGCAACTGGGGGTACAACCGGTCCGATTTGCCACAAAGAGCGCGATTCTCATCAGCCATAAAGGATATGGCGGTGTCGAGGGTCAAGCCGTTGTGATGGGCAAAGGAGACCGCCACGTCCAGGGGGTTCCGGATGAAATAAAGGCAGCCCCCCGTGGCCTCCCGGGGAATAGAAGGCATATCCTTCGAGACCTCAGTGTAGGCGTCATGGATTTTCATGAAGAGCGGCTTCAGGGCGTTTTCGGCAAGGTGGATATAGAGTTCGGGACGCAAGCGGTCGATCTCATCCGCACTCAGGTCCGACGCCTCAAATCCCATATCGCGGTCGAAGACGTCCCTGTCGCTGGCGATGGGCGTAGGTATCAGTTCATTTATGTTTGCGGGGGCATCCGCATCACGGAGCAGGTTGGTAAGAAAGACGCGAAACCAGGTGTTTCCCGATTTAGGATACGAAGCGAGCCATATGATGCCCTTCATGACAGAAGTTTCGCCTCCACCATATCCAGCAGTTCATCAAGCAAAAACGTCGTTCTGGAACGGACCGTCAGGAACACGTCGGTTCCGGCCGCAACCGCCGCACACTGGGTGAAGTGGTCCTTTCCTTTGCCCAGACCCCGTAAAAAGGGCAAGCGATAGGTGTTGTCGATGAGAGGGCCGACCTTGTCGGCGCCCCTTAAAGCCGTGATTTCCATCCTGCCGGTACTGGTGGTCTCAAGGACGAACACGGACCTGATGGGCACCGGGGATTCCTGGATACAATCAATAGGCAGAAAATACTTTCCCATCCCCCGCCGGATACTCTTGAGTGTATCGTTCCGGGTGTTCAGTTTCGTCAGGACATCGGCCCACACCTTCACGCGGGGAAACCCGGGAATCACCGCCGGACGCCCGTCGCCTGATGTTATGGCGCACACGTCATCGGCAAGGAAGGGATAGCCCCGCCGAAGAAAACCGGCTACGAGAGTGGATTTTCCGACAGCGGAAGGGCCGCAAAAAACCGCGCTCTCCCCGTTCACCGCTATCGCGCCGGCATGGAGCACCAGAACATTGCGCTGATGGAGAAGCGCCCCCATGACAGAACCCATGAGGAAGAGAAGGATATCGTCATCATCCGCCCCGGCTTCAGGCATGACGGTGATGCGGCTGCCGTGCTGCACATAATAGTGGGCGACATTGTCCACCCGAAGCAAAAACTCTCCCGGCGCAGCCTGATAGCGCACCCCTTTCTTGCGGGGATTTGTCAGGGCAGCCGGTGTTTCGCCATACGAGATGATTACATCCGGGGTGCCGTCCTGCCGGGCCGGTACAACGGAACGGGACGGGAGGGGGATGACGGAGAAGATGTCCAATCCGAAAATGCGATACATGTTTTCCATGTGATATCCGGTTAGCCGCCGGGAAAATACTTTGCCCGTCGAAGGTTGCGACCTTCGCGGTTCGCGTCAAAAGATGTCCCGGCAGGGATGGGGCGCGCCACGTCCCTGCCGATAATATGGTTTATGACCCGGATGATTCTATGACGGGCCGTATATGGATATTGCCTCTGTAGGAGAACTTTCGCTGGTATAATGATACTTTGTTCCGGTTTGACCGGCGCAAGTCCTATGAAGGATGCGAGGTCTGCTCCAAGGTTCCAGATCGTCCGTCCCACCGACTGGGTGGACAGCAGGTGATTCGTTCCGGAGCGAATCGTTGCATGTGGTTCCCGCATCGCCAATTCCCTTTTTTGCCCGTGTAGTCGGCATGATTCACCACCCCCTGGTATGATTCTTATTCTATTACATGTTTCGGTTTATATTTCAAGATATTTCATCCATGACGAAAGATAGGTGACTGCCCGGATATTTCTGACCGACTGCATCCTTCTGATCAAATCTTCACCGTTATCCCGGAGAGACGACAGTTGGTCCATCTGTTGTCCCAACTTCCCGGCATCAATATATTCGGCAAGGGCAGGATGCAGATCGGAGACCGAGAATTGGAGCAAACTATTTGGCTTGTGGTGATCCGGCGGCATTGCGGTCCCCATATTCTTGCCCTGCTTCCAGGTTACCATTTTCGGCACAATGCCGTCGATGGCGCGGCGGTGCAGGTAGCGGTTCGTCCCGCGGTAGTACTGTTCTTCCGACGGAACCGACAGAAACAGCCGCACCAGCCGGATATCGAGCAGAGGCCAGCGATATTCGATCCTTCTGCCTGCCGCCATTAGCGTACAGTTTTCCATCCTTGTCGGCACAAAGGGCCGCCACCGTCTTTCCAGGGCGAAACGTTTGAGATCCGTGTAGCCCGCATCGAAACGGGCTCCATCAAAAAAGCGCTCTTCAAGGCCGTACTTTTTGACGACTTCTTCGCGGACGATCCTGTGGGGCCAGCGCATCCTGAATGCTTTGTGGAACTGGGTGTTGTAGACGAGGTTTTCGAAATTATGCGTCCTGCGGCGCCGCAACTCCATCTTGGCCAGGCGGAGAAAACGGAAAAGGGCGTTGCCCGGAAGGATATTGAAAAGGTCACGGAACCGGCGCTTCGTAATCATTTCCAGGGGAACAAGATGGCCGTAAATGGTTGTCGCGAACTCGTCCCCGCCAAAACCGGAGAGCAACGTCCTGACTTCCAGTTTTTCCGCCAGCCGGTAAAACGGCTCATGGGTCGTTGCGTTGCCATGTTCGACGGGGTAGCCGAGAATATTCAGCGAGCGCTGCAACACTGCCCGGGGGTCAGTCTCGCTGCCCGCAAAGATGTGGTTGTTGGGCAGGCGGCAGGCCCGGCTCACGGCCAGGACATATTGCGGTTCCAGTTCGGTAAACGCAAAGGCGAAGGTATGCAGGCCCGACAGGGAACGCTCGAGAAATTTTGCCGCGTAGGCGGTTATGGTGGAAGAATCGATGCCGCCGCTGAGTTCGGTTCCGACGGCATACTCGGAGTCCAGCCGGCACTCGATGGCCCTTTCGAGGACCGTCCTGTATGCATCTACATATTCCCGGGAATCCTTAAGCACGAGCGGCGGTTCCGGGGACAGTTCAAAATACCGGCGCAACAGTATCCTGTCCGGGGTGACCGACAGGCAGTGAGCAGGAGGGACCTTTTTAATCCCTTTATAGGGAGTGCGCTCGAAGTCCATGGAGGCGTGGATCAGGTATTCCGCGACCCATTGTTGCTGAACCTCTATGGACACGCCTTCAAGACCCAAAAAAGCGGTAAGGCCGGTGGCGCAGACGAACACGTCGTCGGACGCATAGTAATAGAGTGGACGGACCCCCATATGGTCCCGGGCGCAAAAGATCCGTTGGTGTCTTTGGTCGTGAATGACAAATACGAAGTCTCCGATCAGGTGGTCAACGCAGGCCTCCTGCCATTTCAGATAACCGAGGAGGATCAACTCCGTATCACAAAATTTGTGCATATCCGCCGGAGCGATGGCCAGCTTCTCCCCCAACTCGGCGCGGTTGTCGAGACGAGCCCACGACGCTGCGGCTGCCTGACTCGGGGCGTGATACAGCGGGGCCGGCTCCAGCCGCGACCGGGCGGTATTCCAGTGGAGGCATTGGATCAGCAGGCCTTTTCCGTCATTGGCGAGAAACCCGCTCTTGTCAGGCGGGGTGAAGGGCATAAGTCGCCGGATAACGGCGTGAGGATCGACCCGATGCGCCGACAATGGACCTACACGGCTGAAATAGAAGAAGAACACGATCTCCCTGACCCTCCGGATCTTTACGCGTGCCGCCCTCCCGGCCCGCGGCCGGGAACGCCAATTACAGGACATCCCCTAGAGATGAGTCTCCGTATCCCTCACCTGCAATATACCTTCATCATGGAGCTCTTCAAGAAACTCCAGCACATCTTCTTCACAGGTCTCCCGGTCCACATCGTATCTTCCGAGAAGCGTGTCAATCAGGTCCGACACCATGACGGGCTCCTGGATGAGGTCCCACACACGGCTGCCGACGCGGTCGAGGCTATAGTACCGGCCCTTTTCAACACTCATCATGACCTTCTCATCGTCGATGTCACTCGCGACAATTTCTTCAACCTGGTGGACGATGCTTTCCGTTGAAACGCTTTTCTTTATCATACATGCTCCTTTGTAACCCGGCGTTCAACAATCGTCAATCGTTATCACGATGATCTTTTCCCTGCACATGGGTTCTCATGTCATCTTTTGCGCATTCTATCATATCCGGCGCAAAGAGGGAATAAAGAAACAAGAGTAAGCATAAATGGAGCAATAAGGTAAATAAATATACTTCTTGAGATAAAACGGTTGACTTTATATACGGCGTTGTGTATGCATAACTAATAAAGATCCTGTAAGTTCGGAAAAAGAGGTCTTTGTCGGGGCTGTAGCATCTTGTATCCTCACACAGGATTGAAAGCGCCGACTCTCAAGGAAGGGGGCCGAATTGGGGGAGGGACCGAAAGGTTCTCAAATAAGCGGAATCATATCTGAAAACATTACGTTACGTCCCATAGCAGAGGACGATGCGGAATTTCTCTACCGCGTGTATGCCTCTACGCGGCGTGACGAAATGGCCCTCACAGGATGGAGCGAAGGTCAGGTCGAAGCGTTCCTCCGGATGCAGTTCAGGCTTCAGCACATCCAATACACACAGAACTATCCCGGCGCATCTTTCAGCATCGTATCTATTGACGGCGAGCCTGTGGGAAGGCTTTATGTCCATCGGACCAAAGACGGAATACGGGTAATCGACATCGCTCTGCTGCCGGAATTCAGGGGAAGGGGCGCAGGAGGCGGAATCATGAGGGACCTTGTCCGGGAAGCCGATGCCCGGGGCCTTGCGATGAGCCTTCATGTGGAGGTGAACAACACGATCAGGGACTTTTACAAGGTCCTTGGTTTCAGAGAGAAGGAATTCCGGGGGATCTACTACTCTATGGAGAGGGATGCACTGCGGCTATGAGCGAAAAGGTCTCAAATCGAATGGAGGTGCAACGATGGAACCTTTTGTAGGTGAAATAAGAATGATGGGGTTCGTGAAGGAAATCTATGGATGGCTCCCCTGTGACGGGAGAACATTGCAGACCAAGGACTACCCGGCGCTCTATTCCCTTCTCGGGTCCCGGTACGGCGGGGACGGGAAAACGACCTTCTGCCTTCCGGACCTGAGGGGAAGGACCCCCATGCATTTCTACGGAGTTTACAGTGTGGGAGCTAAAGTCGGCACAGAGACGGTGGCCCTCGCCACGGCCAACACTCCTCCTCATAGTCACGGGTTTACGGCGACCACGGAGAGTGCCGACAAACCCGGGGTAGGGACAGGTTCGAACCGGCTCCTTGCCTCATCCACCGTGAACCTGTACGGAGGGCCCGTCCATATGGTGGCCATGGATGACGATCTGGACCCTGTGGGGGACGGTATTACAGGCCACGACAACATGCAGCCGTCGGTGGTGACCGCGTATTACATCGCGTCCTTGGGGCTGTATCCGCAACGGCAATAGGAAGACAGGAGGGAACCATGGAAAACTTTATAGGGGAAATAAGAATGTTTGCCGGGGACTTTGCCCCCGACGGATGGTGCCTGTGTGATGGGAGCGAATTGTCCATAGGGGAGAACCCGGCCCTCTTTGCCCTGCTGGGTATCACTTACGGCGGCGACGGCGTGATGAAATTTCGCGTGCCCGACTTGCGCGGGAGGGTCCCGGTCGGCCAGGGCCTCGGAACGGGGTTGACCCGCAGGGTGATGGGTCAGTACTTCGGTGCGGAAACGGCGACAATATCATTGACGGGGTGCCCCCCTCACAATCACAAGTTGCTGGCCTCCTCGGAGGGGGTCGTGACCGGAACGCCGGGCAAGGAAGTGGTGTTGGCGAAGACGTCGCCCCAGGTCCCTTTGTATGACGCAAAGACAAACCGCAAGCCCCTTGATCAGAGGGCGATAGGGGTTGCGGGAGGCAACCAGCCCCACGCGAACGTGATGCCTTCATCATGCATCAATTTCATTATCGCCACGAGCGGAGAATTCCCTTCAAACCCATAGCAAGGAGGATATTATGGCGGACCCATATGTCGGTGAAATAAGGACGTTTTCGTTTGACTTCGAGCCTCAGGGATGGCTCTTCTGCAACGGGCAGCAAGTGAGCGTTCGGCAGTATGCAGCTCTCTACGCGGTGATCGGAAACACTTACGGCGGCGACGCCAAAGGCTTCAATCTGCCTGATCTGAAGGGCCGCGTACCCGTAGGCATGGGGGCTGCCCAGGGCTTGTCCCCATGGCGTCTGGGCGCAGCGGGCGGGGAAACGCTCGTGTCGCTGACTGCCGACCAGATACCGAGTCACTCCCACCAGGCTTATGCGGAGCAGGAAAACGCCACGACTTCGGACCCGGCAGGGATGATAGTCGCTTCGGTCAAGGCCGGTACCCCGGGCAACCCGCAGTTCTATAGAGCGAACGCTCAGGCGCAATACCTGGTTTACCTGGACAAGGCTGCTGTTGAGTTGTCGGGTGACCGGAAGGGCCATAACAACATGCAACCGTGCCAGGCGGTGAATTTTTGCATCTGTTATGACGGGATATTTCCGCGCCGGCCTGGATGAAACGGGTTGATCGACGGATCTGTTACGAGGTCGGTATCCTGCCACGGAATGGAGGTGGACCTTCGAGGAAGAGAGTTCGGACAAAGGTTTTCTAATCAAACAGAGGAGGTATGGCGATGGAACCTTATTTAGGTGAAATAAGATTGATGGGGTTCGTGAAGGACATGTACGGGTGGCTCCCGTGTGACGGGAGGTTGTTGCAGATTGCGCAAAACCAGGCACTCTATGCTCTTCTCGGCATCCGGTACGGCGGAGACGGAAAGGCGACTTTCGGTATCCCCGACTTAAGGGGGAGGACCCCGATGTTTTTCTACGGGGCTTGCGTGGTAGGGACCATGGGGGGCGCGGAAACGGTGGCTCTGAGTACGGTTACCGTTCCGCCCCATATGCATGGGTACATAGGGAGCTCTGAAAATGCCGACAAGCCCGGGGTGGGAACGAATTCCAACCGGCTCCTTGCCGCATCTACCACGAACTTGTACGGAGCGCCCGCCAACACAGTGGCAATGGACGACAGCACGAGTTCTTCGGGCGGCGCACAGAGCCACAGCAACATGCAACCATCCCTTGTGGCTGCGTATTACATAGCGACAACGGGGCTCTATCCGTCGAGGCAATAGGAAAACATAAGGAGGGAACAATGCAACCTTTTATAGGAGAGATAAAGATGTTTGCGGGAAACTATGCCCCCCAGGGATGGCTGTTATGTGATGGGAGTGAGCTGCCCATATCGCAGTACCCCAACCTCTTTGCCGTGCTGAGTACGACTTTTGGCGGCAACGGTGCACAGACTTTTTGCGTACCCGACTTTCGTGGAAGGCTCCCCGTAGGCCAGGGCGCCGGAACGGGGCTGACTCCAAGGCCAATAGGCCAGTATTTCGGCACGGAAGCGGTGGTTGTCCCCGCAGACGGATGGCCCCCGCACGCTCACGGACTGGCGGCTTCCCCGGCTGCGGCTGCGACCGCCATGCCGGGGACGGGGGTGATGCCGGCTGTAACGGCAGCGGATGTTCCTTTGTATGACGCGAAGACAAATCCCATGGCCCTCGATCCGAGGGCAATAATGAGCACCGGAGGAGGCATGCCCCATGCGAACATAATGCCTTCGTCATGCGTCAATTTCATTATCGCAGCAAGCGGGCTGTTCCCTTCAGGCCAATAACGAGAGGAGGATGCTATGGATGGATTTGTCGGTGAAATCAGAGTGTTTACATATGACTACGAGCCGATGGGCTGGTTATTTTGCAATGGGCAGCAGGTGAATGTCCAGCAGTACCAGGCTCTCTATCAGGTTATCGGAAATACTTACGGCGGCAACAATAAAGTCTTCAACGTGCCGGACCTTTCCCAGACGGTGCCCGTGGGCATGGGAACAGGCCCGGGTCTGTCCCCATGGAGCCTGGGCCAGACAAGAGGAGCCGCAGGGGTGGCATTGTCGATAGACACGATGCCCGGCCATACCCACACCGCCTATGCGGAACAGGAAGCCGCCACGACCTCCAATCCGGCTGGAATGATAGTGGCGGCCGTTAAGGGCGGCACCCCCGGCAATCCCAAGTTCTATAAGGAGGCCGCTGCAAACCTCGCTTCCCTGAGTCCTCTTACCGTTCAGATAAGCGGGGGCGACGGGCAGAGCCACGAAAACAGGCAACCGTTCCAGGCGCTAAACTTCTGCATCTGCTGGGATGGGACATACCCGGCTAGGCCCTGAACCGGTCGGTTTGACAAAATTTGTTATGGCGCGGCACTCCCTCTTGCTACGGGGAGTGCCGCTGCATCATGAAAAGCCTTGCGGAGGAAGCGGACATGAAGGGACGATCCCCTCTTCTATCAGCCTGCCGAAGAGAAGGGTGTTGCTTTCCTCCACACTTTGAAAATCCGTATCCACGACGATTTCAGGGACCGTCGGTTCTTCGTAGGGAGAACTGATGCCGGTAAACCCGGGGATATCTCCTGCGAGGGCCTTCTTATAGAGACCGTGGGGATCGCGGCTGATGCACGTCTCAATGCCGCACTTGACATGGACCTCGAAGAAGCTCTTTTCCGGGAAGAGGGAACGGACGAACCGCCTGTCTCTCGCGAAAGGGGAGATAAAGGTGCACAGGACGATATGCCCCGCCTCAAAGAAGAGCTTCGCCGTCTCCCCTGCGCGGCGTATATTCTCCTGCCGGTCCTTTTCGGAGAACCCGAGGTCTCCGCAGAGGCCGTGCCTGAGGTGGTCTCCGTCGAGGAGCATGGTCCGGCAGCCCGCGTCGAAGAGTCTCTGTTCCAGCAGTCCGGCGACGGTCGATTTGCCTGAGCCGGAAAAGCCCGTGAACCAGAGCACGGCGGAGCGGTGGCCGTTTCGCTCTTCCCTTGCCTTGAGGGGGATGTTCCCGGCCTTCCACACGACGTGGGGCGATATGGGCCCCTCTTTCCCTATCCGGCCGCCCCCACCGGGGATGCCATGAACGTGGCCGGGCACACCCCGGATCATTCCCGCGGCAACCGTGTTGTGGGTCAGGGGATCAATGAGGATAAAGCTGCCTGTGGCGCGGTTGGCCTTATAGGGATCGAAGAAGATGGGAGAAGCGGTGGAGATTTCCACCCTGCCGATCTCGTTCAGCGAAAAGGCGTCGGCCGGAGTCCGGTGCAGGGTATCCACGTCTATCTTATAGACTATCTTTTTGATAACTGCCCGGACGTGGCGCGTCGTCTGCTTCATGATGTAGGAAACGGCCATGGACGACGCCGTCTCGTCCATCCAGCAGACCATCGCGTCGAGACGGGTTTCGCCCTGGGGCAGGTTCCTCTTCCGGACGATCATGTCCCCCCGGCTTACATCGATCTCCCTGTCCAGGGTAAGCACCACCGATTGAGGGGCGAAGGCCTCTTGCAGATCGCCGTCGTAGGTGGTGATGGTCTTTACCGCGGCCCCGGTCCCGGAGGGCAGGACCACGATCTCTTCTCCCGGGGTGATGGTTCCCGAGGCGATCTTTCCCGCAAAACCCCGGAAATTCTGGTGGGGACGGATTACATACTGGACGGGAAAGCGGAAGTCCACAAGGTTCCTGCCGGCAGCGACGTGGATGTTTTCGAGGTGGTGGAGAAGGGGTGCGCCCTCATACCAGCCCATGCGGGTGCTCTTTCTCACTACGTTATCCCCCTTCAGGGCTGATACGGGGATAAAGGTGATGTCGTGGATGTCCAGTTTCTGGGAATAATCCTGGTACGCCTCTACGATGCGGGCATAGACCTCCTCCGCGTACCCCACGAGGTCCATCTTGTTGACTGCCACCACGAGGTGGGGGATCTGCAGGAGAGAGAGGATGAACCCGTGCCTTTTGGACTGGGTAAGGACCCCGTTCCGGGCGTCGATGAGGATAACGGCGCAATCGGCAATCGATGCCCCCGTGACCATGTTTCTCGTATACTGGACATGGCCGGGCGTGTCGGTAATGATGAACTTGCGCTTATCCGTCTCGAAATAGCGATGGGCCACGTCGATGGTGATGCCCTGTTCCCGCTCCGCGGCAAGGCCGTCGAGAAGCCAGGCGAGATCGACCTCCTTGAATCCCTTTCTCCTGGAAGTCCGCTCGATCGCCTCGTACTGGTCTTCATAAACGGATTTCGTCTCGTAGAGGAGCCTGCCGATAAGGGTGGATTTCCCGTCATCCACGCTGCCCGTGGCGGTGAACCGGAGAAGGGACTTTTCGCCGTAAGGCATCAGAAATACCCCTCCCGCTTCTTCTGTTCCATGGAGCTGTCACTCGTGAGATCAATGACGCGGTTTTCCCTTTCTGATTTTCTCGCGGCCCGGACTTCGACGATGATGTCGTCGATAGTGGCCGCCTTCGAAGCGACCGCACCGGTGCACGGAATGCAGCCCAACGAGCGGAACCGGCACATGACTCTTTCGACCTTTTCTCCGGCCCGGTCCCTTTGGGTCTGGTGGTTGCCTGCCGAACAGGCGGCAAGGGGGATAAGTATGCCGTTACGGATGACCACCTCCCGTTCGGAGGCGAAATAGATGGGTACCACGGGAATCTCCTCCGCCTTGATGTATTCCCAGATGTCCTGCTCCGTCCAGTTGCTCAAGGGAAAGACCCGCACCGTTTCTCCCTCGTTGATCCGGGTATTGTAGAGGTCCCATAACTCGGGCCGCTGATGCTTCGGGTCCCATTGACCGGAGGCGTCCCTCAGGGAAAAGACCCGCTCCTTGGCCCGGGATTTCTCCTCTTCACGCCTTGCCCCGCCGAATGCCGCATCAAACCCGTGGGTGCGAATCGCGTCGAGCAAGGCGCCCGTCTTCAGATAGCTGCAACATTTGTCGACGCCGGTGGTGAGAGGGTGACAACCCCGGGCAATCCAGGGTTCATTCCTCTCCACAATAAGCTCCGCTCCGATCCTCCGGCAGAATTCCTCCCGGAAGGCGTACATCTCGGGGAACTTGAATCCCGTATCGATGTGCATGAGGGGAAAGGGAAACGTGCCCGGATAGAATGCCTTCTGGGCCAGCCGCACCATCACGCTCGAATCCTTGCCCGCGGAATAGAGCATGACGGGGTTCTTAAACCCGGCAGCCACTTCCCGCATGATGTGGATCGATTCCGATTCGAGGTGCTGAAGATAGGAGAGCCGGTACGAGTTCACGGACCTACCTGATCCAAACCTTGTAAAGGACCCAGACGCCTTCCAGAAGAACCAGGACGCCCAACAACCGTTTCAGCTTCTCCTTTGACTGTATCGCGCTCAGGCACCTGGGCCCGAAGAAGCCGCCGATGGCGGAACCTATCGAGAGGGGTACCCACAGGCGCGGGGAGGGGAATCCTTTGAAGGCTACCCAGAGAAGAAAGCTGAAGAGGCAGATCGGGGCTTCCGCGAAGTCGGTGGAACCGATGGCCCCTTTTTCGGACCGGTCGCGAAACACAAGCTGTCCTCCCGCAACAAGGGGGCCGAATCCACCCCCGGACAAGGCCTTGTTGAAGGCGCTCACGAATCCGAGGAGATACACCTTCCCGTCGGTCAGGACAAGGGATTGTCTGCAGAGGATGAGGACGCCGATGACGGTTACGAGAAGACCGATATAGGTATTCAGGGCTTTGGGGGATATGGACACGGAGAGGAATACGCCGGCGAGGCAGGCAAAGACGCCGAACCAGATGATCGTTACTGCAATGTGCCGGTCCGTGGCGCCCCGGTTGAAGTCGGCGTTCCTGAAACAGTGATGGCGCCAGGAGGCGATGAAACCACCTATGGCCTGGGAAATAAGGATGGAGGGCACTACGTCCTTCGTGCCGTAATTCATGATGATGAGGAGAGGCGCCAGGACCGTCCCATACATCATACCCAGAAAGCTGTCGATGAACTCCATGACCAGCGCCGATATGACGAGACACGTTGCTTCCAACCGGTGATTTTCTCCTTTGTCTGAATGTCGGGCATCACCACCGGCCCGGACAAGCCGGGACCGGAAGGATCTGTTTCAATCATACGCTACGGCGCGGTATAAGTAAATTCCTTTGTGTAAAGGATCCGTTTGGATGCCCGGCATCTGTTTCCCGCCGCCATCCGGGTCCCCGATGCAGTATCTCTGCGCGGCCGATGAGAGCGGTTGAGGCCCGGTAGCTGTTCCCCTGCTTTCCCCTTGAAAGTGACCCTGATTTCAAGGATAATGAATCTGTGGGCGGGAGTCGGGGAAACGGAATTGGCGGGAAACGCCGGCCTGCTGCTGAATACTTCGCTATACTCAAAGGAGATGAATAATGAAACCGCGGATCAACATGATTACTCTCGGTGTTGCGGATATGGAAAGGGCGGTCCGGTTCTACGAAAGGGGACTCGGTTTTCCCCGAATGCCCTTTGAGGGAGGCGCCGCCTTCTTCATGCTGGACGGCTCATGGCTGTCATTGTATCCGTGGAATGCCCTTGCGGAAGATGCCGCGGTCACGGCCGATGGGGCCGGTTTTCGGGGAATTACCCTGGCCCATGTAGTGTCAAGCAAGGAAGAGGTCAGGGATGTGATCGATCGGGCCGTTGAGTCGGGCGGGAAGCTCATCAAGCCCGCGCAGGATGTGTTTTGGGGTGGTTACTCGGGATATTTCGCCGATCCTGACGGACATTTGTGGGAGGTGGCATGGAATCCCCATTTTTGGCCCGGCCCGAAAGGCGAGTAGATCGCTCAAAGCCATTCGCGGCAATCCGCCCACGACATTTGTCGCAGGGTGGAGGGAAAATATGGCGCGGGAGAAGAGATACCCCTTTTTCTTGTCAGGTCGTGAAGGACAAAGTGACCCTGGAGATGCCTTCCGGTTCGCGCTTCAATTCGAATCCGAATTTGGCGGCCAGGGCAAGCATCCTCTGGTTCTCGGTCAGCACAAGACCGTACATCTCCTCCAGCCGCTTATCGTGGGCTATGCCTATGAGGGTGTCGATCAGCTTTGCCCCCAATCCCATGCCCTGGTAATCATCGTGTACCAGGATGGCGAACTGGCCTCTTGCCGAGCCCGGCTCCCTGATGAGTCTGGCCCCCCCGACCATCTTTTTCCCTCCGGTATGCTTTATCTCTGCGATTATCGCTACTTCCCGGTCGTAGTCGATATTGCAGGACCGTATGAGAAGGTCGTGGTCTATCTCCCGGACAGTGAAATACCTCACTCGTAACGTCTCTTCGGACAGACTGTCAAGCATCTCCCTGACCATGGACTCGTCTTCGGGCCGGACGGGCCTCAAAAGGACGTCGGTTCCATCGGGAAGGTTCCACGCGGTCATGTAGCGCGAGGGATAAGGGGTGATCACGAGGTGGGGATAGGAACGGGAATCGTCATAGTGCCGTGAGGGAACGACCGATACCTCCTGGGCGAGAACATCCGACTTGCCGATTGATAGGACGAATTCAAAGCTCTCAATTTCTCCGAAATCGATAACCAGGTCCGAAAAGCTGAGCAGGACATCTTCAAGTTTTCCGATGGTCTCCTGCCCCGGGCCGGTGCAACTGAGTGTGTGATAGACCGGGGTCCCTTCGAGGAAACGTCTTGCGAGGGTCTTGTTCAGGGGCGGCAGGCCTATGGCTGCATCATCGCCGTTTCCTGTGTCCGGGCTGAGGACCAGGACGGTCCGGAACTCCGTGTCCCGCCTTGAGGCGACCTTCAGCCTCAATGCCTGGGGGTCGGTCATTTTCTGAAGGATGATCTCCATATCCTGCCCTTCAATGAGGCCCTGCCCGTGGAGGTTTCGCCTGACCTCGCCGCACACCCGGTCTATTTCCTCCTCTCCTGACAGGGAAACAGCCCGGCCGTCCCTGCCCTCACGAAGGTAACGTATGGTGAGGGATACAGGGAAACCGAGTTTCCGGGCTTGTCCCGGAATCTGGTCCACGTTGCCGACCACCGCCGTTTTCGCCGTCCCGATACGGTAATTCCTGAGCAGGTCAAGAGACGCTTCCGCGCCCAGTAGAGGCCTTCCCTCTGTTACCGCCTTCCGGATGATCGTTTTCAGGTAATTCTTGAGAGGCGGGTCCTTCTGCGCCACTTCCGCGGGGGTCTCGTAGAGAAGCTCGATGTTGCGCCGGTAACCGTACATGTAGAGGTAGGTCTTCACCGCTTCTTCCGGGGTTGCGTAGGCGGGCACATTGTTCTGTAGGAGAATACGCCTGCCTTCGGCGGCATGCTCTCCTCCTATCCAGGTGACGATAACAGGCTTCGCAGTCTTCCGTGAAATGTCGATAAGGGCCCGGGCAAGGTCGGTTGTCTGGGCGGCAGCCCGTGGTGTGTAGATCACCAGGATGCCGTCCACCCCTGCATCGCCGAGACAGGCCTCGATGGTGTTCATATACCGTCCTGTATCCGTAGTTCCCCCTATGTCGACCGGATCGTCCCGGGTCCACTGTTCGGGCAGATAGAGGTCGAGCTTATCCGTGTCGTTGCCGGAGAGTCCCGCCAGGGTGCCCCCGAGTTCCGTCAGGGTATCAGCAGCCAGGATTCCCACATCCCCCGCATTCGTGATGATGGCAAGTCTCGGACCTCTGGGCAGGCGGGGCGAGTCGAGGACTCCCGCCATATTGAGCAGGTCCGATACCTCCCGCACCCTTGCCGCGCCAACCCGTTTGAAGACGGCATCATACACCCGGTCGTCTCCCGCCGGTCCCCCTGCGCGGGTGGAGATAAACCGGGCGCCGGCCCGTGACCGACCCGGTTTCAGCACGACAATGGGTTTGCTCAGGGCGAAGCCGCGGGCGGCGCTGATGAACCTTCTCGCGTCTCCCACATTCTCCATGTAGATCATCATGCTCCTGGTTCTGTAATCGTCGGTGAGAAAGTCGATGAGATCGCCGTATCCCACGTCTATCATGGAGCCGAGGGACGCGAACATGCTGAAGCCTATGCCCATGGTGCCGCCCCAATCGAGTATCGCATCGCCCAGGGCCCGGGATATAAGGGCGATCTTACCCGGCTTGGGGTTCGTCGCGAGGAAGGTGGTATTGAGGCCGATATGGGGAAGGATGACTCCCAGGCAGTTGGGGCCGATGACCCTCATTCCGCACTTCCTGCGGACATGGATGATTTCCTTTTCCAACTCTCTTTCCCGGGGATCCGCTTTTCCGAAGCCCGCGGACAGGATGATGGCGCCCGACACCCCGGCTTCTCCACACTCCCTCACGAGTCCGGGAACGGCGGCGGCGGGTGCGGCGATGACGGCCAGATCGACATGGGCCGGAAGGTCCGTGATGGACGGGAAACATGGGGCACCGAGCACGGTCTGCCTGCCGGGATTTACGGGGTACACGAAACGGTTGGAGCCGTGAAGGAGGTTCGTGAGGACGGTTCTTCCCACGGAATTCTCTTTTTCGGTAGCACCGATGAGGGCTACCGATCGGGGATTCAACATTTCTCTGATGCGGTCCATGAATCTTCTTCTCCTTCTCACGTGACGCAGGTTCGGTGCTTTGCGGCTATGCCGAAGGGTCAGCTACTGCTATCCCCTGCTTCCCGGTCTGTCCCGGCCCGCTGCCGGGGTGGTTCGTAATCGGGATCGATTATCATTTTCGGTTTGCGTCCCACCACCTTTTGGGCGCGCTGTATATCAAGAACCTGTTTCAGTCTCTCAACAAATTCCGGCGACCAGTAGGGTGTCCCGTTGTTGTTCACGTATTCCGGGGTCAGGCGACGCTCATCCACATAAGATCGCACCCTGTTTCTGCTTAATCCAAGTCTCTTGGCGGTCTCATCGAGGGTCAGTATATGTTTGGGTTCCACGGGTCTGCCTCCTGCATTCTTATTCCATGACATATCATAATGCCCAGGTATTTATGCTAAGGTACCATTTACCTTGCATCAATGTCACGGTTACCACGTCATACCCGCCCCGGGTGACCCGCTAATTTTGCTGAGATTTTCAGAAGTATTATGCGATAATAACCATTATTCACTACACAAGGAGGCCGGGTGAGCCCATCCAGGACAAAAAAGGAACTCGTCGAAGAAATATCGGCTTTGAGAAAGAGGGTCCGGGAACTGGAACTGCGGGAAAGAGAATATCGGCACACCGAAGAAACACTGCTTCGCTCCGAGATGAAATTCCGCACCCTTTACGATGCGACCGGCGACGCAGTGATGTTGGCGGACGAGAAGGGCTTTCTCGACTGCAACGAGGCGGCTCTGGCGGTTTTCGGCTGCGAGAGCAGAGAGCGGTTCTGTTCGATGCACCCCGGCGACTTGTCCCCGCCCTTCCAGCCTTGCGGCACGGAGTCCATCACTCTGAGTAACCGGCGCATGGCCGCAGCCCTCGAAAAGGGCAGGGTCCAATTCGAGTGGGTCCACAAGCGCGCCGACACCGGTGAGACCTTCCTTGCCGATGTGCTGCTCACTGCCGTGGTGCTGGACGGCAAACCGTTTCTCCAGGCCGTTGTCCGTGATATCACGGAACGCAGGCGTATCGAGGAGACGCTGCGCAAGGAAAGGGATTTCAGTTCCACCATGATTGAAACCTCTCCTGCTTTTCTTGTTGCCGTCAACAGCGACGGCACAATCAGGGTGATGAATAATTCCACCCTTCGTATGCTTGGCTACACCCTGGAAGAGGTAACGGGCAAGGATTGTCTTTCAACCCTCATCCCCCATGGGGACAGGGAGCGCCTTTTGGGGGTTATCTCTGATTTGATGGTCCGGGTCGAGCCGACGCTCCATGAAAACAGGGTATTGACGAAGGACGGGAGGGAGTTGCTGGTGGAATGGAACGGCCGTGCCATAAGAAAACCCGATGGGAGCCTTGACTATTTCTTCGGCATCGGCGCAGACATCACAGAGCGCAAAAAGATAGAGATGAGGCTGAAGGAATCGGAAGAGCGTTACCGTACGGCCATAGAACATTCCAACGACGGGGTGGCGCTGGACAAGGGAGGCCGGAACGTTTTCATCAATCGGAAATTTCTGGATATATTCGGTTACGAAAGCCTTGAAGACTTTATGCAGGGAGAGGAACACCGGGAGGCCCATCCCGATGACCGGGAGAGGGTGGTGGAATATGCCCGGAGGCGGCAACAGGGCGAGCCTGCCCCGTCGCGGTACGAATATAAGGGGATAAGGAAGGACGGGACCGTGATTTATATCGAAGCCTCCGTGGCTATGACCTTCTTCGAAGGAGAACCGGCCTCTCTTGCCTACTTGAGGGATGTCACGGAAAGGAGGGAGATGGAAGAAAGGCTCAAGGCCATGACGACCACCGACGAACTTACCGGATTATACAATCGGCGCGGGTTTCTCACTCTTGCCCAGCAGCAATTGAAACTGGCGGAGAGAACCGGGAAGGGCATGGAGTTATTCTTTATCGACCTCGACGGCATGAAACAGATCAACGATACACTGGGTCACAGGGAGGGCGACCGGGCCCTCGTCGACGTCTCCGCGATTCTCCGGCAGACATTCAGAAAATCGGACATCATCGGACGCATGGGAGGGGACGAATTTGCGGCCCTCGCCATCGATACGGACCATGAAAGCAGAGAATCTCTCATGGAACGCCTTGACAGTATACTCCATGAGTTCAACACACATGAAACCGGAGGATACCGGCTCTCCTTGAGCGTGGGAACGGCACTTTTTGAACCCGGCGACTCCCTCGATGAGCTTATTGCCAGGGCGGATGATCTTATGTACCAGGAGAAGAACCGCAAAAAGCAAAGAATCTGAACGGAGCCTCCGTCGGATAAGGGGCTTCCGCCGCGGGCCGCGTCGAAAACCCGGACCCCGGCGTCTGTTCAGGATTCATTTCAGTGGTTGACGAACCATGCCGAATAATCATCGAGAAGGGTGAAGTTCCTCGATGTCTCGTCTGTCGCCTTCAGGGACGCAAGCTTAACGATGAAGCGCTGGTTGTCATTTACCCGTTTCACTTTTACAAGGATTCCCGTGACTTCGTCAATGAGATCTTCAAAGCGTTTCAGTTCGTAAATGTCCGCAGGGGAAGGCTGCTTCCTTTTCAGGGCTTCCCGGTCTGCCGTATCGTCGGGATTAAACGCATACTCTCCTTCCCAGGGGAAGCCTTCAACCCCGGTCATTGTGAATGAGGCATCGAGGTTCTTCCTGAGATAATCCCGGTAGAGGGTTAACGATTTCAGGGTAACCGTGATATTATCCGCGCCTAATACTTCCGTAATGCGCTGTTCCTGCGTGACGGTGTCGTCCATAATCAGTCCTTTGTATGTTTTTGTTGTGTGTTGTCCCGGCGCCTGATTCTCCCCTGGTTATATACCGGCAGGACTCAGGGTGGAACAACCGATCTTCCGCCGTTGTCATTTACACCGGTTCATAGAAACATCGCTTGGGAGAGGTCACTTTCCCGTCCTTCTTCAGCTTGTCGATGATCTTCGAGACCTCATCCTTGTCCATCTCGGCCTTCTTGGCGATGTCACCCGGTCTCATGCACTTGCCTTCCTTCTTCATCACATCCAGAATCGTTGCCTCTTTTGAATCCATGGCGTAATCCTCCTCATGTGGTATATACGTCGCTCCCGTGGTGAGATGAAAGTATAAGAATAACCGATTTGTATGTCAATGAGTCCTTATCCGGCGAGGCCCTTTTCCTTGCTCTCCGGTACATTACAAAGTCAGGGTGCGACAACTGAGCAGGGCACCCGTGGCCCGCCCGCGTAAGGATCGCCGGAAAGAGCAGGAAAAAGGGGATATTCCGTTACCCCCTTGCCGGGACACTTTACATAACGGCTTTAATATCGTATGCTTAAACACAGCGATGGCTCTTAACGCCATTCGGTGAATTTACCCTTTTCTGCCCTATTTCTGCCCATGGAAAAGAAATAGAGAGGAAGTTGGAGTACGCAAGCTCCGGGGCCGGGCAGCAGGCTGCAATGTTGTGCCTGATATACGGAAGCCCGGAGTCGGGACAGGTTGTATTGGATCTGATCAGAGATTTTTACGAGGCAATATCCGGATTCGTTTTCCCCGTATTGGTGGCGGTGGCTGTCGCCCTGCTCCTCAAGTGGCATATTATTCCGGGGGCGAAGCTCATTCGCGCGACGCGCGATGCGATACATCCCAAGGGCAAAGTCCGCAAATCCGGAGACGGAGAGAACCATGTCGCCGGGAGCACGGCAATGAAGGCCGGGGACCGGGAAGAGCCCCGGGATCGCCAAAAACTTTCTTCCCGGTGAGTTGAAGATCCCCCATGAGGCCGGGGCGTCTCGTGTCCCCCGGTCGAAAACCACCATTTGCGCAAAGATCGGCGGTCTCGATGAACCCCTCGTAACTTCCCGACAGACAAAATAGTTCCACTTGTGAAAAATGGCATGATCTTAAACGGCCCGATATTGCAGGCCATTACGTGAAGCTCATTAAGGAGATCCGTAGGGCACAGGGTGCCTGCCTCCCTCTTCTAAGTAACTGTAATAACTAAGTTTTAAACGTTGCTTCGTGGTGCGGCAATAAGCTATCTTTCAAATAAAATCCAAGACTTAGGGAAGAAATCTACATTGTTGTGAACAGGTTATGAACAAATAATGTGGAAAACCATCGAAAATGATGAGGAAGCTGACCATCTTCAAGGAATGACGGGGCGCGGGAAACTTCCGGCCTGAAGACCATGACCGGGATTCTGAAAGCCATTGTTCTTCGTCCGTAATCCGGGTATAATCACCCATGGCGAAAATAATCATATGCGTCGATATGGACGCCTTCTTCGCTTCCGTGGAACAGCGGGACAACCCGGAGCTCAGGGGCAAGCCCATAGCCGTAACCGGGGCCGGAGAGAGAACAGTGGTCACCACCTCGTCCTACGAAGCCCGGAAATTCGGGGTCAAGACAGGTATGACCGTGTACGAGGCAAAGAGGCTTTGCCCCCACATCATCCTCGTGACGGGGAACAACCGGAAATACGCGGAGATATGTAAGAGACTGGAAGAGATCTGCCTCCGCTTCACCCCTGATATAGAGATTTACTCCATCGACGAGGTCTTCCTCGACGTCACGGGCTCCCATCACCTTTCGGGCGGTCCCGAGAGTGTGGCCCGGACCATCAAGGAGACAGTGAAACGGGAGTTGGGCATTACATGCACCGCAGGCATCGGGCCGAATGTCCTTGTGGCCAAGCTCGCGAGCGACCTCGCAAAACCGGATGGCTTGCGGTGGATCGATGAACACGGGTTGGCATCCGTTTTCGAGGACCTTCCCGTGAAAAAGTTGTGGGGCATAGGGTCGCACACCGCGGACAAGTTGCGGGCCATGGGCATCACCACGTGCGGCGCCTTGGGAAGGGCGCCTCTTGCCCTCCTTACCAGGAAGTTCGGTGTTCTTGGTGAGCGCTTGAGGGAGATGGGCGCAGGGAGGCTGGAGAGGCCCCTGGAGGTCGCATCCCGGGAGCCGAAATCGATAGGCCACAGCGTCACTCTTCCCAAAGACCTGTGGGAGCGGGAAGAACTCATGAAATGCCTTCTCAGGCTGAGTGAAAAGGTGGGAAGACGGGCCCGGCGCTACGGCCATAAAGGGAAGAAGGTTACCCTCACCGTCAGGTATGCGGACTTCAAGACCTTTACGAAGCAGACCACCCTGTCCGTTCCCACGAATGACACGGGCGAGATCTACCACTCCGCGGCGGCTATTCTCAACGGGATACGCCTCCACCGGAGCGTGCGGCTCCTCGGTATTTCCCTCTCGTCCCTCGGGAAGTCCGATCGACAGATGTCCCTCTTCCAGGAATCGGACGAGGAGAAGAAGGCCGCCCTCGCAAAGGCCGTGGATACGGTGAACGATAAATTCGGAGAACACGCCATCACACGGGCATCGACCATCACCCAGGGCAATGGCCCCGGGGTGATCTCTCCTGCATGGAGGCCCTCAGGCGTGAGAAACAGCGACGTGTGACCCGTGGTCCGGGTCATGGGGCCGCGCGATGAGAAGGGCGGAAACATGCGCATCGAGGCGGGCAACCGTCCTCAAGCGGCAATGCGGTAAGGAGGTATCCCTATGAAGCGCCTTTTTGTTATCGTCACGGTCCTTTTTGTTTCACTGTCCTTTCTTTGTCCTCCTACCGCCAGGTCGCAGGTCCCGGAAAAGCCTGCTGTCCAGGCCCCTTCCGGCGTTGTTGTCGAGAACATCAGGGGGAGCGTATACCAGGTAAAGGGCGGCGCGGGAGCCAATACGGGATTCTTCATCGGCGAGAAGGAAGTGGTGGTGATCGATGCGAAGATGACCGAGGCATCGGCCCGGCAGATGACCGGGGAAATCAGGAAACTGACCACCCTGCCCATTTCATTTATCGCGATCACCCACAGCGACCAAGACCACGTGAACGGCCTTGTGGGGTTTCCCGGGGGTATACCCATCATATCTCATGAAAATACGCGGGTCCACATGGACAAGGCTTTTCAATCGGCCCGGGAACGGTCGTACCTCCCCAATATCACCTTCTCCCAGGGACTCCATCTCTATCCTGCCGGGACAGGGCATCACCGTATCGAATTTTTCTATTTCGGACCCGCTCACACGGACGGGGACGCGGTCATTCTTTTCTCTCGTGAAAAGGTCGCGTTCATCGGTGACCTCATCTTTACAGACAGGGACCAGCTCATCCACCGGCATAAGTCCGGGAACTCCTCCGGCCTCGTCAAGGTCCTGAAGTCTATCCTCGAACTCGACGCGGATCTCTTCCTGAGCGGCCACAGCGACCCGGTTACGAAGGCGCAAATCAGGGACCACATACGGACCATAGAGGAAAAACAGGCGAAGATCAGGGCAATGGTGGCGGAGGGCAGGACCCTTGCCGACGTAAAGTCCGCTTTCAACGTCGATGACCGTCCCGGCGGCGCGCGTTGGCCAAGCCTCGTCGAGACGATCTATCTCGAGGAGACGGCGAAGAAACAAGGGGGCCGGTAATCCCTTATTTCCTGATCGCGTAGCCCATGTAAATGATCGACATGTCGGCGCTCTCCACGAGAGACAGTCGTGCGCCCAGTTCCGCGTACGACAGGCGACCTTTCACTCTTTGCCGGAGACAGCGGAGAATCCTTGGCGCGGAAAGGCCGGGTTCCATGCCCCGGTGTTCTTTCCACTCGAAATTATGCGCTGCGAGGAGGAGTCTCAACTCCGCAGGCCGGACAAACATCTCCCATACGTGGACGTCAGCGGGCATGAAAGCCCATCGTTTCCATTCCTGGGATATCTTGATGGTCACGAGCCTGGAGAAGAGGGTGCGGTTGACCGTGTCGTAGAAGAAAAGCCCTTTGGGCCTGAGAACACGTCCGATCTCGGAAATCACCCGCGGCACGTCACCTACGTGTTCCAGCACATCGCAGCAAAAGACCGCGTCGAAGGCGTTGTCCCGGCAGGGAAGGGACTCGGCTTTTCCCCCGGCGTAGCCGATACTGAGCCCGCCGGCCCTGGAATGGTCCAATGCGACCCTGAGGGAAGGCACCGAGGCATCGACGCCCGTGAGGATGAAACCCATGCGCCCCATCTCTTCACTCAACACCCCGCCGCCGCAACCCACCTCGAGGGCGGCCAATCCTGCGGGGTCTATGCCCCGCTCCTCCAGTTTCCTTCTGATATAGGCTACCCTGACAGGGTTGACGCAGGCCTTCATCAAGGAAAGGGCGGAGTCTTTGCGCCACCATTCAGCGCCTGCGCGGTCATAAAAGGCGTTGTCCATCCGGCTGTATGCAGGTTGCGAGGTTCTGTTCATGGCCCCTGAATTCACCACGGACCAGCCTTTCTTTCCCGCCAACGGGCAGGAAAGAGGGGCCCGGCTGATCGTCCGCGGGTGGTCCCGGGCTACATGCCCAGGGCGACCCTGTCTTCCTCGAAGCTTCTCTTGAGGCGTTTCATAACCCTGACTTCGAGTTGTCTTACCCGCTCCCTGGAGATATTGAACCGGCCCCCGATCTCCTGGAGTGTTTCCGGCTCCTCTGCAAGGACGCGCCGGTCGAATATGAAAGCCTCCTTGTCATTGAGTCCCTTTCGGAACTCCAGGATCTTCCGGGAGATTACCTCCGATTCCTGGCTCCTGCTCACGATCTCTTCCACGTTGTCTTCATTGGCAATGGTATCCAGCACGGTGTCGCTGCTCTCGTCGTTAAGGGGCGTATCCAGGGACAGGTCCGTGCGGCTGAGTCTCTGGGTCATCTCCTCGACCTCCGTCTCTTTCACTCCGAGGCTGCTCGAAAGAAGCTTGGGAGAAGGATAGATGCCGAGGGATTCGAGTTTCCGCCTTTCCCTGTTGAGGCCGTAGAAGAGTTTCCTCTGGCCCTGGGTAGTCCCCACCTTTACCAGACTCCACGAGTCCATGATATGTTTGAGGATATATGCCCTTATCCAGAACGAGGCGTAAGTCGAGAACTTGGTGCCCTTATAGGGATTGTATTTCTTTACCGCGTGGAGCAGGCCCACGTTGCCCTCCTGGATTACGTCCAGGATGTTGAGGTAGGCGTTATAGTATTCAAGGGATATCTTGACCACGAGCTTCAGGTTGGAGACCACGAGCTTCTGGGCCGCGTCCCGGTCGTTCTGCTCGTAAACGAGACGTGTAGTCTCGAACTCCTCTTCCCTGGTGAGCACTTTGTGCATTGATACCTCTTTGAGGTATGACTTCAAGGGGTCGTAAGCCATAGGGAGACTCTTGTCCAGGTCAATCACGGCTTCGCCTTCGTTCACATTTCTCATGTCTGTCATTTCAGTCTTCCTCCTCTCTCATTATAAATTGTATGGTTCCGGCTTGTCTTTCGAACAGGCGCGGGCAGATATCTCTATTGCGTATCCTTGTGTTCAAATCCGACCATGTGAATATATGTGTTTGTGATCTCACCGTGACTTGTATTACAAGATTTGTGCCATGACCGGGAACATATGTACGGAGGTGGGAAGTAGCTGTTAATTCAAAATGTTACGCGTCATGGTCACAAAATGAGGATATTCGGTTACAGGGGAATGACCCCACATTTGTCTTGCACAACAAGACAAATGTGTCTTGTTGTGCAAGACTGTCTTGTCTCTCAATAAGAGAATCCGGACACGCCCGGGGTCTTTTGAGGCGTGCCGGTCTATATGTTGAGACGATGTTTGATTACCTTGCCTTCCACCATGAAAATCACGTCCTCGCAGATGTTTGTGGACAGGTCCGCGATTCTCTCCAGGTTCCGCGCAATGGTGATCAGGCGCATGGCCCGCTCTATGGTTTTCGGCTCGGCGATCATGTGGGTGACCAGCTCTCTGAAAACCTGCTCCATGAGGGCATCCACTGTGTTGTCCCTTTCACACACCGATCTCGCCTGCGCGGCGTCGCCGGTGACGAAGGAACTGATGCTGTCCCTGACCATGGCCATGGCGTTTTCGGCCATCCTCGGAATGTCGATGAGCGGCTTTACCTGCGGGCGGGCAATGAGAAACAGGCCGCTTTTGCATATATTGACCGCGTGGTCCCCCATCCTTTCGAGGTCGTTATTCATCTTGAGCACCATGAGTATGGTCCTCAAGTCCCTGGCCTTGGGCTGATACTGGGCGATCATGGCGATGCACCGCTCGTCCAGGCGTATTTCAAAGTCGTTGGCCCTGGGCTCGTCGTTCTCGATCACATCCGAGAGAACGGCAGCATCCTTCCCCAAAAGGCCGGCAACGCTCTTCTCGATCATCTTTTCGACGAGGGCGCCGTATTCGATAAGTTGTCTTCTTAACTCATTGATCCTGTCTTCGAGCATGCTTTCTCCTATCCGAATTTTCCCGTTAAATATTCCTCGGTCCTTTTGTCCTTGGGCACTGTGAACATTTTGTCCGTTGGACCGAACTCAATCAACTCGCCCAGATAGAGGAAAGCCGTATAGTCGGATACCCTCGCAGCCTGCGCAATATTATGAGTGACCAGAAGCATGGTGACGTTCTTCTTAAGCTCGACGATAAGCTCCTCGATATGGGTGGTGGACTTGGGGTCCAGGGCGGAGGTGGGTTCGTCGAGAAGCAGGATCTCGGGCTTCATGGCAAGGGCCCGCGCTATGCAGAGTCGCTGTTGCTGACCTCCCGAGAGGAAGGTTCCCTTCCTGTGGAGAGCATCTTTCACCTCTCCCCACAGGGCCGCGTCCTTCAGCGACTGCTCCACGATGCCGTCGAAGTCGCTCCGGGGCATCTTTATGCCGTTGAGCTTGTAACCTGCGATGACGTTATCGTATATGCTCATGGTGGGAAAGGGGTTCGGCTTCTGGAACACCATCCCTATCTGCCTTCTCAGTACGATGGGCTCCATGGCGTAAACGTCGCGGTCTTTAAGGTGAATCCGGCCGCTTACCTTCGCTCCGGGGATCAGTTCGTGCATCCGGTTGACGCACCTTATCAAGGTGGTCTTGCCGCAGCCGGAAGGTCCCATTAAAGCCGTCACCACATTGTTCGTGGTGGCGAGACTTACATCTTTGAGAATCTTGTTATCGCCGAAAAAGGCGCAGAAATTCTCAACTCTCAGAATTGTACTTTCCATTTAACTGCCAACCCCCTTGCAAGCATATTTAACCCCAGGACCAGTACGACTAGAATGAACGATGCTCCCCAGGCGAAGGCGTGCCATTCCGGGTAGGGGCTCATGGCGTAATAGAATATGCGGTAAGGCAGGGAGTCTATCGGTTTCAGTATGTTGTAGTTCATGAACTGGTTGCCGAAGGCCGTGAAGAGAAGCGGGGCGGTTTCACCGGTAATGCGGGCGACGCTCAGCAATATGCCCGTCAGTATGCTGGTGAGCCCCGAAGGAAGTATGACCTTGAGTATCGTCCTGTGATAGGGCACGCCCAGGGCGAGGGACGCCTCTTTCAGGTGGTAGGGCACCAGCTTCAAGGTTTCTTCCGTCGTTTTTATAATAACGGGCAGCATCATGATGCTGAGGGCAATACCCCCCGAAAGGGCCGAAAAGGTCTGGATCGGGGCCACTATCCATGAGTAGGCGACGATGCCGATCACAATGGAGGGCGTTCCCTGGAGCACCACCACGCAAAGCCGCACCAGTTCCGCGAGCTTTCCTTCCTTTCGCTCCGAGAGGTAGATGCCTGCCGTAATGCCTATGGGGATGGAGAAGATGCTCGAGAGGACGATCAGGTATATGGTGCCGATAATGGCGTTGTATATGCCCCCGCCCGGTTCGCCGATGGGACGGGGCAGGGTGGCGAGAAACCCCCAGTTTATGACCGCGATGCCGTTCCTGGTTATGTAGTAGAGGATGAGGAAAAGGGGCAGCATGGAGACGACCGCGAGAAACATCACGGTGATCCGGAACATCTTGTCCTTCAGTATCCGTGTCTTTGCGTGGTCTTCCATCATCCCGCCTCCCTCGACGACTCCACGCTGATCTTCTTGATCACGTAGTTGCCCACCATATTGACCAGGGTGGTGACCAGGAAAAGCACGAGCCCCACATATACGAGTGAGGAAAGCATGGTGCCCGTCGCTTCGGCAAACTCGTTGGCAATCACGCTGGCCATGGTATTTGCGGGACTGAAAAGGCTTGTGGGAAGAAAGTTGCTGTTTCCGATGAGCATGGTAACCGCCATGGTTTCCCCGATGGCCCTCCCGAGGGCAAGAAGGATGCCCGCGATAATGCCCGAGCGGGCATAGGGGACGATCACGTTCTTTATGACCTCGAACCTCGTGGCTCCCAGGGAATAGGCCGCCTCTTTCAGGTCGGCGGGGACGAGGGTGATCACTTCTCTCCCGATGGAGGCGGAAAAGGGGATGACCATGATGGCGAGAATAATGGCGGACGTGAAAATCCCCACGCCATGGGGATCCGCACCAACAAACTTTTCAAGGGAGCGGACCAGGGGCATGAGGAGGAATAGTCCCCAGAGACCATATATGACGGAGGGTATACCCGCAAGGACCTCGATGGCGCTCCTTAAGCAGGTCGAGACGGGCCCTGTCTTGAGATACTCGCCGAGAAATATGGAGATGCCTATGGAAAAGGGTATGGACAGGATGAGGGCGAGGAACGAAGTGAGCAGCGTTCCTGCGAGGAAAGGGAGGGCGCCGAAGGTGTCGGTTGCGGGGTTCCATGCTTTACCATAGAGGAAGGCTGCACCGAAGGCCTTGATGGCGGGTATGGATGATACGAGGAGGGTGAAGAAGACGGCGAGAAGGAGCACGACCATGAAGAGGGCCGAGATCACAAGCACTGCATTGAACCTTCTCTCCGATTTATCCACATAGGCGGGTCTTGTGACTTCGCAACCATCCTTCATCCGTGTAAAACTCCTTTCCCATTCATGGCAATCCCTTTCGAGTCTCGTGGAAGCCGGCCCTCTTCCCATTACGGCATACGCGCCGGATCAACACCTTTATCACAGCCCGGACCCGGGGACCCTCCCCGGGCGTCCGGACCTGCTCGCGGGTGAGATGCCCGCCCTTGCGGCGCTACTTGACGAGCGGGGCGCCGTTAAAGGTAATGGACTGAATAATCTTCAGTGACTTCGACACCGCCTCTTTGGGCAGAGGTGAATACTGAAGGGGCTCCACAAGCTTCTGGCCGTCGGTGACCACCCAACGCATCATTTTGGCGAGGGCCTCGGCCTTCTCTTTCGATTTGCCGCCATAGTTCTGTTCCTTATAGAATATGAGCCACGTGAAGCTGCTTATGGGGTATCCATCGGGGGCGTCGGTGTCCGTGAGGGATGCGTTCGTGTCGTCGGGCAGCCTCACGTTCGCGGAGGCGCTCACCGCCTTGATGGTAGGCTCGATGAATTTGCCCGATTTGTTCTTTATGACCCCATAAACCATCTTGTTCTGAAGGGCGTAGATCAACTCCACATATCCGATCCCGCCTGGCGTCTGTTTTACATATCCCGCAACCCCGGGGTTCCCTTTCTGACCGATCTGTCCCGCGGGCCAGTTGAGAGACTTTCCCGCGCCGACCTTTTCTTTCCAGTCCTTGTTCACTTTGGTGAGATACTCGCTGAAGATATAGGTGGTTCCGCTTCCATCGGCCCGGTGGACCACGCTTATCGCCTGATCGGGCAGCTTCGTGTCAGGATTAAGGGCGGCGATCTTCGGATCGTTCCACTTGCTTATCTTGCCGAGGAAGATGTCGGCGATGAGGTCGGGGGTGAACTTGAGTTTCGGGTTTCCCGGAAGGTTATAGGTGACTACCACCGCCCCGAGGCATGTGGGAATGTGGAGCACCGGGGAGCCGGCCTCCTTCAGCTCCTTTTGGGTCATGAACGCATCAGTCCCGCCGAAGTCCACGGTCCGTTTTATGAGCTGGTTGATGCCCCCGCCCGAGCCTATCCCCTGGTAATTGACCTTCACCCCGTACTGCTGGTTGTAAGAGTCGAAGAGTTTCGAATAGAGGGGCTGGGGGAAGGTCGCGCCTGCCCCGAGAAGCTCCTGTTCCCTGGACCATGACGCGTTCGCGAATACAAGGCTTACGATTGCCACCAGTAGAACCAGCTTAACGACGTTTTTCATGAGATATACCTCCACGTTGAATTGATCATAATGTATGCAGGCCATGTTAAGCCGGCATTAGAAACCCTTAATTAACCGGTGCGCCTCCCTGTCCTAACCGGCTATACTATACAAAAGGTGTGTTAGTGCAGTATTAACGAAGTGTTAATTTTGTGTTAAGGGTCTTTGTTCGCAGGAGCATTGAAGCGGTCCGGCGCAAAAGGGTCTACAGGGGCCTTCCGGGTTTCTCCGGCAGGATGATCGTAAAGGTGGTGCCCGTCCCTACGGAGCTGTTCACTTCAATAGTGCCCTTATGGAGCATCACCACGTGCTTTACGATGGACAGGCCCAGACCCGTGCCGCCCATCTTCCTGGAACGGGACTTGTCGACCACATAAAAACGCTCGAATATGCGGGCCAGATGTTCCTTCGATATGCCTATGCCCGTATCCTTGACGGTAATCGCCACGGCGCGCCCGCTTCTTTTCAGAGTGATATCGATACCGCCGCTCTCCGAATATTTTACAGCGTTATCGACAAGGTTGATGAACATCTGTTCGAGCCTGAAGGGGTCGGCCTCGATCACGGGGAGGTCGTCATCAACGGCCTGCCTCAGGTAAAGGTTCTTTTCACGCAGCCTTGAATCGAATATCTTCACCACGTCTTCGACGAGGTCCTTCAGGCTGACCGGGGCGAACTGAGGTTCGACCTCTTTCGCCTCGAGGCGGGAAATGGTGAGGAGGTCGTTGATGATGTTAATGAGCCTGTCCGTGTTCCTCCTGATTATGCTCACGTAGTGCCTTATATCCTCATCTTTCGAGACCTCCTGAAGGGTTTCGGCAAACCCCTTGATCGCGGTGAGCGGCGTCCGGAGTTCATGGGACACGTTGAGCACGAAATCGGTCTTGATCATCTCAAGGTTCTTGATCTGGGTGATGTCGTGAAAGACCGTCGCGATTCCACCCTCCGATTCGAGGAAGGTCGCGCTGCAAAGGAATATCCTTCCGCTGAACTCGATCTCCTCCATATGGTTCTGTCTCGCGCCGCGCACCTTCCCGACCAGTTCGTCGAACCGGGGCTCCCTGAATATTTCCCAGTAAAATCTTCCTTCCGTGGCAGACGCCGGGACAATCCGCCTGAAGCTTTCGTTCGAGAGCAGTACCACGTCATTCCGGTCGAGCACGAGGAGACCCTCCTGTAAAGACGAGATAATGCCGGCAAGTTCCCCCTTCTGACGGGTCAACTCGGCAAAGAGGCTCCGTATCTGCGCGATCATGGCATTGAAATTGTCGGCAAGATCCTTGAGTTCGTCCTGATTTCTTAAGAAGACCCTCACGTTGAAGTCCTGGGCCGCAACCTTCTTCGACGCGGCGCTCAATTCCCTGATGGGCCTCGACAGACTTCTCGAAAAGAGCATTGCCACGAAAAGGGACAGGCAGAGGATTATGAAGGTAACGGCGAGGATCTTTATCCTGAACTGGTTCATGGTCTGGTTTATTTCCTTGAGGAAGAGGCTGAACCTCACTACCCCGATCGTCCTTTCCCCGTGCCTCAGGGGCAAGGCGACATAGAGCATTTCTTCCTTGAGGGTGTCGCTCAGTCTCACGAACTTGCCTGCCCCGCCTTCCAGCGCCTGAAGGACCTCGGTCCGCGTCCGGTGGTTCTCCATGGTCCGGGGGTCGGCCTCGGAGTCGGCCAAGACCCGGCCATCGGGGGCGATGACGGTAATCCGTGTATTTATCTCTTTCCCGATCCTCTTCGCGAGCGCGTCAAGTTCGGAAACGTTTCCACCGGCGACGAGGGGTGATGCGCTCGCCCCGAAGGCTATCCCGAGGTTCTTGAGGTCTCTTGCCGTGCTGTCAACGTAAAACTCGCGGACCGCGGGGAAAGAAGAGGCAAGGATAAGTCCCGACAGGAGAAGGGCCACAGTAATGTACCCGGTGAATATCTTGACAAAAATGGACCTTTTCATCCTTCGATCTTGTAGCCCATGCCGCGCACGTTCTTGATGAGCGCGGAGGCTCCACCCAGCTTATCCCTCAAATGGCGGATATGAACATCTATAGTCCTGTCGATGACGGTCTTGTCCTGACCCCAGAGGAAATTGAGGATCTGGTCCCGTGATTGCACCCGGCCCCTTTTTGAGCTGAGAAGCTGGAGGATCCTGAATTCGGTGGGCGTGAGGTCAACCTTCCTGTTCTCCACGCTCACCTCGTACCTTTCGAGGTCGATGACCAGCGTGTCGTCCACGAAGATCTTCTTCGTCTCCCGGCGCTGCTCCGGCCGGCGCAGGACCGCTTTGACCCTTGCCGTCAGCTCTCTCGGAGAGAAAGGCTTGGTCACATAATCATCGGCCCCCAGTTCGAGGCCGAGCACCTTTTCGGTCTCCTCGGTCCGGGCGGTGAGCATGATGATAGGTATAGGGGCGTAAGCGTCATGGGCCTTGAGGTGCTTGCATATCTCCAAACCATTCGTATCCGGAAGCATGAGGTCGAGTATGATGAGGGCCGGTATCTCGGAGTTGAGGAAACGCAGGAAGGGGTCTGCCTCCGGAAAGCTCCGGACCCTGAACCCCGCCCTTTCGAGATTGAGCGTCACAAGTTCTACGATGTCCGGTTCGTCATCAACGACGGCGATTAATGTGCTCATGCATCCTCCGCTCTTCCTGTTGCTTCGTGATCGCAAACCATGGTCATGGTGGAAAATAACCACGCTTTTTCTGTAATTTGCAGGCAAGTCCGTTCAAAAGTCAATACAAAAAGGATGCGTAACTATTTGAGATGAAATAATTAACCAAAACTTAATATTGCCTTAACCAATTCCTAAATGTTTCATCCGATTAAGATGAGCGGAAAGCCGGAACTCGACCGGCCTGGGGGTAGGATAATGATCGACCGGAAATGGACCGAATACGCGGAATGCATCGACTATGCGTTTCAACCGATTATCAACATTCACACTGGTATCTGCTACGGGGTCGAGGCCCTCATGAGGGGGCACGAATCGGCCGGGTTTGAAACCATAGAAGACCTCTTCGACGCCGCCTACGACGAGGAATGTCTCTTCGGCGTTGACCTGCTCCTGAGGGACCGGGCCATAAGGAAGTTTGCCGCCATCGCCTTTCAAAACAAAGTGAAACTCTTTTACAACGTGGATAACAGGGTCCTTCTGACACCGGACTACAGTCCCGGGGCCACCTCGGAATTGCTGGAAGGCTACGGCCTGAGCCGGAGCTCGGTCTGTTTCGAGATATCGGAAAAACACGAACTCGTGTTCTGCCGGGAGACTACCGACACCTTCAACGCCTATAAGCAGCAGGCATACAAGATAGCGATAGACGACTTCGGGACGGGCTTCTCCGGTCTCAGGCTGCTCTATCATTCGGAGCCCGATTTCATTAAAATAGACAGGTTCTTTATTGCCGAAATCGAAAACGACCCGAAAAAGAGGCTCTTCGTCTCCAACGTAATAAAGCTTGCCCATGTGCTGGGCATCCAGGTTATTGCCGAAGGAGTGGAGACGGAAAAGGAGTTCTATGTCTGCCATGACATGGGCTGTGACTTCGTGCAGGGTTTTCTCGTTCAGAGGCCCACCCGGCAGGTGTCGGAACTGGAATACAAATACGAAGCCGTCGCAGCCTTCAACCGGAAGAACCGCAGGAAGACGTCTTCCGACGAGAGGCTCATCTACAGCCGGATGGAATACATGGAGCCTATCCGCTACCCCGAGCATTCCATCCCGCACCTCTTTGAAGTCTTCCGGACCCACAAGTCCGTGACGTACCTTCCCGTGGTGAACAGCAACCACGAACCCCTGGGGATCGTGAGTGAAAAGGACCTCAAGGAATACGTGTACTCCCCTTACGGAAAGGACCTGCTCAAGAACCAGCGGCTCGGAATGACCCTCCTTAATTTCCTCACCAAGATGCCGGTGGCCGAAATTACCACGGAAGTGGAAAAGATCCTCGAGATCTGTACCATGAACAAGAACTGCGAAGCGATTATCGTCACGGAAAACGGCAGATACATAGGTTATCTCAGCATGCTCGCCCTTCTCAACGTACTCAATGAAAAGAACCTTACCATCGCCCGGGACCAGAACCCCCTCACGAAGCTCCCCGGCAACACGATCATCAACAGCCATATTGCCCAGGCCCTGGAAAGCAAGGAAAAGGGGTACATGTTCGTCTATTTCGACTTCGACAACTTCAAGCCCTTTAACGACGTATACGGGTTCAGGAGAGGGGACAGGGCTATACTGCTCTTCGCCGACATTCTGAAAGAGGTCTCCCACATGCACCAGATGTTCGTGGGCCACATCGGCGGGGATGATTTCTTCGCCTCCGCGGCCTGCGGGAGAGACGGCGACTCATACATGAGCGTGGTCGGGAAGATAGTGGAAAAGTTCCGGGAGGACGCCGTCAACCTCTATGACGACGGAGCGAAGAGGGCCGGTCATATAGTTGCAAAGAACAGGGAAGGTGAAATGGTCCGGGTGCCCCTGCTCACGGTGAGCGCCGCCGTCCTTTTCCTGTGCGAAGGGACATTCGACCTCACGCTGGAGGACATAGCCCAGACCATAGCGACACTCAAGCACAGGGCCAAGAGCGCCCCCGACAAGATCGCCTTCGAGAACCTCATGCCCCGGACCGAAAGCTCCGTGCTCTCCCTCTCCCGGGCACACGCCCCCGTTGCCGACGGCGACGCGGACTACATCTCCGGCCCCGCGGCATGAGGTTAACCTGGTCCGGCCGGGCTCAGGTCTTCGCGTAGCGTTCTCGTGGGAAGGCAGGCTTCGAAGGGTTCACGGGGATACCGCGGGATAGGGTGATCCCCTTCATCATCGGTTCCGAACCACCTGACTTTGCCGTCCAGGTCCATGGCCATTGCCGCAAGGCCTTTTGCCTGGTCTTCTATTTCCTGTATGGACCCCATGAGGTCTTTCGTGGTCAGGGACATCCTTTCCATGGTCTCGGAAATATCCCGGGATGTAAGCGCGTGTTGCCCGGTGGCGATTGCGGCGGCCTCGACCATGCCCGACACCTGCTCCACGGATTGAACGATGCCGTCCATGGCGGTCCCCGTATCCTTTATCCGGGCGAGAACGCGCCCGATGGCCGCCTTCTGGTCGTCCATGGACTTCACTGATGCCTTGAGCTCAGAGAACATGGCGTCGGTAAGGGCGTCTATCTTCTTTGCAGATGAGGACACCTTTTCGGAGAGGGAGCGCACGTTATCGGCCACCACGGCAAAGCCCCTGCCCGCGTCGCCCGCCCTCGCCGCCTCGATGGCCGCGTTAAGGGCAAGCAGATTGGTCTGTTCCGCGATATCCTGGATCATATCCGAGATCCCCCGCACATTATGGGATTTGATGGAGAGATCATCCATCCTCTTGCCGAAAAGGGCCGTAATATTCGCAAACTCCACAAGCTCTCCGGAGGTGAGGCCGAGCAGGTTTTTGCCGTCGAGGGCAAGGTTTTTCATCTCTACCGCACGGACTGCCGACTCGCCCGTGTTCCTCGCCGTCTCCGCATTGGTGTGCGACATCTCCGCAATGGCGGAGACAGACCGCTCAGTCCCCTCCTCTTGTCTGCCGGCGCTATGGCTGAGGTTCTCCGCGGAGGATATGAGATGCTTCGAGCTCATGGCAAGACCCTCGGACAGGGAGGACATATTCGCCGCCATCTCTCGTATCTTCGAAGAGGCACTGTTAAAGCCGACAGCCACCCTGCCGAATTCGTCGTTTTTCGAACCGTCGATCTTCGCGGAGAAATCGCCCCTTCCGAACCTTTCGGCAAGGTCAACGAGGGATTCCACGGGCCTCATTATGGAACGCTCCGTGATCTTGCTGAAGACCACGCCCATTATGAGTACGGCAAGGCCCATGGCGAGGACGAGCACTGTTACGGAATTTACCACAAAGTTCACGGTTTTCACCGCTACGGCCTGTTCCTCATAGGCCGCGGTTATGGTCTTTCCGCCCTTCTCTTTCTGGTCCCGGATCGTCTTGCCGAGCTTGGTGTTCATAATCGTTGAAAGGATTTGGGCTTCCATGGTGCGTTTCAGCGTGTCCGTGACCCCGCTGCGGGCGGTAAGGGCGGCTTCGATCTCCTTGAACGAGGAAGAGACCTGCCGTATGAGCAGGCATTCCTCCTTCTTGCCCGCGGCGGAAAGGGAACGGTCTATCCTGCCGGAAAGTTGCCGGGCAACCTTGAATTTATCGACAAGCATGTTTCTCGCCGCGTCAAGTTCACCGACGCTCTTCGAGGCAAAGAGGACATTCACCATGTTCTGAATTGCAAACCCCGTATTCACCATTTCATTGTTGAGGACCATGATCTGATGGACCCCCTCCGACGCCTTTATGGTCCCGTCCAGGGCGATGTTTTCAGCCTGATACGACAGGGATGTGCCGTCGAGGGCTTCGTTGACCGCCATGACCAGATTGTCCATGGTGTTCTTGCACCGTTGGTAGGCAGTCCTGAAACTATCTTCAAGCTTCGGCCCCCGGGGCGTCCCGAGGAGCGCTTCCTTCATGTCCGCCAGACCTTTTTGGTCGAGGGTCATCTTCCCGAATTCGCCCGCAAGGTCCGCGATAGGTTTGTGGTCCTTTGCCGCCTGGGAAATACCCTGCAGTGCAAACCGTATTCTGCCCTTGGCGGCATTGACCACCGAATCCGTCGGTGCGGAATAGATTTCGGTGAGGGCCATCTGAAGCTCCTGGGTCCCGTCCTTGATCTTCTGAACGTCGCCAAGCTCGCCCGTTATCTGTTTCGAGTTCCTGCTTGACCGCGTGAGATTCACCACGGCGGCGGTCTGGAGGGCCTTCATGGATTGCTGGAGGTTGGCGAGCCTCTGCAAGGCGTCGGTGAGCTTCGCCCTCGACGCGGAAATGGCTCCGGACGCCTCGTTTTCCGTCCGTATCCGCTCTCTCGCGGTCCTGATCATATCCCCGGTGAGGCCGGTGACCTCCGGCAGGACGGATGACGCGCCATTCCCCTTCTCCCCCATGAGGGACGTGAGTTCCTTCGATGCGGCGCCCACCTTCTTCAATGTCTGTTCCGCGTCGCGTGCCGCAACCTCCAGTTGCTCGTGCGTGCCGGCGGACGACACGGCGAAGAGGTTGACCGCATGTTCCTGGAGCTGTTTGGTAAGCTCCAGGGTCTTTATCTGAAACGGGGTCGATTTTCCCGTAAGGGTCCGTATCTTTTCTTTCAAAGTGTTCAGCCCCAGAACGCTTACCGCGCCGATGGCGGCGATTCCGATAATAGTGACGCCCATATTAAGGAGCAGCCTTCTTTTGATTGTCATAATCTCTCCACTGAAGGTCGGGTTTCAGGGCGAAAGACATCTTTTCAGCGTCCGCCGGCCTGTTCGCTATATCTACCACCGCCATATGGAATATCTCGTTAAGGACGGATTAATTAATCGTTAATTTTCGGGGACCCGTCGGAAAACCCCTTCCGGGACACTATTTAACCCATTACTTGCACGGCCTTTATCGGATATTAACATTTGCTGTGTATCCTTCAGGATATGAGAGGGTGCGCTCCGGAAGGGAGGCGCCCAAAACAGGAACAGGAGGCGGCCATGGTTCACAAAGATAGGATTGGAAGGATGCCCGGGTGCGCGGTTCGGCCTGTCCGCGGCAACCTGATCGGAAGTGAGATGGGGCGGTTGTCCGGGGAGCACATAAACGTAATGGCTGAAAATGATGAATATATCGTGCTGAAGGCGAGGGCCGACCAGATACCTTACACGCTCCACGAACTCGGCCGTCTGAGAGAGAAGACCTTTACCGGGAAAAGGGAAGACAGGGGGAAGACGTCCGGTATCGACCATTTCGATCTCTACTATATCCATTTCGTGATCTGGAGCAAGAAGGGAAGAGAGATAGTGGGCGGCTGCCGTATAGGTCAGGCCGATATTATCCTGAAGAGGTTCGGCCTGAGCGGTCTCTTTACGGGTGCCATGTTTCGTTATTCGCCCCTTTTCCTTCACCAGATAGGACCTGCCCTGGAGATCGGTAAGGTCTTTGTGAGAAGAGAATGGCGGGGACGCCGTTCGCCTGCATCTTTGTTGTGGAGAGGGGTCGGCCGTTTTATTTCCTATAACCCCCGTTACAAGGCCCTCATAAGCCCGACTTCCACGGGTTTCGAATACCGTCCCATATCGCGGCAGCTCATGGTTTCCTTTCTCAAGAGGAACAACTGCATCTTGAGGACGGCAGGGCCTGACGGGTCCGTCGCCGAGGTGGGGCACGCCGAACCGGGTATGGGAATGAGAACCTCGAAAACCCGATTCAAGGACGTAAGCCTTCTCTCGAGGCTGATATCCGAAATAGAGGCCGACGGCAAAGGAGTCCCGCCCGATTTGAGACATTGCATAAAGCTTGGGGGCACACTCATAGGCTTTGGCCCGGACCCTTCACGTGAGGCCGCCCACTGCGGACTGATCCTGCTGGATCTGACGAAATTCAACCGCAATGCATTGCGGCGCATCATGGGGGAATCAGGGGTGGAAAGGTTTTTCGACTATCATGACGGCAGCAAGGACCTTGCCGCCTGAGGGCAAACACGCAACGAGGGACAAAACCCCGCCTTTCCCGGAGAATTAACGGAAAACTAATCATTCGGTTATCAACAATTAACAGACGGCCAGCATCATATAGGTGCCCTGCCGTGGACGACCGCAGGGGACGGAGGTTTGAAAATGCTGCATATAGTGAAGGGGATGAGCATCTTTGCTGTTATTGCCGGCATCTGTCTGTCGGCCTGCCTGGCGTGCGGCGCGGACAGACAGATCGAGGGCGCGGGCGCTACCTTTCCCGAGCCGTTTTACCACAAGATATTCGACGTGTACTACCGGCAGCACGGGTGGAAGGTAAATTATCAGGGCGTGGGATCAGGTGCGGGGATAAGGAGCCTCATGGCGAAGAAGACCGATTTTGCGGGAAGCGATATCGGAGTGACAGGGCAGGGGACCGAGGACGGGTCCGCGACCGCGCCCCTGGTCCGGGTCCCCACGTGCCTGGGCGCCGTGGCAATCATCTATAACCTGCCGGACAATCCTAAGATCAGGTTCACCTCCGGTATCCTCACCGACATATTCCTGGGAAATATTTCGAAATGGAACGACCCGAAGCTGACAGCGGTCAACCCGGGAATAAGGCTGCCCGATCTGGTGATCAACATTATCCACCGCTCCGACGAAAGCGGCACCACGTTCATCTTCACCGACTTTCTGAGCAAGACCGACGGGCAGTGGCGAAAGACGATGGGAGGCGGAAAATCCCGGCTGCACTGGCCTGTGGGGCAGGGAGCGAAAGGCAACCCGGGGCTCGCAGGGATGGTGAAGCAGGTTACAGGGGCCATAGGGTATGTGGAGCTGACCTATGCGGTGGCCAACGGTATGACCTTCGGGTCGGTTCAGAACCGCTCAGAGAAGTTTGTCGATCCCTCGCCGGGAACGGTGGCGGCCGCCGCGAGCAGCGCGGCCCCATGGGATAACGGGTCTTCTTTGACCGATACTCCTCAGCCGGACGGCTATCCCATCAGCGGGTTCACATGGATAGTGGTCTTCAAGGAACAGAGCTACAGCGGCAGAAGCAGGGAGACTGCGGAGGAACTGGTAAGGATGCTCTACTGGGTGACCCATGAAGGGCAGAAGCACGCACCACCCCTTCGCTACGTTCCTCTTCCCAAAGGGGTGGTGAAGAAGGCCGAATCCATCCTGAAGTCGGTGACGTACAACGGGGCCCCGCTGTTGAAGAAAAAGCCGTAGGGAAGACCCTGCCGGATTAAAACCGTAAGAACGGAGGAAAGACAAGAATGTTATTGGGCGGGCACAGGATCGGCACGCGAATGGGCTTCGGCCTGGGACTCATAATGGTGCCTATGGTAACCCTCATCCTTCTCGGAACCTTGAGCATGAAGAATATCAACGAGAAGATGGATGCCATAATCAAGCAGAACAACAGGCAAATATGGTACGCCAACGCCATAAACGACTCAATCCATTCCATCGACGAAGCCATGCTTACCCTGATCCGGACCCACGACGACGAATGGAACGACTTCGATTTTGTAAGGATAATGACGGCGCGGGCCATGTGCGACAATGGCTTTGAGAACCTCCAGGGACTGGAAAAATCCCGGGAAGGTGGCGAGCTTATAGAGAGACTCAAGGCCGAACTGGCAGGGGCGATGAGCCACGTGAACGTGGCCATCGACCTCAAGAAGAGCGGGCTCCGCCGGAGCGCCGCATCGGCCTACCTCAACGATGCCCGGACCGAGGTGTCGGCCCTTCACCGGATATGCTCCGAGCTTGTGGCCTTTGAGGAAAGACAGAGCAACGCGCGGTACGGCGAGGCGGTTGAGACGTATAACGCCGCGAGGAAATCCTTTATCATCATCGCCGTCGTCATGGTCCTCTTCGCCGTTACCGCCGCCGTCCTGCTCACGAGGAGCATTACCGGGCCCATAAAAAAGGGCGTGGAAGTCGCCAACAGGCTCGCCGAGGGAGACCTCGGCGTGGAGATAGAAGTGAAAAGCCGCGATGAGACCGGCCAACTACTCTCGGCCATGAAGAACATGGTGGAGCGGCTCAAACAGGCGAAGGAACTTGAGCATCAACTCATCCAGTCCCAGAAGCTCGAAACCGTGGGGAGGCTTGCGGGCGGCATCGCACACGATTTCAACAACATGCTTAGTGTCGTCCTCGGCGCCGCCGAACTGATACAGATGGAGTCCAACCTGAGCAGGAAGGCCCATAACCGTTGCGAGGCCATCAAAAAGGCGGTCGCCGGGGCAGCAGGGTTCGTGAAGCAGCTTCTCGCCTTCAGCAGAAGGCAGGCCCTTGACCTCAAGGTCGTTGACCTGTCCCGCATTGTGGACGACTTCGAAAAGATGATCCGCAGGGTGATAGGCGAAAATATCGAAATGAGCATATGCGGGAGCAAGGGGCTTCCCGTGGTGAAAGCCGACATGGCGCAGCTCAATCAGGTGCTCCTTAATCTCGTGGTGAATGCCCGTGAGGCCATGCCGGGCGGCGGCCGGCTCACCATCGAGCTTTCCTCCACGACCCTTGACCGCGAGGACTGCAACCGCCATTCCGACGCGAAACCGGGCGATTACGTCGTTCTGTCCGTGTCCGACACGGGAGTCGGAATGAGCGCGGAGGTAATGAACGCGATATTCGAACCGTTTTTTACGACAAAGGAAAACGGAACCGGCCTCGGGCTCTCGGTGGTGTACGGTATAGTCAGCCGGCATGGCGGTTTCATTACAGTGAAAACGGACATAGGCAGAGGCGCCCGGTTCAATATCTATCTGCCTTCCGCCACGGCGGTCTCTCCCGAAGAAAGGGAGGACCTCGAGGGCCGTTCGGCCGTTGAGGGTAAGGGGACCCTTCTCGTCGTGGAAGACGATGAAGAGGTCCGAAGCACCGCCACCGAACTCCTCGGTATCCTGGGGTACGAGGTTCACGTCGCCTGCGACGGCCTCGAAGGGGTGGAGGTGTTCAGAAGACTCCACGGGAGCATAGACCTCGTGCTCCTCGATATGGCTATGCCCAGGATGGGTGGTTATGAGGCATACCTGGAGATGAAGAAGATCGATCAGTCCGTGCCCTCCCTTTTTGTGACCGGGTACGGCATGGGCGAGACCCCCGGTCTCGCCGGGGATAATGGAATCGATGCAATCCAGAAACCTTACAGCGCGGCGGACCTGTCCCGGAAGATAAAAGAGATCATGGCAAGAAGGGCCTCCATGGCGGCATAACCCTTCTTGCACGACGGACGGAGCCCGTTTCCCGGATTCCCTGATCTGCCCCCCCTGAAACAAGGTCCCGTCGCGGGACCTTGCGGGCGACTATGCCGACCGTTTGAGACCGTGGCCGTCCATAAATTCATCGACGTTATAGGAATCGCCCCGAATGATCTTTCGTGACGGGAACATGGGCCTGGACCTGAATATGGTATCGGCGTGGAGGAGGAGCATGTTCCGCCCCGCTTCATGCCTCGCTATGGCTTCCAGGTTCTCCGGTTCGTTATCTATCATGGCAATGGGACGGTATCCGATACTCCGGAAATGCCTGAGCCCCTCCACCTTTGCCTCCGGCAGGCTGCCCGGCCGGTCGTCGGGCAACATGTAGAGCAGGTCGTGGGAAAAATGCACCGAATAGCGCTCCCCGAGCCTGTTGAGGGATGAAATGGTGTTGAAACGGAGGGCCTCGGGACGGCCCGTGTTCAATCCGACGAAGGTGTTCTCCTGGAACTGGAACCATCGGATCACGTCGAAAACCCCCTGGAAAGGCTCGTGGGCATCCGCTACCGCAGTCGAAGACCAGAGGGCTGCCCGATAGGACGAGAGTATCCTCTCCTTCTCGGGTCCGGTGATGGCGAGGCGGTCGAGATAGATGTCTACATCCCCCTCGTGGACCTCTATCTCGGATATCCCGAGGTGGGCGAAATGGTCCGTTCCGTGATTCCTATCAATTTCTTTGAGTACATAGCGGATCATATACCTCATGTCGAGAATGGTCCCGTCGATGTCGAAGACGATGAGCAACTTGTCGCGGGGCCGCCTCGTTCGCTCCCGCCGGTAGTGACTGCCGAGCAGTTTCATCCAGTTATCCATAGTATGGCACCTCCTCACGTCATCCCTAAGAACGTATACCCCCTCTGTTAAGGGGGTATTAACTTTGTATAAATAAAACCGCTCTTGCACGAAAACCCCCTCCCGGAACGGTTGCAGCCGGTATGAGAGGAAAAGGCGGTGCGCTTACAGATTATTAACGGGATCTTAATCTCCCCTTAATCGAAGTCGGGTACCATTATAATGCGATGGAACACGAAAGACAGACCAGTCTTCACACCTCCGGGGGGTCCGGTTTTTGGCCCTGGTCCTGAGGCTCGACCGCGGGGGAGGCGAATCGGAGGGGGCTCCGGACTATCCCCGACAGCCCGACCGTGGAGATCGAATTATCGATGTGAGAAAGGGATTATGAGGGAAAATACGCTTCATCAGTATATCGAACGGGAAACGTCACTGGTAAGGGACGAGAAGATTTTCGGGCATCGGGTAGTCAACTTCATATATTCGGAGGTGAGAGAAAACGCCCGCACCCTGTTTAGGGCCCTGACGTCCGCAAGGATGACGGGACTTCTCGGTCGTTTCAACTACGACAGCGTGCTAGGCTCGAAGATTACCGGTACGAGGGGCCTCTTTAAAGCCCTCGAAGTCGATCTGTCCGAGTGCGTGGAGGCTCCTCAATTTCTTGACACGGCGAGGAAGATATTCGAGCGTCAAATCAAATATTGGGAAACCCGCCCCATGCCGAACGATTTGAGAGCGGTAGTCTCTCCTTCGGATTCGAGAATGCTCATAGGCTCGTTTTCGGAGACGTCCCAACTTTTTCTCAAGAACAAGTTCTTTTGCTTCGAGGAACTTCTCGGGAAGGACAAAGGCGTGTGGCGCACCTTTTTTGAAGGGGGCGATTGGGCTGTGTTCAGACTCACGCCTGAAAAGTACCATTACAACCATGTCCCTGTTTCGGGAAAAGTCGTCGATATCTACCAGCTGGACGGAGCCTGCCACTCGTGTAATCCCGAGGCGATTATCGCCGTAGCCACGCCCTTTTCGAAGAACAAGAGGGTGGTTACCATCATCGACACGGACGTGGAAGGCGGGACAGGGGCCGGCCTGATAGCCATGGTGGAAGTGGCAGCCCTCCTTATAGGCGACATCGAGCAGTGTTACTGCGAGCATCGCTACAACTACCCCCAGTGGATTACGAAAGGGATGTTTCTTCGCGCGGGCCGGCCGAAGAGCCTCTACCATCCCGGAAGTTCGACGAACGTACTCGTCTTTGAAAAGGACCGTGTGGAATTTTGTAAAGACCTTATCAGGAATATGCACCGCAGCGACGCCACGAGTATCTTTTCCACGGGGTTCGGCCGGCCCCTGGTGGAGACCGAAGTAAAAGTGAGGTCGCAAATCGCCACGGCTGCAGGAAGCGGGCTCTCTTCTGAAGCTGTGGTCACTTCGTGTTTGCAGGCAAGACAAAGAAGATCGCATACGCGGGCGGCATGGACGGCGAGTCCGTAATACCGATCCAGGCGGTGACTTCCGTGATTTATGTAACGTCGGCCCTTACGGGGGCTATCTTCTTAAAGGGAAAACCAACCGCCCCGGGCACGAGCGCGGCGGGGATGGCGGTTCGGCCCTCGACCCGGAAGAGAAGGGGTGCTATGAACGGTGAACGTAGTTACCGGCCATATCCTTGCCATGGAGAAGTTCGGCTTCAAGGAATGACGGCCCGGACGCCGGTGTCGAAAAGGAGGGTATTATGAACGAGTTCGGTTTTGCCGCATGTGACCGCGTGTTCAGTTTTGAATGCAGCGGGGAGGTGTCGAACCTGATTCACGTGGCGGAAAGGTATGGAATTCTTATAGAAAAGGCAAAGGCAAGAATAGAAACCCTGTGCCGGCAGTGCAAGAATTTCCCGCGCCTGGGGAAGATCCGCCCTGAGAACCGGGACGATTGACCGCACGCGAAATGTGTCGTGGGTAATGGGCGTCTCAAGAGGCTGATCGGGTACGGGGAAAAGAAAGGCAGGCTCGGACGGGCCCAAACCTGCCCTGTTTTGTTCAGTCTTTTACGACGTTCGCTGCCGCGGGACCCTTGGGGCCGCTCACTACGTCGAAGGTCACCTTGTCGTTTTCAGACAGGGATTTGAAGCCGGAATCCTTGATTGCTGAATAGTGAACGAACACGTCGTTGCCGTCATCCTGCGTGATAAAGCCGAAACCCTTTGCATCGTTAAACCACTTTACTGTTCCTTTTGGCATGTAGTATTCCCCTTTTTTATTAGAATGTTGAAGTGCATGGAGCTGGAGTTACGAAGAGACGACAAAAACGGTAATTTCTGCGGCTGCTTCTCAACGGAGGCTTCGTGGAACTTCACCCTAAAGTTATCGCATAAACCGCTGAAGATTGCAAAATCTTGTGCACGCCGGGAGGAGGGCCATCCCGTGGCGCCCCGGTCCTCGCTCTTCGTGGCGTGCCAATCCCGCCTACAACCTTGTCATCCTTCTCCGGAGCCCTGATTCACATCGTCCGGATACCTACAGGATTGCGTGTTTTTCCTGAAGGTATCCTTTGCGATGATCTTTATCCCTACACCCGTAGCTTAAGTTTCGGGAAAGTCGGCGGTCAAGAGGCCGCTCCGGAAAATTGACGGCTTCAGACCTTCAACGCCGCGCCGTATGCCTCTTCCTCCGGGATATTCATCCTTGTTTCCCGGGAGACAGGGCCAGAGCCCGTTGCGGTGGCGCGCATATTCTGGTATACAGGAGAGGAGGGGGCGCATTTCGGACGGACCGCGACGCGCGCCCTGCGACGCCTTGCCCCGGGCAGTTAAGGGGCGGGCATAAGGAAAGAGAGAGGTAACGTCGATGTTCCATGCGAAAGAAGGTTATATTCCGGTCAAAGGCGGAAGAGTATGGTTCAAGGTCGTGGGAGCAGGAAGAAGGGGGATTCCCTTCCTCACCCTGCACGGCGGTCCCGGAGCACCCCATGATTATCTGGAACCCCTGGAGGCCTTGAGCGACGAGCGGCCTGTGATCTTTTACGATCAACTGGGGTGCGGGAATTCGGACAGGCCGGAAGACGTGTCCCTCTTTACCGTGGAGCGTTTCGTGGACGAACTCCACTGCGTCCGCGAGTCCCTGGGGCTCGCAAAGGTCCACATCATGGGCCAGTCGTGGGGCACCATGCTTGCCGTCGATTACATGCTTGCAGGCCATTCGGAAGGGGTCGCGAGCCTTGTCCTCTCTTCTCCCGTCTTAAGCGCTTCCCGTTTTGCGGCCGACCAGCGGAAATACCTTCTGGAGCTCCCCGCGGAGCATCGGGAGGCGATAGGGGAAGGGGAGGCATCGGGGGCATTCGGGACGCCCGGGTATGAGGCCGCCGTGACGGCATATTACGCGCGGCACCTGTGCCGCCTCTACCCATGGCCGGAATGCATGGAAAGAACCCTCGCGGGCCTCGGCCGGACGGTCTACGAGTACATGTGGGGTCCGAGCGAATTCACCTTGACGGGAACCCTCGGTGACTATGAGCGGGCGGAGCACCTTAAAGGGATCAGGACGCCCGTTCTCTTTACCGTCGGCAGGTACGACGAAGCCACACCGGTGGCCGCCAAGTATTACCACGCGATGCTCCCCGGATCGGAGGTCGTTGTATTCGAAGACGCGTCCCATGAGCACCACATCGAGAAGCCCGGACCATACCTGTCTACAGTCCGCGCGTTCCTCCGGCACGTGGAAGGGGAGTAGCCGCCACATTTCACTGGGTCAATCGATGTTTCGCTGTAGTTTCACGGGGAGCGGGAGGGCAACTCGATGGTGACGGTCGTGCCGTGTCCGGGCTTGCTCTGGATCCTGATGATGCCTTGATGGTGATCGATGATCTTCTTGGTTATTGCCATGCCGATCCCGGTCCCCTTGGCTTTCCTGGTGTAGAAGGGCGTGAAGATGTTTTTGAGGGTCGTCCGGTCCATCCCCGGTCCATGATCGGCTATGGCGATAGTCACCGACGCCGGCCCGGGGCTCACCGTGACCTTGACGGTCCGGCCCTTCCCGGAGGCGTCAATCGCGTTGTCTATGAGATTAACGAGGGCCCTTATGAAGAGGGCCGCGTCCACGGCGGTCCGCACCGGCTCAGGAGGAATATCCAGGAAGACAATCACCTGATGACGCTCCGCTTTCGCCTTGCACGTGTCCACCGCATGGCTGATAACCGGAAGGATATCCGACTCCTCAAGGTTCATTTGGAGCGGTCTCGCAAAATCGAGGGTGCCGTCTACAATGGCCTGCATAGTCCCGGTTGCATTCAGAATTGCTTCTATTGCGGTATCCCCATCCCCTTTCTTCTCCGACAGACGCCGGGCAAAGCCCGTAACGGCAGTGAGAGAGTTCCGGAGGTCGTGGGCCACGGACGCCGAGGTGCGGCCCAGGGCCGAGAGGTACGCGTCTTTTTCCAATTGCTCCAGGTGCCTCTTTTCCCTGTCGACCAGGACGCCCGCGAGACATGCAAAGACTCCGAAGAATAGGGCGTGCAAGGCATCTTCGGCGAGAAACATGGCTTTCGCGTGCCACACAAAAAGGATATAGGGGAAATAAAGGATCACCACGGAAAGGTACGTAAGGACGGCCCCTTTGAGGCCGAACACCAGGGCGCCCAGAAGCACGGGGATATAGTAGAGGTCCATGTAAATGCTGTGAAGCGGCCATGCGATGGAGGATGTCGTGTAATGAAGGCAGCTGATGACCACCGTGGAGGCGACGATGACGATTACATAGAGCCTGTTTCGATTGACTGTCACGGCCCCCTCCTTTCGGCTGTCCCGCCATTCGTTGACGCAGTCCATATGGAGTCCCGAGGATAAGGCCTCCGCTGCAAGATACAGTCGGCCGGGACATGGACAAGGTTACAGGGCCCCGGGGTTTGAGGGAATGCGACCTTGAGGCGGAATTACCCGGCTCTCTTGGGTATAAACATTTTTTCGGGGATAATCAAGACCTCTCCGCTGCGCTTCGCCTCAGCCATACTCTTCCGCCATAGGCTCCAGGGTGTACTAATTTGCTACCCAAGAAGGCTCAGAACCATTTCATCCGAGCCTGTCTGCCCCGACCGGTACGGGAGAAGCCCGCCTTTGCAGGCGGGGCAAATCGCTCCCATGGCTACCGGGTGGGCTTCGTTGCAGGAGATTCCACCATCCGGCCCTATTCCTCGAAACTGAAAGAAAGGATATCCTTCATAGAGCCCTCGCCGGATTAATCCACTGCCTTTCTGATACTGCAAAGAAGTCCCTTCCATTGGGGGTATCCCATGATAGGCTCCCTGCAGTTGCAGTCCGTGAGAAGATTGCAGTTACCCTCTCCCGGCCACCCGTGCGGCACAAGCACCACGCCTTCAACCACATTCTTATCCACGCTCGCCTTCATCTTCACATAACCCCGGTCCGTCTCCACGATGACATCGTCCCCATGAGCCACCCCGTATCCGGCGGCGGTTTCGGGCCCCAGTTCGGCCTTGGGAAAAGGCGACCGGACCTGGAGGGATTTGATGTTGTGGAGCATGCTCCCGTTGAAATAAAAGTCCCGCGTTCCCGTAGAAAGGATGAGAGGATACTTTTCTCCCAGTTCCGTCCAGCGCGAGCCCTGGGGGCTTTTGTCGGGTTCACGGTACGTGGGGAGCGGATCGAACCCTGCATCGGCAAAGGCCTGACTGTATATCTCGATCTTGCCGGTGGGCGTCGAAAAGGAGCCCTGGCGCACCGTGTATTCCTTTTCCTGATAAATGGCGCCTTCCGGTTTCTCCATGAGGGCGTTGAAATCGAGCCTGCACGGTTCGAGTTCGAAAGCGACCACCTCCTCATCCGACTTCCAGGGGAATTTGTCGGCGAACCCGCATTCCTTCGCGAGATCGGTATAGACTTCACGAATGGAGCGGCACTCGTAATACGGGCCTATTATCGCAGGCCGGAGCATGAGGTAGGGGACGCAGTGGCATACATTATAGTTGTAGGCAAGGCCAAAGAACTCAAGCTGATTGGAGGCGGGCAGCACGTAATGGGCAAACTCGGCTGTCTCCGTCATGAACTGCTCGTAGACTACCACAAGATCGAGCTTCCGGAAGGCATCCCTCAAGGCATTGGAATCGGGCATGGTTACAAGGGGGTTTCCGCCTGCCACGATGAAGGCCCTGAGCTTGTCCGGCGTGCTCTCCGGGACCATGTTCATCACCGCATAGGGGCTGGTTCTTCCCCACAGTTCGTAGAAGAGGGGATACTCATCGGCTCCCAGGGGCTTGCCGGGGGAGGGAAGACCCACGTCGTTGAGCCGGAGTCTCGGGCTTATGACCCATCCTCCCGGGACGTTTATGTTGCCTGTGAGAACCTGCAGGATCGCGAGGGCCCGGTCGTTCTGGCTGCCGTTCGCGCACTGGTCCTGGGTGCAGGTGCCGTGGAAGATGCTTGCCCCCCGGGTCGTTGCAAAGCGGCGAGCAAGGGTCCTGATGTCGTCGGCCTTCACCCAGGTAATCTTTTCCGCCCATTCGGGCGTATACTGCTGGACATGGGGAACGAGTTTGTCGAATCCAAAGGTCCACTTCTCCACAAACTCCTCATCATAGAGACCCTCGTTGATAATGACGTGCATGAGTGCGAGGGCCAGGGCGCCGTCGGTGCCGGGCCTTATGGGGATATACATTTCCGCGTTCTGTGCGATGGGGATCTTCCTCGGGTCGATGACGATCACCTTCGCGCCTTTCTTCATGTTTTCTTCTATGGCCAGCGAGAGGGGGAAATCCGAGGCCGCGGGGTTGTGACCCCACAGGATATAAAGGTTTGAATCCATCTCTTCCACCGGGTACTTCCCGAAAGTAATTTGCCTGGCCCGAATCCTCATCCTGTAGCAGATGCTCTCCACGGAGAAAAAGTTCGGGGAACCGAAGGCGGCCTTGAACCGGTGGGTGAGGGAGATCATTTCGAGGTTCTCGACGCCGATGGAACCGCAGAAGAAGGCGAGAACGGACGGACCGTACTTCTCCTTCAACTCATTGAGCTTCGCCCCTATCTCGGAAATAGCCTGGTCCCACGATATTCTCTTCCATGCTCCATTCACCTTCTTCAGGGGGTATTTGAGTCGGTCAGGGTGATACAGATGCTCGATTATTGCCTCCCCTTTGGGGCACAACTTTCCCTTGTTTACAGGATGGGATTCCTGGCCCTGAACCTTTACGACCCTTCCTTCCTCTACAGTCACCTCTACTCCGCAGCTATGGTAGCATAGGGCACATCCGCTGAACGCTTTTCTGTTATCGTTATTTTCCATAGAGTCTCTTCTCCTTACCCATGGGATGTCAAATTAGGACGTATAGTACCATATTAACCCGATTAACCCCATGCGGACCAGCATATTTTTCCGCCTGTCATGGGTCGGGTATCCTCATGGCGTGGTGATCATAAAGTCTCCCGAGATGGTCTCGTGCATGAATGTTCACGTTTCGGGGATCACGGTTCCGGACCCCTTTATCGGGGAGATAGGCTCTGTGCCTACGGGGGAAAGAAAAGAAAAGGCCATCGAGATGACGGCGCGTCTGGTCAGGGAGATTGCCCCTATGGTCCAGGGAGTGCATTTCATGCCCCTCGGCTGGTCGGATGCTGTCCACGAGATTATATGGAGGGTCAGGAACGGGTAGTTTCTCAAGTTCCCTCTCCGAGGGCCCCTTCGGGTTCCACCGCGGCCTTTCCGCAAAAAGCCCGAACACAATAATTGTTGTAATTTGACGGCATATTTCTGATAATACAGTATAAGGAGACGGCAGTCGGAAAGGCTGGCTCAGTGGTCCGGTGAATGAGAATACACTGGATGAAAAAATGTCCCTCCCCCTTGACCCCGCGCCGATCCTTTGTAGAGATGAAAGGGATACTGTAAAGGGTTTTCGTTCGCCCGTCCCGCCGGATCGGGTGACGGTATTTTGCTTCTCGCACCGGTTTGGCGCGAGAACAAAGCCTTCACCAAAGAGACAGAAAGAGATAAGGAGGGGAAATTACATGAAGAAGTTAATAGTGTTATTTGCAGCGGCGACGTTGCTTGCGACCTTTACCTTGATCGGCTGCAACCGATCGCAGGAGCCGGCGAAACCCGCGGAAACACCCGCACAGGACCCAGCGGCAGCAGGGACTCCCGCCCAGGAACCGACGGCAGGGGGGATTCCGGCCCAGGAACCGACGGCAGCGACAACTCCCGCACAGGAATTGCCGCCGGCCGCAACGGGCGTACAAGGGACGGGGGGGTCCGGAGCCGGAGTACCTGCTCCTTTGCCGCCGCCGATCGCAATTCAAGCACCTCCGGACGTGATAGTAGTGCCCGACGCGAGCGGCGTGTATGTTGCGCCTGATGTAGACGCAGACCTGTTTTTCTGGAACGGTTTCTGGTGGCGTCTATGGGAAGGTCGCTGGTATCGTTCGCCCCATTACAATAGGGGCTGGGGTTATTATAACCGGGTTCCGACTTTCTATTTCGATGTAGACCCGGGTTGGAGAGGACACTACAGAAGCCATGATTGGTATGGGCACCGGTGGAATTATGAACGGATTCCTAACCGGCAGCTTGAGCACAACTGGCGGAGCTGGCATAATGACCGACATTGGGAAAGGCAAGGAACCTGGGGTGTCCAGGGTTATCGCCCTCGGCCGCAACAACAGAGACAGGAACTAAGGCTGCAAAGGGAGCAGGAATATCGACAGAGGCCCGATATTCAGCGACACCAGCCTCAGGGACAATTCCAGGGGCACCAGCCTCAGGGACGTCCGCCACAAGGACACCAGCCTCAGGGACGTCCGCCACAAGGACACCAGCCTCAGGGACAATTCCAGGGACAGCCTCAGGGACAACACCCTCAAAGGCCACCCCAGGGACATCAGCCTCAGGGACAGCCACAAGGACATAAACCTCAGGGACAGCCCCAGGTTCAGCCTCAGGGTAATCAGCCTCAAAGGCAGCCCCAGGGACAACACCCTCAAAGGCAGCCTCAGGGTAATCAGCCTCAGGTCCAACCACAGACTCAGCCTCAAAGACCGCCTCAGGCTCAGCAACCTCAGAGACCGTCCCAGCCTCAGGTCCAACCACAGACTCAGCCTCAGAGACCGCCCCAGGCTCAGCAACCTCAAAGGCAGCCTCAGGTCCAACCACAGGCTCAACCTCAGAGACCGCCTCAGGCTCAGCAACCTCAAAGACCGCCTCAGGTCCAACCTCAGGCTCAGCCTCAAAGACCACCACAGACTCAGCCTCAGAGACCGCCCCAGGCTCAGCAACCTCAAAGACCGCCTCAGGCTCAGCAACCTCAAAGACCGCCTCAGGTCCAACCTCAGGCTCAGCCTCAAAGACCACCACAGACTCAGCCTCAGAGACCGCCCCAGGCTCAGCAGCCTCAAAGGCAGCCTCAGGGGCAGCAGCCTCAGAGACCGCCTCAGGGGCAGCAACACCAGGGACAGCAACACCAACAGCCGCAGGGGAGACCTGACGGAGGGAGGTAGAGTGATTCCGGGCGGCAACTATGGAGAGTGCGTCGGCATGTTATGCAAAAGGGGCCGGGCGCAACAATCACGCTTAATTAAGGGAACCTGGAGGCTATGGCAGAGACGGCTCTCATGGGGGACTAAGGAGATGATATGAACCACGAAGGCGATCTGTCCCATCGACAAGAGAGAGAACGGGAGAAAGAGAAACACGCGCACCCCCCGCGGGGAAGGCGCCTTAGCTCAAGGCACCTGACCTGGATCGTGGTGGCAGGCGTGATCCTGACCGGCGCTGCGGCGTTGATCTGGACCTTCTTTGTGCTGTAAGCGTTAGCGGCTCCCGTCGAGCGGTCAGGGCCCCGACCGCCTTGACTGCTCGCGGATTTCCTCGATCTCGCTATGGGCAATGCCCAGTCCTTCGAGAAATTCCTGATGGAGTCGGGGAGAAAACCGCTCGAATTCCCGATGCCATCTCTCCATGCCGTCGTCGTCGAGACCGGCGGCTCGCAGGAGGGCAATCCAACCTCCCTTGTCCATGAAGGGGATCCGGTCCCGCAGGGACGGATCGGCCAGCATGCGGATGATCACTTGCTGCTGTTCCCGGAGTTTCACGATTTCCCCCGCGAGGTCCATGAGACGTTTCTCCAGGATGTCCCTGACCACGTGCTGCGACGCCTGGAGGATATCCCTGATGGATGCCATGGGAAGCCCGATTTGACGGTACATGCAGATCAATTCCAGTTTGCGATGGTCTTCCCGTGTGTATCGCCGGTAATTCGCCCCGCTTCGTTCCGATGGGTGAAGAATGCCGATGGCATCATAATAAAGAAGGGTGCTTCGCGCGAGTCCAAAGGCTCCTGCCAGTCGGCCGATGGACATGGGAAACGTCGTCGGTCCCGATTCGTCTGTGAGAAAGCCGCCTCCGTGATGGTTCTTGCCGGTTGATGGAGCCATATCGTACCTCCTGGAAGATATTCTGCACTATGAAGCGGTAGGCAGGTCAAGTCTTTTCTTGTTCAGGGTTGCCTGAATACCGCAGACCGGTATGGATGCCCAATTATTGATTTGACTTAAGGGGTCATTCCGCCTATAGTTTTTTTATCACAGAAAGCGCCTTGTTATGAGAGAAGGTGTATGCTTTCGACAAGAAGAAAATGGCCGAGAAATCCCTTCAGATGCACCCCATTTTGTGAACAGAAGGAGGTCTCTTGTCCGTGAACGAAAAACCCACCTATCATGACCTGGAACAGAGAATCAAAGAACTCGAAAAGACAACCATAGAAAGCGAGGAGAAGTTTGCCACATTTTTCCTGAAGAGTCCGATTCCCATGGCTATAACGGTCATGAAGGACGGACGGTACGTTGAGGTCAATGAAGCGTTCGCGAAGGTCATGGGCCTGAAACGGGAAGAACTCATAGACAATACGTCCGTCGGCGCCGGTTATATCACCGCCGAAGACCGGGCGATATTTCTTGACGAATACCGCCGAAAGGGGTTCGTGGAAAACCTGGAGTTGCAGATGCATGTAAAGGGAGGCGAGCCGAGATACGGTTTGTTCAATTCTTCGAAGATCACTATCGGTGATAAGGATTTCTTCCTGACCCAGGTGACGGACGTTACGGAACGTAAGTGGGTGGAGGAGGCGCTCCACAAGAGTGAAGAGCGTTTCAGGACCATATTTGAGAACGCCGTCGAAGGCATATTCGTCACCACCCCCGAAGGCCGTTTTCTTCGGGCAAATACCGCTGCCGCCCGGATGCTCGGTTATGAGTCACCGGAAGAATTAATAGCCGCCATCACGGATACGGGGTCTCAGCTTTACACAAACCCTGAGGACCGCGATACGATGTTTACCCTGTTGCAGAAACATGGTTTTGTGAGAAACTACGAGGTGCGGTGCCGCCACAGAAACGGAAGCATTATCTGGGGCATGCTCAACATGCGCCTTGCGCGGGACGACGAGGGCAATATACTGCACATCGAAGGTACGTGCCAGGATATCACTGCCCGCAAGCGGGCGGAGGAAGCGGTGAAGCAGTCGGAGAATCGTCTTTCCGGCATTATCGAGTTTCTTCCGGACGCTACCTTTGCGATAAACCTTGAAGGCAAAATTATTACATGGAACAGGGCCATCGAAGAGATGACCGGTTTTTCCGCGGAAACGATGCTGGGCAAAGGCGACTATGAATACGGCGTAGCCCTTTACCAGGAGAGATGCCCCATCCTCGTGGACCTGCCCTTCTCCTGGGATGACGATATCGCAAAGAGGTATTCATTCATCAATAAAGACAACGGTACCTTCTATGCCGAAAGGGACGTGCCGCACATGCGCGGGCGGAAGAGGACGCTGTGGTGCAAGGCAAGCCCCCTTCGGGATGAATCGGGAGACATCATCGGGGCTATCGAGTCCATACGCGACGTCACTGACCGTAAACAGGCCGAAGAGGCGCTGAGGGAGGCAAAAGATTATACGGAAAACCTCATTAACTCGGCAAACGTCCTCATTGTCGGGCTGGATACCGTCGGGAGAATCACCCTCCTCAACGAAGCAGGGGAAAAGATGACCGGTTACCGCGCGGATGAGGTTATAGGAAAGAGTTGGGTTGAGCTGTTTATTTCCAGGGCAACGGGTTTGCGCGTAGCAGATGAATTCGACAGGCTGAAAAACGCGGGTTCAGCGGGTTCGATTATCAATACCTTTGAGAACCCCATAAAGACGAAGTCCGGCGAAGAGCGGATAATCTCGTGGAGGAACAGTGCCCTCCGGCATGGCGGCAAGTTCGTCGGCATAATATCCTTCGGAATGGACATCACTGACCGCAAGCAGGCCGAAGCGGCGCTCAGAAGGAGCGAAGAAAGATACCGCAGTATATTTGAAAATTCTCCCCTGGGTATCTTTCAGTCTACCCTTGAAGGCGGGTTTACCAGGATGAACCCTGCTTTTGCCCGTATTTTGGGGTACGGATCGCCACGGGATGCAATCGGCTCCGCCGCCGACATCGCTGCCCGGATGTGCGCCGACCTGCAGGAGAACGCGAAGACTTTACAGCGCACAGGGAAAAAGGGCGCGCGGATAATATGTGAGCATGAATACCTCCGTAAAGATGGCCGGAAATGGGTAGGCCACCTCACGCTGAGCATGATCCGTGACGAGAACGGGGTTCCTCATCACCTGGACGGGATTGTCGAGGATGTGACGGAGAAAAAGATCATGGAGGAAACGCTGCAGCGCACCATGGAACAGTTGAGGACCCTGTCGCACCGCCTCCTCGAGATACAGGAGACGGAACGCCGCTACATCGCGCGCGAACTCCACGATGAAATAGGTCAGGCCCTCACCGCACTCAGGATCGACCTTAAACGGACGGAACGTTCCGATAGCCTGGAGTCGGCGCTCACCCTGGTGCGCGAAAGCACACCCACGGTGACGGAACTGATAAACAAGGTGCGCAACCTTTCCATCGAGCTTCGCCCTTCTATCCTCGACGATTTTGGCCTGACCGCGGCGTTGGACTGGTATGTGAACTGGCTGTCCGCCAGGGTGGGATTCAGAGTGGTATTCCATGCGGACTTCACGGAGGAACGATTTTCTCCTATCCTCGAGTTGACGTGTTTCCGAATTACCCAGGAAGCGCTCACGAACGTTGCACGGCACTCCCACGCGAAGATGGTGTATGTCGATCTTGAAAAGCTGAGCGAAGAACTTCACCTCACCGTGAGGGATGATGGAAAGGGATTTAACATCGACGATACCCACATGAAGGCATTGAAGGGGGAGAGTTTCGGCTTGCTTGGCATGAAAGAGCGCGCCTCCCTTGCGGGAGGACACCTGGAACTTGTGTCTCAACCCGGTAAAGGCACGGTAATCCATGCGCATTTCCCGCTCGGGTCGAAGGAGCCTTCGGGATGACCCTAAACAGGTAGATAACTCACAGTCCGCAGCCCTTCTGACGGGCATGGCAAAGCTATCGCCTTATTTACGGTCACCCCTGTCATCCTCCCCCATAATCATCATTCCCGGCTAATGGCGCTCATTTTCCTCTTTCCAGCCCCGGTTTCTTTCCATTACAGACATTGTTGCCCGGACCCTGCCGCCGACGCGAGGTCAGCCGGGATGGTGCCGCCTGGTTGCCTCGCGGTCTTTCGGCCTGTTTCCCGACAGCGTCATCGCGGCACCAGGGAACCACCGCCGTTCAGGGTGTATGTCTTTCCGCCGAGGGCGGCGCAGGAAGCGTTGCTGTAGTAAACCGTGATGCCGGAGGAGGCGTGCACGTTGTTGACGGCGGTGCCGGAGATTCCGTCCGTATCAGAGAGACAGGTGATATAGGAATTTGCCGTCACCGTCCAACTGCTCGTGGAATCCAGGGTAACATTTACTGCCTTGGCAGTATCCCCCGCGTTGATCGTGCCCTGGAGCGAGGATGCCGTTTGCAGGGTGAGGGCTACGGAACTGATGTTGTCGGCAACAATATTGCCGCTCAGGACCTGGCTTGTGCCCGTAAACACCACTGTCCCGCCGTTACTGCCGCTTGTGCCCCAGGTGTCGGCGGCCGCGTTGATAAGGGTGCCGGAAGCGGCCGATGCCGCAACGTCCGCAAGAGAGATTGTCCCCGTGGCGTTGGTGACGTAAAAGAGGGGACCCACGGAGGCGGACAGGGAGCCTCCGGTCATGGTGAAAGTGCCTTCCGAACCGTCGGCATCGCCGGACATACTCTGGTAGATCATGACTCCCCGCTTCTTTCCTCCGGAGAGGGTCGTATTGGTGAGGACAATAGAGTTTGACCCTTCAATGACGGCGGCCTCCGATTCGGTGGCGCTGATGGCGGAGCCCGTAACGGTGATGACTCCCGTGGAATAGATACCGGGCGCATCGGTCCCGGAGGTGGTCATGGTGCCCCCTGTCACGGTGATGGTGCCGCTCCCCCGGTCCGTGGCGATGGCCGCTGAATTTGCCCCGGGCCCGGTAGTGATATCCACGTCATTGAGGATAAGCGTGCCGCCAAGAGTGGCATCGACGCCGTGGCCCAACTGACCCGTGCAGTTTATGGTCACATTGTCGAGGGTGATCGTCGTTCCCTCCCCTGTGGCAAAGACGCCGTTGGCCCCTATGCCCGTGGTGGAGACGGTGACATTCGAGAGGTTGATGGCGCTCGCGGATGTGGCGAGAACACCGGCATTGAGACCGTAGAAGCTGCTGTCATCGGGGGAGGACGTGTTGCCCTTCGTGGTAACCGTGGAGTAGGAAAGGTTCAACACGCCGGAATTGATCACTTCCACGCCCGACTCATCGTCTGTGGTCGATCCATAGGCCTGACCGGTCTTTACCGCCGTTCCGCCGTTTTGATAATATGCCGTCACTTTCCATTTGGCGGTGAAGTTGTTTCCCTTGGAATCCGAAGAATTGATGTTCACCGTCTTCTTCACGGGACTGAATGTGTATCCGCCCATGGTCGGCGTCACGGTATAGCTGCCCTTCGATAGGCCCGAAAAACTGTACGCGCCGCTGCTGTCCGTGGTGGTGGTGGAGGAGCTTGCCGTACCTGAAAGGGCAACGGTGACACCCGCGAGCCCTGTGCCCGATGCCTTGATGGTGCCTGATATGATGTGGACCGAGGACTTGGCGGTGAAGTTGTTTCCCTTGGAATCCGAAGAATTGATGGTCACCGTTTTCTTCACGGGACTGAATGTGTATCCGCCCATGGTCGGCGTCACGGTATAGCTGCCCTTCGACAGGCCCGAAAAACTGTACGCGCCGCTGCTGTCCGTGGTCGTGGAGGAGCTTGCCGTACCTGAAAGGGCAACGGTGACACCCGCGAGCCCTGTGCCCGATGCCTTTATGGTGCCCGATAAGACGTGGACCGAGGACTTGGCGGTGAAGTTGTTTCCCTTGGAATCCGAAGAATTGATGGTCACTGTCTTCTTCGCGGGACTGAATGTGTACTTGTCCATGGTCGGCGTCACGGTATAGCTGCCCTTCGACAGGCCCGAAAAACTGTACGCGCCGCTGCTGTCCGTGGTGGTGGAGGAGCTTGCCGTACCTGAAAGGGCAACGGTGACACCCGCGAGCCCTGTGCCCGATGCTTTTATGGTGCCTGATATGGTGTAGGTAGCCGCAAAAACCGCCGTTCCCGACATGCCCATAATGAGAAGGGCAAGAACAAACAGCTTCACGGAGGCGAAACAGACTGCCGCTACATCTTTCTTCATTTTCCCCCCTTTTGGTTCTATCCCGGCCCCGGCGTAATCAACCCTTCCTTCCCGCGCCCGGAGCCCCGGCTATTGCGTGGCCCATCACCCGAAGCACACGCCCGCAACTATAAAGAACATGTCGGACGGGGCCGCCATAAGGTTACACTCCGTCAAAGAAAGTTTCCCGGGGCCCTCTGTCGCTCCCGTGGCGCACGCCGTTTCCGGCTTCAGACCGATTGTCACTGCTGAATGTTGTGGGACGGGGATGTCAAGGCCCGCTTCGCGCCGAAGGCCAAGGGGTTATGTGTTTGTGTTCGTAGTCGAGAAGTCCCGTGTGATAGATGAGCTTCCACTCGTTGCCGACCAGGGTGTAGCCCTTGCAAGCCCTCCCTTTCCAGTGAAAATCCTCTCCCGTCTCTTTGTGCCGCCACAGTGTATCCACGTCCACAACCGCGAAAGCTCCGTCGCCCTCGGCCGAAATGACAATCTGCACCGTGGTCCGTTGGTTGCGCACCAACTCATATGTCCGGAAAAGCTCTTGCCAACCCTGTTTCCACCTCTCACGATTGAAACGCCCTTGCGGGAAGACCCATGTTACAGGGTCATGGGCATAAGGATTGGACGGCCAGGGCCACACCATGTCGGGGTGAAAGAGGGATACGAGGGCCTCCGCGTCCCCCATATTCCAGGCTCGCGTCTCCCGGTCCACCATTTCCTGTATCTCGCGTTTCATCGTTACGTCTCCATCTTTCCCTTCGTTGTGCCCTGTTGGCGCCACGGTTACCTCCCAAGGCGGCTGCCGCATGAACTATCCGGGCGGCAGAATGAATATTGCGAATAGTATGGTGAATATTCATTATCCTTGAAATGAGGGCCCTTTTCAACTACAAGTATGAGAAAATATCCGGTGGAGATTGGCGAACCATCCCCCGGTTTGATGCCGATTACTTAAACGGCCCCGGGACCGGACAGCCTCACCTCGATCGCCATGTCCTTTCATCGCACATATTCCTTCCCTTATCGCTTGCCAGGCCGTAAATGAACGTCTTTCGGAAGGTTCTCACATACTCCCCCGCATCGATCATATTCCGGTTAAGAGCCCATTGATGCAGCATTCCGCCATGGAGAGCCATGAAAGTCAAAGCGGCCATACCCGGGTCTGTTCCTTTGTCCACTACACCCTGAGTAATCCCCTGGCGTATGATCCCGCTGAACAGTCTCTGGTAGTGGTGGTTGACGGCCTTGAGCACCGGCTCGAACTCAATATCCGCCTTCAGCTCTGTGGTGATGCATATCAGGAATCCGCACAGGCTCTGGTGCTCGGCCGCGAATCGGGCGCTGAAGCTGATGCACTGGTGGAGCTTGTCGAGGGCATCTCCTTCACCATCCTTCGCAAGGCGAGTCATCTCGTCAAGGTATCTTACCTTGTATCCATCGATAATCCGCAGCAGGAGTTCCCCTTTACTCTTGAAGTGGGCATACAGGGAGCCCTTGGATAGCCCAACCTTGTTCATGATGTCGGTGATGGACGTACCGTGATACCCTTTACGCACGAAAAGTTCCAGGGCTGCCTGTATGATCTTCTCCTCTGTCTCTATACCACCCGCTCTCTTCACTAAAACCTCCCATGAATACCGTACGGTCAGTATTAAACTTATTCCCCCTGCGCGGATTTGTCAAGGCCTATCGAATTCTTGCCGATTACACAGGGGATGCCCTTTCTCGCCCGATCCGACGAAACCTAACCGGCGACAAGCGGGAAGGGGCGCGCAGGTGCAAAGGGCACGGTGGATTTCTCTGGACATCCCGCATCACAAGTGATAATCGATACAGTGGACATACCTTCGGGACGTTCTTAATAAGCGGTGCGAGGAACATTCGTGATTGAAATGATCAGGCTGATACCGGGTCCCTTGTTTCTTTTTTATTACGCGGGGTTTGTTGCGCTCTGCGTCCTGATAGGCCGATGGCGGCTTCGCGCGGACAGCAGCCTGGAGTATCCCATGCCGGACCTTACCCGTCTGGATCCGATATCCTTGTCTTACCTCAGGGCAGGTTATCCCGGCGTCATCAGGTCGGCGGTCTTCCAACTCTGGCACAAAGGCCTGGTCGTGGTAAGCGGGGCGGGCGCCGGCGTAACCCTCACACAAGGGGGAGCGGGAAAGATTGAACTGTCCATGAAGATGAGAAGCCTCAAACCCGAGACACGCATAATTTACCGGTTCCTGGACAGGAAGAGGAAATCATCCGAACTTTTCCGGTCGGCGGAATTGAAGGAAAACCTGGATCCCCACCTCCGGTTGGCGGCGCGGGAGTTGACGGAACTGCGCCTCATGAAGACCGGTCCCGATATGACGAGGGGCCGCCTTGTCTCGGCGGCGGTCCTGGTGGTGATGCTCCTGCCCGGCTTGATCAAGATACACTTAGGCTTGGCACGGGGAAAACCCGTGTCCCTTCTCTTTCTCTTATTGATCGCATCCGTGGTCGTTCTTGCCCTGTCACTCAGACCGTGGTCACAGATCTCGTGCCTCGGGAAGAAGTACCTCGATAAACTGGCCACGGATTTCGGGTGGGTCAGGGAGAAGGCAAAAAGAGGCGCCCTGACGGGGATAGACCCGGCCTTCGCCGTTGCCGTGTTCGGTCCCGCGGTCCTCGGGGCTGCCCACGGATACGGGGCATACCAGGCGGCTTTCCACAGGCCCTCAGGCTGGTCCTGCGGAGGGTGCAGCGGATGGACGTCGGGCGACTCCGTCGGAGGGGGCGGTTGCGGGGGAAGTGGTTGCGGCGGCGGCGGATGCGGAGGAGGGTGCGGAGGAGGGTGCGGCGGATGCGGTGGCTGAGAGACTACCAGGACCGGGTGATGAAAGACAAGGGAAAAAGACCCGTAAGGCCGGGAAGGCTGCTCCTTCAATGGCACGTCACGGATCGCTGCAATCTTCGGTGCAGCCACTGTTACCAGGAAACCTATTCCGGCCCCGAGCTGAAGTTCGGCGAACTCCTCGAAGTCGTGGAACAATACAGGCAACTCCTTGCGGCCCGGGCTATCAGGCGGGGACACATCAATGTCACGGGCGGCGAACCTTTCATGAGGGAAGACTTTATTCCCTTCCTCGAGGCCCTGTCGGCTCACAGGGATACCTTCAGCTTTGCGATCCTGTGCAACGGCAGTTTTCTGGACAAGGCAACGGCAGTCCGTCTCAGGGTGTTGAAACCGGCCTTCGTTCAGGTCAGCATGGAGGGCGGAAAGACCACCCATGACAGGATAAGGGGAAAGGGAGATTTTGAACGGGTCCTCCGCGGCGTGGATTGTTTACGCAAAGAGAAGTTGAGGGCCTACATCTCTTTCACGGCGCACAAGGATAACTACCGGGAATTCAAAGAAGTGGCCGACGCAGGGACCAAGCTCGGCGTGGCGCGGGTGTGGGCGGACCGCTTGATTCCCGCAGGCGGAGGCGCCGCCATGGCGGATAAGGCCCTTTCTCCCGAAGAGACAAAAGAGTTTTTTGAAATACTGCAAAAGGCCAGAGAAAAGGCGGAAAGATCATGGCTTGGACACACGGAGATAGCCATGGGCCGCGCTCTCCAGTTCATCGTGGGCGGGGGTGAGCCCTATCGCTGCGGGGCAGGAGGCACCCTTCTCGCCCTTGGGGCGGACGGCACCCTCTACCCGTGCAGAAGAATGGCGGTTCCCATAGGGAATGTCATGAGCGCCCCCCTTGCCCGGCTGTATGGCGAAAGTGATTTCCTCGTGAGCCTCCGGGAGAGGGACCGGATCGCCGAGGGCTGTGGGGAATGTTTTTACGCAGAAGTCTGCCGGGGCGGGCTTAGATGCCTGTCCCACGCCATGACCGGCTCACCGTTTTGCGCCGATCCGGGATGCTGGTTGGCCCGCCGGAGGGAGGAGAACGTGCCCCGGGCCGCGGCGAACGGGGGTTGCGGGTGATTATCCGTGACACAAGAGAGGGAAAAAATGAATTCATTACGTGATGGCGCACTGACAGGAACGAAGCTGGGAGAAGAGGAAAGGGGTGCCCTGGAGGAACTTCTCTCCGCACTGAGGGGCCTCCCGCACGGGTCCGTCAAGTCGGCAATCCTGTACGGAAGCGCAACGTCGGAAGCCTATCGTCCGGGCAGGAGCGACGTGAACCTGCTCATCCTCGTCGACCGGATCGACCTCTCCGCCTTAAAGGAGCTTGTTGAGCCTGTGGCGCGAGGACGGAAGGGAAGCCTTGCGCCCTTCTTTCTCACCGAGGAGGACGTCCGTGCCACCGTCGATATCTTTCCGCTCAAGTATATGGCCATGAAGAACCGGTACAGACTCCTTTATGGAATAGACTTCCTGGCGGACCTGGAAGTGAAAACGGACTATGCCCTTCTCCGTATCCGCCAGCGCCTCATGAATATGTTGCTCAGAATGCGGCGTCATTACCTTGTGAACAACGGGCAGCAACTCACCGCCATCATGGCCCAACAGGCGAAGCGCTTCTTCGAAACCCTCGAAATCCTGTTGTCCGCGAGAGGCGGCAATTACGGGAGCGAGAAGAACATCATCGAGGCCTTCGCCCACCAGTTCGGTCTCAGTCCGGAAATGCTTCGCGAGTTGCACGGGCTCCGGGACGCGGAAACAGCCCTGGGCAAGGAACAGGAAGAAGGGCTTTATGCCCGATTCCTCGATGCCCTGCACCGGGTGTCGGAAGGCCTCATCGTCCCAAAGGAAGAGCGGGGTCAGGCGCCTGCGCCGGACAAGGACTGACCGGGCTTCGTGTCATACGGCCCTTGCCGGAAAGACCGTGCGGGTATCGGGGTCATGGAACCCCGCCCGATCAGTTGTCGATAGAAGAACGGGCTTTTTCGACCCCCGCCATGGCGGGCAAGCCCGGGTATGTTTCAACCCCGATCGAGTCCCAGGTATTTCCTCAAGAGCCAGGCGGACTTTATGTAGTAGGGATTCTTGACTATCTGTTTTTGGACGACTATCATGGGATGGACGGCCAATACGTCACGCAGCGTCGCGCCGTCAAAGAGGTGTGCATCATACAGGCAGATCGCGTTGACAGGGCATTTCAGATTGTTGACGCGGGCTTCGTACTCCATGAACCGGGAAGAGCCCGGCACGCCCCCGGCCAACCAGGAAGCCTCCCCCACCACCCTCACCCCCGTGAACCCCTCCTGGATACTTTCCGTGTAGAACGTGTCCAGCCTGTCGAGCATCTCGTCGGGTACGAATGTCCCGTCGGGATAATACACATCACGGGTTGTCGCCAGACAGAAGCGCTCTCCGTGTTTCTCGCAGAGCCTGGTGAGACCCAGGGCATCCCCGTATCTCTCCAGTTCGGGTATGGATGGCACGTCGGCGAAGTAAGCCGCCTTTTCTCCGTTTGCCAGCCCGCTCTCGAGGAATTGGAGGATGGTCTTGTTTCGCTCGACTTCATCGCTGTATATGTAGCACATGTGAATGCCCCGCGGAAACGTCTCACGGGTAAATCCCATGGGGACTTTCCCGTTCCCCGATCCCGCCCCGGCTACCTTCTTCATTTTTCTTACCCTCCTCGATTACCGTGCCGTTGAAAAAGAGAGCAGCAGTCACGGGTCTGTCGGAAAATGAGTTTCAGGTCAACCAGGGACGCGCGGAGGTCGTAGGATTCCAGGTACCGCAGAAAAGGGCTTTTCTTCGACCGGATTACCCGGTTCGCCACCTACTCGCACCTCTGAGGGGCCGATGATACACAGACATTGACGCCCTGTCGGACCTTGGGCATGCAACGCTCTTTTATCGTAATATATACACGAGATGGGAAAAGGCAACACCTGAGGTAATAGTCCGTGACGGTCGGCGTCCCGCTTCCCGTCCGACCTCCCTCTGGAACATGGCCGGGACTCACTTTTTCTTGTGATATTCGGGGTAAAGTTTTTCCGCACACTCAGGACAAATGCCGTGGGTGAAATCCGCTTCCGAATGGTCTCTTATGTAAATCTCGATATGCTCCCAGTACCCCCTGTCGTTGCGTATCTTCTTACAGGAAGAGCATATGGGGAGCAGGCCGCTCAGGGTCTTGATCTTTGAGAGCGCCTCTCTGATCTCGACAATAAGTTTTTCCCGGTCCTCTTCCGCCTTCTTTCTCTTGGTGATATTTTGAGAGATGCCGATCACACCTACAATCTTGCCCGTCTTATCGAGAAAAGGAATCTTGAAAGTCAACACCCATTTCGGCCCTTCGGGTGTGCTCCAGGCCTCTTCAATGTTCAGCTTTGACTTTCCGCTTCGGATAACCTCCATGTCGTCGTCCCAGTATGCCTGCGCCAAATCCGCGGGGTAGAGGTCAAAGAGACTCTTCCCCTCCAACTGGTCTTTTGCCAGGTGGTGCATCTCTTCCAGGTACCTGTTTACCCTTAAGAAGTTGTTCTCCGCGTCCTTGTAAAAGATCGGGCCGGGAAAACTGTCGATGATGGTTTCAAGTTCGTACGCAAGCTGCCCCTGTTTCCCTTCGCTGATCTGGAGTGCAATCTCAGCCTGCTTGCGCTCGGCAATCTCCAGGGTAAGCAATTCATTCTTTCTTTCAAGCTCGGCGGTGCGTTCCTTGACCAAAGCCTCAAGCCGCTCCTGATAGCCCCGAAGCTCCTCTTCCGCCTTCTTTCGATCCGTGATGTCATGAATGATGGAAAACAGCAATGTCTGTCCTTGCACATCGATGGGGGTGGAATGCACTTCCACCGTCTTCACCTCCCCGCCCGCCAGGCGATGGGGAAACACAAAGTAATTACGTTCCCCCTTCTTGGCACTTTGGCTCTTCCGGGCTATCTCCGAGGGATCCGACCGGTTGATGACGCTGATATTCATGGAAAGAAGCTGATCCCGCGTATAACCATAGAACCGGGAGGCCCCATCGTTGGCATCGACGATCTTTCCTGAATCGGGCTCGATCAGCAGCATCACGGCGTGGTGATGCCTGAAAAGCGTCTGGAAACGTTCTTCGCTCTCCCTTAATCTGCCCTCCTGCCTCTTATGGGCGATTTCCAGGCCTTCGAGTTCGGAAACCCGGTCACGGAGTTTCGAAAGTTCATGAAGAAGCTGTTCCCTGCTCGCATTCTCATCTTCTCTCATTGTCGCCCCTAAGATTCCTTCTATCACTAAAAGTATACTACACCAGTCCGGATAATGCAGAGGAATTATGATGACGACGGCTCTTTGGTCCCTTGCCCCGCTTTTCGGGCGAATCCTGGTTTTCGCCCCGATTGTTCCCGTCCCCAAGGCCTGCTGCGAGGCGGCACAGGAAGGTTGGCCCGCTGGAGACTCATAGTGGTCTTCGGTGGACGATAACGGAGTTCCCGGGGTGTTTTTTTTCTAAACCATATGCAGGAATTATCCGATATAATATGTAGTGAGGGCTACATCTCGAACTTGCTTTGTATACAATGAAAGGTGTGTGCCCGCGGTTCGCAGGTTGACTGTTTCGTGCGTGGGACAATTCTCTGGTTTGTTGTTGCGTCGTTTACCACCATAGGGAGGCCTGATGGACGATCCATCCGGAAGAGAAGCCGAACTGGTCAAAGAGATATCCATCCTGAAGAAGAGAATTCAGGAACTGGAACGATCCGATGCCGAGCACGTGCGCAGGGAGGAAGAACTCATATCCTCCAGGGAACGACTTCGGCTCCTCATCGACGCGGGTCCGGATTTCTTCTTTCTGAAAGACCTCGATTTACGCTACCGATTGGTCAACTCCGCAAACGCCCGGTTCTTCGGATGCAGGGAGGCCGATATCCTGGGCAGGACGGACAAGGAGCTTATGCCCTGGGAAGCCGCTGCCGCATGCGAGGAGAGCGATCGACTGGCCATCCGGGAGAAGCGGGTCGTGGCCGCTGTTGAACCGGTGGATGACAGGTTCTTTGAAACCTACAAGTTTCCCGTGATCGCGGAGGGCGAGATTGTGGGGGTTGCAGGCATTATCCGGGACATCACCGAACGGAAGCGTACCGAAGAGGCGCTGCGGGAGAGCGAGGGCTTTCTCAATGCGCTTCTCGACGGCATTCCTATTCCGGTTTTCTACAAGGACGGGCACGGACGATACCGTGGTTGCAACAGGGCTTTCGAGGTGTTTTCCGGCGAATCGAGGGAACGGCTCATAGGCAAGACCGTATTCGACCTCTATTCCCGGGACCTCGCAGAAATTTACCGCGCCAAGGATGACGAGCTTTTCGAGAGGGGAGGAGTGCAGCAATACGAGTCCCTCATGAAGAACGCCCTCGGCGAGTTGCGTTATGTGATCTTCAGCAAGGCGGCGCTCACCGACAGTGAGGGGGCCGTGAGCGGGCTCATCGGGGCCATCCTTGACATTACGGAGCGCAAGCACACCGAAGAGGCGCTAAGGGAGAGCGATGAGCGGTTCCGGACCCTCTTTAAAAGCTCCCGTGACGCCATCCTGATGATGGACCCCGAGGGCAGGGTATCGTACTGGAACCCTGCCGCGGAACGCATGTTCGGTTATTCGAGTGTCGAGGCCGTGGGGCGGAACCTGCACGAGCTTGTTGCACCCGAGGGATATCATGAAGCGTACCGGGCCGCGTATCCCGGTTTCCTGAGCACCGGCCATAGAGAAGGGGTGGGAACGACAGTTGAATTGCAGGCCATCAGAAAAGACGGCAGGGAGATTGTCGTGGCCTTGTCCCTTTCCGCCGAGCGGTTCAGGGACGGGTGGCATGCCGTGGGGATCTTCCGGGACATCACGGAACAGAAGGAAGCCGAAGAGGCGCTGAAGAATTCCGAGAGCCTCCTTTCCAACATCATCGAGTTTCTGCCCGACGCCACCTTTGCCATGGACCTTAAGGGGGAAATTATCTCATGGAACAGGGCTACCGAGGAGATGACGGGTTTTTCCGCCGAATCGATGCTCGGCAAGGGAAACTATGAATACGCCATACCCTTCTACGGAGAGAGACGTCCGATCCTGATGGACTTCCTCTTTATGTGGGATGATGATTTTGCGAAGAAGTATTCATTCATAAAGAAGGACGGGGACACGCTCTATACCGAAACGGACGTGCCCTGCGTGCGAGGGCAAAGCAGGACGTTATGGGGTAAGGCGAGCCCCCTTCGCGACGAGAGGGGCGAGATTATAGGGGCTATCGAGTCGATCCGCGACGTTACCGATCACAGGCGTGCATCGGAGGCCCTGAAGGAGAGAGAAAGGACGCTCCAGGCGTTTTTCGACGCCGTCCACGAAAGTATGGTGCTCATCGATACGGAAGGCACCGTAATGTTGTGCAATGAGGTAGGGGCCGAGAGGTTGGGGAAGACGGTCCCGGAGCTTGTGGGGACCTGTCTCTATGACCATCTTCCGCCTGACGTGGCCCGGCGCCGGAAAGAACGGCACCGCAGGGTCATTGCCACGGGCGGACCGGTCTATTTCGAGGACACGAGGTCCGGGAGGGCTTTCGAACACTATTGCTATCCTCTTTTTGACGAGGAGAAAAAGGTGTCGGGAGTAACCATCTTTGCCCACGAAATTACCGAGCGCCAGCGCTCGATCGAAGCCCTGGAAGAGTCTGAAGAGCGTTACCGGACCGTAGTCGAGCATTCGAGGGACGGGATAGCGATCGTTGGGGAAGGTGTGCATATATACGTGAATCAGAGATTTGTCGATATGTTCGGTTTCGACAACGCCGGGGAGGTACTCGGCAAGTCCCATTCCATCACGGTCCACCCCGACGATATGGAACGGGTCATCGACATCAACGGGAGAAGGCAGCGTGGCGACAATGTCCCCTCGACTTACGAATTCAAGGGAGTAAGGAAAGACGGGAGTACCATGTTCCTCGATGTGTCCGCAACGAGGATCATGTATAAAGGCAGCTTTGACAGCCTGGTGTTTCTGAGGGACATTACCGACCGGAAACAGGCGGAAGAGGCCCTCCATAGAAGCGAACAGACGCTACAGGCGGAGAGGGACAAGCTGAAGACCCTCTCAGACAATGCCCCCTTCGGGATGATCCTCGTTGACAAAAACGGCCGGTTTACCTATATCAATCCCAAGTTTAGAGAGTTGTTCGGGTTTGACCTCTCGGAAATCCCCGATGGGAGGACATGGTTCAGAAAGGCTTATCCGAATACCGAATACCGGCATACCGTGATATCCACGTGGATCAAGGACTCGGGAACTGCGAAGCCGGGAACCCGGCAACCGAGGGTTTTTACCGTAACCTGCAAGGATGGGACCCAGAAGATCGTGAGCTTCATTCCATCGGTGCTCGCCTCCGGCGACTTCCTGACGGCCTGCGAGGACATTACCGAGTTGCGGCTGCTCGAATCCCAGCTTCGCCAGGCTCAAAAGATGGAAGCCATAGGCACCCTGGCAGGCGGCATCGCCCACGACTTCAACAATATCCTCACCGCGATCATCGGTTACAGCAGTCTCCTCCAGATGAACATGGACAAGACGGACCCGTTGATGTCATACGTGGAGCCCATTGTCCTGGCTACCCGGAAGGCGGCCGACCTTACCCAGGGCCTCCTTGCTTTTAGCAGGCAGCAACCGGTAGCCCTTGCCCCCCTTGACATAAACATGACGATAAAAGGGACGAAGAGACTGCTCAAAAGGCTCCTTACCGAGGATATAGAACTGCGCACGTCCCTTGCCGCGGGCGGCGCCATGGTCATGGCCGATAAGACGCAGGTGGACCAGATACTTTTCAACCTCATCACCAATGCAAGGGATGCCATGCCGAACGGCGGAACGCTCTTCATAGGGACCGATGTGGTCGAGGTAGGCGGCGAGTTGATGAGGGCCCAAGGGTTCGGGGAACCGGGAAAATATTTGGAATTAACCGTGTCCGATACAGGAACGGGCATGGACGAGGCAACGCTGGCGAACATCTTCGACCCCTTCTTCACCACGAAGGAGGTGGGAAAGGGAACCGGCCTCGGCCTTGCCACCGTTTACGGCATCGTGAAACAGCACGGCGGGTACATTACCGTGGACAGCGAACCGGACAGGGGCGCTGTCTTTCACATCTATCTCCCCATAATAAAGGCACCCGCCGACCAGGAAGAACCGAAGGCGGCCCCCGTCAAGGGGGGGACGGAGACGGTTCTCGTGGCCGAAGACAATGAAGGGGTAAGGCACTTTATACGGGATGTACTGCAGCAATACGGCTACAAGCCCATCGAGGCCGTGGACGGCGAAGATGCGATACGGAAATTCACGGAGCACGAGGATATAGACCTCATTATCGTGGACTCCGTGATGCCCAAGAAGAACGGACGGGAGGTTTACGAAGAGATTCACAGGCTGCGGCCTCATATCAGGGTCATCTTTACCAGCGGATACACCAGGGATATCATCCTCGACAAAGGGATTGAGGACAAGGAGATCGACTTCATTGCCAAACCCTTGTCCCCGGTGACGCTTCTCCGGAAGATCCGCGAGGTGCTCGACCGGTAGGCCGTCACCCTCCTTTGACCGCTCTCTCGCCTGTCAAAGGGCGGCCCGCACCGCCTTCAGCCCGGCATCCTCCTGTCCGTCCGCTTCGTCGATTGCCCGTGACTCCCGCTTCTCTTCTATTGCCGCCTGGGCTGCCGCCAGACGCGCGGTGGTGACACGGTAAGGTGAGCAACTCACATAGTTGAGCCCTATGCGGTGGCAGAACTTGACTGAGTTGGGCTCTCCCCCGTGCTCGCCGCATATGCCGATCTTCAGGTTGGGACGGGTCCTCCGTCCGAGTTCGGCGCCCATCTTCATGAGTTTTCCCACGCCCCTTTCGTCGATGCGCTGGAAGGGGTCGTAGTCGAGCACATTCTTTTCCGCGTAAAGGCGCAGGAATTTTCCCGCGTCATCCCGGCTCATGCCAAAGGTGGTCTGGGTCAGGTCGTTGGTGCCGAAGGAGAAGAACTCGGCCCGTCCGGCAATTTCGTCCGCCGTCAGCGCCGCCCTTGGGACTTCGATCATGGTCCCCACGCGGTAATCGATTGCCATGTCCCGTTCCGCGAAGACCTCTTTGGCCGTCCGGTCCACTACCCCGGCCTGAAGGCTCAATTCCGCCACATCGCCCACGAGGGGTATCATGATTTCGGGATTCACCTCTATCCCCAACCGCTTCACGTCGCAGGCGGCCTCGAATATGGCCCTGACCTGCATCTCCGTGATCTCGGGGTAGAGGATGCCAAGCCTGCAGCCCCTGAGACCGAGCATGGGGTTCTCTTCCCTGAGGCCGGCCACCGTAGCTTCGAGCCGTTCGCAGGTAATGCCCATCTTGGCAGCGAGGTCCCGGATATCCTTCTCCTCGTGAGGCAGGAACTCGTGGAGCGGGGGGTCGAGAGTCCTGATCGTGACGGGACGGCCTTGCATGATGGTGAAAAGTCCGGCAAAGTCCTCCCTTTGAATGGGGAGAAGTTTGGCAAGGGCCTTCTTGCGTCCTTCCAGGTCCTGGGCGACAATCATTTCCCGCACCGCGTCGATCCTCTCTCCCTCAAAGAACATATGCTCGGTCCGGCAGAGACCTATGCCCTCGACGCCGAAGGCGACGGCAACCGCGGCTTGGTCGGGCTGGTCCGCATTGGTCCGCACCCCGAGACGTCTTGTCTCGTCGGCCCATTTCATGAGAGATTCGAAATCTCCGTATATCCGGGAATCTTCGGCTTTCATGGTCTTGAAGACGAGGACTGCGAGCACCTCCGACGGTATGGTCTTCACCTTGCCCGTGAATACCTCTCCGGTGGTGCCGTTAATGGATATGTAATCACCTTCCTTGATGGTCTTCCCTTTAATGCTGATCGTTTTGGTCCGATAGCTGATGTCCAGTTCACCGCATCCCGCGACGCAGACCTTGCCCATCTGTCTCGCCACAAGGGCCGCGTGACTTGTCATGCCGCCCCGGGACGTAAGAATCCCCTCTGCCGCGTTCATGCCCCTGATATCCTCCGGCGAGGTCTCTATCCGGACGAGGATCACCTTTTCGCCATCTGCGGCCCAGGCCTCCGCGTCCTCCGCGTTATAGACGACCCTTCCCGTCGCCGCACCGGGACCCGCATTGAGGCCCCTCACTACCATTCTGTCCTCCTTGAGGGCCCGCCGCACCTCTTCCGGATCGAAGACGGGACGGAGGATCTGATTAAGACCGTCCGGACTTACCCGCATGAGCGCTTCCTCCTTGTCGATGAGTCCCTCTTTCACCATGTCCACTGCAATCCTGAACTCGGCGAAGGCGGTCCTTTTCCCGTTTCGGGTCTGGAGCATCCAGAGTTTCCCACGCTGGATGGTGAACTCCACGTCCTGCATCTCCTTGAAATGGCGTTCAAGGGTGGCCCTTATTTCGAGGAGCCGGTTATAGGCTTCGGGCATTTCCTCCTCGAGGCAAGGGGTCGCGGGGTCCGTCTTCTGCTTCCTGTTGATGGGTTGGGGCGTCCTTGTCCCGGCCACCACGTCCTCACCCTGGGCATTGAGGAGATACTCGCCGTAGAAGGCGTTTTCTCCCGTGGAAGGGTTTCTCGTAAAGGCGACCCCTGTGCCCGAATCCCGGCCTATATTGCCGAAAACCATGGACTGGACGTTTACGGCCGTCCCCCATGCGGCGGGTATGTTGTTCAGCTTCCGGTAGGCTATGGCCCGGTCGTTCATCCATGATTTGAACACCGCGCCGATTGCCCCCCACAACTGTTCCATAGGGTCTTCAGGGAAATCCACGTTCAGTTTTTCCTTGATGGTCTGCTTGAAATCCGTGACGAGGATTTCCAGGTCGTCCCTGGTGAACTCGGTGTCCAGCCTTATCCCCCGGGCCTTCTTCCGCCGGTCGATGAGTATCTCAAAGGGGTCCTCTTCTCCCTTGTTCTCCGGTTTAAGGCCGAGCACCACGTCTCCATACATGGCCACGAACCGCCGATAGCAGTCCCAGGCAAACCATTCGTTCCCCGTGAGGTTCGCGAGGGCGGTTACCGTCGAACTCGTGAGACCGAGGTTCAGGACCGTATCCATCATGCCGGGCATGCTCGCCCTTGCCCCCGACCGTATGGAGAGAAGAAGGGGGTTCGTGGGATCGCCGAGCCTCATGTCCATCATCTCTTCCACCTTCCTCAAATTGGCGAGCACCTCTTCCTTCAGTAACGGGGGAAACTGCATATGGTTGTCGTAGAACAGGGCGCACACCTCGGTGGTTATGGTGAAGCCCGGCGGAACGGGGATGCCCAGGTTGACCATTTCGGCGAGGTTTGCCCCTTTTCCCCCGAGGAGGTTCTTGAGCCCCATTTCGCCCTCCGCTTTCCGTCCTCCAAAAAAATAGACATGCTTAGTCATGATTCCTCCTTTGTCGGCCTGTCGGCCCATACCCTTTTGCTTTGCCCTTGAACCGAACCTTGTGGTGCATCCGATGGGGCCGCCCGGTATATAGTTCTATGTTAACGCTCCACAGAAAATAAGGGTATCGGGCTATCCCCGGGATTCCCCGCAAAAAAGCCTGAAAGGAGGGGTGGGAATGGCTGATACGGGGGCTGGTGGATTGTGAGGGGAGGTGAAGCCCGCGGCCCGGGGGGAAGTACGGGAAGCCGCAGGGGTCCGGTCCTTAAGGATCGAGAGAGGTCAGCCCTTCGCGTATGGCATACTTCGTCAGTTCCGCGACGCTCCGCAGGTTGAGCTTCTCCATGAGCTGCTGGCGATGGGTATCTACCGTTTTCGCACTTACAAAAAGGGCGGAGGCGATTTGTTTTGTCGTACGTCCTTCGGCAATGAGCTGGAGCACTTCTCTTTCCCGCGGCGTAAGGAGGGTGAAGGCGTTGGGACCTGTTTTCGAAAGGGTGCTCAGGTAATCCTGGAGCACCACGCCGGTTATTTTGGGACTGAGATAGGGTTTGCCGGCGAGAACCGTGCGGATGGCGGAAACCAGTTCTTCCGATGCGCTGTCCTTGAGGAGGTATGCGGACACGCCCGCCTTGAGCATCTCAATGACGAATCTCTTGTCCGAGTGCATTGAAAGGGCGATGACTTTCGTCGAGGGAAGGTCCGCCGTGATCCGGCGGGTCGCCTCGATGCCGTTCAATCCCGGCATGCCGATATCCATTATGACTATGTGGGGCATCAGTTTCTTTGCGAGCCGGACAGCATCCAGACCGTTCTCGGCCTCGGCCGCCACTTCGAGGTCCGGCTGCTTTTCGAGAAGGGCCTTCAACCCTTCCCGCATAATTTTATGGTCGTCCGCGAGCATAACTCTGGTCGTCATGGTGTCCTCACTTTCAGCTTGTCCTGCTCATTCTCGCCGGGGCGGAAAGGGTAATGACCGTACCTTTGCCGGGTACCGAATCGATCGACATATGGCCCCCCAAGTGCTGGAGCCGTTCCCTTATGCTGAAGAGGCCGAAGCCCCTGGACCTCACATCGGCCTTGTTCGGCAGGAAGCCTCTCCCGTCATCGGCCACCTCGACCACCACCTCCTCCCCGTTCTTTGTCACGGATACCTGCACTTTGCTGGCGTGGGCGTGCTTCGCCACATTGACGAGGAGTTCGCGAACGGAGGTGAAGAGAAAAATCCCCACATCCTCGTCAACAGGCTTGGGCACCTCGTCGTTGCAGAAGGCAAAGTTGAAGCCGTGGATCTTCTCCATCTGTTCGCCGAGCCATTCGACGGCGGCAACGAACCCGAGTTCATGCAGCACGGGAGGACTCAGTTCCAGAGTGAGGGAACGGGTACGGCTGATGGCCTGTTCCACCAGACGCCGCACTTCATCGATCTGGCCCTGCAGTTCCGGGGAGAGCGTTGGTTGCGCGAGACTGCCGAGCTTTATTTTCGAGACCGCGAGAAGTTGGCCCACGTCGTCATGAAGGATTCCCGCAACACGGCGCCTTTCCCTCTCCTCCGCAAAGGAGAGTTCGGAAGCGAGGGATCGCAACTCTTCCTGGTACATCTCGATCTTCTCCTCGGCCTTTTTCTGTTCCGTGATGTCCTCCACCGTGCCTTCGCAGTAAAGGACGGTCCCGTCCTGCGCCCGGGTAGCTTTTGCGTTTTCTCTTACGAAAATAGTAGTGCCGTCGGGCTGCTTCCACGCGCCTTCGTAGCCCCTCACCCTGTCGTCTTCCGCAAGGCACTTTTTGAAATCGGGCTGCAGGTAATTTGGCTCGTAGTCCCCCCATTTACTTCCCGTGGAGGCGATTTCCACAAAAGAGGCGTATCCCAGCATCCTGACAAGGGCAGGGTTCGCCATAAGGAGACGACCGTCGGGGTTTGCGCGGTACATGCCCAAGGGGGAGTTTTCGTAGAGGTTCTTGTACTGCTTCGCGCCTTTCCACATCATGATTTCTATGCGTTTACCCTTGCTCAGGGCCAGGGTCAGTCTTTCGTTGGCGTTCCGGAGTTCCGCGGTCCTCTCGGCGACCATGGCCTCAAGCTTGTCCTTGTTGGCCCGAAGGGCTTCTTCCGCGATCTTCCGCTCCGTTATGTCATGGATGATCCCCTGGTAGCCGAGGATCTGATCGGTACCGGAGCGCCGGAAGACCGAAGTGAGAAGACAACTGATCTCTGTGCCGTCCTTTCTCCTGAACCGTACCTCGCGGTCCCTCGCTACGCCATGTTTCTTGATGTCCCGCTCAAGCCTGCCCCTGTCCCGCGGATTTGCGTAGATCTGAGCTATGTTGATCCTCAGTATCTCTTCCTTCGAATAACCGAAGATGTCGAGCATAGCCTGATTGCAGTCAATCAACTTGCCGTCGAGGGTAGTGGTGTAGAGGGCGTGGCTCGATTCCTCGAAGAGGGCCCGGTAGCGCCTGTCGCTTTCTCTCAGGGCCTTCTCGGCCTGCACCCGGTCGGTTATGTCGAGAAGGGAGGCGATATTTCTTCTTGTGCCGGGGATCAGGGCGCTTGTCATGAATATGGTTCTTATCTCGCCCGACCGTCGTACAAATTGAAACTCGTAGTTTCGGGGCGCGCCGTTCGGGTCCACCCGCCGTTGATAGTGGTACCGTGCCACACGCTCCACGTCCCTTGGTTCGAGAAACTCGATCCAACTGGTTTTGCCCTCTATCTCCTCTTTCGAGCGGCCCGACAGCCTCTCAAATTCACTGTTCACGAGAGACAGGGTCATGTCCTCGTCGATGATTACGGTGGCGCAGGCCGTTGTCTCAAAAATGATCCTGTACCTGTCTTCCGATTCTTTGAGAGCTTTTTCCACACGCCTCCTTTCGACGATATTCCACCCGTGCGCCGGGATCACATGACTAGTACACATTATACAACTTTGCGATTCGCACGAACAGGGAGGAGGCGCTCTTCCGGGGCCTCATCCCCGGGCGAGGGGACAGGCTTTGAACGGGCAGGAGTCTTCATCGCCATAATAGGTTGGACATTTCACACGGGGCTGTATAGTATTTCCACTGGCCTACGGGAACGGACACCACTCCCTTCGGGCCGGGCGGATAAAGTGAGAACAGCGGACACAGAACACCCCATGACAAACCCTGCGCCTCAGGGAGGAACAGCGGTCCGCGGGCGGGCAGGGGTCCTCATGGCCCTGTTTATTACCGGTTTCAGCGCCTTCGTCAATCTCTACGTCACCCAACCGCTCCTGCCCCAGTTCCGGCATGTCTTCCGGGCATCGGAACTGATGGTGAGCCTCACGGTGAGCGCCCCTGTGCTGGCGGTGGCCCTTACCGCTTCCATGATCGGTCTTGTGGCCGATGCGGTGGGACGAAAGCGGGTGATAATCGCCGCCATGCTGGGCCTCGCGGTTCCCACTGCCCTGGCAGCCACCGCGGCCAACCTGAGCCAACTCGTGGTATGGCGTTTCCTGCAGGGATTTTTCGTGGCGGGTATCGCCTCGGTCACCATCGCCTACATCAGTGAAGAGTCTCCCGTGAGGTCGGTGGGATCGATCATGGCGACCTACGTCACCGGGGGCGTGGTGGGCGGATTTGCGGGACGCTTCATCGCGGGATTCTCTTCGGCCGTGTGGGGTTGGCGGGCCCCTTTTATCATCCTCGGCTCCATTACCTTCGCGGGTGCCCTCGTGACATGGTGGCTTCTTCCCCGGTCCACGAAGTTTGTCCGCCAGCGCAATGTTGCCGTGGGTCTCCGGCCCATGCGCATGCACCTTTGGAACCCCCGGCTCCTCGCCACCTATGCGGTGGGGTTCAATGTCCTCTTTTGCCTGGTAGGGGCATTTACGTACGTGAACTTTTACCTTGCCGACAAGCCCTTCTTCCTCGGGCCTACCGCGCTCGCGTCAATATTCGTAGTCTACCTGATCGGGGCAGTGATCACGCCTCCTGCGGGGCATCTCATGGACCGCATAGGCCATCGGAAGGCGCTCATGCTGGCGGTGGGGATATCCGCGTTAGGCATGATGCTTACCCTGGTCCACTCCGTACCGGTCATCATTGCCGGACTGGCCCTCGAAGCCTCGGGGGTCTTTGCCTGCCAATCCGCCTCGGCGAGCCACGTAGGGAGGGCGGCCCATGACGCCCGCTCCTCGGCCGCGGGCCTCTACATCTCCTTTTATTACCTGGGCGGCTTCGCCGGTTCTATCCTGCCGGGTTTGCTCTGGACCCACGCGGGATGGCTCGGGTGCGTGGTGGTCATGCTCTGCATGCAGGGTATCGCCATTTTTATCGCGAACAGGTGGTGGCAGCGCTGACCCCGCTTTTCCCCGTCCCGACCCCCGGTTGACAATTGCGCGGTGACCAATTATTTTGCTACTGACGGAGACTGTCATCGGGCCGCCCATTCCGGCTGATATTTTTGAAGACCTCTTCCGCAGTTCTCCGATTAGCCGATCGAAAGCCGCCTGCCGTGAATGCGAAGGGGCGGCGAGGTCGGGAGTGCTGCTCATGAAGGTCCCAAGGCTGGTTCCGGTATTTGCGTTTCTCCTTCTCGCGTTATTGACAGTCCCCTCTTACGGCGACGACCCCGTAACCGTGCTTTACTCCTTCACGGGCGGAGACAGGGACGGGGTCGGCCCCGTGGCCACCTGGTCGGGAAGGGCACGACCTTTTACGGCATGACCGGGGGCGACGATCTGCAGGAAGGGACCCTCTTTTCTCTCAGCGCCAATGGGAGCGGGTTCAAACTCCGCCATACCTTTACGGGGGGCGCGACGGACGGCTCGTCTCCCTCCGAGAGCCTTATTCTCTCGGGCTCCACCCTCTACGGGATGACCTATCACGGCGCGTGGCCGCGGGCCGATCTTGTCGTCTCCGGTTCCGCCCTATTCGGGATGACGGACCGTGGGGGCGGATCGGGCTGTGATGGTTCGGGTTGCGGCGTCATTTTTTCCCTCCGGACTGCGCTCAAGGACCTCCTCACCGTAGTGAGATCGGGCACGGGCACGGTCATCTCGACGCCTTCAGGCATCGACTGCGGTGAGACCTGCCGCGCGACCTATGTGTTGAATGCCCGCGTGACTCTCGCCGCCTCCCCGGCAGCGGGTTCGACCTTTTCGGGCTGGTCGGGCGACTGCAAGGGCCGGGGAACATGCAAGGTCGTCGTGAATGCGGCAAAATCCGTGGGGGCGGCTTTTGACGCCGTTACGTGTACCTACACCATCTCCGGAAAGAGCAAAGCCTTCAATTATCAGGCGGGGACCGTGAAGGTCAGTATAACGGCAAAGGCTCCTCAGGGGAGCGGCCCCGCGAACTGCGCTGTCCCCGATATATCGAAAGAGGGAGATTGGATCGACCTCTCCTCCTTTGTCTTCCAGAACAACAAGGGATCGGTGCAGGTGTCCGTCCCCCTGAATGACAGTTCGTCCGGCAGAAGCGGCACGGTGACCGTAGCGGACAAGGAATTCACCGTAACCCAGAAGGCAAAGCCCTGCACTTTGCTCCTCAGCGCCTCCTCCGGTTCCATCCCCGCGAGCGGGGGCCCGGGGTCATTTACCGTAACCGCCGACCCCGCGGACTGTACCTTTACTGCGACGGATAACAAGGACTGGATCACCATCGACTCCGGCACACCCGGCGCGGGTGCGGGCGAGATAGACTACACGGCAGGGGAAAATACGGCCAGGTCTTCGCGAAGCGGCAGCATCAAGGTGATCGCCGACCAGAACAAGGCGTCAAAGACTTACACGGTGAAACAGGCGGGAGCGCAGTAGATGCCCCCGGCACCTCAAGGGGGAACGACCCTCAAGACACGGGAAAGGCACTGTACCTCAAGGGTCATTTACTTTTGATGAATGTCCCCGACTCATACTCCTCGAAGGCGGCCTGAAGTTCCTCCCGGCTGTTCATCACTATGGGGCCGTACCAGGCCACCGGCTCTCCGATGGGACGGCCGGCGGCGAGAAGAAACCGGGCCGGCCTTTCCTCGGTGCGGATGACCACTTTGTCGCCGTCTTCATAAAGAACGATATTTTCCTCGCTGCAGGCGCACTGCCGGTTCATGTCGAAATAGTTCGTCCCCACCACCTCGTGAGCAAAAGCGTTTCGTTCCGGGTCGAAATAGGCCTGCCCGTCGAGCACATAGGCAAAGGCCTTGTGGCCCCGCTTTATGGGATGAATAAAGGTCGTTCCCCGCGGCATGGTCACGTCCAGACACGTGGGGTCGATGATAATGTCGCGCACCGGTCCCTTCACACCGACTGCCTCGCCGCAAATGACCCTTACCCGGATGCCGCCATCGAGGATCACCTCCGGGATGTCCGCTTTTACGACCCCACGGTAGCGGGGCTCCATCATCTTATGGGATGCGGGAAGGTTCGCCCAGAACTGGAAACCCCACATATGGCCGTCATCGTTGCCCTTGGGCATTTCCTGGTGGATGATGCCGCTTCCTGCGGTCATCCACTGCACATCGCCCGGGTTGATAACCCCTCTGTTTCCCATGCTGTCGCCGTGTTCCACGCTGCCGTGAAGGATATAGGTGATCGTCTCGATCCCCCGGTGGGGGTGCCATGGGAACCCTTTAAGGTATTGGGCGGGTTTGTTGGAATGGAAATCGTCGAGCATGAGGAAGGGGTCGAAGAGGGGTACCTGGTGGTAGCCGAAGGCCCGCTTCAGGTGGACCCCCGCCCCCTCGATAGTTGGTTTGCTTTTCCAGACTTTGCTTACCTTGCGGACTGAGTCCATGATTACCTCCGGATTATTGATGTCGTGAGCGGCCGGGCCGACCTTCAGAATGCGAAACAGTCACAGCCGATCCCCCAGAACCGGGATTCTTCCGGCAACCAGACCCGTTTGTGGTCATGGCATTCACACGTCCCACGACATAATCCGTGGGCAGGGGCTGCCTTATGGCGGTGATACCCTCCGTAAGTCCCTGTGGGCGACCAGTTCGGGCTGACAGGCAAGGGAGGGGGTGCGAGACTCCCGAATTCCTCTGCGCCGTACACGACCTTGCCCCCCAGGATGGTGAGGACCGATTCAATCCCTTTGATCTCCTCCTCCGGCACGGTGAAGTAGTCCGCGGAAAGCACTGCCATATCCGCGAGCCGGCCGGGCGAGATCATGCCCTTCTTCTCCTCGTCATGGGAAAACCAGCTGCTCCCCATGGTATAGAGGCGGAGCGCCTCCATCCGGTCGAGGCGGTCTGTTTCGGAATAGAGAAGGCTGCCGCCCACGGTCCGGCCGCTCACCAGCCAGTAAAGAGAGACCCACGGGTTGTAGCTTGCCACCCGGGTCGCATCGGTCCCTGCGCCGACAGGGATCCCCATTTCCATCATCCGCCTCACGGGCGGGGTGTGTCCTGTCGCCTCCTTTCCGTATCGCGCCTGGAAGTATTCTCCCTGAAACGCCATGCGATCCTGGATGGCGATACCTCCGCCGAGAGCCTTTACCCTGTCGAGGTTTCGGAGGGTGATGGTTTCCGCGTGGTCGAAGAACCACCGCAGCCCCCCGAAGGGGACCTCACGGTCCACGGATTCGAAGATATTGAGGAACCGTTCGATGGATTCGTCATAAGTGGCATGGAGCCGGAAGGGCCAGCGTTTTTCCACGAGAAGGCGGACCACTTGAAAGAGTTCCTCCTCAAGGGTGGGAGAAAGGTCCGGTCGCGGTTCGAGAAAATCCTCGAAATCGGCAGCCGAGAAGACGAGCATCTCGCCGGCCCCGTTCATATGGTAGTAATCGTCGCCCCGGCCTGGAGATGTCGTGGTGATCCACCGGGAAAAGTCCGCCAATTCGCCGCCCGGATGCTGAGTGAAGAGGTTATAGGCAATACGGACGGTAAGCTGTCCGTTTTTTGCGAGTTCTTCGATTACCTGATAGTCCTCGGGGTAGTTCTGAAAGCCTCCGCCCGCGTCTATGGCGCTGGTGAGTCCGAGCCGGTTCAACTCCCGCATGAACCTGCGCGTGGAGTTGACCTGATCGTCGCGGGTCAGTCGCGGTCCTTTGGCGAGACTCGCATAGAGGATCATGGCGTTCGGCTTTGCAATGAGAAGGCCCGTCGGGTTTCCCGTCCTGTCCCGCTCAATCTCGCCGCCCGTCGGGTCGGGGGTCTCCCGGGTATAGCCAAGGGCCCTGAGCGCCGCCCCATTGACGATGGCGCGGTCGTAGAGGTGCAGGATAAAGACCGGAGTGTCGGGGGCCGCCCGGTTGATCTCTTCCACGGTAGGCATGCGGCCCTCGGCAAACTGGAACTCCGTCCAGCCGCCCACTACCCGTACCCACTGGGGCGGAGGCGTGCGAGCCGCCTGTTCCCGGAGCATGGCGAGGGCGTCGGCAAGGGAAGGAACGCCGTCCCAGCGCAGTTCCATGTTGTAGTTGAGCCCGCCCCGGATTATGTGGATGTGGGAATCGTTGAGGCCCGGGATGACCCGTCGCCCCCTGAGGTCAACTTTGAGGGTTGTCCCGTCCGCCGCCGCGAGAAGCTCTTCTCCGCCGACGGCAACGACCCGTCCCCCTGCCATGGACACGGCCGAGGCCCCGGGATGCCTCTCATCGAGGGTTGTCACAACTCCATTGTGGAGAATAAGTTCGGGTCCATTCATGTTCTTCTGTCTCCTTTATCATGTGCTGCGATGACCGGGGCGCTTGCGGGTATGCGGCCGGAACGGAAATAACGGGCGCGCCCTGCGCCGCGCCTATCCGCCGTGGCCGCCGAGGAACTCCTTTACGAAGCGGACCTCTATGCCGTAAGGAGAATGGGCCTCCATGATGTCCATGCAGCCCTGGTACGTCTCGGAGCGCCCCCAATCCTGCTGAAGTTCGAAGAGGAACTGGAGGGAGGTGATGGGCGCCGCCCCTGCCTGGACAAGCCTCTGCACCGCCCGTTCGTGAGCCTCTTCACTGATGTCTCCGCAGGCGTCGGTGGGTACGTAAACCTCGTAACCGGCCTGGAGCATATCGATGGCAGGGAACAATACGCACGCCTCGGTCCAGAGCCCTGCTACCACGATCTTTTTCCGGCCCGTCTTCTCGACCGCCTCTTTGAACGCCTTGTCGAGCCAGGCGTTGATGGACGTCCGGTCGATCGGCCGGCGGCCCTCGAAGATGTCCATGACCTCGGGGATCATGGCGCCGCTGAAACTTGTGGCGGCAACGGTGGAGATGATCGTCGGCACCTGGAAGAGCATTGCGGCCTTGCCCACGATCTGAACGTTCCGGACGATGGCGCCCCGGTCATGGGAGTGGACCCCCGAAAACATGGCCGGCTGGTAGTCGATAAGTGCCAGCGCACAATCCGCGGGCGTGAGCAATCCGTGAATATTCATGAGTTCCTCCTTTGCTATGTCATAGTGAACTATATGACTTGTTGAAGCCATGTCAAGGAGTCCTCGTCCACTGCGAGGAGACGACAAGGGGGTAGAGCCTTGGAGAGTGGGGTGTCACGAGCGGTTGAAGTGAATTGTTTTAGTGGATAGGAGTGGGCATAAAGGGAAAGCTCCATATGGACCCCTCTGCAAAGGGGCGAGCCTTCCTCCGTACATTAAGTACGGCTCCAGGCCACACCCCTTCACAGAGCAGCCCATCTGAAACCTCCCCTCCATGCCCCCACCTACTCCACCCGGCACATCTTATTTATTTTAATCAATCGATGCCGGAAATAACGACCAGTTGGATCAGCGAAGGGTTGCACCCAAGTCGGGGGCCCCATGGTGGTACCCCCGGGGTTTCCAATCCATGGACGGGGTGTTCCATCCCTGGGCTGTGAGGAGTTTCCATTCCGTGGGCGGGGCCTTTGTACACTCTGCTCCTACGCCGGTAGGCCTGCCTCTCCTCTGGTGCAAATCTCCCGGCATCATTAGCTCTTTTGATTAATTGTTGCCGGGTCGAGTGGATCGTCGCACGGGGCGGAGACGCTAGATAGGTTGGGCTGTGAAGGGAGGCTGGGCGTCGGCGTATATTCATACGCCAGAGCACGCCTCCCTTTGCAGAGCGGCCTATATAGCGTTTTCGTCCCGTGCGGCGATCCGTCCAAGTGTACGCCGAATATAGACAAACAACAGAAAAACCCGTTCTTGATATCCTCCTGCTGCGTGAATATATATACTTATGTATTGCTGATCGGGAGGAACTATGGAAGAGACTATGAAGAAACTGGGACTGTCGGGCGAACTGTCGGGGGCGGGCGGGGGGTCCTGGCTCCTTTGCGGCGGTGATATACTGGAATCCCTGTCCCCTGTGAGCGGGCGGGTGATGGGGAAGGTCCGTTCCGCAAGCACGGAGGAATACGAGCACGTGATACATCGCGCCACCCACGCCTTCGAGCAGTGGCGTATGGTACCCGCCCCGAAGAGGGGTGAGATCGTGAGAAAGCTGGGCGACGCCTTGCGGAAACACAAGAGGGATTTGGGCGCCCTCGTGAGCCTGGAGACGGGCAAGATCAGGGCCGAGGGCGAGGGCGAGGTCCAGGAGATGATTGACATGGCCGACCTTGCAGTAGGCCAGTCACGGATGCTCTACGGCCTTTCCATGCACAGCGAGCGGCCGGGCCATCGCATGTACGAGCAGTGGCACCCCCTGGGTCCTGTGGGGGTGATCACCGCCTTCAACTTCCCTGTGGCTGTCTGGGCGTGGAACGCCATGCTCGCCTTGATCGCGGGAGATACGGTGATCTGGAAGCCTTCCTCGAAGGTCCCCCTCTCCGCCATCGCGGTGATGAAGATCGCCTGGGCCGTGCTCAAGGAAAGCGGCCTCCCCGAAGGGATTCTGAGCATCCTCATCGGCAGGGGAGATACGGTGGGGGAGATGCTTATCCGTGACACCCGCGTCCCTCTCATCTCTTTTACCGGCAGCGTGCGCATGGGCCGCCGCATCGGTCAGACGGTGAAGGGGCGGTTGGGGAGAACCCTCCTCGAACTCGGCGGCAACAACGCGGTCATCGTCACCCCGAGCGCGGACCTCAGACTCGCGGCGCGGGCCATTCTCTTCGGGGCCGTGGGCACCGCGGGCCAGCGGTGTACCTCCACGCGGCGCGTGATCGTCCACGAAAGCATCCACCGGGCCCTTACGCAGGCCCTGATTGAGGCGTACAAGCAGGTCACCATCGGAAATCCTCTTGAAGAGGCGACCCTCATGGGGCCTCTTGTGGACCGGGACGCGGTGGACACCATGCAGGCCGCCCTTCTGACCCTGGAAAAACAGGGTGGGCGGATACTCTATGGAGGCGACATCCTTTCAGGAGAGGGGTACCAGGCGGGGACCTATGTGAAGCCGTGCATCGCGGAGGCGCCGGCGGACCTTCCCATAGTCCGCGAAGAGACCTTTGCGCCCATTCTCTACCTCATCCGTTACGATACGCTGGAAGAGGCCATCCGGCTTCACAATGCCGTCCCCCAGGGCCTTTCCTCGTCGATTTTTACCAATGACCTCAGAGAAGCGGAGTTGTTCCTGAGCCAGAGAGGCTCGGACTGCGGTATCGCCTGTGTGAACATAGGCACCTCGGGCGCGGAAATAGGCGGCGCCTTCGGCGGTGAGAAGGAAACAGGGGGCGGCCGGGAAGCGGGGTCGGATGTGTGGAAGTCATATATGCGTCGTCAGACCTGCACAATCAACTGGTCCCAGGATCTGACCCTCGCCCAGGGTATTCGGTTCGAGACGAACTGATGGGCAAAGGGCAACGCCCGCAGGCAAACCGCTCCCTTACAGGGGGTCGAGGAGTCTCCGGACAGCCCTTCCCGTTTCCTTCCTGAGAACCGCGGCCATTTCTTCCGAGGCTCCCGCAAGGCGCCGGTATTCGGCGATCCTTGCTCTCAGCGCCTCGTAATCACCGGTCCTGTCCGCTTCCGCCGCGGCCTTCAGCGCCTCCTTTGCGGCCCTTTTGGATGCAGTGAGCCCCGGATGGGCGTAAAACGAGCGGGAAAGGACGAGGAGGGCTTCCACGGCAATCCCGTTCATGTCCCTCATGCTTCTCCCTGCGAGGAGGGCCCGGTCGGACATACCGAGATGTTCGAGTATGACGAAGACGAAACCGGTGAGGCAGAGGAACTGCTTGCACGCGGGGAGGGCGGCTTCGTCGCCCGTGTCGTGAATGGCGCACCTCCTCTCCCTGAGGAAGGCGCACGCCCGGGCGCGCCCGTTGGTCCACATGAGGGTCTGGTAACTCTGCCCTCGGGGAAGGTCCCTGAGGAGGGCTTCGTCGAGTCCGTCCACTCCTCTTTTTGGAGAGAAGATGAATTGTCCCCCCTTTTCTTTCAGTATATGGTGGGGCGGGACGAGTCTCTCCAGGTACTCCTCTCCATGAAAAGGCAGGCGCTCAAGAAAGTCTTCCTCGGAAAGCCCCTCTTCCTTCAGAAGCGCCCTTATGGAGCGGAGTTTCCAGGCCCCGAGGGTCAGCCCGTGGCGCACGGGGTGACCGGTGAAATGGCAGCAATAGGCCGGGCAGAGTGTGATCGGACAGGATGAGGCGGTTTCGATCTCATAGAGGGTGCGGAGCGACTCTTCCAGGCCGAGAACCACTGATCGAAGTTCGGGGTCGGCGGCGTCAACCTCGTCGCACCACTCCCGCATTTCTGGATCGGAAAATCCTCTGCGCACCGTCTCCGAGGCCGATCTGATATCATCTATGCGCCCGTAGTTGGGGTCCAGTTCAACGGCCCTCACGAGGTCCGGGGATGGGCAATCAGGATTGTCCGTCGCGCGCGTTATGAGGCTTCTCTCGTAACGGTATTCGGGAGCCGAGGGCTCCAGTTCTATTGCGCGGTCCAATTCGCAGAGGGCCTTGCCGGTTTCGCCCTTCTTGAGATGGGCCATGGCGAGGTCGTAACGGGCGTATGAAGTCTCATCGAGGGCAAGGGCCGAGCGCAATGCTTCCATGGCTTCGTCAAGGCGTCCTTCCTCAAGAAGGAGGGCACCCAGGCTGTGAAAGTATTTTTCCTTCATGCCCCAGGCATCGGCGCGCCCGGGGGCGGATCTTTTTCCGTCGCTCATCATATCCCTTTTCCGGCCCATATTCTACCCTTTTCCCCGGGGAGAGTAAACCCGTATATTCTTTGCGAAAAGAGGCCGCCGCGGCCTGTTTTTCTCTTGATCTCCCGGCATGAAACACGTACAAATATTGTAAGGGGGGGGTCAAGCAGGGGACGACTGCCAAAGGAGGGTCCGTGGGCCTGAAAAGGATTGGGGGCTCCCGGACAGCATGTGGTTCATTCGTTTCGCGCTTTTGCCCTGACGGTGTTTTTATCAAAAAATTCCATGAGGGGGTTGCCTGTGATTACCAGATTCTTGCCGAAAGTGTTCATGATCGTTCTCTTTGCCGCCGCCGTTTCTTTTGCGGGTTTTGGTCCAACCGCTTACTCAGCCTCGACGCTCACCTCCTATGACACGCTCAGTGTGAGTCCGATCGATGCCGCCAAGTGGCATCTTTACGAATCCGTCCGCGTCATCGACACGGACGCTCACAACCTTCGTCTCGGCGTAAGAAGCGCCGGCGGGTCCACCGGCCCGCTTATGAGCTTCATCAACTTTGCGAGCCCCGGGGGTAAAACGAAGATCGCGGCAGTCATTACACCGACCGTATACGTGAATGCCGACGGCGCCAGTGCCATGGCCGTCGTAGCGGGACGGTTTTACAACGACGGCTCATCCGGCGTGAGCGGTGACTGTACGGGTGATGTGCTCGGCCAGATCGGCGTGGGCAATACCCCGTCAAGCGGCGGGGCGCCCGTTGTCTTCTGGACTGTGGTGAGGGCCACTTCGTCGGACTGCAACAGTGTCGAGGCCCTTTCAGGAGGTAGTTTTGAGACTCCCGCAGTGATCGGGACCGCGTATCCCGTGACTGTGGAGTGGGACGGCGCGCAGTTCATCTTCAGTTACGGGGGACAGACCCGGAACTACGTGCCCTCCACATCCATCAATGCTCCCAACACCCTTTTCAAGGGGATGTATACGAGGGTGTCGAACAACGCAGGTAAGGCCGCCTCCGTTTTTGCGAGCTTTGACGACGTATACGTAAACGACGCCCTTTACGATGATTTCTCGGCGAACGAGATCGATGCAAGTAGATGGAGGTCTTATGAGTTCGTGAGGATGATCAAGGACAAACACCTTATACTGCGCGCCCGGACCACTGCGAATTCCACGACGAGCAGCGAGAGTTATCTTCCCATAAACGCACCCGACTCCGTGAGGACCATACAGGCCGACGTCGTGGCTCACAGACTGTTCTCCGCCGACCCCGCGAAGGTAGGCGTGAGCACCTACGTAGGGGGAAGATTCTTTAACGACGGTTCGGAGGGGGAGGGTTACACGGGAGATATCGGCGCTTTCACGAGACTTCAGACCAAAGGCGACGGGACCTTGACGGGAAGATGGTGGGTAACGAGATTTACGGGCACCACCATTCCCGAACAGGAAGTGCTCTGTTCGCACGACTTCACGAAGCCCATCGCCCTCGATAAGGCGTACACGCTGTCGGTGGGATGGGACGGCACGAAATTCAATTTCAAAGGGGGCAGCGAATCATTCTCCTACACTCCGGACCCCGAGATAACCGTGAATCTGACCAATGCCAAGGTGCCCTACAAAGGTCTCAGTGCCGTTGTGATGGGATGGGGGACCGACGCTCAGGCTGCAGCCTATTTCACGAAAGTCATGGTGGAGAAGGTCCCCCAGGTCCTCACGATAGAGGTATCCGGTGCGGGAAGCGTGAAGAGTTCTCCTGTGGGCATCAATTGCAGCAACGAGGGCGGTCAATGTTCCCAGCCCTTTGCGGATGGCAGGAAAGTGACCCTCACCGCAAAGGCGGGCAAGGGATACGTGTTTGACGGTTGGTCGGGATGCGCCGGCTCCTCGAAGGCTACCTGCAGCGTTACGATGGGCGAGGCAAAGACGGTGACGGCCGTATTCGCGAGCAACCCGACCCTCGTTGTTTCCCCTGTAGACAAGAAGTTCGGCAACGTGAAGGCGAACAGCAAAACGAGCACCGCCACGTTCTCCGTGACCAATAAGACGACCAAGGGAACAGCCCCTCTCACGATAGGCGAGATTTACCTCACCCCGGACGAGGTGAGCGTGGACGATTTTGCGATTGTGAGCGATACCTGCTCGGACATCGATCCGCCTCTCGCGGCCAACAAGAAGTGTACCTTTAAGGTCGTTTTCGGGCCTAAATCCATGGGGGCCAAATCCGCGACGGTGACTATCCCGTCGGATGACCCTGCGTCGCCTGAAACGGTGATTAAGGTTTCGGGCACGGGGACAACAAAATAGAGGTTCATACATGATCCGGGGGCAGCGGACTATCCGCTGCCCCCGGTCGTTTTCAGGCAAATGGTAAAGACGGCAACGAGGCTTATCCTCCGCTGCCGAACATGGCGAGCATCTTGTCGATCTCATCCTGAGAGAGGACTTCTCCCGCGTCAGGAGAAGCGGCAGGGGGCAACTCCCACCCGTCCTCCATCTTTATCTCGGTCCCGGGGGCCGTGCTCGTGACTGTAATTCCCGCGAACAGGGCGTCGAGGTCGGATTGGGAGAGACCGTCGCTCTCTCCCGCCTTCGGCTTCCCTGCCGTCTCCGACCGGCCCGCGAACAGGGCATCGAGGTCGGATTGGGACAGGCCGTCGCTTTCCTCCACCTTCGGGTGAATCTTTATCGTTGCTGGGGTATCCTGCTGTGCAAAGAGAGCATCGAGGTCGGATTGGGACAGGCCGTCGCTTTCCTCCGCCTTCGTGCCGGTTTTCGCCTCTTTTGCCGTAGTCTGCATCTCTGCGAACAGGGCGTCGAGGTCGGATTGGGACAGGCCGTCGCTTTCCTCCACCTTCGGGTGAATCTTTATCGTTGCCGGGGTATCCTGCTGCTCCGCAAAGAGAGCATCGAGGTCGGATTGGGACAGGCCGTCGCTTTCCTCCGCCTTCGTGCCGGTTTTCGCCTCTTTTGCCGTAGTCTGCATCTCTGCGAACAGGGCGTCGAGGTCGGATTGGGACAGGCCGTCGCTTTCCTCCACCTTCGGGTGAATCTTTATCGTTGCCGGGGTATCCTGCTGCTCCGCAAAGAGAGCGTCGAGGTCGGATTGAGACAGGCCGTCGCCTTCCTCCGCCTTTGTCCCGGCTTTCGTCTCTTTTGCCGTAGCCTGCATCTCCGCAAAGAGAGCATCGAGGTCCGATTGAGACAGGCCATCGCTTTCCTCCACCTTCGGGTGAATCTTTATCGTTGCCGGGGTATCCTGCTGCTCCGCAAAGAGAGCATCGAGGTCGGATTGGGACAGGCCGTCGCCTTCCTCCGCCTTTGTGCGGGTTTCCGCCTCTTTTGCCGTAGCCTGCATTTCCGCGAACAGGGCGTCGAGGTCTGATTGAGATAGGCCGTCGCTCATGGGTCTTTTTTGTTATCGGCAGGCAGGGGGCTTTCATTTAGGCCTATCCGGAATTAATTGCACAAAACCTGCCCTCTGCCGGTCACGTCCCCCGTGCCGCGTGTCACGCTGCCTCGCGCTCAGCGCCCGTGATGACATTAAACGGGGATTATGGTATCTTTCATAGCATGAAAACGAATTGCCGTATCAGACTTATTGCCCTTAAGCTGTGGAAGGCCGGTCTCCTCGGAGTGGCGGTCATTTGCCTCGGCCACACCCTTCTTTTCGCCGACGATTTTACCGACGCCATGAAGAAGGCAAAGGCGGAGGACAAGGCGGCGGTCCTCTATTTCTATAACCAGTATTGTCCCTACTGCACTGCCATGGAGAAGGAAGTGCTCGCCGATAAGGACGTGACGGCCATGTTGAAGAAGGATGTGGTGTTCCTGAGAATCGACGTTGACAAACGGCCCGACCTCGGCTCGAAGTACGGCATAAGAGGCTATCCCACTACCTGTGCCCTGGAGCCGACGGGCAAGCCGGTGTTCCGGGTGCCCGGATACATGAACAAGAAGGAATTCGGCCTTGTAGTCGATTTCGCGCGGAAAAAGGTCTATAAGACGACCAGCCTGAGAGATTACTTGAAGCGTAGCGGCATTCACGTAGACTAGCCGCTCCACCCGCACGCCGCATGGGCACTGCCCTTCCTTACCCGAGGACGCACCTGAAAGACTGGAAGCTGCGTCTCCAATAATTGGCATCCACGTTGTCCAGGGCTATGCCCCTCGATTTCGAGGCGTGGATGAACTCCTTTCTGTTGATCATAATGCCGGTGTGAAGATCCTTTTTGATCTTGAAAAAGACAAGGTCGCCCGGTTGAACCTGGTCCCTGGAAATCTCGGTGCCCGTCTTTATGAGGGCGTCTGTGGACACAGGGACACTTATACCCGATCTCTTGTAAACGTAATGGACGAACCCGCTGCAGTCGAAGGCGTCTGAGCCTTTCGCGCCGCTCCTGTAAGGATTCCCATGGAGACTGATCGCGGTTTCGATGATGTTGTTTCTCAGGTCCGAGACAGGGGCGGAAGAGGGGGACTCGTAAAGTTTCACTTTCTTCGGGGTACCGCAGCCGTAAATGAGAAGGAGGACGGCAAGGAGGACGGCGCCCTTCATGTTGCGCCCCGTCATTCCGTTACGCATGTTGCTTCACGATCTCCACCACGTCCATGAAGGAATCGTGGTAAGACGTGTGAGCCACGTGAGGGAGCATACTCTCCGGGGTGTGAAACCCTATGGCGAGCTTTACCGCCTTGAACATGCCCATATCCCCTTCGCCGTCACCTACGGCACATGCCTCCTCCGGGGTGAGGCCCCTTTCCTGGAGGATCTTCCGGACAAGTTCACCTTTCTTTTCGTAATCGACGTTTATCCTTATGTCCCCCGTGATACACCCTTCCCTGACGAGAAGGTCGTTCGACAGGGCCATGTGAATACCGAGATCGTCCTTCACGCGGTCCACGAGGAGAGAAAGACCCGTCGAGAGTATCACCGTGTAGATACCCATCGCCCTGAAGACTTCTATGGCCTCCCTGGACCCCTCGTGGTAGGGTATCTCTTCCACCATCTCCATGACCCGCGATAGGGAAAGCCCCTTCCAGAGAAGGGCATCCCTTCGACAGAATTCTTCGTAGTCGATGGCACCTTCCCTGAAAAGCCGCTGGTACTCGTCTGCATTGTTGTCCCAGATTTCGAGCCTTCTGTGGAGGTACTCCCAACTGCTCTTTATTCGGGTGAGGGTGCCGTCGCAGTCGAGAAAGGCAATTTTTACGGCCATGTGGTTTATATAGCACCAAAACGAAAAAAAATCTATTCTTTCGCGGGGCAAGCCTTTATAATAAGAGGGCATGGACATTATTGACGCCCACACCCACATATTTCCGCCGGAGATTATAGAAAGAAGGAAGACCATAGCGATTACGGACGAGGGCTTCCGGAAGATCTACGGGAACCTGAGATCGAGCATGGTGGACCACACGGCCCTCCTCAAGTACATGGAGAGGGAACACGTAGACGCAGCGGTGGCGTGCGGTTTTCCTTTTGAGGACACGGACCTTCTGAGGCGCACGAATGACTACATCCTCGAAACGGCACGTAACCACCCCAACATCATACCCATGGGGTCGGTCAACATCAAGGACAAGGAAACCGGCGTGCGGGAAGCGGAAAGGTGCCTGAGGTTGGGCGCCAGGGGTATCGGCGAGGTGGCGGTCTACGAGGCCGGTCTCGGGGGAGACCAGTTGAAGCAGCTTGACGGGATCGCGAGCCTTGCGGCCATGATGAACGCAGTCCTCCTGCTCCACCTGAACGAACAGGTGGGCCATCAGTATGCGGGGAAGATGCCCGTCGATTTCGTGGAGGTTGCGGGGTTCGTTGAAGCCCACCAGGATTTGACCTTCATCCTTGCCCATCTCGGCGGCGGCCTCTGCTTCTATGAGTTTATGCCGGAGATAAGGAACGCCTTTTCAAGGGTATACTATGACACGGCAGCCCTTCCCTATATTTACGGCAACGAGACCTACCGGTTTATCGACGGGTTTCTTGCGAGAAAAACGCTCTTCGGCTCCGATCATCCGCTGCTCTCCTTCAAGAGGTATGACACAGGCATAAACATGCTCGGCGACGAGGCAAAGGAGAGCGTCTTATCAGGCAACGCCCGGCGGGTTTTCGGCCATGTCTGATTGGGACAGCCGGTACCGGGAAGGCAACTACGACGGGACGGGAAAGCCCCACGCGCTCCTTGAACGGTTCGGTTCCCTCATTCCCAAAGGGCCGGTTATCGACATCGCGTCGGGGACAGGGAAGGACGCCCTTTACCTTGCGGGTGAGGGCCACCCCGTGTGGGGTCTGGAGAGGTCCGGTGAGGCGCTGAAGATTGCGTCGGGCCGGAACACCTCCCGCGGGCACGGCGCGGCCTTTGTCCAGGCGGACGCACACCTGCTCCCTTTCAAAAGGCACTCCGCATCGGGGGTGATGGTTTTTTACTTCCTTCTCAGGGATATCATGGGGGAAATCGTGGACCTTCTTGCAAAAGATGGTATACTGATATATGAGACGTTTCTCAAGAGGCAGAACATGATTGACCGGTGGCGCGATCCTGAGTATCTTCTGGATGACGGCGAGTTGATATCATGCTTCCGCACCCTTGACCTCATCTTCTACGAGGAAAAGATCATATCCGCGAAGGGGAAGAAAAGGGTAATCGCACAATTTGTGGGGAGGAAATCGTGATCGTCGAGTGGGACCCGGAACGGCCGAGAAAGAAGGTAACAGAGCTTATCAGGGAGACCCTGCTTCTGGGGGGCATTATCGCCTATCCCACGGACACACTCTATGGAATAGGGTGCGACCTTTTCAATATCAAGGCCATACGGAAGCTTTACGCAATCAAGCATCTGGACAGCCGCAGGGCCCTGAGTATCATCTGCAGGGACCTGAAAGAGATAAGCACCTACGCGGTGATGAGCGACTTCACTTTTGACCTCCTGAAGGGGCACCTTCCCGGGCCTTACACCTTTGTGCTCAAGGCAAAGAGAATCATGCCCAAACTCATGATGACGGAAAAGAAAGAAGTGGGCATCAGGATTCCCGAAAATCCCGTGCCGCGAGGTCTTGTCGGCCTCATAGACAGGCCCATCATCAATACCAGTGCGAGGATTTCGGGAGAGGACATCATTTCGGACCCGAGACAGATCGAGAAACTGTTTCAGAGAAACGTGAGCATTATCGTGGATGGCGGCATCATATCAGGCGAGCCGTCAACCGTCATAAGGGTCGTGAACGACGAGGCGGAAGTCTTGAGAGAAGGCAAAGGCCCCTTTAAGGGCCTTCCGGAGAGGTAGGGGATTCCCCCGGAAAGGACCTCCTCGACCGATTTGGCGAACCCCTCCCCGAGTTCGTATCCAGACTCGCCCCCCCATGCCCTGCAACAGGGTCCCACTTCCTCCTACGTGCTCAGGGGCGGCACCCACCCCTGTTTTTATTTGCAATACGGCCGAGGCTGCGCTATATAACCATAATGGACCTGATAACGAAAAGCTACGCCGACCTCCCTTTCCACAAGCTCGTCACCCGGCTTATCAAGAAGCATTCCCGGAACAAAGAGGATATACACAGCGCGGCAGTCCGGCTGGTGGAGTGGGACCGTGTCCACACGATCCTCGACATAGGGTGCGGCTACGGCTGGTTTGAAAAGGGCCTTGCCGGGCCCTTCGAGACCGTTGTGGGGGTTGATTGCCTCGAAGAAAACCGCGAGGAGTTTTTGAGAACGGCGCGGAAGATCACGGGAGAGGCGGTTTTCAGGAAGGTTTTTCTTCCCGCCCCTCTTGACCTGCCGTCCGGGTGTTTCGACCTCGTGGTGGCCGCCTACTCCCTCTATTTTTTCCCCGGGGCCATAGGGGAGATGGCGCGGGTGCTCGGGCCGGAAGGCACGCTTCTCATTATTACCCACAGCGAGGGCATGCTCGAGGAAGGTGAGCGTTTCTTCTCGTTTTCGAACCTGAAGAAGGTGATCCACGGCTTTTCGGCGGAGAACGGGGAGGCCATGCTAAGACCCTATTTCTCCCGGATTACCGTGGTGGACTATGACAACTCCCTGGAGTTCGACAGGGGGGACGGGGCGGACCTCGCGGCCTATATCGATTTCAAAGGGGCCTTTATCGCCAGGGACGTGGCCCCGGAGCGGGCGAAGGAGACCATGCTCGCGGCCCTCGAAAAAGAAGGCAGGCTGAGTTTCAACAAAAACGATAGAATATTCGTGGTGCGAAAGTGAAGTTGAAGATATTCTGCAACGTGTGCGGCGAGACCCTCGAAGTGGACATCCACGAGGGCAAGGAGAGGCAGTTGTGCAAGACCTGTGGAGAGGTCTATTACGAAAACCCCTTGCCCGTGGCGTCCGTAATCCTGCCTAACCGCGACCGCGAGATCATACTCGTAAAGAGGGCCAGGGAGCCTTTCAAGGACATGTGGTGCTGCCCCATCGGCTTTGCCGAAACAGGGGAGAGCATAGAAGATGCCGCCCTCAGGGAACTCCGGGAAGAAACGGGTATCGCGGGTAGGATAATTCAGCTTGTAGATGTGAGCTCCCACAAGAACCCCCTTTACGGCGATTTGCTCATAGTGACCTTCGAGGCGGAGAAGATCGGCGGCGAAGAGGCGGCAGGGGATGACGCCGTTGAATGCCGGTATTTTCCGGTGAGAAGCCTTCCGAGGCTCGCCTTCGATTCCCAGGAAGTGGCGGTGAAGAAGTTTGTGAATCTCAAGAAGGACCTCTGGAAGATGCACGATTCCTTCGAAACCCTTATCGAGGGGACGGTAAAGGACAAGACCATCCGTCCGGGGTCCCTCCTTTCGGATGAACTGGTCCAGGTGGTGGAGACCAATGCCGGGAGGATCATAGACCTCTGGCTCGACGACATCACCACCAACCCTTCGACCATGTCCTATCACCGGTTTGACAGGAACGAGCTGGCAGGGAGGGCCATCTCCATATTCAGCCAGTTCGGAGCGTGGCTGAAGGGGAAAAAGGACGAAAACGAGCTCAAGGCCTTTTACATTGACCTCGGTTCCCGGAGGCGCGAGGACAGGATTCCCGTTGTGGAGCTGCTGGGCTCCATGAGTATCCTCAAGAAGCATATCTGGATGTTTACCTACTCTCTCGGCGCACGGGAGAGGGCGGTAGACATATACCGCATGTGCGAGCTTGGGGAGAGGCTCGTCTATTTCTTCGACAAGGTTACGCGCTACATTGTCACGGGGTACAACAGAGAGGAATAACGGGCAGGCAGACGACGGGAATGACAGAAGAAAACAACAAGAAATCCGTGCTCGTAGTGACTACTGTCTCCTCTTTCCTCACACCCCTTTCCCTGGCTACCGTCAATGTGGCCCTTCCCACCATCAGCAGGGAGTTCTCTATGAACGCCATCGCCCTCAACTGGGTGGCCACCACCTACCTCCTTGCCGCAGCCATGTTCCTCGTGCCCTTCGGCCGGATTGCGGATATTTTCGGGCGGAGAAGGATCTTCATCTACGGCATGTGGGTCTTCAGCGTGTCATCCCTCTGTCTTGGCCTCGCGCCGTCGGCGGGCGCCCTCATCCTTTTCCGGGCTTTCCAGGGGGTGGGGGCGGCCATGGTGTTCGGCACGGGCGTGGCCATCCTGACCTCCGCCTATCCCCCCGGTGAAAGGGGGCAGGCGCTGGGCATCAATATCGCCGCCGTCTACCTCGGCCTTTCCTGTGGACCCTTTATCGGGGGCATCCTGACACAGCAGGCGGGATGGAGGAGCGTCTTCCTCTTCAACGTGCCTCTCGGCCTCTTCGTGGTGTTCCTGAGCATCAGGAAACTGAGGCGGGAAAAGGCTGAGGCTGAAGGAGAATCTTTCGATTTCACGGGTTCCTGTATCTATGCCCTGGCCCTCCTTCTTGTCATGTACGGGGTATCCTGCCTTCCGTCAATTGCGGGGTTTATCTTCGTTTTCTTCGGGGCGTTGGCTGCGACGGCCTTCGTGGGGTGGGAGCTGAAGAGTAAAAACCCGGTCCTCGAAGTGAGGATCTTCATGACCAACAAGGTTTTTACCCTCTCGAACGTGGCGGCCCTCATCAACTACAGCGCAACCTTCGCCATAGGCTTTCTCCTGAGCCTCTACCTTCAGTACATAAGGGGGTTCACTCCCCAGGCGGCGGGCATCGTTCTTGTGTCGCAGCCCCTTGTGCAGGCGGCCTTCTCGCCTCTTGCAGGCAGGCTTTCGGACAGGGTCGAGCCGAGGCTCGTGGCGTCCGCCGGAATGGCCATTACCGCGACGGGTCTCCTTCTCCTCGCGCTGGTGAACGCCGACACGCCCCTTGCCTTCATCGTGACGAGCCTGGTGATACTCGGTTTCGGTTTCGCCCTCTTTTCCTCTCCCAATACGAATGCCATCATGTCTTCTGTGGAGAGCCGGTTCTACGGTATTGCATCGTCCACCCTTGCGACCATGCGTCTCATCGGCCAGATGGTGAGTATGGGCATTGCCATGCTCGTTTTTGCACTCCTTATCGGCAGGGTCGCCATTTCACCCCCATACTACGGACTTCTCATGAAGAGCACGAAGCTCATCTTCGGGATCTTCGCCGTCCTGTGCGTGGGAGGGACCTTTGCGTCCCTTACGAGGGGCAACCTCCGCTGACCGGACACCATGTCCGCCCCGGTATCTTTCCCTGGAACAAAAAGGGCCCTTTGATGGTACAATTATTACCATGAGAGTTCTCCTCATCTCGGCGAACCGGACGGAAACCAACATGCGCGCCATCCCTCTCGGCCTCAGCTGCGTGGGAGAGACAATCGGCCGGGCAGGTCACGCGGTGCGGATACTCGATCTCATAGAGGCCGGGGAGACACGGGACGCTCTTTCCGAAGCGGTCCGTGGATTTATGCCTCATGTGATTGGTCTTTCGATTCGCAATATAGACGACCAGAACATGGTTTCGCCCCGGGTCTTTGTCCTGGAGGCCCTGGCGGTCATAGACGAGGTGCGGAACCTCACGGAAGCCCCCATTGTACTGGGCGGCGCGGGCTACAGCATGTTTCCGCAAGAGATACTCCACCGCTCCAGGGCCGACATGGGCGTCCTGGGAGCGGGAGAAGAGGTCTTCACCATGATCGTGGACAGGCTGGAGCGGAAGGTGCCCCTCGCGGGGATACCGGGGCTTTATCTGAGGGAACACGGCGGCCGGGGCCGGGCTTCCGTGAAGGTCCTTGACCAGGTTCCTCTTCCGGGTCCCGGTCTTCTCCATGTTCCCGCCCCGGCCGACGCAATCTTCCCTGTCCAGACCAGGCGCGGCTGCCCCATGAGGTGCTCCTACTGCTCCACTGCCGCCATCGAAGGGGCGGCTATCCGCAAAAGGTCTCCCGAAGAGGTGGTGAAATGGATCGCCCTGTGGGCGGGCACCGGTGTCCGCCGGTTCTACTTCGTGGACAACACCTTTAACCTGCCTGCCTCCTATGCAAAGGAATTGTGCCGCGAGCTTGCCCGCGCCGACCTCGGGGTCCGGTGGCACTCCATAGTATATCCGTTCAGGATGGATGAATCCCTGGCCGATGCCATGGCTGAATCGGGTTGCGTGGAGGCGGCCGTAGGTTTCGAGAGCGGATGCGAGAGGATGCTGCGGGCCATGAACAAGCGGTTCGGCCGCGAAGATATCATGCACACCTGCCGGGTCCTCAAGGAACGGTCCATCCGGCGCATGGGGTTCCTCCTTCTTGGCGGTCCGGGCGAGACGCGGGAGTCCGTGGAAGAAAGCCTTGCCTTTGCCGACTCCCTTGACCTCGAAGCCCTGAAGGTGAGCGCCGGTATCCGGATCTATCCCCATACCCGCCTGGCCGATCAGGCGCGGGAGGAAGGGGTCATAGGACCTGAAGACGACCTGCTCTTCCCCAGGTTCTATCTCGCCAAAGGCCTGGAAAACTGGTTGGAGGCGAGGGTCAGGGCCTATGCCGCGACGCGGACTCACTGTATCCTCGGTTAATGCCCCGCTCGTGAGGGCCATCCTTCTCCAGAGAAGCGCTTTTCCCGTGGACAAGGCCCTTTTGCGGCGCACCAACGGGGAGCATGCCGGGTGGCCCGGTGAATGCCGTGGATTGGATATGTGCAGAGGGCAGGGGACGGAACGGATAAGGCGCCGGGCGGACCTGTTGCCCGCCCGGCATATGGGCTAACCTATTTCCAACTGAATATGGTCATGGGCATGTTCGGGTCTTTGGCCCATTCCTGGGAGGAGCCGTCGTATAATCTCACGTTCTTGTAACCGAGGACCTCGCTCAGCACGTACCACCACCCGCTCGCCACGAGGCCGGTGTCACAATACACGATGACCTCTTTCGATTTGTCGTTGCCCACCACGCCCGTGGCCATGGCTTCGAGATCGCCCTTGGAGATAAAGGTGTTGTCCTTCCCGTAGAGCCAGGCCGAGGGCAGGCAGAGGGCGGACTTTATGTGGCCGTAACGGGCCGTAATATCGAGTTTTGTCACTCCGAAATAGGCATCGGGCAATCTCGCGTCCACCAGTATGGCCTTGCCCATATCCGAGATCAGGCCATCCCTTGCGACGAGAAGCCTTTTGTTCCAGTCGGGCTTGAACGCAGCGGCGACGGGCCTTACGAGGTCGGTCGATACGGGTTTTTTGGCGGCCACCCATTTGCCGTATCCGCCGTCAAGGATCGCCACGTTGGCAATCCCCGCATAGGCGAGGGTCCAGGCTACCCTGGTGAGACGCATCCTGTCGGGAAGGGCGTCCGCGCTGCCTGTGAGGATCACCCACGAATCAGGGGCTATGCCGGCGGAGCTTATGGCGTCCACAAGGTCGTCAGCCTCGGGAAGTTCGTTGGCGAGGCCCTTTTTCGCTACGGCCCAGGTCCCGTAAAAGACGTTGAGGGCGTTGGGCACGTGGCCGGCCCTGTACTCCTCCACCTTCCTGATATCGATTATCCTGACCTTGGGGTTGCCGAGGTTCTTCTCCAGCCAGTCGAGTGAAACAATCGGGGTTATATCTCTTGCGCCCACAAGGGCAGGAGCCGCGAGAGCAGCCAGAAAGATGATCGCAAATGCCATTACCAGGATTCTTGTGCGCTTCATATTGCCCTCCCATATTTGATGTATTCGGGGTCCCGCCGCCGGAGGGACCCCCTGTATTTTTCTACTTCCCGAGCGGTTTCGGGAGAAAAATCAAGCTGTCATTGGCTTTGGAACCATCCTTGACGAGTGATTCCTTTGTGAGAAATCCCTTCTTTTCCTCGTGGCAGACGTCGCATGAACGGGTCTGCTCCGTACGCTTCCTTATATTGTGGGGCGATGTATTCCAATAGTTGGGGAGATTGTCGAAGTGGGCCATCCCGATCCCCACGCTCTTGAATGTGTCGCGAACAGCCGGGATGAGGCGCAATGTGGTGATCTGCCCCTTGTTCCGGGGGTTGAGGCCGAGGAAGAACCCGGGCTTGGATTGTGCGCCCTTGCCCATATGGCAGTCATAGCAATTCCGGTAAGGCGCGGAGCTATGGCAGGCCTGGCAACTTACCTTGTCCATGTGCGTTGCGTGGGAAGTGCGCGCCTTTTCGCTCTTCTCCTGTCCTTTCTTGTGACAGGCGATGCAGGCCGGTCTCTCCCTGACCTCCTGCTTTGAGGCGTAGGCCGTGCCGTTGCCGTGCATCCCGGCCACCTTGTGGCAGTCCATGCAAAGCATGCCCTTCTGGTAGTGGACGTCAGGGCTTCCCCCATAGTCACCCGTGTACTCGGGGTAGACCCTGCCGCCGTGGCATATGGCGCACGTCTTACCCTCGTCCCGTTTGACGAAGGCGTGACCCTTTATAAGACCGGGGTTGACCCCTGTGGTGGCGGGCACCTTGACGTGGCAGTCGCCGCATGAGGCGTGACAGGAGCGGCATGACTTTTCGAATACCTTTTCGGTGAAGAGCTTTTTCTCCGCTTCCGAGAACCTTCCCGATACGCCCGTCCTGAGACCGGCAGTGGTATAGTGGAGGGATTTTCCGTAGTTCTTCGCAATCTGATCATGGCAGGTTGCGCAGACTGCGGGATTGTCCGACGGCCGGGAGGTCATGCCCTTGTGCGCCCCGTCTTTGGTCTTTGATTTTTCATCGCCCTTGTGGCAGGCGATGCATCCCTGGCTGACATGGGGATCGTCGGCCAGGAGTTTTTTGTCAACGAGAAAGCCCTTGTACATCTCTTCCGCCTTAACTGGCGGAGGAGGACCCGCTCACCCTTCACCTTCGCCTTCTATGGCGGCGGGCTTGAAAAGGGATTTGAGCATAGCCTCGTCCGTGTGGCAGGCGACGCAACTGCCTGTGGCCGCATAGGAGACTCCCGGAGCAAGGAGCAGTGTGGTAAATGCGATGACAATGGCTGAAATGAGCGCAGTTTTCACAGGTTCCTCTAATCAGATAATGTAGGTACGGCGCAAAGGCTTGTCAATTACGAGGCGCTGTCGAGTACTTTGGCCGGTTGATGAGAGGTGTGTTGGAGCGTGGTTGGGCGAAGCGCTGGGGTAAATTGCTTCCGTAACGCAAGTCCTTAGGCGGCCGCACGGAACGAACGCTCCATATAGGCCACTCTGCAAAGGGAGGCGTGCTCTGGCGTATGAGTATACGCCGACGCTCTACCTCCCTTCACAGCCCGACCTATCTGAAGTGTCCGCCCCGTGCGGCCGCCTATTCCGCCCGGCTTCAATTGTTTATGTTGAAAAGAACAATGGTCGCCGGGGGCAAACATTACGATGTTCCAGGTATGGAAATCCGGCAACTCTCATAGGCAGGTCCGTTTTGAAGAGGAGGAAACTCTTAACCCCCCCCGGGTTGAATTTCCCCACCGCCTGCCGCGTAGAGCGTGAGTGGGTGAATACGTACACATGAGCCACAATGTCACCGTACTCATATACCATGTGAATCTTCGGAAATCGGCGCGGACAAGGACCATGTGCATTTTCTCGTGCAGTCTGTCCCAACACACAGCATAACGAGGATAGTATCGATCATCAAAAGCATCACCTAAATTACACAAGGACCGGCAGCCAATGCTTTTCTAATATCCCGCTCCTTGCGGCGGGGTAGTTTATTAACTTCGTAAGGTGGTGGCATACATACCGAGGCTGAACGCCTTCGTTACTCCTTTATCGTCCCGTCCGCTCTGATGCTGTGGTAGTAATTGACTTTTCGGTGTTATCGTGCTAAATAAAGACACACGTGGTGGGTGTAGCTCAATGGTCAGAGCACTAGGCTGTGGACCCAGGGGTTGGGGGTTCGAATCCCCTCATCCACCCCATGTTATCCTCTGATATTTCCACCGTCAGGCAAATAAATCGTTCAAAATATTATGGTGAATCTATGACGAGAGGCTTTCTTTGTCGTGGGGGACCCTGTATCCCTGCTAGGCCGAAGTTCCCCCTGTGAAATCCCCCCAATATCACTCTATCCTGTTGAAATTATGTAAAGTTGGTGATAATCATATCTTCTACTTGTTGCCATGTAATAGTGCATTATGTACTTGACATGTAGGTAAGCTATTTGCTATATATGTTCCATGTACATCGAAAGCATCCCCAACCGCAACTCCCGGCCCGCCATCCTCTTGAGGGAGGCATGGAGGGAAGGCAAAAAGATAAAGAAGAAGACAGTCGCAAACCTCACTGATTGGCCGGAAGAGAAGATCGAGCTCTTGAGGCGTGTATTGAAAGGGGAGTCTCTCGTCTCTCCGAAGGAAGCCTTTAAGGTTGAGCAGTCTCTCCCCCACGGCCATGTGGAGGCCATACTCGGGACAATAAAGAAGCTTGGCCTTGATACGGTCATTGCCTCGAAGCCTGGAAGGGAGAGAGACCTCGTAATCGCCATGATCGTGGAACGCCTCATCCACCCCTCATCGAAATTAGCAACTACGAGGCTCTGGCATACTACTTCGGTGGCGGAGGAACTCTCGGTTGCAGATGCCGATGAGGACGAACTCTATGATGCCCTGGACTGGCTTTTGGCAAGACAGGAGCGGATCGAGAAGAAGCTGGCGAATAAGCACCTTACCGAGGGCTCGCTCGTGCTCTACGATGTGACGAGCAGTTACTACGAGGGCCACACCTGTCCCCTTGCGCAGTTCGGCCATGACCGGGATGAAAAGGGAAAGAGGATCATCGTCTATGGAGTACTCACCGATCACGAAGGCCGACCTGTTGCAGTTACCGTCTATCCGGGGAATACGGGCGATCCCTCTACCATTCCCGACCAGACGGCAAAGCTCAAAGAAAGATTCGGTCTCGATCACCTCGTCCTCGTGGGCGACAGGGGCATGCTTACGGAGACACAGATTACAAAGATAAAGGAGATGCCCGGCATAGGGTGGATATCGGCCCTCAGGTCTTCCGCCATACGCGAGCTTGTGGGACAGGGGAGCATCCAGATGTCCCTCTTCGATACCCAGGACTTTGCGGAAATCACCTCTCCCGAGTATCCGGGGGAAAGGCTCATCGCTTGCTTCAACCCCCTTCTTGCCGAAGAGAGAAAGAGGAAAAGAAACGCGCTCCTCGATGTGACGGAAAAGAAGTTGTCCTCCATTGTACGGGCGGTCGGGAGAAGGACAAGGACGCCTCTTTCCGCAGCGGAGATAGGGAAGAAAGTCGGCGCGGTAGTCAACGATCACAAGATGGCGAAGCACTTTATCCTTACCATCGGAGACGGGTCCTTCTCATTCGCCCGGAACGAGGAGTCAATCACCGAAGAAGAAGCCCTCGACGGGATCTATGTGATCCGTACGAGTGAACCAGCCCTTCCTCCCGCCGATGTGGTACGGAACTACAAGAACCTTGCCCGGGTAGAGCGGGCCTTCAGGACCTTGAAGGGCATCGATCTTCTCGTCCGTCCCATTCACCACCGTACCGAGGATCACGTGCGAGCCCACATCTTTCTCTGCACCCTCGCCTATTACGTAGAGTGGCATATGAGGGAGGCCCTTACGCCGCTGCTCTTCGACGATGAGGAGCTTCCCCTCTCACGAACGACGAGAGACCCGGTAAAGCCCGCGGAGTCATCTTCTTCCGCAAAGAAAAAGAAGACCACCAAGCTCACCCCTGACGGCCTTCCCGTCCAGAGCTTCCGTACCCTCCTTGCCGCACTGGGGACCCGATGCAAAAACCGGTGCAGGATGGTTTTGGACTCCATGGCCCCGGCCTTCACCCTTCTTACTGATCCGACACCTCTCCAGGCCCGCGCCCTTGCCCTCCTCGGACTGTAGCCAGTAACGGGAAATCAATTTCTGCCATAATCATTGGAATATCAAGGTGATGGGTTAATATTGGGCGGGGAACTTCGGGCTAGGGATATCAACCGGCGGCGTCATGATCTATGGTGCCATCGCCCGGGATAATTTCAATACATGGCAATTTTCCAGTTGACTCATAATTAAGTCTTATTGAAGGTATGCTGAAGGCGGGCAGGACGATCCTGCGGAAATCAGGTCAATAGTTTTTCGATAGCCATAGGCAAAGGCGGGGTTGCCGGCTGCCGCCGGAGCAACCTACGGAAACGCCATGCCTTGGTCTTACCGCTCAGGTGAGATAGGGCTCCCAGGTTTTCGCGGTTTTCATGATGTAGCCGGGAGGCAGGTCTTTCGCGAGTTGATTGTGTCCCGGCAGAAGTATGTTCACTTCCAGCTCCGCGAGGTTATAGAGAGACGCCTTCAACTGGGCCGCGTTCGCGCCGAAAAGGTCGAACCTGCCTATGGCGTAGTCCGCATACACGACGTCGCCCGGGATGAGTACCTTCAATGCCCGGTTGTAAAGCGCGATCCCGCCCATGGAGTGGCCGGGGATGTGGATGACCTCCCAGGTCATGTTACCCATATTCAGGGTTTCCCCGCCCTGAAGCTTGCGGTCCACCTTCACCTTGAAGGCCCCGGCTTTGATCCCGAACTGCATCTGGCACATGGTCTTGAACTCCGCCATCCCGTAGACTGCGTTATCCTCGCCCCTTTCCAACGGTTCCGCCTCGAGGGCGTGAACCCATAATTCGGCTTCGGGGATCTGGGTCCTTATTTCCGAAAGACAGCCTATATGGTCGAGATGGGTATGGGTCATGATGATCCGCTTGATGGATGCGGGCTCGATGCCCATCTTTCGAATGGACTGAATCTTGTAGTTTCCTTTGCCTGTAAGCCCCACGTCAACCATGGAGAGATCGTTGGAACCGGGCTCACCTATGATGTACACGTGAGAGTCGGGGATGAACTCATCCTGTCCTGCGATGAACTGAATACCTTCCATTATCTTTGCCATATGAAGACGCTCCTTTGCCCTTTTATGTCCTACTCGAATGCTTCCGCTTACGCCTATTGTACGTTGAGCCATGAGGCGAAATCAAGCCTATTTTTCCAGGGTCACGGCAACCGGCGTGTGCGCGAGAAACCGGTCCTTCCTGCTCCGTGGCCCTCAAGACGTTTTCCTGCTCCATATCGCGCGCCGACCCGTATTCATTACTCCTTCGGGGTGAAAACCGAATACGGACGCTGGTGTACGCTATTCTGTACATATTGGTTGCTCCGGAAAGGGTGTATAAGCCCAATCTTAATAGGGTAAGGGCGAATCTGCCCGGGTATTATTTTTTACAAAAGATCATTTTGGGGTTGACAGATGAACTGATATGATGTACTATTAGAACAGGGCATGTTAAATAATTCACGATATGGAAAACGTGGCTCCGTTGCCGAGCATAGTGAGAGAATTTCACGTGATTTTAGCCCGATAAAAGCCTGTGAAACGGCTATAAGTATGAGAAAAAAAGTACAAGCACCATTAAACTGAAAATTACCTCCATAAGCTTCTCATAATAACCCCCCTTCCCCCTGGGCCTCCCCCAGGGGTTTTTCTTTACAAGATAGGGGTTTTAATGTAAAATCTACCACGGAGTTTCAGGGGAGACATCGCAAATGGACATGTACACAGGCGGTATTATAGGACTCATCACCTCGGCGGGACTGATGGCCAAGGTGATAATGGGTATCCTTTTTATCTTTTCCATTTTATCGTGGACCATAATGCTGGTAAAGATGAGGCAGTTCGGAAAGACGGAAAAGGAGGGGGTCAGGTTTCTCGCAGCGGCAAGGGAGACGGGTTCCTTCAGGAAACTCCTTACCACATACAGGGAGAATCCCGACAATCCGTTTTACAGGCTGCTGGTCGCGACTTACAAGGAGATCGCGTCGAAACAGAAAGACAGCCCCCGGCTGGAGGCGGAAACGTTGCCTCTTATCGAGAATATCATGAGAATAACCATTACAGAGGAGTCGGAGATCCTGGAGCGGCGGCTCTCCTTTCTGGCAACCACCGCCAATACAGCACCCTTCATCGGACTTTTCGGCACCGTCTGGGGCATCATGGATTCCTTCAGGGAGATAGGGGTGAGGGGGACAACGAGCCTCGCAGTAGTCGCCCCCGGTATCAGTGAAGCGCTTATCGCCACCGCAATCGGTCTCGCCACCGCAATACCCGCGGTTCTTGCCTACAACTATTTTAACAGCAGATTGAAAAGGATTGTGTCCAAGATGGAGAACGCATCCATGTATCTGCTCAATATCCTCGAGAAATGAAGGCATCAAGAGACTCGAAAGGAGGACCCCTTTCCGAGATAAACGTGGTGCCCCTTGTGGATATAATGCTCGTGCTCCTCATTATATTCATGATTACCGCCCCCATGATGCAGCACGGAATGAACATCGATATCCCGAAGGTGACGACCAAGCCCATGCCCACCAAGGATGAGCCCCAGATACTGAACGTCACCAAGGAAGAGAGACTCGTGCTGAATGAAAAGAAACTGGACGTAAAAGATCTGAAGGCCGCCATCCAGCTCCTTTTTGCAAACAAGAAGGACAAGGAGATATATCTCAGAGCGGACAAGGAAGTTCCTTACGGGTTTGTGGTCACGTGCATGGGTATAGTCAGGGAAGCGGGCATCGAAAAAATCAACATAGTGACCAAGCCCCTTGATGAGCGATGAAAGAAGAAGCGTGGTACAAATGGCTTGTGGTGTCAACGCTGGTGCACTTCATAGTCATTGGCGCCTTCAGCGTTCAAGTCGGTAAATCCTCAAGAAAGATAGACCTGTCATCGGCATACTCCGTGAGTCTCGTGGGAGACATGGGGGGAGGTCCGAAAAGCCCGGGCGTCGTGGGCATTCCCAAGGGGGTGGAGGCGCCTGCAAAGGAGCCGCCCAAACCGGCGAAGAAGGCGGAGCCCGCCAAGGCAAAGAAAGCCGAGGCGGTAAAGGAAAAACCCGTGAAAGTGAAGCCCGTGCCCGTGCCCCGGCGGCCGGAGAAAGAGGTGGTATCCCTTTCGAAGAAGAAGGTCCCCGTAAAGGAGACGCCTAAAGCGGTCAAAAAGGAGAGGGAGACTGCCACGAAGGAGGAACTGGCCGACCTGAACAGACGGTTAAGGGAGATCAGGAAGAGGACCGATTACGTGGATATCACGAAAAGAGGCGCACCCGACGGGTCGGGAAGAGCAGCGGGCGGGGGCGGGTCAGGGCCGGCGGGCCTTCCTTTCTCAGGCGAAGGCGGAGGCAAGCCCCTCGATCTGGTGACTCAGAAATATTACATGGATATCCGGGAAAAGATAATGTCCGCATGGGGTGTCCCGGGGGCGGCCCCCAAGAAACTTGAAACTGAAATAACGATAAAGGTCAGGAAAGACGGGCGTATTGTGGACGTTACCGTGGACAAACGCTCAGGAAACAGGATATTCGACGAATCGATCCAACGGGCGTTGAAGGCAGTCGACCCTTTACCTCCCATACCGGCGTCCCTTAATGTGGACAGTATAGAGATTCCTTTCAGGTTCCGTCCTGAAGAGATGGGCTGACCCCGCGACCATATGTTCCTCCCCGCCTTTTCATGGGCAGGACCGGTTTACTTCTTCCCGTGTTGTTCCTTGCTCCGGTGTGGTTCCACGGGTTTACCCTTCTTCGCCTTCCGGAATTTGTGCACTACGTGAGTGAAAGCCTTGATGATGTAGTTCTTTGCAAAATAGAGGAGCACCGTCGCAGCGAGGCTTGCCGCGAAGAGTATGAAAAAGGTCTTATACTGGGCGTCCTTGATGGCGGTGCCCTGAAAGGTGAGCATTATGGTGCCGGGCAACCTCCCGAGAAGGGTCATAAGGAAGAAGTCGAGGAATTTCAACCGCGTAAGGCCCAGCAGGTAACAGAGGGAGTCCTTCGGAAACCCCGGTATCAGGAAGAGTATGTAGCTTACGTAGAGGCCCTTGTGGGTGACGAAGAAGTTGAACTTGCTGATGTACTCCTTTTTCACCACCTTTTCCACAAGCTTCATGCCGAAGATCCGGGCGATGCCGAAGGCCATGACCGAGCCGATGGTGAGTCCGAGCGTGGAAAGGATGGTGCCCACCGTGTTCCCGAAAAGGAACCCTCCCACGAAGCCCGTGACTTCCCCGGGTATGGGGGCAAACACGACCTGAAGGGCCTGGATCACCACGAAGGCCACGGATGCGAAAGGACCGAAAGAGGCGATGAAGAGCCTGAGCCTCTTGGGGCTCAGGAAGTACCGGTAAAAGTCGATAATCTCCCGCCAGCCGCCTTCAAGGTACAAATAGAAGATGAAGACTATCAGGCCCACGGCGGCAAGTCCGAGGACGATCCTCAGGAATACGGACAGGGCCGGGGATTTTACTATGGAATGCTTGTTCAAGACCGGGTTGCCATTGCCGGTGAGGTGTCATGTACCAATCGGGTCCTCCTGGTCCTTCGTTATTTTCCGAATCTCCGGCTCCGCTGCTGATAACTTCTTATTGCCCTCAAAAAGTCTATCTTTCTGAACACCGGCCAGAAGGCATCACAAAAGTAGAACTCGCTATATGCGCTCTGCCACAGAAGGAAGCCGCTCAGGCGTATCTCGCCGCTCGTCCTGATGATGAGGTCGGGATCGGGAATGCCGACCGTGTAAAGGTTGCTCGTTATGTCGTCCATGGTGATGCTTCCGGCGAGGTCTTCCGCTCCCGAAGCACCTTTTTCCCTGATGGCCCGCTTCACGGCCTCGACTATCTCTTCTCTTCCTCCGTAACCCACGGCGATATTGAGTATCCGGTCCTCGTTGTCCTTGGTGCGGTCCTCACATCGCCTGATTGTCTCCTTGAGCCTGTCGGGTAGGAGTTCGAGGTTCCCCAGGACCTTGATCCTGAATCCGTTCAGCCTGATTATGGGGTTCTTTGAGAGTTCGTCTATCTTCCTCTCTATGACCCTGAGGAGACCTTCTATCTCGTCCTTGTCCCTCTGGGAGTTGTCCGTGGAAAATACCCAGATGGTGACGATCTTGATGTCGAGTTCCGCGCACCATTGCAGCACGTCATCCAGCTTCCGGGCCCCTTCCACGTGACCTTTGGTTACGTCTTCGAAGCCCATCTCTCTCGCGTATCTCCTGTTGCCGTCAAGGATGAGGCCTATGTGGGTGGGCAATTCATCTCTTTTGACGTCCCGTTCGAGGATCCTTGCGTAGAAGAAATATAAGAGCTTCTTGAAAGGCACGGTAAAGTATAAAGCAAATCCCCGAAAAACTTAAGACTTATTTCGAAGGACAGCGGGTTAGTTCGGGATGGGCCGTTTCGACCTCGACTTCAAAGACTTGATCGCGTCTTTCAGTCCATCGATAGTAAGCTCGAACATAGGGAAGACCTTCCCTATAGTATCGACCGTATAGTGTCCCCAGTAATTCCTGTGGGTGGGGTTCAGCCACACCGAGTCGGGGAATTGTTCCCTGATCTTTATAAGCCATTCTATGGACGGCGTATCGTTCGAGGAAAAGTAATCGATGCAGCCGTTCACGTCGAAAAGCTCCGAAAAGGCCATCCTCGCGTCTCCGACGAAGACCAGTTTGTACCGTTTGTCAAAATTGGACAAGAACTTCTCTGTGGGTATCCGCTTGTAGTTCGCAATGTCTTCGTAGATATCCTGATATATACTGTTGTGGAAAAAGAAATATTTGAATTCCTTGAAGTGCTCCATCTGGGATGCAGCGGAAAAAAGCCTCTCGCAGAGTTCCGTGTAAGGAAGCATGGACCCGCCCGTATCCATGAGGAGGATAATTCTCACCGAGTTTTCCCTCGACCTGTTGAATACGAGTTCTATCTCGCCGCCCTCTTTTGCCGTCTTATCGATGGTAGCATCGATGTCGAGCTCTTCCTGGGCGCCTTCACGCTTCAGTTCCCTCAGTTTCTTGAGGGCAAGTTTTGTCTGTCTCACGTCGAGGATGATGTCGTTGCGGTAATTCCTGAACCTCCGCTCGTCTGCAACCTTGGCGGCGGACTGCATCCAGGATTCGCCCCCGACCCTTATGCCGCCCGGATGGTTCCCGTAGGCGCCGAAGGGGGACTTTCCTCCTGTGCCGATCCACTTGCTGCCCCCGTCATGTCTCTCCGTCTGCTCCTTCAGCCTCTCACGGAACTGCCTCATAAGCTCTTCCATGTCGTGCTGTTTGCGGAATTCTTCCATCCGCTGCTGCATCTCGGCTATCTCCTCTTTGGAGAGCCGCGGGAGCTTGTTAAGGGGGTTATCGAGCCAGTCGAGGACCTTGGACAGGTCCACGTCGTCTGTTTTTATGCCGCCGAAGTATTCCTTGAAGGCAAGGTCGAACTGATCGTAATAGGCTTCGCTTTTTACAAGGAATGCACGGCCCACGTAGTAGAGGTGGTTCAGGCTCGATTGAAAATGGCCGTTGTAAAGGGCTTCCATGAAGGACACCCATTCCGTAACCGAGACGGGCACCCCTTTGTTCCTCAGAATATAGTAAAAATTGGTGAACATTAGAATCTTCTCTTAAACCCAAGATTTCCGTGTCCCTGTGACATCTTTACGAACCGTTCCGTGTCGAGCTCGTTCTTGAGGACGGTCCCGAGGAAGGGTATCTCGGCCGTTATCTTGTCGACGCTGATGCCGCCCAGGGAAAGGGCCTTTATCCAGTCGATGAGTTCGCTCGTGGAGGGTTTCTTCCTCAGACCCTCGACTTCGCGTATCCAGTAGAACCGCTTGATCGCCTCTTTCATGAGTTTGTTCTCTATGTCGGGATAGTGGACCTTTACGATCCTCTCCATCATGTCCTGGTCGGGGAATTCGATGTAGTGGAATATGCACCTTCTCAGGAATGCGTCGGGAAGCTCTTTTTCGGAGTTGCTCGTGATGATGACGACCGGTCTGTGTTTGGCCACGACTTCTTCGTCCAGTTCGGGTATGTGAAAGGTCATTTCGTCCAGCTCGTTCAGAAGGTCGTTGGGAAATTCCACATCCGCCTTGTCGATCTCGTCTATGAGGAGCACCACTTTCTCGTCGGCCTTGAATGCCTGGCCGAGCTTGCCCATCTTGATATACTGCCTGATGTCGGTAATGTCTTTATCTTTGAACCGGGCGTCGTTCAGTCTCTGGACCGTGTCATACACGTAGAGGCCGTCTTTCGCCTTAGTGGATGATTTTATGTTCCATATATAGAGCTTCTTGTTGAGAGCCCCGGAAATGCTGTGCGCGAGCAGCGTTTTGCCCGTGCCCGGCTCGCCCTTGATTACGAGGGGTTTTCCGAGTGCAATCGCCACGTTGACGATCTCCATGAGCGGCTTGGACGCTATATAGTCATCACTTCCTTTATAACCTTGAGCGGTATTACTCATCTTTGCAGCCTCCTTATGATAGTGAAAAATATCACGGATATTATAAGGATTTTGGGCGTTTTTGTCAAATCACGCCGTCCTCCCCAAATGCATCACCTGCTTTCCCCCTCCTTATGACGTCCGAACCATTATTCCAGTCAATAGCCCCGTTTTCAAACATTAAAGGAGGATTCACTGCATCCTTATCGTTTATGGAAACATGGCACAGGTACTCCTGTAGGTCGTTTTGGCGCGTACTTTTCTCCCGTCCACTCCATGTTGGAGACAAGACCCCGGAGCTTATACCGGGCGCCCTCGAACGTCTTGCGTTCTTGCTTTTCAAGACACATTCTTGCTTTTCAAGACACATTCTTGCTTTTCAAGACGATTTTCGATACAGGGACGCTTCATCAAATCTCCTACTTTACCGTATATGCAGGAAATTGTGGTATATTTAGGTTGGCGGAGTTGCGGCACGCATATTGCGTTCTTATCAGTCAAGGGGCCGGCGAGAGATCGTTTCCAAGAAAGGACTGCGGCTCTTAAGGAGATGCCTCTACTTCATGGCAATGAGGATAGTCCATAGGACCGTGTTCTTCAAGGAGTATTACGAGAACAAACGGAAAGGACTGCTTCGTCCGCTCAAAATGAAGGAGGCACTCTGCGCCATGATCATCAAGTTCATAAGGGTGATCTTTGCACTGATGCGCGACAGTAGGATGTTTACGGAAGAAATGAGCTGCGCCCGGGCGGCATAAGGAGATACGTTGTGGTGGAAGGAGGATCGTGGATCCTCGAAGGCATAAGGCCTGTACGACAAAGCTTGGTCAACTTCCACCGCCCCTTTAGATCTGTATAACGTAAGTTGGGCATAAGGCCCGGAGAACAAAAGAGGTTGGATAGAGGGGTCAAAAAGGCTGGAAGCCGCCACAACGTGAACATAGTCTTAACGGGCAGTAATTATATGCTTGACAGACTTCATTAGAAGAGGAGGAAGAAATGTCGAAGAGTAGAGGTTTTGCCGTGGTTATCGGTCTGGCGCTGATATTAGCCGCCCTCCCTTGGGGAAAGGGGGCGCCTCCCGCGCAGGCGCTTGATGTGGGGGCTAACGGATACTACGTTCCCGACTATTTTCTTACGCCGAACTGGGCAAACAGTCCGGCGTTCACCAAATTCATGGATACCCTGGCCCCCCTGGGGTGCACTACTCCCAACAATCTGGGACAGTGCATTCCTGTTGCCGTTGCGGACCAGAGCACCTATCCGGGGTCCGATTATTATGAGATCGAGCTCGTGCAGTATCGAGAGAGGATGCACTCGCAAATTCCGGCCGTCAGCGGTTCGGATAAGACGACCGCCACAAGCGGCGGCACCAAGCTGAGAGGGTACCGCCAGACGAACGGCGGAGCCGACCTGCTGGTGCCCCACTATCTTGGGCCCTTGATTATCGCCCAGAAAGACAGGCCCGTACGCATCAAGTTTACCAACAGCCTCCCCGCGGGGACGGGGGGTGATCTTTTTCTTCCCGTAGACGGCAGCGTAATGGGTTCGGGGAGCTTTGAAATCAACTACGACCCCGTAACAAAGGCTCCGATTTCGACAATAACCGGCACCTTCACCCAGAACAGGGCGAACCTCCATCTCCATGGAGGCCACACCCCATGGATCAGCGACGGCACTCCCCACCAGTGGATCACGCCTGCGGCGGAGACCACTTCCTACCGCAAGGGCGTGAGCGTTTCGTATGTGCCTGACATGTGGTTTACCGCGGCAGGAGCAACCATCACCGGTTGCGCGGGTCAGACGACCTGCGCTGTTTCGGGCGCCACCAACAATCCCGGCCAGGGATCGCAGACTTATTACTACACCAACCAGCAAAGCGCCAGGCTGCTGTTCTATCACGACCATGCCTGGGGCATCACCCGTCTTAATGTGTACGCGGGCAATGCGGCAGGCTACCTGATACAAGACCCGGTGGAGACGGCCCTCGTCCAGGGTGGGACTATCAACGGTCGGACCTTTGCCGCAGGAACACTCCCTTCCACACAGGTTCCTCTCATTATCCAGGACAAGACCTTTGTAAACGCTGCTACGGTAATGACTACCGACCCGACCTGGGCATGGGGATCGAACCCCGGGAAACCCGCCACGGCGACGCCTGTCACGGGCGACCTCTGGTGGCCTCACGTATATATGCCCGCCCAGAACCCTTATAACCCAGACTTGAGCGGGATCAACCAGTACGGACGTTGGCATTATGGCCCATGGTTTTTCCCGGCGACCCCGGTGTGCGGGTCGTCCGCCGACGCAGTGAAACCCTTCTGCGTCGATTTTGGGCCGGTTGCAAACCCCTACGCTGATCCTGCCAACCCCAACTATAATGAGTTGCAGCCGCCTCAAATGCCCGGCACACCCCACCCATCGTGGGGAGCCGAGGCATTTCTTGATACCATGATGGTCAACGGCACTGTTTACCCCACCTACCAAGTGTCGGCGCAGAAGTATCGTTTCCGGATCCTGAACGCGGCGCATGACAGGTTCCTCAATCTCCAGTTCTACAGAGCGACTCCGATCGTAAGCGGCATCACCGTTACCGGCGGCGGTTCCGGCTACACCTCCGCACCTGCGGTGACCATCGCCGGCGGCAACGGAACCGGCGCTACCGCTACCGCGACAGTGACGGGCGGTGTTGTTACGGCCATTGCCCTTGATACCGTGGGAAGCGGCTATACGGTAGCCCCCACGGTGACCATCGCCCCGCCTGGGGGGGCAGGCGTGCAGGCTACCGCCACTGCGGCGGTATACACATCCCTGACAGAAGTGGGGATGGTGCCCGCGGCGCTGACCGGGGGATTCCCGAATAACTGGCCTACGGACGGCAGGGAGGGCGGAGTACCTGATCCTGCGAAGAGAGGTCCCGCGTTTATCCAGGTCGGAAGCGAGGGCGGTTTTCTGCCGGCCCCTGTAGTGCTTCCCAACCACCCGGTACAGTGGAACACCGACCCCACGATGTTCAACTTCGGGAACGTGCTTCAGCAGAACCAGGGTGGTGGTACGCTTTTCCTCGGCCCTGCTGAAAGAGCGGATGTGGTCGTTGATTTCACGAATTACGGGGGAGCGACCCTGATTCTGTACAATGACGCCCCTACGGCGTTCCCGGCCCTCGTTCCCCAGTATGACTACTATACCGGCGCCCCGAACCGGACAGACATTGGCGGCTACACCGCCATTGCAGCAGGTGCCGGACCCAATATCAGGACCGTCATGCAGATCACGGTGGCGGGAGCGGGTGGCTCGGCGCCGGTGGATGACTACGACACGACCTTCTTTGCCACCCTTCAGGCCGCGTTCGCCTCAGGGGCCACGCCGGGCGCTTTCGCATCGGGCCAGGAGACGATCCTCGTGGGGCAGGCAGCTTACGGCACAGGCGCAGGCCACACCTCCGCCTACAATACCACCTTCCCCGCTACGTGGCCCAACTGGGGCATTTCGAGGATTTCCGACGGCGCCATCAGCTTCAAGAAGGTTGACGGCACCATAGTGAGTAATTACGCGATGGATCCGAAGGCCATCCATGACGAAATGGGCGCGACCTTTGATGACTACGGACGGATGAGCGCCAAATTAGGCCTCGAATTGCCGTTCACCAACGCGGCGATTGCGAATTTTGTACTCCAGAACTTCGTAGATCCCCCCACTGAAGTGGTGAATCCGAACGAAACGCAGATTTGGAGGATTACCCACAACGGCGTGGATACCCACCCGATTCATTTTCACTTGTTTGACGTGCAGGTACTGAACCGTGTCGGTTGGGACGGATTTATCAGGCTGCCCGATCCCAACGAACTGGGATGGAAGGACACGGTCAGGATGAGCCCTCTGGAAGACACCATCGTTGCCTTGAGGCCGATTGTTCCCCGCGTTCCTTTTTCTCTGCCCAACAGCATTCGTCCTTTGAACCCGGCGACCCCTCTGGGCTCCGACATGGGCTTCTCGCAGATCGACCCGACGGACGGGGGTAATATTGTGCCGCCGATGACGAACCGGTTATACAACTTCGGTCAGGAATACGTGTGGCACTGCCACATCCTGAGCCATGAAGAGAACGACATGATGCGGCCGATGGTACTGCAGCGGCCGAGTCCTTGGGACCTCAACAATGACGGCTACCCCGACCTGCTATGGAGACACTCGACAGGCGCGAACGCGGTCTGGTATATGAATGGCGTAACGCTCATCGGGGACCAGATGCTCCCGACCGAGGCCGATGCGAACTGGACGATTGTCGGTTGGAATGACTTCAATAACGACGGCCATCCCGACGTGGTGTGGAGAAACATCTCGACAGGCGCGAACAGGGTCTGGTATTTGAATGCCGCTACCCTGATCGGGACCGGTACGCTCCCCACCGAGGCCGATCCGAACTGGGCGATAGTCGGCGTAAGAGATTTCAACAACGACGGCCATCCCGACCTGCTATGGAGACACTCGACGGGCGCGAACGCGGTCTGGTATATGAATGGCGTAACGGTCATAGGGGATAAGACGCTCCCCACCGAGGCCGATGCGAACTGGACGATTGTCGGTTGGGATGACTTCGACAGAGATGGCTATCCCGACGTGGTGTGGAGAAACATCTCGACAGGCGCGAACAGGGTCTGGTACATGGACGCAGGAGCAACGCTCATCGGGACCGGCGCTCTCCCGACCGAGGCCGATCTGAACTGGGCGATAGCCGGCGTAGGCGACTTCAATAACGACGGCTACCCCGACCTGCTATGGAGACACTCGACAGGCGCGAACGCGGTCTGGTATATGAGCAACGTAACGTTTACGGGGGGTCAGCTGTTCGCGACCGTAACCGATGCCGGTTGGAAGTTAGTGAACCATTAGATCAAACGGACCAGGATTCAAAGGTGAAACAGCAGCTCCGCAGGCAGTTCAGCGGAGCTGCTGTTTCCGCATAACTACAAACGAACATTAATGGAACGTACCGCACGCCTGTTCGGTGCTCTATTACTCGCCATCGTGTGATAGGGGTTGTCCCGGCATTATCGCAACAGCAGGAAAAAGGCCGTCCCTTTAATCGAGTTAAGGATCGGTCATGCTCCCGCTTATTCCCCCACGGCAACAATTGGAATATCTTAACCAGTCGATGCCGGAGATGAAGGCCGGTTGGAATGGCGCCGCCGGGTGAAGCAGAGTCATGGGGGAATTCATTTGACATTGTTTTGACCCGGGAGTAGAACTGAAGCAATATCTTGGACCGAGAATGGCGGAACGGGCGGTGAGAGCCATCGAAATCATGGAACCGAGCCTATCCCGTCGGCGCCAGTCATATTACGGTGTGATGATGCATCGAATACTGAGCCTCCAGGAGTGAAATGAGGAGACGACCGAATGTCAGCGACGGGAATGTTTGCCGAGCTTGACCCTATCTTCCATCCCAAGTCCATAGCTCTGATCGGCGCTTCCAACAAGGCGGGAAAGATCGGCCGGCTGCTTACGGGACGCTTTATAGAGATGGAGTTTAAGGACCTTTATCCGGTGAACCCGCGAGAAAGCGAGGTCATGGGGGTGCGGGCATACGGAAATATCGGGGATATCCCCGGTCCCGTGGATATGGCGATCGTGCTCACGCCTACAGCCGCCGCAAAGGCAGCGGTGGAGGGTTGTGTTTCGAAGGGCGTGAGGACTATTGTTATCACGACTTCAGGATTCGGGGAGACGGGAGATAAGGGCAAGGGGCTCGAACAGGAAATGGTCCGTCTCGCTCGCCGGACAGGCTCTCGCATCATAGGTCCGAACTGCATCGGTATCCATTGTCCCTCATCCAGGCTCCCTTTTCCCACGGGAGGGGGCAGGATAACAGGTTCTGTAGGCCTCGTATCGCAGAGCGGCTTTTTTGCAGATTTCCTCACCCACATTGTGAACGGGAACGGGATCGGGTTCAGTAAGGCAGTGAGTTGCGGGAACGAATGCGACCTCTCGGTAACCGATTTTCTGGAGTACCTCGGAGAAGACCCGGACACAAGGACAATCGTCGCATATATCGAGGGAATAAAGGACGGCAGGCGCTTTTACGCCCTGGCAAAAGAGATATCGAAAAGAAAGCCCATTATCCTCTGGAAAGGCGGTAACACTGAAGCGGGCGCGAGGGTCGCGGCGTCTCATACCGGCGCCCTGGCCGGTTCAAGGAAGGTGTGGGACGGCGCACTAAGGCAGGCGGGGATCGTCAGCGTGGGGAGCTTCGAGGAAATGCTTGACTGCCTCTATGCCTTCCACCTCCAGCCGGTGCCTGCGGGACCACGGGTGGGCATCGTCAGCGGACCGGGCGGCATGGCCGTGAGCAGCACCGACCTGTGCGTGGAGTTGGGACTGGAGGTGCCTCAATTTTCCGCATTTACCCTTGAGAGACTTCGGGAAACGCTTGCTCTCGCAGGTACGACCGCGGGCAACCCTGTCGATCTGGGCTTTATTTCGCTTGTGGCGCCCGGGGTGCATAAGGATTCCGTGAGGATAGTCGCCCGCGAGGATATAGATATGCTTTTGCTTATCACCGCAGTAGGGGGCGAGCGACTCAGGGACGATATTATCGAAGCCATGGGACCGTTGCGAGCGAGTAAGCCCATTGCCGTAGCCACCATGTCCGGGACTATGCGGGCGGTATCCGAGGATTTTCCGGTTTTCCTGGCCGGCGGCATCCCGGTCTATACAGATCCGGCAAGGGCCTGCAGAATTTTGGCCCGATTGTGGGAGTACGCACAATTCAGAACAACGGCGTTGTCCGGGAAGGAAACGTCAGGCCAAGGGGCAAAGCACCCTCCGTTAACCTTCGACGAGGTACAGGCGGCTCAAGGGGAAGGCAGGACCATACTCACGGAGCATGCATCAAAGCAGGTGTTGCGGGCCGGAGGCATCCCCGTTACCGAAGAGAAAGAAGTGCATAATTTCGAGGACTTCAAACGAGCCCTGACGGATATCGGATTTCCCTGCGTCATTAAGGCGGGCGGCCCCGGCATGGCGCACAAGACTGAACTCGGTCTCGTATACCTCGACATCAGGACCCTCGCCCAAGGGACGGAGGCGTACAGGGAAATAATGGAGGCGAGTGGAGCCGGGCAGCGCTCCGTACTCGTTCAACGGATGATCAAGGGGAGCAGGGAGCTTATCATCGGACTGATCAACGACGCCCACTTCGGCCCCTGTGTAATGTTCGGCCTGGGTGGCGTCTTCGCGGAGGTTCTGCAGGATATTTCCTATCGGGTAGCGCCGTTGAAGAAGGCGGAGGCGGTAGACATGATGAGGGGGATCGCGGCCGGAAAGGTTCTCGGTCCTTTTCGCGGCATGCCGGCCGCGGATATGGAGCGCCTTGCCGACATTCTCGTAAGATTGGGTGACATAGGGGTCGAGCACCCGGAAATCAAGGAAGTGGATATCAACCCCGTCATGCTTGACGGAGATGCGCCTATTGCCGCCGACGCACTAATCGTGCTGAGAGGCCCGCGTACCGCCTCCTGAATGACCGGAGTCTCCTTTTGTTTTCCCTTGCGGCGAAATTCTTGCTATACTCTCCCAAGTCGTAACGACCTCCTATGGAACAGAAGCCTGTTAACATCATTTATGGGGTTAATGATATACCGCCGCTGCGGGCAACGCTGCTGCTTGCCGTGCAGCATGCCGCCCTGGCGCTTGTCTTCATCGTTTATCCCCTGATGCTGGTCACGGAAGCAGGGGGGACCCTGAATGATGCGGAGAGGATCGTGACCGCCTCCATCCTTGCGGTGGCCGCAGGAACGTTTCTCCAGTGTTTCGGGAAGAAAGGCATAGGCAGCGGCTATCTGGCCGTGCATATCACCGGCCCCATATATCTGCCTGTTGCGATTCAGGCGGCAAGAATGGGCGGCCTGGGCCTTGCCTTCGGCATGATCCTTTGCGCGGGCGCGTTCAGCATGGCGTTTTCACGGTTTGTGAAGCGTTTCCGCAGCCTTTTCCCTTCCGAGGTATGCGGCGTCGCGGTGGCGATGCTCGGCATGACCATGGCCGGTCCGGCGGCGACGAAATTTCTCGGAATCCATGGCAACAATGAAGTCGATCCACGTTCGGTCATTGTCGCCTGCATAACCTTGTCCCTCATGGTAACCCTCAGCATATGGCCCCGGGGCCATATACGGCTTTATTCCTTGCTGATCGGACTATCGGCCGGTTATGTCGCCTCTTTCCTGCTGGGCATAATAGACGGCGCCTTGTTTCGGGGCGTCATGAGCAGAGGATTGGTTGCGCTGCCCTCGTTTTCCCTGCCGGACTGGCATTTCCAGGGGACCCTGTTGGTCCCTTTCCTTATCGCCGCCCTCGTTTCTTCTCTCGATTCGGTTGCCGGTATCATTACGTGTCAGAAGATCAATCAGGCGGAGATGGTCCGGCCGGACATGGAGAATGTCGGCAAGGGAATACTGGCCGACGGAATGGGGGTCGTCCTGTGTGGGGCCCTGGGAACCAGCGGTTCGGGCATTTCCTCTTCTCATATCGCCCTGTCCATGGCCACAGGGGCTACGGCGCGCCGCATCGGTACCATGGCAGCCCTGGTCATTCTGGCCGCTGCCTTTGTCCCTCCCATAGCCAAACTGCTCTCGCTCATGCCGGTTCCGGTGATGGGGGCCATTCTGGCCTATGCCGCCGCCTTTCTCATTACTTCGGGCATGGAGCTTATTGTCTCCAGGATGATGGATACGCGGCGTATCTTCGTGGTGGGTATGTCCATCCTTGTCGGACTGGCGGCAATTCAGATGACGGAGTTGACGCAAAGACTCCCGGGGTGGCTGTACAGCATCGTAGGGTCCCCTTTTGCCCTTGCGTGCCTGTGCGCGGTGGCCCTAAACTCTCTATTTCGCATAGGAACATCGCAGAGCGCTGACCTTAGCGTTGAACCTGTGCTCGCAAGTATCGACACGGCCGTGCGTTTCCTGGAAGGCAGGGGCGCCGCCTGGGGCGCTCGCCGCGTGGTGGTGCAACGGGCGCAGGCGGCGGTCAGCGAATTGCTGGAATCCATGGTCATGTTGAGATTATCCGAAGGGGGTATAGATGTGCGGGCCCGTTTTGACGAATACAATCTCGACGTGGAGGTAACCTACGCCGGACAGCCGTTTCCCGACGTCAGGGAATATCCGTCACCGGAGCAGCTTCTCGAGGACGAAAATGCCGTCCTGTGCATGTCCGGCCTGCTCATCCGCCGGCACGCAGACCATGTCGGTTTCACGGTCCGTCAGGATAAACACCTTATTACGTTACATTTCGACCATTAGCGCCGCCGCCCGTCCTGGGGACCATAAACAACCCCGACCAACGGCGGAAATGCCGGTGGGTTCGTCGCACTGCCGCCGTGACGACATCTGTCCCCGGGAAGCTGCGCCTTTGTGTATTGTCGGCGGCCCCGTGTTACGGGAGAGGCTCCTGTTGGGTGCAGCAGTGGATACCGCCACCGCCGAAATTTATGGGAATGGTGTCGATGGGGATGACCTCCCGGTCCGGGAAGAGTTTTCGAAGGACCTTGAGGGCTGCCTGGTCTTTCTTCCTCATGGAGTCGGGCATTCCTTTTTTCCAGTACTTCTGTGACAGCACTACGCCGTTGGAAATGAGGAAGTTACAATAGCTCTGGGCGGGCACCACCTTTATGGGCTCGCCAAAGGGAAAGCGGGTCCCATCAACAAAATGCGCCGAAGAGGCGAGGTATGCGTAGGTCTCGTCGGACGGACCGGCGGTGAAGTAGAGCCGCTCCGGCATGGGAATCCGAACGATCTTGAAAGGATTTCCGTCCTGGTCCCGCGCTTTCTTCAGCACTTCATAGTTTTCCTCCATGCGCCGCCGGTTCTCCTTTTCCACGGGCCCCATGGCGGCCTCCTTTTCAGTCACTTCGGCGAGAAGAACGGTATCCGGCGCGACGAACCGGCAGTATTCGTCCACGTGGTTGTCGGCGGAGGCGCTGCGAAAGGCTACCCCTTCGCCCCCGGGGCCGGGAAGGCCGGTCGCATTGTAGGCGTCGTCCTCCACCGCCCCTTGCTTGAGCCATATGAAGTTCGTGACGCCGAGGATCTCCGTGAATTCCGCTTCGATTTCTTCCCGGGCCATATTGGGGTTACGCCTGAGCTCGCACGCTTCCGTGAGGAGGATCGTGCCCTTGCCGTTCACATCCCTGTCGCCTCCTTCGCTGATGAGGCGGGTCATCCTGCTTCCAATGCCGAGGGATTTCGCGACGGTCCGGTCAATGCGCTCCAGCATCCGGGATTCCGTGTGGCTTTCAGGCAGGTAGCCCCAGAAGTTGAAATTGAAATCGGCGATACTCAAGACGCCGGTCTTGTCGGCAACCGTGAAGATAGGGCCGAAATCACGCCAGTAAGGCATGGTAAAGGGGATCACGAAGAAAGAGACATGCTCCATGGGGCAGCCGCTTTCGTGAAGGATTTCCTTGACGTGCTGCTCGTATTCCGCATGGGGAACGCAAACGCGCACCTTCACGTGCGGAGAGAGGGCCTTCACGATCTGGAGAAACACGGGGTCCGTGTCGTATCCCGTGATGTATTCCTTGCTCACCCAGCCCAGCCACACCGCCTCCTGCCTCTCGAACTCGGCGGGAAATCTCCATGAGTGTTCCCGGCGGATACCCGTTTTCGCAGTCTTTTTCATGTCCCCTCCATCGACAGGTATGAAAACCATTTCCGGAGAACAGGCCGTGCCGGCCGGTTCGTTGTGCCGCCTCAACAGAATATCATAAACTATGTGCCGACCCAAGGGGGTAGGCACGGTCCTTCACATTGCGGGCAGGACCGGGGTCCATTTCCCTGAAGATATCGCCGAAGAGAGGCAAGGGAAGGCCTGCTTCTTCCCCGGCTACCGGTTCTCCGTCTCCTCCCGGGCAGGGCCGGTTCCCTTTTTGAACTTCGCGGTGACGCTCTTCGCCTTGTCCATAACCACCGTACAGTCTCCTGTGCCGGAGCACAGGGAGTCGGGAGACCAGCCCGCGAAATAGGACCCGGACTCCGGAACGGCGGAGAGGACGACGGAGACATTATGGGCAAACTTGTATCTGCATGTTTTGCCGCAGTTTACACCTTCCGGAACGCTTGTAACCGTTCCCTTGCCCCTGCTTGCCGATATATTCGTTACTGTGAGGGTTTGGGGTCCCATAAACGTGGCCTTCACGGTCTGTTTCTTTTCAACGGGGAATGTACAGGGTCCGACGCCGGTGCATGCGGGGACCGACCAGCCAAGGAAGGTGGAAAGGGTCGCCGGGCTTGCGGTAAGTGTTACGGAGGCGCCCGAGACATAGGATTCGACGCAGTCCCTGCCGCAGTTGATCTTTCCGTCGGCGCTTGTCACCGTGCCGTCCCCGTCGGACCTTTTTACTTTGCCTACGGTAAGCCTGACGGGGTCCGCGAGATCAAATTTGACGGTTACCGATCGGGCATTCTTCATGGCCACGACGCATCCGCCCGAAGAGGGGACGCAGCCCGACCAGGATTTGACGGTCGATCCGGAGGAGGCCGTAGCGGTGAGGGTCACTTTCGTATCCTCGGTAAATGTGGAGGAGCATGTATCTCCGCATGAGATACGAGGAGGATCGCTCGTTACCGCGCCGTTACCTGCGCCGGATTTTGTGATGGTGAGGGGGTATGCTTTGCCCCCGATGGATTGGAGGATTGCGCCGACCTCTCCCACGGCGACAAAGGACTTCGCGCCGTAAGCGACGGCGTTGAATCGGAAATCCATACCGGGGAACCTCCTGGTCCACGTCACCCCGTCGGGTGAGGTGTAGACATCGGTTCTCACCGCCACGAAGGTGTTGTCGGCGTACGTAACGGCGTAGAAGCCGCCATACGTCCCTGTGCTCCTTCGGGTCCATGTCACCCCGTCGGGTGAGGTGGTGATGCCGTCTTCCCCTACCGCCACGAACGTGCCGTTTCCGTAAGCGACTCCCCAGGTGATACCCAAGGACAACGGCGCAGGCCTCCTGGTCCACGTTACCCCGTCAGGGGAGATGTAAGATGCACCACCAACGCTAAGGGCCACGTAAGTGCCGTTGCCGTAGGTTATGCCCTGAAAATTCTCGCCCGTCCCCGTGGTCGTTAAGGTCCACGTCGCCCCGTCAGGGGAAGTGAGGATTGTGTCTTCATAGCCCCCCGCCACAAACTTGTTTCCCCCGTATACAACGCTCCTCAGTTCGGCGCCGGTCCCTGTGTCCCTCTCCGTCCACGTCACCCCGTCGGGCGATGTGGCGATCGCGCCGCCCGTGCCCACTGCCACGAAGGTCCTGACGGCATACGTGACACCGTTAAATTTGGACGCCGGCCGCGGGACCCGGTCCGTCCACGCGACCCCGTCAGGAGAAGTCAGGATGGTACTCTCGGAGGTGTACCGGGACCCGACGGCCACGAACGTGCTGTTTCCATAAGCGATGCCTTTAAGTCCAAGATCCCGCATGCCCCCGTCCCTCTTCGTCCACGTCTCCCCGTCGGGGGAGATAAAGATCGCGCCGGCACCACCCACCGCCACAAAAAGGTTGTTGCCGTAAGCGACGCCCAAAAGCGAACCGGGAACTATCGCAAATCTGAGGCGGTCTGCCCACGTCACCCCGTCCGGGGACGTAAAGGCCATAGCGTAAAGGCCGGGCACGGTAGGACCCGTGGTATAACCCACTGTGACGAAGGTGCCGTTACCGTAAGCGACTCCCTTGAAGAGAACGTGGTCGTTTGCAATCCTCTTCGTCCAGGTCACCCCGTCAGGGGACGTGAAGACCGCGTAATCGCCTACTGCTACAAACAAACCTTTTGCGTAAGCGATACCAGAGAAAGACTTTTCCATTCCCGAGGACCTGTGGGTCCACTTTACCCCATCAGGGGAAGTGAGGACTTCGCCGTAACTCCCTACCGCCACAAACGTGCCGTTACCATAAGCGACTCCGGTGAGGGAAGTACCGTTCTCCAGAAACGTCTCCGTCCACGTCACCCCGTCGGGTGAGGTAAGGACCGTGTCGTCCCCCACTGCCACGAACTTGTCGTTGCCGTATGTGACGCCATGAAGCTCCAGATACGTTGATTTAGAGTATGCCTCGGTCCACGTCACCCCGTCGGGTGAGGTAAGGACCTTCACAGTGTTACCCCACAAACATCCCACGGCCACAAACATGTTGTTCCCGTATGCAACGCCGGTAAATCGAACGCCCATCCCGGACAATCTCGAGGTCCACGTCTCCCCGTCGGGGGAGGTAAGGATCGTGTCGTAGTACCCCACGGCCACATAGATATTATTGCCGTAGGCGACGCCTGAGAGGAGATTCGGCTGGGGGAGGGGGTTTCTCCATACCCAGTTGTCGAGGGGGTCGGTCGAAGCGGCCTCTATGTGAGTGGTCCCGGCTTCAGAATACATGGGCGATCCTTTATCGGCGGGGGCCGCATGGGCGGGCAAGCTCAAGATGACGGAAAAGAGGAACGCTGCCAGGAAGAGATGGAGGATGAGGCATTTGTGGCGTACCATGAATTTCTCCTTTTCGTTATTACTATGATTTATTCCATAAGATGACCGGATACCCGATTTGTATACATACCTCCATAGCGCGGCCAAAGTCAACATTGTATTGTATACCGGTTCCAATCCCCCTGAAATAATCGTGTTCTTCCCCTTATTTGCCTTTTTTTCACCATTTTATTATGCTATGGAGATATGAAGAAGATCGTGTTGCTTCTTTTTATCGTCATCCTGTGCGGGCTGGGCTACTACAGCCTTTATCCGGACCTCTCGAAACTGAAGAGAGAGAACCCGAAGAAGACAGCTCTCATGGAGATCCGCGAGGACGAGTGGAGGAGCAAGGGGAAGAAGTTCGCCATACGGCAGAAGTGGGTCCCCCTTACGAGGATATCCCCTTTTCTCGTGAAAGCGGTGCTCATCTCGGAAGACGACAAATTCTGGTCCCATAGCGGCTTTGACCTGGACGCCATGCAAAAGGCCATCGAAAAGGACCTGTTGGCGAAGAAGTTCAGATTCGGGGGAAGCACGATCAGTCAGCAGCTTGTAAAGAACCTGTATCTTTCCCCTTCGAAGAACCCCCTGAGGAAGATGAAGGAGGCCGTCATCACGTGGAGGCTTGAGCGGACCCTCGCGAAGAAGAGAATTCTCGAAATCTATCTCAATGTGGTGGAATGGGGAGACGGCATATTCGGCATAGAGGCCGCATCCCAGCGTTATTATGGAAAACCCGCCTCATCCTTAAGCGCCGGGGAAGCAGCGCGCCTTGCCGCGGTCCTTCCCAACCCGAGGAAGTTCCGCGTTGACGGCAACGGCCGCTACGTGGAAAACAAGAGCCGGATTATTTACAATATCATGGTAAGAAGAGGCATAGTGATCCCCGAGTACGAAGACGTGATAGAGGACGTGAGGGAAGGAGGGGAAACCGCCAATCCAAGCCCCGCCGTAAGTGAAGCCCCCGGGCAACACCCCCCGGAGTAGCCGACGCGCATTGCGCGCAGGAAGGCGCCATGGACCGACATACTGAGACGGCTTGTAGCCTTTCCTATATCCAGGCGACAGGAAGGAGGTCTCAAACGCACCCGCGCGGACGCCCCTAGTTGTTGTAGTTGTAGTAGTTTGTTTGTTCGACCATGGACCCACGTACTGAAATCGCTTGTATTCTTTCGTATATCCAGGCGACAGAAGGGTGTCCCCGGAGGCGGCCCCATATACGGAAAGGTTATGGTCTTGTTCGACCATGGACCCACGTACTGAAATCGCTTGTAGTCTTTCGTATATCTAGGCGACAAGAAGGAGGTCCCCGGAGGCGTACTTATAGTACGCTGAGGACACCTCCGCACGCAGGCAACGACGAGATACGGAAGAATACAAGCGATTTCAAGCGGCGGCGTTTTTGGCTCGCTTCCGCTCCAAACCATCCAATATCATCTTCCTCAGCCTGATCGACAATGGAGTTATCTCCACCAATTCGTCATCATTGATATAGGAGATGCACTCTTCCAGGGTCATCTGGACGTGGGGCGTGAGGATTACCGCGTCGTCGGAACCCGAAGCGCGCATGTTGGTAAGTTTCTTTCCCTTCGCGGGGTTGACGATGATATCGGCTTCCCTGGAATGCTCGCCGATAATCTGTCCAGCATAGACCTTTTCGCCGGGGCCGAGGAACAGCTTACCCCTTTCCTGGAGATTGAAGAGGGCATATGCCACGGTAGTACATTCCTCCATGGCTATGAGCACGCCCCTGCTCCTGTTCTTGATCTCTCCCGCGTACTCGTCGAACTTGAGGAACACGTAGTTCATGACCCCCATGCCGCGCGTTTCCGTGAGGAACTCTGAACGGAAACCCAGAAGCCCCCGGGTCGGTATCTTGTATTTCAGCCTGGCCATCCCGTTTTCCTGGCGCATGTCGATGATAATGCCCTTTCTTCCGCCCAGGTTTTCGATGACCCTGCCCATATAGTTCTCGTCCACATCGACCGTGAGTTCTTCATAAGGTTCGAGCCTTGTGCCGTCCTGTTCCCTGAAGATTACCTGAGGCCGCGTTACTTGAAATTCATACCCTTCACGGCGCATCTTTTCGATGAGGATGGAAAGATGAAGCTCTCCTCTTCCGGAAACCTTGAATCCCTGCATGTCCTGGAGGTCCTCTACCACGAGGGCCACGTCGGAGAGGGTTTCCTTGAAGAGCCTGTCTCTCACGTGCCTGGACGTGACGAACCTGCCTTCTTTCCCGTAAAAGGGCGAATCGTTGGGAACGAAAGTCATGGACACGGTGGGGGGGTCTACTTCTATGCCCTTGAGGGGTATGGGGTTTAAGGGGTCGGTAAGGGTTTCGCCTATGGTAATGGCTTCCATGCCGGCCACCGCGACGATCTCACCCACTCCGGCCTCATCCGTCTCGGCCTTCTCGGTGCCTTTGAAGCGATAGATCTTTGTAATCCTTGCGGGCCTGACCGCGCTGTCGCCGGGTCTTGCAACCACCACATCCTTGTCGATGCGGAACGTGCCCGATGTGATCTTTCCGATGGCGAGCCTGCCCAGGAATGTGGAGTAACTGAGAGAGCTTACGAGCATCTGGAGCGGGCCTTCAGAGTCCCCTACAGGCGCGGGGATCGACTCTACTATCATATCGAAGAGAGGCACCATGGTCCCGCTCTTGGCAGTGTGGTCAAAGGTTGCGTACCCGTCTTTCGCCGATGCATAGATAACGGGGAAGTCGAGTATGTGGTCGGGCGCTTCGAGTTTGACGAAGAGGTCAAAGACCTCGTCCACCACCCAGTCACATCGCGCCGCGGGTTTGTCGATCTTGTTTATCACCACGATAATGGGCAGATGGAGGGCAAGGGCCTTCTTGAGGACGAAATAGGTCTGCGGCATGGGACCTTCGGCGGCGTCAACGAGCAGAAGCGCTCCGTCCGCCATCTTGAGGACCCTTTCCACCTGGCCGCCGAAGTCGGCATGGCCCGGTGTGTCGATGATGTTGATCGTGTGGCCCTTGTAGAGGAAGGACCCGTTCTTGGAGGCGATGGTGATGCCCCGCTCCCTTTCGAGGTCCATGGAGTCCATGAGCCGTTCTTCCACGACCTGGTTTTCCCGGAAAAGTCCGCTCTGTCTGAATAACTGATCAACGAGCGTGGTCTTGCCGTGATCGACGTGCGCAATGATTGCAATATTTCTTATTTTACCTTGTTCCATACTCCCTCATTAGTGGCTGACGGTGGTACCGCGCTGGGGCCGGATTGAACTCTCAGTATAGCCTAAAAAGGGCGCTAAATCAATAGGGATTTTTCGCAAGGCCCTCCGAGGGTATTCCGGGGCAGGAAGGGCCCCTTCACTGGGTGAAAGTATTAAGGCTGCCATTACCCTCCGAAATGTTGTATACTGATTGTTAATCATGCCGCCAGGATATGGCGGGAAATGGAGAGAAGATGAGTAATGTGGCAATATTATGGGACCTCGAGAATGTGAATCCCGGGTCTGATTCCCTTTTCCTGGAAGGTCTCACCGAATTCGCCGAGGCGAAAGGCAGGATAGTCACTGCCCGTGCATACGGCAACTGGACCAACGCATCTTTTTCCAAGCTCGCCCCCTCGCTCACGAGGAGATATTTTTACCTTGTCCACATACCTAAGGGACGGAAGAACAGCTCCGACATGGTACTTGTCTCCGACACCCTCGAGATAATGAGAATACACGACCACATAGACACCTTCATCCTTGTCACGGGCGACAGCGACTTCCGGTTTTTGGTCCTTGCCCTCAGGAGGGCGGGGAAGATCGTCCATATCGTATGTAATACCCAGAACGCGTCCGAGGACCTCCTCGCCCTCGCGGACAGTTACGTGGACTACAGGGAGCTTGTGCCCGGAGGCAACGACGACGAGACCGGGGAGAAAAGCCCCCCCGCGGTGGAGGACAAGACTCAGCAGGGGAAGGCCGCCCCACCCGCGCCGTCCATGGGCATCGAGGACTGGTTCATGCTCCTTGCCGAGGCGGCGGACCTCATGTTGAAGAAGAAGATCAACCCCGGCATCGGATCGGTCAAGATACGAATGAAGATGCTCAATGCCAACTTCAACGAGAAGAAGCTGAATTTCTCACACTGGAGCGAATTTGTGGCAGCCGCAGTGAAGGCGGGCTATGTCACCATCGAAGGTAAGGGGCCTGAAGCCCTCGTGTACCCGGTTCCGAGTATATTCAAGAAGGAAGGTACTCTTCAACAGGGGTTCAAGGTGCTCCTCGAGGTGCTTTCGGAACTCGACAGGGGAAACGCAGCCACGCACCATTCTTATCGGAGCGTGAATTCGAAACTGATAGAGAAGAAGGTCTATTTCAACCAACTGGGATTCGGCCAGTTCAAAGAGTTTGTCCAGGCAGCGGAAAGCAGGGGTCTTGTCGAATCACGGGTGGAAGGACTGAAACACTCCGTGAAAAGGGCCGATCCCGAGTTGCAGGCCGGCAAGGCCAAAGAAGAGTAAGGGTCTGTCGTATCCCTCACCGGATGGGGCACCCCGTCCGGAGGACGGGTCCGGGCGGGACTTACGTGGGGATGTCGTCTTCCTCCATTTCGGGGATAAAATCGTCTTCCATGCGGCCGCCTTGTGGGCCGGACGAGCCTCGTCTTTCATAGCCCTCGGATGGCGCCGCGCCGCCGGTCCCGAGCATCTGCATGTTGTCCGCAACGATTTCGAAGGTCCTCCTCTTAATGCCGTCTCTCCCCTCATACTCGCGGGACTGGATCTTGCCCTCCACGAACACGAGGCGGCCCTTCTTGAGGTACTCTCCCGCGATTTCGCCTAACCGTCTCCATGCGACGATCCTGTGCCACTCGGTCTTTTCCTGCTTGTTCCCGTTTCTGTCCTTCCGGACTTCAGTGGTGGCAACGTTGAATGTCGCTACGGCGGTACCGTCCGCCGTGTGGCGCAATTCAGGGTCCGCGCCTAGCCTCCCGATGATCATTGCCTTATTCAGACTGGACATTCTCTAACCCCCTCATTTTCCGTATGGACGTGCGAAATATATTTAAAGTTATAGTATCCCGGAAGAAAAGTCAACGAAGATAAAGGAGGAGGCTGGAGGGCCGCAGGCGTCTTCAATTTTACGGGGCAAGGGTCTTGGGAGACCCTTGCCCCGTTCTTGTCATGCTATCCGGATGAAACGTGCCGCTTTAGTCCATTGTTCCCTGATAGACCACCTTGCCCGTGGTCTTATCGACATCCACGCCATAGTAGTACACGTTTTTCAGCTTGTAAGATACGCGATACACGTTCGGAAACGTCTGGACGCCCGTTACCAGATCGGCGCCATACTCTTCCTTGAGGTTCTTTACCTCTTCGATCTCGTCGGCCTCCATGACCGCGTTCTTCATGGCAACCGTGGCTTCAGCCGCTACGAAAGGTTTCCACTTCTCTACCTGGAGAGCCGTTTTCTCCGTTGTCACGGTTGTCTCCTTCTCGGACGCGCCGTCACCTGTCGTGCCCCCGAGGTACACGGCGGAGCCGTCTCCGATTATCGTCGCGGTGGCTACATCGTCCCAGCCCTGGCCGTTGGCCCATGCTATCGTGTCGCTGAGGGCAGTGGCTACCGAGACGTCCGGCTGGACTGCAAGGTCGAAAAAGTACTTGTAGAAGTCCGCATTCCTGGTGGTATAGACGCTTACCGTATATCCGATGAAGGCGTTATATCCCGCTGCTACAAAGGCGTCGCCCAAGGCGCTTGTGAGGGCTCCCTCACAGACGGCGGCGTAGAAAAGTCCCGCAGGGGCGGTAAACCCCGAGGCGGCAAGGGACGTGGCGTCTATATATGACTCGTCCTTAAGGAGGATCGTGTCGCCGCTGCCATGCGAGTGGATAAGGACGGCGTTGGGCCGCCACGACTTGAGGTTCTTCAGAAATGCCGTGGCTGAAGCCGAGTTGGACTGATAGTGGGAGTTGAACTTCAGACTCGAAGTCTTTTTGAGATCGGTGTCCACGGCCTTGCAGTTATTGATGATCTGGGCCTTGAGGACCTTATCCATGGGGTTCATATAGGCTCTGTTGGAGTTGGAGATGCCGTCCCTCTTTACCGAGAAGCTCATGCTCTTCTTGATGGTATTTCCGTTCGTAGCGGAAAACTGGGCAAAGAGGACAGGCTTGTCGTTATTCTTCGCGATGTTGGCCGGAATCTGCCAGCCCCATGAGAACTGCATCAATCCGACATTGTACACACTTGAAAAGCCGGTATTATATGAGTATTTGTCTATCGAGTAATATCTATCAAGGTTCGTAGACTGACCGGCCAGTTTGACATCGTAAACGCCATAGATGTATTCCCCGGGCCGGACACTGCTTATCTTCTGTTTTGATGTTCCGAACTGCACGGAGGATAAATAGGTGCTCTTGAAACTCAGTTTCGGGGTCGTGCTGGCGTCGACCGGTCCTAAGGACTTCGCCCCTTCCTCGGGTCCCAGTGAAAGAATCTTCGCGTCGGTGAGGGGTTCATCGGCGAAGACCGGGCCGACAAGACCCATGCATGCAAAAAAGCAGATACCGACAACAAGACTGAATAATGCTTTTGGTTTCATAATTCCTCTCCTTTAATCGTTGTTGCTGATTGAGTCGTTCCGTGCGCTGAATCCATAGATATGCTCCAACCGGCGTGCATTCCCTGCCTTCCCGAAGGGGGCGACGGGGCGGATACAGACTGCCTGAGAATAGCCGTTTATTGATTGTGTCTGAACGTCCCCCGTATAAGCATGATAGGACAAGAAGACCATGGCTGTCAAGACAATTTTCCTACACGCTTGTCCTACAAGGTCCGGGAAACGGGGCGGCCCAAAAAACCCGTTGACACGGGGGCTGCCGGTGGATAAAATCCAACGAAGGTTGCATACAATCGGGGCCATGGGCCCTGAAAAGGTTGAGGAGGGTTTGTATGGTCAATGTAATCGCATCGGTCAAGGTAAAACCGGGGACGCGGGCTCGTTTTCTGGAGATTTTCAAGGTCAACATGGCTACGGTGAGAAAGGAGAAGGGGTGTATCGAGTACTTTCCCGCCGTGGATATGGCCTTTGATTTTCCCTTTCAGCCCCCTGATGAAAACGGGGTCACCATTATCGAGAAATGGGAGAGCCTCGACGCGCTGCGGGACCATCTCAGCGCGCCCCACATGGCCGCGTACAGGGAGAAGGTAGGCGCCATGGTGGAGCGGGTGGATCTCAAAGTGCTCGAGGAGGCGTAGGATTCCCGGCAGGACGTATTCGTCGATGGACCGGGCCCGCCCGGACGGCGCGGCAAGGACGTATCCGTGAACAGGGTCAAACTCCTTTGGAAGGGCCTTGTGCTGGTCCTCTGCCTCGTCCTTGCTTTTGCCTGTCCCCGGGTCCTCGCCGGGGCCTTCACGTACAAGATTGCCTTCTTCAGGGTCTACCATGTGCTCTGGGCCGCAATCGCCCTCATCCTCATTAAGCGCATGATCCCCTCTTTCAACCCCCTGGTTTCGTCGGGCAAGATGTTCCGGAGGAATTACTCCGGCAGCCCGCTCACGCCTTCCGGGGAAGAGAAATTGAGGGCTTATACTGCAAGGATGAACCGGGGCGCCGCGAAGACGGCGGTCTACTGGACTCTGGTTGTCCTCGTCACGGGGGTTCTCTTTCACCTCGGCGCGCTGGACCCCACGGGGCTTATGCTCGTGGTCGTCTTTTTCATCTTCATGGACCAGTTCTGCGTCACCGTCTGGTGTCCCTTCGAATGGATCATCGGCAACAAGTGCTGCAACTCCTGCAGGATCAACAACTGGGGCTACCTCATGGCCTTCGCCCCTCTTGTCTTCCTTCAATCTTTCTGGACGTGGTCACTCGTCGGCCTGTCCCTTCTCGTCGTAATCCAGTGGGAGTACCAATTCTTCAGGCACCCGGAACGTTTCTTCGAGCTCTGCAACAGAAACCTCCTGTGCAGGGACTGCACAACCATCTGCACGGGGAGAAAGAGAAAGGCAGCGGACCCCGGTCTTCATAATGGTTGAATATCCGTGTTATATCGCTTACAATGAATCAGGTTGTCGAAATCGAACCGGTAAAAAGAGGAGTCATAGAGATGGGAGAATTTCATGAAGCCATAGTCCTGGGAGGCGGCCCGGCAGGGCTTACGGCAGGCATTTACCTGATGAGAGCGGGCGTCGAGACGCTGCTTCTTGAAAAAGGGGTCCTTGGCGGAACGCCCATGCAGTATGAATATGTGGAAAATTACCCGGGGTTTCCCGAGGGCGTGCCCTGCAGGCAGCTTATGGGAGGGATGGCGGACCAGGGGAGACGGTTCGGTCTTAAGACGCGGGAATTCTCGGAGGTGGAAGAGGTGACCCGCGAAGAAGGCCGTTTTGTGGTCAAGGCGGGAGGAGACGTATACGAATGCCGCGGACTGATCGTCGCGTCGGGGACGGAGGCGATGAAACTCGGCATCCCCGGTGAGAACGAGCTTCTGGGAAGGGGCATCTCCTACTGCGCCACGTGCGACGGCGCTTTCTTCAAAAACCTGGATGTGGCGGTGATAGGGGGCGGCGACTCCGCAATCCAGGAGGGACTTGCCCTCGCGAACCTCGTGAAAAAGGTTTACGTGGTCCATAGAAGGGAGACGCTCAGGGCGCAGAAGATCATCCAGGAAAGGGCCTTCAGGAACGGCAAAATGGAGTTTCTCTGGAACAAGGTGCCTGTGGAGATCAAAGGAAAGGACCAGGTGGAGTCGATCCTCCTGAAAGATACGGTAACAGGGGAGCATTCGGAGGTGAAGGTTGACGGCGTATTCATCTATGTGGGGGTACGGCCCCAGGGGTCGTTTCTCGGCGGACTCGTGGACAGGGATGACGCGGGGTTCATAATCACCGACGAGAACCTCGCCGCCCGGACGGAAGGGCTGTTCATCGCGGGGGACGTGAGGAAAAAGAGGCTGAGGCAGATCACCACCGCAGTGGGAGACGGGGCCCTCGCGGCGGTCGGTCTTGAACACTACCTCCTGGAGAAGGAATAGGGAGGCGCCGGGTGTCGCCGCCATCTGGCTGATCGGATTCGTGGCACGGAAAGTGATGGAACGCAGGAAGAGCGAGTAAACCGCCCGGACGGGGTCAGGCCCCGGGAGGCGTGAAAGCATCAATGGAGGTTTTGTGAACATATGCTGGTTTACCACGGGGGAGGACCAGGAAGCCCTCGCCCTTTTGAAAGATATTCACGGCGCCTTTGAACAGGGGGTCGTGGCGGGGAGAATATCCCTCATATTCATGGACAGGGAACAAGGCGAATCACCTGCATCCGACGGGATAATGGCTTTTGCCGCGGAGTCGGGCATTCCCCTCGAACCGGTGAGCCGCAAGAGGTTCCTGGAAGAGAAGGGACTCACTCCGGAAGAGGGAAGGGACCCTTTTGACGTCCTCGTCAAGTCGAGAATAGAGAAATACGGCTTCGACCTCATATTCCTGGGAGGCTATACGCAGGGGGTCTCCCCGGAATTGTACGAGTCTTGTGCGATCCTCGGCATCCACCCGTCCCCGCCCCGCGCGTACGTGGGGAAAAGGACGGACGTGATCGCCGGTATGGTCGGCGCGGGAGAAAGGACCTTCGGGGCCACGGTTTACCTGGCTGCCGGCGGCCCGGACAAGGGCCTTCCTGTTGCTTTTGCGAAAAGCATGCTTCAGGGAACCGAGATCGATCTCATGTACGACAACGCGTTCAGGGGAGACAGGTCCTCCAGGGAAATGCTCATGAAGATAGCGGGGTGGGAGGAGCTCGCGATCGAGGCCCCTCTCATTGCGAAGACACTGGTCCTCATCTCGAAGGGGGATATAAGGATCGCGGACAAACAGGTCTTCTACCAGGGCGTCCCGGTCCCCGGCGGTGTGGACATCAGCGAAGTAATTACCCGCCTGAACCCGGAGGCAGGAAGATCGGAAGGTTGATGAAAATGAGGCGTCCCCAGGGGGCGAAAGACCTGAAGACAGGGCCGGGAGGCCTTGCCGTCCGCACGGCGGCAGGGATCGGCTTCTTTGCCTGGTGTCTCCTTTTCCCGTTTTTTTGTTCCTATGGTGCCCAACATATTGTATTGTATCATGTGGGCGAGAAGGACCCCACCGCCTCGATGCTTCTGAAGAAGCATTTGACGGGAAAAGGCTTTGTGGTGAGCGCCTACGAGGGTACGGACGACATCGAGGCCCAGGTGGTCCTCGCAAACAAGATCAACAGGCTTCGGGCCTCCTTCTTCATTGCAGTCGATTTCAGTTTCGGACAGCAGGAGGACGTAACGATCGCGGTGACGAACGCCGGGAAGAAGACGGGTCAGGTGCCGTCCATAGAGGATGTGCCCGGAATGCATGCGCCGAAATCCAGGGAGTTCGCCTCCCTCGTGGCCGAGACCTTCGGCAAGAAGGTCCTTGAGCTCCCCTTGTTCCCCCTTCTGGGCATTGACATGCCGGGTATATTCATGCGGATCGAATGCCCGAAGGAACAGGCGGAGGAGACCCTCGGAAAGGTAAGTGACAATTTGCAGAAATATTTGGGAAGAGGTATAAAAAAATGAGGGCGAGCGGAAGAGTAGTCGATAAGATAAGGGACCTGAAGATTTCAAAGAACTTTCTGAAGTACCCCGAAGGGTCGGTCCTTGTGGAGATGGGCGAGACCAAGGTGATATGCGGGGTGAGCATAGAGGACAAGGTCCCGCCATTCCTCAGGAATAGCGGCAAGGGATGGTTGACTGCCGAGTATTCCATGCTGCCGCGGGCAACGCACACCCGGTCCGCCAGGGAGGCGGCGCAGGGAAGGGTGGGGGGAAGGACCCACGAGATACAGAGGCTCATAGGCAGGGCATTGCGCGCCATTGTAAACCTGGATGTGATGGGCGAAAAGACCATATGGATCGATTGTGATGTCATACAGGCCGACGGCGGCACGAGGACGGCGAGCATAACGGGCGGATACGTGGCTCTTGTGGACGCCCTCTGGAATATGAAGAGGCGGGGGATTATCGACAAGATACCCCTCAGGGATTCGGTGGCGGCCATCAGCGTGGGCCTCGTCAACGGCGAGGTTGTCCTCGACCTTTCCTACGAGGAAGATTCGAAGGCGGAAGTGGACATGAATTTTGTCATGACGGGAAAGGGCCTGCTTATCGAAGTGCAGGGGACCGCGGAAAAGACACCCTTTACAAAGGAACAGTTCGATACCATGTACCAGTATGCGTACAGAGGAATAAACGAGATCACGCGGGCTCAGAAGGTGGCCCTTGGCCCCCTGTTCCCGGCGTAACGGTCTTTAAGCCCGGGGTTTTCCATGAAAAGTCTCATCATCGCCACAGGCAACAGGGGCAAGTTCCTCGAGATCGCCGACATCCTTGCCGGCGAGTTCGACAGGTGCTACTCCCTGGATGATTTCGACGAGAAGGTAGTGGTAGAAGAAGACAGCCTCCTTTACACGGAGAACGTGATAAAGAAGGCGCGAAAGATAGGCGACAGGTTCGCCATGGAGACCCTTGCCGACGATTCGGGTCTTGAGGTCGAGGCCCTGGACGGCCGGCCGGGAGTCTTGTCCGCCCGCTACGGAAGGACCGACGAAGAGCGGATTGACCGGCTTCTGTCGGAACTCGAGGGGGTGGAGTGGGAAAAGAGGAAGGCCGTGTTCAAGGCATACCTCGCCTACTATCGCCCTGAAAGGGAAGTGAGCTACATCTTCTACGGGGCCCTGCCCGGTTTCATCGAGTTCGAGAGGAAGGGGACCGCGGGGTTCGGCTACGATCCGGTCTTCCGGGTGCCTGAATTCGGGAAGACCATGGCCGAACTGACCCTGGAAGAAAAGAATGCCATCAGCCACAGGGGCAAAGCCCTTACGTCGTTCAGGGACTTTCTGAACCTTCGCTTTTTCAAGGCTGCCATGGTTTCCAACATCTAAGGCCTGCAACGGACCGCGAGCGACCCCGGCACCGTCCTAGTCGGAAAGCCCGTCCGCCGGGTGGTCTTCGTCATCATCCGCCCCTGTCTTCTTGCCGACCGTGGGATCGTGACGGACCGGCTGAGAGGGTTCCCCGATGGAGAGGAGTTCCAGGTCGAAGATGAGGAGGCTGTTAGGGGGTATGCGCCCGAACCGGCGTTTGCCGTAGGCGAGTTCCGGGGGCACGAAGAGCCGCCACTTTGATCCTGTCTTCATCATCTGGAGCGCTTCCGTCCAACCCTTTATTACGCCTTTGACCGTGACGGCCGTGGAGCCTCCCCGCTTCCCCGTACTGTCAAACTCCAGGCCGTCCGCGAGGAACCCGCGATAGCTGACGACCACGTGATCGGTCGCCTTCGGGACAGGGCCGCTCCCCTCCTTCTCCACCTTGTACTGCAGCCCGCTCGGCAGGGTGATTACGCCCTCCTTCGCCTTGTTTTCCGCAAGGAACACCTTGCTTTTCCCGAGGTTGAGGGCGGCCAGTTCCTCGAACTTCCTGTTTGTCCTGACAAGCGTTTTTTTCCTCAGCTCCTTTACGATGGCGTTCATATCCTGGACGCTCAAGGCAGGCTTTTCCCCGGCGAGGCCGCTCCTCATGGCCGACACAAGGACGTCGAAGTCAATGTCCACCTCCTGCAGCCTCAGGTTGCTGCCCAGGCGGTAACCGAGGGTATAACTCTCTTTTGCCCGCTCCCCTTCCGGGGCTTTTTTGTCGTCCGCCCGGGCAAGGGGAACGGCGAGGGAGACTGCGAGGATCAAACCGGGCACAACGAGGAATATCCGTCTCATGTTCTTTAGCTTCTCCTCCTGAAAAAGATTGTGGTCACAGTTCAGATGATATCACAACGGGCCCTTATTTGCCGCATTTTCCCGTGGAGCCCGCTTTACATGGTGAACCGTCTATCCATGTGGCCCCCGAGAAGTTCGCCCCCGTGAGGTTCGCGTCGAGGAACCTCACATCGATCAGCGTGGCCCCCGTGAGGTTGGCCCCCGTGAGGTTGGCGCCCGTGAGGTTCGCGCCGGTAAGGTCCGCATGGGCGAGGTTTGCACCGGAAAGGTCAAGCCCCGTGAGGGAGGCGCCCCGGAGGTTGCAGCTTTCGCAAACGTTTGTGGTCTTGATCTTTTCAAGGTCGTCCCTGGTGTAAGAAACGGATATGCCTGTAAGCGTCAAAATGAGGAAAACAGCCGCCGCAGGTATGAGCATGGCCTTACGGGCGGCCTCCCTTCTCTTTTCCATTTGGTTCTCCTCCCTGTAATGTCCGGGGCGTTGAAAAAGGAGGGCCGCCCGATGCGGCCCTCCCCATATGTTCCTCAACTGCAATGGATCACTTCGTCACGTTGTAGGGCCGCATCATCTCGTTATCTTCGTGGTCGAGGATATGACAGTGCCACACGTAACCGGGGCCCTGGGTCGGATCGAAGCTGTAGGGGTTCTTCCCGGCCTTCACCGACTTGACGGTCTTGTCCGAAGGCGCCCACCTGACCAGGATCCGGAGAACCTGATCGGGATAGGCTTTGACCGTCTCCTTCCAGCCGCTCTCCCCTGCTTCGGGAGGGATGATCGCGCCCGTCAGGAACGGACCTATTGCGGGGTTGCCGCCGAGGGCATTGTCCGCGTTGAGCACGTTATAGGAAAGGGGAGGTCCGTAGCCCGGACAGTACGAACCCGCCGTGCAGCCCGCGGGCAGAGGGGCCTGGCCCGCGGTGCCGAAGGCTCCATTGTACGAGGCAGGATAGCCGGTGGCGGGGTCCGTGTTGTATGCCTGTCTGTTCAGGACCTGGAACTGGGTGAGGTGCACGTGTATAGGGTGGGCGTCGGGGGTGAGGTTGATGATCTCCCACTGCTCGATGGACCCCACCTGGGGCAACTCACTCACGCCGTCCGTGGGGAATATGGTGGTGATATTGGCGGACCTGGAACCGTCCCAGTATGTGTTGTTCAGAAAGGAGTTAAGCGGTCCTCCCGGGCCGTCGGCCTCCAGGAGCGCAAGCTGCCTGATCCTGTTGACCGTAACCCCTGCTGCAATGGCTCCCGCGCCGTCGGCGAGACGTACGATCTTGGTCGGTCTCTTGCACTGGTTGGCGACAGCCGGGTTGCAGCTCTTGTCCTGACCGGCGAGGGGAAGGGAGACCCGGAACTGCATGATCTGACCCATGCCCACCTGGTTTACATCCACGCCCGGCACGAGTCCGTTCGGATAGGGGATCGGCGCGTCGTTCATGAGGGTTACCGTCCCGCCCGCGGGAACACCGGAGAAATCGACGATTACATATGCGCGCTCGCCCGGCGCGACAAATACCTGGCTCACCGGTACGGGCTGGTCGAAATAGTTGGCGTCAGACCCTATCTGGTACACAGGAGGCAAGACCTCTCCTCCGGTGACGTTGCCGAAGGTCAGACGGTACACCCTCGCATTGGCGCCGTCGAGGATGCGGAAAAGATAGCGCCTCGGCTCCACCGCAAGGTAGGGCCAGGCCGCCCCGTTTACCACCGATACGTCACCGATGAACTCGGGGATCCAGAAGGGGTGAACCCCGGGATTGGGCGGAGGGCCGTTAAGGCACGGGTCGGTGGCGCCCCCTGATCCGCACAGGCCGCTGCCGTCGGGAAAGAAGAACTGGGCGTTCGTGTCGAACTGACGGTCCTGAAGGGCCATTTCGACCTCGTATTGGTCTTTCGGGAGGTTCTTGGGCTCCTTGCCGGAGTCCTTCACGAAATAGAACCCCGCAAGTCCGGTGTACACATTCGTCCTGGTCGCACCCAGGGCGTGGTCATGGAACCACAGGGTGCCGGGCTCCTGCTTGTTGATGTACTTGTATATGGCCTCGCCGGGGCCGGGAGTCCCTATGGAATAGTAACCGGGTCCCTCAGCGCCGTTGGCGGTAAACCACTGTGTCGGACCACCATCGAAGCCGGAGGACTGTTCCGCGCCGTGGAGGTGCGGCACCGCGGGAGGAGAGCCGATAAAAGGAATGTCGCAGCCGGGCTGCGTCGGGTCGTCGATACAGTAGTTCATGGCCGGGCTGTCGAGAGGGTCGGCCCAATGGATGGTCTTGTCAATAGTGAGGAGGCCCTGGACCATCCCTGTCCCCGTGGGGTTGAGGGGGTTGAAGCTGGGAAGGTCGTTCACGTATTTTATCGTGGTGGCGCTTCCCCTTTTGGCTACGAGGGTTACCGCGGGCCAGTGGGCTGTCCCCAATAAGGTACCTTTCTTTGTGTCCGTGGTCTGGTAGGCCCATACACGGGTCAAATCGTAGGGGGCGGGAAGGACTCGCTGCGTCGTCTCTCCCATGGTTATGGTGATGTTGTTGTATTTCTGGGCATCTACCCTGGGGGTTGCGCCCGCGCCCGGACCGAATACGGGCATGGCCTGGGTAAAGGCGATATCGGGGAATATGGTGTCGCCGGGCAGCCATGTCTGGTCCCCCACCAGGCTGCTCGCGCCTACGCCCCCGACAAGCCAGAAGGGCACGGATAAAACACAAAACAATACCAGCAAACGGTTGAACCTTGATCGCTTCCTCATGGTGCATACCTCCTTGTTTGATTGCTCCTTTGATCTGTGTACAAACGTGTGTCAGTGAATTTGCCCGAACCCGCGAAGCGAGGCCGGGCGTCCGTTACCAGTTGCCTCGTCGATCTCCGCCCCGCCGGAGATAGCGCCAGGCAGAACATCCGCCTGATTAAGAACGCAATTGCTCCCTTATATTGTGAAAGGACAATCAAAATACGTGCCATCAGGCCCTGGAGAAGGGGTATTGAGAAAAAAAGGCACAAAAACAACATGTTATGGATAGAAAGATGCAAACGAGGGGGAGGGGAAGGCCGCGTGAATTGTCTCTTGCCGCAAGATTTGAGTCTTGCCCCGCAAGACGAATGTGTGACACAACGAGACGGGTTGAGGCGCCGGGGCACGGGAAAGGGGCCGGAAAAGAAAGGCGGAAAGGCGTTGAAAAAGGAGAAAATAGTCCCAAGGGGGTTCGAACCCCTGTTTCCGGCGTGAGAGGCCAGCGTCCTAGGCCACTAGACGATGGGACCAACGGCACAATGATAACAAAAAATTGTCTCATTATCCACAAAAAACGGCATGACCATCATGATGCCTTGCGCAGGTGATGTTTCCGGGCGTGAGCCCCCGAACACTCCGCCCCCTTTGCACGAGTGCTTACGCAACTTCCCGGGTCCGGGAGATAGGGCGTGTTTCGACGACGGTAACAAAAAAATAGGGGTCGCAAAAAAATGCAACCCCCAATATCATTGATATGTTTATGGTCGGGAAGACAGGATTTGAACCTGCGACCCCAGCGTCCCGAACGCTGTGCTCCACCATGCTGAGCTACTTCCCGTGGCTATAAGGATAGCAGACTTGGGAGAAATATTCCATTGATTTTTTCGGGCATACGTGATAACTATTCACGACTTTTGCGAGGAGGTTAACAATGCAAGGGAAACCCATCAAAATCACAGACCTGACGTTCAGGGACGGTCACCAGTCACTTTTTGCCACAAGAATGACCACTGAAGACATGCTGCCCATCGCGGAGAAAATGGAGCGCATGGGGTTCTACTCCATGGAGGTATGGGGCGGAGCGACATTTGACGTGATGACCCGTTTTCTCAACGAAGACCCGTGGGAAAGGGTGAAGCTCCTTAAGGAGAAGATGCCTACCACGAAGTTCCAGATGCTCCTCAGGGGACAGAACCTCGTGGGCTACCGAAACTATGCCGATGACGTGGTAGAGGCTTTTGTGGAAAAGGCCGCGGAGGTGGGTATCGATATTTTCAGGGTCTTCGACGCCCTGAACGACGAGCGTAACTTCATCGCTGCTTTCGACGCCATAAAGAAGTGCGGCAAACACATCCAGGGCACCCTCTCCTACTCCCTCACGGAAAAGAAACTGGGCGGCCCTATTTTCAACATAGATTATTACGTGGGAAAGGCGAAACTGATAGAAGAGATGGGAGCCCATTCCCTTTGTATCAAGGATATGGCGGGCATCATCTCCCCTTATGACGCCTATGACCTCGTTTCGGCCCTCAAGGCAAATTTGAGCATACCCGTACACCTCCATACCCATTACACAAGCGGCATGGCCTCCATGGCCTGTCTCAAGGCGATTGAGGCCGGCGCGGACGGGATCGATACATGTCTCGCTCCCCTGGCGCTCCGGTCTTCCCATTCAGCGGTGGAGCCGTTTATCATAACCCTCCGCGGGACCCCCTACGATACCGGGGTAGACCTGGAAATCGCCGCGGAGATTGACGAGTACCTTGAAACGATCGTGCCGAAATACATGCAGTTTGCGGACAATACCCGGTTTGCCGTCATCGACATCGGAGTTCTCATGCACCAGATACCCGGAGGCATGATAAGCAACCTCGTGAGCCAGCTCAAACAGGCGAAGGCCATTCACAGGCTTAAGGAGGTGTACGAAGAGATACCGCGCACCAGGGCGGACCTCGGGTTTCCTCCCCTCGTCACCCCCACGAGCCAGATTGTCGGCGTCCAGGCAGTATTCAACGTGATCGCGGGAAGATACAGGATGATCTCCAAAGAGGTGAAGGATTATTTCTACGGCCTCTACGGCAGGCCCCCCGCGCCCGTCAACGAGGAGATCCGCGCAAAGGCCCTCAAGGGCTACGAAAAGGGCAACGTTCCCATAGATACGAGACCCGGCGACATCCTTGAGTCCGAGTTGCCGAAGGCAAGAGAAGCGCTGGCAGGCATCACGGAAGACATGGGTGATATCCTGATCTATGCCCTTTACCCCATGACCGGGCTGGAGTTCCTGAAAAAGAAATACGGGCGCAGTTGACGGGGTTTGCGTCGCCCCCTCCACCGGCTAAGCCGGTAGAGCCTCCCCCTCTCGCTCACTGTGTGAGCTGGGTGACGCTTGGACTGCTCTCCAACAGACAAAGATAATAGAAAATGCAGTCTCGCTCGCGGTGCGTGCTGAGATGAAACTCTTGGATTATATTCCCATTAGTTGGATGGTCAGGGACCTTGTTCTTGGCCTGTTGTCGAACTCGGCGAGTATTACCTGCTGCCAGGTGCCCAGGAGAAGCCGCCCTTCCTCAAAAGGTATGGAGAGGGACGGGCCTGTAAAGGCGGCGCGTATGTGGCTGAACCCGTTTGCGTCCCCCCACGTGTCGTCGTGGTGGTAGTGAACGCCTGCCGGGGCGAGTTTCTCGTAAAACTCTCCTATATCCTTTATCATTCCCGGTTCGTATTCGAAGGTCGTGATCCCTGCGGTGGAGCCTGACACGAAGACGGTGAGGCTCCCGTCCATCAGCGTGGATTCCTCGATAATGCGATGAAGCTCAACGGTAATATTTATGAGGTCGCCGCTGCCCTTCGTTTCGTAAGTGATCTTCCGGTTGACTATCTCCATATCTTCACACCCCCAGGTTCTTCTTGAGCCTCATTGTAATCTTATTACCATCCGCCGGCCCGGGCTGCAACAATAATCGTGAAGCGCCTCCTCCCCGGCCCAACTCCCGTCCGCCTGACTGCCATAATCTTCTCCGGCGAGATTGCAGTTTACAATCCAAGACAGAGGAATAGGAGCCGCCTGCCATCGGTGAAGGTAACATGTGGAAATAACAGTGCAAAGTACAGTGATTCCCTTATTACCCCTGCTGACACAGAGCTTGTTACCAAAGGCTAATAGCGTACCGGTCGTGCGCGATAGGCGCCTTGCGAAAGTCCGGGTGCCCTTTGCCGCGGTACGGATATGGTGAGGATGAATTGACGATGAGGTGGCGGGTGATGAAAGGCACATGGCAAGTGGAAAATATTCGTGACGACGCAACCCGCGGAAGGCCGCGGGCAAAAGCCGGGGCAGAATGGGCAGGGTTATGCCGGCAACCCCCGAACGGTGCGGGACGTGACACCATGGGAATCTGCTTCAGGATGGGGATGGAAGGAAGCGAAGAAAAAGGTAAAGCCTTGAGGAAAGCGAGTAGGATTGCGCCATCGGGCGGATTACCGAGGCAACGTGATCCTGTAAGCAGTCTTCGCAGGATGTGGCGCGCGGCGCTGTTCAGTTCGAAAACCGAGGCAAGGTGGAGAAGCCTGTCTCCTTCATAAGGAAACAAGCGTTTTGGGAAAAAGGACACGCATAAGGGGTAATGAGGCAACCAACCCGGCCGCCTTGCCGCCCCCTACCTGCTTGTGGACCAGGTCGAGGACGGCCCTATCGACGGCACCAACGTGACGGGCATCGCCATTCAGCGTGCGACGAACGCGGCCTTTACGACAGGGGTCAATACGACAAACGTAACCCCGGCCACGCTCGCCACGAGGACCATGACCGGCCTGACGGCGAACACAACCTACTTTTACCGTGTCGCCACAAGAACGGCGGTCGGCAACAGCGCCAGGAGCAACGTGGTAACCTTCACAACGTTGCCTTAAGTTTCAGTCGCGGCAACAACACTGCAGGGGGGAAGAATCTTTCCCCCCTGCTTCTTTACCATGATATACTGAATACGTTGATTTGAATTTCGAGAGGGAGGACTCATGAGACAGAAATGGACAAAGGGGGTGGCGACCCTCACAATCGGACTGGTGACAGCACTGGGAGGCTTCACTTTGGCTTCGCCTTCCATGGCGGATGACACCACGTCCGGCGCTGTTGCGACGCCGCTCCTCAAGACAAAGAAGGACAGGATCAGCTACAGTCTCGGCGTGGAGACCGTCAAGAACTACAGGCGGCTAGGCATGGACATAGACATGGACCTTGTAATAAGGGGAATGAAGGATGCCGCCGCGGGAGGCAAACTCGAATTGACCGAGGGGGACGTGGACGCGATCATGATCACCTACAGGGCCGAGGCCATGGCTAAGCAGCGGAGGGAAAAGATCATCGCCGGGTTTGACAACAAGAAGGAAGGCGAAGAATTTCAGGCCGCCAACAAGACCAAGGAAGGCGTGGTGACCCTCCCCAGCGGACTCCAGTACAAGGTACTCAAGGAAGGCAAAGGTAAGATACCCACGGAGAAGGACACGGTAGAAGTCAACCTTAAAGGGACCCTCGTCAACGGAACGGAATTCGAGAATACCTTCAAGACCAATCAACCCCTGACCTTCGAGATGGGCAACGTCCGCGTCGTGAAAGGCGTGAGAGACGCCCTGAAGCTCATGCCTGTGGGCTCCAGGTGGCAGGTCGTGGTTCCTCCTTCCCTTGCCTACCTGGCTTATGGCAGGGGGAAGGTAATCGCTCCAAACTCAACGCTCGTCTACGAACTGGAGCTTCTGACCATCAAGTAGGTGAAAAGGGCAGTGAAGGCCCGCGCTTGACGCGGGACGCCCCACGTCATAGAATGGTGACACAATTCAGGCCTGAAGAAAGTACCGGCGTCGCTGTCCTGGCGGGCATAGCACCGGCGGCCGGCACGGTCTTCGCGGTAACAGCCCATGCCGATGGTCCGGCAGCGGTTGAGTCTGTTCCGAAAGGGGCCTCTCAGCCGTTGAAAGAGGGTATCCCTGCCAGACCCAGGAACCTGGGGTAGCCCGGGGCCCTTGATGTAACCGACACCTTCGTGATCGAGAACGCTGCCGCCGCTTCCGAAACCTGGGCCTACATAGAGGCCGTAAGACCGGTGAACGTAAAGACCCAGTCGAACACGGTCTTCTTCAACGCGCGCTGCACAGGCCCGGGTACAGAGGGGCTCGAGGGCGGATCCGCGGAAAAGAAGGGAGATATCAAGGAAGATTGTGTCGTCTTCGATCCGGCACGGACCACGGCATATGAGGAGCAGCATATCTGGAAGGTCGGGGACGGGACCCACACCCTGTTCAGTTTCGGGGTGGACAGGATAGAGGCGGAGAACGCCCGTGACATCATCAGGTATTACCACATGAACAAGTCCTGCTCTGTGGGCCGGCCCCGCGTTTCTTTCCGCTATATGCTCGTGGACGATGCCGCACCGGCGGGCCTTTTCAAGGGCGAAGCTTGCCGGCCATTCGATCCGGCCACCACGGTCGTGGGCCGGTTTAACAACAGGTGGGGCCTGAGGTACGACAAACGCACCCTTATCGACTTCGGAGACCAAAAGGACGACGCGGACCGGGCGCCGGCAATCATAGGGAAGTACGGGTTTGCCCACATGTGCGTTATGGCGGCAGGGAAGGTCGACTTCCTCTATCTCAGAAAGTAGCGGGCGAGACGGGCCTGCCCGGTCATGACCGGAATGCGGGAATTTCCCTGGCCAACTCGCGTCTCTTCCAGACCATGTAGATCGCCGGATAAATCGTAAGTTCGAGGACTGTGGAGGTCACGAGGCCCCCTATCATGGGGGCGGCAATGGACTTCATGATCTCGGAACCGATCCCGCTGCTGAACATGATGGGGATAAGCCCGGCGAGCATGGTTGCCACGGTCATGATCTTGGGCCGGAGCCTCTTCACCGCGCCGTGCATGACCGCGTCGTTAAGGTCCGATTGCTCCTTGAGTCTCCCCCCCGCCTTCCACCTGTTATAGGAGATATCCAGATAGAGGAGCATTACCACGCCCGTTTCCGCGTCGAGTCCCGCAAGGGCGATAATGCCTACCCAGACCGCGGCGCTCAGGTGAAAACCGAAGATATAGAGGAACCAGAAGGAACCCACAAGGGAAAAGGGGACTGCGAGGAGTACGATAAAGGTCTTCATGAAGGACCCCGTGCTCAGGTAGATGATGATGAGAATGAGGATAATCGTGAGGGGTATGACCGTCTTCAGGTGGCGACGGATATTCTCCAGGCGCAGGTAGTCCCCGCTCCATTCGATACGGTAGCCGTCGGGGAGCCTGTAGGACGCCAGGCGCTTCTTTGCATCCCTGATATAAGTACCCGTGTCGGCCGCGGTATGGTCTATGTAGACATACCCCGTGAGCATGCCCGCCTCGCTCTTGATCTGGGTGGGACCCCGGACGACAGTGATGTCCGCGAGCTGCGACAGAGGCACGTGGGCCGAGCCCGGGGCCGTTACCGCGGGCAGATCGGGTTGGGTCGACGACATGGTAACCGGCACAAGGACCCGTTTCAGGGAATCCACATCCTCCCTGAGTTCCTTCGCATAACGGATATTCACGGGATAGCGTCCCCTGCCTTCGATGGTGGTGGTGATATTGATCCCTCCCACCGATGACTGGACGATCTCGTTCACGTCATCCACGGTGAGGTTGTAGCGGGCCGCCTCTTCCCGGTTTACCGTGATATCGAGATAATAGCCCGTACTGACCCGCTCGGCATAGACGCTCCTCGTGTGGGGGACGCCTTTTAAAATCTGCTCCACCGCGATGCCTATCTTTTCGATCTCTTCTATGCGGGGCCCATAAATCTTCATACCGAGGGGCGTACGCACGCCCGTGGAGAGCATGTCGACCCGCGCCTTGATGGGCGCGGTAAAGGCGTTGGATACCCCGGGCATGGTGAGAGCATCGTTCATCTCCATGGTCAGCTTCTCAAGAGTCATCCCTTTCCGCCACTGGGACCTCGGTTTCAGGTTGATGGTAGTCTCGAACATCTCGAGGGGTGCGGGGTCGGTCGCGGTTTCGGCGCGACCTGCCTTGCCGAATACCTGAGCCACTTCGGGGAATTCCTTGAGTGTCTTGTCCTGCAACAGGAGGAGTGAAGAGGCTTCGGAGATGCCCAGCCCCGGGGCGGTGACGGGCATGTAAAAGAGCGCTCCTTCATAGAGGGAGGGCATGGATTCATATCCGAGCCTCATTATGGGGTAGACGGTGACGGCCATAAGGACGAGAGCGCCTATGAGTACCTTCCCCCTTGCCCCCAGGCTGAAGCGGACCACGGGGTCGTAGATCCTCTGGAGGAGCCGGTTCACAGGGTTGTCCCGCTCCGGCCGGATGCGGCCCTTTATGAACACGGTCATGAGGGCGGGAGTAAGGGTAATGGCAAGGCCCGACGCGGCGAGCATGGCGAAGGTCTTTGCATAGGCGAGGGGCCTGAATAACCTCCCTTCCTGGTCCTGGAGCGTGAAAACGGGCAGGAACGCCACGGTAATAACCATAAGGGCGAAGAAGAGGGAAGGCCCTACCTCCTTGGCTGCCTCGATGATGATATCCGTTTTGTTCGCGGGTCCCCCGTTTCCCGCCGATGCCTCCTCCAACCTCTTGTGGGCGTTCTCCACCATGATGATGGAGGCGTCCACAAGGACGCCTATGGAGATCGCGATACCGCTCAGGCTCATGATGTTTGACGTAACCCGCAGGTAATAGAGGAATATAAATGAGATGAGGACCGCTCCCGGCAAAGTGAGGATGACTACAAAGGCGCTCGGCAGGTGAAGGAGAAAGACCAGGCTTACGATGCTCACCACGATGAAGAGGATGATGATCTCGTTCCTGAGGGTGCCCACGGCCTGGCGGATGAGGTCCGACCGGTCATAGGTGGTGACGATCTTTATCCCCTTGGGGAGACTCGGCGCGATATCGTTTCGGATCTTTTCTTTCACCCTGTTGATGACGTCCAGTACGTTCTCCCCGTATCTGACGACCACAATGCCGCCCGCCACCTGTCCTTTCCCGTCAAGATCCGCGATGCCGCGCCTGAGTTCGGGTCCGAGATCGATACGGGCGATATTTTTCAGGTATACGGGCGTCCCTGTGCCGTCCACGCCGACAGGCACGATCTCGAGGTCCTTGACGCTCTTCACATATCCCCGTCCGCGCACCACATATTCGGCGCCCGAAAATTCTATTACCCTTCCTTCCACATCACTGTTGCTTTTTCTTATCGCCTCGAAGACCTTGTTGATCGGTATTCCATATGAAAGGAGTTTGTTGGGATCTACGGTAACCTGGTATTGTTTCACAAAGCCGCCGATACTCGCAACCTGCGCGACACCGGGCACGCTCTCTATTGCGAGCTTCACGTTATAGTCCTGGAGGGAGCGAAGCTCGGAAGGCTCATACTGTCCCGATTCGGGCACCAGGGCATAGGAAAATCCCCATCCCACCCCCGACGCGTCGGGACCGAGGACCGGGTTGACGTCCTGGGGGATCTTTCCCCGCACGGCCTGAAGGTATTCGAGTACCCTGGTCCGGGCCCAATAGATGTCCGTTCCGTCCTTGAATATTACATAGATGAAGGAACTGCCCAGAAAGGAGAATCCCCGCACCGCCTTTACCTGCGGGGCGGCCAGGAGCGTTGAAGTTATGGGGTAGGTGATCTGGTTTTCCACCAGGTCGGGGCTTCTTCCCGGCCAATCCGCGTAGACTATGACCTGGGTGTCGCTCTGGTCGGGAAGGGCGTCAAGGGGAGAGTGTGTGAGGGCCCAGTACCCCCAGCCCACCATGATGAGGACCCCGAGTATCGTGACGAGCCTGTTCCTCGCACAAAGTTCTATGATCCTTGCAATCATTGACTCACTCCCTTGAGCTTCGCGTCCGAGTCGATGAGGAAGACTCCGGACCTTGCCACTATTTCACCGGGCTTGAGGCCCTTCAAAACCTCCACCATGCCGTCCGCTTTCGCTCCGAGCCTCACCTGCCTCGGACTGAAGTATCCGTCCCCCACGTCCACGTAGACAATCTGTCGCGTTCCCGTGTCGAGGACGGCGGTCTCGGGAATTGCGAGCCTCTTGCCCATGTCGAGGTCCATTTCCACGTTGGCGAACATCTGGGGCTTGAGGAGGCCCCCGGGGTTGGGAAGGACAAACCGTGCTTTGGCTGTCCTGGTCTGGCCCGAAAAGGACGGGTATATAAAATCGACTTTCGACACAAACTCCTTTTCCGGATAATAACTGAGGGTAATCCTGCCCTTCTGTCCTACCTTCACGAAAGGCACTTCGTATTCGTATATATCCGCGAGCACCCAGACCGTGGAGAGGTCGGCGATATCGAAGAGCTTGTCCCCGGGGCCCACCCGGGTCCCCTTGACCACCGGTTTCTGGAAGATGTATCCGCTTTCCGGACTTCTGACCGTGAGGGTCCTTATGGGCGTTTTTGTCTCTTCAATCTTCTTTATCTGTTCTTCGGGGATTTCCCAGAGGGCGAGCTTCTGCCGTGCCACGAGGAAGAGGCCGCCCGTGTCGAAGGTAGTCGCCGTGCCCGTGGTGCCGTACCTGTCTCCCCATTTGAATTCGAGAGTTCTCTGAAACCGGGCGCCCCGTTCCGTCAGCTGCTTGAGGTTAAGCAATTCGAGCTGGAGAGACATGAGTTCGGGGCTGTATATCTCGGCCAGGGGCATGCCTTTCTTTACGTACTGCCCCGCATAATTGACGTGAAGGGTGTCGACCCAGCCTTCGACCTTAATATTGACGGTAGTGAGCTTTCGTTCGTCCACCTCGACCCTTCCCACTGTCCTCAATCGTTTGGTCATGTGCTTCATTGCCGCCGGAACGGTGGTGATGCCCATGAGGCGTTGTTTGTCTACGGGGACCTCTACCTTCACCGTTTCGCCGTCTGCCCCCCATGTCGCACCGGCCGCGATGAAGAACATTGCCGCCGTGATTGCGAGAAAGCCTCTCGTAGCCCGGGAGAACCCTTTTATCTGCCCTGATGTTTTCATAGTCACCTCACGTCGATGGGGACTGTGACCCGGAGAGGTTTTCCCGGCACAGTTGCCCTTACTACTATATTCCAGGGACCCGTCATGATGAGGTCCATTGTTACGCTATATGCCGCGCCCTGGGGCTGGGCTTTGACCGTATAGTTCATGGGGGGCATTCCGGGCATGGGCGGCATGTAATAGTTCACCGTCACGGAGATGCCCGCCACCGGTCTTCCCGTGGAGTCCTTTACTTCGACCTTGAGCCGGTTCGGGCCCAGAACGGGGGGGTTCCGGTTGATGGCGATGTCCACGGTATAGCCGTCCACGGTCCGACGGACCGTAAAATCGCGCCCGTAGGCCGCGGGCGCGCAAATCCAGACCGACAAAAGGACTATGAGTGTTCTTACAATAGAATTCCCCCGCACGATCAGACCCAGGACCCTCGCTTTCTTCTTTTTTGCACGATAAGGCTCGCACCTTGCCCACTAGACTAATCTAAGGCCTGCCCCGGGGCCCGTCAAGCAGCGGGCCAACGATTCGTCACAGGAGGCGAATTCACCGGATATGCAACGCCCCCCCTTGACTTTATCCCTACCGGTGCTGATGTTTGTCTATGCTTTATATTTTCCGTCTATTATCTCATGCTTGCCCGGGGAGTGTCACAGGATAACATGAAAAGGTGCATTTCTTCCGTCCGAAAAAGGGAGCTTCTGAAAGTGCTCATGGCGGTCTTCATATTTTCCCTGTGTTACCCCCTGGGGCCCATATCGCAGTGCGGCGCAATGAAACAGGACCAGGCAGCAAGGCTCGCCTGCCATTGCTGTTCGGGCGCGCAAAAGGCATGTCCTGTTCTTTCGTCCTGCGTCAATTGCAGTCACGATGCCGATTCCTATAATTTGCTATGGTCCGATGATACGTTGTCAAGCGATTTCCGGTTTCCCTTCTATCCCCGGCCTTCAGGAGAGGTAGTCGAAAAACCCGCAGGTACGGCATCTCTCTATTATCCCACGCCGTACAAGCCCCCCAGGTCGTAAGGGACAACCCACTCCGTTCACCTTTGAGTTTTTGAGTAATAAGGAAGATATGACGAAAGAAGAGGGCGGCCGGGGGACTGACGGCGTTTCTGCCTGCCACGTTGACAGGACGGTCTCCAGGGCTTATTCTTTAGACGGAAATTGTCTTCAGTGGATATTCGTTTCACCGAAAATAAATTCATAAGGAGGATCACATGAGAAATAGTAAATCCTTGTCACTCGTAATACTGGCGGTAACACTCCTTCTTTTTGCGGGCGGTTTTGCCTTCGCCCAAACCGATGTGGAGAAGCACAAGGCCTGCAATTACTGCGGTATGGACAGGGGACAGTTTGCTCACAGCAGAATGCTCATCACCTATGGCGACGGGTCCGAGGTTGCCGTCTGCAGCCTCCATTGCGCGGCCGTGGAATCCGCGGTGAACCTCGACAAGACACCGAAAAGCATCCAGGTTGCCGATTTCGGCACAAAGAACCTGATCGATGCGGAAAAGGCATTCTGGGTTATCGGCGGGACGAAACCCGGTGTCATGTCCAAGAGGGCAAAATGGGCTTTCGCCAACAAGGCTGACGCGGAAGGGTTCATTAAAAGCAACGGGGGGCAGCTTGCCGGCTTCGATGAAGCCATGAAGGCGGCCTACGAAGACATGTACGCCGACACGAAGATGATTCGGGACAAACGGAAGATGATGAAGATGAAAATGTCCATGGACAAGGGCCACCAGCATTGAGCAAACCGCTTATGCTTCGGAAAAAGGTCTTTCTCTTTTTGATTGCGGCGACCTTCGCGGTCACGTCCACAGGGTGGGGGCTCGAAAAGGGCCCCGCCAAACCCGGGCCGAGGGCCAAATGCCCGGTATGCGGGATGTTTGTCGCGAAATACCCTGACTTTGTGACACAAGTCGTTTTCAAGGACGGCTCCTTCGACTTCTTCGACGGGTCAAAGGACATGTTCAAATATCTCGTCAACCTCAAGAAGTATAAACCGGGGAAGAAACCGGCCGACATCAAGGCAGTCTATGTGACGGATTACTACACCGTCGCTCCTGTCGACGGCATGAAAGCCTTCTACGTCCAGGGGAGCGATGTCTTCGGTCCCATGGGAAGGGAGTTTATCCCTTTTGGAAAGGAAGCCGACGCAAAGGCATTCCTGAAGGACCACAAGGGTAAGAGAGTGTTGACTTTCGGCGAGATAACCGAATCGGTCCTGGGGAGCGTCGATTGACGGCTCCGAGGCGGTCGACCATCTACCTCGGGGCCCTTGCCGCGGGCATATCGGCCCTAGCCCTCGTCTTTGTCCATGCGGCCTGGACAGCGCGCGCCGAAAGGCCGTTTATTCAAGAGAGGATGCTCCTGGCGGAGAGGCTTGAACTTACGGACCTCTGTCTCTTTACCGATGCGAGATACACGAGAAACCCCACTATGGCGGACAGGGCGACCCCTTTCCAGGACCACCCCGTGTCCCTGGAACATTTCCCGTCCGGATCGATCATAAGCCCCCCTGCAGGAATACGCCATGGCCTGGATTGAAAAACAGCAGAACATCATCGGCTTCGCCCTCTCTTCCCTTCTCAGGAAGTGGGGGAAGAACCTCGCTTTACTCATCATATACACGGTCATTGTCTTCATCCTGGCTTCCATCTTTTTCTTCACCGGGTCGATCAAGAAAGAGGCGTCACTCGTGCTCGAGGGAGCCCCTGAGATCGTGGTCCAAAGGATCATGGCGGGAAGGCATGACCTCATCCCCGGGAGCTACATGACGGCGATGCAGGAGATACCCGGCGTGCGGGGAGTCAGGGGGCGGCTCTGGGGGTATTACTTCGAACCTGCGACGGGGGCCAATTATACCCTCGTGGCCACTGACCCGGACAAGGGGCCCCGGGAAGGGGCCATGCGCATCGGCCGCGGCGTAGCAAGGACGCTGGGCATCCGGAAGGGCGATATTGTGCCTCTCAAGGCCTTTGACGGCAGCTATCTGAGTTTCGAGGTGGACCACATATTTACCGCCCCGTCGGAGATTGTCTCCTCCGATCTCATCGAAGTCTCCCAGGCGGATTTCCGGGCCCTTTTCAATGTGAAAGAGCCGTACTGGACCGATGTGAGTCTCCTCGTGAGAAACAGAAATGAAAGGGCTACCGTGGCGGATAAGATCAAAAGGCTCCTGCCCGATACGAGGCCTATTCTCAAGGATGAAATCCTGAGAACCTATGACGCTGTCTTCGACTGGCGCGGCGGTCTTCTGGTCTTCGTCCTTGGCGGCGCCGTGCTGGCCTTTGCCATCTTCGCGTGGGACAAGGCGACGAGCCTCAGTTTCGAGGAGCGGCGGGAGATCGGGATATTGAAGGCCGTGGGTTGGGAGACGTCGGAAGTGATCGTCATGAAATCGTGGGAAGGCATCGTGATTTCCCTTTCCGCTTTCCTGATCGGCGCGGTGGCGGCCTATGCCCATGTCTTCTTCGCTTCCTACATCTTCTTCGAACCCGTGCTTAAAGGTTGGTCCGTCCTCTATCCTCATTTCCGGCTTGTTCCTTATGTGGACCCTTACCAGATCGCCGCCCTCTTCTTTCTTACCGTCATTCCCTATACCACCGCAACCATCATACCGTCGTGGAAAGCCGCCATTATCGACCCCGACGAAGTAATGAGGCTCTGACGTCATGATCGATCTCAGACATGTGACCAAGATTTTCAATAAGGGGAATTCCAACGAATTCACGGCCCTCGATGACATAAGCCTCTCCATCGAACCCCATAAAATCACCGTGCTCAGGGGACCGAGCGGGTCCGGGAAGACTACGGCCCTCAGCATCGTAGGCGCCATGACAAAGCCCACATCCGGAAGGGTCGAGGTCTTCGGAAAGGAGATAACGAGCCTTCCGGAAAGGTTCCTTGCCGAGATACGGCGCACGAGCTTCGGGTTTATCTTCCAGCATTTCAACCTCATAAGGGGGGTGACGGCGCTGGAGAACGTCATGGTCCCCGCCTACCCCTCGGGAGAGAAACACGGCGCCCTGCGCGCGAGGGCCCTTGATCTTCTCGGGCTCTTCAACCTTGCCGGCAAGGCCTCATCCAAGGTGGAATGGCTTTCCGGAGGAGAGGCCCAGCGCGTCACCATCGCCCGCGCCCTTATCAACAACCCGGAGATCATCATCGCCGATGAGCCCACTGCTCATCTCGATACAAAGCTTTCGCAGGAGTTTATGGAGATCGTGGCCGACCTTAACCGGCAAGGCAAAACCATACTCATCGCGAGCCACGATCCCCTGATGTACGATTCCACTCTGGTGGAAAGGGTGATAGAGTTCCGGGATGGGAGGATAGTCGGTCCGGGGATGCGCCCATGATCATGCACCCCGCGATCATAGCGCTCTTTGTAGGCTCCCTCGTGGTGAGCTTCATGGTCCTCTACGCCGCGTCCTACGGCGTAAGAATAGTGAGGCGCTGGGACCTGAGGAGCGGCAGCGAGGTGCAGCTCAACCTCGAAAGGCAGACATACCTCATCTCCACGGTAATGAGCTACGCCTTCTGCTTCCAACTTTTTTCCCTGTTCCTTTTCATCTTCACCGCCGACAAGCTGAGCAGCCTCTTTGTGGGGGCCATGTGCGCCGCCGGGACGCTCAACATCAACGGGTACGGATACCCGACCCTCCTTTTCAAGATTGTCAACTTCATACTCGGAGGGGTTTGGCTCGTGGTCAACTATACGGACAACAGGGCAATCGATTATCCTCTCATAAAGAAGAAATATCTCCTTCTTCTTGGTATAACCCCCTTGATCCTCACGGAGATGGTCCTCCAGGGGGCTTACTTCCTTAACCTCGACGCCCATGTGATTACCTCGTGCTGCGGCAGTCTGTTCAGCCCCGAAGCGAAGGGGGCCGGGGCCCTCCTTCCTTCCTTTCCCACCATACCCGCGAAGATAGCCTTCTTTGCCTCTGTCTTTCTCACCTCAGCGTCCGGACTTCTCTTTATCAGGAGGGGAATGGTACCGGTGGGGTATGGCTTTTCTTTTTTGAGCGCCCTCACCTTCGTCGTGTCCGTGGCCGCCCTCATCTGCTTCATCTCCCTCTACTTCTACCAGTTGCCCACGCACCACTGCCCCTTTTGCATCCTTCAGAAGGAATACCATTACGTGGGCTACGCCCTTTACCTTACCCTCCTCGGGGGCGCGGTGGCGGGAATCTCGACCGGTCTCGTCATGCCTGCGCGAAACATCCCCAGCCTTAAGGATCTGCTCCCCTCGATCCAGAAACGGCTCACCCTTGTTGCAGTTGCCTTCTATCTGATCTTCGCCCTTATCGCAACGTGGGCCATGATATTTACGGATTTCAAGCTCGAAGGCTACTGAGGGCGCCCCGTGCCCCGGGAAAACGGTTCGACCGGGGCGGGAGCGATCCCCTATTTCCTGATCCGGATTGCATCCGGAGGTGCAAAGGTCCCGGCTGCGTGTTTTGTGTTGAGGCGAAACATGGGCCAGGGGCTTTCGGCGAGACCCTTTGACGCGCTGTGGACGGCGTGGAGTTTGCGGTCTTCCGATCCGATAAAGACCGTACCGTCGGTCCCGATAGCGGGGGAAGAGGTGTAGATCTTGCGCCCCGTCGCATAGGACCACTTGAACGTGCCGTTGGGATTGATGGTATGAAGATTGCGGTCCTCCGAACCCACATAGACCGTCCCGTCCGCCCCTATGGCCGGGGAAGAGGAGATGGGTCCCCCTGTTGCACAGGACCACCTGAGAGCGCCATTGGGGCTCATCGCATAGAGCTTGGAGTCCTGCGAACCCACATAGACCGTCCCGTCCGCCCCTATGGCCGGAGAAGAGGAAACGAGGAACCCCGTTTCATAGGACCACTTGAGGGCGCCCGGTGCTCCGTCCCCATGGGCTGTGCCGAGGGAAAGGATCAAAACCGCGGTGACCAATGACGCTTCGAGAAACCTTCTCATATCGTGCCTCCTCAAATTGCCCCATCGAATGACGGAAAGAGGATTTTAACGGGATGGGCGCGGGGCGGATCACCCTGCCTGCCTCGTCCCCATCCCTCCCCGGCTTGCAGAAACGCTACTTCAATATAATCCCGATTGTATCGGACGAACAGTTTTCATGTCAACTTTTCTTGAGATCCATACCTGACAGCATGGAGGAATGCACGCTGTCCCCTTCCTTTATTCCCGTTTCCGGGATATAATATTCTTGCGGGGCAAGACTCGTGTCTTCTTTCAGGAGACATGAGACGGTGGGATTTCCGGCCTCAATCATTCAAGTAGTGGTAATGATTGAGTGACCATGGAACTAGGGCAAGCCCTGGTCCGGGTATGAATGTTGCAAGGGAGATAGCGTGGAGAAGCCCGGCGCCTGTCTATTGAGCGGCCCGACCGCAAATCCACCGGCAGCACCGTGGTGGTGCAATTCTATTACTATAAAGCGGGTGCTATGAAAAAAACGTATGGAATTACCTTCAACGTGAAGCAGGCCCTGGCAGGCTGCGTGATCATGACCCTTCTCGTTGTTTTCGGCACGGGGGGCTTTGTTTTCGGCGCGGTGGGGTGCGATCTCAACGATCCTGACCGTGACGTGGCGCGTCTCTTCCCGGAATCGACGGGGTACAGGACGATCTATACCTCGATCCAGAAGAAAGGAGGGGAGAAGCTCATGAAGACCGTGGAGACCCGGCTCGGCGACAAGTTCCGGGGCATCTACGAGACCATCGACGTCCCGTATACGATCTACGAGATATATGCGGGCAAGAAGAAGATCGGGTACATCCACGGGGTAAACCAGAAGGGTCAGTTCGGCGGCATCCAGGTGTTCCTCGTGCAGACTATGGACGGGACCATAAGGGGATTCTACATTCAGAAGATGACGAGCCAGTATGCGGCGAAACTGAGGGACCAGAAGTTCGCCCGGCAGTTGACGGGGCTCACCCTCAGGGACTTCGAGCATTATGACGTGGGCACGGGAAAGGCGACAGGGAAGGCGGCGGAGATAAAGAACCCCGCGCCGGAGGCTGAAGCCGACTTCAGGGCAGCGTTGCGCGCCACGAAAAAGAATCTTATCCTCATGGACGAGTTCGTCTTTTCCGCACAATCCACCCAGGAGGAGCAGAGAAAATGATCACCGCATACGGGATCGCCTATAGACACTTGCCCGGAAGAAAGGCAAGGACCGTCTTGACCGCCGTCCTTTCCGCGCAGGTCGTTGTCATGGCCCTCGCAGGGATCCCGGCGACAGAATCGCTATGCGGTCCCCGTGCCGCGTGGGAGGCGGGCAGATGAGCGGCAAGGCCATAGCCATAGAGGCAACCAACCTGACGAAGATCTACACCCGGGGCATAGAGGAAGTAAGGTCCGTGAACGACGTTTCCTTCCAGATCAACAAAGGGGATTTCGTCTCCATAATCGGGCCCTCCGGATCGGGGAAGACCACCCTTGTCAACCTGATGGGCTGTCTCGATAATCCGACCTCAGGGTCCCTTTCTCTTGACGGGAGGTCGATCTTCGGGGAGAAGAAACAACTTTCCGAGCGGGACCTCACAAAGATAAGGAGAGAGGCCTTCGGTTACATCTTCCAGAATTTCTACCTCATCCCGACCTTGACCGTCATGGAAAACGTGGTCCTTCCCCTGACCTTTTTCCGTAAGCCGGGGACGGAGCACGAGGCGGAGAAACTCCTCAGCCTTCTCGGAATAGACCACCGGAAGGCTCATCTGCCGGGCCAGATATCGGGCGGGGAGATGCAGCGGGTGGCCATCGCGAGGGCCATGGTCAACAAGCCGGAAATACTGCTCGCCGACGAGCCGACGGGGAACCTCGACACGAAGCGCTCCGGGGAGATTGTGGATGTCTTGAAGGCGCTGAACAGAAGCGCGGGGCTCACGGTGGTCATGGTCACCCACAATCCCGAATTGGCCGGATATGCGGACCGGATGTTCGAGATGAGGGACGGCCGTATCAGTGAAGCCGGGGCAGCGGGTCACGCCGCCGGCCTTGAGGCGCCCGTTTCCACGGAACAGGAAAAGAGGGTGGTGGCGGGAAAGACCGGATGAGGGAGGGATTTCGATGAAAGGCATTGTCACTTGCATACTCGTACTCTGGGCAGTCTCGACCTCCATTGCCCAAGGCCCTGCGGGAACTGATCCCGCCCGGAAGGAGAGGTGTCCCGCATGCGGGATGTTCGTCTCCATGTTCGTTGACTGGAATAGCGTGATTGAATTCAAGGATGCCCGGCGTGCCACCTTTGACGGGTCCAAGTGCATGTTCAAATACTATCTGGACATGAAGAAATACGATCCGGCGGTCAGCGCGAAGGACATAAAGGCCATTACCGTGAAGGATTATTACTCGAAGGCGTCCATCGACGCGCGACAGGCGTTTTATGTGATATGGAGCGACATGTACGGCCCCATGGGCCATGAACCGATTCCTTTTGAAAAAGAAAAGGATGCGAACAAATTCCTGAGAGAGCATAAAGGCAAGAAGATCCTGAAGTTCAACGATATCACCATGAAGCTGATAGTCGCCCTGGACAACCCCTGAGGAAGAGGGCAGGAACCATGCTTTAACCCCCGGTCCCCGACCTGCTCCTGTGAATACTCTGACGGCTCTCATCCTGCAGAAGGATACGAATAAACTCCGAGTCGACCTTTATGAAGAAATAATTGCCCATGGGCGAGCCTTTTTTGGTACAGCTCAGCGTGAAGGACGGAAGGTCGGGAGCATTGAGGTACTCGCAGTCCCCCATGACATCCTTGACGCTTCCCGTAAGGGACGGCGGGGCTTCTTTCCCTCCGAACTGGGCCACGAGTCCGTATTTTCGACCAAGATCGGATATTATGTACTTCCATTGGGAAGGGGACAGCCTTACGGTGAACCACTTGAAGTATTCTATATAGGCAATCTTCTTGTCTGCGAACAGTATTTTCAGACCGGGCGTTTCGGCGTCCCCGTCCGGCCAGTCTGCGCCGGGGAGGTTGGGGTCAAGATGTCTGATCCGGAGGTCGGGTCTCACCTTTTTCACCTCTTCCATGGTCATGCCCAGCTTTAGCCCTACGACTTCCAGGGACCGGGGGTCTGTTTCCGGGTCATTTCTCGTGACGGCCGGCGGTGGGCTTGCATCGGCCTTTTTGAAGAACCTGGAATCCTCGCACCGGTAATATCTCACGAACCCCTTACTCTCCTTGACCTCTATGGTATTCTCATCGATGATCCGATAACCGGGGTCGCCCGCAAGCGATGTCGGGGGCCGTTCGGAGCCCGCCGGGTAGCCCCCCGAGGGACCTGAAAAGGATACGTAATACTCGCCGTCGCCCGCCCTCTCCAGGGCGAGTCCGAAGGCGTAGCTGCAGTCTGTTTTCCAGAACCCTATAAACGGCAGGCTGTCGTCGGGTATGATGCTGCTCTCCATATATTGGCCGGTCCTGGTCCGATCGATCTTCGCAGATCTCGCTTCACAGGGGAGGCAGAGGTCGAGGACGAGGACCAGTGCGATGCCTGCCGCCAGGAATAGACCCCGCGACTGAACGCCTTTGGGCCGAAGTCTTGTTTCCTTCACTGTCGTCTTTCTTATCTTTACGACCTCCCTGTCCGTAATCGGACGGTCAACGCGGCGCGTTCTCACTCCCGGCGCCACGTCGGTTCCTGTGCGTGGTTTTCGGGGTTTCATCCTGCAGCCGGATCGTGAGCGATTCCGGGTTGAGCTTTATCCGGAAATAATTACCCGTGGAAGACCCTTCCCGGATGCAATTCAATACAAAGGACTGAATATCCGGGTCGTTCCGGTATTGACAATCCCCAATCCCCGCTTCGGCCTTCCCCGCATCGGACGCCCGGACCACTCTATCTTCGAACTGTCCCGCAAGCCCGTACTTTCGATCGAGATCGGATCTCGCATATCTCCACTGGGACAGGGAGAGGGTCGGCAGGAACCTCCTCGAATACTCTATGGAAGCGACCTTTTTGTTTGCAAAGAATACTTTGAGACCGGACGCCTCGCCCACCGCGTCCGGCCAATCCGCTTTAGGCAGGTTGGGGTCAAGATGCTTGATCCGGAGGTCGGGCCTTACCTTTCGCGCCTCCGTGATGTCCATGCCCAGTTTCAATCCCATGACTTGAAGGGAGCCCGGGTCCGGTTCGGGGTCCTTCTTTGTAGCTGCGGGAGGCGTGCCCGTGCCCGCTTTCTTGAAGAATCTGGAATCCGCGCACCGGTAATATCTTACAAACCCCTTGTCTTCCTTGACTTCGATGGTATTTGCATCGATCACTTTGTAATGAGGGTCATGAACGAGCGATGTAGGCGGCCGCCCGGGGCCGGGTGGGTAGCCTCCCGAGGGACCTGAAAAGGATATGGAATACTTGCCGTCGCCCGCCCTCTCCAGGGCGAGTCCGAAGGCGTAGCTGCAGTCTGTTTTCCAGAACCCTATAAACGGCAGGCTGTCGTCGGGGATAATGATATTCTCGATGCGCTGACTGGCCCTGGTTATGTCGATTTTTGCGGATACGGCTTCACCGGAAACAGACATGATGAGCGCCGGCAGAATCAATGCGATTCTCAGGACCGGGAACATGCTCCGTGATCGAACTCCTCTGCACAGAAATCTCGTTAATCTCTCCACTTGTCTGCAACCCCCTTGCCTGTACGGCCTCTTGCGAAACCGCCTTTTCAATAAATCTAACCATGGGCGCCCGTACGTTCAAGGGATGGGCCATAGAAAATGTGCCTTGCCCTTTTGTGTCGTCCTCACACTTTCACCACCACGAAATCCATCAAAATAAAGGTAATAAATAGCTTCTTATCTGTCTTACGGAACGAGACAAGTCTTGTTGGCCAATACAAAAACCTTGTCACTCAAGACAGAATGACGAAAGAAGGCAGTCTTCCGAATCCGAAAGGGACCGTTTTGCAAAGGGGTATCGACGTAGTCAACCAACGGTTGCGGGTGCGCCTCCCCGGCGGCCCCATGCGGCACCGTTGTTGCACTAACCGCATTCAGAACCCCGGCCTTCAGGTGACCCACGGTTACAACAGCTTTGAGCGGTTCACGGTTCACCGAACCTCCGGCTTTGCCGGAGTCACGGTTGAGGAATGGTATGAAAAGGAGGAGTATATGAGAAAGAGATCAAAATTTATGGCAGGTGTCGGATTGGCGGCGGCCGTCCTTTTTTCGGGCGGCCAACTTGTCTATGGAGGCGCCTTGGGACCGGCGGGCGTGACGTTTTACGCCAACAGCCCTCAAGGCCTTGTTGGCGCGGTCAACACGGGGACGGCCCTTTCGAAGTTTGTCGATGGACTGCCCGGTGTCGGATTGCCGGGGTGCACTGTGAGCACCCCCACGCCGGGTACGGGCACGTGTAATGAAAACAACCTGGGGCAGTATATCCCCGTAGCGACGAAAGTGACGAATGCAACCTTTCCCAATGATGACTATTATGAAATAGGCATCGTGGATTACACGGCGAAGATGCACACCAACCTCCCCAAGGCAACCAAGCTGAGAGGCTACAAGGACCTTGCTCCTGCCGCCGCGGCTAACGCCACCCAGTATCTGGGACCTTTGATCCTGGCCACAAAGGACCGGCCGGTGCGTATCAAGTTCACCAACCAGCTTGGCGTGGGCACGCTGGGGAACCTTTTTATCCCTGTGGACACGACGGTCATGGGTGCAGGGGCCTATACGATCGGCGATATGGCGAACCCCGCATCGCTGATCTCGGGCAATTTTACCCAGAACCGTCAGGCCATCCACCTCCATGGAGGGGCAACCCCCTGGATAAGTGACGGTACCCCCCACCAGTGGTTCGTTCCTGCCGGGGACTCGCCCAACTACCCTCAAGGCCAGAGCTTCCGGAATGTCCCCGATATGGGTACGGTTCCCGCCGGATCTCAGACCATTTTCTACTCCAACCAGCAGAGCGCGAGGTTGATGTTCTATCACGACCACGCCATGGGCACAACCCGGCTCAATGTCTATGCCGGCGGGGCGGCGGCTTATCTCGTGACCGATCCCCAGGAGGAATACGCGATTACCACGGGACTGCTCCCCAATACCTGTGCGGGAGGCGGCGCGACGGTGTGCGGATTCCGTTATGGAGTGCCTCTCGTTTTCCAGGACAAGACCTTCGTCCCCCTGAATATAGCCACCCAGGATTCTCTTTGGGACACGGTCAATTGGGGCACGAACGGCGACCTGTGGCTCCCCCATGTATACGAGCCGAACCAGAGCCTCACCACGGCAAACGGGCTGAACCCGTACGGCAGGTGGGACTACGGCCCGTGGGTCTGGCCCCCGGTTGCAGCCGGAAGCTATGTGACCCCTTTGCCGCAGCCGTCCTACGCGCCCGAGGCATTCATGGACACCGCAATGGTCAACGGGACCGCTTATCCCAATCTTACTGTGGACCCGAAAGCCTACAGGTTCAGAATTCTTAATGCCGCCAACGACCGGCCCCTCAACCTGCAGCTCTACTATGCGGTAGACTCGGCGACCCAGGCCGTGAAGTGCAATAGCGCAGGGGTTCCTGCGGCCACCTGTACGGAAGTAGCGATGGCGGCAGCCATTCCCCGCGCGGCCTGCTCCGCTACAGTGACCACGAACTGCACGTGCGTGATAGGTTTTAACCCCGCGGGCTGTTTCCCCGCCACCTGGCCCACCGATGGAAGAGACGGAGGCGCACCCGACCCTGCAAACATAGGTCCCGATATAATCCAGATCGGTACGGAAGGCGGCTTCCTTCCCGCTCCCGTGGTCATCCCCAGCCAGCCCGTCACCTTTGACCCGGACGGCAATATTCTCGGTAAAGCGCTCCTTCTGATGCCTGCCGAGCGGGCTGATGTGATTATCGATTTCTCGGCCATACCGGCCGGTTCCACCCTCATCCTTTACAACGACGCACCGGCGCCCCTGCCCGGAGGCGACCCTCGTAACGACTACTACACCGGCAATCCCGACCAGAGCGCGAGTGGCGGATCGCCCTCGACAGTGGCCGGGTTCGGGCCCAATACGCGGACTATCATGCAGTTCAGGGTAAGCGCGGCAGCCCCATCCCCTGTATACGACCTCGCGGCTCTCCAGAATACCGCATCGGGCCTGCCCGCCATGTTCGCGGGCTCCCAGCCCGCGCCGATCGTTACGGAAGCGGCGTACGGACTGCCAAACGGTCCCTATAACGTGACCTACACCGACAACTATTCGAAGATATTCGACACCACCATGACCGTCAACGGCGCCTCGATGCCGCTCAAGGGAAAGTCTCTGAACGACACGTGGGAGCCCATGGGCGGTTACGGGAGAATGCTGGTCAACCTCGGAGACCAGGCCCCGGACGGCCAGACTGCAGCGGTCCCTTACGCTTTCGTAGATCCCGTAACGGACGTTGCGACTACAAACCAGACCCAGCTCTGGAAGATCACCAACAACAGCGTTGACGCCCATCCGATACACTTTCACATTGTGAACGTGCAGGTGGTCAACCGTATCGGCTGGAACGGCGAGATCATTCCGCCCGAGCCGAACGAACTGGGCTGGAAGGAAACCGTAAGAATGAATCCCTTCCAGGACGTGATTGTGGCATTTCGGGCCACCCCGCCTACGCTTCCCTTCGCAGTCCCCAACAGCGTGAGGTACCTCAATCCGACGCAACCCATCGGCTCCACTATGGGCTTCAGCGTCGCCGGCACAGTGAATGCCATGACCAACTTAGGTCAGGAATACATGTGGCACTGCCATATCCTGGGCCATGAAGAGGCGGACATGATGAGGCCCCTTGTGCTGGATCGCGGCCTGGCGCCCGATTTCAACTATGACGGCAAATCCGACATCCTCTGGAGAAACACCACCACCGGCGCGAACAGGATCTGGTACATGAACGGCACGTCGCTTCTCTCGACTGTAGCCTTAATGAGCGTAACCGACCCCGCCTGGGTGATCGGCGGCACGGGTGACTTCAACAACGACGGCTATCCCGACATCCTCTGGAGGCACAGCACCGGCGTGAACGCGATCTGGTATATGAATGGGGCAACCTTTCTCGGGGACGGCACACTCCCGAGCGATGCCGACGCCGCGTGGAAGATGGTGGGCACGGGCGACTTCGATAACAACGGCTACCCCGACATCCTCTGGAGAAACACCACCACCGGCGCGAACAGGGTCTGGTACATGAACAACGGGTTGTTCGTCTCCAGTGCAGCCCTACCGAGCGAAGCCGACCTTGGCTGGGCGATTGCCGGTACGGATGATTTCAACAACGACGGCAAACCCGACATTATCTGGAGGCACACTTCCGGTGCGAACGCGGTCTGGTACATGAACGGCACGTCGCTTCTCTCGACTGCAGCCTTAACGAGCGTAGCCGACTCCGCCTGGACGATTGCCGGTACGGGTGACTACAACAGCGACGGCCATCCCGACATTGTGTGGAGGCACAGCACCGGCGTGAACGCGGTCTGGTACCTGGATGGGGTGACCTTCCTCGGGGACGGCACACTCCCGAGCGACGCAGATCCCGCGTGGACGATTGCGAACAGGTAGACAATAAGAGGCACCTGATTTTAGAGCGATACCGGCAGCTCCGCTCGCAGCTTAAGCGGAGCTGCCGGTCACTTTAAATGCCGCCACCTTCCACAACCCCTGAGAAGTTTCAAAAGAAATGCGGGCAGGATTACCCTGAACCGCGTCCCCGACCCCTCCCGGGGGTTCCGCCTTATCCCGAGTCCGGCCACAGGCGCAAGGCCTGAGGCCCGATAAGAAGGCAGAGTGGGTTGCCCGGCGTTTTTATCTGTGTTATAATTAACCAGTGCGATATCTGAAATATCAAGGAGTTATGCAGGATGATGGAAGGCGCCTTATATCTCGACCCGGATGATTTCCCCAAGGTGCCCTTTGTGTTGGAAGGGGTTTCTTACAGATTTGTCAGGGAAAACAGGGTCATCCCCCTGGAAATGAAAAACAACGCGTTGAAGGTGCTCATGGCGGACCCCTCGGACAGGGAGATCGTGGACGCCCTGAAGGTGGCGGTCGGCGCGGACGTTGTCGTGTACACGAGCGACGGGGCCCTGATCGACGAATACATATCGAGGTTCTACGGCCAGGATTCACAGAACATCAAGGGGATCATCGAAGACATGGATGAAGAGGAAATCGAATTCATCAATGAGGACGAGGAGGATATAGGCCATCTGAAGGACCTTGCGTCCGAAGCCCCCATCATAAAACTCTGCAACCTCCTGATCACGAGGGCGGTGGAGAGCAGGGCAAGCGATATTCACATCGAACCTTTTTCGGACGAAATGAAGGTGAGGTACCGGATAGACGGGGTGCTCCACGACGCGGAGACTGTGCCGAAAAGGCTGCAGGCGGCGATCGTCTCCAGGATAAAGATCATGTCGAAGATGAATATCGCCGAGCGGAGGCTGCCCCAGGACGGAAGGATACGGCTCCGGGTGGGAGAGCGGGAGATAGACCTCAGGGTATCGACGATCCCCATCGTGCACGGCGAAGGCGTGGTTATGAGGATTCTCGACAAGGAGAGCGTCGTAGTCGATCTCGACTTGCTGGGTTTCCTGCCCCAAACCCTTGCCACCTTCAATGGCCTCATAAAGAAGCCGAACGGCATCGTCCTCGTCACGGGTCCCACGGGAAGCGGGAAGACCACCACCCTCTACGGCGCCCTGGATAAGGTCAACTTCCCGGACAGGAAGATCATCACCGTCGAAGACCCCGTGGAGTACCAGCTGAAGGGAGTGAACCAAATCCAGGTGAAGACCCAGATCGGCCTGGATTTTTCCAATACTCTCCGTCACATCGTGAGGCAGGACCCCGATATCATCATGATCGGCGAAATCAGGGACCTTGCAACCGCGGAAATCGCGATCCAGTCGGCCCTTACAGGTCACCTGGTCTTTTCCACCCTTCACACGAACGACGCGCCGAGCGCCATAACGAGGCTCCTCGACATGGGGGTGGAAAGTTTCCTCCTCTCCTCCACGGTGAGGGGCATTCTCGCCCAGCGCCTCGTAAGGGTCATATGTCAGGAATGCAAGGAACCGGACACGGCAAGGGCGGACCAGAATGAGCTCGACATGTTGGGTCTGACGAGGGACACACCCCTCTTCAAGGGCCGGGGGTGCGAGAAATGCTCTTTTACGGGCTATTACGGCAGGCAGGGCATCTTCGAACTCCTGGTGGTGGATGAAGAGATCAGGAGAATGATACTCAAGAACGCGGACTCCATCCAAACGAGAGACGCGGCAAGGGGACGGGGCATGAAAACCCTGCTCGAAGACGGAGTTGAAAAGGTGAAAAGGGGCATCACGACTTTAAGAGAAGTCCTGAGGGTTACCCAGGAGGTATAATGGCGGTTTTTTCCTACCGGGCGACCACGATGGCCGGTGAGACCATCGAGGGCGTCATTGAAGCAACCGATGAGAAGCTCGCCATAGAAAGGCTCAAGAACACAGGCGTAATCCCCCTGAAAGTGACGGCCCCCCGGCAGGGAGGCTTGAAGGGGAAAATAAGCTTCAAGAAGTCGAAAGGGGACCTCCTCACCTTCACCACGGAGCTTTCAGTCCTCCTGAGCGCCGGACTTCCCCTGGACAGGGGTCTCAATATCCTCTCCGAAATATCGGAAGGTAAGGAGATGAAGGAAATCGTGCGGTCCGTCCTCAAGTCCATAAGGGAAGGCAGCTCCTTTTCCGACGCCCTTCAGAAGCATCCGAAAGCCTTTCCCAAGCTTTATGTGAACATGATACGGGCGGGCGAGACAGGGGGCGTCCTTGATGTGGTGCTCGAAAAACTGAACGAGTTCCTCGAATCGACCAAGGAACTGAAGGACCACATCTTTTCCGCCATGATATACCCCACAATCCTGAGCCTCACAGGCGGGCTCTCCATCATTATCCTCCTCACCTTCGTGCTTCCCAAGTTTTCCGTCATATTTACGGAACTCGGGGGCGCCTTGCCGCTTCCCACCAAGATACTCCTTGCGGTGAGTGCGGGAATGAGGGCGTATTGGTGGGTGGGGGCAGCGGCCATCGCGGGTGCGTGGATCGGCTTCAGGACCTACCTGAAATCCAACCGGGGGAGGTATCAATGGGATGCCTTCAAGCTCAGGTTCCTGGGCGACCTGATAAAAAAGATAGAGACGGCGAGGTTTTGCAGGACCCTGGGCACGCTCCTTCGAAGCGGGGTCTCCTTTCTTCAGGCCCTCAACAATTCCAAGGACGTCATCAGTAACCAGGTGATCGCGAAGGCCATTGAGACCGTTTCAAAAGGAACGAAAGAAGGCAAGGGCATCGCCGATCCCCTTGCCGACGCGAATGTGCTTCCCCCGCTTGCCCTTTCCATGATAAGGGTCGGCGAAGAGACGGGACAGCTCGACACCATGCTCCTCAAGGTAGCTACCGCCTATGAAAAGAGTCTGAGGGATTCCATAAAGAGGTTTGTGAGTTTCATCGAACCCGCCATGATCCTCCTCATGGGTCTCGTCATCGGTTTTATCGTAATTTCCATGCTTATGGCGATCTTCAGCATCACGGATATGCCGTTTTGAGGCAGGCGGCCATGGTTGACGCACATAAAGGCCGGTTACACCCTCCCGGGGCACGGGATGGTTTCACCCTCCTCGAATTGGTGATCGTCATGCTCCTTGCGGGACTCATTCTCGGGCTGGCCACAATCCAGTTTGCCACCAGCCTTCCATCCGCGAGGCTCTCCGCCACGGGGCGCGATATATCCGCCACCATCAGGCAGATGAGATTTCTCGCTCAGAACCGCGGAGAAGACTTGATCCTGACTCTGGACCTCGATGCAAGGCAGTACGGGGTGGAAGGGCTCCGCATGAAGCCCATACCGGCGAACATAGGCCTCAAGGTGCTGGACCCTGCGTACGGTGAGGTATTTAACGGCAAGTATCCTATCTTCTTTCATTCCACGGGCGGCGTGGAAGGGGGGACGGTAGTCCTTTCCTACAAAAAGAAGGCGGTCTATATAGAGATGGACCCGGTGATGGGGTCGGTGAAGATACGGCAATGAGCATCATCATTATGCGCAGGTGGAGGACAGGGAAGAGAATCGACGGAGGGGATCGGGGATTCACGCTCCTTGAAGTTCTTGTGGCCCTTTCCATACTCGGTATGGCGGCCACCATCGTCTTTCAGCTCTTCTCCGCGGACCTCCGGGCGCTGCGGGCTTCGGAGGATTACGTGGCAGCCACGGTGAGGGCCGAAACGAGAATGAGGGAACTCGTCGATGACGACGCGTTGCCCATAAACACATGGACCGAGACCACGGCGGACGGCTACAGCGTGGACGTTGCCGTGTCCGAGGTGTTGCAGGAGAGGACCAAGGACCTGCCGGTACAACTCCTCGAGGTCGCCCTGACAGTCCACTGGATGAAGAACTCCAAACCGAGAAGGCTGACGGTAAGGACCATGAAGATGATAGAGAGAAGGGTGTAGCGGGAGGCGTCGGACCTGATCATGAAGGGTGAGAGATTTCAGAAAGCAGGGTCTTGCGAGGGGTTCACGCTCCTGGAACTCCTCATTTCCGTTACCCTCGTGGCCGTCATCATTCTCGTGGCCACGGGCGCCCTGAGGCTCGGGTACAGATCCGTGGAGAGCGGGGAGAAGAAGATCGAGGGCCTCGAAAGGTTCAGGGCGTCCCTCTCCATTATTGACGCCCAGGTCCAGTCCGCGGTACCCCTCACCTATGAGCGGGATGCGGCGAAACGGGTCTATTTCGAGGGACGGCGGGATTATATGAAGATGGCCACCAATTATTCCATCTGGGGAGGAAGAAGGGGGTACGTGGTAGTGGAGTACACTGTTCAGACCGATGAGTCCGGGAAGATGGTCCTTTATGCCTCGGAGGGCATGGTGGGGACCACGAATGCGCGGAAGACCACGCTGCTCAAGGGTCTCGACCAGATATACTTCGAGTATTTCCTTAAGGAGCCTACCCAGGAGCAGGGTCAATGGGTCGACCAGTGGGCCGATGACGCCAAGGTTCCGCAGAAGATAAGGCTCAGGCTCTTGAGCGGAAGAAAGGAAATCTCCATGATTATACCCATGCGGGCGCGGGGGTCGCTTACCGAAGCGCGTTACTACCCCTCAGCCACGGAAATGCCGTCCTTCCGTCCGGCCATGGGGCCCGGAGTCGGGACCCCGGCAGGCCGCCCGCATGGAGGCGTGGCATGAGAAGGGGCTCCACGCTCTGCCCTCTTGCCGGATCGGATAAGGGCATTGCCCTCCTCATGGTGCTCTGGATCGTGGTGATCCTCATGGTCATTGTCCTCTCCTTCACCTTTATGACGAGAACGGAAACCCGTAGCGCCCTCTTCTACTCGGAAGGCGCCGAAAGGAGGTTTCTCGCGGAGGCGGGAGTGGCGAGGGGCATTGCGGAGATGTTCAACAGGGGTTTCTACAAGAACCAGCCAGGCACGCTGGAGGGAACGGAGATCGTGAGAGTCGACGGAACCGCTAACCGGGGCCGGTTGGGGAATGATTATTATATATATGATATAATTGATGAGTCAGGGAAGCTCAATGTGAACCTCTTGACCGATACCTCCGGCATAATATTGAATAATATGCTGGTGAACCTCGGGGTGCCCAGGGAACAGGCGGACATCATCGTCGATTCCGTCCTTGACTGGATGGACGGCGATGACCTGCACAAGGCCCACGGGGCGGAGAGTGATTATTACATGTCCTTGCCCAACCCTTACAAGGCGAGGAACGACAAATTCGAGACCATCGAGGAACTGTTGCTCGTAAAGGGGATTACGCCGCAGATACTGTATGGGAACGGCAAGACACCGGGTCTCTCCGAGCTCCTCACCGTCTATTCGAAGACGGGGGCGATCAATGTGAACAGCGCGCCCAGGGCCGTCCTTGCCGCCCTTCCCGGCATGACGCCTGAGATGGCGGACCAGATTATCACGCTCAGGCGGTCGGAGGAGATAAAGGACCTCGAAAAGGTGAACCAGACCGTGGGGGATGCGTTCAAGCAGATGTCGTCCTATATCGGCCTCACCGAATCGAACATGTATGCCATCGAGGCGGTGGGATACAAGGGGGGGCAGGCCCAGGGGCTTCGGGTAAAGGCCGTGGTGGAAATACAGGGCAATGGAAAATACCGTTATGTATACTATAAGAGCCCGGCGGGAATGAGACCGTGGCAGTGAGGGACACAAGGATATGGAATACGATGGGACAGGTGGAAAAAGGAGAGGCCCCCGTGGTAAAGAAGCCTCGAAGGGCAGGCACACGGGGATGAAAGCATGATAGGAACAGCGGTGCTGCAAAAACTGACGGGACTTTCCGTTCCCTGGCGCCGCTTCGCGGGGAAGGTGGAGGGATGGTGGAGGCCCTTTGCGGGCTTCATGTCCTTCAGTCTCATGGACGGCATTATAGTGCCGAAGAAATCGGTGGCTGTCTCAATCGAGCGGGGCCTTCTATGGGTTGTCCTGGGTACGAGGTTCCTCTCCAGGATGAGGATCGTGAAGTTCAGGAAATACGCCTTCGAGGAGGGCAGGCATTTGAGCCCTGAAAGTCTTGCCGGCACGCTGTCCGTGGCGATCAAGGAGCTCAAGGTGCCGAAGACGGGGATAACCCTGAGTATTCCCAAAGACTGGGTTATCGTGAGGACCGTGGAGCTGCCTTCCACGGTAAAGGCCGATCTCGGCACTGTGATGGCCTATGAACTGGACAGGCTTACCCCCCTTAGTTCGGACAGCGCATACTATGATTTCAAGGTGCTGAACGAACGGGACGGACGACTGAGCATCGTGGTTGTCGCGGCGCGGGCCGACCTGATCGACCAGTACCTCACGGCCCTGAAGAAGGAAGGTATCGGCATCGAGAGAGTGACCATCAACCTGTCGGGTCTTGGGACGTTTTGCAGCTATATAGACCCCACTGCGGATTCGATCTGTATGGAAGTGGACTCCTTCGGGTATGAAGGAGGGTTTATCCACGGCCACACCATGGTCTCGGCCTTCGGGGGCAGCTTTTCCGGCATCGGACCGGCGGAAAGGACAGAGGTGATCAGGAACGGGATCGAGCCCGTCTTTGACCTGGCGAGGAGCCTTGGTCTTACGCCGGCAGTCTACGTGTATATGAAGGACAAGGGCGAACTCCCGGCGGATTGGTGTATGGACTGCCCCATGAGGGCGCTCCGTCCCGGTGATGTGAAGCTCGGCCCGTCGGTCGGCGCGGAGGATATCTCCTATGTCGCCATCGGCGCTGCCTTCGAGTCGCTCTGGTCCAGGGCGAAGGGTTTGAACCTGCTCGGAAAGGGGAACGGATCCGTGGCGACCGTCCCCAGGGCAGGGACTTTTGTTCTCATCCTTCTCCTCCTTGCGGCCTGGGTGCCCTATGCCGTCCTTCCTGTGCGGAGGGAGGAGGCGAGGCTCAATGAGATCAACCGGCAGATATCGCTCCGGAAAGAAGAGGTAAGAAAGGTGGAGGCTCTGAAAAAAGAGGTGGATGCCTTAAGCGCCGAGGTCGCCTCTATCGAGGATTTCAAGGAGGGACGTCACATGGCGCTCGCCCTGCTCAAGGAGCTTACCGCAACCCTGCCGAAGACCGTGTGGCTTACAAGGACGCGGATCGCGGAGACGCAGGTGGATATCGAGGGGTATGCAAACTCCGCTTCGGAGATCTTACCGAAGCTCGAGCAGACGAAATACTTCAGGAAGGTGGAGTTTATGTCTCCCACCATCAGGGACACGAGGATGAACGCCGACAGGTTCGTAGTCAAGATGGAGATAAAGGGCCAGGTCAAGGAGCCGGTGAAGGAAGCGGTCAAGGAAGCGGAGGTAAAGGCTAAAGATGACAAAAAGAAGTAGGATTATCCGGTTCGCAGCGCCCTTGGTCATTGTGCTTCTCGGCCTCGTGGGGTACGACTACGGCTACGAAAGGGTTCATACGGAAATGGCCGCCCTCAGGGAAATGCAGGCCTCGAAAGTGAAAACCCTCCAGAAATACGTAACCATCATCGCGGAAAAGCCCGGCCTGGAGAGCAAGCTGGCGGCGCTGAAGGAAAAGAGAAAGGAAGGGGAGTCGAAGATCATTGCCGCAGACACGCCCGCTCTCGCGGCGAACTCCCTGGACGATACGGTAAAGGCCATAATCATGGGCAGGGGAGGGACCATATCGAGCGAGAGGGTCGAGAAGGCGGAGGACTTGGGAAAGTTCAAGATCGTGAACGTCACCATGGATCTGGTCCTTCCCGACACGAAGGCCTTGACCGATATCTTATACAACATCGAAACAAGGACGCCTTATATTGTGATAAAAGAACTCGACACAAGGGTGAGAAATTTCAGAGAACCGAGGGACCTCATGGTAAAACTCAGGGTTTCGGCCCTTACGGGCGGTAAGTAATATGCGCGTGATCCGATATCTTTACGGGAGTGTGAACATCCTGAACGTGACCCTTCTCGCCCTGATCGCGGCTACCCTCGTCTTTGCCGTAGCTCCCCTGGTGCGCATGAAGATGAAATTCACCGTGCCCCTCGCAAAGACGAAGGCGGTGACCGCCGCCGAGGCCACCCCGGCGACTCCACGGACCCCGCCGTCCCCCCTCGACTATGTCGCGATCGGGGACAACAACCTCTTCCACCCGGAGAGGAGGATACCGCCGGAAAAGAAGGCGGAAAAAGCCCTCCCCAAACCGGAGTTGGTGCTCTATGGGACCATAATCAACGACGGAGCCGGCCTTGCCTACATAGAGGACAAGAAGGCCCCGAAGACAACCCCCGGCAGAGGGAACCGGCAGCAGGTAATAAAGAAGGGGGACGTGTTGAGCGGTTTCGTCCTGAAAGAGATAGAGAATGACAAGATAGTCCTCACAAGGGGCGAAGAGGTCATGACCGTCCATCTTTCCGACGAAGGGAAGAGGAGAGGGGCCGAAACCGCCAAAGGCGCGGCTCACCCCGTCGCTGCCGCCCGTGGCCCCGCAGCGACCCCCGGTCGGACCACGCCGCCCGGCCCTGCCTGGAGCGCTACGCCCGGCGCCCCCCAGACCGGTCCTGCGCCCACACCGAACCGGTCGCTCAGGAACCGCCAGGCCTTCCCCGGCGTAACGCCCCCCGGAGCGCCACAGCCCGTACAGCAGGCAACGCCCCAGGCACAACCGGGCGCCGCTCCGGCAAGGTAGGCGGGTGCGCCGCAAGCTTGCCATCCGCGTGTAATATCGGCCTTTCCCGCTCCGCCATATATATGAGACCGGGCGGGAAAGGGGCTCAAGAATAAGTGGTAAGTAAGTAGGCAACCCGCCGGGAGCCTATGTTTTTGCCGTTGGTCCGAGCGCGCTCACACATGCCTCGAAGCGTTTTCGAAGCGTCTTCCTGCTCACGTTACCCTTGATGAAATCCCAGGGGAAGAGTTCATCTTCGGCCCTTTCCCTCAGGACATAGAAATTCGGATTCACCGGACTTTCTCTGATCACCCTTGCAAGGCTGTCTCCCCTCGCGAGCCTTTCGACCATCTCCTTCACGCGCCTGTCTCCCCTTGCGAGTATCCCCTGGAGGAGGCTGTGCTTCACCGATTCATGGGTAAAATAGGCGTTGTCGATCTTGCCGAAGGCCCTGGCGAGCCTGCCGGCCTTGTCTTTCAGGGATGCGGGGTCATCCATGGGGAGCCATTGGAAAGGGGTGGAGGGTTTCGGGACGAAGGGGCTTGCGTGGACGGTTATGGCGCCCAGGACACCCCTTTTTGCCCCCCTTTTGAGCATGATGTGTTTTACACGCTTCGCGAAGTCGGCGATGGCATCCACGTCTTCCCGGGTTTCCCCGTAAAGGCCTATCATGAAATAGAGCTTCAGATTGAAGGATTTCATGGAAAGTATGCCTTCCACCTTATCCAGGATCTCGTCGTCCGTCAGGGGCTTGCCGATGAACCTGCGCAGTCTCTCCGTGGCCGCCTCGATGCCGAAGGTGAGGGTCTTCACGTCGTCTTTGATAAGCTCTATCACGGAAAGGGGGACCTCATCCATCCTGAGGGATGGGAGATGGGGGACCTTGCCCCTTTCCTTCAAATCCCGTATGATCTCCTCGAGGCGCGGGTGAAAAGAGACCCCTCCGCCTATAAGCCCGATATCCTTCTCCTGGGTGGCGAGACCCGAAAGGTCGTCATGGATGAACCCGTAGGAATTGCCGAGGAGGCAGAAGGGGCAGCGGGAAGGGCACCCCCTCGTGCCTTCCACAAGGAACATGTCGGCGAACTCCGCTCCGTCTGTGATGATTGTGGAGGAACCGAGGGTCTTTCCTTTGTACCTTTCTATATTTACGTGGAAATCAGGGGGGGAGAAGGAAGCGACGGAGCCGTCTTCGCGATAGGCTACCTGAAGTTTACCGGGATCATATGCGAAATCGAAGGACCCGAGTCCTTCCAGGAGGTCGGGGCGGGGCGCGTCCCGGAGTTCCCTGTATGTGTCCATGAAGCGGGGGATGATGACCTCCGCATCGCCCATAAGGAAGAGGTCGATGAAGGCCTGCACAGGTTCGGGGTTGGAAGTGACCGCGATACCGCCTGCCACGATAAGGGGTCCGCTGTTTCTCCCTTCCCTCGATACGCGAATCGAGGACGCGGCAAGTATGCGCGGTATGTTGATGTAGTCGAGTTCGAAGGAGAGGGTTGCGAAGACGATCTCGAAGGAGGACAAGGGTCTCCCGCTCTCCTGAGAAAGAATGTGACCGTCCTCGCCGGAAAAACACCGCTCGCACACCACGTCGGGCATGTCGTTCAGTGTACTGTAAAGGATGTGGGTGGCAAGGTTGGACATCCCGATGTAATAGGAATTGGGGAAAAGAATACACACCGGGATCTTGCCGCGCCATTTTTTTACTACAGCGCCCCGCTCACGGGGCGCGTCTTTCCTCTTGATCGATTCCTTTCCCTGCACGGGACGGCGTTCATTCACCTATGCCGCCCTTGAACGTCCTTTTCTCAGTCCGCCTGCTTTCTGAGGAAGGTCGGCACATCGTACCTGTCGTCATCGATATCGATATTTTCACTCTTCGCCTTTATCTCCTTGTAGTCAACGGCCACTTTCTTCTTCATGAAGGTGGGCACCGTTTCCTCATCGAAGAGCCTGCTGCCTCGTTTTAAGGGCTCGATCCTCGTTTCTTCCACGCCCTTCTCGACGGTTTCCTCGAAACCCGTGGCAATGACGGTGATCCTTATGTTGTCGTCCATGGTGTCGTCGAATACGAGGCCCCATATGACCTTCGCGTCTTCATGGGCCTGCTCCTGGATGAGGGTTGACGCTTCATGGACCTCATGGAGTTTCATATCGGAGTTGCCGGTGATGTTTATGAGCACGCCCCGTGCGCCATGGATCGATATATCTTCGAGGAGGGGACTCGAAATGGCTTTCTGTGCCGCTTCCTTGGCCCGGTTCTCCCCTGCGGCCATGCCGACGCCCATGATGGCCATGCCCCTTTCGCTCATGATGGTCTTCACATCCGCGAAATCGACGACCACGTGGCCTGACCCGACAATGAGGTCCGATATACTTCTCACTGCGTTGAGGAGCACCTCGTCGGCCCTCAGGAAGGCCTCCATGATGGTCATGTGTTTGCCGCCGATGGAGAGGAGCCTCTGGTTCGGGATGGTGATGAGGGAGTCAACCCGGGTCTTGAGCTGGGTTACGCCATGCTCGGCCTGTTTCATTCTGTCCCTTGCCTCGAAGGCAAAGGGCTTTGTTGCGATGGCCACGGTGAGTGCGCCGAGTTCTTTGGATATTTCCGCAATAACGGATGACGCCCCGGTGCCGGTACCGCCGCCCAGGCCGCAGGTGATGAAGACCATATCCGCGCCCTGGAGATGATCCTTTATTTTATCGACGTCTTCAAGGGCCGCTTTCTTTCCGATCTCTGGATCAGCTCCCGCCCCAAGTCCCCGTGTAAGTTTCTGTCCTATCTGAATTTTGACAGGAGCCTTGCACATGGCGAGTGATTTGACATCCGTGTTGACCGCGATGAATTCAACGCCCTGCACGCCCGCTTCCACCATGTTGTTGAGCGCGTTGCATCCCCCTCCGCCAACGCCGATTACTTTCAGTTTTGCTGAAAAGCCGTTAGCCTCATCCATGTAAAACACTTTGTTCACCGTGCACCTCCTAGAAAATTTCTTTAAACCAATCTCTCATCCTGTCGAGTAATTTTCCGCCTGAAATCATCTTTGCAATGCCTCTGGCCTGGTCGAAGCCCTGCTTCCTTGCTTTGCCTTTGCCGCTTTTGTAACCGTGGAGGAGAAGGCCGACCCCTGTCGCATATATGGGGTTGTTCACCACGTCCACGAGACCTCCCACGCCTATAGGGTAGCCCCTTCGTGCGGGAAGGTTAAAAATGCCTTCCACAAACTCGGGCATCCCTTCGAGGTTCGCACATCCCCCGGTCAGGACGACGCCTGATGCGAGGAGTTTCTCGGAGCCCGATTTTCGTATTTCCTCATATATGAGGGAGGCGATTTCTTCCACCCTCGGCTCTATAATGTCCGCGAGGGTTTTGCGCATGAGGGTCCTCGGTTTCCTGCCCCCCACGCTCGGTACGTCGATCGTTTCGTTTGCGCCGATCATGCTCGCATAGGCGCATCCGTATTTCTTCTTTATCTTTTCCGCTTCCTCCAGGGGAGTGCGGAGCCCGATGGCGATGTCGTTGGTGATGTTGTTGCCTCCGAAGGGCAAAACGGACGTGTATTTGATGCTCCCGTTGGAGAAGACCGCAATGTCGCTCGTGCCGCCGCCGATATCCACGAGGGCCACGCCGATCTCCTTCTCTTCCGGCGTGAGCGTCGCTTCAGCGGACGCGATCTGGGCGAGGACGATCTCGTTTACGCCCAATCCCGCGAGTTTGCAGCATTTCATGATATTCTGGGCCGACGAGACGCTTCCCGTAACGATATGTACCTTTACTTCGAGCCTTACCCCGGATATGCCGGTGGGTTCCCATATTCCGTCCTGGTCGTCTACGATAAATTCCTGGGGGATTACGTGGATCAGTTCCCGGTCCGCGGGTATGGCAACGGCCTTGGCCGCGTCAATGGCCCTCGTGATATCGTCGGTCCTCACTTCCCTGTCCTTGATCGCCACCACGCCGTTGCTGTTGAAGCTCTTTATGTGGGGGCCCGCGATGCCTGCGAGGCAGGAATCTATCTTGACGCCCGCCATGAGTTCGGCCTCTTCGATGGCTTTCTTAATGGAGTTCACCGTGCTGTCCATATTGACCACCACGCCTTTTCTCAATCCCGTGGAAGGATAGGACCCGATGCCTATGATGTTGATCTTGTCCTCCACCAGCCTCGCCACAACGACGCATATCTTTGTGGTCCCTACATCAAGGCCGACAAGGAGTCCGTCCTCTCGCATCATATCAACCCTTCCTTTCCTGGATTATGGCGCCCTTCTCGAACCGTGCGTCTATGCACTTTATCAGGAGTCCTCTTTTCTTTGCGTCCTGGAAGACCGCAACCGCCCTTTTCAGTCTCTTGTCCTGGTCTTCTTTCCCGAGGATGATCTCCACCCCGTTGTCGAAGCCGAAAATAGTGATGCTCCCCTCGTCGTAGGATATCTCGGAAAGGACATCTTTCTTGATTATTCCCTGCGTAATCCAGCCGTTTATTTCTTTGTAGACACTCTTCGCATCGCCCTTGTCGCGGGCGCTGATTACGAACATGTCTTTTTCGTCTCCCTTTGCGAGCCCGCGGTAAGGCGTGCCGGTCTCATCGAGGACGGTAACGGTCCCCTCTGTATTTACCCATAGGGCGGAGGGTTTCTTCTCCTTCACGTCGATGACGATGGAGAAAGGAAACACGCGCTTGATGTTCACCTCTTTCACGAAGGGGTGCGATACAAGGGCTTCCTTCATCTTCACCGCATCTATCTTGAGGAGGCTCTCCCTCAGGAAGGGAGATACTTTGTTCATTATATCCTTTTCCGCCAACTGTTGCACCCCGTTTATTCGAATGTTCTTCAAAAAAAAGAGGGGCTCGTCCTTCGAGAAGAGATAGATGAGGGTAAGGGTCGAAAGGACGCACACAGGTATGAGGAAAAAGAAATAAAGGGTCTTTTTCATATTTTCAGAGCAGCCCCCAGAAGTATCTGTTCCACGAGGTCGTCAAATGTCCTGCCGAGATGTGCCCATGCCTTGGGCACAAGGGACGTTTCCGTCATGCCGGGCGATGTGTTTATGTCTATCACCATGGGCACTCCCTTTTCGATGAGCATGTCGATCCTCGCGCATCCCGCGAGATCGAAGGCCCTGTAAACCTTGAGGGCCGTGTCGCGGGCCTCTTTTTCCGTGGCCTCGTCGAGGGGCGCGGGCACAATGTACTGGGTCATGCCCTTGGTATATTTTGCCTTGAAATCGTAAAAGCCGTTCACGGGCCGGACCTCTATGACAGGCAGCGTCACCCCGTTCACTACGGCCACCGTTATTTCCGCCCCTTCCACGAATTTTTCGAGAAGCACCTTCCTGTCGTACCGGAACGCCGTTTCCAGGGCATCCTTCTTTTCCTGCTCCGCCCTTACGACGGAGATCCCTATGGTCGAGCCTTCGTTCGCAGGCTTCACCACAAAGGGTACGGGAAAGGCCACGGTCTCTTCTCCGGACATGGCCACTGCATAGTCCGGTGTGGGGAGCCCCATACCCGTGAGGATAAGCTTCATGGTTACCTTGTCCATGGCCGCGGACGACCCGAGTACGCCCGAGCCCGTGTAGGGGATGCCCATGATCTCCAAAAGGCCCTGCACGGTTCCGTCTTCGCCCCATTTGCCGTGAAGCACGATAACGGCCACGTCGATCCGTTCTTCCTTCAACTTGTCGATCAGGTCTTCCTTGGGGTCGATGGCCACCGCGCGGTAACCCTTCCGTATGAGGGCGCCACGCACCGCTTCGCCGCTTCGGAGCGACACTTCCCTCTCTGAGGACCTGCCTCCCAGGAGGACCGCTATGTTTTTCTGTTTCATCTCATCACTACGCATCGAACCCCCAGAGTTCCACCTCTTCTTCGAGGGAAACACCTAATTTGTCGTACACCTCTTTTTTGATCCTCTCTATCAGTGTCTTTATATCCCGGGCCGTTGCCGACCCGAGGTTGATGATGAAATTCGCATGTTTTTCCGAGACCGAGGCGTCGCCGACCTTGAGCCCTTTCAAGCCGGCCTTTTCTATGAACTTCCAGGCGGGCTCGCCGTCCACGCCCTTGAAAATGGAGCCCGACGAAGGATACTCCATGGGATGCCTCTTTTTTCTTTCCTCATAAACATAGTCCATATCCCGCAGGATGTCTTCCCCGTCTTTCCCGGTGAGACGAAAAGTTGCGCTTACCACGCAGTCCGAGGGCTTTACAGGCGATTTTCTGTACTGGAAGTCGCCGTCCTTCTTCGTGATGGTTGACCTTTTGCCCTGCCCGTCAACCATGCGGACCTCTTCGAGGGGGCCGGAAATCGTCCATCCGAAGCTTCCCGCATTCATCTTTATGGCGCCTCCCACCGTGCCGGGTATGCCGAAAAGTTTCTCGAGGCCCGAGAGCCCGCGCTTCGCGTTCTCCCGGATAAAACCCGCAAGAGAGAGTCCGCCCGAGACTTCCGCCACCATGCCTTTATCGACCTTCCGCCACCGGGCATGTTTCATCTTCGTGATCCGTATAAGGGCCTCGTCGAGTCCCCTGTCATGGACGATCACATTGGTGCCGTTCCCTATGAACCGGCGCTTTGTCCCCTGGTCGTCGAGCCTTCGGAGTATATTCACCAGGTCTCCCTCATCGGAAGGATAGACGAGAAATTTCACGGGTCCCCCCACCTTCATGGAGGTATATCTCTTCATGGGGATGTCCGTCATTACCACCCCTTTTATTCCTTTCCAGTCCACGCGGATTTGAGCCTCTCATCTATTTTGTTTACATCCCCCGCACCGAGGGTAATCACCACATCGCCCGCCTTCGCGTGCTTCAGCACGAGGTCTGCCGCATCCTCCTTGGTGGGTGCGAAGATCACGTTCTTGTGACCGCTCGCCTTTATTCTTTCCGCAAGGACGAGGCCGGACACGCCTTCTATCTTCTCTTCGGAAGCGGCGTAGATCTCCGTGACAATAAGGAGGTCCGCTTCGTTAAAGGAAGTGACGAACTCGTCCATGAGGGCCTTTGTCCTCGTATACCGGTGGGGCTGGAAGACTACCACCACGCGGCTTTTCCACATATTTCTCGCGGCGCTCAAGGTAGCCTTTATCTCCGTGGGGTGATGACCGTAATCGTCTATCAACTTGATATCGCCATCCCACTTTACTTCCATTCTCCTCTGTATGCCCGAAAAACTCTTGAGAGCCTCCCTGATCGTGTCGAAGGGGATATCGAGTTCTATGGCGACGCCGCATGCGGCGAGGACGTTTCTCACGTTGTGGACGCCCGGCAGGGAGATGCTGATCTCCCCGAGGCCGTATTCCTTATAAATGACCTTGAAGGTGGTTACGAAGCCGTTGTAGACGATGTTTTCCGCCCGGAGGTCCGCCTGCTTCGAGAGCCCGTAGGTCATGTACCGTCTTTTGAGGGAGGGGATGAGGCTCTGGAGATTTGCGTTGTCGATGCAGATAATATCGAGTCCGTAGAAAGGCACCTTGTTGAGGAACGTGAGGAATGCCGCCTTGATCTCGTTCATGTCCTTGTAGAAATCGAGGTGCTCCATGTCTATGTTGGTCACCACGGCAATGGTGGGGAAGAGGAGGAGGAATGTCCCGTCGCTCTCATCCGCCTCTGCCACGAGGTATTTGCTGTCGCCGAGTTTCGCGTTGCTCCCCAGGCTTTTCAACTTCCCGCCGATCACCGAGGTGGGGTCTATGCCCGCGTGGCCCAGGACCGCCGAGACAAGAGACGTGGTAGTGGTTTTGCCGTGTGCCCCTGCCACCGCGATGCTGTACTTCATTCTCATCAGTTCGGCAAGCATCTCCGCCCGCTGGATTACGGGGACGAAGAGTTCCCTCGCCTTGACTATCTCAGGATTGTCGGGCCTTACCGCCGAGGATACGACCACCACATCGACATCCTGTACGTTTTCCGCCTTATGGCCCAGGAATATGCGGGCTCCCAATTGTTCCAGTCTTTCCGTAGTGTCCGTCCTCCTGAGGTCGGAACCGGAGACCTTGAAGCCGAGGTTGAGGAGCACCTCCGCGATGCCGCTCATGCCTATGCCGCCGATCCCCACGAAATGTATCGCTTCTATCTTATGAAATACCATCTAATATCCCCCTGATAATCAGTTCTGCTGAATCTTCCATGTAAATCTTCCCTATGTTTTCCCCCATCTCCCTGATCAACTCCGGTTCGTGCATGAGATGGCTCAATACGTCATGAAGCCTGTCGCCGGTGGCTTCGTCGTCGCCTATAACGTATCCGCCCCCTATGTTTTCCACATAGGTCGCGTTCTTCCACTGGTGGCCTCCTGCTGAAAAGGGGTAGGGAATGAGGATTGCGGCCTTCTTGAAGAAGGCGAGCTCGAATATGGTGCTTGCCCCTGCCCTTGAGATCACCACATCGGAAAGGCCGTAGTACTTCTCCATCTCATCAGTAAAAGGGAAGACCTCGTGTTTCACCGTGCTCTTTCCATAGGCTTCTTTGACGCGCTCGAAATCCTGGGGCCCGGTCTGATGGTAGACCATCATGTTCCCGTACTTTTCCATGCGCGGAAGGAGGGCGACCATGGATTCGTTGACGCTGTGCGCCCCTCTGCTTCCCCCGAAGATGAAGAGCCCGAAGGTTCCCTTGTCTCTTTCGAAGTGCGAAGCCCGGAGCCTCTTCCTTAAAGGATTCCCCGTGTGGGAGACCCTCTTGCCCGGGAAATAGCCCTTTGTTTCATCGAAGCTGATAAATGTCCTCGTGGTGAAACGGGAAAGGAGCTTGTTCGCAAGGCCGGGCTGGACGTTTTGCTCGTGAACGAAGGCCGGCACGCCGAGGAGGCGGGCAGCGAGGACAACGGGCACCGACGTGAAGCCGCCCATGCCGAGGACTGCATCGGGTTTTTCCTTTCTGATGAACCTGACGGCAACGCCTATGCCGGTGAGCACGCTCATGAGGGTGAGGACCTTTCTCACCGCCGACTGGCCGAGGAACTGTTTTGCCTTGATGTAGAGGACCCTGTATCCGTACTGGGGCACAATCTTGCTTTCGAGGCCATAGGGCGTGCCGATAAAGACCGCCTCATTTCCCTTCTCACGGGCGGTGAATGCCTCTGCCACCGCGATGCCGGGAAATATATGGCCCCCCGTTCCTCCCGCAGAGATGAAGAGTTTCATATCCTCCGGCCCTCCTCTTTAAGCATCATCCCCATGAGGGGAGCGACGATGAGGAGCAGGATCACGGGCTGGTAGAGAAGTCCTCCGGAAAGCTTGAATCCAAGGACGAGAAGGAGATCGACGGCAATGTAGATGAAGCCGAAAAAGGCGAGTATCTTCATGAAGTCGGGTTTCCTCAGGAATCCGGTGAAGCTGAACATGAGGAGGACAAAAGTCACCGCAAGGAGGAGACATTTGTCTGTATTGCCTATGGCGAGTCCTGCGCCGGAAAGGCCGGTCTTCTTCATGACAAGGTAGACGATGAGGCCCAGTGTGTAGACCCCGATGACGGCCATGAGGCGCACCCTGCCCACTATGAAGAGAAAGAGCATTATGGCCATGGCCATGGCGAGGAATACAAGGGGTTTCCCCATGAGAAAGAGGTTGAAGCAGGAGGAAAGGAAGAGGGTCGAAAGGGCGATGGCTTCCTTGTAGAGACCCTTGCCGTTTTCTCCGAGAGAGATCAGGTAGAAGGCGGTGCCGTAGAAAGAAAGGAATATGACGATAGGCTCCATGGGGAGTTTCGTATGGATCGGCGGATAAAAGAAGAACGCCGCAGTGGCAAGAAGGGAGAGAAGTATGAGGGGGTACTTCGCGGCGAGGATGTAGCGTCCCGGCAGGCGGCAGATGAGGTATGCCGAGGCGAGTCCCCCTGCCATGAGAAGGACCTTCACGAGGGTGAATTCTCGGAAGAGACCGTAAAGAAGAAGGGCGGCAAGTACGTAGAGAGCGGCCTTTTTCATAACGATTCCACTATCCTCCTGAAGGCGTTGCCTCGTTCCTTGTAATCCCGGAACATGTCGAAACTGCTGCACATGGGTGAAAAGAGGACGGCATCGCCCTTTTGCGCGATCCCTATCGCCCTGTCAACAGCCCCGGGCAGGTCCTTTTCCATATATATTGTGGAAAGCCCCGCAAGCTCTCCCGCAATCTTCTCTTTTGCCTCGCCGAAGAGGACTATGGCCCTGACCTTTCCCAGGAGGTCCGCAATAACCTTGTAACTGCCGCCCTTGTCTTTTCCTCCTGCGATGAGGACTACCTTGGAGTCCATGCTTTCGAGGGCCCTTTTCGTGGCGTCCACGTTCGTGGCCTTCGAGTCATTGTAGAAGATCATGCCCCGGAACTCTCCCACGGGCTCGACCCTGTGCGCCAGGCCTCTGAAGCCCGCTATTGCCTCCTCTACGACGTCCCGGCCGATATCGTGGATATGGGCGACGAGGAGGGCAACAAGGAGGTTTTCCGTATTATGGACGCCCACGAGACGGGAAAGGGACCTCTCATAGGAGAACTCCTGCCCTTTTACCCTCACGTGCATGACGCCGTCCTTCAGGAACGCCCCTTCCTCGAGGATCTCGTCAACGGAGAAGTAGAGGCGCTCAGCCCGGACACTGTCCGGAGCCTCGAGGCCCTTCCTGAGTACCGCGTAATCCGTGGGACCCTGGTTTTCGAAGACCCTGTATTTTGCGTCTATATATTCCTGATAACTCCCGTAACGGTCGAGGTGGTCCTCGGTGATGTTGAGGAGGACCGCAGTACGGGGACGGAAGGTGTCGATGGTCTCGAGCTGGAAACTGCTTACTTCGAGTATGACGAAGGGCGCCTTCCTTCCTTCGCGCGCATAATTGATAAAGGGGTTGCCGATGTTGCCTCCCACGAACACGCCGGGGTATGCCTTTTCGAATATCTCGCCCAGGAGGGTTGTGGTGGTGGTCTTCCCGTTTGTGCCTGTCACCGCGATTATGGGCTCATCCACGAACCGGGCGGCAAGTTCCATCTCCCCGATCACGGTGGCACCCTTTTCCCGGGCTTCTTTCAGGTAGGGCAGACGGCTGTCCACGCCGGGGCTTATGACGATCATGGGGTAGGATAGGAGGGAGTCCCTGCCATGGCCGCCGAAATAGCCTTTGAAGGGGATGCCTTCAAGCTCCTTCAGCGCGGGCGCGAGGGCCTCTTCGTTTTTGGCGTCGGTGACCGCAATCCTCCTGCCCATGGCATGGAGGAATTTCGCCGTGGCAATGCCTGTCTTTCCGAGGCCGACTATCAGTATATCGTCAGGTAAAGCCATATCACCTCAACTTCAATGTACTGAGCGCAATAAGGGCCAGGATTACGGATATGATCCAGAACCGGACCACGATCTTCCCCTCGTTCCAGCCCTTAAGCTCGAAATGATGATGTATGGGCGCCATTCTGAAGACCCTCTTTCCCCGCCACTTGAAGGAAAGGACCTGTATGATAACGGAAAAGGTTTCGATTACGAAAATGCCGCCTGCGATGGCCAGGAGGGCCTCCTGCTTTATTATGATCGCGATCACCGCGAGAGACGCTCCCAGGGAAAGGGAACCCGTGTCGCCCATGAAGAGTTCGGCGGGAAAGGTGTTGTACCACAAAAATCCGATACCCGCCCCCAGCATGGCTCCGCAGAGGATGGTCAGTTCTCCGGCGCCCCGTACGTAAAATATCTGGAGGTACTGGGCGAATTTCACATTCCCCACGAGGTAGGCGAAGAGGAGGAACGTGGAGCATACGGTAAGCACGGGACCTATGGCGAGACCGTCGAGTCCGTCCGTGAGATTGACGCCGTTGGACGAGGCCACCACGATAAATACGCAGAGGGCGATGTAGAATATGCCGAGGTCGGGCGTGGCGTTCTTGAAGAAGGGTATGGTCAGCTTGGTGATGAAGTCTCCCTTGGCATAGAGGAAGACGCCGATAGCGACGGAGAAGAGTATCTGGAGAATGAGTTTTGTCCTTCCCGATATGCCCTTGCCGCTTCCCTTCTTCAGCTTGCTCAAATCGTCCATGAAGCCTATGGCCCCGAAACAGATCATGGTGAGGGCAACGAGCCAGATATATTCATTTGTCAGGTCCGCCCAGCAGAGGGTGGGGATCAGGGTGGAGACGAGGATCACGAAGCCGCCCATGGTGGGTGTCCCCGATTTTGCCGCGTGGCTGTCGGGCACGTCCTCTCTCTTGTCGGCCCTTACTTCCCATTCGTGGAACTTCTTTATCATGTAAGGGGTGAGAATGAAGCTGATAATGAGGCCGGAGAGTATGGCGAGGACAGTCCTGAAGGTAATATACCTGAAGACGTTGAAGACCGTGGACGCTGTGTGGAGGGGGTAGAGGAGGTGATAGAGCATTAGATCAGGGCCTCCACTATTTCTTCCATCTTTGCCCGCCGCGATCCCTTGACCAGGACGGTGTCTCCTTCCCGGACCTCATGGTGCACGTATTCAATAAGCCCGGCCTTGTCCTCGAAAAGTCTTGCCCTTTCGGGTCCGAGTTCTTCGAATGTCTCTTTTACATGCTCACCCACCAGTGCGATGAGGGGGATGGACGTCTTCTTCAGAAACCGCCCAAGCTCCCGGTGGTAGTATGATGTCTTTTCTCCGAGTTCCCGCATGTCGCCCATGACCGCAATCCGCCTGCCGCGGCAGGGAAGTTCTTCGAGGGTGCGGATCGCCCATTCCATGGAAGCGGGGTTCGCGTTGTACGTGTCATCCACCACGAGAAAACCCTTCCGGGACTTTTTCGGCGTGAAGCGCATGGCAAAAGGGGTGAAGGTCTCGATGGTCTCCTTGATTTCCTTCATGCCGAATCCCACGCCATAGGCGAGGGCGGAGGCCGCGAGGATATTGCATAGATTGTGTTTTCCGAGGAGCGCCGTCCGGGTCTTCGCCGTTTCGCCGGGGAAGGCGAGGGTGATGCGCGATCCTTCCCAACCCAGGTCCTCGTCGATCTCAAGGTGGAACGGCGTCTTTCCGGCCATGCCGTAGACACAGGCGGTATGGGATGCATCCCTGTACCGGGGCAGGATATAGGGGTCGTCCCCGTTCACGAAGACCTTGCCCCCCTTCTTTGTAAGGGTGAAGAGGTCGAGCTTTTCTTCGAGAACCCCTTCGAGGTCGGAAAGCCCTTCAAGGTGGGAGGGGTTGATATTGGTGATGAGGGACGCGTCGGGCTCCGTTGTCAGGGCGAGGCGTCTTATCTCGCCCCTCATATTCGTTCCCAGTTCAAAGACGAAGAAATCAGGCTCGCCGTCGATGGCGAGGATGCTTTGCGAAACCCCTATGAGGTTATTGTAGTTTTTTTCGTTGTACGCCACGGAGGAGGTCCTCTTCATCATATCCACGAGTATCTCTTTGGTGGTCGTCTTGCCGTTGCTTCCCGTAATGGCGATGCACGTCCCGCTCATATGCCGGCGTTTCCACCGGGCGAGGTCGAGGAGGGCCTGGAGCGTATCATCCACGAGGATGACGGTGCCTTTCACATTCTTATATATGTCTTCACGGGTCTTGTCGCAGAGAGAACCTCCCTGTGACGCCTCGTAAGCTTTTTGCGCAAAGAGATGGCCGTCGAAATTGACGCCGGAAACGGGCACAAAGAGGTCCCCTTTGCCTATGGTCCTCGAATCAGTGGAAATTGAAGGAAACCCATCCTTCTCCACCCTGAAGGCCACCCCGTTCACTGCCTTTATTACGTCGTCAACGCGCCACATGCAAACACTCCTCCACAACTTCTCTGTCACTGAAATGGATGGTCCGGTCCCCGATGATCTGGTAATCCTCGTGGCCTTTGCCTGCAATAAGCAGGACATCATTTTCCCTTGCCATCCTTACACCTTCGGCGATCGCCTCTCTTCTGTCCTCGACTACCCTGAAAGGTCCGCCGTTAAATCCTCGGGTAATATCGTCAATGATGCTCCCCGGTACTTCGCTTCTCGGGTTGTCGGAGGTGACGATCGAAAAATCGGCGAGACGGGATGCCACGCCGCCCATGACGGGTCTTTTGGTTGTATCCCTGTCGCCCCCGCAGCCGAAGATGACGATGAGCCGCCCCCTCTTCAGGCGGTCGAGGAGTTCGAGGACCTTTTTCAACGCATCGGGCGTATGGGCATAATCCACAAAGACGGATATGCCTTTGTCATTTCTTACCCTTTCGAGTCTTCCCGGCACGCCGGCCAGGGATTCCACCCCTGCCTTTATGGTCTCGTGGGTGAAGCCCGCGCCATAACCGAAGAGGCAGGCCGCGAGTATGTTCGACGCGTTGAAGATACCCACCAGGGGAGACGTGAGAGAAACCTTGCGGCCCATGAGAGAGGCCTCGAGCCGGAGTCCGTCGATATCCTCACGGAAGTCGGTGAGACAGGCATCGGCCGCACCTGTGATGGAATAGTAAAGGGTCTTGACCGAAGGTCCCGGCGCGAAGGCGGACACGGCGGGATCGTCCCCGTTCAGTATCGCCCATTTCGCACTCTTCACGCTCTTTTCGAGGTACCGGGTGAAAAGGAGTCTCTTCGCTTCCCGGTAATTGTCCAGTGTGCCGTGATAATCAAGGTGATCATGGGTAAGGTTCGTGAATATCCCCATGTCGAAATCAATGCCTTCCACCCGTTTCTGGTCCAGGGCATGGGAAGAGACTTCCATTGCCACGAACTCGGTTCCCGCTTCGCCCATGTCCCTGAGCAGGCCGTGCAGTTCCGCGGCGCCGGGAGTCGTGTTGGGCGCGTTCAGGGTACGGCCTCCATACCTGTATGAGATGGTGCCGATAACTCCCGCCTTTCTTCCTGCTTTTTCCACCATGGACTCGATGAGGTAGGTGGTGGTCGTCTTGCCGTTGGTCCCTGTAATGCCGGCCACAAAAAGACTTCGCGAAGGCATGCCGTAAAACCTTGAGGAAATGTCCCCCAGGAGGCCGTTCACGTCAGCCGTGATGATCGAGCAAGGCACCGGTATTTCCGGTTCGCTCTCCGATACCACGACCTTCGCCCCGTTCTTCAGGGCCTGGGCAATGTAAGGGGTACTCCGGCTTGTGGAGAAGAACAGGTATCCTTCGCGGACCTCCCTGGAATCCTTGGTGATGCCCGTGATCTCCAGGTCTAAGCCGTTGTCCGCAGAAATGACGGGCAGACCGGCTATGAGGGACGAGAGTCTCATTGCTTGTTGGCCCTCCCGTAAATGACGCATTCCGTTTCTCCGCTGGTCTTCTGGAAGGGTTTGGGCTCCTGGTCGGTTACGGTCCCGTTCCCATGGACCTTTATTTTGGCGGTCCTGGCGGAAAGTTTTTGAATGGCGTCCCTTATGGTAAGGTTGGTAAGGTTGGGCATCATCCATTCCTGGTCGTTCACGGTTGTTTCTCTGCCCGTGTCCCTGGCCCGTGCAAACTCGAACCCCGTCTTGCCTTTCGAAACACTTATCCCCTCCAGGCAGTAGGGGAAATGTCTCTGATAATCCGCCGATACATGCTTATCATAAAGAGCGAGAAGCCTCTTCTTTTCCACTGTGTAACCCTTCCCGAGGATGACATCTTCGGCCCCGCTGTCATCCGCACATGATATCCCCTCTTTTTTGAGAAAACCGAGTATCTGTTTTTTTCCGATGGCTTTTGAGATGCTCTTTAGACCTTCTTCGTCTCTATCCTTCAGTATATCGAGGGGCTTCTTCCAACTGAGAGTATTATAGCCCCCTTTCTTTATGAAAATCAAACCTTCCTTTTCTATCAAACCCTCCTTGATCGCGTAGCAGACGATGGGGAAGGAGATGAAAAGGGAAGGCTCCGCAGTCGAGCCTTCGCGCACGAAAGCGGACACGGGGAGCCGCACCGGTTCAGGTTTCACGCGAACCGGCTCCACCTTGGCCTGGACGGGGCTTTTGACCTCCTGGGCAGGCTGCGGGACCGGACGTTGAGGGGGCTCCGCCACAACCACGGGCGGCGGGGTAAGGGGCTTGGGAACGTTGGCGGGCGTCACGACCACGGGAGGCGCAACGGGCTCCGGGGCCGCGGTTACCGCCGCCTGGGCGTCATTGCGCAGACCCGTTTTCGGAATGGCGAGACTCATGGCTTTCGGGCTCACTTCTTCCGTGCTCGCCACCCTTTTCATGCTCAGTTTATCCGCAAATCCCAGGCCGACCGCAATGTACATTACGCATATTGCCGCGCAGATGAAAAAGGCTCTTTGTTTAGCCCTTTTATTCATTTGTCAGTACGAGGACCTCTTCCTCTTTCGGCTTCTTGAGTCCAAGCCGTTCCTTTGCCTTCAGCTCGATATACCTTCCCCGGGTGATGCCGGAAAGTTCGACTTTCAGTTTCCCGTTGAGTTGTGAGACCTCCCTTTCCTTCCGGAGGGTGTCGATCAGTTCCTCTCGCTGGTCATTGAAAGAGCTTCTCATGTAGAAGGAGGCGACGATGAAGATCAGCACGCAGAACACGACTATCAACGTGGATTGAATACTCCTGTGATAATGGACGTCTTTCTTCAGCGAAACATATACTTTCTGCATGTTACCCCCCGGTTACAGTTTTTCTGCAATTCTGAGCTTCGCACTTCTGGAGCTGGGATTCCTGAGCATCTCCGGCCTCTCGGGTTTGATCACCTTCTTCGTAAGGCGCCTGAGCGAGGGCGAGGTCTTGAACATCTCCTTTATGATCCGGTCTTCGAGGGAATGAAAAGCGATGACGCCTATCCTCCCTCCGGGGGCGAGCACATCTATGGCATCCGCCACCCCTGTTCTGATGCTGTCCAGCTCCCGGTTCACCTCTATCCTCAGGGCCTGAAAGGTTTTTGTCGCAGGGTGTATCTTCCCCTGCCTTCTCTTGGCTTTAAGCACCACGTTCGCGAGCTCCCGCGCGGTGGTGATCGGTTTCCTTCTTCGTTCTTCCACTATCGCCTTCACTATTCTCTGAGCCAGGTATTCTTCCCCGTACTCTTCCAATACCTTTTTCAGCGAGTCGGCGCTGTATCCGTTTACCACGTCATAGGCAGTAACGGGATCCCTGTTGTCCATCCTCATATCGAGAAAGGAGTCATCGTTGAAACTGAACCCGCGCCCTCCCATCATCTGGTACATGGAAAGACCAAGGTCAAAGAGGATGCCGTCGATAGACCGAACCTCGAGAGAGTGGAGCATTTGCACGAGGTCTCTGAAGTTTCCTCTCACCAACCTCACCCTGTCCTTAAACACGCTCAACTTTTCTTCCGCGGTCCTCAGGTTGTCCTCGTCCACGTCGATCCCTATGAGCCTGAGGTCCCTGTACTTCTCCAGGAGCGCATGTGCGTGGCCGGCCCCGCCGAGTGTCGCATCAACAAAAAGACCGGTTTCGTTACTTACCAGATTGTCTGTTACAGCTTCAAGAAGAACAGGTATATGAGCAACGATCATCAAAGACCGAGGTCCGAAAGAACATCTTTCATCTTTTCACGGTCAGCGGTGGCCTCTCGCACTACATCATCCCAAGCTTCCCGGGCCCATATTTCTATCTTGCGGAACATCCCGATTATCACCACGTCCTTCCTGATGCCCGCGTACGTCCTTAACGACTGGGGTAAAAGAATCCTTCCGAGCTTATCTATGGGACACTCGGAAACCCCCGAATAGAAAAACCTCAGGAAGGCCCGTGCCTCTTTCCCGGAAGACTCACGCTTCGACATCCTTTCCTGCAGTTCTACCCACTCCTGATACGGAAATGCTACAATACAACCATCGAGGTTGGTGAGGATGAGCCTCATGTCATAATTCGTCGAGAGGGTCTCCCTGAATTTGGACGGTATACTCACCCTGTTTTTGTCATCTATCCCGTATTCATACCGTCCGGCGAACATTATTATCCCACCTTATAACACACTTTACCACTTAGGACATATATACTTACCCTATCAGGTTTTGTCAAGCCTTTTTTGGTGATATTCTCCCACCCGGAATCTCCTTGCGGTTATTGGGAAAACAGCCGCCTTGGAAAGGGCGGTGGAACCCGCAGAAACGACTCCCGCCGATCGCCGGAATCCCACCGGCGCCACGGCGGTAAGGTGATTTTCCCCGAGGCTTCAGGAAGACTTCCGTGCCCACCGATGAGGGCGGAAAGGGTACACCGAGGGTCGGACGGGAGGGAAAAGAGCCGGGGAATATCGCCGGAAAACTGCGGTAGGACTTGATAATATATTAAATTTGGCCGATAATAAAGGCATGAGAAGATGGTACGTAGTTACCACAAAACCGAGAAATGAGGAGAGGGCCGCCAACAACCTCCAGCAGGGAGGCATAGAGGTGCTCGCCCCCAGACTCAGGCTGAGGAAGTTCAAAGAGGGTCATTTTGTATATGTGATAGAACCCATGTTTCCCGGCTATATATTTGTAAGGTTCCACCCTGTCGATGAGTTCCGTCTTGTGAAGTACACGAGAGGGATTAAGGCCATTGTCAATTTCGGCGGCCGGATCGTCCCGGTTCGCGACGATCTGATCGACTTTATCAAGTCCAGGCTTGAAGACGGGATGGCGACCATAGAACAGAGAAGGTTTCAGGAAGGCGAAAGGGTTGTCATAAAGGAAGGGCCCTTCAAAAACCTGAGCGGCGTTTTTGAAAAAGAGCTTGACGGGAAAGAGCGGGTTGCCATACTCCTGGATGGTATACAGTACTGTGCCCGCATGGAAATAGACCGCGACCTTATTGCGAGCGCCTGACACGAGGTCGAAGACGGAGCGAAAACAAGGCGGTCTGCGCCCGATACGGCGTTGCCTTCCTGACAAACACAGGGGCACATTATAGACATATACGGAAATACCCAGGGACTTGATCACCTCACAAAACGAAGACTCGAGAAACTCTACAAAAAAAGGATAGAGCCGGCGGACGTCATACCTTTTGACGTTGCGCGGAACATTATGGAAGTGTCGAAGGACACGGGACGCCAGGTGGGCCTCCTTATCAACAGGAGGGGCGTGGTCGAGCGCGTGATCGTGGGCGACCGGGCAAAGATAGAAATACCACCTCTTACCACGGAACGGGTGGGAAGGGCGCGCTTCAGGGGTCTCAGGTTTGTCCATACTCACTTGAACGGCGAGCTTCTCTCGAAGGAAGACTTGAGCGACCTCGCCATCCTTCAGCTCGACCTCGTAGCCTCCATCTTGGAGAGAAGAGGAGAGGCGGGAGAGTTCATCCACATCGGACATCTCGTGCCTGAAGGCAAATCGGGCCAAGTGTGGGATTTCATAGGCCCCCTCTCGTTCCAGGAACTGGACATGGATTTCATCGAGTTCATCACGGAGCTTGAAAACGAGTTCGTCAAGGCGAGGGGAAGGTATTACCTGGTCGAAGGCGACCGGGAAAGGTGCATCGTCGTGTCCGTCGTCCCGCCGAGAACGGATAAGGACGTGGAGGAACATATTGCGGAGATGAAGGACCTCTGTTATTCCGCAGGTATCACCGTCCTCGACGCCGTAGTGCAGAGGCCGAAGGATTTGCACCCCAAGTACCTTATCGGCAAGGGCAAGGTGGAGGAAATCCTCATGAGGTGCCAGCAGCTCGGTGTGGACCTCCTCGTGTTCGACGAAGAATTGTCTCCCGGCCAGATAAAAAATATATCGGCCTTGACCGACCTCAGGGTCATCGACAGGAACCAGCTTATCTTGGACATATTCGCGGGCAGGGCCCAGACCACGGAGGCGAAGATCCAGGTGGAATTGGCCCAGTTGAGGTACATCCTGCCCAGGCTTGCAGGCCGGAATACGGCGCTTTCACGGTTGACCGGCGGGATCGGGGGAAGGGGCCCCGGAGAGACAAAGCTCGAAATCGACAAAAGAAGGGTAAGGGAGAAGATAGGCTTTCTGGAGAAGCGCCTTGGTGAAATCGAGAAGGTGCGGGATAAAAAAAGGGAGAAAAGGCGACTTTCCGGCATTCCCATAGTCTCCATCGTGGGATATACGAATTCAGGGAAATCGACTCTCCTCAACCTCCTTACCAAGAGCAAGGTGGAAGCGGAAGACAAGCCGTTCAGCACCCTGAACCCGACTACGCGGCTCATCAAGTATCCCGAGCGGAAAAACATTATCGTCACCGATACGGTGGGATTCATAAAAGGGCTGCCCCAGGTGCTTGTGCGGGCATTCATGGCTACCCTGGAGGAACTGGAGGACGCGCACCTGCTCCTTCACCTTGTGGACGTGAGCGCACCCGACTTCGAAGAGCGGATGAACGTGGTGGATAGGTTACTCTCCACCCTGGGCTTAAGCGGGAAGCCGCGTCTTATCGTGTTCAACAAGATAGACAAGGTGGACAGGAGCGTGGTGAGGCTTATGGAAGACCGGCACGAATCCGTTTCCGTATCATGTCTCAAGAAGGAAGGCGTGGAAGGGCTTGTTCAGGCGATCGAGGCCAGGCTGAACCCGGCCTGAAACGGCTGCGCCATGCTATGAGCCGAAATGCTTCTTGTAAACGGCGTCGAGGGCTTCCTTCACGTCTGTCCGAAACGCCTCGTAATGGTTCATGAAGTCCGCTCCTTCAGGGGTGATGGTGGAGCCTCCCCCTGAGTGGCCTCCGGTATGCCGTTCGAGAAGGGAGAATCCGAGCCTCTCTTCAATGGCGCGAATGGTGAGCCAGGCCTTGCGGTACGACATCTTCATCTCCATGGCGGCCTGGTGGAGGGAACCCGTTTTTTCAACAAGTTTGAGCAGCCGGAAGGGCCCTTCCCCGAATGCCTTGCCGCCCCTATCAAGCCATACCTTGTATGCAAGTTTCATATTTTCCATTGGTCTCTTTTACACCGCCTCGAAGCATCTGTCAAGGATTTTGACGCGAGGGCACGCGGCGCGCCCCGGTATCATTCAGCTTTTCCGATGTACGTCCTGTCGGCGGGGGAGAGGGAAAGGCCGGTCGGGGAGGGTTCCGGTCGCTCCCCGTGCGCTTAAATGTGACCCTTTGCTCAATTCCGCCTCTCTCGATGCTTGAGCGTGCAGTGAGGCTCGACGAAGGAGACCTGAGAGGCGCAGCGTCATGCGATCTTGACAGACTCCCCTTCCGGGTGTATAGCTATACATACATGGAGGTGTATAATGAGAACAAACATAGTCCTTGATGATGCCCTGGTGGCTGAGGCCTTAAAACTCAGCAACGCAACGACAAAGAAAGAGCTTGTCCATGAAGCGCTGAAGGAATTCGTTGAAAACCGTAAGCGTCTCAACCTGCTTGACCTTGCAGGTAAGGTTGAGTTTGCCGCGAACTACGATTATAAGGCTCTACGTGAAGGAAGATGATTCTTGTCGATACCTCGGTTCTCATTGACTTCTTGAAGGGTTCAAAAAGCGAAGGCGGCCTGAAACTCCAGGACATCCTGGAACGAAAGATACCCTTCGGAATAACCTCCTTTATCCTGCAAGAGGTGCTTCAAGGGGCCGCTTCGGAGAGAGAATTCTCCCTTCTCAGACGCTATTTGTCCTCACAGCACTTCTATCACCTGAAGGACCCTGTTGATTCCTTCGCGGAGGCAGCAAGACTTTACATGGAATGCCGTAGGAAGGGAATCACTGTGAGGAGCACAATCGATTGTCTCATCGCGCAGACCGCCCTGGAGCACGATCTTATGCTCCTTCACAATGATAACGACTTTAATGCAATTTCAAAGGTCATCCCGCTCCGGTTCTGGTGAGTATATAAGAGATGTGTCGGCTCCATGGAACAAAGAACCCTTTCCGGCACATGTCCTGCCGGTGGGAGGGAGAGGGCTTCGGGGAGGGTTCCTTCCGGTCGCTCCCCGCCCCGGCACTACGCAACGACCGTCACTCTGAATATAATCTTCTTGAAAATCGTGGGATCATTCTTTATTCTTCATTAATGAACAGGTGTCGCATTGCCGGAAAGGGGAAGAAATAATGGACAATGACATCCGGAACCGCATGAAACAGTTTTACAATAACCTGAACGACCGGCCCCTGGAACCGGGCGACAAATATTATGTGCCCTTCCTCGAACAGGCCCCGGGCGACCCGATTAAGAACCTCTTCCAAAAGATAGACTGGAGTGACGCGGCAAGCGTGAACCTCCTCACCGGTCAGCGCGGCAGCGGCAAGAGCACCGAGCTCAGGCGACTGAAAAAGATGCTCGAAGGCAACGGCTGCATCGTTTTCTTGTGCGATATGCGCGACTATATGAACCTGAACACCTCCGTCGATATATCGGACTTTTTCGTGTCCGTCATGGGGGCCTTGAGCGACGAATTCAGCGCCCGGTTCGGCTATGATCCTGCCCACGAGAGCTACTGGGACAGGCTCAGGAATTTTCTGAAGACGGAGGTTTCCATCGACCAGATCAAACTTGAAACCGCCCCTGGCGTCTTCAAGGCCGACATAAAGGCATCGCTCAAGGATGATCCCAGTTTCAGGAGACTCCTCCAGGAAAAGTCCAAGGGGCATGTGGCGCGCCTTACGGAGGAGGCTCACAAATTTGCCGCATCCGTGGTTGAGGCGATAAGGGGGCGGGAGAATGACGAGGATAAGAAAGTGGTCCTTCTGGTCGATTCCGTGGAACAGATCCAGGGCGTCGGAGCCGATGCGGAGAACGTGTACAAGAGCGTGGAGAACCTTTTTTCCGGTCATTCGGACAAGCTGCATCTCCCCTTGCTTCACGTGGTTTATACCATCCCTCCGTACCTTACCCCTATAACTCCCGGGCTGGGGCGGCGCCTCGGCGGCGGCACCGTATGCAATCTGCCGAGCGTGCATATAAGGAGAAGGGATCCTGATACCAATCAATGCGTGGATGATCCGGCGGGTCTGGAGATCATGCGCGACATTATCGGCAAGCGCTTTGAAAAATGGGATGATTTCTTTTCAGAGGCGCAGATAAACGATATAGCAGCCAAGACAGGGGGAGACCTGAGAGACTTTTTCCGTATGGTGAAGGAATGCCTCATAAAGGCCACTATCGATGACCAGCTACGGGTAACGGAAAAGATCGTGAGGGACGCGGAAAACCAGATGCGGCGCGATATGCTTCCCATTGCGAGGGAGGACATGAAGTGGCTTCGGGGTATCGCGTGCAGCAAACGCCCGAACCTGGAAGCAATAAGGGAATTGCCGCGTCTTGCCCGGTTTTTCGACACCCACCTTGTCCTGAACTATAGAAACGACGACGACTGGTACGACGTTCACCCTCTCATACAATCCGAACTGGAAACCATGGATGACACCGCCTCCTAGACTCACCGCAGACGGGGAAAAGGCCTGGCTTGAGCTCCGCTACCACGTGGACTGGGTGGAGGGCTTTGGCCTTATCTTTCTTTTTTCGTCGGCAAACCGCGTTGTGGACGTTTTCAGAGAACGGCTTGCCAACCTCGCAAGAGCAAAGATGTCCCACTTGCAGACCATGACGCCTTCATCCCCCGAATCCGCTGTCGAAGTAATAATGGATCTTTTTCGGAACCCCGACAGGGTATTGGACCATATGCAGGCGCCCCTGTGGATCGAACTCTATAGTAATGACAGGGAAGGCCGCTGGCAGGAGGCGCGGGACAACATCCTCATGCGCCTCAATGAACACCGGGAACTGGTGCGGAGCCACGCAAAAAGGCCGTTGATTCTCGTCCTTCCCTCAGGTTCACAGGCGCGGGTCCGGGACCTTGCCCCCGATATGTGGTCCATACGCAACCTGAGCATCGACATGGGCGGGATTGAGGACGAACACGCCGCGACGGGCACCGATGAACGCCCTCCCGTTCCAATAAATACAACGGACCCATCTTTCCTGAAATTCTACGATGGCCGGATCAAAGAATGGGAACGACTGAGAAAGAGGAAGCAGAAGGGCCGCGAGGCGCTGATTGCAGGGGTTCAGGCCTTTGACGCGGCGCTCAGCCTCAGGAGACTCTCCTTGGCGGAGGAGATCGCAAAAGATCTCCGTGTCCTCTCAAAAGCTCTTGCGGAAACAGGAGACAATGGTTCACTCCGCGACATGAGCATATCCCTCGACAGAGTAGGCTACATAGCCCAAGCCCAGGGCAACCTCACAGCCGCTGAAGATGCCTACCGGGAGAGTCTGAACATACGTCGCGACATCAGAGACAAGACAGGCGATACCCCTGAAGCCCTCCGCGACATGAGCGTATCCCTCAATAAAGTAGGCGATATAGCCGAAGCCCAAGGCAACCTCACAGCGGCTGAAGAGGCCTACCGGGAGAGTTTGAAGATTGCTCGCGACATCAGGGACAAGACAGGCGACACCCCCCAAGCCCTCCGCGACATGAGCGTATACCTCAATAAAGTAGGCGACATAGCCCAAGCCCAAGGCAACCTCACAGCGGCTGAAGAGGCCTACCGGGAGAGTTTGAAGATTGCTCGCGACATCAGGGACAAGACAGGCGACACCCCTGAAGCCCTCCGCTACATGAGCATATCGCTCAACAGAGTAGGTGACATAGCCCGTGCCCAGGGCAACCTCACAGAGGCTGAAGAGGCCTACCGGGAGAGTTTGAAGATTGCTCGCGACATCAGGGATAAGACAGGCGACACCCCCGAAGCCCTCCGCGACATGAGCGTATCCCTCAATAAAGTAGGCGATATAGCCGAAGCCCAAGGCAACCTCACAGCGGCTGAAGAGGCCTACCGGGAGAGTCTGAACATACGTCGCGACATCAGAGACAAGACAGGCGATACCCCTGAAGCCCTCCGCGACATGAGCGTATCCCTCAATAAAGTAGGCGATATAGCCGAAGCCCAAGGCAACCTCACAGCGGCTGAAGAGGCCTACCGGGAGAGTTTGAAGATTGCTCGCGACATCAGGGACAAGACAGGCGACACCCCCCAAGCCCTCCGCGACATGAGCGTATCCCTCAATAAAGTAGGCGATATAGCCGAAGCCCAAGGCAACCTCACAGCGGCTGAAGAGGCCTACCGGGAGAGTTTGAAGATTGCTCGCGACATCAGGGACAAGACAGGCGACACCCCCGAAGCTCTCCGCGACATGAGCATATCCCTCAATAAAGTAGGCGACATAGCCCAAGCCCAAGGCAACCTCACAGCGGCTGAAGAGGCCTACCGGGAGAGTTTGAAGATTGCTCGCGACATCAGGGACAAGACAGGCGACACCCCCCAAGCCCTCCGCGACATTAGCGTATTTCTCGACAACGTAGGCGACATAGCCCGCGCCCAAGGCAACCTCACAGCGGCTGAAGAGGCCTACCGGGACAGTTTGAAGATTGCTCGCGACATCAGGGACAAGACAGGCGACACCCCCGAAGCCCTCCGCGACATGAGCATATCCCTCAATAAAGTAGGCGACATAGCCCGCATCCAGGGCAGCCTCACAGAGGCTGAAGAGGCGTATGATGAAGCTTTGCTCATCTGGCAACGCCTTGACCTCGTGCTGCCGGGCACCCCGGACTACCAGGACGGCGTGAGGCGTACTCAGGAAATACTCAAATCCATAAGGAAAGAACATAGGGGTCAGCCCTTGACGTAGGACATACGGGCTGTGAAAGAGCCCAACCATCGCGAGCGGTCGTCGGGCATCTGTCTCGCGTCAAAGGGTGATAACCAGACTTCAAGGGGAAGTTCAGGAAAAAAGATGAAATGTCCATTTGTCACGAACGTCCCCTAGTGCCCCCGGGCTGTGAAAGAGCCCAACCATCGCGAGCGGTCGTCGGGCATCTGTCTCGCGTCAAAGGGTGATAACCAGGCTTCAAGGGGAAGTTCAGGAAGAAAGATGAAATGTCCATTTGTCACGAACGTCCCCTGGTGCCCTGGCTATTATGGACTGGGTAAGCAGAAAGGTACTCTCCTTCAGATTGTCGAATACCCTGGATGCCTCATTCTGCATCGAGGCCCTTGAGGAAGCATTACGGAACTATGGAACGCCAGACATCTTCAACACCGACCAGGGGAGTCAGTTTACCTCATTGATCGCACGTTGCTGTGAGTGAGGAAGAGAGCAATCACTCAGATGCTGCAATCTCAATTCGGGTTGGTTGAACCCGTATGCGCACCTCGTTGTAAATGTCAACCCCTACTTCCTCCGCGATCTCAAGCGTTAGAGCAAGCGAATAAGGCACAGCCTCCTCAAGGGTCCCCGCATCTGAACGGCAACTGACAAGTACCTCAAGAGCATCACCGTCAACAAAGGCTGAAGCCCGATCCCCTTCCAGGACTTCATGCTGCACGGTGCCTCGTTGCACAGCTCGCCCGTCCGCTTCCTTTCGGTCCACGGCAAGTGGCTGTTTTGGCGGACTGAGCGAAAGTGCGGCCCGTCGCCATGCCTGATGAGCGGGGTTGACGGGTGATAGCCATGCTAGAGTTATGACTAACCGTCGCCAACATCGCCTTGCGCTCAATGAAGGTGGGAGTGGCATTCGATGCACATGTGCCTGATCAACCCGAAGTTTGCCGCCCCCGAGTGCGGTTACTCGGAACGGTGTGCACTCGTTAACCCGCATCGGGTTGACGATCCCATAACCAAGAAGACGGGTCACATACTCTTTGAACTTCCGGCTGTTTTGCCGCGTGTGAAGAATTTGCCTCAAGACGGAACCGGCGTTACCCCAGCTTGCCGCGTGCACAAGCAATGCCTTAAGCCACACGGCACGAGGTACTTCATCAATTAGGGCGCCCCCTGGTTGTCCTCCTAAGTCCTCAAGAAGGTCGTAAAGTTGAGAAGAAGCTCGGCTTGCCAGTGCTGTGGCGTTGCTTGTGCCGCGTGTATAGAATAACGAGCCTAAGTCACCAGGGGTTGCACCCGGGCAAGCTACGCGTTGTCCCGGACCCAACCCTCCGGGGTAAATGGAAAACGCAGCATCGCTAACCGTCCGAAGGCTATCAAGAAGTACAACACGACCGCCTGACAGTAAAATGTCCGGCTTAATTGCGCGCCTATAGCCCATTCCCTGCGCATTGATGATGCTCGGCAGGCCTTGAACTATAAATGGTTCGATGGAGCGCGGCACGGGAGAACCAGTTGAAGCGTCATGATGCGTTGCGGCCACCGTGATCACATTCACCGCCTCGGCAGGTGAGAGGAGTCGACGGTGGCGAGCATCCGCTGCTATGGCACGGATAACATGGGCCTGAATGTCTTGAGGTTGTAATGTCGCAAACTGTCCCCTTGAGAGACTCAGAGTGATCTCACGAGCGTGGTTCCCCGCACTGACTATAAAAAGAACACTGTACTTCCACGACAGCCAGTCCAGTAGACGCGCAAGTGGGCTCAAAGTGCCATCAAACAGCCGGTCCATTATACCAATAGACAAATTAACGACGCATACCTGCGGGGCCGCAGGCGGTTCAGAGCCTTCGCTTTCGAACAGCCGCCTAACTGCACGATGCAACAGATCTACTGTCAACTTGTCCTCAGGGACAGTCTCCTGTCGGGGCAGTCGCCAGTCTTTTGGATCTGGCTTCAGAATCGGACGTACATATAGTTGGCGACCCAACGCGCTTTCGTTTGCATTAATATCTCCGTGAAGGATAAGCGAAGCCATTGCGGTCCCATGTCGACGCTCCGATGCTGGGTACTCCTGCTCGAAGGCGTCAGGATCGTCCACTATTAATCTGCCTGCAAGACGACGGTGGTTCTGTAGCGGAAGCCCATCAAAAAGCGCGATGACTGGAGCACCGAGGTCTTCGGGAGCAGTCGGAAACGTCCCCGTATCTGGCGCGCGCGTATCATCTGGGATGGCAATGGCCATCTGACCGGTTGCCCGGAAAAATTGAATCTGCTCGCACTGAACCAATGCGGTATCTCGATTTGCTCGGTCAAGGATTTCCCGTACTGCAGCCACCGGAAGACGCACCAACAGCGCGTGATAAGAGATCTCGTCTACAACTGCATCATGTAGAACTTGTCCTTGGAGAACAGACACCAGAGAAGCAACGCGGGCTTGAGCAGCCAGGCGACGCTGGGCACCCCCATGGAACCAGAGTTCAATTTCACACGGGATGGTCTCCTCATTGTGCAACACACGTTCTTGCCAGTCCACAAGGACACCTGTCTCTTCCAAACGATCGTGGGCTCCCCAAGGCCGGACGTCTCGCAGTTGGGAAAACAATTGCGCCCATTTGCCACGACCGTGCGGGAGAGTGCGTTCGTGTCGCCATGAATCCCACAACGAGAGCATCTGCTGAAGGGCCTGATGATTCGAAAAAACTAAGAATAAACGTCCGCGAAGTAGTTTATCGCGCTGTGGGATCCCGTCATGCACGATGAAGAAATCGTCATCGGGCGGTATATCCTCTTCTTCAATTTCGCCCAACCATTCAAGACCGGGGGTGTTTCTAACAGCAACAACAAAGTCCGGAACAGGACCAATAGTTTCAAGCACAACAACCTCTTCAGGCGACAGTCCTGCTGCCTCAGTACGAATACGCAACCTACGGGCATCGAAGGTTCTTTGGAGCGATGTAAATTGCGGGTGGAGCCGTTCTGTCTGTCTAAGTCGCGATGGCAGATGGGGAGGGGGGCTGTAGGCAGGCTTTTTGGGACGAAGGGAGGGCCCTGGAGCGGGAAGGATTAGGAGCGGTCTTTCAGGCATTAATATCCTCTCGTTTCTTCACTCGGGGCAGTGTGTAGCGTTCACCCCACTGCGCCAGACGTTCGCCAATTATCCGCCGGATATTGCCTTCTGGAAGGGAAAGAACATACTGTCGCTGCACGTCAAGGCCAAACTGTTCTATCTCCGAAAAACTTAGCCCCTTCAATCGTTTGGCCAAGACACCTGGGGGATATCCAATATCGACGCCAAGGCGTTCTCCAAACCGTCTAAACCACTCTTCAACCTGAGTCTGCGAGGGGAGAGAAAGTTGCAGACGTAACTGAAACCTCCGCCAAACGGCGCGGTCCAGCAATTCTGGGTGGTTCGTGGCTGTCACAACGACAACATACGAAGGCAGTGCGTCCACCTGAAGGAGAAGAGAACTCACCACCCTTTTGATCTCGCCCGTTTCATGTATATCTCCGCGCTCTTTTCCGACGACATCGAACTCGTCAAGAAATAAGACGCATCGCCGCGACCTAACTTGCTCAAAAAGTTTAGAGAGCCTGACCGCGGTTTCTCCAAGATAGCTCGCAATCACCCCCTCGTATCTCACAACAAGGAGCGAGATGGCTAACTCGGCTGCCAACGCTTCTGCCAAGGATGTCTTTCCGTTTCCCGGGGGGCCCGTAAGAAGCACTCGGTGACGTGGTTCCAGATTGTGGGCACGCAGAAGATCAGAGCGCGCCTGTTCTTCGACAAGTTCGTTGCAAGCCGACTCCACGGAAGTGGTTAAAATAAGATCCCGGAGGTAGCGTCGAGGCTCGATCTCATAAAACAGCTCCATCGCTTGACCATTTTTCAAACCTCCGGCCAGTGTCGGGCTTGGTCCACCATTTTGCACAAGATAGGACGCGAGGCGATCTGCCAAAACCTGATGTTGTTTGGATCTTTCCTCAGCGACGAGAGCTTCGACGACCTTGCGAAATGATGCTTGATCACCTTTCGTTCCTGCTCGCACAAGGCTCAAAAGTAAATCTGCTCGTGCCATATTATCTCCGACAACTTTTATACCATAATGAATAAAACTCTTTCTCGCGTGAGTTGTTTTCTATTTTGCCGTCATGTCCTGTGATTGTCAATAAGATTCTCTGAGGGGTTCTAGATTATCTTATAGTTCCTTTAGCTTTGACAAGAATACGGGTGGCAACGGAAAGGCAGGGCCGGTCCTGTTTTGGGAGGCAGTAGGGAAATTGTTAGTCTTTAAAGCTAAAATACCGAAGGACGTCCCTATAGTGGATTAACACCGTCAAAATATTCAGTCGACCATTCTAACAGCGATCGGAGGGGCTCCTGTTGAAGTAACGCAAAAACGGGATGGTCATGTAATTTGAGCCCGTTCAGGTAATATATCTTATTTTTCAAATTGATTAATCCGACACTAAAGAATCTCTTCCTTAAGTCGGTATTGTGTGTTGGCAAATAGGCGACATATCCCTCCTGTCGGCGGCAAGATCCATTTGGATATTGAAAGCACAACTTACCGTTTTGTTCGAAAACAAAATAAGGAGTAACTCGGCAGACCAATGGACGGACATCATGTATGATGCATCGATCGTCAGCCCTGAAAACACAATTGTCTTTTTGTCGGGTTCTGGCTTGAAGAAGATGTAATTCTTCGGAATGTAATTTTGCCAGCATATTTTGGATAATTGCCCATTCAGAAGGCAAGGCAAATGACTCAGAATCTATGCAACAGTTTCCCCCGTTCTTACAAGGATGACATTTCCTCCAAGTTTGTTCTATCTTAAGTAGTGCCTTAACCTGGCTATCGACATGCAGGTATAATTCCAAAACCTCTTTGGCCGAAACCATAGTAAGCCCCTCACAGACAAAAATTCAATTGAACTATAAGTCGGAGCAAAATGAATATTATCCTATCATATAACGTCATATATCCTCCACAACATCTTCACGGGGAGGGTAACGGCTTAGAATGCTCACAGTCTTTGGCGGTGACTTTCGGGGTTCGCCTGTAACGCCCCCTATCTATTCTCCCTTTTTCAGGGATTCAATGAAGCGGTTAAGCTCCTCCTCTGCAAAAAGAGTCTTTCTCCCCAATTTCACCGTCTTTATTTTTCCGTCTTTCATCATACGGTATAGCGTCACCTTTGATACCCTCAACATTTCAGCTACTCCCTTGATAGTATAGAGTTTTTCCAAGAAAGAACATAGGGGTCAACCCTTGACACAGGACATATGGGCTGTAAAAGAGCCCAAGAAAGAACATAGGGGTCAACCCTTGACACAGGACATATGGGCTGTAAAAGAGCCCATAATCGCGAGCGGTCGGCGGGCATCTGAAGAAACACCCTCCCGAGGCGTTCTTGTCCTTTGACCTTTGGCGGGAATTGCTTACCCGGGTTCAGCCCCCGGACTTAAGGCTTGTCCTCACGGTGGATGACCGCCATGGTGCCCTGGTTGTAGAGGTTCCTTGCGAAGCACTCGACGGAGAGGTCCGCCCCTGCCACCATGTGCATGAACATGCTCTTGTTGCCTACCGCGATGCTCCGCTCCGGAAAAGCCCTGCCCACCGTGCCTTCCGGGATGGAACTGAAATATCCTGAAAAGGGGTACTCCTTTTCAGGCCCGTCCTCGTCGAAGTATTTGTAACCCGTGGGGTAGTCGAAGACCCGGTGTTCTCCGGCGGCGGCGGTGAGGCACTGGCCGTCTCCCGGTTCGTAATAGAACCATCCCTTTCCGTTTTCGCAGGGGGTTGAGGGCAGGAGAAATCCCTCGGTGCCGATACCTTCCACCATGATGAGAGCGATCTTACGCTCCTTGAGCCGCCCCTCGATAAGCGGCCTTATGCCGGTGACGGAGTGGACGGTCGCCAGGGTGGTCGATACGGGGATGAGGAAGCTCGCCGCGGGGATCATGACAGCCCTTCGCATGGTTACTCCCGCGCTTTTGAAGGTGTAACCCTCCTTCGCCAGTATGAGATATTCCGGCGTCCGCGCCGCGTCTTGAGAGGAGCCGTTGAACAGGTCCATGAACTCGTCCCTTTCAACGACCCGTTCCACGTGGGGATGGGCTTCGAGATGGGCGAGGTCGGAGGCGCTCGGGCTGAAGAGACCGGCGTACCGGGCGGACCAGTGGGAGGAGACCGCGAGGCCGTCGAGCCTGCTCAAGTCGATAAAGCCGTTGAGAGGCGTCATGTCCCCGGTGCCCACGAGCACGTAGTCAAACCCGGAGAGGCTGAGGAAACGGTTCACCTCCTGAAATACAATGGAAACCATATCGGCCCGTTCCTCAACGCTCATGGGTGAGTAGCGGCTGACGAAATACTGCCAGGCATAGATGAGGAAGGCGAATTGGGGACGGTATTTCCCGATCAGATCCAGGGCGGTGTCGGTGACCCATCGGTTTGCCCCTGCCTCCATGTCGCCCGGGTAGGGGTGCCTCCGTAACACGTCCCGCACCATGTCGACCACGGGGCCTTGGGCCTCCCTCTTTTCACCGGTCCTGAGATCGAATGTTTTCTGCCATTCCCTTGCGTCAATAATGGCGAGACTCATATGGCCGCCTCCTCTCTTGTCCATTCCGTCCTGGTGCCGAGGAGCTTCACTTCCCGGCCGCATTGGGGGCAACGATTCCCTTCGCACAGGAACCGGTGGAGTTTGTCGCCCCCGCATCCGAGGCTGAAACGCTCGATGACGACTGCCCCGCATCCCTGACACAGGGTGTTTACCCAGTCGGAGCCCACGAAATTATGGAAATAGAGAGAGGGGAGTTTCGTTCTCGCCAGAGTAAGGGCTTGGTTTATCACCTCGATGTTCGGGTATCCCGCGTCCTTCATCTCGTCTTCGGGAAGGAGGCGAAAAACGTGCCAGGGGATCTGCCGGTCTATGCCCGAGAGGAAGTCGGCGATTTCGTCCAACTCGTGATCGTTCACGGACTGGATTACAGGCGTGGTCACCTCGACATGGCGCGTCCGGGCGAGCCTCGCGATGTTGCGCAATATGGGGGCGGAAGAGGGGATGCCGATATAGTCACGGTTGAAATCCGTGGAAAGGCCCTTGAGTCCGATATTGAAGAAGGAGAAGATGGATTCGAGGATGTCCGTCGATTCTTCCGTGGTGTATGCGTTGGTCAAACAGCCCATGGGGATTCCCGCCTCCCGCGCCTCCCGCGCCACCTCAAGGAGGGTAGGCAGGGAGACCGTGGGTTCGTTGATGTTGAAGACTATGTTGTGGCACCGGAGTTTTCGCGCCATGGCGACGATCTCGCGGGGCGTGAGGTCGAACATCCTGTCCTGGACCGAAGCGGGGTCCGCTTTGGCGATGAAGGCATTGGAGCAGTACTTGCATTTGAAGTTACAACTGCTGGTGCCGAGGATCATGGTCCTGCTTCCGGGATATACGTGGTAGAAAGGGACGGACTCTATTCTCGACGTGCCGTAGGAACACCACTGGGAGGGGAAACGCTCCGTTACCGCCCCGTCCTGTTCGTGGTACATGCGGCACACGCCGAGCTTCCCTCCGCCCAACTCACACCGCCATTCACAATAATTACAACGCATGAATATGTTTCCTCCTTCTCAGTCGTCGTCATAGGGGCCGGCCGGCTGAATCGGCGCCCTCCACACCTGTTCGCCCACAGGGATAACAATAATAAGGTAATTCCTTCCGGCGAAGGTGGCGAGCCTTGCCCATATCAGGAGCTCCGTTCCGTCTGGAGGCTGACCTTTTTGAAGCCGTTGGCGGAAAGGAGGTCGAGGACATCCACGCATTCCTGAAGAGCGATGGAACGGTCCGCCCTTACCTGGACAGGGGTGTCCGGCCCCAATACGGCGAGTCTCTCCTGAAGGCCCCGGAGGGTAACGGGAGCGGCTTCGAAGTAGACCGCCCCCTTCTTGTCGATCGTTATTGTGGCGGCCTTGAGGGCCGCGTTTTGCTTATCCGCCGCCTTAGGTAATTGCACGGGGATGGCACCGCTTGCCACAAAGGTGGACGTCATGAGCACGATGGCGAGAAGGACCATCATGACATCGACAAGGGGAACGACGTTCATGTAGTCAAAGCCCTTTTCTTCCATGCTCTATCTCCCACTGCAGGATCAACTCCCTCGCCGACTTGAGGAGGAAGTTGTACAATACAATCGATGGTATGGCCACCAGGAGACCCACGGCCGTTGCTTTGAGAGCCAGGGCGAGGCCCGACATGATATGGCCCGTGTCCACAAGCCCCCTGGTCCCGATGGTCGAGAAGGTAAGCATGATGCCGAGGACCGTCCCGAGAAGCCCGATATAAGGCGCATTACTCCCCACGGTGGAGATGACGTGCAACCTCCGCATGAGCTCCAGTTCGAGTTCCTTCTTGTCGTGAAACGCGGAAATCCGAATCTTCCGGTAGAAAAGCTTCCTTTCTATTGCAACGGAAACTGCCAATATGCTCATTATGATGAGCACCCCGATGACGCCGTAATCGATGGCGCTATGAAGCCATTCCATAACCAACCTCCCTCAACCGGACCCGTATAAAAGACGTGCATGGTTATATTATCCGGTATATAGCGATCTGCATTCGTTATATAACATCAGCCATAACGAAACGTCAAGCATTTTCTGGAGTCCGGCCCGGGACGGCCGGCCGGACTCAGCCCAGTTGTCGAAAGGCCGTGGCCTTTATGGCGGCATAGACCTTGATGCCTTTTGTGATGGCAAGTTCCCGGACTGCCTCCTTTACCACGAGGGCTACGAGGTGCTCTGTCCCGCATTCCAGTTCCAGGGCAATTCTGCCGTTTGTTTCGAAGGTGCCGGCGACGCGGCATTTGAGGAGGTTTCGCGCGCTGATGGCCTCCGGGTGACGTTTGAAGATAATGATATCCGTGGAGGGAAGCTCGAAGAGAGCTTCGGGATTGTCGTCGCCTCCTGAAATGAGAAGTTCCCGGTCCCCCCACTTATATGCATGGAGGCCATCGACACGGCGCGGCGCTCTCAGGCGGAGAAGGTTCGTGTAAGGCCGGGTGCGTTCCCCCGCCGAAGCGCGGGCCAGCTCTTCAGCGCCCATCTGTCCTGCCATGCGGCCCCCGTCCATGAGAAGCACCCGGTCCGCCATGATCCTCATTTCGGTCAAGGAGTGAGAGATGAAGAGATAAGGGATATGGAAGGCCTCGCAGGTGTGGGTGAGGAAGGGGATAATCTGGAACTTGAGCGTGTCGTCCAGGGCCGACAGGGGCTCGTCCATGAGAAGGAGGCGCGGGTTCGAAAGGACGGCCCTACCGATTGCCACCCGTTGTTTCTCGCCGCCGGAAAGGTTCTTCACCCCCCGGTCCAGGAGATGGCCTATCTGGAGGACCTCCACGAGGTCATTCAGTGTAATCTTGCGATGGGCACGATTCGAGCGCTTGAAGCCATAAAGGAGATTTCCCCTGACACTCAGGTGGGGGAAAAGGTGAGGACGTTGGAAGACCATGCCGATCCGCCTCAGGTCCGTGGGGATATCGATCCGTGCCGCTTTGTCGAAGACAGGCTCTCCGTCAAGGAGGATACGGCCGCGGTCCGGATGATTGAGCCCCGCAATGAGGCTCACCAGCGTCGATTTGCCGCTTCCCGAAGGACCGAAAATACCGATACGTTCGCCCCGGACAACGAAATCGACGTCAAGGGAAAAGGTGCCGAAGACCTTTTGCAGGGTTACGGTCAATTCCATGTCAGTCCGTCCTTACTATGCGCCTGCCGAGCCACTCGTGGAACACGAGGACCGCTACGGAGATGGAGATGGATACGAGACAGAGGGCGAGGGCCATCACGTCTCCCCGGGGCGAGCTTACATATTCATAGATGGCCAGGGGGATCGTCTGGGTCACGCCGGGAATGTTGCCCGCCACGATGATAGTGGCCCCGAATTCCCCGAGGCCCCGGGCGAACATGAGGACCGAGCCCGCGATGAGCCCGCGCACCGAAAGGGGCACGATCACCGTGAGGATGGTATCGAACCACCCGGCGCCAAGGGTGCGGGACGCCTGGATAAGGCGCTCGTCTATGGTTTCCATGCCGGTACGGATGGACCTCACCATGAGGGGGAAGCCCACGACCGCCGTGGCCATGACCGCTGCCTTCCACGTGAAGATAAGGTTGACGCCCAGGGGCTGAAGGAGCGTTCTGCCGAGCCATCCCCTCTTACCGAGAAGGAGGAGCAGGAGGTAGCCGATTACCACGGGCGGCAAGGTGAGGGGAAGATTGACGAATACGTCGAGTGCCACTTTTCCCCTGAACCGGCCGTATGTCATGAGATAGGCCACGGCAAAGCCGAAAGGCAGTGAGATCAGGGTGGCGGTCACCGCGATCTTGAGGGACAGGAGGACCGCCGAATAATCGGCCGGGGTAAAGGCGAGCATACCCGAATTCAGCCTATTTTATGATGAAGCCACGCCCGGCGAGGGTCGTCTTCGCTTCAGCCGACTGGAGGAACCGATAAAACGCCTCGGCTTCAGGCTTCCTGCTTCCCGTTACGGTGAGGGCCATGGGATAGGTTACCCTGGGATAGAGGTCCTGCGGCACGACAAAAAGGATTTTGACGTTCTTTGCCATCTGCTCCGCATCGGTCTTGTACACAAAGGAGCCGTCCACTTCACCTCTTTCCGCGTACATGAGGCATTCCCGCACATCCCGCGCCATGACGAGCTTCTTTTCCAGTTGCTTCGTGAGACCGGCTTTCCTCACGGCCTCCTCGGCGTACTGTCCGGCGGGGACACTCTTCGGACTGCCCATGGCGATCTTGTCGAGGCCCGGCAGGTCTTTGAGGCCCGTCGCCTTGAGGTCCGGCCTGCCCACGAAGACAAGCTCATTGTAGGCGAAGATGGAGACATGGCGCGGATCGACCAGTTTCTTCCCCTTCAGGTAATCCACCCACTCTACGTTGGCGGAGAAGAAGACATCGCACGGGGCACCGTTCTCGATCTGCCGGGCCAGTGCGCCCGAGGCGCCGAAGCTGCTCTGAAAGGTTACGCCGGGATTCTTCTTCGCAAAGGCGTCCGAAAGCTGGACCACTACCTCTCTGAGACTCGCGGCCACCGCGAGGCGTACCTCGGCAGCCATGGCGCCGCACGCGAACAATATGACCATAAGCAAAGAGCAAAACAGGCGACACAAAAATTTACTCATCTTTCCCTCCCTAGTATCGTTGATAACCACATTTTTATCAGGCCCGCCCTACGCGGCCGCCGGAAGCCGACGGCCACGTAGGGGAAAACCTAATCCACCGCAACCATTACGTTCGAGGCTTTGACGACTGCGTACACTTCCTTGCCGTCCGCGAGCCCGAGGGCCTCCGCCGAGGCCTTGGTGATGATGGAGACGACTTCAGCGCCGCCTGCCAACTCTATGACCACCTCCGTGTTGACCGCTCCGGGGTTGATGCTTTTGACTTTTCCCTTTAACATGTTACGTGCACTGATCTTCATGCGGTACTCCTCCTCGTTGGATTTTGGTTTGCAGCCGACAGGCGATTTCGCCGTGTCTATGTCTGTCGTCCCCCCGGTCCGTGGGTCCCCACGGATCAGGAGATTCTCTCGATGTGATCGACCTCCCGGAGTCCTTCGCGGACAGGCCTGTTCGCCTTCGTCTTTATGCAGGAAAGGGTTTCCCCCTTGTACCCTCTCCGGCGGACCGCATAGAGGTAGAAGGGAATGCCCGACGCGGTAACGAGAAGACCGAGAAGCGATCTTGCCGGGTTGGAAATGACGATGCTCCCCGCGATCCACATGTAGGAAAGGGTGAAAACGAGGGGGACCCAGGGATACCCCCAGGTTCGATAGGGCCTTGGCGCAAGGGGTGAGCGCCGCCGGAGGAGCATGTGAGCCGCTCCGGATCCGATGGAGGAGAGGAGCATGACGAAGACCACGGAACTCAGCAGGCCTTCAAAGGTCCCGGCTATGACAAAGAGCGATGCGATTCCCGCCTGGGCCACAATGGCCACGTGGGGAGTCCCCTTTACCGGATGGAGAATCCTCAGGGGCGACCAGAGGAGTTCGTCCCGAGCCATGGCATAGGAGAGGCGGGCGCCGGCGAGCATGGTTGCGTTGATGCTCGCCGCTATGACGAGGACTACGGCGCCGCTCACTACATGGGCGGCCGCGGGGCTGAGAAGGCGCTTTGCCGCCGCCTGTCCCGCGTCGATAACGCCTTCCAGTTCCCGGACCGGCATGGCGTAGACATAGACCACGTTGACGAGTACGTAAAGAACCATGACGATGAGGGTCCCCAGGAGAAAAGACAGGGGAAGGTTTCGTTCGGGCCGCTTTATCTCGTCTCCCACGTAGGCGCTTACGAACCAGCCGCTGTAGGCGAAGATCACGGCTATCATGGCAGGCCCGAAGTCCTTTGCCGGAGACAGAGGGATAGGGCCGTCAGCGGCAAAGTGTCCCCAGTTGCCTTTCGGGGATGTGAACCCGCCCACGATAAAGACCAGGAGGAGGGTGAGACCGGCCAGGGTCCAGAAGTTCTGGGCCGTCCCCGTCGGTCTGACCCCCTGGCAATGAAGAAGGGAGAAGAGCCCGATTATGCCCACGGCGAGAAGCTTTTCCACGGACCCCCCCGTGAAGGGGAAAAATCCGGTCAGGTACTTCACGATGGAAATGGAGAGGACGGCGATGGAGCCGGGATTGATTATCCAGAATGAGACCCAGCCCAGGAGAAAGCCTGCCCACGACCCGTAGGACTCTTTCAGGAAGAGGTAGTCGCCTCCGGAACGGGGGAACATGCCCGACATCTCCGCATAAGTAAGGGCCCCGCAAAGGGTGAGAACCCCGCCGATAACCCATATGCCGACAAAAAGCCACGGGTGGGGGAGTTCCCGGGCGAGGAAACCGGAGGTGGTAAAGATGCCTGCCCCCGCCACGTTGCCCACTACGAGCAACGTGGCGTCAAAGAGGTTAAGGCGCCTTTGGAGGGACACGGTACCCGGCCTCCATTACCGGAGGCACGGGCCTATGTAGACCATGGCGAGGTGCTTTTCCATGTCCCTGGAGGCTGTTGCGATGGCATCCCCCAGGGTGGTCTTCACTACGTGCCCGCCCGCGGAGTAACCGGCCCGGTATACAATGGTGAGGGGTGTTGACGGGGGATAGTGCCGGAGCAGGACCGGCGCAAGAGATGCAAGTTCCCTTACTCCCATGAACACGGCAACCGTATCTCCCCGGGAGTGGGCGGCCTTCACCATCTCTTCATTTTGTGCGAGGGCCCAGGGCGAACTGAGCACCAGGGAGCCGCCTTTACACGCGAGGTTCTTCGCGATCATGGCATTGGACGCGTTGAAGGCGCTCAGACCCGGCACTATTGTCTCTACCCGTGCTTTGAGGGCATCCTCCATCCAGCGATGCCACGGCGGGTAGATCGTGGGGTCGCCGTATTCGAGGACGGCAACGTTCCTGCCCTGCTTCAGGGCGTCCTCGATGAGGCGATTGTTTTGCGCCCGTTCCATGGCAAGGGCCTCCTTTGCCGCCCCGGTGGGAGAGCCGGGTTTCTCCTTGTCCGGGTGTTTCATGCTTGCGAAAGGATCGAAGAGCACCGGTTTGTCGCCCATGTATTTGGAATAACGCTTTCTTATATCTTCCGAGGCGACGAACACGTCCGCCTTGCCCATAAAGGAAATCGCCTCCAGGGTGAGAAGGTTCGTATCGCCCGAGCCTACACCGATCACGAATAGTCTCGCCTTGTCCTTCAGAGAGACCACCTCGATCTTGTGGAGCGCCCTTGCGGTGCGGTCGTACGCGAGGTCGTCGGGAAAGACGAGGGCGAATTTCCCCTCCTTGAGAGGCGCTCCTCCGGCGCTGTCGGCTACCATTATTCTGTCTCCACCGGGGTTCAGGAAAAGTTCACCGTAGGATATGAGCACCCTGTAGTTGTCCGCGGAGGACGCGAGGACTGCCGTGTCGGCATCCAGCCCCATACCCGTTTTGGTGAGGATGTCTTTGAGGGGCGCGCCGCTCATGGGTTTTACGCCATGGTAACCCATCCCGTCACTCACCTCTTTGACCGCGGTCTCCGTCCTGGGATAACCGGCGAGATCCTTCACTTCCACGGATTTGCCCGATGGACCGGAAACAATGATAGCCGGTGAGAACAGGGGCGGCTTCGTCTGTTTCTTGTCCGCCGCCGGTTTTGGTTCAACAACCTCGATATGGACCACGTCCTCGATGCTGCGGTCGGCAAAGAAATCAGTGGCCACCACGAGTTTGGGCAATCCGACCTTCCGGGTCAATTGGTCGATGGCGGGCTGATATGTCTTTGCCCCATGGCAGGCGCCGCAACTCTTCATGTGTCCGGGCATCACCGGCTCGGACGAAAAGGCGATCAGTATGTCGGCGGCATTGCGATGGAATATCTCACCCCACGAGAGTACCGCGGTCTTCCCTTCCTTGTTGCGGACGATTACCGCAAGGTCAAGGGGTTTGGGAAAAGAGGACTCCTCCTTCTGTACGAAGGCGAGCCCGAGCAGCGTCCTGAGCGGGACCCCGCGGTATGTGAAGGCGCCCAGGAACCGGTTATCGCGGGTGACCTCGTTCAGCCTCACGACAGCGCTTTCCAGCTTTGCGAGGTCTGTCGCGCTCAGGTTGAGGGGCTGCTTCACGAGGCCGCCTATGGTGAGAGCCATCGAGGGGGCAACCCCGAGTATCCACGAGAGGGTGAGTCCCGCGCAGAATAATAAAAGCCCTTTCTTCATAATCTCCATCTCCTTCTATCGTCTATCGCCGACATAGCGGCATTGCTCTTCACGCTTCATTGATTACTCCCCACCGCCTCTCTACCGTCCACGCCCGGCTCATTCTTCAAAGGACCGCCTTGAAGAGCCCCGGGGATGCACACCCTGAAGGAGTCGTTCACGTTTACTACGTCCACCTTTGTCTTGTAGAGGCGATCGAGATTCCGGCTGTTCACCACCTCATCGGCGTCTCCGTCCGCGAGAATTGAGCCCCCCTTTATCATGATCACCCGGTCTGCGATCCAGAGCGCGTGCTCCGGGGCATGGGTTGACGTGACGAAGGTGTACCCCTCTTTGGAGAGGGCGACTATCTGTTCGAGAAGCCTTAGCTGATTTCCGTAATCGAGACCCGTTGCCGGTTCATCCATAATGAACGTCCTTGCCTCCTGAGTAAGGGCCCGCGCAATAAGGGTGAGCTGCCGCTCTCCACCGCTGATGTCCGTGTATGATCTGGCGGCGAGATGCTCGATGGAGAGTCTTTGAAGTACCTTTTCCGCGATGCGGATATCTTCCCTGGTGTACCTGAAGAAGAAGGGTTTATGGGGGATTCTGCCCATGAGCACCACGTCGATCACCTGGTAAGGGAAGGAATTTTTGTGGATCTGGGGCACATAGGCGATTTCACGGGCGAGGGCCTTGGAGCCTATGTGGGCGACGTTCTTCCCGTTCAGGGAAACAGTTCCCTCCTTCGGACGGAGAAGGCCCACCATGCTCTTCAGGAGCGTACTCTTGCCGCTGCCGTTCGGGCCAAGGAGGATGACGATTTCTCCCGGAAAAATGTCGAGGCTTACCTCTTTCAGTACAGGTTTCTCCGTATACCCGAAAAGCACGTTTTCCACTCTGATGCGGGGTATCAATTCCATCCTCTCCTCGCTTTTCTCAATATCACTGCAAAGAAGGTTATGCCCACAAGGGACGTGCTGATGCCGATGGGTATTTCCACGCTGAAGGCCATGCGCGACAGGTCGTCGACCACGATAAGGTAGATGGCGCCGATCAAGGCGCTCGCGGGTATGAGCACCCTGTTGTCGGGTCCCACGAGCATGCGCGTGATATGGGGGATGATGAGGCCCACCCAGAGGATCATGCCCGCAAGGACCACGGTCATGCTGCTTATGAAGGTGGCAAGGAAGATAAGGAGGATACGTATCCATTTCACGGGTACGCCCAGGGACCTTGCCTCCTCGTCGCCCATGGAAAGGGCGTTCAGATACCCTGAGAGGAGGGCGATGGCACATATGGCGAGGGCTTGCGGTATGGCCGTGGCATAGAGTACTTTCCTGTCCACGAAAGAGAGCCCGCCCATGAGCCAGCGCACGATTTCCGGCAACTGGTTGTAAGGGTCGGCCACATACTTGATGACGGACAGGAGAGATGTGAAGAGAGCGGTGCTGATCACCCCGCCGAGAACGAGGAGGAGCAGGGTATTGCCCTTGTGCACCTTCGCGATGCCGAGGGACAGGATGACTGCGACAAAGCCGAAGGCGAGGGACATGCCCTGAACCACGATCCAACTCTTGGAAAGGACCATGCCCAAGGCAGCGCCGAAAGCAGCCCCGGCCAGGACGCCCAGGAGCCCGGGAGAGACGAGGGGATTGAGAAACATGGCCTGAAAGGATGCGCCCGAAACCGAGAGCGAAGCCCCGATGAGGAGGGCGGCGAGAATCCTCGGCATGCGGATATCCATGACAAGATTCTCGAACATCCCGCTCATTGCCGGGTTCGTCTGACCCCAGTGGAGTCCCTTGGAAAGGAGCAGGCCCACCACATCGCCCACGGGAAGGGGATATCTGCCGAGGGCGAGAGACGAGACGGCGGTCAGCGCGAGGAGTCCCGCGAGGAGAGGAAAAAGACCGAAGCGCTTCATGGGGTAATCACCGCGCGCATCCGGGCATCGGTGGGATTGACCCCCAGAAAGAGCCGGTAGAAGCTTTGAGCCTCCTTCACCGTGTCCTTGCGGTATTCGCCGGGATAGAGACAACCCATAAGCCACTGAATTCCCATATAGCGCATGAAGGAAGGAGGACGGTCGAACCAGTTGAAGGGTAGGGAGGGTATGAGATAGACCCGTTTCGTCTTCACCGCCTTTATCCGTTTCCAGCCGGGGTCGGTAAATATCTTGTCATAGAACGTCCGTTCCTTCACTATGATGACCTCCGGGTCGTAATATATGACCTTTTCCAGACTTATGGTCTCCATGCCCATCTGGTCCCTGGGCGTGCAACGGGCCACATTCCTGGCTCCCGCCAGTTCGATAAGCTCCGCGTGGGGGGAGCCGGTACATTCCGTAGCAAGGCCGTCCATGTCCTCCGCGTAGTAGACTGTGGGTCTCCTGTTGGAGGGAATGGCGTTCACCCGGGTCCTGATGTCCCGAAGGGTATCTCTTCCGTACCGGGCAAGCGTCTTTGCCCGCTCCTCCCGTTTCAGGACCTTTCCGAGAAACAGAAAGGCGTCCGAATACTCGGGAAGTGTTTCGAATGTCGTGTAGACGACGGGAATACCGAGGCCCTTGATGGACTCCTCATATTTGTCATTCATGGGCGTGTTTTTGAATCCGCCCGTGATGATCACGTCGGGCTTCGCTTTCAATATCATCTCGATATTGGCAGTCTGTCCTCTTCCGTAAAATCCGCCCAGCACGGGCAACGTGCGCATTGACTGGGGCATATACGGTTTCGATCCTTCCGTAAGGGCGAAGTTGAGCCCCACGAGGAGCGTGGGGTCAACTGCGGCGATCATGAACGTCACGGGAGGGGAGCTCGAATATACCCGTGTAATCTTATCGGGAATAGTAACCTTCCGTCCCCTCATATCCACGATCTCTCTCGCGTGAACCGTAGTCATGAAGAGGACGATGAAGAGAAGGGCGACCAGGGCTGTAAGGCCCGCGCCGCGCGTGGCGACAATCGGCCTTTTTCCTGGGGGCATGGCGATACGCCGCCTCACCGCGCGCCCCCTGTCTTCTTGTCCCACCACATAACCGCCCACCGGATGGTCCTGTCGTAGTCCAGTTTCCAGGCGCCGTTAGTTGGTGTGAGATGTTTTGCGAGATAATGGGTGAGGGTCTCCTCCTCCTCGGGGGTCATGTGGTCCAGCATCCAATGGACGGAGTTGAGGGCGTCCTCGAGGCTCTCGAAAGTCCCGTTAGCAGTCTCTTCGATGAAGGTCAACCTGGCGTGGATGCCCATCTGGTAGAGGAGGTTGTAGTTATAGATGTAGTCAGGCCCCATGTAGAGGGGCCTGCCCAGGGCGTCGAACATACGCCGGTCGTAGGGGCCGTCGCCCACTATGGTCGAAATATAGACACGCTCCCGGGCAGCCCCGTCCAACTTGAGGATGGCAGCCCGGAGATCATCCACCACAAGAGACCGGGAGGCAATGGACACGTCGTACGTCCCGATGCCGCGGGTGGGCCAATCATCTTCCCAACTCCCGTTGATGGTTTTCACGTTCGTAATGTTTTCATCGCGGCATTTTTGCGTGACCATATCGAGCATCCTCTCTGAAAAGTCAACTGCCGTCACCTCACCCACCTTTGCCGCAAGGGGTATGGCGAGGGTGCCTCCTCCGCATGCCATATCAAGAATGGTCCAGTGAGGCTCGGGGTTCATGATATTGAGGAAGGCTTCCGGATAGACCGTCTGCGACGCGTGTTTCGAAAACGACGGAGCCCTCCTGTCCCAAAACTTGTTGTCTCTGGTGCCGACGGTTCTCTTCGCCTTTGCTTCCTTCCATGCTTCGCTCCAGTCTATCCCTGCCACATCCGTGTTCATCGCTTCGCATCCGTGCATCGCCTTTGCCCCCCTCTTCATGCCCTGTTCTTGACTCTATAGTAGAATTTATTCTCCGCGCAGGGCCTGCAAAAGGATTCCCCGCCTTTTCTCACTTCCCTCATATCCATGACCCGCTCCCCGCAGGACGCGCAGGTGACAATCCTGAGCGGTTTTCCCGGCATATCCTCCGGTTTCAGGTCTACCTCTACTTCGGCCACCTCGAAGAGGTCCTCGGCGGGAGCCATGGCATAGGCCTCGGTGTGAGGTTCCTTTTCCACCATCTCCGGGGTGTACTCTTTTCCTCCATCCTTGTCTTTGACCACCACCCTTACCGCCTTGCCCGTTTGAAGGTTTATGAAGGTGGCCGCCATTTTGCCGAAGTCAAGTATCTTCATGCTCCTCTTACCGGGGTGGCAGCCCGTTACCGCCAGGATTGCGTCGCTCGCACACCTGTCGGTCTCCACGTAAACAACGAGGTTCTTGCGGTCCTTTCCTTTCGGGTCCTCTATCCCGATCGCCTTGAGCCCGAGTATGGACATCCTCGTCCCGAGGGTAATCCCCGCGCAGAGATCTCCGTGGAACTCCTTTGCTTCGTTCAAAAGTCTTTGCAGATCAAAATGGTCTTCGCTCATGTGTTGCCTCCCTGTACGCTGATTTGGTAATCCATGGTGTCATGTGTTGTCGAGCCGGTAGGTGATGGGGATTTTAAGGGGAGCAGGCGCAGGGGGTCTGGGAAAAGGCTGCACCTCCTTAATGGTATCCATCACGTTCTCATCGAGGATCTGATGGCCGGAACCCGCCACCACCCGAAGTGCGCTTGCCATGCCCGTTTCCGAAATGGTAAAGGCCACCGTCACCTTGCCTTCCCATCCCATCTTCTTCGCCTTCGGCGGATAGACGAGATGCCTCATGATCAGGTCGCGGATGTAGGCGTAATGCTCTTTGAGATAGAGGTCAACGTCCGCCTGCTTCGGACTGCCGCTGCCCCTGCCCTCACCGCGGCCTCCGCCCATGCCGCCCCGGCCGGTCCCCCCGAACCCTGAGCCCGCGCCGTAAGCGCCGAGTCCTTTGCCGCCTCCTCCGCCAAGACCTTCTCCGTTGCCCGCTAATCCGTGGTATTCGCCGCTGTCGGCCGCAAGAGAGGTAGCCCCCGGCAGGTTCGTTGCCGTCGAGGTGTCCGCCGGACTACTTGCGTGGAGGTGGTTCTCCCGTGGGGTGACACCTTTTCCTGAATCCTGGGCCGGAGGCGTCTGGTTTTTGACCGGGCTCGGGGTCCGGCTCAACGCTGTTTTGGGTACGCCCTTCGCGGCCTTTTTATCCGTGCCTTCGGAGCCGGCTTTCCTCCCGTCGCCTCCCGGCCTGTCCGAGGGACGGGGTTTTACGCTGTCCATGTTAAGGAGGATCGTGGTGAGGTCGGAGGGGCGATGGGCGTAGTGGCCTGCGAGGGCGAGGACGAGGGATATGAGGGCTCCGTGGATCAACACGGAAACCATGACCTCTTTCATGCGAGAGGTGAAAACGGGTCCACGGATGGCGTTCATGGCATTTGCTCCTTGTCCGGTCTGAGAAGACTGACCTTCCTCATACAGTCGTGAAAGAGGTGGTACGCGGCAAGCCCTTCCGAAATCATGTCGATCGCTTTGTCCGGGTTCGTGACCCTGACGCCGCATACCACGTTGACATGCCTGTCGAAGAGGGCGTCGGGCAGGAAACTTGCCGTGGGCCCCACTACGACAACCGTAGCCCCGGGCCTCACGAAGTCCAGGAGGCGGTCTATGGTGCCGTTGGCGATGGAAGCTCCGGTGATTATCACCGTATCGCAATGGGGGAGCACCCTTCCGGCGTGACGGGAAGGGACATACAACTTCTTGTCTTCATTACTGAGGTTGTCTTTTCGCATTTCAATGACGCGAATGTCATGGACGTCCGTCTCCCTGAACCTCGCGAGGAAGGGGCCGAAAGCGCCGACCATGCCGACTGCACCCATGGATTCGGGCTCTATCATGTCAAGGGCGTCGCGGTCGTCGATCCACTTGTACCTGCCTCGGGAAATGAGGGGTTCCGACAGGGCGTTCAGCACGGCGATCTTCACCGTGCTGAAGAGGGGACTGTCATCTGCGGAGTTGAGGACGTGGGAAACGGGCGTCCCTTTGAGACGGGGAGGCGTCGCTTCCTGACGCGGACAGGCGGTGCGATGCCGCCGGTGTATCTCGGATGTGGGGGTGTAGGATATGCCCCCACATCCATTCGACAGTCTCACGCCCGCGAAGAAAACGCCCACCACCAGTCTTTCGACGGTTATGTTGGCGAGTCCTCCGCGGTAGATGCGCCTGACTATGTCGGTTGTTTCGTTGAGTATCACTCTGTCCTGCCTAGAACCTGCACCGCACACCCGCGAACAGGGTCCTTCCCGGCTCCGGAAACCCGGTCGAGTATTGATAATTGCGGTCGAGGAGATTGTTCACGCCGCCCTCCACGATGAGGTCCTTGATGACCTCATACATGACCTTCGCGTTGGCGATGGCCGCGGGACCCGTGTTGTATATGCCGGAGGTGTCGTTGCTTCGGTTGGAACCGTATTCAAAGCTGCCGAGCACGCTCATGCCGCGCAGGGGCGTCTTGTATTTCATGTAGGTGAATACCTTGTGGGCCGGCACATCGGTGAGCCTCACGTAGGCCCCTGAAGTCTTCAGACTTTCCCTGTTGAGATAGGTGTAATTAAGCCCGCCGTCCAGGTTATCCGTGATCGCTACGTCACTCTGGAGTTCAAGGCCATACTGCTGCACCCGCCCGACGTTCTGATTCTGGTTGACCGTAGGGTTGGTCCACCCGGTCTGCCCATAGTAGGGGTTGGTGGTGATAACCTGCTGGATGGCGTCGGCTATGTCGTTGCGGAAGACCGCGGTTTTGAAGCGTATCTTTTTCTTGAGGAAAAGTTCCTCGTATCCCAGTTCGTAGTTTACCGACGTTTCCGGCTTGAGGGCCGGGTTATCGATCGACTTCCCAAAGCTCCAGCTGTACCGCTCCTTCATGGTGGGGAACCTCATCTTCTGCTCGGCCGTGGCATGGATTATGCCCGTTTCGGAAGTCCGGTAGAAGAGACCCAACTGAGGACTTACCTTGCTGACGGCGTCGGTGTTAAAAGATTGCCACCCCACGTATCCCGTGGTGCCGGTGGCGTTATAGGTGTTGACCCACTTTTTGGCGCGCAGCGCATCCAGTCGGTCGTAGCTGATTCCCGCGATGGCGTAGAACTTTTTTGTGAAGTCGATCGTGTCCTGGAGCCCCACGGACGTGGTGACGTCGTCGTCCGGCACCCATGGCATCCCGACGTAGACCGGCTTCTTGTTCGTATATATGTTGTTGATCGCGTTCTTTTCACTGTGGCTGTCCCGCTTGTAGTGGAAGGACGCCTTGATATCATTCCAGGGAATGAGTTTGGTGCCCATCTCGAGGGCTCCGCCTATGGTGTAGTCGTCATAGTAACTTCTCTGGCCGAATGAGTTGTAGTACTGGGCATAGGCGTTGTTGTTGGGAGTGAAATAGTCGAGCCAGTTGGTGAACTTGTCGTAATAGAGTCTTGTCTTGGCGTAGTTTTTTTCACCGATGGGCGTGTGGGTCGTCAGAAAATAGCTGTCCTTGTCCCATCTGGGCCACAGCCACCGCTGGGTGGAGATGTAGTTGTTGTTGGTGGTGGACGACACCCTCGCGTCCGGCGGTCCCCCTTTGCTGCCCTCCTGCTTTATCCATCCAAGGACATACTCGTGGCCGTCCCAGGGGGTGAGGCCCAGTTTTAGGCTTATCCTCGAATCCTGGGAATCGGAATGGGTGCGGCCGAGGCCGGTTTGATTTTTGGTGGCGTTAAAATCACCGGACACGGGGAAATAGGTCTGGGCCATGTAGGAGACGCCCCCCTGGAGGTACCAGTTCCGGTGTTTGCTGCCCAGGTTCGCGTACCCGAAATAGCTGTTGCCCGACCCGTATTGCGCCCCCGCGTTACCTTCGAAGGCCTTCACGGGCTTCCGGGAGACCATGTTTATGGCGCCGCCCATGGTATTGGGGCCATAAAGGACCGACGTGAACCCCTTGGTTACTATGATTTCCGACAGGTCGAAGGTGCTGAACCGGTTGAAATCGAAGGTTCTGTCGTAAGGCATATATACGGGAATGCCGTCCATAAACACGGGCACCCGCGCCGTGTTGAAGCCACGCACGTAGATGGTCCTTTCATTTCTCTGTCCTATCTGGCTCATGGTCACTCCGGGGAGCAGGTTCAAGGCGTCGGGCAACCTGTTTGTACTGAACTCCCTCATCTCCTCGTCACTCACTTTGTCGCTCGTCACGAACCTGTTGACTTCCCTGCTGTCCTTGACCTCGATCACGCCGAGGGTGAAGACGTTGGGATCCCGCGCTTCGGTCCCGGCCTTTGCGGTCTCTCCCGCCTTCAGTTTCGCTGCCGCCTTCGGACTCTGCTTTCCCGGATCATTTCCCCCGCCCCCTTCGGCGCAAAGGCCGGGACCGGCTCCATTCATTAAGAACATCGCGAACATAAGAATAAGACTTCCCCTCAATAGATGATTCCCCATATCAACCTCCGTTGGATTATAATTCCAGTCGCGACTGTTCTTATCGATGTTTACGGGCTTTCAACGCCTGTCCCTCTAATGCTCCTCCCTCGAACCCCTGCTGCCGGTCCGGGTCTGTTTTCAGTATCCGTTATAACTACATCATCATAACGCTGAATCGTTATATATAATACACAACAACGAATTGTCAAGTAATTTATGGATATTTGGTGGAAGTTGTCATCAAACAAAGACAACGGTAAAGGGTTATCCCTTGGCAGGGTACAAAAAAAGCTTGACAACGTGTTATTACCTAACGTATATAACGGTATGGACGCATATGTGAGCGTGGGCTGTGGCCCGCTTCATAGTCCTGCGTGCGTGGTCCTCCGGGAACGGGCTGAGCCCGGAGGAGTACCCGTTGCGCATACCGGCAATGGGCATTGTTCCTGGTACCTCCTTTTCATAATGTGGGCCGCCGAAGCGACCGGGGTCTCGAGGCGGCCCCACATTTGAAGGGCGGCGTGGGAAACAGGCGAAGATGGATGGAAAAGAGGAACGGATGGGGGACATTGTGGAAAAAAACGGGCCGGAGACGCCGGCGCGAACCGGGAAGGAAGAAGCACTCTTGTGCATCCGGCCTGTGGAAAAGAAGAAGTCGATTGCGGAGGTTGTCTACAAGACCCTGAAAGACGCCATTGTGAAAGGGGATCTCATGCCGGGACAGAGGCTCGTGGAGCAGAGGCTGGCCCGGAAGCTGCAGGTGGGCAGGGCGCCTGTGCACGAAGCGGTTAAGAGGCTTGAACACCGGGGATTTGTGGAGAGACTCCCGACCCGGGGCACTGTCGTGAGAAAGGTTGGCGACGATGACATCCGGGAGGCCTTCGGTGTAAGAGCCGCCCTCGAAAGCTACGCCGCCTACCTCGCATGCGAGCACGTCACGGAGGAATTGCTCGCCGCCCTCCTCGGGAACATTAATGCCTCCATGCATGCCCTGGAAAAGGGAGACCTCATGAGCGTGACGGACCTCGAAGCCGATTTCGATGAAATGATTTACCGGGCCGCCGGAAGCGAGGTGCTTTACAAGTTGATCACCACCTTTCTCGACCATATCACACGGCGCCGGACCCCGCAGAGAAACTCCATGGACGAGGTCGGCCCCTTCCTGGAGGCTCACAGGGCGCTGGCTGAAGCGATGCTGAGAGGCGACAGGGAAAGGGTGGAGAAGATCGCGAGGCGCCACGTGCTGGAAAAACGGAACCTGATCCTGAAAAGGGAGGCAATCTGACGTGCAAGGCACGGCGCGGATTCCCCGCCGCAGGTGCAAATTGGGGTAAGGACGCCCTTCTCTGTCCGCGAAAAGCGCCGGACGGGTTTCACCCTTTCGCCGGAGAATGCGACATGGATGGATGACCGGTCATGAGAAGGCATGCCTGATCATGGTAACGGGGCAAGGAACCGGCCGGTCGCCGACCGTGTTCCTCGTGACCGGGCTAACTGTGGGTTTGCTCCCGCCGACGCTCCGCCCTTTCGACGCCCAGTTTGATGACGTTGTGATCCCCCTTAAGTTCATACCCCCAGACCACCCATTCCCGGTCGGTCTTCAATGACCGGACGGTAAGCAGGGGTTGCTCGATAACGTTGCGTGCGGGCCAGACCCGGACAATCTGTACGGGATGGCCATTGTAAGTGATGGTTGGTGCCACGACATCCTCCTTTCAATCGACGGCTTATTTTTGGGCCGGGCTTTCGTGCCCGTAATCGACCCGCCTTTTCCTTCCTTCTCCATGCATGGGGCTCATGGCCCGACAATATTCGCCGACCGAGTTGCCTCTGTACCCGTTATATACCAAAGAACATAGCGATGTCAATCGTTATTGTCCGCTATGGGGAGGCAAAGATGTCCTAACCGGCGTGATATGGCGGGTCACATTCGCGGAATATCGGCACTTCCTACGGCTTGCCGTGATATCATGCTGTCTCGTAACTGAGAGGAAGACAGGCGCCCGATGCGCAAAGCCGGGCAGTCGAAGGAGGAGAAAGTGCGGAAAAGACAAAAAAAGGTGGGAGCGGGTAGCTCCCACCTGGACATACGGTCTTACTTCGCGGGTGCGGGCTCTGCTGCTTTCTCTTCAGCCGGTTTTGCTTCTTTTTTTGCTTTGGCTTTTTTTGCCTTTTTTGCTTTCTTGGTTTCTTTTGCAGGAGCTTCTTCTTTTGCTTTCTCAGGTGCTGCTACTGCTGCTTTGTCAGCCGGGGCTGCAGCGGGTTTGTCCTGCGTAAAACCTGTGGACACAAATGCGATGCCGATAAGTACTGCCAAAACAAACATTACAACTTTCTTCATATCGTTTCTCCTGTTCTTTTATTTAACTTCTGCCCAAAAAGCTGCATTTACGGTGCCAAAAACCCGGCCATTGATAAGGTCTTGATTTTAAAGAAAGCAAGTTTGGGATGGTCCCCCCGGTATTCGTGAAATGAAGATTTTGGGGTCCAAGCGGTTCGTGAATTTAAGAACATCCCCGGGACACGTTTCTGTCCGCAAAAAACATTGTCCTTATCCGGCCTCTTTGCGCCTGGGTGCCGCATGTCCTCCGTCTCACTTGAGGAAAACTTTGTATTTCTCGCAAACCTTCTTGAATTCCGGACTGTTTCGCACGTTTCTCAGGTCGGGATCGGCCCTCAGGGCGTCATAATCCGAGAAGCCGAGGGAGAGGGTCTTGTCGAGGGAATCGAGGGCGCGGTCAACCTGATTCTGGAGCGAGTACCATGCGATGAAGTTGTACTGAACGTTCTTGTCGTCGGGATTGATCGATTCCGCCTTCTTGAGGTCGTCCATGGCCTTGTTGAACTTCTTCTGCTGCATATAGATAACGGCGCGATTGCCGTAAGCCTCCGTGTAATCAGGATACTTCTCTATGGCATTCGAGAATTCCCGGAGGGCGTTTTCGTAGTTTTCAGCGGCTGCGCCCGGATTTCCCTTGGCGATTGAGACATAGGAGAGACCCTGCTGGAGGTTCTGCTTTGCCTCCATGGGTACTGCGCTCGCGGGAGCCGGTGCACCCGAGGCGGTGGGTGCGCCTTGAACGGCCTGCTGCGCTGCCTCCGGTTTGGGACCGGCGGCGTCGTTCTTCGGTTTGTCACATGCCGCTCCGGCAAGGCAGAGCATAAGAAGCGGTACGGCCAACAACAGGTTTGACAGGTTTGTCACCCTCTTCATGGAAATCCTCCTGAGATTATTAGTTCCGTTGCGGCAGCCGGCCCGCAACCACAAGGCCCGTTGCCTTTTTACGAGGGGGCTTGCACCGCCCCCCCCCATCCTTGACCTCTTGACTCGGCACTCTTTTCGGCGCTGTTCCTTATCTGTGTTTCAGACTGATCTTGAGGGAAATGAGTCTCCCGCCCTGCTGGAGGGTGGATACAGGGGCCACGGCATAGGACGCGGGGTTCGGGCCCGAGTCTTCCTCAATGAACAGGTCCTTGCGGCTTACGGCCCTGGTGCTTGCGGTTGTGGTCAGTTCCTCGATCATGAGGTCTTTTGCCCCTCTCGGCAATCCCTTGGAGCCCATATCCCCGGCGTTTGCCATCATCTGCATACCCTGCATATCCTGCTGCATGCCTTGTTGCATGCCCTGCATCTGCATGCCCTCGGGCGGAGGCTCCTGTAAGGACGCCGTGTTGTCGGGGAATGGAGCAGCCTGGGGGGCTTGGGCGGTGGGCTGTGTCATGAGCCCCTCGGCAGGCGGAGACGGAGGAAGAGGCGCTGACGCGGTCATCCGGTCCGGAGGGCTGAACTGAGGCGCGCCTCCGTCCATGGGGGTAGGCGACAGCATGACGAGGAGCGTCTCCTCTCCGGGATTTTCGTCAAACCGGAAGAAGCCCGTGGGAGGTATCTCGTAGGTCTGGTCCGGGTAGATGCGGTTGTCCCCCTGGGGAGTTCGCGCATTGGGAAAGAGTACGGTGGAGGACCCGGTGGATCCGAGATTGATCACGTACAGGTAGCCTTCCCTGTTGCTCTTGAGGGAGACCTTGATCCGGTCGCCCTGTCTGAACACGGTTTTGGAGCCGACCCTCCGCATTGTTCCGTCTTTGCCGAGGCGGTCTATCCAATAGGAGATACCCATATACTTCACGTTCGAGGGTGTCGTGGCGCGGGCCACAGTTTGCCGCCGCTGGGGGGCGGTCGCCGAGGATGCCATGGTCGTTCCCTCTCCACTGAAGAAGAGCGCCTTGGCCCCGGCGGGTTCACCCGCGCCCGCGTCGCCCGATCCGAATCCGACCAACAACGCCGTAGCCATACACAGCACTGCCAACCCTTGCTTCGTCATGTTACCTCCTCATTTTGTGAAAGACTTGAGCAGGGAAATTGTATTCAAGACCCGCAGGATTGTCAAGAAAATGCGACGTCCCACGACCTGGGGCCGCCGGGCGTTTTTGGTCCTTTTTCATCTTATATTTGGCGGACATATGTAAATCATTGAGGTTTAGAACTTAGTGCTTGCATGATTCGTGCGGGGAAGTTAAAATTCGGCATTGGTTGTATCCATTTTTAAGGGGGACAGGACGGGTTATGAAGAAACGGATCGGTCTGATATGCTTCATCGTTTCGGTAGCGACACTCCTCGGGACATACTCCATGGGGACAACGGTTTACACAGCAAAACCCCCTAACAACCTCTCCAGAGAACCGATCTTCCGCATCGAAACAGGAGTGCACACCTCCCTTGCGAGGCGGATGGCGGTGGACGCCCAGAGCAGGTATATCGTCACGGGTTCCGATGACAAGACGCTGCGCGTATGGGAACTCGCTTCGGGGAATCTCCTCAGGGTGGTGAGACCTCCCATAGGTGCTCAATACGAGGGAAACATCTATTCCGTCGCCCTTTCTCCGGACGGCAGCACTATCGCGTGCGGGGGTTGGACCATGGGCGGCGACATATTCCATAACATCTATGTCATTGATCGCGAAACAGGGAGGATCAAGGGCAGGATACCGGACATCATCAACGTGATCCGCCACCTCAGATATTCAAAGGACGGCCAGTATCTCGTGGCCATGCTCGGGGGGAAGAACGGATTCCGTGTATACAGGACTTCCGACAATGCCCTCGTGGCGGAGGACGGGAATTACGGCGACGAGTGCTTCGGAGCGGATTTCGACGGGCAAAACCGCCTCGTCACCACGTCCTATGACGGGTCCATCCGCCTCTATGACAGCGCCTTCAAACTTGTGGCAAAGGTGAACGGAACAGGGGGCAGGAAGCCTGTTTTTGCCGGTTTTTCCCCTGACGGGTCGAAAGTGGCGGTGGGCTTCAACGACACGACGAAAATAGACGTGCTCTCGGGAAAGGACCTCGCGTACCTCTACGCGCCCGACACGGGATTCGCGGATAACGGCAACCTGGAAGTCGTCACATGGTCCCGGGATGGACAGATGCTCTATGGGGGCGGGAAGTTCCAGGCAGAAGGCCAGTTCCCTATCTGCAGGTGGGGGCGGGAAGGAAAGGGCGGGGCTTACAGGCTTACCGGCATACTCCACAGCATCATGGATATCGTGCCTCTTACAGGGGGCGGTATTGCGTACGTTTCCGCAGCCCCGGCCTTCGGCACCTTCAATGCCCATGATGAGCCGGGTTTGAGAAAAAACCCCGCCATAGCGGACTACAGAAACAGGGACGGCTCTTTTCTTTCCCGGAACGGCTTCGTCGTGCGTTTCGAGTATAACGTCCTCGACAGGACTTCGGGGCAGTTCTCCGTCACGGAGCGCCTTCTCAAGATACTGAAACCGGACGACGGGAAGCGTGATTCGGGGGACCTTCATTCTTCGCTCACCCCGGGAGAGTCCATCGGCCTTGTTGACTGGGAGGACTCGTACCAACCGAAGCTGAAAGGGGTCGCCCTCAAGCTTGACCAGTATGAACTTTCAAGGAGCTTCGCCGTGTCGCCCGACAAGAGCCGCCTCCTTCTCGGGACGAGTTGGAACCTGCGCGCCTTCGACATGTCGGGCGCGGAGTTATGGCGTGTCGTCGCCCCCTCGACCCCATGGGCCATGAACATTTCGGGGGACGGTCGGATTGCGGCGGTATTTTTCGGGGATGGCATCATCAGGTGGTACCGCATGAAGGACGGGGTAAACATATTGAACTTCTTTCCCCACGGGGATATGAAACGGTGGATATTGTGGACCCCCCTGGGTTACTACGAGGCCTCCGCCGGAGCGGAGGAGCTTATCGGCTGGCACGTGAATAACAGCCCCGACATGGCATCCGACTTTTTCCCCGTTTCCCGGTTCAGGGAAGCCTATTACAGGCCCGACATCATAGAAAAGGTAGTGGAGACCCTCGATGAGAGGGAGGCGATCAAGATCGCCAACCAGGAATCAGGGAAGAAGGGCCAGGCCGAGGCGGTATCAGTGCAGAAGATACTGCCGCCCGTGGTGAGCATTGTATCACCCTCGGATAACGTGGTCGCCTCAACGCCCCAGATTCCCGTGCGATTCACTGTCCGGTCCCCTTCGGGCGAAGCGGTTACGGAGGTGAGGGCCCTCGTAAACGGGCGCCCCGTGGCCTCGGTGAGAGACCTGGCCGTGGAAGAAGACAATACGGGCGGGCCGGCGGGACAGGTCCAGGCACCGGGCAGGGAAGGTCCGGCGGCTTCCGCAAAGAAGGAGGGGACTCCCGCGGCTTCAGGCGCACCGAACGTGAGGCTTGTGACCGTGGCCATACCCCCTGAAGATTCGCAGATATCCATTATCGCGTCGAACAGGTTCGCGAGCAGCGAGCCTGCAACCATCCGGGTGCGGTGGCTCGGAAGGACCCAGAGGGATGAATTCGTCATCCTGCCCAAACTCTACATCCTCGCCATAGGGGTGGGGAAATATGTCAACTTCCCCCCGGAAAACCAGCTCCGTTATGCGGCAAAGGATGCCCGGGATTTTGCGGAAGCCATGAAGGCCCAGAAGGGAGCACTTTACAGGGATGTGGATGTGCGGCTCCTCACCGACGACACGGCAACGAGAGACGCTGTCCTCGACGGCCTTGAATGGATACAGAAGTCCACCACGAGCAAAGACGTGGCCATGGTCTTCCTCTCAGGCCACGGTATTAACGACAATACGGGTGTCTATTACTTCATTCCCACCAATTTCGACAAGAGCGCCATAAAGCGCACGGGCGTCCCTTACGGGGACATAAAGAACACCATCGCCAATCTTGCGGGCAAGACCCTCGTATTTGTGGACACCTGCCATTCGGGGAACGTGATGGGGACCCGCAAGGCGCTGGGGGATGTGACCAATATCGCCAACGAGCTGTCGAGCGCGGAGAACGGAGCGGTCGTCTTCGCTTCCTCCACGGGAAGACAGTTCTCCCTCGAAAGGCCTGAATGGAATAACGGCGCCTTTACCAAGGCCCTCGTGGAGGCCCTGAACGGCAGGGCGGACTACACGAAGAAAGGGAAGATCAGCATCAACATGCTCGATCTCTATCTTTCCGAACGGGTCAAGGAGTTGACGGAGGGGCAGCAGACGCCCACCACCACGAAGCCCCAGACCATCCAGGATTTCCCCGTAGCCGTCGTAAGAAAGTAGCCTCCCTCACGGGACCGGATGCCGGTGGACCTGTTTCCTGCCGGCCATCCTCACGTCCCATGAGGCGCGAAAAGAACGGGTACACTCAAAATGCAGTTCCCTCTTCCGGGGCCCGGGCTATGTGCCCTCTGCAACCATTATCCCTATGAGCGAGGAGCTTCCGGAACAGATAGGCCCTGCTATGGCGTGCAGCCCGGTCAACTGACGGGGTGTCTCCGGTACAATCATGGAAACCGCAAGGAATTGTTTTTCATTCACCGTGTACCAGCCTCCCGGCAAAGAAGACGATTCCCCGGCCCCCCGGCTGAAGAGCCTCTTCGTCTACGTGACGGACAGGTGTAACCTCCGCTGCCGTCACTGTTACTACACGGACACGGGAAGTGGTGATTTCCCCCCGGACATCCTCCGGGGAATGATCGATGAGGCCGTGGACATGGGAGCGATGAATATCACCTTGAGCGGGGGCGAGGTCCTTCTCTGCCCCCCCGCCTCAAAGACCTGTTCGATGCCGCGGGTACCCGTCCGTCCCTCACCCTTCTTACCAACGGTACCCTCCGTGGGCTACTTTTCTCTCCGGTCTTCACAATATTCATGTCCGGATCAGCGTGGATCGTTCCCGGAAGGAGATCCATGACCTCGTAGCGACCCCGGCTTCATTGGATTGCGGGAACATCTCGTGGAAGTGCTCCACGATGAGATACTGAATCAGGTCACGAGGGACCAGACGGCGCTCCCGGGGGGCGACAGGATTTGAACCCGAAACGGGTCGGCCTCATTGTTACAAACTATAGTAGAACGATAGACTCAGTTGACAATAGCTCGTGGAACTGGTATAGTGAAACCCGATGGAACGGAAAGCCATATCTCTCCTGTCGGGCGGACTCGACAGTATCCTCGCCACCAGAATCATCAAAGAGCAGGGCATAGAGGTCGTTGCCCTCCATTTTACCTCACCCTTCTGCACCTGCACGAAGGGGGACAAGGGCTGCGGGCTCCAGGCGGTAAGGACGGCCCGCGAGCTTGACGTGGAGGTTCTGGTGAGACTCAAAGGCATGGATTACCTGGAAATCGTCCGTTCACCCGGACACGGGTATGGAAGGGCCATGAACCCCTGCATCGATTGCCGCATATTCATGCTCAAAGAGGCGCGAAAGCTCATGGAGGAGACGGGCGCGAGTTTCGTCATCACCGGAGAGGTGCTGGGCCAGAGGCCCATGTCCCAGAGGAGAGAAACCATCAGACTCATAGAAAGGGAGAGCGGCCTTGAAGGTTTGATGCTGAGGCCCCTGTCTGCAAAGCATTTTCCTCCCACCCTGCCCGAGATCGAGGGCATCGTGGACAGAGAAAAACTTTATGATATCGCCGGACGGGGGAGAAAGACCCAGTACGAGCTTGTGGACGCCATGAGCCTCAAGGAGTTCAGTTGCCCCGGGGGAGGCTGTCTCCTCACGGACCCTGTTTTTGCCCGGAGAATGAAGGACCTCTTCGCCTTTGAAAAAGGGTTCACCATGAGGGATGTGACCCTCCTGAAGATCGGCAGGCACTTCAGGCTGAGGCCGGACATGAAGCTCATCCTGGGCAGGAACGAGGAAGAAAACGGGAGGCTTAACGCCGCCCACATGCCGCCCCATGTGCTCCTCACCCCTGTCGGGTTCAAAGGCCCCACGGGCCTTCTCGCAGGCGCGCCCCGGGCGGAGGACCTGGAGGTCGCGGGGAACCTCATGGCCCTCTACGGGAAGACCGACGCTTTTCCCATTACCATAGAATCGGGAGACAACGCCGCTACGCTCAACTCCATAGGGAAAGTGACTGTAGACAGGGACACACTCAGCATTTAAGGAGAAAAGGACGTCACATGAACAAAACCATAAGGGTACTCACGGAACAGGCGATCAAGTCGCGGAACATCGGTTTTGATGAAGCCGGGGCGCTTCGTGAGGCAGGGCGGGTCCATCCGTTCCTCCTTATTGCAGCGGCTTCCGAAATAAGGGAACACTTCAAGGGTAAACACATAAACCTTTGCGGGATCGTAAATGCCAAATCCGGTCTCTGTGGCGAGAACTGCAGGTTCTGCGCCCAGTCGGCTCACTACTGCACCGATGCACCTGAATACCCCTTTGTAGGCAGGGACGTTATTCTCGACAGGGCGAGGCAGGCAAAAGAAGAGGGCGCCCACATGTTCGGCATCATTACGAGCGGCACGAGGGTTGAGGACGAGAAAGAGTGGTCCGAGATCTACGAAGCCATAGAGGACATTGCCCGCATGGGCCTCAAGCCGTGCGTCTCCCTGGGTATGCTCGACACGGAAAGGGCCTCGGCCCTCAAAAGCGCCGGCCTTTACCGGTACCACCATAACCTTGAGACCGCCCGGAGTTTCTTCGACAACATCTGCTCATCCCACGGATACCAGGAGGATATAGACACAGTCCTGACCGCGAAAGCGGCGGGCCTCTCCACCTGCTCCGGGGGTATTATCGGCATGGGCGAGACCATGGAGCAGAGGATAGAGTTCGCCCTGACCCTGAAGGAATTGGATGTCGATTCCGTGCCTTTCAATATCCTTAACCCGAGACCCGGCACGCCCCTCGCATACGTGCCCCGGGTAAGTCCCATGGAACTTCTCACCACCATCGCCGTCTACAGGTTCATCCTGCCCGACAAAGACATCAAACTTTGCGGGGGAAAAGAATATAACCTCCGACAGCTATTGCCTCTCGGCATCGTGGCGGGCTGCAACTCCCTCATGACAGGCGACTACCTCACCACTCCCGGAAGGGACCCGGCCCTCGACATAGAAATGATCCGGGACCTCGGACTCGAACCGTCGCCGGAATAGAGGCTCGCCCTCGCTTTCACGTCACATTGAATCTGTCCCTTTCCGCGCGGCCACGGCATCGGCGACCACACAGAATATGCGAAACAGAAGATCCGCCCCCGCAAGGGACGTGATATCCCCGCTGTCAAAAGGAGGCGAGACCTCCATCAGGTCCGCGCCGACGAAATTCAATCCCCTGAGACCCCGGATCATCTGCTGCGCCTCGAAGCTGGTTATCCCGCCCACCTCGGGTGTGCCGGTACCGGGCGCATAGGCGGGATCAAGGCAATCGATGTCGAAGCTCAAGTATACCGGCCCCGTGCCTACGATCTGCCGGGTTTCCTCGACAACCTTCCTCCACCCCATTTCGTAGAAATCCTCCACGTGGATCACCCGCATACCGCTCTCATAGGAGAAGGACCAGAGCAGTTCCGATCTTCCCCGTATCCCTATCTGTACCGTGCGCCGGGGATCGAGAACACCGGCCTCCACGGCTTGCCGGAAAGGGGCCCCATGGTGGAACTTGCTTCCATGGGAGGAGCCCCCGGTGTCACAGTGGGAGTCGAAATGGATAAGCCCCACCGGGCCCGCCGCACCCACCGCTTTCAGAATAGGATAGGTTATGGAATGATCCCCGCCGCAGGTGAGAGGCACCGCGCCTGTGCCGACGAGGCGGCGGTAATATGATTCCAGTTCCTTGATCGCCTTCTCATGGTGGTAGCGGTTGCGGAAAAGCACGTCCCCCACGTCGGCGCATTTGCAGATTACCTGGGGTATCAACTTCAACTGGTGGTCGTAGCCGCCCACCAGGCAGGAGGCGTCGCGGACGGCACGGGGCCCTTCCCTTGTCCCGGTGCGGCCGGTCAATCCCCCGTCGTAGGGGACGCCCACAAGGGCTATGTCCAACCCTTTCGGATCGTCCGTGCAGGGCAGGCGGAAGAACGTGGCGATTCCCACGCAGGGCGGTTCGAAGAGCAGGTTGTTCAAGGGGGTTTCGGACCGGGCCGCCACTTCCCTGATAAGGGCCTCTAGTTCATTTCCGGGGGCTTTTTTTACGGGATTATTCTTTTTCACGAAAGACCTCCAAATCCGCCGATCCTTTAACAGGTCGGCAATATACCGACGGCATGGGTGAATTATACGCTGCTCGCGCCCCTCGCGTCAGCAAATATATCGCTTCTTCCCCACGGCATAGCCGGATGGCCCCCTATGTTTCCTTCCAGGGATTTTCGGGGACGTCTCCTTTTCCTGATTCCAAGCGTGTCATATAAACCCCGTCTTTCCTGATGAATGAGGGAAGGGTGGGGCATCTTCCGGAGGGTGCAGCAACTCAGGCACTATGGAGTACGCGGTGACAGAGGACATGCCTGTACTGACCGAGTTTCTCCACTACGAAATTGCGGGACCAACAGTCTGCCTTACCATTCTTTTCTTTCCGCCGAGAAGGGCGCAAAAAAGCATTGAATCGAAAGAGAAACTGCATATAATATTGAGGTGAAAGGAATAAGACAAGGCCGATGACAGGCCCGGAGGATGGGACCATCAATCATGCTCGCCTCGAAACCCTGTGTTCAACGCCGGGAGCTATCAGGCCGGGCAATCACCTGCGCCCGGGAAGAAACACTTCATGGTTTCTTGAATCCTTGGTAGGCAAGAGCTTCCCCCGATTCTATCGTCATTCGGAATTCCCCATGGAGACGCTCTTGATAACGGAAAGCTGCGCCCCTGCTGAACCCCGTACCATGAAAGGCATTCTCTCATTGCGCGTCAAAGAGAATGGAATTGGTGGAATCACGGAGGAAAACGGAGTACACTAGGCTGACTTCTTCTCCGTAAAGAATTGAGGAGAGACCAGGTATTGACTATCTAACCGTGAATTCAAACACCCCTTTTGATTATCGTCCTGATATCGATGGCATTCGTGCGATAGCAGTTCTGGCCGTAGTCTGTTTTCACGCTTTTCCCGCCCTTGCGCAAGGAGGGTATGCCGGAGTTGACGTCTTCTTCGTTATTTCCGGCTACCTGATCTCTTCTCTGATTGTGAGAGAGACAGGGAACAATCGCTTTCGTTATACCGATTTTTATGGACGGAGAATCCGGCGCATTTTTCCGGCCTTGATTACGATATTATTGGCTTGCCTTGCAGCAGGGTGGTTCATGCTGCTGTGGCATGAATACAAAATACTGGCAAAGCATGTCGTTGCCGGAGCCGGTTTCATAACGAACATGGTTTTGTGGCGTGAAACCGGGTATTTCGACAGAGCAGTGGCAGAGAAGCCCCTCATGCACCTCTGGTCTCTCGGTGTTGAGGAACAATTCTACATAATATGGCCGGCATTTATCGTTTTTCTTCTTACGCGCAAGCACAAACAACTCATGCCATGGGGTTTGCTGGCCACGGTGTCGCTGTCTTTCCTGTTCAACGTTGTGCTCATAAAGGTCAATCCCGCGGCCACGTTCTATTTGCTTCCAACCCGTTTATGGGAGCTCTCTCTCGGCGCCCTTCTCGCCTGTCCGGCGTTTCAAGGCAAGGGGATTCGATCCGTCATTCCTTTGTCCTCCGGGGGCAAGGGCGCGACCGTGAACCTTTACAGGATTGCACCGGACGCGGCGAGTTGGTTGGGACTGCTACTGATTATGGCCTCCTTCTTCATGATCGGGGAGCAGAAGAATTATCCCGGTTGGTGGGCCTTGCTCCCGACTCTGGGTACTTGCCTGGTCATAGCTGCCGGATCCGGGGCCTGGATAAACCGCCGCATACTGTCACGAAATGTTCTGGTTGGGATCGGTTTGGTCAGCTACCCATTCTACTTATGGCACTGGTCTCTGTTGTCGTTTGCCCACATCTGCTATGCAGGAACGCCGCCAAAGGGGATGCGTATTGCCCTTATATCGGCGGGCTTCTTATTGGCGTGCATAACATATGTGCTGATCGAACGGCCTCTCAGGTTCGGCCGGGTCCGCCCCGTCAAGACAGTTTTTCTTTGTGCCCTCATGGTTGCAACGGCATGCCTCGGCCTGAAGGGATACATCAATCCCGTCACGCATATGCGCTTCGACGAAGCCGCGTTCACCATAGACGAGCCCGGACAGGAGGAGAATCGCGCCGAGTGCAGGTCGATATACCCCTTCGCTCAGGACAGTTTTTGCCAGATGTCCAATGTTTCGGGCACGCCTTCGGTCGCCCTTGTCGGCGATTCGCACGCAAAGGTGGTATTCTGGGCAATCCGGCACAGTTTAAATAAACGCAATATTGACGTAGTTCTCTTCGGAAGGAATGGTTGTGTCCCGTTCCTGGGCATCGAGAGGGATAATTCCCCGGTCTGCCCTGAAAGCACGCGCCGGATCATGGAGTACATTACGCACAACCCGGACATTCGTTATGTAATACTTGCGGGACGTTTTGCCGCGACGCAAAGCGGGGTCGATTTTGGAGCAAAGATGGACAGTGATTACTATCGAATCAGGTTAATCGATAACCCGGAGGTGAAAGATCGGGACAGGATGTTTGAGATTGGTTTAAAGAATACCCTCCGACAATTAAGGGATGCGGGAAAAGAGGTAATCATCTTGCTCGATTATCCCGAGCTTGATTTTAGTCCAAGGAGGTGCGTCCGGGATAGGGCCGCAGAATCATGCGTTATCGACAGGAAGACCGTTGATGCTCGCCAGGAAGTATATAGAAGAATTGTTGCTGAGTCCATCAAGCAGTACCCGAACGTAAAGACGGTCGATCTGGTTCCATATTTCTGTGATGACAAGGCCTGTTCCGCCATGCACGAGAAAGACATCCTTTACATGAACAGCAGTCATCTGGGGATAAAGAGCAAGGTCTTCCTGGGTGACAGGATTCGGTTGCCTGTTCGGTAAACTTGCTGCATTGTTGGGGCTAGTGACATAAGCGGCAAACATGCGGTATAATAAGGTTCGGAAGAAGCGGCATGTCATACACTCTGTTAGGAGTGATCTGCAATTCAATATCCCCGGAGAATGCGTCTCAGTTCCATCAGATGCCGCGATGGAATGCATAGCGGCGACTATCGGTGTTAAGAACGGAAACTGAAACCTTTCCGGGAGAAGAAAGTTGAGGAATCGGAGTGCAAATCACGCTGAGCAGCCTGAGTGTCCACGACGTGGCACAACAGTCAACGGCTGACCGATTGACGCCGCCAATGGCTCTTCCCACGGTCTCAGTCATCATCCCCAGTCGGAACCGGCCTGCCTTCCTGCGTGAGGCCATCCTGTCGGCTATCAACCAGACTTTGCCGCCCCTTGAAATTCTGGTGATCGACAACGGCTCGGACCCGGACGCCCGGGAGGCCATCGTGCGCCTCACGACACTGCACGACTGCGTACGCTTCATTGCACTGGACCGGAACCACGGAACGGGCCATGCCCGGAACGTGGGGCTGGGGGTCGCCAGAGGGGACTGGATCCTTTTCCTGGATGACGATGATATCCTGTTCGTGGACTTTCTGGAGCGCTGCTTCAAGGCTCTGCCGGCCCGCGAGGACGGCGCCCAGGTGGTCCTGGGCCGCGCGCTGCGCTTCCAGGACGGCCGGAGTACCTCCTATCCCCGGGACCTGATCACCGGCTTCAATCTCCGGGCCTACCGGAAGGACCCTGTATCTGCCCTGCTCACCCAGGGAGTCGCCGTCGGGTCCTGCCTGGTGAGCCGGGAGGCGATCGGCCCTCGCCGGTTTCCCACGCATCTCAGGTTCGGCGAGGACACCCTCTTCTGGCTGGAGTTGTTCCGTGCGACGCGCCCCCCGGCACTCGCGGAGCGCGCTTTCGTGGCGGTCCGCGAGCATCCGGACCAGACCTCCGCCGCCCGGCGCAAGCTGATAGCGGACGGCGCGCCGATGCTTTCCATTACCCCCCACCTTCCCCTGATGCTGAAGGCGCTGGAGGGGAAATATCCCTGCCTTGCCTTCAAGGTTCGTGTTGGAGCCCTGCACCGCGCCCGGCGCGCGTGGCGCAATCCCGAGATCATTCGTCTCGTGTTGAGGCGGCCTGATTTCGCCGTCCGCGCCGTCTGCTTCCTGGTGGGAAGGCGCTTGGCCCGGGCGGGAGTACGGCCATGGAGGCGCCCGGTCCGCGCCGCACCCCCCTTTCGAGCCGGAGTGCAGAGCGCTCGGCCCTCCCTTCTCTTCGTCTGCGGGACGGTACCCTCCCCCTTCGGGCCCGGCGTATGCATGCGGCCTTACCACCAGTTGACGGTCCTGGCCCGGACCCACGCCGTACACCTGCTCCTGTTTTTGCCCCATCCGGGCGAGGCTCGGATTCCCGCTTCCCTGAGTGGCCTGTGCCGGGACATCGAGATTGTCCCCCGCACCCCGCACACGGGCTGGAGCTATCGTTTGTGGTGGCGGTGGCGGCGCCGGCGCGGCGACGCCCTCGCCGGGGAGATGGCCTCTTTGGACCACCTTTGGAAAACTCGGGCCTGGAATCGCTCCCAGCCCTTCGACCGGATCCACATCTTCCGCCTCTACATGTCGCCGCCGGCGCAGGTTCTCATGCGTCGCTTTCCCCTGGCCGCCGCCTGGCTGGACATGGACGACCTGGAATCAAAGGCCCGTCTATCCATGGCCTTGGCGCACCGTCGCGGAGGAGAGCGCAGGCAGGCCTTATTGTGCTTGCGGGAAGCCCGGATGTACCGGTGCGTGGAGGACTTCTTCCTCCCGCGGGTTCAGAAAGTCTTTGCCGCCTCATCCGCGGACGCGGCCGCCCTCGCCCGGCGTTTTCCCGGCACGCAGGTCGGCGTCCTGCCGAACGTTGTTCCTGTACCCTTCAAGCCCGTCCGGCCCGTGACAGCGCCCGGGAGCAGCCTTGCCCTCCTGTTCGTGGGGACCCTGGGCTACTTCCCCAACGAGGATGCCCTGAAACATTTTGCCGAAGACCTCGCACCGGCTCTGGATGCGTCGGGCGTGGCCTGGCGCCTGCGGGTGGTGGGCGCGCGGCCACGGTTCCCTTGGAGACGTCCTGCACGAGGCGACGACCGTTGGACATGGGCGGGTTGGGTGGAAGACCTGGGGCCGGAGTATGCCGCGGCGGATGTGGTGGTGGCTCCCATCCGTTGCGGGGGCGGGACCCGGATCAAGGTGCTCGAGGCCTTCGCCCATCAGGTCCCGGTGGTGGCTACCTCCGTGGCTCTGGAGGGATTGCCCGTAGAACACGGGGTCCACTGCCTGGTGGCGGATGCACCCTCGGCCTTCGCCGAAGCCTGCGCCCGCCTGAGACGGGAGCCCGCCCTGGGCAGGACCCTGGCGGCTCGGGCCCTCCAACTGGTGCGCGCCGGTTTTACCCTTGAAGCGCTGGACGCCTGTCTACGGGAGGAAGGGGCGGGCAAGCAGATTGAAGGTGGTGTCCACCTGCCGAATGTGGGATTCGGTCATGAGGCCCTGGTGGAAGTTGGAGAAGTCGCGGCGGCCGCGGGCCCACCAGAGGTGGCTCCATAGGTGGATGCTGGCGATGCCTGTGGTATCCTGCCGGCAGCCCTCCAGAAGGGTGCGTAGGTCTTCCCGGGTCCACATGTAGGGATAGAAGGTGCGCGCCGGCTCGATGTGGAGTGCGTGGGGCATCTCCAGACTGAGGCGCTGGGGCAGGAGGGTCGAGTGGTTGCTCCAGGAGCCGTCGAAGGCCTGAGACATAGCCTGCAGCCAGCGCCGGCCGAATTCGGCGCGAGGGCGGGACATGATCAGGGCATTACAGAGGGAGGGCAGTGTCCGGCCGGTCGCCTGGCACACAATGTCGTTCTCCCGACCCAGCACGAACGGCATGGCCCTCAGTTCCGGGGGAGGTGGATGGACAAACAAAGTGTCAATATCGGTGTAGATGCCGCCTAGCTCCAGCAGTTTTTCGAGGCGGACGAAGTCGGCTACATGAGCGTATCGGTAGCGGCGGCAGCCGCGGTGGCGCCACCCGTAGCGGATCCCGTAGCTGCGGGCGTCCGAGGCGACACGCACCAGGGTGAGTCTGGGCTTTACGAGATCCCACCACGGTCCCCAGGGCTCATGCTTGTAGAAGAACAGAATGCGGTCGGGGCGGTTCACCTGGAAGCACGATTCGATGCAGAGGTAGTGCGCGATGTGGAAGGGCCTGTACTGGCGGCGCAGGCCGAAGACGAACAGGTACTGGTTCGGGATGAGGAGTTCAGTCATGGCCGAGGATCTCCTTCAGGAAGGGGATGAGCGCGGCCGCTCCGAAGCGTTCGTGTATGCCGGTCCGGGCCTCCTCGGCCCTGCGATGTGCCGATTCGGGATCGGCGCGAAAGGCGCGCAGGAGGGCAGCGGCGTGGGAGAGCCTCGGTTGGACCCAGCAGCCGCTCTCGGGCCTGTTCCACGCGGGGACGGGATCCGAGTCCACCAGGCCGCCCTGGGTTGGATCCAGATAGTCAAGCACGCCGCCCCAGCCTGTGACGATCACCGGCTTTCCGGCAGCAGCGGCGTCGAAGGGACCCAGCCCGAAGCCCTCGCCGTGAGTCAGAGAGAAGTAGCAGTCTCCCCGCTGGTGCAGCCCCTCCACTTCAGCCCAAGTCAAATCGTCGGTGACGAGGTCCACGGGGGCGCCCCCGGGGGTGAGGGCTTCGAGGCTCCGCAGGCGTGCAGCTGCCGTCTCTCTCAACAGTTCGGCTGTTCGCTTCTTCAGCGGAAGCGGCAATCGGCGCAAGAGGGACCTGAAGGGCCGCAAGGGACGGAAAGCGGGACGGTCCAGGACCCCTTTCCCCTCCGGCCATGAGGTGGTCTTCACGACCAGACGGACGCCGTCGGCGGCAGTGAAGCACTGGCGGAAGAGGACTATGGCCTGGTCCAGGTTTTTGCGGATCGACCACGTCTCGATGCAGTAGAAGACGAGATCCTCGTCGGGGATGGCGGCCCAGCGGACGTGGGGCGCGGGGTGAGCCGGCCCGGGCAGGTGGGGCAGCACGCTGATCGGGACCCGTACGCCCTGGTCCCGGAACAGGTCACGATTCCAGATGCAGGGGACCAGGAGGTGGTCCAGCCGGTTTAGGATGGGCGCCCAGTGGGTCTGCAGGACGTCGGTCTCCCAGACCGTGTAGCCCACGATGCGCTTATCCCCTTTCCGGTCCAGCCAGTAGGGCATATTCTCGGGCAGGGTGTGCAGCAGGACGGTGTCGCAGTCCAGCGCCCGACGGTAGAGGGGGGCCAGGCCCGGGTCCTTGTCGCCGGCTCCGGGAGAGAAATCGGGCCCCGGTCGGGAGGAATCGCTGGAGACGGGCGTCCAGGTGAGATTCACGCCGGCCTGCGCCAGGGCCTGCATGAGGCGGCGGGCGGCGGTGAAGTATCCGGTGTTTCCCCTCAAGGAGACGTAGTGAAGTCCTTTAGTCATGCAGCGGCTCCTGTAGCTCGAAGCGATGGCTGATGCCGGACAGGATTCCCGGCTTGTGGGAGACTATAAGGATGGTGCACGTCGGGGCAATGGTGTCGAGCAGACAGGCCAACTCCAGTTCCGAGCGGGTATCGACGTTGGCGGACGCTTCGTCCAGCACCAGCAGGGAGGGGTTTCGCAGGAGGGCCCGGGCCAAGGAGAGGCGTTGCTTCTGGCCGGAAGAGAGACCTTCTTCGTTTTCTCCAAGAGGGTGATCCAGACCCCTGGCCAGGCTGCCTACCCACGGACCCAACCCAACCTGGTCCAGAGCGCGGCGGAGGTCGGCGTCTTCCGGACGCCCGGCCACGCCGTACACGAGGTTGTCCCGAACGCTGCCCAGAATCAGCAGGTTCTCCGTCCCCACGTAGGACACGGGACCACCGAGGGTCGCATAGTCGCGGGCAGGGATCCCGCCTACCAGGACCTCCCCGGCTTGAGGCTCCTCCAGCCCCAGGATCAGGTGGAGCAGGGTGGTCTTGCCGCTGCCGTTGGGACCGACGATGCCGAACCGGCTTCCAGCGGGGATGTGCAGGTCCAAGCCCTCGAAGATCGGGTTCCGGGCCCCGGACCAGCGGAAACTCACGCCACGAAGGATGATCGCCGGAGGCGGCGCGGACGGCCGGAGCAGCTTTCCGGGTTCCGCAGGGTCCGTCGGCGTCTCCCGGAACGCCCGTGCCCGGTGCGGTCCGTCCATGGCAAAGACCAGGTCCGCCGCCCGGTCGAAAGGCATCTGCGCCTGTATCATCCCCCCGGCGTTGTCCACGACACCGGCCATCCGGCGCGTGAGGGCCAGGAACAGGTAGATGGAACTCATGAGCGTGACGGGCGGAGTGTGGATGAATGTGACGTTGACTCCCACCATGAGTGCGATCACGAGGATACCGAGCAGAGGCAATAAGGCGGTCGCGACGTCCCGCAGCCAGAAGGTCCGGCAACTGGAGCGGAAGTAGTCCAAGACGGAATCGTCGAAGTGCCGGCGCTCCGCTTCCTGAAGGTCCATGACCCGGATGAGGACGCGGTTCCGGCTGATGCGCACCAGGGCCTGTTCGAGGACCGTCCGGTGTCGGGGGATGTGAACGGCCAGCGCCAGGATGGCGCGGTTGAGTCCCTTGACCAACAGGCCCAGCACGGCCAGACAGGCTGAAGCCAGTAGTGCGTTCTTCCAGGCCAGCAGAAACAGGGCGAGCAGGAACGAGGCGGCGATCAGCGCGGAGGAGACCAGTTGCGCGCCGTGGAAGCACCAGTTCGTGGCTTTGTTCAGATGGTCCCCCATCATCAGATGGGCCTCACTCAAGGCCACGGGGGGCAAGGCCGGCAGCATGAGCATGCGGTACCCCTGCAGCCGCTGAATGCGCGCCCGTACCCATTCCAGCACGGCGTGCTGGGCGCAGGCAGCGGTGGCCTGGGTTCCGGAACGCACCAGTCCCAGGAGCGTCAGACTCACGAGCACCATGGCCGTTCCCCAGTCCGCCGGCCGGTGCGGCAGCCAGGCCGGGAGGCGCGCCAAATCCAGGATCCCGAGGGCATAGGCCAGGAGGATAAGGGCCACCACCATGAGGTTCTCCATGAGAGCCTGCGCCACGGTGGCGCTCAGGGCCAGGGCCATCCAGCCCCAGCCTGTCATGCCCAGCAGAATGGAAAGGGCGCGCAGTCGGCGGCGACTCCCGCCGGTCATGGAGCCGGACCCCGCTCGAACCGGGAGGGTCGGGGCCAGCATCGGGCCATGACCTCCTTCCAGTAGACAAGGGCCGGCGGGTCGGGGGCTTCCGAGACCACGTCGTCGTTGGCGCACGCGAATCTCGGCCGCTCTCGCTCCAGGCGCTCCAAGGCCCCCCTGCTCAACTCCGGGTCATCCCTTAGACGGACAAAAAGGAAGTCCGGTGAATCCCAGTCCAGGCGGACCGCCTGCAACCGGCCGCACGCCAGTCCGGTGTAGGCGTACAGGATTTGCAGGGCCAGGTCGTCCGGCGCCCTGAAACGGTGATGCCGGGTAGCACGAAACTCCGCGGGGAAACGGGCCTCCAGATCGCAGATCACGTCCCGGTCGTAGAGTTGGGGGACATGGGCCGTCTTGTTGCGATAGGGGGCGATGCCCAGGAACCGGCGCCAGCCGGTGCGGGAACGGGCCAGTGCAGGGCTGTGACGCGATCCCTTCCAGGGCTGGTACCGGAGGGTATGGGCACAGGCCCGGTCGGTCACGTTCCGGGAGGCGCCCCTTACCGGAATGGCATTGTCCTCGAAGAAAAATCGCGGAGGGCCATCCGCGGGCAGGAACCACGCGGGCGGTGTGTCCCGGACCAGAAAGAAGTCGTCGTTCAGATAGAGGAAGCGCCGTGAGAGGCCGGGAATGAGGTGCAGGGTGAGTTCAATGGCCCATGAATTGAACGTGGGCAGCGCGGCGTGGTCGGGAAAGATCTCCTCGTGGCGCACGGTGCGCAGGCCGGGACGGGTTGTGTCCAGCCATGCGGGTGGGGCTCCGGAATGGACGATGACGACGTTGCGGACCCAAGGGGCGTGCTGCTCCAGGGAACGCAGGGAATACCTGAGTTCCCCGTTGTCCCGGAAACGGCGGACGCCCGAGCTGTGCACGTCCACGGGACCTTGCCGCCGGCTCTCCAAGGCTGCCCGCACCTCCGGGTCATCGCCGTTCACCCATGTGTAGACGGCGTCGATGGGTTCCTGTGTCGGGTCTGAGTCAGGTGCATTCATGGCGGCTCGTATTCCTCACTGGTGGGGCGGCCCCGGCATATCAAGACTGAGAGGGGATAGCGCCAACCTGGACAAGGACAAAAGATCGCCCCCGTGGCCGTGCTTTGAGCGCGTCCAACGGGAATCGAACCTGCAACCCCGGATTCGCAGCAGAAAGGGAGAAGTAAAAGCCCTTGACATATGGGTCGTATTTACCAAAGCCATTGATCGCACTACTGTTAAGTCCATCCATACGGCTGATTCCATTCCGTCCGTTTCAGTCTATCGTGATCCTTTCATCACAATCTTATCACACTGCAATGTGGGCCGTCCGATACTCCGGACAGGCGGAGCGCAAGGATACCCTTTTCCGACGGGCTCCCTGCCGTCCATAGCAGCAGTATAACACGAGGCGCCGTTTTAGCAAACAGGGAATCGTCAGGTTGAGTTATGATGCCTTCGGTACGCGCCAAGGTTGCGGCACCCCACGCAATGGCGGTGTGACGATGAACAAGGTGTGTCCCACGGGACATATTTGAAGGAGCGTCGGGAAGAGGCTGGAGGTTGTGGGATGAAACCTATCGTAATAGGATTTCCGAAAATCGGCAAAAAAATGGTAGGCACGAGGGGTATTGAACCCCTGACCTCTACCGTGTCAAGGTAGCGCTCTCCCACTGAGCTACGCGCCTAATTGATGTGAAAATTTATAATATCCTGGCACCGGTGTCAAGAAGAAACTTGGGCGGGATTGACCGGGGAAGGATAGAGGGGGAAGGGGATTGCCCCCTTCCCCCTTGTTGTCAGGCGGTCTTGAAGACTACGTTGCCTTTTGCGTCGGCGTCCACCGTTACCTTGTCGCCTTCCTTTATTTCTCCCTTCAGTATCCTGAGGGCGAGGGAATCCTGAAGCTTTCTCTGGATGAGCCTCTTCAGGGGCCGCGCGCCATATACAGGGTCGTACCCCTCTTTTGCCACCAGGGCCCTGAGTTTTTCCGTAAAGGAGAGATCGATACCCCTGTCGGCCACTCGCAGGGCGAGGAAGCCGAGTTGCAGGTCGGCGATCTTCCTGATGTCGTCCTCGGTGAGGGACCGGAAGATGATCATTTCATCGATCCTGTTCAGGAACTCGGGCTTGAAATGACCCGTCACCGTCTCGAGGACCCTTCTTTTCATCTCTTCATAATCCTTGCCGCCGAGTTCGGTTATCCACTGGCTCCCCATATTCGATGTCATGATGATGACGGAGTTCTTGAAGTCAACGGTCCTGCCCTGTCCGTCGGTGAGCCTGCCGTCGTCGAGGACCTGAAGGAGCACGTTGAACACCTCGGGATGGGCCTTTTCCACCTCGTCCATGAGGATAATGGAATAGGGTTTCCTTCTCACCGCTTCGGTCAGGTACCCGCCCTCTTCATAGCCTACGTAGCCGGGGGGCGCGCCGATCAGACGGGACACGGAATGCTTCTCCATGAACTCGCTCATGTCTATACGGACAATGGCCTGCTCGTCATCGAAGAGGAACTCCGCGAGGGCCTTGGCAAGTTCGGTCTTGCCTACGCCGGTGGGCCCCAGGAAGAGGAAAGAGCCCAGAGGTCTGTTCGGGTCCTGGAGACCGGCCCTGGCCCGCCTGATCGTGTTGGCCACGGCCTCGATCGCCTCGTCCTGTCCGATTACCCTGCGGTGCATCCTTTCTTCCATGCTTACGAGTTTTTCCATGTCCCCTTCGAGCATTTTCGAAACGGGTATGCCCGTCCACTTGGAGACCACCTTGGCAATATCCTCCTCGTCGACTTCTTCCTTCAACATCTTCCTGTCCTTTTGCAGGTCGAGGAGTTGCTGGTTCTTTTCCTGCAGTTCCTTATCCAGAGAGGAGATAAGGCCATATCTGATCTCGGCGACTTTTCCGAAATCGCCCTTGCGCTCCAGTTCGTCGGCCTCTATCCGGGCCTTTTCGATCTTCTCTTTTGTCTCGCCTATGCCGGTGATAAGGGCCTTCTCCTTCTGCCAGTGGCTTCTCTTCTCCGCCACCTCGGAGCTGAGGCCTTTAAGCTCTTCTTCGAGCTTTGTCCTTCTCTCCTTTGACGCCTGGTCCTTCTCTTTTTTCAGCGCCTCGATCTCGATCTGGATTTGTATGATTCTTCTTTCTACCTCGTCGATCTCCGTGGGGACGCTGTCTATCTCCATCCTGAGCCTCGACGCCGCCTCGTCGATAAGGTCTATGGCTTTGTCGGGAAGGAACCTGTCCGTAATATACCGGTGCGAGAGGGTTGCCGCCGCGATGAGAGCGGAGTCCTTGACCCGTACCTTGTGATGCAGTTCGTACCGTTCCTTGAGGCCCCTCAGGATCGCGATGGTCTCCTCGACTGAAGGTTCTCCCACCACCACGGGCTGGAACCGTCTTTCCAGGGCCGCGTCCTTCTCCACATACTTCCTGTATTCGTCGAGGGTCGTGGCGCCGATGCAACGTAGCTCGCCCCTTGCGAGGGCCGGTTTCAGCATGTTCGACGCGTCCAGGGCGCCCTGGGCGCCTCCCGCTCCCACCAGGGTGTGGAGTTCATCTATGAAAAGGATAACCGTGCCTGCAGCCTCGTCGATCTCCTTGAGTACCGCCTTGAGTCTGTCTTCGAACTCGCCCCTGTATTTCGCGCCTGCGAGCATGGCCCCGAGGTCAAGGGCGAGGACCTTCTTGTCCTTCAATGTCTCCGGCACGTCCCCGCTTACGATACGCTGGGCCAGTCCCTCCACGATGGCGGTCTTGCCCACGCCGGGCTCCCCTATGATAACGGGGTTGTTCTTGGTCCTCCGGGAGAGGACCTGCATGACCCTCCTCACCTCTTCATCCCTTCCGATGACGGGGTCGAGCTTCCCTTTCCTCGCCTCTTCCGTGAGGTCCCTCGCATATTTCTGGAGGGCCTGGTATTTCTCTTCGGGGTTTTGGTCCGTTACGCGCTGTGAACCCCTGATATCCTTGAGGACCGTGTATATCCCGTCCTTGGTCACCCCGTGGCGTTTCAGTATGGAGTAAGCGGGTCCTTCCGGCACCTCCGCCACGCCTATGAGGAGGTGCTCCGTGCTCACATACTCGTCTTTGAGCCTCTCCGCCTCGGTAAAGGCCGTATCGAGTATCTGTTTCAGCCTTGGAGATATATAAACTTGTGCGCCCCCTTCCACCCGGGGCATTCTCTGCATTTCCTTGTCCAGCTCCGATATGATCGCGTCTGCGCTTGCCCCGAGTTTATCGAGGACCGGTCTCACGACCCCCTCTTTCTGCGTGAGGAGCGAGTAAAGGAGGTGCTCCCCCTCGATCATCTGATGATTAGAGCTCTCCGCTTTCTTCTGTGCCTCGGCAATAGCCTCCTGAGCCTTGATGGTCAATTTTTCCCAATTCATCCGTCACCTCTGTTGTTGGTTCCCCGGTCCCGGTCCCGGCAGCAGACCGCCCCTCCGAAAGGGTGTTGCTCTTCGTGCGATAATCTAATTGAGCCCCCCTAAAGATCCGTCGCCTGGAAACCTTAGTTTGATGTCCTATTACCTAATATAAGCACTTTTCCGGGAAAATCAACGACCGCTCTCCGTAAGAGAGTTGCAAAAACACTCACATGAGACACAAGCCGTCCTCCCTCTTGACAAACTGTAGATCAGTGCAAATATTGATTCTTGATGGGATCACCGAAGCACCTTAATGCTTAATTGTGGTCTAAATATTAAACATCGAAGGAGGATGTGCCATGTTGTGGTCAGAGGGATTTAAAACTTTCGGGAGCGGGCGCGACCCATGGGCTGATTTCGAGCGCATGGAAAACGAAATGAATCGCGTCCTGTCCAGGTTCACGTCGCCGTCGGTCGCCGAGTTTCCCGCGGTGAACCTATGGGCGGACGGGGAGACAGTGGTGGCCATGTCGGAGATTCCGGGAATAGACGCTGAAGGGCTCGATATTTCCATCAGCGGAAAGACATTGACGCTCCGGGGCTCGCGGGATGCCTCACCGGCCGGGGCGGACGAATCGTATCACCGGAGGGAGCGCTGGTATGGGCGGTTTTCGCGGATCGTTGAACTGCCCTTCAACGTGGAGGCCGACAAGGCCAGAGCAAAGTTTGTAAACGGCGTACTTTATGTGACGCTGCCGAGGGCCGAAGCTGAAAAGCCCAAAAAGATAACAATCAAGTCCGCATAGAGGGGAGGGGTTTGGATATGGCTGAAAGGAAAAGAGAAGGACAAAAACAGGAAGCCGGTCTGCCTGATCGGGTCGAGCACACCCGCGCGGGGAGGTTCTACAACCCCGACGTGGACATTATCGAGAAGAAGGACAATATTACCGTAGTGGCCGATATGGCGGGCGTTGACGAGAAGTCCGTCGATATCACGCTGGAAAAGAACATTCTCACGATTCATGGGCGGATTGAGCCCGAGATACCGGAGAAGATGAAGCTGGTCTATTCCGAGTATGGCGTAGGCGACTATCAGAGGGTCTTCACTCTTTCCGGGGAGATAGACAGGGAGCGGATAGAGGCAAAGGTAAAGAACGGGGTCCTTACCCTTGTAATGCCCAAATCCGAAGCGCCCAAGGCGAAAAAGATAACGGTAAAACCGGGAGACTGACCGGAAGTGAGCCTCCGGGAACGGCAATAGAGAGGCCCTGCAATGACGACTTGCAATAAAACGGAATAAAATCAAATACCGGGAGCCTATACGTTCGGAGAGGCTCCCGGATGAAAAAAATTTTTGCAACAAATCCGAAAAAAACTCTTAAGTAAAACCACCACGGTGCGATAACATGGACAGGAGAAAAAGGTCAGGATGACTATTACAGACCATCAGGTAGGCGCCGTAATCAGAACGTATCTCAAGAACAAGAGAGATACGCTCACCAACGTAGTATCCACATCAAGAGACCCGGAAGATGTCAAGGACGAGGTTTGCGTGTCGGATGAGGGGAAAAAGATCCTTTTCGAAAGAATGGGCAGGCGTATGGCCGAAAAGGCTCAGACAGACATTTCCTCCATGTGACCGTCGTAGAGAGCCCCGAACCTGTTCTTTGCGAGTCCGTTCACCCGGTATGTCTTCCCCCAGATGAGGTATATTTTGACACAGGTGAGGAGTATTTTGACGATGGCCGTCATCGTTCCGCCTTCACTGCGGCTTCTCTTTCCTGAAACCACTTCGATGCCTTCACTCCCGAACCGCCCGCCATCAGGGAACCTACCACGTCTTTACGCAGTTTTCTCATGACTTCGTCTGTCTCAGGGTCGCCGATCCTTGTCATCCTCATCATCTCTCTCGCCATGGTCTTTTCAGTCCTCCTTTGCATTATGCCGTAAGTAATGCAAGATGAGTGCCGCACCGGCAAGAGGCGATCGCAACGTCGGGACAAAAGGGAGGCCGCCGTGGGATGCCCTTCTTCCGGTCCCCTCAGTTCCGGGGTTTTTCTTTCGCGAGGAGGGCGCTCAGGGCATATACGACGCTCGTGGCAAAAAGGAGCAGGAAGGCCGTCTTATATCCCTGGGGGAGGTACCGGCCGTCCACCTTGCCTGCCGTGTCCATAAAATGTCCTATCAGCGGTTGGTAAATGACCCCTCCCAGAAACCCGAAGAGGTTCACGCAGGCCACGGAGGTGCCCGCCATGCCCACGGGAAAGAGTTCCTTTGTGGCGGTAAACACGATGATGACCGCTGCGCCGATACATACGCCTATGAGAAGAAAGAAGATGGTGAGGACCGTGAGGGACAGGGACTGATAAAAGGCGTAAAAGAATGCCCATTCGACGGCGGTTACAAGGGAGCATCCGAACATGACCTTCTTTCTGCTTTTCAGGATATTGTCGGACAGGTATCCGAGCGCGGGGCTCCCTATCACCATTCCGATGGCTACCATGGAAAGGAGGTTCCCGATGGCGGGCTTCGAAAGCCCGTAAATGTCCCTCAGATAAGGTCCTGCCCACAAGCCGTTGAAGCTGAAAAGGATGGACCCGTTGCAAAAACACCAGAGGGCCAGAGGCCAGAAGGACGGAGTGGAAAAGACCATCCTTATGTTCCCCGAAAGCCCCGTTCGCGTTTGGCCGCCTCCCTGCTGAAGGGACGGATTGATGTCGGGATAGCCCTTTTCCTTCGGCGAATCGACCACGAAAAACCGGGTCAGGACTGAAAATACCACGGTGATGACGCCTATGGCGATAAAGCCGGTACGCCAGCCGAAGTTCTTGGCCACAAGTGCCAGGGGTGTTGAGGCGGAAAGCCAGCCGATGCCTCCCACAGCCATGAGGGCCCCTGATATTTTGGCATATTCCTGCGGTCTGAACCATACGGCGAAGGTTTTCATGGCGGGCACAAAGATACCCGAGAGGCCGAGGCCCACCACGATGCGGGACGCGGTGGCGAATCCGAAGCCGGGGGACAGGCCGAACATGATGGCGCCCGCCGCGGCGAGGAGTGAAAAAAAGGTGATGGTCCTGCGAGAGCCCCAGGAATCGGCGAGAAGCCCGACCGGGACCTGCATGAGCGCATAAGGGTAGAAGTAGCCCGAAGCGAGAATCCCCAGGGACGTGGCGCTGATGGAGAATGTTTCCACCAGGTCCTGGGCCACCACGGCAGGACACACACGGTGGAAATAGACGAAGAGATATTGCAGAGCGAGGACCGTGAAGATCACCCATCGATACCTCAGGGCGGCCCGAAGCGCAGGTTCCATAGGAAACCTCCTTAGTTGGACGTGTAGACTCCGATTATACAGGAAACCGTGAGGGGTTGTAAACTGTCCCGGGACGCAGCACTGCCGTATCCTCCGGGATAGCCGTTTGCCCTTGCCGGTGGATTTGCATCGATAGGGGGAATGGTTCGAATCACCTTCATGGCAAATCTAAGTATAAGCATGATTGCGGGGCAGTCAAGACGAGGGGCATGAGGCAAATTTGCGAACAAGGCACCCGTAGTTATTGAACTCCGGTCATGCTTATAGTATGCTTGATGGCAAGTTTTGTCTATAGGGAAGAGCGCGGGTGACCCGAACGGGTCAGGACCGGCCGAGGCGGACGTGTTCGACGCCGTCTGCATTGTTTCGTGACACACAGGATCTTAATATCCACGGAGGGTGGCCCGGATTTCCTATGCTTAAACGATTCTTCGGCTTCTGGACCCAGGAACACAGCTTAACCGCCCTTCTTGCGGTCCTCGTTATCCGGCTTTTCGTATTGATACCGGTGACGGGCGGCGGTTTGGTCGTCGGTCTGGTCGGGGATGTCCTCTTTTGTCTCTTTCTTCTCTCCGGGCTTCGCATTATGGCCTTAAGGCGGTCAATCACCGTGTTCTTCGCAGCGTTGATCCTTCTCTCCGCAATCGTGCGGCTGGTCTCGGCATTTGTGGACCTGCCTCATTTCAGGGGCCTGGATTTCGTCCTGTCTACCCTCGCGTTACTGGGGATTCTCATGGTTGCCCTCGTAATGGTCTATCACAAGGGGCCGGTCACGGCGCACCGCATAAGGGGCGCCATCGCAGCATATCTCCTCCTCGGCGTTCTCTTTGCCAGGGTGTATATGCTCATCGATTATTGCATACCGGGGGCCTTCAGCATATCCCCGGCCCTTGCCCGGCCGAGCCCTGAATATGCGGAGGCCTTCAACTACTTCAGCGTGGTGACCCTCACCACGGTCGGTTTCGGGGATGTCACCCCTGTCGCGTCCGTGGCCCGTTCCTTTGTTATGATTGAGGCATTCATCGGACAGCTTTATCCCGCGATACTCATCGCGCGGCTTGTATCGCTCAGTCTCGTTTCGAGAGAGCAGACGTGAATAAGGGGGAGGAGACCGATATGAACAAAAAGAGAAAGGGAGGAAATGAAATGAGTCACGTAAGCTCCGCCTTATACCGCCGCCGCCCCGGCCTGACCCTGATTACAGGACTCATCGCCATCTTGGCGGTACTTGTATGCACTCCCGGGTGCAAGAAGGAGGTCAAATCAGGGGCGCGCCCGCCCGTTCCCGTAACGGTACTGACAGTCGAGACGAGAGACACGCCCGTGGTCCTGGAATACGTCGCGCAGACCCAGAGCTCCCATCAGGTGGAGATCCGGGCGCGGGTGAACGGATTTCTCGATAAACGGGCATACACGGAAGGAGAGCCGGTCAAGGCCGGAACGGTCATGTTCAAGATGGACCCCAAACCCTTTCAGGCGCAACTGGACGCCGCCCTGGGCGCGCTTGCCCAGCAGCGGGCACGGCTTGTCACCGCGAGGGCCAACCTTGCACGGGTAAAGCCCCTTGCCGAACAGGACGCCCTCTCACAAAAGGACCTCGATGACGCCATGGGTCAGGAGCAGACATCCGCGGCAGCGGTGGAGACGGCGAGCGCGGAGGTTGAACAGGCGAGGCTCAACCTCGGTTACACCACGATCACTGCGCCCATATCCGGGCTTTCGAGCTACGCAAGGGTTCAGGACGGCTCATACGTCAACCAGATGAACAGTCTCCTTACCTACGTGGCCCGGACCGATCCGATCTGGGTCAACTTCAGCCTGTCGGAGAACGACATCCTCAAAATCCGGAACGAAGAAAAGCGCGGACTCCTTCGTCTGCCCAAAGATGACGCATATATAGTGGAACTGACCCTTGCCGATGGTTCCCTCTTCCCGAAAAGGGGCCGCATCACCTTTGCGGACGCCGACTATAACTCGCAGACAGGCACATTCCTTCTCCGCAGCACCATCCCGAATCCTGGAGCCGTGCTCCGGCCGGGCCAGTTCGTCCGCGCCCGTGTTCTCGGCGCAATACGCCCCAAGGCGGTTGTCGTGCCGCAAAGAACGGTGCAGCAGGGGGCCAAAGGCCATTTTATTTGGGTGGTGAACAAGGAAAACAAAGCCGGGCCACGACCGGTGGTAGTGGGTGACTGGATCGGAAACGACATCTTTATCAGCGAAGGGCTTCGGGCGGGAGACCGGGTCGTTGTTGACGGCGCCCTCACCCTTACACCCGATGAACCTGTGGCGGCCAAAGCCTATGTTCCCTCCGCGGAACCGGCGTCTGCCCCCGCCCCGGCAAAGAAGGAAGCGGCAAAACCTGATTCCCCGAAAAGCGAAAAGCGGGGGAGGAACTGAGCCATGTTCTCCCGGTTCTTCATAGAACGCCCCATCTTTGCCACGGTAATCTCACTTATCATCGTCATTGCCGGCCTTGTGGCCATGAAAGCCCTTCCCGTGGCAATGTACCCCGAGATTACACCCGTTCAGGTCCAGGTGACCACTACCTATCCCGGCGCAGACTCGAAAACCGTGGGCGATTCGGTGGCCGCGCCCATCGAGGCCCAGATCAACGGTGTGGACAACATGCTCTACATGACATCCACGAGTTCCAACACGGGCCAGATGGCGATAACCGTATATTTTACCTTGGACACCGACCCGGACAACGCCCAGGTGCAGGTGCAGAACCGGGTCAACCTCGCCATGCCGCAGCTCCCCGCGGCCGTTACCCAGTACGGCGTCTCGGTTCAGAAGAAGTCGAGCAACCCCCTTATGATTATTTCCGTTTTCAACAAGGACGGCCGGTATAGCCCCGATTATGTGACCAATTACACGAACGTTTATGTGCTGGACGCGATCAAGAGGGTGAACGGCGCGGGTCAGGCGCAGATTTTCGGGGTGCCGGACCAGGCAATGCGCATATGGATGAACCCGGACCGGATGGCTTCCCTCGGGATCACCACTACGGACATCCAGAACGCCGTGGCCAAGCAGAACGCCCTGTTCGGGGCGGGCCAGGTCGGGCAGGAGCCGGCCGGCAAGGAGGTGCAACTGACCTTCCCTGTCGTGACCCAGGCCCCCTTTGTGAAACCCTCCGAATACGAGAATATCATACTCCGGGCGAACCCGGACGGCAGCGCCATCGTCCGTGTAAGGGACGTGGCCCGGGCCGAGGTGGGTCGGAGGCAGTATATCGATGACAACAGGCTGAACGGCGCGCCCGCCGCGCCCATAATCGTCTATCAGCAACCGGGCGCGAACGGTCTCGACGTCTCCAAGGGTGTGAGAAAGACCATGGAGGAACTGAAGAAGAGCATGCCCGACGGCATCGAATATGTGATCGCCCTCGATACCACGGACTTCGTGCGCATTTCCATCGACGAGGTGATTCATACCCTCTTCGAAGCGATTCTGCTCGTGGTGCTGGTGGTGTATCTCTTTCTCCAGAGCATGCGCTCTACCGTCATCTGCATCGTGGCGATTATCGTTTCCCTGGTAGGCACGTTCTGCGGCATGCTCGCCCTCGGGTTCTCGATCAACCTTCTGACCCTCTTCGGCATTGTGCTCGCTATAGGAATGGTGGTGGACGACGCCATTGTGGTGGTGGAGAACGTGGAGAGGAATATGGTCAAATCCCGCCTTCATCCCAAGGAGGCGACCATAAGGGCCATGGAGGAGATCGGCGCCTCTCTTATCGCGGTCGTGCTCGTCATGGCGTCGGTCTTTATCCCCGCGGCCTTCCTGCCGGGCACCACCGGCCAACTCTACAAGCAATTCGCCATCACCATTGTCATCTCTGTGGCCCTCTCCGGGTTTGTGGCCCTTACCCTTACTCCCGCCATGTGCGGGATCCTGCTCAAGCACACCACACCGCCGCAAAAAGGTTTCCTCGGCTGGTTCTTCCGGTTTTTCGCTTGGTTTAACCGCGGGTTCGACCGGTTCACCCTCGGTTTCGGGGACGCAGTGGTGCTCATGATCAAGAGGATGGGTGTTGCCTTTATCCTCCTTGCTTTCATGATCCTGGCGCTCTTGCACCTGTTCCGCACGACCCCGACCAGTTTTGTGCCCAACGAGGACCAGGGATACCTGATGGCCCAGGTTATGATGCCCGACGCGGCGAGCCTTCAGCGGACTTCGGAGACCTGCCGCCGCATAGACGAGTTTTTCGCAAAGAACCCCGCCGTATCCCAGAGGACGATCGTGAACGGCTACAGCCTTCTCGACAGTCAATATAAACCCAACGTGTCAACCTTCTTCGTCACCCTCAAGGACTTCAAGGAGCGCTATTCCACGAAGGAGCGCGCCCGAAGGGAGAACTCCGACGCGGTGCTCGCGGCGGTGACCGCCGAGGCCCGTTCCGTTGACACAGGGTTCATGATCCCCATTGCGCCCCCGGCAATCCCCGGGATCGGCACCACCGGCGGCTTTGAATTCTGGGTGCAGGACAAGGGATCAGGAGACCCTCAACGCCTCTTCGAGGTGACCCAGCAATTTCTCGCAAAGGCCGTCAAAAGACCGGAACTTGCGGGTGTCAGCACAACCTTTCGCTCCTCGTCCCAGCAGTTGAAGGCCGAGGTGGACCGCTCGAAGGCCGTGCTCCTCGGAGTGCCTGTGCAGGATGTCTACAGTGCGCTCCAGGCTCAATTCGGGTCGATTGCGGTGAGCCAGTTCAACCAGTACAGCCGTGTCTGGAACGTGATCCTTCAGTCGGATGCCCCGTATCGCCGGAGCCCCGCCGATATCACCAAGCTCTACACGAAATCCATAAACGGCGGGATGGTGCCCCTGTCGGCGGTGGTAAAGACGAGTTATACCACGGGACCCGATCTTGTTCCCCATTTCAACGGGTTCCCCGCTGCCTATGTCACCGGCTCGGCCGCACCGGGCTACAGTTCGGGTGACGCGATCCGGGCCATGGAGGATACGGCGAAGGAGGTGCTCCCTTCAGGGTATAGCTTCGCGTGGTCGGGCATGGCCTATGAAGAAAAGAAATCAGGCGGGACCTCGGCAAGCGCCTTTATATTCGGCCTCATAATCGTCTTCCTCGTCCTTGCGGCCCAGTTCGAATCCTGGACCCTTCCCGGGTCCGTCATGACGGCGGTGCCTTTCGGTATCCTCGGCGCCCTGATCTTGAACTGGATGAGAGGTCTCAATAACGACGTCTATTTCCAGATCGGCCTCCTCGTCCTCATCGGCCTCGGGGCCAAGAACGCGGTCCTCAGGGTGACCTTTGCCGTGGAACTGCGCAAGCAGGGGCTGTCGATCATGGACGCGACGATCCGGGCCGGCGAAGAGAGGCTGAGGCCTATCATTATGACATCCCTGGCGTTTATCTTCGGCGTGCTGCCTCTGGCGATCGCCACCGGCGCAGGCGCGAACGCCCGCCATTCCATCGGCACGGGCATTATGGGAGGCATGATCGGCGAGGCTACCCTTGCTATGCTGTATGTACCCCTCTTCTTCTATCTTTTCGACAAGCTGAGTGAGAGGACCTCCAAAAAGAAAGAGGCGCCGCCCGCGGAGGGTGTGCCGCCGGCAGGCGGGGATAAGCCTGATAGTGCGCCCCCCGTGACGGAAGGAGGTGGATGAGATGAGCCGGACGGCGATCCTTTGCATGATAGTCCTTTGTATCACGGGCTGCGCCGTGGGCCCGGATTACAAGCGTCCCGGGATCGATGTCCCCGGGGCCTACCTCTATGAAAGCGGCCAGGCCACTGAAACCGCCAACACGAGATGGTGGACGCAATTCGACGACCCGGTCCTCGACGGGCTTATTGTCGAGGCCCTTGCCAACAACAAGGACGTGAAGGTGGCGGCGGCCAACATCGAAGCGGCCGCGGGCATCCTCATGACGACCCGGTCGGCCCTTTTTCCCCAGGTAGGTTATACGGGCAACGCCGTGCGCCAACGCAATTCCCAAAACGATGCGTACTCCGCGCCGTCACAGAACCCGTTCAGCAGCCTCCAGGTACTGGGAGGCGCAAGCTGGGAGATCGACCTTTGGGGACGCATCAGGCGGCTCAGTGAAGCGGCCAGAGCCAATCTGCTCGCGAGCGAGGAGGCCCGGCGCGGGATCATCCTTTCCCTTGTGGCCGAGGTTTCCTCTTCCTACATCCAGCTTCGCGCCCTGGACGAACAACTCGTGATCTCCCAACGGACCCTGAAGGTCTACGGCGATTCGGTAAGGCTTTTCGACCTGCAGCACAAATACGGACAGGTTTCTTTGATAACCGTGGAACAGGCCCGCTCCCAGTATGAAACGGCTGCGGTGCAGATTCCCCAGATCGAGAACCGGATTGTGCTCACGGAGAATGCCCTTTCCATCCTGCTCGGACGGAACCCGGGACCCATAGCCCGGGGCAAACCCCTTGCCGGGATTTCCACTCCCACTATCCCCGCGGGCCTGCCGTCGGAACTGCTCGAAAGGCGACCGGATATCCTTCAGGCCGAGCAGAACCTGATCGCGGCCAATGCCCAGATTGGGGCGGCAAAGGCGCTCTACTTCCCCGCCATCTCCCTGACCGGGACCTTCGGCACATCGAGCGCCGACATGTTGAACCTCTTCAACGGGCCGAGCAATACCTGGAATTATGGAGGCTCCATCACAGGGCCGATCTTCACCGCGGGCAACATTGCGGGACAGGTGCAACAGGCAAAGGCGGGCCAGAAGGCCGCGCTCCAAACGTACGAGCAGACGATCCAGAAGGCCTTCGCCGACGTGGAGAACGCCCTGATATCACGGGTGAAACTGGAAGAGCAATCCCAGGCGGAGGGGAGGCGCGTAACCGCATTCAAGGACTACGCACGTCTAGCGCGGCTGAAGTATACGGGCGGCTACACGTCCTATCTGGAAGTGCTCTATGCGGAGTCCCAGCTCTTTCCCGCGGAACTGAGCGCGGTGCAGGCGCGGGCGAGCACCCTCATTGCCGCCACGAGCATATACAAGGCCATGGGCGGCGGCTGGGTGGTGGAAGCGGAAAAAATGACGGAAAAAGACCTGGAAACCAGGAATTGATGGTGTTTATATTATGAAAGAGATGAAACAGTGATGAAAAAGTTTGCCCCCATATTTATGACAGCGGTAATGGTAACCTTGTGTCTGGCTCTTGCGACAGCCTGTTCAACGGGCCCGTCGCTCCAGTCCGAAAAAGAAGATCAGCGGGCTTCGCTCCGCGACATGGCAAAGTCGGCCATGTCCCAGCTTTTGAGCGCGAAACCCCGCGCTCGGGCCGCAGTATCGGGATCGGCGGGCTACGCGGTTTTCACGGACTACGGATTCCAGGTCATCTTCTTGGGCGACTCGAAGGCGCTGGGTGTAGCAGTCAGGAACACCACAAAACAGGAGGGGTTCCTGAAGATGATCCAACTGAGACCCGAGTTGGGCGGGCCGGACAAGTTCCGGGTCATACTGATCTTCGAGACGGAGGAGGCCCTGAGCCGCTTCATGAAAGCCGGATGGACCCTTGACGACGCCGCCATGGCGACGGCGGTTATCGGAAAAGAAGGAAGCCCCTTTGCAGGGGCCTTGTCGTTCCCGCCGGGCCTGCATGTCTACGAACTCGACCAAAGCGGCGCGGTCGTTGACGTGGGTATCAGGAACGTCATGTTTTACAGGGACAGGGAGCTCGACTCATACTCGTGGAAGGAGTGAAGAAAGCCCGTCGCCATGGGGAAAAAGACGGCTGCCATGAGGCAGACGTGACCCGGACGGGAAAGAAGGAAGGAGAGGATGGGAGTGAAAACAGGCAGGGGAGGTTTGAGGCGGATATGCGTCGCAATACCCACAGCGGTCATGCTCTGTCTTTTTGTGGTTGCCCTTTTCAATACCCCGGCGTTCCCGCAGGATTCCCCGCCGCCGGCCGCGGAGGTCACCCCCGACAAATGGCCTAAGACCGCAGATACGGGCGGGACAAAGTACACCATATATCAGCCCCGGCTTGAAAAGTGGGACGGGTATCATGTCACGGCCCGTGCCGCAGTCTCGGCCCTTCCTCAAGGGGCGAAAGACCCTCTCTTCGGCGTGATCGATGTGAGCGCCGTGACCGAGACGGACCGTTTGTCCCGTGTTGTGCGCTTCTCGAATGTGAGGATCACCAAAACGACCTTCCCTTCGGCCCCTGATAAGGAGGGCGTCTTCCAGGACAATCTCCGGACGATTCTCTCCACCTACACCTTCACCCCATCCCTTGACCGGATGCTCGCCGCCCTCGCCGTTCCGGGAGTGGAGAAGAAAGGACGGGCGGTGCCGGTGAAGAACGAGCCTCCACGGTTCATATTCGCCCGGTCGGCCACGGTGCTTATCCCCATAGACGGCGAACCCGCGTGGCGCGCGGTCCGGGGCACGCCGTTTTCGCGGGTGCTCAACAGCCGGGCCCTTATCCTCAGCGATACGACAGGCAAGGTCTATCTTCACCTCTTCGACGGCTTTCTTGAAGCTTCGTCCCTCTCCGGTCCATGGCAGGTGTGGGCGAACCCGGCCGCTGATGCGGCAAGGATTGCGGCCGACCTCGCAAAAGGAAACATAGTCGACCTGATGGAGGGCCCCCCGGACGAGGAGAATACGGGAAGGAAGGCGTCCCTGAAGAACGGTGTCCCGGGAATTGTCATAGGAACCGCTCCTACCGAACTCGTGGTGACGGAAGGCCCGCCGGACTTTGCGCCCATCGACGGGACATCGCTTCTCTATGCGAGAAATACGCGTGCCAACCTCTTCAGGAATATGAAGGACGGGTACACCTACATCCTCGACGCGGGCCGCTGGTTCAAGGCTCCGGGGCTCGACGGTCCATGGCAACACGTGGCAGGAAAGGACCTTCCGCCCGACTTCGCAAGGATACCCGACGATAGTCCGAAAGAGAATGTGAAGGCTTCGGTACCCGGGACGCCCCAGGCGAGGGAGGCGGTCATTGCCAACGAAATTCCTCACACGGCAAGGGTCTTCCGCGGCGAGGCCCGGTTTGCCCCTGAAGTGAGCGGGGAGCCGGTAATAAAACCCGTTTCCGGCACGACCCTCAACTATGTGGTCAACTCGCCCACGCCCATCATCATGGTTTCGCCCACGGAGTGGTATGCCGTAAAGAGCGGCGTCTGGTTCGCGGCCCCCGACTTTCAGGGTCCTTGGATTGTTGCCACCTCCATTCCCGCGGCTGTCTACACCATTCCCCCAAGTTCACCCATATATTACGTTACCTACGTGAAGGTCTATGACGCGACGCCCAAGTATGTAGTGACCGGGTATACGCCGGGTTACATGGGCGCCATAGTGAGCACCGACGACGTGGTGGTCTATGGCACGGGCTACGCCTACGAACCCTATATAGGAGATTCGACCTGGTATGGCGAGCCGGTCACGTACGGCTACGACGCAAATCCTACGTGGACCCCCTGGACGGGATGGACCATGGGATTCGACATGGGCTGCGCTTTCGGCGCAGCGATCGCGGGATCCGACAGCTACTGGGGATACGCACCGGCGCCTTATTGGGGCGCCATGCCGTACTCTCCCTTCGCGGGTTATGTCCGGGGGCCTTACGGCGGGGCAGCCGCGTGGGGTCCGGGGGGCTGGGCGGCCGTCACCGGGGACGTATACCGGCACTGGGGCCCCACCACAGCGGAGTCGCGGTCATCGGTGGGCTACAACGCGTGGACAGGGAACGGATGGAGCGACAAGGTGGGCACGTCATACAATTCGGTGACAGGCCGGATCTCCGCAGGGCAGAAGGCGTCCGTTGCCAACGTGTATACCGGGGGCTATGCATACGGCGAGCGTGGGGCGACGTACAACCCGTCAACAGGCGTGGCGGCACGGGCCGGTTCGGTAACCTACGGTAACGTGGATACGGGCAAGGAGCATACAGTCACATACGAGAAGGCCACGGGACCCGGCGGTAAGAGTGTCACCGAGGTAAAATCAGGCGTTACCAGCTATTATGCCGGACCTGACGGCAATGTGTACAAGAGCACCGGGGAGGGCTGGCAGAAGTACGGCGGCGGCGGAGGCTGGGATAACGTGCGGGCGCCCGCCATAAGAGAGACCCAGACATTGCCCTCGAAGCCGGTCACGATAGAGCCCCTTGAAGGTGAACGGCAGGCGAGAATCCAGGGAGACCAGAGGTCGGCGGCATCCTCCTGGGGCTCGGAAAGATGGGGAGGCGGTTTCAGTGAACGACCGGACATGGCCCGTCCCGAGGCGCGTTATGAAGCGCCGCGAAACCTGTCGCTCCCGAGCAACGACCGGGACCGCGCAGGCCTCTCCGAAGAGAACAGGGCCTGGGGCGGAGGCGGCTGGAGCCGGGGCGGCGGTGGGGGAAGGTCCCGTCGTTAACCAAGCGGAAGTATTGCGACGCGGATGAGGCGGATGGCCTTTCATGGACGCATGGCGCTTAAAAAATCATACAATAGATAGATATGGCTTCCGGTTGGAGGCCCAAACACCTTTTCAGGGAGGGAACAGCCCATGTCCGTACTTTTTGAATCAACTTCGATCAGGAATATGACCCTCGCGAACCGCTTTGTCCGTTCGGCCACGTGGGAAGGGATGGCGGCGGAAGACGGCGCGGTGACGTCAAGGCTCGTGGAGGTGCAAACACAACTCGCTCTCGGCGGCGTGGGGCTCATCATCAGCGGCCATGCATATGTAAGCCGGGAAGGACAGGCGGGCAGCCGGCAACTCGGCGTCTATTCCGACACGTTGGTTCCCGGTCTTGCCGGGATGGCGGAGGCCGTGCACGGCGCAGGCGGAAGGATCGTCCTCCAGATCGCTCATGCCGGGTCCTACGGGGCGTCCCGCTTGACCGGCCTTGTGCCCATGGGACCGTCGGCCCTGGAAACGGACTCCGGACCGGTAGGAAAGGAGATGACCCCAGGGGATATGGGTGAGGTTACGGACGCTTTCGTCCGCGCGGCAGAGAGGGCCCGGGCCGCGGGGTTCGACGGGGTCCAGATCCATGGGGCCCACGGATACTTGCTGAGCCAGTTCCTTTCCCCTTATTTCAATAAGAGAAAAGATGACTATGGGGGCAGTATCGAGAACAGGACGCGCCTTGCGGTCCGGATACTTGAAGGAATCCGGAACGCGACAGGACCCGATTTCCCCATACTCGCCAAGCTCAACGCCGAGGACTTCCTTCCAGGCGGCCTTACTGTGGACGATATGATCCGTGCCGCAGCCATGCTCCGGGATGCCGGCATCGACGCCATCGAGATGAGCGGAGGGACTTTTCTCTCCGGGAATAATAACCCATCCCGCAAAGGGAAACCGCGCCCCGGGGAGCCGGAAGCCTACTATGAGGCAGCGGCGGAAAAGTTCAAGGAGGCGGTCCAGGTCCCTCTCATTCTGGTGGGCGGCATACGCGCCGTGGAGACCGCGGAAAGGCTGGTAACCACGGGGATAGCCGATTACATCGCGCTCTGCAGACCCCTCATCAGGGAACCGGGCCTGGTGAACCGCTGGAAATCAGGCGACCGGCGACCCGCCACGTGCGTGTCCGACAGTGGCTGCTTTGAACCCGGGTTCGCGGGGAAGGGCGTCTACTGCGTGGTGGAAGAACGTGAAAAGCGCCGCGCGGAAGAGGACCCCTGCAATGAGTGACACCTCACGCTTCCCGACAATGTGAATTGTGTAAGGTAAGCCGATAAGTCCTCACACCATCCTTCAATAAGAGGGGTGGTGTTCTTCTTTACGGGCTCCATCCGTTTCCGGTCCTTGACATGGAGTCGTTAAGCAATATCTTTCAAATATGAAGCAACACGGTGCGGGAATACCCGAGGGGTGTGTATCCCGAAGGGCCGGGCCGGAAACGGACTGATGGCGGGAGCCCTCATGTTGGTCTTGTCTGCAGGACGAATGAAATCACGGAAGGAGAAACAGGATGATCGTTCACATGATACCGTTCACAGGTAGACGTAACGTCCCTGCCGACGCCGCAGAGCGCCCCGGAGCAGTGCCGCGGCCGCCGTCCGGCCCTATTTCGGCGGCAGCCGGGAAATTACCCACAGGCTTTGTCTCGCGTTTTGCCGAGGTCAACGGAGTCAGGCTGCATTACTTCATAGGCGGGAAAGGCAGTCCCGTGGTCCTCCTCCACGGCTACGCGCAGACCGGCCATATGTGGCAACCCATCATGCCTCTTCTCGCCCAACGACATAGGGTCATTGTTCCCGACCTGCGCGGGGCGGGCAGGTCGGCCAGACCGGCGTCAGGCTACGACAAGAAGAATATGGCCTTGGATATTCACGAGTTGACTTCTTCTCTGGGATTTGACCAAGTGACCGTCGTGGGTCACGATATAGGATTGATGGTGGCCTATGCCTATGCGGCCCGGTTTCCTGAGGGGACCGATCGCGTGGTCCTCATGGACGCCTTTCTGCCCGGCATAGGCAACTGGAAGGACGTCTGGCTCATGCGCGACCTGTGGCATTTCCACTTCTACGGCGAGGTGCCGCTGGCCCTGGTCAGGGGACGGGAGCGGATATACTTTGAACACTTCTGGAACGACTTCGCGGCGGACCCGGGACATTCGGTGCCCGAGGCCGACCGCCGTGTGTATGCCTCGGCTTACGCCAGGGCCGAAGGCATGCGCGCCGGGTTTGAATACTTCCGGAACTTCGAGCGCGACGCGGCGGACTTCGCCCTCCTCGGCAAGACGCCCCTTTCCATGCCGGTGCTGGTCCTGACCGGGGAGAAGGCGAGCGGCAATTTTCTTATCGAGCAGGCGAGAATGGTGGCATCCGATGTGCGGGGCCTGGTTGTCCCGGGATCGGGGCACTGGCTGATGGAAGAGGCGCCCGGGACAGTGATCCCTGCTATCATTGAATTCGCGGACCGTTAACCGTTCGGGTCGCCCGTCGTAAGGCGTCTCTTCCCGACGGCCCTTAACGGTTGACGGCCGGCTTGATTTTCTGACCGCTAAAATGTATAACTGCTCGACGAGACGTTGCAGGCGGCCCGCAGGGCACAGGTGTGCCTTCGTGCGGAGAATTCGCGTTGCCGAAAACCGAAAGGATATGATTTGATCGAGATATACGTTGACGCCGATGCTTCCCCGGTGAAGAAGGAAGTGCTCAGGGTAGCCCAAAGGTACGGCCTGAAAGTCTACTTCGTGGCCAACTTCAAGATGCGCTTTCCGAAAAGCGATCTCATAGAGATGGTAGTCGTTGAAGAAGACCTCGATGCCGCGGACAACTGGATCGAGGAGCGCGTCACCGGTACGGACATCGTGGTGTCGGGCGATGTGCCTCTGGCAGCGCGGTGTCTGAAAAAAGGCGCCCGGGTTCTGGATCCCAGCGGCCGTGTCTTTACCGAAGACTCCATCGGTGAAGCCCTCGCCCACAGGGACCTGATGACCTACCTTCGCGACCTGGGAAACAACATGAGTGGCCCCACTCCCCGCAAACAACGGGACAACTCCCGTTTCCTCCAGCGTCTCGATGACCTGATCCAGGCACTTTTGAGAGGAAAGTAGCCGGAAGCCCATAACTGCTGAGATTGAGAATCGACCGTTCCCGCATATTCTCCTGCCTTCCATACCGGGGATACGCGGTCACCGCAGCGGGGTTACGTCGAGGGAAACCCTATTTCTTGCATATCCCTACCGAGGATTCCTTGCAGCTTACCCCATCCTGCCATGTGGTGCCGGAAAGGTTCGCCCCGGATATGTTTGCACCTGACAGGTTCGCCCCGGACAGGTCGGCATTGGTAATGTTGGCATGTGAGAAATCGGCGCTCGAGAGGTTTGCTCCCCTGAGACTGATATGTTCGAGGAGGGCACTATCGAGGCTTGCCCCCGACAGGTCTGCGCCGCGCATGATTGCATTGGCCCCTTTGGTCTTGCACAATTTTGCATGGGTGAGGTTCGCCCCGGACAGGTCCGCATGGTCGAGCACCGCCCCGGATATGTCTGCCCCTTCAAGGTCCGCACGGCGGAGACGGGCGGCGGACAGGTTCGCCCCCGTGAGGTCTGCCCTCGTGAGGTCGGCATTGCTGAGAGTCACACCCCCGAGGTTCGCCCCTGAAAGGTTTGCGCCGGTCAGATTGGCACCCACAAGCCGTGCGTGGCTCAGGTTGAGGCCATTGAGGCCCGCGTCCGACAGGTCGCATCCCGGGCATCGCAAGGTCTTTTTCAGGTGCTGAAGGTCGGCAGGGTTGAAGCAATGCCCGGCCCCCGCTCCGAAACCGGGGACGACCAGAAGTGTCACAATACTTGCCACAATGAATCTTTTCATTTCCCTATTCCTCTTCCATACGGCCCGGTTTGACGCACGCCATCGACGGGTCACGAAAACGGCCAGCCTCTTTTGCCATATGGCTACCTTATATTGCACGTTTTTCCGACAGGCTTCCTTTACTCCGATGTCATAAGGCTACCATGATTTGACAAAGCGAAAATGTGACGAGGGTCACCTCCGGCGAAGAACGTACGCTTCAATCATCTTCTTGAAGTCCCCAACCCGGTCGGGGCCGGATAAGGTGCCTGCTTTGGCGCCGTCCGCGAAGACTACCGCGGCCGCATCTTCCCCCCTTCCCGGCAAGCTCAAACCGATATCGGCATCCCTGCTTTCTCCCGGGCCGTTTACCACGCATCCCATGACCGCAACCACCATCCCTTCAAATCCCCTGTATCCCTTCCTTCGCCAGACAGGCGTCCGCTCGTTGAGGTAGATGGTGATTTCTTCGGCAATCCCCTGAAAAGCCGAGGAGGCGGTCCTGCCGCATCCCGGGCAGCTGGTCACGGTGGGAAGAAAGTTGCGCTTGCCCAGGAACTGAAGTATCTGCTGGCAGACAATTACCTCTTCCGTACGGGAACTTTTTGGTGAGGGAGTGAGGGACGTCCTGATGGTGTCTCCTATGCCCTCGTGGATCAGCACGCTCAGTCCTGCCGTGGAAGCGACTGCGCCCTTGATCCCCATTCCTGCTTCCGTAACCCCCAAATGCAAGGGGAGGTCGGATTGTGCGGACAGCAACCGGTTGGCTTCTATCATTTCGAGAACCCGGCTGACCTTGACGGAAAGGACTATCTTATTGTGAGGCAGTCCTATCTTTTCGGCCGCTTTGACGGATTCCATGGCGCTTACGACCATGGCGTCAACAGAGACCTCCTCGCTCGTCTTTTTCTCCGAATCGGGTTTCCCGGCGTTCTCCTCAAGGAGTTTTTGGAATACCCTTTTGTCCATGCTTCCAAAATTGACCCCTATTCTCACGGGCTTGTCGTAGAGGATTGCCTGTGTGATGAAGGTCTCGAAGTTGGCGTCCCTATGATCGCCAAAGCCGACATTGCCGGGGTTTATCCGCAATTTGTCCAGAGCCCGGGCGCAGTCGGGATAGGTCGTCAACAACCTCTGCCCATTGTAATGGAAATCTCCTATTATAGGAACATCGCAGCCCTTCAGCCGCAGCTTGTCCCGTATGCGGGGAACCGCCTGAGCATCCGGGTCATCCTTGACGGTGAACCTCACAAGCTCGCTGCCGGCTTCCCACAACTCGATTATCTGGTTCACCGTGGCGTCGATGTCCGAAGTCGGCGTGTTGGTCATGGACTGTATGCGAACGGGGTTGTCCCCGCCGATACCGATATCACCCACCACGACTTCAACTGTTTTTCTTCGCATAATTACTCTCCCCACGAATTTTGCACGGTAAAGTTTACCCTCCACAAGAGGGAAAAAGCAAATTCACCGAGGAGACGGCAGATTGCCGGAGAAAGGCGGCACCACAGGGAAGGGCACAAAGGGAACAGCGGGTGCAATGCTCCGGGCCGGGTTAGACCCGACCCGGAGTGAGAGGCATAATTCAACAGGCCTCCACAGCTGCCACGGTTTCCGGCTGCTCCGTCACGGCGTTGCGGGCGGCCCGTTCCTTGCTGTTTGCCACGTGCCTCTGAAGGACTACGAGGACGCCAGCGGTGAAGATACCTACCAGGGCGTTTGCGCCGCAGAGTTCGGTGACGCCCCAATTCCTTTCGAGCATGATGCCTCCCACGATGGGAGCGCCCATGGCGCCTATCTTGGCGACGGCGTATGCCCAGCCGATCCCCGTTCCCCTGATGTCGGAAGGATAGGAGACGGTGGTAACCGCCAGGGTGCCGGTCTGGCTCCCGTTTATGCAAATGCCGCAGATAACGGACAGAACGGCGATAACGACGAAGGAACCGCTCTTGGCGGCAAAACCGAATGCCACGAGGCTGAGGAAGGCGAAAGTGAAGCCCACCTGCAGCACCCTGAAGGGGTTAAGCTTATCCATCATGCGACCTACGAATATGGATGAGATTACCGCGCCGAAACAGAGATAGGAATAGGCGAGGCTGTATTGCTGAACCGTTGCGCCCGCCTTGCGCAGCAATGTGGGAGACCACGTGTTGAGTATCCAGAGCATATAGAGAGCCGCGGAGCACGTGACCCACAGGAGCACCGTGGTGAGGGCGCGCCCTTCGGTGAAAAGACGTTTGGCAGGCACGCCGGCGACCTTCTTCGCGCTCGAGATAAAGGTCACTCCCTTGTCGTTCGCGAGGGCAGGGGAGATTCTCGCAATGATTTTACGAGCCCGAGTCAGGTTCTTCTTGGTGCTCTTCCGGACGAGAAATTCGAGTGACTCCGGAAGAATGAGGGCAATCATAAGGGCGATGACAAGGGGTATGCCCCCTCCCAGGATGAAAAGCGATTTCCAGCCGAAATGGGGGATCAGGTACGCGGCAAGGAGTCCCCCTATCATGGCACCCGCAGGCATACCCGCGTACATGGTGGCCACCATGCCCGCGCGGGCCCTGGTCGGAGAATATTCGGAGCCGAAGGTAAGGGCATTGGGGACCGCCCCGCCCAGCCCGACTCCCGCGAGAAAACGGTAGAGGGCAAGTTCTTCCACGGTGGTGATGAATACGGTCATGAGCGTGAAGAGTCCGAAGATCACCGCGGAGACGAAGAGCATCCACTTGCGGCCCCAGCGGTCTGCAAGCATGCCCAGAACGACTGCGCCGATCAGGGGTCCAAATTGACCGGCCCCCAGGGCCAACCCGAGAGAACTGGGCTTTGAGTGCAGAAAATCAGCAATTTTAGGTAACGCCACCCCCACAACCGTCAAGTCGAAGCCATCCAGAAATGTGACAAGAAAACAGAGACTGCAAACCAAAGTCTGATACACCGTGAACCGACTCGTGTCAAAAACCTCTCCTATACTCAACGTCCTGCTCGCCATTCCGTTCCTCCCGATAAGATAGTTTTTCACGTTAACGTATGGCATGTCCCGAAGCATAAAACGTGCCATCATCTAAGTTAGTGTAGATACGGTGTTTTTTACGAGGAGAGATACAGTGTGACGGATGTGGCGGAAATTTTCGACGTATTCGCCATAATTTTTGTCCCTAATGACGGATGTGACAGAAAAGGGAAAAAGAGCGTCCTGTTGCTACGCGGCGGTGCGGTTCTGCCTGCCGAAGGGGATGCCGAGCTTCCTCATCCTGTGTCTGAGGGTTCCGGGGTTTATGCCGAGGATCTCAGCCGCGCTTCCCGGGCCGCTCACTTTGCCCATGGCCTTTTCCAAGGCGCGCCGGATCTGTTTCGCTTCCCCTTCTCTGAGCGTGGTGCCGCTCTCTTCAGTGGTATCGGTCTCTTCCACCCGGGACCGGGAGGCGGTCAGAATGTCGCGGAAGCTGATCGGTTTGCCCCTGGAAACGATGATCGCCCGCTCCACTGCGTTTTCGAGTTCCCGCACATTGCCCGGCCAGTCATAGGCCATGAGCCTGTCGATCTCCCCGGAAGCGAGGGTCGGGACGGAGGGCAACACCATTTGCCGGGACTTCTTTTCTATGAAATGATGGACGAGGGCCGGTATATCCGTCTTGCGCTCCTTGAGGGGCGGTATAAGGATGGGAAAGACGTTAAGGCGGAAGAAAAGGTCCTCCCTCAACTGACCCCGCGCCACCATCTCCTCGAGGTCACGGTTCGTGGCCGATATGATCCTCACGTCGATCTTCATCGGTGTTCCGCCGCCTACCCGCTCGATCTCCTTTTCCTGGAGCACGCGGAGCAGGCGTACCTGCGCGGCGGGGGGCAGTTCCGAGACTTCGTCGAGGAATATGGTGCCCCTGTTGGCACGTTCAAAACGTCCGCGTTTTTGTTCGTATGCGCCGGTGAAAGCACCTTTCTCATACCCGAAAAGCTCGCTGTCGATAAGCGTTTCGGGTATGGCGCCGCAGTTCACTTTGATGAGGGGGCCCTCCCGTCGGGGCGAGAGATCATGAATGGCGTTGGCGATAAGCTCCTTACCCGTGCCGGTCTGTCCGGTGATGAGGACGGGGCTCATGAGAGGCGCCACGAGACGCACCCCTTCCATAACGCGCTTCAGCCCGAACTCGCCGCCTACCAGCCTGACGCCCGACCCTTTTCGAAGCTCTTCCTCGAGATAGGATTTGTCGTCCGCAAGGAGGTCCTTCAACCTCGATATCTCCCTGTATTGCTGGTTGTTGGTGAGGGCAATCGCGGAAGGCTCGTTTACAAGGGCCCACAGGTGGAGATGGCGGTCCGTGTATCTGTCCCTGCCGCTCACCCTGGCGGCAAGGGCGCCTATGTACTGCCCATCGACGATAAGACGGTTGACGAGGAGGGATGATTCCTCCCAATGCCTGCGCCGGGCGACATAACTGACGATGGGATCGTCAAAGGCATTGATCCTTCTTGTGCGGATATGGGCTTCCACTTCCTCGAATTCCCGCCTCAGACACGCGGGTAACGGGGTGTGCTCGGAACAGGACCTCCCGCCGCTCGCGTCCGCAATGGCCGTGATGGTGGTGGACCCGAGTTCCCGGTCATATACGACCAGCATGAGTTCGTCAACGGGCATCACTTCCTGGAGGAATTCGAAGCAACTCGAAAGGGCCTTTTCTATCTCGAGACTCCCGCAAATGCGGACGCTCACTTCCCTGAAGAATTTGTTTTCATCTATGTCCATGGTGACTCCTTTTTGTCATATCTGTCACATGTGATAATATGAATACATATTGTGGCACATATGTCAACCGATTATGTCGGATGCGTCAATTGAGTCACGGGTGAATCTGGAATCACGCAATAATGCACGTTTTTTCCGTCCCGAGGGGTTGGCACGATTTATGCTAACCCAACTGAAGGAACGCAAGGCAGCAATCAATCATAAAACAGGCGCTTGCTACAAAGGCGTAAGGAGGTCAGTGGTATTATGGAACATTTTCCGTGGTGGACAGACGAGCAGAAGCGGATTGCAAAAGAGGTGGGGGAGTTTGCGGAAGAAATCATCCCACGGGATGCCGAGGCCAGATGGAAGAGGGAATTCCCCTGGGACATCTTTGAAAGGATAGCTGAAAAGGGGTATACAGGGGTGGCCGTGCCCAAGGAGTACGGCGGCATGGGACTCGGCGCCACAGGGGCGTGCATCGTGGTCGAGCAGTTCTGCCGCATGCCCGGGCCGGGCAGGATCATGGTCGGCAATATGATAGGAGGCCTGAGGCAGATCATAGAAGCCGCCACCGAGGAGCAGAAGAGGCGTCTCCTCCCGAGGATCGCGAAAGGGGAGATAGGGGCCATCGTGATTACCGAACCCTTCGCAGGGACCGATGCCGCGGGCATGGAAATGCGGGCGGAACGCAAAGGCAACGCTTACATCATCAACGGAAAGAAGAGGTTCATCGTATCTGCGGGCGTGGCGACGAGATACATGGTGTATGCCCGTACGAGCAGCAACCCCGAAGACATTGCAAAATACCGCCACCTTACCGCCTTCATCATCGAGAAGGGCGCTCCCGGCTTTACCGTGGAAAAGATGAACGAGGTGCTCGGTTTCGAGAATATACAGAACGGCGTGCTCGACTTCGACAACGTGGAGGTCTCGGAAGAGAACCGTATCGGAGCAGAGGGCGAAGGATGGAAGATAATGACTGCGGGTCTCAACTTCGAGCGGACCCTCATCTCCGCCATGACCGTGGGGTGGCAATTGGAACTGCTGAAAAACGCGGTGCCCTACGCGCAAAGAAGAGTCCAGTTCGGGAAACCCACCATCGATATCGCCGCCAACCAGACCAAGATAGCGGACCTCATAATCCGGCTGAAACTCGCACGCCTCGCAGTATATTACACCGCGTACCTGTGGGACCTGGGATGGGACATTACAGTCGATTCGAATGTGACCAAGGTGTTCAACGTGGAGAGCACCATGCAGTCGAGCCTCGACGCGCTTCAGGTAATGGGGGGAGACGGCGTGACACCCTTCTATCCGGCCCAGTCCATAATGCAGGTCGCCAAGGTAGAGCACATCTCGGGCGGCACCATGGAGGCGTGCAGGCAGGTGATCTTCAAGAGCGGCGTAAAACAGATGGCAGAAGACCTTAAGATGCGCCGCAGGGTTATCCACGACGAACTCGGCGTCCCGATTCCGGCAACGGGAAAGGTGGTGCCGCCGGCGAAGACGGACGAGGACACAGTCCTCGGCATACTGGCTGAAGATTACAGGGTAAACCCCGGTCTTTTCATGAGCCGTGAAGACCTGACGGACCAGCTTGCGGTGAACGGCGCCCACCTGGATTCATTCCTCACGGGCCTGGAGGCCAAGGGCCTCGCCAAGCTTTACCGGACAAAGAAAGGCATCACCCTCGCCAAGGCAACCTATGACGGGTTGAAGAAGGCTCACCCCAAGGAGTACTATCGATGGTTCCCGGGGTGGATAACTGAGGACAGGATATTCTAACAGGAGGTATTACATGAGCGCAGATAGAACCTTTCAGACAATGAGGCAACTGATCAAAAGAAACGCGGCCCTTCTCCCGGGGAAACTTGCCATGAAGGAATATGAACGGGGAAAGGCCTGGACATTCAAAGAATTATGGGACAGGGTAAACCAGATAGGCAATGCTCTGTACGATCTCGGCTTGCAGAAAGGGGACCGTGTCTCCATGTTGAGCCAGAACAGCTTCGAATACGCGGAACTGTTCAACGCCATACCAGCGGCGGGGTTCACCTTTGTGCCCCTCAATTTCAGACTCGCCCTGCCGGAAGTGCTTGGGGTGATGAATGACGCCGAATCGAAGGCATTGTTCCTCGACGCACAGTATGCTCAGTTTGCGGACCAGTTGAAAGAGGGGGTACCTTCCCTTAAGCATTTCATCTTCATAGGACCGAAGGAGCAGAAACCCGAGGGCTGGCTCCTCTATGAGGAATTTGTGGGAGCTGCGTCGACGGATGAAGTGAAGGCGGCAGTCGAAGAGGATGACGGCGCCTTCTTCATGTATACGAGCGGCACCACGGGCCTCCCGAAGGGCGTGATGCAGACCCACCTGAACCATTATCACAACGCCCGGACTACCGCCCTCCACCACGACATAAGGCCTGAAGATGTAGGCTTCACCGTGTGCCCCATGTATCATGCCACAGCCTATACCTCCTTCTTCGGCACCTTCTACGTGGGCGCGCCGAACATTCTGTTTCAGAAGTTCGACCCCGAAACGCTGTTCAAAGCAGCGGAAGACTACAAGCTCTCCGCGGGCATGCTCGCCACCCCCATGGTGCGGATGATACTCGACGCCTACGACGCAATCAAAAAATACGACTATTCGAGCCTGCAAAAGCTGTGGTTCGCAGGGGCGGGCATCATACCGTCGGTCTACAGAGAATTCATCGACAAGGTAGGCCGCATTCCGGCCCAGCATATGGGGACGACGGAAACCACCGGTTGCACCACGCTCCTTTCAAGAAAAGAGATCGCCGAAGAGCTTGCAAAGGGGAATGAACGGGTCCTCGCCTCGTGCGGCAAGGCTTCCTATGATGCGGAAACACAGATTGTGGACAGCAACGACAACATAGTCACCAAAGGCACGGGAGAGATGAGGTCGAGAGGACTCGGTCTTACCAAGGGCTATTGGAAAAAGGAAGAACAGACCAAAGCAGCCTACAAGAACGGCTGGTTCTATACGGAAGACATCTGCGAGATTGACGAGCAGGGCTTCATCTACGTGATCGACCGCAAAAAGGATATGATCATTACCGGCGGGGAGAACGTATATCCCCTGGAGATAGAGCAGGTAGTCAATCAACATCCGGGTGTAAGGGAATGCTCCGCCATCGGGGTCCCTCATCCCGTCTGGGGCGAAGCGATCGCGGTTGTGGTTACCCTCAGCAATGGGGACCAGATCACCGACCAGGACATCATCAGGTTCTGCAAAGGCAAGATCGCAGGCTACAAGGTGCCCAAGGTCGTTCATTTCGTTTCCGAACTCCCCCGTAACGCGAGCGGCAAGATCCTCAAGCATCAGTTGCGTAAGCAATACGCTGCGTAACGGAGCGGTCGAAGCCCGACGCGCAATAACGGAATAACCCCCCCCACTATCAAGCAGGCCGGGACCATGATATCCCGGCCTGCCACACACTCGGCCGGGATCGGACCGGGAACTTCTCTATGCCTGCCCCGGTGATTCTCGATCTTGTTTTAGGGCTCCTGGGCGTCCCGCACCGGTCGCCGGGCGTGGAAATTATGTGTTACCGCGACATGTGTGGTATAATTCGGGTAAATAACACATTGCGCACGCGGGGACGACATGATACGTAAGGTTACTTTCTTCGTCGTTATTTCTCTTCTTCTATGTACGGGTACTGTCATGGCCGACATAACCCGGCGTCCTGTCTCCCAATTGAAGCTTCCCCTTTCGTTTATAAGAAACGAAGGACAAAAGCACAAGGCTGTCGTCTTCTATGAACAGGGAAGCGGCCATGCCACGGCATTCACCCGTACAGGCATCTCTCTTTCTCTCGCAAGATCAGGGAAGATAAAGGGACACGGGTCACAGGAGATCGTAACCCTCACCCCCCTCGATGCCTCTTCCTTTGCTGTGGAAGCCCTCGATAAAAGGGAAGGCAAGGTCAACTACTTTATCGGCGGGGACCCGATGAACTGGAAGACCGATATCCCCACCTACGGCGCCATTCGTTACAGGGGCGTCTACCCCGGCGTGGACATAAAGTTTTACGGCTCCGGCGACGAACTTGAATATGACATCATCGTTGCTCCCCATGGCGATCCCTCAAGGATACGATTCTCCTACAAAGGCATAGAGAAGCTTTCCCTCACCTCCGGGGGCGAACTCGAGGTCACCCTGAAAGGAGGTTCCATTTTTCAGAAGAAGCCCATGATTTACCAGAGCGCCCACGGGAAAAAGACGGAGGTCCCGGGCAGGTTCGTGCTCCTCGACGCCGCTACCTATGGCTTCGAGATCGGCGCCTATGACAGGAACCGCCCGTTGGTGATCGACCCGGCCCTCGTCTACTCTACCTACCTCGGAGGGAGCAGTAATGATTCAGCCTACGCCGTCGCCGTCGATTCTTCGGGGAGCGTTTACGTGGCAGGGGCCACCTTTTCCATAGATTTTCCTGTGTGGAACGCTTTCCAGAGGACATTCGCCGGTGGCATCGTGGTTGGCGACGCCTTTGTCACCAAACTCAACCCCGCCGGTACTGCCGTCGTCTATTCCACCTACCTGGGGGGAACTTCGGACGATTCCGCCAATGCCATCGCCATTGATTCCTCAGGCAACGCCTATGTGGCAGGACAGACCCTTTCCACGAACTTCCCCACGAGGAACCCGGTTCAGGCGGCAAACTTCGGGGGTAACGACGCCTTCATCGCCAAGCTCGGCCCTACGGGCAATACCCTCATATACTCCACCTACCTGGGCGGGAGCAGCAGCGACGGGGCCAATGCCATCGCCGTTGACTCCTCGGGCAACGCCTATGTGGCGGGACAGACCCTTTCCACGAACTTCCCCACGAGGAACCCGGTTCAGGCGGCAAACTTCGGGGGTAACGACGCCTTCATCGCCAAGCTCGGCCCTACGGGCAATACCCTTATATACTCCACCTACCTGGGCGGGAGCGCCCATGATCTGGCCTTCGCCGTGGCCCTCGATTCTTCGGGTAATGCCGTGGTGGCCGGGGAGACCTTTTCCACTAACTTTCCGAGGGTGAACCCCTTCCAGGCGGCAAACGCCGGGGGCTCGGACGCCTTCATCGCCAAGCTCGGTCCCGCAGGCAATACCCTTATATACTCCACCTACCTGGGCGGGAGCAGCAATGACCTGGCCTTCGCCATGGACCTCGATTCTTCAGGTAATGCCCTCGTGGCCGGGGAGACCTTTTCCACCAACTTTCCGACAGCGAACCCCTTCCAGGCGGCAAACGCCGGGGGCTCGGACGCCTTCATCGCCAAGCTCGGTCCCGCAGGCAATACCCTTATATACTCCACCTACCTGGGCGGGAGCAGCAATGACCTGGCCTTCGCCATGGCCCTCGATTCCTCGGGCAATGCCGTGGTGACAGGGGCGACTTTTTCCACCAACTTTCCCACAGTGAACCCGTTGCAGGCGGGAAACGCCGGGGGTTGTGATGCCTTTATCGCCAAGCTCGGCCCCGCAGGCAATACCCTCGTCTATTCTACCTACCTGGGCGGGAGCGCTAATGACGCGGCCAATGCCATGGCCATCGATTCCTCAGGCAACGCCTATGTGGCAGGAGAGACTTTTTCCATAGATTTTCCTATCAGAAATCCATTCCAGGGGGCAAACGCCTGGGGCTCCGACGCCTTCATCGCCAAGTTCAGCGGTTTTCTGAGTACTTTTACCCTTTCCGTCTCAAAACCAGGGGGCGGCAAGGGCACGGGTACTGTGGTAAGTGTGCCCAAGGGTATCAACTGCGGGTCTACCTGCTCCGCCAATTTTGCACAAGGCGCCGTCGTAACCCTCACGGCAACACCCGGCGCCGGCTCCACCTTTACGGGCTGGACCGGGGCCTGCACAGGAACCGGTGCGTGCGCGGTGACCATGACCGCCGCGAAAAGCGTAACCGCCGTGTTTACCCTCGACACCGAAACACTGACCGTGACAAATAGTGATCCCGCGAGTGGAACGGTTTCCGCAAAAGGGCTGACATGCACGGGGAATTCCTGTACCGGAGAGTACAACTATGGCACTGCCGTCCGAATAACCGCGACGCCGAACGCCGGCTCCACCTTTACGGGCTGGACGGGATGCGACAAAGCCACCGGCGTCACGTGTCAGGTTGCCATGAAATCGGACAAGACCGTGGCCGCCACCTTTGTGGCCTCCAATATTTGCAGCTATGGCCTCGCGCCCGCGAGTAAATCCTTCTCTTACAACACAGGAAACGTGACCGTCCGGGTGACCGCCGGTGGGGCTCCGGGCTGCAGCAGTCCGGATGTTACCGCATCCGATACATGGATAGCAGCGAAGCTGACTTCATTCGGGAACAACAAGGGTTCAGTGAGGGTCGCGGTGCTCAAAAACACCATGACATCCACGAGAAGCGGGACTGTAACCATTGGAGGGACCGCCTTCCCCGTTGCCCAGGCAGGAGCGCCCTGCACCCTTGCCATATCCCCGTCGAGCAACACCGTTGACTCGTCGCCCCACTCCGCGTCATTCTCCGTGACCTCTCTCGCAGGTTGTGCGTGGACCGCGGAGGTGACTTCAGGAGGCCAATGGCTCAGCATCTCTACGGGGACCGGGGGGGACGGTAACGGGTCCGTTACCTATGATGTCCCGGAGAACACGACAAAAAAACAGAGAGCCGGGAAGATCAGGACGTACCTGACCCTGACCCCCTCGAAAAACAAGACCTTTACCCTGACACAGAGGAAGTAGGGCTTCATCATGCAATAGAGTCTGATCCCGGCCGGGGCATGATTGAGACAGAACGCCGGGCAAGCGGTAATTTCGACGATCAGCGAATCATGTCTCTCCGCCCGGCCCTTCGTCCGCAACGATGCCCTGTACTGTGATCTGCCTGTATGCCCTGGCTAATGTCGGCGCCCGGTCCATACCTTTATAGAACATGTACCATTCGAGAAGCATGCCGTTCTGAATGGCGTTCACAAAATGGGCGGTCATTTCGCTATCCACATCTTTTCCCACACTACCCTCGCGCTTCCCTTGCTCTATGAGGCTTTCGAAGAAATGAAGGAGCTTGGCGTAGATCGCGAGTATTCTTCGCTGATGGTGCGTTTCGCTTCCCATCAGCTCGGCGGCAAGCGTCATGAACCCCACACAAAAGTCCCGGTATTTAAATGCAAACTCCGTTGTAATCTTGTGAAACTGCCTGTATTTCTCGGTGAAGCTGCCCTGACCCTGCCCCAGTTCCACGATGACCTGATCCACGGCGACCCTTTCGTATTCATCGATGATCGTATCCAACAACGCATCCTTGCTCTTGAAATGCCAGTAAAAGGCACCCTTGGTCACATGAACGGCATCAGTAATATCCTGTATGGAGGTCCCCTTGAAACTCTTCCGGACAAAGAGCTTTGTCGCCTCTTCAATTATTTTCTCTTTAGTGTTTTCCATGGTGTGGGGCATCATTTTACTCGTACTAATCGTTTGGTATGCGTTGTCAAGATTAACACCGCGCTCCAAAAATTGTCAAGGAAAAACTTTCAGGGCAGGTCGGGAATAGACCCGCAGTTTGCGGCAAAACGTCTCTCCTGCCTCATTATAAACGAAAAAATGGGATGGCAAGAAGATCGTAAGGTGATAATTTACATATTTTGTTGTTGACAAAGAAGTTACTATATGATTATATAAGAACATACTTACTAACCAGTCAGTACGAGATGGCAGGAAAAGGATATGACGCGAAACCAGAAAACACCGCTGAAAGAAGAGATAATCGATAAGAGCATAAAGCTTATCCTCCAGAAGGGCTACAATGCTACAAGGGTCGAAGACATCACCGACGCCACCTCCGTCAGCAAAGCGGCGTTCTACCTTCACTTCGAGAGCAAGGGTCAACTTCTGGAGACGATTGTGGACAGATACGAGTCCCTGTTCCTCGATCCCATCATTAAGGCTGTGCGGGATTCGAAAGGCGACTTTCTTCACAAAATGAAATATACCCATAAGTGGGCCAGTGACTTCGCCTACAATAACAGGGATCTCTGCGTCGGTTTCATGACCATCAGCGCCGAGATGGTGGGCAGCGGGACGAAGATCGAGACGAAGATCAAGGCCATAAAGGCCAGATACCGGAGCTTTTACAGAGAACTGCTGGAACTGGGAAAGAAGGAAGGCGTGATCAAAGACAAGCTCGACATCGATCTTGCGGTGCACGTCATCAACGCGATACACGATGGCGCCCTTATTGAGTGGTACGCCAATGCCGACGAGATCGACGGGGCCAAATTCGCCCTCGCATACAGGGACATTACCCTGAGCGGCATCCTGAAGTAATACCGGACTCAACCATTGCATAGGTTGATATTCGCGATTTTGTGAGCGCGCCAAAAAATAAATGGCCCGATGATTACTAAGGGGTTAGTAACTAGAATGGATGGGCAGCACATGGGGGTTTACTCCGGTTTTTACGACCGGGTTATAAGTAACTGGTTAGTAAACTAAAGCTGATAGGCTGGAGAGAAAATCATATTTGGAGGGCGAGGCGAAAGAGCCCTCAAAGGAGGAGCAGGTGGCCGTTAAAAGAATTGGTGTGGTAGGTTGCGGCGCCATGGGCGCAGGTATTGTTCAACTCGGACTTCAGGCAGGGTATGAAGTGGTAGCCCACGAAATAAACGACGAATTCCTGCAAAAAGGCCTTGGCAGAGTGAAAGGCGCCATCGAGAAGGCGGCGGCCAAGGGCGCGCTCAGCGTCGAAGACAAGGAAAGCGCATTGCATAGACTGACGGGTGTAACGGACCTCCAGGAGTTGTCCGGGTGCGACCTGATCATTGAAGCTGTCCCGGAAGTTATGTCGCTCAAGCTCGACGTTTTCAAGAAGCTCGATACGCTTTGCGGACCGGAAACGATTCTTGCCACCAACACGTCATCCTTGTCGGTCAGCGATATTGCCGCGAATACATCGAGACAAGACAAGTTCATAGGACTTCATTTTTTCAACCCCGCCACGGTCATGCCCCTGGTAGAAGTGATAAAGACCATTCGCACGGAACCGGAAGTATTTGACACGGCCTTCGCTTTTGTCAAATCCCTCAAGAAGACGCCGGTGGTTGCAAAAGACAATGCGGGCTTCATCGTCAACCTCCTGCTCACCCCCTTCTTGCTCGACGCGATAAGGGCATTACAGGACGGCGTCGCTTCTGTGGCGGACATCGATGCTTCCATGAAGCTGGGATGCAATCATCCCATGGGCCCCCTTATGCTCGCTGATTTCATAGGCCTGGATGTGCTCGTGAACGGCGCAAAGAGTCTCTTTGAGGAATATAAGGAAAAACGCTATGCCCCGCTTCCTCTTATGAAGCGCATGGTCACCCTGGGTTCCCTGGGCCTCAAGGCAGGAAAAGGATTCTATGACTGGTCGGACCCCAAGAACCCGAAACCGATGGACCTCTAATCAGAGAAGAGAAACGCAAAGGAGCCGGAAATGGGAGACGCCAACATACTGTACGAACTGACACACAACATAGGTTATGTGACCATCAATCGTCCCAAGTTCCTCAATGCCCTCAACAAGGAGTGCCTCATCGAACTTGTGGAGGTCCTGTCAAAATGGAAGGAAGACCCGGACTGCCGTGCGGTCATAGTTACCGGAGCGGGAGACAAGTCGTTCAGTCCTGGTGCGGACATCAATGTTTTTGTAGAAGAAAGCCAAAGGGCCCTTGGAGGCCGTGAATGGTCCCGGTACGGACAAATCGCGCTGCGGAACCTTGAGAATTTGGGAAAGCCGTCTGTGGCGGCCCTGAACGGGATGGCCATGGGTGGCGGTCTGGAACTGGCCCTTGCCTGTACGTTCAGGATCGCCGCGGAAAAAATAAGGCTCGGCCTACCCGAAATATCGGTAGGCATAATGCCGGGCTGGGGCGGTACACAACGAATTATACAAATTGTCGGTAAAACGAAGGCCATGGAACTCGTGCTCACGGGGGAGACCATAAGCGCCGATGAAGCATTGAAGATAGGGCTGGTAAGCAAGGTAGTCCCCGCAACAGACTTGATCGCGGAATCGGAGCACTTTTTGAGAAGAATCATCAAAAATGCGCCCATTTCGATCAAGCTCGCCATGGAGGCAATCAACAGCGGAGCCTATCTGCCCCTTTCCGACGGGTTGGCGCTGGAATCGAACCTTGCCGGGCAATTGTGTACCACAGAAGACGGGAAGGAAGGCATACAGGCTTTCATAGAAAAAAGAAAGCCCGTATTCAAAGGAAAATAAAGGAGGAAGATATGAAGGAGATTGTCATAGCAGGAGCAGCAAGGACAGCCATCGGGGATTTTGGTGGAACTCTCAGGGACATCCAGCCATTGGATCTGGCGGAGCATATCATCAGAGACGTTGTGGTCCGGGCCAATGTTCAACCCGAACAGATAGACAAGGTGACCTTTGGTTGCAGTTTCGGGGCAATCGAGCAAAACATCGCCCGAAGCGCGGCCTACAGGGCCGGGATTCCGAAAGAGGTACCCGGATTTACCATCAGCAGCACCTGCGGCTCTTCTCTTCAGGCAATCATCTCGGCCACACAGTCTATTCTCTGTGAGGAATCGGATGTAATGCTGGCCGGCGGCGTGGAAAGCATGAGCAATGCACCTTACCTCATGCAGACAGCGCGCTGGGGACAGCGCCTGCGCCACTTGAAAGCCCAGGATCTGGTCTGGACCGGTATGCAGGAACCCTTCATCGGTGTGGGGATGGGGCTGACTGCCGAAAATCTCGCGGACCAGTATAATATCTCCAGGGAAGAACAGGATGAGTACTCGGTCCTGAGCCACCAGCGGGCAGTGAAGGCTATTAAAGAGGGCAGGTTCAAAGCCGAGATAGCACCTTTCCCCATTCCGCAACGCAAGAAAGCTCCCATTCTTTTCGACACGGACGAACACGCAAGGGCGGACGCAAATGTAGAGATGATGGCAAAACTCCCCGCCGTCTTCAAAAAGGACGGAACCGTTACTGCCGGAAATTCCTGTTCCATGAATGACGCGGCCTCGGTAATCGTTCTGGCCGACAAGGAAAAAGCAAAAGAGTTGGGTCTTAAACCCCTTGCGCGGATAAGGGCCTACCACGTGGCCGGTGTGGATCCCAGTTATATGGGCATCGGTCCTGTGCCTGCCATTCAGGAGGTCCTGAAAAAGGCGAACCTGAACCTGGACGACATCGACCGGTTCGAAATCAATGAGGCCTTCGCAGCCCAGTACCTGGCCTGCGAAAAAGCATTGAAGCTCAATCGGAACAAGGTAAACATTTATGGAAATGGAATCTCTCTGGGCCACCCGGTCGGCGCGACGGGGTGCCGGCTGATCGTCACCCTTCTCTATGAAATGATGGCCGAGAATCTTAATCTGGGTATAGCCTCCCTTTGTGCCGGCGGGGGCATGGGTTTCGCAGTGCTCATCGAGCGCATATGAGTAATTCGGCCTTCCAGGCATTCAGAGCGAGTAAAAGGCACGCGACAGAATGCTTTAGCTACGATTAGAAGGGCCATCGGATTTGACGTGATGAAGTCTTCAGATGACCCAATACATTATCAAGGAGGAAGCAATGAAGTCAGATTTCTGGCCAACCGCAAAAGAAGTTCTTGAAGTTAACGCTGCAAAGTGGCCCAACAAGCTCGGCATCAAGGATCTTTACAAGGAGTATACCTTCAAGGAGTGGAATGAGAGGTCGTGCAGGCTCGCCAACGCGTTGACGGCCCTGGGCATGAAAAAGGGCGACACCTTTGCCGCTCTCGCTTACAATTGCGTTGAGTGGATGGAGATTTATGCCGCTGCGGCGAAGGGCGGCTTCATTATCGTTCCCCTTATGTTCAGGCTTTCCGCAGCGGAGATGGCATACAACATCAACCATGCCGAGTGCAAGGTTTTTATAGTTCAGGGCGGCATCGACAAGAAGAACGGGAAACCATTCCCCTGGATCGATATGGTGAACGGCATGAAGAAGGACATCCCCGGCGTAACGGGTTATGTTTCCTTCGGCTTTGACGCCCCCAAGTACGAGGGTTTTACGGACTACGAAGAGGCCATGGCAAAAGCCGGCCCGGAAGAGCCCGATGTAAGAGTGGACCCGGAAGACATCTGGGTCATTATGTATACAAGCGGCACCACGGGCAAACCGAAAGGCGTAATGAAGAGCCACCGGTCCTGCATTGCCCAGTATTTCATTATGATCCACGACCACGGCTTCTCGGCAATGCCGGACGGCGTCAACCTCCTCGTCATGCCTTGCTGCCACATCAACTCGATTTACTATTCCTTCGTGAATACCTGGATCGGCGCGGCGGTTATGGCTTACAACACCGTCAGTTTCGACGCGGAAGACCTGCTCAAGACCTTTTCCGAGCACAAGGTGACCTTCACCTCCCTCGTTCCCACGCAGTACATCATGATCCTGGCATTGCCGGACGACGTGAAGAAGAAATACGACCTGTCCAGCGTCAAGAAACTTCTCATCTCCTCGGCACCTGCGCGGAGAGACACAAAGCTGGCCGTTCTTGAGATGTTTCCCAATTCACAGTTGGATGAGGCCTATGGTTCGACAGAGACCGGGGCGATCACCGTCCTGAGGCCCGAGGAACAGCTTACAAAGCTCGGCTCATGCGGCCGCGAGTGCATCGGTTCAAGCGTGATTCGGCTCTATGACGAAGAAGGGAACCTCGTAACCGGTCCGAACAAGGTCGGTGAGGTATACGCGAGAAGCGCCATGCTTCTTTCTGGTTATTGGAAGGAGCCTGAGAAGTTGGCGGCGGCAATGAAGGGCGAATTTTTCAGCGCAGGCGACATGGGCTACAAGGATGAAGACGGCTACCTCTTTCTCGTTGACAGGAAGGCAAACATGATCATCTCCGGCGGCGAGAACATCTATCCTTCCGAAGTGGAGAACTGCGTGGGCGGCAACCCCAAAGTCAAGGACGTAGCGGTAATCGGCGTGCCTCACGAGAAATGGGGCGAATCGGTAATGGCATTCGTAGTGCTCCATGAAGGGCAGACTGCCACACCGGAAGAAGTAATGGCCTTTTGCAAAGGCAAGATCGCAGGTTTCAAGGTTCCCAAGACGGTTGCCTTTATCAAGGACGAAGAGATGCCCAAAACACCTACGGGCAAGATCCTCCACAGGGTCCTGAGAGAAAAGTACGGCATGTGGGGAGACCATCAATAATAAAGGCGCCCGGCGCCGGTTGAGCGAAAAAGCGCGGTCCTCTTTAAGACCGCTTGAGATGTAAGAGTTTATACACGTAGTATTTGTAACCCTCCTCCTTAGGGACTGGCCCGGCCGGCCGGGCCAGTCCTCCCCCTAAAAGCATGAAGTTGCGAAAAGGAGGAGCGGAGTCCAAGGGTTACTTCCGCGAAAGCGGGAATGCGGCAAATTTAGGATGTTGTTGACAGGACAGACAGGATTTTCCGGCAAAAGCCGGGGCAGGTTGTGCAGCATCGGAAGTCAGGAACCCATAATTGAGGTGGCAACACACCTCGTTGTAACCCCCCCTTTTAATGGGGCAGGGTCGGAGAGGCCCTGCCCTTTATTAGAATGAGGGGTTGATGTGGATGCGGGCGCAACCGTGAATGCATCCCGGGGCCGGACCATGACACAAGTCTTCGGCGCAGAACTCCGGATGATGCACAAAAGGATATCGAATCACTACATCGAGGTGCCGGATGGAGATACTTCCCGCTTATAGAGAATCCTTTTTTTTCAGTCAGAAAAGAAAAGACGGTTTGAGACTTCATGCACTCTATACGGGTGATCACGTGTATGCGGACTTCCGAATCGACGAGAGGTTCAAAAACGAAGTGGACAGGCCCTATAACGGCATCCTCTTCGGGATTATGGACTCCCTCATGTGGTATGCCCTCATAATGCAAACAGGAAAGATATGCATGACCAGAAAGACCACCATAGAATGTTTTACGCCCATACCGTGTAATATCACCTATCGCGCGAAGAGCAGGCTGTTGGATGTCGATGAAAAGGACTTTTACGCCGATTCGTGGATCGAAGACCAGGACGGCCGTGTCTATACAAAGGTATCGGGCCTTTTTAAAGAAAGTAGGAACACGAATATAGAAGATGTCATCAACAATCTGGATTTCACCGATACCACGCCGTGGATGAGGGACTTCTTCAATTCATTGCGCACTGGAGTCGGCTTCACGATGCAGGAGAAACATGAGCCATGGAAAGTGTAAAAACCTTTCGGTTTCTCCCCGAAGGGGCCGGGGACGTGGCGTTCCCCATGGACACGAAAGGAGCCGCCCTTGCCGCACTTAGCGAGAGTACCGTGAAGGTGTGGACCCGGTGTGGACACCCTTGCCGGACAATATACGGGAGGTATTAGATGGATTTAGGTCACATATTTACGGGTGTCTTCTTTTTCGGGCTTCTCAACATCATGTTTATCAACATGATCCTTTCCGGAGACAATGCAGTGGTCATCGCCATGGCGGTCCGCACCCTGCCGGATAAGGAGAGACAGTGGGGCATCATACTCGGCACCGCGGGAGCGGTAATACTCAGGATAGGCCTCACCTTCGTGGCTGCGAAGCTCCTCGAGATATCCTTCGTGAAACTCGCGGGCGGTCTCCTCATCCTCTGGATTGCCTTCAAGCTCCTTTTGCCCCAATCCGAAGATGAAGACGTGAAGGAAGTGCACGGCCTCCGTCAGGCCATTATCACCATCCTCATGGCGGATCTTGTGATGAGTCTCGACAACGTGCTCGGGGTCGCCGGTGCGGCAAAGGGGGACCTGCTTCTCCTTCTCATCGGGCTTGCCACGAGCATCCCCATCGTGGTATTCGCGAGTAGTATCATTACAAAGCTCATGGACCGGTTTCCGGTGATCGTGCTCCTCGGCGCGGCAGTCCTGGGAAGGGTCGCAGGAGAGATGATCGTGAGCGACCCCTGGATGGTCCGTACCGTGTTCCACGGGCATCCGAGCCGTCTCCTTGATTATGGTGTTCAACTTGCTTTGGCCGTCGGGGTGGTAGTGGCGGCAAAGGGGTGGGCGAAGTGGCGCGTTGTCCCTAAAGCGACCACGGCCCTTGACTAATCCGGCCCGCCCTTGATGGGCGAGGGCTTTATGAAAAGAAAGAAAGTGTATCATGCTCCAACCTTCGCTGGAGGGCCGCCGGGTAAGATGGCCCTCCAGTACCCCCCCTACGACGGGGGCAGAGAGATGCTTTCTTTGCGGGAGATCGATGGAACGACCCCACGGTTATGGTGTTCCCGGTATTCCGGTTTCCGCCGGTGGCGCGCGCTGTCAATTTGTTTCCGGGGAAGGGTTGGCGGCTGCAGATGGGAGAAGGACGGACGGTCCGGATTCCAGGCGGCAGACAATGAGATGGCGCGGGAAAGGAGAAATGGCTATGGATATGTTGCCGGGTCACAAGAATTCATTTTTCGTAAGTCGGGAGAGGCCCGACGGTCTCAGACTGAAGATGGTGTGGGATAATGACGAGATATACTGCGACTTACGGTTGGATAAACGATTCGGCGCCGGGACCGGTACCGCTCCGAACGCGATCCTTTTCGGCATAATGGACGTGGTTATGTGGTACGGAATTCATGCGAATATAAGGAAAATATGCGTTACCCGCAGCGTGAGGACGGATTTTATCAGGCCCCTGGCGCCCGGCAGAACATACAGGGTGACCAGTGAATTGATCAGGATGGAGGGCACGGACATACATATCGCCGCGTCAATCAAAGACGAGTCGGGGAACGTATGCGTGAAGGCGGATGCAGCATTCCGCGAGAACAGAGAATTATCCATCGACCAGGCCCTGGAACAACTGGACTTCACCGCAGAATCACCTGAGGTGAAGAGATTCTTCCAGTCGCTTCTTGCGGAAAGCCACGGAGAAATGCAAAACCTGCGGCCGGAAGTGGAGTATTACCCATACGGGCCCATGTGACCCGAATAGAGGGGAGGGTTGGAGGAACACAGGTGGATGGTTCCGGGGTCGGAAGGGAGATGAAGGGCCATATGGACAAATATCGGAATCTTTTCGAGAATTCAGTGGTTGCCATGTTTTGGAGTTCCCTCCGCGATGGGATGATCATCGAGGCGAACCCGGCGATGCGAAGCCTCTTCGGCATGGACTCCTTCGAAGGGACCACAGCCACCGATTTCTATGTACGGCCTGATGAGGCAAGAGACCGGGTCAAGGAGTCGCTTATTGAAGAAGGGGATGTGTACAACCTTGAACTCGAGTTCAGGAAGAAAGACGGTTCCCTGTTCTGGGGCTCCTATTCCGCTAGGGTTTACGCAGAACAAGGCGTAATCGAAGGCATTATTGTGGATATCACCAGTCGCAAAGAGACCGAAGAAGCCTTGAAAAAGAGCGAAGCAAAGTACAAAACCCTCTTCGACTGCGCCAACGACGCGATACTGATCGCCAAAGAGGGTAGAATAATCGACCTTAATGCCCAGACGTTGAAAATGTTCGGATGCTCCGGAAACGAGGTGATGATGGGAGAGTCCATCCTGAAGTTCTCACCGGCCATCCAGCCGGACGGGAAGGATACGCGGGCACAATTCGTTGAGAAGACGGACAAAGTCCTTTCCGGGGAACCTCAGTCTTTCGAATTGAGGCATTACCGGATCGATGGAACCCCCTTCGATGCCGAGGTCAGCCTGAACCGGATCGAACTGGGCGGAGAGATCCTTGTTCAGTCTATAGTCCGGGATATAACGGACCGAAAACGGGTAGAGGCGGAAAACAGAACAGCCCATGAAAACCTCGTGCGCAGGACTGCGGAACTGGAGGACCTGAACAAAGAACTGGAGGCCTTCAGCTACTCGGTCTCCCATGATTTACGGGCGCCCTTAAGGGCCATCGACGGTTTCAGCCAGGCCCTGTTTGAGGACTACCACGATCAACTGGATGAGGAAGGCCAGGACTTCCTGACACGGACCCGCCTGGCGAGCCAGCGTATGGCCCGACTCATTGACGACATACTGAAACTTTCACGCATCTCGAGGACCGAGGTCCACTATGGGAGAGCTGACCTGAGTTCCATGGCTTCGGCCATAGCTGCAGAGCTTGGGAAGACGGATCGCGCACACAGGGTTGAATTTATCATCGCTTCCGGGATCACGGTGCAGGGGGATCAGAACCTGCTCAGGATAGTGATGGAAAACCTGCTCGGAAACGCGTATAAGTTTACCGGTAATGGGCCCGGAAGAATAGAGTTCGGCGCGGTAACAGAACAGGGAATGCAGGTGTTCTTTGTGCGGGACAATGGGGCGGGCTTCGATATGGCGTACGCGAACAAGCTCTTCGCACCCTTCCAGCGATTGCACAGAGATGATGAATTTGAAGGCACCGGTATCGGCCTTGCCACGGTTCAACGCATTATCCATCGCCATGAAGGACAGGTATGGGCGGAAGGGCAGGTGGGAAAGGGAGCTACATTCTATTTCACCATTTCACGACGGAAAACTTTGAGAGGCAGGAATGAAGGAAAAGACTATTCTTCTCGTTGAAGACAATCAAAATGATATAACCCTTACACTCCGGGCTTTAAAGAAGAATGGCATCACGAACGACGTAACCATCGCCCGCGACGGTGCCGAAGCCCTTGATTACCTCTTCGGCACGGGCCCCTTTGAAGGCCGGGATGCGACTGTGCTGCCGGTGCTCATCCTCCTTGACCTCAAACTGCCCAAGATAAGCGGCATCGAGGTGCTGCAGAGGCTGCGTCTGGATGAACGGACGAGACTGGTCCCCGTGGTCATCCTTACCACGTCCGGCGAAGAGCAGGACCTCATCGACGGCTACCGTTTCGGCGCAAACAGTTACATCCGCAAGCCCGTAGATTTCAACAACTTCATCGAAGCGGTCAGGCAACTTGGCCTCTACTGGCTCGTCCTGAATGAACCCCCTCCCGGCGGAGGTAACTAGGCCGTGGGGAGACCCCTTCGCATCCTGATCGTCGAAGATTCCGAGGATGATACCCTGCTCATGGTTCATGAGCTCAAGCGCGGCGGCTACAAGCCGGTGTTTGAGCGGGTCGAGTCCCCGGAAGCCATGATCTCCGCCCTGAACAGGGAGGCCCCGGACCTTATCATCGCCGACTATACCATGCCCCATTTCAGCGGCAGGGCGGCGCTCAACCTTTACCGGGAACGGAACATGGAGATACCCTTTATTCTGGTTTCCGGCACCATCGGCGATGATGTGGGGGTTGAGGCCATGATAGCGGGCGCCCACGACTACATCTGCAAGAGCAATCTTGCAAGGCTTGTCCCCGCGATCAGCAGGGAATTGCGGGAGGCTGAGACCCGCATCGCCCGGAAGGCGGCCGATCAGGCGCTTCGGAAGGCGCACGAGGAACTGGAAAGGCGGGTGAATGAGAGGACTGCGGAGCTGGCGCAGGCAAACAGGGCGTTAAAGGCAGAGATTGAAGAGCGCAGGCACGCAGAGAACGCCCTCCAGGAAAGCGAGGAAAAGTTCAGGCTCCTCTTTGAGAAGTCGTCTGACCCCATACTGTTGCTTGACGGGGTCGTATTCATAGACTGCAACGAAGCCGCGCTTAAGCTCCTGCGATGCGCCAAGGAGCAACTTATCGGACTGCGCCCCTTCGATCTCGCGCCAAAACGGCAACCCGACGGCCGTCTTTCGTCGGAGAAGGCACGGGAACTGATCGATGTGGCGCTCAAGGAAGGGGTGAATCGTTTCGAATGGGTGCGGCGTACCCTCGACGGAGAAGACCTCTGGATCGACACCTCCCTCACCGTAATACCCATAAGGGGAAAGCAGATTATGTATACGGTGTGCAGGGATATTACGGAACGCAAACGGGCTGAAGAGGACCTTCGCGCCACCCATCAACGGCTTTTCGACATAATAGAGTTTTTGCCTGACGCCACCTTCGTCATCGACAAGGAAAAGAAGGTGGTAGCCTGGAACCGTGCCTGCGAGGAGATGACGGGGGTCGGAAAGGAAGGGATTATCGGTAAGGGTGACTTTGCCTACGCTGTTCCTTTCTATGGCGTAAGAAGGCCCTTATTGATCGACTACGTGACAATGGATTCCGACGAGTTATCGCAAGAGTATCAATCGATACGAAGAAACGGGGACAGACTCTACGGTGAAGCGTTTGTACCCGCCGCGTATAACGGGAGGGGCGCCTTCCTGGCCGGCCACGCTGCACCGTTGTTCGACAAGAAAGGAAACATGGTGGGTGCCATAGAGTCTTTGTTTGACAAGACCGGGTTCAAGCATCTCGAATCCCAACTGCGTCAGGCCCAGAAGATGGAGGCCATAGGCACCCTCACCGGCGGCATTGCCCATGACTTCAACAACATCCTTACGGCCCTTCTGGGATATGCGGGGCTCCTCAAAACGAAAACCAATGACCCAACCACGCTGATATACGTGGATCATGTCCTATCGGCTTCTCAAAAAGCGAGAGACCTCGTCCGGAGTCTTTCAGGGTTCAGCAGACGGCAAGCCATGGACCTCAAGCCGATCAACATACACGGCGTTATCAGGGGAACGAAGAAACTTCTCAAGCAACTCCTTACCGAGGATATACTCGTAAAGACACATCTCTACCCGGAGGACATCACGATTATGGCCGACGCAACACAGATCGACCAGATTCTCTTCAATCTTGCCGCCAACGCCGGGGATGCGATGCCTCGGGGCGGAGTCTTTACCATAGAGACAAAAACGTTGGAACTGGATGAAAAGTTCAAACACTTTCACGGTTACGGCGAGCCCGGCAGATATGTCCTTCTCTCCATCTCCGACACGGGCACGGGCATGGACGGGCCGACTACGGAAAAGATATTCGACCCCTTCTTCACCACCAAGGAAGCGGGGAAAGGAACGGGTCTCGGTCTTTCCACAGTCTACGGTATCGTCAAGCAACATAACGGCTATGTTACCGTGTACAGCGAACCGGGCAGAGGGACGACCTTCCATATCTACCTCCCTGTGGTGAGCGACAAAGTGACCGAGGCGAAATCGACTACGGCGCCGGTTCAAAGGGGCAATGAAACCATCCTGGTGGCGGAAGACAATGAGGCGGTCCGGGGGCTTATAAGGGACGTATTGAGCCGGTACGGGTATACCATTATTGAAGCGACCAACGGAGCGGAGGCCATAGAACGGTTCAAGGCAACAGACAAGATAGACATCCTTATCCTTGACTCCGTGATGCCCATAAAGAACGGCCGGGAAGCCTATGACGCGATAAGCAGCATCAGGCCGTCTATCAAGGTGCTCTTTACCAGTGGCTACACAAGAGATGTGATCCTCGATAAAGGCATCGAAGACAGGAAATTTCACTTTATCTCAAAACCTATCCTGCCGAACGACCTCCTGCTGAAGGTGAGAGAGGTACTGGACGAGGGGCCTTTTCCCGGGTCACGACGCATTCGGCCCTTGCCGGGCACAGGGTGAGGCAGAATTCCATAGGTACCTTTCCGGCTATCAGGTCACTCCACTCCCCCGACGTCATGGCAGTGCCGTACGATATCCCCAGGCCTTTCAAGATAAGGGCGTCTCTTTCCCTGATGACTTCCTCATTACCCTTCAGGTCGTCGCAGCGGTCGGCCCCACAGTTCGGGCAGGCCCGGCAGAGGCCATCCACGCCCTCGGCAACGTGGATCATGACCGCGCTTTCCGCCCGGATAGCGTCCATAACCATCTTCTCGGTCTCCGGGAATTTACCCGAACGGTCGGGGAAGACTACGATACGAAATCTCAGGCACAACAGGTGGTGCGGTCGGAGCGCGATGGTTTTCATGGGGGTCATATACTCCTCTTTTTCGGATTACCATAGAAAACGGCGAACCGTTTCCCCGGTTGTCGCTGCGATGCGCGCAGGAACGCTTGTTTCATGTCATGCAGTTTGTATTCATTCTGTCCCACGAAGGACGCTTCCCTCACGGCAAGGCCGGTATCCCCGCTTTGTCGGGGTCAGGCCCAGCCTGTTCCGGAGCGTGTGCGGCAGGGTTTCGGACGGTGGAACGCACCCTTCACCGTCTGTGACCACGAAACTGCGATCGACGCCGTTAATAGAGACAGCAACGCGCTCAGTCGTTGAAACACCCTCCCTTGATCGTGAATACAGCATGCGGTTTGCAACCCTTACTTCTTCGCTTCATTCGCAAGGGCTCGAAGCCCCGCGCTGGTGAAACGCCAGATATGCCGCGCCATTCTGTCGATACCTTCACCCCTGAAATCAAGTTCGGGGCTGACCAGTTCGACGACCTCCCTGTTCTGCAAAATGAACAAGAATTGAGATACCGTGCTCAGGGTCCCCCGGATTACGGCCTCGTGGTCCACCGGCAGGCCCATGAACCTTGAAATGACACTTCTGAAAAGCCTTTCGGTAGGCAGGACCTGGAGTTCGAGGAGTTCGGTGAAAGCATCCGTGCGGGACGTCATCTCACGCATCATAATCCTGGCGGCCCAATTGTGGGGAGAGTTGTCGAGCATCGAATGAAGGAGGCGGACGAAGAACTCCTCCAGATTCTGTCGGGATGCGCGGGCGCCTTCGGCGAGGACCTTGAGCATTCCGAAGCTGACCGTACGGTTGTGGGCCTCGCGCAGCACTTCAACATACAAATGCTCCTTACCGCCGAAGTAGTAATTGACTGCGGCGGTGTTGGTCCCGGCAAGGTCGCATATCTCCTTGGCCGTGGCCCCTTCGAAGCCCTTGTCGGAGAAAACGACGCCCGCTGCTTCGAGGAGGCGGCCGCGGGTTCCGCGGTCGGTGGAACTGAAGATATCCTGGTTGGTCAATTTGTTCTTCTCCTCTATCACTTTTCCGTCCCCTCCATATGGCTTAGCACCCCGAATCAGGGACTGTCAAGTCAAAGTTAGAATTTAAAGTTCAAATTTGAATTTAATAGAGAAGCGGCATCATTCAGATGGAAATCGTGTGCTGTGCGGGTTTTACCTCCGTTCCTGCAGGTGGTCTTCGTTCCGCCCAATAGCTATGATCCGGGCTGTATAACGACCCTCGAAGTTACCGTATTTGGAGACCGGTTTATGGTCGAAGTCTCCAAATACGGTAACTTCGAAGACCAATTGTTCCCCCTTCACGGGCGGCCTCCCTCCGGGCTGCGCGAACAGATTCGCAAGGCCCGGTTTGGTTTGGGCGATCATGAAGGCTTCGTCCGGGATCGCGGAACACCCTGTTTTGCAGCGACCGGCACGCTTTTTGCTTTTGTCGGTGGCAGACGGCACATGCCGCGTGACGGCCGGAAAGAGGGCTGTAACCGGGACGGAGGTGTGCCCGGACCAAAAATTTATCAACACGCACTGAGGAGGTTTCTTTATGGCTCTACCCAAGTTCGATTATGTCGCTGCTCACAGCATTGAAGAGGCAGGCAACCTGGCCTCGGAGCTGGGCGACAAATGCATTGTCTTAGCGGGCGGTACCGACATAGTAGCCTTAATGAATAGTCGCCTGCTCAAACCCGAGTATATCCTCGACATCAAACGCATCCCCGGCATGGACCGGTTGGAGTATATCCCGGGAGAGGGGCTCAAGATCGGCGCTCTCACCAAGCTCCGCACTATTGAAACATCCAAAATGGTGAAAGAGAAGTTCAGCGCCGTGGCCGATGCCGCCCATTTCGTGGGTTCAACGCAGGTGCGCGGCAGGGCGACAATGGCGGGCAACATCTGCAACGCGTCGCCGTGCGCGGATACGGCGCCGATTCTTCTTGTGCTCAACGCTTCGGTAAAAACCTTCCGCACCTCACCCGATAAGGGACGCACGATCTCCATGGGCGAATTCTTCAAGGATGTAAGAAAGACAACCCTCACCAAGGGCGAGATCGTCACGGAGATCACCATTCCCGAGCCGGGGGCGGGCGAATGTGCCGCCTACATCAAACATGCGGTGAGGAAGGCGATGGACATCGGTATCGTCGGTGTGGCCTCATGGCTCAGGATGGAGGGAAACAAGTGCCTCGATTGCCGCATTGCGCTGAACGGGGTCGCCGTAACGCCTATCCGTGCAACCGGCGCGGAGAAGGTGCTTGCCGGCCGGGAGTTGACGGATGCGATTATCGGGCAGGCAGGGGTCGCCGCTTCCGAGGAATGCTCGCCCATCTCCGACGTGCGGGCTTCGGCTGATTACCGAAGGGATATGATCAGGGTCTTTACGAAGCGTTCGATCAGGAAAGCGCTCGAAGCGATTTGCCCCACGGCGAACCGGAACGGGTAAGACGCGAGGAATGTGTACCGTCGTGAAACAGCTTCCGGGGTTATGAAGCCGCGGGGCACGTAACAAAGCATAGAAAAAGGAGAAACAGAATGCGCATTATTCACCTGAAACTTAATGACGAACCGGTCGAGGCTTTAATACAGGACAACCGTACCATGCTGGACTTCCTGCGCAACAATATGGGACTGACCGGCACCAAGAAAGGCTGCGAGGAAGGCGAGTGCGGCGCCTGTACCATACTCTTGAACGGCACGCCCATAAATTCCTGCCTTATGCTCGCTGTTGAGGCGGACGGTCAGGAAGTGAAGACCATCGAGGGTGTGGCAAAGAAGGGCCGCCTTAACCCGGTACAAAAGGCGTTTATCGAAAAGTGGGCGCTACAGTGCGGCTTCTGTACCCCCGGCATGATTATGTCCGCCATGGCCCTGCTCGATGCGAATCCGAGCCCCACGGAGTATGAGATCAGAGATGCCATAGCAGGAAATCTCTGCCGTTGCACCGGCTACGCCAAGATAGTTGAAGCGATCTCCGCTGCCGCGGAAGTACTGAGGGAAGCATAACAATGGCGAAAGAAAGATCTGAAAACTGGAAATACTACGACCATCTGAAAAAGATCTATAAAAAGCCCGAGGACTACGAACTTGTAGGCAAGACGTACCACCGCGTGGACGCGGAGGACAAGGTCACGGGTAGGGCCAAATACACGGACGACGTGATCCTTCCGGGCATGCTTTACGGAAAGCTCAAACGGAGCCCCTACGCCCATGCAAAGATCATAAGCATCGACACTTCGAAGGCCGAGGCGCTGCCGGGAGTAAAGTGCGTCATTACAGGGAAGGACTTTCCCGGAATCAAGATCGGCAATCCTGAGGCGTTCAAAGAGCTTGCGGATAAGGAATGTCTTTGCACGGAGGAGGTCAGATTCGTGGGCGACGAAGTGGCGGCTGTGGCGGCTGTGGACGAGGAGACGGCCCAGGAAGCCATCGACCTCATCGAGGTCGTGTACGAGGAACTCCCCTTTGTCCTCGATCCCATTGACGCCATGAAGGACGACGCTCCCGCGGTACACCATCCCGGCTCGCACAACTTCAGCATGTTTACCGAGATGAAGGCGGGCGACTGCGACAAGGCCTTTGCCGAGGCGGATTATACCGACAAGGTTCATTACTCCACGCAACCCGTGATGCACTGCGCCATCGAGCCTCACGGCACCCTCGCCAAGTGGGAAAACGACGAACTCACGGTCTGGACCACCACCCAGAACGCGTACGTCGCCCGTTTTTGGATCGCTTACGGCCTCGGACTTCCCATGAGCCGGGTCAGGGTCATCAAGCCATATGTGGGCGGCGGCTTTGGCGGCAAGATAGACTCCTGTCCCTACGAGTTGTGCTCCTCCCTGATGGCCATAAAAACGGGTCGTCCCGTCAAGGTTGTCCTCACCCGGGAGGAGGTCTTCTACGGGACACGGTCGCGTCACCCGATCCTGTTCGAGATCGAGAGCGCTTTCAAGAAGGACGGCACCATGCTCGCCAAGCGCTGCAGGCATGTCCTTGACGGCGGAGCGTACGGAGGCTCAGGTATTGCGGCGAATATCCTCTCTCTCATCTTTGCCTCCCTGCCCTACAAGGTGCCCAACATCGACATGACAGCCATGCGTCCATACACGAATAAGCCCGCGTCGGGGGCCATGCGCGGATATTCCTCCTGTCAGGTTCACTTCGCACACGACGTCCACATGGACGAGGTCGCCGGGGAACTCGGCATCGACCCCGTCGAACTGCGCCGCATCAACGCCTGCGACCCCGGGTATCTGACCCCGACGGGACTCCAGGTCACAAGCTGCGCCTTTACGGAGACCCTCGATAAGGCGGCCGAAGCTATCCATTGGGAGGAACGGAAGAACAATCTCAAACCCGGCGAGGGCGTCGGCATCGGGGGGAGCGGCTTCGTTTCCGGCACAGGCTTCCCCATACTCGTCACGCCTGCAGACACCTCCAACAGCACGACCGTCCGTCTCAATCGCGAGGGCTACGCCACCGTTTTTACGGGCGCAAACGAGATCGGTCAGGGCTCCGACACGGTGATGACCATGATCGTCGCCGAGGAACTGGGTCTCAGGATGGATGAAGTCAAGCTCGTTCAGTCGGACACGACCCTCACCCCCTGGGATTCGGGTTCGTACGGAAGCCGCGTAACCTTTCTCGCGGGCAACGCAGCCCGCAGGGCCGTGGGCGAGGCGAAGCTCAGACTCTTCGAGGTCATTGCGGAGAAATGGGGCTGCAAGCCCGAAGATATCACCATGAAGGACCACCGGGTATTCAAGAAGGGTGATCCCGAAAAGGATATATCGTACAACGACGCGATCTGGATGTACGAGGAAAAGCATTTCGGCAAGTCTGTCGTGGGAGTCGGTTCTTTTGCCCATGACGGCACCCAGGAGATATACAGAACGAATATGGGCAACTATGCCACGGCCTACAGCTTCAGTACCGGCGCGGCAAGGGTCGAGGTGGACGATGAGACGGGCTGCATCGAGGTCTCGGATTTCATTTTCGCCCACGACTGTGGCCGTCCGTTGAACGTAAGGGCGGTGGAAGGCCAGGTAGAGGGCTCGGTCCAGATGGGCTTCGGCTTCATCCTGTTTGAGGAAGCCCAATTCGACGACAAAGGCAGGATGCTCAATCCGGGCTTTCGTGACTACCGCTTCCCTACGGCCCTCGATATGCCGAAGATTCAAACCATCCTGTGCGGCGATCCCGATGACGAAGGTCCCTTCGGAGCCAAGGAAGCGGGCGAGGGGACTACGGCCCCCGTGGGGCCGGCTATTGTCAATGCGGTCAACAGGGCCACGGGCATCAAATTCCACGACCTGCCCCTTACCCCTGAAAAGGTATGGCGCGCCATGAAGGAGAAGAAAGCAGCGGAGGCTGCCGGGAAGTAGTAGAGAGGAGTCACGGCGGGGCGCGGAATCAAGGCGCCCTTTCGCGATCCGACGCGGAAAAAAGAAGCTACTTCAATCCTAGCTTCTTCATCCTGTTACGCAATGTGCTGGGGTTTATCCCGAGCAGTTCGGCGGCGCCCGCAGGCCCGTTTATCCGACCCTTTGCCTGTTTCAGCGCAGAGAGTATATTGGAACTCATGCACTCATCGAGCCTCATGAACCCTTCTTCCCTGGAATGGGTCGTCTTGTTGTCCCTGGAGGGAAAGAGCAACGGCGCAATCTCGATGATGCCGTTCCTGCTCAGGATCAGGGCCCGTTCGATGATATTCTGCAGCTCCCTGACATTGCCGGGCCAGTCGTAGTTGACGAGGAGTTGCATATCGTGATCGCTTATGGAGGGCACGGGGCGCCGCCCCATGTCCGCTGCCTTGAGGGAGATGAACTCCCTTACAAGGAGCGGGATATCTTCCCTGCGCTGTCTGGTGGGCGGTATCCATATGGGGAACACGTTTACCCTGAAGAACAGGTCCTGGCGAAAGTGCCCCTCCTTGACCATTATTTCGAGGTCCCGGTTTGTCGCGCATATGATCCTCACATCGAGGGGTATCCTCTTTTCTCCGCCGACGCGGAGAACCTCTTTTTCCTGAATGACGCGCAGCAGGCGTACCTGCGCGTCGGCCGGTAGTTCGCTTATCTCGTCGAGAAAGATCGTACCATGCTGGGCTTGCTCGAAGTAGCCCCGTTTGTGTGCTGTCGCGCCGGTGAATGCACCCTTTTCGTGGCCGAAAAGCTCGCTGTCGAGCAAGGTGGGTGAGATGGCGCCGCAATTTACCGCGATCAGCGGTTCGTCCCTGCGTGGCGACATCCGGTGAATGGCATGAGCGATGACCTCCTTGCCCGTGCCCGTTTCGCCGAGAAGGAGTACGGGGTTTGTAAGGGGCGCCGCGAGTTCGGCAAGCTCGATCACTGACCGAAGACTACTGAATTTTCCGATGATGTCGATTTCCTTCGCTGCGCTGCGCTCCTTGCGCAGGCAGCGGTTTTCGTCTTCGAGCCGGCTTTTGAGATACATGAGTTCGAGGTGCTCGACGGTGTTTGAAAGGGCGATGGTAAAGGGTTGTGCGACTTTTTCAAGCAACCCGGCGTGTTCACGGGTATATTTGCCATGGCCGTGAGCGAAAAGCAGGACTACACCCAAGAGGTAGTCTTCCACTGCCAGGGGCATCATGAGGCAGGAGTATGTACCGTACTCGACAAAGGGGTAGAGAAACCTCATGGGAAGCTCGGACAGAGGATCATTGACTATGTGGGCGCGCTGCTTATCGACCCGCTCGTCAAAGTCCCTTATGCCTTGCAGCACACGCTTCGGCATGTCGCGGGTGATGCGGTTGAGAAGCTCGCCTTCGCGGTGCGTGGCCCGGGCGATCACGCGATGCTCCCCATCATTCCTGTTGTAGACCGATACGTACATTTCGTCGAGGGGCATGAAGTCCGCCATATATCGTACAGCCCTCGTCATGGCCACCTCGAGATGAAGGCTGCTGCATATCCTCACCGTAACATCATAAAAGAAGTCACTTGTATCCGGGACGGTCATTTGTGTCCGCGCACCTCCTTCCCTGGAAAGATCACTGAGGGCCGCCATGGGGGAACCTTCGCCACCAAAGATGATGCTTTCCGCAATGGACTGAATCCTGAGTTATAACCGATAGTGTTCCCCTTCATCAACATCCTCCCTGGATAAAGCCGGAACAAATTCGAAAACGTGCAGGTATGGTTGCCCGCGGAACCCGCCCTGGTTGAAATGCCTTCGCGTGGGGCCCGGTTCTTTCTTCAGCCACTCGTTCCTCCGGTTCCTGCAGCCGGCTTGTTGCGATGGTAATGGGGAATCGCTTTAAGCATAAAGATACCTGCGGACAGTATGATCAGAACCGTGGTATATCGGTAGATCTCTCCGATGGAAACCTTATCGGAGAGAAGCCCGATTAAGAGTGAGCCGACTCCGGCCCCCAGATCGTAAGAAACCATGTAGGTGGCATTTGCCGCACCCCTTTCGTTCGGCTTGACCAAGCTGTTCACGGCAGTCTGGCATGTGGACGTGAGTGTTCCGAAACCCAAGCCGTTGACCATGCCCGCCACCAGGAACTGCATCGGGTTTATCGCAAATCCGAGCCAGAGCATACCGGCACCGGTGAGCGCGAGACCGGCGAGTATGAGGTGAGAGACATAACCCTTGTCGAATAGTCTGCCGGAGAAGAGCCGGGAGAGAAAGACGGCCGCGGCGAAACAGAGAAAGAATGTGGCCACGTTGGTGAAATTCTTTTGTGTGGCGTAAACACCCACGAAGACGATTATCGCGCCGTAGGCAATCATAACAAAGAACATGCAAAAGGAGATGGGGAGGGCCTTCCTGTGAAGCAGGTGCGGGAAGGAGAACCTCCTTCTGATCACGGGCTTGAAGGGGGTTCGTGCGCGGACGGCGCCCAGCAAGGAGAGGAGAGAAACGCCGCAAGCCGCAAGAAACATCCCGTGGGGACCGTGGCTTTTCAACAGTTCGAGGCCGAACCAGGGGCCGATGGTCATTCCCATGGGGATCGTTACCGCATATATCCCGATCCCCTCACCGATGTGAGCGGGGGGCGCAATGTCGGCAACAATAGGGGCGCTCGAGGAGTTGCAGATACCCCATAGGGCGCCATGTACGAACCTTAGAAAACACAGTGCCGAAACAGTGCCGATCAGGGGATAAATGCCATATACCACGGTCATCAGGGAAAGGGCGATAATCAGCAGCCGGGACCTGTGATAATTATCTATGAGATAGCCTGAAACAGGACGGACAAGGATTGCCGAGACAGAAAAAGCCGCCATTACCAAGCCGACGTTGCGGTGACTTATCTTCAGCGTTTCGAGAAGGTATACGGGTAGTGTCGGCATTACCGCAAAGAAGGCCCAGGCCATCAATAAACTTGACGCGATAATGGCTGTGAATTGCTTCGACCAGAGCTTTTCCCGCATTGACCAACCTCGAATGGATGACAGGATGTTAAAATGGACCCCTTCGTCAAGACGACCTGCCGCCCTTTGTGAGTTGCAGGCCTGTCTGCGTCTGCGTGTGCCCATAACGTCGGGCTCCAGGAAGGACCCGAGGCTGAAAATGCCATGCCGGTCTCCTGGAACCCTGACTTCCACATCCCCGGCGCCTTTGATGCAAAAGATCCGGGTGCAGCCGCTGTTTCTATAATCGAAAAAGCCGTCCTTCCTTCATAAGAGAGCCTGCGCTCCTCCGCCTGTTATTGGAAAACGCCGCACATGGTGTACATGTCCATTCCTTCCACTCTCTGAATCCAGTACTTTCCGGGCTGCGCTTTCTGCGTCGCCGGATTCGTCCATGCAAAGGTCACCCAGCCGCTGCCCTTTGTCTTGGCGAGTTGGGTGTTTTCCACAACAAACTGCTTCCCTGTGGCATCCCTCACCTGTGTGGGGTCGGATACGAGATTGACCAGTTTGGGCTGCATGGGATGCGCCAGAAGCCGTCCGTCAAAAGCCGTTACCGTGACATAGAGGTCGCCTTTTACAAACTGGCCTTTTGGGTTGTTCACTTCTGCGATGCCCCTATCTCTTCCGTTTGCCTTGATGTATGCCGCCGCCTTCTCCGCAAGGGCCTTCGCATCATCGAGGGAAGCAGCCTGCAAAAGACTTACCGCGCCGAAGACAACCGCCAGTGCCACTACCATGGTGCATACTACTTTTCTCATTAAAACCTCCTCGTTAAGTAGTTTACGAACGGTCCGGTGGAAAAGCAAAGAAGAGACTGCCCATGCCTCTGACCACCATGACCGACATCGTCATTTTATCCCTGCCCTGGCGATACGCGTATCATCCGCCTGCCCCCACCGCCTGAAGAGATGAGCGTCGATCCCGAACTGGTCGAGCACTTTGCCTACCGTCTGGTTCACGATGTCGTCGATGGTCTTCGGCATGTGGTAGAAAGCGGGGGCAGGGGGCAGGATGATCCCGCCCATGCGGGTGACCCTGGTCATGAGCTCGAGGTGGCCTTCGTGGAGGGGCGTTTCCCTCACCAGGAGAACGAGCTTTCTTCTTTCCTTGAGGGTCACGTCTGCGGCTCTGACGAGGAGATTATAGTCAAAGGAGTTGGCCACGGCGGAGAGGGATTTTATCGAGCACGGCATGATGGCCATGCCGTCGACTTTAAAGGAGCCGCTCGCGAGAGAGGCGCCCACGTTGTCCACGTCGTGGACACAGGTAGCGAGGGACCTTACGTAATCGATGGTGTATTCCGTCTCCATCGCGAGGATTCGCGCGGCCGATTGCGTTACCACGAGATGGCTCTCCATACCGCAGGCGCGCAAAGCCTCCAGTGCGCGCACGCCGTAGATCAGCCCCGTGGCCCCTGATATGCCGACAATAATGCCGCTCATTCCACACCTCCCGCGACCTTACGGATGCGCTCTTTGCCGCCCTTCGCGACGTGGTATACCGAACGGTATTGATCCGTGCCTGGTGCGAGGTCGCGGATGATCTCCAGGCCTCCCTGGTCTTCCACCATGTCCTTGAACTTGTCATAGATGCAAATATCCACCGTAGCCATTGCTCCTCCTCATTATTTACGGCCTCGTGGCCGACATCCCATTACCCTGCCCGTCGTTTCGCGCTGCCTGTCCACCCTTTTTTCAATGGAAAAAACAGGTTTCAGGGTATCGGTATGACTCTATTCCATGTTATATTACTGATTCCCGATAGTCAATAAGAAAATGACCGTTCGGTATGTAAAAAGAGATCACGAAGCCTAACCAACGGAATTTAATCAGTAAAAAAGTGTGACGTAATCGAGCAACTTGACAGGTCTATGGCAAACAAGCTAAAGTAATAAGCGTATAGTATTATGGGGAGGTGGTTTTAGATGAAAAGAGCTGACGGTATAGAGACAGACCGGAAAATTGTCCTGGCGGCCCTGGAGCTTTTCGTGCGTAAAGGGTATCACGGTACGTCCATCACTGATATCGTGAACAAGGTTGGGCTAACCAAAGGCTCTTTGTATGCTCACTTCAAGAGCAAGGGCGAACTCTTGCTCCGGATTTTAGAGCGATATAAGGTTAGATACATCGACGAGATGATCCGGTTCGCAAATGATGGCGAAGGCGATGCCCTTGACAAGCTGCACCGGTGCATAACTTTTAGCGCCCAGTTCGCATCGGAGCACCAGAATCTTTGTGTATTCCTGACATTCCTCACCACGGAACTGAAGGCGGATATTGATTTCGAGCCCATGCTGAAGGCCGTCTACAACGACTACCAGAGGTTTATCGGCGGCATCGTACGCCAGGGGATCAGCCAGGGTCTGGTGGACAAGAAAACGGACCCGGATCTCGCCGCTTTGACTTTCATGGCTCTCCATGACGGACTGCTCCATCAATGGGTTCTTAACAGGAACCTGATCGATGCCGAGGAATATGTGAGAACCTTCCGGAAAACTTTCATTTACGGCCTCGCGAGCGATAAAGGAAGGACGAAGCCTCAGTAAGAGGGCGCTGTCGGCGGAAGAGAAGAGTGCTTTTGGACCGACTTCGGCGTCCATTCACGGGATGGGCCCGAGGGGTTCCTTAGCGCCTTGTGCGCCGCACGGGGCGGAAATATGAAAGAAAAAACAAAGGACACGGCTATCGCGAGGGGTTACTACCCGCCGCTGAGTCGAATGTTACGCGACCTCTCGCCTTCCATCTCATTCCAGGGGCCGGACAAGGCTACCCTTCGCGCGCCTGTTCAGAGCGCAGTCCGCGCCTGTAACGGCGCCATGCTCGCGGGCGTATTGGCCGCTCTTATGGATGTTCTGGGCGGAGGATTGGCGCTTACAGCCTTCCATCCGGATTGGGCCGCGACCACCCATCTGTCCGTTCAATCCTCAGGGCGGGCCCTGTCGGGGTACATCGAAGCTGAAGGTGAACTGAGAAGAACGGGACGAAATACGGTCCTCGTCATGGCAGATATTCGTCACGCGCCCCGTGAACAGGGCGGTTTCACCACCATAGCCAAGGCAATGATAGACTTCACGCGATTTTCGCCCAGGGAAGGTTCGCCGTTGCTCAAGGTCGACCCTGTAGCGAAGGGGACGCCCGATGCCCACCCGGACGATGCGGGCCTGATTCAACCATTCTATGACAAAGTCGGACTGAAGGTCCTGAACGAGGCGGAGGCTTTGGTCCAGGTTGATATGAGTGACTATGTGCGAAACAGTTTCAACGCCCTCCACGGAGGCGTTATTGCCCTTCTCGCCGACCTGGCTGGACAGACCATGGCGGGCCATGCTGCGGGAAGGTCCTTTGCGACCACCGACCTCGCCATTCATTTCCTGAGCCTGGGCGAGATCGGTCCCTTTCAGACGAAGACAACGCTTCTTCGAAAAACAAGCGAAACGGTCCTGAGTCTCGTGGAGATCCTTGACATGGGAGCCGGAGGTCGTCTCCTGAGCATTGCCACGAACCTGGCGACCCCCGATGATCCCGGATAGAGGCGAGAGGGGATTCGAAATCATCAAAGGAGATGAGATATATGAAACCCGACTCTGAACTGAACCCGGGCAGCAGGGCGGTGGGAAGCAAACAGACGGCGCTGATCGAAGGCGCCATCGACGTGCACCATCACGTAGTACCAGCCGAGTATCTTGAAGCCCTTTCCGGCCTGGGAGTCACGAGCAGCATCGGAGTCTCCTTCCCGGCATGGTCGATCGAAAAAGACATGGAACTCATGGACAAACTCGGCGTGCAGGTTGGGATTGTATCCTTCAGTACTCCCGCGGCAAACGTTCCCGGAACGGAACATGGGCGCGCTCTTGCCCGGTTGTGTAATGAACTCGTCGCCAGGATGGTCGAAGCCCACCCTGACCGGTATGGCGCCTTCGCAACCATGCCGCCCCTTATTGATACGGAAGGGGTCTTGCGGGAACTTGACTATGCCCTCGATATCCTGAAACTCGACGGGGTCGAGCTTATGTCCAATTATGGTCTCAAGTACCTTGGGGACGCATCGTTTGAAGAGGTGTACAGGGCTCTGAATGCAAGGAAAACGGTCGTCCATGTTCACCCCACGGACCCGCCCGGCGTGCAGTTCGGCATCCCCGCCGCCGTAATGGATGCGCCCTTCGACACGACCCGTGCGGCGTTCAGCCTCGTCTGTTCGGGTGTGTTGGAACGCCATCCCGACATTACCTTCATTCTTTCCCATGGGGGCGGCACCTTGCCCTATCTTTCCTATCGGCTTGGAAGGATGGCGCCGTCGGTGTGGAAATCCTTCGCGGAAGCTGCTCCGAAGGGCTTCGATGAGTACTTGGGTCACTTTTACTACGACACCGCCATTGTAAGTCCCAATGCCTTGTCCTATCTTGTAAAGCAGGTCGGCGCATCACGCGTCATGGCAGGCACGGACTATCCTTTCGCAGGGAGCGCGGTTCCGACGGAGTGCCTCAAGGCGGTCCGCACGTGCGAAGAGATCGGCGAAGAGGAAAGGAAGGCTGTCCTGAGTCGCAACGGGCGGGCGCTTTTCCCCAGGCTTGGCGGAAACCGAGGCAAATAAACCGGCCGCCCCCGTACAGGGAAGAATCCCGGAAAGCGCTGAAAAGGGACCGCCGAAGAGAACCGGCCCCTACTCAAAAAGAAAAGTCCTGAATCACATACCCTGCTGCCGTGGAAGCAGGCTCTTCCTCCCCCTGGATGTCAATTACAGGGGGACGCCTGTCGTCTTGAACTCGTAATATATAAAAATACTTCAAATTTCACCCTCCTTCGCCTGCATCGTGCGCCCTGCTGTATACTATGAAAATAACCGTTCGGTTTATTAGGAAAAAAATAAGGTCGTCGCTCATACACAACGTGAAACATATAACACATTGAAGTAATAGACTAAATTAAAAATATGGCGAAATTCAAAAAAAAACTTGACACCTTTATGAGAAACGAGTTAGATAATAACCGTACGGTATGTGAGAGCTTCCTCGATGGCCAGGCGAGCGATAAAGGAAGGCCGATGTCTCAATAACAGAGTACCGTCCGCAGAAGCGAAGATATCTGCGATGAAAGGAGATAACTATGGCAATAAAGGATTTGAGGGAGTGGATCAAGGAACTTGAAGAACAGGGTGAAGTGGCGCGTATAAAGGAGAAAGTCGACTGGAACCTCGAGATCGGCGGTATCACGCAGGAGACTTTTGACCGGGGAGGCCCCGCACTTCTCTTTGAGAACATCAAGGATCACGAGAATACCGTTGGCCGTAAGTTCTTCACCGGAGCCCTGGCCAGTTTTTCTCGAATCGCTTTAATGCTCGGCCTTCCCAAAGAGACTCCCTACAGGGAGTTGATCGACATCTGGAGGGAAAGATCAAAGAAACGGGTCAAACCGAAAATCGTCGCCACAGGTCCGGTAAAAGAGAACATCATAAAGGAAGAGGATGTTGACATGTTCCAGTTTCCCGCTCCCTTCTGGCACGACAGGGACGGTCACCGCTACATAGGGACTTTCGACGGCGTAGTCACGAAAGACCGCGACTCCGACTGGATCAACGTCGGTCTTTACAGACGTGCAATCCACAACAAGAAACAGTTGGGCATCACCTTCACCGTAGGCCAGCATGCCTGGTTACATTGGAGGAGCTACAGCAAGAAAGGCGAGAATGTACCCATCGCCGTGGCGAACGGCTGGAACCCTATACTCCCCGCGGTGGCCTGTTCTCACCAGGGCATCGGTACCTGTGAGTACGATGTAATGGGTGGTCTTCTGGGCGAGCCCGTGGAATTGGTGAAGTGTGAGACCAACGATCTTTTGGTGCCGGCCTCGGCGGAGATCGTTTATGAAGGATATCTCGACACAAATAAAGACAGCTTCATGCTGGAAGGACCTTTTGGCGAATATACGGGTTACTACTGCAGCGTGCCTCACACCCGTCCCGTGTTCAACGTAACGTGCATCACCCACAGAAACGATCCCATCCTGCAGGGAACCCTGGAAGGCGTGCCCATCAATGAAGACCACCACATCGAGTCCATCGGCCACTCGGCTTCCATGCGGGACCTTCTGGAAGAGAGAATGCAGGGCGTGACGGCAGTCAATGTGGACCCCAGCACGGCATGGTCGAACGTGTTCGTCCAGATCGACAACAGCTATGTGGGACAGGTCCATCAGGTAGCGGCCAATATCTGGAGTTCCATGTCATCGGTGATGATAGGAAAGAACGTCTTCGTCTTCGACAAGGATATCGACATTTTTGATTTGAACAAGGTGATGTGGGCCATAGGGTACCGGCTGAACGCGGAAAGAGACATCATAAAGTTCCCGGGATGGATATCCCCCCTGGACCCTGCCGTACACCCCAAGGACCGCGTCCACGAGGCAGTGAAGAAGTGCGACCGCGTGCTCTTCGACTGCACGAAGCCCATAGATTGGCCGAGGACGGACGAATGGTTCGGTGAAAGATTTGCTCCACTGGCCTACCCGGACGATGCAACCATGAAGAAAGTCAGGGAGAACTGGAAAAAGTACAACATAAAAGCCTAGTACGCCGTGGCCCACCCATCCCGGAAAGATGGATGGGCCACGACACTTCATACGAGAAGGAGCCTGCGTTATGAACATTGTTGTGTGTGTGAAACAGGTCATTGACCCCGAGGCACCGAGCACCGTCTTCAAAATCGATGAAGCAACGAAAAAAGGGTTGAACACGGACGGCAGCCCGCCGGTGCTTGACCCATACGGAGAGTACGCCCTGGAAGGGGCCTTGAGACTCAAGGCCGCCCAAGGAGGCAAAGTAACCGTGATCACCATGGGAACGGACATGGTGGCAAATGTGGTGAAGAAGACCCTGGCCATGGGCGCCGACGAGTTGATCCTCATGGAAGATGACGCCTTTGCGGACATGGACGCCTTTGGCACGGTCCACGGACTATCCCTGGCCATCAAGAAGTTAGGCGAATACGACCTGATACTTACCGGCCGTGAGGCATCCGATACGAACGGCGCACAGACCGGTCCGGGCATTGCCGAAACCCTCGGATTGCCCTGCGTGACCCTTGCCAAACAGATCGATATCGGCGCCGGCGAGGCCAGGGTGCAACGGGTAATCACCGATGGTTACGAGGTTGTCACCGTCCCCCTGCCCGCCGTGATCACGGTGAGCAATGAAATCGGCGAGGTGCGTTTTCCGACGATGAAGGGTATTATGGCCGCGAAGAAGATGAAGCCCACTGTCTATACGCCGACTGATATCGGAATGGACGCCCCGGTCCCGCGAAAATCCAAAATGGTGAGACTCTATCAGGAAGTTACGGAAGCTCATTGCGAATTGATCAAGGGAGAGTCTCCCGAGGAGATGGCGGAGAACCTGACTGAGAGGCTTCGTGCCGCGAAGTTATTCTAAATGCGACCAGGGATCATGATTCTGGAAAGGAGTTAACCCGATGGCTGAATATAAAAATGTTAGTGTTTTTTGTGAAACAAAGGGGGACAAACTAGCCCCCGTATCCACCGAAGGTCTCGGAATCGGCCGGAAGCTTGCCGACAATCTGGGTCAATCGCTGGTGGCGCTCGTGGTCGGGAATAAGGTCGGCGACATAGCAAAGGAAGCGATCCGCTATGGCGCCGACAAGGTCTTTGTGGTGGACGATGTTCTGTTCAGCGACTATCAGTCGGACCCTTATGTGGCGGTGATGCAGAAGCTGGTGGAACAGGCATCCACCCAAATACTCATCATGGGCCAGACGGACATCGGTCGCGATCTCGCGGGGCGGCTGGCATTTCGCCTGGGTACGGTGGCCACTTCGGATTGCCTGGACCTCGCCATTGACGGCGGGCGTCTGCTGCAAACGAAGCCGGTTTACGGCGGCAACGCCAAGCAGGTGATCACCACGGATATAGACCCCCAGATCGTCACCATCCGAAGCAAGGCCATGGCAGCGCTGGAACCGGATGATGCACGGCAGGGCGAAGTAATCACCGTTGATGCCGGTATCGATGCGGCGGCGGTGAGGACCAGGCTGCTGGAAAAGGTGGTGGAAGAAGTGGCAGGCGTAAAGCTCGAGGAAGCAGGCATAGTGGTCTCGGGCGGGAGAGGCATCGGCGGCGCGGAGGGTTTCCATGACCTCGAGGCGCTGGCAAAGGCCCTGAAAGGAGCGGTGGGGGCCAGTCGTCCGGCTGTTGACCAGAATTGGTATCCCACTAACCGGCTGGTGGGCATAACAGGCAAAATCATAGCCCCGGACCTGTATATCGCGGTGGCAATCTCCGGCTCAACGCAGCACATGACAGGATGTTCCGGAGCCAAAACCCTGATCGCAATCAACCAGGACCCCGAGGCCAATATTTTCAAGTTTGCCCACTACGGCGTGGTGGGGGACTGGAAGGCCTTTGTACCGGCCTTCACTGAAAAGATAAAAGCGATGACGGAGTAAGCGAGAGATAAGTAGCGCAGGAATGAGGTCAAAAGAGGAGGTGTGCAGTATGTCGAGTGAAGGTAAAGAGAAGATTTACGTAGGAGAGGGCTTATTCACCATCCCGAAGTCAGCGTCGGAGAAGCCTCACCTTATAGGCAGCAAATGTAAAACATGTGGCGAGGTTACTTTTCCGAAGCAGCCGTGGTGCGCAAACTGCGGCGGCGAGGCTGCGGAGTTGCTGCTCAGCCCGAGGGGAAAATTGTATTCCTTCAGCAATGTAAACAATCCCGTGCCCGAAGGATACAAAGGGCCGGTTCCATACGGGGTAGGCTCGGTGGAGGTAGATGGAGTGAGGGTAATGTGCTACATAACGGAGCCCGACCCCGCGAAGTTGAAGATCGATATGGACATGGACCTGGTGATAGAGAGCCTGTTTGTCGATGATAACGGCAACGATGTCGTGGGCTTTAAGTTTAGGCCTGTCTCAAATTGAATGCCTGACATGAAAGAAAGAATATGTAGAGACAAAGGAGAGGCACGACCATGAGAGATGTAATGGTACTTGGTGTAGGCGTACACCCGTTCGGCCGGTTCGACGGTAAAACTTTTGAGGATTTGGGACAGGAAGCAGTAGTAGCGGCGTTGAAGGATGCCGGCGATATGCCCTGGAATGAGGTTCAGGCGGCCTTTTGCGGCACCATGCACGGAGGCACCGGGGCAGGACACAGGGTACTCGCACGGGTGGGAATGACAGGAATACCCATTGTCAACGTGGAAACAGGCTGTGCAGCGGGCAGCAGTGCCTTTATCATGGCATACAGGCAGGTGGCTGCGGGCATTTGTGACATTGCCATCGCCATCGGCGTAGAAAAGATGCCCAGAGGCTTTATGCGTATGACCTCTTATCCGCAATGGCAGGTGCTCAGCGGTTTAGCGATAAATACCCTTGAATTTTCCCTGCGGGCCAGCCGGCACATGGCGGAATACGGGACCACAGAGGAACAGCTTGCCAAGGTAGCGGTGAAGAGCAAGAAGAATTGCGTTCACAACCCTTATGCAATGTATCAGAAAGCGATGACCCTCGAGCAGGTCCTTAATTCAAAGATGGTCTGTTATCCCTTGAGATTGCTCGAATTCGCCGCGCCGGGAGAAGGGGCGGGCGCCGCCATCGTCTGTAGCGAAGAGGTAGCGAGAAAATACAACATGAGCAGGGCGGTCAAAGTGGCTGCGGCATGTATAGGCGTTGCCCAGTACGGTACGTCGAGGTGCGGCGGCGGTATAGGCGGCATGGGCCAGAGCGCAAAGATCCATAACGAGGAAGTGGCAACGAAATTATCGAGACAGGCCTATGAGATCGCAGGCGTGGGTCCCAAGGACCTGAGTCTGGTCGAGCTTCAGGATACGGATTCAAGCTCTGAGATCATTCTCTATGAACAGTTCGGACTTTGTCCGATAGGTGAAGGCGGTCGGCTTATCGATGAAGGGAGAACGGAAATCACGGGCGACATCCCGGTCAACCCCAGCGGAGGTCTGCTTTCCTGCTCGGAACCTACGGGCGCCTCGGCCTTGCGCCAGATAGCGGAACTCACATGGCAGCTTCGTGGTGAGGCCGGTGGTCGTCAGGTTAAAGATGCCAAGGTGGCCATGGCCCAGGCTTCGGGGGCCGGCGGAAATTGCACGGTCATCATCTTGAAGAAATAGTTCGAGTAACTCTGACTCAACCAGGTTGAGTCAGAGATTATCTCTTAGAGGAGATTGCTATGGATTTCAGATTTACTCCGGAAGAAGAGGCGTTCGAAAAGGAAGTAAAAGAATTCCTGGATAAAGAATGCACAAAAGAAGTCGTTCACGAACACGAGAGCGGGAAGGGTTTGGGCCCGCACTCAAGAACATTGCTCCGCAAAATGGGCGACGCGAGGCTTATGGCGCCGGCGTGGCCCAAGGAATACGGCGGCCGGGGGTTATCACCGGTAACCCGGTTTATTCTCAGTGAACAACTGGCGTATCACCACGGCCCTTATCCCCTGAGTTGTGTGGAAGTAGCGGGGCCCGGCATCCGGCACTACGGGACCGAGGAACAGAAAAAGGAGTTCATCCCCAGAATCGCGAAGGGGGAGCTTGAGTTCGCGACGGGTTACTCCGAGCCTGAGGCCGGTTCCGACGTAGCTTCATTGAAAATACGCGCGGTGGAAAGCACGGCCGTGGACAGTGGCGACAAGTTCATCATCAACGGGCAGAAGATCTTCAACACCCACGCCCACTACGCCGATTACATGTGGCTGGCGACGAGAACCGACCCCACGGTGCCGAAGCACAAGGGCATCTCCCTGTTTATCCTTGACATGAAGACTCCGGGCATCACGATACGAGCCATGTACACGATGGCGGGAGTGAGAACAAACGAAGTCTTTTTCGACAACGTGGAAATACCGAGAAATCGTCTGGTCGGTGAAAAGAACAGAGGCTGGGATTACATAGTCGGCGCACTGAACTATGAAAGGGGAGGAACGGTAGGCGATCTGCAGGCAGGCTACGATGAGTTTGTTGAGTACGTCTCGAAGGCCAGGGCCGCGGGCACATTGTACTGTGACGAAGACTGGCTTAAAGGGGAACTGGCACAACTCGCCACCGAATTGCGCGTAGGACGGTGGCTGATCTATAGAGTGGCCTATCTGCAGGACACGGGGAAGCCGCTCACCTACGAGGCATCCCTTGGAAAGCTCTACGCATCACAAATACGGTTGCATTTGTTCAACGTCGTGATGCAGAGCATAGGTCCCTACGGACAGTTGCGCGACTGGTCAAAATATATTCCCGAATTAGAAACCGACATGCTGCCCCGGTACTTTGACAGTGTCCGATGGGGCATCATTGCCGGGACATCAGAGGTTCAGCGGAATATCATGGCAATGAGAGGACTGGGGTTGCCGTCAAAGTAATTATTCGGGAGGTGTGCGAATGAATTTAACTCTTTCAGAAGAGCAGGAAATATTGTTGAAATCGGCTCGCGAGTTTATGGAGCAGAAGTATCCGAGAGAAGTCATTGATCAGATAGATGAGGGAGAGGTGGGCTACTCCCCCGAGATTTGGCAGGAAATGGCCGACATGGGATGGATGGGGCTGGTATTCCCGGAAGAGTATGACGGCGCGGGTATGGCCTTCCAGGACCTCGCGCTGCTCCTCGAGGAAATCGGCAGGGTGCGGCCCATCAGTCCCTTCTTTTCCACGGTGATTCTCGGTGGTCTGCCTATTATGGAACTCGGAAACGAGGAACAGAAACGGGCCTTTATACCGAAGATAGCCGGCGGGGAATCCATCTTTACCCTGGCCCTTATTGAGGCGAGTGGAACTTATGACGCGAAGGGAGTCGCCATGAAGGCAACCGCCTCCGGGGGCGACTATGTGCTGAACGGCACCAAGCTGTTCGTGACCGATGCTCACCTATCCGAGTACATGCTGTGCGTTGCCAGGACAAAGGAGGGCGCAAAAGGGGAAGACGGAATTACGATCTTCATCGTAGAGACAAAGAGCCCCGGAGTGACCTGCACGGCCGAGAAGGCACATAACGCCGACATGGTGTGCGAAGTCGTCTTCAAGGACGTGAAGGTGCCGAAGAAGAACATCCTGGGTAAATTGGACGGTGGGTGGAATGACGTCCAGAGAATACTGGACCGGGCTGCGGTGGCAAAATGCTGCGAAATGGTGGGCGGGGGCCAGAAGGTCCTGGAGTTTACCGTTCAGTACGCAAAGGACAGGAAGCAGTTTGACCGCCACATCGGCAGCTTTCAGGCCATTCAGCATCACTGCTCCAATATGCTGGCCGATGTCGATTCGTCACGGATGATCACCTATGAGGCCGTGTGGAGGATCAGTGAGGGAATGCCCTTCTCTATAGAGGCGGCTATGGCCAAAACATGGACAAGCGACGCCTACAGGCGGGTTTGTCTCCTCGGTCATCAGGTCCATGGGGGTTATGGCCTGATAATAGATCACGAAATGCATCGATATTTTAAGAACTCGAAGGTCGGGGAGATCGTCTTCGGTGACGCTCGATTCCAGAGGAAACTGCTCGCCGAGCGGCTTGGGTATTAGAGCCTTCATTGCGCGCGAACGAAGGGAGGATGACGGGTACAGGCTTTCGAAAAATCCTTTGAAACATTGAAAGTGCGTCATCGTCCATTTGGTATAGAGGAGAGGTCGGGATATGAGATGGCAGGACAAGTATAAGGATAAGCTGCTGAGCGCCGAACAGGCGGCAAAGCTGGTTACCAGTGATTCAGAAGTGCTGTTTTCTATGATGAACCAACCCAGGGATATCGGCCTGGAGTTGGCCAAACGATATAAGGAACTGAAAAATGTAACAATAACGTCCCATTGGGTGGAGGATTATCCCTTCCTTCATCCCCGGGAGAATCCTGAGATGGCAAAGGCATTCAATATACAGGACGGCTTTCCTCTCAAACATACCCGGAAGGAAGTGCAGGAGCACAGGATCGATTGGAGGCCCACGGTATTCGGGCTTAGCGACGGCGTGAGGCAGTTGGATGATAACAGGGGAAGGCTTTATCACTTTAAAGACTTCTTCTTTCTCAAGCTGACACCTCCGAACAGTGAGGGTGATTGCTGTTTCGGGCATCAAACCTGGTTCTCGCCGACTGCCTGCAAGACGGCGAAGGTAATAATAGCGGAAATCGATCCGGCCATTCCGTGGGTCAATGGGGAATATATCAACATCGACAGGATAGACTACCTCGTCGAAGCCCCGGCTGAAGAGGATGCAGTGAAGGGCGGGGATCACGCGCCGGCCACCTCGGTGGAGGACTGGGAGTTATCCCAGGTGATAGGCGTCAACATAGCCATGCTGATCAATGATGGAGACACACTGGAAATAGGAACCGGTACTGCCTCGGAAGGCGTCATAAGCTTCCTTGAGGATAAGAACGATCTCGGCATTGATACGGAACTCACCTTCCGTCAGTTGATCGAGATGAAACAGCGGGGCATTATCACCGACAACAACAAGAATGTTGATCGAGGGAAAAGTGTCTGTTCGAGTTTCCGTACCTATACGGGTGCGGATTCCCGGGTTCCCGAGGCCCTGAAGTACATCACCAATAACCCCGCATTTGAATTTCGTGACATCTCCTATATGTGCAACGTGCCCAGAATTGCGCAGCAGAACAATATGGTCGCCATCAATAACGGTCTGGCAGTGGATCTTCTCGGACAGATGGTGGTTACCCATGTGGGAGCAATGCCTATCGGCAGTCCCGGAGGTTCATTGGAGTATAGTCTCGGCGCCCATTACTCGAAGGGCGGACGGTCGATATTTGCTCTGCAATCTACCGCGTTGAGCGGGAAGGCGTCCCGCATAGTACCGCGGTTGCAGCCCGGGGCCGCAGTGGGGGTTCCCATGTTCTATGCAGATTACATAGTCACTGAATACGGTGTCGCCAACCTGGACTGTAAGAACATTCGGGAAAGGGCGGAGGCATTGATTTCGATAGCCCACCCGGATTTTCAGGATGAGCTGAGGGAAGCGGCAAAGGAGATGTTCGGCCTCTGATATGGGGCGGGTCCCTCGAAGGAAAAGCAGTGAAATCTTATGGAAAGGAGGTGAATAAGAAGTGACGGGGTCGTCTGAATCAGGTCCGGGGTCTCCTGTGGGAGGCTCAATCAAGACGGTCACTGAGAGGAAGATCAGGTTCTACGGCAACGTGGACATGACAGAATCGGTGTGCGGAAAAGGCTCGCCGAATGTTCGGCTCGAGCCGATGTCTCGTTCATGTTGGGTGGTCTCAAGCGGGGGTTAAATTATGAAGAAGGAGGATAATTGATGAACAAGAAATTCGTCGTGATCATGGCGCTGTGGATGTCAATCGTGCTTTCCGTTGTGCTGAGCATCTTGTTGCCCATCGTATCTATTGGTTTCGTAAACTGGCCGATATTTCTCGAAGGCTTCGCCGTCTCCTTTGTAATCAGTTTTGTGTTGAGTCTCGTAATACCGTTCAACGTGTGGGGCGACAAGCTGGCGGCTGCCTGCAGAACAAAACCCTTTACCTTTCCGGCGGCGCTGATCTCAACGGCCGTGGCAACTCTTGTAATGGCAACGCTCATGTCCCTTGCCATGGTGTTCTACTTTTTACCCGCACCGGCCCGTCCGTTCTTCATTTTTGCATGGCTGAAGGTTTATCCCTTCGCGCTGGTTGCGATTTACGTAGCAAGCCTGATCTTCGCCCCTATGGGCGTAGCGATGGCTAAGAAAGCTTGTCACATTCCGAAAATGGCGTCGTGAGAGATGCGATGGCACCGGATGGAGCAGTGCGGATTTCAGGCATCCGGGCAGTAAGTGAAAAGGAGGTCGAAAAATGATAGAGGCAGCACCGAAGCTCACGTTTGGGGTGAGTGGGGCAGACTGGACTGAAGGAATCAATTTTAGCCGCATGAGGGAGGAAAGACTGGCCAAGGCCCGTGCCGCGTTGAAAAAGCACGGTATTGCGGCATGTGTGCTCACCCGACCTGAGAACATTCGGTATGCTACAGGCGGCAGGGGTCTGGATTTCATCGATCAGAGCAGATACACCCTTGTGACTGAAGGTCATGACCCTGTCCTTTATGAATCTCACGGCACCCTCGCGGGAATACACCCCTGGATAAAGCCTGAAAACATCAGGCAGTCTTTTCACTGGGCGAACCAGGCCTGTGGCCCTGATGCGGTCTGGGATTCGGCAAAGAAATTCGCGGAACAAATAAAGAGAGAGTTAAAAGAACGGGGTTTGGAAAAAGAGAAGATAGGTATTGACAGCGTTGACGAACCGGGCCGGCTGGCATTGAAAGAAGCCGGGCTGGAGACTGTGAGCGCAATGTCGGTGATGCTTGAAGCACGGGCCGTTAAGACAGACGATGAAATCAACTGCCTGAGGATGGCCGTGGCCATAGCGGAAGTGGGCTGGTGCGCTTTGTACGATGCGTTAAAGCCGGGCGTTCGGGACAGGGACTTGGTGGCAGTGGCAAACGATGCCATGTACAGAGCCGGTTCGGAAGATATATGGATGGTGATTGTAAGTTCCGGTGGTCCCGCTCAGGTTACCGATAAGATTGTACGAGTGGGAGACGTGGTAACGGTCGACTTTGTCCGTTGCACCTACATGGGATATAACACCTGTTTCTACCGTAATGCCGTGGTGGGACAAAAACCGACAGATAAGATGAAGGAGAAGTACAAAAGAATGAATGACCGGCTCTACAGGGTCCTGGATGCCATCAAGCCCGGCGTCACCACGGCTGAGGTAGCGAGACTTTGGGAATCGGCTGAACAGAAAGGTTTCACGTCTGAAGAGGCCGCATGGTGCGACGACATGGGCCACGGCCTGGGCTTAAGCCTTTATGAATATCCTGTGACCAACAGGCTTTGGTCGTTGGATCATCCTCAAACCTATGAAAAGGGTATGACCATGGCTGTTGAGGCTTTGGATCCTATCGATCCGAGCCTGGGCAGGATCAAGGTGGAAGAGATGCTCGTGGTGACCGACAAGGGTGTTCAGATTCTCAACTCAATCCCCAGCAAGGATATGATGATTGCTCATCCCTTGCTCATGGCGGAATAGGAAAGAACCTTGGCGGGAAGATGCGGACTTGAAGATAACACGCAGTGGTTGAAGCAGGGTGATACACGCAGCTTAGATAAATATAATTATGATGGAAAGGAGAAACACTGAAATGGCTTACGAAAAATTATTTTCGCCTTTAAAAATTGGATCAACAGAACTCAAGAATAGATACGTCATGGCTCCGTGCAATTTTTTGTTTCCCGATTGGACGGGACTGATCACCGAGACTGACATCGCATATTATGTGGCCAGGGCAAAAGGCGGCGCAGGCCTTTGCATCGTCGGCGCAATTCTGTGTACTGATATAGGGAAGCCGGTTGCAAATATTCCATGGCCGTACCTGACCTCGATCGAACATATACCCGGGATGACCATGCTGGCCGAGAGTATCCATGTGGCCGGATCCAAGGCCATTATGCAGATATTGCCTGCGAGCGGCAGCAGAGGGAATCCGATGCGTGATGACGTACAGCCCTTCGCCCCGTCGGAGGACATCGACTACGTGTTTGGTACCGATCAATCCCATGGCCAGGCTGAGACGATTCTCAAAAGCAGGATGAAAGGCAAATGGTTGACGGAAAAGTATATGACCCATCCCAAGCCAAGGGCGATAACCGTTGCGGAAATGCAGCAGCTCATCCAGGAAAGCGCCAAGAACTGTAAATTGGCGGTCCTCGCGGGGTTTGACGGAGTGGAATTGCATTTGTGCCATCATTATATATTGGACCAGTTCCGTGATCCGAGGTTCAACAAGAGGACGGACCAGTACGGCGCCCAGAGCTGGGAGAACAGGCACCGGTTCATCCTCGAGTATGCCGAGGCGGTCATCAAATCATTGAGAGAGGAAAGAGAGGATTTCACCATCGGCGTACGAGTGGGAAGCGAGTGCGGCGGTACAGGCGGATATACCATCGACGACACGAGAAAGCTGGCTGAGAAACTGCAGGAACTGGGTATCGATTACTGGAGCACCACGGCCGGTTTTCCGCCTATTCCAGGTTGCAGGATGGATGACAAGAACGACGGCGGTTTCCTGCAGTGGTCGAGAAAGCTCAGGGACGTAGTGAAGGTTCCCATTCTTACCGCGAGCGTACATTCACCCGATCTGGCGGAAGAGGCCCTGAACGAGGGAATCACGGACATGATAGGCCTTGGAAGACCCCTCGTAGCCGACCCCGACCTTCCCAACAAAGTCAAGGAAGGCAGGATAGAAGACATTACGAAATGCAAAAAGGATAACCTCTGTTGGGTGGGATTCGACCTCTGTCTGCCCGGCAGATGCTCCGCAAACGCAGAACTGGGAAGAGAGAAATACAACCCCAAGTACTTGTTGACAGAAGGATTTAAAGGGGCAGCTATGTTACCCTATGTTTGTCGGAAGTAGCCCGGGTCCGGTTTGCGGAAAGTGAAGGTGGGGACACATGAGACGGCAAAAAAGCGTAAGGAGGTAATAATATGTACAAAGTCTGCGTTGATATAGGGGGCACGTTTACGGACTGCGTGGTTTCGGATGAACAGGGAAACCTTCGTCAATTCAAGGCGCCGAGTACTCCCAAAGATGGTCAGTTCGAGCAGGGCGTTATGGATGCCATGGGCGAGGCTGCCCTCGGTTACGGCCTGCCTTTTGAAAAATTCGTGAGCCAGGTTGAATTGCTGGTCCATGGTTGCACCGTGGCTACCAATGCTGTCGTCACCAGAAACCTGGCGAAGACAGCATTGATCACCACGAAGGGCTTCAGGGATATTATTGAGATGCGCCGGGCAAACAAGATTGAAACAAAATCGATGTATGAAGCCCTTATCCCCCCTTACGACCCGATAGTACCACGGTACCTGAGGTTCGTAATGGAAGAAGAAACACGCTTCGACGGCACCGTCAGCAAATCCATCAACAGAGGAGAGCTGAAGGTCATCATTGAAAAAATGAAGAAGGAAAAGGTGGAGGCGGTAGCCATATGTTTTATCAACTCCTACGCCAATCCGGAGAATGAAAGGACGACCGCCGAGCTTTGCCGGGAATTCCTGGGCGACGATGTGTTCGTTACCTACTCGGCCGATATACTTCCCACCATGGGTGAGTATGAGAGGGCAAGCACCGCCGTTGTGAGCGCGTGTGTCGGTCCTGTCGTGGCCAGATACACCACCGCCCTTGAGAAAGGCCTGAACGTCCATGGGTTTAAGGGCCAGCTCTTCATCATCCAGGCAAACCAGCTTGCACAGTCTGTGACCGCACTGAAACGGAAACCGGTTTATCTGATCGGCTCCGGCCCGTCCGCCGCACCGGCAGGTGGTGTTTTCCTCGGGAACTTTATAGGGGAACCCAATCTTCTCGGCGGTGACATGGGTGGCACGACCTTCGATGCAAGCTTGATCTATAAAGGCGACGTCTCTTTGACTTCAGGATATTGGCTTGGAGAGGAGAGGGTCGGAATCAAAGCAGTGGATGTCACAAGCATAGGAGCAGGGGGCGGAAGCATCGGCTGGATCAACTCCCTCGGTCTGTTGCAGGTCGGTCCCCAGAGCGCCGGAGCCTTTCCGGGACCCTGTTGTTATAAAAAGGGCGGAACGGAGCCTGCCGTTGCTGATGCTGCGGTAGTCCTGGGGTATCTTCCCGCCAAAGAATTCTGGGGCGGCAAAATGCCGCTGGACGTCGATGCAGCCAGGGCGGCATTAAAGAAGGTTGCAGACCCGTTGAAGATGAGTGTAGAGGAAGCGGCGCAGGCCATGTTTACCACGGTCAATGCGAATATGGCAGACGGTATCACGGAGATATCAACGAAGAAGGGTTATGATGTGAGGGATTTCAGCCTGTTGGCGATCGGCGGATCCACCGCCTTCTGCGCCATGTTTATCGCAGACCTGCTCAACATAAAGAAGGTCGTTATCCCCCGGTTCGCCCCAACCTTCAGCGCGTGGAGCATGTTCTCCCTCGATATCGGGCGAGACTATGTGAGGTCCTATATTTGCCCCACAACCAAGGCTAATCCGGGCGACATCAATCACCTCTATGAAGATATGATAGGGGAAGCCCTGAAAGAATTCGAAGTGTTGAACGTATCAAGAAAGGACCTTACCCTTATCAAGACTGCGGATATTCGCTACGCCGGACAGTATCACGAGGTTGAGGTAAGCCTTCCTGAGGAGGATATCACCGCTCAGGACATTGAAAAGCTCACTGCGGAGTTCCATAAGACACACCAGGAACTCTACACTTTCTCCATGCCATGGGTTCCCGTGGAAATCAGGAATCTGCGATTGATAGCCAAGTCCAAGGGACAGAAGATAAAGATGGAAAAGATAGAAACCGGGACGGCAGACGCTTCGGGAGCACAGAAACCGAAGAGGGAATGCTGCTTTAATGGTAGCTATAAAGAGACGAACATCTACGATGCGAAGAAATTGAAAGCAGGAAATGTGATCTCAGGAAATGCGATTATAGAGCACCCGTTGACCACGACGGTAATACCTGAAGGGTGGCAGTGCACGGTCGACGAGTATGGCGATTTTATTGTGAGGAGGATATAACCATGGTACAGACTGATCCGATTACCATAGCGACAACGTGGCATGCCCTGCAGAGGATCTGCAGGGAGATGCGTCAACATATCGAAAGGACGGCAACCAATGTACTGGCATGTACCCTTCACGACCTGGCCTACGGAATATGGGATGCCAGGGCTCAAGCCATAGCAATTCCCGAAGGTTTTCCGTGCCGTCTGCTCTCGAGTACCTTTCAGATAAAGGCAGTGCAGAAACAATTCGAGGGAAATATCTATCCTGGTGATGTGTTCCTGACTAACAGTCCTTTCGCAGCCGGGGCCGTCCACCTTTCCGACTGGGTCTTCGTGCGGCCCATCTTCTTCGAGGATGAACTGGTGTTCTGGACCGCCATGGGCACCCACGTACCGGATAACGGCGGCTCTCAGCCCGGGGCCTATTACCTGGCTTTCGACTCTATTGCCGAAGGCCTTAATATCCCGCCCATAAAGGTCATGGAGCGGGGCGAATACAGACAGGATGTGCTCAATTTCATCCTTGCCAACAACCGTTTGCCCGAGATGATGGGCCGGGAGATCCGGTCTCTTATCGGAAGCACCACATTGGCGGAGCAGAGGGTCATCGACGTTCTTAAGAGATACGGCACGGAAACACTCTATGCCTGCATCGACGAAATGATCAATCGTACGGAAAAAGCGGTGCGCGCGCAGATCGCAAAGTGGCCCGATGGGACCTATTACGCGGAAGCGCTGACCGATGACGACGGCGCCCGGATGGGGGCTCCCGTGACAGTCAGGTGTACGTTGACCATTAAGGGCGACGAGGCGACCTTTGATTTCTCGGAGAGTGACCCACAGGTTAAAGGCTACGCCAATATGGGCTATTCCGTTACCCTGAGCATGTCGCTGGCCGCGGCTTTCATGTTCTTCGGACACGAACTCGCGGCTTATCACAATGAAGGAAGCTTGAAACCTTTTCACATAATCGCGAAAGAAGGCACCGTGTGCAATGCACGGCCCGGAGCCCTCGTGGCTGCCGCACCCTCGCTCGTCGGCACCAAGGTCATAGAGTGCGTGATGGATACACTATCACAAGCCCTCCCGGAGAAGGCAGTTGCAGCCCATCCCGGACCCTTCGAGCTGATGTTCATCGGCCCGGATATGAGATCGATGCCGCCTGAGTTGTATGTGTACATTACCTTCTGTCCCGATGCCGGGGCCGGGGCGACCTATGGCAATGACGGTTATCAGTGTTTTGCTACGGGAAGCACCCTCGGTGTCGTTGCCAAGGCCGACGCCGAAGAAGAGATGGTGAGGTTCCCGTGGCGCGTGACAAAATACGAGTTCATGACCGATTCACACGGCGCGGGAAAGTGGCGAAGCGCCCCCGGCGTACATTGGGAAGCGGTGAACGAGTCCATAGAGTGTTTTTCGAACATGGGGCCCTGTGATGGGTGGCATACCACGGGCAAAGGTCAGCAGGGCGGTTTCCCGAGCCTTCTGAACAAAGCCTATATCATACGGGACGGCGAGACGATGGAGATCAAGGAGCCCCACATCTCCATGCAGCTGAAGGCGGGCGACACCTTTGTTGCAAGGCCGGCGGTGGCGGAGGCGTAGGACGTCCCGAGGAGAGAGACCCCGAAGCAGTAAGGTGGGACGTGAAGAACGGCCTTGTTTCAATCGAGATGGCACGAAATGTGTACAAGGTCAGTATAGACCCTGAGACCTTTGAACTTTACGAAAGTGCGACCCAGAAAATGAGGGGCAAGGCATAAGTATCGTGATAAAGGGATAGAGGCAGTGAAGTTTGACTTGATAGCTGACAGAAGCATTGAAAGCGAGATCTCCCCCCTGCCCCTCCGCCTCCTTGAGTGGCGGGTCAGGGGGGAGAGGTGTAACTATCTGCTTAAGGTGACTAACTAGTTAGTCATACTTTCTATAAAAGGAGAAAAAGGAAATGACAAAAAAATGTGTTCTATTCCTGGGGTGTGTTTTTTTCTTCTCTATGCTGTGTTCGGCTGGTATGGCCTTTAATCAGAATCCTTCCCTGAACTGGGGATACACGGACTTCCTGGACGGGGCAGCTATATCCATGGGCCCGGGCTTTGTCTTCAATCCTAAGGTAGCAACCTATAGCGCGACCACTTTTAAAGACGGCAGCGGGAACAACATTCCGGGGAGGAACAAGCTCAATCTGGTTGCCTTTGCGCCGCAGCTCATCTATACCGCGGCAAAACCATTGCCCGGCGGCCTTATCTGGGGAGCGCAGACCCAGTGGTCCCTGGTCAGTCTCAATGCCAGCTCGAATGTGGGGCTTACCGCGGACAGCGGTATGATAGGTGACGCGGTTTTTGGTCCCTTCGTGGGCCGTTCGCATTCATTGGCGAAGGATTGGACCTTTCACTGGTTCGGCGAGTTCGACACCTACGCCCCGATCGGTTCTTACGACAAGGACGCGGCATTCAACGCAGGTGCGAATTTCTGGACCTTTGAACCCTTTGTTGCCATGACGCTGACCATGCCGAAAGGCTTCGAGTTGAGCACCAGGCAGCATTACCTCTGGAATACAAAGAACAATTCCTATGTGAACCCGGCCCTTACACGGGACTTCGCTACTCACAGCATGCAGGCAGGCGAAATGTGGCGTTTCAATTACAGCTTTTCAAAGTCCCTTGATTTTATCACGCCTTTACTGCGGTTCGGCGTAGTAGGCTATTACGGGCAGCAGACCACTGCCGACCAGTTGGACAGCAACACGGTGCCGAACTCCAAAGAGAGGATTTTCGCCATCGGTCCGGGCATATCCTATACCTATATTCGTGAAGGTGAGCGGAAGCCTACGGCGATCTTCAGCCTGAAGGCTTACTCGGAAAGTCAGGCTGAGGCGCGGGCACAAGGCACGCGAGTCGTGCTTCGCATGATCATGCCGTTCTAAAGTATAACCAGGAGTCTACTCTAGCCCTCCGGACCGGACAGGAGATATCTTCCGGCTGGTCCGGAGTGGTCCCTCAACCTTGGAGGTTGGCATTAGGAGCAGTAACCGTGATTTCCCGGGAGCGTTGCCCCGGTTGCAGATTTACCGGAGAGGAGAAATAACATGTCAGACAATGATGCTTTAAGATGTTCCGTGGAAAACGGGGTGGCCCTTATCACAATCGACCGACCCCCCCATAATGTATTGCCCCTTACTTACTACCACGAGCTATGTAATATGGTAATAAACCTGGTAGAAAAAAAGGAAGCCCGGGCTGTCGTCATCACCGGTTCGCCCAAGGTCTTCATCTCCGGCCTTGATGTCAAAGACATTAATGCATTGGAAACCGCAGAAGCCAATACCCGGATGACACTCGATATGAAAGCCCTTTTCAGGCGAGTCGAAAAACTGCCCCGCCCTGTTATTGCCGCGATCAATGGAAACTGCTTCGGCGGCGGTCTGGAATTGGCATTATCGTGCCATATGCGTCTTGCCGGCCCCGAAGCTTCTCTTGGCCTGTTGGAGATCACCCTCGGCACTATGCCGAGCCTGGGGGGTACGCAGAGGCTGCCCCGGCTTGTCGGTCAACCCAAAGCCTTGGAACTGATGTTGACGGGACGGCGGGTCTCAGGTGAGGAGGCCCTCAATATCGGTCTTGTGAATGCCGTGTATCCTGCCTCCGACCTCGTGGAGAAGGCAAAAGCCCTTGCAACGGAGATTGCCGAAAAGAATTACCAGGCCGTAGAGGGTGTCATGCGGGCTACAGCTGAAGGCCTTGAGACAGGGCTCGATGAAGGCGGCGTTTTGGAATCCGCATACTCTTCCAAACTTACGGGTACATACAATATGAAGGAAGGCATGGCCGCGTTCTTCGAGAGGAGAAAGCCGGTTTACAGAAACGAGTAGAGTAGTGCGTTGAGACCCGTCATCCGGCAGGATTTCCCGGGTGGTGAATATACGCATGGGCGGCAGGCGGAGCGTCGCCGAAAATACGGGATCGCGAGGACGGGCACGGGCTACGATGAGAGTGACTGAATCAACCTTTGCCACAATCAGGCCTGTTGACTGACAAGAGCGGAGGCTGCGCCACACCATTGGGCGCGGTCTTCGTGCTTTGCCTTTGAGACGAGAAAAACCTGCAAACAAATCAGGGTCCACGAATCGATCCCCACAATGGTCGAAGGATGGTTGTTTTCCTGCGACGTGATATTCGTAGTACCTCTACAGCAAATGACCGGTCGGATAATGCATAAGCCAATATTGTCAGTGAGATATGGATTATGTAACATAAGTAGGCGAATTAAAGGAGTAAGAAAATTTACTTATAGTCGAAAAAAGACTTGACACGCCCATGAAAATAATTTAAATAATGAACGTACGGTATTAGTGGGAGGTCCTAGTGAAGAGAGCCGACGGGGTAGTGACGCAGGAAAAGATCATCCAGGCAGCCCTTGAGCTTTTCGTACGCAAAGGATACCACGGTACCTCCGTCACGGACATCGTGAAAAAGGTGGGGCTCACCAAGGGCTCTTTATACGGGCACTTTAAGAGCAAGGCAGAACTCCTGCTGCGGATTATTGATGAGTGCAAGATCAGACACGTTAATGAGATGACCCGGCTTGCGAATGACGGTGAGGGCAATGCACTCGACACGTTGCGCCGGGGCAACGGCTTTAACGGCCAATTCGCGTCCGAGTACCGGAATCTATGGGTAATCCTGACATTCCTCACTACAGAGCTTCAGATATTGAATTCGAGCCGATACTCAAAGGCGTCAACCGTCACTGCGAAGGGCTATTCAGTGGAACCATACGCCGGGGATCAGTCGAGTTGTAAGGAGACAAACACGGGCCCTGGTCGGGCCGTGTGGAGGACGGAAGACGGATTTCGAACCTAGGGATACTCAGGGAGAAACAACAGTTATGGGCGCCGCGGGAAAGATCAGGGGCTTTATCGGCCGGGAGGCAGGTTGATTGATGGCGTATCGTGAGCTGAGTTGTGAGAAAGTAGGTCGCTGTATGATTGTCCGGTTTCCCGGCCTCATGAGTGTCCATGGATGGGCGGCGCGGATAGCGAACGAGCTTGAGGATTTGTGCGCCGAAGTCAACTGGGACGATGAGACCCGGGTAGTTGTCCTTGCCTATCCGGGTAAGATCTTCGATTCAACGGTGGAAGGAACCGAATGGGGAGAAGTGGAACAGGCTTCCCTTGTAGCGCCCGTGGCCCAACTCAAACAGCCGGTCATTGCGGCAATTGAGGGTGATGCCATGGGAATCGGGCTGGAACTGGCCCTTGCCTGCGACATCAGGATAGGGACAGAGGACGCGCGTTTCGGGCTGCCACAGATATGTGGCGGGCTGATCCCTTCCGCCGGCGGAACACAGCGGCTGCCCCGTCTGATAGGACCGGGCAAAGCCATGGAAATGATTTTGACAGGCGCAAGGGTCGACGCTCGGGAAGCCCGGCGGATAGGCCTTATTCACAGGGTAGTTCCCGGGCCGGAACTTATGGATACCGCCGCGACCCTTGCGGCGGATATGGCCGAGAGATCCCCCCTGGCAATGGGCTGCGTCAAGGAAGCTCTTCACAGCGGCCTGGATCTGACCATCGATCAGGGGATGCGCATGGAACTGGACCTTTACCTGCTTCTTTTTACGACCCGGGACCGCATAGAGGGTATTACGGCCTTCAAGGAAAAGAGAAAACCCGATTTTGAAGGGGCATAGAGAAAAAGGATGAATGGATTCGAAACGGTCATCTATGAGCGGAAGGGCAACATCGGATACGTGACCCTTAACAGGCCCCGGGTGCTGAACGTATACAGCGTGCAGATGCGGGACGACCTTTATGAGGTTCTGAGTGCCATCAAGGCGGATGACGAGATACGGGCAGTGATACTCAAGGGCGCGGGAGAAAAGGCGTTTTGCGCAGGCGCCGATCTGTCTGAATTCCTTACCGCTCCTTCCGTGGTCAAGGCAAGACAGATAAGGGTGCTAAGAGACCTGTGGGGGCTCTTCCGGAGCATGGCACAGCCTCTCATTGCCGCACTCCACGGATACGTGCTCGGCTCGGGGATGGAGATTGCCCTGTTCTGCAATATCCGGATTGCCGCGGAAAACACGATCTTCGGGTTACCTGAGATGGGCCTGGGCATTATACCGGGGGCAGGGGGGACACAAACCCTCCCCAGGATAATCGGTCTATCCAGGTCCCTTGATATGCTTCTCACCAATAGGCGTATGGATGCCCGTGAGGCCCTCGAATCCGGTCTCGTGAGCAGGGTAGTGCCGGTGGACAGGCTTCTTGAAACGGCGGATGAGATAGCCGGGAAAATCGCGTCCTTCAGGGTCGCAGCAGTGAGAAACGCCAAACAAGCCGTTCTTCAGGGTCTGGACATGTCGCTTCAGCAAGGATTGGACCTGGAGGCGAGGCTCTCCGTGAAAACGAGAAGATCGGGGAATCAGTGAGTAAATAACGAGAGACAATACTGAAAAGAGGTTGGTGGCCATGAACAAGGTACGGGAAAGTATTGAACAAGCGGTAGCGGACATCGAGGATGGTGCGGTCGTAGCTATCGGCGGTTTCTTTGCAGCGGGAGTGCCCAGGGTGCTGATCCGGGCGCTCATCGATAAGGGAGTAAAGGGCCTCACTATAGCGTGCGGTTCGGGTCCTCTTCTGGGCGCCACCGGCGAGCTGGACAGTTTGGTAAAAAACAAACAGATCAAGAAAGTCATCGATTCTTACGGGCTTTTCCGCTCCGCAACGAAGGGCCTTCAACATGCCTTCGAGCAGGCGGTGCGGTCCGGCGAAATTGAGCTCGAGATCTACCCCATGGGAACGCTGGCCGAAAAGTACAGGGCCGGGGGAGCAGGCATCCCCGCTTTTTTCACGCCCGCAGGGGCAGGGTCCATGGTGGAGGAGGCTATCCTCACGAACGTCGTGGAAAACAGGACAAAGAAAGAGGTCAGGGTGATAGACGGGCAGACATGTGTTCTGGAATATGCGCTGAAGCCTGACTTTGCGTTGATCCATGCCTACAAGAGTGATCCCGAAGGCAACCTCCAGTACCGCAAGACGGCGAGGAACTTCAACCCCGTGATGGCTTCGGCTGCGCGCGTGACGATTGCCGAGGTCGAGAACATTGTGGCCACCGGGGAGATTGACCCGGAGATGGTTCATACCCCTGGTATATACGTACAGAGAGTCGTGAAGGTTCCGAGGATCACCTTCGATATCACGAATCTTTGAAAAGAGGAGGAATAACGTTGAAGAAATTCGAAGGGCTCCCCCGCGAGATCATCGCGTTGAGGGTGAGTAAGGAGATTAAAGACGGGTCTTACGTGAACCTGGGTATAGGCATGCCCACGCTGGTCGGCAACTGGCTCGAAGGAAGGGATGTAGCCCTCCAGGCGGAGATAGGCATGCTGAAAACGGGCCCCATAGCAGAAGGATGCGATATCGATCAGGACCTCATCAACGCCAGCTGCCAGGCGGTGACGGAGATGCCGGGATCGGTTTATTTCGATCTGGTCGAGTCTTTCGCCATGATCCGGGGCGGCCATGTGGACGCCACGGTGATGGGCGCCTTTCAGGTGAATGCCGCAGGGGACTTTGCCTCGTGGTACAACCCGTCGAGGGGACTTGCAGGGGTAGGTAATGTAGGCGGTTCCATGGACCTCGCCATTGGGGCGCGAAGCCTTTTCATCGCAATGGAACATACCACCACCGATGGGAAGCCGAAGATCGTCCGTGAGTTGACGTACCCTGCAACGGCGCTGAAGAAGGTCCACTGGATCTTCACCGATCTCGCGGTAATCGAGGTTACGAAAGAGGGGCTTCTGTTGAAGGAGATCTACCCCGGCCTCACTCCGGGGGACATTCAGTCGGTTACCGAGCCGAAGCTGCTCATCGCAGCGGACCTGAAGGAGATTGAGCTGTAGAAATGTCATATGACGGCATAGAGCGCAAGGAGGAATGAGGTATGGCAAATCAAACAGGAAAGAGATACATTTGCACGAAGTGCGGCGCTGAGCACATTGTAACCCGCGGCGGAGAAGGGACAATTACCTGCTGCGGCCAGGCCATGGAACAGAAGAAGTAGACACTTATACTTTGTAGACGGAGGTGACCCGTGAGTCAACTGGGAAAGAGATATCGCTGTGAGGTGTGCGGTACGGAGGTACTGTGCACGAAGGGAAGCAAAGAACTGCCCACTTGTTGTGACAAGGAGATGGTAACCCAGCAGCCGAAGCCTGTACCTTCATCGGACTGATGCAGCCCGTATGATAACCTGATTGGGGGCAGGCAGCGCGGGGCATCTCGCGTTCTTATGTCGCGATCTTTAAAAATGGGTGCTTTTACAGCCACTTGCGGGTTATACTGCCCTTGGCGCTAAGTGTGTATATTGAAAAAGACGGACGCGTAAGGGGTCACCGGTTGGTGGAACAGATCACGACAAATATTTACAGGGTTGAGATCCCCATGCCCGGGGCTCCCCTGAGGACTACGAACTCCTACGTGGTCAGGGGTCCGGAAAAGAGCCTCATCGTCGATACGGGGTTGGGAGGGACGGAACCCATGGAGGTGATGGGGGCCGCACTGACCCGACTGGGAGTCGATCTGAAGAGGACCGATTTCTTCATCACCCACATACACCCGGACCATTTCGGTCTCCTTCCCCACCTCGCCGAAGATACGGCCAGGGTGTATCTGAATGAACGGGAAATGAACTGGTTCGATGGAAACAATAGTTATGCCGCGTTGCTCGACTTCGCCCGGCTGAACGGTCTTCCCGATGAGGAATTTGATGCGGCTTCCCGGCACAGGCCCGCTTCCGGAAGTTCTTCCCGCCGGAATCTCAGGTTCCATTTTCTGAAGGAAGAGGACACGATAGACATAGGGGATATGCGGTTCCGATGTATCGAGACGCCGGGTCACACGCAAGGGCACCTCTGCCTTTTCGAACCGGACAGGAAAGTACTCCTGGCGGGTGACCATATTCTCGGTAATATCAGCCCCGTCCTTGAATTCATGCGTGTTGACGGTTGGCAGCCCCTGAGGGAGTATCTGGCAGGTCTGGAAAAGATCCGTGCCCTGGACATCGAGCTTACGTTGCCCGGCCATGGAAAGCCTTTCCGGGGCCACCGGGAAAGGCTTGATGAACTGAAGGCCAACCACGGGCGAAGACTCAAGGAGGTAGTTTCTCTCCTGAGAAACGGGCGAAGGACCGCCTTTCAGCTCGCATCGCGTATGACCTGGAATGGGTGGCATAATTCCTGGGGCACTTTGCCTCTTTTCGAAAAGATCATAGTAATCGGGGAAACGGTTGCCCACCTCGCGTACCTGGAGAAAGACGGTGAGGTTCGGCGGCAGGTGGTGGAAGACCGTATCATGTACTCTCTTGAGGGTATCCATGGAAATGGAACAGTCTGAAAAAGAGGGCCTTCTTCACGGAATACGTATCCTCGATCTCGCAGACGAAAAGGCATGTTTCTGTTCCAGGGTCCTCGCGGACCTGGGTGCTCTCGTCATCAAGATTGAAAAACCGGAGGGAGACAATCCCCGAAAGGCGGGGCCCTCACCGGGGGACACGTCTTCCCCGGAGGCACGCTCCTTTTTCCTTTACCATAACGCGAACAAACTGGGCATTACCCTCGACATCGGGAAGGAGGAAGGGAGGAAGCTTTTCTTCAGACTCATAGAAAAGGCCGATGTTGTGGTGGAGTCCTTCGCTCCGGGTCATCTGGAGAAGACCGGTTGTTCCTACAGGGCAATGAACGAGGCAAATCCTGGGCTCATTCTGGCTTCAGTGACAGGTTTCGGGCAAACGGGGCCCAAGAGCGGTTACAAGTCATGCGATCTTGTGGCTTCCGCCTTTGGGGGACAGATGTACGTCTCGGGTGACCCCTCGACAACGCCCCTCAGGCCTTACGGCGAACAGTCGTTCTATGTTGCTTCCCTCTTCGCCGCAATCGGTATCCTCCTGGCCCTTTTCAAGAGGAGAGGCACGGGAAAGGGGGAGTATCTCGACATTTCATCTCAGGAGGCGGTGGCGGGCACCCTGGACCATGTGCTGGTCCGCTATCTCTATGATGGGATCATCCCGAAGCGGCAAGGGAATCTCGCCTGGAACCGGTCTTCTTTCATACTGCCGTGTAAGGACGGTCACATACATGTGAATATCGGGAGCCAGTGGGAGACCCTCGTTGAATGGATGGCAGCCGAGGGAATGGCGGAGGACCTCACGGATGAGAAATGGAAGGACGAGGATTATCGCAAGGTGAACGTGGGCCATATCATGGATGTACTGGAGAGATGGACGCGCACCCATGATGGAGGGGAGCTTTTTGAGACGGCACAGGCCATGCGGTTCCCCTGGGCCCCGGTGTCCGGGGTTGAAGATGTTCTCCGCAGCCCCCAGCTACTTGCACGACAGTTCTTTTCCTCCACGGACCATCCCGGATCAGGAGGAATACCGGCATTCCCGGGAGCGCCTTACAGGTTCGACGGATCGGCCCCGCGCCGGACGAGACGGGCGCCCTTTCTCGGAGAGGATAATCGCCGGGTCTATTGCGATGAACTGGGCCTTTCGGAAAAAGAGATTGCGAGGCTCTCACGGTTACATGTCATCTGATGAGACTTCCCGCGATAATTCGAAGGCCCGGCCGGGGCTTTCGAAGGCAAAGGACGTTCAATGACTGACGGAATATTGAAAGGACTGAGGGTTCTCGATTTTACATGGGTGCTGGCGGGACCCTATGCAACGAGGGTCCTTGCCGATTTCGGCGCCGAGGTCATCAAAGTGCAATCGCTGAAAACGGTAAAAGGGGTTGAATCGAACCATACCGGGTATTTCAGCGCATGGAACCGCAACAAACGAAGTATTACCCTCGACATGAGTCATCCTGAAGCAAAGGAGTTGGCATTGGGCCTTTCCAGGGTCAGCGACGTGGTTATAGAGAATTTTGCGCCCCGGGTCATGGCCAATTGGGGTTTGACCTATGAGAAATTGAAGGAAGTGAACCCCCGGATCATTATGGTGAGCATGTCGGCCATGGGTCAAACCGGGCCGTGGAAAGACCATGTCGCTTTCGGGCCCACCCTTCATGCCCTTTCGGGCCTTACCCGCCTCAGTTCCTTTGACGGCGACCGGCCGCTGGGCATGGGGTATGCTTACGGCGACCATGTGATCGGCCTTTATGGGGCCCTGGCAGTGCTCGCAGCCCTGGAGAACCGGTCCAGGACGGATGAAGGGCGGCACGTCGACCTCTCCGGGTATGAGGCCCTCTGCACGCTTATGGGACCGGCCATCCTGGATGTGTCCATGAGTCAGCCTGCAGCGCGCCCCCGGGGCAATCGCTCGGGCCACGTCGATCCATCCCCTTCGGGATGCTACCCGTGCCGGGGGACGGACAGGTGGTGCGTTATTTCCGCGTCTACGGAAGATGAATGGCGGGCGCTCTGCAGGGTAATGGACCGTATTGACCTGCCTGATGACGACCGTTTTCGGACCTTGTCCGGGCGGAGGTCGAATGGGGAGCAACTTGACAGGTTGATAGGACGGTGGACGGCTGAGCGGTCCCCGGAGGAGGCGGTTGCCCTTCTTCAGGATGCGGGCGTTCCGGCCGGTGTCGTACAAGATGCTGAGGGTCTGGCCCATGACCCTCAGCTCACGGCGAGGCAATTTTTCATTCCCCTCGATCATCCGGTCCTGGGCCGCACCTTGAGCGACAGGTCGCCGATCCGGTTCGGGGAAGATGAGAATATCGACTGGAAGGCAGCGCCGCAACTAGGTGAAGATAATCGATACGTATTCAGAGAACTGCTCGGCCTGACGGAGGAAGAGTTTTCCCGTTACCGTGAGAAGGGAATAATTTCGTAGGACTGTCAACGGGGCGCGCGGTCCGCCCCGCCTTTGAAACGGGTCATTTCCTCTCCCACACCACCTCTCCGTCGATAATCGTCATATCCACGCGGATATCCTTGATTGCTTCCTCGGGAAGACCGGTGGGATCGCCGCTCAGGACTGCGAGGTCGGCGAGCTTGCCCGGTCGGATCGACCCTCTGCGCGTCTCCGCACGGGAGGCCCTTGCCGCATTATCCGTAAACAAGGCGAGGGCTTCGAGGGGCGTGATTCTTTCCTCGGGAAGAACATGCTCTCCCTGTTCGGACCGCCGGGAAACCGCGCTATAGATTCCAATCAGCGGGTCAGGGGGAACAACGGGGAAATCAGAGCTGCCTGCCACCCTGACTCCGTGCGCCATAAGGGTGGCCACAGGATAGAGGTGCCCCAAATCCTCTCTTGCCACTGTGTTGAGATACCGCTCTCCATTGTAGTAGATAAATGCGGGTTGTGTCACCACCGTGATATTGGCGGAAGCGAGTCTCTTTGCCAGGGCCGGAGGGCAGACAGAGCAGTGTTCGATCCGGTGTCTGTGGTCGGCCCCCGGGAATGTTTCAAGGGCATGTTCGATGGCGGCGCAGGCGGCAGTGATTGCCTTCTCCTCGATGGCGTGAAGGATCGCCTGAAATCCGGACTCATGTATCCGCAAGACCATTTCGTTCAATTCGGACTGACCCGGAGCAAGGCGACCTGTCATTTCATGGATGATGATCTTCACCCCTTCTATGCGGACATGATCATCTTCCCCGGGAGCAGCAGACTCACGTTCCGGATGTCTTTTGAATGCCTCCCAGCCCAGGGCCATGGTCACCCGTTGCGGAAGAAGACCCTTTTTCTTCCAGGTGCGGAAGGTATCCAGCCTGTCCGGATCGTTTCGGGAAGACGCGTCATGGACCGACGTAATGCCCAGGGCGCTCAATGTGTGACCGGCGAGGCGGATTCCGTGATCAGCCCGGTCTCCTTGCGTGGGCGGCACAAATTGCGCGAGGGTCTCGCCCATGCCATAGAGCAGGCCCGTCGGTTCTCCCGTCGGGATAGCCCTGTCAATCAGACCTCCCGGGGGATCACCGGTTTCTTCCGAAATACCGACACGTTGAAGGGCCAGGCTGTTCAACAGGTGGGCGTGTCCGGACCGGTGGGTAATTCTCACGGGATGAAGGGGCGACACGGCATCGAGGTCCCACCGGGTAGGATGCCTCTTCTCGGCCAGGTAAAATTCATTGTATCCGCGAGCCTTGATCCAGGTCCCCGGTGGAAGCCCGAGGGCGGCCTCCTTTACCATATTCAGCATATCCGCGATGGAGGACACATTTCGCGGCCCCACGTCGAGGCTTATAAAGCTATCGCCGTAGGAAACCAGATGGCAGTGTGGGTCAATGAAACCGGGCACCACGGTTTTTCCGCGGCAATCGATGACCGCTGCCTTCGGGCTTTTCGATTTTCCGCAGGCGCCGTCCGCCGAAAGTCCGGCGATCCTCCCGTTGCTGACGCGGATAAGCCCCGCCTTCGGGAACGAGGGGTCCAGGGTAATCACATTGGCGTTTATGAGAATAAGGTCCGACAAAGTACGATCTCCCGGAGCCGCCTTAAGACCGGCTGCGCTCTTTCATGACCTGAAATCATGATATACCATTTTTAAAGGGATATAAAAGGAAAGTCAAGGCCGGGAGAAATGCGCCATTCTTTCCACGGTTTCCTCATACTCCCTTATCAGCCTCCGCACCAGCGCCCCTACGGGAACGATATCCTTGATCAAACCGACGGAGGATCCGGCGTAGGCGTCCCCCTCGGTCAGGTCCCCGTCTATCTGGGCCTTTCTTGCCCGGCCGCGTCCCATGACCTCCCGGAGCCGTTCGGCGGAAGCGCCGGACCTTTCCAGTTCCCACATCTTCATGGTAAACCCGGACTTGAGGCTTCTCGTGGGTACGAGTTGGCGGGCCGTCATCACCGTGTCCGTATCCAGGGCGGCAATAAGGGCCTCTTTGTATTTAGGGTGCGCGATACTCTCATTGACCGCCACGAACCTCGTGCCCATTTGCACGCCCTCCGCCCCCAGCGCGATCGCTGCGGCAATCCCCCGCCCGTCCACGACTCCGCCTGCGGCGATAACCGGTATCGAGACCGCGTCGGCGATCTGGGGGATCAAGGAGAAGGCGGCAAGTTCGTCGAACCCTGAACGGGCTCCCGCTTCCACGCCTTCCGCAATCACCGCGTCCACGTTGCAGGACTCGGCGAATTGCGCCTGCCTGACGGAACTCGTCACATGAAGAACCTTTGCCCCGCCTGAGTGGAGCAGTTCCGTGAAAAGGGCGGGACTTCCCGCCGCGGTCACCACCACCCCGACCTTTTCCCGAAAAAGGGTATCCACAAGGATGCCGCTCAAGGGCAAGTCCAGGGGGATATTGACGCCGAAGGGCTTGTCCGTCAATTCTCTTGCCCGGGCGATCTGGGAGCGAAGGTTTTCCACGGGATCTCCGCCCTGTTTCATTCCTGCATACGGGCTTATGATGCCCATGGCACCGGCGTTTGAAACGGCCGCCGCCAATCCGGCGTCTGCAAGCCAGAGCATTCCACCCTGTACGAGGGCATAGTCAACACCGAAAAGATCGCAAACACGTGTCTTTTTCAACCATCACCGCCTATATCCGTGGTCCTCGAAACCTTTTAACCTTTCAACCCTTGATGTGATGGGCTGCAATAATCGAGGTAAGTATACCCGTCGCCCCGAATATATTCAATAAGCAGAAAGGACTTCGGATCTCCGTCTTCCTCCCGGAGATTAAGACTTGTCTCCTCGCGGTCACTTAAGAATATTCCCGATGGACCGATAAAATCTACAGTCCGAGTAATTAGTAACCGGTTAGTAAATATGAAGAGAAGAAGAAGGAGGAGGATTGTATGGCCCTAAAGAACATTCCCATCGGTAAGAGACTCGCGGGGGCATTCGCCGTATTTACCCTCATTGTCATCGTTGCCTCTGCCATCAGTTTTGTGAGCATGAACAAGGTCGGTAACAGGGTAAGTGAAATCCTGGACATCAATGTCCGGAAAGCATCCCTGGCCACCACCATAGACACTGCGGTGCGGGCAATTGAAAACGCGATCTGCCTCGGTATAATGACGAAGAACAAGTCGGCATTCGACGGAATCCTCGATAGAGAAAAGGTTCTCATGGATGCCCTCGGGAAGCTCGAAAGCCTGGAAACAGACCAGGCGGGCAAAGACCTCATCAACAAGCTCATGTCGGACATGGCGGGCGGCAAAGGGGCTTTCGGCAAGATAATGAAGGCCTTTAATGAAAACAACTTCGAGGAGGCGGTACAACTGTATATCACGGTCATGGTACCTGCCTCGGCGCGCAGGGCGGTTATTTTGAAGGAAGTGGCCGATTTTCAGGAAAAAGGCATTCAGGAGAAGCGCAAGGAAATAGAAACCACTATTCGCAAGGCGTGGATCATATTGGTGGTATTCGCGATAGTCGCCATCGTCCTCGGCGTCCTGGTAAGCATGACAATCACCCGAAGCATTACATCTCCCATCCGAAGAAGCATAGAGACGGCGAAGACCCTCGCAGAGGGGAATCTCTCCATAGATGTTACCGTGGACAGGAAGGACGAGTTCGGGGATGAGATGAAGGCATTCAAGGGTATGGTGGAAAAGTGGAAAATCCTCATTACCGAGGTGAAGTCCTCTGCCACCAGGGTCGCGTCCGCGAGCCATGAGATGAACGAGAGCGCCGACCGGCTCGCAAGGGGCGCTTCAACCCAGGTGGAGAGGACGATCCAGGTATCCACCGCGTCCGAGGAGATGTCCCAGGCATCCCTCGACATCGCCAGGAACGCGAACAACATATCCGAGTCCGCCAAGGAGATGGTCCATACTGCGAAGAACGGTAACGGGATTGTGAATAAATCGGTGAGCAAGGTAAAGGAGATCGCCAGGACGGTGAACAAGTCCTCCGACTTCGTGAAGGAACTCGGTCACCAGTCGGAGAAGATAGGAGAGATCGTCCTCGTTATCAACGACATTGCGGATCAGACCAATCTCCTCGCCCTGAACGCGGCAATCGAGGCAGCCAGGGCAGGTGAGGCAGGCAGAGGCTTTGCCGTTGTCGCGGACGAGGTGAAGAAACTCGCGGAGAGGACCACCAAGTCCACCCAGGAGATAGGCGGCATGATCAACACTGTCAAGACGGGCGTCGACAAGGCGGTGCAGTCCATGAGCGAGGCCTCCGGGAGCGTGAAACTCGGCGTCGAATTCTCCAATGAGGCTGGCATCGCCCTCAACGAGATCGTGAACAATTCCGCCGATCTCCAGTCAATGGTACAGCAGATAGCCGCAGCCATAGAGGAAATGAATTCCACCACCGATGAGATCGCAAAGGATATTGAACAGGTGGCAAATGTCACGAAGGATTCCTCCGACGCCGCGGAACAGTTGACCCAGGCCGCCCATGAACTCTCCGGCCTCTCAGTCACGCTGGAGGATTCGGTGAGCGGCTTCAGGACGTAACCCCATTGCGTTTCCGGAGAGGTCCGTCGTTTCCGGGGCGCGGGACGGGTGAGCGTTATATCCGAATTCAGGGCAATCCTGCGAGGGAGGGGAGGACCGGACCATTGCCCGCCCTTGCAGGATTGCCTCACTCAGAAGATCAAGCCCAGGATATCGGCGCCCCCTTTGTTGTTACGTGCCGCAATCTCCCGAATGGTCTGTTTCTCGCTCTCGACGCGGATGCCCTTCAACACAAACTCTTTCTAAAGGAATAATGTGAAAGGCTGTCGAAGGGATTATGAAAAATTATGAAGGACGCAGGGGCATGCTCAGTGCCGTCGGGGTGGGAGAAAGAGGGACCCACGGAGAATACGCGGTCCCTCTTTCCTTGCGGGGGCTGCCCTATTTCGCTTTGTGGACAGTCACTTTGAAAGTGCCCGTGCCTTCAAACCACTCGCCCGTGGTCTTCAGTTGGGCAAGAAGGGTTGCCGTTACCGCATAGTCGACCTTCTTCACGCCGGGGGCAGGAAGAATGCCGGTAAGTACCGCATTGAGAGACTGGGGGTTGCCCGGGTTCCCCTTGTCGTAGCGAAGGAACCGTACATCGAGATGGTCTTTGCTCGTGCTCGATGGCGATCCCGGCGCGCGAAAAATGCTCACAGACGCATCCACAGGTGTGCCTCCGGAAACCGTTGCCTGGAGCCTCGTTATTTCGACGGAATCGGGATCGATGTCCTTTGCGGTGTAGCCGGCGGGCAGGCTCAGCTTGCTGAGCACCCAGTTCCCCTTGCTTTTGAGGTCAAGGGTTCTCGGGTCAAAATGGACCGTCATGTTTTCGTTTATGCCGCGCCCCTTGAGAATGCACTGCTCGCCCGTCTGCTTCTCGAAGAGGACGTAGATGTATCCATTGCTGCCTACGGCGATCTCCTTATAGGAACCCGGCGATACGGGGACCTTCGGCTGCTCGGGCAGGGGCGTAAAGGTGGACGGGGTGGTCCATGTTGCGATCAGGTTCGCCATAACCGCCAATACGGCCTCCTCCGGTCCGACGCCGATGTCGAGGACCTGCGATACCGGCCCTGCAACAGCGGCAACCCCCGGTTCGGTAGTTGATAAGGTGAGGGCAAACACATTTCCCGCCTGATCGATTCCGTACAATTCATCCCCTGCCGCGATTCGCGCAACCTTTGTGGAGACCGTTTAAGGATCGTCCCACACCCATTCCAAAGCCGACGCACTCACGATGCTCCCGCCCAGGATAACGAGGGCAACTGCCATGATAAAAATGCCTTTGATTGTTTTCATCACATACCTCCTTCCGTTTTCAATAAGGTTCATTTTTTGTGAAGCGTGCCCATCATTTGCATCCCCTTTTTTTCGCATCATCGTAAATCAATCCGCCCACGGTTCCGACCCCGGCCCCGATTGCGGTTCCCACGATAACGGGCCCGCCCACGAGGGCGGTCAAAAGCGCCCCGGAGCCCGCTCCGATAGCCCCACCGCTCAACGCACGCTGTTGCGTGGCGGACATGTGGGAGCACCCGGTTACCATCACGACTAACACTGCCATTGCCACGAAAACCCGAACCTGTCTCAACTCAACACCTCTTTTCCTGAAAGCTGCCCAGGTAAATACAAGAACTGTGCCCACATCCTAACTAGCTGTAATGATAAGGTTACGCGGAAGAAAGACACCTCACTGTGTATGGATTTCTTTACACCGGACGTCCCGAGAAAAACGACTGAGGCTGTATGTCCTTGAAACCACTCACCATTGCCGGTGCAGGCGAAACCATACATCACTCTTTTTTGAGCGGCCCCGGTTTGAGACCATACTTCCTGAGGAGTCCGCAGAAATCGGCCCGGTACTTTCCGGCCAGGTTCGCCGCCTTGCTCACATTGCCCCCGGCCGCCCGGAGGACCATGGTGAGGTAATCCCTCTCAAAATCCTCCCTGGCCTGTTTGAAGGGCTTCGGTGTAGTCAAGAACGGCCTCACACCCCGCGAAGGATGGGCAGGTAAATATTGAACCGGGCCTTGCCGGGTCGTCTCATGACTGAGATCGCGCCGTGATGTTCACCGATGATCGAGCGAATGACAGAATAAGCGCGACGGGCACTCTCCTTTGATATTGCCCTGCGCCGTGGTCTCCGGCCGGGCTCGTTGGTTTCGACGTCGTTCGAGCCTACCTGGAGAAGGGCACATCCTCCTTTGCCCCCGGGACTGCTTTTCAGGGGGAGCAATTTCGCAAGAATCGTTATGGTCCCTCCTTTTTTGATGATCCCCGTTCCATACGCCACGATACCCGCAAGGACCCGGGCCATCTTCTCCCTGTTTGCCACGATCCGCAACTCCCGGTCCGCCGGTTCGGCCTGGAGCCTCGCCCTTTCTTTCACCATCCTCTGCAGCGCCGTCACTACATCCTCAATGAGACGGTTGGCATTGAGGATTTCGACGCAATCGGTCTTTGCCCCGCCACCTCCGGGAGAGACCTTCTCCGATTGCAGGTCTGCCCCGGAGGTGGCGAGCATCTCCCTGACGTACACGGCGATGGGGTCATGGTCCGTCGTCTCTCCGTGGCCGGCCTTGTATTCCGCCACCACTTCGGAGACCCTTCCAAAATAGATATCCAAATCCACGGTGATCCGGCGGAGCCCTGAAAGGCCTTCATCTGGTTGTGTCACTCGGTACCGGTCATCCATAACTTTCCTCCTTGTTCAATCGTGTCCCCACGGGGGTGACGCAAATCATGTGCCGGAAAGACACTTTGTTTCTAACGATCTGATATTAAAGGAAGAGGCGGGTCTATTGGTTGGCGGTCCCGCTTCGGGACGGAGGTCTCTCTATATGGTTTTTCATACAGCAGGTAATTTGGTTTTCAGGAAAATCGGTACAGCCCGTGACTAGTTTTCTTTATCGGGATCCTTGAAATCCTTCGGCGTGAGCTTGTGTTTCTTGACGAGGTTGTAAAAGTCGGCCCTGTATTTCCCTGCCAGTTCCGCCGCTTTGCTCACGTTGCCTTTGGTCAATTGGAGGAGTCGCATGACGTATCCCCTCTTAAACTCATCCACTGCCTCTTTGAGCGGCTTCAACTGCTCCCCGGGAAGGTCTTTTGCAGGGAGGATAATCTCCTCCCCGATCACGTCATGCCGCGTGAGGGCCACCGCGCGTTCGATGGTATTCTCCAGTTCCCGCACGTTTCCCGGCCAGTCATAGAGCATGAGTCTCTGCATGGCCGTGACGGAGATGCCTTTTATGTCTTTCTTCATCCTCCGGCTTGTCTCCTTCAGGAAATGTTCCGCGAGAGGGGGCACGTCCTCTTTCCTTTCCCTCAAGGGAGGAAGTTCGATGGGCACGACATGGATCCGGTAGAACAGGTCCTCCCGGAAAGAGCCATTCCTCACTTCCGCCTCCAGGTCCTTGTTGGTGGCCACGATCACCCTCACGTCAACATCCACCGGTCTGGCGCTGCCGAGGGGAGTAAACTGCCTTTCCTGGAGCACCCTCAGAAGCTTTGCCTGCAAAGAGAGGGGCATGTCCCCGATCTCATCGAGAAAGATGGTTCCCTCATGGGACCGGGCAAACAGTCCGTCATAACTCCTCTTGGCATCGGTGAACGCTCCTTTCTCGTGGCCGAAAAATTCGCTTTCCATAAGCGCTTCCGGGATTGCGGCGCAGTTTACCGCCACGAAGGGCTTGCCCCTTCTTCCTCCGGCGAGGTGGATAGCCTTTGCAATCACTTCCTTCCCTGTGCCGCTCTCTCCCGAGATATAGACGGTCGAATCGGTCCCCGCGATACGGGATACTACGTCGAGAACCTCCTGCATCTTAACGCTACGCGCCACGAGGTTTTTGAAATTATATTTTTCCTCCAAAAGCCCTTCGAGCCTTTTCACCTCGAAGACGAGTCTCCGGTTCTCCAGCGCTTTTTCAATTTGCAGGAGCAGTTCCTCGGGTTCGAAAGGTTTGTTGAGGAAATTAAAGGCCCCCTTCTTCATGGCCTCCACCGCGCTTTCGATACTCCCGTGGGCGGTAAGGATGATGATGGGAACATAAGGGTTGATGGCGTGCAACTGCTCCATCAGGGAGATCCCATCAATACGGACGAGTCTGAGATCAACGATGGAGACATCGAAGACCTCTTCCCTGGCAAGGCGCAAGGCGTCGTCTTCGTCGGGGGCGCACGTCGCCTCATAGCCCGCCAGTTCCAGCCTCATCCTGATGAGCTTCAGGAAGTTGCCGTCATCATCCACCACCAGTATCTTCGTCCGGGGCCGGGCAGTCGTCACCGTGAAAGCTCCCTCCTTTTTTCATCCACCTCGATGTCCACTTGCTTCGATTTCCTGATTGTCGTGGTCAGGTCGTGAGTCTCCCTCTTCAATCTCTCATTCTCCTGGAGGACGCCTATCCATATTCTGGCCTGTCCGGCAAGGGGGCTCCCGGGAAAACCCTTCACCAGCCTCCTCATGCAGTCGAGGGATTTCTGGTTGTCTCTCCTGCGATATGCGGGATGGGCATAGATGAGTCCCTCGTGAAAAAGGGCCTCATCTCCGGGAGGGGTATCGGGAGACAGGGACAGGGCGATTTGATCCTCTTTCAGTGCCCCCTCATAATCTCCCCGGTCAAAGAGCCTCTCTGCCGTGGCGAGGTGACCATGGGCGGTCCTCTTTGCCCCCATCCCTTTCAGGGTGGCGCAGCCTGCGGGAGACAGGAAGATTATGCAGGCAACAAGAAGATAAAGGCACTTCCGCGCCCCGGTTCGCTTTCTACCCAAACCTTACCTCCATGAGCATTTATGATATGTTTGACAATGGCCAGACCCATTCCCGTTCCTTTGATCTTATTATACTTCGTCACGGCGGCCTGCTGAAATTTATCGAATATGGTGGTCAGATCAGCTTCGGCTATACCGGGCCCCGTGTCCGTCACCGAGACCCTTACCCCACCTTCAACGGATTGGGCCGAGATCGTGACATCCCCTCCCTCCGGCGTAAATTTTACCGCATTGCCCAGGAGATTTCCAAGGACCTGGGCGATTCGCCCCTTGTCCATGGTGATTGGGGGTAAACCCCCGGTTATCCCTATGTGAATGCCTACTTTTTTCGCCATGGCCAGAGGCTCCAGGCCTGCCGCGGCCTTGCGGATGAGGGGCTCCATTTCTGTCGGCTGCAAATCCAGGGTCATCATGCCCGCTTCCATTTTCGAGAGGTCCAGCAGGGAATTGGTGAGATCGATAAGGTGGATGCTCTCCTCCGCTATGATGGTGAGGACCTCCCTCCTTTTCTCCGGAAATTCTTCCCCTATGCCGTTCAGCAGAAGGCTGGTTCCCTCCTTGATGGAAGCGAGGGGCATACGCAGCTCGTGGGCCATGAGGGAGAAGAAGTCGGACTTCATCTTGTCCGTTTCATTGAGCCGCATACACATAAGGTTGAAATCTTCCGCCAGTTCCTTCATCTCCGGAGGAGACGAAAGATCGAGAGGCGGCCCGAAATCGCCTCCCGCGACTTGCCTCGTTTTTTCGCTCATGCGAAACAGGGGCCGGGTGATACTCCGGGTAATGAACAGGGAGATCACGATCCCCGCGAGGACGAACCCTCCACCCATCATTACGGCGATCTTGTTTATCCTTGCCCCGGACTCCCCAAGCTGCCTCATTCTCTCCCGGGTATCCTCTTCTGTGAAGAGCTTCAGGTTCCCGAGTTCCCCCAGGATACCGTCAACGGCCTTCTCTTTTCTCTCCCTGTATTCCGCCGGGAGAGAAGGACGGCCCTTCCCCGCACGGGCTGCTTCATCGTCGAACACGGTTCTGTACACGTCATAGTAATCCCTTATCCTGATCAGGGCATCCTTCTTCCGTGTGGTATCCGCCAGTGATATGCCTTCCCCGATCCGCCTGCTCACATCCTTTTCGAGGAGAAGGAACCGTTCATAAAGCTCGTTATCCCTCGTAATAAGGTACTTTTTTTCGTACCGCGTCTGGGCAAGTATTGAATCCGACAGGCTTTCGCCGAGGTCCCTCATCCGGCTGTCCATGCGGAGGATATTGTCGGTGCCGCTGCGGAATAAGGCAAGGGACGAGAAGGCATACACGGTCAGCGCCGCCACCGGAATGAAGACGCCAAGGTATCCGATAACCATGCGCACAAAAATGGTCGGCCTCATAGAGTCCCGCCGTTTTTCACGCAAAGTAATCCCCATAGACCCCAACGGTTTGAGTTACCCGAAAATATCACACCTGATTGTAGTGCGACCACCTCTCGTTGTCAAGTCGGCCGCCTGGGACAGGTCCGGGATGGGTTAATGGGGAGACAAGGTGTGTCCGAGCGCCCCGAGCAGCATTATGCCTACCAGTGCGGCCGCCCAGAACGCCTCCCGGCTCATGCCGGCAACCCGCCCTGCCGAACCCCGGATATGGTTGGCCAGTGCCTTGTGGTTAAGAATGATGTGCCAGATTGCGCTGACCGTGAACGCTACGCCGAGCACCTCATGGGCAACCATCCAGGAGTGGCGAGGGCCGTTGCGAAGGCTTGAATGGAGCAGGTGAACGGCAAACCCGCTAAAAGGCAGGCCAATACCGGAAATCAAGGCCACCAGGGCCACCACCGCCCGCTTGTTCAGCTTTTTTGCAGATTTCTTTCCCGTGACAATCGCCTCCTTCAGTCCATTTTTTCAAGCACAAACCGCAGATGAGAAAGCACTTTCGCCGCCGCCCGAACCTCTTCAAGGGTCAACTCGCCGGATGAGAAATGCGTCTCAAACTCATGCTGCCTTTGGTGGATTTGTTCAAAAAGCTCTCTCCCTTTTGCCGTCAGTTTCACATTAGAGCGTCGGCCATCTCGCTCGTCGGGAGTGCGCGTAACCAGACCGAGTCCTTCCATCTCCTTGATCTGGCGGGTTACGGCAGCGCCGTTGACGTGTAAACGACGGGCAATTTCCAGTATCCCCGTCTCTCCGGGAAAGACGAGAGCGAGCACCCTGAGGAGCATGAGACGTGAAAAGGGTATTCCCATCTTACGCGAAAGGACATTTATGAGCGCATGGTATGTTCGCATGATTTCAAAAATAAGGTGCGCCTCTCCACCCTCATGCTTAAGTCCCGGTACCTGATCCGACCATCCGTTGTTTTCCATGTCTACATAGTAGACAATATCAATGACATAGTCAACTAGATTATGAGTCCGCCACGCCGGTCAGGTACGTTCCCTGCGTCATGTCCCGGGAGCCGAATCGAGAGATACGGAGCCGATGGAACGGGCGAGGGACCCTGAAAATGCGCGGCGCGAAGGATGACGCGGCGGCAATGCGTTCTTGCTCCGCCAACCCCTATTGACGCAAGGCAATGACGACGATGATGCTGACCATGAGGTGAGTGATAAAGCCGAGGGCGTAGAGGGAGAGGCTGATCGTAACCCCGGCGCGAAGGTAGCGGTCTTCTATGCTTTCCGTCCATTGCGAGATTTTTGTCGGGCAGAAGAGGAAGGGCCACAAAAGACGCTTGTGGAGAGGGCGTTTTCTGCGGACGTTGGTCCTCTTCTTTCCCGCAAGCCAGATATGGAATTTCTCTATACTTGATACGGGCTTCCCGGGTTTGAACAGGAATACGGATTCTCCCAGAATGAGGGGGAAGAAGAGAAACAACAACGCGGGAATAGCCCGGACGTTTCTGCCGGTCAGGAGAAAGGCCACGGCAAAGAGCACGGCTATCGTCCCTACCGAGATTATGGTGATTTCAAATTCCCGGTCCACGGACCTCCGAACAGGGGTGAACGGCCTTCGCCGAACCCTTGCGTCCGCAGGCGCTGCCCCGAGGGGGATTCCGCAATGAATGCAGAACCGCTGCCCCTGTCCGTTTTCTCTGCCACACTCCGCGCAGGGCACAACTCCTCCTATCCCTCTCTCACAGGCATTTCTCACCGCTTCAACGTAAAGCCGGCCGCCTGCTGCCTCTCCAGTCCTCCGGCCCTGACGACGCTCACGATCTCGTAGGGACCGGGCGGCAGGTCCGGGGGTACGGGGAATTCAACCTTCATGACATGATTCCCCATACGCTTCTTCGTGGTCTTTCGGGATAATTCCAGGTGCATGTTCGGGCCCGAAAGGGCAATCACTTCGATTGCAAGGAACTCCTTGCTTTCGTCAGGGGAAAGGAGCGCGTAGGACATCCGGTATGAGAGCTTCTCCCCCCGGGCGACGGCCCCGGGTTGGATAACCGGCGTGGAGAGTACGATTCCATCTTTTTGACCGAAATATCCCGTCTTCTTTACAGGAACCCCCTTCTGAAACAGATCCCACTCAGCCTGCATTTCAGCGCAACCGAAGACTGCCGCAGCAGCGAAGACCGCTGCAAGCCACATTTTGCTTCCCAAAAGTCCTGCCTTCACCTGAACCCCCTTTTTCCTTCCTGCGTCATGGCCTGATAACAAAAATAACGTCTTTGACGACTTTCACGTCTTTGAAACCTTTCGCCGCGGAAAGGGCCTTGCGCCTGTCTTCGCCGCGCCGCACAGTTCCCTTGAACGTGGCAACCATATTCTCGTCCACCTCAGCGGTTATGCCGTCGACTCCCGAGTCGCGCAGCAACCGGTTGATATCTCTTTCAATCTTCGCCCTGTCGGGTGGCTCCTCTTTCGGCCTTACCCGCAAGTCGTCGGACGCGTCTTTTGGTTGGCCGTGCGCCGGTGCTGCCGCGAAGGCCCGCTTTTTTATCGCTTCGTCCCTGACCGCCTCGCTCGCTTTACGCTCCCCGCCCCGGCTTGCCTTCCGTAAAACGGCGGGGGCCCTTTCGGATTTCATCCCGCTGTCGATTGCCTTTCCGGGCCCCATGGTGTCCTGCGTTTCGGCCGTGGGGGAAACATCCGGCGGGCCCGCACGTTGCGAAGCGGACGGCGCTGTTTGTTGCAGTCGGTCGGGAGGCGATGGGGGCGCGTCGATTTCCCTGTCGAGGGTCGCCCTCATCTCCAGGTTCTGCTGCATGGCGGCGCGTTCCTTGACGAAGAGGTACCAGTAGAAACCGCCGCTTGCCACGGCAATGAGGAGGATGCAGACGGTAATGAGGAGCAGGTGGTCCTTCGGGGTCTGCGGATATATCGCTTTTCCTTGCGGCGCGGTATAGTCATCGGCGTCCTTTGACGGGCCCCTTGCCGTCTCCGTCGGGTCCGTGCGGTCCATCCGGTCCGTCCGGTCTTTCATACTTAGTTGTGTGTCAATGGCACGGGGCGTTGCGATCCCGTGGGACGTCGTCTCCGGTCCTGCCGTGCAGGTTACGCCCTTCGATGGTGGAGAGTGAGGCTGAGAGGAAAGGGGGGTTCTCACGCGCCTTCCTTGCTCCGGCAGCTTCATGCCATCTTTCCCGCAGAATTCGGCGTCAGGAGGGTTCCAGGTCCCGCATTGCGGACAAATACGCGGCTGCCTTCTTGCCGTCCCACCGTCGGAGAACAGCAAGTTCCTGATCGAATCCTTCTCCTGCCCATGGTCCATCTGTTTTTGCGCCTCCCCGCGCCGCCTCCGGAACGAATCCGGTCGGTCCTTCAGTATCGGTGAAGACATTGCATTTGTGATGCCGGAAGGCCTCTGCGCCTCGACCCGGACTGTCCCGGGTGAGCCCTTCGGACCAACCGGTGCCGTGTCTCACGGGTTGCTATGTCCGTGAAGGAAGGGCCAGCCTCATAACGACGGGAAGGTCTTAAGGGTTACCAGGACTCCCCCGAAATCAGCACCCTTTGCCCGGATAGGGCATGACCCCAAAAGCGGTAAGAAGGCCCGAGGTGAAGGAAAAACCATACACACGCACCCATGAATATGTAGGGGAAGTCCTTCACCGCGGGGAACCGCGGTGAAGGGTGCGCCGTCACCGGGGGGCTGTACCTTTGCCCGGCCGCTATTATGTCCCGGGACGAAATCCCTTACTGATCAATGGCCAACGCAGGCCTGGTCTGTTTTGCCGCTCCCCGGCGCTTCGGGGACCGCGAACTCCGGCCTTGCCCTCGTTCCTGGCACCGAAGTTGCTTTTAACCAGGAGGGGCGGGGAGCGGCTTTATCCGTCGAATCCCGAACCGCCGAACCCGTAGAAACGCCTTGCCCTCGCTTTCGGAGGGCAAGGACGAAAATAACAAGGAGTCACACTATGAAACGCATTACTTTTCCTTCCATCCATTCCCACATAATTTGCGGTGCCGCAACAATGCTCTTTATTGCTGCCGTCTTTCTGGCCCCGAGCCCTTCGATTTCGGCCGCGAAAGACCCCGCCGGGGCGGCAGCGAAACTCTCTGAAGCGGACCGTGTGGAGGCGGGGATCAAAGATCTCCATTCCAAACTCAAAATCACGGACGCCCAGTCCGGGCAATGGAACAAGGTCTCCCAGGTGATGCGGGAAAACGCGAAGACCATGGATGCTCTCATGAAAGTGAGGGTGGAAAAGATAAAGGCTATGAACGCCGTGGAGGACCTCAAATCGTACAGTGAAGTCACCGACGCACAGGCGGCGGGCCTCAAGAAGTTTATCTCCGCCTTCGAAAACCTCTACGCAAGTCTGTCTGAAGAACAGAAGAGGGATGCCGACAAGCTGTTCAAGGCCCCCGGTCAACCGAAGGCAAAGAAGAAATGACAGCCCGTGGAAGAGTGCAGGGGGGTTCTTTCTATCGAAAACGCATAACAGGATTGAGGAGGACGAGATGAAGATCATGAACGGACGGACCGGCCTATTTTCGACAACGGGCAAGATGGCTACGGCGGTGGTATGTGCTTTTGCAGCCTTGATTATGTGCACTACGCCGGCCCTGTGCAAAGGTCCCCACGGGGGGCACGGACCATACCAGGGAGGTTATCACTACGGGCGCCATTACGGGCATTACCCGCATGGGCACGGCTATTACTCCCCGGGTGCGGTCTATTACGCTCCGCCACCAGTTATCTACGCTCCGCCGCCTGTAGTCTATGCGCCTCCGCCCCCTGCGGGCATCAACCTCGTATTCCCCATAAAGATCCACTGAATCGGCGGGAGAGGTGAAACCGACACTGTTTTTGATCCTCTTTCTGGTTCTTTCCGGAGGCTGCTCAGCCACGTACAGGCATCCCACCAAAGGTGTGGATGCATTTGAAAAGGACAGACAGATATGCCAGGCCACTGCGAAGAAGATCTTTGCCGCAAAGCACATCCCCGGCACCTGACCGGCGACCCTCCGGGAAGAGACAGGTCGTTGTCTCGCAAAAAAAGGCTGGGTACGCACGAATTAAGGGAACATCCGGTCCGGCGGGCAGCGGGTCTTTCGTGAAAGGAAACATAGGGAAGGTGTTGCATGAAGATAGGACAAGAGGCGTTTTACCGGGTAAGGGCGGAGGAGCGCATGGGCCTCAGAGACCGGAAGGAGAAGATGCCCTTCGATCTTGACAAGGTCGGACGTCTCCTCCGGTCCGCGAGGGAAGCCAAAGGTATTACCTACGATGAGATCGAGGACGCCCTCTTCATTACCAAAAGGGTCCTGAGGGCAATCGAATCGGGAGGCTGGGACGCCTTGCCGCCCACGGTGTATGTGCGTGGGTACGTGACGCAGTACGCGTCTCTTCTCGACATACTCGATGTGGTGGAACCGGAGCTGTCCTGAGGCAATATCGATTCTTGAGAACACAGGCGCGGGAAGTCAGAGCCATAGGTAGCTGATTTTCACACCTCCAGGTGGTTTCCGTTATTCCACGCTGTTTCCCGTTGACGCCATTCCGGTCATGGTGTACAAGAAATGGGTGCCTTGCACCAAATACACCGGATGGGGTTTATAACACGATGAATGCCGACCAACTTGAAGAGAAGCTTTTGAGTATCATCTCCGATATCGCCGAGGGGCGGTATTCAGACGACATTATGGAGTTGACCAAGGACGAAGTGCCGGACACCGTCCGCATCATAGCCGAAGCCGTGGCCCTCATGATGGTCAAGGTCGAGGCCCGTGAGTTCCAGCTTCAACAGTTTGTAGACGAACTCAAGGAACTCAACGAGACGGTGAGAAAAAACAGTATAGCCGTAGTCACCGCCATGGCCCATGCCCTTGAGGCGCGGGATACCTACACACAGGGCCACGCGTCTAGGGTGGCGGAGTTTTCCCGCGACATCGCCCTTCAGCTCGGTTTGAACGAGGAGGATACGGAATACGTTCGTCTGGGTGGGGCCCTGCACGACATCGGGAAAATAGGGTTCCCGGACATCCTCTTCGCGGACCACGAACAGAAGCTCCCGTCGAACCTTGTCAAGGAGATAAACCGTCATCCCGCCATTGGCGCGAAGATACTCAAGCCTCTTGATTTCCTGGGTCCCGCCGTAGACTACGTCGCCGCTCATCACGAACGGCTCGACGGGAGAGGCTACCCCCGGGGCCTGAAAGGCGACCTGATCCCCCTGGGGGCCCAGGTGGTGTCTGTCGCCGATATCTATGACTCCATCACATCACAACGACCCTATCAGGAAACAAAGACCTCTGAAGACGCCCTTGCCATCCTTTACCGCCTCGCGGGCACGCGCATCAAGGTCGAGATCGTCCAGGCGCTGGAGCGGGTGCTGGCACGCGACGCAGGTCCCGTCAAACCCGATTCTGAAGGTGACGCAACCAACGGAGACAGGTCGTAGCAGGGAGACACAGGGGATTGCCGGGCGTCTCTAAAGTACCCGGGGCACCCTGGAACAGGTCGGTTTTTTCAGGCTTGTTGGTAATTTTCTTCGAGAGGTTTATCGAATACCCTCTACTCCCGAAGCGGCGTTTTCCTGCCGTAATCAGGTCGCCGGACGCGGACTCCTCCTGTCTCCGACTTCGCGCACGTCTGATATCCTGTGAGAGAAGACCTGAAAGCTAATGAAAGGAAGGGCATCACCTGTTTTTGAACCGGCGATTGCACATATGCCCTGATGGCAGGGATGAATTCCCCGGTCGTCAAAGGTTGAAGTTAAGATGTTCCCTTTGAGCTACGGTTATGTGAAGACTGTTCAGCACGTAATCAACTACGAAATCCTTCAGTTTTGCCTCAGTATCCAAACTCGGGTAGAGGGTTGCCGCTCTCAGAACGTTCTCTGTAGTCGGAACATTGGCGGCTTTTTGCCTCACCTCCGCATCATCGCTTTGAGAGAGAGTCTGTTTCATCACTTTCAAGACCGACCCGGATATGACTACCTGCCTCGAATAACTGATCATGATCGGATACCCCCTGTGAGAAAAAGATTGTCACTAATGGTTCGTAAGCGTCTGCAGAAGCACCTATCCTTGATGCGCTGCCTTGGAGGATAGTATATCCTACCGAGCCGGGGTTGGCAATCCATGAATACCCTGATAAACCGAAGACAGGCGCGGAGAAGTTGCAGAGCGCCGATCAAGGGCCGAACCCTTCCTCCCTGGAATTGCACATGATCTGCCGACAAGGCGTTTCGTCCGGAGGAGAAACCCGGCAGGTTGCCGTTTTGTAACTCCATGTCACATAAGATAGTTCCGGTTGTGATAAGAAACAAGATCGTTGAATGGGCTGATATCACTCAGGATTGGAAATTCGGCAACGGGCTGTATACAAAGTGTACATCTTATATCTAACTAGCTGAAATAACGTATATTTCTTTGTTGCCATATGGTGTGGCAATGAGGTGTACCTCCAAGTGAAATTAAGGGCTTGCGATTCGAATTCTACGGGTTATGAACAGGTTGCCAACAAATTATGTTGAAAACTATAGGTAGCGATGACATAGTGCCCATCTTATTACGGGGTTGGAATGGACGGTTGAGAAAGTTTTCCCTATGGAGGCCTCTTCGTGATCAGACTGCCACATCCCGGCACGGCCGTGCCGTCATGAGGGTATCCCCATCATCGGAATCCCCTTCCAACCCTCGTCTTGGAGATACCACTCTCCAAAACCTTCTCGAACATCTTTGCTTCAAGGAGGCACGTCACATTGGTAATATGAATCGGCGTCGGACGGACGCAAAAGGAACCGTTGCCTACCGCCGGGACCTGAAGGATCTTACGACCAGATAGACAACTCCAAGGATGATGAGAATGAGTATGAAGTCTCCGAACCCGAATCCCCGGTTGCCGCCCCATCCTCCCCCAGCGTGGCCATGGCCGCCAAAAAGCATACTTCCGAGCATACCTCCCACGAGGCCGCCGCCGAGGCCGGAGAGAAAGCTTCTCCCTGCTGAAGGCTGCTGGACCGGAGGTCTCTGAGGCATAACCTGCTGCGGGCGCGGCTGGCTGGGGGCTGATCTCTGATAGGAACTGCCGGAACTGTATCCCCGGCTCCCGGAAGACCTTCCGCTCCCCGCCCTTGCAAGGGCGAGAGATTCCATTCCTATGGAGAAGACGAAAAAGAGTCCGACAATGATGACCATCACCCTGAAAAGGTGATGCAATGATGACGTTTTCATGGAGTACCTCCTTATGATGTTTGCGGGCAACTATAGTAATAGCACATTAGGGTGAGTATGACTAATTCTTTCACGTCATGGTAACGACAAAGATCATCTGCCGCCGGCGTGAGCCTCTCCCGGGTGCGGGTCAATGTCCGTCCCTTGCTCATGGCAAGAATGGTTCTAACGAGGAGAATAGGACCAACCGGTCCTGGGTTTGACATCCATCTTCTCTATCTCGGAGCTATAGAGCGCGACCCCCTGGACGTACACGGCTTCAGGGTTATACCTTCTGAAGGCATATAGATTGCCTTTTTCGTGGTAACCGTGCGATTTCAAGAAAAAGGCAACTGAGGCAATAGCATCGGGAATCGTGTTGAGGTCGATAATACCGTTGTTATCGCCATCGCGGGCAAACTTCATGGAAGAAGGCATAAATTGAGGGATTCCAATGGCTCCTCCCCAGGAACCCTTTACGCTAAGGGGATCGAAATTCATGTTCTTCGCCTGCATAAGAAGCTGAGAAAGATTTGAAAGTGACCGTTTCCTTAATTTCACCATCCTTTTCATTGCGTCCTGGCGGGTCATGGCTCCGGGCTGTTCATATGCGCCTTTATCAAAGAGTTCTTTCTCGATTTCGTCCAAATAGAAGTATTGCGCCACGAATATCTTGAATATGGAATACGTGCCTCTCCGTTTGCCAAGCCCCGACTCCCAGTTAAGAATTGCCACAATATCAGCGGGCAAAACACCGGTTTGTTCGTATGCGGATTTAAAGACAGCTTCATATTCCTGAAAGAATGCGAGCCCGTCTTTCAAGGTCTGTGCGTTAACCTTGAGAGGAATTACCGCGATATGCTGTTGTTTTTGGATTTCCAGGGAACGAGGGGATACGATTAATATAAGTTTGCTTTTGTGTCTTTCGTCCAGTTCAATACCTTCCTTCCGGGACATGAGGGTATCGAATTCCTCTTTCGAAATTCTCTTTTTCACCTGTTCGTAAAGAAGCCGGTATTTATCGGGATATTTGCTTTTCAAGTCAACCGGGGATGATTCATAAGGGCTGACCAGAGCAGTAAGGGAATCTGCGCAACTGCCATTACCGAAAAAGAATGACGTCGCCACTACGAGCAAAGTCACAAGAACGTTTCGACACATATCTTCTCTCACCTGAAACACTTCAGGCCTGATGTTTTCACTACACGCTTCATGCTCCGCTTCGCTTCCTACCCTTTTTTCCGGTAACCGCCTTGCGCTTCTGTTTCTTCCCGCTGAACGCCCAGTATGTGAGGACGATAAGGTTTATGGGTGTGATGAGGGACAGGATACCCCACAGGATAGGGTTCCTCCCGTTCTTTGCAGCTATCCTGCCGAAACATACGGCGACGTAGAGGATAAGCAGGGACAGCACGACATAGTGGAAGGGCTGCATGGTCAGTCCGTGGGGGAAAAGTTTCGTAAGCGAATGGATATTCATAAGTCACCACATCTCGGTACATAATGCTCGAATGTCCGCGTATGATCCAATCGTTACCCCTATGGAGAGGGCAAGTCCTGAAGTTCCCGGTATCCTGTCTTCGTGGGATCGAATCACGCGACGGTGGAGCGCTTTGTTGTTTATAATGATCATATCGCAGGCCATGTGTCAATACGCGAATATGTAAAGAAGAAGGAACGGATGAACTCTGTAGATCCAACCGCGTCCTGCGGCCCGTGGTCTTTTCCAAGGCGTCCCATGTGTGCAACCATTCAAAACTGTGGATAAGTTCTTGATGCTGCTATAGAATGTGATCAATGAAAAAGATATGGGGGAAAGTAAAAGACATCCCGCTGCAAAGAAGATGGATGGATTAGGAGATGAATAGCACACTGAGCTTTTTTGTAAGCGTCTGGCTCAAATTCTTCTTTCTCTTTACGCCTTTTTTCGCCCTCTCCATGTTCTTGAGCATGACTAAGGGTTATACGGAAACCCAGCGTCGTAAATTGGCCCTTCAGGTCAGCGGCGCCGTCGGCGTTTCCTGCTTGATACTCTTTTTCTTCGGCGATATAATCTTTTCGCTATTCGCAATTACCCTCGATTCCTTCCGCGTTGGCGCCGGAGCCCTCCTGTTCCTGTCAGCAGTCGGATTGGTACAGGCCTACCCGGTAGTCTTAAAGCCGTCCCCGGAGGAGGATATCGCCGTCGTACCCCTGGCGATGCCCATCATCGTCGGACCGGCGACAATCGGCACGCTGCTTGTTCTTGGCGGCGAAATAACCGATGCATTCCACAAGGGCCTCGGCTGTCTCGCCCTTCTCCTGGCTGTCATCAGCGTCGGCGCCATCCTGCTGTCGGCATCCTTCATTGAGCGGGCTGTGGGAAAGAAAGGCCTTAACATCCTGAGTAAGATATCGGGCCTCATCCTTGCCGCTTTGGCAGCTCAGATGATACTGCTTGGAGTTCAACACTTCCTTTCCGTGAAATAGGGACAGAAATCGAGATACACGCCTTCATCGCGGGGATGAGTTTCCCCAAGGTTAAGAGGTTCTCAACCCGTTCATATCAAGATGTTCTTTCTGAGCCGGGGTTATGCGAACACTGCTCAGTACGTGCTCAATTATGAAATTCTTCAGTTTTTCCTTGGTATCCAGGTCCGGGTAAAGGGTCACCGCTCTCAGAACGCTCTCTTTCGTCGGAATATAGCCCGCTTTTCGTCTCACCTCCGCGTCATCGCTTCGGGACAGGGTTTGTTTTACTGTTTCCAGCACCGGCTCGCATATGGCAATTTGCGTCAAATAACTGATCATGATCGATTACCTCCCAACATAAAAAACTCCTTGTTATTCATTCCCGGAATATCGTAATGGGGCACAAAAAAGGGAGGCTTTCACGCCCCCCTTACACTGTTTCAGGTTCTCATTACTTCTTTGCGGGCTCAGCTGCCTTCTCGGGTGCTGCCGGAGTCGCTTCCGCGGGTGCTGCTTCTTTTTTTGCCTTTTTTGCTTTCTTAGCTTTTTTGGCTTTCTTCTTTTCCTTTACAGGAGCTTCTTCCTTGGCTTTTTCCGGGGCGGTCACTGCTGCTTTGTCCGGAGGTGTCGTTGCAGCCTTGTCCTGCGTGAAACCGGTTGATGCAAACACTACGCCGATCATGATCGCTAAAACGAACATCAATACTTTCTTCATATCTATTTCTCCTTTCTTTTATTTTGCTTCTCACCCAATAGTGAAGCATTTATGGTGCCACAGTGATGATTGCGGGTAAGTCATTAATTTCATTTAAAGTGTCATTCCGGGCTTTTCTATCTCATTCGTGAAAACACGAAGACTTGCGTTGATGATTCGTTAAGTCAAGAACGGATGGAACTGAATAGAGAGACGGTCCACCAGGTCGGAAATCACCGCGATCGACGTAGGCGGTGTACCGTGATCCAGAGGGAACCCTTGGGTCCTTCGGGGACATTGGTCCAAAGGAGGACAGGGCGCGCAGGCAAGTGCACACCATCCGGGTTGACAATGATTGTCCGGAAGAATACCATTTCAAAAATTATTGCGTGGATCCGGTGGACCTGTCGTCCGGGATGACGCGGGCTCACGCGGCTGCTGTTCAGAGGGGGGCTTTACTCATCGACATCCCTGAGCACAGCCGGAAACAATTGGGCGTTGGCGCCCTCCGGACTCAAGGACCTTGACGCAGCAATGTTCGTGAGGACATACGACAATCGATGTCAGGTGGATGAGGGGGACAGGAAAGAATCGAACGCCTCGAGAGCGGCCCGGGATAGTCATCTGAATATTCCATTGGTAATAGTGACATCACAGGAATTGCAAGGTTACCGCGACGCATGGAAGAATCAGGTCGGCCTCAGGAATTGGTCCGCTCGCAGTAAACAAATCGTGGTATACGGAAGCAGGACATGCTGTTCATTGGACTCATCCGGAGGCGGCAAACCGCGAGATACTTGAGATCCTGGAACCGGGGAAGCATTGACGTGGAGATGGTTTTTTTCTTTAGCCGGGTGGAGGAGCGTTCCTGCGTGGTTTGTCACTATTCAAGAGGCAGGAAGACCGGATCAGGCGACATGCGGGCAATCCCCGACTCGGGAAAGCCGACCTTCTCTCTTTCCGGCCGCTATCTGGAACACGTCTGCCTCGTGCCCATTCATCGTACGGACCCTGATCCTTTCCTCCCGAAGGATATGGAAAGGTAAAAGCAGCCGGTATATCCGGTCCATATCATGGTGCCGCACCACGACACCTTCCGTGCGAAACATGCCGAAGGTGCCCGGTTCCTCCTCGAATTTTCGATACCGCTCCCGGTTTCTCGCATCGGGCTGCAAAGGGTAATCGCCGACAAAGAGAATACCGCCGGGCCGCAGCAATCTGTGCATTTCTCCGAGAATGCATTCCTGGCCCGCGTCGCATTAAAAAAGCAATATGACTGCACGGCACATTATATGGTGTGTGTTGATGGGTTATATAATCTTCTCTTTACCGTCAAAGCCGGCATCGACCGTATTCCGCGAAAGGGGAAACCCGACTTTCAACTATCTTTTTCTTCCAGGGAAGAGGCGGGGTAGGAGTAACTTAGAAACCCCCCTTACCTTTATTCTTGACATTCGCAGATAGTGAATATATATTCATAATGACCAAACACGGGAGATAAGAAGTTGAGGAGCGCGGAATGACACGACCTAACCATCCGAGAAGGGTAAGCTTTCTCGCACAAGTGATATATTTCAAACCCGCCGGCGTCAAGATGACGGACCTTGAAGAAGTTGTGCTGAGAAATGACGAACTGGAAGCCATTCGGTTGAAGGATTTGCTCGGTATGTCCCAGCGCGAGGCAGCGAGAGAAATGCACATTTCTCAACCCACGTTCCATCGTCTGGTTCTCATGGCCCGGCAGAAGATAGCGGATGCCTTTGTGAACGGAAAGGCGGTCCGGATCGACGGGGGCAATATCAATGTGGATGACGATTTTTCACAACCCTGCCGATGGAGAAAAAGGTGGGGATGCAAGGCAAAGGCCGGATCCGGGGATGGAGCCGGTGGCAACGTCTCACTGAGAACAAAAGGAGATAGGCTCGTAAACATAGCAATTACAAGTACGGATGGGAACCTTGAGGGGATGGTGGATGAACGCTTCGGACGAAGCAAGAAGATCATCGTCTTTGATAAGGAGAAACAGTCTTTTGACGTCATTGACAATACGGTAAATATGAATTCTCCCCAGGGCGCAGGCATCCAAACCGCCCAAAATGTGGCGACGACTGCGGCTCAGGTTGTAATCAGCGGCCATCTCGGGCCAAACGCCTTCCGCGTTTTACAGGCTGCGGGCATAGAAGCCTACAGCGCGTCGAACATGACCATTAAAGAGGCTTTGGCGCAGCTCGAAGAGGGCGCGCTTACCAAATTAGCCGGTGCCGACGTAGAAGGACACTGGTAAAAAAGGAGGGAGCAATACTCCGAGGAGGATGAAATGGCTCAAAATGAAGGACAGAACAAGGGAATAGGGCAGAAAGGCATCAGGGGTGCGGGGTCAGGCCAGTGCGGAGGCGCGGGAAACAGAGGCAGAATGGCGGGTACAGACTGTGGCCGGCCCGGAGAGTGCGTGTGTCCACAATGTGGAACAAAAGAGCCTCATGAGCAGGGGGTTCCCTGTTTGAAAGTGAAATGTCCCCAATGTGGGGCGACCATGGTAAGGGCATAAGAAAAGAGAAAAGACTCATGAAGATTGCATTTGCAAGCGGAAAAGGTGACACAGGAAAAACGACGGTTGTGGTGAATCCGGCCTATTTCCTGGCCTGCTCGGGACAGCACGTACAATACCTTGACTGCGACGCGGAAGAGCCGAATGGTCACATTTTTCCGAAACCGGACCTTGATGCGAAGCGGGGGCACAAAAGCAGGCAAAGACAATCATCGATTTTGACCGGAACTGTCAAGCCGGCGAGGCGATACGGATAATCTTCACTAAACTACAATCTATTTCGGAGGAATTATGAATTGCGAAGAAACAATGGATGATGCAGTAAACGAAAAAGCCCTGCAAGACAGGCTCGCCCGGATCGGCCATATCTTTATCGTTCTTTCCGGAAAAGGCGGCGTCGGAAAAAGCACGGTTGCGGTAAACCTCGCTCTCAGTCTGTCTTTGCGTGGCATGAGGACGGGCATACTCGATGTGGATATTCATGGCCCCAGCATACCGAAACTGCTTGGACTTTCGGGCAAAAGAATCACCGTTGCAAATGATGAGATTGTCCCCCTCGAAGTCTACGGGAAACTGAAGGCGGTTTCCATGGCAATGTTCCTCGATGGGAGCGATCTCCCGGTCATTTGGAGAGGACCGATGAAGGCGAAAGTGATACGGGAGTTCGTCCAAAACGTTGCGTGGGGAGACCTCGATTGTCTTGTTGTCGACTGTCCTCCGGGGACGGGTGATGAACCCCTTTCCGTTGCACAGCTCCTTGGGCCGAAGAGTACGGCCATCATCGTGACCACACCTCAGCAGATGGCGACCATCGACGTGGAGAAATGTATAACTTTTTGCCGACAGATGAATCTCCCCATCGCGGGAGTAATAGAGAACATGAGCGGGTTTGTCTGTCCTGATTGCGGCAAGGAAGTGAACATCTTTGCTTCGGGTGGCGGCGCGGATCTGGCAAACCGTTTTGGAATTCCCTTCCTCGGGAAGATACCCCTTGATCCCGATATCGTAAAAAGCGGTGACGAAGAGCAGCCATATATCTACTTCTATTCCAAAACCAAAACGGCGGAGAAATTTGATGAAATTGTCGAACAGATCATCCTTTCCGGCAAAAGAGAGATAGGGCAACCCGACAGCGGAGCTGTGACCCATTCCAGCCCCACTGCTTCTCCTCAGGATGTAACAAAAACGACAGCGCAGAACATAAATCAACAAGGAAGATGCCATGAGATTTGCAGTACCGACAAATGAGGGAAAGCCATGCACCCACTTTGGTCATTGTGAAGCCTTTGCCTTCATTGATACCGATGCGAACGGCACCATAGTGAATGAGGCCTACGTCACTCCGCCGCCTCACGAACCGGGCCTTCTGCCTCCATGGCTTTCAGGACAGGATGTCAACTGTATTATAGCCGGTGGCATGGGCAGTCGCGCGCAAGAGCTTTTTGCTGAGCAAGGCGTCAAAGTAGTTACCGGTGCGCAAGGTGAAATTCCGCGAGACGTGGTTGAAAATTACCTCAAAGGGAGCCTTCTCACCGGCGCGAATGTCTGTGACCATTAGATAAAGAGTGGTGTCCCGAAAAATGCCGGATATCCGGGATGAGAGCCAGAACACGGAAAGGGAGAGATCATGAAGATTGCCGCAGTGGATAGACTGAGTCTGACCATTATTACAGACAATTACTATGACTCACTCAGGCCTGAGTCGTCTTTCGCAAAGAGGTACCGTGTAGCGCCCGGGGCATCCATCCACGCCGAGCATGGTCTTTCCTGTTACCTGGAAGTCGTGATCGACGGCGCAGCAAAGGGGTTCATGTTCGATTACGGGTTGGACTCGGCTGGAATCAACAGGAACATGGATCTTCTGGAGATTGACATGAGAAGGGTAATGGCCTTTGGCTTAAGCCATGGCCATTTTGACCACTGGGGTGGCCTCATAGGTCTCTTGAGACATAACGCATCAAGAATTCTGAAAGGCACCCCGCTGTATGTAGGAGAGGAGGCTTTTGCTCACAGGTATTTGCTCTCTCCTTCGGATTTTGAACCACGGGACATCGGTCAGTTGAACAATTACATTGACAGACTTGGCGTTGTACAAGTCATTGAAATAAAGAAACCCACCGAGGTAATCCCCGGAGGGTTTCTTACAGGAAACATCGAGAGGGTCACGGATTACGAAAAGGGATCGCCCTCTCTGCTCATAGAGCGGGGCGACAAACTGGAGCATGATCAGTTTCGAGGCGAACAGGCCTTCGTGTGTAACGTGAAAGGCAAAGGGCTTGTAATACTTTCGGGTTGCGCCCATGCGGGTATCGTAAATACGGTGAAGCACGCGCAAAAGATAACAGGCATACAAAGAATTCATGCAGTGATAGGGGGTTTCCATCTGATTAATGCGGAATCGGCGATAATGGAGAGAACTTTGGCCGATCTTAAAGAGATCGGTCCCGACCACATTATTCCCGCTCACTGTACCGGGTTTGAGGCTATCCAACTCTTCGCAAAAGAGATGGCAAAGGAGTTTACCCTCAATACGGCAGGGACAAAATACACTTTCGGAATTTAAGGGGGGGAACTGGTGGATACGGAACGTAACGGGACTATATTCAAGAAAGCGCGTGAGGCATTTGAGGGGATAGTCGGAGAACGGGGTCTTCTGGATGCTGATGTGTCGGTCCTTGTCAAAACCGTTTTGCCGGAGGAGGCGATCGGCACCCCGGGAAGAAGGGATTTCCCGATCCTCATCGGCCAGGAAAGGGTCATTGAAGCGGAGTTTCTTGGCGCCAGGGCCCACGCCTTTACGGACACGCCGTGCGAATTTGTGGGTTCCTTGCGAGGGATAATGAATTTACCTCTCAGCACAAACGGGGAGCGGGCCATGTACGTTGCGACTATGAACGCAGTCCTTCGGCATTTAAACATCATAGAAACCACCCTCCATTGCAGGGATGAGGAGCCCGAGAAATGTGCGGAGAAAATCTCTTCATTCATAATGGAAAGATTCGGAAGGATAAAGGTCGGTCTCGTGGGTTTAAATCCGGCCATCGCCGCGAGGCTGAGTCAAAACTTCGGCAGCGGAAATCTCAGGATTACAGATCTCAGCAAATTGAACATAGGTGTCGTGAAATTTGGCGTAGAGGTATGGGATGGCAACGTTATGACCGAAGATTTGGTCAAAGCTTCGGATCTGGTTGTGGTGACGGGAACGACCCTGGTAAACGATACATTCAATAACATCTGGAGTCTGATACGAAGGTACAAAAGAGACTACCTCGTGTTCGGAGTCACCGCATCGGGCATTTCTGAGCTGACGGGCTTGAACAGGATATGTCCCTGCGGAAGGAAATAGACGACAGGAAACAGGAGCGAGAGAACTGAGTAAGGGGTTTCAAACCATGAGAAATTTGAAAGTCGTAATAAAGGGTGCGGGAGAAATGGCGACGGGAATAGCCCACAGGCTCTTTATGGCGAAGATCCGGCATATGGTGATGACGGAGATGCCGGAGCCGGTCACGGTCAGGCGTACCGTCGCCTTTTCCGAGGCGGTCTGTGAGGGGGAAGTGGAGGTTGAAGGCGTCAAGGCAAAACATATCGCAGACCTCAATGAACTCTATGGTGCGTGGGAGATGGGGAAAATAGGGGTCATGGTAGACCCTGAATGGAAGATAATCAAGGATATCCGGCCCGAGGTTGTGGTGGATGCGACCATGATGAAGCGATATACGGGAACCGAAAAGGACGAAGCCCCCCTAGTTGTCGGGGTAGGCCCCGGTTTTCTCGCCCCGGAAAATGTCCATGTGGTTGTCGAGAGCAATCGTGGGCACAATCTCGGCAAAGTGATAATGACGGGATCGGCAGAGCCCCGAACTGGGATTCCGGGCTCTACTATGGGATATACGACGGAACGGGTGCTCCGCGCGCCCCATGCCGGCATGGTTAAACACGTCAGGCAGATAGGGGATATGGTGAGCGCGGGAGACCTTGTTTTGTATATAAACGAAACACCTGTATGTTCCTCAATCGGGGGAATGCTCCGGGGTCTGATACGCGAGATTGAGGTTCCGGTCAACAAAAAGGTCGGCGACATAGACCCAAGGTCAATCGAGGAGTACTGCCATACCATCACGGACAAAGCGAGAGCCATAGGCGGCGGGGTACTTGAAGCGATAATGCACTTTTATAATTGAGGCCATGGGAATGAACATTTACGCGGTCATCAACGAATATCTGCAAACCGGAAGAAGGGGAATGCTCGCCACTGTGATCAAAAGGGAGGGCCCTGCCCCAAGGGACGTGGGGACAAAGATGTTTGTGGGTGAAGAGGGCACGATATTCGGCACAGTCGGTGGGGGCTATGGGGAAGCCGAGGTATATAACGAGGCCCTTTTTCTGATGAACAATGATCAGACCAAGGTTCTTCGCCTTCTCACGGAGACGCAAAAGGCGGAAGCAGGAGACGCCGGTTGCGGGGGTAACCTTCATGTATTGCTGGAGCCGGTGACGGCGAGATATATCGATCTCTACAGGGAAATAGAATCCGCGGAAAAGGACCGGAAGAAGGGAATCGTGATAACAGGGTTTCATGATGGCGTCCTTTCGAAGACTTTCGTGGACAAAAATATGAATTGTGTAGGGGATGCGCTTGCCGATGAGGCCATCCTGTTACGGGACAGTCTTTTTCATGAAAAGAAAGCAGTGTTGATTGGTGAGGTCCTGGTGGACCCGCTCCGGATAACCTTTCCGCTCTACCTGTTCGGGGCCGGGCATGTGTCCGGGTATGTCTCGATGATCGCGAGGATTGCCGAGTTTGACGTTACGGTTATCGACGACCGTGAAGAGTTTGCAAACAGGGAAAGGTTTCCCGATGCGGATCTCATAATCGGGGGAAATATTCACGATACCTTTGAGTGCCTGGAGTTTACGGGAAACGAATACGTGGTGATCGTCACCAGAAGTCATGAGACGGACGCGGCAGTGCTGTACGAAGCCCTGCAAAAGCCGGCCAGGTATATCGGCATGATCGGGAGCACAAGGAAGGTAAAGGCGATCCTGGGGCAAATGCGGGGGAAAGGGCTCAATGAGGAAAACCTTAAGAGGGTCCATGCCCCCATAGGTATTCCCATTGAGGCGGAAACGCCTCAGGAAATAGCGGTCAGCATAGTGGCGGAACTGATAGCTGCACGGAATTCTCCTCACCCTGTTTTCGTGCGGTAAGGAAGAAAGGATGCCGGAGGTTGAAGCGTTCGGGCATTACTCCGGGGCGTATGACGGACGGTTTATGGTAAATGACGGTACCTACGCCTCCGAACTCAGGGTAATTGAGAGCCTCCTTCCCGAATACGGACCAAGGTTGGAAATAGAGGCAGGGACCGGAAGGTAGCGGTGCTGAAATTTGTAAGTAAAAGAAGTACGTTGCATGGGCAGAAGACGTTACTCACAGGGCAACGAGCGCCACGCAATGTGCTGTTTGGATAAAGAAAGGAGGAACCGGGAATGAGCGGATACAGCGAAAAAGTGCTTGACCATTTTCAGCACCCCAGAAATGTGGGGATCATCGAGAACGCAAACGGGATCGGGGAATTTGGAGATCCCGGGTGCGGGGATTTTTTGAAAGTGTTTTTGAGAGTGGAAGAACAGTCGATCACGAACGTGAAATATCAGATAAGGGGTTGCCCGGCTTCCATCGCCTGCGCGAGCGCCATGAGCGAACTGGCAATCGGCAGGAATCTTGACGACGCCATGATGATAGTTGACGAAGATATTGTGGAAGCCCTTGATGGGTTGCCGGAAGCCAAACTTCACTGCTCGAACCTGGGCGCTATCGGGCTCAAGAAGGCTATTACCGACTATTTCGAGAAGTATGTGGCTCCGAACGCAAAGCAGCGATAGGTATTATGTTTAGGTTGGAGGCAAGGAGGATCTTGCTATGAACCGGGAGACAAGAAAGGAGGTATAGCACATGTTTTACAGATTTGATGGAAGGCAGCCGGTTGTCGGAACCTCGGGCACGTACGTAAGCGAGACCGCCCAGGTAATAGGAGACGTGAGGATCGGGAATCGCTGCTACATAGGACACGGCGCCATCCTTCGCGGTGATTACGGTACTATTGAGATCGAAGATGAATCCACGATTGAGGAAGGAGCGGTGATCCATGCCCCTCCCGAGGATTGCTGCTCCATCGGCCGTGGGGTCACGATAGGCCACGGGGCGATCATACATGCGAAGCGAATAGGTGATTTTGCCGGGATAGGTATGGGCGCTGTTCTGAGTATCCGTTCAGAGATAGGGAGCCACTCCATCGTCGCAGAAGGGGCCATTGTGAAACGGGAGCAGAAGATCCCGGAATCGGTAATCGTGGGCGGAAACCCTGCGAAGAAAATTAAAGACGTGTCTGAAAAAGAAAAAGAGTTCTGGGATTACGCCAGAAGAATCTATAGGGATCTTGCCCGGAAATATTGTGACCTCGGTATGGAAAGAATAGATGTGCTGTAAGCGCATATTCAAAAAAGAATCCTGGAGGGTTCAAGGAGGTTATCATGAAAAGAGGTGGGATAATCCTGTTTGCTATGGTCCTAGGAATTGCATTACCGGCAATAGGGTCGGCCGACGCCGGTGTAAACCCGGTGGTCACAACCGCATGGCTTCAGGAAAACATTACCGGCCCTTCGATAATCCTGGTAGATATCAGAAAAGTCGAAGAATATAGAGAAGGCCACATCCCGGACTCCATCAACCTCACTTTCAACGCATGGCGAACAATGGAGGGAAATATCGGTTGTCAACTCCCCCAAAAGGATGAACTGGCGGACACGGTCTGTTCCGTGGGCGCAGAACAAGACTCTCGTGTAATCATCATCGGAAAAACAGAAAGGGATGTTGATCTCGTGAACACGACAAGAGTCGCCTGGACTTTGAGATACGCTGGACTCAGGAATCTTTCCATCCTTGAGGGCGGCTACAATAAATGGGCGAATGAAAGCAGACAAGTTACCACAAAACCAACAAGACGGGCTAAAAGTAATCTCAAGTGCAATTGGAACGATCGTGTCCTCGCGAGCAGGAAAGACGTAGCCGCCTCCTGTGCAGGGAAAGCTGCCGCAGCCATAATCGACACCAGGCCTGAGGGCCAGTTTACCGGCCGGGAATCCTGTCCTTCCGTAAGAAAGAAAGGCCACATCCCCGGTGCAATAAATCTGCCTTATTCTTTTGTATTTACGAAAGAAGGGATGTTCAAGAGCAAGGATTATTTGCAGGGCGTGGCTTCCAAGAATGTCGGAGAGAACAGAGACCGGGAGATCATTGTGGTGTGCTCAAACGGCCAATTCGCCTCGTCCTGGTGGTTTGTGCTGAGCGAAATGCTCGGCTACAGGGATGTGCGAATCTATGACGGCTCCATGGAGGACTGGTGCTGCGACGAAGCGGCTCCCCTCACCGCAGTTCCGACGAGACGTTGATTTGAAGAGGGCAACTGAAGGCCCTCAAAGGAGGCACCACTGTTGAGCAGGATTATAAGGATAGGATTTATTTGTCTGTCTTTACTGTCTCTTTTTCCGTTTTATTCCGTGGCGGAAGAGCAGTTAATGGTATTTTGCGGGGCTGCATTCAAGCGTCCCGTGGATGAGGTAATCGGGATTTTTGAGAAAAGAACGGGCTCAAAAGTGGGTGCCGTCTACGGGGGCGTGGGAACCCTCCTTGCCCAGATGGAGTTCACAAAAAAGGGTGATGTCTTTATATCCCCCTCTGAAGATATGATGGAAAAGGCCGCAAGAAAAGGCATTGTTACGGGCAATTCGCTGAGAGATATCGTTTACTTCGTTCCCTGTATCAATGTACAAAAAGGGAATCCCAAAAATATCAAAGGATTACAAGATCTCACCCGGGAGGGCATAAGGGTCGCTATCGGAAACCCGGAATTTGTGTATGTAGGGATGCTCGCTACCGAGATTGTCGATAAGAACCTGACAACACCGGAAAAGGCTGTTTTTAAGAAGAATGTGGTAACCCACGCGGAGGATTTCAACAAGCTTGCCATGTTTGTGGCCCTAAAGCAGGTTGATGCGGTTATCGGTTTCCATTTTCTTGATGGCTGGTATCCGGAGAAAATAGAAACGATAAAACTGAATGCGAGGGAAGTGAGGAGGATCGGTTCAGGCCAGGCAGCTATTATTTCTTTCTCGCAATCAAAGGTTTCTGCTCAAAGGTTTCTCGATTTTCTTAACTCGAAGGAGGCAAAGATGGTCTTCAACAAATACCATTACTTCAGTACTCCCGAAGAGGCCTTTAAGTGGATCGGAGAGAAAAAGCCCATTGGCGGGGAGTATTCCGTTCCTGCTGACTGGATGAGGAGATAATGAGGGGAAGGACCTTGCCTGGTCCGACAACAAAGGAGTCCGGACTTTATCTCCCAAAATCAGGCAAATTCACATTTAAGGCGGGTTTATGACAAAACAGAAGAAGATCATTGTTATCGGCGGTTCTGCTGCAGGTCCCAAGGCGGCGGCCCGGGCCAGACGTCTGGATCAGGATGCGGAAATCATACTGGTTCAGAAGGATCCGGATCTTTCCATGGCTTCCTGCGGCTACCCTTACTATGTAGGCGGCTTTTTTGATGACCGGAACCAGCTTCTCTCCACTTCCGGCGGAGTCATCAGGAACCCTGTTTACTACCTCAATGCGAAAGGCATTGAGGCCAGGATTCACACCGAAGCCACGGAGATTGACCGGAAGTCAAAGACGGTGGCGTGCAGGCGCCTCACTACCAACGAAACTGAACTTCTCGGATATGATAAGCTGATAATAGCCACGGGATCGATCGCGAATATTCCGAACGTTCCCGGGAAAGAGCTTAAGGGAATTACGACTCTCAAATCAATGCAAGATGCGGATTTCCTGAGGCGCATAGGGGCTGAGGGTAAAATAAAGCGTGCCGTAGTCATCGGGGGTGGTCTTATCGGCATAGAGACCTGTGAGGCACTGCAACTTGCGGGGATCGAAATAACGGTTATTGAACTTCTCCCCCAGATATTGATGTTTCTCGACTGGCAGCTCGCGAAAATACTTGAGAATTATATCAAAAGCAAAGCTGCTAACGTAATAACCGACAATGGTATTGCCCAATTTCTTGGTGAAGAAGGGGCGTTGACGGCGGTGAAGTTGTCGAACGGGACCGAACTGCCTTGCGAGCTTGCAGTCATCGCAGTGGGCGTGAGGCCGAATGTTGATGTGGCTCGCCGCGCGGGTTTAAAGATCGGCCTGACCGGAGGCATAGTTGTTGACCAATATATGCAGACATCCGATCCTGATGTCTATGCCGTAGGCGACTGCACGGAACAGCACCATTTAATGACGCACGGCGAGACCTATGCGCCGTTGGGTGACCTTGCCAACCTTGAAGGGCGGGTAGCAGGTGAAAACGCGGTGCTGGGGAACGTGGCGACCTTCCCCGGTACAGTACAATCAGGGATATGCAAGATTTTCGACTACGCCGCAGGGTCAACGGGATTATCTGAAGCAAAGGCCCGTGAAATGGACTATGGTGACATTACGACCGTCGTCGTAGCAGGAGCCGACAAACCGGGATTTATGGGGGGTCGGATGTTGGTGTCGAAAATGGTGGTAGATACCATGTCCCAGAGAATCATAGGCTTCCAGTGCATCGGCGGGGGCGACGTAAGCAAGCAGGTCGCACAGGCCGCCATAGCCATTCAGGGCAACATGACGATAAGAGACCTCGTGAACCTCGATCTCCCCTATGCCCCTCCTTTTACCCTCGCCATAGATAACTTCATTGCCTGCGCCCATGTCATGGAGAACAAGTTGAAAGACCGCTTTAAAGGGATATCCGCTGAGAAGGTAAAAGAAAAGGTTGATCGGCATGACGACATGTTCCTTCTCGATGTCCGTGGTCCCGACGAATTCGAAGCGACGAGGCTCGGCATAGGAGAGACTCTCATCCCCCTCGGGGCGCTGAGAAATAGAATCGGCGAGCTTCCCTCGGACAAGGACAAGGAAATCATTGTCTATTGCAAAATATCCCTTCGGGGCTATGAGGCAGCCCTCGTGATGGAAGGAAACGGATGGAAGAACGTCAAAGTCATGGAGGGGGGAATCACGGCATGGCCCTATCCGAAGGAGAAGTAAGATCACCGGGTCGGGAGGCGCGTTCTTGATAGAAGCTGGGTTATATTCATGATAAGACATGAGATTTTACCAGGAAGATATTTCATAAAAGGAGGTGGCGTCATGAAGAAAACTGCAAGTATGGTGTGGACCCTAGTTATCTTCGGACTTGTCTTCGTCCCTCAATCCTTTTCTCAAGGGGGGCAGGCGACTAAGGGGAAGGGAAGTGGTGGATGGGGCATGGACACGCCTTATCAAAGATTGTATGATCCATCAAAGGCCGAAACGATCACCGGAACAGTCGAATCGGTGGAGACGATCGCGCCCCGGAAAGGCATGTATCCCGTTGTTGCACTGGTTCTGAAAACCGATAGAGAGGTGATCCTCGTTCACCTCGGGCCGGATTGGTGTATCGGAAGGCTTGACGTCAAGATAGAGAAGGGCGAGAAGTTGGAAATAAAGGGATCGCGCGCGACGCTCAGTGGAAAGCCTGTCCTTGTTGCCGCTGAAATAAGGAGAGACGGAAATACACTCCTTCTGAGGGACAACGCCGGAATCCCTGTGTGGGCGGGCTGGAGAAGATAGAGAGATCACCGATACAGGAATATGTGAAAGCCTGAAGAAGCGAGAAAGGAGGACTTTCCATGACAAACACTGCCACAAAGATCGAGGATATGGGCTGCCGACATTGATACTCACCATCAGACGGGGCTTTACAAATATGTTGTTTGGAAGGAGGTTGTCATGAAGGACCTGCCTCTCGGACTGGCAGAGGCGCTGCGCCTGACTCTGGATGCCATAAGACCGCTTCCTGCCGAAAGTGTTGCCTTGACTGACGGCGTCGACCGTGTAACTGCGTCGGACCTCCATGCTTTGGTCGATTCTCCTGGTATGGACGCCTCCCTTAAAGACGGCTATGCGGTATTCTCGCATGAGGTGGCAAATGCATCTGCCAAGGATCCGGTCCGGCTGCGGCTTTTGGGCGTTATGGCCGCTGGGGGCGATAAGGACATTCGGGTACAGCCTGGAACTGCCGTGAGGGTGTTGACGGGGGCGCGCATCCCGACCGGCGCAGATGCCGTGGTGGCCGAAGAATTTGCGATATGCGGAGAGAACCATGTGATGATAGAGATCTTTGCCGAACCGGGTAGAAATATCCTACGGCGCGGCAGCGACGTACCATTCGGGAAACGTATCGTCCGGTCGGGCGAACAGATATCGCCAGGTGCGGCAGGCCTTCTTGCCGCTGCAGGACACAGCATGGTCCCCGTCTTCAGAAACCCGGTTGTGGGGCTTGTCGGAACCGGCGATGAAATCGTCGAGCCGGGCAAACCTCTGGCGGAGGGAAAGCTTTACGCAAGCAATATCACGACGCTCGCAGCATGGTGCAACAGGTATAGGATGAAGACCCGTACGACAGTGGTAAATGATGATCATGATGCTATTTTCCACGCCCTGAAGACGCTGGCCGAGGAAACGGATGTGGTGATAACAAGCGGCGGGGCATGGACGGGAGACCGCGACATGGTGGCGCATGTTCTTGAAAGGCTTGGTTGGGTTGAGGTGTTTCACCGGATTCGTATAGGACCCGGCAAGGCCGTGGGCTTCGGCATGCTGGATAAGAAACCCGTATTCATCCTGCCCGGTGGACCTTCTTCCAACTTGATGGGTTTCTTGCAGATCGCTTTGCCCGGTCTCCTTGCTCTTTGCGGTCATGAAAGGCCGGGCCTGCCCAGGATAAGCGCCGGACTTGCCTTCGAGTTGAGGGGACGGAACCTCGATTGGACTGATTTCTTCTTTGGTACCCTGACGAAGTGTGATGGCTTGCCGGTTTTTCACCCATTGGAAAAACGCAGTCGCTTGAGTTCCATGGCTGAGGCCACGGCTGTCGCTTCAATACCCGAGGGGCAGGAACGTCTTCCGGAGGGTTCGGTGATTGATGTTCAGCTGCTGGGATAGAGCGTAACACAAAGGTGAGCTAAGACCCCTACCACGGCATCCTTGATGCCAAGGAGTTTTAAGATCTCCCGCTCGTTCCATCGGCTCGGGGATTGCCTTGGATAGATCACAATTCCTTCGGCCACGGTCTTCTCGGCAATAACGACGGGATCTTCAAAAGAGTTGTTATAGATTGTGGCACTGTCCGCAATTTCCACGGCCTTCGGGAGGAGTTCCATGCTTCTGTCGTAGCGGGACAGTATTTTGTCTTCCGGGACGTCATGACCGCCACTCAGCACCCTTGCATGGACCCTGAGGGCGTTCAGGTCAGAATCCTGAGTGGTTATATATTCGAGGTGTACCCGATACCCCTTTTTCTTTGCCTCTCTCATGAACTCGGTCTTGTCGGGCGTCGACATCACAGTCTCCATGGCGAAGGAGATTCCCGCATCGAGGGCGGCCCGGCGAATCCTGGCAGCCTCCACTGCGGCTTCATAGGGCCCTATGTCCTGTTCCCCGGCAATATCGTCGGCGTTTATGTAGAGATCGGGAAAACCGCGGCCCCCTATGTCTTCTTCCGTGATGGTGCTTTTGCCCGAGCCGTTCGGCCCGGCATACACCACCAGTAAGGGGCCGGGATTATCCAACAGTTTTCACGGGGGCGGAATAGAGCTTCACATATTCCTTACGGCCGTCCGGGTAGAGGTTGTATATACCCTTTTCATCGGCATGGGCAGTGGGATGCCCCAGGGAATGGCTCTTTGCGATGGCAGCCCTCACGGCAATGCCCGCTCGGGCCTCCTTCTGTTCTTTGGTCATTTCAAGGAGGCTGGGTCGTTCAGTTTCCCTCTTTATGAATTCCTCTATCAGCTCCGCCGCCTTGGCCCTCATGTTCGTGTCTTTATCGACGCAGATCCTCCGGAAGTTCCTGTAGACTTCCTTCGGCAGTTTAAGCTGGATATGTCCCACGTCTTTTTCCGCCGCCGCGCCTTGTCTCATATCCGCCTCCATTGCGTATTGTATGGTATAAGTGTATCGTGTGATATACGTCCTGTCAAGCCCGTCTCATTCGGAACCATAGCGTGGCCGAGCAGATCCGGGAGCGGTAAATGGCCACGTGGCCGTCCTATGGGTTCAATCATCTATAGTCCATAAATCTTTGGAGGAGTTCCAGATGGATCCATCTTGGCTCACTGCGGGGCGGGTCAGCCGACCAGGTGGAAAAGTTTTGCGAGTTCGGCGTGAAAGTGCATTGCCCTTGCAAATGTGGGGACGAGCATGAAACACAGGGCTCCCACGGCAAAGGAAAGAAGCACGTTTTTCCAGGTCAGCATCCCTTTCCGGGCCCACCTCACGAGGAAGTATAGGCCGCCGGGTACGTAGAGGGCTGTGGCCGTTACCACGCCGGGAGAGTATTCTCCGCTCAGGATGGTGGCTGATATGTGCAGAAAAGCATTGGCGAGAACCCACATGCTTCCGCACATGCCTACCCATAAGTATTTAGTGCAATTCTTATAGTACAGATAGCACGCTGTCGCCAGACACACAAAGAATATGGAATTGCCGATCAAATTCTGTGTCCAGTCGAAGGCGCCGAAATATCGATTCGCCCATCCCACAAAGCCGAAGGCAAATTCCTCTACCATATGAAAGGCGTAAAAGAGGCAAAGAAGAAAGATAATCCCGGGTTTCTCATCGAAGGAGTACCTTTCTTTATCCATAGAATGGGTCATGTGAGGCTCTGTCGCCCTCAGATGCTCTTCCCCAACGCTTCGGCTCGCTGCAATCCGTCCGTATTCAGAATATCATCCTTATCATGAAGGCCTCCGACCACAACTACGCCGCTGTCCTTCCAGCCAAGGAACCCGGCGATGAGCTGAAATGACCTGATTATCCCGTCGTAACTGCTTCCATCCTTGTCGCCTCCGCACACGAGAAGCACACATTCCTTTATCTTCAACGTCTTCTTCCCGATCAGGAAAGAATAGAGCTTGTCGATGGCAGCTTTCAGTTTTGCCGGGAATGAGAACCAGTACAGCGGCGTTACAAAGACCAACGTATCAGCTTGCTCCAGAAGCGGCGCAAGGTCCCTGAAATCGTCGGGAATGGAGCAGGCCGTATCCTTCTTGAAACAGGCCTTGCAATCAATGCACCCTTTAATGTCCTTGTCTGCGGTGGTATATTTTACGGTCGTATGTCCCGACAGACGGGCGCCTGCAATAAACGCGTCCGCCAACTTGTCGCTGTTGCCGCCTTTTCTGGCGCTCCCTGTGAGGACTACTATATTCTTCGGCATGGTGAACCTCCTTTTCCTGATCTTACTAAAAAGAAATTGCCCGAATCTTCAAGCTTCCGTTGAAGTTTCCATGGCTCCCATCCATCCTCTTCCGCCTCATGCGGCAAGCCGGCCGGGACACGGCCTTTCGTCGGCACCTCTTGATGATACCTTGGGGTCTGCGGGGGCCACCCTGTTTCCTTATAATAGAATCGTCGTCGTAGGGAATCAAGGACAAAATTAGACAAAGCGCCAAGCGGTTCATCACCTGCGTCGGTGACAGTTGATGGGATTCACATCATCCGTCGAAGGCGGGTCCCTTGGGGCCTGTATGTCCTCCTCGGCATTTGAGCGGAACTGTGAGAAGATTGAGGAAAAAGGGGGGGAGAATGGAGAAAACAACCTTGTTCCGGCAATTGATTAACGCGCCTGGTTCTTTCATTCAGTATCCAAACCGCGGAGGTGCCTGCGTTTCACACGCGTCTGCCTTCGCCATCGAAACATATCTGCTATAATATAATATTCGCCATGTCGTGATACGGTGTGCCACCACAGGGAGGGACTGATGAACGACCCATCAGGGACAGATTCGCGACTGATCGAGGAGATATCCGCCTTACGAAAGAGAATTGAGGAACTGGAACAATCGGAAATTGAACGGACCCTGGTGGCGGAAGATCTCATTCTGAGCAGGAACCGCCTGTCCAGGGCCGAAATCATTTCCCGCTGCGGGAACTGGGAGTTCGACCTCGGATCAAAAAAAGTGTTTGCCTCTGAAGGAGCCCGAAGGATATACGGACTTGTTGACCGGGAGTGGACGATTCAGGAGATACAAAGGATGGTTCTTCCCGAGTACAGGCCCATGCTCGACGATGCCCTCCGCGGACTGATCGACGAGAACCGTCCGTATAACGTGGAGTTTAAAATACAACGCCCTGATACCGGAGAAATCATCGATATCCATTCGGTCGCGGAATACGATCGCCGGAGGAATGTCGTTTTCGGCGTCATCCAGGATATTTCGGATCGCAAGAGGGCGGAAGAAGCGCTGGGAAGCATTCAGGCCCGCTATCGCTTCTTATTCGAGCACGCACCCGACGGTATTGTGATTATTGACCCTGTTACGGCCCGCTTCGTGGAGTTTAATGAAGCCGCCCATCGACAGCTTGGCTATTCACGGGAAGAGTTTGCCGGGTTGAGTATTCCCGATTTCGAGGTGGTCGAAAGTCCTGAAGAGACCATGATGCATATCAAAAATGTGATGCGTGAAGGCAGGGATGATTTTGAAACCAAGCATCGCACGCGGCAGGGAGAAATCAGGAACATCCATGTGACGGCCCAGATGACGGAGATTTTTGGACACACAGTGTATCATTGCGTCTGGCGCGATATCACCACGCGCAAAAGGGCGGAAGAGGCGCTTCGGGAGAGAGAAAAGACCCTTAAGGCCTTTTTCGACGCCGTCCATGAAACCCTGATACTCATTAACACGGAAGGTACCGTAATACTGTGCAATCCGGTGGTTGCTCAGAGGCTGGGCAAGACCGTCGGGGAACTCACGGGGACCTATCTCTATGACCATTTCCCGCCTGAAGTGGCGCGGCGCAGAAAGGAACACTACGATAAGGTTATTGCCACGGGCGAGCCTGTGCATTTTGACACCGAGAGGGCAGGGCGAACGTTCGAAGAGTACTGCTACCCTATTTTTGAGGAAGGAGGAAAGGTGTCGGGAGCAACCATTTTCGCGCAAGAGATCACCGAACGCAAACGCTCAATGGAAGCGCTGAGAGAATCTGAAGAGCGTTACCGGACCGTGGTCGAGCATTCAAGGGACGGGATAACCATCATCGGGAAGGGAGTGTGCATATATGTGAACCAACGATTTCTCGACATGTTCGGTTTCGATAGCGCCGAAGAGGTCATAGGCAGGACGCATTCCGTTATGGTACACCCCGACGATCTCGAGCGGGCCATCGATATTAACAGGGCGGGAGAGGCCGGAGACATGGTCCCTTCGACCTATGAATTCAAAGGCGTAAAAAAGGACGGGAGCACGATATTCGTCGATGCGTCGGCAACGAGGATTACCTACAAGGGAGACTACGGCAGCCTGGTATTCTTGAGGGACATCACTGACCGGAAACGGGCGGAAGACGCGCTCCGCAAGAGCGAACAGACACTGCACACAGAAAGGGACAAGCTCCGCACCCTCCTCGACAATGCCCCTTTTGCCATGGTTCTTACTGATAAGGAAGATTGTTTTACCTATATCAATCCCAAATTTACGGAATCCTTCGGGTTTGATCTTTTTGATGTCCCCGATGGCAGGACATGGTTCCGAAAGGCCTTTCCTGATGCCGAATTGAGGCATACCGTGATATCCGCATGGAAGGAGGACTCTAGATCAGGAACGCGGAAACCAAGGGTTTTTGTCGTTACCAGCAAAGATGGAAAAGAAAAAGTCGTGAATTTCATGACTTCAATCCTTGCGTCCGGTGATTATCTGACGGCCTGCGAAGACATCACCGAATTGAAACACCTGGAATCTCAACTTCGTCAGTCACAGAAGATGGAAGCAATAGGCACCCTTACCGGCGGCATTGCCCACGATTTCAACAACATCCTCACCGTTATCACCGGATTCGGGACCCTTCTCCAGATGTCAATGGAGGAATCCAACCCCTTGAGGGCCTATGTTGAACAAATACTTGCGGGTTCCCAGAAGGCAGCCCAACTGACCCAGACCCTCATGATTTTCAGCAGGCAACAGCCGATAGTCTTAAAGTCCCTCGACGTAAACGACTTCGTAAGGGGAGCGGAGAAACTTCTGAAAAGGCTTCTTACAGAGGATGTTATCATACGCACCATCCTCGCCCCCGGGGATATTGTCGTCATGGCCGATGCGGCGCAGCTTGACCAGATCATGTTCAATCTCGCCACCAACGCAAGAGACGCCATGCCTCATGGGGGAGTTCTCACCATAGAGACGAAGGTGGCCGACTTGGACGAGGAATTCCAGCGTTATCACGGGTATGGCAGCCCGGGAGCGTACGCTCTGCTTTCGATTTCGGATACAGGCGTCGGCATGGACGAGGTGACAAAGGAGAAGATATTTGACCCCTTCTTCACCACAAAGGAGGTAGGGAAAGGTACCGGTCTTGGTCTGTCCAGTGTGTACGGCACGGTGAAACAGCATAAAGGGTATATCACCGTGTACAGCGAACCGACTGTGGGGACAACCTTTCACATCTACCTCCCTGTGGCGGGCAAGGAGGTGGATAAAGAAGAACCGGTTCCGGCGCCGCCCAAAGGGGGCAACGAGACTATCCTTGTCGCCGAAGATAATGAAGTGCTGCGGGGACTCATCTGCAAGATACTGACTGAATACGGATATACCACCGTTGAAGCAAAGGACGGGTCTGAAGCGGTTGAACGGTATAAGAAAGCGGATAAAATCGATCTCCTCATCCTCGACTCTATCATGCCGGTAAAGAACGGGCGCGAAGCCTACAATGAGATACACGCACTGAATCCCGATATTAAGGTACTCTTCATGAGCGGATACACGAGGGATGTGATCCTCGACAAAGGGGTTGAAGACAAGAAGTTTGCCTTTTTCTCAAAACCTATCCTGCCGAAGGCCCTCCTGCAAAAGGTGAGGGAAGTATTGGACACGCAGGACTCCTAGAGAAGGGTATACACGAGTTGCAGTCTATCATGAGCACAAAAGTCGTGTGAAATTCGCGAACAGCCGCGTTTCCGTTGAGAGATCCGGGACTGACGCATGGTATCTCATCTATCTCCGTCCCCTCCTTTGTGCTGCCCTTTCGCTGAACGCCCATTGTTTTGCGTTGCCGTCTCCCCGGTCTTCATTGTCTGCAGCATAACGCCTGCCCCTGAATAGGCCGCAGTTCCGAAGGCCTGCGTATCAAGGGCCTTTTGAAAATACTCGACCCCTCTTTGCCTGTCCCCTTTGAGAAGAAAGTCGTAACCGATGAAATAGAAGGCTCCGGCGCGGTCACACCGGTTCCTGGTCATGGCGAGCACCTCGGCCTCGTCGGCCCTCCCCAGATAGTACTTGAGAGTCTCAGACTCCCACCCTGTGCCTTTGTAAACCCCGGCGTAATCTTCGAGCATCTTCCGGGCCTCCCGGTCCTTGCCTGTCCTCTTCAGGGAGATATACTCAAAAAGCGCGCTATCCGGCGGGATAAGCCGCTCATTCTGCCGTTTGTATTTCCCGATTTGCACCAGGGAATCCTCGAACCTGTTGGTGACGAAATATACATTGGCCACACTTAGAGGACAAGACCGTAAAGTGCGACAAGGACAAGGCATATATAGACTGTTCTTTTCTTCATATTTTCTCCACCTACGAGCTGAAATGGCCATGAAATACAATATTTGACGTTAATCCGCACCAGCTTTATTCTCCCGCAACTGAAGGTTGTTTGCAAGGGGAAATCGCGTCCGTCCTGATTGGCTGCCGGACGTGATTGAAAACGGCATTTTTGCCTTGAATCCGCACTGTCCGGACGATCAGAAGCCCGCAAACCGTCCATGCCTTGTGAAATATATGGTAAAGGGTATGAGATTGTGCGTTTTTGGCTTGACAGTATGGGTTTACTTTGTTATAAAATGCACAAAGTAAACTAAATATGGTATAATAACGTAGATAACTGACTAGAAGAAGATATATGTAACAAATAGACTCCGAGTCTGCAAACCTAAGGGACTGTTCCTATGGTTACAGACTAATGGGTCTTTTCGGAAACGAAAAGGCCTCCCGCGCTTGAAAAGGAGGAACAGGTTATGGACCCGTAAAAACCACCCGCCCCTTTCCCGTCAAACAATGGAGAAAGTACAAAGAGAAGTGCAAGTCCCTTCCCCGATCCGTCTTAATGCGGGCTGTTGCCTATGAACCGGATGACGGGGACCGGGTAATCTAATCGACCGACCTTCAAAAAGAAGGATTGGCCGCAACAGGAGGAATTGTCATGAGAGATTTGGAAACCTTGTTGGCCGAGTCGGCCGCGCTACATAACCACCTTTGCCCGCGTCAGGTTCTGGGGGTTCGCATGGGTCTTCTCGCCGGCGAACTTCTTCACATCGAGTTGCCTCATCCTGACAAGCGTCTCTTCACTTTTGTCGAAACGGATGGTTGCGGCCTCGACGGCATTGCGGTGGCCACCGGTTGCACTGCGGGACATCGCAATATGCGGGTCATGGATTACGGCAAGATGGCGGCAACCTTTGTGGATGTGATAACCAGGGAGTCGATTCGAATAGTGCCGAGCCCCGAAGCCCGGGTTCGGGCGAGGGACTATATGACCGATTCGTCCAACCGCTGGCAGGCACAACTCCACGCCTACCAGATAATGCCTGCCGAGGAACTGTTTGCCGTGAAATCGGTTGCCCTCACGGTCTCCCTGGACAGGATTCTCAGTGAACACGGTCTGCGAGTCAACTGCGAGTTTTGCGGGGAAGAGGTTATGAACGGGCGGGAGGAGGCGGTCGATGGCCGGGTCCTCTGTCGCAGTTGTGCGGGCGATGCTTACTACACTACCGCGGAGAGCCTGAAAAAGGCGATAGCGCAAGGATGAGGAAGAGACGATAGAGAAATACCTTCTGTCCGCCGGATAAGACCCCGGTTCCCGGTAAAGCCGTAGAGGGATCAGGTCATCGGCGCGACCCGGCGACCCGGGCGTGGTTCCTGATGGGAGACAGCTTGCGCTCACAGGCAAATTGTCTCGAAATCCATATACTGTTTCAGGATCATAGTGCCTCCGCCCTCGGAAACGATCTTTTCAACGGCCCGTGTATCTCGCACCCGGGCGCCGGCGATATGGGTCACGGGCGTTCCCGCAAAGACCTGGGGACACATGAGGGAGGAAGGCCCGAGGATGATAACGGCGCGTGGCTTCCCGAGGCCGGCCAACAGGTCGTCCAGTGTGCCCGTTATGATGGATGTGCCCGTAATGATGGCCACGGTGCATGAGGCCAACGAGGTCCGTCCATCCTCAGGCGACACGACGCCGGGCCTACCGGTTTCCAGTTCCAGAATATCGAGCCTGCACCCGGTCCGGCGTATCCCGGGTACCAGGGGGGCAAAAAAACCCACCATTGCCACATGGTCGGCGGGCTGAATGTTCACCATGTCCAACACGTCTCTTCGTGTCGATTCCGGACGGGGGAGCAGGGTGGCGAGGGCATTGGCCGTTGCAAGTCCCAGAGACCTTGCGAGGGCGCTGTGGTCGTCGGCCGTCATCTCGAGAAGTTCCGAAGCAGGCCTTCCGGCAAGGGTCCCGGCCCTGGCTACATGGGTACAGCTTTCGGGGTGGCTTGGGGGCGTCCAGGCAAGCCCGATGGCGCCGTTATCGAGCCGCACGCTGGTGTATCCCAGCCCGATGCGCACGTCGGCCGTGGAAAGCCCTTCGGAGGCAGGCTTCAGGCAGGCGACGATCTTCTCCGGAATTGTCTTGTCGCCGGAATATGCCTTCCTGCTCTCCGGAACCATTATCTGCATACCGCGCTCCCATAAAAACCGTGGAATAGCCATATCTGCAATCAATCAGTTGCAGATATGACAGGCGGCGGGAAAAGGAACCTGGAAATGGACGGCTTTTTCCCCATTCTCCGGCGTCGGCTTCAACCCGTGCTCCGACCCACACGCACTTATCGTTATATACATCAAGTAATAAATGGTTGTCAAGGTTTCCCTTGCCGGGCAAAGAAAACTGCCTCTCCCTTCCATTCCGATTTCGATGTCCCGCCATGCAATGACCTCCTGCTCTACGATACCGGCCCTTGTTGTCGGACCGCCGGAAGCCGGGCATCTGCAAAACCTGCCCGGACCCTGATTTTTCTTTCGGATTCCGTCGGGCCTGAGGCCGGGTCCCGGGGACCTGTCGTTTCACGCCCTCCTGCGCGAGGGCAAAGAGATTGCACACCTTTTGAGAAAACGGCGCATGGGACACGTCTTTACAGGTATCCGGAGAGGAGGATAGGGGCGGCGCATTCCGGGGAGAGGCCCCTGTCTCCCTGTGAGACGGTGGACCCGGGCTTGCGGCTCACGTTGGCGTTGAATCCGGTCTCTTGCATCTTCCTCCGGCCGTGGAGTAGACTTAACCAACGGACGTGGAAGACCGGAACCGGACGTACCGCGGGCGAGGTCAGGGAGAACAAGAATTGATTACAAGCACTTTTGACGTCATAGTCATTGCAGCAATCGGACTGTTGACCATCGTCGGGTTCTGGAACGGGATGGTGAAGCAGATATTCGGGCTTCTGGGGATTGTGGCGGGGTACGTGCTGGGCATGAAGTTCTATTTGCCCTGTTCAAAGTTTTTGACCGGCCTTCACCCGGGGACCGCCAAGGCCATCAGTTTTATCGCCATCCTCCTTGCCTGCATTATCGTTGCTCATCTGATCGGGTGGGCGGTGGAGAGACTCTTCTCTATTTCGAAACTGGGGTTCCTGAACAGGATCGGCGGTGGGCTCCTGGGGTTTTTGAAAGGTTGTATCCTTGTTTCCATTGTGGTGATGGTGTTGACCGCCTTTCTTCCCGCGGACCACAGCCTGTTAAGGAAATCATCGACCATCACCCATATCCGGTCCTTTACCTCCATGTTGAAGAAGTTTACCCGCGGGGATATCAAGGCTAAGTACAATGAGAAGACAGGAACGGAGGAGTCCCGGCCGGCAAAACGAAAATGAGGGGAAAGGAAGGTTTTTCGGCAATAAGGCGGCCTGCCTCGGGGAAATATACCTGCCATGGATTGCCATTCACCACCCGGGTGAGGTATACTAAATGCGGACCCGGATGGCGCGTTGATTACGGAAATCCGGGACGAAAGTGAACAAATAATAATTGGTTTTTATGAGGAGGTATTTGACCATGCTTAACTACGTGAGGCAAGTTGCCATATGCGAATCAGTTCAGAAGACGATAAGGCGGGCCCTCGCTGAGAGCGATGATCTGAGCCTGAGGATGAAGACCAGCCAAATTCCCACTACTGACGGCATCTTGAGAACGGTAAGCCTCACGCCGGGCGTGGATACTGAAGAAAAACTGAAGGTTTTCATGATGGAACATGCATTGGGCAGTCTCCGCTTGACCCCGAGCCAACGGGAGCACCTTGATCTCAACGATTGAAACCGTCGGTAATTCCTTCCTGCGTCGGTAAACCATTGGTTGAAGCAGGAGGCTGGGGTCGCTGTCGGGCGCCCCTTAGAGGTCCCGGGCCTTTATGGTCAAATATTCATCGACGCCGGTCTTTTGCCGTTCAAGCCTCCGCCCTGCAAGCTGAACACGGGTTTCACGGCGGCCCATCCGCATCAGCCTTATTCCCGGAATAATGTGCCACTTCAAGAACAATACGGCGGCTGCCACGACCAGGCACGGGAAGACCGTCCCGGATATTGCACCATATAATTCACGGACCATGTTTTCCATAGCCTGCCCTCCTTCTCCTGATTTATTATCGGCGAAACAGACATTATCTAAAGCCGGGCGATCTACTTAGGGGCAAAGGGCTTGTTTCCGTGTCAACGGAAATGGACAGCGGGTGCAGGCGTAAAGGATGGGAAACCCGGACAATCGGTTCCGCGGACCCGACCCGAAAGGTCTACTTCCGTCCGGCGCGGATATCGCCCGTCAGGAAGGGGTTCAGCCGAGCAATTGAACGGTCTCCGCCCGGTTGCAGTGGGTACTTTCGATGGACACGTCGAAGTCTTCTTTTCTTGTCACGTTGTGCAATGTCCCGAACCCCGGTGAGTCGAGGGGACCATCTATTTCGTCGCTGATGTCGAGTGCGCAGCGCTCGAGAACTTCGAAGACGGTAAAGCCTTCACGGGTTTCTACCGCGGCCTTGCCGTTCTGCAGATTGATAAACCTCACATATCCTCTCATGGGGAACACCTGCCGGTATGATGAATTCTGTTCAGCACGTAGATTCTTTCATGATGCGGAAAGCCTTGTCAACCATTTTCCGCACTGCAGGGGAATAACCGCCGTCTTTTCAGATGTCCGGGTTGATCTTGAATATGGCAAAATCCCTTTGACCCACCCTTTCGGCCTTTGTAAGTTTGCCCGAGGCGACTGCCATGATTTCTTCGAAGACCCGTCTTCCTGCGTGAGAAACGGATTCCTTCCCCCGCAGTATCTTGCTCACATCCATGTCCATGTTGTCCCGCATGCGGAGAAAGGTGTCCCTGTTGCCCGTAATCTTGATCACGGGCGCAATGGGGGAGCCTGCGGGATTTCCCCTTCCCGTGGTGAACGCGACGATTTGAGCCCCGCCCGCCACCATGCCTGTAAGCTGCTCAATGTCGTGGGCTGGCGTGTCCATGTAGACAAGGCCTTTTCTCGTGGGACGCGAACTGTAGGTGATTACCTCCTGAAGGACGCCCGTACCCGCTTTGTAGATGCATCCGAGAGACTTTTCCTCCAGGGTGGTGATACCCCCGGCAATGTTACCCGGGGCGGGGTTGCCGTCTCTCAAGTTCTGTCCCCCCGCGATTGCCGCTTTCTCCCACCATTCGGCCACTTCGAGGATCTGCTTTCCCACAAGCGGGGTCCGTGCCCTTCCGGCGAGGAGGTGCTCGGCGCCGACTATTTCGGCGGTTTCGGAGAGTATCACCGTCCCTCCTTCCGCTCCCAGCATATCGCTCGCCTCGCCCACAGCGGGGTTCGAGGCCAGGCCCGAACTGAAATCGGACCCGCCGCATTCCGTGCCGAGGATCAATTCCTTCGCGGGTATGGGCTCGCGGCCGATGCTCGCTGCCTCTTCGATCATCTCTCTCGCGATCTTTTTTCCGAGGGCGACGGTCTTCTTTGTGCCGCCCATATCCTGGATGACGAGGGACTCCACCCGTTTGCCCGTGGGTCTGATCTCCCCGGCAATCTCCCCGGCGGAAAGTTGCTCGCACCCGTTTCCGATAATCAGAACGGCGGCGACATTGGGATTCACGCCGAAGCCGACGAGAGTCCTCCTGACCACGGCCCGGTCTTCCCCGATCTGGCCGCAGCCGAAAACATTGGGCAGGTAGACAACCCCCTTCACGCCCCGGGCAACCGCCTGCGCGCAGCCTTGGGAACATCCGACGCTGGGGATCACGAGCACATGGTTCCTTGTCCCCGCCTTGCCGTCAGGCCTCCGATAACCCTGGAAATTCACAACGGCTCTTCTCCTTTCGGCCGGCTCACCACGTTATGCACGTGGACGTGGTCCCCCCGGCCTATCTTCACCGTGCTCCGCCCGATGGGTTCCCCGTACTTGACCACCGCTTCGCCCTTTTCTATATCCTCCAGGGCGAACTTGTGGCCCATGGGGATGTCGGAGACGACCTTTGTAATCTCGGCCCTGCCCCGAACCTCGATGAGAACTTCCGTGCCTGCCGTGAGCAGGGTGAGGGCGGTGGCCACATTGTCCTTTTCATGGATCACGATGGCGGTTTTCTTGCCTTTCATTTTGCCTCCTCTCCGGCATGGCCGGTATCAAGGGAAAACCGGGCGGCACGGGGCCGGTGACCCTGCGCTTCGCGGGTTGCGCCGGTCTATCGTTCCGACTCTTTCCACTTATAGTCAATCAGTTCGAGGAGCACCCCGTTTACCTTTTTCGGGTGGATGAAGGCAAATTCACAGTCACGAAACGGCCTTGCTCCTCCTATAAAAGGGTAACCCTTATCTTTCAGTTCATCCATGCTTTCCCTCGTGTTGTCTACGTTGAGACTTATTATCATGGGCCCCTCACCGTGTTTCTCGATAAACCTGGCCACGTCCCCATCGGGCCTCGTCGACTCCATGAGTTCGAACCCCACTTCACCGATCCAATACCTCATCACCCTGATCCCCTCGCGTTCATCGACGTAGGCGTCATCAGGTCCGGGTTTGCCGAGCACCGGTTCCCAGGTCTTCCGCGCCTCATCCAGGTTTCGCACTGCTATACAGATATGATCGACTTTCTCCACCTTCATGAGTGTTCCTCCCGGTTTGTTTTGTTGGAGTCCTTCCTCAGTCTATTATTGACCTTTTTTGCGTGCATTGCAACAAAGCGCGGCGGTTGCCCCGGGGGGGACCGGTAAAAAGGGGGAGTTTCATGCGGACAGAGCACCACAGCGCGAAATTTTGACTTGAATTTGGACGGAAAGTGCGGGAAGATTAGCTCGAAGGGGGCGCATAGGCAAAGCGTATGCGCGGGACCCCTGCCTTTCGGAGACCATGGCAGGAGGCATCGCACCTTTGTCACGAAGCAAGTTCATAAAGGAGATGGCGCAGTGAAGAATCCGGTGAAGAAAGCGCCCAGAATTCTCGTCGTGGAAGATCACCCTTCGACAAGGATGTTGATTTATTCACTCCTCCAGGGTCTGGGCTACGATGACACCCATCTCGTCGAGAACGGGGCGAAGGCATTGACGGAGTTGAACAGGCGCAGGTATGACCTTATCCTGAGCGATTGGACCATGCCTGAAATGGACGGTCTTACCTTGTGGGGCAGGATCAGGGAAGATGAGAGACTGAAGAAGGTGCCCTTTATCCTCATAACTGCAACGAACGAGATCGAAATGGTCAAGAAGGCGATCTCCGAAGGCATTACGGATTACATAGTGAAGCCCATTACATTGAAGGCGTTGACGGAGAAGGTCGCCAGGGCGTTGAATCAAGCCGGATGAGCCGCGTTCCCGGCACTGCGTCTCTCGCGCCCCTCCCTGCAGGACCGTCCCTTAATTAATCGGGGTTATCACTCGATAATACATTTGTGAATATCACCATGAATAGCCGGACTTCCGCGATTGCAGCCCGGACGCGGCGGCAGGTCGTGAAAACCCGCCGCACATCCAATCCCGGGAGGGCGTTACATTGGAATCCAACAAGCGAGGGGAAAATGAAAATGTTGATCCGCACCACTCTTATCGTTATGGCATTTATCGTCTACGGCGGCATTGCCCTGGCCCAGGAGTCCTTCATTATCGGCGTCGCTCCTCACACGAGCGCCCGCGTTATTCTTGAAATGTATCAGCCCTTGCGTATATATCTGGAAAAAGCGCTGGCAATGCCCGTAGAAATAAGGACGGCAACGGACTTCACCGATTTCGTGCGCCATGCCCTTGCCCAGGAATACGACATCGCAATAACCACCGGCCACCAGGCCCGGCTACTGCAGACCGACGCAAAGTATCAGCCTTTGCTTACCTACAAGGCAGGATTCAAAGCCGTTGCCATCGTTGCCGCCAAGGGCCCGGTCCACAAGGCGAAAGACCTGAAGGGCACGAACGTGCTGGGACTCAGCGCGTCGTCCCTGGTTACACTGTGGGGACAGCACTGGCTGGCCGAAAACGGCCTCGGGTCCATCCCTGTCAAGTATGTGAGCGCTTCGGACAGCGTGGCCCAACTGGTGATAAGCGGGGACGCCTCGGCGGGCTTCACCTCTTTGGCCAACTTCCAGGTGCTGAATCCCGAGGTGAAGAGCCAACTGCGCATTCTTGCCGAAAGCCCGCCCATGGCAGGCCGGGTCTATGTCCTGAACAGCAGGGATGGGTCGAAAAAGAAACAGATCGAGGCCGCCCTCTGGGATTTCGCGAAGACCCCGGAAGGCAAGCGATATTTTCAAACCAAAAAGCTCGATGGCTACCGTAACCTGAAGCCTCAGGAACTTGAATCCATGGACAAATATGCCGCGGAGATCAGAGCGGTGCTGGCCAAAGGAGAGAAATGAAGAGATTTTCTCCACGCCACACCATGCGCGGACGCCTACTGCTGCTGGCAGTAGGCGTCGAAATGGTCATGTTGACGGTGCTGGTCGTCAACAGTCTCCGGCTCCTGCACGACGCCATGGCAAGCCAAGCCCGCTGGCAGGCGGAACAGATGGCCCCGGTCCTTGACGCTGCCTTGACGGCGCCCCTGGCGCAGCGCGATTTTGCCACCATGCAGGCGGTAGTCAATGAAAGCCGGTCGACCGGAGGAGTGGAGTACCTTGCGGTGGTTGACAGGGCGGGAAAGCGCGTGGCTTCCAGCGGCTGGCCGGACAGCCTTCAGCTTCCCGAGGCGAGTAAGAAGTTTACCCTCTTCGAGAAAAGCGGCCCACCCCGTTATGATGTGGTGATTCCCATCTCCCAGTATGGTCAACTTCTCGGCACGCTTCATTTCGGCCTGAACCTTTCCCAGATCGTCTCCGCCCGCCGTACGTTGCTCACTCAGGGGATCGCCATCGCGTGTATCGAACTGGTCCTCTCCTCGATCGTTCTGATTCTCATCATATGGTGGCTGACGCGTCATCTGACCGTGCTGACCAAAGCGAGCCGTGAGGTCGCTTCGGGCAACCTGACGCCGCCTCTCGTGCCTGAAGGAGATGATGACATAGGCCGGCTCGGGGCTGCGTTCAATACCATGTCCCGTGCGATTTCCGAGCGTGTACTGGAGATAACGGAAGCCAAGGAGGCCGCTGAAGTGGCCAACATGGCGAAAAGTGAGTTCCTGGCCAACATGAGCCATGAAATAAGGACACCCATGAACGGAGTGATCGGCTTTACCAACATGCTCCTCGAAACCGGTCTCAGTGAAGAACAGATTGAATATGCCTGGACCATAAAGAGAAGCGGCGATATGCTCCTGGCCCTCATCGACGACATCCTGGACTTGTCAAAGATCGAGGCGGGCCTGTTCGTCCTTGAACGGATCGATTTCGATCCCGAACTGTTGTGCTATGATGTGTGCGAGATTGTAAGGCCGAGGATAGGAACTAAACCCGTGGAGATTCTCTGCCGTATAGGAGACGACGTGCCTGGCTATGTGATCGGCGATCCCGCCAGATTTCGCCAAGCCCTTCTCAACATGGTGGGCAATGCGGCAAAATTTACGGAAACAGGAGAAATAGAGCTGTCGATCCATTCGACGGGGGAGACGGACGACGGTGTGAGACTTCACGCGGCAGTGAGGGACACAGGCATAGGAATCCCTAAGGATAAGCTGGAAATGATCTTTCAGCCGTTTCAGCAGGCGGACACGTCCATGACCAGGCACTTCGGCGGCACCGGCCTGGGGCTTGCCATAACCAGGCGACTGGCAAGACTTATGGACGGCGATATCCGGGCTGAAAGCGAGCCCGGGAAGGGGAGCACATTTCATTTTGAAGCAGCTTTCGGCAAATCGGCCAAAACCAGGGACCTGAGGCTATGCAAGGTGCCGCTGGCTGAGAAGAGAGTTCTCATCGTTGACGATAATTTGACGAACCTCGACATCCTCCGGTATATGCTCGAATCACAGGGGCTGAGCGTCACGCCCTGCCATAACGGCAGAGACGCATTGGAGAAGATTACGGAGGCCCGTGACGCTGATGATCCTTTCGATATCTGTATCATAGATATTAGGATGCCTGAGATGGACGGTTATGAACTGGCGCGACAGATAAAGGCCTTTCCGGACCGGTTCGGTCATCCGCCGCTTCTTGCCTACTCTTCATCGACTATTTCCGGGGCAAAGAAGATCTCCGAAGCCGGATTCGACGGATTTCTCCCAAAACCCGCAGGGAAGCTGAGGGTTTTGCAGATCCTTGAGCAGTTGCTCGGAGGAGACAATGGAAAAAGAGAGGAAAATAGGGGCCTTGTCACACAATACTCTCTCAACGAAGCCGCCAAACAATCGGTGCGCATCCTCCTTGTGGAGGATAACCCCGTGAACCAGAGGCTTGCCGTGCTCATGCTGCAAAAGGGCGGCTATCAGGTGGAAGTGGCAGTGAACGGAAAAGACGCATGTGAGAAATTCACCTCGGAGCCCGATGAGTTTGACCTGATTCTTATGGACATCCAGATGCCTGAAATGGATGGGCATGAGGCCACGAGAATTATCAGGGAGAAAGGATTCACGGAAGTACCCATAATTGCATTGACCGCCCATGCGATGAAAGGGGAGCGGGAGAAATGCGTGGAAAGCGGCATGAATGACTACATCACGAAACCCGTAAAACGGGAAATCGTGTTCGAAAAGATCAAAGAATGGATATTTGACAGAGGGTGACCGGCTGCGCGCTCGCGCTATCCCATGGCAATTCTGACGAACTCCAGCTTCTCCTTCAACCGGGAAGTCTTCTCTTTGACGCCCTCGAGGAGATTCTGACGGCCCTGCATTTCAATCTCCTTTGCCTTCTCTGAAATTTTCGTCATTCCCAGGCTCGAGGCGGCCCCTTTTATCGAATGGGCCCCTTCCGCCACGGCCCGGGCAGTCCCATCCTTAAGGCCGCGTTCTATCTTATCCACATCGGCAACAGACGTTTCGTAGAAAAGCTTCAGCAACTCAAGATAGGTGTCCTCGTCCACGTCGATACTCTCCGCAAGTTCCCTGATGTTCATATGTGCTCCTTTCTTGTCGGTTCCGGATTGCCGGTTTTCCCGGAGATAACCGGGCCGGCTTCTAAAAAATTATCGGTTTTCCGCCGGGGAAATTAAGTCTGTCCTTCCGGCGTCATATTCGGAAAAGACCGTTCAGTTTTCTTCGCCAATGCCGATAACCATATTAGCCTTAACCGACACCCCAAAAGAAGAGTGGAACTCATGACAAAAACACCCAGAATACTCGTAGTAGACGACAACCCCGTAGAAACAGGTTTGTTGACGTATCACATCTCGAGGAATACGGACAGCGAGCTGATTACCGCCGATAGAGGTGAGGAGGCCCTTGAATTACTCGAGAAGGACCATGAGAGGGTTCCTGATCTCGTTCTCCTTGACGTGGTCATGCCCGGCATGGACGGGTTCCGGATGGCAAAACACCTGAAAGACAATGAGAGGACAAAGGACATCCCCATAATCTTCATCACTTCGCTGGACGATGTGGAGAGCAAGGTAAGGGCCTTCGAACACGGTGGCGTCGATTACATATGCAAACCCTTCAACAAGGATGAGTTGCTCGCGCGGATCAATGCGCATATACGACTGAAGACCCTTGGCGATGAGCTGCGGGCGAAGAACAAGGAACTCGATGTGTTGAACAGGCAACTGGAACGCAGAAAAGAGGAATTGGAGCAACTGAACCAACAGAAGAACCAGTTCATCGGCATTGTGGCTCATGACCTCAGAAACCCCATTACGGTAATCATGGGGACGGGCGAACTGCTGAAGATGAAACTGAACAATATGCTCGATCAGAAGCAATTGAAGTACCTCACTATGATAAAGTCCTCGAGCCTCTTCATGCTCAACCTCATAAACGACCTTATCGATATCCATATGGTGGAGTCGGGTGAATTGACCCTCCGGAAACAATGGACCGATATGACGAACCTCATGCGGCAGAACGTGGAGTTGAACAATTTTCTCTCGGAATACAAGAACACGAAGATCCGGTTTGATTGCGCGGAAGAAGGGGTAAATCTGTTCGTCGATCCCTCAAGAGTGGAGCAGATACTGAATAATCTTGTTTCCAACGCGGTAAAGTTCTCAGAGGAAGGGAGCACGGTCCGGTTAGGGCTCAAAGCAGGTACATCACATGTCGAGATTACGGTGAGCGACGAAGGCCAGGGGATACCTCCCGAAGATCTGAGAACCATATTCAAACCCTACGAAAGGGCGAGCGTAAGACCGACGGCAGGAGAAAAGGGCACCGGACTGGGACTTGCCATAGTGAAGAAGGTCGTTGAAGGGCATAACGGCACGATAAAGGTGGAAAGCGAAGTCGGGAAAGGCTCGATGTTTACCGTATCCCTGCCCATGGAAGTATCCCCGGAATCCTAAGCCGGCAGTCACTACGTTTCCCGACTTTTTCTGCCTGCGGGCGTCTGTTGCCGAATATGGTTCCCCTCACCGCACACAGACTCCTGAGCAACCTCCCGTACGAAAAAAGATACCGTGTTTCCACGCTTCAGGGGCATAGGCGTGGAAGTGAATAATATCATATTGATCGAAGACCACAACTATATGAAATAACGAAGTATATTGACAGATACTCTTTAATTGTCTAATATATGGTTCCTCCTTTGCTCAATTTATTGCGACCCTTCGGCATAGAGACGATCGATGCTGTTTCCCGCAAACGTTGCGGAGGAAAGAAGCCCCTAATTTCAGGGCAAAGGAACATGTGGGATGCCTCCGGGTTATCCGGTACGGCCTCATCGGGCCACGCTGTCACCGGCGGGATACGCCCATAAAAGGAGAGTATGAAGATGAATCTACTTATCGCCCTCGACGATACGGACAACGAGGAAAGCATAGGCACGGGCAGACTCGCCCGTATGCTCGCACAGGACCTGACGGATAATGGCCTAGCAAGGCAAAAGAACACCACGAGGCACCAGTTCCTCATTCATCCGGCTATCCCGTACACTTCCCACAACAGCTGCGCCTGTATTGAAGCCGATGCGGAAGCCGCCGACGTGGACAGGATATTTGCCTTCTCGAAAGATTTCATTCTTGCCCACCTCCATGAGGGGGCAAATCCGGGTTTGTGTGTGTTCGACAGGGATCGCGTGCCCGAAGAGCTGGTCCGGTTCGGCCGTCTGGCAAAGACAGAGATCATTTCCATCGAGGACGCGCGGGCCCTCGCAAGCAGGTTCGCCATTCCGGTCTGGTGGTGCGGAAATACGGGACAGGGGGTTATCGGCGCTATGGGCGGGGTGGGCTTGAGGAGCACCGGCAATGACGGCCGCTTTATCGGCATGGACGGCATACGGTCCATAAAGGGAATGGTCAGCGTAGGTGAGATTTGTACAAAGACGCCCATCATAAGGGTGATAAAGCCGACAGGGGAAGCCCTTGGTGAAGACGAGACCGTGAATACACTGAACTGGATCCGTCCTCTGCTGAAAGAGGGTGAACCCGTGCTTACCGTGCTGAGGGAAGAGGGCGAGTGGAGGACCATCGAGAGGTCGAAGAGAAGAGAAGAATAGATGCACTCCCATCTTCCCCGGTTCTTCTTGAACTGTCCATAGGGGATGTGCCGGTATCCGGGCAGCCCCTTTCTTACCCAAAAGTCAAAACCTTCCTCCGCCGCCGGCAAGACAGGGAAGGTGATTGCCTGACCCGTGGGCCGCAGGAGGCAGACAACCGGGTCTGACCCTGCCCCCCAGATTTTCCTTGACTCCCTCGGAGGTCTCTGTCATAAAATAAATATCGCGAAGTTCACGCACCTCTGACAAGTTTACCCGCCGACAAAGAAAGCAGGCCCCTGAAGATTCCCGGAGCAGGGACCGCAGACAACCAAAACTCCCCCAAGGAGGTGGGCCATGAAGTTCGTACATCTAAGTGATCTTCATATTCACGGAGACGATAGAGAAGATCAGGCTATCGCCGATACGCTCAACCTGATTCAAACCCGCTGCCCGGAGCATTACGTACTTGTTACAGGTGATATCACGGATGACGGCGATGAGGGGCAGTACGAAAAGGCGGCGGAATTGTTGAGCCCCTTTTCGGGCAGGCTTTTCCTTACGTGCGGAAATCACGATTACGGCAAACTGGGCAATTTTTACGACGAAGAGCGGGAATCGAGATACGCGGCCCTCGAACAGAAGATGAAGCAGCCTAAGCGGGTGAAGCAGCTTTATTCGGTCGATTTCGGAGATGAAGTCAAGCTCATTGTTCTTGACTCCAATTTGAGGACCGAATCCCCCCTGGACTTTGCGTGCGGCCAGATCGAGGATGAACAACTCGGTCAGCTCGATAAAGAGTTGGCGTCATCGCACAAGGTGAAGATAATCGCCCTCCACCACCATCCGTTCATTCATTTTGACCCCACCATGAAGCTCCTCGACGCCGACGAGTTTCTGGCGGTCTGTTCGGGCCGGACGGATGCAATGCTCTTCGGACACAGGCATAAGCAGGACGTGTGGGCGAACCGCTCGGGCATCGGGTGGCTGACCGCCTCCGGCCGCACCGCGGACGAGGGCGCCGCCTTTGAGATCATCGCCGAGAACGGCAGGATTACCGTGGGCAGCATGCCGTTGCGGTAGAAAGGCCTAGCTCCACTTTATGAGGATGATGCCTGCCACGGTAAAGATGATGCCTGCCACGGTAAAGATGATGCCTGCCACGCGCTGAAGGGTTATGCCTTCCCGTAGTATGAGCATGCCGAGAAGGGCGGTGATGAGAGGGTAAGACGCGGCGATGGGGACGATCTTCGATGCCATGCCGGTTCTCAGGACATAGTAATAGGCCCACGTGCCGAGCAGTCCCGACATGAGGCCGCTCGCCGCGAAGAGGGAGAAATCGCCCATGGATACCCTGGCAAGGTCGTGGATGCGCCCGGTGCAGATGAAGACGACGAAAAGTATGGCAGTCACCACGAGGCTCCTGATAAATAAGCCCGTCAAAGGCTCCACGTCCCGTAGTCCTATCTTCTCGATCACCGGGGTGGAACCCCAGAGGACCATGGTGATGCCGAGAAGGACCACTGCAGTGACATCGTTCTGGTTCATACAGGAATACCCTTTGTCTCCGTAAAATTGAAATTCAGCTCGGGGAAGGGGGCGGGAGTGAAGGAGAGAAGAAAGATCAAAAGGATCACAAAAGCGAGCACCCGCCTTTTGGAGTCGAGCCCGGTTTCCGTATCGAGGGGCTCAGGATGACGCATGCCGAATATGAGAAGGAGTAAGACGAGGAGAAGCCAGCCGGGGTTATAGAAGACCGCGATTGCCGCAAGACCGGTTATTACTGCCACAAAGACCCACTTGCTCTTCCGGCCGAAAACCGCGTAGATGATGTGCCCGCCGTCGAGTTGTCCCACGGGGAGGAGATTGAGGGCGGTCACGAAAAGCCCCACCCACCCTGCATAGCCGAATGGATGAAGTACGAGATCGTATCCCTTCGGGACCTCTCCCACGAGGAGCCTTTGAAGGATTTTGAAGATAAGGGGGTCCCCAAGTTGAAGATAGGGCATATCCTCGGGTATGACCTGGACGGTCGACCACTTGATGCCCAGGATCAGGAAGGGGAGGGCCACTATGAATCCCGAGAGAGGGCCCGCAATTCCGATATCGAAGAGGGCCCGTTTGTTGGTGATGAGACCCTTCATTTTTATCACGGCCCCGAAAGTGCCGAAGGGGGAGAGGGGAAAGGGGATGAAAAAAGGCAGGGTTGCGGGGATGCCGTATCTCCTGCTCATGAGGTAATGGCCCATTTCGTGGGCGAGGAGTATGGACATAATGGAGACGCTGTACGCCAGGCCCTGCACGAACCAGGTCGATGCGATAGTGAGGAGAAAGAGCATGATCTTTATGATCATTACTTAAGTGCCTGCCAGTCCTTCTTCGAGCCGGACGCGGTCAAACTTTGTTCCGCTCTTTATGCTGAGATCGAGGGCGGCAAGCATATCGAGGAACGCGATAAGATCCTTTTTGGAGATCTTCTCACTTGTCTTTGAAAGGTTGAAGGCATAGTAGGGTTTCTGAAAGGGGAGGTAATTCTTTTTCTCCAGGGGCTTCAGGTCCAGACCATCTTTCCATTTGCCGAAGGTTTTTGCAAAGTGTCCATATTCGGGGCCGGCCTTGAATACCTCCTCCATATCCTTGGCATGAAGGAGGAGTCTCGCCTGCTTCGTGAGGAAACTGTGTATGGCGAGTATGTGGAGGCCGTTCAGAAGGAGGTTTTCAAATATGGCGAGGGCTCCCTTCTTGTCTTTTCTCGCAAAGGCGTCAAAGAGGGTGATAAGGCTTTCCTCGTGGGTTTCCGTCCCCACCGCAAGGATGTCCTTGGACTTTATCTCTCCTCTCTCGCCCACATAGGTCACGAGTTTCATGAGTTCCATTTCGAGGATGGACTCGTCCCTGATCCTGTCCGTGAGAAGCCTGAGGGCCTGGTGAGTCATTTTCTTGTCATATTTCCTGATGAATGCCCGGACCTTATCCTCTATCCGTCTCTCCTTCTTTTGTTCGAGCACCACCGTTCTTCCTTCGATGGGAATCCGGCCGTCCGTGAGGGGAGCCGTGAGATAGACGATTATGTGGACCCTTTCCTGTAATGCAAGGAGTTGCGCCCTCATATCATTGAGGAGGTCCTTCTCGGGGTCCACAAGAACGAGGACGAGGTCAGAGGCGAGGAAAAGGGCCGACGCCTTCTCTACCACCCTGGGTTTTATCTCCTTCCCTGTAACGATTTCTACCTCGGGGTTCTCCGCCCACTGCCTCGACAGGGTATGAATGTCTTCGAGGACATTGTCCTTGTTGCCTATGGCGATAAGGATCGCGTTTTTGTCTTCTGTTGCTCTATTGTCGTCTTTCATAGTCCGCATTCCGGGCCCGCAAGGGACAACCCGTGCAAAGGTAAGATTACTATACTGCCCGGTTTTTTGCAATAATCAGGGCCGGGCGAGGCGGCGTTCATTTTTGATTGTCTTTCTTCTTTGCGAAGTGCAAGATGAATTCGTCTGATGAAAAAGGGCATCAAAATACCGAGCAAGGGGGACATATGGACAGAAAGATGTGGAGAACAAGTGTGGGAAAGGTCTGTTTCTTTATTCTGGCTTCAGCCATGATCCTGGGTATCGGCGCGGTCCGTCCGTTTCCGGCGGCGGCGCAGACCGAGATCGGGGCGGGCTTTGCGGTAAAGGGGGAATGGGTGCTCCTCTCTGTGGACAACGCCCTGGCTCCCGGACTGGGGAAGGTTACCAGTTCATCGGCGGGTTGTCTCGAATTCAACGAAGAGAGCGAGATCCCTAAATGTATATCGTCAAAGAAGATCAGTTGCGCGGGGCTGGAAACCGACGTATGCGAGGCATACTTCAAAACAGGCACGAAGATCACTCTCACCGGGACGCCCTCGGCAGGTACAGGCCCATGTGTATTGTGGACCATGGATAGCGGGCCTTTCACCTACGGCAAGGCCGTAGCGGCCACCCTGGCCACGGATACCGCGATTTCCGTGATGTTCTGGCCGGCGACGGACACGGGAGCGCTTTCTGTCCTCGTGGACGACCCGGGCGAAACGGCCACGTGTTTCGTGAACAGCGTACCCGCGGGTATAACCGGTTGCAACCGGGACGGCGGCACATGCGAGGCATCCTTTCCGTTGTGCACGAAGATTACCTTGAGCACAAAGGCAGGAAAGAACCTTTTCTTCACGGGATGGGGAACGGATGGGATGTGCGCCGGCACTGCTGCTTCCTGTTCTTTCATGCTCTACCCCGAAACAGTGAACGCGGCTGCCCCGAAGACAAACGCGGCGGCAACGAAGAAAGCGACCAAAGTGGAAGTTAAAGTTTCTACCTCCGGGAAATCGACCCTGCAAAATGTAGACGACATTAAATAGAAGTCTTCGACAGGTCTTGTTTCAAGACAGGGGAGGCGCGCCCAGAGGCGTGTGCCTCCCCTGTCGTTTTTCAGGCCCGTCGGCCCCGTAAGCCCGCGAAAAAGAGGGTTTGACAAACAAGGCCCCATAGCCTATTATTAGACTCAATGGCAGAACTTCGCAGAGACCCTGTATCGGGGAACTGGGTGATTTCGGGTTATCCCATGGCAAAGGGCGACTTTGTCGGTGAGTGCCCCTTCTGTCCCGGCCATGAGCATCTGACGCCGGGGACTATAAGGGAAGTCACGGACAAGGACGGCGCCTGGCTTATCCGGTGCTTTTCGGCGGCAACCCCCGTCTTTATCATTGAGAAGGAACTCGACAAGAGGGCTGAGGGGCTCTATGACAAAATGGGCAATGTGGGCGCCCATGAGATAGTAGTGGAAAACAGGTCTCACACGAAGACCCTTGCGACCTTCGCCGAGGGCGAGCTTCTCCTTCTCCTGGAGTTTTACATGGAGCGGGTCAGGGACCTCAAGCAGGACAAAAGGTTCAAATATATCCAGATATTCAAGAACCACGGGGAACTTTCGGGATCATACATCTTTCACCCCCATTCCCACATCCTTGCCACCCCCATCCTGCCTCAGAGGATCGAGGTGGAACTTGCCAATTCCAGGAGGCACTATCTGCAGAAGGAGAGGTGTCTTTTCTGTGACATCATCGCCCAGGAGATAAGGCAGAACAAGCGGCTGGTAAGCCTCAACACCAGTTTCATCGCCATATGCCCCTTTGCTTCGAGATTCCCTTACGAAGTCTGGGTCATTCCCAGGTTCCACAGTGAGAGTTTCGAGAGTCCCCTCGACGGGGCGGCAAAGAATGACCTCGCCCGGATCATGCTCGACGTCATGAAAAGGCTTGAAACAGTGAGCAACGCCTATTCCCTGGTGATCCACACGTCGCCGAACCTTGGGGGAGACACGATTTCGGACGTGTCGGTGCCTGTGAGCGAGCATTATCACTGGCACATAGAGGTTCTCCCGAGAGACATCAGGTCGTCGAGGTACAAGAGGGAAGACCAGT